>NC_010002.1:6695000-6767514 GCF_000018665.1 Delftia acidovorans SPH-1 | reverse complement strand
GTGGATAGGAGGAACTGTTGCGAGGCTGCCATTGTAGCTTTTGCGGAAGTTATCCACAAAATATCAGAAGCTTGTCCTCCGCCTTGTCGCAAAATGGGCAGGCATCCTTCGGGTTCGAAGGGCATTGCATCAAGTGGACAACGCTGTGATAATCGCGGGTTTCCCTGAATGTGTTCAGGGTGATATGTCCCGCCCGTCTGCATCGGGTCTGCATGCTGCCGCTGGCGGCCTTGGGCGAAACCTCTCGGGGTTGCTCCTTGGGCTGCACATGGCAAGTGCATCGTGCAGATTTTTGGCAGGTGGCCTGGCGGTTTGCCTTTGTGGCGGCTGCTGGCTGCACTGCGTGTAGCGTGCCGGATACGGGACCGGTGCAAAACTGAACCTTCTCTAGGAACCAACATGAAACGTACTTACCAACCCTCCAAGACCCGTCGCGCCCGCACCCACGGCTTTCTGGTCCGCATGAAGACCAAGGGCGGCCGCGCCGTGATCAACGCTCGCCGCGCCAAGGGCCGCAAGCGTCTGGCCGTCTAAGGCCAGCCATTGCTGGGCGGTTTGCTCGCTGCACTGAACCCCTGAACGGGGTGCTGGCATGCAACGGCTGAAAACACGTCCGCAGTTTCAGGCCGCCATGGCTGCCGGTACGGTATCGCGTACCGCGCATTTCGCCCTGCACCGTCTCGTTCTGACGGAGCAGGGCGGCGCCATGGCGCCACCGACAGGGCCCGGGTCGCAAGACCCGCAGGCCCTGTTCGGCGTTGGCGCCGTGCGCCAGGATGCCTGGCTGGGCGCCATGGTGCCCAAGCGCTGGGCGCGCCGCTCGGTGACGCGACACACCATCAAGCGGCAGATCTATGCCGTGGGCAGCGAGCATGAGACCCTGATGCTCCAAGGCGCCCATGTGGTGCGGCTGCGCTCGGGCTTTGACCGGCGCCAGTTCGTGAGCGCCACTTCTGATGTGCTCCGGCAGGCCGTGCGCGCCGAGCTGCAGCAGTTGTTCGCCTATGCGGCGAAACGCCTGTCGCAGCCTGCGCCCGAGCTGCCGCAGCCCGCACAGGAACGCGCCGCAGCCGCTGGCGAGAGCATCGGGGTTGCGCCATGATGCAGCGGCTGCTGATGGCGCTGGTGCGCGGCTATCGGCTGATGCTCAGTCCCTGGCTGGGCTCGGCCTGCCGCTTCACGCCCACCTGCTCGGCCTATTCCCTTGAAGCGTTGGAGCAACACGGCGCTGCGGTAGGCTCCTACCTGACGCTGCGCCGCCTGGCGCGCTGTCATCCGTGGTGTGACGGGGGGCATGACCCTGTGCCAGAGCAAAAGCCCAGGCTGTTCACCAGCCTGACGGCTGCGCCCGAAAACACCCAACCTTCCTCACCTAAGAAGTCTTCATGAACGATATTCGCCGCACCATCCTGTGGGTGATATTTGGCTTTTCGCTGGTCTTGCTATGGGACAAATGGCAAGTGCACAGCGGCAAGAAGGCCACTTTCTTCCCCGCGCCTGCCGTCGCCACGGCCCCGGCACCTGAAACGGGCAAGGCGCCCGGCGATGCCAGCGTGCCCTCGGCGGCTGCTGCGGCAACGGCCGGTGCCGGCGAAGTGCCTGGCGGGGCTGCCGCCGCGCCCGAGGCAGCCCCGCGCCAGAACGTCACCATCAGCACCGACGTGCTGCGCCTGACCTTCGACAGCCAGGGCGGCACGCTGCGCCATGCCGAACTGCTCAAGTACGCGGATTCCGTGCACAAGGACAAGCCCGTGGTGCTGTTCGACGAGAGCGTGCACCGCGTGTACCTGGGCCAGTCGGGCCTGATCGGCGGCGGTTTCCCCACGCACAAGACGACCATGACCGCGCTGCCCGGCGCGCGCGAGCTCAAGGACGGCGAGGACCAGATGGAACTGCGCTTCGAGTCGCCCGACATGGGTGGCGTGAAGCTGGTCAAGATCTGGACGCTCAAGCGCGGCGCCTACGACATCGGCGTGCGCCATGAAGTGGTGAACACCGGCACGGCGGCCGTGAGCCCGCAGCTGTACCTGCAACTGGTGCGCGACGGCAACAAGCCCGAAGGCGAACAGTCCACCATGTACTCCACCTTCACGGGCCCGGCCGTCTACACCGACGAGAAGAAGTACCAGAAGGTCGAGTTCAAGGACATCGAGAGCGGCAAGGCCAGCGTCGAGAAGTCGTCCTCGGGCGGCTACGTGGCCATGGTCCAGCATTACTTCGCCAGCGCCTGGCTGCTGGCCGAAGGCATCCAGCGCGACAACTTCCTGCGCAAGGTGGACAACAACCTCTACGCCGTCGGCATGATCACGCCGGTGGGCACCATCGAGCCCGGCCAGAGCAAGAGCGTGGAAGCGCGCCTGTTCGCCGGTCCCCAGATCGAAAAGCGCCTGGAATCGCTGGCGCCCGGGCTGGAGCTGGTCAAGGACTATGGCTGGCTGACCATCCTGGCCAAGCCGCTGTACTGGCTGCTGGACAAGCTGCACGGCTTCCTGGGCAACTGGGGCTGGTCCATCGTGGCCCTGGTGCTGCTGCTGAAGATCGCCTTCTACTGGCTCAATGCCAAGGCCTACTCCTCGATGGCCAAGATGAAGGCCATCAACCCGCGCATCATGGAAATGCGTGAGCGCCTCAAGGACAAGCCCCAGCAGATGCAGCAGGAGATGATGCGCATCTACCGCGAGGAAAAGGTCAACCCCATGGGCGGCTGCCTGCCCATCATCATCCAGATCCCGGTATTCATCGCGCTGTACTGGGTGCTGCTGTCCAGCGTGGAAATCCGCAACGCGCCCTGGATCGGCTGGATCACCGACCTGTCGGCCAAGGATCCTCTGTTCATCCTGCCCGTGCTGATGACCCTGTCCTCGCTGCTGCAGACCGCGCTGAACCCCGCTCCGCCGGATCCGATGCAGGCCAAGATGATGTGGATCATGCCCCTGGTCTTCAGCGTGATGTTCTTCTTCTTCCCGGCCGGCCTGGTGCTGTACTGGCTGACGAACAACATCCTGTCCATCGCCCAGCAGTGGATCATCAACACCCGCATGGGCGTGCCGCCGCAGTTCAACCTGCCCAAATTCGGCAAGTCCACGCCGGCCAAGTAAGCCTGCGAAGGCCCTGGCTCCAAAGCCCGCTTCGGCGGGCTTTTTCCATGGGCGGCCTATCATCGGCGGCCTGAAATCCCTCCCAAGAAAGCTCCATCCATGCTGCCCCGCCACAACGACCCCATCGCCGCCATCGCCACCGCCCCGGGGCGGGGTGCCGTGGGCATCGTGCGTGTGTCCGGCAAGGGCGTGGCGCCGCTGGTGCGGGCGCTGTGCGGGCGCGACCTCAAGCCGCGCGAGGCCACCTATCTGCCGTTTCGCGATGCCCAGGGCGGCCCCATCGACCACGGCCTGGCCCTGTTCTTCCCGGCGCCGCACAGCTACACCGGCGAGGATGTGCTGGAGTTGCAGGCCCACGGCGGCCCCGTCGTTTTGCAACTGCTGCTGGCGCGCTGCCTGGAGGCTGCGCAAGACCCGCGCGAAGGCCATCGCAGCGTGCTGCCGGGCCTGCGCCTGGCCCAGCCCGGTGAATTCACCGAGCGTGCCTTTCTCAACGACAAGATCGACCTGGCCCAGGCCGAGGCCATTGCCGACCTGATCGACGCCAGCACCGAGGCCGCCGCGCGCAGTGCGAGCCGTTCGCTGTCGGGCGCTTTTTCCGAGGAAATCCATGGCCTGCGCGACGCGCTGGTGCACCTGCGCATGCTGGTCGAGGCCACGCTGGACTTTCCCGAGGAAGAGATCGACTTCCTGCAAAAGGCCGATGCCAGCGGCCAGCTCGCGCGGCTGCGCGGCAAGCTGGACCAGGTGCTGTCGCGCGCCCACCAGGGTGCGCTGTTGCGCGAAGGCATCAAGGTCGTGATCGCGGGCCAGCCCAATGCGGGCAAGAGCTCGCTGCTCAACGCGCTGGCCGGTGCGGAGCTGGCCATCGTCACACCGATTGCCGGCACCACGCGCGACAAGGTGCAGCAGACCATCCAGATCGAAGGCGTGCCCCTGCATGTGATCGACACGGCAGGCCTGCGCGAGAGCAGCGACGAGGTCGAGCGCATCGGCATCGCGCGCGCCTGGGACGAGATCGCCGCGGCCGATGCCGTGCTCTTCCTGCACGACCTCACACGCATGGGCGAGCACGACTACCTCGCTGCCGATGCCGCCATTGCCGAAACCCTGGCCCAGAAGCTGCCGCGCCAGGTGCCCGTCATCGATGTATGGAACAAGACCGATCGCGCGGAACCCGCCCGGATGCAGGAGCATGGCGGCCGTGAAGGCAGCGTGGCACTGTCGGCACGCACGGGCGATGGCCTGGATGCACTGCGCCGGCGCCTGCTGGACGTGGCCGGCTGGCAGTCGGCCCCAGAAGGCCTGTACCTGGCGCGCGCGCGCCATGTGGAGGCACTGCAGGCCGTGGCCGCCCACCTGCAGGAGGCCGAGCTGCAGCTGGCGGCCCAGGCCGCCCACCTGGACTTGCTGGCCGAGGAACTGCGCCTGGCCCAGGTCTCGCTGAACTCCATCACCGGGGAATTCAGCTCCGACGATCTGCTGGGCGTGATCTTTTCCAGCTTCTGCATCGGCAAGTGACCGGGCTGCCGGATGGCCCCGACCCATTCGCACAGCCAGCAGAGTTGCTGCAATACTTATCTTTTGCTACAAAATTTGCCGTCGAAAACCCGCTTGTCGGCATTGGCGTGCCCGCTGCCGTCGCTTAGCATGCGGCGTGCCGCAGCGGCCCTCGTCGCTGCCTGCCGCCGGGCGCAGCCCTGGCGCGGGTGCGCGGCCCAATTCCAACCGGATCCGCCATGTCTTCTTCCTCCCACAATGATTTGCGGCCACTGGCCCAGGCCATGTCGTCGGCCGTGGCTGTCGATGGTGTGCAGAACGCACTGACCTTGGAGCAATGGGATCTGCTGGCGCCCTACCTGGTGCCGGTCACGCTGGCGGCGGGCGAGCTGCTGTTTGCCGAAGGTTCGCTGGACCGCAATCTGTACTTCGTGGAGTCCGGCAGCCTCAGCGTGCACTACCAGGATGCGAAGGAGCGCATCCGCCTGGCCATCGTCGGCCCGGGCTCCATCCTGGGCGAGGGCGCCTTCTTCGCCCACCGTGCGCGCCATGCCACCGTGCAGGCGGCTGCGCCGGGACGGCTGTGGTGCCTGACGGCCATGCGCTTCGCCGAACTCAGCAATCGCCAGCCCGGTGTGGCGCTGGCCCTGGTCATGGCGGCCGGCCAGGTGCTTGCCCGCCGTGCTGTGGACAGCCGCCGCCGGGTGGCCAGTACCTGAAAGGCTCCCGGGCAGCACCTGGGGCGGGACGCTCTGCGGGCGCGGGGCGGTGACAGGCCGGCCTTTGCGCTGCGACAAATTGATACAGCGGTTTTGCTGCGCCCGTGCTCGAAATGTCGCAAAGTTGCAGGCACAATGCCGCGAGTTTGTGACTATTCGTGACAATGAGAGCCCCCATGTCTGTGTTCAACTGGTTTTCCCGCAAGCCTGTGCCGGAGCAGGGCCGTGGTTCGCCCGGAGACGATGGCCAGGCCAGTGCCGTGGCGCGTCGTGATGCAGGGCCTGGCGGGCGCCGCAGCGAGCGTTCCGAGCGCCGTGAGCAGCTCTACGGTGTGGTGCGCGATGTCATGGTGCGTGCCGGTGTGTTGTCGGCCAGCTACAAGTTCAAGGTGCTCTCGCTGGACAACGTGGGCCAGCGCTTCGTGGTGATGATGGACCTGGCGCGGGCCTATGCCAGCGAAACCGCGCGGCTCAGCGAGATCGAGGCCATGCTGGCCCAGGCGGCCAAGGCCCGCATGGGTGCGGTCGTGACGGCCGTGTACTGGCGGGTCAGCGACCAGAACGCTGCAGCCCAGGCCCAAGCCCAGGTGCATTCCGCGGCGACGCGCGCCCCGCGTCCCGCCCCGCCCATGGCCGTCCCGGTGGCGGCCGCGATGGAGGCTGCAGCGCCCCAGCGCCGCAGGCAGGACATGGCGCCCTTCGAACCCATAGACGATCAGGAAATGGCGGCCTTCAAGCTCGCCGTGGCGGCCATGCCCGCAGCCGGGCGGGGAGCGGGTTCTGCAGGCTCTGCTGCAGCGGCTCCCGCTGGTGTGCGCCGCTCGGGCCCCTTGCTCGGGCCGGGCGCAGGCGATCGCGGTGCGGACTTTCCCCACAGCACGCTGGACCACCTGGACCTGGGCGTCACCCAGTACGGCGAACTGCGCTGACCGGGCTGCGGCCTGGCTCAGTGGCCGGCGAAATCCACCAGCGTGAACAGCGGCAGTCCGCTATCGCGCAGCAAGGTGGAGCCGCCCAGCTCGGGCAGGTCCACGATGGCCGCGCCCTCGATCACGGTGGCGCCGAGTTTTTCCAGCAGCCGCTTGCCGGCCATCATGGTGCCGCCGGTGGCGATCAGGTCGTCGATCAGCAGCACGCGGTCGCCCGCCTTGACGGCGTCGGTGTGCAGCTCCACGGTGGCACTGCCGTATTCGAGTTCATAGGTTTCCTCCACCGTGGTGAAGGGCAGCTTGCCCTTTTTGCGGATGGGTACAAATCCCACGCCCAATTCGTGGGCCACCACGGCGCCCAGGATGAAGCCGCGCGCATCGAGCCCGGCCACCACATCGGGGCGCATGCCGCGCTGCATGTAGCGGTGCACGAAGGCGTCGGTCATCACGCGAAAGACCTGCGGGTCCTGCAGCAGCGGCGTGATGTCGCGGAACTGCACGCCGGGCGCCGGCCAGTCGGGAACGGTGCGTATGTGCGTGCGCAGGTAGTCGTTGACGCTGGGGGTGGTATGCATGGCGCTGGATCGGGGGCTGGAGAAGACGGGCCAGTGTACCCAGGCGCCCGATGGCGACCGCCGCCGCCGGATGGCCAGACCGCCTAAAATCATCCAGATGAATTCTGATGCTGCCACCCTGGATGCGCTGGACACGCCCCGTGCCCTGCGCCTGGCCCGCGACACCCTGGGCATCGAGGCCGATGCCCTTCAAGCCATGTCGCAGCGCCTTGATGGCGTGTTCGGCGAAGTGGTGCAGCGCATCCTGCGGCTGTCCGGCCGCGTCGTCGTGATGGGCATGGGCAAGAGCGGCCATGTCGGGCGCAAGGTGGCCGCCACCCTGGCTTCCACGGGCACGCCTGCGTTCTTCGTGCATCCGGCCGAGGCCAGCCATGGCGATCTGGGCATGGTGACCGGCATCGACCTGGTGCTGGCGCTGTCCAACAGCGGCGAGGCCGATGAGCTCGCTGCGCTGCTGCCGGCCATCAAGCGCCAGGGCATTGCTCTGGTGGCCATGACAGGCGGCGCGCAATCCACGCTGGCCCGCCATGCCGACTGGGTGCTGAACACCCGTGTCGAGCGCGAGGCCTGCCCCCTGAACCTGGCGCCCACGGCCAGCACCACGGCGCAGATGGCCATGGGCGACGCCCTGGCCGTGGCCCTGCTCGATGCGCGCGGCTTTGGCGCCGAGGACTTTGCGCGCTCCCATCCGGGCGGCGCGCTGGGCCGCAAGCTGCTGACCCATGTGCGTGATGTCATGCGCAGCGGCGATGAACTGCCGAAGGTCGGGGCCGATGCCAGCTTTGTCGAACTGATGCGCGAGATGAGCGCCAAGGGCCTGGGCTGCTCGGCCATCGTCGATGCGGCAGGCGTGCTGCAGGGCATCTTCACCGACGGAGACCTGCGCCGCCGCGTGGAGGCCGGCACCGACCTGCGCGCGCTGCAGGCCGGCGATGTCATGCACAAGGGGCCCCGCACCATCGCCGAAGACGCGCTGGCCGTGGACGCCGCCAGCATGATGGAGGAGCACGGCATCACCGCGGTGCTGGTGGCCGATGCGCAGCGCCAGCTGCGCGGCGTGGTCCATATCCGCGACCTGATGCGCGCCAAGGTGATCTGATGGCACGCGCTCCTTTGACGCCCGTGCAGAACTGGGACGCACAACTGCTGCTGCTGGCACAGGATGTACGGGTGGCCTTCTTCGATGTCGATGGCGTGCTCACCGATGGCGGCCTGCTGTTCTCTGGCGAAGGCGAGGTGCTCAAGCGCTTCAACACGCTGGACGGCCATGGCCTGAAGCTGCTGCAAAAGGCCGGCATCACGCCCGCCGTGGTGACGGGCCGCGATTCGCCGGCCCTGCGCCTGCGGCTGAGCAACCTGGGCGTCACGCATGCGCGCTTTGGCACGGAAGACAAGGTGCCTGCCGCCGAGGCCATTCTGGGGGAGCTGGGCCTGCAGTGGCACCAGGCGGCAGCCATGGGCGACGACTGGCCCGACCTGCCCGTGATGCGGCGCTCCGCCTTTGCCTGCGCGCCGGCCAACGCCCATGACGAGGTGCTGGCCGTGGCCGACTGGATCACGCCGCGCAGCGGTGGCGAAGGGGCGGTGCGCCAGCTGTGCGACTTGCTGCTGGCCGCGCGTGGCGCCTATGCCGGGCTGCTGGCGGAATACGCATCATGATCCAGGCCTGGCGCCGCGTCGGTGACCGGCTTTCCCTGTACCTGCCCGTGCTGCTGATGGGTCTGCTGGCGCTGGGCACCTGGTGGCTGGTGCGCAATGCACCGCAGCCCGTGGCCAGCGGCACCGAAAAGGCCGTGGCGCATGAGCCCGACTACTTCATGAAGGATTTCTCGATCAAGAGCTTCGACGCCACGGGGCGGCTCAAGAGCCAGATCGAGGGCAGCGTGGGCCGCCACTATCCGGATACCGACACCCTCGAAATCGACAACGTGCGCATGTTCGCGGTCTCGCCTGAAGGCCGCATCACGCGCGGCAGCGCCAAGCGGGCGCTGAGCAATGCCGATGGTTCCGAGGTGCAGATGTTTGGCAATGCCGTCGTCACGCGCGAGCCATTTGTGACAGCAGGTAAACAGCCGCAACCGCAGTTGCAATTCCAGGGCGAATTCCTGCACGCCTGGCCCAACGAGGAAAGAGTGAGTTCCAACCAGCCCGTGGTGCTGACCCGTGGCAACGACCGTTTCACGGCCGACAGCATGCAGTACAGCAACCTGGATCTGGTGATGAAGCTGCAGGGCCGCGTGCGCGGCACCCTGCAGCCGTCAAGGACCAAGTAAGGCGCCAGCGCAAGCGCAGGCCCTGCCGATGGAGAACAAGCCATGACGACATCCTCGCGCAGCCCGGCACCCCTGGCCTTCATCACCGGCGCATCCAGCGGCATAGGCCAGGCCCTGGCCTGGCATGCCTACCAGCAAGGCTGGTCGCTGGCACTGGTTGCCCGGCGTGGCGACGTGATGGCGCAATGGGCTGCGCAGCAGGGCCTGGAGGCGTCGCGCTTCGCCATCTACGAGGCCGATGTGGCCGCGCCCGACAGCATCATCGCTGCCGCCCGGCGCTGTGAGCAGCAGCAGGGCCTGCCCGATGTCGTGATTGCCAATGCCGGCGTCAGCTGGGGTGTGGACACCTCGATGCGCGAGGATATCGACACCATGCAGCAGGTGCTGGCCGTCAACACCATGGGCGTGGCGGCCAGTTTCCATCCCTTTATCGCGCCCATGGTGCAGCGTGGCAGCGGGCAGTTGGTCGGTATCGCCAGCGTGGCCGGGCTGCGCGGCCTGCCGGGACATGGTGCTTATTGCGCCAGCAAGGCTGCAGTCATTGCCTATTGCGAAAGCCTTCGCGGTGAATTGCGCAGTAGTGGCGTAAAAGTCACTACATTGCTTCCTGGTTATGTAGATACACCCCTCACACGCGGTAACCGCTATGGCATGCCATTCCTATTGCAGCCCCATGAGTTTGCTGCAAGGGCCTGGCGTTCCATTGATGCCGGGCGCAGCCTGGCCATCATCCCCTGGCAAATGGCGTGGGTTGGCCGTTTGATGAAAATTCTGCCAAACCCCTTGTTTGATCGGCTGCTTGTAGGACGAAAGCGCAAACATCGTCATTCGAAAAATCCCTGAAGTTCGTCGTGCTCAGGGAATATGTTCATGCATAAACTTGCACCCGCAAAAAAGGCTCCCTGAAGGAGCCTTTTCTTGTTTGGGAGAACATGGAGACCGGGGTCTCATTCTCCGTTGTTATTGTTGTTTCCCCAGCCGCCGCCACGGCCGCCATTGCGGGGGCCGGAGCCATAGGGGCTGCGGAAACCACCATCGCCACGGCCGCCGTAGCCGCCGCCACCACCGCCGTCACCACGGCCATAGCCACCACCGCCGCCGCCATCGCTGCGTCCGTAGCCGCCGCCATCACCGCGGCCACCGCCACCGTAGCCACCGCCGCCATCACCACGGCCATAGCCGCCACCACCGCCGCCGCCACCAAAGCCGCCCGAGCGCGGGGGACGAGGCTCCATGGGGCGCGCTTCGTTCACCACGAGGCTGCGCCCGCCCAATGGCTGGCCATTCATGCCTTGAACGGCTGCCTGTGCCTCGGCATCGCTGCCCATTTCGACAAACCCGAATCCCTTGGAGCGGCCTGTGTCGCGTTCCATCATGACCCGGGCGCTGGTGACAGCGCCGAACTGGCTGAATGCCTGCTCCAAGTCGTTGTCACGCACACCATAGGGAAGGTTGCCGACGTAAAGCTTATTGCCCATCAAAAACTCCTCAACTCCTCAATGCTCACTGGTTTGCGCTCGGCTTCAGGACGCACAGACATCAGGTTCTTTGTATACAAGAGCCTGTCCAACCTTCCTAAACACATAGCGTTCGAACGGGTCTGCCCGAAACCAAATTATGAAGCACAAAAATCAAAAAGATAAATGCTCGAAAACACAAGCTGATAACGTTTGGCAACAAAAAAGGGGCCCGAAGGCCCCATTTTTTTGCTAACGCAAGCTCTAAGCGAGTGCTTAGTAGCTGTTGCGACGGCCGCCGCCACCGCCGTAGCCGCCGTCACGGTTGCCGCCGCCGAAGCCGCCGCCACCGCCGCCACCACCAAAGCCGCCGCCGAAGCCGCCGCTACGGGGAGCGCGGGGCTCCATCGGACGGGCTTCGTTGACCACCAGGTCACGGCCGCCGCGGTTTTGGCCGTGCAGGCCTTGGATAGCAGCTTGTGCTTCGGCATCGCTGCCCATTTCGACGAAGCCGAAACCCTTGGAACGGCCGGTGTCGCGCTCCATCATCACTTTGGCGCTGTTGACGGCGCCGAATTCGCTGAAGGCTTGCTCCAGATCGCTGTCACGGAAGGTGTACGGCAGGTTGCCGACGTAAAGCTTGTTGCCCATGGAGGACTCCTGAAAAAACTGGAAAACGCGATGGAGCCCTAGGGAGTCAACACGGGATGACAACGTTAGAGACGCAAACGCACTCGCCCTCATTGAGCCGAAGCCCGAACGAAAGCCTGCCCATTATGTGGCAGAAGTTTTCGCACGTTATTACTGTTTCGCAAAAATTCGTCGTGCCCGCCACAGAATGCCCCTGGGAGTAACCCTGAAATTGCGGCAGCGCATAAGCAAGTGCCGTGGCGGCAGTGGTGGCCGGCATGCGGATCGGGGTGCTGCTATGATCGCCGCCTCAGTCTTTGGGGAGTAGATCGTTCGGCTCAGTGGCCGGATGCATGCGTCAACAAACTTGGGCCTTCGCTGGCCTATGGCGTATGCGGCGCGCAGTGCAATGCTGCGTGTGACCGATCGAGACCATTGACCGCGCACCGATCCAAAGGCCGGAGTCGGAGCGTGGTCAATGCGTGCTCTATCCGGCCGGATAAATCCCCACACCATGGAAGCCTTCCTGATTTCAACCTCCGTCGTCGCACTTGCCGAGATGGGGGACAAGACCCAGCTGCTGTCGCTGGTGCTCGCCGCGCGTTTTCGCAAACCCTGGCCCATCGTTGCGGGCATTTTCGTGGCCACGCTGGTCAACCATGCGCTGGCCGGTGCCGTGGGCGCCTGGATCACCAGCTACCTGGGCGAGAACGCCATGCGCTGGATCCTGGGCCTGTCCTTCATTGCCATGGCGATCTGGATGCTGATCCCTGACAAGCTCGACGAGGACGAGGTCTCCGGGCATTCGCGCTGGGGCGTCTTCGGCACCACGCTGGTGGCCTTCTTCCTGGCCGAGATGGGCGACAAGACGCAGATCGCCACCGTGATGCTGGCGGCCAAGTACAACGCCTACCTGTGGGTGGTGGCCGGCACCACGCTGGGCATGATGCTGGCCAACGCGCCTGTGGTGTGGCTGGGCGACAAGCTGGTCAAGCGCGTGCCCATACGCCTGGTGCATGTGGTGTCGGCCGTGATCTTCCTGGTGCTGGGCGTGCTGGCCCTGTTCCTTCCGGGGACGGGCGTTTTGGCATAATGAGCCTTCATGCGCCGATTTGCTTCTGCTTGCGGGCGCTTTATAAATCCTGCTAAAGACGACACCAGAGAACCCGGCCTCGTTTTTAGCGATGCCGGGTTTTTTCATGTCCTTCATCGCCACACCACAAACCATGCACTTCGACGAGCCCCTGCCGCTGCAGGGCGGCGGCTCGATCCGGGACTACGACCTCGCCTACGAGACCTACGGGCAGCTCAATGCCGATCGCAGCAACGCGGTGCTGGTCTGCCATGCGCTCAATGCCTCCCACCATGTGGCAGGCGTCTACGAGGGCCAGGCCAAGAGCGAGGGCTGGTGGGACAACATGATCGGCCCGGGCAAGCCCGTGGATACGAACCGGTTCTTCGTGATCGGCGTGAACAACCTGGGCTCGTGCTTTGGCTCGACCGGCCCCATGCACGCGCATCCCGACACCGGCAAGATCTATGGCGCCGACTTCCCCGTGGTCACTGTGGAGGACTGGGTGGACGCCCAGGCCCGGCTGCTGGACCGGCTGGGCATTGGCCAGCTGGCCGCCGTGCTGGGCGGCAGCCTGGGCGGCATGCAGGCGCTGTCGTGGTCGCTGCGCCACCCTGACCGCATGCGCCACGCCGTGGTCGTGGCCAGCGCGCCCAACCTCAATGCCGAGAACATCGCCTTCAACGAGGTGGCGCGCCGCGCCATCGTCACCGACCCGGATTTCCACGGCGGGCATTTCTACGAACACGGCGTGGTGCCGGCGCGGGGACTGCGCATCGCCCGCATGATCGGCCACATCACCTACCTCAGCGACGACGTGATGAACCAGAAGTTCGGCCGCCAGCTGAGGGAGGGGCTGGACCTGAAGTACAGCACGCAGGACGTGGAGTTCCAGATCGAGAGCTACCTGCGCTACCAGGGCGAGAAGTTCAGCAGCTACTTCGACGCCAACACCTACCTGCTGATCACGCGTGCGCTCGATTATTTCGACCCGGCGCGCGCGCATGGCGGCGACCTGACCCGGGCGCTGTCCGTGGCCAAGGCCGGCTTCCTGCTGGTGAGCTTCACCACCGACTGGCGCTTTGCCCCCGCGCGCAGCCGCGAGCTGGTCAAGTCGCTGCTGGAGAACAACCGCGACGTCAGCTACGCCGAGATCGACGCGCCCCACGGCCATGACGCCTTCCTGCTCGACGACCCCCGCTATATGAAGGTGATGCGCTCCTACTTTGACAACATCGCCCAGGAAACCACGACAGCCGCCAAGGAGGCCGCATGACCGAGCTGAACACCATGCAGGCGATTGCGCGCCTGATCCCCAAGGGCTCGCGCGTGCTCGACCTGGGCTGCGGCGATGGCGCCCTGCTGTCGCACCTGCAGCGCGAGCGTGGCTGCACCGGCTACGGCGTGGAACTGGACGACGCCAATGTGCTGGCCTGCGTGCGCCGGGGCGTGAACGTGCTGCAGCTGAACCTGGAGGACGGCCTGGCCATCTTCCAGGACAACAGCTTCGACGTGGTGCTGCAGATCGACACGCTGCAGCATCTGCGCAATGCCGAGACCATGCTGCAGGAGACGGCGCGCATAGGGCGCGCGGGCATCGTCGCCTTCCCCAACTTCGCGCACTGGCCCAACCGCCTGTCCGTGCTGCGCGGACGCATGCCGGTGACGCGGCGCCTGCCCTACCAGTGGTATGACACGCCCAATATCCGCGTGGGCACCTACAAGGACTTCGAGGTGCTGGCCACCCGCAACCGGCTGCGCATCCTGGACTCCTTCGGCCTGCAGGATGGCCGCAGCGTGCGCACCCTGCCCAATCTCATGGCGGGCACGGCCGTCTTCCATTTCGAGCACGCCTGAGCGGCGGTCCGGTCCATGCCCGTGTCATGGGTGGCGCGCACAATCGACGGATTGCGAACCCGAAAGGCAGACATGAACCGCTTCCCACGCCGCCGCGCGCTGGCCCTGGCCGGCGCGGCCGCCGGCCTGCTGCTGGCAGGCTGCGCCACGCCGCAGGCCGCCAATTCCCCATCGCAGGCCGCGGACTGGCCTCCCCGGCCCGCGCTGATCGCGCACCGCGGCGCATCGGCACTGCGGCCAGAGCACACGCTGGAGGCCTACCGGGAGGCCATACGCGCGGGCGCCGACTTCATCGAGCCCGACCTGGTCATCACGCGTGATGGCGTGCTGGTGGCGCGGCATGAGAACGCCATCGCCATCCTCGCGGCCGACGGCAGCCTCAAGGAGGCCACCACCAATGTGGCCGACCGCCCCGAGTTCGCGGCGCGCAAGACCACCAAAACCATCGAGGGGCAGGCGATCACGGGCTGGTTCGTGGAGGATTTCACGCTGGCCGAGCTGAAGACGCTGCGTGCGCGTGAACGCATCCCGGCGATCCGCCCGGCGAATGTGCAGTTCAATGACCGTTTCGAGGTGCCCACGCTGCAGGAGGTCATCGACCTGGCCAAGGCGGAGAGCGCGCGCACGAACCGCACCATAGGCATCTATCCCGAGACCAAGCACCCGAGCTACTTCCAGTCCATCGGCCTGCCGCTGGAGCCCGTGCTGCTGAAGCTGCTTGCGGACAACGGCTGGAACCATGCACAGGCGCCAGTCTTCGTGCAGTCCTTCGAGGTCGAGAACCTGCGCTGGATGCGTGCGCGCAGCAGCCTGCGCCTGGTGCAGTTGCTGGCGCCCAAGGGCAAGCCCTATGACAGCGTGGCACGCGGCACGGGCCCCGGCTATGCCGACATGGTCACGCCCGCAGGCCTGGCCGAGATCGCGCGCTATGCCAATGGCATAGGGCCGAGCAAGAGCATGGTGATCCCCGTGGTGCAGGGCGCCAATGCGGCGCCCACGGCGCTGGTGGCCGATGCCCACCGTGCCGGGCTCCTGGTCCATCCCTGGACGCTGCGACCCGAGAACGCCTTCCTGCCCCTGAGCCTGAAATCGCCGCCCGCACAGGACGGCGCCCGGCGCGGCAATGCACGCGCCGACATGGACGATTTTCTGCGCACGGGCATCGACGGCATCTTCACCGACGATCCGTCGGTGGGGCGCGCGGCCATCGATGACCTGCTCAAACCGAAGCCTTGAGACGGCGCGCCGCCGCGCGCCGGCCTGCTGCCTGCGCCTGCTCCAGCCACTGCTGCACACGGGCGGCCTCGGCGCCGAGCACGGGGCCGAAGCTATGTATGCGCACGGGCCGGATGCCGCTGAATTCCAGGATGGCGCGGCGCATCTGGTGGTGGCCCGGCATGTGCGCCACCCAACGGTAGTACCAGGGCGGTGAATCCATGCTCACCAGCAGGTCGGCCGTGCGGCCGGCCAGCAGCCGGTCCCACAGCACCGAGCCCTTGCGGTACTTGAAGGCGAAGCCCGGCAGAAAGATGCGGTCGATGAAGCCCTTGAGCAAGGCCGGCAGGCCGCCCCACCAGGTGGGATAGGCCCATGCCAGGTGGCTGGCCCAGAGGATGTCGGCCTGGGCGCGCTGCAGGTCAGGCTCCAGGGGCTGGTCCTGGCGGTAGCCGGCATGCAGCAGCGGGTCGAAGTCCAGTTCGCCCAGGCGCAGCAGGCGTACCTCGGCGCCGCTGTCGCGTGCGCCCTGTGCGTAGGCGTCGGCCAGGCCTGCGCACAGGCTGCTGGCCGACGGGTGGCCGAGGATGATCAGGATGCGCTGGGGATGCGTATCGGCAGGAGGGCGGGAGGTGCTTGGAGACATGGAGCCCATGTTCGCCTTGCCCCTTGGGGCAGGGTCAAGCACCCGGGCTCAGGCCGCGTGCTCAGGCCAATGCGGGTTCGCAGGCGCCCTGGGTACCTGCCGTCTCCAGGCTGCATTCGAGCAGTTCGCGCTCCAGCGCCGCCAACTGGGACTGCTGTGCCTGGAGGCGCCGGATGTCCGCCTGAACCTGGGTGCTGCGCTCGCGCAGCAGCCGGGCCAGGGCTTCCCAGCTTGCGGCCTCATGGATGCGGTGCAGGCCGTGCAGCTCGTCCAGCCGAAAGCCCAGTCCCAGCGCCTGGCGGATGCGCTGCACAAGCACCAGGTCCTGCTCGCCATAGATGCGGTAGCTGCCTGCCCGTGCCACGGCGCCGAGCAGGCCCCGTGATTCATACAGCCGGACGGCCTTGGGCGAGCAGCCGGCGCGTCGGGCGAGTTCTCCGATATACATGGCGCGATCGTAGTCGTTGGCGGCGGGGTGTCCGGGGTCCGTGCCGCCTTGGCGCACAATGACCGGATCGCGGCGCTGGCTTCGCTCGAACGGTGCGCCGACCCATGACACGAGGACCCGCCATGAACGCACGCACCCCTTCGCAGCTGCTGCAGCCCGCAGCCGCGCTTGACCAGATCAGCCGCTCCTGGGACGATCGCATCGTCCCGGCGCTGACCGAGTACATCGCCATTCCCGCCAAGTCGCCCATGTTCGCGCCCGACTGGGAGCAGCAGGGCCACCTGGAGACCGTGCTGCGCAATGCGGCCGACTGGGTGCTGGCGCAGAGGGTGGCCGGCCTGACGCTGGAGATCGTGCGCCAGCCCGGCCGCACGCCGGTGCTGTTCTTCGAGGTGGAGGGCACGCAGGACAAGGCGGCCTCCAGCCCCACGGTGCTGATGTACGGCCATCTGGACAAGCAGCCAGAGTTCGACGGCTGGCGCAGCGACCTGGGCCCGTGGACGCCCAAGTACGAGAACGGCAAGCTCTATGGCCGTGGCGGCGCCGACGACGGCTATGCGGTCTACGCCAGCATCGCGGCCGTGCAGGAGCTCAAGCGCCAGGGCGTGCCGCACCCGCGCATCCTGGGCCTGATCGAGACCTGCGAGGAAAGCGGCTCGCGCGACCTGCTGCCCTATGTCGATGCCCTGCGTCCGCGCCTGGGCGATGTGGGCCTGGTGATCTGCCTGGACAGCGGCGCCGGCAACTACGACCAGCTGTGGCTGACCACCAGCCTGCGCGGCATGGCCAGCGGCACGCTGAAGGTGGAAATCCTCACCGAGGGCGTGCATTCGGGCGATGCCTCGGGCGTCGTGCCGTCGTCCTTCCGCATCCTGCGTCAGGTGCTGGACCGGCTGGAGGACAGCAAGACCGGGCGCCTGCTGCCTGCCAGCTTCCACTGCGAGGTGCCGGCCGAGCGCATGGCGCAGATGCGCGATACGGCGGCCATCCTGGGCGAGGAGACCTATGCCCGCTTCCCCTGGGCGCACTACGACTGCGGCGGCTCCACGCTGTTCGCCCTGCCCACCACCACCGACCCGGTCCAGGCCCTGGTCAAGCGTACCTGGGAGCCCACGTTGAGCGTGACCGGCGCCGAGGGCCTGCCCGCGCTGCAGGACGCCGGCAACGTGCTGCGCCCCTATACCGCCTTCAAGCTCAGCCTGCGCCTGCCGCCCCTGGTCGATGCCGCTGCCTGCGTGCAGGAAATGAAGGCGCTGCTGGAGGACAACGCGCCCTACCAGGCCCGTGTGACCTGGCAGGGCCTGTCGGGCGCCAGCGGCTGGAATGCGCCGGCCATGGACGGCTGGTTCGAGGACGCGCTCAACGCGGCAAGCCAGGCGCATTTCGGCGCCTCCTGCGGCTACATCGGCCAGGGCGGCACGATTCCGCTGATGAACATGCTCAGCCAGGGCTTTCCCAAGGCCCAGATGATGGTCTGCGGCGTGCTCGGTCCCAAGAGCAATGCCCACGGTCCCAATGAATTCCTGCACGTGCCCTATGCCAAGAAGCTCACGGCCGCCGTGGCCCAGGTGATCGCTGCCATGGCCGGGGCGCAGGCAGCCGCCGAGGCGGGCGCTGCTGGCGTGGCGTGATGGCAGCGCCGGCCCCCGCACCCGTTCCCGCACCTGCCTCGCAAGGCCAGGTCACGCGCCTTGCGTCCAGCGACGGCGCCGAGCTGTCGCTGCGCGACTGGCCCGTGGACGGGGGCCAGGCGCGCGCCACCGTGCTGCTGGTGCACGGCCTGGGCGAGCACATCGGCCGCTATGAGGCGCTGGCCCGGCGCCTCAATGCCTGGGGCTATGCGGTGCGCGGCTACGACCAATACGGCCATGGGCGCTCGGCAGGGCCGCGCGGCGGCTTGACGGCCGATGGCCGGCTGCTGGATGACCTTGCCGCCGTGGTCGATGCCACGCGTGCCCAGCAGCCCGCTGGCCAGCCGCTGGTGCTGCTGGGCCACAGCCTGGGCGGCCTGGTGGCTGCGCTGTTCGTGGCGCGTGCCATCCGGCCTGTCGATGCGCTGGTGCTGTCTTCGCCGGCCTTCGACGTGGGTCTGTCGCCCATCCAGAAGCTGCTCGTGGGCACGCTGCCGCGCCTGGTGCCCGACCTGCGCGTGTCCAACGGCCTGCAGATTCCCTATCTCTCGCATGACGTGGCGGTCTGCGATGCCTACCGCGCCGATCCGCTGTGCCATGACCGCATCAGCGCACGGCTGGCGCGCTTTCTGGCGCAGGGCGGCCCGCAGGTGCTGGCCCGCGCGGGGCAGTGGGGCGTGCCCAGCCTGCTGATGTGGGCGGGGGACGACAGGCTGGTGGCGCCGGCCGGCAGCCAGGCCTTTGCCGACCGCGCGCCACCGGCCGTGGTACAGGCGCAGTGCTTTGACGGCGCCTACCACGAGCTGTTCAACGAGCGCGATGACTTCGCCGCGCCCGTGTTCGCGCGGCTGCGCGACTGGCTGGGCCGCTTCAGGCCAGCGTAAGCGCCGCCAGCGCAGCCAGGGGCGCGGTTTCCGCGCGCAGCACGCGTGGCCCCAGCGTGACGGGCACAAAGCCCTGGGCACGGGCCAGGGCCTCCTCGGCAGGCGACAGGCCGCCCTCGGGGCCGGAGAGAAAGACCACGGGTGCATCCTCGGCCGTGGCATCCAGGACCTCACCCAGCGGCCGCGTGCCCTCGCCCAGCGACAGCAGCAGGCGCAGCGTGCCGGGCGGCAGCTGTTGCGCCCCGCTCTCGAGCCAGTCCTCCAGGTCTGCCGGGGTGTGCAGCGGGGGAACGCGGTTGCGCGTGCACTGCTCGCAGGCCGATACGGCCACGGCCTGCCAGTGGGCGAGTTTTTTCTCGGCGCGCTCGCCCTTGAGCTTGAGCACGCTGCGCTCGGCCACCAGCGGGGTGATGCTGGCGGCGCCCAGCTCGGCCGCCTTCTCCACCAGCCAGTCCATGCGTTCGTTGGCCGTGATGCCTGCCAGCAGGTGCACGGGGCGCAGGGGCTCGCGTTCCACGGCGTGGTGCGCGCCTATGCGCACGGCCACGTCGCTGCGGCCCATGCGCAGCACGGTGGCCTCGAACTCGCCGCCGCTGAAGCCTTCGCCGGCGCGGCCTTCGAAGAGGGTGATGCCGTCGCCGGGCTGCAGGCGCAGCACCTGCACATGGCGCGCCGCGCCGGGCGGCAGGTCGATGTCGGCGCCGCTGCGCAGCGCAATGGGGCAGTGAAAGCGTGGCATGGCGTATCCGTTCTCAGACGCGCCCGTAGGCCCAGCCGACCTGGGGCTGGATGTTTTCGATCTGGTCGACCAGGCGCAGCAGCGGCGTCAGCTCGCGGTAGCGGCTGCAGGTGGAGCGGATGTAGTGGATGAAGCGCGGCGCGTCGGCCAGGTAGCGGGGCTTGCCGTCGCGCAGCGTCAGCCGCGCGAAGATGCCGGCCACCTTGAGGTGGCGCTGCAGGCCCATCCACTCCACGCCCCGGTAGAACTCGCCGAAATCGTCGCCCCAGCCGCTTTGGCTGCGCGCGCCGACCAATCCCGACTTGCGCGCCTTCTCCCAGTAACGCACGGTAATGTCGATGACAAAGTCCTCTTCCCAGCTGATGAAGGCATCGCGCAGCAGGCTGGCGATGTCATAGGTCACCGGGCCATAGACCGCATCCTGGAAGTCCAGCACGCCCAGCGGGCCGCTGGCGGTCACGGGCTGCATGAGATTGCGCGTCATGAAGTCGCGGTGCACGAAGACGCTGGGTGCCGCCAGGTTGTGGGCCACGATCTGGTCGAAGGCCTTGGCCAGCGTGGCCTGCTGCCTGTCGTCGAGCACGGTCTCGCGGTGGCGCGCGATATACCAGTCGGGGAACAGCTGCAGCTCGCGGCGCAGCAGCGCGTCGTCATACGCGGGCAGCACGTCGGGGCGCGAGGCGGTCTGCCAGGCCATCAGCACCTCCAGCGCCGACCGGTACCAGGCTTCCGCGTCCTGGGGCTTTTCCGGGTCCAGTGCCTCGATGACGGTGTGGCCGCCCAGGTCGGACAGCAGCATGAAGCCGTGCGCCGCATCCCAGTCCAGGATCTGCGGCACGGCCAGCCCGGCCGAGGCCATCAGCGCCTGCACCTTGGCGAAGGGCGCGCAATCTTCCTTGTCCGGCGGGGCATCCATGACGATGAGGCTGGCGCCCGCGCTGGTGTCCAGGCGCAGATAGCGGCGAAAGCTGGCATCGGCCGAGGCAGGGCGCAGGGTTTCGGGGCGCAGCGCGTGGCGGGCGGACAGCGGGGCCAGCCAGGCGTCGAAGGCGGCGTGGCGGGCGGGGTCGGCCCAGACAACGCCGGCCGTGGGGGTGTTTGGATGGCTCATGGATAATCGCGATTCTACAAACCGCCACCCCGGCGAATGCCCGGCGGTGATGCTAGGCTTGCGCCTTTGTCCACCCGCCGCTGTTGACCACCGTGTACCTCCGACCGCCGCTCCCCGATCCGCTGGCTGCCCGCGCGCCCGCGCGCCCCGCTGTACGCCCGCTGGCCTGGCTTGTGGCTCTCGCATGGGCCGGTGGCTCCACGATGGCCCAGGCCCAGCCCGCTGCAGCCGACGAAGGCCGGCTGCAGCAAGTCCGCCCGCTGCGCCCCAGCACGCTGATGCAGGAAACCTATCCCGAGGCGGTGCGCTCCCAGCAGCCCGTCTATGTGCGCGGTGACGCGCTCAGCGGCCAGCCGGACATCAACTCGGTGGTCGAGGGCAATGCCGAACTGCGCCGCGGCGACACCATGATCCGCGCCGACCGGCTCGAGTACCAGGTGCCCGACGACCGCGTCAATGCCTCGGGCGCAGTGCACATCAACCAGGCCGGCAATGTCTACGAGGGCACGCAGCTGGACCTGGAGGTCGATGCCTTCAAGGGCTTTTTCGACAACGCCGGATATCGCTTCCTGGCCAATGGCGCCTACGGCAAATCCTCGCGCGTGGACTTCATCGACCGCGACCATGCCGTGGTCCACGACGCCACCTACACCACCTGCCAGCGCGACGACGAGGCCAGCTGGGAGCCGGCCTGGATGCTGCGCGCCCGGACCCTGCACATCGATATGGCCGAGGAAGTGGGCGTGGCCGAGGGCGCGGCCCTGCAGTTCAAGGGCGTGACCGTGCTGCCCGTGCCGCGCATGAGCTTTCCGCTGTCGGACAAGCGCAAGTCGGGCCTGCTGCCTCCCACCATGGGCCTGGACAAGCTCAGCGGCATCGAATACACGCAGCCCTACTACTGGAACCTTGCGCCCAACCGCGACATGACCCTGTATCCCTCGGTCATGAGCAAGCGCGGCGTCAACCTGGGCGCCCAGTTCCGCTACCTGGAGCCGACCTATTCGGGCGAGGCCTATGCGGCCTACATGCCCGGCGACCGCCAGCGCGACCGGGACCGCTGGGCCTACTCGCTGCAGCACCGGGGTGTCATCGACTCGCCCATCGGTGGCCTGGGGTTGAACATGAACCTCAACCGCGTCAGCGACGACAACTACTGGCGCGACTTCCCGCTGGCCGCGAAATCGCTGCGCGAGCGCCTGCTGCCCAACGATGTGAACCTGTCCTGGGCGCGCGGCGACAATGTGCTGACCCTGCGCACCCTGTACTGGCAGACCATGCAGGATGTGACGGCGCCCATTGCCCCGCCCTACGGCATGAAGCCGCAGCTGCAATGGCGCTACACGCCGCTGGACCTGCCGCACGGCCTGGACTTCAGCTTTGTGGCCGACACCACGCGCTTCGAGATCGACAAGCCGCTGGCCGGCATGACCTACAACAACGGCCAGCGCAGCTACATGCTGGCCCAGGTGAGCCGCCCCTTCCTGTCGCCGGGCGCCTTCATCACGCCCAAGATCCAGCTGCACACCAGCAACTACCAGGTGGACAGCCTGATGAGCAACGGCAGCCGCAATGCCTCGCGCACGCTGCCCACGGTCAGCGTGGACAGCGGGCTGGTGTTCGAGCGCGACACTACGCTGTTCGGCCGCCAGCTGCTGCAGACCTTCGAGCCGCGCGCCTTCTACACCTACACGCCCTACCGCGACCAGAGCTTTCTGCCGCTGTATGACACGGCGCGCAACGACTTCAACTTCGCGAGCATCTACTCCGAGAACGACTACAACGGCCAGGACCGCATTGCCGACAACCACCTGCTGACCCTGGGCGCGACCACGCGCCTGATCGACGGGACCACGGGTGCGGAAAAGGCGCGCTTCGGCATTGCGCAGCGCGTGCGTTTCTCCGATCAGAAGGTCATCCTGCCCGGCGAGGTGCCGGCCACCAGCCGCCTGTCCGACGTGCTGCTGGGCGCGGCCATCAACTGGACCGATGCCTGGTCCACCGAAGGCACGACCCAGTACAACCGCGACCTCAACCGCTCGGTGCGTACCACCTTTGGTGCGCGCTACAGCCCCAGCTCCTACCGCACGGTGAACGTGGCCTACCGTACCCAGTACGACACCGTGGCGCGTACCGACGCCAGCAAGCTGGTCGATGTGGGCTGGCAATGGCCCATCAACGACCTGTGGGGCGACAAGGGGCGCGACCTGGGCGCCGGCCGTGGCCAGGGCGGCGGGCGCTGGTACACGGTGGGCCGACTGAACTACAGCCTGAAGGACCGCAAGCTCGTCGATACCGTGGTCGGGCTGGAGTACGACGGCTGCTGCTGGATTGGCCGCGTGGTGCTGGAGCGCCTGCAAAGCTCCATCACCCAGTCCAACACCCGGCTGCTGTTCCAGATCGAGTTCGTCGGCTTCTCGCGGCTGAGCCTGGGTGCAGACCCGCAGCGCAGCCTCAAGCAGAATGTGCCGCGCTACCAGTACCTGCGCGAGTCCGTGACGCCTCCCAGCCGCTTCACCAACTACGATTAGAGCCAACGCTCCAAACACGCTTTTTGCAAGGCATCTCTCCCATGCGTTTTCTTTCCCAGACCCATTGCTGCGCAGCTGCCGCTGTGGCGCTGGCCTTGCTGGCCACCACAGCCCAGGCGCAAGGCCTGCGTGTTCCGGGCCAGTCCAGGGCGCCCCAGGCCGGCGATGCCTCCGTCTCGCGTGCGCTGGACGCCACCAACCTGCCCTCGTCGCGCGATCGCGGCGCCAAGGCAGGCGTGCGCTCGGCCGATTACATCGTCGCCGTGGTCAACTCCGAGCCGGTGACCAACAACGAAGTGCGTGCCCGCATGGCGCGCGTGGCGCAGAACATCGCCGAGCAGGGCGGCCAGATGCCGCCCGAGGCGCTGCTGGCCCGCGAGGTGCTCGAGCGCCTGATCGTCGAAAAGGCCCAGCTGCAGGAAGCCAAGGACACGGGCCTGCGCGTGGATGACTACGCCGTGGACCAGGCGCTGACCAATGTGGCGCGGCAAAACGGCCTGGACAAGGCTGGCCTGCAGTCCCGCCTGCGGGCCGAAGGCGTGAACGAAAAGCAGTTCCGTGAAGAGCTGCGCCGCCAGATCACGCTGCAACGTCTGCGCGAGCGCGATGTGGACGGCCGCGTGCGCGTCACCGATGCCGACATCGATCGCTACCTGGCTGAGCAGCGCAGCGGCGGTGCCGACAAGGCACCGGCCGCCGTGAACCTGGGCCACATCCTGATTTCCGTGCCCGAGAACGCCAGCCCCGCCGAAGTGGCCGAGCGCGAGGCCCGCGCCAAGCAGGCCGCCGAGGCCGCCCGCACGCAAGGCGACTTCCTGGCCGTGGTCAAGGAGTTCTCCGATGTGCCCGACGGCCAGGGCGGCGGCGCCATGGGCATGCGCCCGCTGGACCGCTATCCCGAGCTGTTCACCAAGGCCGTGGGCCAGACGGCGCAGGGCGGCATCGTCGGCCCCTTCCGTTCGGGCGCGGGCTTTCACGTGCTCAAGGTGCTGGAGAAGTCGCAGGCCGGCATGCCGTCCGTGGTCACGCAAAACCATGCGCGTCACATCCTGCTGCGCATTGGCGACCAGATGACCGAGGCCGATGCCGCCAAGCGCCTGGCCGACTACAAGCGCCGCGTGGACAGCGGCCAGGCCAGCTTCGAATCGCTGGCCCGCGAGTTCTCGCAGGACGGCAGCGCGCGCAACGGCGGCGACCTGGGCTGGGCCTCGCCCGGCCAGTTCGTGCCCGAGTTCGAGCAGGTGCTCAATGCGCTGCAGCCCGGCCAGGTCAGCGACCCGCTGGTCTCGCGCTTCGGTGTGCACCTGATCCAGCTCATCGAGCGCCGCCAGGCTGCGCTGACGCCGCGCGAGCAGCGCGACATGGTTCGCAACGTGGTGCGCGAGCGCAAGCTCGAAACCGACTACCAGGCCTGGCTTCAGGAGCTGCGTGGCCGCGCCTACGTCGAGTACCGCGAGCCTCCGCAATAAGACAACCCCCGAGCAGCTGCGGCTGCGGCAGTCCACAATGGAAGGCGGTGCCATGGCGCACCGCCTTGCTTTTTCTATGAAACACATTCCTCGCAAACGCTTCGGCCAGAACTTCCTGACCGATGACGGCATCATCGACGGCATCGTGAGCGCCATCGACCCCCGGCCGGGCCAGTCCATGGTCGAGATCGGGCCGGGCCTGATGGCCCTGACCCAGCCCCTGGTCGAACGCCTGGGCCGGCTCACCGTGATCGAGCTGGACCGCGACCTGGCCGTGCGCCTGCGCCTGCACGAGCAGCTCGATGTGGTCGAGTCCGACGTGCTCAAGGTGGACTTCCGTGCCATTGCCGCGCGCCTGGGCGTGCCCAAGCTGCGCATTGCGGGCAACCTGCCCTACAACATCTCCAGCCCCATCCTCTTTCACCTGCTCGAGCAGGTGGACGTGGTCGAGGACCAGCATTTCATGCTGCAAAAGGAGGTCATCGACCGCATGGTGGCGTCGCCCTCCACGGCCGCCTATGGGCGGCTGACGGTCATGCTGCAGTGGCGCTATGCGATGGAGAGCGTGCTGTACGTGCCGCCCGAGAGCTTCAATCCGCCGCCCAAGGTGGACAGCGCCGTCGTGCGCATGGTCCCGCGCGAGTCGCCGGCGGCCCTGGACGCGAAGCTGCTGGAGGAGATGGTGCAGGTGGCCTTCAGCCAGCGGCGCAAGATCCTGCGCAACACGCTGGGGCGCTGGCTGGAAGCCAAGGGATTTGACGGGGAATTCGACCTGCAGCGCCGCGCCGAGGAAGTGCCGGTGTCCGAATACGAGGCACTCGCCGCCCGGTTCACGCGCGCCTAGGCACAGGCGGCGCCCAGCGACTGCAGAGCCCACAGCACCCGATTGGGCGCTGTGGGCTCTGGGCCTTCAATGTCCTGCGCTTACAGGAACGAGTAGAAGCAGCGGAACGGAATCTTGCGCTCGGCCCAGTACTCGGCCGCGTCGCGGAAGCTGTCCAGCAGCTGCTCGCGCACTTCCTTGTCGAACTTGGGCGTGGTCGGGATCTGGTCGAGCACCAGCACAAAGCCCGGCTGCGGGCCGGCCTTGTGGATGGGGTCGGTCAGGCAGTCGTAGAGCGCGTCGAAGTTCTTGCCGAAATGCGCGGGGAAGAAGAACTGCGTGGCCAGCAGTTCCAGGATGTCGGCCTTGGTCTGCGCATGGGCCAGGTTGGCATACAGAAAATGGCACCCCAGCGTCTCGGCCGCCTGTTGCAGATCCTCCACCCTGTAGGCGCGGATGGACTGCACGATGTTGGCGCGCACGTTCCGCAAAGGGGTGTCGGGGATCTTACGAAGTGGTGCATCCATCTCCGTGGCTCTTTCTCTAACGTGGATGTGGCCTGCGGGGACGGGCTCATGGCCTTCGGCATCCCTGGGCTGTGGATGAAATGCAGACCCCTGCCAGCGCACTGCGTCGGACACGGAGGGTCGAACTGGCTGTAGAGACTGGGTCGAGGTCATTCGATGATCTTGCGAAAGCTGCTGTAGTGGTCGCTGGTGTAGTAGCAGGCATCGGGCTGCTGGGGCTCTCCGCCGCAGACGATGCGGCGGGCTCCACGGTCACGCGAACCGGGCGTGCGCACCGTGTACTCACGGTAATAGCCGCGCGACTGGCGCGGCAGGATGCGCTCGCGGTTGCCGAACACCGTGCCGTCCTTGTCGTGGGCAAAAGGCCCACCGCGCAGGATCAGCGTATACGTGGAACGGCCTTCGCGCGGCAACTCGGACAGGGGGACGGTGGCCATGGCCGCCGTCGTCTCCACGCTCTCGGGCGCCGAGCGGCGCGCATCAGCGAGCGAGGGCGACAGCACAAAGGCGGCCCCGACGATGAGCGCTAGACCGGACTGGTACGCCTTGGCGGCGGCTGCCTTCAGCATCAACTACACCTTTCAGAAATCCAGGGAAGCCCTGAAATCTCGACCCGCTAGTGTGACGGAACACCCCTCAAAATGCAAGTTCTGCCCAAAAAACAGGCAGCTTGACCAAGGAAATGTCTGGGGATTGAACAGTGAGAAGGCAACTCTGCGCCTGAGTTGCCTGCTATTCAATGCAGATGCCGCCCGTTGTCAAAAAAAGCGCGCGCGGCCGAAAAACCAGGGGCGCCGAGCAAGAGCCGCCTCGCGGCGAGGGCGCCGTCCCCCTCCCCCGCGAAGCGGGTAGAGAGGGGGAAGCCGCGAAGCTGCTCAGGGGGAGCTTACCGATTAGCGTTAGCGTCCGCCACCGTCAGCGCCGTCATGTTGACGATGCGGCGCACCGTCGTGCTCGGCGTGAGGATGTGCACGGGACGGGCGGCGCCCAGCAGCACGGGGCCGATGGCAATGCCGCCGCCGGCGGCCTGCTTGAGCAGGTTGTAGCTGATGTTGGCCGCGTCGATGTTGGGCATGACCAGCAGGTTGGCGTTGCCCAGCAGCGTGCTGTTGGGCATGAGCTGGGCGCGGGCCTTGCCGTCCAGGGCCACGTCGCCGTGCATCTCGCCGTCCACTTCCAGCCACGGGGCCTGCTCGCGCAGCAGCTCCAGGGTCTGGCGCATCTTGACGGCGCTGGGCTGGTTGCTGGAGCCGTAGTTGGAGTGCGACAGCAGGGCGGCCTTGGGCTTGACGCCGAAACGCATCATTTCCTCGGCGGCCATGATGGTGATCTCGGCCAGCTGCTCGGCCGTGGGGTCGTAGTTGACGTGGGTGTCCACCAGGAAGACCTGGCGGTCGGGCAGCAGCAGGCCGTTCATGCAGGCATAGGTCTGCACGCCGGCGCGGCGGCCGATCACCTGGTCCACATACTGCAGGTGGTGCGATGTCTGGCCCCAGGTGCCGGTGATCAGGCCATCGACTTCGCCCTTGTGCAGCAGCATGGAGCCGATCAGGGTCAGGCGGCGGCGCATCTCGATCCGGGCGATGGGCACGGTGATGCCCTTGCGCTCGGTCATGCGGTGGTAGGTCTGCCAGAAGTCGCGGTAGCGCTCGTCGTGCTCGACGTTGACCACGTCGTAGTCCGTGCCTTCCTTCAGGCGCAGGCCGAATTTCTCGATGCGCTGGGCAATGATGGCCGGGCGGCCGATCAGCGTGGGGCGCGCAATGCGCTCGTCCACGACGATCTGCGTGGCGCGCAGGATGCGCTCTTCCTCGCCCTCGGCGTAGGCCACGCGCTTCTTGGCGGCCTTCTTGGCCGCGGCGAACAGCGGCTTCATCATGGTGCCCGAGGCGTAGACGAAGGTCTGCAGGTGGGCGCGGTAGGCGTCCATGTCCTGGATCGGGCGCTGGGCCACGCCGCACTCGGCGGCGGCCTGGGCCACGGCCGAGGCGATCTTCATCATCAGGCGCGGATCGAAGGGCTTGGGGATCAGGTACTCAGGGCCGAAAGTCAGCTGCTCGCCCACGTAGGCGGCCGCCACTTCCTCGCTTTGCTCGGCCTGGGCCAGCTCGGCGATGGCGTGGACGGTGGCGATTTCCATCTCGGTGGTGATGGTGGTCGCGCCGCAGTCCAGGGCACCGCGGAAGATGTACGGGAAGCACAGGACGTTGTTGACCTGATTGGGGTAGTCCGAGCGGCCCGTGGCGATGATGGCGTCGCTGCGCACGGCCTTCACGTCTTCGGGAATGATCTCGGGGTTGGGGTTGGCCAGCGCGAAGATCACCGGACGCGCGGCCATCTTGACCACCATGTCCTGCTTGAGCACGCCGCCAGCGGACAGGCCCAGGAATACGTCGGCGCCTTCGATGACCTGGCCCAGCGTGCGCAGCTCGGTGGCGCGCGCGAACTGGGCCTTGTCCTCGTCCATCAGCTCGGTGCGGCCCTCGTAGACCACGCCGGCCAGGTCGGTGACGAACACGTTCTCGCGGCGCAGGCCGACCTTGAGCAGCAGGTTCAGGCAGGCCAGGGCAGCGGCGCCCGCGCCCGAGGCCACGAGACGGACCTCCTCGATCTTCTTGCCGGCCACCTTGAGCGCGTTGACCATGGCCGCTGCCACGGTGATGGCCGTGCCGTGCTGGTCATCGTGGAAGACGGGGATCTTCAGGCGGCGGCGCAGTTCGCGCTCCACGAAGAAGCACTCGGGTGCCTTGATGTCTTCCAGGTTGATGGCGCCGAAGGTGGGCTCCAGCGCGGCGATCACATCGACCAGCTTTTGCGGGTCCTTCTCGTTGATCTCGATGTCGAAGACGTCCACGCCCGCGAACTTCTTGAACAGGACGGCCTTGCCTTCCATCACCGGCTTGGAGGCCAGCGCGCCGATGTCGCCCAGGCCCAGAACGGCGGTGCCGTTGGAGATCACGGCCACCAGGTTGCCGCGCGCCGTGTACTTGAAGGCGGCGGCCGGGTCCTTGACGATCTCTTCGCAAGGCGCTGCCACGCCGGGCGAGTAGGCCAGGGCCAGGTCATGCTGGTTGGCCATGGGCTTGGTCGGCACGATGGTCAACTTGCCGGGCTTGGGAAACTCGTGGTATTCGAGTGCGGCACGGCGCAGCTGGGCACGTTTATCGGAAGGGGTCGGGGCCGTGTTGTCGGACATCAAGCGTCTCCAGCGAAGGCATGGCCAACGCACGCGCGGATCAGCCCGCGTGCCGTCGGCCGAGGTAGGGGGGAACCGATTGTAGGCCGACAGGCAATAGCCGGGCCCTGCTGTGAAACTGTTGTGATGCCTGGTTGCCCAATGCCCCGCAGCGGCGGCGGTCTTTGCTTGCGCGCCGCCGCAAAGCCGGGCAATCAGATGGCGTCCATCAGATGGCGTCCAGCGGAAACACCGGGCGGCTGACCCGGGCGAACGGAAAGCGCGAATAGTCCGAGGTGGTCACGCCGGGGCTGTCGCACTCGACCAGACCGGCGGACAGCGGCACGAAGACGGGTCGGCAGTACATGCGCGACTTGAGCAGCACGAAGCGAAAGCACGTCGGGTCCATGCCCACGCAGTGGAACACGCCCAGGTCCCAGGGCTCGTGCGTCTGCTCGGTGATCACGATCTGCGCTGCGCCCGTGTCCAGGCAGACCGTGCGGCCCATGTGGCAGCGCTGGCCCGTGTAGATGGGGCCGCTGACCGTGTAGGCGCCGTCGCTGACGGCGCGCACCGTGCCGCGCAGCCGCAGCGGCTGCTTGTGCAGGCCGATGCGCTCCAGCGATACCTTGTTGCCCAGCGCGATCTCCACCTCGGCGCCTTCGCCGGCCGCCGTGAGCGAGGCAACCGCTTCGGGGTCGCACAGCGGGCCCACGGCAATGCCTGACAGGCCCAGCTCCAGCGCGGTCTGCAGCACGTCCATGGTGTCGCAGGTGCCGCCGGACATGCAGTTGTCGCCGTGGTCGAGCAGCAGCACGGGGCGGTCGGCGCCTTCGGCCAGGGTTTGGGCGCGGCGCAGCGAATCGGCCAGCGGCTCGCTGCGGTAGATGAAGTCGGCGCGCCGCTGCCAGATCCGGGCGGCCAGCGCGTCCACGCTCGCCTGGGTGGCCGCGCGCTCCTCGGTGCGACAGGTGGCGACCACGCTCACGCAGGGCGCGGCGATGTCGGCCAGCGAGAAGCCGCCGAACACCGAGACCGCGGGCAGGCCCTCCGCTTCCAGGGCGCGCGCGGCGTTCACGGCGTCCAGCATGGGGCCGTCCAGCGTGGTGCTGCGCAGCGTGTGGCTCATCAGCGGCAGCCGGTGCCAGCACACGGCGTAGCGCGCGCGGCCGGCCAGCATGTCCAGCAGCAGCCGGCCCGCGTGCTCGCCGGTCTCGTACATGTCGATGTGCGGATAGGTCTTGAAGCCGACCATCACATCGGCATTGCCCACCATTTTTTCGGTGATGTTGCCGTGCAGGTCCAGCGCCACGCCAACGGGCACGCCGGGCGCGGCGGCGCGCACGCGTTCGAGCAGGTCGCCTTCGCCATCGGCACTGTTCTCGGCCACCATGGCGCCGTGCAGGTCCAGCAAGATGGCATCGCAGCCCGGCGCGGCCGCCACGATGCGGTGCGTGAGTTCGTCGTAGGCGGCCGCATGCACGGGGCCGCTGGGATTGGAGGTGGCCGATACCGGCGTGACCAGGGTGGCGCCCGCCGCCTCGGCCAGGTCGATGAAGGCGGCCATGGCCGTGCGCATGCCCTTGTTGGCCGAATAGGCCGCCTCGCCATAGGTGGGTGCAAACGCCTCGATGGGCGTGGGCACGGGCGAGAAGGTATTGGTCTCGTGGTTGAGCCGGGCGATCAGGATCTTCATGCCGGCACCCCGCCGTCCGCTGCCTGCACCACGCCCGCGGCCGCCAGCATGGCGCGCAGCAGCACGTTGCAGCCGGCCTCCAGGTGGGCGGGCTCGGCGTCCTCGATCTCGTTGTGGCTGATGCCGTCGGCGCAGGGCACGAAGATCATGGCCGCAGGCGCCACGCGGGCCAGGTAGACGGCATCGTGGCCCGCGCCGCTGACCACGTCCATGGCGCTGTAGCCCAGGTCGGCGGCATTGGTGCGCACGGCCTCCACCAGGTGCGGCGTGAACGGCTGGGGCGGGAAGTAGACGACCTGCTCCACGCCAATGGTTACGCCACGCGCAGCGGCAATGCGCTCGCAGGCCGCGCGCAGTGCGGCGTCCATGTCCAGCAACTGGCCGTCGTCCGGCGCACGCAGGTCCACGCTGAGCTTGACGCCGCCCGGGATCACGTTGCGCGAGTTGGGAAACACCTCCAGCGATCCCACGGTGCCGCGCGCATGCGGCAGGCGGTCCAGGGCGATGCGGTTGACCTCGGCCACGATGCAGCTGGCGGCCAGCAGGGCGTCGTGGCGCAGCTCCATGGGCGTGGGGCCGGCATGGGCCTCCATGCCCTGCACGCTGACGTCGTACCAGCGCTGGCCCAGCGCGGCGCTGACCACGCCGATCACGCGTTCATGGTTTTCCAGCACTGGACCCTGCTCGATATGGGCTTCGAAATACGCGCCCACCGCAGGCGCCGGGCCGGCCGGCCCGGCATAGCCGATGGCGCGCAGCGCCTCGTCCACGCTCACGCCCTGGGCATCGCGCTGGGCCAGCGCATGCTCCAGCGTGAAGGCATTGACGAACACGCCCGAGCCCATCATCACGGGCACGAAGCGCGAGCCTTCCTCATTGGTCCACACGGCCACCTCCACCGGGGCACGCGTGCGCACGCCGCCATCGTTGAGCGTGCGCAGCACCTCCAGCCCGGCCAGCACGCCGTAGTTGCCGTCGAACTTGCCGCCCGTGGGCTGGGTGTCGATGTGGCTGCCCGTCATCACGGGCGGCAGCGCATCGTCCAGGCCCGCGCGGCGCGCGAAGATGTTGCCGATGGCATCGACGCGGATGCTGCAGCCGGCCTCGCGCGCCCACTGCACGAAGAGATCGCGCCCCTGGCGGTCCAGGTCCGTCAGCGCCAGGCGGCACACGCCGCCCTTGGGTGTGGCGCCTATGCGCGCCAGGTCCATCAGCGATTGCCACAGGCGGGCGCCGTCGGTGCGCAGCCCGGCCGCAACGGCGGTGGCTGCAAGAGGGGTACTGAGATCCATGAATGACTCCTGGGAATGCGAAAGGCGGTGGATCAGGCGATCCCTACACCGAGATACCGGTCCTTGATGGCGTCATCGGAAAGGAAAGCGGCATTGCCTGCCTCGTGCGCAATCGCACCCTGTTCGATGATGTAGTGGCGGTCGGCCAGCTGGGTGCAGACCTCCAGGTTCTGCTCCACCAGCAAGATCGCCACGCCAGCGGCCTTGATGGTCTTGAGCTGGGCCACGATCTCCTCCACGATCACGGGCGCCAGGCCCTCGACGGGCTCGTCCAGCATGAGCAGGCGCGGCGCGTTCATCAGGGCGCGGCCTATGGCCAGCATCTGCTGCTCGCCGCCCGACAGCTGGCCGCCGCCGTTGCCGCGCCGCTCCTTGAGGCGCGGGAAGATGCGGTAGATGTCGGCCAGTTGCCAGGGCGAGCGTTTGCGCTGGCCCAGCAGCAGGTTCTCCTCCACCGTGAGCAGCTTGAAGATGCCGCGGTGCTCTGGCACCAGGCAGATGCCGCGCTGGGCCACCTGGTGCGTGGCCAGCCGGTGCACGGGTTCGCCGCCGAAGCGGATCTGCCCCTGCGAGGGCTGCATCACCCCCGCGATGGACTTGAGCGTGGTGGTCTTGCCCGCGCCGTTGCGGCCCAGCAGCGTGACCAGTTCGCCGTCCTGCACCTGCAGCGACACGCCCTGCAGCACATGGCTCTTGCCGTAGTGGGCGTGTATGCCCTCGACCGAAAGCAGGGGACCGCTCATGCCTTTCCTCCCGTGATCATGTTGCCCAGATAGGCGCTGCGCACGCGCTCGTCGGCGCGGATCTCGTGGGGCAGTCCTTCGGCCAGCACGCGGCCTTGCTGCATGACGGTGATGGTGTCGGAGATGTCCATGACGATGTTCATGTTGTGCTCGATGAGGACCACGGTGTGCTCGTCCCTGAGGCCCTGGATCAGGCGCTTCATCTCGTCCAGGTCGTCGATGCCCATGCCCGAGGTCGGCTCGTCCAGGAAGATGGCCTTGGGCCGTGCGGCCAGGGCCATGCCCACCTCCAGCCGCCGCTGCTGGCCGTGCGAGAGGTTGCCGGCCGGCGTGTCCGCATGGCGCTCCAGGCCCAGGCGCGACAGCACGCTGGCCACGGTATCGGCCAGGGCGCGAGCACCCACGGGCGCGTTCCAGCAGTCCAGGGCCCTGGCGGGCGCCACGCCCTGCGCGGCCAGGCGCAGGTTCTCGCGCACGGGCAGGGTCAGGAACAGGCTGGTGACCTGAAAGGACCGTGCCATGCCACGGCGCACGCGGCGGTGGTCGGGCTCGCGCGTCACGTCGTGGCCGTCGAACACGATGCGCCCGCCGCTCACGCTCTTGGTGCCCGTGAGCATGTGGAACAGCGTGGTCTTGCCCGCGCCGTTGGGGCCGATCACCGAGTGCACGGTGTGGGCGCGGACCTTGAGGTCCACGCCGCCCAGGGCGACGAACTTGTCATAGCGTTTCTCGACGCCCACGGCTTCGAGCAGGATGGGAGATGCTGCGGCGCTCATGCCTGGCCTCCTTTGGTTTCTGCAGCGGCCGCCTCGGCATCTGCCGGCCCTTTGCGGCGCACCAGGGCCCACAGGCTCTCGCCCAGGCCCCACAGGCCGCGCTGCAGGCCCAGGCTCACGATCATCAGCACCACGCCCAGCAGCAGCAGCCAGCGTGGCCACAGGGTGGACAGCCAGTCGCCCAGCAGCACATAGAAGGCCGCGCCCAGCACCGAGGCCAGCAGGTTGCCCGTGCCACCGATCACGGTCATCACCAGGATCATTTCGCTGGTGTGGTACTCGGCGTTGGACAGCGGGGCGATGCCCGTCATCATGGCGTGCAGCGCGCCGGCCAGGCCCGTGACCGCGCCCGAGATCACGAAGGCCTGCAGCTTCAGCAGCCTCAGGTCGTAGCCCACGGCGGCGGCGCGCTCCTCGTTGTCGCGCACGGCCAGCAGGGTGCGGCCGAACATGGAGTCGCAGACGCGGCGCAGCAGCCAGAACACCACCAGAAAGAGCACGGCCACAAAGCCGTAGTACTGCCAGGGCGTGGCCAGCGGCCACAGCGTCTGGCCGGCCACCGCGAGGGCGGGGCGGGGCACATCGAGCAGGCCGTTGTCGCCGCCGGTGATGTCCGTGGCCGAGTAGGCCAGAAAATAGAACATCTGCGCAAACGCCAGGGTGAGCATCACGAAGTAGGTGCCGCGCTGTCGTATGGCCACCCAGCCGACGATGGCCGCGCCCACGGCACCCATGGCCGTGGCGGCCAGCAGGGCCAGCGGCATGGGCAGGGGCCAGCGCGTCAGCAGCAGGGCGATGGTGTAGCTGCCCAGGCCGAAGAAGATGCCCTGCCCGAAGGACAGCAGCCCCGTGTAGCCCAGCAGCAGATTGCAGCCCATGGCCGCGAGGCCGAAGATCAGCACCTCGCTGGCCAGCGAGCCCGACTGCATGCACAGCGGCATGGCGACCACGATGGCCAGCGCGAGAAGGAGATGGGAATGCCTGGTCATGGTCTTCATCCTTTGCGGCCCAGCAGGCCATGGGGTCGCAGCAGCAGCACCGCGGCCATGGCCACGTAGATCATCAGGCGCGCGCCCTCGGGCCACAGCGTGCTCATCACGCTTTGCACGATGCCGATCAGCAGGCCGCCGACCAGGGCGCCGCCGAAGCTGCCCAGCCCGCCCACGACCACGATCACGAAGGCCACGCCCAGCGCCTCCACGCCCATGAAGGGCTCGGCGCCGCGTATGGGCGCAGCCAGCACGCCGGCCAGCGCCGCCGTGGCCGCGCCCAGCGCGAACACCAGGCTGAAGATGCGCAGCACGTTCACGCCCAGCAGGGACACCATCTCGGTCGATTCGCTGCCCGCGCGCACCGCGCTGCCCAGCCGCGTGCCCTCCAGCAGCCACCACAGCAGCACGGCCAGCACGGCGGTGAAGCCGATCACGAACAGCCGGTACTTGGGATAGACGAAGCTGCCCCACATCACCACGCCCTGCAGCAGATCGGGCACGGCCACGCTGTCGCCCAGCGGGCCCCATTGCACGATCACCAGCTCCTGCACCACCAGGGCCAGGCCCACGGTGACGATGATGTGGAACTCATGCGCCTTGGCATACACATGGCGCAGCATGAGCTTTTCCACCAGCCAGCCCAGCGCGCCCACGGCCAGCGGCACCACGACCAGGGACAGCCAGAAGCTCATGCCCCAGCGCGTCATCTGGTAGCAGAAATAGGCGCCCAGCAGGTAGAAGGCACCGTGCGCGAAATTCACGAAACGCAGCAGGCCGAAAACGATGGACAGGCCCACGGCCAACAGGAAATACAGCATGCCTATGCCGATCCCGTTGATGGTCTGAAGCAGATAGATGCTCATACAGGGTCCGAAACGATGGACGAAGGAGGCGGCGCGGAATGCGCGATGGTTTGAACCCCGTGCGACACAGGGCTGAGCCCTTGAACCGGCACGGCCCAACTCGGGGACACCGAGCAAGGGCCGCCCCGCCGCGAGGGTGTCGTCCCCCTCCCGAAGGAGAGGAAGGCGCGCAGCGCCTCAGGGGGTGCCTTCCATCTCAAGCTAATTTGCAGCCGGTCTGATCTACGGGCAGGAAGGACTTGCCTGAGCTGACCACATCCACGTAGTCGTCCTTGTTCTTCATCTTGGACTTGGCCTTGCCCTTGAGCAGGTAGTAGCTCTTGAGCACCTGGTGGTCGGCCTTGCGCACCTCTTCCTCGCCCGTCAGGCCCTGGTACTTCATGCCTTCCAGCGCGGCGACCACGGCCTTGGGGTCGGCCGTGCCGGCCTTGATGATGGCGTCGATCATCAGCTTGGTGCAGATGTAGTGGCCGGCCAGGCTGTAGTTGGGATTGGCCTTGAACTTGTCGTTGCAGCGCTGCACCAGATCGCGGTTGAGCGGCGTGTCCACCGTGTGCCAGTACTGGGCGCCGAAGTACACGCCGTCGCACAGGTCGGCGCCCAGCGATTCGAACTGCTCCAGCCCCGAGGCCCAGGCGATCAGGATGGTCATGTTCTTGTTCATGCCGAAGCTGATGGCCTGGCGCAGCGTGTCCGAGGACTGGGCGCCGAAGTTCAGCAGCAGCAGCACGTCGGGCTTGGCGGCCACGGCATTGGTCAGGTAGCCGCTGAACTCCTTTTCGGTCAGCGAGTGGTAGCTGTTGCCCACATGCTCGATGCCCTTTTCCTTGAAGATGTTCTTGGCCGCCGTCAGCAGGCCGTCGCCGAAAACGTACTGCGGTGTGATGGTGTACCAGCGCTTGGCCTTGGGCAGGGCCTCGACCAGCGGGCGCACGGTCTGCTCGATGGCGCCGAAGGTGGGCGCCGACCAGCGGAAGGTGGCGCTGTTGCAGTCCTTGCCCGTGATCTCGTCGGCGCCTGCGGTGGTGATGAAGATGCCGCCGGTCTTCTCGGCCTCCTTGCCCATGGCCAGCGCCTCCGACGACAGGATGCCGCCTGCGAAGAAGCGCGTGCCCTGCTGCTGCGAAGACTCCTGCAGCTTGCGCACGGCCGTGGCGGGCTTGCCCTCGGTGTCCAGCACGGTGTAGGCCAGCGGGCGGCCCAGCGCCTTGCCGTACTGCTCGATGGCCAGCTTCATGCCCAGATCCGCATACTTTCCGTTGGCCGCGAAGGCGCCCGACATGGGCACGGGGCAGGCGAACTGGATGCTGTCCTTGGACTGCGCCCAGACGCTGCGGCCCAGGCCCAGCGATGCGGGCAATGCGCCCAGTGCCGAGAGTTGCAGGAGGTGACGACGTTGCATGGGATCTCCGTGATGGGGACTGAAGGCGCGGCGGCCCGGGTACGCTTTTCAGAGCAAGTTGCATGCCAGTCGAAATGGGTGCGTGCAGGCTCCTTGATTCATATTTATAGTGATAAATAGAAGAAATAGGGCGCGTGCTAACCCTAGGCGGGCACGGCCACGCGCCATGGCGGTGCATACTGCACCAAACCCGCATGCAGACTGGGCGCGGACACGATCCGGTGCCCTTCCGGAGAACACAACAATGGATACACCCAAGTCGCCCACCCTGGCAATCCGGCAGCTCAAGCGCCCGGATCTCGTGGCCCAGGAGATCAAGCGCCTGATCACCGAAAAGAACCTCAGCCCCGGCGACCGCCTGCCGCGCGAAAGCGAGCTGCAGGCACAGTTCCAGGTCAGCAAGGGCACGATCCGCGAGGCCCTCAAATCGCTGGAAGTGCAGGGGCTGATCACCATCTCCACCGGCCCTTCGGGCGGTGGCACGGTCGTCGAGGTGCCGCTGGACCGCACGCTGCAGTTCATGCAGAACTACCTGTTCTTCCAGGAGGTGACCATCGACGACATCTACACGGTGCGTCAGATGCTGGAGCCCGAGCTGGCGGCAGGCGCCGTACCCCATCTGACCGAGGCGGATTTCGACGCGCTGGAGCACAGCATCGCCTGCTGCGACCCCACGCAAAGCAGCGAGGACCTGGTGAGCCAGCGGCGCGAGGACGTGAACTTCCACGACATCCTTGCAGCGGCCAATCCCAACCCCTTCCTGCGCTTCACCTGCGAGCTCATCAACGAGATGATTCGCCAGCTCATCGTCTTCGCCAACCGCACGCCCCAGTCCGAGCACCGACGCTTTGGCGAGGCCAATGCCCGGATCCACCGCGACATCGTGCAGGCCGCACGCGAACGCGATGCCGTGAAGGTGCATGCGCTGATGCAGCAGCACATGCGGGATGCGGCCAGCAGCGTCAAGCGCATGAAGGGCCGCATCCAGGGGCGGCTCATCCTGGATGCCGACAGCCTGCGCAGCCCGCGTCCGCAACGCGCCGTGCAGCCGGTGGAAAAGCCGGCGATGGCAGTGCCGAGGACTGCACCAAAAAAGGCACCGAAACCGGCAGCAAAAGCAGCGCCAACAACAACGGCAAGGCCGGCCGCAAAGACCGCCGCAAAAGCCGTCGCGAAGACCACCGCAAAGGCGGCTCCGAAGGCGCCCGCCAAGTCACCGTCGGCGCGTCCCGCCGCAGCACGCAAGCGCGCGGCCTCCTGAACTGTCCCGCGCCGGTCATTGCCGGCCCAGGCCACGCGTTTCGCGCCGCCCGCTGCTGGTATGCTGCCGCGCGCTCGGCCTTCACGCATTCCACCCCTCACGAGACAACAGCATGAGACAAACCCCTTTCGCATCTTCCCGTACCCCTGCCCTGTGGCGCGCCCTGGCCGGCGGCCTGGCGCTGGCGGCCACGCTGGCGGCGCCCTTCGCCCATGCCCAGGGCGCAGGCAGCTATCCGTCCAAGACCATTCGCCTGGTCGTGCCCTTTGCGCCTGGCGGCTCCACCGACATCCTGGGCCGCCTGCTGGCGCAAAAGATGGGCGAGAGCATGCACACCACGGTGGTGGTGGACAACAAGCCCGGCGCCAACGGCACCATCGGCTGCGACCTGGTGGCCAAGGCGCCGGCCGACGGCTACACCGTGGTGCTGGGCGATGTGGGCTGCATGGCCATGGCCAAGGGCCTGTACACCAAGCTGCCCTATGACCCGCTGCGCGACTTCGCGCCCATCAGCCTGGTGGCACGCAGCCCGCTGGTGCTCACCGTGGGCGCGCAAAGCCCGTTCCACTCGCTCAAGGAGCTGACGGCGGCGGCCCAGGCCCAGCCCGGCAAGCTCAACTACCCCTCGTCGGGCACGGGCGGCCCCAACCACCTGGGCGCCGAGCTGTATGCCATGCAGGCCAAGGTCAAGATCGGCCACGTGCCCTACAAGGGCAGCGCGCCTTCCGTGGTCTCGCTGGCAGCCGGCGAGACCGACTTCGGCTTTCTCACGGCCGTGACGATTGCCGCGCAGCTCAAGGCCGGCAAGGTGCGCGCCCTGGCCGTGGCCCACAACGAACGCCTGCAGTCCATGCCCGACGTGCCCACCATGTCCGAGGCCGGCCTCAAGGACTTCACGGCCGATGCCTGGTTCCTCGCGGCCGTGCCCGCAGGCACGCCCAAGCCCATCGTGGACAGGCTCTACGCCGAGATCGCCAAGGCCCTGCCCGCGCCCGAGGTCAAGGAAAAGCTGGACGCCATGGGCGTGCTGCCCTCGGGCCTCAAGCCCGATGCCTCGGCCCAGTTCCTGCGCGTGGAAGTGGACAAGTGGCGCGATGTGATCAAGAACGCGGGCATCACGCTGGACTGATTCCGCAGCCCTGCCGTTGCCATGTAAAAAGCCCCTGCGGCCTCACGGCCCAGGGGCTTTTCTCATGTGCCGGAGATGCTCAGTTCGTTTCCGTCAGGGCATCGCCCAGGGCGCTGACCAGCCGCTCGATCTCGGCCTTCTCGCTGATGAAGGGCGGCGCGATCTGGATGGTGTCGCCGCCGTAGCGCACGTAAAAGCCCTTGTCCCAGCACTTCATGGCGATCTCGTAGGGACGGCGGGCCGGCTCGCCGGGCAGCGACTCGATGGTGAAGCCCGCAGCCAGGCCGAAGTTGCGGATGTCGGCCACATGCTTTGCTCCCTTGAGGCTGTGCACGGCCTGCTCGAAGAACGGGGCCAGCGCGCGCACGCGGCCCGGGCCGTCCTCGCGCTGCAGCAGGTCCAGCGCGGCCACGCCTGCTGCGCAGGCGATGGGGTGGGCCGAGTAGGTATAGCCGTGCGGGAACTCCAGCATGTACTCGGGGCCGCCCGCCGCCATGAAGGTGTCGTAGATCTCCCTGCTGGCCACCACGGCGCCCAGGGGCTGGGCGCCATTGGTCACCTGCTTGGCGATGTTCATGATGTCGGGCGTGACGCCGAAGGCCTCGGCCCCCGTCATGGCGCCGCAGCGGCCGAAGCCCGTGATGACCTCGTCGAAGATCAGCAGGATGTTGTTCTGCGTGCAGATCTCGCGCAGGCGCTGCAGGTAGCCGGCCGGCGGAATCACCACGCCGGCCGAGCCCGAGAAGGGCTCGACGATGACGGCCGCAATGTTGCTGGCGTCATGCAGTGCGATCAGGTCCAGCAGCCGGTCGGCCAGCGCGCGGCCATCGGTGGCGGGCATGCCTTTGTGGAAGGACCCCAGCGCCGGCTGCGTGTGCGGCAGGTGGTCGGCCTCCACGCCCTGGCCGAAGGTCTTGCGGTTGCCCACCATGCCGCCGACCGAGATGCCGCCGAAGTTCACGCCGTGGTAGCCCTTCTCGCGCCCGATCAGCCGGGTCTTGCCGCCCTGGCCCTTGGCGCGCCAGTAGGCGCGCGCCATCTTCAGCGCCGTGTCGGCCGCCTCCGAGCCCGAGCCCGTGAAGAACACATGGTCCAGGCCCGCAGGCGTCAGCTCCTTGATCTTGTTGGCCAGCGCGAACGAGGCCGGGTGGCCGAACTGGAAGGCCGGCGCATAGTCCAGCTGCTGGGCCGCGCGGCCGATGGCTTCGGCGATCTCGCGGCGGCCATGGCCCAGGCCCGAGCACCACAGGCCCGACAGGCCGTCGAAGATCTTGCGGCCGTCGGCATCGGTGTAGTAGGCGCCCTGGGCGCTGGTGATCATGCGCGGGCGCGCCTTGAACTCGCGGTTGCCGGTGAAGGGCATCCAGTGGGCGTCAAGCCAGGCGGCATCGGTGCGCGTGGCGGCTGCAGTGCCTTGTTCGGTGGGAACCAGGGTCATGGTGATCTCCTCGGGCCGGGAAAGAAATAAAGGAACCGGCCCATTGTGATCGTGCCTTTTGATTTCTCGAAGTGCGTGATATCGAGGTTCACTTGCGGATTCCTGCAAGTGAGCAGGGGCTTGCCGATCCGGGCCCGGAGAGCGCGCATTGTGGGAATCCATGGCCGTCTCCGCCCTGGTGCTCGCCTATAGTGGCTCCCCTGTAGTGGTGGCCGGTTCAGGCGGGCACCGGGAGGCGAAGGGCGATGGCGGATTTTTCGATGGACAGCACCCCAGGCCGCCCGGCGCGGGACGGGCGTGCGCGCGCCGCGCTGGGCCAGTTGGGCGACATGGACCTGCGCCTGCTGCGCGTGTTCAAGGCCGTGGTCGAGTGCGGCGGCATGTCGGCTGCCGAGCTGGAGCTGAACATCGGCAGCTCCACGCTGAGCCGCCATATGAAGGACCTGGAGGAGCGCCTGGGCCTGACGCTGTGCCGGCGCGGGCGCGCGGGCTTTGCGCTCACGCCCGAAGGCCATCGCATCTACGAGGCCACCTTGCAACTGCTCGGTGGCGTGGAAGGCTTCCTGGGCCAGGTGGACGACATCCATGGCCGGCTGGCCGGCACGCTGGACGTGGCGCTGTTCGACAAGACCGTGGGCAATCCGCAGTCGCGCATTCCCGAGGCGATCGGCGTTTTGCACGACCAGGCGCCGCAGCTGCATCTGCGCCTGCATGTGGCCTCCATCCAGGCCATCGAGCGCGGGCTGATGGAGGGGCGCTGGCAGGTGGGCGTGCTGCCATCGGCACCCAGTTCGGGCGCGCTGGACAGCGCCCGGCTGTTTGGCGAGCGCATGCAGCTGTATTGCGCTCCCGGCCATCCGCTGCATGGCGCCGACCATGATGCGCTGGACTGGGACAGCCTGGGCGCGCATGCCTTCGCAGGCCTGGGCTACCAGTCGCCCAACATGGCGCTCAGCCACCAGGCCGGCCTGCAGCGCCAGGCCACCGGTTTTGACCAGGAGGCCATTGCCATGCTGGTGCGATCGGGCCGCTACCTGGGCTTTCTGCCCGATCACTATGCACAGGCCATGCAGGACCAGGGCCTGCTGCAGGCCGTGGCACCGCACCGCTTTTTCTATCTGTGCGATTTCTTCGCCGTCTGGCGCAATGCCGTGGCCCCTGGGCGTGCGGCCCGGGTGTTCATTGACGCCCTGCTGGCCGTGCACCATGGATGAATGGGTTCATCACAGCCTTGTAAAGAGGAAATTCACAGGTTTGATATCAGGATGTGCACAGGTTTTTGCACAGCTTGTGCTCAGGTTTTTGCAGTGTATGCGCTTGACAATGTTTGGCATTGTGGCCGGTGCCAGGGCTTCAGTCCGCCCCGATTGCGCCGACATTCATGCATGGATTCCGTGTCGGCCCTGGGCCGTACGAGCAGCGCCTTGATACCAACGATTTCGCATTTCCCGGGTTCTTGCCACCATGCGCCGCCATGTCCACCTCTCTTGCCGCCACGGCAGGGCCGGGTTTCAGCCCGTGCCGCCATCGACCATCCTGGCCAGGGTCTCGGCCAGCCATTTCCCGAATGAGTCTGCGCCAAGGGGCTGCATGGGTGCCGGCATGGGCATGTTCATCTCCGCGCTCCCGGCAGGCTCAGGCTGCAGCCGTGGGCGGCGCCATGACGGCGGCATCGGCACGGCGGCGCAGGCCCCGTTCCCAGAGCTTTTCATGGAAGAAGAAGGCCACGGCCTGGACGGTGGGCTCCAGCAGGCTGAGCGTCAGCGCGGCCCAGAGGTTGCGGGTCACGGCATAGGCCACGGCCGCCGCCACCGTGACGTGGATGACGTAGTAGCTGGCGGTTTTCATCAGCGTGTGGCGGTGATGGTGCAGGGTCTGGCGGATGCGGGTCATGGGGCTTTCCTCGGGGCTTTTCTCGTGATGAGACTCCATGCTAGGTGTGATCAATAGCTGCGGCCAATCGAAAATGATTATCAAAGACATGAAGACTATCGATGGCGGGCAGGCAGGTGCCGTGGCCCTGTGCCATTCAGGGGGGGCGCCATGAATTGGGACGAGATCTTTGTGCTCGGATGGGCACCCCATCCGCAGTGGTTCCAGTGGCTGCATCCGGGCCTGGTGGCGCTGTCGGTGGTGGTGGCCGTGGCCACGTCGATGATGGCCATGCAGATCGCGGGGCTGGCGCGCAATGCCGCCTCGCCCCGGATACGCCGCACCGGCGTGCTGACCGGCGCCTTCTGCCTGGGCGCCGGCATCTGGGCCATGCACTTCATCGGCATGCTTGCCTTCGTGCCCTGCACCTTCGGCGACTACGACCCCTGGATCACCGCGCTGTCCATGCTGCCCAGCATGCTGGCGTCCTGGCTGGCGCTGACGCTGATGGTGCGGCCCCGGCTGTCCGCCCAGGCGCTGGTCGGCGGCGGCGTGCTCATGGGGCTGGGCATTGGCTCCATGCACTACATCGGCATGGCGGCGGCCCAGACCTGGAGCCTGATGCTCTACGACCCCTGGGGCGTGCTGCTGTCGGTGATCGTGGCCGCCACCATGGCCATGCTGTCGCTGTGGGTGCGCTTTCGGCTGGGCAACACGGGCCGCCTGTGGCCCACCCTGGTCGCCGGCATAGTCATGGGCCTGGCCATTTCCTGCATGCACTATGCGGGCCTGTACGCACTGCGCCTCAAGCCCGGTATCGATGCGCTGGCGCAGCAGGAGGCGCCCACGCATGCGCTGCTGGTGTTCTCCATCGTGGGCGTGGTGGTGCTGGTCTTCGGCCTGGTGCTCGCGGTCAACATGACGCTGCGCTACCGCCAGATCTACCGGCAGGTCCAGCGCAGCGAGTCGCGCCTGCGCGCCGTGGTGGATACGGCGGTGGACGGCATCGTGATGATCGACGGGCGCGGCAGCATCGTCTCGTTCAACGGCGCGGCCGAGCGGCTGCTGGGCTGGACGGCGCAGGAGGTGCTGGGCCGCAGCGCCAGCCTGCTCATGCCCGCGTCGGGCTGCGATGGTGAGGGCGGCTCGCTGGAAAAGCAGCTGGCCGCGGGCTTTGCAGGCCTGCTCGGCTCCAGCCGAGATGTCCATGCCCTGCACAAGGACGGCACGCAGATCGCCGTGCGCCTGGCCGTGGGCCGGGTGGCGATTGCGGGCGATCCGCTGTTCGTGGGCTTTGTGACCGACATCCGCGAGCGCCGCCAGATGCTGCAGTCGCTGCGCCGCAGCGAGGAGCAGTACCGCACCCTGATCAACAACGTGCCGGGCACCACCTTCCGCTGCCTGTACGACGGCAAGTGGACGCCGCTGCTGCTCAGCCGCTCCATCAAGGAGCTGACCGGCTGGACGGAGCAGGACTTCACGGATGGACTCACGGGCTGGGACCGGCTCATCCATGCCGAGGACCGCGACCGGCTGGAGGCTGCGGTCTCGCATTCGCTGTCACGGCGCCAGACCTACAACGCCGACTACCGCCTGCTGCACCGCGACGGCAGCACCCGCTGGGTGTCCGAGACCGGGCGCGGCGTCTTCAACGAGCACGACGAGCTGACCTGGATCGACGGCGTGATCATGGACCAGACGGCGGCGCGCGCGCGCAATGCCGAGTTCGAGGGCACGGTGCGCGCCATCGACCTGTCGCTGGCCACCATCGAGTACGACCTGCTGGGCCAAGTGCTGCGCGCCAACCGCAATTTCCTGGACCTGTTCGGCTACCGGCTCGACGAGGTCGCGGGCCGCCACCACGGCATGTTCTGCGAGCCCGGCTATGCCCACACGCCCGAGCATGAGCAGTTCTGGCGCCGCCTGGCCGAGGGCGAGTTCCAGGCCGGCGAATTCCTGCGCTGCGGGCGCGAGGGGCGGCGCATCTGGGTGCAGGCCACCTACAACCCCATACGCGACGCCGACGGCCGGCCCTACAAGATCGTCAAGCTGCTCACCGACATCAGTGCCCAGCGCAAGCTGGCCCAGGAGCTGGTGCTGGCCAAGGAGCATGCCGAGGCGGCCGCCGCCGCGCGCAGCACCTTCCTGGCCAACATGAGCCACGAAATCCGCACGCCCATGAACGCCATCATCGGCTTCACCGAGGCGCTGCGCGAAACCGCCCTGCAGCCCACGCAGGCGCGCTACCTGGACACGGTGCACTACGCGGCGCGCTCCATGCTGCGCCTGCTCAATGACATCCTGGACACGGCCAAGCTCGACAAGGGCGCGGTGGAGCTGGAGATCGAGGATTTCTCGGTGCGCGAACTGTGCCAGCAGATCCTGGCGTCGCTGCGCATCACGGCCGACCGCAAGGGCCTGGACCTGCGCCTGGACTACGACCCGCACACACCGGCCGCGCTGCGCGGCGACGGCATGCGCGTGCAGCAGATCCTGGTGAACCTGCTGGGCAATGCCGTGAAGTTCACCGAGCGTGGCCATGTGCTGCTGCGCGTGCGCTACGAGCAGGGCGTGCTGCAGCTCGATGTGCATGACACGGGCATCGGCATCGCGCCCGAGAAGATCCACCGCATCTTCGACCCCTTCGCCCAGGCCGACGCCTCGACCACGCGGCGCTTTGGCGGCACGGGCCTGGGCACGACCATCTCGCGCCAGCTGGCCGAGCTCATGGGCGGCAGCATCCAGCTGCACAGCACCGTGGGCGTGGGCACGGTGTTCGAGGTGCGCCTGCCCCTGCCCGTGGGCGAGAACCAGCTGCCCGAGCGTGGCGCGGTCAGCCGCGGCCTGCCGCCGCTGCACATCCTGGCCGTGGACGATGTGCCCGAGAACCTGGAGCTGCTGCAGATCAACTTCTCCAGCCAGAACCACCAGATGGCGCTGGCGCATGACGGCGCCGAGGCGCTGCGCCGCGTGCAGGCGCAGGAGCCGCCCTTCGACGTGGTGCTGATGGACCTGCAGATGCCGGGCATGGACGGCCTGGCGGCGGCGCGTGCCATCCGCGTCTGGGAGCGGCAACTGCAGCGCCGGCCCGTGCCCATCGTCGCGCTGTCGGCCAGCGTGCTGGAGAAGGACCGCAGCGACGCCAGCGCCGCCGGCATGGACGGCTTTGCCTCCAAGCCGCTGGACATGGCGCGGCTGCAGGCCGAGATCGCGCGGCTGCTGTCGCTGCAGGTGGCGCTCAAGGAGGCCAGGCCGCCCGCGCCCGCCAGTGCCCAGGCGGGGCTGCCCGATGTCACGGTGGACTAGGCCTCGGGCATTGCGCTGTGGGGCCGGGTCGATCCGCTGGTGGCCGCCATACGGCGCTTTCTGAACGAGCAGCTCGACTTGGCCGATCGCCTGCGCCGCGCCCTGCAGCGTCCGGGGACCGAAGCCCTGGTGGGCCTGGCGCACCGCGTGCGCGGCGCGGCAGGCAACCTGGGGCTGCAGGCCGTATACCGCCTGGCATCGCGCCTGGAAGGCCATGCGCAGGATGGCGCCCCGCAGCCCCAGCTGCTTGCCCTCATCGACCAGTTGCAGCAGGCGCTGGATGCGGTGACGCAGGAGCTGCGCCAGCGCCATCCGGCCGCCATGCCGGTGGCCGAGGTCGCGGGCCAGGCGCTGCCCGGCGGCACGGCACCGGCGCCGCCCGTGGCCGATGCCGGGCCGCAGGGCGGCGCGTCCTGCCTGCCGGCCGATGCCCGGCCCTGGCTGGAGCGCATCATTGCCGCATTGCAAAGCGGGGAGCTGGACGGGCAGGCCATGCAGGCCCTGGTGCGCATGCTGACGGCCGAACAGCTGCAACCACTGCAGCAGGCACTGGATAATTTCGACTTCGAGCGTGCGCAGGAATGCGCCCAGCAGCTGCAGCAGCAACTGCCCTCGATCGATGGAGACAGAGCATGAATGCGCCCAATCTACTGGCAACGGACAAGCGCCCGCGCCTGCTGCTGGTCGATGACGACCCGACCAACCTGCATGTGCTGCGCCAGATCCTGGGCGAGGACTACCGGCTCTCGTTCGCCACGGACGGGCGCAAGGCACTGCAGCTGGCACAGCACCAGCCGGACCTGATCCTGCTGGACATCATGATGCCCGAGCTCGATGGCTACGCCGTGTGCCGCCAGCTCAAGGCACAGGCCGACACCGCCCGCATCCCGGTGATCTTCATCACGGCCCTGTCGGACGGGCAGGACGAGGCGCTGGGCTTTGCCTCCGGCGCGGTGGACTACATCGTCAAGCCCGTGCGTGCGCCCGTGGTGCGCGCGCGGGTGCGCAACCACCTGTCGCTGGTCAAGCTCGACGAGTTGCGCAGCACCCGCCTGCAGATCGTGCAGCGCCTGGGCCGCGCGGCCGAGTACCGCGACAACGAAACCGGCATGCACGTGATCCGCATGAGCCACTACGCAAAGACGTTGGCGCTGGCGGCCGGCTGCACCGACGAGTGGGCCGACGACCTGCTCAACGCCGCGCCCATGCACGACGTGGGCAAGATCGGCATCCCCGACGCCATCCTGCTCAAGAACGGCCCGCTGACGGCCGAGGAATGGACGGTCATGCGCCGCCATCCGCAGATCGGCGCCGAGATCATCGGCGAGCACGACTCCCAGGTGCTGCAGATGGCCTACAGCATTGCGCTGACCCATCACGAGAAATGGGACGGCACGGGCTACCCGCAGGGCCTGGCGGGCGAGGACATTCCGCTGGCCTCGCGCATCGTGGCCGTGGCCGACGTGTTCGACGCGCTCACCACGGAGCGCCCCTACAAGCACGCCTGGACCGTGGACGACGCCATGGAGCACATAGAGCAGCAGGCCGGCGCCCACTTCGACCCGCGCCTTGTGCCGCTGTTCATCGGCCTGCGCCCGCAGCTGGAAGACATACGCGAGCGCTGGAAGGATTGACTGCACCGGCAGCACCGATTCCGGCAGGGCATGCTGGGGCATGGGCCATCGCTTACCCTGGCGGGCCTGCCATCGGCGCTCAAATGACCTGTCCATGTCTTCTCCACCGCCCCTCGCTGGCCGCTTCCATGTCCGCGCACTGACCGCTGCCGACCTGTCCGATCTGCTGCACATCCAGCTGGCCTGCTATGGCGCGGACTATGCCGAGAGCGGCGAGGTCTTTGCGCGGCGCCTGGCCAGCGCGGCGAACTGCTCGCTGGCGCTGGAGCAGGGCGGCCGGGTGCGCGCCTACCTCGCGGCCTACCGCAGCCGGATGGCCAAGATCACCCCGCTGCACGGTGACTTCGAAGCCGTGGAGCAGGCCGACACCCTCTACCTGCACGACATGGCCGTGCACCCCGACGCTGCAGGCCAGGGCCTGGCGCGCGCGCTGCTGGCGCCGCTGTGGGACAGGGCGCGTGCCGAGGGCCTGCGCCACACGGCCCTGGTCTCGGTGCAGGGCTCGCGCGGCTACTGGGAGCGCCATGGCTATGCCGTGCAGGCGCTGGTGAACCCGCTGCAGCAGCAGCGCCTGGACAGCTATGGCGATGGTGCGCTGTACATGGTCCGGCCGCTATAGGCGCGGTGTCGCGCGGGTGGCCGGCAGGGCGTGTTGAGGGCGTGTTGATGGGGTTTTGGCCGGGACGTGGCGGCCGCCTCTGGTCATAATGCGCGCCATGCCCGATCGCTGGAAACCCAATGTCACTGTGGCGGCCATCATTGAGCGCGATGGCCGTTTTCTGCTGGTGGAAGAAGACACGGCCGATGGCGTGCGCTACAACACGCCCGCAGGCCATCTCGACCCGGCCGAGTCGCCCATCGCCGCCTGCGTGCGCGAGGTCGATGAGGAAACCGCGCACGACTTCGTGCCCACGGCCCTGGTCGGCATTTACCTGAACCGCTTCGTGCGCACGCGCACGGGTTCGGACATCACCTATCTGCGCTTTGCATTCACGGGCGAGCTGGGTGACTTCCGGCCCGGCCAGCCGCTGGATGACGGCATTCTGCGCACGGTCTGGATGACGCTGGACGAACTCAAGGCCTGCGCAGCCCAGCACCGCAGCCCGCTGGTGATGCAAAGCATCGAGGACTACCTGGCCGGCCGCCGCTACCCGTTGGAGCTGATCCATACCGATCCCAGCGTGATGCAGGCTCCGCAGCCCCACTGAGTCACCAAGGCACCGAGCACCATGCCGGCCCTGTCTGTCACAAAACGCCACGCTCCCGCGTCTTGATGGCATGCAGACCTCCTCCGCCACCGACGATCCTCTGGCGCTGTTCGAGCGCCACCGCCCGCGCCTGTTCGGCCTGGCCTACCGCATGCTGGGCCAGCGCGCCGATGCCGAAGACCTGGTCCAGGAAGCCTGGCTGCGCTGGCATGGCGCCGAGCGCGCCGGCATAGAGCAGCCCGAGGCCTGGCTGGTCTCCGTGACCACGCGCCTGGCCATAGACCGGCTGCGCCGCCTGCGCGCCGAGCGCGAGCACTACCAGGGATTCTGGCTGCCCGAGCCCCTGGTCCAGCCCTGGGCCGAGGAGGCCGCGCCCTCGGCCGAAGACCTGCTGGAGCGTGCCCACGACGTGTCCACGGCCCTGATGTTCGTGCTGGAGCAGCTCACCCCCGACGAACGTGCGGCCTTCCTGCTGCGCGAGATCTTCGATGCCGACTATGCCGAGGTGGCCCAGGCCCTGGGCCGCAGCGAGGCCGCCTGCCGCCAGCTCGTGCACCGCGCCCGCAGCCATGTACAGGCCGGCCGCCCGCGCTTTGCCGCGCCGCCCGAGGCCCATGCCGCGCTGCTGCAGCGCTTCGCGCAGGCCGTGCAGGGCGGGAACTTCGCGCAGATCCAGGCGCTGTTCGCGCCCGATGCCGAACTCATCAGCGACGGCGGCGGCAAGGTGCCCTCGTTCGGCCGCGTGCTGGAGACGGGCCGGCGCCTGGCCCTGCTGTACTTCGCCACCACGCGCCGCATGCGGCGCAACGGCCAGCAACAGAGCCTGCATCTGGCGCGCGTCAACGGCCTGCCGGGCCTGCTGCGCTGCATCGACGGCGAACTGGAGTCCGTGCAGACGCTGCTGGTCGAGGACGGCCTGATCCGCTGCATCTACACGCTGCGCAACCCCGACAAGCTGGCCGGCGTGGCCGTGCCGGCGCCACTGCCGTTCCCTGCAGGCCCTGCAGCGTAGTCAGAGGGTCAGATGAACTGAAGATCGCGGGGCGTGACGCCCTCGAACACGCGCTGCAGCTGGGCCGGGCTCAATCCATACATGCGCTGGAACAGGCCGCCCAGCACGGCGCGGTACTCGTTGAGCACGGGATGGTCGCGGTTCTGGAACAGGTTTTTCTGGTTGACCTCGACCTGCTCGCCCACGATGCGCCCGCCAGCGCGCGAGGACAGCCCGCCGCCCAGCAGCCAGTAGGTCGTGCCGTGGCCGTGGTCCGTGCCCTTGTTGCCGTTCTCGCGGAAGGTGCGGCCGAACTCGCTGATCACCACCACCACCGTATGCCGCCAGGCCTCGGGGCCGATCTCCTGGGCAAAGCCGGCCAGGCCCCGGCCCAGCTCGTCCAGCCGCCCGGCCAGCGCGCCCGTGGCGCCGCCCTGGGCCACGTGCGTATCCCAGCCGCCCACATCGACGAAGCCCAGGTCGAAGCGCTCGCGCATCAGGGCCGCCATGCGCTGCGCCACCAGGGCAAAGCCGCGTGCGCTGATGGCATTGCGCCCGGCCTGGTCCATTTCCTCCTGCACGCTGCGCTGCACGGCATCACGCACCGCAAAGCCCTCCTGCACGGCCGGGCCCAGGGCAGTGCCCGCGTACATGGCGGCAATGGCCTGGCTGCGGCGATCGTCCAGGCCGCCCTTGCCCACGGATGCCAGCGCCATGTTGGCGGCCGGCAGGCTGCCGCGCAGCAGCAGCGGAAGCTGGGGCGTGAAGGCCATGGGCGATACCGCCGTGCGGCCATCCTGTCCCAGCACCTGGGCCAGCCGGTTCAGAAAGCCCGACTGGTAGCTGCGGCGCCCGTCCAGGCCCTGGCCCAGCTCGATGGAGTCCTGCGTCTCGAAATGGCTGCGCGACAGGTCGTGCGTGCCCGCAAAGGGCACAAAGCAGGCCTGGCCTGCCTGGAACAGCGGGTGGATGCTGTCCTGCAGCACCGGGTGCAGGCCCCAGCGGTCGTCCAGCGCCAGGGCGCCCCGGGCCTCGCCGGGCCGGGCAATGGCGATGCTGGGGCGGGCCTCGTAGTAGAAGTCGCTGTGCGTGGGCACGAGCAGGTTGCTGCTGTCATAGGCGCCACGCAGGAACACCAGCAGCAGGCGCGGCGTGGCTGGCCGGGGCGTGGCGGCCTGCAGCCGGCCCAGGTGGGCGGCAAAGGGCAGGGTGGAGGCCAGGGACAGAAAGTGGCGTCGCTGCATGGACAGTCTCCCGGGGGTCAGCGGAACATCATTTCGGGGGCGGACAGGAAGTAGGTATTCCAGTCCGCCGGATTGCGGGCCTGGGCCAGTGCCGCCTGCGTGGCCTGGCTCCACTGCGGCAGGCGCTGGCGCACGCTGGCCAATTCCGACAGCGTGGGGTAGGGCGGCTTCTCCAGCGCGTCTGCGGGGTCGGCGCGGAACAGCACGGCGCTGCGCGTGGCGATCTGGCGCGCCACCTCGAAGCGCGCCGCCATCTGGCCCGAGCTGGCCCAGTCGGACTGCATCTGCGGATAGCCGTCCGGCGTCTCGTGCGCATAGAGGTTCTGCCCCAGCCGGTTGACCCAGCCCAGCACCGGCGCCACGTCGGCCGCCACGCGCTGGTCCACCGACAGCCGCGTGGCGGCCAGCACGTAGTGCAGCGGATCGCGGAACTTGCGGCCGAAGCGGGCGGCCTCCGGATCGGTCAGCAGCGCCGCCACGGTGGCCGCGATATCGCCCCGGCTGCGCGTGAAGGCCTGGGCCGTGCGCTGCACCAGGGCGGGCGGCGGATCGTCGGCAATGAAGAACACCGCCAGCTTGCGCGCGATGAACTGCGCCGTGGCCGGCGAGGCGACGATGCGGTCCAGCGCCTCCTGGACCTCGGCCATGCCGCGTGCGTGCATGGGCTGGCCCAGGAAGGACTTGGGGCCGTAGTCGTGCCGGTTGGGGTTGAACTCGAAAAAGCCCGAGCGCAGGTAGTCGCCCTGGCGCTCGGGGCGCATGCGCGGCGGCGGCGTGCCGGCCGGCTGCAGGCTGATGCCCACGCCGGTCAGGATGCGCGCCATCTCCTGCACATCGGCCTGGGTGTAGCCGCTGCCCACGCCCATGGTGTGAAGCTCCAGCAGTTCGCGCGCGTAGTTCTCGTTGATGCGGCCTGCCGCATTGCTGGCGTTGTCCAGGTAGCGCAGCATGGCCGGGTGGCGCAGCGAGGCTTCCAGCAGGCTGCGAAAGCTGCCCAGCGCATGCGGGCGTATGGCCTGCTCCTCGTAGTCGCCCACCCAGGCGCGGATATCGGCCTTGCGCAGGCTGACGCTGAAATGGTTCATCCAGAACCAGGTCATTTGCTCCTGCAGCTGTGCCGGCGAGTACAGCGCGCGGATCACGAAGCGCTTCTGGGCATCGTTGCCCAACTGGTTCAGCGTGCGCTGGTAGGTCTGCTGCAGCGTGGCCTTTTCATCGGCCGATGCCGCCTCCTGCACGGCCTTGCGCTGGGTCTCCAGTTCCAGCAGCACCTCGTTCATGGGGCGCTGGCTGATGCCCAGCTGGTCAATCCGCTGCTGTGCCTGCGGCGGCAGCGGCCGGGGGCCGGGCTGCAACTGCCGGGCCAGCCAGGCCTTCAAGCCCAGGCGCTGCAGCTGTGCATCCTCGCTGTCGGTGGCGCCCCAGGTCACGCGGTCCAGCCATTGCTGGCGCTGCGCGGCGGTGAGGGGGGCATCGGGCAGGGCCTGGATTGCGGGCGTTGCGGAGGAGGGCGGCGCCTGCAGGGGCGCGCAGCCCGTGGCCAGGGTGATGGCGCAGAACGTGAGAGCGATGGCGAACGGCGATGTGCGGCGCATGGTGTCTCGGTGGGTAGGGGGCATCCATTGGACGCCAGCATCCTCCGCCCATGTGCTTCGCCCTGTAAAGCGCCGGTAGCAAAAAGTAAAAGGCAAAAAAAAGCGGAGTGTGAAGCACTCCGCTTTTTCTGAGGGACCCGGCCTTACTTGGTTGCCCGGCTTGCGCACTCCGCACAGTGTCCATACAGGGCCATCGAATGGTCCTGGATCACCCAGCCCTTGGCCTTGGCGATCAGGTTCTGGCGCTTTTCGATATCGGGATCGTAGAACTCCTCGACCTTGCCGCAGCTGGTGCACACGAAGTGGTCGTGGTGCTGGCCTTCATTGAGTTCGTAGACGGCCTTGCCGCTCTCGAAATTGCTGCGGATGAGGATGCCGGCCTGCTCGAACTGCGTGAGCACGCGGTAGACCGTGGCCAGGCCGATGTCCGAGCGTTCGTCCAGCAGCACGCGGAACACGTCTTCGGCCGTCATGTGGCGTTGCGCACCCGTCTGGAAGATCTCCAGGATCTTCAGGCGGGGAAGCGTGGCCTTCAGGCCGGTACTCTTGAGTTCGTCGATGTTCTTCATGTCTGGGTCTTTGGCAGAGACTGCCCGCTGGACTGCCACCATGGCAGGCGCGGGGCGGCGAACAAAAATGGCCCTGGTGCCAGGGGCGTCGCATGATCGCAAGCCCTAGGGACCAGCCGCTACAATGATCCACGATCATATCCCTATGCTGATACCAATGCATGTTCAAGCCCGTTGCCGCACGAGTGCGGCCCTGATGCTGTCGATCGGGGTGGCGCTGGCAGGCTGCAGCAGCCTCGATGGCGCCGCGCACCGAGTCGCCAATGTCGTCACTCCCTACAAGGTCGAGGTCGTCCAAGGCAACTTCGTCTCCCGTGAACAGGTCGAGGCCCTGCAGCCCGGCATGAGCCGCCAGCAGGTGCGCGACATTCTCGGCACGCCGCTGGTCACCAGCGTATTCCACGCCGACCGCTGGGAATATGTGTTCACCATCAAGCGCCCCGGCGTCGATTCGCAGGTGCGCAAGCTGACCGTCTTCTTCAACGGCGACCTGTTTGCCCGCTCAGAAGGCGACGAGATGCCCACCGAGGCCGAATTCGTCGCCAGCCTGGGCTCCAAGAAGAAGCTGGGCAAGATTCCGCCGCTGGAAGCCAGCGAGGAGCAGCTGTCCAAGTTCCCGGCCGCCAAGCCTGTGGAGGAGCCCGTGGCCGCCGAGCCGCCGCCCGCAGCGGCCAGCTACCCGCCACTGGAATCCGGCGCCCGTTGATATCGCCGCCCGCGCGCCGCAAGGCATGCGGGCGTTTTTCCGTGGATGAAGGCCGCCGCAGCGCCTGTCTGGCGCCGCTTTTGCCTGCTGTCCATGCATTGAGCTTGTGCATCCCTTTCCCGACATGAACGCCACGACTGCCACTTCCTCCAGCAACAACCAGCGCCTGCGTGTGGCCGTGGCCGGCGCCTCCGGCCGCATGGGCCGCATGCTGATCGAGGCCATCGCGCAAAGCGATGACCTTGCGCTGGCCGCCGCGCTGGACCGCGCCGACAGCCCTTCGCTGGGCACCGATCCCTCGGCCTTCCTGGGCCAGCCCAGCGGCATTGCCATCGAAAGCGATGTGCGTGCCGCGCTGTCCAAGGCCGATTGCCTGATCGACTTCACGCGCCCCGAAGGCACGATGGACCACCTGGCCATCTGCGCCGAGCTGGGCGTCAAGCTGGTCATCGGCACCACGGGCTTCAGCGACGAGGAAAAGGCCCGCATCGCCGAGTACGCCCAGCGCACGGCCGTGGTGCTGTCGCCCAACATGAGCGTGGGCGTGAACGTCACCTTCAAGCTGTTGGAGATGGCGGCCAAGGCGCTGTCCAGCGGCTATGACATCGAAATCGTCGAGGCCCACCACCGCCACAAGGTCGATGCCCCCTCGGGCACGGCCCTCAAGATGGGCGAGGTCATCGCCGAAGCCCAGGGCACGAAGCTGGCCGACCGCGCCGTCTACGAGCGCTTCGGCCACACCGGCGCGCGCGAGGACAACACCATCGGCTTTGCCACCGTGCGCGGCGGCGACATCATCGGCGACCACACGGTGCTGTTCGCGGGCACGGGCGAGCGCATCGAGATCTCGCACAAGTCCAGCAGCCGTGCCGGCTATGCGCAGGGCAGCCTGCGGGCGGCGCGCTTCCTGGCTGGCAAGGCAACGGGCCAGTACGACATGAACGATGTCCTGGGTCTGTGATGGCACAGACCCTGGGCCGTAGCGCCGCATACCTCTCTTTGGCCATACGGGCGAGATAAATACCATGACCGGTCCACTCTGGCTCTGGTGGCAGCAAGGCGACGCCGTGGCGCGCGGCACGGCGCTGCTGCTGCTGGCGCTGTCGGTGGCCAGCTGGGTGGTCATCGTCTGGAAGATCTGGTTCATGGCCGCCAGCCGCCGCCGCGTTCCACAGGCCATTGCGGCCTTCTGGAGTGCGCCGGACCTGGCCACGGGTCAGGCCCGCATGGCCGAGGGCGATCGCCAGCAACTGGTGGCGCCCATGGCCGGGGCCGTATCCCAGGCCCTCGCGCCCACGGGCAGCAGCGGCATGGCGCTCTCGGGGCGCGCAGCGCGCTCCGTGCGCCTCACGCGCGGCCTGCGCCAGGCGCTGCAGTCGGCCAGCCACCAGCTTCAATGGGGCCAGACCCTGCTGGCCACCGTGGGCGCCACGGCGCCCTTCGTCGGCCTGCTGGGCACCGTCTGGGGCATACACCACGCGCTGGCCACGCTGGCCGGCAGCGGACAGATCGGCATCGAGCAACTGGCCGGCCCTGTGGGCGAGGCCCTGGTGATGACGGCAGCCGGCCTGGCCGTGGCCCTGCCAGCCGTGCTGGCCTATAACCTGCTGGGCCGCGCCGCCGCCCAGATGGAAGCCCTGCTCGAAGGCTTTGCCCATGACCTGCAGGCCATGTTCGGCCTGGAGCAGCCCGGGCAGGTGCAGCCGGATGACGGCATGCCCGTCGCCGGCCTGCCGGCCGGCCCCATGGACGCGCCCTGACCGGGCGGCCAGGCAGGAGCGCACATGGCCTTCGGACGACTGAGCGGCAAGGAGAGCGCCCCCCAGCCCATGCACGCCATCAACGTCACCCCGCTGGTGGACGTGATGCTGGTGCTGGTGGTCATCTTCATTCTTGCGGCACCCATGCTGGCCGCCTCCCTGCGCGTGCAATTGCCCCAGGCCCAGGGCACCCAGCCCATGGCGGCAGCGGGCGAGGACGATGCGCTGCTGCTGGAGGTCGATGCGCAGGGCGCGCTCTGGGTGCAGGGCCAGCCCACCACGCCCGAGGCACTGCGCGAGCGCCTGGCCCGGCTTGGCGCCCGCAATCCCCAGGCCGAGCTGCAATTGCGTGCCGACCAGGCCGTGCCCTATGGCCGCGTGGCCGAGCTCATGGGCTGGGCACACGCGGCAGGCCTGACGCGCATGGGCTTCGTGGCGGAGCCTGCGCGAAGCCAGGAGGGCCGGTCCGCCGCCGTCCTGGGCCCCTCCGGCGCCGGGCGCTGAAGCGCCGCCGGGCCTGCGCCCGCGAACCTATTCCTGCCCTTCGGGCCAGCGCTCGCTGCCCGCCAGCCGCAGATGCTGGCCATGGTCCGAGGAACGCTGGTACAGGCTGAGTCCGAACAGCGGCAGCATGCCGATCAGGTGGTCGAAGATCGCGCCCTGTATGGCCTCGTACTCCACCCAGACCGTGGTGCTGGTGTAGCAAAACAGCTCCAGCGGCACCCCCATGGGAGAAGGCTCCATGGTGCGCACCAGCAAAAACATGTTCGGCGTCTTGTGGATGTGCGGATGGCGCAGCAGGTAGGCGTATGCATAGGCCTTGAAAACGGCCAGATTGCTGAGTTGCTGCGCGGCCATCTCGCTGCCTGCAGGCGCGTCGGCCATGCGCAGGTCGCCGCTGCGGGTCCAATGGTCCTTCAGGGGCTCCAGCAGCGCCAGTTTCTGCCGCTGCTCGGGCGTCAGCAGGCGGATGGTGTGGGCGTCTATGTGCAGCGAGCGGCGGATGCGGCGCCCGCCCGACTCGAACATGCCGCGCCAGTTCTTGTAGCTGTCGCTCATCAGCCGCCAGGTGGGAATGGTGGTGATGGTCTTGTCCCAGTTCTGCACCTTCACCGTGTGCAGCGCGATGTCGATCACGAAGCCATCGGCGCCGACCTGGGGCATCTCTATCCAGTCGCCCACGCGCAGCATGTCGTTGGAGCCCAGCTGCACGCCGGCCACGAAGGACATGATGGTGTCCTTGAAGATCAGCATCAGCACGGCCGAGGCCGCGCCCAGGCCCGACAGCAGCAACAGCGGAGAGCGGTCCACCAGCGTGGCGACGATGAGCACGATGGCGATCAGGAACACCAGCAGCTTGCCCAGCTGCACATAGCTCTTGATCGAGTGGGCCTGCGTGGCCTTGCGCTCTTCCTTGAGCTCGTGCGCCTCGTTCATGGCGTTGAGCAGGGCGCTGATCACGCGGGCCACGTGGTAGATGGTGCAGGCGATGGCCAGGTTCAGGATCAGCGTGGCCCACTGCGGCTGCAGCTGCGGTATGGCCTGCACGCCCGACTGCATGACCAGCGAAGGCACGGCCTTGGCCAGCCGCTGCAGCACGCTGTCGTGCAGCAGCACCTGCGCCCATTCCATCTCCACCAGCGTGCTGCGCATGCGCGGAAGCACACGCAGCAGCAGCCATTGCACGACAAACCCCGCCGAGCGGGCCAGCAGCACCAGCGCACACAGCGCGGCCAGGGCCTGCATGACGGGATCCCAGCCGGAAATCAAAGACCAGTTCAGCAAGAAAAACTCCAGGGCATTGCAGTGCCGGCCTGCCTGCGGCCGGCACCATGAGGCCGCGCGCGGTGGCGGCATGCCCGGGAGATGCGCATCGGTTCCTGCGCAAGCCCGGGCTGGCGATGGAGGAACGCCTGCGGCATGGCGCCGCAGAGTTGGCAAGCATACGCAGTGCGGCTTTTCCCCGTGCCACAGGCGGGCAAGCGGCCGCCGATGACGCAGTACCGCCTGCGGGCTTGTGGGCGGCTTCGGGCACGGCCGGGCCGGGGGCCTAAAATCGCCGGTTGATTCCGGCAATCCACCTTGTCAGGCCCCTGGGCCGCAGCACCATGCAAGAGAAATACAACCACATCGACGTTGAGCGCGCAGCGCAAGACCACTGGTCCGCCCGCGACGCTTACCGCGTGACCGAAGACCAGGCCAAGCCCAAGTTCTACGCCTGCTCCATGCTGCCCTACCCCAGCGGCAAGCTGCACATGGGCCATGTGCGCAACTACACCATCAACGACATGCTGACGCGCCAGCTGCGCATGAAGGGCTACAACGTCCTCATGCCCATGGGCTGGGACGCCTTCGGCCTGCCGGCCGAGAACGCTGCGCTCAAGAACAAGGTGCCGCCCGCGCAGTGGACCTACGACAACATCGCCTACATGAAAAAGCAGATGCAGGCGATGGGGCTGGCCATCGACTGGAGCCGCGAGATCGCCACCTGCGACCCCGACTACTACAAGTGGAACCAGTGGCTGTTCCTGAAGATGCTGGAAAAGGGCATTGCCTACCGCAAGACCCAGGTCGTGAACTGGGACCCGGTGGACCAGACCGTGCTGGCCAACGAGCAGGTCATCGACGGCCGCGGCTGGCGCACGGGCGCGCCGGTCGAAAAGCGCGAAATCCCCGGCTACTACCTGAAGATCACCGACTACGCCCAGGAGCTGCTGGACCATGTCCAGGTGGGTGGCGACAAGGCCACGCTGACCGGCTGGCCTGAAAAAGTCCGCCTGATGCAGGAAAACTGGATCGGCAAGAGCTCCGGCGTGCGCTTTGCGTTCACCCACGACATCCGTGGCGCCGACGGCCAGCCCATCCAGGACGGCCGCCTGTACGTGTTCACCACGCGCGCCGACACCATCATGGGCGTGACGTTCTGCGCCGTGGCGCCCGAGCATCCGCTGGCCCTGCACGCCGCCGCCACGAGCCCCAAGCTGGCCGCCTTCATCGAAGAGTGCAAGAAGGGCGGCACCACCGAGGCCGAACTCGCGGTCAAGGAAAAGGAAGGCCTGCCCACGGGCCTGTTCGTCACGCATCCGCTGACGGGCGCCCAGGTCGAGGTCTGGGTCGGCAACTACGTGCTCATGAGCTATGGCGACGGCGCCGTCATGGGCGTGCCCGCACATGACGAGCGTGACTTCGCCTTTGCGAAGAAGTACGGCATCGCCATCCGCCAGGTCATCGCGGTCGAAGGCGAGACCTTCAGCACCGAGGCATGGGCCGACTGGTACGGCGACAAGCAGCGCGCTGTCTGCATCGAATCCGGCGAACTCGACGGCCTGCCCCATGCGGCGGCCGTGGACAAGGTGGCCGAACTGCTGGCCGCCAAGGGCCTTGGCGAGAAGAAAACCACCTGGCGCCTGCGCGACTGGGGCGTGAGCCGCCAGCGCTACTGGGGCACGCCGATTCCCATCATCCACTGCGAGGACTGCGGCGCCCAGCCCGTGCCCGCCAAGGACCTGCCCGTGGTCCTGCCCCAGGACCTGGTGCCCGATGGCTCGGGCAACCCCCTGATCAAGAGCGAGGCCTTCCACGCCGGCGTGGTCTGCCCCTGCTGCGGCAAGAGCGCGCGCCGCGAGACCGACACCATGGACACCTTCGTGGACTCGTCCTGGTACTTCATGCGCTATTGCGACGCCAGGAACAGCGAGCAGATGGTGGCGGAAGGTGCTGAGTACTGGATGCGGGACCAGAATGCCGCCACCGGCGGCAGCGGCATGGACCAGTACATCGGCGGCATCGAGCACGCCATCCTGCACCTGCTGTACGCGCGCTTCTGGACCAAGGTCATGCGTGACCTGGGCCTGGTCAAGGTCGATGAGCCCTTCACCAAGCTGCTGACCCAGGGCATGGTGCTCAACCACATCTACAGCCGCCGCACGGCCAAGGGTGCCAAGGAGTACTTCTGGCCCAAGGATGTCGAGCATGTGTTCGACGAGACCGGCAAGATCGTGGGCGCCAAGCTCAAGGCCGAGGTGGACAGCGCCGATGGCCTGCTGCCCGTGGGCACGGACATCGACTACGAGGGCGTGGGCACCATGTCCAAGTCCAAGAACAACGGCATCGATCCGCAGGAGCTGATCGAGAAGTACGGCGCCGACACCGCACGCCTGTACACCATGTTCACCGCGCCGCCCGAGCTGACGCTGGAGTGGAACGATGCCGCCGTCGAAGGCAGCTACCGCTTCCTGCGCCGCGTCTACAACTTCGGCGCCAAGCTGTCGCAGATGGACATGGCCGGTGCCGTGCAAAGCGTGGCCGGCGCCAAGTCGCTGGACGACGTGGAGTTCGGCAAGGCCGCCAAGTCCCTGCGCCTGGAGATCCACACCGTGCTCAAGCAGGTGGAATACGACTACCAGCGCATGCAGTACAACACCGTGGTCTCGGGCGCCATGAAGATGATCAACGCGCTGGAGGACTTCAAGTCCTTCGACGACGCGGGCGCCCAGGTGGCGCTGATCGAAGGCTTCGGCATCCTGCTGCGCGTGCTCTACCCGGCCACGCCCCACCTGGCCCATGCGCTGTGGAGCGAGCTGGGCTACGCCGCCCACCTGGGCGACGTGCTGGATGCGCCCTGGCCCCAGGTCGATCCCCAAGCTCTGGTGCAGGACGAGATCTCTCTGGTGCTGCAGGTCAACGGCAAGCTGCGCGGGGCCATCCTGGTGTCCTCGACGGCCGACAAGGCCGAGATCGAGCGCATCGCCCTGGCCAACGAGGAATGCCAGAAGTTCACCAACGGTGCCGTGCCCAAGAAGGTGATCGTGGTGCCTGGCCGCCTCGTGAACGTCGTGGTCTGACCCCCTGGGCGCCGGGCCTGCCCGGCGCCCACAAGGAACCAAGCATGCAAAAACGTACCCTGCTCACCGCCCTGGCCCTGGCTCCGCTGCTGGGGGCCTGCGGCTTTCGCCTGCGGGGGGTGCCGACCTTCGTGTTCCGCTCGCTGTACATCCAGGCGGGCCGGGGCTCTCCGGTAGCGCGGGAGCTGTCGCGCAATCTGGCCAGTGCCAGCGACAAGCTGACCGTGCTGCGCGATCCGGCATCGCCCGACGATGCCGAAGCGATCTTCCAGATCGTCAGCGAGCGGCAGGAGCGGGTCATCGTCGGCATGAACGCGCTGGGCCAGGTGCGCGAGTTGCAGCTGCGCCTGCGCGTGCGCTTCAAGCTGCGCACGCCCAATGGCGACGAGCCGATTCCCGAGACCGAAATCCTGCAGCAGCGCGATGTGACGTACAACGAAACCAACGCGCTGTCCAAGGAAGCCGAAGAAGCCATGCTCTACAAGGACATGCGCACCGACATCGTGCAGCAGTTGCTGCGCCGCCTGGCCGCCGTCAAGAGCCTGACCTGAGCCCCATGCAGCTTGCCCTGAACCAGCTTGGCGGCCATCTGGCCAAGGGCCTGCGCCCGCTCTATGTGCTGCACGGCGACGAGCCGCTGCAGCAGCAGGAGGCGGCCGACGCCATCCGCGCCGCCGCGCGCGCGGCCGGCTATACCGAGCGCAGCAGCTATACCGTGGCCGGCGCGCATTTCGACTGGAGCGCCGTGCTGGCGGCCGGTGGCTCGCTGTCGCTGTTCGCCGACCGGCAGATCGTCGAGATCCGCATTCCCTCGGGCAAGCCCGGCAAGGACGGCGGCGCCGCGCTGCAGCAGATCGCCGAGTCCGCGCGGGGCAACGACAGCACGCTCACCCTGGTCCTGCTGCCGCGCCTGGACAAGGCCACCAAGACGGGGGCCTGGTTCAGCGCGCTGGAGGCCCAGGGCATGACGCTGCAGATCGATCCCATTGAGCGCGCCCAGTTGCCGGCCTGGATCGCCCAGCGGCTGGCGGCCCAGGGCCAGCGCGTGGCACCCGGCGAGGAAGGGCAGCGCACGCTGCAGTTCTTTGCCGACCGTGTCGAAGGCAACCTGCTGGCCGCGCACCAGGAAATCCAGAAGCTGGCGCTGTTGCATCCCGAGGGTGAACTGAGCCAGGCCCAGGTCGAGCAGGCCGTGCTCAATGTGGCGCGCTACGACGTGTTCAAGCTGTCGGAGGCCGTGCTGGGCGGGCAGTTGGCGCGCGTCTCGCGCATGCTCGATGGCCTGCAGGCCGAAGGCACGGCCGAGGTGCTGGTGCACTGGACCCTGGCAGAGGACATCCGCGCCATCTGCCGCGTGAGGGACGCCATGGCCGCAGGCCAGCCCCTGCCGATGGCGCTGCGCGCCCAGCGCATCTGGGGCGTCAAGGAACGCTTGTTCGAGCGCCTGCTGCCGCGCATCACTGACGCCCAGGCCGCGCGCCTGCTGCAATCGGCCCACGCGGTGGACGGCATCGTCAAGGGCCTGGCCTTCGAAGGCTGGCCGCGCGACGGCTGGCAGGCCCTGCGCCGCCTGGCCGTGGACCTGGCCCAGGCCGGCGCCAAGGGCTGACGTACCGTTCCTAGCGCGTCTTTTCCAGCTGCGCCTGGGCCTTGGTGGCCCAGGTCTCAAGGTTGTCCAGCAGGTCCTTCTGGCTGAAGGAGCAGCTTTCCTCGCTGAACAGCGCGCTGGACTCCAATCGGTCCAGCAGATTGAGCAGCACTTCGCCGTAGCGCGGCGGCAGGGCCTGCAGCAACTCCGATGAGGCCCTGGCCTGCTGTCCGAGCACGGCGGCAGACAGCTGCTGCTGTGCCAGTTGGGCGAAGCCGGCGTGCAGCTGGGCGAGCTGCTGGGCGGCGAGAAGAGTGTCGTGGCTGGTGGACATGGCGGGAAACCTCTGCGTACTGGGCAGCAGTGTAGGGTGGCCGCGACATCCTGCCGGCCGCCGCAACGCGGGGTTTGCCCTCTGGCGGCCGTGCGCAGACGCATCCCGGCCTCATCGCAGCCGCATGTCGGCGCGGGGCATGCCCGGTCCCGGTGCGCAAATGGGCGCAACTCGGCGAGAATCTCGGAATGAACGCGCTCAATATCGTCGAATACACCCACAACCTGGGCGTTCAGGCCAAAGTGGCCTCCGCCCAGATGGCCCGAGCCTCGGCTGCCGTCAAAAGCCGCGCCCTGCTGGCGCTGGCGCGCCTGCTGCGGGAGAACGTGGAGCCGTTGCAGACCGACAACGCCCGTGACCTCGACCGCGCCGTGGCCAACGGCCTGTCCGCTCCCATGGTGGACCGCCTGCGCCTGACGCCCAAGGTGCTGGAAACCTGTGCCCAGGGCTGCGAACAGCTGGCATCCATGGCCGACGTGATCGGCGAGATCATCGGCATGAAGCAAATGCCCAGCGGCATCCGCGTGGGCCAGATGCGTGTGCCCATCGGCGTGTTCGGCATGATCTACGAGAGCCGCCCCAACGTGACCATCGAGGCGGCCAGCCTCAGCATCAAGAGCGGCAACGCCTGCATCCTGCGCGGCGGCTCCGAGGCCATCGACTCCAACAAGGCCCTGGCCGCCCTCGTGGCCAGGGCGCTGGCCGAGGCCGGCCTGCCCGAGCACGGCGTGCAGCTGGTGCAGACCACGGACCGCGAGGCCGTGGGCCAGCTCATTGCCATGCCCGACTACGTGGACGTCATCATCCCGCGCGGCGGCAAGGGCCTGATCGAGCGCATCAGCCGCGAGGCCAAGGTGCCCGTCATCAAGCACCTGGACGGCAATTGCCACACCTATGTCGATGATCCCTGCGACATCGCCATGGCCGTCAAGGTGGCCGACAACGCCAAGACCAACAAGTACAGCCCCTGCAACGCCAGCGAGAGCCTGCTGGTGGCGCGCGGCGTGGCGGCCGAGTTCCTGCCGCAGATCGGCGCCATCTACGCCGCCAAGGGCGTGGAGATGCGCGGCTGCCCCGAATCGCTGGCCATCCTGAAGTCCGTGGCCGGTGCCCAACTGGCCGAGGCCACCGAGCAGGACTGGAGCGAGGAATACCTGGCGCCCATCATCAGCGTCAAGATCGTCGCGGGTGTGGACGAAGCCATCGCCCACATCAACCGCTACTCCAGCCACCACACGGATGCCATCCTCACGCGCGACCACATGCATGCCCAGCGCTTTCTGCGCGAGGTGGACTCGGCCAGCGTCATGGTCAATGCCAGCACGCGCTTTGCCGATGGCTTCGAGTACGGCCTGGGCGCGGAAATCGGCATCAGCACCGACAAGTTCCATGCGCGCGGTCCTGTGGGCATCGAAGGCCTTACCTCGCTCAAATACGTGGTGCTGGGTGAAGGCGAAGTCCGCACCTGACCGGACCTTGCTGCGCGCCGGCAGGCACCCTGCCGGGACGCCCCGCGCCGGGATGCCCCGCGCCGGCACCGCAGCACCGCAATGAACCCATGAAAATCATCATTCTTGGCGCCGGCCGTGTGGGCTACAGCGTGGCCGAAAGCCTGGTGTCCGAACGCAACGACATCACGGTGATCGACACCGATGCGCGCCGCCTGCGCGAGCTGGAGTCGCGCTTCGACCTGCGCGGCGTCGTGGGCAACGGTATCGATCCCCAGGTGCTGGCCGAGGCCGGAGCCAAGGACACGGACCTGCTGATCGCCTGCGCCGCGCTCGACGAAACCAACCTGGTGTGCTGCAAGCTGGCCCAGGTGCTGTTCGAGATTCCCACCCGTATCGCGCGCGTGCGCTCCTCGGGCTTTGGCGATGACGAGACGCTGCTGGGCAAGGAAGGCTTCGGCGTGGACCGCATCATCTGCCCCGAGGAATCGCTGACCAACTACATCAGCAAGCTCATCGAGTTCCCCGAAGCCATGCAGGTGCGCGCCTTCGCGGGCGGACGCGCCGCGCTGGCCTCGGTGCGTGCGCGCGACGGCGCCCCTGCCGTCGGCAAGCACATCGGCGAGCTGCGCGACTGCATGCCCGAGCTGGCCATGCGCATCGTGGCCATCTACCGGCGTTTCCTGGAGGAGCCCGACCGCTTCGTGCGCTGCGACGGCAACACCCGCATCGAGCCCGGCGACGAAGTCTTCATCCTTGCCGCGCGCGAGCATGTGGCCGAGGTGCTGCGCGCCATCCACCAGCCCGCGGGCCGGCCTTCGCGCCCCGTCTACCGCATCATGATCGCCGGTGGCGACCAGGTCAGCCTGCGCCTGGCGCTGCAGCTGTCGCGCGTGCCGGGCCGCTTTCACATCAAGATCATCGAGCCCGACGAGCAGCGCTGCCAGGACCTGGCCTCGCTGCTGCCGGCCGAGGTGCTGGTGCTGCACGGCGATGCCACCGACGAGGACCTGCTGGCCGATGAAAGCGTGGAGGACGTGGACCTGTTCCTGGCCCTCACCGACGACGACGAAAACAACATCATGGCCAGCCTGCTGGGCAAGCGCATGGGCGCGCGGCGCGTGCTCTCGCTGATCACGCGGCGCGCCTATGCCGACCTGATGCACGGCACGCAGATCGACATTGCGCTGTCGCCGGCCCAGGCCATGCTCGGCGAGCTGCTGGCCTATGTGCGCCGCGGCGACGTGCAGGCCGTGCACAGCCTGCGCCGGGGCGTGGCCGAGGCGCTGGAGATCGTGGCGCGCGGCGACCGCAAGAGCTCGCGCGTGGTCGGCCGCAAGGTCGAGGACCTGCGCGTGCCCGAGGATGCGCACATCGGCCTCATCGTGCGCGGCATTCCCGAAGGCGTGCCGGCCGACGAGATCGCGGCCGGCGCCGAGCCCGAGGTCATCATCCCGCGCGGCAACACCGTGATCGAGAGCGGCGACCACGTGGTCTTCTTCCTGCCCCACAAGCGGCTGGTGCGGGACGTGGAAAACCTGTTCCGCGTCAGCGCCACCTTCTTCTGAGCCCATACCCATGCGCGACCTGTTCCCCGTCCTGCGCGTGCTTGGCATGCTCATGGTCATGTTCGCGCTGTCCATGCTGCTGCCCTTTGCCGTGTCCTGGTTTGCCGACGACGGCATCTGGCGCATCTACCCCTGGGCCATCGGCATCACGGCGGCGGTGGGGCTGTCGCTGTGGGTAGGCCTTGACCATTTCCGGCGCGAGCTGCAGCCGCGCCACGGCGTCATCCTCGTCACCCTGGTCTGGGTGGTGCTGCCGCTGTGCGCCATGCTGCCGCTGGTGCTGGGCCTGGGCCATGTGGGCCTGAGCATCAGCTTCACCCATGCCTATTTCGAGGCCGTCTCGGGCCTGACGACGACGGGCGCCACCGTGCTCACGGGGCTGGATGCATTGCCTGTGTCCATCAACGTCTGGCGCACCTTCCTGCAATGGCTGGGCGGCATGGGCATCCTGATCCTGGCCGTGGCCATCCTGCCGCTGCTGGGCGTGGGCGGTGCCCAGCTGTTCCGCGCCGAGGCCGCCGGCCCCATCAAGGACACCAAGCTGACGCCGCGCATGACCGAGACCGCCAAGGGCCTGTGGGGCGTCTACGGTGTGTTCTCGCTGGCCTGTGCACTGGCCTTCTGGGCCGCGGGCATGGAGCCGCTGGATGCGCTGATGCACATGTTCGCCACGGTGAGCCTGGGCGGCCTGTCCTCGCACGACGCCAGCTTCGCCTACTTCGACTCGCCGCTGATCGAGCTGATCGCCCTGGTCTTCATGCTGCTGGCCAGCTGCAACTTCGCGCTGTACTTCGTGGCCATGCGCAAGGGCCGCTGGGACGGCTTCTGGCGCGATCCCGAAATGCGCGCCACGCTGGCCGTGCTGCTGGGCGGCGGGCTCATCGTCGCGCTGCTGCTGTGGGCCAAGGGCGTGTACGGGCCTGTCGAGGCGCTGCGCTATGGCATCTTCCACGTGGTCTCGGTGGCCACGACCACGGGCTTCACCACCGTCGACTACCTGAGCTGGCCCGTCTTCGCGCCCGTGCTCATGCTGCTGCTGTCGGGGGTGGCCACCAGCGCGGGCTCCACGGGTGGCGGCATCAAGATGGTGCGCATGCTCATCCTGCTCAAGCAGGCGCGGCGCGAGCTCACGCGGCTCGTGCACCCGCGCGCCATGCAGCCCGTGCGGCTGGGCAACGGCGTGGTGGACGACCGCATGATCTTCTCGGTGCTGGCCTTCATGCTGGTCTATGGCGCCACCGTGATCACGCTCAGCATGGTGCTGCTGCTCACCGACCTGGACCCGGTGACCGCCTTTTCCGCCGTGCTGGCCAGCGTGCACTGCACGGGACCGGGCCTGGGCGCGCTGGGGCCGAGCTCCAACTATGCTGTGCTCACCGACTTCCAGACCTGGATCTGCACCCTGGCCATGCTGCTGGGGCGCCTGGAAATCCTCAGCTTCATGGCGCTGCTTTCCCCGGCTTTCTGGCGCCGATGATGCCGAAGAAACTAGGGAAAACACTTAGACCATGGTCCAATCTCTACAATTGCCCCCCACCGCCGTACCCAGAGGGTCTTTATGGTTCCACATCTCATCACGGCCCTGACAGGCCCGATCAACGAGCTTGAGCAGCGCATCCTCGACTCCATGCCGGCGATCGAGCGCTGGTTCCGGCTCGAATGGATGGAACACACGCCGCCTTTCTATTGCTCGGTGGACATCCGCAACGCCGGCTTCAAGCTCGCGCCCGTGGATACCAACCTGTTTCCTGGCGGCTGGAACAACCTGACCGACGAAATGCTGCCGCTGGCCGTGCAGGCGGCCATGGCGGCGATCGAGAAGATCTGCCCCGAAGCGCGCAACCTGCTCATCATTCCCGAGAACCACACGCGCAACACCCATTACCTGGCCAACGTGGTGCAGCTCAAGCGCATCTTCAACATGGCCGGTCTGAATGTGCGCATCGGCTCCATCAGCCCCGATGTGAAGAAGACCACCACCGTCACCCTGCCGCATGGCGACACGGTGACGCTGGAGCCGGTGATCCGCAGCAAGCGCCGCATCGGCCTCAAGGATTTCGATCCCTGCACCATCTTGCTCAACAATGACCTGTCCTCCGGCGTGCCGGGCATCGTCGAGGAGCTGTACGAGCAATACCTGCTGCCGCCCCTGCATGCAGGCTGGAGCGTGCGCCGCAAGAGCCGCCATTTCCAGAGCTACGAGGAAGTGGCCAAGCGCTTCGGCAAGCTGCTGGGCATCGATCCCTGGCTGATCAACCCGTTGTTCGGGCGCAGCGAAGGCATCGACTTCGCCAATGGCGTGGGCATGGAAGGCCTGGCCGAGCAGGTCGATGTGCTGCTGGCCAAGGTGCGCCGCAAGTACAAGGAATACGGCATCAAGGAAAAGCCGTTTGCCATCGTCAAGGCCGACAACGGCACCTATGGCATGGGCGTGATGACCGTGCGCGACGCCAAGGAACTGGCCGAGCTGCCGCGCAAGAGCCGCAACAAGATGGGCATGATCAAGGACGGCCAGACCGTGCACGACGTGATCATCCAGGAAGGCGTGCTCACCCAGGAGCGCATGAACAACGCCGTGGCCGAGCCCGTGGTCTACATGATGGACCGCTACGTGGTCGGCGGCTTCTACCGCATGCACCCCGAGCGCGACGTGGACGAAAACCTCAACGCGCCCGGTGCCGGCTTCGTGCCGCTGGCCTTCCAGCACAGCACCCAGCTGCCCCAGATCGGCGCCCGCCCGGGTGCCAGCATGCCCAATCGCTTCTACATGTACGGCGTGGTGGCCCGGGTCGCCATGCTGGCGGCCAGCTATGAGCTGGAGGCGACCAACCCCAACGCGGAAATCTACGACTGATCGGGGTGCTGTCCGATGCGCTCGTCATCAGGACAGCGGACAATGCCGGCATTTCAATTGACTGAAGCCATCTCCCCACGGGATGGCGCATAGACCTGTGCAGAAAACCAAATCTTCGTTGGCCGCGCTCACCCTGGGCGCCATCGGCGTGGTCTATGGCGATATCGGCACCAGCGTGCTGTACTCGGTCAAGGAGGTGTTCGGCTCCGGCCATGTGCCGTTCACCCAGGAGAACGTCTACGGCGTCCTGTCGCTGCTGTTCTGGACGCTGACGGTCATCGTCTCGCTCAAATACGTGGTCCTGGTGCTGCGCGCCGACAACAACGGCGAAGGCGGCCTGGTCGCCATGCTGGCCCTGGCCTCGCAGACCGTCAAGGACAAGCCGCGCCTGCGCAGCGTGCTGCTGCTCATCGGCATCTTCGGCACCTCGCTGTTCTATGGCGACGGCGTGATCACGCCGGCCATCTCCGTGCTTTCGGCCGTCGAGGGCCTGGAGGTGGTGTCCCCGCACTTCACCAAGGCCGTGATCCCGCTGACCCTGGTCATCCTGTTCCTGCTGTTCTGGTTCCAGAAACACGGCACGGCAGGGATAGGGCGTTTCTTCGGCCCCATCACCCTGGTCTGGTTCGCCACCATCGCCGCACTGGGCATACACCAGATCGCCGGCCATCCGGAAATCCTGGCGGCCATCAGCCCGCACTTCGCGGTGCGCTTCATCTGGGACAACCCCGGCACCAGCTTCATCATTCTGGGCGCCGTCGTGCTGTGCGTGACCGGGGCGGAAGCGCTCTACGCCGACCTGGGCCACTTCGGCAAGAAGCCCATTCGCCTGGCCTGGTTCTCCGTGGCCATGCCTGCCCTCACGCTCAATTACTTCGGCCAGGGTGCGCTGCTGCTGGCCAACCCGGCCGCCGTGAAGAATCCCTTCTACATGATGGCCCCGGCCTGGGCCCTGCTGCCCCTGGTGCTGATGGCCACCATGGCCACGGTCATCGCTTCGCAGGCCCTGATCACGGGCGCCTTCAGCGTCACGCGCCAGGTCATACAGCTGGGCTATCTGCCGCGCCTGGAAGTGCGCCACACCAGCGTGCGCGAGGCCGGCCAGATCTACATGCCCCTGGTCAACTGGAGCCTGTTCGTTGCCATCGCGCTGGCCGTGGTGCTGTTCCGCTCCAGCGGCAACCTGGCGGCCGCCTACGGCATTGCGGTGACGCTGGACATGCTGATCACCACCACCCTGACCTTCTTCGTGATCCGCTACCGCTGGAACTACCCGCTGGCCCTGTGCATTGCCGCCACCGGCTTCTTCTTCCTGGTGGACCTGGCCTTCTTCTCGTCCAACCTGCTCAAGCTGTTCGATGGCGGCTGGTTCCCGCTGCTGATCGGCGGCACGGTGTTCTCGCTGATGATGACCTGGCGCAAGGGCCGCGAGCTGCTGCACCAAAAGCTGCAGGCCGATGCCATCGACCTCAAGAGCTTCCTCGAATCGGTCTGGCGCCATCCCCCGGCGCGGGTGCCGGGCACGGCCGTCTTCCTGTCCGGCGAGCCTGGCACCGTGCCCAACGCCCTGCTGCACAACCTCAAGCACAACAAGGTGCTGCACAGCCAGAACATCTTCGTCACGGTGCGCAACCACGAAATTCCCTGGGTGGGCCTGGACAAGCGTACCGAGATCGAGGCCCTGGGCAGCGACTGCTGGCAGGTCATCATCAACTACGGTTTCAAGAACGAACCCGACGTGCCGGCGGCGCTGTCCCTGTTGCGTCCCCGGGGCTGCCAGCTCGACGCCATGGAGACCAGCTACTTCCTGTCGCGCGATGTCATCATCCCGCGCATCAGCCACCGCATGGCGCCCTGGCGCGAAAAGCTGTTCGCCCAGATGCACCGCAACGCCAGCCGTGTCTCCGACTTCCTGCACCTGCCCAGCAACTCCGTGGTGGAGCTGGGCTCCAAGATCGAGCTGTAGGCGTCGCCCGCGCATCGCACGATCCGCGACTGTGGTGACAGAATCGCGCGATGCGCTTTCTCCGTGACTTGAGTCCCTCCGCCTTTGCGGCCGGCTTCGTGGCCGTGCTCGTGGGCTTCACCAGCTCGGTGGCCCTGGTCTTCCAGGCCGCCCAGGCCTTCCATGCCACACCCGAGCAGATCACCTCCTGGGTCTGGGCGCTGGGGCTGGGCATGGGCCTGTGCTCCTTGCTGCCCTCGCTGATACTGCGCATGCCCGTCATGGTCGCCTGGTCCACACCAGGCGCTGCCGTGCTGGCCACGGCGGGGCTTGCCGGAGGCTTTTCCATGGGCGAGGCCGTCGGCGCCTTCATCATCAGCGCGGGGCTGATCATCCTGGTGGGTGTCACAGGCTGGTTCGAGCGCGTCATGAACCGCATCCCCATGGAAATCGCTGCCGCCCTCCTGGCGGGCGTACTTGCCAACTTCGGCATGCAGGCCTTTGCCGCCGCCAGGCACGCGCTGCCCCTGGTGCTGGTCATGCTGCTGACCTATCTGCTGTCGCGCCGCCTGGCACCGCGCTATGCGGTCATCGCCACGCTGGCGGTCTCCATCGCCTGGGTGGCGCTCACCGGCCAGATGCAATGGTCTGCCGTGCATGCAGGCCTTGCCTGGCCGGTCTTCACCATGCCCGAGTTCTCCGTGCCCGCCCTGGTGAGCCTGGCCTTGCCCCTGTTCGTCGTCACCATGGCTTCGCAGAACCTGCCCGGCGTGGCCGTCATCCGCGCCACGGGCTACAACCTGCCCATCTCCCGCATCATCAGCATGACTGGCATCGCCACCCTGGTGCTGGCCCCCTTTGGCGGATACGCGCTCAACCTCAGCGCCATCACCGCCGCCATCTGCATGGGGCCCGAGGCCCATGAGGACAAATCACGCCGCTATACGGCAGCGGCCGTCTGCGGCCTCTTCTATATAGTCATCGGCATCTTCGGCGCCGTGGTCACAGGGCTGCTCACCGCCTTCCCCAGGGAACTGGTGGTCTGCATTGCGGGACTGGCCTTGCTGGGCTCCATCGGCAGCGGCCTGGCCACGGCCCTGCAGGGAGAGGAGCACCGGGAGGCGGCGCTGATCACCTTCCTGGTCACGCTCAGCGGCGTGGTGATAGCCGGAGTCGGCTCGGCGTTTTGGGGCGTGGTCGCAGGCAGCCTGGCGCTATTTGTGCAACATTACCGACGTGCACGGGCCAGCTGACATGCGGCCCAGGCCCGGGCACCCCCTTTTGCTTCCTATATATAGGCGAGGCACGGGCCGCCGCCTTCCGCACACAAGCCATGCAAATCCTCTTCGTTGCCGATCCGCTCGAATCGTTCCAGACCTACAAGGACACCACCTTCGCCATGATGAGGGAGGCACAGCGGCGCGGCCACTCCATCGTGGCCTGTGAACCCAGGCAGCTTTCCTGGCAGCGTGGCGGCAAGGTCGTCGCCCATGTGCGGCACATCCAGCTCACGGGGGATGCGCAGCAGTGGTTCGAGACAACCCAGGAGGGGCTGGCTGAACTGGCAGGCTTTGACGCCATCCTCATGCGCAAGGACCCGCCCTTCGATTCCGAATACTTCTATTCCACGCACCTGCTCGAACAGGCCGAGCGTGAAGGCGCCAAGGTCTTCAACAAGCCCAGGGCGCTGCGGGACCATCCGGAAAAGCTGGCCATCCTCGAATTCCCGCAATTCATCGGCCCCACCCTGGTCACCCGCAGTGCACAGGACATCCGTGCCTTCCATGAAGAGCATCAGGACATCATCCTCAAGCCGCTGGACGGCATGGGCGGCATGGGCATCTTCCGGGTCGGCGCCGATGGCCGCAACCTGGGCAGCATCATCGAAACCCTGAACCAGGGCGGTGCCAGCAGCGTCATGGTGCAGAAGTTCCTGCCTGAGATCACCCAGGGCGACAAGCGTGTGCTCGTCATCGGAGGCAAGCCGGTTCCCTATTGCCTGGCACGCATTCCCCAGGGCAACGAAGTGCGTGGCAACCTGGCAGCGGGCGGCAAGGGCGTGGCCCAGCCGCTGAGCGAGCACGACAAGGCCATGGCCGAGGAGATCGGTCCCATCCTCATGGAGCGTGGACTGCTGCTGGCGGGCGTCG
>NC_010002.1:2780000-6685000 GCF_000018665.1 Delftia acidovorans SPH-1 | reverse complement strand
CTACACACGACCGTACCGCAAACCGACACTGGTGCGCGAGATGAGTATTCTAAGGCGCTTGAGAGAACTCTGGAGAAGGAACTCGGCAAATTGATACCGTAACTTCGGGAGAAGGTATGCCGCAAGTAGGTGAACTTGAACAAAGGGAGCCCAAAGCGGTTGCAAAAAATCGGTGGCTGCGACTGTTTAATAAAAACACAGCACTCTGCAAACACGAAAGTGGACGTATAGGGTGTGACGCCTGCCCGGTGCTGGAAGATTAAATGATGGGGTGCAAGCTCTTGATTGAAGTCCCAGTAAACGGCGGCCGTAACTATAACGGTCCTAAGGTAGCGAAATTCCTTGTCGGGTAAGTTCCGACCTGCACGAATGGCGTAACGATGGCCACACTGTCTCCTCCAGAGACTCAGCGAAGTTGAAATGTTTGTGATGATGCAATCTCCCCGCGGAAAGACGGAAAGACCCCATGAACCTTTACTGTAGCTTTGTATTGGATTTTGAACGGATCTGTGTAGGATAGGTGGGAGGCTTTGAAGTGAGGACGCTAGTTCTCATGGAGCCGACGTTGAAATACCACCCTGGTGCGTTTGAGGTTCTAACCCAGGTCCCTTATCGGGATCGGGGACAGTGCATGGTAGGCAGTTTGACTGGGGCGGTCTCCTCCCAAAGCGTAACGGAGGAGTTCGAAGGTACGCTAGTTACGGTCGGACATCGTGACGATAGTGCAATGGCATAAGCGTGCTTAACTGCGAGACTGACAAGTCGAGCAGATGCGAAAGCAGGACATAGTGATCCGGTGGTTCTGTATGGAAGGGCCATCGCTCAACGGATAAAAGGTACTCTGGGGATAACAGGCTGATACCGCCCAAGAGTTCATATCGACGGCGGTGTTTGGCACCTCGATGTCGGCTCATCTCATCCTGGGGCTGTAGTCGGTCCCAAGGGTATGGCTGTTCGCCATTTAAAGAGGTACGTGAGCTGGGTTTAAAACGTCGTGAGACAGTTTGGTCCCTATCTTCCGTGGGCGCTGCAGATTTGAGGAAGCCTGCTCCTAGTACGAGAGGACCGGAGTGGACACACCTCTGGTGTATCGGTTGTCACGCCAGTGGCATTGCCGAGTAGCTAAGTGTGGAAGAGATAACCGCTGAAAGCATCTAAGCGGGAAACTCGTTTCAAGATGAGATCTGCCGGGGCCTTGAGCCCCCTGAAGAGTCGTTCAAGACCAGGACGTTGATAGGCTGGGTGTGGAAGCGCAGTAATGCGTTAAGCTAACCAGTACTAATTGCTCGTGAGGCTTGACCCTATAACTTTGATGACGTGATCATCAAGGTGGTTATGCCAAGTAAGGCGCAGTCAAAATACAAAGCTGATTTACAGACTCTATGAATTCGTTGTGTTGCTCCATGAGCAGCATGACAACAAGTTATGCCTGATGACCATAGCAAGTTGGTACCACTCCTTCCCATCCCGAACAGGACAGTGAAACGACTTTGCGCCGATGATAGTGCGGGTTCCCGTGTGAAAGTAGGTCATCGTCAGGCTCTTACAGCCCAAGAAACCCCGTAGCCCAAAGCTACGGGGTTTTTTGCATTGGGCCGCAGGAAACGGGGAAACAGGCAGAGCCGCCAAAACGGACAGCCAAACGAACATCCAAAACGGACATCCCAGAAAAAAGAGAGCGCTGGCGCGCTCTCTTTTTATTCCTGTCGGTCTTCGTCGCACCCGGATGCAACATCCGGCGCAGTTTCCTGTGGCCAATTCCGCTAGCATTGACGTTAACGTCAACGTCGCATTCCCATGGCCGCCGGCTGTGGATGCTGGCGGACTCTCCAGCCATGTCGACCACCTACACCATCAGCGATCTTGCCAAGGAGTTCGATCTCACGACCCGGGCCATCCGCTTCTATGAAGACATGGGCTTGCTTGAGCCCGAGCGCGCCGGGCCTGGCGGGCGCAATCGCGTCTACAGCGCGCGTGATCGCACGCGTCTTCGCCTGACCTTGCGGGCCAAGCGGCTGGGACTGTCTCTGAACGAAGCCAAGGAGATCATCGATCTCTACGACAGCCCCCGCGACACGGGCGTGCAACTGCGCAAATTCCTGGAAGTGCTGGCTGTGCATCGCCGCCAGCTCGAGGACCGCCTGGCCGATCTGCAGGCCAACCTGGCCGAGGTGCGAGAGCAGGAATCCGAGGCCCGCACTCTGTTGAAGCACCTGGATGGGAAAAATGCTTCATAATTGACGTTTACGTAAACGTAATTTGTGAGGCTTGCCTTGACCGTGCCCCGCCTGGACCCTGCCAACAGCGACTTTGCCCGCCGTGTGCGAGACAGTTTTGCACGCCAGGGCGCGATGCACACCCTGGGCGCCGAGCTGTCCCTGCTGGAGCCCGGCGCTGTCGATGTCTGCCTGGACTGGGCGCCCGGGCTGACGCAGCAGCATGGCTTTTTGCATGCCGGCATGGTTTCCACGGCGCTGGATTCCGCCTGCGGCTATGCAGGGCTGACCCTGATGCCGGCCGATGCTGCCGTGCTCACCATCGAATTCAAGATCAATCTGCTGGCCCCCGCCAAGGGCCAGCGCTTTCGCATGGAAGGCCGGGTGATCAAGCCGGGCCGCACGATCATCGTGACCGAGGGGCGCGCCTATGCCATCGACGAAGGCCGCGAAAAACTGATTGCCACCATGGGCTGCACGCTGATGTGCGTGCAGGGCCGCGATCTGGCCGACTGAGCCGGGCGGCGTTCTTTCACCAAATTTCCACAGGAGACACGAGATGAGCCTTTCCAACCTGCCGGGCCTGAACTTCCAACTGGGCGAGGACATCGACGCGCTGCGCGATGCCGTGCGCGAGTTCGCACAGGCCGAGATTGCACCGCGTGCCGGCGAGATCGACCGCGACGACCAGTTCCCCATGGACCTGTGGCGCAAGTTTGGTGATCTGGGCGTGCTGGGCATCACCGTGTCCGAGCAGTACGGCGGCGCCAACATGGGCTATCTGGCCCACATGGTGGCGATGGAGGAGATCTCGCGCGCCAGTGCCTCGGTGGGCCTGTCCTATGGTGCGCACAGCAATCTTTGCGTGAACCAGATCAACCGCAACGGCAACGAGTCGCAAAAGGCCAAGTACCTGCCCAAGCTGATCAGCGGCGAGCACGTGGGCGCGCTGGCCATGAGCGAGCCCGGCGCCGGCTCGGACGTGATCAGCATGAAGCTCAAGGCCGAGGACAAGGGCGGCTACTTCCTGCTCAACGGCACCAAGATGTGGATCACCAATGGTCCCGATGCCGACACCCTGGTGGTCTACGCCAAGACCGAGCCTGAGCTGAACGCCCGCGGCGTGACTGCCTTCCTGATCGAGAAGGGCATGAAGGGCTTTTCCATTGCCCAGAAGCTGGACAAGCTGGGCATGCGTGGCAGCCACACGGGCGAGCTGGTGTTCGAGAACGTCGAGGTGCCGGCCGAGAACGTGCTGGGCGGGCTGAACAACGGCGCCAAGGTGCTGATGAGCGGCCTGGACTACGAGCGTGCCGTGCTGACCGGCGGGCCGCTGGGCATCATGCAGTCGGTGATGGACAACGTCGTGCCCTACATCCATGACCGCAAGCAGTTCGGCCAGAGCATTGGCGAGTTCCAGCTCATCCAGGGCAAGGTGGCCGACATGTACACCGTGCTGCAAGCGGGTCGCTCATTTGCCTATACGGTCGCCAAAAACCTCGATCTGCTGGGAACGGAGCATGTTCGCCAAGTCCGCAAGGACTGCGCCAGCGTCATCCTGTGGTGTGCCGAGAAGGCGACATGGATGGCCGGCGAAGGCGTTCAAATCTATGGAGGTAATGGGTATATCAACGAATACCCACTGGGTCGCCTCTGGCGTGATGCGAAACTCTACGAGATCGGCGCCGGCACCAGCGAGATCCGTCGCATGCTGATCGGCCGCGAGCTGTTCGCAGAGACCTGCTGATCCCGCACCCGCCTGCCGCGCCGTTCTTGAGTTTGACCCAACAAAAAGGATTGCTTATGAGCACAACCTCCATCGAAGAACTGTTTGTCCACAACCGCGAATGGGCCCAGCAGATGGAGCGTGACCGGCCCGGTTTCTTCACCGGGCTGTTGTCGCAGCAAAAACCCCGCTACATGTGGATCGGCTGTTCCGACAGCCGCGTCCCTGCGAACCAGATCACGGGCCTGGAGCCCGGCGAGGTGTTCGTGCACCGAAACGTGGCCAACGTGGTCGTTCCCAGCGACCTGAACTGCCTGTCCACCATCCAGTACGCGGTGGACCAGCTCAAGGTCGAGCACCTGATGGTCGTGGGCCACTACGGCTGCGGCGGCGTGCTGGCGGCACTGGAAGATGTGCGCGTGGGCTTGGCCGACAACTGGATCCGCCATGTGAAGGATGTGCGCGACAAGCACCAGGCGCTGCTGGCCAGCCTGTCCCCGCAATGGCGCCACGATGCGCTGTGCGAACTCAATGCCATCGAGCAGGTCATCAATGTGGCGCAGAGCACGGTGATGCAGGATGCCTGGGCGCGCGGCCAGAAGGTCACGCTGCACGGCTGGTGCTATGGCCTCAAGGACGGCCTGATCACCAATCTGCAGATGACCGTGCCCGGTGTCGGCGGCATCGCCAACATCCATGCCGAGGCTGTCGAGCTGGTCGCCAGCCGCCAGCGCGACTGAGCGGCCATGGCAGGCGGGACCCCGGGAGACTTCATGCCGATGCCTGCCCAGGACACCCTGCTTGCCCATGACATCGCGCGGGCGATGATGGATGGCTTCAATCGCCATTACCGCCTGTTCCGCGCCGAATCCGCCCGCGCCAAGCACCGCTTCGAAACTGCCGACTGGCTGGGCCAGCAGCGTGCCCAGCGCGAGCGCATCGAGTTCTACGACCTGCGTGTGCGCGAATGCGTGCGCCGGCTTGAGAAGGAATTTGCGGCCGGCGCCCAGCCCATGCCGGTCTGGCAGCAGATCAAGCGCCACTACATCGGGCTCATGGTCAACCACCTGCAGCCGGAGCTGGCCGAGACCTTCTTCAACTCGGTCACCACCAAGATCCTGCACCGCACGCATTTCCACAACGACTTCATCTTCGTGCGGCCCGCCGTCAGCACGGAATACATAGAGAACCATGAGCCGGCTGCGCGCCCGGCCTACCTGGCCTTCTATCCCACGCGCGAGACGCTGCCGCAGACGCTGCGCGAAGTCGTGGAGCAATTCGCGCTGCAGCGCCCCTTCGAGGACCTGGAGCGCGACATCGCCCGCCTGGCCGAGCGCCTGGAGCCGCAGCTGCAGGCCATGCGCCTGTACGCCAACTTCCAGATCCAGGTGCTGTCCAGCCTGTTTTTCCGCAACAAGGGCGCCTACATCGTCGGCAAGATCATCAACGGCTTTGCCGAACTGTCCTGGGCCGTGCCCATCCTGCATGGCGACAACGGCCGGCTGGTGCTGCATGCGGCCCTGTTCGGCGAGAAGGACTTTCACGGCCTGTTCAGCTTTGCGCGCGCCTACTTCATGGTCGATACCGACGTGCCCAGCGCCTACGTGCAGTTCCTGCGCAGTCTCATGCCGCGTAAGCCGCGCGCCGAGCTGTACAACGCCCTGGGCCTGGCCAAGCAGGGCAAGACGCTGTTCTACCGCGATTTCCTGCACCACCTGCGGCATTCGCGCGACCAGTTCCGCATCGCGCCCGGCATCAAGGGCATGGTCATGCTGGTGTTCGACCTGCCCAGCTTTCCCTATGTGTTCAAGCTCATCAAGGACCGCTTCGCCGCCCCCAAGGAGATCACGCGCGAACAGGTCAAGGCCAAGTACCGCCTGGTCAAGCAGCACGACCGCGTGGGGCGCATGGCCGACACGCTGGAGTACAGCCTGGTCGCCTTCCCGCGCGAGCGCTTTTCGGATGCGCTGATCGCCGAGATCCTGGAGCATGCGCCCAGCCAGGTCGAGATCAGCGACCGCGACGGCGATGGCCGGCAGGAGGTCATCATCTCCCACCTCTACATAGAGCGGCGCATGGTGCCGCTGAACATGCTGCTGCAGGAGTGCTTCGATGACGGGCTGGACCTGCCGGCACCGCGGCAGCGGCTGGAGAGCGCCGTGATCGAGTACGGCAATGCCATCAAGGATCTGGTCGCGGCCAACATCTTTCCGGGCGACATGCTGTGGAAGAACTTCGGCATCACGCGCGGCGGCAAGGTGGTGTTCTACGACTACGACGAGATCGAATACCTGACCGACTGCCACTTCCGCCAGGTGCCCGCGCCGCGCAACGAGGAGGACGAGCTCAGCGGCGAGGTCTGGTACCCCGTGGGCCCGCGCGATGTGTTCCCGGAAACCTTCGCGCCCTTTCTGCTGGGCAACCCGGCCGTGCGCGAAGTCTTCATGCGCCACCATGCCGACCTGCTCGACCCCGCCTTCTGGCAGGCGCACCAGCAGCGCATCCGCGAAGGCCATGTCCACGATGTCTTCCCCTACGAGCGCAGCCGCTGGCTGGCCTGACCCGTTTTCCCTTTCCTTCACCATCACGACAACCCAGGAGACAAGCATGCAAGACCCCATCGTCATCGTCGGCGCAGCCCGCACCCCCATGGGCGCCTTCCAGGGCGACTTCGCCGACCTCGCGGCCCATGATCTGGGCGGCGCCGCCATCAAGGCGGCCGTGCAGCGCGCGGGCGTGGCGCCCGAGAAAGTGGACGAAGTGCTGTTCGGCAATTGCCTGATGGCGGGCCAGGGCCAGGCGCCCGCCCGCCAGGCCGGCTTCAAGGGCGGCCTGCCGCGCAGCACGGGAGCCGTGACCCTGTCCAAGATGTGCGGCGCCGGCATGGAGGCCACCATCCTGGCGCACGACCAGTTGGTCGCAGGCAGCCGCGATGTGGTGGTCTCCGGCGGCATGGAAAGCATGACCAATGCGCCCTACCTGCTCAAGAAGGGCCGTGGCGGCTACCGCATGGGCCACGACAAGGTCTATGACCACATGATGCTCGACGGCCTGGAGGACGCCTACGAGCCTGGCCGCTCCATGGGCACTTTTGGCGAGGACTGCGCCGCCAAATACCACTTCACGCGCGAGCAGCAGGACGCCTACGCCATCGAAAGCGTCAAGCGCGCCCAGGCCGCCACGGAAAGCGGCGCCTTCGCCGCCGAGATCACGCCCGTCACCGTCTCCACGCGCAAGGGCGACGTCACGGTCAGCATCGACGAAGGCCCGGCCAAGGCCAAGCTGGACAAGATCTCCAGCCTCAAGCCCGCCTTCAAGAAGGACGGCACGATCACGGCTGCATCGAGCTCCAGCATCAACGACGGCGCCGCCGCCCTGGTGCTGATGCGCGAGTCCACGGCCAAGGAGCTGGGCTGCAAGCCGCTGGCGCGCATCGTTGCCCATGCCACGCATGCCCAGGAGCCCGAATGGTTCACCACGGCCCCCGTGGGCGCCACGCAGAAGGCCCTCAAGAAGGCCGGCTGGACGGCGGCGGATGTGGACCTGTGGGAAGTCAACGAAGCCTTTGCCGTCGTGCCCATGGCCCTGATGGCCGAGCTGGGCGTGCCGCGCGACAAGGTCAACGTCAACGGCGGCGCCTGTGCGCTGGGCCACCCCATTGGCGCCAGCGGTGCGCGCATCCTGGTCACGCTGCTGCATGCCCTGCAGGCGCGCGGCGGCAAGCGCGGCCTGGCCACGCTGTGCATAGGCGGCGGCGAGGGAACAGCCATGGCGATAGAACTCGTCTAAGCTCGGGTCCTTCGGGCGCATCGCCTGCCTGCCTCATCGAGCCCTCCACACCATGATCACCAGCGAAGAACAGTTGCGCAGCCTGTATGCCATGCCGGCCGAAAGGGCCTTGCTCAAGCAGCAGGTGGACCTGGACCGGCACTGCCTGCGCTTCATCGCGCTGTCGCCGCTGTGCATCGTGGCCACGGGGGGCGGGGCGGGCGCGATGATGGATGCCTCGCCGCGCGGCGGCAAGCCGGGCTTCATCAAGGCGCCCGACAACCAGACGCTGCTGATTCCCGATTCGGGCGGCAACAACCGCCTGGACAGCTTCAGCAACCTGATCGCCGATCCGCGCATCGGCCTGCTGTTCATGGTGCCGGGTTTCGACGAGACCCTGCGCGTCAACGGCGTGGCCAAGCTGCGCGACGAGGCCCACTACACGGCGCTTTTCGCCAGCGAAGGCTTCCGGCCCAAGATCGTTCTGGAGATCCAGGTGCACGAGGCCTATCTGCACTGTGCCAAGGCCCTGATGCGCGCCCGGCTCTGGAAGCCAGAGTCCCAGGTGTCGCGCAACGTCATGCCCTCGGTGAACCAGATGATCCACCAGCAGATCGGCCTGCCTGCGCCCACCGAGACGCAGGAGGCCATGGTCGAGCGCTACGAAAAGCAGATCGCGGGCGAGCAGGGCCGCTGACCGCATTCCATTTGAAAGGTCGAAAGACATGGCAGTCACTCTGGTGTTGGGAGCCTCGCGCGGGCTTGGTTTTGCCTTGGTGCAGGCCTATGCGGCCCAGGGCCGCAGCGTGGTCGCCACGGTGCGCAGCGAGGCCGACCGCGAGCGCGTCGAGGCCACGGGCGCCAAGGTGCTGCTGGTGGATGTGGCCGACCCGGCCAGCGTCAGCGGCCTGGCCTGGCAGCTCGACGGCGAGAAGATCGAGCTGGCGCTGTACGTGGCCGGAGTGTGGGATGCCCACAGCTCGGCCACGCCGCCCACGCGCGAGCAGTTCGACCGCGTCATGCACACCAATGTGCTGGGCGCCATGCAGGTGCTGCCCCAGGTGGCGCCGCTGGTCGAGGCGGCGGGCGGCGTGTTCGGCCTGTTCTCCAGCCAGATGTCGCTGCTGGCCGATGCCGAATCCGACGCCTGGCTCTACCGCGTCAGCAAGGCTGCGCTCAACATGGTCGTGGCCAGCGCCCAGCCGCAATGGCCGGGCGCCACCGTGGTCGCGCTGGACCCGGGCTGGGTGCAGACCGACATGGGTGGCGCGGCTGCCACCTTCACCGTGGAGCAAAGCGTGCAGGGCCTGGTGCGCACGCTGGCCGGCGTCACGCCGGCCGACCGGGGCCGCATGCTGCGCCACGACGGGCAGCGCATCGCCTGGTAGATCCGACGGCAGATCCGGCCAGCGCAACGGACAACGAACAACGAAACAAGAATCAGGAGACAAGACATGCTGCTCAACGCAGACCAGGAAATGATCCGTGACGCGGTGCGCGACTTCGTGCGCACCGAAATCACGCCCCATGCCGCACGCTGGGACAAGGAACACCACTTTCCCAAGAACGTGCACCAGGGCCTGGCGGCGCTGGGCGCCTACGGCATCTGCGTGCCCGAGGAGTACGGCGGCGCCGGCCTTGACTACCTGAGCCTTGCCCTGGTGCTGGAGGAAATCGCAGCCGGCGACGGCGGCACCAGCACGGTGATCAGCGTCACCAACTGCCCCGTCAACGCCATCCTCATGCGCTACGGCAGCGAGGCGCAAAAGCAGCAATGGCTGGCGCCGCTGGCGCGCGGCGAAATGCTGGGCGCCTTCTGCCTGACCGAGCCGCATGTGGGCTCGGATGCCTCGGCGCTGCGCACCACGGCCACGCGCGACGGCAGCGACTACGTGATCAACGGCGTCAAGCAGTTCATCACCAGCGGCAAGAACGGCGACGTGGCCATCGTCATCGCCGTCACCGACAAGGCGGCGGGCAAGCGCGGCATGAGCGCCTTCATCGTTCCGACCTCCGCACCCGGCTACCAGGTGCTGCGGCTGGAGGACAAGCTGGGCCAGCACAGTTCGGACACGGCCCAGATCCAGTTCGAGGGCTGCCGCATCCCCGCCGCCAACCTCATCGGCGCCGAGGGCGAGGGCTACAGGATTGCGCTGTCGGCGCTGGAAGGAGGGCGCATCGGCATTGCCGCGCAAAGCGTGGGCATGGCGCGTGCGGCCTTCGATTGCGCGCTGCAGTACTCCAAGGAGCGCGAGAGCTTCGGCCAGCCCATCTTCAACCACCAGGCCGTGGGCTTTCGCCTGGCCGACTGCGCCACGCAGATCGAGGCCGCGCGCCAGCTGATCTGGCATGCGGCCAGCCTGCGCGATGCCGGCCTGCCCTGCCTCAAGGAAGCGGCCATGGCCAAGCTGTTCGCCAGCGAAATGGCCGAGCGCGTGTGCAGCGCCGCCATCCAGACCCTGGGCGGCTATGGCGTGGTCAGCGACTTCCCCGTGGAACGCATCTACCGCGACGTGCGCGTCTGCCAGATCTACGAAGGCACGAGCGACGTGCAGAAAATTCTCATCCAGCGCGCCCTGGCCTGAGGCCAATCCCCCACGCTGCGGGTCGGGCCGGATGGCCCTGACACCCGCAGGGCTTAGCATGGAGCATCGCCGGCACGGTGCCCGAGAGAGGCGGGCAGCCGTTTCCGGCAGGTTTGTGACCACCTTCGCAGGAGATCCCGACATGCCCATCGCTTCCGTCAACGGCCAGAACCTGTACTACGAGGACACGGGCGGGAGAGGCCCGGCCCTGGTGTTTTCGCACGGGCTGCTCATGGACCACACCATGTTCGCTCCCCAGGTCCAGGCACTGCAGGGGCGCTTTCGCTGCATCAGCTGGGACGAGCGCGGCCATGGCCAGACGGCAGACCCCGAGCAGTGCGCACCCTTCGACTACTACGACTCGGCCGACGACCTGGCCGCCCTGCTCGAGCATCTGGGCGTGGAGCGCGCGGTGCTGGTGGGCATGTCGCAGGGCGGCTATCTGTCGCTGCGCTGCGCGCTCATCCACCCCGAGATCGTGCGCGCGCTGGTGCTGATCGACACCCAGGCCATGCTGGAAGACCCCGAGCAGATGCCCCACCACGAAGCCTTGCTGCGCGCCTGGATGGAGCATGGCCTCAGCGACGACATGGCGACCACGGTGGAGCGCACCATCCTGGGCCAGGGCTGGAGCGGCGCGGCCGCCTGGCGTGCCAAATGGAAGAAGGCCACGCCCATCAACCTGGGGCAGAGCTTTCTGGCGCTGGCCCAGCGCGATGACATCAGCCCGCGCCTGCCCGACATCCATGTGCCGGCCCTGGTCATCCATGGAACGGACGACACAGCCATCGCGCCCAACCGTGCACGCGCCATGGCCAAGGCCTTGCCCAGGGCGCAGTGGGTGGAGGTGCCGGGTGCCGGCCATGCGGCCAACCTCACGCATCCGCAGCCCGTGAACCTGGCCATCGAGCGCTTCCTGGAGCAGCTCGACTGACAGGGCCTGCCGGGCAGGGGGTCAGACCGGCGGATCGCCGTCGTTCTCGCTGTCGCGGCGGCGCAGGACGACGGTGATGCTGCCGTCGGTCTCCAGCGTGGCGCGTTCCACCTCGCGCAGGTGCAGGCAGCCGCCCGCACGCAGCGCGGCCTCGATATCGTCGCGCGTGATGCGCTCCTCGCGCATCAGATCCTTGTTCAGGTGTCCGTCCCTGATCAGAGCCTTGGCCTTGCCGTCGATGAGCCGCTCCAGCGCGGGAAAGCGAAAGGTCAGCCAGGACAGCAGCAGATGGCACAGGATCAGCGTGGAGGCCGAGACCATGCCGCCGATCAGCGAGTTGTCCCCGGCATTCATGGAGTTCTGCACCGCATTCGACAGGATGAGCAGCAGCACCAGGTCAAAGGGCGCGTACTGCCCCGTCTGGCGCCGCCCGGTCAGGCGCAGGAACACCAGCAAAAACAGGTAGACGGCCACGCCGCGCACCACGAACTCCCACCACGGGACCGACATTGAAAACATGGGCTCTCCTTACAGGCCCGAGGGCCCGCGGTCAGTATCATGGCCCGCCTGTCCTCCATCAAGAACCCGGTCGCAGCAAGGCGGCCGTGACTGACATGCATTCCTGCTCCCGCGCCGTCCTCTCCCAAATTCCGCAAGTTCCGCAAGTTCCGCAGGGCCAGCCGCTATGAGCGCTGCCGCCACTTTCCAGGCCTGTCCCTGCGGTCTTCAGGATGCCAAGGGCCGTCCCCTGGCCTTCGATGCCTGCTGCGGCCGCTACCTGGACCATTTCGACGACTGCCCCGCGCCCGATGCCCAGGCCTTGATGCGCTCGCGCTACAGCGCCTTCGTGCGCGAGGACACCGCCTATCTGCTGGCCACCTGGCACGCCAGCCAGCGGCCTGCCACGCTGGACTTCGAGCCTTCGGCACGCTGGCTGGGGCTGGCGGTCAAGGACTTCCGCAGCACCGGCGAGGACAGTGCCGAGGTGGAATTCGTCGCGCGCTACCGCGTGGGCGGCCGCGCGGTGCGCCTGCATGAGCGCAGCCGCTTCGTGCGCGAAGGCGGGCGCTGGTTCTACGTGGATGGCGACCAGTTCTGAACAAGGCGGCGGCCCTGCCGAGCCACTGTGGAAACTGCAGCAGCGCCAGCGGCTGCTGCTGTCCATCGCATCGCGGGGCTCGTCCGAGGCGGCGGCCCTCATCATCCCCGGCATCGTGGTCTGGCTGCAGCGGCACGAAACGGGCGCCTTCCAGGTGCCGCTGCTGCTGTGGTGGCTGGGCATGGCGTTCATGGCCTGCGTCTTCGTCGGTTTGCGGCGCCAGTTGCGCCGGGACCTGGGGGCTGCCGTGCCATCGGCCGAGTTGCCAGCGCGGCTGCAGCGCTGGGAGCGCGTGATGGGCCGCATGGCCTTGCTCAACGCCGGTTCCTGGGCGCTGGCGATACCGCTGACCCATGGCAGCGGCCATGAATTCCGGCTTTTCATCTACCTGGTGCTGTGCGGCGTCGTGGCCTCGGCCGCCACCTTCCTGGCGCCGGCGGCTGCCGTGTTCAAGCGCTTCTTCGGCGTGCTGTACGGCGCCATGCTGCTGGCCGTGGTCTGGTACTTCCCGAACAGGGGCCTGTACCTGCTGCCGCTGCTCATGCTGTATGGCGCCACCATCGCGCGCCATGCCTGGGGGGCGCGCCAGCTCATGCTGCAGCAATGGGCGCAGGAGCGTGACCGCCAGCTGCTGGCCGAGCGCTACCTGGCCGCCAAGGAGCAGGCCGAACAGGCGCTGGAGGCCAAGAGCCGCTTCCTGTCGGCCGCCAGCCATGACCTGCGCCAGCCCCTGCATGCCCTGGGCCTGCTGGTGGAAACCGCCCGCCAGCGCAATGCCGACGGCGCACTGGCAGGCGTGCTTGACGATGCCCAGGCCTGTGCCCAGTCGCTGGGCACCATGTGCAACGACCTGCTGGACCTGTCGCGGCTGGAGAACGGCACCTGGGAGCTGCGCGCCCAGGTGATGGACCTGCGCATTCTGCTGGGCGATGCCACGCGCCTGTTCGCGGCCGAGGCGCGCCAGCGCGGGCTGGTGCTGCGCTGGCGCGTGGCGCGCGGCATGGACAGCCTGGTGCGTGCCGACGAGGCCCTGCTGCGCCAGATGGTGTTCAACCTGCTGCACAACGCCCTGCGCTACACCCAGCGCGGCGGCGTGCTGCTGGCCGCCCGCGTGCACGGCGGGGGCTGGCGCATCGAGGTCTGGGACACGGGCTTGGGCATTGCGGCCGAAGACCGGCCCCATGTCTTCGCACCGCACTTTCGCGCGCGCTCAGGCCAGGCGGCCCGGCGCGCGGCCCAGCCTGCGGCCGACCACCTGCCCGGCGTGAGCAGCCAGGGCCTGGGCCTGGCCGTCGTGGCCGCAGCCGCGCGGCGCATGGGCGTGGACCACGGCCTGCTGTCCACGCCGGGGCGGGGGTCCTGCTTCTGGCTGCAATTGCCGTCCAGCCTGAATGTGCAGGCGGCCTTGCCGCAGTCCGAGGGATCGTCCGAAGGACCGCAGGCGCAGGCGCAGTCCCGGCCGCCCCTGCTCCAGGGCCGGTGCTGGGTGGTCGATGACGATGCGCAGGTGGCGCGGGCCCTGGCCGGCCTGCTGCGCGATTGGGGGCTGCAGGTGGATGTGGCCGCCACAGGCCGCGAGGTGGCCGACTGGCTGGCGGCGGGGCAGCACCCTGATTTCGTGCTATGCGACCACCATCTGGCCCGGGGCGAGAACGGCTTTGCGCTGCTGCAGAACGTGCTGGCGCAATCGCCGCAGGCGGCGGGCGCCCTGCTCAGTGGCGAGCCGTCACCGGCGCTGGAGCAGGAGGCGCAGGAATTGGGCTATCTGCTGCTGCGCAAGCCCGTGGACCCGCTGGCGTTGCTGGCCCTGCTTCAGCGCAGGCTGGCCGTGGCCGGCGCCTGAACCGTATCGGTCGGCGGTACGGAGGGCGGCAGCTCCAGCGCAATGCCCTGCATGCGCGTGATGGCGTCGATGCGGCTGTGCACGCCCAGGCGCTGCAGGGCGCCCGCCACATGCTCCTTGACCGTGTGGGGCGACAGGTGCAGCAACTGCGCAATGCTGGGATTGGGCAGGCCGCGCAGCACCAGGTCCAGCACCTGGGCCTGGCGCGGAGTGAGGCCCAGCTCGGCCGCCGTCATGCGGATGGCATGGGCGCCGCCCGGTGACTGCGGCGCCAGCGGGGCGGCGGGGAACCAGGTCTCGCCGCGCAGCAGGGCCGCCACGGCCTGCTGCAGCACCTGCGGCGGCTGCGACTTGAGCACAAAGCCATGGGCCCCCGCCGCGCGTGCCTTCAGGGCAATCGCGCCATGCGTGTCGCCGCTGGTCATGAGCACGCGGCAGGCGGGCGCCAGCGTGCGGATTTCGCGCACCACGTCCGTGCCCGCACTGGCACCCAGCCAGAAATCCACGATGGCCAGATGCGGCGATCCCCTGCCGGCCATGCACTGCAGGCCTTCGCCCGCATCGGCCACGGCATGGACTTCGGACAGGCCGAATTGTTTCAGGAACTCGGACACGCCCATGGCCGTCAGCGGGTGGTCGTCGATCACCAGGGCATAGCGCCCCGATTGGAGACAGGAGGAATCGGTCAGGAGGGGATGGCTGTGCATGGTCCGCGCGAAGGCATGTCGAAAGGGCTGGAGCGCCAGGGCGCGCCCGGATACACCTTGCGCACATCGTAACGATTACCCCCCTGCTGGGGGGTGACCGGATGTCGGCCAACTCCCCAAAATCGCCGCCGATGCCCTGAGATTCCGCATGGAACGGGCACGTATTCAACGAGAAGGGGAGATAGTCATGAAGATGGTACAGCTCACGCGCCGCAGTGCGGCATTGATGCTTCTGGGAACCCTGGCCGCCTGTGGCGGCGGCGGTGGTGGTGGATTGGGAGAACCGGGCGGCGGAGATCCCGGCAATGGCGGAAATCCCGGCAACCCCGGCACGCCCGGCAACCCCGGCGGCGGCACGACGACCCCGGTGACCGGCCAGTACCGCATGGAGACGGCTGCCGAAAACTTCGACGCGGCCCTGTCCGCCATGAACACGCTGGGGGCGCAAGGCTATGCCTTCACCTACAGCCTGGCCTCGGGCGGCACGACGTTCCCCGTTCCCATCGGTGACTTCTACGTCACCGACACGGCCCACACCGGCACGCGCCTGGACTACCGCATGGTGGCCGACGTGGCTGGCGTCTCGGCCCTGGTGGCCCAGCTCAATGCGCAGGGTGCGCAGGGCTACCTGTACAAGTCGGGCATGGCGTTCCCCAGCAGCACGCAGGACCTGCGCAACCTCTATGTGCGCAGCAGCAGCGCCGCCGCCACCTACAGCTACGAGACGCGCCCCGCCGTGGGTGCGCTGGACACGTCGGGCTTCACGCAGCAACTGGCCGAGATGAGCGGCCGGGGTTTCCGCTACACGGGCCCGCTGATCTCGGGCGATGAGATGTTCAACCTCTACGTCAAGGACTCCAAGGCGCCGGCCTTCGAGTACGCGGTGTTCGCCCTGGCCGCGCCCTTCGGCATGGCCAACGGCACGGCGCTGAAGCAGCGCCTGGACGAGATGGGTGCCAAGGGCCACCTGCTGCGCGGCGCCCTGGTGCTGCGCGGCAATACCGAAGGCGTGCAGCTGTACGAAAAGAGCGGCGACCAGCAGGGCGCCATCGAGTACCGCCTCGAATCGGTGTCCAACAACGCCAGCCTCGCGCAGCGCCTGGAGCAGTTCAACCGCAACGCGGCCGAAGGCTTTTTCGCCTTCGGCGATGTGGTCACCGACGATGGCCAGTTCCATTCCATCTCGGTGCGCAACGTCAAGCGCATGGTGCATCCGCTCGCCGGTGCCTCCTTCCCCTGAGCCGGGCACAGGCATGCGCGGCCGGCGCATAATCCGGCCATTTTCCGCAGCAAGGGCGCCCCAGGGCGCCCTTGCTCAGTTTGTTTCGAGAATCCATCCATGACTGCTTTCGAGGCCGTGCTCTTCGACTGTGACGGCGTGCTCGTCGACAGTGAATCCATCACCAACCGCGTGCTGTGCACCATGCTCAATGAATCGGGCTGGCCCATCAGCACCGAGGAATGCCTGCGCGAATTCATCGGCAAGACCGTGCGCAGCCAGGCCGCGCTGATCGAGGCGCGCACCGGCAAGCCGCTGACCGACGCATGGATGGCCGCCTTCTACGAGCGCCGCAACGCCGCGCTGCGCGCCGAGCTGGTGGCCATTGACGGCGCGCTGTCCGCCGTCAGCGAGTCCCATGCGCTGTGCGCTGGCCGCATCGCCTGCGCCTCGGGCGCGGACCGCGCCAAGGTGGAGATGCAGCTGGCCCAGGTCGGCATGGCCCCTTATTTCGAGGGCCGCGTCTTCAGCGGCCATGAGCTGCCGCGCAGCAAGCCCTTTCCCGATGTGTACCTGGCCGCCGCCGCCGCCCTGGGCGTGGAGCCGGCGCGCTGCCTGGTCATCGAGGACACTGTGACCGGCGTCACCGCCGGCGTGGCCGCAGGCGCCACGGTCTGGGGCTACTTCCCGGCCGACCAGGGCCATGCCTCGGCCGAGCAACTGCTCGAAGCCGGCGCCAGCTGCGTGTTCGGCGACATGGGCGAGCTGCCTGCCATGCTGCGCGCCATCGGGCAGGCCAGCGCCAGCGCTTGAGCTTGGGCTTGGGCTTGGGCTTGGGCTTGGGCCGGCCCTAGCGCAGCCGCGGCGAAGGCGTCTCGTCCACGGCCTGCGCACGCGCGGCCTGCTGCTCGGCCTGCAGCGCCCGCTGGAAGGCGGGCCGCTGCTGCAGGCGCTGCCAGTAGGCCTGGGTGGCAGGCCCCCATTGCGACTCCATCTCCAGGTGCGCCGACAGCATCAGCGCATAGCCCACGGCCACGTCGGCAGCGGTGAAGCGGTCTGCCGTGAGCCAGTCGCGCTGTTCCACGGCCTGCTCCACGGCGCGCAGCCGCGCGAGGAACCAGCGCTGGTAGTCCTGGGCCACCTGGGGCTGGCGCCGTTCGGCTGGCTCGAAGTGCGCATAGCGCAGCACCAGGGTCTGCGGGAAGGTCAGCGTGGCATCGCTCATGTGCAGCCAGTTGAGGTAGGCGGCGAAGTCTGCCTCCTGCGGCTGCACGGACAGGCCCGCCCCGGGGTGCAGGGCGGCCAGGTATTCGCAGATGGCGGCTGACTCGGTCAGCCTGGCCTCGCCGTGGCGCAGCAGCGGCACCGTGCCCAGCGGGTTGAGCTCCAGGTAGCTGCGCTGCAGCACGCGCGGCGGAAACGGCAGCATGTGCAGCGTGTAGGGAAGCTGCAGTTCTTCGAGCATCCACAGCGCGCGGAAGGAGCGCGCGCTGACGCAGTGGTGGAGATGGTGCATGCGCAAAGCCTAGGCCAGATGCGCGGACGGCGGCAGTCGCGCAGGATGCAAATCGCGCCAGGATGCGCGCTGCCCTCACTCGGGCCGGGCTCGCGCGCTCTTGCGGAATTCGGAAGGCGACAGCCCCGTCCACAGCCGGAAGGCGCGGATGAAGCTCTTGTCGTTGAGAAAGCCGCAGGACTGCGCGATGCGCTTGATGGGCCGGCTGGTGCGCAGCAGCAGGGCCACGGCACGCTCGCGCCGCACCTCGTCCTTGAGCGCCTGCAGCGAGGCGCCTTCTTCCTTGAGCTGGCGGTGCAGGCTGCGCTGGGACAGGTGCAGCTGGCGCGCCAGCGTGTCGGCCGTCTGCAGGCATTCGGCGTCGGCGGCCAGCAGCTGGCGCACGCGCTGCACCAGCTGGCGCTCGCGCCGGTAGGGGCGCACCTGCAGCGGCAGGGCGCGCTGCAGCATGCGCTGCAGCGCAGGCTCGTCGCGCGTCAGCGGCATATCCAGAAAACGCGCGTCGAACTGCAGGCAGGCCCGGGCCGCGCCAAACTCCACCTCGCCCGGCGGGAACAGCAGCGCATACACGCCCGCATGCGGCGGGGGATCGAAGGGAAAGCAGGCGCGCCGCAGCGGCAGCGGCTCATCGATGAACCAGCTGGCCAGGCCGTGGATATTGCGCAGCACCGACAGCAGGCAGAACTCGCGCATGGCGCCCAGCGTGGACAGCTCCTCGATGGCCAGCGTGGCCAAGCCGTCTTCCTGCGTCAGCGTGAGGCGGATGTCGTCGGCCAGCAGGCCATGGTGGCGGCACCAGCGCGCCAGCGCCAGGCCCAGCTGCTCGCTGCCCATGCTGGCGCGTGCCAGCATGCCGTAGCTGCCCCAGGGCAGGCGCCGGGAGAACCAGCCCAGGGCCTCGTCGTCGAGTTCGCGCATGGCGGCATCGGACAGTGCCTCCATCTGCAGCGCCGTGATGCACTCGTTGCGCTCTTTGACGGAGTCTGGCGCGATTTGTGCCTTCTCCAGGGCGGACAGGGCGCTGATGCCCCGGCGTTCGTAGGCCAGCATAATGGCCTGCACAAAGGCCATGGGCGTGACTGCAGGGTGTGCGGAGGCCATGGTGGCGGCCGCCTGGGGCAGGGGGGTCTTGACCAGCGAGGGGGTGAACATGCTGGCAATTATTGCAACCTTCGTGGCCTGTTCTGCTCGGGGTTGGCCCTTATGCTGCCACGCAATAGCTGCCGTGACGGGGCAGGCCACTGCATTTGCCCGTCCCAGGCGCCGCCGACGACACAGGAGACAACGCATGCCCGCCCAGAACGCCCCGCTCGCTTCCAGCCATGCCCAAGGCCGCACCGATGTGCCGCTGATCGAGCAGACCATCGGCGATTTCTTTGCCGACATGGCGGCCCGCCAGCCTGATCGCGAGGCCCTGGTCAGCCGCCACCAGGGCCTGCGCTACAGCTATGCCGGCCTGCACACCGAGGCGCGCCGCCTGGCCAGCGCGCTGCTGGGCCTGGGGCTGGACAAGGGCGACCGCGTCGGCATCTGGTCGCACAACAACGCCGAATGGGTGCTGATGCAGCTGGCCACGGCCCAGGTCGGCCTGGTGCTGGTGAACATCAACCCGGCCTACCGCACCTCCGAGGTGGAGTACGCGCTCAACAAGGTCGGCTGCAAGGCGCTGGTGACCATGGCGCAGTTCAAGACCAGCGACTACCTGGGCATGCTGTGTGAACTGGCCCCCGAGCTGGCCACGGCCGAGCCCGGCCGCCTGCATTGCGCGCGCCTGCCCCAGCTGCGCAGCGTGGTCTGGATCGACGTCGCAGGGCAGGGCGAAGAGCAGCCCGGCATGCTGCGCTTTTCCAGCCTGCTGGCGCGCGGTGATGCGCAGGATGCGCGCATCGACGCCGTGGCCGCCACGCTCAAGAACACCGACCCCATCAACATCCAGTTCACCAGCGGCACGACGGGCTTTCCCAAGGGCGCCACGCTGACCCACCGCAACATCCTGAACAACGGCTTTTTCATCGGCGAGTGCATGCGGCTGACGCCCGAGGACCGGCTGTGCATTCCCGTGCCGCTGTACCACTGCTTCGGCATGGTGCTGGGCAACCTGGCCTGCTTCACGCATGGCTCGGCCATCGTCTACCCGAATGACGGATTCGATCCGCTGCTGGTGCTGGAGACCGTGCAGGCCGAGCGCTGCACGGGCCTGCACGGCGTGCCCACCATGTTCATCGCCGAGCTGGACCACCCGCGCTTCAAGGAGTTCGACCTGAGCACGCTGCGCACCGGCATCATGGCCGGCTCGCCCTGCCCCATCGAGGTGATGAAGCGCGTGGTCAGCGACATGCACCTGTCCGAGATCACCATCGCCTACGGCATGACCGAGACCAGCCCCGTCAGCTGCCAGAGCGATGCCGACACGCCGCTTCAGCGCCGCGTGTCCACCGTGGGCAAGGTGCAGCCGCATCTGGAAGTGAAGATCGTCGACCCGGCCACGGGCGAGGTCGTGGCGCCCGGCGTCTCGGGCGAGCTGTGCACGCGCGGCTACTCGGTCATGCATGGCTACTGGGGGGACGAGGCCCGCACGCGCGAGGCCATCGACGACGATGCCTGGATGCACACGGGCGACCTGGCCACCATGGATGAGCAGGGCTACGTGAACATCGTCGGCCGCATCAAGGACATGGTGATCCGCGGCGGCGAGAACATCTACCCGCGCGAGATCGAGGAATTCCTCTACCGCCATCCCCAGGTGCAGGACGTGCAGGTGGTCGGCGTGCCCGATGTGCGCTACGGCGAGGAGCTGTGCGCCTGGATCATCGTCAAGCCCGGCCAGACGCTGACCGAAGACGGCGTGCGCGACTTCTGCAAGGGCCAGATCGCCCACTACAAGGTGCCGCGCTACATCCGCTTCGTCGAGGCCTTCCCGATGACGGTGACCGGCAAGATCCAGAAGTTCAAGATCCGCGACGAGATGATCGCCATGCTGGATCTGCGTCCGGCCAGGACCGCCTGAGGGCTGCTTTCATGTGCTGCCGCCAGCTGTCCACCGCGTGCCGCCTAGTGCGTGCCGCCCTCGGGCGCGGCCACGGCCGAGGCTGCAGCGCGGCGCGCCACCACCAGGCGCTTGCGCAGCGAGACCTCCTGCATGTCCAGCTCGCTGACCAGGCGGCGCAGCGACTCGTCGTTGATGCGGTGGGCCTGGCGCTCGGCGTAGAGCGCGTCGCGCTCCTGGTGGATGCAGCGCAGGCGCAGCTCGATCTCCAGCAGGTAGCGCAGCTTGCGCTGGCGCACGACTTCGGGCGCCTCGCGCTGGATCTCGATGCTGGAGGCCGTGCCGCTGCCGTCGTCCAGCAGCTGGACGCGGTTGCGGTACTCCTGCGTCAGGTGGCCCATGACCTCCTGGTGCATGGCCACCCATTCGGGCGTGTGGCCCTGGATCTCTTGCTCGCTCAGCGTCAGCCCGCCAATGGCGGACTGGCAGGCGGCCACGCGCGCCAGGCGCTCCTCGCGCACCGTGGGCGATTCGCCGGGCTGGGGCATGCGGCGCAGGATCAGCGGCAGCGCGATGCTGCCCAGCACCAGGGTGAACAAGATGGTGCCCGTGGCCAGGAAGACCAGCATCTCGCGGCCCGGAAAGGGCTGGCCGTTGTTCAGCAGCATGGGCACGGACAGCGCGCCGGCCAGCGTCACGGCGCCGCGTATGCCGGCCATGGTGGTGGCCAGGTTCAGCAGGTGGGAAGGGCGCTCTGCCATCTTTCCCTGGAAGTGGGCGCGAGCCAGGCTGCGCTGCACGCCCAGGGTCAGCCAGATCCAGCGCATCAGCAGCAGCGCGCTGGAGATGATCACCACATAGCCCACCAGCACCCACCATTCGCTGCCCGCATCGTGCAGCGTCACGCCGATGATGGAGGGCAGCTGCAGGCCCAGCAGCAGGAAGATGGCGCCGTTGAACGAGGCCTCGACCATGCTCCAGGTGCCCTCGGTCTGCAGCCGCTCGCTGATGTAGCTGCTGCGCTCCAGGTCGGCGAAGTTGGTGGCAATGCCCGCGGCCACGGCCGACAGGATGCCCGACACGCCGATCTTTTCGCCCACGATGTAGGCGGCGAAGGGCAGCAGGATCAGCAGCAGCACCATCTGCGTGGCCGCCACGTCGCCCAGGCGGCGCGTGATGGTGCTGCGCGCATAGGAAAAGCCCCAGCCGATCAGCGTGCCCACGCCCAGGCCGCCCAGGGCCATCCACATGAATTCCTTGGCCACCTCGGTCCACGAGAACAGGCCGGTCAGCGTGGCGGCAATGGCGAACTTCAGCGCCACCAGGCCCGAGGCATCGTTGAGCAGGGACTCGCCTTCGAGGATGTGCATGGTCTTCTCGGGCATGCCCAGGTTGCGCGTGATGGCCGAGACGGCCACGGCATCGGTGGGCGAGACCACGGCGGCCAGCGCGAAGGCCACGGTCAGCGGCATGCCGGGCACCAGCCAGTGGATCAGCCAGCCCAGCCCCACCACCGTGAACAGCACCAGGCCCAGCGCCAGGCGCAGGATGGGGCGGTACAGCGAGAAGAACTCGCGCTTGGGGATGCGCCAGCCGTCGGCGAACAGCAGCGGCGGGATGAACAGCAGCAGGAACAGCTCGGGATCGAAGGCGATGTGCAGGCCCTTTTGCGGCCAGGCGATCAGCGCTCCCAGGGCGATCTGTATCAGCGGCAGCGGGATGGCGCGCACATAGCGCGCGGCAATGCCGGTCAGTGCCCCCAGCAGCAAAACGAGCAAGACGATTTCAACGGTGTGCATACGGCATTTTCCCCAGCCCGGGCCGCCGTTCTTTGCAGCACATTCGAAAAAACCAAGCGCCCGCATCGGGCAAACACAAGAAGAGGCCACACATGAGCATTCTGGGCACCCAACTCAATCCGCGTTCGGCGGACTTCCTGGCCAATGCGGCGGCCATGCGCGCCGTGGTCGAGGACCTGCAGGCCCAGGTGGCCAAGGTCGCCGAGGGCGGCGGCGAGGCCGCGCGCGCCAAGCACGTGGCGCGCGGCAAGCTGCTGCCGCGCGAACGCGTGGCCATGCTGCTGGACCCGGGCACGCCCTTCCTGGAGATCGCCCCGCTGGCCGCGCTCAACATGTACCGCAACGATGCACCCGGCGCGGGCCTGATCGCCGGCATCGGGCGCGTCAGCGGCGTGGACTGCATGATCGTGTGCAACGACGCCACGGTGAAGGGCGGCACCTACTACCCGATGACGGTGAAGAAGCACCTGCGCGCCCAGGAGATCGCCGCGCAGAACCGCCTGCCCTGCATCTACCTGGTGGACTCGGGCGGCGCCAACCTGCCCAACCAGGACGATGTGTTTCCCGACCGCGAGCACTTCGGCCGCATCTTCTTCAACCAGGCCAACATGAGCGCCGAGGGCATTGCCCAGATCGCCGTGGTCATGGGCTCGTGCACGGCCGGCGGCGCCTATGTGCCGGCCATGAGCGACGAGTCCATCATCGTCAAGAACCAGGGCACCATCTTCCTGGGCGGCCCGCCGCTGGTGAAGGCCGCCACCGGCGAGGTGGTCAGCGCCGAGGACCTGGGCGGCGGCGACGTGCACACGCGCCTGTCGGGCGTGGCCGACCACCTGGCCCACAACGACACCCACGCGCTGGCGCTGGCGCGCCAGTCCGTGGCCAACCTCAACCATGCCAAGCAGCCTTCGGCCGGCGACCTGCCCCCCGAGGCGCCGCTGTTCGACGGCGGCGAGCTGTACGGCGTGATCCCCGTGGACACGCGCAAGCCCTTCGATGTGCGCGAGATCATCGCCCGCGTGGTGGACGGCAGCCGCTTCGACGAGTTCAAGGCCCGCTTCGGCGCCACCCTGGTCTGCGGCTTTGCGCGCATCGAGGGCATGCAGGTGGGCATCATCGCCAACAACGGCATCCTGTTCAGCGAATCGGCCGTCAAGGGCGCGCACTTCATCGAGCTGTGCTGCCAGCGCAAGATCCCGCTGGTCTTCCTGCAGAACATCACGGGCTTCATGGTGGGCCGCAAGTACGAGAACGAAGGCATTGCCCGCCATGGCGCCAAGCTGGTCACGGCCGTGGCCACGGCGGCCGTGCCGAAGTTCACCATCATCATCGGCGGCTCCTTCGGCGCGGGCAACTACGGCATGTGCGGCCGCGCCTATTCGCCGCGCTTCCTGTGGATGTGGCCCAACGCGCGCATCTCGGTCATGGGCGGCGAGCAGGCGGCCAGCGTGCTGGCCACCGTCAAGCGCGACGGCATCGAGGCCAAGGGCGGCCAGTGGACGGCCGAGGAGGAAGAGGCCTTCAAGGCCCCCATCCGCCAGCAGTACGAGGATCAGGGCCACCCCTATTACGCGACGGCGCGCCTGTGGGACGATGGCGTCATCGACCCTGCCGACACGCGCCGCGTGCTGGCGCTGGGCCTGGCGGCCACGCGCAACGCTCCCATAGAGGACACGCGCTTCGGCGTGTTCCGCATGTGACGGCGGCCCCTCTTTCCTTGCAGCGAGGTACTTCATGAAAACCACCGCACTGACCCTCGAATTCCAGGGCCCCCTGGCCACCATCACGCTGACCCAGCCCGAAGTGCGCAATGCCTTCAGCGACGAGGTCATCGCCGACATCACCCAGGCCTTCCACTCCGTGGGCAAGCGCAGCGACGTGCGCGCCGTGGTGCTGGCCGCCGAGGGCCCGGCCTTTTGCGCAGGCGCCAACCTCAACTGGATGCGCCGCATGGCCGACTACTCGCGCGACGAGAACCGCGAGGACGCCGGCCTGCTGGCCGAAATGCTGCGGGTGATCTACGAATGCCCGCAGCCCACCATCGCGCGCGTGCAGGGCGATGTCTATGCGGGCGGCATGGGCCTGGTCGCTGCCTGCGACATGGCCGTGGCCGCCGAGGGCGCGGGCTTTTGCCTGTCCGAGGTGAAGATCGGCCTGATCCCCGCCACCATCAGCCCCTACGTGATCCGCGCCATGGGCGCGCGCGCCGCCCACCGCTACTTCCTGACCGGTGAGCGCTTCGACGCGGCCGAGGCGCTGCGCATCGGCTTCGTGCACCGCGTGGTGGCGGCAGACGAGCTGGACAACGCCGTGGACGGCCTGCTCAAGCACCTGGTCAGCGCCGGTCCCGCCGCCGCCCGCGCCTGCAAGCGCCTGGTGATCGACGTGGCCGAGCGCGAGATCAACGAGCAGCTGATCGCCGCCACCGTCGAAGGCATCGCCGACATCCGCGCCAGCGCCGAGGGCAAGGAGGGCGTGCAGGCCTTCCTGCAAAAGCGCAAGCCGGCCTGGCTGGCCTGACACGCGCGGGCTGCCCATTCATCGCGCGACCACCGAGCAACGCCGAGCCAACGCCGAGCCAACACCATGAGCACCCTGACCGACTCCCTCGTCCAGTGGCTGCAGTCCGTGGGCCTGTACCCGGGCCCGGCCGTGCACCACACGGTCAGCGAGGCGGCTGGCGAAGTGGCCGAGCGCGTGGGCCAGGCCACCAGCGGCATGGACATGGCCGGCCTGCTGGCGCTGGCCGCCGCACTGGGCTGGGCCAGCGGCTTTAGGCTCTACGCCGTGGTCTTCGTGACCGGGCTGCTGGGCGCGCTGGGCTGGGTGGCGCTGCCGGGCGGGCTGCATGTGCTGGAGCATCCGGCCCTGCTGTTCGCCAGCGGCGCGCTGCTGTTCGTGGAGTTCTTCGCCGACAAGATCCCCGGCGTGGACTCGGTCTGGGACCTGCTGCAAAGCGTGATCCGCATCCCGGCGGGCGCGGCGCTGGCGGCCGGTGTCTTCGGCGCCGACAGCGCGACCATGGCCACCATGGCGGCCCTGATGGGCGGCTCGCTGGCCCTGTCCAGCCAGGTGGCCAAGAGCACGGCGCGCGCGGCCATCAACACTTCGCCGGAGCCGTTTTCCAACGTGGGCGCCAGCCTGGTGGAGGACGGTGCCTCGGTGGGCGCGATCTGGCTGGCGCTCACGCATCCGCTGGCCTTCGCCGCCGTGCTGCTGGTCGTGGTCATCGCCCTGTGGCTGCTGACCTGGGCGCTGTGGCGCTTTCTCAAGGCCGTGGTGCAGCGCCTGCGCGCGCTGTTGGGCGGGTCTCCCGCGATGAATCAAAAACCATAGCCTCCGGTCGCCGAATGACCGGGGCTGCAGAGAAAACACTGGAGATAACGCATGTTCAAGAAGATCCTGATCGCCAACCGCGGTGAAATCGCCTGCCGCGTCGCGGCTTCCGCCCGCCGCATGGGCGTGCGCACCGTGGCCGTGTACTCGGACGCCGATGCCCGCGCCAAGCATGTGCAGGCCTGCGACGAGGCCGTGCACATCGGCGGCAGCGCCCCCAAGGACAGCTATCTGCGCTGGGAACGCATCCTGGAGGCCGCCAAGGCCACGGGCGCCCAGGCCATCCACCCCGGCTACGGCTTTCTCAGCGAGAACGAGGAATTCGCCCAGGCCTGCGCCGATGCCGGCCTGGTCTTCATCGGCCCGCCGCCCTCGGCCATCCGCGCCATGGGCCTGAAGGCGGCCTCCAAGCAGCTCATGGAAAAGGCCGGCGTGCCCCTGGTGCCCGGCTACCACGGGGCCGACCAGGACCCGCAGCTGCTGCAGCGCGAGGCCGACCGCATCGGCTACCCGGTGCTGATCAAGGCCAGCGCCGGCGGCGGCGGCAAGGGCATGCGCCTGGTCGAGCGCAGCGAGGACTTCGCCGCCGCCCTGGCCAGCTGCCAGCGCGAGGCCATCAACAGCTTCGGCGATGACGCCGTGCTGGTCGAGAAATACGTGCTGCGCCCGCGCCACATCGAAATCCAGGTCTTTGGCGACACCCAGGGCAACTGCGTCTACCTGTTCGAGCGCGACTGCTCGGTCCAGCGCCGCCACCAGAAGGTGCTGGAGGAGTCCCCAGCGCCTGGCATGACGCCCGCGCTGCGCCAGAAGATGGGCGAGGCCGCCGTGGCCGCCGCCCAGGCCGTGAACTACGTGGGCGCGGGCACGGTGGAATTCATCGTCGAGCAGCCCGGCGGCTACGACCAGCCCGAGGCCATGAAGTTCTACTTCATGGAAATGAACACCCGCCTGCAGGTCGAGCACCCGGTGACCGAGGCCATCACGGGCGAGGACCTGGTGGACTGGCAGCTGCGCGTGGCCAGCGGCCTGCCCCTGCCCAAGCGCCAGGACGAGCTGCGCATCACCGGCCACGCCATCGAGGCGCGCATCTGCGCAGAGAACCCCGACAACGGCTTCCTGCCCGCCACCGGCACCCTGCACGTCTATCGCAAGCCCGACTGCGCTAGCTTCCGTGTCGGCGACGTGCGCGTGGACGACGGCGTGCGCGAGGGCGATGCCATCAGCCCCTTCTACGACTCCATGATCGCCAAGCTCATCGTGCATGGCGACACGCGCGAACAGGCGCTGGCGCGGCTCGATGCCGCCCTGGCCGAGACACGCATCGTGGGCCTGGCCACCAATGTGCAGTTCCTGCGCCTGGTCATCGCCAGCGATGCATTTGCAACCGCCAAGCTGGACACGGCGCTGATCGAGCGCGAGAAGCAGCATCTGTTCCATCAGCAGCGCCTGCCGCAGGCCCAGGCCGTGGCCGCCGCCGTGGCCCAGGTGCTGCAGGCCGAGCGTGCCCAGGAAACCGCCGACCCCTTCAGCCGCCGCGACGGCTGGCGCTCGCACGGCGTGGCCGAGCGGCGCTGGGACTTCCGCCAGGGCGAGGCCGCCGTGCCCGCGCGCCTGCGCTACCTGCATGACGGCGCGCTGCAACTGGCCGTGGGCGAGGGCGAGTCCCTCGCCGAGGGCCTGCTGTCCTGGCGACAGGCCGGGGACGGCGCCTTCGACGTGCAGTTCGCGGGCCAGCGCCTGCGCGCCCAGGTCCATGTGCTGGGCGAGCAATGCCATGTGTTCGCTCCCCAGGGCGCGGCCGTGCTGGGCCTGGCCGATCCGCTGGCCCATGCGGGCGAGGTGCAGTCCGAAGGCGGCCGCCTGACGGCGCCCATGCCGGGCAAGGTGGTCTCCTTTGCCGTCAAGGCCGGCGACAAGGTCAGCAAGGGCCAGCCGCTGGCCGTGATGGAGGCCATGAAGATGGAGCACACCATCGCCGCGCCCGGCGACGGCGTGGTGGCCGAGCTGCTGTATGCGCCCGGCGACCAGGTGACCGAAGGCTCCGAGCTGCTGCGCCTGGAAAGCTGAGCCCGCAGGCAAGACAGTTTTGCGCATAAGTCGCGCGTGGGCGTCGCCAGGCCGTTAGGCTTGGCCACCTATGCGAGTGACTTTCTGCTGCGAAGACACCAGGCCCGACGCCTGGCTGCAAGGACTGCGCGCGGCCCTGCCGGGCGCCGAGGTGGACATCTGGTCGCCGGGCGCGCCGCAGGCCGACTACGCCCTGGTCTGGGCGCCACCCCAGCGCTTCATCGACGAGCAGCCGGGCCTCAAGGCCGTGTTCAACATCGGCGCCGGCGTCGATGCGCTGCTGCCGCTGCGCCTGCCGCCCGACCTTCCCGTCTACCGCCTGGAGGACGCCGGCATGGCCGTGCAGATGGCCGAATACGTCAGCCAGGCCGTGATCCGCTTCTTCCGGGGCCTGGACGGCTACGAGGCCGACATGGCCGCCGGCCTGTGGCAGCACCGGCCCAATCCCCGGCGTGCCGACTACCCCGTGGGCGTCATGGGGCTGGGCCGCATGGGCGAGCGCGTGGCGCGCGCGCTGACGGTGTTCGATTTCCCCGTCAACGGCTGGAGCCGTACGCCGCATGCCATCGACGGCGTGCGTGGCTTCTGCGGCCCGCAGGACTTCGACGCCTTTCTGCGCGCCACCCGCATCCTCGTCAACCTGCTGCCGCTGACGCCCGAGACCGACAGCATCATCGACGCGCGCAGCCTGGCCCTGCTGCAGCCGGGCGCCTATGTCATCAACGTGGCACGCGGCGGCCATGTGGCGGACGAGGACCTCATCGCCGCCATCGACGGGGGCCATGTGACCGGCGCGTTGCTCGATGTGTTCCGCACCGAGCCGCTGCCCGACGGCCATGCCTTCTGGCGGCATCCGCGCATCACGCTCACGCCCCACACCTCGGCCCGCACCCTGGCGCGCGACAGCGTGGAGCAGATCGTGGGCAAGGTCGCGGCGCTGAGCCGGGGCGAGGCCGTGAGCGGCCGCGTGGACCTGCAGTGCGGCTACTGACGGGCGCGCTCAGTCCAGCGTCACGCCGGTGCTGCGCACCAGCGCGCCCAGGCGCTGGGAGTCGCTCTTGATCAAGGCACCGAATTCGGCCGCCGTGCCGCCCACGGCCGGCGTGCCTATGGCCTCCCAGCGCGTGCGAAAGGCCGGGTCCTTGAAGATGGCGTTGACCGTGGCATTGAGTTTGTCGATGGCGGCGGGCGGCGTGCCCGCGCGCACGGCAATGCCATGCCAGCCCGTGATCTGGTAGCCGGGCACGCCGGCCTGGGCCATGGTGGGCACGTCGGGCAGCACCTTGGTGCGCTCGGCCGAGGTGACGGCCAGCGGGATCAGGCGCCCGCCCTGGATGTGCTGCAGCGAGCTGCCCACGATGTCGAACATCACGCCCACTTGGCCGCCGATCAGGTCGTTGAGTGCCGGTCCCGCACCCCGGTAGGGCACATGGCCCAGCTTGACCTGCTCCATGGAGTTGAACAGCTCGCCCGCCAGGTGCTGGGGCGTGCCATTGCCGGCCGAGGCAAAGCTCAGCGTCTTGCCCGTTTTGGCCAGGGCCAGCAGCTCGGCCACGGTCTTCACGCCCAGTGAGGGATGCACTTCCAGCACCAGCGGGAAGGCCGACAGCTGCACCACGGGCTCCAGGTCCTTGAGCGGGTTGAAGGGCATGCTCTTGTACAGCGAGGAATTCACGGCCATGGGGCCGCTGGCGGCCAGCAGCAGGGTGTGGCCGTCGGCCGGCGCCTGGCGGGCCACCTCGGCGCTGCCCAGGTTGCCGCCCGCGCCGCTCTTGTTCTCCACGATGACGGTCACGCCCAGGCGCTGCTGCAGCTCGGGCTGCAGCATGCGTGCCATCAGGTCGGTGGGGCCGCCGGGCGGGTAGGGCACGACGAAGCGGATGGTCTTGCTGGGGAACGCCGGCGACGGGGTCTGGGCCGAGGCCTGGCCCGCCAGGCCCAGGGCCATGAAGGCCAGGGGAATCGCCGTGAATGCGGTGGCTGCCTTGATTTTGGCGATGGCGTCACGCCGCGTGCCGTGGGTGGGCTGTTGCATGGTTGTGTCTCCTGCCTGTGGTTGGAATGGAAGGCCCGTCTTGTGCGGGCTCATGGGCCTATCGGCTTATCGGCTTATGGGCTTATCGGCCTGTAAGGCGCCTGGTGCTCAGCCCGGTGTGAAGCGCTGGCGTATGTCGTCGGCCGTGGCCAGGGGGCGGCCCAGCGCCTGTGCGGACACCACGGCCTGGCGGACCAGGGCGGCGTTGTCGGGCGCGGTGTGGCCGTCCTTGGCCAGCAGGTTGTTCTCGAAGCCCACGCGCGCATGGCCGCCAAACGCGGCGGCTGCCGCGATGCAGGTGTTTTCCGTGGAGCCGAAGGCGCACACGGCCCAGGGCTCGCCGCCGTCATGCGCCGCAAGAAAGGGCAGCAGGTCCTGGGGCCGCGAGGTCTGGCCCGCGCTGTAGCGGCCCAGCACGAAGAGCAGGAGCCAGGGCGCCTCGGGCACCACGCCCTGGGCGCGCAGCGCCTGCCAGCGGCGCAGGTCGGCCACGTCGTAGAGGATGACCTGCACCATGACCTGGTCGCGCACCAGGCCCGTGAAAAAGTGCGCCAGTCCCGCATCGCCGATCTCGGGCTGGTCGATCTCGCGCAGGCCGATGGAGACGGCCTCGGGCCGCAGCGCCTGCACCATGGCGATCTGCTCGGGCGCGCGGTAGACGCCTGCGGCCTCGCTGGTGATCTGCACCACCATGTCCGTGCCCACGGCCTCGCGCACCACGCGCCAGGCTTCGCGGTAGCCGTCCACATCCAGGCTGTGGCGCCCCTGGGCGTCGCGGATGTGCATGTGGATCATGGCCGCGCCGGCATCCAGGCAGGCGCGTGCCGTGGCGGCCAGCCTCTGTGGCGTGATCGGCAGTGCAGGGTGGTCGGCCGGCTGCTTGTAGGCGCCGTTGGGGGCCACGGTGACGATCAGCGGGTCGCTCCACTGCGACGTGGTTGACGTGGGGACCGGCGTGCTCATGGCGTGTCCTGTGCCCGCTCCGGCACCGGCAGCTCGCTGGCCAGCAGGGCCAGGCCCTGGCGCAGCAGCGCGTCGTAGCGGGCACGCTCGGCCAGGCGGCGGTCTTCGGGCCAGTCGAAGAAGCCCTTGCCGGTCTTCATGCCCAGATCGCCACGCGCCACGCGATCGCGCAGGGCCTGGGCCGGCACATCGGTGTTGGACAGCGTGGGGTACATGGTGGCGGCGGCCGCGCAATGCACCTCGATGCCCGCATGGTCGCGCTGCAGCACGGGACCGGCTGCCAGGAAGCGGAAGCCGAAGCCGAAGCGCACGGCGGCATCCACGTCCTCGGGCGAGGCAATGCCCTCGTCGATGAGGGCGAAGGCCTCGCGCGACAGCGCATGCTGCATGCGGTTGGCCAGAAAGCCGGGCTTGTCCTTCTTCACCAGCACCGGCACGCTGCCGCAGCCGCGCATGAAGGCATGCAGCCACTGGCCCAGGGCCGGATCGCTGCGCTCGCCCAGCACCACTTCCACCAGTGGCACCAAATGGGCGGGCATGAAGAAGTGCAGGCCCAGCATGCGCTGCGCCGTGGGCAGGCCGCCGGCGATGGCGCTGATGGGAAAGCCCGAGCTGTTGCTGGCCAGCACGGCGTCGGCCGGCGCATGCGCCTCAAGTTCGGCGAACAGCGCCTGCTTGGCATCCAGCCGCTCGGTGATGCATTCCACCACCAGGGCCACGCCGTCCCAGGCCACATCCTCCAGCGCCGCGCAGACCGAGACCTGGGACGCGCACCGGGCAAAGCCGGCCGTGGCCAGCTCGATGGCAATGTGCTGCAGCAGCAGCTCGCGCCGTGCCGCGCCGGGGTCGACCACGGTCACCAGGGCGCCGCCCCGGGCCAGGACCACGGCCACATCGGCACCCATGGTGCCTCCCCCGACGACCACCGTGCGCGCGTTGCGCGGCGAACTGCTGTGCATGCTGTCTCCTGCTGATTTCATGGATTTGAGGCGCAGTCTAGGCAGCCGTCATTGAACGGTAAAGACGCATTTTTCGATAAACTGATCGGCCATGAAGATCAATTGGTCGGCCCGCGAGGTCGATGTCTTTCTGGCGCTGGCCGATTCGCTGAGCTTTCGGCGCACGGCGCTGCAGATGCACCTGTCGCAGTCGGCCGTCTCGGGCACGCTGGCGCGGCTGGAAGAGATGCTGGGCGCGCGCCTGTTCGAGCGCACCACGCGCGCCGTGGAACTGACACAGGCCGGCGAGGTCTTCGCCGAGCAGGCGCGCATCCTGCGCCACCAGATGGACGAGACCGTGCGCCGCGTGCAGGAGGTGGCCCAGGTGCAGGTGGGCCGGCTGGCGCTGGCGGCCCTGCCTTCGCTGGCCGCGGGCCTGCTGCCCCGCGTGCTGGCGCGCTTCGCGGCCGAGCATCCGGGCGTGCACCTGGAGCTGTTCGACAGCCTGGCCGGGCCGGCCTTCGACATGGTGCGAGCGGGCCGCGTGGACTTTGCGCTCACGGCGGCCAACCCCGCCTATGCCGACCTGGACTACCTGCCCCTGGCCTCCGACCGCTTCGTGCTGCTGCTGGGCCGCGGCCATGCGCTGGCGCGCGGGCGCGGTGACCTGGGCTGGGCCGACGTGGCCCATCTGCCCCACATCTCCATGCCGGCCGGCACCAGCGTGCGCCAGTACGCCGACGAGGCCCTGCTGACCCACGGCATACGCTTTGCGCCCCAGTACGCCGTGGAGCACCTGGCCACCATCGCGGCCATGGTGGCTGCCGATCTGGGCGTGAGCGCGCTGCCGCTGCTGGCCGCGCAGGTGGTGCAGCGGCCGGAGGTGGTGGCGCGCCCGCTGGCACGGCCGGTGCTGCGCCGCCCCATCGGCCTGGTGCGCCTGAGCGGCCGCCGCCTGTCGCCGGCTGCCGCGCGCATGGTGGAGATGCTGCGCGAGGAAATGGCGGCCCTGCCGGGCTGAAGGGGGCGCTGGCAGCCGTTGTGCATGGCCCGGCAGGATATGGGGTGGTGCCCGGGCCTGCAAGCCTGGACAATAGGGGCCGTACCCGTCATCCCGGTGAGAACACCCCATGAGCATTCCTTCCCGCGTCAAACTCGTCGATGTAGGCCCCCGCGACGGCCTGCAGAATGAAAAACAGCCCGTGCCCGCCGCCGTCAAGATCGAGCTGGTGCACCGCCTGCAGGAAGCCGGCCTCAAGGAAATCGAGGTCACCAGCTACGTCAGCCCCAAATGGGTGCCGCAGATGGCCGACAACGCCGAAGTCATGGCCGGCATCGTCCGCCGCCCCGGCGTGCGCTACAGCGTGCTCACGCCCAACATGAAGGGCCTGGAGGCCGCGCTGTCGGCGCCGCGCGAACTGTGGCCTGACGAGATCGTGGTCTTCGGCGCAGCCAGCGAGGCCTTCAGCCAGAAGAACATCAACTGCTCCATTGCCGAAAGCATCGAGCGCTTCGCCCCCGTGGCCGAAGCCGCACGCGCCCAGGGCATCCACGTGCGCGGCGCCATGAGCTGCACCGTGGGCTGCCCCTACGAAGGCGAGATCGCCCCCGAGCGCGTGGCCTACCTGGCCGGCCTCATGAAGGGCATCGGTGTGCAGCATGTGGGCGTGGCCGACACCATCGGCGTGGGCACGCCCGTCAAGGTGCGCAAGGCCATCGAGGCCACGCTGCAGCACTTCGCCATCGACGATGTGTCGGGCCACTTCCACGACACCTACGGCCAGGCCGTGTCCAACACGCTGGCCGCGCTGTCGCTGGGCGTGTGGCAGTTCGACACCTCGGTGGCGGGCCTGGGCGGCTGCCCCTACGCCAAGGGCGCCACTGGCAATGTGGCCACGGAGGACGTGGTCTACATGCTGCAGGGCATGGGCATAGAGACCGGCATCGACCTGGACAAGCTGATTGATGCCGGCCAGTTCATCAGCGACCACCTGGGCCGCCCCACGCAGTCGCGCGTGGCCAAGGCACTGCTGACCAAGCGCGCCAGCGCGTCTGCATGCGAGGCGGTGTGAGCATGTGCGGATCTGAACTCCACCATCTTCCCGAAGGCGTGCAGCGCGTGGCTGCCTTCCTGCAGCAGGCCGGCCACGGCGAGGGCCCGCGCATGCTGGACGGCGCCGCGCGCACGGCCCAGGAAGCGGCCGACCAGCTGGGGATCCTCGTGGGCCAGGTGGCCAAGAGCATCATCTTCCGCCGCCGCAGCGACGGCGTGGCCGTGCTGGTCGTGGCCTCGGGCGACCGCCGCGTGGATGAGAAGAAGGTCGCCGCCCTGGTCGGCCCCGTGGGCCGTGCCGATGCCGACTTCGTCAAGGCGCAGACGGGCTTTTCCATCGGCGGCGTCAGCCCCGTGGCCCATGCCAACACGCCCGTGACCCTGGTGGACCGGGAACTGCAGCGTTTCGACACGGTCTGGGCGGCTGCCGGCCATCCGCATGCGGTGTTCGCGGCCACGCCGGCCGCGCTGCAACTGCTGGCCGGCGCGCCCTGGGCCGACGTGGTGCAGGAGGTGGCGGCATGATGGGTCCCAAGGAAATGCTGGCCCAGAAGGCCCGCGCCGCATACGCTCCGCGTGCCGAAGAGGAACCCGTGCTCTCGCCCTGCATCTCGGTCTGCCGCATGACGCCCGACCGAAGCCATTGCGAAGGGTGCTTTCGCACCATCGACGAGATCCGCGCCTGGTCCAAGTCCGATGCGCCGCAGCGCCTGGCGATCTGGAACGCGCTGCTGGAGCGCGCAGGCATCGCGGCCACCGCACCCTAGATCCCCATCACGACGCACCCGCCATGAAGCAGATCACCTTCCATCTCGACTTCATCTCGCCCTATGCCTGGCTGGCGTTCGCGCAACTGCCGCAGGCGCTGCAGGGCATCAGCCACCACATGCAGTACCGCCCCGTGCTGCTGGGCGCGCTGCTGCAGCGCCACGCCAACCCGGGACCGGCCGGCATCGCGGGCAAGCGCGAATGGACCTACCGCCATGTGAGCTGGCTGGGCCATGCCACGGGCGTGGGGCTGGACATGCCGGCCCGCCATCCGTTCAACCCGCTGCCGCTGCTGCGCCTGGCGCTGGAGTGCAGCGATGACGGCACCATCAACCGCTTTGTGGCGGACGCCGTGCTGCGCCATGTCTGGCTGGGCGGCGCCGACGCGCTGGACCCCGCGCGGCTCGACGCACTGCGCGCCACGCTGGCGCCGCAGCTGCGCACGGATGCGGCGGACAACGCCAAGCGCCTGCTGCGCGAGAACACCGAGGCCGCCGCCGCCCGGGGCCTGTTCGGCGTGCCGGCCTGGGAGGTCGATGGCCGCCTCTTCTGGGGCCTGGACAGCTTGCCCATGCTGCGTGCCTACCTGGAAGGCGATGGCTGGTTCGACAGCGGCTGGGACGCGGCTGCAAGCGTGGAGCAAGGCCTGAAGGTTTGAATGGCGGGGCTGGAACAACGGCCCCGCCCCATGCCCAACGCCTTCAACTTCGCCGCCTCTCCCTTCGACTGCCTCACGCCCGACGAACAGGCGCTGGTGCGCGATGGCGTGGACATCGCCTACTTCCCCGAGGGCGCCGTGGTGCTCGACGCCGGCTCGGCGCCCACCCACCTCTTCGTCATCATCAAGGGCCATGTGGTGCAGACCGAGGGCGACGAGGTGCTGGCCAGCTACGGCCCCGACGACAGCTTCGACGGCCGCGCCCTGGTGGCCGGCCGCACGGGCAGCCGCTTCACCGTGGCCGAGGAACTCATCGCCTACCAGCTTGCGCGCGAAACCGTGGGCGAGCTGATCGCGCGCAACACCGCCTTTGGCGCCCTGCTGTTCTCCGACCTGGGCCACAAGCTGGGCACATTGGCCCAGCGCGCCGACCGGCACGAATTGCAGTCGCTGACGCTGGCGCGCGTGGACCAGGCCTATCTGCGTGCCGCCCATGTGGTGGATGCGGCCACGGACATCGTCTCCGCGGTGCGCCTGTTCCATGCCGAGCGCACGACCTGCGTGCTGGTCTCGGGACTGCCGCAGGGCGGCCTGGGCATCTTCACGGGCACCACGCTGCAGCGCGCCATCCTTGACGGCCGCCCGCTGGAGCGGCTGGCCGTGGGCGAATTCGCCAGCCAGCCCGTGTTCACCGTGCGCGCCGACGACCAGCTGGGCGATGCCCTGGTCGTGCTGCTGCGCGCCCGCGTGCACCGGCTGGCCGTGCTGGATGCACAGGGCCAGGTGCTGGGCATTCTGGAGGCGCTGGACCTGTTCAGCTTCCTGGCCAACCACTCCCACCTCATCACCGTGCAGATCGAGCAGGCTGCCGACCTGCAGGCGCTGGAGCAGGCCGCCGCCCAGATCACGCGCCTGGTGGCCGCCCTGCACCGGGGCGGCACGCGGGTGGCCCTGATGGCGCGGCTGGTGCAGCAGCTCAATGCGCGCCTGTTCGAGCGTGCCTGGCAGATGCTGGCGCCGCCGGACCTGGTGGCCCAAAGCTGCCTCTTCGTCATGGGCAGCGAGGGGCGCGGCGAGCAGTTGCTCAAGACCGACCAGGACAACGGCCTGCTGCTGCGCGACGGCTATGCGCCGCCCCAGGACCTCGACGCCATCTGCGCGCGCTTTTCCGCGCAGCTGCAGCGCTTCGGCTACCCCGAATGCCCGGGCGGCATCATGCTCAGCAACCCGCAGTGGCGCGGCACGGTGGCCAGCTTCGGCAGGCAGGTGCGCGAATGGCTGATCCTGCCCGGCCCCGAGGGCCTCATGCACCTGGCGATCTTCCTCGACGCCCATGCGGTGGCGGGCGATGCCGCGCTGCTGGCCACGGTGCGGCGCGACCTGATGGCGCTGGCCCTGGACAGCGATGCCCAGGTGGCGCGCTTCGCCTCGGCCGTCGACGCCTTCGCGCACGAGCCGGGCAGCTGGTGGGAGCGGCTGCTGGGCCGCGGCGGCGAGGGCGCGCCCGTGCACCTGAAGAAGGCCGGCATCTTCCCCATCGTCCATGGCGTGCGCAGCCTGGCGCTGTCCCAGCGCATCGCCGCCACCGGCACGGCCGAGCGCATCGCGGCCCTGGTGGACAAGGGCGTGCTCGACGGCGCCCAGGGCCAGGAGCTGCTCCAGGGCCTGCATTTCCTCATGGGCCTGCGCCTGCAGGCGGGACTGGCCGAGATCGACCTGGGCCGCCCCGTCACCGGCCATGTGGACCCGGCGCGCCTGAGCAGCCTGGAGCGCGACCTGCTCAAGGACACGCTGGCCGTGGTGCGGCGCTTCCGCGAACTGCTGCGCCAGCGCCTGCGGCTGGACGCCGTATGAGCGCGGCGCCCTTGCAGCGCTGGGTGGCGGGCCTGCGGCGCAACTGGCAGCGGCGCAGGCTGGCGGACCCCGCCTATGCCTTTCTCTTCGATGCGCCGCCGCCCGGCGAATGGGTGGCGCTGGACTGCGAGACCACGGGCCTGGATGTGCGCTGCGACCAGATCATCTCCATCGGCGCCGTGCGCATCGTGGGCGAGCGCATCCTGTCCAGCGAACGCCTGGAACTGCTGGTGCGCCCCTCGCGCAGCGTGCCCGGCGACAGCGTGCGCATCCACCGCCTGCGCGAGCGGGACCTGGCCCGGGGCCTGGCCATCGAGGACGCGCTGGCGCAGCTGCTGCGCTTCATCGGCAGCCGCCCGCTGGTCGGCTACTACCTGGAATTCGACGTGGCCATGATCGAGCGCGTGCTGCGCCCCTGGCTGGGCACGGGGCTGCCCAACGAGCGCATCGAGGTCTCGGCCCTGTACTACGACCACCGCTTCCGGCAGCTGCTGCCCTGGCAGCAGCAGGCGCCCGAGATCGACCTGCGCTTTGCCACGCTGATGGCCAACCTGGGCCTGCCGCAGCGCGAGGCCCACGACGCGCTCAACGACGCCGTGATGGCGGCGCTGGCCTTCATCAAGCTGCGCAGGCTGGCCGGCGCGACGTAGGGCGCCCGGAAAGGCGTTCGCTCAGGCGGCGGAGACCGCAGGGTTCAGGCTGTACAGGCCGGTGATGCTGGCCTTGCCCAGCACCTGGCCGGCTTGCAGCGCCGCGCGCACATTGGCGCCGGTCAGCTCGCCGGAGACGGCCAGCGTGGGCGTGGCCAGCGCATAGACGGTGAAGACGTAGTGGTGGACGATGCTGTCGTTCCACGGAGGGCAGGGGCCGTCGTAGCCGAAGTAGTCGCCCTTCATCTGCTCGTCGCCCGCGAACCAGCCCGTGTAGTCGTTGATGCCGTGGCGCAGGCCGCCGGGGGCTGCCGGGCCGCTCTTGCCGCGCGGCGTGACGCCGTCGGACTGGGCGCCTGCCGCGATCTCGGTGGTGGCGGCCGGAATGTCCAGCAGCAGCCAGTGGAAGAAGTCCACGCGCGGCAGGCTGGCCGGCACTTCGCGGCCTTCCTGGTTCACATCGTCGCCGCGGCTGGGCACGTCGGGATCATGGCAGACCACGACGAAGGACTGCGTGCCTGCGGGCGCGCCGCTCCAGGCCAGGTGCGGGTTGCGGTTGGACGACAGCGCCACGTGCGAGGCCGCATCGGGCACCGCGAACGCGAATTCGCCGGGAATCGCCTGGCCGTCCTGGAAGCTTTGGCTGATGAGTTGCATGTCGGATCTGTCCTGTGCGTTGAATAGGGAAGCGATGCTGCACAGGCGAAGCTGCGCAGACCCCGCAAGTCTAGAGGCCTGGACGGCGCCGGCCATCGCAGATCCGATCAGGCGCCTTCTCCAGCCGATCAATCTGAGGGCGGCTGCTGCCACGCCAACGAAAAAGCCGGGCGCTGGGCCCGGCTTTTCATGGTGGGTGCCTGAGGGGCTCGATGGCTCAGTGGCCCGAAGCTCCCGAGGCGCCAAGGCCTGTTTCCGAGCGCACCTGCTGCGCGGGGAAGATGGCGCGTTCCTTGGCAGCCTGGGCGCTCTTGTCGAGCACCGAGAACAGCCACACGCCCACGAAGCCGATGGTCATGGAGAACAGCGCGGGCGAGGCGTAGGGGAACCAGGCCGAGCCTGCGGGGTTGCCCAGCGTGGCCTCCCACACCGGGGGCGAGACCACGGTCAGGCCCACGGAGGAGATCAGGCCCATGAAGCCGCCGATCACCGCGCCCTTGGTGGTGCAGTCCTTCCACAGCACCGACAGCAGCAGCGGGGGGAAGTTGGCCGAGGCCGCGACCGCGAAGGCCAGCGACACCATGAAGGCGATGTTCTGCTTCTCGAACACGATGCCCAGCAGCACGGCGATGGCGCCCAGCGTCAGCGTGGTGATGCGCGAGACGCGCAGCTCGGCGGCGCTGTCGGCCTTGCCCTTCTTGATCACGGTGGCGTACAGGTCATGCGACACGGCCGAGGCGCCCGACAGCGTCAGGCCCGCGACCACGGCCAGGATGGTGGCGAAGGCCACGGCCGAGATGAAGCCGTAGAACACGTCGCCGCCCACGCTCTTGGCCACCAGCACGGCCGCCATGTTGGCCGTGCCCGCGCCGCCGTGGATCACGCCCTTGACCGTATCGGCCATCTCGGGGTTGGTCAGCACCAGGGTGATGGCGCCGAAGCCGATGATGAAGATCAGCACGTAGAAGTAGCCGATCCAGGTCGTGGCCCAGAACACGCTCTTGCGTGCTTCCTTGGCATCGGGCACGGTGAAGAAGCGCATCAGGATGTGGGGCAGGCCCAGCGTGCCGAACATCAGCGCCATGCCGAAGCTGATGGCCGAGATCGGGTCCTTGATGAAGCCGCCCGGGCCCATGATGGCCAGGCCCGCCTTGGCCGCGGCCGAGGGGTCGGCGCCGTTGTTGGCAGCGATCTCGGAGCGCACGCGCACGCCTTCGGCGAACAGTGCCTCGGGGCTGAAGCCGTACTTGGCCAGCACCATGAAGCCCATGAAGGTCACGCCGGCCAGCAGCATGCAGGCCTTGATGATCTGCACCCAGGTCGTGGCCGTCATGCCGCCGAACAGCACATAGATCATCATCAGGCCGCCCACCAGCACCACGGCGATCCAGTAGTCCAGGCCGAACAGCAGCTTGATCAGCTGGCCCGCGCCCACCATCTGCGCGATCAGGTAGAAGGCCACCACCACCAGCGTGCCGCTGGCCGCGAAGGCGCGGAACGGCGTCTGGGAGAAGCGGTAGCCTGCCACGTCGGCGAAGGTGAACTTGCCCAGGTTGCGCAGGCGCTCGGCCAGCAGGAAGGTCAGGATGGGCCAGCCCACCAGGAAGCCGATGGAGTAGATCAGGCCGTCATAGCCGCTGGCCATGACCGAGGCCGAGATGCCCAGGAAGGAGGCGGCCGACATGTAGTCGCCCGCAATCGCCAGGCCGTTCTGAAAGCCCGTGATGCCGCCACCGGCCGTATAGAAGTCGGCGGCCGACTTGGTGCGGCCCGCGGCCCACTTGGTGATCCACAGCGTGGCCACGACGAAGGCTGTGAAGAGAATGATGGCGGTCCAGTTGGTGGCCTGCTTGGCGGCCACGCCGACATCGCCGCCGGCGGCCAGCACGGGCCCCGTCAGGGCCAGCGCCACGGCGGGCGCCAGCAGCATGCGTTGTGCGGAATTCTTCATTTCGTGGCGTCCTTCAGGATGTCCTGGGTGAGCTTGTCGTACTCGCCATTGGCGCGGCGCACGTAGAGGCCGGTGACGATCACCGAGAACACGATCACGCCCATGGCGATCGGGATGCCCAGCGAGGTCACGCCCGCGCCAATGGGCTGGGCCAGAAAGGATTTGTCGAAGGCAATCAGCGCGATATAGCCGTAATAAACGACCAGCATCAGCAGCGTCAGAAAAAGGCCCAGGCGATTGCGTCTGGATCGCAACTCCTGGTATTTGGGATGGCGCTGTATTTTGTCTACCACCGGATCGGTCATGGTTTGTCTCCTGAAGTTGGAATCGCGGCGGCAGCCCCATGGATCTGCAGCCTTGCGGCGCATTCTGGAAAGCGCTTCTGACCGAGTGCTTACGCAGTGCAGCATGGTTTGGCAGGGTTTTTACGGTGCTTTTCACATGGAAAAAGACGGCATCAGGGTTGCTGCTGAGTTAGTAAGAAATCGTTCAGTTCGCCGTCAATTTCTGTAAGAGGTGAGTCAGATTCGCGTCAGCAGGCAGGCGGATAGTGAATCGGCGGGCCTATGGCAAGCCCGCTAAATATTCAATAAATCAAGGAGACAGACATGGCTATCAACGCATCGCAAGGCGCGGGGGTCAAGGCGACCCCGCGGCCCATGACTCCGGAAGAACGCAAGGTGATCTTTGCCTCGTCGCTAGGCACGGTTTTCGAGTGGTACGACTTCTATCTCTACGGATCGCTGGCGGCCATCATCGCCAAGCAATTCTTCAGCGGGCTCGATGCGGGATCGGCCTTCATCTTCGCGCTGCTGGCCTTCGCGGCCGGCTTCATCGTGCGGCCCTTCGGCGCACTGGTGTTCGGGCGGCTGGGCGACATGATCGGGCGCAAGTACACCTTCCTCGTGACCATCCTGATCATGGGCCTGTCGACCTTCATCGTCGGCATCCTGCCCACCTACGCCAGCATCGGCGTGGCGGCGCCGGTGATCCTCATCGGCCTGCGCATGCTGCAGGGCCTGGCCCTGGGCGGCGAGTACGGCGGTGCGGCCACCTACGTGGCCGAGCATGCGCCGCACGGCAAGCGCGGCGCCTACACCTCGTGGATACAGACCACGGCAACGCTGGGCCTGTTCCTGTCGTTGCTGGTGATCCTGGGCGTGCGCACCTCCATCGGCGAGCAGGCCTTTGCGGACTGGGGCTGGCGCATCCCCTTCCTGCTGTCCATCGTGCTGCTGGGTATCTCGGTGTGGATCCGCATGACGCTGTCCGAGTCGCCGGCCTTCCAGAAGATGAAGGCCGAGGGCAAGGTCTCCAAGTCCCCGCTGACCGAGTCCTTCGGCCAATGGCGCAACCTCAAGATCGTGATCCTGGCGCTGATCGGCCTGACCGCCGGCCAGGCCGTGGTCTGGTACACGGGGCAGTTCTATGCGCTGTTCTTCCTGACGCAGCAGCTCAAGGTCGATGCGGTGACGGCCAACCTCATGATCGCGGCGGCGCTGATCATCGGCACGCCGTTCTTCGTGATCTTCGGCTCGCTGTCCGACAAGATAGGCCGCAAGCCCATCATCATGCTGGGCTGCGTGCTGGCCGTGGTGACCTACTTCCCCGTGTTCAAGGCGCTGACCGAAGCGGCCAACCCCGACCTGGCTGCGGCACAGGCCAAGAACAAGGTGGTCATCGTCGCCGATCCCAAGGAATGCTCGTTCCAGTTCAATCCCACGGGCACCTCCAAGTTCACCAGCTCCTGCGACGTGGCCAAGCAGTTGCTGGCCGCAGGCTCGGTCAGCTATGACTCCGAGGACGCAGCGCCCGGCAAGACGGCCTTCATCCGCATCGGCAGCACCGAGATCCCCTCGTTCTCCATCAAGGGCCTGAGCCCCGAGGAAGCCAAGGCCAAGGACGCCGAGTTCAAGAAGACCGTGGCCAAGGTGCTGGCCGAGGACGGCTATCCCACCAAGGCCGACCCCGCGAAGATGAACAAGGTCATGATGGTCGCCATCCTGACCTACCTGGTCATCCTCGTGACCATGGTCTACGGGCCCATCGCCGCCATGCTGGTGGAGCTGTTCCCCACGCGCATCCGCTATACCTCCATGAGCCTGCCGTACCACATCGGCAATGGATGGTTCGGCGGCCTGCTGCCCACCATGTCCTTCGCCATCGTGGCCCAGACCGGCAATATGTACAGCGGCCTCTGGTACCCCATCGTCATTGCAGGCGCCACGGCCATCATCGGCACGCTGTTCCTGCGCGAGACCAAGGATGTGGATATCTACGCTAATGATTGAGTGAAGGCACCCCCTGAGCGGCTTACGCCGCTTCCCCCTCTCTGCTTGCTTCGCAAGGGAGGGGGACGACACCCTCGCGGCGGGGCGGCCCTTGCTTGGTGTCCCTGGCTTTGGGCCGCGCCGGGTTCATGCGATGTGCGTGTTATCGGCCGGAGTTTTTTGCTCTGCATTGATGAAAGCCCATGGCGGTTTGCCGTGGGCTTTTTCTTTGGGTGCTTCTAATGGTTTTCCATGTCATGCCTGTGGCAGCAAAGCATCAGATGGCGCATTTTCAGAGGCGGGCATACATTTTTTGACATGCCCGCACCTAGAATCCGCAGCAGCCGCAAATGGCACTGATCTAGAGCCGGAGTCGGCCCTGAGATTTCAAGAATACCCACTCAACAATCCCAAGGAGATGCCGAGATGATCAAGATGAACCGCGTAGCCCTGGCCGTGCTGGCCGTGCTGGGTTCCACCACCGTGATGGCGCAAAGCAGCGTGACGATTTATGGCCGTATCAACACGACCGTCGAACGCGAAAAGATCGGTGACCAGACCGTCAACAAGATGGAGAACAACTCCTCGCGTTGGGGCATGCGCGGTGTCGAAGATCTGGGCGGCGGCCTGAAGGCCGGCTTCGTGCTGGAAAGCGGTTTCGCTTCCGACACCGGCATGGGTTCCTCCTCCACGGGCGCGCTGACCTTCGGCCGCCAGAGCGAAGTGAACCTGTCGGGCAGCTTCGGCAAGATCCGCATGGGCAACTTCTTCCCCGGTTCTTACTTCGCCACGGCCGACTACGTGAGCATGCACAACCATGACACGGGTACCTCGTCCGACGCGCTGTACTTCGATCCCGTCTGGTTCGCCAGCGGCCTGGGCACCGCCAACAAGATCTCCTACACCACCCCCAACATCGGTGGCCTGACGGTCGAAGGCTCGGTCTCCATGCACGAGAAGGCCACGCCCGCCCGCAAGAACGGCTATGACCTGGCCGTCAACTACGACGTGGGCCCTCTGGCCCTGGGCGCTGGCTACAGCCAGGTGGACGAAGACAAGCAGGCCGCCTTCCGCGCTGCCTACACCTTCGGCCAGTTCGTGGTCGGTGGCTACTACCAGCGCAACGACGAGCAGATCCGCGGCACGCGCAACAACTTCCGTCTGTCGGGCATGTACACCCTGGGCGCTTCCGAGTTCCACGTGAACCTGGGCCACGCCAACAAGTGGAGCAACATTGCCGACTCCGGCGCCAACCAGTGGACCCTGGGCTACAACTACAACCTGAGCAAGCGCACCAAGGTCTACGGCTACTACACCAAGGTGGACAACAAGGCCGGCGCCAACTACATGACCGGTGTGAAGGGCGCGGACTTCTCCTCCTTCGCGCTGGGCGTGCGTCACGCATTCTGATCGCCGCGCGGCGTAAGCCGCGAGCAAAGCAGGTCTGTTCCAATCAGCACCTGCCTGCCACATCAGGCCTCGTACCGAAAGGTACGGGGCCTTTTTGTCTGGGCTCGTCTTTTCAAAGCCTGATCAAGGAAAAAACCATGAGGATCATCGCGGCCGGTTGCCTGGCCTTTGTCGTCGTCTCGCTGCTGGCCGTCACCCAGGTGAAGGGTGCGCCGGGTGAGCAGGCCATGCCTGCCTCCGTGCAGATGGCCAAGTAAGCCCTCGGCAAGAGGCACGAGCCCCGGACTGGTTCCGGGGTTTTTTTATGGTCGCGCGGATGCGTCGAGGGGGTATCTTTTTGTTTAACCTGTATAAAAATACAGGTATTGAGAAGCGTCTGATGCCTGACGCATGGACTGCCTAGAATGTTTGGCTCCCACTGACCACAGAACACCCATGACGCACGGTCTGATTCGAATTCGCGGCGCACGCCAGCACAATCTCCAGAACCTGGATCTCGACATCCGTACCGGCGAGCTGACCGTGGTCACGGGGCCCAGCGGCTCGGGCAAGTCCAGCCTGGTGTTCGACACCCTGTATGCCGAAGGCCAGCGCCGCTATGTCGAGACCTTCTCGGCCTATGCGCGCCAGTTCCTGGACCGCATGGACAAGCCGGCCGTGGACCGTGTGGAGGGGGTGCCGCCGGCCATCGCCATCGACCAGACCAATCCCGTCCGCAACTCGCGCTCCACCGTGGGCACGATGACCGAGCTCAACGACCACCTGAAGCTGCTGTTCGCGCGCGCAGCCCAGCTGTTCGACCGCGACACCGCCGTGCCCGTGCGCCACGACACGCCCGACAGCGTGCTGGAGGAGCTGGCCGAGCGTTGCCGGCAGGCCGGTGATCCGCGCATCGCCATCACCTTCCCCGTCGAGCTGCCCGCCAACACCACGGCCGCCGAGGTGGAGCAATGGCTGTCGGCCAGCGGCTTCACCAAGGTCCAGGCCGAGCGCGAGGCCGAGAAGGCCGGCGCCGTGGAGCCTGCCGCCGACGCCAAGGGCAAGAAGGCCAAGGCGGCGCCGCTCAAGGTCAAGATGCTGGACGTGGTGGCCGACCGCTTCCGCCTGGGCAATGTGGAGCGGGCCCGCGCCTACGAGGCCATCGAGGTGGCACTCAAGCGCGGCAGCGGCCACATGACGGTCTATGTGCTGCCTGAATCCGCCGTGGAAGCCGCAGGTGCCCAGCCCACCGAGCCCCAGCTGTGGAAGTTCTCGCTGGGCCTGCACTGCCCCGAAAGCGGCCTGAGCTACCAGGAGCCGATTCCCTCGCTGTTCTCCTTCAACTCCGCCGTGGGCGCCTGCGAGGCCTGCCGTGGCTTTGGCCGCGTGATCGGCGTGGACTGGGGACTGGTCATTCCCAACGACAAGCTCACCCTGCGCACGGGCGCCATCAAGCCCGTGCAGACACCGGCCTGGAAGGAGATCCAGGACGACCTGATGCGCCACGCCGAGGCCGAAGGCATTCCGCGCGACACGGCCTGGGCCAAGCTCACCGACGCGCAGAAAAGCTGGGTGCTGGACGGCTCGCCCAACTGGAATGGCAAGTGGACCCAGACCTGGTACGGCATCAAGCGCTTCTTCGAATACCTGGAGAGCAAGGCCTACAAGATGCACATTCGGGTGCTGCTGTCCAAGTACCGCAGCTATACCGAATGCCCCACCTGCGGCGGCGCGCGCCTGAAGACCGAAAGCCTGCTGTGGCGCCTGGGCGGCAAGCAGGCCGCCGATGCCGTGCTGCCGCCCGGCGACGAAGGCCGCTACCGCCGCTTCATGCCGAAGGGCGTGGCATGGAGCCGCGAGCAGCTGGACGCGCTGCCGGGCCTGTGCCTGCACGACCTGATGCAGCTGCCCCTGGTGCGGCTGCGTGACTTCTTCCAGCAGCTGGCGCCGGCAGTCGACGCCCCATTGCATGACGGCGAGGCCCAGGCCCTCAAGATGCTGCACGCCGAAATCATGGCGCGCGTGCAGTACCTGTGCGACGTGGGCATCGGCTACCTCACGCTGGACCGCCAGAGCCGCACGCTGTCGGGCGGCGAGGTGCAGCGCATCAACCTGACCACGGCCCTGGGGACCTCGCTGGTCAACACCCTGTTCGTGCTCGACGAGCCCAGCATCGGCCTGCACCCGCGCGACATGGAACGCATCACCGAGGCCATGCAGCGCCTGCGCGATGCGGGCAACACCCTGGTCGTGGTCGAGCACGACCCGGCCGTGATGTTCGCCGCCGACCGCATGATCGACATGGGCCCCGGCCCCGGCGCGCGCGGCGGCCAGATCGTGTTCGACGGCACGCCCGAGGACCTGCGCCATGCCGACACGCTGACCGGCGCCTACCTGGGTGGCCGCAAGCAGGTGGGCTTCGGCCTCAAGCGCATGGTGACCGAGTCCACGCCACGCCTCATCCTCGAAGGCGCGCGCGAGCACAACCTGCGCGGCATCGACGTGGACTTTCCGCTGCAGCGCCTGGTCACCATCACCGGCGTCAGCGGCTCGGGCAAGTCCACGCTGATCCAGGATGTGCTGGTGCCCGCGCTGATGCGCCACTTCGGCAAGCCCACGGATGCGGCCGGCGCCTTCGAGCGCCTGCTGGGCGCCGACCACCTGAGCGACGTGATGTTCGTGGACCAGTCGCCCATCGGCAAGACGGCGCGCTCCAATCCGGCCAGCTACGTGGGCGCCTGGGACTCCATCCGCGAGCTGTTCGCCATTGCGTCGCTGTCGCGCCAGCGCGGCTACACGGCCGCCAAGTTCAGCTTCAACAGCGGCGACGGCCGTTGCCCCACCTGCGGCGGCTCGGGCTTCGAGCATGTGGAGATGCAGTTCCTCTCCGACGTCTACCTGCGCTGCCCCGACTGCAACGGCACGCGCTACCGCCCCGAGATCCTGGAAGTCACGATCGAGCGCCACGCGGCCGGCGAGCTGCAGCCGCGCAAGCTCAACGTGGCCGATGTGCTGGAGCTCACCGTGGCCGAGGCGGCCCTGCTGTTCGCCCAGGACCGCGAGGTCATCCGCGCCCTGCAGCCCATCGTCGATGTGGGCCTTGAATACGTGAAGCTGGGCCAGCCCGTGCCCACGCTGTCGGGCGGCGAGGCCCAGCGCCTCAAGCTCGCGGGCTTCCTGGCCGAGGCTGCCAAGTCCCAGGCCAAGTCGAAGCAGGCGCTGGCCAAGAAGGGCACATTGTTCCTGTTCGACGAGCCCACCACGGGCCTGCACTTCGACGACATCGCCAAGCTCATGCGCGCGCTGCGCAAGCTGCTGGAGGCCGGGCATTCGCTGATCGTCATCGAGCACAACCTCGACGTGATCCGCGCCAGCGACTGGCTGATCGACCTCGGCCCCGAAGGCGGCGACGGCGGCGGCGCCATCGTGGCCCAGGGTACGCCCGAGGAAGTGCGCCAGATTCCTGGCTCGCACACGGCCCAGGCGCTGCGCGAGTACGACCTGGCCATGGGCGTGGGCGGCGAGGCGGTGCGCGAGGTCGCCCCCATGCTCTACAAGAGCCAGCGCAAGGCGCATGCCATGTCGGGCGCCGCGGCCAGGAATGCCATCGAGATCGTCAACGCCAAGGAGCACAACCTCAAGCAGCTGTCGGTGGAGATCCCGCGCGGCAAGTTCAACGTGGTGACGGGTGTCTCGGGCTCGGGCAAGTCCACGCTGGCCTTCGACATCCTGTTCAACGAAGGCCAGCGCCGCTACCTGGAGTCGCTGAACGCCTATGCGCGCTCCATCGTCCAGCCTGCGGGCCGGCCCGAGGTGGACGCGGTCTACGGCATTCCGCCCACCGTGGCCATCGAGCAGCGCCTGTCGCGCGGCGGGCGCAAGTCCACCGTGGGCACGACCACCGAGGTCTGGCACTTCCTGCGCCTGCTCTACGTCAAGCTGGGCACGCAGCACTGCATCCACGACGGCGCCGCCGTGCAGCCGCAGACGGCGGAAAGCATCGCGGCCCAATTGCTCACGCAGTTCAGGGGCCAGACCATCGGCCTGCTGGCGCCGCTGGTGGTCAACCGCAAGGGCGTCTACACCGAGCTGGCCGACTGGGCACGGCCGCGCGGCTACACCCATCTGCGCGTGGACGGCGAATTCCTGCCCACCACGGGATTCCCGCGCATCGACCGCTTCAAGGAGCACACCATCGAACTGCCCGTGGCCAGCGTCACCGTCACGGCGGCCAACGAGCGCGAACTGCGCGGCCACCTGGCGCAGGCGCTGGAAACAGGCAAGGGCGTGCTGCATGTGCTGTCCGGCCTGGACAACCTGGCCGATGCCATGGCCGGCGGCCGGAGCACGGCCGGCATCGGCAGCCTGCAGGTGTTCTCCACCCAGCGCGCCTGCCCGGTCTGCGCCACCAGCTATGCCGAGCTGGACCCGCGCCTGTTTTCCTACAACAGCAAGCACGGCTGGTGCCCCGACTGCGTGGGCACGGGCGTCAAGCTCACCAAGGACCAGCGCAAGGTCTATGACGACACCCTGCTGGTCGAGGACAACCGGGGCCGGGAGGTCAAGTTCGAAGGCCAGGAAATCGAAGACCTGGCCGAAGTGACCTGCCCCACCTGCCAGGGCACACGCCTGAACGCCACGGCGCGCGCCGTGCGCTTCCATGGCGTGGGCATTGCCGAGATCGCCCAGCTGTCGGTCAACGACGTGCGCAAATGGGTGCAGGCGCTGGCGATGTCGGGCCGCGAGGCCGACATTGCCCGCGACCTCATCCCCGAGATCCAGAGCCGCCTCGAATTCCTCGAGGAAGTGGGCCTGGGCTACCTGACGCTGGACCGTGGCGCGCCCACGCTGTCGGGCGGCGAGGCCCAGCGCATCCGCCTGGCCGCGCAACTGGGCAGCAACCTGCAGGGCGTGTGCTATGTCCTGGACGAGCCCACCATCGGCCTGCATGCACGCGACAACCAGATCCTGCTCAACGCCCTGCACAAGCTGGGCGACAAGGGCAACACCCTGGTCGTGGTCGAGCATGACGAGGACACCATCCGCCGCGCCGACCACATCATCGACATCGGCCCCAGCGCCGGCATACGCGGCGGCCGCCTCGTGGCCCAGGGCACGGCGGCCGACATCATGGCGGCCGAGGACTCCATCACGGGCCGCTACCTGCTGCATGCCATGCGCCACCCGTTCCAGCCGCGCCGCTGGGTGGGAGAAGGCCAGCCGCCGCAGGCGGCCGCCGAGCTTGCCGCCGTGGCCGAACCGGTGCCGGAACCCGCGCCTGTCAAGGTATCCAAATCCAAAAAGAAGGCCGCGCCTGTCGTTGTCGAAGCCGAACCCGCGTCCGACGCACTGGGCTGGCTGACCGTGCGCGGCGCCCATTTGCACAACCTGCAGAACGTGGATGCGCGCGTGCCGCTCAAGCGCCTGGTGGCCGTCACCGGCGTCAGCGGCTCGGGCAAGTCCACGCTGGCGCGCGACGTGATGCTGGCCAATGTGGCCGCCTGGGTCGGCCAGCGCGCCACCAAGGCCGGGCGCGATGCCATGGACGCCGGCAAGGCGCCGCCGCTGTCCGGCTGCAAGGGCCTGCAGGGCTTCGAGGGCATAGACCGCGTGCTCGAGGTGGACCAGACCCCCATCGGCAAGACCCCGCGCAGCTGCCCGGCCACCTACATCGGCTTCTGGGACACCATCCGCAAGCTCTACGCCGAAACGCTGGAGGCCAAGGCCCGCGGCTACGCGGCCGGCCGCTTCTCGTTCAACACCGGCGAAGGCCGCTGCCCGGCCTGCGAGGGCCAGGGCATGCGCACCATCGAGATGAGCTTCCTGCCCGACGTGAAGGTGCCCTGCGAGGTCTGCCACGGCGCGCGCTTCAACCCCGAGACCCTGGCCGTCTCCTGGCGCGGCAAGAGCATTGGCGACGTGCTGCAGATGGAGGTGGACGAGGCCGTCGAGTTCTTCGCCAGCATGCCCAGCATCGCCCACCCGCTGCAGCTGCTCAAGGACGTGGGACTGGGCTATCTCACGCTGGGCCAGCCCTCGCCCACGCTGTCGGGCGGCGAGGCCCAGCGCATCAAGCTCGTCACCGAGCTGACCAAGGTGCGCGACGACGTGACCCGGCGCGGCAACAAGGCGCCGCACACGCTCTATGTGCTGGACGAACCCACGGTGGGCCTGCACATGGCCGATGTGGACAAGCTCATCCGTGTGCTGCACCGCCTGGTGGATGCGGGCCACAGCGTGGTCGTCATCGAGCATGACCTGGACGTGATCGCCGAGGCCGACTGGATCATCGACCTCGGCCCCGAAGGCGGCAAGGACGGCGGCCGCATCATTGCGGCCGGCACGCCCGAGGATCTGGTGGCTGCGGGCACGCACACGGGCAAGGCGCTCAAGCCCGTGCTGGCTCGTTGAGCCTCAGGCGCAGGCCACGCCTGCGCTGCGTGCGGAGCCTGCGGGCAGGCGGCTGCTCCAGAAGACCAGCACCAGGCCCACGGCCGTCAGCGCGGCGGCGGCCCAGCCCAGGTTGACCAGGCCCAGGCCACCGGCCAGGGCCAGGCCGCCGACCCAGGCACCCAGGGCATTGCCCAGGTTGAAGGCCGCAATGTTCAGGCTGGAGACCAGGTTGGCGCCCTGGGGGCCGGCCTGGTCCAGCACGCGCATCTGCATGGGAGCCACCGTGGCGAAGGCCACGACGCCCAGCACGATCACATAGGCCATGGCAACGGCCTGGTTCCCGAAGGCCCAGCGGCCTGCCGCCAGCACCACCATCAGCGCCGCAATGCTCCACACCAGGGCGCGCATCACGCCCCGGTCGGCCAGCTTGCCGCCCAGCAGATTGCCTGCGGCCAGGCCCGCGCCGAACAGCAGCAGGGTCAGCGCCACCAGGCTGTCGCCCATGCGGGTCACCTGGGTCAGCAGCGGCTCCACATAGGTGTAGAGCGCAAACACGCCCGCAAAGCCGAAGGCCGTGATGCCCAGGCCCAGCCAGACCTGGCCGTTGGCCAGCACGGCAAGCTCCTGCGCCAGCGGCGTGACCTCGGGGCGGCCCTGGTCGCGCGGCACGAAGGCGGCCAGGATGGCAAAGGCCAGCACGCCGATCGCGGCCACGGCCAGGAAGGCGCTGCGCCAGCCGAACATCTGGCCGATCCAGGCGCCGGCAGGCACGCCCAGCAGGGTGGCCAGGGTCAGGCCCGAGAACATCAGCGCAATCGCCGACGCCTTCTTGTCCACCGGCACCAGTCCCGTGGCCACCACGGCGCCCACGCCGAAGAAGGTGCCGTGGGTCAGCGAGGTCAGCACGCGCGCCGACATCAGCCATTCATAGCTGGGCGCGAACGCGGCGGCCAGGTTGCCGGCGATGAAGATCAGCATCAGCGCCAGCAGCAGGCGCTTGCGCGGCCATTGGCGCGTCAGCAGCGTGAGCACGGGCGCGCCCACGGCCACGCCGATGGCGTAGCCCGAAATCAGCGAGCCCGCCGTGGGAATGCTGATGTGAAGATCCTGGCTGACCTGTGTCAGCAGGCCCATGATGATGAATTCCGTGGTGCCGATGCCAAAGGCACCGGCCGCCAGGGCGAGTAGGGAAAGAGGCATGGACGGATTCCTTGTGATCCTTGGTGTGATGTCCAGTAATGTCGCACTGCAACATACCTTTGTGTAGATGGAATAATGGAAACGGATCTGTTCCTGTGTGGAATAGATGATCCTTTTCTCGGAGACACCATGCCCGCACTTGTTCCTCTCGCCGCCGCCGACACAGGCAACGCCGATGCCAACCGCTTTGCCGAGCTGGAAATGCTGATCCTGGTGGCCGAGCGCGGCAGCCTCTCGGCCGCTGCGCGCCACCTGGGCATCTCGCCCTCGGCCGTCAGCAAAAGCATGTCGCGGCTGGAGGCGCGCCTGGGCGTGCAGCTGCTCCAGCGCAGCACGCGGCGCCTGCATCTCACGCCCGAAGGCTGCCAGCTGTTCGAGCGCGGCAAGCGCGTGCTGGCCGACCTGGAGGAACTGGAGGCCTGCGTGGCCGTGCGCAGCGAACCACGTGGCCTGGTGCGCATCAACACCAGCTCATCGACCGGAAAAATGCTGCTCGTGCCCCTGGTGCCGCAATTGCTGCTGCGCCATCCCGGGCTGAGCCTGGAACTGAGCTTCACGGACCAGATCGTGGACCTGGTCGAGGCCGGCACGGACATCGCCGTGCGCTGGGGTCAGCTTCCGCCCTCGGACATGGTCGCGCGGCTGCTGGGCCACACGCGGCAGGTCATCCTGGCCTCACCGCAGTACCTGGCCCGCATGGGCAGACCCCTGCATCCGGACGAGCTGGGCCACCATGTGCGCCTGGGCTGGAGCTACCAGCGCGCCATACCGCACTGGCCATTTCTGGTGGACGGCCAGCGCGTGGCCGTCGATATCGGGGAGGTGGTGCGCGTCAACGATGGCGATGTGATGCGCGAGCTGGCGCTGCACGGCACGGGGCTGGCCCGCCTGTCGCTGTACCACGCCTGGGCCGACGTGCTCGCCGGCCGGCTGGTGCCCGTGCTGGAGGAATTCAACACGGGCGACCTGGAACCCATCCACGCCGTCTACCTGGGCAAGCCCGACCGCCTGCCCCCGCGCACGCGCGCCGTGCTCGACTTCCTGCAGGCGCATGTGGACCTGCGGCATGCGGAGCAGCTGCCGGCGCTGCCCTGAGGGGGAGCCGGCAGCGGGGGCGTCACTCCTGCTCGGCTGGCAGAGGTGCGGCGTTGAAGGACAGGTTTTCGATGATGTCGTGCAGCACGGTGGGCACTGGGTCCACGGGTGCGTCGGCCGCGTAGACGATGCCTGTACCCACGCCCTTCGGGTCAAGCAGGCGTTTGACCACCAGCACCTGTTCGGGGCGGGTGCCATTGGTGCGGGAGCTGCCTTCACCCTCGTTCACGCTGTAGACGAAGTAGTAGGAACGCAGCAACTGGCCAGAGCTGGTGATCTTCACGCACAGCACGCCGCCCGCCAGATTGCCCCGGATCTGGTGTTCACAGCCAAACAGCCGGTCTGCCGTTTCCATCAGGCCATTTCCGTTCGCCGTGGCGGGTGTCTGCAGCTGCATATTCACGACTTCGGAGAAAACGCCTTCGCTGCCGAACGAAGTCAGCGTCCACATTCCGCGCAGGCTGGATGCCACGGCGGGGTAGCCGAAGTTGAAACGAGATATGGCGACCTCAGGCTCACCTGGAAATGTGATGAAGCCAGAGATACCGCTGGTAAAGCGAACACTGACTTGGCCGGGGCTACCGGCTTCTACGCCTGAACGCGGTCCGCTGCCGAAATACCGACCGCCGCTGTACCGCGTCAAGGGTCCGGAAAAACGGTTCGAGACCAGAGGACCTGCAGCCAGAAAGAAAGTAGGACGGCCGTCGTTTTCATAGGCATACATCTGTAGCGCCACAGTGCCATTTTGTGCGTCTACCACCATTCCGCGGCCAGGCTTGCCGTCTAGCTCCGAATTCACGACCCACGAACCGCTTTGGGGCATAAATGCCTGCGCCAGGCCGCAGCCCAGCAAGATGGCTGCTGCCAATGTTTTCTTGAACATGATCCCTCTCTGTCTGAATAAGAAAATGCATGGGCATTCTAGCCATCGTCTTTACAAAGAGAAACAGTGCGATGGTTTTGAGTGGCTTTTGCTGGAGTCCCTGAAATGGGTTCGTACGCCGGCAATGTGTTTTCCAGCGTGCGTATTCAAACTTCTTGAAAGCGCCCGGATTCCATCCATTCACAGGCCTGCCCTGGAATTGCCCAAGGGCCGAAAGGCGCGGGCACCCTGTCCATCCCTCCCAATCGCCCAGGCACACCAGGCCGATACCGCTCCCGCAAACACCACATACAGGCACACCAGCCATGGGCTGCCACCGGCCGTCTTGACCAGCGCCGTCGCAATGATGGGCGTGATGCCGGACGCGAAAATGCCCGAGAACTGGTAGACGAAGGAAATGCCGGTGTAGCGCACCTTGGCGTCGAACAGGTCGCAGAAGAGGGCGGCTTCGGGACCGTAGACCGCCGCGTAGAGAATGCCGAAGGGCACGACGATGGCGATCCATATCAGCAGCATATTGCCGCCGCTGTCGGCCATGAGCCAGAAGGCCGGGAAGGCCGAGACCGCGGTGATCAGCGATCCCCACAAATACACGCGGCTGCGGCCCAGGTGGTCGGACAGGCGGCCGAACAGTGGAATCGTGAAGCACATCACCACGGCGGCGACCATCACGCCGATCAATGCATCGGTGCGGCTGATCTGCAGGGTGGAGGTCAGGTAGCTGATCGAGAACACGCCGAAGACGTTGAAGAAAACGCCGTCGATATAGCGTGCGCCCATGCCCTTGAGCACATTGCCCGGATAGCGCCGCATCATGTCCATGAAGGGAATCGCGGTCTCGGCATTGCGTGCCTTGACGGCCGCGAATTCGGGCGTCTCCTTCACATGCAGGCGGATGTACATGCCCACGGCCACCATCAGGCCCGAGATCAGGAACGCGACGCGCCAGCCCCAGGCCATGAATTGCTCCTCGGTGCACAGCCATGACAGCAGGGCCACCACGCCCGAGGCCATGAACAGGCCGATGGCCAGGCCCACCTGGGGCAGGGAGGCATAGAAGCCCCGCTTTTCCTTGGGCGCGTATTCGTAGGCCATGAGCACGGCGCCGCCCCATTCGCCGCCCAGGCCTATGCCCTGGGCCACGCGCAACAGCAGCAGCAGGATGGGCGCGGCCACGCCGATCTGGGCATGCGTGGGCAGCAGGCCGATCAGGAAGGTGGACACGCCCATGATCATCAGCGTGACCACCAGGATGCTCTTGCGTCCCACGCGGTCGCCGAAGTGCCCGAAGATCACCCCGCCCAGCGGCCGCGTGACGAAGCCCACGGCAAAGGTGGTGTAGGCCAGCAGGGTGGAGATCAGCGGATCGTCGCTGGGAAAGTACAGCTTGCTGAACACGATGCCGGCGACCACGCCGTACAGGAAGAAGTCATACCACTCGATGGTTGCGCCGATGAGCGCGGAGGTCACTACCTTGCGGATGACCCTGGGATCGGTTGCCGTCGTCATGCTGTCTCCTGGTTGTCTGTCGCATTGCCGGGATGCAGGAACGGGCAGTCATGCGACCTTGAGCTGCCCTGTCTCTCCGTGCCTGTCTTCGCGAACCATGTCGGCGGCCTTCTCGGCCATCATCACCACGGGCGCGTTGGTGTTGCCCGAGACCAGGGTGGGCATGACCGAGCAATCGACCACGCGCAGGCCGGCCATGCCGTGCACGCGCAGGCGCGCATCGACCACGGCCAGGACGTCGCTGCCCATGCGGCAGGTGCCGCTGGGGTGGAAGATGGTGGCGCCGTGGTTGCGGCAGAACTCCAGCAGTTCCGCATCGCTGTGCGCATCGGGGCCGGGCTTGACCTCGCGCTTCACGAAAGGGCGCATGGCCGGCGTGTCGGCAATGGCGCGTGCCGCGCGCACGGCCGCCACGTTGGTGCGGCGGTCCAGGTCGGTGGCCAGGTAGTTGGGCTGGATGGAGGGCGGCTCGAAGGCATCGCGCGAGCGGATGCGCAACTGCCCGCGTGACTCGGGTCGCAGCTGGCAGACCGACATGGTGAAGCCCGAGTACGGATGGACCTGGCCGCCTGCCATGTCGGCCGACAGCGTGGAGACGTGGAACTGGATGTCGGGTGTGGCGGCCACGGGCCGGCCCTGCTCGTCCCTGAGCGCACGCATGAAGCAGCCGCCCTGGTTGATGCCCACGGCCAGCGCGCCCGAGCGGAACAGCAGCCATTCCAGCCCCAGCCTGGTCCTGCCCACCCAGGAATTGAGCTGGTCATTGGTGGTGATGGGCTGGCTGCATTCGTAGCCCAGGCGTATCTGAAGATGGTCCTGCAGGTTCTCGCCCACGCCCGGCAGATCGTGCACCACGGGAATTCCCAGGGACTGCGACAGCGCGGCCGGGCCTATGCCCGACAGTTGCAGCAGCTGCGGCGACTGGATGGCGCCTGCCGACAGAATCACCTCGGCCCGCGCCTGGGCCTGGCGCTCCTGCCCGCCTTGCCGGTAGCGGATGCCGGTGGCGCGCCGGCCGCGCAGCACCAACTGCGTGGCCATGGCGTCGGTCTCTATGCGCAGATTGGGGCGGCGCCGGGCCTCGCCCAGATAGGCCTTGGCCGTGCTGCAGCGCAGGCCCTTGTGGGTGGTGAGCTGGTAGTAGCCCGCGCCCTCCTGGTCGCGGCCGTTGAAGTCCTCGGTGCGGGGCACGCCGACCTGGCCTGCACCGGCAATGAAGGCCTCGATCAGCGGATGCTGTGCGCCGATGTCCGAGACCTTGAGCGGCCCGTCCGCGCCATGGCCCGGGAAGGCGCCGCGCGCATTGCCTTCGGACTTCACAAAGTAGGGCAGCACCTCCTCATACGACCAGCCTGCATTGCCCAGCGCCGCCCAGTGGTCGTAGTCCTCGCGCTGGCCGCGCACGTAGATCAGTCCATTGATGGAGCTGCTGCCGCCCAGCGTGCGGCCGCGCGGCCAGTAGATGCGCCGGCCGTTCATGTTGGGGTCCGGGTCGGTCTCGAACTTCCAGTTGTAGACGGGGCTCCACATGGTCTTGCCGTAGCCGATGGGCAGGTGGATCCAGGGCGAGCGGTCCGGCGGGCCGGCCTCCAGCAGCAGCACCCGCGTGGCCGGGTCCTCGGACAGGCGCGCGGCCAGCACGCAGCCGGCAGAGCCTGCTCCCACGATCACGTAGTCATAGCTGTCGATGGGGTCCGGCATGCAGTGGCTCCTTTTGAGTTTCTTTTTAAGGAACTATTTGTTCCTTTGAGTGAAACTTATTCGTTGCCGCCGTGGACTGCAACCCCGCGCAAACCCTTGCCGCCTCCTGGCGATCAGGCATGATCGAAAGCGTTTCCGGCCTTCCACACGACACGACACCGCCCCATGCCGCCATCCCTTGCCAGCGCTGCCCCGGACCCCACCCCTGCACGGCAGGACGAAGCGAACTCGGTCTCCGATCGCTCCCTGGCCGTGCTCGATTTCGTGACCCAGGCCGAGGCCCCGCCAGGCCTCATGGACATCGCAGCCGCGCTCAACCTGCCCAAGGCCACGGCCTCGCGCCTGTGCTCCCACCTGGAGGCGCGGCAATGGCTGCTGCGCCATGAGGGTGACCGCAGCTTCTCCCCCGGCCCCAAGCTGCTGAGCCTGGCGGTGCGCGCCCTGCAAGCCGACCCGCGCCAGGCCCTGCGCCATGAGCTGCTGTCCCAACTGGTGGCCCGTCTGGGCGAGACCTGCAACCTCACCGTGCTGGACGGCACGCGCGTGCGCTACCTGGACCGTGTCGAGACCCACTGGCCGCTGCGCATCCAGCTGGAGGCCGGATCGATGGTGCCCATCCACGCCACGGCCAGCGGCAAGCTGTTCCTGGCCCATATGCCTGCGGCCCGGCGCGCCGCCATCCTGGACAGCGTGGAACTCACCGCCTGCACGGCCAACACGCTGACCACGCCCGAGGCGCTGGCGCAGGAGTGCGCGCGCATCGTGCGTGAAGGCCACTCCTGCGACCGCGAGGAATTCATGCGCGGCATGATCGCCGTGGCCGTGCCCGTGCGCGATGCCAAGGGCCAGTGCCGCGCCACGCTGGCCGTGCATGCGCCCGAGGCGCGCATGCCGCTGGCGCAGGCGCTGGAGGGCCTGCCGCACCTGAAGGAAACGGCCCAGCGCATGGCCGGCCTGCTGTTCTGAATCCGAAAAAAAGGGCCTCTTCAAGAGGCCCTTGTCGTCACTGGAAGCCCAGCGTATGCGGCAACCAGGTGGACAGCGCGGGGATGAAGGTCAGCAGGCACAGCACCACGAAGTGGGCCAGCAGGAACAGCGGCATCTCGCGTGTGAGATCGGTGATGGACACGCGTGTGGCCACCGAGGTCACGAACAGCAGCCCGCCCACGGGCGGCGTGATCATGCCCAGCGTCAGGTTCACGATCACCACCATGGCGAAGTGCGTGGGATCGATGCCCAGGCTGAACGCAATGGGCGCCAGGATGGGCACCAGGATCATCACGCCGGGCAGCGGCTCCATGAAGATGCCGAACACCAGCAGCAGGATGTTCACCGCGATCAGGAACAGGGTGGGCGACAGCTCCCAGCTCACGATCAGCTCGGACAGGTACTGCGGAATGCCCTCCACCGTCAGCACCCAGGCAAAGGCGGCCGAAGTCGCCATCACCAGCAGCACCGAGGCCGTCAGCATGGCCGAGCGTGCCGCAATGCCCGGCAGCGCCGACCACTGCAGCGTGCGGTACACCCACTTGCCGCAGACCAGGGCGTAGAACACGGCCACCACCGACGCCTCGGTGGGCGTGAAGATGCCGAAGCGGATGCCCACCACGATGAGCACGATCAGCATCAGCGCGGGAATCGCCTTGAAGCTGTTGATCCAAATCGTGCGGCCGTCAGGGCGCGGCTCGGTGGAGCGGTAGTCGCGCTTCCTGCACACCCACCAGTTCACGGCGGCCATGGCCAGCGCGATCAGGATGCCGGGTATGAAGCCGGCCATGAACAGCCCGCCCACCGACACGTTCTCATCCTGCAGCGCGTAGATGATCATGCTCACCGACGGCGGAATGATGGGCCCCACGATGGCCGTGCTGGCCGTCAGCGCCGCCGCGTAGGAGCGCGCGTAGCCGGCCTTGTCCATCATCTTGACCATCATCGAGCCGGGGCCGGCCGCATCGGCCAGGGCCGAGCCCGAAATGCCCGAGAACAGCGTCAGCGACAGCACATTGGCATAGCCCAGGCCGCCGCGCAGATGGCCCACGAACTGCGCTGCAAAGCGCAGCAGCACATGCGTGAGCGCCCCGCCCGACATCAGCTCGGCCGCCAGGATGAAGAAGGGCACGGCCATCAGCGGAAAGCTGTCTATGCCCGTGAACATCTCCTTGAACACGATGAGCTGCGGATAGCGGCCCCCCACGAAGACGGCCAGCGCAGCGGAGATCGCCAGCGCGAAGGCCACCGGAAAGCCCAGCGTGAGCAGGACGACGATGGCGATGAAAAGCGTGATACCCATGATGTGCGTTCGAATCAGTTATTCATGGCAGAGCGATGGAACTGACACGCTCCAAGGCAGGAGACACCAAGCAAGGGCCTGGGCCGGCCGCGCCGCCCCGCAGCGAGGGTGTCGTCCCCTGGGGGAAGGCGCGCAGCGACTCAGGGGGGTCATATGGACGCGGCTGCGTCGGCATCCATTTCGTCCGATTTGGCGAAGGAGCCATCAGCCACGTAGCCGCGCGCAATGAACAGCAGATGCACCAGCATCAGCACGAAGCCCACGGGCATGGCCGCGTAGACGAAGGAAATCGGAATGTCCGTGGCCGCCGTGGTCTGGAAGCGCGTGGCCCAGACGTACTGCGACGAGGCCACCGCCATCACCGCGCAGAACAGGCCCACGCCCAGCACCACGAGGCGGCGCAGCCACTGCGCTTTGCGCGTGCCCACCGAGCGGTGCAGGTTGTCGATGGCCACATGGCCGCCGAAGCGCAGCACCAGGCCCGCGCCCAGGAAGGTGACCCAGATCATCATGTGCCGGGCCACTTCCTCGGCCCAGACAATGGAGTCGCCCGTGGTGTAGCGCAGCACCACATTGGCAAACACGATGCAGGCCATGGCCAGCAACAGCACGATCAGCAGCCAGCGGTTGCAGGCCACAAGGGCGCGTTCGATTCGGTTGAGCATAGGAGTGGGCGAGGGCAGGAGGGGAGTGGCGCAAGGGCCGGGCTGCCGTCGGAGGTCAGATCATCGGGGCGGGCGCCGTGCGGGGCCATGGGGCTTGCCCGCAGCGGCGGCCCGGTGCCACGGGCAGGCCGCCCGTGGCAGGAAGGATTACTTGGCGTTGGCGATGGTGTCCAGCGTCTTCTGGCCGAACTTCTTCGCGTATTCCTTGTAGGCTGGCTCCAGCGCGGTGCGGAAGGCAGCCTGGTCCACCTTCTCCACCACCTGCATGCCGTGGCTCTTGGCCTCTTCCACGCCCTTCTTCTCCACCGTGTCCACGAACACGCGCGAAGCGATGGCGCCCGACTTGGCGCCCTGCGTGAAGGCCGCCTTCTGGCTGTCGTTCAAGCTGCCCCAGAACGAGGGCGACACCAGCAGGGCCATGGGCGCGTACACATGGGCCGTCAGCGTCAGGTGCTTTTGCACCTGCCACAGCTTGGCCGAGGCCAGCACCGAGATCGGGTTCTCCTGGCCGTCGATCGTGCCCTGCTGCAGCGCACCGATCACCTCGGGCCAGGACATGGGCGTGGGCGATGCGCCCAGCGTGCGGAAGGCCGTGATGTGCACGGGGTTCTCGGTCACGCGGATCTTCAGGCCCTTGAGATCGGCCACGCCGTTGACGGCGTGCTTGTTGTTGGACAGGTGGCGAAAGCCCTGCTCGCCCCAGGCCAGCGCGACCAGGCCGCGCTTGCTGAACTTGGCCAGCAGCTCCTGGCCGAAGGCGCCGTCCAGCACGGCGCGCGCATGCTGCGTGTCGCGGAACAGGAAGGGAATGTCCACCACGCCCACATCGGGCACGAAGTTGCTGATGGCGCCCGTGGAGACGATGGCCGCCTCCACCGTGCCCAGCTGCAGGCCCTCGATCAGCTCGCGTTCGCCGCCCAGGGCGGACGCGGGGAACTGCTTGAACTTGTAGGCGCCGTTCGTGCCCTTTTCCACCGCATCGGCCCAGGCCTGGGCAGCCGCGCCGTAGTGCGAATTCACGGCCAGGGCGTAGCCCACCTTGACCTCCTTGGTCTGGCCCAGTACGGCGCCAGCCGAAGCAGCCGCCATGGCGGCCACGCAGGTCGAAAGAAGGGTGCGGCGGATCATTTGCATAGCGGCAGTCTCACTTGTTGTGTGTTGAAAAATGGCCCCCACGCTCCCCTTGCAGGGCAAGGTCCGCGGTCCCCCGCAGGGGGCCGCTTTTCATCCTGGGGCGGCCCGGCGACGAAAAAAAGAGCCCATGGATTGTAGTGACCACTCCCCTTGTGGCGACCACGTACAAAGCGCTCGTCATGTGCGTTGAGGTGCATCTGATTTGGCGATGCCATAGGTGCTGAAATGACAAACGCCCGATGCGCGCAAGCGTCATCGGGCGTCGGGTTCAGATGGAGCGGGTCAGCTCATTGCCACTCAGCGTGCCCCGATCCGCTCGAACTCGCTCTCCACCGCCGCATGCGCTTTCAGGATGCTTTGCGAAGGCGCAGGGCCCATGCGGCTGACGACCACCGTGGCCAGCCAGGCCAGGATGAAGCCGGGGATGATCTCGTACAGGCCCAGCCAGCCGAACTGCTTCCACACCAGCACGGTCACGGCGCCGGTGATGATGCCGGCCAGCGCGCCGCCGCGCGTCATGCGGCTCCAGAACAGCGACAGGATGATCACCGGGCCGAAGGCGGCGCCGAAGCCGGCCCAGGCGTAGCTGACCATGCCCAGCACCTTGGAGTCGGGGTTGCTGGCGATGGCGATGGCGATCAAGGCCACCAGCAGCACCATGGCGCGGCCGATCCAGACCAGTTCGATCTGGCTGGCATTCTTGCGCAGGAAGGTGCGGTAGATGTCCTCGGTCAGCGCGCTGGAGCACACCAGCAACTGGCACGACAGCGTGCTCATCACGGCCGCCAGGATGGCCGCCAGCAGCGCGCCCGAGATCCAGGGGTTGAACAGCTGCTTGGTGATCTCCATGAACACCGTCTCGGCATTGGCGTTCACGGCGGCGGCGCCACCGGGGTTGGCCGCGAAGTAGGGGATGCCGATGAAGCCCACGGCCACGGCGCCGGCCAGGCACAGGATCATCCAGGTCATGCTGATGCGGCGGGCCGAGGGAATGGTCTGCACCGACGAGGCCGCCATGAAGCGCACCAGGATGTGCGGCTGGCCGAAGTAGCCCAGGCCCCAGGCCAGCAGCGAGACCACGCCCACGAAGCTGGCGCCACGGAACAGGTCGAACTTCTCTGCCGCCACGATGGCGTGCAGGTCCTGGCCCGGCTGCAGATGGCCCTGCACGGCCAGCCAGGCGATCACGGGCGCCAGGATCAGCGCCGTGATCATCATCGAGGCCTGGATGGTGTCCGTCCAGCTCACGGCCAGGAAGCCGCCGATGAACACATAGGCGATGGTGCACAGCGCGCCCACCCACAGGGCCGTGCTGTAGGGCATGCCGAACATGTTCTCGAACAGGCGCGCGCCCGCCACCACGCCCGAGGCGCAGTACAGCGTGAAGAACACCAGGATCACCACGGCCGTCACGATGCGCAGCACGTTGGAGTGGTCCTCGAAACGGTTGGCCAGGTAGTCGGGCAGGGTCAGCGCATTGCCGGCACGCTCGGTGTACAGGCGCAGCCGCGCCGCCACCAGGCGCCAGTTCAGGTAGGCGCCCAGGATCAGGCCGATGGCGATCCAGGCTTCCGACAGGCCGGACAGGTAGATGGCTCCGGGCAGGCCCATCAGCAGCCAGCCGCTCATGTCCGAGGCGCCGGCCGACAGCGCCGTCACGAAGCTGCCCAGGCTGCGGCCGCCCAGGATGTAGTCGGAAAGATTCTTGGTGCTGAAGTAGCCGATGGCGCCGATGCCGAGCATGGCGACCAGGTAGATGGCGAACATGATCGCCGTCGGGTCGTTCCAGTTGAATTGCATTGAAGTGTCCTGCGTTGGTCGTGTTTTTTCGGGTTGTGCGGGGCGCTTGCCAGGGGCCGGTTGTGCCGGCCCCGGCGGTTCAAGCCATGGTCATGAGCTGTGCATTGCCGCCTGCGGCGGCGGTATTGGTGCTGATGGATTGCTCGTGGAACAGCGCGGCCAGGTCATAGCCGCGGCCCGCATGCAGCTCGTCGCTGTTGCGGCTTTCCACGCGCACCAGGGCACCGTCTCGCGCGGCGACCTGGGCGCAGACCTGCAGCAGGGCGTCGCCGTCGCCCTCGAACAGCAAGGCCGCCATGGGCGCTTGTGCATCAGCCAGCGATTCGGCGCTGGCGCTGTGCAGCCATGGCACACCGGCATCGCCCGCAGCGGCGCGCAGCGCCTGCCAGGTGGCGGCGCAGCCGCTGTCGGCGCCTGTTCCGTTGTCGGGCAGCACGGCATGGCAGGCGTTGCCGCTGGCCAGGGCTGCTGCCACCTGGGCCACCAGGCCCAGCGGCGTGCGCGGCAATGCCCAGACGGGGCCGCGCGGCAGCAGGCGGTAGCGGTTGGATTCGCCCGTGGGGCCGGGCAGCAGCATGGCGGCGTCCAGGCGCGAGGCGGCCAGGGCCTCGTCGCAGGCGGCCAGGGCCTGCACCTGCTCATCGGCGGACATGTCCTGGGGCGGTGCCTTGGACAGCGTCTCGCGCAGCAGGCCCAGCAATTGCAGCGGTGCCTGGGCGGACGACTCGGCCCGCGCAAAGACGGACAGCGCCGCGCTGGCCGGCCCCTGCGCCAGCCGGTGCAGGTACAGCGGGCCGCCGGCCTTGGGGCCGGTGCCGGACAGGCCCATGCCGCCGAAGGGCTGCACGCCCACCATGGCGCCGATCACATTGCGGTTCACATAGATGTTGCCCGCATGCACGCGCTGGGTGAGGTGGGCAATGGTCTCGTCGATGCGGCTGTGCACGCCGAAGGTCAGGCCGTAGCCGGTGGCGTTGATGCCATCGACCAGCGCGTCCAGCTGCTCGCGCTTGAAGCGGATCACATGCAGCACGGGGCCGAAGACCTCGCGCTGCAGGCGCGTGGTGCTGTCGATCTCGATGAGCGCCGGGGCCACGTAGTGGCCGTTGAGCACGCCGTCCTTGCGTTCCACGCGGGTGACCTTCTGGCCCGCCGCGGCCATCTGCTCTATGTGCTGCTCGATCTGGCGGCGCGCCGCATCGTCGATCACGGGGCCCACATCGGTGCTCAGGCGGTCGGGGTTGCCCAGGTTCCACTCCTGCAGCGCATCGCGCAGCATGGTCAGCGTGCGGTCGGCCACCTCGTCCTGCAGGCACAGCAGGCGCAGGGCAGAGCAGCGCTGGCCGGCCGAATCGAAGGCCGAGGCCAGCACATCGGCCACCACCTGCTCGGCCAGGGCCGAGGAGTCCACCACCATGGCGTTCTGGCCGCCGGTCTCGGCAATCAGCGGAATGGTGCGGCCCGCAGGCGACAGGCGGCGGGACAGCTGGCGTGCAATCAGGCGCGCCACCTCGGTGGAACCCGTGAACATCACGCCCGCCACCTGGGCATGGGCCACCAGGGCCGCGCCCACGGTCTCGCCCGTGCCCGGCACCAGCTGCAGCGCGTCGCGCGGCACGCCAGCCTCGTGCAGCAGGGCCACCATGGCGGCGGCCGTCAGCGGTGTCTGCTCGGCAGGCTTGGCCAGCACCGTGTTGCCGGCGGCCAGGGCCGCAGCCACCTGTCCGCAGAAGATGGCCAGGGGGAAATTCCAGGGACTGATGGCCAGCACCACGCCCAGCGGGCGCTGCGCGGCGTTGTCGAAATGCGCGGCCGCCTGGGCGCCGTAGTAGCGCAGGAAGTCCACGGCCTCGCGGACCTCGGCCACGGCGTTGGAAAGGGTCTTGCCCGCCTCCCGCATGATCAGGCCCATCAGCGGCTGGCTGCGTTGCTCCAGCAGGTCGGCGGCGCGGGCCAGCGCGTCGGCACGGGCGGCGGGCGGTGTGCCGGCCCAGATGGGCGCGGCCTGCGCGGCGCGCGCGGCGGCGGCTTCGGCCTCGGCCGCCGTGGCCTCGCGCACCCAGCCCACGATGTCGGACAGCTCGGCCGGGTTGCGCATGGGCTGCCAGCCTTCGGTACGTGCCGGGTCGGCCGGCAGGTCGGCATCCGCGGGGGCGGCCAGATAGGTCTGGCGCGTGCTGTGCAGCAGCGCGGCGGCCAGCGAGGCCAGCTGCTGCTCGTGCGCCAGGTTCAGGCCCTGGGAGTTGGCGCGGGCCTGCCCTGGCTTGTCTCCCTGCTGCGCGAACAGATCGGCCGGCAGCGCAATGCGCGGGTGGGGGGCGCCCAGCCGGCCTTCGTTGCGCGCGATCTTCATCACCTCGTCCACCGGGTCGGCCACCAGGTCGGAGACCGGCACGGAGGCATCGCCGATGCGGTTCACGAACGAGGTATTGGCACCGTTCTCCAGCAGGCGGCGCACCAGATAGGCCAGCAGCGTCTCATGGCTGCCCACGGGCGCATAGATGCGGCAGGGGCGGGCCAGCTTGCCTTCGGAGGCCGGGCCCGTCACCTGTGCGTACAGGGGCTCGCCCATGCCGTGCAGGCACTGGAACTCGTACTGGCCGCTGTAGTAGCTGCCGCCCACGGCCTGGGCCAGGTGGTAGATGCTGGCCAGGGTCTGCGCGTTGTGCGTGGCGAACTGGGGGTAGATGGCATCGGGCGCATCCAGCAGCTTGCGCGCGCAGGCCAGGTAGCTCACATCGGTATAGACCTTGCGCGTATAGACCGGGTAGCCGGCCTGGCCGCCTTCCTGGGCGCGCTTGATCTCGCTGTCCCAGTAGGCGCCCTTGACCAGGCGCACCATCAGGCGGCGGCGGCTGCGGCGGGCCAGGTCCACCAGGTAGTCCAGCACCTGCGGGCAGCGCTTCTGGTAGGCCTGGACCACAAAGCCTATGCCGTTCCAGCCCTTGAGCGAGGGCGCGGCACACAAGGCCTCCAGCAGGTCCAGCGACAGCTCCAGCCGGTCGGCCTCTTCGGCGTCGATGTTCATGCCGATGTCGTACTGCTTGGCCAGCTCGGCCAGCTGCAGCACGCGCGGCAGCAGTTCGGCCATCACGCGCTCGTACTGCGCGCGGCTGTAGCGCGGGTGCAGGGCCGACAGCTTGATGGAGATGCCAGGCCCCTCGAAGATGCCGCGTCCGTTGGAGGCCGCGCCAATCGCGTGGATGGCCTGCTCGTAGGCCTGCAGGTAGCGCTGTGCGTCGGAATCGGTGGCGGCCGCCTCGCCCAGCATGTCGTAGCTGTAGCGAAAGCCCTGTTTTTCATAGGCGCGGCTGTTGGCCAGCGCCTCGGCAATGTCCTGGCCCGTCACGAACTGCTCGCCCATCAGCTTCATGGCGCGGTGTACGCCCTGGCGGATCAGCGGCTCGCCGCCCTTGCCGATCACGCGCGTCAGCGCCGACGACAGGTTCTTTTCGCTGCTGGTGGACGTGAGCTTGCCCGTCAGCACCAGGCCCCAGGCCGCCGCGTTCACGAACAGCGAGGGCGAGCGGCCCACATGGGCGCGCCAGTCGCCCTTGCTGATCTTGTCGCGGATCAGCGCATCGCGCGTGGCACGGTCGGGAATGCGCAGCAGCGCCTCGGCCAGGCACATCAGCGCCACGCCTTCCTGGCTGGACAGCGAGAACTCCTGCACCAGCGCCGCCACGCCGCTGCCGGCCGGCGCATCGCGCAGGCCCTGCACCAGCCGGGTCGCCAGCTCGCGCACCTTGTCGGCCTGCTGGGCATCCTGGGCGCGTGCCAGCGGCAGCAGCACCGGCAGGCACTCGGGCTCGGGCCGGTGCCAGGCGGCCGTGATGGCAGCGCGCAACGGCGTCTGCGGCAGGATGGACTGGGCGAATTCCAGAAAAGGTTGCACCTCTTGCGGGCTGCTGGGTTGCGCTTCTTCCAGCGCCACATCGCCCTGGCTGTCGCCCGCGCTGGACAGCCGGATGGTGGTCGCGCCGCGCTCCAGGGCATCGACGTACTGGACAACCGCCTGCTTGATCAGCCAGTGCGGTGTGCGCCCTATCTGCTGGGCGGCGATGCGGATACGCTCGCGCAGAGCGTCATCAACCTTGATGCCTACGGTGGTGGACATGGTGTGCCAGTGAGGAATGGAAAAGGTGGGAAATGCGAATGGAGATACACCATGAAGAAGACATGGTGCAACCTTGCTTGGTTGAAATGTCGCAGAGGTTGCGACGTTTTTGGAATGGGGTTAACCCTTTTGTCTCATGACCCAAGCCGATACCGCCGTGTTACGGCCGGCCTACTGGTAGTCGATGGTGAAGGTCGCCAAGGCATTGGCGCTGCCACCGCCGCTCACGGTATTCCTGATCTGCCGGTAGCGCGCCTCCAGGTCGATCTGGAAATTTGCCGTGCCCTGCGAAATCGTGCCCGCCTGCCAGCCGTTGGCTGCGCCAAAGCCCTGGATCGCGCCATTTCTCAGCACCTCCACGCCAACGCCGCTGACCTGCGAGCCGGTCAGCGCCAGCACCGAGGGGACTTGCGTGTCCGTCGTGCCCGACAGCGTCACGAAAGGCTTGATCTGGGTGTTCGGGTCGCCGCCGGAGCAGCTCAGCTGGATGGAGAAGGGCACCTTGTCCGTGGTCGCACCCAAACCCGTGAAGCGTGTGTCGGGATGCGTGCCCAGCGGTACGCTGATGCTGTCCGACACCAGCGTGCAGGTGGGATTGATGGGGACCAGGGTGACACCGGAGAAAACGTATTGCGCGGCGAGTGCTCCGGCAATTTTCATTTCCATGTATGGTCCTGCCAGTTGGATCTCTCCAAAAATAGTACTGATGGGTCCTGTTTTTATGAAATCTATTGTAATGGTGGATTTTTCTCCTTCGGGAATGGTGTATGAATTCGTTAGTGTAGGTCGATCGCTGGGAATTGTTCCAATCCCTTCCATTGACATGCGTAATCCTATTCCGGGGACATTGCTGGGATAGATTCTGTCATCAGGGACTCCGAATCCTGAAAATGAAGGTCTGCCAAAGCCTGAGCAAACCACTCGCGCAGGTATTGAGGAATATCTCTTGTTGTCGATTACTGGGTTAAGCGAAATTACTGCAAACACTTTGCCGTTTGGTTCGGAGTTTATGTTGATGGGTAAACTCAGGGCCTGATTCACGGGGTAAGATGCAATGTAATGGTTCTTTCCATCAGTGGTCGGATTGGAGTCAGCCGGCATGCAGAATGCTGCATGGGATGCGGAAATGGTGGAAAAAATGATTCCCATGGAAAATGCGAAAAGCTTGTACATATTCATTCTGGTTCTCCATCTGGAATCAAGGCGGCAGTTCGAAAGAACAACGTGGCGTCTTGTGCCGTGTGCCGTTAGCCCTGGCATGTGCAGGCGCATGGCATCTCTGAGGAGTGCAGCGCCTGCTCCAAGGCCCTCGCAAAGGCAGGCTTGGGATCAGTGGCGGTTGAGCGAAAGTTGGGCGACACTGGAACTTCCCATGACCGGCTTGATGCCTGGCAGTCCATCAGCAAGGCAGGATGGAGCTTTGGCGATCATTTTCGGCAGCCTGCCCTCAGCAGCGGGGCGATCGGAAGAATGGGCGACGGCGGCCGTGGCCGGGTTCTCTGCGCTGAGGCTCGCGGTGCAGAACGGACCGGTCGGAGCGGTGGCCTCACGGTCAAACTGGTATTGGGCGATTACCACGTCGTCGACCTTGTATTGAAGGAAAACCCCTTTGAGGGGCCCTGCCTGTTTGATCGGGCCAATCTTCACCAGATAGATATAGATGGGAGCATCGGACAGTTCCTGGATGGGAAAGTAGCTCTGTATTGCATTGCTTGGGTCGGTCGGAATAGGCATTTTTCTGAAATCTATGCGCAGTCCTATGCCGGGAATGGAGCTCTCATAAGCCCGGTGTTTCTGGTGAAAGGTGCCCACGCCATACCAGCCAGAGGTTTGGTATTTTGCACAGAACATTGCACCCCCTTTCATTCCAGTATATTTCTTGTTGATGATATAAGGGAGAAAGGCGACGCGGCCCACTACACTGCCGATTGCACGAGATTCAATATCAAACGGCAGTGGGACCTCCAGCGTTCTACTGGGCAGGAGGACATAATGATTTTTGCCATCGTTGATGGAATTGCCGACTCCATCGTTAGAGCAAAAAGCTTGCGCATGTGCCTGGCCTATGGAAAAAATGAAGAGTACTGAGGACAATGCGATGGCACGGGAAATTATCATGAAAATGCTCCGTTGCTGAATGAAAAGGCGGTTCTTGGATTTCAATATCGCAGGGCAGGTGACCGGCGGACCGCGTGCCGGAAAGGGGGTGGGCACCGCCATGTACCGCGTCGGTTCAGACGCCGACCGAGGCCTGGGCGTGCGTTGGCGAGTCCCGCAATTTACCCACCAGGCTGCGATCGATCCGCAGGCCAGGGCTGTTGTCTGCCTGGCCGTCCGGCGCCAAGGGCGGTTGCGCCTGGCCCGTGTACTGCTTCGCATCGGCCGTGGTGCGCAAGACACTGATGCGCAGGCTCAGCCGCAAATCGCCAAGATGCTTCTCGGCCTGGAAGGGCAGGCTGGACTGGCGGATGGCGATGGGGCGCGAGGTCTCGGCTCTGTGTGTCAGCGCGGCCTGATGGGACGGCGCTGCGGCAAGATGGGACGGCACGCAGTGCAGGTCCATGCTGGCTGGCACACGGGAGCCGGTGGAGCGCTCCCGCGCCGGCAGCGAATAGGCCATGCTGCAATGGGCCGTGCCATCGCCGGCCTTCCACTGGGCGTGCAGCTGCCCCTGGTCCGACAGGCCGCGCAGCATGAGCTTGCCGGCTTGGCCGACCATGCCCAGGTCCTTGCCGCTCTCGTCCGAGACGACGGCGCCGAAAGGCACGGGCGACGTGTCCGCCTGCGTCAGGCGCAGCACGGCTGAGCGGCTGTAGCTCGTCTTGAACACCACCATGGCGGCGGCACCGGCCACCGGTGCGACGCGCCGGTTGGCCTCCTGCAGTTCCACATCCATGGACATGCCCTTGGGGTCCAGCGACACCTCGTTCATGGCATAGGGTGTCATGTAGGGCACCACGGCATAGCCCCGTGCATCGATGCGTACACCGGGCGCATTGGTGAGGCGCGCGCCCTCGGCATGCGGGGCCTGCACGATGGCGAAGGTCTCGCCCAGGGGCTGCGACAGCGTGACCCCTCCGGGGTGGGCGACCAAGGCGCCGCGCGCGCCCAGTGACAGTTGCTGGCCGGCCCGGCCCGCGCTCACGCTGCCGCTGAACAGCGTGTACGGGCGGCGGTAGAGGGCATTGGCGCCTGCATTGAGGCGCGATCCCTGGTTGCCGCTGCTGCCGTATTCGGCATTCAGGCCATAGGAGAGATCGCTGCCGGCCTGCCCGTAGGTGCTGGCCTGCAACTGGTTGCCGCCGCGCGAGTCATGTGTGAAACGGCTCATGACTCTGGGCTTTCCCGCCCCCAGCGGAATCGTCACCCCTGCGTACAGCTGCGTGCTGGGGCGGCCCCAGGCATCGCGCTGGCGCGAGGCCGACAAGTTGTAGGGAACGCCCAGCCACGAGCTGCTGTAGTTGAGCGTGTAGTCCACGCGGCGGCCCGCGCGGTTCCAGTAGTTGTCCATGGAGGCGGAAATGCTCAGGTTGCCCCCTTGCTCGCCCAGGCGCTGGCTCAGTGTCATTGCGGCGCGCGTGCGCGGGCGCGACAGCGGGGGCGGTGCGCCGCTGGCAGCGGGCCGGGTCAGGTCGCGCGCCCGCATGGCCTCGTTGATGCCGAAGAACCCGTTGGTGGAATAGCGGTAGGCAGCCAGGGTGATGCCCGTGCCGGACTCCGGGAAGGTCTTGGCGTAGGTGACTCTCAGGCTTTGCCCCGAGTAGCTGCGGTCATGGGGGATGCGGGTGCTGGCGTGTGTGAGGTCCAGGCCAAAGGCACCCCATGGTGTATTGAACACGGCGCCCACCGTGGGCGAGAAATAGCCCTTGGCGACCGTGGCGCCGCCATAGGCCGTGAGCATGTTCGAGAAGCCGTACTGCCAGCCTGCCTGCGAGAAGAACGGAGCGCTCTCACGCAGGCCGCGCACCGCGCCCGCTGTGAGGCTGTAGCGGTGCTGGCCCTCGCGCAACGAACGAGGAACGGCCGCATAGGGCACCGAGAAGGAACGCACGGAGCCGTCGGCCTCCTCGATGTCCACCTGCAGGTCGCCGCCATAGCCGGTGGGGTACAGGTCATCGATCACGAAGGCGCCCGGTGCCACCGTGGTCTCTTGCAGCTTGATGCCGTTCTGGCGGATGACCACCCGGGCGTTGGAATTGGCCACGCCGCGCACCACGGGCGCGAAGCCGCGCTGCGACTCGGGCAGCATGCGGTCGTCCGTGCGCAGCCGCAGGCCGCGGAAGGAGACCGAGTCCATGATCTCCCCGTCGGTGTAGGTGTCGCCCAGGATCAGTTGCGATGACCAGTCGGCGATGTCGCGCTGCGCATAGGCCGAGATGCTCTGATAACGGCTCGGTCCCTGATCGCTCCAACTGAACGAGCCACTGTGCCGGAAATGCCAGCGCGCATAGTTGAAGCCGCTGTTCAGGCCCAGGTAGCCCTGGGTGCTGCTGCCCGCTGGCCCGCCGCGCGCATGGTAGGTGTTGAAGTCATAGCCGAGCGTGCCGGTCGTCACGCCCGCGTTCCACTGCTCCGGACTCACGTAGCCGCTTGCCACGCGCCGCATCAGGATCTGGGGAATGCTCACATCCAGTCGTTGCAAACCTACGTTGAAGCTTGCGGAAGCGCCGGGGACGACCTTTTCAATGCGCAGGCACGCTGGGTCTCCATCCACAACATCCTCGTTCGCCGGCAGGCTCGCCATGTCAATGTCCATTTGCTCCAGCAGGGACATGTTGAAGCAGGGCTGGGCACTGGCACCCCGACTGCGTTGAGTGAACCGCACCTCGGTGCGGGCCATCCAGTTGCCGTTGACCAGAAGGTCCGGGTTGTAGAGACCCGGTTCCACAGAATTACCCTCTGCAAAACGCAAGACATCGATCCCGTCGCCTCCTCGCAGAAAGCTGCTGTTGAATTCGATGTGCTGTGCGCGTGCGGGCGGCATCCTGCCGGCGGTGTGCTCTGTTTGCGAGGCGCGCATATCCATTTGCCAACAGGCCAGTACTGCCAGCAGCAAGGCATGTAGTGGTTTGGCCTTGAACGGGAAACAGCCTGGCTTCCGTACCCTGTCGGCTTTTTTCTTCATAGCAATCCCTCTCGATGGACATGCCTTTTTTTGCACCTGCTGCACCGTGCTGCCTACCTCGGCCAGTCACGCGTGACCGGCATGGAGGCTTTCGGTGCTGCGTCAGGGATTCGGCTACCGTCGGCGCCCAAGTTCGACCCTGTGGCCCTCGGCACCACCCCAGTCGTTGAGGCTGGTGTAGACCACGACTGCGTCCGCGGGAAGCTCCTTGGGTAGTTGTTCGTTTTCGGCGGGCTTCTGGAATGCAAACTTTGCCGTTTCTCCTGGCAGCACATGTCCTACATTCATCTTGAAACTCTGGCCAGCTGCCTCTACGGCGATATGGCCCAGATTGGCGACATATGCGGTCGGATTACGGGCCTGAAGTACGGCCTGCCCGTCTCGGGTCGTGCTCGCGGACCACTGCAACTGCTCAGGCGCATCCTTCGGTTCGCCCGGAAGGCCCTTGGGGCGATATATCAGCTTGATGCGCGTGCGAAAGGCCAGTGCGAGGCTGCCCTGGGAGCCTTTCGCGTTCTCGGTCTTGGGCGGCACGTCCAGCACGTTGATCCAGAACAATGACTCTCTGTCTTGGAGTAGGGGCTGGCCGGAATGGATGATGCGCAGCATCTGCTGGTCCGAGGCTTCCAGGCGGGTGAGCGACGGCGCGATCACAAAGGGCACATCTATGCCCTCGGGCGCCATATCTCCATCGCCCGTGTCCAGCCATGACTGCACCAGCGATGGCAATTTTCCTTCATTGGAAATCTTGAGGGTGGCTTCCGTCTCGTCGCCTGAAAATATGACCCGTGTTCCATAGAGGACGAGGCTGGCATGCGCCGGGAGGCTGCAAAGCAGCAATGAGGCAATGGCCAGAAAATATGGCAATCGGCAAGGTCCGCGATTTTTTCCCGGCATAGGAAATCCTGATTTTCTGTATATGAGAGAAATGCCACAGGCATGGGCGGTGAGTGCGCCAGCCACCAGAAGGTGGCCGGCGCTTCTCTGAGGCGGTGGACTGCCTATTGATAGTTCATGGTGAAAGTCGCTTCAGCATTCGCCTCTCCTGAGGCAAGGGGCACGGCAGCCACGTAGTACCTGGCGATGTAGTTGAGCGTATTGGTTCCTGATTGCAGGTTGACAGGCGCAGACGGGCCGCTCAGATCCCAGATGGCCGTTGTCGAGTTGTTCTCCAGTAACTGGATGTCGGCCGTGGCATTGCTCGTATTGATGCGGCCGTTCCTGATGGGGCCATCAAAACGGACCGTGGCAGTGGTGGGCTGATTGTTCGCTCCTGGGGTTGAGCAGCCATCCAGCCTGATGGTGATCGTTCTCTGATGGGCGGGAAGAGCAACGTTGCCCACGGCGCCACCGCCAGACGTGAAACCGCGGTCATTGGGAGGGACGATACCGAAATCGATCTTCTGGTCTCGACTTCCCAGATTGACGATGCAAGTGACAGGAGAAATATTTCCTGTGAATCTGACGATTCCACTCTGAGTGGATTGCGCATGGACAGAACTCAGTGCAAGCAAGGACAAGCCCGCAACCGAAAATTTCAATGCAGAAAATTTCATATTTATGCCTGATGAAATTGAGTTTGATGAATATGGTGGATTGAAGTAATGATCTTGTTTGAAACTTTTTTCTTTGACGCACCTCCATTTTTGATTTGATATTGGATATTTTTGAATGATTCCAGATATCGATGGCTATAGAGTTGCTGCTGCTGAAAGTTGCAGGTAATATATTTTTTTATGCGTCAATTGGGTGTGGCTGAAGAGGCTTTTTGGGAATATGAATTGACGGTGGATTGTTCTCGTTGATGACGAGATTTCGAAGAATCAGATTCTGATTCTTGGCAATTTATCTGATCGGCTTATTGTCAACACATGCTCGCTGAAATGAAATTGGATAATTCTGAATTTCGCGATTTTCTCTCTAGGAATTCCCTGATTTTTTGAGCGAATTTATCGGGATTCCCTAGGAATAGTCCTATCTTTTCTTCAATTGCTTACGAATTGGTGATCCGAACTGTGCGTGCGCGGGTCCAGAAATGGCGGGGCAAAGCCTTGCGGGAAGGCTGTCGCCTATGGGTTGGGGGGATCTGCGATGCAGCTGATGCCGGCAGACAAGCCGACGATGCTCTTTGCGAGAAGAGCAAGGTCTCGGCTGTGCCGCCCTGCGGCACAAGGCCCGCAGTCAATCTTGCGGGTATTGATGAACAGCGTTTGGGCAGTGACGGCAAATAGCTGCATGCCGATGGCTACCCGTACCAACGTATCTGCAGTCGGCGCGGGAGTCGGAAATGGAAGCCTGCCGGTGCAGGCAATCAACGTGGCCCTGCATTGGCAGCGGCCCATTTGGGCTGCTTTTCCGGTGCTTATGTCTGATCGGCCGATGCCAGGACCCTGATCTTCAAGCTGGGCTGAAGAACCGCTATCGGGTGGCTGGCCTTGGCGTCGCGAATCGGGGAATCCGAGGAGGCCTTGCTTTGAAGCGGGGTACTCCTGTCGCCCTTGTCGGCTGCCAGATTGCCGGAAGGTAGCGCGCTGATCCTGATGCTCATGCGCAGGCCGTCAAGCGTGCGCTCAAGCGCCGCCCTTTCAACTTTGGCGGCCTGTGCAGATGGCCTCGCCCGTGTATCGGGCTGGGCACCCGCCATCGTCATGGCGGAAGTGGAATCTGTTGCCTTGAGCGCAGGCGTGGAGTGCGGCGGCGCCGATGCTGCCATGACCGTCTGGGTGGACAAAGTGGCTGTGTTCCTCACTTCGGCAGGCATTGCCGCGTTGGCAGGATTGGAGGTGGCCGCCACCATCACAGGCACCAGGTTGCTGCTGGCCACGCAGGGCAGTTCCAGGCTTTGCGGCGGCTGGTAGGTGGTGCTGCGCTTTCTTTCAGGAAGGGTATAGGAGAGGTTGCAGCCCACCATGCCGGTGTCGGTCTTCCATTGCACCTGCAGCTCGCCCTGGTCTGACAGCCCGCGCGCCAGAAGCTTGCCGGCCTGGCCGATCATGCCCAACTCCTTGCCGTCCATGTCCAGCACGCTGGCGCCAAAGGGCACAGGCATGTTGCCGGCCTGCCGCGCGCGGATCACGGCCGAGCGGCCATAGGCTGTCTTGAACACCAGCAGCGGCACTGCGCCGGCCAGCGGCGCGACGTGCTGGCTGGTTTCCTTGAGTTCCACGTCCGTCGACAGGCCCTTGGGATCGATGGAGACCTCGTTCATCGAGAACGGCGTCAGATACGGGACGACGGCATAGCCCCGGCTGTCCACCTTCACGCCGGGCGCGTTGTTGATGCGCGCGCCTTCCGCGTTCTTGGCCTCCACGATGGCAAAGGTGTCAGATACCGATTGCGACAGCGTCACGCCGCCCGGGTGGGCCACGATGGCGCCACGCGCGCCTACCGAGAACTGCTGGTAGCCGCTGCTGGCGCTGACGCTGCCGCTGAGTTCGGTCTGCGATGCGCGGTAGGTGGCGTTGGCGCTGGCACTGGTGCTGCTGCCATTCATGCCACCGGTGTTGTGGTTGGCGCTGAGGCCGTAGGAGATGGCGTTGTCGTCGCCCAGCAGCCCGGACAGATTGGCCTGGGCCTGCACGCGGCCGCGCGAGTCGCGGTTGGTATTGGTGGAGAGCATCATGCCGCGCTCCATGCTGAGCGGAATCGACAGGCCCACGTGCAGGAACGTGTTGGACTGTCCCCAGGCATCGCGCTGGCGCGCCGCAGAGAGGTTGTAGGAGATGTTGCGGAACGAGTTGCTGTAGCCAATGGCGTAGTCGACGTTGGAGCCCTGGCGGTTCCAGTACTTGGCAGTGGACGCCGTGAGGCTGAGGCTGCCTCCCCCGGGGCCAAACTGCTGGCCCATGACCAGGGAGGCGCGGTTGCGAGGCCGGTACAGGTCCGTGGAGGGCCGTAGCAGATTGGCCTGATCCCGCGCGCGCATGGCGTCGTTGAGGCCGAAGAATCCGTTGGTGGAGTAGCGATAGGCGGCAATGGCCACGTGGGTGCCGGTCTGCGCAAAGGACTTGGCGTAGCTGGCACGCAAGCTCTGTCCGGAAAAGGAGCCATCATTGGGAATGCTGGTGGAGGCGTGCGTGATGTCTGCACCAAAGGCACCCCAGGGCGTGGTGAGCGCCGCGCCAATCATGGGCGAGATATGGCCCTTGGCCACGGACACACCTCCGTAGCCGGTCAGCATGTTGGTGAAGCCGTGCTGCCAGGTCGCCTGCGAGAACAGCGGCGAGGTATTGGGCAGGTGGCGCACCACGCCCGCCGTGAGGCTGTAGCGGTCCTGCCCCTCGCGCAGCGACAGCGGCACGGCCGCGTAGGGCACGGCAAAGCTGCGCACGGCGCCATTGGCCTCGGTGATGCTGACTTGCAGGTCGCCGCCGTAGCCGGTGGGGTAGAGGTCGTTGATGACGAAGGCGCCGGGCGCCACCGTGGTTTCGTAGAGCTTGATGCCGTTCTGCGTGATGGTGACTCGGGCATTGGTGTTGGCCACGCCGCGCACCACGGGCGCGTAGCCGCGCTGGGAGTCGGGCAGCATGCGGTCGTCACTGTTCAAGCGTATGCCGCGAAACGAGGTGGAGTCCATCAGGTCGCCACCCGTGTAGGTGTCGCCCAGTATGAGCTGGGAAGACCAGTCGGCAATGTCGCGCTGTGCGTAGGTGGAGATGTTCTGGTAGTTGCCCCGTCCAGTGTCCGCCCAGCTGAAGGAGCCGTTGTGCCGGAAATGCCAGCGGTCGATGTTGACGCCGCCGTTCAGGCCCAGGTAGCTCTGCGTGGTGTTTTCTGCGTTGCTGGAGCGCCCGTGGTAGGTGTTGAACTGGTAGCCGAGCAGGCCGACAGGCACGCCGGCGCTCCATTGGTCGGGGCTGACATAGCCGCGCACCGAGCGGCGCAGCGAGGCCTGGGGCACGCTCAGGTCCAGTCGCTGCTTGCCGAAATCGAAACTGGTGAAGGCGCCCGCGATGATCTGGTCCAGCCGGTTGCAGCCACCGTCGGCCGCCAGCTTCAAGGCGGCCTCGGGCGGCAGGCGCGAGAGGTCGATGCCCACCTTCTCCAGCAGTGCTTTGTCCAGGCAGGGCAGCGCGTCCTGCGAGCCGGCCTGGGCCTTGAACTGCACTTCGCGGCGGCCAACCCAGTTGCCGTTGATGTAGATGTCTGGGTTGTAGCTGCCTGCCATGACCACGTTGGCGCGCGAGTAGCGCGAGACGTCAATGGTCTGCTTGCCGGTGTTCAGAAAGCTGGGGTCGAAGTCGACGGCAGCCGGCGTGGGCTGCCACTGGCCGGTGGACGTGGAGGTCGTGACTTCCTTGACCTGCTGCCCCTGCTGGGCCTCGGACTGCCAGCACACCAGCACGGAGAGCAGCAGCGCATGGCCGGGCTTCAGTTTGAAATATCCGGCAGGGCCTTGGCCTGGCCCCGGCATTGTTCCTTTTCCTTGCCTTGCATGCCGGCTTTTGATTCCCTTTTCTGAATCTGGAAAGACTGGCCTGATCATTTGCTTATCTCCTAATGCTGTGCGCCCGATGCAAAGCGAACGGCCAAGGCCGATGTGCCAGTCCCGGTAAAGAGACCGATGCAGTTTCGCTGGGTATTAACGCTGGGTATCGGTGTGCTGGCCGGACTGAAAATGCAGTGGCATTAGATAATCAGACCGGAGAGGACGGGGGATTCGCGTGGCTGTGCTCGCATTACCCTGTTTATTGGGCGGAATTGCCAATTCTGGCTTCGTGGTTGAGACTGGCACCCCAATCATTGATGCTGCTGAACATCACCGTGGCACCGGTTGCGCCAGCCATATTGACACCCGCAGGTTCCTTGATTGGGAAAGTGGCCACCTGGCCGGGAAGAACGGGCCCAACGCCTGCCTCGAAGGATTTGCCGTTGAGCTGCACTTCAACGCCAGCCACATTGACCACAAAGGCGCTGGGATTGCGTGCTTTCAATACGGGCTGGTTATTGGCGTCAACGCCTGCCGACCATTGAAGCTGGGCAGGCGCTTCCTGGGCGTTGCCGGGCAGATTGCTGGGCCGGTACATGAGCTTGACGCGAGTGCGAAAGGCGAACTGGAGATTGTTGGAGTCGCCTTCCATTTCCGCCTTGGGCGGGACGTCCAGCACGTTGAGCCAGAACAGGGATTCCTTGTCAGCAGGCAGTGCTTCGCCCGAATAGATGATGCGCAACGTCTGGCTCTTGCCCGCCTCGATGCGCATGATGGTGGGCGTGACGACGAAGGGAACGTCGATGTTCTCAGGCGATTCCTGGTTGTTGCCCTTGTCCAGCCAGGCCTGCACCAGGGCAGGTTTGCTGCCTTCGTTGGTGAGCTGGATGGTGGCTTCCTTCTCGCCACTGGGGAATATGATGCGCGTGCCCGTCAATGTCACGCTGGCCTGTGCCGCCGTTCCAAGAAGAAGGGACAACAGGACGGCAGCAAGCCCATATGAACGTTTGATCGTCAGCATCGGAGAACTCTCTGGGTTTTGAGCGAAAGAATGGGGCCGGGCCCATGTCAGGAAAGCAGAAGACACGGCATATCGACCACCGCAAGGCGGCCGATATGCCTGAAAGTCAGTGATTACTGATAGACCAGCGAGTAGGTCACCGAGGTGTCGGTACGGCCTGCGGTCACGGGGCCGGTGGCCACGTATTCGGAGGCGAAACGCATGATGGCCCGGCCATTGCCACCGACCTTGTTGTCGATGTCCACAAAGCGCGATTGGGCGGAACCGATCTTCAGGCGCTCGTTGTTGCTGGGATCCACGATGGCGATCTGGACACCGGAGGCCACGGTGGGCGCACCAGTACCGCTGGCCGCTGCGGGCTTGAGCATGCCGGTGACCAGGTCCACGTTGGGGCCGGCTTCGAAGAACACGGCGACCTTGGAGACGGGCGCTGTGGAGGTGGCGGTGGCCAGCTCACAGCCGCTGAGTTCCAGCGAGAACGCCTGGCGGCCGACCGTGGCACCCACGGTGGCCAGCTGGTTGTTCGCCACGTTGGGCAGCTTCACGCCGTCCTTGGCGGCGCCAGCGACCGTGGTGTCCACCTTGCAGGTGGTGGTGACCACCTCGCCCGTGAAGTTGATGGTGCCGTCTGCTGCTTGAGCGGTGTTCATGGTCATCATGACGAGGCCGGCAACCGATGTCAGCAATGCGATCTTTTTCATGGGTATTCCCTCGAGTTGAAGAGATAAATGAAATTCCAGCAGCGATGAATGCGCTGATGGAATAAGAGACTGTGTGAATGGTTGAGTGGTTAATAAATCATCAGTGTTCCATGTTCACCTCATCAATCCAATGGTTGGTAACTGCCAGCATGGTCAATGATCTGCAGGGGTTGCGATCATGCTGGAATAGGTGGTGGCGCTGACATGGAGAAATTGTTCGGATGAGGGAGCGTTGGCGAGGGATGGGCGAAGTTTGTTTCTCTGGCATGTTTGAAGTTGAATTGTTCAAATACACCAGTGCCCAATGGCGCGGATGGGGTGCAGGAGAGAATCTGTCAAAGAAAAAGGAGAAACAAAAACCTGTTCTTTGGGTATGTGATGGATTCTAGGTGTGCGCCGCCACTATATGAAATAGGGCGCATTCTGATAATTGATGCTTGATCTAGGAATAGTCCTAGATTCGCTCTGTCGAATGGGGAAAAGAGGGTGCACAGCCCGCCTGCGCCGGGCGGTTGGCTGTGCTGTGGGTGATGGTGTCTGCGGGGGGAGCGCGGGTCCCGCAGATCAGGAGGGGTCGATGGGGTAGTAGGCGAAAGCGAAGGCGCAGGCCTGCAAGGGCTGCACCGGCCCTCGGCCCTGTGGATCAGGGGCGCTGGGTCAGCAGGTACTGCGCCATTTCGGCAAAGCCGTCTCCACGCTCGGCCCGGGTGACGTGGCGAGGCAGGTGCTTGAGCTGGGGCACGAAGCGCGCGATGTTGGCCACGCCCACGCTGTGGGGCATGTGCTCGAACATGAGCTGGTCGTTGGTGGAGTCGCCGATGTAGATCCAGCGGTCCAGCGTGGCGTCGAGGTCGATGTCGAACAGCGTGCGCAGGATCCAGCGTGCGCCTTCGAGCTTGTTGTGCGCTCCGAACCAGCCGTTGATGTGGATGGAGCTGACGGTGGCGTTCATGCCCGCCGCCTTCATGATGGCCACGCAGCGGTCGATGTCCTGCTGGGGCATCTGGGTGAATTCGCTGTGATCCACGGCAATGTCGCATTCGCGGCCCGCCGAGTCGGTGGCGCGCAGCGCTCCGGGCACGGTGGCCTCGATCTCGGCCAGCACCTGCTGCATGCGCGCGTAGTTGGCGGTGCGTGTGGCCTCGTCCTGCTGGTAGAGCTTGTCCAGCCCGCCCTGCGCATTGCGCCGCAGTGCCACGGCGCCGTTCTCGGCCACGATGGCATCCACGGGCCAGGCCTGGGCAAAGGGCTCGCTCCAGCCCACGGGCCTGCCCGTGATCGGCACCACGCGCAGGCCGGACTGCTTGAGCCGGGCGATGGCATCGACGACATGGTCCGGCACCACACCCTCGGTGGTCAGGGTGTCGTCGATGTCGGTGAGGATGCCGAGCGGCGATGCGGGAGGTGTCCAGAGGGACAGCGGCTGGAGGGTTGTAGGCACGGTCGTCAAAATGCAAAAAGCCGCCCGGGGCGGCTTGTAAAAGGGCAGCGTTTGCGCGCACGGACCGTGCGCGCAAGGGCTCCATCCTACTGCCTGGCGAATTCGACGATGGCCTTGTAGAACTTGTCGGAGCCGTCCTTGGGGTTGTCTGGGGACAGCTCCATGCGGTTGACGCCGTGTTCGGCTGCGCCCTTGAAGCGCTGGTTGATCACCGAGAAGTAGTAGGGGCTGATGAAGGTGGCGCCTGCGTCGTAGTGGGCCTTCAGCGCGGCCAGGTGCGTTCCTTCCAGCTTCCATTGCTGGGGGTTGAATTCAGGTGCGCCATAGCCGCTGCCGATCTGGTGCTGCTTCATGAAACCGCGCAGCCAGTCGCTGTTGGTGGCACCGCCGTACATGTTCAGGCCCTGCTTCCAAGGTGCGTTGCCATCCAGGGTCTGGGTGGAGGCGAACAACTGCGGATTCCAGGAGGGATTCACATCGGGAATGATTTGGTGGGAGTAGAGCTTGGCTGCGGGCAGGCCGGCAGCAATGGCGCGTTCGTGGAACACCGCAAGCTGTGCGTACACCTGCGATTCGCGGTAGTGGTTCCAGTCGCGGGCCAAGGGGTTGTAGTAGACGTCCTGCAGTTGCGCCGGCATGTCGAGCCACGACCGCACGCCCTGCTTTTCCAGTATGGACGTGGGCGGCATCCAGCCGAGCCGCCGGGGGTACATGTTGACGATCTTGCCCTGATTGCGCGGAACGACAACGAAGTTGGCATTGGCCAACTGGTATTTGCGGCCCTTGGACTCGGCCACGACCTGGACGATGTGCTGTCCAGCGGACAGGTTGCTGAAGTCGAGGTTGTAGCGGAACCCGGTGTTGGGGCTGGTGATGTTGTCCACGGCGCGGTAGACGTCCAGCCGGTTGAGGCCGCGGGCCACGGGCCCTACCAGCTTGCCGTCCAGATAGAGATCCAGGCGCTCGATTGCCTGTTTTGGGTCCCACAGCCAGCCGCCCACGGGCAGTATGCCGTCGGCGAATGCGTCGTAGTGTTCACCGAAGCCGTTGAGCTTTTCCTTGCGTATGTCCTTGGAGGGGGCCGGAATGACGTCGAACGACGCGTAGTCCAGCCCGGTCTTCGCCTTGAATTGGGCAAGGTCCTTGTATTTGACCTGAAGCCATTGGCGAAAGCCTGCGACCGAGCCCGGGCTGTAGTCAGTGACACGGATGTCCTGATAGGCACCCATGCCGTTCTCGAAGTCCGGGAACATGTGGTGCAGCTCGCCCGGCAACGTGTAGGCAATGATGCGGTCCTGTACAGGCTTGGGCAGCTCCCGGATCTTCCTGGCCATGTATTCAAGTGCCTTGAAGCGGTAGTGATTGACGGGAACCGAAGCATCCGTCGAGAGCGTGTAGGGCAGGATGCGGTAGCCGAAATAACCCAATTCCAGAGGCTTGCCGTCGCGCAGCTGCATCAGGTTGACGGGGTCCTTGGCCAGCTCGGCGGCAATGGGGCCGACGGAGTCGAAATGGTCTGCCGAGAAATACAGCACGACCGGACGCTGCACCTTGCGGATGACGTTCAGGAAGCTGTCCACCTTGGCTTCGTCGATTTCCCAGCCCTTGGCCGTGCGCTGGTACAGCCCCAGCAATTGCAGCGTGGCGGTGTAGCCGATCTGCACGTTGCCCTTGGGGCCGCCTGGCTCCAGCGTGTCCAGCAGGCGGTTGACGGCAGCGGAGCCGTCCAGCTTGCGCTGCTGGCAGAAGGCATAGGCCTCGTCCATGGACTTGATCCTGGTTTCTGCAACGGCTTCATCGCACAGGAGCATGCCTTCCACCGTGGGCGCGATGACCAGGGGCTGGCCGCGCGTGGCACCAGAACCTGTCTGTGCATGGGTTGCCATGGATGCCAGGGCAAGGCCTGCGGCGATCAGCGTGGATGCATATGGAAGGTGGACGGTGCGAGGCAGGTGGGGCATGGATGGGATGGTGGACAGGACTGGATGTGGCAGGCCGCGAAGACGGCGCGGTCAGGCGACGGCTTCGTCTTCGAGGGACAGGCTGACCGGCTCGGTGGGCACGCTGCTCACGTCGTAGTGCAGAAAGGCGATCAGGCACTGGATGCCGATGATGATGGGCAGCGCCGCCAGCATGACGGTTCCGCTGGTGGCGGGATGGCTGGCGCCACCGATCCAATGCCAGAGACCGAACAAGGTGCCCAGCAGCACGAGCAGCACGCCGCTCAGGCTGTACAGCGTTCCCACGTTGAAGTCGCGTACCAGATAGTTGTAGACATAGCGCCGCCACAGCCGAGAGGCGTGCTTGCGCAGGAATTCGGGCAGCACCTTGCCTATCCTGAGGTTGGACTCTTCATCGGCATAGACCGAATCCATGGGCACATCCTTGACGACGGCGCGCACTGTATTCAGGCGGAACAGCATGTCGGTCTCAAAGAAGTAACGGCTTTCCAGCTTGTCCAGCGGCAGCTCGGCCAGCACGCAAGTGCGCACGGCGGTGTAGCCATTGGTGGGGTCCATCACGTTCCAGTAGCCGCAGCTGAGCTTGGTCATGAAGGACAGCACGGCATTGCCGAACAAGCGTACCGGCGGCATGTCCTGTACCGACTCAGGCCGGTAGAAGCGGTTGCCCTTGGTGTAGTCGGCCTGGTGGCGCAGCAGGGGACGCACGAACAGCGGCAGCAGCGAGGGGTCCATCTGGCCGTCGCCATCGATCTTCACCACGATGTCCATGCCATCGGCAATCGCCGCCTTGTAGGCCGTGACGATGGCGCCGCCCACGCCCCGGTTCTCGGGGTTGTAGAGCACGCGCACGCGTGGGTCTGTGTTGTTCTCCTCGATGAAGCGTCCGCTGCCGGCAGGGCAGGCGTCGTCCACGGCATATATGGCCTCGACTTCGGGGCCGATGGCGTTGATGACACCGAGCACATGCTGGGTGACCTTGTAGCAGGGGATGGCGACGGCGATACGCAAAATTGACCTCTACTTAGTTGATGCAATAGCTACACCTGCCATTATGAGCGCGCCACCGGCAAATGTTCTCCAGTGCAATGGCTCATTGAATATCACCCATGCGAGAGTAGGGACGATCAGAAATGCCAGGCCCATGAAAGGGTATGCCATATGCAGAGGGGCATGGCGAAGAATCCAGATCCATCCCAGGGTGGTGAACCCGTAAAGGACTAGAGAGGAAAAAAGCCAACCATTGAAAACCCAATCAATAATTTGAGGATTTTCCGGTAGCGCAGTGGCGGCTTTCTTGAATAATAATTGTCCAATTGATATGCAAACCACACACAATAATGTTAGTAATGTCAATATAGGTGTCATACGATTATTTTTGTGTATTAATGCCATGATTTTTCATCTGTAGTATTGGCAAGAATACTAGTGTGATTGTGAAAAATGGAAGTATGTATCGGTATTCGCCCGCGATAGAGAATAGAAAAATCCCGCCTAGTTGCACTATCATGGGGATGGAAATTAAAAGAAGCGATTTATTGCATTTTGTGATGCCTTTGCGCATTGCTATGAACAGTAATGCAATGCCAAGAAAAGGTGTCCACAAAAGCCAGCGAATATTGTAGCTGACTTCGAATTCATTGAATAATAATTTCTCTGCGTCAGTGAGTTTAAAAATCCGGTATTCTGATCTTGATTTTATGATCTTGATTTTATGATCTTGATGACTTGCTCGGCATAGGTATGGCTTGGTAAGCCTCCTTGTGCAAAAGCCGAAGTCAGAAATATATTGACTCTGCTGGACAAAAATGCCGGGATATTTCTCCATAGGTTGTACCTGAAAAATTCGCGGATGATAATTTTTCTTTCTGACCGTGGGATGTTCAATACCTGAGGTCCATCCGATTTGAATACCAGTGGGTCCCAATAATCTCGGTCATAATTTTCCAGATAGACTTGGAGTGGTTTATGCTTTTCCATGGCATCCACGGTTTTTTGTGAAACGCGTGGGGATGCCACCCAAAGATTCATGGGGCGAGGCTGTAGGAAATTGACGGTTTCATATATGACCAAAGGATACAGTGAGCCATGGCTCCTATTGGGGTGAGCTGAATTGATTAGGCCTATCAGAAGGCAGTTCAATGCCAGCAGTGTTGTGAGAAATACACTTGCTCTTCGATTTTGCTTCCACAGCCACAAAGCAAGCACGGCAACGGGCACTAAAAAAATTATGCCATTTGGACGGCTAAATGCTGCAAATGGAATTACAAGGATCAGTAGTAGGGAGGTTTTTGATATTTTTTTGCTCTCGGAAATGATCCACAGTTCGAAAAGCAAGCCGGCAATAGCAATCGAGTAAACACCATCCGGATACAAGGTTCCTATGAAGAATATGGCTTGCGGAGCAGTGCAGATAAAGACGAATAGAAAGATTGCAGTCTTCTTTAGTCCCCGGCTCCAGGTCCAGCTCAATATTCTCGTCTGAATGATGGCGGACAAAAGCATAATGACCCCGATGGGGGCTTCAACATGCTCATGGCCGCTGTAGAAAAGTTTTACGAAGAAATACCAGAACGCAGGTTTTCCGGAAGCCTGATTGATGGGGTCGTTGACCTCCAACAGAATTGCAATGCTGTCTTGTCCCAGGACACCCGGCCAGAAAACCATCAGCCAAAATCCATAGATGGCTGTGAGTAGAGTAAGAAAAGCCAGGAAGGATTTGGTTTGAGCCTTCATTCCATCTGATGACTGAGAGTCTCTGATCATTGTGGATTTTCACGCCTATATACGTTGATGGGCGTGCCGTGTTTTATGAAAGCATCTGCCGCCTGGGGCATGGTATTTTGGAGCAGTTCTATCGCACTCCATGTCACCTTGCTGCCTTTCGGACAATTGAATGTAGCCTCCAGAAATCCCTCGCCAGCAGGCCTGAGTTGATGATTTCCAAAAATCGCATAGGTGTGCAATGCACCATCAGGCTTGGTATCTATTTCCGTAGATGTACGAAATCCAGGTCGCACCTGATGTGCATTGGTCAAAGAGATGTTGACCTTTTTGCACGAGTTGGAAGCATCTGGTGCGGGAGTCAAGGAAAACCGCATTCTCCATAACATATCCAGGACCATGTAGTGAGACAGGGTGTCATAGTTGTGCGAAGGCAAAGGAATCCTGAGTTTGGCGGGAGATTCTTCGAGAACCCAGGTGTCTTCGGAAGCCTGGGTTGCGCCCACCGCTGTCATAGTGCCAAAACGCGCATTGTTGAAGATGACTGATGTAGGCCCCGGACGATGAGGATCCATTCCCCATTCTTCGTGGCGTATTGAATACTTTGTAATTGCCGGGGGAAGTGTTATAAGCAAACCGATAATTGCAATGCGAGAGACAACCCAGCGTATATTGGAATATGGATTTTCCTGTATTGACCAATTGGGATTGAATATGATGCCGAGACTTACCCCGCACGCCAGTATAATCCATGGTTCCATGGAATATAAATTATAGCGATCGTTGTAGAGAATAGGCGTCAGTTGCACGGCCATTGCAAATGGCATGAGCAAGAGCGGGAAAAACAGAAGCGCCCGAGATGTATTGTTGTCATCTGTGGATTGGATTTCTGTCTCACGGCGTTTCTTTATCCGATGCTTTATGAAAATGAATGTGGCAGTCAATATGGCTATCCATTCAAATATCCTGAATGGTCTTAAGCCGGGTTCACCCAATAATTCTGGAGTGCTGTAAAGCAGCCAGGATTTGAGCTTGTATCCGAAGAATCTGATATTGTCCGAAAATTCAGTGTTCTTTATGATTTCAAGGGCGACACGTCTGTTAATTTGATCTGATTCAAGAGCGAGGGGGTTTCCCTTGGTTTGAGGGGCAACGGTTCCAGCAATTGCACCCGCATCATAGGCAAACCCTGAGAAAACGGGCTCGAGTCCTGCTTTGAGTGGACTTACTCCATAGTAAATGCCGGTGCCCGCACCTGTTCCAATAGACCAAACGTTGAAGTATGTGCCGTTTTTTATAATCACCAGAATCGGAAGAGCCAGTGCCATGATCAATGCAGTACTCAATTGTCGGCAGATAGTGATCTTTTTGATGTCTGCTGTCTTGGCGGCGTATTTCCAGTATATTCCTGCAAAAATTAATAATGCCAATATTCCCACAGTGAAGAATTGCAGTATGGGGCGTGTAAGTAGGGTGACTGTGAGACCGAATGCCAAAAATCCGGCGCACACTTTTCTTAGTCTGGGTGTGAGTGCATACTCTATAGCAGACGTGATGAGAACAAGTAGCCCAAAAAGATACAGTGACTCTGTAAGGACGTGAGGGGCGTAATAGACGATGGTTGGATGGAACACCAGGAGATAGCTGGATGCCATTCCTGCGACCCATCCGGCCAAGCGATAACCGCAATACCACATCAAAAATACGCAGGCTAGAAATAGAGCACAGTTTGCAATTTGATTTGAAATGGGGTCTGCTGACCAAAGGGCAGGCCACAAATATCCCAGCGGAGCCACGTTATAGCTCAACTGATCTTTTGTTAGAAAATGCCATGGCGCGGCAAGCAGACCGCGGGCTGCCGGTAGATAGGTTTGCTGTGCATCACCATTCAGTACGGAGCCTGCAGGAGGGAAGAACTGAGCAAGTCTTTTTTGGGCCGATAAGAGAATCCAGATTAGCCAGATGAATGAAATAAATGGTATCCAAATTTTTTTGATATTGCGATTCAACATTCCTGCGTCCAGCGTCACTAATTCGGTGAAAAAGAAAAACCGCAGCTGTTACCCTACTTGCAACGCCAACCCCGCATGCTCGCGCAGCGGATGAAAGTGAATCTTCGGAAACCGCTCCTGCGCCAATCGCACGTCATACGGCGAGGTGCACAGATAGGCCAGCGTATCGGCAGCATCGCGCGCCATGCGCAGCGGGTAGGCGTTCTCGAATTCGCGCAGTTCGGCCGGGGTGTCGGCCGTGATCCAGCGTGCGCCGGTGTACTGGCAGCCTTCCAGGCGGATGTCGCAGTCGTATTCGGCGTTCAGGCGGTGCTGGACGACTTCGAATTGCAGCTGGCCCACGGCGCCCAGCAGCATGTTGCCGCCAGCCTCGGGCTTGAAGACCTGGATGGCGCCTTCCTCGCCCAGCTGCATCAGGCCCTGCTGCAGCTGCTTGGTGCGCAGCGGGTTCTTGAGCACCACGGTCATGAACATTTCCGGGGCGAAGAAGGGCAGGCCTGTGAATTGCAGGTTGGTGCCGTCGGTGATGGTGTCGCCCAGCTGGACGCCGCCGTGCGTGGTGAAGCCGATGATATCGCCCGCATAGGCTTCTTCCACGGCCTCGCGGCGCTGGCTCATGAAGGTCACGACGGAGGTGGGGCGCAGCTCCTTGGCAGTACGCTGGACCTTCATCTTCATGCCGGGTGTGTACTTGCCCGAGGCCACGCGCACGAAGGCGATGCGGTCGCGGTGGTTGGCATCCATGTTGGCCTGGACCTTGAAGACCACGCCGGAGAAGCCTTCGTCCTCGGGCTGGATGATCTTTTCCACAGGCTGCTTGTTGACCAGCAGCGAGCTTTTGCGGGGGCCGGGCGGGGGCGACATGTCGACCACGGCGTCCAGCACTTCCATGACACCGAAGTTGTTCACGCCGGAGCCGAAGAAGACCGGCGTGAGCTTGCCTGCCAGGAAGGCCTCGTGGTCCCAGGGGGCCGAGGCGCCCTGGGCCAGTTCCATGCTTTCCAGCGCATCGTCGAAGGACTGGCCGAAGCGCGCGCGCAGCTTGTCGGCCTCGGCCAGGGGGATGGCCTCGAAGTCCTGCGGGCGGCGTTCGCTGCCGGGCTGGAACACCGTCATGGTCTGGGTGAGCAGGTTGATGATGCCGCCGAACTGCCGGCCCTGGCCCACGGGCCAGGTGACGGGGCAGCAGGGCATGCCCAGTTCGCGCTCGACTTCGTCGAGGATGTCCAGCGGATCGCGCACTTCGCGGTCCATCTTGTTGACGAAGGTGATGATGGGCGTGTCGCGCTGGCGGCAGACCTCGATCAGGCGGCGGGTCTGCGATTCCACGCCGTTGGCGGCATCGATGACCATCAGCGCCGAGTCCACGGCCGTGAGCACGCGGTAGGTGTCTTCCGAGAAGTCCTTGTGGCCGGGCGTGTCGAGCAGGTTGACCACGTGATCGCGGTAGCTCATCTGCATGACCGAGCTGGCCACCGAGATGCCGCGCTGCTTTTCGATTTCCATCCAGTCGGAGGTGGCATGGCGGCTGGCCTTGCGGCCCTTGACGGCGCCCGCGATCTGGATCGCGCCCGAGAACAGCAGCAGCTTTTCGGTCAGCGTGGTCTTGCCCGCGTCGGGGTGGGAAATGATGGCAAAAGTCCGGCGGCGCCGGGTTTCAGAGGCGTATGACACAGTATTGAAAGCGCAAAGGCAGGGCGGTGCCTGCCAGGAAAGGGAGACGTAATGTCTGTCGCGGGCGGCCATTGGGCATGGAGCCAAGCGAGGCCGCAAATGGCCGCCATTCTACTTTCGCACTGGAAATATCGGCGAACAGGGATGTAAGTCGTGCCCCTGGTTTCTTGATGCCGTCTTGATACGGCATGCCGCAATCTCAATCCGCTTTTGACAGCCCCGGCCCTAGAGTTTTCCCCATCGCAACAACAGGTGCCGCCATGCGGCGCCGATGCGGGAGAAATTCCTATGACCCTGACCGAAATCACCGGATGGCTGGGCGCCCTGGGCGCTCTGGCTCTGTTTGTCTACCTGGGATACGCATTGCTGCGGCCCGAGCAGTTCTGAGGTGGCGCAGATGCAAGACCTGATCTTTATCGCCCTGAGCCTGGGCTGCTTCGGGGGCCTGCTGGCCTTCGTGGCGGCGCTGGGCCGGATTTGACTGCCTGAAAGGAGACCGCCATGTGGTTGACCTGGATGGAATATGCACTGGTGCTGCTGTTGATGACGGCGCTGGCCGTGCCCATGGGGCAGTGGCTGGCACGCTGCTTCACGAGTGAGCACCATGCCTGGATCGAGCGGCTGAGCTTTCGCGCCCTGGGCGTGAACCCGGCCGAGCGCATGGGCTGGCAGCGCTACGGGCTGGCGCTGCTGCTGTCCAACGGCGCCATGCTGCTGCTGGGCTATGCGCTGCTGCGCGCGCAGGGCTGGCTGCCGCTGAATGCGCTGGGCAATGCGGCGCAGACGCCGGACCTGGCCTTCAACACGGCCGCGTCCTTTGTGACCAATACCAACTGGCAGGCGTATTCGGGCGAGAGCAGCCTGTCCAACGCCACGCAGATGGTGGCCATCACCTTCATGATGTTTGCGGGTGCTATCACGGGCGTGGTCGCGGCTGCGGGCTTCATCCGCGGCCTGGCGCGCTCCAGCGCATCGGACCTGGGCAACTACTGGGTGGACTATGTGCGCGTGCTGTGGCGCGTGATGCTGCCGCTGAGCTTTGTGGTGGCCCTGGTCTATGTGTGGCAGGGCGTGCCGCAGGCGCTGGATGGCCAGGTCTGGGCGACGACGCTGGAGGGCGCGCGCCAGCAGATCCTGCTGGGCCCCGTGGCCAGCCTGGAGAGCATCAAGCACATCGGCACCAACGGCGGCGGCTTCTTCGGCATGAACGCGGCCCATCCGTTCGAGAACCCCACGCCGCTGACCAATGCCATCCACATCCTGGGCATGCTGCTGATTCCCTCGGCCATGACCTATGCCTTCGGCTCCATGCTGCTGCGCCGCCGCCAGGGCTGGGTGCTGTTCGGCGCCTGCCTGGTGATGTTCGTGGGCTTTCTGGCGCTGGTGTTCACGGCCGAGCAGGCCGGCAATCCGCTGCTCACGGCCGCAGGTGCCGACCAGCAGATCAGCGCCACCCAGCCGGGCGGCAACATGGAGGGCAAGGAGCTGCGCTTTGGCATCGCCGACACGGCGCTGTTCGTGGCCACAACCACGGCCGCCACCACGGGCTCGGTCAATGCCATGCATGACTCGCTGACGCCGCTGGGCGGGCTGGTGCCGCTGGCACAGATGATGATCAACTGCGTGTTCGGCGGTGATGGCGTGGGCCTGATCAACCTGCTGCAGTACGCCATCCTCACGGTCTTCCTGGCCGGCATGATGATTGGCCGCACGCCCGAGTTCCTGGGCAAGAAGATCGAGGCGCGCGAGATCAAGCTGGTGATGCTGGCCGTGATGGCGCATCCCATCTCCGTCCTGGGCTTCACGGCGCTGGCGGCGGTCTGGCCCGACACGCTGGCCAGCCTGGCCAACCGGGGGCCGCATGGTTTCTCGGAGGTGCTCTATGCCTATGCCTCGGGCACGGCCAACAACGGCTCGGCCTTTGCGGGCCTGAATGCGAACACGCCGTTCTTCAACACCACCATCGGCCTGGCCATGCTGGCGGGCCGGTATCTGACGCTGCTGCCTATGCTGGCCCTGGCCGGCAGCCTGGCGGCCAAGCCCACCGTGCCTGCGGGGCCGGGCACCTTCCCGACGGCCACGCCGCTGTTCATGGGGCTGCTGGTCTTCGTGGTGGTCGTGGTCGGCGGGCTGACCTTCCTGCCTTCGCTGGCCCTGGGTCCCGTGGTCGAGCAGCTGCAGATGCTGTCAGGACAGGTCTACCCCTGAATCCCTGAGCCAGCTGAGCCCGTTTTTTTCTTGGCCGCCGGTTCTGCCTTGGCAGGGCCGTGCGGCGGAGGTTTCGAGATGCAAGTTCAAACACATACTTCCGGCCCCTTGCCGGTGCTGCGCGCTGATGCGCAGGCCCAAGCGCAGGCCGTTCCAGGCGGGCTGCGCTCGCTGTTCGGCCCCAGCCTGCGGTCGGCGCTGTTCGTCGCCGTGGTCACGGGCCTGGCGTACCCGCTGGTCACCACGCTCGTGGCCCAGGCCGCGTTTCCCAAGGCGGCCAATGGCAGCCTGGTCGTGCGCCAGGGCTCGGTCGTGGGCTCGGCCCTGATCGGGCAGGAGTTCGCCTCGCCGCGCTATTTCCAGGGCCGGCCCAGCGCCACCACGGCGCCCGATCCCGACAAGGCCGATGCCACGGTGGCCGCGCCCTACAACGCTGCGCTGTCGGCTGCCACCAACCAGGGGCCGACCCATGCGGCGCTCAAGGAGTCCGTGGCGGCGCGCGTGGCGGCCTACCGCGAACTCAATGGCTTGGCTGCAGATGCTGCGGTGCCTGTGGATGCCGTGACGGCCTCGGCCTCCGGCCTGGACCCGCACATCTCGGTGGCCAATGCCGAGCTGCAACTGCCGCGCGTGGCCCGCGAGCGCCAGCTGCCCGTGGCCAAGGTCCAGGAACTGCTGCGCCAGCAGGTGGAGCCGCGCGTGCTGGGCCTTCTGGGCGAGCCGCGCGTGAACGTGCTGCAGATGAACCTGGCGCTGGACGATCTCTCGGCCGCGACGCTGCAGCCTGCGGCAGTCCATGCCGCCAAGGAGTAAGCCATGTCGCGCAAAACTGCTTTGTCCCTGTTCGATCCTTCGCTGGTGCGCCAGGCGCTGGGTGACTCCATCCGCAAGCTGGCACCCAGCGCGCAATGGCGCAACCCGGTGATGTTCGTGGTCTACCTGGGCGCCATCTTCACCAGCCTGCTCTGGGCCCAGGCCCTGGCGGGCGAAGGCGAAGCGCCTGCGGGCTTCATCCTGGCGATTGCGCTGTGGCTGTGGTTCACCGTGCTGTTCGCCAACTTTGCGGAGGCGCTGGCCGAGGGGCGCAGCCGCGCCCAGGCCGCCAGCCTGCGCAGCATGAAGCGCAGCACCATCGCCAAGAAGCTGGAGCAGGCCAACTACCAGAGCCGCTGGCACCCCGTGGGTGCCGAAGAACTGCGTTCGGGCATGTGGGTGCTGGTGGAGGCCGGCGACACCGTGCCGCTGGACGGCACCGTGATCGAGGGCGTGGCCTCGGTGGACGAGAGCGCCATCACCGGCGAATCGGCCCCCGTGATCCGCGAGGCCGGTGGTGACTTCTCTTCGGTCACGGGTGGCACGCGCGTGCTGTCGGACTGGCTGGTGGTGCAGATCACCGTCAATCCCGGCGAGTCCTTCCTGGACCGCATGATCTCCATGGTGGAGTCGGCCCGCCGCCACAAGACGCCCAACGAGCTGGCGCTGACCATTTTGCTGGTCGGGCTGACGCTGCTGTTCCTGCTGGTCATCGTCACGCTGCGGCCCTATTCGTCCTTTGCGGTGGAGCTGACGGGCAGCGGCCAGGTCGTGGGACTGACGGTGCTGATCGCCCTGCTGGTGTGCCTGATCCCGACCACCATCGGCGGCCTGCTGTCGGCCATTGGCGTGGCGGGCATGAGTCGCATGATGCAGGCCAACGTGATCGCCACCTCGGGCCGCGCCGTGGAGGCGGCCGGCGACGTGGACGTGCTGCTGCTGGACAAGACCGGCACCATCACGCTGGGCAACCGCCAGGCCAGCGAGTTCCTGCCCGCGCCCGGCGTGACGGCCGCGCAGCTGGTGGATGCGGCGCAGCTGGCCTCGCTGGCCGACGAGACGCCTGAAGGCCGCAGCGTGGTCGTGCTGGCCAAGGAGATGCATGGCCTGCGCGAGCGCGACCTGGCCACGCTGCATGCGGTCTTCGTGCCCTTCACGGCCCAGACGCGCATGAGTGGCGTGGACATGCCCCAGCCGGACGGCGCCACGCGCAGCCTGCGCAAGGGCGCGGCCGACGCCGTGCGCCGCCACGTTGAATCCCTGGGCGGCCAGTTCCCGCCCGCCATGCTCAAGGTGGTGGAGGATGTGTCGCGGCGCGGCAGCACGCCGCTGGTCGTGGCCGACGGTGCCCGCGTGCTTGGCGTGATCGAGCTCAAGGACGTGGTCAAGCACGGCATACGCGAACGCTTTGCCGAGCTGCGCCGCATGGGCATCAAGACCGTGATGATCACGGGCGACAACCCGCTCACGGCGGCGGCCATTGCGGCCGAGGCCGGCGTGGACGACTACCTGGCCGAAGCCACGCCCGAGGACAAGCTGCGCCTGATCCGCGAACACCAGGCCGCAGGCCGCCTGGTGGCCATGACCGGCGACGGCACCAATGACGCGCCCGCGCTGGCCCAGGCCGACGTGGCCGTGGCCATGAACAGCGGCACCCAGGCGGCCAAGGAGGCCGGCAACATGGTGGACCTGGACAGCAACCCGACCAAGCTCATCGAGGTCGTGGAGACCGGCAAGCAGATGCTGATGACGCGCGGCGCGCTGACCACCTTCAGCGTGGCCAACGACGTGGCCAAGTACTTCGCCATCATCCCGGCCGCCTTCGTGGGCACCTATCCGCAGCTGTCGGCGCTCAACGTCATGGGTCTGGCCAGCCCGGGCTCGGCCATCCTGAGTGCCGTGATCTTCAACGCGCTGATCATCATCGTGCTGATACCGCTGGCCCTGCGCGGCGTGCCCTACCGCGCCATCGGCGCCTCGGCCCTGTTGCGGCGCAACCTGCTGATCTACGGCCTGGGTGGCCTGGTCGTTCCCTTCATCGGCATCAAGCTGATCGACATGCTGCTGGTGGCTCTGAACCTGGCGTGACCCTGGGCGGCCCGCCTGCCCGCCCGGGCAGGCCCCGCTTTGCTCTTCTCTTCAAGAAAACCAAGATGAAATCCGTTCCCTCCATGGCGGCCGCTGGTGCCGTCCCCCGTTTCTCCCTGGCCGCACTGCTGTCGCTGGCGGCCGCATCCTGCCATGCGCAGGCAGAGACCTCCCCCGTCAGCGCTGCCAGCGCCGCTGCCCAGGAATCGCCCGCACCCGCCTACGCCCTCACCGGCAGCGTGACGCTGCTCAGCGACTACCGTTTCCGTGGCATCTCGCAAAGCTGGATGGGGCCTGCGCTGCAGGGCGGGCTGGAGCTGTCGCTGCCGCGCGGCGCCTACCTGGGCGTGTCCGGCTCCAGCGTGTCGCGCCACAGCTATCTGGACGGCCGCGCGCTGGAGCTGGACCTGTACGGCGGCTGGCGCACCGAATTGCCGGCGGGCTGGACGGGCGACATCGGCCTGCTGCACTACAACTACCCCGGCGCGCGCGTGCCCCGGGGCGATGGCGGCGGCGGTGTGCGCTACGACACCACCGAGGCCTATCTGGCTGCCAGCCACGGCGGCTTCAGCGCCAAATGGTCGCTGGCGCTCACGCCTTACTTCGGGCTGCGCGACAGCACGGCGGCCACGGCCTTTGCAGAGGCGCTTCCCGGCAGCGGCAGCTCACGCGGCAGCAGCTATCTGGACCTGAACTACCAGCATCCGCTGGGCGACTGGGCCGTGCTGGGCCTGCATGCCGGCCACACGCAGGTGCGCAACTACAGCGAACTGTCGTATGCCGACTGGCGCGTCTCGCTGGCCCGCAGCTGGGGCCCATGGACGGCCACGCTGGCCTGGGCCGGCACCTCGGCCGACACGCGCTACTACCGCGCGGCCAACGCGGCGGGCCAGATGCAAAGCCTGGGCCGCAGCGGCTGGGTGCTGTCGCTGTCGGCGGCGTTCTAGTGTGGGAGCACGCTCTGGTGCTAGGCTGAGAACCATGCCCATTTCGTCCTCTGCCGAGCCGGCGCCGCCCGGTATGCCGCGCCCCGATCCCGACGCCCTGGTCGCGCGCCTGCGCCATGAGCGGGCGCAGGAGGGGCGGGGCAAGCTGCGCATCTACTTCGGATCGAATGCAGGCGTGGGCAAGACCTACGCCATGCTGGCCGCCGCCCAGCGCGAACGCCAGGGAGGCCGCGAGGTTCTGGTGGGACTCGTGGAAACCCATGGCCGCAAGGAAACGGCGCAGCAGCTGCATGGCCTGGAGCAACTGCCGCTGCGCGAGCTGCCGCACCAGGGGCGGACGCTGCGCGAGTTCGACCTGGATGCGGCGCTCGCGCGGCACCCGCGCGTGCTGCTGCTCGATGAACTGGCGCACAGCAATGCGCCGGGTTCGCGCCATCCCAAGCGCTGGCAGGACGTGCAGGAGCTGCTGGACGCAGGCATCGATGTCTGGACCACGATCAATGTCCAGCACCTGGAAAGCCTGAACGACGTGGTGGGCGGCATCGTGGGCATCACGGTGCGCGAGACCGTGCCCGACCAGATCTTCGACGATGCCGACGAGGTCATCGTCGTCGACATCTCGCCCGACGAGCTGCTGCGCCGGTTGAAGGACGGCAAGGTCTACATGCTGGAGCAGGCCGAGCGGGCCTCGCGCAATTTCTTTCGCCGTGGCAACCTGCTGGCGCTGCGCGAACTGGCGCTGCGCCGCACGGCTGACCGCGTGGACGAGGACATGCGCGACTACCGGCGCGAGCGCTCCATAGGCACGGTCTGGCCTGCGCGCGAGCGCCTGCTGGTGGCGGTGGCCGGCCGCGCGGGCGACGACGCGCTGGTGCGCCAGGTCGCGCGCATGGCGCGACGACTCGATGCGGACTGGATGGTGGTCTACGTGGACGCCCCCCAGCGCCAGCACCGCCCGCGCAGCGTGCAGGCCGCCGTGCTCAAGACCCTGGCCCTGGCCGCGCGCCTGGGCGCCGAGACGGCCACGCTGCCGGGCGCCGATGTGGCCGAGGCCCTGGTCGCCTTCGCGCGCGAGCGCAACGCCAGCCGCCTGGTGCTGGCCCAGCCGCCACGCCCGGCCTGGTCGCCCTGGCGCTGGTGGACGCGCAGCCTGCCCGACCGCATCACGCACTTGCATCCCGATATCGATGTGCTGGTGCTCTCCGGCGGCTCCAGCGCGGCCCGGACCGAGGCCGCTCCTGCCGCGACTTCCGCGCTGCCGCGGCGCGCACCGCTGCCGTGGAAGGGCTATGCCGGCGTCACCCTGGCCTGCCTGGCCGCCACGGCGCTGGCCGAGCAGCTGCTGCGCGTCTTCGACCCGGCCAACGTGGTCATGCTGTTCCTGCTCATCGTCGTGCTGTCCTCGCTGCGCTGGGGGCGGGGTCCGGGTGCCTGGGCCGCGCTGCTGTCGGTACTGTGCTTCGACTACTTCTTCGTGCCGCCGCGCGGCTCCTTCCATGTCAACGACACGCAGTACCTGTTCACCTTCGTGCTGATGCTGGGCGTGGCCCTGGTCTGCGGCCAGCTCATGGCGCGGCTGCGCCACGAGGCGCGCGTGGCGGCCGAGCGCGAGCGCCGCGCAGGCGCCCTGGCACGGCTGGCGCGCGACCTGTCGGGCGCGCTCACGCAGGAGCAGGTGGTGGAGATCGCGCTGCGCACGGTCTCGGGCGTGTTCGACGCCCAGGCCGGGCTGCTGCTGCCCGATGCCGACGAGCGCCTGCGGCCTGCGGGCGGCGGCCCCTGCGCCATGGACGACAGCATTGCGCGCTGGGCCATGGACCATGGCCAGCAGGCTGGCCAGGGCACGGACACGCTCCCGGCCGCACCGGCCCGCTATGTGCCGCTGGCCGCACCCGTGCGCATGCGCGGCGTGCTGGTGCTGCAGCTGCGTGCGCCTCAGCGCCTGGAGGTGCCCGAGGAGCAGCGCCTGCTGGAGGCCTGTGCCAGCCAGGTGGCGCTGGCGCTGGAACGCCAGCACTTCGTGGCCGTGGCCCAGCAGACCCAGATCGCCATGGAGGGCGAGCGCATGCGCAACACCCTGCTGTCGGCCGTCTCGCACGACCTGCGCACCCCGCTGACCACCATCCTGGGCGCGGCCGAGGCGGCGCAGCGCCATGTGCCGCCGGGCGGCGCGGCCGACATGCTGGAGCAGGTCCGCATCCAGGCGCAGGCCATGCAGCGCCTGGTGGAGAACCTGCTGGACATGGCGCGCCTGCAGCAAGGCGGCGTGCACCTGCAGCGCGAATGGCTGCCGCTGGACGAAGTGGTGGGCAGCGCGCTGCGCCAGATGCGCGCGCGCCTGGGCCAGCATCTCGTGAGCACCGACGTGCCCGCCAGCCTGCCGCTGCTGCAGCTCGATGCCCTGCTCATGGAGCGTGTGCTGGTCAACCTGCTGGACAACGCCGCCAAGTACACGCCGGCCGGCACGCCGCTGGCCATCAGTGCGCGTGTGCAGGACGGCGAACTGCTGCTGTCCGTGCGCGACGGCGGGCCAGGCCTGCCATCGCATCTGCCGGTGGAGACGCTGTTCGAGCCCTTCACGCGCGGCACGGCCGAGTCCACCGTCTCGGGCATCGGCCTGGGCCTGGCGCTGGTGCGCAGCATTGTCGAGGCGCATGGCGGGCGCATCGAGGCTGCCGCCGCGCGGCCCGGCCCGGGCACCATCTTCACGCTGCGCTTTCCCGTGCCCGAGCAGCCTGCGCTGGATTAGAGTCCCGCCATGCACGAAAGCCCCCCATGAGCACGCCCGCCAACCGCATCCTGATGATCGAGGACGACCCCGGCATCCGCCGCTTCGTGCGACTGGTGCTGGAAGACGAAGGCTGGCAGGTCTTCGAGGCCGACAGCGCGCGCCGCGGCCTGATCGAGGCGGCGAGCCGCCAGCCCGACCTGGTCATCCTCGACCTGGGCCTGCCCGACGCCGATGGCAAGCAGGTCCTGACCGAGCTGCGCGGGTGGTCCTCCGTGCCCGTGCTCGTGCTCTCCGCGCGCGAGCGTGAGGACGAGAAGGTGGCCGCATTGGATGCCGGCGCCGACGACTACCTGGTCAAGCCCTTCGGCGTGCCCGAGCTGCTGGCCCGGCTGCGCGTGATGCTGCGCCGCCGCCAGCAGCTGGGCGCCGCCGGTGGGGCGGGCGGCACCGCCGCGTCCAGCAAGGTGCACTTCGGCCCGGTGCAGGTGGACCTGGCCACGCATGAGGTGCGGCGCGCGGGGCAGCCGGTGCACCTCACGCCCATCGAATTCCGCCTGCTGGCGGCCCTGATCGCCGCCCAGGGCCGGGTGCTCACCCACCGCCAGCTGCTGCTGCAGGTCTGGGGCCCCGAGTACCTGAGCCGCGCCCACTACCTGCGCGTGCACATGGCCAATCTGCGCCAGAAGATCGAGGACGAGCCGGCCCAGCCGCGCCACCTGGTGACCGAGCTGCAGGTGGGCTACCGGCTTGTGGGGCTGGGCGGTGAGGCATCCACGGGATCGGTATAATCGGCGCCTCTCCGAGGAGCGTTGCAGCGGCCCCCACACATCAGGCGTGGTCGCGAGGCTCGGAGTCATACCTGCAACGACGCTCGCCCACGCTTTCTGTGCGGTGAGCTTTTTTTCGTCTCCCGCAGAACGTGGTTTTTCATTCATCTTTTGGAGAAAACCATGAACGCTGCTGTTCGTCCCGTTTCCGCCGACACGGCCATCGCTGACATTTCCCTCGCTGCCTGGGGCCGCAAGGAAATCCTGATCGCCGAAACCGAAATGCCCGGCCTGATGGCCACGCGCGAGGAATTCGCCGCGGCCCAGCCCCTCAAGGGCGCGCGCATCGCGGGCTCGCTGCACATGACCATCCAGACGGCCGTGCTGATCGAGACGCTCAAGGCCCTGGGCGCCGAAGTGCGCTGGGCGTCGTGCAACATCTTCTCGACGCAGGACCACGCTGCTGCCGCCATCGCGGAAACCGGCACGCCCGTGTTCGCCATCAAGGGCGAATCGCTGGCCGACTACTGGGACTACACCCACCGCATCTTTGAATTCGGCGCCGCCGGCACCGAAGGCGAAGGCCCCAACATGATCCTGGACGACGGCGGCGACGCCACCATGCTGCTGCACCTGGGCATGCGCGCCGAAAAGGACCTGTCCGTGCTGGACAACCCCGCCTCCGAAGAAGAGAAGATCGCCTTCGCCGCCATCCGCGCCAAGCTGGCCCAGGACCCCACCTGGTACACGCGCAAGAGCGCCCACATCATCGGCGTGACCGAAGAGACCACGACCGGCGTGCACCGCCTCAACGAGATGTCGGCCAAGGGCACGCTGAAGTTCCGTGCCATCAACGTCAACGACTCGGTCACCAAGAGCAAGTTCGACAACCTCTACGGCTGCCGCGAATCGCTGGTGGATGGCATCAAGCGCGCCACCGACGTGATGATCGCCGGCAAGGTTGCCGTGGTGGCCGGCTACGGCGACGTGGGCAAGGGCTGCGCCCAGGCGCTGCGCGCGCTGTCGGCCCAGGTCTGGGTCACCGAGATCGATCCCATCAACGCCCTGCAGGCGGCCATGGAAGGCTACAAGGTCGTGACCATGGAGTGGGCAGCCGACAAGGCCGACATCTTCGTGACCACCACCGGCAACCGCGACATCATCCGCCACGAGCACATGGTGGCCATGAAGAACGAAGCCATCGTCTGCAACATCGGCCACTTCGACAACGAGATCGACGTCGCCTCCATCGAGCAGTACCAGTGGGAAGAAATCAAGCCCCAGGTGGACCACATCACCTTCCCTGACGGCAAGAAGATCATCCTGCTGGCCAAGGGCCGCCTGGTGAACCTGGGTTGCGCCACCGGCCACCCCAGCTTCGTGATGAGCGCCTCGTTCGCCAACCAGACCATCGCCCAGATCGAGCTGTTCACCAAGCCCGACGCCTACGAGGTCGGCAAGGTCTACGTGCTGCCCAAGATCCTGGACGAGAAGGTCGCCCGCCTGCACCTGAAGAAGGTCGGCGCCATGCTGACCGAACTGACGGACGGCCAGGCTGCCTATATCGGCGTGAGCAAGCAGGGCCCCTACAAGCCCGAAACTTATCGCTACTAAGCACCCCCTGAGGCGCTGACGCGCCTTCCCCCTCTCTATCCGCTTCGCGGAGGAGGGGGACGACGCCCTCGCTGCGGGGCGGCCCTTGCTTGGCGTCCCTGAGTTGGGTCGCGCCGGTTTCGGGCATTAGTCAACTGAGATTTCCTGGAGCGACGCTATGCGCGCAGATGTATTTTTGGTGGAAGCCGGCCATGCGGCCACGCGCTCGCAGGCGCAGCGGCTGATTGCAGGCGGCGTGCAATGGCGCATGACGCCGCTGACGCCTTGGAAGAAGGTTGCCAAGAACGGCGACGAGATTCCTGCGGGTGCCGAGCTGCAGCTGCTGGACGGGGCCGAGGCCCGGTTCATCTCGCGCGGCGGGCTGAAGCTGGAAGGCGCGCTGGCGGCCACCAAGCTGTCGGTGCAGGGCCTGCGCTGCCTGGACGTGGGCCAGAGTACGGGCGGCTTCACCGACTGCCTGCTGCAGGCGGGCGCCGCCCAGGTCATCGGCGTGGACGTGGGCCATGGCCAGTTGCATGACCGGCTGCGCTCGGATGTGCGTGTGATCTGCGTCGAGGGCGTCAATGCCCGCGCGGTGACGGCCGAGGGCCTGCAGGAGTCCTGCGAGGAAGTGCTGTCCGAACGCTGGGAAGAAGATCCCGACGACAACGACACCCAGCCCGTGGCGCCCTATGCCTGGATGCGCAACGGCGGTCTGGTCGATGAAGACTACGACGACAGCGACGACGCCAAGGAAAAAGAGATCGAAGCCTTCAAGGCCGAGCGCGCGGCCAAGGGCAAGGCCCGGGAAGAAGGCACGGTGGCCACGCAGCGCCGCCGCCGCGCCGAGTTTGCCGACGTGGACATCACGCCGCAGTTCGACTTCGTCACGGGCGATCTGTCCTTCATCTCGCTGACCCTGGTGCTGCCGGCCGTCACGCGCCTGCTCAAGCCGCATGGCCAGCTGCTGATGCTGGTCAAGCCGCAGTTTGAACTGCAGCCGGGCCAGGTCGGCAAGGGCGGCATCGTGCGCGATGCGGCCCTGTTCACCGAGGTGGAGCAGCGCATCCGCACCTGCCTGGGCGAGCTGGGGCTGGAGGTCAAGGGCTGGATGGAGTCGGCCATCGAAGGCGGTGACGGCAACCGCGAATTCTTCGTGCATGCCCAGCAGGCGGCCGTGGTGAAGGAGCCTGCACAGCCTGAAACGCAGGACGAGGACGAACCCCGTTCGGCCGTGAAAGCCGCGCCTAAGCCGGCCGCGCCCAAGCGCGTGTCCCGCACCGTGCTGCGCGAGCAGCGCAACGAGCGTGTGATCGACACCAGCACCGAGTTCGGCGTGCCCGGACCGGGGCGCGCCAAGCTGCGCAAACGCAACGAATGAAACACTGAGCAGTGAGTCTTACATGAGCTTTCCGATCAGCTTCGAATTCTTCCCGACCAAGACGCCCGAAGGCGCGGCCAAGCATGTGCAGGTGCGCAAGAACCTCTATGCGCGCAAGCCCCAGTTCTGCTCCGTCACCTATGGCGCGGGCGGCTCCACGCAGGCCGGCACCTTCAACATGGTGCGTGACATCCAGAGCGAAGGCGTCAGCGCGGCATCGCATTTCTCCTGCGTGGGCGCCACGCACGACAAGGTGCGTGCCGAGCTGCAGGAGCTCAAGGCCATGGGCGTGCGCCGCATCGTCGCGCTGCGCGGCGACCTGCCCAGCGGCTATGGCCTGGGAGGGGAATTCCAGTACGCCAGCGACCTCGTGGAATTCATCCGCCGCGAGTTCGGCGACTGGTTCCACATCGAGGTGGCAGCCTATCCCGAGGTCCATCCGCAGGCGAAATCCCCACATTCCGATCTGGAAGCGTTTGCGGCTAAAGTGCGCGCTGGCGCGGATTCCGCGATCACCCAATATTTCTACAATGCCGACGCCTACTGCCGTTTCGTTGATGCGGCGCGCGGCATGGGGCTTGATGTACCGGTTGTTCCCGGCATCATGCCCATCACCAGCTCTACGCAGCTGATGCGCTTCTCGGACGCCTGCGGCGCCGAGATCCCGCGCTGGATCCGCCTGCGTCTGCAGGCTTACGGAGATGACACGGCGTCCATTCGCGCCTTCGGCCTCGATGTCGTGTCCCGTCTATGCGAGCAGTTGCGCAGCCAGGGCGCTCCCGGGCTGCACTTCTATACGATGAACCAGAGCGTCGCCACGCTGGAAATCTGCGATCGATTGGGCCTTTGAGCGCGCAGCCACTGCGCCGGCCCCGGGCGGCCCTCTAGAACTTGGGAACGGTCAGGCGTTCCCTGGAGGTTTTTGCCCATGGATCGTAATTTTCGACGCCTGCACTGGCGCTGGCTGGCCATGTGTGCCATCACCGCCACCCTGGCTGGCTGCGCACCGGCTCCCGTGGCCGAAACCGATGCCGAGTCCGGCGCCCTGATGGCCGGTTCTGCTGGTTCGGCAGGTGCCGAGGCCATGGCTGAAGGCCAGACGCCTGCGGCCGTTCCCTCCGCAGGCAAGCGCAGCAGCCGCGCCTCGCGGGCCACGCCGCCTGCCAGCAGATCCGCGGATGCCAGGCCCTCCGAACCGGCTTCGCCCGAAGAGAGTGCCGACACTCCCTCCAATCCCGATTTCGCCCTCGTTCCCTCGCGCGACAGTGACCAGCAAGGCCTGGCCTCCTGGTATGGCCCGGGCCTGCATGGCCGGCTGACGGCCAGCGGCGAACGTTTCGACAAGGAAGAGCTGACGGCTGCGCACCGCAGCTTCGCCTTCGGCAGCCGTGTCTGTGTGCGCAGCGCCGCGACAGGCAGGACGGTGGTGGTGCGCATCAATGACCGGGGGCCGTTTGCACCCGGCCGCGTGATCGACCTGAGCCAGGCCGCGGCGCAGGAGCTGGGCATGGTCGGCCTGGGCATCAAGCCCGTGGAGCTGTGGCAGCTTGACGAAGGCGAGGAAGAATGCCCCGAAACCCTGGTCACGGCCAGAAAGGCAGAGTCGCTCAAGAAGACGCAGCAGGCCAAGGGACAGACACAAACACAGGCGCGGACCCAGGTTCAGGCAAAGGCCCCGGTCCGGCCGCGTGTGCAGGCCAAGGCGCCCGCACCCCGGCCCAATGCACGCACGGCCGTGGCCAGCCGTGCCGCCCCTGCCGCCAGGCCGGTGGCGAAGGCCGCGGCGCCCGCCGCAGCCTCGGCCACGGCAGTGGCCTCTGCGGCGTCGAGCTCGCGCTGAACCGTGTTCAGCCGCCGGATTCGAGCGTGAAGGCCGCGTTCTCGTCCTGACCGAGCAGCTTGACCAGCTGCGGCATGGCCGGCTTGAGCTGTTCCTTGAGATTGAACGGCGGATTGATCAGGAACATGCCGCTGGCCGGCAGGCCGCCGCGCTCCGACGTCTTGTTGCTCTTGACCGTGAGCTCCACGTGCAGCCAGCTCTTGCCGGCCTTGGTGGTCATGGTCTTCAGGCGGCGTGGCAGATCGTGCGCCTCGGGGCGCGGGATGATCGGATACCAGACCGCATACGTGCCTGTGGCAAAGCGCTTGAGGCTGTCGGCCGCCATGTCCAGCACCTTGGCGTAGTCGCTCTTGAGCTCGTAGCTGGGGTCGCACAGCACCAGGGCGCGGCGCGACGGTGGTGGCAGGAATTTCTTGATGCCCTCGAAGCCGTCCTCGTGCAGCACGGCCACCTGGCGGCCCGCTTCGAGCTGGGCAATGTTGCCCACCAGCGAGCGCATGTCGGTGGGATGCAGCTCGAAGACCTTGAGCTTGTCGCGCTCCTGCACGCGCAGCAGGGACTGGATGATGAAGGGCGAGCCCGGGTAGTTGCGCAGCTGCGCGCCCTGGTTGAAGGAGCGCACCGTGGCCAGGTAGGCCTGCAGCACCGGGGCCAGCTCGGCCTCCTTGGCCTGGGCCAGGCGCATGATGCCGTCGGCCGACTCGCCGCTCTTGTTGGCGTAGTCGCCGTCCAGTCGGTACAGGCCGGCGCCGGCGTGCGTGTCCAGCACCGTGAGGGCGGCGTCCTTCTGGAGGAGGTATTGCAGGGTGGCGATCAGCACGGTGTGCTTGAGCACATCGGCATGGTTGCCTGCATGGAAGGCGTGGCGGTAACTGAACATAGGCGTATGGTAACCAGCCGCGCTGCCGGGTGGTTGTCCGTGGCGGCTGAAGGATGGGGCCGGCGCTGAAGCCAGTGCGGCGCAAAGGGGGGGATGGCGAAGACCTGCCGTTTTTGTATAATGGAGGGCTTCGCAGCGATTTTAGGGTCCCGCGGCGAAGTTTACATCCCCGCCTAAGAGGCTTCCTTTTTGAAGAAGCGCCGACCGCGGAAAAGGGCCCGCCAAACCTTTCTTGAAAGAGAAAACTCATGTCTACATTCAGCGCAAAGCCCGCTGAGGTGCAACACGAGTGGTTTGTGATTGACGCCACCGATAAGGTGCTCGGACGTGTCGCCAGCGAAGTGGCACTCCGTCTGCGCGGCAAGCACAAAGCCATTTACACACCTCACGTTGACACCGGCGACTTCATCGTCATCATCAACGCCTCCAAGCTCAAGGTCACCGGCACCAAGAACCTGGACAAGGTGTACTACCGCCACTCTGGTTTCCCCGGCGGCATCACTGCCACCAACTTCCGCGACATGCAGGCCAAGTTCCCCGGCCGTGCTCTGGAAAAGGCCGTCAAGGGCATGCTGCCCAAGGGTCCCCTGGGCTACGCAATGATCAAGAAGCTCAAGGTGTACGGCGGTGCTGAGCATCCCCACACCGCCCAGCAGCCCAAGGCTCTGGAAATCTAAGGAGACCTAGATGATTGGTGATTGGAACAATGGCACCGGCCGTCGCAAATCCAGCGTCGCACGCGTGTTCCTGAAGAAGGGCTCCGGCAAGATTACCGTGAATGGCAAGGACATTCAGGAATACTTCGGCCGCGAAACCTCGATCATGATCGCAAAGCAGCCCCTGGCTCTGACGAGCAACCTGGAAGCTTTCGACATTCAAGTGAACGTCCACGGTGGTGGTGAATCCGGCCAGGCCGGCGCTACCCGCCACGGCATCACCCGCGCCCTGATCGACTATGACGCAGCGCTCAAGCCCGTCCTGAGCCAAGCCGGCTTCGTGACGCGTGACGCTCGTGAAGTCGAACGTAAGAAGGTCGGCCTGCGCTCCGCACGCCGCGCCAAGCAGTTCTCCAAGCGTTAATCCGCTGGCACTGCAGGAAAGTCCCCCGGGGCTTTCCTCAGAAAAAAACCGCCTTTGCCGGCGGTTTTTTTCTGGGCGATGCAAACCCTTCGCATTCACCTTCGCCGTCGGTGGCCAATGCCCCCACTTGCACTGTCGTCAAGCCGGCGGCCCCGGGAATTCCCGAGCCCTTTGCTGTACCATTCGGGCCAATTGAGAACTTCGGAGTATCCCCATGAGCGCCGTCGCAGAAATCACCGAAACCACCACCACCGAAATGCCCACCCCGATCGTCTTCACCGACAGCGCAGCTGCCAAGGTGGCCGATCTGATCGCCGAGGAAGGCAACCCTGACCTGAAGCTGCGCGTGTTCGTGCAGGGTGGCGGCTGCTCGGGCTTCCAGTACGGCTTCACCTTCGACGAGATCACCAACGACGACGACACGACCATGACCAAGAATGGCGTGTCGCTGCTGATCGACGCCATGAGCTACCAGTACCTGGTGGGTGCCGAGATCGACTACAAGGAAGACCTGCAGGGCGCGCAGTTCGTGATCAAGAACCCCAACGCCTCCACCACCTGCGGCTGCGGATCGAGCTTCTCGGTGTAAGCCTTGTCGGCCGCGCTGCAGTGAAGCCCGCAGCAGCCCGCCGCACAACACGCCACCAACCGCCGCGCAGCAATGCGCAGGCGGTTTTTTAACGCCTGCGCCCTCCCTGCCTTGCCATGATTCCTGAAGACAAAAGCGCTTCCGCCTCCACTACATCCTCCTCGCGTTCGGTGCTGCTATGGCTTGTGGCCATCGGCTTTTTCATGCAGACGCTGGACGGCACCATCGTCAACACCGCGCTGCCCACCATGGCCGATGCCCTGGGCGAGAGCCCGCTGCGCATGCAGTCGGTCATCGTCGCCTACTCGCTGACCATGGCCATGCTGATCCCGGCCTCGGGCTGGATGGCCGACCGTTTCGGCACGCGACGCGTCTACCTGTGGGCGATTGCGCTGTTCGTGCTGGGCTCGGTGCTGTGCGCGATTGCGCCCAACCTGCAGCTGATGGTGGCCGCGCGCGTGCTGCAGGGCATGGGCGGGGCGCTGCTCATGCCGGTGGGGCGGCTGGCCGTGCTGCGCGCCTTTCCGCGCGAGCAGTTCCTCAAGGCCATGAGCTTCGTGGCCATCCCCGGCCTGGTCGGGCCGCTGATCGGCCCCACGCTGGGCGGCTGGATGGTGGAGTACGTGAGCTGGCACTGGATCTTCCTGGTCAACGTGCCCGTGGGCCTGATCGGCCTGGCCGCCACGCTGCGCTTCATGCCTGTGGGCGACCGCTTTGCCGTCAAGCGCTTCGACGGCGTGGGCTATGCGCTGCTGGCCTTCGGCATGGTGGCCGTGTCGCTGGCGCTGGACAGCATGTCGGGCAAGGGCATCCATGGCGCCATGGTCTTCGTGCTGCTGATCTTCGGCCTGGCCAGCCTGGCCGCCTACTGGCTGCATGCGCTGCGCCGGCCCGACCCGCTGTTCGCCCCCGAGCTGTTCGCCGTGCGCAGCCTGCGCGTGGGCCTGCTGGGCAATCTGTTCTCGCGCCTGGGCAGCTCCTGCATGCCCTTCCTGATCCCGCTGGTCCTGCAGGTCTGCCTGGGCTTTTCGCCGCTGCAGGCCGGCATGATGATGCTGCCCACGGTGCTGGCCAGCATGGCCATGAAGCGCCAGACCACTACGCTGATCCAGCGCATCGGCTACCGCCGCGTGCTCATGGGTAACACCCTGGTGCTGTCGCTGATGATCGCCAGCTTCGGCACGGTCTCCACGGCGCTGCCGCTGTGGGTGGTCATCGTCCAGCTGCTGATCTTCGGCGCCACCAACTCCATGCAGTTCACGGCCATGAACACCGTCACGCTCAAGGACCTCGATGCCGGCAACGCCAGCAGCGGCAACAGCCTGCTGTCCATGGTGCAGATGCTGGCCATGGGCATGGGCGTGGCCGCCGCAGGCGCCGTGCTGGCCGGTTTCAGCGAATGGTTCGGCGGCGACACGCCGCAGCACACCCTCAATGCCTTCCGCGCCACCTTCGTCTGCATGGGCGCGGTGACGCTGGCCTCGACCATGATCTTCTCGCAGCTGGGCGACGATGAGGATGTGCGGCCCAAGCCTCTGGAGCCGGCCGAGCACGAGTGAGGGCTGTGCATAGCTTTTGAACCCTGAACTGCTGCAATCCACACTTTTGTTGCGGGTTTACCCTTGTTTTTGGCAAGGATATATGGCAGCCCGCATAGGAAATATCGAGGCCGTCTTATGCGTTTGGGCGGGGCTGGACTTAATCTCGGGTACATCCGCAGGACTTACGCAAGCAAGAACGCAAACACGCCATCGCCACAGGGCCAGCGGCTTTCTTCCTCGGAATTTGCGTAAGTCGTGATCCGAACAGTCCACGCACCAGCAGTTGCCCCCACGAGCATGAGCCAGAGCCCCAGTTCCCAACCCATCCGCTTCTATCACCGCGGCCAGATCGTCGAGGTACAGGGGCCGCATCCCACGCGCTCGGTGCTCGACTGGCTGCGCGGCGACGCGCGCTGCACCGGCACCAAGGAGGGCTGCAACGAAGGTGACTGCGGCGCCTGCACCGTGGTCATCGCCGAGCTGGCCGAAGACGGCGCGCCCGACGCCGTGGGCGGCCTGCAGCTGCAGACGGTCAATGCCTGCATCCAGTTCCTGCCCACGCTGCACGGCAAGGCGCTGTTCACGGTGGAGGACGTCAAGGGCCAGTGCGCCGGCAAGCAGGGCTGTGCCACCGGCAAGCCCGCAGGCGGTGCCGAACTGCATCCCGTGCAGCAGGCGCTGGTGGACTGTCACGGCTCGCAGTGCGGCTTTTGCACGCCGGGCTTCGTGATGTCGCTGTGGTCGGCCTATGAGCACCACCAGCAGGCCGGCACGCGCCCCTCGCGCCAGCAGCTGGCCGACGAGCTGTCGGGCAATCTGTGCCGCTGCACGGGCTACCGTCCCATCCTGGACGCAGGCCAGCGCATGTTCGACCTGCCCGCCACGCGCATGGCCACCGAACCCGTGGTGCAGGCACTGCAGGGCCTGCGCGCGCAGGATGCCGGCTTGGACTACGCCGCGCCCAACGCCGCCCAGGGCGGCCGTGTGGACAGCTTCCACGCTCCGCGCACGCTGGACGAGCTGGCCGCCGTGTGCGAGGCCAAGCCCCGCGCGCGCCTGCTGGCAGGCTCCACCGATGTGGGGCTGTGGGTGACCAAGCAGTTCCGCGACCTGGGCGACATCGTCTATGTGGGCGACGTGGCCGAGATGAAGCGCGTCGAGGAGCGCCACGGCGCGGGCAGCCTGGACGGCGGCGAGCTGTACATCGGCGCCGGTGCCTCGCTGGAATCGGCCTGGTCGGCGCTGTCGCAGCGCTTCGAGGGGCTGACCGATGTGTGGCTGCGCTTTGCCTCCGTGCCCATCCGCCATGCGGGCACCATGGGTGGCAACGTGGCCAATGGCTCGCCCATTGGGGACTCGCCGCCCGTGCTGATGGCGCTGGACGCGCAGATCGAGCTGCGCAAGGGCGCACGCGTGCGCCGCATGCCGCTGCATGACTTCTATCTGGACTACATGAAGAACCAGCTGGAACCGGGCGAGTTCGTGCAGGCACTGGCCGTGCCGCTGGACGCTGCACGGCGCCAGACCCGTGCCTACAAGATCAGCAAGCGCTTTGACTGCGACATCTCGGCGCTGTGCGCGGGGCTGGCCATCGAGCTCGATGGCGAGGTGGTGAAGTCCGCCCGCCTGGCCTTTGGCGGCATGGCTGCCGTGGTCAAGCGTGCGGCCCTGGCCGAGGCGGCCATCGTGGGCCAGCCCTGGGACCAGGCCGCAGTGAAGGCCGCCCAGGCCGCGCTGGCCCAGGACTTCAAGCCCATGTCCGACATGCGCGCCAGCGCCGACTACCGGCTCAAGGTGGCGCAGAACCTGCTGCAGCGCCTGTGGCTGGAGACACGTTCGCAGCAGCCGCTGCCGCTGCAGGCCACCAGCGTCTGGAGCGTGATGCCCCACGCAGTGCACCAAGGAGCCTGAAATGAACCGCCCCATCGATCCCTCCCTGCTGCACTCGTCCGAGGCCTTTGCGCATTACCTGAAGAACACCGCCTTCCGCGTGGACGAGCGCGCCGAGGCCGGTGCCCACACCCAGGGCCAGCGCGTGGGCATCAGTCGCCCGCATGAGTCGGCCCATCTGCATGTGGCCGGCGAGGCCGCCTACATCGACGACCTGCCCGAGCTGGACGGCACGCTGCACTGTGCGCTGGGCCTGTCGCCCGTGGCCAATGGCCGGCTCAATGCGCTCAGGCTGGATGCCATCCGCGCCATGCCCGGTGTGGTGGCCGTGCTCACGGGCGAGGACATTCCCGGCGTCAACGACTGCGGCTCCATCATCCACGACGACCCCATCCTGTGCAGCGGCGAGATCCGCTACCTGGGCCAGCCGCTGTTCGCCGTGATCGCCGAAAGCCGCGAGGCGGCGCGCCTGGCTGCGGCCCAGGCCAAGGCGGCGGCCGACATCACGGCCGAGCCGCCCGTGCTCACGCCCCAGCAGGCGCATGAGCTGGGCCAGTACGTGCTGCCGCCCATGCACCTGGCGCGCAGCACGAATGAAGGCGGCGCGCGCCGCGCCATGGACGAGGCGCCGCACCGCCTGAAGTCATCGTTCTACGTGGGCGGCCAGGAGCAGTTCTACCTGGAAGGCCAGATCAGCTACGCCATTCCCAAGGAGGACGGCGCCGTCCACCTGTACTGCTCCACCCAGCACCCCAGCGAGATGCAGCACCTGGTGGCGCATGCGCTGGGCGTGGCCTCGCACGCCGTGCATGTGGAGTGCCGCCGCATGGGCGGCGGCTTCGGCGGCAAGGAGTCGCAGTCGGCCCTGTTCGCCTGCGTGGCCTCGGTGGCCGCGACGCGGCTGCGCCGGCCCGTCAAGCTGCGCCTGGACCGCGATGACGACTTCATGATCACGGGCCGCCGCCACTGCTTCTGGTACGAGTACGAGGTGGGCTACGACGACGAGGGCCGCATCCTGGGCGCCGAGATCTCCATGGTCTCGCGCGCCGGCCACTCGGCCGACCTGTCCGGCCCCGTGATGACGCGCGCGCTGTGCCACTTCGACAACACGTACTGGCTGCCCGATGTGTCCATGCACGGCTACTCCGGCAAGACCAATACGCAGAGCAATACGGCGTTCCGCGGCTTCGGCGGCCCGCAGGGCGCGATCGCCATCGAGAACATCATGGAGACGGTGGCGCGCGAGCTGGGGCGCGATGCGCTCGATGTGCGCCGCGTCAACTTCTACGGCAAGACCGAGCGCAATGTCACGCCCTACAGTCAGGTCGTGGCCGACAACGTGATCCACGAGCTGGTGGCCGAGCTGGAGACCTGCAGCGACTACCGCGCGCGCCGCGATGCCATCGCCGAGTTCAACGCGGCCAGCCCCGTGCTCAAGCGCGGCCTGTCGCTGACGCCGCTCAAGTTCGGCATCTCCTTCAACGTCAAGCACTTCAACCAGGCCGGCGCCCTGGTCCATGTCTACAACGACGGCTCCATCCTCGTGAACCACGGCGGCACCGAGATGGGCCAGGGCCTGAACACCAAGGTGGCCCAGGTCGTGGCGCATGAGCTGGGCGTGGGCTTCGGGCGCGTGCGCGTCACGGCCACCGACACCACCAAGGTGGCCAACACCTCGGCCACGGCGGCATCGACGGGGGCCGACCTCAACGGCAAGGCTGCGCAGGACGCGGCGCGCCAGATCCGCGAACGCCTGGCCGCCTGCGCCGCAGAGCGCCATGGCGGCCGCGCGGAGGACGTGCGCTTTGCCAACGACCAGGTCCACATCAACGGCAAGGTGCTGGATTTCAAGGCCGTGGTGGGCGAGGCCTACATCGAGCGCGTGCAGCTGTGGTCCGACGGCTTCTATGCCACGCCCGGCCTGTCGTGGAACAAGGACACCATGCAGGGCCGGCCCTTCTTCTACTACGCCTACGGCGCTGCCGTGAGCGAGGTGGTGGTGGACACGCTGACCGGCGAGTTCAAGCTGCTGCGCGCCGACGTGCTGCACGACGTGGGCCGCTCGCTGAACCCGGCCGTGGACGTGGGCCAGGTCGAGGGCGCCTTCATCCAGGGCATGGGCTGGCTGACCACGGAAGAGCTGGTCTGGCACCCGCAAAGCGGCAAGCTCACCACGCACGCCCCGAGCACCTACAAGATCCCGACGGCCAACGACTGCCCGCCCGTGTTCAACGTGCGGCTGTTCGAGGGCGACAACTTCGAGGACTCCATCCACCGCAGCAAGGCCGTGGGCGAGCCGCCGCTGCTGCTGCCGTTCTCGGTGTTCTTCGCCATCCGCGACGCCGTCTCGGCAGCGGGCGGGCACCGCAGCAATCCTCCGCTGCAATCGCCGGCCACGCCGGAATCCATCCTGCGCGCCATCGAGGCCGTGCAGGCCGCCGGGAGCTGAGCGGACCGGCGCCGCCCCCTCATTCCTTGAATCGGCGCGCAGCGATGCGCGCCACCAGGTCCATGGCCGCCCGGCAGGGTGCCATGCCTTGTGCCGGCCTGGACAGCCGGTGCTCAACCCTGGGCGCTTTCACAACCGTTGCGCCCCGCATGCGAAAACAACACGGAGACAATGCGATGAACTGGATGGAACGGGTGTTCAAGCTCAGTGAGCACGGCACCAATGTAAGAACCGAGCTGGTCGCGGGCCTGACGACCTTTCTGACGATGGCCTACATCATCTTCGTCAATCCCTCGATCCTGGGGGATGCGGGGATGCCCAAGGGGGCCGTCTTCGTGGCCACCTGCCTGATCGCGGCGTTGGGCACGACCATCATGGCGCTGTACGCCAACTATCCCATCGCGCTGGCTCCGGGCATGGGCCTGAACGCCTACTTCGCCTACGTGGTGGTGCTGCACATGGGCTTCACCTGGCAGGCCGCGCTGGGCGCGGTCTTCGTCTCGGGCTGCCTGTTCCTGCTGGTGACGCTGTTCGGCCTGCGGGAGCTGATCATCAAGGGCATACCGCAGTCCATACGCATAGCGATCACCGTGGGCATCGGCCTGTTCCTGGCGCTGATCGCGCTCAAGAGCGCGGGCATCGTCGCCGCATCGCCGGCCACCTTCGTGACCCTGGGCGACCTGCACAAGCCCGAAGTCATCCTGGCCTCGCTGGGCTTTCTGATCATCGTGGTGCTGGACCGCCTGAAGGTGCCGGGCGCCATCCTGATCGGCATCGTCGCCGTCACCGTGGCCTCGTTCTTCTTCGCAGGCAACGAGTTCCACGGCGTGTTCTCTGCGCCGCCCTCCATTGCGCCCACCTTCCTGCAGCTGGACATCAAGTCCGCGCTGACGGGCGGCATCCTCAACGTGGTGCTGGTGTTCTTCCTGGTCGAGCTGTTCGATGCCACGGGCACGCTGATGGGCGTGGCCAAGCGCGCCGGCCTGCTGGTGCCCAGCCGCATGGGCCGCTTCAACCGCTCGCTGCTGGCCGACAGCGGCGCCATCTTCGCGGGCTCGCTGTTGGGCACCTCCAGCACCACGGCCTACGTGGAAAGCGCGGCCGGCGTGCAAGCGGGCGGCCGCACGGGCCTGACGGCGTTGACCGTGGCCGTGCTCTTCCTGTGCTGCCTGTTCCTGTCGCCGCTGGCCGGCGTGGTGCCCGGCTACGCCACGGCGCCCGCGCTGTTCTTCGTGGCCTGCCTGATGCTCAAGGAGCTGACCGAGATCGAATGGGGCGAGACCACCGAGGCCATCCCCGCCGCCGTCACGGCCCTGCTCATGCCTTTTACCTACTCGGTGGCCAATGGCCTGGCCTTCGGCTTCATCACCTATGCCGTGCTCAAGCTGTTCACGGGGCGCGCCAAGGAAGTGCACTGGATGGTGTGGTTGATCGGCGGCGTCTTCCTCTTCAAGTTCGTCTATATCGGCGGCTGACGTAGCGCACCGTTTTTGGTGGGGGGCCCGCGCCTGGCAGCAATGCCTTGCGCGGGCCTTTTTGCTGGCGCTGCTTTTCCGCGGTACTCATGCGGGGTGGATGGCGCCCAGGATGCGCGGGCCGCGTGCGCCCGTCACGGCTGGCAGGTTGCCGGGCAGGCCCAGCAGGGCCTGACGCGCCAGCCAGGCAAAGGCGGCGGCCTCCACCTGCTGAGGCGGCAGGCCGCGCGCGGCCGTGGTGTCCACGGCCACGCCGGGCAGCAGGGCGGCGATGCGCTGCATCAGTTGCGTGTTGAAGGCGCCTCCGCCGCAGACCAGCAGCTCCCCGCCGCCACGCCCGAAGCGCTGCACGGCACTGGCGCATGCGCGGGCCGTGAATTCGGTGAGCGTGGCCTGCACGTCGGCGGGGCGGGCATCGGCGGGGCTGGTTGCACTGGCGGAAAGATGGCCGGCCAGCCAGTCCGCGTGGAACAGGTCGCGCCCCGTGCTCTTGGGCGGCGGCTGCTGCAGGAAAGGCTCGGCCAGCAGGCGGTCGAGCAGGGCGGGCAGCACCTGGCCCGTGGCCGCCCATTGGCCGCCGTCGTCATAGGGCTGGCCGGTGTGGGTCTGGCACCATCCGTCCATCAGCGCATTGCCGGGGCCGCAGTCGAAGCCCAGCACCGTGCCATCGCCCGCCAGCACGCTGAGGTTGGCAATGCCGCCGATGTTGAGCACAAGCACCGTCTCGCCGGGCCGGCCGAACACGCCCTGGTGGAAGGCGGGCACCAGCGGCGCGCCCTGGCCGCCAGCGGCCACGTCGCGGCTGCGCAGGTCGGCCACCACGGCAACGCCGCTGAGCTCGGCCAGCAGGGCCGGGCTGTTGAGCTGCAAGGTGTAGCCCGTGCCGTCGAACATCTGGGGCCGGTGCCGCACGGTCTGGCCGTGGGCGCCAATGGCGGCGATCTGCGCGGGCGCCATGCCCGTGGCCTGCAGCAGTTCCCGCACCACCTCGGCATAGCTGCGCGCCAGCGCATTGGCCGCCAGCGCCGCGCGGTGGAGCTCATCGCGGCCATCGGGGGTGTTCAGCGCCAGCAGCTCGGCGCGCAGCGCGGCGTCGAACCCCCGGCTGGCATGCCACAGCACCTGCGTGCCTTCGGCAAAGTCCACAAGCACGCCGTCCACTCCGTCGAGCGAGGTGCCGGACATCAGGCCTATGCAGTAGCGGTGGGCGATGGGGGAGGGGATGGGCTGGTTCATGCCGGCAATGGTAGCCCTGCGGCCTGGGACCCGCGATCACAAAAGGATGCGCCTGAAACAACAAAGGCTGCCAGGGCAGCCTTTGCGGGATGGGAGCGCGGTGGCTCAGCGTTCGCTGGCCAGGGCCAGTGCTTCGTTCGATGCCTGCAGCTCGATGCGCATCTGCGCGGCCATCTTGTCGAAGGCGGCGCGGCCGGCCTTGGAGACGGGGCGGGCGGCATCGGTGGCCTGGACGATGGTCATGGGATCGCGGTGCTCGCCGTTGACGCGGAACTCGAAGTGCAGGTGCGGGCCGGTGGCCCAGCCCGTGGAGCCCACGTTGCCGATGATGTCGCCTTGCTCCACGCGCTGGCCGCGCGTGACGCCGATGTGGCTCAGGTGGGCGTAGACCGTAGTGTGGTTGTTGGCGTGGTCCACGAAGATCACGTTGCCATAGCCGTTTTGCACACCCGCGAAGGAGACGGTGCCGTCGCCCACGGTACGCACCTTGGTGCCCGTGGCAGCGGCGAAGTCCGTGCCCAGGTGGGCACGCCAGGTCTTGTGGATGGGGTGCATGCGCATGGCAAAGCCGCTGCTGATGCGCGAGAACTCCACGGGAGAGGTCAGGTAGGCCTGGCGGCGGCTCTTGCCGTCCATGGTGTAGTAGTCGCCCTTGGCCTTGCCTTCGTCCTGGAACCACAGGGCCTGCACGACCTTGCCGTTGTTGTGGAATTCGGCGCTGAGCACGCGGCCTGCGCGCAGCGGCTCGCCATCGGCTTCCAGCGATTCATAGACCACGGAGAAGCGGTCGCCCTTGCGCAGGCTGCGGCGGAAGTCCACGTCGCCCTGGAAGATGTCGGCCATCTGCATGGCCACGGCATCGGGGATGGAGGCCGCGTCGGTGGCGGCGAACAGCGAGCTGCGGATGATGCCGCCAGCCAGGCGGGGCGAGGCCGTCAGCTTGCCCGTCTCGATGCGGGTGCTCAGTTCATTGTTCTTGCGCTCGACCACGAGGCGGCGGAAGCTGCCGTCCTCGTCGGGCGCCCAGCGCACGGTCAGCTGCGACAGCTGGTGGTCGGGCGTGGTCTCGGCCGTCACCAGGCGGCCGGCGCGGCCCAGCACATGCTGGCGAACCTGGTCGTTGCCGCGCATGAAGGCGGCGGCGGCCGGATCGGCCACGCCCAGGCGCTGGAGCAGGGTTTCGGCCGTGTCGCTGCCGCGCGTGTATTCGGAACGGTACAGGGACATGCCCTGCACGCTGTCGGTCAGCTCGGCCAGGGTCTGGCCTTCGGCCAGCGATTCCACGGGCGTGGAGAGCATGCGCACCGGCAGGTCGGCCGGATCGGGTCCCAGGTTGGCCACGGCGAAGGCGCCGCCGCCGCCCGTGAGCAAGATGGCTGCCAGTGCCGCGGTGACACGCTTGGGGTGTTGCTGGATCACGGAGGTCAGCCGCGCAACAAGAGCACCGCTGGCATGGTTCAAGCCATATTTCACAACATCAGATCCTTGGGTTGCGCGCATCCGGCCCTGCGGGGGCCGGACAGCATCGCAGCGGCGGGATACGCTCTCCAGACGGGCAACAAGTCCGCGCTCTGCGGTGCGGATAGGCGGGCGTCTAGAATTCGCCGCAGCGGGAAAATCCCCGGAGTATACCGACGCAGTCCTACGCGGCCTGGCGAAAAACCCTTATGAATCAATCTGCTGTTACAACATACCCGGTCACCGACGGTGTAAGCCAAGCGCTTGAAACCACCCTGCGCGGCGTGGATGAGCTGCTGCCCCAGGCGGACTGGGTGCAAAAGCTGGCCCGTTCCGAGGCCACCGGCGTGCCGCTGCGCATCAAGCTGGGCCTGGACCCGACGGCGCCCGACATCCATCTGGGCCACACCGTGGTGCTCAACAAGATGCGCCAGCTGCAGGACCTGGGCCACCAGGTGATCTTCCTGATCGGCGACTTCACCACCCTGATCGGCGATCCTTCGGGCCGCAACAGCACGCGCCCGCCGCTGACGGCCGAGCAGATCAAGGTCAACGCCGAGACCTACTACACCCAGGCCGCCAAGGTGCTGGACCCCGCCCGCACCGAGGTGCGCTACAACAGCGAGTGGTGCGACAAGCTGGGCGCGCGCGGCATGATCGAGCTGTCGGCCAAGTACACCGTGGCCCGCATGATGGAGCGCAACGACTTCCACCAGCGCTTCACCGACGGCAGCTCCATCAGCCTGCACGAGTTCCTCTACCCGCTGCTGCAGGGCTATGACTCGGTGGCGCTGCGCGCCGACCTGGAGATGGGCGGCACGGACCAGAAGTTCAACCTGCTCATGGGTCGCCATCTGCAGCAGGAATACGGGCAGGACACGCAGTGCGTGCTCACCATGCCGCTGCTGGTGGGCCTGGACGGCGAGCACAAGATGTCCAAGTCCAAGAACAACTACATCGGCATCACCGAGGACGCCAACACCATGTTCGCCAAGGTGCTGAGCATCTCGGACACGCTGATGTGGAACTGGTACACCCTGCTGTCGTTCAAGAGCCTGGCCGAGATCGCCGCGCTCAAGGCCGAGGTGGAAGGCGGGCGCAATCCCAAGGATGCCAAGGTGCTGCTGGCCAAGGAAATCACGGCGCGCTTTCACAGCGCGGCGCTGGCCGATGCGGCCGAGCAGGATTTCAACAACCGCAGCAAGGGCGGCATTCCCGACCAGATCGACGAGGTCAGCCTGTCGGGCGCGCCGCTGGGCATCGGTGCCCTGCTCAAGCAGGCCAACCTGGCGCCCTCGACCAGCGAGGCCAACCGCCTGATCGACGGCGGCGGCGTGCGCGTGGACGGCACGGCCATCAGCGACCGGGGCCTCAAGCTCGAAGCCGGCACCTATGTGGTGCAAGTGGGCAAGCGCAAGTTTGCGCGCGTGACGCTGGGCTGATGCCCGCGCCGGGCCATGCGCCCGGCTGCACAGGAATGAAGGACGCCGGCATGCCCGCGTCCTTTTTTCATCGCCGGGCCGCCCCAAGATGAAAACGGCCCCTTCGGGGGAGCGTGGGGGTATTTTTCAAGCCGGGGGCGATTCGACGGTTTCGCGCGTGACCTCGGCCTGCTCCTGCAGCCACCGGCAGAAGGCGGCCACCTCGGGACGTGCGGCGCTGCGCGGGCCCACGATCAGCCAGTAGGCCAGCGGCGATTCCAGCCGGTGCGCGGGCAGCACCTCGACCAGGTCGCCAGCCGCCAGCGCATCGGCCACCAGCGGCAGCCGCGCAATCGCCAGGCCCTGGCCGGCCAGGGCGGCCTGCACGATCTGGTGGGCGTAGTTGAAGTACAGCCAGCGCGGCGGCTGCAGCTGGTCGCAGCCCTGCACGCCGAACCAGCGCTGCCAGCCCAGCCATTCCAGCTGGGGCATGCGGTGGGCGTCGCCGGTCTCGATCAGCGTGTAGCGCGCGGCATCGGCCGGCGTCCTGAGCGGCGGGCCGCCGGCCAGCAGGCGCGGGCTGGCCACCACGGCCAATTGCTCGCCGAACAGGCGCTGCGCCTGGGGCCAGCCGTCGCCCGCGCGGCCGTAGCGCAGGGCCAGGTCCACGTCGGTGGTGTCCAGGTCCATCACGGTGTCGCTGGTGTCGATGCGGATGTCGATATCGGGCCAGGCGCGCTGGAAGGACTCCAGGCGCGGGATCAGCCACATGGCGGCAAAGCTGGCCCAGGTGGTGATGGCCACGCTCTTGCGGCCCACGGTCTGGCGGATCTGGCGCACCGAGGCGTCGATCTGCTCCAGCGCGGGCGCCACCGAGCGCAGCAGCTGGGCGCCGGCCCCCGTCAGCTCCACGGCGCGCGTGTGGCGCAGGAACAGCGGCACGCCGACTTCATCCTCCAGCGACTGGATCTGGCGGCTCACGGCCGACTGCGTCAGCGACAGCTCGTCGGCTGCCGCGCGGAAATTCAGGTGCCGGGCCACGGCCAGGAAGGCACGCAGATGGCCGGCTCCGATGGCGCGTGTGCGCAGCAGGGGAACGGGTGCAGTGGTGGCATGGGGCATGGCGCCGCCAGCATACGTCAATCGTGTGACCGGCCGCAGCCCTTGGCGGGCAGATAATCGGCGGCGTTGCCGGCACAGGTTCTGGCGTTTTGGATGAATCACCTATGACAGCACCTCTGGATCTCGTCATCATGGCCGCGGGCAAGGGCACGCGCATGAAAAGCCGCCTTCCCAAAGTCCTGCAGCGCCTGGCGGGGCGGCCGTTGCTGGGCCATGTGCTGTCCACGGCGGCGCAGCTGGATGCGCGCTCGGCCGTGGTGGTCACGGGCCACGGCGCGGACCAGGTGGAGACCGCCATGGCGGCGGCCTGCCAGGGCGGCTCCATGGCGCTGAAGTTCGTGCGCCAGGAGCCGCAGCTGGGCACGGGCCACGCGGTGCAGCAGGCCGTGCCCGCGCTGGCGGGCGATGGCATGGTCATCGTGCTCTCGGGCGATGTGCCGCTGACGCAGGCCGACACGCTGCGCGCCCTGGTCGATGCGGCCGATGGCCAGCGGCTGGCGCTGCTGACCGTGCGCCTGCCCGATCCCACGGGATATGGCCGCATCGTGCGCGGCGAAGACGGCACGGTGCAGCGCATCGTCGAGCAAAAGGATGCCAATGACGCCCAGCGCGCCATCCAGGAAATCTACAGCGGCATCATGGCCGTGCCGGCCCGCCACCTGGCCGGCTGGCTGGCCCGCCTGACCAATGACAACGCCCAGGGCGAGTACTACCTGACCGACGTGGTCGCCATGGCCGTGGCCGACGGCGTGCCCGTGGTCGCGCACTGCATTGCCGACCCGGTGCAGGTGGCGGGCGTCAACAGCCCGCTGCAACTGGCCGAGCTGGAGCGCGCCCACCAGGGCGCCCAGGCCCGCACGCTGATGGAGCAGGGCGTGCGCCTGGCCGACCCCGCGCGCTTTGACCTGCGCGACGACCCGCGCACTGGCCGCGCGGCACGCCTGGCCTGCGGGCAGGATGTGGAGATCGACGTGGGCTGCATCTTCAGCGGCCATGTGGAGATTGGCGAAGGTGCGCGCATCGGCGCCTATTGCAGCATTGCCAACGCCACGATTGCGGCGGGCGCCGTCCTCCATCCGTACACCCATGTCGATGGCGAGAAGGCCGGCGTCAGCGTGGGCGAGGGCGCCCTGGTCGGCCCGTTTGCGCGCCTGCGCCCCGGAGCGCAACTGGGCCGCGAAGTGCACATCGGCAACTTCGTCGAGGTCAAGAACTCCGTGCTGGCCGATGGCGCCAAGGCCAACCACCTGGCCTACCTGGGCGATGCCACGGTGGGCGAGCGCGTCAACTACGGCGCCGGCTCCATCACGGCCAACTACGACGGCGTGAACAAGCACCGCACGGTGATCGAGGCCGACGTGCACATCGGCAGCAACTGCGTGCTGGTGGCGCCCGTCACCATTGGCGCGGGCGGCACGGTGGGCGGCGGCTCCACGGTCACCAAGAGCACCGAGCCCGGCGTGCTCACGGTATCGCGGGGCAGGCAGGTGAGCATCACCAGCTGGAAGCGCCCAGTCAAACTGCCCAAGTCCTGAGACTTCCGAGACACGTGGGCTCGAGGGCCCGCATCGATGGCGGGTCCCGTACGGGGTACGCCGATTTGCCGAATCTCCTGACCCTGTCCATGCCATGACGGAACCTTTCGCACCCCATCCGCCCCCCGACCCCGCCGCCGACCTGCAGGGCCCTCCCCGCACGTTGCAGGATGCGCTGGAGCGCCTGGCCCAGCGCGAGCAGGAACTGCAGGCCCTGCGCGCCGCGCAGCAGGAATGGCTGCATGCGGTGTCGCACGACCTGCGCGCGCCGCTGCGCCATGTGCTGTCCTTCGGCCCCCTGGTCGATGAACTGCTGTCGCAGGCCGCACCTTCGCCGCAGGAGCTGCAGGAGGCGCGCGGCTTCCTGCAGACCATGGACCAGTCGGCGCGCCGCATGGGCGGCATGCTCGACGGCCTGCTGGCCCTGTCGCGCGCCGCGCGCACGCCCATGCAGTGGCAGCCCGTCGCCTTGCAGGAGCTGCTGGAGCAGGCGCGCACGGCGGTGCTGGCGCAGCCGCGCTGGGCTGCCTGCGGCGCGGCTGCGCGGCTGCAATGGAGCCTGCCGCAGCAAAGTCCCGCCGTGCGTGCCGACGCGGCCCTGCTGCGCCAGGTGCTGGAGGCGCTGCTGGACAACGCCGTCAAGTTCACCCGCCCCGTGGACCAGCCGCGCATTGCCATCGATGTGGAGCGCCATGCCGACGGCGGCATCACGCTCAGCGTGACGGACAACGGCGTGGGGTTCGACCCCTCGCGCGCGGGAGCGCTGTTCGGCATCTTCCAGCGCATGCACCGCGAATCCGAGTTCCCCGGCCTGGGCACGGGCCTGGCCCTGGTGCGCGGCGTGATGCGCCGCCACGGCGGCGAGGCCACCATCCGCGCCACGCCCGCGGGCGGCTGCTGCGTTTGCCTGAACTGGCCCGGCGGCGAAGTGCGGCGCGCCGATCGCGGGCTCTGAGATCGCCTGCCGCTGGCGCCTGCCCTCAGATCAGCGTGTCGTCCGGCTCGGGCTGGTGCGTGGGGCGGGAGTCCCTGGTGTCCGGGCCCACTTGGGAGCCTTTATCGGGGTCTGTGTCCGAGGCTGTTCCGGCCTGGGCAGGCGCGCTGCCGGCCATCAGCGGCGCGGCGGGAATCACCTGGTCGCGCCCGGCATCCTTGGCGCTGTAGAGCGCGCTGTCGGCCGCATTGATCCAGTCCTTGACCGACAGAAAGCTCGGGTCCGCCGCCGCCACGCCAATGCTGGCGCTCACGCGCAGCTGGGGATGCTCGCGCACGCGCAGCTGGCTCAACTGGTTGCGTATGCGCAGCGCCACCGCATAGGCGTCGTCCAGCTGGGTGTGCATGCACAGCACGGCGAACTCGTCACCGCCATAGCGGCCAGCCGCGTCGTGCGAGCGCAGGCAGTGCCGGATGGTCAGGCCTATGGCCTGCAGCACCTCGTCGCCCACGGTGTGGCCAAAGCTGTCGTTGATGCGCTTGAAGTGGTCTATGTCCACGATCAGCAGGCAGGCCGAGGCCTGCGTCTGCCGGTAGTCGCGCAGCGCGGCGCGGGCCTTTTGCCACCAGTAGTCCCGGCTGTACAGCGTGGTCAGCGGGTCGATGCGGCTGAGCACCTGCAGCTTCACGTTCTGGCGCGCCAGCTTGCGCACCAGCTGGCGCGTGGACCAGCTGGAGAACACGCTGTGCAGCAGGAGCAGGGGCAGCATGCTCAGCTGCACGGCCAGGCTGGCCTCCCAGTCGGGCACGGGCCGCAGCAGCAGGGCCACCAGCGCGGCGGCCAGCAAGGTGGCCACCAGCGATTGCAGCCAGCCGTCGCGCGTGGCCGTGTGGTTGCGGTCGGCAATGCTGATGGCCAGCAGCGCAATGCTGGGCAATGCGCAGAAATGCATCACGGGAATCCAGCTGCCGATGATCAGCGCGTCTATCTGCAGATTGGCGTGTTCGGCACGGTGGCTGTCACGGCTGTGGCGGGCGTGCAAAAAGGCGATGTGCGGCCAGACCAGGGCGCTCACCAGCACAAAGCCCCATACCGCCGGGCTGGCGCCCATCTCGGTCATGGCCGTGCCCACGACGAGGCCGCCCAATGCCATGCTGGAGACGCGCAAGGGGTAGGTTCGGCGATGGATGCGCTGGCGCAAGGACATGGCGGTGCGAGCCGAGTGCGCGCCGATTGCCTAGCGCGTCAGAAAGTGTTGTTGCATCAATTTGTATCATTGTCCCCGTGCGTGCGCAACGCCTTAAAGTTTAACGTTGCCCAAAGTTGGCGTTCGGGACACATTGCAGGCCTCTTGTCCTACGCGGGCCCGATGCAGCGTAGCTTCCTGATGAGCACAAATACTCACAAAATCAAGGCTCCTGGCCTCATTCGGCGGCCGTTCCGGGATTTGTGGACGGCAGCGGCATGGCGGTGGAAAACTTGGCGCGCTTGACGCTGAAAAAACTCTTGACATTGCGCACGTTGGCGTCGCCCGTGAATAGCGCGCGGCTTAACTCCAGGTAGGCCGGCATGTCGGGCGCGGCCACCACGAGGATGAAATCAGGCCCGGCCGACACGCGCCAGCATTGCTGCACGGCGTCCAGCGCCACGGCGCGGCGCTCGAAGCTGTCCAGCGAATCACTGTCCTGGCGGTCCAGCGAGACTTCCACGATGGCCTGCAGCCCGTGACCCAGGGCGGCGGCCAGGCGTTCCGGCTGGAGGATGGCCACCTGCCGCTCGATCAGCCCGGTCTCCTGCAACCGCCGCACGCGGCGCAGGCAGGTGGGCGGCGACAGCTGCAGCAGCGCGGCGAGGGCCTGGTTGCTGCGGCTGGCATCGACCTGCAGCAATTGCAGCAATCGCAGATCGGTGGCGTCCAGTTCTATGGAATTTTGTGTCATTGAATTCTATGAATTGAAATAATATTTCTTGTACTGGTTTTGATGAAATATTAGTTCAATAGATAAAGAAATTTGGCGAGAAATTTCTTTTCAACCTGCGTAGCATCCGTCGTCATCTCGAAACAAGGAGCTTGTCCATGTGTGGCATCGTCGCAGCGGTTTCCTTCCGCGATATCGTCCCCGTTCTCGTCCAGGGCCTGCAGCGCCTGGAATATCGCGGCTATGACTCCTGCGGCGTGGCCGTGCAGGCGCTGGACGCCCAGGGCGTGCACAGCCAGGGCCTGCAGCGCGCCCGTTCCACGGCGCGCGTGGCCGAACTCATGGCCCAGGTGCAGCAGGACAAGGTCATCGGCCACACCGGCATTGCCCATACCCGCTGGGCCACGCATGGCGAGCCGGCCGTGCGCAACGCCCATCCGCATTTCAGCCACGGCCCCGGCGTCTCGCCCGTGGCCGATGCCGACCAGCCGGCCCGCGTGGCCCTCGTGCACAACGGCATCATCGAAAACTACGAAGCCCTGCGCGCCGAGCTGCAGTCCAAGGGCTATGTCTTCGCCAGCCAGACCGATACCGAGGTCATCGCCCACCTGGTGGACAGCCTCTACGGCGGTGATCTGTTCGAGGCCGTGCAGGCCGCCACGCAGCGGCTGCATGGTGCCTTCGCCATCGCCGTCATGCACAAGGACGAGCCGCAGCGCGTGGTCGGCTCGCGCGCCGGCTCGCCGCTGATCCTGGGCGTGGGCCAGGAGGGCGCCGAGCATTTCCTGGCCAGCGACGCCATGGCCCTGGCCGGCGTGACCGACCAGATCGTCTACCTGGAAGAGGGCGACATCGTGGACCTGCAGCCCGGCCGCTACTGGCTGGTGGGCAAGGGCGGCGAGCGCCTGGCGCCCGAGCAGCGCCCCGTGCGCACCGTGCACGCCCACAGCGGCGCGGCCGAGCTGGGCCCCTACCGCCACTACATGCAAAAGGAAATCTTCGAGCAGCCGCGCGCCATTGCCGACACGCTGGAAGGCGTGCAGGCCATCGTGCCCGAGCTGTTCGACGGCGCGGGCTCGGACGGCAAGTCCGGCGTCTCGGCCTGGCGCGTGTTCAAGGAAATCGACCGCGTGCTCATCCTGGCCTGCGGCACCAGCTACTACAGCGGCTGCACGGCCAAGTACTGGATCGAAGCGCTGGCCGGCCTGCCCTGCAGCGTGGAAGTGGCCAGCGAGTACCGCTACCGCACCAGCGTTCCCCATCCCAAGACCCTGGTCGTCACCATCAGCCAGTCGGGCGAGACCGCCGACACCCTGGCCGCGCTGCGCCACGCGCAGAGCCTGGGCATGAAGCACACGCTGACCGTCTGCAACGTGGCCACCAGCGCCATGGTGCGCGAATGCGAGCTGGCCTACATCACGCGCGCCGGCGTGGAGATCGGCGTGGCATCCACCAAGGCCTTCACCACCCAGCTGGCGGGCCTGTTCCTGCTGACCCTGGCCCTGGCCCAGTCGCAGGGGCGCCTGAGCGAGGAAAAGGAGCAGCAGTACCTTGCCGCCATGCGCCACCTGCCCGTGGCCCTGCAATCGGTGCTGGCGCTGGAGCCCCAGGTCATCAGCTGGTCCGAGGACTTCGCCAAGCGCGAGAACGCGCTCTTCCTGGGCCGTGGCATCCACTACCCGATTGCGCTGGAAGGCGCGCTCAAGCTCAAGGAAATCAGCTACATCCACGCCGAGGCCTATCCGGCCGGCGAGCTCAAGCACGGCCCGCTGGCCCTGGTGGACAGCGCCATGCCCGTGGTCACGGTCGCGCCCAACGACGAGCTGCTGGAAAAGCTCAAGAGCAACATGCAGGAAGTGCGCGCGCGCGGCGGCGTGCTCTACGTGCTGGCCGATGCCAAGACCAACATCGAAAGCAGCGAAGGCATGCACGTCATCCGCATGCCCGAGAACTACGGCGCCCTGAGCCCCATCCTGCACGTGGTCCCGCTGCAGCTGCTGGCCTACCACACGGCCTGCGCACGCGGCACCGACGTGGACAAGCCGCGCAACCTGGCCAAGAGCGTGACGGTGGAGTGAGGCAGGGGGCCGGGGGCCGCAGTGCGCAGGTCGTGACCTGCCCTGGTCCTTCGTTGCCCCTGTGCGAAATGTCCGTCGGACACCCGGCGGCTGGCCTACCTGCGGTATCGCAACATGGGGCTGCGCACGCTCTGGCCGGTCCTACGGCTGAGCCGCATGTCTGGTCCCACACTGGTTACCAGCGCAGTGCATATCTGCGCTGCAGTCGGGCGCTTCGTTTGACGCGCCTCTTTGACCACCATGTGAAGGAGATACCCATGGCTCAGCAAAACGACCAGCAACAGCAGCAAAACAACCCGCAGCAGCAGAACCCGAACCAGCAAAACCCGGGACAGCAGCAGCAGGACAACCCCCAGCACAAGCAACCTGGCCAGAACCAGCCAGGCCAGCAGCAGCCCAATCAGCCCCGCTGACGGGCTGGGCGGCGTTCCGTTTGACGTGAGGATGGAACCATGAAACAGCTTCTTCCCACGAGAGGCCCGCAGCATCCGGTCCATGTTCCCCTGCAGATGGGGCAACCCATCACGGACAGGAACTACAGCCAGATGCAGTGCAAGGCGAACGTCCGCCAACAAGGGCAGCCTTTGCGCCAGCCACAGCAACGCTGATTGATCGCAGCCAGCGCTGGTGCAGCGCTCCCTGGAACCGGCCGCCTTCGGGCGGCTTTTCCGTGTCGAGAATCTGCCCCTGGCCGGGGTCGCCGCAGGGCCACCGGCTCAGGCCGTGGCACCCTTGGAACGGCCACGTTGTCGCCGGCAACTCACGCCAAAGGGCGGCCAACCGGTGCTGAGCCAGCGTTTACACCTGAGGACGCACAGCTACCAGTTCCGCCAGGCCGGGGTGCGCACCTTGGCTGAAAGGCTCGCATGCTTGAAGGAGCCAGCCAGCCTCAGTACTTGAACCTTGCACTCACCATCAGCGTGCGCGGGCTGCCGAAGCTCAGCAGCTGCGCGTTCGGCGTGGTGCCCTGGACGTAGTCCTTGTCCAGCAGGTTCTTGATGGCCAGGCTCAGGCCCCATGACTTCGCTTCATAGCCCACGTTGAGGTCGAGCAGGGTGTACCTGGCCAGGTTGACGAAGGCCGTGCCGCGCTGCGCCGTGCGGGCACCCTGCATGCGCAGGCCTGCGCCCATGTTCCAGCCCAGGCGGTCGGGGTTGAAGTAGTACTGCGTGAAGACGGAGCCCGCGTTCTTGGGCACATGGTTGATGCGCTTGCCGATTTCGCTGGCCGTCAGGCTTTGGGAGGTCCGGGCCGAGGGGATGTAGCTGTAGGCGGCCGAGACATTCCATTGCCGCGTCAGCGAGGCGGCGACTTCCGCCTCGAAGCCCTTGGTGGTCTGCTCGCCAGTCTGGACGGCGTAGCCCAGCATGGCGTCGTTCTCGGTGACGTTCTTGCGCCGCAGGTCATACACCGCCAGATAGCCTTGCACGCGCCGGTCCAGGGCCTGGAATTTCACGCCCAGTTCGGTCTGCTTGCCTTCCTCGGGATTGAGCAGCGTGCCGTTGATGCCGGCATCCGTCACGGGCATGAAGGAGGTGGAGTAGCTGACGTAGGGGGCCAGGAACTCGCTGGCCTGGTACATCAGCGAGGCGCTGCCCGTGAAGGCGGTGTTGCTGTTGCTGACGGAGCCGCCGGCCAGCCTGTCCTGGATTTCCACGCGCGTCCAGTCATGGCGGCCGTTCAGGCCGACGATCCATTTCTCATCGATCTTGATGGTGTTGCGCAGGTACAGGCCCACGTACTGGCTGTAGGTCAGGTTGTGCGAGGGCTTGCCCTCCTTGATGGAGGTGACGCCATAGACCGGGTTGTCGGCGTTGAAGGGGTTGATGTTGTCCACGCGCTGGTAGTAGTCGCTGCGCTCTCGCATCATGTCGATGCCGGCGGTCAGCTCGTAGTTCACGCGGTCGAATCGGAAGTTGCGCTGCAGGTAGTTGTCCAGGGCGATGTTGACGTCCTGCTTGTCCTGGTAGTTGATCTGGCGCGCGACCAGGGGGAACCTGGCATTGGCCGCCGCAAAGACCGAGTTGCTCAGGCTGCTGCCCTTGGTGAGCGCGAAGTTCTGGCGGAACACCCATTCGTTGTCGAAGTAGTGCGCGTAGTTGGCGCCCAGGCGGTAGGAGTCCACCTCGTAGCTGCGGTCGGGTTCGCCGATGAAGACATTGCGCCCGTATTTTTCGTAGTTCTGCGGAATGCCCTGGTTGCGGATGTAGTTGCGGTGCTGGTAGCTGGCGATGACGGACAGCTCGTTGCTGCCATCCAGGTCGAAGTTGTACGAGCCCGCCAGGTACTGGTTCTTGAAGTAGACGTAGTCCGTGGGATCGTTCTGGTCGGATGCGCGGCCCACGATGCGAAAGGCGCCCTTGCGGCTTCCGTCGGGCGAGTAGTTCAGGTCGAAGTTGGCCTCCTTCAATCCATAGCTGCCCACGCTGATGCCGGCGCGCGAGAACGACTCGGCCTGCGGGCGCTTGGTGGTCAGGTTGACCAGGCCGCCCGGCAGGGCCAGGCCGAAGCCCACCGAGGTGGGGCCCTTGACCACTTCGATGGAGCCGATGCCGAAGATGTCCTCGGAGCGCAGCACATTGGTGGAGGTCTGCGCCCGCAGGCCGTCCACATAGGTTTGCGCGCTGGAGATCTGGCCGCGGATGATGAAGTCATCCCAGCCGCGCCGGCCGTACGAGCCGGACGCCACGCCGGCCACGCTCTCCAGCGCCTCGGCCACGGACCTGACCTGTTTTTCCTCGATCTGCCGCTGGGTCACCACGCTGATGGACTGCGCGGTCTCGAACAGCGGCGCATCGGAGCGCAGCACGCCCGTGGTTTTGCGGGCGACGAAGTTGTCTTCGTTGTTCTGCTGCTTCTCGGCCTGGATCTGCACGGTTTCCAGTTGCGTGGACGGTGCGTCGGCAGCCTGGGAGAAGGCCATCACGGGGATGGCAGCCAGGGCAAGGCACAGGCAGGATCGGGGCATGCCGGCAATGGGGGGGAGGGTGTGGAAGGAGGAAGGCATGCGCAATGGCCAGTCAATAGAGGAAAAAAGCGTTTGGCGGGGCGTTCGGCGAGGCGATAAGCGGCGGAAATAAGCGGGGAGGTAAGCGGCGGAGATCAGCGCACTTGCAGTGCCCAGTCCACGGCGGCATCGAACAGCTTCAGGCCGGCGGCGGAGAGGTTAGGGAAGGTTTCGTTGTCCAGGAAGAACATCACGCGGCGCGCGGGGGCCAGCGATTCGTAGTCCATGGTGGCGCCCATCTCGTAGCCGAAGATGGCGGCCTTGTCGGGGTGGCCGTGCACGGTGGCGATGGTGGTGGCGCCCAGGCCGGGCTTGCCCCAGCTCATGGTGGCCTGCTTTTCATAGACATCGACCACGCCGGCCGGCAGCCCGGCCGCCATGGGGTGGGGCGCGTTGACCAGCCAGACGTAGCGGTCCTTTTCCACGCTGCCGAAATCGGTGCCCGCGCGCTTGCCGGTCATGGCCAGATCGTCGAGCAGGTCGTTCTCCCAGGTCAGCAGGGGCACGGGCACGTTGCGGTAGGCGCCCAGCAGGTCATGCGAGCGGATGGTGGACGAGAGGATGACCAGGTCCGCGTCCAGCGCGGCCTCCACGGGCGCGTACTGGCTGTGCAGGGTGACGGCGTAGCCGCGCGCGGCCAGGTGCTGCTGGATCTTCTGGTCCACGGGCAGGCTCTTGCCTTCCACGCGCACCACCAGCAGCACTTTCTTGGGGGGATTGGGCGTGGCAGGCGAGTTGGACGGGGCGGCCAGGGCCGGTGCAGGCAGGTTGCCGGCCAGCAGGCCGGCGGCAGCCAGCAGCAGGGCCGAGCGGCGCGAAAAAGCGGGGGAGGGGGCGGTTGCTTGGCGGTGCATGGAAAAGACTTCCGGGAAGTTCATGGAGGTGATGCGTGATGCGCGGCATCGCATGCGGCTGCGGGCCGGGACAGACACGGAAAAAGGAAAGGGCGGGGGCGGGGCTGGCGCGCGCTCAGAACTCGACCGTGGCGCGCAGCAGCACCTGGCGCGCGTCGCCCATCGAGATGAAGTAGGTGTTGGCGCTCGACGGGTAGTAGGTGCGGTCGAACAGGTTCTTCACGTTGAGCTGAAAGCGCGTCCTGTAGCCGTTGATCCGCGTGTCATACGTGGCAAAGGCATGGGCCACGGTGTAGCCCGGCAGCCAGAAGGCGTTGGCCGAGTCGCCGGGCCGCTTGCCCACGTACTGCAGGCCGCCGCCCACGCGCAGCCGGCCCTCGCCCAGCACACCGCCCAGCACACCGCCCAGCACCTGGCCAAAGTCGTACACGGCCGACAGCGAGGCCGTCTGCCGCGCCACGTTCCACAGCTGGTTGCCCTGGTAGAGCGGGTCCTGCGTGGTCTTGGCATCCACATAGGCAAAGGCCGCGATGGCGCTCCAGTGGCGGCCCAGCTCGCCGGCCACATCCACCTCCAGCCCGCGCGATCGCGCCGCGCCCGAGGTGCGCCAGTCGGTCAGCTTGGTGGCGTCGTTGAACTGGGACACCAGCACGTTCTTCTTGCGGATGTCGAACAGCGCCAGCGTGCCGGTGAGCTGCCCTGGCAGGTCCAGCTTGGCGCCGGCTTCCCAGGACCGGGCCTCCTCGGGCGCCACGCCCGAGTCGATCACGGTGCCGCTGGCCAGTGGCGCGATGGTGGAGGTGGGCCTGAGCGATTGCGAGTAGTTGCCGTAGAGCGACAGGCCGCTGGCCAGTTGATAGACCAGGCCGGCGCGCGGCAGCCAGGCCGTGCCGTCGGCCTGGGTGTTGGCCTTGAACGGGCGGCCCCGGCCGGCGGTCTGGCGCCAGGTCTGGTAGCGCAGGCCGGTGGTCAGCACCCAGCGGTCGCCCAGGTGGATGGCGTCCTGCAGGAACAGCGACTGGTTGTGCAGCTGGTCCCTCTGGTCGCTGTCGCTGGCCGAGACGGTGGCCGAGGGCTGCTCCAGCCCGTAGACGGGATTGGTGTAGCTGAAGGTGGAGGTGACGGCCTGGCGCAGCAGGTCGGAGCGGTAGATCAGCCGGGACTCGGCATCGGCGCCGAACTGCAGGTCATGGCGCAGGCCGGCCAGCTGCACGCTGCCGTCCACATAGGCCGAGCCATAGCTGTCGGTGCTGAGTGCGCCGTGCGTGGCGTCGTTGCTGCGCTGCAGGGTGCCGCGCGCGGTGTTCACGCCGTTCACGCGCAGCTGGTTGGCGTCGTAGATCTCGCGGTTGTAGCTCAGGTTCAGGTGGGCGGCCCAGCCGCTGCCCAGGCGGTGGTCCACGGAGAGCTGGGCCAGGTGGGTCTCGCCCGTCATCTGGTTGAAGGGCTCGTCCAGCCGGCGCGTGGCCGGAAGGTCCAGCGGGCGCCGGGTGACCGGGTCCAGCGCCGTGCCGCGATCGAAGGGCGTCAGGTACTTGCGGTACTCGTACCAGAGCACGGCCTGGGTGTCGTCGCCATACCAGGCCAGCGACGGCGCCACCAGCGTCTCGCGGTGCTGGCCGAAGTTGCGCCAGTAGTCCTCGTCCACATGGTCGACGACCAGGCGGTAGGCCAGACCGTTCTCACCGATGGGGCCGGTGGTGTCCAGCGTGGCACCCGTGCCGTTGCGCCCGCCCGCGTAGCCCGAGCCCTGCAGCGACAGCGCCGTGCGCTGGCGCAGCTGCGGCTTCTTGCTGACCACGTTGATCACGCCGCCCGGGTCCATGAGGCCGTACAGCAGCGAGGACGGGCCCTTGATCACTTCCACGCTCTCGGCGGCGGCGTTCATGCCGCGCCCCTGCACCAGGGGCATGCCGTTGTGCATGACGGAGCCGTCGCGGTTGGTGCCGAAGCCGCGCTTCATGATGGTGTCCTGCGTGCTGGCCAGGGTGTTGCCCTGGGTGACGCCGCTGACATTGGCCAGCGCCTCGTCCAGGTTGCGCGGGCGCTGGTCGCGGATCACCTGGGCCGGCACCACGTTGACCACCTGCGGGATCTCCAGCACGGGCGCCGTGGTGCGCAGGCTGGAGGCATCGGGCGTGGGCTGGTAGCGCTCGTCGGCATCGACCGGGGCAGGGGCCGCCCGGGCCACGACGCGCACGGCGGGCAGCTCGGTGGCGTCGGCCGCTGCAGCGCCTGCCGTGGCGGGCATGGCCGCCTTGCGCACGATGAATTCACCCGCGCCGCCTTCCACCGCCTCCAGCCCGGAGCCCGCCAGGATGGCCGCAAAGCCCGCGCCCACGGTATAGCTGCCGCGCAGGCCACCCGACTGCCGCTGGCGCGTGCTGGCCGGGTCATAGGACAGGGCCACGCCTGCGGCCGCCGCAAACTGGCCCAGCACCGAGGCCAGCGGGCCGGCCCCGATCTCATAGGCCCTGGCGGCCTGGCGGGTCTGCGCCAGGGGCTCGGCCGCATGGCCGGGGGCCGCCCATGCCACCGCCGCAGCCAGCAGGCAGGTCAGCGCCGCGCGGGCGGGTGTCGGTGTGAAGGGCGTTTGCATTCGGGTTTCCTGGCCATGAACAGCGGTGAGACAAGGGCTTTCATGAAGGGAGCCGAACGAGATCGCAAAAGATGAAAATGGGCCGCGAAGTTTTTTGTGCGGCATGGGGAACTGGCTGACCCTGGCTCGCCCTGGGCTGGCCCTAGACGGGCACCAGGGTCAGCCAGTAGCGCGACAGGCCGGCCGCGCGCACCGGGAAGGCGCGCGTGATGACAGCCAGCGCCTTGTCCGTGTCGGCCAGGGGAAACACGCCGGACACGCGCAGGCCGGCCACGGCCGGGTCGCAGGCCAGGCGGCCGGGCCGGTAGCGTGCGAGTTCGCGCACCACGTCGTCCAGCCGCCAGCCGTCCACGATGAGGCTGCCGCCCACCCAGCTGACCTGGGCCGGGTCGGCGGCCTGGGCGGGCAGCATGCCGTTGCGGCTGAAGTTGGCCTGCTGGCCGGCCTGCAGCCGCAGGCTGCGGCTGGGGTCCTGCAGGGGCTGGATTTCCACGGCGTCCTGCAGCACGCTCACCACGGTGTCACCGCCCGCGCCCCCCTGGCTGCGCACGGTGAAGCGCGTGCCCAGCGCCAGGATGCGGCCCTGCGGCGTGTGCACCATGAACGGGCGGCCATCCTTGGCGCCCGCGCCGGGACCGGAAAGGGAATGGGCGGTCTGCACCAGGATCTCGCCCTCGCGCAGCACCAGCAGCCGGCGCACGGGGTCCATGGACACATCCACCGAGGTCCGCGTGTTCAGCGTCAGCTCGGACCCGTCGGCCAGCGTGACGGTGCGGCGCTCGCCCGTGCCGGTGCGGTAGTCGGCCAGCCAGGAGCGCACGCCGCCCTGCCCGCCGGCCAGCTGCCATGACAGGCCCGCCACGGCCCCGCTGCCCACCAGTGCGCCGATGCCGCGCAGCACCCGGCGGCGGCTGCGCCGGCTGGCCTGCAGCGTGGAGGCGGCCAGGTGGCCCGGCACGCGCTGCAGCATGGACTGCAGGGCGTCGAAATGCCGCCATGCGCGCTGGTGCTCGGGGTGGGCCTCATGCCAGCGCTGCCAGGCGGCACGGTCGGCGTCGGTGGCATCGCCGGAGCACAGGCGCGCGTACCAGGCAATCGCTTCCTGGCGGATGCGGGCCTGTGCCTGGGCTGGGGTGGTGGTGTGGGTGGGCGAATGTGCAGCCGCGTCCAGGGCGCTGTCGCTGTTCGAGGGCAAGGCCGTCATGCGCCGTCTGCCACGATGAGGTAGCAGTGCTCCAGCGCCTTGAGCATGTAGTTGTTGACGGTGCGCACGGTCACCTGCAGCCGGGCGGCGATCTGCGCATAGGTCAGGCCTTCGAGCTGCGAGAGGATGAAGGCCTGGCGCACGGCGGGCTTCATGCCGTCGAGCATGGCGTCGATGGCCACCAGGGCCTCCAGCACGATGGCCCGCGCCTCGGGCGAAGGCGCCTGCGGCTCGGGCAGGGCGGCCAGTGATTCCAGATAGGCCCGCTCCAGCGCCCGGCGCCGGTGAAAGTCCACCACCAGGCCGTGGGCGATGGTGGTCAGGTAGGCGCGGGGGTCCACCGGGTCCGCCCGCTCCTTGCGGCCGAGCAGGCGCACGAAGGTGTCGTGGGCCAGGTCGGCGGCATGGTGGGAGCAGCCCAGTTTTCTGCGCAGCCAATCGCGCAGCCATCGGTGATGGTCACGATAGAGCGACTGGACCTCGTTGTGCAGCGCGAATTCGCCGGATGACATGCTGACCCCCACAACCGCAAAGATGAATCCCCTGATATCAATGACTTAATGCGATTGGTTCTCATTTTGACCAGGGGGTCGTCCGGGCTGCACGGGTGGGTATTGGCAGGCCCCGGCGATCGGTGCCTGCCCGCAGGTCACCAGGTGTGCGCGTAGCTGATCTTCAGCACCGTGCCGGCCGCTGGCAGGCGGCTGGTGTTGTTGTTGCTGCGCAGCAGCTGGCTGTAGAGCGGGAAGTACTGGCGGTTGAACAGGTTTTCCACGCCCAGGGACACGCGGTTCTTGGGGTCGATCTTCCACTGGCTGATCAGGTCCACCGTGGTGTAGCCCCGCGTGTCATAGCGGCCAAAGCCGGTCTTGCCGTCCAGGCGGTAGTCCTTGGCGGCATACGAGGTTGCCTGCAGGCGGTGGCTCCAGCGGGCATCGGGCCGGTACTCCACATAGGCCGTCAGCTTAAGCGGCGGGATGCGAAAGCCCGTCATGTCCTGGTAGCCGCTGGCGGCCTGGGGCAGCTCGCGGCCCTTCATCCAGGTGAAGCTGCCGCCCGCGCTCCAGTGGTCGTCATCGCTGAAGTAGTCCAGGCCGCCTTCGAGGCCGTGGATCTTCTCGCGGGTGCGCAGCAGGGACAGGCCGTTGTTGAAGCTTTGCACGGCGCCCAGGTTGGAGCGCGACTGGAAGACGCTGAGATTGGCCATCACGTTGGAGAACTTGCCGCGCCAGCCCATTTCATAGGTGTTGGTCTTGACCGCCTGCAGGTTGGAGTTGCCCAGGTTGAAGGCCGGCGTGGCATTGCGCACCACCACGCCGATGTCCGGCAGCTCGAAGCCCTGGCTGTACGAGGCATAGAACTCCTGGCCCTTCACCGGCGTGAAGACCGTGCCCAGGTTGTAGGTCCAGGCGTTGTACTGGACGGTGCCGCCATTCACGGACTGGGGGTTGGGCACCCGCGATTGCGACAGCGGCGTGAAGTCGTTGAAGCTGGCCTGGGCGCGGTCGTAGCGCAGGCCGCCTTCGGCCGACCATTGGTCGCTGAACTGGTGCTGCAGCTGGGCGAAGGCGCCGATGCTGCGCGTGGTGACCGGGGGCATGTAGACCAGGCGGCCGGTCTTGTTGAAGACCAGGCCGCCGCTGGCGTCATAGGCCCGGGGGTCGAAGATGTCGATGGGCATGTCGGTGCGCTCCTGGTGGAAGTCCGCACCCCAGATCAGCAGGCTTTTCTTGCTGGCGCCCAGCGGCGTCTTCAGTGTCAGGCGCCCGCCAAAGACCTCGGAGTTCTGCATGGACTGATCGACATTGGCGCCCCGCACCGGCACGGCGCGTGCGTCGAAGGGCGCAAACCGCGTGAAGAAATCCCGGTAGTAGAGCTGGGCGGCCAGCGTGCTGCCTGCGATGTCCCGGTTCTCGTAGTCCAGCCCCAGCATGGTGTTCCGGATCTGGTTCTGGTCGGCCAGCACCAGGCCCTTGATGGGGCGGGCTGCGGCCGTTCCGGCCGGCAGCCGCGCCACCGCCGGGTCGGAGGCGTAGTCCGTGTCCTGGGCCGCGTTGTAGTGGCTGGCGGTCAATTGCAGGCGCTGGTCGGCATCGAGCTTGAAGCCGATCTTGGCCGACGCGTTGTAGATGCTGGAATCGAACAGGTCGCCCTGGCTGGGCTCGGGCGCAATGCGGTTGCCCTTGGCGTCGAAGGCGCCTCCCATGTGCTTGGCGCCCAGGCTCACCGAGTAGTCGACCACCTCGCCGCCGCCGGACAGGTAGTGCTGCACCTCGCCGCCCAGCCCCGCGCCGCGCAGGCGCGACAGGGGGGCCGAGCCGGTGACGATGGTCTCGGCCCGCGTCTCGCCAGAGGGCCGCTTGGTGCGGATGGAGACAATGCCGCCCGCCGCACCGCTGCCGTAGATGGCGCTGCTGCCGCGCAGCACCTCGATCTGCTCGATGTCGGCCGGGTTGATGTTGGCCAGGTTCCTGGACGAGTCGCGGTTGGTGTTCAGCGGAACGCCGTCCACCAGCACCAGCATGTTGCGGCCGCGCAGCGTCTGGCCGTAGTCGGTGATGGTGTGGCTGGAGTCTGCCATGCCAGGCACCACCTTGCTGAGCATGGTGGCCAGGCTGTCCGAGCCCTGGCGCAGCTGCTCCACCTCCTGGCCTTCCAGAATCGTCACTTGCCGCGAGGGCGCGACCAGGTTGTTCTGCGTGCGCGCGGTCACCGTGATGGCGGCAAGTTCCGTGGCCTGTGCCGCGGCTGGGGCTGCGGCCGGGGCTGAGGGTGAGGGCACGGCCGCTGCAGTGGACGGCGCCTGGCGGGCCGCCGCAGGCAGCTTCTCCAGCGCGTAGTTGCCCGCACCCACGCGGCGCGCTGTCCAGCCTGACGTGTTCAGCAGCTGCGCAAAGCCGTCCTCCACGGAGAACGTGCCGGACAGGCCGCGTGTCTCCATGCCGCCGAGCTGCTGCAGATCCATGCCCAGGTTCACGCCTGCCTGTGCGGCAAAGGCCATCAGCGCCGGGCCCAGCGGACCCGGCTGGATCTGGTAGCTCCGGGCAGCGGCGCTGGCGGCCGGCTCGGCCGCCTGGACTGGCAGCGCGTGCAGCAGCAGCGAGGTGCTGACGGCCAGGGCCGCCAAGGCGGTGGCGCGCAGGCTGGCGCGTGGTCCGGCGGTGGAAGAAGGGGAGTGCATGGTGTTCTGTCCTCTGGGCGGTCGATGAAAGTGCTTTTCACACCCCTTGACAGGCGAGAGTGAAAAACCGGACAGCCCTGGCAGAAAAAAATCCAAATCAGCGCCGCTCCACCGTCACCCAGTACCGGCTGCGCTCGTGCACGCGCACCGGCAGGGTCTGGGCCAGCAGGGCCAGGATGCGGTCGGTGTCTTGCAACTGGTACGTGCCGGAGACGCGCAGGTCGGCGACATCGTCGTCGCACTGCACAAGGCCTTCGCGGTAGCGCGACAGCTCGGCCAGGAAGTCCTGCAGCCGCAGGTTTTCGGCATAGAGCACGCCCAGCGTCCAGGCCGAGTCCCGCGCCGCCACGGGGCGGGTGGCGCTGGCGCCATGGCCGTCGAAATGCAGTTGCTCGCCCGCATGCACCACCACGGCCTTGGCCGATGCTGCCGGCGTGACGCGCACCGCGCCCTCCAGCACGGCCAGCGCCGTGCCGTGCTCCAGCTTGCGCACGATGAAGCGCGTGCCCAGGGCCTGCATCTGGCCGTCGTCTGTCTGCACCATGAAAGGCTGGGAGGCGTAGGGCGGGGCATGCGCGGTCTCGACCAGGATTTCCCCCGCATGCTGGCGGATGCGCCGCGCCGTGCCATCCATGCGCACGCTGATGGCCGAGGCCATGTTCAGCTGCACGCGGCTGCCATCGGCCAGCGTGACCGCGCGGCGCTCGCCCTTGGCCGTGCGGTAGTCGGCCGTCCAGTCCTGCCAGGGCAGGTGGCGCCAGGCCAGCCAGCCCAGCGCGGGCGTGGCCAGGGCCAGCACGGCCGAGCGCAGCAGCTGGCGCCTTGCGGCCGAGGGACGCGCGCGGTTGAGCGTGGCCATGCCGACGGCGCCGGGAACGGTGTTGAAGCGGCCCTTGAGCTGCTCGGCGCATTGCCAGATCTGTTCATGCCGGCTGCTCTGGCTGCGCCAGCGTGCCAGCTCGGCCTGCTCGGCCGCGCTGAAGTCCGAGGCGTGCCTGCGGGCCAGCCAGCGGGCGGCCTCGTCCAGGATGCGCGCGTCTGCGGCCTGCATGCTCAGCGCTCCAGCATCGCCAGCAGACATTGCCGGAAACCCTGCGCCATGTAGCGCGTCACGGTGCGCACGCTCAGCTGCATGTGGGCGGCAATGTCCTCGTAGGACATGCCTTCGAGCTGGGACATGAGAAAGGCCATGCGCACCTTGGCGGGCAGGGCATCCAGCAGCGCGTCGAGCTCCTGCAGCGTCTCCAGCAGCATGGCCCGTGCTTCCACGGACGGCACGGTGGCCGGGGGCAGAAGGTGCAGGGATGCCAGGTAGGCCTGCTCCAGCGAGCGGCGCTCCAGGTGGTTGACCAGCAGCCGCCGGGCCACCGTCGTCAGGTAGGCGCGGGGCTCCTGGATGTCCTCGATGGCCTGTGTCCTGGCGCTGGCCCAGATGCGTGTGAACGTGTCCTGGGCCAGGTCGGCCGCATCGCAGCGGTTGTCCAGCCTGCGCTGCAGCCAGGCGACCAGCCAGTGGTTGTGCTGCGCGTACATGCTGCCCAGAGCCTGGCTGGCGCCACTGTCGGTGGATGGATGCACGTACCGGGCCTTTCGTCTTGTGCGTCAAAGAACTCCCGGTATTTTATCCAGTTGATATGAATTCTCATTTGCATTGACTGCGAGGCCCGTGCTGCGGTCCCTGGGATGCCGCATGGAATGATTCTCTATCCATTTGCGGCCTGGGTGTCCCATGTCCCACGCGTCCGCTGTGCCCGTGGACGAGTTGAACGAGCGATACCTCTGCCATCCCCGGCGCAAGCCCTGGCCGTCAACTTCTGGGAGCGCGCCAGCCTCCCGCAAGCAGGCCGGCAAAAAGCAGGGACAGAAGCGTCAGAGACCAGTGGCCCAGAGCCGGAACGGCGGCAGGCGTGGCAGGGAGCAGGGGCACCGCGACCATGATCGGGTCGTCGATCCTGCCTGGTGTGGGATCGTTGTCCCCGGTGGTCTGGGCGGTGGAGTTTCCGTCATTGTCGGTGACCGAAAAAACAATGTCTGCGCCACTCACCTGCGCATCCCATTTCAGCCATTGGCCGTTGATCAGTTTGTAGAGCTGGGTGCCCGCGGGCACGTCCTTGGGCAGCGTGAGCGCGACACGAAGCGTCCCGCCGCTGGTACAGCCGCCAGCCTGGAAGGCGATCTGTCCATAGGGAAAGCCGAAGCCCGAGGGGAGGCCGGTCGGTGGGGGGGCACTCTTTGTCGGCATCCCTTCGAAGCCGCAATCCGCGCCGGACAGGTGCATGGCCAATTCTCCTTCGGGAAACAGCAGGGAGGCCGAGTCGAGCTGATAGCGGAACTGTGCCACTGCGCTTGCAGGGCTGGTGCCCTCGGGGGTCGTCACCGAAACCGAAACGATACCCGATGAACCGGGCGGTGCGTTCGCCGTGATGCGGGTTGCGCTGTCCACGGTGAATCCCGCAGCCTCGGCGGTTCCGAATTTGACGGATGTTGCAGCGGTGAATCCGCTGCCGGAGATGAGCACCTGGGTGCCACCCGCAACCGGCCCGTGCTGCGTGGACAAGCCTGTGATGGACGGCACGCCTGCATAGCTGAACCGGGCTGTGCCCGTGATCGCCGAAGTGCCACCGGGAGTGGTCACCGTCAGGTCCACAGTCCCGGTGCCTGGGGGGGAGATAGCGGTGAGCTGCGTATCGCTGACCACCGAAACGCCAGTTGCGCTTTGATTGCCGAACTTCACCGTGCTGGCGGCGCTCAGGTGGGTTCCGGTCAGGGTGATCTGAGTGCCTCCCGCGCTGGGTCCTGTCGTCGGGGTGATCGATGCAGTTGTCGGTGCCTGGGCATAGGTGAAACGGTCCCCGGCGCTGGTGGCCGAGGTGCCACCGACGGTGGACACGGTGATGTCGACGGTGCCGGCTGCGCCGGGAGGAGCAATGGCTGTGATCTGCGTGTCGCTGTTGACCGTGTAATTGGCGGCAGTGCTGCCAAACTGCACAGCGCCGGAGGGCGTCGCTGACGTGAACCCCGAGCCGGTCAGGATGACCGGTGTGCCTCCGGCAGTAGGGCCGGCGATGGGATGGATGGCCGTGATGGCCGGAGCAGCCACATAAGTGAACCGGTCGACAATGCTGCTGGCGGAGTTGCCACCGATGGTAGACACGGTGATGTCGACGGTGCCGGCTGCGCCGGGAGGAGCAGTGGCTGTGATCTGCGTGTCGCTGTTGACCGTGTAATTGGCGGCAGTGCTGCCGAACTGCACAGCGCCGGAGGGCGCAGCTGACGTGAACCCCGAGCCGGTCAGGATGACCGGTGTGCCTCCGGCAGTGGGGCCGGCGATGGGATGGATGGCCGTGATGGCCGGAGCAGCCACATAAGTGAACCGGTCGCCAATGCTGCTGGCGGAGTTGCCACCGATGGTGGACACGGTGATTTCGACGGTGCCGGCTGCGCCAGGAGGAGCAATGGCTGTGATCTGCGTGTCGCTGTTGACCGTGTAATTGGCGGCAGTGCTGCCGAACTGCACAGCGCCGGAGGGCGCCGCTGACGTGAACCCCGAGCCGGTCAGGATGACCGGTGTGCCTCCGGCAGTGGGGCCGGCGATGGGATGGATGGCCGTGATGGCCGGAGCAGCCACATAAGTGAAGTCGCCGTTGGTGTAGGCACCATTGGCCGTGGTTACGAGCTTGATGCCCACAGTTCCTGATGCGTGTGCAGGGGAAACCGCCGTGATTTGGGTGTCGCTATCCATCTGGAATTGCAATGCGTCCGTATCGCCGAATTTGATGCCTGCAGCGTCCAGAAGTCCTGTGCCATCGAGCCTGACCTGCGTGTTTCCAGTAGTCGGGCCGGATGAGGGCAGAATCCGTGTGATGGTCGGCAAGGCGATGGCATCTACCTTGACGGCAAATTGATAGCCCGGCGCATTGGAGGATGCTCCGGGAATGGATCTGAGGCCGAAATAAACTCCGTATCCTGAGCCGCCATCGCAATTGCAATCGAAAATGATGCGCACAGACTTGTTGGCGGATGCTTGATAGGAACCGGTGAAGCTGTAGACATTGCCAACGGTTTCCTTGTGGTCGAGTTGTTGGCAGTTTTCGGATGGGCTGCCGCACAGCTTCAACAAGGGAAATCCAGTGCCAAGTGAATCAAAAATTCGAATGGATACATCGGTGATGACGACATTGGTTTCACCGGTTCTGAATTCCTGGTATCTTGGGTAACTGGCGTTCACCCATACATTTCCTGGACCTACATCGAGAGTCGAAAGCAATGTCCTGCTCGCTGCTGCATAAGCAGTTGATGCTGAAAAAAATATGAAAACAATAATCCATGACCTTGGCATCCAGCGAAAAGATCGGATGGAAGGGCGCCTGTGGCTAGTTTCTGTCATGGTTATCTTGTGTTCTTGATGTTTGAAAGATGTTGGCGAATGAGCACGCCCGCCCTGGAGGCTGCGCCTGGGACACGGCAGCCCATTGCGATCTTGAGGCACCGGGTCCCTGTGGATTTGACTGTCCGTTTGCCAGTCTCTTGACCGGCCATCCCGCGCTCAGGCCATGAGCCCGAGCAGCCAGTCGGCATATTCCGCCGATGTGGTCGTGGTGCCTGGTGGGGGATTGATGCGCACGGTGTGAGCTGCTTCGGCCATCGCGCGTACATCGCTGGGCGTGTGGCCGAAGGCGGCACGGAACGCGCGGCTGAAGTGCGCTTCGCTGGCAAAGCCCAGGCGTGTGGCCACATCCGCAATGCGCAGACGACGGCAGGTCGGGTTGGACAGCGTGTGGAAGGCCCGTTGCAAACGGCGCTGCTGCACGTAGCGCATCACTCCGCCCAGTGGCTCGAAGAGGTGGTAGAGCCGGTGGCGCGAAATGCCGAAGCGTCGGCACAGTATCTCGGGGGTGAGCGGTGCGGCCAGGTTCTGGGCGATATGGCGCTGGATGCGCTCCAGCGTGGCGGCCTGCACTTCGTTGCGGGCCTCGGCCAAGGTGCGCTGGCTCGGACGCAGGCAGGCGGCCAGCATCTGGGTGGTGGCATGCACCACATCGTCGGCTTGCAACAGGGCGATGGTAGGCAGGCGCCTGTGCAGTGCGTCCAGGTGATCTGCCAGCAGTCCTGCGAAGATGCTGCCTGACGCCAGCACGGTTCCATGCAGGTCTGCACCATGGGTGCCGAAGGCTGCATCGCCCAGCCTGCGTGGCACGATCAGCGAGAGCACATGCGAGTGTTCAGCCAGGGTCTGCTGTGTGCGTGCCATGTCGAAGACGACCACATCGCCGGCGTTTACCTGTAGCTCGCTGCTGCCATCATGCTGGCCGACGAAGCTGCCGCTGCGGTACCACTGAACCAGATAATGGTCCAGACCGTCGCGGGCAGCGCGTGCCTTGTTGCGTGAGAAGCGTTGCGCGCCAAAGCGCAGGTCGCCCAGCAGCAACTGGCCCAGATGGGTGGCATGTACCGAGGCATGGAAACTGTCGCCAGATGCCGTGCGGTGCTCCACCGGAGCCACATCGAACAGCACGGAAATGCTGGCGCGCCAGGCCTCGAAGCGGTCTGCCGAGAGGGTCTGGCACGTGTCAAAGGTAGTGCTGGGCAGGGCGTTGGCCGCAGGCTGCATTGCGAAGTTTCGGCGCAGGAAAACACAAGGCCCGGCAGGACAATCTCGCACGGCGCGGGTCTTGCTGTCGCCGCCAGCCCGCAACTATACAAGAGCACCCGACCGGGAAGCTGGCGCATGAGAAGAGCCTGGCGCACCGTGGCGCGCTGCCGTGCAGCAGCGCAAAAAGCAGGGAGGCAGGTGCTCCCGGAATGCCGAGTGGCTTCTCCCAGGAGGTGAAGGCCGGGCTGTCAGGCCAATTCCAATTGGCGGCTTTCCAGCAGTGCAGTCGACAGCCGTCTGTCCACCGTTGTCCCACATGACTGGCTCTCAAGGGAAAGCCCAGAGGGACATGGAGGCGTTTCTAGGGCGAGGTCGGCCATGCCGCTGCGATTGCTCCGCTGGGAGTGTCAACCAGCCCGCGCCAGCCCGTCGAAAGTCGTGCTCGTGACCCAGCCGATGATTTGCGCGTGCGTGTACTGGCCCGATTCCTTGAGCAGGGCCACCACCGGATCGCAGGCCCGCGCGAACAGCGTGTAGAGCACCAGCTCGGCCGGCAGCGCAGGCTGCAGCTGGCCGCTGGTCTGGGCCTCGGTGATCCAGATGCTCAGGCGGTTGCTCAGGGCGATCAGCCGGTCCATGTAGGCATCGTTGGATTGCAGGGAGGCGCTGAGGTTGGAGTTCTGCGCCGGCAGGGAGGGCATTTCGCCTTCCAGCTGGGTCTGCATGGCCCAGCACGTCACGGCCTTGAGCTGGTCCAGCGGGCGCACCGGCGTGCCGGCCTCGGCGGCCTGGGCCGCCGTGTCGCGCAGGCCGTCCACAAAGGCCAGGGCGCGGTCCAGCACGCCCACCATGGCGGCGCCCGCCAGTTCTTCCTTGGAAGTGAACAGCTTGTACAGGCTGGCCTTGGCCATGCCGGCCTCGGCCGCGACCTCGTCCACCGTCATGGCGTCGTAGCCCTTGGTGGCCAGCAGCCGGTTGACGGCCGCCACGATGGCCTGCTCGCGCACGCGCTGTATCTGTTCTTTGATGGAGGAGCGGCTTGTCATAGCGATATTTTAGACCTCGCAGGTCATATCTGATACCAAGTAGTGCAAAGCGGGTATGTTTGGTTTATAGTTTGAACTCATCAGTTCACTATTTGGTCTTTGTGGTCTAGTCGGGCTGTTCAACCAAGAAAGGCGCCTCCATGCATCGCATTGCTGTCATCGGTTCGGGGATTGCGGGGCTGGCCGCAGCGAGCCGCCTGGCCGCGGCGCCGGGCGGGCCTGCCGTGACCTTGCTGGAGGCGGGCGGCCATTTCGGGGGGCACGCCAACACGGTGGACCTGACGCTGGGCGGCGTGAGCCAGGGCGTGGACACCGGCTTTCTGGTCTTCAACCACCGCACCTATCCGCTGCTGACGCGTTTGTTCGAGCAGCTGCAGGTGCCCACGGCTGCCGCCGAGATGTCGTTTTCCGTGCAGGTGCCTGAGGCCGATGGCCGCGCGGGCCTGGAATGGAGCGGCAGTTCGCTGGGCGGCGTGTTCGCGCAGCGGGGCAATCTGCTGCGCCCGCGCTTTCTGAAGATGCTGGCCGAGATCCTGCGCTTCAACCGCCTGGCCACGCGCATCGCCCAGGAAGGCGATGAAGCGCGGCTGCGCAGCGCCATCGGCGATTTTCTGGACGACCACGGCTTTGGCGCTGCCTTCCGTCAGGACTACCTGCTGCCCATGATGGGCTGCATCTGGTCCTGCCCCACCGACCAGATGCTGCGCTTTCCCGTGGCCACGCTGATCCGCTTTTGCCACAACCACGGCCTGATCCAGGTCACGGACCGGCCGCAGTGGCACACGGTGCGCGGCGGCTCGCGCCAGTACGTGCGGCGCATGGTGGCCGCGCTGCTGAAGGACGGCCGCCATGAGGCGCGCCTGAATGCGCCCGTGCTGGGCCTGCGCCGCGCCGCGCACGGCGCGCTGCTGCAGACGGCGAACGGCACGGAGCCGTTCGACGCCGTGGTGCTGGCCTGCCACAGCGACCAGGCCCTGCGCCTGCTCGGCAGCGATGCCACGCCACAGGAGCGCAGCGTGCTGGGCGCCATCCGCTACCAGCCCAACCAGGCCGTTTTGCACACCGATGCCAGCGTGCTGCCGCGCAGGCAGGCGGCCTGGGCCGCCTGGAACTACGAACGCGCGGCCGACCCGGGGCGGGACCAGGCCGGCGTCTGCTTGCATTACCTGCTCAACCGCCTGCAGCCCCTGCCGTGGCAGCAGCCCGTGATGGTTTCGCTGAACCCGGTGCGCCCGATCGATGAAGGCCAGGTCCATGCGCGCATCGAGTACAGCCACCCGGTGTTCGACCTGGCGGCCATCGAGGCCCAGGGCCGCGTGGCCGACGTGCAGGGCCAGCGCCGGACCTGGTTCTGCGGCGCATGGTGCGGCTACGGCTTTCACGAAGATGGCCTGCGCTCGGGACTGGACGCGGCCGATGGTCTGCTGCGCGCCCTGCCGGCCTTGCCCGTCCTGCCCGCCAGCGCGGCCTTCGAGGGGGTCGCATGACGGCCCGCCCCCTCATCGGCTTCGGCCATGTCTGGCACCGCCGCCTGCGGCCTGTCGAGCATGCCTTCCGCTATCCCGGCTACTTTCTGATGCTGCCGCTGCGCAGCCTGCGCACGCAGCCGGACGCCGCGCTGCGGCGCAACCGGCGGGGCTGGCTGAGCTTTCATGACAGCGACCACGGCGAGGGCGGCTGCGACGCACTGGCCTGGTTCGAGCAGCTGCTGCACAGCGAAGGCATAGCCGACGCCGATGGCGAGGTCTGGCTGCACACCTTCCCGCGCGTGCTGGGCTACGTGTTCAAGCCCGTGAGCTTTTGGTATGCGCACCGCGCCGACGGCTCGCTGGCCGCCGTGCTGGCCGAGGTCAACAACACCTTTGGCGAGCGCCATGCCTATCTGCTGGCGGGGCCGGACCTGGACTGGGGCCGCGAGCAGGTGGCGCGCAAGCAATTCCATGTCTCGCCGTTCTGCGAGGTGCGCGGCGAGTACCGCTTCCGCTTCGAGCGCGGCGAAGACCGCACCCTGGCGCGCGTGGACCTGCACGACGAGGACGGCCCGCTGCTGCAGACCAGCGTGGGCGGCGTGCTGCACCCGCTCGGCGGCGCCACCGTGCGCCGCGCCTTCTTCGGCACGCCCCTGATGACGCTGGGCGTGGTCGCCCGCATCCACTGGCATGCGCTGCGCCTTTGGGCCAAGCGCGTGCCTTTCCATGGCAAACCCTCCGAGCCCAAGCGCTTCGTCACACGATGAACACTACCGCCGCCCCCCTGCTGAGCCCCTCCGCGGCAGCGCCGCGCCGCACGCCTGCACGGGCGCGCCGGGTGCTGAACCTGCTCGAACGCCTGCCCCACGGGCAGCTGGACCTGGAGCAGCCCGATGGCCGCCTGCTGCACCTGCCCCGCCCGCCGTCGGGGGCTGCCGATGCGCATTGCGTGCTGCACGACTGGCAGGCGCTGGAGCGCACGCTCAAATCGGGCGACATCGGGCTGGCCGAAGGCTATATCGCCGGCGAATGGGACAGCCCCGACCTGGCCGCCCTGCTGCGGCTGTGCATGGCCAACCGCGACCATGTGCAAAGCCTGGTCTATGGCAGCTGGTGGGGCCGGCTGGGCTACCGCCTGCGCCATCTGCTGCAACGCAATACGCGGGCCGGCAGTGCCAGGAACATCCATGCCCATTACGACCTGGGCAATGATTTCTACCGCCTGTGGCTGGACCCGGGCATGAGCTACAGCGCGGCCTGGTTCCAGGGCCGCACGGGCCAAGCGCTGCGCAACGCGGACCTCCAGGAGGCCCAGCAGGCCAAGCTCAGGCGCACGCTGGACGAGGTGCGGCTGCAGCCCGGCCAGCGCCTGCTGGAAATCGGCTGCGGCTGGGGCGGCCTGGCCGAGGCGGCGGCGCAGGAGTTCGGAGCCCGGGTCACGGGCGTGACCCTGTCGCGCGAGCAACTGGTCTGGGGGCAGCAGCGCATGCAGCAGGCGGGCCTGGCCGACGCGGTGGAGCTGCGCTACCAGGACTACCGCGACCTGCCCGCGCGCCATGCGGGCGAGCCCTTCGATGCCATCGTCTCCATCGAGATGTTCGAGGCCGTGGGCCGCGAATACTGGCGCGGCTACTTCCAGACGCTGCGCGACTGCCTCAAGCCCGGGGGCCTGGCCTGCATACAGACCATCACGCTGCGCGAGGATCTGTTCGCGCGCTATCTGCGCTCCACCGACTTCATCCAGCAGTACATCTTCCCGGGCGGCCTGCTGCCCAGCATCCCCGCCTTCGAGCAGGAGGCGCACCGCGCCGGCCTGGTGGTGGAGCGCCGCATGGCATTCGGCCGCGACTATGCGGAAACGCTCAGGCGCTGGCGCCAGTCCTTCGAGGAGCGCCTGGAGGCCGTGCGTGCCCAGGGCTTTGACGAACGCTTCGTGCGCATCTGGACCTTCTACCTGGCGTATTGCGAGGCGGCCTTCGACACCGGCAACACCGATGTCGTCCAGTTCACGCTGCGCAAGCCCCTGCCATGACGACCCCGCAACCCCACGCGCGCCGCGCGCCGCATGCACCCCATGCACCCCGCCGCAAGGCCCTGGCCTGGGGCGCCGCCTGCGTCCTGGCCCCTTCATTGATCACCATGTCCAACGCCCTGCACGCCATCACCCCGACCGCCGAACTTCCGGCCGAACTGCGCAGCGCCCTGCCGTCCGCGCGCCTGATGGGCACGGCCGTGCTGCGCTTTTTCGGCCTGCGCGTCTATGAGGCGCGGCTGTGGGCTGCGCCCGGACTGCTGCCCGAGGACTACGCCCGCCACCCGTTTGCGCTGGAGCTGGTCTACGACCGCAAGCTCGAAGGCGCGGCCATCGCCGAGCGCTCCATCGCCGAAATGCGCAGGGTCGGCAGCTTCACCGAAGAGCAGACCCGCCAATGGCTGGACCTGATGAAGCAGGCCTTTCCCGATGTGGTGGCCAAGGACCGGCTGCTGGGCCTGAACGACGGCCAGGGCGATGTGCGCTTTTTCCACAACGGCCGGCAGACGGCGCAGCTGCGCGATGCCGACTATGCGCGCCTGTTCTTCGGCATCTGGCTGTCGCCGCAGACCTCGGCGCCTGCCATGCGCACCTCGCTGCTGGGCCAGGGCTGAACGCCAGCGGACCATGCCATGACCTCCGTCCCGGTCCCCGCTCCCGCCCCCGTGCTGCCCTGGCGCACAGGGCTGGCCTATGGCGGTCTGGCCGCGCCGCTGGCCTTTGTGTCCCTGCCCCTGTATGTGAACCTGCCCTACCACTACGCCAGCGTGGCCGGCGCGCCGCTGGCCGGGCTGGGCGCGGTGCTGCTGGCCACGCGGGCGCTCGATGCCGTGGTCGATCCGGCCATTGGCCGCCAGGCCGACAGGCTGCTGCGCGGCGGTGTGCGGCCGGCCTGGCGGGCGGCTGCGCTGGGCAGCCTGCTGATGGTGCTGGGTTTCGGGGCGCTGTGGCATCCGCCGCGCGGCTCCGAGGCCGCCATGCTGGGCTGGCTGGCCGGCAGCCTGCTGGTGTGCACGCTGGCCTACAGCTTCGTCACCATCCTCCACCAGGCCTGGGGCACCCGCTGGGGCGGCCAGCCCGCCTGGCGTGCCCGTGTGACGGCCTGGCGCGAGGGCGCCACGCTGGCGGGCGTGCTGCTGGCCAGCGTGCTGCCGGCCGTGATGGGCCTTGACGCCACCAGCGCCGTGCTGGCGCTGGGCCTGGCGCTGGGGCTGATGGGGCTGTACCGGCTCCGGGCGCCCGTGGCTCCTGCGCCCCATGTGTCCCATGTGTCCTCTGCGCCCCGCATGCCGCAACCGGAGTCCCCGGCGTCGGCCGCCCTGGCCTCGTCCACTTCTCCGTGGGCGGATGCCGGGTTTCGCCGGCTGCTGGCCATCTTCATGCTCAATGGCGTGGCCGCGGCCGTTCCCGCCACCTTGCTGCCCTTTTTTGTGGCCGACAGGCTGCAGGCGCCTGCACTGCAGCCCCTGCTGCTGCTGTGCTTCTTTGGCGCGGCGGCCCTGGGCCTGCCGCTGTGGGTGAAGGCCGTCTCGCGCTGGGGCCTGGCGCCCAGCTGGCGCGCGGGCATGCTGGCCAGCGTGCTGGCCTTCGGCTTCACGCCCTGGCTGGGCACGGGCGACGCCATGGCCTTTGCCGTGATCTGTCTGGCCAGCGGGCTGGCCCTGGGCGCGGACCTGGCCTTGCCGGGCGCACTGCTCACGGGCGTGATCCACGAGTCCGGCCAGGGCGGCCGGGGCGAGGGCCGCTACCTGGGCTGGTGGACCTGCGCCACCAAACTCAACCTGGCCCTGGCTGCGGGCCTGGCCCTGCCCCTGCTGTCCGCCGCGGGCTACCGCAGCGGCGGCACCGACCCGGCCGGGCTGCAGGCGCTGGCCTGGGCCTATGGCGGGCTGCCCTGCCTGCTCAAGCTGGCGGCGGCGCTGCTGCTTTGGCGCGCCGAGCGATTGCATTCTTCCTGGAGTCACACATGAGCCACATCACCCACTCCGCTTCGTTTTCGCCGCTGCGGCGCGTCTGCCTGGGGGCGGCATTGGCACTGTCCCTGGCGGGCTGTGCCGGGCCTTCGGTCCAGGACTACGCCAAGGAGCAGCCGACGCTGGACCTGCGCCAGTATTTCAACGGGCCGCTGACGGCGCACGGCATGTTCACGGACCGATCGGGCAAGGTGGTCAAGCGATTCACCGTGCGCATGACGGGCCGCTGGAATGGCGACGAGGGATCCCTGGAGGAGCACTTCGTCTACAGCGACGGCAGCACGCAGGAGCGGGTCTGGCATATCCGCCACCTGGGCGACGGCCGCTACAGCGGCCGGGCCGACGACGTGGTGGGCGAGGCCCAGGGCCAGGGCGCGGGCAATGCCTTCCGCTGGAGCTATGTGCTGGCCCTGCCCGTGAACGGGCGGGTCTGGAACGTCCACATGGATGACTGGATGTACCTCATGGACGGGCGCACCCTGCTCAACCGCACGGCCATGAGCAAGCTCGGCGTGCACCTGGGCGATGTGACGCTGTCCTTTGTCAAGGAGTGATGGGCCATGCCGCTGTTCTCGCGCGGGCTGAACCCGCTGCTGGCTGACTGGAAGGGACGCTCGGCATGGGTGGTGGGCGCCTCCTCGGGCATAGGGCGTGCCACGGCCGAGGCGCTGCACCGGCAGGGCGCCCGGGTGATCGTCTCCGCACGGCACGGCGGCGCGCTGCAGGACTTCGTGCGCGGCCGCGAGGGCTGCCTGGCCCTGCCGCTGGACGTGACCGATGCCGCCGCCGTGGATGCGGCCGCCCAGGCCGTGCTGGCCCACGCGGGCGGGGCGCCCGACCTGATCCTCTACTGCGCAGGCCACTACCGGCCCCTGCGCGCCACCGAGTTCGACCTGGCCGAGATGCAGCACCACCTGGCCGTGAACTATGGCGGCGTGCTGCACCTGCTCGATGCCGCGCTGCCCATGCTGCTCAAGGCTGGCCGGGGCCATCTGGCCCTGGTCGGCTCGGTGGCCGGCTACCGGGGACTGCCCATGTCCCTGGCCTACGGCCCCACCAAGGCGGCGCTCAACAACCTGGCGGAAAACCTCTATCTGGACCTGCATGGCCTGGGCCTGGGCGTGTCCATCATCAATCCCGGCTTTGTCGATACGCCGCTGACGGCGCAAAACAGCTTCAGCATGCCGGCCCTGATCGGCGCCGACGAGGCGGCCCGGCATATGCTGCAGGGCTGGGCGCAGGGGCGTTTCGAGATGAATTTCCCGCGCCGCTTCACGCGCTGGGTGCGCCTGCTGCGCTGCCTGCCAGACGCCTGGTATTTCTCTGCGGTCCGCCGCTTCACCGGAGCATGAAACCCATGAGCAGCGGCATATCCGATCCGCGACTGGCCCGCTTGGCCCAGGCCTACGAGGCCCTGCGCCGCGACAACCTGCCGGCGCTGCTGTCCCTGTATGCCGAGCAGGCCCTGTTCAAGGACCCGTTCAACGAGGTGCGCGGCCACGCTGCCATTCAGCGCGTGTTTGCCCACATGTTCGAGCAGCTCGACCGGCCCCGCTTCGCCGTCAGCCACGGCGCGGTGCAGGGGGACAGCGGTTTTCTGCTGTGGGAGCTGGGCTTTGTGCGGGCATCCGGCCAGCCCATGCACATCTGCGGCACCAGCTACCTGGAGTTCGATGCGCAGGGGCTGGTGGCAGTGCACCGCGATTTCTGGGACCCGGTGGAGGAAATCTTCGCCAAGGTCCCCGTGCTGGGCGCCGTGGCCAGGGCGCTGCAGCACAAGCTCAGGGCACCGCAGTAAGCAGCCGGGCCAACTGCGCCAGGGCGCCGTCCAGCGCGTCGAAACGCGGCGCACCCAGGCAGATGCGCAGCCCGCTGGCCTGCTCCTGCGGGTCCACCATGAGCGAGCCCGGATCGGTCAGCTTCAAGCCCAGCGCCGCTGCGGCCGATACCAGGCGGCCGGCGGCTTCGCGCTCCATGGGCAGCCAGGCGTTGTAGGCCTCGGGGTGCAGCACCAGGCCGGAGCCACTCAGGTGCGAGGCAAGGTGTGATGCGGCCAGCCGGCAGCGCCGCTGTGCCTCATGGCGCAGGTCGGCCTGCAGGGAAGCGACCACGCCGTGCGACAGCCATTCATCGATCACGGCGCAGGAGAGGGCCGAAGGCGCCATGGACATCTCCTGCACAAGCTCCACAGCCGCGCCGCCCAGCGAAGCGGGCAGCACCAGCATGCCCACCTGCAGCCCCGGGCCCAGGGACTTGGACAGCCCGTTCACATGCAGCGTGATCTCGGGCGCCAGCGTGGCCAGATGGGCCAAGGATGCGTGATCGGGCAAGCAGGCGGCGTACACGCCGTCCTCGATGATCCAGGCGCCTGCGCTGCGGCAGATGTCCACGATCGCCTGCCTGCGCTCCGCGCCCATGGTGGCCGTGGTCGGGTTGTGCAGCGTGGGGGTGAGGTAGACCACCTTGCCTTCGGCGGCGGGAATGCCCTCCAGCGCATCGGCCAGCGCCTGCGGCAGCAGGCCCTGAGCGTCGATGGCCAGGCCCTGCAGGGCGCAGCCCTTGCGCCGGGCCAGGGCAATGGCGCCGGGGTAGGTGATGCGCTCGGTCAGCAGCCGGCCCCGGGGCCGACAGACCAGATCGAAGGCCAGGGACAGAGCCTGGCGCGCGCTGCTGGTCAGCACCATGTGGTCGGGTTCCACGTTCAGGCCCAGCGTCTGCAGCCAGCGCGCGAGCACGCGGCGATGCTCCAGGTGGCCCTGGGGCGGGGCATAGAAGTTGAAATGATCGGTATCGATGCTGCGCGCAATCCCGGTCAGCGTACGAGCCAGGACGCGCGCACTGATGGCGGCCGGCGGCGCGTTGGAAGACAGGTCGATGTCCTCGCCAGCCTGCGCCTGCTGTGACGCCACGAAGGTGCCCCGGCCCCTGACGCTGCGTGTCAGCCCCCGGCGCTCCAGCAGCGCATAGGCCCTGGTCACCGAGCCCAGGCCGATCTGCAGCCTGTCGGCCAGGTCCCTGTGGGCGGGAAGGCGGTCGCCGCCGGCCAGCCGGCCTTCGACGATGTCGTCGGCCAGGGCGCGCGCCAGCCGCTCTGCGGCACTGGCTTCAATGCGCGCAAGACGGGGCGTCCAGGGGGAGGGCAGGAGCATGGTCGGGGCAAGGAAAAAATGAGTGTGCCGTGACACTATTTCATTTGTCGATAGTGTAACGTTCACTCCATGTTCAGCCACATCACCGTCGGCGCCCGTGATCTCGAGCGGGCCGGCCGCTTCTATGACGCGGTGCTTTTCCCGCTGGGACTGCAGCGCCGCGCCGTCCAGCCCGATGGCGGGCCGGCCGCGCTGTGCTGGGTGGCGCCGCCGGCGGCATTGCCGCGCTTTTATGTCTACAGCCCCTTCAACGGCGAGCCGGCCACGGCGGGCAATGGCGCCATGGTGGCCTTTGTGGCCCCGTCGCCCGACGCGGTGGACGCGGCCCATGCCGCCGGCCTGGCCCGGGGCGGCAGCGACGAAGGCCCGCCCGGCCCGCGCCCGCACTACGGCGATGGCTACTACGGCGCCTACCTGCGCGATCCCGACGGCAACAAGGTCCATGTGGTGCATCGCGCCGATGTGCGGCCGTAGCGCGGCACGGGCCCGCCGCCCGTTTCCCTTTCTTTTCCTTTCCATGCAACAAGGACCGTCTTCATGAGCATTGCCGTTCATATGGTCGACGTTTTCGCCAGCGGCCCGCTGTCCGGCAATCCGCTGGCCGTGATCACCGGTGGGCAGGCGCTGACCACCGCACAGATGCAGCAGCTGACACGCTGGTTCAACCTCTCCGAAACCGCGTTCCTGCTGCCGCCCACGCAGGCGCAGGCCGACTACCGCGTGAGGATTTTCACGCTGGACCGGGAGATGCCTTTTGCCGGCCATCCCACGCTGGGCAGCTGCCATGCCTGGCTGTCCCAGCACGGTGCGCCCAGGAACGCAGGCCACATCGTCCAGGAGTGCGGGGCGGGACTGGTGCAGATACGGCAGGAGCATGGGCGGCTGGCATTCGCCGCGCCGCCCATGCTGCGCTTTGGCGCGCCCACCGCCGATGAGCTGGATGCCGCGCTGCGCATGCTGGGCATCACTGCCGAAGAGGTGCAGGCCGCCTCGTGGATAGACAACGGCCCCGGCTGGCTGGGCATCCGCCTGGCCTCGGCCGAGCAGGTGCTGGCGCTGAACCCGGCCCGGCAGTGGCCCACGCGCATGGACGTGGGCGTGGTGGGGCCCTATGCCAGGGGTGTCGGCGGTGCCAGCCCTGCCGCCTGCGAGGTGCGCGCCTTCTTCTCCGATCACCAGGGCGCCATCGTCGAAGACCCCGTCACCGGCAGCCTCAACGCCTCGCTGGCGCAGTGGCTGTTTGCGACGGGGGTGATGGACAGCGACTACATTGCCGCCCAGGGCCGCTGCCTGGGCCGTGACGGCCGCATCTTCCTGACCCGTGACGGCACGGGCCAGGTCTGGGTGGGCGGCACTGCGCGCACCCATGTCGAAGGCGCACTGAGCGGCCTTTGATCCACACCGGAAGAACCCACGAATGACAGCGATCCAAGAGAGAGCGCGCGCTCCCGTCTCATCGGCCAGGGCCAACCTGAAAATGCTGGTGCGCTACAAGGCCTGGGCCAACGGCCTGACCTTCAAGAGCGTGATGGAGCTGCCCGAAGGCGAGGCCCTGAAGCAGCGCCCCACGAGCTTCGGCAACATGGTGCGCACGCTGAACCACGTCCTTGTGGTGGAGGACATCTTCAGGCACCACCTGCAGGGCCGCAAACATGGCTACACCATGCGCAACACCGACCACACGCCCACGCTGCCGGCGCTGTGGGAATCCGTGCAGGCAATGGACCGCTGGTATGTGGAATTCGTCGATGCGTGCCCGGACGAAGTCCTGGCGAAGGTCGTGCACTTCGAGTTCGTGGGCGGCGGGCAGGGCGCCATGACGCGCGAGCAGATCGTGCTGCACGTGGTGAACCACGGCAGCTACCACCGTGGCTTCGTGAGCGACATGATGTACCAGGTGCCCTTCGTGCCTCCGGCCAACGACCTGCCGGTTTTCCTCAGGGATTGCTACCGCGAAGACAAGGGCTGACGTTGAAGGTGGAGCGCCCCGGTCATCAGGTCAACCGATTGCCGGGACACGCAGGGACGAAACCGGAGCCCCCTGCGCCATGGCGCCCGTGAGGGCGGCGGGCCGCATGGGGTCTTCTGCCGGAGTCTGTGGCAGTGCAAGTGGCTGTGGCAGTAGCTGCGACTGCGGCTGCGGCTCTCGGGCCACGGTCCATCCCTTGCGCAGCGCTCCGGCAAAGCCGTCTGCCACGCGCGAGTAGGCGCGCCCGCTGGTCATCACGCGCGGCCGCGCGGACCAGGCGATGCGGGCGCCGCTGGCTGCCAGGCGGTCCACCAGGTCCTGGTCCTCGCCGCAGCGGCGCGCCTCGAAGCCTCCGACATTGCGGTAGTGCCAGGCCGAGATGCCCAGGTTGGCGCCATGCACATGGCGGTGGCCGTCGCGGTCCATGTAGGTGGACTCGAAGTGCCGCTGGGCCGCGCCCGCGTGGGCGCCGTGGGCAGACCAGTCGGGCACTGCCACCGTGCCGCAGACCACGTCGGCCTGCAGCGCCAGCTGGTCGGCCAGCCAGCTCGGCGAGACTGTGGTGTCGGCGTCCGTGAAGGCCAGCCAGCGGGCGCCCAGCAGCAGCAGGTATTCGGACCCCAGCGCGCGGGCCTTGCCCACGTTGCGCGCGGCAATCGGCAAGGGGATGGCGGGCCAGCGGCGCACGGCCGATTCGGTGGCGTCCTGGCAGCTGTCCAGCACCACGACGACGGCCACGGTCTCGCCCTGCAGGTCGGCGTGGGCCGCCGCGCAAAACACGCTGTCCAGGCAGCGGCCTATGAGGTCTTCCTCGTCATGGGCTGGGATGCACACGCCGATCATTTTTCAGTCCTTTCAAGGGTTCTTCTGCCAGATGTCCAGCTGGAAATCCGGCTCGCAGTGGCTCAGCAGCAGGCGCAGCTGCGCATGGGCCGCCACGCTGTCATGCAGGGCCTGCGTGGTCTGCAGGCGGTCGTGCGCGTCATGCCGCCAGTGGCACATGAGCCAGTGGCCGCCGCCCTGCAGCGAGGCCAGGCACTGGCGGTTGAAATGTGCCAGCGCCGCATCATCGAAGTAATAGGCCAGTTCCGAGACCACGATGAGGTCGAAGCCGGCCTGCGGCACCTGGGGCACCTGCGGCCATTGCCAGGGCAGGGGCAGGGCCTGCAGGTCCAGGCGGGCGCGGTCCTGTGGCGCCATCCGCTCGCGGCACAGGTCCACGGCCCTGGCCGAGAAATCGACGGCGCACAGCCGCTCGCAGCGCTGGAGCAGCCGCTGCGTGGTTTCGCCATTGCCGCAGCCGGGCTCGAAGCCGTGGGCATAGCGCTCGCGGGGCAGGGCGGCCAGCAGCAGGTCGCGCTTGCGCCGCTCGTACCAGCGCGATGCGACCTGCCAGGGGTCGGGGTCGGCCTGGTACATCTGCTCGAAGTGCTGCCTGGCGCCGTTCATAGAAACACCACTTCAAACGGGCGCAGCAGGCGCTGCGTGGCCCAGGGCGGCAGGATGGCGTCGCGGCCCGTGGACGGGTCGGGCAGCAGCTGGCTGCGAAAGCACGACAGGGCCTTGCGCTTGAGCGCCAGTTCCTGCGGTGCCAGCGCAATGGCGGCGGCGCGGTGCCAGGGCACGCGCGTGTCGCCGGGCTCGGCCCAGTGCCAGGCCCAGATGGGCAATTCGACAAGCCGGCAGCCCGTGCGCGCGGCCGCCGTGGCGCAGGCCTGGCCGGTGGCCTCGTGGTCCGGGTGACCGTCTTCGCGCCAGGTGCACAGCAGCGCGTCCGAAGGCCGCAGCAAGGCCTGCAGCTGCACAAGCAGCTGCGCTGCGTGGTCGGCGATATGGCCGTCGGGCAGGCCCAGGCGGACCACCTGCGCTGCCGGGGCGAGCAGGGCCAGCGCCTGGTTGCTCTCCTGCACGCGTGCACAGGCCAGCCGCTGCGGCGGCCACAGCGTGGAGCCGGGATGGCTGGCGCCACCATCGGTCACGGAAATGACGAGGCAGGGCAGGCCCTGCTGCGCGCAGCGGCGCAGCAGGCTGGCGCATCCCAGGATTTCGTCATCGGGGTGCGGTGCCACGATGACGATGCGGCTGCGGCCCTGCAGCAGCTCGTCCAGCGCCAGCGGCACGGGCTGGCGCTGTGCGAACCAGGCCTGCCAGCTCGACTCGGGCGTGCCCTGGCCTTCGATCAGGCGGGGCTTCACAGCGTCCATGCGCAGGCTCCTGCACCTTGTGCCTGTGCCTGCGTCCTTTCGGCCAGCAGGCGGCCCAGCGCCGCCTGGTCGCGCTCGGCGTGGCTTTGGCGGATGAAAACGGGCAGGTCGGCCATCAGCAGGGCCAGGCTCTTGTTCTTGCACAGCGGCCCCGGGCCGATGGCGCGCGGCACGCGCCGCAGCACATCTTCTGCGGCGGCTTCCACGGCCAGGCGGGCGCGGCTCACGGCCAGCAGGCAGGGGTCCGAGGGCCTGGCATCGATGCAGGCCGCAGCTTCACGCAGCAGGCTGGCTGCGCTGCCCAGGGACACGTCCAGCGCGCCCAGATGGGCCAGGCGATGCGGGTCCCCGCCCTGGATGGCGGCCTGCAGCAGATGGCTGGCAATGCGGGCGGCGGCACCGTACCAGCAGGCGGCCACGCCCGCGCCACCGTGGTGAAAGCCGGGGCGGCTCAGGTACTGGCCCGGGGCCCCGACCAGCACGCCGGTGGCGCCGTCGAAGTGCACATCGGCGCTGGCGCTGGCGGCCATGCCCACGGCCTGCCAGTGGCTGTCGTCCCTGCGTATGCCGGGCTGGTCCATGGTGACGGCGATCAGGCAGCGCTGGCCGTCTGCCAGCCAGCCGCTGACCAGGGCGCGGTCCACGGCCCGTGCGCCAGAGCACCAGGGCTTGTGGCCGGACAGGCGAACCGCCGAGCCTGCCTGCAGCGCCGTGCGTTGCGTGGCGTCGGGAGATGCCGCCGTGGCCTGCACGCGCTCGCCCGGTGGCTCGGCGCACCAGACGGCCCAGCGCAGTCCCTCGGTGGCCAGGTCGGCCTGCAGTTCGGACAGGATGGCCAGTGCATCGGTATGGCCTTCGTAGAGCTTGGCCAGGCCCAGGCTGTGGGCGGCCACTTCGGCCAGCGCCCTCCAGCGCTGCAGCGTATGGCCACGGCCCGGCAAGGGCAGGCGGTCGGCGCTCTGGGCCACCAGCAGGGCCAGCTGGTCCGAGGGTGACAGCTCCTCATGGCCGTGCAAGGCCCGGGCCAGCGTCTCGCTGTCCGTCCACGCCTTGGCGTACTCGTTGTTGTGCTGGGCCATCACCGCTCACCTTTCCTTGTGTGCCATGCGCAGCCCTGAAATGAATGGGGCGGGCCGGGCGTTGCCATCGTGCCGGCTTGCCGAAGCCGCCGCCGCAGGAGCAGGAAGCCATTACCTGTCGGAGACCACCGATCGGCTGGCGTCCAGGGCCAGGGCGTCCGCCGGGCAGGCGGGCAACTCCAGGCCCAGCGGCGGGCGTTCCTGCCTCATAGACGGCACGGGGATGCCGAAGCCGGCTTCTCTTTCCTTGCTCCAATCCCTGTCACGGCGCTCCTGCGGCCTGGTCTCCTTCAATGCGGACAGAAAGGCCTTGCGCCACCAGTGCACGTCCTGCTCGCATACGCGCTGCAGCAGCCGCTGGTGGCGCTGGCGCCGTTCGTGCAGCGGCATGTGCAGGGCCTGCTGCACCACGGCGGCCGTGCCATGCACGTCATAGGGATTGACCAGCAGCGCCTCGTGCAACTGCTCGGCCGCGCCCGCAAAGCGCGACAGCACCAGCACGCCCGGGTCGGCCGGGTCCTGGGCCGCCACGTACTCCTTGGCCACGAGGTTCATGCCATCGCGCAGCGGGGTGACCAGGCCCACGGCCGCCGCACGGCACAGGCCCGGAATGCTGTCGCGCGGCAGGGTCTGGTGGATGTAGCGCACGGGCATCCAGTCCAGCTCGCCGTAGTCGCCGTTGATGGCGCCGCACAGCGATTCGAGTTCACGCCGTATGTCGGCATACGCGTCCAGGCCCTCGCGCGTGGGCGAGCCGATCTGGATCAGCGTGGCGCGGCGGCGCTGCTCGGGATGGCGGGCCAGCAGCTCCCGGAAGGCGCGCAGGCGCTGCGGCAGGCCCTTGGAGTAGTCCAGCCGGTCTATGCCCAGCAGCAGGCGGCGCTGGGCGTATTCGTGCTTCATGCGCTCGTACATGTCCCGCGAGGCGCCGCCCTGTGCAAGCGCCATGAAACCATCCACATCGATGCCTATGGGGAAGTCGCGGCAGACCATGCGCTGGCCATGGGCGCGGAATGCGCCGTCACCCAGGGTCTGGCCGCCCGCCTCCTCGCAGACATAGCGCTCGAAATGCTGCACGTCCTGGCGTGTCTGCAGGCCCATCAGGTCATAGGCGAACAGGCAGCGCATCAGCCATGCATGCTCGGGAATGGCCGCCAGCAGGGTCGGTGGCGGCAGCGGGATGTGCAGGAAAAAACCGATGCGCTGGCGGCAGCCCAGGGCGCGCAGCTCGGCCGCCAGCGGGATCAGGTGGTAGTCATGCACCCAGAGGATGTCGTCCTCCGCCAGCAGGGGCAGCAGCCGGCGCGCAAGCAGCTGGTTCACGCGGCGGTAGCCGGCCGCAAGGCCCGTGTCGAAATTCGCCAGGTCCAGCCGGCCATGGAAGACGGGCCACAGCACGCCGTTGCTGTAGCCCGCGTAGTAGCTGTCGTGGTCCGCACGGTCCAGGTCCACGGTGGCCAGCGTGACCTTGCCTGCCTGGGTCCGGTGCACATGCCCGGCAGGGGCGGCGGCGTGGCCATCGGTGACCGTGCCGCTCCAGCCGAACCACAGGCCGCCGGTCTGCCGCAACGCATCGCCCATGGCCACGGCCAGGCCGCCTGCGGCTGCCTTGGCCGGGTCGGCCACGCGGTTGGAGATCACCACCAGCCGGCTCATGGCAGGGCCTCCGCGCAGGTCTGTGCCGCCAGGTGCATGCATGCGCACTGCAGCCAGGCGTGCACGGCCTGCGGGCTGTCCAGCCGGTGGCGGGCACCGCTTGCGCCTTCGCCCACCTTGATCGCCATGCCGCCGTGCGCCTGCACCACGGCAAAGCCGCTCTCGTCCGTGACATCGTCACCGGCAAACACGGGGGTGCGGCCGGCGAACGGCTCTTCGCGCAGAAAGGCCGCAATGGCGCGGCCCTTGTCCACGCCCGCAGGCCTGACCTCCAGCACGCATTTGCCGTGCAGCAGCTCCAGACCGGGCAGGTGCCTCAGTGCGCGGCTCAACGTATCCAGGCACAGCGCCGCCAGCTCTGGCGCACGCCGGTAGTGCAGTGCGACCGAGGAGCGCTTGCGCTCCACCAGCAGGCGGGGATGATCGGCCGCCAAGGCATTGCACATCTGCAGCACGGTCTCTGGCAGAGCCAATGGCTGCGGGTGCAGGCGGCCTGCGCCATCCCGCCGCTGCAGGCCGTGCTCGCAGGCGGCGGGCAGATGCAGCGGCGCCAGAAAGTGGTCCAGCACCTCGAGCTGCCGCCCCGTGACGATGGCCAGCGCCCCCCCCAGCATGCCTTGCAGCCTGGCCAGCATGGGGATCAGGGCGGGGTCTGGTGCTATGACGTCCGGGGTCTCGGCCAGCGGCACAAGCGTGCCGTCGAAGTCGAGGAACAGGGCGGATCTGCAGGTGGGCAATGGGGGTGTTTCCATGGAAGCGCCAGGGTATCGGTTGCCGGTTTCGTGGATCGACATCAGGAAAGCGTCTGCTGCCATGGCCTGCTCAACGCTCGGCCTTGATGGAGCCGCGGATGTTGGTGATTGCCAGGCAGGCCTGCAGCGTCACCAGCGCCCAGGCGCCGGAGGACCATCCCCACAGTGCCCACAGCACATTGCTGAGCATCAGGATCCAGAAGCCCACATTGCGCCGTTGCGCAGAACGCGAGCCCACCCACCACGCGCCAAGGATGGAGGCCAGGAAGGCAGGCCACTGAAGCCAGTCGGGAATGTCGGGCATGGGGTTTCTCTCTGAAGGAGGGCAGGCGCCTCAGTTGCCGGGCCGTGCCGGGTCGTCCTCGTCGATGGAGTGGCATTCCTTGCAGGCTCCGCTCTCGCGCGCGCGGGCGGCCAGGTTGACGTAGAAGGCCGCCACTTGCTGCAGCTGCTCCTCGTCCAGCCCCTCGATGCCGATCATGCGGTTGCTGGCAATCTTGTTGGCTGCCAGCAGCTCGTTGAGCTTCAGGTGCAGGGCCACGCTGTCCTTGTTCTGGCTTTGCTGGATGAGGAACACCATCAGAAAGGTCACGATGGTCGTGCCCGTATTGATGACCAGTTGCCAGTTCTCCGAGAAATGGAACATCGGGCCTGCCACGGCCCATACGGCCACACAGATCAGGGCCACGCAAAAGGCCATGGGCGTGCCGGCCCAGCGCGTCACCCTGCTGGCGAAATGATCGAAGGCCGACAGCAGGCGCGAGTGGTCGGCATACGAGGCGCTGCTGGTCTCGGGCATGGAGCCCAGGGCATCTCCCGGTGTGCGGCGGCCTGGTGTGGAACTTGTGCTTTGCATGGGGAAAACCGTCCGGAAAAATCGATCAAGGCTGCTTGCGCACCATCTTCTTGCGCTGCTCGGCATCCAGTCCCGGCGTCTGGCGCATGTCGGTGTCCACCTGGCCGGAGGCGATGTCGTCATGGGCCTGGCGCATCACGGGGTCGGGCGCATCGCTGGTGGCGTCGATGCTCTGGTCGCGCTCATGCGGCAGGCGCAGGCCCTGTTCGGGCTCGCCCGATTCGCCGGGCGCGTGCGGTGCCTTGCCCACCTGGCCGGGCAGCTTGGTGCGGCCGTCGCCCGATGGCTTGGGCTGCTTTTGTGCAGAGGGCTGGGCAGCGGGAGTGGTCTTGTCTTTCATGGCGTTGTCCTTTCATTCATGGGCGTCCGCAGGGTGCGTCTTGGCCATGCTCTCCCCGGTTGCGCAGGGCCGTCGTGGGACCACGCCGAAAGCGCAGGAACGACAAGATGCCCCATGCCGGAACATGGCCGGCAGGCACGCCGATTGCCCTGTGCCGGGGTGCGAAAAATGGCCACAGGCCGCTGGCGCGATGTCCGCAAGGGCAGGGCGCTGCGTTCCTACGGCACATGGCCGCAAGCGCGCACGCCGGACGGCTGCTGCGGCCATCAGCATAGGAATCACTTTCAACTGCCAAGGAGCACATTCCATGACGCAATCGAACCCCGCAAACCGTGACCCGCTGTCCGACGCACCCGGCGCGCACCCGGTGGGCACCGGCATAGGCGCAGCAGGCGGCGCCGTCACCGGCGCTGCATTCGGCGCAATGGGCGGCCCCATCGGCGCTGCAGTGGGCGGCGTGGCCGGTGCCGTGGTCGGCGGGCTGGCCGGCAAGGGTGCGGCCGAGGCCGTGAACCCCACGGTTGAAGATGCCTACTGGCGCGATGCCTACCAGAGCGAGCCCTATTACGTGGCTGGCCGCAGCTACGAGGAATACCGCCCCGCCTACGAGCTGGGCTGGAACGCTGCCGCCGCACGCCGCGATGCCGACTTCGATGCCTTCGACGCCGAGTGGGAGCGCGAATGGACCACGCGCCGTGGCGCCAGCCATCTGGACTGGGACCAGGCCCGGCCCGCAGCCCGCGCCGCCTGGGCGCGCGCAGGCAGCCGTGATGTCCGTGACGAGACGGGCACCATCGTCGCCCCCGCCTATACGGGCGATATCGACAACGACGATGTAGTGGACGTGCTCAACGACCTGCTTGAATCCTGCCGCGATGGCGAGTACGGCTTTCGCACCTCCTCCGAGAACGCCGACTCGCCCGACCTCAAGGCCCTGTTCATGCGCCATTCCACCGAGTGCGGTGTTGCCGCGCGGGAGCTGGAAGCGGAAATCCGCAGGCTCGGCGGAGAGCCGGCATCGGGCGGCACGGTGGCCGGCGCGCTGCACCGGGGCTGGGTGTCCGTGAAGACGGCCCTGACCTCGCAGGACGACAAGGCGGTGCTGGAGGAATGCGAGCGCGGCGAGGACTCCGCCCTCGCCCAGTACCGCAAGGCGCTCAAGCAACCGCTGCCACCGGCCGTGCGCGTGGTGGTGGAGCGCCAGGCACAGGGTGCCCAGCGCAACCACGATGAAGTGCGCGACCTGCGCGACCGTTACCGCAGCGCAGCCTGACCGCACATCCCGCGCACCGCGCGGGCCACGGAATCGTCAGCCGCCCACGCCATAGGGCGCAAAGCGGCTGGCGTTCTCATCCACATGCAGCGCCTTTCCCACATAGGGAAAGGCGCGCTGCGTGCACTGGTCGCGTTCGCAGACCTTGCAGCCCATGCCGATGGGCGTGGCCGATTCCGGATCGCCCAGGTCCAGCCCCTTGGCATAGACCAGGCGCGCGGCATGGCGTATGTCGCAGCCCAGGCCGATGGAGAAGGTCTTGCGCGGCGAACCATAGCCGCGCTGCCCGTGCGAGACCGAGCGTGCAATCCACAGGTAGCGTCGCCCGTCGGGCATGCTGGCCAGCTGGCGCAGCACCTGGTCGGGCTGGCCGAAGGCCTCGTACACCGTCCACAGCGGGCAGGTGCCGCCCGTGCGGCTGAAGTGGAAATGCGTGGCCGACTGGCGCTTGGAGATATTGCCCGCGCGGTCCACGCGCACGAAGAAGAACGGCACGCCCGGCGCGCCCGGCCGCTGCAGCGTGCTCAGCCGGTGGCAGACGGTTTCAAAGCCCACGCCAAAGCGCTGGCCCAGCAGGTCGATGTCGTAGCGCAGCTGCTCGGCCGCCTCCAGGAACAGGTCGTAGGGCAGCAGCAGCGCGCCCGCAAAGTAGTTGGCCAGGCCCACGCGGGCCAGCTTGCATGACGCCGGATCGCCCTGGAAGGCGGCGGTGGCGATCAGCCGGTCCAGCGTGTCGCCCATCTCCAGCAAGGCCAGCTGCGTGCCCAGCTGGAAGGCCTGTTGCGCAGGCTCCAGCGCCGAGGACAGCCACAGCGAGCGCGTGGCCGGGTCGAAGCGGCGCTGGCTTTGCCGGGAGTCTTCCAGTCGATGCACCTGCACGCCGTGGCGCTGCTGCAGCCGCCGGACCAGCCAGTCCGCCAGATGGCCCGGGTCCGCGCGCGCCTCGCCGGCCAGGGCCTGGGCCGCGCGGTCCACTTCATCGAAATAGTTCTGGTGCGCAAAGAAGAAATCGCGCACGGCCTCGAACGGCATGGTGCGCGCCACCGGCATGTCCGAGCGGTCATCGCCCAGCCTGAGCGCCATGCTCTCGATGCGCTCCAGGGCTTCCAAATGGCGGCGGTGCAGCGCCATCACGGCACGCCCCAGCGCCGGCATCTGCGCGGCGACTTCCTGCAGCTCGGGCAGGGCAATGGATTCGGGCGACTCGGCAAGGGCCTCGCGCAGGCCGGCGACCAGGCGCGCTTCCTCGTCCTCCGAGAACTGCTGGATATCGACGCCCAGCGCACGGTTGAGCTTGAGCAGCACCGACACCGTCAGCGGCCGCTGGTTCTGCTCCAGCTGGTTCAGGTAGCTGGGCGACAGGCCCAGCGCGTGGGCCAGGGCGATCTGGGACAGGCCGTGCTCCGCGCGCAGTTTGCGCAGCTTGACGCCCATGAATGTCTTCTTCATGCCTGTTTCCTCGGGTGGCTGTTATTCGCAGAATTCGCAATATCGTGGAATTCGTTTCGCAAGAATTCGCCTTTTCAGCCCTATGGCTGAGCCGCTATTTTGCGTAGATTGCGAAGCATGACAACACCCGCTGGAACCGCCGAGCTGCGCGAACTGGTATTGCCCGCGCTGGCCAACCACCACGGCACGCTGTTCGCAGGCCAGGGCCTGCAGCTCATGGCCAAGGCCGCCTTTCTCGCAGCGCGCAGCCTGGCGCAGCGCGAGGTGGTGATGGCCGCCGTCACCGGCATCGACTTCCTGGCGCCCGTGCCCGTGGGCCACGAGATCGTCCTGCGCGGCTGGGTCAGCCGCGTGGGGCGCAGCTCCATGACGGTCTGCGTCACCGCGTCGGCCCAGGCACCGGGCATTGCCTGCGAGGACGTGCTCAAGGGCCTGTTCGAGATGGTGGCTGTCGATCACAACGGCCTTCCCGCCGCCATTGCCCATTCCTATCTGAACCAGGAGACCCTTCCATGAGTACCACGATCATCGACGCGCCATCTGCGCCATCTGCGCCAAGTGCACCATCTGCGTCCGCATTCAAGCCCAAGAAATCCGTCGCGCTGTCGGGCGTGACTGCCGGCAACACGGCGCTGTGCACCGTGGGCCGCTCGGGCAACGACCTGCACTATCGCGGCTACGACATCCTGGACATTGCCGAGGTCTGCGAGTTCGAGGAAATCGCCCATCTGCTGGTGCACGGCAAGCTGCCCACGCGCCCCGAACTGCAGGCTTACAAGACCAAATTGCAGGCGCTGCGCGGCCTGCCGGCCAGCGTCAGGCAGGCGCTGGAGCAGCTGCCTGCCGGCGCTCATCCGATGGATGTGATGCGCACCGGCGTCTCGGCCCTGGGCTGCGTGCTGCCCGAAAAGGACGACCACAACCTGGCGGGTGCCCGCGACATTGCCGACCGGCTCATGGCCAGCCTGGGCTCCATGCTGCTGTACTGGTACCACTGGAGCAATTCGGGCCGGCGCATCGAGGTGGAGACCGACGACGACTCCATCGGCGGCCACTTCCTGCACCTGCTGCATGGCCACCGGCCGTCCGAAGGCTGGGTGCGCGCCATGCACACCTCGCTCAACCTCTATGCAGAGCATGAGTTCAACGCCTCCACCTTCACGGCGCGCGTGATCGCGGGCACGGGCAGCGATATGTATTCGTCCATCGCGGGCGCCATCGGTGCGCTGCGCGGCCCCAAGCATGGCGGCGCCAACGAGGTGGCCTTCGAGATCCAGAAGCGCTACGACACCCCCGACGAGGCCGAGGCCGACATCCGCCGCCGCGTCGATGCCAAGGAAGTGGTGATCGGCTTCGGCCACCCGGTCTACACCGTCAGCGACCCGCGCAACGTGGTCATCAAGGGCGTGGCCAAGCGCCTGTCCGACGAGGCGGGAACCACCCGCATGTACGACATTGCCGACCGGCTGGAATCGGTGATGTGGGAGGTCAAGAAGATGTTCCCCAACCTGGACTGGTTCAGCGCCGTCAGCTACCACATGATGGGCGTGCCCACGGCCATGTTCACGCCGCTGTTCGTGATCGCGCGCACCAGCGGCTGGGCCGCGCACGTGATCGAGCAGCGCCAGGACAACAAGATCATCCGCCCCAGCGCCAACTACACGGGGCCGGATGACCAGAAGTTCGTGCCCCTCGATGCGCGCGCCTGAGCCGCCGCTGTCCTGAACCTAGGCGGGCGGGCTGCAGGCCCGCCCGCATTGCATCCGCCCCATGAACCACACCCACAAGAAACCCCTGCCCGGCACCACGCTGCACTACATCGACGCCCGCGCCGCCGTCGATGCCCTCTCGCCCGGCGCCTGGGCACGCATGCCCTACACCGCCCGCGTCCACGCCGAGAACCTTGTGCGCCGCGCCGATCCCGCGCAGCTGGACAGCTACCTGCTGCAGCTCATCGAGCGCCGCCGCGACATCGACTTTCCCTGGTACCCCGTGCGCGTGGTCTGCCACGACATCCTGGGCCAGACCGCCCTGGTGGACCTGGCCGGCCTGCGCGACGCCATTGCGGCCGAAGGCGGCGACCCCGCCCAGGTCAACCCCGTCGTTCCCGTGCAGCTCATCGTGGACCATTCGCTGGCCGTGGAGTGCGGCGGCTTCGATCCCGACGCCTTCGTGAAGAACCGCGCCATCGAGGACCGCCGCAACGAGGACCGCTTCCACTTCATCGAGTGGACAAAAAAAGCCTTTGCCAACGTGGATGTGATCCCCGCAGGGAACGGGATCATGCACCAGATCAATCTGGAAAAAATGTCCCCCGTGGTGACCGTGCAGGATGGCCTGGCCTTCCCCGATACCTGCGTGGGCACGGACAGTCACACGCCCCATGTCGATGCCCTGGGCGTGATCGCCGTGGGCGTGGGTGGCCTTGAGGCCGAGAACGTCATGCTGGGCCGCGCCTGCTGGATGCGCCTGCCCGAGATCGTGGGCGTGCGCCTCACGGGCCGGCGCCAGGGCGGCATCACCGCCACCGACATCGTGCTGGCCCTGACCGAATTCCTGCGCCAGCAAAAAGTCGTCGGCGCCTATGTGGAATTCTTTGGCGAGGGCGCCGACAGCCTGAGCATCGGTGACCGCGCCACCATCTCCAACATGTGCCCCGAATACGGCGCCACGGCGGCCATGTTCTCCATTGACGACCAGACGCTGGCCTACCTGCGCCTGACCGGCCGCGACGAGGCCCAGGTGCGCCTGGTCGAAGCCTATGCGCGCACTGCAGGTTTCTGGAGCGACAGCCTGGCCGATGCCCAGTACGAGCGCGTGCTGCAGTTCGACCTGTCCACCGTGGTGCGCAACATGGCCGGCCCCTCGAATCCGCACCGGCGCCTGCCCACCTCGGCCCTGGCCGAGCGCGGCATTGCCGATGCGGCAAAACTGCAGGCCGCCCGCGCCCAGGAGGCGCAAGGCCTGATGCCCGATGGGGCCGTCATCATCGCCGCCATCACCAGCTGCACCAACACCAGCAACCCGCGCAACGTCATCGCCGCGGCCTTGCTGGCGCGCAACGCCAACCGTCTTGGATTGGTGCGCAAGCCCTGGGTCAAATCCTCGCTGGCGCCGGGCTCCAAGGCCGTGGAGCTGTATCTGAAGGAGGCCGGGCTGCTCACCGAGCTGGAGCAGCTGGGCTTTGGCATCGTCGCCTTTGCCTGCACCACCTGCAACGGCATGAGCGGCGCGCTGGACCCCAGGATCCAGCAGGAAATCATCGAGCGCGACCTCTACGCCACGGCCGTGCTCTCGGGCAACCGCAACTTCGACGGGCGCATCCATCCCCAGGCCAAACAAGCCTTCCTGGCCTCGCCGCCGCTGGTCGTGGCCTATGCGCTGGCGGGCACCATCCACTTCGACATCGAGCAGGACGTGCTGGCCGTGGTGGACGGCCGCGAGATCCGCCTCAAGGACCTGTGGCCCGCCGACGAGGAGATCGACGCCATCGTCGAGCAAGCGGTCAAACCTGCGCAATTCCGCGCCGTCTACGAACCCATGTTCGCCATCCGCAAGGACGACGGAAACAAGGCCTCGCCCCAGTACGACTGGCGCCCCCAGTCCACCTACATCCGCCGCCCGCCGTACTGGGACACCGAAGGCGTGGGCGCGCTGGCGGCCTTCCCGCGCACCCTCACCGGCATGCGGCCGCTGGCCCTGCTGCCCGACAACATCACCACCGACCACCTGTCGCCCTCCAACGCCATCCTGGCCGACAGCGCCGCGGGCGAATACCTGGCGCGCATGGGCCTGCCCGAGGAGGACTTCAACTCCTACGCCACCCACCGCGGCGACCACCTCACCGCCATGCGGGCCACCTTTGCCAACCCGCAGCTGGTCAATGAAATGGCCGTCATCGACGGCGTGCAGCACAAGGGCTCGCTGGCGCGCATCGAGCCCGAAGGGCGCGTGGTGCGCATGTGGGAGGCCATGGAAACCTACCTGAACCGCCGCCAGCCGCTGATCATCATCGCGGGCGCCGACTACGGCCAGGGCTCCAGCCGCGACTGGGCCGCCAAGGGCGTGCGCCTGGCGGGCGTGGAGGCGGTGGTGGCCGAAGGCTTCGAGCGCATCCACCGCACCAACCTCATCGGCATGGGCGTGCTGCCGCTGCAGTTCGTGCCGGGCACCAACCGCAAGACCCTGGCCCTGGACGGCACGGAGGTCTATGGCGTGGAAGGCGAGCGCACGCCGGGAACCCAACTCACTCTGGTGATTGAACGAAGAGGTGGCCAGACGCTGCGCGTGCCCGTGACCTGCCGGCTGGACACGGCCGAGGAGGTATCGGCCTACGAGGCAGGCGGCGTGCTGCAGCGCTTTGCGCAGGACTTCCTGGCGCAGGCTCAGGCCGCCTGAGCAGGGGGCGCGCCGGCGGCCAGCGGCTGGCGCGCCAGCTCGATGAAGGCCTGCAGATAGTCGGTCTGCAGGTCCGCCACGCGCGCGCCCAGGAAGATCTGCTTGGCAATGCCCTTGGCGCCCAGGCGCACGGGCACCACGTCCAGCTTGCCCGCGTACTCCTGCACCAGCCAGCGCGGCAGGGCCGCCACGCCCCGGCCGCTGGCCACCATCTGCATCATGATGTCCGTGGTCTCTATGGCCTTCTGGCGGCGCGGCGTGATGCCGGCCGGCATGAGGAACTGGTTGTAGATGTCCAGCCGGTCCATGGGAACGGGATAGGTGATCAGCACCTCGGGCGCGAGCTGGGCGGCCTCCACGAAATCGGCCCCTGCCAGCGCATGCGCGCTGGAGACCACCAGCACCTGCTCGTAGTCGAACACGGGCACGAACTCCAGGCCCGTCTTGAACAGCGGATCGGGCGTGACCAGCAGGTCGATCTCGTAGCCGAACAGCGCGCCGATGCCGCCGAACTGGAATTTCTGCTTCACATCCACATCCACATCGGGCCAGCTCGCCAGATAGGGCGCGACGATCTTGAGCAGCCACTGGTAGCAGGGATGGCACTCCATGCCGATGCGCAGCGCGCCGCGCTCGCCCTGGGCGAACTGGCGCAGCCGCTCCTCGGCCAGGTCCAGCTGGGGCAGCACGCGCTGGGCCACGGCCAGCAGGTACTGGCCGGCCTGCGTCAGGCGCAGGCTGCGGCCTTCGCGCAGCCAGATGTCCGTGCCCAGCTGCTGCTCCAGCTTCTTCATGCTGTGGCTCAGCGCCGACTGCGTCACGCACAGCACGCCGGCCGCCGCCGTCAGCGAGCCCTGTTTTTCGACTTCACGGACGATGGCAAGGTGGGTGCGTTCCAACATGTTGGTGAGAAAAATTCATGGATTTATGAGCTAAAAAAATTCTAGTTCATTGATGTGAATCCATTCCATGGCTGCCTTCATCGATTGAAAGCAGTGCATGACCATCATTCATCACCTCGGTTTCCCCCATCGGCGCCCGGCGCGCTACGCGGCCGGTGCGCCGGGCTGCAGGGCGCCGTGCAGGAAGGACTGCTCCATCACGGCCGCCACGCTGGCCCGCGCAACACGGCCGCGCCGCTCCGCATCCAGCAGGCCCACGGCCATGGAAAGCCACAGCTCGGTCATCGCCGCTGCCGTGATGTCGATGCGGAACACGCCGGCCTGCTGACCGCGCAGGAAAAAGGCATCCATGGCCGCCACCCATTCGCTCTCTATCTGGCCGACCACCGAGATGTCGGAGCGCCAGAAATACATCAGGAACAGCAGCAGCGTCTGGTGGTCCTGGCAGTGGGTGGTGAGGCGGCGCAGCGCCTCCAGCGGCGCGTGGCGCTCCAGCTCGGCCGCGTGCATGGCGCGCGACAGGGTGTCGGCCGCATGCCCTATGAGCCGGTCGATGAGCTGGTCGCGCGTGGGGCAGAAGCGGTAGAGCGTGGCCTTGCTGATGCCGATGGCGCGTGCCAGCTCCTGCAGATTGGCCTTGGGATCGTCCAGCAGCGCCAGTGCCAGTGCGCCCAGCAGCTTGCCTTCGTCCTCTTGCTTGGTGCTCGTCATCGCTTGTCATGCCTCCTTGGAAAGTGCATGGATTTTATCTGTTGATGTTTTAAAGCATCAAATGAATCGATGTTGACTCATTTGATTCTGATATGTACCATCGCGGCCTTCGTATCGAACTCAATCAGGTTGTGAAAATGAGCATGCGTCTGAACAAGCGACGTGGCCTGCCGCTGGCGGCCCTGGTGCTGGCCGCCCTGGCCGCCCTTGCAGCGGGCTGCGGCCGCAACGAGGCTCCGGCCGCAGCGGGTGACGCGCTGCCCGTGGTGCAGGCCGTCACCGTGCAGCCCGCGCCGCTGGCCCTGTCCAGCGAGCTGCCGGGCCGTATCGAGCCCGTGCGCGTGGCCGAGGTGCGTGCGCGGGTGGCCGGCATCGTGCTGCGCCGCCATTTCGAGGAAGGCGCCGACGTCCGGGCCGGCCAGGTGCTGTTCCAGATCGACCCGGCGCCCCTGCGCGCCGCGCTGTCCCGCGCCCAGGGCCAGCTGGCCAGCGCCGAGGCGGCCCTGCTCGATGCGCGTGCCGTGGTCGGCCGCAACGCGCCGCTGGTGGCGCAGGAGGCGGTCAGCCGCCAGGACTTCGAGGCCATGCAGGCCCGCCTGCAGGCGGCCCAGGCCGCGCGGCAGTCCGCCCAGGCCGAGGTGCAGGCGGCCGCCCTGAACCTGGAATACGCCACGGTCAGGGCGCCTATCGCGGGCCGCATCGGCCGTGCGCTGGTCACCGAGGGCGCCCTGGTGGGCCAGGGCGAGGCCACGCCCATGGCGCTGGTCCAGCAGCTCGACCCGGTCTATGCCGACTTCCAGCAGCCCGTGGCCGAAGCCCAGCGCCTGCGCGCGGCCCTGGCCGAGGGCCGCCTGGCACAGACGGCGGGCAAGGACGGCACGCCGGTCTCCCTGAAGGTGGACGGCACGGGCCTGCAGCGCACGGGGCGGCTGATGTTCTCGGATGTGACGGTGGACCGCGGCACGGGCCAGATGGCGCTGCGCGGGCGCTTCGACAACCGCGACGGCATGCTGCTGCCCGGCATGTATGTGCGCGTGACCGTGGGCCAGGGCGTGGACCCTGCCGCCATCCTGGTGCCGCAGCGGGCCGTGCAGCGCAGCACCGACGGGCAGGCCCACGTGCTGGTGGTGGACGGCCAGGACACGCTGCAGATGCGCCCCGTGCAGACCGCGGCCATGCATGGCGCGCAGTGGCAGATCAGCGCAGGCCTCAAGGGCGGCGAGCGCGTGGTGGTGGGCCGCATGGCGGGCCTGCAGCCCGGGGCGCGGGTTCAGGTCACGGCCCTTTCCGATGCCGCGGCCTCCCCTACGGCGGGGCTGTCCGGCACCTTCAGCGCCTCCGGCAGCTCCGCCACGTCCAGCGACTGAGCCGGCGCCTGCCCAAGGAATAGACCATGTCCAAGTTCTTCATCAGCCGCCCCAACTTCGCCTGGGTGGTGGCCATCTTCATCATGCTCGCCGGGCTGCTGGCCATACCGGCGCTGCCCGTCTCCCAGTTTCCCAACGTGGCGCCGCCGCAGATCTCGATCACCGCCAACTACCCGGGCGCCTCCGCCACCACGGTGATGGAGTCGGTGACCAGCGTCATCGAGGAGGAGCTCAACGGCACCAAGGGGCTGCTGTACTTCGACTCCTCCAGCGGCTCCACGGGCCTGGCCGAGATCACGGCCACCTTCGCCCCGGGCACCGAGCCCGCGCTGGCCCAGGTGGAGGTGCAAAACCGCATCAAGAAGGCCGAGGCGCGCCTGCCCGCGTCCGTGATGCAGATGGGCCTGCAGGTCGAGCAGGCCAGCGCCAACTTCCTGATGATCTACTCGCTGACCTACAAGGACGGCAGCGGCGGCAACAGCGAGGTGGCCCTGTCCGACTACGCCGTGCGCAACATCAACAACGAGATCCGCCGCGTGCCCGGCGTGGGCAAGGTGCAGTTCTTCGCTGCCGATGTGGCCATGCGCGTGTGGGTCGATCCGAACAAGCTGCTGGGCTACGGCCTGTCGATGGCGGACGTGAACGCGGCCATCGCCGCCCAGAACGCGCAGGTGCCGGCCGGCAGCTTTGGCGCCTCGCCCGCAGGGCCCGGCCAGGAGCTGAGCGCCACCATTGCCGTCAAGGGCACGCTGGCCTCGCCCGAGGAGTTCGGCCAGATCGTGCTGCGTGCCAGGGCCGATGGCTCGGCCGTGCGCCTGGCCGATGTGGCGCGGCTGGAGGTCGGCCAGCTGGACTACAGCTTTTCCTCGCGCGAGGACGGCCGCCAGGGCGTGGCCGCCGCCGTGCAGCTGGCGCCCGGCGCCAACGCCATGCAGACCGCCAAGGCCGTCAAGGCGCGCCTGGCCGAGCTGTCGCAGAACTTCCCCGCCGGCATCCAGTACGCCGTGCCCTATGACACCTCGCGCTTCGTGGAAGTGGCCATCGGCAAGGTCATCCAGACCCTGGTGGAGGCCGTGGCGCTGGTGTTCCTGGTGATGTGGCTGTTCCTGCAGAACCTGCGCTACACGCTGATTCCCACCATCGTCGTGCCCGTGTGCCTGGCCGGCACCCTGGGCGTGATGTATGCGCTGGGCTTTTCGGTGAACATGATGACCATGTTCGGCATGGTGCTGGCCATCGGCATCCTGGTGGACGACGCCATCGTGGTGGTGGAGAACGTGGAGCGCCTCATGGCCGAGGAGGGGCTGTCGCCGCTGGCCGCCACGGTCAAGGCCATGCAGCAGGTCTCGGGCGCCATCGTCGGCATCACCCTGGTGCTGGTGGCCGTGTTCCTGCCGCTGGCCTTCATGAGCGGCTCGGTGGGCGTGATCTACCGGCAGTTCTCGCTGTCGCTGGCCGTGTCCATCCTGTTCTCGGGGCTGCTGGCTCTGACCTTCACGCCGGCGCTGTGCGCCACGCTGCTCAAGCCCATTGCCAAGGGCCACCACGCCGAGCGCAAGGGCTTCTTCGGCTGGTTCAACCGCCGCTTCGCGGCGCTGACCGAGCGCTTCGACCTGCTCAACCAGCGGCTGGTGCGCCGCGCCGGGCGCTGCATGCTGGTGTATGCCGCCATCGTGGCCGGGCTGGGCGTGGCGTACACGCGCATGCCCGAATCCTTCGTGCCCTACGAGGACATGGGCTACTACATCGTCGGCGTGCAGCTGCCGCCGGGCGCCACCACGGAGCGCACCAAGGCCATGGTCAAGGACATGGAGGACTACATCCAGGGCCGCCCCGCCACGGCCCAGGCCGAGTTCCTGATGGGCTACAGCTTCTCGGGCATGGGGCAGAACGCGGCCCTGGCCTTCGTCACGCTCAAGGACTGGTCGGTGCGCGGCGCCGGGCAGGCGTCGTGGGACGAGGTGCAGGCCTTCAACCAGCGCTTTGCCAGCCTGTCCGACGGCACTGTCATGGCCGTGGACCCGCCGCCCATCGACGGCCTGGGCAACTCCGGCGGCTTTGCGCTGCGCCTGCAGGACCGCGCCAACCTGGGCCGCGAAGCGCTGATCGCCGCGCGCGACCAGCTGCTGGCCAAGGCCAATGCCTCGCCCATCATTGCCTACGCCATGATGGAAAACCTGGAGGATGCGCCCCAGCTGCGGCTGGACATCGACCGGCGCAAGGCGCAGGCCCAGGGCGTGGATTTCAGCGCCATCAACACGGCCCTGTCCACCGCCTACGGCTCGGCCGTGATCAACGAGTTCCCCAACGCGGGCCGCCTGCAGCGCGTGGTGGTGCAGGCCGATGCCCAGGCCCGCGCGCGGCCCGAGGACATCCTGCGCCTGCACGTGCCCAACGCCGGCGGGCAGCAGGTGCCGCTGTCGGCCTTTGCCACGGTGCGCTGGGAAAGCGGGCCGGTGCAGATCTCGCGCTACAACGGCTATCCGGCCTTCCGCATCTCGGGCGACGCCAGGCCCGGCCACACCACGGGCGAGGCCATGGCCGAGCTGGAACGCATCATGGCCGAGATGCCGCGCGGCATAGGCTACGAGTGGACGGCCCTGTCCTTCCAGGAGAAAGCTGCCGGTGCCCAGGCGCCCAAGCTGTTCGCGCTGGCCATCGTGGTGGTGTTCCTCCTGCTGGTGGCCCTGTACGAGAGCTGGAGCATTCCCGCCGCCGTGATGCTGATCGTGCCCATAGGCGCGCTGGGATCGGTGCTTGCCACCTCGGCCGTGGGCCTGTCCAACGACGTGTACTTCAAGGTGGGCCTGATCACCATCATCGGCCTGGCGGCCAAGAACGCCATCCTGATCGTGGAGTTCGCCAGGGACCTGCATGCGCAGGGGCACAGCCTGGCGCAGGCCGCGCTGCAGGCGGCGCGGCTGCGCTTTCGGCCCATCGTCATGACCTCGCTGGCCTTCATCCTGGGCGTGGTGCCGCTGGCGCTGGCCTCGGGTGCGGGCGCCTCCAGCCAGGCCGCCATCGGCTTCGGCGTGATCGGCGGCATGCTGTCGGCCACGCTGCTGGGGGTGGTCTTCGTTCCCGTCTTCTTCGTCTGGGTGCTGTCCCTGTTCCGGCGCAAGGCGCCGGCCGGCACCCCGCCTGCCCTGCAGGCCCCGGCAACCTCCATCGAGTAAGCGCCATGTCCATGCACTTCTTCCCACGCGCCCTGTGCGCCCTGGCCGCCAGCCTGGTGCTGGCCGGCTGCTCCCTCGCCCCGGTCCACCAGCGTCCGCAGGCGCCCATTCCCACGCAGTGGCCGCAACAGGATGCGGCGCCCGTGCTGTCCTCGTCGGCGGCCACGCTGGACTGGAACAGCTTCATCGCCGACCGCCAGCTGCGCCAGCTGGTGGACCTGGCCCAGGCCCACAACCGCGACCTGCGCCAGACCCTGCTCAACGTGGAGGCGGCACGCGCCCTGTACCAGGTGCAGCGCGCCGACCGCCTGCCGGGCGTGGGCCTGCAGGGCGGCGGCACGCGCCAGCGCCTGCCGGGCGACATGAATGCCACGGGCCAGCCGCAGGTGCAGGGCAGCTGGCAGGCCGGCTTGGGGGTGGCCGCCTTCGAGCTGGACCTGTTTGGCCGCGTGCGCAACCTGTCCGAAGCCGCCCTGGGCGAGTACCTGGCCACCGAAGAGGCCGCGCGCGCCGCCCGCATCAGCCTGGGCGCCGAAGTGGTGCAGGCCTACCTGTCCCGCGACGGGGCCCTGCGCCGGCTGCAACTGGCGCAGCGCACGCTGCAAAGCCGTGAATCCTCGCTGCGCCTGACCGCGCAGCGGCGCCAGGCGGGCACGGCCACGGCCCTGGACCACCAGGATGCCCTGGGCCTGGCCGCCCAGGCCCGCGCCGACGTGGAGCGCAGCGAACGCGAGCTGCGCCAGGCCGGCAACGCCCTGCTGCTGCTGACGGGCGTGGAGGATCTGGGGCCGTACTTGTCCGCAGAGTCGTCCCAACCGTCCCAGCCATCCGATGTACCCCTGCTGCTGCAGGACCTGTCGGCCGGCACGCCTTCCGAATTGCTCATCCACCGCCCCGACATCCAGGCGGCCGAGCACCGGCTGCGCGCGCGCAGCGCGGACATTGGTGCGGCGCGCGCGGCCTTCTTCCCGCGCATCTCGCTCACCGGGTTCCTGGGATCGTCCAGCGCCGATCTGTCCGACCTGTTCCGCTCGGGCCAGCGCGCCTGGTCGTTCACTCCGCAGGTCACGCTGCCCCTCTTCGACGGGGGCCGCAACCGCGCCAACCTCGACCTGGCCGTGCTGCGCAAGGACATGGCCGTGGCAGCCTACGAGCAGGCCATCCAGACCGCCTTCCGCGAAGTGGCCGACGCCCTGGCCGCCACCGACACGCTGCGCCGCGAGGAAGGCGCGCGCCTGGCGCTGCGCGACAGCAGCCGCGAAAGCCTGCGGCTGGCGCAGGCCCGTTACCAGGCGGGGGTGGACGACCATCTGCGCTACCTGGACGCACAGCGCAACGCCTTCGCCAACGAAAGCGCCTACATCGATACCGTGACCCAGCGGCAGTTGGCACTGGCCCAGCTGTTCCGCGTGCTGGGCGGCAGCTGGACTGCGCCGCCGCCGCCACCACCGCAGTCCCAGCCTGTGGCGGCCTTCCAGCAGCCCTGAGCACCGAGCAGCCCTGAGCCCCGGCTACGCCGCCTCCACCCGCGCGTTGTAGGCCGCCAGGGTCCGCTGCCAGGCGGGCCGGGCCAGGCATCTGTCGCGGTAGGCCACCACGGCGGGGCAGGGCGCGGTCAGCGTGCGGTCCGGGATGCAGGCGAGCACATGCGCCATCAGGATGTCGGCCACCGTGAATTCGTCGGTGGCAATGAAGCGGCGCCCGTCCAGCCAGCGCTCCAGGTTGCCCAGCATGCGATGCGCCCAGCCCACCAGGAATTCGCGGTGCTTGCCGCAGCTGCCATCGGCCGTCCAGTCCAGCACCATCAGGCTGAGCAGCGGCGGCTCCACCGTGTTCATGGCTGCAAAGCACCAGCGCAGCACCTGGGCCTCGCCGGTTGCATCGGAGGGCATCAGCCGGCCGCACTTCCTGGCCAGATGCAGCACGATGGCGGCCGACTCCGAAATCACCTGCCCGTCATCGTCCAGCGCCGGAATCTGCTCGAAGGGGCTGAGCCGGCGGTAGGCCTCGGTGTTCAGGTCGTGCGCGGGATGGTCCATGCCCGCGATCTCGAAGGGCAGCTGCATCTCTTCGAGTGCCCACAGCACGCGCAGATCGCGCGTGCGGCCGCGCGCGCCGGCATTGACCCTGGAAAAACCGTAGAGCTTGAGCATGGTGGCGTTCTCCGCAGTGGTGATCCTGCCGGCCATGCTACTCGTGGCTGCCGAGGTGTGGGCACCACCTGGCGTCCCGTTCACGGCAGCGCGTTCACAGCGCTCCGAACACCTCGGGCAAGGCGGCATCGCGCGGCATGCCGCCATAGCTCTTGGTGCCGCCCTGGCTGTCGATCACCACGATGCCCGGCGTGCCACGGAAGCCCAGGGACATCATCAGCTTGCGGTGGGCCTCCAGCGTCTTGCGCACGTCGGGGCCGACGCTGAAGGCGGGCGCTATGCCGCCCTGGGCGGACTTCTTCTCGTGCTCCATCAGTGCGGCCGCGCGGTCCGGGGCCTGCAGGATGGCGGCGGCCTTGGCGGGGCTGTCGTCCCGGATCACGCCCACCAGGATGTGGCGCAGCTGCACCTTGCCTGCGTCCACCCAGGGACGCGCGGCCTCCCAGAACTTGTGGCAGTACTTGCAGTTGGGGTCGGTGAAGGTGTAGATCACGCGCGGCGCATCGGCCTTGCCGTCGGGCACCCAGGTGGAGGCCTCCAGCTGCGACTGCACGGTGTCGCCCGCCGGCTTGGCGGTCTGGGCCTTGGCCTGGGGGGCCTGGGCCGTGGCAGGACCTTCTGCGGCCGTGGCCCTGCCCGCCGCCAGAAAGAGGCTGGCAGCCATGCCTGCAAAAAGGACGGTGCGTTGAAGATGCATGGGAACTCCTTGAAACGATTGAATGAATGATGGGGCGGCGCTGCGCGACAAGCGTGCAACGCCTGGTGCTGTGGCAACAGCGGCGGACGGTGTGAGTCGGAGTGCATCCGCCGCGTTCCATCGGTCCAGGAAATCGCTTGCGGCAATCTCGCACACGACGGCCGACCGGCCACACGCCGTTGCCGCCGCGTTGCAGCCCATGGGCTTCGCACGCCGCTGATTGTCATTGACACCCTTGCAGATGCTGCGCATCGGCGCTGGGCAGTCGTCATTGCAGACAGCCAGGGCGAGCGGGGCAGGGGGGAGGAGGGCTTGCGCCCGGCGCGGCAGGCAGTCTTGAAAGCGGGGGCCGGTCCCGCCTCCGTGCTCAGGGCGCAGCGGCAATCTCGGTCTGGCCATCGGGCCCGGCCACCAGAGTGACGGGCAGGATCTGGACCAGCATGCGTGCGAACTCGGCGGGGCGGCTGGTCTGGTAGGTGCCGCCAATGCGCAGGGCCGCCACGGCCGGGTCGTGCACCACCAGGCCGGTCGGCCCGTAGCGCTCCAGCTCGGCCAGGGCGTCGGCCAGGGGCGTGTTCTCGAAGCGGATCAGTCCCTTGCGCCACAGCGCAATGCTGCCGGGCGCCACAGCCGCCACCGGACCGAGCACGCCTGCAGGCGACACGCTCAGGGCCTGGCCCGCGACCAGGTCGGCAGGCGTTGCCGCGCCTTGCGCACCGGCCACGCGCACATGGCCTTCCTGCACGGCCACCTGGGCGCTGCCCGCCTCCATGCCCGTGGCGCGATAGCGCACGGAAAACCGCGTGCCGCCCACGGTGACGCGCGCCGGGCCGGCCAGCACATGAAAGGGCCTGTCGCTGTCGGGCGCCACGGCAAACAGGATCTGCCCTTGCGTGATGCGCACCTCGCGCCGGTCGCGGTACAGAGTTACCTGCGCCTGGGTATCGGCATCCAGGGACAGTGCGGTGCCATCCGGCAAGGTGATGGTCCTGGCCTGGCCGCGTGGGGTCAGGTGGCTGCTGGTGAAGGTGGGCTGCTGCTGCCACTGGTGCCAGCCCACGCCCACGGCCAAGGCCAAGGCCACCGTGCAGCACAGGGCCGCCAGGGCAGGGCGCTGCAGCAGGCGGGACCAGCTCCAGCCTTGGCGCTCTTCGGAGGACGGGCGCTGCGGGGCCGGTTCCGGGCGTGCGTGAGGCGCCGACTGCGAGCGCCGGCGTGCCTGCTCCGCGCGCAGGCGCGCCACCTGTTCGGGGGGAATGGACCGCGCTGCCGCCAGGCTCTGGCCCAGGTGGCGCAAGGCGGCCTCGTGCGCCGTGCTGGCCGCCAGCCATTCAGTGAATTCGGCTTCTTCCTCGGCGGTCAGGCCTTGCTCCATGCGCGTGTGCCAGTCGGCCGCAGCGAGGTCGATGGGGTTTTGCCCGCGGAAGAACTCTTCCAGTTCGCGCACCTGCGCAGCCTTGTCCAGGGGCGCGGTGCAGAAGCGGTAGCGGCGCATGCGTGCGGATTCCCGGCCTCAGAAGCTGGTCCAGTCCTGCGATTCGGCAGACGGTTTGGCCGCAGCCAGGCGTGCAGGGCTTGCAGGGCGCGCGCCAGCTGCGGGTCGTGCCGGTGCCGGCCTGGCCGGCGCCAGCGCGGATGCCGTGGCCGCGCGGGTGGGCACGGACGCCGGCAGCGGCGCCTGCAAACGCGGCTGCTGTGCCGCGCCATCCTGGTCGCCCAGGCGGAAGATGGCCACGGCCTGCACCAGGCGCTGGGCCTGGGACTTGAGGCTGGAGGCCGCCGCCGCGCTTTCCTCCACCAGGGCGGCGTTTTGCTGCGTGACCTGGTCCATCTGGCTCATGGCCTGCCCGACCTGGGCCACACCGGCGCTTTGCTCGTCGCTGGCATTGCTGATCTCGCCCATGAGGTCGGTCACGCGCTGTATGGATTGCAGCACCTCGGCCATGGTGGCGCCGGCCTGGTCGGCCAGCTCCGCGCCCTGGCTGACGCGCGTGGCGCTGTCAGTGATGAGCTGCTTGATCTCGCGGGCGGCCTGCGCGCTGCGCTGGGCCAGGGTGCGCACTTCGGCGGCCACCACGGCAAAGCCCTTGCCCTGCTCGCCGGCGCGTGCGGCCTCGACGGCGGCGTTCAGGGCCAGGATGTTGGTCTGGAAGGCGATGGAGTCGATCACGCCCACGATGTCGCCGATCTGGCGCGAGCTGGCATGGATGTCCTGCATGGCGCCCACTACTTCCTGCACCACGGTGCCGCCCTTGGCCGCGATCTGGCTGGCGCCGCGCGCGAGCTGGTTGACCTGGCGCGCGTTGTCCGCGTTCTGCTGCACGGTGGAAGACAGCTCGTCCATGGAGGCTGCGGTTTCCTGCAGCGCGCTGGCCTGCTGCTCGGTGCGGCGGCTCAGGTCGGCATTGCCCTTGGCGATCTGCTCGCTGGCCACGGCCACGCTGTCGGCGTTGTTGCGCACATCGCTGACCACGCTGGCCAGGCTCTGGTGCATGGCGTTGAGCGAGGCCTGCACGCTGCCGGCGGGCGCTTCGCTGCGCACCAGTCCGGGGTCGAGGTTGCCGTCGGCGATCTGGCGGGCGACTTCACCGAGCTGGGCAGGCTCGGCCCCCAGCGCGCGTGTCAGGCCGCGTGCGATCAGCCGGCCCATGAGCAGGGCCAGCACGAAGGCGACCGCGCTCACGCCGATCTGCATGTTGCGTTGCTGCACATAGGACTGCGTGGCCTGCTCCACCATGACCTGGGCGTGCTGGCGCGTGAGCTGGCTGTACTCGTCGGTGGCCGCGATCAGCTGGGCCAGCAGCGGCCGGCACTCGCTGTTCATCTTGGCAATGGCCTCGTCCCTTTGCTGGCGCAGCGCCAGCGAAACGATGTCCAGCGCCACAGGGCCGTAGCGCTGCTCTATCTGGTCGATGCGGGCGACCAGGGCGCGAGCCTCCTCGCCTACCCCGGGCGCGGCCACCAGGGCCTTGAGCTGGTCCAGGTGGGACTTGACCGCGGCATGGGCGGCGTACACGGCCGTTTTTTCCATGTCCAGATCGGCTGGCGTGTTCACCAGCACCAGGTTGCGCGCCGCGATGGCGCGGCTGTCCACGGCCGCGCGCACCTGTTCGGCCAGATGGGCGCGGGCGTTCACGCCGTCGACGAACTGGGTCAGGTTGCGGTCGGAACCGTCCAGCGCATGAAGGGCAGATACGGAAACCAGTGCGACCAGTAAAGCCAGGGCGGTAAAGGCGGCGTAGAGCTTGGTCTTGACGGTCCAGGTGCGGAGATTCATGGCGCTTTCCAGGTAGGTGGTGCAAGTATCAGTTTCTATCAAAAATAAATGATTTATTTGATAAAGCCCTAAGGGTGAATTGTTAAATTTCAACTTGAATTGACAAATTCAGGCTAGGTGGGTGTTAGGCGTTACCAGCCCGCTTCCCAGGCGGGCTGGATCAAGAAAGTCCGCATTTCATGAACGCATGCGGGTCTTGCACCTGGGATGCCGGGTGCGCCGGCGCTACAGTCGGGGCCCCTACCCCATGCATACCCCTCCCCACATCCAAGGCTGGTGCCCCGGCGCCTGGCAGCCCATGGCCTCCGGCGATGGGCTGGTGCTGCGCGTGCGCCCGCCGCTGGGCCGCCTGACGGTGGCCCAGGCGCGGCGGCTGGCGCGCCTGGCCTGGGTGCATGGCAACGGCGCGCTGGAGCTGTCCAGCCGCGCCAATGTGCAGTTGCGCGGCATTGCGCCCGGGCGGCACGCCGCCGTGCTGCGCGCCCTGGCGGCCGTGGGCCTGCTGGACGCCGACGCGCGCCGCGAGCGCCGCCGCAACCTGGTGATCGACCCGCTGTGCCGGCCGCAGGAGGCCGTCCATGCGCTGGGCCAGGCCCTGCAGCAGGCGCTGGATGCGGCCGACGACCTGGCGGGGCTGCCGGCCAAGTTCGGCTGGTCGGTGGAGGGCGCGCCGGGCCGGCTGGCCGGCGTGTCCGCCGATATCCGCCTGCAGCGCACAGCCATCGGCTGGCTGGTGCAGCCCGATGGACGGCAGCAGGCGCTGGCCGTGGCCGATGCCAGCCAGGCCGTGGCCGCAGGCCTGGCACTGGCGCGCTGGTTTGCCGGTCAGGCCACCCTTCGCCGCGCCCAGGGCTTGCGGCCCGGACGCATGGCCGCGGTGGCGGCGCAACTGCAGCCGCTCCCCGGACTGGACTGGGTGGAGACAGAAACCCCGGCCCACGGCGAAGGACCGGCGCCTGGTGCCGTGCCCGGCGTGGGCCGGCTGCTGGGCGCGCCGCTGGGCCGCTTGCCGGCCGTGGCGCTGGCGCGGCTGGTGCGCGCCTTGCCTGAGCAGGCCTTTTTGCGTGTGACACCCTGGCGCATGCTGCTGGTGGAAGACGCCGGAGCCGGCGCGGCGCTGCCCCGCTGGTGGGCGGCTGCAGGGCTGGACGACGCCGCTGACTGGATCACCCACGCCCATGACCCGCGCCTGCGCGTATCCGCCTGTACCGGCGCGCCTGGCTGCATCCAGGCCCTGGGTCCCACGCAGTCCCTGGCGCTGGAGCTGGCGCCGCAGGTGCCCCACGGCGCGCACCTGCATGTGACCGGATGCGCCAAGGGCTGCGCGCGGCAGGCGCCGGCCACGGTGGTGCTGCGGGCCGAAGGTGAAGACGAGGGCGAAGGCCCTGTCTATTCCGTAGTGCGCCACGGCCGTGCCGGGGATAGGGCGCAGGAGCAGCGGACCCTGGGCTCGGTGCGAGACAATCCGGGATTGCTGTTTTCAAAAGAATAATGCTGCACCGCTACGAAACCGATGGAGCCGAGATCTACCGGCAGTCCTTTGCCACCATCCGCCGCGAGGCGGCGCTGGAACGCTTCACGCCTGTTGAGGAACGCGTGGTGGTGCGCATGATCCACGCCGCCGGCCTGGTGGAGCTGGCCCCGCACGTGGCCTTCTCGCCGGGCATGGCCGAGGCCGCCGCGCAGGCCCTGCAAAAGGGCGCGCCCGTGCTGTGCGACGTGCGCATGGTCAGCGAGGGCATCACGCGCTCGCGCCTGCCCGCCGCCAACCCCATCATCTGCACGCTGCAGGACGAGCGCGTGCCCGCGCTGGCCCGTGACATGGGCAACACGCGCAGCGCCGCCGCGCTGGAGCTGTGGCGCCCGCACCTGGCCGGCGCCGTGGTGGCCATCGGCAATGCGCCCACGGCCCTGTTCCACCTGCTCAACATGCTGCAGGACCCGGCCTGCCCCCGGCCGGCCGCCATCATCGGCTGCCCCGTGGGCTTTGTGGGCGCCATGGAATCCAAGCAGGCGCTGATGCAGGACCTGCCCGTTCCCTGCATGGCCGTGCACGGCCGCCTGGGCGGCTCGGCCATCACCGTGGCCGCCATCAACGCACTGGCCAGCCATGTCGAGTAGGCAGCCGCGTCCCGGCCAGGGCGGGCCCGGCATTGTCTGCGTGGGCCTGGGCCCGGGCGACCCCGAGCTCATGAGCGTCAAGGCCGACCGCCTGGTGCGCGGCGCCCGCCAGGTGGCGTTCTTCCGCAAGAAGGGCCGGCCCGGCAAGGCCCGCCAGCTGGTGGACGGCCTGCTGGCCCAAGGCGCTGCCGAGCACGCCATGGAGTACCCGGTGACCACCGAGCTGCCCGTGGACAGCCCCGCCTATGTGGACCTGCTGGCGCGCTTCTACGACGACTGGTGCCTGCGCCTGGAAGCGCTGGCGCAGACCGAGCAGGTGGTGGTGCTGTGCGAGGGCGACCCCTTCCTCTACGGCTCCTTCATGCATCTGTACACCCGGCTGCGCGAACGCGGACAGGTGCCGCTGGACGTGGTGCCCGGCATCCCCGGCATGGTGGGCTGCTGGCACGCCACGGGCGAGCCCATCACCTGGGGCGACGACGTGCTCAGCGTGATGACGGGCACCCTGTCGGAAGACGAACTGGTGCGCCGCATGCAGACGGCCGAGGCCCTGGTCGTCATGAAGGTCGGCCGCAACCTGCCGCGCATTCGCCGCGCCCTGCAGCGCACGGGCCGGCTTGACGCCGCCTGGCTGGTGCAGAACGGCACCACGGACAGCGAGCAGGTCGCGCGCCTGGGCGATGTGTCCGACGACGCCTGCCCCTATTTCGCCATCGTGCTCGTGCACGGCCAGGGCCGCCGGCCGGAGGCCGCATGGTGAGCGCCGGCCGCCTGACGGTGGTGGGGCTGGGCCCGGGCGCACTGGACCAGATCACGCCCGAAGCCGCAGCCGCCTTGCACGCGGCCGACGATGTGGTCGGCTACCTGCCCTATGTGTCCCGCGCGCAGGCCCTGCTGGCGCAGGGGGGTCAGGGCCAGGCCGTGGCCTGGCATGCCTCGGACAACCGCGTGGAGCTGGAGCGCGCGCGCCAGGCCCTGGCGCTGGCCGCGCAGGGGCGGCAGGTGGTCGTGGTGTCCTCGGGCGACCCGGGCGTGTTCGCCATGGCGTCGGCCGTGTTCGAGGCCATGGAATCCGCCGATGCGGTGCAGGCCGCCGCCTGGCAGGCGCTCGATATCCAGGTGCTGCCCGGCATCACCGCCATGCTGGCCGCCGCCGCGCGCGCTGGTGCGCCGCTGGGCCATGACTTTTGCTGCATCAATCTCTCGGACAACCTCAAGCCCTGGCCGGTGATCGCGCGGCGCGTGGAACTGGCGGCCGAGGCCGACTTCGCCATGGCCTTCTACAACCCGCGCTCCAAGAGCCGGCCCGAAGGCTTTGTGCGCCTGCTGCAGCTGCTGCGCACCCGCTGCGAGCCGCAGCGCCTGCTGGTGTTCGCGCGCGCCGTGTCCACGCCCGAGGAACACTTGCACGTATGCACGCTGGCCGAGGCCACGCCCGAGATGGCCGACATGCGCACCGTGGTCCTGGTGGGCAACAGCGCCACGCGCCGCGTGGGCCGCTGGGTCTACACGCCACGCCACTACGGCATGGATGGCGGCGCGGACGGTGCTGGCGGCGCGGGCGGTGCTGTCGGCAGCACGCCATGAGCAATCCAGTGCAGCACCGCAGCCACCGACCCGGTGCGCTGGCGCTGCGGCAGCGCCGGGCGCTGCACCATCACCACGGGCAGGCCCAGGGCGCGTGCGGCATCGAGCTTGCCGCGCGTGGCCTCGCCGCCTGCGTTCTTGGCCACCAGCCATTCGATGCCGTGCGTGCGCAGCAAGGCCTCGTCATCGGCCGCGCTGTAAGGCCCGCGCCCCAGCACCACCGTGGTGTGGGGCAGGGGCAGGCTGCCGGGCTCGGGCGCATCGACCAGGCGCAGCAGATAGTGGTGCTGCGGCTGGCCCGCAAAGGCCGCAAGCTGCTTGCGGCCCACGGCCAGAAACACCCGGGCGGCTGCCTGGGGCAGGGCGGCAGCGGCGGCTTGCATGTCGGGCACGTCGATCCAGGCATCGCCGGCACTGGCCTGCCAGGGCTCGCGCTCCAGCGCCAGCAGCGGCGTGCCGGTGGCGGCGCAGGCCTCGCAGGCATTGCGGCTCATCTGCGCGGCGAACGGATGGGTGGCATCGACCACATGGCTGATGGCCTGCCCGCGCAGAAACTGCGCCAGGCCCTGGGCACCGCCAAACCCGCCCACGCGCGTGGGCAGGGGCTGGGCCACGGGCGACTGCGTGACGCCCGCATACGAGAACACGGCGGCAATGCCGGCGCGGTGCAGGGCCTGGGCCATCTGGCTGGCGCCGCTGGTGCCGCCCAGCAGGAGAACATGGGGCATGACTGATCCCTGGTTGACATTGGTGGGCCTGAACGAAGACGGCCTGGACGGCCTCTCGCCCGCCGCGCTGCGCGCGCTGGACGCGGCCGAGACCGTTTTTGGCGGGCCGCGCCACCTGTCGCTGGCCGGTGCCGGCGAGCGGGGCCGGCCCTGGCCCGTGCCCTTTGACGTGGCACCCGTGCTGGCCTGCCGTGGCCGGCCCACGGTGGTGCTGGCGTCGGGCGATCCGTTCTGGTTCGGGGCGGGCGGCAGCCTGGCGGCGCATCTGGCGCCGCAGGAGTGGCGCTGCCACGCCCAACCTTCGACATTTTCGCTGCTGGCGTCCCGCCTGGGCTGGAAGCTGGAAGACACGGTCTGCCTGGGCCTGCACGCCGGCCACGTGGAGCAGCTGCTGCCGCACCTGTCGCCAGGCCGCCAGTCGCTGGTGCTGCTGCGCGATGGCGCCGCCGTGGCCGCATTGGCGGACTGGCTGGTGCAGGAAGGCTGGGGCGACAGCCGCCTGGAGGTCATGGAATCCGTGGGCGGCCCGCGCGAGCGCCGCCGCGCATGGCGCGCCGCCGAAGCCGCCCAGGCCCTGGCCGCCGACCCTGCCTGCGCGCCCGTGGCCGTGGCCGTGCTCGCCCAGGGCGGCGCGGCCCTGCCGCTGGTGCCGGGCCGGCCCAATCACTGGTACGCCAACGACGGCCAGATCACCAAGGCCCCGGCCCGCGCGCTGACCCTGGCGGCTCTTGCGCCGCGCCACGGCGAATGCCTGTGGGATGTGGGCGGCGGCTCGGGCTCGGTGGCCGTGGAGTGGTGCCTGGCCGGTGGCTCGGCCATCAGCCTGGAGCAGCATGCGGCGCGTGCGGACAACATCCGCCTCAACGCCCGGCGCTTCGGCCTGCAGGCGCGCCTGCGCGTGGTGCAGGGCGTGGCGCCCGAGGCGCTGGCCGAACTGCAGGCGCTGGCCCGGCCCCAGGCCGTGTTCGTGGGCGGGGGCTTTGACGCCGAATTGTTCGAGCGCCTGCAGGCCCTCATGCCCGCGGGCTGCCGCCTGGTCGTCAACGCCGTGACGCTGGAGACCGAGGCCCTGCTGGTGCAACTGCAGGCCGAGCACGGCGGCCAGCTGCTGCGGCTGGAGATTTCCAGCGCCGAGCCGCTGGGCCGCATGCGCAGCTGGAAGGCTGCGCGGCCGCTGGTGCAGTGGAGCTGGCAGCGGTGAACCCGGACGAAGCCATCCCCCACCGCTGCGGCGTGCTGGGCCTGGGCCTGCACACCGACGCACTGCCCCATGCGCTGCAGGCGCTGTGGCAGCGGGCGCAGGCGCAGCTGCCGGAAAGCGCAGACGCAAGCGCCTGCGCGCCCCAGCCCATCTGCGCCGTGGCCGTGCTGGACACCAAGGCCGGCCACCCGGCGCTGGCCGCCTGGATGGCGGCTATCGTGCCTACGGCCGTTCTGGTGCGCGTGCCGCCAGGACAACTGCCAGGGCAGCCCGTGGTCACGCAGTCGCCGCGCATGCTGGCGCGCTATGGCACGGGCAGCGTGGCCGAGGCGGCGGCGCTGGCCGCCGCAGGCCCGCACTCCGCCCTGAGCGTGACCCGTCTGGTGGCGGACGACGGCAGCGCCACCCTGGCCCTGGCCGTGGGCCAGGGCGGACCTCTGAACTGTTGCCTGGCCCACGCCAGCCAGGCCAAGAAACAAGGAGCAACGGCATGACCGTGCATTTCATCGGCGCCGGCCCCGGCGCCGCCGACCTGATCACCGTGCGCGGGCGCGACCTCATGGCGGCCTGTCCGGTCTGCCTGTACGCAGGCTCGCTGATACCGCGCGAGCTGCTGGCGCACTGCCCGCCGGGCGCGCGCATCGTCAACACCGCCTCCATGAGCCTGGACGACATCGTGGCCGAGATCCAGGCCGCCGAGGCGCGTGGCGAAGACGTGGCGCGCCTGCACTCGGGCGACCTGTCCGTCTGGTCGGCCATGGGCGAGCAGCTGCGCCGCCTGCGCGAGGCCGGCATTGCCTACACCGTCACGCCCGGCGTGCCCTCGTTCGCGGCCGCCGCCGCCACGCTGGGCGCGGAGCTGACCCTGCCCGGCCTGTGCCAGTCCGTGGTGCTGACGCGCACCTCGGGCCGCGCCACGGCCATGCCCGAGGGCGAGAACCTGGCCGCCTTCGCGGCCACGGGCGCCGTGCTGGCCATCCATCTGTCCATCCATGTGGCCGCCAAGGTGCAGTCCGAGCTGCTGCCGCACTACGGCGCCGACTGCCCCGTGGCCATCGTCTGGCGCGCCAGCTGGCCTGACGAAACCGTGGTGCGCACCACGGTGGGCGGCCTGACCGAGGCCGTGGCCACCCACATGGAGCGCACGGCCCTGATCCTGGTGGGCCGCAGCCTGCAGGCCGAGGACTTCGGCGAAAGCCGCCTCTACGCGGCCGACTACGACCGCCGCTACCGCCCGCTGGGCACCGAGCCGCGCTTTCCCGCCACCGATGTGCATGCGAATGCCGCGCTGGATACCGCGAGGGATACCTTGAGGGACACCGTGAGCGACACCGTGATCGACGTGCCCCCCGGGAGCCCCGCCCCATGAGCGCGGCCCTGCCGCCCGTGGCGCTGAGCCTGATCGGCATCGGCACGGGCAACCCCGACCACCTCACGCGCGAAGCCCAGGCCGCCATGCAGGCCGCCGACCTGATCCTGCTGCCCCACAAGGGCGAGGACAAGGCCGAACTCGCCGCCCTGCGCCGCGACCTGTGCGATGCCGTGCTCACTGCGCCCGGCCCGCGCATCGAAGGCTTCGACATGCCCGTGCGCCGCAGCGTGGGCGACGACTACCTGGCCCAGGTCGATGAATGGCATGCGGCCATCACGCGCTGCTGGCAGGCGGCCATCGCCCGGTCCCTGGACGAGGGGCTGCAGCCGCGCACCCCCGGCCAGCCCTTGCAGGTCGCCCTGCTGGTCTGGGGGGACCCGGCTCTGTACGACAGCACGCTGCGCATCGCGGCGCGCATGCAGCCGGCGCCGCACAGAGTGCGCGTGGTGGCGGGCATCAGCTCCATGCAGGTGCTGTGCGCCGCGCATGCGATTGCGCTCAACGGCATAGGCCAGCCCTTCGTGGTGACCACGGGCCGCCAGCTGCGCGAGCAGGGCTGGCCGCCCGGCGTGGACACGGCCGTGGTGATGCTGGACGGGCAGTGCAGCTTCACCGAGCTGCCCTCCCACGGCCTGCACATCTGGTGGGGCGCCTACCTGGGCATGGACCGCCAGATGCTGGACAGCGGCCCGCTGGCCGAGGCCGCCCCGCGCATCGCGCAGGCCCGCGCCGCAGCGCGCGAGCGGCATGGCTGGATCATGGATATCTACCTGCTGCGGCGCGGCAGTTGACTGCAGAGCGGCACAACGCAGGCATGGTCATGCGAATGGTGGGTTTGATATCTAAATCATCGAATTGATATCATTGCTGACGAACTCTGCGAAAGGCTGCGCAATGGCCAATGTGACTGTGAGAAACCTGCCCGATGCCGTGCACCGGGCCTTGCGGGTACGCGCTGCCCACCATGGCCGCAGTACGGAGGCGGAAATCCGCGACATTCTGGAAGCCGCCGTCCGGCCGGAAGAGCGTGTCAGGCTCGGCTCCATGCTGGCGTCCATTGCCCGCGAGGCAGGAGGACTGACCGACTCCGAAGCCGAGGGCTTCAACCGCCTGCGCGACAGGGCGCCAGCCGAGCCCATGGACTTTGAATGATCGTTGTCGATACCAACGTCATTTCGGAACTCTGGAGGCTTGCGCCCGACTCCAGAGTGCTTGCCTGGATGGACGCCCAGGCCATTGAAACGCTGCATCTGTCTGCCGTCACCGTGGCAGAACTGCGCTACGGCATTGCAGCGATGCCTGAGGGAAGGCGCCGCACCATCTACCAGGAGCGACTGGAGCATGAGGTTCTGCCGGCCTTCGCCGGCCGTGTCCTGGCCTTTGACCTGGACGCGGCAAAGGCCTATGCCGATCTGATGGCGAGCGCGAAGACGCAGGGCAGGGCCATCGCCAAGGCCGATGGCTATATAGCGGCCACTGCCATGGCGCATGGGCTGGTGGTGGCAACGCGCGACACCCGTCCGTTCGAGGCCGGTGGGCTGCAGACCATCAATCCCTGGACGGCAGCGCCCTAGACAGACCAGGGCGCCGGCCTGCCTTCCGGGCTGCAGCCTCAGGCCGCCAGCGTGGCGTTGTCGATCACGAAGCGGTACTTCACATCGCCCTGCAGCATGCGCTCGTAGGCGGCGTTGATCTCGTCGGCGCGGATCATCTCGATATCGGCCACGATGCCATGCTGGGCGCAGAAATCCAGCATCTCCTGCGTTTCGGGAATGCCGCCGATCATGGAACCGGCCAGGCTGCGGCGCTTCATGATCAGGTTGAACACCTGGGGCGAGGGATGGGGCGTGGCCGGCGCGCCCACCAGGGCCATGGTGCCGTCGCGCTTGAGCAGGGTGAAGAAGGCGTCCAGATCGTGCGGCGCGGCCACGGTGTTGAGGATGAAGTCCAGGCTCTTGGCGTGCGCCGCCATCTCGGTCGCGTTGCGCGAGACCACCACTTCGTCGGCACCCAGGGCGCGCGCCGCCTCACGCTTGGACTCGGAGGTGGTGAAGGCCACCACATGCGCGCCCATGGCGTGGGCCAGCTTGATGCCCATGTGGCCCAGGCCGCCAATGCCCACCACGCCCACCTTGTGGCCCGGCCCCACGCCCCAGTGGCGCAGCGGCGACCAGGTGGTGATGCCCGCGCACAGCAGCGGCGCCACGGCGGCCAGCTGTTCCTCGGGGTGGCGGATGTGCAGCACATAGCGCTCATGCACCACGATGCTCTGCGCGTAGCCGCCCAGCGTGTGGCCGGGCGCATCGGGCGTGGGGCCGTTGTAGGTGCCGACCATGTGGTCGCAATAGTTCTCCCGGCCCTCGTCGCAGTCCGCGCAATGGCGGCAGCTGTCCACGATGCAGCCCACGCCGACCAGATCGCCAGCCTTCACGCCCGACACATGGGCGCCCACGGCCGAGACGCGGCCCACGATCTCGTGGCCCGGCACGCAGGGGTAGAGCGTGCCCGCCCACTCCGAGCGCACCTGGTGGATGTCGGAGTGGCAGACGCCGCAGAAGGCGATCTCGATCTGCACATCGTGGGCGCCCGGTGCGCGGCGCGTGATGTCCAGGGATTGCAGGGGCAGGTCGCCCGCATGGGCTCCATAGGCTTTGACGGTCATGGGGTGTTCCTCGTGGGAGGCCTGGTGGGTGTGGAAAGGGATGCGGGCATTCTTGCCGCCGCCTGCCCTGCTGACTAGCTAATCAATGCTTAATGGGCTTATCAGCACAGCTAATCAATGGATGGCGCTAGGCTTGCGGCCATGGCAAGACGCAACCTCAATGACCTGCTGGCCTTCGTCACCGTGGCGCGCGAGGGCAGCTTCACGCGCGCGGCGGCTGCGCTGGGCGTCACCCAGTCGGCGCTGAGCCAGACCGTGCGCGCGCTGGAGGAGCGCCTGCAGATCCGCCTGCTCACGCGCACCACGCGCAGCGTCTCGCCCACGGCGGCGGGCGAGCGGCTGATGCAGGCCATAGGCCACCGCTTCGACGAGATCGAGGCCGAACTCGACGCCCTGACCGCGCTGCGCGACAAGCCCGGCGGCACGGTGCGCATCACCTGCGGCGACTACATGCTGCAAAGCACCCTGCTGCCCCGGCTGGCGCCGCTGCTGCTCGCCTATCCGGACATCTGCATGGAGTTCGACGTGTACTACGGATTCCGCGACATCGTGGCCGAGCGCTTCGACGCCGGCGTGCGCCTGGGCAGCACCATCGACAAGGACATGATCGCCGTGCCCATCGGCCCGCCGCTGCGCATGGCCGTGGTGTCCTCGCCCGGGTATTTCGCGGAGCACGGCATTCCGAAGAATCCGCAGGACCTGATGGCGCACCGCTGCATCAACCAGCGCATGGTGACCTCGGGCGGCCTGTATGTGTGGGAGTTCGAGCGCCGGGGCCGCAAGATGAATGTGCGCGTGGACGGGCCGCTGATCTTCAACACCACCCAGCCCCAGATCGATGCGTACCTGGCCGGGCTGGGCATCACGCTGCTGCCCGAGGACGAGGTCATGCCCTGGATCCAGAGTGGCCAGCTGCAGCGCGTGTTGGAGGACTGGTGCCCAAGATTCGACGGCCACCACCTGTACTACCCCAGCCGCAGGCAGCCCTCGCCCGCGTTCTCGCTGGTGGTCGATGCGCTGCGCTGGCGCGGCTGAGGCGCCTGGGCATCAACGCAGCGGCGAAGTAGGCATTGCCGCCGGCGACATACGCGGCCGGTCAGCTTGGGCACAATGAACGGCTTTCGCCCAGCCTCTTTCGCGGTCCTTGGACGCGACTCCTTCACGCGATTTCCTTACGCGATCTCTTCACGCGATGCAGCAAGAACCCGACTTCCTCCACAACCTGAACCAGGAATTCCGGGACGGCAGGCGCTGGCTGGACCGCACCATCGTGCTGGCCTATGCGGCCGCCGCCGGGCTGTGCGTGGTGGCCTTCACGCTGATGGCCGACGCGGGCTTTGAACTCTTCGAGAGCATCTACCACTGGCAGGGCGGCTGGGCCGTTCTGCTGTGGATGCCTGCCGTCACGGCGGGCGCCGTGTGGCTCACGCGGCGCTGGGCGCCGGGCGCGGCGGGGTCGGGCATTCCGCAGGTGATCGCCACGCTGGACCCGGCGCTGGACCCCGCGCAGCGCGGGCGCTTCGTGTCGCTGTGGCTGTCCTTCGCCAAGATGGCGCTGGCCAGCGCGGGCTTTGCGGCGGGGCTGTCGATCGGGCGCGAGGGGCCTTCGGTGCAGGTGGCCGCCGGTGTCATGCACCATGCGCGGCGCTGGTTCGGGCCGCATTCGGGCATCAGCCACCATGCGCTGCTGGTGGCTGGCGGCGCGGCCGGCATTGCGGCGGCCTTCAACGCGCCGCTGGCGGGCGTGGTCTTCGCAATCGAGGAGCTGTCGCGCAAGCTGGAGTCGCGCTCCAGCGGCCTGATCATCGCGGCCATCGTGCTGGCCGGCCTGATGGGCGTGTCGGCCTTCGGCAACCTCAGCTATTTCGGGCGCATCCAGGTGCCCCACCTGACCTGGGACGCGCTGCTGCCCGGCCTGTGCGTGACCCTGGCCTGCGGCGTGCTGGGCGGCCTCTTCGCCAAGCTGCTGGCCGCTTCGCTGACCCGCACGCCCGAGCGGCTCAACCAGCTGCGTGCGCGCTTTCCCATCCGCTTCGCGGCGGCGATTGCGCTGGTGATCGCCGTCATCGGCATGGTCACGGGCGGCGCCACCTTCGGCGCGGGCTCGGAGGCCGTCAAGCACATGCTGGCGGGCCAGGCCGACGTGCCCTCGTTCTACGTCACCCTGAAGTTCATCGCCACCTGGCTGTCGGCCTGGGTGGGCGTGCCGGGCGGCATCTTCGCGCCCTCGCTGTCGATTGGCGCGGGCGTGGGCCACAACGTGGCCGGCCTCATGGGCGCAGACATCGCGCCCGCCCTCATCGCCATGGGCATGGCCGCCTTCCTGGCCGCCGTGACACAGGCGCCGCTGACGGCCTTCATCATCGTGATGGAGATGGTGGACGGTCACTCCATGGTGCTCAGCCTCATGGCCGCTGCCATGCTGGCCAGCCTGGTCTCGCGCATGCTGGCCCGGCCGCTGTACGAGACGCTGGCCCAGCACATGCTGAGTCTGGTGCCTGCACCTGCTCCCGCGCCTGCACCTGCAACTGAGCCTGCACCGGCCGCCGCGCCGGAACCGGAGCCCGCCAGCGCACCCGCCAGCGCACCCGCCAGCACCGCAGAGCCGGCTGAACCGTCCAGGGACCAGGACAAGCCCGCAGGCGCCTGAGCCGGGCGCGCTTGGCTGACAGGCAATGGCGAAGGGCGATGGCCTGGGCGCGCTGCACGCCACGCCATGCTCGCTTCCTGAGTCCTGACGCACAACCCGAGGAAAGGAACGCGCCATGTGGGAGGAAGTAACCAGCACCCTGGCCGAGGAATTCTCCAGCCTGCCCGATGCGGCCGAGGTCACGCGCGTCATGGTGCGCCTGCTGCTGGCGGCCCTGCTGGGCGGCATCGTCGGCTACGAGCGAGAACACAAGGGCAAGGCCGCCGGCCTGCGCACCCACATGCTGGTGGCCATGGGCGCGGCGCTGTTCGTGCTGGTGCCCGAGCGCGGCGGCATGGGCATTGCCGACATGAGCCGCGTGATCCAGGGCGTGGTGGCCGGCGTGGGCTTCCTGGGCGCGGGCGCCATCATCAAGCGCCACTCCGAGGAACAGGTGCAGGGCCTGACCACGGCCGCCGGCATCTGGATGACGGCCGCCATCGGCGTGGCCTGCGGCCTGGGGCGCGAGGCGATCGCGCTGCTGGCCACGCTGCTGGCCATCGTCATCCTCGTGATGCTGCCGCACGTGGTCAGTGCGCCGCCTCCGCAGGCGGACGCGGAGCCGGATACGAAGCCGCGCGAGACTTGAGGGCGCGCTGCTTGCGTTCTTCGTGGCTTTCCTCGGGGTGGTCGCCGGGCAGGTGGTCGGTGAGCAGCACAAAGTGCCGGCCCTGGTCGAGCAGGGATTCGATCCGGGCTTCGGCCGATGCGTCATTGCCGCTGCCTGCGTCTGCAGGTGCCTGCGCTTCGGGTTCGCGCAGGTAGACCAGGGGAAAGCGGGAGGTATCGATCAGCATGTCATGGTTCCTGGGAAAAAGCAGGGCATCAGTACAGGTCGTGCCTGACCGCATGGGCGTAGTGGGCGTTGGCCTGCTCCTGTTGCGCGGCATCCATGGCGGGCGCCGTGGCGTCGGCCAACTGCGTGAGGGCGGCCATCATCTGGCCCACGGTGGGCAGGGCGGAGCGGTCCAGCTGGCTTGACGGGTTCCAGAGGCCGGAGCGGTGGATGGCCTTGCCGCAGTGCAGCAGCACCTCGTCGACCAGGACCACGGTGGCGGTCTTGGGCGTGCCCCGGCCTTCGCTCAGCTCCTGCAGCAGATGGGGGTCGGTGGAGATGCGGCCGCGCCCGTTGATGCGCAGGAAGATGTCCAGCCCCGGGAACAGGAAGAGCAGGGCCAGGCGGTCATCGGCCTGCAGGTTGCGCAGGGATTCGATGCGGTTGTTGCCGGGCCAGTCGGCAAAGGCCACGGTGCGCTCGTCCAGCACCTGCACAAAGCCGGGGGGCCCGCCGCGCGGCGAGGCGTCCAGGCCGCGTTCGCCGGCCGTGGCCAGGCAAAAGAAGCTGGCCTGGCGCAGATAGGCCTCGTGGAAGTCGGACAGGCGGTCGCGCACGGCCTTCTGGATTCTTTCTGCCGGGGCGGCGTAGAGCGAATCCAGGTCGATGGCCGGGCCTGGCGACTCTGCAAGGGCGGTGTTGTCTGTGTGCATGGCACAAGCGTAAGAACAAAGGCGTTGGCGGCTGTAGACTGGATCAGCCAACAAATAGCTCAAAGACGCCATGCCCGATGCCATTCTTGAACTGGTCAGCCATGTGAACCGTGCCGATGGCCCCGTGCTGATCGCAGCCGTGGGCAACCAGGACGAGGAGCTGGCCTCCGAGCCGCACCGCCACGCGCGCGGCCAGCTGTTCGGCTCGCTGCGCGGGCTGCTGTCGGTGGGTGTGGAAGACGCGGTATGGGTGGTGCCCGCCATCCATGCCGTGTGGCTGCCGCCGCACCAGCTGCATTCGGGCCGCTCCCATGGTCCCTTCCACGGCTGGAGCGTCTATGTGGCGGAGCCGGCCTGCGCCGAGCTGTCGCAGCGGCCCTGCGCCATCCGCACCTCGGGCCTGCTGCGCGAGGCCGTGCTGCGCGCCGCCGGCTGGGGATGGCAGCAAGGCGTGCCCACAACGCAGCCCGTGCAACCAGGCCCTTCGGCGGACCAGGCCCGCGCCCATGTGATGGCGGTGATCCTGGACGAGATCCGCACCCTGCCCGTGGAGCCCCTGGGCCTGCCCCTGCCCGCAGACCCGCGCCTGCAGCGCATCGCCCGCGCGCTGATCGCCGACCCGGCCGATGCCCGCGACCTGGACGCCTGGGCACGCTGGGCCGCCGTCAGCTCTCGCACGCTGAGCCGGCGCTTTGTCTCGGAGACCGGCTTCAGCTTCACCGCCTGGCGCCAGCGCGCGCGGCTGATGCGCTCGCTGGAGATGCTGGCCGCCGGCGCGCCGGTAACGAACATCGCGCTGGACCTGGGCTACGCCACGGCCAGCGCCTTCATCGGGCTGTTCCGGCGCACGTTCGGGGAGACGCCTGCGGCGTACCGGGGGAGGCTGGGGGCGAGTGTCTGAAGTGCCCATGAAAGGGTGAGGGGACGGATTCTGGACATGGCTTTGGCTCGGCAGTAGGATTCAATCCCACTGCATTCAAGGAGCCGTGCATGAGAACCACCCAGCAAATGAGCATCACCCTGCCCAACGACATGGCAGACGCAGTACGGGCGAAGGTGCGTGCTGGCGAGTACGCCAGCGAGAGCGAAGTGATCCGTGATGGCTTGCGGGCGCTGATGGCACGGGATCGTGCGGTGGAAAGCTGGCTGCAAGATCAGGTCGGCCCCGCCTATGACGCGTTGAAGGCCGATCCCTCGAGTGCCGTAACCGCCGATCAATTGCGGGCGCGCCTTGCCGCTGAACATGCCAAGGCGAGATGAACTATCGCGTTGTCTTCAGTTCGCAGGCCCAGGAGCAGCTTGTCGAGCTTTACCGCTACATCGCCGAGGCTGCCTCGCACGATGTGGCAGCTCAATACACCGATGCCATCGTGAGCTATTGCGAGAGCCTGCGCACCTTTCCACTTCGCGGCACGCCGCGCGACGACGTGAGACCTGGCTTGCGCATCACCAACTACAGAAAGCGAACTGTCATCGCCTTCGCCGTCGATGCAGACATGGTTTCCATCATCGGCATCTTCTATGGCGGGCGTGACCACGAAGCACTGCTGCGGGAGGGTGGCGGGATCGCCTGATCAGCCGCTCTGTCCAGATGCCAGAGCCGCCTACAACCGCTGCAACTGCGCATTCAGATACGCATCGCGCGAGGGCTGCAGGTGCTCGGCGCACAGGCGGACCAGGGCGTCGCGGTCCTGGGCGCGCAGGGCTTCGATCATTTGCCAGTGTTCCTGGCGTGCGCGCTCGCGGTAGTCGGCCGAGACCAGGGAGGCGAAGCGGATGGGGTGCGTCTGGCGCGCGTATTCGGTGATGGCCTTGTGCAGCGTGTCGTTGCCCGCCAGCGCAAACAGTTCCTGGTGAAAGGCCAGGTTGATGCGGAACACCAGGCGCGCGTTGCCTTCGGCCACGGCGGCGTCGTGCTGCTGCTGGATGGAGGTCAGGCGTTCGAGCCTCTCGGCCGGCACGGGCAGGGGGATCTTGCGCGCGGCCTCCACTTCGAGCATGCCGCGCAGCTCGTACAGCTCCTGCACTTCCTGGGTGGAGAAGGAGCGCACCAGGGCGCCGACGTTCTTGCGGCGCTCAATGAGGCCCATGCGGTCCAGCGCGGCCAGGGCCTCGCGGGCGATGTGGCGCTTGACGTCGAAGCGGGCCATGAGGTCGTCTTCGACCAGGCGCTCGCGCGGGTGCAGCCGGCCGAAGACCACGTCCTCTTCCAGCGCGGCCACCATGGCGCCCAGGGCGTCGGCTGCGGGGGCGGGTTCGGCATCCAGGGAAATCGGCAGTGAGGCGGCAGCGACCATCAAGACAGGCGGTTGGGACAAAAACGCCATTTTGTCCGAACTGATGGCCCTCACTGGGCATGGCGGGCGTGCCGCGCTGCCTGGCATGGACTATTCGCGCGGGCCGGGAATGGTGCCGCGTTCGGTGGCGCAGCGCAGGAAGTCGAAGTCCACGCCCTGGTCGGCCTGGTTCACGGTGGTGAGAAAGAGCTTGCGGTAGCCGCGCTCAGCCGTGGGCTCGGTCACGGGGTGGAGCCGGGCGCGGCGGGCCAGTTCCTCGTCGCTGACCTGCAGCGTCAGCTCGCGCCGCGCCACCGACAGCGTGATGCGGTCGCCGTTGTGCACATGGGCCAGCGGCCCGCCCACGGCCGACTCCGGTGTGACGTGCAGCACGATGGTGCCGAAGGCCGTGCCGCTCATGCGCCCGTCGGAGATGCGCACGATGTCCTTGACTCCGGCCCGCGCCAGCTTGCGCGGGATGGGGATGTAGCCGGCCTCGGGCATGCCGGGCGCACCCTTGGGGCCGATGTTCTTGAGCACGAGGATGTCGTCGGCCGTCACGTCCAGATCGTCGCTGTCGATGCGGTGGGCCAGGTCGGCCGCGTTCTCGAAGACCACGGCGCGGCCTTCATGCTCCATGAGCCGGGGATGGGCGGCCGACTGCTTGATGATGGCGCCGCCCGGCGCCAGGTTGCCCTGCAGCACGGCGATGCCGCCCTGCGGGTAGATGGGGTTGGAGCGCGGGCGCACCACGTCCTGCGCAAAGCCGGGGCCGGCGCGGTCGATCTCTTCGCCCAGCGTGCGGCCGGTGACGGTGAGGGCGTCCAGGTTCAGCAGGGGCTTGAGCTCGCGCAGCAGCGTGGCCATGCCGCCCGCGTGGTGGAAGTCCTCCATGTAGTGGTCGCCCGAGGGCTTGAGGTCCAGCAGCACGGGCGTGTCGCGGCCCATGCGGTCCAGGGCCTTGAGGTCGATGTCATAGCCCATGCGCCCCGCAATGGCGGCCAGGTGCACGATGCCGTTGGTGGAGCCGCCGATGGCCAGCAGCACGCGCATGGCGTTCTCGAAGGCAGCGGGCGTGAGGATTTTGTCGATGGTCAGGCGCTCGCGCGCCATGCGCACGGCCTCGGTGCCTGTCTGTTCGGCGATGCGGATGCGGTCGGCCGTGACGGCGGGGGGCGAGGCGCCGCCCGGCACCGTCATGCCCAGCGCCTCGGCAATGCAGGCCATGGTGCTGGCCGTGCCCATGACCGAGCAGGTGCCCACGCTGGCCACCAGCTGGTTGTTCACGTCGGCGATCTCTTCGGCGTCGATCTCCTCGGCGCGGAACTTGCCCCAGTAGCGGCGGCAGTCCGTGCAGGCGCCCACGCGCTCGCTGCGGTGCGAGCCGGTGAGCATCGACCCGGTGATCAGCTGGATGGCCGGGATGCCGGCCGAGGCCGCGCCCATCAACTGGGCCGGCACCGTCTTGTCGCAGCCGCCGATGAGCACGACGGCATCCATGGGCTGGGCGCGGATCATCTCCTCGGTGTCCATGGACATGAGGTTGCGCAGGTACATGCTGGTCGGCGCCGAGAAGCTTTCGTGCACCGAGATGGTGGGGAAGTCCATGGGCAGGCCGCCCGCCAGCATGACGCCGCGCTTGACGGCCTCGATCAGCTGGGGCGCGTTGCCGTGGCAGGGGTTGTAGCTGCTGCCCGTGTTGGCAATGCCGATGACGGGGCGCTGCAGCGCCGAGTCCGTATAGCCCGCGCCCTTGATGAAGGCCTTGCGCAGGAACAGCGAAAAGCCGCGGTCGCCGTAGTTGGTCAGGCCCTTCGATATGCCGCTTTCGGCGTCGGCGGGAGTGATGTCGTGGGCCGGGGAGGGCGTCTTGGGGTCGGTCATGGCGGCGGTCCGTGGGTCTGGAGTGGGGAGCGAAGGCAGGCGCTGCCTTGCGTTGACGGCAGGATAGCGGCGCTGTCCTCAAATTATCATCGGCGTTATCACCTATATTATTAATAATCTAATTGACCAACCATGCGACCTTGTCCGGTCTGCGTGCCGGACATGTTTTTCCGACACAAGACAAGGAGACATCCATGACCGCCGCACACCGCTCTCACCCGCCCAACCGGCGCGCCCTGCTGGGCGCCGCACTGCTGACCCTGGGCGCAGGCCTGGCGTTGCCTACCGCAGCCAGTGCCGCAGCCGACGCCGGGTATCCGGCCCGGCCCATCAAGCTCGTCGTTCCCTACACGCCCGGCGGCGCTACCGACGTGATCGGGCGCGTGGTGGGGCAAAAGCTCTCGCTGGCGCTGGGCCAGCCGGTGGTGGTGGAGAACCGGGCGGGCGCGGCCGGCAACCTGGGCGCCGCCGCCGTGGCCAAGGAAAAGCCCGATGGCTACACCCTGCTGCTGGGCGCGCTGACCAGCCATTCCATCAACAGCGTGCTCATGGCGTCCACGGCAGGCTTCACCATGGACAAGAGCTTTGCGCCCATTGGCGTGGTGGGCCGTGTGCCGCTGGTGGTGACCGTGGGCCCGTCGGTGAAGGCGGCCAGCCTGGGCGAGTTCATCGCCCTGGCCAAAAGCCGGCCGGGCGGGCTGAACTACGGCTCCTCGGGCAATGGCTCGCCCCAGCATCTGGCGGCCGAGCTGTTCAAGCGGCAGGCCGGCGTGCCGCTGACGCACGTGCCCTACAAGGGCAGCACGCCGGCGCTCAACGATTTGATGGGCAGCCAGGTGGATGTGGTGTTCGACACCCTGCCCGCCACGCAGGGCTTCATCAAGGGCGGGCGCCTGCGCGCGCTGGCCGTGACCACGGCGCAGCGCGTGCCCTCCATTGCCGACATTCCCACCACGGCCGAGGCCGGGCTGTCGGGCTTCGAGGTGACGTCGATGTTCGGCCTGCTGGCGCCTGCAGGCACGCCCGCGCCCATCGTCGCCCGGCTCAGCGGCGCGCTCAAGGAGGTGATGGGGCAGCAGGAAGTGAAGGACGCCCTGGTCGCCCAGGGCGCCATGCCCACGTTCACCACGCCTGCCGAGGCGCGAGCCCAGATCGCCGAGGAGGTGGCGCGCTGGTCCGCCGTGATCCGGCAGGCGGGCATACAGCCGGATTGAGGCTGCGCCTCAGCGTCGCCGGGCCCGCGTTTCCGGCAGAAAGGCCGTTGCCAGCCCCAGCAGCGGCAGGTAGGCCACCAGGCCGTACACCCAGACGATGCCGTGGGTGTCGGCCAGGTTGCCCATGCCGGCGGCCCCCAGGCCGCCGATGCCGAACATGAGACCGAACATCAGCCCCGAGACCAGGCCCACGCGGCCGGGCACGGCCTCCTGCGCATAGACCACCAGCGCCGCAAAGGCCGAGGACATGACCAGGCCGATGACGATGGACAGCACGGCCGTCCAGAACAGGTCGGCATGCGGCAGCAGCAGCGCAAAAGGCGCCACGCCCAGGAAGGACACCCAGATCACGGCCTTGCGCCCTATGCGGTCGCCCACCGGGCCGCCCGCGAAGGTGCCCGCCGCCACGGCCGCCAGGAAGGCGAACAGGTACAGCTGCGACTGCTGCACGGGCAGGGCAAAGCGCTCGATCAGATAGAAGGTGAAGTAGTTGGCAAAGGCCGCGATGTAGACGAACTTGGCGAACATCAGCACGCAGATCACGGTCACCGCGCGGATGACCTGCGAGCGGTTCAGCGCCGTCAGCGCATGCTGGCCGGCCGCCACCACCTTGGCCGGCGCATGGTGCAGGCGCCAGTGCGTGATGCGCAGCAGCACCCAGATGGCCAGCAGCGCCACCAGCATGAACCAGGCGATCGCATGCTGGCCAAACGGAATGACGATGGCCGCCACCATCAGCGGGCCGATGGCCGAGCCCGTGTTGCCGCCCACCTGGAAGGTCGATTGCGCCGTGCCGAAGCGCCCGCCCGAGGCCAGCCGCGCCACGCGCGAGGCCTCGGGGTGGAAGGTGGACGAGCCCACGCCGATCAGCGACGCGGCGGCCAGCAGCATGGGGTAGCTGGTGGACAGGGCCAGCAGGCCCACGCCCACCAGCGTCACCACCATGCCCAGCGGCAGCAGGTAGGGCTTGGGATGCTTGTCGGTGTACAGGCCGATCCAGGGCTGCAGCAGCGAGGCCGTGACCTGGTAGACCAGGGAGATCCAGCCGATCTGCGCGAAGCTCAGCGAGAACTCCGTCTTGAGCATGGGATAGACGGCCGGCAGCACGGCCTGGATCAGGTCGTTGAGCAGGTGGGCAAAGGCGGCGGCGCCGACGATGCGCAGCAAAAAGCCCTGCGCGGCATGGCCGGGTGCTGGATGGGCGGGCGCCGGATGGGCGTGCGTTGCAGGCCCGGCCAGCTCGCCCGGGGCGCCAAGAGTGGTGGTGTTGCTTGTCATGGAGGAAAGGGCCCCGCAGGGCGGAACGGTCAGGGTCCGGCGTTGACGAAGGTCAATGGGCCGTGGGACCGAAGATAGGTGTTTGGTGCCCGTCTGTCTCTCTCTATACTGACTTCAATTGTCGAGATCGGGACAGAGAGCCGCATAGAACCACACACAGCTCCAGGATGGGAAGACCCATGGCCGCAGAACTGCCGCGCAGATACCTCAAGTACCACCAGACCGGGCGCCCCATGGCCGCCATGGAGGCCAACTGGGCGCATGGCACCAGCACGGGCTGGCACTCCCACCCGCGCGGCCAGCTGCTGTATGCGATCGAAGGCGTGATGTCCGTGCAGCTGCATTCCGGCTCCTGGCTGGTGCCGCCCAACCGGGGGCTGTGGATAGAGGCCGACGCCGAGCACGATGTGCGCATGTCGGGCGACGTGAAGATGCGCACGGCCTACATCGACGCCTCGGCCTTTGCGGACCTGCCCGCGCGCACCTGCGTGGTCAACGTGTCGCCCCTGCTGCGCGAGCTGGTGGTGGCCGCCGTCGGCGTGCCGCTGGACTATGCCGAAGGCAGCCGCGACGAGCGCCTGATGCACCTGCTGGTCGATGAGCTGCGCGCCGCCGAGGTGCTGCCCCTGCACCTGCCCCTGTCCACCGATGCGCGGCTGCGCCAGGTCTGCGAGGCCCTGATGCGCGAGCCTGCCGACACCGCCACCGCCGAACACTGGGCGCAGCGCCTGGGCGTGAGCGCCAAGACGCTGCAGCGCCTGTTCGTGAAGGAAACCGGCATGCCCTTCGCCCAGTGGCGCGAGCAGGCGCGGCTGATGTTCGCGCTGGGCCGCATTGCGGCGGGCGAGCGCATCATCGACATCGCCCTCGATTGCGGCTATGCCAGCCAGAGCGCGTTCACGGCCATGTTCAAAAGGCATTTCGGGGTGCCGCCTTCGGGCTTCCAGCGCTGAGGCACGACCGGACCAAGGTCGGGCCGGGCGGACTTGGATGCAGATCCAGATATCGATTGCGGCACAAGCATATGCCCAAAGATTCGTTCCCCCGCGCCTGCATCGTGGCGATACTGGCCGGCCGCATTCCCTCCACCGCCTCAGCTTTTTCACCGCCGCACCGTGCTACCCGACCCAGTCCCCGACAGCGCGGCCGAAGCGCAGGTCGATCGCGTCATCGACGGCCTGCTCAACGGCCTGCAATGGCGCGCCAGCGTGTTCCACGTGGGGCAGTACTGCGGGCGCTGGCGGGCCTCCACGGCGGGGCGCGCGCGGGCCAGCTTTCACCTGATCCTGGACGGGCGCTGCTGGCTGCACCTGCCGGGCCAGCCCTCGGTGGAGCTGCAGCCGCGCGACGGCGTGTTCCTCTCGCGCGATGTGCCGCATTTCATCTCGCCCTATGCCGACCCGGACATGGCCTGCGCCCCGCAGGCCATGCGTCCCGCCACGGGCGATGCCGGCATCGGAGAGACGGCGCTGGCCTGCGGCTTCTTCACCTTCGAGGGGCCCATGCGCGGCCTGCTGGTCGATGCCTTCCCCGACCACCTGGTGCTGCGCGGCGACGACCATGCGATGAGCGGCGCCTCCATGCTGTTCGACCTGATGCGCGCCGAGGCGCTGCGCACGGGCACCGAGCCCTCGGCCGTGATGGACCGGCTGGTGGGCCTGCTGTTCTTCTACGGCCTGCGCCAGCTGGCGCATGGCGATGCGCGGGCGCGCGGCATCTGGAGCCTGCTGCGCCGGCCGGGCTTTGCGCCGCTCGTGGCCGAGCTGCTGCGCGAGCCGGCCCGCAACTGGAGCGTGGCCGACATGGCCGCGCGCGTGTGCCTGTCGCGCGCCACGTTCTTTCGGCAGTTCGCCGAGGCCTGCGGCCAGCCGCCCCAGCAATTCCTGCTGCTGCTGCGCATGCAGCTGGCCGCGCGCCGGCTGGCCCAGGGCGAGGCCATAGGCCAGGTGGCCGAGGCCGTGGGCTACGAGTCCTATGCGGCTTTCTCGCGCGCCTTCAAGCGCGTGATGGGCGAGCAGCCCGGCGCCTGGCAGCGCGCGCAGGCACGCTGCTGCTGAGCCGCCATCCGAGCCCGCTGCATCTGCCTGCGGGTTGACACGTTCGGGCATAAATCCGCGACGCGGCGGCATTGATGGCAAGGGGGGGCGCGGCCGATCATGAAGGCATTCCTTCATTCCTGCAAAACACCATGGCACGCCTGACCCTGCACACCCCGCAAACCGCCCCTGAAGCCAGCCGCCCCTTCGTGGAGCGCGCCCTGGCCGGCAACGGATTCCTGCCCAACCTGATCGCCATCCTGGCCAACTCGCCCCAGGCGCTGGAGACCTATGTGACCGTGGGCCAGATCAACGCGCGCGCCCAGCTCACGCTGGCCGAGCGCGAGGTGGTGCAGATCACGGCGGCGCGCATCCATGGCTGCGACTTCTGCGTGGCCGGCCACACCAAGCTGGCCTTCAAGCAGGCCGGCCTGACCCAGGCCGAGGTGGTGGCGCTGCAGGACGGCCGCGACACGGGCCAGCCGCGCCTGGACGCCGTGCGCCGCTTTGCCGAAGCCGTGATCGCCACGCGCGGCGCCGTCGCCGACGAGGCCCTGGCCGCCTTCCATGCAGCAGGCCTGAGCGAGCAGCAGGCACTGGAGGTGGTGCTGGGCATCAGCCTGGCCACGCTGTGCAACTTTGCCAACAGCCTGGCGCAAAGCCCCGTCAACCCGCAGCTGCAGCCCTATCTGCCCGAACAGTTCCGACAACCGCAGGAGAACGCACATGCTGGCTGATTCGCTGCGGCAGTGGCTGGACGCCCATGCCGACTCCCTGGACGAAGGCCCCGCGCATGCGCACGAGGTGCTGCCCCGGCTGGCGCAGCACGGCCTGTTCGGCCTGGGCGTGCCCGTGGCCGAGGGCGGGCAGGGCGGCAGCCTGGGCGATGCGCTGGAGGCCATTGCCGGCGTGGCCGGGCATTCGCTGACGGCGGGCTTCGTGTTCTGGGCGCAGCGCGCCTTTGTCGAATACCTGCTGCAGTCGCCCAACGCGGCGCTGCGCCAGCGCTGGCTGCCGGGCCTGCTGCAGGGCACGCAGGCGGGCGCCACGGGCCTGTCCAACGCCATGAAGTACCTGGGCGGCATCGAAGCCCTGCAGGTCGAGGCCACGCCCGTCGGCACTGTCGGCGCTGTCGGCGCCGACGGCCTTGCACTGCGCGGGCGCGTGCCCTGGGCCACCAACCTGGTGCCGCCGGGTCGCTTCGTGGTGGCCGTTGCCGTCTCGCGCAGCGACGGTGCAAAGCCCTTCGTGGCCGCGCTGCCCGGCGATGCGGCGGGCCTGCAGCGCAGCGCCGACCTGGACCTGATCGCGCTGCGCGGCAGCCATACGGCGGCGCTGTCCATCGAGGGGCTGCAGATCGGCCCGGCCGATGTGATCCATGCCGACGCCAACCATTTCCTGCCGCGCGTGCGGCCCGCCTTCATGGGCCTGCAGCTGGGGCTGTGCATCGGCCTGGCGCGCGCCTCGCTGGCGGCGGCCTCGGCCCGTGCCGGCGCCGGGCGCGATGTGCTGGGAGGCCCGCTGCAGCAGCAGCGCCACGCGCTGGAACTGGCCACGGCCACGCTGCATGCGGGCCTGTCCGACGGGCGTTTTCTTGACCGACCTCAAGCCCTGTTCCGCCTGCGCCTGGAATTGAACGACATCGTGCAGCAGTCCCTGCAGCTGGAGCTGCACGCCAGCGGCGGGCGCGCTTATCATCGCGACCAGCCGCTGGGATTTGCGCGCCGTTGGCGCGAGGCGGCCTTCATCCCCATCGTGACGCCCAGCGTCACGCAGCTACAGGGTGCGCTGGCTGGCGCGGCCCTGGCAACCACCAGTTCATGACCCAGACGGAAGCTTTCTCCCCTGACGCTCCCGCGCCCGTGCTGCAGGCACGCGGCGCGGGCTTTGGCTATGCGCCCGGCAAGGCCGTGTTCGAGGACATCTCCCTGAGCATTGCCCCGCGCGAGATCGTCTGCCTGCTCGGCGGCAGCGGCTGCGGCAAGTCCTCGCTGCTGCGCGTGCTCGGCGGCCTGGAGTCGCCGGACGGCGGCGCCTGGAGCCGGGGCGAGCTCCAGTTCCTCGGCCAGCCGCTGACCGCGCCGCACCCGCGCGCGGGCTTCGTGTTCCAGCAGCCCAGCCTGCTGCCCTGGCTGGACGCGCGGCGCAACGTGGGCTTCGGCCTGGACTTCGAGCGCCAGCCGAAGCTGGAGGCCGAGGCCCGCAGCCAGCGCGTGGAGCAGGCGCTGCAGGCCGTGGGCCTGGGCGGCAGCGGCGCGCTCTACCCCTCGCAGCTGTCGGGCGGCATGGCCCAGCGCGTGGCCCTGGCGCGCGCCCTGGCCCGCGAGCCGCAGCTGCTGCTGGCCGACGAGCCGTTCTCGGCCCTGGACGCCATCACGCGCGCCGAGATGCAGGAGCTGATGGTGGACGTGGTCCACCGCTGGCACACGGCCGCGCTGCTGGTCACGCATGACATCGACGAGGCCATCCTCGTGGGCGACCGCATCCTGCTGATGGGCGGGCGGCCCGGCCACATCGTGCGCGAATGGCGCGTGGACATAGCGCGCCCGCGCGAGGACGAGGCCGCCGCCGTGACCGCGCTGCGGCTGGACATCCTCTCGGCCCTGCACGGCGTGCGCCATGCGGCCCAGGCCTGATCCGGCTCGCCTGCCTGCCCGCCTGCCGATCCGCCTGCAGATCCGCCATTTCTTCGACTTCAACCATGCTCTTCTGAAAGGTCTTTCGCAAGAGCTTCCAGGACCACCCTTCCTACACCCACATCTGCGCCTCGTCGGACTGCGGCTGCGGCCTCACGCGGCGCGACATGCTGCGCCTGGGCGCACTGGCCACGGCCTCGGTGGCCGCGCCGCTGCTGGCCGCAGGCGATGCGCGCGCCCAGGCCTTCAAGGGCGATGACCAGCCCGTGAAGATCGGCTACCTGCCCATCACCGACGCCACGCCGCTGCTGGTGGCCCACGGCAACGGCCTGTTCGAGGCCGAAGGCCTCAAGGCCGAGGCACCGCGCCTGTTCCGCTCCTGGGCCCAGATCGTCGAGGCCTTCGTCTCGGGCCAGGTCAACGTCATCCACCTGCTCACGCCCTCCACGCTGTGGGTGCGCTACGGCGCCAAGTTCCCCGCCAAGATCGTGGCCTGGAACCACGTCAACGGCTCGGGCCTGACCGTGCTGCCCGAGATCCAGAAGGTGCAGGACCTGGGCGGCAAGACCGTGGCGATCCCGTTCTGGTACTCCATCCACAACATCCTGCTGCAGGACGTGCTGCGCAAGGCCGGCCTCACGGCCGTGACGCGGGCGCGCGGCGGTGCCGTTGCGGCCAACGAGGTCAACCTCGTCGTGCTGGCACCGGCCGAAATGGTCTCGGCCCTGGCCGGCAAGTCGATCGCGGGCTTCATCGTGGCCGAGCCCTTCAACGCCGCCGCCGAGATCGCGGGCGTGGGCAAGATGCTGCGCTTCTCGGGCGATGTCTGGAAGGACCACGCCTGCTGCGTCACCTTCCTGGCCGAGCGCGATATCGCCGACAAGCCCGAATGGGCCCAGCGCGTGACCAATGCCGTGGTCAAGGCCCAGCTGTGGACGCGCGACAACCGCCTGGCCGCCGCGCGCCTGCTGTCGAGCACCGGCGAGCGCCGCTACACGCCGCATCCGCAGCAGACGCTGTCCAAGGTGCTGGCCGCCACCGACTACGCCAGCTACGAGGCCAGCGGCGTGGTCGTCAACAAGGGCTGGCACCAGCGGCGCATCGACTTCCAGCCCTATCCCTATCCGTCGTACACCGAGCAGCTGGTGCGCGCAATCAAGGCCACCAAGGTCGAGGGCGACACGCGCTTCCTCGACAAGCTGGAGCCCAGGTTTGCGGCCACCGACCTGGTGGACGACCGCTTCGTGCGCAAGGCCATCCAGGCCGTGGGCGGCCCGCAGGTCTTCGGCATTCCGGCCGATTTCTCGCGCCGCGAAACCATCGTGGTGTGAGCCAGGTGTTGCGACGTATTGGATTGCCGCTGCTGGGCGCGGCCCTGGTCCTGGCCCTGTGGTGGGTGGGCGGCGCGCTGCTGGCGCGCAGCACGCCCGTGGCTGCGGCCTTCGCGCCCTGGCCTTCGCTGCAGGCGCTGGGCCAGCTGCTGACGGGCGCCGACATCTGGATGCACACCCTGCTGAGCCTGCAGCGCGTGGCCGTGGGCCTGCTGCTGGCCTTCGTGGTCGGCGTGCCGCTGGGCGTGCTGGTGGGTCTGTCGCGCGGGTTCTCGCAGGCGTTCTCGCCCGTGTTCCAGTTCCTGCGCATGATCTCGCCGCTGTCGTGGATGCCCATTGCCGTGATGGTGCTGGGCGTGGGCGACGCGCCCGTGTACTTCCTGCTGGCCTTCGCCGCCGTCTGGCCCATCCTGCTGAGCACGGCGGCCGGCGTGGCCCAGCTGGACCGCAACTGGCTGCTGCTGGCACGCAGCCTGTCGGCCACGCGCACCGAGACCGTGCTGCGCGTGGTGCTGCCCGGCATCACGGCCCAGATCCTCACGGGCGTGCGCCTGGCCATCGGCATCATCTGGATCGTGCTGGTGCCCGCAGAAATGCTGGGCGTATCGGCCGGCCTGGGCTACTTCATCCTCGACACGCGCGACCGCCTGGCGTATTCGGAGCTGATGGCCGCCGTGGTGCTGATCGGCGCCCTGGGCTATGCGCTGGACCATGCGGCGCGGTGGCTGCACCAGCGCTGGATGCACTGAGCGGCCGGCATCACCGGGGCATCAGGCCTTCGGCATGTCGTCCACCGGGGCGGCATGCCCGGTGGCCACGATGGCCTGGACCAGCAGGGCGATCAGCGTGTCCTGCAGGGGCGACGGCGCCGCTGCCTCCAGCGAGGCAATGGCCAGCTGGTAGCGGATGCGCGGCCTGAACGGGCGGCTGGACAGGGCGCCGGGCTGGCAGTAGCTGGCCAGCAGGCCGTTGACCATGGACACGCCCAGGCCCTGCGCCACATGGGCGCAGGCCTCGCCCACGGAATGCACCTCCACGGCCACGCGCGGCTGCACGCGCGCATGGCGAAAGGCCATGTCGATCTCCTGGCGGATCTCGCGCTGGCGGCCCAGCAGGATCAGCGGGGCGTCCACCAGATCTGACGGCGTCACCTCGTCCAGCGCCTGCAGCGCATGGCCTCTGGGCATGATGCAGACGGCCTCGGACTCCAGGCAGGCCCGCGTGCGCAGGCCGGGCATGGTCATGGGCAGGCGCACCAGGCCGATGTCGGCGTCGCGGCTCAGCAGGGCCCGCTCGGTCTCGGTATAGGAGCCCGACAGCACTTCCAGCACCACGTCGGGATGCGCCTGCATGAACTGGTGGGCAATGGCCGGCATCAGCGAGGTGGCCAGGGTGCCGGGCACGGCCACCTTGAGCAGCCGGCGCTTGAAGCCGCCCAGCCGCAACTGCTCGGCATGGCGGCGAAAGCACTGGGCCGAATCCATGAGAACCTGGGCGTCGTGCAGCAGGGCCTCGGCCTCCTGCGTGGGCACCAGGCGGCCTTTTTCGCGGATGAAAAGCCGCAGGCCCAGGTCCTGCTCCAGCTGGGCCAGCAGGCGGCTGATGCCGGGCTGGGACAGCCCCAGGCGCTCGGCCGCACCCGTGGTGGAGCCGCTGAGCATGATGGCCTGGAAGGCTTCGAGTTGCTTGAAATTCATGGGTTGTACAGGCGGTGCTTGCATGATGGCAGCGCGGCCGGGGGCGCGCACGGCGCATCACGAATCGCATAGGGTAATACGCGTCCGTCATACCGTTGTGGTGGATGCGGGGGCTCCTGAGAATCGGCGGCGTCAGAACACGCACAACACAAGGAGCAAGATTCCATGAAGGCCCTGCCAAGCATTGCCGCCGTCTGCAGCCTGTCCATCGCTGCCCTGGGCCACCCGATTGCGCATGCGCAGGACATGCAGGTCTACGGCCAGATCCGGCTGACCGTGAACCACCTCAAGACCGGCAATGCCGGCTCCACCATGGAAGAGCGCGACAACGCCTCGCGCCTGGGCTTTCGCGGCAAGGAGGAGCTGGGCGGCGGCCTGCAGGCGCTGTTCGGCATGGAGATGGGGCTGGATGCGGACACGGGCTCGCTGACCACGCCGGCCTTTCGCAACAGCTACGTGGCGCTGCGCGGCAGCCTGGGCACGGTGGCCCTGGGCCGGCTGGACTCGGCCAATCCCACGGGCTCGCCGCTGTACTCGCAGGTCACGGGCATCACCTCGTTCGCGGCCAATGACGCCGGGGCCACGGCCATCGGCACCTCCATGCTCAATGCGCGCAACCGCACCTCCAATTCGCTGGGCTACCAAAGCCCGTCGTGGGGCGGCACGGTGTTCCGTGCGCGCTACTACCTGCGCGGCGATGCCAAGGCCCCAGGGCTGGAGGACGACGCCAGATCGCTGGACCTGGGCCTGAGCTACGCCGCAGGCCCGTGGACGGCCGGCCTGGGCTACGCCAAGGACACGCGCGCCGGGGGCCTGCTGGCCAACGAGTTCGACAGCAAATGGCAGATGGGCCTGCGCTACAGCTTTGGTGCCATCGAGCCCTATGTGCTGCTGGGCCGTGACCGCTTCAACCACAAGCCCGGCGTCTCGCGCGCCGACGTGGACTACTGGATGCTTGGCACGCGGCTGCGCCATGGCGCACACGCCGTGGTGCTCAACCTGATGCAGCGCGACGTGCAGACCTCGCTGACCGGCAAGCGCAGGCGCCAGCAGCTGGCCTATACCTATGCGCTGTCCAAGCGCACCGAACTGCAGGCCTTCGTGGACCACGACGGCGTGGACTCCAGCCGCCCCAACGTGGCCGTGCGCGCCATCGGCGCGGGCGTGCGCCATGACTTCTGACCGTCCTGCACACCCGCATCAAGAATGGAGATTCCCATGACCCACTTCCAACGCTTCCTGTCCATGGCTTTCCTGGCACTGGGCCTTGTGCTGGGCCTGGCGCCCTTGCCCGGCCATGCGGCCGAATTCCCGGAAAAGCCCGTGCGCATCGTCGTGCCGTTCCCCGCCGGTGCCGCAGCCGATGCCGCCATGCGCGTGGTGGCCCGCAAGATGTCCGAGCTGTGGCGCCAGCCCGTGGTCATCGACAACCGCCCCGGCGTGCATGGCTTCCAGCTGGTGTCCTCCGCGCCGGCCGATGGCTACACCCTGCTGCTGGGCGCGGGCTCGGGCATGGTGACGGCGCCGCTGCTGTCCAGCAAGCTGTCCTACAACCCCTCGCGCGACTTCGTGCCCGTGGGGCGGGTGCTGATCAACGTGCCCATCCTGACCACGCACCCCAGCCTCAATGTGAGCACCGTGCAGGAGCTGGTGGCGCTGGCGCGCAAGAACCCCGGCGCGCTGAACTACAGCTCCAGCGGCAACGGCACGCCAGGCCATCTGTCCATGGAAATGTTCCAGGCTGCCACGGGCACGCGCATGCTGCAGATTCCCTACAAGGGCGGCGCGCCCGCCGTCAACGAACTGGTGGGCGGCCATGTGCAGCTGGGCATCAATGCCGTGCCCAGCGTGGTGCTGCAGATCAAGGCCGGCAAGCTCACGCCGCTGGCCGTGGCCAGCGCCACGCGCTCGCGCGCCCTGCCGCAGGTGCCCACCATGGCCGAGGCGGGCGTCAAGGACTTCGAATACGACATCTGGTATGCGCTGTTCGCGCCCACCGGCACGCCGCCTGCGGTGGTGGCCAAGGTCAATGCCGCGCTGGTGCGCTCGCTGCAGGACCGTGAAGTGGCCAAGTCTCTGGAGGCGCAGGGCGCCGAGCCCGCGCCCACCACGCCCCAGGAGCTGGCGCGCTTCATGCAGGAAGACACGGCGCGCTGGGCCAAGCTGGTCAAGGAACGCAACCTCAAGCTCGACTGAGCGCCAGCAGCATGAGCAACACATCAATCACCGAGCTGGGCGGCGTGGTCCGCCACAGCCTCACCGTGCCCATGCGCGATGGCGTGCGCCTGGCCACCGACCTGTATCTGCCCGAGAACCTCGGCCCCCACGAACCCGGCCCGCTGCCCGTGCTGCTGGAGCGCACGCCCTACGGCAAGAACGAGGAAACGCGCCGCGAGCGCAGCGCGGCCAACCCCCTTCCCATGCGCCGGGGCGAGGTGGCGGCCCGCTTTGCGCGCGAAGGCTATGCCGTGGTCGTGCAGGACTGCCGGGGCCGCTTCGGCTCCGAAGGCCAGTTCACCAAATACCTGGGCGAGGCCCACGATGGCGCCGACACCCTGCAATGGATCATGGAGCAGCCCTGGTGCAACGGCAGCGTGGGCACCTACGGCCTGTCCTACGCCGCACACACGCAGACTGCGCTGGCCACGCAAAGGCCGCCGGGCCTCAAGGCCATGTTCCTGGAATGCGGCGGCTTTGCGAATGCCTACCGGGGCGGCATACGCCATGGCGGTGCCTTCGAGCTGAAGCAGGCCGTCTGGGCCCTGCGCAATGCGCGCAGCGGCAGCAACCACCTGGAGCCCGCAGCGCGCCAGGCGCTGGAGCAGGCCGACATCGGCCGGTGGTGCCTGCGCCTGCCCTGGTCGCGCGGCGACTCGCCGCTGCAGTGGGCGCCCGAGTACGAGGACTACCTGTTCAGCCAGTGGGAGCGCGGCAGCTTTGACGACTACTGGCGCCAGCCCGAGCTGTACGCCGCCGGCCACTACGGCGCCTTCGACGGCCTGGCCGTGATGCTGATGTGCGGCTGGTGGGACCCGTATGCGCAGACCACCACGGACAACTACCTGGGCCTGTCGCGCGGCGATGGCCGGGTCCGCATGGTGCTGGGCCCCTGGACCCATGGCGAGCGCAGCGTCCCGCATGCGGGCGATGTGGATTTCGGGCCCGATGCCGTGCTCGACGGCGCACTGGCCGAAGACTACGTGGCCATGCGCCTGGCCTGGTTCGACCACTGGCTCAAGGGCCGGCCCATGCCCGCGCGCCAGCAAGCCGCCGTGCGCTACTTCCGCATGGGCGGCGGATCGGGCGCGCGCACGGCCCAGGGCCGGCTGGACCACGGCGGGGCCTGGCGCAGCGCCGACCACTGGCCCGTGCCCGGCACGCAGCCCACGGCCTGGCACCTGCACGCCGACGGCAGGCTGGCCCGCGAGCCCGCGCCGCAGCCGGGCGTGCGCAGCTACCGCTTCGACCCGGCCTGCCCCGTGCCCACCCTGGGCGGCTCCATCACCTCGGGCGAGCCGCTGATGTTCGCAGGCGCCTACGACCAGGTCACGCACGAGAGCACCTTCGCCGCCCGCCCGCCCTACGGCCCGCTGTCCGAGCGTGGCGACGTGCTGGTGTTCCAGACCGAGCCGCTGCAGCAAGACCTGGAGGTCACGGGCACCATCACCATCGAGCTGCAGGTGTCCTCGTCCGCGCCCGACACGGACTTCACCGCCAAGCTCATCGACCAGTACCCGCCCAGCGCCGACCATCCGCAGGGCTATGCGATGAACATCACCGACGGCATCCTGCGCTGCCGCTACCGCAACTCATGGGAGCAGCCCGAGCTGATGACGCCCGGCGAGGTGGTGGCCATCACCATCGAGCCCATGCCCACCTCCAACCTGTTCCGCAAGGGCCACCGCATCCGCCTGGACATCTCCAGCAGCAACTTCCCGCGCTTCGACGTGAACCCCAACACCGGCGCGCCCGAGGGCAGTGCAGGACCCATGCAGGTGGCGGTCAACAGCCTGCACCTGGGCGGGGCGCATGTGTCGCGCGTGGTGTTGCCGGTGGTGGGAAGGCTGGTGGACAGGGCCGTCTGATCGGCACTAGGCACTAGCGGCGCTATCGAAGCTATCGGCCCTACTGGCCCTACTGGCCTGTGGGACGGTAGGCAATGCCAAACCGCTGGGCCAGCGCGTGCAGGCGCTTGTCCAGCGACCACAGGCTGGCGCCTGAAGACATGAGTGCCGAGGCCAGGAGCGTCATGTCCACCAGGCCGCAGCCCAGACCAAAGAGCTGCTCGCGCTCTATCAAGGCCATCACTTCGCGCATGCTGGCCTGCCGGGCAGGCTTGAGCCGTTGAAGGTCTGCGAGCGTGCGTGCGCGTGCCGGTGGCGTGCCGCAGGCCAGTTCGCCCAGCACCAGGGGGTGCATGAGCGTCATGTCTTGCTGCAGCAGCTGCACCAGGTGAGGATTGCCCTGCCTGAAGTGATCGATCCAGACCGAGGTATCGACCAGAACGGGATTCATGGCTCGATGCCCTGTGGGCGACGGGGAATCTCCCGCATGTCCGGTGCGCTGCCTCCCAGCGCGGCCAGGCGCTTGGCCGCCTGCACTCTCACGAAAGTCTTGACGGCTTCGCGAAACAGGTCGGCCTTGTCCATTTCTGGCTCCGCCAGCTCCAGCGCTTCCTCGTACAAGGCGTCGTCGATGGTGACCGTGGTTCTCATGGTGGACCTCATTGCATCAATGTTGAAGCAAGTTTGCATCCAATGGAGCATCCCTGCAAGTGATCCGTTGCCGCCCTCCTGGCGGACACGGGACGGCAGCCGGCTTTGCCTGAATGGTGTTTTTAGTCTATTGGTTGTACCATGCAACCAAATTGCGAAGGAACATCGCCATGGACATGCAGCAGCGTCAGTTGGAACTGGCCGGTCCCCTGCCAGCCCTTGCACCATCGGGGCGGCTCCGGGGGCGTGTCTGCCTGGTGGTGGGCGCCACCAGCGGCATAGGCCGGGCTACCGCCTTGCGCATGGCCGAGGAGGGCGCTGCCGCCGTGGTGGTCACGGGGCGCCGCCGTGAGCTGGGCCTGCAGCTGGAGCAGGAAATCCGGCAGCGGGGGGCAGACGGCCTTTTCCTGGCCTGCGATGCAACGCGGCAGGAGGACATGGCGGCGGTGGTGGAGCAGGCCGTGGAGCGCTTCGGGCGGCTGGACGCGGCCTTCAACAATGCGGGCTTCCAGGAGCGGCGTGCCGTGCTGGCCGAGCAGGATGACGCGGTCTTTTCCCAGGTCTTCGATACGAATGTGCGTGCGGTCTTCCACGCCATGCGCCATGAACTGGCGGCCATGCTGGCCGCGGGCGGCGGCACCATCGTGAACAACACCAGCGTCAGCGGCATACGCAATCCCAACCCGGGCCTGTCGCTGTACGGCGCCTCCAAGGCGGCGGCCCTGTCGCTGACCCGCGCCGCCGCCATGGAGTACGCGCCGCGCGGCATCCGCATCAATGCCGTTGCCCCTGGCCGCGTGGTCACGGACATGATGCTGGGCTCAGGCATTGCCGACATGCATGCCGTGGCGGCGGGCCTGCCGCTGCGGCGCATGGGCCATCCGCAGGAGGTGGCCACGGCCGTCGTCTGGCTGATGTCGGACGAGGCGGCCTTTGTGGTCGGGCACTGCCTGGCGACCGATGGCGGCTTCCTGGCCGGATGAGCCTGCCCGGGGCAAGTCCGTTGTGCGAAGTGAGCACTACCGGGTTTGATATGATGACTGTATAAAGATACAGTTTTCGAGCGGCCTGGCTGCCCGATCTGCCAGGCCCATGCTCCCTCCCCACCGCTTCTACTACCTGCACAACTTCCAGCGCGCGCTGGACTGGATTGGCCAGCGTTACGGCGATCTGCTGGACGCGCCCGAGCAGGCATTCCTCACCCGTTTCACGCAGCTGCCCCAGCCCTCGCAGGCGCTGATGGTGCGTTTGCTGATGCGGCGCGGGCCGTGGTTTCGGGCCGGCAAGCTGGTGTACGAAGAGATTCCCGCCATTGCCGACGCGGCCGCGCCCCTGCTGGAGCTGGGCTGGCTGGATGCGGGCCACCCCATGGCGCTGGAGGAGCTGTTTGCGCTGCACACCAAGCCCGAGCTGCTGCAGCTGTTCGCAGGCGCACCCGTTCACTCAGGCCTGCGCAAGGCCGAGCTTTTGCAGGCCCTGCAGCCCCTGCATGAGGCGCCCAGGCCCTATGCGCAGTGGCAGCCCCAGGGTGTCGCAGCCGGCGAATCCGCCTGGCGTGTGATGGTGGGCGCGCTGTGCGAGCGCTTTCGGCTGATGTTCTTCGGCAACCTCTACCAGGACTGGTCGGAATTCGTGCTGGCCGACCTGGGCGTGTTCCGCTACGAGGCCGTGGCCTTCGATGCGGCGTCGCGGGCCTTCCAGTCGCGTGCCGATGTCGATGGCTACCTGGCCCTGCAGGCCTGCCGCGCGGCGCTGGATGAGGGCGTGGAGATCGATGCGCTGCTGCAGCAGGTGGCCGGATGCGCCAGCGGCAATGCCTGGCTGGAGCAGCGCCGCGCCAAGGTGCTGCTGCGCATAGGCCAGGCCTGCGAGCGCATGCAGGACTGGGAGCGTGCCGAGCAGGCTTATGCGCAAAGCCGCTACCCCGGCGCCCGCCACCGGCGCATGCGCGTGTACGAGCGCATGGAGCGCTTTGCCGATGCCATGGCGCTGGCCCAGGCCGCCCAGGCCCAGCCCGAGAGCGACGAGGAGCTGCAGCGCGTGGCGCGCATGCTGCCGCGCCTGCGCCGCAGCCTGGGGCAGGGCGCGCGCGGGCGTGCGGCGGCGCTGGCGCCCGTGGTGGCGCAGATGCGCATGGACGTGGAGCTGGAGCTGCCGGCGCGGCCCGCATCGGTCGAGTACGTGCTGCGCGACCACTGGCACAGCGACTCCGCGCCGGTGTTCTACGTGGAGAACGCGCTCATCAACTCGCTGTTCGGTCTGCTGTGCTGGCCGGCCATCTTCGCGCCGCTGCCGGGCGCCTTCTTCCACCCCTTCCAGAGCGGCCCGGCCGACCTGTCCGCGCCCGACTTCGTGCAGCGCCGCGCAGCCTTGTTCGAGGAATGCCTGGCGCATCTGGACGATGGCAGCTGGCGCGAGGTCATCGTGCAGCGCCATGCCGACAAGCAGGGCCTGCAGTCACCCTTCGTGTTCTGGGGCACGCTGAGCGCGCCGCTGCTGGCGCTGGCGCTGGACTGCATTCCAGCCGCCCACCTCAAGCTGTTCTTTGCGCGGCTGCTGCGCGACGTGCAGGCCAACCGCACGGGCTTTCCCGATCTGGTGCGTTTCTGGCCGGCCGAGCGCCGCTACGAACTGGTCGAGGCCAAGGCCCCCGGCGACAAGCTGCAGGACAACCAGATCCGCTGGCTGCAGTACTGTGCCGAGCACGGCATTCCCGTGCGCGTGTGCCATGTGCAGTGGCGCGGCCAGCCGCTGGGAGAGGCCGCGTGAGCTACACCGTGGCCGTGCGCGCGCTGTGCGAGTTCACGGCGCGCGCGGGCGACCTGGACCTGCGCTTCACACCCGCGCCCAGCGCGCTGGAGGGCATGGCCGGCCACAGCCTGGTGCAGTCGCGCAGGGGCAAGGACTACGAGACCGAGATCAGCCTGGCCGGTGAGTACGGCGACCTGCGCGTGCGCGGCCGTGCCGACGGCTTCGACGCCGGGGCTGGCCAGCTCGAGGAAATCAAGACCTACCGCGGCCAGATCGAGGGCGTGCGCGCCCATCACCGCGCCCTGCACTGGGCCCAGGCGCGCATCTACGCCCATCTGCTGTGCCAGGCGCGCGGCCTGCAGCGGCTGCGGGTGGCCCTGGTGTATTTCAACGTGGGCAACTCGGAGGAAACCGTGCTGGTGCAGGAGGAAGACGCGGCCACGCTGCGCGCCTTCTTCGAGCAGCAATGCGCGCTGTTCCTGGACTGGGCACGCAGCGAGGCCGCCCACCGCGCGGCGCGCGAGGCGGCGCTGGCCGCGCTGCGCTTTCCCATGCAGGGCTTTCGCGCGGGCCAGCGCGAGCTGGCCGTGGCCGTCTACCGCGTGGCGCGCGCGCAGCAGGGCGGCCAGTGCCTGATGGCGCAGGCGCCCACGGGCATCGGCAAGACGCTGGGCACCATCTTCCCCATGCTCAAGGCCATGCCGGACCAGGGCCTGGACCGCCTGTTCTTCCTGACGGCCAAGGGCACGGGCCACGCTCTGGCACTGCAGGCGCTGGCCAGCGTGAACCGGCAGATCGCCGAACAGCACCAGCCACCGCCGCAGGAACCGGCTGCGCCACAACCGCTGCCCTCGCCACCCGCACCGCCCACACCGTCCGCGCCACCCGCAAGGCTGCGCGTGCTCGCCATCCTGGCGCGCGACAAGGCCTGCGAGCATCCCGACAAGGCCTGCCACGGCGACTCCTGCCCGCTGGCGCGCGGCTTCTTCGACCGGCTGCCCGCCGCGCGCGCCGCCGCGCTGCAGCAGGCGCCCTGGGACCCGCCTGCCGTGCGTGCCGTCGCCCTGGCGCACGACATCTGCCCCTACTACCTGTCCCAGGAACTGGTGCGCTGGAGCGACGTGGTCGTGGCCGACTACCACTACTTCTACGACAGCGCCGCCATGCTGTACGCGCTCACCCAGGCCCAGCAATGGAAGGTGGGCGTGCTGGTGGACGAGGCCCACAACCTGCTCGAGCGCGCGCGCCGCATGTACACGGCCGAGCTGTCGCAGTTTGCCCTGGCCGCCGCCCGCAAGGCGGCCACCGGCGCGGTGCGCAAGGCGCTGGACCGTCTCAGCCGCAGCTGGAGCGCGCTGAACAGGGAGCAGACCGCCAGCTACCAGGCCCATGAGGAAGTGCCCGCAGGCCTGCTGGGCGCCGTGCAGCGCGCCGTGGCGGCCATCGGCGATGCCAATGCCGACAGCCCCATGCTGCCCGGCGACCCCGTGCTGGACTTCTACTGGGAGGCGCTGCAGTTCATGGCGCTGGCCGAGCAGTTCGGCGGCCATGCGCTGTTCGATGTCCACCTGCTGCCCGGGCGCTCAGGCCCCCGTCGCACGCCGGCATCCACGCTGTGCATACGCTGCGTGGTGCCCGCGCCCCACCTGGCGGCACGCCATGCGGCGGCCCATGCCTCGGTGCTGTTCTCGGGCACGCTGAGCCCGCCGCACTTCTACCGCGACATCCTGGGTCTGCCCGAAGGCACGCACTGGCTGGAGGCCGACTCGCCCTTCCAGGCCGACCAGCTCGATGTGCAGGTGGCCGGCCACATCTCCACGCGCTACCGGGACCGCGACCGTTCGCTGCGGCCCATCGCCGACCTCGTGGCCGCGCAGTACGCGCGCCGGCCGGGCAACTACCTGTGCTTTTTCAGCAGCTTCGACTACCTGCAGCGCGTGGCCGAATGCCTGCAGCGCGCCCATCCCGATCTGCCGGTCTGGCTGCAGACCCCGTCCATGGACGAGGAGGGCCGCGCGGCCTTCCTGGCCCGCTTCACCGAAGCCGGGCAGGGCGTGGGCTTTGCCGTGCTGGGCGGGGCGTTCTCCGAGGGCGTGGACCTGCCCGGCGAGCGCCTCATCGGCGCCTTCGTGGCCACGCTGGGCCTGCCCCAGGTCAATCCCGTGAATGAAGAGATGAAGCGCGCCATGGACCGCCAGTTCGGCGCGGACAAGGGCTATGACTACAGCTATCTCTACCCGGGCCTGCGCAAGGTGGTCCAGGCCGCAGGCCGCGTCATCCGCAGCGAGCGCGACCGCGGCGTGGTCTTTCTCATCGACGACCGCTATCGGCGCGGCGAGGTGCAGGCGCTGCTGCCGCGCTGGTGGCGGGTGGAGGGCATGCGATGATCCGGGCCCGCACCAGTCCACGACTGCCATCCCCACCCCCATCCAGTCCCCATCCAGGAGCCTTCCGAATGCCCCGCATGCGCTGCGCCATCCTTGCATTGACCCTGGGCCTGCTGGCCGGCGGCCCGGCTGCGGCAGGCGTGGTGCAGCCTGTGCCCGACAGGCAGGCCAGCGAGAACAAGATGCCGGCCTATCCCAAGGAAGCCAGGCGGCTGGAGCAGGAAGGCAAGGTGGTGCTGCGGGTTCTGGTGGGCGCCAGCGGAAAGGCACTGGCCGTGGATGTGGCAGACAGCAGCGGCTATCCTCTGCTCGACCAGGAGGCGCTGGACGCCGTGCGGACGTGGCGCTTTGTCCCCGGCACGCGCGACGGCGTGCCGGACAGCATGTGGACGCGCGTGCCCGTCACCTTCCTGCTGAAATAGCGGCATGCCGGTGGTGGCAGGTTTGTACCCGGTGCGTGCCCTGCGCAGCGACACAAGGAGCATTCCATGAAGATCGTCATCACCAGCGTGCTCGTCGACGACCAGGACAAGGCCCTGGCCTTCTACCGCGACGTGCTCGGCTTCGTTCTCAAGCACGACATTCCCATGGGCGGCGATGCGCGCTGGCTCACCCTGACATCACCCGGTGATGCCGATGGCGTGGAGCTGCTGCTCGAACCCGACATGCACCCGGCCGCCAGGCCGTTCAAGACCGCCCTGCATGCCGACGGCGTGCCGGCCACCTTCTTCGGCGTGGACGACGTGCAGGCCGAGTACGAACGCCTGAGCGCGGCCGGCGTGCGCTTCACCAGGCCGCCGACGCATCTGGGGCCGGTCACGATTGCGGTGTTCGACGACACCTGCGGCAATCTCATACAGATCAACCAGCGGCATTGAGCGGGGCCTGCGGCCCGTTCGCGCTCAGTCCCTGGCGGTGGGCTTGTCGTGCCGGGGCGGATCGATGCGCTCGATATTTCCCAGCAGCAGTGCGCGCCCCGCAAAGTTGCCGCCGGCGGTCTCCAGCGCAAAGCGCTCGGTGTCGCGGCCGCGCACTTCGGCTTCCAGCGTCTGGGCCTCGTCCTCGGTGGCGCCCAGGGCCAGCACGGCATGGTGGCCCATGAGCAGGGCGGACTCGAAGCTTTCGCGCACGACATGGTCGGCGTCCTTCTGGATGAGCTCCAGCGCGTGCTCGCGGTCATAGGCGCGCACGATGAGGCGGGCGTGCGGGCATTCGTGGCGCACGTTCTCCACGATGCGCGTGGCGGCGGCCTTGCTGTCCACGCAGACCAGGATGGCGCTGGCATGGCTGGCGCCGGCCGCATGCAGGATGTCGGCGCGCGCGCCGTCGCCGAAGTAGACCTTGAAGCCGTAGGGCTCGGCGTTGCGGATCACGTCGGGGTCGTTGTCGATGATGGACAGCTTGGCGCCACGGGCCAGCGGCCCTTGGCTGGCGATCTGGCCCACGCGGCCGAAGCCGATGACCAGCACGTTGCCGCGCAGGTCCTGCGGCGCCTCCACGCCGTCCAGCGACACGGCCTCGGCGCCTGCCAGGCGCTTGTGCAGCACCACCACCAGCGGCGTGATGGCCATGGACAGCACGACGATGGCCGTCATGTTGGCATGCACCTCGGGGTCGAGCACGCCGAGCTTGAGCGCCTCGGCAAACAGCACGAAGGCGAACTCCCCGCCCTGGGCCATGAGGATGGCGCGGTCCAGCGCATCGGCATGGCTGCTGCGTGCCACGCGGGCCACGGCGTAGATGCACAGCGCCTTGCCCAGCATCAGAGCGACCACGCCCAGGCCCACGATGCGCCAGTTCAGCGCCACCACCTCCAGGTTCAGCGCCATGCCCACGCCCAGGAAGAACAGGCCCAGCAGCAGGCCGCGGAAGGGCTCCACATCGGCCTCCAGCTGGTGGCGGAACGAGGATTCGGACAGCAGCACGCCCGCCACGAAGGCGCCCATGGCCATGGACAGGCCGCCCATCTCCATCAGCAGGGCGGCGCCCAGCACCACCAGCAGCGCGGCGGCCGTCATCACCTCGCGCGCCTTGGCCTTGGCCAGGATGCGGAACAGCGGGTTCAGCAGCCACAGGCCCGCGCCCACCAGCGCGCCCAGCGACAGCAGGGCCACGCCCGCGCGTTGCCACAGGGGCGAGGTGGCCACGGGAGCCGCATCGGCAGGCGCCAGAAAGGCCACCACGGCCAGCAGCGGCACGATGAGCAGGTCCTCGAACAGCAGGATGGAGACGATGCGCTGGCCGCGCGGTGCCAGGATGTCGCCACGCTCGGCCAGCACCTGCATGACGATGGCCGTGGAGGTCAGCACGAAGCCCGCGCCGCTGACGAAGGCCACCTGCCACGGAAAGCCGAAGGCCATGCCCACGCCCGTGAGCAGCAGTGCGCACACCACCACCTGCAGGCTGCCCAGCCCGAAGATCTGGCCGCGCAGGTCCCACAGGTGCGAAGGCTTCATCTCCAGCCCGATGACGAAGAGGAACATCACCACGCCCAGCTCGGCCACGTGCAGGATGGTCTGCGCGTCCGTCACCAGGCCCAACCCATAGGGGCCGATGGCCAGGCCGGCGGCCAGGTAGCCGAGCACGGCGCCCAGGCCCAGCCGCTTGAACAGCGGCACGGCCACCACGGCGGCCCCCAGCAGCGTGACGATTCCTACGAGCTGGCTTGCATTGCCTTCAGCTGCCATGTTGTGTTTCCTTTGTGTGAGCGTGCGTGCGGCAAGGCGGATTTCCATCCGCGAATTTGCGCGCAGGATAGCAAAGCCCGGTCCTGTGTAGAATCGCGCCCCCTCTGTGCCACCCCTCTGCGCTTACCTCACCGCCCAGCGCCATGCCCCAGATCCTCGTCCACGACCTCCGCAAGACCTACCGCATCCATGAACGCGACCCCGGCGTGATGGGCGCGCTGCGCGCGCTGGTGCATCCGCGCCATCGCACGGTGCAGGCGCTGGATGGCGTGTCGTTCGCACTGGAGCGTGGCGAGCTGCTGGGCTTCATCGGCCCCAACGGTGCGGGCAAGTCCACCACCATCAAGATCCTGTCGGGCATCCTGCGGCCCGATGGCGGGCGCGTGGAGGTGGACGGGCGCGACCCCTTCGCCGACCGCCAGCGCCATGTGGGCCGCATCGGCGTGGTCTTCGGGCAGCGCTCGCAGCTGTGGTGGGACCTGCCCGTGGGCGACGGCTTCAACCTGCTGCGAGACCTGTACCGGGTCGATCCGCTGCGCTTTGCGCGCACCCGCGATGAGCTGGTGGCCATGCTGAACCTGGAGCGGCTGCTGGACCAGCCCGTGCGCCAGCTGTCCCTGGGCCAGCGCATGCGCGCCGAGATCGCCGCGGCCCTGCTGCACGAGCCCGAGATCCTGTTCCTGGACGAGCCCACCATCGGCCTGGACGCACCCTCCAAGCTGGCCGTGCGCGAGTTCGTGCTGCGCGCCAACCGCGAGCGCGGCACCACGGTGCTGCTGACCACGCATGACATGCACGACATCGAGGCGCTGGCCCGGCGCGTCATCGTCATCGGCCATGGCCGCGTGCTGGCCGACTGCGCGGTCGATGCGCTGCGCGCCCAGGTCGTGGCGGCGCAGCGCGATGGCACGGTCGAAGGCCAAGGCGAAGGCGAAGGCGAAGGCGAGGGCGAGGGGCAGGACATGGCCATCGAGGCCGTGATCGCCCGCTTCTACGCCATGCATGGTGCCTCGGAGGTCTGAGCGCCATGGGACCGCACCAGCGCCTGCACCGCATGCACCGCCTGCAACACCTGCTGCGCCCCTACAAGGCCGCCTTCGCCTCGCGCTTTCTGCTGATGCTGCAGTACCGCACGGCCGCCTACGCGGGCTTTGCCACGCAGTGCTGGTGGGGCGCCATCAAGACCATGGTGCTGGCGGCGTTCTACGGCAGCGCCTCGGCATCGGCCGGCGCGCCCATCTCGCTGGAGCACGCCATCACCTACACCTGGCTGGCCCAGGGCCTGTTCGCGCTGCTGCCCTGGAGCGGCGACCCCGACGTGGCCCTGGCCGTGCGCACGGGTGCCGTTGCCTATGACCGGCTGCGGCCCGTGGATGCCTATGCGCTGTGGTTCGTGCGCTCGGCTGGCTGGATCGCCGCGCGCGTGCTGCCGCGCGTGGCGCTGATGGTGGCGTTTGCAGGGCTGGCCCTGCCGCTGATGGGGCTGGGCGCCTGGGGCTGGCAGCCGCCGGCCGGCTGGGCCGCAGGCCTGGGCTTTGCCGCCTCCATGCTGCTGGCGCTGCTGCTGTCCACGGCACTGGTCATGCTGCTGAACGTTGCCGCTGCCGCCGCGCTCAATGAAAAAGGCATCAACACGCTGGCCGCGCCCGTGGTCATCGTGCTGTCGGGCAACCTGCTGCCGCTGGCGCTGATGCCCGACGCCTGGCAGGCCGCTCTGCTGCTGCAGCCGCTGGCCGGTGTGATGGACATTCCTGCGCGCATCTATTTCGGCCAGATGGCCGGTGCGCAGATGCTGGCCTGCCTGGCGCTGCAAGCCTTGTGGATTGCCGTGATCGTGGCCCTGGGCCGCGTGGCCATGGCGCGCACCATGCGCGGCCTCGAAGTGCAGGGCGGGTGAGCGCCATGGCCAAGCAAAAAGGATCGCTGTCCATGTTCCTGCGCCTGGCGCTGGCCTCGCTGGGCGGGCAGGCGCGCTACCCGGCCTCGGCGCTGATGCTGACCCTGGGCCAGTTCCTGGTCACGGGCATCGAGGTCATCGCCGTCTGGGCGCTGTTCCACCGGTTTGGCGAGGTGCAGGGCTGGCGCATCGGCGAAGTGGCCGTGTTCTATGGCCTGGTGAACTGCATGTTCGCCCTGGCCGATGCGCTGGGCCGGGGCTTCGACGTGCTGGGCACGCAGTTCCTGCGCACCGGCGCCTTCGACCGCCTGTTGCTGCGTCCGCGCCCCGTGTGGCTGCAGCTCATGGGCCATGACGTGCGCATCAGCCGCCTGGGCCGCCTGCTGCAGGGCCTGCTGGTGCTGGGCTTTGCCACGGCCCAGGGCGCCGTGGCGTGGACGCCCCAGGCCGTCGCCGTGGCGCTGTTCGCCGTGGCGGGTGGCGTGGCGCTGTTCCTGGGCATCCTGGTGCTGCAGGGCGCGCTCTCGTTCTGGACCGTGGAAAGCCTGGAAGCCGCCAATGTGCTGAGCTACGGCAGCGTCGAGGCCGCCCAGTACCCGCTGGCCCTGTACGCGCAGTGGTTTCGCCGCCTGCTGACCTTCGCCGTGCCGCTGGCCTGCGTGGCCTACTACCCGGCGCTGGCCGTGCTGGGCAAGCCCGACCCGCTGGGCGCGCCGGCCTGGCTGGGCTGGGTCTCGCCGCTGGCCGGCTTTGCCTTCCTCTGGCTGGCCTCGGGCGCCTGGCGCATGGGAGTGAGGCATTACGCGTCCACGGGCAGTTGAAGCCGCCGCAGGCGCCGGTGCGCCACAGGCTCTGCGCGCAGGCGCTCGCGGCGTTGCAGCGCTTGCCAAGGCATGAGCCTTGGCGGCGCACTGCGCCTTGCGATCACCAGCGCGCAGAACCAACGCGGGTACTTAAAAGTGCATAACACGCTCTAGACTGCGCGCTTGCCTTACTCCGGGACACCAGACCATGACAGCAGATGAACGCTTCGCCCAGGCCGCCCTCGAGCTCGGCCACCGCTTCGATGGCGAGATCAAAATAGGCGGCAACTACAGCCCCGTCGTGCGCGACGGCCAGCAGCTGTTCGTCAGCGGGCAGATTCCCCGCGTGGGCGATGAAGTGCTCTACGTGGGGACGGTCGGCGCCGGGATCGACCTGGCATCGGCCAGAACGGCCGCCGCCATCTGCGCCATGCGCGCCCTGGCCTTCGTGCAGCGCGCAGCCGGCTCGCTCGATGCCGTGCGCGCCGTTGCACGCATCACCGTCTATGTGCGCTCGGCGCCCGATTTCACCCAGCAAAGCGAGGTGGCCGATGGCGCCTCCGACCTCATCGCCCGGGTGCTGGGCCCCGTGGGTGCCCACACGCGCACTTCGGTGGGCGTGCTGCAGCTGCCCAAGGGCGCTGCCGTGGAGCTGGACCTGATCGCCCGCGTGGACTGATCGCGCTACCCCTATCCCTATTCCTATCCCTATCCCTGGCCCGCTGGCGTTTCGTTGCGCGCCTTCCAGGCCCGCAGCGCCTGGCGGTACTCGTCCATGGCCAGGTCATAGCTGTCGAAGATGCAGGGGTCGCAGCCATTGCCGCAGCAGGCGTCCAGGTCGGGCTGCTCGGGCGGCTGGGGCATGGGGTCGGCGGAGGCGGCGGAATCTGCGGAAACGGGAATCGGCGCGGTGGTCATGGGGGCGATTGTCTCGCGCCACGGGGCTTTCTGTAGAGCACCAAAAGCAAACCCGCGCTGCCGACATGCAGCAGCGCGGGTTTGCTTGTTGACGCGTCTTACCGTCCGGTACGCTGCCTGCGCGCCATGCCCATGAAGCCGGCTGCTCCCGCCATCAGCGACAGCAGCAGCAGGCCCCAGCGGTCCAGCGTGGGAATGCTCTGTGCCGATGGGGGAGCCGGCACGGCCAGGATCACGGGGTCCACGAACTCGCCGTTGACCGTCTTGTCGTCATCGCGCAGGCCGCCGTCCACGATGGTGTAGCTGACCTGGTTGCCACTGATGGTGGGCGTGAAGGGCTGCCACTTGGGCGTTGCGGTGGCGTCGTACTTCATCAGCTGCGCGTTGGCGGGCACGGGGGACGTGAAGGTGAGGGTCACGGTCAGCGTGCTGCTGGGGGCGCACTGCTTGGCCGTGAAGTCCACGGCGGCCTGCGGGTAGGCAAAGGCCGCCGGCAGCGGGCCCAGCGAGCCGGCCACGGCAGAAGGCGAGGTGAAGTTGGCCGCAGTCAGCGTGCAGGTGGGGCTGCTGTTGGCAATGCCCAGATCCACACCCGAGCCCGAGGCGCTTTGCCTGGCCTCGCGCGTCACCGTCACCACATAGGTTTTCTTGGTCGTGCCGTCCTGCGCCGTGACTTCGATGGACACGGTATTGCTGCCCACATTCAGCGCCACCGGGGTGGAAGCCGCTGCGCCGTTGACCAGGATCGTGGCGCCCGCATCGGCTGCGGTGGCCGTCACTGTGACGGTGCTGCTGCTGTTGGGCACGGTGGCCGTGTAGGCCAGGGTGCCTGCACCAAAGCCCGGTGCGAGCGTGCCGCTGCTCAGTGCCAGGGCGCTGAGGTCGGCGTTGGTGGAGTTCACCACCAGGGTGTAGCTGGTGCTGCCCGAGGTGAACGGAGCACCCGTGCCCGTGGAGGAGTCCGTGGCCGTGATGGTGAAGGTGAAGCTTCCCGCCGCGGTGGGCGTGCCGCTCAGAACACCGGTGCTGGCGTTGAACGTCATTCCGGTCGGCAGCGTGCCGCTGCTGGCGTAGGTGTAGGGCGCCGTGCCTCCGCTGGCAGTGAAGGTCTGCCCTGCATAGGCCGTGTTCAGCCTGGCAGCCGGCAGCGTGGAAGCTGCAGGCGTCAGCACCACCGTGGCTGCCGTCACGCTGCCACTGTAGGTGCGCTGGCCGCTGATGCTGCTGTTGTCGGTCGCCTGCACCGTGAAGCTGAAGGCTCCGGCCGCCGTGGGCGTGCCGCTGATCACCCCGGCGGGCGACAGCGACAGGCCTGTGGGCAGCGTGCTGCCGCTGGCCATTGCAAAGGTGTAGGGGGTTGCGCCGCCGCTGGCGGTCAGGGTCTCGTTGAACGAGACGCCTACCTTGGGCGTGCCGGCCAGCGTCGCGGGCGTCACCGTGATGGCCACATAGGTGAATTGGCCTGCCGCGCCGGTGGCGCTGGTGCCGCCAGTCGTTGTGACGCGCACATCGACCGTGCCCGCCGATCCCGCAGGCGCTGTGGCCGTGATCTGCGTGGCGCTGTTGACCGTGAAGCCCGTGGCGGCCGTGCCGCCGAAGGTCACGGCCGTGGCGCCGGTGAAGTTCGTGCCGGTCAGGGTGACCGTGGTGCCACCAATCGAAGAACCGCTTGCGGGCGAGACCGAAGTCACCGTGGGTGCGGGCACATAGGTGAACTGGTCGGCCGCGCTGGTGGCGCTGGTACCGCCCACGGTGGTGATGCGCACGTCTACCGTGCCCGTGCCGGCAGGCGCGGTGGCCGTGATCTGCGTGGCGCTGTTGACCGTGAAGCCCGTGGCGGCCGTGGCGCCGAAGGTCACGGCCGTGGCGCCGGACAGGTTGGTGCCGGTCAGGGTCACCGTGGTGCCGCCCGCTTGTGGGCCGCTGGTGGGCGAGATGGAGGTCACCGTGGGCGCAGGCACATAGGTGAACTGGTCGGCCGCGCTGGTGGCGCTTGTACCGCCCGCGGTGGTGATGCGCACATCTACCGTGCCCGTGCCGGCAGGCGCGGTGGCCGTGATCTGCGTGGCGCCGTTGACCGTGAAGCCCGTGGCGGCCGTGGCGCCGAAGGTCACGGCCGTGGCGCCGGAGAGGTTGGTGCCGGTGATGACCACCGAGGTTCCTCCTGCGGTGGGCCCTGCCGTGGGCGAGACGGAAGTCACCGTGGGTGCGGACACATAGGTGAACTGGTCTGCCGCGCCGGTGGCGCTGGTGCCGCCAGTCGTTGTGACGCGCACATCGACCGTGCCCGGCGACCCTGCAGGCGCGGTGGCCGTGATCTGCGTGGCGCTGTTGACCGTGAAGCCCGTGGCGGCCGTGCCGCCGAAGGTCACGGCCGTGGCGCCGGAGAGGTTGGTGCCGGTGATGACCACCGAGGTTCCTCCTGCGGTGGGCCCTGCCGTGGGCGAGACGGAAGTCACCGTGGGTGCGGACACATAGGTGAACTGGTCTGCCGCACTGGTGGCGCTGGTGCCGCCCCCCGTGGTCACGCGCACATCGATCGTGCCCGCGGCCTGGGCAGGCGCGGTGGCAGTGATCTGGGTGTTGCTGTTGACCGTGAAGCCGCTGGCGGCCGTGCCGCCGAAAGTCACGGCCGTGGCACCGGAGAAGTTGGTGCCGGTGATGGTCACCGTGGTGCCCCCACTGGTCGGGCCGCTGGTGGGCGAGATGGAAGTCACCGTGGGCGCGGGCACATAGGTGAACTGATCGGCTGCGCTGGTGGCACTGGTGCCGCCCACCGTGGTCACCGTCACATCGACCGTGCCAGCGCTGCCCGCGGGCGCGGTGGCGGTGATCTGGGTGTTGCTGTTGATGGTGTAGGTGGCGGTCGTGGCGCCGAAGCGCACGGCGCCGGTGCCAGGTGCTGCGGCGAAGCCGGTACCGGTGATGGTCACCGTGGTGCCGCCGCCGGTGGGGCCTGCCGTGGGCGAGATGGAGGTGACCGACGGTGCCGCCACATAGGTGAACTGGTCAGCGGCAACGGCGGGACTGGTGCCGACGGAGTTGCTGACGCGGATGTCCACGGTGCCCGTTCCGGGCGGCGCCGTGGCCGTGATGCTGGTGGCGCTGTTGACCGTGAAGCCGGTCGCTGCCGAGGCGCCGAAGTTCACGCCCGTGGTGCCGATGAAGTTCGTGCCTGTGATGGTGACCGCCGTGCCGCCCGCCTGAGGGCCCGCCGTGGGCGAGATGCTGGTGATCGTGGGCGTTGCCAGGTAGCTGAATTGATCGGCCCCGCTGATGGCGCTGGTGCCGCCCGCCGTTGTGACGCGCACATCGACCGGGCCTGTGCCCGCAGGCGAGGTGGCGGTGATCTGGGTGGCGCTGTTGACAACATAGCTGGTGGCGGTTGTCCCGCCGAATAGCACGGCGGTGGCGCCGGACAGGTCGGTGCCGGTGATGGTCACGCTGGTGCCGCCTGCCTGCGGGCCAAAGTTGGGCGAGACGGATGTCACCGTGGGCGCGGGCAGATAGGTGAACTGATTGGCTGTGGCAGTGACGCTGGTGCCGCCTGCCGTCGTGACGGTCACGTTCACCGTGCCCGATCCTGCCGGTGCCGTGGCCGTGATCTGGGTGGCGCTGTTGACCGTGAAGCTGGTCGCCGGCGTGCCGCCGAAGCTCACGGCGGTCACGATGGAGCTGCCGATCACGTTGGTGAAGTTGGCTCCGGTGATGGTGACCGGATATCCGCCAGCGGCCAGGCCGCTCGTGGGCGACAGTGCCGTCGCCGTGGGTGCGGCAGGGGGGAAGGGATCGACGGCCAGATCGTCGAAGGCGAAGTTGCCGCCTTCGCCAACCGTGGCGTTGTTGGATACCCGTACTTCGTCCACATCAGCCAGCGCGCTCAGATCGATAGGGACGAATTGCTGGGTCATGGGAGACGTCTTGGTGACCGTCACGATGGCACCGGACACGGGGCTGCCGCCGCGATAGCCCGTGAGTGTGAACTGGGTCATGGAGCCGTAAGCATGGATGCGCACCTGTGCGAGGCTGAAGCGGTCCGTGCCATTGGCCGCCTTGATGATGGCGTTGCCGTCAAGGGTGGTGGAGGTGATGGCGTCGCCGGACGTGATGATTCCCGGGGTGCCTGCCTGCAGGTCCACTGCAGCGAAATAGGACCACTGGCCGGTGAAGCGAAGCCCGTTGTAGTCCGAGGCCACATCCAGGAAGGCGCCAGGCGCGGCGCCGGTCCCGAAGCCGATGATCCCCGAAGTCACTGCGGCATGGGCCGGAGCCGCCAGCGCCATCACCAACCCTATGAACCACGCAAACCACATGGACAGCATGCGTGAAGCGGACTTGGGCCTGGGGGTGTGGTTGGTGGGCATGGCGGGCAATGGCTGGAGGTGGAAGAACGTCAGGACCTGACGGGGAATTCGCCGTACAGGCAGATGCAGAAATTCAGCGCCAGAACGGGTTGCATATTGCTGTGGGCCTGGTTGCCGCCGACGGGCAGCAGCGCTGTCGGCGCCATGGCCGAAGTGGCCGGTCCCGCTGCATAGGTGGGCCTGGCGCTGCCCCGGGGCGGTACGCCTTGCATGCCCTGCGCCAGCAAGTTGCCGCTGGGGATGGCGGTCGTGGCGCCGGCCCCCTGGGCGCTGATGCCGTGGCTATGCGGCGGTATCTGCGCAATGGTCAGCGTTTCGGTGGCTGTGCCCATGGTTTCACCGATGTCGCGGGGGCTCAGTCCAGGTCCCGTGCCGGCGCCCATGGCGGCCCTGCCTTGCAGATTGGGCAGCATGAAATTGGTGGTTCCGTTACCGCCGAACCGGTTTCCGATGACCGCAAAAAGTGCCTGATTCTGCTGCAGCAGGATGGTCTGGCCTGCGCAAAAGGCCCAGTTGACAGGGGCGAAGGAGAAGCCGAATGCGCGGACCTCGCCGTAGAAGGGATCTGCCATATGGATGTTTCCTTGGGGGGAGGCTTGTTCAGTTGCGGGGCGGGAAGATCCCGGAGCTGGCGATGCACCAGTTGATGACCAGCGAGGGCTGCATGTTCTCGTGAGGCTGGCTGCCGCCGCTGGTGCTCACGGCGGGGGCAGCCATGAAGGAATTGGTGGGCGCGCCATAGGCAGACAGGCCATTGGCGGCCTCGGCCATCACATTGCCGCCGGGGACATTGGTGGTGGCCACCGCGGCGCTGGACAGCAGCTGGTGGGTGTGCAGGGGCATCTGGCTGGGGATCAGCGTGACGCTTTCCGTGCCGTCGATCAAGCCGAGCACAACGCCGCCGCCGTATCCAATGGGCGCGCGACCACGCAGATCGGGCAGGGCGAAGTTCGAGGTGCCATTGCCGCCGTATTGGGTGCCCAGCAGCGCAAACAAGGCCTGGTTCGTACTGATCGGCAGAATCGCTCCGTTGCACAGCAGCCAGCCCCTTGGGACCTGGCCAAAGGCGAATGCGCGGATCTCTCCGAGAAAAGGGTCCATGAAGTGCTCCTGTCCGTGCTATGCGAAGCTGGGGAAGATGCCGAAGAGGCAGATGATGTAGCTCAGCACCAGGCTGGGCATGACGTTGTTGTGCGGCTGCCCGCCGCCGACGATCTGCATCGAGCTGGGTCCCAGGGTGGCGGCAGTCGTGGCGGGTGAGGGGGCGTAGAGGTTGAACCCCGTGACGGCTGCCGGTACCTGCTGTTGTGGCTTGCTGGTGCTGGCGGCGCCAGCCACCGAGAACTGGTGGGTGTGCCCGGGCAACTGGCTGATGCTCAGCGTTACGTCTTCCGCACCCATGTGCTGGCCCAGAACGCGGTTGCTCCCGCCCGGCAACTGGCCTTGGCCAATAGGAAGTCGGCCCTGCAGGTTGGGCAGTGCGAAGTTGGTGACGCCGTCGCCGCCATAGGTGGTACCCAGCAGCGCGAAGAGTGCGTCGTTCTCGCTGATGGCAATCAGCCTGCCGTCGCACAATGCCCAGTTCTGGGGGGCATAGTTGCCCGCAAAAAGACGGATTTCTCCAATATATGCCTCGCTCATGGCGTCTCCTCCTCCTTGATCGACGTGTTCATGCGTGTGATGAGTGCCTGGTAGCTGGTTTGCCCCGGCTCCGCATCCACGACGGGCCCCAGGAACAGAGCAAAGCGTCCCAGGCGTTCGTGGGAAAGCAGGTAGGTGTCGTGGGCCGGACGGCCGATGTCAGGCCCCTTGAAGCGCAGCGAGCAACGCGAGGCCAGCAATCCCTGCGTGACCGTGGCCTTTTCCAGGCGCAGCGCCACGGGCGCGGCACCGGGGAGCTGCAACGCGAAATCGGTGCCGACCAGGCCGGTGAAATCCTCAAGGCCGGGCATGCGCGCAGGCTGCGGCGCGCGGCGCATATACCAGTACACGCCGCGATCGGCCTCGGTGACAAAGCCCAGGCGCTGGTAGTGGCCGAGGATGGGGTTGTTCTTCTCCACATGCAGGCCCAGGTCAATGCCCAGGGCGTCGGACTCATCCGTCAGAGCCTGCAGCAACTGCCGCCCCACGCCCTGGCGACGGTGCCTGGGAAGCAGGGCGATATCCACCACGCGGATTTCCTGCGGGCTGCGGTCCACATACAGCCGGCCCGCTATCTCGCCATCGCGCAGCACCAGATCGAAACTGGGGTTGGCGTAGGCCGTCGAATACTGGGTGTGCTGCGCCATGAACTGCTGGCGAATGAAGGCATTCCATTGCTCCTCGGGCCAGCCGAATTGTTCGCGCTCCTGCTCGCGTGTGGAGGCGAAGATGGCCAGGAGAGCGGCTTCGTCGCCGGAACCAATGGGTTGAAGCGCCAGCGCACCGCAGGATTCGGCGTGAGGGCTGCGGAGACTGGTATGGGCAGGCGCAGTGCTCATGAATGGAAATCGACTGGAAACGCAGAAGTTCCAGTCGGGAACAATAGAAAAGAGTTGTTAAATCATAGGCAGATTTTGCAAAGGATTGTCAAATTTCTTTGAGAAAGGATTTTCAGTATGCCAAGAAATTCATGCGGAAGATGAGTGTTCCCATAGGGAAGGAACTGAATCGATTGATATTTGAAATTGACAATGCCCTATCAATGCATTGATGTTGCTTATTGTTGATATTGATTCTTCATTCAAATACTACAGGATTGCTATTTTGAATATCCCTGAAATCAGTGATATTCAACTCAAACAGCGCGGCGCCGGGAAATCGATCACGCTGCGGATGATCTCGCGCATCTCCGTGATCAGCGGCCGGGCATCGTCGCGGCGCCATTGCACGGTGTAGGTCAGCGGGGCCAGCGCGCTGTGCTTTGCGGCCTCGGCGCTGCCGTCCAGCACGCGCAGGCGGCCGCGTTGCTGCAGGGCCAGGGCCCATTGCTCGGGCATGTAGGTGAAGCCCAGCCCGTCCACCACCATGCCCACCACGGCGCCCCAGCTGTTGCAGGAAAGGCGCCGCTCCACTGCCAGGCCGTGGCGGCCCAGCCAGTCGTCCAGCGTGCGCGTGGCGCCCGAGCCGGTGGGCAGGGCGATCAGCAGTTGCTCGCGCACCAGGCGCCGGGGCAGGCCGGTGCCGGCGCGGGCGATGAAGTCGTCGCTGGCGGCCCAGACGAAGCGCACCTGGGCGACCTGCTCGAAGGCCAGGCTGCTGCGCGAGGACGGCCCGGCGATGACCACGCAGTCCAGCTCGCCATCGACGATGCGCTGCTCCAGCACCTGGCCGATGTCGGTGTGGGGCTCCAGCTGCAGGTCGGGGTGCAGCTCGGCCACCCGCTGCACCAGCCGGGGCAGCCAGGTCAGGCCGCTGAGCTCGCCAAAGCCGATGCGGCAGCGGCCCTGCAGGCCCACGCTGCGGCCCGCCGCCTCGCGCAGCTGGGCGGCGCCGTGCAGCAGCTCGCGGATGCGCGGCAGCAACTGCTCGCCCTGGGGCGTGAGTTCGGCGGCGCGGCCGCTGCGGTCGAACAACTGCACGCCCAGCGAGGCCTCCAGCTCCGCAATGCGCTTGGACAGCGATGAGACCGACAGGTGCACGCGGTCGGCGGCCACGCTGAAGTTCAGGCAGGTGGCGGCCCAGTAGAAGGCTTCGAGCTGTTTGAGGGTCATGGCGACATTCTTCCAAAATCGAAATATCGATTCCTATTTATTTCGCTTTTCTTTGCAGGTTGGCCCTTCTACATTGGCCGGCAATGCCTGCCAACACCGTCCCCTCCACCACCGCCACCGCCACCGCTTCCGCAGCCGCTGCACCAGCCCCTGCCCGGCCGCCGCGCCGCCTGCGCCAGGTGCTGTCTCTCGATGATTTCGAGCGGCTGGCGCGGCGCCATCTGCCGCGCCCCATCCATGCCTACATCAGCGGCGCGGTGGAGGACAACGCCTCGCTGGCGGACAACCGCCGCGCCTTTGCCGAGCTGGCCTTCGTGCCGCGCGCGCTGGTGGGCGTGGCACAGCGCGACCCCTCCTTCGAGCTGTTCGGGCGCCGCTACGGCGCGCCCTTCGGCGTGGCGCCCATGGGCATTGCCGCGCTGTCGGCCTACCGAGGCGATCTGGTGCTGGCCCAGGCCGCACAGCAGGCGGGCGTGCCGGCCATCATGAGCGGCTCCTCGCTGATCCGGCTGGAGGAGGTGATGGCGGCCGCGCCCCATACATGGTTCCAGGCCTACCTGCCGGGCGACCAGGGCCAGATCGATGCGCTGCTGGACCGCGTGGCCGCCGCCGGCGTGCAGACCCTGGTGATCACGGTGGACACGCCCGTGGCCGCCAACCGCGAGAACAATGTGCGCGCCGGCTTTTCCACGCCGCTGCGGCCCGGGCCAAGCCTGGCCTGGCAGGGCATCAGCCACCCGCGCTGGCTGTTCGGCAGCTTTCTCAAGACCCTGTGGCGGCACGGCATGCCGCATTTCGAGAACAACTATGCGCACCGGGGCGCGCCCATCCTGTCGGCCAGCGTGATGCGCGATTTCTCGGACCGCTCCCACCTGGCCTGGCCGCATCTGGCTGCCATCCGCCAGCGCTGGCAGGGGCAACTGGTGGTCAAGGGCATTCTTTCGGCCGCAGACGCCGTGCTGGCGCGCGACCACGGGGCCGACGGCCTCATCGTCTCCAACCACGGCGGGCGCCAGCTCGACGGCGCCGTGGCACCGCTGCGCGTGCTGCCCGGCATCGTGCGCGCCGTGCCCGGCCTGCCCGTGATGCTGGACAGCGGCGTGCGCCGGGGCACCGACGTGCTCAAGGCCCTGGCCCTGGGCGCGCGCTGCGTGTTCGTGGGCCGGCCCTTCAACTACGCGGCCTCGGTGGCCGGGCCTGCGGGCGTGACCCACGCCATGGCCCTGCTGCGCGAGGAGGTGCTGCGCGACATGGCCATGCTGGGCGCCACGCGCCTGGACCAGGTCACGCCAGCCTGCGTGCGCCACGCGCAGGCCTGGGATGCGTTCTGAGCGGCAAGACAACGGTATCGACACAGACAACAGACACAGACACAGACGGAGACACAGCAGTGAGCAAGATTCCCGGATTCCATATCCACGCCCGGCCCGAGGCCGCCCTTGGCGATGCGCTGCTGCAGCGCTATCGCGGCTTTCCGGTCGCCAATGTCAGCGACGCCATGAGCCGCACCACGGGCACCTCGGCGCTGCGGCCCTTCCATCGCCGCCAGGGGCCGCTGGTGGGCCGTGCGCTGACCGTGCGCACGCGCCCCGGCGACAACCTGATGGTGCACCAGGCCATCGACATCTGCGGCCCCGGCGACGTGATCGTGGTGGACGCGGGCGGCGCCGGGCCCAACGCCATCATTGGCGAGATCATGCTGGCGCTGATGATGGCGCGCGGCGCGGCCGGCATCGTCATTGACGGGCTGATCCGCGACAGCGACACCATCGGCCAGCACGGCCTGCCCGTGTATGCGCGCGGCGTCTCGCACCGTGGCCCCTACAAGGACGGCCCCGGCGAGCTGCATGTGCCCGTCAGCATCGACGGCATGGTCGTCCGCCCGGGTGACCTGGTGCTGGGCGATGGCGACGGCCTGCTGGCCGTGCCCGCCGCCGAGGCCGCCGCCATTGCCGACCGCGTGGAGGCCATACAGCGCGATGAGGCCGACGTGCTCGCCGCCATTGCCGCAGGCCGCGCCGACCGCTCCTGGGTGGCGCGCACGCTGGCCGCCAAGGGGGTGCTGTGATGGAGCGCCGCGTTGTCCGCTTCGACTACTGGCTGGACGCGGCCTTTGACCGCATCGTCTCGGCCGCGCCCGGTGTGCAGCTGCTCACCTGCCGGCGCGAGGGCGACGATGCCGCCGCCTGGCAGGCCCTGGCTGGCGCCCAGGTCTACCAGATCACGGCCGCCAAGGACGAGCTGCCGCGCCACTGGTTCGCCACGGCGGACCTGCTGGCGCGCTGCCCCGATCTGCTGGCGGTATCTTCCAGCGGCTCGGGCTGCGACACCATCGACATCGAGGCCTGCACGCGCGCCGGCGTGGCCGTGATGAACCAGTCGGGCGGCAACGCGGATTCGGTGGCCGAGATGGCCATCGGGCTGATGCTGTCCGTGCTGCGCCGCATCAACGAATCCGACCGCCTGCTGCGCGCCCCGGGCCGGGGCTTCAGCCGGGAAGACGTCATGGGCCACGAGCTGCGCGGCCGCACCCTGGGCCTGGTGGGCGTGGGCGAGGCCGGCAGCCGCGTCGCGGCCCTGGGCCGGGCCTTCGGCATGCAGGTGATCGGCTGCGACCCGGCCTATGACGCGGCAGGCCTGGCGGCGCGCGGGGCCGAGGCCGTCGGCTTCGACGAACTGCTGCGCCGCTCGGACATCGTCTCCCTGCACTGCCCGCGCGATGCCTCCACGCTGGGGCTCATGGACGCCGCTGCCTTTGCGGCCATGAAGCCGGGCGCCGTCTTCGTGAGCACGGCGCGCGGCGGTATCCATGACGAGGCCGCCCTGCACGCCGCCCTGGCCAGCGGCCACCTGGCCGGCGCCGGGCTCGATGTCTGGGACCAGGAGCCGCCGCCCGCTTCCCATCCGCTGCTGGCCCTGCCCCAGGTGGTGGCCACCTTCCACACCGCCGGTGTCACGCACGAGGCCCGGCGCAACAACGCCGAGCTGGCCGCCACCCAGATCGTGCAACTGCTGGCCGACGGCCAGCGGCCCGCGCGCCTGGTCAATCCCGAGGTCTGGCCGCATGCGCGCGAGCGCATCGCCAGGGCCTTGGACCCGTCCCGTTCCCCGTCCTTTTCCCCATCCCGTTAGCCGCTTCCTTCACCATGACTAAAAAGCCTCTCAGACCACTGCAAGAGGCGACCCAGGAGACAAAGATGACACCGCAAGCAAGGCGCGCATTGTGCGCAGGCCTGGCCGCCGCCTGCATGGCGCTGCCGGCCCTGGCCCAGGCCCAGGCGCAGAGCGAGGCTCCCTATCCCTCGCGCAACATCGAGATGATCGTGGCCTACGGGCCCGGCGGCGGCACCGACCTGGTGGCGCGGCTGCTGGCCCGCCATCTGGAAAAGAAGCTGGGCGGCAGCGTGGTCGTGCTCAACCGCCCCGGCGCGGGCGGAGGCATCGGCTTTGGCGAACTGGCGCGGGCCAAGCCGGATGGCTACACCATCGGCTTCATCAACACGCCCAACGTGCTGACCATTCCCATCGAGCGCAAGAGCAGCTTCCACTGGAGCCAGTACGACCTGCTGGGCAACCTGGTGGACGACCCTGGCGGCTTTGCCATCCACAACAGCAACGCCATCACCACGCTGGCCGGCCTGGCCGCCTACGCCCGGGCCAACCCCGGTGCCGTGACCGTGGGCACCACGGGCACGGGCTCGGACGACCACCTGGCCATGCTGCTGTTCGCCAAGGCCACCGGCACGCAGCTCACCCATGTGCCCTACAAGGGCGCGGGCGAGGTGCGCGCCGCCGCCACGGGCCAGCAGATCACCATCGGCGCCATCAACGTGGGCGAGGTGCTGGCCTACCAGAAGGGCGGCACTCCCATCCGCCTGCTGGGCCAGATGTCGGCCGCGCGCAGCTCGCTGGCGCCGCAGGTGCCTACGTTCAAGGAGCAGGGCATCGATATCGAGCTGGCCTCCCTGCGCGGCCTGGCCGCGCCCAAGGGCTTGCCCGAAGGCGTGCGCAAAAAGCTGGTCGATGCCGTGGCCGCCATCGCGGCCGACCCGCAGTTCAGGCAGCAGGCCGAGGCCATGTACGCGCCGCTGCGCTACCTGGCGCCGCCCGCCTACGCGGCCGAGCTGGAGCGCACCGAGGCCGGCTTTCGCAAGCTCTGGACCGAGATGCCCTGGCAGGACGGCAAGCCCTGAAGGCCATGCCCATGCCAACCTTTGAATTCACAAGGACGACCGCCATGCACTGTCTGCCGCGCCGCAGCCTGGCTGCGCTGGCCCTGTGCGCCCTGGCCCTGCCGGCTCTGGCGCAAGGCCCCATCACCCTCATCGTGGGCTGGCCTGCGGGCGGCCCCTCCGACAACGTGGCACGGCTGGCGGCCACGCGCATGAGCGAGGCCCTCGGCCAGCCCATCACCATCGACAACCGGGCCGGCGCGGGCGGCAACCTGGGCAGTGACGCGGCGGCCCGCGCAAGGCCCGATGGCAACACCATCATGCTGGCCACCGTGGCCTCGCACGGCCTGAACTCCGCTCTCTACGCCAGGCTGAACCACGATCCGCTCAAGGACTTCGCGCCCATCGGCATGATCACCACCTCGCCCAGCGTGCTGCTGGTGCCCGTGGCCTCGCCGCTGCGCTCGGTCAACGATCTGCTGGAGGCGGCGCGTGCCAGGCCGGGCCAGCTCAACTACGGCTCGGGCGGCGTGGGCTCCAGCCAGCACCTGGCGGGCGCCAGCTTCAAGCAGCTCACGGGCGTGGATGTCACCCACATCCCCTACAAGGGCACGGCCCCGGCCATGACCGACCTGATGGCGGGCCGCGTGGACTTCGTGCTCACCACGGGCGCCATCCCCTTCATCCGCTCGGGCAAGCTGCGCGCCCTGGCAGTGGCCTCGCGCCAGCGCCTGCCGGCCCTGCCCGATGTGCCAACGTTCGAGGAAGCGGGCGTCAAGGGCTTCTACACCGACTCCTGGTACGGGCTGGTTGCCCCGGCCGGCACGCCGCGCGCGGCGCTGGAGCGCCTGAACGGCGCACTGGCCACGGCGCTGCGCAATCCCGAGGTGCAAAAGCAGTTCATCGACCAAGGCTCGCTGCCCGTCAAGCCCATGGGCGTGGACGCGTTCTGGCGCTTCGTGCGCGAGCAGATGCCCGTGGCGGCCGAGCAGGTGCGGGTGTCGGGGGCCAGAGCCGAGTGAGCGCAGCCGGGTGCGGCAGTGCAGGATCGGCGCGGGGGCGACTGCACAGCCGCAATGCAGCCAGCGTGTCACTGGCAGGTCACTGGCAGGTCACTGGTAGTTGAGCGTGAAGGTGGCCCGTCCGTTGGCCAAGCCTGTTGTGACGGAGGGCTGGGTCTGGACATAGCGCGCCGTCAATGGAATCACGTGGTTGCTGGTGTTTGGGGTGATGATGCCCGCCTGCCACTGGTTGGGATTGCCGAAGTTGGCGGAGTCCTCGCCGTAGCTGATGACCTTGTCGCTGCTGCGGATCTGGATGCCGATGCCGGCAGCCCCTCCGGTCACCGTCAGCACATCGGAGCGGTTGGCGGCATCGTTGGCATCCGTGAGCGTGACGAACGGGCGCAGGGTGGAATTGGCTTCGCCCCCGGTGCAGATCAGTTCCAGATCGAATGACTGGGGCGCGGAGGTAGCGCCTATCCCGTTGAACTGTGACCTGTTGACTCGCTGCAGTTTCACGGCGATGTTGCTCGTCTTCACCCGGCAACTGGCGCCTGTGCGCACCACGGTGCTGCCGGCCGCCATCACGATCCAGCTATTGCAAAGGCTATTGCAGTCAAACCGGGCGGATGCATAGCTGCTGACGCTGAAAGTGCCCGATTGAACGGCGCCTGTCTTGATGAGTTGCATCCATATGGTTTGCTCATGTACATCATCCTTTTGCCATCCCGTGGCTCCTGCATTGTTGGACGTAGTGGTGATGGACATGGTTTTGCCATTGGGGAAATTCCTGGCTTTCCATATGGCACGCCAACGGATTCCTATTCCGCGCAAAGATGTGGAGTAGATATCGCCGTCCAGCGTAGTGGCGTTCATGATTTGGGGCCATATTTCTGAAGATGGCCCCGAAAGCACACTGTAGGAAATTGTGTCGAGGGTGGATTTGACCATGGGCGAGTCCCATAGCACTGATCCATTCATGATATTTCCTGCGGGAACGTTGATGCTTTCCGGTAATTGGATGATGGATGCTGCCGGGGTAAACATGCCTCCATAAATGGAGCTTACAGAAAAGCAAAGCGTTGCCGGAATGAGAAAATATCTGATTTTTTTCATATGAATGAAACCGGAAACGATGCAGGAGAGTTTGATGGGCGTGCTCCAAAGTCTATTCCTATGATTGATGAAAATCCATAGGATCATTCTGATATTGGCAATGCTTTTTCATGACTCCAATGCCGTGTTCCGTCCGCTGCTGTTGCGCGGCATTGCCACCGGGTCCGGCCTGCGGCAAACCTGGCGCAAGCGGCGTCAACGACGTGGGCGGCCGCCTGGGCACGGCCGCCTGGGCACGGCCACCACGGGCGACGCCTTTGCAAGACGCCTGGGCTGAGCCCGTGGCTCAACCCCGCCTGCGCGCCGCCAGCCCCTGCACCACGGCCGCCAGCCGGTCGATTTCCTCGGTGGTGTTGTAGAAGGCCAGCGAGGGCCGCACCGTGGTCTCCACGCCGAAGCGCCTGAGGATGGGCTGGGCGCAGTGGTGGCCGGTGCGCACGGCGATGCCTTCGGCGTTGAGCGCCTCGCCCACCTCGGCCGTGGTCCAGCCCTTGAGCACGAAGGACAGCACGCTGGCCTTGTCGGCCGCCGTGCCGATCAGGCGCAGGCCGGGGATGGGCGCCAGCGCCTGCGTGCCGTACTGCAGCAGATCGTGCTCGTAGCGCGCGATGCGCTCCATGCCCAGGGCCTGCACGTAGTCGATGGCGGCGCCCAGGCCCACGGCGTCGGCAATGTTGCCGGTGCCGGCCTCGAAGGTGTTGGGCAGGGGCTGGTAGACGGTTTTCTCGAAGGTCACGTCGGCGATCATGTTGCCGCCGCCCTGCCAGGGCGGCATGTCCTCCAGCACCTCGCGCCGTCCCCAGACCACGCCGATGCCCGTGGGGCCGAAGACCTTGTGGCCCGAGAACACGAAGAAGTCCGCACCGATGGCCTGCACGTCCACGGCCATGTGCGAGACCGACTGCGCGCCATCGACCAGAGCCCGGGCGCCCGCCTGGTGGGCCAGCTCCACGATCTGCCGCACGGGCACGACCGTGCCCAGCGCGTTGGAGACCTGGGTGACGGAGACGATCTTGGTGCGCGGGTTCAGCAGCCTGCGGTATTCATCGATGAGCACCTGGCCCGAGTCGTCCACCGGGATCACGCGGATCTTCGCGCCCTTGGCGGCCGCCAGCTGCTGCCAGGGCACGATGTTGGCGTGGTGCTCCAGGTGGGAGACGATGATCTCGTCGCCCTCGCCCACATGCTGCCAGCCCCAGCTCTTGGCCACCAGGTTGATGGCCTCGGTGGTGCCGCGCACGAAGATGACCTCGTTCACGTCGGGCGCGTTGATGAAGCGGCGCACGCGCTCGCGCGCGCCCTCGTAGGCGTCGGTGGCGCGCGCGGCCAGTTCATGGGCTGCGCGGTGGATGTTGGAGTTCTCGTGTTCGTAGAAGTGGCGGATGCGCTCTATCACCGCGCGCGGCTTGTGCGTGGTGGCCGCGTTGTCCAGCCAGGCCAGCGGACGGCCGTTGACGCGCTCGGACAGGATGGGAAAGTCCCGGCGCACGGCATGCACGTCGAAGGGCGCCTGCACGCCGGCCGTGCCATGCCTTGCCCCGTGCGAAGCCTGCTGGCGCTGCAGCGGATGGGCCGGCGTGGTGTAGCCGGCGGGCAGCACCACGGGATCGACAAAGTAAAAGCGCGGCTCGGCCGAAGGCACGGTGGACGCAATGCCGGGCCCTTCGGTGGGAACGCCGATGCGCGGCACGGCGGGTGCCGCAGATGCAGCAGGTGTCGCAGGTGCAGCAGGTGCCGTGAACGGGAGCGCGGCCAGCGCATCCAGCGGATCGCCCTGGCGCTGGGGCACGCCCAGCACCTGCGATCCCAGGCGCGGCTCGTAGGCGGGCAGGGCGCTCACGACATGGTCGGGCACGCCGTTGCCGGCCTGGGCATGGGGCAGCAGCGCGGGCGCGCGGTGGGCCAACGAGGCCAGCGGCGCGGGCGAGGCCGGCAGCAGGTTGCTGCCCGGCGCCAGGCCCTGCGGGATGGGCGTGCCCGGCACGCCGGGGCCCAGGCCTGCCGGGCTGGCCAGCGGCGAGCCCGGGGGCGCCACGTTCACGGGTGCCTGCACGCCAGCAGGCAGGCCGGGAAGACCCGGAAGACCCGGAAGACCCGGCAGGGCAGGAGCCGATCCCGGTGCGGCGGAGAACAGGGCGTTGGCCATGCGCGCCAGCGCCTCGGGGTCGAAGGGCGCCTGGGGCGCCACGGAGGTGATTGCAGACACGGTCAACGCCCGGCCTCTTTACTTGTAGGTGTCGGGATAGTCGTGGTACTTGCCGATCTCGACATCGTCGAGCACGGCCAGCGCGTCGGGCGTGAGCACGGCCAGCGAGCAGTACAGCGAGATCAGGTAGGACGCGATGGCATGGTTGTTGATGCCCATGAAGCGCACCGACAGGCCCGGGCTCTGCTCGCCCGGCAGGCCGGGCTGGTACAGGCCGACCACGCCCTGGCGCTTGTCGCCCACGCGCAGCAGAAGGATCTTGCTCTTGCCATCGGCCACGGGCACCTTGTCCGAGGGGATCAGCGGAATGCCGCGCCAGGTGATGAACTGCGAGCCGAACAGGCTGACCGTGGGCGGCGGCGTGCCGCGGCGCGTGGCCTCGCGGCCGAAGGCGGCAATGGCCAGCGGATGGGTCAGGAAGAAGGCGGGCTCCTTCCAGACCTTGGTCAGCAGCTCGTCCAGGTCGTCGGGCGTGGGCGCGCCGGTCAGCGGGAAGATGCGCTGCTCGTCCGTGACCTGGGCCAGCAGGCCGTAGTCGGGGTTGTTGATGAGCTCGCTTTCCTGGTTCTCCTTGATGGTCTCGATGGTCAGGCGCAGCTGTTCCTTGATCTGGTCATGCGGGCTGCTGTAGAGGTCGGAGATGCGCGTGTGCACATCCAGGATGGTGGAGACGGCGTTGAGGAAGTACTCGCGCGGCTGCTCCTCGTAGTCCACATAGGTGCGCGGCAGCTGGTTGTCTTCCTGCTTGGCCGTGCAGGTGACCTTGATGGCCTCCGGGTTCTTGACGCGGTTGAGGCGGTAGATGCCCGCCTCCACCGGCGACCATTGCAGCAGGTACGTCAGCCAGCGCGGGCTGATGGTCGAAAGCTGGGGAACGGTTTTGGTTGCGTTGGCCAGTTGCCGCGCGGCGTTGTCGCCTAGCGCGGTCGTGCCGCCCACTGTTGCCGACATGTGCAGACTCCGTGATCAGTTCAGGAAAAAGGGAAGGGGAAGGAGGGAAAACAGGGCCAGTGTCCCGGCCCGCGCACATGTCTTCAACATGCTATAGCCGCCAAGCGCAGGCCGCGCACCAGCTGGTCGTGGGCCACGGTTTCGCCGCGCATCACCAGGGCCGAGGGCTGCACGCCCAGCGAGACGGCCAGCTTCTCCACGGTCAGCAGCGAGGCGATGACGCGGCCGCGCTCTATCTCTCCCACGTAGGAGCGGTTCAGGTCCGAGTGCTCGGCCAGCCGCTCCTGCGACCAGCCATGGGCCTCGCGCGCCTGGCGCACGGCAATGCCGAAGCTGGTGACAAGACGGGTGCTCATAGGGCCACCTCCCGGGGCTGCTGCGCGTGCTCGCGCGCATGGGCCTGGGTGACGTGGGCGCCGGGCGGCACGTCCTCGGTCACCCAGACATTGCCGCCGATGACGGCGCCGCGCCCCAGCGTGACGCGGCCCAGGATGGTGGCGCCCGCGTAGATGACCACGTCGTCCTCCACCACCGGATGGCGCGCCAGGCCCTTGCGCAGGTGGCCGTGCTCATCGGTGGGAAAGCGCTTGGCGCCCAGGGTGACGGCCTGGTACAGCCGCACGCGCTCGCCGATCACCGCGGTCTCGCCGATCACCACGCCCGTGCCGTGGTCCATGAAAAAGCCCCGCCCGATCTTCGCGCCCGGGTGGATGTCGATGCCCGTCTGCGCATGCGACAGCTCGGCCACGATGCGCGCCAGCAGCGGCTGCTCCAGCAGGTACAGCTGGTGGGCCAGGCGGTGGTGGATCATGGCCAGCACGCCCGGATAGCACAGCAGCACCTCGTCCACGCTGCGCGCGGCGGGATCGCCGTGGAAGGCGGCCAGCACATCGCTGTCTAGCAGGCGGCGGATCTGGGGCAGGGACTCGGCAAAGGCGCGTGCGATGTCCAGCGCCATGGCGTCGGCGCCCGCTGCCGTGTGGGGCGCGGACAGCCGCAGCTCCAGCCGTATCTGGCCCAGCAGCGCATGCAGGGCCGAGTCCAGCTGGTGGGCCACGAAGATGTCCTCGCTTTCCTGGCGCAGGTCGTGCGGGCCCAGGCGCATGGGAAACAGGGCTGCCTTGAGCTGGTCGATGAGGGTGGAAAGCGCGTCGCGCGAGGGAAACTCGCGCGCCCCGGGCTCCTGGGTGCGGCCGTGCGCCTCGCGCCATTCGCGGCGCGCCGCATGCAGGTTCTGGGTGAGTCCGGCAATGTCGAAACTGGCCATCTGCGTGCTCCTTCAGTCTTGAATCCAGGGCAGGCCGTGGAAGCGCCAGCCGTCGTTTTTGCCGCGCTGCTGCCGCGCGTCGATCTCGCCCTCGAAGCCTTCGAGCACGTTGAACACATGGGCGAACCCGGCCTGGGCGGCCGCCTGGGCCGCCAGCACCGAGCGCTTGCCGCTGCGGCACAGCAGCAGGGCCACGGCCTCCTTGCCGCCGTGCGGGGCCAGGCGCGCTTCCAGCTCGCGGGCAAAGCGCGGGTTGCGCGTCAGCGCCGTGCCCGTGGCCCAGGGCACGTGCAGGGTGCCGGGCACCTGGCCGACGAACTTGCGTTCCTCGGCCGTGCGCACATCGACCAGCACGGCCTGGCCGGCCTGCACCAGCGCCCAGGCCACGGGCGGGCGCACGCCGCCTGCGTGGCCCAGCCCCTGTGCGCGGGCGTGTTCCTGCGCCTCTTCCAGAGCCTGGGGCAAGGCGGTTTCCAAAGTGAGGGCTGTCATGTCGTCGTCCTTGCGGAGAATTCGCGGGTTGGTGGCTATAGGCACCAATCTAAGAACTTCGCGGCAAGCCACCAACGAACAAGAGCGGCGTTTGATAGAAGCAAAACGTCTATGAAGGCGCCGCGCGGCGCCATGCCCGGTTCTGGCGATCAGGCCGTCAGCAGCCGCTGCAGCATCCACAGGTTCAGCGACACCACCAGGGCCGCGCAGCCCCACAGCACCGCCGACATCCTTGGGCCAAAGGCCAGCTCGCCCAGCGTCTTGCGCCGCGTGGTGAACAACAGCAGCGGCACGATGGCAAACGGCAATTGCAGGCTCAGCACCACCTGGCTGAACACCAGCAGGGCGCTGGCGCCGGTGCTGCCATACCAGGCGGTGGCCACCACGGCGGGCACGATGGCGATGCAGCGCGTCAGCAGGGCGCGCAGCGCGGGCGACAGGCGGATCTGCAGGAAGCCTTCCATCACGATCTGCCCGGCCAGCGTGCCCGTGACCGAAGAACTCAGCCCCGAGGCCAGCAGCGCCACGCCGAACACCGCGCTGGCGATGCCCACGCCCAGCAGCGGGGACAGCAGGTGGTAGGCGTCCGACAGCTCGGTCACCGGCGCCTGGCCGGGCCGGTTGAACGCACCGGCCGCCACCACCAAAATGGCGGCGTTCACGAACAGCGCCAGCCCCAGCGCCACCGTGGAGTCCAGCGTGGCCAGGCGGATGGCCTGGCGCGTGCCCTGGGGCGTGGTGTCATGCCGGCGTGTCTGCACGATGGACGAATGCAGGTACAGGTTGTGCGGCATCACCGTGGCCCCCACGATGCCCACGGCCAGGTACAGCATCTGCGGATTGGCCACGATCTCCATGCCCGGCAGCAGGCCGCGCAGCACGGCCGCCACGGGCGGCTGCAGCCACACCAGCTGGGCGGCAAAGCACAGGCCGATCACGGCCACCAGGGCGATCACCACCGACTCCAGGCAGCGAAAGCCCCGGCTTTGCAGGGCCAGGATCAGCATCACATCCACCACCGTGATGCACACCCCGGCCACCAGCGGCAGGCCGAACAGCAGGTTCAGGCCGATGGCCATGCCCAGCACCTCGGCCAGATTGCAGGCCACGATGGCGATCTCGCAGAAGAACCACAGCACCAGATTGATGCGCGGGGAAAACTGCGCGCGGCAGGCCTGGGCCAGGTCCCGCCCGCTGGCCAGGCCCAGGCGCACGGCCGCCGCCTGGAACAGCATGGCCATCAGGTTGGAGGCAAAGATCACCGCCAGCAGCGAGTAGCCGAACTGCGAGCCGCCCGCGATGGAGGTGGCCCAGTTGCCAGGGTCCATGTAGCCCACGGCTACCATGTAGCCGGGCCCGGCAAACGCCAGCACGCGGCGCGCGTTGTCCGAGCGGCTGTCGCCGCGCGGCACGGCGATGCTGCGATGCACCTGCGGCAGGCTGGGCGTGCCCGCGTGGCCGTGGTCCGGCTCGATGGCGCCGAAGCGGCCCTGTTCGGCCGCAAGCACGGTGTCGTTCATGGGGGCCTTTCCGCCGGCGGGGGGCACGCGGTTGCAGGGGGATGCCTATCGGGCGGTTGGCACCACGCCGCTGGCGGGCGCAATGGCTGCGGCGGCGGGTGCGGCATCAGTGCCTGCGCCGCGCCACAGCGCCACGAGATCTCCGGTCAAGATGACCGCGCCGGCCAGCAGAATCAGGCTGCCCACGCAGCGGCGCGCCACGGTGGCAGGTTTCAGGCGCCGCGGCGTGCGGCCCGGCGTGCTGGCCGGCGTGCGGGGGGCGGATGAGGAAGGCAGAAGGGACATCATGGCAACTCCTTGGCAGGGGAACGCTTGTCTCGGGCCAGCCCCGGGGAAGCCCGCCTGCCCCGGCCGGCGCGGGGCAGGCGGGCGGTCCGCGTCAGGCGTAGGCGCTGCTCATCACCAGCGAGCCATTCACGCCGGCCGGGAAGAACCCGCCCTTGGTCGCCGTGTCCTTGGTCAGGTACACGATGTTCAGCACGTCGCCCGGCGAGCGGCTGAAAGCGATGCCGTTGGAATCCAGCGGCACGATGTTGGACGTGGTGGCGTCCCCCGTGATGCCCTGGTCCACGTCGGTGGAGCCATCCAGGCTGTCGCGCGCATCCGAGATGGCGCCGGCCGCCGTGCGCAGCGCGGGCGTGGCCAGGCCCTTGGCGTACAGCACCGTGCGCACCAGACCTGCGTGGTAGGCCTCGGCGGCCAGGATGCCGGCGGCTGCCTCCAGATAGGTCTTGTTGGTGATCAGCGGCGATGCGCCCTTGTAGGCGGTGACGCCCACGTCCTCGAAGATGAAGGCCCCCAGCAGGAAGTTCTCGTCACTCGCATAGGGATCGAAGGCCGTGCCCGCGCCCACCAGCCCGGCCGCTCGCGCCGCCACCGAGAAGGCGCCGTTCGGGTCGGTTCCGCCGATGTCGATCTGCGGCTGCGCCACCGCGGCCGAGCCCAGCGCCGCTCGCAGGAATGCCACGTGGGCGATCTCGTCCTGGGCGATCTCCTTGGCGTACTGCGCCACCACGGGGTCCTTGAAGGCCACGGCACGGCCGCCCGTGATGGCGCCCTGCGTGCCCACGCCCGACTGCAGGTTGGCGGGCAGGCCGGTGCCGAACACCGCGTAGTGATAGAACTGCGACTCCAGATACTCCAGGTTGAGGGCGAAGTTCAGGATCTCCGCATCCGTGGGCCCGTTGGCCTGCGCATTCGCATCGCCCCCGCCGCCGCCGCAGGCGGACAGGATCACCCCGCCCGCCATGCCCACGGCCACGCCGCTGGTCTTGCGGAAGAACTGGCGCCTGTCCTCCAGCTTCTTGGCACGTTTTTGCAAAACCCCGATCAACACTGATTCGTCAGACATGATGGTTCCTCTCGGTTCGCGGCAGGCGCGAACGGTCAACGTGAAGAATGCGCCTCCGGCCGAAAGCACACGGGTGTGGCGAAAGCGCGTTCCACTGAAGAGGTGGCCACCTGCTCCAGGGGAATGGGATGCGTCCCCGCTATCCGGCAGTACGCAGGCCGCGCAGGTCTGGATGTGCCGCAATTGAAAGTGGTTGTAACTTTTTGTGTTTGACGTCGATCGCCGTTTTTTTTGAATCCAGACCCCGCTGCGCTGCGTATCCAGATCAGCCGGAATCGTTCGGCTTGTCATCAACCCGCTAGGAGCATTCCATGATCTCGATTCAAAACACCCGCAAGCTGGCCTCGTTCGGCCTGGCCATCGTGATGTCGGCTGCCTCCGTGGCTGCCATGGCCGATGTGATGGTGGGCGGCGCACCCATGCTGCCGTCCAAGGACATCATCGACAACGCCGTCAACTCCAAGGACCACACCACCCTGGTCGCAGCCGTCAAGGCGGCGGGCCTGGTCGATACGCTCAAGGGCCCGGGTCCGTTCACCGTGTTCGCGCCCACCAATGCCGCCTTCGAGGCCCTGCCCGCAGGCACGGTGGACACCCTGCTCAAGCCCGAGAACAAGGGCACGCTGACCACCGTGCTGACCTACCACGTGGTGGCCGGCAAGTGGGATGCGGCGGCGCTGTCCAAGATGATCAAGGACGGCAAGGGCATGGCCAGCATCAAGACCGTCAGCGGCGGCACGCTGGTGGCCAAGTCCAGCGGCTCCAAGATCATGCTGACCGATGAAAAGGGCGGCACGGCCACGGTGACCATCCCCGACGTCTATCAGTCCAACGGCGTGATCCACGTGATCGACAAGGTGCTGCTGCCCAAGTGAGCGGCACAGGCAGCGAGCGGGCCGGCCACTGACCGCCGTGGTCAGTGGCCGGAGCCTTGCGCCTTCGCCATGCGCCTTGCGGGCGCTCCGCCGGAGGGCGCTCCGCCATAGGTCGATCCCGCATAGATGGCCGCCAGCGTCAGCGCCATGCCGGCCAGCGCCATCGGCGTGGGCCGGGCGGTGAAGAACAGCACGTCGATGGCATAGGTGCCTATGGGCTCGGCCAGCAGGATGAGGCCGGCCAGCGAGGCCTTCACATGCGGCACGGCCGTGCTCACCATGAGCCAGGCCACGCCCTGCACCAGCAGGCCGTACAGCAGCAGCGTGCCGAAATCGGCCGCACTGGCAATGGCCAGCGATTCGCCCTCCAGCCACGCGGCTGCCAGCAGGCAGGGCGCGGCGGCGGCGCACAGCACGGCCATGTTGACGGCCGGGTGCGTGGCGTGCGGCGGGGTCTGCCCCTTCTTGATGAAGACCACGCACAGCGCATAGGCCGCCGCCGAGGCCAGGCCCAGGGCCACGCCCAGCCAGTGCTCGGACGCCGAATCCGGGCCTGAGGCCACGGGCAGGCCCGCACCCGACACCATGAGGATACCGGTGGCCGCCAGCACCAGCGCCACGAAGTAGACGACCGTGATCCGCTCGCGGAACACCGCCCAGGCCAGCCCCGCCAGAAAGAACGACTGGCAGTTGGTCAGGATGGCGCCCAGGCCCGGCCCCACCATCCGTATGCTCTTGTGCCACCAGTACAGGTCCAGCGCCAGCGCGGCGCCGGCCAGGCAGGCGTACAGCAGGGCCTGGCGCGTCATGCGCCAGCGCAGGCCGCGCCACAGGGCAAAGCCGGCCAGCCCCAGGCCGCCCAGCAGCATGCGGTAAAAGCCCATGGCGCTGGTGCCCATGCTGCTGAAAGCCACGGCCACGCCGGACAGGCTCAGGATCAGCCCGCCCACGGCCAGCAGCGCCAGGTAGCTTGTCTTTCCGTTCATGCGCATGGCCCCGTCACGCTTGCCGGTCGGCGGCATCGCGCCGCCGGTATTCGAGCTGGCGTGCCGTCTCGGCCGCGATCTCCGCGCCCAGCAGGCGCTCCACCAGGTGCAGGGCCATGTCGATGCCCGCCGCAAACCCGCCCGAGGTGACGATGGCGCCCTCATCGATCCACAGCCTGTCGGCGCTCACGCGGGCAGCTGGCGCAATGGCGCGCAGGTCTTCCGTGTCCTCGAAGTGCGTGGTGGCCTCGCGCTGGTCCAGGAGCCCTGCCCGCCCCAGCAGGAAGGAGCCCACGCAGACGGAGCCCGTCACCTCGCTGCTGCCGGCCACCTGCCGCAGCCAGGCGGCGACCTCGGGCGCGGCCAGTTCGGCCTGCAGGGCGCCGCCGGCCACGATCACCAGGTCCAGCGGGGGATGGTCCTGCAGGCTGGCCTGCGCCTGGATGCCCACGCCTTCGCGCGTGCGCACGGCGGCGCCGCTGCGGCTGATCACCACGGGCTGAAACGGGGGCAAGGCCGCCAGCCCGCGCCGCACGGCCACGCGCGCGGCCACGTCGAACACTTGCAAAGGCCCTGCAAACTCCAGCAGCACCACGCCATCAAAGACGAAAAATCCAACGGTCCGTGTCTTCATCCACCACTCCTGTCTGTCGAGGAGTGGCAGCTTAGGCAGGCCGCAGCGCGCGGTCTTGGACGGAATTGATCAGGCCGGGCCGCTCAAGGCCGCTCAGGGCCGCATGGCCTGGCGGTACTGCGAAGGCGCCACGCCATGCGCGCGGCGGAACCAGTTGGAGAAATGGCTCTGGTCGTAGAAGCCCAGCGACAGTGCCACCTCGCTCAGCGCCAGCGTGCCGCGCAGCAGGCCGCGGGCGCTTTCGGCGCGGCGGGCCTGGTGGTAGGCATGGGGCGTGATGCCGTAGCGGCGGCTGAAGCTGCGGATGGCGTGCTCGGGACTGAGCCCGCAGACGGCGGCCAGCCGCGCGGCGCCCAGCTCCTGGTCCGCATGGGCGTCGATGAACTCGCGCAGCAGCGCCGCGCTGGCGCCATCGGGCGCATGCGGCCGGCCGGGGCTGTGCACCACGCGGCGCAGCAGCGCCAGCAGGGCCTCGTCGGCGGCCAGGCCGTCCTGCGGGCCTTGCAGCAACTGCCGGGCGCAGGCCCGGGTCTGCGGGTCGCGCAGGCTGACGGCGTCGAACCAGCCATCGCGCACGCCCAGCAGCGCGTGCATGCGGGCGGGCTCGACATGCAGCATGTCGTAGGTCCAGCCCTGCTCGCCGCCCGGGCGCCCGTCGTGGATCTCGCCAGCGTTGAACAACGCGATATCGCCACCCGTGAACTCGCGCTCGGCGCCCCGGCTCCAGCACAGCTCGCGCCCGCCGTGGATGACGGCAATGCCCATGGTGTCGTGGAAGTGGCGCGGATAGCGGTGCTGCACGGCATGGCCGCTGAGAATCTCCACGCCGCCCAGCGCGCAGTGGCGGCGGTAGGTCAGGGCGCGTTGCGGGCGCTTGCCGGGTAGGGGCGCGGCCATGGCCGGTCTCAATCCGCGCCGGGGGCCGCTGCCGGCGTCCTGGCCTGCGCGGCCAGCTTGGACAGCCGCCAGCGCGTCAGGTCGTCCGCGCCGGGGCCGGCCTCCACGCGCAGCTCGGAAAAAGGCACGCTCTGGCCCGATTCCTCCTCCACCAGCGCCAGCCGCAGGGGCGTGCCTGACTGCGCACGCACAAAGCGCATGGGCGGCTGGGCCTGCTGCTGCAGGCGCCACCGGTCGCCGACCTGGGCCAGCGCCTGGATCACCAGGGACAGGTCGCGGCCCTTGGGCGTGAGCAGGTACTCGTAGCGGTCCGGGCCGCTTTGGTAGAGGCGGCGCTCGACCAGGCCGGTCTGCTCCAGCTGGCGCAGGCGGTCGGTCAGCGTGGCATTGGTGATGTCCGTGGACTTTCTCAGGTCGTCATAGCGGCTCAGGCCCAGCATCAGGTCGCGCAGCACCAGCATGGCCCAGCGGTCGCCTACGGCCTCCAGCGCGGTGGCGATCGAGCAGGCCATGCCCTCGAAGCTCTTGGATCGCATGGGGTTTCCCTTGTGTGTTCGCGGTTGTCGCAGGCCTGGAGTGTCTCAGCAAAACGCAAGCCCGGCCCGCAAAGGTGGATTGCGCGCTTGTAACTCTAATGATTGGAGTTTATATTTGGAGCCACTATCAACCACGGCTTTTCAAGCAAGGACCTCCTTCATGAGCACGCATCAAGGCACCGCCATCGTCACTGGCGCCTCATCCGGCATTGGCGCCGTCTACGCAGACCGCCTGGCCGCCAGGGGCCATTCCCTGATCCTGGTGGCCCGCCGCGAGGACCGGCTGCAGGCGCTGGCGCAGCGGCTGCGCAGCGCGCATGGCCGCGAGGTGGAGGTAGTGGCCGCCGACCTGGCTGACGCCGCCGGCCTGCAGCGCGTGGCGGCGCTGCTGTCGGGTGAGCGTGACATCCGCATGCTGGTGAACTGCGCCGGCCTGGGAGCCCTGGGCCCGGCCGCCCAGGTGGATGCGGGCGAGGTCGATCGCATGGTCATGGTCAACATCCATGCGCTGACGCGGCTGTCGCTGGCGGCGGCGCGGCTGTTCGCCACGCGCGGCCGGGGCACGCTGATCAACATCGGCTCCATCCTGGCCGTGATGCCGGTGCCGGGCGCCTCCAGCTACGGCGCCTCCAAGGCCTATGTGCTGAACTTCACGCGCTCGCTGCAGGCCGAGCTCGCTTCCAGCGGCGTCATGGTGCAGGCGGTGATGCCCAGCCTGGTGCACTCCGAATTCTTCGGCGGCAAGCCCGCGCCGTTTCCCGCGCACCTGTTCATGTCGCCCGAGTCCTTGGTGGATACGGCCCTGGTCGCACTCGACCAGGGCGAGGCCATCTGCTTTCCCACGCTGGGCAGCACGACCGCCTGGCTGGACTTTGACCAATCGCGCGCCAATCTCGTCAAGGCGCTGACGCTCAGCGGCGTGCCGGCAGCGCGCTACCAGGGCGCGGATGCAGGCCAGCCCGCCTGACGGCCCGCCGTGTCGCCAGCCCGGATTTCCCGAAACCTCCTCTTTTTTGCACCCGGAGAAAACCATGCCCCTGTGGAAGATCTACCACCCCGAAAACGCCTTCAGCGATGAAGACAAACAGGCCATCGCCCAGCGCATCACGGCCGTCTACTGCGACCTGCCGCGCTTTTACGTGGGCGTGGTGTTCGAGGCCGTCGCGCGCACTTCGTTCTTCATCGGCGGCGAGCCTGCGGATGATTTCGTGCGCATCTCCGTGGACCACATCGCGCGGCAGATACGCGACGAGGAGACCAAGACACGGTTCCTCGAAGGCGTGCGGCGGCAGCTGTCCCCCTTCATCGCCGACCGTGGCCTGCGCTGGGAGATGCATGTGGACGAGACGCCCTTCAGCCTGTGGAGCATCCAGGGCCTGCGCCCGCCCGTGCCGGGCACGCCCGAGGGCGAGAAATGGCGCCTGGACAATCGGCCTGCCGCCTACTGAGAGGCTTGCGGGGGCGGGACAGGGGACAGGCCCCGTGGCCTTTCCACCTCCGGCCCTTGCACCTCAGGCGCTTGCACCTCCGGCCCTTGCACCTCCGGCCCTTGCACCTTTCCCCATGCACATTCGTCCCGCACACATCGAAGACGCCGAAGAGATCAGCGCGCTGGTCTCCAGCGTGTCGCACCTCTTCACCCTGGACTCCGGCAGCCAGGGCGCGCAGGAATTCCTGAAGGCCCTGGGGCCGCAGGCGCTCCAGGCCTACCTGCAGGACCCCCGCTACCTCTTCATCGTTGCCAGGCAGGGCGATGCCCTGGCAGGCATGGCGGCCCTGCGTGACGGGCGCCATCTGTTCCATCTGTTCGTTGGCCTGCCGTTCCAGCGGCAGGGATTGGCCAGGCGGCTATGGCAGGCGCTGCAGCCTGCCATCCACCCGGACGCCGGCAGCGTCACCGTCAACTCCACGCCGTTTGCCGTACCCGCCTACGAAAGGCTGGGTTTTCGGGCCACCAGTGCGCCGCTGGAGAAGAATGGCGTGGCCTTCGTACCCATGCAGATCGCCTTGGCCGCGCCCGTGGGCCAGCCTCAGCGCAGCGACAGCCCCGCCGACTGGATCGCCCGGGCGTAGCGCGGGCGCTCGCTTTGCAGGCTCTGGCCCAGGTCGGCCGGTGAGCCGCCCGCCACCTTGAAGCCCATGTGCTCCAGCTGCGCGCGCACATCGGGGGCCTGCAGCACGGTCTGCAGGTCGCGGTTGATCTTGGCGACGATGGGCGCGGGCGTGCCGGCCGGCGCGAAGTAGCCCTGCCAGCTTTCCACCGAGAAGCCGGGCACGCCGGCCTCGGCCATGGTGGGTACCTGGGGCAGGGCGTCGGAGCGGTAGGGCGTGGTCACGGCCAGGGCGCGCAGCTTGCCGGCGCGCACGTACTCGGTCACGGCGGCCAGCGTGATCAGCGTGGCGTCGGTATGGCCGCCCAGCACGTCCAGCGAGGCGGGGCCACCGCCCGGGTAGGGGATGTAGTTGACCTTGGCGCCCGTCTCCTGCGTGAGGATTTCATGCGCCACATGGGCAATGCCGCCATTGCCGGGCAGGCCCAGGCTGATGCTTTGCGGCTTGGCCTTGGCGCGGGCCAGGTAGTCGCCCAGCGTGTTCAGGCCCGTGGCGGGGTTGACCACCAGCACCTGCGGATTGACCACGGCCTTGATGATGGGCGTGAAGGCCTTTTGCGTGTCGTAGGGCAACTGGGCGAACAGCAGGCCGTTGAGCGTGAGGCCCTCGCCCTGCTGCAGCAGGGTGTAGCCGTCGGGCGCGGCCTTGGCCACCTTGGCCGCGCCGATGGTGCCGCTGGCCCCGGCCACGTTCTCCACCACCACCGACTGGCCCCACAGCGCGGCCAGCTTGTCGGCCAGCGTGCGCGTGAGCTTGTCGGCGCTGCCCCCGGGCGCCACGGGCACGATGATGCGCACCGGCTTGTTCGGAAAGCTGTCGGCCGAGGCCAGGGCCGCAGGCGCGTGCAGGGCCAGGGCGGAGAACAGGGGAAGCAGCAGTGCGCGCAGCGCAGACGGGGTGCGGATCATGGGAGTGCCGGAGTGCAGAGAGTCGATGCCCGCAGTCTGGGAGGCTCCTGGCGCGGCGTGAACTAAGCATTGCGGCTATGCATATGCGGCTGCCGCACAACGTGCGTCACGCTTGCGCCACGCATGCGCGCGCAGTGCCCAAAGCTCATATCCATATCTGCAATGCGTCGTTGGCGCCGGGGCGGGAGAGGCCTAACTTCGTGTCCTCCCGCGAACGTCCTCCCAGGCACTCCCATGACACAGACCCATCTCTCCATCGACTTCAGCGGCAGCGACGTGGCCAGCCGCCGCGCAGCCGCCATCACCGGCTTCATCGCCACGGCCCGGCGCCTGCTCCCCGATCCCGAGCGGGCCACGCCCGAGCAACTGCAGGCCGTGGCCCGCGAGCTGGAGGCGCTGGGCCTGCAGCGCGAACTGTTCCCGCATGCGCACTTCCCCGTCTCGGCCAGCAACCCGGCCCAGGTCTACCGCCTCAGCGAAGACCTGGGCGGGCGCTATGCGCTGTACCTGTCCACCGGCCTGCCGGGCAAGTCCCAGCCGCCGCATGACCACACCACCTGGGCCATCATCGCGGGCGTCGAAGGCGTGGAGCGCAACGTGTTCTTCACACGCGGCAAGACCGACGACCCGCTGCGCGACACCCTGGCGGTGGGGCGCAGCGTCGATGTGGGCAGCGGAACCTCGGTAGTGCTCACGCCCACCGACGTGCACACCATCGAGCTGATCGGCGAGGAACCCGGCCTGCACCTGCACTTCTACGGGCGCGGCCTGGAGCGCATGCCCGAGCGCGTGGTCTTCGAGAGCCTGGAGGGCGGCACGTTCCGCACCTTCGGCCCGCCCAAGTCGATTCGCCATGCGCTGGTCACGCCCGCCGCGCTGCGGCAGGCCCTGGCCGACGGCGAGGAAATCGCCGTGCTCGACGTGCGCGAGGCCGGTGTCTTCGCGCACCGCCACATCCTGTTCGCGGCGCCGGCCCCGGCCTGGCGGCTGGAGCAGCTCATCGACCGCCTGGTGCCGCGCCGGGGAACGCGCATCGTGCTGGTGGATGGCGACGGCACGCTGGCCCATGAAGCCGCCGCCAAGCTGGTGCGCCTGGGCTGGCCCAACGTCTCCGTGCTCGAAGGCGGCACCGAAGGCTGGGCGGCCGAAGGGCTGGAAATCTTCAGCGGCACCAACGTGCCCAGCAAGGCCTTCGGCGAAGTCATCGAGCATGAAAAGCACACGCCCTGGATCACCTCGGACGAACTGGGCGCGCGCGTGCAGCGCGGCGACAACATCGTCGTCGTCGACAGCCGCACGCCCGAGGAATTCGCGGCCTTCAGCCTGCCCTTTGCCCTGAGCGTGCCGGGGGCCGAACTGGTCTACCGCATCGGCGAAATCGCCCCGGACCCGCACACCCTGGTCGTCGTCAACTGCGCGGGCCGCACGCGCTCCATCGCGGGCGCGCAGACCCTGATCGACGCCGGCATTCCCAACCAGGTCGTCTCGCTGCGCAACGGCACCATGGACTGGCTGCTCACCGGCCGCAGGCTGGCCCATGGCCGCCGCACCCCGCTGCCCGAGCCCGGCGCCGTCGCCCTGGCCACGGCACGCGAACGCGCAGCCAGCGTGGCACAGCGCGCGGGCGTGCAATCCATTGATGCGGCCGAACTGGCCCGCTTCGAGTCCGAAGCCACCGAACGCACGCTCTACCGCTTCGACGTGCGCACCCGCGAGGAATACCAGGCCGGCCACCTGCCCGGCTGGCGCTGGGCGCCGGGCGGCCAACTCGTGCAGGCCACCGACGAATACGCGGCCACGCGCGGCGCACGCATCGTGCTGGCCGACTGGGACGGCGTGCGCGCCCTCACCACCGGCGCCTGGCTGGCCCAGCTGGGCTGGGAAGTCTTCACCTACGTTCCGCCCGCGCTGGCCACCCTGGAGGTCGGTGCCGAACCCGTGCGCGTGCTCGCCTCCCACGCGCCTGCGCCCCAGCTGTCCGTGCAGCAGGCGCAGGAACTGCTGGGCGAAGGCCGCGCCATCGTCTTCGACGTGGACAGCCGGCCCGCCTTCGAGAAGCAGCACATCGCCGGTGCGCGCTTTGCCGTGCCTGATCGTCTGCCCTCCTTCGTGCAGGCCCTGCCGCCGGCCCAGGTCGTGGTGCTGACCTCGCCGGACGGCGTGCTGGCGCGCAGCGTGGCGGCCGAACTGGCGGCGCGCACTGGGCGCGATGTGCGTTCCGTCGTCGGTGGCACTTCTGCCTGGGCTGCTGCCGGGCTGCCGCTGGGGCAGGGGGATGCGGATGTGCTGACGGGGGATGATGACCAGTGGTACAGCCCTTATGCGCATCGGGATCTGGGGTTGAGGGATGCGGGGTTTCGGGCTTATCTGGATTGGGAGTTGGGGTTGGTTGAGCAGTTGGAGCGGGATGGGTGGGCTTCTGGGATTCGGCTGGTGCCTGCTGTTTGAGTCTGGCTCGGGGTCTGCTTTTTGTCCCTGCCGGGTGGTTGTTTTTCGAGGCCGGGTTTCGGCCCGGCGGCCGACTCCCTTTCTTATCGCGCGATAAGAAAGGAAGCAAAGAAGCGCGCCCCAAACTGCCCACGACCCCTGCGCTGCGCTCCGGGGCGACCTGCGTTGGGCGGGATGCGGGGTGTGCCGCAGAACTCGCTTTGCGCTTCGCGCGCCGCTCAAACAACTGCGGCAAGTCAGATGACGAAGCAAGCCTGTCCTTCGGCAGGCTTGCCACCCCGCATCCCGCCCAACGCAGGCGTGGGCAGAAGGGGGGAGGCTGGGGAACAGCCAACAGCCAACAGCCAACAGCCAACAGCCAACAGCCAACAGCCAACAGCCAACAGCCGGCGCCATCACTGCGTTCGGCTTCAAACCAGGGGCCGAGCGAAGCGAAGGCCCGGGCAAACTCCCCGTATGTCAGCGCCTGCGGCGTGGTGGTTGCGGGGTTGCAGTCCTGCCGAAGGACAGGACTGCTTCGTGATCTGACTCGCCGTGATGTTTGAACGTAGCGCGCAGCGCGAAGAGAGTTTCACGGCGAACCCCGCAACCGCCACGACGCAGGTTGCCCCGCAGCGAAGCGAAGGGGTCGCGGACATTCGGGTCGCCTTTGCTTTGCCTACTTTCCTTTGGCGAAACAAAGGAAAGTAGGTCGGCCGCCGGGCCGAGACCCGGCCTCGAAAAGAACCCCCCCGGCAGGGTCAGAACCAGCAAGCGCAGCACCACGCAGCAAACGCAGCGCACGCAGCAAACGCAGCAGAGCCCAAAAAATCTCAGGCAGCCAACCTGAACCGCTCCACCACCACCCCAAACCCCCTCTCCAGATCCGCAATCAAATCCAAAGGATCCTCCAGCCCCACATGCAGCCGCACCACAGGCGCAGTCCCCGTCCACACACTGTGCTCCCGCAACCGCTCAGGCTGCGCCACCAGCGCCAGGCTCTCATACCCGCCCCAGGAAGCACCCTGCGCAAACTGCTGCAACGAGTCAACGAACACGGCGCCGGCACCGGCGTCCACCCCTTCGGCAAACGCGAATGACACCAGCCCGCTGGCCCCGCTGAAGTCCCGCTTCCACAGCGCATGGCCGGGATCGGAGGGCAGGGCCGGGTAGAAGACGCGGCCGACCTGGGGCTGCTGCTCCAGCCACTGGGCGATTTCGGTGGCGTGGCGCTGGTGCTGGGCCAGGCGCACGGGCAGGGTGCGCAGGCCGCGCAGTGCCAGGTAGGCGTCGTCGGCGCCTATGGTCAGGCCCAGGGCCTCGTAGGCGGTGGATATCTTTTTGGACAGCGCGGGGCCGTCGGTGATGACGATGCCCTGCATCACGTCGGAGTGGCCGGCGATGTACTTGGTCGCGGCCTGGATGGAGAGGTTGGCGCCGTGCTCCAGGGGCTGGTAGAACCAGCCGCCGCTCCAGGTGTTGTCGGTGGCCACGGCAATGCCGTGCCGGCGCGCCACGGCGGCCAGGGCGGGCAGGTCCAGCACCTCGTAGAGCAGGGAGCTGGGCGATTCCAGGTAGACCAGGCGGGTGTTGGGGCGGATCTTGCCGGCCAGATCGTCGCGCGAGGGCGAGAAGTACTCCAGCGTGATGCCCAGGCGCTGCAGCAAGGTGGCGTCCACGCGGCGCACGGGCGAGTAGACGCTGTCGGCCACCAGGGCATGGTCGCCGGGCGATAGCAGGGCGATGAGCACCAGGGTGATGGCGGACAGGCCCGAGGGCGTGAGAAAGGCACGGTGCCCGCCCTCCAGCGCGACCACGGCGTCTTCCAGCGCGCGGTGCGTGTCCAGGCCGTGGCGGCCGTAGGAGGCCAAACGCTCGCCGGCCTCGCGGCGGTGGTGCAGGTCGGCGTAGGCGGCGCTGTCGGCAAAGCGCACGGTGCTGGTGCGCACCACGGGCACGTTGACGGGGCCGGAGCCGCCCTGCAGCTGCGGCGTGCCTGCGTGCAGCAGGCGGGTCGACGGGCCCAGCGGCCGGTGCTTGTCTTGGGGGGTGCTCATGCCACGGCCTCGCTGGGACGGAAGTAGGCGGCGTTGTAGTTCTTGACTTCGCCGGTGTCGGGGTCGATGGCCACGCGGCCGCTCAGGGTTTCCAGCGGCTGGCCGTAGAGATGGAAGTGCAGCGTGGGCTGCTCGCCCACGACGGCAATGCTGTGGATGTCATCGGGCAGGAAGGCGATGGAGGCGCCCGGCTGCACGGTGAATTCGCGCGCCAGGTGGATGCTGGCGCGTGCGGGGTCGCTGCGGTCGTCCGTGCGCTCGTAGAGTCGGTTGAGCTCCTGGCCTTCGACGGCAACGATCACGGCCCAGGTCGTGTGGTTGTGCGGGGCCGTGGTCTTGCCGGGGTTGATGGAGTTCAGGTAAAGGGCCAGGCCCGCATCGCCATCGACCGGGTTGAGGCGGTAGCGCGTGGAGGCACCCACGCCCTCGGTCTGCGCGGGCGGGGGGAAGTCCGAGCGGCTGAACAAGGCCTTGTGCGCGGCCAGCTGCTCCAGGCGTGCGGTGATGGCCGACAGGGTGCTGCGGTCGGGCGCGCCGGCCTGCAGCAGCTGGCGCACGTCGGCCAGGGCAGCGTCCACGGCCTGGCGGCGCCGGGCGGCGGCGTCTGTATGGGTGCCTGTATCTGCGCCTGTGCCGGCCGGGGTTTCAGTCGTTGTTTCTGCGGTCATGGGGTGTGCTCCTGGAGGTGGGGGATCAAAGGGCAAAGCGCAGGCTGTTGAAGGGCAGCGGCGCTGTGGCCGGTGTGGCCGGGGCGGCTGGCGCAGGCCTGGGCCGGGCGCCATCGCCCAGGGCGCGCTGCAGGAATTCGCGCGTGCGCTCGCTGCGCGGGCTGCCGAAGATCTGGGCGGCCGGGCCGTGCTCGACAATGCGGCCGGCCTCGGTGAAATAGACCTGGTCGCTGACCTCTTCGGCAAAACGCATTTCGTGCGTGACCAGCACGCAGGTCATGCCGTCCCTGACCAGGTCGCGGATCACGGTCAGCACCTCGCCCACGGTCTCGGGGTCCAGGGCCGAGGTCACTTCGTCGAACAAAATCAGCTCGGGCCGCATGGCCAGGGCACGCGCAATGGCCACGCGCTGCTGCTGGCCGCCGGACAGCTCGCCGGGGTAGGCGGATTCCTTGTGGTCCAGGCGCACCTTCTGCAGCAGGGCGCGGGCCTCGCGCTCGGCCGTGGCGCGGTCGCGGCCGACCACGCGCGTGGGGGCGATGACCAGGTTCTCCAGCACCGACAGATGGGGGAACAGGTTGTACTGCTGGAAGACGAAGCCCACGCGCTTGCGCAGGGCGATCAGCTCGGCCTCGGTGCGCAGCTGATCCACGCGCGTGCCCGCCACCGAGATGGCGCCGCGCTGGGGCCGCAGCAGGCCGGTGATGCAGCGCAGGATGGTGGACTTGCCCGAGCCCGAGGGCCCGATGATGGTCACCGCCTCGCCGCGCCGCACCTGCACGTCGATGCCCTTGAGCACCTGGTTGTCGCCAAAGGACAGGTGCACATCCTGCAGGTGGACCAGGGCGGGCGCCGTGCCGGACTCTGCCGAGGCGGCACTATGCACCGCTTGGGTGACGTGGTGTGTGCCAGCGCTGCCCGACTCAGGGACGCCAAGCAAGGGCCGCCCCGCAGCGAAGGTGTCGTCCCCCTCCCGCGAAGCGAGAGAGGGGGAAGCGGCGAAGCCGCTCAGGGGGAGCGTTTCAGTGATTTTCATGGCGTCGCTCCAGGGCGCGGGTGGCGCGGGCAATCGGATAGCAATAGGCGAAAAACAGCGCGAGCAGCGTGAAGTACACAAGGATGGTGAAGTCCGTGCGTGCCACGGTGTTGCTGGCGATCTGGGCGGTGTCTACCACGTCGTGCACGCCCACCAGTGAGGCCAGCGAGGTGCTCATGGTGATGCTGGCGTAGAGGTTCATCCACGGCGGCAGCATGCGGCGCACGCACTGCGGCAGCACGATGAGGCGGAAGATCTCGCTGCGGCGAAAGGCCAGCGACTGGGCCGCCTCCCACTGCGCGCTGGGAATGGACTGGATGGCGCCCCGGAAGATCTCGGCCACGTTGGCGCTGGTGGGCAGGGCCAGGCCCAGCACCACCTTGACCCAGTCGGGGAACGGAAAGGTCCAGCCCACCAGCTTCAGCTCGAACGGGAACACATAGGTGGTGAAGTAGATGAGCACCAGGATGGGCGCATTGCGAAACAGCTGCACGTACCAGCGCACGCCCGTGCGCACGGCCGGCGTGGGCGACAGCGACAGGGCGCCCAGCACCAGGCCGGCCACGGTGCCGATGGCCACGGCCAGCACGCTGATCTCGATGTTGACCAGGAGGCCGCGCAGCAGCGCGGGCAGCCATTTCCACAGGTGCACGAAGGCAGGCGGGGCGCTGTCCGTGGCGGCCCAGCAGGCGCACAGGGCCAGCAGTGCGGCGCCTGCGATCAGCCAGGGGCTGCGCGCCGCGCGCAGCAGGGCGGCGGGCAGCGGACGGGGCGCGCCGCCGGTGTTCAGGGTGGCTTCATTGGCCATAGCCGGGCATCCTCAGGTGTTGTTCCAGCCAGCGGCCCGCCAGGCTGACCAGCCAGGTCAGCAGGCCGAACCACAGCAGGATGAGCAGCAGCAGCTCCAGCACGTTGTCGCGCTGCGACCAGATCATGATGGACTCGTAGGTCACATCGCCCACGGCAATGGCCGAGGCCACGGCCGTCATCTTCACCAGGTCCACCAGGTTGTTGGTCAGCGAGGGCAGGGCAAAGCGCACGGCCAGCGGCAGCTGCACGCGCACCAGCAGCTGGCGCTGCGAAAAGCCCAGCGAGCGCGCGGCCTCCAGCGTGGTGGCGGGCACGGCCTCGATGCCGGCGCGCAGCGCCTCGGCATGGAACACGCCCTTGTGCAGCGAGACCACGATCACCACCCAGACAAAGGGCGTGAGCGGGTTGTTGCCCGCGCCCCAGTCGCGCAGCTGCTGGGTGATCAGCATGTTGAGCACCAGGAAGGCGCAGTACAGCTGCACCAGCGTGGGCGTGTTGCGCGTGACCTCCACAAAGGCGCGCGCGGGCCGTGCCAGCCAGGCGCGGCCCGAGGTCAGGGCCGCCGCCAGCGCCACGCCGGCCGCCAGGCTGCCGGCAATGGTCAGCAGGGCCAGCTGCACGGTCACGAACATGCCGCGCACAAAGGCCTGGCGCTCGGACACGTCCAGCACGAAGGCGTAGTTCAGGCCAAGGACCTTGAGCGCTTGCACGCCCTGGGCAAGCAGGCTGTCGTTCATGGCACGGCCTCCAGGGCGGCCGGCTGTGCATGCGCTTGCGCTTGCGCAGCGGGGTCTTTCAGCGCGGCCACGGCGCGTGCGATGCGGGCCGTGGCCTCGGCCAGCACCTCGTCGCTGGCGGCCGTGGAGATGCGGAAGTACGGCGACAGGCCGTAGGCCCCGCCATCCACGGCAGCCACGCCTTCGGACTCCAGCAGCCATTCGGTCAGGTCGGTGTCGCTGGCGATGGGCTGGCCGTCCGGGCGCAGGTGGCCTATCAGCGCGCCGCAGTGCACAAAGGCAAAGAACGATCCGCCCGGCGGCAGCAGGGCCAGGCCCGGCACCTGGGCCAGCGCCTGGGTGACCCGTTGCGCGCGCCGCGCATAGGCGTTGCGGGCCTGCTGCACAAAGCTCTGGTCGGGCGATTGCAGCGCCGCCGCGGCTGCGGCCTGGGCCACGGAATTGGGCCCTGACGAGGCCTGCGACTGGATCACCACCATGGCCTGCACCAGCGCGGCCGGGCCTGCGCCCCAGCCGATGCGCCAGCCGGTCATGGCATAGGTCTTGGAGACGCCGTTGACCAGCAGCGTGCGCTCGCGCAGGTCGGGGGCCACCGCCAGCCAGTGCGCGGGGGCCTGGGGCGTGAACCAGATGTGCTCGTACAGCTCGTCCAGCAGCACCAGCACCTGCGGGTGCTGGCGCAGCACCTGGGCCAGGGCGGCCAGCTCCTCGCGGCTGTAGACGGCGCCCGAGGGGTTGCCCGGCGTGTTCAGCACCAGCCAGCGCGTGCGCGGCGTGATGGCGGCCTGCAGCACGGCTGGCGTGAGCTTGAAGCCCTGCTCAATGCCGCAGTCCACGATGACCGGCGTGCCGTCGTTCACGCGCACGATGTCGGGAAACGAAGGCCAGTACGGCGCGGGCACGATGACCTCGTCGCCCGCATCCAGCGTGGCCGCCAGCGCGTTGTAGATCACCTGCTTGCCGCCGTTGCTGACGATGATCTGCCCGGCGTCGAAGTCCAGCCCGTTCTCGCGCCGGTACTTGGCGCTGATGGCCTGGCGCAGCGCGGCCGTGCCGGGCGTGGGCGTGTACTTGGTTTCGCCACGGGCCAGGGCCGCGATGGCGGCCTGCTTGATGGGCTCGGGCGTGTCGAAATCGGGCTCGCCCGTGGTCAGCGCAATAATGTCGCGGCCCTGGCGGGCCAGGGCCGTGGCCCGCGCGCTGGCCGCGGCATTGGGCGAGAGCCTGACGCGCTGCACGCGCTGCGAAAGGGGAAAGGGCGTGGTCATGGCGTGGTGCCTTCCTGTAATGCGGCGGCTGGCGTTGGAGAAACCTGCGGCAAGTCGTGCGGCAAATCGTGCGGCAAATCGTCCGGCAGGGCTTGCAGCACCTTGCCGGGATTGAGCAGGCCCAGCGGGTCGAAGGCCTGCTTGATACGCCGCATGAGCTGCAGCTCCACGGCGCTCTTGTAGCGGGGCAGAAGGTCGCGCTTGGTCTGGCCCACGCCGTGCTCGGCGCTGATGGAGCCGCCATGGGCGTGCACGCTGTCGTGCACCACCTCGTGGATGGCGTCTTCCTGGGCAAACAGTTGCGCGGGCGTGCTGTCCGGCGCGTGCGACACGTTGTAGTGCAGGTTGCCGTCGCCCAGGTGCCCGAAGGCCACGGGCCGCACGGCGCCAAAGCGCGCCTGCAGCAGCGCGGCCGTGGCCGCAAGAAAGTCGGGGATGCGCGAGATGGGCACCGACACGTCGTGCTTGATGTTGCGGCCGTCGCGCCGCTGGGCCTCGCCCAGGGCCTGGTCGCGCAGCCGCCACAGGGCCTGGCTTTGCTGCAGGCTCTCGGCAATGGCGGCATCGGTGACCAGGCCGTCCTCGAAGGCCTGGCCCACCACGCACTCGAAGCGCTGGCGCGCATGGTCCTCGCCCTCGCTGTCGGACAGCTCGATCAGCGCAAACCAGGGCGCCTTGACCGCCAGCGGTATCGGCTGCTCGGGCACATGGCGGGCTATCAGGCCCAGGGCCGTGTCCGACATCAGCTCGAACGCCGTCAGGCTGGCGCCGAAGCCCGCCCGCGCCTGGCTGAGGAAGGCCACCGCATCGCGTATGCAGCCAAAGGCCAGCAGGGCCGTGTGCTGGGCGCGGGGCAGCGGATGCAGGCGCAGCGTGGCCGCCGTGATGATGCCCAGCGTGCCTTCGCTGCCCACGTACAGGTCGCGCAGCGCATAGCCGGTGTTGTCCTTGCGCAGCCCGCGCAGGCCGTCCCAGATGTCGCCCTCGGCCGTCACCACTTCCAGGCCCAGCACCAGCTCGCGCGCGTTGCCGTAGCGCAGCACCTGGGTGCCGCCCGCGTTGGTGGACAGGTTGCCGCCAATGGTGCAGCTGCCCTCGGAGCCCAGGCTGAGGGGAAACAGCCGGTCCGCATCGCGCGCTGCCTGCTGCACATGGGCCAGCACGGCGCCGGCTTCCACGGTCAGGGTGTCGTTGTCGGTGTCGATGGCGCGCACGCGGTTCAGGCGCGCCAGCGACAGCAGGACGGCGTGGCCCGAGGCGTCGGGCGTGGCGCCGCCCATCAGCCCGGTGTTGCCGCCCTGGGCCACGATGGGCGTTCGGTGGGCGCGGCACAGGCGCACCAGCTGCGCCACCTGGGCCGTGTCGGCGGGCCGTGCCACGGCCAGGGCCTGGCCCGTGAGGCGGCCATGCTGGTCGGTCAGGTAGCCGGCCGCATCGGCACCCGTGAGCACATGGGCGTCGCCCAGGGCGTGGCGCAGCGCGGTGACCAGGTCGGCGGGGCCGGTGATGTGGCCGCTGGTGCTGGTGTTGGTGTTGGTGCTGGTGTGGGTGCTCATGCGGGCGCCTTCCTGAACTTGTCGTGCAGCTGGTGCAGCAGCGGCGTGGGCGTCATGCCGTTGCGCTGCTCCACCTCGATCAGCCAGCCCGTGCGGTGCCAGTCCTGCACGATGCGGTCGATGGCCGCCTGCGTGTCGGACTCGCCCTTGCGCAGCCAGATCACCGAGGGCGAGGGAATGATGTCGGCGGGCGAGACGATCTCGTAGTCCTTCCAGTCCGCATTGCTGGCCACGAGTTCGCGCAGTGTGGGGCTGACATGCACGGCGGCCGCGCAGTTGCCGCCCTTGAGGGCCAGCAGCGACTCGGGCTGGCCCCGGAAGGCCTTGATCTGGGCGCCGTATTGATCGGCCAGCGGCTTGGTGAAATTGCTGCCCTGCGACACGCACACGGGCTTGCCGCGCAGGTCGTCCCACTGGCGCACGCCGCTGCTCTTCTTGGCGATGGCGGCGCCGCCGACTTCCTCGAACGGCGTGGGCACGAAGGACAGGATCTCGCTGCGCTCCTGTGTCCACTGCATGTTGGCGATCAGGATGTCCACCTTGCCCTGCTGCAGGAACTGCACGCGGTTGGACGGCTGGACCTGCACGGTCTCCACCCCCACGCCCAGGCCCTTGGCCACGCCTTCGGACAGCTGCACGTTGTAGCCCACGTGCCTTTGCGTGACGGGGTCGATGGTGCCGAACGGCGGCCCCGAAAGCATCACCCCCACCACGATCTTGCCGCGCTGCTTGATGCGGTCCAGCGTGGCGTCGGCATGGGCTGCCAGGGCCGTGAGGGCGAGCAGGGCCGCCAGTGCGGTGCGAGTCGGCTTCATGGCTTGGCTCCCTTGGCGGCGGCCTTGGTTGCCTGCGCATCGGCCTGTGCTGCCGCATACACCGCGAAGTCGTAGGGCGCGCGGTCGAACAGGCCCTTCAGCGCGTGTTCGTGGCGCTCGGCGATCCAGGTGTCGGGCACGCCGCTGGCGCGGGCCACCTTGAGCAGAAAGCCCGTGCGGTGCCAGTCCTGGATGGCCTTGTCCACGAAGGCCTGGGTGTCGGTCTCGCCGCGGCGCGTCCACACCACGGTGGGCGAGGGAATCAACTGGTCCTGCGTGCCCAGCTCGAAGTCCTTCCACTCGGCTGCATTCGGGCCGGTGAGCTTTTCATAAAGGGCGGGCTGGATATGGACCGAAGCCGCGCAGGTGCCGCCCTTGAGCGCCAGCAGCGACTCGGGAATGCCGCGCAGGCCCTTGACCACGGCGCCATAGCTCTCGGCCAGGGGCTTGGCGAAGTTGCTGCCCTGCGACACGCAGGCCACCTTGCCGCGCAGGTCTTCCCAGCGCTTGATGCCGCTGGCCTTGGCCACCAGGGCGCCGCCGCCGATCAGGTCGTAGGGCGTGGGCGCGAACGAGAGGATCTCGCTGCGCTCCTGCGTCCACTGGATGTTGGCGATCAACAGGTCCACCTTGCCGCTTTGCAGGAACTGCACGCGCGTGGAGGCGGTCACGGGAACCGTCTCCAGCGGCACGCCCAGGCGGCGCGCGATGTCGGCGGCCAGCTCGGTCTGGTAGCCGCCGGTCTTGCCGGTGGCGGGGTCCAGCACGCCGAACGGCGGGCTGGCGCCGTCGATGCCCACGGACAGCTTGCCGCGTTGCTTGATCTTGTCCAGCGTGGCATCGGCGTGGGCGGCACCGGCGCCCAGCAGCAGGGCCAGGGCGGCGGCAAGGGGGGAAAGAAGGCGGGGCATGCGTGAATCCATCAGGGAACGGAAGGCCCGGCCCCGTCTTGCGGGGCCTGGGCCTGGGTGGTCGAAAAAAAGCAGGGGTGGACCGCCGTGGCGGTCGGCGGTCAGCTGGCGGACTTGAACTTGGCCTGCAGCTCGGGCAGCAGCGGGTTGGCCGGCTCGATGCCCACGCGCTTTTCGGCGGCGATCAGCCAGCCCGTGCGGTGCCAGTCCTGCACCACCTTGTCCACGGCGGCGATGGTGTCGGCCTCGCCCTTGCGGGTCCAGACCACGGAAGGCGCGGGCAGCACCTCGCCGGCGATGGGGGCCGAGTACTGCGCCCATTCGGGGTTGCTGCGCAGCAGCGGGTAGATCAGCGTGCTGTCATGCACGGCGGCCACGCAGTTGCCGCCCTTGAGCGCCAACAGCGAGTCCGACGAGCTCTTGTAGCCATGCACCTGGGCGCCGTACTCGCTGGCCAGCGGCTTGGCAAAGCTGCTGCCCTGGGACACGCACACCGGCTTGCCGCGCAGGTCTTCCCACCTGGCGATGCCGCTGCCCTTGCGCACGGCGGCAATGCCGCCCACGCGGTAGAAGGGCGTGGGCGCGTAGCCCAGGGTCTCGGCACGGTCGGGGTTCAGCTCCATGGAGGCGATCAGCAGATCCACCTTGCCGGCCTGCAGAAACTGCACGCGCGTGGCGGTCTGCACCTGGACCAGCTCGGCCTCCACGCCCAGGCCCTTGGCCAGGGCGCGTGCCAGCTCGGGGTTCCAGCCCACCAGCTGCTGGGTGGACGGGTCGATGGAGCCGAAGGGCCCGCCATTGACCAGCACGCCAATGGTGACCTTGCCGCGCTGCTTGATCTTGTCCAGCGTGGCATCGGCCCGGGCCTGGGTGCAGGCCAGGGCCAGCGCGGCGGCGATGAAGGTCAGGGATGCGGAAAGGGTGGCGCGGGGCTGGCGGCGCAGGGTGGGGCTTGTGTGCATGGCGGGAGCGGGGCGGTCGGGACGAACGAAAGATGCGTACGCCCGCATCTTCTGGCCGCCCTTGACCCACGGCAACAAAGCTTTGGGAGCATGTTTATGCGCTTTGCGTCGCTGCATCAGGGTGATCACCAGGGAAATGTGGGCCCGAAGCAGGGCGGGTCGATGGTGTAATCGCGACGGCCGGGGTGCTGCGCCCACCGGCACCTCCCAGCGAGCCCTCTTCCATGCACCAAGCCCTAGCGTCCCTACTCGCCCCTCTCGCCTGCGCCGCCCTGCTGTGTGCCAGCCCCGTGGCCTGGGCCGCCAATCCCACCAGCTCGGGCAATTGCGAGGAAAGCTCCACCAACATGTCCGAGGTGCGCGCCTGCCTGCACGAGCAGAACGTGGCCATGGTCAAGGCCGCCTACGTCTCGCTGTCGCTCAAGCTCAAGGCCCGCATGCCCCAGGCGTCGGAAGAGCTGGAAGTGGCGCAGAGGAACTGGGTGCAGTACGCACGCAGTGCCTGCGAGTTCCTCTCTGAATTCAATTCCGCCAGCTTTGCCAAGGACGATGCCCGCGCCAATTGCTGGAGCGACTTCGCCCGCGCCCGCGCCAAACAGCTCAAGTCCTGGGAAATGCAGCTGGACAAGAAGCCCTGAGGGCGGGGACGCTGCTCACTGGTAGTTCAGCGTGAAGGTGGCCCTGCCATTGGCCTGCCCCGTCGTGACTGCCGCAGCGGTCTGCACGTATTTGGCAGTCAGCGGGATCTTGAACTGGGCAACGCCCTGGGCGATGGTTCCCGCACTCCATTGGTTGGTGTTGCCAGGCACGTTGGAGTCCGGGCCGTAGCCGAGAGCGGTGCCATCCTTCAGTATCTGTATGCCTATTCCGGTGGCAACCGGCTTGCCGCCTGACGTGGCCTGGCTCAAGGTCAGGACGGTGCTCTGATTGCTGGTGTCGTTGGCATCGGTGAGCGTGATGTGGGGACGCAGAACGCTTTCGGGCGCGCCGCCCTTGCATTCCAGCGTGATGTCGAAGTGCTGGGGGATGGAGGTGGATTGGAGGCCCGTGAATCGCAGGATGGGCACAGCGCCCATGGGTACGGAGATGGTCGAGGCGGCCACCGAGCAGGAGGGACCGACCACCACCCTGGTGCGGCCGGACAGGTTGACGTTTCCTGCGATGCAGCCGGGGCACTGGAATCGCATCTCGACGTTCATCCCGGAGCCCGTTAGGGTGCCAGCGGAAACGCTGCCGGTTTTCACCAGCTCGAACCAGACATCCTGGGGGTATGAGCTATTCCAGAAATAGCCCAGCGCGCCCGAATGATTTTCTGATTCGGTGGTAATGGGCATGGTTCTGCCATTGGGAGCGCTGGGGCCTCGCCATGTTGCCCACCAGCGGATTCCAATGCCGGGAATATTGGTGCCGTAGACATTATTGTATCCGGGCGTCTTGGTCCCGGATTGAACATTGGCGAATACAACGGCTTTGGAAACATCGTACTCGAATGCCGTGTTCAGCACTGCTTTAAGATTAAATACGGTTGCCGTAGACTTCCATAGCGTCGATCCGTTGGCGTAATTTCCGGGTACTGTTATTTCCTCGGGCAGTGAAATGCTGGAACTGGTGGGGGAGAATACGCCCCCGGCAAAGGCATTGGTGTTCATCGTTGCCGCTGAAAAAGCGATGAGAAATGGAAGGGCGATCAATGCAAGGCGGCGTACTCGCAAGACAAATGAGGGGATGCAAGAGAAATGCATGATACTGATTCGGTCCATTGCTGAAGTATGATTCTCGAAAATATCACGCAATAGTTTTATTGAACTTTTGAGTGAATAATGAGGGGCTGGAAATGAAAGCATCGAATCATTCGATGGGTGGCCTCTTTGGTATTTCGCACTCTACGCCGAAGATATGAGGTGATGCAATCAGACTGCTCTGAAAATGGAGCGTGGCTCAGTCAAAAGCCGCCCCATGCACGCCATTCGCAAAGAGCAAGGCGCGCGTGTCACGGAGCTCGGGTGCGAGGGCGGTCGCGCAGACAAGCCAGGTCCAGTCCGCTCGCGGCCCCGGCGGCTGTCGTGAGCGCGCCAGGCGGCTCAGTTGCTGAGAGGTGCGGTCGGAGAAGCGTCCCTGGCACCTCTGGCGGCTTGCCAGAGCGCATCGGCCAGGGCTGTGATCTCAGGGGCCAGGTGCAGGCGTTCCAGCCAGCGGTCCGCAATACCGCTGGCGCCGTGGAGGGCTCCGGCCAACTGGCCCGTGATGGCTGCCGTGGTGTCGGCGTCATCGCCCAGGTTGGCGGCCTGCAGTACCGCGCCTTCAAAGCTGTCATGCCTCGCAAAGCACCACAGGGCCGCCTCCAGGCTGTCCACCACGTAGCCGCTGCCGCGTATCTGTGCGGCCGGCTTGTCGCGATAGTCGCCACGGGCAATCTCCCGCAGGCGCGGGCTGGCGCCGTCTTGCAGAACGCCGCCCAGGTCCAGAACCTGCTGCCGGGGCAGTCCCTGCAGTGCCCGGCACAGCGCCACGGCGAACAGGCGGCAGGCCTGCAGGCATTCAGGTGCCGCATGGGTAGTGCGTGAGCTGAGTTCAGCCATGCGCTGCACCAGGTCCTCGTCAGGGCCGAAGAACATGGGCACGGGCGCCAGCCGCATCAGGGAGCCGTTGCCGGCCTGGTCCGGGTCGGGCGACCCGGCCAGCGGATCGCCGGTGGCCAGGAAGCGCTGGATGGCCGCCCTGGTGGCCATGCCGATGTCAAAGCAGTTGCCGGTGGAACTCCAGTAGCCCCATTCGTACCAGTTGGCATAGCGCGTCATCTGGTCCTGCGGGTCGCAGCCGCCGCGCTGGAGCAGGCTTTCGGCCAGGCACAGGGCCATGGAGGTGTCGTCGGTCCACTTGCCTGCGGGCAGCGAGAAGGGGCCGCCGCCCACCATGTCGGTCAGCGGCGCAAAGCTGCCGCGCGGCTGGAATTCCAGCGTGGTCCCCACGGCGTCGCCACAGGCCAGGCCCAGCAGGGCGCCACGGTATCGGTCCAGCGTGTCCATGGCCATGCCCGTGCTCGCGCTCATGGTCGGTCAGGAGCGGTGCTGCGCAGCCGCGCGCGCACCTGCATGAGGGCAAAGCCCAGCAGGTTCAGGCCCTGCCAGCGCGCGGGGTCGGTGGCGCGCACATCGTCGGCGGCCAGGCCGATGCCCCAGATGGCGTCCACGGGGCTGGCCTCCACCAGCACGCGGTCGCCCGTGTTCAGCAGATAGCGGGCCAGGGCCGGGTTCTGGGAGAACTTGGCCTCGTTGGCGCGCACCACGATGTCCATGCGCGCGGCCACCCAGGCCGCTTCATCGAAGCCCTGGATGCCACGCCCCAGCTTCTTGGCCTCGCCCGGCGTGCGGCAGCGCACGATGGCCGCGTGCGCCGCCTCGTCGCCAAACAGCCGTGCCTTGCCCGCCATCATGAAATGCTCGGCCGTGGGGTAGTGCTGGCCCTCGACCTCGAAGCCCGCCTCGAACCACTGGCTCATGCAGGTCTTGCCGATGGAGCCATCGGCCGCAGGCTGGTGGCCCCAGAACGGCAGGAAGCGCGGGGTGAGACCCTGGGCCATGGCGTGCTGGAGGTCTTGCAGGGAGGCGATGTGGTCTGTGGTTGTCATGGGCTGTCTCGTTGCCGTGTGTGCCGTTTCAGGAATGCGATGGAGCTTGCTGCAGCCACCACTGGCTGAAGGCCATCAGGTCTGCGTGCTGCGAGTGGGCGTGGACCAGGTCCGGCCCGGTGTTGGGCGTGCCGTTCGGGCCACGGCACACCAGGGCCGCGTGAATGCCCGGGCCAATGTCCCGGAGGTAGGGCAGATAGTCGTCCACGAAAGCGACCGGGCCGAGCCGCTGCAGGGCGTCTGCCTTGGGGCTGCGCAGGCCGGTGGTCCGGCCCGTGGCGATCACGCGGTCGATGGGAAAGCCGAGGTCGCGCAGGTTGCCCAGGCGGGCCTGTTCGAAGCGCGCCGCCAGGGCCGTCACGCAGACCAGTTCGTAGCCAGCGCCCTGCAGGTCGTGGCAGGCCTGCAAGGCATTGCCCAGCGCGGGAATGCTGCGCCAGAAGTCGTCGTCCATGCAGGCCCTGAACTGTTGCAGGCGCTCGCCGTCCAGCGCCTGCACGGCCCAGCGGTCCATGGCCCAGTAGGCATGGGGGTCGGCCTCGGCGGGGCGCTGGCCGAACGCGCGTTCCCAGGCTCCGGCATAGGCGCGGTTGTAGTCCAGCAGCACGCCATCGGCGTCAAGGGCAATGATGGGTTTCATCGTGTTCCTCTTCGGCTCGCACGCGCAGGTAGTGCGGTGCCACGCTGTCCGTGAGCCAGACGCCGTTGTCCGAGCGGTAGAACAGGCATCGGCATGCATGCGCGCCGCATCGATCTCCAGCAGCACCAACCGGCCATAGCGCTGGCCCACGGAGCGGGCCGTGGCCAGGTTGTCGGTCAGGTGCACGTGGTGGCGGTTGCGCCGGTCCAGGCCGGTGCGCAGGATGGAGTCCAGAAAGCGCGTGGCCGTGCCATGGTAGAGGCGCTGCGGCGGCACGCTGGCCTGCAGGCCCAGGTCGATCTGCACGGAATGCCCCTGGCTGGCGCGGATGCGCAGGCCGTCGGCGCTGATGGCAAAGCGCTGCTTGGGGCAGCTTTGCACCACCTCCATCAGCAGTGCGGGCGAGATGTTGCGGCCGGCCGCCTGGGCGCCGCGCAGCAATGCGTCTATGGAGACCCAGCCCTGGGCGTCGAGGGCGAGTCCGGCGCGGCCGGGGTTGTGGCGCAGGACCAGGCTCATGAATTTGCTGGTCGATGTCAGTGTGTTCTTGTTGTTCATACGGTCCATTTCCATGGATTTTCTTGTTGTGTCGATGATTGTCCGTGCTTCGGGCTTCACACCACCAGGCAGCCCTGCCGGTCCGACAGGCCGATGGTGGCCTGCATGCCCGCCGTGAACTGCAGGTAGTCGGCTTCCATGCCGTCCGAGAAGATGACGCCATGGTCGGGCATGCGCGAGCGCAGGGTCAGCGGCTGGCCGGCCGTGACCTGGCCGTAGACCAGCTCGGCCGTGGAAGAGCGGCTGGGAAAGGGCTCGCGCACGGCGAAGTCCAGGCGTGGCGCATCCCAGGCGAAGGGCTGGTAGTCGAAGTCGGTGGATGCGCCGCGCACGGCGCGGGCAATGCCCATCGATCCCGTGACGATGCTCTTGATCCATGCAGACGAGCCCAGCCCCGTGGCGACGATGAGGCCGGAGGACGACTGGGATTCGTGCCGGTCACCCAGCGCGATGTCGTACAGGGCCGAGGTGTGGCTGCGCGGGCCGATGAACAGGTCGTTGGCGGCGCGCAGCACCTGGCCGTCGCTCAGGCGTGCCTCGGCCAGGGTGACGGCGCGCGTGGGGCGGCGGTTGGCGGCCACGTCGCCCAGCAGGGCGGCCAGGTCGGCGGGGGCGAAGGGCAGCAGCAGGCCGTCCCAGCGCGCGGGCTCGGGGTTGACGCCGATGAGCGGCTGGCCGTCCAGGTATTTCATGGTGTTGGCCACCATGCCGTCCTGGCCCAGTGCCACGACGATGTCGTCGGCGCCGAAGACGAAGTTGGGCACCAGGGCGCGGTCCACGATCTGGTAGCGGCCGCGCGCCTCCAGCGCCTGCACCACGGCCTGCAGGGCGGTGGCGTAGGCGGCGCTTTCGCGCAGGTAGTCGCCGAAGTCTGCACCCAGGTGCTCGATGTAGAAGCGCGCCTGGGACAGCGTGTGGTACCTGGCCACCAGCTCATCGAGCCGCGTGCGCCGCACCACCAGCACGGTCTTGCGTTCATTGGCGTTCACGGCGGCTCCTTGCGGGTTCGGGATCGGCCACGGCAGCTGCATGGCCTGCACCGGCGCCCATGAGCGACTGCAGCAGCTCGGGCGAGACGTTGAGCTGGCCGATGCGCTCGGCCTTCTCGGCAATGCCGCCAAAGGCCTGGGCGATGAGCTGGCCCGGCTGCATGCCCACGGCGGCCAGCGATTGCACGATGCGCGGGTCGGCCTTTTCCAGGGCCTGCATGACGGCGCCCACGCGGTAAGCCTCGGCCTCGGCCAGGGTGCGGCTGTTGGCGGCCTGGCCTTCGACGAAGTCGCGGCGGCTGGTCTCCAGCGCCACGTCGGCGGACATCTGTTCGGCGCGCAGCTCGTTTTCCTTGCGCATCTGGGCGGCCTTGGCTTCCAGTTGGGCCTCGCGGATCTGGCGCTTTTTCTTTTCCACGGCCACATCGGTATCGAGCTCGTTCTGGCGGATGGCGCGCTCGTTTTCCACGGCAGCCATGCGGCGGGCATAGACGGCGTCGTCCGCGGCCTTGAGGTTGGACTCGCGCGCCTCGGCCTCGAGGGCGCGGGCGATGTCGGGCGTGGGTTTGACGGCCATGACCGAGACGCCCAGGATCTCCAGCCCCAGCGCCTCGATCTCGGGCTGGGCGGCCAGCTCCTGCTGGGCCGTGCGCGCAATGAGTGCCGAGGAGCGCAGCGCCTGCTTGAGCTCCAGCGCCTGCACGGCCTGCTGGATGATGACCTCGGCCTGCATGGTCACGCGGTCGCCCAGGCGCTGCGGGTCTTCGGACAGGTATTTCTGGCCGTCGCGCGCCAGGGAGAAGTCCATCAGCGTGGCGGTCTGGCGCGGTGTGCTGATGCGGTAGGTGACCTGGCCCTGCACGGTGACGCTCTGGAAGTCGGCCGTCACCAGCTCCAGCATGAAGTGGCAGTCCTGGCTGCCCACGGGCACCGCGACCAGGGTGGTGGTGGGCGCGTAGTAGAAGAAGGACTGGCCCGCACCCTCGCGTACCACCTTGCCGGCGCGGAACTGCATGAGGTGGACCGTGGGTTGGGACTTGATGAAACGGATGCCGAACATGGTGCTTCTCCTTTTAAGTTGTTCTGTACAACTCGTATGGGTTGCATAGTGCAACTTAAAATCCGGTACGTCAAGCACAATCCATCCTATGGCTGAAAAAAATTCCCCATCCCCGCAGGGCGCGCTGGACTTCCCGCGCCCGTTCACCACGGTGGACGTGGTCATCTTCACGGTGGCCGACGATGCCCTGCAGGTGCTGCTGGTGCAGCGCCCCACGGCGGGCAGCGAGCCGTTTCCGGGACTGTGGGCGCTGCCCGGCGGCTTTGTGGATGTGCGCCAGGACGCGGACCTGCTGGCCTGCGCGCGGCGCAAGCTGCTGGACAAGACGGGTGTGGACAGCCCCTACCTGGAGCAACTGGGAAGCTGGGGCGGCGCGGCGCGCGACCCGCGTGGCTGGTCGGCCACGCATGTGTATTTCGCGCTGATCCCGGGGCACGACCTGATCCTGGCCAAGGGCGCGAATGCGGCCGATGTGTCGTGGTTTGCCGTCGATGAACTGCTGCGCGAGCCTGCGCTGGCCTTCGACCACGGCGAGATCCTGCGCGCAGCGGTGGAGCGGCTGCGGGGCAAGGTGGAATACACCTCGCTGCCGGCCTTTCTGCTGCCCGAGCCCTTCACGCTGCCGCAGCTGCAGCAGGCCTACGAGGTGGTGCTGGGCCGCCCCGTGGACAAGAGCGGTTTTCGCACGCGCATGATGGCGGCTGGCTTTCTGGTGGAGGCCGGCCAGGTGGAGGGCACGTCACGCCGCCCGGCCATGGGCTACCGCCTGGCCGACCGCAGCGCGCCCGTGGTGTTTCCGCGCACCTTCAGCCCGCGGGGGTGAGGGCGGCCTTCGATCAGGGCCAGGATCAGGATCAGGCGCCCAGCAGGCTGCAAAAGCGCTGCATGTCCACGTTGCCGCCGCTGAGGATGATGCCCACGCGCCGTCCGCGCAGCTCTTCGCTTTTCTGGCGCGCGGCGGCAAGGCCCAGGCAGCCGGTGGGCTCGACCACGAGCTTCATGCGCGTGGCCAGGAAGCCCATGGCGTCGACCAGCTCGGCATCGCTGGCGGTGAGGATGTCAGTCACGTCGCGCTGGATGATGGGGAAGGTGATGCCGCCCAGGTGCTGGGTCTGGGCGCCATCGGCAATGGTCTTGGGCGTTTCGATGTGGACGATGCGGCCCGCGCGCAGCGACTGCTGGCCGTCGTTGCCGGCCTCGGGCTCCACGCCGTAGAGCGCGCAGTCGGGGCTGAGCGCGCGCGTGGACAGGGCCGTGCCCGACAGCAGGCCGCCGCCGCCCAGCGGCACGAAGAGGGCGTCCAGCGGGCCGGTTTCCTCGAACAGTTCCTTGGCGGCCGTGCCCTGGCCGGCCAGCACGTCGGCATGGTCGTAGGGCGGGATCAGGGTCAGGCCGTGGCGCTCGGCCAGGTCGCGGCCGATCTGCTCGCGGTCTTCGGTATAGCGGTCATAGACCACCACCTGGCCGCCATAGCCCTTGGTGGCCGCCACCTTGGCGGCGGGCGCGTCATGCGGCATGACGATGGTGGCGGGAATCTCCAGCAGCCGGGCTGCCAGGGCGATGGCCTGGGCGTGGTTGCCCGAGGAAAACGCCACCACGCCGGCCTTGCGCTGCGCCGGGCTGAAGCGAGACAGGGCGTTGAAAGCACCGCGGAACTTGAAGGCGCCCATGCGCTGCAGGTTCTCGCACTTGAGAAAGACGCGGGCGCCCAGCGCATCGTCCAGCGTGCGCGAGGTGAGCACGGGCGTGCGGTGGGCATGGCCCTGGATGCGTTGGGCCGCTGCGGCCACGTCGTCATAGGTGGGAAGGCTTGTCATCGGTACGGGAGAGAAGGGGTTGCAGACCGGCGGGGTGCCGGAAGCTATTTGGCGTAGCTGTAGACCGTGGCGCGCGACACGCCCAGGTGGGCGGCAATGGTCTCCATGGAGCGGCGCACATCGAGCAGGCCGGCGCCCTTGAGCTCGCGGACCAGGGCGCGGCGCTCCTCGGGCTTGAGGGCGCGCGGCGTGGTCGCCAGGCGGGCCGCGAACTGGTCGATGCGGGCACGCACCGTGTCGGCGCCTGCGCCGGCGCCCGTGGGGTCCAGCATTTCGCGCGCGGGGGTGTCGCCGCTGACGGCGGCAAAGCGGTTGAGCATGCCCTGGAAGCCCTGGAACATCGTCAGGTCCACATTCATGCACAGGGCGGCGATGTAGCGGCCCTCGGAGTCGCGGATGCCGATGGACGTGCTCTTGGCCTGGCGGCCATCGGCGAACTGGTTGGGATAGTTGGCGATGACCTGCTCGTAGCCGGGGTCGAGGATGCGGGCCAGGCCCAGCTCCGTCGCGCCCTGGCCCACTTCGCGGCCCGACAGGTTGTTGTGGATGGCCAGCACCGCGTGGGAGGGGTCGAGCAGGTCATGCACCACCACCTCGCAGAACGGGGCAAAGGTCTGGCCCAGGCCTTCGGCGATCTGGGCCAGCTGGTCCAGAAGCTGGCGCTGTTCAGGGGTTCGTTGGGTCATATTGGACATTTTGTTTTGAATTGGACAAAATGTCAAAATCCAGCCGACTTCTCTGCGCTTTCCACCATGTTCGACACCCTTGTAGACCTGTTGCAATCCCAGGGCGCGCGTTTTCGCGTGCTGGAACATCCGGCCGAAGGCCGCTCTGACCTGGTCGCCGAAATCCGGGGCACCGCCCCCGGCCAGGGCGCCAAGGCCATGCTTTGCAAGAGCCGCGATGCGGCCGGTGCGGGCGATCCCCAGCTGTTCCTGGCCGTGCTGCCCGGCGACCGCAAGCTGGACTTCAAGCGCCTGGCCCAGGCCGTGGGCGTGCGCAAGGCCACGCTGGCCTCGCCCGAGGAGGCCCAGGCCGCCACGGGCTGCGTGATGGGATCGGTGCCGCCGTTCTCCTTCAACCCGCAGGTGCGCCTGGTGGTGGACCCGGCCCTGGTCGAGCGCTTTGGCGAGATCGCCTTCAACGCGGGCCGGCTGGACCGCTCCATCGTGCTGGACTCGGCCGACTATGTGCGCATTGCCCGGCCCGCGCTGCACAGCCTGAGCGGGGAGGGCGCCGATTGACCATGGATTGACCCTGGCGCGGCGCTGCGCCCACAATCGTCGGCAACGTCCACATCTCCTTGCCTGACCATGTCCACCCCTGCGAAGCAGCACCCTGACCGGCCCGATGCGGCCGGCTTTGTGCGTGCGGCGCTGACTGCTGCCCTGGCCCAGGTGCAGTCGCATCTGGCGGTTTTGGAGGGCGGTGGCAGCGATGCCGAGACCATTCACCAGCTGCGCGTGGCCCTGCGGCGCCTGCGCACCGTGCTGCGCGAATGCGCAGGGCTGGCGCCCGGCATGCGCGCCGAATGGGATGAACCCCTGGCCCAGGCCTTTGCGCAACTGGGCACGCTGCGCGATGCCGATACGCTGGCCGATGTGGTGCGCCCGCTGCTGCAGGCCGCCCATGCGCCCCTGTGCGACTGGCAGGCGCCGCAGGCCGTGCAGGCGGATGCAGCCGCTGCCGTGCGCGAGCCGCCATTCCTTCAGGCGCTGGCCGAGATCCAGGCGCTGGCGCAGGCGCCGCAGGCAGAGCCATCGGCCCGTTTTGCCCGCCTGTCCGCCGCAGGCACGCGCAAGTACCTGGCACGGCGGCTGGCGCGCCTGCACCGCCAGGTGCTGCGCGATGGCCGGCACTTCGACCGCCTGCCGCTGGCGCAGCAGCACCGCGTGCGCAAGCGGCTCAAGCGCCTGCGCTACCTGGCGGACTTTGCGCGGGAATTCGCGCCCGGAATGTGGCCCGGAAAAAAGGGCCGGCGCTTTGCCGAGGCGCTGGTGCCCGCCCAGGACGCGCTGGGCCTGCACAACGACATGGCCGTGGCGGCCGAGCATTTCCATGCCGAGGCCGCGCGCGACCCGCGCGCCTGGTTCGCGGCCGGCTACCTGCAGGCCCGCCTGGCCACCAGCGCGCGCAGCAGCCGCCGCGCGCTGCGGGCGCTGGCCCGGGTGCCGGGCTTCTGGCTCTAGACAGCATCAGCGATAATCCGCCGCTGGCGCACCGCCGCAGCCCCTGGGCCGTGGCGGTGCGCTGTTGCTGAAGGTGCCCCATGCCGTTCACCGGCCAGGGGTTCAACGGGAAGCAGGTGCGCGATGCCATCGAGGTGGCCGCTCGCAATGCCTGCGCTGCCCCCGCAACGGTCAGCGGAATACAACTCCCCACGCGGACGCGCCCCAAACCACGCGCCGCAAGCCACTGTGTCCTTCTCGGGCATGGGAAGGCGGGGATGCCTGCCGCAGCGCGCCCACCCTGCGCGCCGCAGCGTTCCGCAAGCCCGGATACCGGCCTTCTGCATTGCTTTCGGACGCCGCGGGAGTGCGCCTGTCCGGTCCGGCCCCAGCCTGCGCTGCCGTGGCCGGCTCCGGCGTGCGCGCTGTGCGGCGTGGTTCAGACGATAGGCCCCGCGGGTGAGTGGGGCAGTTGGGTCAACGCATGCGCTTCGCTTCTTCGGCCGCCGATTCCTCCGGCCTTCTCTCTGTTCTCCCTCTTGTCTCCAGCCTGCGGCCCGCAGCGGCCGCCGTCCTGCTGGCCAGCTGCGCTGCAGCGGCCGGCGCCGCGCAGGAGCCGGCTTCGGGCCGCTCCGCGGACTCCGCCGACGATGCGCTGGATGCCGTCTTCGTGACCGCCACCGCGCGGCCCGAGGCGCGCAGCCGCATCGCGGGCACCACGCAGACCATCGACCGCGAGGCCATAGAGCGCTCCAGCGCGCGCTCGGTCACCGACCTGCTGGCCGAGAACGCCGTGGGCTTTCTCAGCGAATGGACGGCGGCCCAGACCTCGATGAACCTGCGCGGCGCCTCCACCGACGGCCAGGGGCGTGACTTCCGCAGCCAGGTGCTGGTGCTGGTCAACGGCCGGCGCGCGGGCACGGCCAACCTGTCCAAGCTCAGCCCCTCGGATGTGGAGCGCATCGAGATCGTGCGCGGCCCGTCCTCGGTGATCTACGGCAGCCAGGCCATGGGCGGGGTGGTCAACATCATCATGAAGACGGGGGCGACGGCGCCCGGCACGCGCGCCCAGGTCCAGGCCGGTTCATGGGACCTGTGGCGCACCGATGCGCAGACGGCCGGCGCCAATGACCGCTTCGACTGGTACTTCGGCGTGAGCGCAGGCGGGCGCGGCGACTACGAGTCGGGCGACGGCGGCACGCGCATGGAGAACACGGGCTGGAAGCGGCGCGGCGCCAGCGGCGCCCTGGGCTGGCAGCTGCACGAGCTGCACCGCGTGGAGCTGCAGCTGCGCACGGACGGCATCTACAACGCGGGCTTTCGCGGATCGGGCGCCAACATCTACAGCCGAGACAACCGCAGCAACCGCTCGCTGGACCTGACCTACGAGGGCGCGCTGCCCGGCCAGCGCCTGAGCTGGACGACCCACCTCTACAGCCTGGTCGATACCGATGAGTTCAACTGGGCATCGCCCGTGATCCGCTCGGGCAACAGCGCCGTGCCCGGCACGGCGCGCGACTACAACCACCGCCAGCTGGACGCCACGGGCCTGCGCTTTCAGCCGCGCCTGCGTGTCAGCCAGACCAATGACCTGCTGATGGGCTTTGACTGGGAGCGCAGCAAGCTGCGCTCCGACCGCCTGCGCGTGGCCATGCCGGGCGGCCCGGCGGGCCAGGTCGCGCCCTACGATAACAACCAGACCGAGCAGGTGCACGCGCTGTACTTCGAGGACGCGCAGACCCTGTTCGACGACCGCCTGACCCTGCGTGCCGGCCTGCGCAAGACCTGGGGCACGACGCGTTTCGACGAGACGCCCAACCTGGCCCTGGCCCAGGCCAGCACGCGCGACTACGACAACCACACCTGGTCGGCCGGCGCCACCTGGAAGGCCACGGACCGGCTCACGCTGCGCGCTGCGGCCTCCACGGGGTTCCGCGCGCCCACGGCCACGGAGCTGGCCTCGGACTTCACGGCCGTCGGCGGTGGCCGCACCTTCGGCAACCCCAACCTCAAGCCCGAGACCAGCCGCCAGATCGAGGTCGGCGCCGCGCTGCAGCAGCCCGGCTGGCGCGTGGATGCGGCCCTGTTCCAGAACACCATCAGCGACCGCATCATCACCGTCTCGCGCGGGGCGACGACCAACACCTCGGACTACGCCAACAACGCGGCCGACATCGTGGCGCGCGGCCTGGAAATGCAGGCCGACATGGACCTGGCGCGGGCGCTGAACCTGACGGGCCACCAGCTCAAGGCCTGGGCTGGCGGCTACTACCACTTCAGCATGCGGGACAAGGGATCGCCAGCCTCGGCCAACACCGACAAGGTGCAGCGCATGTACCGCTACGAGGCCTCGGCCGGCGTGCGCTACGGGCGCGGCAGCGGGCGCCTGCAGGGCGACTGGAGCCTGCAGCTGTCCACGCTGCTGCGCGGTCCCATGTGGTACGACACGGAAGAGGCGCTGCTCATCCCGCAGGGCGAGCCCAGCAGCACCTTCATCCACCGCAAGGGCGCCTTCACCATCTGGAACCTGCGTGCCGACTACCGCGTGTCGCGCGGCGTCAAGCTGTTCGCAGCCGTCAACAACCTGTTCGACCTGAACCGCCATCCCATCTTCATCGCACTGGACCGCGCGCCCTGCATCGCCAACCCGGCGTACCAGAACGGCGGCTGCGGAACGTCGATGGCGGGCCGCGAACTCATGGTCGGCCTGCAAGCAGAGTTTTGAGGATCACGGCATGAGGCAATCCAGCACCACGCGCCGCCAGTTGCTGCGCCAGGGCGCGGCGGCGGCCCTGGGCTGCGGCCTGCCCGCGGCCTGGGCCGACACCGTCGCTGCAGGCGGTCCGGTGGTGCTGCAGGATGCGCTGGGCCGGCGCGTGGAGATTGCTGCGCCGCCGCAGCGCATCGTCTCCATCTTTGCCTCCAATACCGAGCTGGTGGCCGCGCTGGGCCTGCTGGACCGCGTGGTGGGCGTGGAGGATTTCACGCGCTTTCCACCGGGCGTGGAGCGCATTCCCAAGGTGGGCGGGCGGCTGGGGTTCTCGGTGGACGCCGTGGTGGCGCGCCAGCCGGACCTGGTCATCGTCACGCCCGCGCGCCAGGCGGCGCACCAGCTGGTCGATCCCATGGAGCGCATCGGCGTGCCGGTGATGGTGCTGCTCAGCCGCTCGCTGGCCGAGGTGATGGACAACCTGCGCCTGGTGGCCCGCGCCACGGGCGTGCAGGCGCGCGGCCAGGCGCTGGCCCTGGCGCAGGAGGCGCGGCTGCTGCGCGTGGACCGGCAGGTGGCCGGCCAGCCCCGGCCGCGCGCCCTCATGGTCACGGGCCGGCTGGGCAACGGCATGCTGCTGGCGGCCCGGCCGGGCACCTATACGGGAGAGGCCATGGTGCGCGCGGGCGCCGCGTTCGCGCTGGACGGCCTGGGCACGGTGCCCCAGGTCTCGCCCGAGGCCGTGCTGGCCGCCGACCCCGATGTGCTGCTGTTCGCGGGCACCCAGGAGGCCATGCAGGACCTGAGCGGCCAGCGCGGCTGGCGCGACCTGCGTGCCGTGCGCGGGGGCCGGGCCACCACGGTGGCGCGTGCCGAGTTCCTGATTCCCGGGCCGCGCACCTTCGGCGGCGTGGAAAAGCTCTCGCGCTGGCTGCACCCTGTGGCCTGGGCCGGGGAGGCCGCATGAATTCCCTTTCACATCCACCTGCGTGGCGCCCCTGGGCCGGTGCGGTCCTGCTGCTGCTGGCCAGCTTGCTGATTGCCGCCTGCGCTGGCCACCAGTGGGCCAGCCCGGCCGACCTGCTGGCCGCGCTGGGCGGCGAAGACAGCCTGCGCAGCCGGCTGCTGCTGCAGTGGCGCGTGCCGCGCGTGCTGGCAGCCGCCCTGGTGGGCGCGCTGCTGGGCCTGTCGGGAGCCATCTTCCAGGGCGTGTTCCGCAATCCGCTGGCCGAGCCCTATCTGCTGGGCGCCTCGGGCGGCGCGGCGCTGGGGGCGACTGTCGCCCTGCTGGTTCCCATGCATCTATTGTTCGGCCTGCCCCAGGCATGGACGCTGCCCGTGCTGGCCTTTGCGGGCGCCTGGGGCTCGACCGTGCTGGTGCTGGCCGTCTCGCGCGTGGCCGGTGCCACCGATGCGGCCGGCATGCTGCTGGCCGGCGTGGCGCTGGCGGCCGTGCTGGGCGCGCTGCGCTCGTTCCTGATGCTGGCGCTGTCCGATGAGACGGTGAGCCTGCAGGTGGTGCTCAGCTGGGTGCTGGGCGGCATACAGACGCCGTCCTGGAGCGGGCTGGGCCTGCTGGCCGGTGCCTCCCTGGCCTGCCTGGCCGGGGCCATGGCGCTGGCGCGCGGGCTGGACCTGCTGGGCCTGGGTGCCGATGCGGCCCAGGGCTTCGGCCTGGATGTGGCGCGCTTCACGCCGCTGGCCGTGCTGGCCGGCTCGCTGGTGGTGGCCGTGGCCGTGGCCTATGGCGGGCTGGTGGCCTTCGTGGGCCTGGCTGCGCCGCACATCGCGCGCTGGATGGCGGGACCGCTGCACCGCGCGGCCCTGCCGGCGTCGGCGCTCACGGGCGCCATCATCGTCACGCTGGCCGACGCGATTGCGCGCAGCGTGCTACCGCCGGCCGAGATCCCGCTGGGCCTGGTCACGGCCGTGGCCGGCGGGCCCTTCTTCATCGTGCTGCTTGCGCGCAGGCTGAGGTCCGCATGAACGATCAAGCCATGGACGACGCCGTGCCACGCCTGCAGGCCCGGTCCCTCACGCTGCGCCATCGTGGCCGCAGTGTGCTGGACGCCGTCTCGCTGCAGCTGCCCGCCTGCGGCGCCGTGGCCCTGGTGGGGCCCAATGGCGCGGGCAAGTCCAGCCTGCTGTCCCTGCTGGCGGGGCTGCAGGCGCCTGCATCCGGCAGCGTGCTGCTGGACGGGCAAGACATTGCAACCCTGCCCGTGGCCGAGCGCGCGCGCCGCGTGGGCTACATGCCCCAGCGCTTTGCGCCGCACTGGGACCTGACGCTGGCCGAGCTCATGCACATGCGGCTGGCGGGCCGGGGTGATGTCGAGGCGGCCATTGCAGGCGCCGGGCTGCAGGATTTCGCGCGCAGGCGCTGGTCCACGCTGTCCGGCGGCGAGCAGGCGCGTGCCCTGCTGGCCACCGTGCTGGCCACCGACCCGCCCGTGCTGCTGGCCGACGAGCCCGGCGCCGCGCTGGACGTGCGCCACCGCCTGGCCCTGGTGCAGGCGCTGGCGCAGCGCGGGCGCGAGCGGCTGGTGCTGGTGGTCATGCATGACCTGGACCTGGCGCTGGCGCACTTCGGGCGCGTCATCGTGCTGGACCAGGGGCGCATTGCGCTCGATGGAGCCCCTGCCGAGCTGCTGCATGCGCCGGGGCTGGATGCCGTGTTCGGCGTGGATTTCGAGCGCATCGACGCACCTCCGCAAACCTTGCTGCGCGCGCGGCTGAAACAGGAGAACTGAACCCATGCGCATCGATCTGGCCGGCTGGACGCGCGACGCCACGCGCGGCGGTCACCGTGAATTCCTGGCACTGTTCGAGCGCGCCGAGCGCCTGGGTTTCGAGGGCGTGTGGTTCAACGAATTCCGCGTGCCCGATACCGCCTGGCCCTATCCCTCGCCCCTGCTGCTGGCCGCCGCCGTGCTGGCGCGCACCGAGCGGCTGCGCGTGGGCACCTCGGTGCTGGTGCTGCCGCTGCACCATCCGCTGATGCTGGCCGAGGAGATTGCCCAGCTGGACCTGCAAAGCGCCGGCCGCATCGACGTGGGCGTTGGCCGGGGCACGGAGCCGGCCGCGCTGCGCGCCCTGCAGATCGATGCGGACAGCACGCGCGAGCGCTTTGCGCAGTCCTGCCGCATCCTGGTGGAGGCGCTGTCGGGCAGGCCCATCGTGGCGGGGCAGGGGCCGTGGAGCTTCGAGGACCGGCCCGCCCTGCCTTCGACCGTGCAGCGTCCGCATCCTCCCTTGTATGTGGCTGGCTCCACGGCAGAGACCCTGGGCTTTGCCGTCGATCAGAATCTGCCCCTGCTGCTGAGCCTGGAGCCGCCCGAAGGCATGCAGCTGGAGCGCCTGGAGGCCGCTGCCCGGGAGCGCGGGCGCGATGCCGCCGCGCTGCGTGCGCGTTCATCGCTGGCGCGCTATGTCTGCATCGGTGCCGATGAGGCCGCCGTGCAGGCCCGGCTGGCCACGCTGTGGCCGCAGCTGTACCAGCGGCGCGTGTACTTCGCGGGCAAGCGCGGCGTGCCGGCCGACCAGGTGCTGCCCATCGATGTGCCGCGCGTGCTGGCCGAGCAATTCATCCATGGCACGCCCGAACAGTGCCATGCGCAGATCACCGCCTTGCGCGAGCGCACGGGCATTGGCCAGCTGCGCTGTGTCTTCAACGCCAACGGCCTGTGGAGCGATGCCCAGGCCCTCGCCGGCATGGAACTGTTTGCGCAGGAGGTTCTGCCTTCATTGCGCAGCGCCGTGCCTTTCGCCACCGTCTGACTTCCTCTTTTTTCTGGAGAACCTTCCATGCAAACCGCCAAGATTCCCGCCACCATCGTCACCGGCTTCCTGGGCAGCGGCAAGACCACGCTGCTGCGCCACATCCTGGACAACGCCGATGGCCGGCGCATCGCGGTCATCGTCAACGAGTTCGGCGAGCTGGGCATCGACGGCGAGATCCTCAAGGGCTGCGGCATCGGCTGCGACGACGAGGGCAACGAGCGCGAAGGCGCGCTGTACGAGCTGGCCAACGGCTGCATGTGCTGCACGGTGCAGGAAGAGTTCTTCCCCGTGATGCGCGCGCTGGCCGAGCGCCGCGACCAGATCGACGCCGTGATCATCGAGACCTCGGGCCTGGCCCTGCCCAAGCCCCTGGTCCAGGCCTTCCAGTGGCCCGAGATCGCCAACGTGTTCACCGTGGACGCGGTGGTCACCGTGGTGGACACGCCAGCGGCCGCCAGCGGCCAGTTCGCCGCCAATCCCCAGGCCGTGGACGAGCTGCGCCGCGCCGACCCCAACCTGGACCACGAATCGCCGCTGCACGAACTCTTCGAGGACCAGCTGGGCGCGGCCGACCTGGTGGTGCTCAACAAGACCGACCTGGCCGATGCCGAGGCCCTGGCGCGCGTGACCGCCCTGGTGCGCGAGGAGCTGCCGCCCGAGGTCAAGATCGTGCAATCGTCCCAGGGCCGCCTGCCGCTGGACGTGGTGCTGGGCCTGGCCAAGGCGGCCGAGACCACCATCGACCAGCGCGTGAGCCACCATGACCACGACGAGGACCATGACCACGACGACTTCGACTCCTACGTGATCGACCTGCCCGCCGTGGACCGCGACCGCCTGCTGGCCGCGCTGGAGACGCTGGTGGAGCAGCACAGCATCCTGCGTGTCAAGGGCTTTGCCGACATCCCGGGCAAGCCCATGCGCTGGCTGCTGCAGGGCGTGGGCCGCCGCTTCGACCACCATTTCGACCGCGCCTGGCGCGAGGGCGAGCAGCGCGGTACGCGCCTGGTGTTCATCGGGCAAGACCTTGACGAAGCAGCGCTGCGCAAGGGCCTGGAGAATGTGGCCGCCTGACCTTCCGATTCCGCACTGAAACCTGTTCCATGCACCTGCTGTCCACGCGCCCCGGCGGCTTTGTCGAGGACGAGAGCATCGTCACCCGCCTCGACCAGACGCCGGCCGACATCGTCATCCTGAGCTCGGCCGACACCACGCTGGCCCTGCTGTCCTCGGCCGTGGCCGCGCTGGCCGGGGCGTCGGCGGACTTCCCTTCGGTGCGGCTGGCCAATCTGCTGTACCTGCGCCAGCCCGCCTCGCTGGACCTGTATGTGGACGAGGTGCTGCGCCATGCGCGCGTGGTCATCGTGGACCACCTGGGCTCGGAATCGGCCTGGCCCTACGGCATCGAGCAGATCGGCTCGCTGGCGCGCCGCAAGGGCCAGCGCCTGGCCATGTTCTCGGGTGACCTGCAGGAAGACCCGCACCTGCTGGCGCGCAGCACGCTGCCGGCCGCCGCCTGCCGCCAGCTGTGGCAGTACCTGCGCTCGGGCGGCGCGGCCAATGCGCACGAATTCCTCAAGGCCACCGTCTACCACGGGCTGGACCGGGGCGATGCGCCGCTGCCGCCGCGCACCCTGCCTCAGGCAGCCGTGCACGTGCCGCCTGCGCTGTTCGAGAACGCACCCAACCCTGCCCAGGTGCAGGCCCATGACGTGGCCGGCATCGACGACCTGCAGCGCGCCTGGACACCGGGCGCGCCCACGGTGGCCCTGGTGTTCTACCGCTCCCACCTGCTGGCGGGCAATACGGCGGCCTTCGACGCCATGGCCCTGTCGCTGCAGCAGCGCGGCATGAACCCGCTGCCCGTGGCGCTGGACTCGCTCAAGGACCCGCTGTGCCTGGCCACGCTGCGCCAGCTCTGCGAAGACCATGCCGTGCAGCTGGTGCTCAACACCACGGCGTTCTCGGCGCTGGAATCGGGCACGGCCCTGGCTGGCGATGCGCCCGTGCTGCAGGTCATTGCCAGCGGCGGCAACCGCGAGGACTGGTGGGCCGACAGCCAGGGCCTGCGCCCGCGTGACATCGCCATGCAGGTGGTGCTGCCGGAGATGGATGGCCGCATCATCACGCGCGCCATCAGCTTCAAGGGCCTGTCCCACCGCTGCGCCTTCACCCAGGCCGATGTGGTGGCCTACCAGCCCGAGCCCGACCGCGTGGACTTCGTGGCCGACCTGGCCTGGCGCTGGTGCCGCCTGCGCAGCCTGCCCGCGCGCGACAAGCGCCTGGCCCTGGTGCTGGCCAACTATCCGGGCAGCGAAGGCCGCATCGGCAGCGGCGTGGGGCTGGATACGCCGGCCTCGGTGATCGCCATCCTGCAGCACCTGGCGGCCGAAGGGCACGAGCTGGGCGACCCCGCGCAGCTGCCCGCCGATGGCGAGGCGCTGATGCACACCCTGCAGCAGGGCATTGCCAACGACCCTGCCCAGTGGCCGCTGCGCCCGGCCTGGCAAAGCTATGCGCTGGACGAGTACCTGGCACGCCTGGCCGCGCTGCCGGACGGCATGGCCGACGCCATCACGGCGCGCTGGGGCGCGCCCGAGGCCGACCCGCTGCTGCGCCAGGGCCGCTTCATGATCGCGGGCCTGCGCCTGGGCCATGTCTTTGTCGGCATACAGCCGGCGCGTGCATTGGTCGGTAAAGGCATGGGCGCGCAGGACTATGCGAGCTACCACGATGCCGAGCTGGTGCCGCCCCACGGCTACCTGGCCTTCTACTTCTGGCTGCGCGACCGCTTTGCCGTGGACGCCATGGTCCACGTGGGCAAGCATGGCAACCTCGAATGGCTGCCGGGCAAGAGCCTGGCGCTGTCGGGCGCGTGCTGGCCCGATGCCATCCTGGGCCCGCTGCCGCACCTGTACCCCTTCATCGTCAACGATCCCGGCGAAGGCGCCCAGGCCAAGCGCCGCAGCCAGGCCGTGATCATCGACCACCTGATGCCGCCGCTGACGCGCGCCGAAAACCACGGCCCGCTGCAGGACCTGGAGCGCCTGGTGGACGAGTACTACGATGCGCTGCTGGTCGATGCGCGGCGCGGCGCGCTGCTGCGCCGCCAGATCCTGGACATCGTGCGCCGCCAGCACCTGGACCAGGAGCTGGACCTGGCGCCCGGTGCCGCGCAGGACGACGATGCCGTGCTCGAACGCATAGACGCCTACCTGTGCGAGCTCAAGGAAACCCAGATCCGCGACGGCCTGCATGTCTTCGGCGCCTCGCCGCAAGGGCGCCAGCGCCGCGACACGCTGCTGGCGCTGGCGCGCTTCCCGTCGGACGAAGGCCAGGGCCTGATCCAGGCGCTGGCCGCCGACCTGCTGGACAGCCCCGGGTTCGACCCGTTGCGCATGGAGCCCGCACGCCCCTGGACCGGCGCGCGCCCCGCCGCCCTGCAGGCCGTGAGCGACGAGCCCTGGCGCCATGAGGGCGACACGCGCGAGCGCCTGGAACTGCTGGCGCAGCAACTGCTGGAAGGTGAGGCCCCGGCCGGTGACTGGCCGCAGACGCGCGCTGCGCTGCAACAGGTGCATGCCGTGCTGGCGCCCGCGCTGGATGCCTGTGGCGGCGAGGAACTGCGCCAGCTGCTGCGCGGCCTGCAGGGCCGCTTCGTGCCGCCCGGGCCCAGCGGATCGCCCTCGCGCGGGCGGCCCGACGTGCTGCCCACGGGGCGCAATTTCTATACGCTGGACACGCGCGCCATTCCCACCCAGGCCGCCTGGGAGCTGGGCCAGCAGGCCACGCTCAGGCTGCTGGAGCGCTATCTGCAGGAGCATGGCGAGTACCCGCGCACCCTGGGCCTGTCGGTCTGGGGCACGGCCACCATGCGCACGGGCGGCGACGACATCGCCCAGGCCTTTGCGCTGATCGGGGTGCGCCCCAAGTGGGCGCCCGGCAGCCAGCGCGTGGTGGACTTCGAGGTGGTGCCGCGCGTGGGCATGGGCCGGCCGCGCGTGGATGTGACGCTGCGCATCTCGGGCTTCTTCCGCGATGCCTTCCCCGGCGCCATGCAGATGTTCGACGCGGCCGTGCAGGCCGTGGCCGCGCTGGACGAGGACGCCGAGGACAACCCCATACGCGCGCGCATCCTGGCCGAGGCCGAGCAACTGCAGGCGCAGGGCATGGACGCCGTGCAGGCCCGCCTGCAGGCCGGCTGGCGCGTGTTCGGCGCGCCGCCCGGCCACTATGGATCGGGCCTGGGCGGACTGTTCCAGAGCGGCGACTGGCAGGGCGATGCCGACCTGGCCCAGGCCTACCTGGGCTGGAGCCAGCACGCCTACGGCCAGGACGCCGAGGGCGTGCCCGCAGGCGACGCGCTGCGCCGCCGCCTGGGCGAGCTCGACGTGGTGGCCCACAACCAGGACAGCCGCGAGCACGACATCCTCGACTCGGGCGACTACTTCCAGTTCCAGGGCGGCATGGCCTCGGCCGTGCGCCACCTCTCGGGCCGCCAGCCCGCGCTCTACCACGGCGACCACGCCAACCCGGCCCAGCCGCGCGTGCGCTCGCTCAAGGAGGAGATTGCGCGCGTGGTGCGCTCGCGCGTCACCAATCCCAAGTGGATGGACGGCGCCAAGCGCCACGGCTACAAGGGCGCCTTCGAGATGGCGGCCACGGTGGACTATCTCTTCGGCTTCGACGCCACCACGCAGCAGGTGGGTGACCACCAGTACGCCCTGGTGGCCGACGCCTATGTGCTGGATGCGGCCACGCGCGACTTTCTCGTGCAGCACAATCCGCAGGCCCTGCGCGACATGCTGGAGCGCCTGCTCGAAGCCATGCAGCGCGGCCTGTGGGAGCAGCCTGGCGACTATCGCCAGCAGCTGGAAGACCTGCTGCTGGAACATGAAAACCATCTCGAAGGATTGCGCGGATGACCGCATCTCCTGACCTGGGCAGCGGCGCCCAGCCCGCGCTGCCGCCGCTGTTTCCCTTTGCCGCCATTGCCGGCCAGCCCCTGCTGTGCCAGGCGCTGCTGCTGGCCGCCATTGACCCGCAACTGGGCGGCGTGCTGATCGAGGGGCCGCGCGGCACGGCCAAGTCCACGGCCGCGCGCGCGCTGGCCGAGCTCATCGATGCCGCGCCCTTCGTCACGCTGCCGCTGGGCGCCTCGCTGGAGCATCTGGCCGGCTCGCTGGACCTGGGCCAGGCCATGGCCGGCCATGCACTCAAATTCGCGCCCGGCCTGCTGGCGCGCGCCCATGGCGGCGTGCTCTATGTGGACGAGATCAACCTGCTGCCCGATGCCCTGGTCGATGTGCTGCTGGATGCCGCTGCCAGCGGCGTCAACGTGGTCGAGCGCGACGGCATCTCGCACCGCCACGCGGCGCGCTTCGTGCTGGTGGGCACCATGAACCCCGAGGAAGGCCAGCTGCGCCCGCAGCTGCTGGACCGCCTGGGCCTGTGCGTGCGCCTGGCCAATGTGCAGGACCCGGCCCAGCGCCAGGCCATCGTGCGCGCGCGGCTGCTGTTCGATGCCGACCCGGCCGCCTTCCGCGCCCGCCATGCAGACGCCCAGGCCGCGCTGGCCGCGCAGCTGCGCACGGCACGCGAGCGCCTGCAGCCGGCCGGCGCGCTGCCCTGGTCCGACGCGGTGCTGCAGGCCGCAGGCGCACTGTGCATTGCCGCCCAGGTGGACGGCCTGCGCGCCGACCTGGTGCTGCTGCGCGCCGCCCGCGCCTGGGCCGCCTGGCTGGGCGACGCCGAGGTCACGCCCGAACATGTGCAGGCCGTGGCCGAGCTGGTGCTGGTGCACCGCCGCAAGCCGGGGGCGCCGCAGCCGCAGCCACAGTCGCAGCCGCAGCCGCAGCAGCCATCCCCACAGCAGGCGCCATCGAATCCGCCTTCGAAGTCGCCGGCACAAAGCCGGCCGCCTGCAGAATCCACGGCCAACGGCGCAGGCGACAGCCCGCCCTCCGAGGCCGACTGGGGCGCCATGCCGCCCGAGCCCGTGGGCCTGCTGCGTGTCGCCGTGCCCTCATTGCTGGCCCGCGAGGCCGCAAAGGTGGGAGCGCCCGCCACAAAAAAAGCCTGAGCCCCCGCGGCCCCGCGCCACAGGCAAGGGCTGCGGGGGCGGGCCAGCAGGCGACCGGCCAGCCCCGGCTGGCCCAGGCGCAAGGCGGGCAGACCACCGGCAGCTGGGACTGGCCGCGCACGCTGGCCGCGCGCGGCGCCCAGGCGCTGGCCCCCGAACATCTGCAGCGCCGCCGCGAGCCGCCGCAGGCCACGCGGCTGCATTGCTTTGTGCTCGATTGCTCGGCCTCCATGGCTGGCAGTGGCGCACTGGCGCGGGCCAAGGGCGTGCTGCTGTCGCTGATGGAAGAGGCCTACCGCCGCCGCGAGCAGGTGGCGCTGATCTGCTTTGCGGGCACGCGCGTGGAATTGAGCCTGCCGCCGCGCAAGGCTGCGGCCTGGAATGACGACTGGATCGCTCCCATTGGCGGGGGCGGCGGTACGCCGCTGCAGGCGGCCGTGGAGCAGGCGGGCCAGTTGCTGCAGCGCCATTGCGGCGCAGACGCCTCCTGCCAGGGCTGGCTGTGGCTGCTCACCGATGGCCGCACGCGCGAGCGGCCTGCGCGGCCTGCGGCGGCGCAGGAGGCAGGCATCGTGGACTTTGAATCAGGCCGCGTGCGCCTGGGCCGGGCCGCTGCGCTGGCTGCCGCCTGGGACGCACGCCATGTGCGGGCCGATGATTTCGCAGGCTGATCTGCGGCTCTGACGAGGTCAGGCCGGCCAGCTCAGCTCGAACAGCGCGCCGCCACGCTCGCCCTGCAGGCACTGCGCCCGCCCGCCATGGGCCTGGGCAATGGCCTGCACCACGGCCAGGCCCAGTCCGCTGCCGTTGCCTGCACCCACGCTGGCATTCCTTCGGCTGCGGGCGCCTTCACCGCGCTGGAAGGCGTCGAAGATGCGCGGCGCAAGGTCGGCCGCCACGCCGGGGCCGCTGTCTTCCACGCGCACGGTGCACAGGCCGTGGCGCACGCGCGCGGCCACCAGCAGGGGGCCGGGCTGGGCATATTGCATGGCGTTTTCCAGCAGGGCCAGCAGGGCCTGGCGTATGCGCACGGGGTCGCAGACCACGGGCTGGTCATCGAGCTCCATCGCCAGCTGCAGGCCCGCCTGCTCCAGCGCCGGTCCCACGGCCAGGGCCACCGAGCGCACCTCGCCCGCCAGGCAGGTCTGGCGCAGCTGCAGTTGCAGATGGCCGTTTTCCTGCAGGCCCAGCAGGCGCAGGTCGTCGATCAGGCGGGTCAGCCCCTCGACCTGGGTCATCAGGCTGGCCAGCATGTCCTTGCTGGGCAGGAAGACGCCGTCGGACAGGCCCTGCAGCCGCCCGCTGAGGATGGTCACGGGCGTGCGCAGCTCATGGGCGATGGCCGCGCTCCAGAAGGCGCGCTCCTGCGCCATGCCTTCCAGGCGCCGGGCCAGGCTGTTGAAGTCGTGCACCAGCTGCGCGGCCTCGTGCAGCGCGCTGTCGTCCGTGCTGGCGCGCGCCGACAGGTCGCCCTCGGCCAGCTGGCGCAGGCTGATGGCCACCGAGTCCAGCGAGGGCAGGATGCGCCGCGACAGCCGCGTGGCCACGAAGATGGCAATCAGCATGGCCACCACCAGGGTCAGCAGCACCCAGGCCAGCTCCACGCTGGAGGGCATCCAGCCGTCGGAGACGCTGGCCGGGTGAAAGGTCAGCAGCAGCGCATAGAAGGCGTACGAGCCCAGCACGCACAGCACCACCACGGCCAGCGTGACGGCCGACATGGTCAGCACCACCTGCCGGCGCAGCCCGGCCGCTGCGCTCATGGGTCCATCCCCAGCCGGTAGCCCACGCTGCGCACGCTGTCGGGCATGCCCTGCAGGCCCAGGCCTTCGAGCTTCTTGCGCAGCTTGCTGATGTGGCTGTCCACGGTGCGCTCCAGCGTGTGGCCTTCGGGCAGGCAACTCAGCAGCAGCTCGGCGCGGCTGAACACGCGCCGGGGCGAACGCACCAGGCTGGCCAGCAGGTTGAATTCGGTCACGGTGAGTTCGGGCACGTGCGTGGCGCCCTGCACCTGCACGCTGACCTCGCGGCTGTCCAGGTCCACGCGAAAGGGGCCGGCCTGCAGCAGCTTGGTATCGCGGAGCCGGCCCTGGCCGCAGCGGCGCAGCACGGCCTGCACGCGCGCCACGACCTCGGCCGCGTTGAAGGGCTTGCCCACGTAGTCGTCCGCGCCAATGCGCAGGCCGATGAGCTTGTCCACGTCCTGGTTGAGTGCGGTGAGCATGATGACGGGCGTGTCGCCGCGCCGGCGGATTTCGGACAGCACCTGCCAGCCGTCAAGGCGTGGCATCTGCACGTCGAGAAGAACGAGATCGGGTTTCAAGTGGTGGTGCAGTTCAAGGGCCTGCTGGCCATCGGCGGCATGCACGGTGCGCAGGTCGCTGCGGGCCAGGTAGGCGCACAGGATGTCTGCGATCTCGGGCTCGTCCTCGGCGACGAGGATGAGCGATGTCGATGGCTGGAAAGGCAAGGGCTGGGCAATGATAGAAGCCATTTTGGGGTCGCGGCGGGGGCTGTGTTCATCTCCATCGTTCTTCCACATTTCCCGGGCCGAAATGCCATCGAAAGAACGCAAGCTGTTTCCCTGTGCCGCCGCAATTGGCCGGCATGCGAAACAAATCCCTGAATATGAAGTCACAGCGGCAATGCCGTATGAGCGGGTGGGAGAGCTGTTGGCTTTGCAGCGGCTCCATGGATGAATGGCCCTGGCGGCAACACGCCGCAGGCCGAAGCCGCACCGGCAGGAGTTTCCTCCATCCCCATGCCTCCTGGCAATCTGGATTTGCATCCGGATGGCCCCTCAGATGTGTCGGCGCCAGGCGCCGTATTTTTTCCGCAGCGCGCCCTGGCGTGCATTGAAAACCAGACCTCGTGTCCATGCCACAGTTCTTCATTCACCGGCCCGTCTTTGCCTGGGTCATCGCGTTGTTCATCGTGCTGCTGGGCGTGCTTGCCATTCCGCAATTGCCGATCTCGCGCTATCCCACGGTGGCGCCGCCCACGGTGAGCCTGTATGCCACCTATCCGGGCGCCACGCCCAAGACGCTCAATGACTCCGTGGTCTCGCTGATCGAGCGCGAGCTGTCCAGCGTCCGCCACCTGCTGTACTTCGAGTCCTCGGTGGACACCTCGGGCTCGGCCGAGATCAAGGCCACCTTCAAGCCCGGCACCAACCCCGAGCTGGCCCAGGTGGATGTGCAAAACCGCATCAAGGCCGTGGAGCCGCGCCTGCCGCAGGCCGTGCGCCAGAACGGGCTGCAGGTGGAGTCGGCCACGTCGAGCTTTCTGCTGCTGGTGGGCCTGATCTCGCCGGGCGGCGAGTTCGACGAGCTGGCACTCAATGACTACATGGCGCGCAATATCGTCGAGGAGCTGCGGCGCATCGAGGGCGTGGGCCGCGTGCAGCTGTTCGGCACCGAGCGCGCCATGCGCGTCTGGGTCGATCCGGCCAAGCTGATCTCCTACGGGCTGTCCATGGGCGACCTCACCCAGGCCATCCAGCAGCAGAACATGCAGATCGCCCCGGGCCGCGTGGGCGATGCGCCCATCGCCCCGGGCCAGCGCGTGACCACGCCGCTCACCGTGCAGGGCCAGCTGACCTCGCCCGAGCAGTTCGCGGCCATCGTGCTGCGCGCCAATGCCGACGGCTCCCGCCTGGTGCTGGGCGACGTGGCGCGCGTGGAGCTGGGCGCGCAGTCCTATGCCTTCTCCAACCGCGAGGATGGCAAGCCCGCCACCAGCGCCGCCGTGCAGCTGTCGCCGGGCGCCAACGCCGTGCGCACGGCCGCCGCGGTGCAAAAGCGCATGGCCGAGCTGGCCTCCATCCTGCCGCGGGGCATGGAGCACACCATCTCGTTCAATACCGCGCCCTTCGTCAAGATCTCCATCGAGAAGGTGGTGCAGACCCTGGTCGAGGCCATGGTGCTGGTCTTCCTGGTGATGTACCTGTTCCTGCAGAACCTGCGCTACACGCTGATCCCGGCCATCGTGGCGCCCGTGGCGCTGCTGGGCACCTTCGCCGTGATGCTGGTGGCGGGCTTTTCCATCAACGTGCTGACCATGTTCGGCATGGTGCTGGCCATCGGCATCATCGTGGACGACGCCATCGTCGTGGTGGAGAACGTGGAGCGCCTCATGGCCGAGGAAGGCCTGTCGCCGCGCGATGCCACGCTCAAGGCCATGAAGGAGATCACGGGCGCCATCATCGGCATCACCCTGGTGCTGACGGCGGTGTTCATTCCCATGGCGTTCGCCAGCGGCTCGGTGGGCGTGATCTACCAGCAGTTCACGCTGTCCATGGCCGTGTCCATCCTGTTCTCGGCCTTCCTGGCCCTGAGCCTGACGCCGGCGCTGTGCGCCACCTTGCTCAAGCCGGTGGCGGCGGGCCACCACGAGAAGAAGGGCTTCTTCGGCTGGTTCAACCGCGGCTTCGAGCGGCTGACGAACCGCTACGAGGCCCATGTCACGGGCCTGGTCCGGCGCACGGGCCGCATGATGCTGCTGTTCGCGGCCATCGTGGCCATCCTGGTGTTTGCGCTGCGCCAGCTGCCCTCGGCCTTTCTTCCCGAGGAGGACCAGGGCTACTTCATGGCGTCCATCCAGCTGCCGGCCGATGCCACGGCCGAGCGCACGCTGGACGTGGTCAAGCGCTATGAGGAGCATGTGGCGCAGCGCCCCGGCATCGCCTCCAGCATCTCGGTGCTGGGCTTCAGCTTCGCGGGCTCGGGCCCGAACGCGGCCATGGCCTTCACCACGCTCAAGGACTGGGACCAGCGCGACGGCGCCACGGCAGGCGAGGAAGTCTCGCTCGCGCAAAAGGCCATGGAGCATGCGCCCGAGGGCGCCATCATGGTGCTGCAGCCCCCGGCCATCGACGAACTGGGCACCTCCTCGGGCTTCACCATGTACCTGCAGGACCGCACGGGCCAGGGCCATGCCGCGCTCAAGTCGGCCACCGACCAGTTGCTGGCGCTGGCCGGCAGCAGCAGCGTGCTGGGCTCGGCCTACCAGGACAGCTTGCCCTCGGGCACCAGCGTGCGGCTGGAGATCGACCGCCAGAAGGCCCAGGCCCTGGGCGTGGGCTTTGCCGCCATCAGCGAGACGCTGTCCACGGCCATGGGCTCGCTGTACGTCAACGACTTCCCCAACGCCGGGCGCATGCAGCAGGTCATCGTGCAGGCCGACGCGCCCGCGCGCATGCAGATCGATGACGTGCTCCGGCTGAACGTGCGCAATGCCTCGGGCGGCATGGTGCCGCTGGCCGAGTTCGCCACGCCCGTGTGGTCGGAAACGCCGCTGCAACTGGTGCGCTACCAGGGCTTCCTGGCGTCGCGCATCTCGGGCACGCCTGCGCCCGGCACGTCCAGCGGCGCGGCCATGGCCGAGATGGAGCGGCTGGCGGCCCAACTGCCGCCCGGCTTTGCCGTGGCCTGGACCGGCCAGTCGCTGCAGGAGCGCCAGTCGGCCGCGCAGGCGCCCCTGCTCATGGCCCTGTCCATGCTGGTGGTCTTCCTGGTGCTGGCCGCGCTGTACGAGAGCTGGTCCATCCCGCTGTCGGTGATGCTGGTCGTGCCCCTGGGCCTGCTGGGCGCGGTGGCGGCCGTGCTGCTGCGCGGCATGCCCAACGATGTGTTCTTCAAGGTGGGCCTGATCACCATCATCGGCCTGTCGGCCAAGAACGCCATCCTGATCGTGGAATTCGCCAAGCAGCTGCGCGAGGAAGGCCAGGACCTGCGCGAGGCCGCCATCAAGGCCGCGCGCCTGCGGCTGCGGCCCATCCTCATGACCTCGCTGGCCTTTGCGCTGGGCGTGGTGCCGCTGATGCTGGCATCGGGCGCCAGCGCCGAGACCCAGCACGCCATCGGCACGGGCGTGTTCGGCGGCATGGTCAGCGGCACGGTGCTGGCCGTGTTCTTCGTGCCCGTCTTCTTCGTCTTCGTCCTTGAATGGCAGCGGCGCATCGCCGGGCCGCGCGGCAGCGCGCGCCGGCCGCCGCCCGCTGCCGACCCCGGAACCTGAACCATGCCTCTCTGGATCGCGCTCAACGCCCTGTGCTTTCAGGGCCGCCCGCCGGCACAGTCTTTGAATCCCTGCGCGCCACCGGCGCCTGCGAACCCGGCCCGGCAGTCCGGCTCCGCCGGCTCCACCGGTTCCGGGCCGCCAGCGGAGCAGGCCGGCGCCTTCGCACGCGGCGCCGGTGGCACGGTGGCCGGCACGAACGGCCCATGATTTTTATAATGGCGGTTTCGTTCGCCATTGCAGGAGGTATTCGTCCCATGCGCCATTGATGCTGCCGCTGTCCCAGCGGCCCGCTTTTCCCGACCCTGCCCACCGCACGCGCAATGCATGCAAAGCGGCAAGGAACTGCGTTGGCATCCATGAACTGCGATATGACGAATACCACGATCACGCTCGACGGCGTTTCCTGCGTGCTGCCCGATGGCAGCCCCCTTTTCTCCGATCTTTCCGACACCCTGGACCACCGCCGCACCGGCCTGGTGGGGCGCAACGGCGTGGGCAAGTCGCGGCTGGCGTGCATCCTGGCCGGGCTGGATGCGCCCTCGCAGGGCCGCTGCCTGCGCTCGGGGCAGGTGCTGTACCTGGCCCAGCGCACGGACTGGCATGACCAGCCTTCGGTGGCGGCGCTGGCCGGGCTGCAGCCCGCGCTGGAGGCGCTGGCGCGCATCGAGGGCGGCAGCTGCGATGCCCGGGACTTCGAGCGGCTGGCCGACCGCTGGGATCTGCGCCAGCGCCTGCAGGCCCAGCTGGAGCTGGCGGGCCTGGGCCATCTGCGTGCCGATACGCCGGGCCACGCCCTCAGCGGCGGCGAGGCCATGCGCGTGGCCCTGGCGGGCGCGCTGCTGTCTGGCGCCGACCATCTGGTGCTGGACGAGCCCAGCAACCACCTGGACCGCGAAAGCCGGCAGGCCCTGGCCGCGCAACTGCAGCGCTGGCCCGGTGGCCTGGTCGTGGTCAGCCATGACCGCAGTCTGCTGCAGGGCATGGAACGCATCGTGGAGCTGTCGCCGCAGGGGCTTCGCAGCTACGGCGGCGGCTACGCCTTCTATGCCGAAGCCAAGGCGCGCGAGATGGCCTCGGCGGTGCAACTGCTGGAGCAGCGCAAGCTGGAGCGGCGCCGCGAAACGCAGCAGCTGCGCGAGCAGCAGGAGCGCCAGCAGCGCCGGGAGGCGCGCGGCCGCCGCCAGGGCCAGGAGGCCAACCAGGCGCGCATTCTGCTGGACCGGCAAAAGGAGCGCAGCGAGGCGTCGGCCGGCCGCCTGCGCCGCCAGCATGCAGACACACGCGAGGCGCTGGACCAGCGCGTGCGCGAGGCGGCGCGCCAGATCGACCTGCAGGCCGGCATCCGCATGCAGGCGCCGCCCCCGGCCGGTGCTCCCTGCGACGTGGTGGCGCTGCTGGACGATGTGCTGCTGCCGTTTTCGTTGTCCACGGGGCCGCGCCTGAACCTGTCTCTGTACGGCGGCCAGCGCCTGGCCGTGACCGGTCCCAACGGCTGCGGCAAGACGCGCCTGCTCGATGTGCTGTCGGGCCGCCTTGCGCCCCAGGCGGGCGAGGTGCGCCGCATGCAGGCCTGTGCCTACCTGGACCAGCGCCTGTCCCTGTTGCAGCCCGGGCGCACGGTGATGGAGCAGTTGCAGGACGCCTGCCCCGGCACCCCCGTGGATGTGCTGCGCACGCGCCTGGCCTGGCTCGGACTGGCGGCCCGGCAGGTGGAGCAGCCCGCGGACCGGCTCAGCGGCGGCGAGCAGCTCAAGGCCGCCCTGGCCTGCGCGCTGCAGGCCGAGCCGCCCGCGCCCCTGCTCCTGCTGGACGAGCCCTGCAACCACCTGGACCTGCCTTCCCTGCAGGCGCTGGAGGCCATGCTGCGCGGCTATGCCGGCACGCTGGTCGTGGTCTCGCATGACGAGGATTTTCTGCAGGCCATCGGTCTGACCGACCGCCTGGTGTGGTCGCCGCAGGGCTGGCGAATGGAGTCCGCCTAGCTTTCCTGCGCTATCAGCGCCTGCAGTGCGTTCACATCTGTCACCAGCAGCGCCTGGCGCCCCTCCTTGCGCAGCAGGCCGCGCCGGGTGAGGGCGCCCAGCTCGCGCGTGACCTGCTCGCGGTTGGTGCTGATCTTGCTGGCCAGCACCGAGTGCGAGGGCACGGGGCTGATGAGGGCCGTGTGCTCGGGCGATACGCCCGCCTCCCGCGCCAGGCGCAGCAGCTCCATGTGCAGGCGAGTGGGCACGCCCAGGGTGCTCAGCTCCATGACGCGGTCGGTCAGCCGCCGCACCAGGCCGGCCAGGCCCTCCATCATGCGCAGGGCAACGGCGGGCTCGCGCGCCAGCAGGGCCAGGAAGTCCTGGCGCGAGAGGCTGGCCAGCAGCGAGGATTCCAGGGTGACCACATCGGTGGAGCGGGCCTGGCCGTCAATGGCCGCCAGGTCGCCGAAGTGCTCGCCGGGCCCGTAGTCGCGGAAGCTGACCTCGCGCCCGCCCGCCGAATAGGTGGTGATGCGCACGCGCCCGCTGACCAGGAAGAACACGTCGCTGCCCGTGGAGCAGCGGCTGAACACGGGCTGGCGGGCCTGCAGCGGGCGCCATTCGCAGTCGGCGGCGATGCGGTCCAGGCTGGCGCTGCCCAGGCCCTCGAACAGGGCGATGCCGCGCAGGGCGAAACTGGAGGGCTGGGTGGGGTGGGCCATGGAACCAATAGCGGGCGTAAGGTACAAAGATTCTGGATCGGCCAGGCCCGGCCTAAGTTCCTTCAAGCTGCCGTTCTTGCGGTCTTCTCCTGTCTTCTTCCGCCGTCGGGCGCATCATCGCTTTCCATGGCCCGTGTCCCTCATCCGGCTTTGCCGGCTCTGCCGTCCCTGCGCAGCCTCCACTGGTCCACCGGCCTGGTGCTGTGGACCTATGCGGCGCTGCACCTGTTCAATCACGCCCTGGGCCTGGTCTCGCTGGGCACGGCCGAGGCCGTGCGCGAGCTGGTCCACGGCGTGTGGCGATCCCTGCCCGGCAGCCTGCTGCTCTACGGCGCGCTGGCCGCGCACATGGGGCTGGCGCTGCAGGCGCTGGCGCGGCGGCGCAGCCTGCGCATGCCGGCGCTGGAGGCCGTGCGGCTGCTGCTGGGACTGGGCCTGCCGCTGCTGCTGGCACTGCACGTGCCGGCCACGCGGCTGGCGCAGGAGGCCTGGGGCGTGGACCCCTCGTATGCGCGCATCGTGCGTTCTTCCTGGAATCCGTCCAGCATGGCCATCCAGCTGCTGCTGATGACGGCTGCCTGGACCCATGGCTGCATGGGCCTGCACATGGCCCTGCGCGCGCGCGGCTGGTGGCGGCGCTGGCAGCCGCTGCTGCTCACGGCCGCCGTGCTGCTGCCCGTGCTGGCGGCGCTGGGCATCGTCTCCATGGCGCGCGAGATCGCGGCGGCCGGCCTGCCAGCGCCGGCCGGCCCCTCTCCCGAGGCATCGCAGTGGCTGCGCGCGCTGACGACCGGGCTGCGCCAGGGCTGGCTGGCCTGCCTGGCCGCGCTGCTGGCCGGCCCCTGGCTGTGGCGGCGCATGCGCCTGCGCGGCGCCCGCCAGGTGCTGCTGCACTATCCGGGCCGCACCGTGCAGGTGGCCCAGGGCATGAGCGTGCTCGAAGCCAGCCGCGAGCATGGCATTGCCCATTTGTCGCTGTGCGGCGGCAGGGCGCGCTGCTCCACCTGCCGGGTGCGCGTGTCCGGCCCGGCGGCCCACCTGCCCGCGCCGGGGCGGGACGAGCGCCTCACGCTGGAGCGCGTGGGCGCGCCGCAGGACGTGCGGCTGGCCTGCCAGCTACGGCCCACGGGCGATGTGCAGGTGGCGCCGCTGTTCCGCTCGCCGGCAGCCGCCCAGGCCGGGCGGGGTGACGGGCAGCGCGAGGTCCGCGAAGTGCGCGCGGTGGCCATCCTGTTCGTGGACCTGCGCCGCTGGTCGGGCCTGGCCGAGCGGCAATGGCCCGTGGACCTGTCCTGGGTGCTGGACCAGTATTTCGAGCGCGTGGGCCAGGCTGTGCACGACAGCGGCGGCATGGCCAACCAGTTCATCGGCGACAGCGTGATGGCCATCTTCGGGCTGGATACCGACCTGGACACGGCCTGCCGCCAGGCCGTGCAGGCCAGCGCCCTCATCGACCGGCGCATGCAGGAATGGAGCCACACCTTCGAGGCGCAGTTCGGCCAGCCGGTGGATTTCGGCATGGGCCTGCATGCGGGGCGCGCCGCCGTGGGGCGCGTGGGCTTCGAGCACACCACCACCTTCACGGCCGTGGGCGAGGTGGTCAACACGGCCAGCCGCCTGCAGGAATACACCAAGAGCGCCCAGGCGCGGCTGGTGCTGTCGCTGGAGGTGGCGCGCCGCGCGGGCGTGGCCGATGGCCTGGGCGAAGTCCGGCAGGTGCAGGTGCGCGGGCGCTCCGAGCCCTTGCCGGCCCTGCATGTGGCGCGGCCCGGCCTGCAGTGGCCGTGAGCGTGGATGGTGGACGTGGACGGTGAGCGCGGGAACCGGAGAGTTTGCGCAAAGCTGTGCGTTTAGGCACTGACGCGCAGGCGGGCGAAGACGAGACTGCAGCCATGCAGAACGCAATCACGCGCTGCAGGATTTGACAAAGGATTCGCCATGAAGCACGCAAAGACCCTCTTCGCCATCGTTTCCCTTTCCTCCGCCTTGTGGTCGGGCATGGCCTCGGCCGCACCGGCCGCCACGGTATCTGCAGAAACCTGGTTCGGCGCCGAGCCCGTCGCCTCCGGCCCCGCGCTGTCGCGCGCCGAAGTGCAGGCCGACCTGGCCCTGTGGAACCGCGCCGGCCTCAACGTCTACCGCGAGTCCGACGTGAACCACTGGGATGCCGACTACCAGCAGCGCCTGGCCCAGTACCAGCGCATGCGCAGCGGCCCCGAGTACCTGGCCGAAGTGCAGCGCCTGGGTGGCTCGGTGAAGGCGGCCGAAGGCCAGGGCTCCGGCCGTGTCCCGGGCTGATGCGATGACGCGCGCCGCCACGCATCGCGCTGCCCACGCCGCAGCATCGCCTTGGGCCGACTTCGCACCGCTGCTGGCCCGGGTGCTGCTGAGCCTGCTGTTCATCTACAGCGGCATCGGCAAGCTGATGGGGCCGGAGGGCACCATGGCCTATATCGCCAAGGCGGGCCTGCCGCTGCCCATGCTGTCGTATGCCATGGCGCTGGTGGTGGAGCTTGGCGTGGCCACGGCCCTGCTGCTGGGCTGGCGCACCCGCGAGGCCGCGGCCGTGATGGCCGTGTTCAGCGTCATGTCGGCGCTGATGTTCCACAGCCAGTTCGGCGACAAGGGCCAGCTGGTGCAGTTCCTGAAGAACCTGGCGATCGCCGGGGGATTCGTGCAACTGATGCTGGCGCCCGTGGCGCGCTGGAGCCTGGACGCGCGGCGCAAGGCCTCGCGTTGAGCACGAGCCAGTGATCCCTGGCGCTGTGCGTTACCCATAGCCCATGAAACCGGCGCGCCCGAAAAGCCAGGGACACCGAGGAAGGGCAGCCCCGCCCCGAAGGTGTCGTCCCCCTCCCTCGCGAAGCGAGTAGAGAGGGGGAAGGCGCGTAAGCGCCTCAGGGGGTGTCTATTGTTTTCACACCTTGATGCCCTTCTCAGCCAGGCGTCGGGCGTAGGCGGCCAGGATCAGCCGCTCCGAATGCACCAGGTAGTCATTGAGCGCGGCAGCGGCCTCGGCCGGCTTGCCGTCCTCGAATTGCTGCAGGATGCGCGCATTCATGTCCACATAGGGGGCATGCAGGAAGTGCGGGTCGCGCAGCAGGCCGAAGGCCAGTCGCAGCTCGGCCAGCAGATGCTCGAACATGGTGTCCAGGCGCTCGCTGTCGGCCAGCTGCACCACGGCCTTGTGGAAACTCATGTTGGCCGTGCCCACGCCCGACCAGTCCTGCGCCTCGCGGTGGCGCTGTGCCGCCTCCACGGCTTCGCGCATCAGGCTGCGAGCCGGGTGCATGGGATAGGCCTGGGCCAGCGCCTGGCACTCCACCATGCGGCGCACGCGGTAGATGTCGATGATGGAGGCAATGCTGGGCGCCGCCACCGACACGCCCTTGTTGGGCTCGTGCACCAGCAGCCCCTCCTTGGTCAGCAGCCGGAAGGCCTCGCGCAGCGTGTTGCGCGAGATCTGCAGGCTTTCGCTGAGTGAGGCCTCCGACAGCTTTTGCCCGGGCTCCCAGGCACCATCGATGAGCTTGCTGCGCAGCTGCTCGGTCACGCGGTCGGTCAGGTTGAGGATATCGGTGCTGCGGGTCATGGTGATGGGGGATGCAAGGTTCGATGGGCAGTGTAGCCAGGGCCGGCACTCCTGCCGGCCTCGCGCGGTGCTCAGTTGTCGTGATGCAGCCGGGTGAAGGCCTGCAGGGTGCTGTCCACGGCCTTGTCGTCAATGTGGCGGTGCGTGACCAGGCGCAGCAGGCCCGCGCTGCCCGTGCGCACCAGCACGCCGGCTTCGGCCAGGCGTGCCTCCCAAAGGCGTGCCTCGGCCGCGCTGGTGCCTACGCGCACCTGCACGATGTTGGTCTGCGGCAGTTCGGCCGCGCACCATGCCGGGTGGATGGCGCGCAGGCCCTGGTGCAGGCGGCGGGCGCGTGCGTGGTCCTCGGCCAGGCGATCGACCATGTGCTCCAGCGCCACCAGGCCCGCCGCCGCGATCACGCCGGCCTGGCGCATGGTGCCGCCCAGCATGCGCCGTATGCCGCGCGCCCGCGTGATGAAGTCGGCCGGGCCCATGAGCACCGAGCCCACCGGAGCCGACAGGCCCTTGGACAGGCAGACGGTGACCGAGTCCGTGTGCGCGGCGATCTCGCGGCAGGACAGGCCCAGTGCCACGGCGGCATTGAACAGGCGTGCGCCATCGGTATGCACGGGCACGCCATGGCGGGCGGCCAGGGCATGCAGGGCCGCCAGCGAATCGGGCGCCGCCACGCTGCCGCCCCGTGCGTTGTGGGTGTTCTCCACGGCCACGAGGGCGCTGGGGCAGCGTGCGGATGCCGAGGTGTCCAGCGCCGCTTCCAGCGCGGGCAGGGCGATCAGGCCGCCGTCGCCGGGCAGGCTGCGGTAGTGCATGCCGGTCAGGCCTGCGGCTGCGCGCTCGGCGTTCAGCAGATGGCTGCCGGCCTCGGCCAGCACCTCGCCCGGCATGCGGCCATGGGCGAGCACGGCCACGAGGTTGCCCATGGTGCCGCTGGCCACGAACAGGCCTGCGGCCTTGCCAAAGCGCTGGGCCACCGTCTCTTCCAGCGCACGCACCGTCGGGTCGCCGTCCAGGCCGTCGTCGCCCAGCGGGGCGCAGGCCATGGCTTCGAGCATCTGCGGCGTGGGGCGCGTGACGGTGTCGCTGCGCAGGTCCACGGCGTCGTGGTGATGGTGCAGGGAGGGCATTCAGTCCGCCTTGATGTTGCGTTCCTTGATGACGCGGGCCCAGCGTGCGGCGTCGGTCTCCATCTGGGCGCCGAACTCCGCCGCAGTGCGGGGCGTCAGTTCCAGCCCCAGGGACTGCAGCTTGGCCTGGAGCGCGGGCGTGGCCATGGCGCGGGCCACGGCATCGTGCAGCGCGGTCTGTATGCCGGGGGGCAACCGGGCAGGCGCCAGCAGGCCGAACCAGTGCAGCACGGTCAGGCCGCGCACGCCGCTTTCGGCCATCGTGGGCACCTGGGGCAGGGCCGGCGAGCGCTGGGCACCGGTGGTGGCCAGGGCGCGCAGCGCGCCGCTTTTGATATGGGGGATCACGGTGGGGGCCGAGGAGAACATGCTCTCGGTATGGCCGGCCACCACGTCGGCGACGGCCTGGCCCGAGCCCTTGTAGGGAATGTGGGTGATGAAGGTGTCCGTCTGCTGCTTGAACAGCTCGCCTGCCAGATGCGTGGCCGTGCCCGTGCCGCCCGAGGCGAAGTTGATCTGGCCGGGCCGTGCCCTGGCCATCGCGATGTATTCCTTCACGCTCTGCGCCTTGAGCTTGGGGTTGACGGCCAGCACCAGCGGCGAAGAGCCTATCAGGGCCACGGGCGTGAAGTCCTTGAGCGCGTCGTACGGTGTCTTGTAGAGACTGGGCGTGATGGTGTGCGGCATGTCGGCCAGGAGCAGCGTGTAGCCGTCGGGCGCGGCGCGTGCCACCAGCTCGGCGCCCAGCATGGCCGAGGCGCCGGGCTTGTTGTCCACGACCACGGGCTGGCCCAGTTCGCGCGACAGCTCCGTGCCCAGCGCGCGGGCGATGTTGTCCGAGCCGCCTCCGGCCGTGTAGGGCACGACGATGCGCACGGGCTGCGCAGGCCATTTCTGCGCCAGCGCAAGGCCGGGCAGGGCAGCCGCTGCCAGGATGAGCAGGCGGCGCTGCAGGCCCCGGTGCGAAGCGGGATGAAAAGAGGGGTGCAAGGCAGGGCGCGGAAGTGGGTGACGTTCGGCAGGCATGGCGAAGGCTCCTTGGTGCAGCGACAGGAAGAAACGATGGGCCGATCCGCCAGCGGCCTGGCCCGCAAGCCACCCGCCTTCATCAACCGATGAAGCGCCCCGCATTGCCCAGCACGCCCAGGTCGATGAAGCTGGAGCCGACATGGGGCGCCTGGCCGCTGTAGTCGATGACGAAGCCGCCCATGTCCCAGTTGCGGATGCCGGCCAGCGCCGAGCGCAGCCTGGCCTGGCTGGGGTCGCGGCCTGCGCGTTCCAGGCCTTCGGCCAGCACGCGTGTGTTCACATAGGCTTCCAGCGTGCCCAGCGAGAACTCCTGCTGCCCGTGGGCGCGCATGGCGGCCTGGTAGTCGCGCACCACCTGCAGCTTGGCCTGGTGCGGCGCGGGAACGACCATGGTCAGGGCAATGCCCCGGGCGTCCTCGCCCAGCGGCTTGAGGCTGTCGTTGGGCAGGGTCACGCTCAGGCCGGTGAGCAGCACGCCGGGCGCGCTCTTGCGCAGGCCGCGCACCAGATCGACCGACACCGTGCCAGCCGTGGCCAGCAGCACGGCCGAGGGGTGGGCCGCTTCCACTTTGTTCAACACATCGGCCAGATTCTTGCCATCGGTGGCGATGGCCGCCTGCACGGCGGGAGCCATCTTCTCGGCCTCCAGGGCGTGCGTGGCGTCCTCCAGCATTTCGCGGCCGTAGGCGTTGTCCAGGTAGACGATGCCAATGCCCTTGAGCCCCATGCCCGCAAGGCGCTGGACCAGGCGGCGGACCTCGGTGGTGTAGCTGGCGCGCACATGGAAGACGTTGCGCGATGCCTTGCGCAGCGACGAGGCGCCCGTGAAGGGCGCCACATAGGGAACGCCGGCTTCCTCGATCAGCGGGATGACGGCGGCGTTGTTGGGCGTGCCCACGCAGGACAGCAGGGCAAAGGCCGTGCCCTTGGAGAGCATCTGCCGCACGTTGTCGGCCGTGCGCTGGGGCACGTAGCCGTCGTCAACCATCTGCAACTGCAGCGTGCGGCCCTGGATGCCGCCACGCGCGTTGATCTGCGCCATGGCCGCTTCCGTGCCCAGCTTGATGTCGGTGCCGAACCCGGCCAGCGGGCCGCTCATGGCGGCCGAGCAGCCGATGGTGATGGTCTTGGCGGACAGGCCTGCCTCATCGGCGAAGGCATTGCGCACGAAGGCCGGCGCCAGCGCGGGAACCGCTGCGATGGATGCAGCACGGGGAAGCAGGGAAACAAGTTGACGGCGTTGCATGGATTCAGAGCTCGGACAAAAGGGATGGGAGCAGGAAGGTGCCATTCACGCCGACTGCCACGCGTGCGCCGCAGGCCGGGAGGGCGGCCCATTGTAGGAGGCGGCCTCGTCACAGGCGATACCGGGGCAGGGGCATTGTTGTGTTAATGCCTTCTATGGATGTTCAATATCCGATAGTTTTTGACATTTGAAAACCTCGCGCTTGCTCAATCCTTGGGCAACGATATGCGGGTTTGTACTATCAGCATGCGCTGATTGTCTTATTCACAATTCGTTTCTGTAAGACAAATTCTTTGTTTTGTTGAACAAAACCAGGTTGGCTGCGCACTCCACGCCACCGGGTTGGGCCTGCGGGGCGGCTTGACGGTCGCTCCGCACCGGGGTGTGAAGGGGGAATCAACATGCTGACTGACGTCAATCTCTGGCCGCTTATCGGAGTGGCCATCATCGTTGCGGGCTTCGTGCTGCGCTTCAATCCCATGCTGGTCGTGATCGTCACGGCCATCGGCACGGCACTGGCGGCGGGCTTCCCCGTCGACAAGGTGCTGGCCACCATTGGCACGGGCTTCATCAAGACGCGCAACCTGCCGCTGATCATCCTGCTGCCGCTGGCCGTGATCGGCCTGCTGGAGCGCCATGGCCTGCGCCAGCACGCGCAGAACTGGATCAGCTCCATCAAGTCGGCCACCGCAGGCCGCCTGCTCATCGTCTACCTGGCCGCACGCCAGCTGACGGCCGCCGTGGGCCTGACCAGCCTGGGCGGGCATCCGCAGATGGTGCGCCCGCTGCTGGCGCCCATGGCCGAAGGTGCGACCCAGTCGCGCTTCGGCATCCTGCCCGCCAAGGTGCGCGACAAGCTGCGCGCCTACTCGGCCGCCACGGACAACGTGGGCCTGTTCTTCGGCGAGGACATCTTCGTGGCCTTCGGCGCCATCGTGCTGATGACCACCTTCCTGAAGGAAGCCGGCATCGAGGTCGAGCCCATCCACGTCGCGCTGTGGGGCATTCCCACGGCCATCTGCGCCTTCGTGATCCATGCCTGGCGCCTGCGCCGCCTGGACCGCATGCTGGAGCGCGAACTGGCCCAGTACAAGGCCGGTGTCGAGGCCGACGCAGCCAACGCCAACGCCACCCAAGCCAAGGGAGCCTGAAATGACGCTGACCATCCAACACCTGTACTACCTGGTCGGCTTCGTCCTGGCCGTCACGGCCGTGATGACGCTGCGCGATGCCAGCAACCCCAAGCGCTGGTCCAGCGGCCTGTTCTGGGCGCTGTATGCAGCCGTCTTCCTGGTGGGCAATGAACTGTCGCCCGTGATCGTGGGCGTGATCGCCGTGGCCATGGCCCTGATCGCCGGCTTCGGCGGCGTAGGCAGTGGCCGCCATGCGCCGCGCAGCGATGCCGAATACCTGGCCAGCGCCAAGCGCCTGGGCAACAAGCTGTTCGTGCCGGCCCTGGCGATCCCGCTGATCACCATGATCGGCACGCTCAGCGCCTCGCACCTGGTCTTCGGCGGCACGCCCCTGCTGGACCCCAAGGCCACCACGCTGGTGAGCCTGGGCGTGGGCTGCGTGCTGGCGCTGGGCCTGGCCTGCTGGCTGACCCGCGAGACGCCCGCCCAGGGCATGCGCGAATCGCGCCGCCTGACCGATGCGCTGGGCTGGGCCCTGGTCCTGCCCCAGATGCTGGGCATGCTGGGCCTGGTGTTCTCGGACGCCGGCGTGGGCAAGGCCGTGGCCTATGTGACCACCACCTATATCAACATGGACATCCGCTTCGTGGCCGTGGCCGTCTACGTGCTGGGCATGGCGCTGTTCACGGTGGTGATGGGCAATGGCTTCGCGGCCTTCCCGGTGATGACGGGCGGCGTGGGCGTGCCTATCCTGGTCGGCGTCTACCATGGCGACCCGGCCGTGATGGCGGCCATCGGCATGCTCTCGGGCTACTGCGGCACCCTGCTGACGCCCATGGCGGCCAACTTCAACCTGGTGCCCGCCGCGCTGCTGGAGATCGACAAGAATGCCGTGATCCGAGCCCAGGTGCCCACGGCCCTGGCCCTGCTGACCGCCAATGTCTTCCTGCTGTACTTCCTGATGTTCCGTTAAAGGACGGACTGTTGCCATGACCGATTCCACTTCCCCGCGCATCCTGGTGACCGGCTTCGAGCCGTTCGAGCAGGACCCTGTCAATCCCTCGTGGGAAGTGGCGCGTGCCCTGCATGGCGAGACCGTGGCCGGCGCCATCGTCCACGGCCTGCAGCTGCGCTGCGTGTTCGGCGAGTCGCTGCGCCAGCTGCAGGAGGCGCTGGCGCAGTTGCAGCCGGTGCTGGTCATCAGCCTGGGCCTGGCCGGCGGCCGCAGCGAGTTCACGCCCGAGCGCGTGGCCATCAATATCGACGACGCCCGCATTCCCGACCATGCGGCGCGCCAGCCCGTGGACCAGGTGGTGATCCCGGGCGCGCCCGCCGCGTACTTTTCCACGCTGCCCATCAAGGCCGTGGTGCACAACCTGCGCGCGCGCGGCATTCCGTCTTCCGTGTCCAACACGGCGGGCACCTTTGTCTGCAACCACGTGTTTTTCGCGCTCATGCACTGGCTGGCCCAGGGCAAGGCGGCGCCGGGCGCGCGTGGCGGCTTCATCCACGTGCCGGCCCTGCCCGAGCAGGCAGCGCGCAAGCCGGGCATGCCCAGCATGTGCCTGGCCGACCAGGTGGCTGCCGTGCGCGAGACCATTCGCACGGCCCTGACCGTGACCCAGGATCTGAAGGAAAACGCCGGCCAGCTGCACTGAGAGCCTGTGCACCGAGTCCGGCGAGGAGAGAACGATGAAAATTGACCTGAACAGTGATCTTGGCGAAAGCCTGGGCGGATGGCGCATGGGCGACGACGCCGCCATGCTCGACATCGTCAGCAGCGCCAACGTGGCCTGCGGATTCCATGCCGGCGACCCGGCAGGCATCCTGGAGACGCTCAAGGCCGCCCGCGAGCGCGGCGCCATGGTGGGCGCCCATGTGTCCTATCCCGACCTCGTCGGCTTCGGCCGGCGCAACATGGATGTGGCCAGCGCCGACCTGGTGGCCGGCGTCATCTACCAGATCGGTGCGCTGCAGGGCCTGGCCCGCGTGGCCGGCACCGAGGTGCGCTACGTCAAGCCGCACGGCGCGCTCTACAACACCATTGCCCACGACAGGCGCCAGGCCACCGACGTGATCACGGCCATGCGCGCCATCGACCCCAGCCTGGTGCTGGTGGCGCTGGCCGGCTCGCCGCTGATCGACTGGGCGCGCGATGCGGGCCTGACCGTGGTGGCCGAGGCCTTTGCCGACCGTGGCTACACGCCCGAGGGCACCCTGGTCTCGCGCCGCGATCCGGGCGCCGTGCTGCACGATGTGGACCAGATCGCCGCGCGCATGCTGTCCCTGGTGCGCGACGGCGTGGTCGAGGCCGTCGATGGCAGCCTGGTGCGCATTGCCGCCGACTCCATCTGCGTGCACGGCGACAGCCCCGGTGCCGTGGCCATTGCACGCCACCTGCGCGAACGTTTCGAGCAGGAGGGCGTGCGCATTTCCTCCTTCGTGGGCTGAGGGCACACCATGCGTTTTCTACCCGTCAACCGGCAGGCCCTGATGGTGGAGCTGGCCGATCTGGATGAAACCCTGGCCCTGCTGGGCTCGCTGCAGCGCGAGCCCATCGATGGCGTGCAGGAGCTGGTGCCGGCCGCGCGCACCGTGCTCGTGCAGTTCGCTCCCGCCAGGCTGGGCGTGGCCGAGCTGGTGCGCCGCATTGCCGCGCGCGACCTGGGCCAGCGGGCCGAGCGCAGCAATGTGCTGGTCGAGATTCCCGTGCACTACGACGGCGAGGACCTGGCCGATGTGGCGCAGCTGCTGGGCATCACGCCCGAGGAAGTCGTGCGCCGCCACACGGGCAGCGAGTACGCCGTGGCCTTCACGGGCTTCGCGCCCGGCTTTGCCTACCTCAGCGGGGGCGATCCGATCTTCAACGTGCCGCGCCGCACCACGCCGCGCACGCGCGTGCCGGCCGGCTCCGTGGCGCTGGGCGGCACGTTCAGCGCCGTCTATCCCCAGGCCAGCCCGGGCGGCTGGCAACTGATAGGCCGCACCTCGGCCCGCATGTGGGACCTGGCGCGCGAGCTGCCTGCGCTGCTGCAGCCCGGCTACCGCGTGCGCTTTGCCGATGCGGCCGGCATGGCCCAGGTGGATGAGGCGCCCGCGCCCGCCGTGGCACAGGCCGCGCCGCATGAAGGCAACGCGCTGCGCGTCAAGGCCACGGGCCTGATGACGCTGTTCCAGGACCGGGGCCGCCTGGGCCAGGCCGGGCAGGGCGTCTCGGCCTCGGGCGCCATGGACCAGGCAGCCTTCAAGGCCGCCAACCGCCTGGTCGGCAATGCCAGCGACCTGGCCGTGCTGGAGACCGTGGGCGGTGGCCTGTCGCTGCAAAGCCAGGGCGAGACCGTGGTCGCCATCACGGGCGCCGATGCGCCCCTGACCGTGACCACCGGATCCGGCCAGCGCTGGAGCGTGCCGCGCTACCAGGCCGTGGCCCTGGCCGATGGCGACCAGCTGACCGTGGGCCAGCCCGTGGCCGGCGCGCGCTGCTATGTGGCCGTGCGCGGCGGCTTCGCCGTCACGCCCGTGCTGGGCAGCGCCTGCACCGACACCCTGGCGAATGTCGGCCCAGCCGCCCTGGCCGTGGGCCAGGTCCTGCCCGTTCGGCCTGCGGACCGCAAGGCCGTGGCCGCACCCGAGCTGCCGCCCGAATCCCTGCCCACCACCGGGCAGGACGTGGTGCTGGACGTGGAGCTGGGCCCGCGCACCGACTGGTTCACGCCCGAGGCCGTGGCCCTGCTGGCCGCGCAGCGCTGGCAGGTCACGCCGCAGTCCAACCGCGTGGGCCTGCGCGTGGCCGGCGAGCAGCCCCTGGCGCGCGCCGTGGCCGGCGAGCTGCCCAGCGAAGGCACGCCGCTGGGCGCCATCCAGGTGCCCCCCAGCGGCCAGCCCGTGCTGTTCCTGGCCGACCATCCGCTGACGGGCGGCTATCCCGTCATCGGCTGCGTGGCGCCGCACCACCTGGATCTGGCCGGCCAGATTCCCGTGGGCGCCTGGATCCGCTTCAACCCCATCCGCGCCTTCGAGGAATACACCCCCGGCGCGCAAGGCTCCAAGAACTGAACGCGGGGAGCGCCCGGTGGCGCCTGCCCGCAACTGAAAGAAGCTGATCATGAAAAAAGTCCTGATTGCCAACCGTGGCGAGATCGCCGTCCGCATCGCCCGCGCCTGCGCCGACTACGGCGTGAAATCCGTGGCCGTCTACGCCGATGCCGACATCGACGCCCTGCACGTGCGCATGGCCGACGAGGCCTATGGCCTGGACGGCGAGCGCCCGGCCGACACCTACCTGAACATCGCCAAGCTCATCGCCATCGCGCACAAGAGCGGCGCCGACGCCGTGCACCCCGGCTACGGCTTCCTGTCCGAAAGCGAAGCCTTTGCGCGCGCCGTGCTGGATGCGGGCCTGCGCTGGATCGGCCCCACGCCCGAGACCATCGCCAAGCTGGGCGACAAGGTCGAGGCGCGCAAGATCGCCCTGCAGGTCGGCGCTCCCCTGGTGGCCGGCACGCCCGACCCCGTCAAGGATGCCGGCGAAGTGCTGGCCTTTGCCCAGCAGCACGGCCTGCCCATCATCATCAAGGCCGCCTTCGGCGGCGGCGGGCGCGGCATGAAGATCGCGTGGCGCATGGACGAGGTCGAGGAACTCTTTCACTCGGCCGTGCGCGAGGCCGTCACCGCCTTCGGCCGCGGCGAATGCTTCGTCGAGCAATTCCTGGACCGCCCCCGCCATATCGAGGCCCAGGTGCTGGCCGACACCCACGGCAACGTGGTCGTGCTGGGCACGCGCGACTGCTCGCTGCAGCGGCGCAACCAGAAGCTGGTGGAAGAGGCCCCGGCGCCCTTCCTCAGCGACGAGCAGCGCGCCCGCATCCACAGCTCCGCACGCGACATCTGCGCGGCGGCCGGCTACGTCAGCGCGGGCACGGTGGAATTCCTGCTGAGCCAGACGGGCGCCATCTCCTTCCTCGAAGTCAACACGCGCCTGCAGGTCGAGCACCCGGTGACCGAGCAGACCACGGGCGTGGACCTGGTGATCGAGCAGCTGCGCGTGGCCGACGGCCTGCCGCTGTCCATCACCGAAACCCCGGCGCCGCTGGGCCACTCCATCGAATTTCGCATCAACGCCGAAGACGTGGGCCGGGGCTTCCTGCCCACGCCCGGCCCCGTGGTGCGGTTCGACCCGCCCTCGGGCCCCGGCGTGCGCCTGGACACGGGCGTGCAGACCGGCTCGGTCGTGCCCGGCAGCTTCGACTCGCTGATGGCCAAGCTCATCGTCAGCGGCGCCACGCGCGAACAGGCCCTGGCCCGCGCACGCCGCGCGCTGGCCGAGTTCCGCATCGAAGGCCTGTCCTCCGTCCTGCCCTTCCACCGCGCCGTCATTGGCCATGCCGACTTCGTGGGCAACGACGGCTTCAAGGTCCACACGCGCTGGATCGAATCCGACTTCGCCGAACCCCTGGCCGCCGCCGTGCGTGCCGAGCCGCTGCCCGACGCCAGCCTGGTGCGCTGCGCGGTCGAGATCGACGGGCGACGGGTGTCGCTGGGCCTGCCTGCGATGCTGCTGCAGGGGCTGGCATCGGCTGGCGGCGGTGTGGCTGCCGCGCCGGCTGCCGAATCTGCCGTGGACCCTGCTGCCGTCACCTCACCCATTGCAGGCAATCTGCATGCGTGGAAGGTGGCCGATGGCGATACCGTTCAGGAGGGCGATGTGATTGCCGTCATGGAGGCCATGAAGATGGAGATGCAGGTGACTGCGCATCGCAGCGGGGTGGTTGCGTTGGTGGCTGAGGCGGGGAAGGCGCAGGTGTTGGGGGCTGTGATTGCTCGGATTGGGTGATTTTTGGTTGACCTGTTTTTGATTCTGTTGTGCCTTTTGCGGCAGAGGCCGGGTCTCGCCCCGGCAGGCGACCCACTTTCTTATCGCGCGATAAGAAAGTGGGCAAAGAAGCGCGCCCCGAACTGCCCACGACCCTTCGCTTCGCTGCGGGCGACCTGCGTTGGGCGGGATGCGGGGTGTGCCGCAGAACTCGCTTTGCGCTTCGCGCGCCGCTCAAACAACTGCGGCAAGTCAGATGACGAAGCAAGCCTGTCCTTCGGCAGGCTTGCCACCCCGCATCCCGCCCAACGCAGGCGTGGGCAGAAGGGGGGAGGCTGGGGGTAGCCAACAGCCAACAGCCAACAGCCAACAGCCGGCGCTATCGATCCGCTCGGCTTCAAACGGGGGCCGAGCGAAGCGAAGGCCCGCACCACCTCCCCGTATGTCAGCGCCTGCGGCGTGGTGGTTGCGGGGTTGCAGTCCTGCCGAAGGACAGGACTGCTTCGTGATCTGACTCGCTGCGGTTGTCTGAGCGGCGCGCGAAGCGCAAAGCGAGTTCCGCAGCGAACCCCGCAACCGCCACGACGCAGGTTGCCCGCAGCGAAGCGAAGGGTCGCGGACATTCGGGGTCGCCTTCTTTGGCCACCTTTCTTGGCGATCAAGAAAGGTGGTCGGCCGCCGGGCCGAGACCCGGCCTCGAAAAACACCCCCCCGGCAGGGTCTCAAAAAAGAGCGTGAACTAATCAGCGCCCACCCTGAAAACTACGCGTGCTGTACAGATCCGCCGGCAGCCGCGACAGCAGCGGCAGACCAGACACCGCATCCACCGGCTGCCTCTCGATGTAGTTGAAGAACACATCGGAATCGAGCACGCCAATGTCCAGACGGCGCGCATCAGGCACGGCCGCCAGCGTCTTGTAGCCATCGCCGCCCGTGGCATTGAAGCTCAGCACGAACAGCTTGTACGTGCGCGCCGCATCCAGCGGCTTCCACGTCTTGCTCGCGTTGTCATACACCTCGATGCCCGACACGCGCTGGCCGGCCGCCGCTGCCGCATTCACGTCAAAGCGCAGGCCGCCCGTGTAGGGGTAGGGGCCGGTCGTGCCGCTGGGGCCGTAGACGGCCTGCAGGCCGTCTTCGAGCATGCCCTTGACTTCCGTGCCGGTGATATCCAGGCGGAACAGCTTGTTGCCGAAGGGCAGGACCTGGATGACCTGGGCGGCCGTGGTCTGACCCAGCAGCGGGATGCGCACGCCGCCGCCGCTTTGCAGGGTGATGTCGGCGCCGCCGTAGTGGCGGTTGGCTTCTTCCAGGTAGGCCTGGGCCACGAGCTGCTGGATGTCGCCGCCGCGCACGCTGACGCTGCCTTCGGCATTGCAGGCGGCGCTGGACTGGCTGTAGTTCATGGTGCCGACGCCGCCGGGCACGCGGCGCGAGCACAGTTCCTGGGGCACGGTGGCGACCTGCTTGAGGTTGAACTGGGCGACCTTGTCCTTGAAGGGCTGCAGCGCGGCGGTGGCCTTGGCCGAGGGCGTGGTCACGCGCAGCACGCCGGTGGCGGCGGCGCTGGCCTTGAGCGCGGTCTTTTGCGCATCGGTGGCGGCCTTGCCGGCGATGGTGAAGCTGTCGCCGATGAGCACATGGGGCGTGCCCGTGCACTGGGTGACGCGGCCGTCGGCGTCGAACTGGACCTTGAGGTCGCCGACGACCTGGGCGTACTCCCAGGCCTGGACCACGCAGACGGGGCTGCCGTCCTTGTCGGCCAGGCGCGTGGGGTAGGCGCCGCCCGGTGTGCCCACGCCCGTGGTGTTGAGCACGTCGGGGCCGAGCAGGGTGTGCGAGTCGCCGCCCACGACCACGTCCACGCCGCTGAGCTTGGGCACGATCTGGCGGTCGTACTCATAGCCCACATGGCTCATGACGATGATCTTGTTGATGCCCTTGGCGCGCAGCGCGTCGATTTCGCGCTGGGCCGCCGTGGCTTCGTCCTCGAAGGTGGTGTCGGCATCGGGGCTGGACGATGCCTTGGTCTTGCCCGCAATGGTCAGGCCGACGATGCCGATCTTCTGGCCGCCGCGCTCCACCACGGTGGAGGGGTTCACATAGCCGGGCGCCTTGGCCGCGTTCAGGGCCGAGTTGGCGCCAAAGCGCACGTTGGCGCTGAGCACGGGCGTCTTGCAGGTGCCGGCGCGCAGGCGGTCCAGGAAGGACTTGAGGCCGCTGTCGCCCTTGTCGAACTCGTGGTTGCCCAGCGTGAAGGCGTCAAAGCAGACGGTGTTCATGAGGGCGGCATCGGCCTCGCCGTCGGCGCCTGCACGGTTGAAGTACAGCGTGCCGGTGAGCGCGTCGCCGGCGTGCAGCTTGAGCACGTTGGGCGACTGCGCGGCCAGCTCCTCGATGGCCTGGGTCACGCGCGCAAAGCCTGCGGCGTCCACGGCCACGGCTTCGGCCTTGCCCGTGCCGGCGTCCAGCTGCAGGGTCTTGCTCTTGGACTCCAGCGTGGAGTGGTGATCGTTGATGTGCAGAATGCGCAGCTCCAGCGGCTGGCCTGCGGGCGTGTCGTTGCCGGAGCCGCCGCAACCGGCGATCAGGGCGGAGGCTGCCAGGGCCACGGCCAGCGGGCGCAGGGCGGGGCGATGGGAGGTCAAGGACATGAACGGGTTCTCTCTGTATCGGTTTGTCACGGCCGCCGATGCTGGGCAAGGCTGATGACACGGCGATGAAATCGCCTTGCAGGGGGCTTGACCTTGACATGGTGGCAATCTCTAAAGTGCCTCCATGCGAGAACAAAGGAGTCAGGCAATGAATGCATCGACCAAGGCCGGCATGGCCATAGACCTGCCCGTTCAGGGCATGACCTGCGCCTCCTGCGTGGGGCGTGTGGAACGCGCGCTCAAGAAGCTGCCGGGCGTGCAGGAAGCCGTGGTCAACCTGGCCACCGAAAAGGCCAGCATCCGTTTCGAGGGCGCGGCCGATCTACCGGCCGCCATTTCCGCCATCGAGAAGGCCGGCTACGAAGTGCCCCAGTCCAGCGTGGAGTTGGAGGTGGAGGGCATGACCTGCGCCTCCTGCGTAGGCCGCGTGGAGCGGGCGCTGAAAAAGGTGGAGGGCGTGCAATCGGCCAGCGTGAACCTGGCCACCGAACGTGCATTGGTGACGCTGGCTGGCAGTGCAGATGTGGCGGCCCTTGTGGCAGCTGTGCACAAGGCCGGGTACGAAGCGCGTCCGCTGGGCGCCAGCGCGAACCCGGCCAGTGAAGGCGGCGCTGCGCAGTCGCCGGCTGAAGACGGCACGGAGCAGCGCCAGGCGCGCGAGCGTGCGTCGCTCAAGCGCTCGCTGATCGTGGCCACGGTGTTCGCGCTGCCGGTGTTCGTGCTGGAGATGGGCGGCCACATGGTGCCGGCCTTCCACCACTGGGTGGGGCAGGCCATCGGCACCCAGAACAGCTGGTACCTGCAGTGCCTGCTGTCGGCCATCGTGCTGTTCGGGCCGGGCCTGCGCTTCTTCCAGAAGGGCATTCCCGCGCTGCTGCGCGGCGCGCCCGACATGAATTCGCTGGTGGCCGTTGGCACCTCGGCGGCCTTTGCCTATTCGCTGGTGGCCACCTTCGTGCCGCAGTGGCTGCCGGCCGGCACGGTGAATGTGTATTACGAGGCGGCGGCCGTGATCGTGGCGCTGATCCTGCTGGGCCGCTTCATGGAGGCGCGCGCCAAGGGCAATACCTCGGAGGCCATCCGCCGCCTGGTGCGACTGCAGGCCAAGACGGCGCGCGTGCGCAAGGACGGCGCCGTGCAGGAAGTGGACATCGCCGCCGTGCGTGCGGGCGACACCATCGAGGTGCGGCCCGGCGAGCGCATTCCCGTCGATGGCGAGGTCATCGAGGGCAGCAGCTTCGTCGATGAATCCATGATCAGCGGAGAGCCCGTGCCGGTCGAGAAAACCCCGGGAGCCGAACTGGTCGGCGGCACGGTGAACCAGAACGGCGCACTGGCCTTTCGCGCCACCAAGGTGGGCGCGGACACGCTGCTGGCGCAGATCATCCGCATGGTCGAGCAGGCCCAGGGCTCCAAGCTGCCCATACAGGCGCTGGTGGACCAGGTCACCATGTGGTTCGTGCCGGCCGTGATGGCCGTGGCCCTGCTGACCTTCGGCGCATGGCTGGCCTGGGGGCCGTCGCCCGCACTGAGCTTTGCGCTGGTCAATGCCGTGGCCGTGCTCATCATCGCCTGCCCCTGCGCCATGGGCCTGGCCACGCCCACCTCCATCATGGTGGGTACGGGCCGGGCCGCTCAGATGGGCGTGCTGCTGCGCAAGGGCGAGGCCCTGCAGACCCTCAAGGACGCCCGCGTGGTGGCCGTGGACAAGACCGGCACGCTGACGCGCGGCCGCCCCGAGCTGACCGACCTGGTGCTGGCCCCGGGCTTCGAGGGCGAGCGCAGCCGCGTGCTGGCGCTGGTGGCGGCCGTGGAAGACCGCTCCGAGCACCCGATTGCGCGCGCCATCGTGGATGCTGCCAAGGCCGAGGATCTGCCGCTGGGTGCTGTTGATCGCTTTGAATCGGTCACGGGCTTTGGCGTGCGCGCCCAGGTGGAGGGCGTGCGCGTGGAGATCGGTGCCGACCGCTTCATGCGCGAATTGGGCCTGCAGGTGGACACGCTGGCAGACGAGGCCGCGCGCCTGGGCGACGAAGGCAAAACGCCTCTGTATGCCGCCGTGGACGGCCGCCTGGCCGCCATGATCGCCGTGGCCGATCCCATCAAGGACAGCACGCCGGCCGCCATTGCCGCGCTGCACGCCTTGGGCCTGAAGGTGGCCATGATCACCGGCGACAACCGCCGCACGGCCGAGGCCATTGCGCGGCAGCTGGGCATCGACGAGGTGGTGGCCGAGGTGCTGCCCGGCGGCAAGGTCGATGCCGTCAAGCGCCTGAAGGCCGAGCACGGCACGCTGGCCTATGTGGGCGACGGCATCAACGACGCGCCGGCCCTGGCCGAGGCCGATGTGGGCCTGGCCATCGGCACGGGCACGGACATCGCCATCGAGGCGGCCGACGTGGTGCTGATGTCAGGCGACCTGGGTGGCGTACCCAATGCGATCGCGCTGTCCAAGGCCACCATGGCCAATATCCGCCAGAACCTGTTCTGGGCCTTTGCCTACAACGTGGCCCTGATCCCCGTGGCCGCGGGCCTGCTGTACCCCGTCAACGGCACGCTGCTGTCGCCCGTGTTCGCGGCCGGGGCCATGGCGCTGTCCAGCGTCTTCGTGCTCAGCAACGCGCTGCGCCTGCGGCGCTTCAGTCCGCCGTTGGCGGCGGGGCGTTGAACGACGAAGGCAGTCAGCCGGGCAGCTTGGGGACGTCTATGAAGTCGTCCAGGCTCAGGCCCTTTTCTTTCAGCAGGGCCTCGAGCACGGGCTGCAGGCGGCCCAGGCTTTGCTGCACGGTCTCGCGCACCGTGTCCACCACGACCTGGGTGCTGCGGTCGATCTCCACATTGAGCAGGTCGCCCACGCCCTTGGACTCGAACACGGTCATGCGGCGCGTCTCGGGGATCAGCCAGACCTCGAACCAGCCCGCCTGGCGGTCCACCTCGGACACCGTGAGGCTGGCGCCGTTGATGGCGATGTAGCCCTTGGCGAACACGTAGTGCCGAAAGCCCTCCGGAATGCCGAAGCGGATGCGGTGGTTGGTGTCGCTGGAGGCCACTTCCAGCACGGGCGAGGTGAAATCCACATGGCCCGACAGCGGGTGGCCGCCGATCTCGGCGCCATCCTTTGCCGCGCGCTCCACATTGACGCGCCCGCCCACGGCATAGCCGCCCAGCGTGGTGATGTTCAGGCTTTGCAGCATCACGTCGAAGGTGGCGCGCGTGGGCGAGAGGATCTCGGTCACCGTCAGGCACACGCCGTCGGTGGAGACGCTGGCGCCGATGGCCAGGTCCTGGCAGAAGCCTTCGGGAAAGTCGAGGGTGAAGGTGCGCAGGCCGTTCTGGTCGCGCAGCGCGGCAATGCTTGCCACGGCCTGGATGATGCCGGTGAACACGATGTGGGATTCCTTGGAGCCGCCCGGTCGGCGGCGAAGCGGGTATTTTGCATCGCGGCGCTGCGCTGCGGGGGCGCAGGCCGGCGTGTCCCTGCGGGCATCAGGCCGGTGCTGCGGCTTCCTCCCACCACCCGCTGAGCAGTGCCGGCGGGCGCTGCGCCGCATGCACCCAGGCACAGGACGGCCAGGCATCCTGCTGCACGTTCATGCCCGCATAGATGCCATAGCCGGGGCCGGCCGCGATCTCGCCTTCGGCATGCAGGGTCTCGCCCGCGCGGATGCTGCAGGCCGCGCGGATGTCGCCCAGCGCACGCATGCCCCAGTCCACCTCGATGTGGCTGCCGCCTTCCACGTCGGCGCCAGCGTACAGGCCGTGGCCCAGCTCGATCAGGCCGCTGGCGCGGATGCTGCCGCCCGCGCGCAAGCCCTTGCCGCAGCGGATGGCGCCCTGCACCTCGATGTCCTGGCCGGCCTGTGCCCCTCCGCCCAGGCGCAGGTCGGCGCCGCAGCGCAGCTCCCAGCCCGCGCGCACGTCCTCGGCGCGCAGTTCCTCGTGCACGTCCACGCTCCAGGCGGCCTTGACCAGGCCGCCGGCCTGCAGCGGGCCGCTGCAGAAGATGGCGCCGCCGCTGTGCAGGTCCTGGCCGGCCTCGATGCGGCCGGCGTGGATGCCGGCGCCGGCCTGCAGCGTGCGGCCCACGGCCAGCAGGCCGGGCACGCGCAGCTCGCCATGCACGACGACGCTGCCCGCGAACACCAGGGCATCGGCCTCCAGGTGATCGACCTCCAGCACGGCGTCGGTGGGGCCGAACTGGTTCATGAGCCAGCGCGCGTCCTCGATGCGGCCATCGCCCACCAGGGCGTCGAGCACGCGCTGGTAGTCGTTGCCGTCATGGCGGTTGCGCACGAACCAGCGAAAGCCCGCCGCGCAGGGGCTTTTGGCACGCAGAAAGTTTTGGGAGAGTTCCATGTCCATCATCGGCTCCGAGGTCAAGGCGGCTGCGCCATGCGGCGGCGCGGCCGAAAAGGCGTGCAGGCCAGGGAGATGCGGGGCGTGGGCCGGCAGCTCCTGGCATGCGCTTCGCATGCGGGATTCGCTGCGGGGGCCGTGCGGGAAGCTGGGGGTGGACCTCAGGCTTTCCGCACGGCGGCGGAAAGCAGGGCCGTGAAGCCGCACAGGCTGATGAAGGCCGTGGGCACGCCGTGCACGCGCTGCGGCCGCTGCGCGCGCAAGGCGGTGCAGCGGGTCGGGGCGTGGCGGAAAAGGCGTGTATGGGCCATGGACAGGGGCAGGAGCAGCCGCGATTATGCCGCGAGGCCATTTGCGCACGGGGGCATGGGGCCGTGTACAGGACGGGGCTTCGTTGCTTTGGGTAACATCACGGACCCTGCGGGCGCCCGGTGGAGGACCATCGGCGCCCGGTTGCCCTGCTGCGCGGCGATCGGCCCGGCAGGGTCCTCTCGCCAAGAGAAGCCCATGAATTCCAAGACTCCCCCCTCGTTCCTGAGCCGCATCGCCATCGCGATCGGCAGTTTCTTCGCCATCCTCGGCAACGGCCGCCTGGCCGCCGATGTGTCCCGCCTGCGCGACGGCGAGCCGCTGGCCGCCGACGTGCCGCCGCCCGCACCCAAGGAGGTGCGCGTGGAGGTGCCCGTGGACCGGATCGTCGAGGTCCGTGTCGAGGTGCCTGTCGAAAAGGTGGTCGAGAAAGTGGTTGAAAAGCGTGTCGAGGTGCCGGTCGAGAAGATCGTCGAAAAGACCATCGTGGAGCCGGCCGCACCCGCTGGCACCGCCGCCCTGCAACTGCTGGGCCTGCTGCAGCGCGAGGCGCGCTTCGTGGACTTCGTGCAGGAAGACGTGGCCGGCTACGCCGACGCCGAGATCGGCGCCGCTGCGCGCGTGGTGCACGAAGGCTGCCGCAAGGTGCTGCGCGAGCATTTCAGCATCGCCCCCGTGCGTGCCGAGGCCGAAGGCAGCCGCGTCACGCTGGCCGCAGGCTTTGATGCCGCCGCCGTGCGCCTGACGGGCAACGTGGTCGGCCAGGCACCCTTCACGGGCACGCTGGGCCACCGCGGCTGGCGCGTGGACGATGTCCGCCTGCCCCAGCTCACCGATCACAAGGCCGCCGCCATCGTGGCCCAGGCCGAGGTGGAGCTGTGAGCATGGACCAGTCCCGTCAATCCTCCCAGGCCCGTTTCAGCATCGGCATCGACCTGGGCACCACGCATTGCGCGCTCTCCTATGTGGACCGCCAGGCCAGCGATGGCGAGAAGGTGGAGCAGGGCGTGCTGGACATTCCCCAGCTCACCGGCCCCTCCAGCGTGGAGGCGCGCCCGCTGCTGCCGTCATTCCTCTACCTGCCGCATGAAAGCGAGCTGACTGCGGCCGACATGGCCCTGCCCTGGGGCGCCAGCCAGGACTTCGTGGTGGGCGAGTTCGCGCGATCGCGCGGCGCGGCCACGCCGATCCGGCTGGTCTCCAGCGCCAAGAGCTGGCTGTGCCATCCGGGCGTGGACCGCCGCTCGCCCCTGCTGCCGGCCGATGCGCCCGAAGAGGTGCACCGCGTCTCGCCCCTGACCGCCTCCATCCGCTACCTGTCGCACCTGCGCTGGGCCTGGGAGCAGGCCCATCCCGAGGCGCCGTTCGACGCCCAGGATGTGACAGTGACCATTCCCGCATCGTTCGACCCGGCCGCGCGCGAGCTGACGGCCGAGGCCTGCCGCGCCGCGGGCTTCCAGAAGCTCACGCTGCTGGAGGAACCCCAGGCTGCGCTGTACAGCTGGATCCAGGCCAGCGGCGGCCAGTGGCGCAAGCAGGTGCAAAGCGGCGAGATCATCCTCGTCGTGGACGTGGGCGGCGGCACCACCGACCTGTCGCTGATCGCCGTGCTGGAAAAGGACGGCGGCCTGGAGCTGCAGCGCGTGGCCGTGGGCGAGCACATCCTGCTGGGCGGCGACAACATGGACCTGGCCCTGGCCTATGGCGTGGCGCGCAAGCTGGCCCAGGAGGGCAAACAGCTCGACGCCTGGCAGACCCGCGCCCTGGCCCATGGCTGCCGCCAGGCCAAGGAGCAGTTGCTGGCCGACGCCTCGCTGCAGTCCGTGCCCGTGGTCGTGCCCAGCCGGGGCAGCAAGCTCATCGGCGGCAGCATCCGCACCGAGGTCACGCGTGACGAGGTGCTGCAGATGCTGGTGGAAGGCTTCTTCCCGCGCGCAGCCGTCTCCGACAAGCCCCAAACCCGCGCGCGCGCCGCGCTGACCCAGCTGGGCCTGCCGTATGCGCAGGACGCGGCCGTCACGCGCCACCTGGCGGCCTTCCTCTCGCGCCAGGCCGGCGCCACCGAGCAGATCGAAGGCCTCAAGGGCACGCAGCCCGAGGGCGCGTCCTTCCTGCATCCCTCGGCCATCCTGTTCAATGGCGGCGTGCTCAAGGCGCCGCAGATCGAGCAGCGCATCCTGGAAGTCGTCAACGGCTGGCTGGCCGGCGAGGGCGCGCAACCCGCGCGCCTGCTGGACGGCGCCAACCTCGATCTGGCCGTGGCGCGCGGCGCCGCCTACTTCGGCCATGTGGCGGCTGCGGGCCGTGGCGTGCGCATCCGTGGCGGCACGGCGCAGAGCTATTACGTGGGCGTGGAAAGCAACATGCCCGCCATCCCCGGCATGGAGCCGCCCATCTCGGCCCTGTGCCTGGCGCCCTTCGGCATGGAAGAGGGCACCGAGGTGGCGCTGGACACGCAGGAATTCGGCCTGGTCGTGGGCGAGCCCGTGCGCCTGCGCTTTTTCGGCTCCTCCGTGCGCCGCGCCGACCAGGTCGGCACCGTGCTGGACTTCTGGGGACCCGAGGAACTGGTCGAGCTGCAGGAGATCGAGGCCCACCTGCCCGCCGAAGGCCGTGCGCCCGGCGAGATCGTGCCCGTCACCCTGCATGCACGCGTGACCGACATCGGCACGCTGGAACTCAACGCCGTGCCCGTGGGTGGCGAAGAACGCTGGAAGGTGGAGTTCGACGTGCGGGCCGATGTAGCGTAGCCCGCCCCGGCGGCAGGCCCGGTCCGGGCCGCGCACCGTGCCATGTATTGACTGCCGATATGCCTGATACCGCCGCCTCCGAATCTTCCGCCCCCGCTCCCGCGTCCGGTGCAGCCCACATCGTGGGCATCGACCTTGGCACCAGCCACACCGTGGTGGCGCATGTGCCCGTGGGCGGCACGGCGGCCGACATCGCCTTGCTGCCCGTGGCGCAGCGCGTCTCGGCCAGCGAGGTCGCCGCCCAGGTGCTGCTGCCCTCGGCGCGCTACCAGGCGGCGCCCGGCGAGCTGGGCGATGCCTGGCAGCAGCCTTGGACTGCTCTGGGCGCCGATGCGCAAGCGCCCGCCGTCAATGGCCGCTGGGCGCGTGATCTGGGCGCGGCCGTGCCGTCGCGCCTGGTGGCCAGCGCCAAAAGCTGGCTCTCGCATGCGGGCGTGGACCGCACGGGGGCCATCCTGCCCTGGGGCGCGCCCGAAGAGGTGGCCCGGCTGTCGCCGCTGCAGGCCTCGGCCAGCTACCTGGACCATGTGCGCCAGGCCTGGGACCGCGCCCACCCCGGCGCGCCGCTGCGGGACCAGCTGGTCGTGCTGACCGTGCCGGCCTCGTTCGACGAAGGCGCGCGCGCACTGACGCTGGAGGCCGCGCAGCTGGCCGGCCTGCCAGCGGTGCAATTGCTGGAGGAACCCAAGGCCGCCTTCCACGACTGGCTGGTGCTGCAGGGCGAACGCCTGGCGGCCGAGCTGGCGCACTGCCGCCTGGTGCTGGTGGTGGATGTGGGCGGCGGCACCACCGACCTGACCCTGATCCGCGTGCAGCCCGGTGACGCTGGAGGCCTGCCCGTGCTGACACGCACGGCCGTGGGCGAGCACCTGATGCTGGGCGGCGACAACATGGACCTGGCGCTGGCCCATCGGCTGGAGCCGCAATTCGCCCCGCCCGGCGAGCGCCTGCCCGCCGCACGCTTCGCCCAACTGGTGCAGCGCTGCCGCACGGCCAAGGAACAGTTGCTGGCCAACGAGGCGCCCGAGTCCGTGGCCGTGACCCTGCTGGGCGGCGGATCGAAGCTGCTGGCGCAGACGCGCACGGCCACGCTGCGCCGCGACGAGGTGCGCGAGGCCGTGGTCGAAGGCTTCATGCCGCTGGCCGGCCTGCAGGATCTGCCCACCCGGCGCCAGGGCGCCTTGCGCGGCCTGGGGCTTCCCTATCCGGCCGATGCGGCGATCACACGGCACCTGGCGCATTTCCTCGCGCAGCACGCGGCTGGGGATTTGCCCGATGCGGTCCTGCTCAACGGCGGCGTCTTCCACGCCCATGCGCTGGCCCAGCGGCTGGTGGCGCAACTGCAGGCCTGGCGCGGCCAGCCGCTGCGCCTGCTGCACAACCCGCATCCCGACTGGGCCGTGGCACGCGGCGCAGCGGCGCATGGCCTGGCCATGCATGTCCAGAGCCGTCCGTCTGAGGATCTGCCGGAATCGGAAGATGCCCGGACTGTGCCCGCCCCGGTACCGCGCATCGGCGGCGGCTCGCCGCGCAGCTACTGGCTGGTCCTGCCCGAGAAGGCGGGTGCCGCACCACAGGGCATCTGCCTGCTGCCGCGCGGCACGGAAGAGGGCGTGCGCATCGTGCTCTCCGGCCGGCGCTTTGCGCTGCGCCTGGGACAGGCCGTGCGCTTTTCCCTGGTGGCCAACAGCCTGGCGGCGGCGCCTGCGCAGGCCGGCCGCATCGCGGCGCTCGACGGCGAAGGCTGGGTCGAGCTGCCCGCCCTGTCCACCGTGCTGCCTGCGCCCGAGGGCCGGGACAAGGCCCAGGTCGAGGTGCAACTGCAGGCCTGCATGACCGAGGTCGGCACGCTGGAGGTGCGCTGCGTGGCCGCCGACGATGCGCAGCGCCAGTGGCTGCTGCCGTTCAGCGTGCGCGGTGCGCTGGCCGCAGATGGGCAGGACACCGGCGATCGTTCTGCCCGGCAGGGCCGGCTGGCCGACGCCGTGGCCCTGATCGAGCGCATCTTCGGCAGCCAGGCCCAGGAGGTGACGGCCAAGGAGGTCCGCCAGCTGCGCCAGTCGCTGGAGCGACGGCTGGGCCCGCGCGAGGACTGGGACCTGCCGCTGCTGCGCGCACTGTTCGACGCCTTGCTGGCCCGCTCCAGGCGCCGCCGCCGCACGGCCGAGCACGAGCGCGTCTGGCTGAACCTGGCAGGCTGGTGCCTGCGCCCCGGCGTGGGCGCCGAGCTGGACGGCTGGCGCATGCAGCAGGTCTGGCAACTGCATGGCCAGGGCCTGGGCCATGGCGGCGAGGCGGCCAACCGCACCGAATGGTGGGTGTTCTGGCGCCGCGTGGCCGCGGGCCTGGACGAGGCCCGGCAGATGGAACTGCTGGAAGAGGTTGCCGGCCACATGCAAAAGGCCGTGCAGCAGTCCACGCAGCGCAGCCAGGGCAAGTCCGCCCATGGCAGCTACGACGACATGCTGCGCCTGTTCGCCGCCATGGAGGCCGTGCCCTGGCAGTACCGCCAGGAAATGGGCCAGTGGATGCTGCAGCGGCTGAAGCACCCTGGTGAATCCGTGCAGACCTGGTGGGCCATAGGCCGCCTGGCCGCGCGCATGCCGCTGGCCGCCAACGCCCACCGCGTGATGCCGCCCGAGGCTGCGCAGGAGTTCCTGGACGCCACCCTGGCCCAGGACTGGCGCCGCAATGAAACCGCCATGTTCGCTGCCGTGCAGATGGCCCGCATGACGGGCGACCGTGCGCTGGACCTGTCCGATGCCCAGCGCGCCCTGGTGCTGGAGCGGTTGCGCGGCGCCGGTGCACCGCAGCGCTGGATCGACCTGGTGGAACAGGTCCAGCAGATGGACGCCCAGGATGCGAAGCGCAGCTTTGGGGATAGCCTGCCGCCTGGGCTGGTGCTGGTGGGGTGAGGGCTGTTGTCCCAAGAAGAAGGCCCCGCAGTGCGGGGCCTTCTTCTTGGGGAGGCACTGCGGTGCAGTGCGCGTGCTTACTGGGTTTTCCAGACGTAGTAGCCCACACCCTCATATTTGAAGAAGGGATACTTGGTGATCACCTGATCCCGCTCTGCAATGTTGATGGTGTAGAAGTGCGCACCAGTCTGCTCGTTGAAGAAGCGGAATATGGGGACTGTTCCATTGACTGCAGTTGTGGCGGCATACCAGGCGACGCCTTCATCGATGAAGCCGGGATAGTAGATCTTCACCTGGTTGCGCTCGAAGGCGTCGATGGTGAAGAAATGCGCGCTTGTATTTCTATTGAAGAAGCGGAATACGGGATCCAGCCCTTGTTGCATTTGGGTGGATGCATAGAAGGCCACGTTTTCATACTGGAAGGCCGGATAGGTCGCAATCACCTGATCGCGCTCTTGTGCATTGGCTGTGTAGAAATGCGCACCGGTGACTCGATTGAAGAAGCGATAGACGGGGGTACGTGTCTGGGAGGTGCCGGTAATCGGGTCTGCTGCAAGCCATTTCTGAACATTGGGAAACAGCAGATCGAAGCGTCCATAGATGGACATGCCGCCAGAGGCAGGGCAAGTCTGGTCGTCGCCGCCATAGAGGACCCCGGCCAAACGTCCTTCCACGAACATGCCCGAGCCGCTGCTGCCTCCTTGCGTCAGCCCTTGATCCCAGTTCACCAGGTTGAAGCCACCGCTGACATTGGCGCATTTCATCATCCCTTCGCTGGAAGGCTCGCATGAGACTGATCTGGAGACTGTGCCGAAACTGATTTTCTGCAGATCGCCTCGGGGATGGTGGATGCCCACCATGCTGGTGCCACCAGCCACTGTCTGGCTGGTCCAGCCTGCAAACACTGCACCGGCTGGGGGCGCATCGTTGAGGCGCAGCAGTGTGGAATCGTAGTCCGCCGTCGCATAGAGCAAGGTGGCACCGTTTCGCAGCACCCTGTTTGCGGATGACAACGTGCGACTGTTGCAGGAGGGCGTGCGATAGAACCAGGAGGTTTCCAGGGTGGAAGCCACTGTCTGGCTGCTGATGCAATGGTTGGCCGTAATGAAGTAAGGAGTGCCGGAAGCGGCCTTGTCATTGAGCAGCGTACCCGTGCACAAATAGCCCGCACCGTTCTTCACATAGAGCATGCGTGCTACGGCATTGCGTTGTGTGCTGTAGTTGTCGTAGCAGGTGGAGTCCAGATTGCAGGACAGGGACTCGTTGAGCTGGGCCGAGAACTGCATTTCGCTTTCCAGCGGAAGCGAAAGGTTCTCGTGGATATGCATCACGCGCGGGATGGCGATGCGCAGCGCGTCGGCGGGAATGCCTGGTGGCAGTTCGATCTCCAGCGTCACCTCGTCACCGCCGGTGTCCGGCGTCCACCAGGTGCGACCATCGGTGGTTTTGTCTCCCGCCTCCAGATTGGCCTGCAGACCCTGCAGCACGCGCTGGCCGGCGATCTCGTAGGCGCCCGCACGATGGTCACGCGCATAGACGCGCAGCAGCGCACTGCCTGGCAGTTGCTGCATCTCGACGCCCATGCGGATGCCGTAGGCGCCTTCCGAACGCAGGCTGACAGCGGCCACCAGGCCGCCCGAGGCCGTGGAGTGCCATTGCAACTGCGAGGCCAGCGCGTCGGTCGTGGCCGTCTGTGTGCTCAGTCGCTGCGCGCCCACCTGCATGGCGCCGTCCTGCGGGGCCGATGCGGCGTGGTACTCCTTCCAAGCGCCCAGTTCCACGCGCAGTGGTGTGACCTCGGAAGGGGCGGCCAAGCTGCGAGATGCCAGAAATTCCCGAGGGGAGTTCAGAGGCTGGACATGGTGGTCCACGCTCATGGCGGGGTAGGCAGATTCCTGCCCGCAGGCCAGCCCCAGGCTGCCGGCCAGGGCGAGCGCCAGCGCGACGCTGCGCAAACCCCTGCGCGCAGTGGTGTCGAAAAGATCGGTCATGGGCTCCCTCTCAACGGATTGGTGGATATTGCGAAACCCGGGCATTTTAGGTGTTGTGTGCGTGACAGCCCGGTGACGGCACCGCCGTCCGGCGCTTCCTAGAATGGTCGCTGCGCTGCAGCGGCAGCCGGGTGCGGACACTGCGAGCGCCGTGCCTGCCCCACACATCTGCCCCCTGTCATCTACCAAGGATCTGATCCAGCATGAGCCATTCCTACTCCGACACCCAACTCCTGATCGACGGCCAATGGCAGGACGCCGCCAGCGGCAGGAAGATTCCCGTGCGCAACCCGGCCAGCGGCGAAGTCATCGGCCATGTGGCCCATGCCGACGTGGCCGACCTGGACCGTGCGCTGGCCGCAGCGCAGCGCGGCTTCGAGGTCTGGCGCAATGTCTCCGCCCATGAGCGCGGCGCCGCCATGCGCCGTGCCGCCGCCCTGCTCAAGGAGCGCGCCGACGAGATCGCCGCGCTCCTGACGCAGGAGCAGGGCAAGCCCGTGGCCGAGGCCAAGGGCGAAATCCTGGCCGGCGTGGGCATCATCGAATGGTTTGCCGACGAGGCGCTGCGCGTGTACGGCCGCATCGTGCCCTCGCGCCGCCCCGAGGTGCAGCAGCTGGTGATCAAGGAGCCCGTGGGCCCCGTGGCCGCCTTCACGCCCTGGAACTTCCCCGTCAACCAGATCGTGCGCAAGATCGGCGCGGCGCTGGCCACGGGCTGCTCCTTCCTGTGCAAGGCGCCCGAGGAAACGCCGGCTGCGCCCGCAGCCCTGTTCAAGTGCTTTGTCGATGCCGGCGTGCCGGCCGGCGTGGTGGGCCTGGTGTTCGGTGATCCGGCGCAGATTTCCTCCTACCTGATCGCCCATCCCGTGATCCGCAAGGTCACGTTCACCGGCTCCACCGCAGTGGGCAAGCAGCTGGCGGCGCTGGCCGGCCAGCACATGAAGCGCTCGACCATGGAGCTGGGCGGCCACGCGCCGGTCATCGTGGCCGAGGATGCCGACGTGGCCCTGGCCGTGAAGGCCGCAGGCGCGTCCAAGTTCCGCAATGCGGGCCAGGTCTGCATCTCGCCCACGCGCTTTCTGGTCCACAACAGCGTGCGCGAGGAATTCACGCGCGCCATGGTCGCCCATGCCGAAGGCCTCAAGGTCGGCGATGGCCTGGTCCAGGGCACGCAGATGGGCCCGCTGGCCAATCCGCGCCGCGTCACGGCCTTGTCCCATCTGATCGAGGATGCGCAAAAGCAGGGCGCCAAGCTGCTCACGGGCGGCGCCTCGCTGGGCGGTGCGGGCAACTTCTTCGCTCCCACGGTGCTGGGCGACGTGCCGCTGAGCGCCGAGATCTTCAACCAGGAGCCCTTCGGCCCCGTGGCCGCCATCCGCGGTTTTGACGATCTGGGCGAGGCCATTGCCGAGGCCAACCGCCTGTCCTACGGCCTGGCGGCCTATGCGTTCACGCGCTCCATCAAGACGGCCCACCAGCTGGCCCAGCAGGTCGAGACCGGCATGCTGTGGATCAACCAGCCGGCCGTGGCTTCGGCCGAGATGCCGTTCGGCGGCGTCAAGGATTCGGGCTATGGCTCCGAGGGCGGCCCCGAGGCGCTGGAGGCCTATCTGGTCGCCAAGGCCGTGTCGATCGCGGCGGTGTAAGACAGGCATCTGCCCCATGGACTAGGCCGTCCCACTCGCGTGGGACGGCCTTTGTTTTCATGGGGCGGCAACGCCCGACGTGGCGACCCCTGGTATGCGGTAGACGACGAGCACGTACTTTGAAAGGCTCTGGCGCTCAACCTCCATGCCACCCAGCCTCTGGGCAATGCGCCGGCTGGCGGTATTGGGCTCGGCCACCGGATAGCGCAAGGACTGTGGCGCAAAGGTCGCTCGGGTCCATGCTGCCAGCGCGGCCACGGCTTCGCGGCCGTAGCCCTGGCCATGCACGTCCTCGCGTATCCAGATCCCGAGTTCGGGCTCGGCGTCGCGCGCGCGGTGCAGGCCCAGCAGGCCGGTGAATCGGCCTGACGTGCGCTCGCGCAGCGTGAAGTTGAAGTCCGTGCCGGCCGCGATCTCCTGCAGCCATCCGCGCCAGACAGCCTCGAACTCGGCAGGCGTCGACGCCGGCTCGAACGACAGGTAGCGCGTCAGCGTGGGCGTGATGCAGGCAAAGGCCTCATCGGCATCGGCGGCGGTGAAGGGGCGCAGCGCCAGGCGCTGTGAGGTGATGGTGGTGTCGCTCCACGACATGGATGCTTTCCTTGCAACAGGGGGACAGGGAGCGTGGGGCGCTGCCGGCCTGGGCTGGCCATTCTGGCATGGGTCCGTGCTTCAGCCGGCGTTGCGGAAGAAGGCTTCATGCTGCGCGATCTCATGCGCGGCATGGCGCAGCTGGCGCGCCTGGTCGGGATGGCGTTCGGCCACGCGCTGCGCCAGCGCGCGCAAAAGCGGCGGGCACTGGCCGGGCGCCTGCTGCAGCCGCTGCAGGCGCAGCAGCGCGGCGCGCACGGCGCGGGCGGTGCCGTCGCCCAGGGCCGCTTCCCCGGACAGCTGGTGCAGCGCCTGGATGGCGCGGCCCACATGCAGTGCGGCCAGGCCGCACTCCGCTGCCTGCGCACCCAACTGCCCTCCGGCCTGCTCCGACATGCGCACCAGGCGCAGCAGCCGGTGGTACAGGCGGGCGCGCCAGATGCGGCCATCGCGCGCATGGCCGGGCGTGGCGGCCATGTCCTGCAGCTCGTGCACCATCATGGAGCGCAGGCTTTGCAGCCGGCCCTGCAGCGTGACCGGCAGGATGAAGCGGTAGGCCGCCCAGCCGGCCAGCGGCCCGGACACCACGGCCAGCCCCAGGGCCAGCGCATGGCCGAAGCTGGCCGTCTGCGGGTAGTGGGGCTGCAGCAGGAGCAGCAGCACCATGTTGCAGTCATAGCCCGAGAGCGCGGTGCGCTGGTGCGAGAACAGCAGTGCGCCCACGTAGACAAAGGGCAGCATCAGCCACACCAGGCCCGCCTGGCTGCCGGCGAACGGCCAGACCAGCCACTGGCAGGCCAGGGCCACCAGCACGCCCATGGCCTGGCCCAGGGTCACATGGCGCATGGTGGCCGACGGGTTCTCGAAGCCCGAGAACACGGTCAGCATGATGGACATGCCCAGCAGCATGTAGGCACCGCCGCTCCAGCCCGTCACCACCCACAGCAGGCCCACGATGGCGATGGCCGCGCTGGCACGCAGCATGGCGCGGCGCGCGCCCAGCCAATCGCTGTGCAGCACCACGGGCCATTGGCGGGCGCGGTGGCCGGGCGGCAGGGCCACGTCATGGGTGGCGGCCAGGTGGGCCTGCAGCGCAAAGCCCATCGGGGCCAGCATGTCGGCTGCGCCGGGCCAGGCCACGGCGGCCTCGCGTGCGCGCACCAGGGCCGCCGCGGCCTCGTGCAACTGCACGCGGGTCTCCAGCGCCACGGCGGCTTCGCGCAGCGCCTGCGCGGCGGCCAGGGCCTGCGCCTCGCCAAAGGTCGCAGGCGGCTCCTGCGATGGTGCATCGCGCAGCCACAGCAGGGCCGAGATCTGGGCATTCATGAGCCGGCGCAGCGCGTGCACGGCCTCGCGCGAGCGCTGCGAACCAGCGGCGTGAGGGTCCAGTCCCTCCTCGATCACCGCCATGGCCAGCAGGCGGGCAGCGATCTCCTGCGAGCCCAGGGACGCACGGCCGCGCGCCTGCAGGCTGCCGGCCAGATCACGCAGCAGTTGCGCGAACAGCTGGCGCACCTCGGCATTGCCGGGAATGCCGCTGCCCTTGGGCGTGAACAGCCAGCCCACGAGCAGGGCTGCGAACACGCCGGTCAGCGCCGTGAACAGCCGGTCCCAGCCCAGGGCGAAGACCTGGTCGGGATGGGCGAAGTCCAGCAGCGCGACCATGGCCGCCGAATAGCCGGACAGCATGGTGCCGTAGGCCACGAAGCTGCGCTGCAGATTGCCCACGCCCGCGCACAGGCCCAGCCACACGGCCAGGCCCAGCACCAGCCACAGCAGGTTTCCCTGGGCCAGCAGCACCAGGCCCACGCCCACGGCCGTGCCGGCCACGGTGCCTGCGACCCGGAAAAAGCTTTTTTCGAGCAGTTGCCCGCGCAGCGGCTGGGATGCGGCCCAGGTGGCCATGGCAGCCCACTGCGGATGCTCCAGCCCCAGCTGCCAGGCAGCCAGCAGAGCCAGGCAGGCTGCAAAGGCCGTGCGCAGATGCTGGCGCAGGCGCACGGGGTCGAAGCCCCAGCGGACCGAGGCCTGCAGCAGGCGGCCATAGGCATCGTGCAGGGCGCTCATGGCGCGCCTTCCGTGCGCAGCGCGGCCATGCGCGCCTGGATCTTGGCCATGCCGGCCAGCATGGCCTCGACCTCGGCATCGTCCAGGTCCTGCAGCATGGCCAGCTCGGCCTGCAGCATGGTGGCGCGCACGCGGTCCACGGCGCCGTTGCCTTCATCGGTCAGGAAGATGCGCTTGCTGCGCCGGTCACCGGGGTCGGCGCGGCGTTCCACCCAGCCGTGGCCTTCCAGAATGTCGAGCAGGCGCACCAGGCTGGAGCCGTCCAGGCCCACACGCTCGGCAAGTTCCTTTTGCGTGACGCCGTCGCCCCAGGCGCGCAGGTGGATCAGCGGCGCCCAGGTGGCATCGGTCAGGCCGTCGGCCAGCAGTTGCTCCTCGACCTGGCGGCGCCACTGGCGTACCAGGGTGACCATGAGAAAGCCGAGGCGGGCGCGGGGAGGGGCAGAGGCAAAGGACATGCCTCGATTATCTTTGCAATGCAATTAATTTGCATTGCAAATTAATTGTGTCTGCATTTGATTCAAGGGTATTCCCTTGTCCAGGGGCGGGCAGTCCATGAAAAAGGCCCTGCAAGACGATGCTTTGCAGGGCCGGTCGATGGATGCGGACGGCTTCAGAGCAGGCCGGGCACCCAGCGGTTGAAGAGCAGGCCCGCCACCAGAAGCCATGCGAACAGCAAGGCGGCCAGCAGCAGGGGCTTCGTGCCTGCGGCACGCACGGCGCGGACATGGGTGGTCAGGCCCAGGGCCGCCATGGCCACGGCCAGCAGGGCGTTGTCCAGCTGCACGCCCACCTGCACCACGGCAGCGGGCAGCACGCCCAGGGAGTTCACGCCGGCCATGGCGACGAAGCCCAGCGCAAACCACGGAATGGTGATGCGGCGCGGCTGGCCGTCGCTCACCTGGCTGCTGCGGTTGCCGCGCGCCACCGCCATGGACAGCAGCAGCAGGAAGGGGGCCAGCATCATCACGCGCACCATCTTGGAGATCACGGCCACGTCGGCGGCTTCGGGGGCAATGGCTTCGCCGGCGGCCACGACCTGGGCCACCTCGTGCACGGTGGAGCCCACGTACAGGCCGTACTGCGCAGGCGACATGTCCAGCCAGCCGTGGGAAGCGTTCCAGTGGAACAGCGCGGGGTAGAGGAAGGTGCCCACGGTGCCGAAGACCACCACGGTGGCCACGGCCACGGCCACGTCTTCGGCGCGGCCCTTGATCACGGGTTCGGTGGCCAGCACGGCAGCGGCGCCGCAGATGGAGCTGCCCGCGCCGATCAGCACCGTGGTGCGCGCATCCAGCCCGAAGACGCGGCGGCCCAGCCATTGCGCCAGCAAGAAGGTGCTGCCCAGCACCAGGGCATCGACCACCACGCCGGCCATGCCCACATGGCCTATGTCCTGGAAGGTCAGCCGCAGGCCGTAGAGCACGATGCCCGCGCGCAGCAGGCGCTGCTTGGCCAGGCCTACGCCGGCATGGCAGCTGGGCGCCAGGCGCGGATAGACGGTGTTGCCGATGACCAGGCCGATGCAGATGGCCAGCGTCAGCGCACTCAGGCCCGAGCCGGCCAGCAGGGGCTGGCGTGCGCCCCAGGTGGCGGCTGCGGCAATGGCGCCGGCCAGCAGCAGGCCGGGCGCAAGCTCGGTCAACTGGCGCAGCCAGCCGGACGGATGGGAGGGGCGTGGGAGGGATGTGGTGTTCATGGTGCCTGCGCGCCGCGTCAGGAGCGCGGTGCATGGGAGGCACTTTAGATTTCTTGGCTATATTCGTATAACGAATAGTTTTTGTAGCATCAACCGGGGAAACAGGTTGATGCCTCGTCCAGACTGCATGCCATGCTGCACCTCACCCTGCGCCAACTTGAAATCTTCTGCGCCGTCGCCCAGGCGGGCTCCACCGTGGCCGCGGCCGACGCCGTGGCCCTGTCGCAGTCGGCCACCAGCGCCGCGCTGCAGCAGCTGGAGCAGGCCATGGGCGCCCAGCTGTTCGAGCGCGTGGGCCGGAGGCTGGCGCTCAACGATGCGGGGCGCGCCCTGCTGCCCGAGGCGCTGGCGCTGCTGGAGCAGGCCAGGGGCATAGAGCAGGCGTTTTCGGTGCGGGCCGCCAGCCTGCCCGTGCGTCTGCGCGTGGCAGCCAGCACCACCATAGGCACCTATGCGCTGCCAGCCGTGCTCGCGCACCTGGCGCGCAGCCATCCGCACCTGAGCGTGGACCTGCAGATCGCCAACACGCGCGAGGTGGGCCAGGCCGTGGAATCGCTGGACGTGGACCTGGGCCTGATCGAGGGCACCAGCCACTGGCCCGGGCTGGAGGTCGAGCCCTGGATGCGCGACGAACTCGTCATCGTGGCTGCAGCACAGGACCCGCTGGTGCAGGCCGCAGGCCAGCGCCCGCTGGGCGTGGCCGCCTTGCGTGGTGCGCGCTGGCTGCTGCGCGAATCGGGCTCGGGCACGCGCGAGATGGTGGAGCATGCCTTGCTGCCGCATCTGCACCAGCTGCCGGCCGCCGCCACGCTGGGCAGTTCGGAGGCGATTGCGCGCTGCGTGGCGCAGGGCCTGGGCGTCAGCTGCCTGTCGCGCGTGCTGGTGCAGGCCCTGGTCGCCTCGGGAGAGCTGGCCGTGCTGCCGACCACGCTGCCGCGCATGTGGCGGGATTTCTCGCTGGTGCAGCGGGCGGGCAAGCGCCGCTCGCCGGCGCTGGCGGCCTTTGTGCAGGCCTGCCGCCAACACGCCCAGGACTGAGGCGCGTTATTTGCCCAGCGGAATCGGCGTGCTGCGCGGCACGGGCACGGCGGTGACGCTGTTTTGCGGCGAGCCTTCGATCACGCGGTCCGAGTAGGTCATGTAGACCAGGGTGTTGCGCTGCGCATCGACCATGCGCACCACGCGCAGGCGCTTGAACAGCAGCGAGATGCGTTCGGTGAACACCTCGTCCTGCTGCTTGAGCGGCGCAGGGATCTGGATGGGGCCGGTCTGCACGCAACTGATCGAGGCTTCGGCGCGGTCCTCGGCCAGGCCCAGGCCGCCCTTGATGCCGCCGGTCTTGGCGCGCGAGACATAGCAGGTCACGCCCGCCACCTTGGGATCGTCATAGGCATCGACCACGATCTTGTGGTCCGGGCCTATGAACTTGAACACCGTGTCCACCGCGCCGACCTGCTCGGCGCGCGCACCGCAGGCGCCCAGCAGCAGCGTGGCCAGGGCGGCCGTGAGCAAGGCCCGGCCTCGCGGGAAATACTTCACACTGGGTTTGATCATGGCGTTGCGTAAGAGAGTGGCGCGGCCCAACTCAGGGACACCGAGGAAGGGCCGCCCCGCCCCGAGGGTGTCGTCCCCCTCCCGCGAAGCGAGAGAGGGGGAAGGCGCAAAGCGCCTCAGGGGGTGTTTTCACCCGCCACATGGCGGCGAAGATGCTCCAGAGCTTCCTCGACCTGGTCCACCAGCACCAGACACAGGTCGCCTGGGGTCAGCCGCGCCAGCGCATGGTCGATGGCGTTGAACTCACCCTGGATCTGGGTCACGTAGTCGGTGCGCGGTGCGCCTTGCAGGCCTTGCTGCAGCAGGGCCAGGACTTCACCGTCGGCGCGGCCGCGCTGGCAGGCATCCTGGTAGAGGATGACGTCGTCGAAGGCCTTGCCCAGGATCTGGGTCTGCTCGGTGATGTCCTGGTCGCGGCGGTCGCCCGCGCCGCTGATGACCACGCTGCGGCGCTGCGCGGGCATGGCGTCCACGGCCTGGACCAGGGCGCGGATGGCGTCGGGGTTGTGGCCGTAGTCGGCGATCAGCGTGGCGCCACGGTAGTCCATGACGTTGAAGCGGCCCGGCGCGTTGTCGCTGTCGTTGACGAAGCCGGCCAGCCCGCGGCGGATGGTCTGCCAGGGCATGCCCACGCCCCAGGCGGCGGCGATGGCGGCCATGACGTTCTCCACCTGGAAGCTGATGGTGCCGTTGCGCGTGATGGGGATCTCGCGCAGCGCAATGGTCTCGCGCCACGAGCTTTCGGCCGCGACGATGCTGTCGCCGTCCACGTAGACCACGCGGTTGCCCTGGGCACGGTGCGTGGCCATCACGGGGTGGTGGCGGTCGGCCGCGAAATAGATGACCTTGCCCGGCGAGGTGGAGGCCATGGCGGCGACCAGCGGGTCTGCGGCGTTGAGCACGGCATAGCCGTCGGTGGCCACGTTCTGCACGATGACGCGCTTGAGCACGGCCACGTCTTCCACCGTGGTGATGTAGTTCAGGCCCAGGTGGTCGCCCGCGCCCACGTTGGTGACCACGGCCACCTGGCAGCGGTCGAAGCCCAGGCCTTCGCGCAGGATGCCGCCGCGTGCGCATTCGAGCACGGCCGCATCGGTCTCGGGGTGGGCCAGGGCGTTGCGCGCGCTGCGCGGGCCCGAGCAGTCGCCGCTGTCGATCTGGCGGCCGTTGACGTAAACGCCGTCCGTGTTGGTCATGGCCGTGCGCCAGCCATGCGAGGTGAACAGGTGGGCTATCAGGCGCGTGGTCGTGGTCTTGCCATTGGTGCCGGTGACGGCCACCAGCGGGATGCGGCCGTCCTGGCCCGGCGCGAACAGCTCATCGACCATGGGCACGCCCACGTTGCGGGGCTTGCCGAAGGACGGCGCCAGGTGCATGCGCAGGCCCGGTGCGGCGTTGACTTCGACGATGCCGCCGTTTTGCTCTTCCAGCGGGCGCAGCATGGTCTCGCAGACCACGTCCACGCCGCAGATGTGCAGGCCGATGGTCTGGGCGGCCTCCACGGCGCGCGCGGCGATGTCGGGGTGCACGTCGTCCGTCACATCGGTGGCGCTGCCGCCGGTGGACAGGTTGGCGTTGTTGCGCAGCACCACGCGCTGGCCCTGGGCCGGCACGGATTCTGGCGTGAGGCCTTCGGTGGCGATGCGCGCGATGGCGATGTCGTCCAGGCGGATCTTGGTCAGCGCCGTGCCGTGGCCCGAGCCGCGGCGTGGGTCCTGGTTGACGATGTCCACCAGCTCGCGGATGGTGTGCTGGCCGTCGCCCAGCACCTGGGGCGGCTCGCGGCGCGCAGCGGCCACCAGCTGGCCGCCGACCACCAGCAGGCGGAAGTCATGGCCGGGCAGGAAGCGCTCGACCATGATGTCGTCGCCGAATTCCGAGGCGGTGGCGAAGGCGGCCTTGAGCTGCTCGTGCGTGGTGATGTTGACCACCACGCCCTTGCCCTGGTTGCCGTCTTGGGGCTTGACCACCACGGGCAGGCCCACTTCCTGGGCCACGAGCCAGGCTTCTTCCACGTCCTTGACGGGGCGGCCCAGCGGCACGGGCACGCCGGCGGCGTGCAGCAGGCGCTTGGTCAGGTCCTTGTCCTGGGCGATGGACTCGGCCACGGCGCTGGTCTGGTCCAGCTCGGCGGCCTGGATGCGGCGCGCCTTGGAGCCCCAGCCCAGCTGCACCAGCGAGCCCGAGGTCAGGCGGCGGATGGGAATGCCACGCGCCACGGCCGCATCGACGATGGAGCCGGTGGAGGGACCGATGCGCTCGTCCTCGTCGAGTTCGCGCAGCTGGGCCACCACCTTGTCGGCGTCGAAGGGCGTATCGGCCAGGGCCGACTGCAGCAGCTCGCCGGCCTGTTCCATGGCCAGGCGGCCGACGGCCTCTTCGGTGTACTCCACCACCACCTGGTAGGTGCCGGTCTCCACGGTTTCATGCGTGCGGCTGAAGGTCACCGGGCAGCCGGCCTGGGCCTGCAGCGACAGGGCCGCGACTTCCAGCACCTGGGCCAGCGACAGGCGCTGGTCGGCGCCGTGCGGCTGCAGCGTGCCGATCTTGGGAAAGCGCGCGCGCAGCCGGTCCTCGAAGCCGGGCAGGGCCGAGTAGTCGCACTCGCCGGGCTCGCATTGCACGATGGCTTCGATGGCGGTGCTGCGGGTCCAGAGATTGGGGCCGCGCAGGGCTCGGATGCGGGTGATCTGCATAGTGTCTTCTTTCGGAGGGCAGGCCCGCGTCGCCGGGCCTGCCTGCATGTCATCGTGTGGTCGGGCTCAGGCGGCGGTGGCTGCGGCGGCCGGCGTGTAGTCGAAGGTCTTGATGCCGGCGACGATGAGGTCGGGGGCAATGTCCATGGACCACGCGGCGGCAATGGCGGCCAGCAGGGCCGGCGTGTCCGGGCGCAGGCCGCCGGGCAGGCTCAGTGCGTCCAGCGTGCCCAGCACGCGCTCGGCAGCGCCCGTGGCCAGGATCACCTGGTTGCCGCGCACGAAGACGGCGCGGCCTTCGCTCTCGGAACGGTGGGCCGCGACCACGGGGCTGTCTGCCTGCATCGAATAGAACAGCACCTCGCCGTCGCACAGGCGGGCCAGGTCGGCCACCTGCTCGATGTCGGCATTGAGGACGCCCGCGCCTTCGTCCAGCACCACGTCGATCTGGGTGCGCATCACGCGCGTCATCTGCGACTGCTCGTGCACGTCATGGTCGGGCAACTGCTCGAAGCCGTCCATGTCGGTGACCACGCCGACCAGGCAGCGGTCGTAGGCCAGGCCTTCCTCCAGGATGGAGCGGGCCGTGGTCTGGATGACGGCGGCCTGGGCCAGGCGGTTGGTCAGCAGGCGGTGGGCACCGGCCCAGTTGGCGGTGTTGGTCTTCTGGGTCTGGCGGTTGGACAGGAACATGCCCTCGCTGCTGGCCACGCCCGTGAGCTTGCCCGACAGCTGCAGCAGCCAGCCCACCAGGCGGGCCGTGAAACCGTTGTTGCGCGTGCCGGCAATGCCCACCAGGGGAATGCGGCCTGCGCCCGTGCCCTCTTCGGTGCGCGGGAACAGGTGGTCGGCGATGGCCATGCCCACGGGACGCGGCGCGCCGCTGGTGGGCTTCAGGTGCATCAGCAGGCCGGGGCCGGCGTTGACTTCGAGGATGGCGCCGCCCTGCTCCTTCATGGGGCGCGAGACGTCCTGCAGGATCATGTCCATGCCCGCGATGTCCAGGCCCACGATCTTGGCGGCCAGCGTGGCCATGTAGGCCACTTCGGGATGGACCTCATCCGTGCAGTCGATGGCCATGTTGCCGTTGCGCTGCAGCAGCACGCTGGTGCCCTGGGCGGGAATGGTGTCGGGCGTGACGTTCTGGCGCTTGAGTTCCAGCTTAACGGCCGGGGCTTCGAGGTTGATCCAGTCCAGCGGGTATTCCTGCTCGGGGCCGCGGCGCGGGTCCTGGTTGACCACGGCGACCAGTTCGCGCAGCGTGGACTTGCCGTTGCCGGCCACGCTCACGGTCTCGCCACGGCAGGCCGCCACGACCTTGCCGCCCACCACCAGGATGCGGTGCTCGGTGCCGTCGATGAAGCGCTCGACGATCACGTCCGAGCCTTCGGGCTGGGCCAGCGCGAAGGCGGCCTTGATGTCGGCCTCGTCGCGCAGGTCCAGCGTCACGCCACGCGCGTGGTTGCCGTCTGAGGGCTTGACGGTGACGGGAAAGCCGATGTCCTGCGCCACTTCCCAGGCTTCCTCGGGGCTGTGGACGATCTGGCCTTCGGGCACGGGCACGCCGCAGGCGGCCAGCAGGCGCTTGGTGAAGTCCTTGTCCTGGGCAATGCCTTCGGCAATGGCGCTGGTCTGGTCGCTCTCGGCGGTCCAGATGCGGCGCTGCGCGGCGCCATAGCCGAGCTGCACGAGGTTGCCGTCATTGAGTCGGATATGGGGAATGCGGCGCTCGCCTGCAGCATCGACGATGCAGCCCGTGCTCGGGCCCAGGTAGCGGTCGTTGATCTCGGTCTTGATGGCCTTGACGGCGGCCTTCAGGTCGAAGGGCTCGTCGTTGATGGCGGCCATGATCAGCCGGTGGCCGTAGGCCAGGGCCGTGCGCGCCACGGTTTCCTCGGGGCAGCGGAAGACCATGCGGTAGATGCCGCGCTGGGAAATCTCGCGCGTCTGGCCGAACTCGGCCGGCATGCCCGCCAGGTTCAGCAGCTCGATGATGATGTGCTCCAGCACATGGCCGCACCAGGTGCCGCCTTCCAGGCGCTGGATGAAGCCGCCGCGCTCGCCCACGCCGCAGTGGTGCTCGATCAGGTCGGGCAGCCAGGCCGTCAGGCGCTCGTTGAAACCGTCAAGCTTGTTCGAGGGATAGTCCTCCAGCTCACCAAGATCCAGCCAGACCTCCAGCACGGGACGGTAGGTCCAGACGCTGGGTCCACGCAGGTAGGTGGTGCGCAAGAGTTGGATGTCTTTGAATTTCGCCATGTCGATCAACGGGTAAGCGTGAGCGACGACCCGGGTGCGGATCGCCGGAGAATGGGAGAGGATTGTGCGCTCAGAAAGCCCATGTGCAGTGCTGTCAGCCTAAACCAGGGTTGGCGCGTTGAGCAGGGTATGCCGTGCAAAGCGCGGGATATCCACCGGGGAGCTGCGGTTGCCCGCATGACACCAGGAGCCGCCAGGGGCGGGAAAAACAACTCAACATGCAAGAACACCATTCTGTGGACGTTTCGGCCTTCCTTGCCAGCCCCCGCGGGGCTGGGCTGCGAGCCAGGCTCGCTTCCAATGAAAACGTGCTGGCCCTCGTCCCGGTTGACCTGACCCTCGATATGCGCTTCGGCGAAGGCTGGGTTGTGCTGACCAACCAGCGGCTCCTCGCCTGTGATCCTGCAGATCAGCAGTGGAGTGAGTGGGCACTATCCATTGATCAGAATCTGCGCACGCTGGACCACGGCGGCGTGGGCAACCTCGAACTGCACGGCCCTGCGGCGCGGCTGGCGCTGTGGCGCTTCACGCTGCGCCACCAGGCGGCCGTGCTGCGCCTGCTGCAGCAGTTCGACCATGAGCGCGAGCGCCTGGCACGCGGCGAGGACTTCGCCGAGCCCGAGGACGACGTGCCCCGCTGCCCGGCCTGCCAGGCCGAGCTGCCGCCCGAGGCCGACGAATGCCCGGCCTGCGCGCGCCAGCAGGGCCCGCAGACCTCCACCTGGGTGCTGCTGCGCCTGTGGCGCTTTGCCCATCCCTACCGGCACCAGCTGCTGCTGGGCTTTCTGCTGACGCTGGCCTCCACGGGCGCCACCCTGGTGGCGCCCTACCTGACGATTCCCATCGTGGACAAGATCCTGATCCCGTTCCAGAACGGGCAGCAGATCGACAGCAGCCTCGTGGTCTTCTACCTGAGCGGGCTGCTTGCGGCGGCGCTGGTGGCCTGGGGCCTGGGCTGGGCGCGCACCTTCGTGCTGGCCAAGGTCTCCGAGCGCATTGGCTCGGACTTGCGCACCACCACTTACAACCACCTGCTGACGCTGTCGCTGGACTACTACGGCAGCAAGCGCACGGGCGACCTGATGGCGCGCATCGGGGCGGAAACAGATCGCATCAATCTGTTTCTATCCTTGAATGCGCTGGATTTCGCCACCGACGTGCTGATGATCGTGATGACCTCGGTCATCCTGTTCTCCATCAATCCGTGGCTGGCCCTGGTCACCCTGGTGCCGCTGCCCTTCATCGCCTGGATGATCCATCTGGTGCGCGACCGCCTGCGCACGGGCTTCGAGAAGATCGACCGCGTCTGGTCCGAAGTGACCAATGTGCTGGCCGACACCATCCCCGGCATCCGCGTGGTCAAGGCCTTCGCCCAGGAAAAGCGCGAGGCCGACCGCTTCGCCCAGGCCAACCTGGTCAACCTGCAGGCCAACGACAAGGTCAACAAGACCTGGTCGCTGTTCACGCCCACGGTGACGCTGCTGACCGAGATCGGCCTGCTCGTGGTCTGGGGCTTCGGCATCTGGCTGGTGGCTGGCGGCCAGATCACGGTCGGTATCCTGACGGCCTTCATCGCCTACATCGGCCGCTTCTACAGCCGCCTGGACTCGATGAGCCGCATCGTCTCGGTCACGCAGAAGGCGGCGGCCGGCGCCAAACGCATCTTCGACATCCTCGACCACGTGAGCAACGTGCCTGACCCGGTCAACCCGGTCAAGCTGCCGCGCGTGCAGGGCGCCATCACGCTGGACAACCTGACCTTCCGCTACGGCAGCCGCGCCGTGATCAAGAACCTGGATCTGCAGATTCGTCCGGGTGAAATGATCGGTCTGGTCGGCCACAGCGGCTCGGGCAAGAGCACCCTGGTCAACCTGATCAGCCGTTTCTATGACGTGAGCGAGGGCTCCATCCAGCTCGACGGCGTGGACATCCGCAGGCTCAAGGTGTCGGACTTCCGCAGCAACATCGGCCTGGTGCTGCAGGAGCCCTTCCTGTTCTTCGGCACCATTGCCGAGAACATCGCCTACGGCAAGCCCGATGCCACGCGCGAGGAAATCGTGGCGGCGGCCCGCGCTGCCCACGCCCATGAATTCATCCTGCGCCTGCCGCATGGCTACGACTCCCTGGTGGGCGAGCGCGGCCAGGGCCTGTCGGGCGGCGAGCGCCAGCGCATCTCCATTGCACGCGCACTGCTGATCGACCCGCGCATCCTGATCCTGGACGAGGCCACCTCGGCCGTGGACACCGAGACCGAGAAGGAAATCCAGAAGGCGCTGGACAACCTGGTGCAGGGCCGCACGACGATTGCCATTGCCCACCGCCTGTCCACGCTGCGCAAGGCCGACCGCCTCGTGGTCATGGACCGGGGCGAGATCGTGGAAGTGGGTCCGCACGACGAGCTGATGGAAAAGCAGGGCGCCTACTGGCGCCTGTACCAGGCCCAGGCGCGGCGCGCCGAAGAGGATGCCCAGGCCGCAGGCCTGACCCTGGCCGCAACCACCATCGAGGAATAAGCCATGTCCAACGCCCAACATTCCGCTGCCGGCGCCGATCTGAGCGGTGTGCGCATGGAGCGCAACGCCCATGGCCGCCTGGTGCTGATCCTGGCCGACGGCACGCGCCACGAATCCGTGGTGCCCGTGCGCGCCTTTCCCATTGCCGCACCGCTGGAAGGCCTGTCCCTGGTCTCCGTCGATGGCAAGGAGGCGCTGTGGGTGGACCACATGGACCACCTGCCGGCGCAGGCCCGCACGCTGATCGAGGAAGACCTGGCCGTGCGCGAGTTCGTGCCCGTCATCCAGCGCATCCACAAGGTGTCCAGCTATTCCACGCCCAGCACCTGGGACCTGGAGACCGACCGGGGCCCAGTGCAGCTCGTGCTCAAGGCCGAGGAAGACATCCGGCGCCTGTCGGGCCGCACCCATCTGATGATCACCAGCCAGGACGGCGTGCAGTTCAGCGTGCCCGACAGCACGGCGCTGGACCGCACCTCGCGCAAGCTGCTGGAGCGCTTCCTCTAGCGCCTGGTCGGGGTGAATAAGGGGTTTACCCTTGGTTTGAGGCAGGCCGAAGCGTCTTTCAAAAAAAGCGCTTCAGTTCTTTCAGCTTCTGTCGATGATGAGGCGACGGCGGGAAATTCCCGCCCACAGCACACATCCAGCAAGAGGGTCGAGCCATGCCAATTCCACCTGTTGACCGATCACCCATACCGTGGCGCCCGCAAAGCGCCGATCTGTACTCCACCGGTGCGTCGGGCGCGGTGCCCGTGCGTCCTGTGAACGCCACCAACGCCGTCGAATCCACGGACCGCATCGGCGAGGGCCGGGTGGTGCGCGATCCTGAAAAGCCGTCCGTGGTGGACCAGGAAAACCGCGACTGGACGCTGGCCGAGGAGATCAAGCAGAAGGAAGAGGTCGAGGAGCCGCCCAAGGAGCCGATCTCCAAGCAGCTCATCGAGTTCATCCAGTCCATGTGGCGTGCCAGCGCCATGGCGGTGGAGCAGGCCCAGGAGGTCAGCAAGGCCGACGATGTGGCACGCAACAAGATGCAGGTGCGTGACGAACCGTTGACCTATTCGGAACCCAAGGTCAAGCGTACCGGCGGTCTTTGAGTGTCAGGGGCGCGGCAAGAAGGCTCAGTCCTTTGAGCCTTCGCCTTCCTTCTTGTCCCTGGCAGCGGGTGCGGCTGCAGCATGCTCGGCTGCCGCACGCTCGGCGGCCTTTGCCTCTTCGGCCTGCGCCTTGGCCTTTGCCTTGTCGCGTTCGGCGCGGTACTTGACGGCAAAGGCCTGCACCTCCGCATAGGAGACGTAGCCGTCCTTGTCGGTGTCGGCCTCGTCGAAGGCCGCCGACAGGCGCGGGAACAGCGCCACTTCGGCACGGCTGAGCTTGCCGTCCTTGTTGAAGTCCAGCATCTTGAACTCGCGCTGGGCCTTGATCTCCCCCTTGGTCAGCGGCGCCGGGCTGGCCGTTGCCTGCTCGGTGGCTGCGTTTTCTGCCGCCTGCGCGCGCGCTGCGGGCAGCATGAAGGCGCTGGTCAGCAGCACGACGACGGCGGCCTGCAGCAGCGGTGGCCGGCGCAGCAGGGCAGAGCGGTTCATGAGGGGAAAATGCATGGGCCTTATTTGGGCACGGAACCGGCATTTGCAAGCACGGCCGGCCCGCCCTTTGCAATTGTTTACTTCGGCGGATCGGCGTCCGGATTGGAGATGCCGCTGCTCACGTGGCCTGCCGGCACATGGCGCGCGGCCGAGTTGACGTGGCCGGTCTGGTCGTCGAAGAAGAAGTCCGGCTCGAACTCGCGCAGGAACGGGCCCTTTTCCAGGCCGCCGAGGAACATGGCCTCGTCCACCGCAATGCCCCATTCCAGCAGCGTGCGGATGGCACGCTCGTGCGCCGGTGCGCTGCGCGCCGTCACCAGGGCCGTGCGAATGCGCATGGTCTGGGACGAGTCCGCCTGCTGCTGCAGCCGGTGCAGCGCCACCAGCAGCGGCTTGAACGGCCCTTCCGCCAGCGGTGTGGCGGCATGGGAGACCTCGTGGCGCAAAAAGGCCGGCAGCCCGCCTTGCTGGTAGACGCGTTCGGCCTCGTCGGAGAACAGCACGGCATCGCCGTCGAAGGCAATGCGCACCTCCTGCGGGTAGCGGTCGCCTGCGGGCGTGGAATCGACCATCACGCGCGCGGCAGGAAAGCCGATGGACAGCGCCCTGCGCACATCGACCTCGTTGGCCGAGAGAAACAGGTGGGCGCCCAGCGGCCGCAGGTAGGAAAACGGATCGCGCCCGCGCGTGAACACGCCGCGCTCTATGTGCATGTCGGCCGCCTTGGCAGAGGCGAAGACCCGCATGCCGCTGGCCGGGTCGTTGCGCGACAGCATCATCACCTCCACGCGCTGCACTTCGGGCGTATTGAAGGCCAGCAGCTTGCGCACCAGCGGGAAGGCGATGCCCGGGCGTGCGGGCTGGTGCACCAGGTCCAGCTGGCGGCGCATGTAGGCCTGCTCGTCACCGGCGTCGAACAGCCGGTTCTCCTCCTCGAAATCGAACAGCGCCCGCGAGGAGATGGCGACGACCAGCTTGTCTTGCAGGGTCACGGGCATGGCTTGGCGCTTTTCGCTATTTGACGAACTGGTTGAGCTGGATGATGGGCATGAGCACGGCCAGCACGATCAGGGCCACGACCATGCCCATGGCCACGATCAGCAGCGGCTCCAGGATGGTGGCCAGGTGCATGGCGCGGCGCTGCACCTCGGTGGACAGCTGGTTGGCCGCGCGCTGCAGCATCACGGGCAACTGGCCGGTCTGCTCGCCCAGGCGGGCAAACATGGAGATCAGGCCCGGGAAGCGCTTTTTCTGCGCCAGCGCCGAGGCCAGCGGCGCGCCCTCGCGCACCAGGGCCAGCGCGTCCATGGCGTCGGCACGCAGCGCGCGGTTGCCCAGCGTTTCGGCTGCGGCCTGCAAGGCCTTGAGAATGGGCACGCCTGCGCCCGCCAGCATGGCCAGCGTGCCGGCAAAGCGTGCCGCGTTGTAGTTGCGCGCCAGCCGGCCGATCAGCGGCAGGCGCAGCCACCAAGCGTCGAAGCGCTCGCGCAGCGCGGGGTTCTTCATGGACAGCCGGAATCCCACGGCGCCCAGCACCAGGGCGACCAGTGCGGCCCAGCCATAGCTGCGCACGAAGTCGCTGAGCGCCAGCATGGCCACGGTGAGCCAGGGCAGGGCGCGCTTGGTGCCGGCGAACACGCTGGCCACCTGGGGCACCACGTAGCTGACCAGGAACAGCACGATGACGATGGCCACCAGGGTCACGATGGCCGGGTACAGGGCTGCGCCGATAAGCTTGGACTGCAGGGCCTGGCGCGATTCCAGGTCGTCGGCCAGCCGCTCCAGCACCGGGCCCAGGCTGCCGCTGGCCTCGCCGGCGCCGATCACGGCGCAGTAGATGTCGGAGAACTCGCGCGGGTGCTGGGCCAGGGCGCGGGCAAAGGTGGAGCCTGCGTTGACCTCGGCGCGCAGCGCGGCCACGAGGTGGTGCTGGCGCGGGTCGTCGGCTTCTTCGGACAGGGCGGCCAGGGCGCGCTCTATGGGCAGGCCTGACCCGACCAGCCCCGCCATCTGGCGCGTCCACACGGTGAGCCCTGTGGAGCCAAGGACGGGGCGGGTCAGCCAGCGCGAGGCGCCGCCCTGCGGGCCGGACGCGGAACCCGAGGCCACGATCTCCACGGCCATGGGCACCAGGGCCTGGGCCCGCAGCTGGCTGCGCGCGGCGCGCGCGTTGTCGGCTTCGATCGTGCCCTTGCGGGTCTGACCTTGTGCATCCAGGGCTTCGAAGGAAAAGGCAGGCATGCGCGGCGGGAGTCGGGAAGGGCTGGGGAAGGGACGGCGTTCAGGAAACGCCAGGCGGTGATCCAACCCCCGATGGTAGCCGCTGCCGGTGACGGCTGGATGGCGAGGCGGCCGCCGCGGTGGGCGGCAGCCCCTGCCTGGCCCTTATGCCGGCTGGGCCGCGAGGTCCGCTTCGTTGAGCTGGATGGAGCGCAGCGAGGCCGGGCGTTCCATCAGCGGCTGGCCGTAATCACTGAACTCGGGCAGCGCGGGCAGCAGCTTCATCATCGTGCCCCAGCGCAGGTAGCTGGCCATGAGCACGTCGGCCGCGGTGAACTGGTCGCCGCACAGGTAGCGCCTGCCGGCCACGGCCTGGCGCAGCGTCTGCACCACGTCGTCATAGCGGCCATAGCCGGCAGACATGGCCTGGTCGGCCGTCTGCTGCTCCAGGTGGCCCTGGCTTTTGGCCGTCATCACGGCCTCGACAGGGCCGGCCAGGAAGAACATCCAGCGGTGGTAGCTGCCGCGCAGCGGGCTGTCCACGGCCGGTGCGAGCCGCCGTTCGGGAAAGATGTCGGCCAGATAGGCAAGGATGGCGGCCAGTTCGGTGATCGCGGTATTACCATGCACCAGGGCGGGGACCTTGCCCATGGGGTTGATGGCCAGGTAGTCGGCGGACTTCATGGTGCTGCCGAATTCCAGCCGCACGGGCTCATAGCGGGCGCCGCATTCCTCCAGCATCCAGCGCGTGATGACCGCGCGCGAGCGGGGGTGGAAGTAAAAGCGCAGCGGCTTGATCGAGTCGTTCATGAAGGCTCCCAGTGGTTTGAATGCATGGCGAGAAGGCCATGGGAGCGACTGTAGGAGGCCATGCTGACAGTTTTTGTCAGCAGTGGTGTCAGCGGACCGTGTAGCCCAGTTGCCGCGACCAGCGTTCGATCAGGCCGCTGCGGTGGTCGGGATAGCGTTCCTGCAGATCGGTGACCGAGCGCACGCGGTCGGCGCGAAAATGCCGGAAGTCCTGGCGCAGTTCGCACCAGGCCGCAAGAATGCGCCGCTGATCGAAGAAAGCCATGGCAAAAGGCCAGATCTGGCGCTCGGTCGGCTGGCCCTTCTCATCCGTGTAGTGCAGCAGCACCCGGTGCTGGCGCCGTATCGCCAGGCGCAGCGCGGTCTGCCAGGGCTCGGTCACGGATTCGTGGCAGATGGGCGGCACTAGCAGGCCGCTGGTGTCCACCTCGATGCGCAGCTCCAGCGGCAGCGCGCTGCGTATGCGGTCCAGCGCGGCAGTGGCGGCCTGGGCGAGCTCGGGGTCGGCCTGGCGGCTGGCCCAGCGCGCGCCCAGCAGCAGGGCTTCCAGCTCATCGGGCGTGAACATCAGCGGCGGCAGCAGAAAGCCGGGCCGCATCTCGTAGCCCACGCCCGGGTCGCCCGCAATCGCGGCACCCTGCTCGCGCAGGGTGGCAATGTCGCGGTACAGGGTGCGCAGGCTCACGTCCAGCTGCCGGGCCAGCACCGGCCCGGTCTGGGGCAGGCGCGCGCGGCGCAGCAGGTCGATCAGCTGCAGCAGCCGGGCGGAGCGGCTCATGCCTTCAGCGGCCCATGACGCCGGCCGTGATCTCCAGCGAGCGCAGGCGCAGGTCGCGGTCATACACGTCGCTGACCAGGATCAGCTCGTCGGCCTCGGTGTCGGCCTGCAGCTTTTGCAGGCGCGTGCGCACCTTGTCCGGGCCGCCGATGGAGGCCACGGCCAGGAAGTCGCCGATGGCGCGGCGCTCCTGCTCGCCGAGCTGGGCCGCATAGTTCTCGATGGGGCGCGGCAGCAGTCCGCGCCGGCCCGTGATGATGCCCAGCACGCGCTGGTAGGTACTGCTGGCCAGGTACTCGGCCTCGTCATCGGTGGGCGCGGCGATCACGGGGGCGCCGACGATCACGTAGGGCTTGGCCAGTTGGGCCGACGGCTTGAACAGGCTGCGGTACAGCTGCACAGCCTGGTAGAGCATGCGCGGCGCAAAGTGCGAGGCAAAGGCGTAGGGCAGGCCCAGGTGGGCGGCCAGCTGGGCCGAGAACAGGCTGGAGCCCAGCAGCCAGATCGGCACGTTGGTGCCCGCGCCAGGCGTGGCCACCAGCTTTTGCTCGGGCGTGGCCGGGCCCAGCAGGCGCTGCAGCTCCATCACGTCGCGCGGGAAGTCTTCCTCGGTCTCGACGCGGTCGCGGCGCAGGGCGCGCATGGTGGCGCCATCGGTGCCGGGCGCGCGGCCCAGGCCCAGGTCGATGCGGCCCGGGTACAGCTCGGCCAGCGTGCCGAAGGCTTCGGCGACCACCAGGGGGGCATGGTTGGGCAGCATGATGCCGCCCGAGCCCACGCGGATCTTCGAGGTGCCGCCTGCGATATGGCCGATCAGCACGGCCGTGGCCGAGCTGGCGATGCCGGGCATGTTGTGGTGCTCGGCGAGCCAGTAGCGCTCGAATCCCAGTTCTTCGGCCTTGCGGGCCGTGGCCAGCGCAATGTCCAGGGCCTCGGCGACGGTGCCGCCTTCGCGCACGGCCACGAGGTCGAGCATGGACAGACGGACTTCATTGAATGATGTCATGGCAGGTTCCAACTTCCAGTTCACGGTGGGTGGGGGCGGCGCGGGCCTTGCCGCGCCAGGGCATTCCTGGTGCGCGTTCGCGCACTCAGTTTCTTCTGGACATTTCCCGCGCGCAGGTGATGCCCAGCACCACGCACCAGACCAGGGGGAGGATGGCAGCCGCCAGATGATTCTCGCCCTGCTGGATGGCCAGCCAGGACAGCGGCAGCGCCACCAGCGCCGACAGGCGGATGACGCGGCGCAGCTGGTTGGTGGACAGCCGGGACTTGAACCACCACAGGGCGATGTAGCTGATCAGGCTCAGCGTGGCGACCCACAGGAACAGGTCGCCGCCATAGGGAGCGCTCCAGGCGCGTAGGGATTCCAACATGCCGACCATTGTGGCAAACGGGGATGCCCCGTGCTGCGCAGGGTCGGGCGTGGCAGCCTGCGCCTAGTCGCGCGTGACGCGCAGCACTTCCTCGGGCGTGGTGATGCCCTCGCGCACCAGGCGCTCGCCATCGTCGCGCATCAGGCGCATGCCCGAGGCCAGCGCGGTGTCGCGGATCTCGGCCTCGCTGGCCTGGCGATGGATCTGCGCGCGGATGGTGTCGTCCACCACCAGCATCTCGAAGATGCCGGTGCGCCCCCGGTAGCCGCTGGGCTCGGTGGTGTCGATCTTGCGCACCAGGCGCTGGGCCAGCACGCCCAGCAGGGAGGACGACAGCAGGAACGGCTCCACGCCCATGTCGATCAGGCGTGTGACGGCGCTGGAGGCATCGTTGGTGTGCAGCGTGGCCAGCACCAGGTGGCCCGTCAGCGAGGCCTGGATGGCGATCTGCGCGGTCTCGAAGTCGCGGATTTCGCCGATCATGATCACGTCCGGATCCTGGCGCAGGATGGCGCGCAGGGCCTTGGCGAAGGTCAGGTCGATCTTGGCGTTGACCTGGGTCTGCCCCACGCCGGCCAGCTCGTACTCGATGGGGTCCTCCACCGTCATGATGTTGCTGCGGCTGGCGTCCATGCGCGACAGCGCCGCGTACAGCGTGGTGGTCTTGCCCGAGCCCGTGGGGCCGGTGACCAGCACGATGCCGTGGGGCTGGGCCGTCATGTGGGTGAACCGCCTCAGCGTCTCGCCCTGCATGCCCACGGCCTCCAGGCTGAGCTTGCTCTCGCTCTTGTCCAGCAGGCGCAGCACGGCGCGCTCGCCATGGGCGCTGGGCAGGGTGGAGACGCGCACGTCGATGGCGCGCGTGCCCAGGCGCAGGCTGATGCGGCCGTCCTGGGGCAGCCGCTTTTCGGCGATGTCCAGGTCGGCCATGATCTTCAGGCGCGAGATCAGCGCCGCGTGCAGGGCCCGGTTGGGCTGCACGACCTCCCGCAGGTCGCCGTCCACGCGAAAGCGCACGCTGGAGTGGCGCTCGTAGGGCTCGATGTGGATGTCGCTGGCGCCGTCGCGCGCGGCCTGCGTGAGCAGGGCGTTGAGCATGCGGATGATGGGCGCGTCGTCCGCAGTCTCCAGCAAGTCCTCGACGGCGGGCAGCTCCTGCATCATGCGCGAGAGGTCGGCGTCGGACTCGACCTCGCTGACCACCAGGGCCGCGCTGGATTCGCCCTGCGAATAGGCGGCGCTGATGCGGTGCGCCAGCGTGCCCGCATCCAGCATCTGCCAGCGCTGCACCGCATGCTTGCGCTGGACTTCGGACAGGGCCTGCCAGTCGGGCGAGGGGCCGTGCCAGAGCAGGGGCTCGTGGCCGTCGTCCTCGATCAGCAGCTGGCTGGTGCGCGCAAACGCATAGGGCAGGGGATAGCGCATGGGGCCTTCCTGCCTCAGAGCGCGCCGGGGGCTGCCGGCACGGCGGGAGCGGCGGGCTGCGGCTGGGTGAAGTCGATCAGCTCGGGCTTTGCGCCCGGCACGTTGACGATGGCGGCCGGGTTGGTGAACGTGCCGGGGTCCGGCTGCGGCGTCAGCGTGGGCAGCACGGGCGCGGCGTTGACCGAGCGCAGCAGCACGTTCTGCTCGGGCTGCAGTCCTTGCTGCTGGGCGCGGATGGCTTCGTAGCGCTCGGAGGAGACCTGATTGGTGGCCGCCGCATCGCGCATCACCACGGGGCGCAGGAAGACCATCAGGTTGGTCTTGTTGCGCTTGCGGTTGGTGTTGCGGAACAGGTTGCCGAGCACGGGAATGTCGCCCAGCAGGGGAATGCGGTCCTCGGCCTGGGAGTAGTTGTCGTCGATCAGGCCGCCAAGCACGATGATGTTGCCGTCCTCGACCAGCACGTTGGATTCGATGGAGCGCTTGTTGGTGGTCAGGCCGTTGGTGTCCTTGCGCGTGGACTCGTCCACCGAGGAGACCTCCTGGAACACGGCCAGCTTCACCGTGCCGTTCTCGTTGATCTGCGGGCGCACGCGCAGCATCAGGCCCACGTCCTTGCGCTCCACCGTGGTGAACGGGTTGACCGTGCCGCCCGTGGAATTGCTGGCGTACGAGCCCGTGACCATGGGCACGTTCTGGCCCACGATGATGCGCGCCTCCTCGTTGTCCAGCGTCATCAGGTTGGGCGTGGACAGGATGTTGGCGTCGCCGCTGTTCTGCAGGAAGTTGGCCAGAAAGCCCAGCGTGGTGTTGCCGTTGACGCTCTGCGTGAAGCCCAGGTTGGTGCCGCGCATGCTGTTCACCGTGTCGCCGGTGATGCCGCTGGCGTTGATGCTGCCGTCCTTGTTGAAGGCACTCAGCAGGCTCAGGATGTTGGCGCCGGCCACGCTGGAGTTGTTGCCGATGCTGCCCAGCACCTTGCCGTTGTTGCTGAGGATGGCCTGCCACTGCACGCCGAACTGGGCCAGGCGGTTGTCCTTGAGCTCGACGATCAGGCTTTCGATCAGCACCTGGGCGCGGCGGCCGTCGAGCTTGTCGATCACGGCGCGCATCTGGCGGTAGATGGGCGGCGGGGCGGTGATGATCAGCGAGTTGGTGGACGGATCGGCCTGGACCATGCCGCCCGTGGACGGCTGCTGGGCCACGCCCAGGGCGCCCCCTCCGCTGCTGCCCAGGCCCGAGGACGAGCCCATGCCCATGGATGCCGTGCCGCTGGAGTCGCGCGAGACCACGGGCTGCGAGGTGGGAATGGAGGACATGCCGCCGCCCTGCGGCGTGGTGCCGCCCGCACCGGGCTGGCCGCTGGCCGTACCCGCAGCCGTGGCCTGGGCGCCTATGGCTGCGCGCAAGGTGGCTGCCAGCGCCACGGCGTCGGCGTTCTTGAGGTAGACCACGTGGATGTTGCCCTGGTCGCCGCCGCCGTTCATGGCGGGCTGGTCCAGCCGCGCGATCAGCGAGCGCACCTGGGCCAGGCGTGCGGGGTTGGCCGCGCGCAGCACGATGGAGTTGCTGCGCGGCTCGGCCATCAGCGAGGTCTTGAAGGCGTTGTCGCTCTGGCCCGGAATATTGGCGCCGCCGGCGGTCACGGTGAGGCCGCCGGGGCTGGCCGTGCCGCCTTCGATCAGGCGCGAGACCAGGGCCACCATGTCGGTGGCCACGGCATGGCGCAGCGGGATGATTTCGACATCGGTGGCGTTGGACACATCCATGGTCGCCACGATGCGCGAGATGCGCTGCAGGTTGTCGGCGTAGTCGGTGATGACCAGCGAGTTGTTGCCCGGGTTGACGTTGATGGTGTTGTTGGGGCTGATCAGCGGGCGCAGCACGGGCACCAGGTTGGCCGCGTTCTCGTAGTTGAGCTTGAAGATCTGGGTGACGATCTGGCTGCCCGCGCTGCTGCGGCTCGCGCCCACGGCCACTTCGCTGGCCTGCAGCTTGGCGTCGGCCTCGGGGATGACCTTGTACAGGCCGGCCGATTCGACAATGGTGAAGCCCTGCAGGCGCAGCGCGGCCAGGAACTGCTGGTAGGCGGTGGCAGGCGGCACGGGCCTGTCGGTCAGCAGCGTGATCTGGCCCTTGACGCGGGGGTCGACCACCACGTTGCGGTTGGTGATGGCGCCGATGGCGCGCGAGACGGCCTCGATGTCGGCGCCCGAGAAATTCAGTGTCACAGGCTCGCCGGGGCGCAGGCTGGGCGTGGCGCCGGCCGGTGCGTTGGTCTGAGCCTGGGTCGTGCCAGCGGTGCAGGCCAGCATGGCGCTGACGGCCAGCGTGTGCAGGGTGTTGCGCCAGAACGGGGTCGTGTGCTGCTGAGTCATGGATCAACCAAAGGAAATGATGGACCGGGGCCCCTGGCGCCGTCCCAGAATGTTGAGCAGGTTGGACAGCGCGGTTTCGCGCTCCGGGCTGGCCGAGGCCTCGCCCTGGAAATGCAGCCGCTGGCCCACCCATTGGCCCTGGCCGCTCAGGCGCAGGTCGCCGGTCAGGGTACTGAGCTGCAGCTGCGGACTGTCGCCCCCGAGGATGTCCAGCCGGTAGCTGCCCAGCGGGCGCAGCGGTGACAGGCGTGAGGATACGGCCAGCGCCTCCAGGCGCGTGCTGCCTTCGCTGCGCCAGCGGCCCGATTGCCACAGCAGCTGCAGTTGCAGGGCCTGCGTGGCCAACCGCAGCTGGCCTTGCAGGTCCACCGTGTTCCAGGGCGTGCCCAGACCGGACAGCAGGGAGGCGGGCCAGCGCGTGTCGCTGTCATGCACCACGGCGCTCAGGCCCTGCCAGCGGGGCAGCAGGTCCAGCACCACGGGCGTGGGTGTGCAGCATTCGCTGCGCAGTTGTATGCGGGCGCCGTCCAGGCGGGGGCGCAGCGTCCATTCCAGCCGTGTGGGCAGGGCCGTGCGGTCGCGGCTGCCGGCGCCTCCGGTGAAGACCAGGGAGGCCGAGCCATTCCACAGCGTGCCGCGCGGCTGCTGCAGCAGCACCTGGCCCTGCGTGGCCGAATCCACGCCGCGCGCCAGCCAGGCGGCGGGCGCCCAGACGACGGTGGTGGCCACCAGGCCGCACAGGGCACCGGCCAGCGCCCAGCCGCGCGGTGCGCGCAGGGCCGGCTGGGTGCGGGGCTTGCGTTGCATGCTCAAGGCGCCCGCGACGGATCGACGGGCAGGTCCAGCGCCAGGCTGCCGTCCCAGCGCACGGCATCGGCAGCGCCTGCTGCGCCGGAGGCGGCGGCAGTGCTTGCAGATGCGCTGCGGGCCAGCTTCATCTCGGCCGGAACGGCATGGGTGTTGCTGCGGACCTGGGCCAGCCAGCGTGCCAGCGCGGCGGCGGGCGCGGCCTTGAGCGTGATCTGTGCGCGGTCGCCCATCCAGTTCAATTGGGCGGAGGCGCCCAGTTCGGCGGACAGCGAGCTTTGCAGCAGCGCCTTGGCATCGCCGACCACGGGGCGTGCGTTGCCGCGCAGCTGCTCGGCCTCGGCCTGCAGCAGCTGCATCTGGCGCAACTGGCGGTCGGCCTGGGCATGGCGTTCGGGCGCGGTGCGCAGGCTGTGCAGGGCGGGGGCCAGGGCCACCCACCACAGCAGGGCCAGTGCCACCACGCCGCCGGCCAGCAGGGTCATGTTCTGTTCACGCGGCGCCAGGGCATTCCAGCGCGCGCGCAGGGGTGCCAGGCTTTGGCGGGATGTGCGCATGTTCATGGCCGGGCCTCCTGGGCAAGCAGCAGGTCGGCGCCGTCGCGCTGCAGTCGCAGGCCGCTGCCGGCCAGGTGTTGTTGTGCCTGCTCCAGTGCCTCGGCCTCCAGCGAGACGCCCTTGAGGCGCAGCTGCCGGTCCTGATAGTCCATGGCCTGGGGCAACTGTCCAGCGGGCAGGGCCCGGGATGCGGCGGCCAGCAGGGGCTCCAGGTCGCCCTGAGTCAGCGCGCCGGCGGTCTGGCGCAGCGTGGCGACTTCGCGCTGCATTTGAACGGGCGCGTCGACGATGACGGGCACGCGGGGAAAGCTGGTGGCCAGCGTGGAGCGCACCTGGACCTGCTTGGCCGCAATGGCGCGGTTCTCGGTCCAGGCCCAGGCATTGATGCCCACTACCTGGGCCAGCAGGGCGAGCACGGCGCCCCAGCGCGCGGCCTTCCATTGCGGCGCGCGCAAAAAGCTTTGCCAGCCGTCGAGCATGCGCCGCCGTGTGCGGCTGCCGCCGCCCAGATCCAGGTCGAACTGGGCCAGATCCCAGCTTTGTGCGCGGGCCGCCAGGCCGCGCTGGGCGTCCGTCAGCAGGCTGACGGGGCGCTGCAGGGCCTCGGCGGCGCGGGCCAGCGCCGGGTCGGCCTGGATCGGGGTGTCGGGGGGCAGGGCCTGAAGCAGGGCGGCCAGCATGGCCGGGTCGGCACTGTCGGTGCGCAGCGGCAGGCAGGCCAGCGAGTCCATGCCCTGCGCGGCGGTGCTCAGGCCGGTGGCCAGCAGCCAGGCCGATTCGGGTGAGCCCACGGCCCAGAGCTGGGGCGTGGCCTGGGGCGGACATTCCGGCACGATGCGGCCCACGGGCCGCCCTGCGGATTCCAGGGCCTGCAGGTGGGCATGGAGCCAAGCCTTGTTGCAGGCGGCAACCCAGCAGGGCTCGCCTGCGCGTGCCTGCGGCTGCAGGGCCAGGTGCAATTGGGAGGGCTCGTCGAGCAGGCGCTCTTCCAGCAGCCCGTCGAGCACGGCGCGCAGGCGCACATGTCCGCGCCGGCTACCCGTAGGCACGCCATGGGGGAGGCTGACCAGATGCCAGGACAAGGCCTGGTGCGGCACCACGGCAACCGTCTGGCCGGTGCGGCCAGGATCGGGCAGCAGGCCTGCGGCGGCGTGGCCATGCCGGTCGGCGCGCAGGCCGTCACTGCTGAGTGCGTAGGCGTATTCGCCAGCGGGGCCCGCAGGCAGATGAAGAATCAAGGTGCTCATGGGCGGAAGCGGGCATTGTAGGGGGCGAGTGTGACAGCCATCTGTCATGGCGCGGGAGCTTCGGGCAATCCCCAGTCCCCCCTCTCACGCCAGATGGTAGTGACTGTCATGTTGTTGCGACGCAACATGGAGCGTTCGCTGGCCACGATCTCGCCCAGGCGCATGCGGCCACGCGCCTCGAAGAAGCTGGTGGCCACCGACAGGTTCTGTCCTTCGAATTTCTGCGGCAGGCCCAGCGCGTTGGAGGCATCGGCCAGGCTGCGCAGCGGGCGCGATGCGCGCAGCTGCACCAGCTGGCTGGCCTGGGACCAGGTCAGGTCCTCCACGCTGGCCCAGATGACTTCGGCGCTGGCGGTGTTGAGGTTGACGGGCGTGTTCTCGGGCAGCAGGGTGATGTAGGGCTCCAGGCGCGCGACGACCTCGGGCGGCAGGCCCAGCCAGCCGAACTGGCGCAGCGTGCGCGGCATCAGGAACTGCGCGCCCTCGCCAGGGGTGGCGGCTGCGCGCAGGGCCTGGACGATCTGCGTGGCATAGGCAGGGGGCAGGTTCAGGCGCTCCAGCAGGCGGGACAGCGGGCGCAGGGTTTCGGGCTTGTCGGGGGCGCTCAGCAGGTTGCGCAGGTTCAGGCGCGACTGCAGGTCGATGATCTGGCCCGAGAGAAAGGCGTCCTGCATGTCGGCCATGCCGTCATCGACCTGGCTGACATTGTTCTGCGCCGCAAGAAACGTGGACAGGCGCGCCTCCTGCAGCGGCACGGCCCAGGGTTCGGCCAGATGGTCCACCTGCAGGCTGGTGCGCGCATCCTCGGCCAGCACCACGCGCGACCAGTCCAGCGCACCCAGCAGGATCCAGGCGGCCTGCATGCGGTTGCGCTCGGCGGTCTCGACCTCCACGCTGCGCCACTGCTGCCACAGCGCGGTGGCGGCGAACGTTGCCACCAGGGTCACCGTGAGCATGGCGGCCAGCAGGGCCACGCCACGGTGGAGGCGGCGGCCGGGCAGGAGGCGGGGTGTGCGCATCATGATCGGCTGTTGGAGCGCAAGGGGTTGACCCAGTCCATGGTGACGCGGCCAGGAATGGCGCTGTCGGGCGGCAGGGTCAGTTCGACGCGGATGCCGTCGGGAATCGTGGGCAGCTGCGCGCTGCTGTTGGTGCCGCCGGACGGCGGGTTGACCGTGCCCGTGCCGTTGTCCGAGCCGCTGGACTGCGGATTGCTCCAGGCGTTGTCGCGGTAGTAGTACAGGCGCCATTGGTCCAGGGGCATCAGCACGGTTTCGCGCCGGCGCTGGTCGTCCGAGGGGTTGCGCCCCCATTGCGATCCCTGGTTCCAGGCATCGCGCCACTGTGCGCGCGTGCGCAGCGGCGGCGACTGCCAGCGCAGCCACTGGTCGCGCCCTGCCGTCTGGCGGCGCGCCCAGGCGACGACCACGGCGCCGTCGTCCACGGCGGCGCTGCTCTTGCGGGTCATGCGCAGCACCTGGCCGTCCCAGTCGATGACCTGCGTGTTTTCAAGCGGCATCAGCGCTTCGAGGTCGGCATTCCATTGGGCGATGACGGTCTGCAGCACCATCTGCTGCTCGTTGCGGGCACGAATGCTCTCCTGCGAGCGCACCATGCTGTCCAGTCCGCGCCAGCTCACCAGGGCCAGCAGGGCCATGACGGCGATGGCCACCATCAGCTCCACCAGGGTGAAGCCGTGCGTGCGGGAGGGGTGGCGCAAGCGCATTCAGAAGCGTCCCACGATGGTGGATACGCGCAGCACGGGGTGCTCTGCCGTGACCACCAGGGCATCGACACGGCGGAAGCTGGGATTGGGCGTGGGCCGCACGCTGAGCCGGACCTGCAGTTGCCGGCCGCCCTGCTCGCAGGTCAGGCTGTTGTCGCCCACAGGCGGCATCTGGCGCGACAGGCGCATGCGCACCAGCTCGTTTTGCGCGCACAGCTGGGCCTGCAGCACCTCGGACTGGCGCTCGGCATTGAGTGTCAGGGCCGATGTGGCCTGCAGACCGGCCATGAGCGCAATGCCCACGATGCCCAGGGCCACCAGCACCTCGATCAGCGTGAAGCCGCGTGCCGGGCGCCTGGGGGCGCCGTGCTTTCGGCGCGGTCCGTGGAGGGCTGTCATGGCAGGGACTGCACGGCAAAGGGCCGCAGTCCATCCGTGGCCACGCGCAGCGGCGGGCTGGTGGAGTCGCGCAGCGTCAGCGTGACGGACTGGGGTGGAATCAGCGGCTCGGGGCCCAGCACCAGCGGCGTGGCCGGCTGCGCCTGCACACCGGGCTGCAGCCATTGGGAAGGCAATTGCGCGCTGGCCGGCAGGCCCTCGAAGCGAAAGCCCTGCGGCATGGGCCGCCAGCGAACGGGTACGCCGTTGGCACGGGCCTGGGCGCGGGCCGACTCCAGCAGCGCGGCCAGGCGTTCGGCCTCGCGCTCCAGCTGCGCCTGTCCGCTGTCGCGCAGCGACAGGCTCACGCCTGCGGCGGCAATCGCCATGATGCTGATGACGACCATCAGCTCCAGCAGGGTGAAGCCGCGCGAAGGGGGGGACAGGGGGAGGGGAGCGGTCTGGCGGGGCATGAGAGCAGGCAGGCCCGCCGGGAGTGCGGGCCTGTGGTGCGGTGCGGCGCGGCCCCTGCGGGCCGTCACCCGGGCCATCGACTTATTGCCAGCTGCCGATGTCGGCATCCTTGCCCTCTCCGCCGGCCTGGCCGTCGGCGCCAAAGGACATGATGTCGATGGGGCCCTTGATGCCAGGATTCAGGTACTGGTAGGGGCGGCCCCAGGGATCGTTGGGCAGCTTTTCCAGGTAGGGCTTCCAGTTGTTGGGCAGCGGCCCGCTCGTGGGGCGGACGATCAGGGCCTGCAGGCCCTGCTCGGCCGTGGGGTAGCGCTGGTTGTCCAGCCGATAGAGCTTGAGCGCCTGGGAGATGTTGGTGATGTCGGTGCGTGCAGCCGTGACGCGGGCATCGTCGGCGCGGTCCAGCACATTGGGCACGATCAGGGCCGCCAGCACGCCGATGATGACCAGGACCACCATCAGCTCGATCAGCGTGAAGCCGCGCTGGACGGCAGTGCGCAGGGCAGGCAACGGACGGCGGGGAAGGCTGGTCATGGAACGGTGCAGCAAATTGGACATATCGCTCCATCATAATCGCGCGATGGTGACACTTTCATTGAACCGCGGCCAGGCCGGGACCTGGCATGTCAAGGCGGCCACATTCGTGCTCTGGCTGCTGGCTGCCGGCGTCGTGGCTTTCTGGGCCATGCGCCTGGGCAACGGCGGCGCGGGAGCGCCCGTGCCACCCGCGCCCGCCGAGCCCTTGCAGGTCGATGCGCCCGCGCTGGCGCAGGCGCTGGGAGGCGTGGCAGCCGCGCAGGGCGCCGTCGCCCCCGCTGCAGCGCCTGTGGTCTCGCGCTATGCGCTGGTCGGTGTGCTGGCCGGGCGTGACAGCGGCGGCGGCGCGGCGGTCATCGCCGTGGGCAACCAGCCGGCCAAGCCCTTCCGCGTGGGGCGCGCCGTGGAAGACGGCGTGGTGCTGCAGTCGGTGTCGGGCCGCGAGGCGCGCCTGGGTCCCAGGGTCGATGGCCCGGCTTCCATCACGCTGCAGATTCCCCTGCCCGACAAGCGCTGATCCCGGTCAACGCGGCAACGGCAGGTCCAGCACCAGCCAGCCGCCAAAGTCAGGCGCGGGCAGCGTCCATTGGCCCGCCTGGGGCAGGGCACTGCCTTCGCGCATCAGCCATTGCACGCAGCGCGCCACGCCGGCATGGGTGATCCAGACGGTGTCGCGTGCGGCGCCATCGCCCACCGAACCCCTGCTCGCCTGCTGCAAGGCCTCATCCACCCTGCGCAGCATGGTCGCCAGGGACTCTCCCCGACCCGGCGCGTGCCCGGCAAGGTCTGCCGCCCAGGCATCGATGGCGCTGCGGTCCAGCGCATCCCAGGGCTGGCCTTCCCACTCGCCGAAATCCATCTCCAGCAAGCGGCTGTCCATCGCCGATGCCAGGCCGGGCCGCAGTGCCTGCAGGGCCTGTGCCAATTGACGGCATCGGCGCAGTGGCGAATGCGCCAGCAGGCAATCCGCAGGCAGGGCGAGATGCAGGGCCTGCGCCGCATCGGCCGTGGACTGGGCGTCGGCTTGCATGTCGAGTCGGCCATAGCAGATGCCGGGCGCCACCAGCGGGCGGGCATGGCGTACCAGCCAAAGGCGTGGCGCCGGGTTGGCGCAGATGGAGTTCATTGCACGCGCACCAGTACGGCGGCAGCCCCCAGCAGCATGGCCAGTTCACAGACCTGCTGGGCAGCGCCCAGGCAATCTCCCGTCATGCCGCCCAGCCGGCGGCGCAGCCAGCGCACCATGGCGGCCGTGGCCAGGGCGCCGGGCAGAACCAGGCCGATGACGAGCGGCAGGCCCGCCAGCCAGCCTGTCAGCGCCAGGGCGGGCAGGCACCAGAGGATTGCCGCGACCAGGCCCCTGGCAGCCAATGGCCGACCCGCGGCGTGCAAGGCCTTGGAGTGGGCGGCCTGGCCCACATAGGGAAGGCATTGCATGAGGGCCAGCGGCGCCATGCGCGACAGCACATGGATGCTGCACAGCAGCAAGGCCGCCCATTGCACGCGGACGTCGACCAGCAGCGCGACCAGGGATAGCTTGGCCAGCAGCGCCATCACCAGGGCCATGGCGCCGTAGGCTCCCAGGCGCGAATCCTTCATGATTTCCAGCGCGCGCTCGGGCGGGACAAAGCCGCCCAGGCCGTCGGCCACATCGGCCAATCCGTCTTCGTGCAGTCCCCCGGTCAGCCACAGCGTGGCCACGGTGGAAAGAACGGCGGCAACCAGCGGCATCCAGGGGCTGGGCGCCAGCAGCCAGCCCGTTGCCGTCAGGCACGCTGCGCCCCATGCACCCACCAGCCAGCCGACACCCGGCAGATGGGCAACGCTGGCGTGCTGCAGCTGGGGGCTCCAGCCAGCCCAGGCGGCCAGCCGCCCCGTGACCGGGATGCGGCTGAAGAACTGGACGGCCAGGACAAAGTGGCGAAGCGGCTGCATGGGCGTGTCAGTGCCGGCCCGCCAGGACCGTCACTTGAGGAAAAGCTGGTAGGCCGGGTTGGCGGTTTCCTCGACCCAGGGGTAGCCAAGATTGCTCAGGAAGGCGTCGAATTTCTTGCCATCCTTGGCGGGCACCTGCATGCCGACCAGGATGCGGCCGTAGTCGGCGCCCTGGTTGCGGTAGTGGAACAGCGAGATGTTCCAGGTCGGCGCCATCAGGCTGAGGAACTTGAACAATGCGCCGGGGCGCTCGGGGAAGACGAAGCGCAGCAGGCGCTCTTCCTGCGCCAGCGGCGAATGGCCACCGACCATGTGGCGCAGATGCTCCTTGGCCATGTCGTCGAAGGTCAGGTCCAGCGCCTCGAAGCCCTGCTTCTCGAAGTTCCTGGCGATCTTCTCGGACTCGCCGCGTGCCGCCGTGGTCAGGCCCACGAAGACATGGGCCTTGTTCTCGTTGCTGATGCGGTAGTTGAATTCGGTCACGTTGCGCGGGCCGCCGGGCAGCTTGCCCACCGCTTCGCAAAAGCGCTTGAAGCTGCCGCGCTCCTCGGGGATGGTCACGGCGAACAGGGCCTCGCGCTCCTCGCCCACCTCGGCCCGCTCGGCCACGAAGCGCAGCCGGTCGAAGTTCATGTTGGCGCCGCACAGGATGGCGGCATAGGTCTCGCCCTTGGTCTTGTGCTTGGCAACGTACTGCTTGATGGCCGCCACGGCCAGGGCGCCGGACGGCTCGACGATGGAGCGCGTGTCCACGAAGATGTCCTTGATCGCGGCGCAGACGGCGTCGGTATCGACCACCACGTAGTCGTCCACCAGGCCCTGGGCGATGCGGAAGGTTTCCTCGCCCACCAGCTTGACGGCCGTGCCGTCGGCGAACAGGCCCACGTCGGCCAGCTCCACGCGGTGGCCGGCGCGCACGGACTGCAGCATGGCGTCCGAATCCTTGGTGTGCACGCCGATCACCTTCACGTCGGGGCGCACGGCCTTGATGTAGTTGGCCACGCCCGAGATCAGGCCGCCGCCGCCGATGGCGACAAAGACCGCGTCCAGGCGCGGGCTGCCCAGCTTTTGCAGCTGGCTCAGCATTTCCATGGCAATCGTGCCCTGGCCGGCGATCACGTAGGGATCGTCGAAGGGGTGCACAAAGGTCAGGCCCTTTTCCTTTTGCAGCTTGACGGCGTGCTTGTAGGCGTCGGAATAGCTTTCGCCGGCCAGTTCCACCTCGCCGCCCAGCGCCTGCACCGCATCGATCTTGACCTGGGGCGTGGTGGTCGGCATCACGATCACGGCGCGGCAGCCGAGCTTGCGTGCGCCCAGGGCCACGCCTTGCGCATGGTTGCCGGCCGAGGCGCAGATCACGCCCTTTTCCAACTGCTCGGCCGACAGGTGCGCCATCTTGTTATAGGCGCCGCGCAGTTTGAAGCTGAATACCGGCTGCTGGTCCTCGCGCTTGAGCAGCACCTTGTTGTGCAGGCGGCGGCTCAGCGCCTTGGCGGGCTCCAGGTCCGACTCCACGGCCACGTCATAGACGCGCGCGGTAAGGATCTTGGTCAGGTAGTCGGCAGGGGTCAGGGGGTGGTTCATCGTCGGCGAAAGGCTGGAGAGCAGCAGGCCGGGAGGCGGCCCGTCGGTGTCAGGCGGCCATCATAGGCGCTTGTGAATCATGCTGCAGTGCAGCGTCCTGCACAGGCTGGGAGCGACGAAACCAAAAAAAAAGCCCCAGGCTGTAAAGCCGGGGGCTGAATCCACCAATAGAGGAGGTGGAGGAGACAACTGGTGCGATGCAGAGCGAAGTTGGTTCACAATCTGCAGTCCATCTGGAGGGGTGTCCGGGTTAACCCTTCAGATAACGCTTGGGTGCATTGTATGCACGACAGGTGCTGCGTTGCAACAAAATCAGGGTTTTTGTGTAGTTGATGCAAAATAGCAACAGTTTTTTGAGGACGCAACAATGGAATGCACAGTGAGTTGGACAGGCGGCACGACCGGCATGCGCTCGGGCATGGGCTTCGTGGCGGAAACGGGCAGCGGCCACGTGGTCAATATGGATGGGGCGCCGGATGCGGCCAACCCCGCCAACGGAGGGCAGAACCAGGCACCCCGCCCCATGGAGATGCTGCTGGCCGGCGCCGGTGGCTGCACGGCCTATGACGTGGTGCTGATCCTCAAGCGCGGCAGGCATGCCGTCAAAGGCTGCAGCGTCAAGCTCACCTCGGAGCGCGCAGACGCGGACCCCAAGGTGTTCACCAAGATCCACATGCAGTTCACCGTCAGCGGCACGGGCCTGCCCACGGGTGCGGTGGAACGTGCCATCGCCATGAGCCATGACAAATACTGCTCGGCCACCATCATGCTGGGCAAGACGGCCGAGATCACCACGGGATTCGACATCGTCGAGGCCTGATGTCAGCCGATGGCCGGGCTGGCACCTCGGCGCGGCCCTCGTGAAATGAAGAAAGCGGGCAAGGCCCGCTTTTTTGGGTGGAGTGCCGCTTCAGTTGTTTCTGAAGGTTCAGATGCGGTGGGCGGTTGTCGTCATCACCTTGGCTGCCAGGCGCATCAAGGCGCGGGCGGGGGGCGGCAATTGCAGGGCGCCGGCTTCGCGCGCAGCGGCGGCATGGCGTTCCTCGTCATCCTTCATGCGGGCCACCACGGCCAGCGAGGCGCGGTCTTCCTCGGGCAACAGGCCCAGATGGCTTTCCAGATGGGCGGACACCTGTTCCTCCGTCTCCACCACAAACCCCAGGCTGGCCGCGTCGCTGATCTTGGCGGCCACCACGCCAATGGCGAATGCCCCGGCGAACCACAGCGGGTTCAGCAGGCTGGGCCGGTCGCCCAGGGCGTTGAGCCGGTCGCGGGTCCATGCCAGGTGGTCGGTCTCCTCGCGCGCTGCCTCCAGCAGGTGCTCGCGCAGCACCATGTCGCGCGTCACCATGGCCTGGGCGTTGTACAGCGCCTGGGCGCAGACCTCTCCGACATGATTGACGCGCATCAAGGCGCCCGACAGGCGGCGCTGTGCCTCGGTCAGCTCTCCCTCCGCGATGCCGGCGGCCGGGGAGCGTTCGGCGGCGGAAGGCTGTGCAAACAGGGTGCGAAGCGCCGCATCGGCGGCAGTCAGTATCTTGTCCATGGGCGGTCCCTAGAGCGGAAATCTTGGCAAATTCAGGGTCTGAACGGTACACCAGGACGCCATGCCCTCTCTTTGTGCAAGCGCAACAAGGCCGGCGCGATGTTCGGGTTGGGCCTGATTGTGTTGGCTTGCAGGTTTGTTGCGGCAGTGCAACGAAAAACGGGGGGTAATGCCCGTTTGTGGGTGAATTTCTTTGCATGGGCAGCGGTGGTCTGGTGCAATAGGCCCTAACTTCCCCACCAGGAGGTTGGCGCGGGAAACCGGTGGAGCCTCAGGCCAAGCCTCTCTTCCTCACGACCGGCGCCCTTCTAAACCTTGGAGTAACTCGTAATGAAAAAATCTCTGATTGCCCTGGCAGTGCTGGCTGCTTCCGGCGCCGCAATGGCTCAATCCTCCGTGACCCTGTTCGGTATCGTGGACACCAACGTTGCCTACGTGAACAAGGACGCAGCTGGCGACAGCCGTTACGGCCTGGGCACCAGCGGCGCTTCCACGAGCCGTCTGGGCCTGCGCGGCACGGAAGACCTGGGTGGTGGTCTGAAGGCTGGCTTCTGGCTGGAAGGCGAAATCTTCGGTGACGATGGCAACGCCAGCGGCTTCAACTTCAAGCGTCGTTCCACCGTGAGCCTGTCGGGCAACTTCGGTGAAGTGCGCCTGGGCCGTGACCTAGTCCCGACCTTCCAAAAGCTGACCTCCTACGACCTGTTCAGCGCCACCGGTATCGGCCAATTCATGGGCTTCCGTAACTGGGCAGCTGGCCAAGGCGCCGACGACAACGGCATCCGCGCTAACAACCTGATCTCGTACTACACCCCCAACTTCGGCGGTTTCAACGCCGGCTTTGGCTACGCTTTCGACGAAAAGCAAACCATCGGTACTGCTGACAGCGTCGGCCGTTACATCGGCGGTTACGTTGCATACGACAACGGCCCCCTGAGCGCCAGCCTGGGCCTGGCCCAGCAAAAGACTGCCGTTGGCGGCCTGGCTACCGACCGTGACGAAATCACCCTGGGTGCTTCGTACAACTTCGGCGTTGCCAAGCTGACCGGCCTGCTGCAACAGACCAAGTTCAAGCGTGACATCGGCGGCGACATCAAGACCAACTCCTACATGCTGGGCGCTTCGGCTCCCGTCGGCGGCGTGGGCGAAGTCAAGCTGCAATACGCTCTGTACGACCAAAAGGCCATCGACTCCAAGGCTCACCAGATCACTCTGGGCTACGTCCACAACCTGTCCAAGCGCACCGCTCTGTACGGCAACCTGGCGTTCCTGAAGAACAAGGATCTGTCGACCCTGGGCCTGCAAGCTAAGGGCGTGTACGCTGGTGGCGTGCAAGCTGGCGAAAGCCAGACTGGCGTGCAAGTCGGCATTCGCCACGCTTTCTAATGAACGGCTGGCGTAAGCCAGTTGCCATTTGAAGCAAAAAAGAGCCAGTCTTCGGACTGGCTCTTTTGTTTTGTGCTAGGGAAAGACCTGTGTTGTGCTTGTGCCAACGGTGACGAGGCGGGAAAAGCGTTTCTAGAATGAAATTTCCACCAACCAATCGTTAACAAGAGAGAGACAACACAATGAATTCTTCATTCGTGAAAAAGAGCGTGGCACTGGCGGTGTTGGCAGCAACGGCACCCTTGGCAGCATTCGCCCAGCAAAGCAGCGTGCAGCTGTACGGCATCGTCGATGCCGCTGTGCGCCACACCACCAATGAAGGCCCGACCAAGAGCGGCAAGACCCAGATGATTGGCGGCGGCATGTCGCAGAGCCGCTGGGGCATCAACATCACGGAGGACCTGGGTGGCGGTCTGGCAGCGATTGCCAACCTGGAAGCCCGTTTCCTCACCGACACCGGCGAGCAGGCTGCGGCCAGCTACTTCCAGCAATCCTGGGTCGGTATTCGCAGCAGCAGCTTCGGCCAGGTCACCCTGGGCCGCCAGTACAACATGCTGTTCGACCTGGTGACCTCCACCTATGCCTCCTTCCCATATTCGCCGTACATGGAGGCCTACAAGCCTGAAATCGGCATGTCCATGGGCGCGCGCGCCAGCAACATGGTCAAGTACCTGGCCGAGTTCGGCCCCGTGCGCGGCGCCCTGCAGTATTCGTTCGACTAGAACAACACCTTCGACAAGGTCGGCACCGGCGTGAGCCCTGGTGGCGCCATCAAGACGGCCGGCGGCTATCTGCGCTACTCGCAAAGCGGCATCTCCGCAGGCGCCGGCTACCTGGGCACCACGCTGCCGGCCGGCACCAAGGTCGATGCCTATACCCTGGGCGGCTCGTACCGTGTGGGTCCCTGGTACGTCAACCTGGGCTACGGCCTGAACAAGCGCAAGGACGCATTCCCGGCGGCAACCGCAGGCGGTGGATTCGACCAGGCCATCCTCAATTCCTTCTGGACGGGCTCGTCCAACGGCGGCTTCGTGGCTGGCGACGCCAACAAGCGCCAGATGTACAAGATGGGCTTCGGCTACCAGATCACGCCCCAGATCAATGTGGGCGCGCATTACTACCATGCCAAGCAGTCGGGCTCGGGCACGGGCAATTTCAATGGCAAGGCGGACTTCCTGGTGGCGGTGGTCGACTACGCCTTCTCCAAGCGTACCGATGCCTATGTGGCCCTGGACCACACCAAGACCAGCGGCGGCTCGGGCGTGATGCTGGACGCCAATGGCGCCACCAAGCGCACGGGTTTCACCGTCGGCCTGCGCCATCGCTTCTGAGCACGCGGCATCTGCGCAACGAATGGCCTCCTTCGGGAGGCCTTTTTGTTTCCTGTCGATGGGCTGACGGTGGGCGGGTGCGATTTCCTGCGTTAAGGTAATGCGCAGGCCAACGAAGCGAAAGAACCAAGGCTATGGAAGCCACTCGATACAAGGCAGGCGGTCGGGCCTTTGCCCAGATCGCCCAGTACCACCCGGAGCTGACGGCGCTGCGCCGCGAGCTGCATGCGCATCCGGAGCTGGGATTCGAGGAGCGCTTCACGGCGGCGCGCGTCAAGGAGGCCTTGCGCCAGTGCGGTGTGGACGAGATCCATGAAGGCCTGGGCACCACGGGCCTGGTGGCCGTGATCCGCGGGCAGGGCCACAGTTCGGGCGCCATGGTGGGCCTGCGTGCCGACATGGACGCACTGCCCATGGTCGAGCACAACGAATTTCCCTGGAAGTCCGGCAAGCAGGGTCTGATGCACGGCTGCGGGCATGACGGCCATACGACCATGCTGGTGGGCGCCGCCCGCTACCTGGCCGCGACGCGGCGCTTCGATGGCTCGGCCGTGCTGGTCTTTCAGCCTGCCGAGGAAGGGCGCGGCGGCGCGCGGGCCATGATTGCCGATGGCCTTTTCGACCGCTTTCCGATGCAGGCCGTGTACGCCATGCACAACTGGCCCGCCATGCGTGCGGGCACGGTGGGCATCAACATGGGCGCGATGATGGCGGCTGCCGACCGCATCACCATCGAGATCACGGGGCGCGGCGGCCATGGTGCGCATCCCTACCAGACGGTGGACGTGGTGCTGGCGGCCGCGCACATCACCACGGCCGTGCAGAGCATCGTCTCGCGCAATGTGCGCGCCATCGACAGTGCCGTCATCAGCCTGTGCGCCGTGCAGGCCGGGGACCTGGGCGCCTTCAGCGTGATGCCGGGCACGGCAACGCTGGTGGGAACCGTGCGGACCTTCGATCCCGCCGTGCAGGACCGTGTCGAGCAGCGCCTGCAGGAGTTGTGCAGCGCGGTGGCGCTGGGGCTGGGTGCCACGGCCAAGGTCAACTACGAGCGCATCTATCCCGCCACCATCAACTCCCCCACGGAGGCCGCCTTTGCTGCCGATGTGGCCCAGTCGCTGGTGGGGGTGGAGAACCTGGACCGGCAGCTGGAGCCCAGCATGGGGGCCGAGGACTTTTCGTTCATGCTGCAGCACAAGCCCGGTGCCTACCTGCGCCTGGGGCAATCCACGGGCGCCCAGCCCGGGGTGCCGCTGCACAGCAGCCGGTATGACTTCAACGACGAAGTGCTGCCGCTGGGCGCTGCCCTGCACGCCAGCCTGATCGAGCAGGCCATGCCGCTGCATTCGCAGGACGTATAGCGCAGGCGGAGCGGGTCAACGGGCCTGGCTCTCGGGCGCAAGAAGGTGGGCCTGCACCGTTTTCAGAATCTCGTCGGACAAGGCTGGATTGGCCGCGACCGTGGCGCGTGCCAGGACCAGGGCGCCCACCATGCTGCTGAGCATGGCCATGGCCTGGGCGCGCTGTGTGGCATCGGGTGCCTGATCGTCGCCAAGTGTGCCTATCACGCGCGCAAATCTGCCGATGTTGCGTTCCACCCCTTCGGCGAACACCGCTGAAAGATCGCCGCCTGCCCGGGCCACGTCCACGGCCAGCGCCGCAGCGGGGCAGCCCTCGCCGGGGCTGTCGCGGTGCTGTGGCGACAGATAGGACTGCACGCGCGCGGCAAGACTGCCGGCCTGTTCACCCTGCAGGCCGTCCAGCGGCGCGATGGACCAGTCGAAGGCGCGTGCGCAGGCCTCGCGCACCAGCGCGTCCTTGGATTCGAAGTGGCGATAGAGCCCGCCGTGCGTGAGCCCCGCGCCGCGCGTCACCTCGGCCACGCCGACGCCGTCCAGCCCGTGCTCGCGGTACAGCCGCGCGGCGGCTTCGAGGATGTCCTGCCGGTTCTGCGCGGCCTGGGCTTTCGTGACTTTCATGTGCGCTGTCCAATGATTGTGGTCGTTATCAAAACACGTTTATGATGACGGCTATCATCATAAATCAGCCCCTGCCATGGCCTGTGCGCCATGTTCTGCAGGGGCTGTGCACTCTACAGGGAAGAACCGATGAATGCCTGTTCACTTCTGCGCAGCCTGCTGCCTGGGCCCGCTCCGACCTCCGCACGGTGTGCCAGGAGCGGCTCATGAATACGGCCCATACGGCGCATACGTCCCAGACGTCCCATACGGCTGCCCCCCTGCCTCGCCGCGTGGTCATCACGGGCATGGGCATGATCTCGCCGCTGGGGCGCGGCACTGAATTGGCCTGGCGCCGGCTGCTGTCCGGCGCATCGGGCCTGAGCCGGCTGCCCGAGGATCTGGCGCCCGATGTGCCGGGCCAGGTGGCAGGCCAGGTGCCCGACCTGGCCCGGGACCCGGAAGGCGGCTGGGACATCGATGCCGTGGTCTCTCCCAAGGACCAGCGCAAGATGGACCGCTTCATTCCGCTGGCGCTGGACGCTTCGGACCAGGCCCTGGCCCAGGCCGGCTGGCAGCCTGCCAGCGAGCAGGAGCGCACGCGCACGGCCTGCATCATTGCCTCGGGCATCGGGGGCTTTGGCGCCATTGCCCAGGCCGTGCGCACCACGGACAGCCGGGGGGTGTCGCGCCTGTCGCCATTCACCGTGCCGTCTTTCCTGGTCAATCTCGCGGCTGGGCATGTGTCGATACGCCATGGGCTCAAGGGCCCGCTGGGCGCCCCCGTCACGGCCTGCGCGGCCAGCGTTCAGGCGGTGGGCGACGGCCTGCGCATGATCCGTTCGGGCGAGGCCGATGTGGCGCTGTGCGGCGGCGCCGAGGCTGCCATCGACCGCGTGAGCCTGGGCGCATTCGCGGCGGCCAAGGCCCTTTCCACGGGATACAACGACCGCCCCGAAGAGGCCTCGCGCCCCTTCGACACAGGCCGCGACGGCTTTGTCATGGGCGAGGGCGCGGGCGCCCTGGTGCTGGAGGGGCTGGACCACGCCCTGGCGCGCGGCGCCGTGCCGCTGGCCGAAGTGGTGGGCTACGGCACCAGCGCCGATGCCTATCACATCACCTCGGGGCCGGAAGATGGCGACGGCGCGCGCCGCAGCATGGCACAGGCGCTGGCCATGGCCGGGCTGTCGCCGGATCAGCTGCAGTACCTCAATGCCCACGCCACCTCCACGCCCGTGGGCGACCGGGGCGAGCTGGCGGCCATGCGCTCCCTGTTTGGCGAGGGCAGCGGCGTGGCGATCAGCTCCACCAAGTCGGCCACGGGTCATCTGCTGGGCGCGGCGGGCGCGGTGGCGGCCATCTTCACGGTGCTGGCGCTGCGCGACCAGATGGCGCCGGCCACGCGCAATCTCGTGGAGCCCGATCCCCTGGCCCAGGGGCTGGATCTGATCGCCGGCGCGGCAAGGCCCTGGGCCATGGAGCATGCCCTGGTCAACGGTTTCGGCTTTGGTGGCGTCAACGCCTCGCTGGTGCTCAGGCGCTGGCAGGGCTGAGCGAGGAGGATGGGCCTGGGGCCGGTGCTACGTGTAGCGCTTGGCCCGCAGGTTGTTCTTCATCTGCTCCAGCGCAGGCTGCAGGGCCGGGCCGATGCGCAGCGCCACGCAGGTGGCCAGCACGTCGATGACCAGCAGGTGCAGCAGGCGCGACACCATGGGGCTGTAGCGGTCGTAGCCCTCGGGATGGTCGGCGGCCAGATGGATGTGGCAGGCCGAGGCCAGGGGCGAGCCGCTGGCGGTGATGGCAATCGTGGTGGCGCCGTTCTTGCGCGCGATGTCGGCGGCGTCCATCAGGTCGCGCGTGCGGCCCGAGTTGGAGATGATCACCGCGCAGTCGCCGGGTCCCAGCAGGGTGGCGCTCATCACCTGCATGTGGCCGTCGCTGGTGGCCAGGCTGGTCACGCCCAGGCGAAAGAACTTGTGCTGTGCATCCTGCGCCACGATGCCCGAATTGCCTGCGCCGTAGAACTCGATGCGCCGGCCCGTCTGCCAGGTCGAGGCGATGGCCTGCGCCGCCTGCTCTATGGCCGTGGTGCTGGCGGCATTGCGGTATTGCAGGAAGGCAGCCACGGCGTTGTCTACCACCTTGACCATCACGTCGCTGGTCTTGTCGTCGGTGTCCACGCTGCGGTGGATGAAGGGCACGCCCTCGCTGACGCTGCCGGCCAGCTTGAGCTTGAAATCGGCCAGGCCGTCGTAGCCCATGCTGCGGCAAAAGCGCACCACCGTCGGCTTGCTGACATGGGCGCGCTCGGCCAGTTCGCGCACCGGCTGCCGTGCGAAGGCCCGTGGATCGGCCAGCACCAGGCGGGCCACGCGTTGTTCGGCGGGAGCAAGCGAGGGCAGCGAGGCGGTGATGCGGTCCAGCATTAGGCGGTGGGCGTTGTTCTGTGGGTAAAGGGAAGCGGTTGCCGCAAGGCAGGTCCAGCGCGCATTTTGCATGAGCGGCAGCCTTCGCTTACTTTCCTGACGCCAATGCAAACCATGCGGGCGCATACACTCGGAGGATTTGCCGGTACAACCGCACCGCCCTGGTGCGATGCCGCCCCTCGCCAGGCTCCCGCCCAAAGGATGTTCCATGAACCAGCTTGATGCGCTTCGACAGTACACGACCGTGGTGGCCGATACCGGCGACTTCCACCAGCTGGCCCAGTTCCAGCCACGGGATGCGACCACCAATCCCTCGCTCATCCTCAAGGCGGTGCAAAAGCCCGAGTACGCACCGCTGATGCGTGCCACCGTGGCCCAGTACAAGGGCCGCAGCCTCGACGAGGTCATGGACCGCATGCTGGTGCGCTTCGGCTGCGAGATCCTGAACACCATTCCGGGCCGCGTCTCCACCGAAGTCGATGCGCGCCTGTCCTTCAATACCTCGGCCACCGTGGCGCGTGCCGAGCGCCTGATCGAGCTGTACCAGGCCGAAGGCGTGCACATCGACCGCGTGCTCATCAAGATCGCCTCCACCTGGGAAGGCATCGAGGCGGCGCGCCAGCTGGAGCTGCGCGGCATCCACACCAACCTCACGCTGCTGTTCTCGTTCTGCCAGGCCGTGGCCTGCGGCCAGGCCAAGGTGCAGCTGATCTCGCCCTTCGTGGGCCGCATCTACGACTGGTACAAGAAGCAGGCCGGCGCCCAGTGGGACGAGGCCGCCATGGCCGGCGCCAACGACCCCGGCGTGCGTTCCGTGCGCGCCATCTACGAGCACTACAAGCACTTCGGCATCGCCACCGAGGTCATGGGCGCGAGCTTTCGCAACACGGGCCAGATCGTGGCGCTGGCCGGCTGTGACCTGCTGACCATTGCCCCCGAACTGCTGGCCCAGCTGGGCGCCAGCGATGCGCCCCTGTCGCGCGCCCTGGACCCCGAGGCGGCGCGGACCCTGGAGCTCGATCCCGTGCACTACGACGAGGCCGGGTTCCGCCTGGCCCTCAACGAAGACGCCATGGGCACCGAAAAGCTGGCCGAAGGCATTCGCGCCTTTGCTGCCGACACGCGCAAGCTCGAAGCATTGATGCAGCAGGCCGCAGACTGATTGGATGAAGACCTTGCCCGTTCTGTGCAATACCTTGCCGGCATGGCCGGCACTTGAAAGCCATTTCCACGAAGACATCCAGACCCTGGATCTGCGCCAGGCCTTTGCCGCGGACGCGGGCCGGCTGGACGCGCTGAGCCAGCAGGCGCCCCATGTCTTTGCCGACCTGTCCAAGAACCTCTGGACCGAGCGCACCGAAGAGCTGCTGCGCGAGCTGGCGCAGCAGACCGGCGTGCTGGCCCAGCGCGACGCCATGCTGGCCGGCGAGCCCGTCAACTGTACCGAAGGCCGTGCCGTCATGCACTGGCTGCTGCGCATGCCGCGCGACGGCGGCCAGCTGCGCCACTGCGCCACCGTGCAGCAGTGGCAGCCGGCCATGCACGAGGCGCTGGGCCAGGTGCACGAGACGCTGGACGCCATGCTGGCCCTGGCCGAGCAGGTGCGTGGCGACGAGGGCATCACCGACATCGTGAACATCGGCATCGGAGGCTCGCACCTGGGCCCCGAAGTGGTGGTCAATGCGCTGGAGGACTGGGTCGATGCGGGCAAGAATTTCCATTTCGTCTCCAACGTCGATGGCCATGAGCTCGGCCATGTGCTGCGCCGCGTGCGCCCGCACAGCACGCTGTTCCTGATCGCCTCCAAATCCTTCACAACGGCCGAGACCATGCTCAACGCGCACTCGGCGCGCCGGTGGTTCCTGGAGCAGGGCGGCAGCGAGGATCCGCAGGCCGCATGCTCCATCGACCGGCACTTCGTGGCGCTCACCACCAATGTGCAGGCCGCAGCCGACTTCGGCATCCGCCGCACGCTGGGTTTCTGGGACTGGGTGGGCGGCCGTTTTTCGCTGTGGTCGGCCATCGGCCTGCCGGTGGCCATTGCCATCGGCGCGGCGCAGTTTCGCGCGCTGCTGGATGGCGCCCATGCCATGGATGCGCATTTCTTTTCCTCCGGCGTGGAGGGCAACCTGCCGCTGCGCCTGGGCCTGCTGGATGTCTGGTACCGCGATTTCTGCGGCTTCTCCAGCCGCTGCATTGCCCCCTACAGCCATGGCCTGCGGCGGCTGACCGCCTACCTGCAGCAGCTGGAGATGGAGAGCAACGGCAAGGGCGTGACGCGCGACGGGCAGACACTGCCCGTGCGCACGGCGCCCGTGATCTGGGGCGAGCCCGGCACCAATGGCCAGCATGCCTTCTTCCAGATGCTGCACCAGGGCCAGGACGTGATTCCCGTGGAGTTCATCGCGCTGCGCGACGGCGGCAAATACCTGGGCGCCCACCACCAGAGCCTGGTCGTCAACGCCATTGCCCAGGCCCAGGCCCTGATGGAGGGGCGCCACGGAGAAGAAGGGGCAGAGCGCCATTGCGCGGGCAACCGGCCCAGCAGCTTCCTGCTGCTGCAGCAGCTGGACCCGGCATCGCTGGGCGCACTGATCGCGTTGTACGAGCACCGTGTCTTCTCGGCCGGTGCGGTCTGGGGCATCAACAGCTTCGACCAGTGGGGCGTGGAGCTGGGCAAGCACCTGGCGCGCCAGCTGCATGCGCGCCAGGACAGCGGCGACTGGCAGGGCGTCGATGCCTCGACGCAGGGCCTCATGCACCGGCTTGCGGCAGGGTCGGCCGGCTGACCGGGCGCGGCGGGCCTGTGGCTCCCGCGGCGCACCAGCAGGGTGCCGGGTCATGTGGGTGGAGCATGACCTTCTTCCATTTCATCGTTATGCACAGGCGCCTGATTGCTCGATAGTTGATGCAATCGCCTTGACGGCGGCCCTGCCTGGAGGCAGCCGGTGACGGCGGCACGGCAGGGTGGAGGCGCAGCGCGCCTTCGGACCTGCAACAACTATCCAAGGAGACCCTCGATGCGATTCGTACTGGCCCATGTGGCGATGGCATGTGTGGTGGCGGCAACTGGCGCTGCCCATGCACAGGAGGCGGCCGGCACGCTGGACAAGATCCAGAGCACAGGCAAGGTGGTGATGGGCGTGCGCGAAAGCTCGGCGCCCATGGCCTATGCCTTCGGCACCACGCAGAAGTACGTGGGCTACCACGTGGAGCTGTGCGAGAAGGTGCTGGCGCAGATCGTGCCCAAGGCCAAGATCGAGTACATGGCCCTGACCTCGCAGAACACCATGCCCCTGGTGCAGAACGGCACCGTGGACATCGGCTGCGGCCCGACCACGAACAATCTCGCGCGCCAAAAGCAGGTGGCCTTTGCCGTGACCACCTACGTGAGCCAGGTGCGCATGGCCGTGCGCGCCGACTCGGGCATCACCTCCTTCAAGCAGCTCGACGGCAAGCCCGTGGCGGCCTCGGCCGGCACGACCGCCGTGCAGCTGCTGCGCAAGTACGGGCGCGACAATGGCGTGAACCTGCCCACCTCGCTGGGCAAGGACCATTTCGAGAGCTTTCTGATGCTCGAATCGGGCCGTGCCGATGCCTTCGTGCTGGACGACAACCTGCTGGCCGGCGTCATCGCCAACTCCAAGAACCCGGCAGGCTTCAAGATCGTGGGCGAGGTGCTGGGCTCCGAGCCCATCGCCATCCTGTTCCGCCGCGATGACCCCGCCTTCAAGAAGGCCGTGGACGACGTGCTGGTGGGCATGATGGCCTCGGGCGAAGTGGCGAAGATCTACGACAAGTGGTTCGTGCAGCCCATTCCGCCCAAGAATGCCCCGCTGAACCTGCCCATGAGCGACCTGCTCAAGCAGCTGCTGCAAAAGCCCAACGACAAGCCGCTGGAATCCTACGCGCAGCAGTGATTGCGGGCTGAGTCCAGCTCCATCACCGCCCGTGCCAGCGCCTGGATGCCGGCATCGATCTGATCGAGGGCAATGGAGGACAGGCGCAGCCGGAAAAAGGGGCAGGGCTGGCGCGGCGTCGCAAAGAACGCGCTGCCTGCCTCGATCAGCACGCCGTGGCGGCGCGCCACGGCGGCCAGCGCATCGGCGTCCAGCCACGCCGGTGCCTGCACCCACAGCGATGCGCCGCCCTGGGGCTGGCGGAAGATGAAATCCGGCAGGTGCGCGCGCAGCGAGCGGTCCACCTGCGCCACGCGCTCCAGCATGGCCTGGTTCACGCGGCGCGCATGGGCCTCATGGTGGCCCAGCGACAGGAACAGCGCATAGGCGTGCTGCAGAAAGGCGCTGGGGTGGCGCACCATGGCATGGCGCAGCACGCGCAACTCGTCGATCAGCGCGCGCGGCGCAACGATGTAGCCCAGCCGCAGCGCGGGCGACAGGCTCTTGGACAGCGACCCCACATAGATCACACGCCCGCCCTTGTCCAGGCTCTTGAGCGCGGGCATGGGCGTGCCCTGGTAGAGGTTCTCGGCCTCGTAGTCGTCCTCGATGATCACGAAATCGCCCTGCTCGGCGCGGCGCAGCAGTTGCTCGCGCCGCTGCAGGCTCAGCGTCACGGTGGTGGGGCTCTGGTGCGAGGGCGTGACGAACAGGTAGTCCAGCGGCGGCAGGCCATCGACCACCACGCCTTCTCCATCCACGGCCACTGGCACCCAATGCGGGCGGCGCAGCGAAAAAGTGTTGCGCGCATGCGGGTGGCCGGGCTCCTCGAAGCCCAGCCGCTGCGAGGGGGCCAGCAGCGCGTCGGCCAGCAGGTAGAAGGCCTGCTGCGCGCCCACGGTGACCAGGATCTCTTCCTTGAGCGCGAACACCCCGCGCCTGGGCAGCAGGCGCAGGCGGATCTGCTCGATCAGGTCGGGAACATCGTCGGTCTCGAAGTCCGGCGTCCAGTGCGGCAGCTGGGCGCGCGCCAGGCTGCGCGTGCAGCATTCCCGGAAGCCTTCGGTGGGAAACAGCGCGGGATCGTGCATGCCGTAGACGAAGGGGTAGGGGTACTCGCGCCACTGCAGCGGCTTGGACAGCGTGTGCCTGTCCGTCAGCGAGCGCAGCACGCGTGCAGACCAGTCCGGTGCGGGCTCCCCGGGACTTGTCGCAGGCAGGGCCAGGGCGCCGTCCACACCAGCCAGGCGCGAATCCCGGGCCACGAACACGCCGCTGCGCGGGCGGGCTTCCAGAAAGCCTTCATCCACCAGCTGCTCGTAGACCGTGGTCACGGTATTGCGCGACACCTCCAGCAGGCGCGACAGCTCGCGCGAGGGTGGCATGGCCGCGCCGGGCGGCAGGCGGCCTTCGAGGATGGGCTGGACCAGGGCCAGGCGCAGGCGGTCCTTCAGGGGAAGGCCGGGCTGCTCGGGCAGCGCGAACAGGCGGGCCCACTGGTGGCGTGGGTCTGTGGCGGAAGGGGTGCTCATGGCGCAACGGAGGCAATCGGGGGGCGTTCTTGGCGCGGCCGGGCAGAGGGCGCGCGGTCGGCGCCATGTTGCGGTGCGGGTGCGGGCAAGTAAAGGTTTGGGCCGGCCGACGCGGGTAAACACCGGGCCTCTGGCTCCTACGTTTGGACGGCTGTGGCCCCCGCGGCCCGTGCCCTTGTTGCGTATTCTGGATTGAAGGCAGCGAGCCGCGCGGCCTGGCGATCCAACGAGGGAGACAGTCCATGCACACCATCACTTTCCGACGCCGCGCCCTGGCGGCCCTGGCCCTGGCCGGCGCGCTGGCGGGCCTGGCGGCCACGCCGCTGCAGGCCCAGGAGCCGCAGCGCGGCGGCACCCTGATCGTGGGCAGCACCCAGGTGCCACGGCACCTGAACGGCGCCGTGCAATCGGGCATTGCCACGGCCATGCCTTCCACCCAGCTGTTCGCCAGCCCGCTGCGCTTCGATGACCAGTGGAAGCCCCAGCCCTACCTGGCCGAGTCCTGGAAGCTGGCCGAGGACGGCAAGTCGCTGACCCTGAACCTGCGCAGGAATGCCGTGTTCCACGACGGCAAGCCCATCACCTCGGCCGACGTGGCCTTCTCCATCATGGCCATCAAGGCCAACCACCCGTTCCAGACCATGCTGGGGCCCGTGGAGAAGGTGGACACGCCCGACCCCTACACGGCCATCATCCGCATGAACGCGCCGCATCCGGCCATCCTGCTGGCCATGAGCCCGGCGCTGGCGCCCATACTGCCCAAGCACATCTATGGCGATGGTGCCGACCTCAAGACCCACGCGCGCAACAGCGCCGACGTGGTGGGCTCGGGGCCGTTCAAGCTGACCGAGTTCCGCGCGGGCCAGCGCATCGTGATGGAGCGCTTCGACAAGTTCTTCCTGCCCGGCCGGCCCTACCTGGACAAGCTGGTCTTCAACATCGTGCCCGACTCCTCCAGCCTGCTGCTGAGCCTGGAGCGCGGCGACGTGCAGATGGTGCCCTACCTGCAGGCCTCCATCGACCTGAAGCGCCTGTCCACCAATCCCCAGATCACGCTGACCGGCAAGGGCTTCGAGGGCATAGGCTCGATCAACTGGCTGGCCATCAACACCGACAGGAAGCCGCTGGACGATGTGCGCGTGCGCAAGGCCATTGCGCATGCCATCGACAAGAACTTCATCACCAAGGCGCTGATGGGCGGCTTCGCCACCGTGGCCGACGGCCCCATCGTGGCGGCCAGCCCCTTTGCCTCGGCCGACCTGGTGCGCTATCCGCTGGACCTCAAGAAGTCGGCGGCCCTGCTGGACGAGGCCGGCCTCAAGCCCGCCTCCAACGGAGAGCGCTTCAAGATCACCATCGACTACCTGCCCGGCACGGACGAGCAGCAAAAGAACGTGGCCGAGTACGTGCGCGCCCAGCTCAAGAAGGTCGGCATCGCGGTCGAGGTGCGGGCCTCGGCCGACTTCCCTGCCTGGGCCCGGCGCCTGGCCACGCACGACTTCGACCTGTCCATGGACATCGTCTTCAACTGGGGCGACCCGGTCATCGGCGTGCACCGCAGCTACCTGTCCACCAACATCAAGCCCGTGGTCTGGACCAACACCCAGTCCTACCGCAATCCCAAGGTGGACGAGCTGCTGAACACGGCCAGCAGCACGCTGGACACGGCCGAGCGCAAGAAGCTCTATGCGGCCTTCCAGAAGACCGTGACGGACGAGCTGCCGGTGATCTTCATCAACAACTCGCCCTACCACACGGCTGCGCGCAAGAACGTGGGCAACCTGCCGACCACGATCTGGGGGCCGGCCTCGCCCTACGACGAGATCTTTCTGAAGTAGTCGGGAGGTGCAGTCCATGGCTTTTCTTCGCACACTCCTCAAGCGGCTGCTGCAGGGCCTGGCGCTGGTGCTGGCCGTGGTGGTGCTGAACTTCATGCTGGTGCATGCGGCGCCCGGCGATCCCGTGGAGACCATTGCCGGCGCCAGCGGCGGCATGGAGCCCGAGCTCATGGCCGAGCTGCGCACACGCTACGGGCTGGACCGGCCGCTGCCCGTGCAGCTGGGCATCTACCTGGCGCGCGTGGCCAGTGGTGATCTGGGCTACTCCTACTTCTTCAACCTGCCGGTGGCGCAGATGATTGCCGAGCGCGTGCCCGCCACCTTGCTGCTGGTGCTGGCCGCCGTGCTCACGGCCTTCGTGGTGGGCACGCTGCTGGGCGTGCTGTCCTCGCGCCGGCCCAACGGCCTGCTGTCGCAGTGCATCACCGTGCTGTCCCTGGTGGGCTTTGCGGCGCCCGTGTTCTGGACCGGCATGCTGCTGGTGCTGGCCTTTGCCTCCTGGTGGCCCGTGCTGCCGGTGTCGGGCATGCGCTCGGCCGATGCCGCAGGCGGCGCAGGCCTTGCCGACCTGCTGGACGTGGCCCGGCACCTGGTGCTGCCCGCGCTGACACTGGCCCTGGTCTACCTGGCGCAGTACAGCCGGCTGTCACGCTCGTCCATGCTGGACGTGCTGGGCGCCGACTACATCCGCACGGCGCGCGCCAAGGGGCTGGCCGAGCATGTGGTGCTCTACCGCCATGCGCTGCGCAACGCGCTGCTGCCCGTGGTGACCATGCTGGGCCTGCAGTTCGGCAACGTCATGGCCGGCGCCATCATCGTAGAGACGGTCTTCAACTGGCCGGGCCTGGGCCGGCTGGCCTTCGACTCGGTGCTGCGGCGCGACTACCCGACCATCCTGGGCGTGCTGCTGTTCTCCTCCATCGTCGTGGTCGTGATGAATCTCGTCACCGACCTGTGCTACCGGCTGATCGATCCCCGCATCAAGGCGGCCTGAGACCATGAATGCCATCACACCACCTTCCGTGTCCGTGGCGAGCGTCGCGGCGCCTCAGGCCGCAGCCCATGCCGAGCACCCGGCGCGCGAAGCGCTGCGCATGTTCCTGCGCAACCCCTCGGCCATTGCCGGCATGGCCATGCTGCTCTTTGTGCTGCTGGTGGCCATCGCCGGCCCCTGGATCTGGCCTGCGGACCCGTTCGAGATCCGCACCATGCCGCTGAGCCCGCCGTTCAGCGAGGAGGCCTGGCTGGGCAGCGACCAGTTGGGGCGCGACGTGCTCACGGGCATCATCCACGGCGGCCGCGCCACGCTGATGGTGGGCGCCTTCGCGGCTTTGCTGTCGGTGTGCATCGGCGTGACGCTGGGGGCGATGGCGGGCTACTACGGCGGCCGCGTCGATGCCCTGCTGATGCGCGTGACCGAGTTCTTCCAGGTGCTGCCCGCACTGCTGTTCGCCATGGTGGTGGTCACGCTGTTCTCGCCCTCGCTGGTGACGGTCACGCTGGCCATCGGCAGCGTGAGCTGGCCGGCCACGGCGCGGCTCACGCGGGCCGAGTTCATGCGCATCCGCCAGCTTGAATTCGTGCGCGCGGAGAGCGCCATCGGCGCGCGCCACGGCCGCATCATCTGGAAGGTGATCCTGCCCAATGCGCTGCCGCCGCTGGTGGTGTCGGCCACGCTGGCCGTGGGCGCCGCCATCCTGTTCGAAGCCGGCCTGTCCTTCCTGGGCCTGGGTGACCCCAACCAGATGAGCTGGGGCCTGATGATCGGGTCGGCCCGCCAGTACCTGCTGTCGTGCTGGTGGGCCGTGGCCTTTCCCGGTGCCGCCATCTTCGTCACCGTGCTGGCCGTCAGCCTGATCGGCGACGGCCTCAACGATGCACTCAACCCCAAGCTGAGGGAGCGCTGATGGACACCGACACCCTCCTGTTGCAAGTGAGCGGCCTGCGCGTGGCCTTCCAGGGCCGGCGCGGCCAGGCCACGGTGCTCAACGGCGTGGATTTCGATCTGCGCGCGGGCGAGACCCTGTGCGTGGTCGGCGAATCCGGCTGCGGCAAGAGCATGACGGCGCTGGCGCTGCTGCGCCTCATTCCCTCGCCTCCGGGCCGCATCACGGGCGGGCAGGTGCGCTTCCAGGGCGAGGACCTGGTGGCCGCCGGCGAGGCCCATATGCGCCAGGTGCGCGGCAACCGCATCTCCATGATCTTCCAGGAGCCGATGACCTCGCTGAACCCGGTGCTCACCGTGGGCGAGCAGATCGCCGAGCCGCTGCGCCTGCACGCCGGCCTGGATGCGGGCGCCGCGCGCCAACGCGCCGTGGAAATGCTCCGGCAGGTCGGCATCCCCGCGCCCGAGCGGCGCGTGCACGAGTACCCGCACCAGCTGTCGGGCGGCATGCGCCAGCGCGTGATGATCGCCATGGCCCTGGCCTGCCGGCCCGACATCCTGATCGCCGACGAGCCCACCACGGCGCTGGACGTGACCGTGCAGGCGCAGATCTTCGACCTGCTGCGCGAGCTGCAGCGCGACAAGGGCACGGCCATCGTGCTGATCACGCACGACATGGGGGCCGTGGCCGAGATGGCCGACCGCGTCATGGTCATGTATGCGGGCCGCGTGATCGAGCAGGGCCGCTGCGAGCAGGTGCTGTCGGCGCCCGCCCACCCCTACACGCGCGGCCTGATCGCCTGCCTGCCGGAGCTGGGCAGCAGCCAGGCAGGCGGGCGCACCGAGCTGCCGGAAATCCCGGGCGTCGTGCCCTCGATCTGGGAGCTGGGCAGCGGCTGCGCCTTTCGTGCGCGCTGCCGCGAGGCCCAGCCGCGCTGCGCCAGCGAGGCACCACCGCTGGTCGCGCTGGATGATCCATCCCACGGCGTGGCCTGCTGGCTGCACGCTCCCGCTACCCGCATCCGCGCCCACACGGAGGCCCTGGCATGAACGCACGCATGGACGATACCCTCTTGCAGGTGGACGATCTCCAGGTCCACTTTCCGCGCCCGGGCAAGGGCCTGTTCGGCAGGCCCGAGGTGGTCAAGGCCGTGGACGGCGTGTCCTTCAGCCTGCGGCGCGGCAGCACGCTGGCCGTGGTGGGCGAGTCGGGCTCGGGCAAGACGACCACGGCGCTGGCCGTGATGCGCCTGGCGCCCGTGACGGCGGGCCGCATGCAGCTGGGCGATACCGACCTGGGTGGCCTGTCGGGCGAGGCCCTGCGCCAGGCAAGGCGGCGCATGCAGATCGTGTTCCAGGACCCGTTTTCCTCGCTGAATCCGCGACAGCGCGCGGGCGATGCGGTGCGCGCTCCGCTGGACCTGATGGACGTGGGCACGCCGGCCGAGCGCGAGGCGCGCGTGGCCGAGCTGTTCACCCAGGTCGGCCTGCGGCCCGAGCAGCGCCAGCTGTTCCCGCACCAGTTCTCGGGCGGCCAGCGCCAGCGCATCAACATCGCGCGCGCCCTGGCCACGCGGCCCGAACTCGTGGTCTGCGACGAACCCGTGTCGGCGCTGGACATCGCCATCCGCGCCCAGATCCTCAACCTGCTGGCGCGGCTGCAGCGCGAGCTGGGCCTGAGCTACCTGTTCATCTCGCACGACATGGCCGTGGTCGAGCACATCTGCGACGACATCGCCGTCATGTACCTGGGCCAGATCGTGGAGCGCGCACCGCGCCAGGCCTTCTTCGCGCGGCCGCTGCATCCCTACAGCGTGGCCCTGATGTCGGCCGTGCCCACGGTGCGCGGCGGGCGCGAGCGCGCGGCGCGGCGCATCCGGCTGGCCGGCGATCCGCCCAGTCCCATCGACCCGCCTGCGGGCTGCCGCTTCGCCGGGCGCTGCCCCGTGGCCGTGCCTGCGTGCTCGGCCGAGGAACCCCCGCTGCGCGAAGTCGCCCCCGGCCACTGGGTGCGATGTATCCGCGTGGACCACATCGATGGCGTGCCGCGCGCGCCGCTGGCCCTGTGAACCCGGAGCACCCGCCACCATGAGCATCACCGTCTACGCCGCCCGCAAGATCATCACCATGAACCCCATGCAGCCCGAGGCCACGCACGTGGCCGTGCGCGACGGGCGCATCCTCGCGGTCGGGGACCTCGCGCGCTGCACGGCCTGGGGCGAATGCCGCATCGACGAGCGCTTTGCCGACCAGGTGCTGCTGCCCGGCCTGGTGGAGGGCCACTGCCACCTCAAGGAAGGCAGCATGTGGGATTGGACATACACGGGCTGGTTCGATCGGCGCGACCCCGATGGCAAGACCTGGCCCGGCCTGCGCTCCATGGATGCCGTGGTGGACCGCCTGGCCGAGGTGGCGTCGCGCATGGATGCGCAGGGCCTGCCGCCCGGGCAGCCGCTGATCGCCTGGGGGTTCGATCCCATCTACTTTGGCGGCGAGCGCATGACGGTGGAGCACCTGGACCGCGCCGCAGGAGGCCGTCCCATCGTGATCTCGCACGCCAACGGCCACCTGATGAACGTCAACAGCGCCATGCTGCGCCTGGCCGAGATCACGCGCGACAACGAGGTCGAGGGCGTGGTGCGCTTTGCGCCCGGCCACGCCCTGGCGGGCGAGCCCACGGGCGAGCTGCAGGAGCCGGCCGCCATGTTCCTGGTGCTGCGCAAGATCGGCAACGCCGGGCTGCTGGCGCCCATGACCGAGGCCGGTGTGCGCTCCTTCGCCCGCCTGGCCTGCCGCCAGGGCGTGACCACGGCCACCGACCTGGTCAACAGGCTGGGCGAGCAGGACTGCCGCGTGCTGGAGGCCGCGCTGGCCGACGACCAGGTGCCCATCCGCATCCTGCCCGCCTTCCAGGCGTTTCACGGCACGCATGGCGCCGAGGCCGGCGCCGGGCATGTGCGCACGCTCATGGCGCGCAACACCGACCGGCTGCGCTACGGCCTGGTCAAGATGATGCTGGACGGCTCCATCCAGGGCTTTTCGGCGCGCCTGCGCTGGCCCGGTCACTACAACGGCGCGCCCAACGGCATCTGGGTCACGGCGCCCGCGCAGTACGAGGCCGATTTCGAGACCTACCACCGTGCGGGCCTGCTCATCCATACGCACACCAATGGCGACGAGGCCAGCGAAGCCGCCATCGACGCCATAGGCCGCGTGCTGGCCCGCGCGCCCCGGCCCGACCACCGCCACACGCTGCAGCATGGCCAGATGATCGATGCGCCGCTGTTTCGCCGCATGGCGGCGCTGGGCCTGTGCGCCAACCTGTTCGCCAACCACCTCTGGTACTGGGGCGACCAGCACTACGAGATGACCATGGGGCCGGACCGGGCCATGCGGCTCGATGCCTGCGCCAGCGCGCTGGCCGCCGGCGTGCCGCTGGCCATCCACTCGGATGCGCCCGTCACGCCGCTGGGGCCGCTGTTCACCGCCTGGTGCGCGGTCCACCGGATCACGCCCAAGGGCCGCGTGCTGGGCGCGGCCGAGCGCCTGACCGTGGCCCAGGCCCTGCATGCCGTCACGCTGGGCGCGGCCTGGACACTGAAGCTGGACCACGAGATCGGCAGCATCGAATGCGGCAAGCGCGCCGACTTCTGCGTGCTGGAGGACGATCCGCTGTCCCTGGACCCCATGGTGCTCAAGGACCTCCGGGTCTGGGGCACGGTGCTGTCGGGGCGCGTCTTCAAGGCGGCATGACATGGGGCAGCGGTTGCCGTTCACGGTCATCGGCGGCTTCCTGGGCGCCGGCAAGACCACGCTGCTCAACCACTGGCTGCGCCATGCGGATGGCCAGCGGCTGGCCGTGCTGGTCAACGACTTCGGCGCGCTCAACATCGATGCAGGCCTGATCAAGGCCCACAGCGGCGACACCATCGCGCTGACCAATGGCTGCGTGTGCTGCCAGATCGGCGATGACCTGTCCATGGCCCTGATCGGCGTGCTGCAGCAGCGCGAGCGCTTCGACGCCGTGGTGGTCGAGGCCAGCGGCGTCTCCGACCCCTGGCGCATCGCCCAATTGGGCCTGGCCGATCCCGCACTGGCGCTGGACGGCGTCATCGTGGTCGTCGATGCCGCTGCCCTGCCCGGGCAGGCGGCCGATCCGCTGCTGGCCGACACGCTGCAGCGCCAGGTGGCCAGGGCCGACCTGGTCATCGTCAACAAGACCGATCTGGCCGATACCCGGACCCTGGAGCGCGTGCACGGCTGGATAGCCCGCCACGCGCCAGCCGCGCAACGCTGCGATGTGCGCGAAGCCCGGGTGCCCGTGGAACTGCTCAGCGGCGCAGCCCTGATGCGTGGCGTGCGGGAGGTCTCATGGGGTACTGGCACTGCGCGCCCCATGCATGGCCGGCAGTTCGAGACCTGGTCCTGCCAGCCGCCCGGGGGGCTGTGCGAGACGGCCCTGCAGGCGTGGCTGCAGGCCATGCCGGCTGGCGTGCTGCGGCTCAAGGGCGTGGTGCAGACCGGGGCGGGCCAGTGGAGCGAGCTTCAGTTTGCCGGGCGCAGCGGCCGGCTGCGTGCCGCATCAGCGCCCGCGCCCGCGCAGCAGCAGGTGCCCGCCATCGTGGCCATCGGCCTGGCCGGGCAGTTGCCGGTGGCGGCGCTGCAGGCGCTGGTGGCAGGCGCTGCGGGCGTCAGGGCTGCGGGCCGTCCCGCATGAAATCCTGGGCTGCCTGCTGCAGCCACTCGCGCAGGCTTTGCAGCGGCGGGTAGTTGCCGCGGCTCGTGGGCCAGGCCAGGTAGTAGCGCTCGGCGCTTTCCATCTCGGGCAGATGGGGCAGGGCACGCACCAGGTCGCCCTGGGCGAGTTCGCGCTCGATCAGAAAGCGTGGCAGCAAGGCCACGCCCACGCCGGCGATGGCGGCCTGGGCGGCGGTGGCGAACTGGTCGAACAGCATGCCCTGGCCCTCGGCCATGGGCGCATGGTGCACGGACAGCCAGCGCTGCCAGGCATCGGGGCGCGAGGCCAGGTGCAGCAGCGGCGCCTGCAGCAGGTCCTGGGGCTGGGCAAAGCCATGCTGGGCCAGCAGGGCGGGGCTGCAGGCAGGCACCACGGTCTCGCTCATCAGAAAGGCCAGCTCGGCGCCCGGCCAGTGCGGCAGGCCGAAATGGATGGCGGCGTCCACGGCTTCGAGCTGGAAGTCGAACTGGGACAGCCGCGTCGTCAGGTTGATGGTGATGCCCGGGTGGGCACTGAAGAACTGCGGCAGGCGCGGCGCCAGCCAGCGCGTGCCGAAGGTGGGCAGGATGGCCAGGTTGAGGCTGCCGCCGCGCGGGTTGGCCCTAAAGCCCAGCGTGGCGGTGGAGATGCGCATCAGCGCGCCGCGTATCTCCTGGGCATAGGCCTGGCCGGCCGGACTGAGCCGCACGGTCTGGCGCTCGCGCACAAAGAGCTCCGCCTCCAGCCGCTCCTCCAGCGCTCGGATCTGGCGGCTGACGGCGCTTTGCGTCAGGTGCAGCTCGGCCGCAGCTGCCGTGAAGCTCTGGTGCCGGGCTGCCGCCTCGAAGGCGCACAGCAGGGACATGGGGGGCAGGAAACGGCGGGACAGCAGCATGGCAGAGGGCGGTGGGGCAATCGTGGGAGGGGCATTCTGTTTGGGAATGACCTATGGGCCTGATTATCGTTTGACCAGGCTCAAGGCGCAGACCTAGCATGCGTGCCAGGAATCCACTCTGCCGCAGGGCTGCCCTGTGGCTCCAACTTCAGTCCCCACGAGCACCATGTCCTCTACGCCTGCCCACACCTTCGTGCCCTCCGACGAGATCCGCGCACGGTTTTCCAGCGCCATGTCCGAGATGTACCGCGATGAAGTGCCCCAGTACGGCACGCTGATCGAACTCGTGGCCGACATCAACCAGCGCACGCTGCAGGCCGAGCCCGCGCTGCTGGCCCGTATGCAGCGCAGTGGCGAGCTGGCCCGCCTGGGCGTGGAGCGCCACGGTGCCATCCGCGTGGGCACGGCGGCCGAGCTGTCCATGCTGCGCCGCCTGTTCGCCATCATGGGCATGGAGCCCGTGGGCTACTACGACCTGTCGGTGGCCGGCGTGCCCGTGCACTCCACGGCCTTCCGCCCCGTGGGCGATGCGGCGCTGCTGGCCAACCCTTTCCGCGTCTTCACCTCGCTGCTGCGCCTGGACCTGATTGCCGACGAGGCGCTGCGCGCCCAGGCCGCCGCCATCCTGGCGCGCCGCAACATCTTCACCGAACGCGCGCTGGCGCTGATCGCCCAGTCCGAGGCCAACGGCGGCCTCACCGATGCCGAGGCCGATGAATTCGTCGGCGAGGCGCTGGAGACCTTCCGCTGGCACAGCGAGTCCACCGTGGACGGCACCACCTACGACGCGCTGCACAAGGCCCACCGCCTGATCGCCGACGTGGTCTGCTTCAAGGGCCCGCACATCAACCACCTGACGCCGCGCACCCTGGACATCGATGCCGCCCAGGCCGCCATGCCCGAGCGCGGCATGGACGCCAAGGACGTGGTCGAAGGCCCGCCGCGCCGCGACTGCCCCATCCTGCTGCGCCAGACCAGCTTCAAGGCGCTCAAGGAGACCGTGCGTTTTGCGGGCGATGCCACGGGCGCGGGCTCGCACACGGCGCGCTTCGGCGAGATCGAGCAGCGCGGCGTGGCGCTCACGCGCAAGGGCCGCGCGCTCTACGACCAGCTGCTGGCCCAGGTGCGCGACATGGGCAGCGCAGGCAGTGCCGCGCTCGACTACGGCAGCCGCCTGGCCCAGGTCTTCGAGGCTTTCCCCGACACCCATGAGCAGCTGCGCCGGCAAGACCTGGCCTTCTACCGCTTCACGTTGAGCGACGAGGGAGCCGCCCTGGCCGCAGGCGAGGCCGCAGCGGCCGCCGCCTCGGACCTGGACGCCCTGATCGCCCGCGGCCTGGCCCAGGCCGAGCCCATCGTCTACGAGGACTTCCTGCCCGTGAGCGCGGCCGGCATCTTCCAGTCCAACCTGGGCGGCGAAGAGCAAAAGCAGTACGCGGCCCATGCGGCCCAGCAGGCCTTCGAGGCCGACCTGGGTGCCCGCGTGCATGACGAGATCGCGCTGTACGAGCAGGCGCAGCAGCGATCCATCGACCAGCTGCGCAGCGCGCTGCGCGGCCAGGCCACCAAGGTCGCCGCATAAGCGCCGACCCGGGCTGAGCCCGCCACCGTTGATCCCCTTCCCCGGGGCGCATGCACAGGCGCCAGGCCTGCGCGTGCGCCCCTTTGTTTTTGCCATTTGCCGGAGGCCTTCATGAGCACCGCAGACCAGGGCGCGTCGTCGCCCACCGCCCATCTGTTCAACCCGCTGTTCGCACAGCCCGAAGGCTCGCCGATCCGCGAGCTGTTTCCCTACCTGAGCCGTCCCGGCATGCTCTCGCTGGCCGGAGGCTATCCATCGCCCAGCCTGTTCGATGCCGAAGGTTTGCAGCAGGCCGCCATGGCCGCGCTGCAGCAGGATGCCGCCACCAGCCTGCAGTACGGCGCCAGCGAAGGCCAGCTTGCGCTGCGCGAAGCCCTGGCCGCGCTGTGCGCCACGCGCGGCATTGCCTGCACGCCGGCCGACATGATCGTGACCACGGGCTCGCAGCAGGCCTTCGATCTGCTGGTCAAGGTGCTGGTCGAGCCCGGCGATCCGGTGCTGGTCGAAGTGCCCGCCTACCCGGCCACGCTGCAGACCCTGAAGCTGGCCCAGGCACAGGTCGTTGCCGTGCCCACGGACGAGCAGGGCCTGGACACCGAGGCCCTGGCCCGCCTGCTGGCGCAGTGGCCCCATGCGCGCGCCCCCAAGATGCTCTACACCGTGCCCAACTTCTCCAACCCGGGCGGCACCCTGCTGCCCGCGGCGCGGCGCACGGCCCTGGTGGAGCTGGCGCGCCAGCATGGCTTTGTCATCGTCGAGGACGATCCCTATGGCGAGCTGCGCTTTGCCGGCCAGCGCGAACCGTCGATCTACGAAACGGGCCTGGCGCTGTGCGGCGCCCAGGCCAATCCCGTGGTCTACCTGTCCAGCCTGTCCAAGACCGTGGCGCCTGCGCTGCGCATCGGCTGGATGCTGGCCGACGCCCAATTGCTGCGCCGCTGCACCATCGCCAAGCAGACGGCCGATCTGTGCACCTCGCCGCTGGCGCAGATGATCGCCGCGCACTATCTGCGCTCGGGCCGCTATGCGCCCCAGCTGGCCCAGGCCTGCGCCGAGTACGCGGCGCGCATGGATGCGCTGTGCTCCGGCATGCAGTCGGCGCTGGGCGATCAGATCCGCTTCGTGCGGCCTGCGGGGGGCATGTTCGTCTGGGCCCGGCTGCTGCCGCCGCAGCGGCTTGCGGGCGATTCCCAGGCCCTGGCCCGTGCGCTGTTCACGGCAGCGGTGGAGCAGGGCGTGCTCTATGTGCCGGGCAAGGCCTTCTTCCCGGCCGATGCGGCAGACAAGGCCGGCCTGTGCATGCGCCTGTCGTATGCGGCGCCCACCGTGCCCCAGATCACCGAGGCCGTGGCACGCCTGGGCCGGGCCTGGGGCCAGGCCGTGTCCTGAAAGACATAGGCAAGAGCGTTCATGCAATGACAAAGGCCGCCCGAGGGCGGCCTTTGTCTTGCTGGGCAAACCGGGCATGGCGCAAGGCCTGCCCGGTTGCGGCGGGCAATTACATGCCCATGCCGCCCATGCCACCCATGCCGCCCATGTCGGGCATGGCAGGGCCGCCTTCAGCCTTGGGAGACTCGGCGATCATGGCTTCGGTCGTCAGCAGCAGCGATGCCACGGAAGCGGCGTTCTGCAGGGCCGTACGCGTCACCTTGGTCGGGTCCAGGATACCCATTTCCAGCATGTCGCCGTAGGTGTCGTTGGCAGCGTTGAAGCCGTAGTTGCCCGAGCCGTTCAGCACGGCGTTGACCACCACCGAGGGCTCGCCACCGGCGTTGGCCACGATTTCGCGCAGGGGCGCTTCGATGGCCTTCATGATCAGCTTGATGCCGGCGTCCTGCTCGGCATCGCCGGTCTTCAGGTCGCCCACGGCTTGCTTGGCACGCAGCAGAGCCACGCCACCGCCGGCCACGATGCCTTCTTCCACAGCAGCGCGGGTAGCGTGCAGGGCGTCTTCAACGCGGGCCTTCTTTTCCTTCATTTCGACTTCGGTGGCAGCGCCAACCTTGATCACGGCAACGCCGCCAGCCAGCTTGGCCACGCGCTCTTGCAGCTTTTCGCGGTCGTAGTCGCTGGTGGCTTCTTCGATCTGGATGCGGATCTGCTTGACGCGGGCTTCGATTTCAGCAGCTTGGCCAGCACCGTCGATGATGGTGGTGTTTTCCTTGCCGATTTCGATGCGCACTGCCTGGCCCAGGTCTTCCAGGGTCACCTTGTCCAGCGCCAGGCCCACTTCTTCAGCGATGACCTTGCCGCCCGTCAGGATGGCGATGTCTTCCAGCATGGCCTTGCGGCGGTCGCCGAAGCCAGGAGCCTTGACAGCCACAACCTTCAGGATGCCGCGGATGGTGTTGACCACCAGCGTTGCCAGGGCTTCGCCTTCGACGTCTTCTGCAATGATCAGCAGGGGACGGCCGGCCTTTGCCACGGCTTCCAGCGTGGGCAGCAGGTCACGGATGTTGCTGATCTTCTTGTCGAACAGCAGCACGAAGGGGTTGTCCAGCAGGGCAACCTGCTTTTCAGGGTTGTTGATGAAGTAGGGCGACAGGTAGCCGCGGTCGAACTGCATGCCCTCGACGACGTCGAGTTCGTTGGCCAGCGACTTGCCTTCTTCAACGGTGATCACGCCTTCCTTGCCGACCTTGTCCATGGCTTCGGCAATGATGCTGCCCACGGATTCGTCGGAGTTGGCGGAGATCGAGCCGACCTGGGCGATTTCCTTGGAGGTGGTGGTGGCCTTGGATTGCTTCTTCAGCTCTTCCACCAGGGCGGCGACAGCCTTGTCGATGCCGCGCTTGAGGTCCATGGGGTTCAGGCCGGCGGCCACGTACTTGGCGCCTTCGCGGACGATGGCCTGTGCCAGCACGGTGGCGGTGGTCGTGCCGTCACCGGCGATGTCGTTGGTCTTGGAGGCCACTTCCTTCACGAGCTGGGCGCCCATGTTCTGCAGCTTGTCCTTGAGTTCGATTTCCTTGGCGACCGAGACACCGTCCTTGGTCACGGTGGGGGCGCCGAAGGAGCGCTCCAGCACCACGTTGCGGCCCTTGGGGCCCAGGGTGACCTTGACCGCGTTGGCCAGGATGTTCACGCCTTCAACCATGCGGGCGCGTGCTTCGCCGCCGAAAACTACGTCTTTTGCTGCCATTTCAATTCTCCGGATTCAGTTGGAAAGTGCGGTTTCGAAGCGCGGATTACTTTTCGACGACTGCGAACAGGTCGTCTTCCTTCATCACCAGCAGTTCGTCGCCATGGACCTTGACGGTCTGGCCGCTGTACTTGCCGAACAGAACGCGGTCGCCGACCTTCACGTTCAGAGCGATCACTTCGCCCTTGTCGTTCTTCTTGCCGGGGCCCACTGCCAGCACTTCGCCCTGGTCGGGCTTCTCGGCGGCATTCTCGGGGATCACGATGCCCGAAGCCGTCTTGGTTTCGTTCTCGAGGCGCTTCACGATCACGCGATCGTGCAGGGGACGCAGGTTCATACCAACTCCTAAATCATCAACAAAGTTGAAACAAAGACTTGCCGGCCCGGCGGGCCGGCATTCGAAGCAATGTGGGACAGAGGACTGTTAGCACTCATGCCCAACGAGTGCTAATAATAAGGCAATTCGGCCAGGATTCAAGGGGTAGGGTCGATGTGCCGCAAGACGGCACACCCGCAGCGGCACTAGCGCAAGGGCAGGGGCCGATCCACAACCCCCTCGGCCGCTGACTTGAAGTTCTCCATGACTTCATCGATCGGCTGGCCCATCTGCGCATGGACGATGGCGCCGTCCGCCACCAGGGTGAGCGCAGCGCCCACGGACACGGGATGGCCACCGAACAGGCGATCCAGCACGGACGACATTTCCTGCTTGTGCCGCCGGACCGTCGCCAGGATCTCAGGGTCGGACGAGCCCAGTTCGGCGGCGGCGTTGAGAAAGGCGCAGCCCCGAAAGTCGGGCTGGCCGAACCAGCTCCTGAGGGTGGTTGCGAGGGCCTCCAACGCTGGCGAGCCCGCGTCATTCGCCTGCGCCAGGCTGGCCTGGAACCAGGAAATCCACCGTTCATGGCGGTAGTCGAGGTACGCCCGGATCAGGTCGTCCTTGCTGGCGTACTGGCGGTAGAAGGTGACTTTGCTGACCGACGACCGCTCGATGATCCGGTCCACACCCGTGGCCCGGATGCCCTCTGCGTAGAAGAGGCCATGGGCGGCCACCAGGATGCGCTCGCGGGGAGGCAATGACTCGAAGGATGGCTGGGAAGTTTTCATGAAGACATTGTAGACAGATCGTTCCACCTCCGTTAGAGTGGCGCATGTAGACAGATCGTTCTACGTCTTTTAAAAAGGTCACATCATGGAAACTCGCCCACCCCTGCCCCCCTTCTCGCTCGCAAGCGCCGTCCAAAAGGTCCGTCTGGCCGAGGATGGATGGAACACACGCGATGCGGCCAAGGTCGCGATGGCCTATACCCCCGACACGAAATGGCGCAACCGGGCGGAGTTCGCCAACAGCCGCGCCGAGGCCCAGGCCCTTCTTGAGAGGAAGTGGAAGAAGGAACTTGACTACCGGCTGATCAAGGAGCTTTGGCTGTACGGAGAAAACCGGATCGCGGTCCGCTATGCCTATGAGTGGCACGACGATGCCGGGAACTGGTTCCGGTCGTACGGCAACGAGAACTGGGAGTTCGAGGCCGACGGTCTCATGCGCCGGCGCTTCGCATGCATCAACGACATGCCCATCCAGGAGTCGGAGCGCAAGTTCCACTGGCCGCTGGGGCGTCGCCCCGATGACCACCCCGGTCTGTCCGACCTGGGCCTGTAGGCAAAGCCCCGGGCCACGTCCCCAGGCAGCCAGCCGCTGCAGCGATGGCCTGGGCGGGAAGGCGCTCCGCCTTACCGACTCAGCGCCTTGCGGACCTCCGCCTGGAACGCCTCGCTGTTGCGAAGGCGCAGGTACTCCTGGTATGCGGCCCGATATTCCGGCGTTTCGACTCCGTAGGAGATCGATATCTCCGCATGGCGGTCCAATCCGGCGCGGCGCCAGAGTGCGAGATCGGCGATGACTTCGGCGCGGGAAAGCGCTGCGTCCGATGTGGCTGCCGAGGCGTTTTGCGGCTGCGAATGGGCTGCGAAGCAGGTCGAGAAGGCGATGGCCGCAAGCGCCGGCTTCAGGATGCGTGCGGCTGCAGCAACGGTGGGGGAGGGGGTTGTGTTTGACATGGTTTGACAGATGGAGTGGGTGGAGCCGGGCCATGGCTTCGGCCGCCTGCTTGGGCAGGTCGCCTGGGCCGCATGTCCCGCAGGGGTGTTCGGTTTCTTTGCTGTGTGGAAAGGGGGCTCCTTTCGGGAAGTGGCAGGTTCAGGGGGCAACGCTGGCGGGAAGACCGTGGCTGGCGGCCGCCAACGCCCTGGAAGGCAGGGGCTCCGGCGTCCAGCCGCCGCCAAGTGCCTTGAAGATCGCGACCGTCGATCGCGCCGACTCCGTCCGTGCCAGCGCCTGTGCATCGAGCACGCCCAGCAGGCTTTCATCCGCCTGCAGTACCTCGATCAGGCTGACCACGCCCTTGTCGTAGGCGGCGCCTGCGGCCTGCCGGGCCCGCGTGAGCGCATCCGCGCCCCTGGCGAGCACGGTCATCAGCTCCTGCCGCTTGTCCAGCGAGACCAGGGCGTTCTCCACTTCTTCCGTGGCGCGCAGTACCGACTGCCGGTAGGCGGCAAGGCTTTCCGCCTCCTGTGCCTGCGCCTGGTGGATCTGGGCGTTGATGCGACCGAAGTCGAACAGCCGCCAGCGCAGGCCGCCCACAACGCTTGCCTGCGACGCGCCGGCGCTGAAGAGATTGCCTGCGGAGATGGAGGTGGCGCTGCCGATCAGGCCGCTGATCGACAGCTTCGGGTAGTACTCGGCGATCGCCACGCCGATGCGTGCGTTCGACGCTGCCAGGCGTCGCTCCGCCGCGATGAGGTCCGGGCGTCGCCGCAGCAGATCGCCGGGCGCCTCCGCCAGGGAAAGGGTTGGCAATACGGGGACGGGGCGGGGATCGGCCAGTTCGGCCCGGTGCGTGCCGGGTGCCGTGGCCAGCATCACGTCCATGGCGTTGAGGGCGGCCTCGAGCGCATTTTCCAGCGGCGGGACGGTGGCTTGTGCCCGTGCGAGCGCTCCCTCGACCTGGCGCAGCTGAAGCTCGGGTGACAGTCCTTTGCCAAACCGCAGTTCGACGATGGAGCGCAGTTGCTGCTGGGCTTGCACTTGCGAGCGTGCCACTGCCAGCCGCGCCTGCAGGCCGCGAATCTGGATATAGGTGTCCGCAGTCTGTGCGGCCACCGCGAGCCGCACGGCAGTGGCGCCGGCTTCCGATGCCTGGTACTCGGCCAGGGAGGCCTGCCGGGCCCTGCGCAGGCCGCCGAAGAGATCAAGCTCCCAACTGGCTCCGAGGTTGGCCTCCTGGGCGCTGCCGTAGCGATCGAACCCCGGCATGGAGTCGAGCACCCGGCCTAGCGGAGTCTCGACCGACTGATAGCTCCTGGCCGTTTGCGCCGAGATCTGGGCCGACGGCAGCAGGGCGGCTGCCGCCGCATCCAGCCCGGCGCGTGCCTGAAGCACGCGGCCAGCGGCCTGGGCAACATCCAGGTTTTGCTGCAGTGCCGCCGTGACGAGGCGCGCCATCTGCGGATCGCCAAAGGCTGCCCACCAGGCTGCAAGGTCCGTGGAGGAGGCCGGCGAGGGCGGCTTGGTCTCACCCAGAACGCGGCTGCCCATGTAGGCCTGGGGCAGGGCCGGGGCGGGCGGCTGGTAGTCAGGGCCTACCGCACACCCTGCACAGAGGCTGGCGAGCATCAGAAAGACGGGGGCGGCAAGACGCGGCATGTTCAACAGTCAGAAGCGCGGTGACGTTGTGACTATATTCCAAAATGGTCACTTGCATAGTATTTTTTTGATGGAGTAAGCTAGGCCGCATGAGCACCACCAACGTCTATCCGACCTCTGCGCGCGGCCCGGTCGAACACGATGTCCGGCAACAGATCGTGACTGCGGCGAAAGAGCATTTCAGCCGCTACGGCTACGAGAAAACCACGGTGTCCGACCTTGCCAAGGCCATCGGCTTTTCCAAGGCCTACATCTACAAGTTCTTCGAGTCCAAGCAGGTCATCGGCGAGATGATCTGTTCCAACTGCCTGATGGAGATGGAGGCGGAGATCCGCCAGGCCGTCGCCAGCACGGATGCGCCTCCCGAGCAGCTGCGGCGCCTGTTCAAGGCGATCGTCGCTGTCACGCTGCGGCTTTTCTCCGAAGACCGCAAGCTGTACGAGATCGCCATTTCCGCGTCGGCCGAGCGCTGGCAGGCAGCGCAGGCCTATGAGGAACGCATGCATCAGCTGCTGCTGCAGATACTCGATGCCGGGCGCCAGCGGGGCGACTTCGAGCGCAAGACGCCACTGGATGAAACCGGGCGCGCCATCTTCCTGGTCATGCTCCCCTACCTGAACCCGGTGATGCTGCAGCACAGCCTCGACCATGCGGACGAGGCGCCCGCACAACTGGCCGGATTGGTGCTGAGAAGCCTGTCGCCCTAAAATCCGCAGTTGTGACCGTTGACATAAATGGTCACTAATCACAGAATCGGGTCCTGCTCATTGATCGGGACCCCTCATGCTTCGGCACTGCCATCTGTCCATCGCCGCTGTCGGCGCACTGTCACTTGCACTCGCTGCCTGCGGCAAAAGCCCGCCGCCGGATCCGCGCACTCAGCCACCCCTCGTTCGTACCACCCTGGTAGCGCCAGGCAATGCTCCCGAGCGCGTCTTCACCGGCACCATCGCGGCCAGGGTGCAGGGCGATCTTGGATTTCGCGTGGCCGGCAAGGTGCTGGAGCGCCTGGTGGATACAGGCCAGACGGTCAGGCGGGGCCAGGCATTGCTGCGCCTCGACCCGGTGGACCTGAAGCTGGCCGCCAATGCCCAGCAGGAGGCCGTCGCAGCCGCCAGGGCACGTGCGCAGCAGGCCAGCGACGAGGAGCAGCGCTACCGTGACCTGCAGGGAACGGGTGCCGTTTCGGCATTGGCCCATGAACAGATCAAGGCGGCCGCGGATTCCGCCCGCGCCCAGCTCAGGGCGGCCGAAGCGCAGGCCGCCGCAGCGCTGAACGCCAGCCGCTACGCCGAACTGCTGGCCGATGCCGATGGCATCGTGATGGAAACACTTGCCGAGCCTGGCCAGGTCGTCAGTGCCGGCCAGGTGGTCGTGCGCCTCGCCCATGCCGGCAGGCGCGAAGCGGTCGTCCAGTTGCCCGAAACACTGCGCCCGGCGCTGGGCTCGGCGGCCCAGGCCCGCCTGTTCGGCAGGGAGGATGTGGTCATCCCCGCCAGACTGCGCCAGCTGTCCGATGTGGCCGACCGGGCCACCCGCACCTTTGAGGCCCGCTATGTGCTGGACGCCGGCGCGGCGGCCAGCGCCCCGCTGGGCAGCACGGTCACGCTCAGGATTGGCGGGACAGCGACAGCGACAGCAACAGCGACATCTACATCTACATCTACATCTACAGCGACAGCGGGCAAGGCAACCCTGCAGGTCCCCATCGGCGCCATCCTCGACGAGGGCAAGGGCGCCGCTGTCTGGGTGGTGCAGGGCGATCAGGTCAGGCGCCAGCCCGTCACCGTGGTTCAGGTGCAGGACGGCAATGCCCAGGTGGTGGGTGCGCTCGGCCTGGGGGAGCGGATCGTCGCGCTCGGCGCGCATTTGCTGAGCGAGGGCGCGCAGGTGCGACTGGAAAGCGAGGCGCCTTCAACGGCAACAACGTCCACGGCGTCCTCCGTGTCCACGGGAGCGTCCCGTGAGTGAAGGCCGTTTCAACCTGTCGGCGCTTGCCGTCCGTGAGCGCTCCATCACGCTGTTCCTGATCCTGCTGATTTCGCTGACGGGTGTCTTTGCCTTCCTGAAGCTGGGCCGGGCGGAAGATCCGGCCTTCACCGTCAAGGTCATGACCATCATCACGGCCTGGCCTGGCGCCACCCCGCAGGAAATGCAGGACCAGGTGGCAGAGAAGCTGGAAAAGCGCCTGCAGGAGCTGCGCTGGTATGACCGCACCGAAACCTTCGTCAGGCCGGGGCTGGCCTTCACCACGCTGACCCTGCTCGACTCCACGCCCCCAGGCGAGGTGCAGGAGGAGTTCTACCAGGCCCGCAAGAAGCTCGGTGACGAGGCCCGCAACCTGCCGGCGGGCGTGATCGGCCCGATGGTGAACGACGAGTACGCCGACGTGACCTTTGCGATCTACGCCCTCAAGGCGCGCGGCGAAGAGCCCCGGGCGCTGGTGCGCGATGCCGAAGCCTTGCGCCAGCGTCTTTTGCATGTGCCGGGCGTCAAGAAGGTCAACATCGTCGGCGAGCAATCCGAGCGGATCTACGTGGAGTTCTCGCACGAGCGCCTGGCCACGCTGGGCATCAGTCCGCAGGACGTCTTCGCGGCATTGAACAACCAGAACGCACTCACGCCTGCCGGGTCGGTGGAGACCCAGGGACCGCAGGTGTTCATCCGCATCGACGGGGCGTTCGACGCGCTGCAGAAGATCCGCGACACGCCCATCGTGGCCCAGGGCCGCACGGTCAGGCTGTCCGACATCGCCACCGTCCAGCGCGGCTACGAAGATCCCTCGACCTTCATCATCCGCAACGGCGCGGAGCCGGCCTTGCTGCTGGGCGTCGTCATGCGCGACGGCTGGAACGGGCTGGACCTGGGCAAGGCGCTGGACCGGGAGGTGGGCGCCATCAACGCAGACATGCCGCTGGGCATGGGCCTGAGCAAGGTGACGGACCAGGCCGTGAACATCAGCGCCTCCGTCGATGAGTTCATGCTCAAGTTCCTGGCCGCGCTGCTGGTCGTGCTGGTGGTGTGCTTCGCCAGCATGGGCTGGCGCGTTGGCGTGGTGGTGGCTGCGGCCGTGCCGCTGACGCTGGCGGCCGTGTTCATCATCATGGCCGCCACGGGAAAGAATTTCGACCGCATCACGCTCGGCTCGCTGATCCTTGCGCTGGGCCTGCTGGTGGACGACGCCATCATCGCCATCGAGATGATGGTGGTGAAGATGGAAGAGGGCTACGACCGCGTGGCCGCGTCCGCCTACGCCTGGAGCCATACCGCGGCACCCATGCTGTCCGGAACGCTGGTGACGGCGGTGGGCTTCATGCCCAACGGGTTCGCCCGCTCCGCTGCAGGCGAGTACACCAGCAACATGTTCTGGATCGTCGGCATCGCGCTCATCGCGTCCTGGGTGGTGGCCGTGGTGTTCACGCCCTATCTGGGCGTGAAGATGCTGCCCCCTCTCAAGAAGGTCGAAGGCGGACATGCGGCGATGTATGGCACGCCCCGCTACGAGCGCCTGCGGCGCGTGCTGGGCAAGGTGATCGCCCGCAAGGGCATGGTGGCGGCAGTCGTGGGCGGGCTCATGGTGGCTTCCGTGCTGGGCATGTCCATCGTGAAGAAGCAGTTCTTCCCCATCTCCGACCGGCCCGAGGTGATGGTCGAGGTGCAGATGCCCTACGGCACCTCCATTGGCCAGACGAGCGAGACCACCCGCAAGGTGGAAGCCTGGCTGCTGCAGCAGCCCGAATCGGAGATCGTGACCGCCTATATCGGCCAGGGCGCACCGCGCTTTTTTCTGGCCATCTCGCCTGAGCTGCCCGACCCGTCGTTCGCCAAGATCGTCGTGCGCACCGCCAACCAGGCGCAGCGCGACGCGCTCAAGCTCAGGCTGCGCGAGGCCATCGCCCAGGGACTGGCTCCGCAGGCGCAGGTGCGCGCATCGCAGATCGTGTTCGGGCCGTACTCCCCGTTCCCCGTGGCGTATCGCGTCTCCGGCCCCGACCCGCAGCGGCTGCGCGACATTGCCGGCCAGGTGCACCAGGTGCTGCACGACAGCCCGATGATGCGGACCGTGAACTCCGACTGGGGCGTGCGCACCCCCGTCATGCGCTTCACCCTGGACCAGGACCGGCTGCAGGCCATGGGCCTGACCTCCGCGGCGGTCGCGCAGCAGTTGCAGTTCCTGCTCAGCGGCGTGCCCGTGACCACCGTGCGCGAGGACATCCGCACCGTGCAGGTGATGGCGCGTTCTGCGGGCGGCACCCGCCACGATGTGGCCAGGGTCGGCGACTTCACGCTCACCAACGCCACTGGCCAGCGCATACCGCTGTCGCAGCTGGGAGAGGTCACCGTGCAGATGGAGGAGCCCGTCATGCGCCGCCGCGACCGCATGCCCACCATCACGGTCCGCGGAGACATCGATGACAGCCTGCAGCCGCCCGATGTCTCGGCGGCCATCACCCGGCAGCTGGAGCCCATCAGGAAGGCGTTGCCTGCGGGCTACCGCATCGACGAGGCCGGCTCCATCGAGGAATCCGGCAAGGCCATGACGGCCATGCTGCCCCTGTTCCCGATCATGATCGCCATCACGCTGATCATCATCATCTTGCAGGTGCGGTCGATATCGGCCATGGTCATGGTGTTCCTGACCAGCCCCCTGGGATTGATCGGCGTGGTGCCGACGCTCATCGTCTTTCAGCAGCCCTTCGGCATCAATGCACTGGTGGGGCTGATCGCGCTGTCGGGCATCCTGATGCGCAACACGCTGATCCTGATCGGGCAGATCCAGCACAACGAGCAGGAGGGGCTTGCGCCGTTCCAGGCGGTGGTGGAGGCCACTGTCCAGCGCGCCCGGCCCGTGATCCTGACCGCGCTGGCGGCGATCCTGGCCTTCATCCCGCTGACCCAATCGGTGTTCTGGGGAACGCTGGCCTATACGCTGATCGGCGGCACGCTCGCCGGCACGGTGCTGACGCTGGTCTTCCTGCCCGCCATGTACTCGATCTGGTTCAGGATCAGGCCCGGCGAAGCACGGCGCTGATGCACGGCACACGCGCCCAGGGCTTTGGCCGATTGGCCACAATGGGGCATCCCGTTCCAGGCTCAGGAGGCCATGCATGTCCGATATCCGCTGCGGCGATTCCATCCACCCACGCGCATCCCTGGGCCGCCGCTGCGCGCGCGCCGCCGCTCCCCTGCTGGCGGCGCTGCTGCTGTCGCCGCTGGCCCAGGCCGCGCTCAAGGTGGGCGACAGCGCGCCGCGTTTCACCACGCCGGCTGCGGTGGCGGGCAAGGCCTTCGATTTCGACATGGCCGCCACGCTCAGGAAGGGGCCGGTGGTGCTGTATTTCTTCCCCAAGGCCTTCACCCAGGGCTGCACCATGGAAGCCCACGCCTTTGCCGAGGCCACGCCGCGTTTCGCGGCCATGGGCGCCACGGTGGTGGGCATGTCGCATGACGACATCGATACGCTCAAGCGCTTTTCCACTGAGGCCTGCCGCGACCAGTTCGCCGTGGCATCGGACCCGCAGGCGCAGACCATCCGCGCCTACGACGCCTCGGCCGCCGCCGATCCCCAGCGCGCCGACCGCATCTCCTACGTGATCGGCCAGGACGGCAAGGTCCGCTTCGTGCACATCGGCTCGGACCCGGACGAGCATGTGCGCCAGACCGAGGCCGCGGTCAAGCGGCTGACCGGAAAGTAGCCCGCCGCGCGGCCCCTGTCAGGGTCCGTTGCCCTCGCTGGCCAGGATCTCGGCGTATTCCTCGTCCGTGAACAGCCTGGAGCGTGTGTGGAAGGCCTTGCCCGTGCTGCCCTCCAGCGAGAAGGTGCCGCCCTGGCCCTCGATCACGTCCAGGATGAGCTGGGTGTGCTTCCAGTATTCGTACTGGGACTTGCCAATGTAGAAGGGCGCGCCGCCCACCTGGCCCAGCAGCACGTCCTGGGCGCCTATCGTCAGCTCGCCGGGCAGGTAGCAGTTGGCGGCGCTGTTGTCGCAGCAGCCGCCGGACTGGTGGAAGAACACCGGCCCGTGCTGCGCCTGCAGGTCGGCGATCAGCGCCAGCGCGGCGTCGGTGGCAATCACTTTGTCAACCATGGGTTGGTCCTTTCCTGGGCGGCCGGCCGCGCTGCGCGCCGCCGGCCGCATTCACCTGGGAAGAACTTCAGAAGAAGCCCAGCTTGTTCTCGCTGTAGCTGACCAGCAGGTTCTTGGTCTGCTGGTAGTGGTCCAGCATCATCTTGTGGGTCTCGCGGCCGATGCCCGATTCCTTGTAGCCGCCGAAGGCCGCGTGCGCCGGGTAGGCGTGGTAGCAGTTGGTCCACACGCGCCCGGCCTTGATGGCCCGGCCCATGCGGTAGGCCACGTTGCCGTTGCGGCTCCACACGCCGGCGCCCAGGCCGTAGAGCGTGTCGTTGGCAATGGCCAGGGCCTCGGCCTCGTCCTTGAAGGTGGTCACGGCCAGCACGGGGCCGAAGATTTCCTCCTGGAAGATGCGCATCTTGTTGTGGCCCTTGAACAGCGTGGGCTGCACGTAGTAGCCGCCTTCCAGGTCGCCGCCCAGATGGGCCTGGCCGCCGCCGGCCAGCACCTCGGCGCCCTCCTGCTTGCCCAGGTCCAGGTACGACAGGATCTTGGTGAGCTGCTCCTTGGACGCCTGTGCGCCCATCATGCTGTCGGTGTCCAGCGGGTTGGCATGCCGGATGGCGGCCACGCGCTGGAGCACGCGCTCCATGAAGCGGTCGTAGATGCTTTCGTGGATCAGCGCGCGGCTGGGGCAGGTGCAGACCTCGCCCTGGTTGAAGGCGAACAGCACCAGCCCTTCGACGGCCTTGTCGAGGAAGGCATCGTCCTTGTCCATCACATCGGCGAAGAAGATGTTGGGCGACTTGCCGCCCAGCTCCAGCGTGGCCGGGATCAGGTTGTTGGCGGCGGCCTGGGCGATCACGCGGCCCGTGGAGGTCGAGCCCGTGAAGGCGATCTTGGCGATGCGCTTGCTGGTGGCCAGCGGCATGCCGGCCTCTCGGCCGAAGCCGTTGACGATGTTGAGCACGCCGGGCGGCAGCAGGTCGGCAATGAGCTCGGCCAGGATCAGGATGCTGATGGGCGTGGACTCGGCCGGCTTGAGCACCACGCAGTTGCCTGCGCCCAGCGCGGGCGCCAGCTTCCAGGCCGCCATGAGGATGGGGAAGTTCCAGGGAATGATCTGGCCCACCACGCCCAGCGGCTCCTGGATGTGATAGGCCACCGTGGTCTCGTCGATATGGCTGAGCGCGCCTTCCTGGGCGCGCACGCAGCCCGCGAAATAGCGGAAATGGTCCACGGTCAGCGGGATGTCGGCATTCAGCGTCTCGCGGATGGCCTTGCCGTTGTCCACGGTCTCGGCATAGGCGAGCAGCTCCAGGTTGGCCTCGATGCGGTCGGCGATCTTCAGCAGGACGTTCGCACGCTCGGCCGCGCTGGTGCGGCCCCAGGCGTCGCTGGCGGCATGGGCGGCGTCCAGCGCCAGTTCGATGTCCTCGGCCGTGGAGCGCGCGGCGCGGGTGTAGACCTTGCCGCTGATGGGGGTGACCACGTCGAAGTACTGCTCCTTGACCGGAGGTACGAACCTGCCGCCGATGAAGTTGTCGTAGCGGGCCTTGTAGGCGATCTTGGCGCCAGCGGCGCCGGGTGCTGCGTAGACGGTCATGCTGCTTGTCTCCTGAGGATGCTTATGGGTCTGTTGTGATCGGGTGTGGATCGGCATATCCGGCCATGGCCGGACGGCAGACATGATTCAAAAGCCGTGCCAGCCTGCAGGCCGCAGGGCAGGTGCCCGCAAAGGCACGCGGGACGTGGCTGCTGCGGGTATTCCCGTGCGCGTTCGCCCTGTACCGTGACGTTCCGCAACAGGACAACTGTCCAGAAATGGAACAGTCGGGCGCCCGGCCTGCCACTTGGCTTGCCCGGTGCCCGCCGGCCCCGCATACTGGTCTGCAACGCGGCGCAATGACGCCCGAGCAGGAGACAGCATGCAATCGAGAGCCTCCCTTGTGGCCTTGCGCCAGGCCCGTCACAGCCTGATGGAGTCGGGCCTGTGCCCCAGCGGCCTGGTGGACGAGCGCCTGGCGCGCTCGTGGCAGCGCTGCATCGAGCAGGGACTGCGTCCCACAGGACGGCTGGGCGCCGCCGACAACCTGGAGCAGCATGCGCTGGGCGTGCTGCGCAGCCGCCACCATGCGCTGCTGGCGCATTCACGGCCCGTCATGGAATACCTGTCCGAGCAGGTGCGCGGCAGCCACAGCGTGGTGGTGCTGGCCGGCCCCTGCGGCACCCTGGTGGATACCTGCGGCGACCCCTTCTTTCTGGGCAAGGCCGAGCGCGTGGCCCTGGCCAGCGGCGCGTCCTGGCATGAGGCGCAGCGCGGCACCAATGCCATCGGCACGGCACTGGCCGAGATGGACTCCATCGAAATCCAGGGCGGCGAGCATTTCCTGGAGCGCAACGGCTTTCTCACCTGCGCGGCCGCTCCCATCCTGTCGGGCACCGGCCAGCTGCTGGGCATCCTGGACATCTCCAGCGAACATGGCCGGGGCAGCCCGCACACGCTGGGCCTGGTCGGCACGGCGGCCCGCATGATCGAAAACCGCCTCATGGCCTGCGACGGCCAGCGCCACATCCGCCTGCACCTGCACGCGCGGCCCGAAGGCATTGGCACGGTGGCCGAAGGCATTGCGCTGATCTCCGCGGACGGATGGCTGGTGGGCGCCAACCGCGCCGCGCTGGCCCTGCTGCGCCTGTCGCGGGGGCAACTGGGCAGCGTGTCGCTGGAGCAGGTGCTGGACGCCGGCCTGGAGGAGCTGCTGTCACGCCAGCACCGCCAGCCCGATGCGGCCCAGCCGCTGCGGCGCCATGACGGCACGGCGCTGTTCGGCCAGCTGGTGCCGGACCGGCGCACGGTCCGGTCCTCGGTCGTGGAACGGGTTGCAGAGCAACAGCAACAGGAACAGGCGCCGCAGCAGCCGGCGCGCGATGCGCTGGCGCGGCTGGACACGGGCGATGCGCGCTGGCGCACGGCGGCCGACAAGGCCCGGCGTGTGCTGGGCAAGCCGATTGCGCTGCTCATCCAGGGCGAGTCCGGCGTGGGCAAGGAATGGTTTGCGCGCGCGGCCCACGACAGCGGGCCGCGCCGCGACGGCCCCTTCGTGGCCATCAACTGCGCGGCCATGCCCGAGTCGCTGATCGAGGCCGAGCTGTTCGGCTACCGCCAGGGCGCCTTCACGGGCGGGCGGCGCGAAGGACAGGCGGGCCTGCTGCGCCAGGCGCACGGCGGCACGCTGTTCCTGGACGAGATCGGCGACATGCCGCTGCCGCTGCAGACCCGGCTGCTGCGCGTGCTGCAGGAGCGGCAGGTGGTGCCGCTGGGCGGTGGCACGCCCGTTGCGGTCGATTTCGCGCTGGTCAGCGCCTCCAACCGCAGGCTGCGCGAGGATGCCGACCAGGGGCGCTTTCGTGCCGACCTGTACTACCGCATCAACGGCCTGGCCGTGGAGCTGCCTCCGCTGCGCGAGCGCGGCGACTTCGAGGCGCTGGCAGCGCGCATGCTGGCCGACATCGAACCCGCGCGCCCGCTGCGCATGGCGCCGGCCCTGCTGGCGCAGCTGGCCGGCCATGGCTGGCCCGGCAATCTGCGCCAGTGCGCCAGCGTGCTGAGAACGGCCTGCGCCATGCTCGATCCCCACGAGGACTGCCTGCAGTGGCAGCACCTGCCCGACGACTTCCAGGCCGAGCTGGTGCAGACCGCCCGCAGCGGCCCCCGGCTGGACGCTGCGCCGCAGAGCCTGGATGAACTCTCGCGCTCGGCCGTGCGGCAGGCGCTGGAGAACTGCCGGGGCAATGTCACCCAGGCCGCGCGCATGCTGGGCATCAGCCGCCAGACGCTGTACCGCAAGCTGGCCCAGGACCGTGCGGCGGACGGCTTGCGGCTGCAGTGAGGCGCCTGCCGGTGCTCAGGCCTTGAAGGTGATCCAGGGCCTGAGCTTCACGGCGGCGTGGATCAGGCCGGCGGCCTCCTGCGACTCGATGACCGGGCCGATGGGCTTGTAGGCTTCGGGCGCCTCCTCGATGCGCCGCTCCTCGCGCAGCGTCACGCATTGCCAGCCCTGTTCGCCCGCACGGCCCGCATGTGCCTCGGGGCGCAGCGCGCGCACGGCCTGGCGGCGCATGCGCCGCCCCGCGCCATGGCTGCAGGACCAGAGCCAGTCGGCCGCACCCAGGCCCGTGACCAGGTAGGAGGCATCGCCCATGGACCCCGGGATCAGCGCGAAGTCGCCCTCGTTGGCTGGCGTGGCGCCCTTGCGGTGGATGTTCATGCCGCCTTGCTGCAGGACCACGTTGTGCGGCACATCGACCACGAGGCGCGAATCCGCTGCGCCCACGATCTGCTCCAGGTCCTTGCGCACCAGCTCGGCCAGCACCACGCGGTTGGCCCAGGCATAGCGCGCCGCCACGCCCATGGCCTGCAGGTACTCGCCGGCCAGCGGACCCGACAGGCCGTACAGGCCGCTGGCCGGGTGCTTCACGCCTTGCGGCCACTCGGCCCGGGCGCGGTCCATCCAGGCCTGGCCCACGTAAAAGCCCAGGTCGCGCGAGCCGCTGTGGATCATCACCACCACGTCGCCCGCGCGCAGGCCGGCCCGGTAGGCCGCGTGACGGTCCAGCACCTCATCGACCACCTGCAGTTCCACGAAATGGTTGCCCGATCCCACCGTGCCCAGGCACGGGTCGCGGAACACGGCATGGCGCTCCTGCAGATAGGCATGGGGCGCATGGCGGGCGCTGCCAGCGAAGCTGTCCAGGCCGATGCAGGCGGCCAGCTCGCGGTGCAGGCGGTCCCTGTCGACATGGCCCCACAGGCCCTGGCCATTCAGCCGGTCCACAAAGGCGGCCGGCCCGTGGTCGAACAGCGCGCGGAAGGCGGCCGTGGTCACGGGCACGTCGCGCCCGCTGCCCAGCAGGCTGGCGGTCAGCAGTTCCACCAGCCGGCCCTTGTGTGGCGCCAGCTGGTCCAGCCGGGCGCCCGTGGTCAGCAGGCGCACGCTGCAGTTGATGTCCGTGCCGATGGCGGCCGGAATGACGAAGTCCGATGGCGTGGCCACCACGCTGCCCACGGGCGCCACCGTGCCCGGATGGAAGTCGGGCGTGGCGCAGGCGCGGCAGACGGCGCCGTGGCTGCCCTGGCCGTCATGCCGGCGCACGGCCGCAAAGGCCAGCAACTGGCGCACGGCCTTGTCCTCCAGGGGAAGGCTGTCGGGAAGAAGGATGTGGGCCTCGGCCTGGCCATCGCGCACGTGGTAGATGCCGTCGCGATAGTCGAGAGAGATGCCCGTGCGTGCAAAGGCACGCTGGAGTCGTTGAGGAGTGGTCATGGCTGCAGATCCGCGAGGCCTGGTTGGCGCTCGCCGCGTCCGGTGGGTGTACGGACGATGAAAGACACCCGGGCGTCAAAGGCCCGGAAAACGTCTTTCCTGCAGCAGCTCGTTCAAGAAAGAAGGGGCGCAGTATAGCGGCAGATTTCCGAATCGTCTGCGGCTTCGGTCCTTGCAGCTTGAGCAGCACGCCGATCGATCGGCCGGTCGGCCGGCCAGTCTCGCGCTCGACGCGGCGGATCAGGTCCAGCCTTTCCTGGTGCTGGGTGTGGGTTGCGTGGCTGAAGTTCGGGCGAAAGGCGCCAGCGCCAGCGTGCAACAGGGCGCGGATGATGGAAAGGTCGCAGCCCAAGGGCCGAGCGTGGCGTGGAGAAGACCGCGCATGGTGCCCTTGGAGGTTTTGGTGCCTTATATGCCGCGTGCGCCTGACGCGAGAAAGCCGCCATCGACGGGCATCGCGATGCCGGTTACGTACCGAGCGTCTTCGGATACCAAGTAGGTCACGGCCGAGGCGATCTCCCCACAGGTGCCGTAGCGATTCATCGGAATGGCCTTCGAATATTCGGCGCGGAACTGCGCGGTGTGCAGCGCCTGCGTCATCGGCGTATCGACGGGGCCTGGAGCCACCGCGTTGGCGGTAATCCCGTGCTCGGCCAGTTCCACGGCCATCTGCCGCGTCAGCGCAATCACCGCCCCTTTGGACGTGCCGTAGGCGGTGCGGCCGCTCCCCACTGCGCGCATGCCGGCGACAGACGCGATGTTGACGATGCGGCCCCAGCCCTGCTTCACCATCAGCCGAGCCGCCGCTTGCGCGCACAGCAGCGTGCCGGTGACGTTGACGTTCATCGTCGCGACGAAGTTGTCGAGCGGGAAGTCGATGAAGGGGAAGACCTTCGCAATGCCGGCAGAGTTGACAAGTATGTCGCAGCGCCCGTGCTCGCGCTCGACCTGCTCGAACGCCGTGGCAATAGCCTCGGGCTTGCCGACGTCCAGCCGCAGCGCGGTGGCCCGGCCGCCGGCAGCACTGAGCTCGAGTGCCGTCGCCGTCGCCGCATCGACATCGAGGTCGGCCACGAGGACATGGTGGCCGAGGACCGCCAGACGGGCGCACACCTCTGCGCCGATGCCCTTGGCGCCGCCGGTGACGAGCGCGACACGTGATTCGGAAATGGTGGTCATGTCGGGTACCAATAAGAAGGTAGAAGGGTTCAAAGGAAGCCGATCGAGATCCACGGCACCGCCGCGACGATCACGAGGCCGACGAACAAGGCCAGCATGTAGGCGCCAATCGGTCGGATGCCTTCGTCGGGGTTGACGCGGCCGATCGCGCAAGCGGCGTAGTAACCCACACCGAAAGGCGGCGCGAACAGGCCGAGGCCCATCGCGAGGATGACCACCATCGAGTAGTGCACCTCATGGATGCCCACGGTGCGGGCAATCGGGAACAGCAATGGGCCAAACAGCACGATCGCGGGGATGCCCTCGAGCATGCTTCCCAGCACGATGAAGGCGACGACCGATACCGCCATGAAGCCTGCAGCCCCGCCAGGCAGCTCACGCATGGCCTGGCTCAGCGTGTTCGAGAAGCCCGATTGCGTCAGGCCCCAGGCCATCGCGGTGGCCGCACCGATGATCAGCAGGATCGAGCCTGACAGGCTTGCGGTATCCACCAGCATCGGATAGACCCGCTTCCAGTCGAACTGCCGGTAGATCAACAGGCCGGCGAGCACGCCGTAGGCGATGCCGATGGTGGAGACCTCTGTGGCAGTCGCGACACCTTCCACCACAGCGGCGCGGATGATGAACGGCAGCGCGATGGCCGGGAGCGCAATCAGAAATGCCCGACCGATCTCACGCCGGCTGGCACGCTGCACGCCGCTCAGGTCTTCGTGCCGATAGCGGGCCCACACTACCGCCATCAGCGTCACGGCCAGCACGAGACCTGGCAGCAGGCCGCCGGTGAACAACGCGGCGATCGACACGCCGGTGACCGAGCCTATCGTGATCAGCACAATGGATGGCGGAATGGTCTCGGTCTGTGCCCCGGTGGCCGACAGCAGCGCGATCAGGTCGCCTTCCTTGGCGCCGCGCTTCCTCATCTCGGGGAACAGCACCGGTGCCGCGGCTGCCATGTCTGCGGCCTTCGAACCTGAGATGCCGGAGACGAGATACATCGCGCCAAGCAGCACGTAATGCAGGCCCCCGCGCACGTGCCCCAGCATGCTGGCGAGGAACGCCACCATCGCACGCGCCATGCCCGTCATCTCGATCAGTTGGCCCAGGAAGACGAACAATGGCACCGACAGCAGGATCAGGTGGCTGACGCCCTCGTCCATGCGACCGACGACGATCAGAACGGGCGTGTTCGTCGCCAGCATCACATAGCCCAGCGTTGCAAGGCCGAAGGCGAAGGCAATCGGCACGCCGGCGAACACTGCCCCAGCGACGACGACCACGAAGAAGACCACCAGATTGGCGTTGCCGAGCTGTCGCCACACCGGTTGCAGCAGCGTCATCACGACCATCAGGGCGACGACCAAGCCGACGGCGGCCATCACTTGGCGCGGCCGCCCCACCGCGACGAGCCGCAGTACGGCCAGCAGCGCCATCGCCCCGAAGCCTGCGGTCATCGCGGCCGCGCGCCATGAATTCTGCAGATCCAGCGCTGGCGTGCGCATCATCGCCTCCTCCACTGCGTATTCATATGCATGCGGCAGCACCAGCAGCAGGAATGCCAGCGCCGCTGCGGTGGCAAGCACATCAAGGAAGGCGCGCGCTTCGGGCGCGAGCTTGCCCACCACTGCCGTCATGCGCATGTGCTCGCCGCGCTGGAAGGCGACCGCAGAGCCCAGCATCGCCAGCCACAGGAACAGGATCGAGGCGACCTCATCCGACCAGATCAACGGATAGTGGAACATGTAGCGCGCGACCACGCCGGCCAGCAGCACGGCGATTTCGGTGGCCACCAGCAGCGCGACGGGTAAGCCGAGCAGGTGTCCCAGCGCTTGATGGGCGCGCTGCGCCCAGGCAGCGACGACGCCGCGCTGCGGGCCGTCTTTGGAGATGGGTGTGGCGTGCATCTCGGTCAGCCCAGCTTGCCGGTGTGCTTCTCGAGCAAGGCCCAGGCCTCATCGCCATACTTCTTCTTCCACTCGGCGTAGAAGCCCGACGCAAGAAGCCGCGCACGGAACGGCCCGATTTCCGGGTCGTTGAAGGCCAGCCCCCTGGAAGTCAGCTCGGGCCGCAACGAGGCGTCGAGCTTCGCGCCATCGGCGCGCATGTCGAGCGCAGCCTGGTTCAGGTGCTTGGCAATGATGGGCCTTACCTTCTCGGGCATGCGGCTCCAGACCTTTTGGTTCGTCATGCACCAATAGCCATCCCACATGTGGTTGGTCATGGAACAGTACTTTTGCACCTCGTAGAGTTTGGCGATCGAGATGATCGCCAAAGGGTTTTCCTGACCATCGACCACCTTCGTCTGCAGAGACGAATATGTCTCCGCGAAGTTGATAGAAGTGGGTGCGGCGCCGAGATGCTTGAACAGCGAGGTCCACAGAGGGCTAACCGGCACGCGAATCTTCAAGCCCTTGAGGTCGTCGGGCGTGTTGATCGGACGGACGCTGTTGGTGATCTGCCGGAAGCCGGAACTCCACACGGTGTCCATCGCCATCAGGCCGACCTTGGGGAACTGCGCGCGCAGAAATTTGCCGAGATCACCGTCCAGCGCCTTGTTGACGGCCTCGTCGTTCGCCCAGGCGAATCCAAGCCCCCACATCGATGAGACGGGCACGAGCTGCGACAGCACGTTCACGCCCGAGACGGTGAAGAACTCGAGCCCGCCTGCGCGCAGCTGCGAGAGCATGTCGGCGTCGTTGCCAAGTTGGTTGTTCGGGAAGACGTTGATCTGAACCTGGCCACCCGTGTCTTTCAGGATGCGCTCAGCGGCCTGCATCGCTCGCACGTTGAGGGGATGTGTCGCCGGCAGGTTGGTCCCGAACTTGTAGGTAAATTCGGCGGCGCGCGCGAAGCGCGGCAGCACCAATGCCGGTGCGCTGATCAGTGCGGCGCCAGTCACGATGGCACGTCGGCGGTCGATCGAATTCATGGTTATGTCTCCTGTTGTTTATGCAAGTGAGAGGTGGGCGTCGGCCGTGCCGAGCAACGCCTTGACGAAATAGTCGGGCTGGCCCATCTGGCCGCCCTTGAGCGCAATTTCGAGCTGTGCCAGGTGCGGCTCGCGCGAGATGGCGCGGCACAGCGGAGCGCCTGGCGCCAACCGGGCGACGACGCGCAGAGCCTGCGGGGCTAGTCGCTGCGTGACGTGGCTGGAGGTATCGCCGCCCGACAGCAGCAGGCGCTTGAGGGGATGTGCACGCAGCAGCGCATCGACGAGGTCGCCGAAGCGGTGTCCCAGCAGGCGGCCGCCTTCGTGGCGGGCCTGCTCCCGGCTGATGCCTTGCTTGGCGAGCGCGGACAGCATCGCTTCGATACGCGGGTCCTTCGGGCCGCGCGCGCTGTGCAGCATCACGCTGTGGCCGGCGCGCAGCGCTAGCAGGGCCTGATCGACGAGGCGGGCGAGTTCCGCTGCGGGATCGCTCGCTGCGACCAACGCGGCAGCGTCCACCGGCAACTCGACGAAGCCCGCATCAACGGCTGCGTCGATCTGCAGCGCGCTCAGCGGCGAAGCGCTGCCTGAGACGGCCAGCACCTGCGGCACGCCGTCGAAGCGGTCGTGCGTAGTCGGGATGGATGGCAGGGCGCCGGTCTCGTGCCACCACTGCGTCAGCGCATATTCGAGGCCCGAGCCGCCGATGCAGAACAAGGGTGTCTGGCGGCCCTGAGCCGCACCAGCGAGCCCATCGAGCAGCCGGCCGGTCTCGGTCAAGTGCTCAGTCGTGGTGCCGTCCAGCAGCACCGCGCCGCCCGACGTGGCGTCAACCACGCGCTGCAACTCGCCCGCCATCTCGGTGCGGTCGAGTGTGAGTTGCGGCAGCGTGAAGCCGGTGACAGGCATCGCGGTCTGCCCTGCGAGGTGGCGCGCCAGATCCGCCTCGTGCATCGGCGTCACAGGGTGCACGCTCATGATTGGGTGGCGATCGATGCGATGCACACGGTCGTCGGTGCCGGAGCGCGCGAACAGATTGCCGAAGGCGCAGTAGCGGCCGAGCGCGGGGTTGGCGGCAACGATGGGAATCGCGGTGTCACCGAAGGCCGTGCGCGACAGGTCCATGACCCGCCCGATGCTGCCGATGGCTGGTGAGCTGTCGAAGGTCGAGCAGACCTTGTAGTGCACCAGCGGCACAGGCAGGCGAGACATCGCTGCAAGCACGGGTGCGAGTTGCGCGTCCATCTCGGTCGGCGACATCGCGCGGCTCGCGCCCGCCACGCCGATCGCGTCGAAAGGTCCGAACTCGGCCAGCGTCTGCTCGTCGGGCACGTCGAGGAACAGTGCGCAGTTCAGGCCGGCGAACGCCAGCACTTCGAGTGCATCGGTGGACCCGGTGAAATCGTCACCGTAGAAGGCAAGCTTCATACCGGCTCCTACAGGTTGGCGAAATGAACCAGCGCGCGCTGTAGCGCTGGGTGCGCATCGGCATAGTGCTCCAGGCTCACGCCGGCCACCGCCGCCTCCCAGCCTTCGCGCATGCTTGCCACGCCGGCGGCGATGCCGTCGGGGTGGCCGATGATCCCGCCGCCCGCGAGGTGCATCAGGTCCACCGCGCCGAGCGCGCCGTACAGGTCGGGCGCCAGGCCGGCCCATTGACCCGACGAGAACACCGGCATCAGCGGCTGCAGTCCCGCCCAGGGCGCCAGGCAAGCCTTGGCGGAGGCGATCACCGAGTCGTCCGGCTCCCAGAACTTGCTGCGGATGCCGTTGCAGTGCAGGTGATCCACGCCGGCCAGACGCCACAGCTTCTGGTAGGCCTGGAACGAGAAGCCGAGCCCTCCATGGCGCGTGAACGCGCCCCAGCCATTGCGATGACCATGGATCGGCAACTGCGAGTGGCGGCGCAGGTGTTCGACGGCGCTGAATCCGACCCAGTTGATGCTCACCATCACGCAGCTGCCGCCTGCGGCGAGCACGGCGTCGTGGCGGCGCAGCATCTCGTCGACCGAACCCGAGATGTTGATCGCGTACATCGGCATGCGACCGAGGCGATCGGCATGGCGTTGCAACACCGGCATGACGGCGCGCAGGCGCTCGTCGAACGGCGCGTACGGCGGGTCGGCGATCAGTTCATCGTCCTTGATGAAGTCGATGCCGGCTGCACAGAGGCTGTCGACCAATTCGGCGGTCTGTGCGGGCGTGAGACCGATGCTGGGCTTGATGATGGTGCCGATCAACGGCCGGCCATGGACGCCGGCGAGACGCCGGGTGCCGGGGATGCCGAAGGCGGGGCCGGCGAACTGCGCGGCGTATTCGGGGGCGAGATCAAGGTCGAGCAGGCGCAGGCCGGTGACTTCACCGAGCTCGTACAGGTTGCCCGCGATGGTGACCAGCATGCTCGACAGATTGGCTCCGACGTTGGCGACAGGGAACGCGATCTCAATCTCCGCGCGGTGGAAGACGCCGCCGTGCGGATGCCGGCCGACATAGGCGCTTGGAAGCGTCGGCTGAAGCCCGGGTGCGAGTGGCTTGATGCTGGCGATCCGCGCGCGGGACCGCTCTTTCAGTTCATCGGTCTCACCGGGCAGTGAAAGGAAGGTGCCGCTGGACTGTTCGCCGGAGATCACCTGCGCGATCTTTTCGGAGGCGACCGAGCTTTCGACGAAATAGCGGGCGGTGAACTCTTTACGCGGGGCGATGTTGTTCATGAGGCTGTGAGCTTCTGTCTTTGATAGACCGAAGGGTAGGCGTCACAAACCAATGAGGCAAACGATTCAATTTCGAATGGCTGTGATATAAACTCACAAAACGTACGGGTTGACCCTAGATCAAAAACTCGCCATGGCCACGCCCCATCGACTTTCGCTCAACGGATTGCGCGCCTTTGAGGCGACAGCGCGTTTGCGCAGCTTCAGCGCGGCAGCTGAAGAACTCTCGGTGACGCATGGCGCGGTGAGTCGCCATATCCGCACGCTTGAAGACTCGCTGGGCCTGGCGCTTCTGCAACGCACAGCGCAAGGTGCGACGCCAACAAACGAAGGGTTGCGCTTGGCGGAAGGCCTCTCTACGGCCTTTGGTCTGATTCAGTCAAGTGTCGAGCAACTCAAGCCTGGCCCGCTCACATTGGCATGTTCGGAGTCGATCATGATGTACTGGCTCATTCCCAGGCTGAATCGCTTCAAGGAGATCAACCCCGAGGTGGAGCTTCGCTTCAACATGAGCCATGGTCCGATCGACTTCGCTCATGACAAGGTCAGTGTGGCCATTCGTCTGTCATCGATTGACCCCCCAAAGGAGGCTGTCCGAGCGGATGTGGCTCATGAATGGATTGGGCCGGTATGCTCACCTGGGTATCTGCAGAACCACCGCATCGAGTCCTTCGAAGATCTCGCTCGAGCACGGCTGATGATCTCGCTCACCCGACCAACAGCCTGGGCCGACTGGGCCAGTTGCAGTGGGCAAATGAGCCCGGAGTTGCGCGTAGATGAGTCATTCGCCCACTTCTACCTGCTTATCCAAGGCGCCCGTTGTGGTCTGGGTATGGCGAATGTGCCCCATATGCTGGTCCGAGATGATCTGATGAGCTGGACCTTGGTTGCTCCCATGGGCTTTGTGTGTGGCCCCAACCGACTAGCGATCTGGACTGCTCCACACCTTAGCCGCAGACCTGATGTGGTGAAGCTGGTCGACTGGTTGCACGATGAGTTGCGCGCATCGGAGCCGTAGATGGTCTGCGGTCAGTGCGGCGCTCTGATGGAGGAGCATGTTTTTGACTCCTGATTGGAAGATTTGGGCTGGTTGATCGTTACCGTGAGGAAACAGCGATGAATGAGCCTTGCTCGCGCAGATGCCTCTGGAAACGATCGGCATAGTCTTCGACGACGGCATGCCTCACGCTGGGGCGCTCCGCAAGCGCCGATCGCCACGCTGAAATGCGCGGAAGGCCGTCGAAGATCTGATACGCGACCGTCGCGGGGGTGATGTCGAAGTATCGGAACAGCGGGGCGTAAACCGCATCGACCATGCCAAAGGCCTGGCCTGCGAAAAATGGCCCTGTATCCATTTCTGACTCCAGCTTGCCCAGCCGTTCGCGAAATGCAGCGCGCTTGGCATCGGCGGTTGCAGAGTCGCGAGCGTGGAGGAACTGCCAGCCTTCGGCGAAGGTCTGGGCGGCAAACTCGATCCACGCGCGGTGCTGTGCGCGAGGCAATGCATCAACGGGGTACATCGGCGCACCGCCTTGCGTTTCATTGAGGTACTCGCAGATGACCACGCTTTCGAACAGGATCGCGTCCTCGGCATTCGCTTGGCGCACCTTGAGCACCGGCACCTTGCCGGTCGGTGAAAGTGCCAAGAACCAGTCTGGCTTGGCTGACAGATCGACGTCTATCCGATCGAATTCCACACCCTTCTCAAGAAGCACGATCACGGCGCGCTGGACGAAGGGGCACAGCGGGTGGCTTATCAGGGTAAGTGCAGTCATAGTGATGTGAGGCTCTGGAGGGTTTGTGCAGGGGAAACAGCGGCATGGGGCCACGTACCGCTGTTTCCTTTGCCTGGAGTGGAGGAGCTGTCACGCAGCGCTGAAGCAGGCCGTCAGCGCCTCGTTGACTCTGCCCGAGCCAACACGCTTTCGCCGACCTCCTGGGCTGCGCGCTTAACCATTGAGCAGGCGGCCGCCGTCAACGACGATTTCAGAGCCCACCGTCCAACGCGACTCGTCGGAAGCCAGATACAGCACGGCTTTAGTCACCTCGTCGGCCGTGCCGAAGCGCCCAAGCGGAATGCTCGCCGCAATATCTTTGTTGACCTGCTCGCGGTACGCGTCCGGAATCCCGAGCTTGTCGTACAGCGGCGTTTCGATCGGTCCGGGGCTGACCGCATTGACACGGATGCCACGTCCCAGCAATTCAGTCGAAAGCGTCTTCGACATGTTCAAGAATGCGGCCTTCGTGGCGGCATACACGGACGAGCGGGCTGCGCCTGCATGCGCGCTGACGGAGGTGTTGAGCACGACGGAGGCGGGATTCGCGAAGATCGGGAGCAGTGCCTGCATCAGGAAGTAGGGGCCCTTGACGTTGATGTCGAAAGAGCGGTCAAACATCTCTTCCGACCATTCCTCGATGGGCAGCCAGACAGATACGCCGGCATTGAGGAAGGCAATGTCCAGTCGGCCGTAGTGCTCCTTGATGATCTGTGCCAATTCCTTTTGGGCAGCAACGCTGGCCGAGTCGGCGCGCAGCACCTGAACTTCGGGGCCCAGTTCGGCTTGTGCCTTTGCGATCGAATCGGGATTTACGCCCGTGACGATGACGCGGGCGCCTTCCTCCAGAAACTGCTTTGCGGTTTCCAGCCCGATGCCACTCGTGCCGCCAGTGATGAGAGTACGTTTACCTTGCAAGCGCGACATTGATTTCTCCTGAGAACGACGACCGACCAGGTCGACCGCAGGAATGATGCATCCATGCAAAAAAATACATAAGATATGACTTATGTATAAGATTCATGCTGAAACTGCATGAATTGAGGTGAGTAATGGACCGATTTCTCTTGATGAGCTGCTTCGCGCGCGCCGTAGAAACTGGAAGCTTTTCTGCTGCGGGGCGTGATCTGGGCCTGGGGCAACCCAATGTCAGTCGCTATGTGGCGGCGCTGGAAGATCATTTGCAGGCGCGCCTGCTCCACCGGTCCACGCGAAAGCTATCTTTGACGCCGGAGGGCGAACGCTACTACGCGGACATCCGGCGAATCCTGGATGCGGTAGATGAATCCGAATCGTCCTTCAGGAACAACGTCGAGCCATCAGGACTCTTGCGCGTAGCCTGCCCAACGGCTCTCGCACACGCATTTGTGTTGCCACACGTGCCGACCTTTTTGGAGCGCTATCCCCAATTGACCTTGGATCTTCAATTCAACGATCGATACGTGGACTTGGTCAACGAAGGGACCGAAATCGCCATTCGCATCGGACACTTGGAGGACAGTAGCTTGCGGGCCCGGCGTCTTGGATGGTACGACCGCGTCTTCGTGGCCAGCAAGGACTACCTGGCCAAACGTGGAGTTCCGCAGACTCCAGATGACCTGCGCGATCACGATTGCATCATCTACACCCTGTTGTCGTCCGGGGCGATCTGGCGATTCCGTGACGCGGACATCCCGGTTTCCGGCAGGCTCAGGGTGAACTCGCCCGACGCAGTGAGTGCCGCGGTCACGGCAGGCCTGGGCGTAGCACAAGGACCTGCGTGGCTGTTTGAGGGTGGGCTGAACAGCGGCCGATTGCAGTTCATTTTGACGGATCATGCAGCTCCGCCCGTACCGGTGCAGATCGTCTATGTGGCCAACAGGTTGCTACCCACGCGGGCTGTCGTGTTCATGGACTTTATGGGTGAGTTGTTTTCGAGGATTCCTGCCTTGAATGGCCGCACTCCTTTGCCGAATCTATAAATGTTTCGTTCGTCGGTCACCCGCGAATGCCATCAGGGCCAGCAGTACGAACACCTTGCATCGACAGGCCGAATGTGAGACTGCAAACCCTTCAGCCCCTTGCTCTGCCGAATCTTGCTTTTCTTGAGAAGTCCATGCGAGACATCCCCTACGCGAGTGCGCCCTCCAGCAGATCGGCCATGCGCGGCAGGTCGGGCTCGGCGCTGGTCACCAGCAAGATGGCGCGCTCATAGGCGGCGCCCGCAATGGGCAGCATGCGGCAGTCGCCCATGAAGCGCTCCAGGCCCGTCCAGTGCGGCACCAGGCCCACGCCCATGCCGTCGGCGGCCAGCATGGCAATGGCCTCCAGCGCGTCCAGGTCGCACAGCACCGCAGGCTCCAGCCCCTGGTCGGCCAGCCAGTCGGCTGCATGGCGGCCACCCCAGGCATCGGGGTCGTAGCGTATGTAGGGCAGGCTGCGCAGCAGCGCGGCAGGCCGGCCGCGTGCCTGGGGCGGTGCCAGCAGCACCAGCGGCTCGCGGCGCAGCTGCACGCTGCGCAGCGCCTTGGGCAGTTCAAAAGGGGGCGCCACGATGACGGCGGCATCGAGCTCGCCGGCCTGCAGCATCTGGAACAGGGCGCGCGAGGTGCCCGGCACGATGACGGGCCGGCACTGTGGCGCCGCCTGCGTGAGCTTGCGCAGCGCAGCCGGCAGCATGCCCGTGAGCGCGGTCGAGATGGCGCCGATGCGCAGCGTGCCGGCCAGGCCATCGGCGCTGGCATCGCTGCCCAGCAGCGCGGCCTCGCGCACCAGGCGCCGCGCACGCGGCAGCAGGGCCAGGCAGGCCTGGGTGGGGCGGGCCGCATGGCCGCTGCGCGAAAGCAGGGCAAAGCCCAGCTCGCGCTCCAGCGCCTGCACGCGCTGGCCCACGGCGGCGGCGGTCAGGTGCTCGGCGCGCGCCGCATCGGCGATGGAGCCGCTGTCCACCACGGCGATCAGGCTCTTGAGATAGCGGGTCTCCAAAAGATTTCCTTGGGGATTGCAAAGAAATCAACGCTATCACTTTTGAAAAGCCTCTGCTAGGCTCGCGCCACCCACGGCAGGCCACGGCCTGCGAACCTGACTGCACCACAAGCACAACCAAAGGATCAGCCATGCGCACCAGCTTCCACCTTGCCTACCATGTCCGCGATCTGGACGAAGCGCGCGCCTTCTACGGCACGCTGCTCGGCTGCCAGGAAGGCCGCAGCACCGAGACCTGGGTGGACTTCGACTTCTTCGGCCACCAGATCTCGCTGCACCTGGGCGAGCCCTTCCCGGTCACGAACACCGGCCGCGTGGGCGACCACATGGTGCCCATGCCCCACCTGGGCCTGGTGATGGCCATGGACGACTGGAAGGCCCTGGCCGCGCGGCTGTCGGGCGGCGTGGTGGATTTCGTGCTGCAGCCCGGCATCCGCTTCGAGGGCGAGCCCGGCGAGCAGGCCACCATGTTCTTCCGCGACCCCAGCGGCAATCCCATCGAGGTCAAGGGCTTCGCCGACCTGGACAAGGTCTTCGCCAAATGAGCGGTTCGCTGTCTCCGCGCGCCTCGCTCCCCCCGCTCCCCTTCGTCTGCGCACCCGGCTACCCGGCAGCCCAGGCCTGGCTGCAGGCCCTGCAGGCCGCCCTGCCCGAGGAGCGCGTGGTGGCGCTCGATACGCTGGATGCCGACCAGCGCGCGGCCTGCGAGGTCGCCATCGTCGCCAACCCCCAGCCTGCCGACCTGCGCACGCTGCCGCGCCTGCAATGGGTGCACAGCGTCTGGGCCGGCGTGGAGCGCCTGGTGGCCGACCTGGGCGATACCGACCTGCGCATCGTCCGCCTGGTGGACCCGCAACTGGCCGACACCATGGCCGAGGCCGTGCTGGCCTGGACCCTGTACCTGCACCGCGACATGCCGCGCTATGCCCGCCAGCAGGCCGCGCGCCAATGGCTGGCGCATGACGGAGTGCGCGCGCAGGACAGGACGGTGTCGCTGCTGGGCCTGGGCGCACTGGGCAAGGCCGCCGCGCAGCGGCTGCTGTCGGCAGGCTTCCAGGTGCGCGGCTGGAGCCGCACGCCCAGGCACATGGACGGCGTGCAATGCCATGCGGGTGATGCCGAGCTGCCCGCCATGCTGGCGCAGACCGACATCCTCGTATGCCTGCTGCCGCTCACGCCGCAGACGCGCGGCCTCGTCGGCGCGCAGGCGCTGGCCGCGCTGCCTGCCCATGCCTCGCTGATCAACTTTGCGCGCGGCCCCATCGTGGACGATGCCGCGCTGCGCGCCGCCCTGGACGGCGGCCGCCTGGCCCATGCCGTGCTGGACGTGTTCGAGCAGGAGCCCCTGCCCGAAGCGTCATGGCAATGGGCGCACCCCGCCGTGACCGTGCTGCCCCACATCTCGGCACCCACGGACCGCGCGACGGCATCGGCCATCGTGGCGGGCAACATCCGGCGCTGGCGCGCCAGCGGCGAGCTGCCGCAGGCGGTGGACGCGGCGCGGGGCTATTGAGGGCGGGGCCTGCCCTTCGGCCGCGCAGGCTCCCCGAGCAGTCCCGAGGTGCTCAGCGGCCCCGGCGACAGCTGCTGTCCCCAGGCCTGCGTCAAGGCCTCGATGGCATCGCCCACCACGCGGCAGGCCTGGGTGAGCTTGCCGTGCCGGGGCAGGGCAAGCGTCACATGGCGCACCAGGCCGGGGTTGACCAGGCGGCTGGCCTGCAGCCGGCCCTGGCGCAGTTCGGCATCGATGGAATACGGGCCGATCACCGAGTAGAGGCCGGGCGCATGGGCCACGAGCTCCTTTTGCACGGTCAGCGAGTCGGCCTCGGCCGCCGCCGCGAGCCGAAAGCCGTGGCTGTGCGCGGCCTCATCGAGCGCGTCGCGCCAATGGCTGGGGCGGCGCGGCAGCACCAGCTGCAGGCCGTCGAGCGCGGCGAACTCCGTGGTGGGCGCCAGGGTCAAGGGGTCGCCAGGGCGCGACACCAGATAGCTGTGCGCGGTGCTCAGCAGCCGCTCGTCGCCGCCGGCCGGGCGCGCGAAGCGAAAGAGGATGGCCAGGTCCACGGCGCCGCTGTCCAGCAGCGCGTCGAGCTCCGTGCCCTGGGCCTCGGTGATGTTCAGGCGTATGCCGGGGTGCTCGCGCTGCAGCCAGTCGAACACATGCGTCATCAGCGGGTGCGCGCCCGAGGGCACGATGCCCAGCCGCACCTCGCCCCATAGCTGGCCTGCGTCCGCACGCAGCGTTTCCTGCAATTGCTCGGTTTCCTGCAGCCAGCTGCGCAGCCGCAGCGCGGCCCGCGCGCCCAGCGGCGTCAGCGTGACGCCCCGGCCCGTGCGCCGCAGCAAGGGGCCGCCCAGAGACGCTTCGAATTCGCTGATCTGCCGGCTGATGTGCGACTGCACGGTGTGCCGCCGTGCCGCGACCTTGCTGATGCTGCCGGCTTCGGAGACCTCGAGGAAGAGCTTGACGCTGGGCAGGTGCATGGTGATTACCCGGTTGAGGTATGCCTGATGAGGCAATTCTGAAAGCCTGAAATTCTATCTATCCAGATATCAACGGGATTTCTACAGTGCAGTCATGCCTTGCCAGCGGCCTTGCCTTGGCAGGTTTTCCAGACACCGAACCTAAGGAAAATCCGTTGAAACTCGCCAGCTTCATCCATGCCGGACAGCCCCGCTACGGGCAGGTTCTGGCCGAGCGCTTCCTGCTGCCGCCCGCCGACTTTCTCGCCCGCCATCCCGACCTGCTGTCCGTGCTGCGCGCACAGGCGCTGGGCGAGCTGGAGCAGGCCCTGCAGGCCGGCGCCGTGTCCGTCGATGCGGCGCAGACCCAGGCGCTGCCCGTCATCCCCAACCCCGGCAAGCTCATCTGCGTGGGCCTGAACTACAAGACCCATGTGGCCGAGACGCGGCGCGCCGACAGCGAGCACCCGTCGCTGTTCCTGCGCTTCAACGACAGCCTGGCCGCCGATGGCGACGAGCTGCTGCGCCCGGCCTTTTCGGAGCGTTTCGACTGGGAGGGCGAGCTGGCCTTCGTCATCGGCCGGGGCGGGCGCCACATTGCAAAGGAAGATGCCTTCGACCACATCGCCGGCTATGCCTGCTTCAACGATGTGAGCGTGCGTGACTGGCAGCGCCATACGCACCAGTTCACGCCCGGCAAGAACTTTCCCGGCACGGCGCCCTTCGGCCCCTGGCTGGTCACGCGCGACGAGGTGGCCGACGTGCGCAGCCTGGCGCTGCAGACCCGCCTGAACGGCAGCGTGATGCAGCAGGCCAGCCTGGGCGACCTGATCTTCGACATCCCCACCATCGTGGCCTATGTGTCGCGCTTCACGCCGCTGTCGCCCGGCGACGTGATCGCCACGGGCACGCCGGGCGGCGTGGGCGACCGCCGCGAGCCGCCTCTGTACATGAAGCATGGCGATGTGGTCGAGGTCGAGATCACGGGCCTGGGCGTGCTGCGCAACCGTATCGGCACGGATAGCGCTGCCGTCTGACTCCGGAGAAATTCATGGATAACCAACAAGCGATTTCGCAGCGGCCCCGGCTGCGCATTGCCGTCGATATCGGCGGCACCTTCACCGACATGGCGGCGTTCGACGAGGCCAGCGGCCGGCTGCTGTTCGGCAAGGCCCTGTCCACGCATGGCGAGCTGGTCAACGGCATCCAGGCCACGATAGACAGCGCGGGCATCGACTGGCGCGACGGCCATCTGTTCCTGCACGGCTCCACCATTGCCATCAACACGCTGCTGGAGCGCAATGGCGCCCACACCGCGCTGCTGATCACCGAGGGCTTTCGCGACATCTACGAGATCGGCCGCGTGAACCGGCCCGATGCCTACAACCTGTTCTTCAACAAGCACCAGCCGCTGGTGCGGCGCTCGCTGCGCCATGAGGTGTCCGAGCGCCTGCGCGCCGACGGCAGCCTGCACAAGCCGCTGGACGAGGCGGCCGTGCGCGAGCTGGCCCGCGAGCTGGCAGGGCAGGGCGTGGAGGCCGTGGCCGTGCTGCTGCTGCATTCCTACCGCAATCCGGCGCACGAGCAGCGCGTCAAGCAGATCCTGCAGGAAGAGATGCCGGGCGCCTTCGTCTGCGCCTCGCACGAGCTGTCGCAGGAGTACCGCGAGTTCGAGCGCGTGTCCACCGCCGTGGCCAATGCCTATGTGGGGCCGCGCGTGTCGCAGTACCTGGGCCAGCTGGAGAACCACCTGGGCGGCAAGGGCTTCGAGGGCGATTTCTACATCGTGCAGTCCACGGGCGGCCTGTTCCCGGTCGAGCATGCCAAGGTGGGCTGCGTTCGCATGCTCGAATCGGGTCCGGCGGCCGGCGTGATCGGCGCCCAGGCCATCTGTGCGCAACTGGGCATGGGCGATGCCATCGCCTTCGACATGGGCGGCACCACGGCCAAGGCCGGCGTGATCAGCGAAGGCCGGCCGCTGACCACGGGCTCGGCGCTGATCGGCGGCTACGAGCAGGCCCTGCCGATACAGATCCCGATGATGGACATCCACGAAGTGGGCACGGGCGGCGGCTCCATCGCCCGCGTGGAGACGGGCAACGCGCTGCGCGTGGGCCCGCAGAGCGCCGGCTCCATCCCCGGCCCCGTGGCCTATGGCCGTGACGGGCTGGAGCCCACCGTGACCGACGCCAACCTGGTGCTGGGCCGGCTGGACGCGGAGCATTTCCTGGGCGGCGAGCTGCAGCTGGACATGGACGCCTGCCAGCGCCAGATGGCCGAGCGCGTGGCGACCCCGCTGGGCCTGGAGCCCACCGAGGCGGCCGACGGCATCCTGCGCATCGCCGTGACGCAGATGTCGCATGCCGTCAAGGCCGTGACCACCGAGCGCGGCCTGGATGCGGGCAGCTTCACCATGGTCGTCTACGGCGGCGCGGGTCCGCTGCACGCCTCGGCCATTGCGCGCGAGATCGGCATCCGCAAGGTGCTGATCCCCTATGCGCCCGGCTATTTCTCGGCCTACGGAATGCTGTTCTCCGACCTGCGCTACGACTATGTGCGCTCGGTGTTCCGCAAGCTGGGCGAGGTGTCCTTCGAGGAGATCGAGGCCGCCTACCAGAGCATGGAGGACGAGGGCCGCGCCGCGCTGGCGCAGTCCGGCATCGCGCCGGACGGCATCGTGATCGAGCGCGCCGCCGACATGCGCTACGTGGGCCAGGAGCATGCGGTGACCGTGGACCTGCCCATGGCCTTCTTCGAGGGACGGGACCGCTCGGCCATCAAGCGCCAGTTCGACGAACTGCACAAGGTGCGCTACGGCACCTCGGCCCCGCAGGAGCCGGCCGACCTCGTGAGCCTGCGCGTCACCGTGCTGGGCACGATGAAAAAGCCGCCCCGGCACAGCGTGGAGCGCGGCAGTGCCGAGCCCAGCCGTGCCTCCGTGCGCACGGTCAAGCCCGTCTATTTCCGCTCCAGCGGCTGGGTGGACACGCCGGTGCATCTGCGCGAGCGCCTGCTGGCGGGCAACGAGATCGCGGGGCCCGCGCTGATCGAGGAACACGCATCCACCACCGTCGTGCAGCCCGGCGACCGGCTGCGCGTGGACGAACTGGGCAATCTGCAAATCGACATCGGGAGCGACCGCACATGAACCACCCCACTGACTCCAGGCCCGTCGATCCGGTCACGGTCGAGATCATCCGCAACGGCCTGTACGCCGTCACGGAGGAGATGAAGACCAACCTGACGCGCACGGCCTACAACCTCATCATCTACGAGGCGCTGGACTTCACGGTCGGCCTGTTCACGCGCGAGGGTGACACGGTGTCCATCGGCCTGGGCCTGCCCATGTTCATCCGCGGCATGTCGGAGACGGTCAAGGCCAAGATCCGCCACTTCGGCTACGAGAACATCCTGCCGGGTGACATCCTGGTCACCAACGATGCCTACACCACCGGCAGCCACCTGAACCACTTCACGTTCACCATGCCGGTGTTCCATGAGGGCCGGCTCGAAGGCTTCACCTGCTGCATGGCCCACTGGCTGGACGTGGGCGGCACGCTGGGCAACGTCACCACGGACATCTTCAGCGAAGGGATACAGATCCCCATCATGAAGTACCAGCGCCAGGGCGAGGTCAACCAGGACCTGATCGACATCATCGCGATGAACGTGCGCCTGGCCGAGCGGGCCCTGGGCGATCTGCGCGCGCAGATCACGGCCATCACCACGGGCGAGCGCCGCTATGTGGAACTGCTGCAGCGCTATGGCGTGGATGCGGTCAATGGCGCCATCGCGCAGATCATGGATTCCAGCGAGGCCGTGGCGCGCAAGAACACGCTGTCGATTCCCGATGGCGTGTACGAGGCCGAGTCCTTCATGGACGACGACGGGCTGGACATCGGCAAGCGCATTCCCATCCGCGTCAAGGTCACGGTGCAGGGCGACGAGATGACGGTGGACCTGTCGGATGTCTCCAAGCAGGTGCGCGGCTTCTACAACTCGGGCTTCACCACGGGCATCGCCTGTGCGCAGGTGGCCTACAAATGCCTCACCACGCCGACCGACTACCCGGTCAACGACGGCAGCTTTCGGCCGCTCAAGGTGATCATGCCCATGGGCACGGTGATCAGCGCCGAGAGGCCGTATCCCATGCGCGTGTGGATGACCTTCCCCATGACGGTGATCGACACCATCTTCAAGGCCCTGGCGCCCGCGATTCCCGACCGCTCCATCGCGGGCCACCATGCGGACCTGGTGTTTCCCAACATCCATGGCATCTCGCCCGAGGACGGGCGGCTGTTCATCGTCGGCATCGGCCCGCTGGGCGGCGGCTGGGGCGCCAAGAGCCGTGAGGACGGCGTGTCCGTCACCGTCTGCATCAATGACGGCGACACCCACAACAGCCCCACCGAGCAGCTCGAGGCCAAGTACCCGGTGCTGGTGGAGAAGTACGAGATCCGCCAGGACTCGGCCGGCGCGGGCCAGTACCGGGGCGGCCTGGGCGCGGAGATGGTGGTGCAGGCGCTGTCGCCCTTCACCGTCACCACGCGCATCGACCGCGTGCACTGCAAGCCCTGGGGCCTGGAGGGCGGCGGCGACGCCATGGGCAACGGCCTGGCCGTGCGCCACAAGGGCGAGTGGAAGACCGACCATGCCAACGCCAAGATCTTCAACGTGCGCCTGGAACGCGGCGATGCCTACCGCATGCTGTCGGGCGGCGGTGGGGGCTTTGGCGACCCGCTGGCGCGCGAACTGGACAAGGTGGCCGAGGACGTGCGCGAAGGCTATGTGAGCGCCCAGGTGGCCCGCGAGGTCTACCGCGTGGCGCTGGATGGCCAGGGACAGGTGGACCACGAGGGCACGCAGGCGCTGCGCAGTGCGCCCAGAGTGCCCGGTGCATCCGGTGCAGCGGCTGCCGCCGTGGCCTGGGACGGGCAGTGAGCACGGCCATGGCCTCCGACCACGCCCTGCAGGCCGGCCGGCTCTGGGACCTGTGGTGCGCCCTGGCGCTGCGCCATGTCGCCCTGGGCGGTGCCTGCGCCTGCGGGGCGGGCGGCATCAGCCTGCGGCTGGAGGACTTCGAGCTGGACATCGTGGACTACCTGCAGGACGGGGGCGAGCGCTGCGAGCAGCCCGAGGTGGCGGCCTGGTTCCGTGCCCGGCCCGCACCCGGGCAGGGCGCGCAGCCGCTGCGCGGCCTGCTCGATGCGCTGGGCTCGGACGAGGTGCCGCAGGCCGTGGCGCAGTGGGCGCTGGCGCGGCTGGAGCGCACGCTGCGTTCGTTCGCCGAGGTGCATGGTGGGGTGGCGTCATGAGCGGGCATTTCTCCAGCCTGCTGGCCCTGCCCGAAGCGGCGGGGCAGCGCATTCCGGTCACCGTGCTCACGGGCTTCCTGGGCAGCGGCAAGACCACGCTGCTCAACCGGCTGCTGGCGCTGCCGGACCTGCACGGGACGGCCGTCATCGTCAACGAGTTCGGTGCGGTCGGCATCGACCAGGACCTGACCAGCCTGGCCTGCGAGGACACGGTGCTGCTGGCCAATGGCTGCCTGTGCTGCAGCGTGCGCGGCGATCTGGTGGAGGCGCTGGAGCGCCTGGCCCTGCGCGAACAGGGCGCGCCGCGCCGCGTGCTGATCGAAACCAGCGGCCTGGCGGACCCGGGGCCGATACTGCGCTCCTTCCTGGGCGAGCCCGCCGTGCGGGCGCGCTATGCGCTGGCCGGCGTGGCCTGCACGGTCGATGCCGTGCTGGGCAGCGCCACGCTGGCAGGCTATCCCGAAGCGGTGCGGCAACTGGCCGTGGCTGACCTGGTGCTGCTGACCAAGACAGATTTGCTGGGCGGCGCACAGCCCGCTGCGCAACTGCGGGCCCAGGTGCAGGCCATCAACGGCGAGGCGCCACAAGGCATGGACCCCGCCCACCATGTGGCGCTGCTGCAGCGGCTGATGTCGGAAGGCGCGACGGGGCAGGAGGACGCCGCTGCGGGCATGCTCCAGACGCCCGGCTACCGGGCCATGGCTCCGGTGACAGCTCCGGTGACAGCGCCGGCAGGCGCGCACCGCGACGGCATCTCGTCCTTTGTGCTGCAGCGCGACGAGCCCCTGCCCGCGCAGGCGTTCGGCGAATGGATGGACTGGGTCACGGCCATGCGCGGCGATGACCTGCTGCGCGTCAAAGGCATCGTGCACCTGCAGGAGCACCCGGACCAGCCCCTGGTCATCCATGGCGTGCAGCACCTGTTCGCCCCGCCGCAGACGCTGCCCCGCTGGCCGGGTACCGACCGGCGCACGCGCATCGTCTTCATCACGCGGGGGCTGGATGCCCAGGCCCTGGACGACACGCTGAGCGTGCTGGTGCGCAGGCACAGGCGGCGCGCGCCGAATCAGGACCCGGGCTGAGCCACGCAACGGCCGGCCCATTTTCAAAAGAAACAGGAGACAAAGCATGAAAACTCTGACACGGCTGAAGGGGCCGGTGCTGGGCGCCTTACTGGGTGCGCTGGCTGCCTTGCCCATCGCCAGCATGGCCTCGTCCAGTGCGCCCGCCGCCTTTCCCGAGCCGGGCAAGATGGTCAAGGTCATCGTCCCGTTCGTGGCGGGCGGCGGCGTGGACAGCGCGGCGCGCCTGTTCGCCGAGCAGTTGCGCAAGCAGCTGGGCACGACGGTCATCGTCGAGAACCGCGTGGGCGGCAGCGGCGTGGTGGGGGGCCGTGCGGTGCTGGCGGCTGCCCCCGATGGCTACACCCTGCTGTTCTCGGCCGCCACGCATGTGCTGGCCAAGCAGGTGCTGGCCCATCCGCCCTATGACCCGCAGACCGACTTTGTCCCCGTGGCGCGCGTGGGCGAGGCGCCGCTGATGCTGGTGATCTCGCCGCAGCTGCCCCACAGCAAGCTGGGCGAGGTGCTGGCCGCAGGCGCCAAGAGCACGTGGACGGCGGCCATTCCCGCCGTGGGCGCGCCCAGCCACCTGGCCACGCTGCTGCTGGCCCAGCAGGGCCGCATGCGCCTTGAGTACGTGCCCTACAAGGGCACGCAGCCCGCGCTGGTGGATGTGGGCGGCGGCCATGTGGACCTGCTGCTCGACTCCATGGTCTCCGTGCTGCCGCTGGCCAAGGCCGGCAAGGTGCGGCCGATTGCCATCACCTCCGGCAAGCGCAGCCCGCTGGCGCCCGAGGTGCCCACCATGCAGGAAAGCGGCCTGCCGCGGTTTGCCTACACCTCCTGGTACGGACTGTGGGCGCCCAAGGACACGCCTGCCGACCGGGTGCAGCGGCTGAACCAGGCCTCCAACGCGGCGGTGGCCGAGCTGGCCAGGTCCGGCGCCTTCGCGAGCCTGGGCATCGACACGGTTTCGGAGAGCACCGAGCAGTTCAAGCGCTTCATCGCCGCCGATGTGGCGCAGAGCGCCGCGCTGCTCAAGGGCGCGGGCTTCAAGCCCGAGTAGCCGGGCAGACCCCGGCACACGCCCGAGAAAAACAAAGAGCAAAGAGCAAAGCAAAGCAAAGCAAAGCAAAGCAAAGCAAAAAATCACAAGGAGACAACATGCAGGTATTCATACGCCATGCCCTGGCCGCCTCGCTGGGGGTGGCCGCCGCACATGCGGGCGCGCAGTCCTCGGTATCGATCTCGGGCACCGTCGATGTGAGCGTCAGGCAGGTGCGCAACCAGGGCCTGGGCACGGTCACCTCGCAGGCCAGCGGCGCCAACTCCACCAGCAAGCTGGTATTGCGGGGGCAGGAGGACCTGGGCGACGGCCTGAGCGCGGGCTTCTACCTGGACGGCAGCCTGCTGGCCGACACCGGCGCCATGGGCGCCAGCGGCCCGTTCTGGGACCGGCGCTCCACGGTCAGCCTGGCCTCGCGCCAATGGGGCGAGCTGCGGCTGGGGCGGGACTGGGTGCCCACGCACCTGGTGTGGAGCGGCTTCGATCCGTTTGCCACGCTGGGCATCGGCAGCGCCAATGGCTTTCGCTCGTTCACGGCTTCCCGCGCGCTGGGCCAGGCCTTCGGCACGGCGCCGGAGTCGCAGGCGGCCAATCCCACGCTGCGCGTGAGCAATGCGGTGGAGTATTTCCTGCCGGCCGGCCTGGGCGGGCTGCAGGGCGTGTCCGGCAGCCTGATCGCCACCTTGGGCGAGAAGGGCGCCACGGCGGCAGGCCAGACGCGCGGCAACGGCTTTCGGCTGGGCTGGGCGGGCGCGGGCTGGAACGTGGCGGGCGCGCAGTTCACCACGCGCAACACCCTGAGCGGCATCCATTTCAAGGACCAGAGCTACGGTGTCTCCTACGACTTCGGCTGGCTCAAGGCCAGCCTGGCCCAGCGCCGCTGGGTGCATGGCGTGGACCGCACGGTCAACACCCTGGTGGGCATGAGCGTTCCCGTGGGCAGCGGGGTGGTCAAGCTCAGCTACGTCAAGGCCGACCAGACGGGCGCGACGGCGGCGCAAAGCGCCAGCGATGCCGACCTGTGGGCGCTGGGCTATGTGCACTCGCTGTCGCGGCGCACGGCGCTGTACGCGCATGCGGCCCGCATGTCCAACCGCAATGGGGCGGCCTTCGCCATTGCCGGGGGTGTGGCAGTCAGCGGCAATCCGGCCGCGGCCAATTACTTTGGCGGGCGCGCCTCCACGGCCTTCGAGCTGGGCATCCGGCACGACTTCTGACGGGCAGCGTGGGCAGCCTGCGCGCTGGTTCGTGGTCATTGCTGCACCCCATGCAGCAGTGAACTGCACGCCGGCCTATTGCTGCCGTCAATCGCTTCTTCTACGCTGCACCCATTTCACGGAGCAGCGAGATGAATCCATTGATCAAGGTCCGCATGGACGCCGCAGGCACCCCCGACGCCATGCGCCTGGAGCCGGTCGAGGTGCAGGCGCCCGGCCCCGGCCAGGTCTGGCTGGAGCAGACGGCCATCGGCGTGAACCCGCTGGACGTGAGCCAGCGCAAGGGCGCTGTCGCCATCGCCTTTCCCTCGGGCCTGGGGCTGGAGGGCGCGGGGCGGGTGGCCGCCGTGGGCGAGGGCGTGACGAATGTGGCCGTGGGCGAGCGCGTGGGCTACGCCACGGGGCCGCTGGGCGCCTATGCCAGCGCCCGCCTGTATCCGGCCGAGCGCCTGGTGAAGCTGCCCGATGCGCTGCCTGACGACGCGGCGGCGGCCGTGCTGTTCAAGGGCATCACGGCGCAGTACCTGCTCAAGACCACCCATGCCGTGGGCCCCGGCAGCCGCATCGTGATCTATGGCGCCGCCGGTGCGCTGGGCCAGTTGATGTGCGCCTGGGCCAGGCACCTGGGCGCCCTGGTGATCGGCGTGGTGTCCAAGGCCGCCAGCGTGGAGCGCGCGCGGGCGGCCGGCTGCGACGAGGTCTTCGTGTTCGATGCGGCCACGCTGCCGGGCCAGGTGCTGCAGGCCACCGGGGGCCTGAAGGCCGACGTGGTCTACGACCCCATCGGCCGCACGACGCTGGGCGCCTCGCTGGACTGCCTGCGCCCGCGCGGCCTGCTGGTGTCCTTCGGCGCGACCTCCGGCCTGCCCGATCCCATCTCGGTGGCCACGCTCAATGCCAAGGGCTCGCTGTTCCTCACGCGCCCCTCGCTGGCCGCGCACACGGCCACGGCGGCCGAGTACCAGGAGCGCGCACGGGACGTGCTGGCCGCCGTGGCGGCCGGCATCATCGTGCCTAGCGTCTGGCGCCGGTATGCGCTGGCGGAGGTGGCGCAGGCGCATGGCGATCTGGAGCAGGGACGCTCCCAAGGTGCGATCATCCTGACCCCATGAACCTTCTGGACAGCCAGCACGCCGATGAACTGGCGGCCCTGGTGGCGCTGCATGAACAAGGCTCCTTCGCTGCGGCGGGGCGGGCCTTGCTGCGCCATCCGTCCGTGCTGTCCAAACGCCTGAACGCGCTGGAGACCCGGCTGGGCGTGCGGCTGGTGGAGCGCAGCACACGCCATCTGCACCTGACCGACGAGGGCCTGCGCCTGGTGGACAAGGTGCGCCAGGCGGCCGGCCTGATCGCCGATGCCCAGAAGGAGGCGGCCCAGGGCGCCTCGCAGGCGCGGGGCCGGCTGCGGCTGTCGCTGCCGGCCGCCATGGGGCGGCGCTGGCTCAGCCCGCTGCTGGCCGAGTTTGCGCTGGCCCATCCGCAGATCGTGCTGGAGGTGGAGTATGCGGACCGCTTCGTGGACATCGTGGGCGAGCGCTTCGACGCGGCGGTGCGCATAGGCCGGCTGGCGGACAGCCGTCTCGTGGCGCTGCGGCTGGGCGGGCACCAGCGCATCCTGGGCGCCGCTCCCGCCTACCTGCAGGCCCACGGCACGCCGGTGCACCCCGAGGACCTGGCGGCGCACCGCTGCCTGGGCTTCACGGGGCTGCAATCGTTTCCGCAATGGGAGCTGGTGCACGGTGGCACATCGGGCGATGTGCCTCAGGGCCAGGCCCGGCACACCGTGCTGGTGCGCGGCCCCATGGTCAGCAATGACAGCGAGGCCCTGCTCACGGCCGCCGTCATGGGCGTGGGCATTCTGGCTGGCGGCGACTGGCTGATGAGCGAGCACATGGCCGCAGGCCGGCTGGTGCGGGTGCTGCCGCAATGGCGCCTGGATGGCGCCTCGGGCATCTACTTCGTGCGGCCCTCGGCGGCGTTCAGCAGCGCGGCCATGACGGCGCTGCGCGACTGCCTGGTGCGGTGGTTTGCCACGCGCAGCCCCTGGCGCACGGGGCATGACACACTGGCGCCGCCCCCATCCCTGCCCCCGCCCTTTTCCGCATCCGCTCCATGACCCAAAAAACCTCGCCGCCCGCCATGGCGGCCGCCTTGCTTCCCTGGCTGTTCGTGCTGCTGTGGAGCACGGGCTTCATCGGCGCCAAGTTCGGCCTGCCCTATGTGGAGCCGCTGACCTTTCTGACGCTGCGCTATGCCATCGTCCTGGTGCTGATGGCGGCGGTGGCCCTGGTGCTGCGCGCGCCCTGGCCGCGTTCGGCACGCCAGTGGCTGCACATTGGCGTGTCAGGGCTGTTCGTGCATGGCGTGTACCTGGCCGGGGTGTTCACGGCCATCGCCCACGGCCTGCCTTCGGGCGTGACGGCCCTGGTGGTGGGGCTGCAGCCGCTGATCACGGCCCTGGTGGCCGGCACCTTGCTGGGCGAGTCCGTGCGGCCCCGGCAGTGGGCCGGGCTGGCGCTGGGCTTCACGGGCGTGGCCCTGGTGGTGGCGGGCAAGATCGCCTCGGTGCCGGTCCATGCCCTGCTGGCCATGCTGGTGCCGGCCGTGGTGGCTCTGGCCGGCATCACGGCCGGCACGCTGTACCAGAAGCGGTTCTGTCCATCGTTTGATCTGCGCACGGGCTCGGTCATCCAGTACCTGCCCTGCCTGGTGGCGACGGGGGCGCTGGCCCTGGCCACCGAAACCATGCAGGTGCGCTGGAGCGGCGAGTTCCTGTTCGCGCTGGGCTGGCTGGTGCTGGTGCTGTCCGTGGGCGCGGTCAGCCTGCTCAACCTGCTGATACGCCGCGGCGGCGCCGTGCACGTGGCCAGCCTGTTCTACCTGACGCCACCGGCCACGGCCCTGATCGCCTGGGCCATGTTCGGCGAGACGCTGGGCGGCCTGGCGCTGGCGGGCATGGCCTTGACGGCAGCCGGCGTGTGGCTGGCGCGGCAGGGGCGCTAGCTTGCCCCGCAAGCCGCGGGCAGGGCATGTGCAAAGGCGGGATACTGCGGCACTGTCAGCCCACGAATACCGGATTTCCGCACCATGCCCATCAATGAACTGCGCGCCATCGCCACCTTTGCCAAGGCGGTCGAGCTGGGCAGCCTGCGCCAGGCGGCGCTGTCCCAGGGCGTGAGCCCCCAAGCCGCCAGCCAGGCGGTGGCCCATCTGGAGCAGCACCTGGGCGTGCGCCTGCTGCACCGGACCACGCGCAGCCTGGCGCTGACCGAGGAGGGCCAGCGTTTCCTGCAGGACACCCAGCCGGCGCTGGCCGCGCTGGACCGCGCACTGAACCTGGCACGCGACAGCCGCGAGGGCATTGCGGGGCCGTTGCGCATCGTGGGCCCCAAGTCCTGCTTTGCGCCCGTGCTGATGCCGCTGCTCGATGAGTTCTGCCGCCTGCACCCGGGCATCGTCCCCGATGTGCGGCTGGACGACGGCATAGGCAACTGGGTGCTGGACCGGGTCGATGCGGGGTTTCGCATCGGCGCCTCGCCCGATGAAAGCGTGATCGGGCGGCGGCTGTTTCCCGTGCAGCTCATCGTCTGCGCGGCGCCGCAGTACCTGCAGCGCCATGGCGTGCCCCGGTCGCTGGACGAGCTGGCCGCGCACCGCTGCAGCATGTTCCGCCATGCGGCCACGGACACGGTGATGCCCTGGTACCTGCCGGTCGATGGCGAGCTCACGCACCGCTACCTGCAGCCGGCCCTGTCCACCAACGATGCCGAGCTGGAGCTGCATGCCGTGCTGGCCGGCCAGGTGCTGGGCCAGCTGTCCAACATCTGCGCGGCCGCGCACATCCGCGCGGGGCGCCTGGTGCCCGTGCTGCTGGCGCATGTCAGCGAACACATCGGCCTGCATGTCTACTACGGCAGCCGCGACGCGCTGCCCCGGCGCGTGCGTGCCTTCATCGACCTGGCCGTGCAGCGGCTGCAGGACTGCCCGGACTATCTGCTGTCCATGGAAGAACTGGAAAGGGCGGCGGCCGCAGGTGCCGCCGCCCTTTCCGGCGGCTGACCGGGATCAGGTCCGGCCGTTCAGGCCAGCTCGATCACGCCAAGTCGATCACGCCAGGTCGAACGGCAGCTTGCGCACGGGCTTGCCCGTGAGCTGCGCCACGGCGTTGGCGAAGGCCGGTGCCAGCGGCGGCAGGCCGGGCTCGCCCATGCCCGTCGGCGGCTCGGCGCTGGGCACGACGTGGACGGCGATCTCGGGCATGTCGGTGATGCGCGGCACGGCGAAGTCGCCGAAGTTGCTTTGCTCCACCACACCGTCCTTGAGCGTGATCGCCGCGCCGGGCAGGCACATGGACAGGCCCATCAGCGCCGCGCCCTGCACCTGCGCCTCGATGGTGCGCGGGTTCACGGCCAGGTTGCAGTGCACGCCGGCCGTGGCCTTGTGCAGCACCGGGCGGCCGTCCTTGACCGAGGCCTCCACCACATAGGCCACCACCGTGTCGAAGGACTCGTGCACGGCCACGCCCCAGGCACGGCCCGCGCGCAGCTGGCGCTTGCCGTAGCCGCTCTTGTCCACGGCCAGCTGCAGGGCCAGGCGATGGCGCGGGTGCTTGTCGCCGAACATCTGCATGCGGTAGGCCACGGGGTCCTGGCGGCTGCTGCGCGCGATCTCGTCGATCAGCGTTTCCATGACGAAGGCCGTGTGGGTCGATCCCACGCTGCGCCACCACAGCACGGGCACGTTGACCTTGGGGTGGTGCACGGTCAGGCGCATGGGCAGCGGATAGGGCTCGCGCATGCCCTCCACGGCCGTGGCGTCGATGCCGTTCTTGATCATGCCGCCCTCGAACATGGTGCCCGCCGTGATGGACTGGCCCACGATGGCGTGGTCCCAGCCCAGCACCTTGCCGCGTTCGTCGAAGCCGATCCTGGCGCGGTGCAGGTGCATGGGGCGGTAGTAGCCGCCCTTGATGTCGTCCTCGCGGCTCCAGACCATGCGCACGGGGGCGTTCAGGCCGGCGCGGCGCGCGGCCAGCGCCACCTGGCAGGCTTCGACCACATAGTCGCTGGTGCCCACGCCCCGGCGGCCAAAGCCGCCGCCGGCCATCTGCACGTGCACGCGCACCTGCTCGGGCTTGAGGCCCAGCACGCGCGCCGCGGCCATGCCGTCCACGCCCGCGAACTGCGTGCCCAGGTAGAGGTCGGCTCCTGCCTCGCCGGTCTCGCTCATCTGCACCGTGCAGTTGAGCGGCTCCATGGGCGCATGGGCCAGGTAGGGGAAGCTGAACTCGGCCTCGATATGGCGCGGCGCCTTGTCCAGCGCCGAGATATCGGCGTCGAAGTGGCGCGCGCCGGGCTGCGCGGCCAGTTCGCGGTACTGGGCCAGCTGGCGTTCGCTGTCCACCTTCTCCACGGCGTCGGTGTTCCATTGCGCCTTCAGCGCCTCGCGGCCCTTGCGCGCTGGCCAGTAGCCGGTGGCGATCACGGCCACGCCTTCGCCGCCACCGTCCACGGGCACGCGCAGCACGGCCTTGACGCCGGGCACGGCACGCGCCGCAGCGTCGTCCAGCGAGGCCAGCTGCGCCTTGAACACGGGCGGGTGTGCAATCACCGCCGTCAGCTGGCCCGGCAGGTGCATGTCGATGCCGAAGCTCTGCTGGCCGCTGCTCTTGGCCCGGGCGTCGATGCGGCCCGTGGGCTTGCCGATCAGCCGAAAGTCCTTGGGATTCTTCAGCACGACGGTGGCCGGCACGGGCTGGGCCATGGCGGCCTGGGCCAGCTCGCCATACGACAGCTTCTTGCCGTTGGGGCCGAGCACGAAGCCCTCGCGCGTGCGCAGCGTGGCGGCGTCCACCTTCCACTGCGCGGCGGCGGCGGCCACCAGCATGGCGCGCGCACGGGCGCCCAGCTCGCGGTACTGGGTGTAGCTGTGCTTGAGGGCGGTGGAGCCGCCCGTCATCTGGATGCCGTAGCGCGGGTCGGCATAGGCCGCATCGTTGCCGCCCAGGCGTGCGCGGACCTTGCTCCAGTCGGCGTCCAGCTCCTCGGCCAGCACCAGGGGCAGGGCGGTGTGCACGCCCTGGCCGAATTCCAGGCGGTTGATGGCCACGGTGACTTCGCCATTGGGCGAGATCTCCACGAAGGAGGCGGGCTGCTCGGTGGGCTTGAGGCCGGCGGCCTCGCCCTTGGCCGGCGCCTGCGCCATGGCGGGAAACACGCCCAGGGCCAGCGAACCGGCACCGGCGATCTTGAGGAAGCTGCGGCGGGGGATCTGTGCAAGGGTGGGCGCGTCGGCGATGGCAGCAGCGGCCTCGTCACGGTCCAGGATGTGCTGCAGGGCGCGCGGCAGTTCGGCGGGGTTGAAGGTGGTCAGCATGCGGCGTTCTCCGTTCAGCCCAGGGTGCGCGCGGCATCGGCCACGGCCGTGCGGATGCGTGCATAGGTTCCACAGCGGCAGATGTTGCCGGCCATGGCCGCGTCTATCTCCTCGCCGCTGGGCTTCTTGCCCTTGGGCAGCGACTTGAGGAAGGCCGTGGCGCTCATGATCTGCCCGCTCTGGCAGTAGCCGCACTGGGCCACGTCGTGGCGCACCCAGGCATCGCGCACGGCGGTGCCCACGCGGTCGGAGCCCGAGGTCATGGCCTCGATGGTGGTGATCTTCTGGCCTGCGGCGGCCGAGATCGGCGTCACGCAGGAACGTATGGCCTGGCCATTCATGTGCACCGTGCAGGCGCCGCACAGCGCCGCGCCGCAGCCGAACTTGGTGCCGGTCATCTCCAGCGTGTCGCGCAGGGCCCACAGAATGGGCGTCTCGGGGTCCAGGTCCATGGAAACGGTCTTGCCGTTGATGGTGAGATCGGTCATCGCAGTCTCTCCTTGTTGTGGGGGCTTTTGGGGATGGGGTCCCGTGGGAGTGTCGCCGTCGCCCGGGCTTGAGGGAAGAGGGCGGATCCGTCGAGGCGCCGACTATAGAAAGGCCATGCCCCCGCCACTAGCCATGTTCCGCTTGAAAGATTGACAAGAGCAAGTTGCGAATGCCCTGCAGATTCTGTGTGCCCGTGTTCCTCTGCCTCCGTGCAGGTTCAATGCACAAACCCACCCTTGATGAACCGCACGGGCTCGGCGTCCATGCGTGCAATCAGCGCGCCCAGGCCGTCGGCCAAGGCGCCAGCGCCAACGCCGGAGGTGGCCTTGGCCGCCGTGTCCGTGCGGCAGACCAGGTCGTCCTCCGACCAGCCCTGGGCGCCCGGACGCGATAGCGCGCGCAGCCAGCCGCTGCGGTCGCCCAGCCATTGCATGCCCTGCAGCTGCTCCGAACCGCTGAGCAGGGCCATGGCCTGCCAGGCGCGCGGGTCGTTGACGGTGCAGTCCAGGGCGCTGGCGGCGCGGTTGCCGCCATCGGGCGACAGCTGCAGGCTGACCAGGCGCGGGTCTTCCTGCACCGGGCCGCTGCCTGCCACCACCCTCAGCCGCTGCTGGCGGCTTTGCCAGGTGCTCAGGCGGCGTGCGGGCTGGCCTGCGCACTGCACGGCCATGTCGGGAAGGCCCACGGGATAGGGCCAGCTGCCGGCGATCTGCAGCATCTGGCCTGCGGCGCGGGCCTTCATGAAGTCGATCAGGGCCCAGGCGTCGTCGCTGGACAGCCGGTCGGCCTGGCCGTGTGCCCGTGCGCCATCGCCAGACTCCACGGGGCGGCGGTCATGAAGAATGGCCCAGAGCAATTCCCCATCGGCGCGGCGCCACAGCAGCGGGCTGGTGAAGTTGGGAGGCCAGACCGGCTGGCTGGCGGCCAGCGGGCCGTGGCCCCGGCCATCGGCACCGTGGCAGGCCGTGCAGTGCTGGGCATAGGTGGCGCCGCCGCGCGCAATGCTCTCCACGCTGAAGCCCGTGGGCGAGGCATGGAAGCTGGTGGCATGCGCGGGCACCAGGATCAGGTCGGCACGCGGCCAGGGGGCCAGCAGCAGGGCGAGCGCGGCCAGCGCGGTCAGCACCAGGGCCGGCAGGCGGATGCGGCGCAGAACCAGGACCAGCACCAGCGCCAGCACCAGCAAAACGATGGCGGTGGCCACGGCCGCCAGCGACCACAGCAGGCCCCGGGCCTGGCCCAGGTCGATCAGCAGGTTTTCGCCGGACAGGCGCAGGGCCCAGGGCCAGGCAGGCTGGCCGTCCACCGTGCCGGCCAGGCCCAGGCCATGCAGCAGCTGCAGCAGGCCGACCTGGGCCTGCTGCATGGCGCCGATCAAGGGGTTGAGCCAGTCGGGGGAGTCGCTGCGTTGCATCGGAGGCGGGCGCTACCAGGTCTGGTCCAGGCCCAGGTGGCGCAGGGCCTCGTGGCGCAGCTCGGACAGGCGGGCGTGGCCGCGCTGGCGCGGGTAGGGCAGGTCCACATCGATCTCGGCCACGATGCGGGCGGGCCGCTGGCTGAAGACCAGCACGCGGTGGGCCAGGAAGAGGGCCTCTTCCACATCGTGGGTGACCAGCAGCACGGAAAAGCCCGCGCGCTGCCAGATCTTGAGGATCTCGCTTTGCATGGCCAGCCGCGTCAGCGAGTCGAGCTTGCCCAGCGGCTCGTCCAGGATCAGCAGGCGCGGGTCGTTGACCAGGGCGCGCGCCAGGGCCGCGCGCTGGGCCATGCCGCCCGACAGCTGGTGGGGATGGCTGTCCGCGAAATCCTCCAGTCCCACCAGGCGCAGGGCCTCGTCGATGCGGTGGGCCTGGCTGTCCAGCAGGCCGCGTGCCTGCAGGCCCAGGGCCACGTTGCCGCGCACCGTGCGCCAGGGAAACAGGGTGGGGTCCTGGAAGACGACGATGCGCGAGGGATCGGGCTCGGTGATGGCCGTGCCGTCCTGCGCCACGGCGCCGGCCGTGGGCGCGTCCAGTCCGGCCACCAGGCGCAGCAGCGTGGACTTGCCGCAGCCGCTGGGACCCAGCAGGGCCACGAACTCGCCGGGCCGCACCTGCAGGCTGACCTCGTCGAGCACCTGCAGCGCGCCCTGTCCCTGGCCGAACCAGTGGCTGACGGCCTGCACATCGATGGCCGCGCCGGCTAGGGCCGCCCCGGCTAGGGCCGCCCCTGCGATGGCGGGCGTGGCTGCGGCGTTGGCGGCGTGTTCTGCGGCAATCACCATTTGACGGTTCCCTTCTGCCACGACAGCGTGCGGTCGCGCACGGTGAACAGCAGCGTGATCAGGCCCGAGCACAGCACGGCCATGACCAGCAGCGCCGTGTACATGTTGGCGTAGGCTGCCCAGCCCTGGGCCCACTGCAGGTACCAGCCCAGGCCGGCCTTCACGCCCATCATCTCGGCCGTGATCAGCACCGAGAACGAGGCGCCCAGCCCCATGAACAGGCCCACGAAGACCTGGGGCAGGGCGGCCGGGATGGCCACGCGCAGCACCAGGAACCAGGGCGATGCGCCCAGCGTGCGCGCCACGTCGTAGTAGCTCTTGCTGACCGATGCCACGCCCGACCAGGTCAGCACGGCCACCGGAAAGAACGTGGCCAGCGCCACCAGGAACACGGCTGCCGAGTAGCTGGACGGCGCGAAGAAAAAGGCCAGCGGCAGCAGGGCCGAGGCCGGCACCGGCCCCAGGAAGCGCAGCAGCGGATGCACCCAGTAGCCCGCGATGCGCGACCAGCCTATCCACACGCCCGTGAGAAACCCGATCACCGCGCCGAACACGATGCCGTTGAGCAGCAGCCGCAGCGAATACAGCGTGGACAGGCCCAGGCGCTGCCAGTCCTCATGGACCACGTCGATCAGGCTTTGCGGTGGTGCAAAGAAGGGCGGCGGCAGCGCGCCGAGCTTGGCTGTCAGCGTCTCCCACAGCGCCAGCAGCAGCGGCGCCGCCACCAGCCAGGCACCGGCCGGGCGCAGCCAGCGGTCGATGCGCCGTGCTGCCCGTACGGGTCGCACAGGCAGCACGGCCGATGCCAGCAGCAACAGGGCCACGGCCAGGGCGGCAATGCCGAACTCCTGCGTGAACGCCCATTCGCTGAAGCCGATCTCCTTGTTGGGCCACAGCAGGGTCAGCATGCCCAGGCCGGCCCAGGCGGCGGCGGCCAGCAGGCCGGCGCGCCAGGGGCCTGCCTTGCGCGTGCCCTGCGCCTGTTCCCGTTCCAGGCCGGGTGCGGCATCCGTGGCGCCCAGGCGCCAGCGTGGTCTTGCGGTGCTCATGCGAGGACGTCCAGCGTGATGTGGCTGGCAAAGCGGCCAGGGTCGGTCTGCTTCTTGAGCACGCCGGCCGTGCGGAAGTCGGCCGCAAAGGCCTGGACCTCGTCGCGCAGCGGCTTGCCGTGCGGATGGTGCTTGAAGGTCAGCTCGGCCAGCAGGCGCTGCAGGTCTTCGACGGGCACCTTGGGCGAGTACTTGGCAAAGATCTTCGCCGTCTCATTGGGGTTCTCGGCGATGTAGTCCGAGGCCTGGGTCAGCGCGCGCACCACGCTGGCCGCTGCGGGCTTGTTGGCCCGGGCGAACTTTGCGCCTGCGCCGATCACGCAGCAAATGCTTTCGGCGTACTCGTTCTTGGCGCTGTTGCCCAGTTCGAGGAAGGTGCCGGGGTTGCGTTTCTCGATCAGGTAGAGATTCGGGTCGCCGTCGGCAATGGCCTGGATCTCGCCCTTCTTGGCGGCCACATCCAGCAGGTCGGCCGGGTAGACGCGCCATTCGATGTCCTTGTCCACATCCAGGCCGCGCTTGGCCAGGTGGATGGAATAGAACTGCTTGGCCGGACTGTTGAGATCGGCCACGCCGATGGTCTTGCCCTTGAGCGTGCTGGGGTCCAGCGTGACGCCGGCCGACTTCAGGCCCACCAGGCGCAGGCAGCCGCCGTGCACGCTGCCGATGAGCTTGACATCCAGCCCCGCCTCCAGCGGCTTGATCCAGCGGTGGATCAGGCCCGCGCCCGCATCGGCCTTGCCCGTGGCCAGCGCCTCCAGCAACTGGTCGGCCGAGCCGCCCCAGTTCAGCAGTTCCACATCCAGGCCGTTGCGCTCGAAAAAGCCGCGCTCCAGCGCCACGGGAATGGGCGAATGGCAGAAGCTGGCCTGGCTCCAGGCAAAGGTGATCTTCTGGCGCGGCTGCGCCCCGGCGCGGCCGCTGAACCAGGCGGCCGAGCCCAGCGCGCCGGCTGCGGCGCCGGCGCGGATCAGGGTGCGGCGCGAGAGCGAGGGCTCGGATGCCTCGGGAGCATCGAGCGCCCCGAAAGCACCGCAATCGGCGCCATGGGCGCAGCGGCTGTCCTGGGTCCTGTCGATCTCGGTCTGGGTCTTGCGGGTCATGGAACTCCCTCCAAAGCAGTTTCGGGACTGCCGATGCTGTCCGCTCAGTGCCGTGTTTCCAACGACGCAAAACGCGCATCCATATGTGCGTGGCAACTAGGAAGGGCGCGGCCCGGCGACATGCGCAAACCGAATAAGCGAACGCGTTTTTCTTCGTAGTGCGCAGGGCGCGGGCTTCGAATAATGGGCTGCATCGACCACTCATACGGAGTCCATGCATGACCTCAGCGACCGGCACCGAGTCCGCCCCGCACGACGCAGCCAGCGATGCGCTGTGGCAGCAGGACACCCAGGCCCTGCACGCCGGCTACCGGGGGCGAGAGCAGCAGCGCAGCGCGGCCGTGCCCATCTACCAGAGCACCTCCTTCGTGTTCGACAGCGCCCAGCACGGCGCCAACCTGTTCGGCCTGGTGGAGGAGGGCGATGTGTACTCGCGCACGGCCAACCCCACGCTGGCGGTGCTGGAGCAGCGCATTGCGGCTCTCGAAGGCGGCGTGGCCGCGCTGGCCCTGGCCTCGGGCATGGCCGCCATCGACGTGGCACTGGCCACGCTGGCCAGTGCGGGCGACCATGTGGTCGTGGCCTCGCAGTTGTATGGCGGCACGCACAACTTCATCGCCCATGTGCTGGCCTCGCGCGGCGTGCAGAGCACGGCCGTGGCCAAGGATGATTTCCAGGCGTTGCGCCGGGCGATAGGGCCGCGCACCAAGGCCGTGTTCGTGGAGTCCGTGGGCAATCCATCGGGCGGCATTGCCGACCTGCGCCAACTGGCCGATATCAGCCATGCGGCGGGCGTGGCGCTGGTGGTGGACAACACCGTGGCTTCGCCGCTGCTGCTGCGGCCCTTCGACTGGGGCGCCGACATCGTCGTGCATTCGGCCACCAAGGCCATTGGCGGACACGGCAATGTGCTGGGCGGGCTGATCGTGGACAGCGGCCGCTTCGACTGGGTGGCGCACGCGAGGCGCTACCCGCAGTTCAGCGCGCCCGAGCCGGCCTACCAGGGCTTTGTCTTCACCGAGAAATTTCCCGACCGGGCCTTCATCGCGCGGGCCCGTGCCGTGCTGCTGCGCAACTGCGGCGCGGCGCTGGCGCCGCACAGCGCCTTCCTGCTGCTGCAGGGCCTGGAGACGCTGGGCCTGCGCCAGGAGCGCGCCAGCCGCAACACGCTGGCCGTGATCGATTTCCTGCAGCGCCATCCGCTGGTGGAGCGCATACACCACGCCAGCCAGAGCGGCCACGCCGACCACGCGCTGGCCCTGCGCCAGCTGCGCGGCGGGCATGTGCCGGCGCTGCTGGGCTTCGAGCTGCGCGGCGGCCGCCCGGCGGCGCGCGCCTTCTATGACGCGCTGCGCCTGTTCCTGCGCCTGGTCAACATCGGCGACAGCAAGTCGCTGGCCGCCATTCCTGCCGAGACCACGCACAGCCTGCTCAGCGACGAGGAGCTGGCACGCGTGGGCATTGCGCCCGGGCTGGTGCGCCTGTCCATCGGCATAGAGCACCCGCAGGACCTGCTGGCCGACCTGGCGCAGGCGCTGGAGCAGGCGCAGGGCCATGCGCTGGACCAGGCGGTATTGGCTGCCGAACGCGAACAAGACCGCGAACAAAACCGCGAGCAAGACCGGGATCAGCGCCTGGCGGCCTGAGCGTCCCTTCCTTCCCCCTTCCCTGGCAGCACAGCATGAGCACCTTGACAGCATCCACTCTCGAAGCGCCCGCCGCCACAGCGGCAACCCCGGCCCTGCCCGTCATCGACCTGCAGGCCCTGCGCGACCCGGCCACGCAGGCCCAGGCGCTGCGCCAGCTGGCGCGCACGGCACGCGACACCGGCTTCTTCTACCTGGAAGGGCACGGCATAGGCCGGGACGCATGGCAGGGCATACAGCGGCGCGCGCGCGAATTCTTTGCGCAGCCGCTGGCCGACAAGCAGGCGCTGGCCATTGCCAACACGCGGCACTTCCGGGGCTATACGGCCGTGGGGATGGAGATCACGCGCCAGCGGCCCGACCAGCGCGAGCAGATCGACCTGGGCGAGGAGTCGCCCGAGATTCCCGCAGGCCCCGGCGTGCCGGACTGGAAGGGGCTGCAAGGCCCCAACCAGTGGCCGCAGGCCCTGCCCGGGTTCCGCGAGGAGGTGCTGGCCTGGCAGGCGGCAGCGCATGGCGTGGCGCTGGAGCTGCTGCGCCACTTCGTGGCCGCGCTGCAGCTGCCCGAGGGCGCGCTGGACGCTCTGGTCAGCGGCCTGCCTGCGCACCGCATCAAGATCATCCACTACCCGGGCAGCGAGCTGGGCGCAGCAGGCCAGGGCGTGGGCGCGCACAAGGACGGCGGCCTGCTGACCCTGCTGCTGCAGGACGAGGTGGGCGGGCTGCAGGTGGAGACGCCGGCCGGCTGGGTCGATGTGCCGCCGCGCGACGGGGCCTTCGTCATCAACATCGGCGAGATGCTGGAGCTGGCCACCAACGGCTATCTGCGCGCCAACGTGCATCGCGTGCTGGTGCCGCGCGCAGGCGTGCAGCGCTACTCCATCGCCTACTTCCTGGCGCCGCGCCTGGACCTGGGCCAGGTCCCGCTGCTGACCCTGCCGCCCGAGCTGGCCGTGCTGGCCACGGGGCCGCAGAGCGATCCGGACAACCCGCTGTTCAGCCATGTGGGCGAAAACGCGCTCAAGGGCCGCGTGCGCTCCCACCTGGATGTGGCCCAGCGCTTCTATCCCGAGCATTTCGCCCGCCTGCAGGCCCAGGCCCGCGCCGCTGGCCGTGAGTTGCACCCCGGTGCCTATTGATCGATTCCTGTTGATCGGTGCCTGTTGATTCTTGAAAGGACTGTGCGATGGACAAGCGAGTATTTCTGCGGGGACTGGCGGCGGGGGCCTCGGTGGCGGCGATGTCAGGCGCCATCCGGGCCGCGCAGGCCGGCCCGCTGCGCGTGGGCGTGCGCGGCGGCGTGGACGAGGAAATCTGGGAGGTGGTGACCCGCGTGGCACGCGAGCAGGGGCTGCAGGTCAAGCCCGTGGTCATCAGCGGCGCGGCCAGCCCCAACGAGGCGCTGAACAACGGCGACATCGAGGCCAACTCCTTCCAGCATGTGCCGTTCCTGCGCGACCAGAACCAGCAGCGCGGCTACCGGCTGGTGGCGGCGGGCGACACCTACATCTCGCCCATCGCCTTCTATTCGAAAAAGCACAAACGCCTGGCCGACCTGCCCGCTGGCGCGCGTCTGGGCATTCCCAACGATCCCAGCAACCAGACGCGTGCGCTGGTGGTGCTGCAGGACCAGGGCATCCTGAAGCTGCGCGAGGGCTTCGACCCCTTCAAGGGCACGGCGGGCCTGGCCGACATCGCCAGCTACCAGAAGAAGGTGCAGCTGGTGGAGGCGGCCTCGGTGGTGCTGGCGCGCTCGCTGGACGATCTCGATGCCTCGGCCATCGTCAACAGCTTTGCCTACCAGGCCGGGCTGATCGCCACGCGCGATGGCATTGCCGTCGAAAGGCGCGAGCGCAATCCCTACGTGAACATCATTGCCGTGCACGAGCGCGACCGCGCTGCACCCTGGGTCGCGGCCCTGCTGCGCGCCTACCAGTCCGAGCCCGTGCGCCAGTTCATCGTGAGCAGGTACCAGGGCTCGGTGCTGCCGGCCTTCTGAGGCGTGTAAGGCAATGAAGGTGGAACAGGCGGCGGCTGGCGAGCCCCATGCAATCGATGCGCTGCAGCGGCCGCACATCGTCTTCGAGGGCGTGCGCAAGCACTACCCGGGAACGGGCAGGGGCGCGGGAAGGAGCGCGGGCGAGCCCGTGCACGCGCTGCAGGCGCTGAGCTTCGAGGTGGCGCGTGCCGAGGTGTTCGGCATCATCGGCCGCAGCGGCGCCGGCAAATCCACGCTGCTGCGCACCATCAATGCGCTGGAGCGGCCCAGCAGCGGCCGCGTGCTGGTGGATGGCACCGATGTCGCCACGCTGGACGAGGACGCGCTGGTGGCGCTGCGCCGGCGCATCGGCATGATCTTCCAGCACTTCAACCTCCTGTCCTCGCGCACGGTGTACGAGAACGTGGCCCTGCCGCTGCAGGCCGCGGGCTGGCGGCCCGCGCTCGTGCGCGCGCGGGTGGACGAGCTGCTGGCCCTGGTGGGGCTGGCGGACAAGAGCGGCGCCTATCCGGCCCAGCTCTCGGGCGGGCAAAAGCAGCGCGTGGGCATTGCGCGCGCGCTGGTGCACGAGCCCGAAATCCTGCTGTGCGACGAGGCCACCTCGGCCCTGGACCCCGAGACCACGCAGTCCATCCTGGAGCTGCTGCGCGAGATCAACCGCAAGCTGCGGCTGACCATCGTGCTCATCACGCACGACATGGCCGTGATCCGCGAGGTCTGCGACCGCGTGCTGGTGCTGGACCAGGGCCGGCTGCAGGAGATCGGCGAGGTCTGGAAGCTGTTTGCGGCACCGCGCTCGGAGGCGGCGCGTGCGCTGCTGCGGCCGCTGCGGCAGGCCTTGGCGGCCGACCTGGAACTGGTGGCAGAGGCCGATGGCCCGGATGCCGTCGCCGTGCTGGCCATCGGATGGGCCGACGGCGGCAGCCAGCAGGGCCTGCCGCTGGCGCAGCTTCAGGTGCTGGGCCCGCGTGCCCGTTTGTTGCAGGGTGGCCTGGACTGCATGCGCGGGCGTTCGCAGGGCCGCCTGCTGGTGGGCGTGCCGGTGCAGGATCTGCCGTCGGCACCCTCGCCGCTTTCACCGCTCTCACCCCTTTCACCGGCCGCGCTGTCTTCCCTTCAACAGGCGCTGGGCGCCGATTCACTGCAACTGCTTGGCCATGTCCCTGCCCCCGCTCGATAAATACCTGCAGGCCTTTCTGGAAACGCTGCTGATGGCGGGCGCGTCCTCGCTGATCGCCATCGTTGCCGGGCTGGCGCTGGCCATCGTGCTGCACACCACGGCGCCGGGCGGGCTCTACGCCAGGCCGCGCCTGTACCGGGGGCTGTCGGCGGCGGTGAACATCGGCCGGGCCATTCCCTTCATCATCCTGCTGGTGGCCCTGCTGCCGGTAACGCGCGCCATCGTCGGCACCACGCTGGGCACCTGGGCGGCGGTGGTGCCGCTGTCGGCCAACCTGATTCCGTTCTTTGCGCGCATCGCCCAGGTCAGCCTGGGCGAGGTGGACTCGGGCCTGGTGGAGGCGGCGCGCGCCATGGGCCTGCGCCGCCCGCAGATCGTGCGGCAGGTGCTGCTGCCCGAGGCGCTGCCGGGCCTGATCGGCGGCATGACCGTGAGCGTGATCGCCATGGTCAATGCCTCGGCCATGGCGGGCGCCGTGGGGGCGGGCGGCCTGGGCGACCTGGCCATCCGCTACGGCTACGAGCGCTATGAGACGCGCGTGATGTTCGAGGTCATCGTCATCCTGGTGGCCCTGGTGTCGGTGCTGCAGTTCGGTGGCGAATGGCTGGCGCGCCGTGCCGACCATCGGCGTTCGATCTCTTGAGATGATTTGGAAATAACAGACTGAATTTTTATTATTTTTGGTTTTTTCGACTTGTCTCGACAATGGCCTGCAGCAGCATTCGGGCTGCTGATTCTTTTCCGAGACGCTTCGATGACCCACACCACACGCCCCGCCTGGCCTTCCCCTCTTGCCGGCCGCACTGCCATGAAGCCGGGCGTGGCCATCGTCTGTGGCGTCCACCATGTCCAGCTGTCCTTCCCGGCGCGTGCCCAGGCGGCCATGGAGCGCTTTTATGGCGAAGTGCTGGGCCTGTCTGCCCTGACCGTTGCCGGGCGTCCGGGCCTGAGCTTTCTGGCCGGCGGGCAGCGCATTGATCTGGTGCCCTACAAGGGGCAGTCCGGCGGCACCGAGCGCGCGGCGGGCAATCTGGTGCATCTGGCGCTGACGGTCAGCGACGTGGATGCGCTGCGCCAGCAGTTGCTGGTGCACGGCGGCCTGGCGCTGGAGGTGGCGCCCGTGAGCGAGGGCCGGCGCTGCTATGCGCGAGACCCCGCAGGCAATCTGATCGAGCTGCTGGAGCTACCCCGCGAGGCAGCGGCCGATGCCCCGGATGAGCCGGCCGTGGCCTGTTCGGCCTGAAAGCCTCTCGCCGTCCCCCTCTTTCTTTCCTTTCTGCTTTTGCCTTCCACAGGCCCGGGCCGCACCGGCCCCGGGCGGAGCCTTGCCCATGAACTTCCAGCAACTGCGCTATGTGCGCGAAACCGTGCGCCGCGGCTACAGCCTGACCGAGGTGGCCCACACGCTGCACACCTCCCAGCCCGGCGTGAGCCGGCAGATCCGCGAACTGGAGGAAGAACTGGGCGTGGAGATCTTCATCCGCGCAGGCAAGCGGCTGACCGGGCTGACGCCGCCCGGCGAGGCGCTGCTGCCCATCGTCGAGCGCCTGATGCTGGAGGCCGACAACCTGCGCCGCGTGGGCGCCGACTTCAGCGCCAGCGAGCAGGGCCGGCTGTCGATTGCCGCCACCCACTCCCAGGCCCGCTATGCGCTACCCCATGTGGTGCGCGACTTCCGCCAGCGCTATCCGCAGGTGCGCCTGCACCTGCACCAGGGCTCGCCCGAGCAGGTGGCGCAGATGCTGCGCAGCGGCGAGGCCGACATCGGCGTGGCCACCGAGGCGCTGGCCGGCTATGAAGGCCTGGTCGCGCTGCCCTGCTACCGCTGGACGCACGGCGTGGTCGTGCCGCCGGGCCACCCGCTGCTGCAGTCGCAGCAGGCGCTGACGCTGGAGGCGCTGTCGCGCTTTCCCATCATCACCTACGAGCAGGGCTATACGGGCCGCGCCCACATCGACGAGGCCTTTGCGCGCGAAGGCCTGGAGCCCGACGTGGTGCTCACGGCCATGGACGCCGACGTGATCAAGACCTATGTGGAGCTGGACATGGGCGTGGGCATCGTCGCCTCGGTGGCGCTGGATGCCGAGCGTGACCAGGGCCTGCGCACGCTGGACGCCGGCCACCTGTTCGAGGTCAACACCACGCGGCTGGGCCTGCGCAAGGGCGCCTGGCTGCGCGGCTATGCCTATGCCTTCATCGAGACCTTCGTGCCCACGCTGACGCGCGAGGTGGTCGAGCAGGCCGTGCGCCAGGGCGTGGAGCCCGAGTAGGCAGACGAAGGAGGCCGGCCTCAGCCCGGCTCGCGCGCCATCTCCAGCAGGGTGTCGCCGGTCACGCGGTAGCGGATCCACTCGGTCTGGGGCAGGGCGCCCAGGCGGTCGTAGAACTCGATGGAGGGCAGGTTCCAGTCGAGCACGCTCCACTCGAAGCGGCCGCAGTCCTTCTCGACGGCGATCTGCGCCAGCCGGCGCAGCAGCGCCGTGCCCGCGCCCAGGCCGCGCGCCTCGGGCGTGACGTAGAGGTCTTCGAGGTACAGGCCGTGGCGGCCCTGCCAGGTCGAGTAATTGAAGAAGTAGACCGCAAAGCCCACGGGCTGGTCGCCATGCAGGCAGATCAGGCCGAAGACGGCGGGGTTGTCGGCAAACAGGGTGCGCTTCACATGCTCTGGCGTGGCCAGGACTTCATGCTCGGCTTTTTCATAGACGGCGAGTTCGCGCACGAAGCGGACGATGAGCTCGGCGTCATCGGGGGTGGCGGGTCGGATCTGTAGGGTGGTAGTCATTCAATCGCGGGGGAACACGGGAAGCCCGGAAAAACGGTATTGCGGCGCAAGATGGCGCCGCAATCTCCGGTTTTAGCCGATTTTCGCGCCCGTGTCCGCCAGGGGCTGTTGCACCGGAAGGGGCAGGAACTGGCGTAGGATCTGGAAGTGGTCCTCGAAGAACGCGCTTTCCATGGCGGGCAGGTCGCAGACGGCCACCCAGCGCGCCAGTGCCGCATCGTCGCCGCCCTGCACGGGCGGCAGCGAGGGCAGCACGCCCAGGTCCAGATAGTGCACATGGGTGATGGTGCGCCCGCGCAGGCTGCGGTCGGGATGGTCGAAGACCTGCACGGACTGCAGGGCCGCCTGCAGGTCGGCCTCGCTGAGCGTGGAGCAGGTCTCCTCGCGCAACTCGCGCAGGCAGGACTGCCACAGCGTGTCGCGCGGCTCCAGGAAGCCGCCCGGCAGCGCCCACAGGCCCAGGCCCGGGGCATGGCCGCGGCGTATCAGCAGGATGTGGTCCTGTTGCGCGCCTTCGTGCGGCACGCGGCAGCGCAGCAGTGCGTCCACGGTCACGAAGACGGGCGGGTAGGGCGCCGCAGCCCAGGCCTGGCGGTACCGGGCCAGCATGCGCCATTCCTCGCACATCTGCGCATGGACGGGCGTGGTGGCCCATTGGCGCAGGAACTGCAGGGTGGCGGGCGGCACCTGGGCGGCCAGGGCCTCGAAGTCCACGCCGGATTCGCCGAAGTAGATGTCGCGCAGCGGCGTGGCGTCGAACTGGCCCAGGCGCGGCAGGCTGATCAGTTGCCAGCGCGGAAAGCGCGCCAGGTAGCCGCTGGTCGCATCCTTGAAATGGCCGACCAGGGCCACGCTGGCGCCTTCGGGCACGCAGGACTGCACGGCCTGCTGCACGGCCTGTACCCACAGCGGTTCGTTGTAATAGTCGCGCACGGGCACGCAATGCAGGCGGGCCGCGTCGGCCGGCGGCAGCGCCTCGCGCAGCATCTGCGCGCGTTCCTGCCAGCTGAAGGGATTCTTGGGATTGGGCGCCTGCCAGGCGCTGCCCAGCACGACGACGATCTGCTCGGCACGCTCCAGCGCCGCGCGCAGCAGGGCCATGTGGCCGTTGTGCAGCGGCTGGAAGCGCCCGATCAGCACGGCGGTGTGCACGCGCTCGCTGGTGGCCGGGGTTTCGGTGGGGGCGTCCATTGCGGCAGTCTCTTGCATAAACAGGCTCGGTGGCTTCACTCTGGCTTCATTCGTAGTGGGCGGCAATGGGCATCTGGCGGCCCGTGCCGAAGGCGCGCGGGCGCACGCGCAGTATGGGCGGGGCCTGCCGGCGCTTGTACTCGCTGCGGAAGATCATGCGCTTGACGCGGTCAACCAGCTCGGCACCGCCGGGCTGGCCCAGCAGCTGGGTCACAAAGCGCTCGGCCGTGCCGTATTCGGCGGTGGACAGGTGCCGGCCCTCGATGGCGTATTTGAGGATTTCGTCCAGCACCGCATAGGGCGGCAGGCTGTCCTCGTCCTTCTGGTCGGGCGCCAGCTCGGCCGAGGGCGGCTTGTCGATGATGGCCTGGGGAATCAGCTCGCGGCCCGCACTGCGGTTGACGTGGCGCGACAGCTCGAAGACCTCGGTCTTGTACAGATCGCCCAGCAGGCCCAGGCCGCCGTTGGTGTCGCCATACAGCGTGCAGTAGCCCACCGATATCTCGGACTTGTTGCCCGTGGTCAGCAGCAGGTGGCCGAAGGCGTTGGAGTACTCCATCAGCGTGGTGCCGCGGATGCGTGCCTGCAGGTTCTCCAGCGGCAGGCCCTGCAGCGGCTGGCCGAAGCTGGCCTCGAACTGGCGCGCATAGCCGTCGACCAGCTCGCGGATCGGGTGCTCGTGCAGCGTGATGCCCAGGTTGCGGCACAGGATCACCGAGTCATCGACCGAGCCGCTCGACGAAAAGCGCGAAGGCATGGTGACGGCCACCACGTTGTCCGCGCCCAGGGCCTCGGCCGCCAGGGCCAGGGTCAGTGCGCTGTCGATGCCGCCCGAGCTGCCCACCACCGCGCGCGTGAAGCCGCAGCGGCGCGCATAGTCGCGCAGGCCCAGCACGATCTGGCGGCGGTAGAACTCCATGGTGGGCAGGCCTTCGGCCGGCACGCTCATGCAGGGCTGGCCGGCTGCGTCGAGGAAGCGTCCGTCGTCGAACTGCAGCGTGCGCAGGTCTTCGACAAAGCGCTCGGCCTCGAAGACCACGCCGCGCCCGGGCTCCACCGCGAAGGAGGCGCCGTCGAACACGATCTGGTCCTGGCCGCCGATCTGATTCACATAGAGGATGGGCAGGCCGTGGCGCGTGGCCGCCTGGCCGAAGATCTCGTGGCGCTGCTCGCGCTTGCCCAGGTGGCTGGGGCTGGCGTTGATGCTGACCACCAGGTCGGGCGCGGCGTCGGCCATGCGCGCGAAGGGGTTGGTGGCGTAGTCGGCACCGGCGTCGTTCCAGCCGTCCTCGCACACCAGAAAGCCCACCTGGGCCTGGCCTATGCGCAGCACCTTGGCCGCGTCGGGGCCGGGCTCGAAGTGGCGGCGCTCGTCGAAGATGTTGTAGGTGGGCAGCAGCTGCTTGTCGTAGCGCAGGCGCACGGCGCCGTCCTTGAGCACCAGCAGGCTGTTGTGCAGCGGCTTGCCGGGCCCGCTGGCACGCGTGGGCGCGCCGATGACCCAGTGCAATTGCGGCCACTGGCGCGTGGCCTGCAGCAGCTGCTGCAAGCCTTGCTCCAGGCGTTCGCGAAAGGCGGGCTCGTCCAGCAGGTCGCCAGGGTAGTAGCCGCACAGCGACAGCTCGGGAAAGACCAGCAGGTCGGCCTGCGCGCGCGCGGCGCGGGCAGCGGCCTCGGCCATGCGGGCCACGTTGCCGGCGATGTCGCCGACGGTGGGGTTGAGTTGGGCAATGGTGATGCGCAGCATGAATGGAGCTTTGGCGGTGTCAGGCGATGTCAGGCGGTGTCGGGCGGTATCAGACGGCGACAGGCTGGGCCAGGCCGAAGACCTGGCGCAGATAGGCCAGATAGGTTTCGTCGTTGCACAGCGTCTTGCCCGGCGAGTCCGAGATCTTGGCCACGGGCTGGCCGTTGGCGTGGGTGAGCTTCATCACGATGTTGATGGTCTCCAGCCCCATGTCGTTGGTCAGCCGCGTGCCGATGCCGAAGCCCAGCTGTATGCGGTCGGCAAAGCGCTGGTACAGGGCCAGGGCCGTGTCCAGGTCCAGCCCGTCGGAGAACACCAGGCGCTTGGCCTGGGGGTCTATGCGCAGCTTCTGGTAGTGGGCGATGGCCTTCTCGCCCCAGGCATACGGGTCGCCCGAGTCGTGGCGCAGCCCGTCGAAGAGCTTGGCGAAGTACATGTCGAAATCGGCCAGGAAGGCATCCATGCCCACGGTGTCGGTCAGGGCCACGCCCAGGTCGCCCCGGTACTCCTGCACCCAGTCCTCCAGCGCGGCGATCTGGAAGTCGCGCAGGCGCACGCCCTGGGCCTGGTAGCTCTGCAGGTACTCATGGGCCATGGTGCCTATGGGCACGATGCCGAAGTCGCGAGCCAGCAGCACGTTGGACGTGCCCTTGAACCACTGCGCCGTCTGCGTGGCAAAGGCCTGGACCACCTCGCGCTGCCAGGCGCCCGAGAAGCGCCGGCGCACGCCGAAGTCGAACAGCTCGAAGGGATTGCGCAGCCTGGCCTCGCAGGCCAGGTGGCGCAGGCGCTCGATCTTGCCGGCCAGGCGCCTGCGGCCTTCAGCCAGCGCCGCCTCGGCGTCGAAGCGCCGGAAATACAGCTCGTTGACGATGGCCAGCACATAGATCTCGAAGCCCATCACATGGACCTGGGGGCCCTTGGCCTCGATGTGCAGGGTGTCGCCATCGGCCCAGGCACGGATGAAGGCGCGTTGGAACTGGAAGATGCGCAGAAAGTCGATGAAGTCGCTCTTCATGAAGCGCAGCCCGCCCAGGTAGGCCAGGTCTTCGGGCGTGAAGCGCAGCGCGCACAGGGCGTCCAGCTCGCGCTCCACCTCGGGCAGCAGCTCGGCCAGTGGGAAGGCCGTCTTCGTGCGGCAGACGAACTCGTACTCGGCCTCGGTCTGGGGATTGCGGTGCAGCATGGCCTGCCACATCGTGAATTTGTAGAGATCGGTGTCGAGCAGGCTGGTGATGATGGGAGCCATGGTGCGATGCTGGGGAAACAGGAAAGGGGGCTGCGCGCGGGAAGGCGGTCCGGCCCCTACAGGTGGAGTTCTTGGCTGGAGGCCAGCCGCAATCCGCGGGCCTGCATGGCTGCTAAAAAATCATGGTGCGCGGACTCGAAGCCCGGCACCGGGCTCATGGCGTCATGCATCAGCACGATGCGCTCAGGATGGGGAAGGTGCTCGACCAGATGCTCGACCGTGGAGCGCACGCAGTGACTGCTCGCCTCGCCCGCGACCACCAGTATGTCTGCCTGGCCCAGCCGCTCCAGCAAGGCCGTATTCAGCAAGGTCGCCGGATCGGCCGGGTCGGGGACCTCGGCCAGCAGCGCGCTGTAGTGCTCGGTCCAGGGATTGAGCCCCTTGAAAACGTTGTACACGGCGCGCTGGCGCTGCTGCTGCCAGTCGCCGCAGGCCGCCAGCACATCGGCATGGATACCGTGGCCCCAGCTGCCCACCTCGCAGTGCACGGGCCAGACCATCAGCGTGTAGCGGCTGTTGGCTTCGAGTGCATCCAGATAGTCCAGGCTGCGCTGCAGCGCCTCGGCGTTGCGCGGCCGGAACACCCCCGCCCGCACCTGCGCCGCCGTGATAGGGGTGAACGGCACTACCTCGCTGCCATCGCCCTGCTGCCAGAAGGCGGGGTGGGCAATGTCATAGCGCTGGTGCGAGTCCAGCGTCACCATGATCTCGTCAATTCTCGCCCCCTCGCGCCGTATCCAACCGGCAAGCCGCTGCATGTCGGCATGGGCGCCCGTCACGGGAAGGCTGGGACGTTGCCCGCCAGGACACCAGTCCTCAGGCAGATCGCAGAAGTCGTTCTGGGGGTCTATGACCAGTAGCTGGGTGGTGGAGGGCATGGGCTTGGCGCTGTGCGTCGGAGGGTGAAGTGAAACGCTTACCAGGGTCCAAGTGTAGTGAGCTAAGGCTGTCCGCCAGAGCGAAGAGGCCAGGACCCGGGTGCCAGCAAGGGACACCTCACGTAAAAAGCCCCATGAAGGCGGGGCCTGCATGGGGCTTGTCGGTGGCGAGGGGCGTCTTTACAGGCCGGCCGCAGCGCGCAGCACGGCTGCCTTGTCCGTCCGCTCCCAGGTGAATTCGGGCTCTTCACGGCCAAAGTGGCCGTAGGCGGCGGTCTTGCTGTAGATGGGGCGCAGCAGGTCCAGCATCTGGATGATGCCCTTGGGGCGCAGGTCGAAATGCGCGGCCACCAGCTTGGCGATCTCGGCGTCGGGGATGACGCCCGTGCCTTCGGTGTAGACCGTGATGTTCATCGGGCGTGCCACGCCGATGGCGTAGGCCACCTGGATCTGGCACTGGCGTGCCAGGCCGGCGGCCACGATGTTCTTGGCCACGTAGCGCGCGGCGTAGGCGGCGCTGCGGTCCACCTTGGTCGGGTCCTTGCCGCTGAAGGCGCCGCCGCCATGGGGGCAGGCACCGCCGTAGGTGTCGACGATGATCTTGCGGCCGGTCAGGCCGCAATCGCCCTGGGGGCCGCCGACAACGAAGCGTCCCGTGGGGTTGATCAGGTACTTGGTGTCCTGCAGCCACTCGGAGGGCAGCACGGGCTTGATGATTTCCTCGATGATGGCTTCGGTGAAGCTGGCCTTCATCTTGGTGGCGGTTTCCGACTGGTCGGGGCTGTGCTGGGTGGACAGCACCACGGTGTCGATGCTGTGGGGCTTGCCGTCCACGTAGCGCATGGTCACCTGGCTCTTGGCATCGGGGCGCAGGAAGGGCAGGCGGCCGTCCTTGCGCAGCTGGGCCTGGCGCTCGACGAGGCGGTGCGCGTAGTAGATGGGCGCGGGCATCAGCTCGGGCGTCTCGTCGCAGGCGTAGCCGAACATCAGGCCCTGGTCGCCGGCGCCGGTGTTGAGCTCGTCATCGCTGGCCTTGTCCACGCCCTGGGCGATGTCCTGGCTTTGCTTGTCGTAGGCCACGAGCACGGCGCAGCCTTTGTAGTCGATGCCGTAGTCGGTGTTGTCGTAGCCGATGCGCTTGATGGTGTCGCGTGCGACCTGGATGTAGTCGACGTTTGCGCCGGTGGTGATCTCACCTGCCAAAACCACCAGGCCCGTGTTGGTCAGCGTCTCGGCCGCCACGCGGCTGTACGGGTCTTGGGCGAAAATGGCGTCCAGGATCGCGTCAGAGATCTGGTCAGCCACCTTGTCCGGATGGCCTTCAGAGACGGATTCCGAGGTGAAAAGAAAGTCGTTCGCCATATGAATAAACTCCTTGGTTGCAGCTTTTTTGCTGGGCGCTGCCCAAGCTGCAGGAGCTCTGGCGAACGCTTTAGCAGAAATTGTTTAACGTCGCTCTGCAAGTTGCTCAGTTAACTCAGCGACACCCATCATTTTAATGCCATCCCTGTTCCGACTGTTTGCTGCACTGCCTTTGTGGCTATTGCACCCCCTTGGCGCGCTCATGGGCTGGGTGGCGTTCGCCGCTTCGCCCACGTACCGGCGCCGCTTTCTGGCCAACGCCCGGCAGGCCGGCTACGGCCTGGGCGCCGTGGCGCCGGCCGTGGGACACGCGGGGCGCATGGTGGCGGAGCTGCCGCGCATGTGGATGGGCAGGCAGCCGAGCTGCGAGATGCACAACGAGGAATGCGTGCGCCGGGCCTACGCGGCCGGGCGCGGCATCATCTTTCTGACGCCGCACCTGGGCTGCTTCGAGCTGTCAGTGCAGCATGCGGCGCGGCAATGGTCGGCCGAGCATGGCGAGATCACCATTCTCTACCGCCCCGCGCGCCAGCCCTGGCTGGCCCGCGTCATGGAGACGGCGCGCAACCGCCCCGGCGTGCAGGCCGTGCCGACCACGCTGGCCGGCGTGCGCCAGATGATCAAGGCGCTGCGCAAGGGCGCGGCCGTGGGGCTGCTGCCAGACCAGGTTCCGCCCGAGGGGCAGGGCGTCTGGTCGCCGTTCTTCGGCCGTGATGCCTATACGATGACGCTGGCGGCGCGGCTGGCGTTGCAGACGGGGGCCGCGGTGATCGTGGCCCGTTGTGAGCGCTTGTCCTGGGGGCGGGGCTATGCGCTGTATCTTGAGGAGTTGCCCGTGCCCTTGTCCGAGAATCTGGAAGCTGCGGTGCAGCAGATCAACGAGGCGATGGAGCAGACCATCCGCCAATGCCCGCAGCAGTACCTGTGGGGTTATGCGCGCTACAAGCAGCCGCGCCGTGAAGCACCTGCTGGCGAGGTGGGTGCATGAGCGGGCGCATCGGCGTGTGGCTGATGCGGTCGCTGGCTTGGATGCCGCTGCCGTGGCTGCGGGGGCTGGGTGCGTTTCTGGGGCGTGTGCTGTTCGTGCTGGCCGCGCCGCGCCGCAAGGTGGCGCTGCGCAATCTTGCGCTGTGCTTTCCCGAGCTGACCGAGGCGCAGCGCGTGGAGCTGGCGCGCAGCAACTTCATCGTCTTTTGCCAGACCTGGCTGGACCGCAGCTGGCTGTGGGCCGCGCCGCGCGAGGTGGTGGCCGAGCGCGTGAAGCTGCAGGGCGCCGTGCATGAGCTCGATGGCGATACGCCCACCATCCTGTTCGCGCCGCATTTCTACAGCATGGATGCGGGGGGCCTGGCGCTGCCGCTGCACACCACGCGGCCTTTCACCTCGATCTTCTCCACCCATCCGGACCCTGCGGTCGATGAGTGGTTCATGTCAGGGCGCCAGCGCTTTGGTGATGTGCGCATGCTCAACCGCGCCGACGGGGTCAAGCCCATCATCTCCAGCCTGCGCAAGGGCGGGCTGCTGTACCTTTTGCCCGACATGGACTTCGGCCGCAACGACTCGGTCTTCGTGCCCTTCTTCGGCGTGAACGCGGCCACCATCCCCTCGCTGTCGCGCTTTGCACGCCTGGGCCGGGCCAAGGTGCTGGGCATGTATACGCGCATGACGCCCACGGGCTACGTGGCCGAGATCACGCCGGCCTGGACGGACTTTCCCACCGACGATGCCGAGGCCGACACGGCACGCATGAACCGCGAGCTGGAAGCGGCGATTCGCACCATGCCCGACCAGTACTACTGGGTGCACAGGCGCTTCAAGACCCGGCCCGAGGGCGAGCCTTCGGTCTACTGAACGGGGCGGGACAGGAACTGCTCCAGCGCTTGCCGCACCGCATCTGGCTGCTCGTGCACGACCCAGTGCGAAGTGCCTGCCAGGTGCTGCACCGTCAGGCGCGGCACCCACGGCTCCAGGCCTTCGACCAGGGCGGGCTGCAGCGCCGGGTCGCTGTCGCCCCAGAGCACATGCGTGGGCACGCCGATGTCCAGCATCTCGGGCGGCAGCCTCAGGTTGCGCAGTGCGTCGGCTGAGTCCGGGTCTTCGGGCCGGGGCGGCACCAGGGGACTGGCGCCGTAGTAGTGGCAGGAGCCTTGCACGCCCAGGTCCCAGTGCTCGCGGTAGCGCTGCTGCAACTGCGGCGTGAGCCAGCCGGGCAACTCGCCCTGCGGTGTGCGGAAAAATCCCAGCATGCGCTGCCAGTCGTTGTCGGCCAGCAGGGCGGGTGCGTCGGGGCGGCGCAGGAAATGCATGTACTGGCTTGCGGCCTGCTGCACGGGGTTGTCCAGCAACTCGCGCAGAAAGGCGCCTGGATGCGGGGCGTTGAGGATCATCAGCCGCTGCATCAGCCCGGGATGGCGATTGGCCAGACCCCAGGCCAGGGCACCCCCCCAGTCGTGGGCGATCACGCAGGCTGCGGGTGCGCCAGGGCTTTCGATGGCGATCAGCGCCGCCAGATCCTGCAGCAGGTGCTTGGCCTTGTACTGCTCCACGCCGGCCGGCTGGCTGGAATGGCCAAAGCCCCGCAGATCGGGGGCGACGCAACGCCATTGCGCGCCGAACTGCTCCAGCATGCCTTCCCAGATGAAGCTGTCCTCGGGAAAACCGTGCAGGAACAGCAGCAACGGCCGGCCGGGTTCGCCGCTGACGCGGCAGTGCAGATGGATGCCGTGAGGCAGCTCGCGAATGCAGGTGGTCACCATGTTGCGCTCCTTGCGGGGCGCTGGCTACACGAGCGCCTCCAGGCGCTAATCTTGGGGGCTGTCGCTCTCGCCGGGCGTCGCGGCTGCGACGTCCGCCTGCGGTGCAGCGGCGGCCGGCTGGGCCAGCCCTTCGGGATGGCTCCAGTGCCACAGCAGCTGGGCCACCTCGTCCACACCCTGCTTCTTGAGCGCGGAGAACATGCGCACCTCGCCACCGCCGGCATTGAGCCGCGTGATGGACAGCACCTTGGCCTGCTCGGCGCGCGTGAGCTTGTCGGCCTTGGTCAGCAGCACGAGGAACTTCAGGCCCTCCTGCACGCGCGGGCGCAGGGCATCGAGCAAGGCTTCGTCGAGTTCGGTCAGGCCCAGTCGCGGATCGCACAGCAACACGATGCCCGTCAGGCTCTCGCGGCTGACCAGATAGTTCAGCATCACGCGCTGCCAGCGCTGCTTGTCCGTGCGCGACACGGCGGCGTAGCCGTAGCCGGGCAGATCGGCCAGCACGGCGTCGGTCACGCCCTGCTTGCCCAGGGAGAACAGGTTGATGTGCTGCGTGCGGCCGGGCTTCTTCGAGGCGAAGGCCAGCTGCTTTTGCTGCGTCAGCGTGTTGATGCAGGTGGACTTGCCGGCATTGGAGCGGCCCACGAACGCGATCTCGGGCACATCGACCTTGGGAAGATGGTGCAGTTGCGCAGCCGTCGTCAAAAAGCGCGTCGTGTGCATCCATCCCATGGCGAGCTTGGGATCGATCAGGGAGGAAGTGGGGGCGGCATCGGCAGCCGGCGCAGCAGGATTCATGGTGTGGTCAGTCTCTCGGGGCCTCATTGTAGGTTCCCCAATGATCCAGCGCCCCCCGCGGGCTATAGGCCGCGCTGCAGGCCGAGCGCATCGCCTGAAACCGGCGCGCCCCAGCGTCAGGGACAGCGAGCAAGGGCCGCCCCGCAGCGATGCTGTCGTCCCCCTCCCGCGCAGCGAGAGAGGGGGAAGGCGCGAAGCGCCTCAGGGGGAGCCTCAAACCTCCTCGCTCCAACAAAACCCATCCCGCGCAATCATGGCGCTGGCCGCGCTGGGCCCCCAACTGCCAGCCGCATAGCCGCGCGGCCCCGAGAGATCGTTGCGCCAGTGCTGCAGTATGGGTTCCACCCAGCGCCAGGCCTGTTCCTGTTCGTCGCTACGCACGAACAGATTCAGCCGCCCGGCGATCACGTCCAGCAACAGGCGCTCGTAGGCGCCCACGCGCTTGGCGCCGAAGCGCTGGTCGAAGTCCAGGTTCAGGTGCACGGGAGCCAGCGAAGGCTCGGCCTGCTGCTGGGTGGCGCCTTGGGCCAGCAGGTGCAGCTCCAGGCCGTCCTTGGGTTGCAGGTTGATGACCAGGCGGTTGGCTTCGGACAGGGGCGAGCGGAAGATGGGATGGGGCACGGGCCGGAAGTTCACGACGATGCGCGCATCCCGGCCTGCCAGCCGCTTGCCGGTGCGGATGTAGAAGGGCACGCCGGCCCAGCGCCAGTTGCAGATCTCGGTGCGCAGGGCGACGAAGGTCTCGGTCTGGCTGCCGGCCGCCACGCCTTTCTCTTGCTGGTAGGCGGGCACGGGCTGGCCCTGGCTGGCGCCGGCCAGGTACTGGCCGCGCACCACGTGCTGGCTCAGGGTTTCCGGCGTCCAGGGCTTGAGCGACTGCAGCACCTTGAGCTTTTCGTCGCGGATGGCGTGGGCCGAGGCGTTGATCGGCGGCTCCATGCCGATGGCGCACAGCAGTTGCAGGGCATGGTTTTGCACCATGTCGCGCAGCGCGCCGGTCTGGTCGTAGAAGGCGCCACGGCTTTCCACGCCCAGTTCCTCGGCAATGGTGATCTGGATGTTGGCAATGGTCTCGCGCCGCCACAGTGGCTCGAACAGTGCGTTGCCAAAGCGCAGGGCCAGCAGGTTCTGGACCGAGGGCTTGCCCAGGTAGTGGTCTATGCGAAACACCTGCTCTTCGCGCAGGACCTTGCGCAGCGTGGCGTTGATGGCCTGGTTGGAGGCCAGGTCGTGGCCCAGCGGCTTTTCCAGCACCACGCGCGTCTGCGGGCCATTCAGGCCCACGGCGGCAATCTGCTCGCAGACCGTGGTGAACAGGCTGGGCGCAGTGGCCAGGTACATCACCACCGTCTCGGCGCCGCGGGTGTTCAGCGCCGTGGCCAGGCGCTCGTAGTCGGCGGGTTGCGACAGGTCCATGCGCAGGTAGTGCAGCAGGGCCGCGAAACGCGAGAACTCCTCTGGACTGGGGCGCTTGGACAGTTCCACCTTTTCGAAGCGGCCCTGGATGAGCGCGCGGTACTGGTCGTCACTCAGATCATCGCGACCCACGCACAGGATGCGACCCCCCTCGGGGAGGGTGCCGTGGCGGAACGCCTGGAACAGCGCGGGCATGAGCTTGCGCCATGCGAGATCACCCGTGCCACCGAACAAAACCAGATCGAAACCCATGCTGTCTCCACAAGTTGGTGTGTCTATTTTTGGTAACTTGGTTACCAAAATTTTGAGGAATCGGATAAATTATAGGAAGGTATTGAGGTTTTGTTCCAGAGATGTGTTGTCGATTTGGTAATCAGATTACTTTTATCCCATGCTGTCCGTCATTCCCCAGCCCCCGCGCTGCGACCATGCCACTGTCTGGCCTGCGCTGCACCACCATGCCTTGGCCCTGCGCAAGGGCTTCGATCTGCGCCACGCCTTTGCCGATGATCCCGGCCGGTTCGCGCACTTCAGCCAGGAGGCGCCACACTGTTTTGCAGACCTGTCCAAGAACCTCTGGGATGCACCAGCCGAGGCGCTGCTGTTGCGTCTGGCGCGCGAGTGCGCAGTGGAGCAGCAGCGCGATGCCATGTTCGCCGGCGAGCACGTCAACGGCAGCGAGGGCCGCGCCGTGCTGCACGCGCTGCTGCGCTGCCCGCGCGGCGAGTCGCCGCCGGGCCTGGCATGGGCCCTGGCCCAGGTGCACGAAACGCTGGATGCCATGCTGGCCTATGCCGAGCGCGTGAGGGCCGATGCCGGCATCACCGATGTGGTGTGCATGGGCATCGGTGGATCGGGCCTGGGGCCGCAGATGGCCGTGCAGGCGCTGCAGGGAATGTGCGATGCACGGCGGCGCATGCACTTCGTCTCCAACGTGGATGGGCATGAGCTGCAATCGGTGCTCGATGGGCTGCAGCCGCGCAGCACGCTGTTCATCGTGGCCTCCAAGGTCTTCAACACGCAGGAGACGCTGACCAATGCGCGCAGTGCGCTGCAATGGTTCCATGCGCAGGGCGGTGAAGATGTGGCGCGGCATTTCGTGGCGCTGACCACCAATGCCTCGGCGGCTGCGCAGATGGGCATCACCACCACTTTCGGTTTCTGGGACTGGGTGGGCGGGCGCTATTCGCTGTGGTCGGCGATCGGGCTGCCCGTGGCCCTCGCCGTGGGAGCTGCGGCATTCCGCGACCTGCTGGCCGGCGCGCATGCCATGGACCACCATTTCCGCACGGCACCGCTGCAGGCCAACCTGCCCGTGCGCCTGGGCCTGCTCGATGTCTGGAACCGCAATCTGCTGGGCTTTGCCAGCCGCTGCATTGCGCCCTACCACGCAGGCCTGCGGCGCCTGCCGGCCTATCTGCAGCAACTGGAGATGGAGAGCAATGGCAAGCGCGTGGACCGCCAGGGCCGGCCGCTGGCACTGGGCTCAGCCCCCGTGCTCTGGGGCGAGCCGGGTACGGATGGGCAGCATGCCTTCTTCCAGATGCTGCACCAGGGTACGGACATCGTGCCGCTGGAGATCATCGCCGTGCAGCGGCCGTCGCACGGCCTGCAGGGCCACCATGAGCAACTGCTGGCCAACGCTCTGGCCCAGGCCCAGGCCTTGATGCAGGGGCGTTCCTGCGATGATGGCCATCGCCACTTCCCGGGCAACCGGCCCAGTACCTTCGTACTGCTGGATGCGCTCACGCCGGCGGCGCTGGGTGCGCTGATTGCCTTGCAGGAGCACCGCGTGTTCGTGGCGGGCGCGCTGTGGGGCCTCAACAGCTTCGACCAATGGGGGGTGGAACTGGGCAAGCTGCTGGCGCGCGACCTGCAGCAGCGCCTGGCCAGCGGCGATGTGGTGCAGCTCGATGCATCGACCGCAGGACTGCTGCAGCGCATGCGGGCCTGACGCCCCTGGCAACACGTTGCCGGGGCCGAGCAGGCTCAGGCTTCGCGGAAGCTGTTCACCGGCAGGCCCGGCACATCGACACGGCACTCCATCAGTGCGCCGGCAGGCACCTGCGCCGATCGCTCCGGATCGGGCCGGCCGTGTCCGGCCGAGGTGATGTACAGCGTGCGCAGGTCCTCTCCTCCAAAGCAGACCATGGTGGGGCAGCGCACGGGCGTGTCCAGGCGCTGCAGCACATCGCCCTCGGGACTCAGTTGCAGCACGCAGCCGCCTTCGTACATGGCCACCCAGTAGTTGCCCCGGACGTCGACGCTGGCGCCGTCGGGGCGGCCGCCATAGAGCCTGCCCTCGGCCTTGGGCGCGAAGGCCTTCCACAGCGAGCGCGTGCCCAGCGTGCCGGAGTCCAGGTCGAAGGCAAAGCGGTCTATGCGGTGGGCTGGCGTGTCTGCCCAGTACATCCAGTCGTCATCGGGGCTGAAGGCCAGGCCGTTGGCCGTGGTGCAGTCGCCTGCCATGCGCTGAACGGCGTAGCCTCCGGCGCCGTCCGCGCGAAGGCACCACAGCGCGGCATCGGGCGCCGTCTTGGGCGAGAACAGTGACCCCGCCCACAGCCGCCCGGCGCGGTCGCAGCGCCCGTCGTTGAGCCGCAGCTGCTGCGGATCATGGTCCAGGCGGGCGATCATTTCGGTGTGTCCCGTGGCGGTGTCCAGCAGGCCGAAGCCATCGCGCAGCCCCACCACGATGCGGCCCCGGTCCGTGGGAGCGCAGCAGCCCGGTTCGCTGGGCGTGGCCCAGCTGCGGTGCAGGCCTGTGGCGGGCTCCCACGAATGGATGTGCCGGTCCTGGATATCGCACCAGTAGAGCCGGTGTTCCTGCGGGTGCCAGAAGGGGGACTCGCCGAGTGCACTCGGTGGAACAGGGATGCGCTGCACGGCCATGGTCTGCCTCGGAGATGCGGATGAACGGAATTCTAGGAGGTCGGAACGCACCGCAGCAGAGGCACATGGTTTGATGCATTGGCTAAGGGATATCACCGGCCTGGCTGCGCATAAAAGTATCGAAAGGCGCATCTGTCGTACCAGTCCAGGCACGAGGCCGTCGCCACAATGCCTCATCCGCAGCCGGGATGGGAGGCGCGGTGATCCAGCATTCGAAGACCAGGGAACAAGGAGACAAAAATGCACAGCTTGCTCAAGGCCAGCCTCACATGGGCCATGGCCACTGCCGCAGCGGGCGCACTCGCCGGCACCGAACTCGTGATCGCCACCGTGAACAACGGCCACATGATCGAGATGCAAAAGCTCACCCCCCGGTTCGAGAAGGCCCACCCCGACATCACGCTCAAATGGGTGACGCTGGAAGAAGGCGTGCTGCGCCAGCGCGTGACCACCGACATCGCCACCAAGGGCGGCCAGTTCGATGTGATGACCGTGGGCATCTACGAGGTGCCGATCTGGTCGAAGAAGGGCTGGCTGCAGCCCATTGCCACCGATGCCGCCTATGACGCGGCCGACCTGCTGCCCACCATCCGCGAAGGCCTGTCCTACGAAGGCAAGCTCTATGCCTCGCCCTTCTATGGCGAAGGTTCCATCCTCATGTACCGCAAGGACCTGGCCGACAAGGCGGGTTTTCAGATGCCCGACAAGCCCACCTGGGAGCAGGTCCGGGAGTTCGCCTCCAGGGTCCACGATCCCAAGGCCGGGGTCTACGGCATCTGCCTGCGCGGCAAGCCGGGCTGGGGAGACAACATGGCCCTGATCACCACCATGGCCAATACCTTCGGCGGCCAATGGTTCGACATGCAGTGGAGGCCGCAGATCGATACACCCGCCTGGAAGAAGGCCGTGGGTTTCTATGTGGACCTGATGAAGGCCTATGGCCCCCCGGGCGCCTCGGCCAACAGCTTCAATGAGAACCTGGCCCTGTTCAACGAGGGCAAGTGCGGCGCCTGGGTGGATGCGAGCATCGCCGCCTCCTTCGTGAGCGACCCCAAGCAATCCAAGGTGGCCGACAAGGTGGCCTATGCGGCTGCACCCGTGGCCAGCACGCCCAAGGGATCGACCTGGCTGTGGACCTGGAACCTGGCCATACCCTCCAGCTCGAAGAAGGCCGATGCGGCCCAGGTCTTCGTGAAGTGGGCCACCTCCAGGGAGTATGTGCAGTTGGTTGCGCAGGAGCACGGCTGGCGTGCCGTGCCTACAGGAACGCGCCAGTCCACCTATGCCAATGCCGAGTTCCAGAAGGTGGCGGGCTTTGCCGCAGCCGAGAAGCGGGCCATCGACAGCGTGAGCCTGACCGATGCGACCGAGCCCAAGTCGCCCTATGCCGGCGTGCAGTACGTCGCGATTCCAGAGTTCCAGGCCATTGGCATTGCCGTGGGCCAGCAGATGAGCGCCGCGCTGTCGGGCAAGGTCACGGTGGAGCAGGCGCTCAGTACCTCGCAGACGCTGGCCGATCGCGAGATGAGGAAAAGCGGCTACTACAAATGAGGGCCGATAGGACTCCCGAAAGGGCGGCGTCCGCCAGGCGCCTGCTGCCCCGCGCCCTGATGGCGCCCGCCGTGGCCGTGCTGCTGTGCTGGATGCTCGTGCCCTTGTTGATGACGATTTATTTCTCGCTCGTCAACTACAACCTCATGCAGCCAGGCGAGCACCGCTTCGCCGGCTGGGACAACTACGCCTTCTTCATCACCGATCCGGACTTCCTGCCCGCCGTGTGGAACACGCTGAACTTCCTGGCCAGCGTGGTGCTGATCACCCTGGTGCTGGGCGTGCTGATCGCTTTGCTGATCAACGAGCCGTTTCCGGGGCGTGGCGTCGTGCGGGTGCTGCTGATCTCGCCGTTCTTCGTGATGCCCACGGTCAATGCGCTGCTGTGGAAACACATGATGATGAACCCGATCTATGGCGTGCTGGCCAGCCTGTGGAGGGCCGTCGGACTGCAGCCCGTGGACTGGCTCACCGAGATGCCGCTGCTGTCCGTCATCGTCATGGTGTCCTGGCAATGGCTGCCCTTCGCCTGCCTGATCTTCATCACCTCGCTGCAGTCGCTGGACCGCGAGCAGATGGAGGCGGCGCGCATGGATGGGGCCAACGCCCTGCAGCGCTTTTACTACCTCACGCTGCCCCATCTGGCGCGGCCCATGGCGGTGGTGGTGATGATCGAGATGATCTTCCTGCTCAGCGTGTTCGCCGAGATCGCCATCACCACGGCGGGCGGGCCCGGCAACGAGAGCACCAACCTGACCTACCTGATCTACAAGCAGTCGCTGATGAACTTCGACGTGGGCGTGGCCTCGGCCGGTGCACTGTTTGCCGTGGTGCTGGCCAACATCGTCTCCCTCTTCCTGATCCGCATCGTCGGCAAGAGCCTGGACTGAGGGCATGATGAAAACAAGTTCCTCCACCCTGGTGCGCGCCGCTGCGGCATGGGCCGTGGCACTGCTGCTGTTCTTTCCGCTGGCCTGGCTGTTCCTGACGGCCTTCAAGACGGAACTGCAGGCCATTGCCGTGCCGCCGCTGTTCGTGTTCGAGCCCACGCTGGCCAACTTCGGCGAAGTGCAGCAGCGCAGCGACTACCTGCTGTATGCGCGCAATTCGCTGATCACCAGCCTGGCCTCGACCCTGATCGGCCTGGCCATCGCCGTGCCTGCTGCCTACTCCATGGCGTTCTTCCGCAGCCGCCACACGCGCGACGTGCTCATGTGGATGCTCTCGACCAAGATGATGCCGGCCGTGGGGGCCCTGCTGCCCATCTATGTGCTGGCGCAAGGGGCGGGCTTGCTGGATTCGCTCACCGTGCTGGTCATCGTCTTCACGCTGTCCAATCTGCCCATCATGGTCTGGATGCTCTACAGCGCGCTCAAGGACATCCCCAACGAGATCCTGGAAGCGGCGCGCATGGATGGCGCAGGCCTGTGGGCCGAGTTCCGCCATGTGGTGCTGCCGCTGGCGGTGGGCGGCATTGCCTCCACCGGGCTGCTGTGCCTGGTGCTGAGCTGGAACGAGGCCTTCTGGTCGCTGAACCTGAGCAGCGCCCGGGCCGGCACGCTGGCCACGCTGATCGCCTCGTATGCCAGCCCCGAAGGGCTGTTCTGGGCCAAGCTCTCGGCCGCTTCGCTGATCGCCATCGCTCCCATCGTGGTGTTTGGCTGGTTCAGCCAGAAGCAACTGGTGCAGGGCATGACCTTTGGCGCCGTCAAGTAGCCGTCCGGCATCCATTTCGCGGCTTTGTGCTGCACAAGGAAAACCATGGCCTATCTGCAACTTCAGGACATACGCAAGCGCTTCGGAGAGGCGCAGATCATCCGCGGCGTGGACCTCGCCATCGAGCGCGGCGAGTTCATCGTCTTCGTCGGGCCTTCGGGCTGCGGCAAGTCCACGCTGCTGCGCCTGATCGCTGGGCTGGAGAGCATCACTTCGGGGCAGTTGCTGCTCGACGGGCGCGACATCACGCATGCGCCATCGGGCGAGCGCGACCTGGCAATGGTGTTCCAGAGCTATGCGCTGTATCCGCACATGAGCGTGTACGACAACATGTCCTTCGCGCTGCGCCTGGCCGGCGTGCCGAAAGAGGAGATACGCCGAAAGGTCGGGCAGGCGGCCGAGACGCTCAACCTCACGCCCTATCTGGAACGCAAGCCGCGCGATCTGTCCGGGGGGCAGCGCCAGCGCGTGGCCATAGGCCGGGCCATCGTGCGTGCGCCCAAGGTGTTCCTGTTCGACGAGCCGTTGTCCAACCTCGATGCGGCGCTGCGCGGCAACACGCGGGTGGAAATCCACAAGCTGCACAAGGCGCTGGGCGCCACCACCATCTATGTCACCCATGACCAGGTCGAGGCCATGACCCTGGCCGACCGCGTGGTGGTGTTGCGCGATGGCTGCATCGAACAGGTGGGTGCACCCCTGGCGCTCTACGACCATCCGGCCAACCAGTTCGTTGCGCAGTTCATCGGCATGCCGTCGATGAACCTGATCGCCGCCGAGGCACTGCCCGTGTTCTCCGGGGCCACGCAGGGCCGCCTGCCCGCCGACGGCACGCTGGGCATACGCCCCGAGGCCTTGCGCGTGGCCAGAGCGCAGGTCGCAACCGATGCCGCTGCACAGAGACAGGTCATGGGCCGCGTGGACCTGATCGAGGCCTTGGGCGCCGACACGCTGATCCATGTCAGCGTGGGCGGGGCGCAGCTCATCGCGCGCCAGGCCGAGCGCACGCCACTGGCCGTGGGCGACGCGGTGTCCGTCGCGCTGGACACCGGCTGCGCACTGCACCTGTTCGACCGCCAGGGACGCACGCTGGCAGGCGCCTGAGCGATTCGCTCCGAGAGGCTGCCCGGAGCAGTCATCCTTTCTTCCTCATCTCCCTCTGGTCACCATGAACGCGATTGTTCCGCATCTTTCCAGACCCACGGTGCTGCACCTGGGCCTGGGTTCCTTTCACCGTGCGCACCAGGCCGCTTATCAACAGCGGCTGATCGATGCCGGGGACACGCAATGGGAGCTGGTGGGGGCCAACCTGCGCTCCGACATGGCGCAGACGCTGGAGGCGCTGGCGCGCCAGGGAGGGGCTTACACACTGGAGACGATTGCGCCTGGCGGATCGGTGCGCTACCAACGCATCGAGGCCCTGCGCGAAGTGATCCCCCATGCGCCCGGGCTGGCCGCCGTGATTGCGCGCGGAGCCAGCCCCTGCACACGTGTCATCTCCCTCACCGTGACCGAGGCTGGCTACTACCTCGATGGCAGCGGCGTGCTGGACACCGGCAGCCCGGAGCTTGCAGCCGACATCGGCCGCATGCGCCAGGGGCAGGCCGGAGAGACGATCTATGGCGTGCTGTGCGCCATCCTGCAGTTGCGCCGCTGTGCTCATGCCGGCCCGGTCACGCTGCTGAGCTGCGACAACCTGCGCCACAACGGCGATCGCCTGCTGGCCGGGCTGCTGGCCTTCATGCAACTGGCGCAACTGCAGGAACTGGCCGAGTGGGCTGGGCACAACATCAGCTGCCCGAATGCCATGGTCGACCGCATCACCCCGCGCCCGCCGCCGGAGCTGCGCGAGCGCGTGCAGGCTGCGACGGGCTGGGACGATGCGGCCGCCGTGACGGCCGAAAGCTTTTCACAGTGGGTGATAGAGGACCGCTTCGTCGCAGGCCGTCCGCCCTGGGAGCGCGTGGGCGTGGAGATGGTGTCTTCCGTGGCCCCCTACGAGGAGGCCAAGATCCGCATCCTCAACGCCAGCCACAGCTGCATTGCCTGGGCCGGCACGCTGGCGGGCCTGCGCTTCATCCACGAAGGCAGTGCCGTGCCGGCGATACGCCAGATGGCATGGGACTATGTGACTCAGGACGTGATTCCCTGCCTTGCAACACCCGGCAAGGCATCGGCCCTGGACCTGCCGGCCTACCGCGACACCGTGCTGGAACGCTTCGGCAACCCTGCGATACGCGACACCAACCAGCGCGTGGCGGCCGACGGCTTTGCCAAGATCCCGGGCTTCATCGCGCCCACGGTGCGCGAGCGCATCGCGCAGGGCGCGTCCATGGATGCCGTGGCCATGCTGCCGGCGCTGTTCCTGGTTTTTCTGCAGCGCTGGCACCATGACACACTGCCCTATGCCTACCAGGATCAGGCCATGGACTCCGCAGTGGCACACGCCATCTGCGCCGCCGCCGACCCTGTGGCCGCGCTGTGTGCCGAAGTGCCCTTGTGGGGTGAGGCTGCGGGCCATCCGCATCTGGTGGAGGCTGTCCGCCGTGCCACAGACCGTGTCCATGCTTTTGTCCAACAGGCAGCGAGGTAGAACGCATGCGCATAGCCATCGCGGGCGAAGCCCTGATCGATTTCACCGCCACGGGTGGCCTGGCCTTCCAGGGCCATGAAGGAGGCGCGCCCGCCAACTGTGCCGTGGCCGCCGCGCGGCTCGGGCAGGCCACGGGCTTTGTCTCGCAACTGTCGCGCGATCTCTTCGGCGAGCGCCTTTTCGCGCACCTGCAGGGCAACGGCGTGGACATGCGCCTGGTACAGCGCTGCGATGCGCCCAGCACGCTGGCCTTTGTCGAGCATGCGCAAGGCACCAACCGCTATGCCTTCTATACGCAGGCAACGGCGGACACGCTGTGGGCACCTGCCCAGCTGCCCGAGTTGCCGCCCGAATGCCGCTATCTGCAGTTCGGCTCCATCGCATTGCTGCACAGCCCTGCCGGGCCGCGCATCCTGGACCTGGTGGCGGCTGAGCGCGGGCGGCGCATCATCGTCTTCGACCCGAACGTGCGGCCCACGCTGATCCGCGATGCCCAGGCCTTCCGGCGCGACTGCCTGGGCTGGCTGGCCCAGGCAGACCTGGTCAAGCTCAGCGATGAGGACCTGGCCTTTATCGCGCCCGGCGTTCCGGTGCTGGAGGCCGCCACGCGCTGGCTGGCGCTGGGTCCCCGGGCCGTGGTGCTCACGCGCGGAGCGGCCGGCGCGACCTTGCTGCGTGCAGGACAGGCCCCTGTGTCGGTGCAGCCGCCGGCCGTGCAACTGGTGGATACCATCGGCGCGGGAGACACCTTTGGCGCGGCGCTGTCGGTTGCGCTGCTGGAGCAGGGAGTCGAGCAGCCGGGCCAGTTGCAGGAACTGCCCGAGAGCGCGTGGCGCCAGGTGCTGCGCTTTGCCGCAACGGCCGCAGCGCTCAACTGCACGCGCGCCGGTGCCCAGCCGCCTCGGCGCGCGGAACTCGATGCCGCGCTGGCAGCCCATTGCGGTGGATAGCCGCCGCTGGTGATACTGTTTGCCCATGGCCTCTCCAGAAACCTTCACGCCGCCATGACCAGCCCACGCCGCCGCACACCCCGCCAGCGTCACCCTGAACTGGAGCGCGATTTCGTGCGGACGCCCGCGCTGGGCTATGAGGATATGGAGGGCAGTGGCCTGGTGCGCTGCCTGGCACATGGTTTCCCGAGCCCCCTGGTGCGCTGGCATTTCCATGAGGAGTACGAGCTGCACCTCATCACCCACACCTCGGGCCGCGCCTTCGTGGGAGACTGGATAGGACCCTTCGAGCCCGGCCACCTCGTGCTGTGCGGCCCGCGCCTGCCGCACAACTGGATCTCGTTCGATGCGCCCGATGGGGGCTCGCCTGCACGCGATTACGTGATTCTTTTCAACCACGACCCCATCGCCCGTGCGGCCGAGCAGATCCCGGAGATGCGCGAGGTGCTTCAACTGCTGGACCGTGCGCGCCATGGCATCGAGTTCTTCGGCTTGGCGCAGACGGCGCGCGCGCACTGGGATGCGGTCAGGAGTGCGCGCGGAATGCGCCGCTTCACGGCCTTTTGCGCGCTGCTGTCCGATCTGGCCGAGTGCACCGACTACCGGCTGCTGTCAGCCGTGCAGATGCAGGGCGCCCAGGGCGAGGCTCAGGTGGATCAGATCAACGAGGTGGTCAACCGCATCATGGCGCGCGTGAGCGAGCCGCTGAGCCTGGCCGACGTGGCGGCCGAGCTGGGCATGAGCGAGAGCCGCTTCAGCCGCTTTTTCCGCCGGGCCACGGGCAACAGCTTCACCGACTTCGTCAGCCGGGTACGCATCAACAGCGCATGCCACCTGCTCATGCAGACCGACAGCTTCATCGCCGACATCTGCTACCAGGTGGGCTTCAACAACGTGGCCAACTTCAACAGGCGCTTCCTGGAGATCAAGGGCATGACGCCCTCGGAGTTCCGCCGCCAGGCGGACAGCCGCTTCGGCGCGGGTTGAAGCGACGGGGAAGCGGAATCTGGCGCGCACGGGTGTGGTATCGCGCGCCACATGGGTAGAGTCCTTATTGCCGCGCTGGCACAGATCGATATGCTGGGCTGCGAAAAACATATGTTCAGTACCGAATCCGTGGCCAGTTTGTGACCACGATCAAGGAATATGTTTTCCTCTGTGCGCAGGGGCGAAACCAGGGTTCCTGACGATATCAATCACAGGGGACCCCATTGTAGAATCCGCCGAATTTTGCGCTTTCAACAACAGAACCACGCCCTCGATATGAAGTTGCTTGCCTCTTTGCTGACGGCTGCCATTCTTGCTGCAGCCCCCGCCTTTCCCGCTTTCTCCGCTGGCGAGGCACCTGCTGCCCCGGCTCAGCCGAAGGCGGCCAAGGCCGATCTGGCGAAGGGCGAGGCCAGCTACACCGCCGTCTGCGCGGCATGCCATGCGGCCGACGGCAATTCCACCATCCCGCTGCAGCCCAAGCTGGCCGGCCAGCATCCCGAGTACCTGGTCAAGCAGTTGCTGGAGTTCAAGGGCGACAAGCGCAAGGACCCCGTGATGAAGGGCTTTGCCAGCATGCTCAGCGAGCCTGACATGAAGAACATCGCCGCCTGGCTGCACACGCAAAAGCCCAAGGACGGCTTTGCCAAGGACAAGGACTTGGTGGCCATGGGCGAGCGCATCTACCGCGGCGGCATCCAGGAGCGCAACATTGCTGCCTGCGCGGGCTGCCACAGCCCCAACGGCGCCGGCATTCCAGCCCAGTACCCGCGCCTGGCGGGCCAGCATGCCGACTACACCACGACCCAGCTCACGGCCTTCCGTGACGGCAAGCGCGGCAATAGCATTCAGATGACGCAGGTTGCTGCCAAGCTTAACGATCGCGAAATCAAGGCCGTGGCAGACTACATCGCTGGCCTGCGTTGATGCGATCCCGGGGCCGACGCGGTTCCCAGGGTAATCACCGGGAACCTATTGCTTTATAGACACCCCAAGCCAGGCGGGTCCATCGCATGAATGCAGATGGTCCCGCTTTTTTCATTCGGGTTTTGGCTTTTCGTTCTTCATGTCAGACAACTCTTCCGGTGCCGCTCTTGCTCCCTCCCGCCCGCAGGCCGCGCGCGCGACCCTGGAGCTGCTGGCATCGATGCGCTTCGCGATCTCGCTGCTGACGGTCATCTGCATTGCCTCGGTGATCGGCACCGTGCTCAAGCAGCATGAGCCGGTGGGCAACTACGTCAACCAGTTCGGGCCTTTCTGGGCCCAGCTGTTCCTCGCGCTCAAGCTCAATGCGGTCTACAGCGCCTGGTGGTTCCTGCTGATCCTGGCCTTTCTGGTGGTCAGCACCTCGCTGTGCGTGGCCCGCCATGCGCCCAAGTACCTGGCCGATCTGCGCAGCTACAAGGAAAACGTTCGCGAACAAAGCCTCAAGGCCTTCGGCCACCGTGCGCAGAACGTGGTGCCCGGCAGCGCCGAAGAGGCCGCCAGGCGCCTGGGCCAGCAGCTGGTGTCGGGCGGCTGGAAGGTGCGGCTGCAGCAGCGCGACACGGCGGCCGGTCCCGGCACGGGCTGGATGCTGGCGGCCAAGGCGGGCGCGGCCCACAAGCTGGGCTATATCGCGGCCCACAGCGCCATCGTGCTGATCTGCCTGGGCGGGCTGTTCGATGGCGACCTCATCGTGCGCGCGCAGATGTGGCTGGGAGGCAAAACACCTTATACCGGCGGTGGCCTGATCTCCGAGGTGTCCGAGCAGCACCGGCTGAGCGAGCGCAACCCCACCTTCCGAGGCAACCTGCTGGTGACCGAGGGCGGCACGGCAGGCACGGCCATCCTGTCGCAGTCCGACGGCGTGCTGCTGCAGGAGCTGCCCTTTGCGGTGGAACTCAAGAAATTCATCGTGGAGTACTACTCCACGGGCATGCCCAAGCTGTTCGCCAGCGAGGTCGTCATCCACGACAAGGCCACGGGCGAGAAGCTGGAAAAGCGCATCGAGGTCAACCACCCGGCCAGCTACCGCGGCATCGAGATCTACCAGTCCAGCTTTGACGACGGCGGCTCGTCGGTGAAGCTGCGCGCCGTGCCGCTGGAGGCGGGAGCCAAGCCCTTTGATGTCGAGGGCGTGATCGGCGGATCGGACCAGTTCGTGCGCAAGCTCCCGGACGGCAAGGACGAGACAGTGACGCTGGAGTTTGCCGAACTGCGCACCATCAACGTGGAGAACTTCGGCGGTGGCGGCGGGGCCAATGGCAGCGGCACCGATGTGCGCAAGGTGGACCTGAAGCAGGCCATCGACGAGCGCCTGGGCGCTGCCCACAAGACCGTGACCAAGAAGGAGCTGCGCAACATCGGCCCCAGCATCCGCTACAAGCTGCGCGATGCCTCGGGCCAGGCGCGCGAGTTCCAGAACTACATGCTGCCCGTGGACACGGGCGACGGCCAGCGCGTGTTCCTGCTGGGCGTGCGCGACAGCCAGGCCGATGCCATGCGCTACCTGCGCATTCCCGCCGATCCCGAAAGCGAGATGGACACCTTCCTGCGCCTGCGCAGCGCGCTGCAGGACCCCCGGCTGCGCGAGCAGGCGGCCAAGGCCTATGTGGCCAAGGCCATCGACGCCTCGCGCTCCGAACTCAGTGGCGCGCTGGCGCAGTCGGCCACCAAGGCGCTGGAATTGTTCGCGGGCCAGACCGACAAGAAGGGGCCGGACGGAAAGCCGCTGGGCGGGCTGCAGGCCATCTCGGACTTCATGGAAAGCAATGTGCCTGCGGCCGAGCGCGAACGCGCGGGCGAGGTGCTGGTGCGCATTCTCAACGGCGTGCTGTTCGAGCTGGCCCAGATCGTGCGCACGCAGGCGGGCCAGGCGCCACTGGAGCCCAGCGAGCAGACGCAGTCCTTCATGACCCAGGCCGTGTTCTCGCTCAGCGATGCGCAGTTCTACCCCATGCCCATGGTCTTCATGCTGCAGGACTTCAAGCAGGTGCAGGCCAGCGTCTTCCAGGTGGCGCGCGCCCCGGGCAAGAACGTGGTGTATCTGGGCTGCCTGTTCCTCATCATCGGCGTGTTCTGCATGCTGTATGTGCGCGACCGCCGCCTCTGGATCTGGCTTACGCCCCGCGATGGCCAAAGCCATGCCGAAATGGCCTTGTCCACCAATCGCAAGACACTCGATGGTGATAGAGAATTCGCCATGCTGGCCGGCAAGCTGATAGGCGCCGAGCCCATCCACAAGAAATCCCCCGGAGGTTCCGCATGAACACCGCCACTACCACGACGACTTTGACGCTCAACGAGGGCTTCTTCGCCCGCCGCAACTGGTTCGACTGGGTGTTCGCGGCCCTGGTGGCGGCGGGACTGCTGTATGCGCTGCAGCGCTATGGCGAGTACATGGATGTCTATGAAAAGTGCATCCTGGTCGGCACCATTCCCTCGGCCATCTGGCTGGGCTGGTTCTGGCGCCCGCTGCGCGGGCTGATGCTGGTGGTGGCCGGGCTGTCGCTGCTGGCCATCGGGCTCTACCAGGGGCCTGAAGGGGCGCAACTGGCGCGCTCGGACACGGTGTTCGGCCTCAAGTACTTCCTGTCCAGCCAGTCGGCCATCCTCTGGATGAGCATGGTGTTCTTCATGAGCACCGTCTTCTACTGGATCGGCATGTTTGCGCGGGGCGAGGGCACGGCGCTGTCGCTGCTGGGCTCGCGCCTGGCCTGGCTGGCCGTGACGCTGGCGCTGGTGGGCACCATGGTGCGCTGGTACGAGAGCTATCTGATCGGCCCCGATGTGGGCCACATCCCGGTCAGCAATCTCTATGAAGTGTTCGTCATGTTCTGCTGGATGACGGCGCTTTTCTATCTCTATTACGAACAGCACTACGACACGCGCGCCCTGGGCGGCTTCGTGATGCTGGTGGTCAGCGCGGCCGTGGGCTTTTTGCTGTGGTACACGCTGGTGCGCGAGGCGCACGAGATCCAGCCGCTGGTGCCGGCGCTCAAGAGCTGGTGGATGAAGCTGCACGTGCCGGCCAACTTCATCGGCTACGGCACCTTTGCGCTGGCAGCCATGGTCTCCTTTGCCTACCTGATCAAGCAGCAGGCCACGGAGACCCGCTGGTACAAGCTTGCGCCGCTGTGGATGCTGGGTGTGGTGCTGTGCTTCGAGCCCATCGTCTTCCGCCAGGGCGCGACCCAGAACGGCGGCAGCTACTGGATGGTCTACTTCGGCATCTCGGCGCTGATCGTGGCCGGCATCCTGCTGGCGCGCAAGCGCATCGCCGAGCGCCTGCCCAGCTTCGAGCTGCTGGACGATGTGATGTACAAATCCATCGCCGTGGGCTTTGCCTTCTTCACCATCGCCACCGTGCTGGGCGCGCTGTGGGCGGCCGAGGCCTGGGGCGGCTACTGGAGCTGGGACCCCAAGGAAACCTGGGCGCTGATCGTCTGGCTCAACTACGCGGCCTGGCTGCACATGCGCCTGGTCAAGGGCCTGCGCGGCACGGTGTCCGCCTGGTGGGCGCTGGGTGGACTGGCCATCACCACCTTCGCCTTCCTGGGGGTGAACATGTTCCTGTCGGGGCTGCACAGCTACGGGGAGCTTTGAGCCACGGCAGTGGCAGAGTGACAGTGGCAAGATAAGGGCAGCGGCATGCGTTCAGGCGCATGCCGCTTTTTCGTGCACCATCGCATCGGTGCCGCAGGGAACTTGCGCGCGCCTGCAAGGCTCCCAATCGCCATATCGCCAGCAATAGCGCCCCGTGCCCGCCGGCACACCAGGAGATTCCCATGCTGATCCGCTCCCACGACAACGGCTTCCAACACCCGAAAGGCAGCGAGATCACGCCCCGGGCAGGCTACCTCAAGCGCCGTGCCTGGCTGCAGTACCTGGCCGCAGGCTCGGCGGGCGCGGCATTGCCCGGCTGGGCGGCGGGCGTGCAGCGCCCCGGCAAGCTGGCAGCACTGGCCTCCGTGCCTTCCCAGGTAGTGGGCGCAAACACCATGGACCGTGTCACGGCCTATGCCGATGTGTCCCAGTACAACAACTTCTATGAATTCGGGCTGGACAAGGACGATCCTGCCAAGAACGCCCACACGCTCAAGACCCGCCCCTGGACGGTGAAGATCGAGGGCCTGGTCCAGCAGCCGCAGACGCTGGACCTGGATGCGCTGCTCAAGCTCGCGCCACAGGAAGAGCGCATCTACCGGCTGCGCTGCGTGGAGGGCTGGTCCATGGTGATTCCCTGGGTGGGCTATTCCCTGGCCGAGCTGCTGCGCAAGGTGCAGCCGCTGGGCAGTGCCAAGTATGTGGAATTCGTGACCCTGGCCGACAAGGCGCAGATGCCGGGCCTGCGCAGCGGCGTGCTGGACTGGCCTTACACCGAGGGGCTGCGCCTTGATGAAGCCATGCACCCGCTGACGCTGCTGGCCTTTGGCATGTATGGCGAGGTGCTGCCCAACCAGAATGGCGCGCCCGTGCGGCTGGTCGTGCCGTGGAAGTACGGCTTCAAGAGCGCCAAGAGCATCGTCGCCATCCGCCTGACCGACAAGGAGCCGGGCACGGCCTGGAACAAGGCGGCGCGCAACGAGTATGGCTTTTATTCCAATGTGAACCCCGACGTGCCGCACCCGCGCTGGAGCCAGGCCACGGAGCGGCGCATTGGCGAAGACGGCTTGTTCGCCAAGAAGCGCAAGACGCAGCTGTTCAATGGCTACGAAGCCCAGGTGGGCCAGCTCTACGCGGGCATGGACCTCAAGAAGTTCTATTGATGTGGCCCATGCAATGACGGCGGTGCAGCATCTTTTGCTGCACCGGACGGCCAAGCCGCTGGTGTTTCTTGTGTGCCTGCTGCCGTTTGCGTGGCTGCTGGCTGGAGCCATCCTGAACACGCTTGGCGCCAATCCGGCCGAGGCCTTGCTGCGCTCCACCGGCGACTGGACCTTGCGCTTTCTGTGCGTGGTGCTGGCCGTGACACCGCTGCGCCAGGCGCTGGGACTGACGGCACTGGCGCGCTTCAGGCGCATGCTGGGCCTGTATGTGTTCTTCTACGCGCTGCTGCACCTGCTGTGCTATGCATGGTTCGACATGGGGCTGGACTGGGGCGAGATCGTGCTCGACATCCCGAAGCGCCCGTTCATTCTGGTGGGCTTTGCGGCGCTGCTCTTGCTGACCGCTCTGGCGGTGACTTCACCGCACCGTGTCATGCGCGCCATGGGCGGCAGGCGCTGGCAGTGGCTGCACCGCTGTATCTATGCGGTCGCGCCGCTGGCCCTGTTGCATTTCTTCTGGATGCGCGCAGGCAAGAACAACTTCGCCGAGGTCGGCGTGTACGCCGCCATTCTTGCGCTGCTGCTGGCCTGGCGCGTGGTCCATGCACTGCGCCGCCGGCGCGCCAGGCGCTAGCCGGCCACGGCGCGCAGGGCAGGGCGCAGCTGGCGGGTCACGGGGTCGATGTCCGCCATGGGCAGCTGGTAGTTGCGCTGGTCGAACAGGTCGATGCCGCACTGCAGTCCTTCGAGCCAGTTGAACAGGTCGGCAATCGCCTTGGCGCCCATGATGGGCGCGCCGTGCTGGGGCACGATCATGTCGATGGGCAGCTGGCGCGCCATCTGCACCCACAGCCGCAGGATCTTGTTGGAGACCATGTATCGGCGGTGAAAACCTTCCATGCGGGCGATGTGCGGCACGAGGTCGGTCACGGGCACCTGCGCCTCGATGCCATTCATCAGGGACACGCCCAGATCGCCCGTGAAGAGGATGCGGCTGACCGGGTCGTAGAAGTGGAAGTTGCCTTCGGCATGCAGGAAGTGGGCGGGCAGCAGGTGCAGTTCATGGCGGCCCAGCGGCAGCCGGCCGCCGGCGTCCGGCACGCCGATCACGCGGTTTTCGGTCTTGCCGACCTTGGTGAAGTGGGGCGCGAAGCGCTCCCAGATGCGCGAGATCACCAGCTGTGCCTTGGTGCTGGTCATCCAGCGGTCCAGCGAGGCAATGATGTCGGGATCGGCGTGGGAAGCGATCAGATAGGACAGCTTGTGCGGCGCGAAATGCCGCGACATGCCCATGAACAGCTCGTTGAATGCGAGATTGCCGCCCGGGTCGATGATGGCGCCCGTGTCGTCATCGACGATGAGGAACTGATTGGCCTGTATGGCCTGTCCATCTTCCTCGATGAGGTCGGTGAACATCAGGCAGGCGTGGTTTTTGTCTCGGTAGAGCTCTACGGGCATGGCGGGTTGTCGAGGGACAAGAGAAAGTCACTCTAAGCGCCATGCCTGGCCGCGGTGTTGATGTGCATCAAGCCGCGGCGCGGCCGCCGGCTCAGTCGGCCTGCTGCTTGCGGGAGTCCGTAGTGCCGGTGGGTGTCGAGCTTTCCTCGACGGCGGCACTTGACGGGCCAGCGGGCAAGGTGGTGGGTGCAGGCGCGGGCGTTGCACGCTCGGCCGGGCTGGAAATGCCCAGGGTCTGCGGCAGTGTGGCGCGGTGGCTGGCCGCAGGCGAGCTGGGCAGAAACAGCGGGCCTTTCTGGCCGCAGGCGGCCAGGGACGCCGCACAGGCGCCAAGGGCAATGCACCTGACTAGAATTTGCGAGGCTTTCAACATAAGCGAATTGTAATGACCGACCAAGAATTTCTGGACCTTGCCGAACGACTGCTGCTGGCGGTGGAGCAGGACTGCGATCGCATCAACGATGAAACCGATGCCGACCTCGATGCCCAGCGCGTGGGTGGCATGGTGACCCTGGTCTTTGCCAACCGCAGCCAGATCGTGATCAACCAGCAAAAACCGCTGCACGAGATCTGGCTGGCGGCCAAGGCCGGTGGCTTCCACTACCGCTACGACGCGGCGCAGGGCGCCTGGCTCGATACCAAGGGCGCGGGTGAGTTCTTCGCCAACCTGAGCCGCTACGCCACCGAGCAGTCGGGCCTGGCGCTGCAGTTCTCGGCACGCTGATCCGCCGTTATCGGCAGGCTCCATGAAGAAAGCCCGGCATGGCCGGGCTTTCTTGCGTGGTCAACCGCTTGTTTGGCGGTCAGTTGCGGAAGAGGTCGAGGATGCGGTTGCGCTCCTCGGTGGCGGGCGGAGGCGTGGCGCCTGCAGCGCCGGCCGTGGAGGCGCTGTCCATGCCCAGGCTGCTGACGCCGCCGTTGCGCGCGTTTTCCTCGTAATACCACTCGCCGCCCATGTTCACGACGCCAGGGGGCACAGGCATCTCTGCCACCGGCACGCCCTTGAGGGCATGCTGCATGAAGCCGATCCAGATGGGCAGGCTCAGGCCGCCACCCGTCTCGCGGCTGCCCAGGTTGCGAGGCGTGTCGTAGCCGATCCAGGACACGGCGGCCAGCGTGGGCTGGAACCCTGCGAACCAGGCATCCACCGAGTCGTTGGTCGTGCCCGTCTTGCCGTACAGGTCGGGACGCTTGAGCGTGGACTGCGCGCGTGCTGCCGTGCCCACGCGCGCCACGTCCTGCAGCAGGCTGTCCATGATGAAGGCGTTGCGCGCGTCGATGGCTTGGGGCAGTTCCTGCACCGGGGGCGGCGTGAATTCGGACAGGATCCGGCCCTTGTGATCGGTGACACGGGCAATCAGCCAGGGGTTGACGCGGTGGCCGCCATTGGCGAACACGGAGTAGCCGGCAGCCAACTGCAGCGGCGTGACCGCTCCGGCACCCAGCGCCATGGTCAGGTAGGCCGGATGCTTGGCGGCGTCAAAGCCGAAGCGCGTGACCCACTCCTGGCCCTGCTTGGGTCCCACGGCCTGCAGCAGGCGGATGGAGATCATGTTCTTGGACTTGTTCAAGCCCGTGCGCATGGTCATCGGCCCGTCGTAGCGGCTGTCGTAGTTCTTGGGCTCCCATGGCTGGCCACCCGTCACGCCGGCGCTGAAGAACAGCGGCGCGTCATTGATCATGGTGGAAGGCGAGAAGCCTTTTTCCAGTGCCGCAGAGTAGATGAAGGGCTTGAAGGCCGAGCCGGGCTGGCGCCAGGCCTGGGTCACATGGTTGAACTTGTTCTTCTGGAAGTCGAAGCCGCCGATCAGGGCGCGCAAGGCGCCTGTCTGGGGGACCAGGGCCACGAAGGCGCCTTCCACTTCGGGCAGCTGCGTGATTTCCCAGGTGTTCTTGGGCGTCTTGACCACGCGTATCACGGCGCCGGGACGGATCTTGATGTTGGGCGGTGCCTTGGGGTTCAGGCCCGATTCGGCGGGCTTGAGGCCTTCACCCGTGATCTCGATCTGTTCGCCGTCGGCGCGTGCCGCCAGGATCTTGCGCGGATTGGCATCCAGCACCACGGCGGCGAGCACATCACCGTTGTCGGGGTGGTTGGCCAGGGTGTCGTCGATGGCGTCTTCACGGTCCTCGGCGTCGGCCGGCAGGGCCACGAACTTCTCGGGGCCGCGGTATTTCTGGCGGCGCTCGTAGTCCATGATGCCGCGGCGCAGCGAGGCGTAGGCGGCTTCCTGTTCGCCGGCATTGATGGTGGTGTAGACGTTCAGGCCGCGCGTATAGGCTTCGTTGCCGTACTGGGCAAAGATCAGCTGGCGTGCCATCTCGGCCACGTATTCGGCATGTACGCGGGTGTTGAAGGAGCCCGTGCGGATCTTCAGCGGCTCGGCCTTGGCTTCAGTGGCCTGGGCGGAGGTGATGAAGCCGTTTTCCTCCATGCGCTCGATGATGTAGAGCTGGCGCGAGCGGGCGCGCTTGGGGTTGCTGATCGGGTTGTAGGCCGAGGGTGCCTTGGGCAGGCCTGCCAGCATGGCCGCCTCGGCCACCGTGATGTCCTTCAGTGGCTTGCCGAAATAGGCTTCACAGGCAGCAGCAAAGCCATAGGCCCGATTTCCCAGATAAATCTGGTTCATGTAGATCTCGAGAATCTGGTTTTTGCTCAACAGATGCTCCAGCTTGAAAGTTAGTAAGACTTCGTAAATTTTGCGCGTAAAGGTTTTCTCGGAAGACAGATAGACGTTGCGCGCCACCTGCATGGTGATAGTCGATGCGCCCTGGCTTTTCACGCGGCCCAGATTGGCCAGCGCGGCGCGGGCCATTCCCTTGTAGTCCACGCCGCCATGCTCGAAAAAGCGCGTGTCTTCAATGGCCAGCACGGCGTCGGTCATCACCTTGGGGATGTCCTGGATAGGGGTCAGCGTGCGCCGCTCCTCGCCGAATTCACCCAGCAGGGCGCCTTCGCTGGAGTACACGCGCAGCGGCAGCTTGGGTCGGTAGTCGGCCAGCTCGGACACGTCGGGCAGGTTGGGGTAGGCCATGGCCAGGGCCACGGCCACGGTCAGCATCAAGGCCAGCGCGCCGGCGACGGCGATGCCCGCCAGCCATAGCAAGGCCTTGGGAAACCAGTGCATGGGCTTGGATGGGGCGGAGCGAGGCTTTGCAGCCTGGGGTTCTCGGGAGTCTGAAGACGGCATGTCGCAGGGAGTGCTGAGGAGTGCCGCATTATAAAAATGCGTGCCCCAGAAGGACGGTAGGAGACGGCTGCACACGGTTGCCAGCATGGCCGCAAGCTAAGCATCCTAAGCCAGGCGTGCAGGCCGACATGCAAGCAGGGGTGCATTCATGTCGCATTTGATGGCCCGCAATAATGTCTGTTTTTGACCACTAGCGCCTAGCGTGCTCCGGCTGGCATGGTGAGTTGCGCGCAGTCTTGCTGATAGCATTCAACCTATATGTGAAGGTTTGTTGCGTTCTTTACATACACAAGAAGAGGGAGGGCAAGTTGATTGCTATGGGATCCTTATTCAGTCGCCAGCCCGCACCTTTGCTAGGCATCGACATCAGTTCTTCGAGCGCCAAGCTCGTTGAGTTGTCTCGTGCCAAGTCGGGCGAACTGTTGCTGGAGCGCTGTGCCATCGAACCGCTGGAGCGGGGATGGATCACTGACGGCAACATCGAAAAGTTCGATGAAGTGGCAGAGGCTGTACGGCGACTGGTCAAAAAAAGCGGCACGCGGACCAAGAACGTGGCCATGGCCTTGCCGGCCTCGGCCGTGATCACCAAGAAGATTTCGCTGCCGGACGGCATGAGCGAGCAGGAACTGGAGGTCCAGGTCGAATCCGAGGCCAATCAGTACATTCCTTTCTCGCTCGATGAAGTGAGCCTGGACTTCTGTGTCATAGGCCCGTCATCGAATTCACCCGGCGACGTGGACGTGCTCATTGCCGCATCGCGCCGCGAGAAGGTCCAGGACCGCCAGGGCTTGGCCGAGGCGGCCGGCCTCAGGCCGACGGTCATCGACATCGAGCCCCACGCCTCCCGCATGGCGGCTGCACGGCTGATCGAGCGCCTGCCCAATCAGGGCAACAACGCCCTTGTGGCCTTGTTCGAGTTGGGCGCCATGACGACCAGCATGCAGATCCTGCGCGACGACGAGGTGCTGTATGACCGGGACCAGGCCTTTGGCGGCGCACAGCTGACGCAACTGATCGCGCGCCAATATGGTTTCTCGCTCGAAGAGGCCGAGTCAAAGAAGCGCAGCGGCGAACTTCCGGAGGACTACGCGTCCGCTGTGCTCAAGCCCTTTGTGCAAAGCATGACGCAGGAAGTGTCGCGCGCACTGCAGTTCTTTTTCACCAGTACGCCCCACAACCGCATAGACCACATCCTGCTGGCAGGCGGCTCGGCCCCACTTTCCGGCCTGTCCGAGGCCATCACGCAGCAAACGGGTTTTGCCTGCAGCCTTGCCAATCCCTTTGATGGAATGGAAGTCGGCAGCGGCGTACGCCTCAAGCGCATGTCGCGCGAGGCCCCCGCCTACCTGACCGCCTGCGGACTGGCCATGCGGAGGTTTGTGTCGTGATTCTGATCAATCTGCTTCCGCACAGAGAAGCAACACGCAAGCGTCGCAAGGAAGCATTCCAGGCCACCATGGTCCTGTCGGCCCTGGTGGGGCTTTTGATCATTGGCGCGGTGTACTGGTGGTACCAGATGATGATCGAGGCCCAGCAGGCAAAGAACAGCATGCTGCGCGCCGAGATCACCGTGCTGGAGTCCCAGATCAAAGAAATTGCCGGGCTGGAGGATGAGATCACGGCCCTGCGTGCACGTCAGAAGGCCGTGGAGGATCTGCAGTCCGACCGCAATCTTCCGGTGCACATGCTCAACGAGCTGGTGGCCCAACTGCCCGATGGTGTCTACCTCAGCAGTATCAAGCAGGAAGGTCTGGTCGTTACCATGCAGGGCACGGCACAGTCCAATGAGCGGGTGTCCGAAATGCTGCGCAATCTCTCGGAGGGGACGCCCTGGATTTCCAAGCCTGAACTGGCGGAAATCGTGGCCAAGACGGTCAACGTCACGCCCAAGGACCAGCGTCGCGCCGCTGCGTTCAATCTGCGCTTTCAACTGACGCGCGCCAGCGTGGCGGAGAAGAGCCTTTCGACGGCGGCCAACCCAGGAAAGTCCCAGTGATGGCCAAGAAGAAAAAGAACGACATCGACTTCTCCGCACTGCAGGAGAACATCCAACGCCAGTTTCGTGGTCTGGATCCCAATGATCCTTCTCGGTGGCCTGTACTGCCGCGGACATTGTTGTGCGTGGCCATCGCGCTGGCTGTGGCTGCCGTGCTGTGGTATGTGCTGATCAAGGACTATGAAGACACCCTGGAGCAGGAGCGCAATACCGAAGTCACGCTGCGCCAGGACTTCAGCCAGAAGCTGTCCAAGGCCGTCAGCCTTGATGGCCTGAAGAAGCAGCGTGAACAGGTCCAGCAGTATGTGACGCAACTGGAAAAGCAATTGCCCAGCAAGGCGGAAATGGCGGCGCTGCTCTCGGATATCAATCAAGCAGGGCTGGGCCGCAGCCTGCAGTTTGAAACCTTCCGGCCTGGTGCGATGGTGGTCAAGGAGTACTACGCCGAGTTGCCCATTGCTTTGAAGGTGACTGGTCGCTTTCACGACATCGGATCATTCGCCTCCGATGTGGCCTACCTGTCGCGCATCGTGACCTTGAACAATCTGTCGATCGCACCTGTAGGCAAGGAGGGAGGCGAGGTCCTGAGCATGGAGGCGACGGCACGAACCTTCCGCTACCTGGATGCAGATGAGGTGCAGGCGCAACGCGCAGCGGCCGGGAAGGGCAAGAAATAATGAGACATATGCGTTTCAGCGGCTGGCTCATGTTGGCCGCCTGCCTGACCGCCTCAGGCTGCTCTTCTTCTGATCAGGAGGAACTGCAGACCTGGATGGCCCAGGAAAGAGCCAATGCTAAGCCGCGTGTCAAGCCTTTGGAAGAGCCCAAGACCTTCACGCCCGAGGCCTATCTTGGTTCTGATGGCATGGATCCTTTCAACCCCATGAAGCTGATGCAGGTGCTGCGCAGGGAGTCTGCGCAGTCCAGCGCCAATACCAGCCTGATCGCCTCCGAGCTCAATCGACGCAAGGAACCGCTGGAGGCCGAGCCCTTGGATGCCATGACCATGGTTGGCAGTCTGGACAAAAAAGGCGTGCCCACGGCGCTTGTCAGGGTGGGGACCTTGCTGTACCAGGTTCGGGCAGGAAATTACCTGGGGCAGAACTACGGCAAGGTTACCCGGATCACGGAAACATCCATCCAGTTGCGGGAAATCGTCCAGGACGGCAGCGGCGACTGGATAGAGAGAAATAGCACACTGGAATTGCAGGAGGGAAGGAAATGATGGGCACACATCGCAGAATACTGCACAAGGCTCGCTGGGGAATCGCCGTCGGCGGTTGGTTTCTGGGCTCCTTGGCCTGGGCGCAGTCCGCGATAGAGTCGGTTTCCGGCTCCATCCAGGGAGGCACCGAGGTCGTGCGCATTGAGCTTTCCGAAGCGTTGGCGGCGGACCCCACCGGATTTGCAATCCAGTCGCCTGCGCGGATTGCCCTGGACTTTCCAGGTGCAACCAATGGCACGGGCAAATCTGTGGTCGAGCTCAATCAGGGCAACCTGCGCTCCATCAATATCGTGGAGGCGTCTGGTCGTTCCCGCTTAGTGCTGAATCTGAAGTCGGCGACTTCTTACCGTACTGAAAGGCAAGGCAAGGCCCTGCTGATACTGTTGGATCCAGTGGCAACATCCACGGCCGTGAAGCCTCCCGCACAGCAGGGAGTGTTTGAAACCAAAGCAGTTGCTGGTACTGATGTCCAGCTCATTCGGGATGTTGATTTCCGTCGCGGCAGTGATGGCTCGGGCCGCATCGTTGTTGGTCTGAGCAGCAGCCAGGTCGGCGTGGATCTTCGACGCGAAGGCAAGGAGCTTGTGGTCGACTTCCTGCGCTCCTCCTTGCCTGAAGGTTTGCGCCGGAAGCTGGATGTGGTTGATTTTGGAACGCCGGTGCAGACGATTTCCTCCGTGCAGCAAGGTGAGTCGGTTCGCATGCGCATCGCTCCGGTTGGTGACTGGGAGCACAGCGCTTATCAGAGTGACAGCCAGTTTGTGATTGAAGTCCGTCAGAAAAAGGCGGATGTGAGCAAGCTGACGCAAGGTCCCGGCTACAGCGGTGAAAAGCTCTCTCTAAACTTCCAGAATATTGAAGTGCGGTCGCTGTTGCAGGTGATTGCTGATTTCACAAACTTCAATATCGTGACTTCGGACACGGTTTCCGGTGCATTGACCTTGCGCCTCAAGGATGTTCCCTGGGATCAAGCACTGCAGATCATCATGGACGCCAAGGGTCTGGGCATGCGCAAGTCCGGCTCGGTGCTTTGGATTGCACCCAAGGATGAGATCGATGCTCGGACCAAGCGAGACTTTGAGTCAGCAATGGAGATTCAGAAGTTGGAGCCACTTCGAACTCAAGGTTTTCAGTTGAATTACGCGAAGTCGGCAGATATTTTGCTGCAGATCACAGCAAATAATAGTGGGGGAGGGGTGGGTAATAGCGTTTCAAGCAGATTTTTGTCTGAGCGTGGGTCTGCTATTTCCGAGCCACGAACCAATCAGTTGTTTGTGACCGATACACCAGCAAAGCTGGAAGCAGTGAAGGCACTTTTGCTAACCCTGGATGTGCCAGTGCGGCAAGTCCTAATTGAGGCTCGAATCGTTGAAGCCCGTGACACGTTTGGGCGTGCCCTGGGTGTCAGACTCGGTGGTGGCGATTTGCGTGCTCAACGAGGTGGCGATGGTGGATACGGCATTGGTGGAGATAATAGACTGGTTTTTGGAACTGGATATGAGAATGCAGTTGCTTCCAGTGGCTCGGGGGGAACGGTGAATACTTCGGGTAATTTTGTGAATTTGCCTGCCGCAAAACTTACTGGAGTAAGTGGTACAGGATCTTTTGCATTGTCTATTTTTAACTCCGCCGCTAATCGTTTTCTGGCTTTGGAGCTTTCTGCGATGGAGGCTGATGGTCAAGGGAAAATAATATCCAGCCCCAGGTTGGTGACCGCTGACCAGACGAAGGCTTTGATAGAGCAAGGCACAGAGTATCCCTATTCTGTGACGGCGCCCAATGGTGCCACTACAATCGCCTTTAAAAAAGCCGTGCTGAAGTTGGAGGTTACGCCTCAGATTACTCCGGAGGGAGATATCATTCTTGACTTGGATGTCAACAAAGATTCTCGAGGTGAGACCACAACCCAAGGTGTAGCAATTGATACAAAGCATATCAAAACACAGGTTCTTGTTCAAAATGGGGGCACTGTGGTGATTGGCGGTATCTTTGAGATGGAAGAGACCAATCAGGAAAGCAAAATTCCTTTTCTGGGAGATGTCCCTGTGCTTGGTCATCTTTTTAAGAGCCGAGTGCGAGAGTCCCAGAAGCGGGAAATGCTGGTGTTTATCACGCCAAAAATGATATCCGATGGTCTCAAGCGTTAATTAAAATTTCTGGGAGATAGTTGATGAAGAAGATCTTGCTGACAATGTTGGCGTCATGCGCGCTAGTCGCTTGTGGTGGCGGTGGTGGAAATCCAGGAACTCCTGGCAACGGTACGGGCGGAACGACGCCTGATGTAGCCAGTGTAGAATTCCTGCTGGATAAGACTGTTATCGCAAACTCGGGAAGCGATGCAGCAACGATTACAGTGACTGCGCTGTCTGCCAGTAGAAATCCTGTGGCGAATGCGCCCGTCTCTGTGGTTTTGTCTTCAGGCGTTTTTACACCTACTTCCAATGTGACGGATGCATCAGGTCGAATGACTGGAAAAATCGAGATTGGTGGCGATCGTTCCAATAGAGATATTCGATTTGATCTCAAGGCCGGTGCTCAGGCTGGTGCGGGTGTCGTTGCAGTCACCGGCAGTCAGATTGCATTGACCGTAGTTCCTTCTGCTCCAACCCCAGGACAGCCAGTGGAGGTGACGGCAAAAGTTGCAGATGTCAATGGGGCTGGAATTTCAGGAATTCCCGTTGTCCTCTCGGGATCTGTTCTCAGCGCAGCAATTACTGCCCAGACTGATACGTCGGGTGTGGCGAAGTTTTCTGCGTTTAACGCGCCTGGTGCTGCTCAGGTCTATTCTTTGCAAGCAAAGGCTTCGGGAGTGATTTCCAATGAGCAGATCACTGTTGCAGGCGGAGCTACCCAGGTGCCTGATGCTGTAGGCATTGTCAGCGCGGCAAGCCTTTCTATAGTGCCGAATACGGTTAAGCCGAATCTGGATGGTGGCCGAACCAATATGGCGCAGTTGCGTGCATTGTTCCTGGATAAAGATAATCGTGCGATTCCAAATATGCGAGTGCGTTTTGAGATCGTACCGCCTGGCCTGGGTTCTGGTGAATCTATTTCGACAGGAAGTCAGTCGGTTATTTCTAACGCAAGTGGTGTTGCCTTGGCCCAATATATCCCAGGTACACGGGTTAGCCCGACCGATGGCGTTAATGTAAGGATGTGCTACGGCCCTTCTGATGCATCTCTGTCCAGCGGTAAGTGCCCCGATTTCCGCGTTGGCACATTGACTGTGGCAAGTGAGCCAGTTTCCATCACTATTGGTGATAACAACGAGCTTGAAAAAGGCGCCAACAATCTTACTTATATCAAGAAGTTTGACGTTGCCGTCGCCAACGCGGCCGGTGAAGCGGTTTCGGATGCGGATGTGTCGGTCAGCGTAGATATTCTGCGTTACGGTTTTGGCCGGTATGACAATGTCAAGAATTCACATACCGATGGATCCGGTTTCTGCTTGAATGAAGATGTCAATCGCAATGGTAATTTGGACAACGGTGAAGATGCCAATGGAGATGGCCGGTTGACTCCTCCAAAGGCGGATATTGTGGTTTCTTATTTCAATGGCCGTAAAACGGGAACCAATGGCCGCGTAATCGTGCAGGCGGAATATCCGCAGAACGTAGCCACTTGGCTGCTGTACAAGCTGACCGTCAGCTCCAATGCTGCCGGCTCCGAAGGTCGTGCCGAGCGCATCTTCCTTACCTCGTTCGTCGAAGGTGACCAGAAGAACGGCTCCTTCCTGACCTCGCCTTACGGAGTGACATCCGTCTGCCTGCCCGAGTGAACACGCCGGTGAATTCCGATCAAGGTCCTGCCTCGCTCCGTGCGCCGGTGGTGGCCCTGATCGGCCTGCCCGGCTCCGGCAAATCGACCATAGGGCGCCAGCTGGCGCGCTTGTGGTCGATGCGTTTTGTGGATTCGGACCATGTGATCGAGCAGCGCCTGGGCTGCAGCATCCGGGAGTTTTTCGAGCGCGAGGGCGAGCAGGCTTTTCGAGACATGGAGTCGCAGGTCATTGATGAGCTGTCGGCCTCCACATCCAGCCTGCTGCTGTCCACGGGCGGTGGCGTGGTGCTGCGCGAGCAAAACCGACGCCATCTGCATGCGCGCACCCAGGTCTTCTATCTGGATTGCACGCCAGAGGCCATCGCCGCGCGGCTGCGCAACGATGTGACGCGGCCCTTGCTGCAGGTGGAAGATCCGGCACTGCGCCTGCGGGAGCTGCTGCTGCAACGCGAGCCGCTTTATCTGGAGACGGCTCACTTCGTGATCCAGACATCCGGCCTGTCTGTGGCGCAGGCTGCGCAGCGCATACGCATGCAGGCGGAACTGGCCTGAGCGGCAGCCCGCTGGAACACCAAAGGCCTCGGCACTTGCCGGGGCCTTTTTCTTTAAGATCGGCGGTTGCCGGGCGCGCTGCCGTGTCGCGCAATTCCTTCACTCTTTCTGCCTTGGAGCGACACCATCTTGCCCACCGCTTCCTCCTTGCCTGCCGCCCAGGTCGTGACCATTGACCTGGGTGACCGTTCCTATCCGATCACCATCGGCACCGGCCTCCTGGACCAAGCCGCGACCTATGCCGCCCTGCCTTCTGCGGCCCAGGCCGTGATCGTCAGCAATGATGTGGTCGCACCGCTCTATGAGCCCGCACTGCGCCGCGTGCTGGAACAACGCTACCGCAGCGTACGTACCGTGGTGCTGCCCGATGGCGAGGCCCACAAGGACTGGCAGACGCTGAACCTGATTTTTGACGACCTGTTGTCCGGCGGCTGCGACCGCAAGACCGTGCTGTTTGCGCTGGGCGGCGGCGTCATCGGCGACATGACGGGCTTTGCCGCCGCCAGCTATATGCGCGGCGTGCCCTTCGTGCAGGTGCCCACCACGCTGCTGTCGCAGGTGGACTCGTCGGTGGGCGGCAAGACCGCCATCAACCATCCGCTGGGCAAGAACATGATCGGCGCCTTCTACCAGCCGCAGCTGGTGGTTTGCGACCTGGCTTCGCTGGACACGCTGCCCGTGCGCGAGCTGAGCGCCGGCCTGGCCGAGGTCATCAAGTACGGGCCGATCGCCGACATGGACTTCCTGGCCTGGCTGGAGGAGAACATGGACGCCTTGCTTGCCCGCGACCGCACGGCACTGGCGCACGCGATCAAGCGCAGCGTGGAGATCAAGGCCTGGGTCGTGGGCCAGGACGAGAAAGAGGCTGGGCTGCGCGCCATTCTCAATTTCGGCCACACCTTCGGGCATGCGATCGAAGCCGGCATGGGCTACGGCAACTGGCTGCACGGCGAAGGCGTGGGCGCCGGCATGGTCATGGCGGCCGAGCTGTCGCAGCGCCTTGGCCTGGTGGATGCTGCCTTCGTGCAGAGGTTGCGTGTGCTGATCGCGCGTGCGGGCCTGCCCGTGCGTGGCGCCGTCCTGGACGAAGCCGACAACGCTGGCCGCTATCTGGAGCTGATGCGCGTGGACAAGAAGTCCGAGGCGGGCGAGATCCGCTTCGTTCTCATCGACGGGCCGGGAAAGGCCGTCATGCGCTCGGCGCCCGACGCGCTGGTGCGCGAGGTCATCAACGCCTGCTGCGCCTGATCCGCAGCGCAGGGGGCAAGCAGGAACTGCTAGAGTGGCCTCGTCAGCATGATGAGGCGATCGAATGCAGAAACAGGCCCTGGCCCCCTATGCCTGCAACCCGGCGTTCAGCCGGGGGCGGCGTTTCCCGGAGGCGCCTGCGCCCACGCGCAGCGACTTCCAGCGCGACCGGGACCGCATCGTGCATTCCTCGGCCTTCCGGCGGCTGGTCTACAAGACCCAGGTCTTCGTCAACCATGAAGGCGACCTGTTCCGCACACGGCTGACGCACTCGCTGGAAGTCGCCCAGCTGGGCCGCTCGGTGGCCCGGTCGCTGAAACTGGACGAGGATCTGGTCGAAGCCATCTGCCTGGCCCACGACCTGGGCCACACCCCCTTCGGCCATGCGGGCCAGGATGCGCTCAATGCCTGCATGCAGCCGCACGGCGGCTTCGAGCACAACCTGCAAAGCCTGCGCGTGGTGGACCGGCTGGAGGAGCGCTATCCGGCCTTTGACGGGCTCAACCTGAGCTTCGAGACGCGCGAGGGCATTCTCAAGCACTGCTCGCGCACCAATGCCGAGCACCTGGAAGCGCGGGAGCCCGGTGGCGTGGCCCAGCGCTTTTTGCTGGGCCGGCAGCCTTCGCTGGAGGCCCAGCTGTGCAATCTGGCCGATGCCATTGCCTACAACGCCCATGACGTGGACGATGGCGTGCGCTCCGGCCTGATCACCATGGCCCAGCTGCGCGAGGCCGTTCCCTTGTTCGCGCGCTATCACGATGCAACGCTGGCCGAGCATCCCCAGCTGGGCATGCCTTTGGCCGAGCGCCGACTGCTGTACGAAAGCATCCGCCGCATGCTCAGCGACCAGGTCTATGACGTGATCGCCGCCACGCAGCAACGCATTGCACAGGCACGGCCCTGTTCGGTCGATGAGGTGCGCGCACAGGCTGGCCCCCTGGTGGGCTTCAGCGATACCATGAGGCAGCAGTCGCTGCAGCTCAAGCAGTTCCTGCTCCGCAATCTCTATCGCCATGAACAGGTGATGAAGACCATGGACGGCGCGCAGCAGGTGGTGGCCGAGCTGTTTGCGGCCTACATGGTGGAGCCCGATCGCATGAAGCCGCGCTTTGTGCAACGGGCCATGCTGGCCGAGGACGTATCGGCGCGTGCGCGGGTGGTGGCCGACTTCATCGCCGGGATGACGGATCGCTACGCGGCCCGGGAACATGAGCTGCTGACAGGCCTGCGCCTGCTGGGCTGAGAAATCCGAGCACCGGCATCGCCCGGGCGGCGCGGCTAGAATGCGGACCCTGCGTGACAGGGCAGGGAAGGGTTCCTGGACGGTTTCGCAATGTCTGGGGGCGCAGTGCCCCCGTTCGCATTTTTGAAGGGCACAGCCATGACCGATACCAACCACGAGATTCGCGCGGCCGAGTTTCCGCCTGTCACCGTGATCGAGGATACGGTGCACTGGCTCGAAAAGGCCGTGATCGGCCTGAACCTGTGCCCCTTCGCCAAGGGCGTGCACATCAAGGGCCAGATCCACTACACGGTCAGCCAGGCCACCGACGCCGAGGGCGTGGCGGCGGATCTGCACCGCGAGCTGGAGGCGCTGGCCGAGGCCTCGCCCGAGAAGCGCGACACCACGCTGCTGATCCTGCCCCATGCGCTGCAGGAGTTCCTGGACTTCAACGACTTCCTCGAAGTGGCCGACGCCATGGTCGAGGAGCTGGACCTGGGTGGCATCCTGCAGGTGGCCTCGTTCCATCCGCAGTTCCAGTTCGAGGGCACCGAAGCCGACGACGTCACCAACTGCACCAACCGCTCGCCCTATCCCACGCTGCACCTGCTGCGCGAGGACAGCATAGACAAGGCGGTCGAAGCATTCCCCGAGGCGGAGTCCATCTACGAGCGCAACATGGAGACGCTGGAGAAGATCGGCATCGAAGGCTGGCTGGACATGGGCGTGGGCGCGCGCTGCCCCGTGGCGCATGCAGCCAAGCCGGGCGCAGCCGAATGAAGGCGCGCCAAGGCAAGCCTGCCGCGAAACCCGAGCAGGATGTGACCGAGCAGCTGGGCCTCAAGCCCGGCCAGTCCATCGAACTGCTCAAGGCGCTGCACATCCTCACGCGCGAAGGCAAGATCAACCAGGACTCGCGGCGCAAGCTCAAGCAGGTCTACCACCTGTACCAGTTCATCGCTCCCATCCTCGAAGAACTGTCGGCCGACGACCATGCGGTCACCCTGGCCGACCACGGTGCCGGCAAGTCCTACCTGGGCTTCATCCTCTACGACCTGTATTTCAAGCCGCTGGGGCGCGGCCATATCTACGGCATAGAAACGCGCGCGCCGCTGGTGGAAGCTTCACAGAAGCTGGCCGCCGAGCTGGGCTTCGACCGCATGGGCTTCCTCAACATGTCGGTGGCCGAATCCACGCATGCCGACTTCATGCCTGCGCAATTCGACGTGGTCACGGCCCTGCATGCCTGCGACACCGCAACCGACGATGCCATCGCCTTCGGCCTGGAGAAGAAGGCCAAGGCCATGGTGCTGGTGCCCTGCTGCCAGGCCGAGGTCGCTGCCTGCCTGCGCCAGACCAAGGCGCTGAGCCTGACGCGCACGCCGCTGGCAGAACTGTGGCGCCATCCCATACACACGCGCGAAATGGGCAGCCAGCTCACCAACGTGCTGCGCTGCCTGTACCTGGAAGCCTGCGGCTACCAGGTCACCGTGACCGAGCTGGTCGGCTGGGAGCACAGCATGAAGAACGAGCTGATCATTGCGCGTTACACGGGGCAGAAAAAGCGCAGTTCCGTCGAGCGGCTCCGTGCAATCCTCGAAGAGTTTGGCTTGTCAGGGTCTGCACTGGCGCACCGCTTTGGCCAATAGTGATACAGATTGCTGCGCAAGGTGTGCGCACCTGACTCTTTGTGTGGTGTCTGATTTTTATTTTGGATAGCTATTGGGTGAGCGATAGATGTAATTTTTTGAGTATCGAGGTTTGTGGATAATGGTGCTCGGATATATTTGTTAGCTCTCACCATCGGTGGAAGTTCCACAGCTTAAAATAGATACAAGGCAGAAAATGTATAGATACTCGCTATGGCTGGCACTCTCTCTTGTAGCTTGCGGTGGTGGCGGAGGTGGGGATACGACGCCACCAAAGCCCACTGAGCCTGAAAATGGTTGGTTGACGTTTGACAAGCCGGATGTCGTGGTGCTCCAGGGCGATTCGGAGCAAGTTACGGTGAAAGCTACGTCTGCCAAGGCGCTTTCCGCGCCGCTGAATGTGCGTGTCGATGCTACGGATGAGTTCGTTTCTGGTACGACGGTTACCTATGAAAAGATCGCAGGTTTCGAGTTCAATCTGAGTACAGCTACTAGTGCACCGGTTGGCAAGCGCAGCGGCGTATTGAAGGTCTTTTTGTGCAGTGATGATGCGCGCGTATGCAACTCACCCTATCCAGGCTCGCCCTGGACCGTTCCCTATGAAATCGAGGTGGTCTCCAAGGCTTTGAAGCAGACCCCGCTGGCCATGCTGCCTGGTGCTGTGGCTTGGAACAACTTGGGTGGCAATGCTGCGCGCACGGGTTATGTGCCGACCAATATCACCTTGAGTCCGGCTAATTTTTCCTTGCGCTGGGCAAAGCGGGGAGGACCTTCAACCTCAATGTGGAGACTGACAGAAGCCGTCGTGGTCGATGGACGGGTTTACACAGGCGGTAATAGCCTTCGTGCCTATGGAGAAGCCGACGGCACGCTGCTCTGGGGGTCGTCGTTTAACTCTGGCCCAGCGGTTGTCAGCCAGGGTAACGTATTTTCTTATGCGGATGAAACGACTTTTGCTCCCAATCGTCTGTATGTGCGCAATGCCGTGACTGGATCCTCGGTGAACACGCCCGATCACTACGAAGGACAGGAAGACCGCTCTTTGTTGGTTGCGGATGATGACTCGGTCTATGCCCCGTTCACCTTCAGAATGACGGCTGTGGACGGTATTGTGGCGTGGCGGGATTATGCGCCCATGCGCACTCTGCCTTCCAGGGCTTCCGATCGGTTGTATATGGCAGATGCGGCCAACGTCTATGCCCGGGATATCAAGGATGGCAGAGAGATAGCGCGCATTGCAACCGGAGGTGAGCAAAGGGAAGTCCGCAGGGCGACCGGTACCCTCGCCGATGGTCAGGATCGCGTGCTAGTCTCGCATTTCAACCAGGGCAATGCCTCGCTTGGCAGCTACTCGATTGGGCAAAAGAAAAAACTCTGGGATGTCGAGGCTTCCTTTCTGAGCCGCCCAGCCTTGGCGGGCGATACGGTCTATGTAGTCAATGTGCCGCAGCCCGCCAAGGGCGTCGCCACGCTGGAGGCGCGTTCGTCGGCAACAGGTGCCGTGTTCTGGTCCACGCCGCTGCCTGATGCAGTGGTGCCGGTCGGCGAGGAGGCTGTCTATCACGTTGCTGTGGTCGGCAACTTGGTCTTTGTGTCTTCTGACCGTAAATTCGGGGCGTCCACCTACGCGATTGACCGTTCCAGCCATGCTGTTGGCTGGCGCCATCCCGTCAATGGAAGTCTGGCAGTTTCCGACAACGGCATCCTGTATGTCGCGCAGGCGCTCGACGCCAGCCTGTTCGCCATCAATCTGCGTTGATGTAGTAAGGGAAAGCGGCTGGAAATTCGAGCCGCTTTCTTGTGTTTCCGCTGGCGAGGTCTTTTTTCTCAGCGCGTTGCGCGATACCAGGCAATCCCCTCACCATCGATGCTGCGCTCCACCTGCCCCGCATGCATCAAATGCTTCAGGCAGGCCAGGCTTTCGCCCGTGGCCATGCCCAGCAGGGCGGGGCTGGATTCGCTGATGGGGCGTGAGAACAGGGCGCCGAAGACATCGACGGCGCGACGCGGTTCGGCCAGTGCGGCCAGCAAGCGGGCGTTGGCGCGTTCCTGGCCTGCGGCCAGTGAATCGATGCGTGCATGCAGGCCGCGAAAGCAATCGCCGTGCGCGGGCAGGACGAGCACATCGTCGGGCACTTCGCGCCTGACCTTTTCCAGAGAATCCATCCAGTCGGCCATGGGGTTGGCGTCTGGCTCCATGGCATGGACCGAGACGTTGGACGAGATGCGCGGCAGCACCTGGTCGCCCGAGATCAACAGCTTGAGATCGGGGCAGTAGAGGCTGGCGTGCTCGGGCGAGTGGCCGCTGCCGACCACCACGCGCCACAGGTGCTTTCCTATGCGCAGTTCCTCGCCGTCGTGCAGGCGGCGGTAGCTGTCGGGCAGGGCGTGGATGTGCTTGCCGAAGTTGCCGAAGCGGGCGCGGTAGGACTCCAGAGCGCTGTCGCTCCAGCCTGCGCGGCGGTAGAAGGCGATGGCGTCGGGCGGCGCCTCACGGCTGCAGTCTGAGACCACGACGCGGCAGTTCAGATATTCCAGGCGCGTCATGTACAGCGGCACATGGAACTTGCGCGTCAGCCAGCCGGCCAGGCCCACATGGTCAGGGTGCATGTGGGTGACCAGCACGCGCGTCAGCGAGCGGCCGTCGGTGGATTGGGAGAACAGCGCGCGCCAGGTGGCCACGCCTTCGTCTGTGCGCGCGCCGGTATCGACGATGGCCCAGCCCTGGCCGTCATCGATGGCCCAGAGATTGATGTGATCCAGCGCATAAGGCAGGGGCATGCGTATCCAGAGCACGCCGGGTGCGACCTCCAGCGTCTGCCCGCGCTGCGGTGGCGCCTCGAACGGGTAGTCGAGCACCGGCTTGGGCGGCGCATCCGTGGCGTGCGAGGCGTTCGGGGCTTGGGCTTTCTGGTCCATGGGGTTCCTTGTTCAGTCACTGGGGTGGCCGGGTGCTCCCCGGCTGGCAGCGCATCCCCGCAACGATACGCCTGCCGCTGCTGCCTTGCTGTCACGGGCTCGTCACAGGCCGCTCCTACAGTGCACGGGTCAATCAACAGGGGGAGGGCGCGGCCGTGCTGCGGGGTCCCCTGCCTACAGAGGGATATCCGCATGAAATTGAAGATGTTGTGCAGCGCGCTGGCTGGTGCCTCGCTGCTGTTGAGCGCCTGTGGCGGCAGCGACGGTTCGTCCGCAGCCGCTCCGACCAAGAACGTGCTGTTCTTCCTGGGCGATGGCATGGGCATCACCACCATGACCGCCGCGCGCATCTACAGCGTGGGAGAAGACGGTGAGCTGACCATGGACAAGCTGCCCGAGACGGCCTTCGTCCACACCTTCTCGAACGACGCCCAGGTGACGGACAGCGCACCCTCGATGGCCGCCTACATGACCGGCGTGAAGATGAACAACGAAGTCATTTCCATGACGCCCGACACCAAGGCCACGGACGCTGCGGGCAAGGCCTATCACACCAACTACGACAGCACCTGCCCCAGCGGCAACGGCCAGGCCGTTCCCACGCTGCTCGAGCAGATGAAGTCCGCCGGCTACGGCACGGGCGTGGTCTCCACCGCGCGCATCACGCATGCCACGCCGGCAACCACCTACTCGCACGTCTGCCACCGCGATGCGGAGAACACCATCGCCGCGGCCCTGGTGCCCGGCGGCTCCGGCTACAACAGCAAGCTCGGTGACGGCGTGGACGTGATCCTGGGTGGCGGCTCCTACTACTTCACGCCCAAGGCCGACGGCGGCCGCCGCAACGACAGCCGCAACCTGATCGCCGAGTTCAAGACGCAAAAGTACAGCTACGCTGCCAACAAGAGCGAGTTCGACAAGCTGCCCGTGGACGGCAGCAAGATCGCCGGCCTGTTCACCAAGGACCACATGGCCTATGACCTGGACCGCGATGCGACCAAGGAACCGAGCCTGGCCGAGATGACGGGCAAGGCCATCGACGCACTGTCGGCCAAGAAGAAGGGCTTTTTCCTGATGGTGGAAGGCGGCCGCATCGACCATGCGCTGCACGCCACCAACGCGCGCCGCGCGCTGCAGGACACGGTGGCCTTCGACAACGCCATCCAGACCGCGCTGGACAAGATGGCCAAGCTCGATCCGGGCCTGAAGAACACGCTGATCGTCGTCACCGCCGACCATGACCACACGCTGCACCTGAACGGCTATGCCGCGCGCACCGGCAAGACCGAGGCCGGCAAGCCCGGCGTGCTGGGCCTGGTCAAGAACTACGTGGACGGCAAGGCCTCCACGGATGTGGATGGCAATCCCTACACCATCCTGGGCTTCGGCAACGGTCCCAAGCGCCTGGCCACGCGGGGTCCCATCGACGCGGCCTCGCTGGAGAGCCCCGACTACCTGCAGGAGGCCGTGGTGCCCCTGGCCTCCGAAACCCACGGCGGCGGCGACGTGTTCCTGGGCGCGCAAGGCATGGGTGCCGATACGTTCTCGGGCGTGATCGACAACACCACCGTCTTTACGCTGATCAAGAAGAGCATCGGCTTGTGATGCCGCACGCTGCAATCAAGGCACTCAAGGAATTCCACATGCATCCGATCCTCCAAAAGACCTCCCTCGCCCTGGCTGCGGCCGGCGCGCTGGCGCTGCTGGCACCTGCCGCCCATGCGGCTGGCGAGGCCAAGAACGTCATCTTCTTCCTCGGCGACGGCATGGGCCCGGTCACCGTGACCGCCGCGCGCATCTACAAGGGCGAGAAGCAGCTGGCTGCCAATCCCACGGCACTGACCAGCAGCGAGCGCGCCACGCTGACCATGCAGTCCCTGCCTTACGCCAGCCGCGTCAAGACCTTCTCGCGCGATGGCCAGACCACGGACAGCGCGCCTTCGATGGCGGCCTACATGACCGGCGTGAAGATGAACAACGAAGTCATCTCCATGTCGGCCGAGACCCTGGCCTATGCGGCCAACGGCCAGCAGTACATCAACGGCGAGGACACCACCTGCCCGGCCGGCAACGGCCAGCCCGCGCAGACCCTGCTGGAGCTGTCCAAGGCCAAGGGTCGCGCCGTGGGCGCCATCTCCACCACGCGCGTGGGCCATGCGACGCCTGCGGCCACCTACGCCCACATCTGCAACCGCAATGGCTACAACAGCATTGCCGAGCAGTCCGTGCCCGGCCATGCCAACTACAACGCCAGGCTGGGCGACGGCATCGACGTGCTCATGGGCGGCGGCCAGCGCAACTACCTGCCCAAGTCGGTCAACCCCAGCAGCAAGCGCACGGACACGGCCAACCTCGTGGACATGATGAAGGCCAAGGGCTACGCCTATGTTGCCAAGGGCAGCGAGCTGGCGGCCCTGGACGCGACCAAGGCCCCCAAGCTGCTGGGCCTGTTCACGCAAAGCGAAATGGCCTACGAGCTGGACCGCGTCAAGCAAAAGCTGGATGAGCCCAGCCTGGCCGACATGACCGGCAAGGCGCTGGACGTGCTCAGCCGCAATGACAAGGGCTTCTTCCTGATGGTGGAAGGCGGCCGCATCGACCACGCACTGCACGGCACCAATGCCAAGCGCGCGCTGGAGGACACGCTGGCCTTCGACCGCGCCATCGAGACCGCCATGGCCTACATGGAAAAGAAGGACCCGGGCCTGAAGAACACGCTGATCGTCGTCACGGCCGATCACGACCACAACATGGTGTTCAACGGCTACTCCAAGATCGGCAATCCCATCCTGGGCAAGGTGCAGGACTACCAGACCGGCCAGATGGCCAAGGCCCAGGACGGCAAGCCCTACACCACGCTGGCCTTCGGCAACGGCGGACGTCCCAACGCCACGGCATCCAGCCAGGTCAATGCCGAAGATGGCAACAAGCCCTGGATCGCTCCCACGCGCGGCGCCTCGCGCGACGACGTGACGGCCGTGGACACCACGGACGACAACTACCTGCAGGAAGTCGGCCTGAACCTGGGCACGCCGGGCTCGGAGACCCATGGCGGCGGCGACGTGATGCTGTTCGCCGGCGGCGCGGGCGCCAAGATCTTCAAGGGCACGATGGACAACACCAAGGTGTTCTCCAAGGTCCGCGAAGCCGCTGGCCTGTAATTGTTTCTTCCTTCGTTGGCTGCTTGCCAACCCCTGGCCGGAGCCGTGGCACATGCGTGTGCCCGGCCCCGGTTTTTTCGCATTGGCTGGATTCCATGACGCTTTCCCTTCCGGCGCCGCGTGCGGCGCGCCACATCTACGCGGCCGCGCTGCTGGCCTGTTCCGTCTCCGCAGCATGGGCCGCCGAGCCGGCCAAGGCGGCGGCATCCGCACCCACGGCCGCAGTCCCTGCGGATTCCGTGGCACGCACCACGGCCGCCGTGCAGGCCACGCCCGAAGCCGACCTGCGCATCACCTACGAAGCCATGAGCGTGGGCAGCGACGGCGTGCAGCGCAGCAGCGTCTATACCAACCGCGTCTACCGCCGCAAGGCCCAGCTGTGGATAGAGCGCGAAATGCCCGCCGCCCTGCGCCAGAGCCAGGACCACGGCCATGACCATGACCATGCCCACGGCCCGCACGCCGGCCATGCCCATGACGAGGCCCGCGCCGCACCCCTGTCCATCCGCCGCGCCGATGACGGCAAGGTGGGCGTGGAAGTCATCCTGGCCAAGCTGCGCCGCGTCATCAGCGTGGACCTGGCCCACCACGGCAACGTGGGCTACGGCGGCTCCTTCGACAACGTGTACTGGATCGTGCCTCCCACCGCGCTGCAGGGCATGGAACGCGTGGGCAAGCCGCACAACGGCGTGCAGCGCTACCGCGGCACGGCAGGCGAGCAGACCACCGTCATCGACTGGGACGTGGCCAACCAGTTCGCCCGCCGCGTGGAACGCAGCGACTCCCACGGCACCGAGCGCATCGTCGTCACCGCCACCAAGCTGCCCGCACCGCTGGCCCAGCCCTGGAAGGCCATCGAAGGCTACGACAAGGGTGATTACTCCGACTTGCTGGATTGAACCCCAGCCCCCAACGCAAAAGAGCTGCCCGAAGGCAGCTCTTTTTTATTCCCCATTTCAATGCTCAAACGCATGGCGCTGGAAACCGGCGCAGCCTGACACCAGGGGCGCCGAGCAAAAGCCGCCTCGCGGCGATGGTGCCGTCCCCCTTCAGGGGGAAGCCGCGCAGCGGCTCAGGGGGAGGCCTGTTACACCTGCGCTCCAGAGTCTTTTACGACCTTGCTCCACTTCGTCGATTCGGCCTTGATGTAGGCGAGGAATTCGGCCGGCGTGTCGATCACGACATCGCCGCCCTGGTCGTTGATCTTCTTGACCACGGCCGGGTCCTTGAGCACCTTGGCAATGGCCGTGTACAGGCGCTGCTGCACGGCGGCGGGCGTCTTGGCCTGGGTCCAGAGGCCGAACCACGAAGTGGCCTCGTAGCCGGGCACGCCGGCTTCGGCCACGGTGGGCACATCGGGCAGTTCGGGCGAGCGCTTGGCCGTGGTCACGGCGATGGGGCGCAGCTTGCCCGAGCGCACATGCTGGATGGCCGAGGGCATGTTGTCGAACATGATGGCGATCTGGTTGCCCAGCAGGTCGGTGATGGCCGGGGCGCTGCCCTTGTAGGGCACGTGAACCATGTCCAGGCCCGTCATGGAGCGGAACAGCTCGCCCGACAGGTGGATGGAGCTGCCGCTGCCCGAGGAGCCGTAGTTCAGCTTGCCGGGATTGGCGCGCGCGTAGGCGATCATTTCCTTGACGGTCTTGAACGGCTGGCTGGGGTGGGCCACCAGCAGGTTGGGCACGTTGGCCACGCGCGTCAGGGGCGAGAAGTCCTTGATGGGGTCGAAGCCGGGCTTGGCGTAGAGCGCGGCATTGATGGCATGCGTGCCCACGGTGCCCATGAACAGCGTGTAGCCGTCGGCCGGTGCACGTGCGGCGGCCACGGCGCCGATGTTGCCGCCCGCGCCGGGCTTGTTGTCCACGATCACGGTCTGGCCCAGTTCCTGCTGCAGCGCCTGGGCGACGATGCGCGCCAGGATGTCGGTGGTGCCGCCAGCGGCGAAGGGCACGAGGATGGTGATGGGCTTGCTGGGGAAGCCGTCCTGGGCCAGGGCGGCGGTGCCGGACAGGGCGCCGAGCGCGGTCAGGGATGCGGCGGCCAGCGCCTGCAGGCCACGGCGGCGGGTGAAGTGGGTGGTTTGATCGGACATCGAGAGGTCTCCTGATTCGGCAATAAGGTGGATGGCCGGGCCCGGCAACGCCGGGCTGGGCCAGGGCAAGGCCCTGTGTGGCGCCCGCCTGTGCAGGCGGGCGCTTCCAGTGGTTCTTCTTGAAGGGTGTTGTGCCTGGGAAGGCGTTCGGTCAGACGGTCGGTCCGACGCTCGTTCAGACGGGCGCCACGCCCAGCGTGGTGCCGCCGCAGATGTAGAGCACCTGGCCGGTAACGAAGCCGTTGTCGGGCGACAGGAAGAACAGCGCGGCACGGGCCACGTCTTCCGGTGTGCCCATGCGGCCCACGGCAATGCTGTTGAGGATGCGCTGGGTCTGCGGCGCGCCCTCAGGGTTGCTCTTGGTGAACAGCTCGGTGGCGATAGGGCCGGGGCCCAGGGCGTTGACCGTGATGCGGTCGCGGCCCAGTTCCATGGCCAGGGTGCGCGTCAGGCCGATCAGGCCCGCCTTGGTCGCCGAGTAGACGATGCGGTCGGGCTTGCCCAGCGCGGCGCGCGAGGACATGTTCACGATGCGCCCCTCGCCGCAGGCACGCAGTGTGGGCAGGAAGGCCTGGACCAGCAGCATGGGCGCGCGCAGGTGCAGTCCCACCACGTCGTCCAGATGCTGGGTGCTGGCGTTGTCGATGGTGCCGGGGCGCGTGGCGCCCGCGTTGTTGACCAGGGCCACCACGTTGTGCGCGGCGGCAATGCGGGCCGCCGCCTCGGCGGTGGCCTGCTCGCTGGTCAGGTCGGCCTGGTAGCTCACCAGCAGAGGGTGGCTCCATTCGGGCAGCACGTAGTCGAGGTTGACCACGGCGCGGCCCTGGGCCAGCAGGGCCTCGGCGATGGCGCGGCCGATGCCGTTGCTGGCGCCGCTGACCACGGTGACGGGTGTCTTGTTATCCACGGTGCTCATCGCAGTCTCAGACCTTTTCCAGGATCACGGCAATGCCCTGGCCCACGCCGATGCACATGGTGCACAGCGCGTAGCGGCCGCCCAGCGTGTGCAGCTGGTTCACGGCGGTGGTGGCCAGGCGGGCACCGGAGGCACCCAGCGGATGGCCCAGCGCAATGGCGCCGCCCCATTGGTTGACGCGGCGGTCATCGTCGGCAATACCCAGATCGCGCAGCACGGCCAGGCCCTGCGCGGCGAAGGCTTCGTTCAGCTCGATCACGTCCATCTGCTCCAGCGTCAGGCCAGTCAGGGCCAGCACCTTGCGCACGGCGGGCGCGGGGCCGAAGCCCATGATGCGCGGTGCCACGCCGGCCACGGCCATGCCGACCACGCGGGCGCGGGGCACCAGGTTGTATTGCCTGGCGGCTTCCTCGTTGGCCAGCAGCAGGGCGCAGGCGCCGTCGTTCACGCCGCTGGCATTGCCGGCCGTCACCGTGCCATCCGGGCGCACCACGCCCTTGAGCTTGGCCAGCGCCTCGATGGTGGTGGCGCGCGGATGTTCGTCCTGGCTCACCACGATGGCGTCACCCTTTTTCTGGGCAATGGACACTGACACGATTTCCTTGGCCAGGTAGCCGGCTGCGATGGCGGCGGCCGCCTTTTGCTGGCTGGCCAGGGCCATGCGGTCCTGGGCTTCGCGCTCGATCTTGAAGTCGTCGGCCACGTTCTCGGCCGTCTCGGGCATGGAGTCCACGCCGTACTGCTGCTTCATCAGCTTGTTGACGAAGCGCCAGCCGATGGTGGTGTCGTACACGGCGTTGCTGCGGCTGAAGGCGCTTTCTGCCTTGGGCATGACGAAGGGCGCACGGCTCATGCTTTCCACGCCGCCCGCGATCATCAGGCGGGCTTCGCCCGCCTTGATGGCGCGCGCGGCCGTGCCCACGGCGTCCAGGCCCGAACCGCACAGGCGGTTGATGGTGGCGCCCGGCACATCGATGGGCAGGCCGGCCAGCAGGGCGGACATGCGCGCCACGTTGCGGTTGTCTTCGCCGGCCTGGTTGGCGCAGCCGTAGAGCACGTCGGCCACGGCCGTCCAGTCCACGCCGGGGTTGCGCTCCATCAGCGCCTTGATCGGCACGGCGCCGAGGTCATCGGCACGCACCGGGGACAGGGCGCCGCCGTAGCGGCCGAAGGGGGTGCGGATGGCGTCGCAGATGAAGGCCTGGTTGGACTGGCTCATGGTGTCTCCTGGGAAAAGAATGAAGAGGTGCCGGGGGTGCGCCGCAGCGCACCCACTGGGTGGGGAGCTGAGGGATCAGGCCGTGGCCGTCGCGTCCTTGATGGGCAGGCCCACGATGGACTGCAGCTCGGCGTGCGAGAGGCCGGGCACGGTGTCGATCAGGCGCAGGCCCTCGGGCGTGCATTCCAGCGTGCACAGGTCGGTGTAGATGCGCTTGACGCAGGACAGGCCCGTGAGCGGGTAGCTGCAGGCCTCGACGACCTTGCATTCGCCGGTCTTGGTCAGCAGGTCCATCATCACCCAGGTCTGGCGTGCACCCACGGCCAGGTCCATGGCGCCGCCCACGGCGGGAATGGCACCGGCCTCGCCCGTGCTCCAGTTGGCCAGGTCGCCCGTGGCCGAGACCTGGAAGGCGCCCAGCACGCAGATGTCCAGGTGGCCGCCGCGCATCATGGCGAAGCTGTCGGCATGGTGGAAATAGCAGCCGCCCGGCAGCAGGGTGACGGGCTGCTTGCCGGCATTGGTCAGGTCATAGTCCTCCTGGCCTTCGGCGGGCGCCGGGCCCATGCCCAGGATGCCGTTCTCGCTTTGCAGGATGACCTCGCGGCCGGCCGGGATGTGGTTGGCCACCTGGGTGGGCATGCCGATGCCCAGGTTGACATAGGCGCCGTCGAAGATGTCTTCGGCCACGCGCCGGGCCAGCTCTTGCTTGCTGCGTTTCTGGTAGCTGCTCATGCTCTTGCTTTCGGCGGTTGGGGCGCTCATGCGGTTTTCTTGAAGCCGCCGGCCTGGGTGGCCACGCGGTCGATCTTCACGATCTGGCTCACGTAGATGCCGGGCGTGACCACGGCCTCGGGGTCCAGCGCGCCCAGCTCCACGATCTCGTGCACGGTGGCGATCGTGTGCTTGGCCGCCGTGGCCATCACGGGCCCGAAGTTGCGGGCCGACATGCGGTAGGTCAGGTTGCCCCAGCGGTCGCCCTTCTCGGCCTTGACCAGTGCCACGTCGCCGTGGATGGGATGCTCCAGCACATAGTGCTTGCCGTTGATCTCGCGCGTTTCCTTGCCGTTGGCCAGCTCCGTGCCATAGGCCGTGGGGCAGAAGAAGCCGCCGATGCCGGCGCCGGCGGCGCGCAGGCGCTCGGCCAGGTTGCCCTGGGGCACGAGTTCCAGCTCGATCTTGCCGCTGCGGTACAGGTCGTCGAACACCCAGCTGTCCACCTGGCGGGGGAAGCTGCAGATGATCTTGCGCACCTGGCCGCTCTTGAGCAGCGCGGCCAGGCCCTGGTCGCCGTTGCCCGCGTTGTTGTTGACCACGGTCAGCTCGCGTGCGCCCTGGGCGATCAGGCCGTCGATGAGTTCGGTGGGATTGCCCGAGGTGCCAAAGCCCCCGATCAGCACGGTGGAGCCGTCCTGGACGCCCGACAACGCCTCGGCGATGGTGTCGGTGATTTTGTTGATCACTTGCTTGTCTCCGGTATGCAGGCCGCTGGCGCTGCGCTAAAATGTTCGTATGTAGAACAAAAGTTCGCAGAAAGAATTATAGAGCCATGGAAAAAAATGCCGCTTCCGTAATTTCCACAGGTGGGGCCGAAGAAGAGGGCGGCACGCCGCGCCCCGGCGACAGCTATGTGCAGTCCTTTGCGCGCGGCCTGGGCGTGATCCGCTCGTTCAGCGCCGAGGCGCCTGCGCAGACGCTCAGCGAGGTGGCGGCGCGCACGGGGCTCACGCGCGCCGGGGCCCGGCGCATCCTGCTGACGCTGCAGACGCTGGGCTATGTGAAGAGCGACGGCAAGCTGTTCCAGCTCACCCCGCGCATCATGGAACTGGGCTTTGCCTACCTCAGCTCCACCCCGGTCTGGAATCTCGCCGAGCCCGTGATGGAAAACCTGGTCGACGAGGTCAAGGAGTCCTGCTCGGCCGCCGTGCTCGATGGGGGCGACATCGTCTATGTGCTGCGCGTGCACACCCACAAGATCATGAGCACCAACCTCGGCGTTGGCTCGCGCCTGCCGGCCTGCTGGACCTCGATGGGGCGCGTGCTGCTGGCCGGCGAGAGCGATGAATCCCTGCAGGCCCTGCTGGATGCGCGCGAGCGCCGGCAGTTCACGGCCCTGACCGAGCAGGACGACGAGCGCCTTCGCCAGCGCATTCTGGAGGTGCGCGCCCAGGGCTGGGCCCTGGTGGACCAGGAACTGGCCGAAGGCCTGATCTCCATCGCGGCGCCCGTGAAGAACGCGGCCGGGCGCACCGTGGCCGCGCTCAACATCAGCGGCCAGGCCAACCGCAACAGCGCCGAGATGATGCGCGGGCAACTCCTGCCCCGGCTGCTGGCCGCCACGCAGCTGGTGAGCCAATTGCTCAGGGCCTCATCGCGGCTTTCCCTGTAGGGCGGCGGGCGGCGCGGCGCTCCATAATTGCCGATCCACGCCCCGCACTCGCACCATGGCCCGCCTGCCCCGACTCACCCTTGCGGATCTGCCGCACCACATCATCCAGCTCGGCAACAACGGCGGGGACATCTTCATCGATGCCCAGGACCGGGAAACCATGCTGGGGCTGCTGCGCGAGATGGCGCGCAGCTGCGAGCTGGCCGTGCATGCCTACGTGCTGCTGCCCAGCCAGTTCCACCTGCTGGCCACGCCCCGCACCGGCGATGGCCTGCCCAAGTTCATGCAGGCCGTGGGCCGGCGCTATGTGCGCTACTTCAACGACCGACACGGCCGCAGCGGCACGCTGTGGGAAGGCCGCTATCGCGGCACGGTGCTGCAGCCCAGCTGGCTGCTGCCCACCATGGTCTTCATGGACGACAGCCCCGTGCGCGCCGGCCTGGTCCAGCGGCCGGCCGACTGGCCCTGGTCCAGCTACGCGCACAACGCCGGACTGCGCAGCGACGCGCTGATCCAGCCGCATGCCGTGTTCTGGGAGCTGGGCAACACCCCGTTTGCGCGGGATGCGGCCTATGTGGAAGCCGTGGAAGAGGGGGTTGGCACCGATGACGCCGAGCGCATCAGCCAGTCGGCGCTGCGGGGCTGGGCGCTGGGCGATGAGCAATTCATTGCCGATTTACAACAGCGCACCGAGCGCCGTGTGACCCGCCAGCGCGCCGGCCGTCCGCCCGGACGGACCAATGAGCGCACCACAACAGTGCGTTAGTACCTACTGATGGCCTGCAAGTGCTTGATTCCTCATCGCAGGCCTTTATGAAATAAATGTGTCCCTTATTAATTTCCGATTTTTTTGTTCTGGAATTAATTGGGATCTGACCCTTATATAAATTTATTGCATGAGGTGATGCCTTGCCTTAATCTTGCGTTCCCTGCGAAAAATTTGAGGATTCCGCCATGACGACGGCTGCCGAGATCAAGCATCTCCAAGACCACGGTCTGTACTCCAAGAGCAACGAGCACGACGCCTGCGGCCTCGGCTTTGTTGCACATATCAAGGGCGTCAAGCGCCATGACATCGTCACCGGCGCGCTCAAGATCCTCGAAAACATCGACCATCGCGGCGCCGTGGGCGCCGACAAGCTCATGGGCGATGGCGCGGGCATTCTGATCCAGATTCCCGACCAGCTCTACCGCGAAGAGATGGCAAAGCAGGGCGTGGCCCTGCCGCCGGCGGGCGAGTACGGCGTGGGCATGATCTTCCTGCCCAAGGAGCATGCCTCGCGCCTGGCCTGCGAGCAGGAGATGGAACGCGCCATCAAGGCCGAAGGCCAGGTCCTGCTGGGCTGGCGCGATGTGCCCGTGAACCGCGACATGCCCATGTCGCCCACGGTCCAGGAAAAGGAACCCATCCTGCGCCAGGTCTTCATCGGCCGCGGCGCCGACGTGATCGTGCAGGACGCGCTCGAGCGCAAGCTGTACGTGATCCGCAAGACGGCCAGCGCCGCCATCCAGAACCTCAAGCTCAAGCACAGCAAGGAATACTACGTTCCCAGCATGAGCAGCCGCACCGTGGTCTACAAGGGCCTGCTGCTGGCCGACCAGGTGGGCGTGTACTACAACGACCTGTCCGACGAGCGCTGCGTCTCGGCCATCGGCCTGGTGCACCAGCGCTTCTCGACCAACACCTTCCCCGAGTGGCCGCTGGCCCACCCCTACCGCTACGTGGCCCACAACGGTGAAATCAACACCGTGCGCGGCAACTACAACTGGATGCTGGCGCGCGAAGGCGTGATGGCCTCGCCCGTGCTGGCCGAGGACCTCAAGAAGCTCTATCCCATCAGCTTCGCTGGCCAGTCCGACACGGCAACGTTCGACAACTGCCTGGAACTGCTGACCATGGCCGGCTACCCCATCAGCCAGGCCGTGATGATGATGATTCCCGAGCCCTGGGAGCAGCACGAGTCCATGGACGAGCGCCGCCGCGCCTTCTATGAATACCACGCCGCCATGATGGAGCCCTGGGACGGCCCGGCCTCCATCGTGTTCACCGACGGCCGCCAGATCGGCGCCACGCTGGACCGCAACGGCCTGCGCCCCTCGCGCTACGTGATCACCGATGACGACCTGGTCATCCTGGCGTCCGAGGCCGGCGTGCTGCCCGTGCCCGACAGCTCCATCGTGCGCAAGTGGCGCCTGCAGCCCGGCAAGATGCTGCTGATCGACCTGGAGCAGGGCCGCCTGATCGAGGACGACGAGCTCAAGGCCAACATCGTCAACACCAAGCCCTACAAGCAGTGGATCGAGAACCTGCGCATCAAGCTGGGCAGCGTGGGCGGTGACACCCATGCCGGCCCCGAGGCCGCCAGCCTGCCGCTGCTCGAGCGCCAGCAGGCCTTCGGCTTCACGCAGGAAGACATCAAGTTCCTGCTGGCCCCCATGGCCAAGAACGGCGAGGAAGGCATCGGCTCCATGGGCAACGACAGCCCGCTGGCCGTGCTGTCGGACAAGAACAAGCCGCTGTACAACTACTTCCGCCAGATGTTCGCGCAGGTGACCAACCCGCCGATCGACCCCATCCGCGAAGCCATCGTGATGTCGCTGGTGTCCTTCATCGGACCCAAGCCCAACCTGCTGGACATCAACCAGGTCAACCCGCCCATGCGCCTCGAAGTGCACCAGCCCGTGCTGGACTTCGCCGACATGGCCAAGCTGCGCGACATCGAACGCCACACGCAGGGCAAGTTCAAGAGCGCAACGATCGACATCACCTACCCGCTGTCCTGGGGCAAGCAGGGCGTGGAAGCCAAGCTGGCATCGCTGTGCGCGCAGGCCGTGGACGCCATCAAGGGTGGTGCCAACATCCTGATCATCAGTGACCGCCATGTGAGCGCCACCCAGGTGGCCATCCCCGCGCTGCTGGCGCTGTCGGCCATCCACCAGCACCTGGTGCGCGAGGGCCTGCGCACCACGGCCGGCCTGGTCGTGGAAACGGGCACGGCGCGCGAAGTGCACCACTTCGCCGTGCTGGCAGGCTACGGCGCCGAGGCCGTGCATCCCTACCTGGCCATGGAAACCCTGGCCGATATGCACAAGGAGCTGGGCGGCGACCTGTCGGCCGACAAGGCCATCTACAACTACGTCAAGGCCATCGGCAAGGGCCTGTCCAAGATCATGTCCAAGATGGGCGTGTCCACCTACATGTCCTATTGCGGCGCCCAGCTGTTCGAGGTGATCGGCCTGAACAGCGACACCGTGGACAAGTACTTCACCGGCACGGCCAGCCGCGTCGAGGGTATCGGCGTCTTCGAGATCGCCGAGGAAACCATCCGCAACCACCGCGCGGCCTTCGGTGACGATCCCGTGCTGGAAACCATGCTGGACGCCGGCGGCGAATACGCCTGGCGCGCCCGTGGCGAAGAGCACATGTGGTCGCCCGACGCCATCGCCAAGCTGCAGCATTCCACGCGCTCCAACAACTGGAGCACGTACAAGGAATACGCCCAGCTGATCAACGACCAGAGCAAGCGCCACATGACGCTGCGCGGCCTGTTCGAGTTCAAGTTCGACCCGGCCAAGGCCATTGCGCTGGACCAGGTCGAATCGGCCAAGGAGATCGTCAAGCGCTTTGCCACGGGCGCCATGTCCCTGGGCTCGATCAGCACCGAGGCCCATGCCACGCTGGCCGTGGCCATGAACCGCATCGGCGGCAAGAGCAACACCGGCGAAGGCGGGGAAGATCCCCAGCGCTACCGCAACGAGCTCAAGGGCATCCCGATCAAGAAGGGCGAGACCCTGGGCTCCATCATTGGCGCCGACAAGGTCGAGGCCGACATCGAGCTGCAGGACGGCGACTCGCTGCGCTCCAGGATCAAGCAAGTGGCATCGGGCCGCTTCGGCGTCACGGCCGAGTACCTGTCGTCCTCGGACCAGGTGCAGATCAAGATGGCCCAGGGCGCCAAGCCCGGCGAAGGCGGCCAGCTGCCCGGCGGCAAGGTGTCCGACTACATCGGCAAGCTGCGCCACTCCGTGCCCGGCGTCGGCCTGATCTCGCCCCCGCCCCACCACGACATCTACTCCATCGAGGATCTGGCCCAGCTGATCCACGACCTGAAGAACGTGGCGCCGCACGCCGACATCTCGGTCAAGCTCGTGTCCGAAGTGGGCGTGGGCACCATCGCGGCCGGCGTGGCCAAGTGCAAGAGCGACCACGTGGTCATCGCGGGGCACGACGGCGGCACGGGCGCATCGCCCTGGTCGTCCATCAAGCATGCGGGCTCGCCCTGGGAAATCGGCCTGGCCGAGACCCAGCAGACCCTGGTGCTCAACCGCCTGCGCGGCCGCATCCGCGTTCAGGCCGACGGCCAGATGAAGACCGGCCGCGACGTCGTCATCGGCGCGCTGCTGGGCGCCGACGAGTTCGGCTTCGCCACGGCGCCCCTGGTCGTCGAGGGCTGCATCATGATGCGCAAGTGCCACCTGAACACCTGCCCCGTGGGCGTGGCCACGCAGGACCCGGTGCTGCGCGCCAAGTTCTCGGGCAAGCCCGAGCATGTGGTGAACTACTTCTTCTTCATCGCCGAGGAAGTGCGCCAGATCATGGCCCAGCTGGGCGTTGCCAAGTTCGACGACCTGATCGGCCGTGCCGACCTGCTGGACACCCGCAAGGGCCTGCAGCACTGGAAGGCCCAGGGCCTGGACTTCTCGCGCCTGTTCGCCCAGCCCGAAGTGCCCGCCGACGTGGCGCGCTTCCATGTCGAAAAGCAGGACCACCTGCTGGACAAGGCGCTGGACGTGAAGCTCATCGAGCGCTGCAAGCCCGCCATCGAGAACGGCGAGCGCGTGCGCATCATGGAAGTGGCGCGCAACGTGAACCGCTCCGTGGGCGCCATGCTCTCCGGTGCCGTGACGCGCGTGCATCCCGAAGGCCTGCCGGATGACACCATCCGCATCCACTTCGAGGGAACCGGCGGCCAGTCCTTCGGCGCCTTCCTGTGCAACGGCATCACGCTGAACCTGCGCGGCGATGCCAACGACTACACGGGCAAGGGCCTGTCCGGCGGCCGCGTGGTGGTGCATGCCAGCCATGAATTCCGTGGCGACACGACGACCAACACCATCGTCGGCAACACCGTGATGTTCGGCGCCACCAGCGGCGAGGCCTTCTTCGGCGGCGTGGCCGGCGAGCGTTTCGCGGTCCGCCTGTCGGGCGCCACGGCCGTGGTCGAGGGCGTGGGCGACCACGGCTGCGAATACATGACCGGCGGCACCGTGGTGGTGCTGGGCAAGACGGGCCGCAACTTCGCGGCCGGCATGAGCGGCGGCGTGGCCTATGTGTATGACGAGGATGGCCGCTTCGCCGAGCGCTGCAACAAGGCGTCCGTCTCGCTGGACCAGGTGCTGCCCCACGACGAGCACCTGGCCCAGGTTTCGCCCGCCGTCTGGCACCGCCGCGAAACCGACGAACGCCAGCTGCGCGCACTGATCGAGGCGCACAGCCGCTGGACTGGCTCCAAGCGTGCACGCGACCTGCTGGACAACTGGGCGGCGGCCCGCTCCAAGTTCGTCAAGGTCTTCCCCAGCGAGTACAAGCGCGCCCTGTCCGAGATGTACGAGCGCCAGGTGATGGAAGAGCCCGCCACGCCCGAGGTCGAGGAACACGCCAAGGAGGCGGTGGCCGCCAAATAAAGCAGGACTTGCGCAAACAGGATGAGACCCGGCGCCGTGCCTTTTGGCAGGCCGCCCGCCAGATTCCTTCTTGCGCAGGTCGTCAAAGGAAGCGAAGGATGCGGGCAGCGGCCCGCATCCATCCCTGCACCCCACACATCAGGACAACGAATCATGGGAAAGACCACCGGCTTCATGGAATATGAACGCCTCGAGGAGGGCTACGCGCCCGTCGCCGAGCGCGTGAAGCACTACAAGGAATTCGTCATCGGCCTCGATGACAGCCAGGCCAAGATCCAGGGCGCGCGCTGCATGGACTGCGGCACGCCGTTCTGCAACAGCGGCTGCCCGGTCAACAACATCATTCCGGACTTCAACGACCTGGTCTTCCACGGCGGCTGGAAGAGCGCCAGCGCCGTGCTGCACAGCACCAACAACTTCCCCGAGTTCACCGGCCGCATCTGCCCCGCGCCCTGCGAGGCCGCCTGCACCCTGAACATCAACGACGACGCCGTGGGCATCAAGTCCATCGAGCACGCCATCATCGACCGTGCCTGGGCCGAAGGCTGGGTCAAGCCGCTGCCCAGCAGCCGCAAGACCGGCAAGAAGGTCGCCGTGGTCGGCGCAGGCCCCGCAGGCCTGGCCGCATCGCAGCAACTGGCCCGCGCCGGCCACGATGTCACGCTGTTCGAGAAGAACGACCGCGTGGGCGGCCTGCTGCGCTACGGTATTCCCGACTTCAAGATGGAGAAGTCGCACATCGACCGCCGCGTCGAGCAGCTCGTGGCCGAAGGCGTCAAGATCCGTACCGGCGTGCTGGTGGCGGGCAAGGACGGCCTGGGCGAAGACTCCAAGGTCACCAACTGGGCCAAGGAAACCGTCAGCCCCGAGCAGCTCATGGCCGAGTTCGACGCCGTGCTGCTGACCGGCGGTGCCGAGCAGTCGCGCGACCTGCCCGTGCCGGGCCGTGAACTCAAGGGCATCCATTTCGCCATGGAGTTCCTGCCGCAGCAAAACAAGGTCAACGCCGGCGACAAGCTCAAGGGCCAGCTGCGGGCCGATGGCAAGCACGTCATCGTCATCGGTGGCGGCGACACCGGCTCAGACTGCGTGGGCACCAGCAACCGCCACGGCGCCGTCAGCGTGACCCAGTTCGAGCTGATGCCCATGCCGCCCGAGCAGGAGAACAAGCCCCTGGTCTGGCCCTACTGGCCGATCAAGCTGCGCACCAGCTCCAGCCACGAGGAAGGCTGCGAGCGCGAGTTCGCCATCGCCACCAAGGAGTTCATCGGCGAGAAGGGCCAGGTCACGGCCGTCAAGACCGTGCGCATCGAGATGAAGGACGGCAAGATGGTCGAGGTGCCCGGCAGCGAGCAGGTGCTCAAGGCCGACCTGGTGCTGCTGGCCATGGGCTTCGTCAGCCCCGTGCAGGCCGTGCTCGACGCCTTTGGCGTGGACAAGGACGCACGCGGCAATGCCAAGGCCACCACCGACTTCACGGGCGGCTACGCCACCAGCGTGCCCAAGCTGTTCGCCGCCGGCGACGTGCGCCGCGGCCAGTCCCTGGTGGTCTGGGCCATCCGCGAAGGCCGCCAGGCCGCTCGCTCCATCGACGAGTTCCTCATGGGCACGTCCGACCTGCCTCGGTGAGATGCCAACCCCGGAAGGGGCTTGGCCATAGACAAAGAAAAAGCCCTTGGTGATGAACCAAGGGCTTTTTATTACAGATTCCTCGTGTTTCAGCGTAGGCCCTTGAAACTGGCGCGCCCTAAAGCGAGGGACACCGAGGAAGGGCCTGGGCCGGCCGCGCCGCCCCGCACCGAGGGTGTCATCCCCCTCTGGGGGAAGGCGCGAAGCGACTCAGGGGGAGGGTTTATCCTCTGCCGGCTTGTCCACTGCGGTGCCGGGCTCGGCTTCTTCTTCCGGTGCCTTGGAGACGCGGCTGAACCAGCCGGCGCCCAGGATGCCGATCTCGTAAAGAATGCACATGGGCACGGCCAGGGCCAGCTGGGAGATCACGTCGGGCGGCGTGACCACGGCGGCGATGATGAAGGCCACCACGATGAAGTAGCCACGGAAGGACTTGAGCTTGGCAATGTCCACCAGGCCGAAGCGCACCAGCAGCATGACCACGATGGGCACCTGGAAGGCCAGGCCAAAGGCCAGGTACAGCGACAGGATGGCCTCCACATACGAGGCGATGTCCGGCGTGGCCGCCACGCTGTCCGGGGTGAAGCCCTGGATGAAGGCGAACATCTTGTCGAGCACGAAGAACTGCACGAAGGCGATGCCGATATAGGCCAGCAGGCTGCCGAAGATGATCAGCGGCAGCGCAAAGCGCTTTTCATGGCTGTACAGGCCGGGCGCCACGAAGGCCCACATCTGGTACATGATCCAGGGCAGCACGGCCAGCACGCCCACCATCATCAGCACCTTGAGCGGTACGAAGAAGGGCGTGAACACGCCCACCGCGATGAGCTTGGCATCGGGCGGCATGTGGGCCTTGATCGGGTGGGCGATGAAGTCGATCAGCCCGTTGGGGCCGGGCCACACGGCCAGCACGGCGATCGCCAGACCGATGCCGTAGATGCAATAGAGCAGGCGGTCGCGCAGCTCCATCAGGTGCTGGACGAAAGGCTGCTCGGTGCCTGCCAGCTCGTCGTCTTTAGGTGGAATGTCGGACATGGTGCGAAACCGCGGCGGGCCGCAAGGGCATCCACGGACCTGGGGTGAAAAGCAGAAAGCCCGACGGATCGGGCAGGATTCGGCAATGGCGGGTGCCCGGGTGGCGGAGGCTGGGCTGGTTGCCTCGTGGCCCGCGGCGCGCCGGCATCTTCAGCGGGACTTCTGGGGGCGAAAGCGCGCCACGCGCGCCGCGCCCGACTGCGCCTTGGTGCGCACACCGGCGCGGGCCTTGTACCACTGGGGCACGGCGGCACGCTTGAGGCGCCAGTTCTTGCCCGGGTGGCGGTAGGCCGGCGCCACGGCGCTGTACGTATCGCTGTCGGAGCCGTAGGAAGAGGAGTCGTACGAGGAAGACGTGCCGTTGAGCGATGCCGTGGACTCGTTCCAGTCCTTCTCGAAGTTGGCAGCCGAAGTGTGGATGGATTGCTCGACGTCTCGCGCCGCGCCCTCCACGGTGTCCTTCATCTTGCGCAACTCGTCGAGTTCCATCGAACGGTTGACCTCGGCCTTCACATCGGAGACATAGCGCTGGGCCTTGCCCAGCAGGGTGCCGACGGTACGCGCCACGCGCGGCAGCTTCTCGGGACCGATGACCACGAGGGCCACGGCACCGATGAGCGCCATCTTGGAAAGGCCAATATCAAACATGGAAGCTTGGCGTGCGGGCCATCAGCCCTTTTGCTTGGCTTCGACGTCGATGGTGGTCTTGTCGGCAGCCGTCTGGCCGGCGACCTGGCCGGGAGCGGCTGCGGGAGTGTCGGTGGAGGTCGAACCGTCCTTCACGCCGTCCTTGAAGCCCTTGACGGCGCCGCCGAGGTCGGAACCGATGTTCTTCAGCTTCTTGGTGCCAAACACCAGAACCACGATGGCCAGGACGATCAGCCAATGCCAGATGGAAAACGAGCCCATGAGAATCTCTCCTAAGAATTGCAGGTCATTTTAGACGCCGGGCCATGGCGGCAGTTCGCAAGGCCCCACAAAAGCCGTTTGGCCGACGCAAGAAACAGGGGGGTGCCTCAAGCAAGAGACGGGCCACCTTGTGCCGGGCGGCGGCCGTCTGCCGCAGGCAGCGTGGCCGCTGCGGCGTTTTCAGCCCTTGAGTTTCAGCCCTTGAGCCAGGGGCGGGGGCCGCCCATGACGTGGATGTGCAGGTGGTGGACTTCCTGGCCGCCTTCGGTGCCCGTGTTGACCACCAGGCGAAAGCCGCCGTCGGGATACGGGTTGCAGCCTTGCTCGGCGGCCAGGCGGGGCGCCAGCGCCATCAGGCGGCCCAGCAGCGGGGCGTCCTCGGCCTGGACCTGGGCCATGGAGGGGATGTGCTTCTTGGGCACCATCAGGAAGTGGATGGGCGCGCCGGGATGGATGTCGTGGAATGCGAAGACGTCTTCGTCCTCATAGACCTTGCGGGAAGGGATCTCGCCTTTGGTGATGCGGCAAAACAGGCAGTTCGGGTCGTGGTCGTGCATGGCGCTACAGGAATCCTGGGAAGCTGGCGGTAGGTTGGAAATCAGGCCGGATTGTCGTTGATGCGCAGCGTCTGGCGCACGCCGATGTCGCTGCGGTGCTGCTGGAGCCACTGCTGGCCCTGCTCGCGTCCGAGCTCGAACAGCTCGCGCACGAAGCGCATGTCGGAGCGCGTCTTGGTCGAGGCGCCATAGCCCTTGAGCACGGAGCCGCCGTCCACGCGGTGCAGCAGCACCTTTTTGTAGCGTGTCGGGTCCAGCTTGCCCTGCTCGAGCAGGCGCTTGACGAACTCGATGGCGCGCAGCTCGGCCAGCAGGCCGGCGTTGAAGGTGACCTCGTTCATGCGGTCCATGATGTCGGCCGCCGTGTTGGGCAGATCGGTGTGCTCGATGGGGTTGATCTGCACCAGCAGAATGTCGCTGGACGCCGTGCCGTAGATCAGCGGGTACAGCGCCGGGTTGCCCGAAAAACCGCCATCCCAGTAGGGCTCGCCGTCGATTTCCACGGCCTTGAACAGCTGGGGCAGGCAGGCCGAGGCCATGACCGCGTCGGCACTGAGTTTTCTGCCCGAAAAGATGCAGCCCCGGCCCGTGCGCACATTGGTGGCGCAGACAAAGACCTTGGGCACCACGCCTTCCATGGGCGGATGCGTCAGCGCCTCGAAATCCACGACCCGTTCGAGCAGCTTGCGCAGCGGGTTGATGTCCAGCGGGTTGGTCTGGTAGGGCGAGAAGAACTGGTTGAGCACGCCCATGAAGGGGCTGCCCGGCAGGGGCGCGCCCCACATCAGGCTGCCCATGGTGCCCACGCCTTCCCACAGTTCGGTCAGCGTGGCGCGGGCCAGCTCGGCCCCCAGCGCCTGGGCGGCCACCGGATCGCTTTCCTGGCGTGCAGCCTTGGCAAAGCCCTGGGCCAGGGCCACTGCATTCATGGCCCCGGCGCTGGTGCCGCTGATGCCGTCGAAGACAAGGCTGCCGTCTTCCAGCAGCGCATCGAGCACGCCCCAGGTCAGGGCGCCGTGCGAGCCCCCGCCCTGCAGGGCGAGGTTGATCTTGCAGGTCGGGGTCGGAGTCATGGCGGTTTGCCCGGGACCTTCAGCGGTCCACGGCCTGGTTGCGGTTCATGGCGACCATGCCGCGCACGATGCGGTAGAGGAACCAGATGGAGATGACGGTCCAGGCGATCCAGCCGGGCACGAAGAACAGCAGCCACAGCGGCGCCGTGACCAGGTACAGGATGCCGGCCCAGATCACGCTGCGGATGCGCCACGAGAAGTGATTGGCCATCCAGCTGCCTTCGGCGTCGCCGCGCTTGACCAGATCGATGATCAGTGAGATCACCAGCAGCGCAATGCTGGGCTGTGCGCCTGGCACGACGGCGGCCACGGCCACCACCAGGTGCAGCAGGTAGCTGACCCAGCCCCAGGCCTTGAGGCCTTCGATGCGGGACTGGTCCAGGGCACGGACTTCGATGTAATCGTCATTCATGGCAGCGGTCCTTTCTCGTTCACGTCACGTTCCTGGGCCTTGCGCAGCGCCTTTTCCTCGATGCCGCTGGTGCCTTCGCGGCGCTCCAGCTCGGCAACGACCTGGGCTGGCGTCAGGCCATAGTGGGCCAGGGCGATCATGCTATGGAACCACAGATCGGCCACTTCGTAGAGGATTTTGCCGGCGTCTCCGCCATGGTCTGCGTCCTTGGCGGCCATGACCACTTCGGTGGCCTCTTCGCCGATCTTCTTCAAAAAGGCATCCGGGCCCTTGTGCAGCAGGCGGGCGACGTAGCTCTTGTCGGGATCGCCGCCATTGGCGGGCTTGCGGCTTTCGATGACGGCGGCCAGGCGCGCCAGGGCGTCCTGCGAGGAAGTGTTTGCGGTGTCGTTCATGGTCGTGGAATTCATTTGTAGATCGATTCGGGGTCTTTCAAGACCGGATCGACGGCCTGCCACTGGCCATCGCGCAGCACGCTGTAGAAGCAGCTGTGGCGCCCCGTGTGGCAGGCAATGCCGGGCTCGTGGCCGGTCTGGGTGATCTTGAGCAGGACCACGTCGTTGTCGCAGTCGATGCGCACCTCGTGCACGGTCTGCACGTGGCCCGATTCCTCGCCCTTGAACCACAGCTTGTTGCGCGAGCGGCTGAAGTAGACGGCGCGGCCGAGCTCGGCCGTCTTGGCCAGGGCCTCGCGGTTCATCCAGGCGAACATCATCACGTCGCCCGTGTCCTTTTCCTGCGCGATTACGGGCACCAGGCCCTGCGCATCCCATTTGACTTGATCTAGCCAGTTCATTGCCTGCATTGTGAATATCCTGGGTGGGCATCCCTGTGACAGGATTGTCAGGAATTGCCTGGATTGAAAATACACCCCCTGAGTCGCTTCGCGCCTTCCCCCTCTCTCGCTGCGCGGGAGGGAGACGACAGCCTTGCTGCGGGGCGGCCCTTGCTCGCTGTCCCTGGTCCCTTGGGCCGCGCCGGTTTCATGGGGTGTGGGCGGCGCGAGCGCCATGGAAAACTGAAATGAAGGAGTCCGCCGACGCGCCGTATCAGAGGCGCACGGGCACGCCGCGCTCGGCCATGCGCTGCTTGGCCTGGCCCACGGTGAATTCGCCGTAGTGAAAGATGCTGGCGGCCAGCACGGCGTCGGCGCCGCCCAGGGTCACGCCATCGGCCAAGTCGTCCAGCGAGCCCACGCCGCCCGAGGCGATCACGGGCACGGGCACAGCGTCGCTGACGGCGCGCGTGAGCTTCAGGTCGAACCCGGACTTGGTGCCGTCGCGGTCCATGCTGGTCAGCAGGATCTCGCCCGCGCCGCGGCGCGCCATTTCGGCGGCCCACTGCACGGCGTCCAGGCCTGTGTTCTTGCGTCCGCCGTGGCTGTACACGTCCCAGCCGGGGCCGGCAGCGCGGCCATCGGCGCCCATGCGCTGCTCGTCCTCGGCCGTGCGCCGCTTGGCATCGATGGCCACGACGATGCATTGCGCGCCGTACTTGTCCGAGGCCGCATTGATCACCTCGGGGTTGGCGATGGCGGCCGAGTTGAAGCTGGTCTTGTCGGCGCCCGCGTTGAGCAGGCGGCGCACGTCCTCGACGGTGCGCACGCCACCACCCACGGTCAGCGGAATGAAGACCTGGCTGGCCACGGACTCGATGATGGGCAGGATCAGGTCGCGCCCGTCGCTGGTGGCCGTGATGTCCAGGAAGGTCAGCTCGTCCGCGCCCTGGGCGTTGTAGCGCGCGGCGATCTCCACCGGGTCGCCCGCATCGCGCAGTTCCACGAAGTTCACGCCTTTGACGACGCGCCCTCCCGTGACGTCAAGACAGGGGATGATGCGTTTGGCAAGCATGGGCAGACTCGTGGCTAGGGCGTGAAACAAGGGCGAAAAGATACCACGCCCTCGGCGCCCGCAGGCGCTGCGGGGTTCAGCGCTTGAGGCCTGCGGCCTGGCTTTGCCAGCGCCATGCGTCCTCGCACATGCGGTCCAGGTCCAGCATGGCCTTCCAGCCCAGCAGCCGCTCGGCCTCGGCGGGGTCGGCCCAGCACTGGGCCACGTCGCCGGGGCGGCGCGCCACGATCTGGTAGGGCACGGGACGGCCGCTGGCGCGCTCGAAGGCCTTGACCATCTCCAGCACCGAGACCGGGCGCCCCGTGCCCAGGTTCACGGTCAGCAGGCCCTGCTGCTCGCGCAGATAGCGCAGCGCCGCCAGGTGGCCGCGCGCCAGGTCGGTGACGTGGATGTAGTCGCGCACGCCCGTGCCGTCCGGCGTCGCATAGTCATCGCCATAGACACTGAGCTGCTGGCGCTGGCCGATGGCGACCTGCGACACATAGGGCATGAGGTTGTTGGGGATGTCGCGCGGGTCCTCGCCGATCAGGCCGCTTTCATGGGCGCCCACGGGGTTGAAGTAGCGCAGCCGTGCCAGGCTCCACTGGCCGGGCTCGGCCCGGTCCAGATCGGCCAGCATTTCCTCGATCCACAGCTTGCTGCGACCGTAGGGGTTGGTGGCGGACAGCGGAAAGTCTTCGCGGATCGGCAGGCTGGCCGGATCGCCGTAGACCGTGGCCGAGGAGGAGAACACCAGGCTGCGCACGCCCGCCATCCGCATGGCCTGCAGCAGGGCCACCGTGCCGCCCACGTTGTGTTCGTAGTAGCGCAGCGGCTGGGCCACGGACTCGCCCACGGCCTTGAGCGCGGCGAAGTGGATCACCTCGCGGATGGAGTGCTCGGCAAACAGCCGGTCCAGCGCGGCGCGGTCGCGCACGTCGCCCTCGACGCACAGCGGGCGCCGGCCCGTGATGCGTTCCATGCGTTCGAGCACATCGGGGCTGCTGTTGCTGAAGTTGTCGTAGATCAGGTAGGGCTCGCCCGCAGCGGCGAGTTCCACGCAGGTATGCGAGCCGATGAAGCCGGCGCCGCCTGTGACCAGAATCATGAATACCTTTCATTGGTGATTTTTCTGCCTGCCTAGTATCGCCATAACCCAGCTTCCCCCAGGCTTCAAGGGCGCCGAGCACAAAAGTAGGGAGAAGACACCTTTGCAGACAAAAACCGGTATGCTCGCGCCCGCCTTTCGTCGGACTGACGATAGCTTTTATCAAATCGCCAAGAAATTTGATGTACAAAAACTATGAATCGGCCGCTTTTGGCCGCACCCCGAGGAGAAGGCCGTGAACGCTTTCCTGCGAACCTGCCTGTTTTGCTGGGGGGTGCTGTGCGGCTGGGCGGTGCAGGCCGCCGAGCCGGCGGTTGCCGTCTATTACGGAAACAAGGCCTCGCTCAGTGAACTGAGCCTCTACGACATCGCCGTCGTGGAGCCGGGCCACGGCTACGACCCCGTTCAATTCCGCAAGCAGGCTCCGGGCAGCGAACTCTACGCATATGCCTCCGTGGCCGAGGTGCTGCCCGAGCGCGCCTACTTCAGCAAGATTCCCGAGGCCTGGAAGATGGCGCGCAACGGCGCCTGGCAGTCCATCGTCCTGGACCAGACGCCTGCCCAGTGGCCTGCCTTCTTCGCCGACGAGGTGATCGCACCGCTGTGGAAGCAGGGCTTTCGCGGCTTCTTCCTGGACACGCTGGACTCCTACCGCCTGGCCGCGAATTTCGACGAAAAGGCCCAGCAGGACGGCCTGGTGCGCGTCATCGAGACGCTGCACCAGCGCTATCCCGGCATCCGCCTGATCCTGAACCGGGGCTTCGAGATCGTGCCGCGCGTGCGCGACAAGGTGCAGATGGTGGCGGCGGAGTCGCTGTTGCGGGGCTGGGATGCCAGCCTCAAGCGCTATGTGAACGTGCCCGAGAAAGACCGCGAATGGCTGCTGCAGCAACTGCAGACCATCCGCGAGCGTGACCGCCTGCCGGTGCTGTCCATCGACTACGTGGCCCCGCACGACCGCGATGCCACGCGCGAGACCGCCCGCCGCATTGCGCAGCTGGGCGTCATCCCCTGGGTGTCGGATGCAGGCCTGCAGACCCTGGGCATAGGCCAGGTGGAGGCGGTGGCGCGCAGGGTGTTGATTCTCTACAACGGTGCAGACTATCCGTCCATCAACGGCGCATCGGCGCACCGCTTTCTGGAAATGCCCATCAACTACATGGGCTACGTTGCCGACTACGCCGATGTGCGCGAGCCCCTGCCTGAAGGCGTGGCGCGTGACCGCTATGCCGGCGTGGTGAGCTGGTTCGGCGGCGCGGTGCCCGAGATGCGGGCCAAAAGCGTGCGGCAGTGGCTGGCCAACCAGGTGCAGCAGGGCATGCCGCTGCTGGTGCTCAACACGCTGGGCCTGTCACAGGACCGCACCATGTCGGCCGCCCTGGGCACGCGCAGCACGGAAGCGGCACCCGTGTTCCCGCTGCGGCGCGCCGAGCAGGCGCCACTCATGGGGTTCGAGATACCGCCGGCCGAGCCCGCGCACGACTACGAAGGCTGGGAGTTCACGCCGCAGATGGCCAAGGGCAGCCGCGAGCTGCTGTCCTTCGACGACAAGCGGGGGCGCCGCTTCGTCTCTGCCGCCATCACGCCCTGGGGCGGCTTTGCGCTCATGCCCTATGTGGTGGTGAGCATGCCGGGCACCGACCAGTCGCGCTGGGTGATCGATCCCTTCGCGCTGCTGCGCGAGGCGCTGCGCCTGAAGGATTTCCCCGCGCCCGATGTCTCCACGGAGAACGGCCGCCGCCTGTTGGTGGCCCATGTGGATGGCGACGGCTTTCCCTCCAGGGCCGAGCTGCCTGGCACGCCGTTCGCCGGTGAAGTGCTGCGCCGCGAGATCCTGGAGCGCTACAAGATCCCGCACACCATCTCGGTCATCGAGGCCGAGGTCTCCCCGCAGGGCCTGTATCCGCAGTGGGCCGAGCAGCTGGAGGGCATTGCCAAGCGCATCTTCGCCATGCCCCATGTCGAGATCGCCAGCCATTCCTACTCGCACCCCTTCTTCTGGGAGCCCGGGGCGGCGCCCAACGAGGACGACAGCAAGGAGGTGAATCTCAACCTCCACATCCCCGGCTACCAGATGGACATGAACCGGGAGATCAACGGCTCGGTCGACTACATCCGCAAGCGCCTGGCACCGCCCGGCAAGCCGGTGGACGTGTTCCTGTGGACCGGCAACACGGCGCCCAGCGCCGAGGCCCTGGCCATCTCCGATGCCGCCGGCCTGCTCAACATGAATGGTGGCGACACGGCCATCACGCGCAGCAATCCCTCGCTGACCGAGGTGCGCAGCTGGGGTCTGCGCAAGGGCGGCCACCTGCAGATCTATGCGCCCGTCACCAACGAGAACATCTACACCAACCTCTGGCACGGGCCGTTCTACGGCTTCGAGCGCGTCATCGAGACCTTCGAGATGACCGAGGCTCCCCGGCGCCTGAAGGCCGTGGACATCTACTACCACTCCTACTCCGCCAGCAAACAGGCCAGCATCAAGGCGCTGCACAGGATCTACCAGTGGGCGCTGGCGCAGCGGCTGAACCCGGTCTACAGCTCCGAGTACATCCGCAAGGTGCAAGATTTCTACGAATTCGCCATCGGCCGCGACGCGCAGGGCTGGCGCCTGCGGGGTCCGGGCCAGCTGCGCACGCTGCGCATGCCGCCCGGCATGGCCCTGCCTTCCATGGCTGCCAGCAGCGGCATTGCCGGCTATGCCAAGGGGGCAGACGGCAGCTACCTGCACCTGGCCGGCAGCGCCGGATACCTGGTGCAACAGACGCAACAGGACGCCGCAGGCGCGGCCGCCCACGCGGCGCGCCCCTATCTGGTGGATGCCAATGCCCGGCTCACGCAATGGCAGCCCCAGGCCGACGGCGGCGTGCGCTTCGCCCTGCAGGGCCATGTGCCGCTGGAGCTGCGCATGTACCTGCCTGCCGGCTGTTCGCTGAGTTCCGCGAACGCCGCCACGCCCCTCCTGGCCGTGGCGGGGGCCGATACCGGCAACGCCAACCTCCGTTCCTTCAGAAGTACCCAAAACAGTGTCGAACTCCAAGCGCAATGCCGGGGGCTCTGAGCGCCCCATCACGGTTCCCTTCTGGCTGATCGCGCTGCTGGCGGTACTGATCGGTGGCGCCCTGTGGATGCTGTTTCCCAAGCAGGATCTGGAGCGCCGGCTCTCCGTCACCGGAGATGACTCCGAGCTGTCCTACAACTACCTGAGCAACCTGCTCAAGAGCGATCCCGGCAACGAGAACCTGCGCGCCCTGCTCAAGGCCAAGGAAGAGCGCCTGCAGGCCATCAAGCTGGCGCGGGAAGAGGCGGCCAAGCAGGCACTGCCCAGCGCAGCCGTCCAGGCCTGGGACCACTGGCAGGCCGCCTACCAGGGCTATCTGGAGGCGCAAAAGCAGGACCACCGCGCGGGCGGCCAGGCTGAGGCGCTGGCGCCGCAGGTGATGCAGGCGTTGAAGGACGTGCCGCTGCAGGGGCTGACCCAGGAGCAGGCGCTGTACCTGGCCTCGTCGGCGCTGGTGCTCAAGGACGCACCGCTGGCCCTGGGCATCTACGACGACGTGGCAGAGCGCCAGGCCGATCCCGCGCGCAAGGCGCAGGTCTATGAATCCGCAGCGCGGCAGGCGCTGGGCATGTCCCTGTACGAGGAATCGGCCCGGCTGCTGCGCCAGGCCAGCGCCACGACCGAGGACGTCCAGCAGTCGCGCGCCTACCTCTGGCAGGCCCTGCAGGTACTGCAGTCCGGCAACCGTGCCAACGAAGCGCTGGCGCTGGCGCGCCAGCAGGAAGAACTGCTGGGCAGCGACCCCGAGACGCTACGAAAGCTCATCGGCCTGGCGCGCGCGGCCGGCAACCGGGCCGAGGCCGAGCGCTATGCCAAGCGGCTGCTGCAGCTGTCGCTGCTGCAGCAATGGCAGACGCAGGTGGCCGGGGCTTCGGGCGCCGGTCCGGACCCGGTTGCCGACGACGGCGCCTGGGCGCTGCAGCCCGTGGCCTGGACCGCGCCGGGCTGGCGCATGCTGCGCACGGCCGATCCCGTGCGCAAGCCGCCGCCGGGCCTGCCCTTTGACGACAAGACCTACCTGCTGGGCTACGAGGTATTCCTCGAAAACCGCAACCTGGAAGATGCCTGGCGCGTGGCCACGGCCGCCGTGCGCCAGGCGCCGCAGGACATGGCCTGGCGCGAACGCCTGGCCCAGGTGTCCGAATGGATGGGGCAGCAGCAGCAGGCCCTGGACAACTGGCTGGTCATTGCGCAGAACACGGGGCGCGAGGATGCCTGGAAGACGGTGATGCGCCTGGCGCCGGGCCTGTTCGACGACCGCGCCCTGATTGCCGGCCTGCGCCACCAGTTGAGCCGCCGTCCCCAGGATGCCGCGCTGCAGCAGGCGCTGGTCCAGGCCTACGAGCGCCAGGCCGAGCCCGGCGAGGCCATCGACTATCTGCAAAAGCACGGCAGCACGCCGCAGTCGCAGATCCTGCTGGCCCAACTGGCCGAACGCGCAGGCCGGTCGCAACTGGCGCTGCAGGCCTGGAAGCGTGTGCTTGCCGATCCCGAACAGCGCACGCCGGCCCATGCCATGCCCGCCGCCGTGCTCGCGCTGCTGCAGGGCGAGCCGGCCCTGGGTCTGCGCTGGCTGGAGGATGCGCAGACGCGCATTCCCGCCGGCATGCAGGACGAGGGCGAGTACTGGCGCCTGCTGGGCGACCTGGCCCAGGACCAGCGCCAGGAAGCACTGACGCTGAAGGCCTACCGCCGCCTGCTGCAGACGCCGCACGCCGGCATCAGCGACTACGACGAGGTGATACGCCTGCTGCAGCGCGCCGACCGGCGCGAGGCGGCCCGGATGTCCCTGCACGCCTGGGAGCAGTTCCATGACGTGCGCCATCTGACGCAGGCCTTCTACCTGCTGGAGGACCTGGAGGACTGGACCCAGATCGGCAGCCAGGTCGAACGCATCTTGGCCGACCCGGCCCTGGTCAAGCGCCTGCAGGGCCAGCCCACCTTCTTCCAGATACTGGGCGCCTACTACCAGCGCACGGCGCAATCGAAAAAGGCCATGGAGGCCTTCGAGAAGGGCCTGGCGCTGGACCCCGGCTCCACGCCGCTGCGCCAGGGCCTGATGTGGCTGCTGATCGACACGCAGAATGCAGCGGCCCTCAAGCTGCTGCTGGCGGCGGCCGAGCCTGTCTGGGCGCGCGATGCCGACATGCACGGCGCCCTGGCGGCGGCCTACATGACGCTGTCGCGCCCGGCCGTTGCGCTGGAACGCTATCTGAAGCCGCACCGCGCCGAGCATGCCGACGACTTCCTGTGGATGATGCAGTACGCCGACGCGCTGGAGCAGAACCAGCAGGCCGATCGGGCCTGGAGCCTGAGGCAGCAGCTGTGGACGCGCGAGAAGGTGCGGGCACGCGCCCAGGACGGCGCAGCGGCCCTGGCCGCCCGCAAATGGCTGACGGCCGAGGGGCTGGACGAGGTTCAGCGCCAGGCCCGCAGCCGGCTCATGCTCTTTCATACCCAGGGCGATGCCGAATTCGCCCTGATGCGCGAGCTGCTGCGCATGGACCTGGAAGGCGGGCGCCGCGAGCATTCCGCCGCGGCGGCCGAGCTGGCCATTGCCTGGCTGCAGGAGCGCGGCGAGTACCAGGCCGAGCGTGGCTACCTGTGGCAGCAGTACGCGCGCAGCCGCAGCAAGAGCACCAGCTCGCCGCTGTGGGCCGAGATCACGGTGGCCCTGGCGGAAAAGGATGTGGCCCAGGCCGGGCAGCTGCTGCAGCGCCATGACGAGGCGCTGCCGCGCTATGACCGCATCAACGCGGCAGCCATGGTCGGCGATGTGCGGCTGGCGCAGACGGCGGCCTTCGAGAGCATGGCCGACCAGCCCGACGACGATCCCCTGCACCTGGCGCTGACCGAGCAGCTGCTGGCCTTCAGCGACTACGGCGGCCTGCAACTGCGCAACCGCCGCATGGACGCCATCGACGAGCAGGTCTCCCGGCTGCGCTGGCATGTGGGCCTGAACCCCCGCTGGGCGCTGGACCTGGATGCCGAGGACGTGCGCCGCACGGTCAACAAAAACACCCTGGTGCGCGGCCCCTCGCAGGAGCGGGGCATCGGCCTGCGCCTGACGCGCAAGACGCAGTCGGCCTCCAGCGAATTCATGCTGGGCCGGCGCGAAAGCCTGGAGGGCTACACGCCCATGCAGTTCACGCAGACTTACAACGTGGACAGCCGCTGGAGCCTGCAGGCATCACTGGGCCGGCACCTGGCCACGCAGGAAACGCTGGCCATGCGCATGGGCGGCATGAAGGACCGCGTGTCGCTGGGCAGCAGCTACCAGCTCTCGCGCCTGGACCAGATCACGCTGGAGCTGGCATCTGAGCGCTACCGCGTGCAAAGCGGCGCACGCGTGGGCTCCGGCAACCATGCGACGCTGCAATACCTGCATACCTACCGCAGCGAGGCGCCCACCCTGCAGTTCGGCGCCTTCACCTCCTGGCACCGCTACAGCCGCAACGACCCGGCGCTGCTGCAGGGCCGGGATGCGGCCATCCTGGGTTACCTGCCGCCGTTCAACGATCCCACCATCGACTATCTGCTGCCGCGCAGTTTCCGCTTCTCGGGCCTGCAGATGATGTTCAACACGGGCTACGAGCAGCAGTACACGCGTGCGCTGCGGCCCTACGCCAGCCTGGCCCTGACGCACCACAGCGTCAACGGCGCGGGCTACGAGCTGGGCATGGGCCTGGCCACCAGCCTGTTCGGCGCGGACCACCTCGCCCTGGGCCTGAATCTGTCCAAGTCGGGCATCAACACCGTGGGCAATACCCGCGAGCTGTTGCTGACCTACCGCCTTCACTACTGATCCGAAGACTTCAAGGAGCCTCTCCATGACACACCGCACCACTTTCGTCTCCCGCCTTCGCGTGCTCACGGGTATTGCCCTTGTCGGCCTGCTGTCTGCCTGCTCGACCATCGACCGGGGCACGGCGCCCGCGCTGGAGACGAATGCCAGCTGGGCGGTGCTGCCCTTCGAGAACCACACCGAAACGCCCATGGCCGGCAACCGCGCAGCCGCCATTGCCACGGCGCTGATCAATGCGCGTGGCGTGGGCCAGGTCAAGCGCTACACGGGCGATGCACTGCAGGAAACCCTGTTCGACGGCCGCGAAGCCAAGCGCCGCGATGACGCCCTGGCCTGGGCGCGCGGCGAAGGCGTGCGCTATGCGCTGACGGGCGCGGTGGACGAATGGCGCTACAAGGTGGGCGTGGATGGCGAGCCGGCCGTGGGCGTGACCTTGGAGATCGTGGACGTGGGCACCGGCGCCACCGTGTGGAGCGGCGCGGGCGCGCAAAGCGGCTGGAGCCGCGAGGCCCTGGCCGCCGTGGGCCAGAAGCTGATCCGCAACCTGCTGGGCACAGGCCTGGCCAACGCCCGATAAGCGCATCCAGGGAACGACTCTTCATGCCAGACCAAGCCAGCACGCCCAAGGCGGCACCGCATTCCGCTGCACCGCGCCGCGCCGGCATTGCCGCGGAATTCAGAGGCTCGCCGCTGGGCCTGCTCGTGCAGACGAGCGCCAAGCCCTGGGTGGTGGTGGGCGAGACGCTGCTGCTGCCAGTGCTGGCTCTTTTGATCGGCATGTGGGCCAACCCGGACAACCCCCTGTGGGTGGAGTCCGAGTTCCCCTGGGCCTGGCTGGCGCCCGTGGTGGTGGCCCTGCGCTACGGGCCGGTGGCCGGCCTGTCGGCGGCCGGCGTGCTGCTGCTGGCCTGGCTGGGCGTCAACCAGCGCGATCTGTCGCTGTTCCCGGAACAGTACTTTCTGGGCGGCCTGATCCTGGTCATGGTCGTGGGCGAGATCTCCAGCCTCTGGCGCGCACGCATACGCCGCGCGCGCACGGCGCAGAACTACATGGACCAGCGCACCGAGCAGCTGATCCGCCAGCATTACCTGCTGCGCCTGTCACATGACCGGCTGGAGCAGGAGCTCATAGGCCGCCCCGTGTCCATGCGCGATGCCATCAACGTGCTCAGCGGCCTCAGCGGCGCCGAGGGCGATGCGCAAAGCCTGCTTAACCTGCTGTCGCGCTTCAGCCAGATCAGCGTGGCCAGCCTGGTGCCCGTGCGCAATGAGGTGTTGGACCCCACGCCCATTGCCCAGCTGGGGGGCGAGCGGCCCATCCATGTCCACGATCCGCTGGTGCGCCAGGCGCTGGACAGCCATGTGCTGTGCCATGTCTCGCAAAGCATGGCGGAGGGCCAGCAGACGCAGTACATCGTCGTGGCGCCCATGCTGGACCTGGAAGGCGAGATCTACGGCCTGCTGCTGGTCGAGGAAATGCCTTTCTTCGCATTGCAGGAAGAGGCGCTGCAGACCATCAACCTGCTGCTGGGCTACTACACGGACAGCGTGGCCGCCAACAGCCTGGCTGCGCCGCTGCTGCAGGCCTATCCCGATTGCCCGCCGCATTTCGCGTTCGAGCTGCAGCGCATGGAGCATGTCAACCGCAGCGCGCGCCTGAGCAGCGTGGTGGTGGCGCTGGAGCTGTCGCCCTCGGCTGTGCAGGCCCAGATGGCCCAGCAAATCATGCGGCTGGAGCGCATGCTGGACCGCTCCTGGCTGCAGGAAAGCGATGGCCGGCAACTGCTGGCCATCTTCATGCCGCTGGGCACCAACGCCACGGCCGAGGGCTACCTGAACCGCATCGAGGGCTGGCTGGCCCAGCGCGGCGTGGCCTCGCTGGCCGATGCGGGCATCTTCCCGCGCACCATCTTGCTGGACCGCTGCTCGGCCAGCAGCGTGCTGGAGCGGCTCCATCAGATGGGGCAGGGCCATGCTTAACCTCAAGCTGGCACTGGGTGCGCTGGCCGCGGAAATCGCCTCCTGGAGCAGCCTGTGGCTGCTGCGCAGCCAGTCGGATGCGGCCCTGCTGGGCTATCTCACGGCCCACGGGCTGGCCAGCGGCCTGCTGGCGCTGTGCCTGGCGCCCTTCCTGGCCACCTCGGCCAAGTCGGTGCGCCAGCGGCTGGCTTTGGTGGTGCTGATGGGGTTGTTTGCCTATGCCGTGCCGGTGGCCGGCATTTTGGGCGCCGTGGTCGCCACCATTGCGCTGCACACCCAGCGCGGCCCGCGTGGCGGCCCGCGTTTCCCGGTGATGCCGCTGCCCGATTTCGACCCGCACCAGCAGGCCAGCACCAGCCGCCGCCAGGCGGGCCTGCAGTCCTTCCTGGCCAATCCCAATGTGCCGGTCGCCTCACGCATGCGGGCGATGGTGGCGCTGGGCAGCGTGCCGGGGCGCATTGCCTCGCCCATGCTGCGCACGGCGCTGGGCGATTCCAGCGAAGACCTGCGCCTGCTGGCCTACAGCATGCTGGACGCCAAGGAGCGCGAGATCAGCAAGACCATCCACCAGGAGCTGCAGCTGTTCGAGCATGCCCGCCAGTCCGAGGGCGATGCGCCCTACGGGCCGCGCGGCCTGCAGGCGGCGCGGGCGCTGACCGACCTCTACGCGGAGCTGGTCTACCAGGGCGTGGCGCAGGGCGATGTGCGCGACCACGCCATCAAGCAATCCCTGCACTACTGCGACCTGGTGCTCGCTCAGCGGCCCGACAACGCCTTGCTGCTGCTGCGCCGTGGCCGGCTGCTGCACATGCAGGGCAGGGCGGTGGAGTCGCTGGCCTGCTATGAGCGCTCGCTGGCGCTGGGCATGGAGCCGGCACGCGTCGTGCCCTACCAGGCCGAGCTGCTGTTCGATCGGCGCGAATTCGCCAAGGCGCAGGCCCTGATGCGTTCGCTGGACATCGAGCAGGCCCTGCCGCGCCTGAAGCCCAGCATCCGCTACTGGAGTGCCTCATGAGCCGTGCGAGCCAGTTCCCCACGGCGGCCGATGCGGACATCGCGCTGCTGCTGGAAGGCACTTTCCCCTATGTCAGCGGGGGTGTGTCCAGCTGGGTCAACCAGATCCTGCAGGCCTATCCCGAGCACCGCTTTGCCATCGTCTTCCTGGGCAGCCGGCGCGAGGACTATGGCGATTTCCGCTACGCACTGCCGCCCAACGTGGTGCACTTCGAGCAGCACTACCTGTTTGACGCGCTGCACTCCAATATCCAGCCCGCCCCTTCGCGCGGCCATCCCGAAGCCCTGGCCAAGGCCCGGGAATTCCTGGGCGCGCTGGAGGCGCATGACGGCAGTGCCGAAAGCCGGGCCAAGGTGCTGGCGGCCATGCGCTCCATTGCGCTGGAGCTGCAGCCCGGCGGCAGCCTGCCGCTGGAGGATTTCCTGCACAGCGAATACGCCTGGGACCTGATCCGCGACAGCTACCGGCGCCACTGCACCGACCCATCGTTCGTGGACTTCTTCTGGACCGTGCGCATCATGCTGCAGCCGCTGTGGCTGATGGCGCGCATCGCCCACGGGCTGATCCCGGTGCGCGTGCTGCATACTGTCTCGACCGGCTATGCGGGATTTCTGGGCGGCCTGCTGCACCATGCGCGCGGCCTGCCGCTGGTGCTGTCCGAGCATGGCATCTACACGAAAGAGCGCCAGATCGACCTGCTGCAAAGCTCCTGGATCCGCGACAACCGCAACATCTTCCAGCGCGACCCCATGGAGGTGTCGTTCTTCCGGCAGATGTGGATACGGTTTTTCGACTGGATGGGGCGCTTTTGCTATGGCGCGGCCGATCCCATCATTGCGCTGTACGAGAGCAACCGCCTGCGCCAGGTGGCCGATGGCGCGGCCGCCGAGCGCACGGTCAGCATCCCCAACGGCATCCGCATAGAACGCTTTGCGCCGCTGCGCACCCAGCGGCCCGCCGAGGTGCCGCCCGTGCTGTGCCTGATCGGCCGCGTGGTGCCCATCAAGGACATCAAGACCTTCATCCGCGCCATGCGCCGCGTGGTCAACCGGATGCCCCATGTCCAGGCCTGGGTGGCCGGCCCCACGGCCGAGGACCCGGCCTATGCCGATGAATGCCAGAACCTCGTGGACAGCCTGGGCCTGCAGGCCAACGTCCGCTTTCTGGGCATGCAGAAGGTGGAGGAGCTGCTGCCCAAGGTGGGCGTGGTCGTGCTGTCTTCCATCAGCGAGGCGCTGCCCCTGGTGATCCTCGAAGCCCAGGCCGCAGGCGTGCCCGTGGTCAGCACCGACGTGGGTTCCTGCCGCCAGCTCATCGACGGGCTGGAGCCGCAAGACCAGGCCCTGGGCTCGTGCGGGCGCGTGGTCGGCATTGCCAACCCCGAGGCGCTGGCCGACGCCTGCCTGGAGCTGCTGAGCTCGCCCACGCAGTGGCAGGCCGCCAGCGCGGCCGGGATTGCGCGCGTGGAGCGCTACTACTCCGACCGGCTGCTGTTCGAGCGCTACAGGCAGGTCTATGACAGTGCGCTGCAACAGTCCGAGGAAAAACACTGATGGCCGGCATTGGATTCGAACTGCGCCACCTGCTGCGCAAGAACACGCTGACCAGCGTGCTCCAGGCCTACGCCTATGCGGGCGTCATCGGCTCGGGGCCGTGGGTGTTCTCCATCATCGGCATCCTGCTGGTGGGGGTGTTCAGCGTCAGCGTGGTGGCGCCGCCGCTGCTGGTCACGCAGTTCCAGACCTCGGTCACCTACCTGGTGGCCAGCAGCCTGATCCTGACCGGGGCGGCGCAGCTGGCCTTCACGCGCTTTGTGTCGGACCAGCTGTTCCTCAAGAAGGACGAGAGCATCCTGCCCAACCTGCACGGCCTGCTGCTGGTGGTCGTGGCCACGGCCAGCGCGCTGGGCACGCTGGCGCTGTTCGTGGTGCTGCCGGGCCAGGGCCTGCTGTACCGCGTGCTGATGCTGGCCGGCTTCACGCTGATGTGCGTGGTCTGGGTCATGACCGTGCTGCTGTCGGGCCTCAAGCACTACCGGGCCATTGCCGGGCTGTTCGGCGCCACCTACCTGCTCATCGTGCTGCTGGCGCTGCCGCTGCGCTACTGGGGGCTGGAAGGGCTGCTGGCCAGCTTCGTGATCGGCCACGTGCTGCTGCTGGCCGGCATGTGGATGATCGTGCTGCGCAGCTTTCCGCTGCAGCAGCGCTGGATCGCCTTTGACTTCACGCAGCGCTCGCTGATCTTTCCGGCGCTGATCGGCATCGGCGTGCTCTACAACCTGGGCATCTGGATCGACAAGTTCATGTTCTGGTACTACCCGCCGACCTCGCAGCAGATCATCGGCGGGCTCAGGGCCTCGCTGATCTACGACCTGCCGGTGTTCCTGTCGTACCTGTCCATCATTCCGGGCATGGCGGTCTTCCTGGTGCGCATCGAGACCGACTTCGTCGAGTACTACGACAAGTTCTTCGACGCCGTGCGCGGCGGCGGATCGCTGGAATACATCGAGTCCATGCGCAACGAGATGGTCTACGCCATCCAGGCGGGCCTGGGCGAGATCGCCAAGGTGCAGACGCTGGCCGTCCTCGTCACCCTGGTGGCCGGGCCGGCCATCCTGCAGTTGCTGGGCATCTCCCAGCTGTACCTGCCGCTGCTGCACGTGCAGGTGGTGGGCGCCGGCTTGCAGGTGGGTGTGATGGCCGTGCTCAACGTGTTCTTCTACCTGGACGAGCGGCGCATCGTGTTCATGCTCTGCCTGCTGCTGGTGGCGCTGAACATTGCCTTCACGGGCATCTCGCTGGCGCTGGGCGCCGCGTTCTATGGCTACGGCTTTTGCCTGGCCATGCTGGTGACGCTGTGCGTGGGGCTGTACCTGCTCTCGCGCGAGCTCAACCGGCTCGAATACAAGACCTTCATGCTGCAGTGACCGGCAGGCATCTCTCGCCATTTGCCGATTTGCACGGTCTTGATCCAGCGTGTTGGCGGGGGGCGCCGGTCTGCGCGACAATACGGGATTCGGCGCCGGCACCCAACCGAGACAAAGGTTCCGCCAAGGAACCATTCATTACAACGATTGCGCACCTTGCGTGCAGTGGCCGCCGCCTTTCGCTTTTTCCACTCCAAAGCTTTAAGCCATGAAAAAACGCACCCTCTTGGCCATGGTGGCCCTGTCTGCACTGCTGGCAGCCTGCGGCAAGAACGAGTCCGCATCCACCGCCGCCGCGCCGGTTGCCGCCCCCGTGCCGGCAGCCATGACCAAGTTGGTGATCGGCCTGGACGACAACTTCCCGCCCATGGGCTTTCGTGACGACAAGAACGAGATCGTCGGCTTCGACATCGACATGGCGCGTGAAGCCGCCAAGCGCATGAACGTGGAAGTGGACTTCAAGCCCATCGACTGGAGCGCCAAGGAGGCCGAGCTGGTCGGCAAGCGCGTCGACGCGCTGTGGAACGGCCTGACCATCACCGAAGAGCGCAAGAAGAACATCGCCTTCACCGCGCCCTACATGGAGAACCACCAGATCATCATCGTGCGCGCCAACTCCGACATCAAGGACAAGGCCGGCCTGGCAGGCAAGGTCGTGGGCGCGCAGGATGGCAGCTCGGCCGTGGACGCCATCAAGAAGGACGCCGCCGTGGCCGCCAGCTTCAAGGACCTGAAGACCTTCGGCGACAACATCACCGCGCTGATGGACCTGTCGGCCGGCCGCCTGGACGCCGTCGTGGTCGACGAGGTCGTGGGGCGCTTCCACGTGGCCAAGAAGGCTGGCGAGTACCTGGTGCTCGAGGACAACTTCGGCACCGAGGACTACGGCGTGGGCCTGCGCAAGGAAGACACCGAAGTTCTGGGCAAGCTCGAAGCCGCGCTGGCCGAGATGAAGAAGGACGGCAAGGCCGCCGAAATCGCCTCCAAGTGGTTCGGCAAGGACATCATCAAGTAAATCCGGCACACCATGCGACCGGCAAGGCCAGCCTGGCATTGCCGGTCTTTTGCGTTCTGGGACGCACGCGCCCGTGGCTGCCCGGATCCTGCCGATGCCGGCGGGGCCGCGCACCGCACTGAGGCCATTCGATGGAATATGTAATCTCGCTCATGGGGCCGCTGTCCGCCGGCGCCCTGGTCACCCTCAAGCTCTTCGTCATCACCCTGGCGCTGTCCATTCCCCTGGGACTGTCGCTGGCGCTGATGCGCATCTCCCGCTTTCCCGCCCTGAGCCGGCTGGTAGGCGGATACATCTGGCTGATGCGCGGCACGCCGCTGATGCTGCAGATGCTGTTCATCTACTTCGCGCTGCCCTTCGTGCCCGTGATCGGCGTGCGCCTGCCCGATTTCCCTGCCGCCGTCGTCGCCTTCGCGCTGAACTACGCCGCCTACTTCGCCGAAATCTTCCGCGCGGGCATCCAGTCCGTGGACCGCGGCCAGTATGAAGGTGCCAAGGTGCTGGGCATGAGCTACGGCCAGACCATGCGCCGCATCATCCTGCCGCAGATGTGGGCGCGCATCATCCCGCCTGTGAGCAACGAGACCATCACCCTGGTCAAGGACACCTCGCTCATCTACGTGCTGGCCCTGAATGACCTGCTGCGCGCCGCGCGCGGCATCGTGCAGCGCGATTTCACCATCACGCCTTTCGTGGTGGCCGCAGGCTTCTATCTGGTCATGACGCTGGTGCTGACCTGGATCTTCCAATACCTAGAAAAACGCCATGCAAAGTATGACGCGTGAAACGCGACACCCCCTGAGTCGCTTCGCGCCTTCCCCCTCTTTCGCTACGCGGGAGGGGGACGACACCCTCGGTGCGGGGCGGCCCTTCCTCGGTGTCCCATGCCTGGGTTGCGCCCCTTTCGTCGGCATTGAACATGGGCAACTGACATGAATACCGAAACAATGATCAGTGCGCAGAACATCTGCAAGGGCTTTGGCGGTGTGCCGGTGCTGCGCGGCGTTTCGCTGGAGCTGGCGCGCGGCGAGGTGGTGGCCGTCATCGGTCCTTCGGGATCGGGCAAGAGCACGTTCCTGCGCTGCCTCAACCACCTGGAAACCATTGACAGCGGCCGTGTCGCCGTCGAGGGCGAGGTGCTGGTGGACAGCGGCGCGGACGGCCGTGCCCACTACGTGCCCGAGGCGCAGATCCGCCAGATCGGCCGCAAGATGGGCATGGTGTTCCAGTCCTTCAACCTGTTCCCGCACCTCACGGTGCTGGAGAACATCATCGAGGCGCCGATCGTCGTCAAGGGCCTCAAGCGCGAGCAGATCGTGCCCAAGGCCGAGGCGCTGCTCCACAAGGTGGGCCTGCTGGAAAAGCGCGACGCCTATCCCAACCGCCTGTCGGGCGGGCAAAAGCAGCGCGTGGCCATCGCCCGGGCACTGGCCATGGAGCCGGACATCCTGCTGTTCGACGAGCCCACCTCCGCGCTGGACCCGGAGCTGACCGGCGAAGTGCTGCGCACCATGCGCGAGCTGGCCCAGGAGCACATGACCATGCTGGTCGTGACCCACGAGATGGGCTTTGCCCGCGAGGTGGCCAATCGCGTGATCTTCATGGACAAGGGCGAGATCGTCGAGCAAGGCCCGGCGGAAGCCTTTTTTGCAGCGCCGCAGCACGCCCGGACCCAGGCATTTCTGCAGAACATGTTGTAAAAAAACATCTATCCAATTCGGGCTTTCCCCAGGTCCCGAGAGCGTGCGCCGCTTGTGTAGCAAGCGAAGCATGCTCTTTTTTTTATGGCATTTCTGCCATGACATTCCGAGAAACATACACGGATGTATGTTTATCTCGTGGGGTGGTGAGCAGGCAGCAGCGCCTGTCTGCACAATAGCGGCCTTGCCAGCGAACATTTATCGACCGCACCACAGCATGATCCCAACCGCCTCTTTCGTGGAGTTGCGCAACGTCACCTTCGGCTATGGCGAACGTGTGATCCTGCGCGACCTGTCGCTGCAGGTGCCGCGCGGCAAGGTCACGGCCCTGATGGGGGCATCGGGCGGCGGCAAGACCACGGTGCTTCGCCTGATCGGCGGCCAGCAGCATGCCCAGCAGGGGCAGGTGCTGTTCGATGGCAAGGACGTCACCACCATGGACGCCGCAGGCCTGTACGCCGCGCGCCGGCGCATGGGCATGCTGTTCCAGTTCGGCGCGCTGTTCACCGACATGAGCGTGTTCGACAACGTGGCCTTCCCGCTGCGCGAGCACACCGATCTTCCCGACGAACTGGTCCGCGACATCGTGCTCATGAAGCTGCATGCCGTGGGCCTGCGCGGTGCGCGCGACCTCATGCCCAGCGAGATCTCGGGCGGCATGGCCCGCCGCGTGGCGCTGGCGCGGGCCATTGCGCTGGACCCCGAACTGATCATGTACGACGAGCCCTTCGCCGGGCTGGACCCCATCTCCCTGGGCACGGCCGCCCAGCTGATCCGCGAGCTCAACGACGCCATGGGACTGACCTCCATCCTGGTGTCCCATGACGTGGAGGAAACCTTCCACGTGGCCGACCATGTGGTCATCCTGGGCAACGGCGGCGTCGCCGCCCAGGGCTCGCCAGATGAGGTGCGGGCCAATCCCGACCCGCTGGTGCAGCAGTTCATCCACGCACGGGCCACCGGTCCCGTGCCTTTCCACTACCCCGGCGTGAGCGCCGAGGAAGATTTCGGCAACCCCGCAAGCTCCGGCAAGAGCAACGGCAGGAGGCACGCATGAACCGGCTGCATCCTGCACGCATTGGCGCGGCGGTACGCCAACAGCTGACGCAGCTGGGCATGGGCACGCGCCTGTTCGGCCGCCTGCTCGCCCTCATGGGGCCTGCGCTGGGCCGCCCGCGGCTGATCGGCGACCAGATCCATTTCCTGGGCAACTATTCGCTGGCCATCATTGGCGTGTCCGGCCTGTTCGTCGGTTTCGTGCTGGGCCTGCAGGGCTACTACACGCTGCAGCGCTATGGCTCGGCCGAGGCGCTGGGCCTGCTGGTGGCGCTGTCGCTGGTGCGCGAACTCGGTCCCGTCGTCACGGCGCTGCTGTTTGCCGGCCGTGCCGGCACGGCGCTGACGGCCGAGATCGGCCTGATGAAGGCCGGCGAGCAGTTGTCGGCCATGGAGATGATGGCCGTGGACCCGGTGCGCCGCATCCTGGCGCCGCGCTTCGTGGCGGGCCTGATCGCCATGCCACTGCTGGCGGCCGTTTTCAGTGCCGTCGGCGTGATCGGCGGCTGGCTGGTGGGCGTGGTCATGATCGGCGTCGATGGCGGCGCCTTCTGGGGCCAGATGCAAAACGGCGTGGACTGGTGGTATGACCTGGGCAACGGCGTTCTCAAGAGCCTGGTGTTCGGCGTGGCGGTGACGTTCATCGCGCTGCTGCAGGGCTATGCAGCCAAGCCCACGCCCGAAGGCGTGTCCCGCGCGACCACGCGCACGGTGGTGATGGCCTCGCTGGCCGTGCTGGGGCTGGACTTCCTGCTCACGGCCACGATGTTCAGCCTTTGACCCGGCACCGGCGCCACCTCTCGCAAATCAAGGAAAAACAAACCATGCAGCAATCCAAGAGTGATGTCTGGGTCGGACTGTTCGTGCTGATCGGCGCTGCGGCGCTGGTGTTCCTGGCGCTGCAGTCGGCCAACCTGCTGAGCCTGAACTTCCAGAAGACCTATACCCTGACCGCGCGCTTCGACAACATCGGCGGACTCAAGCCCAAGGCGGCCGTGCGCAGCGCGGGCGTCGTCGTGGGCCGGGTGGAATCCATCACCTTCGACGACAAGGTCTTTCAGGCCAGCGTGACCATGGCCCTGGAAAACCGCTACGCCTTTCCCAAGGACAGCTCTCTGAAGATCCTGACCAGCGGCCTGCTGGGCGACCAGTACATCGGCATCGAAGCCGGTGCAGATGACCACAATCTCAAGGATGGCGACCGCGTCGTCGCAACCCAGTCGGCCGTTGTGCTGGAAAATCTGATCGGACAGTTCCTCTACGGCAAGGCCGAGCAGGGTGGCAGCTCCGGTGCAGGAGGCAAAGAATGACAACCAACCACCATGAACAGGCGACCGCGGGTCGCCCTGCCGCCCAGGCAGCCTCCTGGCAGCGCGCAGCCATGCTCGGCACGCTGGCCGCCGCTTCGCTGCTCGCCGGCTGCGCCACCGCTCCGGGCGAGGCGCGCAACCCCCAGGATCCGTTCGAGCCGTTCAACCGCAGCATGTACTCGTTCAATGACGGGCTGGACCGCGCCGTCCTGAAGCCGGTGGCCACGGCCTACCGCGATGTCACGCCGCGCCTGGCGCGCGATGGGGTGAGCAACTTCTTCTCCAACCTGAGCGATGCCTGGTCGTTCGTGAACAACGCGCTGCAGGGCCAGGTCGAGGGTGCCTACAACTCCATGGTGCGCTTCTCGGTGAACACGGTCTTCGGCCTGGGCGGACTGCTCGACATCGCCAGCGAGGCCGGCATCGAGCGCCAAAAGCAGGACTTCGGCCAGACGCTGGGCCGCTGGGGCGTGCCCACGGGGCCGTATCTGGTGCTTCCGCTGCTCGGCCCGTCCACGGTGCGTGACACGGCGGCTCTGCCTGTGGATGCCTTGGGCAACCCCCTGACGGCGATCAACGACATCCCGGTGCGCAACAGCCTGTATGTGCTGCGACTGGTGGATACGCGTGCACGCCTGCTCAATGCCTCGGACACGCTGGACTCCGTCGCCCTTGACCGCTACAGCCTGACGCGTGATGTCTACCTGAACCTGCGGCGTGGCAAGTCCGGCGATGACGGCCGCATCGAGGACTACGACGAAGATGCCGGCAAACTGCCGCCCGAAGACGGCGCAAAGTAAGCAGTTCGTAACATCCCGAGATGAAAAACGGTCCGCGCCTGACACGGCGCGGCCGGAAAAATGTGCAATATCAACCCGGTCCGGGGCATTGAGGCCCTGCTGGGAAAGGAAGAGTGATGATCAATCGACGTGCCTGGAGCGCTGCCGCGGCAGCCGTGCTGGCCATGGGAACCTGGGGCGCTGCGCTGCCCGTCCACGCGGCCGACGAAACCCCTGATGCGCTGATCAAGCGTGTCTCCACCGACGTGCTGGAAACCATCAAGAAGGACCCCTCGCTGCGCGAGGGCGATGTCTCCAAGGTCAATGCGCTGGTCAATGACAAGGTCATGCCTTATGTGAATTTCCGCCGCATGACCTCGGCTTCGGTGGGCCCGGCCTGGCGCCAGGCCACGCCTGCACAGCGCGAGAAGCTGGAGACCGAGTTCAAGGCCCTGCTGATACGCACCTACTCGGGCGCGCTGACCCAGGTCAGCAACCAGACCATCAATGTCAAGCCGGTGCGTGCTGCGCCCGGCGACATCGATGTGCTGGTACGCACCGAAGTGCTGGGCCGCGGCGAGCCCGTGCAGCTGGACTACCGGCTCGAGAAGTCCGGCGACGGCTGGAAGATCTACAACCTGAACGTGCTGGGCGTGTGGCTGGTGGAAACCTACCGCAACCAGTTCAGCCAGGAAATCAATGCCCGTGGCATCGACGGCCTGATCGAGACCCTTGCCACGCGCGGCAAGATGCCTGCCACGCCGGCCTCCAAGGGCTGACGGCCATTGACGCGCGCGCCATGCTGCAGCTCCCCCGTGAACTGACCTACCGCCAGGCGCGCAGCTGCCTTGTGCAGCTGCGGCCCCAGGTGCAGGCTTTCGATGGCGCCCAGGTGCGCGTCGATGCCAGCGGCGTCGAGGTCTTCGACTCGGCCGCCCTGGCCGTGCTGCTGGCCTGCCGCCGCACCGCGAAGGCGGCCGACAAGCAATTGGTGGTCGTGGGCTTGCCGCAGGGCCTGCAGTCCATGGCGGCGCTGTACGGCGTCGACGGGCTGCTGACCGACGCCTCCTCCCCCTCCTGAGCCGGCGCAGCGCGCCGCTGCAAAGAGCCCTGCAAGGCAGGTTTGGCTGCAAGGGCCTAGAATCGCGCCTCGCATGTCTGCCGTCTCATTCCAATCCATCTCCAAGACCTACCAGACCCCCAAGGGGGCCTTCCAGGCGCTCAACCACGTGAGTCTGGACATCGAGGAGGGCGAGTTCTTCGGCCTGCTCGGTCCCAATGGCGCTGGCAAGACCACGATGATCAGCATCCTGGCCGGCCTGTCGCGCGCCACCAGCGGCCGCGTGCTGGTCCAGGGCAGCGACGTGCATGCCGACTACTCGGCTGCCCGGCGCAAGCTGGGCATCGTGCCTCAGGAGCTGGTCTTCGATCCCTTCTTCAACGTGCGCGAGGCGCTGCGCTTTCAGTCCGGCTATTTCGGCGTCAGGAACAATGACGACTGGATCGACGAGCTGCTGCACAGCCTGGGGCTGACCGACAAGGCCAACTCCAACATGCGCCAGCTGTCCGGCGGCATGAAGCGCCGCGTGCTGGTGGCCCAGGCCCTGGTGCACAAGCCGCCCATCATCGTGCTGGACGAGCCCACGGCCGGCGTGGACGTGGAGCTGCGCCAGACGCTGTGGCATTTCATCGCGCGCCTGAACCGCGAAGGCCATACCGTGCTGCTCACCACCCATTACCTGGAAGAGGCCGAGGCGCTGTGCAGCCGCGTGGCCATGCTCAAGCAGGGCAACATCGTCAAGCTCTCGACCATGTCGGATCTGCTCAAGTCCGCCTCCTCCAACGTGCTGCAGTTCAAGACCGATACCGCCTTGCCGCCGGCCCTGGCCGCGCGGGCACGGGTGACCGGCCGCATCGTGCAGATACCCGCCAACGACGCCAGCGATGTGGAGCGCCTGCTCGCCGCGCTGCGCGAGGGCTCCGTCGTCCCCGAGGACGTGGAAATCCGCCGTGCCGATCTGGAGGATGTCTTCATCCACGTGATGAACGAGCAAGGCCAGACCTCGCAGGGAGTTTCGGCATGAACGGCTGGCAGACCCTGCTCAAGAAGGAAGTGCTGCGTTTCTGGAAGGTCAGCTTCCAGACCGTGGCCGCACCCGTGCTCACGGCCGTGCTCTATCTGCTGATCTTCGGCCATGTGCTCGAAGGCCGGGTGCTGGTCTACGACCGCATCAGCTACACGGCCTTCCTGATCCCCGGCCTGGTGATGATGAGCGTGCTGCAGAACGCCTTCGCCAACAGCTCATCGAGCCTGGTGCAGAGCAAGATCATGGGCTCCATGGTCTTCGTGCTGCTCACGCCGCTGTCGCACTGGGCGTGGTTTGGCGCCTACGTGGGCGCTTCGGTGCTGCGCGGGCTGCTGGTGGGCGTGGGCGTTTTCATCGTCACGCTGTACTTCGCCATTCCCGAATTCACGGCGCCGCTGTGGATTCTGGTCTTCGGCCTGCTGGGCGCGGCGCTGCTGGGCACGCTGGGCGTGATCGCCGGCCTGTGGGCGGACAAGTTCGACCAGATGGCGGCCTTCCAGAACTTCCTGATCATGCCCATGACGTTCCTGTCGGGCGTGTTCTATTCCATCCAGTCGCTGCCGCCTTTTTGGCAAAAAGTCAGCCATCTGAACCCGTTTTTCTACATGATTGATGGCTTTCGCTACGGCTTCTTCGGCCAGAGCGACGTGTCGCCCTGGGTCAGCCTGGCCATCGTCGGCTCGGCCTGGCTGGCGGTGAGCGCCCTGGCCGTGCACCTGCTGCGCATCGGCTACAAGATCCGCGGCTGAGGTTTTTCCACAGGCTGCGGCGGGCGCTGTGCCCGCATTGTTGAATCCACCCATGAACAGGCGGCCGGCGCCCGGCGCCGCCGCCAACCAAGGCCATGCCACGATGCATGGCAGGAAAGCTTTCCCCATGACTGCAGACCAACTCAAGGAACTGATCGCCACCGGCCTGCCTTGCGAACACATTGCGCTGGAAGGTGATGGACGGCACTGGTTTGCCACCATCGTCTCGGCCCAATTCGAGGGCCAGCGACTGCTGCAGCGCCAGCGCCTGGTCTACGCCACGCTGGGCCAGCGCATGCACACCGACGAGGTCCATGCCCTGTCCATGAAGACCTATACGCCCGCCGAGTGGGCTGCCCAGGCCGGCCAGGCCTGAGCCGGCGGTCAGGCACTTCAGACTCCTGCTGCACCGGTCGCCACGGCCCGTGCAGCATCTTCTTTTCCCCGATTTCCAGATTCAAGGCTGTCAGCCATGGACAAACTCCTGATTCGCGGTGGCCGAGCGCTGCATGGCGAGGTGACGGTCTCCGGCGCCAAGAATGCCGCCTTGCCCGAGCTGTGCGCCGCGCTGCTGTCGTCCGAGCCCGTCACCCTGCGCAACGTGCCGCGCCTGCAGGACGTGGCCACCATGCTCAAGCTCATCCGCAACATGGGTGTCAGCGCCGAGCACGATGACAGCGGCACCGTGCGCATCAACGCCGGCTCTCTGTCCAACCCCGAGGCACCCTACGAACTGGTCAAGACCATGCGCGCCTCGGTCCTGGCCCTGGGCCCGCTGCTGGCCCGATTCGGCCAGGCCCGCGTGTCGCTGCCCGGTGGCTGCGCCATCGGCTCGCGCCCCGTGGACCAGCACATCAAGGGCCTGCAGGCCATGGGCGCCGAGATCGTTGTCGAGAACGGCTACATGAACGCGTGCCTGCCCGGGCATCTCAAGCGCCTGCAGGGCGCCCGCATCACCACCGACATGGTGACCGTCACGGGCACCGAGAACTTCCTGATGGCCGCCGTGCTGGCCGAAGGCGAGACCGTGCTGGAAAACGCCGCCATGGAGCCAGAGATCGGCGACCTGGCCGAAATGCTCATCAAGATGGGCGCAAGAATCGAAGGCCATGGCACCGGCCGCATCGTCATCCAGGGCGTGGAACGCCTGGGCGGCTGCGAGCACCAGGTGGTGGCCGACCGCATCGAGGCCGGCACCTTTTTGTGCGCCGTGGCCGCCACGGGCGGCAATGCGCTGCTGCGCAATGGCCGCGCCGACCATCTGGGCGCCGTCATCGACAAGCTCAAGGATGCGGGCGCCGAGGTGTCCGCCGAGGACGGCGGCATTCGCGTGCGCGCGGCCGGCAAGCTCAAGGCCCAGAGCTTTCGCACCACCGAATACCCGGGCTTTCCCACCGACATGCAGGCGCAGTTCATGGCGCTGAACCTGGTGGCCGAAGGCTGCAGCATGGTCACCGAGACCATCTTCGAGAACCGCTTCATGCACGTGGATGAAATGCTGCGCCTGGGCGCGCAGATCACCACCGACGGGCGCGTTGCCACCATCACCGGCAGCCAGTCGCTGTCGGGCGCGGCCGTCATGGCCACCGACCTGCGCGCTTCGGCCAGCCTGGTCATCGCCGGCCTCGTGGCCAAGGGCGAGACCCTGGTCGATCGCATCTATCATCTGGACCGCGGCTACGATCGCATGGAAGACAAGCTGCGCGGCCTGGGTGCCGACATCGAAAGAGTTTCCCAATGACCATCACGATTGCCCTGTCCAAGGGCCGTATCTACGACGAAACCGTGCCGCTGCTGGCCGCTGCCGGCATCTCGGTCAGCGAAGACATTGAAAAGTCGCGCAAGCTGATCTTCGAGACCAACAAGAGCGACGTGCGCGTGGTGCTGGTGCGCGCCTCCGACGTGCCGGTCTATGTGCAGTACGGCGGCGCCGATCTCGGCGTGGCCGGCCTGGATTCGCTGATCGAGCATGGCGCCCAGGGCCTGTACCAGCCCCTGGACCTGAAGATCGCGCGCTGCCGCGTCAGCGTGGCCGTGCGCAACGGCTTCGACTATGCGCTGGCCGTCAAGCAGGGCGCCCGCCTGCGCATCGCCACCAAGTACCCCGAGATCGCGCGCAACTTCTTTGCCACCAAGGGCGTGCACGTGGACATGGTCAAGCTCTACGGCTCCATGGAGCTGGCCCCGCTGACCGGCATGGCCGACGCCATCGTCGACTTGGTGTCCACCGGCAACACGCTCAAGGCCAATGACCTGGTCGAGGTCGAGCCCATCATGGAGATCAGCTCGCGCCTGGTGGTCAACCAGGCGGCGCTCAAGCTCAAGCGCGAGCCGCTGCGCCACATCATCGATGCCTTCGCCGAGGCGGTAAATGGCCCCAGGGGCTGAGCCCGGCGATCCGGCGAAGGAGGCGCTTGCGCTGTGTTTCGCCGCGCATGGCCTGCCCTGCGAGGAATACAACGGCTGGCTGCTGCCTGGCGGCCAGGCACCAGGCGTGCTGGCTGATTGGCGCGGTGCCTACCTCGGCCATCCCCTGGTCGGTTCCCTGGCCGTGGTGGTCCGCCTGCCGGACGGGCACGAGATCATCGAGAATTTCACGGGCCTGGGTGAAGGCCTGCAGGGAATGCACGACGCATTCGGCCACTTCGCTGTCAGCGACCTGCATGTGATGCTCTCCGCCCTGTGGACGGCGCGCGATGAGGATGCCGTGCCAGCCGAGGCCTGGCAGGTCCAGGGCAGGCACTGGCAGGCCTATCCGGGCCCCTGGCATCTTCGCAACGATGCCCCGCTGCCCGAAGGCATCACTGAGCGCCTGCGGGCCTTGATCGAGGCCGAGGCGCTGGACAAGGACGAGGATCTGCACTGGTTCCGCTTCTTTGTCGGGCAGAACAATGGTGATTTCACCATTGAAGCGCTCAAGGACAATCAGAAGTGGCCCAGCGCTGAGGCCCTGCTGCGCGGCCAGGACTGGCCCCTGCGCGACGGCTACTACGGCGCGCGCCTGTTCTTGATACTGAAGCACGGCTGCGAGACGGCCTGCTAGACCCCAAGGAAACCACAATGGAATATGTAGCTGCCCCTGCCCGCCTGTCGACTGCGGATGCCAACTTCGAACACGATTTTGCGCAGCGCCTGCATTGGTCGGCAGACACGGACGCGGCCATCGAGCAGCGCGTGGCCGACATCCTGGCCGATGTGCAAAAGCGTGGCGATGCGGCCGTGCTGGAGTACACGGCGCGCTTCGACGGATTGCAGGTGGACGGAATGGCAGCGCTGGAGCTGACGCAGGCTGAGCTCAAGGCCGCCTTCAACAGCCTGGGTGACGAGCAGCGCGATGCGCTGACGGCCGCCGCCCAGCGCGTGCGCACCTACCACGAGGCACAAAAGCGCGCCAGCGGCGAAAGCTGGAGCTACCGTGACGCCGATGGCACCCTGCTGGGCCAGAAGGTCACGCCGCTGGACCGCGTGGGCATCTATGTGCCCGGCGGCAAGGCGGCCTATCCTTCCAGCGTGCTGATGAATGCCATTCCCGCCCACGTGGCTGGCGTGCAGGAAATCATCATGGTCGTGCCCACGCCGCGCGGCGAGAAGAATGCCCTGGTGCTGGCCGCCGCCTATGTGGCCGGCGTCACGCGCGGCTTCACCATCGGCGGTGCCCAGGCCGTGGCGGCCCTGGCCTACGGCACGGCCACCATTCCGAAGGTGGACAAGATCACCGGCCCCGGCAATGCCTATGTGGCCAGCGCCAAGAAGCGGGTGTTCGGCACCGTGGGCATCGACATGATTGCCGGCCCCAGTGAAATCCTGGTGCTGGCCGACGGCAGCACGCCGCCCGACTGGGTGGCCATGGACCTGTTCAGCCAGGCCGAGCATGACGAGCTGGCGCAAAGCATCCTGCTGTGCCCCGACGCCGACTACATCGCCGCTGTCCAGCGCGAGATCGACCGCCTGCTGCCCGAGATGCCGCGGCGCGCCATCATCGCCAAGAGCCTGAGCGACCGGGGTGCCCTCATCCTCACGCGCGACATGCAGGAGGCCTGCGCCATCAGCAACCGCATCGCGCCCGAGCACCTGGAAGTCTCCAGCAACGATCCCCACCAGTGGGAGCCGCTGCTGCGCCATGCAGGCGCCATCTTCCTGGGTGCCTATACCAGCGAGAGCCTGGGCGACTACTGCGCCGGCCCCAACCATGTGCTGCCCACCAGCGGCACGGCGCGCTTTTCTTCGCCGCTGGGGGTCTATGACTTCCAGAAGCGATCCAGCCTCATCGAGGTCAGCGAGCAGGGCGCCCAGACCCTGGGCCGCATCGCCTCGGTGCTGGCGCATGGCGAAGGCCTGCAAGGCCATGCGCGTGCGGCCGAAATGCGTTTGAAGTAGACACTCGCTTCCTGTTGGGCGAAGGCGCCGTCACCGAAAGGGGCGGCGCTTTTTGCTGCCTGAACGCTGGAGCAAGCGTGTCAAGAATTGACACGAAATCAGTGGAGCACGAATTTCGTGTAGACTTGCGCCCTGTGAAGAACCTCACCATCACCGTCGAAGACAGCGTGCTCGAATGGGCCCGCATCGAGGCCGCGCGCCGCGGCACCAGCGTCTCGCGCATGGTGGGCGACTTCATGGCCGAGATGCAGCGCCGCGAGGATGCCTACGAGCGCGCCTACCTGGCCTGGCGCACCGACGAGCGCGGCTGGGACGGCGGCCAGCCGTCATCTGCACAGCCCGCCCAGCGCAGTGCCGCGCTGCGCCGCGAGGGCCAGGCATGAACACCGTCTTTGTCGATACCTCCGTGCTGGTCGCTGCCGAAGACACGGGGCAGGGCGCCTTGCATGCCGCCGTGCTGCAGTGGCTGGACCTGCTGTGGCGCACGCGCAGCGGGCGCACCGGCAGCCAGTCGCTGTGCGAGTTCTATGAACAGGTCACCACGGCCGCCCAGCCTTTGCCGCAGGGCGATGCGCGCGCCGCCATCCGCCGCTACCAGACCTGGACGCCCTGGAAGACCGATGCCGCCACGCTGGAAACCGCCTGGGCCGTGCAATCGCGCCACCAACTGGCCTTTGGCGACTGCCTGGCCGTGGCCTGCGCCCAGCACAGCGGCTGCGAGCAGATGCTGACCCTGCACCTGCCGCACGGCACCCAGTTTGGCGGCGTCGCCATGGTGCACCCGCTGCACCAGGCGCCGCCGCAGCAGCAGGCCTGAGCGGCTTCGCTGATGGATTTCTTCCCCCACTGACTCGTGAAAGTGTGCATGCCATGACAGCTTCCATTCCGCAGGTTCAGGCCCTGGCCCTGGAGCGCATCCGCGCCGATGTCCGCTCCATGCATGCCTACCATGTGCAGCCCTCGCAAGGCCTGCTCAAGATGGACACGATGGAGAACCCCTTCCGCCTGCCCCCTCAATTGCAGGCCGCGCTGGGCGAGCGCCTGGGCCGGCTTGAGATCAACCGCTACCCTGGCGAGCGCCAGGAAGTGCTCAAGGACATGCTGGCCCGCTACGCGCAGGCGCCGGCCGGCAGTGCCGTGCTGCTGGGCAATGGCTCGGACGAGATCATCACGCTGCTGGCCCTGGCCTGTGCCCAGCCCCACGCCGAGGGCCGCGCCACCATGCTGGCGCCCATGCCGGGCTTCGTCATGTACCCCATGAGCGCCAGGCTGCAGGGCCTGGACTTTGTGGGCGTCAACCTGACGGCCGACTTCGAGCTGGACGTGCCCGCCATGCGCGCCGCCATTGCCGAGCACCGCCCCGCCATCACCTATATCGCCTATCCCAACAATCCCACGGCCACGCTCTGGGCCGAGGCCGATGTGCAGGCCGTGATCGACGCGGTCGCCGCCATCGGCGGCCTGGTCGTCATGGACGAGGCCTACCAGCCCTTCGCCCGCCGCAGTTGGGCACAGAACATGCGCGCCGACCCGGCCCGCAACGCCCATGTGCTGCTGATGCGCACGCTCAGCAAGTTCGGCCTGGCCGGTGCGCGCCTGGGCTACCTGATCGGCCCGGCCGCCATCGTCGGCGAGATCGACAAGGTGCGCCCGCCCTACAACATCAGCGTGCTCAACTGCGAGACGGCCATCTTCGCGCTGGAGCACGAGGCGCTGTATGCGCAGCAGGCCGTGGCCATCCGCGCCGAGCGCCAGCCGCTGATCGATGCGCTGGCCACGCTGCCGGGTGTGGAAAAGATCTGGCCATCCGAGGCCAACATGGTCTTGCTGCGCGTGCGCGATGCCGCGCGCGCCCAGGCCGAGATGAAGGCCCGGGGCGTGCTGGTGAAGAATGTCTCTGCCATGCACCCGCTGCTGGTCAACTGCCTGCGACTGACCGTGGGCACCCACGAAGAAAACGCCCAGATGCTGGCGGCCCTGAAGGAATCCCTATGAGCAATGCAGCTCCCGCACGCACCGCCGAAGTGCAGCGCAACACCGCCGAGACCCGGATCAAGGTCGCCATCAACCTGGACGGCACGGGCAAGGCCAGCCTGCGCTCGGGCATCGGCTTTCTGGACCACATGCTCGACCAGATCGCGCGCCATGGCCTGATCGACCTCGATATCGACTGCGAGGGCGACCTGCACATCGACGGCCACCACACGGTGGAGGACATCGGCATCACCCTGGGCCAGGCCTTTGCCAAGGCCGTGGGCGACAAGAAGGGCATCCGCCGCTACGGCCATGCCTATGTGCCGCTGGACGAGGCCCTGAGCCGCGTGGTCATCGATTTCTCGGGCCGCCCGGGCCTGCACATGGACGTGAAATTCACGGCCGGCAGCATCGGCCAGCTTGACACCCAGCTGGTCTACGAATTCTTCCAGGGCTTCGTCAACCATGCGGGTGTGACCATGCACATCGACAATCTCAAGGGCTTCAACGCACACCACCAGTGCGAGACCATCTTCAAGGCCTTCGCACGCGCCCTGCGCTTTGCGCTGGAGCATGACGAGCGCATGGCCGGCGTCATCCCCTCGACCAAGGGCGCTCTGTAAAGAGAAGCGATTGACTCCGGTCAGAGCTTGATCTGACCGGGCAATCCAGCCGAAAATCCGACCGAACACGCGCCACACGCTATGAGTTTGACTGACAACACCGTCGCCGTCGTCGATTACGGCATGGGCAATCTGCGCTCGGTTTCCCAGGCCGTGCGCACGGCCGCCGCCGACTCCGGCTGGCAGGTCGTGGTCACCGCCGATCCCGAGGTGGTGCTGGCCGCCAACCGGGTCGTGCTGCCGGGCCAGGGCGCCATGCCCGACTGCATGCGCGAACTGCGCGAATCCGGCCTGCAGGACGCCGTGCTGCACGCCGCTGCCAACAAGCCCCTGTTCGGCGTCTGCGTGGGCATGCAGATGCTGCTGGACCACAGCGACGAGGGCGATGTGCCTGGCCTGGGCCTGATCCCCGGCAATGTGCGCAAGTTCGATCTGGCGGGCCGCGTCCAGGCCGACGGCAGCCGCTTCAAGGTGCCGCAAATGGGCTGGAACCGCGTGCACCGCAAGCACAATGCCGGGCAGTCCCACCCGCTGTGGCGTGGAATTCCCGAAGACAGCTTCTACTACTTCGTGCACAGTTTCTACGCCGTGGTGCAGCAGCCCCAGCATTGCGCTGCAGAGGCCGACTACGGCGGGCGCTTTGCCTGCGCCATCGCACGCGATAATATTTTCGCCACCCAGTTTCACCCCGAAAAGAGCGCGGACCAGGGCCTGGCCCTGTTCCGCAACTTTCTGGGCTGGAAGCCCTGAACCCTCTTTCCCTCCCCGCACCGGCCGCTGCATCCCAGGCCTTCATTGCTCGCAAACCATCATGCTGCTCATTCCTGCCATCGACCTCAAGGACGGCCACTGCGTACGCCTCATCCAGGGTGATATGGACCAGTCGACCACGTTCGGCGAAGACCCGGCCATCATCGCCCGCCGCTGGCTCGACGCCGGCGCACGCCGCCTGCATCTGGTGGACCTCAATGGCGCGTTTGCGGGCCAGCCCAAGAACCTGGTGGCCATCAAGGCCATCCTCAAAGAGGTGGACGGCCGGATCCCGGTGCAGCTCGGCGGCGGCATCCGTGACCTGGACACCATCGAGAAATACATAGACGCCGGCATCAGCTACGTGATCATCGGCACCGCTGCCGTGAAGAACCCGGGCTTTCTGCAGGACGCCTGCAGCGCCTTCGGCGGCCATGTGATCGTTGGCCTGGACGCCAAGGACGGCAAGGTGGCCATCGACGGCTGGAGCAAGCTCACGGGCCAGGACGTGCACTCGGTGGCCAAGCGCTTCGAGGACTGGGGCGTGGAGTCCATCATCTACACCGACATCGGCCGCGACGGCATGCTCACGGGCATCAACATCGACGCCACCGTCAATCTCGCCCAATCGCTGAAGATTCCCGTCATCGCCTCGGGCGGCCTGGCGGGCATGGCCGACATCGAGGCGCTGTGCAAGGTCGAGGACGAAGGCATCGAAGGCGTGATCTGCGGCCGCGCCATCTACTCGGGCGACCTTGACTTCGCCGCGGCGCAGGCCCGCGCCGACGAGCTCAGGGCCTGAACGGCCTGCGCCTTCCCTTTATTCGCGGGCGCCTGTGCTTCACAGGCGCCCGCGCTGCATTCAGCGCCAGGGATTCAGGCTTTCTTTACGAGCAGGCGGGCATGGCCTGCCCGGCATTGGTGGCGCGCACGGTCTGCACAAACGCATCCCAGTAATTCGGCAGCCCGGCCCAGGGGTTGCCCACGCCGGTGCTGGGCTCGAACTCCAGCTGGGTCACATAGATCCATCCCGCCTGGTAGCGGGCCGAGGCGGCCGACTGCACGGCCGTCTGCATGGCCGCGCAGCCCGACACGTTGTGCACCAGCGAGGCCTGGTGACTGTTGGGCAGCCCGTACAGCCAGTCAAAACTCGTCGTGCGCGGATCGTAGGTGGCGTAGGTGGAGCCCTTGCCCTCGAACGTGGTCAGCACATCGGCCACATCGGCATAACCGGCCACGGGCACGAGGCCCGGGTTGCCGATCACGATCAGGTTGGGATTCTTGGCCTTGATGTACTGGTAGATGCTGCGGTAGAAGTCCAGCCGGTTGGTGGTGGCCGCCATCTCGTCAATGAAGAAGCCCTTGACCAGGCCCGCGCCGTAGTGCGTGAAATAGTTGTCGATATTGGCCTGGATGCTGGCCAGCGATCGCGTGCCCGTGCCATAGCTGGAGCTCACATAGCCCACCAGCTGCCCGCCCGCGTTGGCAAAAGCGGTGGCGGCGCGCGTGATGTTCGCGTCCGGGCCGCTGAAAATGCCGTTGGCCGGATTCAGGATGGCCGTCATCTGCACGGTCGGATTCGCCTGTGCGCTGGCCGTCAGCGCATTCCAGGCCGTGGCTCCCGAGCCGGTGGGATAGAAATACGTGGGCACCAGCACCCGCAGCGGTGCAGGCGCAGGACGCAGATAGAAAGTCTGCGAAGCGCTGCCCGTGCGGCCTGCCACGGTGGCGCTGGCCTGCACCTGCTGGCGGCCCGGCGTGGCGCCGGTCAGCGAAGCCGTTGCCACGCCGGAGCTGGTCAGTGCCGAGGTGCTGACGCCTGTGGCTGCGCTGAAGCTCACCACGGTTCCATCGGCGGCATTCACGCCGTCGGCCAGAACACCTGCGCGCAGGGTCAGTGCCGAGCCAGCAGTCACCACATCCCTGGCGGCCGGGGCCGTCCATTGCACGGTGACCGAGGTCACTCCGGGCTGGCCGGTGCCGCCGTCACCCCCATTACCGCCATTGCCACCGCCAGCGTTGCTGTCACCACCGCCGCCTCCGCCGCAGGAGGCCACCGAGGCGGCCAGGGCGAGCATGCCGAGTCGCAGGACAAGAGGAGAGGGAGCGTGGGAGCGTTGCATGACAGAGGAGGGCTGAGCGGGGGAAAGGCTATATTCAAGCATGAAAGTTACATCTTCCTTTCCCGCAGTAACAGCTTTACCTGCGGCCGCGCAAGCTCCCGGCGCCTGCGCTGATGCATGGCAGGGCCTGCCCGCCATCCGCCTGCGCCTGGCCTGCGGCGATACCGCTCTGGTGGCCTTGCAGGGTGCGCAGCTGCTGTCCTGGCAGGCAGGTGGCGAGGAGCAACTGTTCCTGAGCCCTCATGCCGCCCATGACGGCCACACACCCATACGCGGCGGTATTCCGGTCTGCTTTCCCCAATTCAACCAACGCGGCCCGCTGGTCAAGCACGGCTTTGCGCGCACCCTGACGTGGCAGGCCGATGCAGCACAGGCCGAGGTTCTTGCCGGCGATGGCTTGTTCCTGCGGCTCAAGCTTGCCGATACGCCGCAGACGCGCGCCGTCTGGCCGCACTCCTTCGAGACCTGGCTGGAGGTGACGCTGTTGCCCGGCCGGCTTGACGCGGAGCTGGTGGTGCACAACCGGGGAGACACGCCTTTGGCCTTCACTGCCGCCTTGCACAGCTACCTGCGCGTGGCGGACGTGGAGCAATGCCGGCTGCAAGGCCTTGACGGCCTGCCCTACTGGGATGCCGTGGCCGACACCCACCCCACGCAGCAAGGCGACGTGCGCTTTGGCGAAGAGCTCGATCGCGTCTACCCCCGGCCCGGGAAGACCATGGAGCTGGACGCTCCTGCCGGAGGCTTGCGCATCTCGCAGGATGCTGCCTGGAGCGAGACCGTGGTCTGGAACCCCGGTCCTGCGCTGTGTGCCCGCCTGGCCGACATGCCGCCGCACGGGTGGCGGCAGATGCTGTGCGTGGAGGCCGCCGCCATCGATGCGCCCGTGCATGTGGCGCCCGGCGCGCATTGGCGCGCGGCGCAGCGTTTGCACAAGCTGTAGTTCAGCGCCGGCCCTGCAATGGAAAAAGCGCCTGTGAACAGGCGCTTTTTCGTTGGGGCGGGGACCGGGTCAGCGGCGCTGCATGCGTTGTGCCGACTGCGCAGGGCGCAGGCCCGGGGTGATCTGCAGCTCCACGGGGCCTTCGCCACGGCGCACATCGAATTTCGCGGCCTCGCCGGGCTTGAGCGCGGCCACGGCGGTCAGCAGCTCGGACACATTGCGGATGGGTTTGTCGCCCACCTGCACGATCACATCGCCCGGTCGCATGCCGGCCTGGGCCGCGGGGCCCGCCTGCAGCACGCCGGTGATGATCACACCGGAGTCGGCTTTCACGCCAAAGGTCTCGGCCAGTTCCGGCGACAGTTCATTGGGCTCCACGCCGATCCAGCCGCGCACCACGCGGCCGTCCTTGACGATGCCGTCCAGCACCAGCTTGGCCGTGGACACGGGAATCGCAAAGCCGATGCCCATGCTGCCACCCGAGCGCGAATAGATGGCGGTATTGATGCCCAGCAGATTGCCGCTGGCATCCACCAGTGCGCCGCCCGAATTGCCAGGGTTGATGGCGGCGTCGGTCTGGATGAAGTTCTCGAAGGTATTGATGCCCAGCTGACTGCGGCCCAGTGCGCTGACGATGCCGCTGGTCACCGTCTGGCCCACGCCGAAGGGGTTGCCGATGGCCAGCACGCGGTCGCCCACGTCGATCTGGTCGGAATTGCCCAGAACGATGACGGGCAGCTTGTCCAGGGCGATCTTGAGCACGGCCAGGTCGGTCTCGGGATCGGTGCCGATCACCTGGGCCTTGGCCTGGCGGCTGTCGGTCAGCGTGACCTCGATGTCATCGGCACCCTCGACCACGTGGTTGTTGGTCAGGATGTAGCCGTCGGTGCTGATGATCACGCCGCTGCCCAGGCCCGCCTGCTCCTGCGTGCCCTGGTCGCCGAAGAAGAACTGGAACCACGGATCGTTGCTGCGCGGATGGCGCACCGCCTTGCTGGTGTTGATGCTCACCACGGCCGGCGCTGCCTTCTTGGCGGCAGGTGCAAAGCTGCCGGGGCTGACTTCTCCAACGGGCGTGGCCGGCGCCTCCAGCAACGCGATGCCGGCATTGCTGCGCACGGCTCCACGGCGCAGCCAGTCCGGCTGCAGGGTGGCGACGACAAAGTAGGCAGCCACCAGGATGGTGACCGCCTGCGAAAACAGCAGCCAGGTGCGTTTCATGAAGTGTGGTGTTCTGTGCGGGAGTACAAGGCCTCATTGTGAGGCATGTCGTACACAGGGCGGTGGTGGGCGCGTTCGCTGGGGCGCTGGGTGATCGATGAATCACCGGACAACCGACATTGCTATATCGGGATGTGCCGATTTTGCCTTTTCCTGAAGCGCTGAAGGGCGTGTCAATTTTTTTGTTGCGCCATTTGAAATGGGACAAGTCTTATTTAAATTGGCTTGCTAATTATTTTTTCAAGTCACGATTTGATACGGGTGAGGAATTTCAATACAATCGCGGCCCAATGAATAGAGCGGGGACGGAGGGGCTATGGAGTGGAAAGACTCGGGGAGGATTGCGCCCAGATGGCTGATGCTATTGGTTGGCGCGGTGTTTGCCATTGCAGGAACCATCGGCATTGCCTTTGCACAGGCCGCCGATGCGGTATGTGCCGAAGTCAAGATTGTCATAGAGCAAAAACTTTCGCTGGAGCGCCAGGCATTTGACGCCAGGATGGTGATCACCAATGGCCTGGCGGACCAAAAGCTGGAGAACGTCAGCATCACGCTGCAGTTCCTGGATGCGAACAACCAGACGGTGATCGCCACCACGGATCCCGCAGCCTCCGGAGCCCGCTTTTTCTACCGCACGGATGGGGTCGAGGGCATCACTTCCCTGCAGGGCGGCACGATTGCTCCCAAGGCCGTCGCCAATGTCCGATGGCTGATCATTCCCGCAGCCGGCACGGGCGGCCGCGATCCCCAGGGTGCGGTCTACTACATAGGCGCCAAGGTCACCTACACGCTGGATGGCAAGACCGACACCGTGGAGGTTGCACCAGAGTCCATCGTCGTGCGGCCCCAGCCTGAACTGGTGCTTGACTACTTCCTGCCCCGTGATGTTCCGGGTGACGATGCCTTCACACCCGAGGTCGAGCCTTCCGACCCCTTCACGCTGGGCGTGCGCATCAAGAACAGTGGTGGCGGCACCTCGTACAAGACCAAGATCGATACCGCCCAGCCCCGCATTGTCGAAAACCGGCAAGGGCTGCTTGTCAATTTCCAGATTCTGAGCGGCTATGTCAACGATGCGCCAGCAGGCAAAAGCCTGCTGCTCGACTTTGGCGACATCACGCCGGGATCGTCCCTGCATGGGCGCTGGAACATGGTGTCCAGCCTGGCCGGCAAATTTGTCGAATTCACGGCCGGATTCACCCATGCGGATTCGCTGGGCGGTGCCCTGACGTCCCTGATCAAGACCGTCAATACCCATCAATTGGTCCAGGATGTGCGTGTCGATCTTCCGGGACGCGACAAGGTCCGCGATTTTCTGGCCCTGGATGGCGATGTCTACCGCGTCTATGAATCCGATGGCGTGGATACCGAGGTCAGCGATCAAAGCCGATCCGCGCAATTCGTGCCCTCCGGTGCCACCGCCAGCCTGCAGTTCAATCCCGTGACCAATGGCATGGCCTATGCGCGCGTGCCCGATCCCTCCAGGGGCACCCGTCTTCCCCGGCAGGTGGTCCGCTCCGACGGCTACGTCGTTCCTGGCGAAAACGTCTGGCTGTCCAGACAGCGCAACGAGGACCTGAGCTGGAGCTATTACCTGAACCTGTTCGACGTGAACACCACGGGCCGCTACACCATCGGCCTGGTCGCTGGCGAGGCACAGGCCAGCATTGCCGGCGCGGCCTTCGAGGACCGCAATGCCAACGGGCTGCGCGATGCAGGCGAGCCCGCCATCCCCGTGCTCGAAATCAAGCTCACCGGCACGCGGGCAGGCACCGGGGAGTCGGTGCTGGCCACTGCCCACACCGATGCCCAGGGCCAATTCCGATTCGATGGACTGCTGCAGGGCAGCTATGCGCTGTCGGCTGCCGTCAGCGAGGGGCTGGTCGATGGCGCTGCGCTTGCGGGCACGGCGGGCGGCCAGTCCGCACCGGGACGCATATCGGGCATTGATCTGGCCACCGGTACGGCGGCTGCGGGCTATCTGTTTGCAAAGCGCTCCGCCAAGGCGACCGGTCCAGATCCCGAACCGGAAGCGGACACTGGCATCAGCGTGACGGCGGCACCGGCCACCATGGCGCGCGACGGTGGCTCCACGGTCACCATCACGGCACGCAATGCCGGGCCGACCATTGCAGCGGCCACCGTCGTCCATGTGGACCTGCCCCAGGGGCTGGAGATCGCCAGCCAGTCGGCATCGGCGGGCAGCTATTCGCAGGGCCGCTGGACCCTGGGCGACATGGCCAAGGACTCCGCCCCCACCCTGGTGCTGCAGGTGCGTCCTGCAGCAGGCTCCACGGCCAGGGAATTCCTGCTGGCCGCGCGCATCGGCGCGGCCACCCGCGACCCCGTCACCGGCAACAACGCGGCCAGTACGCTGCTCAGGCGCGAGCAGGAGGCCTCCGTGGCCGCCTCGCAGACCTTGGACCAGGGCCTGCGTGTGCTGGCCTATGCCGCATGCGGCGCCGATACGGCTTGCACGGACGGCAAGCGCCAGGCTCTGCAGGATCTGCTGGCGCAGGCCGATGGCTCGGTGCAGTTGGCGGTCACCCCAAGTGAGCTCCGCAAGGCCTTGCGTGCCGGCGACTTCAGCGCGCTCTGGCTCCATGGATCGGTGGACGACCTGGCCGCTTCCCAGATGGAGGAAGTGCGGGCCGCCGTCTACCGCGGTGCCTCGCTGGTCATCGATGGCGCACCGGGCGCGTTGCCGGACACCTTGGCCGACGTCTGGGGCGGCAGCCGCTCAGGCCAGCCATTGCCTGCGGGCGTCTCTGTGCACCTGGGCGATGCAGGCTTGGGCGATGCGGCGCTGGCGCTGCAAGGCCAGGCGTGGGCTTTGCAGAACGAGGGCGCAGGCTCGGAACTGGCCCGCTATGGCACAGGGCAGACCGCTGCGTTGGGCGTGGCCCACGGCAAGGGCCAGGTTCTGGTGATCGGCTTCGATGCCCTGGCGCAAGGCGCGGTTGCGGCTTCGTGGAAAGACTGGACCAAGACGCGCTTCACTGCCCTGGTTCCGCCTGTGTCCGAGCCCATGCTGGCGCAATCCGCCGTGCGCGTCAGAACCAGCATTGCCAACCGCAGCACGCAAGCCGTTGCGCTGGAGCAGGCCATGACCCTGGCCAGTGGCATGAAGCTGCGTTCCTCCTCGCCGCAGGCCGTGGTCGACGGTGATCGGGTCAGGTGGACCCTGGAGCCCGCCTCCCAGGCCGAGTTGCAGGTGCAGGCCTGGCTGGACCTGCCAGGCACCTCGCTGGCCACCACGGTCGAGACGCAGTTGCGCAAGGCCGGCGACAAGTCGCTGGTGGACAGCTGGTCGCAGCCGGTCACCGTCATCGCAGAACCTCAAGCCGCCGCTAACACCCGGGCAGCAGTGGCTGCGCTGGCGCAGGCCACGGCAGACCAGCGGCAGGCCGTCGAGGCATTGCTGGGCCAGGCTCGGGTCGCCATGGAGCAGCAAAAGCCGGCCCAGGCCCTCTCGGCCCTGGTGCAGGCCCAGCCCCTGTTGAGGGCGCTGCCATCCCACGGTACCCGGAATGTGGCTCTGCAATCGCTGGCGCAGTGGATAGGCCTGGTCGCCGCCCAGTGGCAGGAGGAGGCCGCGCGGGATTGGACGCTTTCCATCGTGTCCGGCGACCTGCAGTCCGCCAGGCTGGAGCAGCCGTTTGCGCTGCCGCTGCAGGTGCGCCTGCAGACGGCTGACGGCAACCCGGTGGCGGGGCAGGAAGTCGCATTCGACGCTCCCGCCAGCGGGGCCTCCGCACGCTTTGCCGGCGGCAGCCGCCAGGCGCGCGTGCTCACCGACGCACAGGGCCTGGCACGCAGCCCGGCGCTCACCGCCACGGGCACTGCGGGCAGCTTCACCGTATCCGCCGGCGTCGAGGCCTTGCCCGGCGGCGTGCGCTTCACGCTGGACAACCTGGATGGCACGGCGCCCGTGCTGCGCATTGTCAAGTTGACAGGGGATGGGCAGACGGCCACCGTGGGAGCCGCCTATGCGGCACCCGTACGTGTCAAGGTCACCGATGCGAAGGGCGCCGCCGTGGCCGGCCACGCCGTGGTCTTTGCGCTGCCGGACAGTGGAGCAAGCGCCGTGTTTGACGGTGGCACGCTCGCAGCGCAGGCCGTCACCGATGCGGCAGGCGTTGCCGCGTCGCCCGCTCTTCGCGCCAATGGACTCGTCGGGGCCTTCGAGATGCGCGTGACGGCGGCCGGTGCGGGCGAAGCCGTGCGCGTGTCCCTGCAAAACCAGGCCGCGCCTGTGGGCGGCAAGGATGTGGCCTTGCCCACACCCAGCGGCTCCGGCACGCTGAAAGCCTCGGTGGTGGGCGGCGGTGCCAGCTGCCGCTTCAACCCGGACAAGACGGCCGTACGCAAGCCCGAGGGCTGGCTGCCGCTGTTCAACGTGCTGCTCTTTCCGCACGGCGTGTTCGACTACGAACTGACTGGCTGCGACGTCGGCAGTACCGTCACGGTCACCACCGAATGGCCCAACCTGTTCGGCATCAGCAGCTACCTGAAGTACGGGCCTGTGCCCCATTCGCGGGGCCGCAGCATCTGGTACGCGCCCAGGAACCTGTCGATCAACGGCAATCGCATCAGCTACACCATCACCGATGGCCAGCTGGGCGACGATGACCTGCAGGCCAATGGCGTCATCAAGGACCCGGGCGGCCCCGTCATACAGTCCGGGCCGTTGCCTGAGGATCAGTTGACGGCGGTTCCTGGCCTGGAGGCGGCGGGCCTTGCCCTGTTGTCCGCCCTCATGGCCTTGGGCGCCTGCCTGCAGCACAGGCGCCGACGCGCCGCACGTGCAGGCGCGGGGATGGATGCATGAGGCTGCGTCGTTTTTGTGGCGCTGGCCTGGCGCATGCAGTGGCGGTGTGCGCAGCCGTCCTGGTGGCTGCACCATTGCGGGCGCAGACCGATGCCGAGCCGCAGTCCTGTCGGGCAGACGCGCATGCCGTACGGGACGCAAGGGCCGCCGAGTCCCCTGTGACGTGGCCCCGTCAGGTGCCGCCTCTGGCGTTGACCCCTTCCTGCTGGATGAGTCCGGCCGAGTGGCGGCAGCGCCTTGTTTCCCCTGGCGCACAGGCGGCCATGCTCGTTGACGTTCGGCCGGCGCAGCACAGGCGCGCTACCCCCATCGCGCAGGCCCTGCAGATGGATTTGCCGCAGCTGCAAGGCAAGCGCTTTCTGATGCAGGAGGAAGTCATCCTGCTGGGCACCGGGCTGGACCATGCGGACCTTGACGCGGCATGCCGGCAATTGCGCAGCCAGGGCTTTGGCCGTGTGAAGGCTTTGCTGGGCGGCGCGGCGGTGGCCCTGCATCCCACGGCATCGGCCAGGCTGCAGGACCTGTCCGCCAGCGACTGGATCGCCAGTCTGGGGCAGGGCCTGGCGTGGACGGTGCTGTCCCTCAGCAAGGCCCTGGATGCAGCGCCGGCTGTGCAGTCACCCGTTGACGAACAACAAACGCACCGGCTGGACGCCACACACGATCTGGCCATCCAACTGAACGCCATAGCCAGCCGCAAGGCACGCGGCGACCAGCCAGGAGTCTCCGCGTCCCGGGCCTTGGTGTTCATAGCCGACGCTTCGACGGAGCCTGAGTTGCGTGCCCGATTGGCCGCGCAACGGGCCTCTTTGGGTGAGCGGCCTGACGCAGTGCCCGTGTACTGGCTGCTGGGCGGCTGGCAGGCCTATCAGGCCCAGGTGGCGAGCATGCAGGCCATCGGGACAACAGCGGGCCACCGACTTCAGGCGGCATGCGGGCGGTTTTGAGCGAGCACAACGATTGAACGAGTCAAGTATTGGGGGAGAAGTGGTGATGCAGTACAGCGTGCGAACGGATGGGTCTGTGGGTGTGTGTAGAAGAGCGAATCCTCTGCGTTGGCAGGTCCTGGCCGTGACCGCGCTGGCCCGCATGGCAGACATGGTGAAGGCATGGCAGATTGCCTGTCTTGCGCTGGCATGGCTGCTGGTCTCTCCCTCCTGGGCCCAGACCACGCTGAGCGGCACCATCTCCAGCCAAACGGTGTTGCGTGCCAGCCAGTCGCCTTACCTGATGCAGGGCGACGTGGTGCTCGATGGCGATGCCACGCTCACCATCGAGCCGGGTGTGACCCTGCGCATGGCTGCAGGCGCCAGTTTCCTGCTCAGGAAGGGCGCGCTGCAAGCCGTGGGCACGCCGGACAAGCCCATCCTCATCACCTCGGCGGCCGCAACTCCGGCCCCCGGGGACTGGCGGCAATGGCGCATGGCGGCAGGCACGCGCAGCGCCCAGACGCTGCTGGACCACGTCACCATCGAATACGGCAGCGGCGTGGTCATCGAGAGCGCCTCCCCCTCCATCAACAACACGGCCTTCAATCACCACAGCGGCCCGGCCATCGGCGTTGATCTTGCGTCCTCGCCAGCCGGCAAGGGCAATTCGGCAAAGGGCAACTCGCTGAACGCCATTGCAGTTCCTTCGGGCACCATTCGCTCCCAAGTCATCTGGGGCATGGTCGGTATTCCCTATCTGGTGCAACAGGGCCTTATTCAGATAGGCCAGGCGCCCTTGTCTATCGAGCCTGCCAGGCTCCGGCTCAGTCCCGGTGTGGTCGCCATGCTGAGGGTCTCGCTCAACGCACCTGCACCTGCACAAGGCTTGGTCGTTGACATCACCAGCAGCGTGCCCTCGGTGGCTTCGGCCGTGTCGCGGGTCACCGTGGCTCCGGGGCAGACCAGTGCGGACCTGGAGGTGCAGGCCAGCACCCTGGGCGCCACCCGCATCACCGCAAGCCACGCCACACTGGGCTTTGCCGAAACGCAGATCGAAGTCGTCAATCTGCCCTCGCTGAGCCTTGTCCCTGGCAGTCCTACCGTCGGTGTCAACCGGCCCTATGCCATGACCGTGTCGTTGCCCGCGCCGGCACCCGTCGGTGGTGTAAGCGTGCAGTTGGGCAACTCCGACGCCAACGTGCTCTCTGTTCCATCGTCCGTGTTGATTCCGGCCGGTCTACAAGGCGCCAGCTTCGAAGTGACGGGCCTTGCCGAGGGCAGCAGCCGGCTGACGGCCCAGGCCGAAGGCCATGCCAGTGCCCTGGCAACAGTCTCCGTGCGTGGCAAGGCATTGGTCCTGCCCGCCAGCGTCATCGTCGCGCCCGGTGCACAGGCCAGCGTGACACTGGAGACCACTGAGCCTGCTCCCTCGGCAGGGCTGGCCGTGAGCCTTGCACCGGAGCAGGCAGGACTGGCACAGGTCCCGGCGTCCGTGCAGATTCCCTCGGGCCAGAGCAAGGCGGCCTTCACGGTGGCAGGCCAGACCCTGGGTACGACCCGGATCACGGCCACTGCCACCGGCTACCAGCCGGCGCAGGCCGTGCTGCGCGTGGATGCCATCAGCCTCGACACGGACCCGGCCGCTGATCTGGTCATGAATGAGGAACTCAGTCGGGCCCTGCGTGTGCAGTTGAGCAAGGCGGCTCCGCAAGGTGGTGTCACGGTGTCGGTGGCCAGCCGTGACCCGGCGATTGCCGGTGTGACCCCCGCCGAGGTGTTCATTCCCCAGGGTCAGATCTATGCGACCGCCCCGATCACGGTCAAAGCGCTGGCTGAGGGGCAGACGGTGCTGGATATCGCGTCGCCGGGGTTGATTGCCAAGGCGGTGAAGGTGGATGTGCGGGCGAAATTTGCGCTGAGGCTCACACGCTACGGAGGCAGCAAGCTGATCGTGGGCAAGGGGCTGTACAGCTACAGCAGCGAGCTGTATGTGGAGCGCCTGATCAACGGTGTGGTCAGCAATGGTGCGGATGCGGTGACGGTGAACCTGCGCTGCGTGGCGGCGGAGATCTGCGAGACGCCGGCGACGGTGACGATTCCTGCAGGGCAGAGCCGGGCCTACATCAACGTGGGTGGCCTGGAGCTGGGTTCCACGCAGATCGAGGCGACAGCGGAAGGGGCTACAGCGGCCATGCCTGTGCCGGTGGAGGTCATCGTGCCGCAAGTGCGAATAGAAAGCCTGGACGGGCAGCGTTCGACATCCAGCCTGCGGGACAGCTTCTATGTGGTGCTGAGCGTGCCTGGCGCGTACTGGTCTGACAACCAGTATGCGATCAAGGCGATGACGGTGCAGGTGAGCCTGGTGGACCAGAGTCCTGCAGGCGTGGTTGGAGGCATCTACACCGCTGCCGATGGAGGAGCTCTGGTTTCGCAGCTTGCGATTGGCAAGGACCGCAGGGACACGGGGTGGGGCTACATCGAGCGGCCCGGTGCAGCGGGAACCTACCGGGTTCTGGCGCAGGTGCAAGGACTGGCCGAGGGCAAGTCGGAGGTGCAGACCGTGGTAGCTGCAAACCAGGCGCTGAGGCTCACACGCTACGGAGGCAGCAAGCTGATCGTGGGCAAGGGGCTGTACAGCTACAGCAGCGAGCTGTATGTGGAGCGCCTGATCAACGGTGTGGTCAGCAATGGTGCGGATGCGGTGACGGTGAACCTGCGCTGCGTGGCGGCGGAGATCTGCGAGACGCCGGCGACGGTGACGATTCCTGCAGGGCAGAGCCGGGCCTACATCAACGTGGGTGGCCTGGAGCTGGGTTCCACGCAGATCGAGGCGACAGCGGAAGGGGCTACAGCGGCCGTGCCTGTGCCGGTGGAGGTCACCGTGCCGCAAGTGCGAATAGAAAGCCTGGACGGGCAGCGTTCGACATCCAGCCTGCGGGACAGCTTCTATGTGGTGCTGAGCGTGCCTGGCGCGTACTGGTCTGACAACCAGTATGCGATCAAGGCGATGACGGTGCAGGTGAGCCTGGTGGACCAGAGTCCTGCAGGCGTGGTTGGAGGCATCTACACCGCTGCCGATGGAGGAGCTCTGGTTTCGCAGCTTGCGATTGGCAAGGACCGCAGGGACACGGGGTGGGGCTACATCGAGCGGCCCGGTGCAGCGGGAACCTACCGGGTTCTGGCGCAGGTGCAAGGACTGGCCGAGGGCAAGTCGGAGGTGCAGACCGTGGTAGCTGCAAACCAGGCGCTGAGGCTCACACGCTACGGAGGCAGCAAGCTGATCGTGGGCAAGGGGCTGTACAGCTACAGCAGCGAGTTGTATGTGGAGCGCTTGATCAACGGTGTGGTCAGCAATGGTGCGGATGCGGTGACGGTGAACCTGCGCTGCGTGGCGGCGGAGATCTGCGAGACGCCGGCGACGGTGACGATTCCTGCAGGGCAGAGCCGGGCCTACATCAACGTGGGTGGCCTGGAGCTGGGTTCCACGCAGATCGAGGCGACAGCGGAAGGGGCTACAGCGGCCATGCCTGTGCCGGTGGAGGTCATCGTGCCGCAAGTGCGAATAGAAAGCCTGGACGGGCAGCGTTCGACATCCAGCCTGCGGGACAGCTTCTATGTGGTGCTGAGCGTGCCTGGCGCGTACTGGTCTGACAACCAGTATGCGATCAAGGCGATGACGGTGCAGGTGAGCCTGGTGGACCAGAGTCCTGCAGGCGTGGTTGGAGGCATCTACACCGCTGCCGATGGAGGAGCTCTGGTTTCGCAGCTTGCGATTGGCAAGGACCGCAGGGACACGGGGTGGGGCTACATCGAGCGGCCCGGTGCAGCGGGAACCTACCGGGTTCTGGCGCAGGTGCAAGGACTGGCCGAGGGCAAGTCGGAGGTGCAGACCGTGGTAGCTGCAAACCAGGCGCTGAGGCTCACACGCTACGGAGGCAGCAAGCTGATCGTGGGCAAGGGGCTGTACAGCTACAGCAGCGAGTTGTATGTGGAGCGCTTGATCAACGGTGTGGTCAGCAACGGAGCGGATGCGGTGACGGTGAACCTGCGCTGCGTGGCGGCGGAGATCTGCGAGACACCGGTTACGGTGACGATTCCTGCAGGGCAGAGCCGGGCCTACATCAGCGTGAACGGTATGGAGACAGGTTCCACGCAGATCGAAGCCTCTGCTGCAGGAATGGACGCCGTCTATATCAACGCGGAAACGGTGGCAGCGACGTTGCGCCTCCAGTCTGTTCCCTCCTCGTTGAAAACTGGGCAGAAAGCGACCTCCATCCATGTCTCTGCTGAAGTGCCAGGGGCTTACTGGGCTACCAACCAGTACCCGTCGGTCCCCGTGACCATCACCTTCACCAGCTCCGTCCCCTCCGTAGGCACGATCACCGACAGCGTGACCTGGAATGCCAACTCGGGCAACTCGGCCTACGCCACGTTCACGGCGGTAGCTCCCGGCACCACCCAGATCACGGCCAGCTCGCCCGGCTTCACGCCGGCCACCAGTGCACCGATCACGGTGAATCCATAAGAAGGAGGCGACCATGCAACGCTCCCCGTTTTTCCAACACGCCCGTTCCTTTCTGTGTGCGGCCGGCTGGAGCAAGCCGCTGGCTGTGCTGCGGCATCGTTCCGTTGCGGCCCTGGCCATAGCCCTGGGCATGACCACAGCCATCGCCGCCGACACGGCCCAACTGACCATTGCCGATGGCGTGATCGTCAAATTCGGCCAGGGCGCCGGCATCAGCGTGCGTGGTGGCCTGCACACAGGATCTTCCGTGGTGCTGACCAGCAGCCACGACGACTCGCAACTGGGCCCGGTGCAGCCGCAGGGGCCGCAAACCCGGGCGCCGCAGGCCGGCGACTGGCTGGGGGTACTGGTGGCGCCTGAAGCCCTTCCCGCCCACCTGAAGCTGGATGGCCTATCCATCCACCATGCCGGTAGCACCGACGGCTTGCCAAGCCATATGGCAGGCGGTGCGGGTCTGGTGCTCGCAGGGGGTGGCTACAGCTTTGACCGGCTGCAACTCACTGGCAACGCCGTCGGCATTCGCGTCGTGGGCAGCGGCAGCCCCCGCATCACACGCTCGCGCATCACAGGCAACGGCGTGGGTTTGCTGGCAGAGCAGAGCGCCACGCCGGCCATCGGCGAATCGGATATCTCCGCCAATGCCCAGTTCGGTATCCGCAACACCAGCCCAGCCAGCATTGTCCAGGCCCAAGGTAACTGGTGGGGTCATGCCAGCGGCCCGCGCGATGCGGTGGCCAACCCTGCAGGCCAGGGCAATGCCGTCAGCACGGGCGTGGACTATGGTTCCTACCTGACGGCCGAGCCCGTACTGGCCTGCGCCATCGTGCCCACGCAAGGCTATGCCGCGCGCGTGCGTGTCGTGGAGCTGCGCCTTGATTGCCCGCAGGCTGCTCAGTACCGCCTGCAGGAAAGCGATCCGTTCGACGGCGTCGCATGGCAGAACATGGTGGGCCACCCCACGCTGGCCAGCTACACGCTGTCCATGGGCGCGGGCGACAAGATGATCCATGTGCAGTTCCGTACGGCACAGGGCGGTATCAACCAGTTCTCGCTGGCGCAACCCATTGCCTACGCACCGGAAGGTCCTTTGGTGCAGTTCGCCCAGCCGGCCGCTGGTGCCGTGCTGGAGCAGGACACGGCCATCGCCATCAATGTGACCGACCCTGAAGGCGTGCAGCAGGTGGAGATCCTGGTCGATGGCCAGCGCCTTGCCTTGCTGACCCAGCCCCCCTTCCAGACCACCTGGGCATTGGCTGCCGTGCGCAACGGCAACTACACGCTGCAGGCCAGGGCCACTAACGGCATCGGCCTGAGCAATACCGCAACGCGACCGGTTCAGGTACAGAAAAAGGCCGGGCAAGGTCCTGCCCTCACCGCCACCTTTGCAGGCACCGCGCTTGTGCCCAATGCCGCCATTTCCGCCGCAGGCGAATTGGCCGTGTCCGCGCAAAGCCCCATCGGCATCGCCAGCGTCAAGGCCACCATCAACGGCCTGCAGATCTTCGAGCGCAGCGGCGGCAGTACCAGCCCGTTCAGCCACAGCCAGTTCATCGACTTTGCGCAACTGCCCAATGGCGTGCACCGGTTCGGCATCACCGCCACCGATGTGGATGGGGTCTCGGCCGTGCTGGACATCCCGTTCACGCTCAGCCTCAGCGCGCCGCCGGCCCCTGTCATTGCGCAGCCCATCAACAACGCACAGGTGTCCACTCCGCAACTGATGGTCTCCGGCACAGCCATGGCGGGCTCGCAGGTGCAGCTTTATCTGGGCGGCCAGGCCGTGGGCAGCCCGATGGCCGTGCCAGCCAATGGCAGCTTCTCCGGCAGCCTGACCTTGCCGGCCGAAGGCACGCACCGCATCGAGGCCACGGCCAGCAATGCGCGTGGCACCAGTCCCAGGAGCGCGGTGGTTGCCGTGACCTATACCATCACGGCTCCGACGGTGAACTTCACCGTGCCGGGCCAGGATGTCTCTGTTGTCGGCAGCACGGCCGTAGGTGTCGCCGCCTCGGCACCGGACGGCATTGCCAAGGTCGACTTCTTCGCCAACGGCAGCCTGATCGGCTCGGCCACGCAGGCTCCGTACAGCGTGCAGTGGGACACGTCGGGCGTGGCCAACGGTGCCCTTACGCTCAGGGCCGTGGCCTCCAGCAAGGCGGGCAAGACCGGCGAGGCCACGCGCTCCGTCACCGTGAACAACAAGCCGCCCGAGCCCGAGCAGCCCAAGACGCCCTATACGGGCACGGTCAGCTCCGTCAGCCCGGCGGTCTCGTATGGCGCGCAACGCGTCGTCATTGCCGGCGCCGCCGTGTCACGCGCCAGCGGACAGCCCATGCCCAACGCAGCATTGCGCATGGTGCTGGACATCTCGGGCTTCAAGCGGCGCATAGGCATCGCCACCGACGACAGCGGCCAGTACCGCTACGAATTCGTGCCCACGGCCAATGACAACGGCACCTACATCGTCTCCGTCATCCACCCGGAAGAAACCGCCACCACAGAGCAGGGGCGCTTCACCATCAACCGCCTGAGCTTCGACCTGGCCAGCTACCAGCTCACCGCGCCGCGCGGCTTTGCCGCCAGCATCACGGTCAATGCGCGTGCCAGCGCGGGCACGGGCGCCACCGGCGTGCGCTGGGCCGTGGTTCCGGCCCAGCAGCCCAGCGGCAGCCTGCCGCCGGGCATCAGCGTGGAGCCGGGTGCCCCGGTCAACGTGGCTGCAGGCGCCTCGGTGCCCATGGTCATCCGCTTCACGGGCAGTGCATCGGCCGGGGAGACGGGCACCGTCGTGCTCACGGCCTACGCCAGCGAGACGGGCGACACGCCCCGCGGAAGCTTCACCATCCACTACCGGCTGGTGCAGGCCCTGCCCGAACTGTTTGCCAACCCCACCTACATAGAAACAGGCGTGCAGCAGGAAAAGACGGTCACCGAGGGCATCACCATCGGCAACCGTGGCCTGGTGGCGGCCCAGGACGTGAAGGTCCAACTGGTGGACAAGGACGGCAAGGCCGCGCCTTCCTGGATCTTCCTGTCCAGCGCCAGCCACATCGGCGCCGTGGACGTGGGCGCACAGGTGCCCATCCAGGTCACTGCAAGCCCGGGCAAGGACGTGGCCGACGGCATCTACAACTACCGACTGCAGATCACGGCCAGCAACCAGGGCACGGGCACCATTCCCGTCTCGGTGGCCGTCACGCAAAGCGGGCAGGGCGGGCTGAGCTTCCATGCCACCGACCTGTTCACGGAAACGCTGGACGCGGGCGGCAAGCCCATACCGGGCGTGGCCAACGTGCGCATCCGCCTGCAAAACGATGCCGTGCTCACCTATCTGCGCACCCTCACCACGGACGCGCAGGGCAAGGCCGTGCTCACCGACCTGCCGCCCGGCACCTACACCTACCGGGCCAGCGGCCCGCGCCATGCCGACAGGTCGGGCCGCATCTTCGTGCGCCCGGGCGTCACCACCTCGGAGCGCGTGCACCTGCAGTACCAGACCATCAGCATCGACTTCAGCGTGACGGAAACCACCATCAAGGACGAGTACCAGATCACCCTGGAAGCCACCTTCCAGACCCAGGTGCCGGCCCCCGTGGTGCTGCTGGAGCCCCTGTCCATCAGCCTGCCCGAACTGCAGGTGGGCGAGGAATTCACGGGCGAACTCACGCTGACCAACTACGGCCTGATCCAGGCCGACAAGGTCGTCTTCACACCGCCGCAGTCCGACGAGTACTACCGCTACGAATTCCTGGCCGACATCCCCAAGACCCTGGCCGCCAAGCAGCGCGTGGTCATTCCCTACCGCATCACGGCCGTCAAGCTGCACCCACGAAGCATGGGCTTCAGGCAGGCGCGCTCGGCGGAGATGGGGGCGGTGCAGAGCATCGTGGTGAATGCGCGCAATGCGGGCAGTTGCGCTGCCTACGCCATGTGGGCCACGGTTGAGTTGGCGTGGATCTGCGCGAATGGCGAAGAGGAATCGCGTTCTCTCTCGGCCACTTTCAACCGGCTAGTTGGTAGCGCGTGCGTAAGTACAGGCATTGGAGGGATTGGCGGGACCGGAGGCCATGGTGTGGGCGGTGGCTCTGGTGGCTGGGGCAGCAGTGGCGGGACCGGTGGTGGCGGAACACCCATCGGGTTGACGCAGGGCTGCACGCCTTGGTGCCTTGGCGGTGGTTGCAGCGCTGAAGGTAGTAGTCCTGGAGGGGCCGGGGGTGGAGGAACTGGTGGAACAGGATTTGGAGGTAGCCCTCCTCTAAAAGGTAGTTCTCCTTGGGGTGGGGGGGCGGGAGGAGAGGGGCCTGGCGGTAAACCCGGCGCACCAGGGGACGGTGGGCAAGGGCCAGACGGTACCCCAGGATGCGGTGAGTAAAGCGGCCGCCCTGTTTGCCATATTTGCAGGGGCGCAGTCATCACAACGCTGTGCAGAGGATTGGAGAGGGGGACCCGTCAGCGGTCCACAGGGAAGCTTAAAAATGACTCAGGCACTTAAACATCTGATTGAAACGGCCCAATATCCAGACAAGTGCGCCGCAGCACGGCGGGCCTTGTCCTGGACTTCCAGGCGCATCCTTGCCTGGGCGTTTGCCCTGCTGGGCCTGGCAGTCCTGCAGGCACATGCAAGCGAGTATCCGTACATCAAGTGGCCCAACGGTGAATATCGGGAGGTCAACACCGATCTGCAGGTCAAGGTACTGGGCGGTAGCATCGACATCGCCCGCACCTGGACACTCGGGCGTTGGTGGCTCAACCCCGCATGGGCTCCGCTGGACTTCGAGCTTGATCCATTGGGCAGGGATGCCAAGACCATCCAGCGCGCAGGCACGCTATATGAAAGAAGCGGCCAGTCGGGCCTATTCATCGCCAAGGACAGGGTGAATGCGCCCACTTTCATCCGGCAGGTGAATCGCCCTGGCCAGGATGGCTGGCAGTGGTATGACCGCCGCGGCAACACCATCGACTATGACGCGCAGGGGCGCATTCAGGGTTATACGGACTTCAATGGCATTCAGGTCCGGTTCAGTTACGACAGCGCTTCCAGCATCCGCATTCTTGACCACCATGGGCAGTTGGCTTTGCGGCTCAACCTGGCCGACGGCATTGTCACTAGCATCGAGGACCGATCAGGCAATATCGTGCGCTACACCTGGGCGGGATCTGGGATCACCAGGCGACTGACTGAAGTATTGGATACCAGGGGCAACCGATGGACGTACACCTATGACGGCAACGGCCAACTCACCAGCCGCACGGACCCGCTGGGGGGCAAGATCACGGCCCAGTACAGCGCCAGTGCGCCGGCGCCCGCCGCCCAGTTCACGCTAGGCAACCTGGGCATCACCCTTGATCCCACGGGAACCAGTGGCACCACCCGGAAACTGCAGACCAACTGGGGAGGCGGGCGTGTCGGCAGCTTCAGTGACCGCCAGGGCACCACAACGGGCTCGGTGCAATACCTCAGGGAATCACGAAAATTCATTGCCACGCTGACCGATCCTCGTGGCAATCGCTTGGTGGTCCACTATGACAAGGACGGCCTGGAGTCGGGTCGCACCCTCAATGACAAAACCATTCGGCAAAGAAGCTGGGATGGCAACTACACAGACAGGCTGGTGGACGAGCGCGGCAACACCCGCACCACCTATTGGGACTACAACCGGCGCCCGCTGAGGATTCGCCATGCTGATGGCAGCGAGGAAAGCTACACCTACGATCCCGTGCATGGCGAAACCACCAGCCATACCAATGAACTGGGAATCGTCACCGCCTGGCGGCATGACAGCAAGGGGCGGGCGGTACAGCGCATCGAAGCCCAGGGAACTTCGTTGGAGCGCATCACGGCATGGGAGTACGACGAGCTGGGGCAAATCGTCCGGCAGACCCTGGGCACAGGCGCCCAGGCCAGCGTCACCACCTATGCCTATGACGGCAACGGCAATCGCAAAACGGCCACGGACGCGGAAGGCGGCGTATGGAGCTACACGCATACCGTCACCGGGCAGATTGCGAGCATCACCAATCCGCTGGGCCACACCACACGCCATGAATACGACAGCCATGGCAATCGCATCAAGACCATCTATCCCTCGGGCCTGACATCCTCGGCGCGCTTCGATGCGCTAGGCAACGAAACCCAGAGCATGGATGGCGAGGGCCATGCCACCGTCGCTACCTATGACAGCCAAAGCCGCCTGGTCACGGCCACCAACGCGCTGGGCTACGTCTACCGCTATGAGTACAACGCCTATGGCGACATCGTTTCGCAGACCACGCCCACGGGTAACCGCCATGAACTGGGCTATGACATGCTGGGCCGTGTCGCCAGCTACAAGAACCCTGCAGGCGACAGCTCCCAGTACGAATACGGAGCGCTGGGTACCCCCCAGGCCAACCTGCTGCAAGCCATCAACTACCCAGGCGGCCTTGCTGAGTTGGGCCAGTATGACCAGCGGGGGCGGCGCACCTCCACCATCCGCAAGTCACGCGATGGTGAAAGCCTGACCCTGCACTACAGCCTTGACAGCGCAGGACAGACCGCCGCCATCACCAGCCCGGGCGGCAAGACCACCATTTACGAGTACGACGCACTGGGCCGCGTCTCCAAATCCATCGACGCGAGCGGCCATGCCACCCAGATGGCCTACAACCTGCTGCACCAGATCACCCGCGTCACTGATGCCAACGGCAACGTGCATACCCGGCAATATGACCGGCTGGGCCGCCTGACCGAGGAAATGCGCCCGGAAGGTGGCAAGACCACCTATGCATACGATGCCGCGGGCTTTCTGGTCAAGAAAACCAACGCGGCAGGGGATGTCAGCAGCTACACCTACAACAGCGATGGACTGCTGACCCTGCTCACCCGCACCAGCCCACAGGCCGGGAAACCGGGCTGGAGCAGCAGCATCACCTACCGCTATGACAAGGCTGGCCGCCTTGCCGGCTACGAACAAAAGGATGGCAGTGGCAAGCTCATCAGCCAGGCCGACTACAGCCGTGACGCCCTGGGCCGCATCAGCCAGGAGCAATTGATCTACGGCGACGGCGCCAACCGCATCACCGCCACCCTGGCCCAGGGTTGGGATGCCGATGGCCGCAAAACCAGCCAGGGTTACCCTGACAGCAGCGCCGCTGCCTTCAGCTATGCCAAGGGCCACCTGAAAGAGGCCACCCAGCCCGGCAGCACCGACAAGATCACATGGGCTGACTACCAGTGGATGCTGCCCACCAAGGTCCAGTACCCTGGCGCCAGCAGAAGCATCGCCTACGACGGCTTCTACAGAATCCAGGGCATCCAGGTCCAGGGAGCTTCCAACGCCAACCTCCTGACGCTGGGCTATCAATACGACGTCGAGAGCAGCATCACACGCAAGACGCTGCAATTGGGCAGCGATGTCAACGGCAGCGTTGACTACGCGTATGACGCACTGGACCGCCTGACCCAGGTTCGCCCCAGCACCAGCCTGACCGAACTGGGCCTGCCCCAGGAACAATACGGCTACGACGCCGTGCACAACCGCACCAGCAGCCTGCACCAGCCCGGCGAATGGCAATACGCCAGCGGCAACCGGCTGGTCCAGCGGGGCCTTGGCGCGGACCAGGTGCGCTATGACTACAGCGCCACTGGCCATATCCAGAGCGCCACACGCAATGGCAGCATCACCACCAACCTCTATGACGCGGCAGAGCGCCGGGTGGCTGTGGAGCAGGATGGGCAGGTCACGGCACGCTACCAGTACGACCCGTTTGGGCGGCGTATCAGCAAGACGCTGGGGACGGGGCAGGGCGCGCAGACGACCTGGTTTATTTACAGCGGCGAAGGACTGCTGGCAGAAGTAGAGGCGCTAGGAAAAACGATTAAATCCTATGGCTGGCAGCCTGATGCGGACTGGGGTACGGAACCCCTATGGCAGGCGGATCACATCAACGGTCAGACGGGTACCAGTACCAGGATTTATCATTATCTGCACAGTGACCATTTAAGTACCCCGCAGGTGGCCAGCGACGCGGCAGGCCGCTCTTCGTGGCAGGCCTTGAACGAGAGCTTTGGGCAAACACTGGAGCGTAGCGGTAACCGCACGCGGATGAATTTGCGGTTTGCGGGTCAGTATTTTGATGAAGAGACGGGAACGCATTACAACTATCAACGCGACTACAGTCCGGGGGTGGGTAGATATTTGCAAACAGACCCAATCGGAATAGACGGTGGAGTCAATGTCTTTGTCTATGCAGAGGAGAATCCTGTAAAACTGAATGACCCGACTGGGCAGCAAGCAGTTTTGCCTGGGCCTGGAGGTATACCTATTCCAATTCCGGGTCCTACACCTGGAGGGCCTCGACCTACGCCAATTGATCCAACAGATCCGCGTGGACCTACTTATGGCCCAAATCCTATAAATTTTCCTATAGTGTTTCCTCCATTGGTTGGGCCTATGCTTGGGGGTATTATGGATTTGTGCATGGAAAGTCGTGGACGCGGAGAGCGTGGTGCAACTGGGGGTTCTTCTGGTCAGAATTCAAAAAATCCTTATAAGCACTGTCGAGATCATCCAAGCGACCCTAATAAAATTGAATGCAAGGATCACCAAACTGGAAAATGGATACCAAAACCAAAACCTCCCAATTGGGGTGAGATTAAAGGTAATTGATGATTAATGAATTGTTTGCCATTGCATCTAAAGCATATGATAAGAGGCACTACAAAAAGGCGTTGAAATTATTTCTTGAATCCGCAATCTCCGGAGATGTGGATTCTATGGTTATGCTGGGGGTGATGTACGGATCTGGGAAAGGGATTGAAATTGATTTCAAGAAATCAATTGAATGGGATGAAAAGGCGGTTGCGGCAGGAAGTATTTCTGCTCTTTTAAATCTTGGGATCACTTATCGCACAATTGGAGATTTGGTGAAGGCAAAGCATTGGTTTGAGAAGTCTCTTAATGCTGGAGACGTTGAAGCGGCACTTCATTTGGCAAAAATGTATATGATAAGTGAGTTGGAAGTTGATAGGGCAAAAAAATATCTTGAGATTGTTATTAATAGCAAAGATGCCCTTGAGATAACGAAGGCTGAAGCTGTTGAGTTGCGTAAATGCCTATGCAAATAAAAAATTCTCCCGCAACTCCAGTTGACCTCTAAATCAGTGGTGTCGGGTGGCTCCTTCTTTTTGCGGGTTGACCTGCCCGATTTCTTCGGGCCAATGATTTATAGGAAGATGGCTTCCAACCGACGATGAGCCTTTGGTTGGTTCGGCTGGTGAAAAGAAGGTATTTACTCTATGTATGTTGTTTATGCCAAAATTAATGGTGATGCATACATCTTCCATTTCTGTGGGGTATATGATGACTTATCGATTTTTGCTAAATTCAATTGAAATAAATTTCTTGCAGAAAGATAGAAATCTGCATATTGATTGATTTCGTGCTTTGTTGTTTATGCGTAGAATAGAAGTGCCGTTTTATGATAAATAATATTTATTATCCTGTTGAATTCATTGTTCAGCAAGAGCATAGATACGCATTGTGGGTGGAAGGTGATGGCGGAGATGGTTTTTTAAAGGATGTAGACAGTGGCAGTGTAGTCTATGCAAAGACCAAGTTTAAATTGTATGAAATGTCTGAACGTGAAAAATTGAATGTGAATTTTGAGGAGGTTTTTAAAATAAATGTTGATCTTGTTCGTGGTTTGATAGACTCTATTGATTCATGTGTTGCGGTCGATGCTGGAAAATGCTTTGCTATTCTGGATTTTTTCAATATATCCCAAGATCTGGCAAGGGCTGCTAAGAGGGAAAATGAAGCTGGAGAGGATGTTGTTCTTGGTGATATCTTGGTGAAGTTGTTTGAAGGTTGTGATCTTCCTTCAATGAAAAGGAAAGCTATTTCGCCCTTGTTCAATAACGATGAGATTTTGCAAATGAGATATTCCCATGAAAAATATCGGCAACTGATTGCTGAGAATTTCTCGATATCTTGAATTTGAGTAAAAAATCTATTGCGAGAAAGCAGGATGTTTCGATGGCAGCTGGTGAAAAATGTCCGATTGATGTCGGTAACCATGTCCGGCTGTTGAGTGTGCCTGCCTGGCTGCTGAAAGATCTTCCCAGTGATGAACAGTTGGAAATGCTGTCATACATTGGCAGGATAGCTTGTGTTCAAAGCATTGATGCCCATGGCTATATTTGGCTGGGATTCGGTTCTGCAGTTCAATTTGAAGATTACGGTGAATATGTGGGCCATAGTTTTTGCGTTCTGCCGGAATCGGTGGAGTTGCATTTCTTGAACAGTGAGAGTTGACGGCTGTGATCCTTCATCGGAAATGGCTGTGTCGGTGAGTGGCGGTGATTAGCGAACCAGATGCTCACGCAGCAGCCTGTTCATGCCCGAAAAACAGGATTGGCCTGAGCGTCATTCCTTTTCGCGGACAGAGTCTGAGGGGCTTATGCAGGAAAACGATCCAGGACCGATGAAAAGGCTTCATGCCTTCGCGCCCCAACAAGCGCCGCAAGGGTTATGAAGGATCAATCCCATCGGGCTGGCGCGATGCAAGCGCTGCACCGTTGAAGAGTGTTTGCGCGCCTGCAGGCAAGCCCGCCATCCCATGACCCATACGCCAGAGCGGGTAGACGGTCCGCCGTGATGCTGCGCCCAAGGGCGCCAAAGCCGCGCTCCCCACACAGCTACAGTACAAACCCTAGAATCCCCCGACGACTGCGCCACGCCGCGTTCGCTGTTGCGCCGGCCCACAAGCCGGCCCCAAGAGAGAGCCAAGTCCTCCGATCCCGAAGTCTTGCAGAACGATCTGCCGCTGCACGCTCATCCGTTGCCGTGGTATCCACCGCGCCGTCCTGCTGTTCGATCCCTGGAAAAAAACCATGACTACGCTTGACCAAGCGCAGCCGGGCATGGCCCCTGCTGTTGCGACCGCACGTCCTCTCAACCGACAGGACTACAAGACCCTGGGCCTGTCGGCCCTGGGCGGCACCCTGGAGTTCTACGACTTCGTCGTTTTCGTTTTCTTCGCCAACGTCATCGGCAAGCTGTTCTTCCCGGCCGAGATGCCGGACTGGCTGCGCCAGTTGCAGACGCTGGGCATTTTTGCGGCGGGCTATCTGGCCCGGCCCATCGGCGGCATTCTGATTGCGCACTTTGGCGACATCCTGGGCCGCAAGAAGATGTTCACGCTGTCCATCTTCCTGATGGCCGTGCCCACGCTGGTGATCGGCCTGCTGCCCACCTACGCCTCCATCGGCATTGCCGCGCCGATTTTGCTGCTGGCCATGCGCGTGCTGCAGGGCGCGGCCATTGGTGGCGAGATGCCGGGCGCCTGGGTCTTCGTGGCCGAGCATGCGCCGGCGCGCCACTACGGCTTTGCCATCGGCTCGCTGACTTCGGGCATCACGGGCGGCATTTTCCTGGGCTCCATCATCGGTGTCTGGCTCAACAGCACCTACAGCGCCGAGGAGATCCACGACTGGGCCTGGCGCATGCCCTTCATCCTGGGCGGCGTGTTCGGCCTGGTGTCGGTCTACCTGCGCAAGTTCCTGCATGAGACACCCATCTTCCAGGAGCTGATGGCTCGCAAGCAGGCCGACCGCGAACTACCGCTCAAGACCATCGTGCGCGACCACCGCCAGGCCTGCGTGCTGGTGGCGCTGATGACCTGGGTGCTGTCCACGGCCATCGTGGTGGTGGTGCTGTTCACGCCGGCCTATCTGCAGAAGGTCTTCCACATCGACGCGGCCCTGGCCATGAAGGCCAATGCCGTGGCCACGGTGACGCTGACGCTGGGCTGCGTGTTCTGGGGCTGGCTGTCCGACAAGATGAGCACGCGTGTGGCCATGGTCACGGGCTGGCTGGGCATGACGGTGACGGCCTATGCGTTCTATCTGAACCTGCCGGGCACGGCGTCCTCGCTGGTGTGGAGCTACGCGCTGGTGGGCTTTTTCGTGGGCAGCATTGCGCTGCTGCCGGTGGTGGGCGTGCGCGCCTTCCCAGCCGAGGTGCGTTTCACGGGCCTGTCCTTTGCCTACAACATGGCCTATGCGGTGTTCGGCGGCATGACGCCCATGCTGGTGTCCGTGTGGCAGCAGGTGGATGTGATGGCGCCTGCGCACTATGTGGCGGCCATGGGCATCCTGGGCGCGGCCATCGGCTTCTGGCCCCTGGCCTGCCGTGGTTGGCAACCCAGGCGCGGCTGAGCTGGGCAGTGGAATGAAGGGCAGCATGGCTGCCCTTTTTCTTTGGCGCCGCATGGATCGCTGACAATCCTTTCATGAGCACCACGCGACAAGAACTCCTGGCCCACTTCGACGGATTGCTGCAGCCCGAGCGCTTCAAGGACTACGGTCCCAACGGCCTGCAGGTGGAGGGGCGCGGCGAGATCCGCCGCATCGTCAGCGGGGTGACGGCCAGCCGCGCGCTGATCGAGGCGGCCATCGAGGCGCAGGCCGATGCCATCTTCGTGCACCACGGCCTGTTCTGGCGCGGCATGGATGGCCGCATCACGGGCTGGCTCAAGGAGCGCATCCGCCTGCTGCTGGCCCATGACATCAATCTCTTTGCCTACCACCTGCCGCTGGATGCCCATCCGCAATGGGGCAACAACGCGCAGCTGGGCGTGCAGCTGGGGCTTGAGGGCCAGGCAACGTTTGGCGAGCAGAACCTGGGCTGGATGGCCGCGGCGGAGTTTGCCGACGCGGCGGCGCTGGGCAGGCATGTGCAGCAGGCGCTGGGGCGCACGCCTGTCTGCGTGGGGGGAGAGCGACTGCGCCCCATTCACCCCATTCGCCGCATTGCCTGGTGCACGGGCGGCGCACAAGGTTTCTTCGAGGCCGCGATTGCCGCTGGGGCCGATGCCTTCATCACGGGCGAGATTTCCGAGCCGCAGGCGCACCTGGCGCGCGAGACGGGCGTGGCCTTCCTGGCTGCCGGCCACCATGCGACCGAGCGCTATGGTGCGCCGGCCCTGGCGGGGCAGGTGGCATTGGAGCTGGGGCTGGAGCACCGTTTCATCGAGATCGACAATCCGGCCTGATGCTGGCCTGTTATTGGCCCGTTGTTCGCCTACTATCGGCCCGCCCAAGGGGCGAGGCCTTTTGCTGCAAGCGCGGTGCGAATGACCGGCTTGCCTGATCCGGATACCGAAAATGCCTGATTCCACACACCCCCAAGCCGCGATTGCCATCACCCAGGGCGACTCTGCAGGCGTAGGGCCTGAGACCATCGCCAAGGCATTCATGGAAGTGCCCGAGGTCATGCGCGACTGCTTCGTCGTCGGCGAGTTGCAGACGCTGCGCCGGGCAGCCGCCGTGGCGGCGCGTGCGCGCGATGGCGACAACGCCATTCCCATGCCCGTAGCCGTCATCGAGTCGGCTGAGCAACTGTGGCAGGTGCCGCCCCATTGCATCCCTTTGCTGGAGCTGCCCGGGCTGCCCGGTCCTGCGCCCTGGGGCCAGGTGAGTGCCAGCGCCGGTGATGCGGCTGCGCGCTGCGTGGTCTGGGCCGCGCGGGCTGCCTTGCGAGGCGAAATCGCGGCTCTGGTGACGGCGCCCCTGCACAAGGAGGCGCTGCATGCTGCGGGCGTGGACTTTCCTGGTCATACCGAGCTGCTGCAGTTCGAGGCTGCGCAGCATGCGGGTGTGGGCCTGGACCGCATGCCGGTACGCATGATGCTGGCCAACGATGAGCTGCGGACGGTGCTGGTCAGCATCCATACCTCGCTGCGCAAGGCGATCGATGCGGTAACGAAGGACAACCTGCTGCAGACCTTGCGCATCACGCATGAAGCCCTGTCTCGCAGCCTGGGCCGCCCGCCGCGGATCGGTGTGGCAGGGCTGAACCCGCATGCGGGCGAGGGCGGCCTGTTCGGCAGCGAGGAGGTCGAGATCATTGCCCCGGCCATCACCCAGGCGCGCGCCGAGGGCCTGGACGCCCATGGACCTTTTGCGCCCGATACGGTGTTCATGCGCGCCCGCAATGCTCCCGGCCACCCCGGTGAGTTCGACGTGGTGCTGGCCATGTACCACGACCAGGGACTGATTCCCGTGAAGTACCTGGGCGTGGAAAAGGGCGTGAATGTCACATTGGGGCTGCCGCTGGTGCGCACCAGCCCGGACCACGGCACGGCTTTCGATATTGCAGGGCAGGGCCTTGCAGAGGCGAGCAGCCTGATTGAGTCCGTGCGAATGGCGCGCAAATTGGCGGCTTGAATGGCTAGCCCAAGCATCGGGAATCTGCAGTAATGGAAAACGCCCGTGGCAACCATGCCACGGGCGTTTTGATTTGCGTCAAAACACGGATTTCAGCGCTTGAGGCTGTCGCGAATCTCGCGCAGCAGCACGATGTCTTCAGGTGTGACGGGGGCCGGCGCGGGGGCGGCCGGGGCCTCGCGGCGAAGGCGGTTGATCTGCTTGACCATCATGAAAATGATGAAGGCCAGGATGATGAAATTCACCGCCACCGTGATGAAGTTCCCATAGGCAAATACGGGGACGCCGGCCTTCTTGAGGGCATCGAGCGTCATCGCTGTTCCGGGGGGCACGCTGCCCAGCACGACGAACAGATTGGAGAAGTCCAGCTTGCCGAAAACAAGGCCAACGACCGGCATGATCAGGTCGTTTACCACGGAATCGACGATTTTGCCAAACGCTCCGCCGATGATGACGCCCACGGCGAGATCTACCACGTTTCCCTTAACTGCGAACTCACGAAATTCCTGCATCATGCCCATGGCTGGCTCCATCTGGAAAGAGTTTGAGATAGCGCAGTATTGCGCGGCTTTGGAGCCTGTCAATGTCGGAGTCGGTATGGAATAACCATACTCGCCCCGCTACAATTTATTGTTGACCCCAACTCAAGCGACGTAGTTCGAGGAACCCCATGAGTGACACTCCAATCGACTCCAGCAAGCGGACGTGGATCATCACGTCGGCGTGTGCTGGCGCGGTGGGCGGCGTGGCGACAGCCGTCCCGTTCGTGAGCACCTTCCAGCCATCCGAGAAGGCCAAGGCCGCCGGGGCTGCAGTGGAGGTCGATATCTCCGCACTCAAGGACGGCGAGAAGCTCACGGTCGAGTGGCGCGGCAAGCCAGTCTGGATCATCAAGCGCACGCCGGAACAGATCAAGGAACTGCCCGAGCTGGACAGCCAGCTGGCCGATCCCCAGTCCAAGCGCCACCCTGAAGAGTTCACGCCGCCCTACGCGATGAATGAAGCCCGCTCGATCAAGCCCGAAGTGCTGGTCGTCGTCGGCATCTGCACGCACCTGGGCTGCTCGCCTTCCGACAAGTTCCAGCCCGGCGCGCAGCCTTCGCTGCCCAATGACTGGAAGGGCGGCTTCCTGTGCCCCTGCCATGGCTCGACTTTTGACATGGCTGGCCGTGTCTTCAAGAACAAGCCGGCCCCCGACAACCTGCAGGTGCCACCGCACATGTACCTGTCGGAGACCAAGCTCCTCATCGGTGAAGACAAGGCTTGAGGGAGACAAGAACAATGGCCCACGAATTCAAGGACATCGATCCGAACGCGCCTGCGGGCGCCAAGCTCACGAACTGGTTCGAGAACCGTTTTCCAACGGCTTTCGACGCCTACCGTGTGCACATGTCGGAGTACTACGCTCCGAAGAACTTCAACTTCTGGTACATCTTCGGCTCGCTGGCACTGCTGGTGCTGGTGATCCAGATCGTCACCGGCATCTTCCTGGTGATGCACTACAAGCCGGACGCCGAGAAGGCGTTCGCCTCGGTCGAGTACATCATGCGCGATGTGCCCTGGGGCTGGCTGATCCGCTACATGCACTCCACGGGCGCGTCGGCCTTCTTCGTCGTGGTCTATCTGCACATGTTCCGCGGCCTTCTGTACGGTTCGTACCGCAAGCCGCGCGAACTGGTCTGGATCTTCGGCTGCGCCATCTTCCTGGTGCTGATGGCCGAGGCCTTCATGGGCTACCTGCTGCCCTGGGGCCAGATGTCGTACTGGGGCGCCCAGGTGATCGTGAACCTGTTCTCGGCGATCCCCTTCATCGGCCCGGACCTGGCGCTGCTGATCCGTGGCGACTACGTGGTGGGCGATGCCACGCTCAACCGCTTCTTCAGCTTCCACGTGATCGCCGTGCCCCTGGTGCTGCTGGGCCTGGTCGTGGCCCACTTGCTGGCGCTGCACGACGTGGGCTCCAACAATCCGGACGGCATCGAGATCAAGGGCCCCAACGCGCCCAAGGACGCCAAGGGCCATCCGCTGGACGGCATCCCCTTCCATCCCTACTACACGGTGCACGACATCTTTGGCGTGACGGTGTTCCTGTTCCTGTTCTCGGCCGTGGTGTTCTTCGCGCCCGAGTTCGGCGGCTACTTCCTGGAGTACAACAACTTCATCCCGGCCGATCCGCTGAAGACGCCTTCGCACATTGCGCCGGTCTGGTACTTCACGCCGTTCTACTCGATGCTGCGTGCCATCACCAGCGAGATGATGTATGTGCTGATCGCCTGCGTGTTGCTGGGTGCGGGCTTTGGCGTGCTCAAGTCGCGCCTGCCGGTAGCCGTCAAGGGCGTGGTCGCCATCGTGGCCCTGGGCGTCATCGCCATGATGCTGTCCATCGACGCCAAGTTCTGGGGCGTGCTGGTGATGGGTGGCGCCGTGATCATCCTGTTCGCGCTGCCCTGGCTCGATTGCAGCCCGGTCAAGTCCATTCGCTACCGTCCGAGCTGGCACAAGTACCTCTACGGCATCTTCGTGATCAACTTCGTGATCCTGGCCTATCTCGGTGTGCAGCCGCCGTCGCCCATCGGCGAGCGCGTGTCCCAGGTCGGAACGCTGTTCTACTTCGGCTTCTTCCTGCTGATGCCCTGGTGGAGCCGCCTGGGCAAGACCAAACCCGTTCCCGATCGTGTGACGTTCAAGCCGCACTGAAGCTGGAGAGAACAACAATGAAGAAACTGATTCTCACGTTGATCGCGGCCCTGGGCATCATGACCGGTGCACAGGCTTCCGAAGGCGGTATCGCCTGGGACAAGGCCCCGGGCAAGACCAATGACACGGCATCGCTGCAAAACGGCGCCAAGCTGTTCGTCAACTACTGCCTGAGCTGCCACTCGGCCGCATTCATGCGCTTCAACCGGCTGCAGGACATCGGGCTGACCGAGCAGGAAATCAAGGACAACCTGCTGTTCACCACCGACAAGGTGGGCGAGACCATGAAGGCGGCCATCAACCCGAAGGAAGCCAAGGAGTGGTTCGGTGCCAATCCGCCGGATCTGACGGTGATCGCGCGCTCGCGCGCAGGCCACAACGGCACGGGTGCCGACTATCTCTACACCTTCCTGCGCACCTTCTACCGCGATGACACCAAGGCCACGGGCTGGAACAACCTGGCCTTCCCCAGCGTGGGCATGCCCCATGCACTGTGGCAACTGCAGGGCGAGCGCCGTGCCATCTTCGAAGAAGCCGAGGAGCACGGCGTGAAGACCCAGGTTTTCAAGGGGTGGGAGCAGGTCTCTCCCGGCTCCATGAGCCCAGTGCAGTACGATCAGGCAGTTGGCGATCTGGTGAACTACCTGCAATGGATGGGTGAGCCGGCACAGAACAGCCGCATCCGCATTGGCGTGGGCGTGCTGCTTTTCCTGGCGGTCTTCATCTTCATTGCATGGCGCCTCAACGCCGCGTTCTGGAAAGACGTCAAATAAAACCGTGACTGCAGAAGGTCGTGCAAGCGATTGCGCGGCTGAACTGTGTGCAGAGTGGGCGCCGCGAGCGACCCACTCTTTTTGATTTTTAGGAGCCTCCACCATGATGGTGCTTTATTCGGGAACGACCTGCCCCTTTTCACACCGTTGCCGTTTCGTCCTGTTCGAAAAAGGCATGGACTTCGAGATCCGCGATGTGGACCTGTTCAGCAAGCCTGAAGACATCAGCGTGATGAACCCGTACGGCCAGGTGCCCATCCTGGTCGAGCGCGACCTGATCCTGTACGAATCGAACATCATCAACGAGTACATCGACGAGCGCTTCCCGCATCCCCAGCTGATGCCCGGCGACCCGGTGGACCGCGCCCGCGTGCGCCTGTTCCTGCTGAACTTCGAGAAGGAACTGTTCGTGCACGTGAGCACGCTCGAGGAGCGCAACGTCAAGGGCAACGAAAAGGCCATCGAAAAGGCGCGCGCCCACATCCGCGACCGCCTGACGCAACTGGCTCCCGTGTTCCTCAAGAACAAGTACATGCTGGGCGAGAACTTCTCCATGCTGGACGTGGCCATTGCCCCGCTGCTGTGGCGCCTGGACTACTACGGCATCGAGGTTTCCAAGAACGCCGCCCCGCTGCTCAAGTACGCCGAGCGCATCTTCTCGCGCCCTGCCTACATCGAAGCGCTGACGCCTTCCGAGAAGGTGATGCGCAAGTAATTCGCATCGGTTGACGACTGATTGCGCGGGCAGGGAAGGCGGTCAACCGGTCGCCATATCCTGCCCGTTTTCGTATTACGACCACTCTTTTCCTGGGATCGTCATGACTGCCCCCGAAGCAACTTCCACCCGCCCCTACCTGATCCGGGCCCTGTACGAGTGGTGCACCGACAACGGCTTCACACCCCACATCGCAGTGCGCGTGGACCGCAACGTGCAGGTGCCGCGCGAGTTCGTGCGCGACGGCGAGATCGTGCTCAACGTCAGCTACGACGCCACCAGCGGCCTGCAGATGGGCAATGACTTCATCAGCTTCACGGCCCGCTTTGGCGGCAAGCCACGCGAAATCATGGTGCCTGTCGAGCAGGTGATGGCCATCTACGCACGGGAGACCGGGCAAGGCATGGCTTTCCCGGCGCCGGAGTCGGATGCCGACGCCGACAACGAAGTTTCGATGGAGCAGGAATCCGATGAGCCCGTGTCGCAGGACGCAGTTGCTGAAGTGCCGGCCGAGCCCGCTGCCGACGAACGCGTGGTGCAGCTGGTGAGTATCCAGAACGAGGGCGATGATGAAGAGCCCCCGCGCACGCCGCCGCCCTCGGGCACGCGGCCCTCGCTGAAGCTGGTGAAGTAGGTTTTTCGTACCCTGGGCCTGCGATCACGCGCGCAAGCGTGTTCGCAGACGCCGGGAACGGCTGAAGCGGTCTTTTTCTGCGCTAGAATTCGTGCTTCGCCGGTTTAGCTCAGTTGGTAGAGCACCCGCCTTGTAAGCGGTAGGTCGTCAGTTCGAATCCGACAACCGGCACCAAAAGGTCTCCTTCGGAGGCCTTTTTTCATTGCTTTCTTCATTTCCGGCCGCGTTTGTTTCAGCGGCCGATCAGGCCTGCACTTTGAGCCGGATCTCGGTCACATCCCACCCCTTGGTGCGCAGGTGGGCGGCCATGGCGGGAAGCAACTGGCGGATCTTGGCGGCTGCCGCATTGTTTCGCACCAGCAGGCACCAGGTGCTGCCCTCGATGGGGCCTGCCTGCAGGCTGGCGCGCAGCAGCGGCGGCACCAGGGGCAGGATGGCCGTCAGGCGATTGCTGGAGTCCCGGGTGAGCTGTGCGAGCCGCGCCAGCGTGGGCGAGTTCTCGACGGCGTGCAGGGCGGTGACGGCGTGGTGGCGGCGTGTGAAGGTCATGGGCTTGAAGGGCTGGACTGGCAGCGTTGGCATGCGCCGGCCCGGAGGGTCGTTATAGCAGCATCTGCGGGGTGGCGCGGGTCCGGGGATTCGGGTTCGGGGCTGTGCGGCTGCATGCGTCGGCCTGCCTGAGAGAGGGTTGGACAGAGGCAGTTAGAATCAATTGTTCGGTTCTCGCTTCGGCCCGGTCGCATGTGTTCTTCAGAAGAGCACTTGCAGGCAGGTGGAGCGGCCCCATCTGAAATCCAACAATCTAGGGATTCCAGGCACACCGCAGTCCGCTTCAGCGGGCGGCGGTGTGTCTTTTTCGCATGGCCACCAACTTCCTCACCAAACTATTCGGCAGCCGAAACGATCGGCTTCTCAAGCAATACCGCAAGACGGTTGTTCGCATCAATGCGATGGAGCCCGACTACGAGAAGCTCAGCGACGAGGCTCTGCGTGCAAAGACGCAGGAGTTCAAGGAACGTGTGGCCAAGGGCGAGTCGCTGGACGACCTGCTGCCCGAAGCCTTCGCCGTGGTGCGCGAGGGCTCCAAGCGCGTCATGAAGATGCGCCACTTCGACGTTCAGCTGCTGGGCGGCATGGCGCTGCACTACGGCAAGATCGCCGAAATGCGCACCGGCGAAGGCAAGACGCTGACCGCCACGCTGCCGGTCTACCTGAACGCACTGTCGGGCAATGGCGTGCACGTGGTGACCGTGAACGACTATCTGGCCAATCGCGATGCGACCTGGATGGCCAAGCTGTACAACTTCCTCGGACTGTCGGTGGGCATCAACCTGCCCAACATGCCGCGCGAGGAAAAGCAGGCCGCCTACAACAGCGACATCACCTACGGCACGAACAACGAATACGGCTTCGACTACTTGCGCGACAACATGGTCTACGAGTCGGGCGACCGCGTTCAGCGCGTGCTCAACTACGCCATCGTTGACGAGGTGGACTCCATCCTGATCGATGAGGCCCGCACGCCGCTGATCATCAGCGGCCAGGCCGAAGACCACACGGCCATGTACGTGGCCATGAACAAGATCGTTCCCAACCTGGTGCGCCAGGAAGGCGAGGCCGACCCGCGCACCGGCGAAGGCGTGACCAAGCCCGGCGACTTCACCGTGGACGAGAAGAGCCACCAGGTGTTCCTGACCGACCAGGGTTACGAGGCCGCAGAGCGCCTGCTGGGCCACGCCGGCATGATTGCCGAGGGCGCCTCGCTGTACGACCCGGCCAACATCACCCTGGTCCACCATCTCTACGCGGCGCTGCGTGCCAACAACCTCTACCACCGTGACCAGCACTATGTGGTGCAGAACGGCGAGATCGTCATCGTTGACGAGTTCACGGGCCGCCTGATGGCAGGCCGGCGCTGGAGCGACGGCCTGCACCAGGCGGTCGAGGCCAAGGAAGGCGTGACCATCCAGGCCGAGAACCAGACCATGGCCTCGATCACCTTCCAGAACTACTTCCGTCTCTACGGCAAGCTGGCTGGCATGACGGGCACGGCCGATACTGAGGCCTACGAATTCCAGGAAATCTATGGTCTCGAGACCATGGTGATTCCGCCCAACCGTCCCAGCAAGCGCGACGACCAGCTCGACCGTGTCTACAAGACCACGCGCGAGAAGTACGAGGCGGCGATCCGCGATATCCGTGAATGCTATGAGCGCGGCCAGCCCGTGCTGGTGGGCACGACTTCGATTGAGAACTCCGAAATCATCGACGAGCTGCTCAACAAGGAAAACCTGCCCCACCAGGTGCTCAACGCCAAGCAGCACGAGCGCGAGGCCGACATCGTGGCCCAGGCCGGTCGTCCCGGCATGATCACCATCGCCACCAACATGGCCGGCCGCGGCACCGACATCGTGCTGGGCGGCAACATCGAAAAGCAGGTGGCTGCTGTCGAGGCCGATGAATCCCTGTCCGAAGCCGAACGTCAGCAGCGCATCGAACAAATGCGCGCCGACTGGAAGATCGAGCACGACAAGGTCTCGGCCCTGGGTGGCCTGCGCATCATCGCCACGGAGCGCCATGAATCGCGCCGTATCGACAACCAGCTGCGTGGCCGTTCGGGCCGCCAGGGCGATCCCGGCTCCTCGCGCTTTTACCTGAGCCTGGACGATGCGCTGATGCGCATCTTCGCTGGCGACCGTGTGCGCGCCATCATGGACCGCCTGAAGATGCCCGATGGCGAAGCCATCGAAGCCGGCATCGTGACCCGCTCCATCGAAGGCGCTCAGCGCAAGGTCGAGGCCCGCAACTTCGACATCCGCAAGCAGCTGCTCGAATACGACGACGTGTCCAACGACCAGCGCAAGGTGATCTACCAGCAGCGCAACGAGATCCTCGACGCCTCGGACCTGTACGAGATGATCACGGTGATGCGCGACGACGTGGTGTCCGATCTGGTGCGCCAGTACGTTCCTGCCGAGTCCATGGAAGAGCAGTGGGACCTGGCCGGTCTGGAAAAGGCGCTGGAAAGCGAATGGCGCATCCAGCTGCCGCTGCAGTCGCAGGTGCAGTCCGCGCATGCCATCACCGACGAGGAAATCCTCGAAAAGGTACTGCAGGCCGCCCGCGAAGTGTTCGATGCCAAGGTCGAGCTGATCGGCCGCGAGAACTTCACGCAATTCCAGCGCGCCGTTCTGCTGCAAAGCTTCGACACCAACTGGCGTGACCACCTGTCTGCACTCGACTATCTGCGCCAGGGCATCCACCTGCGCGGCTATGCGCAAAAGCAGCCCAAGCAGGAATACAAGCGCGAGGCCTTCGAGCTGTTCCGCCAGCTCATCGACCAGGTCAAGACCGAAGTCACGCGCGTGCTGATGACCGTGCAGGTGCAGTCGCGCGAACAGGTGGAGCAGGCCACCGAGGCCCTGGAGCAGCGCAGCGCCCACAGCCTGGAGCACATGACCTATGGCGCTCCGTCGGATGGCGACATCGGTGGCTCCGTCGAAGACGAGCCGCTGGAGCTGCCCGAAGGCGCTCGCGTGGGCCGCAATGATCCCTGCCCCTGCGGCAGCGGCAAGAAGTACAAGCAGTGCCACGGCAAGCTGTCGTGATGCGGCGGGCGTCGTAAGACACCGCAAGACACGGAAAACGGCACGGATGCACTCCGTGCCGTTTTCTTTTTTAAAGTCGATGAAATACGTGCCGCTCCGGTTTGTTCCGATAATGGAGCGCGTTTTTCTTTCACTGTAGGAAGCCCCTCAATGCCTGTGAATCTCTCCGCTCCCGTGCACGCCGACCTGTTGGCGATCAACGGCGTTCGCATCGGCGTCACCGAAGCCGGTGTGCGCAAGGCCAACCGCAAGGACCTGTCCGTGTTCCTGCTCGACGAGGGCGCTTCGGTGGCTGGCGTATTCACGCAGAACCGTTTCTGCGCAGCGCCTGTGCAGGTCAGCCGCGAGCATCTGGTTCAGACAGCGGGCGCCATCCGTGCCATGGTCATCAACACAGGCAATGCCAATGCGGGCACTGGCGCCGACGGCCTGGCACGTGCGCGCCGTACCTGCGCAGATCTGGCAGCGCTGCTGCAGCTCAAGCCCGAGCAGATCCTGCCGTTCTCCACTGGCGTGATCATGGAAGAGCTGCCTGTGGACCGCATTGCAGCCGGCCTGCCGGCCGCCATTGCCGCAGCCAAGGCCGACAACTGGGGCACGGCTGCCGAGGGCATCATGACCACCGACACCCTGCCCAAGGCCTTCAGCCGGGCCGTGGACATTGGCGGCAAGCGCGTGAGCATCACCGGCATCAGCAAGGGCGCGGGCATGATCCGCCCCAACATGGCGACCATGCTGGGCTTTCTGGCCACCGATGCGGCCATCGCTCCCGAGCTGCTGCAGCCCCTGGTCAAGGAACTGGCCGACGGCTCGTTCAACCGCGTGACCATCGACGGCGACACATCGACCAACGATTCCTTTGTGCTGGTGGCCACGCACAAGGCCGGCAATGCGCAGATCACTTCGCTGACCAGCGCCGAAGGCCAGGCCCTGAAGGCTGCATTGCTGGACGTGTCGCGTCTGCTGGCCCAGGCCATCGTGCGCGATGGCGAAGGCGCCACCAAGTTCATCACCATCAAGGTGGAAGGTGGCAAGACCGAGGTCGAGTGCCGCCTGGTGGCCTATTCCATCGCGCATTCGCCCCTGGTCAAGACGGCGTTCTTTGCCAGCGACCCGAATCTGGGCCGCATCCTCGCGGCGGTGGGCTATGCTAGCATCGACGATCTGGACCAGACCAAGATCGACCTGTACCTGAACGATGTGCATGTCGCAGTCAATGGCGGCCGCAACCCTGCCTATCAGGAGGAAGACGGCCAGCGCGTGATGAAGCAGCAGGAGATCATCGTGCGCGTGCTACTGGGCCGAGGGGAGGCCGAGCAGACCGTGTGGACCTGCGATCTGAGCCACGACTACGTGAGCATCAACGCCGACTACCGCTCCTGACTCTCCACCCACCGTGCCGCCGGCAGCCGCAGGCCCTGTGCCTGGCTGCTGCCAGCTTTCAATGGCGGCCGGCGCGCAAAAGCTCTGGCGTTGGCATGAGATCCATCTCGATTCCCGGGCATATCCAGCGTCGGTGGCCGTGAGATCCGTATTCGAGAGACATCCATGACATTGCCCACAGAAGCCGTCGCCGCCCCCTTGCTGCAATTGGTGCAGCGCGCCGAGCAGCTGATGCAGCGCATCGAGGCCATCCTGCCCCAGCCGCTGCAATCCCCCGCAGACTGGAATACCGCGATCGCCTGGCGCTATCGCAAGCGCGCCAACGGCTGCGGCCTGCTGGAGCCCGTGCGCCACGTCGGCGCCATGCAACTGTCCGACCTGCAGAACATCGACGTGCAAAAGGACAAGATCGCGCGCAATACCGAGCAGTTCGTGACCGGCCGCACGGCCAACAACGTGCTGCTCACCGGCGCGCGCGGCACGGGCAAATCCTCGCTGATTCGTGCCTGCCTGCATGCCTTTGCGTCGCAGGGCCTGCGCCTGATCGAGGTGGACAAGGCCGATCTGACGGACCTGCCCGACATCGTCGATGTGGTGGCCGGCCGGCCCGAGAAGTTCATTATCTATTGCGACGATCTGAGCTTTGAGGAAGGCGAGCCTGGCTACAAGGCCCTGAAGTCCATTCTGGATGGATCGGTCAGCGCCGCCAGCCCGAACGTGCTGGTCTATGCGACCAGCAATCGCCGCCATCTGCTGCCGGAGTACCAGTCCGAGAATCTGACCTACCAGCGCGGCGAGGATGGCGAGCTGCATCCCGGCGAGGTGATTGAGGAAAAGATCTCGCTGTCCGAGCGCTTCGGCCTGTGGGTGAGCTTCTATCCCTTCAGCCAGGACGAGTACCTGCGCGTGGTGGCTCAATGGCTGGAGGCCCTGGGACTGGACCAGGCCACGATCGAGGCCGCGCGTCCTGAGGCTCTGGTCTGGGCGCTGGAGCGTGGCTCGCGCAGCGGCCGTGTGGCCCATCAGTTCGCCCGTGACTATGCGGGCCGCGCCGAGCGCCCGAACCAGCGCCAGACCGGCATCGCCGATGTCCAAGGGCTGGCCGAAGAGGCCGAGCTCTGACAAGCCTGCTGCCCGGCCTTGGGGCCGGGCGGTTTTTTGCGAAAGATCAAGTGACTGAAAAAGAAATCTCTCTGAACGCCGGCGCCGATGCTGCCCAGTCTCAACCGCCGTCTCAAGCGCCGGCCCAGCGCAAGCACACCGAAGTCGCCGTTGGCGTGCTCCTGCGCGAGTCCGATGGCGCGCTGCTGATCACCAGCCGGCCGCCTGGCAAGCCCTATGCCGGCTATTGGGAGTTCCCTGGCGGGAAGATCGAATCCGGCGAAACCGTGGAGCAGGCATTGCGTCGCGAGCTTCAGGAAGAGCTGGGCGTCGAGATCGCTGCAGCCCCCGTCTGGAAGGTGACCGAGCATGACTATCCGCATGCCCTGGTGCGCCTGCACTGGTGCAAGATCACGCGTTGGAGCGGGGAGTTCGAGATGCGAGAAGGCCAGCAGATGGCCTGGCAGCAACTTCCGCTACAGGTGCAGCCGGTGTTGCCTGGCGCCTATCCGGTGCTGCAATGGCTCAGCGAGGAACGTGGGCTGCCTTTTGATGCCGGCTTCTACGAGGCAGGCCAGCCGAAAGTCTGATCAGGCCTGATCAGGGTTCAGTGCGAGGGTCGCCGAATGGCGAATCCTCGGGAGGCATGGGCGCAGGCACGCGGAATTCCTCGTTGGCCCAGGCGCCCAGGTCGATCTGGTAGCAGCGCTCGCTGCAAAAGGGCCGAAAGCGGTTGGCCGGCGCGAACAGGCTGGGGCCGCTGCAGGTCGGGCAGCGCACCGTGGGCCCAGCGGATGCGGATGATGCATCGACAGAGTGCGTGGCTTTCGTGGACATGCCGGCAGTCTTTTCCATCAGCTGCAAAGCGTGACCTCGAACGAGGCATCTTCGCTGCAAGGCTGGGGTTTGGCGCCGCTCTCGGGGCGAAGCAGGCGCACAGAAACCAGCAGGCGGTTGCCGCTGATTTCCGGAACAAGATTCAACGCAGGGTCTATGCGAAGGCGCAGCAGCTGAAAGCTGCGACCGGGCGGCATGGCCTGCTGGAACACGCCTTTTTCTGCGGCCACCCATTGCGGCACGCCGGTTTCGCGCAGCATCTTGAGCAGCAGCTGCAGCGACTGACCCAGCGGGGTCAGTGTGCTGGCCCAGTCCTCCAGATCACGCAGGCGCACCTGGGGGTCATGGAACTGCCAGGCGTGATAGGCCGGCAAATCGAAACCGCAGGTGCCGCCAGGGATGCCGATGCGGCTGCGCACGGCCATCAGCCATTCGTTGTCGGTCAGGGACTGGCCGGCCTTTCCGTTCTGGGCGTTGAGCTGGGCAAAGCACTGCTCCACATGGCGGGACACCTGGTCGAGCATGTGCTCGGCGATATCGGGGTTGCCGCGCAGGCTGTCGAGCAGGCTCTTGTGGCGTTCGAGGTCTTTGAGCACGTCCGTCTTCAGGTCGGTGCGTGCTGCCACGTCCATGATCTCGAAGATGGTGACCAGCGCGAAATGGTGATCGATGGAATGAGCGCGCGACAGCAGCTCGCCCAGGCGGCGATACAGCTGCTCCAGCCTGAGGTAGGTCCTCAGGCGCTCATTGAAAGGATATTCGTACAGGATCACGCTTGCTGGGCTCCTCGGGGTGCTCAGGAATCAGCTGTCTACGTCGTGCACATGCTGAATTACACGCACAGGCCAAGCCATGGCGTGCATCATAGCCCGAACCATGCCGAGATTCGATCGGTGCATGCGTGCAAAGCCTCTATCGTCATGGCTTCGTCGTTGTAGAGCACCCAGTCGGCTGCCGCCAGCCGTGCCGCGCGGGTGGCCTGGGCGGCGATGATGGCTTGCACGGCATCGCGGGGCAATCCGTTGCGGGCCATGACGCGTGCGATCTGTGTTTCCGTCCGGCAGTCCACGACCAGCACGGCATCGAGCAGGGCAGGCCAGCGGCCGGACTCCACAAGCAGCGGGATGTCATGCACGATGAGCGCGCATCCGGCATCGGTGGCCTGCTGGACTTCAAGGGCCGTTTGCCGAGCCACCAGGGGGTGGATGATGGCTTCCAGCTGCTGGCGTGCGGCAGGCTGCTGGAAGACCAGTTCGCGCATGCGCGCACGGTCCAGAGCACCGTTCGCATCGATCAGTTCAGGCCCGAAGCTGCGCGCAATCTCGGGCAATGCGGCGCCTGCCGGGGCGGTGAGGCTGCGCGAGATCTGGTCGGCATCGATGATGCTTGCTCCGCGCAAGGCAAGCTGTGCGGCCACGGTGCTCTTGCCGCTGCCGATGCCGCCGGTCAGGCCCAGCCGGAAAGGGCGCGGGTGCGGACGTGGGGGCGGGGCGTTGCTGGATTCCATGCCGCAGTGTCGGATCAAAGACCGATGGCTGCCAACAGGGATTGCAGCATCTGCTGGGGTCCGAACACCATGGCGGCAAAGCCGGCGCCCGCAAGAAAGGGGCCAAAGGGAACATAGCCACCTTCGCGCAGGCGGCTGTTGATCTTCAGCGCAATGCCCACGACGGCGCCAATCACGGACGAGATCAGGATGATGGGCACGAGTGCCTGCCAGCCGAACCAGGCGCCCAGCGCGGCAAACAGCTTGAAGTCGCCGTAGCCCATGCCTTCCTTGCCGGTGGCCAGCTTGAAGGCCCAGTAAACCAGCCACAGCGAAAGATAGCCCACTGCGGCACCCCAGACCGCGTCGGCCAGAGTCACGGCGGTCCAGTGCAGCGCCGACGACAGCAGTCCGGCCCACAGCAAGGGCAGGGTGATGTCGTCTGGGAGCAGTGTGGTATCCCAGTCGATCAATGCCAGGCTCAGCAAGGCGGCGCTGAAAAGGCACCAGGCAGCGCCTGTGGGCGTGATGCCCCATTGCATCGTGCAGTAGGCGAATAGCGCAGCGCAGGCCAGTTCCACCAGCGGGTAGCGGATGCTGATCGATGCCTTGCATTCCGAGCACCGGCCCCGCAGCGCCAGATAGCTGAGCACGGGAATGTTCTCGTACCAGTGGATGGCATGGCCGCAATGCGGGCAGCGCGAGCGGGGGCGGCTCAGGCTCAGGGGAGGCTCGGCAGGGTCAGGCGCAGCAGAGGGGGGCGTGGCACCGGATTGCTCCTGCGCCCATTGGGCGCATTCCGCATTCCATTGCTGTTCCATCATGCGGGGCAGCCTATGCACCACCACGTTGAGAAAGCTGCCAACCAACAGGCCCAGCAGGCCGCCCAATGTAGCCTGCATCCAGAGTTCCAAAACCATCAGACCACCTGACCCAGCTTGAAGATGGGCAGGTACATCGAAACCACGATGCCGCCGATGAGGGTGCCCAGGAAAACAATGATGATAGGCTCCATCAGGCTGGACAGGCCTGCCACCATGTCATCGACCTCTTCCTCGTAGAAATCGGCTGCTTTGCCAAGCATGTGGTCGATGGAGCCGGATTCCTCGCCGATGGCGCACATCTGCAGCACCATGGAGGGAAAGACGTTGGCATTGGTCATGGCCACCGTGAGGCTGGTGCCGGTGGAGACTTCCTGCTGGATCTTCTCGGTGGCATTGGCGTAGATGGCATTCCCGGAGGCGCCGCCGACGGAATCCAGTGCTTCGACCAGCGGAACGCCTGCAGCAAACATGGTCGACAGCGTGCGCGTCCAGCGTGCAACGCAGGACTTTTCGATCAATGCGCCAAAGACCGGCATCTTCAACATTGCACGATCCATGAACTGCTGCATGCGCTCATTGCGCTTCCAGGCCTGCATGAAGAAGTAGAAGCCGCCTCCGATCACGCCGAAGATTACCCACCACCATTGGACAAAGATGTCGCTGACACCCATCACGAACAGAGTCGGGGCCGGCAGATCCGCACCGAACGAGCTGAACACGTCCTTGAAGGCCGGGATCACGAAAAGCATGATGATGGTCACGACGATGAAGGCCACAACGACCACCGAAATCGGATACATCAACGCCGACTTGATCTTGGACTTGATGGCTTCGGTCTTCTCCATGTAGGTGGCCAGGCGGTCCAGCAGGGCTTCCAGGATACCGGCAGCTTCGCCTGCCTCCACCAGATTGCAGTAGAGGCTGTCGAAGTAAAGGGGGTGCTTGCGATAGGCCGCATTCAGTGAGGTGCCGGTCTCCACGTCGGAGCGGATATCGGCCAGCAGGCGCGTCACACTGGGGTTGGTGTTGCCGCGCCCGACGATGTCGAAGGCCTGCAGCAGAGGGACGCCGGCCTTCATCATCGTGGCCATCTGGCGCGTGAACAGCGCGATGTCCTTGGGCTTGATCTTCTTGCCGCCGCGCGTACGGCGCTTCTTGATCTTGCTGGGAAGCACGCCCTGACGGCGCAGCATGGCCTGGACCTGATTGATGCCCCCGGCCCGGGTTTCGCCGCGGACGATCTTGCCGTTGCGATCCTTGCCCTCCCATTCAAAGACAAATTCCTTGATTCCTTTGGACGCGGCTGTGGCCATCGTGCTCCCTCTTTTGTTGTCTGCGCTGTCCGCGCTATTTACTCATTGGTGACTGCCAGCACTTCTTCGAGCGAGGTCAGTCCTAGTCTGGCCTTGTGCAGTCCGGATCCGCGCAGAGACCGTACGCCTTCACGCTTGGCCTGTGCCGCGATCTCCAGTGCGCTGCCGTCCTGCAGGATGATGCGCTGGATTTCCTCGCTGATCGGCATCACCTGGTAGATGCCGACGCGTCCCTTGTAGCCGTTGTTGCATGCTTGGCAGCCCACGGGCTTGTAGGTGACCCAGCTGCCATCGATGTCCGCCTCGTCATAGCCCGCCTCCAGCAGCGCCTCCCGCGGGATATCCGCAGGCTCCTTGCACTGGGGGCACAGGCGCCTGGCCAGCCGCTGGGCGGTGATCAAGATCACGCTCGATGCGATGTTGAAGGGGGCAATGCCCATGTTGCGCATGCGCGTCAACGTGGTCGGTGCGTCGTTGGTGTGCAGCGTGGACAGCACCAAGTGGCCGGTCTGTGCGGCCTTGATCGAGATGTCGGCGGTTTCTAGGTCACGGATTTCTCCGACCATGATGATGTCGGGATCCTGGCGCAGAAAGGCCTTGAGCGCCGTCGCAAAGGTAAGGCCCGCCTTTTCGTTCACATTGACCTGATTGACGCCGGGCAGGTTGATTTCCGAAGGGTCTTCTGCCGTTGCGATGTTCACCCCGGCCTTGTTCAGCATGTTCAGGCAGGTGTACAGCGACACCGTCTTGCCCGAGCCCGTGGGGCCTGTCACCAGAATCATTCCGTAGGGGCGCCCGATGGCTTCGATCAGACGTGCCTTTTCCTCGGGTTCGTAGCCCAGGGCATCAATGCCCATCTTGGCCGAGCTTGGGTCAAGGATACGGATCACGATCTTCTCGCCAAAGAGCGTGGGCAGGGTGCTCACGCGAAAATCGATGACGCGGTCCGGGCCGACCTTGAGCTTCATGCGGCCATCTTGAGGAACACGTTTTTCCGAGATGTCCAGGCGCGAGATCACCTTGATGCGCGAGGCCAACTTCTCCTTTATGGCAATGGGCGGTGATGCGATTTCGCGCAACTCGCCGTCAATGCGGAAGCGTACGCGATATTGATGTTCGTAGGGCTCGAAATGCAGGTCCGACGCGCGCATGTTGAAGGCGTCGAGCAGCATTTTGTGCAGGAACTTGACGATGGGCGCGTCCTCGACGTCCGCTGCCGCCGTGTTGTCTTTCTCCTCGGCAACCTCGTCGGGCTTGAGGTCGCCGAACTCGAAATCGCCGCCCCCGCTGTAGCTCTCCATGGCTTCGCTGGCGCTTTTGCTCTGCTGAGCTATCAGGCGCTCCAGCTTGTCGGCTTCGACGATGATCCAATCCACGCCTAGCTGGGTGGTGAACTTGATCTGCTCCGCAGCTTCCTGTTGTGTCGGGTCGGCTGTGGCCACCGTGATGCGGTTGCCGCGCTTGCTCAACGGGAGGACGCGATAGGAGCTGATGATCTTGGCGTCCAGCAACTCATGCGGCAGGCGCGCGGCGTTGATGGCATCAAGATCGAGCAGCGGCGCGCTGAACATGGTCGAGACCGTCTCGGCCACTTCCAGGGCTGAGAGGATGCCCGCGTTGCTCAACTCGGCAATGAACGAGGTGCGGTTGGCGCCGGCCTTGCTGGCGGCGGCTTCCGCTGCCTGCTGCGATACCTTGCCTGCTGATATCAGGGCTCGCCCGATGCCGGGAAGCGATGCAACAGCGGAAGCATTCTTGAGCGAGGAGTCAGCAACAGCCATGTAGCAAGACGTTTAAGAGGAAAGGACATTTATCCTATCATCCCTGAAGGCTTGAAAGGCCAGACGCACTGCTGCGCACCCAGGTCTTGAACCTGGCTCAATGGTGGCGTGGTGATGAAGTGACCAGAAATGGTCGGGGTGAGAGGATTCGAACCTCCGGCCTCTACGTCCCGAACGTAGCGCTCTACCAGGCTAAGCTACACCCCGTTGCTTTTTTAGACAAAGCAATGCAGCCTGAAATCAGGTGCGTCGCTCCAAAAGCTGAGAGGCTAATTGTAGCAAACTTGCCGTATGCAAATTGCTCGGGAGCACATTTATTGCGTCAATGGCGCGGCGTGCCTCGGCATGGGCGGCTTCGCGTGCCACATCCAGCGCGCCTGTGCTGCGCACGATATCCACAACGGCAGACAACTGCTCGGTTGAGCCCTGCTCGATGGCGTTGCGCACGATGGCAGCCTGCTCCGGAGTGCCGCGCTGCATGGCGGCAATCAGCGGCAGGGTGCACTTGCCTTCGCGCAGGTCGTCGCCCAGGTTCTTGCCCATTTCCTGGGTGTCGCCCGTGTAGTCGAGCACGTCGTCAATGATCTGGAAGGCGGTGCCCAGGGCCTGGCCATAGATGGCGCAGGCCTGTTCGATCTCGCGGGGGGCGTCGGCCAGCACGGCGCCCAACTGGGCGCTGGCCTCGAACAACTGGGCGGTCTTGGAGCGGATGACGTGCAGGTAGCCGGCTTCGTCCAGCGAGGCATCGTGCGTGTTGATGAGCTGCTGCACCTCGCCCTCGGCGATCACGTTGGTGGCGTCCGAGAGAATCTTGAGCACACGCATGCTGCCCACCTCCACCATCATCTGGAAGGAGCGCGAGTGCAGGAAGTCGCCGACCAGCACGCTGGCCGGATTGCCGAAGGTCTCGTTGGCCGTCGGGCGGCCACGGCGCAGGGTGGACTCGTCCACCACGTCGTCGTGCAGCAAGGTGGCGGTATGAATCAGCTCGACCACGGCCGCCAGGACATGCCTGTCCCTGCCTTCGTAGCCCAGCGCATTGCAGACCATGAGCAGCAGGGCCGGGCGAAGGCGTTTGCCGCCGGCAGCGATGATGTACTGGGAGATCTGGGCAATCAGCGGGACGGTGGTCGTCAGGCGCTGGGCGATCACATGATCCACCTCGCGCATGTCGTCAGTGATCAGGGCAAGCGGATTGGGGGTGGAGAGAGCTGTGGTCAAGGTACTGTGGCCGCCAAGTGGATCGGCAATTATAGGAAGAGCGATCCCGCCTGCGGCCGGCCCTGGCGGTAGATTGGGCGCGGGGTGGGAGCGCTTCATGCAAAGAATGTGGGTGCGTGCTAGAATCCTCGGCTTCCGTGGAAATTCGTTCGCGGAACTCTCAAATTCAAGAGGTTTAAATGTACGCAGTCATAAAAACCGGCGGCAAGCAGTATCGCGTTGCAGCCGGCGAAAAGATCAAGGTAGAACAGATTGCTGCGGACGTAGGCCAAGAAGTTGTGATCGATCAGGTTCTGGCAGTCGGCAACGGCGCTGAAATCAAGGTCGGCACACCTCTGGTGTCCGGTGCGTCTGTCAAGGCAACCGTGGTTGCTCACGGCAAGCACGACAAAGTGCACATCTTCAAGATGCGCCGTCGTAAGCATTATCAGAAGCGCCAAGGCCATCGCCAGCAGTTCACAGAGCTGCAGATCGTGGCGATCGCTGCTTAATACAGGAGCTGAGTCATGGCACAGAAAAAAGGCGGCGGCTCTACGCGAAACGGGCGCGATTCCAAGCCCAAAATGCTCGGCGTGAAGGCTTTCGGTGGTGAACTGATCACGGCCGGCTCGATCATCGTGCGCCAACGTGGCACCAAGTTCCATCCCGGCGACAACGTCGGCGTGGGTAAGGACCACACCCTGTACGCTCTGGTGGACGGCCACGTGTCGTTTGCTGTCAAGGGTGCACTGTCCAAGCACACGGTCAATGTGACGGCTGCTTAAGCTCTGTCACTTCGACGCTCGAAGCCCCGACCTGTCGGGGCTTTGTCGTTTCAGGAGGGTTGTGCATCGTGCCTTCGCCCTCTTTTCCGTCTCTGAGGTGTGGCCTGGGGCTGTCTGGTGCACACTGCTTTTTGTAAACTGGATGCCTCATGAAGTTCGTCGACGAAGCTTATATCGACATTTCCGCCGGTGACGGCGGCAATGGCTGCGTGTCATTCCGGCACGAAAAATACAAGGAATTTGGCGGTCCCGATGGTGGAGACGGTGGCCGTGGCGGCCATGTCTACGCGGTGGCCGATGTCAACCTCAACACTCTGGTGGACTACCGCTTCTCGCGCCGGCACGATGCCACGCGCGGTGAGCACGGCAAGGGCTCGGACATGTTTGGTGCGGCGGGCAACGACATCACGCTGCGCATGCCGGTTGGCACCATCATCAGTGATGCCGAAACCGGCGAGGTGCTCTACGAGCTGCTGACGGCCGGTGAGGTGGTCACCATTGCCAAGGGTGGCGACGGCGGCTACGGCAACCTGCGCTTCAAGAGCGCCATCAACCGCGCGCCTCGGCAAAAGACACCGGGCTGGCCTGGCGAGCGCAAGAATCTCAAGCTGGAGCTCAAGGTACTGGCCGACGTGGGTCTGCTGGGCATGCCCAATGCGGGCAAGTCCACCTTCATTGCCGCGGTCTCCAATGCGCGTCCCAAGATTGCCGACTACCCATTCACCACGCTGCATCCCAATTTGGGCGTGGTGCGCGTCGCTGCCGAGCAGAGCTTTGTGGTGGCCGACATCCCAGGCCTGATCGAAGGCGCCTCGGAAGGTGCGGGCCTGGGTCACCAGTTCCTGCGCCATCTGCAGCGCACCCGATTGCTGCTGCATGTTGTGGACCTGGCGCCGTTCGATGACAGCGTGGATCCTGTGGCCCAGGCCAAGGCCATCGTGGGCGAGCTGCAGAAGTACGATGCCGAGCTGTACAACAAGCCCCGCTGGCTGGTGCTCAACAAGCTGGACATGGTGCCGGCCGAGGAGCGCGCCGCACGCGTCAAGGACTTCGTCAAGCGCTTCAAGTGGAAGGGTCCGGTCTTCGAGATTTCCGCCCTGACGCGCGAAGGCTGTGAAGTGCTGATCCGCACCATTTACAAACATGTGCATGAGCAGCAGCAGATCGAGGCCGGTCCCAAGGAAATCGATCCGCGCTTCGTCGAAGTCGAGGGTGATGGCGTGGATCTCACCGATCCGCGTTTTGCCCCCCGCGATTCCGAGTAAGAGCCGCCTGCCGCTCCCATTGCCTTGAACACAACAGCGGCGCGGCCTGCCTGGGCCTGCGCTGCAAGAATCACTATCCATCCATGTCTTCCAACTTGTTGCGTGATGCCCATCGCATCGTGGTCAAGGTCGGCTCCAGCCTGGTGACCAATGAAGGTCGCGGTCTTGATGAAGCCGCCATCCAGGAGTGGAGCCGCCAGTTGGCGGCTCTGGTGCGCGGGGATGAGAGCCATGGCGGTCAGCGGCGCGAGGTGATCATGGTCTCCAGCGGCGCGGTGGCTGAAGGTATGAAGCGCCTTGGCTGGGCCGCGCGGCCCAAGGAGATCCATGAGCTGCAGGCCGCTGCAGCCGTGGGCCAGATGGGGCTGATACAGATGTACGAGTCCAAGCTGCGCGAGCAGGGCATGGGCAGTGCCCAGGTGCTGCTCACGCATGCCGACCTGGCGGACCGCGAGCGCTATCTGAATGCGCGCAACACCTTGCTGACGCTGCTGGAGCTGGGCATCGTGCCGGTGATCAACGAGAACGACACCGTGGTCAACGATGAGATCAAGTTCGGCGACAACGACACCCTGGGTGCTTTGGTGGCCAACCTGATCGAAGCCGATGCCCTGGTCATCCTGACCGATCAGCGAGGCCTTTACAGCGCCGATCCGCGCAGCAATCCCGATGCGCGTTTCATCGACGTGGCAAATGCCGGCGATCCTGCACTGGAGGAGATGGCGGGCGGCGCGGGCTCGTCCATCGGCAAGGGTGGGATGATCACCAAGATTCTCGCGGCCAAGCGTGCGGCGGGGTCGGGTGCTTCAACCGTCATCGCCTGGGGCCGTGAACAGGACGTGCTGGTGCGTCTGGCTGCTGGCGAGTCCATTGGCACGTTGCTCGTGGCGCAGACCCACAAGAACCAGGCACGCAAGCAGTGGATTGCCGACCATCTGCAACTGCGCGGTTCCGTGTCCGTGGATGCCGGTGCCGTGGCCAAGCTGCGCGACGAAGGCAAGAGCCTGCTGCCTATCGGCATGGTGAATGTGGATGGCGAATTCGCCCGCGGCGATGTGATTGCCGTGCGCGATGCGCTGGGCATTGAGGTGGCGCGTGGTCTGGCCAACTATGCAAGTGCTGAGGCGCGTCTGCTTTGTCGTAAGAGCTCGGTGGAGATCGAGCGCCTGCTGGGCTATTCCGCAGGCCCGGAGATGGTGCACCGCGACAACATGGTGATTGCCGGGCACTGATGCCTGCGCAATCGGGGCAAAGAAAAAGCGCACCCTCGGGTGCGCTTTTGCATGGAGCCTTTGGCTTCAGGCCTTGCCTGGATCGGGGTGTAAGACCTGCTGCTGCCCTGACTGTGGATCAGGATCGAAGCATGCTCCAGGCGGCAACTCCATACCGGGATTGACACGAAAGCTGCCTGAGCGCGCCGGATGCAAGCCTGGAGCGCCATAGGTCTCGGGGCCTGTTTCATGGGCTTCCCTGGGGCGCATGCCGCTGCGAAGATAGCGGTTGCGCTGTTGCTCGCCCCGTGGCAGAAAGCGTGCCAGCTCGGTCAGGGCCATCTCGTAGACGCCGCGTTTGAACTCCACCACCACATCCAGTGGTACCCAGTAGTCGTTCCAGCGCCAGGCGTCGAATTCGGGATGGTCGGTGGCACGCAGGTTCAAATCCCAGTCGTGACCCATGAGTTGCAGCAAATACCAGATCTGCTTCTGGCCTTTGTAGTGTCCGCGCGCATCGCGGCGGATGTACCGGTCTGGCACCTCGTAGCGCAACCAGTCCCGGGTGCGGGCGACCACGCGAACGTGGTTGGGCATCAACCCCACTTCCTCATGCAGTTCCCGGAACATGGCCTGTTCGGGTGTCTCCCCCCGGTCAATGCCGCCCTGTGGAAACTGCCAGCTGTGGGTGCGGATGCGCTTGCCCCAGAACACCTGGTTCTTTTGGTTGAGCAGGATGATGCCGACGTTCGGGCGAAATCCGTCCCGGTCAAGCATAATCGAACCCCAATTTTCTGAATTGTGTCCATTATGCACGGTGCCTTGCCAGCGGCAAGCACGCTGCCCCGATTCCCGCGAAGCCCCTGATCCATGAAAGCCTCCCAATTTTTCATCTCCACCCTCAAGGAAGCTCCGGCCGATGCCGAAGTGGTCAGCCACAAGCTCATGACGCGGGCCGGCCTGATCAAGAAGCTGGGCGCAGGCATCTATAACTACATGCCCATGGGGCTGCGCGTGATCCGCAAGGTCGAGGCCATCGTGCGCGAGGAAATGAACCGTGCCGGTGCCGTGGAAGTGACCATGCCCGTGGTCCAGCCTGCCGAGATGTGGGAGGAGACCGGCCGCTTCGAGAAGATGGGCCCCGAGCTGCTGCGCATCAAGGACCGCCATGGCCGTGACTTCGTGATCCAGCCCACCAGCGAAGAGGTGGTGACGGACATTGCGCGCCAGGAGCTCAAGAGCTACAAGCAGCTGCCCAAGAATTTCTACCAGATCCAGACCAAGTTCCGCGACGAGCGCCGCCCGCGCTTTGGCCTGATGCGCGGCCGCGAGTTCATCATGAAGGACGCCTATTCCTTCGACAAGGACCGCGATACCGCCCAGATCAGCTACCAGACCATGCGCGCGGCCTACAAGCGCATCTTCGACCGCTTCGGCCTGCAATACCGTGCCGTGCGCGCCGACAGCGGCGCCATCGGCGGTGATCTGAGCGAGGAATTCCAGGTGATCGCCTCCACGGGCGAAGACGCCATCGTCTACTGCCCCAGCAGCGACTACGCCGCCAATATCGAGAAGGCCGAGGCCCTGGCGCCTGCAGGCCCCCGTCCCGCTGCAGCCCAGGCCATGGCCCGTGTGGCAACGCCGGGCAACAGCACCTGCGAATCCGTGGCTGGCCAGCTGGGCCTGCCGCTGTCGCAGACGGTGAAGTCCCTGGTGCTGGCCACCGACAAGCTCGACGACAAGGGCGATGTGGCGGGAAGCCAGGTCTGGTTGCTGCTGCTGCGTGGCGACCATGAGATGAACGAGATCAAGGTGGCCAAGGTGCCTGGCCTGGACGTGGGCTTCCGCTTTGCCACTGTGGCCGAGATCGAGGAGCACTTCGGTTGCCAGCCCGGCTACCTGGGCCCCATCGGCCTGAAGAAGCCCGTGAAGCTGGTCGTGGACCGCGAGGTCGCCGTGATGGCCGACTGGGTCTGCGGCGCGAACGAGGCCGACTTCCACATCACCGGCGTGAACTTTGGCCGTGACCTGCCCGAGCCTGATGTCGTGGCCGACCTGCGCAATGTGGTGGCCGGCGACAAGTCCCCCGATGGCGCAGGCGAGCTGGCCATCGAGCGCGGCATCGAAGTGGGCCATGTGTTCTACCTGGGTACCAAGTACTCCCAGGCCATGAACGCCACCTTCCTGGCCGAGAACGGCAAGCCCTCGCTGTTTGAAATGGGTTGCTACGGCATTGGCGTGACACGCCTGCCCGCTGCCGCCATCGAGCAGAACCATGACGAGCGCGGCATCATCTGGCCCGACGCGATTGCACCCTTCACCGTGGTGGTCTGCCCCATCGGCATGGACCGCAGCGAGCCCGTGAAGGAAGCCGCCGAGAAGCTGCATGCCGAGTTGCTGGCACTGGGCGTGGACGTGATCCTGGATGACCGCGGCGAACGCCCGGGCGCCATGTTTGCCGACTGGGAACTGATTGGCGTGCCGCACCGCGTGGTGCTGTCCGACCGCGGCCTGAAGGAAGGCCAGGTCGAGTACCAGCATCGCCGCGACACGGAAGCGACCAAGATGGCCGCTGCCGATGTGCTGGGCCATCTCAAGCAGAGGCTGGGTCTGTGAGCCAGGCCCCCGTGATAGCGCGCCGCGATTGCCTGCGCCTGGCGGCTTCGCTGGGTGCTGCGCCGTTGCTGGGCGCGGTGGCCGCGCCAGCCTGGGCTGGCGGGCAGCTGGAAGAGCCGCTGGCCGATTCGGTGCGCACCGCGCTGAGTTCGGCCGTCACGGGATCGGCGCCGCCCGAGCTGCGCTTTGCCTCTACCGAGGCCCGCATGGACTATCTGCGCTGGCTCACTGCCAGCAGCGAGCGCCTGCGTTCGCGCAAGCCCGAACTGGCGACTCGGCTGGAGTTCCTGCAAACCGTCTGGTACGAGTCCAAGCGCGCCGGCCTGGAAGTCTCGCTGGTGATGGGGCTGGTGCAGGTGGAGAGCGCGTTCCGCAAGTTCGCCATCTCCAGCGTGGGCGCGCGCGGCTATATGCAGATCATGCCGTTCTGGATGCGGCTGATCGGCGATGGCGACATCGGCAAGCTGTTTCACATGCAGACCAATCTGCGCTTTGGCTGCGTGATCCTGCGCCACTATCTGGACCGCGAAAACGGCGATGCCTACATGGCGCTGGGCCGCTACAACGGCAGCCGCGGCCAGCCCCAGTATCCGAATGCGGTGTTTGCTGCGCAGCGCCGCTGGGAGATCGAGCCCTCGCGCTCGGCCTGAGGGGCCGCAGGCTGGCGCCTGGCGGCAGTCCTGCAGGCCTGCCTTGCTGCGTTTTCAGGACGACGTGTCCGGCGACATGCTGGACACCTTGGCCACGGCTGCAGCCGTGTCGCCTGCGTTGGGCGGAGCGGCCGGGCTGCTGCCCGACATGCGCGTGACCAGCACCTGGTCGATGCGGTAGCTGTCCACGTCCATGACCTCGAAGCGGTAGCCGCCCCATTGCACGGTGTCCGTGCGCCTGGGAATGCGGCGCAGCATGACCATGAGAAAGCCGCCCAGGGTTTCGTAGTCCTCGGAATGCGGCAACTCGTCGAGCTCCAGGGCCTGCATCACATCCTCGACCGGCGTGACGCCATCGATCAGCCAGGAGTTCTCGTCGCGCCGCAGGATCTGTTCCTCGTCGCCCGGGCTGACCAGGCCGCCCATCACCGTGCTCATCACGTCATTGAGCGTGACCACGCCGACCACCAGGCTGTATTCGTTGACGATGACGGCAAAGTCCTCATGCACCTGGCGGAACTGCTCCAGCACCTCGGCCAGCGTCAGGCGGTCCGGCACGACCAGCACCTTGTGGACCAGCGAATCGTCCATGAGCGACAGGGGCTGGTTGTTCAGCGCGCGCTGGAACAGGTCCTTGGCATCGACATAGCCGACGATGTGGTCGATGTCGCCGTCGCAGACGGGGTAGGTGGAAAAAGGCTCCTCGGCAATGCGGACCCGGATCAGTTCATCGGGGTCGTCGCGGTGGAAGTAGGCGATGCGGTCGCGCTGCGTCATGGCCGAGCCGATGGTGCGCGAGTCCAGCTCGAACAGGTTGGCGATCACCTGCTGCTCCTTCGCGGCCAGCACGCCGGCGCGTGCGCCGGCTTCGGTCATGGCCAGGATGTCTTCGTGGGTGATGCGGTCATCGCGCACCGTGGGCAGGCCGAACAGCTTGGCAACGGCGTCGGCCAGGTGGTTGAAGCACCAGACCAGGGGCTTGAGCACCGCCATGCACCAGAGCATGGGGCGCAGCACGCGGATGGCAAGGGCCTCGGGCTCGGCCATGCTCAGGCGCTTGGGCAGCAGGTCGGCGAACAGGATGAACAGGGAGGTGACGCTGGCGAACGAGAGCAGGAAGCCCACGGTCTGCGCACGGCTTTCAGGCAGCCAGAGCATCAGCAGCTCGGCCAGATAGGGGGTCAATGCCCCTTCGCCCACCACGCCGCCCAGGATGGCGACGGCATTGAGCCCAATCTGCGTGACCGTGAAATATTCGCCCGGCTGGGCCTGCATCTTCATGACCAGTTCGGCGCGGGGTTCGCCGTCCTCCATCATCTGCCGCAGTCGCAGGCGCCGCGAGGCGGCCAGCGAGATCTCGGCCACGGAGAAGAAGGCACTGGTCAATATCAGCGCGACGATCAACAGCAGACTTTGGGACAGACTCATAGGCAGGGCGGAGAAGCGGGCGCAGGCGCGCTTTTCCGGATGTGAAAGATGTGACCATTCGACCACACATCGCATACCCCTGGCCCTGAGGCATGCCCGGGGAGTCCGCCGGCAGCGCGGCGCAGGCGAAAAAAAGCCACCCGAAGGTGGCCCGATGCTGCGCCGAAGGCGCGCGGTGCGAGAAGGCTCAGGCCTTGGGTGCCAGCAGCTGCTGCAGCTCGCCCGACTCGTACATCTCCATCATGATGTCCGAGCCGCCGATGAACTCGCCCTGCACGTAGAGCTGGGGGATCGTGGGCCAGTTGCTGTAGTCCTTGATGCCCTGGCGGATTTCCTGGTCTTCCAGCACGTTGACGGTGGAGATGTCCTTGGTTTCCACGCCGCAGGCCTTGAGGATCTGGATGGCGCGGCCAGAGAAACCGCACATGGGAAAGCTGGCGCTGCCCTTCATGAACAGCAGGATGTTGTTGCTCTTGACCAGTTGGTCGATGCGTTGCTGGGTGTCGCTCATCTGTGTGGTGCTCCGGGGTCGTGGTGGGCGCCGCAGGCGCGGCGGCATGGATGGGATTATTTCACTCTCGGCGCGGACTTTGAAAGCATGCGGGATTGCTGCGCCCAGGCCAGAGCTCAGGTCAGAGCGCTGGCCTGCCCTTGCCATTGCCCGCCCGTGCAGCGGGCAATGCCGCCCAGGTCGTGGCGATGCTGCACGTCGCCAAAGCCGGCATGGCGCAGCAGGGCGGCCACGGCATCGGCCTGGTCCCAGCCATGCTCCATCAGCAGCCAGCCGCCGCGGACCAGCAGCGCGGGCGCCTGGGTGATGATGGCGCGGATATCAACCAGGCCATCGGCACCGCTGGCCAGCGCCGACAGCGGCTCATGCGCCAAGGCCTGCAGGTGCGGATCGTCGTCGCGGATATAGGGCGGGTTGCTGACGATGAGGTCGAACGGTGCCTGCCCTGCCAGCGGCTGGAGCCAGCTGCCATGCGCGAACTGCACGCCCAGTTGCAGGCGCGTGGCATTGGCGCTGGCCACGGCCAGTGCGTCGGCGCTGGCATCCACGGCCCAGACGGTGGCGCCGGGGCGCTGGCTTTGCAGGGCCAGGGCTATGGCGCCGCTGCCGGTGCCCAGGTCCACCACGCGGCAAGCGCGGGCTGCCTGGGACTGGGCAGGCATGAGCTCCAGCGCCCAGTCCACCAGGGTCTCGGTGTCGGGGCGTGGGTCGAGCACACGCGCGTCCACGGCCAGATCGAGCCCGTAGAACTCCTTGTGGCCGAGCAGGTAGGCAACGGGTTCCGTGCCAAGGCGGCGTGCGCACAGCGTGGCATAGGCCTCGGCCTGGGGGGCGGTCAGCATGTCCTCGTCATGGGTCAGCAGCCAGGCGCGGCCGCCAGACTGGCGCCCGAGCACGTGCAGCAGCAGCATTTGCGCGTCGATGCGCGCAAGCCCCAGGGCCTGGGCCTGCTGCAGCGCTTCTTTGACGATGGTGGGATTGGGCATGGCCCGGGCCTCAGTTGTTGACCTGCAGCTCGGCCAGCAGTTCGGCCTCGCGTGCGGCCTGCAGCGCGTCGAGCACGTCGCCCAGGTCGCCTTCCATCACGGCCAGCAGCTTGTAGATGGTGAGGTTGATGCGGTGGTCGGTGAGCCGGCCCTGCGGGAAGTTGTAGGTGCGGATGCGGTCGCTGCGGTCGCCGCTGCCGATCAGGCCCTTGCGCAGTGCGGCCTCCTTGGCTTCGCGCTCGCTGCGTTCCTTCTCCTGCAGGCGCGCCTGCAGCACCTGCAGGGCCTTGGCCTTGTTGCTGTGCTGGCTGCGGCCGTCCTGGCACTCGGCGACGATGCCCGTGGGCAGGTGGACCACACGCACGGCCGAGTCGGTCTTGTTGATGTGCTGGCCGCCGGCGCCGCTGGCGCGGAAGGTGTCGATGCGCAGGTCGGCCGGGTTGAGCGTGATGGCCTGGGTTTCGTCCGGCTCGGGCATGACGGCCACGGTGCAGGCGCTGGTGTGGATGCGGCCCTGGGTCTCGGTGGCCGGCACGCGCTGCACGCGGTGTCCGCCGGATTCGAAGCGCAGGCGACCGTACACATCCGTGCCTTCCACGCGCAACACCACTTCCTTGTAGCCGCCCAGCTCGCTCTCATTGGCGCTCATGATCTCGACCTTCCAGCCCACGGCGTCGCAGTGGCGCGTGTACATGCGGGCCAGGTCGCCTGCGAACAGGGCCGATTCGTCGCCGCCCGTGCCTGCGCGGATTTCGAGGTAGGCGTTGCGCGCGTCATCGGGGTCCTTGGGCAGCAGCAGGCGCTGCAGTTCGTCCTCCAGCTGGACCAGCTCGGCCTCGGCGCTGGCGATTTCCTCCTGCGCCATGTCGGCCATGTCGGGGTCGGAGAGCATGTCCTGCGCAGCCGCCAGATCGGCCTCGCGCTGGCGGTGGCGCGCATAGCGGCCTGCAATGGCGGTGACGTCCGCGTGCTCGCGCGAGATGGCGCGGTACTGCTTCATGTCGCCCATGATGTCTTCGCGCGAAAGCAGGAAGTTGAGTTCTTCAAGGCGCTGGGCGTAGCGCTCCAGTTGTTGGCGCAGAAAGTCTTGCATGGTGTGAGGCGGTGATGCGAAGGGCTGCTCGGGCAGCACTGCGGCGGGAAACGTGGGGGCCTGGAAGGGCGGATGGGCCTTAAAAACCGGGAGGGGCGGGGAGGGGCCGCAAGTGCGGCCGGGGCGCCACAGGCCCGCTGGCGCGCGGCCCTGCGCAGGGGCGGCGAGCGCCGCTAGAGCGCCTTGTCGGGGGCCGTGCCGCGCGGGCCGCTTTGGGCCGAGCGCAGGAACAGGCGCGAGACCGTGTCCATGGTCTGGCTGCGCTGGTCGGCATCGCCCTTGTGAAGCTCGGCCAGGGTGCCGTGCAGCATTTTCTGCGTGAGGCCGCGCGACAGGGCCTCCAGCACGGTGTCTATGTCTTCGCCCTTGGCCAGCAGCTTCTTGGCGCGCGCAATCTCCAGCGCACGCCATTCATCGGTCTGGGTGTTGAGCTGGCGGATCAGCGGCACGACGCCGGCCTGCGGGCGGCGCTGGTCCAGCCAGTGCATGAAGCTTTGCACGCCGTGGTCGATGATGACTTCGGCCTGCTCGACCGCTGCCTGGCGCTGGGCCTGGCCCGTGCGCACCACGGTGGCCAGGTCGTCCACGGTGTAGAGGTAGACGTCGCGCAAGTCCTTGACCTCGGATTCGATATCGCGCGGCACGGCCAGATCGACCATGAACATGGGGCGGTGCTTGCGCTTCTTGAGCGCGCTTTCCACGGCGCCCAGGCCGATGATGGGCAGGCTGGACGCCGTGCAGCTGATCACGGCATCGTATTCATGCAGATGGTCGGGCAGGTCGGCCAGCCGCATGGTGCCGGCGCCGAACTGGGCAGCCAGCTTCTCGCCGCGCTCCAGCGTGCGGTTGGCGATCATGATCTGCTTGGGGTGGCGGGCCGCGAAGTGGGTGGAGACCAGCTCGATCATCTCGCCCGCGCCCACGAACAGCACGCGGATCTGGGACAGGTCTTCGAACAGCTGGCCGGCCAGCCGCACGGCGGCAGCGGCCATGCTGATGCTGTGGGCGCCGATCTCGGTGGAGCTGCGCACTTCCTTGGCCACCGCGAAGCTGCGCTGGAACAGCTGGTTCAGCGTACTGCCCAGGGCGCCTGCGTTCTCTGCGGCGCGCACGGCGTTCTTCATCTGGCCCAGGATCTGGGCCTCGCCCAGCACCATGGAATCGAGCCCGCTGGCCACGCGGAAGGCATGGCGCGCCACATGGCCGTCTTCCAGCAGATAGGAGTGCGAGCGCAGCAGTTCGGACGAGATGCCGCCGCTGTTGGCCAGCCAGTGCAGGGTGTGGTCCATGGCCGGCATCTCGGCCGCGCAGTAGATCTCGGTACGGTTGCAGGTGGAGAGAATGGCGGTCTCGACGGCGCTGTGCTGGCGGCCGGGGCCGGTCAGCGATTCGCGCAGGCCCTGCAGCGTGGGCACGATCTGGTCAAGCGCGAACGCGAAACGTCCCCGCATATCAAGCGGAGCCGTGTGGTGGTTGATGCCGAGTGCCCAGACTGCCATAACCCGGGATTATAAAATTTCGCGCAGTTTCAGGCATCCCTGATCACAACACCCTGGAATCGGAGCCCGCACATGGGATGGATTGCGAGTACGAATCATTGGCTGAACTTCCTGGCGCCTGCACTTTTCCTGTCGCCGGCCCTGACGTTGTGCGCGCTTTTGATCTATGGAAAATCGCAGCAATCCCTTGCCTGGTGGTTGCAGGTTGCTATCAATTTAGTTGTTGGTGCGTTGGTGCTGCTGGCCGGTTTGTGGTGGTTCGGGCGCGATGCAAAGATGGCCACCTACATCGCGCTGGTCGTGGTGATGGCGCTTTGCCAGTGGGTGCTTTCGCGCGGCTGGCGCTGATAGCTGACAGCAAAGATTGATGCAGATCAACGGAAGAGGGCGTTTCTCCCGGCGATCAGGGGCCTGAGGCTGCGGCTGGAGGCACGGCACCCGGCGCGGCCTGCTCAAGCAGCCATGCGCGGAACTGCACAAAGGCTTCGGAAGGCGCCCGCGCGGCCGGCCGGCACAGAAAGTAGCCGCGTTCGATGTGGACGGGTGCAGGCAAGGCAAGGGCCACGCGGCCGGCGGCCAGGTCTTCCTCCACCAGGCAGCGCTGCACCAGGGCCACGCCCATGCCGGCGGCCACGGCCTGGACCAGCAGGGCCACCAGTTCGAAGTCCGCCGCAGGCGCGGGGCAGGGCCCGGGCAGGCCGAGGTGGCTCATCCAGCGCGCCCAGTTGCCCGGATAGTTGGTGTGAAACAGCAAGGGGCGCGCAAGCACATCCGCTGCGCTGCGAATGGCTTGCGGGCCCTGCAATTCGCGCGGATGGCAGATGGGCACCAGATCGCGGCCCACCACATAGTCGGCCACCACATGGGCGGGCCAGGGCTCGCTGCCCACGCGCAGCCAGCCGTCTATCTCGGCGGCGGACAGCGGGTCATCGCGCCGATAGGGGGCAAACGAAAGGACGATGCCCGGATGCAGGGCATTGAATCGCGGCAGGCGTGGAATCAGCCAGTGGCTGAACAGCGTGGGCACCACCGACAACCGCAGTTGCGGGCCGAAGTGGCGCCTGCGTGCGGCGGCCGAGGCCGATTCGATGGACTGGACGGCAGGCTCGACGGCCTGCAGATATTCACGGCCAGCCTCGGTCAGCACGCTGCGCCGGCCCTGGCGCTCGAAAAGGGCAAAGCCCAGGTGCTCTTCCAGCCGGGCGATGGCGCGGCTGATGCCGCCCTGGGTGACATACAGCTCCTGGGCTGCCAGCGAGTAGCTGCCCAGGCGCGCCGCCGCCGCAAAGGCGTGCAGCTCGGAAAGCGAGGGAGAGTGCATGCGCATGACGGGCGCAATTATGACGGTTTGTCATAGTTGCTTGCCGTCTTGTCTCTTTTCGCGCGTGCGGCGGCTGTCCAGAATCGGCGCCTGTTCCGCGAAGCCCTGCCCTGCAGCAGGCCGCTCTTTCATCCATCACGAGAGGAAACACACCATGGCAATGCGCCGCACCCTGTTGTCCAGCCTGGCCGCCTGCGCCGCCACTGCTCTTTTGGCTCCCGTCGCCTGGGCCCAGGGCCCGGCTGCCGACTATCCCAGCCGGCCGATCCGCCTGGTCGTGCCGTTTGGTGCGGGCGGCTCCACCGACATGGTGGCGCGTCTGCTGGCCGAGAAGATGAGCGTGATCCTGGGCAAGTCCGTGGTGGTGGACAACCGGGGCGGGGCGGGCGGCTCCATTGGCGCCTCCGAAATTGCGCGTGCTGCGGCCGATGGCTACACCATCGGCATGGCCACGGTGAGCACGCATGGCTCCAACCCGGCCATCTTCCGCAAGCTGCCCTACGACCCGATCAAGGACTTCGCGCCCATCACCAATGTGATGTCCGTGCCCAGCGTGTTCGTGATCAACGCCAGCGTGCCCGCCAAGACCATGAAGGAGTTCATCGCCCTGGCCAAGGCCAACCCGGGCAAGTACAGCTTTGCCTCGCCGGGCACAGGTTCCCTGGGCCACGCCAACATCGAGAATTTCATGAACCTGGCCGGTATCGACCTGCTGCACATCCCCTACAAGGGCGCGGGCCAGGCCATCACCGACGCGCTGGGCGGCCAGGTCAATGCCATGACGGACAACCTGCCCTCCACGCTGCCCCACATCAAGGACGGCAAGCTGCGCCCGCTGGCCGTGCTGGCCTTCAAGCGCGCCGACGTGCTGCCCGACGTGCCCACCTACACCGAGCTGGGCTTCCCGCAGATGGGCGACGGCGGCTGGTTCGGCCTGGTCGCACCTGCCGGCACGCCGCGCCCCATCATCGACAAGCTCAATGCGGCTGCGCACAAGGCCATGGCCATGCCTGACTACCTGGAAAAGCAAAAATCCATCTCGGGCGAGTCCATGGGCAACACGCCCGAGGAATTTGCCAAGCAGATCAAGGCTGCCATCGAGCGCTACACGGCCGTGGCCAAGCGCGCCAACATCAAGCTCGACTGATGGACCGCATGGCACAGACCGATTTTCTGCGCCCCCGGCCGGACACCCCGGTCGTGGTGCATCCCGCCACCGGCGAGGTGCTGCCCATCGTCTGCGACTCGCCGCACAGCGGCACGTCCTATCCCGCGGATTTCGGCCATGCCGTGCCCATGTCCCTGCTGCGCCGTGGCGAGGACACGCATGTGGCCGCGCTCTGGGATCAGTGGCCCGCGCACGGCGCAACGCTGATCGAGGCCACCTTTCCACGCACCTACATCGACCCCAACCGCAGCGAGGCCGACCTGGACCCCGCCCAGATCGACGGCCAGTGGCCCGTGCCCCTGGCGCCCAGCGTCAAGACCCGCCAGGGCCTGGGCCTGATCTGGCAGCGCATCAGCCGGGACGGCGTGGCCACGCCGCTGTATGAACGCCCGCGCACGGTGGCCGAGGTGGAGCACCGCATCGCGCGCTACTGGCGTCCCTACCATGCGGCGCTGGCGCAGGCCATCGATGACAGCGTGCAGCGCTTTGGCGGCGTCTGGCACCTGAACCTGCACTCCATGCCCAACGATGTCTACAAGCGCCTGGGCCGTACCGACGCGCCGCCGCTGGCCGACTTCGTGCTGGGCGACCGCGACGGCACGACCTGCGCGCCCGAGTTCATCCAGCTGGTGGGCGAGACGCTGGCGGGCTTCGGCTACAGCGTGGCCTATAACGAGCCCTACAAGGGCGTGGAGCTGATCGGCCGCATAGGCCAGCCGCACCTGGGCAGGCACAGCCTGCAGATCGAGATCCGCCGCCCGGTCTACATGGACGAGGACACGCGCGAGCCCAACGCGGGCTTCGAGCCGCTGCGCGGCCATCTGCGTGAGCTGATGGCCGTGGTCGCGGCGCATGTGCGATCTGAAATGGCAAGGCGCGGCTAGGCCGGGCTGGCGGGGTCGCCGGGCATGGGCGGCGTGCCTGGCAAGCCCGGCATGCCTGTCAACACCGGCGCCGCCACCGAGGTGGTGGCCGGTGGCGACAGGTACAGGCCCGCGCCCTTGAGCGATGCCAGGATGCTGAACAGCACATCGCTGCGCACCCCGCCCGCATTGCGCGGGTTGCCCACGTAGCCGATTGCCAGAAAGGTCAGCGTGCCGTTGGCAATGCCTTCGAGCTGCACCACAGGCTCGGGCGTGTCCAGGATGCCTTCATGCGTGCGGAAGGCTTCCAATATCAGGGTGCGCATGCGTTCGGCATCGGTGTCCAGCGGTGCGGGCAGGCGCAGCAGCACGCGCCCGGGCGCGCCGGCCAGCGTCATGTTGCGCACGGTCTTGGTGATGAATTCCGAGTTGGGCACGATGACGGTGGAGCGGTCGCCCAGCTGGATCTCGGTGGCGCGCACGTTGACGCGGCGCACGTCGCCCTCGGTATCGCCCAGCACCACCCAGTCGCCCACTTTCACGGGCCGCTCGGCCAGCAGGATCAGGCCCGAGATGAAGTTCTGCACGATGGCCTGCAGGCCAAAGCCAATGCCCACCGACAGCGCGCTGGCCACCCAGGCAATGCGCTCCACGCTGATGCCCAGCCCCGCCAGCGCCACGGCCACCACGAAGATGCCGCCCACATAGCCCAGCAGCGTGGTGATGGAGCTGCGCATGCCCGGCTCCAGCGAGGTGTTGGGGAAGTAGCGGTCCGTCAGCCAGCGCTTGATCACGCGGATCACGATCAGGCCCGTGACGATCACGGCGAATGCGGTGAACAGGGCCTGCGGCGCCATGGTGAAGTCGCCCACCTTGAGGCTGTGGTTCACCGTGCTGCCGCGGCGAAACACCTCGTCCGGCCCCGTGCCCAGCGGGGCCAGCAGGGCGATCACCATGTAGAACAACAGGGCCACGCGCAGCAGGCCGGAGACCAGGACCGAGGCCTGGTCCAGCAGCCGGCCCTCGATGCCCAGGCTCTGGTTCAGCCGGGTGCCGAAGCTGCCCTTGGACGACAGCAGGGCCTCGCACAGATCGTCGCCCAGCTGGAACAGCAGATAGGTGGTGGCAAAGACCACGCCGGTCCACACCATCTGGCGCGCCAGCGTTCCGGCCAGCGCCACGTAGCCGGTCACGGCCAGCGCAATGGTGGCAATGCTGGCCACCGCCGCGCAGGCCACGAGCAGGCCCACCCACAAGGGCCGGGGCGGTGCGGGCTCGGCCTGGGCGCCGTCTTCCTGCGCGACCGGCGCCGGCGCGCGCAGATGCCGCAGGGCCAGCATGACCACGGCCGAAATCAGCAGGGCCGACAGGGCGTGCACCGTGACCTCGGCGGCCAGGCTGGCGCCGATGATGGCGTTGACTTCGGTCACCAGGCCGTTGAGCGCGGCTCCGGCGGCAATCCACCAGGGATAGGGGCTGAGCCGCTCGGCCAGCTCGTCCGACACGCCGGGCAGGCGCCAGGAACTGCGCCTGCGCGACAGCAGGGTCTGGCCCAGCGACACCACAAAGGCGCCGAACAGCGTGACCTGCACACTGGCCTTGGCCAGCGCGTCCAGCGATTCGCTGAAGCCATCGCCGGCCTTGAGCACGCTCCAGGCCAGTTGCGCTGCCAGGCCGATCAGCAGCGTGTTGATCAGCACGGTGGCCGCCGCGCGCAACGAGCGGCGCAGGCGGCCGCTGGGCAGGCGCGCGGGCGCGGCGCGCACCAGCAAACGCTCGGCCAGCCAGGGGCCGAGCAGGGCGATCAGCAAGGCGGCGGCCAGGCTGGCGATGAAGCCGCCCCGGCGATCGGACGCCATGGTGGAGGCGACGGCCTGGCGCAGCTCGCGCCCCAGGCCCTGCAGGCGCGCCGCGTCCAAAGGCGCGGCAGCGCGCAGGTTGCGCCAGAAAGGTCGGCCCAGCGGCGAGTCGGTGCGGGCCGTCAGTGCGGCCTGGAATTGTTCGCGGCGCTGGCGTATCAGCTCGTTGCCGCGCTGGTCGGCATCGACCGACACCAGCCGCGCGAGCTTGAGTTCGGAATCCACGGCACTGCGCTGCCTGGCCAGGCTGGCGCGCTGCTCGGCCACATCGGGCGCATCGGCAGGGGCGCCTTTTTCGGGCGCGGGGCCCAGGCCGGCCAGGCGTGAATCGATGTCGGCCAGTTCCTCGGTGCGGCGGGCCGCCACCTGGTCGGCCGCCGCGCCAATGGCCGCAGCCTCGTCCAGCAGCTTGCGGCCGTCATCGTCCTCGGCCAGCTTGCGGGGAATGGCGTCCAGCTGCTTGCGCAGATCGTCCACGCTGGGCAGGGCGGGCCGGCCGTCGGGTGCCGCCGTGGCCGCCGCTGCCGCGCGGTCCTGCGCATGGGCCGGAGCGGGCGCAGTGAGGACCAGCATGGCCAGGACCATCAGACCGGTGGCCAGGCATTGGCGCAAGGCCTGCGCCCACGTAGGGCGCAGCGGGAGAGGGTACGGGCGGGGCGGTGTCATGGACGCACATTGTGCGGCGGGCCGCCGCGACGGTTGTTTCCAAAGGTCCGGCCCCGCCAGCCGGCAGCCGTCTCAGCGCGATGCGGGACTGAACATATCGACACGGTCGGTGATGACGCCGTCCGTGCCCAGGTCGATCAGGCGCTGCGCGGCCCATTCGTCGTTGACCGTATAGCTGCTGCAGCGCAGGCCCGCGCCATGCACCTTGGCGACCAGTGCGGCATCCCACAGCGCATGGTTGAGCACCATGGCCGCGCAGCCCAGGTCCAGCGCGGTGCGCAGGTCGGCGTCGCCCGTGGCATCGGCCAGCTTGTCCACCAGCAGGCCCCGCGGAATGTGCGGTGCCGTGTCGCGTGCGCCCTTGAGCGCATCGGTCTTGAACGAGGTGAACAGCGGCTGGATGCGGTCCCTGGGCCAGATGCGGTTCATCAGCTCGCCCGTGGCGCGGCCCGTGGCCTCTTCCTGGCCCGGCGTGGGCTTGATCTCCACGTTCAGGAAGAAGTGGTTGGCCAGGCACCAGCGCGCCAGGGCTTCCAGCGTGGGCAGGGCCTCTCCCGCAAAGGCGCGCGAGTGCCAGCTGCCGGCGTCCAGCTGGGCGATCTCGCCCATGGACAGGTCGCCACCCGTGCCGTGGCCGTTGGTGGTGCGCTCCAGCGTGGCGTCGTGCATCAGGAACAGCACGCCGTCGGCAGACAGCTTGGCATCGCACTCGAACATGCGATAGCCGTGCGCGGCGCCCAGGCGGAAGGCGGCCATGGTGTTCTCGGGCGCCAGCTTGCCGGCGCCGCGGTGGGCCACCCACAGGGGGTAGGGCCAGGATTTCAGGTTCTCGGTCATGGCGAGTCCGTCAAAGGAAGGGAGCTTGGATGGAAAAAGAGAGCCTCTGGGGCTCTCTTGGAAAAGGTCGGAGATCCGGCCTTCAGGGGATCAGATCCGCTTTCCGGATTCTGCGTCGAACCAGTGCAGGCGACGCTCTTCGGAAGGACGCACGCGCATGGTCTCGCCGGGCTTGGGGAAGGGCGCGCCTTCGTCGATGCGTACCGTCATCGTCTCGCCATTGAGCGAACCATAGACCAGGCGCTCGGCACCCAGCATTTCCACGGTGTCCACCTTGATTTCCCAGCCGCCTTCGCTGACGACGACCAGGTGCTCGGGGCGGATGCCCAGGATACGGCCGGCCGTGCCGCCGGGCGCGTTCTTGAGCAGGTTCATCGGGGGCGAGCCGATGAAGCTGGCCACGAAGGTGGAGGCGGGCGTGTGGTAGACCTCTTCGGGCGTGCCGAACTGCTCCATCACGCCGCCGTTCATGACGATCATGCGCTGGGCCAGGGTCATGGCCTCGACCTGGTCGTGGGTCACGAACAGGCTGGTGATGCCCAGCTCGGCGTGCAGCTTCTGGATCTCGATGCGGGTCTGGCCGCGCAGCTTGGCGTCCAGGTTGGACAGCGGCTCGTCGAACAGGAAGACCTTGGGCTGGCGCACGATGGCGCGGCCCATGGCCACGCGCTGGCGCTGGCCACCCGACAGCTGGCGCGGCTTGCGGTCCAGCAGGTGCGACAGCTCCAGGATCTTGGCGGCCTTGTCCACGCGGCGCTTGATCTCCTCGGGCGGCACCTTGGCGATCTTCAGGCCGTAGGCCATGTTCTCGTAGTTCGACATATGCGGGTACAGCGCATAGTTCTGGAACACCATGGCGATGTCGCGCTTGGCCGGTTCCACGTCGTTGACCACCTTGTCGCCGATCAGCAGCTGGCCGTCGGAGATCTCCTCCAGGCCCGCCACCATGCGCAGCAGGGTGGACTTGCCGCAGCCCGAAGGGCCGACGATGACGACGAACTCGCCGTCCTTGATTTCGGCGTTGACGCCGTGCAGTACCTGGTTGGCCGACGGGCCCTGGCCGTAGCGCTTGATCAGGTTGCGAAAGGAAATGGATGCCATACGAAGATTCTGGTTGAGTCGCAGAGCGAAGGGCGCTGGCGCTTGCTCTGCGGGGTTCTATACGGTGGGTTGGGGCGGCGGCGGGCGGTTTACTTTTCGGTGTCCACCAGGCCCTTGACGAACCAGCGCTGCATCAGGATCACCACGGCAGCGGGCGGTAGCATGGCCAGCAGGGCCGTCGCCATCACCACGTTCCAGTCATTGCCGGTATCGCCGCTGGCCACCATGCGCTTGATGCCGATGACCACGGGGTACATGTCTTCCGAGGTGGTCACGAGCAGCGGCCACAGGTACTGGTTCCAGCCGTAGATGAACTGGATCACGAACAGCGCCGCGATCGAGGTCTTGGACAGCGGCACCAGCACATCCTTGAAGAAGCGCATGGGGCCTGCGCCGTCGATGCGGGCGGCTTCCACCAGCTCGTCCGGCACCGTCAGGAAGAACTGGCGGAACAGGAAGGTGGCCGTGGCCGAGGCGATCAGCGGAATCGTCAGGCCGGCGTAGCTGTTGAGCATGCCCAGCGTGGAGACGACTTCGTAGGTGGGGCCGATGCGCACTTCCACGGGCAGCATCAGGGTCACGAAGATCAGCCAGAAGCAGATCTTCTTGAACGGGAAGCGGAAGTACACCAGCGCGAAGGCCGACAGCAGCGAGATCGCGATCTTGCCCACGGTGATCACCATGGCCGAGACGAAGCTGATCCACATCATGCGTGCCACGGGCGCGCTGGAGCCGGGGCCCGAGCCGCCGAACAGCGCGGCCTTGTAGGTTTCCCAGAAGTTGCTGCCGGGCACCAGGGGCATGGGCACCTGGATGATGTCCTGCGGCGTGTGCGTGGAGGCCACGAAGGCCAGGTACAGCGGAAAGCCGACGATGATCACGCCCAGCACCATGATCAGGTGCGAGAAAAAGGAGAGAAGGGGACTGCGTTCAACCATGATCAGTACTGCACTTTCTTCTCAACATAGCGGAACTGGATCACGGTCAGTGCAACCACGATCACCATCAGAACGACCGACTGCGCGGCCGAGCCGCTCATGTCCATGGCCTTGAAGCCGTCGTGATAGACCTTGTAGACCAGGATGGAGGTGTCCTGTCCCGGACCGCCCTGGGTCGTGGCGTCCACGATGCCGAAGGTGTCGAAGAAGGCATAGACCACGTTCATCACCAGCAGGAAGAACGTCGTGGGCGACAGCAGCGGGAACTGGATGTCCCAGAAGCGGCGCATGGGGCCCGCGCCGTCGATGGCGGCGGCCTCGATCAGCGACTTGGGGATGGACTGCAGGCCCGCAAGGAAGAACAGGAAGTTGTAGGAAATCTGCTTCCAGATCGCAGCGATGACGATCAGCGTCATGGCGTTGCCGGAGTTCAGCAGGTGGTTCCAGTCATAGCCGATCATGCGCAGCGCATAGGCCACGACGCCGATGGACGGCGAGAACATGAACACCCACAGCACACCCGCCACTGCGGGCGCAACGGCATAGGGCAGCAGCAAGGCGGTCTTGTAGGCAAGCGCGCCCTTGATCACGCGGTCCGCAAAGATGGCCAGCATCAGCGACAGCGCAATGCCGAACACCGCCACCAGCACGGAAAAGATGGCCGTGGTCTTGAACGAGGCCAGGTAGGCAGGGTCATCCAGCAGGTGCTGGAAGTTGGCAAACCCCACCCATTCGGTGGAGAAGCCAAACGTATCCTGCGCCTGGAACGACTGCACGATGGCCTGGCCTGCGGGCCAGAAAAAGAAGACCAGCACGATGACCATCTGTGGTGCTATCAGCAACCACGGCAGCCAGGCGGATCGAAAAAGAACGCGTTTTTCCATGACGGAACTCGGTAGAACAAAACAGCCCGCACACCGGATGGCCGTGGGGCCGCCGGTTGCGGGCCTGTGACGCACGGTGCGGGCTGCCTGCGCAGCTGCCACACCGCAGATCACATGGGAGGATTACTTGTTGGCCCGGGCGAAGCGGCCCAGTTGCTCGTTGCCACGGGTGACAGCGGTGTCCAGGGCTTGCTGGGGAGTCTTCTTGCCAGTCCAGATCTGTTCGGTTTCCTCATCGATGATGGTGCGGATCTGAACGAAGTTGCCCAGGCGGATGCCGCGCGACTTGTCGGTGGTCTTGCGGATCATCTGCGTCACGGCGGTGTCGGTGCCGGGATGCTTTTCGTAGAAGCCCGAAGCCTCGGTCAGCTTGTACGCAGCGGTGGTCACGGGCAGGTAGCCGGTGCGCTGGTGGCTGGCGGCCTGGATCTTGGTGTTGTTCAGGAAGTTGAAGAAGTCAGCCACGCCCTTGTAGCGTTCGGCGCTCTTGCCGGCCATCACCCACAGGGAGGCACCGCCGATGGCCGTGTTCTGGGGAGCGCCCTTCACGTCGGCGTAGTAGGGCAGTTGGGACTGGCCGAAGGCGAACTTGCCTTCCTTGACCACGCGGGCATACAGGCCGGAGGAGCCGGTGATCATCGCGCACTCGCCGGAAGCGAAGGCGGCGTCAGGCACGTTGCCGCGGCCCTTGTAGACGAAGCTGCCATCCTTGGCGGCCTTGGCCAGGTTCTCGAAATGCTTGACGTGCAGCGGCGAGTTGAACACCAGCTTGGCATCGGTGCCGTCAAAGCCGTTGTTCTTGGTCGCGTACAGGGTGTTGTGCCACAGCGAGAAGCTCTCCAGCTGGGTCCAGCTCATCCAGCTCGTGGTCAGTGCGCAGCGGTGGCCCGAGGCCTTGAGCTTTTCGGCGGCGGCGAACACTTCGGGCCAGGTCTTGGGCGGCTTGTTCTCGTCCAGGCCTGCCTTCTTGAAGGCGTCCTTGTTGTAGTAGAAGATGGTGGTCGAGCTGTTGAGCGGGTAGCTCATCATCTGGCCGTTGGGAGCGGTGTAGTAGCCGGCCACGGCGGAGATGTACTCGCCCTGGTCGAACTTGAAGCCGCCGTCGTTCATGACCTTGGTGACGGGCACCACGGCGCCCTTGGAGGCCATCATGGTGGCCGTGCCCACTTCGAAGACCTGCAGGATGTCAGGCGCGTTGCCGGCGCGGAACGCGGCGATGGCGGCCGTCATCGACTCGTCATACTGGCCCTTGTACGTCGGCACGATCTTGTACTGGGTCTGGCTGGCGTTGTACTCCTTGGCCAGGTCGTTCACCCAGTCGCCCAGGGCTGCGCTCATCGAGTGCCACCACTGGATTTCGGTTTGGGCTTGTGCCGAGATGGTGGTGGCCGCGATCGCGGCTGCCATGGCCAGTTGCTTCAGTTGCATGAGGACTCCTCTAGTTCGGTGACGGTTTCAGACCGCTGCCACGGTAAGGCAGGGGCATGACATGTCTGTGTCATTGTTTTCGGATGCTTCGTACCGCACTACAGGCCAAACCCGGTGAGCCGCTGGTCCCGTATGTCAGTCGTGTGACAAAAAATGACACGCGAAGCGGCGCCATTTTAGGTCAATACCATTTCGTTTCAAAAGCCCGGGTTGTTCGTATTGGCTCGTTTGTGCTCTTTCTGTATAAGGCACCTTCACCGGTCCCAGTGAGCTCCCGCCGCGTTGGCGAGGGCTGGCTTCGCGGGCCGAGACGGCGTGCCGTCCAGAGCCCCGTGGGAAGCGCATCCTCGGGGCGCTCGCTTAAAATTGCGCTCCCACTTGGCTTAGCGGCGCCCCGAGAGCGCCAGACACGGTCTACCCCATGAATGTACCGATTGCGTTGGCAGCCCTGCAGGCACAGGCTGCCGAACCTGCACGTCTGCGAGAGATTCCCTACAACTACACCTCGTTTTCCGATCGCGAGATCGTGATCCGCCTGCTGGGCACGTCCATGTGGGATGTGCTCAACCAGCTGCGCCAGGAGCGGCGCACGGGCCGCTCCGCCCGCATGCTCTACGAGGTGCTGGGGGACATCTGGGTCGTTCAGCGCAATCCCTACCTGCAGGACGACCTGCTGCACAGTCCCGACCGCCGCAAGTCGCTGGTGGAGGCCCTGGAGCACCGCCTGGGCGAGATCGACAAGCGCCGTGCTCCGCAGCAGGACCCCGTGCGCGATGCGCTGGTGGGTCAACTGGTGGATGCAGCGCGCCGCGCCGTGCATGAGTTCAACGCCACCTTCGTCGAGGCCGAGCAACTGCGCCGCCGGGTGCAAAAGAGCCTGGGCCGCCACACGGCCAAGGACAACATCAAGTTCGACGGCCTGTCGCGCGTGGCCCATGTGACGGATGCCACCGACTGGCGCGTCGAATACCCCTTCGTCGTGCTCACCCCCGATACCGAAGCCGAGATGGCCGCCCTGGTGCGTGCCTGTATCGAGCTGCGCCTGACCATCATTCCGCGCGGCGGCGGCACGGGCTACACGGGCGGCGCGATCCCGCTGACCTGGCGCAGCGTGGTGATCAACACCGAAAAGCTCGAAGCCATGACCGAGGTGGAGATGCGCCGCATTCCCGGCGTGGACCACGAGGTGCCCACCATCTTCACCGAAGCCGGCGTGGTCACGCAGCGCGTGGCCGATGCGGCCGAGCGCGCGGGCTTCGTCTTCGCCGTGGACCCCACATCGGCCGAGGCCTCGTGCATCGGCGGCAACGTCGCCATGAATGCGGGCGGCAAGAAGGCCGTGCTCTGGGGCACGGCGCTGGACAACCTGGTGTCCTGGCGCATGGTGACGCCCGATGCGCAGTGGCTGGAAGTCACGCGCGTGGGCCACAACCTCGGCAAGATCCATGACGCCGAGATGGCCAGCTTCGAGCTGCAGTACTTCGAGGCAGACGGCAAGACCCCCATCCGCAGCGAGCGGCTGGACATTCCCGGCCAGAAATTCCGCAAGGAAGGCCTGGGCAAGGACGTGACCGACAAGTTCCTGTCAGGCCTGCCCGGCATCCAGAAGGAAGGCTGCGACGGCCTGATCACCAGCGCGCGCTGGGTGGTGCACCGCATGCCCGAGCACACGCGCACGGTCTGCATGGAGTTCTTCGGCAACGCCAAGGACGCCGTGCCCAGCATTGTCGAGATCAAGGACTTCATGTTCGCCGAGCAAAAGCGCTCGGGCGTGCTGCTGGCCGGCCTGGAACACCTGGACGACCGCTACCTAAAGGCCGTGGGCTACGCCACCAAGAGCAAGAAGGGCAACGGCCATCTGCCCAAGATGGTGCTGCTGGGCGACATTGCCGGCGACAACGCCGACGATGTGGCCCGCGTGGCCGCCGAGGTGGTGCGCATTGCCAACTCGCGCAACGGCGAAGGCTTCACGGCCGTCAGCGCCGAGGCGCGCAAGAAATTCTGGCTTGACCGCAAGCGCACGGCCGCCATCTCGCGCCACACCAACGCCTTCAAGATCAATGAAGACGTGGTGATCCCGCTGCCCCGCATGTGGGAGTACACGGATGGCATCGAGCGCATCAACATCGAGCTGTCGCTGCGCAACAAGCTCAAGCTGTGCGATGCGCTGACGGACTTCTTCCAGCACGGCGACCTGCCGCTGGGCAAGCAGGACGATGCGGGCGACATCCCCTCGGCCGAGCTGCTGGAGGACCGCGTGCAGCAGGCCCTGGCCCTGGTTGTCGACGTGCGCACGCTGTGGCAGGGCTGGCTGGACGATGTCGAGAACCTCTTCCCGCAGCTGCAGGACCATACGCTGCGCGCCAGCTGGAAGACCCAGCTGAAGGCGCCCATGGCCCAGATCTTCGCGGGCGCGGCCTTCCAGCCTCTGCTGGCCGAAGTCAACGCCATCCACCAGCGCGTGCTCAAGGGCCGTGTCTGGGTGGCGCTGCACATGCACGCCGGCGACGGCAACGTGCACACCAACATTCCGGTCAACAGCGACGACTACGAGATGCTGCAGACCGCCCATGAGGCCGTGGCACGCATCATGGTGCTTGCGCGCCATCTGGACGGCGTGATCTCGGGCGAGCACGGCATCGGCATCACCAAGCTGGAATTCCTCAGCGACGACGAGCTGGCCCCCTTTGCCGCCTACAAGCAGCGCGTGGACCCCGAAGGCCGCTTCAACAAGGGCAAGCTGATCCGCAACGAGAAGCTGCAGGCCGTGGTGGGCCAGAGCCATGACGGCCGCTCGCCGCGCGAATCGCTGATGTTCGCCGACCTGACCAACGCCTACACGCCCAGCTTCGGCCTGATGGGGCACGAGTCGCTGATCATGCAGCAGAGCGATATCGGCGCCATCGCCGACTCGGTCAAGGACTGCCTGCGCTGCGGCAAGTGCAAGCCCGTGTGCGCCACCCACGTGCCGCGCGCCAACCTGCTGTACAGCCCGCGCAACAAGATCCTGGCGACCTCGCTGCTGGTCGAAGCCTTCCTCTACGAGGAGCAGACGCGCCGCGGCGTGTCGCTGCGCCACTGGCAGGAGTTCGAGGACGTGTCGGACCACTGCACGGTCTGCCACAAGTGCTTCAACCCCTGCCCGGTGAAGATCGACTTCGGCGACGTGACCATGAACATGCGCAACCTGCTGCGCAAGATGGACAAGAAGAGCTTCCGGCCCGGCAACAAGCTGGCGATGGCCATGCTCAACGCCACCAATCCGGACACCATCAAGTTCATGCGCTCGGCCATGGTCGGCGTGGGCTTCAAGGCCCAGCGCCTGGCCTCCGACGTGCTGCACAGCCTGGCCAGGAAGCAGACCCAGCGCCCGCCCGCCTCGGTGGGGCGCGCTCCCCTCAAGGAGCAGGTGATCCACTTCGTCAACAAGAAGCTGCCCGGCGGCCTGCCCAACAAGACGGCGCGAGCCCTGCTGGACATCGAGGACAAGGACTACGTGCCCATCATCCGCAGCCCGCAGACCACGAGCGCGGACACCGAGGCGGTGTTCTACTTCCCCGGTTGCGGCTCCGAGCGCCTGTTCAGCCAGGTGGGCCTGGCCACCCAAGCCATGCTCTGGCATGCCGGCGTGCAGACCGTGCTGCCACCCGGCTACCTGTGCTGCGGCTATCCCCAGCGCGGCAGCGGCCAGTTCGACAAGGCCGAGAAGATGATCACGGACAACCGTGTGCTCTTCCACCGCGTCGCCACCACGCTCAACTACCTGGACATCAAGACCGTGGTGGTCAGCTGCGGCACCTGCTACGACCAGTTGCAGGGCTACGAGTTCGGCAAGATCTTCCCGGGCAGCCGCATCATCGACATCCACGAGTACCTGCTGGAAAAGGGCGTGACGCTGCAGGGCAAGGAGGGCTACCTCTACCACGACCCCTGCCACTCGCCCATGAAGCTGCAGGACCCGATGAAGACCGTCAAGGCGCTGGTCGGTGACGGCGTGGTCAAGAGCGAGCGCTGCTGCGGCGAATCGGGCACGCTGGGCGTCACGCGCCCCGACATCTCCACGCAGATCCGCTTCCGCAAGGAAGAGGAACTCAAGAAGGGCGAGGCCGCGCTGCGCGCCAGCGGCGCCCTGGCCGAGAAGGACAACGTGAAGATCCTCACCAGCTGCCCCAGCTGCCTGCAGGGCCTGTCGCGCTACGGTGGCGATATGAACAACGGCCTGCTGGAAGCCGACTACATCGTGGTCGAGATGGCGCGCCAGATCCTGGGCGAGAACTGGATGGCCGAATATGTTCAGCGCGCCAACGCCGGCGGCATCGAACGGGTTCTGGTCTGATGGCTGCTCCCGCTTCCTGCCCCCTGTGCGCCACAGAAGGCGGCGTGCCCATCTGGCGCGGCCCGCGCCTGCGAGTGATCCGCGCGCAGGAGGAGGGCTTTCCGGCCTTCTATCGCGTGGTCTGGAATGCGCATGCAGCCGAGTTCTCCGACCTGGACGCCGCCGACCGCCAGCACTGCATGGATGCCGTGGTCGTTGTCGAGCGCGTCTTGCGTGAGCGCCTTGCTCCGGCCAAGATCAACCTGGCGGCGCTGGGCAACATGGTGCCGCACCTGCACTGGCATGTGATTGCGCGCTTTGACTGGGACAGCCATTTCCCGGGCGCGGTCTGGGCCCCGGCCCAGCGCCCGCGCAATGGCGAGCGCGAGGCCGAGGTGGCAGCGCGCTTGCCAGCCATAGACACGGCGCTGGTCCAGGCACTCGATGCCTGGCAGCAGCACCCCGCCACTGAATGAGGAGCACCGCATGGCCGGCCTGACCCCTGACACCCCAACCCCAGAAGCCCTGACCGTGCACGGCGCATCGCGCGTGCTGGAAGTGGCCTACTCCGACGGCGCAAGCTTTCGCATCCCCTTCGAGCTGCTGCGCGTGTACTCGCCCTCGGCCGAAGTCCAGGGCCATGGCCCGGGCCAGGAAGTGCTGCAGACGGGCAAGCGCGAGGTGTCCATCACGGCCATCGAGCCCGTGGGCAACTACGCCATCAAGCCCTTCTTCAGCGACGGGCATGAAAGCGGCCTGTACACCTGGGAATACCTCTACGAACTGGGCCGCCGCCAGGACGAGTTCTGGGCGCAGTACCTGGACCGGCTGCAGGAGTCCGGCATGGACCGCGACACGCCCATGCCCGGCAAGGCCACCGGCGGCGGACACGGCTGCGGCAGCCACTGACGCCGCGCACGGGTGCGCGCTGTATGGCGCCGTTCCCCTCGCACCACATTCCGGACCTCTGTATGGCACAGGGTTATTGGGGGTGGTGCTATATTTAAAATAGCTTGAAAGTCTTTGTTTGAAGGCGTTTCAAGCTGTTTGTTCTTGATAACCCTTGCCCGGCAAAGCCCGTGGCCACACGGGGTTGTCGCTGTACGCATTACTACTGCTTGCTTAGCATCGTTGTTATGAGCACCACACATTTCGGATTCCAGTCGGTGGACGAGCGCGAGAAGGCCAGCCGCGTGCGCGGCGTGTTCGACTCGGTCGCTTCGCGCTACGACGTCATGAACGACCTGATGTCGGGTGGTCTGCACCGTGCCTGGAAGGCCTATACGGTGATGGTGGCCAACCTCAAGGAAGGCGACAAGGCGCTGGACATCGCGGGTGGCACGGGCGATCTGGCCCTGGCCTTCGCCAAGAAGGTCGGCTCCACCGGCCAAGTGGTGCACACCGACATCAACGAAGCCATGCTGCGCGTGGGCCGCGACCGCCTGATCAACAAGGGCGTGATCCTGCCCACCATGGTCTGCGATGCCGAGGCCCTGCCGTTTCCCGACAACCATTTCGATCTGGTCAGCGTGGCCTTCGGCCTGCGCAACATGACCCACAAGGATGCGGCGCTCAAGGAAATGAACCGTGTCCTGCGCCCCGGCGGCAAGCTGCTGGTGCTGGAGTTCTCCAAGGTGGCCAAGCCCCTGGAGAAGGCCTACGACTGGTATTCCTTCAAGATTCTTCCGGCCATGGGCAAGCTCGTGGCGGGCGATGACGCCAGCTACCGCTATCTGGCCGAGTCCATCCGCATGCACCCCGGCCAGGAGGATCTCAAGCGCCTGATGCAGGAATGCGGCTTCGGCCATGTGGACTATCACAACATGACGGGCGGCATTGCGGCCCTGCATGTGGGAATCAAGTGCTGAGCGCGCGAGGCGCTCGGTGAGGTGACGGCAACACGATTATTCGAGGAGATGACATGAAAAAGCTATGGTCTATGGTCTTGGTCGCGATGCTGGTGGTGGTCCACGGCACGGCCGACGCCAAGCGCATGGGCGGTGGCGGATCGGTGGGCAAGCAGTCGAGCAATGTGACGCAGCGTGAAGCTACGCGCGCGCCGGCGCAGAACACGCCGCCGCAGAACGCCGCCACACAGAACGCTGCGGGCAAGCCCGCCACGCCGCCTGCGGCCGCTCCGGCCAAGAAGCCCTGGGGCGCCATGCTCGGCGGCCTGGCCGCCGGCCTGGGCCTGGCCTGGCTGGCCCACTCGCTGGGCCTGGGCGCCGCCTTCGGCCAGTTCCTGCTGATCGCCCTGCTGGCCCTGGTCATCATGGTCGTGGTGGGCATGGTCATGCGCTCGCGCCGTGCAGCGGCCGGTGCGCAGCAGGCATCGTCCAGCCCCTTCGCCTTCCAGAACGCGGCCCCTGCGGGCGCGGGCAACATGGGTGGCAACGTGGACAGCGCACCGCTGGCACGCCAGTACAACCCCGAGAAGGTCGGCAACGACGCCTCGGCCCGTCCCTGGGAGCAGAACCACCAGCCGGCCGCCCTGGCCTCGGGTTCCGGCGTGCAGATCGGCTCTGCCCTGGCAGGCTCGCAGAACTGGGGTGTGCCTGAAGGCTTCGACACCGAAGGCTTCCTGACGGCTGCCAAGCGCAACTTCGTCACCCTGCAATCGGCATGGGACCGCTCGGACATCGCTTCGCTGCGCGCCATGATGACCGACGAGATGCTGACCGAGATCCGTGGCCAGCTCAGCGAGCGCGAGGTGCAGCGCCCTGGCCAGCCCAACCAGACCGACGTGGTCATGATCGATGCCCAGTTGCTGGGCATCGAGGATCTGGGCAATGACTACATGGCCAGCGTGGAATTCTCGGGAATGATCCGCGAGGACGCCTCGGCAGGCCCCACGCCCTTCCGCGAGGTCTGGAACATGACCAAGCCCAAGAGCGGCAGCAGCGGCTGGCTGGTCGCCGGCGTCCAGGCACTGCAGTAAGTAATTTGCAGAGGACTGGCGCAAGCCAGGGATGCGACAGGGGGCACGCCATGGGCTGGCCACTTGTCTCGACCGGATTTGCGTCGGCCGCATCCTCTCACTTCGGGAATAATCGGGGACTATGGCAACACAGTCCCCTTTTTCTTTTCTGAACGGTCTCATGGAACGCGTGATGGCCGGTCCGCAACCGCCGCAATGGCTGGTCAGCGAGGTGCATCAGCGCCTCGTGCTGTTCCTCAACCATGTGCTGATGCAGGAGAAAGAGGCGATGGAGCGCCTCGTGCGGCAAAAGGGCCGCGTGGCGCGCGTGCAGTGGCGCGGCTACTCCATGGCCCTGCAGATCACGCCCGCCGGCCTGTTCAACGTGGCGCCCGAAGGCGCGCAGCCCGACCTGCTGCTTGAAGTCACCGAGACCTCCCCGCTGGCCCTGGCCCAGGTGGCCCTGCGCGGCGACAAGCCCTCCATCCGCATCGAGGGCGACGTGCAACTGGCCGCCGACATCAACTGGCTGGTGGACCACGTCGAATGGGACGTGGAGGAAGACCTGGCCCGCATCATCGGCGATGCGCCCGCGCACACCGTGGCCAAGGTCGCGCGCAGCGCCGCCCAGGCGCTGCGCCAGTTTGTGGGCGCCCGCATGGCCGGCAAGCCCGATGCCGATGCCCCCGCCCCCGAGGCCGCACGTGCGGCAGCGCCCGCCAGCGCGCCCATTGGTTCCCCCGTGGTATCCCTGCCCGGTTTCGAGAACGACAAGCCATGAGCCGGTTTCTTCGCGGGCTGACCATCCTCTGGGTGGTGTTCCGCTACGGACTCGACGAGCTGGTGCTGTCGAGCTTCGAGCATCCCTGGATGCGCCGCGCACGCGCGGTGCTCACGCTGGGCCGGCGGCTGGACAAGCCGCGCGGCCAGCGCCTGCGCGAGGCCCTGGAGGAGCTGGGGCCCATCTTCGTGAAGTTCGGCCAGGTGCTGTCCACGCGCAGCGACCTGATGCCGCCCGACGTGGCCGAGGAGCTGGCCCGGTTGCAGGACCGCGTGCCGCCCTTCGATTCGCAGATTGCGGTGGACACCATCGAGCGCGCCTTCCGCAAGAAGCTGGACCAGATCTTCGTGAGCTTCGAGCGCGAGCCGGTGGCCAGCGCCTCCATCGCCCAGGTGCACTTTGCCGTGATCAGCGACCGCAACGGCGTGCAGCGCGACGTGGCCGTCAAGGTGCTGCGTCCGGGCATGAAGACCGTGATCGACAAGGACCTGGCGCTGATGCACATGATGGCGCGCTGGGTCGAGCGCCTGTCGGCCGACGGCAAGCGCCTCAAGCCCCGCCAGGTCGTGGCCGAGTTCGACAACTACCTGCACGATGAGCTGGACCTGATCCGCGAAGCCTCCAACGCCGCGCAGCTGCGCCGCAACATGGAAGGGCTGGACCTGGTGCTGATCCCCGAGGTGTACTGGGATTTCTGCCGCAGCGACGTGATGGTCATGCAGCGCATGACCGGCGTGCCCATCAGCCAGGTCGAGCGCCTGCGCGAAGCCGGCGTGGACATCCCCAAGCTGGCACGCGACGGCGTGACCATCTTCTTCACCCAGGTCTTTCGCGATGGCTTCTTTCACGCCGACATGCACCCGGGCAACATCATGGTCAGCCTGGAGCCCGAGACCTTCGGGCGCTACATCTCGCTGGACTTCGGCATCGTCGGCACGCTGACCGAGTACGACAAGGAATACCTGGCGCAGAACTTCACGGCGTTCTTCCGCCGTGACTACAAGCGCGTGGCCGAGCTGCACATCGAAAGCGGCTGGGTGCCGCCGAGCACGCGCGTGGACGAGCTGGAGGCCGCCATCCGCGCCGTCTGCGAGCCGTACTTCGACCGTCCGCTGGCCGAGATTTCGCTGGGCATGGTGCTGATGCGCCTGTTCCAGACCTCGCGCCGCTTTCAAGTCGAGATCCAGCCGCAGCTGGTGCTGCTGCAAAAGACGCTGCTCAACATCGAAGGCCTGGGGCGCCAGCTGGACCCCAACCTGGACCTGTGGAGCACGGCCAAGCCCTTCCTCGAAAAATGGATGCTGGACCAGATGGGCCCGCAACGGCTGTGGCGCGAGCTGCTGGCCGAGGCGCCGCGCTATGCCAAGCTCATTCCCGAGCTGCCGCGCCTGATCCATCGCCGGCTCACGCGCAACTCCGGCGAGCACGACGAACTGCTCAAGGAGCTGCTGCAGCAGCAAAAGCTCACCAACCGCCTGTTGCAGGCCATCGTCAGCGCCGGCATCGGCTTTGTCATCGCGCTGATCCTGCTGCAACTGGTGGTGCGGCTGCGCTGGTACTGAGAACACTGACGGGTTTCCGGACCTCTCCCTTTTCCCACTTTGAAACAGGAGTGCCAGCGTGCTGCTCTCTATGGTGATCGCCTACCTGTTCGTGACCATCGCCATCGGCCTGTGGGCGGCCAGGCGGGTCAAGAACACGGCCGACTTCGCAATTGCCGGGCGCCATCTGCCCATGTACATGATCATCACCACCACGTTTGCCACGTGGTTCGGCTCGGAGATCGTGCTCGGCGTGCCCGCCAAGTTCATCGAGGGCGGCCTGCGCGGCGTGGTCGAAGACCCGTTCGGCGCGGGCATGTGCCTGATCCTGGTGGGCCTGTTCTTCGCGGGCAAGCTCTACCGCATGACGCTGCTGACCATCAGCGACTACTACCGCCACCGCTATGGCCGGTCCATCGAGATCGTCTGCTCGCTGATCATCATGCTCAGCTACCTGGGCTGGGTCTCGGCCCAGGTCACGGCCCTGGGGCTGGTGTTCAACCTGCTGTCGGGCGGCACGGTCAGCATTTCCATGGGCATGGCCATCGGCGTGGTGTCCATCCTGGCCTACACGCTGTTCGGCGGCATGTGGTCGGTGGCGGTGACGGACTTCCTGCAGATGATCATCCTGGTCGTCGGCCTGGTGGTGCTGGCCTGGTTTGCCAGCGACATGGCTGGCGGTGCCGGCAAGGTCATCGACCTGGCCGTGAGCCGTGATCTGTTCCAGTTCTGGCCCGAGCCCAGCTGGCATGAAATCCTCTTCTTCTTTGGCGCGGCCATCACCATGATGCTGGGCTCCATTCCCCAGCAGGACGTGTTCCAGCGCGTGATGTCGGCCCACAGCGAGAAGGCCGCCACGCGCGGCACCGTCATCGGTGGCTCGGCCTATATCTGCTTCGCCTTCGTACCCATGTTCCTCGTGGCCAGCGCGCTGATCATCATGCCCGGCGAGACGGCTGAGCTGCTCAAGCAGGACCCGCAGAAGGTGCTGCCCACCCTGGTCATGGACAAGATGCCCTTTGTCATGCAGGTGCTGTTCTTCGGCGCGCTGCTGTCGGCCATCAAGTCCTGTGCCTCGGCCACGTTGCTGGCGCCCAGCGTGACCTTCACCGAGAACATCTGGCGCCAGTTCCGCACCCAGGCCAGCGACCGGGAAATGCTGCTGGCCATGCGCATCAGCGTGCTCGTCTTCAGCATCTGCGTGCTGGCCTACTCGATCAAGATGGAAGGAACGCCCATCTATGAGCTGGTCTCCAGCGCCTACCAGGTGCCGCTGGTCGGCGCCTTCGTGCCGCTGGTCTTCGGGCTGTACTGGAAGCGCGCCACCACGCAGGGCGCCATTTGCGCCGTGGCACTGGGCATTGGCGTGTGGGTGGCCTTCATGGCCACTCCTGCTTTGCACGAGGCATTTCCGCAGCAATTGGCGGGACTGCTGGCTGCAGTGACGGGGATGGTGGCCGGATCACTGGCGCCGCAGTGGCTGGCCAATCGCAGCGCAGACATTCTTGAATTCAGGCCCGAAAGGTAAGCGCCGCTTCCTCATCATTTGCAAAAACAATTGATGACAATCATCAATAGTTATTAACTATATAGTCAGCAGCTGGGATTGTGGAGGTCCCGGAATGCTGACTTGGGTGATGTGAAGCACAGGGCCTGACAGTACGGCGGACCTCCGAATAGCAAACGCTTGGGAGGAAGCACCGTCATGAAAACACTCAAACTGATTGCGAGGGCTCGCCGGCTGAAGCTGCGGCCTGTCGCTGGCGTCCGGTTCCGATGGAGTTGGCTTGGAGGCGCCTTGCTTGTGCCAGCCCTGTGCGGCCAGGTGGCAATGGCTGCGCCGAGGATCCCGGTCGCGCCGGTCATTGTCTGGAGCGAGGACTTCGAAAACCCGCAGACACCCCCCATCACCACGGAGGGGCGGGATCTGCTGGCCTACCAGGGCGCGGACCCTGCGGGGCAGACGTACACCGCCGACCCCCTGTACCGGATGAGCGCCAACCAGTGCAATGGCATAGTGACGTCCTTCAGCCAGGCTCCAGGTTCGACGGTGATGATTGCGGCCTGCTCGGACCATGGCAATTGGAACAACCTGCAGCAGATGGCCGAGGTCGCCGGGCGCTATCAGGGCCAGAGTGCGGCGGCTGCACGCAACAATCACGTCATGGCAATGCTTACAGCGAATGGGACCTTTCCTGCTGGCGCAATTGCCTTTCGCACCGCCACCAATATTGCACAAAGTGCCAGCAGCAGATTCCTCACGGCCCGTACCGATGTGGTGGCGACCTTCTGCTCGTCGGGATTTGTCGCCCCGCTGCTGCGTTTTTCCCTGATCAATGACGCTGGTACGGAGCTGCCCATCTCCACGAACGCGATCAATCCATGCGTGGGTGGACAGTCATTCAATACAACACCTATCGGTATTGCCGGCACCCAGACCGCTGTGGCCCAGACGGTGACTTCTCCGGGAGCACTGCTCTTCAGCGGGACCTCTGTCGGGTTTGTTCTGCACAACGACCAGACCAGCTCCATGGGCAACGATTCTTCGATCGACAACGCGCAGATCATCGATGTCACGCCGCAGCTGGACAAGGCCTTCTCGCCTGCCAGCATTCAACTCGGCCAGGTCTCCCGGCTGACCATGACCATCACCAATACGACCGATCTGCTGCGCAAGCGAGGCTGGTCGTTTACCGACAACCTGCCTGCAGGACTGGTTGTCGAGGGCAATGCCAGCACCACCTGCCCCGGCGCGACCGTGCAGGCCGCAGCAGGCGGCAGCACCGTGACCGTGTCCAACGGAGACCTGGCCCAGGGTGCCGCCTTCTGCGAGGTGAGCCTCGACGTGCGCCCGACCGCGACAGGCAGCTTCACCAATGGCGCTTCCAACCTCAGCCTGATCGGCCTGAACCAGCCAGCCAGCCCGGCCGTGCTGGCGGTTGCGCCAGCGGCCGACATGCAGGCCACCTCCATCACGCTTCCCACGACCATGACGGTGGGCGCGCCGGTCTCCGGCAGTTTCAGCTGCACCAATGCCGGCCCCAGTGCGGCCACGGCGGCCTCGTGCGTGATCTCCGGCCTGCCCGCCGGGGCGACCACGTCCTGCACACCCAGCGTGCCCACGGCCTCGCCATTGGCATCGGGCGGCAGCATCGCCTGCACAGTGCAGTTCACGCCCACCACAACGGGCACCATCGCGGCCTTGGTGACGGCGAGCAGCAGCACGGTGGATCCGGTGGCGGCCAACAACACCAAGGCCCACCCCTTCAACCCGGTGGAGCGGGCCGACATGCAGGCCACCAGCGTCACGCTGCCGGCCACCGCCAACGTGGGTGTTCCCGTGAAGGGATCTTTCGTCTGCACGAATGCCGGCCCCAATGCGGCGGCCTTTGCCAATTGCTCCATCGCAGGGCTGCCGGCAGGTGCCAGCACCTCATGCACGCCTGCGGTACCGACTGGCACACCGCTGGCCTCGGGTGCCAGCATTTCCTGCACGGTGAGCTTCACGCCCACCACGCAGGGCAGCCTGACAGCCACCGTGACGGCGGTCAGTGGAACCACGGACCCGGAGCCGGCCAACAATTCGCGGGATCAGGAATTGGTGGTTACTGCCGCATTGACGCCGGAGCCGGTCCCCGCCACCGGGGTGCCCGCCCTGGTGCTGATGGGCCTTGCCATCATGCTGGCCGGTATGGGGATGCAGCGGCGCCGGGCACGGCGCTGAACATGGACGCGGCAGGCGCCCCGGCAGCGGGGCTTGCCGGCACCGCCCTGATGGAATGCCAGTCCCCGCGACTGGCATTTTGCATTTCGGGGCCATCAGGTACCGACTGATGCATGCGCCTTGCGGCTTTCCGGCCTGGGCCTTTGGGGGCAAGGCAGCCGCAGTATCGGGCGGATGCCTATAATCGAAAGTTTTGCATCTTCTCTCGTATAAGCATTAGCGCCATGCCTATTTATGCATACAAGTGTGGCTCCTGCGGTCATGCCAAGGACGTGCTGCGGAAAATCTCGGATGCTCCGCTGACGACCTGCCCGGCCTGTGGTGCCGAGGCCTTTTCCAAGCAGCTGACGGCTGCCGGCTTCCAGCTCAAGGGCTCGGGCTGGTACGCGACCGACTTCAAGAACAGCGGCAGCAAGAGCGCCGCCACGCCGGCTCCAGCGGCCGACACCCAGGCCTCGGATACATCTGCCGCACCTGCGACAACTGCGCCTGCGCCTGCTGCGGCCCCCGCATCTGCTCCCGCACCCTCCACGGGCCATTAATCAAGGCTTGCATTTCTCATGTCCGCTCTGCGCAAATGGCTGTTCGCCGGCCTGCTGGTGATTGTTCCTCTGGTGATCACGCTGGGCGTGCTCAACTGGATCATCGGCACGCTGGACCAGACGCTGGCCATCCTGCCCGAGGCCTGGCATCCGGACCGGCTGCTGGGTTTCCACATTCCCGGCTTCGGCGTGGTGCTCACGCTGCTGATCCTGCTGGTGGTTGGCGCTGCGGCCAGCAACTTCATCGGCCGCAAGCTTGTCTCCTGGGGCGATGCGGTGGTCAGCCGCATTCCCGTGGTGCGCTCCATCTATTCCAGCGTCAAGCAGGTGTCCGATACCGTCTTCTCGGACAGTGGCAATGCGTTTCGCACCGCCGTGCTGGTGCAGTGGCCGCGCGAAGGCGTCTGGACCGTGGCCTTCGTCACCGGCTCGCCCAGCGGAGAGGTCGCCGCCTATCTGCGTGACGAATACCTGAGCGTCTTCGTGCCGACAACGCCGAACCCGACGGGCGGCTATTTCGTCATCGTTCGCAAGAGCGATTGCATCGAGCTGGAAATGAGCGTGGATGCCGCGCTCAAGTACATTGTTTCGATGGGCGTGGTGACTCCTCCGGATCTCACACTGCCCGCGGAATCCAAATAACAAACTGTCGCGCCCATCCCGGGCGCAGGAAGCTTTTCATCATGGCCATGCGCTCCCATTACTGCGGTCTAGTGACCGAAGCCCTGATGGGCGAAACCGTTACCCTGTGCGGCTGGGTGAACCGTCGCCGCGACCATGGCGGCGTGATCTTCATCGACCTGCGCGACCGCGAAGGCTATGTGCAGGTGGTCTGCGACCCCGACCGTGCCGAGATGTTCAAGACTGCCGAAGGCCTGCGCAACGAGTTCTGCGTGCAGGTCAAGGGCCTGGTGCGCGCACGTCCCGAAGGCACGACCAACGACAAGCTCAAGAGCGGCCAGATCGAAGTGCTGTGCCACGAGCTGAACGTGCTCAACGCCTCGGTCACGCCCCCGTTCCAGCTGGACGACGAGAACCTGTCCGAGACCGTGCGCCTGACCAACCGCGTGCTGGACCTGCGCCGCCCCTACATGCAGCGCAACATGATGCTGCGCTACCGCACGGCCATCCAGGTGCGCAACTTCCTGGACAAGGAAGGCTTCATCGACATCGAAACGCCCATGCTGGGCAAGAGCACGCCCGAAGGCGCGCGCGACTACCTGGTGCCCAGCCGCGTGCACGACGGCGAGTTCTTCGCCCTGCCGCAGTCGCCCCAGCTGTACAAGCAGATGCTGATGGTGGCCGGCTACGACCGCTACTACCAGATCACCAAGTGCTTCCGCGACGAAGACCTGCGCGCCGACCGCCAGCCCGAGTTCACGCAGATCGACTGCGAGACCTCGTTCCTGGACGAAGAGGAAATCCGCGCCATCTTCCAGCGCATGATCACCGAGGTCTTCAAGACCCAGCTGGACGTGGATCTGGGCGAGTTCCCGATGATGACGTACCAGGATGCGGCCTTCCGCTTCGGCTCGGACAAGCCTGACCTGCGCGTCAAGCTCGAGTTCACCGAACTGACCGAAATCATGAAGGACGTGGACTTCAAGGTGTTCTCTACCCCCGCCACGACCAAGGGCGGCCGCGTGGTCGCGCTGCGCGTGCCCGGCGGCTCGCAGATCTCGCGCGGCGAGATCGACCAGTACACCGAATTCGTCAAGATCTACGGCGCCAAGGGCCTGGCCTGGATCAAGGTCAACGAAGTGGCCAAGGGCCGCGATGGCCTGCAGTCTCCCATCGTCAAGAACCTGCATGACGCGGCCATTGCCGAGATCCTCAAGCGCACGGGCGCACAGGACGGCGACCTCATCTTCTTCGGCGCCGACAAGGAAAAGATCGTCAACGACTCCATCGGCGCGCTGCGCCTGAAGGTGGGTCACAGCGAATTCGGCAAGGCCAACGGCCTGTTCGAGAACCGCTGGGCGCCGCTGTGGGTGGTGGACTTCCCCATGTTCGAGCACGACGAGGAAAACGACCGCTGGGCGGCCGTGCACCATCCCTTCACCTCGCCCAAGGACGGCCACGAGGAACTCATGGTCACCGACCCGGCCAACTGCCTGGCCAAGGCCTACGACATGGTCCTGAACGGCTGGGAGCTGGGTGGCGGCTCGGTGCGTATCCACCGCGCCGACGTGCAGAGCAAGGTGTTTGACGCGCTCAAGATCTCGCCCGAAGACGCTCGCGCCAAGTTCGGCTACCTGCTGGACGCGCTGCAGTACGGCGCGCCCCCGCACGGTGGCCTGGCCTTCGGCCTGGACCGCCTGATCACGCTGATGACGGGTGCCGACTCCATCCGTGACGTGATCGCCTTCCCCAAGACCCAGCGCGCCCAGGACCTGCTGACGCAGGCACCTTCGCCCGTGGACGAAAAGCAGCTGCGCGAGCTGCACATCCGCCTGCGCAACCCGCTGGCGGCCACCCAGGGCTGAGGACCGGGCCTGGCGGCTTGATACGGACGGCAGAAGCTGGCACAGCTTCTGCCGTTTTTCTTTTTGCGGAGAGCTTTCATGCGTTTTCAAGGCATTGCATCGGTGGCGCTGGCTGCGCTGGCAGGGCTGGGCCTGTCCGGCTGCGGGGAAAAGAAGACCGAGCTGGGGCAGGGCGGCTCGGAGATCACCGGCTCCGCCGGGCCCCTGGGCGCGAACAATGGCTCGCGCGAACTCGTGCGCTGCGACGCGCCCGTAGCCACGCTGGCCCTGGCCGAGAATCCCAACGGCTACGTCATGGGGTCGGGCTACCAGTTGCCCGCCTCGCCCGTGCCGCTGATCAAGCTGCTGGCCCAGCAAAGCGGGTGCTTTCGTGTGGTGGACCGGGGCGCGGGCCTGCGCGGCACGGTGCAGGAGCAGGACCTGAAGAACGCCGGCGTGCTGCGCGAGAACTCCACGGTGCGCAAGGGCCGTGGCTATGAGGCGCAATACACGCTGACGCCCAGCCTGACCTTCAGCGAGCAGGACGCGGGTCGGGGCCTGGCCGGCGTGGTTGCCATGATTCCGGTGCTGCGGGACATCGCGGGGCTGGTCGGCATGGTCGAGCAGGTCAAGTTCAAGGAGGCGCAGACCGCGCTGCTGCTGTCGGACAACGAAACCACCGAGCAGGTGGCCGCTGCCACGGGCGCCGCCCGCACCACCGATCTGGGCGTGGGCGGCATGGTGCTGGGCCGCCTGGGCGCGGCGGGCGCGGGCTGGAGCAATACCAACGAGGGCAAGGTCATCGCCGCCGCCTTTCTGGATGCGCACAACCAGCTCGTGCATCAGGTGCGCGCGCTGCAGGCCAAGGAGCTGCCACCGCCCGTGGCGACCAAAGCGGTCCAGGGCAAGGGCTGATGCCTGCCATGCCAGGCTACAAGATCCCTGAATCGGTGCTGGTCGTCATCTACCGCGATGACGGGCAGGTGCTGCTGATGCGCCGCACGGCACCGGCGCCTGAGGGCGGGGAGTTCTGGCAGTCGGTGACGGGCAGCAAGGACCATGAAGGCGAGTCCTGGCGCGAGACCGCAGTGCGCGAGGTGCGGGAAGAAACCGGCATCGATCCCGAGGCGCCCGGCTGCCTGCTGCAGGACTGGGCGCTGGAGAACATCTACACCATCTACCCGGCCTGGCAGCACCGCTATGCGCCCGGTGTATGGCACAACCGCGAGAGGGTTTTCGGCCTGCGGATTCCGTCCTACACCCCTGTGTTCTTGAATCCGAGGGAACATACCGCATCTGCTTGGCATCATTGGCATGACGCTGCCGAGCGCTGCTACTCCCCGTCCAATGCGGAAGCCATCCTGATGCTGCCGCGATTCGCTTCACTGGAGCTGGACTGATCCCGATCTCTGTGTTCCTGACCGCCTATGACTGACAACGTGAAATCCTCCCACGAGGTGGACCCCGGCCCGTCCATACTGCGCGTCGCGACCTACAACATCCACAAGGGCGTGCAAGGCATGGGTCCCGTGCGCCGCCTGGAAATCCACAACCTGGGACACGCTGTGGAGCAGCTCGATGCCGACATCGTCTGCCTGCAGGAAGTGCGCAAGATGAACCACAAGGAGGCCGCCTACTTCGAGCGCTGGCCCCAGGTCTCGCAGGCGGAGTACCTGGCTCCCCTGGGCTACGAGGCCGTCTACCGCACCAATGCCTACACGCGCCATGGCGAGCACGGCAACGCGCTGCTCACTCGCTGGCCCGTGGTGGGCCACCAGCACGAAGACATCTCCGACCACCGCTTCGAGCAGCGGGGCCTGCTGCATGTGGAGGTGGAAGTGCAGAACCGGCGCGTGCACACCATCGTGGTGCACCTGGGCCTGATCCCCGGCAGCCGCGTGCGCCAGGTCTCACAGCTCAAGCGCTTCATCGAGCGAGAGGTGCCGCCCGGCGCGCCCGTGGTGGTGGCTGGCGACTTCAACGACTGGGGTGGCCAGATCAAGCGCATGCTTGGCGGTTTCGGCCTGTACGAATACGACGAATTGCCCAGCGTGCCCACCTATCCCTCGCGCCTGCCGCTGGCCCAACTGGACCATGTCTACGTGCGCGGCCTCACCCCGCTGGGCCTGCATGTGCCCAAGGGCCGCATCTGGTGGCGCATGTCCGACCATCTGCCGCTGATTGCCGAATTCCGCCTCTAGCCCCGGGTTCTGTCACACAAGCCATTCTTTTGCTATTGAAATAATAGCTTTCAGCGCGGGCAGAACCTGCGTTTGGGTGGAAAATCCCTTGCGTGCCATGCCGCGGGTTTCGCTGTTACCATGCCAGCCATGTTCAGAGAACTCGTCGACATGAAACAAGACAGCCAGGCCGAGGGCACCCCCGTCTCGGTCAAGATCCGCGAACGGTTGAAGCAGGCGCAAAAGCGCTTTCATGCGAACGACAACATCTCCGAATTCATCGAGCCCGGTGAACTCGAGCTGCTGCTCGACGAAGTCCAGGACAAGATGCAGGGCGTGCTCGACAGCATGGTCATCGACACCACGCACGACCACAACACGCGCGCCACGGCGCGCCGCGTGGCCAAGATGTATGTCAACGAAGTGTTCCGCGGCCGCTATGTGGCGCAGCCCGCCATCACCGAGTTCCCCAACGCCGAGCACCTCAACGAGCTGATGATCGTCGGCCCGATCACGGTGCGCAGCGCCTGCAGCCACCATCTGTGCCCGGTGATCGGCAAGATCTGGATCGGCGTGCTGCCCAACAAGAACACCAATGTCATCGGCCTGTCCAAGTACGCGCGGCTGGTGGACTGGATCATGGGCCGCCCCCAGATCCAGGAAGAGGCCATCATCCAGCTGGCCGACCTGATCCTCGACAAGACCCGCCCCGACGGCCTGGCCGTGGTCATGGAGGCTTCGCACTTTTGCATGTCCTGGCGCGGTGTGCGCGAGATGGACAGCAAGATGCTGAACTCCGTCATGCGCGGCGCCTTCCTCACCAACCCGGAACTGCGCCGCGAGTTCCTCTCGCTGGTGTCCAGCCGCAGGTAACTCCCCGGGGTGGCGTCCCCGGACGCCTCAGACAAGACCCCAGGCTGCGCAGTGCGCGGCCTTTTTTCTTTCCCGCGCCAAGCCCGAGCCCCGCTTTCCCCGGACCTGCCCATGTCGCTGCAAGCCTTTGCCCTGATCATCATTGCCGGCCTCATCCATGCCGGCTGGAACATCGTGGCCAAGAAGGCGGGCGGCGACTCGCGCTTCGCCTTCTTCACCTCGGTCATCATGATGGTGATCTGGGCACCGCTGGGCTGGTGGGTGGGGCGCGATGTGGTGCCCACATGGGGCCGCAACGAATGGCTGGTGGTGCTGGCCAGCGGCCTGCTGCACGTGGCCTACTACGTCACCTTGCTGCGCGGCTACCGCAGCGCGGACCTCACCGTGGTCTATCCGCTGGCGCGCGGCTCTGGGCCGCTGCTGTCGTCCATGGTGGCGGTGGTCTTCCTGGGGGAGCAGATTTCCTCGCTGGGCGCGCTGGGCATTGCCGGCGTGGTGGTTGGCGTGTTCCTGATCGCGGGCGGCCCCGGCCTGCTGCGCGCACGCCATGACCCCGAAGCGCGCGAGCGGCTGCGGCTGGGCCTGTGGTACGGCCTGCTGACGGGCGCCTTCATCGCCAGCTATACCGTGGTGGACGGCTACGGCGTGAAGATGCTGCTGATGTCGCCCATCCTCATCGACTACATGGGCAACTTCGTGCGCGTGTTTCTGCTCGCTCCCGTGGTGCTGCGCGACCTGCCCACTGCGCGCAGCCTGTGGCGCACGCAGTGGCGCTTCGCGGCCCTGGTGGCGCTGATCAGTCCCATCGCCTATGTGCTGGTGCTCTACGCCATGCAGGATGCGCCCATGTCGCACGTGGCGCCTGCGCGCGAAGTCTCCATGCTGTTCGCGGCGCTGATCGGCGGCCACATGCTGCGCGAAGGCGACCGCCTGGCGCGCATTGCGGGCGCGGTGTGCATTGCCGTCGGCGTGACGGCGCTGGGCCTGGGCTGAGCGCCATGGCTGCAATGCGGGTGCTGGGCTGCGATTTCAGCAGCCGGCCTACGGCGCGCAAGCCCATCACCATGGCCCTGGGCCGTCTGCTGGCTGGCGACACGGTGGTCCTGCAGGAGCTGCTGGAATTCGCCTCGCTGGACGCATGGGCCGCCTGGCTGGCCCGGCCCGCCGATGCGGCGCAGTCGGCGCAGTCGGCCTGGGTGGGCGGATTCGACCTGCCTTTCGGCCTGCCGCGCGAACTGGTGGAGCAACTGGGCTGGCCCACGGACTGGGCGGCCTGCATGGATCACTACGCCGGCCTCACGCGCCAGAGCCTGCGCGAGCAGTTCAAGGCCTTTTGTGCGGCGCGGCCCGCAGGCGGCAAGTTCGCGCACCGCGCCACGGACGGGCCTGCGGGGGCCAGCCCTTCCATGAAATGGGTGAACCCGCCCGTGGCCTACATGCTGCATGCCGGGCTGCCCTTGCTGCGCGCGGCCGGCGTGCATCTGCCGGGCCTGCAACGGCCAGGCGAAGGCGATGCACGCCGCGTGGCGCTGGAAGCCTACCCGGGCATGCTGGCGCGCGCCGTGATCGGGCGCCGCAGCTACAAAAGCGACGAGCCCGCACGGCAAACGCCCGAACGCCATCAGGCGCGTGTGCAATTGCTGGCGGCGCTGGAGAGCGGCGACAACCCGCTGGCGCTGCGCCTGCGCATCGACGCCGAAGAAGCCCGCAACCAGTTGCTGGCAGACGGCAGCGGAGACCGGCTGGACGCCGTGATCTGCATGCTGCAGGCCGCCTGGGCCGCGGCCCGCCATGCGCAGGGCGATGCGCTCTACGGGCTGCCGCACGACCTGGACCCGCTGGAAGGCTGGATCGTCACGGCGCAAGCCTGACCCAAGCCGCGCTGGAACATGCGATGAATCGAAAAGAGAGAAGCGATGCCGACCTTTGAAACCCTGCTGGCCTTTTTCGGCGTGGCCGTGCTGCTGGGCCTGAGCCCGGGGCCTGACAACCTGTTCGTGCTCATGCAATCGGCCCAGCGCGGCTGGCGCGTGGGCCTGTGCGTGGTGCTGGGCCTGTGCCTGGGGCTGGTGGTGCATACGGCGGCGGTTGCGTTGGGCCTGGCGGCGCTGGTGGCTGCATCGCCCCTGCTGTTCACCGCCATCAAGCTGTGCGGCGCGGCCTATCTGGCCTGGCTGGCCTGGGGCGCGCTGCGCGCAGTGGCCCGGCCGGGCGAGATGCCGCTGGCCGGCGCAGCCGACCCGCTGACCCCCGCACGGGCGCTGCGCTGGGTGGGGCGTGGCGTGGTGATGAACCTCACCAATCCCAAGGTGCTGATCTTCTTCCTGGCCTTTCTGCCGCAGTTCGCGGACCCCGCACGCGGCAGCGTGGCCACCCAGGTGATGGTGCTGGGCTGCGTGTTCATGCTGGCGGCGCTGCTGGTGTTCGGCGCCATCGCCTGCTGTTCGGGCTGGTTCGGCGTGCTGCTTCAGCGCTCCGTGCGCGCCCAGAACTGGCTCAACCGCGTGGCCGGGCTGGTCTTTCTGGGCATGGCCGTGCGGCTGGCCCTGGTGCAGCGTTAGGAATACTCTGCTTTTCGCTGCGGGCCACGGCGCAAGGGCCGGGCCGTGGCACAGTCCACGCCATGCTTTCTCGATTGCGCAATCTTTCATGGCCTGCCGCCTTGCTGATGGCGGGATTGTCCGGACTGGCCCTGCTGATGGCGGCGGCCTGGCTGGTGGGCAGCCTGTTGAGCCAGCCGGACCACCAGCCTGTCGGCGCGCCGCCCGCGGACTGGCCGGTCCAGACGCTGCAGTTGCCCACCGACGAGGGCGGGCAGGTCCGGGGCTGGTTCGCCAAGGGGCAGCCGGGCCATGGTGCCGTGCTGCTGCTGCACGGCGTGTACGCAGACCGGCTGGCCATGCTGGCGCGTGCGCGCATGCTCCATCGGCAGGGGTACTCCGTCTGCCTGATCGACCTGCCCGCGCACGGCGAAAGCAGTGGCGAGCGCATCAGCTTCGGCATGGTTGAAGGCGCAGGCGTGCGTGCCGCCATGGCCTATGTGCGGCAGCAGCTGCCGGGCGAGAAGGTGGCGGTGATCGGCACATCGCTGGGCGGTGCGGCCCTGCTTTTGTCCCATGTGGCGCCGGGGCCGGATGCTGTGGTGCTGGAGTCCGTGTTCCCCGACATCCGGCAGGCCATAGACAACCGCGTGCGCGCGCACATCGGCTGGCTGGCGGACGTGGTCACGCCCTTGCTGGCGTGGCAGCTGCCGCTGCGCCTGCATCTGGAGCTGGCGCAACTGCGTCCCATCGACCATGTGAGGGCGCTGGGTGCTCCCGTGCTGATCGCTGCCGGCCTGCAGGACCGGCACACCACGCCCGCAGAAACCCGCGAGCTGTTCGATGCGGCGCGTGAACCCAAGGCGCTGTGGATGGTGGAAGGCGCCGCGCATGTGGACCTGTACGACTACGCGCCCAAGCCCTACGAGCAGCGGGTTCTGGGATTCCTGGATCGATATCTGGGCCATTGATGGAGACAATGGCGGGCAGGCCTTGACCTGCCCATCTGACGCCGTCTCCACCAAGCCCATGCCACAGACCACGGCCCACACCATTGCCATTGCCCAGGTCCTGCAGATCGTGCAGGGCGTGCAGCGCAATGGCATGGATGTGCCAGCCATCCTGCGCCGCGCCGGCATTGCGCCGGCCCTGCTGGATGCGCCGCTGTCGCGCGTCACCCAGGCGCAGTACGCGGCGCTGATCCGCGTGCTGCGCCGCGTCTGCCGCGACGAGCTGTGGGGCCTGTGCCGCCATCCGCTGCCCGTGGGCAGTTTTGCCCAGGCCTGCCGCACCATGCTGCCTTGCCGCACGCTGGGGGAGGCATTGCAGGCCGGGCTGCGTTTCTACCGCCTGGTGCTGCGCGACTTCGCTCCCCGGCTGCAGGTGGTGGATGGCGTGGCCCGCATCGCCATGGTGTCGCTGCGCGAGCGTGACGCGCCGCTGGCCTATGCCGAGCGTTCCTTTTGCTTTCTGGGCTATGGCGTCATGTCCTGGCTGGTGTCGCGCAGGATTGAGTTGACGGGCGTGTGTGCGCCGGCCGGAGCCAGCATGCCGTATGGCACGGAGGCGCAGCGCCTGTTCCTGGCGCCGCTGCAGCGGGACCGCGACTTCACGGGGCTGGAGTTCGATGCGCGCTGGCTGGAGCTGCCCGTGGTGCAGACCCCGGAGAGCCTGGCCGAATTCCTGGACCAGGCGGCCATGGGCCTGGTGATCCGCTACCGCGACCGCACGCGCCTGGGCGAGCGCATCCGCCGCCTGCTGCGCCGCGACCTGGCGGGGGAGCTGCCTTCGCTGGAGCAGGTGGGCGCCGCGCTGTCCATGACACCGCAGACGCTGCGCCGCCGCCTGCGCGACGAAGGCCTGGGCTTCCAATCCCTCAAGGACGACTTGCGCCGCGACGCCGCCATCGAATTGCTGAACCGCCCGGATCTGACCCTGGCCGACATCGCGGCCCGCGTGGGGTTTGCGGAGGCCAGCACCTTTCACCGCGCCTTCAAGGGCTGGACCGGCCTGCCGCCGGGCGCCTACCGGCAGGCCCAGCATCGCGGCCGCTGATCTTTTTTGCCAATCATTTTGAGACGATCGGCGATTGGTGGCTGAAGGCCCGGTGGCCACACTGTCCATGGACCCTGCCACTGCGGCAGGGCACACCGCCCCGCCAACGAGGGCGGAGCACCGAAGGACAAGGAGACAAGCCATGGAATCGAGCCGACGCGGCTGCCTGCGGGCAGCGCTGGCATGCGCTGCCAGCGCCTCACTGGGCGCTGCCCTGGGAACGGCATCGCCGATCGCCTTTGCACAGCCGGCAGGCGGTGCCTATCCGTCCAAGCCGCTGCGCATGGTGATTCCCTATCCGGCGGGGGGCGGCACGGACATCATCGGCCGCATCATTGCCCAGCAACTGAGCCAGGCCTGGGGCCAGCCCGTGGTGGTGGAGAACCGGCCGGGCTCCAGCGGCATCATTGGCGGCGACGTGGTGGCCAAGTCGGCGCCCGATGGCTATACGCTGCTGCTGGGGATCACGGCCATGATCCAGTCGCCGGCGCTGTACGCCAAGATGCCTTATGACGTGCTCAAGGACTTTGCCCCCGTATCTCAGGTGGCCCTGTCCTCGGACCTGTTCGTGGTGCCGCGCGACGTGCCGGCCACGACGCTGCAGGAGTTCATCGCCCTGGTCAAGGCCCATCCGGGCAAGTACAGCAACGGTAACTACGGCAACGGCACCTCCTCGCACATGCATGGCGAGCTGCTGCGTGCCCGGGCCGGGCTGGATCTGGCGCTGATTCCCTACAAGGGCGCGGCGCCGCTGGTCAACGATGTGCTGGGCGGACAGCTGTCGTCGGCTTTCATCGACGTGTCTTCGGCCAATGCGCACCTGAAGTCGGACAAGATCCGCATCCTGGCCATCACCGGCATGCAGCGCCATCCGGCGCTGCCCGAGGTGCCCACCTTTGCCGAGCTGGGGCTGGCGGGCTTCGAGGCCAATGGCTGGTTCGCCACCTTCGTGGCGGCGGGAACGCCCCGGCCCATCGTGGACAAGCTCTCGGCCGAGGTGCGACGCATCGTGGCCTCGCCCGAACTCAGCGGGCGCCTGGCGGCCATGGGGCTGCGCCCGGTGGGCGGCACGCCCGAGGAGCTGTCAGCGGCCATGGCGCGCGACCTGCCGCGCTGGGCGCGCATCGTCAAGGATGCGGGAATCAGGCTGGAGTAGCAGGCACTGCGCGTGCCCGCGCCTGTGCCCCGTCTTCGCTGTCGCCAGTGCCCTGGCCCGGCGGCAGGGGCTGTGGCCAGGCAGGCTGCGGCGGCCGCAGCTGCTCCAGCACACGGCTGAGCCGCAGCACGCCCAGGTCGTCAAAGCGCCGGCCCGCGATCTGCACGCCGATGGGCAACTGCCCGTCATGCCCGCAGGGCACGGACGCGGCGGGCTGCTCGGACATGTTGTAGGGCACGGTGAAGGCAATGTGCTCCAGCGGTCGCAGCGGGTCGTTGGTGGGGCTGGGCAGGTGGGCCGGGAAGGCCGTGATGGGCGCCACGGGGGACAGCACATAGTCGAAGGCCGCCGTGGCCCGCACCGTGGCCACGCGCAGCAGGTGCGACTGCTGGCTTGCCACGAACAGCTGGGTGGCGGTGATGGACCCGGCACTGTCGGCCCAGTCGCGGATGAAGGGCAGGACCACGCGGCGCTGGGCGTCCGGCAGCGACTGCATTTCCACATGCGAGCGCATGCGCCAGAAATGGTCGAGGCCGTCGAGCATGTCGCGGGTGAGCCAGGGCTGGATGATCTCGATATGGGCACCGGCCGTTTCCAGCCAGGCCGCAGCCTGCTCCACCACGGCACGCACGCGCGGCTGCAGGGGCAGGCCGCAGCCGGCATCCAGCAGCAGGCCTATGCGCAGGCCGCGCACCTGGGCGGGGTCCATGTCGAAGCCGCTCCAGGCAATGTCCTGGTGCGGCAGGCCCATGCTGTCGCGCGCATCGGGCAGGGACAGGGCCTGCATCATCAGCGCGGCATCGGCCACGCTGCGCGTCATGGGGCCGGCGCAGCGGCCGGTGTAGGGCGGGTCGATGGGCACGCGGCCCAGGCTGGGCTTGAGGCCGAAGATGCCGCACCAGCCTGCGGGCAGGCGGATGGAGCCGCCAATGTCCGTACCCACATGCAGCGGCCCGTAGCCGGCCGCCGCAGCGGCGCCCGCGCCTGCGCTGGAGCCGCCCGGCGTCTTGTCCGGATCCCAGGGGTTGAAGGTGTTGCCGTGCAGCGAGGACAGGCCCGAGGACAGCATGCCGTAGTCGGGCATGGTGGTCTTGGCGAAGAGGATGGCGCCCGCTTCGCGCAGCCGCGCGGCGGGCGGTGCGTCCAGCGGGGCGGCGACCTGGGGCGTGGCGGCCGTGCCCACGGGGGTGGGGTCGCCGCGCGTGGCGATGTTGTCCTTGACCGTGGCGGGGACGCCGTCGAGCAGGCCTGCCGGCTCGCCGCGCAGCCAGCGGGCCTCGCTGGCGCGTGCCTGGGCCAGTGCGGCCTCGGGGCGCAGCAGGTAGGTGGCGCCCAGGGCCGGCTCCCAGCGCTGCACATGGGCCAGCAGCTCGTGCATGACCTCGACGGGCGAGAGGCTGCGCTCCCGGTAGGCGCGCAGCAGCGCATGGGCGGGTAGGTCGTGCAGGGCCTGTGTCGTTCCAGTCATCGCGGCTTCCTCGAGGGTTGCGGTTCCAGCGGCAGATCTGCCGCAGTGTGGACCGGGGCCACCGGCGCGCCTGTCGCCTGTGGCTCAGCCGGTGCGCGGTTCAGGTGGCCCAGGACAGTGCCGAAAGATCGTTGACGAAGATGGGCATGTCCTTCCACAGTCCGCGCAGGTTCTTGTTGGCCACGGTGACCCATTGCGGCGTGTAGAGGAAGGCGTGCACGCAATCCTGGGCCAGCAGGCGCTGGGCATCGCCCAGCAGGCGCGAGCGGTCGGCGGGGCGCGAGGCGTTCTTGATCTTGTCGTACAGCTCGTTGAACTGGGACGACTGGTAGCCCCAGTAGTAATCGGGCTTGGCGAAGTTGCCCAGGTCGAAGGGCTCGACATGGGAGATCAGCGTCAGGTCGTAGTTCTTGAGGGTGTAGGTGCCCGACAGCCACTGCGCCCATTCGACGTTCTGCAGCTTGGCGCGGATGCCGATCTTGGCCAGCTGCGCGGCAATCACCTCGCCGCCCTGGCGCGCGTAGGGCGTGGGCGGCAGGGTCATGGTCAGCTCCAGCGGGGTCTTGACGCCGGCCTCGGCCAGCAGCGCCTTGGCCTTTTCCACGTCGAAGGGGTTGATGCCCGTGGTGTCCACGTAGCCGAAGGCCGTGGGCACGTAGTAGCTGCCGATGGGCAGGCCGTAGCCGTCGCCCGCGCCGTCGATCACGGCCTTGCGGTCGATGGCCGCGGCGATGGCGCGGCGCACGCGCGCGTCGCCCAGGGGCTTGCGTGCGTTGTTCATGGCCAGGATGGTCTTGGCGCGCGAGCCGCTGACCACGACCTGGAAGCGCCCGTTGGCCTTGAACTGGGCCACGCTGCGCGGCGTCACGCGCGGAAAGGCATCGACGTCGCCAGCCAGCAGCGCAGCGACCTGGGCCGCAGGGTCGGAGATGAAGCGAAAGCTGGCGCGGCGAATGCGCAGGCCGGAGGCCATGCGATGCTGCGGCCAGGCCGTGAGCGTGACCGAGGCGCCCTTGCTCCAGTTGCCCAACTGGTAGGGGCCCGTGCCCACGGGGCGCGTGGCGTTGGTGGCCGCGCTCTTGGGCTCGACGATGATGGACGTCGCCTGGCCGAGCACGAAGAGGAAGTCGGGATCGATGTCCTTGTTGATCACGACCACGGTGTGGTCGTCCACCACGCGCGTGGACAGGGAGGCGAAGGTCCGCTTGTCCTTGTTGGTGCTCTTGTCGTCGCCCGCCCGGTCGAAGGAATACTTCACGCTGTGGGCGTTGCAGGGCTCGCCGTTCTGAAAACTCACGCCCTTGCGCAGGCGGAAGGTGTAGGTCTTGAGGTCGGGCGAGACCTCCCAGCTCTCGGCCAGCAGCGGCGAGACGCTGCCGTCCGGGTTGATCTTGGTCAGCGTCTCGAACAGGTTGTAGAGCACGATCTCGCCGATGGACGATGCGGCGCCGGCCGTGGGGTCCAGCCCCGGGGGCTCCAGCGTCATCGCCAGCGTGATGCTGTCCTTGCGGCTCTGGGCCAGCGCAGGCCAGGGCATCAGCAGGGGCAGGCCGGCAGCAGCGGAGCTGGCCAGCAGGGAACGGCGGTTGAACATGAACAGGTCTCCGGAAATTCTTGCAGATGGTTCTCGGGCCGCTGTCTGCGGCCTGCAGCAGTGTTTTTACACCACGGCGCACGGGTGCGTGGCCCTGGGGGCCTGGTCCGCGCGGGCGGCCGTCAGCTTTCAGGCCCGATGCTGCAGGGCGATGCGCGGCACGGCCCGGACCAGGGCCTGCGTATACGGGTGCTGCGGGGCGTGGAACAGCTGCTGCGGCGCTCCGCGCTCGACGATGCGGCCCTCGCTGAGCACGATGGCGTCGTCGCACAGGTGCTGGACCACGGCCAGGTCGTGGCTGATGAACAGATAGGACAGGCCCAGCTGCTGCTGCAGATCGTGCAGCAGGTTCAGCACCTGGGCCTGCACCGAGACGTCCAGCGCGCTCACGGGCTCATCGGCCACGATGAGGCGGGGCCGTGTGATCAATGCCCGCGCAATGGCGATGCGCTGGCGCTGGCCGCCCGAGAACTCGTGCGGGTACTTGTCCAGATCCTGCGCGCGCAGGCCGACCTGTTCCAGCGTGGCGCGGGCCAGGTCGCGCCGGGCGGTGCGTTCGGGCGACGCAGGCTGTGCGAGCAGGGGTTCGCAGACGATGTGCTCCACCGTCATGCGCGGGTCCAGCGAGCCGTAGGGGTCCTGGAACACCATCTGGAAGTCGCGGCGTGCCGTCCGCAGTGCCTGGCGGCCCAACTGGTGCAGATCCTGGCCCAGCAGCCGCACGCTGCCGGCGCTGGGCGTGTCCAGCGCCATGACCAGGCGTGCCAGCGTGGACTTGCCCGAGCCCGACTCGCCCACCACACCCAGGCTGCGCCCCGCCGTCAGCGTGAAATCCACGCCGCGCAGCGCATGCACCTGCTCCGGCGCGCGCCACAGCGACCGGCGTGGCAACTGGTAGCTGCGGGCCAGGCCTGTCACTTGCAGCAGGGGTGTATCGGAGGCCGGTGGCGTCTGGACCGGTGGCGCCTGGAGGGGGTGCCCTGTCATGCGCATTCCTGTGCAGGCAGGCCCTGTGCAATGGCCTCGGGGCGCAGGCAGCGCACCACATGCGGCTGTGCCCAGGCCTGCAGGGATGCGGGCGTGGGCCGCTGCAGGCGCTCCAGTACCACGGGGCGCGGGCGCTCGCTGTGGCAGGCCGGCTCGGTGAAGCTGCAGCGGCCCGCGAAGGCGCAGCCGGCCGGCAGGTCCACCAGCTCGGGCACGGTGCCGGCAATGGTGGGCAGCCGGGCCGGCGGCAGGCTGCCGGGGGCGGACAGGTCCAGCTGGGGCCTGGCCGCGAACAGGCCGCGCGTATAGGGATGGGCGCGGCGCGCGAAGATGGCCTCGGTCATGCCGCTTTCGACCACGCTGCCGCCGTACATGACCAGCAACTGCTCCACGTTCTGCGCGATCACGCCCAGGTCGTGCGAGATCAGCAGCAGGGCCATGGAATGCTCGGCCACCAGTTCCTGCAGCAGGTCCAGGATTTGCTGCTGAACGGTCACGTCCAGCGCCGTCGTGGGTTCGTCGGCAATCAGCAGGTCGGGCCCGCAGGCCAGGGCCATGGCGATGGTGATGCGCTGGCGCTGGCCGCCCGAGAACTGGTGCGGATAGTCGTCATAGCGCTGGGCCGCACGGGCAATGCCCACGCGCTCCAGCAGCGCCACCGCATGCGCGCGCGCGGCCTGGCGGCCCAGGCGCAGGTGATGGCGCAGCGGCTCGGCCACCTGGCGGCCGATGCCGTGCACGGGGTTCAACGCCGTCATCGGCTCCTGGAACACCATGGCCATGCGGTTGCCGCGCAGGCGGCACAGCGCGTTCTCGTCCATGTCCAGCAGCTCCTTGCCGTTGAGCTGGATGCTGCCGTCCACCTGCGCATGCTCGGGCAGCAGGCCCATCAGCGCCAGGGCGGTCAGCGACTTGCCGCAGCCCGACTCGCCGATCAGGCCCAGCGTGGCGCCGCGCTCCAGGATGAACTCCAGGTTCTGCACGGCGCGCGCGCGGCCGCGCGGGGTCTGCAAGGTGATGGTGAGGCCGGAGACTTCGAGCAGGGGCATGGGCGCGTGCCTTCCTCAGCGCTGGCGCGACAGGCGCGGGTCGAGCAGATCGCGCAGCCCGTCGCCCAGCAGGTTGAGCCCGAGCACCGACAGCGCAATGGCCAGGCCCGGCCACACGGCCAGCAGCGGTGCCTGGAACATGAGGGTCTGCGCCTCGCTGAGCATGCGGCCCCAGGAGGCCTGGGGCGGCTGCGTGCCCAGGCCCAGATAGGACAGGGCGGCCTCGGCCAGAATGGCCAGCGCGAACTGGATGGTGGCCTGCACCACCAGCACCGGCAGGATGTTGGGCAGCACATGGCGCCAGGTGATGCTGGCGCGGCCATGGCCGCAGGCGCGTGCGGCCAGCACGTATTCGCGCGCCCACACGGCCTTGGCCGATGCCCGCGTGATGCGCGCGAAGGTGGGGATGTTGAAGATGCCGATGGCAATGATGGCGTTGACGATGCCCGCGCCGAACACGGCCGTGAGCATGATGGCCGACAGCAGCGCGGGAAAGGCAAAGCTGAAATCGGCCAGCCGCATGATGGCCTCTTCCACCCAGCCCCTGCAGGCTGCCGCGACCAGGCCCAGCGCCACGCCCATCGACAGCCCGATGCCCACGGCAATCACGCCGACCAGGATGGAGCTGCGCGCGCCCAGGAACAGCAGCGAGGCCACGTCCCGCCCATAGGCGTCGGTGCCCAGCCAGTGCAGGGCGCCCGGTGCAGCCAGCTTGGCGTCCATGTCCATGTCGTAGGCAGAGCCAGGCGTCCACCAGAAAGACAGCAGGGCCGTGAGCAGCAGCAGCGCGGTCAGCACCGCTCCCAGCAGGAAGCTGCGGTGGCCCAGCATGCGCCGGCCCGCTCCGGCGGGCGCGCCCAGGGTGACGGCCCGCGTGGGCCGGTGGCCCGCTGGCGAGGTGGAGGGCGGGGGCGAAGGAGGGCTGTGCGGCTGGCTCATACGTCGCTGGCTTCGATGCGCGGATCAATGGCCGCGTACAGCACGTCCACGATGAAGTTGATGACCACCACCATGGCTGCCAGCAGCAGCACGCAGTTGCGCACCACGATCAGGTCGCGGTTGGCGATGGACTGGAAGATCAGCCGGCCCAGGCCCGGCAGGTAGAACACGTTCTCCACCACGATGGTGCCGGCCAGCAACTGGGCGAACTGCAGGCCCATGACCGTGAGCACGGGAATCATGGCGTTGCGTAGCACATGGCCCCAGAGCACGGCACGGCGCGACAGTCCCTTTGCGCGGGCCGTGCGCACGAAGTCCTCGCGCAGCACCTCCAGCACGGCCGAGCGCGTGATGCGCGCCAGGATGGCCGCCTGCACCACGGCCAGCGAGATGGCCGGCAGCAGCAGCGCCTGCAGTGCCTGCAGCGGGCCGCCGCCGTCGGCCTCGCTCCAGCCGGGAAAGCCGCCGGCGGAAAACCATTGCAGCTTCACCGAGAACACCAGGATCAGCAGGATGGCAAACCAGAAATTGGGGATGGCGATGCCGACCTGTGCCAGGCCCATGATGCCCAGGTCGCCCCAGCGGTTGTGGCGCGATGCGGCATAGATGCCGGCGGCCAGTGCCAGCACGGTCGTGATGAGCATGGCCATCACGGCCAGCGGCGCGGTGACGGCCAGCCGCTCCAGCACCAGCTCGCTGACCGGTGTGCTGTAGGCGTAGCTCAGGCCCATGTCGCCGTGCAGCAGCCCCTGCAGCCACTGCAGGTAGCGCTGCCAGGCCGGCTGGTCCAGCCCCAGTTGCACGGCCAGCGCGTGCACCGCCTCGGGCGCGGCATCGGGACCCATCAGCGTCTGGGCGGCATTGCCGGGCAGCACCTCCAGCACGCCGAAAACCACGGCCGATGCGCCCAGCAGCGTGGCTGCCAGCATCAGCAGGCGCTTGAGCAGAAAGATGCTCATGGGCAATCGGTCTCGGCAGGGTGGGGGGCGGTCACGTCGGCGGAGTGGGTGGGTTGTTCTTGGAAGGGCCCGAATGGTACTGCGCACGGCCCATGCGCGCAGCATAGCGGCCTTTGACGCAGCAGGGCCCCGATGGACGGGGACGCGGCCATCGATTTCAGGGCGCCGGGCTTGCCCGTGCAGCCTCCATGCTTATGTGGTGGACAGGATAATGGCGGCATGACTGATGCCACCTTGCTGCAAGGCCCGTTCGGGGCGCATGGGCCCGCCCGGCCCGGAGCGTGGCTGGCACTTGCGAGGGACCTGCCATGGCTTTGATGATCACCGACGAATGCATCAACTGCGATGTCTGCGAGCCCGAGTGCCCGAACGATGCGATCTCCATGGGCGAGGAGTACTACGAGATCGAGCACAGCAAGTGCACGGAGTGCGTGGGCCATTTCGATGAGCCCCAGTGCGTGCAGATCTGCCCGGTGGCCTGCATTCCCGTGAATCCCGCCCATGTGGAAGACCGCGAGACGCTGATGCAGAAGTACCTGCGTCTGCAGTCCCAGGCTCCCGCTTCTTCCTGAACGCTCAGCCCTTGTCGCTCTCGGCCGTGGCCGGGCGTGCGGGCTTGGGGCGTGGCGGCTTGGTGGTGTGGATCAGCAAGGTTGCCTTGTCCATGTTGCCGGCCTGCAGTTCGGGCCAGGCCTTGAGGGAGTGGGCGATGCTGTCCTCGATCAGCTGGCGCTGGTCGGGCGCGGGCTTCTTGAGAACCCAGTTGGCGACTTCGGCCTTGTGGCCCGGATGGCCTATGCCTATGCGCAGCCGCCAGTAGTCGGCCGAGCCCAGCTGGGCATGGATATCGCGCAGGCCGTTGTGGCCACCGTGGCTGCCGCCGCGCTTGAGCTTGACCTGGCCGGGCTCGAAGTCCAGTTCGTCATGGACCACGAGGACCTCCTCGGGCTGGATCTTGAAGAAGCGCGCCAGCGCGCCCACCGACTTGCCCGACAGGTTCATGAAGGTCTGCGGCTGCAGCAGCCAGACGTTCTCGCCGCGCACGCTGGCACGGGCCATGAGGCCGAAGTAGCTGCGCTCGGGCACCAGCTGGACCTTGAGTTCGCGCGCCAGCGCATCAATCCACCAAAAGCCCGCGTTGTGGCGGGTGTCCTCATACTCCGGCCCGGGGTTGCCCAGGCCGACAAACAATTTGATCATCGGGCGATTATCTCCATGGCGGCCGCAGCAGGCGGGCGAGGGTGCTCCTCCATGCAAAAGGCCCACGCGAGGTGGGCCTTTTGCAGGTTTGCGGCAGCCGGGGCCACCGCAAGGGAAAGCCAAGAATTACTTCTTGCCCTTCTTGGCCGGAGCGGCCGGGGCTGCCACGGGAGCTGCCGATGCATCAGGAGCCACTTCGGGCAGCTTGATGGAGATCAGGGCGGGGTTCTTGTTGGAACCGCGCACCACGGCCTTCACGCCGTTGGGCAGCTTGAGGCCTTGCAGGCCCAGGGTGGACTTGGAAGTCAGGCCGCTCAGGTCCACGGTGATGAACTCGGGCAGTTGGGCGGGCATGCACACCACGTCCAGTTCATGGACCAGGGGAGTGATCGTGCAGTTCTCGACCTTGACGGCCTGGGACTGTTCCATGCCTTCGAAGTGCAGCGGCACCTTCAGGTGAACCTTGGTCTTGTCGTCAACGCGCTGGAAGTCCACGTGCAGGATGAGCTGCTTGTAGGGGTGGAATTGCACGTCGCGCAGCACGACCTTGGAGGTCTGGCCGTTGACTTCCATGTCCAGGATGCTGGAGTGGAACACTTCCTTCTTCAGGGCGTGCCACAGGGCGTTGTGATCGATTTCGATCAGTTGGGCTTCGGCAGCACCGCCGTAGACGATGCCAGGGGCCTTGCCCGAATTGCGCAGACGGCGGCTCGCACCCGTACCTTGCTTGGCGCGCTCAAAAGCGACGAATTGCATAACTAACTCCTAGATGGATGGACCGCGACCAGCCTCATCCGTTGATAAAAGAACGCCTGTCCGATGCGGACCAGGCTGCTCTTGCGGTGTCCCGGGGTGGTCCTGAAACCACTCCGGAACGCGCAAACCTCCCGAAGGAGGTTTGCTGGGTTCCGACCACAGGGGCCGATATTTTATTCAGAGAACAGGCTCAGCACCGAATCACCGGTGGAAATCCGCTGGATCGTCTGGGCAATCAGGGGTGCCACGGACAGTTGGCGGATCTTGCCGCAGGCCTGTGCCTCGGCGCTCAGGGGAATGGTGTTGGTCACCACGACCTCGTCCAGGGCGTTGCCGTTGCCGATGCGCTCGATGGCCGGACCCGAGAAGATCGGGTGCGTGCAGTAGGCATAGACACTCTTGGCGCCGCGCTGCTTGAGCACTTCGGCCGCCTTCACCAGCGTGCCGGCGGTGTCGATCATGTCATCCATGATCACGCAGTTGCGGCCGTCGATATCGCCGATGACATGCATGACTTCGGAGACATTCGCCTTGGGGCGGCGCTTGTCGATGATGGCCAGGTCGCAGCCGAGCTGCTTGGCCAGCGCACGTGCGCGGACCACGCCGCCGACGTCAGGGGAGACGACGATCAGGTCTTCGTAGTTCTTCTGGCGCAGATCGCCCAGCAGCACCGGCGTGGCATAGATGTTGTCCACGGGGATGTCGAAGAAGCCCTGGATCTGGTCTGCGTGCAGGTCCATGGTCAGGACGCGCTCGACGCCCACTGCCTGCAGCATGTTGGCCACGACCTTGGCCGTGATCGGCACGCGGGTGGAGCGCGGGCGGCGGTCCTGGCGGGCGTAGCCGAAGTAGGGAATCACCGCGCAGATGCGCTCGGCCGATGCACGCTTGAGCGCGTCCACCATGACCAGCAGTTCCATCAGGTTGTCGTTGGTCGGTGCGCAGGTGGATTGCACGACGAAGACGTCGCGCGTACGCACGTTCTGCTTGATCTCGACGGCGACTTCTCCATCGGAGAAACGACCCACGTCGGCTGCGCCCAGCGTGGTGCCGAGGTGCTGAACGATTTCAGTGGCCATGCCAGGATTGGCATTGCCGGTGAAGACCATGATGTCAGGATGATGTGAATGCATTGAGCGCCCCAGTACGATGGGTTTGCCTTGACGCGAAAGACGTTTGGCAGGGGAGGAAGGACTCGAACCCTCGCATGCCGGAATCAAAATCCGGTGCCTTTACCAACTTGGCGACTCCCCTACACAGGCCTTCTGCCGCAGGCAGACAGCCTATAAACTTTCATCTTTCAGCCAATCCTTGAGAGGATGGGCCTGCAGATTGCTGCAAACTCTGACATTCCAGGCGCCAGGGGCATCCTTTAAGTCAATCGTTTGCGTCAGTGGTGCAAATACTGCACTTCCTGAGCCCGTCATTCTAGCATGCAGTTTTAGTGAGTTTAGCCAATCGATGGCTTTTTTCACTTCAGGCTGCAGCCTTTCGGCGACAGGCTGCAAGTCGTTTTGGCCAAAGCCATAGTGATCTGCAGCAAAGTCTTCGATTGTAGCATGGGCATGATCGCGCTTGAGGGTTGCGTCGCGGAAGATGGACAGGGTCTCCAGCCCCGCCTCGGGCTTGACCACCACGAACCGCTGGGGCGGCAGGGCGTGGGCCTGTTCCAGCGGCGTGATGTGCTCGCCTATACCTTCCACCCAGGCGGAGTTGCCGCACAGAAAGAAGGGCACATCGGCGCCCAGGTCCAGTGCAATGCGCTGCAGCTCGCGCCGCGTCAGGTTCAACTGCCACAGGCGGTTCAGTGCGATCAGGGTCGATGCCGCATCCGACGAGCCCCCGCCCATCCCGGCCTGCGCCGGCAGGCGCTTTTCCACGCCGATGTGCACGCCCGCGCGGCAGCCGGTGGCCTGCTGCAGAGCCCGTGCGGCCCGCACGATGAGATCGTCGGCAGGAAGTGCCATGCCCGACAGGTCCTCGCGGCTGATCTGGCCGTCGCCACGCCTGTCGAAATGCAGCGTGTCATGCCAGTCCAACAGCATGAAGACCGATTGCAGAAGGTGATAGCCATCGGCGCGGCGGCCGGTGATGTGGAGGAACAGGTTGAGCTTGGCCGGAGCCGGCACGTCGTGGAGCGAGCGCATGGGCTGGAGAGGATGAGGAAAAAGAGGCAGGTGCGGCAGCTGGGGATGGAGCAGGCACGCCCGGCGGAAATCAGGGTGTGTCGAGCACGATGCGCAGCGCGGCCGGCGGCTGCGGGTCATTGCGCCGGGCGGACAGGCGGCCCTGCTCCATGCGGGAGAGGTCGACCTGCCAGCCTGCGGCTGCGGTGGCCCGGCCCTGCAGCCAGTCGAACAGGGCGGCAATGGGCAGATCGCTGCCGGTCAGCTCCTGCACCAGTGCCGGTAGCGAGTCCGAGGTCTTGCGCTCCTCGCCTTGTTGCAAGCTTGCCTGTCCCGGTTCCCAGAGCAGACGCGCCAGTGTCGAGCCCAGGGGCGTGAACAGCAGCAGCTCGCCGCGCTGGGGGGTGCCCAGCAGCTCGAAGCCTGCGCTGAAGGATTGGTTTTGCGCATCTTCCACCTGCAGCGCCAGCCGGCCCGCCCAGTGGCCTGCAGCGGTGGGGGCGGTTGCGTCGGCCTGCAGCTGGCGGGGTGGCAGGGTACAGCCGGCCAGGGCCAGCAGTGCGGCGGCGGCCGCCGTGGCGCACAGCTGCCTGCGTGCAAGGGCGGGATGCGGCAATCCGGGCACGGCGCGGTGGCTCAAAGCGAGACGCCCAGGCGGCGCAGGGTTTCGCGCAGGGTCGTGTTGTCAGGACTGGTGGCCAGGCCCTGGCGCCAGATCTTCTGCGCGCGTTCGCGATCACCCTTGGCCCAGAGCACTTCGCCCAGGTGTGCGGCGATCTCCACGTCGGGGCGTGATGCGTAGGCGCTTTCGAGCAGCCTGAGGGCTTCGTCCAGGTCGCCCCGGCGGAATTTCACCCAGGCAAGGCTGTCGGTGATGAAGGGGTCGCCAGGCGACATTTCCAGCGCCTTGCCGACGAGCTTTTCGGCTTCATCCAGATGGATGCCGCGTTCGGCGAAGGAGTAGCCCAGCGCGTTGTAGGCGTGCTGGAAATCGGGCTGGCGCGCGATGATGCCGCGCAGCAGCCGCTCCATTTCATCATGCTTGCCAATGCGCTCCGCCAGCAGGGCGGTGTCATAGGCGAGCTCGGCGTCTTCAGGGTCCTGCTTTTGCAACTCGGCCTGCAGCGCGTAGGCCTGTGCATTCTGATTGGCATCGCGCAGCAGCTGCACTTCGGCCAGGCGCTTGAGCCGCTGCTGGCTGAGGCCGCTGGCGGGCACGGCCTCGATGAGGGCGCGGGCTTCCTTGAGCTTGCCCTGGCGCGCGAGCAGGGCGGCACGGCGCGCCTGCACGCTCAACAGATTGGGCGCGTCGTCGATGCGGCGCAGCAGGGCGTCGGCCTCGGCGAACTTGCCCTGCTTTTCTGCAATCTGGGACTGCAGCAGGTAGTACTGGGACTGGCCCGCACTGCGCGCCACACCGGCGGGAATCTGCGGCACGAGCTTGCCGAAGCGCTCGGTGGACGCCTGGGCTGCATCCACGTCGTTGGACTGCAGCTGCAGCGCGGCCAGGGTGGCCCAGGCTTCGGCGTAGTCGGGGGAGTCCACGGTGATGGAGACCAGTTGCTGGCGGGCCTCGTCCAGGCGCTGCTGGCCCAGCAGCACGCGGGCATAGGCCATGCGCATCTGGGCTGAAGGGTTCTTGGCTAGGTAGCGTTTGACGATGGGCTCCGCCTCGGGCATGCCGGCTTCCAGCAGCTCCATGGACAGCAGGGCCACGGGGCCGGTGTCGGGTGTCAGCGCCTGTGCCTTTTGCACGGCCTGCATGGCGGCAGCCTTCTGCCCGGCGCCCAGGCGCATGTGGCCGATGGTGGCCCAGGCCAGCGGGCCGCTGGCGGGGTTGTCGGTCTCGCCCGCCATGGCCTGCTCGACCACATCGGCCGCCAGGGCCTTGTCGCTGGCGTTGTTGTAGAGCTGGGTGATGCCCAGGTAGGTGGCGGGCTTGGAGGGCGCAGGCGTGGCCTCGATCTCCCGCTTGAGATAGCTGCCGGTATCGGCGATGCGGTTCAGTGCCACCAGGATCTGAAGCACGAAGCGGTTGGCGTCGCGGGACTGGGGAAAGGCGTCGAGCCAGGCGCGGGCGTTGGCCAGTGCGCGCTCGCCGGAGCGCGACTGCAGCGCCAGCTCGGTGCCGCGCCGGTACAGCTGCTCGCTGCCGCTGGTGCGAGCGGCCTCCATCATCATGGCCTGGGCGTCGCCCAGCGCACCTTGGCTGGCGGCGATCTCGCCGACCAGGATCTCGTAGAACAGCTCGGCGTTGAGGGCGGCGCGATCGTCCTCCGCAGAGGCGGCGGCGGACGAGGGAGGTTCGGGGGATTCCGTCTCGATGGTGGCTGCGGTCTTGCCTGGGAGTGCCCAGGCAGTGGCGGAACCCATGGCCAGGGCTGCTGCCACGGCAAGTCCCTGAAGGCGAAGGCGATGATCCATCGAACCATAATAATCGAAGCCCAGACCACATTTCGCACAACTACAGCACAACCCGGATCGCATGCCTGAATTGCCAGAAGTAGAAGTCACGCGGCGCGCTTTTGCCGCGCAGATCGCCGGAGCGCGCATTGAATCCGTGGCCTTGGGCAAGCCCTTGCGCTGGCCGTTGGGCATTGCCCCCGAGCTGCTGGCCGGGCGCGATGTGCACGGCGTGCGCCGGCGCGGCAAGTATCTGCTGATGGAGCTGAGCGAGGGCCTGCTGATGCTGCACCTGGGCATGTCGGGCAGCCTGCGTTTCGTGGCCCCCCATGAAGCACCGCTGGGGCCAGCAGGAACGCATGACCATTTCGACCTGCAGACCAGCAAGGGCCTGCTGCGGCTGCATGATCCGCGGCGCTTTGGTGCGGTGATGTATGTGGCGGCCGAGAGCGATCCCTGGGCGCGCAGGCTGCTGGACCATCTGGGGATGGAGCCGCTGGATGACAGCTTCTCGTTCGAGACCTTCCGGGCCGGCCTGAAGGCCAGCCGCACGCCCATCAAGCAATTGCTGCTGAACGGCAGCGTGGTCGTGGGCGTGGGCAATATCTATGCGTCCGAGGTGCTGTTTATGGCGCGCATCGCGCCCACGCAGCCGGCCTGCGAGGTCGGGCCGCGCAAGGTGCGCCGGTTGTTCGAGGAGATCCGCCGCGTGCTGGCCCTGGCGGTGGAGCAGGGCGGCACGACGCTGCGCGATTTCTCCGCGCCCGACGGCATGGCTGGCCACTTCCAGCTGCAGGCCAAGGTCTATGGCCGCGAAGGCCTGCCCTGCACGCATTGCGGCTCGCCCGTGCAAATGCTGCGCCAGGGGCAGCGCAGCACCTACTTCTGCGCGCGGTGCCAGAAGGCGGGATGATCGCTTCAAAAAACGGAGCGAATTCTCAACGTCTCGTAACGCCTGTTGCGGCTGCATTGCGGGAGGTCCCGCGAAGCATTTGCAGAAAACGCCTGTTTCTTTAAATTTCAGGCACCAACCGCTGAAGATTGATGGTGAAATATTGTTTCATTTGTAAATGAACGATATTTTGCCCGTAATCCCCCCGTTCCAGGGGCCGGCCTTGGGGCGCCGCAGCAGGCAAAACGGGGCGACGGTGCTATATTTTGAAGAGAACAGGCATCACGCTTGCGGCGCAATGTCGAGGCGATCACTAGGCATCGGCAGACATTGGCGATGCAATGGCGGGGGAAACACGTGGGACCATCATTCAACGAGCAATTCGACCAGCACGGCGCATGGCGCCGCGGCTTTGCGCAGCAATTGCATGCGCTGCGCGAATGGCTGCAGTCCCAGGAGCTGCTGGATGTCGCGGTGCAGGAGCGGCTGCAGCGGCTGGAAGCCCAGGTGCGTGGTGACAAGGTCATGGTGGCCTTCGTGGCCGAATTCTCGCGCGGCAAGTCCGAATTGATCAATGCGGTCTTTTTCGCCCACTATGGCCGCCGCCTCATGCCGGCCAGCGCAGGGCGCACGACCATGTGCCCCGCCGAACTGGGCTGGGAAGCCGAGCTGCAGCCCAGCCTGCGCCTGCTGCCCATCGATACGCGCGAATCGCTGGAAAGCCTGGGCCAGTGGCGCGCCCGTCCCGAGGCCTGGCTGCAACTGCCGCTCGACGTGAACAATGCCCAGCAGATCGCCGACACGCTGGCCAAGGTGGCCGAAGTGCGCAAGGTTTCCGTGGAACTGGCGCGGACCTGGGGCTTCTGGCATGACGAGGACCAGGGCGGCAATCCCTTCGTGGATGAGCAGGGCCTGGTCGAGGTGCCCATGTGGCGCCATGCGCTGATCAACATGCCCCACCCCCTGCTCAAGCAGGGGCTGGTGATTCTGGATACGCCCGGCCTGAATGCCGTGGGCGCCGAGCCCGAGCTGACCGTCAACCTGATCCCCCAGGCCCATGCCGTGGTCTTCGTGCTGGCGGCCGATACCGGCGTGACCAAGTCCGATCTGGCCATCTGGCGCGACCATGTGCTGCCGCCCGATGTGGCTTCCGGCCAGCATGCGCTGGCCGACTCCCGCCTCGTGGTGCTCAACAAGATAGACACGCTCTGGGACAGCCTGAGTTCCGCGTCGCAGGTGCAGGCCCAGCTGCAGCGCCAGCGCCAGGAGTCGGCACAGATGCTGGGCCTGCCCATGGAGCGGGTGCTGCCCGTGTCGGCGCAAAAGGGCCTGGTGGCCAAGGTCTCCAGCAACGATGCGCTGCTGCAGGCCAGCGGACTGCCCGTTTTCGAGAACATGCTGGCCGAGGGCATCATGGGCCAGCGCCAGAAGGTGCTGCAGACGGCCGTCAGGGCCAATGTGCAGCAGTTGCAGGTCGAGGTGGAGCGCGTGCTCAACATCCGCCGCCGCGACCTGGACGACCAGATGGCCGAGCTGCGCAGCCTGCGCGGCAAGAATGCCAGCGTCATCGCATCCATGCGCCACCGCATCGAGAGCGAGCAGCAGGATTTCGATGCCAGCGCCGCCAGGATCCAGGCCGTGCGGCTGGTGCACATGCGCATGCTGCGCGACATCTTCCGCCAGCTGGGCTCCAGCGCGCTCAAGCAGGAGCTGGTCGACCTCAAGGATGCGCTGGAGCAGCGCGGCCTGAAGCTGGGCGCCCGCAAGGTCTATGCCGAAACCTTCGAGCGCCTGCGCACCGTGGCGACCCGGGCCCAGACGCAGGCCGGAGAGATCCAGTCCATGCTGGGCGCGACCTTCAAGGAGCTCAATGCCGAGTTCGGCTTCTCGCTGCAGGCTCCGGCCCAGCTGGAACTGGCCGAGTTCGGCGCCGACCTGCAGCGCATCGAGGCCAGCTACACCCAGTACCTGGGCCTGGGCCACGCGCTCAGGCGCAGCAATCCTGCGTTTGCGCAGCGCCTGATCAAGGCGCTGGCGATGCGGTTGCGCACGGTGTTCGAGTCTGCGGCCAACGACGTGGACATGTGGAGCAAATCCGCCACGGCCCAGCTCGATGCCCAATTGAAGGAGCGCAAGCGCAGCTTTGCCCGCCGCATCGAAGCGGTGGACCGCATACAGAATGCGGCCTCGGGCCTGGTGGAACGCATTGCCGAGATCGAGACCGCCGACGAACAGCTCACGGCCTTGCAGCTGCAGCTGGGGCAGGCCACCATGGAACTGCTGCAACCCCTGTCGCCCACGCCCGCCTTCCCCGGCCTGGCAAAGGCTGCACAGGAAACTTCACTGACTGCTTGATATCTTGACCTTTCCCTCGATTGCCACGCCCGTCGTGCAGTGGCAGGCGTCGCATGGACGCAATCACCTGCCCTGGCAGCAGACGCGCGATCCCTACCGCGTCTGGCTCTCCGAAATCATGCTGCAGCAGACCCAGGTGAGTACCGTGCTGGGCTACTACCAGCGCTTTCTCGATGCCTTCCCCGATGTCGCCAGCCTGGCGGCCGCACCGCAGGACGCGGTGCTGGCGCTGTGGAGCGGCCTGGGCTACTACAGCCGCGCGCGCAACCTGCACCGCTGTGCCCAGGCCGTGGTTCAGGACTGGGGTGGTGCCTTTCCACGCAGGGCCGAGGATCTGGCCACGCTGCCCGGCATAGGCCGGTCCACGGCGGGCGCCATCGCCTCCTTTTGCTTTTCCGAGCGTGTGCCCATCCTCGATGCCAACGTGCGGCGTGTGCTCACGCGCGTGCTGGCCTTCGATGCGGATCTGGCTGTTGCCAGGAATGAGCGCGAACTGTGGGACCTGGCCCAGCAGCTGTGCCCCACCGAGGATCTGCAGCAGGCCATGCCCCGCTATACCCAGGGCCTGATGGACCTGGGTGCCACCATCTGCACGCCGCGCAAGCCCAGCTGCCTGGTCTGTCCGCTGCAGCCGCAGTGCCGCGCGGCGCGCTTTGGCAATCCCGAAAATTATCCCGTGCGAACGCGCAAGCTCAAGCGCAGTTCCGAGGCCTGGTGGCTGCTGATCGCCGTGGACGGGCAAGGCCGCGTCTGGCTGGAGCGCCGTCCGCAGCAGGGCATCTGGGCGGGGCTTTATGCGCCGCCCGTGTTCAACGGGCGCGAGGCGCTGGAGCAGGCGGCGGCACAGCATTGGCCAGGAGCGGCACCCCTGGACTGGACCGATCTGCCCGCCTTCCTGCATGTGCTCACCCACCGCGATCTGCACCTGCATCCGGTGCGCGTGCGCTTGCAGGGCGTCGGCATCGATGCCGCCACGCCGGACGGCCAGGGCTGCTGGGCCGATGCCGGAGCCTGGGCCGACATGGGCCTGCCAGCCCCGGTGCGCAAGCTGCTGGATGCGCAGTTCGCGGGCTGAGGCCACGGCCGGCCCGGCTGGCTAGAACCTGCGGCGCGGCAGCAGCAGGGCGCATCGCAGCAGCATCCAGGCCAGCCACTGCTCCCGCGCGCCGGGCGTGCGCCTGGCGCGTGCGGTGGCGTCGGCAATGTGCAGGCGCAGTGAGCCAAGGGCATGGCGGTCCCCGCTTTGCACGGCCTGTTGCCAGGCCTGCTCGCAGCGCTGGCGCTCCAGCGCCTGATTGTCCGGGCTGCGGATATCGCTGATGGCGGTGATGGTGCTCATGGCTGCAGCGCTCCCACGGTGGGTGGGGTGCCCGCGCCTTCACTGGAGCGGTCGCCATCCTGCCGGCCGAAGGCATACCAGTCCACATGCCGCGTGCAGACCATGATCAGGGCCAGCACCGCGAACAGCGCGATCGATCCCACGATGAGCGCGCTTTGCTCCAGTTGCAGCAGCACGTACAGCAGGCCGTAGAGTGCGGCGATGCCCGCCGCAAACGGCAGGCCGCGGCGCAGGCTGCCCAGGATGTGGCTGGCGTAGTAGGCCAGCAGCAGCACGCAGGCCGAGGCGGCAATGCCGTAGGCGCTGGCAAATCCCATGTGCTCCGACAGGCTGATCAGCAGCAGGAAGAAGCTGCACAGCGCCGATCCCACCAGCAGGTACTGGATGGGATGCACGCGCAGCTGCTTGAGCACCTCGAACAGGCCGACGGCCACGAAGGTCAGTACCACGAAGAGCAGGCCGTACTTGGTGGCGCGGTCGCTCAACGAGTAGGCGTTGATGGGGTCCACGAAGTCCGTATCCAGCGATTCCAGGCAAGGGCCGCTGTTGGGGGCATGGGCGGTGGCCGCGTATTCCTCCATGTCGCGGCGGCCAGGCTGGCACAGCGGCTGCTGGTCAGTGAAGGACTGGCGTGCGGATGAAGCCAGGGCCGAGAGGTTCCAGCTGGCTTCGAAGCCCTTGTCGCTGATCTCCCGCCGGTTGGGCAGAAAGCTGCCACCGAACGAGGGATGGGGCCAGTCGGCCGACAACTGGACCTGGCTGTGGCTGCCCAGCGGCACGAAGGCCAGCTTTTCGGTGCCCACCAGTTCCAGGGCAATCTTCAGTTCAAGGGGCCCGTCCTTCTTGAGCAGGGCCGGCGCCAGTTCCGCCTGCAGGCCCTGCGAGTAGCGCTCCAGTGATGTGCCGGGGCCCACGTCCAGGCTCTTGCCATCGGCTTCGATGGTGGCCGAGCGTATGCCGCGCGGATCGGTGAGCGACAGCGCCACCCGCAGTGCGCCGCAGCGCACGGTCTGGTTGGCCGCCGTGTCGATGGAGGGCTTTTCCAGGTACTGGGCGGCGTTCGTGAAGCTGGCGCTGATGCTGTCCTGCATGGCATAGGTGCTGACCTGGTGCAGGCCGCGCGAGCGCTCCTCCATGCGCGCCGTGGCCTGGTGGCGCAGTTGGTCGGGCAGCAGCATGCGCTGGAACTGGCGCGTGGTCCATTCGGTCTTGCTGCCTTTTTCCACGCCCGTGGTCTCGGTGCAGTTTTGCACCAGCACCGGGCCCATCAGCGTCTGGCGGCCAGCCAGGCTGGCGACCACGCCCTGCACGGCGTTGTCGCGGTTGCGTATGCGGTCCCGCACCACGTCGTGTATCAGGCCCAGGCCCAGCATCAAAAGGCCCAGCATGACCAGCAGGGCCACGCCTTTGGCAAGCAGTCGGTTCTTCATTCCACATCCCGTTCGTTGATCGTGGACGCAGTCTGGGCGGGGGCTGTGTGGCCGGAATGAAGTGTGTGAAGCGGGTGTGAAGTCGGATTCGCAGGGCCGATAGGGGCGGCGTCAGTGTGCCCGCAGTGGCCAGTTCAGCGTGACACGCAGCCCGGGCTGGGCGTTGGCGGCCTGCATGCTGCCGCCGTGCAGCAGCATGATGCGCAGCACGATGGACAGGCCCAGGCCCGTGCCGCTGCGCTCTCCGTTGGGGCGGGGGGTGGTGAAAAAGCGTTCGCCCAGCCGGCCGAGTAGCACCTCGGGCACGCCGGGGCCGTGGTCACGCACGCTGACGCGGCCGGGCTCCAGGTCCACGTGGATGCTGCTGCCCTCGGGGGCGAAGTCGATGGCGTTGCTCAGCAGGTTGCTCAGGGCCAGCACCACCAGGTCCTGCTCCCAGGGGCCGCTGCTGTCCTGGCCTTGCAGCACCAGCTGGATGCGGCGCTGGTGCGCTGCGCTGTGGACTTGCTCCATGGCCTGTTCGGCACAGGCCTGCAGGCTGCAGGCCGTGTGCGGGTGCAGGGCGCGGCGCTGCTCCAGCTGGCTCAGGCGCAGCAACTGGTCCACGAGGTTTTGCAGGCGCTGGCACTGGTCCACCACCTGGCGCGCGAACAGTTCGCGGTCGGCCGATGGCAGGTCTTCCTGCAGCAGCTCGCCTGCGCCACGGATGGCAGCCACGGGGCTCTTGAGCTCGTGCGTGAGGGCGCGCACATAGCCTTCGATGTAGTCGCGCCCTTCCAGGCGGCTGCGCATGTTCTCCATGGCGCGGGCCAGCTCGCCCAGCTCGCCGGGCATGCGCGGGGCCTCGGGCATGGGGGGCGCCGTGGTGGGCGAGGCGGCCTCGTTGAGCGTGGGCGCCTGTACCTGCTGGGCATAGCTGCGCAGGCGCCGCACATGGATGACCAGCCACCAGGTGACGGCAAAGCCCACGCCGGCCGACAGCAGCAGGAACAGCAGGCCGCCGCGCAGCATCTTGCTTTCCGCGCTGTCCACGATCTTCTGCACCGAGTGGGCGGGCTTGGAGGCGGTGAGCACGCCCGCCACGCGGCCATCGACCATGATGGGTGCCGAGACATACATGACGCTGCTGGCCTCGTCGTTCTGCACCTCGCGCGTGGTGCGTGCGCCGTATTCGCCGCGCAGCGTGCGGTACACGTCGCGCCAGCGCGAGTAGTCGGCGCCCTGGTCCAGGCCAGCCGAGTCGAACAGCACCAGGCCCTTCTGGTCCGTGACGGTGACGCGCATGTCCAGGCTGGTCTTGCGCGTGTCCCAGATCCAGACCTTGACGGTCTGGTTGGCATAGGCCTGCATGTGGTGCGCGAAGCGGCTGTCCGCGGGGCTTTGCTGCAGCACGCCGCTGGCCATGTCGTCGCTGGCCAGCGCGGCCAGGGCGTAGGCGGTCTCGACCAGCGTGTCCTCGGTCACCTTGCGCACGCTGGGCTTGACCTCGACCATGAAGACGCGCAGCACGAAGAATGCGGCCAGGCCGTTGATGACGAAAAAGGCGAAGAACAGCCGCAGTCCGAGGCGCATGGCGTGCTGCGGTGGCTCAGCCCGGCAGCGTCAGGCTGTAGCCCATGCCGCGGTGGGTGGTGATGAAGTCCTGCTGCGGCGCCTGGGCGCGCAGCTTGGCGCGCAGGGTCTTGACGTGCGTATCCACGGTGCGGTCCGTGCTGTCGCTGTCCTGGCCCCAGATGCTGTCGAGCAGGAACTCGCGGCTGAGGATGCGCCCGGGGCGCTCCAGCAGGCAGCGCAACAACTGGTACTCGCGCCGCGTCAGCTCCAGGGGCACACCCTGCATGCGCACGCGCTGGCCCTGTGGATCGATGCTGAACAGGGCATCGGCCGGAGCTGCGCTGGCCGTTGGCGCGGGCTGCAGGCGCTGCACACGGCGCAGCAGGGCGCGGGTGCGGGCCACCAGCTCGCGCGGGCTGAAGGGCTTGGTCAGGTAGTCATCGGCGCCCAGCTCCAGGCCCAGCACGCGGTCCATTTCCTCGCCGCGTGCGCTGAGCACCAGCAGCGGCACGGCGGCGCCGGCCTGGCGCAACTCGCGGCACCAGTCCAGGCCGTTGCCGTCGGGCAGGCCCACGTCCAGCAGCAGGGCATCGGGCGGCTGTGCCTGCCATTGCGCGCGTGCATCGGCCAGCTGCAGGCAGTGGCGCACGGCGATGCCGTCGCGCTCCAGCGCATAGCAGACGGTGCGTGCGATGGCGGGGTCGTCCTCCACCAGCAACACACGCGGGGCGTTCGTCATCGGCAAGCCTTGCATCGCAGTGTTCCGGAGGCGGGGCCTGCCGCTCAGACGTCGTGCGCAAGCAAGTCGGCAGGCTTGAGCGTGGGCCGGCTGTCCAGCGATCGGTGCCGGCACAGCGTGGGCCAGCGCGGGGCGAAGTGCCGCGCCAGTTCCTCGACCAGGAAGACCGAGCGGTGCTGGCCCCCCGTGCAGCCGATGGCCACGGTGACATAGCTGCGGTGGTTGCTGGCCATCATGTCCAGCCAGGACTCCAGGAACTGCTGGATGTCGCGCCGCATCTGGTCCACGCCGGGCTGCTGGCGCAGGAACTCGGCCACGGGCGCGTCCATGCCGGTCAGCGGGCGCAGCTGGGGTTCGTAGTGCGGGTTGGGCAGCATGCGCACATCGAATACATAGTCGGAATCCGAGGGCAGGCCGTGCTTGAAGCCGAAGGACTGGAAGACCAGCGTCATCTGGCCCACCGGGGCCGCAATCAGCTCCTTGATATAGCTTTGCAGCTGGGACGAGCGCAGGTGGCTGGTGTCGATGACATGCGACTTCTCGCGCAGGTCGCCCAGCAGCTCGCGCTCGGTTTCTATGTCCTGGACCAGGGCGCGGCGGCCTTCGGCGACCGGCCCCTGCGACAGCGGATGGCGGCGCCGGGTTTCGGAGAAGCGCCGCACCAGGGTGCCCGTGGTGGCGTCCAGAAAGACCAGGTGGGGCACTACGCCCTGGCGCTGCAGCCGTTCCAGCTGGCCGGGCAGGTGGGGCAGTCCGCCGGCGCTGCGCGCATCCATGGCGATGGCCACCTTGTTGCTGTGGCGGCCATGCTCCAGTTCGACGAAGGCGGACAGCAGCTCGGGGGGCAGGTTGTCCACGCAGTAGTAGCCGGCATCCTCCAGCGCATGCAGGGCGACGGATTTTCCCGATCCGGACATCCCGGTGATCAGCACGATCTCAAGCGACATGGCATCAGCCTCCATTGGTGTTGCGCGCGCCGTTGGCCGCGCGTCCCGGCTTGGACCGTGTGCGGTCGGCATCGGCCTGGGGCCGCTGCCGGCCGGCCCGTCGCGGGGGTGGGCGGGGCGCGGGTGCCTGGCGCGCCATGGCCAGCATTTCGCGGGCATGGGCCATCGTGGTTTCGGACTGGCGCTCGCCGCCCAGCATGCGCGCCAGCTCGGCCTCGCGTGCGGCGCTGTCCAGCGGCTGCACGGTGCTGAGCGTGCCTTGCCTTGCGCGCTGCTTGGCCACCAGGTAGTGCTGGTCGGCGCAGGCGGCAACCTGCGGCAGGTGGGTGACGGACAGCACCTGCCGCGATCGGCCCAGTGCGTGCATGAGGCGGCCCACGGTCTCGGCGACGGCGCCGCCCACGCCCGAGTCCACCTCGTCGAAGATCAGCGTGCCGGCCTCGCCCAGCTCGCTGGTGGTCACGGCAATGGCCAGCGAAATGCGCGACAGCTCACCGCCCGACGCCACCTTGGCAATCGGCTTGGGACTGGCCCCAGGATGGCCGGCAACCAGAAAGGCCACGCTGTCCACGCCAAAGGCACCGGGGGAGTCGGCCGTGGACAGGGCGGCCTCGAACAGGCCGCCTTCCATGCCCAGGCCCTGCATGGCCTGGGTGATGGCGCGCGACAGGCGCGGCGCAGCCAGTGCGCGCTGCTGCGACAGCACCCGGGCGCTGGCCTGGTAGTGCTGCTGCGCCGATTGCTCGGCCGCATGCAGGGCCTCGATGTCCACGGCGGCGTCCAGCTGCTGCAGCTCCTGGCGCCAGCCGGCCAGCAGTGCCGGCAGTTCATCGGGTGTGCGGCGGTAGCGGCGCGCCAGCTGCATCCACAGCGACAGGCGTTCATCGAGCTCGGCCAGGCGCTCGGGGTCCAGGTCGGCGCGGCGCAGATAGCTTTGCAGCGAATGGCGCGCATCCTGCGCCTGGGCCATGCATGAGGCCAGCACGTCGGCAATGTTCTGGAAGTCGGGCTCCAGGTGCTCCTGGTTCTGGATCAGGTGGCTGGCGCGGCCCAGCGGAGTGATCACGCCGGCCTCGTCGTCCTCCAGCATCTGCAGCGTGGTCTGGGCGGTGTCGATCAGGGTCTGGGCATGGGACAGGCGCGTGTGCTGGGCATTGAGCTCGTCCCACTCGTCGGCCTGCGGGGCCAGCTTGTCGAGTTCGGTGATCTGCCACTGCAGCCGCTCGCGCTCGCGCTGCAGGCTGTCCTGGGCGGATTGCGCATGCTGCAGCGCCTGCCGGGCCTGGGACCAACGGCTCCAGCAGCCCTGGACCTCGCGGCTGTCGATGCCGGCATAGGCGTCCAGCAGCGCGCGCGCCGCATCGGGCCGCGTGAGGCTTTGCCAGGCATGCTGGCCGTGGATGTCGATCAGCTGCTCACCCAGGGCGCGCAGCTGCGTGGCCGTGGCCGGCGTGCCGTTGATCCAGGCGCGGCTGCGGCCCTGGATGTCCACCGTGCGCCGCAGCAGCAGGCTGCTGTCCTCGCAGGCCAGGCCTGCGGCCTCCAGCCAGGGGCGCAGCCGCGCGCAGCCGTCGAACTCCACGCAGATGTCGGCCTGGGTGCAGCCTTCGCGCACCACGTCGGCGTCGGCGCGGGCGCCCAGGGCCAGCTGCAATGCGTCGATCAGGATGGATTTGCCGGCGCCGGTCTCGCCGGTCAGCACGGTGAAGCCCGCATGCCAGTCCAGATCCAGTGCCTGCACGATCACGAAGTCGCGCAGAACGATGCGCTTGAGCGCCATGGTCAGGCGCCTCCCTCGTTCCAGCCCAGTTTCTTGCGCAGCGTGGCGAAGTAGTTCCAGCCCTTGGGATGCAGAAAGCGCACGCTGTGGTGGGCGCGGCTCACGAGGATGCGGTCGCCGTGCTGCAGCGAGGCCAGGGACTGCATGTCGAAATTGGCGCTGACATCGCGCCCGGCCACGACCTCGATCGTGACCTCGTTGGCATCGGACAGCACGATGGGGCGGTTGGACAGGTTGTGCGGCGCAATGGGTGCCATGACCCAGGCGGGGATGGAGGGGTGCATCATCGGCCCGCCAGCGGACAGCGCATAGGCCGTGGAGCCCGTGGGCGTGGCCACGATCAGGCCGTCGGCGCGCTGGTTGGAGACAAAGCGGCCGCCCACCTCGATGCGCAGCTCCACCATGCCCGAGGTGCCGCCGCGGTTGACCACCACGTCGTTCATGGCCAGGGCCTCGAACACGCACTGGCCGTCGCGGATCACGCGGGCGCACATCAGGGGACGCAGGTCCTCCTCGTATTCGCCCTGCAGCATGGGCGTGAGCGTGGCCTCGAAGTCCTCCAGCGCGATGTCGGTGACAAAGCCCAGGCGGCCCTGGTTCACCCCGATCAGGGGCGTTCCGTATTGCGCCAGGTGTCGGCTCACGCCGAGCATGGTGCCGTCGCCGCCGACGACCAGGCCCAGGTCGCAATGCCTGCCCAGGCCATCGACATCGAGGGTGGGGTAGTCTGTGAGCCCTGCGTGCAGGGCCGATTGGGTATCAAGCACGACTTCGCAGCCCTGGCGCCTGAGGAAGTCCGCAATGCGCTCAAGCGCGTTGCTGGCATTCTCGGACGGGGCGCTTGCGCTGGGAGCGTGGTACTTCCCGATCAAGGCAACGTGGCGAAACGTGGACGTCATTTCTGGAAATTACATCATTAAAATCATCACATGCTCGACGAACGTGCCAAGTTGTTGCTCAAAGCGCTGATCGAGCGTTATATCGCTGACGGCCAGCCTGTGGGCTCGCGAACCCTGTCGCGTGCGTCGGGGCTTGAATTGTCGCCTGCCACGATACGCAATGTGATGGCTGACCTCGAAGACCTGGGGTTGATCATCAGCCCGCACACCTCGGCGGGCCGCATTCCGACCGCGCGGGGCTACCGGCTGTTCGTGGACACCATGCTCACTGCAGACCGTGCCGATATCGTGACGCCCGAGCTCGTGCCCGAGCAGCCGCAGAAAGTCATCGCCAACGCCGCCAACCTGCTGTCCAGCCTTTCCCAGTTCGTGGGGGTGGTGCTGGTGCCGCGCCGCACCTCGGTGTTCAAGCACATCGAATTCGTGCGGCTGTCGGAGCGGCGCTTTCTGGTCATCATCGTATCGCCCGACGGTGACGTGCAAAACCGCGTCATCTTCACCGACGTGGACTACTCGTCCTCGCAGCTGATCGAAGCCTCCAACTTCCTCAACAGCCACTACGCGGGCCTGGCGATGGAAGAGGTGCGCGAGCGCCTCAAGGGCGAGGTGGAGCTGCTGCGCGGCGAGGTGGCCACGCTCATGCAGGCGGCCGTCAACATCGGCACGGAAGCCATGACCAGCGCCCAGGAGGACGTGGTCATCGCGGGCGAGCGCAACCTGCTGTCGGTCAGCGATTTCTCCAGCGACATGGGCAATCTGCGCCGCGCCTTCGACCTGTTCGAGCAAAAGACCCAGATCCTCAGGCTGCTGGATTTTTCCAGCCAGGCGGAAGGCGTGCGCATCTACATCGGCGGTGAAAGCCAGGTCGTGCCTTTCGAGGAGCTGTCCGTGGTCAGCGCGCCCTACGAGCTCGACGGCAAGGTGGTGGGCACGCTGGGCGTGATCGGGCCCACCCGCATGCACTACGACCGCATGATCCAGATCGTGGACATCACCTCCAAGCTCGTCAGCAATGCGCTGAGCCACAAGCGCTGAGTCCTGCGGGTTAGGCTCTACAATAGTTGTTTGCCATGGTCGGCATCCGTGCTGCCTTGGTGAATCAGGGGCCTTAGCTCATGCTTGGTTAGAGCAGCGGACTCATAATCCGTTGGTGCCCAGTTCGACTCTGGGAGGCCCTACCATCCATTGGTATGAAAAGCCTGCCGCCTTTCCGGGCGGCAGGCTTTTTTGCTGGGCGCACGGCGCTGCATGGCGATGCCATCGCCCGGTTGCCAGGGAATGCGGCCGCCGGGTTTTTTGCAGAAATATGGCGCTTTTGTCCGGGAGCCCCAAAACCCGCTGCTACAATGCGAAGCGTTGCGGCTGTAGCTCAGCTGGATAGAGTACTTGGCTACGAACCAAGGGGTCGTGGGTTCGATTCCTGCCAGCCGCACCAAAAAACGCAAAGCCCTGAAGTTGAAAGACTTCAGGGCTTTTTCGTTTTCCGCATCTGCATCCCTGAAATGCCAGTCAGGCCTGTTCCGCTTTCGGCAGCACGATGCTGAAGGCGCTGCCCTGGCCGGGCGTGCTTTCTATCTCAAGCCGCCCGCCATGTCGGGCGGCCACGGTGCGCACGAAGGCCAGGCCCAGGCCCACGCCGTCGAGGTGCTGGTGATGGTCCAGGCGCTCGAACGGCTGGCTCAGCCGGGCGACGGCCTGCCCATCCATGCCGGGCCCGTGGTCCCGGATGGTGATGCGGCAATGGCCTGCGTCCTGCCGCAGCAGGCATTGCACCGTGGCGGGGTTTGCCTGATCTGCGCGCGCTCCGTACTTGATGGCGTTGCCGATCAGGTTGACGGCCGCGCGGTGGAGCATGCCCGCATCGCCCAGCACGGGGCATTCCTGTTCGGGCAGGTGGAACTCCAGCTGCACGTGGGCCGCAGAGGCCTGGGCCCAGCAGCTTTCCACGGCCTGGTCCAGCACCAGGCCCAGGTCCAGCCGTTCCCGGCGCAGCGCCTGCTGCTGGGCGCGTGCCAGGTGCACGAAATCGTCGGCCAGCTGCAGGGAGGCCTGGGCATAGCCTTCGATGCGCGGCAGCAGGAGGCCGAGGTCGGGCGCCTGTACGGCGCCGCGCTGCATCTCCAGCAAGGTGATGATGGATGCCACGGGCGCACGGATGTCGTGCGAGATGAACTGCATGGCCAGGTCGCGCTGGGCCTGGGCGCTGCGCAGATCGCTGATATCGACCAGGGTAATCAGCCAGCCCGTGGTCGGCGGTGCCTCGAAGGTCTGGGTCAGCAGCATCAGGCTGCGTCCCATGGGGTCGCGCCCCTCGCTGCTGGGCGGCAGGCCGTGGGCGGCAAGTGCCTCGGGCGTGAGCAAGGGCTGGCCGGCGGACGCGCCGGCTGCCGTGTCCAGTGCCCGCAGACCATCGAGCAGCCGGGGCAGGGCATCGCCGGCCCTGAGGTCATGCCCCAGGCTGCGCGCATAGGCGTGGGCTGCGGCATTGGCCAGCAGCACATGGCCCTGCCGGTCGCAGACAAAGGTCGGCGAGGGCAGCTGGCGCAGGCTTTCGCTGACGAAATGGTGCAGGGCGCGCAGTTGGCGCGAAGCCTGCTCCACGGCCGCGATGCGCTGATCCAGCAGGTCGCCGCCCAGGCGCAGCGCGGTGGGCAGGCCCTGCCCCTGCAGGTCGCGCAGCTCCAGCGCCAGAAAGCGCGCGGCGGCGCGCAGGCGCAGCCAGCTCCATAGCGGATAGGCCAGGGCCAGGCCCAGCAGGCCGGCTGCAGGCGCCGTCTGCACCTGCCACAGGCGCGGTGCAAGCCCGGCCAGAGAGAGGCAGGCCAGGGCCAGCAGCGCGCAGGCCAGCATGCCGCCCGACGGGCCCAGCCAGGCCAGGGCCAGCAGGGCCAGCAGCACGGCTGCCGCATTGAGCGCGCGGTTGAGCGTGGCCGACGCGGGATGCACATGCGAGCCCTGCAGGCTGCCGTTGAGCACATGGGCCAGCATCTCCACGCTGGAGATGGGCCGCGCGCTGGTGCCCAGCGGTGCGGTGAAGCGGCTGCCCAGGCCGGTGGCCGTCGTGCCGATGAGCACGTATTTGCCGCGGAATGCCGCTGCAGGAATGCGGCCGCGCAGCACGTCGATGTAGGAATAGGTGGTGAAGGGCGAGCGGTCCCTGGCGCCTTGCTCCGGCCTGGCCTGTGCAAAGGCAATGATCTCCTGCTGGCGGCGTTGCCAGGAGAGTGCGTCGGGGTCCATGGGCGGCACGGGCTCCGGGCGGGCGCATGCGCGGCCGTTCTCGCCCACGCAGTGCAGGGCCAGCGCCATGTGCCACCAGGGCTGCTGCGCACTGCCTTCTATGGCATGGAAGCCGCGCACCGCGCCATCGGCGTCCACGGGCAGCTGGGTATGGCCCAGCGCCGCTGCGGCCTGTGCGAAGGCCGGCAGCGGACCACTGCCTGGCGCCACGGGCAAGACGGTGCGGCCGCTGCGCTGCAGAACGCGCGCCAGCAGCAGGTCGTCGCCGGGGTAGTCCAGGTCTTCCTCGCTGAGCATCACGTCCAGGCCTATGGCGCGCGGCGGTGCCTGGCTGATGCGCTCCAGCAGGCCGGCGTGCAGGGCGCGGCGCCAGGGCCAGCGGCCAATGGCGTCGATGCTGGCATCGTCGATGGCGACGATGACGATGTCCTGCGATGCCTTGGGGCGGTGCAGCCAGCTGGCCGTGTCCTGGACGAAGCCGTTGATGCGGTCGAGTTGCCCGTCGCCGCTGAGCCAGAACACCAGGGACAGCAGGCCCGCCGCCAGCAGCAGCCAGTCCCGCCGCAGTCCACGGCCACGCCCAGGCGCTGGCTGCGCCGGCGTGGCGGGGCTGTCAGGCGGGGGCGGCTGGGTGGACAAGCGCGGTCAGGGAATGAACGGGCACGGCTACTGGCGCTGCAGGCGCTCTCCGTTGCCCGAATGCATCATCTCGCCGCTGGCGTCGACGATCCAGCTGCCGGTGCGGAACTGGCGCGCGGCCGAGAAATCGCTGCGCAGGCCGTTGGCATCCTCGATCTGCAGGCGCAGGTAGTAGCTGCCTGCGGGCAACTCCTCGGTGCTCCATTGCGGCTGGTCGGTCCAGAGGTCCACCAGCGGCGCGGTGAACTCCTGGTCGCGCGCCACCATCACGTGGTAGCGCTGGCCGGGCTCGCCGCTCCAGCGGATCTGGCGGCTGCCTTCTGCGGGGCCGCCGCCCATCTGCAGCGCGCTGGCCGAGGGCTGGGGAGGAACGGCCGCCAGTCGCATGGCCTGGGCTGCGGCAAACGGGCCCTGGTCGGGCTGTCCATCGGCCAGCGTGCGAATGCTGGCGGCACGCCAGAGATAGCGTCCGGCCGGCAGGCGGGCCAGCGTGGTGGCGGGCAGTGTGCAGTCGTTCAGGTCGCGTGCATCGATGGCGGGCTCGGCAAAGCCGGCCTGCGCATCGGCAGAGACGACCTGGATGCGGTAGCGCGCGGCGCCCACGACCTGGGTGCATTGCAGGCTGGCACGGCCCAGGCCCACGGTGGCGTCGGCCTGGGGGGATTCATACAGCGGCGGCACGGGATGGGCCTTGACGCGCAGGGCGCGGCGGCTGGCGGCGCCCGGAATGCCCTGGGCATCGATGCCGCGCAGGGACAGCACGTAATCACCGTCCTCCACGCCCGCCAGGCGCAGCGGCGATGCCGTGGCCTGGAAGCTGGCGCTGCGCAGCACCTGGGTCATGTCGGCATCGCGCGACAGCTGTAGCTGGTAACGCACGGCGCCCGGCAAGCCGGGCAGGGGCAGGCTGATCCAGTTGGCGTCTTCCGCCAGCGCGGGCCACGCCGTGATGTCGGGCGCACCCAGCATGGGGCGGGGCTCGCCCACGCGGCCATTGGCGGCCACGGCCACGCCCTGGCCCGGGCTCAGCAGCGCATCGCCAGTGTTCGCGCTTGAGGCGTCGGAGCCCACGGCGACGGTGCCTTCATCGACGGCGGCTGCCGTGCTGCCGGCGGCATCAGCCTGGACCAGGAAGCGGGTGCCGCGCACGCTGGTCGATGCAGCGGGCGTGCGGATCTCGAAGCGGCGCTGTGCGTTGCCGGGCTCGGGCGGCACGGAGGCCTCGACGCCGCCCTCGCGCAGGTCCAGCACGGACTGCAGGCTGCCGGCACGGCCCTTGCGGCGCATCTGGCGCAGCACCACATCGGACTGCGACTGCACGCGCACCAGGGAGCCATCGGCCAAGCGCACGGCGACGAATGCGTCCGGGGCCAGCTGCAGGCGCTCGCCTTCCTGCAGCGTCTGTCCCTTGCGCAGGGGCTGGCCCGCATCGTCTCCGGCCGCGCCCTGCGTATCGGCCAGGTGGTCCAGCGGGCGCGTGCTGCGCGCATCGCCCTGCACGAATTCCACGGAGGCCACGGCGGCGCGCAGCAGGCGCACGGGGATCTCCAGCACGGAGCCGGGCCGCAGGCGGTAGGGGTTGGCCACGCCGTTGTGCTGCTGCAGGTCGGTCCACTGGCGGGCATCGCCCAGGTAGCGGGCCGCCAGCTGCTCCAGCGTGTCGCCGGCGACGACCCGGTGTGCCATCGTGTCGCCGTTGCGGCCCGCGGGTTTGATCTGGGCCTGCGCGCCGCCCAGGCCCAGCAGGCCGAGAGCGGCCAGCATGCAGGCCCGCGATACGGGCCTGCCCAGGGCGGCAGGCATGTGTACGGTCATGATGCCTGCTGCAGCGCCTGCAGCGCTGCGTCGGGCACATCGAGGCGATAGCCATAGCCGTACACGGCACTGATGGCGTAGGGCTGTCCGGCGCGCAGGTTCAGCAGGGCGCGCAGGCGCGAGATATGCGTGTCCAGCGAGCGCGACTGCACTTCGGCGTTGTGTCCCCACACGGCTTCGCGCAGGTGCTCGCGCGACAGCAGCCGGCCCTGGTTCTGGAACAGGGTCAGGGCCAGCGTGTACTCGCGGTGCGTCACCTCGATGGGCTGGCCGTGCATTTCCAGGCTGTTGGTGGTGGTGAGGAAACGGTAGGGGCCGAACTCCAGCACGCTTTGCGTGTTCACCGGATAGGCGCGGCGCAACAGGGCGGCCATGCGCGCGCGCAACTCGGCATGGCGCACGGGCTTGACCATGAAGTCGTCGGCGCCGCAGGACAGGCCCTCGACGATGTCGGCCTCTTCGCTGCGGTGGGTGATGATGAGAATGGGCAGCTCGCGGCTGACATGGCCACGCGCCCATCGCACCAGGTCCGTTCCTTCCATGTCCGGGAGGTGCCAGTCCACGATCAGCAGGTCGAAGCTCTCGCGGCGAAGCTCCAGTTGCAGGGCCGAGCCCGTCTGGTAGGTGTGGCAGCTGTGGCCCGTCTCCAGCGCGACCTGACGCAGCATCTCCAGTTGCAGCGGATCATCGTCCAGAGCAGCTATACGCATCCAAATGTCCTTTCACGCACGCGCCGCAATCCCGGCGCCGAGCCCGCGGGCAAGACTGCCCGCAAATAGGCGGTTTCTCAAGCGAAGCTTACCCTTACTCTGCGGCATCGCGCAGTTGCTGCAGGGCGGCCAGCACCAACTGGGGGTCTGCGGGCTGCAGCCGGGGCTGCAGTGCGGACAGGGCCGTCTCGCCTTCCCTTTGCAGCTGGCCGATGGCCTGGCCGGCTTCCTTGGGGGCGTCGAAGCCCAGACTTTGCAGCAGCAGCTGGCCGTCGGCGGCGACGAGCTTGAAGTAGAACTTGCCGTCGGCTTCGCGGTATTGCTTGAACTGGGGCAGGGCCTGCCTGGCGGCCTTGGCCTTGGCGGCCACGGGCGCCTGTGCCAGGCTGCGCAGGCCGACGGCCGAGCGCAGTTCGCGGATCAGGGGCAGGGTCTCGCGGCGGGCCTTGGCGGCGCCGGCCTGCAGGATGTCCTCCAGCTCGGCAGGGTGGGCCACCAGGTGCTCGTAGCGCTCGCGCATGGGGGCCAGCTCGCGGTCGATGCGCTCGAACAGCTGCTGCTTGGCATCGCCCCAGGCAATGCCTTCGGCGTACTGGCGGCGCAGCGCCTCGGTTTCCTCTTCGCTGGCAAAGCCCTGGTAGATCTGGAACAGGGCCGAGCCCTCGACTTCCTTGGGCTCGCCGGGCGTGCGCGAGTCGGTGGTGATGCTGCCGATGAGCTTGCGCAGCTGCTCGCGCGAGGAGAACAGCGCGATGGTGTTGTTGTAGCTCTTGCTCATCTTGCGACCATCCAGGCCGGGCAGCGTGGCCACGTTCTCCTCGACCTGCGCCTCGGGCAGCGTGAAGAACTCGCCGCCGTAGATGTGGTTGAAGCTGGAGGCCATGTCGCGCGCCATCTCGATGTGCTGGACCTGGTCGCGGCCCACAGGCACCTTGTGCGCATTGAAGGCCAGGATGTCGGCCGCCATGAGCACGGGGTACATGAACAGGCCGGCGGTCACGCCGTCATCGGTCTCGGTGCCGTCCGCATGGTTCTTGTCCACGGCCGCCTTGTAGGCGTGGGCACGGTTGAGCAGGCCCTTGCCGGTCACGCAGGTCAGCAGCCAGCACAGCTCAGGGATCTCGGGAATGTCGGACTGGCGGTAGAAGGTCACATGCTCGGGGTCCAGCCCGGCCGCCAGCCAGCTGGCCGCGATCTCGATGGTGGAGCGCTGCACGCGTGCCGGGTCCTGGCATTTGATCAGGGCGTGGTAGTCGGCCAGGAAGTAGAAGTTCTCGACCTCGCGCGAGCGGCTGGCCGCGATGGCCGGGCGCAGCATGCCGGCATAGTTGCCGAGGTGCGGGGTTCCGCTGGGAGTGATGCCGGTGAGGAAACGGATGGTGCTCATGACGGGAGGCTTCGACAGGCAAGAGAGAAAAACAGGGAGCCGCAGAGACAGCCGGTGGGCCGTTCTACAGCGCGTTCAGCGCAGCAGCGCGATCAGCGGGGTCAGCGCGAAGTCGATCACGGCGTAGCCCAGGTCCATCAGCGGGCGCAGCCACAGGCTGCCGACCACGCCGGCGATGACCAGGCCCATGACGATGAAAAAGCCCCAGGGCTCGATGCGTGACACCCACTGCGCCTGACGCCAGGGCAGCAGGCCGACCAGGATGCGGCCACCGTCCAGCGGCGGCAGCGGAAACAGGTTGAAGGCCCACATCACCAGATTGACCAGGATGCCGGCACGGCACATTTCTATGAAGAAGCGCTCGCCCACGCCCGATCCCACCAGAACCACCAGCAGCACGCCCCACAGCAGGGCCTGCACGAAATTGGAGGCCGGGCCTGCCAGGGCCACCCAGATCATGTCGCGCCTGGGGTTGCGCAACTGGTCGAAGCGCACGGGCACGGGCTTGGCGTAGCCGAACAGAAAGGCGCCCGAGGTGGCGAAGTACAGCAGCAGCGGCATCAGGATGGTGCCGATGGGGTCGATGTGCTTGATGGGGTTGAGCGTGATGCGTCCCATCATGGCGGCCGTGTTGTCGCCGAAGTGGCGCGCGGCATAGCCGTGGGCTGCCTCGTGCACCGTGATCGCGAAGAGCACGGGCAGGGCATAGATGAGTACGGTCTGGATGAGGTTGGAGATGTCCACGGCGGGCATTGTCTCAGACGCTGGCCACCCTTGCCGCTGGCAGCCGCCAGAGCCCGTGCGCTGCGCTCTGGCCGCGTAGATATGGTGGTTTCCCGCAGATTGGCAATGCCCCATTCTGTGTTGCAAAATGAAACAGCGATGAGATGGTTCCCTCAACAGGTTTTTCACCAAGGCCCTCGGGCCATATGTACAAGAGGTGGCACGTGGGCGTACTGGGCTTGGGCAGGCTGCCGATAGGCTGGCGGCTGGTGATTGCGTTCGGCGGTATCAATCTGCTGGTCTTCACGATGATGGCGGTCACGGTGTTTTCACTGGGGCAGGCCGAGCAGGCGCTGGCGGCCGAGGGGGCGACCACGGTGGCCGAGCAGGCGCTTGTGCACACGCGCTGGTGGGTGCTGGGGCTGGGCGCTGCCGTTTGCGTGCTGGCTCTGGTGGCCTGGTTCAGCCTGCGGCGGGGAATCGTGCAGCCGCTGGGTCAGGCCATCCTGATTGCCGAGACCGTGGCGGCCGGTGATTTGAGCCAGGAGTTCTCGACCGAGCTGCAGGGCGACTTCGGCCGCCTGCTGGGCGCGCTGGGCACCATGGAGGACACGCTGACCGAGCTGGTCGGCCGCATCAAGCAGTCCACGGATTCCATCGGCCTGTCGGCCGGCGAGATCGACGCCGGCAACTCCGACCTGTCGCGCCGCACCGAGGCCCAGGTCTCGGCGCTGGCCCAGACGGCCGCCAGCATGGAGCAGCTCACCGCCACCGTGCGCCAGAACGCCGACCGCGCGCATTCGGCCAGCGGCCTGGCCGTCGATGCCTCGTCCACCGCCAAGCGTGGCGGGGCCGTGGTGAGCGAGGTGGTGCAGACCATGGAGGCCATCAGCGGCAGCTCGCGCAAGATCGTGGACATCATCCAGGTCATCGAAGGCATCGCCTTCCAGACCAATATCCTGGCGCTCAATGCCGCCGTGGAGGCGGCGCGTGCGGGCGAGCAGGGCCGGGGCTTTGCCGTCGTGGCCAGCGAGGTGCGCAGCCTGGCCGGGCGCTCGGCCGAGGCCGCCAAGCAGATCAAGGAACTGATCACCACCAGCGTGCGCCAGGTGGAAAGCGGAGCCGGCCTGGTCAACCAGGCGGGCGCCACCATGCAGGAAATCGTGGGCGCCGTGGGACAGGTATCGGGCCTGCTGGGCGAAATGTCGCAGGCGCTGCGCGAGCAAAGCGAGGGCATCGCCCAGGTCAACGCCGCCGTGGGCCACATGGACAGCGCCACCCAGGAGAACGCAGCCCTGGTGCAGCAGGCCTCGCGCGCGGCCTCGGCGTTGAGCGAGCGCGCCCAGGATCTGGAGCAGGCGGTGGGCGCCTTCAAGCTCGATGACGAACCCGAGTCTGCGGCGGGCGCGGGGTTCTCGGCAGCGCAGGCCAAGCCTGCGCTGGCCCCGTCCGTTGCCGTGGCGTCCGCAGCAAGTTCGCCAAGTTCGCCAAGGCCACAGCAGCGTGCGCCGACTCCTGCGGCCCGGTCGCTGCAGTCGCTGGAATTGGCGCAGCACTGATCTGCATCTTTCTCGTCAGCGTCCCTTCACAACACAAACGCCGGGCTTGCCCGGCGTTTGTGTTTCATGCGGTGCGGAGCATGGCCCCTGCTCGGGCCATCTTCGTCAGGCCATCTCAAGACCCAGGGCGTCCAGGCTGCCCCTTCCCTGGCGCACCACGGTCGGCGGATTGCCCAGGGCCATGGGAACCAGGTCGATCACGGTGGTCGGCTCCGAAGGGCAGGCGCCTGCATCGACGATGGCGTCAAGCTCGTGGGGGAAGCGCTCCAGGATGGCGTCCGCGTCGTGCAGGGCCTCGGTCTCGCCCGGCGGGATCAGCGTGGTGGCGATCAGCGGCTCGCCCAGTTGCTCCAGCAGCAGCTGCGTGCCCTTGCGGTCCGGCACGCGCAGGCCGATGGTCTTGCGCGAGGGATGGCTCAGGCGCTTGGGCACTTCCTTGGAGGCTTCCAGGATGAAGGTATACGGCCCCGGCGTGGCCAGCTTGAGCAGGCGGTACTGGCGGTTGTCCACGCGCGCATAGCTGGACAGCTCCGACAGGTCGCGGCACAGCAGCGTGAGATGGTGCTTGTCGTTGATCTGCCGGATGCGGCGAAGCCGCTCCACCGCAGGGCGGTCGTCCAGATGGCAGACCAGCGCGTAGCTGGAGTCCGTGGGAATGGCCAGGATGGCGCCCTGGCGCAGCATGTCGGCGGCCTGCTTGATGAGACGGGGCTGGGGATTGTCGGGGTGGGCTTCGAAGCGTAGGACCATGGTGTGCGTTGTTGGCGGGAGGAGCTCAGGCCAGCTGTATGCGCTCGCTCAGCAGTTCCCATACCGGCGTCAGCTGGCCCGGCAGGTAGGGCAGGTCGCCCAGATCGGTGTGCGATTCCTCGGGGCTGTGGAAGTCGCTGCCGCGCGATGCGGCCAGGCCGAATTCGCGCGCCATGTCGGCATAGATGGTGTATTCGCTGGGCCGGTGGCTGCCGGTGACGACCTCGACGCCCTGGCCGCCATGGGCCTTGAATTCGGAAAACAGCGCGTATTCCTCGTTGGCGGTGAGCGCGTAGCGGGCCGGATGGGCGATCACCGCCACACCGCCGGCCTGCGTGATCCAGCGCACGGCATCGGCCAGGCGGGCCCAGGTGTGGGGCACGTAGCCGGGATGGCCTTCGGTCAGGTAGTGGCGGAACACCTCGCCCGTGTCGCGGCAGCGGCCCGATTCCACGAGAAAGCGTGCGAAATGGGTGCGTGAGATCAGGCCGGGATTGCCGGCGAAGCGCAGCGCGCCTTCGTAGCTGCCTTCGATGCCGGCCAGCTCCAGCTGGCGGGCCATCTCGCGGGCGCGTGGGCCGCGCCCGTCGCGTGTGGCGTGCAGCCCTTCGAGCAGGGCGGGGTCGTCCGCGTCAAAGCCCAGTCCCACGATGTGCACGGTGGTACCTGCAAAGCTCACCGAGATCTCGGCGCCCGTCAGGTAGTCCATGCCGCAGGCACGCGCGGCGGCGGCGGCGCGGTGCTGGCCGCCGACTTCGTCATGGTCGGTCAGCGCCGACAGCTGCACGCCCCGGGAGGCGGCGCGTTCGGCCAGTTGCTCCGGCGTCAGCGTTCCATCCGAGACCACGGAGTGGCTATGCAGATCGGCGTTCAGATAGGACTTGGGCACCGGTCCATTGTAGGTGTCGGTGCTTTTCCGAGCCGGGCAGTGCGGCTGGGGGACTTCCCTGAGTGCGGGTTAACAGGGCTCAATAGTGACGGATGCATGACGATGATCAGCCAGGCGCCGTCAAGGGTGGACAAGAATGGTTTCCGGAGCGATGGGCGGCAGGGGCGCCATGGCCTGGCTCCGGCATTTTTATAAAAAAGATCGGTTTTTCCATGAATCTGAATCAAATCACGGTCGCCCAGAAGCTGTGGGCCCTGGTGCTGGGACTGCTGGTGAGCATGCTGGTGGTCAACGGCGGCATCCTGGTCTATCTGCATGGGGTCAACGAGAAGATCAACACCGATGTGATGACCGCGCAAAGCGGCGCCACGCTGGCGCGCGAGTGGCGGCATCTGACGCAGATGAGCGTGGAGCGCTCCATCGTCGCGGCCATGTCGCCCGACGAGACGCTGGCCGCGCAGCAGCGCGCGTTGATGAGCAAGGGCATAGAGCGCATCAACGTGCTGCAAAAGCAGGTGGGCGACCTGCAGCTGGGCACGCAGTCCAAGCAGGCGCTGGACGCCGTGGCGGCCGAGCGCCGCGAGACGCTCAAGGCCAACTCGGCGGCCCAGGAGGCGCGCAAGGCCAACGATTTCGCCACCACGTTCGACATCGTTGAAAAGCAGCTGCGCCCGGCCGCCGAGCGCTACAACAGCGCGCAGGAAGCCTTCGTGCAGCAACTGGAGCGCCAAAGCGAGCTGGGGCGCGAGGAAGGCGTGGCCCATCGGCGCCAGGCGTACTGGATCGGTGCGCTGGCCAGTGCGGTCATCGTGGCCCTGGGCCTGTTCATGGGGGTGGCCATCATGCGGTCGATCACGCGGCCGCTGGACCAGGCCGTGGCCCTGGCCGACGGCATTGCCGCAGGCGACCTCACGGGCTCGGTGCAAAGCAACCGGGGCGATGAGCTGGGCCATCTGCTGGGCGCGCTCAACGGCATGGCGCAGCGGCTGCGCGGCGTGGTGGGCGAAGTGCGCTCTGGCGTGGAGTCCGTGTCCACGGCCTCCAACCAGATCGCCAGCGGCAACCAGGACCTGTCCTCGCGCACCGAGCAGACAGCGGCCAACCTGGAGGAGACGGCGGCCAGCATGGAAGAGCTGACGGCCACCGTCACCCAGTCGGCCGACACGGCGCGCCAGGCCAACCAGCTGGCGGCCACGGCCGCACAGGCGGCCGAGCAGGGCGGTGCCGTGGTGGCCCAGGTGGTCACCAGCATGCAGCAGATCACGGACAGCAGCCGCAAGATCGCCGACATCATCGGCGTGATTGACGGCATTGCCTTTCAGACCAATATCCTGGCGCTGAACGCCGCCGTGGAAGCGGCCCGCGCAGGCGAGCAGGGCCGGGGCTTTGCCGTGGTGGCGGGCGAGGTGCGCTCACTGGCCCAGCGCAGCGCCGAGGCCGCCAAGGAAATCAAGCTGCTGATCACCACCAGTGTGGACAACGTGCAGTCGGGCTCGAAGCAGGTGGAGCAGGCGGGGCGTTCCATGGAGGAAATCGTCTCCAGCGTGCGCCGCGTCAGCGACCTCATCGGCGAGATCACGGCCTCGTCCACCGAGCAGCGCGACGGCATCGGCCAGGTCAACCAGGCCGTGACCCAGCTCGACCAGATGACCCAGCAGAACGCGGCCCTGGTCGAGGAATCCAGCGCGGCTGCGCTGGCCATGCAGGACCAGGCGCGGCGCCTGTCCGAGGTGGTGGCGGTGTTCAAGCTGGGGCAGGAGGGCAGCGCACTGGCGCCGGCCAGGGCACACGTGCCGGCCACCGCAGCGGCACGCCGGCCGGCATCTATCGGCGCAACCGGTGCAACTGCTGCGGTGCGCCCTGCGCCTGCGGCACCCGCACGTCCAGCGCCCGCCGTGCGCAATGCGCCGGCGCCCCAGAAGATCCAGCAGCCCGTGGCGAAGGCCCCCGCCAGAACAGCGGCCAAGGCCGGGGCGGACGACGACTGGGAGACCTTCTGAGCGGGAGGAGTGCGGATGCAGGCCGGCGTGCAAGTCAGCGCCGGCCTGCAGGCCTTCGTCAGTTGCGCGGCTTGCCGTAGTCGGGCGAGCGCGGGCCTGGCAGCAGTCCGCGCTGCGCCATGGGCGACAGCAGGCGCTGGTTGGCGATGGAGGCGATCTGCACGCTGCGGTCGTTCATGGTGTCCAGGATCTGGTTGAGCAGTGCCGTCACCAGGATGCCGACCAGTCCGCCGCCTGAGCTTTGCCCTTCGGCGCTGGAGGCCGTGGCACTGCCATCCCACAGCTGGGTGCCGGTGCGCAGGTCCACCAGCCTGGCCTCCAGCGTGACCACGGAGGCGCTGCTGATCACCGCGTAGCTGGTGCCGTAATTGCGGATGTTCAGGTACAGGGCCGCATCGGCGCCAAAGATTTCACGGAGCTTGGCCACGGGCAGTTCCTGGGCGTCGTCGGCGCTGACGATGCCGTTCTGGCGGAACATTTCCTCGGTGACAGCCACGGGCAGAACGTAGTAGCCGGCCTCGGCCAGCGGCAGCGTGATCTGGGACAGCACGCCCGCCGGCGCATTCACTTCCGGGGACTGGTTCAGCGCAGGCATGACCAGGATGGAGGCAGGCTTGGATGCCCGCAGCGCCGCATAGTCATAGGGCGCGGTGGTGGCGCACCCGGTCAGCGCCACGGTCATGGCAAGAGCCAGGGTCTTGATGTGATCGGTCAGGCGCATGTCAATTCTTGCGGGCCGTGAAGGTTTGCAGCAGCGTGTCCATGAAGGTGGCGGACTCTGGGAAATGCTGTTTTTCCTCGGCCAATTGCTCCACCGTTTTCTCGTTGTTGCCGGTTCGGGAATAGAGCATGGCCATATGGGCGCGGTAGCCGGGCGGCAGCGCCTTTCCCTCGGCCTGGACCTTCAGGCGGGCTTCTTCCAGCTTGAGCAATTGGTCCTCGGCGCCGGTACTGCCGTCATCCTTGAGGTATTGGTAGACCTGGGGCTGATAGTCATTCCAGGCATACAGCGGCTGGCGCGGCGCAGCGCAGCCGGCCAACGTGGCGCAGATGGCCAGCGCGGCCAGGGCCGTTGCCGAATGGACGGGGCGCTTCATTGCGCGGGCTTCCATGCGCCGCTGTCAATGCCGGCCGCCAGCTTGTCCACGGCTTCGCGGATGGCCAGATCCAGTACCTTGCCGTTGAGCGTGGAGTCATAGCCGGCCGTGCTGCCGAATCCCACGATTTCGCGGTTCGACAGGCTGTATTCGCCGGCACCCTGCACCGAATAGACGACTTCGGAGGTCTGCACCCGGACGATATTCAGGCTGACCTTGGCATAGGCCACCTGCTCCTTGCCACGGCCGAGCACGCCGAAGAACTGGCGGTCCCCGACCACCTTGCGGCCGAACTCGCTCACGTCGCCGGTCACGACGTAGGTGGCGCCCTTGATCGACTGCTCCTGCCGGTTGAAGCCCGCTTCCTGGCGGGTCTCGGACATGTTGTCGCGGTCCAGCACGCTGAATCGGCCGCTTTGCTGCAGGTGGGTTACCAAGATGGTTCTGGCCTGGCCACCGAGGCGATCGACGCCGTCCGAGAAAATGCCGCGCTGAAAGCTGGAGCGGTTGTCGAATTTGCCCACGGAAATGGGGCTGCGCGGGCCTTGATAGACGCTGGATGCAGAAGCGGGCTTGGCCGTTTCAAGCGTGCGCGATTGCTCGGTGGTGGAGCAGCCGGAAAGGCCGGCGGCCAGGGTAATGGCAATGGCCGCGCAAGGCCACAGGCGAGAGGTCATGAGTATTTCCCCGGTTTTCTTGGAATGAATTTGCAATAATTTGTTGCAAAAACCGGGGATATTAACCGAGGGGCACCGTGAATGGCGGCCCGGGTCTCTAGGACGCGTCCGAATGCACTCCCTCGATCAGGAATTGCACCTTGCGCTCTCCGCGCCATTCATTGATGTCCATGCGAAAGGCAATGCAGGCCGATGGCGGCAGCGGGTCGGTATGGCCGAACCAGATTCCGTCCACGGTTTCGCCCTGATGGCGCAATTGCAGTTTCAGGTGCTTTTCACCGACCAGGCGCTGTGAGAGCACTTCCAGTTGCTCGCTGAAGGTGGGCGGGGCAAAGCCCTGGCCCCAGACCGCGAGATTGAGCTGCTCGACCATTTCGGGCTTGCGGAAATCCGGGTCCAGCGGTCCGTCGGTCTCTATGCGGCGCGTCAGCGTGGCCGCGTCCAGCCATTCCTGTGCCACCTGGGCCAGGGCCTTTTCGAACACCGCGAAACCGGCCTCGGCAATGGTGCAGCCGGCCGCCATGGCGTGGCCGCCAAAGCGCAGCAGCAGGCCGGGGTGGCGCTTGGATACGAGGTCCAGCGCGTCGCGCAGGTGAAAGCCGGGAATGGAGCGGCCCGAGCCTTTGAGTTCATGCTCGTGCCCCGGCGCGCCGCTGGCGGCGAAGACGAAGCTGGGCCGGTGCATGCGGTCCTTGATGCGCGAGGCCACGATGCCGACCACGCCCTCGTGGAAGTCGGGGTCGAACACGCTGATGGCCGCCGGCGGCGTCATGCCGTCCTCGCACAGGCCTTCGGCCATGAGCAGGGCCTGCTCGCGCATGCCGCCTTCCAGTTCGCGGCGTTCGCGGTTGATGGCGTCCAGCATCTGCGCCAGGTTGGCGGCGCGGCCCGCATCGTCCGTGGTCAGGCACTCGATGCCGATGGTCATGTCGGACAGCCGGCCTGCGGCATTGATGCGCGGGCCCAGGGCAAAGCCGAAGTCGAACGTGGTGGCCGCAAAGGCCTTGCGGCCAGCGGCTTCGAACAGGGCCAGCAGGCCCGGCTGCATCTGGCCACGGCGGATCTGCTTCAGGCCCAGGGCGACCAGGCGGCGGTTGTTGGCGTCCAGCCGGACCACGTCGGCCACCGTGCCCAGGGCGACCAGGGGCAGCAGGGCCTCCAGCCGGGGCTGGCTGGCCTTGTCGAAGCGGCCGCGCGCGCGCAACTCGGCACGCAGGGCCAGCAGCACGTAGAACATCACGCCGACACCGGCCATGGACTTGCTCTCGAAGCTGCAGCCGGGCTGGTTGGGGTTGACGATGGCATCGGCCAGCGGCAGGTGGTTGCCGGGCAGGTGGTGGTCGGTGACCACCACCTGAAGGCCCAGGGCCTTGGCCTCGGCCACGCCTTCGACGCTGGCAATGCCGTTGTCCACGGTGACCATCACCTCGGCGCCGGTTTCCTTGACGCGGCGTGCGATGGGCGGCGTCAGGCCGTAGCCGTCCACCACGCGGTCGGGCACCAGGTAGCTGACCTCGGTCGCGCCCAGCATGCGCAGGCCGCGCCAGCCCACGGCGCAGGCGGTGGCGCCGTCGCAGTCGTAGTCGGCCACGATGCACAGGCGCAGGCCGCGCTCTATGGCATCGGCCAGCAGCCGCACGGCGGCCTCCATGCCCAGCAGGCCCGAGGGTGGCAGCAGGCGTGCAGGCGTGTCGTCCAGTTCGTCGGCGGAGCACACGCCGCGTGCGGCGTAGAGCTGGGCCAGCAGAGGGTGGACGCCGGCCTGGCGCAGTGCCGAGGCCTGCTGTGCAGGGATCTCGCGGGGGATGATTTTCATGGGCAATGTGTCAGAGCATGCGGCCCAGGTCGGGCAGGGCGCGGGGGCCGAAAAGGCCCGTCAGCCTGTCCAGCCAGCGCGGCGGGCGGCTGCTCCATGCGATGGCATGGCGTTCGCCGCACAGCGTCAGCGTGAGCGGGTGGCCTGCGCGCACGCGCTCCAGCAGGCGGGCGATGAGTCCGGCGTCCAGCGCCTTCCAGGCCTCGCGCCACGCAGCGGGGTTGCCCTGCAGGGCTGCGGCGTGAAGGTCGTCCAGGCATTGCACGGCGGCCTTGGCGCCGGTGGCCGTGCCGGGCTGCAGGCGCCCGGCGCCGTGGACCCAGAAGGCGTTGATCGGCACCTGTCCGCGCGCGGCGCGGGCATCGTTGAAGACATGGGTGTAGAGCAGCATCTGCACCTCGCTTTGCAGGCGGTGCAGGGCGCGCGCCTGCTGCGCATCGGGCAGCCAGGGCCGCACGTCGCGGCCGATGACGCGGTCCATGGAGGCCGTGGCCAGGTCATCGAACAGCGCACCGCGCGCCAGCCAGCGCTGCGGCTGCTGGTACTCCAGCACGATGCCGTCGTCGGCGAACCAGGGCGCCAGCAGGGCCAGCAGCTGGCGGGATTCCTCATCGCTGAGGGGTGTGGTGGCGGGATCGCTCTGGTGGACCTGGTCTGCGCCTATGTGCCAGTGGCAGGGCGTGACATAGGCGCAGGCCTGCGCCGTCTCACCGGCCTGCCAGGCGGCCCAGGCAATCAGGCCCGGCGCATCGGGCAGGCCCAGCGAGCGCGCCAGGGCGCGTTCGTGGGGGGGAGAAAAATCCATCTCCGTGCCGGTCTGTGCGGGCGCGGGCTGCATCAGCGCCAGCAGGGATTGGAGATGGGGCAGCTCCAGTCCGCCCCAGACGGCCGTGACGGCAGCGTCATCCGCTGCATCCGAGGACGGACCGCCGGCATAGGGGATGATCCATTCGGTCGTTTCCTCCAGCGGGGCTTGGGTGGAGGACACCAGGGGCGCGGTCAAAAGCATGGCCGCTATTGTCGGGCATGGGGTGCCGCAGTGCCGGCGCCTTCGTTTTTCCCCTTGGAGCGCGGTTCAGCGCTGGGGCATGTCCCGGGCCGAAGAGACCAGGCTGACCGTGGCGTCCTCGGGGATGGGCGGCATGCCCTGGTTCCAGTCTTCCCAGGCGCTGCGCATGGCGGCCAGACGCTCGGGCGCGCGCGCTGCCTGGTTGGCGCGCTCGCGCTCGTCGGCGGCAAGGTCGAACAGGTAGTCGATGCCGTCCACGCGCAGGTACTTCCAGTCGCCATCGCGCAGGGCACGTTGGCCGCGGTGCTTCATGCGCCAGTGCAGGGTGCGCGGGAATTCGGCATCTTCGGCGCGCAGCACGGGCAGCAGCGAGATGCCGTCCAGCGCATGGCCCTCTGGCGCCTGCACGCCGGCGGCATCCAGCACCGTGGCCGACCAGTCCATGCTCATGCAGTGCTGGGGGCTGCTGCGGCCCGGAGCGATCACGGCCGGCCAGTGCGCGATCCAGGGCACGCGTATGCCGCCCTCGGTCAGGTCCATCTTGCCGCCGACCAGGGGCCAGTTGTCGGAGAAGCGTTCGCCGCCGTTGTCGCTGGTGAAGACGATGAGGGTGTTGTCCAGCTGCCCGTTGGCGCGCAACGCCTCGACGATCCAGCCTATGCCTTCGTCCATGTGGTGGATCATGCGGCGGTACTGGTGGATGTTGCCGCCGTCCAGGTGGGCAATGCCTGCGCCCAGCGCCTCGGCCGTGCTGCGGTCATCGCGCGTTTCCCAGGGCCAGTGCGGCGCCGTGTAGTGCAGGCTCAGGAAGAAGGGCGCATCGCCTTGGGCCATGCGGTGGACGAAGTCCACGCTGCGCTGCGACAGCAGGTCGGTCAGGTAGCCCTCGTCATGGTGTTCCTCCTCGCCCACCCACAGGTCGTGCTGGCCCGAGCTGCTCAGGTGGGTGAAGTAGTCCACGCCGCCCGACATGGGGCCGAAGTATTCCTCGTAGCCCGAGCGCAGCGGGCCGAAGTGCGGCGGGTAGCCCAGGTGCCATTTGCCGATCAGCGCCGTGCGGTAGCCCGCATCCCTGAGCATGGAGGCCACGGTGGGCATGTCCGGCGGCAGGCCCAGCTTTTCGCCCAGTGGCGTGCCGCGTGTCTTGCTGTTGATGGGCTCCTCGGCCGCACCGCGCAGGCGGTACTGGTAGCGCGCCGTGGCCAGGGCAAAGCGCGTGGGAGAGCACACGGGCGAGTTGGCATAGCCCTGGGTGAGCCTGAGGCCGCCGGCGGCCAGGCGGTCAAGCACCGGGGACACCGCTCCGAAGTCGGCCGCGCGGCCGCCGTAGCAGCCGAGGTCGGCATAGCCGAGGTCGTCGGCCACGATGAAGAGGATATTGGGACGGGACATGCAAATGCGCTCTGTGCAGGGTTGTGGGCGGGAAGCGGCGGCGCTCATTCCATCTTCATTCCGGTGGACTGGATCACGGTCCGGTAGCGGTCGGCCAGCGCCTGTATGCGTTCGGCGGCGGCCGGGCCGGTCAGGCCTTCGTAGAACAGGTCGTTGGCGCGCATGCGCTCGCGCAGGGCCGGATCCTTCATGGCCTTTTCCAGCGCGGACTGGATTCTTGCGACCAGGGGCTCGGGCGTGGCGGCAGGCACCCACAGGGCGAACAGCACTTCCTGCTCCAGGTCCTTGTGGCCCAGCTCGCCCACGGTGGGCACGCCGGGCACCAGCGGGTTGCGCTGGCGCGTGGTCACGGCCAGCGGCACGACCTTGCCGGCCGCCACCTGGCCCAGCATGGCCGAGGAGCTGATGATGCCGCCGTCCACCTCGCCCGCCAGCACGGCCGTGCTGGCCGGGGCGTTGCCCTTGTAGGGCACGTGGCTGACCTTGGCGCCCGTGGCATGGGTCAGGATGGCCGAGGCCAGGTGGCCCGGCGTGCCGTAGCCGGCCGAGCCCAGCGTCAGGCCGCTTCTCTTGCCCTGGGCGATGAACTGGTCCAGCGTCCTGAGGCCGGTGCGCGGGTTGACGGCCACCATCATTCCCTGCGAGGCGATCATCATCACGGGGCGCAGGTCCGTGCCCTTGAACGGCATGCTCTTGTAGATGAAGGGATTGACGGTGAAGGTCGTGTCGATGCCGACCAGCAGCGTGTAGCCGTCGCCGGGCGCCTTGGCCGCGTTGTCGGTGCCGATGTTGCCGCCCGCGCCGGGCCGGTTGTCCACGACGAAGGGCTGTTTGAGTTCACGCTGCAGCACCTCGCCCAGGCTGCGCGCCAGGATGTCGGCGGCGCCGGCGGGCGCGAAGGCGACGACGATGCGCACGGGTTTGGCGGGCCAGGCGGCAGCATCGGCGGCCGCATCGGCCCGGGCGCCAGCGCCGGAGCCCAGGCCCAGCAAAAGGGCCAGGCCGGCCCGCAGCAGCGGGCTGCGCAAGGCATGGGTGGCATGGGTGGCTTGGAACAGGGAAAACATGGTGGCGAACTTTCTGCGCTGCGGGGGCGCCGGGCTTTGCGAGAATCCCCAGGCCGGCTCCGGACGGTGGCTCCCGTTGTCTCCTTTCCGGACGGGGCCACTGTAGAAGTCCCCGCAGCAATTGATCTAATCAACTGTTCCCCGTGAATACCCGTCCCGCTCCCACCTCCATCCAGCAGATGCTGCTGTTTCGCATCAACCGCTACTTCGGTGCAGCGGGCGGCGTGGCCATGCGCATGTGCGAGGCGCATTTCGGCATCACGCGCCGCGAGTGGGGCGTGATGGCCACGGTGGCTGCCAATGAGGGCCTGCTGTCGTCGGAGCTGGCCGAACGCGCGCAGCTGGACCGCGCACGCACCTCGCGCGCCCTCAGCGGGCTGGAGGAAAAGGGCTGGGTGCAGCGCAGCCCCATGCCCGGCGACCGCCGCCGCGTGGCCGTGTCGCTGACCGCCGAGGGGCGGCGCATGTATGGCCTGATCCTGCCGCGCATGGCCCAGATCCACCTGGACCTGGTGTCCGTGCTCAGCGACGAGGAACTCGCACAATTCGATACCTTGCTGGCCAGGCTGCAGCGCCATGCGTTGACGCTGGAGGCGGAGGGCCGCTACGACGCCCTGCCGCGTGTGGACCGCGGACGGCACCGGCGCTGACACGCCGACGGCAAAGCCTGCCGCCATGCAGGGCCTGTGGGCGATGACACAATGCATGCCCATGCAATTTCCCTACGAACTGGCCGTCGGCTGGCGCTACACCCGGGCGGGGCGTGCCACGCGCCGCAACGGCTTCATCTCGTTCATCTCCGGCGTCTCCATGCTGGGCATCGCCCTCGGTGTGGCGGCGCTGATCATCGTGCTCAGCGTGATGAACGGCTTCCAGAAGGAAGTGCGCGACCGCATGCTCAGCGTGGTCTCGCACATCGAGATCTTCGCGCCCCAGGGCGCGGCGCTGCCCGATCTGGAGCGCACCATGCGCGAGGCGCGCGCCAACCCCGACGTGCTGGGCGCCGCCCCCTTCGTCGCGGCCCAGGCGCTGCTGGCGCGTGGCGAGGACATGAAGGGCACCCTGGTGCGCGGCATCGATCCGGCGCGCGAGGGCGAGGTCACCGACGTGGCCGCCACCAATGCCGAGGTGCTCAAGCGCCTGGTGCCCGGCGAATTCAACGTGGTGCTGGGCGTGGAGCTGGCGCGCTCGCTGGGCGTGCGCCAGGGCGACATGGTCACGCTGATCGCCCCGGGCGGCCAGGTCACGCCGGCCGGCGTGGTGCCGCGCCTCAAGCAGATGCATGTGGCCGGCACCTTCGACTCCGGCCACTACGAATACGACTCGGCCCTGGTGATGATGCATTACGAGGACGCGCAGCGCCTGTTCCGCCTGGAAGGGCCGACTGGCATCCGCCTGAAGCTCAAGGACCTGCACGAGGCGCCACGCGTGGCCATGGAGCTGGCCCACACCATCACCGACCGCCTGCTGATCCGCGACTGGACCCAGCAGAACCGCACCTGGTTCGCGGCCGTGCAGCTGGAAAAACGCATGATGTTCATCATCCTCACGCTCATCGTCGCCGTGGCCGCGTTCAACCTGGTGTCCACGCTGGTGATGACGGTGACCGACAAGCGCGCCGACATCGCCATCCTGCGCACGCTGGGCGCCTCGCCGTCCAGCATCATGGGCATCTTCATGGTGCAGGGCGCCATGGTGGGCGTCATCGGCACCTTCGCGGGCCTGCTGCTGGGCCTGGGCATCGCCTTCAACATCGATGTCATCGTGCCGGCCATCGAGCGCCTGCTGCACGCCAACTTCCTGCCCAAGGACATCTACCTGATCAGCAAGATGCCCAGTGATCCGCAGTACAGCGACATCATGCCCATCGCCGTGATCTCCCTGGTCCTGGCCTTTGTCGCCACCATCTATCCCAGCTGGCGCGCCAGCCGCGTGAACCCCGCCGAGGCGCTGCGCTATGAATGAAGTGAATGTGATGCCCGGTTTCGAAGTGTCCCAGCAGGGCGCCGTGGTCCTGGATGCGCGCGGCCTGACCAAGCGCTTTGCCGAAGGACGGCTCAACGTGCAGGTGCTGGCAGGTGTCGACCTGCAGGTGCGTGCGGGCGAGACGCTGGCCATTGTCGGCGCCTCGGGCTCGGGCAAGAGCACGCTGCTGCACCTGCTGGGCGGGCTGGACGCCCCCACCAGCGGCAGCGTCACCCTCAAGGGCGAGCCCCTGCATGAACTCAGCGCCCAGAAGCAGGGCGCGCTGCGCAACCGGCACCTGGGCTTCATCTACCAGTTCCACCATCTGCTGCCCGAATTCAGCGCCCAGGACAACGTGGCCATGCCGCTGCGCATACGCCGCGACGACAGGGCCGAGTGCATGGAGCGCGCCGCACGCATGCTGGCCGCCGTGGGCCTGGGCGACCGCATGCTGCACCGTCCGGCCGAACTGTCCGGGGGCGAGCGCCAGCGCGTGGCCATTGCTCGCGCCCTGGTCACCCAGCCGGCCTGCGTGCTGGCCGACGAGCCCACCGGCAACCTGGACCGCAGCACGGCCGACACCGTGTTCCGCCTGATGCTGGAGCTGGCGCGCAGCCATGGCACGGCCTTCGTCATGGTCACCCACGATGAGCAACTGGCGGCGCGCTGCGACCGCATGGTGCGCCTGGTGCAGGGCCAACTGGCCTGACCGGCAGGCCTGGGTCTGGCCTCAGGCCATGCGCAGCAAGGTGCCCGGCAGGCGCTGGGCGCCTGCGGGAAGCACGGCCGCTGCCGGGGCCGACTTGATCTGCGGCGCAGCGGGAACGATGGATGCCGGCAGCGGCTTGCGCTGCACCTGTTCCCTGGATGCATCCGCGACGGCCGCGCTCTGCGCCGTCAGGTCGGCTGTCACCTCGCGCAGGCGTGCCGACTGGGCCATGGACGCCTGCACCACATCGCCCATGATGGCCGTGACCTGGTGCGAGGAGTCCACGATCTCCTGCATGGTGCCCCCGGCCTGGCGCACCTGATTGGCGCCCAGTGCCACCTGCTCCACCGAGGTGTGGATGAGCTGCTTGATTTCCTTGGCGGCGGCGGCGCTGTTCTGTGCCAGTGCCCGTACCTCGCCCGCCACCACGGCAAAGCCCCGGCCCTGCTCGCCTGCGCGGGCCGCCTCCACGGCAGCGTTGAGCGCGAGGATATTGGTCTGGAAGGCGATGCCGTCCATCACGCCGATGATGTCGCTGATCTTGCGCGAGCTGGCGCTGATGGACTCCATGGTGCCCATGACCTCGTGCACCGTGCGCCCGCCCTGCTCGGCCACCAGGCAGGCCTGGCGGGCCAGTTCGTTGGCCTGGCCTGCGTGCTCGGCGCTTTCGCTCAGGCCCTGCATGGCCTCGCCCAGGGTCTGCGCGGCCGTGAAGCGGCGCGTGATATCGCGGGCGTACTTGACCACCTTGAACGGCCGGCCATCGGCATCGAGGATGGGGTTGTAGCTGGCCTCGATCCAGACCTGGCGGCCGTGCTTGCCGATGCGCAGGTACTGGCCCGCATCGTGCTGGCCGCTGGCCAGCTTGCGCCAGAACTGCGCATATTCGGGGCTGTGGCGTTCATGGGGCTGGACGAACATGCTGTGGTGCCGTCCGACGACCTCGTCCAGCGTGTAGCCCATGGCCTGCAGGAACAGGCGGTTGGCATGCAGGATGTTGCCCTGCAGGTCGAACTCGATGATGGCCTGCACCTTGGAGATGGCGGCCAGCTGGCCTTCGGCGTCGGCGTTGCGGCGCTGCTGCTCGGTGATGTCGGTGGCGTACTTCACCACCTTGAAGGGCCTGCCATGGCGATCGAAGATGGGGTTGTAGCTGGCCTGCAGCCAGACATCGCGCCCGTCCTTGGCAATGCGGCGGTAGCGTCCCGCGTCGTGGATGCCATTGCCCAGGCGCTGCCAGAACGCCGCGTACTCGGGCGACTCGCTCATCTGGTGGTCCACGAACATGCGATGGTGCTGGCCGATGACCTCGCCTTCCTCATAGCCCATGGTGTCCAGGAAGTTCTGGTTGGCGGCCAGCACATGACCTTGCAGATCGAACTCGATCACGGCCTGGGACTTGTGGATGGCGGCCAACTGCCCATCCAGTTCCGCCTGGCGGCCTGCGCCACCCAGGTCCAGGATCCGACTCCATGCTGAGCGCTTCATGGGAAATTCCTCTCTCCAAAGAATGCCTGCCGGTGTTGCGAGAGCTCGACGCGGGGATGTAAATGTTTCTTTATGTATTTATATGGACCGCCAAGTGTTTCGGGTATTGATTTTGTCAAACGGAGCCAGCTCGCAATAAGCTCAGGGTTTGCCCTTGGTTTTCGCCTTGCCTGCCTCTGGCGGGCCGGGTGCAGGCCGGTGGCATGATGCGGCCATGCCCGCCTGGATAGACACCCATTGCCACCTTGACGCCCCTGAATTCGATGCCGACCGCGATGCCGTGCGCGCGCAGGCGGCCGAGGCAGGCGTTGCACATCTGGTGATTCCGGCCGTGGCGCGCGAGCACTGGGACGCGGTGGTGGCGCTGGCGCGGCGCCATGGCGACAGCTATGCGCTGGGCATCCATCCGCTGTACACGCCCAATGCCCGCGAGCAGGACATTGCCGCATTGCGCGAGACGCTGGCGCGGCTGCGCGGCGATGCGCAACTGGTGGCCGTGGGCGAGATCGGCCTGGACTTCTTCGTGCCCGGGCTGGATGCGGACCGGCAGATCTGGTTCTACGAGCAGCAGATCGCGCTGGCGCGCGAGTTCGACCTGCCCGTCATCCTGCATGTGCGCAAATCCAGCGACCGGCTGCTCAAGACCCTGCGCGCGCGGCCTGTGGCGGGCGGCATTGCCCATGCCTTCAACGGCAGCGTGCAGCAGGCCCAGGCCTTCATCGACCTGGGCTTCAAGCTGGGCTTTGGCGGGGCCGTGACCTATGACCGGGCGCTCAAGCTGCGCGAGCTGGCAGCCGCCCTGCCGCTGGATGCGCTGGTACTGGAAACCGATGCCCCCGACATTCCGCCGCACTGGCTCTACACCACGGCCGGGCAGCGTGCCCGGGGCCAGGCCCAGGGCCGCAACACGCCGGCCGAGCTGGCACGCATTGCGGACGTGATTGCGCAGTTGCGCGGCATCACGCCCCAGGCCCTGGCCGAGGCCACGGGCCGCAACGCGCGTGCCGCGCTGCGAGGCCTGCCCGCCATGGCCTGAACCAGGCTTGAGCGGAACCTGAACCTGAGCGGTCTTGCCGCCCGCTGCCAGCAGCCCGGCGACCGCTGGGCGACAATGCCGGCCATGTCCTTGACCGTTCCCGACCTGCCGCCCCCCGGCGCCCCGCGCTGGCAGGGCCTGGCGCCGGTGGCCGATGCGCGGACCCGGGCCCTGGTGCTGGGCAGCTTTCCGGGCCTGCGATCGCTGCAATTGCAGCAGTACTATGCCCATCCGCAAAACCAGTTCTGGCCCTTGCTCCAGGCCCTGTGGCCCGGGCATCCGCAGCCCGGCCGCGACGACTATGCGGGCCGCTGCGAATGGCTGCTGGCCCGCGGCCTGGGCCTGTGGGACGTGTATGCCAGCTGCGAGCGCGAAGGCAGCCTGGACAGCGCCATCCGCGCGGCCGAGGTGAATGATTTCGTGGCGCTGCGCACGCATTGCCCCCAACTGGCGCTGGCCCTGCACAACGGTGGCGAGAGCTACAAGCATGCCGGCCGCACGCAGGCCCTGGGCCTGGCCGCCGTGAAGCTGCCATCGACCAGCCCGGCCAACGCGAGCTGGAGTTTCGCGCGCAAGGTCCAGGCCTGGCGCGAGGCGCTGGCTGCCCATCAATTGCTCTGATTTTTTGACTGTTCCCGACGTGATACGCAAGACCCGCGGCGCCGCCAAGGCAGCCCCATCCTCTTCCTCCAGCGCCACCACCGCCGCAGACGCCGAGCTGCCCGAAGTCAGCGTCTCCGACGATGGCGATGTGCGCCACCTGCACCTGGGCACGCCCTGGATCCAGGGCTCCATGCGCATACGCGAGCCGTTCGAGATCGAGCTCGAATACGTGCAGCGCATGATGGGCTGGCTGCTGTTCATGGAGCCCGCCAGCGTGGCCGGCCGCCATGCCATGCAGCTGGGCCTGGGCGCGGCCGCCATCACCAAGTTCTGCCACAAGAAGCTGCGCATGCGCACCACGGCCATCGAGCTGAACCCGCAGGTGCTGGCCGTGTGCCGCAGCTGGTTCAAGCTGCCGCCCGACAGCGACACGCTGCGTGTGGTCCTGGCCGATGCGGCCCAGGAAATCCGCAAGAGCCAGTGGCTGGGCACGGTCGATGCGCTGGCCGTTGATCTCTATGACCACGATGCGGCCGCGCCCGTGCTGGACAGCGCCGAGTTCTATGCCGACTGCCGCAATCTGCTGACCGAGGACGGCATCATGACCGTCAACCTGTTCGGCCGCACCTCCAGCTACGAGCGCAGCCTGGCGCGCATGGCCGAAGCCTTTGGCGAAGAGGCCATGTGGGCCTTCCGCCCCACGCGCGAAGGCAACACCGTGGTGCTGGCCCAGCGCACGCCGCGCGCGCTCGACCCCGCCGCGCTGCAGGCTGCCAGCGCCCAGGTGCAGGCCCGCTGGGACCTGCCCACGACGCGCTGGCCCAAGATCTTCGTGCGGCCTTGGTAGAACGGCCCCGGTAGAGCCGCCCTGGTAGAGCAGGGCTGGCCGGGCAGGGCGGCCGGCAGGCTTACCATAGGGCGCAGTTCAGCTTCCGGCCCAACGCCATGTCCGATCCGACCTCCACCACGCAGCCCAAACCCGCCGTTGTTCCCAGCAATCCTTCGGGGCCCCTGGACTGGCGCAGGCTGGTGCAGTGGCTGCTGGCCGATGGCGTGATCACGGCCGAAGAGGCCCAGCGCACCGTGGCGCGCTGCTCGCAGGCCGAGAGCACCCAGCACCCGCTGGTCCGGCTGGCCAATGTGGGCATGGCCCGCGCCGGCGACGGGCGCGCGCTGGACATCGAGGAGCTGACCCAGTACCTGGCAACCCGCAGCGGCATGGCCTACCTGCGCATCGACCCGCTGCGCGTGGACGCGGGCCGCGTCGGCGAAATCATGAGCGCCAGCTATGCCGAGCGCCACAAGGTGCTGCCCGTGCAGGTATCGCCGCAGGAAGTGGTGGTGGCCACGGCCGAGCCCTTCATCGACGACTGGGTGGCCGAGGTCGAGCGCCAGGCGCGCCGCAAGGTGCGCCGCGTGCTGGCCAGTCCGCTGGACCTCAAGCGCTACACGGGCGAATTCTTTGCGCTGGCCAAATCGGTGCGCGCAGCCGAGAAGGCGGGCGGGGCCGCCAGCGCGGCCAGCTTCGAGCAACTGGTGGAGCTGGGCAACAGCAGCAAGCAGCTCGACGCCAACGACCAGGGCGTGGTGCGCGTGGTGGACTGGCTGTGGCAATACGCCTTCGACCAGCGCGCCAGCGACATCCACATGGAGCCCCGGCGCGAGCAGGGCGTGATCCGTTTTCGCATCGACGGCGTGCTCCACCCGGTCTACCAGGTGCCCATGGGCGTGCTCAATGCCATGGTCTCGCGCGTGAAGCTGCTGGGGCGCATGGACGTGGTGGAAAAGCGCCGCCCGCAGGATGGCCGCATCAAGACCCGCAACCCGCGCGGTGACGAGGTGGAAATGCGCCTGTCCACGCTGCCCACGGCCTTTGGCGAGAAGCTGGTGATGCGGATCTTCGATCCCGACAACACGGTCAAGGACCTGGATGCACTGGGCTTCACCAGCCATGACGCCCAGCGCTGGAACGAGCTGGTGCGCCGCCCGCACGGCATCATCCTCGTGACCGGGCCCACGGGCTCGGGCAAGACCACCACGCTGTACTCCACGCTCAAGCGCGTGGCCACGGAGGCGGTCAATGTCAGCACCGTGGAAGACCCGATCGAAATGATCGAGCCCAGCTTCAACCAGACCCAGGTGCAGCCGCAGCTGGACTTCGGCTTCACCGAGGGACTGCGCTCGCTGATGCGCCAGGACCCGGACATCATCATGGTGGGCGAAATCCGCGACCTGGCCACCGCCGAAATGGCCGTGCAGGCCGCGCTGACCGGCCACCTGGTGTTCTCCACGCTGCACACCAACGATGCGCCCAGCGCCGTGAGCCGGCTGATGGAGCTGGGCGTGCCGCCCTACCTGATCAATGCCACGCTGCTCGGTGTGCTGGCCCAGCGCCTGGTGCGCACGCTGTGCCCGCAGTGCAAGCAGCGTGACGAGGAGACCTCGGCCGCCACGCTGGCCGAGGCCGTGCGGCCCTGGAAACTGTCAGGCAGCTACCAGCCCTACAAGCCCGTGGGCTGCGTGGAGTGCCGCATGACGGGCTTTCGCGGGCGCATGGGCCTGTACGAGCTGCTGACCGTGAGCGAGGCGCTCAAGCAGCAGGTCCACACCTCGCCTTCCATGGATGCGCTGCGCCGCCAGGCCGTGCAGGACGGCATGCGCCCGCTGCGCCTGGCAGGTGCCCTGCGCGTGGCCGAAGGCGTGACCACGCTGGACGAGGTCATGGCCAGCACGCCCTTGCTGGGATGACGGGCAGGCGAATGGTGGGCTGGAGCGTGAGTGCCTGCTCTGGCGCAGGCCTTTGACATGGATGGATCGGGTGCCCCCTGCTGGCACCCTTTTTCATTCATGCGGGTAGGACATGAGGGTATGCCCTTTGTAGGTGGAATCCACATCCAGACACAGTTTTTCTGAACGCAAAATCGCCGGGTCGTGATTCCGTAAGGAGACATTCTCGTGAAAATCAAGAGTCAGAAAGACTTTTTTTCGGGCGTGATGTTTTTGGTTATCGGCCTCGCTTTTGCGATCGGCGCTACCAACTACACCGTCGGCTCCGGTGCCCGCATGGGCCCGGGCTACTTCCCGCTGATCCTGGGTGTGCTGATGTCCATTCTGGGCACGGCCATCTGCTTCACCGGCCTGACCAAGGGTCCTTCGGACGGTGACAAGATCGGCAAGTGGGCGTGGAAGCAAGTGTTCTTCGTCCTGGCTGCGAACTTCGCGTTCGGCGTACTGCTGGTCGGCGTTCCCAATCTGGGCATTCCCCAGTTCGGTCTGATCGTCGCCATCTACGCGCTGGTGTTCATCGCCAGCCTGGGTGGTCATGCCTTCAAGTTCAAGGAAGTGGCAATTCTGTCCACCGTCCTTGCTGTGGGCAGCTATGTGGCCTTCGTTTGGGCACTGAATCTTCAGTTCCCCGTCTGGCCCAGCTTCATCACCGGCTAAGCAGGAGCATCGTCCGTGGAACTTTTTCAGAACCTGGCGACCGGCTTCGGCGTCGCCTTCACTTTCCAGAACCTGATCTACTGCTTCGTCGGCTGTCTGCTCGGTACGCTCATCGGCGTGCTTCCAGGCATCGGCCCCGTGGCAACGATCGCCATGCTGCTGCCAGCAACCTACGCTCTGCCTCCGGTGGCGGCGCTGATCATGCTGGCCGGTATCTACTACGGTGCGCAGTACGGTGGCTCGACCACCGCCATTTTGGTGAACCTGCCTGGTGAATCCTCGTCCGTGGTGACCGTGATCGACGGCTACCAGATGGCAAGAAAGGGGCGAGCGGGACCCGCTCTCGCTGCCGCAGGCATAGGCTCGTTCTTCGCAGGTTGCGTGGGCACCGTGATCCTGGCCGCCTTCGCGCCTCCGCTGACGGAAGTCGCCTTCAAGTTCGGCCCTGCCGAGTACTTCTCGCTGATGACCCTGGGCCTGATCGGCGCCGTGGTGCTGGCTTCGGGCTCGCTGCTCAAGGCCATTGCCATGATCGTGCTGGGCCTGCTGCTGGGCATGGTCGGCACCGACGTGAACTCCGGCGTTGCCCGCTACAGCTTCGACATTCCCGAGCTGACCGACGGTATCGACTTCGTCGTGATCGCCATGGGTGTGTTCGGCTACGGCGAAATCATTGCCAACCTGTCCAAGCCCGAGGACGAGCGCGAAGTGTTCGCCGCCAAGGTGACGGGCCTGATGCCCACGAAGGAAGACTTCAAGCACATGATTCCGGCCATGCTGCGCGGCACGGCCCTGGGTTCTGCCCTGGGTATCCTGCCCGGTGGCGGTGCCATGCTGTCGGCCTTTGCTGCCTACACGATCGAGAAGAAGACCAAGCTCAAGCCGGGCGAAGTCCCCTTCGGTCAAGGCAACATCCGCGGCGTGTGCGCTCCCGAGTCGGCCAACAACGCCGGTTCGCAGACCTCCTTCATCCCGCTGCTGACGCTGGGCATTCCGCCCAACGCCGTGATGGCGCTGATGGTGGGCGCGATGACCATCCACAACATCCAGCCGGGCCCGCAGGTGATGACCAGCAACCCCGAGCTGTTCTGGGGCCTGATCGCCTCGATGTGGATCGGCAACCTGATGCTGATCGTGCTGAACCTGCCGCTGATCGGCATCTGGATCAAGCTGCTGACCGTGCCCTACCGCTGGCTGTTCCCGTCCATCGTGCTGTTCTGCGCGATCGGCGTGTACGGTACCAACAACAACACCTGGGACGTGTGGATGGTGGGTATCTTCGGCTTCGTGGGCTATGTGTTCCACAAGCTGGGCACCGAACCGGCTCCCTTGCTGCTGGGCTTCATCCTGGGCCCGATGATGGAAGAGAACCTGCGCCGGGCGCTGCTGCTGTCGCGTGGCGACTGGAGCGTGTTCGTGACCCGTCCGATCTCGGCCGGCCTGCTGCTCGCCGCCGTGGTGCTGCTGGTGGTAGTGCTGATGCCTGCAGTGAAGAACAAGCGCGAAGAAGCATTCGTAGAGGATTGATCGCCTCAGCGTTGCAACCATGTTGCTTGACGGCCCTTCGGGGCCGTTTTTTTTGGTCAACAAGCGATCCCGGCGGAAAGCTGTTGATCCCGGATGCCTGGGAGCCGACGCGCCCGTGACTGCACAATAGCGCGCAGTCTTTCGAGGTCACGATGTCCCCACTACTGTCATCCCAGCACCCGCAGCGCGTGCTGCTGCACAACGAGATCCACGCCCGCCCCGCCGAGGAGATGCAGGCGCCGCTGGCCATCACCCACGTGGTGATGCTCACCGATGCGGCCCAGCGCGAGGCCAGCCGCGCCCATGTGGCCACCCTGCTGCGCAACCACCACCTACCGCCGCCCGATGCGGCGACCACCCATGTGCTGATCGACCTGGGCGCCTTTCACCTGCGCTGGGAACTGCACACGGAGTTCGTCTGCTGGACCTTCAGCAAGCCCATGTCGCAGGCCGGCATGGACGATGTGCGCGAGCCCGAGGCCGCCATCGACTACGTGCCGCGCGACTGGCTGGCTGCCTTGCCCGGCCAGTGCCTGAGCGGCCTGCACCTGTGGGCCTTGCAGGAGCAGGAGGTCAATGAGCCGCATCTGGTGCGCCACCTGCTGCAGGAAGACACGCTGGTGGGTGCGCGCGTGGCCGGCGATGCGGGCAAGGTCTACACCGACTTCGCCATCCATGCCGATGGCTTCTCGCGCATGCTGCTGCTGGCCGGCGAGTCATTGTCGCCACGCCGCCTGGGGCGGCTAGTGCAGCGGCTGCTGGAGATCGAGACCTACCGCATGGCGGCCCTGCTGGGCCTGCCGGCAGCCCGCCAGGCCGCTGCCGTACTGGCCACGGCCGAGCGGGATCTGGCGGCCCTGGCCCATTCCATCCGTCTTGCCGACCGCGATGCCGAGCCGGCACTGCTGGACCGGCTGACACGCCTGGCCGGGCAGGTGGAGAGCGAATACGCCACCACGCATTCGCGCTTTTCCGCCAGCGCGGCCTATTTCGAGCTGGTGGACAAGCGCATTCAGGACATCCAGGAATCGCGCATCGACGGCATACAGACCATCCGCGAGTTCATGGACCGGCGCCTGACGCCGGCGCGCAGCACCTGCGAATGGGCAGCGCGGCGGCAGAACGCGCTGTCCGAGCGCGTCTCGCGCGTCAGCAGCCTGCTGCGCACGCGGGTAGAGATCGAGCAGCAGCAAAGCAGCCAGCAGTTGCTGGGCGCCATGAACCAGCGCCAGGACATGCAGTTGAAGTTGCAGTCCACGGTGGAAGGCCTGTCCGTGGCCGCCATCACCTACTACTTCACGGGCCTGATCAGCTACCTGGCCAAGGGCGCCAAGACGCTGGGCTGGCCCTGGTCGCCGGAGAGCACGGCCGCCGTCGCCATTCCCGTGGTGGCACTGGGCGTATGGTGGTCGCTGCGCAGGCTGCACCACAGATTGTTCCGTGGCCAGCACGGGTCCGGCACGCACTGAAGGGAGCTCCCGCAGACCCGTCCATGCGCCTGTGTTCTCCTGCAGCGGCGTTTTCGCGTTTTCACACGTTTGGCGTGAAAGCATCGAAGCCTCGCGCACAATGTGCGCTGCCGTTCTGCAAGGATCGAGCAAGGCTTTTTTTGTTCAGGAGTGAGACATGGATCTGGGAATCGCGGGCAAGTGGGCCCTGGTATGTGGCGCCAGCAAGGGACTGGGCTTTGGCTGTGCCAAGGCGCTGGCGCAAGAGGGCGTGAACCTGGTGATCAATGCGCGCAATCCCGAGGCCCTGCAGGAAGCTGCGGCCAGCCTCGCCGCCCTGGCGCCGCAGGTGAAGGTGCTGGCCGTGGCGGCCGACATCACCACCGAGGAAGGCCGCGCCGCCGTGCTGTCGGCAGCTGGCGGCCCGGGCGTGGATTTCGACATCGTCGTCACCAATGCCGGCGGCCCGCCTCCCGGTGATTTCCGCGACTGGGACCGCGCGGCCTGGCTCAAGGCCGTGGACGCCAACATGCTCACGCCCATCGAGCTGATCAAGGCCACGGTGGACGGCATGGCGGCGCGCGGATTCGGCCGCATCGTCAACATCACCTCCAGCGCCGTGAAGGCGCCCATCGACATCCTGGGCCTGTCCAATGGCGCGCGCAGCGGCCTCACGGGCTTTGTGGCGGGCCTGGCGCGCAGCGGCATTGCGGCCAAGGGCGTGACCATCAACAACCTGCTCCCCGGCAAGTTCGACACCGATCGCCTGCGCACCACCTTCACGGCCGCCGCCAACAAGAGCGGCAAGAGCCTGGACGATGTGCGCCTGGTGCAGCAATCCCAGGTGCCGGCCCGCCGCTTCGGCTCGCCCGATGAATTCGGCGCCATCTGTGCCTTCCTGTGCAGCGCGCACGCAGGCTACATGACGGGTCAGAACATCCTGCCCGACGGCGGCCTGTACGCAGGAACCTTCTGATGCGCCGGTGCACTGCCTCCATGAACGGGTCCAGGGCCGGCAAGGCCCGGGAAATGGTCCCTTGCATGGCTGCGCAGTGCCGAGCGGTCCATGGGCAGGGTCAGCCTTGACAGTCCCGTTCCTGCATCGTGGCCAGCGGCCCTGCCGCAGCCTGCCCATTCCAAACGCCATGCAGGGAGCCCGGAGATGACGGGCCAGCCCCATCAGACGGACTGGGCGGCGGCCGACCCCGTCCGCGCGCCCGGCCCGGCAGCGGCCGCAAGCCCTGCGGGCATGCGCCATACCCTGGCGCTGATGCTGGTGCTGCTGACGGTGGCCCTGGCGGCCGCCATGGTCTGGCTGCTCAGCGGCATGCGGACCACGGCGCAGGAAGAGGCTTCGCTGCGCCTGGTGCGCTTTGTGCTGGGCACCGAGGCGGCCATCAGCCGCAGCCTGGAATCCCTGGATGCCCTGGCGCTGGGCGTGGACGAACTGCTGGGTTCGCGCAACCCCGCATCGGCATCGCAGCCGCAACTGCAGGAAATGCTGCACACCATGGTGCGGCAGAACACGCTGGCGCAGCGCGCCTCGGTGCACGATATCCAGGGCCGGGAACTGGCCGCTTCGGGCGATGGCCCGGTCATCGACCTGCCTGCGCAGGCCTGGGAGCGCCTGGCGGGCCAAAGCCGCTCCCAATTGCTGGCAAGTCCACCCTCCGTCGCGCCGCAGGTGCCGGGTGGCGAGCGCATGCTGTACCTTGTGCGGCCCCTGAGCCGGGCGGAGCAGGGCGGCTATGTGCTGATGCAGGTGCCGGCTGCGGCGCTGGGCGCCGTGCTGGCCCAGGGCGGTGTGCTGGACGGCCTGGAGGTCACGCTGGAGCAGGGCAGCGGCGAGCTGCTGCTGTCCATGCCCCAGTATGGCGATGTCGCCGCTGTGCGGCTGCTGCCGACGACGTCGCAGCTGCCGTCCAGCGGCGTCATGCACATGGCTGCACGCCTGAGCCGCGTGCCTGCCCTGGTGGCTGCGCATCCGCTGCCCAAGGGCCATCTGTGGGTCACGGCCAGCCTGCCCATGTCCTCCGTGCTGGCCAGCTGGCGCGTTGCTGCCTGGCTGATGGTGCTGGCCGTGATGATCTTCGGCGTGCTGCTGGCCGTGCTGGGCTGGACCGTGCACCGCTACATGGACCGCCTGCATGCCGCGCGGCGCCAGGCCCAGCGGTCCGAGCAGTGGCTGGACCAGGCGCTGGACAGCATGGTCAGCGGCTTTCTGCTGCTGGATTCGCAGCAGCGCGTGCTGCGCTGGAACCGCTGCTACGAGGAAATGTTCCCCTGGCACGCGGACCAGCTGGAGCCTGGGCGGCCCCTGCAATCGCTGCTCGATTCCTGCCCCAGCGCCGTGGGTCTGGCGGCGGCGCCGGCGCAGGCCTATGAGGCCAAGGACCTGCACCGCCAACTGGTGCTGCGCCCTGGCGTGCCCTTTGAGCAGCAACTGCCCAGCGGCCGCTTTGTCCAGATGACGGCACGGCTGGCCGCCGAGGACGGCGTGGTCATCACCTACAACGATGTCACCGATATCCGGCTGGCCACGGCCGAGATCGAGAGCCTGGCCTTCTACGATCCGCTGACCAGCCTGCCCAATCGCCGCCTGCTGCTGGACCGCCTGGCCCAGGCCACGGTGCTGGCCGCACGCGAAGGCTGGACCGGGGCGCTGCTGTTCCTGGACCTGGACCAGTTCAAGATGCTCAACGACACGCTGGGCCACGAAGTGGGCGACCAGCTGCTGCAGCAGGTGGCGCACCGCCTGCGCAGCGCCGTGCGATCTTCGGACACGGTGGCGCGCCTTGGGGGGGATGAGTTCGTGGTCATGCTCTGCGAGCTGTCGCACGAGCCTGCCGAGGCGGCCACGCTGGCCCAGCGCATCGGCGAGAAGATCCTGGCGCGGCTCAACCAGTCCTATGTGCTGGGCGCCCACCTGCACCGCAGCGCCTGCAGCATTGGCGCCACGCTGTTCGGCCGCCAGCCGCAGTCGGCGGCCGAGCTGCTCAAGCAGGCCGACATCGCCATGTACCAGATCAAGGCGCGCAACGGCAGCGGTCTGTGCTTCTTCGATCCGCAGATGCAGGTGGAAATCCACCAGCGCGTGCGCATGGAAGGCGACCTGCGCCAGGCCCTGGCGCAGTCCCAGTTCGAGTTGCACTACCAGCCCCAGTTCACGCTGGCCGGCGAGGTCATAGGCGCCGAAGCCCTGCTGCGCTGGCGCCACCCCGAACGCGGCCTGGTGCCGCCCGGCATGTTCATTGCCGTGGCCGAGGAAAGCGAGATCATCGTGCCGCTGGGCATGTGGGTGATCCGCACGGCCTGCGAGCAACTGGCGATCTGGCAAAAGGATGCGCGGCTGCGCCATCTGCAGGTGGCCGTGAATGTCAGTGCCCGCCAGTTCCGGCACCAGAACTTCGCCTCCCAGGTCATCGAGCAGGTGCGCAATGCCGGCATTGCGCCCCATCTGCTCAAGCTGGAGCTGACCGAGTCGCTTGTGATCGAGAACGTGCAGGAGTCCATCGACAAGATGAAGCAGCTGCGCAGCCATGGCGTGTGCTTTTCCATGGACGACTTCGGCACCGGCCACTCCTCGCTGACCTATCTCACCCAGCTGCCGCTGAACCAGCTCAAGATCGACCAGTCCTTCGTGCGCCACCTGGGCTTGCGCCATACCGATGACGTGATCGTGCAGACCATCATCGGCATGGCGCGCAACCTGAACCTGGATGTGATCGCCGAAGGCGTGGAGACCCTGGAGCAGCGCGCCCTGCTCGCACACTACGGCTGCGAGTATTTCCAGGGCTACCTGTTCAGCCCGCCCGTGCCCATACGCGCGTTCGAGCAGCTGCTGGCCAAGGTGCCCGTGCGCACCGTGGCGCATGGCCTGCCCAAGGCTATGCCCGGCGCGAAGACACCATGATGCCGCCCACGATGAGCGCGAAGGCCAGCCCGTGGTACAGCTGCGGCGTCTGGCCCAGCAGCGGAATGGACAGCAGGGCGGTGAACAGGGGCATCAGATTGCCGAAGAAGCCCGCCACCGCAGGGCTGCTGCGCTGCACGCCCAGGCCCCAGAAGCGATAGGCCAGGATGGCCGGCCCGACGGCGATGAACAGCAGGGCGCCCAGCAGCGGCCACCCTGCCTGAAGGTGAAACCGTCCCGATGCGGCCTCCAGTCCCGTGAACAGGCCGGACCACATCAGGCCGAAGACCATTTGTGCCAGCAGAAAGCCCGACCAGTCCGCGCGCAGCTGTCCTGACACGCTGGTCCTGGACAGCAGCCACGTATAGAAGGCCCACAGGATCGTGGCCAGCACCATGAACAGGTCGCCCGGCACCAGCTGCAGCTGGCGCAGCACCTGCGGATCACCGCGCGACAGCACCACGGCCACGCCCAGCACCGACAGCGCAGCCCCCAGCAACTGGCGGCGGCTCACGGCAATGCCCCAGCAGATGCGGCCCACGGCCAGCATCCACACCGGCATGCTGGAGCCGACCAGGGTGGCGTTCAGAGGCGTCGATGTTTTCAGTGCCAGGTACAGCAGGGCGTTGTAGCAGCCGATGCCCAGCAATCCCAGCAGCGCGAACTGGCGCCACTGCGGCCAGACGGCGCTGTCCCGGCGCAGCACCCATCCCGCCAGCGGCAGCAGCAGCATGAAGGCAATGGCCCAGCGCAGGAAATTCAGCGCGAAGGGCGAGATCAGGTCATGGACCATGCGGCCCACGATGGCATTGCCGGCCCACAGCAGCGGCGGCAGCGTCAGGATGGCGGCGGTGGAAGGCTTCAGCGGCTGGCTCATCGGGATCATCCGGCTTTCGGGCTCGCCACTATAGGCGTTGCGCGCTCTTTGCGCCGGCCATGCGTTGCCGTCTTCCGCGAGGCGGGCCGAAACATGGCACGATGCCGCTCTTGTCGCTTTTTGCAGGAGTGCTCCCATGGGTATTGCAGTGCAGATCCGCCACAACGGCGGCCCCGAAGTCCTGGAGCTGGTGCAGGTCGCCGTGGGCGAGCCCGGGCCAGGCGAGGTACGCATACGCCACCATGCGGTGGGCCTGAACTTCATCGATGTGTACCAGCGCTCCGGCCTGTACTCGCTGCCCATGCCCTTGAGCCTGGGCATGGAAGGCGCAGGCGTGGTCGAGGCCGTGGGGGCCGGCGTGGAGCACCTGTGCGTGGGCGACCGCGTGGCCTATGCCAGCAATCCACCGGGCAGCTACAGCGAGGTGCGCGTCATGCCCGCCATGTGCGTGTGCCGCCTGCCCGATGCCATTGCGTTCGAGACGGCTGCCGCCATGATGCTCAAGGGCCTGACCGCCCAGTACCTGCTCAAGAAATGCATTCCGGTCGAGGGCCTGGCACCGGGTGATGCCGTGCTGTTCCATGCGGCGGCCGGTGGCGTGGGCCTGATCGCCTGCCAATGGGCCAGGGCCCTGGGCCTGCAGCTCATCGCCACCGCGGGCTCGGACGAGAAGTGCGCGCTGGCCCTGGCCAACGGTGCAGCCCATGCCATCAACTACCGCAGCGAGAACTTCGCCGAGCGCGTGCAGGAGATCACGGGCGGCCAGGGTGTGAAGGTGGTCTACGACAGCGTGGGCAAGGACACATGGGAAGGCTCGCTGGCCTGCCTGCGGCGCTTCGGCCTGTTGGTGAGCTTCGGCAACGCCTCGGGCCCCGTGGCGCCTTTCGCTCCTGCCGTGCTCGCGGCCAAGTCGCTGTATGTGACGCGCCAGACCCTGTTCTCCCACATCACCAGCCGCGAGGCCACCCAGGCGATGGCCGACGATCTGTTCGCCGTGGTGGAAAGCGGTGCCGTGAAGATCCATATCGACCAGCGCTATCCGCTGGCCGAGGTGCGCCAGGCCCACCTGGACCTGGAGGCGCGCAAGACCACCGGCTCGACCATCCTGCTGCCATGAGTGTGCAAAAGCGCCTGACTGATCCGGCCGACCCGGCCGACCCGGTCGACCCGGCCGTGCAGGCCTGGCTGGACCGCCTGCGCGCCGACACGCGCCAGCCCGCGCTGCAGCCGCGCCGGCCGTTGCTGGTGGCGGGGCAGGAGACAGGTTCGCTGGAAGACGGCCTGGCCGCGCTGCTGCCGGACGATGTGATGCATGCCCACGGCGTGGCACTGCGCCTGCAGGCCGGTCAATGGCATCTGCAAGGCCAGGGCGATGCCACGACCCTGCTCAACGCCCTGGCCCGGGTGCTGCGTGCCACGGGCCACAGCGGCCCCTGGCGCGATGAGCAACTGGCCGTGTGCAACGTCCAGGGCCAGCGCATTGCCACCGTGGAGCGCGGCGCCGTGCGCCCGCTGGGCATTGCCACCCAGGCCGTGCATCTGGTGGGCGAGACGGCCGATGGCCGCATCTGGGTGCAGCAGCGCGCCGACAACAAGCCCACCAACCCCGGCATGTGGGACACGCTGATGGGCGGCATGGTGGCCGCGTGCGATACCGTGGCCGAGGCGGTGGAGCGTGAAACCTGGGAAGAGGCCGGCTTGCGCGTGGCCGAGCTGCAGGGCCTGCGCCATGGCGGCCATGTGCTGTTCGAGCGCCCCAGCGACGAGGCCGAGGGCCGGGGCTTCATGCGCGAGCGCATCGACTGGTTCAGCGCCACCGTGCCGCCGGCGCTGGAGCCCGGCAACCAGGATGGCGAGGTCCAGGCCTTTGCGCTGATCGAGCGCGACCAGCTCGTCGAATGGCTCCTGCAGGGCCGCTTCACGCCCGAGGCCGCCCAGGTGCTGGCGGCCTGGCTGGGCTGGTGAAACGCTTCAGCGCGCCGTCTTGTTCAGTGCCGATTCCTTGAGCCGGCTGGGCGCCAGGGCGCCGGCCGATTCGAGGATGGGGTAGGCCACCGAGCACAGCAGCGAGTTGATGCGCTTGAGGTCGCTGATCAGGTCGATATGCAGCGAGCTGGTCTCTATGCTGGAGACGGTGTTGTCGGACAGGCGCGCCAGGTGGGTGGCCGAGTAGGCCAGCTCCAGGTCGCGGAAACGCGCCTTTTCCTCCAGCAGCTTCTGCGCCTCGCGCACATTGCCGTTGAGGAACACGCTCATCGCCAGGCGCAGGTTGTCCAGCAGGTGGTGCAGCAGCTCGCGGATCTCCTGCGTGCCGGCCTCGGAGAACTGGCGGCCCTTCTTGATCTTCTTGTCCTCAATGTCCAGCAGCACGCGCTCGATGATGTCGCCGATCTGCTCCATGTTGATGGTGAAGCTGATGATTTCCGTCCAGCGCTGGCCCTCGCGCTCGTCGAGTTCGGCGCGCGAGATCTTGGTCATGTAGTACTTGATGGCCGAGTACAGATCGTCCACCGTGCCTTCAAGCTCGCGCAGCTCCTGGGACAGCTTGAGGTCGTCGGTCTCCAGCACGCGCTGCATGCCGATCAGCATGGACTCGACCATGTCGGCCTGGTGCAGGGCCTCGCGCGCGGCGCAGGAAATGGCCAGCGACGGCGTGCTCAGCGCCGAGGGGTCGAGGTGGCGGGGCCTCAGCAGGCTGGTGGAACTGGCCTCGGGCTTGGGCAGCAGGGCCGTCACCCAGCGCGCCACGGTCTGCGTCAGGCCGATGAAGCACAGGCTGTTGAAGATGTTGAAGGCCAGGTGGAACAGCACGATGTTCTGGCCCTTGCCGTCGATCATCGGCATCACGTAGGTGGCCCACAGCCCCAGGAAGGGCGCGACGATGGCCACCCCCATGATCTTGAACAGCATGTTGCCGATGGTGACCTGGCGCACTTCGGTGCTGGACTTGGCCGTGGTCAGCACGGCCACCAGGCCGCTGCCGATATTGGCGCCCAGCGTCAGGCCCAGCGCCACTTCCATGGGAATCGCGCCCGAGCTGGCCATGGCCGCGATCAGCAGCACGATGGCCAGGCTGGAATAGGCCATCACGGCCAGCAGCGCACCCAGCAGCAACTCCATGAAGATATCGCTGGTGACCGAGCCCAGCAGGGTGCGCACGGCGGGGGCTTCCAGCAGCGGCTCGGTGGCCTCGACCACCAGGCGCAGCGCCAGCAGCATCACGCCCAGGCCGATCAGCACGCGGCCTATGCGCCCGGCCGTGGTGTCCTGGCGGGTGATGAACAGCACCACGCCCACGAAGATGAACAGCGGCGACAGCCAGGACAGGTCGGTGGAGAACAGCACGGCCATCAGCGCCGTGCCCACGTCGGCGCCGCGCATCACGGCCAGCGCGGCCGGCAGCGAGATCAGGCCCTGGCCCACGAAGGCCGAGGTCATCAGCGAGGTGGCCGTGCTCGACTGCACCAGCGCAGTCACGCCCAAGCCCGACAGCGCAGCCGAGAAACGGTTGCTCATGCTGTGGGCGAGCAGGTCGCGCAGGTTGGCGCCGAACACCCGCAACACGCCGGTGCGGACCATGTGCGTGCCCCAGACCAGCAGGGCGATGGCGGCCAGTAGATTGAGTAAGTGCTTCATGTGCTGTGAGCGGAGAAGCGGACCAATATAACCCCGGTCCCGGCTTGCGCGCAGGAGAGTCGGCCGCATGAGCGCACAGTTTGGTGCGAAATAAAGAAAATTGTAGAAATAAAACGAATCAAAAAGAATTTCGGTTGACCAAAAACGCACTCAGGAAAACCCGAGGAGAAAGCCCGTCGACACGCAGTTGGCGGCAGCCTCCATGAAAAAGCCCCTCGCAGGAGGGGCTGGGCTGGCTGTCGTGGCGTGCGCCGCGGATCAGGTTCTTTTGGCCCGCCGTGCGCGCAGCACCTCGTCCAGGATCAGCAGGGCCGCCCCCACGCTGATGGCGATGTCGGCGGCATTGAAGGCCGGAAAGTGCGAACGGCCCCAGTAGAAGTCCAGGAAGTCCACCACGTAGCCGTGCTGCAGGCGGTCCACCACGTTGCCGATGGCGCCGCCCAGGATGCTGGCCAGCGAGAAGCAAAACAGCTTCTGCCCCGGATGCTTGCGCAACTGCCAGACGATGAGCAGCGTGGCCGCCACGCCGATGCCCACGAACAGCCAGCGCTGCCAGCCGCCCGCTCCGGCCAGGAACGAGAAGGCCGCGCCCGTGTTGTGGGCCCGCACGATGTTGAAGAAGCCCGTGATCGGCGTCCAGTCGCCCAGTTGGTAGGCACCAAGGATCCACTGCTTGGTGAGCTGGTCGATGGCGATGATCGCCAGCGACCAGGCCAGCCAGGGCCAGATGCGGCTGTTGCGGGATTCGGGGACCGCAGCAAAGGTAGGGGTCATGGCAGCGCCTCAGGGGTTGATTACGCCTTGTGGCGCTCTTCGCCAGCACCGTGCAGGTTGCTGTCGCAACGGCCGCACAGGCTGGGGTGCTCGGGGTTGATGCCCACGTCGGCACGGTAGTGCCAGCAGCGGTCGCACTTGGCATGGCTGCTGGGTGTGACGGCGGCCTGCAGGGCCTCGCCTGCCAGGGCCTCGGCCGCCGAGGTGATGAAGACGAACTTCAGGTCGTCGCCCAGGCTTTGCAGCAGGGCCAGGTCTTCGGGCTGGGCCGAGACACTGACTTCGGCCTGCAGCGAGGAGCCGACCCGGCCTTCGGTGCGCACGGCCTCGATGTCCTTGTTCACCACGTCGCGGATCTCGCGCAGGCGCGCCCACTTGGCCAGCAGGGCCTCGTCACCGGCCGGCAGGTCGGTGTAGGTCTCCAGGAAGATGGACTCGCTGTCGCCGAAGACCTTCCAGGCCTCCTCGGCCGTGAAGGATAGGAAGGGCGCCATCCAGCGCAGCATGGCATGCGTGATCTGGTGCAGGGCGGTCTGGGCGCTGCGGCGGGCCAGGCTCTTGGGCGCGCTGGTGTACAGGCGGTCCTTGAGCACGTCCAGGTAGAAGCCGCCCAGGTCTTCCGAGCAGAACAGCTGCAGCTTGGCCACCACGGGGTGGAATTCATAGACCTTGTAGTGGGCCAGCAGCTCGGCCTGGAACTGGGCGGCGCGGGCCAGGGCCCAGCGGTCGATCTCCAGCAGCTCTTCGGTGGGAACCGAGTCCTGCGCAGCATCGAAGTCGCTGACGTTGGCCAGCAGGAAGCGCAGCGTGTTGCGGATGCGGCGGTAGGCATCCACTACGCGGGCCAGGATCTTGTCGTCGATGCCCAGGTCGCCCGAGTAGTCGGTCGAGGCCACCCACAGGCGGATGATCTCGGCGCCCATCTTGTTGCTCACGTCCTGCGGGGCGACGGTGTTGCCCAGCGACTTGGACATCTTCTTGCCCTGGCCGTCCACGGTGAATCCGTGCGTCAGCAGGCCGCGGTAGGGCGCGCGACCGAAGATGGCCGAGGCCAGCAGCAGCGACGAATGGAACCAGCCGCGGTGCTGGTCATGGCCTTCCAGGTAGAGGTCGGCCTCGGGGCCCTGGTCGTGGTGCATGTCGGCGTGCGTGCCGCGCATCACGTGCCAGAAGGTGGAGCCGGAGTCGAACCAGACTTCGAGGATGTCGGTGCTCTTGGTGTAGTGCACGGCCTCCTCGGCGCCCAGGATGTCCTCGGCCGTCACGCGGCTCCAGGCCTCGATGCCGCCCTGCTCGACCATGGCGGCCGCCTGGTCGATGATCTCCATGGTGCGCGGGTGCAGCTCGCCGCTGTCCTTGTGCAGGAAGAAGGGCAGGGGCACGCCCCAGCTGCGCTGGCGCGAGATGCACCAGTCGGGGCGGCCGGCGATCATGTCGCGCAGGCGGGTCTTGCCGTTCTCCGGGTAGAACTGGGTGTGCTCGATGGCCTCCAGCGCGATCTGGCGCAGCGTCTGCGCGGGCTTGTCGCCGGGCTTGGTGAACACTCCCTCGCCTTCGTCCATGCGGATGAACCACTGGGCTGCGGCGCGGTAGATCACGGGCGTCTTGTGGCGCCAGCAGTGCGGGTAGCTGTGGGTGATGGTCTTGGTGTCCATCAGGCGGCCGGCCAGCTTGAGCGCGTCGATGATGGCGGGCGTGGCCTTCCAGATGTGCTGGCCACCGAACAGCGGCAGCTCGGGTGCGTAGACGCCGTTGCCCTGCACGGGGCTCAGGATGTCTTCGCGCGTCATGCCGTTGTTCATGCAGCTGTTGAAGTCGTCCACGCCATAGGCGGGGGCCGAGTGCACGATGCCGGTGCCGTCATCGGCCGTGGCGTAGTCGGCCAGGAACACGGGCGAGACGCGGTCGAAGCCCTTGTCCATATCGGCCAGCGGGTGCTTGAACTGCAGGTGGTCCAGCTTCCTGCCCACGGCGGTGGCGACGACCTGGCCTTCGAGCTTCCAGCGTGCCAGACACTTCTCGACCAGGGCCGAGGCCACGATCAGCAGGCCGCGCTCGGTGTCCACCAGGCTGTATTCCAGCTCGGGGTTGACGTTGAGCGCCTGGTTGGCGGGGATGGTCCAGGCCGTCGTCGTCCAGATGACGATGAAGGCCGGCTTGGCCAGCGAGGGCAGGCCGAAGGCGGCCGCCAGCCTGTCGGGCGCGGCCGTGGGGAACATCACGTCCAGCGTCTGGCTTTGCTTGTCGGCGTATTCGATCTCGAACTCGGCCAGCGAGGAGCCGCAGTCAAAGCACCAGTACACGGGCTTGAGGCCGCGGTAGACGAAGCCGCGCTCCATGACGCGCTTGAGGGCGCGCAGCTCGGCGGCCTCGTTGGCGTAGTTCATGGTCTTGTAGGGATGGTCCCAGTCGCCGAGCACGCCCAGGCGCTTGAAGTCCACCATCTGCTGGGCGATCTGCTCGGTGGCGAAGGCGCGGCTCTTGGCCTGCATCTCGTCGCGCGGCAGGTTGCGGCCATGCAGCTTTTCGATGGCGTTCTCGATGGGCAGGCCGTGGCAGTCCCAGCCCGGCACGTACAGCGCGTCGAAGCCTTCGAGCTGGCGGCTCTTGACGATCATGTCCTTGAGCGCCTTGTTCACCGCATGGCCGATGTGGATCTTGCCGTTGGCGTAGGGCGGGCCGTCATGCAGGATGAACTTGGGCGCGCCGTGGCGCGCGTCGCGCAGCTTCTTGTAGAGCCCCTTGTCCTCCCATTCCTGGACCCAGCCCGGCTCGCGCTTGGGCAGGTCGCCGCGCATGGGGAAGGGCGTGTCGGGCATGTTCAGCGTGGCGCGATAGCCCGCATTGGCGTTGGGAGAGACTTTCGAATCAGACATGGAGAACCTTGAAAGCAGGCCAGAGCCCGGACCGTCTGGTCCAGGCACGGAAAAAGGGGAGGGAAGCCTGGTGCGCACCCGCGCCCGGGCAGGTGACGGAGAGCGTCAAATTCGGTCGCGCGTGGTCTGGCGACGGGTCTCTGTGTAGATGGGCGTGTGGATGGTGGCGAAGAACGCGCGCGCGTCATCGCAGTCCTTGGCGATGCCGGCGGTGAGGGCGTCGAGACTGTCGTACTTCAGCTCGTCGTGCAGTTTGTGCAGAAGTTCCACGCGGATGATTTTACCGTAGGCCTCTTCGCCTCCCGGCGCGCCGGGCCAATCGAGGCAATGCGTCTCCAGCAGGACGCGCCCGCCGTTGACATCAGTCGGGTCCAGGGAAGGGCGCACGCCGAGGTTGGCCACGCCGCGCAGCGGTCGTTCATTCAGGCCATGGACCAGCACGGCGAAGATGCCGCTGGCCGCAGGCTTCCAATGGTTGAAGCGCAGGTTCAGCGTGCGAAAGCCGTCGCCCGCGCCCTGGCGGCTTTCGGCCAGGCTGCGGCCCAGCTTGCGGCCGTGCACCACATGGCCGGAGATGGTGTAGGGATGGCCCAGCAGCCGCGCGGCGTCCTGCATGCGCCCCTCGGCCAGGGCTGCGCGCACATGGGTGCTGGACACGCGCAGGCCGTGCACCTCGTAACTGTTCATGCGGGCCACGTCAAAGCCCTGGCGCTGGCCCGCCGCATCCAGCATGGCGTAGTCGCCCGCACGCTGGGTGCCGAAGCGGAAGTCGTCGCCAACCAGCACGTATTTCGCGCCTAGGCCCGCCACCAGCACTTCGTCGATGAAGGCCTGCGGCGACTGGCTGGCCAGCGTCTGGTTGAAGGGCAGCACCACGGTCTGGTCCACGCCGCAGCGCTCCAGCTCCGACAGCTTGTCGCGCAGCGTGCCTATGCGCGCCGGCGCGATTTCAGGCCGTCCCAGGGTCTGGGCGAAGTAGTCGCGCGGATGGGGCTCGAAGGTCAGCACGCAGGTGGGCACGCCGCGCTGTGCAGCCTCGGCCGATAGCAGGGCCAGCATGGCCTGGTGACCCCGGTGAACACCATCGAAATTGCCGATGGTGACGGCACAGGCCGATTCCCGCCCTGGATGGTTGAAGCCTCGAAAAATCTTCATGAGACGCTTTGTTTTCAATAGCGGCTGGCACGCGCGCAGCCAGCGCAGGCTGTCAATCCGACATGGAAACAGAGTATATTGCCTCGATAAGGCCTGCCTTGCAGGCCCTGTGCACTGGCTGCATTCCCGTTCACTTTGGTGTCAGAGGAGGCGTGTCGTGAAGGTCTTGAAGCTGTCGGCCCAAGGGCTGCCCCAATCCTGGATCACGCTGGAGCAGGCGGCGCTGCATTACGCGGCGGACGATGTGCGCTGGGAGTCCGGCGGAGAGGTCGCCTGTTTCCGCGGTGGTCACAATGCCGTCACGGGCTGCCAGTCGGTCATCCACATCAACAGCATCATCGGTACGCGCGGTGCGCCTGCCATCAATCCGCACAGCCTGCAGCCCGGCCTGACCAATGGCAAGCTGTTCGCACGCGACCGCTGCATCTGCGCCTATTGCGGCCGGGTCTTTCATGAAAACGACCTCACGCGCGAGCACATCGTGCCCATCTCCGCAGGGGGAGGCCACCAGTGGATGAACCTGGTGACGGCCTGCCGCTCCTGCAATCACCGCAAGGGCGCCCGCACGCCCGAGCAGGCGCGCATGCCGCTGCTCTATACGCCCTATATACCCAGCCTCTGGGAAGACTTCATCCTGCGCAACCGGCGGATCCTGGCCGATCAGATGGAGTTTCTGCTGCTGCACGTGCCCCGGAGTTCGCGCTGGGCACGGGACGGATTCGCCGAGGGCGGTGGTGCGCCCACGCACGAGGTGGCGTGGGCTTGATGAAGGCCCGTCAGGCAGCGGTTTTGGTGGCCGTCACGACAAAGCCCTGAACCGGCTCGCCACCTTCCTGGCGCAGCACCAGTTCTTCCGTCGACACACTGAAACCGGCTTGCTTGCACAGTGCTTCGATATGGCTGCGCTTGTGGGCGTAGCGCTGGCTGGGTTGGAGGACCAGGTCGGGACCATCTTCCGGGGCGGTTTCGCAGGAGAAGATAAGTTCGCCACCCGTCTTGAGAATGCGTGCGGCATTGGGGATGACCAGTTGGGGGGCGCCAATGTAGATCAGCACATCGAGCAGGGTGAGTACATCGTATTCATTGGCTGGCGTGTTCTGAAGCGCACCCAACAGGTCCACATTGTGGAAACGGTCATAGACGCCGTGTTTGGCAGCTTCCTCGATCATCTTGAGCGAGCTGTCCACACCGATCAGATAGCCTTGCATCGGACCCAGGAACAGCCCCAGCAGGCCGGTACCGCAGCCCAGATCCAGCAGGTTGAAGTCCTTCTCCGGGTGGCGAGCAATCAATTGCCCTGCAACGATTTTCGGCAGTTGGTAGTTCAGGCCGAGAACCAGGTGCCTGTCAAAGCGCTCGGCCATCTCGTCGAACATGGCTTGGTGCATTCCCACCGGAATATGCTGGGGAGTCTCGGCCCGTGCCAGTGCCGCGTAGTAAGCCAGTGTGGCGTCCTGTGGGAATTTTTCCTCAAGGGTGCGGATATCGTCCAGGGCCGCTACGGGTTCGCCGCGTGCGATTTGAACCTTGATGCGCCCCATTTTGTAGACAGGCTGTTCCGGGAATTCATCCACCAGAGCGTTCCAAATCTGGAGTGCCTCGGTGTGTTCTCCCAATTCGCCCAGGTCAGCGGCCAGATGCTGCCGCAGCATGGCATCGTTTGGAAAAAGCTCCAGTCCCCGGCGCAGGTGCAGGACAGCCATTTCATGATTTCCGGCACGGTGCGCGATGTCCACGACGCCCGCAAGCACCTGCGGATTGCGGGGCTCGATGCGCGCCACCTTTTCCGCCATTTCAATGGCGAGATCGAACTGATCGCGACGTGCGCGATAAAGGGCCGTTTCCAGGAGGCCCGGGCCCCACATCGGGGCGAGTTCAACGCAGCGATCGAAAGCCTCTTCGGCTTTGGTCAGGTTGCCGGCCTTTTCTGCCATCAGCCCGGCCAGCATGAAGACACGGGCATCGCCTGGCATCTTGCGATGGGCCTTGTTCAGAGTCAGTGCGGCCTTCTGCAGATCGCCGTTGGAGATCTGCTGGCGAGCCATTTCCAGGTGCTTGCGGTTGATGTCGGCGGGGATGGAAGTAGCGCTCATGGACAGGTGTGTGTTTATGGCCAAGGAGAGGCGGGCGTTGACTGCGGCATGTGCCGGCAGGCCACGCCAGTGGCGAACTTTTCATTATCGTGGATTCTTCGCCCGGCCATGTTTCAAGCCGATGCCTGCAAGGTCTTGGCCTGCGGTGCGGGCAAGGGGCGTGGTGGCAGCGTGAGCGTGAAGCTGGTGCCGCCCTGGTCTGATGGCGCTGCCTGTATGTCGCCGCCGTGCAGGCGCGCAATGCGCCGCGCCACCCACAGGCCCAGGCCGAAGCCGCGGGCCTGGTCCGCGCGGTGGCCGCGCTCGAAGCGCTCGAAGATGCGTTGCGCCAGCTCGGGTGCAAGACCCGGGCCCTGGTCGCTGACAGTGAGTTCCAGCCGGCCGTGTTCGTCGGTGCGCGCGCGCACGGCGATTTCTCCGGCCTTGGCGTATTTCACCGCGTTGTCCACGAGGTTGGACAGGGCGATGCGGGTGAGCGTGGAGTCGCACTCCCATGTGGCGGGCGCATTGGCGCTGTCCAGATTCAGATGGTGGCGGCGTGACCAGTGCACAAGCTGCGCGGCATCATCGACCAGCTCCATGACGGGAGCGCGGTGCAATTGCAGCCGGAATGCGGGAGCATCCAGGCGGTCGCTGATCAGGCAGTTGTCCACCAGGGCCGTCAGGCGCCTGCAGGCGCGCCGGATCTGGGCGGCGCGTTCCAGCTGGGAGTCGATGTCGGGCGAGGGAAAGGACAGCTGCTCGGTGGCCGCGCTGTCCACCACGGCCAGCGGCGTGCGGAATTCATGGTTGACCATGTTGAAGAACTGGCGCTGCTCCAGCCGCAGCGTGCGTTCGCTGTGCAGTGCCGCCTGCAGTGCGTTCTGGGCGCGCAGCAGCTCGGCCGTGCGCAGGCGTACACGCTCTTCCAGCGCATGCTCGGACTTGGCAAGGGACTCGAGCAGCTGTGCCTGGCGTGCCATGGAGTCGCGGAATTTCTGGATCAGACCGGCGCCCACGGCCACGGTGATCACGATGTTGACCAGCAAGGTGTTGAGCTGCCAGAACACGCTGGTTTCTATGGTCGGCAGGCTGGTCAGGCCGACATAGGCCGCCGTCACATACAGGCCCATCAGCCCATACATGGTACTGGGAACCACCATCAGCACATGGACCAGGTTGGCACGCTCGCGCAGCAGATTGCTCCATGCCACCACGGCGAACAGTGCGCTGATGGCCCAGGGCGCGCCAACCCCTATCCAGGCCCAGTCCTGGTAGCGGCCCAGCGGTATGCTGGGCAGGCACAGCAGCGGGATGATTCCCAGGGCAAGCAAGGCCCGGTCCATGCGCCGCCAGCGTGTGTCGCGTGTCAGCAGCTCGCGCATCTGCCAGGCCAGGGCGGCGGGCAGCATCAAGGTACCCAGGCTGACGCACAGATGGCCCCAGTGCGCGAGGTGGTCGGGCAGCCAGATCTGCAGGTACCCCCGGTCGCTGGCGCCGTGGATCAGCACGGCGATGGCGGCCACGGCCATGGCGGCGAGATTGCGCAGGCGCAGGGCCAGGGCAGCGCCGATGATCAGCAGGGCCAGCATGAGGTTGATGCCCTGGTGGATGCCAGAGGCCCATTCCACGGCCGAGAACTGTGTCATCAGGCCGCTGCTGCGCCAGAGCGTGGCGTCCAGCTGCATGGGGCTTGAGGTCTGCACGCGCAGGATGAAGGGCTGGCCCGAGTACAGCGGAAACACCAGCTGCCGAACATGCACGCGCGGTTCGTCGGTGGCCGTATCGCCGCTGCTGCGCATGCGCCATGCGCCGTCCACGTGCTGGTAGAGCGCAACTCGGTCGAGATAACTGGGCAGGATTTCCAGCCACAGCGGATCGTGCTCGGGGTCTGCCTTGCCGACTGCGATGTGAGGCGCCTGCACCTTGAGCCAATACACATCGCGCGTATAGCCCTTGTTCAGCGGTGTATCGAGCAGGGTGAAGGCCGTATCGGGCAGGGCTGCCACCTGATCGATGGTGAAGCTGCCCTGGGCATCGACGAGCGCCAGCATGGGCAGGTCCGTGCCCAACTGCAGGCGCTTTGCCGGCAGGGACTGCCAGGCCGGGCTGAGAATGAAGCAGACCACCAGCACCAGCGAAAACACCAGCCAGCCCGGCAGCGCCAGCCGGTTCAGGATACGCAGCAGGTTCAGGATACGCATGGCGAGGCGGGCTGTGTTGCAGCTGTGGCAAGGCCGCTGTCTTCGGGAATGCTGCTGGGCAGCGTCAGCGTGAAGCAGGTGCCGCCGCCCGCAGCTGGCGTGACCTGCACATCGCCGCCATGCATCTGGGCCACGCGCCGGGCCACCCACAGCCCCAGGCCGAAGCCTCGGGTCTGGTCCGAACGCTCTCCGCGCTCGTGCAGCTCGAAGATGCGCTGCGCCAACTCGGGCGCCAGGCCAGGGCCCTCGTCGCTGACGGTGAGTTCCAGCCTGCCCTGTGCGTCCAGGCGGGCGCATACGGCGATTTCTCCGGCCTGGGCGTATTTCACGGCGTTGTCCACGAGGTTGGACAGGGCGATCCGTACCAGGGTGGGATCGCACTCCCAGGAGGCGGGGACGCCCGCAGTCTCCAGCTTCAGATGGTGGCGGCGCGACCAGTGCACGAGCTGCACGGCATCGTCGATCAGCTCCATCACGGGCACCCGGTCGAGCTGCAGCCGGAACGCAGGCGCGTCCAGTCGGTCGCTGACCAGGCAGTTGTCCACCAGGGCCGTGAGGCGCCTGCAGGCGCGGCGGATCTGGGCTGCGCGTTCCAGCTGGGAATCGATATCGGTGGACGGAAAAGTCAGTTGCTCGGTGGCCGCGCTGTCCACCACGGCCAGCGGCGTGCGGAACTCATGGTTGACCATGTTGAAGAACTGGCGCTGCTCCAGCCGCAGCGTGCGCTCGCCATGCAAGGCGGCCTGCAGCGCGTTTTGCGCATGCAGCAACTCCGCCGTGCGTGTGCGCACCCGTCCTTCCAGCGCATGTTCCGACCGGGCCAGCGACTCCACCAACTGTGCCTGCCTGCCCATGGAGTTCTGGAATTTCTCGACCAGGCTGGCACCCACGGCAATGATGATGAGGATGTACAGCAGCAGCGATTCCAGCTGCCAGTACATGCCTGCCTCAATGTCGGAAGACACCAGTCCCGTATAGGCCGCAGCCACGTGGATGCCCATGACCGTATGCAGCGTGTAGGGAATCAGCACCAGCAGGTTGACGATGCTGGGGCCCTGGCGGAACAGGTTCTGCCAGGCCACCAGCGCACTCAGCAGACTGGCCATCCAGGGCACGCTGACCCCCAGCCAGGCCCATTGCGTGTAGTGCCCCGTCGGTATGCTGAGTACGGCCAGCAGCGGTGCCACGGTCAGCAGCACCAGCATGCGATCGATGCGGCGCCAGGCCGTGCCGCGCGTCAAGGTCTCGCGTGCCTGCCAGGCAAAGGCGGCAGGCAGCAGGAAGACGCCCACGCTCACCCAGACATCCGCATGCGGCGCCCAGGGCTCGGGCAGCCACAGCTGGGCATAGCCGCGCACATTGGCGTTGTGGGTCAGCACCACGAAGGCCAGCAAGGTCATGGCCATCAGGCTGCGCATGCGCAGGGCCAGGGCCGCGCCCGCGATCAGCAGGGTCAGCACCAGGTTCACACCCTGGTGCACGCCCGATGCCCACTCGACGCTGGACAACCAGGCCATCAGCCCCGTGCTGCGCCAGACCGTGGCGTACAGCTGCATGGCGCTGCTGGTCTCGATGCGCAGCACAAAGGGTTGGCCAGCGCGCAGTGGAAACACCAGCTGGCGCACATGGATGCGCTGAGCCATGGGCACGGTGTCACCGCTTTCCCTTGCCTGCCACAGGCCGTGCGCCTGCTGGTAGAGCGTGACCCTGTCCAGATAGGTGGGCGTGATCTCCAGCCACAGCGCATCGTTGTCGGCAAGCCCGCTTGTGGGCGCAAGCGCAGGCGTGGCAACCCTCACCCAGTAAGCATGGCGGGTATAGCCCTCGTTCAGAGGCGTGCGCCGGGTTTCGAAGGCATCATCGGGCAGGGCCGCGACCTGTTCAATGGTCATGCTGCGGCCCGCATCGGCAAGCACCTGCATGGGCAGGTCCTTGCCAAGACGCAGTCCCTTGTCAGGGGGAGGCATGGACGCCGGGCTCAGCACGAAAAATGCAAGCAACCCGAGCGAGACCATGATCCATGCAATAAATGTAAATTTTTGTGTGTTTCTCTGAACTGTGAGCATTCGAGAGTGTTCGTGCATGGCGGCGGACGTTCGCCCCAATGAAAATCCGCGCACCAATAGGCAAACATCATGCAGCAGACACTAGAGCCATCGATCGAGTTCACCGTCGCCGTCGTAGAGGACGACGAGGATATTCGTATCAATGTGTGTCGATTTTTAACAAAGTCTGGCTTGCATGCCTGGGGCACGGATTCTGCAGAAGACTTCTACATAAAGCTACTGCGTCAGAAGGCAGATCTGGTCGTCGTCGACCTGGGCCTGCCCGGCGAGGACGGCCTGAGCCTGGTCAAGCGCCTGGCCGAGCAGGAGATTCCCGTCGTGGTGCTCACTGCACGCGGCGATCTGGACAGCCGCATCGCCGGCCTCAATGCCGGCGCCCTGCAGTACTTCGTCAAGCCCACCGACATGAACGAGCTCGTGGCCGGCATCCGCTCCCAGCTGCGCCGCAACACGGGCCAGCCGGCGCGGGCGGCGGCACCGTTTCTGACCTGGCGCCTTGACCCCCTCTCGGCCTGCATGGTCGCGCCCAACCACCAGATCATTGCCCTGACCAGTCGCGAGCTGGAATTGCTCGGCTGCCTGATGGCAACCCCCGGAACCATGGTGGCCAAGCAGACCTTGATCGAGGCCATGGGATACGCCGATGTGGATGACGGCTTCCACCGCATCGAATCGCAGCTGACGCGGCTGCGCCGCAAGACCCTGGATATCTCCGGGCTGGCCCTGCCGGTGAGGGCAGTGTTCGGCCGAGGGCTGGTGTTCGTGCCTTAAGCACCCGCCACTTTTCTTTCCCTTTTCCCCACCTTTTGAACGCGGCTTTCAGAGCCCGCGCAGGGGATTCGTTCGCTCTTTTTTTGAGCGCGGGAAAGCTGCGGGGCTGTCGACAGTGGCGCTACAGAGTTTTTTCAACGGTGCGAAAGCATCAAAAAAGAGAGGAGCGGTATGACAAGACAGACTATCCGTGCCGAGCGGAGTGCTTTCAAACAGAAGGCCGGAACCCAAGCAAGGCGCCTGGCACTGGGAGCTGCGCTGCTTGCAAGCACCGTGGCCCAGGCATCGTTCATCAATGGCGATTTCGAGACGGGAAATCTGAATGGCTGGACGGAAGAGGCCTGGACCAACAATGGCACGGCGGCGACCTTGACGTCCAACCCCGTCAAACTGGCTGACCTGCAGCGTGCGGCTCCGGCGGGAAAGCTGCCGTTGAACTCGGTCGTCACAGCGCCCGAGGCGACGGTCAAGGATCGCCTGTGGGTTTCGGGCAGCTCCGATCTGTTGCTGCCCACGCGCGGCAGCAACACGGCCCGCATCAACCTGACCGAGACGCATATCCCTCGCAATGTGTCGCCAGAGCCCTCGTTTACCCAGCAGCCGAAGACAGCCAGTGCCATTTCGCAGGAAGTGACGCTGACGGCCGACGACATCGACAAGGACGGAAAGATCCATATCCGTTTCATCGCTGCGCCGGTGCTGGATGATCCAGGCAGCGGTCACACGCCTGCTCAGCGTCCGTACTATGCCATTGCATTGGTCAAGACTTTCGATGCACAAACTGCTTCGGTGGTGGATAAGGAACTTTTCTTTAAATATCACTATGCGGGTCAACCGGGTGTGGCTTGGAAATCGTTCCAGGATGCGAATGGGCACTCGGAGTTGTTCACCGACCCTCAGGCCTATGACGTGGCGCCAGGCAATGAAGTGCTGCGTGTGGGCGATAAGGTTCGACTGGAAGCGATTGCCGCTGGCTGCAGCCAGAGCGGACACTCGGGCCACCTGTACGTGGACAACTTCACCACCGCCCTGCCCAAGGGGGTATGGATCACGGCGTCGGGACCGGTGAGTGCCCCCAAGAACGATGGCACTGAGATCACCTACACGTACAGCTATACCAACAATGCCAGTACGCCGGTGACCAATGTCGAGGTGACGCCGGCCATGCCGCAAGACAGCACAGGCGTTTCCACCAGCTTTGTCTCTTTGGTCGATGCGAAAAACTATTGCACCGCACCTGTGGGTGGCGTGGACTCCACGGGCCCTGCAAAGTGCAGCATCCCCAGCCTTGCACCAGGTGAGACCCTGACGTTCAAGATGACGGTCAAGGTTCCGCTGGGCACGCCGGGCGACCAGATCAACAACGGCAACTACACCATTGGTGGCGATGGCGTGGCCACACTCATGGGAGCCATGGTGCAGACCAACCTGCTGGACGCTGCGTCCTCCAGCGACATGACCACGAACCCGAGCGGACTGCCGCCCAAGGGCACGGTGGGCGTGCCTTATCCGCCGACAGCTTCGTTCTCCTGCACCAACCAGGGTGCTGCAACTGCGAACAATGCGATCTGCGGCGTGACCGGCCTGCCCCCGGGTGTTACCGTGGGCCAGTGCAAGGTGAATGGTGTGGACTGGGCCCAGGGCGATGCCGTCGCTGCAGGCGAGACGGTGGTCTGCCCGGTCTCTGGCACGCCGACGGCTCCAGGCACTTCCAACGTACAGGTCACGACGGGTGCGGACAACGACGTGACTCCTGCCAACAACCAGGTGGCGGCGTCTCCTGTGGTGATTGCGTCCCCTGCGGGCCCGGCCTCCATCCCCACGCTCTCCGAATGGGGCCTGATCCTGATGTCCGGCCTGATGGGCATCATGGGCTGGGGCATGGCGCGCCGCCGCCGCGCCAACCCGCTGTGACCGGCAGTCGGTCGTGACACAGGGCGCCCTTCGGGGCGCTTTTTTTTCATCTGGGCGCGGCCGCAGCCAATTGACTTGCTCAATATGTGATCGAATAAGGGTTTGTACCTAGCGATATCCCCATGATCGTCCGTGATCGCCCCGCCGGCCTCAGGCTGTTTCTGATTTTGCGGGGCTCGGTGCTCCAGCGTATCCAGGTCACGCTGCTCGTGAACATCGTGTTCGCCGCCATCATCACTCTGGTGCATGGCAACCTGTTCGACGTGAAGATCACGGTGACGCCCATCCCTTTCACGCTGATCGGCCTGCCGCTGGCCATCTTCCTGGGCTTTCGCAACAACACCGCCTATGACCGCTACTGGGAAGGCCGCAAGCTCTGGGGTGAGATGGTGATCTGCGCGCGCACGCTGGCGCGCCAGTGCCAGAGCCTGATCGTCATCGACGGCGATCCGGACCCGGCCCGGCGCAGCAGCGATGTGCGCGTGCGCATGGTGCACCGGGCGATCGCCTTTGCGCATCTGCTGCGGACGCAGTTGCGCGGACTGCATGAGGATGTGGCCGCAGGCCGCTGGCTGGTGGACAAGGAATGGCGCCAGCTCCAGGGCCTGCCGCTGGAGCAGCGCTGCGACGCACTGATGATGTCCATGGGCCGCGATCTGGCGCAGTGCGTGCGCCGTGGCGAGATGGACCCCTGCCTGGCCGCGTCCATGGACAAGACCTTCACGCGCATGACGGCGGCAGCCGCCTCGTGCGAGCGCATTCGCAATACGCCCATGCCGTTCTCCTATGCGCTGCTGCTGCACCGCACGGCCTATATGTACTGCTTTCTGCTGCCGTTCGGCCTGGTGGACACGACCGGGTTCATGACGCCCTTTGTCGTGGCCATCGTGGCCTACACCTTCTATGGGCTCGACGCCCTTGGCGATGAGCTCGAAGAGCCCTTTGGCCTGGAGAGCAACGACCTGCCGCTGGACACCATCTGCCGCTCCATCGAGATCAGCCTGGGCTGCACGCTGGGCGAGACGGATCTGCCGGCACCGCTCAGGCCGGAGGGCTACCGGCTGACCTGAGGCGGCGGGCAGACATGGGCAAAGGCCCATGAAAAAAGCCCCGCAGTTTTCTGCGGGGCCTGGTGTGGTGCGGCGCGGTGAGGTCAGGCCTCAGGCAAACACGCCGGCCGTGTCCTGCATCTTCGCGGAGACGATGCCCAGGTGATGCAGGGTGTCACCGCCCGTCATCTCCATCTGAGTCAGGCGCTTGAAGTAGTGGCTGCCCGCGTACTCGTCGGTCACGCCGATGCCGCCGTGCAGCTGGACTGACTGCTGGCCGACAAAACGCAGCGACTGGCCCAGCTGGACCTTGGCGCGCGCGATGGCCACGTGGCGCTCGGCATCGGCTGCGCTCATCTTGAGGCTGGCGTAATAGCTCATGGAGCGGGCCAGCTCCAGCTGCATCTTCATGTCGGCCACGCGGTGGCGCAGGGCCTGGAAGCTGGCGATCACCGTGTTGAACTGCTTGCGCTGGTTCATGTACTCGGTGGTCAGCTTCAGCGTCTGCTCCATGGCGCCCACGCCTTCGGCGCACAGCGCGGCGTTGGCGGCGTCCTGGGCCAGCGTGAGGGCGGCCAGGCCATCGGCCGTCACCAGCGTGGCGGGGGCCGCCTGGCAGCGCAGCTCGGCCGCGCGGCTGCCGTCCTGGGTGCGGTAGCCCTGGGTGCTGACGCCGCTGGCGCCGCGCTCCACCAGGAAGAGGGCGATCTTGCCGTCCAGCTGGGCTGGCACCAGAAAGGCGTCGGCCGCGTCGCCTGCGGGCACCACGCTCTTGGTGGCGTCCACCGTGTAGCCGCTGCCGCTCTTGCTGGCCTTGGCGGCGCAGACATCGAGGCGGTAGCGGGCCTGGCGCTCCTGGTGTGCCAGCACGACCAGGGCCTCGCCGCTTGCCACGCGCGGCAGCCACTGGCCGGCCACGGAAGCGTCGGCGTGCTTGCCGAGCACGCCGGCGGCCACAAAGGCCTGCGCCAGCGGCTCCATCACCAGGCCGCGGCCCAACTCCTCCATCACCACCATCACGTCGGTGGCGCCCAGGCCCAGGCCACCGTGCTCCTCGGGCACGGTCAAGGCCGTCAGGCCCAGTTCGGCGAGCTCGCCCCAGACCTCGCGCGAAAAACCGCCCGCCTCGACGATGGAGCGGCGGCGCTCGAAGGTATAGCCCTTGTCCACCCAGCGGCGCACGGCGTCGCGCAGTTGCTGCTGGTCATCCGAAAAATCAAAGTCCATTTTCTGTCTCCCGAAGCTGATCGAAGCGCGTCCGGCGCACTTCCGGGTTCAGCGAAACTCCAGCCAAAATCAGCCCAGCACCGTCTGAGCGACGATGTTTCTTTGCACCTCGTTGGAGCCGCCGTAGATCGTCGTCTTGCGCATGTTGAAGTACGTCGATGCCAGCGGCGCGTTGTCCACCACGCCGCCGGGGAAGTCGCCCTGCCAGCCGGCTTCCATTGCCTCTTCGATGAAGGGCAGGCTGAAGGGGCCGGCGGCCTGCATCATCAACTCGGAATAGCGCTGCTGGATCTCGCTGCCCTTGATCTTGAGCAGGCCGGCGATGTCCAGCGGGTTCTTGCCCGATTTCTCGGCCGACAGCACGCGCAGCACCAGCATTTCCAGCGCGACCACGTCGACTTCGAGCTTGGCGATCTCGTCGCGGAAACGCTGGTCCTCGTAGACGCCTTCGGCCTTGGCGATGCGCTTGAGGCGCTCCAGCTCGCGCTTGGCGCGGTTCACGTCGGCGATGTTGGTGCGCTCGTGGCTCAACAGGTGCTTGGCGTAGGTCCAGCCCTTGTTTTCCTCGCCGATCAGGTTCTCGGCCGGTACCTCGACGTTGTCGAAGAAGACCTCGTTGACCTCGCACTCGCCGTCCAGCAGCTTGATCGGGCGCACGGTCACGCCGGGGCTCTTCATGTCCACCAGCAGGAAGCTGATGCCGGTCTGGGGCTTGCCCTCGTTGCTGGTGCGCACCAGGCAGAAGATCCACTCGCCGTACTGGCCCAGCGTGGTCCAGGTCTTCTGGCCGTTGACGATGTACTTGTCGCCCACGCGCTCGGCACGGGTCTTGAGGCTGGCCAGGTCCGATCCCGAGCCCGGCTCCGAGTAGCCCTGGCTCCACCAGACCTCGCCGCTGGCAATGCCGGGCAGGAAGCGCTGCTGCTGCTCGGGCGAGCCGTAGGCCATGATCACGGGCGCCACCATCACGGGGCCGAAGGGAATGATGCGCGGGGCGCAGGCCAGGGCGCATTCCTCCTCGAACAGATGCTTTTGCACGGCTGTCCAGCCGGGGCCGCCGAACTGCTTGGGCCAGCCGTAGCCCAGCCAGCCTTTCTTGCCAAGAATCTTGGCCCAGTTCTGCAGGTCGTCGCGCGTCAGGCGCAGCGAATGGCGCACCTTGTGCGCGATGTCCTGGGGCAGGTTGGCCCGCACCCAGGCGCGGACTTCCTCGCGAAAGGACTGTTCTTCAGGGGTAAATGCCAGGTCCATGGACTGTGTCTCCTTCAATCCCGGCTTTTGTAGCACGCACGTTCTTTTTTGGACTGTCCAGGGCGTGACAACCTATGGCAATCCCTGATGCAGCAAGCCCCGGGCGGCGAGGCCGTCCGGGGCTTGCTGCTGGGGCTGCCTGAGTGCAGGCGATCAGCTGGATTGGCCGGGCTCCTCCAGCCCCAACTGTGCATAGACATGCGCAAGACGTGCCTGCAATTGCTGTACTTGGGCTTCGAGATCGACCACGCGCTGGGCCAGGGCATCGCCGCGTGCGCCTGCTGCAGCGGGGGGCTGGGCCATGGCGTTCACGTCCACGGGGCCGCACAGCAGATGCGCCCAGCGCTGCTCGCGTGCGCCAGGCGCGCGTGGCAGCAGCACGACCAGCGGGCCGCCTTTTTCCTCGCTGCGTTCGCGCAGCTCTTCCAGGAAGGCTTCGACCGAGGAGATGTCGGCGAAGCGGTGCCAGCGCTCGGAGTTGATGCGCAGCTCGCCCGCCGTCTGCGGGCCGCGCAGCATCAGCAGGGACAGCAGCACGGCGCTCTGGTCGGGCACCCCCACGCCGCGCGGGAAGTTGTGCTCCCAGCGCGTGGCGCGCGCGCTGCTGATCTGTACGGACATGGTGCGCAGGCGCAGGCTGTCCAGCGCTTCCTGGGCCTCGCCCTCGCTGACTTCCATCACCGGATCACGGCTGCTTTTCTGGTTGCAGCCCGTGACCAGCGCGTTGAGCGTGAGCGGGTAGCTGTCGGGCACGGTGCGCGCCTTCTCCATCAGGGTGGCCAGCACGCGGGCTTCGACAGCGGTCAGGGGGGTGGTGCGGGGATCGAATGGCATGGGTGTCTGGACGGAAGAGGTGACAAGGCCCGGCAGGGCCATGGGCCTTGCCGGGGCTGGCGCAGGCCGCGCGGCCTGCGGTGCGACAATCGCCGCCCATGAAAAATATCGTGATCCTGATCTCGGGCGGCGGCTCGAACATGGCTGCCATTGTGCGTGCTTCGCAGCAACAGGACTGGGCGCGGCGTTACGGCGCCCGCGTGGCCGCCGTGGTCAGCAACAAGGCTGAGGCCTCGGGCCTTGTTTTCGCGCGCGAGCAAGGCATTGCCACCGAGGTGCTGGACCACCGCCCGTTTCCCAGCCGTGAGGCCTTTGATGCCGAGCTGGCCCAGGTGATCGACCGCCACGCGCCTTCGCTGATCGTGCTGGCCGGCTTCATGCGCATCCTCACGCCGGGCTTCGTGGCGCATTACGAGGGACGCATGATCAACATCCACCCCTCTCTGCTGCCCGCCTTCACGGGTCTGCACACGCACCAGCGGGCGATCGATGCAGGCTGCCGCTTTGCCGGCTGCACCGTGCACCGCGTTACGGCCGAGCTGGATGTGGGCCCCATCCTGGAGCAGGCCGTGGTGCCCGTGCTGCCCGGCGACACGGCCCAGGCGCTGGCCGCGCGCGTGCTGGTGCAGGAGCACCTCATCTACCCGCGCGCCGTGGCGCAGTTGATGCGGGGCTAGGGTCTGCTCACAGGCCTTCGCTCTGAAAGGCCTGCTGCTCCGGCTCGGGGCAGCGTGCAAAGCGGGGCTGCTCCACGCCGTCGATGACCACGGTTTCATTGAACATGGCGGCAGGCCGCACCCACAGGCCGCGCTCGCCATAGAGCGCGCGATACAGCGTCATGGACTCGCGCGTCTCGCTGTGGCGCACGGTGGCGAGCACTTCGTAGAGGGCGCCCTTGTAGTGGCGGTACAGGCCCGGGGGCGTGGGGATCAGGGGAGGCAGGTCGTCGTCGGTCATGGGGCGCCATGGTAGCTGCGCCAGCCGGGGGCTGCTGCGGGTTCCGACCTGTGGCCCTCTCGGATTTGCAAGGCAGTGGGACAATTGCGCCCATGCATCCCAAACAGCTTCTCGACGCCTGCGCCGAACTGGTCAAGCGCACCCTGACTTTCGAACACCCGGCCGACGCCGTGGTGTCACGCTTTTTCCGTGAAAACCGCAACCTGGGCCCGCGCGAGCGTGCCGCGCTGGCCGAAACCGCCTACACCGTGCTGCGCAAGAAGCTGCTTTTTGAGAGCCTGGCACGTTCTGGCAGCGGCTCGCGTGAGCGCAGACTGGCCATCCTGGGCTTTGCCCATAGCCAGGAAGCCCTGGCCCGCGTGGCCGGCAAGTCCGAGCAGGGCGTCAAGGAGGCGCTCGGCTTTGCGCGCGCGGCGCTGTCCCCCCAGGAACTGCAATGGCTGGACGCCTGCGATGCCGTGCGCCCCGATGAGCTGATGGAGCCGCACCGCCACAACCTGCCCGAGTGGCTGGTCGCGCCGCTCAAGCAGCAGCTGGGTGAAGATTTCTGGGCCTTTGCCCAGAGCATGGAGCAGGCCGCACCGCTGGATCTGCGCGTCAATGCGCTGAACGCCAAGCGCGCCGATGTGCAAAAGGAACTGGCCGATGCCGGCATCGCCGCCGAAGCCACGCCGTACTCGCCCTGGGGCCTGCGCGTGCAGGGCAAGCCTGCGCTGGCCCGGCTGGACGCCTTCACGCGCGGCGCCATCGAGGTGCAGGATGAAGGCTCCCAGCTGCTGGCGCTGATGCTGGACGCCAAGCGCGGCGAAATGGTGGTCGATTTCTGCGCCGGCGCAGGCGGCAAGACCCTGGCCATTGGCGCGTCCATGCGCAGCACGGGGCGCCTGTACGCCTTCGATGTGTCCGGCCACCGGCTCGAAGCCCTGAAGCCGCGCCTGGCGCGCTCGGGCCTGTCGAACGTGCACCCCGCGGCCATCGCCCATGAGCGCGACGACCGCGTCAAGCGCCTAGCCGGCAAGATCGACCGCGTGCTGGTCGATGCGCCCTGCTCGGGCCTGGGCACGCTGCGCCGCAATCCCGACCTCAAGTGGCGTCAGTCGGCCAAGGCCATCGAGGAGCTCACGCAAAAGCAGGCGGCCATCCTGGCCAGTGCAGCGCGTCTGGTCAAGCCGGGTGGGCGTCTGGTCTATGCCACCTGTTCGGTCCTGCCCCAGGAAAACGAAGCCATCGCCGAGGCCTTTGCATCGGAGCACTCTGACTTCGTGGCCATGGATGCCGGCGAACTGCTGGCCCAGCTCAAGGTGGAGCAGGGCAATGCGCTGTGCAGCGGCGGCGAGACCGGCACGCAGTACCTGCGCCTGTGGCCGCAGCGCCATGAGACGGACGGATTTTTCGCCGCCGTTTGGACCCGGAAGCCGTAACTTGCAGACGCAATAAGCTGTAAATCGCAGGAGATTGCCGAATGCCTTTGTAGGCGCATCGCCTAAAATTGAGGCATCGGTGCCACTGGGCGCCGCCTTGCCAAAGGCTTCGGTTATGTCGCTGGATTTCGGATCGGTTTGGAACCTCGCCGTGGATTGGATGGCCCATGGCCTGTGGCAGCTGTCGTGGTGGCAGCTGCTGCTGTACGCCCTGGTCACCACCCACATCACCATTGCGGGCGTCACCATCTTCCTGCACCGCTGCCAGGCCCACCGCTCGCTGGACCTGGGGCCGGTTCCTTCGCACTTCTTCCGGTTCTGGCTGTGGCTGGGCACGGGCATGGTCACCAGGGAGTGGGTGGCCATCCACCGCAAGCACCATGCCAAGTGCGAAACCGAGGACGACCCCCACAGCCCGCAGACACGCGGCCTGGACACCGTGATGCGCCAGGGTGCGGAGCTGTACCGCGAAGAGGCGGCGAACGCCGAGACACTCAGGAAGTTCGGCCACGGCACGCCCGACGACTGGATCGAGCGCCATCTCTACAGCCGGCATTCGATCTGGGGCCCTTCGCTGATGCTGATCATCGACGTGCTGCTGTTCGGCGCCATCGGGCTGACGATCTGGGCCGTGCAGATGGCCTGGATTCCGTTCTGGGCTGCCGGCGTGGTCAACGGCCTGGGCCATTTCTGGGGCTACCGCAACTTCGAGGCCCAGGATGCCAGTACCAACCTCGTGCCCTGGGGCCTGATCATTGGCGGCGAGGAACTGCACAACAACCACCATACCTACCCGACCTCCGCGAAGTTCTCGGTCAAGCGCTATGAGTTCGACATGGGCTGGGTCTACATCAGCGCCATGCAGAAGCTGGGCTGGGCCAAGGTCAAGAAGACGGCGCCGCGGCTGGTCATGGGCGCCGTCAAGCCCGTGGCCGACGAAAAGACGCTGGAGGCCGTGATCGCCAACCGCTACGAGGTCATGGCCCGCTATGCGCGCGGCGTGCGCGCCGCCGTGCAGATCGAGCTCGATGCGCTCAAGCAGCGCAAGGCCCGGCAGGCCGACCTGTCCCTGCTCAGGACGGCGCGCCGCTGGCTGCACCGCGATGCCGACAAGGTGCCCGCCCAGGCACAGGGGCAACTGGCCCAGGCGCGCGCAGCCCACCCCGTGCTCGACCAGATGCTGGTCATGCGCGAGGAGCTGCGCCAGCTGTGGCTGAACACCTCGCTGTCGCGCGAGCAACTGACGGCCCATCTGCAGGCCTGGTGCCATCGCGCCGAGGCCAGCGGCATTGCCGCGCTCAAGGAGTTCTCCGTCAAGCTGCGCGCTGCCCACGCCTGAGGCCGCGAAGCCAGCCGGCAACCGACCATGCCCGGGGCCGCATCCCCTCTTCGGAGGCGATGCGGCTTTTTGCCGTGGGGCTCTGCCGCAGTTCCAGGCTTGCCATGGCCTGGGACAAGGAGCGGACCCGTATCTGCAGGTCGGCGCCCGCACGCCAGCCCTGGCCCGGCTGCAGTCTGAAGGCCGGTGCGGGCACCCCATCCGCCCAGGCCTGTTGCGGGGCGGTGATTTCCAGCGGGCCGTGGCGGCAGAACAGTTCACTGCCCTCCAGCACATGCAGGTGAAGATCGTTGCCGGGGGCAAGATGGCGCAGTTCGAAGGAGCGGGTGTCGGCGTTGTGCATGGTCTGTGTCCTGTGATTCCAGGCCCTCAAGCGTAGGCATGCGGCCTTCATCGGCACAGGCACAGCCCGCGGCTTGTTGCATCGCAGCAGTGCAGATGGCGGTGGATCTGTTGTGCTTTGTGGTCCATGGATCTGTATCTGTTGCGTAACAGCGCATTGCGGCAAGATCGCGGGCAAGTCCTCTCGTCCCCGATTCGTTCTCCATCTGCTCCATGACCCTTGCAAGCGCCTCTCCGACCCTGTACCGCCGCCTGGCGGCCGACTACAGCCTGGCCATGGAACTGGGCACGCTCAAGGCGGGCGAGCGCATGCCTTCCGTGCGCGAGCTGATGCGCCGCCATGAGGTCAGCCTGTCCACGGCGCTGCAGACGCTGCGGCATCTGGAGGACCTGGGCCAGCTCGAAGCCCGCCCGCGCGTGGGCTACTTCGTGCGCGATGCCCGGCCTGCAGGCCTGGCCCCGGCCAGCGAGCCCGACCTGAGCCAGCCGGTGCAACCGCTGCCGCAGCCGCACTTCGCAGGCATCAATGAACACATTTCCCTGATGCTGGAGCGCGGCCGCCAGGCCGACGTGCGCGTGGACCTGGGCGGTGCCACGCCGCCGCCCGAACTGTTCGATCGCGGCTACCTGAACCAGGCCGCCGCCCGGCTGCTGCGCGAGCAGCCCGACCTGTTGGTGCTGGGGCGCTCCATGATGGGCAGTCACCCCGATTTCCAGCGCGCCATGGCGCGGCGCGCGTTGGCGGCGGGCATCCATGTGGCACCGGCCGATGTGCTGGCGACCACGGGCAATTCCGAGGCCGTGAGCCTGGCGCTGGCCGCCGTGGCCTCGCCCGGCGACGTGGTGGCCGTGGAGTCGCCGACCTACTACGGCCTGCTGCAGGTGGTGGAGTCCTTGCAGATGCAGGCGCTGGAGATTCCCTGCAGCCCGCGCACCGGCCTGTCCATCGAGGCGCTGGAGCTGGCCCTGCAGACCCAGCCGCGCCTGAAGGCCGTGGTGGTCGTGCCCGAGCTGCAGATGCCGCTGGGTACGCGCATTCCCGATGAGCACAAGGCCAGGCTGGTCGATCTGTGCGGTGCCCACGGCGTGGCATTGATCGAGGACGACTCCTATGGACTGTTCGTGGAAAGCAGCCAGCCCGTGCGCCCCATCAAGGCCTGGGATCGCCTGCCGGGCCATGTCATCTATTGCGAGGCCTTCAACAAGAGCATGGCGCCGGGCCTGCGCCAGGGCTGGATGAACGCTGGCCAGTGGCATGGGCGGGTGCAGATGCTCAAGTTCGCGCGCAGCCGGGGCACCCAGACCCTGGCCCAGTTGCTGGCGGCCGCCTGCGTGGGCTCGCCCGCGCATCTGCGCAATCTGCAGCGCCTCAAGCAGCAGTTGCGGCGCCAGCGTGAAGGCATGGCGCAGCTGGTGGCGCGGTTTTTCCCGCTGGGCACGCGGCTGAGCCTGCCGCCCGGCGGGCTCAGCCTGTGGCTGGAGTTTCCGGCTGGCGTGTCCACGTCCGCGCTGTTCACGCAGGCGCTGGCGCGCGGCATCCGCACGGCGCCGGGCAGCATGTTCTCGAACTCGGGGCGCTACGAGCACTGCATGCGCCTGGGCTGCACCCTGCCGGTGGATGCCGTGATCGAGCAGGCCTGCCGCGAGCTGGGTGCCATGGCCTGTGCGCAGCTGGGTCAGCCGGCGCGCAGTGGGTGACAGGCGAAAAACAGACGTAAAACGGACGCAAAGCGGGCACAAAGCCAACACAAAGCGGACGCAAAAAAACCGCCGGGCTTGCGCCGGGCGGTTTTTTGTCGGTACCGGGAACAGGCTGAATTACTTCAGCTTGATTTCCTTGTACGTGACGTGCTTGCGAGCCTTGGGATCAAACTTCATGATCGCCATCTTCTCGGGCATTGTCTTCTTGTTCTTGGTCGTGGTGTAGAAGTGGCCGGTTCCTGCAGTGGATTCCAGCTTGATCTTTTCGCGTCCGCCTTTAGCAGCCATGGTGTTTCTCCTTGAGGGATTTAGGCTTGGCCACGGGCACGCAGGTCTGCGAGCACGGAGTCGATACCGTTCTTGTCGATCAGGCGCAGAGCAGCGCTGGAAACGCGCAGGCGCACCCAACGGTTTTCGCTCTCAACCCAGAAACGGCGGTATTGCAGGTTGGGCAGGAAACGACGCTTGGTCTTGTTGTTGGCGTGGGAAACGTTGTTTCCCACCATGGGCTTCTTGCCCGTTACTTCACATACGCGTGCCATGAGGACACTCCGATAGTTGTACAGCCGCCGACGCTGATGCCCTGCATTTGCTGCATGGCTTGCCGGCAACCTCACCTCGCCATAAAGGGTGGCGGTAACCCCATGCTGAAAGTGTCCTGGCCATGCAAGCAAGGCGCGCTTCAAATTCAGCAAAGCCACGGATTATAGCGTCTCCATGAGAAAAGCCCCTGGGCCAGCCAAACACGGCTGCAGCCAGGGGCTTTTGCCGCCCTGCTGGAGAGCAGGGCGGGGCAGGGTGGCGTCCTGCTTATTCCTGTTCGAGGAAGCGCTGGGCGTCCAGCGCGGCCATGCAGCCCGTGCCGGCGCTGGTGATGGCCTGGCGGTAGACATGGTCCTGCACGTCGCCGGCCGCGAACACGCCGGGCACGCTGGTCTGCGTGGCAAAGCCCTTGAGGCCGCCCTGGGTGATGATGTAGCCGGTCTCGTCCATCTCCAGGTGGCCCTTGAAGATCTCGGTATTGGGCGCATGGCCGATGGCGATGAAGCAGCCCTGCAGCTGGATGTCCTCGGCATGGCCGTCCTGGGTGCTCTTGATGCGGATGCCGGTCACGCCGGACTGGTCGCCCAGCACCTCTTCGAGCACGAAGTGGGTCTTGAGCTCGATCTTGCCGGCCCGGACCTTGTCCATGAGCTTGTCCACGAGGATGGGCTCGGCCTTGAACTTGTCGCGGCGGTGCACCAGGGTGACCTTGCTGGCGATGTTGGACAGGTACAGGGCTTCCTCGACGGCCGTGTTGCCGCCGCCGACCACGCACACGGGCTGCTCACGGTAGAAGAAACCGTCGCAGGTGGCGCAGCCGGAGACACCGCGGCCCATGAAGGCCTCTTCGGAAGGCAGGCCCAGGTACTTGGCCGAGGCGCCGGTGGCGATGATCAGGCTGTCGCAGGTATAGGTGCCGGAATCGCCGGTCAGCGTGAAGGGGCGCTTGGAGAAATCGACGCTGTGGATGTGGTCGAACACCACCTGGGTCTTGAAGCGCTCTGCGTGCTCCAGAAAACGCTGCATCAGCTCGGGGCCCTGCACGCCGTTCACGTCTGCAGGCCAGTTGTCCACCTCGGTCGTCGTCATCAGCTGGCCGCCCTGGGCCATGCCAGTCACCAGCAGCGGGTTGAGGTTGGCGCGCGCGGCATAGATGGCGGCCGTGTAGCCGGCAGGGCCGGAGCCGAGGATCAGGACTTTGGCGTGTTGGGTAGAAGACATGGATGCAGTTCTTGAAAAAGGCGCACGCCGGCAGCCGGCGTGCAGAAAAAAAAGATACATCGGGAACAGCTGTGGAGTATCGCTCCGCAGTCAGGTTCCCGTTGCCATATGGATCAATGGCCCGGATTGTCAAAAATGATCGACGTGGCGCCGTCATGCGGCGGTGTCATGCTCTGTTGCAAGTGCTTGCATTACGCTTGCGGGTCGCCCTGGCTGTTTTTGCGGCCAGTCCGAGGGGGCTGGGGTAAGCTCCCGCCTGCGTATGACTTACTCATTGAACGCTCTGAACGCTTCCACATCCGCCAAGGGCAAATCCAGGTCTGCGGCGCGCCCCGGCATGGTGGCGCGCTTCGGCCACGAAATGCTGCTGCTGGCGGGGCTGCTGGCCCTGGTGTTCTGGCTTGCCTCCATGCTCAGCTACTCGCCCCAGGATCCAGCGTGGTCCACCTCCGGGGCGGGACACGCGCGCCTGGTCGCCAACTGGATGGGCCGCGTCGGAGCCTGGCTGGCCGACGCCTGCTATTTCGGTTTCGGCATGTCGGTCTGGTGGCTGGTGCTGGCCTCGCTGCAGACCTGGCTGTCTTCCTTTGCGCGCTGGCTGCGCGGCGGCGTGCCGCGCGACGGTGTGCCACTGCCGCCCCTGTGGCGCCGACGCCTGCGCTTTTGGGGTGGGCTGCTGCTGCTGCTGGGTGCGAGCTGCGCACTGGAGTGGACGCGCCTGTACCGCTTCGAGAGCGTTCTGCCCGGCCCGGCCGGCGGCGTCTTCGGCTACATGCTGGGGTACCACAGCCTGCAGTGGCTGGGCTTCATGGGCTCGGGCCTGATCGGCATTTGCGTGGCCGTGATCGGCCTGGCCATGGTGTTCCGCTTTTCCTGGGGCCATCTGGCCGAGTCCATGGGCGCACGCCTGGACGGCTGGGTGCTCTTTCTTTTTGCGCGCCGTGAAAAGGCCCGGGACGAAGCCGCAGGCCGCCGCGCTGCGCGCGAGCGCGAGGAAGTGGTGCAGGAAGAGCGCACGGAAAGCGCCGTGCAGCACCCGCAGCCCGTGCAGATCATCGAACCCGTGCTCCAGGAGGCTGCGCTACCCAGCGTGCGCGTGGTCAAGGAGCGCCAGAAGCCCCTGTTCTCCGAACTGCCCGACAGCAAGCTGCCCCAGGTGGATCTGCTCGATGCGGCGCAGCAGCGCCAGGAAAGCGTCTCGCCCGAGACGCTGGAGATGACCAGCCGGCTGATCGAAAAGCGCCTCAAGGACTTTGGTGTCGATGTGCATGTGGTCGCCGCCATGCCCGGCCCCGTGATCACCCGCTACGAGATCGAGCCGGCCACGGGCGTCAAGGGCTCGCAGATCGTGAACCTGGCCAAGGATCTGGCGCGCTCGCTGTCCCTGGTGTCCATCCGCGTGATCGAGACGATTCCCGGCAAGAATTTCATGGCGCTGGAGCTGCCCAATGCCAAGCGCCAGTCCATCCGCCTGTCCGAGGTGCTGGGCTCGCAGGTCTACCACGACGCCAAGAGCATGCTGACCATGGGCCTGGGTAAGGACATCGTGGGCAATCCGGTCGTGGCCGATCTGGCCAAGATGCCGCACGTGCTGGTGGCCGGCACCACGGGTTCGGGCAAGTCGGTGGGGATCAACGCCATGATCCTGTCGCTGCTGTACAAGGCCGAGGCCCGCGATGTGCGCCTGCTGATGATCGACCCCAAGATGCTGGAAATGTCGGTCTACGAAGGCATTCCTCACCTGCTGTGCCCCGTGGTCACCGACATGAAGCAGGCCGCCAATGGCCTGAACTGGTGCGTGGCCGAGATGGAGCGCCGCTACAAGCTCATGAGCAAGCTGGGCGTGCGCAATCTGGCGGGCTACAACGCCAAGATCGACGAGGCCAAGGCGCGCGAGGAATCCATTCCCAACCCCTTCAGCCTCACGCCCGAGGAGCCCGAGCCGCTGCAGCGCCTGCCGCACATCGTCATCGTCATCGACGAGCTGGCCGACCTGATGATGGTGGTCGGCAAGAAGATCGAGGAGCTGATCGCGCGCCTGGCCCAGAAGGCCCGCGCGGCCGGCATCCACCTGATCCTGGCCACCCAGCGCCCCAGCGTGGACGTGATCACCGGCCTGATCAAGGCCAACATCCCCACGCGCATCGCCTTTCAGGTCAGCAGCAAGATCGACAGCCGCACCGTGCTTGACCAGATGGGCGCCGAATCCCTGCTGGGCATGGGCGACATGCTCTACATGGCCAGCGGCACGGGCCTGCCCGTGCGCGTGCACGGCGCCTTCGTGTCGGACGAGGAAGTGCACCGCGTGGTGGGCTACCTCAAGGAGCAGGGCGAGGCCGACTACATCGAAGGCGTGCTCGAAGGCGGCACGGCCGAGGGCGACAGCGAGTTCGGCTCGGAGTCCGGCGATGGCGGCAACGGCGAGAAGGACCCCATGTACGACCAGGCCGTGGAAGTGGTCCTCAAGGACCGCAAGGCCAGCATCTCGTATGTGCAGCGCAAGCTCAGGATTGGTTACAACCGATCGGCGCGCCTGCTGGAAGATATGGAAAAGGCGGGCCTCGTCAGCGGTCTCACGGCCAGCGGGCAGCGCGAAGTGCTGGTGCCCGCGCGCGCCGGGGAATGAGCCCGCTTCCCCGCAATCATGGAGAAAGAATGAAACGTCTGTTGACTGCAGTTGTGATCGCGGCAAGCGCGACGGCCTCGTGGGCCGATGGCCTCAAGAGCCTGGAAGCCTTCATGAAGAATTCCCAGGCCGGCCGCGCCGAATTCACCCAGGCCGTCACGGCCCCGTCCAAGGATGGCCAGCCGCCACGCACCAAGAACTCCAGCGGCCAGTTCGAATTCCAGCGTCCCGGCAAGTTCAGGTTCGTCTACACCAAGCCGTTCGAGCAGACCATCGTCGCCGACGGCAAGACACTGTGGCTTTATGACGCCGACCTCAACCAGGTCACGCAGCGCCCCCAGGCCCAGGCCCTGGGCAGCACGCCGGCCGCCATCCTGGCGTCGGCCAACGATCTCAAGGCGTTGAGCGCCGACTTCGATCTGCAGTCCGCGCCCGAGCAGGATGGCCTGCAATGGGTCCAGGCCAGCCCCAAGGACAAGAACGGCCAGCTCAAGAGCGTGCGCGTGGGCTTTGCGGCCGATGGCCAGCTTTCGGCGTTGGACATCCTGGACAGCTTTGGCCAGCGTTCGCTGATCCGCTTCAACCAGTTGCAGACCCAGGCGTCCCTGCCGGCCTCGACTTTCGATTTCAAGGTGCCAGCGGGCGCCGACGTGCTCAAGCAGTAAGCCGCGCTGCCGCGCGGGGCAACCCTTCAGGCCTGTCACAGCTGCAGTGCGCAGTTTGTGAGGTTTTGTAATGGTTTTGCCTAATATCGTCGAGACAATGGCGGCCTGCGGCCAGCGATTGTTTCGACGTCCCTCCGAGGACATGCTGGCCGGCTCTCGCATGCCTTTATGAACCTCAGTCGCAAGTTGCCGCTCGCCATTGCCATGGCGCTGCTATTCACCCTCGCTGCCGGATTCTTCGGACTCTGGTCGGCCCATCGATCCCTAGGCGTCTTTCACGGCGATGTCCAGCGCCACATGGCGGCGGAACGCCTCGCCGCCGAGGTGGAAGGCCACTTCAAAACCCAGGTCCAGGAATGGAAGAACGTGCTGCTGCGCGGCTCGGACAACGCGCTGCGCGAGCAGCACTGGAAGGGCTTTCTGGCCGATGAGCGCGCCGTGCAGGACAAGACCGCTGCCTTGCTGGCCCTGGTGGACGATGCCTCCCTGCGCGAGATCGCCCAGGGCTTTGTGGCGCAGCACCGCAAGATGGCCGAAGGCTACCGCGTGGGGCTGGACAAATTCGAGGCCACGGGCTTCGACCCCTCAGTAGGCGACATGGCCGTGCGCGGCGTGGACCGCGAGCCGGCCGAGATGCTCTCCCAGCTCAAGGCCGGCATTGCGGCGCAGAGCAAGGCGGTGGCCGACGATGCCTACAGCAGCGGCAAGCACGCCACGGAGCTGAGCCTGGTGCTGATGCTGGTGGCGGCCGTGGCCGGCGTGGCCATTGGCTGGCTCATCACACGTGCCGTGGTGGCACCGTTGCGCAGCGCGGTCCAGCTGGCCGAGAAGGTGGCCCAGGGCCATCTGACCAATGCCATAGCGAGCGGCGGGCCAGACGAGCTGGGCCAGCTGCTGCGGGCGCTGGGCGCCATGCAGGAGCAGCTGCGCAGCATCGTCGTGGAAGTGCGCGGCAATGCGGAGCAGGTGGCATCCGCCAGCTCGCAGATCGCGGCGGGCAACAGCGACCTGGCCCAGCGCACCGAGCAACAGGCATCGGCCCTGCAGATGACGGCTTCGTCCATGGACCAGCTCGACTCCACCGTGCGCGGCAATGCCGATCACGCAGAGAAGGCCAACCTGCTGGCTTCTTCCGCCAGCGACATCGCCACGCGCGGTGGCGATGCCATCTCGGCCGTCGTGGGCACCATGCGCAGCATCCAGGATGCGTCCGAGCGCGTGGTCAGCATCATCGAGGTGATCGACGGCATCGCGTTCCAGACCAATATTCTTGCGCTCAATGCGGCCGTGGAGGCCGCGCGGGCCGGAGAACAGGGCCGGGGCTTTGCCGTGGTCGCCGCCGAGGTCCGCACGCTGGCCCAGCGCAGCTCGGGCGCTGCGCGGGAAATCCGTGAGCTGATCCAGGCCAACGCCCAGCGCGTGGCCCTGGGGGCCGAGGAGGTGGACAGCGCGGGTGCGACCATGGCCTCGGTGCAGGAGGTGATTGCCAAGGTCTCGCGCATGATCGGCGCCATCAGCCACTCCAGCGGCGAACAGAGCGCGGGCGTGAGCCACGTCAACAGCGCCATCGTCCGCATCGAGGAAGGGACCCAGCAGAACGCCGCCCTGGTGGAGCAGACCAGTTCGGCCGCCGAGAGCCTGCGCAAGCAGGCCCATCAGCTGGTGGAACTCATGGCGCGTTTCAGGACGGCCTGAACGCGTTGGCCGGGGCCGGGCGCAGCCGGTCGTGGAGCGCCGCCAGCACCAGGGTGGCTGCCACGGGCAGGGCCCAGCCCATGCCGTTGCCCGGCAAGCTGTTCAGGAAGGCCGGCAGCCAGTCCTGCCAGCCGGCCGCCTTGGCGGCATCGACAAGACCGAACACCAGCGCCACGGCCAGCACCGGCGCGAACACGCGCTGCGCATTGCGCCACAGGCCTGACAGCAGGCTCAACACCACCAGGGCGATGGCCAGCGGATAAATGCCCACCAGCACGGGGCCGGACAGGGCGATCAGCTGGGCCAGGCCCTGGTTGGACACCAGGATGCACGCCAGCCCAATGGCCACCACCACCGCGCGGTAGGGCAGGCGCAGCATCTCGCTGAAGTAGGCGCCACAGGCGCTGACCAGGCCCACGGCCGTGGTCAGGCAGGCCAGGGAAATCACCACGGCCAGCAGCAGGCTGCCGATGGGGCCGAAGGTGTGATCCACGTAGCGCGTGAGGATGAGCACGCCGGTCTGCGCCTGCGGGGCGATGGACTGGCTGGTGGCGCCCAGATGGATCAGCGACAGATACACCAGACCCAGGCCCACGGCCGCGATCACGCCCGCGATGATGGCGTAGCGCGTCTGCAGCCCGGTGTGGGAGATGCCCCGGTCCCGGATGGCGTTGACGATGACGATGCCGAAGGCCAGGGCGCCCAGCGCGTCCATGGTCTGGTAGCCCTCCAGAAACCCTTCGGTCAGGGGCGCGACCAGATAGTCGCCGCTGGCGCTGGTGGCGGCACCGGCCGGCAGCAGCACGGCGGCAGCACCCAGCACCACCAGGGCCAGGATCAGCACGGGCGTGATCAGCTTGCCGATGGTGTCGATCAGCTTGCCGGGGAACAGGGACAGGCCCATGACCAGCATAAAGTACACCGCCGAGTAGATGAACAGCGCAGTGCTGCTGTGGCCCACGAAGGGCGCAAAGCCCATCTCGAACGACACGGTGGCCGTGCGCGGCGTGGCAAACAGCGGGCCGAGGATGAGATAGATCAGCAGGCCCAGCACCATGCCTGCCTTGCGGCCCACGGGCGAGGTCAGCGCATCGAGCCCGCCGCCCACGCGCGCCAGCGCCACCACGGTGAGCAACGGCAGGCCCACGCCCGTGAGCAGAAAGCCCGTGGCCGCAGCGGCCGCGTGCTCGCCGGCGCCCTGGCCGACCATGGGCGGAAAGATGATGTTGCCCGCGCCGAGGAACAGCGCAAAGGTCATGAAGCCTAGGGCGATAAGGTCCCGGGTCTTGAGTGTTTGCATGGATGCAGAAATGAAAAGGTCCCGCCTTGCCGCATGGCAGGCAGTTCCGGAAACGGTGGGAGGCGCGGAGCGGATGGGGCAGCAATGGCGCAGGCCCGATGGCCGCGCATGCCGCGCGGCCGGCTCCGCAAAGGGCAGCATTTTAGGGCGGCGGCCCGAAGCGGGTGAAAAATGTCAGTGATTGCTCTTGATGAGGTGCATGCAAAACATTCATGTCATGTGAGTGACATGCCTTCAGGCGATGGCCAGGATCCCAGCTGGCGATCCATGGCTTCATCCCCCGCAACCAGGTACAGGCATCAGGGGCTGGCGCACCCGCTGCCGCCATGGCGTGGACAATGGCGTCATGGTTTTGCAACTGCATCTGTTCCCCTCGGCAGCGAATCCGGCACACGGGCTGCCGAACGCCTTCTGCGCGGCGCTGCCGGCGACGGAGCTGGCCCATGGCTGATCTGTTCACCCAGGAGCCCTCCGCACCACTGGCCGAAGCCCTGCGGCCCAAGACCCTGGACGAGGTCGTGGGCCAGTCCCATCTGCTGGGCGAGGGCAAGCCGCTGCGCCTGGCCTTCCAGTCAGGCAAGCCGCATTCCATGATCTTCTGGGGGCCGCCCGGCGTGGGCAAGACCACGCTGGCCCGGCTCACGGCCACGGCCTTCAAGTGCGAGTTCATTGCGCTGTCGGCGGTGTTCTCCGGGGTCAAGGACATCCGCGCGGCCATGGAGCAGGCGCAGCAGAACCTGGCCATGGGCCGGCACACCATCCTCTTCGTGGACGAGATCCACCGCTTCAACAAGTCCCAGCAGGATGCGCTGCTGCCCTATGCGGAAAGCGGGCTGGTCACCTTCATCGGTGCCACCACGGAAAACCCTTCCTTCGAGGTGAACTCGGCCCTGCTGTCGCGCGCGCAGGTCTATGTGCTGCAGTCCCTGACCGACGATGAACTCAGGCAACTGCTGCTGCGGGCTCAGGAAAAGGCCCTGGGCGGCCTGGAGTTCGACGACCTGGCGCGGGACACCATCGTCGGCTATGCCGATGGCGATGCCCGGCGCTTCCTGAACCTGCTGGAGCAATGCCAGACGGCGGCCGGCGCTGCGGGCGTCACGCGGATCGATGCCGAGTTCGTGCAGAACGCGCTGACCTTGAATGCCAGGCGCTTCGACAAGGGCGGCGACAACTTCTACGACCAGATCTCGGCCCTGCACAAGTCCGTGCGCGGCTCCCATCCCGATGCGGCGCTGTACTGGCTCACGCGCATGCTCGATGGCGGCGCCGATGCGCGCTACCTGTCGCGGCGCATCGTGCGCATGGCCTGGGAGGATATCGGCCTGGCCGATCCGCGTGCCATGCAGATCGCCAACGACGCGGCCCTGACCTATGAGCGCCTGGGCAGCCCCGAGGGCGAACTGGCGCTGGGCCAGGCCGTCATCTACCTGGCCATGGCCGCCAAGAGCAACGCTGGCTACAACGCCTACAACAAGGCCCGGGCCTTCGTGAAGCAGGACAGGAGCCGCGAGGTGCCCGTGCACTTGCGCAACGCGCCCACCAAGCTCATGAAGGAGCTGGGCTACGGCCATGAATACCGCTACGCGCACGACGAGCCCAACGCCTATGCGGCCGGCGAGACCTATCTGCCCGAAGGCATTGCGGAGCCGGGCTGGTACCAGCCCGTGCCCCGGGGCCTGGAGATCAAGATCGGCGAGAAGCTGGCCGTGCTGCGCAAGTGGGACGAAGAGGCTGGCGGCGCATAGCCGAAGCCGGTGAGGGCAGGCCGGTGCCGGGGCTAGGCGCCCGGGCCGGGCTCCACCGCCACGTCCCGCGCGTGCAGGGGGGCGAGGCACTCCGAGCAGACGACCAGGGGGTCGAACGTATGGCCGCACACCGTATGGCGGTGCAGCAAGGGCCGGCCTTCCTCGCCGGACATGTGTACATCACCCCAGTGCACGATGGCCATGACCACCGGATGCAGGTCCAGTCCCTTGGGCGTGAGACGGTACTCGTACCGTACCGGCGCCTCCTGGTAGGCCACCTTCTTGAGCACGCCTGCCTCGACCAGCCTGGCCAGCCTGTCCGACAGCATGGGGCGTGAAATGCCCAGGCGTCCCAGGAATTCATCGAAGCGGCGCACTCCCAGAAAGCAGTCGCGCAGCACCAGCAGTGTCCAGCGGTCGCCGATGACCGAGACCGTGCGTGCGATGGAGCAGCGCTCCTCTTCCAGTTCGTTCCATTTCATTGGGCAGTTCCCCGCTTGACGGGTTCTGATTTTAAACCTACCGTGCATTTAGTTCAAAAAATGAACTGACCAATCATCCACGGAGATCCCATGACCGACAAGAAAGCCATTCTCGTGATCGGCGCTGGCGACGCCACGGGCGGCGCCATCGCCCGGCGTTTTGCGCGCGAAGGCTATATCGCCTGCGTCACGCGCCGCGACGCGGACAAGCTCCAGCCCCTGGTCGAACAGATCCGCGCCGCCGGTGGCCAGGCCCATGGTTTTGGCAGCGACGCGCGCAAGGAAGAGGAAATGGTGGCCCTGGTGCAGAAGATCGAGGCCGAGATCGCACCCATCGAGGTCGCCGTCTTCAACATCGGCGCCAACGTGCGCTTCGGCATCACCGAGACCACGGCGCGCGTCTACTTCAAGGTCTGGGAGATGGCCTGCTTCGCCGGTTTCCTGATGGGGCGGGAGGCGGCCAGGGTGATGCTGCCGCGCGGCCGGGGCACCATCATCTTCACGGGCGCCACCGCCAGCCTGCGCGGGCGCGAGGGCTTTGCCGCGTTTGCCGGTGCCAAGCATGGCCTGCGTGCGCTGGCCCAGAGCATGGCGCGCGAGCTCTGGCCCAAGGGCATCCATGTGGCCCACCCCGTGATCGACGGCGCCATCGACACGGAGTTCATCCGGACCAACTTTCCCGATCGCTATGCCCTCAAGCAGCAGGACGGCATCCTCAATCCCGACCACATCGCCGACCTCTACTGGCAACTGCACCAGCAGCCGCGCGACGCCTGGACGCATGAAACCGAAATCCGTCCCTGGATGGAGTCCTGGTAGGCCCTTCAGCCATTTCCGCCCCTTCAGCCCCTTCAGCCAGTTCGCTTCGATGCTCCATCCCATTTGATGCAGGCCGTGCCATGAAACCCAACGTGCAATTTCTCTTCGACTTCGGCAGCCCCAACGCCTATCTCTGCCACCAGGTCATCCCCGCAATCGAGGCGCGCAGCGGCATCCGCTTCGACTATGTGCCGGTCCTGCTGGGCGGCCTGTTCAAGCTGGCCAACAACCGCTCACCGGCCGAGGCGAATGCCGATATTCCCAACAAGCGCGCCTATGAGGCGCTGGAGCTGCAGCGTTTCGTGCAAAGGCATGGGCTCACGCGCTTCCGGATGAATCCGCACTTTCCCGTCAACACCCTGCAGATCATGCGCGGGGCCGTGGCGGCGCAGGGCCTGGGCTGCTTCGAGCGTTATGTGGATGCGGTGTTCTCCAGCATGTGGGAGAAGGGCTGCAAGATGGACGACGCCCAGGTGATCGGCACCGAGCTGTCCGGGGCGGGCCTGGACGCCCCAGCCCTGATCGCCGCAAGCCAGACGCCCGAAGTCAAGGCCCGGCTGCTGGCAAATACCGAGCAGGCCTTCCACCGTGGCGCTTTCGGATCGCCCACCTTTTTTGTTGGCGACGAGATCTACTTCGGCAAGGACCGCCTGCGCGATGTGGAGGAACAAGCGCTGCGGGCCTGAAGCCAGCCTCAGGCCGATCGCCCGTCGTAGCGCGTGATGCGCAGCGCCTCGGGGTCCACGCCTTCCAGGCAGCGCACGTTGACGGCCGCCATGTGCCGGCCCTGGGGATCGATGGCCTCGCCGAACGGATGGATGCCGCAGGTAGGGCAGAAGCGGTGCTGGATCAGGTGCCGGTGGAAGGTGTAGGTGCGCATCTGCTCCTCGGGCGTGCTCAGTTGCAGTTGTTCGCGGGGCACGAACCACATGAGGGCGCCCTTGCGCGCGCAGATGGAGCAGTTGCAGGCCATGGCCTGCGTGAGTTCGCCTTCCACATCGAAAGCGATGCCGCCGCAGTGGCAGCTGCCGTGGTATTTCATCGGGGTTCTCCGTGGCCACCGCGGGCTGGCGGCACTGCCGTTGATGGTAGGAGTTCATGCTGGCTACGGCAAATTGCTGCAGTGCTACATAAGAGCGTTTGGCTTGTAAAGCCTCGGAAAACCCCCCTGCAACAAGGCGTTGCAGGCCACCGGGGGGTGCCTAGAATCGCCAATCCCCTGCGGTTTCCGGGCCACAAGCCAGGATGCGGCGGGAGAGCTTCCACCACCATGGCATTGCTGGCTCCGTTCGTTTGGATGCGAGGCACGCTGAATGTCTCCATCCTGGACTAAAGGGGAGAGCGCATATGGACATACTGCTTCAGCAGGTCATCAACGGATTGGTCCTGGGCAGCATGTACGCCCTGATCGCCCTGGGCTACACCATGGTGTACGGCATCATCCAGCTCATCAACTTCGCCCATGGCGAGGTGCTCATGGTCGGCGCGCTGACCAGCTGGAGCTGCATAGGCCTGATGCAGGAGGCCATGCCCGGTGCGCCGGGCTGGCTGATCCTGCTGCTGGCGACCGTGATCGCCTGCGTGGTGGCCGCGGCACTGAATTTCGTGATCGAGAAAGTGGCCTACCGCCGCCTGCGCAGCAGCCCGCGCCTGGCGCCGCTGATCACGGCCATCGGCGTCTCGCTGCTGCTGCAGACGCTGGCCATGATCATCTGGAAGCCCAACTACAAGGCCTATCCCACGCTGCTGCCGAGCACGCCCTTCGAGATCGGCACGGCGGTGATCACGCCCACCCAGATCCTGGTGCTGGTGGTCACGGCGATTGCGCTGGCATCGCTGACCTATCTGGTCAACTACACCAAGCTCGGGCGCGCCATGCGGGCCACGGCCGAGAATCCGCGCGTGGCGGCCTTGATGGGCGTCAAGCCCGACGTGGTGATCTCGGCCACCTTCATCATCGGCGCCGTGCTGGCGGCCATCGCGGGCATCATGTACGCCTCCAACTACGGCACGGCCCACCACACCATGGGCTTTCTGCCGGGGCTCAAGGCCTTCACGGCGGCCGTGTTCGGCGGCATCGGCAACCTGGCCGGCGCCGTGGTCGGCGCCATGCTGCTGGGGCTGATCGAGTCCATTGGCTCGGGCTACATCGGCGACCTCACGGGCGGCGTATTGGGCAGCCACTACACCGACATCTTCGCCTTCATCGTGCTCATCATCATCCTGACGCTGCGCCCCTCGGGCCTGCTGGGTGAGCGTGTGGCCGACCGCGCCTGAGGAGACCCGCATGAACAGCAAGAAGACCGTGCAATGGATTCTGGGCGGCCTGGCGCTGATGGTGCTGCCGCTGGTGCTGCAGTACTTCGGCAATGCCTGGGTGCGCATCGCCGACCTGGCCCTGCTCTATGTGCTGCTGGCACTGGGCCTGAACGTGGTGGTGGGCTATGCAGGCCTGCTGGACCTGGGCTACGTGGCCTTCTATGCCGTGGGCGCCTACATGTTTGCGCTGATGGCCTCGCCGCATCTGGCGGATACCTTCGAGGGCTTTGCCGCCATGTTCCCTGACGGGCTGCATACCTCCATCTGGCTGGTGATACCGCTGGCGGCGCTGCTGGCGGGCATCACGGGAATACTGCTGGGCATCCCGGTGCTCAAGCTGCGCGGGGACTACCTGGCCATCGTCACGCTGGGCTTCGGCGAGATCATCCGCATCTTCATGAACAACCTGGACCAGCCGGTCAACATCACCAACGGCCCCAAGGGCATAGGCCAGATCGACTCGGTGAAGATTTTGGGCCTGGACCTGGCCAAGCGCCAGGAGATCTTCGGCTACGACATCAGCTCGGTCACGCTGTACTACTACCTGTTCCTCTTCCTGGTGCTCGTCAGCATCGTGATCTGCTGGCGCCTGCAGGACTCGCGCATCGGCCGTGCCTGGATGGCCATCCGAGAGGACGAGATCGCCGCCAAGGCCATGGGCATCAACACGCGCAACATGAAGCTGCTGGCCTTCGGCATGGGCGCTTCCTTCGGTGGTGTCTCGGGCGCCATGTTCGCGGCCTTCCAGGGCTTCGTCTCGCCCGAGTCGTTCAGCCTCATGGAGTCCATCATGATCGTGGCCATGGTGGTGCTCGGCGGCCTGGGCCATTTGCCGGGCGTGATCCTGGGGGCGGTGCTGCTGTCGGCCCTGCCCGAGGTGCTGCGCTATGTGGCCGGTCCCTTGCAGCAGATGACCGACGGGCGGCTTGACGCCTCCATCCTGCGCCAGTTGCTGATCGCGCTGGCCATGATCGTCATCATGCTGATGCGTCCGCGCGGCCTGTGGCCGTCGCCCGAGCATGGCAAGAACCTGCCGCACCAGTCCTGAGCATGGAGACAACGCAGATGGCGAACACGGCAGACAACGGCTCTACCTCCCCGGTGCTCAGGGTTTCGGGCATTTCCAAGCGCTTTGGCGGACTGCAGGCCCTGTCCGATGTGGGCATGACCATTGGCCGTGGCCAGGTCTACGGCCTGATCGGTCCCAACGGCGCGGGCAAGACCACTTTCTTCAACGTGATCACGGGCCTGTACACGCCCGACAGCGGCAGCTTCGAGCTGGCCGGCAAGGCCTACGAGCCCTCGGCCGTGCACAAGGTGGCCAAGGCCGGCATTGCGCGCACCTTCCAGAACATCCGGCTGTTTGCCGAGATGACTGCGCTGGAGAACGTGATGGTCGGGCGCCATGTGCGCACGCATTCGGGCCTGATCGGCGCGGTGTTCCGCACGCCCGGCTTCAAGGCCGAGGAAGCCGCGATACGCGCGCGGGCCCGCGAACTGCTGGACTACGTGGGGATTTCCAAATACGCCGACTTCAAGGCCCGTACGCTGAGCTACGGCGACCAGCGCCGCCTGGAGATCGCGCGGGCGCTGGCCACCGACCCGCAACTGATCGCGCTGGACGAGCCTGCCGCCGGCATGAACGCCACCGAGAAGGTGCAGCTGCGCGAGCTGATCGACCGCATTCGCCGGGACCAGCGCACCATCTTGCTGATCGAGCACGACGTGAAGCTGGTCATGGGCCTGTGCGATCGCGTCACCGTGCTGGACTATGGCAAGCCCATCGCCGAAGGCACGCCGGCCGAGGTGCAGAAGAACGACAAGGTGATCGAAGCCTATCTGGGCACCGGAGGACACTGAACCATGGGTGAGCAAGTGCAAGACAAGGGCGTGTCCGCGCCGGTGCTGTTGAAGGTCCAGGGACTGAAGGTGGCCTATGGGGGCATACAGGCCGTCAAGGGCGTGGACTTCGAGGTCCGCCAGGGCGAGCTGGTCTCGCTGATCGGCTCCAACGGGGCGGGCAAGACCACGACCATGAAGGCCGTCACGCGCAGCCTGCAGATGGCGGATGGCGACGTGCACTACCTGGGCCGCAGCATCCGCAACGTGGGCGCCTGGGATCTGGTGGCCCAGGGCCTGGTCATGGTGCCGGAGGGGCGCGGCGTGTTCGCGCGCATGACCATCACCGAGAACCTGCTCATGGGCGCCTACACGCGCAACGACAAGGCCGGCATTGCCGCCGACATCGAGCGCATGTTCGGCATCTTCCCGCGCCTGAAGGAGCGCCGCGACCAGCTGGCCGGCACCATGTCGGGTGGCGAGCAGCAGATGCTGGCCATGGCGCGCGCGCTGATGAGCCAGCCCAAGGTGCTGCTGCTGGACGAGCCCTCCATGGGCCTGTCGCCCATCATGGTGGACAAGATCTTCGAGGTGGTGCGCGATGTGCATGCACTGGGCGTGACGCTGGTGCTGGTCGAGCAGAACGCCAGCCGTGCGCTGGCGCTGGCCGATCGCGGCTATGTGATGGAATCCGGCCTGATCACCATGACCGGGCCCGGCCAGACCCTGCTCAGCGATCCGCGCGTGCGGGCCGCCTACCTGGGCGAGTGACCACCGGGGTCGCCGCCTGCGCAGAGGTTGCTGGAATGTCCCGTGCCACCGACGGGATATGGCAAAAATATGACGATTTGATGAAGATTCATCGAATGCCCTTCGATGCGGAATGTTGCGTATCTGTGCGATGAAGCAGGTTTTTCGAGAAAATTCGCGCAAAAAAGCAATTTTTAGAAAGCAATCGAAAAACCGGCTTCTGGCGCTGCGGGCGCGATAATTCAGGCCTTCCAGCACCCGGGCGCACCTCACATGAACTGGCTCCAACACATCCCCGTCGGGCTGCAGACCGTGGTCCTGCTGGCCATGAGCAATGTCTTCATGACGTTTGCCTGGTATGGGCACCTGAAGAACCACGCCTCGTCGCCCTGGTACGTGGCAGCCCTTGTCAGCTGGGGCATTGCGCTGTTCGAGTACCTGCTGCAGGTGCCCGCCAACCGCATAGGCCACACGCAGTTCAGCGTGGCGCAGCTCAAGATCATCCAGGAGGTGATCACGCTGTCGGTGTTCGCGCCTTTTGCCGTGCTCTACCTGAACCAGCCCCTCAAATGGGACTTCCTGTGGGCCGGCCTGTGCATGGTGGGCGCGGTGTATTTTATTTTTCGCAGCGGCTGACAAGGCGGCGCGCCGGCGCGCAAAAACGCGCTTGGGACTCAAGAGTACACTTCGCCCCGTTCAAGCCGGGAAGCCATGCCAAGCATCCGCAATGTGACGCAGTGAGTCGCCTGGTTCCCACTTTTCCCGGTAAGGAGCATTCATGCTTTTTGGCAAACTATTGCCACGCGAAGGCAATTTCTTCGAGATGTTCAACCAGCATGCCGACCGCATCGTCGATGCCGCGCATGCCTTCTCGCAGCTTGTCGCCAACTACAACGATCCTCATCTTCGCGAGAAATACAACGAGGACGTGAACAACGCCGAGCGTGCCGCCGACCGCGTGACGCATGACGTCACCAAGGCGCTGCACAAGACCTTCATCACGCCGCTGGACCGCGAGCACATCCATTCGCTGATCAACACCATGGACGACGTGGCCGACCTGATCCAGGACTCGGCCGAGACCATGGCGCTGTACGACGTGCGCCACATGACGGATGAGATCACGCGCCTGACCGACCTGTGCGTGCGCTGCTGCGAGCGGCTGCGCGATGCGGTCAAGCTGCTGTCGCGCATCTCCGATCCATCGGTGGTGGACGCGGCGATGAAGACCTGCGAGGAAATCGACCGCCTCGAATCGGACGCCGACCGCGTGATGCGCTCGGCCATGAGCAAGCTGTTCCGCGAAGAGCCCGATGTGCGCGAAGTCATCAAGCTCAAGGCCATCTACGAGCTGCTGGAGACGGTGACCGACCGCTGCGAGGACGTGGCCAACCTGATCGAGGGCATCGTCCTCGAGAATTCCTGAGCCCTCGCGGAGTCGTTTCGTTATGGAATCCGTACAAGCGGCCCTGTGGGTCGTGATCCTGCTGGTGGTGCTGGCCTTGCTGTTCGACTTCATGAACGGCTTCCACGATGCTGCCAACTCGATCGCCACCGTGGTCTCCACGGGCGTGCTCAAGCCCACGCAGGCCGTGGCCTTCGCGGCCTTCTTCAACGTGGTGGCGGTCTTTGTCTTCCACCTCAGCGTGGCGGCCACCGTGGGCAAGGGGATCGTCCAGCCCGGCATCGTGGACACGCACGTGGTCTTCGGCGCCCTGGTCGGCGCCATTGCCTGGAACGTGATCACCTGGCACTACGGCATCCCCAGCAGCTCCTCGCATGCGCTGATCGGCGGCATCGTGGGCGCCGTGATCGCCAAGGCCGGCGCGGGCGCACTGATCGCCAGCGGCATCTGGAAGACCGTGGCCTTCATCTTCGTCTCGCCGCTGCTGGGCTACCTGCTGGGCTCGCTGATGATGGTGCTGGTGGCCTGGATCTGCCGCCGCGCCGCTCCCAACCGGGTGGACCGCTGGTTCCGCCGGCTGCAGCTGGTCTCCGCCGGCGCCTACAGCCTGGGCCACGGCGGCAATGATGCGCAAAAGACCATCGGCATCATCTGGCTGCTGCTGATCGCCACCGGCTATGCCAATGCCGGCGACGCGGAGCCGCCGCTGTGGACCATCGTCAGCTGCTACCTGGCCATCGGCCTGGGCACCATGTTCGGCGGATGGCGCATCGTCAAGACCATGGGCCAGAAGATCACCAAGCTCAAGCCCGTGGGAGGCTTCTGCGCAGAAAGCGGCGGCGCGCTGACGCTGTTCTTCGCGACCTTCCTGGGCGTGCCGGTCTCGACCACGCACACCATCACGGGCGCCATCGTCGGCGTGGGCTCCACCCAGCGTGCCAGCGCCGTGCGCTGGGGCGTGGCAGGCAACATCGTCTGGGCCTGGGTGCTGACGATTCCTGCCAGCGCCTTCGTGGCATCGATTGCCTACTGGATCAGCCTCCAGCTGTACTGAGCCAGAGCCATCGCCAAAAAGAAAGACCGCCAATGGCGGTCTTTCTTTTTGGGAGAGGCATTGCGCATCACTGGGAAATCTTGCGCGCTTCCTCCACCTGGTGCTCGAAGTAGTGCTGGAAGCTGTAGGCAATGCTGGCCATGAGCACGGCGGCACCCAGCATCAGGGACAGCGCAATGGCAAAGATGGTTGACCAGCCCGTGCGCCCGGCCTGCGCCTGCACGTCAATGCCGGGGTTGTGGCGCCGGTTCCAGGCTTCGGTGTCGGTCAGCCCGTAGAGGATGGCGCGCAGCGCGCAGCCGGCGATGGTGAAGCCCAGCAGCGGAATCAGCAGCCAGCTGAGCTGGTCGTCCTGCCCCAGTTGCTGGACGCGCTCGATGCCGTACACGCCCAGCGCCGTGGGCACGGGCAGCAGCCAGCCCAGCCAGTCGCCGAAGCCATGCAGATAGAAGCGGTGCAGCCCCAGCGGCCCGCCGACGAAGGCCAGCCAGGTCGTCAGGGTCTTGCTTTTGGAGCGCGCAGCCCCCTGCTGTGCTTGAGCGGGCTGAGGCAAAGGCGTGCTGGGTCGGTTCATGCGCCCATTATTCGGGCGAACTGCGGTTGCCGTCTCCCAGGGTCTTCTCCATGAGAACGATGTCCAGCCAGCGGCCGAACTTCCATCCCATGGAGCTCAGCGTGCCCGCCGGGGTGAAGCCTGCGGCGCGGTGCACGCCGATGGAGCCGGCATTGGCCGAGTCACCGATCACCGCCAGCAGCTTGCGCACGCCGGCCGCCTCGCATTCGCGCGACAGCGCATCGAGCAGCAGGCGGCCCAAGCCCTGGCCGCGCGCCGCGTCATGCACGTAGATGGAATCCTCGGCGGAGAAGCGATAGGCCGGGCGCGGCTTGAACCAGTTGGCATAGGCGAAGCCCAGCACCTGGCCCTGTTCGTCCACGGCGACCAGATAGGGCAGGCCCTTGGCCAGCACGTCCGCGCGGCGCGTTGCCATGTCCGATTCGGCAGGGGGATCGGTCTCGAACGTGCCCGTGCCGTGCAGCACGTGGTGGCGGTAAATGGAGGTGATGGCGGCGAGATCGCCGTCCAGGCTTGAGCGAATGGTAGGCATGGAAAGGGAAGTTGGATATAATCGCTGGTTTTACGGCGTGTCGCTGGCCGGGTGGCCATGTCGCGTGTCTCAAACGCCGCAAAACATGTGCAGCCATTCATTGTCTAGTTAATTGTGTGGTGGCTGCGCCCACCCGAAGGAAAATCATGGTCGTCATTCGACTCTCTCGCGGCGGTTCCAAGGCCCGTCCTTTCTACAACATCGTTGCCGCCGACAAGCGCGTGCGCCGCGATGGTTCGTTCATCGAACGCCTGGGCTTCTACAACCCCAACGCCCGTGGCGGCGAAGAGGGTCTGCGCGTTGCTCTGGACCGCGTGAACTACTGGAAGGGCGTTGGCGCGCAGGCTTCCGAGACCGCAGAGCGCCTGATCAAGCAGGCCACCCAGAAGACTGCTGCCTAATTCAGCATCCCTTCTGAAATCGGGTTCCGTTGGCTTGTCTGACGGAGCCCGTTTTTGTTTTCCCCTCCGGATCGCCTTGCACGGATCTGCAACGATCTGCATTGACTGTCCATCTACTGCCTACCGACTGCCATGAGCCACATGCCTGAACTCGAAGCCAGCGTCCTGCCCGCCGATGCCGTGGAGGTCGGGCGCATCGCCGATGCCTGGGGCATCAAGGGCTGGTTCAAGGTGGCCGCCTTCAGTGCCGACCCCGAGGCCCTGTTCACCGCAAAGCAGTGGTATCTGCAGCCCCCCGAGAAGGGTGCGCGGCAGTTCACCGGTACGGTGCTGCTGCCGGTCAAGCAGGCGCGCGTCCACTCCGATTCCGTCGTCGCCACCTCGCCTGTCGTGAACGACCGCAATACCGCCGAGGCCCTGCGTGGCGCGCGCATCTTCGTGGCGCGCAGCGATTTCCCGCAGCCCGAAGATGGCGAGTATTACTGGGTCGATCTGCTGGGCCTGTCCGTGGTCAACCGCGAGGGCGTGGTCCTGGGCGTCGTCCGCGACCTGCTGTCCACCGGCCCGCAGACCGTGCTGGTGCTGGCCTATGAAGAGGATGGCAAGGAGCGCGAGCGCATGATTCCTTTTGTCGATGCCTATGTGGACAAGGTGGATCTGCCGGGCAAGACCATCGTTGCCGACTGGCAGCCCGACTATTGATCGCCGACCTCCATGCGCTTCGACATCATCACGCTGTTCCCTGAGCTGTTCACGCCGTTTCTTGAAAGCGGCGTCACGCGCCGTGCCTATGCCTCGGGCCAGGTCGGCGTGCACCTGTGGAATCCGCGCGACCATGCCCAGGGCAACTACCGGCGCGTGGACGATCGCCCCTTTGGCGGCGGTCCGGGCATGGTGATGATGGCCGAGCCGCTGCAGCGTTGCCTGGAGGCGGCCCGGCAGGCGCGCCGCGAGGCCGGCGAGCCCGAGCCGGCTCCCGTGGTGCTGTTCTCGCCGATCGGCACCACGCTGCGCCATGCCGTGGTGGCCGAGTGGGCGCAGGGGCAGGGCGCAATCTTGCTGTGCGGCCGCTACGAGGGCCTGGACCAGCGCTTCATCGATACCCATGTCACGCACCAGTTGAGCCTGGGCGACTTCGTGCTTTCTGGCGGCGAGATCGCTGCCATGGCCCTGCTGGATGCCGTCGCGCGGCTGCAGCCCGGCGTGCTCAATGACGAAGGCAGTTTCCAGCAGGACAGCTTCAATCCGGCGCTCGATGGCCTGCTCGATTGCCCGCACTACACCCGCCCCGAAGTCTGGGAAGGGCGGGAAGTGCCGGCGCCACTGTTGTCCGGCCACCACGCGCAGATCGAGCGCTGGCGCCGCGACCAGCGCCTGTCCATCACGGCCAGGCACCGGCCCGAGCTGATAGAGCAGGCGCGCGCCCAGGGCCTGCTCAACGCCAAGGACGAGGGGTTTTTGGCAAAAAACGTCTCCGGGCTATAATCCGCGATTCTTCGATCCTCTATCCGGCCGCTGCTACGAACAAAGCAGCCATGGCGCCAATCCCGGCGCTTGCCAATCCTGGCGCGGACAAGATCGATTGGATGTTGACCATGAATCTGATCCAGATCCTCGAGCAAGAGGAAATCGCCCGTCTGAACAAGACCATCCCCCAGTTCGCCCCCGGTGACACCGTCATCGTGAGCGTGAACGTGGTCGAAGGCAGCCGCAAGCGCGTGCAGGCTTACGAAGGCGTGGTGATCGCCAAGCGCAACCGTGGCCTGAACAGCGGCTTCACCGTGCGCAAGATCTCCAGCGGTGAAGGCGTGGAGCGTACGTTCCAGACCTACTCGCCCCTGATCGCCGGCATCGAAGTCAAGCGTCGCGGTGATGTGCGTCGTGCCAAGCTGTACTACCTGCGCGAGCGCAGCGGCAAGTCGGCCCGCATCAAGGAAAAGCTGCCGTCGCGTGTCAAGGTTTCTGCCGAAGCCTAAGCACCTGCGTCACAGCTGGAAAGCCGCTACAGTCGCCTGTAGCGGCTTTTTTGTTGTCCGGCCGTTGCCCATCACAAGCCTTCATTCGTGTCCTCTCTGCCCGATACCGCCATTCCCGTGCCGACCGGCGGGCCAGTGCCCGCAGCCGTGCCGTCGATCGCCGACCCGCGCATGGCGCAACTGATTGGCAAGGACAGCCACCTGCCTGCCGTGCCCCCCGAAGCCCGCACGCCCGAGGCCCTGCGCCAGCGCTTTGCGCTGCCGCCCCAGTGGGCTCCCGAGGTGGTGCGCGAGAAGCGCTTCAGCGATCGCCAGCCCACCGATGCCGCCGTGCTCGTGCCCATCGTGATGCGCCCCGAACCCACGGTGCTGCTGACCGAGCGCACGGCCCACCTGTCCACGCATTCGGGGCAGGTGGCATTTCCGGGCGGCAAGCGCGATCCGGAGGATGCCTCTGCCCAGGCCACGGCCCTGCGCGAGGCGCATGAGGAAGTCGGACTGGCCGCCAGCGATGTGCAAGTGCTGGGCACGCTGCCCATCTACATCACGGGCACGGCCTTCCTGATCACGCCGGTGGTGGCCCTGGTCGATCCCCGGGCGCACCTCAATCCCAATCCCTACGAGGTGGCGGATGTGTTCGAGGTGCCGCTGGCCTTCCTGCTCGATCCTGCCAACCATGAGCGCCACTCCATGGTCTGGAACGGCGTGCCGCGCGAATGGTTTGCAATGCCCTACCAGGATGGTGATCGCCAGCGCTACATCTGGGGCGCCACGGCCGGCATGCTGCGAAATCTTTACCGATTCCTGTCGGCCTGATGCCCGGATCGCGGGCCGTGCCACCCCGGGGTCACTGACCTGTCTGCATGCGCCAGTATGATGGCCGGATGAGTTTCTTTGCCATTCTGATCGCCTTGCTGATCGAGCAGGCGCGCCCGTTGACGCCGGCCAATCTTGTGCACACAGGCTACAGAGCCTGGACGGTTTCGGTGCGCCGCAACTTCGATGCCGGCCAGGCGCACCATGGCTGGCTGGCCTGGACCGTGGCGGTGGCATTGCCCTGCGTGCTGGTGACGGGCATCTACCTGCTGCTGCTGTGGGGCGTGGGCTGGCCGCTGGCCATGGTCTGGAATGTGGCCGTGCTCTATGTGACGCTGGGCTTTCGCCAGTTCAGCCACCACTTCACACGCATCCGCGATGCGCTGGATGCAGGCGATGAGTATGCCGCGCGCGAGGCGCTGGCTCACTGGCAGCAGGTCGATGCCAGCGAGGTGCCGCGCAGCGAGGTCGTGCGCCATGTGATCGAGTACTCGGTGCTGGCCGCGCATCGCCATGTGTTTGGCGTTCTGTTCTGGTTCTCTGCGCTGGCAGCGCTGGGGCTGGGTCCGCTCGGCGCCGTGTTCTACCGCATGACCGAGCACCTGTCGCGCTCCTGGTCGCGCAAGGGCCTGGTGGGCGGCACCCAGGTCAGTCCCCAGTTGCAGCATACCTCCCGGCTGGCCTGGACCGTGATCGACTGGTTGCCTGCACGGTTGACGGCGCTGTCCTTTGCCGTGGTCGGCAGCTTCGAGGAAGCCATCGAAGGCTGGCGCTTCCACGCCCAGCGCTTTCCCAACGACAACGATGGCGTGATCCTGGCCGCCACCTCGGGTGCCATCAACGTGCGCCTGGGCGGCGAGGCACTCAAGCGCCGCGAAGGCATCTCGGTGACCCGCGACGACGGCGAGGAGATCGATCTCGATGTGGACAGCGAAGCCACGCCCGGCCGCGAGCCCGAGATCGGCCATCTGCGCAGCGTGGTCGGCCTGGTCTGGCGTTCGGTCGTGGTCTGGCTGCTGCTGCTGGCCCTGCTGTCGCTGGCGCGTTTGCTGGGCTGATCGCTGCGCCGCAGAAGGCGAGCCCTGCCTGTCTTGCCAGGCAGCAGCCCGCCCTTCCTGATGCAGCCGGGTCGTTGTTTTGAGGAGGTCAGTACTTCTGCGCCTGGCTCAATTCATCGAACAGCTCGGCGTAGATGTAGTAGCGGTTGGCGCTGATGTCGTGGTCGGCATCCATTCCGGTTTCCTCGTCTTCCACGCGTGGCATGACGGCGCATCCCGGCTCGTGCAGGTGGGTGCAGTTGTAGAACTTGCATTCCTGCGCGTGGGCGCCGATGTCGGGCATGCAGCGGGGCAGGTCCGTGGGCTCTATGTGGCGCAGGCCGAATTCCTGGAAGCCCGGTGAGTCGATCAGCGCCGTGGTGCGCTCTTCGTCCATCCAGTACCAGCTGGTCGTGGTGGTCGTGTGCTTGCCGGAGTTCAGCGCCTGCGAGATCTCGTTGGTGGCCGCGCGTGCGCCGGGCACCAGCAGGTTGATCAAGGTGCTTTTGCCCGAGCCGGACGGGCCCAGGACCAAGGTGGCCTTGCCCTTGAGGTGTTGCATCAGCAACTGCCGGTCGGCCTCGCCTTCGTTGGCCAGCGACAGCGACAGCACCTCGTAGTGCGGCGTTTCCTGGCCCAGGTACATCTCGCGATAGGGCTTCAGGCGCTCCCAGGCATCGGCGAAGGGCTCGGCCAGGTCACGCTTGTTCAGGGCGATCAGGGGCTTGATGTGGGTGGCTTCGGCGGTGATGAGGGCACGGGCCAGCTGGCTTTCGGAGAACACCGGCTCGGCCGCGATCAGGATCAGCACCTGGTCGATGTTGGCCGCAAAGGACTTGGTGCGTACCTCGTCCTGGCGGTAGAACAGGTTGCGCCGTTCCAGCACCTTCTCTATGGTGCCTTCCTCGCCCTGGCCGGCGGGTGGCAATTGCCAGCGCACGCGGTCGCCGACCACGGTCTGGCTCTTCTTGCCGCGCGGATGGCAGATGTGGCGTGCGCCTTCTTCGGTCTCGACCACGCAGTGGCGGCCATGGCTGGAGACGACCAGGCCTTCTCGCAATGCGGAGCGCTCAGCCATGGGATGCCGGGGTGGGATTCATGGATGCTCCAGCAGCGCATCGATGCGGCGGGCGCACTCGATGTCGGTGGACGAGATGCCGTTCACGTCATGCGTGTTCAGGCGCACACCGCAACGGCCGTAGCTCACGGTCAGATCGGGGTGGTGGTCCTGCTGGTGGGCGATCAGGGCCAGCGCGTTCACGAAGGCCATGGTCTCGTAGTAATTGGCAAAGGCGTAGCTCTTGGCGATGGCATCGCCATCGAGCTGCCAGCCCGGCAGGGCCGCCAGTGCGGTGCGCAATTCGTCCGGCGTCAGCGCGCGGCGCTGCTGCGTGGACCAGTCCTGTTGTTGCAAGCGTTGTGTGCTCATGGTGGATGTGAAAGGGTCAGGTCGGAGAAGGCATGCGCGCCAGCCGGGCGAGGGCGGGCGGATGCGAGTAGTAAAAGCCCACGTACCAGGGATCGGGCGTGAGCGTTGAAGCATTGTCCTCGTACAGCTTGAGCAGTGCCGAGGCCAGATGGGCGCCGCTGGCCTGTTGCATGGCATAGGCATCGGCTTCGAATTCGTCGCGGCGCGACAGGGCCGAGAACAGCGGGGTGACAAAGAAGCTGAACACCGGCACGGCCAGCAGGAACAGCAGCAGTGCCACGGCCTCGTTGCCGGCGCCTATTCCGCCATGGCCCAGCGCAAGGTCCAGGCCGGGGCGCACGCCCAGGCCCAGGTAGAACCACAGCTGCTGCGACAGCCAGCCCAGCAGTGCGAAGCCGGCCAGGCTGGCGGCGAACATCAGCAGCATGCGCTTGAGGATGTGGCGGTGCTTGAAGTGGCCCAGCTCGTGCGCGAGCACGGCCTCCACCTCGTCGGCGTCGAGCTGCTTGAGCAAGGTGTCGAAGAACACCACGCGCTTGGAATGGCCGAAGCCCGTGAAATAGGCATTGGCATGGGCCGAGCGGCGGCTGCCATCCATCACGAACAGGCCTTTGGCCGTGAAGCCGCAGCGCTGCATCAGTGCGCTCACGCGCTCCTTGAGAGTGCCTTCGGCCAGCGGTTCGAACTTGTTGAACAGCGGTGCGATGAAGGTCGGAAAGATCCACATCAGCAGCAGGTTGAACGCCGTCCACACGGCCCAGGCCCACAGCCACCACAGGTCGCCGGCCGAGCCCATGAGCCACAGGATCAGAGCCGCCAGGGGAAGGCCGATGGCCGCGCCCATGGCGGTGGACTTGATGGCATCGGTCAGCCACAGCCGCAGCGTCATCTGGTTGAATCCAAAGCGCTGCTCCAGCACAAAGGTCTGGTAGAGCGACAGCGGCAGCTCCACCAGCCCGGAGATCAGGGCAAAGCCGGCCAGCAGTGCCAGTTGCTGCCACAGGCCGGCGCCCATCAGTTCCAGCAGCCACTGGTTGAGTGCGTCGAGCCCGCCCAGCAGTGTCCATGCGAGCAGCACCACGGCGCCCAGCGTCATCTCGATCAGGGCGATGCGGGCCTTGGCCAGCGTGTAGTCGGCGGCCTTTTGATGGGCCGCGAGGCTGATGCGTTGCGCAAAGGCCTCAGGCACCTCGGCCCGATGGCGGGCCACATGGCGGACCTGGCGCGAGGCCAGCCAGGCGCGCAGCAGCCACTGGGCGAGCACGGCTGCGGCAAACAGCAGGGACAGCGTCGAGGAAAAATCGGGGTTGAAGGCCATGTGGCCGCAGTGTAGGCGACAATTTGGGCCATGTCCGAAGCCTCCGAAGCCGCCAGCGCTTGCATTCCCGTCCCCGCCGAACCCGGCACGTCCATCATCCTGGCCAAATCCGATCTCAACCTCGTCTGGCTCGACTGCGAGATGACCGGGCTGCAGCCCGATACCGATCGCATCATCGAGATCGCCGTGGTCGTCACCAGTCCGGACCTGGCCATTCGCATCGAAGGGCCGGTATTTGCCATCCATCAGGCAGATGCGCTGCTCGATGGCATGGATGCCTGGAACAAGGGCACGCATGGCAGGAGCGGCCTGATCGATCGCGTCAAGGCATCGACCACCAGCGAGGCCGATGCGGAGGCTGCGTTGATCAAGTTCCTCTCGCAGTACGTTCCCAAGGGCAAGGCCCCTCTGTGCGGCAACAGCATCGGGCAGGACAGGCGCTTCATGGAGCGCTACATGCCCAAGCTCAACAACTTCTTCCATTACCGCAATGTCGATGTCAGCACCCTCAAGGAACTGGCCAGGCGCTGGAAGCCCGACGCCTATGCCTCCTTCAAGAAGGCCCAGCGCCACACCGCACTGGCCGATGTGCACGAGTCCATCGATGAGCTGGCGCACTACCGTGCGCGCCTGCTGAGTGTCTGAATCTGGCGGCCCAGGCCATTTTTTGTGCCAGGGGCTTGCGGGAAAACCCGGGGAGTGCGACAATCTCCAGCTTGCCCCCATCAACAAGGGGCAATTTGCACATCTCCATCACACAAGGGCCCCTGCGCTGTGTGTCTGCGGTCGGTGTCCATAGACCACCATGAAGGCTTTCATGGATGGCGGGACCACCGGTTTCGGACCAGCCGAAAATGCCCATCCGCCCTTTTGCGAAGGGCCGGTTAAGTCTGACGGTGGATGTTGACCCAACCGTCGAGAAAAGCGTGCCAGATCGCTGACTGCGCGTGCTTTTCGTTAGAGCCATTCATGAACGATATCTCTCAAGAGCAGGGCATCATTGCCGCTGCCGATTCCTCTTTTGCTTCCGCCGCTGAAGCATCTTCCGTGCTGAACGCCGCCGTTGCCAGCGCCGAGCAGGCCGCCGAATCCCTGGCCGCCGCCGAAGTCGTGGAAATCGCCGAAGGCGCCGAGGATGTTGAAGCAGCCCCCGAACTGCCCAATGCCTTCATCGAGCTGGGCCTGGCTGAAGAGCTGGTCCGTGCCGTTGCCGATCTGGGCTACACCCAGCCCACGGCCGTGCAGGCGCAAGCCATTCCCCTGGCCATGGGCAGCGATGACCAGGCCTTCATCGACCTGATGGTGTCCAGCCAGACCGGCTCGGGCAAGACCGCTGCCTTCCTGCTGCCCGTGCTGCACACGCTGATCCAGCAAAAGGCTGACGAAGAAGCCGCCATCCGCGCCGAATATGACCGCCAGTGCGCCGAAGCAACGGCCAGCGGCCAGCCCACCCCCAAGCGCAACAAGCGCAAGGACCCCACGAATCCCCGCAACTTCAAGGCAGCCGTTCCCGGCGCCCTGATCCTGTGCCCCACGCGCGAGCTGGCACAGCAGGTGGCGCATGACGCCATCGAGCTGGTCAAGCACTGCCGCGGCATCCGCATCGCCAACGTGGTGGGCGGCATGCCCTACCAGCTGCAGATCGCCAAGCTGCAGAACGCCAACCTCGTGGTGGCCACTCCCGGCCGTCTGCTGGACCTGCAGCGCTCGATGCAGATCAAGCTCGACCAGGTGCAGTTCCTGGTGGTGGACGAAGCCGACCGCATGCTGGACCTGGGCTTCTCGGACGATCTGGCCGAAGTCAACGACCTGACGGCACAGCGCAAGCAGACCATGATGTTCAGCGCCACCTTCGCGCCCCGCATCCAGCAACTGGCCATGCGCGTGATGCATGACGGCGGCTCCGGCGTGAAGAAGGTCACCATCGACACGCCTCAGGAAAAGCACGCCAGCATCAAGCAGGTGCTGTTCTGGGCCGACAACTCCCAGCACAAGCGCAAGCTGCTGGACCACTGGCTGCGCGACACCACGATCAACCAGGCCATCGTCTTCGCATCGACCCAGGTCGAGTGCGACGGCCTGGCCAACGACCTGCAGCAGGACGGCTTCTCGGCCGTGGCACTGCACGGCGCTCTGAGCCAGGGCCTGCGCAACCGCCGCCTGATGGCGCTGCGCAGCGGTCAGGTGCAGGTGCTGGTGGCTACCGATGTGGCGGCACGCGGCATTGACGTGCCCACCATCACCCACGTCTTCAACTACGGCCTGCCCATGAAGGCAGAGGACTACACCCACCGTATCGGCCGCACGGGCCGTGCCGGTCGCGAAGGTGTGGCCGTCACGTTCGCGGAGTTCCGTGACCGTCGTCGCATTTTCGATATCGAGGCCTACAGCCGCCAGCAATTCAAGGCCGAAGTGATTCCTGGCCTGGAGCCCGCACAGCGCGCACCCAGCAGCAACGAAGGCCGTGGCGGCCGTCGTGGCGGCGGTGGTTTTGAAAGCCGTGGCGGCGATCGCCGTGGTGCCGGCGGCGGTGGCCGTGGCGGTTTCGGTGGTGATCGTGGCTTTGGCGGCGATCGCGAGCGCAGCTTCGGTGATCGCGGTGGCGATCGTGGCTTCGGCGCACGCCGTGATTCCGAAGGCTATGGCCGCAAGGCTGGCTTCGGTGGCTTCGGCGGTGGCCAGCGCGAAGGCGGCTTCGGCCAGGGCCAAGGTCAGCGCGAAGGCGGCTACAGCCAGGCTCCGCGTGAAGGCGGCTACAGCCAGGCCCCGCGCGAAGGCGGCTTTGGCCGTGGCGGTGAAGGCCGTGGCTTCAGCGGCGACCGTGGCGCTGCGCGTGGCGGCGATCGCCGTGACGGCGCTCCCCGCGAAGGCGGCTTCCGTGGTGCATCCGGCGAGTCGCGCGGCTTTGGCGGTGGCGAATCCCGTGGCGGCTTCGGCGGCGGCGAGCGCCGTCCTGCCTTCGGCAAGAGCGCTCCCAAGCCTTACTCGCCCCAGGGCGGTGATCGCAAGCGCGTCGTGCGCTGATCGATCTCGGCATTGCATGCAGACCGGCCCTTCGGGGCCGGTTTTTTTTCGGCCATCTGCGTCCTCGCGTGGTGCGGCCTGTCCTTGATGGTGCAGAACCTGCTGTCTGGCGGGCTCTGTGACTGCCATAATCGCGGCGCGGAGGTGCCCTGTGGAGTCTTTGATCGCGTCCAGTGTGGATTTTGAACACATGTTCGAACTGGCCCCCGTCTCGCTATGGCTGGAGGACTACAGCGCGCTCAAGCAGCTGCTCGACCAGTGGCGTGCACAGGGCGTGACCGATCTGCAGGCGCATTTTCTGGCCCACCCCCAGGCGCTGCAGCAGTGCAGCGCGGCGCTCAAGGTGGTGCGCGTCAACCAGCGCACGCTGGACCTGTTCGGCGCCAGTGACCAGCAGACCTTTCTTGCCAGCCTGGGCCGGGTGTTCCGCGATGACATGCACGCCGGCCTGGCCTGCGAGCTGGAGGATCTGTGGCAGGGCTCTCTGAGCTTTGCCAACCGCACCGCCAACTACACGCTGGACGGGCGGCGGCTCGATGTGCAGATCCGTGGCCGCATCCTGCCCGGTCATGAAGCGCTTTGGGACTGCGTGCTGGTGTCGCTGGAAGACGTGACGGCCGAGATGCGCAGCGCGCGCCAGCTGCACCGCAGCGAACAGTACTCGCGCGACCTGTTCGAGTACTCGCCCGTGTCGCTGTGGGTCGAGGATTTCAGCGCCATCAAGCGCCTGCTCGACGACGTGCGCGCCCAGGGCATCAGCGACTTCGCCACCTTCCTCAAGGTGCACCCGGAATTCGTCTCGCGCTGCATGCAGGAGATTCGCGTCGTGGACGTGAACCGCCAGACGCTGCGCATGTTCGGCGCCACCGACAAGCTGCAACTGCTGAGCCGGCTGGGCCGCATCTTCCGTGACGAGATGATCGACTCCTTTGCCGATCAGTTGCAGGACCTTTGGAGCGGCAAGCTCGTGCAGCACCGCGAAGTGGTGAACTACGCCCTGTCAGGCGACGCTCTGCACATCCACATGCAGCTGGCCGTGCTCGATGGCCATGCCGATGACTGGGGGCTGGTGCTGCTGTCGCTGGTGGACATCACGGCGCGCAAGAAGGCCGAGGCCTACCTCGAATACCTGGGCAAGCACGATGTGCTGACCCAGTTGCGCAATCGCGCCTTCTATATCGAGGAACTCAATCGCCTGGCACGCAAGGGGCCCTGGCCGCTGGCGGTGATTGCCATCGACATGAATGGCCTCAAGGAGGCCAATGACGAGCATGGCCATGCCGCAGGCGACGACATGCTGCGCCGCGTGGGCGAAGTGCTGACCAAGGCCGTGGATGCGCCTGCCTGCGCGGCGCGCATAGGCGGCGACGAATTCATGGTGCTTTTACCGGCTTCGGACGAGCGCGGCGCCGAGGCGGTCAAGGAGCGCATCCTCTCGCTGCTGGAGCTCAACAACCAGTTCTATCCGGGCCAGGCGGTCAGCCTGTCCATGGGCGTGGCCTGCTGCGATTCGGGCAGCCAGGTCGAGGCCACCGTCTCGCGCGCCGACCAGGCCATGTATGCCGAAAAGGCGCGCTACTACAAGGAAAGAATGCTGGACCGCCGCGCGGGCCGCGCTTAGCGGTCTTGCACCGCAGTGCCTGTCACGCCTCCGAGGCGTGCCGCCCGATTTCGGGCCAGCGGTGGTGCAGGTAGATCCAGGACGCCAGCCCGATCAGCATCATGCTGATCGAGCCCAGGGCCAGCAGTACGGTCGAATGCATCACCAGCGGTGCAATCATGCCGGCCACGATGCCATTGGCCGTGGAGCCGACCACCGCCTGCAGCGATGAGGCCAGGCCGCGCCGCTCCGGGTGGATGTCCAGCACCAGCAGCGTGACCACGGGCACCATCATGGCCCAGCCGAAGGCGAACACCCCCACGGGAATCAGCGCCCAGCTCACGTGGGCGGGCCAGATCAGGTTGGCGACCAGGTTGATGATGGACACGACGAACATGATCAGAAAGCCATGGCGGATCTGGTGCTTGGGCGGAATGCGCCCGGCCAGCCGGCCGCTCACCCATGCGCCGCCCATGATTCCCGAGATCGAGATCACGAAGAACCAGAAGAACTGCTGCGGCTGCAGGTGCAGCAGGTCGCCCAGGAAGGCGGGCGCCGACAGCACATACAGAAACATGCCGTTGAACGGCACGCCGCTGGCAAAGGCCAGCAGCACAAAGCGCGGATCGCTGCACAGCTCCTTGTAGCCGTGCATCAGAGGCTTGAAGCGGAAGGGCTGGCGCTGCGCCTGTGGCAGGGATTCCGGCAGGAATCGCCAGTTGATACCCCACAGCAGCACGCCCACCAGGGTCAGGAACCAGAACACTGCCGCCCAGCCCAGGTGTATGAACAGCCAGCCGCCCATCACAGGGGCCAGGGCTGGCGCGATGCCAAAGAAGATGGTGATCTGCGCCATCACGCGCTGGGCCTGGGCGGGTGGAAACAGGTCGCGCACCACGGCGCGCGACACCACGATGCCGGCACCCGTGGACAGGCCCTGCAACGCGCGAAACAGCACCAGCTGCGTGATGTTCTGCGACAGCGCACAGCCCGCCGATGCCAGCGTGAATACGGCCAGCCCCCACAGCACCACGGGCCGGCGGCCAAAGCTGTCGGCCATGGCGCCGTGGAAAAGGTTCATGAAGGCAAAGCCGAACAGATAGGCCGACAGCGTCTGCTGCATCTGCAGCGGCGTGGCGTTCAGGGCCTGGGCGATGCCGGAGAAGGCGGGGATATAGGTATCGATCGAGAACGGCCCCAGCATGCCCAGGATGGCAAGCAGGACGGCCAGGGCCCAGCGCGGGCCCTGCCAGAGCGGGGAAACATTTTGTGGCATGCAGGCGAGGCGGTTGTGCGTTGCGGGAGACCGCAGGCGCAGAAAAGGGCCGCGCGCCCTTGCGCCTGCGGCAGGGTGACACTGTAGCGGCTTGGCTGGAATCCGGTGTGACGGATGGCTTGGCGAATGACCTGGGCGATGGAATAGATTGATAGTTTGTATCTAAATGATATAAATATCGATAGAATTTATCTTTTGCGCCAGCATGCACAGGTCCGCCGTGGGGTGGATCGCATGGTTCTGGGCGCTTTCGCCAAGGATCTTTCATGACTGTTTCTCGCCGCACGTTGATATCGGCTCTGGCTCCGGCTGCGTTGCAACTGACTGCCGGCGCTGCCTGGTCCAAGGGCCACCGACTGCAGCTCTCGGCGGCCTATGGCGATGGCATCTTCCACACGCAGAACCTGCGCAACTTCGCGGCGCGCGTGCATGCCGATACCCAGCAGGCGCTGGAGATCGATGTGGTGTCCAACTCTGCGCTCAAGCCAATGGCGCAGGTGCTTCCAGCGCTCAAGCGCAATGAAATCCAGTTCGGCGAAGTTCTCATGTCGTCCTATGTGGATATGCATCCGCTGCTGGGCATGGACTCGCTGCCTTTCATAGTGCGCGGCTTTGACGAGGCCGCGCGCCTGTGGCAACTGACCCGTCCCGTGCTGCAGGAATTTTTGCTGGCTCAGCAGGGTGTGCGCCTGCTGTTTGCCGTGCCCTGGCCGGCGCAGGGCCTGTTCTGCCGGCGCCCGGTCAACAGCATCGTGGATCTCAAGGGGCTCAGGCTGCGTGTGCAAAGCGATGCGACCAAGCGGCTGGCGGAACTCTGGGGAGCGCAGCCGGTGGTGCTCGCGGCCGGTGATCTTGGCATGGTGCTGGAGCAGGGAGGTATTGACGCCATGGTTTCATCCAGTGCCACCGGCGTCGACAGCCAGGCTTGGAAGACCATGAAGGTGTTTCTGGACATCAAGGCCTGGATTCCCAAGAACATGTTGTGCGTCAGCGAACTTGCCTGGAAGGGCTTTGCCGAGCCGGAACGCCAGGCCATCAGCCGTGCCGCCGTGCTGGCCGAGAAAGAAGGCTGGGCGCTGGCCCAGCAGGCCGATGAGCTGGGCAAGAAGGTTCTTGTCGACAACAAGATGTCCGTCACCGCGCCATCGGCGGACCTGCGCCGCATGCTGGATTTGGTGGGGGAGCGCTTTGGCCGGGAGTGGGTGGCCAAGGCTGGCAGCAGCAATATGTCTGTGCTGATGGAATACAACAAGAAAAGGCACTGAGCGCTGTCGCGCCGAGTGCCTTGTTCTGGGTATTGGTGGTGGGCCCTGAGTGATTCGAACACTCGACCAACGGATTAAGAGTCCGCTGCTCTACCAGCTGAGCTAAGAGCCCACGTATTTCTGCGTGGATGCCTGATGAGATCAGGCAAAAAAATTCTTGGTGGGCCCTGAGTGATTCGAACACTCGACCAACGGATTAAGAGTCCGCTGCTCTACCAGCTGAGCTAAGAGCCCCCTCGGGTATTCCGAAGGAATCAGCCTGGATGAATCCAGGCTGAAAAGGAATTTTTGGTGGGCCCTGAGTGATTCGAACACTCGACCAACGGATTAAGAGTCCGCTGCTCTACCAGCTGAGCTAAGAGCCCCAAAAACAAGTCTGCGCTGCAAACGAGACCGCAATTATGCGGCATTTTTTGTGCGCTTGCAGGAAGACGCGGCAAATTTTTAGTTCATGGCATGGTGGCGCTGAGCCGGGCCCGCGTGCCACCCGGTGCGCAGCCGCAAAAAAGGCGGCCGAGGCCGCCTTTGGGGTGCTGGCGCGCAGCGCGCTTACATCAGCAGATGTTCGCCTGCGTTGTCACCGCCCAGGATCACGTAGTTGACCTTGCGGATGTCCATCAGCTTCTTGCCGCCGGAGTAGCTGATCGAGCTTTGCACGTCCTGCTCCATCTCGATCAGGGTGTTGGCCAGAAGGCCCTTGACGGGCTCGAGGATGCGCTTGCCCTCCACGTGCTTGTACTCGCCCTTGTTGAAGTCCGAGGCCGAGCCGTAGTACTCCTTGAAGCGTTGGCCGTTTTCCTCGACGGTCTGGCCCGGCGATTCCTCGTGGCCCGCGAACAGCGAGCCGATCATCACCATGGTGGCGCCAAAGCGCACGCTCTTGGCGATGTCGCCGTGGCTGCGGATGCCGCCATCGGCAATGATGGGCTTGGTCGCCACGCGCGCGCACCACTTGAGCGCCGACAGCTGCCAGCCACCCGTGCCAAAGCCCGTCTTGAGCTTGGTGATGCAGACCTTGCCGGGGCCGATGCCGACCTTGGTGGCGTCAGCGCCCCAGTTCTCCAGGTCGATCACGGCTTCGGGCGTGCCCACGTTGCCGGCGATCACGAAGGACCTGGGCAGCTTTTCCTTGAGGTAGCCGATCATGTTCTTCACGCTGTCGGCATGGCCGTGGGCGATGTCGATGGTGATGTATTCGGGGCACAGGCCTTCGGCGACGAAGCGGTCCACGGTGTCGTAGTCGGGCTTCTTGACGCCCAGCGAAATGGAGGCGAAGCAGCCCTTGCCCTGCATCTCGCGCACGAACTGCACGTTGTCCAGGTCAAAGCGGTGCATCACGTAGAAGTAGCCGTTCTGGGCCAGCCAGGTGCAGATGCTCTCATCCACCACCGTCTTCATGTTGGCCGGCACGGCCGGGATGCGGAAGGACCGACCGCCCAGCTCCACGCTGGCATCACACTCCGAGCGGCTTTCCACGCGGCACTTGCGCGGCAGCAGCAGGATGTTGTCGTAGTCGAAGATTTCCATTTGATTCCAAGCTCCATGAAAGGTCGCGGCAGGAACATCCCTCCGCGATGGGGCGCTTGGCTTGGAGGCCGGTCTTGCGGGCGGCGCGGGCGGGCCGCGTCGCCAGGGCGGCTGTGGCCCGGGCACAAAAAACCGGACCGCAAGAAACTTGGGCCCGGTGATTGATTCTATACGTTGCCGGCGACGGGCCTGGGCACCCTGTCGATATAGCGGTTATAGGGATGGCGTTATGAACCTGCAAGGGCGCGCTGCGCGTGCCGATTGCGGGCAGATTGCGGGAAATGCGGCATCGGTTTCCCTGGGGGGCAAGGTGCTTTCTACAATGCCGGGATGTTCCCGATCGATCTGCTCGACGGCGCCTCCGGTGCCGCACCCGCCTCCAACTCCCCTTTGCTGGCCAACCTCAACGAAGAGCAGCTTGCTGCCGTCACGCTTCCGGCCGGCCACGCGCTGATCCTGGCAGGTGCGGGCTCGGGCAAGACGCGGGTGCTGACCACGCGCATCGCCTGGCTGCTGCAGACGGGCCAGGCCACGCCGGGCTCCATCCTGGCCGTGACCTTCACCAACAAGGCGGCCAAGGAAATGCTGGCCCGCCTGTCGGCCATGCTGCCCTACAACGTGCGCGGCATGTGGATCGGCACCTTCCACGGCCTGTGCAACCGGCTGCTGCGCGCCCACCACCAGGCGGCAAAGCTGTCGTCCACCTTCCAGATCCTGGACACGCAGGACCAGCTGTCGGCCGTCAAGCGCCTGTGCAAGCAGTTCAACGTGGACGACGAGCGCTTCCCGCCCAAGCAGCTGCAGTACTTCATTGCCGGCTGCAAGGAAGAGGGCATGCGCCCCGGCGACGTGGTGGCCAATGACCCGGACACGCGCAAGAAGGTCGAGATCTACCAGCTCTACGAGGAGCAGTGCCAGCGCGAGAGCGTGGTCGATTTCGGCGAGCTGATGCTGCGCTCCTACGAGCTGCTGCGCGACGATGCCGCGCTGCGCGCCCACTACCAGCGGCGCTTTCGCCACATCATGGTCGACGAGTTCCAGGACACCAACAAGCTGCAGTACCAGTGGCTCAAGCAGCTGGCGGGCGACATGGTGGATGGCCGCCTGCAGGCCACGGGCAGCGTGATCGCCGTGGGCGACGACGACCAGAGCATCTACGCCTTTCGCGGTGCGCGCGTGGGCAACATGCAGGACTTCGTGCGCGAGTTCGACGTGCGCCAGCAGATCAAGCTGGAGCAGAACTACCGCTCCTACAGCAACATCCTGGACTGCGCCAACGCGCTCATCAGCCACAACAGCCAGCGCCTGGGCAAGAACCTGCGCACCACCCAGGGCCCGGGCGAGCCCGTGCGCATCTACGAGGCGCCCACGGACATGGCCGAGGCGCAGTGGATGGTCGAGGAAATCCAGCAGCTCGTGAAAAAGGACGGCTGGCAGCGCCAGGAAATCGCCGTGCTCTACCGCAGCAATGCGCAAAGCCGGGTGATCGAGTCGCAGCTGTTCAATGCCGCCATTCCCTACCGCGTGTACGGCGGGCTGCGCTTTTTCGAGCGCGCCGAAATCAAGCATGCGCTGGCCTACCTGCGCCTGCTGGAGAACCCGCACGACGACACCAGCTTTCTGCGCGTGGTGAACTTCCCGCCGCGCGGCATCGGCGCGCGCAGCGTGGAGACGCTGCAGGACGCGGCGCGCAGCGCGGGCTGCTCGCTGCACGATGCCGTCTCGGCGGTGCCGGGCGCGCCGGGCACCAAGCTCGCAGGCTTTGTCGCCAAGATCGACGTGCTGCGCGAGCAGACCCAGGGCCGCACGCTGCGCGAGATCATCGAGGCCATCGAGGAAGAAAGCGGCCTGCTCGAGCACTACCGCAACGAAAAGGAAGGCGCCGACCGCATCGAGAACCTGCAGGAACTCGTGAACGCGGCCGAGAGCTTTGTCACCCAGGAAGGCTTTGGCCGCGACGCCGTGGCCCTGCCGCTGGACGAGCACGACGGCGCCAGGGCACTGACGCAAAGCCCCGCCAGCCAGGGCCTGGACCCTGCGCTGCCGCTGCTGGACACGCCGCTCACGCCGCCGGCCGGCACCGTGGCCGGCATGGTTGATGCCGATACCGGCGAGACACTGTCGCCGCTGGCCGCCTTCCTGACGCACGCGGCGCTGGAGGCTGGCGACAACCAGGCCCAGGCCGGCCAGGACGCCGTGCAACTGATGACCGTGCATGCCTCCAAGGGGCTGGAGTTCGACGCCGTCTTCATCGGCGGCGTGGAAGAGGGCCTGTTCCCGCATGAGAACGCCATGATGGACCGCGGCGGCCTGGAGGAAGAACGCCGCCTGGCCTATGTGGCCATCACCCGCGCGCGCAAGCGCCTGTACCTGAGCCATTCGCAGACGCGCATGCTGCACGGGCAGACGCGCTACAACGTCAAGAGCCGCTTCTTCGACGAGCTGCCCGATGAGGCGCTCAAGTGGATCACCCCCAAGCAGGGCGGCTTTGGCAGCTACGCGCCCCGCCCCGGTGGCGGCGGTGGTGGCAGCTATGGTTCACGCGATCGCGGCGGCTTCGGCAACAAGGCCGAAGGCTGGCGCAGCGAGGTCTTCGCCAGCCCGCCCGTGCCGCCGCAAAAGGCTGCTCCGGGCCACGGCCTGCGCGTGGGCCTGAACGTGTTCCACAACAAGTTCGGCGAAGGCAAGGTGCTGGCCCTGGAAGGCACGGGCGACGACGCGCGCGCCCAGGTCAGCTTTGGGCGCCACGGCACGAAGTGGCTGGCGCTGTCCATTGCCAAGCTCACGGTCGTGGAGTGAGGCGCGGGCTGCCGCGCCCGGCGCTCAGGGCTTGACTTCGAAGCTCAGCGTCGTGGTGTGGCGCACGTCGGTGTACTTCTTGCCATCCAGCGTGACCGAGCCGTTGTCCACGCGCGCCGTCACCTCCAGCACGTACAGGCCCGGGAAGTAGGGCTTGAAGCTCACCGTGCCGTCCTGCGATGGCGCGAGCGTGCGGTACCAGCCCTCGCTGGTCTGCACGTTGACCTGGCTGGCCGCGACCTTGCGGCCCTTGAACACCAGCTGGAACGTATCGCCGCCCGCCGTGGTGGGCACCAGCTCCAGGTCGTTCACGGCCTTGGTGTCGTTGCGGCCGAAACGGGCCTGGTAGTAGGTCAGCACGCCATTGGCGCCGGGGCGCGTGGCGGCGATGCGCACATCGCCCTGGCCTGCGTCCGCGGTGAAATGATTGGCGTCGGCCTTCAGGGGAAGGCTCTTGCCGTCGGGCAGGACCTGCCTGGCGTCTTCCAGGGCCGGCAGCTGTTCCAGCGGCTTGCGCAGCTCTCCGGCATAGGCCCGGGCCTGTCCTGCGTCCTGCTGCAGCCAGAGATAGTCGGCATGCGCGGCCGGCACCGCCAGTGCGGCGGCGGCGGCCAGCCATGCGGCGGTGCTGCGAAGGATGCGGGAAGGTTCGGTCATGGAGTCTCTCCTGTGGTGTGGCTCTGCGTGCGCCTGCCGGGCCTTGAGGGGCGTGATCCGGCGGGGCTGAAGATGGTGCGATGGCGGGCGAGCGACGCCGCAATGCATCAGAAATTATAGCGAGCAGATGAGAATGAATCTTGTTTTGCACGCCAGGAGTCGGGTTCATGACATCCATGCAATTGCGGCGCAGACATGCAAAAAGGCCATGGAAATCCATGGCCTTTGTGTGGCTGCGCCACGCGCCGCAGGGCGGCGGGGCGCTGTGGCGGTGGTCAGGCCGACAGCTTGGGCTGGGCCGCGGTGCCGGTCAGGTAGCCGACGGCGGCGCCGAACTTGCCGCGATAGTTGGCGCTGATCAGCGGGTCCAGCGTGGGCTTGACCACGTTGTGGATGGCGCCCCAGTCACCGGCGTGCTGGAAGTTGCTCATGATGTAGGTCCAGCCGTTGATCTCGTCCACGGCATGCAGGCCGGTGGATTCGCCGCCTGCGGGAATCGACATCAGGCGCGACAGCTGCTTGGTGTCGATGTTGTAGGCCCACAGGAAGTTGTTCACGTGCTGGCCGCTGTCCTCGCCGATGAACAGGGTGCGCATCTTCTCCGAGAACTTGAGGTTGTCGGGGTTGCAGATCTTGTTCGGGTTGCCGGTGTTGCCCAGCGCGTCGGCGCTGATGTCCTCGCCGGCCAGCAAGGCCTTGGTGTCCACGGGCATCCACTCGCTGTTGATGGCGGCGCCTGCCGTGTCCTTCTGGCCGCCGCGCAGGTTCAGTGCCATCACGGCGCCGGCCTTGAGCTGCTTGGGGATGGACACGCCGTTGCCGGCCACGTTCAGCGCATCACCGGCCACCATGGACTTTTCGCAGTTCTGCAGGGCCGAGTAGGCCACCTTGTCCTTGGCGTTGACGGTCGTGCCTTCCATCTTGGTGAAGCCCATGCTTGCGCCCTTGAAGGCGGCGTAGCGGTGGGTTTCCAGGAAGGCGGCGGCCTTGTCCATGCCGGGGTTGATCTTGATCCACTCGACCTTGCCGTTGGCCGTGATCTTGGTGTAGCTGGCGTCGCCCGGATCGGTCTTGGCCACGGTCATGATGTCCGTGGGCTTGAGCGTGTTGGCCAGTTGCTCGATCTCGGCGCTGGTGGCAGAGCCCAGCTTGATCCAGGTCAGCGCGGCGGCGCTGCCCGATGCGGGGTCGATGGAGAAGCCCGCGCCCACCTTGGCCACGTACAGCGAACCCGAGGACAGGTCCTTTTCCTTGTCGGCCACGAAGACGAAGTAGCCGCTGTTGGTGGCGTCGTCGCCCATCAGCGCCGTGCGCTGGTCGGGCATGACCTGGACCAGCTCGTGCGAGATGCGGCCCATGCAGAAATGCTTCTTGATGCTGGCCGTGCCGTCCGCGTTGACCGTCACTTCGGGCATGTGGCCGTAGTGGTAGGGGTTGGCCTTGTTCTGGTCGCCATACAGGTTCTGGCTGAAGGCCAGCAGCTGGGCATTGCCGGAGGTGAAGGCGTCGGGCTCGTACTCTTCGCTGGACAGGTGGGTGCCCCAGGGCGACAGGCTGGCGCCGCAGGTGATCCACAGGCCGTGCACCTTGGAGGTGTCCACGTTGTGGTACTTGACCAGGCTGAGCTTGCCGGTGGTCTGGTCCTGGTCCAGCGTCAGCACGGCGATAGGCGAGGGCAGCTTGCCGTACATGTCGGTCTTGCCGTCCTGCGCCCAGGTGGTGTATTCGAACTGCACCACGGCGAACACGGGCTTGCCCTTGACGCCGTCCACCTTGGCATTGGGCACGGTCAGCAGCGAGGTGCCGTCGGGCGAATCGGAGAAGAAGTGGCGCTCGCTGCCGGCCACGGTGCGGTCGATGATCTTGTTGTTGTTGATGTCGTAGTAGCCGCCGGCCAGGATCTTGCCGCCCTTGCCGTCCGGCACTTCATCGCCGGTCACGAAGAAGGGCTGGTAGCCCAGGTCGAAGCTCTGCTCGCTGTTGTCGCTGAACTGCACCTTGAGCTGCGAGGCCACGGTCATCCTGGCCATGGCCTGGGGGTTGGCCAGCGTGGGCGCTGCCATGGAGGTGAAGCTGGCCGCCACATAGTTCTTCGCGGGGCCGTCGTCACCGCCGCCGCAGGCGGTCAGCAGGCCGGTGGCGGACACGGCGGAGCCGAGCGGCAGCAGGGGGGCGCCGGTCAGGAATTGCAGCGCCTTGCGGCGGGAGAGCATCGTGGATTGGGACATGGGGCTTCCGTTATGGGTTTGTCAGCGTCAACCCATCGGGGGCGGGATGGGCCGGGATGCCGCCGCGCACTCGCTGGCTTGACATCCGCACGGCATGCTAGGCAGCCGGTGTGACAGAGCAATGGCATCCGCATGACGAAACCGTGACAGCGTCATATGACAGCCGCCAGGCGAGGGGTGCCAGGCGATGCGGCCCGTCAAAAAAACAAAGAAGAGGCGCGAAGTAGGGCCCGAAGAACGGTCCAAAGAAAAAGCCCCTTGAAAGGGGCTTTGTGGGGTGCAGTGGCGAAGCGCTCAGCCGGACAGTCCGGGCGGCGCAGGCGGCTCGGTGCCGATGGCGTCGCTGCCATCGCTTTCATCGGGCGCTGCAAAGCAGTCGCGGAAGGTGAAGACGATGGAGGTGAAGAACATGGCGGCCAGCAGCATGGCCGTGCCGATCATCAGGCCGTTGGCAATGCTGCCCAGCACCTGGGCCAGCACGGCCGAGATCAGGGCCATCACGATGCCGGCCACGATGAACACGCCCATCCAGCTCAGGCCGAAGACCACCAGCGCGCCGATGTTGCGTACACAGGCCACCAGGCTGAAGAACACGGCCTTGACCGGGGGCACGTTGTGCCAGTGCACCAGCCCCGGCGCGTGCCAGAACAGCAGTGACAGCGGCAGGTACAGGCCCATGCTCAGCCACATGGCGGCCTGGAAGTCGGGCGACTCGGCGATCTCGCGCGTCAGCGGCTCGCCGCCCAGGTAGACGTTGGCAAACTGGCCGTCGTCCACCAGCATGGACAGGCCCATGATCAGCAGGAAGCCTGCCGCATACATGGCGCCCAGCGTGAGCATGGAGTTCAGGCGCTGGCGCCCGGTGCGAAAGGCCACCAGCAGCAGGGCCGGCGTGGGCGCACGCCCGTGCGATGCCTCGGCCGCCGCCACCATCATGGCCAGCGAGGTGGCCGGCAGCAGGCCCAGCGCGATCACGGGGCCGATCAGCGGCAGCACCGTGACCAGCGACATGGCCGCCATCGACAGAAAGAACAGCGCCGCCAGTGCCAGCGGCTGCTGGCGGAAGGTGCGGATGCCCTGCTGCACCCATTGCAGGCCGGTACGGGCGGGAACGATGAGAAGTTTCATGGGGTGAGGAAGTCGGGGCGCCTGGATGGGGCATGGCCTCTGGCATGGGCCGCGCCGCTGGCGCCCGAACGGGGACTGTACCCGAGGACGCGCGGCCCGTGGACCGCAAAGCCCTCTGTCGGCCGCGCTGTGGCGGTCTTCGGACGTCAGTCCAGCGCCACCGGGTGGGCCAGGCGCTGGCGCAGCACGCGCTCGAAATGGGTGGGGTCGTGGGGAACGAGCATGGAGGCCTCGCGCGGCAGGTGGAAATCCCACAGGCGGGAAATCCAAAAGCGCAGCGCGCCCGCGCGCAGCATGGGGTTGAACAGCTCGCGCTCGGCGGCGGTCAGGGGGCGCACCGACTGGTAGGCGTCGATCATGGCCCTGGCCTTGGTGGCGTCATGGGCGCCGTTGGCATGTTCGATGCACCAGTCGTTGAGGCACACGGCCAGGTCGAACAGCCAGCTGTCCACGCCTGCGAAGTAGAAGTCGAAGAAGCCGGTCAGGCGCTCGCCATCGAACATCACGTTGTCGCGGAACAGGTCGGCGTGCACGGGGCCGCGCGGCAGCGCCGCATAGGCGGGCGAGGCGGCCACATGGTTCTGGAAGGCCAGCTCGGAGCGCAGCAGGTCGGCCGTGGGTGCGTCTATGTGCGGGATGACCGTGGGCACGGTCTCGTTCCACCAGGGCAGGCTGCGCAGATTGGGCTGCTGGCGATCGTAGTCGCGTCCGGCCAGGTGCATGCGCGCCAGCATCTCGCCCACGGCGGCGCAGTGCGCGGGCTGGGGCGCCAGCTCGCTCTTGCCGGGCAGGCGGTTGACGATGGAGGCCGGCTTGCCGCACACGCTCAGCAGGATGTCGCCGCTGCGGGTCTCGGCCTGCGGGTCGGGCACGGGAATGCCGGCCTGCGCCAGGTGCTTCATCAGGTACAGGTAGAAGGGCAGTTGCTCGGCCGTCAGGCGCTCGAACAGCGTCAGCACCCACTCGCCCTGTTCGGTGGTGAGAAAGTAGTTGGTGTTCTCTATGCCGCCCTGGATGCCGCGCAGCTCCTTGAAGGAACCCAGGGACATGCGGCGCAGCAGCTCGCGCGCGTCTTTGTCGGAGACTTCGGTGAAAACGGCCATGTTGCATTGCCGGCCTTCAGGGCGCGGCGGAAATCGTTGTCGTCAGATATGGAAAGAGGGCAGCGCCGTCAGGTGCTGCCCCCTGGGATGCCGCCGGGCCGGGGCCCGGACAGTCCGGTGAGGATCAGAACTTCTTGAGGTTCCAGACGCGCGTGCCGTTGGTGCCGTCGCCATCGCCGCGGTTGCGCGAGGAACGGGCGCCGTCGTTGGACTGCACTTCATACGAAGGCATGTCGCCGACCTTGGGCTGCACGGTGATGCTGCGGGTCTGGCCGCCCACGCGCAACTCGTCAACGCGGCTGCCGCCATCTTCCACATGGATGTGTTCCACGCGCTGGTTGGTTCGGTCGCGGCCCTCGGGCTTGGCCGTGTCCGGCGCGGTCTGCTCGGTCGCCGCCGCAGGAGCGGTGGAGGCAGCCGGGGCAGGCGTGGGGTTCTGGGCCAGCACGGAGCTGGCGGCCAGGGTCAGGAAGATGAAAAGTGTAGCGGCGCGCATAGGCTCCATTGTAGAACTTGCAGCGGGCGCTGTCCCGCCCTGTCACCCTGCCGGCGCGTGCACAATCGGCGCATGAGCAATTCCAAGACCCTGGTGCTGATCGACGGCTCCAGCTACCTCTACCGCGCCTACCACGCCATGCCGGACCTGCGCGCCGAGCCCGGCAACCCGGAAAGCCCTGCCACGGGCGCCATCCGCGGCATGATCAACATGCTCCAGGCGATCAGGAAGGAAGTGGCGGCCGACTACGCCGTCTGCGTGTTCGACACCAGCGGACCCACCTTCCGCGACACGCTCTACCCCGAATACAAGGCGCACCGCTCGCCCATGCCCGACGATCTGCGCTCGCAGATCGAGCCCATCCATGAAGTGGTCCGCCTGCTGGGCTGGCCGGTGCTGGCCATCCAGGGCGTGGAGGCCGACGACGTGATCGGCACCCTGGCCAAGACGGCCGCCGCCCAGGGCGTGAACGTGGTGATCTCCAGTGGCGACAAGGACCTGTCCCAGCTGGTGGACTCCCACATCATGGTGATGGACACCATGAGCGGCAAGCGCCGCGACGTGGCCGGCGTGACGGCCGAGTTCGGCGTGCCGCCCACGCAGATGATCGACTACCAGGCCCTGGTCGGCGATGCCGTGGACAACGTGCCCGGCGTGTCCAAGGTGGGCCCCAAGACGGCCGTCAAGTGGCTGGCAGAGCACGGCTCGCTCGACGGCCTGATTGCTGCGGCCGACGGCATCAAGGGCGTGGCCGGCCAGAACCTGCGCGATGCCATCGCCTCGGGCCAGCTGGCGCTGAGCCGCCAGCTGGTCACCATGAAGACCGACTGCGACCTGAGCGCCGAAGTGCCCACCCTGCCGGTGCTCGACGCGCTGGCGCCGCGCGAGCCCGATACCGCGCCGCTGCGCGACTTCTATGAGCGCTACGGCTTCAAGGGCCTGGCGCGCATGCTCGGCGGTGCCGCGCCCGAGCCCGATGCGCTGGAAGCCGTCAAGGCCGGCCGCAAGCCAGCGGCCAAGCCGCGTGCCGACCAGTCCACGGGCGACATGTTTGCCCAGGAGCAGGCCGAATCCGACGACGCCACCACCGAGGCCGAGGCCGTCCAGCAGCGCCCGCTGGACTATGACGTGGTGCTGACCTGGGAAGCGTTCGACCAGTGGCTGGCCAAGATCAACGCCGCCGAACTCACGGCCCTGGATACCGAAACCACCTCGCTGGACGAGATGCGTGCCGAGATCGTGGGCATCTCGCTGAGCGTGGAGCCCGGCGCCGCTGCCTACATCCCCCTGCGCCATGCCGGCCCCGACGCGCCCGAGCAACTGCCGGCCGACGAGGTGCTGCAGCGCCTCAAGCCCTGGCTGGAGGATGCGGCCCGGCCCAAGCTGGGCCAGCACGTCAAGTACGACCGCCATGTCTTCGCCAATGCCGGCATCGAGGTGCACGGCTATGTGCACGACACCATGCTGCAAAGCTATGTGCTGGAAGTGCACCGCCCGCACGGCCTGGCCAGCCTGGCGCTGCGCCACACCAACCGCACGGGCATCAGCTATGAAGACCTGTGCGGCAAGGGCGCCCACCAGATCCCGTTCGCCCAGGTGCCCGTGGACAAGGCTGCCGCCTATGCCTGCGAGGATGCCGACCAGACCCTGGACGTGCACCGCGTGCTGTGGCCGCAGCTGCAGGCCAACGACGGCCTGCGCGGCGTCTACGAGCTGGAGATCGCCACCAGCGAGGCCCTGTTCCGCATAGAGCGCAACGGCGTGCTCATCGATGCCGCCACGCTGGCCAGGCAGAGCAACGACCTGGGCCAGCGCATCGTGCAGCTGGAGCAGGAGGCCTACGACATCGCGGGCCAGCCCTTCAACCTGGCCAGCCCCAAGCAGCTGGGCGAAATCTTTTTCGACAAGCTGGGCATGCCCGTGGTCAAGAAGACGGCCACCGGCGCACGCAGCACCGACGAAGAGGTGCTGGAGAAGCTGGCCGAGGACTATCCGCTGCCCGCCAAGCTGCTGGAACACCGCAGCCTGTCCAAGCTCAAGGGCACCTATACCGACAAGCTGGCCCAGCTGGCGCTGCCGCGCACGGGCCGCGTGCACACGCACTACGCCCAGGCCGTGGCCGTGACGGGGCGCCTGTCCAGCAACGACCCCAACCTGCAGAACATCCCCATCCGCACGCCCGAAGGCCGGCGCGTGCGCGAGGCCTTCATTGCCGCGCCCGGCCATGTGATCGCCAGCGCCGACTACTCGCAGATCGAGCTGCGCATCATGGCCCACCTGTCGGGCGACGAGTCCCTGCTGCGCGCCTTCCACGAAGGCCGCGACGTGCACCGTGCCACGGCATCGGAAGTCTTCAACGTGGAGCTGGAGCAGGTCAGCAGCGAGCAGCGCCGCTACGCCAAGGTCATCAACTTCGGGCTGATCTACGGCATGAGCAGCTTTGGCCTGGCCAAGAACCTGGGCATAGAGACCAAGGCCGCGGCCGCCTACATCGACCGCTATTTCCAGCGCTATCCGGGCGTCAAGCGCTACATGGACGAGACGGTGGAATTCGCGCGCGACCACGGCTACGTGGAAACCGTCTTCGGCCGCCGCCTGTACCTGGTGGACATCAACGGCGGCAGCGGCCCGCGCAAGAAGGCGGCCGAACGCCAGGCCATCAACGCGCCCATGCAGGGCACGGCGGCCGATCTGATCAAGAAGGCCATGGTGGCAGTGCAGGCCGAGCTCGATGCCAGGCAGTCCGAGGTCCGCGTCATCATGCAGGTGCACGACGAACTGGTGTTCGAGCTGCCCGAAGGCGAGTCGGACTGGGTGCGCACCGAGATCCCGCGCCTGATGGCCGGCGTGGCCGACTTGAAGGTGCCGCTGCTCGCCGAGGTGGGCCTGGGACCCAACTGGGACAAGGCACATTGAGCTTCACGCAGGCATCGTAGACTTGGCCGGTTCTCAACCACCACCAAGGAGAGATGCATGCGTGACGATCAGCAGCAAGACCTGAAGGCCCTGGTTCCGGGGCGCAGCAGCGAAGAGGGGCCCACGCGGCGCCTGGCATTGCAGACGGCCCTGGGCCTGGGCTATGCCGCAGCGGCCACGCCGCTCATGGCGCAGACCGCCATCTCCACGCCGGCCGACGGCCTGACGGCCGGCGAGGTGCATTTCACCGTGAACGGCTTCAAGGTGCCCGCCTACCGCGCCGCGCCCGCGGGCAAGAAGAATGTGCCCGTGGTGCTGGTGATCTCCGAGATCTTCGGCGTGCATGAATACATTGCCGACACCTGCCGCCGCCTGGCGCGTGCCGGCTACCTGGCCATTGCCCCCGATCTGTATGCGCGCCAGGGCGACCCCAAGACCTATACCGACATCGCCAAGCTCATGAGCGAGCTGGTCTCCAAGGTGCCCGACGAGCAGGTCATGGCCGACCTGGACGGCGCCGTGCAATGGGCCGGCACCCAGGGCGGCGATACGGCGCGCGTGGCCATCACGGGCTTTTGCTGGGGCGGGCGCATCACCTGGCTGTATGCGGCCCATGGCCCGGTCAAGGCCGGCGTGGCCTGGTACGGCCGGCTGGAGGGCGCCAAGACGGCGCTGCAGCCACGCCATCCGCTGGAGCTGGTCTCCAGCCTCAAGGCGCCGGTGCTGGGCCTGTATGGCGGGCAGGACACGGGCATTCCGCTGGAATCCGTGGAGCGCATGCGCGAGGCGCTCAAGCAGGGCTCGGCAGCGGCCAAGGCCTCGGAGTTCGTGATCTACCCGGAGGCGCCCCACGCCTTCCATGCCGACTACCGGCCCAGCTACCGCGAGCAGGCTGCGCGCGACGGCTGGCAAAAAATGCTGGCCTGGTTCAACAAGAACGGCGTCGCGCCCTGAGCTTTTTCGCGCAGGGGGGCTTGACAGCTTCTGTAGGCTGAAACCGAGGGCACCCGACACCGTGGCCTGCTTCCTTCATGGGATCGCAGGCCACGGCTGCGATGGGGCCTGTCTTTCTGCGAGAATTCGCGGGTTTCGCCTGCAAGGGCATACGGTTGAAGCACAAATCGCTATGACATTGGTAGCAATCATTCTGGCCACCCTGGCCGCCGGTATTGGCAGCGTCTGGGTGGCCGCGTTGTTGATGGGGCTGGGAGGCAATCGCGCGCCGGGCATGATGCCGCAGCGGCTGTTGAGCCTGGCGGCGGGCGCGCTGCTGGCCACGGCCTTCATGCACCTCTTGCCCGAGGCCTTTGAGAGCGAGGCAGGCGCGCATGACCTGTTCGTGACGCTGCTGGTGGGCCTGGTGTTCTTTTTCCTGCTGTCCAAGGCCGAGCTGTGGCACCACGGGCATGAGCACGGGGCGCCGCCGGCCCATGAGCACGATCACCACGAACATCACGATCACCAGGGCCACGCCCATGACCATTCCCATGACCACCATCACGGCCACCGCCACGGCGGCTGGGCGGTGCTGACCGGCGACAGCGTGCACTGCTTTGGCGATGGCGTGCTGATCGCCTCCGCCTTCATGGCCGACATGCGCCTGGGGCTGATCGCGGCGGTGTCGGTGCTGGCCCACGAGGTGCCGCACCACATGGGCGACATCGTGGTGCTGCGCCAGTCCAGCTCCAACCGGCGCGTGGCGCTGATCAAGGTGTCCATGGCCGGGGCCGTGACCACGCTGGGCGGCATTGGCGGCTATTTCCTGGTGGGACAGCTGCAGGAACTGCTGCCGTACTTCCTGGCCGTGGCCTCCAGCAGCTTCATCTACGTGGCGCTGGCTGACCTGATTCCCCAGCTGCAAAAGCGCCTGAGCGCGCGCGAGACCGTGGCCCAGGTGGGCTGGCTGATGCTGGGCATCGTGCTGGTCACCGTGGTCAGCCGCGCGGCGCACGCGCACTGAGGCTGATGTTGAGGCTGAGGCGCGGGTCCTAGCCTGCGCGGGCCTCCTGGGGTGCCGGCCCCAGCAGGTCGGCGTAATCCACCGCGTACTTGATGAAGGCCGCATGGCCGTCGATGCGCAGCTTGCGGCGCAGGTGCAGGCGGTGGGTTTCCACGGTGCGCACCGAGGTGCCCATGAGCGCGGCGATTTCCTTGTTGGAGCGGCCCTCCGAGATCCACTGCAGCACGCTGGCCTCGCGCGGCGTGAGGGCGCGCCGGGGCCCGGACGCGCTGCCGTCTTCTTCGGCCACGGGCTGCAGGCCGGGGCTGAAATACAGGCCGCCGGCGTAGACCCGGTCTATGGCCTCGATGAGCTGCTGCGCAGGCGCGTCCTTGAGCACATAGCCGCGCGCGCCCAGCGCCACGGCGCGGCGCACGTATTCGGGATCCTCATGCATGGACAGCACCAGCACGCGCACCAGGGGGAACTGATCGCGGAACAGCGCGGCCAGGTCGATGCCGCTGGCGCCCGGCATGCGGATGTCGGTGACCACCAGGTCGGGCGACAGCTGGCGGGCCAGCGGCAGGGCCTGGTCCACGCTGGCGGCCTCGCCCACCACACGGATATGGTCCGTGGCCTGCAGGCGCATGGACACGCCGTCGCGCACGAGAGGGTGGTCGTCCACCAGGAGGATGCGGATCATGGGGTTCATGCAGCGGCCCGTGGGAGTTCGAATTCCGGTGAGGGAGACAGCGGCATGCCGCCATCGCGGTAGAGCACGGCGACCAGCCGGGTGCCCCGGCGCCCCGAACTGATGGACAGGTGGCCGCCCAGGCCTTCGATGCGCTCGCGCATGTTGCGCAGGCCGATGCCGCCCTGGCGGTCGCGCTGCACGCGGCGCATGTCGAAGCCCTGGCCGTCGTCGCTGACCTGCAGCACCACGCGGCGGCGCTGAAAGTGCAGGCTGACATCGATGCGCGTGGCCTGGGCATGGTTTTGCGCATTCGTCACGGCCTCCTGGGCCACGCGGAACAGGGCCGTGGCATGGCTGGGCGGCAGAAAGCGCGTCTCGCCGCGGCAGCCGAACTGCATGCGCAGGCCGTCCTCGGCCTGCATTTGCTGGCTCATCAGCGCCAGGGCCGGGGCCAGGCCCAGGTCGTCCAGCAGGGCGGGGCGCAGGCCGTGGGAGACACGCCGTATCTCCACCAGCGCGTGGTTGAGCTGCTCCAGGCCCTGGTCCACCATGCGCTGGGCCGTGGCCGGGTCCTGCGCGGCCAGCCGCCTGAGCTGTGCCTGGGCCGTCTCCAGCAGGAACTTGGAGGAGACCAGCACCTGCACCACGCCGTCATGCAGGTCGCGCGCCACGCGCGTGCGTTCCTCTTCCTGCGAATGCACCACGCGCTGGGCCAGCCGCTGCAGCTTGTTGCTGGACACGCGGTGATCGCTGAGATTGAAGACCAGTCCCGCCACGCCGATGAGCACGATGCACAGCGCCGCAATGCCGAAGATGCGCCAGCGCGTGGCCGCGATGTTGGCCTGGGCGCTTTCGTCGATCTGGCGCAGCGCCTGCTCCACATCGTCCAGGTACAGGCCCGTGCCCAGCGACCAGCCCCATTCGGGCACCGTGGCCACGTAGGCGAGCTTGGCCTCGGTACGCAGCGATGACGGTTTTTGCCACTGGTAGCGCACCAGGCCGCCGCCGCTGCGCGCGGCGTCCAGGATGATCCTGGCGGGTCCTGCGCCGCCGGGGCTGTTGGGATCGCACAGGTCCACGCCCGACAGGCCCATCTGGCGCGCATCCAGCAGCACGTTGCCGTGTTCGTCGTAGACAAAGAAGTAGCCGTCCTCGCCGAACTGCATGCGCGACAGCATCTCCAGCGCCTGGCGCCGCTGCACGGATTGCTCCTCGCCGCTGGACTTGATGCGCGTCAGCGCCGTGGTCGCCAGCTGGACGTAGTGGCGCAGCTCCGTCTCCTTGCTGTGCAGGTAGGCGGTCTCGACCAGTTCCCTTTCCTGGTGGGCCAGCTCCAGGGTCTGGTGCTGCACGGTCGCCGCGACCAGGCCCAGGGCGAGCGCGATGGCGGCAATCGACAGAAGTGCAAGTTTCAGCGGAAGTTGCATGGGAGCCTGTGTGGGGTGCACCGACGATCTTTTCCGCCCAGTGGCCGGGCCTTGTCAACAGGGCTTGCGCGCATGCCGCCAGCGCCAGGGCGGCGGCCTTTGAATGGCAGGCGCTGTATTTTCCAATGGCCTGCGCGCCCGTATATCCACACGGATTCACGCGCGCGTGAAAAGGCGTTTGAATATCCCAAGGGAAACACCATGAAAAATGGTTTTTGGGCACGAAACAATATCCCATGGATACTGGAAATCCGAGATGCATTTTCTTGGTGCGTACTCCCCTTTTTGGGGTTTTGGATAATCGTTTTGCCGTATTGTGGTGCGCCGTCCCTCTGATGCCTGATGTGCTGCTTGTTGTTGAGCAGATTCCGTGCCAAACCATTGTTTTCAAAGAATGTTGAAGGGCTGCGTAGCACTGCGTGGGTCCGTGTGCGTAGTGGTGCGTAGGGGAAAATTCATTATCGAATGCTCCAGATCCCTGCCTAGAATTTCTCCGTGAAATCACGAATTCGAATCATTTTGTATCGATGATTCAGGTCACCTCTGAGGACTGGGTTAATGGTGACAAAGTGTTTCCATAACGCCAATGCAGTAATGCGTGGCACGGCAGTGGCAGCTTGTATTTTTGTTTGAGAAGGGCAATACCATGGATATTCGAACGAACCTGGGGCGCATGGCGCTGGCATGCGGGGTGGCGGTGACGGCGGCGGCGCTGGTGGGTTGCGCTGCGCCCAACAAGCGCGAGGTGCTGTCCACCACGCAGATCTACCCGGCCATCGGCCCGTACTCGCAGATGGTGGCGCATGGCAACACCATCTACTTCTCGGGCGTGCTGCCGCTGAACGCACAGGGCACGGCCATCCAGGGCGCCACCATCGAAGAGCAGACGCGCGCCGTGCTCGACCACATCGGCGCCAAGCTCAAGTCCCAGGGACTGGGCTACGAGGATGTGCTCTCGACCTCGGTCTTCATGAAGGACCTCAACGAGTTCGCCGCCATGAACAAGGTCTATGGCGAGTACTTCAAGACCGGCGCCCCCGCTCGGGCCACGGTGGAAGTGGCGCGCCTGCCGCGCGATGTGAAGATCGAAATCTCGGCCATCGTCGGCCGCCGCTGACCGCTTGCGCAACGACAGGAGGACCGCATGAACGCACGACACCCCCAGATCGCGGCCGAGCAGGCCACATCCCTGACCGCCACTGCGGCCGCCGGCGAATCCGGCTATCCCGCGCGCTGGACTTCCAAGCGCCGCGACTTCCTGCGCATGCTGGGCTACGGCACCGGCGCCGCCACGCTGGGCCCGCTGCTGGCCGCCTGCGGCAGCGGCAACGCCCAGACCTCGGCGGCCGCGCTGCGCGAGCAGCTCATGCGCGACGAGGCCTTCTGGACCGACGTGCAGAGCATGTTCATCCTCAAGCCCGAGAAGACCTACATGAACATCGGCACGGCCGGCTCCATGCCCAAGCTGGTGCTCGACGTGTTCGATACCGAAAACCGCAAGAAGGCCGCCGACTCGGGCAACGGCTACAGCAACCTGCTGGACCTGCGCAAGCAGGTGGCGCCGGGCTTTGGCGTGGATGCCGACGAACTGGCCTTCTCGGCCAACACCTCCTCGGGCATGTGCCATGCCATCCTGGGCATCGACTGGCAGCGTGGCGACGTGGTGGTCACCACCAACCACGAGCACGGCGGCGGCGACACGCCGCTGAAGATCGCCCAGGACCGCTACGGCATCGAGGTCTCGCGCATTGCGCTGCCCGTGGGCAACAACCAGACGGCGGCCACCTACGTGAACCTGTTCGACGAGCGCATCCGCGCGCTCAAGGCCCAGGGCAAGCGCGTGCGCGCCATGATGTGGTCCTCTCCCACCTACAAGACCGGCACCATGCTGCCCATTGCCGACCTGATGGGCGTGGTCAAGGCGCATGGCCTGATCAGCATCGTGGACGGCGCCCACCTGCCGGGCATGATGGCCTACAACTATGCGGAGCTGGGCATGGACTTCATGTCCGGCGCGGGCCACAAGTGGCAGTGCGGCCCGGGCTCGACGGGCATCCTCATCATCCGCAACAAGATGCGCGCCTCCAACCCGCTGCCCCTGCCCAAGTGGTACCCGGTGCACACCAGCGCCTACCCGGCGCTGGAGCGCACGACCACGGCCAAGGAGACCTACGACATCGCCGCCTCGGTCACCTCCTGCGGCAGCGTGCACACGCCCATGTTCATGGCGCTGGCCCAGGCCTGCGCGCAGTGGGACAGCATCGGCCGCAAGAAGATCGAGACCTATGACCTGACGCTGTCGTCCTACCTCAAGGAAAAGATCGTCGAGCGCTGGGGCGTGGACTCGCTGTACTCGCCCAAGGACGATCCCAAGCTGCTGTCGGCGCTGACCTGCTTCAACCCGTTCCAGAACAAGGACGACGTGATGAACGGGACCAAGTCATCGACCTTCGTGGCGCGCATGCTCAGCGACTATCCGCAGGGCTTCGTGATCCGCAACTCCAACTTCCCCGTGATCGGCGCGGCGGCAGACCACTACGGCGTGCGCGTCTCCACGCACCTGTGGCATGACGCGCGGGACGTCGATCTGCTGGTGGATGCGATGTGGGATCTGTCTAGAAAGATGGCTTGACCCCCTGAGCCGCTTCGCGGCTTCCCCCTTCTCGCTTCGCGGAGGGGGATGACACCCTCGGTGCGGGGCGGCGCGGCCGGCATAGGCCCTTCCTCGGTGTCTCTGAGGTGGGCCGCGCTTGTTTTGGGGCGTGCTTTCTGGCGCAGAGCGCTGTCCTCAGCCTTTCATCGTCAGCCGGGCTGTCCTTCGTCGCGGATGGCAGCGCGGACCTGGGGGAGCTGGCGGCGGGAGACCATGAGCAGTTCGGGGATGCCGTGCAGGCGCAGGGCCCAGCCTTCGCCTTCGGTGGGGTCGTCGTGGCGTTCCAGGGCGCGCAGGGCGCTGCGGGCCACCAGCGCGTTGCGGTGCACGCGCAGCAGGTGGTCGGCGTGGCGGGTTTCCAGGTCGGCCAGGGCGCCGTCGAGGATGTAGCTGCGGCCCACGGTGCGCACGGTCACGTATTTCTGTTCGGCCTTGAGGTAGAGCACTTCGGACAGGGGCAGGCGCACGGTGGTGCCCCGGTCCTGTATCAGCAGCACGGGGCCGCTGTCGCGCTCGGCCGTCTGGTGCACCGCCGTGCGTGCGGCCTTGGCCAGGGCCTGCTGCAGGCGCTCGCGGCGCACGGGCTTGGTCAGGTAGTCGGCAGCGTCCAGGTCGAAGGCCTCGACCGCATGGCCGGCATGGGCGGTGACGAAGACCACGGCAGGCGGCAGCGGCAGGCGGCGCAGTGCGTGCGCCAGGGCCAGGCCGTCCTGGCCCGGCATGTGGATGTCCAGCAGCGCCAGTTCCACGGCGCGCGGGCCCGGCGCCTGCAGCACGGCCATGGCCTGGCGCGCGTCTGCCGCTTCACTGACCTGGTGCGGGCCGGTGCCCGTGCAGGCTTCCACATCGGCCAGCAGGGTGCGCAGTCGCGCGCGGGCCAGGGCTTCGTCGTCAACGATCAGGATGTGCATGGTGCTTCTTCTTCGATAGAGCCTTCGTGGGTTGGCTGGCAGGCGCAGCCAGCGGCAGGCTGATGCGCACCACGAAATGGCCCTTGAGCGTGCGCGCCGTGAGGTGGGCCTGCAGGTCGTGCAGCAGCGACAGCCGGGCGCGCACATTGGCCAGCGCAATGCCGTTGCCGCGCGTGCCAGCTGCGCTGGCGGAATCGATCTCGGTGGGCAGGGTGTTGGTGATGCGCACCTCCACCAGATCGCCACGGCGCTCGGTGCGCACCTGCAGCTTGCCGCCGTGTGCGCTGGGCTCCACGCCATGGCGTATGGCGTTTTCCACCAGCGGCTGCAGCAGCAGCGGCGGCAGCAGGGCGCCGTGGGCGGCAGGGTCCAGTTGCCAGCGCACCTGCAGCCGTTCGCCGAAGCGCACCTGCTCGATGGCCAGGTAGCGCTGGGCCAGCTCGATCTCCTCGGCCAGCGTGGTCGTGCTGTGCGGCTCGGCCAGCGCGTAGCGGAACAGGTCGCTGAGGTCTTCCAGCAGGGCCTCGGCCTTGGCGGGCTCGGCACGCACCAGGGCGATGGCGCTGTTGAGCGTGTTGAACAGGAAATGCGGGCGTATGCGCGACTGCAGCTCGGCCAGCCGCGCCTGCGTGTCGGCGGGGGTGTGGCCGCGTGCGCGCAGCACCAGGGCGGCCACCAGCAGGGCCGCCAGCAGTCCGCCGGACATGGCGCTGGCCAGCCAGGGGGCGCTGTTGCCACCGGCCAGTTGCAGCATGGCGCAGGCATACAGCCCGGCCGCCATGCCCAGCAGCACGCCGGCTGCGTACTGCCCGGTGGACGGCAGGCGCTGCAGCGGATGCTTGAGCAGGCAGGCCGCCACCAGCCAGACCAGGGTGCCGGGCAGGCTGGCGCCGGTCAGCAGGGCCATGTTCTCCAGCCACTGCAGGGGCGAGTCGGCGCCGAACATCGCAGCCGTGGCCGCCACGGCCTGCACGAAGAGCACGGCGCGCAGCACCACGCCGACGTTGCAGGCGTCGAAGACCAGCGCCGCAGGCAGGGGCGGCGGGGCAGCGGAGGTGGATGGCTGGGGCGGCAAGGGGCGGGTGATGGGGTGTTGTGGCGAAAATGCGGCGGAGTTCGTCGGGCGTTCGTCGGAAATTGGCGGAAACGGGCGGAAATGGGCGCAATGGCTCCGCGCCGCATGCCCGGATTATGGTCATGCCGGGCCGGCCTGCACAGCCGCTGGCCGGCCCCTGCACGGGCGTGGCGCCGCCCAGGTCGATAGAATCTTCGCTTCCTGCCCGCGCGGGGGCGTGCCGCCCGCCGCCAGCACCGCCTAATCGAAGATCGCGTCCTCACATGTCTGCCAATCAACCAACGTCCGCCTCGCACAACCAGCTCGACACCAAGGCCCAGGCCTGGTCCGCTCTCTTTGAAGAGCCGATGAGCGATCTGGTCAAGCGCTATACCTCCAGCGTGTTCTTCGACAAGCGCCTGTGGCAGGCCGACATCACGGGCAGCCTGGCGCATGCCGAGATGCTGGCGGCCCAGGGCATCATCGCCGCCGCCGACCACGAGTCCATCCGCAAGGGCATGGCGCAGATCACGCAGGAAATCGAGTCCGGCCAGTTCGAGTGGAAGCTCGACCTGGAAGACGTGCACCTGAACATCGAGGCCCGCCTGACCCAGCTGGTCGGCGACGCCGGCAAGCGCCTGCACACGGGCCGCAGCCGCAACGACCAGGTGGCCACCGACGTGCGCCTGTGGCTGCGCGGCGAGATCGACCTCATCGAAGGCCTGCTGGGCGAGCTGCAGCTGTCCCTGGTCGAAGTGGCCGAGAAGAACGTGGACGTGATCCTGCCCGGCTTCACCCACCTGCAGGTGGCCCAGCCCGTGAGCTTTGCCCACCACCTGCTGGCCTATGTGGAAATGTTCAAGCGCGACGCCGAGCGCATGCTGGATCTGCGCCGCCGCGTCAACGTGCTGCCGCTGGGCAGCGCCGCCCTGGCCGGCACCACCTACCCGCTGGACCGCGAGCGCGTGGCCCGCACCCTGGGCATGGAAGGCGTCTGCCAGAACTCGCTGGACGGCGTCAGCGACCGCGACTTCGCCATCGAATTCACCTCGGCCGCCAGCCTGTGCATGGTGCACGTGAGCCGCCTGTCCGAAGAGCTGATCATCTGGATGAGCCAGAACTTCGGCTTCATCCGCATCGCCGACCGCTTCACCACGGGCTCGTCGATCATGCCGCAGAAGAAGAACCCCGACGTGCCCGAGCTGGCACGCGGCAAGACCGGCCGCGTGGTCGGCCACCTGATGGGCCTGATCACCCTGATGAAGGGCCAGCCCCTGGCCTACAACAAGGACAACCAGGAAGACAAGGAGCCGCTGTTCGACACGGTGGACACCCTGAAGGACACGCTGCGCATCTTCGCCGAGATGATCGGCGGCCAGGCCGACCCGGCCACGGGCGGCAAGAAGGGCGGCATCACCGTCAACGCCGAAGCCATGCGCGCCGCCGCGCTCAAGGGCTACGCCACGGCCACCGACCTGGCCGACTACCTGGTCAAGAAGGGCCTGCCCTTCCGCGATGCGCACGAGACCGTGGCCCATGCCGTCAAGCTGGCCTCGCAAAAGGGCGTGGACCTGACCGAGCTGCCGCTGGCCGAACTGCAGGCCTTCAACCCCGGCATCGAGGCCGATGTCTTCGAGGCGCTCAGCCTCGAAGGCTCGCTCAATGCGCGCAACACCCTGGGCGGCACGGCGCCGGCCCAGGTGCGCAAGCAGCTCGCAGGCCACCAGGCGCGCTTGAATGCACGCCTGAACGCACGCCTGGGCTGATCCCCCGTTCGCCGGAGCCGCGCCATGACATCCTCCCGCCGCCAACTGCTGACCGGGGCGCTGCGCGCCGCCGGCGCAGTGACTGCCGTTGCCGCCTCGTCGGCCCTGGCTCCGCTGGCCTGGGCACAGCCCGGGCAGGTCATCCGCATCCTGGTGGGCTTTCCGCCGGGCGGCGGCACGGATGCCATCGCACGCCTGCTGGCCGACCGGCTCAAGGACGTGCTGGGCACCACGGTGCTGGTGGACAACCGCCCCGGCGCGGGCGGGCAGATCGCGGCGCAGCAACTCAAGGCGGCTGCGGCCGACGGTCATACCCTGTTCCTCACGCATGACCACACCATCTCCATCCTGCCCCAGGTGGTGAAGAAGCCGGGTTTCGACCCTGGCCATGACTTCGTTCCCGTGGCCGGCTTTGCCACCTTCGTGAACGCGCTGGCGGTCTCCGCCAACACGCCGGCGCGCAACCTTGCCGAGTATGTGGAGTGGGTGCGCCAGGGCGCAAAGCGCGGCAGCATCGGCATACCCGCGCCCGCGTCCACGCCGGAATTCCTGGTCAGGCTGCTGGGCGAGCACTACAGGCTGGACCTGGTGGCCGCGCCCTACCGGGGCAGCGCGCCCATGCTGGCCGACATGCTGGGCAACCAGATTCCGGCCGGCATCGCCTCGGTGCAGGACTTCATGGAAAACCACAAGGCCGGCAAGCTGCGCGTGATCGGCGTGCTGGGCACGCGCCGCCAGGCCACCATGCCCGAAGTGCCCACGCTGGCCGAGCAGGGCGTCAAGGGCTTCGAGGACACGCCCTACTACGGCATCTACGCGCCGCGCGGCACGCCCCAGGCCTTCATCGACCGCTTCTCCGCCGCAGTGGCCACCGTGCTCAAACAGCCCGATGTGCACGAGCAGCTCACCGCCCTGGGCCTGACCGTGGGCCACATGCCGCCCGCGCAACTGGCCGAGCGCGAGCAGGCCTATACCCAGGTCTGGAAACGCATCATCCAGACCAGCGGCTTCCAGCCGCAGTAAGCGCGCGTCCAGCGGTCCCGCATGTTCTACGCGATTCCGCTGGAGGACCGGCCCCGCTGGAGCAATCCGCCGTGGATGACGCTGCTGATCATCCTCGTGAACGTGCTGGTGTTCTTCGGGCCCCAGCGCTCCGAAGAGCGCGCCCAGCAGGCGGCGGCGCAGTTCTATGCCGCCAGCGCGCTGCCGGGCATCGAGTTGCCGCGCTTTGTGGACTGGCTGCAGCGCACGGATTCGCCCATTGCCAAGCAGGCGAAGGTGCTGCAGAAAAAGGGCCTGGTCGAGCCGCTGCTGCAGCGCATGGAGCAGGAGCCCGCCTTCCTGGCGCTGCTGCGCAGCGGGCAGATCGTGCCCGAAAGCGATCCCCTGCACGAGCGTTGGCAGACCGACCGCAGCCGCTACGAGGCGTTGCAGCCGGAACCTTTCACCACGCGCTGGGCCAAAAACTATGCCCTGGACGCGCCGATGCGCCCGGTGACCTGGATCACCGCAGCGTTCCTGCATGTCGACACCAGCCACCTGGTGGGCAATATGCTGTTTCTCTTCATGTTCGGCTTCTCGGTCGAGTTGATGCTGGGGCGCGGCACCTATCTGTTGTTTTATCTGCTGGGCGCCGTGGGTGGCTCGGTGCTTTCGGGTTGGGCCTATGCAGGCACAGGCAGTTACGGCTTGGGCGCCTCGGGCGCCGTGGCCGCCCTGATGGGCATGTACGCCGTCATGTACCGGCTGCGGCGTGTCCGTTTCTTCTATCAGCTGTTTTTTTATTTCAACTACGTCACTGCGCCCGCCTTGATCCTGCTGCCAGCCTGGATCGCCAATGAAGTGCTGCAGCATTTTTTCAGTGGCCAGAGCGCTGGCTACATGGCCCACCTGGGCGGCCTGCTCACGGGCGCGACCCTGATGGCCCTGCATCTGCGCCGCAAGCCACGGGCGGCGTTGGCGGGCTGCCATTCGGCGCCGGACGATGGCTTCGACGCACATGTCGCCAACGCGCGACGCCTGGGCCAGGCGCTGGACATGGAGGGCGCCCTGCGCGCCTGGCGCGCCGCAGCCCAGCTGCGGCCTGCCGACACCGAGGTGCTGCGCGCCTGGTTTGCCGCAGCCCGCTATGCGCCTGCCAGCGAGGACTTCCACCGTGCGGCCCGGCGCATCTTCAGGCTGCCGGCCCGTGATGCCGCCACCCTGGCCTGGCAGCACGCCAGCTACCGCATCTACCTGGACCTGGCCCGCCCAGGCGCCAGAATCGCGCCCGAGGACATGGCCAGGCTGGTGCGCCGCTTCACGCGTGCCCGTGCGTTCGACGATGCCGAGAAGCTGTGCCGCGCGCTGCTGCAGGCAGCACCCGGCCAGCCGGGCCTGGGCGAGACGCTGTGCCTGCTGGTCAACGGCCTGCTGCAGCAGGGGCTGGCACAGCGCGCCCGCGCCTGGCTGCCACAACTGCAGCGCTGGGCGCCCGATGAGGCCGTGACCCGGCTGTTGCTCGACGGGCAGGCCCGGTCCCAGGCCACGGCGTGATCAGTGCGGGGCCGGGCGCGGGTCCGGTCCCTGTTCCGGTTCCGGGTCACGCAGCAGCCACCGCACCTCCTGCGTGGCCTCGCTGTCGGGATGGCGCGCCTGCAGCGTGGCCAGGATGCCCTGGGCCATGTCCCGGCGCCCGAAGCCCTGCAGCATCAGGCGCGCCGCCAGTTCATAGGCATGGGGCACGGCGGCATGGCCCTTGAAGCGTTTGTCGAAGCCCGAGATCAGGGTCAGCGTCGCCTGTGCATCGCCCGCGCGCCAGGTGCTGCGCGCCAGGGCCAGTGTCTGGTCGGCATCGTCCAGCGCAAAGCTCGCTTCCTTGGCGCGGCAGGCCTGGAACACCTTGAGCGCCTCGGCGGTCTGGCCCTGGCGCAGCAGCAGGGCGATGAAGCGCCGGCCGTGGTCCAGCAGCGTGGCCGTCTTGTCCGACAGCAGCAGCAAGCGGTGGTAGCGGCGCTGGGCATGCGTGTCGTCGGGGTGGGTGCGCTGGTCCTCGTAGGCCAGGCCCAGCGCGGCGGCCAGGTCGCCAGCGGCCACGTGCTCGGCCACGTCCTCGTCCAGCTGCTGGCGGGCGATCTGTTCGGGCGTGCGCGCAGGCGCCCCGTCGGGTCCGTTGTCTGCCTGGGGCGCGGCGTCGATGCCCAGAGCCTCATGGTGCTGGTACATCACATAGCCCAGCAGGCTGGCCATGACCCAGCCGAAATAGATCATGGCGAAGTTGAACAGCGGCAGCAGGATCAGCCCGCTGAACAGCGGCAGCAGCAGCGACATGGCGATCTGCGCACCGCTGCTCAACAGGAACAGAAAAAAGCACAGCAGCGCATAGGGCTTGCCGATGATGCGCACCGTGTCCAGGATCAGCAGCGGATTGAGTGCGGAGAAAAAGCCCGTCGTCTGCACCAGCACGATGATGCTGGCCGGCAGCAAAAAGGACAGCAGCAGCAGGGCCAGCTGCGCCATGCCCAGGCTCACCCGCGCACACCATCCGACGATGATGCCGTGCACCACCAAAATGGCGAACAGCTTCCAGGGCAGATGGGTCCAGTCCGGGTCCAGGTGGCGAGGATAGTCCGCAGCGCGCGATATGCCCTGCGAACCCAGCGCTGCCACCTTGAAACCATAGCGGCTGGCGGCCAGCAGGATACCGATCTGCACCAGCCCGATGGCCAGGGGTGCGGGCAGGAAGAACAGCGCCTTGAACAGCAGGCTGCCCAGCGACAGCAGCAGCGCATAGCCCAGCGGCTGTGACTGCAACGGAAAGGCGAAGAACTGGTTGATCCGGTGCCAGAACGGCTGAGGCACGGCAACGTGGTTCGGCTTCATGGACGGACTCTCTCCCTGTGTTGTATCCGCGCAGTATAGGCAGCACGCTGTATGTAGTCTGACGGGGCCTGTGGTGGGAGGTGAGCCCTGTGATTGCATGGATATGACGTGTTGATGCGCCGATGTCTTACAGATGGATACACCGCAGACCCGGTTCCGGGCACCCGCCGCAGGGCCTGCAGCGGATGCGGGCCGGTATCATCCCGCGCAGTGGTTTTCAGCCGCAGCGGATGCGGCCCTGCATTCGGTGCATGCGGGCGACAGGCCTGCGCCTTGTTCCAGCCCTTGCCGCCGAGCCCTGCCTGCAGCGCAGGGTTTTTCATTTGCAGCGTGTCATGCGGACAGCTCGCGTCGCAGTGCTGAAAGCCTGCTCATTCCAAGAAAACAGCGGGCCATCTGAGCCCGACAGAAGGGATTGCCATGGGGGTGCTTCGCACGAAAGCGATCAGTGGGTTGCAGGGGGCTCCGGCGCACAGCCGGCCCTGGAGCCGGTGGGGGTTGGGGCTGCTGCTGGGATCGGTGGCGCTGACGGCGCAGGCCGTGGGCGTGCGCCAGTTCAGCCCGCAGGGAGAGGTGGCCAAGGTCGAGCAGGTGGTGGTGCAGTTCGATGGCACGGCCGTGCGCTTTGGCGACCCCAAGGCGGCCGCGCCGGTCACGCTCAGCTGCAGCGATGCGGCGGCCACCCAGGGCACGGGCCGCTGGAACAGCGACCGCGAATGGGTGTTCGACTTCAAGCAGGCCCTGCCGCCGGGCGTGCGCTGCACGGCCCAGCTGGTGGCCGGCTACAAGTCGCCTGCGGGCACGGCCGTGACGGGCGCTGCCAGCTACCAGTTCCAGACCGGCGGCCCGGCCGTGCTGGACATGGCGCCCGACACCTATGAACAGATCGACGAGGAGCAGTACTTCGCGCTGCGCCTGTCGGGCCCGGCCACCGTGCAAAGCCTGCAGCAGCACATGTGGTGCACGGCCGAAGGCGTGGGCGAGCGCATTCCCGTGCGCCTGATCGAAGGCAAGGAGCGCGACGAGCTGCTCAAGCACCGCGGCTGGGACAAGGCCGCCGCCAAGAACCCGCTGCAGTACGCCACGCTGGCCTGCAACCGCCGCCTGACGGCGGGCACGACCATGAAGCTGGTTTTTGGCGCCGGCATCGCCACGCCCAATGGCGTGGCCAGCCGCCAGGACAAGCGCTTCGAGTACCGCGTGCGCGAGCCCTTCGCGGCCGAGTTCAGCTGCGAGCGCGAGAACGCCCAGGCCGCCTGCCTGCCGATCCGCCCCATGCGCCTGAGCTTCAATGCCCCCGTGCCGCGCAAGCTGGCCGAGGGCATTCGCCTGAGCAGCGGCGCCTCCAAGGTGGCGCCCGTGATCGACGGCGAATACGGCGAAAAGCTCAGCGAGGATTCGCTGGTGCAGAACCTGAGCTTCCCGGCCACCATGCAGGCCCAGGCGCGCTACACGGTGGAGCTGCCTCCGCAGTTCAAGGACGCGGCAGGCCGCAGCCTGAGCAATGCCGACATGTTCCCGCTGCAGGTGGCCACGGGCGCGCTGCCGCCGCTGGCCAAGTTCGCGGCCTCGCCCTTCGGCATCGTCGAGCGCTATGCCGAAGGCCCGGACGGCCCGGCCCTGCTGCCCGTGACGCTGCGCAATGTGGAGTCCGAGCTGGCCACCAAGTCCCTGGATGCCAGCCGCGTGAGCACCAAGCAGCCCGGCAGCGATGCCGAGATCATCGCCTGGATGCGCCGCGTGGCCGACTACGAGTCCTCCGACATGGACCGCAAGCGCGCCTCGCGCGACATCAAGGGCCCGCTGCCGCCCGTGATCGACAACGAAAACCGCGACTATGTGCAGACGCGCATGCTGTCGCTGCTGGCCGGCCAGGGCGACGTCAAGACGCTGGAGCTGCCCAAGCCCGTCAAGGGCGATCCGCGCCCCTTCGAGGTGGTGGGCATTCCGCTCACGCCGGGCTTTCACGTGGTCGAGATCGCCTCGCCGCTGCTGGGCCAGTCGCTGCTCGATGAGCGCTACGGCTCGGCACGCAGCATGTATGTGCGCACCTCCGCCCTGGTGACCAATTTGTCCGTGCACTTCAAGCTCGGCCGCGAGAACGCGGCCGCCTGGGTGACCACGCTGGACAAGGGCCAGGTCGTGGCCAATGCCAGGATCCAGGTCTCCGACTGCAATGGCAAGGTGCTGACCTCGGCCACCACCGATGCCAGCGGCGTGGCGCGCCTGGACGGCCTGTCGCCCGAGCCGCCCCAGTGCACGGGCGGTGTCGGCTACCGCTCGCCGGCCTACTTCGTCAGCGCACGCGCCCAGGGCAAGGACGGCCAGCAGGAGCTGGCCTTCACCTGGAGCGACTGGCAGCGCGGCATCGAGTCCTGGCGCTTCAACGTGCCCACCAGCCGCAGCGCCCAGCGCGACGAGGTGGCCCACACCATCTTCGACCGCACGCTGCTGCGCGCCGGCGAGACCGTGTCCATGAAGCACCTGATGCGCACCCAGACCGGCATCGGCCAGGGGCAGGGCGGCTTTGCGCTGCCCGAGCAGCGGCCCACGCAACTGGTCATCACCCATGAAGGCAGCGGCCAGCAGTACACGCAGCCGCTGCAGTGGCGTTCCACGGGCACGGGCGGCCTGAGTGCGGAAAACAGCTTCTCCGTGCCCAAGGGTGCCAAGCTCGGCTCGTATTCCGTGGAGCTGCGCGGCGATGGCAACGGCTCGCGCGGGCGCAACAACCGCTTCGGCACGGGCAGCTTCCGTGTCGAGGAATTCCGCCTGCCCGTGCTCGAAGGCCGTGTGGGCCCCGAAGGCAAGCAGGCCCTGGTCGGCGTCTCCAGCCTGCCGGTGCAGGTGCAGGTGAACTACGTCTCCGGCGGCCCGGCCGCCAACCTGCCGGTGCGCGTGTCCGCCCTGGTGCGCTCCACCTGGATGGACCGCAGCGACTGGCAGGGCTTCAGCTTCTCGGCACCGCGCAGCGCCCAGGACACGGGCCAGAGCGATGACGAGGAGGCCACGGCCTCACAGGACAGCAAGGTGGTGGCCGACAAGCTGCCCGTGACGCTGGACCGTGAAGGACTGGGCAAGCTCAAGATCGAGAACCTGCCCAAGCTGCGCGAGCCGCGCGAGCTGCTGATCGAGGCCACCTATGCCGATCCCAACGGCGAGGTGCAGACCCTGCGCAGCACGCAGATGCTGTGGCCCGCGGCCATCGTGGCCGGCGTGCGCGCCGAAAGCTGGATCACCACGGGCCGCAAGCTGCAGTTCCAGGCGCTGGCCCTGGGCGTGGACGGCAAGCCCCAGGCCGGCGTGCCGGTCAAGGTCGAGGCCATCTCCCGCGTCACCACCAGCAGCCGCAAGCGCCTGGTGGGGGGCTTTTACAGCTACGACAACCAGACCACGCTCAAGTCCATGGGCACGGTGTGCACGGGCAACAGCGATGCCCAGGGCATGGTGCAGTGCGAGGCCCAGCTGTCGCAGCCCGGCGAGGTCGAGCTGATCGTCACCGCCTCCGACAAGGACGGCCGGCCCGCCCAGGCTGCCTCCAGCGTCTGGGTCACGCGCCAGGGCGAACTGTGGTTCGGCGGCGAGGACCATGACCGCATGGACGTGCTGCCCGAAAAGCGCAGCTACGAGCCCGGCGAGACCGCGCGCTTCCAGGTGCGCATGCCCTTCCGCTACGCGACGGCCCTGGTCGCCGTGGAACGCGAAGGCATCGTCAGCACCCAGGTCATGCAGCTCAATGGCCAGAACCCCACCGTGGAGCTGAAGGTCCAGCCCGACTGGGGCCCCAACGTCTACGTGAGCGTGCTGGCCCTGCGCGGGCGACTGCGCGAGGTGCCCTGGTACAGCTTCTTCACCTGGGGCTTCAAGGCGCCGCGCGAGTGGTGGAACGCCTTCTGGCACGAGGGCAAGGAGTACATCGCGCCCACGGCCCTGGTCGATCTGTCCAAGCCCGCTTACCGCCTGGGCATGGCCGAGATCCGCGTGGGCACCAAGGCCCATCGCATCGACGTCAAGGTCACGGCCGACCAGGCCAGCTACCAGGTGCGCGGCACCGCCAAGGTCACCATCAGCGCCACGCTGCCCGACGGCAAGCCCGCCGCTGGCGCCGAGGTGGCGCTGGCGGTCGTGGACCAGGCCCTGCTGGAGCTCATGCCCAACACCAGCTGGCAGCTGGCCGACGCGATGCTGCGCCGCCGCGAGTGGGGCGTGCAGACCTCGACCGCGCAGATGGAGGTGATCGGCAGGCGCCACTACGGCCGCAAGGCCGTGGCCGCTGGCGGCGGCGGTGGCCGCAGCCAGACGCGCGAGCTGTTCGAGACGCTGCTGCTGTGGAATCCGAGTGTGGTGCTCGATGCCCAGGGCAAGGCCCAGGTCAGCGTGCCGCTCAACGACTCGCTGACCACCTTCCAGGTGGTGGCGGTGGCCGACCATGGCGTGTCGATGTTCGGCACGGGCCAGGCGCCCATCCGCACGGCCCAGGACCTGCAGATCATCAGCGGCCTGCCGCCGCTGGTGCGCGAGGAGGACCAGTTCCGTGCCATGGTCACGCTGCGCAACACCTCGGCCAAGGCCATGAAGGTGCAGGTCACGCCGCGTGCCACGCTGCTGGAGCTGGCAGCGCAGACCGTGGAGATTCCCGCGGGCGAGGCGCGCGAGGTGGCCTGGAACGTCACGGCGCCGGCCCAGCTGGGCCAGACGCGCGCCGAGGCGCTGATCTGGGAGATCGAGGCCCGCGACACCGCAGGCGGCGACAAGCCGGCCAGCGACAGGCTGAAGGTCAGCCAGCGCATCATCCCGGCCGTGCCGCTGACGGTGCAGCAGGGCACGCTGATGCAGGTCGATGGCAGCATCAACCTGCCCGTGCAGCTGCCGGCCGATGCACTGTCCGGCCGGGGCGGCCTGCGCATGTCGCTGGCGCCCAAGCTGGCCGAAGGCCTGCCCGGCGTGCGCGACTGGTGGGCGCGCTATCCCTACAGCTGCCTGGAGCAGGTCACCAGCAAGGCCGTGGGCATGAGCGACGCCACGCTGTGGCAGTCCACGATGGGCCAGCTGCCCAGCTACCTGGACGGCGACGGCCTGGCCAGCTACTTCCCGCTGGCAGGCGACGGGTCGGGCCGTGCGGCTCGCGGCAGCGATACGCTGACGGCCCACCTGCTCAACCTCTCGGCACTGGCGCAGGGCGTGGACAAGCGCTTCGTGCTGCCGGCGGCCGAGCGCGAGCGCATGGAAAACGGTCTGATCGCCTTCGTCGAAGGCCGCATCCAGCGCAGCTTCTGGAGCCCGCGCAAGGATCTGGACATGCGCAAGCTGGCCGCCATCCAGGCGCTGGCGCTGACGGGCCGCGCCAATCCGCGCATGCTCGACAGCATCACCATCGCGCCCAACGACTGGCCCACGCATGCCGTCATCGACTGGGTGGCCCTGCTCAAGCACATGCGCGAGCTGCCCCAGCGCGAACAGCAGCTGGCCCAGGCCCAGCAGATCCTGCGCGCCCGCCTGAGCTACCAGGGCACGCGCGTGGCCTTCAGCAACGAGCAGGACGACCAGTGGTGGTGGCTGATGCAGGGCCCCGAGGTCAACCTGGCCCGCCTGATGCTGGTCAACATGGACGACCCGACGTGGAAGGAAGAGCTGCCGCGCCTGGCCAACGGCTTCATCTCGCGCCAGAGCAACGGCGCCTGGGGCACGACCACGGCCAACCTGTGGGGGGCGCTGGCACTGCAGCGCTTCTCGCAGCAGTTCGAGGCCACGCCCGTGACGGGCGCCACCCAGGCGGCTTTGGGCGCGTCCCAGGCCCGCGTGGAGTGGAGCCAGGTCACGCGCATGCGCGCCAGCGACACCGAGGGCGCGGCCCACCAGGCGTCCAGCTTCGGCGCGACCACGGTGGTCGGCGGCCTGCGCAACAACACCATGTTCCTGCCCTGGAGCGCGGTGGGTGATGCCCGCAAGGGCCAGCTGACGGTGACCCAGCAGGGCACCGGCAAGCCCTGGCTCACGCTGCAGTCCGTGGCGGCCGTGCAGCTCAAGGCGCCGTTCAGCGCCGGCTACACCGTCACGCGCACGGTCAAGCCCGTGGAGCAGGCCGACAAGAGCCTGCCCGCAGGCCAGTACTCGCGCGGCGACGTGCTGCGCGTCACGCTGGAGGTGCAGGCCCGCACCGACATGACCTGGGTGGCCATCACCGACCCCGTGCCCACGGGCGCCACCATCCTGGGCGGCGGTCTGGGGCGCGACTCGGAGATCGCCTCGGGCGGCGAGCGCGCGGAAGGCGCGGGCTGGCTGGCTTATGAAGAGCGCAGCTTTGAGGCCTACCGCGCCTACTACCAGTACCTGCCCAAGGGCAATACGCGCGTGGAGTACACCGTGCGGCTGAACAATGCCGGCGACTTCGCGCTGCCGCCCACGCGGGTGGAGGCGCTGTATGCGCCCGAGATGTTCGGCGAGGTTCCCAACGCCCGCATCAAGGTGAGCGACAAGCGCTGATGCAGCGTTGATGGCGCCCTGACAAGGGGGCGGCCCTGCGGCCTATGATGGCTGCAGGACCGCCCCCTTTTTTCATCACCTCCGCTCCATGGCACAAGTCATCCTCTCTCCGGTTCCCGCGGGCAGCGCCCTGCAGGACCGCCTCAAGACCGCCTATTTCCACGACAGCTACCAGCTGCAATTGCCGGACGACGGCAGCAGCCCCATGGCGCTGTACCTGCGCTGCATGGGCCGCACGCCGGGCTGGATCGACTTTCTGATGCGCCTGCGCAACCGCGTGGTGGCGCCCTTCGGCATCAAGGACCTGGGCACGCTCAGCGGCGTCGATGCGCAGCGCCAGCCATCGAGCTACCGCGTGGGCGACCGCGCCGGCATCTTCCGTGTCCATGCCCTGAGCGACAGCGAAGTGGTGCTGGGCGACAGCGACAGGCATCTGGACGTGCAGGTCTCCCTCATGAAGCTGCCCCGGCCCGAGGGCCTGTCGTCGGCCACCTTCACCGTGGCCATGTCCACCGTGGTCCATGTGCACAACGCGCTGGGCCGCATCTACATGCTGGGCGTGACGCCGGCCCACCGCGTCATCGCCCCGGCCGTTGTGGCCAAGCTGGCGTCCTGAACCAGCCAGGCCTGATCTGGTCCGAGGTCGGTACGTCAGCAAAACGGAAGCATTCAGGGCCTGCGTCCGACGCGACCAGACGCGGCGAATCACGATACTTGCGGCCTTTGCCCGGCGGACATCCCCCGAGCAGGGAACGCGGCCCGCCCCACAAGGGCAGGGCCGCCACCATTGCGAATCGGTTCCCGGGCACACCATTGATCACAAGAGAGAGGGTATATGCCAGACACGACCACCGATCCCCGACCGGCGCCACCTGCGCCGCCAGTGGCTGCGCCACCGGATGCGCCGCAGGCGGCCACGCCATCGCCAGCCGAGCCTGCACCGCGCATCACGTTCTCCGGCCCCGTCGTCATTCCTTCCTTGCTGGTTCTGGGCCTGCTGCTGCTGTACTGCGGCTTCATGCCCGACAGTGCCGACCGGCTGTTCTCCAGCGCCCAGGCCTGGGTGGTGGGGCACATGGACTGGTTCTATGCCGTCTCGGTCACGCTGTTCCTGGTCTTTCTGATCTTCGTCGCGTCCAGCCGTTTCGGTGATATCCGCCTGGGTCCCGATGATGCTGAGCCCGAGTTCAGCTTCATCTCCTGGACCGCCATGCTGTTCGCCGCCGGCATGGGCATCGGCCTGATGTACTTCGGCGTGGGCGAGCCGCTGCAGCATTTCCTCAAGCCGCCCACGGCCGTGCCTTCCACGCCGGCTGCCGCGCGCGAGGCGCTGCAGTCCACCTTCTTCCACTGGGGCTTCCATGCCTGGGCCGTCTACGGGACCATGGGCCTGGTGCTGGCGTACTTCGGCTTTCGCTACAACCTGCCGCTGACCATGCGCTCGGGCCTGTACCCGCTGCTGGGCAAGCGCATCAACGGCCCCATCGGCCACAGCGTGGATGCCTTCGCGCTGGTGGGCACCATCGCGGGTATCGCCACCACGCTGGGCTACGGCGCGCTGCAGCTGGCCGCCGGCCTGCACACCCTCACGGGCTGGGACACCTCTGCGGCGGCTTTCCGCATCGCGGTCATCGTCATCGTGGTCTGCCTGGCCGGGCTGTCGGCCGTCTCGGGCCTGGACAAGGGCGTGCGCCGCCTGAGCGAGTTCAACCTCGTGCTGGCCTTCATCCTGCTGGCCTTCGTCATCGTGGCCGGGCCCACGGTCTTCCTGTTCGAGGCGCTGAGCGAGAACATCGGCAACTACGTGTCTGGCCTGGTCCAGCTGTCGTTCCGCACCTTCGCCTACGAGCCGCCCAGCCAGGAAGGCTGGTTCGGCGGCTGGACCATCCTCTACTGGGCCTGGTGGATCTCCTGGTCGCCCTTCGTGGGCATGTTCATCGCGCGCATCTCGCGCGGGCGCACCATCCGCCAGTTCGTGACCGGCGTGCTGCTGGTGCCCACGGCCTTCAACCTGCTGTGGATGACGGCCTTCGGCAACAGCGCCATCTGGATAGACACCCACGTGGCCATGGGCGCGTTGGGGCAGACGGCCTCGAACGTGGATGCGCTGCTGTTCCGCTTCTTCGAGTACCTGCCCTGGTTCAAGCCCGTGGCTTGGCTCACCATCGTGCTGATCGCGGTGTTCTTCGTCACCTCGGCGGACTCCGGGGCCTTCGTGGTGGACAACATCGCCTCGCGCGGCCATGCGCGTTCGCCGGTCTGGCAGCGGCTGTTCTGGGCTGCCGTGCTGGGCGTGACGGCCATGGTGCTGATGCTGGCCGGCGGCCTCAAGGCGCTGCAGGCCATGACCCTGGTGGCGGCCCTGCCCGTGGCGGTCATCATGCTGGCGCTGTGCTACGGGCTGTGGCGCGGGCTGCAGGCCGACCGCGCGCACTTCTCGCCCGACCTGGCTCCGGCCACCAGCTTCTGGAGCGGCCAGCACTGGCGCAAGCGCCTGGAGCAGATCGTGCACCAGCCCTCGCGCGCCGATGTGCGCAGGTTCCTGGCCGGCGTGGTGCTGCCCGCCATGAACGAGGTGGCCGCCGAGATGCAAAGGCGCGGTGTTGAGGCCGTGGTCACCGAGGACCTGGATGGCGAGGGCGCCTTGCGCCTGACCGTGCCCGATCCCTCGCTGCGCGACTTCGTCTACGGCGTGCGCGCCACGCGCCGCACGGTGCCCACCTTCCTGGTGAGCGAGGCGGCCAGCGAGCAGGAGCGCCGCCATGTCTACGAGCCCATCACCTTCTTCGAGGATGGGCGCCTGGGCCACGACATCCAGTACCTGCGAAGCGAGGAAGTCATCGCCGACATCCTGCGCCACTACGAGCGCTACCTGTCGCTGAGCGCCGACAAGCGCACGCATCTGCTGAACCGGGCTCCGGGCCACAGCTGAGCCGTGCTGCGCAGTGCCGCCGTCGCGGCACCCCGGGCCTTTGGGTAAACACCGGGGTGCCAGCCGGCGGCCGCCTGCGGATACTGGGCGCTGCCATGCAGCTCGAATACTCTACCCATTCGCAGGAGCCACGCCATCGTTTCGACTACTGGCACGAGGTGGTCTGCCGCCACTGCATCCCGGCCGACAGCCACCGCGCGCAGGGGGACGCCGCAGGTCCCGGCGGCTTCGGGGCCACGCTGTCCGTGCGGTCCCTGGGACTGCTGGAGATCAGTGCCATGTCGGCGCCCAGCCACCGCTGGGTGCGCAACGCAGCCCACCTGCGCCTGCATGCCCGCGACGAGCTGTGGCTGGGCTATCTGCTCCAGGGCCAGGCCGAGGTGCGCCAGGGCGGGCAAGTGGCCCGGCTGAGTGCGGGCAATCTGGTGCTTTATGACGCTTCGCAGCCTTTCGAATTCTCGGTGGCGCCCCGCGATATCCTGCTGATGCGCATTCCGCGCAGCGAATTGTTGAATCGCTTTGCCCGTGCACCCTTGCACGCGGGCCGGGTGCTGCATGGCCATGCCCCGGCCGTGGCGCCGCTGCGGGCCATGCTCGGCGAGGCCATCGCCATGCCGCCTGCGCCGCACGGTGATGCCTTGGCGCAGCGCTTCGGCATGGCGCTGCTCGACGTGCTGGCCCTGGCGCTGGAGATGCAGGAAATGGCCGTGCAGCCCCGCGCGGAAAGGGACCTGCATGGCCGCATCCAGGCGTTCATCCAGGACAACCTGGGCTCGCCCGAGCTGTCGCTGCAATGGCTGGCGCAGCAGCACAACGTCTCGCCGCGTACCGTGACACGGGCCTTTGCGCGGCGCAACCAGACGCCCATGGGCCTGGTATGGCAGCTGCGGCTGCAGGCCAGCCGCCAGGCCCTGATGCAGGGGCGCTGCTCCAGCGTGACCGAGGCGGCCTTCGCGCATGGATTCTCCGATGCGGCGCACTTCAGCCGAGCCTTTCGCAAAGCGTTCGGCTGCACGCCCCGCAGCCTGCTGGCCGCCTGAGCAAGGTCGCTGACCCTCACGAACAAGCGTCGGTGCCGCCGGCTCCCTAGCATGGGCCTGCCGTGCGTCCCGTGCGGCTTTTCCAGTGCAACAACGGTGGCGCCCCGGAGCCGGGCGCCGGGAGACATGCCATGAACGACAGCGAACTGCACCATCTCGAACTGCTGGAGGTGGGGCGTGAGATCCAGTCCCGCCGCATTTCCTCGGAAGAGGTGACCCGCCACATGCTGGCGCGCATCGAGGCCGTGGACGCGCGGCTGCACAGCTACGTGACGGTGATGGCGCAGCAGGCGCTGGAGGACGCCCGCCGCGCCGACGCGGAGATCGCGCAGGGCCGCCGCCGTGGTGCGCTGCACGGCGTGCCGCTGGCGCTCAAGGACCTGCTGTGGACCCGGGGTGTCCCCACCACGCATGGAATGACGCTGCACCGCGAGCATCGCCCCACGGAAGATGCCACCGTGGTGCGCAGGCTGCGCGAGGCCGGCGCCGTCATCCTGGGCAAGCTGCAGCAGACCGAAGGCGCCTTTGCCGACCACCATCCCGAGATCACTGCCCCCGTCAACCCCTGGGGAGCCCAGCTGTGGCCCGGGGCCTCGTCCAGCGGCTCGGGCGTGGCCACGGCGGCGGGGCTGTGCTTCGGATCGCTGGGCACGGACACCGGGGGCTCCATCCGCTTTCCATCGGCCGCCAACGGCATCACGGGGCTCAAGCCCACCTGGGGCAGGGTGAGCCGCCACGGCGCCTTCGAATTGGCCGCGTCCCTGGACCACATAGGCCCGATGGCGCGCAGTGCCGCCGATGCCGCAGCCATGCTTGCGGCCATCGCCGGGGCGGACCCGCTGGACCCTACGGCCAGCCAGTGCAGCGTGCCCGACTATCTGGCCATGATGACGCGCGGATTCTCCGGCCTGCGCCTGGGTATGGACCGGCAATGGGCACTGGACGGCGTGGATGCCCCCTCCCGCCAGGCGGTGGAGCAGGCCCTGGCGGTGGCGCAGCGCCTGGGGGCCAGCGTGCAGGAAGTCCGCTTTCCCGATGCCACCCAGGCGGTGCAGGACTGGCCGGCGCTGTGCGCGGTGGAGACCGCCGTGGCGCACGGCGCCACGTTCCCTGCACGGCGCGAGGCCTATGGCCCCGGGCTCGCCGGGCTGATCGACCTGGGGCTGGGCCTGTCCGCCACCGACTACCAGCGGCTGCTGCTGCGCCGCGCGGACTTCACGGGCCGGGTGCGCGCACTCTTCGCGCAGGTGGACCTGCTGCTGGTTCCCGCCACGGCCTTTGCGGCCCCCACGCTGCAACGCATGGCGCATTTCGGCTCCGATGCCGAGCTGTTCTCGGGCATGCTGCGCTACACATGCCCCTTCGACCTGACGGGCAGCCCCACGATCACGCTGCCCGGAGGACGCACTCCTGAGGGCGCGCCCGTGGCCTTCCAGTTCGTGGCCCCCGACTTCCGCGAAGACCTGCTGGTGCGCGCGGGCTGGGCGTTCCAGCAGGCCACGGACTGGCACAGACAGCACCCTGCTGCCTGAGCTGCATGGGGCGCCAGTCCGGTGGCGCGACACGGGCCTGTCACACAGCCTTCCTAGACTGGCGTGATGTCCTTGATCGAGATGGAAGGTGTCGCCAAGTCCTGGGGCGGCACCACGGCACTGCAGGCACTGGATCTGCGCATTGAACCCGGATCCTTTTGCGTGCTGCTCGGTCCCTCGGGCTGCGGCAAGTCCACCACGCTGCGCATCATCGCGGGCCTGGAAAGCGCCACCTCGGGCCGCGTGCGCATCGATGGGCAGGACGTCACCCACCTGCCGCCCGCACGGCGCGGCATTGCCATGGTGTTCCAGAACTACGCGCTGTTCCCGCACCTGACGGTGGCGCAGAACATCGGCTTCGGCCTGTCCGTGCGCAAGGTCCCGGCGGCCGAGGCGCGCCGGCGCATCGACGAGGCCGCCGCGCTGCTGGGCCTGGACGCGCTGCTGGCGCGCCGGCCCGGCCAGTTGTCGGGCGGCCAGCAACAGCGCGTGGCCTTGGGCCGCGCCCTGGTGGCCCGCGCCCGGGTCTGCCTGATGGATGAGCCGCTGTCCAACCTCGACGCCCAGCTGCGCCAGGAAATGCGCACCGAGCTGCGCGAGCTGCAGCGGCGGCTGGGCCTGACCGTGGTCTATGTCACGCACGACCAGGCCGAGGCCATGGGCATGGCCGACCAGGTGGTGCTGCTCAGCCAGGGGCGCGTGGAGCAGTGCGCCGCGCCCCAGGAGATCTACAGCCAGCCCGCCACCACCTTTGCCGCGCGCTTCATCGGCACGCCGGCCATGAACATCGCACGCCTCGACGGCCTGCACATCGCGGGCAGCCATGCCAGCGCCGCGCCCGCCGGCCTGCAGCAGCCGGGACAGGCGCGCTGGCTGGGCGTCAGGCCCGAGGACATGCGCCTGTCGCTCCATGGCGATGTCGGCAGCGGCCCCGTGGTGGCTGCCGACATCGAAAGCCTCGAATACCTGGGCGCCGACCTGGTGCTGCGCTGCCGCGTGGGCAGCGAACAACTGATGGTGCGCACCGCAGGCAGCCAGCTCGGCGGCCTGCAGCCGGGCCAGCTCGTGGGCCTGCGCTGGGCGCGCGAGGCCACGCATTTCTTTGACGAAAAGGGGCGGCGCTGCACGGCCTGATGCCGAGGCACCGGCCCCCAATTCCTTCGCCAATCCACCGTTTCAGCCGTTCCGGCTTTCGCACCCGAAGCACCTTCCAGGAGAGTCCGCCATGCAACGCCATGCCTTCCTCAAAACCCTTGCAGCCGCTGCCGCCGTGGCCGCCACGGGCCTGCTGAACACCGCCAGCGCGCAGACGCCGCTGGAGGTGCCGTTCTACTACCCCGTGGCCGTGGGCGGCCCCATCACCAAGGTGATCGACGGCTATGCGGCCGAGTTCAACAAGGCCCATCCGCAGTACCGGATCACGCCCGTCTACGCGGGCACCTACCAGGAGACCATCGTCAAGGCGCTGACGGCCCACAAGTCGGGCAAGCCGCCGGCCAGCTCGGTGCTGCTGTCCACCGACATGTTCACGCTGATCGACGAGGACGCCATCGCCCCCATCGACGACTTCGTGAAGACCGATGCCGACCGGGCCTGGCTCAAGGGCTTCTACCCGGCCTTCATGGCCAACAGCCAGGCGGGCGGCAAGACCTGGGGCGTGCCCTTCCAGCGTTCCACCGTGGTCATGTACTACAACAAGGAAGCCTTCAAGGAAGCCGGCCTGGACCCGAACAAGGCGCCGCAGAACTGGAAGGAACTCAAGGAAGCCGCCCACAGGCTGACGAAGAAGGACGCCAGCGGCAAGGTCGTGCAGTACGGCATACAGATCCCGTCCACGGGCTTTGCCTACTGGATGCTGCAGACCCTGACCACGCCCAATGACGTGCTGCTGGCCAACGAGGCCGGCACCCAGGTCACGCTGGACAGCCCCCGGGTAGTGGAGGCGCTGGACTTCTGGGTGGGCCTGGTCAAGGAAGGCGTGCACCCGGCCGGCGTGGTGGAGTGGGGCACGACGCCCAAGGACTTCATGGAAAAGAAGGCCGCCATCATCGTCACCACCACGGGCAACCTGACCAATATCCGCGCCAATGCCAAATTCGACTTCGGCGTGGGCCAGATCGCAGGCAACGTGCGCAAGGGCTCGCCCACGGGCGGCGGCAATTTCTACCTGTTCAAGAAGGCGCCCCGGGAGCAGCAGGAGGCGGCCTTCCAGTTCATGAAGTGGGTCACCCAGCCCCCGCTGGCCGCGCAGTGGAGCATGGACAGCGGCTACGTCGCCGTCTCGCCCGCCGCCTATGACACGCCCGCGCTCAAGAAGTACGGCCAGGACTTCCCGCAGGCCCTGGTGGCGCGCGACCAGCTGCCCGTGTCGGTGGCCGAGTTCTCCACGCATGAGAACCAGCGCGTGACCAAGGTGCTCAACGACGCCGTGCAGGCCGCCCTCAACGGCAGCAAGACCTCGGCCCAGGCCCTGCAGGATGCGCAAAAGGAAGCAGACCGCATCCTGCGCCGCTACAAGTGATGGCGCAGTGCCGCTGACCGCATGAGCTCCGCTCCCGCCTCCCTTGTCCGTGGCCGCCAGGCCGTCCATGCCTGGCTGATGCTGCTGCCGGCGCTGGTGCTGCTGGTGGCCTTCACGCACTGGCCGGCCGTGGCCACGCTGATCGACAGCCTGCATGCCACGCCGCGCGGCGGCCAGCCGGGGTCGTGGGTGGGGCTGGAGAACTACGCCGTGATGGTGGATGACCCGGTGTTCTGGCAGGCCGTGCGCAACAACCTGTGGTTTGCGGCGGCCACGATTCCGCTGTCCATGGCGCTGGCGCTGGCCATGGCGCTGTGGGTCAACGAGAGGCTGGCCGGCCGCGCCTTCGTTCGCATGGCGTATTTCACGCCCACGGTGCTGCCCATGATTGCCGTGGCCAACATCTGGCTGTTCTTCTACACGCCGCAGTACGGGCTGCTGGAGCAGCTGCGCGGCGCACTGGGCCTTCCCGCGCACAACTGGCTGGGCGACCCGTCCACGGCGCTGGCCTGCGTGACCGTGGTGGCGGTGTGGAAGGAGGCGGGCTTTTTCATGATCTTCTACCTGGCCGCGCTGCAGACGCTCAACCCCAGCCTCAGGGAAGCTGCGGCCATCGAGGGCGCCTCGCGCTGGTACTTCCTGCGCCGCGTGCAGTGGCCGCTGCTGATGCCGACCACGCTGTTCGTGCTGGTCAACGCGGTGATCAATGCCTTCCGCCTGGTGGACCATCTCTTCATCCTCACGCGCGGCGGGCCGGACAACGCCTCCACGCTGCTGCTCTATCACCTGTACGAAGTGGGCTTCAAGTTCTGGGACACGGGCTATGCGGCCGCCATCACCGTGGTGCTGGTCGCCGTGCTGGCGGCCGTGGCGCTGCTGCAGTTCTTCGTGCTCGACAAGAAGGTGCACTACCAATGAGCGCTGCACCCATCGCCCCGCGCCATGCGCCCCCCGCGCTGTACGGCGCCACCTGGCTGGACACGCTGGCCGCCTGGCTGCTGGCCCTGCTGTGGATACTGCCGCTGGCCTATGCGTTCTGGACGGCCTTCCATCCGCCCGAATACTCGGCACGCTTCGACCTGGCAGCGCCCTGGACGCTGGAGAACTTCCGCCGTGCCTGGCAGGCCGCGCCCTTTGCGCGCTATTTCCTGAACACGGCCGTGCTGGTGGTCATGATTTTGGCGGCCCAGCTGGTGCTGGGCACGCTGGCCGCCTATGCCTTTGCGCGCTACCGCTTTCGCGGCCAGGGCCTGGCCTTTGCCCTGGTGCTGGTGCAGCTGATGATCATGCCGGACATCCTGCTGGTGGCGAACTACCAGACCCTGTCGCGCCTGGGCGCCGTCGATACGCTGCTGGGCATCGGCCTGCCGTACTTCGCATCGGCCTTTGCCATCTTTTTGCTGCGCCAGACCTTCCTGGGCATTCCCCGGGAACTAGACGAGGCCGCGCGGGTGGAGGGTGCCAGCACCCTGCAGATCCTGTGGCGCGTCTACGTGCCGCTGGCGCGGCCCGTGTACCTGGCGTTCGCGCTGGTGTCGGTGAGCTTTCACTGGAACAACTTCCTGTGGCCGCTGATCATCACCAACAGCGTGCAGGCGCGCCCGCTCACGGTGGGGCTGCAGGTGTTCTCCAGCGTGGAGTCGGGCGTGGAATGGGCCACCATCACGGCCGCCACGCTGATGAGCTCGGGCCCGCTGCTGGTGGCCTTCGTGCTGTTCCAGCGCCAGTTCGTGCAGAGCTTCATGCGTGCGGGGATCAAGTGAGGGCGGTGCTAAAGTTCCTTGTCCCAGCCTTTCACCCCGAGGTCCACCATGTCCGGTCCCGCATCCGCAGGTCTGTTCATCTACGCCAAGCAGCCTGACCGGCTGGCGCTGTTCTACATGGAGGTGCTGGCCATGCGCATGCTGCACCACACCAGCGAGCTCATGGTGCTGCAGTCGCCGGACCTGCAACTGGTGCTGCACGCCATTCCCGAGGCGATTGCGCGGCACATCACCATCACCGAGCCACCCCAGCCGCGCGAGAACGTGGCCCTCAAATTCTTTGCCACCGTGACCAGCTTCGCGGCCGTTCGTCCCCTGGTCATCGCCCATGGCGGCCAGCTGTGGGAGCAGTCCTGGCAGGGTCCTGGCTTTCGCGTCTGCAACGCCATGGACCCCGAAGGCAACCTGTTCCAGCTGCGCGAGCCGCTGCCCGCATGATGCAGATCCTCACCTGGAACACCCAATGGTGCCTGGGCCTGGACGGCCGCATGGACCCGGAGCGCATCGTGGCGCATGCGCTGTCCATGGCCGATATCGACGTGCTGTGCCTGCAGGAAATCGCCGTCCACTATCCGGGCCTGCAAGGCGCGCCCGGCGACCAGGTGGAGCAGGTGCGCGCGGCCCTGCCCGAAGGCTGGAAGGTCTTCTTCGGCGCGGCCGTGGACGAATTCACGGCCGTGGGCCGGCAGCGCTTTGGCAACCTGGTGGCCACGCGCCTGCCGGTGCTGCAACTGGCCCACCACCGCCTGCCGTATCCGCACGACGGCGGCGTGCGCAGCATGCCGCGCTGCTGCACGGCGGCCACGGTGATGGATGCCGCGCTGGGCCCCGTGCGGGTGATGAGCACCCACCTCGAATATTTCTCGCGCCGCCAGCGCATGGCCCAGGCGCTGGCGCTGCGTTCCCTGCAGATCGAGGCGCTGGGCCAGGCCGAGGCGCCGCCCCAGCCTGCCAGCGACGGCTCGCCCCAGCAGACCAAGCCGCACACGCCGCATGCCGTGCTCTGCGGCGACTTCAACTTCGAGCCGCACGAGGACGAATACGCCGGCCTGTCCCGGCCCTGGGCGGCCGGAGAGGAAGGCGCCCTGACCGCCGGCCAGTGGCACAACAGCTGGAGCGTGCTGCACCCGGACCAGCCCCAGCCGCCCACCTTCAGATTGTTCGACCGCCAGTGGGGCCCCGAGCCCGGCGCCTGCGATTTCGCCTGGGTCAGCGACAGCCTGCGCGGCCATGTGCGTGGCTGGGCCGTGGACAGTGACACAAGGCTCTCGGACCACCAGCCCGTGCTGCTGCAGCTGGCTTGATCCAGGTCAGGGTCCGCCGCCAAGCCGGTCTTGGCCTACAGACAGGGTGGCGGGCCTGCTCCAAGGTCATGGGGACTGTTTTGAAGGAGCATCCATGAGCCCCAATCCGCTGTCCACGATTCTTCACCGCACCTGGTGGGTGCTGCTGCTGCGCGGCCTGGTCGCCATCGCCTTCGGCGTGCTGACCTGGGCGCAGCCGGCGGTATCGCTGGCGGCGCTGGTGCTGACCTTCGGTGCCTTCACCTTTGTGGATGGCCTGCTGGGCGTGTATTCGGCCATCCAGGGGCGCGACCAGATGCGCCATTGGTGGGTGCTGCTGCTGTGGGGCCTGGCCGGCGTGGTGGTGGGCGTGCTCACCGTGGTCGCGCCCGGCGTCACGGCGCTGGTGATGACGCTGTACATCGGCGCCTGGGCCCTGGTCACGGGCCTGCTGCAGATCGTGGCCGCCGTGCGGCTGCGCAAGGAGATCACGGGCGAGTGGCTGCTGATCCTGGGCGGCGTGCTGTCCGTGCTGTTCGGCGCCTTCGTGCTGGCCCAGCCGGGCGCGGGCATGATGGCCATGCTCTGGGTGCTGGCCACGTATGCGGTGGTCTTCGGCGTGCTCATGGTGCTGCTGTCCTTCAAGCTCAAGAAGGGCATACGCCATTCTTCCTGAGCCGCTGGTGCAAAGGCGGACAATGCCGGCTCCATGATCGAATCCCGGCGACCTTCTCCCTTCATGCGTCTTCCCCGCGCGGCCCTGGCGGCCGCGCTGCTGTTCGCGGCGGCCGGTGCCGCCCAGGCGCTGCCCAGCTTTTCCGAGGTCCGCGAAGGCCACCGCTCCTCCGAGACCGAACTGCTCTCGCGCGAGGGCGAGGTGCTGCAGCGCCAGCGCACCGACGCCAGCGTGCGCCGTGGCGACTGGGTGGCCCTGGCCGACATCTCGCCCGCGCTGCGCACGGCCCTGGTGCTCAGCGAGGACAAGCGCTTCTACGAGCACAGCGGCGTGGACTGGGCCGCCGTGTCCTCCGCCGCCTGGGGCAACCTCTGGAACCAGCGCACGCGCGGCGCCAGCACCATCACCATGCAGTTGGCGGGGCTGCTCGACGGTGACTGGCGCCAGGGCCCGGGCGGGCGCAGCGTGGTGCAGAAACTGGGCCAGACCGTCTCGGCCCAGGTGCTGGACCGGCGCTGGCGCAAGGACCAGATCCTGGAGGCCTACCTGAACCTGGTGCCCTTCCGTGGCGAGATCGTGGGCATCGATGCGCTGTCGCGCACCCTGTTCGGCAAGGCCGCGCACGGGCTGGACGCGCGCGAGGCCGCCATTGCCGCCGCCCTGGTGCGCGCGCCCAACGCCTCGCCCGAGCGCGTGGGTCGGCGCGCCTGCGGCGTGCTGCAGTCGCTGGCGCCCGAGGACGCGGCGGCGCGCGACTGCACGGCCATGGAACTGCTCACCGCCAGCGTGCTGCTGCGCCGGCAATGGGCGGCCAGCGAAGGCCAGGCCCCGCATCTGGCGCGCCGCCTGCTGGCCGAGCCGCAGTCCAAAGGCCAGGCCCGCGTGCGATCCACGCTGAGCGCGCCCGTGCAGCGCTTTGCCGTGCAAAGCCTGCAGCAGCAACTGCGCGAGCTGCAGGGCCGCAACGTGGAGGACGGCGCCATCGTCGTGCTGGACAACGCCACGGGCGAGGTGCTGGCCTGGGTGGGCTCGTCGGGCGAATTGAGCCAGGCGGCCGAGGTGGACGGCGTCACGGCCATGCGCCAGCCCGGCTCCACGCTCAAGCCCTTTCTCTATGCCCAGGCCATTGCAGAGCGGCGGCTGACGGCGGCCTCGCTGATCGAGGATTCATCGGCCCACATTCCCACGCAGAACGGGCTCTACATCCCGCAGAACTACGACCGGCGCTTCAAGGGCTGGGTTTCGGCGCGCACGGCGCTGGCGTCGTCGCTCAACGTGCCGGCCGTGCGCACCTTGGTCATGGTCACGCCCGATGCCTTCTTCTCGCAACTGCAGCGCCTGGGCCTGCCGCTGCGCGAAAGCGGCGGCTACCACGGCTTCAGCCTGGCGCTGGGCAGCGCCGAGGTGCCGCTGCTGCAACTGACCAATGCCTACCGCGCCCTGGCCAACGGCGGGCAACTGACGCCCGTGCGCTGGGCGGCGCAGCCCACGGGCGCGGGGTCCGCAGCGCAAAAGCCGGCTGCGCCCGTGCAGGCCATCGACGCACGCGCGGCCTTCATCGTGGGCGACATCCTGTCCGATCCCATGGCGCGCGCGCCCACTTTCGGCACGGACAGCGTGCTGGCCACGCGCTTCTGGTCGGCCGTCAAGACCGGCACCAGCAAGGACATGCGCGACAACTGGGCCGTGGGCTGGTCGCAGCGCTACACCGTGGGCGTGTGGGTGGGCAATGCGCGCGGCGAGGCCATGCACTCGGTCAGCGGCACCAGCGGCGCGGCACCCGTCTGGGCCGCCGTGATGGGCTTCCTGCATGCCCGCACACCCAGCCGCGCGCCCAAGGCGCCGGCGGGCGTGCTGCAGCAGGCGGTGCGCTTCGGCCCCGATGCCTCGGGCCTGCCGCTGGAGAGCGCGCGCAGCGAGTGGTTCGTGGCGGGCACGCAGCAGAGCCTGTTCGCCATGGCAGGCAGCGGCCTGCCTGCCGCGTCTGCATCGACACGCGGGACTTCGGCGGCCTCGCCCGTGCGCATTGCGCGCCCGGCCAACGGCACCATCCTCGCGCTGGACCCCGACATTCCGCCGGACCGCCAGCGCGTGCAGCTGTCGGCCCGGCCCTCGGGCACGGCCGCCACGCAGGAATGGCAGGACGCCAGCCTGCGCTGGCGCATGGTCAGCGCCGCCCCGCCCGGCGCGGCCGAGCCGCCGCCCAAGGAGATCGGCCGGGGCGCTGCCACCGCCTGGATGCCCTGGCCCGGCCGCCACCGGCTGGAACTGGTCGATGCCAAGGGGCAGGTGCTGGACAGCGTGCAGGTGGAGGTGCGCGGCGCCGGCGTGGTGGCTTCGCGCGCGGGCGGGCGCTGATCAGGCGCCGGTCGTGATCACTGCGCCGCGCGGGGGGCCGCCGCACGGATGCCCGCCGCACGGAAGCCCGCCGCAGTGAAGGCCACCAGCTCGTCGATCACATGCTCCACGGGGTCGGCGCGGTGGCCGCCGCCCAGCATGCGGCTGACTCGGCCGTTGTCGGAGCGGATGTACATCATGGCGCCGTACATGCATTCCAGGCGCCACTGGAAATCGTGCTGCGACAGCTGCGGCAGAGCCTGGCGCAGCAGGGCCGCAAAGCGTTTGGCAGCCTCGTCGTAGGCGGCAAACACCACCTCCCTGACTGCCTGGTCGGGATCGACCGAGCACAGGGCCGTGACGCGGTTGAAGTCGGCCTCGCCCTCGCTGTGGGCGGCGCGCAGCGCAGGGGCGATGAAGGCCCGAAGAATGTCCTCCACGGCGGGCTGCGGCGACTGCTGCTCCAGCCTTTGCAGCAGTGCATGGCGCTGTCCGTTGACGGCCATCACGCGCTGCTCGAACAAGGCCTTTAGCAGGCCCAGCTTGTTGCGGAAGTGGTAGTGGATGGCGCCCGTGTCCACCTCGGCCAGCGCCATGACGGCGCGCAGCGACGTGCCCGCGTAGCCATGCCGCGCAAACAGCTGCTCGGCGGCTTGCAGAAGGCGTTCGCGGGCCTGGGTGCGGGGTTCCTCGGCCGCGGTGTCATCGGTGCTGGACGTCATGGCTGCGGATCATAGACAGCGCCAGGCCCTTGCCGCACCAAACCATGGCATGGTGGTGACATGGATTGATTCAGTCGACTGACTGAATTAACATGCGCAGCCATCACACAACGACAAGGAGACACAGCATGACCACCCGCAAGTGGCTCGGCGCCCTGATGGCGCTGGGCTGCACCCTGGCCACCGCGCAGGAGCCGTTCCCGTCGCGGCCGCTGACCCTCATCAACCCCTGGGCGGCGGGCAGCTCCACCGACGTGATGGCGCGTACGTTGGCCGAGGAATTCCGCAAGCAGCTGGGCCAGAGCGTGGTCGTGGTCTCGCGCGACGGGGGCTCGGGCGTGATCGGCATGAATGTGCTGGCCCAGGCGCCGGCCGACGGGCTGACGCTGGCCTTCACGCCCATGACCCCCATCACCGTGCAGCCCCACTACGTCAAGGGCCTGAAGCTGGGGCCAGACAGCGTGCAGCCGCTGTGCGGCGTGACGGAGAACATCCTGGGCGTCAGCGTGCGCGCAGACAGCCCTTTCAAGACGATAGGCGAGCTGGTGGCGGCGGCGAAGAAAGGCTCGCTGAGCTACGGATCGCCGGGACCGAACTCGGCGCCCTTTCTGGCCATGGACCAGCTGGAGCGCGACCAGGGCCTCAAGCTCGTGCATGTGCCCTACAAGGGCGATGCCGGCTCGATACAGGAATTGCTGGCCGGGCGGCTGGACTTCGTCAGCAGCATCGCGGCCTCGGCTGCGCCCCAGATACGCGCGGGCAAGCTGCGCCTGCTGGCCGTGGCCTCGGAGCGCCGCCACCCGGCCTTCCCCGAGGTGCCCACCTTCAAGGAACTGGGCATGGCGGTGCAGGAGGAATCGTTTGCGGGCCTGTTCGTGCCGCGTGGCGTGCCCGAGGCGGTGCTGGGCCGGCTGGACGCCGCCTGCGCCGCCGCAGCTCGGTCCGATGCCGTCAGGCAGGTGGCCCAGCGCGGCGACCAGGTGGTCTTCCACCAGGACCGCCGCCAGTGGGACCGGCGCATCCACGACGAATTCCGCAAACAGGGCGCAGCGGCCGAACGCCATGCGCAGTGACCTCCTTTCCGCCATCTCTTCATCCATGACCGATTCCAGCCTGCCCCCCATCCGCCGCGTGATCACGGCCAACGACGCACAGGGCCGCTCCTTCATCGCCGAGGACGGCGCCTCGCCCGCCGTGCGCCTGGTCGAGGAACGCCCCGGCTACCGCATCACCAACCTGTGGCGCACCGATGCCTCACCCGCGCAGATCAATGCGCCCGACACCATTGCCATCCACCAGGGCGTGGCACCGCCGCCCTATGGCACGGTGCTGCGCATCCTGGACATTCCGCCCGAACCTGCCGATCCGCAGGAGCTGGCGCGCGCCCTGCATGCCACCTTTACACGCATGTACGGCGACGCCCACCGCAACGTGCAGCCCGGCGAGCATCCGGGCATGCACCGCACGGATACCGTGGACTACGCGCTGATGCTGGAGGGCGAGCTGGTCGCCATCCTGGACCGCCAGGAAACCGTGCTGCGCGCCGGTGACGTGCTCATACAGCGCGGCACCAACCATGCCTGGGCCAACCGCTCGGGCCGGCCTGCGCGCATTGCCTTCGTGCTGGTGGCGGGCGAGCAGGGCTCCTGACTCAGGGTGCCTGGCCTGCCCATGCCGCCACGGCAGGGCGGGGCCGCACGAAGCGCTGCTCGATCACTGGCTCGCCCCATTGCTGGCCTGGCCATTCCTCGGCCAGGGTGAAGCCTGACGATTCGTAGAGCCGGCGTGCTGCATCCAGGCCCCGGAAGGTCCACAGCTGGGTGGCCTCGAAGGCCTGCTGGTCGCAGAACGCCAGGGCCTGCTGAAGCAGCTGGCGCCCCGTGCCGGCGCCGCGCAGGCCGTCTTCCAGGATGAACCAGCGCAGATGCGCCTGGCGGCCTTCGGGGTGCTTGCCCAGGTCCTCTCCATCGATGGCCACGGAGCCCACGATGCGGTCGCCGTCCAGCGCCGTCCACAGCTGGTTGCAGGGCTTGTCCAGCCGGCCTGCGAACTCGGCCAGGCCGCTGGCCACGCGGCTTTCGAAGAAGACGCCAAAGCCTGCGTGGCGCGCATAAAAGCGCGCATGCATGTCCACGATGCGGCCCAGGCAGCCGGGCCGGTATCCGGGCAGGACCTGTATCTGCGCGGGCACGGGTACGGGCTGGGGCTGGGGCAGGGGCTCCTCCTGCCGGTGCGCCTGCAGCGCCCGGGCGTACAGTGCCAGCCCTTGGGCGACGGCCTGCTGCTGCGGCGCCTGCATGCGGTCCAGCGCCGCCGTCACCTGCTGGCGCCCGAAGGCCTCGATGGCGGCCAGCGTGCGCCGGCCCTTGGCGGTCAGGGCCAACTGCTTGACGCGGCCATCCTCGCCATCGGCGGCCTCCTTCAGCTCGCCCGCCTCCACCAGCTTGCGCACCATGCGGCTGACGCTGGATTTCTCCAGGCCCAGCGCCTGGGCCAGCTGCGAGGCCGCCATGCGCCCCTGTGTGCCGATCTCCAGGATGGCATGCACGGCCGAGGGCGGATAGTCGGTGGCCGCCAGCGTGGCCTGCATGAAGCCCAGCTCGCGCACCATCTGGCGCGAGGCGGCGCGGATGCCATCCACCAGGGAAAGATCGTGCTGCGGCATGGGTGCTCCTTGGGGCCGTGCAGGGTTTGAATATGGTTGCATGGTACAACCATAAATGCCGCTGCGCATCTGTTGATGCAGCGATGCATGCCCCAGGCGTAAAAAAGCCGCCCGGCGCATGCGGGCGGCTGGGGCCTGGCGCAGATGCGCAAGGCTCAATTGACCATCAGGCGGAACGGCCAGACATAGGCCTGCAGCGTCACGAAGATGCCCATCAGGCAGGCCAGGGCGACGGAGTGGAAGAACACGTAGCGCAGGATGTCGCCCTCATGGTTGAACCAGCGCGTGGCCGTGGAGGCGACGACGATGGACTGCGCATCGATCATCTTGCCCATCACGCCGCCCGAGCTGTTGGCCGCGCCCATGAGGTTGGGAGACAGGCCCAGCTGCTCGGCCGCCACCTTCTGCATGCCGCCGAACAGCACGTTCGATGCCGTGTCCGAACCCGTCAGCGCCACGCCCAGCCAGCCCATCAGGGTGCCGAAGAAGGGGTAGAACACGCCCGTGTTGGCGAAGGCCAGGCCCAGCGTGGTGTCCGTGCCCGAGTAGCGCGTCAGCGTGCCCAGGGCCAGCATCAGCACGATGGTGATGAGCGAATAGCGCACCAGCCAGATGGTGCGCACGAACTGGCTGACCAACTGCACGGGGTTGTACTTCATGACCAGGCCGCCCACGATGGCCGACAGCAGGATGCCCGTGCCCGTGGCCGACAGCAGGTTCAGCGTGTAGATGGCGCCTTCCTTGGTGGGCTGGCGCACGACGGGCGGCACCTTCTCGATCAGGTTGTGCAGGCCTTCCATGGGAAAGGCCGGGGCGAACAGGCCGTTGAGCGCGGCCTTGACCGAGGGCAGGCCCCAGATGAAGACGAAGACCGTGAGGATGGCCCAGGGCGTCCAGGCGCGGATCACGTCGGCGCGCGGGTGCTGGGTCACGGCGCGGGGCGCCAGGGCCTCGCCGCCGCTGTTCTCATGGCCCTTGAGCGAGGTCGAGCGCCAGATGGTCCTGGGCTGCCATATGCGCAGGAAGCCCACGGTGCAGACCATGGAGACGATGGCCGCGATGATGTCCACCAGCTCGGGGCCGATGAAGTTGGACACCAGGTACTGCGGAATGGCGAAGGACACGCCGGTCACCAAAATGATGGGCCAGATCTCCATCATGGCCTTGCGCCCGGCAAAGGCCCAGATCAGCCAGAACGGCACCAGCACCGAGAAGAACGGCAGCTGGCGGCCGACCATGGCCGTGACCTCCATCAGGTCGTATCCATGGACCTTGGCCAGCGTGATCACCGGCGTGCCCAGCGCGCCGAAGGCCACGGGCGCGGTATTGGCGATCAGCGACAGGCCCGAGGCGGCCAGCGGCGAAAAGCCCAGGCCGATGAGGATGGCCGCCGTCACGGCCACGGGCGTGCCGAAGCCGGCCGCGCCCTCGAAGAAGGCGCCGAAGGCGAAGGCGATCAGCAGCAGCTGGATGCGCCTGTCCTCGGTGATGCCGGCAATGGAGTCCTGCAGGATCTTGAAGCTGCCGTTCTTCTCGGTCAGCTGGTGCAGGAAGATGATGTTCAGGACGATCCAGCCGATGGGCAGCAGCCCCGTGAAGCCGCCGAACAGCGCCGCGCGCCCGGCCATGCCTGCCGGCATGTTGTAGACGAAGACCGCGATCACCAGCGCCGCAATCAGCCCGGCGCCGGCCGCCAGGTGGGCCTTCATGTGCAAAAAGCCCAATCCCACCAGCATGACCACGACCGGGATGGCCGCGAGCAGTGTGGACAGCCACATGTTGGAAAGAGGGTCGTAGACCTGCTGCCAAACCATAGGAGCGTCTCCTGAAGAGTTTTTAGGATGTTGTGCGGGGCGGATCGTCGCTCTCATGGCTGGTTGGCACACTAGCGTTAGCCCTCGGTTGGGCTGCGAGAGAGAAAATTTCAATCGGCGCACAAATCACTTCAAACCCGAACGGGTGACTGGAACGCGCCCTGCGCACTACCATGCTCGGCAGTCCCGCGGCATGCGGGTTCCAGAAAGCCAGAAAACGTGTCCACCGACCTTTCCAAAATCACCTGCATCGAAGACCTGCGCGTCGTGGCCCAGCGCCGCGTGCCGCGCATGTTCTATGACTACGCCGACTCGGGCTCCTACACCCAGGGCACCTACCGCGCCAACGAGGACGACTTCCAGAAGATCAAGCTGCGCCAGCGCGTGGCCGTGAACATGGAGGGGCGCAGCACGCGCACCACCATGATCGGCCAGCAGGTGGCCATGCCCGTGGCCATTGCGCCCACGGGCCTGACCGGCATGCAGCACGCCGACGGCGAGATCCTGGGCGCGCGCGCGGCCCAGGCCTTCGGCATTCCGTTCACGCTGTCCACCATGAGCATCTGCTCCATCGAGGACATTGCCGATCACACGGCCCGCCATCCGTTCTGGTTCCAGCTCTATGTGATGCGCGACCGCCGGTTCATGGAGCGCCTGATCGAGCGCGCCCGTGCCGCCAACTGCTCGGCCCTGGTGCTGACGCTGGACCTGCAGATCCTGGGCCAGCGCCACAAGGACATCAAGAACGGCCTGTCCACGCCCCCGAAGCCCACGCTGCGCAACCTGGCCAACCTGGCGACCAAGCCGCACTGGTGCCTGGGCATGCTGGGCACCAAGCGCCGCACCTTCGGCAACATCGTCGGCCATGTGGATGGCGTGGCCGACATGAGTTCGCTGTCGTCGTGGACCGCCAGCCAGTTCGACCCCAGCCTGAACTGGGGCGATGTGGAGCGCATCAAGAAGCTCTGGGGCGGCAAGCTCATCCTCAAGGGCATCATGGACGCCGAGGACGCGCGACTGGCGGCCGACAGCGGCGCCGATGCGCTCATCGTCAGCAACCACGGCGGCCGCCAGCTCGACGGCGCACCCTCGTCCATCGAGGCGCTGCCCGGCATTGCCGAGGCGGCGGGCAAGGACATCGAGGTCTGGATGGACGGCGGTATCCGCAGCGGCCAGGACGTGCTCAAGGCGCGCGCCCTGGGCGCCCAGGGCACCATGATCGGCCGCAGCTTCCTCTATGGCCTGGGCGCCTACGGCCAGGACGGCGTGACGCGTGCACTGCAGATCATCCAGAAGGAGCTGGAGACCACGATGGCCTTCTGCGGCCATACGCAGATCGATACCGTGGACCGCAGCATCCTGCTGCCCGGAACCTATCCGGGCGCCGTGCGCTGAACCGGCAGAAGCTGCACGAGAAAAGGACCGCCTCGGCGGTCCTTTTTCCTTTCAGGCTGCGCCTCAGGCTTGGGCAGGTACGCGCCGGCTTTCCGGCTGCGCCGCCACCAGCCGGCCCGCCGCATGCAGCACGGCCAGGATGGACGCGGTCACGATGTTGGCATGGCGCCCCGCACCGAAGCGCGTGCCCGCCACGCCGGGCAGGGCGGCCTCGACGATGGCCAGCGCCATGGCCCCGGCGCCCTGGCCCAGGCTGCGCTCCTCGTAGTGGTCAATGCGCAGCGCCACGCCCAGGTGCTGGCCGAGGGCGGCGGCCACGGCATCGATGGGGCCGCTGCCTTCGCCATACAGCTGCAGTCGAAGGCCGTCTGGCCGCACCACTTCCAGCGCAATGCCCTGGCCCTGGGCGCTGTCGAACAGGTGGTGGCTGCGGTAGTGCCAGGGAAGCTGCAGGGGTGCGAGGTAGGTGGCTTCGAACAGCTTCCACAGGTCGTCGCTGGCCAGCTCGGCCTCGCAGGCATCCGCCTGTTTTTGCACCACGGCGCTGAACTCCACCTGCATGCGGCGCGGCATGGTCACGCCATGGTCGCGCTGCAGCAAAAAGGCAATGCCGCCCTTGCCCGACTGGCTGTTGACGCGAACGATGCTGTCGTAGGTGCGGCCCAGGTCCTGCGGGTCGATGGGCAGGTAGGGAACGCGCCAGGGCGCATCGGGCCGCTGAACCGCAAAGCCCTTGGCGATGGCGTCCTGGTGCGAGCCCGAGAACGCCGTGAACACCAGGTCGCCCACATAGGGGTGGCGCGGGTGGATGGGCAGGGCCGTGCATTCCTCCGCAATGCGCGCCACGGCGGCGATGTCCGAGAAGTCCAGTCCCGGCGCGATGCCCTGCGTGTAGAGGTTCAGCGCCAGCGTCACCACATCGAGGTTGCCGCTGCGCTCGCCATTGCCGAACAGGCAGCCTTCCACGCGCTGGGCTCCCGCCAGCAGCGCCTGCTCGGCGCAGGCCACGCCCGTGCCCCGGTCGTTGTGCGGGTGCACGGACAGCACAATGTGCTCGCGCCGTTCCAGGCGGCGGTGCATCCACTCGATCTGGTCGGCGAAGACATTGGCCGTGCTCACTTCCACCGTGGTCGGCAGGTTGATGATCATGGGCCGCGCGGGGCCTGCATCCCAGGCGCGGATGGCCGCGTTGCACACGGCCAGCGACACGTCGAGCTCGGCCATGCAGAAGGTCTCGGGCGAGTACTGCAGAACCCATTCGGTCTCGGGGTGGGCATCGGTCAGTTCGCGCAGCAGGGCGATGTGGTGCTCCACCATGGCGATGATCTCGGGCACCTGCATGCCGAAGACGATCTCGCGCCAGGCCGGGGCAATGGCGTTGTAGAAGTGCACGATGGCGCGCCGCGCTCCGGCCACGCTGTCCACCGTGGCGCGGATCAGGTCCTCGCGCAGCTGGGTGATGACCATGGGCGTCACGTCGCCGGGGATCAGCCCGTTGTCGATCAGGTGGCGCACGATGCCGTAGTCGGTCTGCGAGGCCGAGGGAAAGCCCACCTCGATCTCCTTGAAGCCTATGCGCACCAGTTCATGGAACAGGCGCAGCTTGCGCTCGCGGTTCATGGGCTCGAACAGGGCCTGGTTGCCATCGCGCAGGTCGGTGGACAGCCACACGGGCGCCTGGCTCAACTGGCGTGAGGGCCATTGGCGCTCGGGCAGGTCGACGGAAGGGAAGGTAAGGTATCGGGACGCGGGATTCTTCAGCATGCGGGCCTCGCAGGAAACGCTGGGGTTTGCAGCCACCGGATCGGCCGGCGGCCCCGCTCTCCTGGCTTCCCGGTGTGGGGAAGCTGCGCCAGGCCGGGATCAGGGAGAGTCGGTGCGAAATGCGGCGCCTGCGCAGGCGCCCGGACCCCGGCCATGGGCCAGGGATAGTAGGGAGGGCGAGGGCAGGCGGTGCATGGTGCGATGGCGGTGAATCACAGGGAACGGGTGCCAGTTTGCGGGCAGGGTGCTTGTCTGTCTTTATAGAATTTCTCATTTTCTATATGGATCTGGACAATATGCGCACGACCCATGCCCCGGCTTCGGCAGCCGCCGTTCCCTGCAGCCATGCCGGGCTGCCCGAGCTGCAGGCCGCCGCACCGCTGCCGGTCACGGGCGTGGCCGCCGACTATCCGGCGGGGCTGGAGGTGGAGGAACACTCCCACGAATGCTGCCAGCTGCTCTACGCCGTGCAGGGGGTGCTGGAGGTGCGTGCAGGCAGCGGGCGCTGGGTGGTGCCGCCCACGCGCGGCGTCTGGCTGCGCTCGGGCGTGCCCCACGGCCTGCGCATGCGCGGCGCGGTACAGGTGCGCAGCCTGTTCGTCGATGCGCAGGCCGCTGCAGACCTGCCGGGTACGGACTGCGTGATCGAGGTCTCTCCCCTGCTGCGCGAGCTCATCAGCGAGGTGGCGCGCTGGCCTGCATCGGCACCGCCGGGGCGGCGTGAATCCATGGTGGTCGAGCTATTGCTGCAGGAGCTGCGCCAGCCGCCCGTGGTGCCGTTTCACCTGCCCTGGCCGCAGGATGCGCGCATGGCCGCTGTCTGCCATGCGCTGGCCGAAGGAGAGGGGGCGGATGGCTTTGCCACCGCAGCCGCCGCAGCCGACATAGGGGCCGCAACTGCCACAGCCGCCGACTGGGCCGCACGGCTGGCCATGGGCGAGAAGACCTTCCATCGCCACTTTCTGCAGGCCACGGGAATGAGTTTTGGCCGCTGGCGTCAGCGCGCACGGCTGCTGTCATCCATGCAGGCGCTGCTGGCCGGACGGCCCATCGTGCAGGTGGCGCTGGAGGCCGGCTATGAAAGCCACAGCGCCTATTCGCTGGCCTTCAGGCGCCAGTTCGGCATGCCGCCCTCGGCCTTCGGGGCCAGGGGCGACAGGCCGTAGGAGGGCCGGGCCGCGTCAGGCCGCCTTCCAGATGATGTAGTCGGCCTGGTACTGCACGACCTGCTTCTGGCCCAGCGTGGAACTGTTGCAGGCCATGGCAGGGGCCACGCCGCCGCGCGTGGCCACGCGCTGGATATAGGTCACGCCCTGCATGGCGCCCATGCCGGTGGCGGGCTCGGCCTTGACCAGTTGCATGGGGATGTTGCCCGCGCCGGACGGCGCCACGGCGACCTGGGTGGCCGTGACCTTGGAGCCGTCCTGGTGCGCCCAGGTGGCGGGCGGGCCGAAGTAGCGGCCGATGACGCGGCCCTGGCGGTCGGTCAAACGCGCATCGGGGCCGACAAAGGCCCATTCCTGCTCCATCGCCTGGTCCTTCTTGGCGCGGCATTCATAGGTGATCTGGCCTATGCCCACGGTCTCCATGGCAACCTTGTGGCCTGCGGGCACCTGCACGGCGGCCGGCAGGTCGGACTGGGAATAGCTCTTGCCCATGTCCATGGAGGAGCAGGCGCCAAGGGTCAGTGCGGCCATGGTGGCCAGGCCGAGGGGGAGGATGTAGCTCATGAAGGTCTCCAGGTCGATGGGTTGAGGGATGTCGCCTTGAACCGCTGTCCGGGGCGCGACACAGGGAATACGCAGCAAGGCAGCGGCTGGATTCACCTGAATGGAAAAAAAATTTATCCGCATCCGGTTCGCAATGCGCTGCGTATTGCTCACGGAGAGCCGGTGCAAGCCGGGAGACCCCCGCCAGACCTTCTGCAACCCCCGGCTGAGCACCGATATGCCCCTTGAATCCGATCGAAAGACAGAACAAGCCCCCGGGCGGCCACGCAACAGTGCGGGCCACGGGGCCGCCCGCTCGACCACAATGCGTGCATGGGCACCACACCAACCGACCAAGAGCTGATGGACCTTCTGGACCGCATCGCAGCGCAGGACGAGCCCGCGCTCCGCAGCCTGTACGAGGCCACCTCGTCCCGGCTGTACGGGCTGGCGTTGCGCATCCTGCGGCACAAGGACTGGGCCGAAGACGTGCTGCAGGACAGCTACCTGCACATCTGGCGCAGCGCCTCGGGCTACCGGGGCACGCTCAGCCCGCCGCTGGCCTGGATGGGCCTGGTGGTGCGCAGCCGGGCCCTGGACTTTCTGCGCCGGCGCCGCGCCGAACGCCTGCACCTGAACGAAGAGTTCGACGAGGCGCAACTGGCGGCCCATGGCGGCGGGGACGATGAAAGCCAGGGCCCGCTGCAACTGGCCGAGGCCAGCGAACAGGCCGTGGCGCTGTACCAGTGCCTGGAGCGGCTGGAAGGCCGCCAGCGCGAGGTGGTCAGCCTGGCCTATCTGCGCGACCTCAGCCATGGCGAGCTGGCGGGCCAGCTGCAACTGCCGCTGGGCACGGTCAAGACCTGGATACGGCGTGGCCTGGAGCAGCTGCGCCGCTGCCTGTCACGCCATGCGTGAAGCAGTTGACATGCTCTGAGCGGCCAAAGGATTTGCCATGAATATTTCCCGACACCCCGAACTGCTGGACCGGCTGGCCGCCGCTTACGCCCTGGGCACGCTGCGGGGCGCGGCACGCCGCCGCTTCGAGCAACTGGCCCGTGACCAGGCCCCGGTGCGCGCCGCCGCCCTGCTGTGGCAGGGCCGCTGGTCGGCCCTGTCCGAAATGCAGGCGCCCGTGCGCCCTGACGATGCGGTCTGGGTCCGTATCGACAACCTGCTGCAGGCCGAAAAGGCCCGCGCCGCCCAGGCGCACCGGCGGCGCGCCGACGATGCGCCTGGCATGGCCCGGCGCACGGAAGCCGCCGTGGGCCGCGCCCTGGCCTGGTGGCGCGGCGCCGCCGTGCTGGGCGCCTGCGCCACCGTGGCGGCCGTGGCCGTGGGGCTGTGGTCGCACCAGGACCTGCGCCAAAGTGGCGAGCGCCAGCTGGCCGTGCTGAACAACCAGTTGCAGGCCACCCAGGCTGCGCTGCAGGCCGCGCCCCAGATCCAGTACGTGGCCGTGCTGGCCGACGACAAGGCCGATGCCTCCATGCTCGTGACCTTCGACCCCGGCAAGAACACCCTGGTGCTGCAGCGCGTGGGCGACTTCCATGAGGCCTCCGACAAATCACTGCAGCTGTGGGCCCTGCCGCCCCAGGGCGGCCCGCAATCGCTGGGCGTGCTGGGACGCGACAAGCTGGTCAAGCTGACCGCCGCGGCCGCCGAGGTCCAGGGCGTGCCTGCCCTGGCCATCAGCCTGGAGCCCAAGGGCGGCGTGCCCAGCCAGACCGGGCCCACGGGACCGGTGCTGTTCAAGGGCGCTCTGATCCGGCGCGACCTGTAGCGCGCCGCGCAGGCCCGCTCGCCATTGGCGACGGCCGTGCTGCTGCACAACGCAGCCTGCTTGCCCTGGCCAGAGCAGGGCGCGCGTGCAGCGCTGGCTGGCCGGCCTCTGTTTCGCTGCCGGGCGCGGCAGCCTTCTCCAAGCGCGTGCGCCTGGTGCCCGACCGGCGGCTATGCTGGCCGGCACTCAGTCGCCCGCGCCTTGCCGGCGGTGCCTTCCCTTTTTTGCCGACATGCTTTCTTCCCTCCAAGACCTGACCTGGCTGTGGGTGCCCGTGGTGCTGTTCGCCGCAGCCGCCCAGACCGTGCGCAACACGGCGCAGCGCTCGCTGACCGCCGAGCTCGGCACCCTGCCGGCCACCCTGGTGCGCTTTCTGTACGGCCTGCCGTTTGCCGGCATCTACCTGCTGGCGCTGTACCTGGGAGGCGATGGCGCCTGGTCGCTGCCCCGGTTCTCATGGGCCTACCTCGGCTGGATCGCGCTGGGGGCCTTCTTCCAGGTCGCGGCCACGGCGGCGCTGCTGCTGGCCATGAAGGAGCGCAACTTCGCCGTGGCCGTCACCCTGTCCAAGACCGAGGTGCTGCAGGTGGCCCTGTTCGCCGGCATCTTCCTGCATGAGTTGCCCACCGCAGTGGCGCTGGCGGCCATGGCGCTGGCCACCTTCGGCGTGCTCATCCTGTCGCTGCCGCCGCGCGGCCAGATGCTGTCGCTGTCGGCCTGGGCCAGCCGCTCGGCGCTCTACGGCCTGGCCTGCGGTGCCTGCTTTGCCATTGCCACCGTGGGCTACCGGGGCGGCGCCGTGGAACTGGCGCGACTGGGCGAGATATCTCCCTGGCTGTCAGGCGCCTGGGGCGTGCTGATCGCCCAGCTCATGCAAACCCTGGGCCTGGGCGCCTGGATTGCGCGCACCCACGCGCAGGGCCTGCGCCCCATCTTCCGAGCCTGGCGCGTCTCGCTGCTGGCCGGCGGCATGGGCGCGGCCGCCTCGCTGGCCTGGTTCACCGCCTACGCCATGCAGGGCGCGGCACCCGTGCGCACGCTGGGCATGGTCGAGGTGGTGTTCAGCTACATCGTCTCGCGCCGCGTGCTCAGCGAAAGCCTGAGCCGCCATGAAATGATCGGCATGGCTCTGATGGTGCTGGGACTGGTGCTGATCTGCCTGCAGGGATGAATGGTCCAGGGCCTGTGTGAACAAGCCCTGTGGGCTGTATGAATGCACAGTTGCCGCAATAATGGCGGCGTGCCTGAAACGACACCCACGACACCCGCAAGCCCTGCCGATGCTGCGCCCCCGCGCCGCATCGCCCACCTGGACATGGACGCCTTCTATGCCTCGGTGGAACTGCTGCGCTATCCGCAGCTCAAGGGGCTGCCCGTGGTCATCGGCGGCGGACGCCGCGCGCACGACGAGGCGCTGGACGCGCGCTACGCCGGGCGGCTGCACGAGATTCCGGTGGACGAGTTCTCGCGCCTCAAGGACTACGTGGGCCGGGGCGTGATCACCACGGCCACTTACCCGGCGCGCCAGTTCGGCGTGGGCTCGGCCATGGGCATGATGAAGGCTGCGCGCCTGTGTCCCCAGGCCATCCTGCTGCCCGTGGACTTTGCCGAGGTGCGGCGCTTCTCGCGCATGTTCAAGGAAATCATCGTCTCCATCGCCCCGCTGATGGAGGACCGCGGCGTGGACGAGGTCTACATCGACTTCACCGACGTGCCCGGCGGCCAGCGCGAGGGCGGGCGCGTGCTGGCCCGGCTGATCCAGAAAACCATCACCGACGCCACGGGCCTGACCTGCTCCATCGGCGTGGCGCCCAACAAGCTGCTGGCCAAGATGGCCAGCGAATTCAACAAGCCCAACGGCATCTCCATCGTCCAGCCCGACGATCTGCAGGCCGTGATCTGGCCGCTGGCCTGCCGCAAGATCAACGGCATAGGCCCCAAGGCCGACGCCAAGCTGCAATCGCTGGGCATACAGACCATTGGCGAGCTGGCCAAGCAAAGCCTGCCCCAGCTCGTGCAGTGGTTCGGCCGCGCCTACGGCAACTGGCTGCATGGCGTGTCCTGGGGGCGCGACGAGCGGCCCGTGGTCACGCACAGCGAGCCCGTCTCCATGAGCCGCGAAACCACCTTCGAGCGCGACCTGCACGCCGTGCGCGACCGGGCCGAACTGAGCGCCATCTTCACCGACCTGTGCGAACGCCTGGCCCAGGACCTGCAGCGCAAGGGCTACATGGGCCGCACCGTCGGCATCAAGCTGCGCTACGACGACTTCAAGACCGCCACGCGCGACCACACGCTGGAGCTGCCCATGGCCGATGCCGCCACCCTGCGCCGCGCCGCAGGCCAATGCCTCAAGCGCGTGCCCCTGGCCAAGCGGCTGCGCCTGCTGGGCGTGCGCGTGGGCAACCTCGTTCGCACGGCCGATTGGGAGGCCACCGCCCACGACCCGCTGGCGCGCGAGCAACTGCTCAGGGGACCGGCCCAACCCGCGCCGGACAGCGATCCCTTTACACCTCAACTGTTCTGAATCATCACCACAAATCTGGCGCACACGCTGTAAAACCATGCACCAGTTCCGAGCATGGGACTGCGGTTGCCGTGCTGTGAGATGATTTGGAAATGTGAATTTGTGTTTCCGTTTGATGGATTCCGGTGGCTTCTGAGCGTTTTGCCATGCCATTTCACAAGAACAAGAGACATCCCAAAGGAGTGGTACCCATGCGCGTGAATTTGCCCGTCAGCCAGCTCAACTACGACTTTCCGGGCGATGAGCTGCTGGTATCCGTCACCAACACCAAGGGCGAGATCACCCATTGCAACCCGGCCTTCGTGCGGGTCAGCGGCTATTCCTACGAGGAACTGATCGAGCAGCCGCACAACCTGATCCGCCACCCGGACATGCCGGCCGCCGCCTTCAAGGACATGTGGCGCACCATCGCCCACGGCTACCCGTGGACTGCCCTGGTCAAGAACCGGCGCAAGAACGGCGACCACTACTGGGTGCGCGCCAACGTCACGCCCATCATGGAAGGCGGCCGTCCGCGCGGCTACCTTTCGGTGCGCACCAAGCCCCGGCCGGACGAGATCGAAGCCGCCGAAGCCCTCTATGCCCGCATGCGCGCCGAAGCCGATGCCGGCCAGGAAACCCTGCGACTGCGCGGCGGCGAACTGCGCCGCCTGGGCCTGGCAGGCCTGTGGGACCGCCGCAGCGACCTGGGCCTGACAGCCCGCATGGCGCTGATGCTGGGCGGCGTGGGCCTGGCCGCCATGCTGCCCGACCTGCTGGGCTGGCAGGGCGCCGCAGCTTGGGGCACGCGCCTGGCCGCCTTGCTGGCGGGGGGCAGCTTTGTGCTGTGGCGCTTCCAGCAGCGCTGCGTGGCGGGCCTGGAACAGGCCAGCGGCTTTGCCGCCGACATTGCCAGCTGCCAGTTGGGCACCAACATGCAGCACGACTACAGCGGCCCCATGGGCGCCCTGATGCAGCGGCTGCAGCAAATCCAGATCAACCTGCGCGCCGTGGTCGGCGACGTGCGCACCGAAATGCGCGGCTTTGCCACCACCGCCCACGAGATCGCCCAGGGCAGCTTCGACCTCGCGCAGCGCACAGAATCCCAGGCCACCAGCCTTCAGCAGACGGCGGCCTCGATGGAAGAGATATCAGGCACCGTGGCGCAGACCGCCGACACGGCCCAGCTCATGGCCCATGAAAGCGACCAGAGCCGCCAGGTTGCCGGCAAGAGCGGCGCCGCCATCCAGGAAGTGGGCGCTGCCATGGAGCACATCCGTGGCTCCTCGCGCCGCATGGGCGAGATCATCGGCGTCATCGAAAGCATTGCCTTCCAGACCAACCTGCTGGCCCTGAATGCCGCCGTAGAAGCCGCACGCGCAGGTGAGCAGGGCCGCGGCTTTGCCGTCGTGGCCGGCGAAGTGCGCGCCCTGGCCCAGCGCAGCGCCTCGGCCGCCAAGGAAATCAGCGGCCTCATCAACCGCACCGTGGACGGCATCAACGACGGCAACGCCCGCATGGACGCCGCAGGCCGCACCATCGACGGCATGGTCGACGCCGTGGGCCGCGTCAGCGACCTGGTCCACCAGATCAGCATCGCCACGCGTGAACAATCCGTAGGCATCGCCCAGGTCAACGACGCCGTGGCCCAGCTGGACTCCGTCACCCAGCAAAACGCCGCCCTGGTCGAACAATCGGCCGGCGCAGCCGGTTCACTGCGCGCCAGCGCCCAGTCGCTGGAGCGGTCGCTGGAGGTGTTTACGTTGCGGTGAGGGGAAGGGGCCGGCCGCCTCTTTTACTGCCGCGCCGAGCGCACGTTGGCCGGCAAGGCGCCAGGATGGCTGGTGCGGAACGGGTTGATGTCCAGGCCGCCACGGCGCGTGTAGCGTGCGTAGACCGAGAGCTTGAGGGGGCGGCAGCGCGTCCAGATGTCCATGAAGATGCGTTCCACGCATTGCTCATGGAATTCGTTGTGGTTGCGGAAGCTCACCAGGTATTGCAGCAGGCCTTCCTGGTCGATCTGCGCGCCGCTGTAGCGGATCTGCACGCTGCCCCAGTCGGGCTGGCCCGTGACCAGGCAGTTGCTCTTGAGCAGGTGGCTGACGAGGGTCTCGGTGACGGGCGCTTCCTCGTGGTTGGCGTGCAGCAGCTCTGGGGCGGGCTGGTACTGCGTGCATTCCACGTCCAGGCGGTCCAGCAGCAGGCCATCCAGTTCCTGCACCATTTCCTGGTCGAAGCGGTCCAGGCCGATGATCTTCACGCCGATGCTGCCCTTTTGCTCGCTGCCTCGCCATAGCGCTTCGGCCAGGTCGGTGCGAAGGCGTGCCTGGACTTCGGCCGCGTCGGCCAGGCGGGTGTTGTTGAAGCTGTTGAGGTAGAGCTTGAACGACTTGCTTTCGATGAGATTGGGGGTCTCGCAGGGAATCGTGAAATGCACGAGCGCCACCTGCGGCTTGCCGCGCAGGTTGAGCCAGGACAGCTCGAATGCCGTCCACAGGTCGGCGCCGAAGAAGGGCATCTGGCTGCCCTGAACGCCGATTTCTTCGCGCTTGGGCGCGCGGGGCAGGGGGAACAGCAGCGAGGGGGCGTACTGGTCGATGTAGGCGGAGCTTTTGCCCAGCTGGGATTGTTCGGGAGTGTTCATGGAAAAAGGGCCGGCCGTGCCGGCGCTGGTCAAGCCTGGACGGTCCGCGCGGAGCGCGTGGACCCAGGCTTTGAAGCTAACTGAATTTCCATGCCCGCAGGCATGGGCGGCCATATAAGGTCAATAAGGGTTGGTGCGCCCGGGTCCGATGGTGCTCAGTGGAATTCGCGTTCGCGCAGCCATTTGGTGGCGATCCATTTTTCGCCGGCCAGCACGGGCGCGCCGCCGTGCAGGGTACGCGTGGAGGGGTCGGGGCGCTCATAGCTGAAGAAGACGGCGTTGCCCCGGCGCGGCACGACTTGCAGCGGCACTTCGGGAAAGATGGTGGCGCCGCCCCGTTCGGGCTCGTTCAGGTAGATGACCAGGGTGCCCACGCGCTGGCCGCCGCGCTTGAGGATGGTGGGCGTGCCGGGTTCGCCGGGCGCGAAGTAGTCGTGGTGGGGCTTGTATTCGGCGCCAGGGCCGTAGTGCAGCACCTGCAGGCCTTCGCCATGGTCCAGCGGCCAGCGCAACAGGCGGGCGATGCGTTCTTCCAGCTGGCTGACGATGCCGGTTTCCCCGCGCTGGAAGAACATGCCGTTGCTGGTTCGGTCGTCATTGATCTCTTCGCCGCCGCTTTGCGTGGCCACCGTGAGCGAGCGCGCCATGCGCGGACGCGCGGCGGCGATGATGGCGTCGCACTCCTCGTGCGAGAGCAGGTTGCCGAAGACCACGATGCGCGGGTTGCGCATGCTGACCAGCACCTGGACCTGACGGTCGCCGACATCGATGCTGCTGGGGTCCTGGGCAAGGTCCGGTTCGGGCAGGCTCGAGGCCGAGACGACGACGGCCGGTGGCGACACCTCGCCCTGTTCGGGCAGGTCCAGCGCCCGCCTTGCCAGTTCTTCGCTCCAGCCCACGTCGCGCATGGAGCGCAGCAGGGCCGCAGGCCCTATGCCGGATGCGCGCTGGTCGCGCACCCATTGCATGAGTTCAGGCGTGAGACCCACGGGCAGGTCCTGTGCGGCGGTCTGGGAATCTGGTGAGGATTTGAGGCTCATGGCGTGCAGTGCGGCCCTTGCCGCAGTGAATGGACTCCAAAGGCATCGAGGCCGGGGCCGGCCGGTGGGGCCGGCGAGGCTCAGTCAGCGGTCTTGCGACGGAACACCAGGCGCGCAGGCGTCGAGGAAGCTGGCGCCAGCGCGTAGCCCTCCAGATCGAAGGCTTCGAGTTCAGCCGCGCTGCGAGCGCGTCGTTGTATGGCAAATCGTGCCATCAGCCCGCGCGCACGTTTGGCATGGAAGCTGATGATCTTGTAGGCGCCGTTCTTGTAATCCTCGAATGCGCATTCCACCACCGGGGGCTTGAGGTGCTTCAAGTCTACCGATTTGAAGTATTCCTGCGAAGCCAGGTTGACGATGACGCGCTCGCCCGCCGGCTGCCGGGCCGCGCGCTGGTTCAGGTGCTCGGCAATGCGGCTGCCCCAGAACTGGTAGAGATTGCTGCCATGCGCGGTTTCCAGCCGCGTGCCCATTTCCAGGCGGTAGGGCTGCATGCGGTCCAGCGGGCGCAGCACGCCGTACAGGCCGCTGAGGATGGCCAGGTGCTGCTGGGCCCAGTCCAGGTCCTCGGCATCCAGGCTGCGTGCCTGCAGGCCCTCGTAGACATCGCCGTTGAAGGCCAGCAGCGCCTGCCGGGCGTTGGTGGCCGTGAAGCGCGGGCTGAAGGCCTCGTAGCGCGCCACGTTGAGCGCGGCCAGCTTGTCGCTGATGCCCATCAGTTCCGACAGTTGCTGGGGCGACTGGCGGCGCAGCACTTCGATCAGCTCCAGCGGCTGTTCGGAGAAGACGGGAAGCGTGTGCGGCAGTTTCGGGGGCAGTGGGGTGTCGTAGTCCAGCGATTTGGCGGGGGAGAGCAGCAACAGCATGGCGGGACGGAAGCTCCTGGAAAGAGGTGGACGGAAGGCGTGGGGAGACGGATGAGGTGAGGGCGGAGGCGGAAACAAACAGGGGCCGCGAGGGCCCCTGTGTTGTCACTGTCTGTGGTCAGACCTGGGCCGCGCCCTGTGGCTGCGGCTGCTGCTCGAACGGCAGTTGCAGCTCGCTGAGGTCCTTGCGTGTTTCCACGAGGATCAGCGGGCCGTCATCCAGAGCGACCACGGGCGGGCGCTCGCGCACGACGCGCTCGGGCTGCGGTTCGGCGGCGATGGCTGCCTGGGCTGCCGCCACCTTGTCGGCATCGGAGCCCACCCATTGCAGGCCCGAAGCGGCGGCCAGCGCCTGCAGCTCGGACATGGGCAACTGGTAGGCCTGGACCTTGGGCAGGCCGCGTTCGGCGGTTGCTTCAACGGCCTTGGCTGCTGCGGGCACGACTGCCACTGCGGCAGGAGCGGCCACGGGTGCAGGTGCTGCCACGGGTGCCACCACGGGGGCGGGTGCGACCGGCGCGGGGGTCACCGCAGCCACGGGCGCGGGAGCGGCAATCTGCTGCTCGGGCACGGGGGCCGCGACGGGTTGCTGCACCGCTGGGGCTGCTGCAGCTGCTGCGGGCTGCGCAGGCACTTGCGCTTCGGCCATGGCTTCAGGAGCCTGGGCTTCGGCGGCAGGGCTGGCTGCGTTGAAGTAGCTGCGGCGGGCAGGCTGGTCCTGCTCGGGAGCGGCGGCTTCGAAGGATTGGACGGCTTCGCCCTCCGCTTCGCGCGGTGCGCGCTCTGCACGGTCACCGCGATCGCCACGCTCGCGGCGGTCACGGCCATAGCGGTCGCGCGAACGGCGCTGGCGCGGCTGCTCTTCGCCGGAGGCGGGGGCAGCGTTGTCCAGGGACGGGTCCTTTTGCTGGGCCTGGTTGTCCAGGTTCTCTTCGGTCTCGGGAGCGACTTCGAACTGGCGGGGCTGGCGCTCGCTGCGTTCGGCGCGTTCACCACGCTCGCCACGTTCGCGGCGGCCTTCACCGCGCTCCTGGCGCTCGCCACGCGGGGCGCGCTCGGGACGCTGCTCGATGGTGCTGCCATCTGCAGCGACAGCGGCCACGCCGTTCACGGCTTCCAGCGGCTGGCGGCTTTCACCGTCACGGTTGCGTTCACCACGGCTACGGCGTTCGCCGCGGTCGGCGCGCTCACCACGCTCGGCGCGCTCGCCACGATCCGGGCGCTCTCCACGCTCCGGGCGTTCACCGCGTTCAGTGCGCTCGCCACGCTCGGCATTGCGGCGGTTGCGGTCACCGTTGCCGGCCTGGCGTTCGGCATTGGGGGCGCCAGCGCGCTCGCCATTGCGCTCCGAGCGCTCGCCACGCTCACCATTGCGTTCGTTGCGGCGGCCACGGTTGTCGTTGCGGCCATCACGGCGAGCTTCGCGAGCGGGGGCTTCGGCGGCCGGAGCGGGCGCTGCGACCGGCGCAGGTGCCGCGCTAAAGCCGAACAGGCTCTTGAGCCAGGCAAAGAAGCCTTGCTCGCGGACCACGACGGGGGCGACGGCCGGTGCGGGCGCTGCAGCGGTTGCCGCAGGCTTGGCATCGCGCTGCTGGCCGTTGGCCGGGCGGTTGCGGCTGCCTTCGGGACGGGGCTCGGCGATGGGGGCCGGCATGTCGGGCAGCACGCCCTTGATCATGGGCGTCTGCTTGTTGGTGGGCTCCTGCGAGCGGCGCGTCACCGTGGTTTCCGCGTCCAGCTCCTCGGCCAGCTTGTAGCTGGCTTCCATGCTTTCCAGGCGCACGTCGTCGTGCTTGAGGCGCTCGAGCTTGTAGTGCGGCGTGTCCATGGACTTGTTGGGAACCATGATCACGTTGACGCGCTGCTTGAGTTCGATCTTGGTGATCTCGCCACGCTTTTCGTTGAGCAGGAAGCTGGCCACTTCCACGGGCACCTGGCAGTGCACGGCGGCCGTGTTGTCCTTCATGGACTCTTCCTGGATGATGCGCAGGATCTGCAGCGCCGAGCTTTCCGTGTCACGCACGTGGCCGGAGCCACCGCAGCGCGGGCAGTTGATGTGCGCGCCTTCGGACAGGGCGGGCTTGAGGCGCTGGCGGCTCATCTCCATGAGGCCGAACTTGCTGATGGTGCCGAACTGCACGCGGGCACGGTCCTGGCGCAGCGCGTCGCGCAGGCGGTTCTCGACCTCGCGGCGGTTCTTGCTCTCCTCCATGTCGATGAAGTCGATGACGATCAGGCCGCCCAGGTCACGCAGGCGCATCTGGCGCGCGACTTCGTCGGCGGCTTCCAGGTTGGTGCGGGTGGCGGTTTCCTCGATGTCTCCGCCCTTGATGGCGCGGGCCGAGTTCACGTCGATGGAGACCAGCGCTTCGGTGTGGTCGATGACGATGGCGCCGCCCGAGGGCAGGGTCACGGTGCGTGCGTAGGCCGATTCGATCTGGTGCTCGATCTGGAAGCGGCTGAACAGCGGGGCGTCGTCACGGTAGCGTTTGACGCGGGCGGCATGCTCGGGCATGACGTGCTGCATGAACTGCTGCGCCTGCTCGTAGATGTCGTCGGTGTCGATGAGGATGTCGCCGATGTCGCCGTTGAAGTAGTCGCGGATGGCGCGGATCACCAGGCTCGATTCCTGGTAGATCAGGAAGGCGCCCTTGGCCGACTTGGCGGCGCCATCGATGGCGTTCCACAGCTTGAGCAGGTAGTTCAGGTCCCACTGCAGTTCGGGCGCGGTGCGGCCGATGCCGGCGGTGCGCGCAATGATGGACATGCCCTTGGGGTACTCAAGCTGGTCCATCGCCTCCTTGAGTTCGGCACGGTCCTCGCCCTCGATGCGGCGCGAGACACCACCGCCGCGCGGGTTGTTGGGCATCAGCACCACGTAGCGGCCGGCCAGCGAGATGAAGGTGGTCAGGGCCGCGCCCTTGTTGCCGCGCTCTTCCTTCTCGACCTGGACGATCAGTTCCTGGCCTTCGCGGATGACTTCGTTGATGCGGGCCTGGCTGGGGGAGACGCCTTCGGCGAAATACTGCTTGGAGATTTCCTTGAAGGGCAGGAAGCCGTGGCGGTCCTCGCCGTAATCGACGAAGCAGGCCTCGAGGCTGGGCTCCACGCGCGTGACCACGGCCTTGTAGATGTTGCCCTTGCGCTGCTCGCGCCCTTCGATTTCGATTTCGTAGTCGAGCAGCTTCTGGCCATCGACGATGGCAAGGCGACGTTCTTCCGACTGCGTGGCGTTGATGAGCATCCGTTTCATGATGCGTTTCCTTTATTCGTTTTCTCTGGGGCGCGCCGGAGTGCAGCCTCTGCTGCCAGACCGTCACGCCTTTGACTCGTAATCAAAGACAGGCTCGCGAGGGAGCCGAGATGCCGGACTGACGCGTCGAAACGAAAGGAATCGCCGGATGCCCTGATGCTTGAGACCTGGCTCAAGTCAGCAATGGGGGCAAGGGCAGGGGGACGAGAGCGATGAGAGAGGCACGCCGTCCAGCTTCAAGCGAAGCTGCTGCACGTGCGGGGCAGGCGGGAGGCTTGGGGGCGGCAATGATCCTGGGCGCAGGCGTTTTCCTGCTCCACAGCGTGACCATCCATGCCCAAAAGATCCACATGCTCGCTTTTGATCCGCTGGCAGCGGTGGACGCCGGGTCCGACCCCTTCTGCCAGCTTGAGATTCCGTATCAGTGTTTCAATTCGTCAGCCACAACCGATGCAACGACGAACTTCGCAGGCCATCTTTTCCTGCTGTTTCGCGTGCATGACACCGGATGGCATCGACCTGCCTGTGCGGGGAAATGGTTGTTTGGACTAAACTCCATGAGAATCAACCACTTATAAATAGTTCGGCACAGGTGAAACACATTATAGAGGGCAAACCGGCAGACGACCGTTCCCTGAACGCAGCCACTGCCGCAGTGCGGCTGATCGAAGTCGATGACGATTCGGCCGGACAGCGGTTGGACAACTTTCTCATACGCCATCTCAAGGGCGTTCCCAAGACCCATGTCTATCGCATCATCCGCAGTGGAGAAGTGCGCATCAACAAAGGGCGCGTCAGTGCGGAAACCCGCGTTTCTACCGGCGATATCGTCCGCATACCGCCCGTGCGCATTTCCGAAAAAGTCGCCGAAAAGGCCGAGCGGCCAGCGCCAGCCAGGGATTTCCCCAGTCTGCTGGAAGACGAGCACCTGATCGCCATCGACAAGCCCGCCGGTGTGGCCGTGCATGGCGGATCGGGTGTGAGTTTTGGTGTCATCGAGCAACTGCGCCAGGCGCGGCCGCAAAGCCGTTTTCTGGAGCTGGTGCATCGGCTCGACCGCGAGACATCCGGCATCTTGCTGGTGGCCAAGAAGCGCTCGGCGCTGACGCATCTGCAGGACCAGTTCCGCGAGCGCGAGACCGGCAAGACCTACCTGGCCCTGGTCCAGGGCACCTGGCCGGCCAACCACAAGGTGATTGATCTGCCGCTGCACAAATACCTGCAGGCCGACGGCGAACGCCGCGTGCGGGTGACCACGGCCGATGATCCTGACGGCATGCGCTCCGTCACGCTGGTGCGCGTTCGCAGCACGCTGGCGCCCCAGCCCCTGCTGGGACTGCCGGCCATGAGCCTGCTGGAGGTGACCATCAAGACCGGGCGCACGCACCAGATCCGCGTGCACCTGTCCAGCCAGGGGCACCCGATTGCGGGCGATGACAAATATGGCGACTTCGACCTGAACCGACGCCTGCAGAAACAGGGGCTCAAACGCATGTTCCTGCACGCATGGCGGCTACAGTTCACCCACCCGGCCAGTGGCGAGCGGGTGGAGCTGCGCGCCGAGCTTCCCGAAGAACTGGCCCGTTTCGCCGGCTGACGCTGGCTCTGACTCCTTGTAGATATGACAAATCCTGGTTCTTCCGAGATGCACCGTGCGCGCCGCTTCGATCTCATTGCCTTCGACTGGGATGGGACGCTGTCGGATTCCACCGCGGTGATCGTCAAGTGCATTCAGGCGGCCGTGGCCGATGTGGGGGGCACGCCTCCCAGCGATGAGGCGGCGTCCTATGTGATCGGCATGGCGCTGATGCCCGCATTGGCGCGTGCAGCGCCCGATGTGCCGCCCGAAAAATACCCCGAGCTGGGCAACCGCTATCGCCACCATTTCATCAAGCACCAGGACGACATCAGCCTGTTCGCCGGCGTGCTGCCCATGCTGGCGGCGCTGCGCGAGCGAGGGCACCTGCTGGCCGTGGCCACGGGCAAGAGCCGGCGTGGTCTGAACGATGCGCTGCAGGACCCGCAGCTGCGCGGCATGTTCGACAGCTCGCGCACGGCGGACGAGACCGCCGGCAAGCCGAATCCGCTGATGCTGCAGGAGCTGATGGCCGAATTTGGTGCGGACCCTTCGCGGGTGCTGATGATCGGCGACACCACGCACGACCTGGAACTGGCCCGCAATGCAGGCTGTGCCAGCGTGGGCGTGGGCTATGGCGCGCATCCCACCGACGGCTTTGGCGTGCTGAAGCCGTTGCATGTGGCGCAGAGTGTTGCGGATTTGCATCAGTGGCTGTTGGCCCATGGCTGAGTCGTCATGCCCGCGTCAGCGCGTGGATTCATGCTCGTGAGGTGTGCCGTTGACCGTTGAACGCATCGTTCTGTGCGCCAGCGATGCCCTGCAGGAAGGGGCGAATGCCGTGCCTTTCGACGTGGTCTACGCGGGTCATGCCTGCCGCGCATTCGCCATCCGCTTCGAGGGACAGGTGCATGCCTATCTGAATCGCTGCACCCATGTGGCCATGGAGATGGACTACCAGCCGGACCGCTTTTTCGATGACACCGGACGCTGGCTGCTGTGCGCCACCCATGGAGCGGCCTACGCGCCCGACAGCGGCGCCTGCGCTGGCGGGCCCTGCCGTGGCGGCCTTGTGAAAATCTCCCTGAGCGAAAGCGCGGGGTTGGTGCACTGGCATACTGCCGATAACCTGAAACCCGTCGAGTTCTGACATGACTTCCCCCATACCTCCGGAAAATCCTGGCTCCGCATCGCACCCATCCCCGGGTGCGGACCTGTGGGCCCGGGCCACGCCCGCCACGGCGGCTGCCGATGCGCGCACGGCGGCATCGAGCGGCTGGGAGCGGGAGGTGCTGGAAAAGCTGGTCTTCGCCACCATCAACGAGCAGCGTGCCTCGCGCCGCTGGCGCCTGTTTGGCCGCCTGCTGTGGACGGCGCTCATCCTCGTGGTGCTGTGGGTGCTGTTTGCCAAGGACACGGCGACCACGACCAGTTCCTCCCCGCACACGGCCGTGGTCGAGGTCAAGGGCGAGATCGCCGCAGGTGCCGACGCCAGCGCGGAATTCGTGGTGGCCGCCATGCGCAGTGCCTTCGAGGATTCGGGCTCGCGCGCCGTGGTGCTGCTGATCAACTCGCCGGGCGGCAGCCCTGTGCAGGCCGGCATCATCAATGACGAAATCGTGCGGCTCAAGGGCAAGTACGACAAGCCCCTGTATGCCGTGGTGGAAGAGACCTGTGCTTCGGCCGCCTACTACATTGCCGCCGCCGCCGATGAGATCTTTGTGGACAAGGCCAGCATCGTGGGCAGCATCGGCGTGCTCATGGATGGCTTTGGCTTCACCGGCGCCATGGAAAAGCTCGGCGTGGAGCGCCGCCTGCTGACGGCTGGCGAGAACAAGGGTTTCCTGGACCCGTTCAGCCCCATGTCCGAAGGGCAGCGCGAACATGCCCACAAGATGCTGGGCCAGATCCACTCGCAGTTCATCAACGTGGTCAAGGCTGGCCGTGGTGACCGCCTGCATGAGACGCCCGAGACTTTCAGCGGCCTGTTCTGGACCGGCCAGCAGGCGGTGGAGATGGGCCTGGCCGACAAGCTGGGCAGTCTTGACTATGTGGCCCGTGAAGTGGTCAAGGCGGAAGAGGTGGTGGATTACACGCGCCGCGACAACGTGGCCGAGCGCCTGGCCAAGCGTTTCGGCGCGGCTTTTGGCGGCGGTGCGGTGCAGGCACTGCGTTCCAGCCTCCCGGCTCTGCGCTGATTCTTGCGGGGTTTCCCGCTCGGGTCTGCCAAGACGAAAAAGCCCGCCTTCTTGTCGAAGGCGGGCTTTTTCGCTGGTGGGTGGCTTCAGCGGCCGATGGAGAACACCACCGGCGTGCGGTTGTCCGGCGCTTCCTTGTGCTGGCGCCACTCGCGCACCAGCCGGCTTTCGATGCGGGCGCTCTCCAGCGTCAGGCCGCAGGCCAACGCCAAACGGGTATGGGGTTGCAGCGTCTGCAGCAGGGCTTGCCAAAGCGCGGCGTTGCGGTAGGGCGTCTCGATGAACTGCTGGGTCTGGCCTTGGCGCAATGCCAGGGCTTCAAGCTCCTTGATGCGCTGTACCCGTCCGCCGGCATCCTGGGGCAGGTAGCCCACAAAGGCATAGTTCTGTCCGTTGAGCCCGCTGGCGGCCAGCGCCAGCAGCAGCGATACGGGTCCGATCAGCGGCATGACGCGTATGCCCAAATCGTGCGCGGCGCGCACGATGGAGCTGCCGGGGTCGGCCACGGCGGGCATTCCGGCCTCGCTGACCAGTCCCATGTCGTGTCCGGCCAGCAAGGGGGCGAGCAGTGGCTTGGCGTCAAAGACGGCGGCACCCTTGTCGCCATGGTCCCCCTTCTTGTGGGCCTCGCGCGGCAGCTCGGTGATCTGCTGGGTCTGCAAGGGCTGGGCCAGTGCATGCAGCGCGTCGATGCGCTTGAGATAGGCGCGTGTGCTCTTGGCGTTTTCGCAGATCCAGTGGGTCAGCCGCGCAGCGGTGCGCAGTGTCCCATCGGGCAGGACCTGCGTCAGCGGCGTTTGCTCATCGCAGCCGAAGTCCAGCGGAGCGGGCACCAGGTAGAGCGTTCCTGTCAGGGGCTTGGTGATGGCATCGCTCATGGCAGCACGGCTCCTGCGGCGCGCAGCAACTGGCATGTGCGGATCAGCGGAAGGCCGATCAGTGCCGTGGGGTCGTCGCTGACGATGGCGTCGAGCAGGGCAATGCCCAGGCCCTCGCTCTTGGCGCTGCCTGCGCAGTCATAAGGCTGCTCGGCGCGCAGGTAGCGCTCGATTTCCGCATCGTTGAGATCGCGAAAGCGCACCTGAACCGTCACCACGTCGGTCTCGGAAAAGCCGATTTCCTGGCAGACCACGCTCACGGCAGTGTGGAAGTTCATCTGGCGCCCGCTCATCTGGCGCAACTGTTCGGTGGCGCGTTCATGGTTGCCGGGCTTGGACAGCGGCAGGCCATCGAGCTCGGGCACCTGGTCGGAGCCGATGACAACGGCGCCGGGGTGCAGCGCAGCCACGGCCTGGGCCTTGGCCAGGGCCAGGCGCAGGGAAAGGGCGTGCGGTGTCTCTCCTGCCAGAGGTGTTTCATCGACTTCCGGGGAGACGGTCTGGAATGGCAGCCGCAGCCGCTCCAGGAGTTCGCGGCGGTAGCGTGAGGTGGAGCCAAGAATCAGGGGACGCGCCAGGCCGGGAGCCTGGGCTAAGGCGGGGTGGGGAGCTTGCATGCCCGGATTCTCTTACACTGCCCGCATGAGCAAGGAATTTTCTGCGGCCCGCCTCGATGTTCGCGCTTTCGCGCAATCGCAGGGCCATCTTCAGGACCAGACAACACTGTCAGTCTTCCCGCGTCTGGCCCAGGATGCGCAGCCGGATGCCGGTGACACGCATGGCCAGGTGCACTGGCAGGCGGACGGCGAGCTGGTCGAGCAGACCGGCGGCCCCGGTCAGGTGTGGCTGTATCTGCAGGCCGATGCCGTCGTGCCCATGGTGTGCCAGCGCTGCCTAGCCCTGGCGCCCATCACCCTGCAGGTTGATCGGTCTTTTCGCTTTGTTGTGGATGAAGCCACGGCCGAGTCCGAGGACGATGAAAGCGATGAGGACCTGCTGGTGCTCAGCCGCGAGTTCAATCTGCTCGAACTCATAGAGGACGAGTTGCTCATGGAACTGCCCGTGGTGCCGCGTCACGATGTCTGCCCCGAGTCTGTGAGCCTGCAGTCCAGCGACGCGGACTTCGAGCAGGCCATCGAGGACAAGCCCAATCCGTTCGCCGTCCTTCGCGGTCTGGATGTGGGCAAATCTGCAGACTGATCGAGATGCCCGGAAAAAAGGTCGAGGCCGGGAAAAGCGATTGCGCTATAATCAAGGGCTTCGCGCGAAACCCCCTCGTGTCTTTAATGGGCTGATCGCGTTTTTTACCAACCCTTTTCAGATACACAGGAGCCATCATGGCTGTTCAGCAGAACAAGAAGTCCCCCTCCAAGCGCGGTATGCACCGTTCGCACAATGCACTGAATGTGCCTGGCATCGCCGTGGAACCCACCACGGGTGAAACCCACCTGCGTCACCACATCAGCCCCAACGGCGTGTACCGCGGCCGTCAAGTGCTGAAGAACAAGTCCGAAGCCTGACCTTCGACCGTTCCCGCAGAGCCCGCGGCTACAGTTTTCGTAGCGCGGGCTTTTGTTTTTTCTGATGGCCGTTCCTATCTTTCCAGGCCTTGCAACAGGCTTGCCAGTCGCTCATGATCACTTTGGCCGTTGACTGCATGGGGGGTGATCACGGCCCCCGCGTCACGCTCGCGGCGTGCCGCCAGTTCCTCGATTCCCATTCCGACGCCCGGCTGCTGCTGGTCGGCCAGCCCGATGCGCTGGCTGGCTTTGCGCATGAGCGCGCCAGCGTGGTGCCGGCCTCGGAAGTCGTCGGCATGGATGACCCGATCGAGGTGGCGCTGCGCAGGAAGAAGGATTCCTCGATGCGCGTCGCCATCCAGCAGGTCAAGGATGGCCAGGCTGCTGCTGCCGTGTCTGCTGGGAATACGGGTGCGCTGATGGCCATCTCGCGCTACCTGCTCAAGACGCTGGATGGCATCGATCGCCCCGCCATCGCTCCCCAGTTGCCCAATGCCAAGGGTGGTGCCACCACGGTGCTGGACCTGGGTGCCAACGTGGATTGCTCGGCCGAGCATCTGCTGCAGTTCGCCGTCATGGGCTCGGCCCTGGTGTCTGCGCTGAACAACGAAGAGGCGCCTTCGGTGGGCCTGCTCAATATCGGCGAAGAGCAGATCAAGGGCAGCGAAGTCATCAAGCGTGCGGGCGAACTGTTGCGTGCGGCCGGCAAGGCCGGTCACCTGAACTTCTACGGAAACGTCGAAGGCAACGATATCTTCAAGGGCACGACCCAGGTCGTGGTCTGTGACGGCTTTGTGGGCAACGTGGCCCTCAAGTCTTCCGAGGGGGTGGCGTCCATGATCTCCAATGCCCTCAAGCAGGAGTTCAAGCGCAACATCTTCACCAAAATGGCTGCAATCGTTGCCTATCCGGTGTTAACTGCGTTGATGAAGCGCGTGGACCATCGGCGTCACAACGGTGCGGCGCTGCTGGGTCTTCGTGGGCTGGTGTTCAAAAGCCATGGGTCAGCCGATGCCTTGGCTTTCGAGCACGCGCTGAACCGCGCGTATGATGCGGCCCGCAACAACCTGCTCGACCGTGTCCGTACCCGCATCTCCGCAGCCCTGCCTCTTTTGCTGGCTGCGCAGTCGGAATCAGGACCGTCGGCGCCCTAATACAGATGAGACGCTACGCACGCATCACCGGCACGGGCAGCTACCTGCCACCCCGCCGACTCACCAATCACGATCTGGCTGCCGAACTGGCCCAGCGTGGCATCGAGACCTCGGACGAGTGGATCGTCGAGCGCACCGGCATCCATGCCCGTCACTTTGCCGCGCCCGACGTGGCCAGCAGCGATCTGGCCCTGGAGGCGTCGAAGAAGGCGCTGGAGGCCGCTGGCTGCCAGCCACAGGACATCGACCTGATCATCGTCGCCACCTCGACGCCCGACATGGTCTTCCCCTCCACGGCCTGCATCCTGCAGAACAAGCTTGGCGCCAACGGCTGCGCGGCCTTTGACGTGCAGGCTGTGTGCAGCGGCTTTGTCTACGCTCTCACGGTGGCCGATGCCATGATCCAGTCCGGCGCCGCAAGCCGCGCGCTGGTGGTGGGTTCCGAAGTCTTCAGCCGCATCCTTGATTTCAACGACCGCACGACCTGCGTGCTGTTCGGCGATGGCGCCGGCGCGGTGGTGCTGGAGGCGTCCGAGCAGCCTGGGATCCTGGCGTCCGACCTGCATGCCGATGGCAAGCATGTCGGCATCCTCTGCGTGCCGGGCAATGTATCCGGTGGACAGGTGCTCGGCGATCCGCTGCTGAAGATGGATGGACAGGCCGTGTTCAAGCTGGCGGTCGGCGTGCTGGAAAAGGCCGCCCGCGCGACGCTGGACAAGGCCGGGCTCACCGATGCCGACATCGACTGGCTGATCCCTCACCAGGCCAACATCCGCATCATGCAAAGCACGGCGCGCAAGCTCAAGCTGTCCATGGACAAGGTGGTGGTGACCGTGGACCAGCATGGCAATACCTCGGCCGCCTCGATCCCGCTGGCGCTGGACCACGGCGTGCGCAATGGCCAGGTCAAGCCTGGGCAGACCGTGCTGCTGGAAGGCGTGGGCGGTGGCTTCACCTGGGGTGCGGTGCTTCTCAAGATGTGATGCGGGATGCCTGCCTGTCGGCAGGCTCCCATGGCGCGGCTTTTATTTTTGAAAATATGAAGAAGTTTGCATTCGTCTTTCCTGGCCAGGGCTCGCAATCGGTGGGCATGCTCGACGGATGGGGTGACCATCCTGTCGTGGCGCAGACGCTGGCCGAAGCGTCCGAGGCGCTGGGTGAAAACATCGGCCAGCTGATCCAGCAAGGACCGAAGGAAGCCCTGGCGCTCACCACCAACACCCAGCCCGTGATGCTGGTGGCCGGTGTGGCCGCCTGGCGCGTGTGGCAGGCCGAAGGCGGCGCGCTGCCCGATGCCGTGGCAGGCCATTCGCTGGGCGAGTATTCCGCCCTGGTCGCCTCGGGCGTGCTGACGCTGTCCCAGGCTGCCCCGCTGGTGCGCCTGCGTGCTGCAGCCATGCAGGAGGCCGTGCCCGTGGGCACGGGCGCCATGGCGGCCATCCTGGGCCTGGACGCCGACAAGGTGCGCGCAGGCTGCGCCGAGGTCACGGCTGCCCTGGGTGGCGCTGAAGTCGTCGAAGCCGTCAATTTCAACGATCCTTCGCAGACCGTGATCGCCGGCAGCAAGGCTGCTGTCGAAAAGGCCTGCGAAGCCCTCAAGGCCGCAGGCGCCAAGCGTGCCCTGCCGTTGCCCGTGTCGGCGCCGTTCCATTCCAGCCTGATGAAGCCTGCGGCTGAAAAGCTCAAGGCGGCGCTGGCTGCCACGGCGCTGGCTGCGCCGCAGATTCCCGTGCTCAACAACATCGACGTGGCGGTTGAGCAAGACGCCGACGCCATCCGCGATGCGCTGTATCGCCAGGCCTTTGGCCCGGTGCGCTGGGTGGAGTGCGTGCAGGCCATGAAGGCGCGCGGCATCGTGCATCTCGTCGAGTGCGGTCCCGGCAAGGTGCTCATGGGCCTGACCAAGCGGATTGACGCGGACCTGACGGCCGCTGCCCTCTATGATCCGGCCACGCTGGCCGACGTGAAAGAATCCCTCGCATGACTGACAACCAGAACAAGCCCCAGGTTGCCCTGGTGACGGGTGCCTCGCGTGGCATTGGTGCTGCCATTGCCCAGGAGCTGGCATCGCGCGGCTACCGCGTGATCGGCACGGCCACCACCGACGGCGGCGCGGAAAAGATCGGCCAGGCCCTGTCGGCCCATGAGGGCTGCCGCGGCGTGAACCTCAATGTCACGGATGGGGCGGCCGTCGATGCCTTGATCGACAGCATCGTCAAGAATGACGGCGGCCTGCATGTGCTGGTCAACAACGCCGGCATCACGCGCGACACCCTGGCCATGCGCATGAAGGACGACGACTGGGATGCGGTGATCGACACCAATCTCAAGGCGGTTTTCCGAGTCAGCCGTACGGCCATTCGGCCCATGATGAAGCAGCGTTTTGGCCGCATCATCAACATCACCAGCGTCGTTGGCGCCTCCGGCAACCCCGGTCAGGCCAACTATGCAGCCGCCAAGGCCGGCGTTGCCGGCATGACGCGCGCGCTGGCCCGTGAACTGGGCAGCCGCGGCATCACGGTCAATTGCGTGGCGCCTGGCTTCATTGCCACCGACATGACGGCGGAGCTGCCCGAAGAGCAGAAGAACGCCCTCAAATCGCAGATCGCCATGGGCGATCTGGGCCAGCCCAGCGACATCGCCCATGCCGTGGCCTACCTCGCATCTGCGGGTGCGGGATACGTCACCGGCCAGGAATTGCACGTCAACGGCGGCATGTACATGTAAGTGCTGCGGCGGCTTCGGGCAGACCCCTGCCAGAAGCCGGCGTTGCTTGCAACAGAAGAGGCCGTTTCCTCGCGACGGCCGGCTGAAGAGGGCCTGAGGCCCGAAGCAGCTAGAATCGCGGGTTCATTCACAACCCCCAGAGGGAAACCATGAGCGATATCGAAGCACGTGTCAAAAAAATCATTGCCGAACAACTCGGCGTTGAAGAGTCTCAAGTCACCAACGAAAAGGCCTTCGTGGCTGATCTGGGTGCTGACTCCCTGGACACGGTGGAGCTGGTGATGGCCCTGGAAGATGAATTCGGCATCGAGATCCCCGACGAAGACGCGGAAAAGATCACGACGGTGCAAAACGCCATCGACTACGCCAACACCCACCAGAAGGCCTGATAGGGCCCTGACCCGAGCGATCAGCAGAAGGTTTTACGCATGAGCCGTCGTCGCGTTGTCGTGACCGGCCTGGGTTGCATCTCCCCCGTGGGTAACACGGTGGGCGACGCCTGGGCCAATCTTTTGGCCGGCCAGTCCGGCATTGACCTCATCACCAAGTTCGATGCCTCGAACTTTGCCTGCAAGATTGCAGGCGAGGTCAAGGGATTCGATGTGGAGTCGTACATGAGCGCCAAGGATGCGCGCTCTATGGACACCTTCATCCATTACGGCATCGCTGCTGCGGCGCAAGCCGTGCAGGACTCAGGTCTGCCCACGGGCGAGGCCTTGTCGGATGATCTGGCCACGCGCATCGGCTGTGTGATCGGTTCGGGCATCGGCGGCTTGCCGCTGATCGAGAACACCCACGCGGAACTGGCTGCGCGCGGACCGCGCCGCATCACGCCGTTCTTCGTGCCTGCCTCCATCATCAACATGGTGGCTGGCCATGTGTCCATGCGCTTCGGCTTCAAGGGGCCGAATCTTGCCGTGGTGACTGCCTGCACGACCGGGCTGCACTGCATAGGCGAGGCAGGACGCATGATCGAATACGGCGATGCCGATGTGGTGGTGGCTGGTGGCACGGAAGCCACGGTCTCCCCCCTGGGCGTCGGCGGCTTTGCCGCCATGCGCGCCCTGTCCACGCGCAATGATGATCCCAAGGCCGCTTCGCGCCCCTGGGACAAGGACCGCGACGGCTTCGTGCTGGGCGAAGGCGCGGGCGTGCTGGTGCTGGAAGAGTACGAGCATGCCAAGGCCCGCGGTGCCAAGATCTACGCTGAACTGTGCGGCTACGGCATGAGTGCCGACGCCGGCCACATGACGGCACCCAACATGGACGGCCCGCGCCGCGCCATGCTGGCAGCTTTGCGAAATGCCGGCATCAATGCCGACCAGATCGACTATTTGAACGCGCACGGCACTTCCACGCCGCTGGGTGACCTCAACGAGACCAACGCCATCAAGGCGGCTCTGGGCGATCACGCCAAGAAAATCGTTGTCAGTTCGACCAAGTCCATGACAGGTCACCTGCTGGGTGGTGCTGGTGGCATCGAGAGCGTCTTCACCGTGCTGGCACTGCACGAACAAAAGATTCCTCCGACCATCAACCTGGACAACCAGGACCCGGAGTGCGATCTCGACTACTGCGCCAATACGGCGCGGGACGCGACGATCGAGGTGGCGGTGAAGAACAACTTCGGCTTCGGAGGCACCAACGGAACGCTGGTGTTCAAGCGGGTCTGAGGCCTGCGCAACGCACATGAAAAGCCCGCCCCGCAAGGGAGCGGGCTTTTTTATTTCGCGCATGTGCCAGGTGGAAGCAGGATAAATGTCGGTCATGCTGCGGTTTTGCGACACTGCAGGCATGCCGTCTCGCCATGCGCCGCCCGCAGTTCGCCATCCGCTGAAGCCATCGCGCACTGTGGCAGCATGCCTTTGTGCGCTTTGGCTGCTGGCCGCCATGCTTTTGCTGGCATGGGCCTTGAATCTCCAGGCTGGGTGGTGGCCTGCAGCCGTGGCCGTTGCGGTTTGCCTGGTTGCTGCTGCAGGCATGCGGCATGGATGGCACAGCCTGGGTAAAGGTTTCATCGCCTGGGATGGCGTGCAGTGGTCGATCTGCGAGTCGGACCCAGGCCAGGCTGCGCAGCCGGTGCTGCTGCAGGTGCGAGCCGATGGTGGATCGTGGTTGTGGGTGCAGGTCCGTCCCCTGGGTTCCATGGGGCCGGCGGGGCCCTTGCGTTGGCGCAGCTCCCGCTGGCTGCTCCTGTTGTGCAGGCAGAGTCCGGAAACCTGGGGTGATTTGCGGCGTGCTGTATATTCCCCGGCCAGACCTACAGAACGGGCGCAATGACTGCGCCATGGCCGCCGCGGCCCGTCTTCACCGATTTCATGACGCCTCCCGAATTCCCGCCTTCTTCTGCCGATAGCGACCTGGCTCTGGTCGAGCGCACCAACGCAGGAGACATGCGGGCCTTCGAGCTGCTGGTCATCAAGTACCAGCGCCGCATCGAGCGCCTCATCGGCCGCATGGTGCGCGACGTGGATCTGGTGCCGGACATTGCGCAGGAAACCTTCATCCGCGCCTATCGGGCCCTGCACCAGTTTAGGGGTGATGCCCAGTTCTATACCTGGCTGTACCGCATTGCCGTGAATACTGCCAAGAAGGCGCTGCTGGACATGAAGCGCTCGCCGCTGATCACCGAAAGCGCGTTACACAACGGGGATGACGATGATGAAACTTCCCGGGTCAGCCAGGAACTAACCACCGAAGAAACGCCCGAAACGATCCTGGCAGCCCAGGAAATTGCCCAGGCAGTCAACGCCGCCATGGAGGCTTTGCCCGAGGATCTCCGACAGGCTGTCACGTTGCGGGAAATCGAAGGCCTGAGCTACGAGGAAATCTCGAACGCCATGGGTTGCCCCATCGGCACCGTGCGCTCACGGATTTTTCGCGCACGGGAAGCGATTTCAGCCAGGGTCAAGCCTTTGCTGGAGCGCCAGTCGGGCAAGCGTTGGTAGGCGTGACGGAGTTGTGGCCGCCGGGTGGTGCATTTTTTGGGTACAGGGTCTCAAAGCAGACAAGCAGGTGATTGATCATGAATGACGATCTGACGAAGCGCGAACAATTGTCGGCATTGGCTGATGGTGAACTCTCTGCCGCAGAGTTGCAGGCCGTGCTGGCCTATGCGGAAAGCGATGCAGGCCAGCAGGAGTGGCGCATGTACCACCTCGTGGGCGATGTGCTGCGTTCCCCGGAATTGGCGCATCACAGCCGGCATGATGTGCTCTCCGGAATCCGCGCCCAACTGGCCAACGAGCCTCGCCGTCCGCTGGTTTCCGTGGCCACTGAAGAGCTGGCGCAAATTGCGCATCCGGCGCAGGATCGGGCTGTGATCAATGGAGCGCCGCTGCGCGATGCGGCCAATGCCTCGGTATTTCGCTGGAAGATGGCGGCGGGCTTTGCCTCCGTGGCGGCCGTGGCTGCCATTGGTTGGAGCGTGATGCTGGGCGCGCCTGCCGGTCCCGGCGCGGCGCCGGGCCGCGCCCTGGCGGCCCTTGAGACGGGTGCTCCGTCGGCGCCGGTTGCGGTGGCTGGCAATGCCCAGGACTTCCCGCTTGGCGATACGGCCCAGTCTTCCTCGGTCGTGGCGGTGGCCGGATCCTACGGGCAGAGCGTGATGCTGCGTGATCCGCGCCTGGATGCGCTGCTGGCCTCCCATCCGCAATACAGTGGGCCGGCCACGTTGCAGATGCCTGCCAGCTTCTTGCGCAACGCCAACTTCGCCTCGGCACCGCGCGCCAACCAGCGCTGAATCTCACAGGAGAGCATTGCTCTCCTGCCTTCTTTTGCACCCGCGTCCAGCCTTTCGGCATTGAAATGGACGCGGGTGCAGTCATTTGTGCTCCATGCACGGCGGCTCGCGCCCCATGCATGCTGCCGATTCGGGAACTAACCGCGTCTTTCAGGCTTCTGAGCCATCGTCTGGCCGATGCTCGCCAGGACTGCGCCAGAATGTGACGTTCGTCCGAAAGCAAGTCGGCTGCCATGTGTCCGAACAAACCGCCTGGGCGCGATGGCGTCGGGGCAACGTAATGATTGAGATGGAAAGGATGACCATGACCACTGTTCGATGGAAGACGCTGCAGTCCTGCACACTGGCCGGCGTTCTGGCGCTGGCTGCAGGCAGCGCAGGAATGCTGGTGCCGGTGAGTGCCGCCCATGCGCAAAGTGGCGCCGTGGTGAGGGGGCTGCCGGACTTCACCGATCTGGTCGAGCAGGTCGGCCCTTCCGTGGTCAACATCCGCACGCTGGAGAAGGTATCCGCCAACTCCGCCGAGGCGCTGGGCATGGACGAGGACATGCTCGAATTCTTCCGCCGCTTCGGCCTGCCCGTGCCCAATGTGCCGCGCCAACGTCCCCAACCGCGGTCACAGCCTGACGAGGAGCAGCCGCGCGGCGTGGGTTCCGGCTTCATCCTGACGGCCGATGGCTTTGTGATGACCAATGCCCACGTGGTTGAAGGCGCTGACGAGGTCATCGTCACGCTGACCGACAAGCGCGAGTTCAAGGCCAAGATCGTGGGCAGCGACAAGCGCACCGACGTGGCCGTGGTCAAGATCGACGCCACAGGGCTGCCTGCCGTGAAGATCGGCGATGTGAACCGCCTCAAGGTCGGCGAGTGGGTGATGGCCATCGGCTCGCCCTTCGGCCTCGACAACTCCGTCACGGCGGGCATCGTCAGTGCCAAGCAGCGCGATACGGGCGACTATCTGCCGTTCATCCAGACCGATGTGGCCATCAACCCCGGCAACTCGGGCGGCCCGTTGCTGAACATGCGCGGCGAGGTCGTGGGCATCAACAGCCAGATCTATTCGCGCTCCGGCGGCTTCATGGGTATCAGCTTCGCGATTCCGATCGATGAGGCCGTGCGTGTCAGCGACCAGCTGCGCGCCACCGGCAAGGTCACGCGGGGCCGCATTGGCGTGCAGATCGGTCCGGTCACCAAGGACATTGCCGAATCCATTGGCCTGGGCAAGGCGCAGGGCGCACTGGTCTCGGCCGTCGAACCGGATTCGCCCGCTGCCAAGGCGGGCGTCGAGGCCGGTGACGTGATCATCAAGTTCGACGGCAAGGCCATCGACAAGGTGGCCGACCTGCCGCGCCTGGTGGGCAATACCAAGCCCGGCACACGCAGCACCATCACCGTCTTCCGTCGCGGCGCAGCCAAGGATCTGACCATGGTGATCGCCGAGGTCGAGCCCGACGGCGCGGCTCCGCAGGCCAAGGCCACCGGCAAGGGCAGCACCCTGGTTTCCCAGCCGCTGGGCCTGACGCTGGCCGAGCTCACGGATGCCCAGAAGAAGGAGCTGGGCATCAAGGGCGGCGTGCGCGTGACGGCTGCCGTCGAGGCTGCGGCACGTGCGGGCCTGCGCGAAGGCGACGTGATCCTGCAACTGGCCAATGTCGAGATCACGGGGCTCAAGAGCTTCGAGGCCACGCTGGCCAAGGTGGACAAGAGCAAGCCCGTGAACCTGCTGGTGCGCCGTGGGGAATGGGCGCAGTACGTGCTGATCCGTCCGGCGCGCTGAGGCCGCAGGGGAGGGCGGTTTTCCGGATCCTGGGGAATACCCTCGGAATCCTGACCCGGAGCCGCCCATGCCCCTTGGGGCATTGGGTAAAATGCCCCACCAAAGCGTGACGGCTCAAGGCGTCAGAAACCTGTTTTCAAAGGGGATTGTTGCGGTGCAAAAGCACCGCACTATCCGGTGATCGACGGGCGAGAAATGGCTCGGCGGTTCTGTTGATAAACTGTTGATAAATAATTGTGACAGATCAAGCCCGGACCTTTGCAGGCCTTGTCAGGGCTTGGTTTTCAGCCCGTTTTGCCTACAATAAAGTCCCAACTATCGCAGTTGCCAGAGATTGTTGGTTCGGGGCGCGTCGTTCATGGACGCGCCCTTTTTTCTTGCGCGCCGGCCCTGTCGTTTTCCACTTTCACTAGCAGTCCTTCCCGTTGATGAACCACATCAGAAATTTTTCCATCATTGCGCACATCGACCATGGCAAGTCGACGCTGGCTGACCGCCTCATCCAGCGTTGCGGAGGCTTGGCTGACCGTGACATGGAAGCCCAGGTGCTGGACTCGATGGATATCGAGAAAGAGCGCGGCATCACCATCAAGGCGCAGACCGCAGCCCTGCAGTACAAGGCCAAGGATGGCCAGGTCTACAACCTCAACCTCATCGACACACCCGGCCACGTGGACTTCTCGTATGAAGTCTCGCGTTCGCTGTCTGCCTGCGAGGGAGCGCTGCTGGTGGTGGACGCCTCGCAGGGCGTCGAGGCGCAGACCGTGGCCAACTGCTACACCGCGCTGGAACTCGGCGTGGAAGTGACGGCTGTTCTCAACAAGATGGATCTGCCCCAGGCCGATCCCGAAAATGCCAGGGCCGAGATCGAGGATGTCATCGGCATCGATGCCAGCGACGCCATTCCCTGCTCGGCCAAGACCGGCATGGGCATCGAGGAGATCCTGGAGGCGGTGGTCGCCAAAGTGCCGCCGCCAAAGGGCGATCCCAATGGCCAGCTGCGCGCCATGATCATCGACAGCTGGTTCGACACCTATGTCGGCGTCGTGATGCTGGTGCGCGTGGTCGATGGTGAACTCAAGCGTGGCGAGCGCTTCAAGATGATGGCCTCGGGCGCTGCCTATGAAGCCAACAACCTGGGCGTGTTCACCCCGGCCGACGTGCCGCGCGACGTGCTGCGCGCCGGCGAGGTGGGCTACATCATTGCCGGCATCAAGGAGCTCAAGGCAGCCAAGGTGGGCGACACCATCACGCTGGAAAAGAAGCTTCCCAACAATCTGGGTCCTGCCACCGAGGCCCTGCCCGGCTTCAAGGAAATCAAGCCCCAGGTGTTCGCGGGTCTGTACCCCACCGAAGCCAGCGAGTACGACCAGCTGCGCGATGCGCTGGAGAAGCTGCAGCTCAACGATTCGTCCCTGCAGTTTGAGCCTGAAGTCTCGCAGGCGCTGGGCTTCGGCTTTCGCTGCGGCTTCCTGGGCCTGCTGCACATGGAAATCGTGCAGGAGCGCCTGGAGCGCGAATTCGACCAGGACCTGATCACCACCGCGCCCAGCGTGGTCTACGAAGTGGTCAAGGGCGATGGCGAGGTCATCCAGGTCGAGAACCCGTCCAAGATGCCCGATGCCGGCCGTATCGAGGAGGTGCGCGAGCCCATCGTCACCGTCCACCTGTACATGCCCCAGGACTATGTGGGCCCGGTGATGACGCTGGCCAACCAGAAGCGCGGCGTGCAGATCAACATGCAATACCACGGCCGCCAGGTGATGCTCACCTATGAGATGCCGCTGGGCGAAATCGTGCTGGACTTCTTCGACAAGCTCAAGTCGGTCTCGCGCGGCTACGCCTCCATGGACTATGAGTTCAAGGAGTACCGCGCCTCCGATGTGGTGAAGGTGGACATCCTGCTCAACGGCGAGAAGGTCGATGCGCTGTCCATCATCGTGCACCGCTCCCAGGCCACGTACCGCGGCCGGGCCGTGGTGGCCAAGATGCGCGAGATCATCAGCCGCCAGATGTTCGATGTGGCCATACAGGCCGCCATCGGCGCCAACATCATTGCGCGGGAAACCGTCAAGGCCATGCGCAAGAACGTGCTGGCCAAGTGCTACGGCGGCGACATCACCCGCAAGCGCAAGCTGCTGGAAAAGCAAAAGGCCGGCAAGAAGCGCATGAAGCAGATCGGATCGGTGGAAGTGCCCCAGGAGGCCTTCCTGGCCATCCTGCAAGTGGAGGATTGATGCAAGCCATGCAATGGATTACGGCCGTCGTACTCGCGGCCTTCGTGGGCTATATCGGCGCCTGGTACACAGGCTTCATCGAGGGCAACTTCGCGCTGCTGCTGTTCCTGGCCACCGTGGTCACGGGCCTGTACTGGGTGGCCGAGCGGCTGTACTTCCTGCCGCGCCGCCGCCGCGCTGCCGTGGCCATCGAGGAGGCTGCCGTGGCACGCCGCGCAGAACTCGACCGCATGGGCATCGCCAAGACCGACATCGAGGTGTCGGAAGAGGCCAAGGGCCGCATCCTCATGCAGCCCTGGTGGCTGGACTGGACGGCAGGCCTGTTCCCGGTGATCGCGATCGTCTTCGTGCTGCGCTCGTTCCTGTTCGAGCCGTTCAAGATCCCGTCTGGCTCCATGATCCCCACGCTGCTCGTGGGCGACCTGATCCTGGTGAACAAGTTCACCTATGGCGTGCGCCTGCCGGTGATCAACACCAAGATCACGCAGGGAACGCCGCTGCAGCGTGGCGATGTGGTGGTGTTCCGCTACCCTCCCCAGCCCAGCCTGGACTACATCAAGCGGGTGGTGGGCCTGCCGGGCGACGAGATCGCCTACCTGAACAAGCGGCTGACGATCAATGGCAAGGAAGTCCCGGTCAATGCACTGCCCGACTTCTTCGACAAGGATGCGATGCGCTACTTCAAGCAGTACGAGGAGTCGCTGGGCGACAAGCCGCACCGCATGATCGTGAACCAGGACGTGCCCGCCTTCATCCAGGGCGCCAGCGGCTTCGAGTTCCGCGAGAACTGCCGCTACAGCGTCGAAGGCATCACCTGCAAGGTGCCGGAAGGCCAGTACTTCATGATGGGCGACAACCGCGACAACTCGCTGGATTCCCGCTACTGGGGCTTTGTGCCCGACAAGAACATCGTGGGCCGGGCTTTCTTTGTCTGGATGAACTTCGGGGATTTCAAGCGCATCGGCAGCTTCCATTGATCACATCACATCACATGCATGCCTGAGGACCGCAGTGGCCCGGGCATGCGCGAGGGATTCACATCGGAGGAGGAAAAAGCATGTTGACATCGAACAACCGGCGTTCGCGCCAGCGCGGCCTGTCCTTTCTGGGACTGGTGTTTGTGATTGCCCTGGGCGTGGGCGTGGTGGCCGTGGGCGCACAATCCGTGCCGGTCTTCCTGGAATACCAGGCCATCGTCAAGGCCGCCAACAAGGCGGCCCGCGAGGGCAATTCCGTGGCCGAGGTGAAAGCCAGCTTCGAGCGTTCCGCTGCCATCGATGACTTCACGTCCGTCAAGGGTGGCGATCTCGAAGTGACCAAGATCAATGACCGTGTGGTGGTGGGGTTCGAGTATTCGCGCGAGATCCATCTCGTGGGCCCCGCGTACCTGACTTACCGTTTTAAGAAGCAGACCCAATAGGTGCCTCCCTTACTGAATGCGCTGCAGCTGAGGCTGCAGCATCAATTTGCCGAGCCTGCATTGCTGCAGCGTGCCGTCACGCACCGCAGCTTCTCGGCAGACAACAACGAGCGCCTGGAATTCCTCGGTGACTCGGTGCTGAACCTTGCCATTTCCAGCCTGCTCTACCAGCGGCTCAGTTCCATGCCCGAGGGCGATCTGTCCCGCGTGCGCGCCAACCTGGTCAAGGAAGGCACGCTGCACCAGATCGCGCTGAGGCTGCAGTTGCCCGATCTGCTGCGCCTGGGCGAGGGTGAATCCAAGTCCGGCGGCAAGCAACGCCCCTCCATCCTGGCCGATGCGGTCGAGGCCCTGATCGGCGCGGTCTATCTGGATGCCGGCTACGCGGCGGGCGAGAAGGTGGTACACCATCTTTTCGAGGGCGTGGACATCAACCCCCACATGCGCGCAGCCGAAAAGGATGCGAAGACGGCCCTGCAGGAATGGCTGCAGGGACGGCGCATGAAGCTGCCGCAGTACGAGGTGGTCGCCACCACGGGAGCCGCCCACCGCCAGACCTTTGAAGTGGCCTGCGCGATTGCAGAGCTGCAATTGCAGGCCCGGGGAACGGGTGCCTCGCGCAGAGCCGCAGAGCAGACGGCTGCCACAGCCATGCTGGAACTATTGAAAGCAAGACACGCATGAACCAAGACAAACCTCCGGCGCCGGCACAGACCGCCGCCGAACTCGATGCCCTGCTGGCTGCGGCCAAGCCCGGCGCCGGCGCAGCACGCACGGCATCCGCCCCTGATGAAGCCCAGGCGCCCGAGGTGCCGACGGGCCCGCAGCGCTGCGGCCTGATCGCCATCGTCGGCAAGCCCAATGTGGGCAAGTCCACGCTGATGAATGCGCTGGTGGGCCAGAAGATCAGCATCACCTCGCGCAAGGCGCAGACCACGCGCCACCGCATCACGGGCATTCGCTCGCGTGCCGCGACGCAGTTCATCTTCGTCGATACACCGGGCTTCCAGACCAAGCACAGCACGGCGCTGAACAAGTCGCTCAACAAGACCGTGATGGGCGCCATCGGCGACGTGGACCTGATCCTGTTCGTCGTGGAAGCCGGCCAGTTCACGCTGGCCGATGCCAAGGTGCTGTCGCTGTTCAAGCCCGGCATTCCCACGCTGCTGATCGCCAACAAGCTCGATACCGTGGGCCGCCGTGCCGAGATCGCCCCCTGGCTCAAGAGCATGCAGGAGCGCCATCCGTTTGCCGAGTTCGTGCCCATGTCGGCCAAGAGCAAGGGCGACATCGAGCGCCTGTTCGGCATCTGCGAGAAGTACCTGCCCGAGCAGGACTGGATGTATGCGCCCGACGAGCTGACCGACCGCAGCGAGAAGTTCCTCGCCTCGGAAACCGTGCGCGAGAAGCTGTTCCGTTTCACGGGCGACGAGCTGCCCTACACCTCCACGGTGGTCATCGACAAGTTCGAGGAAGAGGCCAGCAAGCAGCACAAGCGCTTCATCCGCGTGGCGGCGACCATCGTGGTCGAGCGCGACGGACACAAGGCCATGATCATCGGAGAGAAGGGCGAGCGCCTCAAGCGCATCAGCACCGAGGCCCGCCAGGAGCTGGAAAAGCTCATGGATGCCAAGGTCTTCCTCGAAGTCTGGGTCAAGGTGCGCTCGGGCTGGGCCGACGACGAGGCCCGCGTGCGCTCCTTCGGCTACGAGTGAGAAACCTCCCCGCAAGGCCCTCTGTCCATGGCTAGCGCCAAGCGTGTCTCGGATGAGCCGGCCTATGTGCTGCACAGCTACGACTGGAGCGAGTCCAGCCTGATCCTCGAGGTCTTCACGCGGCACCGGGGCCGCGTGGCGCTGGCGGCCAAGGGCGTGAAGCGCCCGACCTCGAACTTTCGCCCCGTGCTGCTGCCGCTGCAGCCGCTGAGCCTGAGCTACAGCCTGGGCGGCGAGGGCAATGCCGAGATCCACACCCTCAAGGGTGCCGAGTGGGTGGGCGGGCATGTCATGCCCCAGGGCGACGCCCTGATGTCGGGCCTGTACCTCAACGAGCTGCTGATGCGCCTGCTGGCGCGCGACGATCCCTATGCGGCGCTGTTCGACATCTATGCCGGCGTGGTGCGCGTGCTGGCGGGCCAGCATGGCGATGCCATCGAGCCCGTGCTGCGCACCTTCGAGCTGCTGCTGCTGCGCGAACTGGGCCATCTGCCCGCCTTGAATGAGGAAAGCGCCACGCTGGCACCGCTGGCCGAAGGCCGCCGCTATGCGCTGGTGGCCGAAGGCGGCCTGCGCCCGGCGCTGCAGGGCGAGCGCGCCGTGCTGGGCGCTGCGCAATGGCAGGCCATTGAAAGCGCGCTGCAGGCCCGGCAGGCCTTCAACGCCACGCTGCATGTGGTGGCCCAACCCGAGCAGGCGCTGGCCCTCAAGCCCCAACTGAGGGCCCTGCTGCAATACCATTGCGGCAGTCCCATGCTGCGCACCCGCCAGCTGATGATGGATCTGCAATCGCTATGAATCTTTCCCACGCTTCGCAGCGCACGGCGCTGTCGGTCAATGTCAACAAGGTTGCGCTGCTGCGCAACACGCGCCACCTGGGCATTCCCAGCGTGACGCGCGCCGCGCGCATCTGCCTGGAGGCCGGTGCCCAGGGCATCACCATCCATCCGCGTCCCGATCAGCGCCATATCCGCAGCGAGGATGTCTATGAACTGCAGGCGCTGATGAAACAGTGGCCGCAGGCGGAGTTCAACATCGAGGGCAACCCGACGCAGAACCTCATGGACTTCATCCGCGACACGCGCCCGCACCAGGCCACCTTCGTGCCCGACAGCGAGGACCAGTTCACCAGCGACCATGGCTGGAACTTCCCGCAGGACGCCGAGCGCCTGAAGCCGCTGATTGCCGAATGCCGCCAGCTGGGCGTGCGCGTCAGCCTGTTCATGGACCCCGTGCCAGCCCAGATGGCCGCTGCGCGCGCCGTGGGCGCCGACCGGGTCGAGCTGTATACCGAACCCTACGCAGCTGCCTGGGGTACGGCAGACCAGGAAGCGCAACTGCAAGCCTATGCGGCGGCGGCCCAGGCGGCTTTGGATGCCGGGCTGGGCATCAATGCCGGCCACGACCTCAGCCGTGACAACCTGGCCGCCTTCGTGGCGCGCGTGCCGGGCCTGCTCGAAGTCTCCATCGGCCATGCGCTGATCGCCGACGCGCTGGAGCTGGGCTACGCCGAAACCGTGCGCGCCTACCAGCAGTGCATAGACCAGGGCATGGCGGCGCGCGCCTGAAGCGTTCGCGGAGCGAATCCATGATCTACGGCATCGGTACCGACATCTGCGACGTGCGCCGCATCCGCGCCAGCCTGGAGCGCCATGGCGACCGTTTCGCCGAGAAGGTGCTGGCAGAGGGCGAGCTGGCCACCTGGCGTGCCCGCCGCGCGCGCTGGCCTGAGCGCGGCATCCGCTTCGTGGCCACGCGCTTTTCCGCCAAGGAGGCCTTTTCCAAGGCCATAGGCATGGGCATGGTCATGCCCATGACCTGGCGCAGCTGCGAGGTCATCAAACTGCCCAGTGGCCAGCCTGCGATCGTGCTGCACGGCGCGCTCAAGGAATGGTTCGAGGCGCGCAACCTGCAGGTGCACCTGTCCGTGACCGACGAGAGCGACTACGCGGCCAGCTTCTGCGTGGTCGAGCGCCGCGCCTGATACCCGGCCAGCGTGACGCTGGCTTTTTTGACTCCACAGGATTCATAGGAACTCCCGGCATGACCGAGCACGCACCCCTCATCATCGACATCGCCGGCAAGGCACTCACCGATGTGGACCGCCAGCGCCTGGCGCATCCGCTGGTCGGCGGCATCATCCTCTTTGCCCGCAACTGGGAAAGCCGCGATCAGCTGGTGCAGCTGTGCGCCGATATCAAGGCGGTGAAGCCCGATTTGCTGATCTGCGTGGACCATGAGGGCGGGCGCGTGCAGCGTTTTCGCGCTGACGGCTTCACGCACCTGCCGCCCATGCGCGCCTTCGGCCAGATGTGGATGGACGACGGCCAGGGCAGCAAGCACCGTGAAGGCAGCGGCGCCCTGGCCGCCATGAATGCCGCCACGGCGGCCGGCTACGTGCTGGGCACCGAGCTGCGTGCCTGCGGCGTGGATTTCAGCTTCACCCCGGTGCTGGACCTTGACTATGGTGCCAGCAGCGTCATCGGCGACCGCAGCTTCCACCGCGACCCGCGCGTGGTGGCCGCGCTGGCCCGCAGCCTCATGCACGGCCTGCTGCAGGCCGGCATGGGCAACTGCGGCAAGCACTTTCCCGGCCACGGCTTCGTCAAGGCTGATTCGCATGTGGACATTCCGGTCGATGGCCGCAGCCTCACCGCCATCCTGGGCGAGGACGCCGCGCCCTATCCCTGGTTGTCCAGCGTGCTCACGGCCGTGATGCCGGCCCACGTGATCTACCCCAAGGTCGACAAGCGCCCGGCCGGTTTTTCTGCCAAGTGGCTCAAGGACATCCTGCGCAGCCGCCTGCGCTACGACGGCGCCATTTTCAGCGACGACCTGAGCATGGAGGGCGCGCGCCGCATCGACGGCCAGCTCATCGGCTACACCGACGCGGCCCTGGCCGCGCTGGAGGCGGGCTGCGACATGGTGCTGCTGTGCAACCAGAGCCTGGGCCTGGGCGAGCATGTGGATGAGCTGCTGGCCGGCATGGAGGCCGCGCAGCGCAGCGGCCGCTGGCAGCCCGATGCCGACAGCGAATCGCGCCGCGTGGCCCTGCTGCCGGAGACCGTGCCCCAGCCCTGGGACGACCTCATGCGCCAGCCTGCCTATCTGCAGGCGCTGGACCTGCTGCCTTGATGGATTGAAGGACGCCGCCGCTGGCCGCTCCGAGGGCCAAGGCGGGCTTTGCAAAGGCATGTGCGTGTCGTAAAGGGCGCGTCGGCCGGTGTTTCACAGGAGAGTTTTCCCATGCGCGTTGGCGTGCTGACCGGAGGTGGCGACTGCCCCGGCCTGAATGCGGTGATCCGTGCGGTCACCAAGTCCCTGATCAACCACGGCCAGTGCGAGGTGCTGGGCATTGCCGATGGCTTCGAGGGCCTGATGCTCGACCCGCCCGGCGTCAAGCCCCTGGGCTGGGACGAGGTCTCGGGCATCCTGCATGTGGGCGGCACCATCCTGGGCACCAGCAACAGCGCCAACCCCCTGCGCGATGCGGCCACGCTGGAGCATGTGGGCCGCAATGTCCGGGCGCTGGGCCTGGACGTGGTGGTGGCCATCGGCGGCGACGGCACCATGAGCCTGGCGCATGGCCTGGCCGAACAGGTGGGGCTGACCTGCGTGGGCGTGCCCAAGACCATCGACAACGACATTGCCAATTGCGAGCGCAGCTTTGGCTTCGACACCGCCGTGGCCACGGCCACCGAGGCGCTGCGCCGCATCGAGAGCACGGCCAACAGCCACCACCGCGTGATGATCGTCGAGACCATGGGGCGCCATGCCGGATGGCTGGCGCTGGAGGCCGGCATTGCCGGCGCGGCCGACGTCATCCTGCTGCCCGAGATCGATTTCGACCTGCAGGCCATCGTCGACTTCTGCCGGGGCCGCGAGCAGCGCCAGCGTTACACCATCATCTGCATCGGCGAGGGCGCCAAGGAAAGCGGCGCCAGCCTCACGGTGCGCGAGCGCATCGAGCAAAGCCCCGACCCGGTCCGCCTGGGCGGTGTCGGCCATGTGCTGCGCGAGCGCCTGCAGCCCCACCTCAGGAGCGAGGTGCGCACCACGGTCCTCGGCCATGTACAGCGCGGCGGCGACCCCACGCCCTTTGACCGCGTGCTGGCCACGCAGTACGGCCACCATGCGGCGCAACTGGTGCTGTCGGGGCGCTTCGGCCGCATGGTCACGCTGCAGGGTGGCGAGATCGGCAGCGTGGAAATCTCCCGCGTGGCCAACACCCAGCGCACCGTGCCCCTGGACCACGGCCTGCTCACCATGGCGCGCGACATAGGCATTTGCCTGGGCGAGCCATGCAAGCAGGATGCGCGGCCGGCCGCAGCCGGCAGCCACTGAGTCCGCCATGCGGCAGCAGGGACGTCTCACCGGCTGGAAGGACGAGCAGGGCTTCGGCTTCATCGAACCCGATGGAGGCGGCGCGCAGGTCTTTGTCCATATCAAGTCCTTCACCGATCGCCGCCGCAGGCCCGAGGGCGGAGAGCGTGTCAGCTACGTGGCCAGCCGCAACGCCCAGGGAAAATGGCGCGCGCAGGATGTGGCGTTCATTGGCGAACCAAGGACCGGCCGCCCGCAGCCTGCGCGGCGAAGCCGTGCCGGCATGCCTTCGCGGCCTCTGCCGCCTGTGCGAGGCCCGGTGGCGGTGGGCCTGGCCGCTGCCTTCTTCTGCGTGCTGCTGGCTGTTGCCTGGAGCGGCCGCATGCCCTGGACACTGGTCGGCCTGTATGCGGCGGCAAGCTTTGTGACCTTCATGGTCTATGGATTCGACAAGTCCGCCGCCAGGCACGACCGCTGGCGCACCAGCGAAAGCCGTCTGCACCTGCTGGCACTGCTGTGCGGCTGGCCCGGCGCGCTGCTCGCGCAAGGGCTGCTGCGGCACAAGTCCAGCAAGGCCTCTTTCCAGTTGGTGTTCTGGATCACCGTGGTGCTCAACTGCGGCCTGCTGGCCTGGCTGCTGTCATCGGCAGGTGCGCCGCTGCGGGCGCTGGCGCCCGGCATCTTCTGAAAATTGAAGGAACTGGCGATGACCCATGCCGGACCACGGGCCCAAATGCCCTCCGCAAACGATGCATCGCTGCAGACCTGGCAGGCGTCTTGGGATAGCGCCTGGTCCGCACTGGGTGCCAGCGCTCCGCAGCCTGTGCTGGCCGAGCTGCTGCAAAGCTACAGCGAGCCCCAGCGCCACTACCACACGCTGCAGCATCTGGGCGAGGCCATGGGCCTGCTGCAACCGGCGCTGGGCCTGGCCGCGCACCCCGGCGAGGTGGCTCTGGCGCTGTGGTTCCATGACGCTGTCTACCAAACACAAGCCAAGGACAACGAGGCGCGCAGCGCCGACTGGGCCGCCGCCGTGCTGCGCGGGCAGGGCCTGCCGGCGGAAGTGGCCGGGCGCGTGCACGGCCTGATCATGGCGACCTGCCACGCTGCACAGCCGTCCGGAATCGACGCCCAACTGCTGGTGGATGCCGACCTGGGCATTCTGGCGGCCGACCCCCTGCGCTTTGCCGAATACGAGCTGCAGGTGCGGGCCGAGTACGAATGGGTGCCCTTGCCGCTGTACCGCGCCAAGCGCCGCGAGGTGCTGCAGGGCTTCATGCAGCGCGAGGCCATCTACTGCACCGACTGGTTCCGGCAACGGCTGGAGGTGCGGGCGCGGCGCAACCTCGCGCAGGCGCTGGGTTTGTAGGCGGCGCCTGCGTCGGCGTCCTATGATCGGGGGCTGCTGCGGGCCGTGCAGGCCTGCCTCCCTCTCTTTCTTATCTTGCCCAGGCTCTGCCTGGCTCACAGGACGCGCAGATGACCACCCTTGGAACCCCTTACTCCCCCCATGCCACCAAAGTCATGCTGCTGGGCAGCGGCGAACTCGGCAAGGAAGTGCTGATCGCGCTGCAGCGCCTGGGCGTGGAAACCATTGCCGTGGACCGCTACGAGAACGCGCCCGGCCAGCAGGTGGCCCACCACGCGCGCACCATCACCATGAGCGATCCGGCCCAGCTCAAGGCCTTGATCGAGGCCGAGAAGCCCGACCTGGTCGTGCCCGAGATCGAGGCCATTGCCACGCCCATGCTGGAAGAGCTGGAAGCGGCCGGCGTGGTCACCGTGATCCCCACGGCCCGCGCCGCGCGCCTGACCATGGACCGCGAAGGCATCCGCCGCCTGGCCGCCGAGACGCTGGGCCTGGCCACCAGCCCTTATCGCTTCTGTGATTCGCAGCAGGAGCTGCAGGCCGCTATCGACGGCACGGATGGCCAGCCCGCCATCGGCTTCCCTTGCGTGGTCAAGCCCGTGATGAGCAGCTCGGGCAAGGGCCAGAGCAAGCTGGACGGCCCGGACGACGTGGCCAAGGCCTGGGACTACGCCATGGCCGGCGGCCGCGTGAGCCATGGCCGTGTGATCGTCGAAGGCTTCATCGACTTCGACTACGAGATCACCCAGCTCACGGTGCGCGCCAAGGGTGCGGACGGCCAGGTGCAGACGCATTTCTGCGATCCGATCGGCCACATCCAGCAGTCCGGTGACTATGTGGAAAGCTGGCAACCCCATCCCATGCACCCGGCGGCGCTGCAGAAGTCGCGCGACATCGCCAAGGCGGTGACCGATGACCTGGGCGGCCTGGGCCTGTTTGGCGTGGAGCTGTTCGTCAAGGGCGAGCAGGTCTGGTTCAGCGAAGTCTCGCCGCGCCCGCACGACACGGGGCTGGTCACGCTGGCCACGCAGTGGCAAAGCGAGTTCGAGCTGCATGCGCGCGCCATTCTGGGCCTGCCCGTGGATGCCTCGCTGCGCAACCCCGGAGCCAGCGCCGTGATCTATGGCGGGCAGGATGCCGAAGGCCTGGTGTTCGACGGCGTGGACGAGGCCCTGGCCGTGCCGGGCACGGACCTGCGCCTGTTCGGCAAGCCAGAGAGCTTCGTCAAGCGCCGCATGGGCGTGGCCCTGGCACGTGCCCAGGATGTGGAGCAGGCGCGCACCAACGCCAAGCTGGCCGCCGGCAAGGTCAAGCCGCGCAAGCCCTGAAGCGCTGCTGAACGACAAAGCCGCCGTTCCTGCACCGGGCGGCGGCTTTTTTCGTGGGAAGGTGAGCTTAGTTGGTCGTGTGCATGGGAGGCTGCGAGGGCTGGGCATCATGCGGCGTGGTCAGCCGGATGGCGCGCTCCTCCTCGCCGTGGCTGGCATGCTCGCCATCCACACCCAGGCCGCCCTTCCAGCGCCGGACCACGCGCTGGAAGATCAGCGAGTTGGGGATCTGCAGCAGGTTGGGCGAGCCATCGGGCGCATGGGCATCCTGCAAGGTGGTGTAGAGCATGTTGATGTCGATCACGCGGCCCTTGGCACCGGGCTTTTCAGCCGTGTCCAGCACCTCGATGTAGTCACCCAGGCGAAAGGGCCCGACGATGACGATGAGCAGGGCGCAGAACAGGTTGGACAGCACGCTCCAGGCCGCGAAGAAGGCCACGGCGCCCACGGTGGCAAAGCCGGTGAAGGCCGTCCACAGCACGGTGGCCGAGACGCCCAGGCGCTCCAGCACCAGGGGCACGGTGGCGGCGATGAGAATCCAGCGGAACACGCCGCGCAGCGGCACCAGCAGCTCCGGCGGCAGGCCGTAGTGCCGGCCCGCGCGTGCGATCAGCCGGCGAACCAGGCGATTGAGCAGCCAGGCCGCACCGATGATCAGCAGGATCTGGGCACCGGGGATGATGAACTCCAGCCAATCCTGCATCCAGGTGGGCAGGTGCGCTTGAAAACGACGCATAACTTCAAACATTCAGGAAACAGGAATCCGCTTTCGAGACCCGGATGCGCAGCTCGCGCGCGCCCGGCATTGAGCTGCGATCGTAAGCGCAGGCGCAAGGCCCGGCAGTCAGGTGCGGCGCTGCTCCACCGTGTCCATCTGCATCTCGAAGCTGAAGAAGCGGTCGCGCCCCTGCGCCTTGGCCGCGTACAGTGCCTGGTCGGCGCGCATGAGCATGGCTTCGGCGCTGGTGTATTCGTCGGGAATGCAGGTGGTGATGCCGCCCGACAGCGTGAGGCCCGATTCATGGGGCGAGTCGGGGTGGCGTATGCGCAGCACACGCAGCATCTGGCCCACGGCGCGCGCAAACGTCATGGCGCCCGAGCGTGGTGTGCGCGGCAGGATGAGCGCGAATTCCTCGCCGCCATAGCGCGCGGCCACGTCACGGGGGCGCACGCAGACCTCGCGCAGCAGGCGGCCGATCTGTTTCAGGCATTCATCGCCATGCACGTGGCCATAGGTGTCGTTGTAGCGCTTGAAATGGTCCAGGTCGCAGAGCATCAGCGTCAGCGGCTGGCCTTCGCGGCGGGCCGAGGCGATCTCTGCATGCAGGATGCGGTCGAAGCCTCGGCGGTTGACCAGGCCCGTGAGCTGGTCGAGCTCGACCATTTCATTGAGCTTCTGGTTGGCCTCGTGCAGCTCGGCCGACAGCGATACCAGGCGCCTGCGCATATCCAGCAGGCGGCGCATGGCGCGCAGCTTGGCCACGAGCACGATGGGCTTGACGGGCTTGACCAGGTAGTCGTCGCCTCCGGCCTCGATGCCGCGCCATACATCCAGGTCATTGTCCAGGCCGGACAGGAAGATGACGGGCGTCCACTCGCCGGGCTCGGCCTCGCGCAACTGGCGGGCGACCCAGTAGCCATCCTCGCCGGGCAGACGGATGTCCAGCAGCACCAGGTCGGGGCGCTGCTCGCGGAACAGCACCAGGGCGCTGGGGCCATCGGCGGCCTCCAGCACGCGGGTCACACCTGCGTGCAGCAGCTCGCTGACCAGGCTGGTGCGCACCGAGGCCTGGTCTTCCACGACCAGCACGCAAAAGGGCGCGGACTCGTCCGTCGGCTTGGCGAAGCGTGCTCCGCTGGGCTCGATTGCGGGGGAGTCAGCGCTGTCGGTGGGCAGGGGAGGTGGAGCGGGGGGCATGGCCTTCATGGTTGCGAAACCAGGAATGGATCAAGGGGCCGCGCAGTGCGCGGCGTGGGGATGGCGCCAGTGTAAGTCGGGTGTCGCGTCCGTGTGCGATTGTGTGCACGGGGCTTTTGCTAGGCCAGCGGCAGATCCGTGCGGGCGCGGCTGGCCTCGTCATGCCACTGCACAAAGGCGTCGGCAGCCGGGCAGATGCGCGGGTTGCCCAGTTGCTGCAGCAGCCTGCAGGCCGCAAAGCCCTGGGCTTTGCTGTCATAGGCAAGTGCCCACTGGCGGCGCTCCTCTTGCCGGTCTTCGGGAACGGGCCAGCTGCGCAGCGAGGTGGATAGGCCGGTCAGGCCCATGCGCCAGGGCTTGCCGGAGACACGTGCGCGAAAGCATTGCTGGCGCTCGCACAGCAGGGCATAGAGCGGGTCCACCTGCAGGGCGTCGAACAGCCGCCCGACGGCCGGATCGTCCGATGCGAAATCGGCATGCGTGACGATGACGCGCAGGCCCTTGGGTGTTTCGTAGACGCGCAGGCCCCAGTCGGGGTGGCTTTGGTGGAAGGTCTGGACGCGCTCCATGGCGCGCGCGGCCGGCGAGTCCGTGGCCGCACGCTGGCGCGCCTGGCGTGCTTCCCACCAGCGCTGCACGCGCCGCATGGCCAGGAACAGCAGCAGCACGACCAATGCCGTGGCCACCATCCGCGAATTGTTCTTGTGCGGTGCCAGCCGGGCCAGCCAGATGGCGACCGAAGCCAACAACAGCAGGGTCACGACGGGAAAGCGCACGGCGCTGGGCGGCTCGGGCAGGTCGATATCGGCGATGGCCACGCGCTCGGTGTTCAGGCAGTGGGCGCCGTAGCTGTTGCGCGTCATCACCGTGCCGTCGCGGCGCTGCAGGACTTCTTCGCGGATGGGGGTGGTGAAGCCGTCGAGCGCGTACTCGTTCTTCCATTCCATGCGGGGCTCGCCCTTTGGAAGCGCCGCATTGCGGGCGGCTTCCAGGGCCTGGCCAGCACGCTCCTGTGCGTGGGCCTGGGCGGCTTCCTGGCTGGTGTCGGACCATCCCCAGCGCTGGACGGTGATGCCGTGGGTGGGGCGGCTTTCATGCCGCAGGCGCGCCTGCGCCCAGTAGGTGGGGATGTGCATGGCGAGCCAGTATAGGGAAAAGCCGCCTGGCTCCCAAGGGAACGCAGGCGGCTTCAGTTGGCAACGCGCGCAGGCGCTGGATGCCGTGGGTTTTACTGTTCGCGGCGCAGGGCAGGGAACAGGATCACGTCGCGGATGCTGGCGCTGTCGGTCAGCAGCATCATCAGGCGGTCGATGCCGATGCCGCAGCCGCCTGTGGGGGGCATGCCGTACTCGAGGGCACGAACGAAGTCGTGGTCGAAGTACATGGCTTCGTCGTCGCCACCGTCCTTGGCCTGGACCTGGGCATTGAAGCGCGCGGCCTGGTCCTCGGCGTCGTTGAGCTCGGAGAAACCGTTGCCGAATTCGCGGCCCGTGATGTACAGCTCGAAGCGCTCGGTGACCTCGGGGCGCTCGTCATTGGCGCGCGCCAGCGGCGAGATCTCGGTGGGGTGCTCCATGATGAAGGTGGGCTGCCAGAGCTTTTCTTCCACCACTTCCTCGAAGTACAGCACCTGCAGGCTGGCCAGCGTGCGGGTGGACAGGCGGTCCTTTTCTTCCGTCATGCCCAGCTTGCGCAGCGCATTGGTCAGCCATTCGCGGTCGGCCACCTTGTCGCCCGCCTCGGTGAACTTGACGATGGCCTCGGGAATGGTCAGGCGCTGGAAGGGCTGGGACAGGTCCACGGGCTTGCCGCCGTAGGTCAGCTGCAGCGTGCCCACGGCCTTTTGCGCGGCGTCGCGCACCAGGGCCTCGGTGTAGTCCATCAGGTCGCGGTAGTTCCAGTAGGCCGCGTAGAACTCCATCATGGTGAACTCGGGGTTGTGGCGAACCGAGATGCCTTCGTTGCGGAAGTTGCGGTTGATCTCGAACACGCGCTCGAAGCCGCCGACCACCAGGCGCTTGAGGTACAGCTCGGGCGCGATGCGCAGGTACATCTCCTGGTCCAGCGCGTTGTGGTGGGTGACGAAGGGCTTGGCGTTGGCGCCGCCGGGAATGGGGTGCAGCATGGGCGTTTCCACTTCCAGGAAGCCGTGCTCCACCATGAATTCGCGGATGCCCGAGACGGCCTTGCTGCGTGCGATGAAGCGGCGGCGGGCCTGCTCGTCCATCATCAGGTCCACATAGCGCTGGCGCACCTTCTGCTCCAGGTCGGCCATGCCGTGGAACTTGTCGGGCATGGGACGCAGGCTCTTGGTGAGCAGGCGCAGCGTCTGCACCTTGACCGACAGCTCGCCGGTCTTGGTCTTCATCAGCGTGCCCTCGGCGCCCAGGATGTCGCCCAGGTCCCAGCGCTTGAAGGCCGCATAGACCTCCTCGCCCACGGTGTCGCGCGTGATGTACAGCTGGATGCGGCCGTGCGTGGGGCCCAGCGATCCGTCCTGGATGGTGGCAAAGCTGGCCTTGCCCATGACGCGCTTGAGCATCATGCGGCCGCCCAGGCTGACCTGCACGGCTTCGGCGTCCAACTGCTCGGCGCTCTTGTCGGCATGGGCCTGCTGCAGCGCCTCGGCGCGGTCGGCGGGCTTGAAGTCGTTGGGGAAGGCCACGCCGCCCTGTTCACGGACCTGTTCGCGCAGGGCCTTGAGTTTTTCGCGGCGCTCGGCGATGAGTTGGTTTTCGTCCTGGGGAGCGGTCTGGTCCGCTGCGGATGGGGTGTTGTGTTCGGTCATGACAATGAGCGCCAGCGCAAAACGCCGAGGGGCCGGAAAAAAGCCGGGGGAAAAAAGCGGGAAAAGCCGAAAAAAGCCAGGCGCAAAGGGCGGGAGGGTGCAGAGGCGGCAGCAAATGCCACCGGCAAGCCCCGCAGCTGGCGGGCTGAATCCGCGATTTTAAGTTTTTTGGCGCGCTTTCGGTGCGCGGTGCTGCCAATGTGCCGGAAGCCGCTGCGGTATGACGCCGCAGTCCTGCCAATTCGTCAGTGCCCGGCGGAAGGGGAGCCGGGTGCCGGGCCCTGGGCATGGCCTATGCCGCTGCGCTCCAGCACATCGGCCACAAGCTCCAGCCGCACCAGCGGGCTGTCCAGCGCCATCAGTTGCTGCTTGATGGAGACCGGCATGGGCAGCAGCTCGGTCCAGCGGTTGGCCACCCAGCCGCAGTCGCCCATCTGTTCGGCGCTGGGCAGTCGGGCATGGTCGGCGTCTGTGGAGCGCGCGTGCAGCTGCATCAGCACCTGGGCCAGGGCCTGGGCGGTGGCGAGCAGGTGGCCGGGGATGGGCACGGCGGCATCGGCAGGCAGCATCTGCACATCGGCCACCCACAGGCCGTGGGGCAGCTGGCGGTGCTCCTGCATGCGAAAGCGCTGCGTGCCTTCGCACTGCAGGTGCAGCAGGCCGGGCTGGGGCTGCTGCAACTGGACGATGCGGGCCAGCGTGCCCACGGCGTGCAATTGCTCGGCGGCCGCGCCGGCCTTGCGCACTTCGCTGCCGGCCTGCAGCGCCACCACGCCGAAGGGAGCGCCCGTGCGCTCGCACTTGCGGATCATGTCCAGGTAGCGGACTTCAAAGACGCGAAGGCTCAGCAGGCCTTGGGGAAAGAGGACGCTGCCCAGGGGGAACAGCGGCAGGGAGTGCAGTGCGGTAGGGGCGGTCATGTGATGGGCGGGATGCGGCAGCTATCATCCCATGCTGTGCCAGGGCCGGATGGCCGTGGTCCGATCTTCCTCCCGCAGTCCTACAACGCCATGCTTTTTCAGATCGTTTCCTTTTTGCTCGACGTGGTCGTTGGCCTGTTGACCGGCGTCTGCCTGCTGCGCATGTACATGCAGGCCCAGCGCGTGCCCTTCGGCAACCCCGTGGGGCAACTGGTGTTTGCGCTGTCCGACTGGATCGTGATGCCGCTGCGCCGCATCATCAAGCCGGCCGGGCGCTGGGATATGTCCAGCCTGATCGCCGCCTTCCTGCTGCAGCTGCTGCAGTTCGTGCTGCTGTGGCTGTTGATGGGTGGGCAGTCCACCGTGGTTGCCCTGCCCTGGCTGGCGCTGTGCGGCCTGGCGCGCGTGGCGCTGTCGGGCATGGTGGGCGTGCTGCTGATCTATGCCATCTTGTCGTGGGTGCAGCCGCAGTCGCCGATGTATGGCGTGCTGCAGCGCCTGTCCGAGCCGATGCTGCGGCCCATCCGCCGTGTTGTTCCGCTGATCGGCGGTATCGATCTGTCGGCACTGGTGGCTCTGGTGCTGCTGCAGATCGCGCTGATGGTGCTGGCGTATATCCAGGGATCGGGCCTGATGCTGCTGGCCTGATTTCCCTGGTTTCCTGGACGTGAAAAAGCCGCCGCAGGCATCAACCTGCGGCGGCTTTTTTGTGCCTGCGCGAGGCTTTGGCTTTACTGGACCGCGTCGGCCGGCAGGCGCTGCAGCATGGCAAGCGATGCGGCAATGCGGTCGCGCAGCTCGCGGCGGTCCACGATCATGTCCACGGCGCCCTTGTCCTGCAGGAACTCGGCGCGCTGGAAGCCTTCGGGCAGCTTCACGCGCACGGTGGTTTCGATCACGCGCGGGCCGGCGAAGCCGACCAGGGTCTTGGGCTCGGCAATGACGATATCGCCGACGAAGGCGAAGCTGGCGGAGACGCCACCGAAGGTGGGGTCGGTCAGCACCGAGACGTAGGGCAGGCCCTTCTTGGCCAGGCGCGTGAGCGCTGCATTGGCCTTGGCCATCTGCATCAGGCTCAGCAGGCCTTCCTGCATGCGCGCACCGCCCGTGGCGGTGAAGCAGATGAAGGGGACCTTCTGCTCGATGGCGGTCTCGACGCCGCGCACGAAGCGCTCGCCGACCACGGAGCCCATGGAGCCGCCCATGAACTCGAACTCGAAGCAGGCTGCGACCACGTTGACGCTCTTGATGGCGCCGCCCATGACGACCAGGGCATCGGTCTCGCCGGTGTTCTCCAGCGCTTCCTTGAGGCGCTCGGGGTACTTGCGGCTGTCCTTGAACTTCAGGGCGTCGACGGGGATGACTTCCTGGCCGATTTCATAGCGGCCTTCGGCATCCAGGAAATGGTTCAGGCGGGCGCGGGCGCCGATGCGGTGATGGTGGCTGCAGCTGGGGCAGACGTTCTGGTTTTTCTCCAGATCGGCCTTGTAGAGCACGGTCTCGCAGCTCGGGCACTTGATCCACAGACCCTCGGGGATCTGCTGGTGGCGATCCGTGGGGTTGGTTTGCTGGATTTTGGCAGGCAGGAGTTTTTCAAGCCAGGACATGGTGTTTCCTTTTCAGGCGCAGGGCATGCGGCACCGGGCCGCATGCAAGGGCTGCATTATGCGACCTACGCGTCGAGTGCCTTGCGCACGCCGCGCAGGAAGTCGATGGTCAGGGGGACGATCTTTTCGTGGGGCTGGCCGTCCAGCATCTCGATGATGCGGCTGCCGATGACCACGGCATCGGCCACGCGGGATATGGCCTGTGCCGTGGCCGCGTCGCGGATGCCGAAGCCCACGCCCACGGGAATGCTCACATGCTCGCGGATGCGCGGCAGCATGGCTTCCACGGCTGCCGTGTCGAGCGCGCCCGAGCCGGTCACGCCCTTGAGCGAGACGTAGTAGACATAGCCGCTGGCCACGCGCGCCACCTGCTGCATGCGCTCGGTGGTGGAGGTGGGCGCCAGCAGGAAGATGAGGTCCATGTCGCGCGCACGCAGTTGCGCGGCGAATGCCTCGCACTCCTCGGGCGGGTAGTCCACGATGAGCAGGCCGTCGACGCCGGCCTCGGCCGCATCGTCCACGAAGCGGTCCTTGCCGTGGATCTGGTCGTAGCGCTCCACCGGGTTGGCGTAGCCCATCAGCACCACGGGCGTGGTCTGGTTCTTCTGGCGGAACTCGCGCACATAGGCCAGCACCTGCACCAGGCCCACGCCATTGGCGATGGCGCGGTCGCCTGCCTTCTGGATGGTGGGGCCGTCGGCCATGGGGTCCGAGAAGGGCACGCCCAGCTCGATCACGTCGGCGCCAGCCTCCACCATGCCGTGCATCAGCGACGGCGTGATGGCCGCGAACGGGAAGCCTGCGGTGATGTAGGGGATCAGGGCCTTGCGGCCTTCTTCCTGGAGTTTGGCGAAAGTCGTGGTGATGCGGCTCATTGAGCTGCTCCTCCCTTGACCGTGAGCCCGCGCATGGAGGGACGGTCGTAGTAATCGGCGCCCGAGAGGTCGGCCACGGTGCCGATGTCCTTGTCGCCGCGACCGGACAGGTTCACGAGGATGGACTGGTCGGCGCGCATGGTCTTGGCCAGTTGCATGGCATAGGCCACGGCATGGCTGGACTCCAGGGCGGGAATGATGCCTTCGGTGCGGCACAGGTAGTGGAAGGCGTCCAGCGCCTCCTGGTCGGTGATGCCCACGTACTGGGCCCGGCCCAGTTCCTGCAGCCAGGCGTGCTCGGGGCCGACGCCGGGGTAGTCGAGGCCGGCGCTGATGCTGTGCGTCTCGGTGATCTGGCCGTTCTCGTCCTGCAGGATGAAGGTGCGGTTGCCGTGCAGCACGCCGCTGCTGCCGCGCTGCAGCGAGGCCGAGTGCTTGCCGCTGTCCAGGCCTTCGCCGGCAGCCTCCACGCCGATCAGGCGCGTGTTCTCGAACGGGATGTAGGGGTGGAAGATGCCCATGGCATTGCTGCCGCCGCCCACGCAGGCGACCACGGCATCAGGCTGGCGGTCGGCGCCCAGGAATTCGGGCATCTGCGTCAGGCATTCCTCGCCGATGACCTTCTGGAAGTCGCGCACCATCGCCGGGTAGGGATGGGGGCCGGCCACGGTGCCGATGATGTAGAAGGTGTTGTCCACGTTGGCCACCCAGTCGCGCATGGCCTCGTTGAGCGCGTCCTTGAGCGTGCGGCTGCCCGACTCCACCGGCACCACGGTGGCGCCCAGCAGGCGCATGCGGTAGACGTTGGGGCTTTGGCGCTTCACGTCCTCGGCGCCCATGTAGACGATGCATTCGAGGCCGTAGCGCGCGCAGATGGTGGCCGTGGCCACGCCGTGCTGGCCGGCGCCCGTCTCGGCAATGATGCGGGGCTTGCCCATGCGCCGGGCGAGCATGGCCTGGCCGATCACGTTGTTGATCTTGTGCGCGCCCGTGTGGTTGAGGTCTTCGCGCTTGAGGTAGATCTGCGCGCCGCCCATCTCGCGCGACATGCGTGCCGCGTGGTAGACGGGCGAGGGGCGGCCGACGAAGTGGGCCAGCTCGGACTGGAATTCGGCAACGAATTCCGGGTCGTTCTGGTACTTGGCGTAGGCGTCGCGCAGCTCGGTCAGAGCGTGTGTCAGGGTTTCGCTGGCAAAGCTGCCGCCGAAGCGGCCGAAGTGGCCGGATGCGTCAGGGTACTGGTATTCGAACATGGCTTGTCTGCAAAAGTTGGTCATCGGCCGCGCGCACGGCGGCGATGAATCGGTGTATCTTGCCGGCGTCCTTGATGCCCCTGAGGGGCTTGCCGTCGGGACCATCGGCCTCGACGCCGGAACTGACATCAACGGCCAGCGAGAGTCCTCGCGGGCGCACTTGCAAGATGCCATCGGTCACGTTTGCAGGCGTGAGTCCACCAGACAAAACGAGGTGAGAGGCGACGTTTGGTGGAAGGAGTGACCAATTGAATGCTTTTCCGCCACCACCATAGCCGTCGACATGGGCGTCGAGCAGTATGGCCTGGGCTTTCGAGTAACGCTGGGCATATTCTACGAGGTCGAAGCGCGCGGCGTCGGGACCAAGGGGAATGCGTGCAGCGCGCAGGAAGGCGCGGGTGCCGCCCGATGTGGCGGCAAGGCAGTCCTCGGGGGACTCGTCGCCGTGGAACTGCACGCAGGCGCCCGGGATGGCGGCGCAGGCAGCCATCACGTTGGCGGCGCTTTCATTGACGAACAGCAGCACCGGGGTCACGAAGGGCGGCAGGCGTCGCGCCAGTTCTGCAGCGCGCTGCACCGTCACGGCGCGCGGACTGGGGGCGTAGAGCACAAAACCCACGGCATCGGTGCCCGCAGCCACGGCGGCGTCCACGTCCTGTTCGCGGGTGAGTCCGCAGATCTTGATTCGAGTGCGCTGCATGGGGGCTGAAGAATGGGGGAGGGCTTGTCCGTTCAAGGGAGCCAATCATAGGCCGGGCTGCGCGAAGGAAGGCCCCATGAAGGATCGTATACGGGGCCCAGAAAGTACAGGCCGTCGGGCGAGAAGGTGGGCGCGGCGGCATCGCGGGAACGGGCGTCCAGTACCTGCTGCATCCACTGCGGCGCATACGTGCCCTGGCCGATGGCGATCAGGCAGCCCATGATGTTGCGCACCATGTGGTGGAGGAAGGCGCTGCCTTCGAACTCGAAGCGCCAGTAGCAGCATTCCATGGCCGCATCGCCGGGGCGCATGGAGCTGGCTGCGGCCATCTGGGCGCCATCGCCTGCCATGCGGCGGGTGATGGACAGACGGTGCAGTGTCTTGACGGGGGACTTGGCCTGGCAGCCCGATGCGCGGAACGAGCTGAAGTCGTGCTCGCCCAGCAGGTGCCGGGCGGCGGCCTGCATGGCGTCACCATCGAGCGCATGGAACACCCAGCCCACGCGCCCGGCCTCCACGCTGGGGCGCACGGGCGATTGCAGCAGCACATAGGCATAGCGCCTTGCCGTGGCACAGGCGCGCGAATGGAAGGCATCGGGCACGGGCTGGGCCCATTGCACGGCAATGTCCGGCGGCAGGAAGGTGTTGGTGCCACGGACCCAGGAGAACGGGGCCCTGTCCAGCGGCGTGTCGAAGTGGACGACCTGCATGAGGCCGTGCACGCCGGCATCGGTGCGGCCCGCGCAGAGGGTGTGCACCTCCTGAGCGGCAAAGCGGCCCAGGGCCGCTTCGAGATGGTCTTGAATGGTGTTGCCAGACAGCTGGCTTTGCCAGCCGCTGTAGCGCTGGCCGTTGTAGGCGACGCCGAGGGCTACGCGCATTGCGAGGCCTCCGGCATGGGTTGGGTGTGCATCAAGTTGTCAGTTTTCCATGGCGGCTTGCGCCACCCTGTCACGCGAAACCGGTGCGGCGCCTGGGCAGGCGCCGCCGGGCTTCAATCTATCTCGGCCAGCAGGCGCTGGGCCTTGGCCTTGAGATCGCCGTGGGCCTCGGCGATCACTTCCTCGATCAGTGTACGGGCTCCGTCACTGTCGCCGATGGCGTTGAATTCCTGGGCCAGAGCGAGCTTGGTGGCCAGCGGGTCTTCAGGGGCCGAGGGCGGGGTTGCCACGGCAGGGGTGTCGTTGCCCAGGTCCAGGGACAGGCTGCCCAGGTCGAATTCCAGCGACTCGGCCGGTTCGGGCTTGGCCTTGGCCGCCGTCTCCAGCACGCCGCCTGCCTGGGGCGTTGCCTGCGTTGGGGCGGGTGCCTCCGTGCTCAGGCCTTCCAGGTTGAACTCCATGGCGTCCAGCGACAGCAGCTCGGTCTTGGCATGGCTGTCGTCCGTGGTGGAGCTGGTCAGGGGCGAGGGCTCGGTGGCCGGGAAGCTGTCGGCCGCCTGCGTGCCGGGCATGTCCAGCGACAGCATCTCGGTCGGCTGCATGCCGTCCATGGCGTTGCTGTGGTTCAGGGCGTCCGTCAGCGAGGCGTGGGCCGTGGGCTGGAAGCCGGGCATGTCCAGCGATGCAACGGGTGGCTCGACGTGGGGCTCGATGCGAGGTGTGTCGTCCTTTGCGGAGGGCGTGGCTTCCAGCGGCGCGCGCAGCGTGGGTTCCAGCGCTGCGAAGTCCTGTTCGCTGGGCATGGGAGCCGGCGCGGGCAGGGGGCTGGCGTGCTGCGCGGGCAGGCTGGCATCGGCCAGGCCGCCGGGCAGGTCCATGTTGAGGTCCATGTCCAGGTCCATGGGCAGGGTGGCAGGGCCTTCGCGGTGCGCATCCATGTCCAGGGGGCGGCTGGCCAGCGAGGCGGCAGCCAGTCCGGCAGCAGCCACTGCGGCGCCACCGGCAACGGCGGCACCAGACAGGGGCGCGGCGCCTGCAGGCTGGTAGAGGGCGTTTTCCGGGTCCAGGATGCGGCCCTGGTCGGCCAGGCGCTGCCAGTCCACGCCCTTGCCCTGGGTCAGGCCATGCAGGGTCTGCGCGACGGCCTCGAAGGCCTTGCGGTCATGGCGCTTGGCGTAGATGTCGGCCAGCTTCTGGTGCAGAGCGGTGCGGTTGGGGTCGGTGCGCAGCGCTTCCTTGAGGATTTCCTCTGCCTGCAGGTCGCGGCCATAGGCCAGGTAGACGTCGGCCTCGGCCACGGGGTCCACATCGCCCGCATCAAGCTGGCTGGGCGAGTAATGCATGGAGGTGCCGGACAGCTGGCTCGATGTGCCGGTGTCCACGCGTTGGCCGCCGCTGGCGCCAAAGAAGGAGTCGGCTGCCAGCTGGCTGTCGCCAAAGGCGCTTTCGCTGGAGGCGGCAGCGGCGCGGCGGCGCTGCATGACGCGGTAGCCGCCATAGCCCAGCAGCAGGGCCAGCAGGGCAGCACCGGCCAGCGGGATGGTGGGGTCTTCCAGCAGCGTATCGATGAAGCTGGGCTCGGCGATCGATGCTGCGGGAGCGGGTGCCGGCTTGGGCTTCGGCGGCTCGGCCGGAGCGGGCGTGGCGGGCGCGGCTTCTGCTGCGGGCGCTGCGGAGCCGGCTGCATTGGCTGCGGCGTCTGGAGCAGCGGTGGGCGCAGCGGCCGCAGCAGTTGCATCGACAGGCGCTGCCGGGGCCGCGGGAGTTGTCTGGGGTGCTGCAGCTTCAGGCGCTGCAGGCACGGTCGGCGCGCCCGGCACAGCGACGCCGTTTGCCGTGCCGCTGGCTGCCGAGGCAGGTGCTGCAGCAGCACCTTCGGCGGGCTTGGTGGCGGCGGCGATCTGGCTCAGCTCGGACATGTTGCGCTGCAACTCGGCCGTGCGCGATGCCTGGTCGTCCGACTGCTTTTGCTTGGCCAGGCGCTCATCGGCTTCCACGCCCTTGACGGCGCCCTTGGACAGCGTGAGCTTGTCGGGTGCTGCGGTGGACGGCTTGCGGTCTTCGACCTGGGCCTGGACGCTGCCCGATGCTTCGCGGTTGGCGGAGGCCACGGGCGCGGCCGGCGCGGCGCTGGCCAGCTGGCGGCGGAACTGGTTGAAATCGCGGGACTGGGCGGCAACGATCTGGCGCGCTTCGCGCGGCGAGGTGGCCTGGGCCGTGGCTTCGTCCGGCACTGTGAGCACGGCACCGGAGCGCATGCGGTTCACATTGCCGTTGATGAAGACCTTGGGATTGGTGCGCAGCATGGCCACCAGCATCTGGTCCAGCGAAACGCCGGCTGGCAGGTGGGCGGCGGCGATGCGGCCTGCCGTGTCCCCGGCCTTGATGCGGACTTCGGAGGCCTCGGACGGCGCGGGAGCCGCTGCGGCGCGCTCGCGGGCTGCCGGGGCGGCACGGCGCGCGGCTGCTGGCGCGGGGCGGCTTTCCTCGGTGTTGCCTGCAGCGGCTTGCGAGGGGGCGGGGGCTGCGCGGCGCGGCGCTGCGGCAGGCTCGGGTGCCGAGGCCTGGGCTGCAGCCGTCACGGCAGGCGGGAGCTTTTGCAGGTTGGGCGGATCCAGCAGCAGGGTGTAGTTGCGCTGCAGGTTGCCCGAGGCCCAACTGGCGTCGATCACCAGATCGACAAAGGGTTCGTTGACGGGCTGTGTGCTTGTGAGGCGCAGCACGGCCGAGCCATCCGGGCGGCGCTGCACGCTGACGCGCACCTGGCTGGCGGTGGCGTTGTACTCCATGCCCAGGGTGCGGAAGACGCCGGGAGAGGCCACGCCCACGCGCAGGCCTTCGGCTTCAGCGGCGGTGATCTGGGGGATTTCGACTTCGGCACGCAGGGGCTCGCCCAGGGCCGATTGCACGTTCACCCGGCCCAGAGCCAGTGCCCAGGCCTCGGAGGCGGGCAGTGCGACCGAGACGACGGCCGCAGTGGCCAGCACAGAGAGTTTCCAACGATGCATAAAGCGTCAAACCTGTGTGGATGCAATTGGGCAGGCACTATTGTTATTGTGGGAATGCCCGCGCTTGCACATGTAATTGAAATTTACCCGGGGATAGATGGCACGCCATCTACCAGGGTGCTTGGGTCGCATTGTCGGCCACGCTATAGGATCGCAAGCGTCTGGTTGCCGGTGAACGCCAATAGTTGTTGTCGAACGGCAACGAGAAGAAACACAATGTATCTTTGGTGATTGTAGGCAACCACCTACAGCCAATGGACAAGAGACCTGGGCATTGTGCCCAATTGCCCAGGGCTTAAAGCCGAAAAAAGCGCCATGTCCCGGCCCGGGACATGGCGCTTTTTGTGTTGGCTCAAGCCGGCGATGCTCAGGCGGCGAGCAGGATGCGCAGCATGCGGCGCAGCGGCTCGGCGGCGCCCCACAGCAGTTGGTCACCGATCACGAAGGCCGACAGGTACTCGGGGCCCATGTTCAGCTTGCGCACGCGGCCCACGCCGACTTCCAGGCCACCGGTGATGGCGGCAGGGGTCAGCTCCTTGACGGTGATGGCGCGGTCGTTGGGAACCCACTTCACCCAGGGATTGCCGGACTTGATGATGGCTTCCAGCTCTTGCAGGGGCAGGTCCTTCTTGAGCTTGAGGGTCAGCGCCAGGCTGTGGCAGCGCATGGCACCGATGCGCACGCACAGGCCATCGACAGGGATGGTCTGCTCGGTGCCCAGGATCTTGTTGACCTCGGCCTGGCCCTTCCACTCTTCCTTGGACTGGCCGTTGTCCAGCTGTGCATCGATCCAGGGGATCAGGCCACCGGCCAGCGGTGCGCCGAAGAATTCGGTGGGCACGTCGGTGCGGATGGTCTGGGCCACCTTGCGGTCGATGTCCAGGATGGCGGATGCGGGCGTGGCCAGTTCGTCGGCCACGGCAGCGTGCACCACGCCCATGCCCTTGAGCAGTTCGCGCATGTGGTTGGCGCCGCCACCGGAGGCTGCCTGGTAGGTCATGGAGCTGACCCATTCCACGAGACCGGCCTTGAACAGGCCGCCCAGGCCCATCAGCAAGATGGAGTTGGTGCAGTTGCCGCCAATCCAGTTCTTGCCGCCCGCGGCGAGCTTGGACTGGATCAGGCCTTCATTGACGGGGTCGAGCACGATGACGGCATCGCCTTCCATGCGCAGCGACGACGCGGCATCGATCCAGTGGCCGTTCCAGCCCGAGGCGCGCAGCTGGGGGAAGACTTCCTTGGTGTAGTCGCCGCCCTGGCAGGTGATGATGATGTCGCACTTGGACAGCTCTGCAATGTCGTTGGCATTGCGCAGCTCGGTGTGGGTCTTCGCCATGGCCGGGGCCTTGCCGCCGGCGTTGGAAGTGGAGAAGAACACGGGCTCGATCAGGTCGAAGTCGCCCTCTGCCTGCATGCGGTCCATCAGCACGGAGCCGACCATGCCGCGCCAGCCGACGAGGCCTACCAATTGCTTGCTCATTTTTGAAACGCCCTTTCAGTGTGAAAACAGTGCTAGATCAAGACTGTTGTCGCCCGGCTCGTCTAGGCCAGGTGAGGGCGCACGACGAACCGGGCTGGGTCAGCCTTTGATTGTCGTAATGGTTGTGGAGGTGATTGCGCGCGCAGCCACACCAGCCATGGCGGCGGGTGCAATGTTCAGCAGGAGGAACGGGCGGGCGGCAAACATAAGAGACGTCATTCTATCGAATACGCCAGGAAAGAGAATGTCTGTTTTGATGAATATCTTCGTCGAATCGGCGAAAACCGAACGTCTATTTTGACGTTTTGCCATGTTGTGGCGAAGCAGGGCAGCACCTGCCCGCCACAGGGACAGCTGCAAGCCTGGAGAGGCTGGCGGCCGTCATGGACTTCAGGCCAGTGCGGCCACCACGGCATCGCCCATCTCGCGGGTGGAGACCTTGGTCGTGCCTTCGCTGTAGATGTCGGCCGTGCGCAGGCCCTGGGCCAGCACCTTTTGCACGGCGGCTTCGATGCGCTGGGCGGCGGCTTCCTGGTTCAGCGAGAAGCGCAGCATCATCGCGGCCGACAGGATGGTGGCCAGCGGATTGGCAATGCCCTTGCCGGCGATGTCGGGGGCCGAGCCGTGGCTGGGCTCGTACAGGCCCTGGCCCCTGGAGTTGAGCGATGCCGAGGGCAGCATGCCGATGGAGCCGGTCAGCATGGAGGCTTCGTCGGACAGGATGTCGCCGAACATGTTGCCCGTGACCACCACGTCAAAGCGCTTGGGTTCCTTGACCAGCTGCATGGCGGCGTTGTCCACGTACATGTGGTCCAGTTGCACATCGGGGTACTGCTGGCCCACTTCGGTGACCACGTCCTTCCAGAACTGGAATGTTTCCAGCACGTTGGCCTTGTCCACGCTGGTCACGCGCTTGCTGCGCTTTTGCGCGGCCTGGAAGGCGACATGGGCGATGCGCTCGATCTCGGGCTTGGAGTAGCGCATGGTGTCGAAGGCTTCCTCGGCACCGGGGAAGTGGCCGTCGGTGGCCACGCGGCGGCCGCGCGGCTGGCCGAAGTAGATGTCGCCGGTCAGCTCGCGGATGATGAGGATGTCCAGGCCCGCGACCAGCTCGGGCTTGAGGCTGGAGGCGTGGGTCAGTTCCGCATAGCAGATGGCCGGGCGGAAGTTGGCGAACAGGCCCATGTGCTTGCGCAGGCCCAGGATGGCCTGCTCGGGGCGCAGCGGGCGGTCCAGCGTGTCGTACTTCCAGTCGCCCACGGCGCCGAACAGCACGGCGTCGGACTCCATGGCCAGCTTCAGCGTGGATTCGGGCAACGGGTGGCCGGCAGCTTCGTAGGCAGCGCCGCCCACGGGGGCCGTCTGCATGTCGAAGTCCAGGCCCAGGGCGCCCAGCACCTTCACGGCTTCCGCAACGATTTCGGGGCCGATGCCATCACCGGGCAAGACTGCGATTTTCATGGTGTTCCTTTTGAGAGACTGTTCGGATGGTGGAAGGCCGCCGACGGCTGGTTCAGCAACGCCTGCGGCCCATTGATGCGCGCAAGTGGAGATCGATCAGCGCTGCACCAGCGTGTGGGCCAGCCAGGGCTTGGTGGCCAGGCGCTCGGCCTCGTAGGCGCGGATCTTGTCGGCGTGGCGCAGCGTCAGGCCGATATCGTCAAAGCCGTTGAGCAGGCAGAACTTGCGAAAGGCGATGACATCGAAAGGGATCTCCTCGCCCTGCGGACGCACGATCACCTGGCGATCCAGATCGATGGTCAGCTCGTAGCCGGGGAAGGCCGCGATCTCGTTGAACAGCATGTCGATCGTGGCCTCGGGCAGCACGATGGGCAGCAGGCCGTTCTTGAAGCAGTTGTTGAAGAAGATGTCGGCAAAGCTGGGCGCCAGGATGGCGCGAAAGCCGTACTGGTCCAGCGCCCAGGGCGCGTGCTCGCGGCTGGAGCCGCAGCCGAAGTTCTTGCGTGCGACCAGGATGGAGGCGCCCGCATAGCGCGGCTGATTGAGCACGAAGTCGGGGTTGGGCTTGCGCGAGGCCGGGTCCTGGCCGGGCTCGCCATGGTCCAGGTAGCGCCATTCGTCGAACAGGTTCACGCCGAAGCCGGTCTTCTTGATCGACTTGAGGAACTGCTTGGGAATGATGGCGTCGGTATCGACGTTTTCGCGGTCCATGGGGGCGACAAGGCCCTTGTGCACGGTGAATTGTTGCATGGCTGTATCGGATTCAGGGTTCAGCGGGCGGCGCGTTCGATGGCGCTGCCCGCGCTTTGCACGTCCTGGCCAATGCCCTTGACGGTATTGCAGGCGGCCAGGGTGAAGGCCAGGCCGATCAGGAGGATCGAGAAGGAGGGCTTCATGGTGTGCAGGCGGGGCAGTTGCGGGATCGGATCAGGAGAACCTGCGGATGTCCACGAAGTGGCCGTGGATGGCGGCGGCTGCAGCCATGGCGGGGCTCACCAGGTGGGTGCGTCCGCCCGCGCCCTGGCGGCCTTCGAAGTTGCGGTTGCTGGTGGAGGCGCAGCGCTCGCCGGGCTCCAGGCGGTCGGCATTCATGGCCAGGCACATGGAGCAGCCGGGCTCGCGCCATTCAAAGCCTGCCGCCTTGAAGATCTGGTCCAGGCCTTCGCGCTCGGCCTGTTCCTTGACCAGTCCGGAGCCGGGCACGACCATGGCCAGCTTGATGTTGCGCGCCACCTTCTGGCCCAGCTTCTTGACCACGGCGGCGGCCTCGCGCATGTCTTCGATGCGGCTGTTGGTGCACGAGCCGATGAAGACCTTGTCCACGAAGATGTCGTCGATCGCCTTGCCGGGCTCCAGCGCCATGTAGGTCAGCGCGCGTTCGATGGCGCCGCGCTTGCTGGCATCCTTTTCCTTGTCGGGGTCCGGCACGCGGGCATCCACGCCCAGCACCATCTCGGGCGAGGTGCCCCAGGTGACCTGCGGCACGATCTCGCTGGCCTGCAGCTCGACCACGCGGTCGAACTTCGCATCGGCATCGGAGTGCAGCGTCTTCCAGTAGGAGACGGCGGCATCCCATTCGGCGCCAGTGGGGGCCAGCGGGCGGCCCTTGACGTACTGGATGGTCTTGTCGTCCACGGCCACCAGGCCTGCGCGCGCGCCGCCTTCGATGGCCATGTTGCAGACCGTCATGCGGCCTTCCATGCTCAGGTCACGGATGGCTTCGCCGGCGAACTCGATGGTGTAGCCCGTGCCGCCGGCCGTGCCGATCTTGCCGATGATGGCCAGCACGATGTCCTTGGCCGTGATGCCGGGGGCCGCCTTGCCGCTGACGTTGATCAGCATGTTCTTGGCCTTCTTGGCCAGCAGGGTCTGGGTGGCCATCACGTGCTCGACCTCGGACGTGCCGATGCCGTGGGCCAGTGCGCCGAAGGCGCCGTGCGTGGACGTGTGGCTGTCGCCGCAGACCACGGTCATGCCGGGCAGGGTGGCGCCCTGCTCGGGGCCCATGACGTGGACGATGCCCTGACCCTTGTCCATGAAGGGGAAGAAGGCCGCAGAGCCGAACTCGCCGATGTTGGTGTTCAGCGTGGTGATCTGTTCCTTGCTGATGGGGTCGGCAATGCCGTCATAGCCGCGCTCCCAGCCGTCGGTGGGGGTGTTGTGGTCGGCCGTGGCGACCACGGAGCTGATGCGCCACAGCTTGCGGCCGGCCATGCGAAGGCCTTCGAAGGCCTGGGGGCTGGTGACTTCGTGCACCAGGTGGCGGTCGATGTAGAGGACGGCGGTGCCGTCATCCTCGGTGTGGATGACGTGCTCGTCGAAGATCTTGTCGTAGAGGGTGCGTCCCATGGCGTTCTCGAATGGTTGGTGTCGTGGGGAAATTTTTGGGGGCATCCAGCGGCCAAGTGGCCTTCAGGATGCGCTGGCCGGCGGGCTCAGGTGCTCGACCAGCAGGCGGGCCGTGACGGGTAGCGCGTCGAAGTCACGCGCCACGATGCTCAGCTCGCGCCGAGCCCAGTCGTCGCTGAGCTCCAGTGCGCGCAGGTGGCCCACGCCGTGCATGAGCTCGAAGGCGCGGTCGGGGATCAGTCCCACGCCCAGGCCGTTGTCGATCATGCGGCACATGGCATCCAGGCTGGTGACCTGGATGCGCTGGTGCAGCGCATGCCCCGCCTGTGCGGCGGCCGCACGCATGGCCAGGCTGATGGAGGAGCCGGCCTGCAGGCTGACGATGTCCCATTCGAGCACATCGGCAAAGGCCACGCTGTCGCTGTGCGCCAGCGCGTGCTGCTCGGGCACCACGACGACCAGGCGATCCTCGCGGTAGGGGCGGTGCTGCAGTACGGGAGTGGCCTGGCCATTGCCCAGTGGCATGTACGCCATGGAGCAGATGCCGATGTCGGCCGTGCCTTCCTGTACGGCAGCCAGTACGGCGGGGCTGAGCTGCTCCTGCAGGTCGATCTTGACCTGGCCGTGCTTGCGCGCGAACACGCCCAGGTCTTCCGGCAGGAACTGCACGATGGCAGACATGTTGGCGTGGATGCGCACATGGCCGCGCACGCCATCGGCGTACTCGGACAGCTCGCCCTGCATGCGCTCCAGGCCGTACAGCACGTTGCGGGCATGGTGCAGCAGGCTTTCGCCGGCCGGCGTCAAGGTCACGCCACGGCTGTGTCGGTACAGCAGGGCTGTGTCCACCGTGGCTTCGAGATCGGACAGGCGCTTGCTCACCGCCGAGGCTGCAATGAACTCACGCTCGGCCGCGCGGCCAATGCTGCCAAGTTCGCAGACAGCCACGAACAGCTGCAGGGAGGTAAGGTCTATGCGCCGTGCAAAACTGCGCTCTGAATTCTTCATGTGGTGGGGTTCAGGCTTCTCATTAGGAGAAGCTGGATGGATTTTCTCGCACAAGTCATCGATCTGTCATCTTCAAACGCGATGTCTTTGGTGATGTCGCGCGATTTCATGGAGATGGGGGTCATGTCCCCTGGCGATGGCTGCGGTCGACCTCTCCTGTCGGAACGCCGGTTGCATACTGAAAGAATTTGTCAATCTTTGCGCCAGTCGCCTGCATGGATTGCTGCAAAAATAAGAGCATATGAACGATCGATACCCGACGGGCCTGCGAGCCCTGCCTGCAGGCCTGTCATTGCTGCTGGCCGCAGCCCTGTCCTGCATGGCCGTCCCGGCGTCTGCCAAGCCGCAGCCACCAGCGAAGAACACGGCCAAGAGCGGTGCGAAGGCACCGGCCAAACCTGCAGCCAGACCTGCAGCCAAGCCAGCGGGCAAGGCCGCCGTCAAGACCGGGGGCAAGTCGGCGCCCTCTCCCACCCGCAATGCGCCGGCCAAGGCCGCCGCCGCTGGCGTGGCGGCAGGGGCTGTTGCGGCCGGAACTGCCGCAGCCGCAGTGGGCCATGCACCCAAGGGTGAGCCCGGCCTGAGCGCGGCCGAGGTTGCAGCGCTGCACCAGCATGCCGAGCAGGGCGAGGCCAGCGCCCAGTACGCGCTGGGTTCGCTGTACAAGCGCGGCCAGGGCGTTGCCCCGAGTGCCGAGACGGCGGCCCAGTGGTATGAGAAGTCTGCGCAGCAGGGCTATGCGCCAGCCCAGTCCGAGCTGGGGTTGATGTATGCGAATGGCCGGGGCGTGGCGCGTGACGATGCCCAGGCCGTGCAGTGGTATCGCAAGGCTGCCGAGCAGGGCGATGCCGTGGCCCAGAACAACCTGGGCCTGATGCTGGCCGAGGGGCGCGGAGCCGCCAAGGACCCCGCGCAGGCCGTGCAGTGGTTCCAGCGCTCGGCCGAGCAAGGCGAAGCGGCCGGTCAGTACAGCCTGGGCGTGATGTATGCCACGGGCCGGGGCGTGGCCGAGGACGTGGGGCAGGCGCTGCGCTGGTTTGTGGCGGCGGCAGGCCAGGGCCATGCCGATGCGCAATTCAATGCCGGCATGCTCTATGCCGAGGGTGGCGTGGTCGATCGCGACATGGCGCAGGCCGCCCACTGGCTGGAGAAGGCGGCCGAGCAGGGCAATGCCGCAGCCCAGTCCAACCTGGGCGTGCTGTATGCCAATGGCCAGGGCGTGCCCGCCAGCGACGAGAAGGCCGCGCGCTGGCTGGAGCGTGCAGCCCAGCAGGGCGACGCGCTGGCGCAGTCCAATCTCGCCAGTCTTTATGCGTCGGGCAAGGGCGTGGAGCGCAGCCTGTCCCAGGCCTATTTCTGGATGCTGCTGGCGGCGGGCAGGGACAGCTCGCTGACCGCCAAGCGTGACAGCATGGCCCAGCCGCTGAGCGCGGCCGAGCGTGCACGCACCGAGCGCCAGGCGGCGGCCTGGAAGGCCAAACCCGCTCCCTGAGTCCTGTTGAGCAGGCACCAATGAAAAACGCCTCGGAAGAGGCGTTTTTGTTGGGGGCTCAGTGCTGCATCAGCTGAAGAAGCTCTTGAGCCTGTCGGTCCAGCTCTCGCCGCTGGGCGAATGCTTGGCGCCGCCCTTCTTGAGCGATTCCTCCAGCTCGCGCAGCAACTTGCGCTGGTACTCGGTCAGCTTGACGGGCGTCTCGACCACGATGTGGCAGTACAGGTCGCCGGGATAGCTGGAGCGCACGCCCTTGATGCCCTTGCCGCGCAGGCGGAACTGCTTGCCGGCCTGGGTGCCTTCGGGGATGTCGATGGCCGCCTTGCCCGACAGGGTGGGGACCTCGATCTCGCCGCCGAGCGCCGCCGTGATGAAGCTCACGGGCACGTTGCAGTGCAGGTCGTCGCCGTCGCGCTCGAAGATGTCGTGGTCCTTGATGCGGATCTCGATGTAGAGATCGCCCGCAGGCCCGCCATTCGTGCCGGGTTCGCCATTGCCGGAGGAGCGGATGCGCATGCCGTCGTCGATGCCGGCAGGAATCTTCACTTCCAGTGTCTTCTGGCGCTTGACCTTGCCCTGGCCGCCGCAGCTGGTGCAGGGCTCGGGAATGATCTTGCCCGTACCCCGGCAGTGCGGGCAGGTCTGCTGCACGCTGAAGAAGCCCTGGCGCATCTGCACGCTGCCCATGCCGTTGCAGGTGGTGCAGGTCTTGGCACTGGTGCCGGGCTTGGCGCCGCTGCCGTGGCAGGTGTCGCAGCCATCCCAGCTGGGGATGCGGATCTGTGCATCCTTGCCGTGGGCGGCTTCCTCCAGCGTGATCTCCATGGCATAGCTGAGATCGTTGCCGCGGTAGACCTGGCGGCCGCCACCGGCGCCGCCGCGTCTTCCGCCACCCTGGTTGAACATGTCGCCAAAGATGTCGCCAAAGGCTTCGGCAAAGCCACCAAAGCCTTCGGCGCCGCCGCCCATGCCGCGGTTGGGGTCCACGCCTGCATGGCCGTACTGGTCGTAGGCCGCGCGCTTGTTGCTGTCGGAGAGCATCTCGTAGGCCTCCTTGGCCTCCTTGAATTTCTCTTCCGCCTCGCGTGCGGCATCCCCCTGGTTGCGGTCAGGGTGGTACTTCATCGCCAGCTTGCGATAAGCCTTCTTGATGTCGTCGTCCGAGGCGTTCTTGGCAACGCCGAGGACCTCGTAAAAATCGCGTTTGGACATGGTGTTTGCTAGCCAGTCAGTGAGAACAGGAACGCCGCGTCAGCCCCTTGGCAGGGCCGAGCGCGGCGGCAAGCGGTCGTCAAGGGACCACGCGCTGGGTTCAGTCCTTCTTGACTTCCTTGACTTCGGCGTCAACGACGTTGTCGTCAGCGGCTGCTGCACCGGCCGAGGCGCCTGCTGCACCGGCCGCGGCGGCGGCTGCTGCCTCGGGGCCGCCGGCTGCCTGCGCATCGGCGTACATCTTCTCGCCGAGCTTCTGGCTGGCCGTCATCAGCGCCGTGGTCTTGGCGTCGATGGCGTCCTTGTCCTCGCCCTTGAGAGCCTCTTCCAGGTCCTTGACGGCGCTCTCGATGGCGGTCTTCTCGCCAGCGTCGAGCTTGTCGCCATGCTCGCCCAGGCTCTTCTTGACGCTGTGCACGGCAGCTTCGCCCTGGTTGCGGGCCTGGACCAGTTCCAGCTTCTTCTTGTCGTCGGCTGCGTTCAGCTCGGCGTCCTTCACCATCTTCTGGATCTCGTCCTCGGACAGGCCCGAGTTCGCCTTGATGGTGATCTTGTTTTCCTTGCCCGAAGCCTTGTCCTTGGCGGACACGTTCAGGATGCCGTTGGCGTCGATGTCAAAGGCCACTTCGATCTGCGGCACGCCACGCGCTGCGGGCGGAATGCCTTCGAGGTTGAACTCGCCCAGCATCTTGTTGCCCGAAGCCATTTCGCGCTCGCCCTGGAACACCTTGATGGTCACGGCCGGCTGGTTGTCGTCGGCCGTCGAGAAGGTCTGTGCGAACTTCGTCGGGATGGTCGTGTTCTTGGTGATCATCTTGGTCATCACGCCACCCAGCGTCTCGATGCCCAGCGACAGCGGCGTCACGTCCAGCAGCAGCACGTCCTTGCGGTCGCCCGACAGAACCTGGCCCTGCACGGCGGCGCCCACGGCCACGGCTTCGTCGGGGTTCACGTCCTTGCGGGGGTCCTTGCCGAAGAATTCCTTGACCTTCTCCTGCACCTTGGGCATGCGGGTCATGCCGCCGACCAGGATGACGTCATCGATGTCGGACACGGACACGCCTGCGTCCTTGATGGCCGTGCGGCAGGGCGCAATGGTGCGCTCGATCAGGTCCTCGACCAGGCTTTCCAGCTTGGAGCGGGTCAGCTTGATGTTCAGGTGCTTGGGACCCGAGGCATCGGCCGTGATGTAGGGCAGGTTGATGTCGGTCTGGGCCGAGTTCGACAGCTCGATCTTGGCCTTCTCGGCGGCTTCCTTCAGGCGCTGCAGGGCCAGCACATCCTTGGCCAGATCAACGCCCTGTTCCTTCTTGAACTCGGTGATGATGTAGTCGATGATGCGCTGGTCGAAGTCTTCGCCGCCCAGGAATGTGTCGCCGTTGGTGGACAGCACTTCGAACTGCTTTTCGCCGTCCACATCGGCGATTTCGATGATGGACACGTCGAAGGTGCCGCCGCCCAGGTCATACACGGCGATCTTGCGGTCACCCTTGTCGGTCTTGTCCAGGCCGAAGGCCAGGGCCGCCGCCGTGGGTTCGTTGATGATGCGCTTGACTTCCAGGCCGGCGATGCGGCCGGCGTCCTTGGTGGCTTGGCGCTGGGCGTCGTTGAAGTACGCGGGCACGGTGATCACGGCCTCGGTCACGGGCTCGCCCAGGTAGTCCTCGGCGGTCTTCTTCATCTTGCGCAGCACTTCGGCGGAAATCTGCGGCGGGGCCAGCTTCTGGCCGCGCACTTCCACCCAGGCGTCGCCGTTGTCGGCACGCGAGATGGTGTAGGGCATCAGGTCGATGTCCTTTTGCACTTCCTTCTCGTCGAACTTGCGGCCGATCAGGCGCTTGGCGGCGTAGATGGTGTTGCGGGGGTTGGTGACGGCCTGGCGCTTGGCCGAGGCGCCGACGAGGATCTCGCCGTCTTCCTGGTAGGCAATGATCGACGGCGTGGTGCGTGCACCTTCGCTGTTCTCGATCACGCGCGTGGTGTTGCCGTCCATGATGGCCACGCAGCTGTTGGTGGTGCCCAGGTCAATACCGATGATTTTTCCCATTTTGAGTTCTCTCCGCGTTCTGTGAAATGTTTGAATGACTGCTAACTTGTGGCCGGCAGGCGCTGCTTCAAGGGGCTTTGCATCTTTTTTGTCAACGCTGCCGTGAGTGCCCGCTTACTGGGGCTGGGCCACGGTCACGAGGGCCGGGCGCAGGATGCGGTCGGCGATCAGGTAGCCCTTTTGCAGGACCGACACCACGGTGTTGGCTTCCTGCTGTGCAGGCACCATGCTGATGGCCTGGTGCAGGTTGGGGTCGAATTTCTCGCCGGCAGCCGGATTGATGGTCACGACCTTGTTGCGCTCAAGGGCCGAGGTCAGCTGGCGCAGCGTGGCGTCGGCGCCTTCGCGCAGCTGTTCCGGCGTGGCCTGTTGAATGGCCAGGGCGGCATCCAGGCTGTCGCAGACAGGCAGCAGGCTTTCGGCAAAGCTCTCGATGCCGAATTTGCGCGCCTTGGAGACTTCGTCTTCCGCGCGGCGGCGCACATTCTCGGCCTCGGCCTTGGCGCGCAGGAACTGGTCGGCCAGCTCGGCGCTCTTGGCCTTGAGTTCGGCCAGCTCGGTCTGCAGGCGCTGCAGCTCGTCGGCTGCATTGGCCGCCATGGCGGCTTCGATTTCTTCCGGGGCTGCGTCTTGCAAGGGGTTGGAGTTTTGTTCGGACATGGATGGAGACTTCAGCTACAAAACAAAAAGATCGCCGCGCTGGAGGCCAGACTTGGCGATTGCACGATCTTGAATCGAGATGTGAGCGGATCGGTGTATTTTCAAGGGCTTTGTGCATGTGCATGCGCACTGCAGATGCACACGGTGGGGGCAAAAGCCGGGCGAAGGGGCAAAAGCCCCACACGAATCCGGGGTCTCGGTCAGTGCGGAGTGTACAGATGGAAGAGGGCTGCGCTAGAATCCAATGCTTTGCCTTGCCGCACCGCTACAAGACGCAGTGGGCGGCGTTTTCCCAAAAGGAGTCGATATGCGTCATTACGAAATCGTTTTGTTGATCCACCCGGATCAGAGCGAGCAGGTTCCCGCCATGCTGGAACGCTACAAGGGCATGATCACCGCTGGCGGTGGCAAGGTCCATCGCGAAGAAGACTGGGGCCGTCGCCAACTGGCTTACATGATCAACAAGCTCGCCAAGGCCCACTACCTGTGCCTGAACATCGAAGCCGACCAGGCTGTGATGGCTGAGCTGGAGCATGCCTTCAAGTTCAACGATGCCGTGCTGCGTCACCTGACGGTTCAGAAGAAGAAGGCCGACACTGCGCCTTCCTCGATGATGAAGACCGTCGAGCGTGAAGAAGCCCGCAAGGCCAGCCAGACCGAACAGGCCTGAGCCCAGCCCTTTCAGAACCTGAAGGAGTGGAGAACCACGTTGCACTGACGGCCGCCATCGCAGAGCTTCAAGCACTGCGCTACACGCCGGCAGGGCTGCCCGCCCTTGAACTGCGACTCGAACACGCGTCGCGGCAAAAAGAAGCAGGAAGCGAACGCAGCGTGACGGCATCTGTCAAGGCGGTGGCCTTTGGCGCGCTGGCTGAAAAGCTCGCCCGCCAGGCGCTCGGCAGCCAGTGGAAGTTCCAAGGCTTCCTGGCAACGCCCCGCAACGGCAAATTGCTGGTTTTCCACATCCAGGACATTCAACAAAACTAATTTTCAAGAGGTCCAGAAATGGCCACGTTCAAGAAATTCAACAAGGACAAGCGCCCCAAGCGCAACACGCAGTCGCTGCTGTTCAAGCGCAAGCGCTTCTGCCGCTTCACCGTCGCCGGCGTCGAAGAAATCGACTACAAGGATGTGGACACCCTGCGTGACTTCATCGGTGAAAACGGCAAGATCGTGCCCGCTCGCCTGACCGGCACGCGCGCCATCTACCAGCGTCAGCTGAACACGGCCATCAAGCGCGCCCGCTTCCTGGCTCTGGTTCCTTACTCTGACCAGCACAAGATCTAAGGAATACAACCATGCAAGTCATTCTGCTCGACAAGGTTGTGAACCTCGGTGGCCTCGGCGACATCGTCAAGGTCAAAGACGGCTACGCCCGCAACTTCCTGATCCCCACGGGCGCTGCCCGTCGTGCCACGGCTTCCGCCAAGGCCGAGTTCGAAGCCAAGCGCGTCGAACTGGAAAAGCAAGCGGCTGAAAAGCTGGCTGCTGCTCAGCAGCTGGGCGAAAAGCTCAACGGTGTAAACGTCAAGCTGACCCAGAAGGCTGGCGTTGACGGCCGCCTGTTCGGCTCGGTGACCAACGCCGACATCGCCGAAGAACTGACCAAGGCCGGCTTTGCCGTCGCCAAGTCGCAAGTTCGCCTGGTCAACGGTCCCATCAAGACCGTGGGCGACGCCACCGTGGTCGTGGCACTGCACACCGACGTCAGCGTCGAAGTGACGGTGTCGGTCTACGGCGACCACTCCTGATCCGGGGCTTGTCCCGTATCACCAAAAAGCCGCCTTAGGGCGGCTTTTTGCTTTGCCGTGCCAGGGTGATGACGCCGGGTGGCGCGGCCTTTTGCCAGCCGCTACGATGGCGGGCTCATCTCCAGGAATTCCATGTCGTCCGTAATGCCCCCGCTCGATCTCGATGATGCGTTCGCACCGCTGCCTGCTGGCGACCAGCAGGTGGCCCAGTTGCGCGTGCCGCCGCATTCGATGGAGTCCGAGTCCAGCGTTCTAGGGGGGCTGCTGCTGGACAACAACGCCTGGGAGCGTGTTGGTGATCTGCTGGTGGATGGTGATTTCTACCGCCATGAGCACAAGCTGATCTACGAGGCCATCGGCAAGCTGATCAACGGCAGCAAGCCGGCCGATGTGATCACGGTCTACGAGCATTTGCAGAGCATGGGCAAGGCCGAGGAAATCGGCGGCCTGCTGTACCTGAACCAGCTGGCGCAGTACGTGCCCAGCGCCACTAATATCCGGCGCTATGCGGAGATCGTGCGGGAGCGCTCCATCCTGCGCAAACTGGTGACCGCCAGCGACGACATCGCCACCAATGCCTTCAATCCGCAGGGCAAGACGGTCGATCGCATTCTGGACGAGGCCGAGCAGAAGATCCTGGCCATCGGCGAGGAGGGTGCGCGCAACAAGCAGGGCTTTCAGTCGCTCGACACGCTGGTGGTTGACTTGCTGGACCGTGTCCAGGAGATGGCCGACAACCCCATGGACGTGACCGGCGTGCCCACGGGTTTCGTCGATCTGGACCGCATGACCAGCGGCCTGCAGGCTGGTGACCTGGTGGTGCTGGCTGCCCGTCCCTCGATGGGCAAGACCTCGTTTGCGGTGAATATCGCCGAGCATGTGGCGCTCAACGAGGGCCTGCCGGTCGCCATTTTCTCCATGGAAATGGGCGCGGCCCAGCTGGCGGTTCGTATCGTCGGCTCCATCGGCCGCGTCAACCAGGGCAATCTGCGCACGGGCAAGCTCAACGACGACGAGTGGCCGCGCCTGACGGAAGCCATCGAGCGGCTGCGCACGGTATCCCTGCACATCGATGAGACACCGGGCCTGTCCCCCACGGAGCTGCGCGCCAATGCGCGGCGCCTGGCGCGCACCTGCGGCAAGCTGGGCCTGATCGTGGTGGACTATTTGCAGCTGATGAGCGGCTCGGGCTCGGCTGCCAGTTCCGACAACCGTGCGACCGAGCTGGGCGAGATTTCGCGGGGCCTGAAAATGCTGGCGAAGGAGCTGCAGTGCCCGGTGATTGCCCTGTCCCAGCTCAACCGCTCGGTGGAGCAGCGCACCGACAAGCGTCCCATGATGTCCGACCTGCGCGAATCGGGCGCCATCGAGCAGGATGCCGACATCATCATGTTCATCTACCGTGATGACTACTACAACAAGGACAGCAAGGAGCCGAACATTGCCGAAGTCATCATCGGCAAGCAGCGTAACGGTCCCACGGGAACGGTGAAGGTGTTCTTCCAGAAGAACCAGACGCGCTTCGAGAACCTGGCTGTGGGCTACGGTGGCGGCGACGAGTACTGATCGGGATATCCGGGCTTTGTGCCCGCAATGAAAAACGGCCCCGAGGGGCCGTTTGCTTTGGGTGGTTGGCGATCTACATGCGCCAGACCTGGATCAGCAGGCCCGCCACGCAGACGCCAAGGATGGCGCATGCCCAGGCCAGCCGCTGGGCGCCCGTGCGCAGCGCGCCCACGGTGGCCACGATCTGGGCATTCTGCTCGGCCAGCTTTTCGATCAACTCCAGCGACTGGCGCTGGGATTGCTCCAGTTGCACGATGCGTGCGTCCTGGGCCTGGATCAGCTGCAGCGCCTGTTCGCCAGCCGAGCGCGGCGGTGCCAGCGGCTCGACGGCCGCAGGCTGCTGTGCATCGAGCTCCTGCGCAGCGTCCTTCTTGCGCAGCAGGTTCTTGGCGGCCTTGACGACCTGGGGCGTGGCCTCGATGACATCGCCCCAGGGCACCAGCTTCAACGCGGTGATCCAGCTGATCGCCATGGCTTAGAGCACCTCGCTGGCGAAGTCTGCCAGGCGCGAGCGCTCGCCGCGCGCCAGCGTGATGTGGCCGCTGTGCGGCCAGCCCTTGAAGCGGTCCACGGCGTAGGTCAGGCCCGAGGAGCCTTCGGTCAGGTAGGGTGTGTCGATCTGCGCCAGATTGCCCATGCAGATGATCTTGGTGCCGGGGCCGGCGCGCGTGATCAGGGTCTTCATCTGCTTGGGCGTCAGGTTCTGGGCCTCGTCGATGATGACGTACTTGTTCAGGAAGGTGCGGCCGCGCATGAAGTTCATGCTCTTGATCTTGATGCGGCTGCGGATCAATTCATTGGTGGCCGCGCGGCCCCATTCGCCGGCATTGCCGCCATCGCCCTTGGCCAGGAATTCGAGGTTGTCGTCGAGGGCGCCCATCCAGGGACCCATCTTCTCTTCCTCGGTGCCGGGCAGGAAGCCGATGTCCTCGCCCACGCTCACCGTGGCGCGCGTCATGATGATCTCGGTGTAGCGGCGGTCGTCCAGCACCTGGGACAGGCCGGCGGCCAGGGCCAGCAGGGTCTTGCCCGTGCCGGCCGTGCCGGTCAGCGTGACCAGGTCGATGTCCGGGTTCATCAGCAGGTTCATCGCGAAGTTCTGTTCGCGGTTGCGTGCCGTGACGCCCCAGACGGCGTACTTGGGGTTGCCGAAGTCCTTTAGCGTCTTGAGCACGGCCGTCTTGTCGCGGATCTCGGTCACGCGCATGAACAGGCTGGGCTCGCCCGGAGCCTCGTGGTAGACGAACTGGTTGATCATCAGCTGGTCGACGATGGCGCCGCTGATGCGGTAGTAGGTGATGGCACCTTCCTGCCAGCTTTCGACGTTCTTGCCCGCCTTGGCCCAGAAGTCCTGGGGCAGGGCCAGGGCGCCTGCGTAAAGCAGGTCGCCGTCGTCCAGAACCTTGTCGTTCTGGTAGTCCTCGGCTGCCAGGCCCAGCGCGCGTGCCTTGACGCGCATGTTGATGTCCTTGGACACCAGCACGACTTCGCGCTCGCTGAACTTCTTGCGCAGTGCTGCGACCACGCCCAGGATCTGGTTGTCCGCCTTGCCCTGGGGCAGGCTGTCGGGCAGCGAGGTCTCCAGCGGTTCCGTCTGGAAATACAGCATGCCCGTGGCGCTGCGCTGGCCCGTGGCATTCAGCGGCAGGCCCTTGTCCAGCGTTTCGGAGGGCTGGGAGGCGACCAGCGAATCCAGCGTGCGGCTGACCTGGCGGCCGTTGCGCGCCACTTCGGTCATGCCCTTCTTGTGGCCATCGAGTTCTTCCAGCACCACCATGGGCAGGAAGATGTCGTGTTCCTCGAAGCGGAACAGGCTGGTAGGGTCGTGCAGCAGCACGTTGGTGTCGAGCACGAACAGCGTCTTCGGTCCTGTGCGCGTGCGGCGCGGGCGAACCGGCGCTGCCAGCAATGCTGCCGGCTTGGCTTCTGTGGAGGGCCTTTTGGCCGAGCGGGTGCTGGACGGCGCTGCGGTTGCGTTGGAATTGTCGGTTGAGCGGCGCTGCCGATTGGCAGGGGCTGCAGTCGCGGACGCAGGAGCCGGTGCCGGTGCCGGTGATGCTGGCTTGGTGTTGCGGCCGCGCGCCGGTGCGGGCTTTGCGGCTGTGGCGGTGTTGTTGGAGGCGGGGGCCGTGGCCTGCTTGCGCTTGCGTGGCGCGGCGGCAGCTACGGCCTCGGCTGCATCGGGAAGATCGTCAGCGGGCAGGGGGTCTGCGTGCTGGGCACCGCGCACGGGAAGAAAGGCTTCGGGGGAGAGCTTGGCGGCACGGCGGCCGGGTGCGGGGGGCAGGGGCATAGTGGACGAACCGTTCCTCAACAGGGATCAAAAAGCACAAAGCCGCCTGGAAACCGAGGCGGCTTTGGTGGGGTGACGGGGAAAAGCGTCTTTGCTAAGAGGCATCGTCCCATTATGCATAGGCTGATGGCCTGAATATGTCGGCCGGCGCTTTGTCGCCTGTCAGATTGTCGCTATCAGGCGGCCTGCTTCAGTGCCTTCAGGGTCTTGACAGCCTTGAGCACCTCGTCAACGTGGCCGGGGACCTTCAGGCCGCGCCATTCCTGCACCAGCAGGCCATCGGCGCCCACCAGGAAAGTGGAGCGCTCGATGCCCTTCACCTTCTTGCCGTACATGATCTTGTTCTTGACCACGCCGAACATGTGGCACATCTTCTCTTCCGTATCGGCGATGAGCTCGAACGGCAGTTCCAGCTTTTCCTTGAAGTCGTCGTGCGACTTCATGTTGTCGCGCGAGACGCCAAACACGGTGGCACCAGCTTTCACGAAGTCCTTGTACTTGTCGCGGAACTGCATGGCTTCAGTGGTGCAGCCAGGCGTATTGTCCTTTGGGTAGAAATACAGGATCAGAATCTGGCCCGTGTGGGAGGTGTTGGTCACCTTGATCCCGCCGGTAGCGTTGGCTTCAAATTCGGGAAGGGGTTTGTTGACAACGATCGCCATGCGCTTATATCTCTCGGGTGTAGTCGTTGAAATGCCGAGGGCCGTGTTTGTGTTTTTGCTTTTATCGGAAATGCCCCCAACCGCAACCTGCAATTTTACCCTGAAAACGGAATTTCACCCAATCAGGGGGGCAGGAGTCTACTCCAAGAGTAGGGCTGCGACGACGTTACGGCCTTCGCTGGCAAGGATGTTGTAGGTGCGACACGCGGCCTGCGTGTCCATGCTTTCCAGGCCTATGCGCCGGGCCATGAGGGGGCGCAGCCAGGCCGCCGGCGGGAAGCGGTTGCGCTGGCCGCTGCCCAGGATGATGACCTCGGCATCCAGTTGGGACAGCGCCTCGAAGTGCTCGGGCGTCAGGTCCTCGAAGCGGACGCAGTCCCAGGCCTGGCGCAGGCCCTTGGCGCCTACCAGCAGGCTGTGCTCGAATTTTTCCCTGTCCACGGCGACCCAGCCGGGGCCATAGCCCGTGATGCTCTGTGCTTCGGATTTGTCGGCGTGGAATTTCATGGATGAGGGTGGCGCGGTCTGCGCGATGGGGGTGGGCGCCACATGGCCGGGGCCAGGGCGATGCTGCATTGCGGAACTGTGGTCAAATTATAGGTTTCACCAGGGTGCATGGGGCACTTTGGCGTGCATGAAGGCCGCAAGCCCGCGCCGGCCACTTTCATATTCTCAGCATGAAAACCGTTCTCAAATCCGCAAAACTAGCCAACGTCTGTTATGACATCCGCGGGCCCATCATGGACGCGGCGAAGAAGATGGAAGAGGACGGGCAGAAGATCATCAAGCTCAATATCGGCAACCTGGCCGTGTTCGGCTTCGATGCCCCCGAGGAAGTGCAGCAGGACATGATCCGCAACCTGCCCAATTCGGCAGGCTACTCGGACAGCAAGGGTATCTTCGCGGCGCGCAAGGCCGTGATGCATGAGACCCAGCGCCAGGGCATCCTGGGCGTGACGCTGGACGATATCTACCTGGGCAATGGCGCATCCGAGCTGATCAGCCTGGCCACGAACGCGCTGCTGGACGACGGCGACGAGATGCTGCTGCCAGCGCCCGACTATCCGCTGTGGACCGCCGTCACCAGCTTGTCGGGCGGCACGCCCGTGCACTACATGTGCGACGAGTCCAACGGCTGGATGCCCGACCTGGAAGATATCCGCGCCAAGATCACGCCGCGCACCAAGGGCATCGTCGTCATCAATCCCAACAACCCCACGGGCGCCCTGTACAGCAAGCAGCTGCTGCAAAGCATCGTGGCGCTGGCTCGCGAGCATGGCCTGGTGATCTTTGCCGACGAGGTCTATGACAAGGTGCTGTACGACGACGTGGTGCACACGCCGCTCGCCAGCCTGTCCACCGATGTGCTGACGCTGACCTTCAACTCGCTGTCCAAGGCCTATCGCAGCTGCGGCTACCGCGCCGGCTGGATGGTGGTCTCGGGCGACAAGAAGGCGGCCCGGGACTATATCGAGGGCCTGAACATGCTCTCCAACATGCGCCTGTGCGCCAATGTGCCTGGCCAATGGGCCGTGCAGACGGCGCTGGGCGGCCACCAGAGCATCGACGAGCTGGTGCAGGAGGGCGGCCGGCTGCGCGTGCAGCGCGATCTGGCCCACAAGCTGATCACCGAAATCCCCGGCGTGAGCTGCGTCAAGCCGCAAGCCGCGCTGTACATGTTCCCGCGCCTGGACCCCGAGATCTACCCGATCAAGGATGACCAGGCGTTCTTCCTGGAAGTGCTGCAAGAGACCAAGGTCATGCTGGTGCAGGGAACAGGCTTCAACTGGCCGCACCCCGACCATTTCCGCATCGTCTTCCTGCCGCACGACACCGACCTGCGCGAGGCCATCCGCCGTCTCGCAGTGTTCCTCGAGAAATACCGCAAGCGCCACGGCACGGACCGCGGCTGAGCTGTGCGGGCCGGTGGAGGAGAGGGCCTTCCGCCGGCCATTGCTTTTTACCGGCTGCCGGCGCGCACCCTCTGGGCGCCGCAGCGTTTTTTGACTGGCAAGTAGTTTATGAAACCGATCCAAGTAGGCCTTCTGGGCATTGGCACCGTGGGCAGCGGCACCTTCAACGTGCTGCAGCGCAATCAGGAAGAGATCCGCCGCCGTGCGGGCCGCGGTATTGAGATTGCCATGGTGGCCGACCTGGATACGGAACGCGCCCGCTCCGTCGTGGGCGACACGGCCAAGGTGGTCGGCGATGCGCGCGAGATCATCGCCAACCCCGAGATCGACGTGGTGATCGAGCTGATCGGCGGCTACGGCATTGCCAAGGCCCTGGTGCTGGAAGCCATTGCCGCCGGCAAGCATGTAGTCACGGCCAACAAGGCCCTGCTGGCCGTGCATGGCAGCGAAATCTTCAAGGCCGCCGCCGAGAAGGGCGTGATGGTGGCCTACGAAGCGGCCGTGGCCGGTGGCATCCCCATCATCAAGGCGCTGCGCGAAGGCCTGACGGCCAACCAGATCCAGTGGGTGGCCGGCATCATCAACGGCACGACCAACTTCATCCTGTCCGAAATGCGCGACAAGGGCCTGGACTTCGACGTGGTGCTCAAGGAAGCCCAGCGCCTGGGCTATGCCGAAGCCGACCCGACCTTCGACATCGAAGGCGTGGACGCCGCCCACAAGGTCACGCTGATGAGCGCCATCGCCTTCGGCATTCCCGTGCAGTTCGACAAGGCGCATGTGGAAGGCATCACCAAGCTGTCTGCGGCCGACATCAAGTACGCCGAGCAACTGGGCTACCGCATCAAGCTGCTGGGCATCACCAAGCGCACGGACAAGGGCATCGAGCTGCGCGTGCACCCCAGCCTGGTGCCGACCAAGCGCCTGATCGCGAACGTGGAAGGCGCGATGAACGCCGTCGTCGTGCATGGCGACGCCGTGGGCACGACGCTGTACTACGGCAAGGGCGCGGGCTCCGAGCCCACGGCCAGCGCCGTGATCGCCGATCTGGTGGACATCGCCCGCCTGCACACGGCCGATCCCGAGCACCGCGTGCCCCCGCTGGCCTTCCAGTCGAACACGCTGGTCGCCGCAGGTGGCGAGCTGCCCGTGCTGCCCATGAGCGAGGTGGTCACCAGCTACTACCTGCGCATCCGCGTGGCCGACGAAGCCGGTGTGCTGGCCAAGATCACCAGCATCCTCGCGGGCATGGGCATCAGCATCGACGCCCTGCTGCAGCGGGAGGCCGGCGAAGTGAGCGGCGACAGCGAAGGCAGCCAGGGCGTGCCGCAGACCGACCTGATCATCCTGACCCATGCCACGCGCGAAGGCGATATGGACACGGCCCTGGCCCAGATCCAGCAACTGCCCACGGTGCTGGCCCCTATCAACCGCATCCGCAAGGAAGAGTTGAACTAAGACACCCCCTGAGCGGCTGCGCCGCTTCCCCCTCCCTCGCACGCGGGAGGGGGACGACGCCCTCGCTGCGGGGCGGCCCTTGCTCGGCATCCCTGGCATCGGCCGCGCCCCGTCTCACAGAATACTGACGAGGAAGCGACATGCTTTATCTTTCCACGCGCGGCCACGCGGACCGCAAGCGCTTTTGCGACATCCTGCTCGAGGGCCTGGCGCCCGATGGCGGGCTGTACCTGCCCGAGCACTATCCGCAGATCGATGCCGCCCGCCTGGGCGAGCTGCGCAGCATCTACAAGGAGCAGGGCTACGCTGCCCTGGCCTTCGAGATCCTGAGCCTGTACATCGACGACATCCCGGCCGAGGATCTGCGTGCCCTGTGCGCCAAGACCTATACGCAGCAGGTGTTCGGCACGGCCGAGATCACGCCGCTGCGCCCGCTGGAAGACGGCCTTTGGCTCGAAGCCCTGTCCAACGGCCCCACGCTGGCCTTCAAGGACATGGCCATGCAGCTGCTGGGCAACCTGTTCGAGTACGAGCTGGGCCGCCGTGGCGAGGAACTGAACATCCTGGGTGCCACCAGCGGTGACACTGGCAGCGCGGCCGAGTACGCCATGCGCGGCAAAAAGGGCGTGCGCGTGTTCATGACCAGCCCGCGCGGCCGCATGAGCCCCTTCCAGCAGGCCCAGATGTTCAGCCTGCAGGACGCCAACATCCACAACATCGCCATCGAGGGCGTGTTCGACGACTGCCAGGACATCGTCAAGGCCGTCTCCAACGACCACGCCTTCAAGGCGAAGTACAAGATCGGCACGGTCAACTCGATCAACTGGGCCCGCCTGCTGGCCCAGGTCGTCTACTACTTTGCCGGCTACCTGCAGGCCACGCAGGGCAATGACCAGAAGGTCAGCTTCACGGTGCCCAGCGGCAACTTCGGCAACATCTGCGCCGGCCATGTGGCGCGCCAGATGGGCCTGCCGATAGCGCGCCTGGTGGTGGCAACCAACGAGAACGATGTGCTCGACGAGTTCTTCCGCACGGGCGCCTACGTGGTGCGCGGCAGCGAACATACCTACGAGACTTCGAGCCCCTCGATGGACATCTCCAAGGCCAGCAACTTCGAACGCTTCGTGTTCGACCTGCTGGGCCGTGATGGCCAGGCCACGCGCGAATTGTTCGCCGAGGGCGTGGCGCGCCAGGGCCGCTTCGACCTGGGCGGCAACCCGCTGTTCCAGGAAGCTGCTGCCCGCTACGGCTTCGTCAGCGGCAAGAGCACGCATGCCGACCGACTGGCCACCATCCGCGATACCTTCGAGCGCTTCGGCACCATGATCGACACGCACACGGCCGACGGCGTCAAGGTGGCGCGCGAGCAGCTGCAGTCCGGCGTGCCCATGATCGTGCTGGAGACGGCACTGCCCATCAAGTTTGCCGCCACCATCGAGGAGGCCCTGGGCCGCCTGCCCGATCGCCCGGCCAAGTTCGAAGGCATCGAGGACCTGCCCAAGCGCGTGACCGACTTGCCGGCCGACGCCGAGCAGGTCAAGGCCTATATCGCCCGGCATTGCGACTGATGCGGCAGCCGGGCTGTCCAAAGGTCCGCAGCAGGAGTGCATGGCGATGAAGGTCATCGGCTTCGCCGGCTACTCCGGCTCGGGCAAGACCAGCCTGGTGGAGCCCCTGATCACGCTGATGCGTGCGCAGGGGCTCAGCGTTTCGGTGGTCAAGCATGCCCACCACCATTTCGATGTCGATCACGAGGGCAAGGACAGCTGGCGCCACCGCAAGGCGGGCGCCTATGAAGTGGTGCTGGCCTCGGATCGCCGTCTGGCGCTGATGCGCGAATTCCCCCGTCCCACGGAGCTGTCGGTGCACGACATGCTGGCCGAACTCGATCCGCGCGTGGACTGGGTGCTGGTCGAAGGCTTCAAGCACGCCGACCTGCCCAAGATAGAGATCTGGCGCGATCAGCCCGAGCGCGCCAGCGCCGGCAAGACCCAGGCGCCCCTGTATCCGCACGACCCCCATGTGCTGGCCATTGCCACCGACGCACCGCAGCGCCTGCCAGAGCCGCCGCGCCAGCCCGTGCTCGATCTCAATGCGCCAGGGCAGATACTGCAATGGCTGCTGGAGCATGCGCAGCAACTGAGCTACCGTGCCCCAGGCCTCCCTCGAAATTAGGAAAACACCATGCGAGCCCCGCTCAAGCCCCTTGACGAAGCGCTGGCCGAATTGCTGGCCCAGGCCCTGCCGCTGGCCGGCGATGACACCGTGGACAGCTTCGATGCCGATGGCCGTGTGCTGCTGGCCGATGCCGTCTCTCCGCTGCAAGTGCCGCCCCAGGACAACAGTGCCATGGACGGCTACGCCGTGCGCAGCGCCGAATGCACGCAGGGCAATGCCGAGCTGCCCGTCTCGCAGCGCATCCCCGCAGGCGCCGTGGGCCAGCCGCTGGCTGCCGGCACGGTGGCGCGCATCTTCACGGGCGCTCCGGTGCCTGAAGGTGCCGATGCCATCGTCATGCAGGAAGACTGCGAAGTCCTGGAAGACGGTCGCGTGCGCATCAAGGCGCGGCCCGAGGCCGGGCAATGGATACGCCGCTCTGGCGAAGACATCCGGCGCGGCGCCACCGTCATCGCGGCCGGCACGCGCCTGTCGCCGGCCGAGCTGGGCCTGGCGGCCAGCATCGGCCTGGCCTCTTTGCGCGTGGCACGCAAGCCGCGCGTGGCCCTGTTCTCCACAGGCGACGAGCTGGTCATGCCGGGCACCGTGGCGCCCGAGCAGATGCCGCCAGGCAGCATCTACAACAGCAACCGATTCTTCCTTCGCGCCCTGCTGCAGCGCATGGGCTGCGAGGTCACCGACTTCGGCATCGTCCCCGACCGGCGCGAAGCCACTGTGGATGCTTTGCGCGAAGCAGCCCGCGCGCATGACCTGATCCTGACCAGCGGCGGGGTGTCTGTCGGCGAAGAAGACCATGTCAAGCCCGCCGTGCAGGCGCTGGGCCAGCTCGACCTCTGGCAGATCGCCGTCAAGCCCGGCAAGCCCTTCGCCTATGGCCGCGTGAACCGCGAGGGCGAAGGCTTTGCCCACTTCATCGGCCTGCCCGGCAATCCGGTCTCCAGCTTCGTCACCTTCCTTTTGCTGGTGCGCCCCTTCGTGCTGCGCCTGCAGGGCGTGCAGCAGGCGCTGCCGCGCTCGGTCGAGGTGCGCGCCGACTTCCATTGGCCGCGCGGGGACAAGCGCCGCGAATTCCTGCGCGTGCGCTACAACGACAGCGGCGGGCTGGAGCTGTTCCGCAACCAGAGTTCGGGCGTGCTGACCTCGGCGGCCTGGGGCGATGGCGTGGTGGACAACCCGCCGGGCCAGGCCATTGCGCCGGGCGACCGGGTGCGCTTCATCGCCTTTTCGGAGCTGCTGTCATGAGCCAGGCCGTCCCCATCGCCATCACCATCACCGTGCGCTATTTCGCCTCCATCCGCGAAGCCCTGGGCACGGGCAGCGAAACCCTGTCCACCGAGGCCGACACCGTGGGCGCGCTGCGCGAGGAACTGATTGCGCGTGGCGGTGCAGCCGCCGAAGCGCTGGCCCCTGGCAAGGCCGTGCGCATGGCGCTGAACCAGGTCCTGTGCGATGCCGGGGCCGCCATTCGCCAGGGGGACGAGGTGGCCTTCTTTCCTCCCGTGACCGGAGGTTGATCCAAATGACCACCGACAAGCCCGTGGACCAGGCCATCAGCGCACGCACGCGCAAGGCCCTGTCCGAGGCCAAGGCGCGCGGCGTGCAACTGGGCCGCGCAGGCGCAGACAACCTGCGCGCAACCGTGGAAAAGCGCAAATCCACGGCCGATGCCTTCGCCCAGCAGCATGAGGCGCTGTTCGCCGAACTGCAGGCGCGCGGCCTGACGCACCGCGCCATGGCCGCCGAACTCAATGCCCGCGGCATTGCCGCGGCCCGGGGCGGCGAGTGGACGCACGGTCAGGTGCAACGCATCCTGAACCGCTATGCCGACCTGCGCTCGGCAACACCGTCTGCAGACGGCAGCTGCGGCAGCTGAATCCCGGCCAGCCGCTGCGCCAGCGCGGCCGATGCCGGCTGCATGGGCGCCCGCAGCGTTGCCCGCATTCGGCCCTGCTGCGCCAGCAAGGCCTTGATGGGTGCGGGATTGGGCTCGGCAAAGCAGGCGGCGATGTGCGGCTGCAGCGGCTGCCACAGCGCACGGGCAGCGGGCAGGTCGCCACGCTCCAGGCATTGCATCAACTCGACGAAGTGCCGTGTATGCGCGTGCGCGCTGGCAGCAATCGCTCCCGCACCGCCCAGGGCCAGCGTGGAAAAGATCTGCGCGTCTTCGCCAGCCAGCACCTGCAGCTGCCCATCGGCGATCAGTGCCTGGGTCTTGGCGGCATCGCCCCCGCAATCCTTGATGGCCACGATGCGCTCATGGGCGGCCAGCGCACGCAGCGTGGCCAGCTCCAGCACCACGCCGGTGCGGTAGGGAATGTCGTAGATGATGACCGGATGGGCGCTGCGCTCGGCAATCGTCGTGAACCACTGCAGCAGCCCCGCCTGCGACGGGCGTATGTAATGTGGCGCGGGCACCAGAATGCCGGCCAGCGGCAGGGCGTTCAGTGTCTGGACACGGGCCAGCGCATGCCCCAGGTGGCAGTCAGAAACTCCCATGACCACGGGCATGCCCTGGGCCGCTGAGAGGATGGTGGACAGGGCGGCATCGTGCTCCGCTTCGCTCAGCGCGGCGGCCTCGGCGGTCGAGCCGCAGGCCACGTAGCCGGCGATGCCGGTGGCGTTGTAGTGCTGCACCAGGGCGCGCAGAGCCTCGTGGTCCACTGCCGTCTCATCTCCAGGAAGAAAGGGCGTGACCAGCGGAAGCCACAGCCCCTTGAATCGGGCTTGCGGCGAGGTGGTGGAAGGCAAAGACATGGAAGATCCCTTCGGGTGATTCAAACAATGAACGACCGGACGCAGCCACCGGCCAGACCGAGGGCGGAAAGGCAGGCGCCTGAAGGGATGCGGGAAAGGGAGATGGAGGCTGCCGGGCCGGTTCCGTCGCTCATCTGGACGGAACCTCAGCTCCGGTCAGACGAGCTGGGGTTTGCAGGCTTTGCCCAGGCACAGGCGCACGGCATCACCGTGGCATGTGGGGAAGGCAAAGATTGCAGGCATGGCGCGCAGTGTAGCGCGCCTGAGCGCCTGAGTGAGGGGTGGTGGGTGACCTTCAGGCTGCGCCGTCGGCGCCGGGAGGGGGTGATGCATCGGGCAGCAGCGGTGCCTGCCACTCCAGCAGCTCGGCCAGGCGCTGCACGATCCAGCGCGCCTCGCCAGGGCTGACGATGGAGCCCTCGGCAGCCAGGCCCGCGTGCATGCCCAGCAGCACGCCTTGCTCCGAGGAATTGCCGGAGTGATAGAGCGTCTGCGCCTGCTCGACCAGGTGGCTGGCCAGGTCCTCGCACAGTTCATAGCGCCCGACCACGTCTGCAATCGATGCCTTGAGTCGGCCGTGCCGGTCGGCATACAGGGCGGCAAAGCTCGGCGGCGGCTGTATCTGGCTGGTCTCGTCCATGGCGCGCCTCAATCGGGTTCGAACAGGCGCTCGAAGCGTGCAAGGTCCTCGGCCAGCTCGCAGCTCACGAGCTGGCCCATCTTGCCGTCGGCCAGGCGGTGGGCTGCGAACAGCGTGGCCTTGCCGCGAAAGTTGTAGTCGGGCAGATGGATGATGGTGTAGGGATGGGACACGAACAGCTGATGCTCGTAGACCACGCGCTGCTCGTTGCGCGGCGACGGGTAGAGCGTGTATTCGGGGGTGGTGATCGTGAGTGTGGCCATGCATGGCCCGCTGCAGCAAAAGGCCGGCGGCGGGGGAGGGCAATGCTACCGCGTTCGCCAGTCCCTGGTGCGCCCTGGTGCGCCGCCGCCCTGCGACAATGCGGGCATGCAAGCAGCCCGTGTATCCATCCAGACCGAGGATTTCGACGTATCGGCCGAACTCGCCGCCCTGCGCGGCGGCGACGCGCGCGTGGGCGCGGTCTGCAGCTTCATCGGCACGGTGCGTGACCGCAACGAGGGCGCCGCCGTGGCCAGCATGGAGCTGGAGCACTACCCGGGCATGACCGAGAAATCCATCGAGGCCATCATCGACGAGGCCGTGCACCGCTTCGGCATCCATGGCGCGCGCGTCATCCACCGCATCGGTCCGCTGCAGCCCATGGACCAGATCGTGCTCGTGGCCGTCACCGCATCGCACCGGGGCATGGCCTTCCAGGCCTGCGAATACATCATGGACTACCTCAAGTCGCTGGCGCCTTTCTGGAAGAAGGAACAGACGCCCGAGGGCGCGCGCTGGGTGGATGCGCGCGTCAGCGACGAAGAGGCGCTGGCGCGCTGGCGCCAGTGAGGCGGCGAGCCTTCAGGCCTTGAGCGCAGCACCCCGCAACCATTGCGGCGGGCGGAACACCAGCAGGTTTCCGAACATCACCAGCAGCAGCCCGCCCACGGCCAGCGGCGTCCACACATAGCCCTCGAACAGGGCCGAGATGCTGAGCGCAACAATGGGGAACAGCACCGTCGCATAGGCCGCCTTCTCCGGGCCCAGCCGACCCACCAGGGTCAGGTAGGCCGTGAACGCAATCACCGAGCCTGGAATGGCCAGGTACAGCCAGGCGCCCACATAGGTCCAGCCTGTATCGAAGCGCCAGGGCAGGCCCGCCACCAGCGCATAGCCGGTCAGCAGCAGCGTGCCGGCCAGCATGCCCCAGGCATTGGTCTGTGCGGGCCGCCAGCCCATGGACTGCAGCGAGGCAGACAGCATGTTCCCGCAGGAAAAGCACAGCGTGCCCAGCACCGCCCAGCCCAGGCCAGGCAGGCTGGCATGCCGGCCTGCGCGCAGCTCGGGCCAGAAGAGTGCCACCAGGCCTGCAAGGCCGAAGAGGCTGCCGACCAGCACATGGGGCGCCAGCCGGCGGCCGTGGATGATGCGCGCCAGCAGCGCGTTCCAGAGATTGGCGCTGGAGAACACCACGGCGGCCAGGCCGCTGGCCAGCGTCTCGCTGGCATGCATGAAGCACACGAAATTGAAGCTGAACAGGCACAGGCCCTGCGCCAGCACGCGCGGCAGCGCCGGGCCGCGAGGCACGCGCAGCTGCCGCGACCAGGCCAGCCAGGCGAACATCAGCACGGCGGCCAGCGCAAAGCGGTAGGCAATGGACAGCTCCACGGGCACGGCGCCCAGCTGCAGCTTCAGGGCGATCCAGGTCGAACCCCAGATCAGCACGACCAGGGCATAGAGGGTGGCAGTCATGGCTGGTGATGATGGCGCCGCAGGCTGGGCGGGCATGGCAGATTCCTGCGGTTTGATGGCCTGGCGCCATGCGTCGGTATGGCTGCGGGACCACAATCGCTGCCATGACGCCCACGCCGCTGCCCGAGCTGCCCTCCAGCCACCTGTGCCAGGTGCTGTCACGCTCCAAGGCCCGACTGCAGCGGCGCGTGCGCCTGAGCGAAGGGGTGGAGCTGGCCGTCTGGGCCAATGTGGACGACGAGGTGCGCTACTGCCAGCCCGGTCACCACACGCTGTCGGTCTACCTGGCCGGGGGCGAGGGCTCGCAGCTCAAGGCGCGCCCCGAGGCCATGGGGGCGCCCGGGCGCATCTGCATCTTCACGCCAGAGGACGAATCGCACTGGCTGGTGCGCTCGCCCGTGCAGTTCCTGCACCTGTATGTGTCCGACCTGGCCTGGGCGGGGCGCGTGGTCCGCATGCTGGATGCCGAGCCCCGCTCGCGCACCTTGCGTGCGCAGATCTACGGGGATGATCAGGCCTTCCACGCCGGTGCCCGTGCGCTGATGCAGCTGGACTGGCAGGACCCGCAGCAGCAACTGGCGGCCGATGCCATTGGCCAGCAGCTGGTGGACCGGCTGGTGCTGCAGTCCGCCACGCCGCGCCAGCTGCAGGCGCTGCAGCGGCCGCTGGGCGGGCTTTCTGCGGCCATGCGGCGCAGGGTGCTGGCCCATGTCGAGGCGCATCTGCATGACTCCAAGGCCGTGTCGCTGCCGGCACTGGCGAAACAGGCCTGCCTCTCCGAATTCCATTTCGCACGCATGTTCCGCCAGAGCATGGGCTGCACGGTGCACGAATGGGTGCTGCAGCAGCGCCTGGCCCGGGCACGGCGTGCCCTGTCTGCGCGCAACGTGCCGCCGCTGGCCGAGCTGGCGCTGGATTGCGGCTTTTCCAGCGCCAGCCACCTGGTGCGCAGCTTCCGGGCGCATTTGGGCGTTACGCCTACGCAGTTCTCGATCTTTCAGCGCAATGCTTGAGAAGGATGGCCGGCCTCGCCGGCCTTGATCTGGCGCAAGCGTCTGTCCTTGCAGACCGGGCATGGCTTGAAATTTGCCCTGTCGGTATCAGATAAATCGCAATGACCCTGTTTCAGGAGCGAAAAGAAACACCATGCGAATCGACAAACTGACAACCAAGTTCCAGGAAGCCCTGGCCGACGCGCAAACGCTGGCCCTGGGCGGTGACCAATCCAATATCGAACCCCTGCACCTGCTCGTGGCGCTGCTGCGCCAGGACGATGGTCCGCGCTCGCTCTTGCAGCGCGCCGGCGCCAACGTGGGCCAGCTGCAGGCCGCGGCCGAGAAGGCCCTGGCAGATCTGCCGCGCGTGCAGCACCAGGACCAGGTGCAGGTCGGCTCCGAGCTGGGCCGGCTGCTGCAGGCGACCGAGAAGGAAGCCCTCAAGCGCGGCGACCAGTTCATTGCCAGCGAGCTGTTCCTGCTGGCGCTGACCGACAGCAGCGGCTCCTCCACGCGCGCAGGCCAACTGCTCAAGGAAAGCGGCGTGACGCGCTCCAGCCTGGAGTCGGCCATCAACGCCGTGCGCGGCGGCCAGACCATGGACAGCGCCGAAGGCGAAGGCCAGCGCGAGGCCCTCAAGAAATACACCATGGACCTGACCGAGCGCGCGCGCATCGGCAAGCTCGATCCGGTGATCGGGCGTGACGACGAAATCCGCCGCTCCATCCAGGTGCTGCAGCGCCGCAGCAAGAACAACCCCGTGCTCATCGGCGAGCCCGGCGTGGGCAAGACAGCCATTGTCGAGGGCCTGGCCCAGCGCATCGTGGCCGGCGAGGTGCCCGAAAGCCTCAAGAACAAGCGCGTGCTGTCGCTGGACATGGCAGGCCTGCTGGCCGGCGCCAAATACCGTGGCGACTTCGAGGAACGCCTGAAGTCCGTGCTCAAGGAAGTGGCCCAGGAAGAGGGCCGCATCATCCTGTTCATCGACGAGATCCACACCATGGTCGGTGCCGGCAAGGCCGACGGCGCCATGGATGCGGGCAACATGCTCAAGCCGGCCCTGGCGCGCGGCGAGCTGCACTGCATCGGCGCGACCACGCTCGATGAATACCGCAAGTACATCGAAAAGGATGCGGCGCTGGAGCGGCGCTTCCAGAAGGTGCTGGTCGAAGAGCCTTCCGTGGAGGACACCATCGCCATCCTGCGCGGACTGCAGGTGCGCTACGAGGCCCACCACGGCGTGGACATCACCGACCCGGCCATCGTGGCTGCGGCCGAGCTGAGCCACCGCTACATCACCGACCGCTTCCTGCCCGACAAGGCCATCGACCTGATCGACGAGGCGGCGGCCAAGATCAAGATCGAGATCGACTCCAAGCCCGAGGTCATGGACAAGCTCGAGCGCCGCATGATCCAGCTCAAGATCGAGCGCGAGGCCATGAAGAAGGAAAAGGACGAGGCCTCGCAAAAGCGCCTGCAACTGATCGAGGAAGAACTCGGCAGCCTGGAGCGCGAGTACGCCGACCTGGAAGAGGTCTGGAAGAGCGAGAAGGCCAGCGCCCAGGGCTCCGAGCAGATCCGCAAGGAGATCGACCAGATCCGCATCCAGATCGAGGAGCTCAAGCGCAAGGGCGACTTCAACAAGGTGGCCGAGCTGCAGTACGGCAAGCTGCCCTCGCTGGAAAAGCAGCTCAACGAAGCCCAGGCCAACGAGCAGGGGCAGGGCGGTGCACCCGCCCACAGGCTGCTGCGCACCCATGTCGGCGCCGAGGAAATTGCCGAAGTGGTCAGCCGTGCCACGGGCATTCCCGTGGCCAAGATGATGCAGGGCGAGAAGGACAAGCTGCTGCGCATGGAAGACCGGCTGCATGACCGCGTCGTCGGCCAGGACGAGGCCATCTCGGCCGTGGCCAATGCCATTCGCCGCTCGCGCTCGGGTCTGTCCGATCCCAACCGGCCCACGGGCTCCTTCCTGTTCCTGGGCCCCACGGGCGTGGGCAAGACCGAGCTGTGCAAGGCTCTGGCCGGCTTCCTGTTCGACAGCGAGGACCATCTGGTGCGCATCGACATGAGCGAGTTCATGGAAAAGCATTCCGTGGCCCGCTTGATCGGCGCGCCGCCCGGCTACGTGGGCTACGAGGAAGGCGGTTACCTGACCGAGGCCGTGCGCCGCAAGCCCTACAGCGTGCTGCTGCTCGATGAGGTCGAAAAGGCCCATCCCGACGTGTTCAACGTGCTGCTGCAGGTGCTGGACGATGGTCGCCTGACCGATGGCCAGGGCCGCACCGTGGACTTCAAGAACACGGTCATCGTGATGACGAGCAACATAGGCTCTTTGCTGATCCAGGCCATGGTCGGCGAGGATTACGATGATGTGAAAGATGCGGTCTGGGGGGAACTCAAGAACCATTTCCGACCCGAATTCCTCAACCGCATCGACGAGACCGTGGTCTTCCACGCGCTCGACGCGAAGAATATCGAGTCGATCGCAAGGATTCAGCTCAAGCTGCTGGAGCGTCGTTTGGAGAAAATGGACCTTGCGCTGCAGGTGTCCGACCAGGCGCTGGCCGAACTGGCCAAGGTGGGCTTCGATCCCGTTTTCGGGGCCCGGCCGCTCAAGCGCGCGATACAGCAGCGGATCGAGAATCCGCTGTCGAAACTGCTGCTCGAAGGGCGCTTCCCGCCCAAGAGCACGATTGCGGTACATGTGGACCCGGTACTGGAGCCGGGCGTATTCCGGTTCGATGCGGCAGACCCCGCCTGACGCACCGGGCCAGCCAAGAAAGGCTTTGCTTTGAACGATTTTGTCGCCACCCTGACCCGCTGGGCCGTTCGCATCCTGCTGATGCTTGTGGGCCTGGTCTTCTTTGTCAGCCTGCTGACCGCCGCGGCGCTGCTGGCCCTGGTCTGGGCCGTGAGAGCGCTGTGGGCCAGGCTCACCGGCCAGCCGGTGATGCCCTGGGCCATGCGCATGAGCCCGCGGGCGGGCTGGCAGACCGTGTACCGCTCCGGCTCCGAGTGGATGGCACAGCGTCCGCAGCGCGCCTATGGCGCTGCCGAGGGCGGTGGCCGCCGCGCCGGTGCCGGCGTACTGCCGGGTGCGGGCGAGGTGACCGACGTTCAGCCCCGTGAAGTGCGCGAGCCCTGAAGCGTCTTGCTGCAGCCTTTACGCGGCCTGTGCATCTTCGTGCCCAGGCCGCGCGTGGCGGCCCGTATAGTCTGAAACCCTCGGGAGCCCGTGCAAGGCTCCCTTTTTTTTCCTGCCGCTGCATGCCAACATGTGCCGCGACGCATCCTTGGAATGCGGCGCATGCAAGTGTCTTCTTACCATTGAGCCTATGACCCAGCTGGATCTCCACCGCGTCTTCGACCTTCAGTACCAGGCCAGCAGGGCGCAGGTGGACGTGCCCCTGCTGGTACGCCGCGAACGCCTGCTGCGCATGCAAAAGCTGCTGGACGAGCACGGCCCCGTGCTGGCCGCCGCCGTGCAGGCCGACTTCGGCATGCGTTCGCCACGGCTGACCGAGATGGTGGAACTGTTCGTGCTGCGCAACCTGCTCAAGCACACGCTGCGCCATCTGGCGCGCTGGTCGGGGCGCCAGCGGGTGCGAACGCCGCTGATGCTCATGCCCGGCCGGGGCTGGATAGAGCGCCAGCCGCTGGGCGTGGTGGGGGTGATTTCCCCGTGGAACTATCCGGTGCAGCTGGCGCTGGGGCCGGCCATCACGGCCCTGGCGGCGGGCAACCGCGTCATGCTCAAGCCCAGCGAACTCACGCCGCACACCTCTGCTCAGCTGGCAGCGCTGGTGGGGCAGTTTTTCGCGCCCGAGGAATTCGCCGTCATCGAAGGCGATGTGAGCATTGCCACGCAGTTCTCGGGCCTGCACTTCGACCATCTGCTGTTCACCGGCTCGACTGCCGTGGGCCGTCGCGTGGCGCAGGCGGCGGCGGCACACCTGACGCCGACGACGCTGGAGCTCGGTGGCAAGTCGCCCTGCATCATCTCCACCGACTGCGACCTGAAGGAGGCCGCGCTCAAGATCGCGCATGGCAAGCTCGTCAACGCGGGCCAGACCTGCATCGCCCCCGACTACGTGCTGCTGCCGCGCGGGCAGGAGGCGGAGTTTGCCGAGGCCTTCCGCACCGCGGCGCGGCGGCTGTTCCCGCGCTTTGCCGGCAATCCGGACTATGCGGCCATCCTCACCAAGCGCCACCTGGCGCGCCTGCGGCAGATGCTGCGCCAGGCCCAGGGCATGGGGGCGCATGTCGAATGGATGGAGGATGGCGGAGCCGGCCAGGAGAGCGCCGACACGGCCTGGGGCGATGCCGTGGAGCGCCAGATGGCGCCGGCCCTGGTCTTCAATGCCACCAGCCAGATGCAGCTCATGCAGGAGGAGATCTTCGGCCCCATCCTGCCCGTGATCAGCTACGACAGGCTGGATGACGTGGTCTCGGCCATCAATGCAGGGCCCAGACCGCTGGCGCTGTACTGGTTCGGCCGCGATGAGAAAGTGCGTGATGCCGTGCTGTCACGCACCATCAGCGGCGGGGTGACGGTCAACGACACCCTGCTGCACTTCGCCCACGAGAACCTGCCCTTCGGCGGCGTGGGCGACAGCGGCTGGGGTGCCTACCATTCGGAGCAGGGCTTTGCACGGCTGAGCCATCAGAAGGCGGTGTTCGTGCAGTCGCGCTGGTCGGGGGCTTCGATGCTGTATCCGCCCTATGGCGCAAGGTTCGACCGCATCATGGAGTTGATGCGCCGCTGGCTGTGAGCGAGGGGGTGATTTCTCGCCGTTGCCGGGCTTGCCTGCATCGTGAGAAATTGTCAACTGATTCCTTGCCAAGCCTTGTGTCGCGTGCGCCAGCTGCTCTTTTTTGGAGAGCACATAGCACATCCCAATGCCGAGGGCAAGAAAACGAGCACAGCCGTACTTGCGTGCATGGCTAAGAGCCGCAACGCACGCAAAAAGCGCGATTCCTGTGAAAATCACGCCCTTCTATTTTCACCTGTTTTCGTTTCGGTTTTTCCATGTCTAGTATCCAGGTTCGTCCAGCCACTCTCCGCGATGCAAAAGCGATTGCCCAGATCCATACTGCTTCCGCCATGGAGGCTTATCGCGGTCTGGTTCCCGATGACCAGCTCAAGAGCATGTCGTCGGTAGAAAAACGCCAGGCCTATTGGCGCGAAGCCATCGAATTTTGCGAACCCCAGGTTCAGGTCGCCATCGACGGCGACAAGATCGTCGGCTTCGTCGGTTTCGACCGCTCGCGCGATGAAAAGTCGCGCCAGACCACCGGTGAAATTTGGGCCATCTATGCCGCTCCCACGCACTGGAATCAGGGTGTGGGCGTGGCCCTGTGGGACGCCGCACGCGACGGCCTGCTCGAAGAAGGCTGCACCAATGTCACCTCGTGGGTGCCGCTGCGCAATGAACGTGCGCTGCGCTTCCATGAGCTCGCCGGCTTCAAGCGCGAAATGTCCACCGCCAAGACGGCCCAGGTTGGCGCTCTCAAGATCGAGGAAGTGCGGCTCAAGCGCGCACTGAACTGATCGATTCGCCCAACCATCCACCCATCACTCACGGAGCAGCAGGCCTTGTCCTCTTCCCAGAACTGGTCCCTGCTGCAGTGGCAGGAGCACGAGGCCACCCAGGTTGCCCTGTGGCGCGCGGACAGCACCATGACCGCACCGCGCCGCATCGTCATCGCTGATGACAGCCTGGCCGCCGACAGCGCCTACCGCCTGGCCTGCGAAGGCCAGGCCATGCTGTGGCGCGGCGATTTCCAGAATGCCCGGCAGTTGCTGTCGGCCCTGGGCCGCCGCCTCGACAAGCCCGCACGTGAGACTTCCGCCAAGGCGCGCCAGCGCCGCGCCGGCAAGGAAGACGCCAAGCCGGTCTTTCCCCACGCCTTCCACCTGCACCGCCAGGCACTGGCGCAGCGTGCGCGCATCCTGTCCAGCGTGATGATCGAGCTCGATACCCGCTGGCACTGCGCCCTGCGCCGCGCACCGGACTGGAGCGAAGCCTGTCGCGAAGCCTGGGGCGAGATTCCCGCCGACCAGGGTGCGCACAGCGTGATCGTTCCCCTGCGTGAACTGCTGGGTGCCCTGGGCGCACATGAGTGGCGCAAGAAGGGCGTGGCCCTGGCCGTGCCGGGCATGCCGGAGTTCAGCATTCACCCGCACTACGGCGTGTTCTCCCCGGTGCGCGGCGAGTACCTGGATCTGGTGGCGCAGGCGCCCCTGCCGGCCGCAGCCCAGCAGGCTGATGCCGCCGTCTGGGATATCGGCACGGGCACGGGTGTGCTTTCCGCTCTCTTGCTGCACCGTGGCGTGCGGCAGGTGGTGGCCACCGACCTGAGCGACCGGGCACTGGCCTGCGCGCAGGACAACCTTCAGCGGCTGGGTCTGGCGCAGCGCGTGAGCCTGCGCAAGGCGGACCTGTTCCCTGAAGGCCGGGCCGCCTTGGTGGTCTGCAATCCACCGTGGCTGCCGGGCAAGGCCAGCTCCTTGCTGGAGCAGGCCGTCTATGACGAAGGCAGCCGCATGCTGCGCGGTTTTGTCGAGGGCCTTGCTGCACATCTGCTGCCGGGCGGCGAAGGCTGGCTGATTCTGTCGGATCTGGCCGAGCACCTGCAGTTGCGCTCGCGCGAGGAACTGCTGGGCTGGATCAATGCCGCAGGCCTGCAGGTCCTGGGCCGCGAGGACATCCGCCCGCGCCATGGAAAGGCTGCGGACTCCACCGATCCGCTGCACGCGGCACGCGCCGCCGAGCTCACCTCGCTGTGGCGGCTGGCGCCGCGCTGATCGCGCGCGCGTCCACCCTTCGATTCGTCTAGGCGCCCTGTGCCGTCGCTGCCTCCTGGGGCAGCAGATGCCGCAGGCGCTCGCGCAGGGCATCGGCGCGCTCGTCGCCCGCATGTTCCTGCACGGTCTGCAGCAGCTGCAGGGCGGCGGCCTGCAGTGCCTCAAGATCGCGCGCCTCGCGCAGCAGATGGCGCAGCACCTGTGCCTTGTCCTCATGGCGGTTGGCGAACATGCGCTCGCACATATCGAACAGGTACATGCGTGTGCCGGCAAGATTCAGCGTGGCAGCGGGGCCGGGCGGGCTGGATTCCTTCGCAGCGGCCGGTGCCATGGAGGGGGCCTGGGGCGATGACGCGGCGGCTTGGCCAGCCAGGCGCTGCAGGTGGCCGCTGGCGATCAGTTGCTCGATCAGTTCGCCGGTCTGTGCGCCCAGGACCTGCTGCAACTGCTCCTCGGTGCGGCCATCGGCCATCAGCAGCACCGAGCGCTCGCGCAGCGGCAGGCTGCGGCGGCCGGGCTGCAGCTCTTCAAGGGCCTTGGCGGTTTTTTGCAGCAGCATGGTGGGGGCAGGGAGTCCGACAAGCCCCGATTGCACGTTACATGAATGACCGTGGCGTGAAGAAGCCATGACAACTGGTCCACCCAGTGTTCTGCGGCAAGCGCACAATCGCCTGCCATCGCATGGGCGGGCTCTGATTTGCAGGGGCTGGCGGCCGATGCCGGTCGCAGAAATATTGTTTGATCTGTAACAGGAAGACGGGGCGCAGGCCTCGCGACATAGGTGATGAGACTGTTGCTGGCGCCCATGGAGGGCTTGCTTGATTTCGTGCTGCGCGATGTGCTCACGCGAGTGGGTGGCGCAGACCGCTGTGTCTCGGAGTTCATCCGCGTCACGGGGACCGTGCTGCCCGACAAGGTGTTCCTGCGCACCATGCCGGAGCTCAACAACGGCAGCCGGACGCTGGCAGGTGTCCCTGTGCGTGCGCAGCTGCTGGGCTCGGACCCGGACAGCATGGCGGCCAATGCGGCCAATCTGGCGCGCCTGGGTCCGGAGGGAATCGATCTGAACTTCGGCTGCCCCGCCAAGGTGGTCAACCGCCATGGCGGCGGTGCTGCGCTGCTGCAGGACCCTGAGCAGATCGCGCGCGTGGTGGGGGCCGTGCGTGCTGCCGTGCCGGCGGCCATGCCTGTGTCGGCCAAGATGCGCCTGGGTTTCAACGACACGACCCTGATGACCGAATGCGCCCAGGCCATGCAGGCCGGTGGCGCCTGCGAGATCGTCGTCCACGCCCGCACCAAGCTCGACGGCTACCGTCCGCCTGCCTACTGGGACATGATCCCGCGCATCCGCGAGTCCGTGACCGTGCCCGTGGTGGCCAATGGCGAGATCTGGACGGTGGAGGATGCGCTGCGCTGCCGTGAGCAATCGGGCTGCGGCGATCTGATGCTGGGCCGGGGGATCGTTGCCGACCCAGGCCTGGCGCTGGCCATTCGCGCTGCCGTGGAAGGCGGGCAGATGCCAGCAGAACATGTTGCAGCACAGGTGTCCTGGAGCGATCTGGTGCCGCAGGTCCAGCGTTTCTGGGACATGGTCTGCGAGGATCTGGAGCCGCGCCAGCGCGCAGGCCGCCTCAAGCAATGGCTGAACCTGCTGCGCCGCCGCTTTCCCGAAGCCGAGCAGGCCTACCAGGAAGTGCGCACGCAGACTGACCAGCGCGAGATCACGCTGTGGGTGCAAGCGCTGGCGCGGCGCCAGGAGTGGGTCGGGCTCTAGCGCGATCAGCCGGTCACAGCAGATGGTCGGGCGCCAGCGGACCAATGAGCTTGAGCATCAGGCGCAGGCCCCAGCTGGCATCGGGCTCGCTGTGCTCGTCACTGCGCTCGCTGTCTTCCGAGGCCCGCCACACCAGCTCGCCATCCTTGTCGATCTCGACGCGCCAGCTGCCATCCTGCAGGCCCTCGTCGATGCTTTGCGTGGCCAGGCGGCCGAACTCGCGGCTGGCGATGAGCAGGGCAATCTCGGTGTTCTGCAACTGCGAGCGCAGATCCAGGTTCATCGAGCCGACTGCCACCAGATGCCCGTCCACCACCAACAGCTTGGAGTGCAGCATTGCACGCGATGCGCCTGTGGAACCCGAAGGACCGCCGCCACCCGTGCTGCCCGAGCCGAATGCAGAGCGGACGCTGGCCGCCGTGCTGCGCATTTCGTAGAGTTCAACGCCCATCTCCAGCAGCGCCTTGCGGTGGCGCGCATAGCCGGCATGGGCCAAAGGTGCATCGTTGGAGGCCAGCGAATTGGTCAGGATGCGCACGCGCACTCCGCGTTGCCGTGCGCCACGAAACGCCTCCATCATGTCCGGGCCCGGCACGAAATAGGGCGAGACCACCAGCAGATCGCGCCGGGTCTTGCGCACCAGGGCCAGCAGGCCATCGACCACCGAATCGGCCTCCAGCACCGGACGCGCCGCCTGGCGCAGGGCGCCAGCCGGCTGGCCCATGGGCAGCGTGCCGGCAGGCCTGGCCTGCGGGCCGTTCGACGCGGGGCTGGCCTGTGCAGACGCATCCGTGCCAGCGCTTGTGATGGGGCCTGGGCCGTCATCCCTGTCCAGCGGAATCTTGGCGGGTTCATCCACCAGCACGGCGGCCGATGCCCAGGTCCAGCGAGCCTTTCGCAAATCCATGGGCTGCTGGTCCCAGATGATCCGGCGCTGTTCAGCCGTCTGGTCATCTGCCTTTGTCTCCTTTGCGGGAACGGCAGGTGTGGGGTCGTCCTCCTGCGTCTGGTCATCATCGCCCGCAAAGCGCTCGCGCAACTGCTTGAGTTCCTTGAGGCTGATCAGCGACTGGACGGGATAGGCGCGCTGGTTGTTCCAGTAGCTGTCGAAGCTGCGCGACAGGTCGTTGACCACCGGTCCCGCCGCCAGCACGTCGAGGTCCACGAAATTGCTGGCGCTGTCCGCATCGAAATACGCATCGCCCAGATTGCGCCCTCCGATCACGCCCATGGCGTTGTCGGCGATGAACAGCTTGTTGTGCATGCGCTGCTGGGCCCGCTGGAAATCCGTCAGCAGCGTATAGGCCCGGCCCAGCGCCGAGCTGCGCGCGCCCGCCAGGGGATTGAACATGCGCATCTCGATACCCGGCACAAAGGCCAGGCGCATGACCTGCGCATTCGCGCCCGTGCTGTGGAAATCGTCCAGCAGCACGCGCACGCGCACGCCACGCCGTGCTGCCTCGACCACGCCGCGCAGCAGGCGCTGCGTGCTCTCGTCGGCATGGATGGCGTAGTACTGCAGGTCCAGCGTCTGCTGCGCTCCCTCGACCAGGGCCAGCCGGGCGCCATAGGCGGCCTGGGCGCCGGACAGGAGGGTGAAGGCGGAGGTTTGAGGCTTGACGCTGGCAGGCCGCAATTGCTGAACCAAAGACCCCAATGGCGTGCTTTGCGGGGCTTCCAAGGCTGCAGTGACGGGGCGATCGACCTGGGAGGGCAAGCTGCTTGCGCAGCCGCAGACCACGGCGGACACCAGCAGGACAAGCGTGGTCCGCAGGCCTCGAAACAGGCTGGTGAATGGAAGGGGCTGTAAGTTGCGAGCGCCGGACATGATTCGAAGATTTGGCCCAAGGATCGGTCAATCGGGTGTCGGACGGCTGCGCCAGCCGGTGGTCCAGGAAGCCACTGTTCGCGTCAGAAGCTGGCGCGGTCCACAACGCGGGCCACAACGCGCAGATCTGGCCCGATGCGTTGCACATCATGCAGTGCCAATGCAAGGGCCTCGGACAGCGCGTCCAGCGGCCCGAAACTGGCGATGCCCATGCCACCCGTCCCCAGCAGCTTGGGGGCCAGGTACAGCAGCAGCTCATCGACCAGCCCCTCGCGTACCAGCGAGCCATTGAGCTTGAAGCCGGCTTCCACATGCAGCTCGTTCGTGCCGCGCGCCGCCAGGTCACGCAGCATGGCGCACAGGTCCACCTTGCCGTGCGCGTTGGGCATGGGAATGACGGTCGCGCCCAGATCCTGCAGTGCACTGGTTTTCGATGCATCCCGGCTGCTGGTGTAGATCAGGCATTCGGCCGGGCCCTGGAGTGCCCGGGCGGTGAGCGGCATGTCCAGCCGGCTGTCCACAACAGCGATGCGCGGCTGGCGCGGCGTAGCCACATCCCGCACGTTCAGGCGCGGATCATCTTCCAGCACCGTGCCTATGCCCGTCAGTAGGGTGCATGCCCTCGCACGCCAGGCATGGCCATCGGCGCGTGCCTCGGGGGATGTGATCCATTGGCTGGTGCCGTTGTGCAACGCGGTTGCCCCGTCAAGTGAACTGGCCGCCTTCATGCGCACCCACGGTATGCCGCGCAGCATGCGGCTGAAGAAGCCGATGTTCAGCTCCCGGGACTCGTCTGCACCCGGCCCCACCACCACATCCACGCCTGCCGCGCGCAGGCGCGCGAAGCCTTGGCCGGCGACCTGGGGATTGGGGTCCGTCAGTGCGCCTACCACCTTGGCAACGCCAGCGGCGATCAGGGCATCGCAGCAGGGACCCGTACGGCCCTGGTGCGAGCAAGGCTCCAGCGTCACATAGGCGGTGGCTCCGCGCACATCCTCGCCTCGGGCCACGGCATCGCGCAGCGCCATCACTTCGGCATGTGGGCCACCAGCCTGCTGAGTGAACCCTTGGCCGACGACTCTGCCGTCAGGTGCCACCAGTACGCAGCCCACGCGCGGATTGGGAGAGGAAAGAAAAAGCGCCTGGGCGGCGAGCCCAAGCGCTTGGTGCATGTGTGGCACGGTGTTTGTCATGGTGCCAGGATGGTAGCAAGCCTGGGCTCGGTCAGCGCCTGGCGGATTGGCATCTACCCGGTGCTCACTTGCCCCAGCAGTCAGTAACGATGGTGCCTGTCGTGGCTCCGTTGGCCCCACGCAAGCCGCTTTGCGTCAAGGTGTAGTTGCCGCACTTGTCGCCTGTCTGGGCGCCCTTGGGGGTTGCCGTCAACGTGAAAGTTCTTCCATCGGTCGAGTTCAGTGAGATGTCGTATCGATTGGAAGGCACCGTGGCAAGCGCGCTGGGAAATGCTGCGGTCAGGGGGTAGGTCCCCGTGGCCGTGGAAGCCCTTTCAAGCCATTGCGCCGCCTGCAGAAGGCCTGCCCTGGCCTCCGCGCGGTGCCCGCGACGTATGTACTCGGAGTAGCTCGGTATGGCAATGGCTCCAAGAATTCCGACAACCGCCACGACGATCATCAATTCGATGAGAGTGAAACCCTGATTTTTTCTTTTCATGATGATCGTGTTAGTAGAACGAGGCATGGTCATTTGACTTGGCGCCAGCTGGGGCGCAAGGACTCTTCTGGCATTGGAGCCAGAGGTTCTTTGTTGTTCTTGGCGTCGATATCCAGAATATTCTTTTTCTGTGTGATCAGGTTGTGCGATCCCTTGCTGACCCGGGCTCGCGATACACCTGAATCATCGCTGTTGTATTTTCCATCCTTGTTCATGTCCACCAACTGTACCGTGGGGCGAAGGCCATCCATGATATTGATCATGGTGCGGTATTGACGCTCTTCATCTACGGACGTGGATTCGCAGCTTTCCACGCTGACATCCACATTCGATCCCTTGGCGGGTACTTGGGAATACATGACCAGAATATTGCTGCCATCGTAGAACTCCATGGGCTTGAGGAGCCGCTCTCCGATGGCAGGCATATCCATATACCAGCCATTGAAGTCGCCCCATGTGGTAACGCCCAGCTTGTCAACAGAATCGACGGTGGCGAAATCACCATTGCCGAGTTCGGTGATGGTCTGCTTGGCCAGCTTGGCGGCTGTCACCCCGACGCCCCATGCCTTTGGCGTGGGTATGCAATCTCCGCCCCGGCTGCAGGAAGCATCGCCTGGGTGGACTTCGATCAGCGTCCTGGTGTCGTCTGTGAACCGGTAGCGGGTTTCGTCAAGCACAGAATACAGGGTTTGTACCTGGACATTGTTGGGATCGTCCTTCGTGACGTTACGCCCCGTTCCGAAAGCTACCATCATTCCTCCTACGCGAACGATTTTTACGTCCTTGCCTGAACCCTTCATGGTGCGATCATTGGCCTGCACAGTTGGTGCAACCGTGATGGGCTGAACATTCGTGCGCAGAGAGGAATTCAGTGCGGTCGGTCCTCTTGCCGTGAAAAGAGGCTGACCACCCAGCGCCACCTGCCACTTGCTTGGGCGAGCGCTCGTGATATCGAACTTCCAGAGATTGCCGAGGTTGTCTCCTGCATAGGCCACGTCTGGGCGGCCATCTCCATTGATGTCGACCAAGCGGGGGGCGGAAAGCCCATTGTCTGCAGCCAATCCCGTTCCGGGGACATCGGCCGTGACCGGGATGCGCAGCAGTTCCTGGTTACCGTCCAGGTACTGGATCAACAGCACCGGCCGCTGGCTGGCGCTGTTGTATCCGTTGCCCATCACCACGGCCCAGCGCCCATCGTTCATGGTGGTGATCTGCGTGGTGCGCATGGGGTCATTCTCATCCAGCACGGGGCGTGCGGTGATATGCCCGATGTCCCTGTCTTCAGCCACTTCCTGGGTGCATGCCGCAAGCTCGGCCGCACTGATGCCTGTCAAGGGGCATGTCGGCGTTTCCGACGCATCCCGGGTCCGGTCCAGCTTGACGAGCGCCTGGGCATTCGCCTCGGAAAATCCGGGTGTTCCTCCACTGAGATTTGCGCTGTCTGGATTGGTCACGTCCAGTACAAAATAGCCTTTGCCGCCGGCTCCCAGAGTACCTACCAGCAAGGTTCGCCAGAAGGAGTTCGATCCGGAGCTCAAATAGACATCCCCGGTCATCGGGGAACCATCGACAAAATATCGATGGCTGGTGTTGAAGGTGGGGTCGGCGAGAGACTTCAACGAGGGAATGACGCCTCTGGGGACATAGGCAATCTTCTCGCTGCCATCCACGGCAGAGAATCCATGCAGCATGCCATCGTTGCCTCCGACATAGATCACGGCCGGACGGGAGCTTCCGCTCACGAAGCTCAGATAGCCCGGAAGGGCATAGTTGCTGGACGGCGTTCCGGTAAACCAGACGACAGAGTTGATGATGTCGCCCTGGCGGCTTTTGCGCTCGCGAAAAGGGCTGCTCGTCGTGTAGCCGCTGGTTTCAGAGCCCTCGTAGCGCCGATCACCACGGACATAGTTGAGAATATTCTCGCCTTTGGTCCCCGTCTTGGCGGTGACATCGTTGGAGTTCAGGCCGAGTGATGCCTTTTGCGCACTGCTGAGAAGGGAATCATCGGTGGCCCACTTGAATGGCACGCCACCCCTATATCTGTTGGAGTCCCATTTGTTGCTCCATGTGAGAATGAGGCGGGTATTGATATCTGAGATGGCATCGAGCTTGTCGGCCGTATTCTTTCCTCCCCAGCTTGCGGTCGAGACGGTCGTGCCGTCTTTCTGCACGGTTTCCGCCGTGACGAAGCCTTTCCAGTAATTCTGCGGCTCATAGGCGCCGGTGAACTTGCCGACGTCGTTGCGCGACGCATTGGAGCCGCTGGTGGCCGTGGATGTCAGGTCGGGGTCTGTCTGCGTGTTGATCTGACCGAAGATTTCTCGGAAGGCCTTTTCCAGGTCTTCCCCTTTCTCCACCGCATAGAAACGGCCGCGGCCGTTCAGGGCAGCGTGCCAGAGGTCCAGAGCATTGCGCGACTCTGTGCTGGCTGTCAGATTGGGCCAGGTGGTGCTCCCCTTGGCCAGATCCGGAAAACTGCCGTCATAGCCGAATGGCACCATCTGCGTCGGGCGTGTAATGGATGGATAGCTCCAATCGAACGCCATTTTGCTGAAGCCAATGGTGTAGGTGACCATGTGCGGCCAGGTGGCCGGGTTGTAGCGGGGGTTCCAGTAGCGATCCAGCGTGACGGAACTGCCGCTGTCGTTGGTGAATGTTTCCACGGACGGAGCCTTGCGGTAGTCCGCGGTCGGCTGCATGGTGCCCGTCAATCCCGTGGTCTGCATCGGGGTGGCCCAGCTATAGAAGGCCCAGTCGGCCAGGGTGGTGCCCGTGGATGTGTCGCGGTAAAGGGCGGACTTTTTCTGGTCGGCCGCGCCACTGCCGCCGTACACCATGTTGTCGCTGAGCGTCAGGTTGGTGGCATTGTCCCGTCGAGTGCTATCGGGGACACCCGTGGCGGTTCCGTTCCAGCGTCCGTCGGTCATCATGATGTGGTAATTGCGGCGGCAGGCAAGATAGGGAGCTCCCGTATTGCCTGGATCGCTGGCCCACGGGCTGTTCTTGCTGAGTCCGCGTCGCATGTAGCTGTCGGCCTGGCTGAACATCAGATGCGATGGAGTGCCACCGCCAGGATTCAGGTTGCTGATGAAGGAGATGAAGTTCGCACGATGCGTGCTTTGCAGCGGGCGCATGGAGTTCGTATTCATCTGGGCACTGTCCACATTGTCGGCATTGGACGAGTTGCCGTTGTTCCACATGCCTTGCCATGCCAGCCGGATTTTCTTGTCGGGCAGCAGCGTCGTATCACGGAAGATGCCGCCGGATCCGTTCTTTCCGACGAGTGCATACTTGAGGACGTTGACACGGCGGCTAGTCATCGGCCAGGTGCCATCCGAATTGGGCTCGGTCTGGCTGCTGGCGCCACTGGCGCTTTCCATATCGAGCCGAAAGTTCATGCTCCCTGAATCATCGATGGAAATGATGACGTTGGGAGCCACATACGGCTCCTTGGTGCCGGGGGGCGACTGTGCCAGGTCCAGGGCCCAAGCGCCTTGCGGAAGCAGGGCTGCCGCAGCGGCACAGGACAGCAGGGTGCGGGAGAACAGCTGATGAGGGATAGGGGGCTTGCGTTTCATGTCTGCGCCTCTTGATGTTTGTGCCGAGTGGTCGGATTCGCTTGCGGGTGCGGTGACTGGGCCGTGGGCCACCTAGTTCTTGCGCTTTTGCTGTGCATAGGTCTGCTGCAGAACCACCATGGTGTTGGGCTTGCGGCCATAGGCCAGGGCCGTGATGCGGTACACCACGTAGGGCTTCAGGTTGAGCGACAGCAGGTTGGTCGGGGTGTCTGCGATAAGTCCCATGTTCTTGGTGTTCAGGTAGGGCAGCACCTCGATCCAGTACCAGCCGCCGCGATCGGCCGCGCTGGTGTCGGCCAGGATGGGATTGGCGGGCTTGCTGGTGGAGCCCAGCGAGGCGCCTGTGTACTGGCCATATCGGGCCCCCACTCCTGCCGTGGTCAGCTGCGCCAGTGTGAGTCCCAGCCTTTCGTCGCTGTTATTCCAGAAGTCCTGTTTGTCGCCGCGCTTGCCGCAAAGGCCCTGTGAACAACCGGTACCCAAAGAGGACAATAGAGGGGCGATCTCCTGGGTTTCCAGCGGAATCTTGGCCGTGGTGCTGGTGCGGCACACATTGTCCTGACCCGTGCAGACAGTGCCGTCGGCCTTTTCGCCGCGAATGTCGAGTTCCGCATCCTGCAGCAGCGCCTGAGCGGCCTCATAGGCGCGCTGGTAGTCGGCATCATTTCCGACGACAAGCTCGTTGAACAGCGATGTGCGTGACGCCCAGAGCGCCAGCAGCATGGACAGCATGACGAAAATGATGACGACGAACAGCGCGACACCCCGCTGCTGCCGAGAGGCATGGTTGGCAGTCTTGCGATGCATTGCTGGCTTTCTCGTGAATTCAGAGCACGGAGCCGATCAGGCCCTGGCTGCGCAGTTGGAAGACATTGCGATAGGCAATGTGCATGCGCCGGTTGCGCTGGCCGGTGAGCGTGGTCATGTTGACGGATGTGCCGTCACAGCCGACATAGCTGCTGCCCGCCGGCAGATCGATGGGCTCATTGCCATAGAGGACCAGGCAGACTTCCACGCCCCGTACCTTGCTCCACTCCACTGTCGTCCAGGCATCGACGTTGGCCGATGGAACATACTGGATGCCCGGCGAGCCAGGCTTGGTGTTGTCCTGGATGAGATAGCGGACCTGGAAATCGGCCACGTTCTGTACCAAGGTCTGCGCGGCCGCGCCATTGCCACTGCATTGCAACTGGCTGCCGCTCAGCTGAAAGACGTTGTCTATGCGCTGGTCTGCACTGCTGTTGGCTGGCCCGCCCACGCAGTTGCGCGCCTGGGACTGCTCTGCGGCATCTGTGTAGACAAGTTCCTTGTAGCGGCGATAGCCGACGGTCAGGGTGGTGGGCGTGGCCGTTCCACTGACCGTATTGAGCGACGGGTCAAACTCCAGGCCGGAGTCGCTTTTAGCCGTTGTCTCGAACGCCACGGGTGTCGAGGTCACCAGGGCAGCCGCGGGCTTCTGGTTTCTGGGATCGAGGTTCAGGTACAGGGAGCCCGCCTGGCGCAGCTGAAGGCCGATGACGCGCATGGCATAGGCCGCTTGCTGCTGGATGCCGCTGGCGTCGCTGACCGTGCCGGACACGCCACGGGACACCATGAGCGCGGCCGTGGCCACGGCGACGACCAGCAGGCCGATGGCCACGCCCACCATCAGCTCAAGCAGGGTGAAGCCTTTCTGAGCCAGGGGACGGGCAAAGGCATGCCGGCGAGGCCGTATCGGCAGGTGCGGCAGGTTTGGTTTCATGATGCGGGGCGCTGCCATGATCAGAATCCTGGGCAGAAGTATTGGGGAATCGCTTCACCGCTGCCGAAGTAGGGCGCGCAACGTGCAGCCAGCGGAAGGTATTGGAGATGGCAGGTGTAGCCATCGGGGCAGGAGGTCGCTGTCGTGCCGCCTCCGCCTGAACTCAGCGTGCCATCGGCAGCCCGGACTTGCGTGGCATCGATGTTGTCCCTGTAGGCCTTTTGATTGGCCTGACTGCTGTCGGACAGGTCACGCTCGTTCTCGCGCCAGGCGACCATCACGCCGATCTGCCGGCGGTTGGCGCCGACTTCTTCACCCGGAGCAAGAAAGATGCTGGCCTGGCCCAGGGGCAGTGTGTTCTTGACCGTCTGCTTCCATACACCCAGGTCGTAGGCTGCCAAAAGCGTGCGGTTGCACGAGGCCGCCTGGCAATCGCCAGGGGCGGGCGTGGTGTTGAAATCGGCGACATAGGCGTCGGCATCCCTCAGCACGCTGGGGTTGACCTTCATGCGCTCGCCCAGATCCTCGATCAGGCGGATGGCTTGTGCGCGCCGGACCGTGGTCTGGGTATCCGTCAGCGTACGCATCTGCGTGCCCAGAATGCCCAGGATGCCCAGCGCCGCCACGACGATGGCGACCAGGGATTCGATCATCGTGAGGCCTCGTTGGTTGCGGCGCTCTGCCGGCTTGCTGCGTTGGAGTCTGTGCATGTTGCTTTCTCTAGAACGGTTCAGGAGCAGGATTCGCTGCCCTTCATCTGCACGATCCTTCCGCCCGTGCCTGTGCAAAGACGGACGGCGCTTCGGTCGCTGGCGATCTTGCCTTCGGGAACGAGCAGGAGATCCATGGCCGCTGCCGCGGTAACTCCTCCATGCGACAGCATGCCCCAGCGGTCCACGGCAATGGAGCCCGTGCTGTCGGCGAGGGTGATCTGGACGCGGCTCGGGGGCGCAGTCTGCTGCAGCACCGTGTTGCCGCTGGCCACTTGCCAGCCACACCCCCACTGGGTGTTTCCGGTGGCATTGGCGCAGCCATTGCCATTTGCGGCCTTGGCGATAGTGACGTTGCCGCCGCGCTTGAGGGCCTCGGAGCGGGCAAAATAAATCGTTGCCTGGAGATCCTCGGCAACCTGTCGCACGCGCCAGCGCTCCATCAATGGGGTGAAGCTGGGCGCTGCAAGGGCGGTGAGTATGGCCAGGATGGCGACCACCACCATCAGCTCAAGGGTGGTGAACCCTTTGCGGCGTCGGGCGGGTGCCTTGGCGTGTGTCAGCCGTTGTAGGTGCAATGCGTGCATGCGCAGATGCTAGGCATTGCACTCGCGGGCAGGTGAGCGAACCGGATGAATGGATGCGGCCGCTGGATGGATGGCGGGCCAGGGTTGTCGCAGGGGATTGTGGCTGGCCTGCGGCGCTATCGCGACCAGCATTCCGCCGCGCTGGTGCCGGTTGCGAGGTTCAGTGTCTCCCGCACACCCGTATGTGTCAGCGCGAAATCTCCACAGCGGTCCCCTATCTGTGAGCCTCGGCGCGTGGCGATCAGGGTATAGGCCTCGGTGGTGTTTCCTGAATCCAGGCTGATGGTGTAGCGCTTGCTGGAGTCGCGGGTCCAGGTCAGATCGACGGGGAGCGTGGTGGGGTAGACCCCGTTGGCCGTGGCTGCGCGCTCCAGCCATTGCTGGGCCTGCAGCAGGCCGGCGCGGGCATCGGCGCGGTGGACTCCGCGGATGTATTCGTTGTAGCTGGGCACGGCGACGGTGCCGAGGATGACTATGACGGCCACGACGATCATGAGTTCTATGAGTGTGAAGCCCGGGGGAGGAGGGTGGCGCATTGTGCGGCTCATTTCATTTGGCGCCAGCTGGGGCGCAGGGATTGCTCGGGCATGCGGGCGAGGACGTTGCGGCGGCCATCGGTGTCGTAGCCAATGGCGTGATGGCCTTTGTTGAGCAACGTCTGGGATCCCCCGGAGACGGTTGCGCGCGAGGCTTCCTGATCCGCCGTGTCGTAGACGCCGTCGCCGTTGCTGTCCATCAATGGAACACTGGGCCGCTTGCCATCCATGATGTTCATGAGCGTCAGAAATTGGCTTTCCTCGCTCACATTGCAGGCATCAGCGGGGCGGCTTATGGCTTCACCAGGACGCTTGGAGGATCTGGCGGGTATCTGGCTGTAGATCGCGAGGAGGTTGCTGCCGTCGTAGAAGCTCATCGGCTTGAGCAGGCGCTCACCTGACAGGGGAAGGTCCATGTACCAGCCTTTGTGCCGCGTCCAGTCGAGGTCGGTGGTGGAGTCCACTCGCCAGGTGCCATGGTCAATGGCCCCTTGCGTCTGATGGCTCACCGAGCGTTTGGCCAGCTCACCGATGCCGGATACGGGGGCTGGACGCTGCCCTGCAGGCAGCTTGCACTCAGAGTCCGGGTCCCCCGTGCAAGGCTGTATGCGGCCGTCCGCGAGCAGCTTGTAGCGGGTGTTGTCGAGGATGGAGTAGATGCTCTGAACCGCCGTGTTGCCAGTGTCCTGCTGGGTGATGTTGCGTCCTGTGCCGAATGCCACCAGCATGCCGCCCACAGTCACGCGTTCATTGCTTCCCGAGGGTTCTGTGGTGACGCTGTACCGGTCATTGGCGCGTACGGACACAGGGGCGGTAATGGGCTGGCGCAGTGCGCGAGAGTCCGTTGGCGAACTGCCACCCTTGGCGGTGTACAGCGGCCGGCCGTTGAAGGCCACGCCCCAAGCGGAGGAGGCATCGCTGGCGATGATGAATTTCCACAGATTGCCCTGGAGGTCGCCCGCATAGACCACATCGGGCCGGCCATCGCCATTGATGTCCACGAGGCGTGGTGCGGAGAGCCCATTGCTGGTGGTCTCCGGTGTGGTGCCGGTGGGGATGTCGCCTGTGGCCACGATGCGCAGCAGCTCCTGGTTGCCATCGAGGTACTGGATCAGCAGCACGGGCCGTTGGTTGGTGCTGTGGTAGCCGTTGCCCGTCACCAGAGCCCAGCGGTTGTTGTTCAACTGCGTGATCTGGATGCTGCGTTGCGGGTTGGCATCGTCCCGCACGGGGGCCGCAAGGATATGGCCCAGGTCCTTGTCTTCCTGGCAAGTGGTGCGCTGCCAGAGGTCGGCGGAGATGGCGCAGTCACCGGGATCGCTGTTGCGGGTCTGGGTGCGGTCCAGCAGGACCAGCGTGCCGGCGCCGTGTTCGTTGAAAGCCTCTGGGTGCGTGATGTCCAGCACAAAGTAGCCTTTGGCACCGGCGCCCGGCATGCCTGCCAGCACGGTGCGCCACTGCGGGGATGCATGGCTGCCTGAGTTGATGTCGCCGCTCATGGCAGAGCCGTCCACGAAGTAGCGGTGCCGGGTGTCGTAGTCGAGGTCGGAAAGGCGTGCCAGCCCCGAAATCACGCCACGGGGGATGTAGGCGATCTTCTCGCTGCCGTCAGTGGCAGAAAAGCCGTGCAGCATGCCGTCGTTGCCGCCCACGTAAATCATGGGCTGGCGCTTCTGCTGGGCGAGCGCATAGGCCGCGTAGCCCGGCAAAGGCGAGTTGTCCACGGGGCGGCCGGTGTGCCAGATCTGGGAGTTGACGATATCGCCCTGGCGCGAGCCGCGTTGGCGAAAAGGGTGGGCTGGGTCAGGGCGCAGCGGTTGTCCCGCAGCTTCCATGCGGCGGTCGCCACGTATGAAGTTGAACCTGTGCTTGCCCAGTTTGTCGGCCCTGCCTTCGGCATCGACGCCGAAAGACGCCTTCTGGGGGCGGTCCAGCTCATGCCATTGGAAAGACACGCCCCTTTGCAGTCTGTCACTCCAGGTCAGGATCAGGCGCTCATTGAGTACCTGTTGATCACTGAGTGCATCCAGGTGGTCAGCCGTGCTTTTGCCTTGCCAGCCGGCTGCTGCGGTGATGCTCCTGTCGGCTTGGACCGTTTCTGCGTTGATCCAGCCGCTCCAGGCGGCTTTGGCGCTGTAGCGGGCCGTGAATATGTCCACGCCTGCCTGTGCAATCACGCTGCCGTTGGAAGTGGCGGAGCTGCTGCGGCCCTTGGCATCGGCTGGCTGGCCTGTCGGGCAGTCTTCAATGGGCGTGGCAAATTCTTTGTCTTCTCTCTGTGCCAGGGAAACTGGCGTGCCTGCCTCAGAGAAACGTTGGGCCTGGCTGTTTTGCGCGGCCAGGAGTGCGGCGATCACTGCTGGCAGCAGGAGGGGGCGGAACCCAGGGTGAAAGAGGTAAGGCATGTCAGACGTTCTGAATCAGTCGCGGCGCTTCTGGCGGACATAGGTCTGTTGCAGCACTACCTGGGTGCCGCTCTTGCGGCCGTGAGCGATGGCTGTGATGCGATAGATCACCTGGGGCTGCATGTAGAGGGCCAGACGTGGAGAGTCGTTGGCTATGAGACCTGAGTTCCCTGCGCTGGCGTCATAGGGCAGGATCTCTATCCAGTACCAACCCCCTTTTCCTGTCTCACGGCTTGCCAGGATGGGATTGCTTTTGCCCTCAGAAATGGCGCCCGTGAACTGGCCGTAGCGTGCGGCTACATCGGGGGCGGTCATCTGGCTCAGCGTGATCCCTTTGGTCTCGTCCACGTTGTTCCAGAAGTCCTGAGGCCCTGTGCGCTTGGTGCACAGGGCGTCTCGGCAGCTTGTGGGGGTGGCTCGGTTCAGGTTGGCCAGCAGCAGACCTACCTGCTGGGTTTCCTGGGGAAACTGGGTGATGGTTGCAGCGTTGCGGCAGACGGATGGCTGGCTGCTGTTGGTGATGCAGGCGGCGCCGTTGGCCTGTTCGCCTCGAATGTCCAGTTCGGCATCCTGCAGCAATGCCTGTGCAGCTTCGAGGGCGCGTTGGTAGTCGGCATCGTTGCCCACGAACATTTCGTTGAACAGGGCGCTGCGCGATGCCCAAAGTGCCAGCAGCATGGAAAGCATGACCAGGGTGATCACGATGAACAGTGCGACGCCTTTCTGGCGCCGCGCGGCACAGGTGTGGGCATGCCGCATGCCTGCTGCTTTGGCGGTCATCCAGCCATCCCCTGGCTGCGCAACTGGTACACGCTGCGAAAGACCATGTGCAGGCGCCGGGTCCTGGGCGCCGGCAGCGTGATCATGTCGATGGATTCAGCTGTGCCGTCACTGCTTGCGCAATCGGTGTAGCGGCTGTCGGCGGGCATGTTGATGACTTCGATCCCGAAAAGCACCAGACAGACCTCCGCAGCAACTACGCGTGACCAGTCCTGGCCCACGGCGGCTGCGTTGACGTACTGCAGGCGTGCATCACCTTTCGGCAACTGGATCAGATAGCGCACCTGGAAGTTGGCGACGTTCTGGGCCAGTGGCTGGGCTCCCGCAGAGGGTGTTCCGGTGCAGCGCAGGGTGTTTTTGCGGGCGTCCAGCGCAAAGCGGCTCAGGATCAGGTTGTGGCTGTTGGCCTGGCCCAGGCAATTGCGCTGCAGTGAAGTTTCGATGGCCGAGCCGTGCAGCGGTTGCGTGTAGTTGCTGTAGCCCACGGTGAGCTTGTATTGAGCGCGGCCTGGCGCATCAAGGCCCAGGATGGTGTCGCGCGCAGGGTCGAAATCTTGTGCGCTCGCCTCGAATGCAACGGGGTCCGCCACGTCAACGGTGTCTGTTCCCTTTTTTGCAGACGAGAGAAGCAGCCGAAGAGACCCCGCCTGCCGGATCTGCCGGCCCATGACGCGGAAGAGATGGGATGCCTGCTGCTGCAGATGGCTGGCATCGCTGACGGTGCCGGAGACGGCGCGTGATGCCATGAGTGCGCCCAGGGCCACTGCGATGATCAACAGTCCCAGGAGAAGGCCCACCAGCAGTTCGACCAGACTCAGGCCGCGTTGACCAGGCTGCACCAGGGTTGCGTCGGCGATGCGGGTGTGCTTCATGGGCTTGCGCAGAAGAACTGGACTGCGTTGTTGGCAAGATATGGCGCGCAACGAGCGCTGAGCGCTATGTATTGCAGGTGGCAGGCTCTGCCGGTGGGGCAGGCCATGGCTTCGTCGCCGTGTGTGCCATCGCTATGGAGTCCGAGGGGTTTTTTGTCGCCGGCTTTGCTGGATTTCTCGTTTTCACGCCAGCTGATCACGATGCCCAGGTGGCGTCCGTTGCTGGTGTCGTCTGTTGCAGGGAAGACCTTGGCGGCTCCGCTTGGCAGCAGTTGATGAACGGAAGCCTTCCACAGCGCGAGGTTGTAGCTGGCCAGCGTTTCCGGGTCGCATGGTGTGGCGCTGCAGTCGGCGGTGGATTCAGGGGTGTGATCCCAATCGGATTCGTAGTTGCTCATCTGCCCGAGAGAATTGGGGTTGGCGTGGGTGCGCTCGCTGAAGTCTTCGATCAACCGGATGGCCTGAGCGCGGCGCACGCCGCTTTGGGTGTCGGCCAGGGTGCGCATCTGCAGGCTCAGGATTCCCAGAACACCCAGGGCCGTGACGACGGTGGCAACCAGGGTTTCGATCAGGGTGAAGCCTTTGGCGTGCCGAGCGTGGGTGCTTGTCAGGCGCATGGAATGCCCTCCCGGCCGACCACCCGGATACGTCCGCCGGACGAAACGCAGATGCCTTTCGCTGCAGCAGAGACGAGGCCGGCGGAAGACGGGGCGACGGCGAAGCCCATGGCGGTGAATCCACCCATTTGTCCCCATCGGTCCACACTGATGATGGCGGCGGATCTGGAGCGGATGACAAGGGTGCGTGCGGGAGTGTCGAAGCGCTGTAGTTCTTCCCGGGGATCCCAGCGCTTATTGCCATTGCGGTCAACGAACACCACCCAGCCGCAGCCCCAATCCGCGTGACGTGCAGCCAGAGTGCAGCCGTTGGTGCCTTGGGGTAGCTTCTGGATGAAGACGCCGCCCCCGCGCCGGACGGCTTCGGAGCGCGCGTATTGCAGCGTCGACTGCAGGCCCTCCACGGTCTGGCGAACGCGCCATCGCTCGATGATGAGGTGGAAGCTGGGGGCTGCCAGCGTGGTGAGCACGGCGAGGATGGCGACGACCACCATCAGCTCGATGGCCGTGAAGCCTTTTGCGCCCGGGTGGGCCTGAGACCAGGTCGATGACATGTCTTGAATCCCTCCCCGTCGATCTGCTTGCGAAGCGCTGGTTGTGTTTGCGTGCCGCTCAATCTATTGGGGTTGTTCGTACATGTCTTTCAGACAAATCTGTTTCTGTCCTCAACAATTAGGAGTCGTGCCGTTGGTGCAGGGTCATCCAGCATGACGATGCGTCAAAAAATCCAATGGTGACAAGGTATTGCCGGCTTTGCCGCTATCGAACTCCGGGGTAGGACTGTTTTTTGTTGGGGGGAACGCTCAGCGCCGCTGTCTGCCGGGTGGCGGCCGGGTATATCCGGCGCATGCCCCGGCGTTGTGCCGGCCCTGGCATTCGCGGTACAGCCGCTTGTCGCGTTGTTCGGGTGATTCCTCAGAACTGCTGCGCTGGGGTGGAACACGGACCCGCTGTCCGCCTTTTTTGCGCTTGGCGCCTTGCGCGGCCGATGTGTCGGAGCGGTGAGGGCTCGCCTGGGCCGGCAGGGCCAGGCATAGGGCTGCGACCAGGCTCAGCAGGGCGCATTGCTGCCGATGTGCGCGCCAGGTTGCAGCAGTGAATGTAAAACGCGTTGCCATGGTGTTGCCCTCCCGTGATGTATGAATGTCTGCAGGCTTCGCGGCATTCTGGGTGGGCTGTCGGCCTGCGCGGTGTGGGGCCACAAAGCATGTGTGGATGCTGGACAGGGCGCGCTTGTTATAATCCCAGGGTTTTGCATGGTGCAAGACGCACGTCGGGGCCTTTCCAGTCCCGGCGCAAGTAACCAAGGCTGCCTCCCTGCTTTTGTCTGTGAGGGGCCAATTTCAAAGGAAAAAAAATGATCGCATCTTCCGTGAAGGCTGAAGTCGTCAAGTCCAACGCACGCTCTGCCAACGATACTGGCAGCCCAGAAGTGCAAGTGGCCCTGCTGACCGCACGCATCAACGAGCTGACCCCTCACTTCAAGCAACACGCCAAGGACCACCACGGTCGTCGCGGCCTGCTGCGCATGGTGAGCCGTCGTCGCAAGCTGCTGGACTACCTCAAGTCCAAGGACGCTGATCGCTACACCGCACTGATCGCCAAGCTGGGCCTGCGCAAGTAAGCACGGTGGGAGATCAAAACGCCTGAGTTAGCCTGTCTAGCTCAGGCGTTTTTTACTTCGGAGAATGCAAGACAGAGCGAAGCTGTGTCATTCCAGTGCTGCTGATTTGATAGCAGTGAATCCAGCACTGGAATGGCATCGTGTTCTGAATTGCTCTCCATCATGGCCCGATGAGTGCATCGGTCCACCCATTCCAAAGGAGCAACAATGTCCATCTTCAACAAAGTCACCAAGACCTTCCAGTGGGGCCAGCACACGGTCACCATGGAAACCGGCGAGATCGCCCGCCAGGCTTCCGGCGCCGTGCTGGTCAACATCGATGACACCGTGGTGCTGGCCACCGTTGTGGCGTCCAAGCAGGCAAAGTCCGGCCAGGACTTCTTCCCGCTGACCGTCGATTACATCGAGAAGACCTACGCCGCAGGCAAGATCCCCGGCAGCTTCTTCAAGCGCGAAGCCAAGCCCAGCGAACTCGAAACCCTGACCAGCCGCCTGATCGACCGCCCGATCCGCCCGCTGTTCCCCGAAGGTTTCTACAACGACGTGCACGTGGTCATCCACACCGTGTCGCTGAACCCCGAAGTCGATGCCGACATCGCCGCCCTGATCGCCACCTCGGCTGCCCTGTCCGTGTCGGGCATTCCCTTCAATGGCCCCATCGGTGCCGCCCGCGTGGGCTTCATCAATGGCGAGTACGTGCTCAACCCCGGTCAGACCCAGCGCAAGGATTCGCAGATGGATCTGGTCGTGGCCGGTACCGAAGCCGCCGTGCTGATGGTGGAGTCCGAGGCGCAGCAACTGCCTGAAGACGTGATGCTGGGCGCCGTGGTCTTTGGCCACGAGCAAGGCCGCATCGCCATCGACGCCATCCACGAGCTGGTGCGCGAAGCCGGCAAGCCCGTCTGGGACTGGGTCGCTCCAGCCAAGGATGAAGAGCTGATCGCCAAGGTGGCGGCACTGGGCGACGAAGCCCTGCGCACGGCCTACCAGATCCGCAACAAGCAAAGCCGCACGCAAGCCTGCCGCGAAGCCTACGCCGCCGTGAAGGCCGGCCTGACGGCCCAGGGCGTGGAGTTCGACGGCGTCAAGGTCGAAGGCATGCTGTTCGACATCGAGGCACGCATCGTTCGCAGCCAGATCCTAGCCGGCGAGCCGCGCATCGACGGCCGCGACACGCGCACCGTGCGCCCCATCGAAATCCGCAACTCCGTGCTGCCCCGCACGCACGGCTCGGCCCTGTTCACGCGCGGCGAGACGCAGGCCCTGGTCGTGTCCACGCTGGGCACCGAGCGCGATGCACAACGCATCGACGCGCTGGCTGGCGAGTTCGAGGACCGCTTCCTGTTCCACTACAACATGCCTCCCTTTGCCACCGGCGAAGTGGGCCGCATGGGCTCGACCAAGCGTCGCGAAATCGGCCACGGCCGTCTGGCCAAGCGCGCCCTGGCGGCCTGCCTGCCCAGCAAGGAAGAATTCCCCTACACCATCCGCGTGGTGTCGGAAATCACCGAGTCCAACGGCTCCTCGTCCATGGCTTCGGTCTGCGGCGGCTGCCTGTCGATGATGGATGCAGGCGTTCCGATGAAGGCCCACGTGGCCGGCATCGCCATGGGCCTGATCAAGGAAGACAACCGCTTCGCCGTGCTGACCGACATCCTGGGCGATGAAGATCATCTGGGCGACATGGACTTCAAGGTGGCCGGCACCACCAGCGGCATCACTGCGCTGCAGATGGACATCAAGATCCAGGGCATCACCAAGGAAATCATGCAGGTCGCCCTGGCCCAGGCTAAGGAAGCGCGCATGCACATCCTGGGCAAGATGCAGGAAGCCATGGGCGAAGCCAAGGCCGAGATCTCGTCCTTCGCTCCCAAGCTGTACACGATGAAGATCAACCCCGAGAAGATCCGTGACGTGATCGGCAAGGGCGGCTCCACCATCCGTGCACTGACCGAAGAGACCGGCACGCAGATCGACATCGGCGAAGACGGCACCATCACCATTGCCTCCAGCGATGCCGCCAAGGCCGACGAAGCCAAGCGCCGCATCGAAGAGATCACGGCCGAAGTCGAAATCGGCAAGATCTACGAAGGCCCGGTCACCAAGATCCTGGACTTCGGTGCTCTCGTGAACCTGCTGCCCGGCAAGGACGGTCTGCTGCACATCAGCCAGATCGCCCACGAGCGCGTGGAGCGCGTCGCCGACTACCTGCAGGAAGGCCAGATCATCAAGGTCAAGGTCATGGAGACCGACGAAAAGGGTCGTGTCAAGCTGTCGCTGAAGGCGTTGACCGAGCGTCCTGCCGGCATGGAGCGCAGCGACCGCCCCGCGCCTGCCGAGCGTGAGTTCCGCCAGCCGCGTGAGCCCCGCCAGCAGCGCGAGTTCCGCGAGCCGCGTGAACCCCGCGAGCCCCGTGACGGCGGCCGTCCGGCTGCCGAGGGCGAGCAGCAACAGCAACAGCAGCAGTAATGCCCGGCAAGGCCATTGCCCAAAAGGGGGTGGCCTTGCAGGTGCATGTGGTGACTGGCAAAAAGCGCTGACCTGTTCAGCGCTTGTGGCATTTTTGACAGGGATTGCGAGGTCGAAAGATGGAAAAGCAAATCATGCGTGCCGTGGAGCTCACGGACTTTGGTGCTCCCGAGGTATTGCGCCTGGGCGAGCGCCCGCTGCCCGTTGCGGGTGCGCAGGAGTTGCTGATCCAGGTGTCGGCCAGTGGTGTCAATCGCCCTGATGTGTTGCAGCGCAAGGGGCACTACGCTCCGCCGCCTGGCGCCTCCGACCTGCCCGGGCTGGAAGTGGCTGGGGTGATCGTGTCGGGCGACGACGAAGCCATGCGGCTGGCGGGCCTGCGCGTGGGAGACCGCGTGTGCGCGCTGCTGGCCGGCGGTGGCTATGCGGAGTACTGTGTTGCGCCCGTGGCCCAGTGCCTGCCCATCCCGGCAGGGCTCAGCGAGGTGGAGGCTTCGGCATTGCCCGAGACCTTCTTCACCGTCTGGAGCAATGTGTTCGATCGCGGTGCCTTGCAGGCGGGTGAAACCCTGCTGGTGCAGGGTGGCAGCAGCGGCATCGGCGTGACGGCCATCCAGCTGGCCAAGGCGCGCGGCGCCACGGTCATCGTGACCGCTGGCTCCGATGCCAAGTGCGCCGACTGCCTCAAGCTGGGTGCCGACCATGCCATCAACTACCGTACCCAGGACTTTGCCGCGGAGGTGCAGCGCATCACCGAAGGCAGGGGGGTGGACGTGATCCTTGACATGGTGGCGGGTGGCTATGTGGCACGCGAAGTGCAAAGTCTGGCAGAGGATGGCCGCCTGGTCATCATTGCGGTGCAGGGTGGCATCAAGGCGGAGTTCGATGCGGGCCTGGTCCTGCGTCGCCGTCTGCTGGTGACGGGCTCCACACTGCGTCCGCGGCCTGTGGCTTTCAAGGCAGCCATCGCCCAGGCCCTGCGCCGCGAGGTCTGGCCGCTCATCGAGGCAGGCGGCATTCGTCCTGTGATCCATAGCACCTTTGCTGCCGCTGATGCCGACAAGGCGCACGCGCTGATGGAGTCGAGTCAGCACACCGGCAAAATCGTTTTGACGTGGTAACCATGAAGAAGAAACTCATCGTCGGCAACTGGAAGATGAATGGCGGCCTGGCTGCCAATGCCGTTTTGCTCAAGGCCCTCAAGGAGGGTCTGCCCGAGGGAGGCAATGCGGGCGTGGCTGTGGCCGTGCCTGCCGTCTATCTGGCCCAGGCCCAGGCCGAGCTTGAAGGCTCGGCCATCGGCGTGGCCGCGCAGGATGTGTCGCAGCATGAATCGGGTGCCTATACGGGCGAGCTGTCGGCCGCAATGCTTCGGGATTTTGGCGTGCGCTATACGCTGGTGGGGCACTCGGAGCGTCGCCAATACCATGGCGAAACCGATGCCGTGGTGGCGCTGAAGGCGCAGGCTGCGCTGGCCAAGGGCGTCACGCCCATCGTCTGTGTGGGTGAAACGCTGGCGGAGCGCGAGGCGGGGCAGACCGAAGAAGTGGTCAAGCGCCAACTGGCGGCCGTGATCCACCAGGTGGGTCAGTGCATCAATGAGCTGGTCGTGGCCTATGAGCCCGTCTGGGCCATCGGCACCGGCAGGACCGCCACGCCGGAGCAGGCCCAGCAGGTGCATGCCGTGCTGCGCGCCCAGCTGGCGGCTGCCAGCCAGCAGGCCGATCGCATCGCCTTGCTGTACGGCGGCAGCATGAATGCCTCCAATGCGGCCCAGCTGCTGGCCCAGGCCGACATTGATGGTGGCCTGGTGGGCGGAGCTTCGCTCAAGGCAGCCGATTTCCTGACCATCATCGCTGCGGCCCAGTAAGCCGGGGCGGTTTTTCCATTCGCTTTTTTAGCTCTCGCGTTACTAGCAGGTACAACCAATGAATGCATTCGCAAGCGTGATCCTCGCCGTTCAGATGCTGTCGGCTCTCGGCATGATCGGCCTGATCCTGATTCAACACGGCAAGGGTGCCGACATGGGCGCCTCGTTCGGCAGCGGCAGCTCCGGCAGCCTGTTCGGTGCCTCCGGCAGCGCCAACTTCCTGTCGCGCTCCACGGCAGGCCTGGCCACGGTGTTCTTCGTGGCCACGCTGGCGCTGGCCTATCTGAGCAATGCGCGTCCCGTCAGCTCGGGCAGCGTGCTGGAAGGTGCCGCACCCATCACGGCTCCGGCTCCTGCGGCCTCTGGCGCTGCTGGCGAAGTGCCTGCTCCTGCTGCAGGCCAGGCGCCTGCTGCCGGTGCTGAAGGCGCTGCCCAGATCCCCACGAAATAATTTCGAACAAAGTCCTCGGTCCTCCGGGTCCGAGGGTTTTTCAGAGTAGAATCTAGAGATTGTTCGGTAGGCGGAATCTTTGCAACGGAGATAAAGAGCCAGCCGAAATCAAGACTTGCCGTCGTGGTGAAATTGGTAGACACGCTATCTTGAGGGGGTAGTGGCGAAAGCTGTGCGAGTTCGAGTCTCGCCGACGGCACCAAGATATAACTAAGAGCCTGCCCTGCTGATCAGGCTGATCGGTGCGGGCATGCCTTTCAAGGTAGCCGCACACGATGAACATCGACCAGTATCTTCCCGTTCTCTTGTTCATTCTCGTCGGCATGGGTGTCGGCGTAGTCCCCCTGGTACTGGGGTATGTGCTGGGTCCGAACCGGCCCGACGCCGCCAAGAACTCCCCCTATGAATGTGGCTTCGAGGCCTTCGAAGACGCGCGCATGAAGTTCGATGTGCGCTACTACCTCGTCGCCATCCTGTTCATCCTGTTTGATTTGGAAATCGCCTTTCTGCTGCCCTGGGCCGTTGCGCTTCGGGACGTGGGTGGGGCTGGTTTCGCCGCTGTCCTTATTTTCCTGACCGTTCTCGTCGTGGGCTTTGTCTACGAATGGAAGAAGGGTGCGTTGGACTGGGACTGAAGCGGGTTCACTAAGGAAACACGATGATCGAAGGCGTGATGAAAGAAGGCTTCATCACCACGAGTTACGACTCTGTGGTGAATTGGGCCAAGACGGGCTCGCTGTGGCCCATGACATTTGGTCTGGCCTGCTGCGCGGTGGAGATGATGCACGCTGCGGCGGCGCGTTACGACATCGGTCGCTTTGGCTCGGAAGTCTTCCGTGCCAGCCCGCGGCAGTCGGACCTGATGATTGTGGCCGGCACCCTGTGCAACAAGATGGCGCCCGCCATGCGCAAGGTCTATGACCAGATGTCCGAGCCCCGCTGGGTCATCTCCATGGGCTCGTGCGCCAACGGCGGCGGCTACTACCACTACAGCTATTCCGTGGTGCGCGGCTGTGACCGCATCGTGCCGGTCGATGTCTATGTGCCTGGCTGCCCCCCCACGGCGGAAGCCCTGATCTACGGCATCATCCAGCTGCAGCAGAAGATCCGCCGCACCCATACCATCGCTCGCGTCTAAGGGCTAGATGATGACTGCTATTGCGATTCACCCCGAAGTGCTTCGGGATGTGGTGGCTGCTGCCTTGGGTGACAAGGCGCGCAGCGTGACCGTGGCCCTGGGCGAGGTGACGGTCGAAGTGTCCGCCGCCCAGTATCTGGAGGCCATGCAGGTTCTGCACACCGCCCCGGATTGCCGGTTCGAGGTCCTGGTGGACCTGTGCGGCGTGGACTACTCCACCTATGCAGAAGTCGGGCGTGAAGGCCCGCGCTTTGCCGTGGTATCCCACCTGCTGTCGATCAGCCTGAACCAGCGCCTGCGCGTTCGTGTCTTTTGCACCGACGACGATTTCCCGGTGGTGGCTTCCGTCACTTCCGTCTGGGCGGGTGCGAACTGGTTCGAGCGCGAGGCGTTCGACCTGTTCGGCATCGTCTTCGACGGCCATGACGACCTGCGCCGCATCCTGACCGACTACGGCTTCATCGGCCATCCCTTCCGCAAGGACTTCCCGCTGTCGGGCCATGTGGAAATGCGCTATGACCCCGAGCAACAGCGCGTGGTGTACCAGCCGGTCACCATCGAGCCCCGCGAGATCACGCCGCGGATCATCCGCGAAGACAACTACGGGGGCCTGCACTGAAGGCGCTCCAGGCGCCTTTTTGATGGACGACCATGGCTGAAATCAAGAACTATTCCCTGAACTTTGGTCCGCAGCACCCGGCAGCGCACGGCGTGCTGCGCCTGGTGCTGGAGCTCGACGGTGAAGTGGTGCAGCGCGCAGACCCGCACATCGGTCTGCTGCACCGTGCGACAGAAAAACTGGCAGAGAGCAAGACCTACATCCAGTCGCTGCCCTATATGGACCGGCTGGACTACGTGTCCATGATGTGCAACGAGCACGCCTACTGCCTGGCCATCGAGAAGCTGCTGGGCATCGAGGTGCCCATCCGCGCCCAGTACATCCGCGTGATGTATTCGGAGATCACCCGCATCATGAATCACCTGATGTGGCTGGGCTCCAGCGGCAACGATGCGGGTAGCTCCACGACGCTGATCTACACCTTCCGTGAGCGCGAAGACCTCATGGACATGTACGAGGCGGTTTCGGGCGCGCGCATGCACGCGGCCTACTTCCGTCCGGGCGGCGTCTACCGCGACCTGCCCGACACCATGCCTCAGTACAAGGCCAGCAAGGTGCGCAATGCGCGCTCTGTCGAGATCATGAACCGCAACCGCCATGGCTCGTTGCTGGACTTCATCGACGACTTCACGCAGCGCTTCCCCAAGTGCGCGGACGAGTACGAGACCCTGCTGACCGACAACCGCATCTGGAAGCAGCGCAACGTGGACATCGGCGTGGTGACGGCCGAGCGCGCCATGAACCTGGGCCTGACCGGCCCGATGCTGCGTGCCTCCGGCGTGGCCTGGGACATGCGCAAGTCGCAGCCCTATGAGGTCTATGACCGCATGGACTTCGACGTGCCCGTGGGCAAGACCGGCGACTGCTACGACCGCTACCTGGTGCGCGTGGCCGAAATGCGCCAGTCCAACCGCATCATCAAGCAGTGCGTGGACTGGCTGCGCGCCAACCCGGGCCCGGTGATCGTGGACAACCACAAGATTGCCCCGCCGCCGCGCGAAGGCATGAAGTCCAACATGGAAGAGCTGATCCACCACTTCAAGCTCTTCACCGAAGGTTTCCGCGTGCCCGAAGGCGAGGCTTACGCGGCCATCGAACACCCCAAGGGGGAGTTCGGCATCTACATCGTGAGCGATGGGGCCAACAAGCCCTACCGCCTGAAGATCCGTCCGCCGGGATTCGCCAATCTGTCCGCCATGGACGAACTGTGCCGAGGTCACATGCTGGCCGACGCCGTGATGGTGCTGAGTACCCTGGACATCGTGTTTGGAGACGTTGACCGATGATTACCGAAGCGACCAAGGAGCGCTTTGCGCGCGAGGTGGCCAAGTACCCGGCCGACCAGAAGCAGTCTGCTGTCATGGCCTGCCTGTCCATCGTGCAGCAGGAGCAGGGCTGGGTCAGCGCCGAGAGCGAGGCCGTGATTGCCGAGTTCCTGGGCATGGCCGAGATCGCGGTGCATGAAGTCACCACGTTCTACAACATGTACAACCAGCGCCCCACGGGCACGTACAAGCTGAACGTCTGCACCAACCTGCCTTGCCAGCTGCGCGACGGCTACAAGGCGCTGCACCATCTGGAATCCCGCCTGGGCATCAAGATGGGCGAGACCACGCCTGACGGCATGTTCACGCTGCAGCAGTCCGAGTGCCTGGGTGCCTGCGCGGATTCGCCGGTGATGCTGGTGAACGACCGCTGCATGTGCAGCTTCATGAGCAACGAAAAGCTCGACGAATTGATCGACGGCCTGCGTGCCGCGGAGGGCAAGGCATGAACGCCGCCGCACAATCGGTCCTGGCCAAGTTTGCCTCTTCGGGCAGCGAGACCTGCTTTCACGACCGCCACATCAATCCGCAGATCTACGCCGACCTGACCGGCGCCAACTGGTCCATCAAGGACTACGAGGCACGCGGCGGCTATCAGGCGCTGCGCAAGATCCTGGGCAAGGATGGCAGCGAAGGCCTGACCCAGGACCAGGTGATCGCCACCGTCAAGGAATCGGGCCTGCGCGGCCGCGGCGGTGCAGGTTTCCCCACGGGCCTGAAGTGGAGCTTCATGCCCCGCCAGTTCCCGGGCCAGAAGCACCTGGTCTGCAACTCGGACGAAGGCGAGCCTGGCACCTGCAAGGACCGCGACATCCTGGTGCACAACCCGCACATCGTGATCGAGGGCATGATCATCGCCGCCTACGCGATGGGCATCTCCCTGGGCTACAACTACATCCACGGCGAAATCTTCGAAGCCTATGAGCGCTTCGAGGCTGCGCTGGAGGAAGCCCGCGCCGCCGGCTACCTGGGTGACAACATCATGGGCAGCAGCTTCAGCTTCCAGCTGCACGCGCACCATGGCTTCGGCGCCTACATCTGCGGCGAAGAGACGGCGCTGCTGGAGTCGCTGGAAGGCAAGAAGGGCCAGCCGCGCTTCAAGCCGCCGTTCCCGGCCAGCTTCGGCCTGTACGGCAAGCCGACCACCATCAACAACACCGAAACCTTTGCGGCCGTTCCCTGGATCATCCGCAACGGCGGCGCTGCGTACCTGGAGTGCGGCAAGCCCAACAACGGCGGCACCAAGATCTTCTCGGTCAGCGGTGACGTCAACCTGCCCGGCAACTACGAAGTGCCGCTGGGCACGCCCTTCAGCAAGCTGCTGGAGCTGGCGGGCGGCGTGCGCACGGGCCGCAAGCTCAAGGCGGTGATCCCCGGTGGATCGTCCTCGCCCGTGCTGCCGGCTGACATCATCATGGAATGCACGATGGACTACGATTCCATCGCCAAGGCCGGCTCCATGCTGGGCTCGGGCGCCGTGATCGTGATGGACGACTCGCGCGACATGGTCGAGAGCCTGCTGCGCCTGTCCTACTTCTACCAGCACGAGTCCTGCGGCCAGTGCACCCCTTGCCGCGAAGGCACGGGCTGGCTGTGGCGCGTGGTCAACCGAATCGAGCACGGCGAAGGCCGTCCTGAAGACATCGAGCTGTTGGACTCGGTGTCCGTGAACATCATGGGGCGCACGATCTGTGCGCTGGGCGATGCGGCAGCGATGCCGGTGCGCGCCATGATCAAGCACTTCCGCCACGAGTTTGAAGCGAAGATCCAGAACGCTTCCAAGCAGACGGTCAACGCCGCCTGATCGCGAGAAAAGCATATGGTTGAAATTGAACTGGACGGAAAAAAGGTGGAGGTCGCCGAAGGCTGCATGGTCATGCATGCAGCCGAGAAGGCAGGCACCTACATCCCGCATTTCTGCTATCACAAGAAACTTTCCATCGCCGCCAACTGCCGCATGTGCCTGGTGGATGTGGAAAAAGCCCCCAAGCCCATGCCCGCCTGCGCCACGCCCGTGACGCAGGGCATGATCGTGCGCACCAAGAGCGAGAAGGCGATCAAGGCGCAGCAATCGGTGATGGAGTTCCTGCTCATCAATCACCCGCTGGACTGCCCGATCTGCGACCAGGGCGGCGAATGCCAGCTGCAGGATCTGGCCGTGGGCTACGGCAGCTCCGCCTCGCGCTACGAGGAAGAAAAGCGCGTGGTCTTCCACAAGGACGTGGGCCCGCTGATCTCCATGCAGGAGATGAGCCGTTGCATCCACTGCACCCGCTGCGTGCGCTTCGGACAGGAAGTGTCCGGCGTGATGGAGCTGGGCATGATCAACCGCGGCGAGCACTCCGAGATCACCACGGTGGTGGGCGATACGGTGGACTCCGAGCTGTCGGGCAACATGATCGACATCTGCCCCGTGGGCGCGTTGACCAGCAAGCCCTTCCGCTACAGCGCCCGCACCTGGGAGCTGTCGCGCCGCAAGTCGGTCTCGCCCCATGATTCCACGGGTGCCAACCTCATCGTCCAGGTCAAGAACCACAAGGTTCTGCGCGTCGTGCCCTTCGAGAACGAAGAGGTCAACGAGTGCTGGATCGCCGACCGCGACCGCTTCTCCTACGAGGCCTTGAACAGCGACGAGCGCCTGACCCGCCCCATGCTCAAGCAAGGCGGCGAGTGGAAGGAAGTCGATTGGCAGACCGCCCTCGAATACGTGGCCAACGGCCTGCGCCAGATCAAGAACGACCATGGCGCCTCCGCCATCGGTTCGCTGGTCAGCCCGCACAGCACGCTGGAAGAGCTGTACCTGGCCGGCAAGCTGGTGCGCGGCCTGGGCAGCGAGAACATCGACTACCGCCTGCGCAATGCCGAGTTCACCGCCGCCCAGGGCGTGCAGTGGCTGGGCACGCCCATCGCGTCGCTGTCCAAGCTGCAAGGCGTCCTGGTGCTGGGCTCCAACCTGCGCAAGGACCATCCGCTGTTCGCGCAGCGCATCCGCCAGGCTGCCAAGCAGGGCTGCGCCGTGCTCGCCATCAATGAGCGTGTCTACGACTGGGCCATGCCGGTGACGGCGTCCATCGTGGCCGCCCCGGACTGGGCCCAGGCGCTGGCCGATGTGGCCGCCGCCGTGGCGCAGGAAAAGGGCGTTGCCGCTCCCGTGGCCGCCGCCGACGTGCATGCCGAGGCCCAGGCCATCGCCGCCGCGCTGCTGCGCGGCGAGCGCAAGGCCATCTTGCTGGGCAATGCCGCTGCGCACCACGCACAGGCATCGACCCTGCTGTCTCTGGCCAACTGGATTGCCGAGCAGACCGGCGCCTCGGTCGGCTACCTGACCGAAGCCGCCAACACGGTGGGCGCACAGTGGGTGGGCGCACAGCCTGCCGCCTCGGGCCTGAACGCAGGCCAGATGCTGGCCGGCGGCCTCAAGGCCGTGCTGCTGCTGAACAACGAACCCGTGTTCGACTCCGCTGCCGGCGCCCGCGCCGCAGAGGCACTGGGCAAGGCCGAGATGGTCGTGACCCTGAGCCCCTTCAAGGCCAACATGGAATTCAGCGACGTGCTGCTGCCCATCGCCCCGTTCACGGAAACCTCGGGCAGCTTCGTCAACGCCGAAGGCCGCCTGCAGAGCTTCCACGCCGTGGTCAAACCGCTGGCCGAAGCCCGTCCGGGCTGGAAGGTGCTGCGCGTGCTGGCCAACCTGCTGGGCGTGCAGGGCGTGGACTACGAGACGTCGCAGGACGTGCTCGCAGCCGCCACGGCCTCTGCCACCAGCGTGCCGGCCAACCTGCTGGGCAACGGTGCGCCTGCCGTGAATTCCATCGCCAACGGTGCCGGCCATGCCGCGCCCGTGGTGGCCAGCATTTATCAGCTCGACAGCATCGTGCGCCGCGCGACATCGCTGCAACTGACGGCAGATGCACGTCAGGCTCGTGAGGGAGGCGCCGCATGATTGACGCACTCAAGACGGCCGGTGCCGGCCTGATCGCCGCACCCTGGTGGACCGACGTGGCCTGGCCCGTGCTCTGGATCCTGCTGGGCATCGTTGCCATCGTCGCCCCGCTGATGGGCGCCGTGGCCTACCTGACGCTGTGGGAACGCAAGCTGCTGGGCTTCATGCAGGTTCGCATGGGTCCCAACCGCGTGGGTCCCTTCGGTCTGCTGCAGCCTCTGGCCGACGGCCTGAAGCTGTTGACCAAGGAACTGATCCAGCCCACGGCTGCTGCCAAGGGCCTGTTCTACGTGGGCCCGGTGATGGCCATCATGCCCGCCCTGGCGGCATGGGTGGCGATCCCCTTCGGTCCCGACGTGGCCCTGGCCAACGTCAATGCCGGCCTGCTGCTGATCATGGCCATCACGTCCATCGAAGTCTATGGCGTGATCATTGCGGGCTGGGCCTCCAACTCCAAGTACGCCTTCCTGGGCGCGCTGCGCGCCTCGGCACAGATGGTCAGCTATGAAATCGCGCTGGGCTTCTGCTTCCTGGTGGTGATCATGGTCACGGGCAGCATGAATCTGACGCAGATCGTGCTGAGCCAGGGCCAGGGCCAATTCGCCAGCATGGGTGCCAGCGTCCTGTCGTGGAACTGGCTGCCGCTGCTGCCGATCTTCGTGGTCTACCTGATCTCGGCCGTGGCCGAGACCAACCGCCACCCCTTCGACGTGGTCGAAGGCGAAGCCGAAATCGTGGCCGGCCACATGGTCGAGTACTCGGGCATGGGCTTTGCCATCTTCTTCCTGGCCGAATACGCCAGCATGTGGCTGGTGTCCATCCTGGCCGTGGTGATGTTCCTGGGCGGCTGGCTGCCTCCGTTCGACTTCCTGTCGTTCATCCCCGGATGGATCTGGCTGGCGGCGAAGACTTTCCTGGTCGTGTCCATGTTCATCTGGATCCGTGCCACCTTCCCGCGCTTTCGCTATGACCAGATCATGCGTCTGGGCTGGAAGATCTTCATTCCCGTCACCCTGGTGTGGCTGGTCGTCGTGGGTGGCTGGATGCACTCGCCTTGGAACATCTGGAACTGAGCGGAGCAAGAATGTCTGCGGTTGCTGCTACCCCATTTTCGATCAAAGATTTCCTCAAGAGCTTCATGCTCTGGGAACTGGCCAAGGGCATGGCCCTGACTGGCCGCTACACCTTCCGCCGCAAGGTCACGGTGCAGTTCCCCGAGGAAAAGACACCCCTGTCGCCGCGTTTTCGCGGACTGCACGCCCTGCGCCGTTATGACAACGGCGAAGAGCGCTGCATTGCCTGCAAGCTGTGCGAGGCGGTGTGCCCGGCCATGGCCATCACCATCGAGTCCGATGTGCGTGACGACGGCTCGCGCCGCACCACGCGCTACGACATCGACCTGACCAAGTGCATCTTCTGCGGCTTCTGCGAGGAAAGCTGCCCGGTGGACTCGATCGTCGAGACGCATATCTTCGAATACCACGGAGAAAAGCGCGGCGACCTGTACTTCACCAAGGACATGCTGCTGGCCGTTGGCGATCGCTACGAACCCGAGATTGCCGCCGCCAAGGCTGCGGACGCCAAGTACCGCTGAAGCGGCTCCTTGATCACTTGAAAAGATTCGATCCATGGACGCCAAAACTGGTTTCTTCTATCTGTTCTCGGTCGTGCTGCTGTTTGCAGCCTTCCGGGTCGTCACGGCGCGCAACCCCGTGCATGCCGTGCTCAACCTGATCCTGGCCTTCTCGCAGGCTGCCGGCATCTGGCTTCTGCTCAAGGCCGAGTTCCTGGGCGTGACCCTGGTGCTGGTCTACCTGGGCGCCGTGATGGTGCTGTTCCTGTTCGTGGTGATGATGCTGGACATCCGCATCGACGCCGTGCGCCAGGGGTTCTGGAAGCATTTCCCCTTCGCTGCCCTGATCGGCGCACTGATTGCCTTTGAAATGGGCATGGTGCTGATGGGCGGCTTCAGCGGCGTCGAGGAGCCCAAGGCCATTGCGGCCACGGTCAACGCTGCCGGCCAGACCGTGCAGTACTCCAACACCCAGGCCCTGGGCAAGCTGCTGTACACCGAATACCTGTACCCCGTCGAGATCGCTGCCGTGATCCTGCTGGTGGCCATGATTGCCGCCATCGCCCTGACCCTGCGCAAGCGCAAGGACAGCAAGGCAGTGAACCCGGCCCAGCAGATCCGCGTGCGTGCAAAGGATCGCCTCGAGCTGGTCAAGGTGCCGGTCACCCAGGCGCCGCAGGCACCGGCCGCCGAGGCAACCCCCGCCGTGGAGACAAAAGCATGACGTTGACTTTGGGCCATTATTTGACGCTGGGCGCCATGCTGTTCGCGCTCTCCGTCGTTGGCATTTTTCTGAACCGCAAGAACCTGATCGTGCTGCTGATGGCCATCGAGCTGATGCTCCTGGCCGTCAACACCAACTTCGTGGCGTTCTCCAGCTATCTGGGTGACATGCACGGCCAGGTGTTCGTGTTCTTCATCCTGACAGTGGCAGCCGCCGAGTCGGCCATCGGTCTGGCGATCCTGGTGCTTCTGTTCCGCAACAAGACCAGCATCAATGCGGAAGATCTCAACTCCCTCAAGGGTTGAGTCCGCCGTAACTTGCAAGGTTCTTAAGAATGAGTCAAACACTCTCTGCATCCATGCTCCTGGCGGTGCCGCTGGCACCGCTGGCGGGCTCCGTGCTCGCGGGCATCTGGGGCACGGCCTTCGGCGGCAACAAGATCGGTCGCGGCGGCAGCCATACCCTCACCATCGCGGGCGTGCTGATCGCCTTCATCCTGTCGGCCATCACGTTCAACAGCGTGATCTTCGACGGCGCGCGTTTCGACCAGTCCATCTATACCTGGATGGAAATCGGCGGCCTGAAGATGGAGGTCGGTTTCCTGATCGACAGCATCACGGCCATGATGATGTGCGTGGTGACCTTCGTGTCGCTGATGGTGCACATCTACACCATCGGCTACATGCAGGAAGATGACGGCTACAACCGTTTCTTCTCCTACATCTCGCTGTTCACCTTCTCCATGTTGATGCTCGTCATGAGCAACAACCTGCTGCAGCTGTTCTTCGGCTGGGAAGCCGTGGGCCTGGTGTCCTATCTGCTGATCGGCTTCTACTACAACAAGCCCACGGCCATCTTCGCCAACATGAAGGCCTTCCTGGTCAACCGTGTGGGTGACTTCGGCTTCATCCTGGGCATCGGCCTGATCGCTGCCTACACCGGCACCATGAACTACGGCGAAATCTTCGCCAAGCTGCCCGAGATCCAGAACACCCTGCTGCCGGGCACCGGCTGGCTGCTGGTGACGGTGACGGCCATCTGCCTGTTCATCGGCGCCATGGGCAAGTCGGCACAGTTCCCGCTGCACGCCTGGCTGCCCGATTCGATGGAAGGCCCGACCCCCATCTCGGCACTGATCCACGCCGCCACCATGGTGACGGCCGGCATCTTCATGGTCTCGCGCATGTCGCCGCTGTACGAGCTGTCGGACACGGCACTGAGCTTCATCCTGGTGATCGGCTCCATCACGGCGCTGTTCATGGGCGTGCTGGGCATCATCCAGAACGACATCAAGCGCGTGATCGCGTACTCAACGCTGTCGCAGCTGGGCTACATGACCGTGGCCCTGGGCGCCTCCGCCTACTCGGTGGCCGTGTTCCACCTGATGACCCACGCCTTCTTCAAGGCCCTGCTGTTCCTTGGCGCCGGCTCGGTGATCATGGGCATGCACCACAACCAGGACATCCGCTGGATGGGCGGCGTGCGCAAGTACATGCCCATCACCTGGATCACCTTCCTGCTGGGCAACCTGGCCCTGATCGGTACGCCGTTCTTCTCGGGCTTCTACTCGAAGGACGCCATCATCGAAGCCGTGCACGCCACGAACCTGCCGGGCGCAGGCTTCGCGAACTTCGCGGTGCTGGCCGGCGTGTTCATCACGGCCTTCTACTCCTTCCGCCTGTACTTCATCGTCTTCCACGGCAAGGAGCGCTACGACCAGAACCCGGACGCGCACCACGATGACCACCACGGTCACGACGACCACCACGGCCATGGCCACGATGCCAAGCCGCACGAGTCGCCCCTGGTCGTGACCGGCCCGCTGATGCTGCTGGCCATCCCCTCGGTGGTGATCGGTGCCATCGCGCTGATGCCCATGCTGTTCGGTGACTTCTTCAAGGGCGTGATCCACGTCGATGGCGCAAAGCACGGCGCCATGGCCGAACTGGCCGAGAAGATCCACGGCTGGGTGCCCATGGCACTGCACGGCTTCACGGCCGCGCCGTTCTGGCTGGCACTGGCAGGCGTCGTCGTCTCCTACCTGTTCTACATGGTCAAGCCCGAAGTCCCTGCGGCCATCAAGTCGGCCATGCAGAAGATCGGTGTCTACCAGGCACTGGAAGGCAAGTACGGCGTGGACTGGGTCTACGAAAACATCTTCGCCCGTGGTGCTCGCGCCTTCGGCAGCTTCTTCTGGAAGGTCGGCGACCAGGCCATCATCGATGGCGCCATCGTCAACGGTTCGTGGAAGCTCATCGGCCGCATCGGCCAGTGGGTGCGCAAGCTGCAGTCGGGCTATCTCTATCACTACGCGTTGGTCATGCTGCTGGGCGTTTTCGCTCTCATGACGTATTTCGTGTGGCTCAACAAGTAGTAGAGGAAGAACAAAAATGCATTGGTTGAGTCTTTCAATCTGGGTGCCGATCGCATTCGGCGCCCTCCTGCTGGCCCTGGGCCGCGAGGACCAGGTCAAGGCAGTGCGCTGGCTGGCCCTGGTCGGCGCCCTGGCCGGCCTGGCGGTCACGCTGCCGCTGATCCAGCAGTTCGACAACAGCACGGCTGCGATGCAGTTCGTGGAGAAGGCGCTGTGGATCGAGCGCTTCAACATCTACTACCACCTGGGCGTGGATGGCATCTCGTTCTGGTTCGTGCCGCTGACGGCCTTCATCACCGTGATCGTCGTGATCGCGTCGTGGGAAAACATCACCGAGCGCGTGAACCAGTACATGGGCGCGTTCCTGATCCTGTCCGGCCTGATGGTCGGCGTGTTCAGCGCACTGGACGGCCTGCTGTTCTACGTGTTCTTCGAAGCCACGCTGATCCCGATGTACCTGATCATCGGTATCTGGGGCGGCCCCAACCGCATCTACGCGGCCTTCAAGTTCTTCCTGTACACGCTGATGGGTTCGCTGCTGACCCTGATCGCGATCATCTACCTGTACACCCAGTCCGGTGGCAGCTTCGAGATCCTCGACTGGCACAAGCTGCCGCTGTCCATGACGGCCCAGACGCTGATCTTCTTCGCCTTCTTCGCGGCCTTCGCCGTGAAGGTGCCGATGTGGCCGGTGCACACCTGGCTGCCCGACGTGCACGTGGAAGCGCCCACCGGCGGCTCCGCCGTGCTGGCCGCCATCATGCTGAAGCTCGGTGCCTACGGTTTCCTGCGCTTTTCCATGCCCATCGCCCCTGATGCATCGCACAAGTGGGCCTGGCTGGTCATCGCGCTGTCGCTGGTCGCCGTGATCTACGTGGGCGTGGTCGCCCTGGTGCAAAAGGACATGAAGAAGCTGGTGGCCTACTCGTCCGTGGCCCACATGGGCTTCGTGACCCTGGGCTTCTTCATCTTCAACCCGCTGGGCGTTGCCGGGGGCATCGTGCAGATGATTGCCCACGGCTTCGTGTCGGGCGCCATGTTCCTGTGCATCGGCGTGCTCTACGACCGCGTGCACTCGCGTGAAATCGCCTCCTACGGCGGCGTGGTCAACACCATGCCCAAGTTCGCGGCCTTCGCACTGCTGTTCGCCATGGCCAACTGCGGCCTGCCCGCAACGGCCGGCTTCGTGGGCGAGTGGATGGTGATCCTGGGTGCCGTCCAGTACAACTTCTGGATTGGCCTGGGCGCTGCCACTGCGCTGATCTTCGGCGCCGCCTACACCCTGTGGATGTACAAGCGCGTCTACCTGGGTCCGGTCACCAACGACAATGTGCGCGGCCTGACCGACATCGGCAACCGCGAGTTCCTGGTGCTGGGTCTGCTGGCCATCGCCGTGCTGTACATGGGTCTGTATCCCAAGCCCTTCACTGACGTGATGGATGTGTCCGTGGCCGAGCTGCTCAAGCATGTGGCCATGAGCAAGCTGCAGTGACCAGACTGAAACGAGAGAATCGAGATGATTGACAACATCAGCTGGCTGGCCATCTATCCGGAGATCCTTCTCCTGGTCATGGCCTGCGTGATCGCCCTGGTGGACCTGGGCGTCAAAAGCCCGCGCCGCACGGGCACCTATGTTCTGACGCTGCTGACCCTGGGCGTGGTGGCCGTGCTGCAAGGCATGTACGCCTCCAGTGGCAACACCTTCTATGGCTGGGGCAACATGGTTGTCTCCGACGCCATGGGCAACTGGCTCAAGTGCTTCGCCACCGTGGCCATGATGGTCACCCTGGTCTATGGCCGCCCCTACGCCGCCGACCGCGACATGCTGCGCGGCGGCGAGCTGTTCACGCTGGCCATGCTCGCGCTGCTGGGCATGTTCATCATGATCTCGGGCAACAACTTCCTGGTCATCTACCTGGGCCTGGAGCTGCTGACGCTGTCCAGCTACGCCCTGGTGGCCCTGCGCCGCGACCACACGGCGTCGGTCGAGGCCGCGATGAAGTACTTCGTGCTCGGCGCCATGGCCAGCGGCTTCCTGCTGTACGGCATGTCCATGCTCTACGGTGCGACCGGCTCGCTGGACATCGGCCAGGTCTTCAAGGCCATCAACTCGGGCGAGATCAAGCACCAGGTGCTGGTGTTCGGCCTGGTCTTCGTGGTCTCCGGCCTGGCCTTCAAGCTGGGCGTGGTTCCCTTCCACATGTGGGTGCCCGACGTCTACCAGGGCGCTCCCACGGCCATCACCACCATGATCGGTGGCGCGCCCAAGCTGGCCGCCTTCGCCATCGTCATCCGCCTGCTGGTGGACGGCCTGCTGCCGCTGGCCATCGACTGGCAGCAGATGCTGGCGGTGCTTGCCATCGCCTCGCTGCTGGTGGGCAACCTGGCCGGCCTGCAGCAGACCAACCTCAAGCGCATGCTGGCCTACTCGACCATCTCGCAGATGGGCTTCGTGCTGCTGGGCCTGATGTCGGGTGTGGTGGATGGCAAGGTCGATCCGGCCACCATCGAGAACGCCTACAGCTCGGCCATGTTCTACGTGGTGACCTACGTGCTGACCACGCTGGCCGCCTTCGGCGTGATCCAGCTGCTGGCCCGCGAAGGCTTCGAGAGCGAAGAGGTCGCCGACTTTGCCGGCCTCAACCAGCGCAGCCCGCTGTATGCCGGCGTGATGGCGATCTGCCTGTTCTCCATGGCCGGTATCCCTCCCCTGGTGGGCTTCTACGCCAAGCTGTCGGTGCTGCAGGCGCTCGTGGCATCGGGCCACAGCCTGTACATCGCGCTGGCCGTGTTTGCCGTGGTCATGTCGCTGATCGGCGCCTTCTACTACCTGCGCGTCGTCAAGGTCATGTACTTTGACGAACCCATCACCGCCACCAGCGTTTCCGCTTCGCTGGACGTGCGCGTGGTGCTGACCCTCAACGGCGCCCTGGTGCTGGGGCTGGGCCTTCTGCCGGGTGGCCTGATGGCCCTGTGCGCCGACGCCGTCGTGCGCGCCCTGGCTTCCTGATCCACTTTCCCGATGCGGGGCCCTGCACGCAGGGCTTCGCGGTGAGGACATCGGCTTGTCGCAAACCGCTTCGATCTGGCTCGTGATATTGGCTGCCCTTGTGGCAGCCAATTTGCCTTTCTTCAACGCCCGCTGGCTTCAGCTGGGGCCGCTGCGCGCCCAGCGCAAGCCGCTGGCAATGTGCCTGCTGGAGATGGTGCTGCTGTACTTCATCGTCGGCGGCGTGGCGCTGCTGCTGGAGCGCCGTGTGGGGCAGATCGCGCCCCAGGGCTGGGAGTTCTATGCCGTCACGGGAGCGTTGTTCCTGACGCTGGCCTTCCCCGGTTTCGTCTATCGTTTCCTGATTCACCGCCGCGGCTGAGGCTGCGGTGCCGGTTGTCTCATGGGTGGGGGTGCGTGATGAAAGTGCTCGACCTGCATTGCCCGCACGGCCATCTGTTCGAGGGCTGGTTCGCCTCGGAAGATGATTTCCAGGGCCAGCTGCAGCGCCAGCTGGTGCTGTGCCCCGTCTGCGGCCACAGCGACATCACCAAGCGACTGAGCGCCCCCCGCATCAATCTTGGCGCCAAGCCAGCAGCCACGCCCCCGACTGCGGCGGCTGAGCCTGCTGCAGCCGCCTCGGCTGCCAGTGCGGCAGCCGTTCCCTCACCGTCCATGCCGCCCCAGGCGCGCGAGCAGCTGCAGGCCATGCAGGCCGCCTGGCTGAAATGGTCGCGCCAGGTGGCGCAGCAGACCGAGGACGTGGGCGAGCGTTTTGTCGATGAAGCCCGCCGCATGCACTACGGCGAGACGGACGAGCGTGCCATCCGCGGCAAGGCCAGCCCCGAGCAGGCCATGCAATTGCTGGATGAAGGCATTGCCGTCCTTCCATTGGCCTTGCCCGAAGGCAGCAAGGAAACGCTGCAGTAAGTGGCGACTGGCACATGCTGTCTTGGTGACGACAATTGCACCCATTGCAATGGATCGGCAATTTCCAGGCCAGGCCTTTGCTTGTTGCTATTGATTGAGTAGCGCTAAAGCTGACTTTGTCGCCCTTTAATTGAGGAGGCGACAAACTCAAGCATATCCGCGGCTTTTCGCATAGTGACTGAGCAGGCCACAGGGAGATTGCCGACCTGGGTGTTTCCCGTAAGGCAGCGGACATTGGCCGCTGCCCTGTAAGTCGCAAAAAGGGTAGTTTGCTATCGCTTTGGAAGCGCTCTGGCGTTCCGTGCGGGCCGCGCCGGGCCGAGATGCTGGAGAACCCTAGGCCCTGCCCGTCGCCGCGGCACCTTACAGCCCCATGTGTGCTTGATTATTTCAAGTGTGAGTGGTTGCTTCTGCTGTTTGCGACGACCAGGCTTGATGCGCCATGCTGCGGTGCGGGGCAGGGCCTGTGCTTAGGAGCACCTACGTAGGCGTTTTCCCGCTGCGGTGCACAACGTCGGCAAGCCTACGATGCGTCCGACCCTGCACAACGCCCACCAGAGCCTCTGGTGACGCGTTGGCGGCTGGCAGCATCAACGGAGCAGGCGAAGCGCACATGAGCGACGTTATTCTCGAAACCCGGAACCTGACCAAAGAGTTCAAGGGATTTACGGCGGTGAGCAAGGTGGACCTTTCGGTACGCCGTGGCTCCATCCATGCCTTGATCGGCCCCAATGGCGCAGGCAAGACCACCTGCTTCAATCTGCTGACCAAGTTCCTGGAGCCCACCTCCGGCACCATCCGTTTCAATGGCGAGGACATCACGCGGGAAGCACCGGCGCAGATTGCGCGCCGTGGCGTGATCCGGTCCTTCCAGATCTCGGCCGTGTTCCCGCATTGCACGCTGCTGGAGAACGTGCGCATCGGCCTGCAGCGCAAGCTGGGCACGGAGTTCCATTTCTGGCGCAGCGAGAAGAGCCTGTCGCAGCTCGATGACCGCGCCATGCAGTTGCTGGCCGAAGTGGGCCTGCAGGACCTGGCCGACGAGGTCACGGTCAACCTGCCCTATGGCCGCAAGCGTGCGCTGGAGATTGCCACCACGCTGGCCATGGAGCCCGAGCTGATGCTGCTGGACGAACCCACGCAGGGCATGGGCCACGAAGACGTGGACCGCGTGACCCAGCTGATCAAGAAGGTCTCGGCCGGCCGCACGATTCTCATGGTGGAGCACAACATGAAGGTGATCTCCACCATTGCCGACCGCATCACGGTGCTGCAGCGCGGCGCCGTGCTGGCCGAGGGACCGTACGAGGAAGTTTCGCGCAACCCGCAAGTGATGGAAGCGTATATGGGCACCACCGACGGCCAGTTGCAGGGAGCGCATTGAGATGACTGCACCGGCATTGGAAATCAAGGGCCTGCAGGCCTGGTACGGCGAATCCCATGTGCTGCACGGCATGGACCTGGTGGTCCAGCCCGGTGAGGTGGTCACGCTGCTGGGGCGCAACGGCGCGGGCCGCACGTCCACGCTGCGCGCCATCATGGGTCTGACGGGCGCGCGCAAGGGCTCCATCCGGATCAACGGCGTGGAGGCCATCCACCTGCCCACGCACCGCATTGCCCACCTGGGCGTGGGCTACTGCCCTGAAGAGCGCGGCATCTTCTCCAGCCTCTCGTGCGAAGAGAACCTGATGCTGCCGCCGCCGCTCAAGACCGGCCAGCCGGGCATGAGCGTGGATGAGATCTACGCCATGTTCCCCAACCTGGCCGAGCGCCGCCACAGTCAGGGCACGCGCCTGTCGGGCGGCGAGCAGCAGATGCTTGCGGTGGCGCGCATCCTGCGCACGGGCGCGCGGCTGCTGCTGCTCGACGAAATCTCGGAAGGCCTGGCACCCGTCATCGTGCAGGCGCTGGCCCGCATGATCACCATGCTGCGCACCAAGGGCTACACCGTGGTGATGGTGGAGCAGAACTTCCACTTCGCGGCGCCGCTGGCCGACCGCTTCTACGTGGTTGAGCACGGCCATGTGGTCGAGCGTTTCGGCGCGTCCGAGCTGCAGGCCAAGATGCCCGTGCTCAACGAGCTGCTCGGAGTCTGACCCGGATATCCATCGTGGCCGGCGCCTGGGGCTCGCCGGCTGCATTCCTGCCATGGCCCTGTGACAAAAACCCAAGACATCAACGCGAAGGAGACACCAATGAAAGCAAAACTGACCGCACTGTCGTGCATGCTGGCTGCGGCCGGCCTGGCCAGCCCGCTTGCCATGGCACAGGAGAAGGTGAAGATCGGCTTCGTGACCGACATGTCCAGCCTGTATGCGGACGTGGAAGGCAAGAACGCCGTCACCGCCATGCAGATGGCCATCGATGACTTCGGCGGCAAGGTGCTGGGCCAGCCCATCGAGCTGCTGAGCGCCGACCACCAGAACAAGGCCGACATCGCCGCCTCCAAGGTGCGCGAGTGGGTGGACACGCAAGGTATCTCGCTGGTGTTCAGCGGCACCAACTCCGGCACGGCCCTGGCGGTGTCGCAGGTGGCCAATGAGAAAAAGCGTGTGCACTTCAACAGCGGCGCGGGTTCCTCGGCACTGACCAACGAGCAGTGCAACGCCTACACCGTGCACTACGCCTATGACACCGTTGCCCTGGCCAAGGGCACGGGTACGGCCGTGGTCGAGCGCGGCGGCAAGGACTGGTTCTTCCTGACGGCCGACTACGCCTTCGGCCACGCGCTGGAGAACGACACCACGGCCGTGATCAAGGCCAAGGGCGGCAAGGTGGTGGGCGGCGTCAAGCACCCGCTCAATGCCTCGGACTTCTCCTCCTTCCTGCTGCAGGCGCAGGCCTCCAAGGCCCAGATCCTGGGCCTGGCCAACGCCGGTGGCGACACCATCAACGCCATCAAGGCCGCCAAGGAATTCGGCATCAACAAGAGCATGAAGACCGTGGGCCTGCTGGTGTTCCTGACCGACATCCACAGCCTGGGCCTGAAGAACACCGAAGGCATGCAGTTCACCACCAGCTGGTACTGGGACCAGAACGATGCCACGCGCAAGTTCGGCGAGCGCTTCTTCGCCAAGACCAAGCGCATGCCCACCTCCATCCAGGCTGCCGACTACTCGGCCGTGACCAGCTACCTCAAGGCCGTGCAGGCCGTGAAGTCCACGGATGCCGACAAGGTCATGGCGTACCTCAAGAGCACGCCCATCGACGACTTCTACGGCAAGGGCTCGATCCGTCCCGATGGCACCTTCGCCCATGACATGTACCTGGTCGAGGTCAAGAAGCCCGCCGAGTCCAAGAAGCCCTGGGACTACCTGAAGGTCGTGGCCACGCTGCCCGCCGACCAGGTCTGGACCACCAAGGCCGAGACCAAGTGCGCGCTGTGGAAGTAACGCTGCGCCGCCACTGACCCCCAACCGCCACCCGGCCAACCACGACAGCTGCATCCCATGGAAATCTTTGGTGTTTCCCTGCCAGGCCTGATGAGCCAGCTCCTTCTGGGGCTGGTCAACGGCTCGTTCTACGCCATCCTCAGCCTGGGGCTGGCGGTGATCTTCGGCCTGCTCAACGTGATCAACTTCGCCCACGGCGCGTTGTTCATGCTGGGCGCCATGGTCACCTGGATGGCCATGAGCTACTTCAACATCAACTACTGGGTGATGCTGGTGCTGTCGCCGTTGCTGGTGGGCCTGCTGGGCGTGCTGATCGAGCGCTTCTTATTGCGCTGGATCTACAAGCTCGACCACCTCTACGGCCTGTTGTTGACCCTGGGCCTGTCGCTGCTGATCGAGGGCCTGTTCCGCTCGGTCTACGGCGTCTCGGGCCTGGGCTACGACACGCCCGAGCTGCTGGAAGGCGCGACCAACCTGGGCTTCATGATCCTGCCCAACTACCGCGCCTGGGTGGTGCTTGCCTCCATCGTGGTCTGCGTGGCCACCTGGTTCATGATCGAGAAGACGCGCATCGGCGCCTACCTGCGGGCCGGCACCGAGAACCCGCGCCTGGTCGAGGCCTTCGGCGTCAACGTGCCCGTGATGATCACGCTGACCTATGCCTTCGGCGCGGCGCTGGCGGCGTTTGCCGGCGTGCTGGCGGCGCCCGTCTACCAGGTCACGCCGCTGATGGGGCAGAACCTCATCATCGTGGTCTTCGCCGTGGTGGTGATCGGCGGCATGGGCTCCATCATGGGCTCCATCCTCACCGGCCTGGGCCTGGGCGTGATCGAGGGCCTGACCAAGGTCTTCTGGCCCGAGGCTTCGTCCACCGTGGTGTTCTTCATCATGGTCATCGTTTTGCTCATCCGCCCCGCCGGCCTGTTCGGCAAAGAGAAATAACAAGAACGAGGACAAGGGGCCGACCACATGAAATCCAAGACTCTCGTTCAACGCATCGCCCCCTGGGGCTATGGCCTGCTGCTGCTGGGCCTGCTGGCGGCGCCCATGCTGGGTGCCTACCCGGTGTTCGTGATGAAGCTCATGTGCTTCGCACTGTTCGCCTCGGCCTTCAACCTGCTGCTGGGCTACACGGGCCTGCTGTCCTTCGGCCACGCGGCCTTCCTGGGCGGCGCGGCCTATGTGACGGGCTACGCCATCAAGGGCTGGGGCTTCACGCCCGAGCTGGCCATGCTGGCCGGCACGGCCGGCGGCGCGCTGCTGGGGCTGATCTTCGGCTGGCTGGCCATCCGCCGCCAGGGCATTTATTTCTCGATGATCACGCTGGCGCTGGCCCAGATGCTGTTCTTCGTCTGCCTGCAGGCGCCCTTCACGGGCGGCGAGGACGGACTGCAGGGCGTACCGCGCGGCAAGCTGTTCGGCCTCATCGACCTGACCAGCGACCTGACCATGTACTACGTCACACTGGTCATCGTGGTCCTGGCCTTCCTGCTGATCGTGCGCACCATCCACTCGCCCTTCGGCCAGGTGCTCAAGGCCATCAAGGAGAACGAGCCGCGTGCGACCTCGCTGGGCTATGACGTGGCGCGCTTCAAGCTGCTGGCCTTCGTGATCTCGGCCGCGCTCACGGGCCTGGCCGGTTCGCTCAAGACCGTGGTGCTGGGCTTTGCCACGCTGTCGGATGTGCACTGGACCACCTCCGGCCACGTGATCCTGATGACGCTGATGGGCGGCCTGGGCACGCTGTCCGGACCCATCCTGGGCTCGGCCGTGGTGGTCATGCTGGAGAACAAGATCGGCGAGTTCGGCAGCTTCCTGCAGCGCCTCACGGGCGTGGAGTGGTTCTCCACGCTGGGCGAGTCGGTGACCATCGTCACCGGCCTGATCTTCGTGGTCTGCGTGCTGCTGTTCCGCAAGGGCATCATGGGCGAGCTGATCGCCTGGCTGCAGAAAAAGCGTACTCCTTGAGATCCTGAAGACCGCACCGAGCGGCGGGAAGGGCAGGCCACCAGGACCGCATCTGATCCTGGTGGCCTGCCCTTATCCGTTGTCGGGTTCCTGCATCCATGCCGGCAGGTCCCGCTGGCCGTGCAGCACACGCCATACATCGACGTGATGGGCGTGCTCCACATAGAACACCATGTACGGGTAGCGCGTCAGCGGCCAGGCGCGCAGGCCGGGCAGATGGAGTTCATGGGCATAGCGCAGCGAGCCTGTGGCGGGGTGGCGGCCTATGTGTGCGTAGGCCTTCTCCAGCGCGTCGATGAAGCCCAGGGCTGCGTTTGCTGCCTCCTCGCCCAGGTACCAGGCAAGTATCTCTTCGACGTCCCGGTTGGCCTGCTCGCGGGGGACGATGGCCTTGGCCTTCACCTCCTGGCCTTTGCCCGCTCACGCAGTCCATCGAAATAGCCCGCATCCACCGCGGCAGCCGGCGCCGAACCCGCTCCAGCCAACAGCAGGTTGCGCAGTTGCAGGCGCTCCTGATCCCTGCGGATCAGCTCGCGGACATACTCGCTGCTTGTGCCGTAGCCGCGCTGGCTGACCTGCTCATCCACAAATGACTTGAGGGTGTCAGGCAGGGAAATGTTCATGGTGCTCATGGCGCCAGTGTGGGTTGCTTGGCAAAATTTGGCAAGATTCCCATTCAGTCACTGCAGTTTGAAGAGGTTTTCATAGCTGCAGCGGCCGGGCGTAGCCCGTCATCTCCAGGTATCCCTGACCGGCTCGTGCCTCCTGGCCTGGGCCGGTGGGCTTTTGGAGGCTGCACAGGCCCTCCCAGTAGATGGCGCCGGTGGAGGCGCTGCTGTCCAGCTCCTGATCATCGACCAGGGCGTTCACGGTGAAGCGGCCAGCGGGCGTGTCCACCTGCCATTGCACGGGGTAGCGCGCGCCGCTGGCGGGGCTGCTCCAGTGGCGCCGTGGTGCGAACTGCACGGCATCGTGGGCGAAGATCTGTACCTTGCCATCGGCGCCGCGCAGCGAGCCTCCGGTCCACAGCGCGCTGCCATCCGCCCGTCGCACGCGAAAGGCCGTGAGCGCACCGCCGTCGAACAGGTTCATGCCTATCCAGTCCCATCCCACGGCCTCGGGGTGCATCAGGGCCTGGCTCCATTCATGGTCCAGCCAGGCGCGGTTGTCACCGGGTTCGCGCGCGGCTTCGATCTCCATGCGCTGGCCTGCCAGCTCCAGCGTGCCGCTCACCTGCAGTTGCGGGCGGCTGTAGTAGTAGCTGGCCTGCTCGGGTTCCGGCCCCTTGCGCGAGAGGCCGGCGCGGCCCTGCAGCAGCGGGTGCTCGCGGGTTTCGAAGCGCAGGTCCAGTGCGAATGCGGTGCTGCGTATGCGGGTGGTGTAGCGTTCGGCCTCGCCGTTACCGGTGCCTTCATCGGTGCGCTGCAGCGACCAGTCCTGCAGCCGCACGTCGGCATCGGTCTCGCTGGCCTGGGCAATGCCAAAGCCTGCGCGCGCGATGCGCTGGTCGTGGTGCAGGCGGGCGCCCTGCACATCGCACAGCGCCGCATGGGCAAACAGCAGCTGGCGCGCCGCAAAGGCCGAGCGCAGCTCCTGCGTGGCCTGCACGCGCGAGCGGAAGAAGGTGATCTGGAAACCCCAGGCCCGGCCCGCCGCGCGTGCCTGGCCGGTGATGTACCACCACTCGGTGCGCAGACCGGGGTGGCTGCCGTGGTCGCGCGGGAAGACCAGCGTGCGTGGCGGCAGTGCCTGGGCGGGCAGCCCTGCCGCCCCCAGGCCCAGGCCTGCAGCCAGGCCCAGCAGATGGCGGCGGGGCAGGGGCATCATGGATCAGCTTTGCAACTGCGCGATGCGCGCCTGGGCCGGCCCGCAGTCGCCGATGCGCTGCATCACCCAGTCCGCATCATGGTAGGTGGGCAGGTAGCGCTCGCCCGCATCGCACAGCAGCGAGAGGATGGAGCCCTGCTCGCCGCGCTGGCGCATCTCGCTGGCCAGCCTGAGCATGGCCACGTAGTTGGTGCCCGTGGACGGCCCCACGCGCCGGCCCAGCAGTGCGGACAGGCTGCGCATGGCGGCCAGGGAATCGCAGTCCGCCACCTCCTCCATGCGGTCCACCAGGGTGCGCACAAAGCTGGGCTCCACGCGCGGGCGGCCTATGCCCTCGATGCGCGAGCCCGGCGCGGTGAGGGTGGCGTCGCCCGTGCGGTGGTAGGCGGCGAACACCGAGCCCTCGGGGTCGGCCACGCAGATGCCCGTGGCATGGCGCTGGAAACGCACGTAGCGGCCAATGGTGGCGCTGGTGCCGCCCGTGCCCGCCCCCACCACGATCCAGCGCGGCACGGCATGGCGCTCGCGCCGCATCTGGGTGAACATGCTCTCCGCAATATTGTTGTTGCCACGCCAGTCGGTGGCGCGCTCGGCATAGGTGAACTGGTCCATGTAGTGGCCGCCGGTCTGCGCGGCCACGGCGCGTGCCTCGTCGTAGACCTGGCCTGCGCTGTCCACGAGATGGCAGCGGCCGCCGTAGAACTCGATCAGCGCAATCTTCTCGGCCGAGGTGCTACGCGGCATCACGGCCACGAAGGGCAGGCCCAGCAGGCGCGCGAAATACGCCTCGCTCACGGCCGTGGAGCCGCTCGATGCCTCGACGATGGTCGAGCCCTCATGCACCCAGCCATTGCACAGCGCATAGAGAAACAGCGAGCGCGCCAGCCGGTGCTTGAGGCTGCCCGTGGGGTGGGTGGATTCGTCCTTGAGGTAGAGGTCGATCCCCAGGTCGGCAAAGCCGGGCAGGGGCAGCGGGATCAGGTGCGTGTCGGCACTGCGCTGGTAATCGGCCTCGATGCGGTTGATGGCCTCGTGCAGCCAGGAAGAGGTGGTGTGCGGCATGGCGGCCATTGTCGCAGGCTGCCTCTTACCAATCCTCCTTGACCGCCAGCACTGCCTCGCGCCCTGCAGCTGCACGCCCGGCCAGCCAGGCCGTCAGCGTGCCTGCTGCGATCACGCTGGCAGCCAGCGCCAAAAGGCGGGGCCACGGCAGGGACAGCTCCATGGTCCAGTGAAAGCTTTGCGGATTCACCACGTGCACCAGGATTACCGCCACGCCCAGGCCCAGCAGGCTGCCGGCGATGGCGCCCGCCGTGGTCCAGGCCATGCCCTCGCCGGCCACCACGGCCAGGATGTCGCGCCGCGTCAGGCCCAGGTGGGCGAGCAGGCCGAATTCCTTGCGCCGTGCCAGCACCTGGGCGCTGAAGCTGGCGGCAATGCCGAACAGGCCGATGCCGATGGCCACGGCCTGCAGCCAGTAGGTCACGGCAAAGCTGCGGTCGAAGATGCGCATGGAGCGCTCGCGCAGCGCGCCGCTGCTGGCGAACTCCAGTGCCTGCGCGGCGCCCGGCCCGGTCAGCAGCGACTGGATGCGCGCCTGAAGCTGTTGCGCCGTGGCCGTGTCGTCGCCGTCCGGCCAGATGGCGATTTCGGTGGGGCCTGCCGTGGTGGCGCTGCCGTCGGCGAGCCGTTGGTAGTCCTCCCAGTCCATGGCGATGGCGCCGAACTGGCGCACATAGTCGCGCCAGATGCCGGCCACAAACACGCGGGAATTTCCGGACGGCAGGGCCTGGGCCAGCAGCGGCCACTCCTGGCCCGGCCGCACGCCATAGAGTTGGGCCACGGCTTCACTGACATAGACGGGCGTGCTGCCAGCGGGTGCTTGCACGGGGCCTTGTATCCACGGCAACTGCTGGCCCTGGGGGCCATGCAGCGGACGCAGCAGCAGGCTGACGGCGGGGCGATCCGGGCTGAGCCACAGGCTGGTGCCGCGCATGGGCTGGGCGCGCTGCACGCCAGGCAGGGCGGCAATGCGCGCGGCCAGATCGGCGGGCAGGGGCGCGGCATCGGCACGGCCTGCGCTGCCGGCGGTGCGCAGGTACAGCGGGGCGGGCAGCACGGCGTCCAGCCAGGCGATCATGCTGTCCCTGAAGCTGGCCACCATCACGGTCAGCGCCACGGCCAGGCTCAGGCTGGCCACCACGCCGCCCACGGCCACCGTGGTGCTGCGGCGCATGCGCCGCGCACGCTCCACGGGCAGCAGGGCCAGCGGCTGGCGCAGCAGCGATTGCGGCACCAGGCGCAACAGCTGGCCCAACAGCCAGGGCAGGGCGGCCATGCCGCCCAGCAGCAGCAGGGCCACGGCGGCATAGGCGGCAAGGGGAATGCCGGCCACGGGCGGCACAAAGGCCAGGGCCACGCTGGCTGCCATCAGCAGCAGGGCCGGCAGGCCACGCGCCGCGCGCTCAGAGCCGGCGCACTGGCCCTTGAGCGTGGCGGCGGGCGGCAACTCCATGGCCTGGCGCGCCGGCCACCAGCCGCCAGCCACGGTGGCGGCCACGCCCAGCAGGCCAAAGGTCAGCGCGGCGCCGGCGCTCCACTGCAGTGCAGGCTGCACGCCGGCAAAGTAGCCGCCGCCCAGGTCACCGCCCAGCAGGTGCAGGGCCAGCCAGGCCAGGCCCGCGCCCAGCGCAATGCCGGCCGCGCTGCCCACCATGCCCAGCAGCAGCGATTCCAGCAGCACCAGGCCCAGGCGCTGGCGCGGCGTCAATCCCAGCACGGCCAGCAGGGCGAACTGCGGCGCGCGCTGGGCCACGCTGAGCGCCAGCACCGAGAACACCAGGAACGCCCCCGTGAACAGCGCCACCAGGGCCAGCACCGTGAGGTTGACGCGGTAGGCGCGCGACATCTCGGCAATGCGCTGCTGGTCGTCGCCGGGGCGGCTGGCCAGGGCCTGGGCGGGCCAGTCGGGCAGGCGGCGCAGCTCGGCCAGCAGGGACTCGCGCGTGGCGCCTTCGGCCAGCAGCACATCAATGCGGTCCACCTGGCCCCAGCGCTGCAGGCTGTCCTGCAGCGCGCCGATGTCCATCACGGCCAGCGGCGGGCCGGATGCGGCCACCGTGCCCGCGATGCGCAGGGTCTGCGCGCGCCCGCCCAGTTGCCATGGCAGGAGCGTGTGCCGCGCCTGCTCCGGCGTCAGGCCCAGGGCTTCGAGTGCCGTTGCATTGAGGAAGACCGCATCGGGCGCGAACAGGTCCAGCCGCCCGCCGCCATCGAACAGCCGGGGCATGAGCGCAGGCGCCACGGGCGCCAGCCGCAGCGCATCGCCGCCCAGCACGCGCAACTGCACCGGCGTGGCGGTGCCGGCCAGGGCCGTGGCTTCGATCCAGGGGGCGGCCAGGCTGACCTGGGGCTGCTGCGCAACACGGCCATACAGCGATTCGGGCAGGCCGCCCTGCATGGCACGCAACTCCAGGTCCGGCTGGCCGCTGACCGTGCGCACGGCGCGCGAGAACTCATCGAGCGCGGACTGGTTGATCACATGCACGGCAAAGCCCAGGGCCACGCCCAGCATGATGGCCACCAGGGCGGTGGCCGTGCGCCAGGGATGCTGGCGCAGCTCCTGCCAGGAAAAGGTGCGAAGCAGGGCGAGCATGGGGGGATGGTCTCTGGCGCTAGGCGGGCTGCATGCCCTGTGCGGTCAGGCGCAGCACGCGGTCGGCACGGCGCGCGGCCTCGATGGAGTGCGTGACCAGCACCAGGGCGGCCTGGTGTTCCCGGGTCTGCTGCAGCAGCAGTTCCATGACCTGTGCGGCCGTGCCGGGGTCCAGGTTGCCGGTGGGCTCGTCGGCCAGCAGCAGGGCCGGGCCGTGGACCAGGGCGCGTGCAATGGCCACGCGCTGCAGCTGACCGCCGCTGAGCTGCCAGGGCAGGCGCTGCTCCAGCCCCTGCAGCCCGACGGCCTGCAGCAGTTGCTGCACGCGCTGGCGGCCCGCTGCATTCAGCCGCTGCAGCAGCATCAGCGGCAGGGCCACGTTGTGCCAGACATCCAGATGGGGCAGCACATGGAAGGCCTGAAACACGAAGCCCACATGGCTGCGCCGCCACAGCGCACGGCCGGTTTCATCCAGGGCCGACAGGTCCTGGCCTTCGTGCAGCACGCGGCCCTGCTGCCACTCATCGAGCCCGGCCAGGCAGTTGAGAAAGGTGGACTTGCCCACGCCCGAGTCACCCACGATGGCCACGAACTCGCCGCGCGCCACGCTGCAGTCCACGTTCTCGAAGACGGCGGTTTCCGTGCCGCCGTCGTTGCGGTAGCGCCGCGCCAGGCCCTGGACCTGAAGCAGCGGCGGCTGAGTCAGTGGCGTGTTGTCCCGGGGCGCGGCAGTCATGAAGGCGGTTTCCTGTTCAGCCGTTGCGGGCCTGGGTTGCTGCAGCCACCACGGCCATCGCAGCCTGCAGCAGTTGCTGCTGGGCATCGGGCGTATCGCAGGCAATGGCATGGCGGGCGGGCATGCTGCGCAGCCAGGTGATCTGGCGCTTGGCCAGCTGGCGCGTGGCGGCAATGCCGCGTTCGCGCAGCGAGTTCATGGAGTACAGGCCGTCCAGCGATTCCCAGGCCTGGCGGTAGCCCACGCAGCGGATGGAGGGCAGGTCCAGGTGCAGGTCGCCGCGCGCGCGCAGCTGCAGCACCTCGTCGATGAAGCCGGCGTCCAGCATGGCGTCGAACCGCTGGGCGATGCGCGCATGCAGCCAGGCGCGGTCCTGCGGCTCCAGCGAGAAGAAGCCGCCGGGGCTGACCAGGCCCTGTTCGGCATTCTTGCCACTGCGCGTATGAAAGCTGGACAGCGGCTTGCCCGACACGTGCCAGACCTCCAGCGCGCGCTGTATGCGCTGGCTGTCGGCCGGCGCCAGGCGTGCGGCCGTGGCGGGATCGACCTGGGCCAGCAGCGCATGCATGGCGGGCCAGCCGATCTGCGCGGCCTGGGCGTCCAGCCGCTCGCGCACGGCGGGGTCGGCGGCCGGCATGTCGTCAATGCCATCCTGCAGGGCCTTGAAATACAGCATGGTGCCGCCCACCAGCAGCGGCAGGGCGCCGCGCGCGCGGATCTCGGCCGCCAGGCGCTGCGTGTCCTGCACGAACTCGGCCGCGCTGTAGGCCTGCAGCGGGTCGCGGATATCGATCAGGTGATGGGGGCAGGCAGCCAGTTCTTCGGGCGTGGGCTTGGCCGTGCCGATGTCCATGCCGCGATAGACCAGGGCCGAGTCCACGCTGATGATTTCTGCGGCCTGGCCGCGTTCGGCCAGCAGCCTGGCCAGGGCCAGGGCGGCAGCGGTCTTGCCGGAAGCGGTGGGGCCGGCGATGGCCAGGCAGGGGAGCGGGGAAGCGGTGGACATTCGAGAAACGGGAACGCAGGAAAGTGGAATCAGCGGTGGCCATCGGCCCGGCCATGGCGGCGCACCAGCCCCCAGGCGACCAGGGCCGTGCACACGCCCCAGAACCAGATGCCGAAGGCCATGGGCCGGGTGGACTGGCCGTCCAGGTGCAGGCCCAGCCAGTGTCCCATGGCAAAGGCGATGAGCATCATGGTGAAGCCGTTCAGCGCCGAGGCCGTGCCCGCCGACTGCGGGAAGGGCGCGATGGCATTGCTCTGGCCGCAGGGCATGTGCACGCCATGGGCGATCTGGAAGATATAGAAGGGCAGGGCATAGGCCCAGAGGCTGCGCGCATCGGCCAGCGCCGCAATGCCGATGGCCGTGGCCGACAGCAGGCTGGCCAGCCCGGCAATCTGCACGGCGCGCCGCACATCCATGCGCTGCAGCAGCCAGCGGCACAGGAAGGTGCCCGCGATGTAGCACAGCGCATTGCTGCCCATCAGCAGGCCGTAGCCCGTGCGGCTTACGCCCAGCACATGGATATAGGTGAAGGAAGATGCGGCCAGGTTGGTGAACAGGGCCGCATAGGTGCAGCAGGTCAGCAACTGGTAGGACTGGAATCCCGGGTGGCGCACGATGGTGATCCAGTTGCGCGCCAGGGCCAGCGGCTGCAGCGCCGTGGGATTGGTGCGGGCCAGTGTCTCCGTGAAGCGCAGGGCCACCAGCAGCAGGGCCAGCGCACCCATCACCGCCTGGGCCAGCATGGTCGAGCGCCAGCCCATCGAATCCACCAGCAGGCTGCCGCTGACGGGGCTCAGGAAGGCGATCACGCCCAGCCCGGTCAGCGCCTTGGACATGACCTGGGCGCCCAGGTGCGGCGCGAACAGGTCGCGCACCATGGCGCGTGCACACATCACGCCCGCGCCCAGCGATGCCCCCTGCAGCGCGCGCCAGGCGATCAGCGATTCCATGGTCTCGGCGCTGGCGCTGCCCAGCGCGGCCAGCACGTAGATGGACATGCCCGCCAGCAGGATGGGCCGGCGCCCGAAGCGGTCGGACAGCGGCCCCCAGGCCAGTTGCGAGCAGCCGAAGGCCAGCAGGAACGCAGTCAGCGTGAGCTGCACCTGGGACACCTGGGTGGAGAAGGCCGCCTGTATCGACGGCAGGGCCGGCAGGTACAGGTCGGTGGCCAGCGGCTGCAGTCCCAGCAGCAGGCCGAGCAGGACGACGACCAGGACGGGGGACATGGCCGGCTGCGCTTGCGCGGCGGCGGGAGACAGGGGCGCTGACATAGGCGACCGAGGGTAGCAGAGAACAAGGGGTGTCGCTGTCCATGTTCGGGCGGTGCATATCCATCTGCGGATTGCGCAGTTGGGAACCGGCCGGGCCCTGCCTACATTGCATTGCAGAGGAATCAACCCGATCAATGCAACTGTGAACAAAGGACCGCAATGGCAACGCTGACCGCTTTCTCCTCCCTTCCCGCCGCGCTGCGCCAGGGGGCGTGCACCCTGCTGTGGGGCGTGGCCCTGGTCGGTGGGGCGGCCCATGCCAATGCGCCTGTGCCCGAAGGCCCGCTGGTCAGCACCGAATGGCTGGCGGCCAACCTCAACCGCGCCGATGTGCGCATCGTCGAGGTCAGCGTCAACCCCGGCCTGTACGAACGCTCCCATGTGCCGGGCGCCGTCAACTTCTCTTGGCACAACGACCTCAATGACAAGGTGCGCCGCGACATCGTGGGCAAGGAGCAGTTCGAGAAGCTGCTGTCCCAGGCCGGCGTGAAGGAAGGCAACACGGTCGTACTGTACGGCGATACCAACAACTGGTTCGCGGCCTGGGGGGCCTGGGTCTTCGACATCTATGGCGTGCAGAACGTCAAGCTGCTGGACGGCGGCCGCAAGAAGTGGGAGGCCGAGAACCGCCCCCTCAACAACCGCGCCCCGGAATATGCGGCCACCACCTACCGCGTGGGCAAGGTCAACACCGCGCTGCGCGCGCGCCTGACCGATGCGCTGGCCTCGGCCGAAGGGCGCAGCGACGCCAGGCTCGTCGACATCCGCTCGGCCGACGAATACCAGGGCAAGGTCTTCGCCCCAGCCGGCGTGCCGGAGCTGGCCATCCGCGCCGGCCACATCCCCGGCGCCGTCAACGTGCCCTGGGGGCAGGCCGTGCGCGAGGACGGCAGCTTCAAGTCCGCCGAAGAGCTCAAGAAGCTCTACGCGGGCGTGGGCATCGACGGCAGCAAGCCCGTCATCACCTACTGCCGCATCGGCGAGCGCTCCAGCCACACCTGGTTTGCGCTGTCCAAGATCCTGGGCTACCAGGTGCGCAACTACGACGGCTCGTGGACCGAATACGGCAACTCCGTGGGTGTGCCGATCAACAACCCGGCCGGCACGGTCTGGGCCGCGAAATGATCCTGCAGTCGATCAACCTGTCTTGAAGGCGGGGGCCGGGCGAGGGGTGTCGGTGCTCTTGGTTTGACGGATCAGGGGTGGTGACGAGTGGCTTTGGCAAAAGCTCGGCTCCTTTGGGGCCCGCAGACTGCGGGCCCCTTTTTTTATGCGTGGATGGCAACAAAGGGGGCAGGAATGACAAGCGTGACCGGTGAGCACACGCAGAACGTGAATGGCAGGCACAGGGCAAGGGACTGGACCAGATGGCTGCCCTTGGCTGCCGTGCTGGCCGCAGCCTGGCCTGTGGCGGCGCAGCTGCAGCTGCAAGGCGGCGGGCGCACCCTGGTCTTTGCGCTGGCGCTGGGCCTGCTGCTGGGGCTGGTGCTGCAGCGCTCGCGCTTTTGCTTTTACTGCCATGCGCGCGACTGGTTCGAGTTCGGCGATCCGCGCGGCGTGCTCTCCATCCTGCTGGCGCTGGCCGTGGGATCGGCGGGCATGACCGTGGTGCTGGGCAGCTGGGTGGCCGTGCCCCAGCCGGGTCAGTTGCCGCCCGACATGCACGTAGGTCCCGTGAGCTGGGTGCTGGTCCTTGCGGGCCTGGCCTTTGGAGCGGGCATGTCGGTCTCGGGCTCGTGCATCAGCGCCCACTGGTACCGGCTGGGCGAGGGCTCGCCCGTGGCGCCTTTTGCCCTGGTCGGCACGGGCCTGGGCTTCGTGCTGGGGTTTCGCAGCTGGAACCCGCTTTACAGCCTGGCCATTGCCGATGCACCCGTCATCTGGCTGCCGGCGCATCTGGGCTATGGCGGCGCGCTGGCGCTGCAACTGGCCGTGCTGGGCCTGCTGGCGGCCTGGGTCTGGCGCATTCATGGACGCTCGGGCCGCGCACAGCCCCGGCCTGCGGCAGAACCGGCGCAGCCACCGGCCCTGCGCCAGCTGTGGCTGTCACTGTGGCAAGGCCGCTGGAACGCCGCGCTGGGCGGCCTGGCCGTGGGCCTGATTGCGGCCGCCGCCATCGTGCGCATGCGGCCGCTGGGCGTGACCACCACGCTGGGCAGCACCGTGCGCGGCTGGGCCCAGGCGGGCGGCTGGGTGCCCGAGCGCCTGCACGGCCTCGACACCCTGGGCGGATGCGCCACGGCCGTACTCAACAGCCTGCTCACGCCCCATGCCGTGCTGCTGCTGGGCCTGGTGGCCGGTGCCTGGGGCGCTGCCGTGGCCAGCCGCCAGTGGACGCCGCGCCGCCCCACCTGGCGCGATGCGGCTCGCGGCCTGGCCGGTGGCGCCTTGCTGGGCTGGGGCGCCATGACAGGGCTGGGCTGCACCATTGGCACGCTGCTGTCGGGCAGCATGGCGGGCGCGCTGTCGGGCTGGGTCTTTGGCGCGGCCATGTTCACGGCGCTGTGGGCGGGTTTCGTGCTGCGGCGCTGGCAGGCCAGCCGGGACTGAGGGCTTTCAGCCGGCAGCCACCCCCAGCAGCAGATCCGCGATCTCCTCCGGATACCGCTGCCGGCTTCCGTCGATGAGTACGCAGCCGGGCGCCTCGGGGTCGGGCCTTGCCAGGGGCATGCCGTGGTCGATGAGGGCCTGGGCGCAGCCCAGCCAGTCGCCGCCGCCGGGTTCCGTGGATTCGGGCCGGTTCAGCGATGCCCAGCACAGGGTGCCTGCGCAGTTGTCGCCATAGGCGTGGCGTTCGGTCCACTGTGCGCCGTGCTCCAGCAGGAAGCGCGCCATGGCGGCATCGCCACGGAACACGGCCTGGTTCAGTGCGGATGCATCCCAGTCGCCGCCGCGCGCGGCGATGGGCCAGCCCAGTTCCACCATGCAGCGCACGGCGTCCATGCAGCCCAGGGCCGCCAGTTCGGGCAGCATGCGCAGTTGTTCGGGCGCCAGGCCCTGGAGCAGCCCGGGGTGGGCTGCTGCAAGACGGCGGGCCTGTGCTGCGTCGCCCACGGCGCAGGCGGCCAGGAGTTGCTCCTGCGGCGTGGTGGGCTCGCTGCCCGCCGCCTGTTCCAGCAGTGCGGCCACATTGGCCAGGCCAAAGCGCCGCGCCAGTGCAGCGGCACGTAGGCCCTGCGGCGTGCGCACCGACGGATCGGCGCCGGCATCCAGCAGCGCCTGCACATGGGCGGGCGAGCGGCGCCGGCGGATGGCCCACAGCAGCGGGCGGCCCCATTCGCCCTGGCCGTTGTCCTCGTTCGGATCGGCGCCGTGGTCCAGCAGCAGGCGCAGGGCCTGCACATCGTCCAGGTCCAGCACGCGGAACAGGGCATTGCTGCCGTCCACGCGTGCGCCGGCTTGCAGCAGCAGCCGCGTGCATTCGCGGCTGGCGGGCGTGCCTTCCAGCGAGTGGTAGAGCGATTCGCCGTCGTTGGGGTTGGCGCCGGCCTGTAGCAGCATCTGCGTCAGTTGCGCATCATGGTTCTGGCCTGCTGCGCCATAGAGGGCCGACAGCCGCTCGGTATCGGAGGGGGACTGCAGCGAGGCGGGTGGCCAGCGGTTGCCTATGGTCTGCAGCGGGTCGGCGCCCGCGTCCAGCAGCCAGCGCGCGCATGCGTGCAGGTGCTCGGTGAATTCGGGCAGGCGCAGCAGGCAGGAATGGGTGACGGCCATCAGCGGCGGCAGCGCCAACGGCCCGCCTGCACGGCGCAGCCAGCCGGGGTCGTTGCGCCCGGCCTCGCGCAGCACGGCCAGATTGCCGGTGGCGCAGGCTACCCAGGGATCACTGCCATCACTGCCCGCCAGTTCCGGCCGCTCGTCCAGCAGGCGCCGGGCCAGCGCGGGCTGCGCGCGGTGCGTGCCGCCCGCCACATCGCCGGCATAGACCAGGGCCAGCCAGTGCAGCCGGGATTTCTCGGGGTCCGCCGCCAGGCGCTGGCATGCCTCGACGTAGCCTGACAGCTCGCTCCATGAAGCGAAACCGTGCTCGCGCGCCACGCAGGACTGGGCGTCGTGCAGCCGCAGGTCCTTGGCGGCCAGTGCCTCATCGGCAAGGCCTTTGGCCGCTGGCAGGTGGGAGCGCAATTGCTCCATGGCCTGGGCCGAGCCTGCGCGATAGGCGGCCAGCAGTTGCTTGGCCTGTTTCTTGAGATGGCCCATGTCGGGCCGGGCGGGGATGCGTTTCACAGGGATACCTCCGTGCACGAAGGCCAATGACCTGCAGCTTGGCGCACAAAGGCATGTGGCAAGAGAAAAACGCCGAGAGGCGCATACAGGTGGGTTCAACCCTTCCCGCAGGTCCGGGTGCGGCCTGCACCGCAAGCGCGGATGTTAGCGCAAGGCGACAGTCATCTGGGTGACAGCCGGCAGCCCCTGCTTGCGGGTTCCTACCCGCATGGCGGGCCAGTTGTCTGGCATAGGCTGCGTCGGCAATCCCGCTTGAACCTGATTTTTTGCGCGCGTTTCCCTCAACACCTTCATCCCAAGGAGACAGTCTTATGCGAGCCCTGCGTTGGAATCGTTGGAAGTATCTCGGTCTGCTGGCGGCCACGGGCCTTGCGGCCTGCGGCGGGGGGGACGGTGATGCGCCCGAGGAGACGCGGGCACAGGACAGCCGCAGCTTTGCGCCGGCCAATCCTTCGGCCACCAGCTTCGATGCGCTGGCCGCCGCTTCGGGCGATGTGGTCGACAACGCCAGCACCAGCCGCTGGGCCGGTGTGCTGGAAGGCGCGGCCTACCGCATCGAGGTGCCGGCCAACTGGAATGGCCGCCTGGTGATGTATGCCCACGGCTATGCGGGCGAGGGCAGTGCGCTCAACGTCACCAATCCGTCCATACGCCGGTACCTGATCCAGAACGGCTATGCCTGGGCGGCGTCCAGCTACAGCAAGAACTACTACGACGTGCGCGCCGGCGTGGAGGACACGAATGCGCTGGCGCTGGCCTTCAACCGCCTGGCCGCATCCCACGGCCGGCCGCTGGCTCAGCCGCAGCGCCTGTACATCACCGGCCATTCCATGGGCGGCCATGTCACGGCGGCGGCCATCGAGGCAGAGGCCCAGGCCACCGCGAGGAACAAGGTGCGCTACCAGGGCGCCGTGCCCATGTGCGGCGTGACGGGAGATACCGAACTGTTCGACTACTTCGCCGCGGCCCAGGTCACCGCGCAGGCCATGGCCGGCGTGGCCCAGCGTCCCGTCACCGAGTGGGCCGCCATCCAGGGCCAGGTGACCTCGGCCCTGTTCACCACCTTTCCGTCGGCTCCCACCGCGACGGGGCGCGCCTATCTGTCGGTCATCCAGAACCTCACGGGTGGCCCGCGCCCGCTGTTCGATCTGGGCGTGGCCGTGGGCGGCTCGTTCGCGCCGGTCTGGGGCGTGTTCGGCAGCGACGGCTCGGTCAACGGCATCCTGAATCGCAACGTGGCCGATACCAACCGCTTCACCTACCGCATCGACGGGGATGCCGCGGCCTCGGCCGCGCTCAATGCCGCCGCGCAAAAGCGCACGGCCGCTCCCGATGCCAACCGGCCGCGCCGCGACGGCCTGCGCTGGATTCCCGTGACTTCCGGCGATATCAACATTCCCGTGGTGACCCTGCATACGCTGGGCGATCTGTATGTGCCCTTCAGCATGGAGCAGATCTACCAGCGCCGCGTGGCCGACAAGGGCCGGAGCCAGTGGCTGGTGCAGCGCGCCATCCGCGGCGCATCGCACTGCGACTTCACCGTGGCCGAACAGGTGGAAGCCTTCGATGCCATGGTGCAGTGGGAGCAGGGCGGTGCCAAGCCGGGCGGTGACGATGTGCAGACGGCCGCCACGGTGGCCGCGCCCACCTATGGCTGCCGCTACACGCGCAACACGCTGGGCCCGGATGACAGCACCACCACGCGGCAGTTGCGCGCCGTGATCTCGCAGAACGCGGCAAGCTGCCCGTAGCGCGGAAGGCGGCGCAGGCTGCGCCGCTCAGCGCGGGCTTGCTGGCGCGGTGGGCGCCTGTGCGAGCAGGCGCAGCCCGAACAGCTCGTCCAGCGCCTGCCGGTATTGCTCCATGGCGCGCGACTGGGTGTTGTGGTGGTTGCCGCCTTCGATGAGCACGAAGCGCTTGGGCTCGCTGGCAGCGTCGAACAGCTGGCGGCCCAGCGTGGCGGGGATCAGCGGATCGGCGCTGCCGTGCACGACCAGCAGCGGCGAGCCTATGCCGGCTACCTTGTCGATGGAGGCAAAGCGCTGGGTGATCAGCGGCCCCACGGGCAGCCAGCCCCAGCGGAAGCTGCGGACCACGTCGGGAATGCTGGTGAAGGTCGCCTCGACCATGACGCCGGCCTCATCCTGAACGCTGCGCGCCAGGTCGATGGCGATGGCGCCGCCCAGCGAATGGCCGAAGATGAAGCGCGGCCGGTCCGGAGCGTGCCGGCCCAGCCAGTCCCAGCCTGCGCGAGCGTCCTCGGCGGCCGATTCCTCGGACGGCAGGCCGGCGCTGCTCTTGCCAAAGCCCCGGTAGTCGATGGCCAGCACCGAAAAGCCCAGTTCGTGCAGCCGCCGGATGCGCGGCGAGGAGCCGGCCACGTTCCAGCGCGCGCCATGCAGGTACAGCAGCACGGGTGCGTTGCCGGCCGTGGCCGGCTGGGGCAGCCACAGCGCATGCAGGCGGGCGCCGTCCTGCGCTGGCATGTCGATCCAGACGTCTTCCATGCCGGCCGTGTTGGCGCCGGGCCAGCTGCGGTCGCTGGGCTGGAAGATCCATTCGCGCTGCTTGGTGTCCAGCACGGAGCAGCCGCTGGCTGCCAGCAGCGCGGCCACGCCCAGCGCTGCCGTGATCCGGTGCAGGCGCCTTCGGGGCCACAGAAAGGGAAGCATTGAGGGCATGACGCAACAATGGATGCACGGGCCGGCCAAAAGTTCAGCGCCGCTGCCCTGCGGGCCGGCGCTGTCATGGATTGGCGCTATTCTTGCCGCTGGTTCGCGGGCCGACAAGGCGATGCGGACCTCTCCCCACTGTTGATGAGTGAACCTGTATGCCGATACGCCTGGGCCTGGCCGCCAACCGAATCCACCACCAAACCGAGGATGCCGCACTGTTCGGCTGGCTGCGCGCCTGCGAGTCCGGCATTCGCGAGCTGCAGCTGGGCCTGCATGCCGTGGGCCGTACCTTCGACGCCATCCAGGCCGCCGGCATGCTGGCGTCCTACCGGGGCCTGCGCCGCTATCCCTATGGCCGCGAAGGCGGGCTGATGAAGCTGGTGGCCGAGGTGGTGGGCGTGGAAGGCGACGAGCGCACGATTGACGGCGCCATTTATCTGACCGACCCGGTCGATCCGTCCTCCATCTTCCCCGAGGCCGTGGCGCTCAAGCGCCAATGCGTCATCCACGGCAAGCCCTTCCTGTCCACCGTGGCCTCGGCGCGCGACTGGATCGAGATGGAGCGCATCCATGCCGGCCTTCCCAGGGATGCCGGCGCGCAGCGCTTCCATGACTATGCGCAGCAGACGCTGGCGCTGATCGCCCACGATGCGCTCAAGCCCACCATGCTGGATTTCGCGGCGCGCAACTTCGAGCTGCTGTCGCGCTTTGGCCGGCGCGTGGGCACGGGCACCACGGGCCAGCGGCTCAACGAAATGGCCTGGAGCCGTGGCTGGCCCGAGGACCGGCCCTGGGTGGACCGCTACAACAGCGGCCCGCTGGGCGGCGATGCGCAGATCGCCGACCTGGTGCTGGACCGCCGCTGCCAGCGCGTGATCTTCTTCGAGGACCCGCATGTGGCGCGCCAGCACGAGGCCGACATCCAGCTGCTGGAGCGCGCCGTGACCACGGTGACGCACGACACGGTCTGCACCACTTCTCCGGCCGTGGCGCAGCGCTGGTGCGATGCGGCCTTGATGCGCCGCTGAAACCTTCGTCGCGCAGACGACAGCCTTGCGGCCTGCGGGCGGGCGAACACCCGTGACCGGCCGAGGGCTTTCTGCAAGACTGGCCGTTTCCAAAACCAAGGAGACAACGATGGTCAGTCCGCTCTTTCGGCGTTCCCGGCATGCCATGGCCCTGCTGGCCCTGCTGGCGCTACTGCCCGGCTGGGGGGCGGCCCAGGCACAGGCCCCCGCAGCGCCCGCGCTGCCGCCGCCCGACAGCGTGCGCCTGGAGCAACTGGGGCTGATGCAGGGCTTTCCTCCGGCCGCAGACAAGCGTGTGGATGTGTCCAACGGCTACCGCTATCCGCAACTGCGCTGGGTGGTGCAGCACCTGCGCGAAATCCAGCCCACGCAGAACATCCGTCGCGGCGCGGCGGCGCCCTCGGCTCTGCCCGAAGCGCCCATGGCCCTGGGCGGCCTGCGCTTTGACGACGACAAGGGCCAGCCCGTCACCGTGGACCAATGGCTGGACCGCACCTATACCGACGCCATCGTGGTGCTGCACAAGGGGCGGGTGGTCTTCGAGCGCTACCAGAACCAGGCCAGCTCGCCGCACCTGCTGTTCTCGGTCACCAAATCGTTCACCGGCCTGATGGCCGCGCAACTGGCCCACGAGGGGCGCATCGACCCCCAGGCGCTGGTGACGAAGTACGTGCCTGAGCTGGAAGGCTCGGCCTGGGGCGACATGACGGTGCGCCAGGTCATGGACATGACGGGCGCCGTGCGCTTTCGCGAGGACTACACCGACCCCAAGACCGAGATCTTCGGCTACTCCTGGGCCTCGGGCATGCTGCCGCGTCCGCCCGGCTACGCGGGGCCGACCAATGTGTACGACTTCCTCAAGACGCTGCCCAAGGAAGGCACGCATGGCGAGGGCTTTGTCTACCGCACCGTGCATTCCGAGGTGCTGGGCTGGATCGTCTCGCGCGTCACGGGCCGGCGCTGGAGCGATCTCATGAGCGAGAACATCTGGCAGAAGCTGGGCATGCAGGAAGACGCCTATGTGATGGTGGACAGCACCGGCACGCCGCTGCAGGGCGCGGGCCTGAACGCCACGGCGCGTGATCTGGCGCGCGTGGGCGAGATGCTGCGCCTGGGCGGCAGCTTCAACGGCCACAAGATCTTCGACAAGGCGGTGCTGGACGACATTGCGCGCGGCGGCGACCGCGAGCAGTTCAAGTTCCGCGGCATCCAGACCGCGCGGCCCGGCTACAGCTACCGCAACCAGTGGTGGGTGCTGCACAACGCCGATGGCGCCTACGAGGCCGCCGGCATACACGGCCAGTTCATCCACGTGAACCCGGCCGCGCAGATGGTGGTAGTCAAGCTGTCATCGCACCCGGTGGCGGGCGCGGCCTTCACGCATGCGCTGACGCTCAAGGCCTGGGCGGCGCTGGCCGATGCGGTGCGCGATAAATAAGGTCTTGCAATGAAAAGTGACCCTCACGCTACCCTTGCTGCGCAAGGTTCGCTGCCGCCTGAGGGGTCTTGTTTCATCTCACCGCCGCCAGACCGCCGACGATGCATTGCCTGCAATCGGCCAGTCGCAGGAGTTCAGAGAGCCAGGGTTGTCCGCTCAGACCGGCAGGTGCGACAACCCGGCACTTGCCGGGGATTCAGCTGAGATTGATGTCCTCAGGCCAGAGAAAGTAGGGGCCAAATCGGGACTTGGGAACAAACTCAAGGCCGGCCTGCGTTCCCGCTGCCGTCAGGACGTGGCGGTCGCCGTCAAGCGCAAGGTAGCCCATAGTTGTCGCGCGTTCGAGCAACTGGGCCGTCTTCCAGCCACGCTTGTGTGCGATCTTCGAGGAAGTGAGCTTTCCACCCGTTGCGGGCTCCCCATCCGCCGCATCCGTCGAACCCTCAACCGAAGTCTGGTTCGGGTTTGATACGCGCTCCATCGAAATACGAACCTCATCGCTGATGCGGATGATGCGCTGGGCCTCGTCGTAAGCGTCTCTGTAGAGCTGCGCATCCTCGGCACGTTCAATCAGGATGCCCATCTCGTTATTGTTCACCTGGCTGAACTCGTACAGGTTCAGGCTCGTGATGATGCACATGGTCTCGCTAAGGTAGCACTTGGCATGCAGGTTCTTGCAAAAGCTGGTTCGGACAAAGGTCAGGCCGCGAAGCCATTCGATTTCCTGTGGCTGCAATTCGCTCTTGCCATAGACGATCCTTACATCGATCTTTAAGCGGTTCTTGTCCGCCAGCAGTTCCTTCATGCGGTCGTTCAGTTTCAGGAACGGGCTGATCAGGATCAGGCGATCGGTGGCTCCCTTGATCAGTTCTTCAAGAAAGTAGTTTGTCGCACTGGTGTTCAGGAATTTTGTCATCGGCGGTCAGAATCCTTCAGGTCATTGGGCTACATTCTGCAACACTGAATGCCGGCGGTTGAGCATGCGATCCAATGGCCGGCGCCGTGTCCTCTGCTTGGCATGGCATAGCTGCATGCCCTGCAGCGGCTTGCGGACTGCGCTACGTAGGGCTGTATTGAGAGTTTCTGTGACCGGCCGTGCAATTGGGGCGACTACGGCGCCGACTGGATAACACGTCATTCAAAGCCCCTCGTGTTCTCGCATTGAGGGCAACGGGTCTTTCGCTTTCTCTCCGGCAATGCCTCGCCATATGTGGCGTGCGGATACTCAAGGCTGAACCGATTTCGGTTGCCATGCACAATGCTGTAACAATTGTTTGCCGGGGAAGGAGTGAACAAGCTATGGCCAGGCGAAAGAAATCAGGAGCGGGAGGGGGCATCGGTGCAGTCGTCGTGGGGCTGCTGGTGGTGTTGGCCGCCATTCCGCGCGAGGTTTGGATCGGGGTTGGGGTGTTCGCCGCCATCGGCGTCGGTATCTATCTCTATCTCAAGTCCAAAGGCGGTGCGCATGAGGTACCTCAGGAAGCTGCGCGTCCTGCTCGCACTGACCCGCTTCCCGAGAGGCGCGCACCGGTTGCGCCTAGCCCGGCGGTCAGTTCGCGCGCGGCAAGCCGACTCCTTGAGGATGAACAACCTGTACCGGTTGCGGTCAGTCCAGTGCCTGCCACGCCGTCGTTTCGCATCCCGGCAGCGCCCAACCGCTTCGGTCCTGGTGCCTGGATTCCTGCAGGAGAGGCGGTTGAGGTCGGGGGCGTCTCAATTACCGGTGGCCTCGTTTACATCGGCACGTCGCTGCCTATTCCCACGGGTGGCAATGATCCGAGCCTCATCGATCCGTCGAAATCCGTCGCGTCCAAGGGCGACTACACAGAGCGGCAGATGGGCTACTGGCCGAGTTACTCGGAAATTTCGCCTTCCGCCCGGCGCGCCTATCTGAATTGGCTGGCAGGCGGAAGGCAGGATCCCGAGGCCGATGTGGGATATGTCTTCATCTTCTTCTACGGGTTGGAGCGCCGCGCCATTCTGGATGCCTCGAAGGACGAGGGGGCCAAGGCCGATTGGCCCGTGATTGCGTCGGAGCTGCGCCGGCTATTGGACATCTATGGCGACAAGTCGGGTTCATTCCGAAGCTACGCGGGTTCGCTGCTCGATTGGATCTCTTTGGCAGAGCACCCCGAGAAGGCCTATCTCAAGCCCATCCCGAGTTTTCCCAAGACCTACGAACTGCCGCTCTACATCCGTGTCGCCCTCGGCCAGGCGGCGGTCGATGGCATGCCTGTGCCTGCGCAACTGGCACTGGCCTGGGCCAAGCTGGATCCGACCAACTACCTGCGAACACCGGCAACGCGTTGCGCGGAGGAGTTCGACAAGCTCTTCGTATCCAGATACCGCGAGACGTTTGGAGAGGGCTTGGTTCTTCCCAGGAACAAGACCAAGATCAAGCTGGTTCACCGACCGGCCTCCGCCGGATTTCGCGGGTACAAGGATTTGAGCCTGTCTTTTGGGGACACGCCCGACGTCACCGTGCTTACTGCACCCATCAACAAGCTGCGCCAGGTTGTCGAGGAGGCCACGAAAGAGCTGGAGCCGTTCAGCCGCTATGTGGGGCGGAATCCGGATGGCAGGCATGCGCTGGAGGGGCTGCTGCAATTGCCTGCCACGCTGTGGCCCGAAAGTGCCCAGAAGGCCTTGCATGGCCTGAAGGTGCGTATGGGTGAGGGGATGATTGCCATGTCGTTCCAGGAACTGCTTGGCAGTCTGGATGCCAAAACGACCCTGACGCGGGACCGGACGCTGGCGCTGGCGCGAGCGCTCGAATCCTTGAACATCGGCATCGAGCCCGATGTCCTGGCTGGAGCCAAGCTGCCCAAGCCCCACGAGAAGGTCGTGCTGTTCTCCGTGCCACCAGGAGAGGTCGCCAGCCGCTCCACACCGGCTTACCAAGCCGCCATACTGACTTTGGACTTGGCATCGGCCGTTGCTGCCGCCGATGGCGAGTTCAGTGCCCAGGAAATGGGGCATCTCCGGGCACAGGTGCAGTCCTGGGCGCATCTCACTCCGAACCATATCCGTAGGCTTCTGGCACACCTGCGCCTGCTGATGGCGGCGCCAGCATCGCTGACCGCTCTGCGCAAGAAGTTGGAACCGCTGGATATTGGCGCCAAGGAGACTATTGCTGCCTTCATGGCCACGGTCGCACAGTCCGATGGAGAAGTCTCGCCGACGGAAGTGAAGATGCTGGAGAAGGTCTACAAGGCCCTTGGCGTCGAGTCCAAGAAGGTGTTTTCCGACGTGCATGCCGCAGCTGCAGGTGCGAAACCAACGGCGACGGTTGCCGTGGAGTTGGAGGAAGCCGGATTCAAGCTTGATCCCGCGCGCATTGCTGCTCTACAGAAGGATACCGAAGCCGTATCGGCTCTGCTGTCGGGAATCTTCAAGGAAGAAAATCCACCCGAGACGGTATTCGTCGAACCCGAGCCTGAAGGCGATGCTGGGGCGACATCACCGGGACTGCTCGGCCTGGACGAAGCGCACAGCGCGCTCGCACGCCTGCTGCTGTCGCGGCCGGTGTGGACAAAGGATGAACTCGACGATGCCGCTGCAGATCTGGACCTGATGCTCGACGGTGCCATCGAAGCCCTCAACGAGGCGGCCTTCGATCTGCACGACATACCGTTTACAGAGGGCGAGGAGGTCGTGACCGTGAACCCTGAACTGTTGGAGAAGTTGGAAGCATGAATGCACCGATCCGCCCTAGAGACCGCGACGCGGTCCTCCAATCGTTGCGCGCAGGTGTCGTGCCCCGCAGCGGACAGCACCTGATCCAGGTCGGCCGTGTCCGGGAAATCGAGACGCTGGTGGCCGACATCGCCCGCATCGCCGATGGGGGCTCGGCATTCCGTGTCGTCATTGGCGAGTACGGCGCGGGCAAGACCTTCTTCCTGAACCTGGTGCGTGCCGTGGCGCTGGAGAAGAAGCTCGTGGTGGCCACGGCTGATCTGAACCCGGACCGGCGTCTTCACGCCAGCGGTGGCCAGGCCCGCTCGCTCTATGCCGAACTCATGCGCAACCTGTCGACCCGAACGAAGCCGGATGGGGGTGCGCTTGCGGGCATCGTCGAGAAATTCATCGCCACGGCCAAGACGCACGCCAAGGCGTCCGGCCAATCGACCGAGGCGGTCTTGCGCCAGCAGCTCGACCAACTAACCGAGCTGGTGAACGGCTACGACTTCGCGGACGTCATTGCGGCTTACTGTCGTGGCCATGAGGAGGGCAACGAGAAGCTCAAGTCCGATGCCATCCGATGGCTGCGGGGGGAGTTCGCCACCAAGACCGATGCGAGGCAGGCGCTCGGCGTACGAAGCATCGTCGACGATTCCGAGGTCTATGACCAACTCAAGCTTATGGCGCGCTTCGTGCGGCTGGCCGGTTTCGCGGGCCTGCTGGTTGGTTTGGATGAACTGGTCAATCTCTACAAGCTGGCCAACACGCAGGCCCGCAATGCGAACTACGAACAGATCCTGCGCATCCTCAACGACTCGCTACAGGGCACGGCCGTGGGCCTTGGATTTGTTCTGGGCGGAACGCCGGAGTTTCTGCTGGATACCCGGCGCGGACTCTATAGCTATCCCGCCTTGCAGAGTCGGCTTGCGCAGAACACCTTTGCCTCAGATGGCCTGGTCGACTTCAGCGGACCGGTGGTGCGCCTGTCGAGTCTCACGCCTGAGGATTTCTACGTCCTGTTGCAGAAGATTCGCTCAGTCTACGCCCTCGGCGACGCTGACAAGTTTCTCGTCCCGGACCAAGGCATCTTCAGCTTCATGGAGCACTGCTCCAAACGCATCGGCGACACGTATTTCCGAACGCCGCGTACGACCATCACGGCCTTCATCAACATGCTGGCCGTGTTGGATCAGAACCCGGGGGCTGCATGGCAGAGCCTGCTGGGCGGCATAGAGGTCGCCCCGGACACTGGCGGGGTGACTGATGAGCAGGTCGAGGTGGACGATGGCGATGAATTCGCCTCGTTCAAGATGTGACGGTCTCGGCCTGAGCACATGTCTGGCGACAGCGCTTCCTTCTTCCTGCTCGATGAGCGCATCCAGCGCTTCCTATGGGCCGAAGGCTGGGAGTCGCTGAGAGATGCCCAGGAGGCGGCCATTCCGCTCATCGTCAAGGCGGACCGGGACGTCATCGTGGCAGCCGCCACGGCCGCCGGCAAGACGGAGGCGGCATTTCTGCCGGCGCTGACGAAGCTGCTTCAGACGGAGTCACAGGGGCTCATCGTCTATGTCAGTCCGCTCAAGGCGCTCATCAATGACCAGTTCGGTCGCCTCGACCGGCTGTGCGAGCAACTGGAAATTCCGGTGTGGCCCTGGCATGGCGACATCTCTTCCTCGGCCAAGGCACGATTCCTGACGAAGCGGCAAGGGGTCTTGCTCATCACGCCGGAATCTCTTGAGGCAACGTTATGCCATCGAGGCACGTCGATCGGTGCGGTGTTCGATCAGCTGACGTTCTTCATCGTCGACGAGCTTCACGCCTTCATCGGATCAGAGCGCGGAAAACAGCTTCAATCCCTGATGCATCGCATTGAGCGGGTCATCGGTCGCCAAGTGCCGCGTGTCGGCCTTTCCGCGACCTTGGGTGACATGCGCCTGGCCGCCGATTTTCTGCGTCCTGGACAAGGGACGTCGGTTGCCCTGGTGGAGTCGAAGTCCTCGCACAGTGAGCTGAGAGTTCTGGTCAAAGGTTACGAGGAGCCCTTGGTCTTGCGCAATGAAGATGGTGGCGAAGAGCCGGAACCCGTCACACCGGCGAAGATTGCCCTGCATCTGTTCCGGGGCTTGCGCGGCACGAACAATCTGGTCTTCCCGAACTCGCGGCGTGAAGTCGAACGCTACACGTACCTTCTCAACCGACTTTGCGAGCAGGAGAAGGTGCCCAATGAGTTCTGGCCGCACCACGGCAGTCTGTCGAAGGAGATCCGCTCGGACACCGAGGCTGCCCTGAAACAGAAGGAATTTCCCGCGACCGCCCTCTGTACCAACACGCTGGAGTTGGGCATCGACATTGGCTCCGTCAAGAGCGTGGCCCAGATCGGCCCGCCACCGTCGGTGGCCAGCTTGCGACAGCGCCTGGGGCGGTCTGGTCGCCGAAAGGGCGAGCCGGCCATCTTGCGAGGCTACAGCGTGGAGAACGCCCTTGGAGGGAAACCCTCGCTCGCCGACGAACTCCGTCTGGAGACGGTGAAGGTGACGGCGATGATCTCACTGCTGCTGGAAGGTTGGTTCGAACCGCCCATGGCGCATGGCGTTCACCTATCGACACTGGTTCAGCAGATGCTGTCCTATGTGGCGCAGAGCGGAGGGGCATCCATCGGGCAACTCCATACGATGTTCTGTACTTCCGGCGCCCCTTTCACTGGGTTGAACAAAGGCGAGTTTGCCGAACTCGTTCGCCATCTCGGCCAAAAGGAATTGCTGATGCAGGAGTCCAGCGGTCTTTTGCTGCATGGTCGCATCGGTGAGAAGTTCGTCAACCACTACACCTTCTATGCTGCGTTTGCAGCAGACGAGGAGTTTCGTATCGTCTGCAGCGGTAAAACGCTCGGCACTTTGCCGGTATCGCTGATGCTCAGCGTTGGCCAGCGCATCCTGTTCGCCGGCAGGACCTGGCTGGTAGAAGACATCGACGAGGAGCAGAAGACCATATTTGTCGTCCGCTCCGGTGGCGGAGCGCCGCCGTTGTTCTCAGGTGGGGCAGGGCGTACCCACACACGTGTTCACCAGCGAATGCACCAATTGTTCGAGTCCTCCGATATACCGCCGTTCCTGGATGAAGTGGCCAGGCGGTTTTTGGTGGAAGGCAGGGCGAACTACTCTGAACGAAATCTGGCGAATGACTTCATGGTGGACCAGGGCCGCGAAGTGGTGCTGCTGACCTGGCTCGGGGATGCCGCCAACGAAGCGCTGGCCTGCCTGCTTCGCCGCAGAGGCTACTCGGCCAATGCGGCCGGCCCAGGCATCGAAGTCATCAAAGGAGATTTGGGTATCGAGGGGATCATCGATGCCCTCATCGATACGGCAGTGGATGAGCCTCCACCGCTCGACATGCTTCTGGCCGATGTCCGCAACCTGCAGCGCGAGAAATGGGACTGGGCTTTGCCTGATGGACTTTTGCGCAAGGCGTATGCAAGTCTGTACCTGAACCTTGAAGAGGCATTGTCCTGGGCGCAATCGCTTGCCAGCGATCACTCAGCCCATGGCAGAAAGGCGTAGAAAGCGGAAGGCACCAACAAAAAAGCCCATGCAGCAGGCTGCATGGGCTTTCGTCAGGGATGGGGAGCGCTGATGCTCAGATCACGCCCTGGGCCAGCATGGCGTCGGCCACCTTGACGAAGCCGGCGATGTTGGCGCCGTCGATGTAGCTGACCGTGCCGTCCTCGCGCTTGCCGTACTTCAGGCAGGCGGCGTGGATGCCTTGCATGATCTGCAGCAGGCGGGCATCGACTTCCTCGGCGGGCCAGGACAGGCGGGCCGCGTTCTGGCTCATCTCCAGGCCCGAGGTGGCCACGCCACCGGCGTTGCTGGCCTTGCCCGGGGCGTACAGCACGCCGGCCTTCTCGAAGGCCTTGGCGGCTTCGATGGTCGAGGGCATGTTGGCGCCTTCGGCCACGCAGACCACGCCGTTGACGATCAGCACCTTGGCGTCTTCCTCGGTCAGTTCGTTCTGCGTGGCGCAGGGCAGGGCCACGTCCACCTTCAGGTGCCACGGCGTCTTGCCGCGCAGGAATTCGGCGCCCACCAGCTTGGCGTACTCGTCCACGCGGCCGTAGCGGTGGTTCTTCACGTCCATCAGGATGGCCAGCTTCTCGGTGGTGAAGCCGTCCTGGTCATACACGGTGCCCGAGGAGTCGGAGACCGACACCACCTTGGCGCCCAACTGCAGGGCCTTCTCCACGGCGTACTGGGCCACGTTGCCCGAGCCGGAGACGGAGACGGTCTTGCCTGCGAAGGACTGGCCGCGCGTGGCCAGCATTTCCTGGGCGAAGTAGACGGTGCCGTAGCCGGTGGCTTCGGGGCGGATCAGCGAGCCGCCGAAGGACAGGCCCTTGCCCGTGAACACGCTGGCGGCGCTGTTGGACAGCTTCTTGTACATGCCGGCCATGAAGCCCACTTCGCGGCCGCCCACGCCGATGTCGCCTGCCGGCACGTCGGTGTCCGGGCCCACGTGGCGGAACAGCTCGGTGACGAAGGCCTGGCAAAAGCGCATGACTTCAGCGGGGCTCTTGCCCTTGGGATCGAAGTCCGAGCCGCCCTTGCCGCCGCCCATGGGCAGCGTGGTCAGCGCGTTCTTGAAGGTCTGCTCGAAGGCCAGGAACTTGAGCACGGACAGCGTGACCGAGGGGTGGAAACGCAGGCCGCCCTTGTAGGGGCCGATGGCCATGCTGTGCTGGATGCGGAAGCCGCGGTTGACCTGCACCTGGCCCTTGTCGTCGGTCCAGCTCACGCGGAACATGACCACGCGCTCGGGCTCGACCAGACGCTCCAGCAGTCCGTGCTCGGCGTACTTGGGGTTCTTCTCGATGAAGGGCCACAGGCTTTCCATCACTTCGGTGACGGCTTGCAGGAATTCGGGCTGGCCGGGGTTGCGTTGCGCCACTTCTTCAAGGAATTGGCCGACGGACTCGTACTTCATGGAAAAACCTCTGACTAAAAAACGGCTGCGGGAAGGGGTGAGTGCAAACCAAAATTATGCCAAAAAGTTATGCCGTCATGCATCGTTTTGGTGAACGGTGCCCGTGCTTGGTGCCTGAATGCCGTTTTTCGGTGCATTTCCCAAGAGGTGCTGGCGGTATTTGGTGCATGGGCAGGGCCTGCGCGCCGCAGTGAGCGCACAGGCCGCGGCCAGGATCAGCCGTATCCGGTGGCGTGCATGGTCATGGCGAATGGGAATGGCGGGCGCCATGCCAGCTGACATGAAGAGTGGCTAGGAAGGCCTTGCAGCCGGACGGGGCTTGGGCCCGCCCGGCCATCCCATCGCCTGCCTTTCAGCTGCGCTGCAGCTGGGGATGGCGCGCGAACAGGTCGGCCGCCCAGTCCACGAAGGCCCGCACCTTGGCGCTGAGGTGGCGGTTGGGCGGATAGACCACGTGAATGGGCAGCGGCGGCTGGGTCCATTCCGGCAGCACCTCGACCAGTTCGCCGCTGTCGATCAGCGGCTGGGCAAAGGCCGTGACCAGTTGCGCGATGCCAAAGCCCGCCAGCACGGCGGCCGTGTAGGCATTGCTGTCGTTGGCCGCGATGCGGTAGTTGCCTGCCACCTCGATGGATTCATCGCCCCGCTGGAATTCCAGCGGGTACATGCGCCGCGTATGGCCCGAGAAGAAGGCGACGATCTGGTGCTTCGTATCCAGTTCGGACGGATGCTGGGGCACGCCGTGGCGTGCCAGGTAGGCGGGCGAGGCCACGGTGACCCAGTTCATGGAGCCGATGCGCCGCGCCACCAGGGACTGGTCGCTGAGCTCGCCCCCGCGGATCACGCAGTCCACGTTGTCGCTGATCAGGTCCACCAGGCGGTCGCCCACGCCCAGGTCGATCTGTATGTCGGGGTAGCGTTCGCAGAATTCGGTCAGCGCCGGAATGATGATCAGCCGGGCCATGGAGCTGCCCACGTCCAGCCGCAGCCGCCCGCTGGGCGCGGTCTGGGTGTTGACCATGCTGGCTTCGAGATCGTCGAAGTCGTTGAGCAGGCGTGCCGCGCGTTCGTAGTAGGCCGCGCCATCGGGCGTGACGGTGACGCGCCGCGTCGTGCGGTTGAGCAGCTTGACGCGCACGCGCGCCTCCAGCGCCTGTATCTGTTTGGTGACCGTGCCCTTGGGCAGGTCGAGCGAATCGGCGGCGCGGGTGAAGTTGCCGGCTTCCACCACGCGAACGAAGACACGCATGGCCTGGATCTGGTCCATGGAAAGTTGCTCCTGCAGCGCCCGGCAAGGGAATGCCGGCTCGGCGGAATTCTCACATGCGCGGTATCGGGCGATTGTTCGTGAAACGGAAACAGAGCGATGGCTGCGTTGCTATTTCAGACATGGCCGGCGCCGCCTATATTCCAACCATCGACCATTGCCGCAGGTTCGCGCCATGTCCACTTCCCCGTCGCTTCCGAACGGCCCCGCCGCCGGGGCGCAGATTGCCGAAACAGAATTCTCCATCGAGCTGCCCGAGCACGGCACCGTGGCTGCGCGCGCCTATGGTCAGCGCAGGCCCGGCACGGTCTCGCCGCTGGTGCTGCATTTCCATGGCGGCACCTTTGTCTGCGGCACGCTGGACAACGGGCGCTACATCGGCCGGCTGCTGGCCGAGGCGGGCGCCGTCGTGGTGTCGCTGGCCTACCCGCTGGCGCCCGAGCATCCGTTTCCCCAGCCCATCGAGGTGGGCTACGCCGTGCTGCAGTGGCTGTACAAGCACCGCGTGAAGATGGCGGGCAAGGGCGCGCCGCTGTTCCTTGCGGGTGAAGAAGCCGGCGGCAACCTGGCCGCCGCCGTGGCCGTGATCTCGCGCGACCGGGGCCATCCGCCGCTGGCGGGCCAGATCCTGGTGTCGCCCATGCTCGATCCCTGCACCGGCACCGCCTCGCAGCGCGAGGCCACACCCGAAGCCGGCGAATGCCGCTGGGCCACGGGCTGGCGCGAGTACCTGAGCTGCCCCAAGGACGCCATGCACCCCTATGCCGTACCCGGCAGCTCGCTGCGCCTGGCCCAGTTGCCGCCGGCCCTGGTGCTGGTGGGCGGTGACGACCCGCTGCGCGACGAGGCCCAGGCCTATGCGGCCCGCCTGCGCGCGGCCGGCGTGACAGCCAGCAGCCATGTGCTGCCCAGCGCGTCGAACTGGCCGCAGGCCCTGTCCGAGGCCGAGGCCTGTACGGCCTGCAGCGCCGCCGTGTTCCAGCATGTGCATGACTTCTTCGAGGCCACCATGAACAAGCCCGCAGCACCGGGCTAGGCCCCGCGCCGCCGCAGCCGGCGACATCTGCTGCCCCGTTTTCCCCTTCCGCCTTCCCGGCGCGTTCAGGCGCCGGGCGGGCATCGTGTTCCCTGAATTTCGCAAAAAAATACCATGTCCACCGAATCCACCTCATCCTCTTCTTCCCCTTCTTTCGCTTCGGCCCCGCGCAAGGGCTGGAGGCTGCCTGCCGCCGCTGCGGCCATCCTCGCCGTCAGCGCCGGCCTGTTCGGCCTGCATGGCTTCGATGCCAAGGCTGATGACGCGCCCGCCAGCGCCCAGCCCGCCGCCACGCCCGTGTCGGTGGCCACGGTCGCCGAAAGCGAGGTCACCGCCTGGGACGAGTTCTCGGGCCGCCTTGAAGCCGTGGAGCGCGTGGACATCCGCTCGCGCGTGGCTGGCGCCGTGCAGGCCGTGCACTTTCGCGAGGGCGCGCTGGTCAAGCAGGGCGATCTGCTGATCACCATCGACCCCGCACCGTATGCGGCCGAGGTCGAGCGGGCCGAAGCCCAGGTGGCCTCGGCCCAGGCACGCCAGTCCTATGCACGCAGCGAGCAGGAGCGCGCACGCCGCCTGTGGGACGAGCGGGCGATTGCCCAGCGCGAGCTGGACGAGCGCATCAACGCGGGCAGCGAGGCCGAGGCCAATCTGCGCGCGGCCCAGGCGTCCCTGCAATCGGCGCGGCTGAACCTGGGCTACACCCAGGTGCGCGCCCCCGTGTCGGGCCGCATCGGCAAGCGCGAGATCACCGTGGGCAACCTGGTGGCCGCAGGCCCGGGCGCGCCGGTGCTGACCACGCTGGTCTCGGTCAGCCCCATCTATGCGAGCTTCGATGCCGATGAGCAGGTCATCACGCGCGCGCTCAAGGAGCTCGGCGGCGGCGCGGGCAACCGCGCCAGGATCGACAGCATTCCCGTGCAGATGGGCACGGCCACGGCCGGCAGCACGCCCTTCGAGGGCCGGCTGCAGCTGATCGACAACCAGGTCGATGCCCGAAGCGGCACGGTGCGCGTGCGCGCCGCCTTCGACAACAAGGACGGCGCCCTCATGCCCGGCCAGTTCGCCCGCATCCGCATGGGCCAGGCGCGCGACAGCAGCATGCTGCTGGTCAGCGAGCGCGCCATCGGCACGGACCAGAGCAAGAAGTACGTGATGGTGGTGGGCGACGACAACAAGGCCGTCTACCGCGAGGTGGCCCTGGGCGCCTCGGTCAACGGCCTGCGCAACGTGACCCAGGGCCTGCAGCCCGGCGAGCGCGTGGTGGTCAACGGCCTGCAGCACATCCGCCCCGGCGCCCTGGTCGCGCCCAAGGAGGTGTCCATGGATGCGCGGGCCGATGCCCGCCAGCCGGGCACCCGGCAGGCAGCCGAACAAGTGGCTGACGCAACCAAGTCCTGATCTAGCCGCACACCTTTCCTGCCTCTGAAATGCCGCCTGACCGCAGGCGGCATGGGCCGCGCTTTGCCGTGGCGGAGCCAAACACCATGAACCTATCCAAATTCTTCATTGACCGGCCGATCTTCGCAGGCGTGCTTTCGCTGCTGATGCTGATCGCCGGCCTGATCGCCATGGGCGGGCTGCCGATCTCGGAATACCCCGAGGTCGCGCCGCCGTCCGTGGTGGTGCGCGCCCAGTATCCGGGCGCCAATCCCAAGGTGATCGCCGAGACCGTGGCCACGCCGCTGGAAGAGCAGATCAACGGCGTCGAAGGCATGCTCTACATGGGCAGCCAGGCCACCAGCGACGGCGTGATGACGCTGACCGTCACTTTCCGCCTGGGCACCGACCCCGACAAGGCGCAGCAGATGGTGCAAAACCGCGTCTCGCAGGCCGAGCCGCGCCTGCCGGAAGAGGTGCGCCGCCTGGGCATCACCACGGTCAAGAGCGCACCCGACCTGACCATGGTGGTGCACCTGGTCTCGCCCAACCAGCGCTATGACATCAACTACCTGCGCAACTACGCAGTGCTGAACGTGAAGGACCCGCTGGCGCGCATCGAGGGCGTGGGCCAGATCCAGATCTTCGGCGGCGGCGACTACGCCATGCGCGTGTGGCTGGACCCGCAGAAGGTGGCGCAGCGCGGCCTGTCGGCCAGCGATGTGGTGGCCGCCATCCGCGGCCAGAACGTGCAGGCTGCGGCCGGCGTGGTCGGCGCCTCGCCGGGGCTGCCGGGCGTGGACATGCAACTGTCCATCAACGCCCAGGGCCGCCTGCAAAGCGAGGAGGACTTCGGCGACATCATCGTCAAGAGCGGCGCCGATGGCGCCGTGACCCGCCTGCGCGACATCGGCCGCCTGGAGATGGGCGCGGCCGACTATTCGCTGCGCTCGCTGCTGAACAACGACCCGGCCGTGGGCATGGGCGTGTTCCAGGCGCCGGGCTCCAATGCGCTGGAAATCTCGGCCAACGTGCGCAAGACCATGGAGGCCCTGAACAAGAACATGCCCGAGGGCCTGGAGTACCGCATCGCCTACGACCCCACGCAGTTCGTGCGCGCCTCCATCGAATCGGTGGTGCACACGCTGCTGGAGGCCATCGTGCTCGTGGTGCTGGTGGTGATCCTGTTCCTGCAGACCTGGCGCGCCTCCATCATCCCGCTGCTGGCCGTGCCGGTGTCGGTGATCGGCACCTTCGCCGTGCTGCATCTGCTGGGTTTTTCCATCAACGCGCTGAGCCTGTTCGGCCTGGTGCTGGCCATCGGCATCGTGGTGGATGACGCCATCGTCGTGGTCGAGAACGTGGAGCGCAACATCGAGGCCGGTCTCACGCCGCGCAACGCCACCTACCGCGCCATGCGCGAAGTGTCCGGGCCCATCATCGCCATCGCCCTGGTGCTGGTGGCGGTGTTCGTGCCGCTGGCCTTCATCAGCGGCCTCACGGGCCAGTTCTACAAGCAGTTCGCGGTGACGATCGCCATCTCCACGGTGATCTCGGCCATCAACTCGCTGACGCTGTCGCCCGCGCTGGCGGCCCTGCTGCTGCGCGGCCACGATGCGCCCAAGGACGCGCTGACGCGCGGCATGGACCGGGCCTTCGGCTGGCTGTTCCGCGGCTTCAACCGCATGTTCCACCGGGGCTCCGAGGCCTACAGCGGCGGCGTGGGCCGCGTGATCTCCCGCAAGGCCCTGATGCTGGCCATCTACCTGGCGCTGATCGCCGTGACCTTCGGCCTGTTCAAGGCCGTGCCTTCGGGCTTCGTGCCCGCGCAGGACAAGCAGTACCTGATCGGCTTTGCCCAGTTGCCCGACGGCGCCACGCTGGACCGCACGGACGAGGTGATCCGCCGCATGGGCGAGATCATGAAGGACAACCCCAACGTGGAGGACACCATCGCCTTCCCGGGCCTGTCCATCAACGGCTTCACCAACAGCTCCAACTCGGGCATCGTCTTCGCCACGCTCAAGCCCTTCGACGAGCGCAAGCGCGCCGACCAGAGCGGCGGCGCCGTGGCCGGCCAGCTCAACCAGGCCTTCGCAGGCATCCAGGACGCCTTCATCGTCATGTTCCCGCCGCCACCCGTGGCGGGCCTGGGCACGACGGGCGGCTTCAAGCTGCAGCTGGAAGACCGCGCCTCCCTGGGCTATGACCAGATGGACGCGGCCGTGAAGGCTTTCATGGCCAAGGCCTACCAGACGCCCGAGCTGACCGGCATGTTCACCAGCTGGCAGGTCAACGTGCCCCAGCTGTATGCCGACATCGACCGCACCAAGGCGCGCCAGCTCGGCGTGCCGGTGACGGACATCTTCGACACCATGCAGATCTACCTGGGCAGCCTGTATGCGAACGACTTCAACAAGTTCGGCCGCACCTACAGCGTCCGCGTCCAGGCCGACGCGCCCTACCGCGCGCGTGCCGAGGACGTGGGCATGCTCAAAGTGCGCTCCAGCTCGGGCGAGATGATTCCGCTGTCGGCGCTGATGAAGGTGGACTCCAGCTTCGGCCCCGAGCGCGCCATGCGCTACAACGGCTACCTCACGGCCGACATCAACGGCGGTGCCGCACCGGGCTTCTCTTCGGGCCAGGCGCAGGACGCCATCAAGCGCATCGCGGCCGAGACCCTGCCCAAGGGCATCGACTTCGAATGGACCGACCTGACCTATCAGGAAATCCTGGCCGGCAATTCGGCGGTGATCGTGTTCCCGCTGGCCCTGCTGCTGGTCTTCCTGGTGCTGGCCGCGCAGTACGAGAGCCTGACCCTGCCGATTGCCATCATCCTGATCGTGCCCATGGGCCTGTTGGCGGCCATGACCGGCGTCTGGCTGTCGGGCGGCGACAGCAATGTCTTCACGCAGATCGGGCTCATCGTGCTGGTGGGGCTGAGTGCGAAGAACGCCATCCTGATCGTGGAGTTCGCGCGGGAGCTGGAGTTCGAGGGCCGCACGCCCATACAGGCCGCCATCGAGGCCAGCCGGCTGCGCCTGCGCCCCATCCTGATGACCTCGCTGGCCTTCGTCATGGGCGTGCTGCCCCTGGTGCTGTCCACGGGCGCGGGCTCGGAAATGCGCCGTGCCATGGGCGTGGCCGTGTTCTCGGGAATGATCGGGGTGACGGCCTTCGGCCTGTTCCTGACGCCCGTGTTCTACGTGCTGATGCGCCGCCTGGCAGGCAACCGGCCGCTCAAGCAGCATGGTCCCGAGATGGAGCAAGAGGCCCCTGCACACGCACCCGCCCACGGCCATGCCTTGGGTGGCGGCGCGCTGCCCATGCCCTCTGCTGCGCGTGGCGAGCATGAATGAGCCCACACCACAAGAACAGGAACCGATCATGAAGATCCCATCGCTTTCGAAACTGTCCAGGCGTCTGCTGCCCCTGGTGGCGGCGCTGGCCCTGGCCGGCTGCGCCAGCGTGTCCCAGAGCCTGCCAGAGCTGCCGGCCGCCCCCGCCTTCAAGGAGCAGGGCGCCGCGCCGCAGGCGGGCTGGACCCAGGCCCTGCCTGCCGAAGCCCAGGCACGCGGCCAATGGTGGCTGGCCTTTGCCGACCCGGCGCTGGACGCGCTGGTGGACAAGGCCACGCTGGACAACCAGAGCATCCAGGCCGCGGCCGCACGCCTGGCCGAGGCCCGCGCCCTGGCGCGCAGCGCCAATGCCGAGCGCCTGCCCCAACTGGGCCTGGGCGCAGGGGCCACGCGCGGCGCGGGGCTGGACAAGGCCTCGGGCACGCGGCCTGCCACCCTGGTCAATGCGGGGCTGAACCTGTCCTATGAGGTCGATCTGTTCGGCCGCATTTCCCAGGCGGCCGACGCATCGCGGCTGGACGCCGAGGGCCGCGAGGCCCTGCTGCAAAGCACGCGGCTGGCCGTGCAGGCCGAGGTCGCGCAGACCTATCTGCAGCTGCGCGCACTGGACGCCGAGCGCGCCCTGATGCGCGAGACCGTGGAGGCCTACCGCGACACGCTGCGCCTGTCGGAGCGAAGGCTGCAGGCCGGCGACATTGCCGAGCTGGACGTGGCGCGCATCCAGGCCGAGCTGTCGGCCACCGAATCGGACGCGCTGGCGCTGGACCGCCAGCGCGCCCAGGTCGAGCATGCGCTGGCCGTGCTTGTGGGCGACTCGGCCTCGCGCTTCGGCCTGGGCGAAGGCGCCTGGACCACGGCTCTGCCTTCCATCCCAGCCGGCGTGCCGGCCACGGTGCTCATGCGCCGGCCCGACATCTCGGCTGCGCAGCGCGCCGTGTTCGCCGCGCAGTCGCGCGTGGGCGTGGCGAAGACGGCATGGTTCCCCAGCATCTCGCTGACCGGCGCGGCCGGCCACGCCTCGCCCGAAGTCGGTGACCTGTTCAAGTGGTCCATGCGCTCCTGGGGCGTGGGCGCCTTGCTGTCGCTGCCGCTGTTCGACGGCGGCCGGCGCGAGGCCGGCGTGCAGGCCGCAGGTGCGCAGCTCGACGCCGCGCTGGCCGCCTACCGCCAGCAGGCGCTGGTGGCCTTCCAGGAGGTGGAGGACCAGCTGTCATCCATCCGCATCCTGCAGGAGCAGTCCACCGTGCAGGGCCAGGCCGTGGTGGCCGCCAAGCGTGCCACCAGCCTTTCGGACACGCGCTACCGCAATGGCTACGTCAGCCAGCTGGACCTGCTGGATGCCCGCCGCAGCGAACTGCGCAACCGCCGCCAGGCGCTGCAGGTGAAGTCCGCGCAGTACCAGGCCGCCGTGGGCCTGATCCGCGCGCTGGGCGGGGGCTGGGATGTTCCGGCTGACGCGCCGGCCGGCGAATCGGCGAACGTGCCGGTGGCCCAGGCCGCGCTGCGCTGAGCCGCCCTCAAGCCAGCACGTCAATGGAGCGGAACACGCGCTGCAGCACCGGGTCCGGGCTGTGGCGGCAGGCGTGGACCTGCTCCATGAGGTGGTGCACGAAGCGCTCGGCCACCCAGGGCAGGGGGCCGTGGCCGCGCTGGACCACGCCCACCGTGTGGGGCTCGAACTGCTCGCGCAGGGACAGCGGCACCAGGGTGCCCTGGGGCACGCCCGACTCGATCAGCGGCCAGGGGCACAACGAGAGCATGTCGCTGTGCACGATCAGGTGCAGCAGCAGCGATGCCGAATGCACCAGGTGGATGTGGCCCACGGGCACGGGCAGGCCGTGGCGCAGGAACAGGCGCCGCACCAGGTCGTCTTCTTCAGGCGGCGTGTAGTTGAGCAGCCAGTCGCAGTCCATCAGCTCGGCCAGCGAACGGGCGCCTGCCAGCGGATGGCCGGTGCGGGCCACGACGGTGGCGTCATAGCGGAACAGCGGTGTGCCATGCAGGTCGCCGCCCGAGGGGCCCGAAGGCACGCGGCCAATCAGCAGGTCCAGCGTGCCTTCGCGCAGGCGCGGATGGGCCACGGCCGACAGGCCCTCGAACAGTTCCAGCCGTACCTGGGGCAGTTCGGCGCGGAAGGCGCGCAGCACATGGGGCAGCAGGCTCTGGCCCACCCAGGGCGTCACGCCTACGGACAGGCGCGCCACGGCGCAGGTGTCGCGCAGGCGGGCCATTTCATCCTCGGCCTGGGCCATCTGCCCGGTGATCAGCTGGGCGTGGCGCAGCAGCGTGCGCCCGGCCGGCGTGAGGACGATGCCGCTGCTCTGGCGCTCGAACAGCGCAAGGCGGTGGCCTTCCTCCAGCTCGCGCAGGGCCTGGGTGATGGCCGACTGCGTGATGCCCAGCGCGCGTGACGCGGCGCGCACGCTGCCACAGCCGGCCACGGCGACGAGGTAGCGCATCTGGTGCAGCTTCATGGCGGGACCGGCATCGGGGTGGGGCTGGGAATGCATGGGCCGATCTTGCAGGTTTCGTGCCATGTGTGCCATGCCTGTGATTGGCGCGTGCAGGTGTTCAGGGGATGACAGGCAATGCCTGGCAGGGCAGGCGCTGGCGGTCTTCCGCCCGCTGCCCACGCTTCCTAGACTGCGGGCATGAACATTGAACCGCCCGTTTCCACCATGGCTGAAGCCGCCGATCCGGTGCTGCCCGGCATACGCGCCACGCAGGCCGAGATGGTGGCCCTGCGCCATCACCTGCATGCCCATCCCGAGCTGGCCTTCGAGGAGTTCGCCACCAGCGACTTGGTGGCCGAGCGCCTGGCCTCCTGGGGCTACGAAGTGCACCGGGGCCTGGGAGGCACGGGCGTGGTCGGCACGCTGCGGGTCGGAGCAGGCACGCGGCGCCTGGGCCTGCGCGCCGACATGGACGCGCTGCCCATCCACGAGCAGACCGGCCTGCCCTATGCCAGCCGCCACGCGGGCCGCATGCATGCCTGCGGGCATGACGGCCATACCGCCATCCTGCTGGCCGCCGCGCGCGAGCTGGCCCAGGCGCGCGGCTTCGACGGCACGCTGCACCTGATCTTCCAGCCGGCCGAGGAGGGCCTGGGCGGGGGCCGCAAGATGGTGGAGGATGGCCTGTTCGATCTTTTCCCCTGCGATGCCATCTTTGCGCTGCACAACATGCCGGGCTTTGCAGAGGGGCAGTTCGGCTTTCGCGAGGGCTCGTTCATGGCTTCGTCGGACACGGTGATCATCACCGTGCGCGGCAAGGGCGGCCATGGCTCGGCGCCCCACCTGTCGGCCGACCCGGTGGTGGCGGCGGCCCACCTGGTGCTGGCGCTGCAGACCGTGGTCTCGCGCAATGTCGATCCCCGCGACATGGCCGTGGTCAGCGTGGGCGCCATCCATGGCGGCGATGCGCCCAACGTGATCCCCGGCGAGGTGGAGCTGCGCCTGTCCGTGCGCGCCTACCGGCCCGAGGTGCGTGCCCTGCTGCGCGAACGCATCACCGCCCTGGCCCATGCCCAGGCCGCCACGCTGGGGGCCGAGGCCGTGGTGGACTACCGCTGGCGCTATCCGGCCCTGGTCAACGACGCGGCCAGCACGGTCTTCGCCCGCGAGGTGGCGCGCGACTGGCTGGGCGAGCAGGCGCTGATCCCCGACCTGCAGCCGCTGACGGGCAGCGAGGACTTCTCCTTCATGCTCGAACAATGCCCTGGCAGCTATCTGATCGTGGGCAACGGCGTGGGCGACACGCATGGCACGGGCGGCTGCATGGTCCACAACCCCGGCTACGACTTCAACGACCGCATCCTGCCGCTGGCCGCCACCTACTGGGTGAAGCTGGCCCGGCGCTTTCTGTCCGCCGCCTGAGGCGCCGCGCCCGCACCGGATTCCTTTGACGACTTCACCTGCGATTGCCACCATGCGCACTGCATCTCCTCTCTCCTCCGAGGCCCGCCAGGTCCTGAGCCGCCGCAGCCTTCTGGGCGCCGCCGCGCTGGGGCTGGCCTTGCCGGCCGCTGCCCAGGGCAGCTTTCCTGCCAAGCCCTTGAAGCTGGTCGTCGGATACCCGGCCGGTGGTTCGGTGGACCTGGCCGCCCGCGTGGTGGGCGATGCGCTGGCCGCGCGTCTGCACGGCACGGTGGTGGTGGACAACGTGGGCGGGGCGGCGGGTGCCATTGCGGCCCAGCGCGTGGCCTCCGCACCGGCCGATGGCTACACGCTGCTGGTGGGGGCCAGCAACGAACTGGTGGCCACGCGCATCGTCAACCCCGCGCAGCGCTACGACGGCCGCCGCGATTTCACGCCGCTGGGCCTGGTGGCCACCAGCCCGCTGATCCTGGCTGCACGCCCGGGCCTGGGCATGAAGACCCTGGCCGACTTGCTGGAGCTGGCGCGCCGCCAGCCCGGCAAGCTCAGCTACGGCAGCTCGGGCGTGGGATCGACCCTGCATTTCGCGGGAGAGCTGTTCAAGCAGCGCGCGGGTGTTTCCATCACCCATGTGCCCTACCGCGGCGTGGCGCCGTTGACCAGCGACCTGGCGGGCGGCAGCCTGGACCTGGCCATGCTCTCGCCCACGGCGGCGCAACCGTTTCTGCAGAGCGGGCGCATCGTGCCGCTGGCGGTCACCAGCGCGCAGCGCCTGTCCGCCTTGCCCCAGGTTCCGGCCATGGCCGAGCTGGCGCCGCTGCGCGGTTATGAATTGGTGGGCTGGTTTGCGCTGATGGCGCCGCGCGGACTGCCCGCCGCCACCGCGCAGCGCATCACGGCGGCCCTGCAGGAGGCGCTGGCCGAGCCCGCCGTGCGCAAGCGCCTGGAAGATGCAGGCATGGTGCCCGCCTCGGGCCGCGAGGACCTGGCGCGCCTGATCGCCGAGGAAGACCGCAAGTACGACCAGTTGGCGGCCTTTGCGAACATGCGCGACTGACGACGCTGACGGCGGCCGCGCAGGTTCAGCGACCGCGCAGGAACAGCGCGTCCAATTCCTTCATGCTCATCTGCCGCCAGGTGGGGCGGCCGTGGTTGCATTGGTCGGAGCGCTCGGTGACTTCCATCTGGCGCAGCAGGGCGTTCATCTCGTCCAGCGTCAGGCGGCGGTTGGCGCGCACGGCGCCGTGGCAGGCCATGGTGGCCAGGATCTCATTGCGCGCGCGCTGCACCACGGTGCTGGCGTCGTGCTGGGCCAGCTCGGCCAGCACGCTGCGCGCCAGCTCCACGGCATCGCCCTGGGCCAGGGTGGCGGGCACGGCACGCACGGCCAGCGTCTTGGGCGAGAAGGGGGAAACCTCCATGCCCAGGGCCTGCAGCGTGTCGCCATGGGCCTCGGCCGTGGCCACTTCCTCGGGCGTGGCGGCGAAGGTGGCGGGAATCAGCAGCGGCTGGCTGGGGATCTGCTCTGCCGCGTTGACGGCATTCTTGAGCTGCTCGTAGACGATGCGCTCGTGCGCCGCATGCATGTCCACCACCACCATGCCCTGGGCGTTCTCGGCCAGGATGTAGACGCCGTGGATCTGGGCGACGGCGCGGCCCAGGGGCCAGATGGTTTCTTCGGCAGCGGCAGGGGTGTCCGCTGCCGGGGGCGTGAAGTTCGCAGGTGAAGGTTCGGAGACGGTGACTGGCCGGGGCTGTGCGGCGGGTGCGTAGCTGGCGGGCACATCGCCGGCAGGCCATTGCACGCCGGGCGTGTCCACCGCGACTTCGGCGGCACCGGCAGTCTGCATGGCCGTCTGGGCAGGAAGTGCCACGGGGGCCGGCGCGGCTTCGCGCATGGGTGCCCACAGGCCCGCCATGTTGCTGACCTTGTGGCCGCCCTGTTCATCGCCAAAGCTCATGCGCGCCTGGGGCCAGGCGGGAGCCGCCACCTTGGGCGCGGTGGCCGGTGCGGCGGGGGCCAGCTCCGGGGTGCGGGCGGCTTCCTCGGCGGCAGCGGCGGCTGCGGCGGCCGCGCGCGGGGCGGCCAGCGCATTCTCTATGGCGTGGCGCACGGCCTGGTGCACCTCGCGGCTGTCGCGAAAGCGCACCTCGATCTTGGTGGGGTGCACGTTCACGTCCACGCGCGCAGGGTCGATCTCCACATACAGCGCATAGACAGGCTGCTTGTGGCCGTGCAGCACATCCTCGTAGGCGCTGCGCGAGGCGTGTGTCAGCACCTTGTCGCGCACGAAGCGGCCATTGACGTAGCAGAACTGGTGGTCGGGCCGGGAGCGCGCCGCATCGGGAATGCCCGCGCGGCCCGTGACGTGGACGGCGCCCGACCAGTGCTCCACCGTCACGGAGTTCTGCACGAAGGCGTCGCCCAGCACATCGCCCAGGCGGCGCGCAAGGGCTTCATCCGACATGCTGCCTGCGGCACGCCACTGCTCGACCAGCTTGCCTTCGTGCCAGATGGCAAAGCCCACGTCGGGCCGGGCCAGCGCATGGCGGCGCACGGACTCGATGCAGTGGGCCAGCTCCGTGGCGTCGCTCTTGAGGAATTTGCGGCGGGCCGGGGTGGAGAAGAACAGCTCCTTGACCTCGACCGTCGTGCCCTGGTTGCGGGCGGCGGGGCGCAGCTCGCCGCTGCGCGCATCGAGCAGATAGGCCGAGTCCTGGCCCGCAGGGCGCGAGAGGATGGACGCCTCGGACACCGAGCAGATGGCCGCCAGCGCCTCGCCGCGAAAGCCCATGGTGGCCACGGTCTCCAGGTCGTGCAGATCGGTGATCTTGCTGGTGGCATGGCGGCGCAATGCCACGGGCAGCTCATCGCGCGGGATGCCGCCGCCGTCGTCCTCCACCGAGATCAGCCGCACGCCGCCGGCCAGCAGCCGCACGTTGATCTGGCGGGCGCCCGCATCCAGGGCGTTGTCCACGAGTTCGCGCACCACCGAGGCAGGGCGCTCGACGACTTCGCCGGCCGCGATCTGGCTGATCAGCTCGTCGGGCAGGTCGCGGATGGGGCGGCGGGGGAGGGTGTCGGAGGAGGGGATGGATGCGTTCACGCGGCAATTCTAGGGGCTCGCATCCACCGCTTGCGGGCTGTGGGAATGGGGTGTGCGGCGCCGGCGCCCGCAAAAAAAAGGAGCCGCGAAAGCGGCTCCAAGAGGCGTCCCCGGCAACAAAGGCCGGAGCCGGGGGCACTCTTTGAATGAGGGTGGCTGCAGGGTCAGCGGCGGCGGCCTGCGCGGTCGCTGTTGCTGCCCATCTGGTTGCCGACCAGCGCACCGGCCGCGGCGCCGCCCACGGTGCCCAGCGTGGTGCCGAACAGCGCGCTGCCCAGCACGCCCCCGGCCACGGCGCCCACGCCCGTGCCCAGTTGCGCATTGTTGGGGCGGTGGGCGCAGCCGCCCATCGCGAGCGCGCCGGTCAGCAGGGCGGCGATGGCCAGGGTGCGGCCCATCGTGGAGCCGGACTGGCGTTCGGACTTGTGCGCGAAAGTGCGAAGGGTCTTGTTCATGGCTTGCTTCCTTGTGTCTTGTCGATGGTGGTGAGGCCGGGCCGGCATTGCCGACGGCATGGAAGCACTTTGCCTGCAAAAAGCTGACGCACTCATGAGTTTTTCGTAGAGTTTTATCAAGTTGTGTAACAAAATAAGCTTGATTTCAAGCATTTGTAGATTCCTGCAAGCGCCGGTGTGTGCGATGGCGTGACCGGCTCCGGCTCGGCCGTGGGGGCATGTCGGCGAAGTACAGTACGGGCCGGTGCGGCGCCCGCCGCGGAGGACTCTCTTTTGGAAATCATTCAGTTCCTGATCGACTTCATCCTGCACATCGACAAGCATCTGGAGGCCTTTGTCGTGGCCTATGGACCCTGGGTGTATGCGCTGCTGTTTCTCATCGTTTTCGTGGAGACGGGCGTGGTGGTCATGCCCTTTCTGCCCGGCGACTCGCTGCTGTTCATCGTCGGCGCGCTGTGCGGCGTGGGGCTCATGGACTATTCGATCGCCTGCACCGTGCTGCTGGTGGCGGCCGTGCTGGGCGACCAGTGCAACTACACCATCGGCCGCTACATAGGGCCCAAGGTGTTCCAGTGGGAGGACTCGCGCTGGTTCAACCGCCGCGCCTTCGACCAGGCCCACGCGTTCTACGAGCGCTATGGCGGCATCACCATCGTGCTGGCCCGCTTCATGCCGTTCATCCGCACCTTTGCGCCCTTCGTGGCCGGGGTGGCCGCGATGAACCGGGGCAAGTTCACTGCCTTCAATGTGGGCGGCGCGATTGTCTGGGTGTTCGGCATCAGCGCAGCCGGCTATTTCTTCGGCAACCTGCCCTGGGTGCGCGAGAACCTGGAGAAGATCATCTGGGGCCTGATCCTGGTGCCGGGCCTGATCGCCATCTTTGGCGCCTGGCGCGCGGGGCGCGCGCCCAAGACCGCCGCCTGAGCTTTCAGCGCACAGCAAAAACCCCTTGCACCGTCATGGCGCAAGGGGTTTTTTCATGGAGCGGGAGTGGGGATCAGCGGCGGTCGTTGCGCTTGCCCACCTCGTTACCGATCAGTGCACCGGCGGCTGCACCGCCCACGGTGCCCAGCGTGCTGCCGAACAGGGCATCCCCCACGACACCACCGGCCACGGCGCCTACGCCGGTACCGATCTGTGCACTGCTGGGATTGGTGGAACAGCCGGCAGAGAACAGGGCAATGGCTGCTGCGGCGGCAATGGAATAAAGGCGTGTCTTCATGTTCATCTCCTGTGGCGGCCTGCCTTGTCGCCGTGAGTGGCGTATGGCGCAAGCACTGTGTGGAACATGTTTGCATGCTCTCATTCAGGGCCTGCCGCAGCGGTAGGAGATCTGCCCGAGCTGCCGCCGGGCGGCTCGGAAGTGTCGCGTCTTTGCCGTCCGACAGCGGCTGCGGGCGGCGTCGCCCGTGCCCTGCACCCATGCCTTTTGGCTCTGTCAGACGGAGCGGCTGCGTGCCAGCGGCGGGTTGTGCGCGAAGTAGTTGCGGATGCCGCGCATCAGCGCGTCGGCCAGTTGCACCTGGTAGGCGCTGCTGCGCAGCCGGGCCTCTTCCTCGGGGTTGCTGATGAAGGCGGTTTCCACCAGCACGCTGGGAATGTCGGGCGCCTTGAGCACGGCAAACCCGGCCTGCTCCACGCGCGGCTTGTGCAGCTTGGCCATGTTGCCGATCTCGCCCAGCAGGGCGCCGCCGAGCTTGAGGCTGTCCTTGATCTGGGCCGTGGTGCTCATGTCCAGCAGCATGCGCTGCACATGCTGGTCCTGCGAACCGATGTTCAGGCCACCGACGATGTCGGACTGGTTTTCCTTGTTGGCCAGCCAGCGCGCGGCCGTGCTGGAGGCGCCCTTGTCGCTGAGCGCAAAGACGCTGGCACCACGCGCGGCCGGCGTGGTGAAGGCGTCGGCGTGGATGCTGATGAACAGGTCGGCCTGCACGCGCCGGGCCTTTTCCACGCGCGTGGCCAGGGGCACGAAGAAGTCGGCATCGCGCGTCATGAAGGCGCGCATGGGGCTGCCGCCGATGCGGGTGTCGTTGATGCGGTCGCGCAGCAGGTGGGCGATCTTGAGCACCACGTCCTTTTCGCGCGTGCCGCTGGGGCCGGTGGCGCCGGGGTCCTCGCCGCCGTGGCCGGGGTCCAGCGCCACGATGATGATGCGGTCGGTCTGGCGCGAGGTGGCGATGTTGGGCGCGGCAATGGGGGCAGGCGCCGGAACGGGCGCAGGCGCGGCAGGGCGAGGCGCCGGGGCCGGAGCGGCAGGGGAAGGTGCCTGTGCCACCACGGCGGGCGGTGCAGGCGTCTTGCCGCCGGAGCCGCTGCTGTGCTGGGCGATCAGGTCCCCCAACGGGTCGGGGGCTGGCGCCGTGGGGCCTGAGGGCCGGGGCAGCGGTGGTGGAGGCGGCGGTGCCGATGCGACAGCGGTATCGTCGCCGGAGGCATCGCGCAGGCGCTCGCTGATCAGCGCCTCCAGCGGGTCCACGGCCTTGGCGGGGTACAGGTCGAACACCAGCCTGTGCTTGTAGGCCGCCACGGGCTGCAGCGTGAAGACCTGGGGCTTGGCGGGCTGCTTGAGATCGATCACCAGGCGCACCACGCTGGGCGAGTTCTGGCCCACGCGGATGGAGGCGATGTTGGGATCGTCGGAGCGGACCTTGGCCACCAGTTCACGCAGCGCGGGATTGAGGTCGATGCCCTCGATGTCCACGGCCAGCCGCGGGGGCTGGTCCACGAAGAACTGCTTGGCAGCCAGCGGCCGGTCGGACTCAATGGTCACGCGCGTGTATTCGGGCGCGGGCCAGACGCGCACGGCCACGATGGTGGCGCCGTGCGCGATGTGCTGGCGGCCCAGCAGCAGCACGATGGAGCCCGCCTGCAAAAGATTGCGGCGCGACAGGCCGGACGGATAGGAGGAGGAGTTGGCGTCGCTCATGCCTTGAGTGCTTGGATCACGGCGCGTCCGACGGGCGTGCCGGCGAGCAAGGTCACCTGGCGCTGCGTCTCGTCGATTGCTTCGATATGAATAGCTATATCTGCCGCAGGCGTAAGCGCTGCGGCCTTTTCGGGCCATTCTGCCAGCTTGAGACCGGGGCTGGCGAAAATATCGCGAAATCCTGCATCCTCCCACTCGCGCGGATCATCGAAGCGGTAGAAGTCGAAGTGCCAGATGGCCAGGTCCGGCGCCTCATGCGGCTCCACCACGGCATAGGTGGGGCTTTTGATGCGGCCCTGCACGCCCAGTGCGCGCAGCCAGTGCCGCACCAGCGTGGTCTTGCCTGCGCCCAGGTCGCCGTGCAGCGTGACGTAGGCGTTGCGCAGCGCGGGATGGTCTGCAAGCTGCTGCGCAAACCGCTGCGTGTCTTTCTCGCTGCCCCATATCCAGCGACGGCCCGCAGTTTCCGCATCCTGCGGCTGGGCGCTTTCTACAATCGAGGGAGTATGTTGTGCAGCAGTCAATTGGTTCCTTTGATGCAAGGCTGGGCCCGCGAGCTGGGATTTTCCCAAATTGGCGTGGCCGGCGTGGATTTGTCTTCTGCGGAGCCGGGTTTGATGCAGTGGCTGGCCCAAGGGTTCCATGGCGAGATGGACTATATGCAGGCCCACGGCCTGCGCCGCGCCCGGCCTGCCGAGCTGGTGCCGGGCACGGTCAGCGTGATCACGGCGCGCATGGACTACCTGCCGCGCGACACGCCAGCCGATGCGCCGGGCGCCTGGCAAGCGGTGGAGTGGGCGCGGCTGCAGCGGCCCGACGAGGGCATTGTCTCCGTCTATGCCCGGGGGCGCGACTATCACAAGGTGCTGCGCAACCGGCTGCAGAAGCTGGCCGAGCGCATTGCACAGGAAGTCGGCCCCTTCGGGCACCGCGCCTTCACCGATTCCGCGCCCGTGCTGGAGGCCGAGCTGGCCCGGCGCAGCGGCCAGGGCTGGCGCGGCAAGCACACGCTGGTGCTCAATCGCGAAGCGGGCTCCATGTTCTTCCTGGGCGAGATCTATGTGGACCTTGCGCTGGAGCCCACGGCGCCGGTGACCGCGCACTGCGGCAGCTGCGCGGCCTGCATCACGGCCTGTCCCACGGGCGCCATCGTGGCGCCGCACCGGGTGGACGCGCGGCGCTGCATCTCCTATCTGACCATCGAGCATGCGGGCGCCATTCCCGAGGAGCTGCGGCCGCTGATGGCCAACCGCATCTATGGCTGCGACGACTGCCAGCTGGCCTGTCCCTGGAACAAGTTCGCCCAGCCCAGCCGCCTGCCCGACTTCGATGCGCGCGAGGCCCTGTCCGGCGGGCAGCTGGTGCACTTCTTTGCCTGGGACGAGCCGACCTTTCTGCGCCTGACCGAAGGCAGCCCCATCCGGCGCATAGGCCATGCGCGCTGGCTGCGCAATGTGGCCGTGGCGCTGGGCAATGCCTGGCGTGAAACCGGCAACGCGGCATTGCAGCAGGCGCTGGCCAGCCGCGCCGAACATCCGGACGCCCTGGTGCGCGAGCACGTGGCCTGGGCGCTGTCGCAAAGATCGGATTGAGCTGATAAGACCAGGGCACTTGTGTGTGAAACAATTGTTGCGCTCTGTCGGAGTGCCCCCGGCGGCCTGTTGCGGGCCACTGCCCTTGAAGGCGCGGGGCCTGTGTGACTCAACATGATGTTTGATATGCGCGCAAAGCCTCCCCGCAGCCTGTCCCGCCTGCTGAACGCAGAACCGCTGACCCAGACCACGGTGGCCGTCTGGGTGGGCCTGTGCTGCGTGCTGCTGGCCACGGTGGCGTACTGGACGGTGCTGGTGGACAGCCACCGCACGCAGCGCAGCTTTACCGAGTCCCAGTCGTGGCTGCGGGTGGGGCAAATGTCGCATGCGGTATCGGTGCAGGTGCAGACCCTGCTCTCCGGCCTGGACTACACCATGCGCGGCCTGGAGTCCGACTTTGCCGATGGCGATGTCGACGGGTTCCGGCGTGCCGTGCAGACCACGTTCGACGCCTACCCGGCCGGCACCTTCCTGCAGATCGCCGTGGCCGACGAGAAAGGGGACATCGTGTACTCCAATCTCCAGCAGGATGCGGAGACGCGGGCTGCCAAGGTCTCCATCCGGGACCGCGAGCATTTCCAGGTGCATGCCAACCGCGAGAACATGGGCATGTTCATCGGCCGCCCCGTGCAGGGGCGTGTCTCCCACAAATGGACCATACAGCTGAGCCGCGCGCTGTACCGCCAGGGGCAGTTCTCGGGCGTGCTGGTGCTGTCGCTGTCGCCTGAATACATTTCGCGCTATTTCCAGTCCATCTTCGATGGCGCCAACGACGTCATCCTGCTGCTGCGCACCGATGGCGCCTACCTGGCGCGCTCGCAGGGGCAGGAGCAGGTGATGGGCCGCTCGGTCTCCGATGTGCGCGTGGCGCTGTTCGCCCCGGCCCTGGAGCGCGGCACCTACGAGGCCGATTCGTCCGTCGATGGCGTTCAGCGCATGTATGCCTGGAGCCGGGTGGAGGGCTATCCGCTGATCGTCAGTGCAGGGCTGGACAAGAAAGCCATCTTCGAGCCGCTGGAGGCATCGCTGGAGCGCGGCCTGCTGCGCAACGGCATAGGCACGGCCGTGCTGCTGCTGGGCATGCTGCTGACGCTGTGGCTGGCGCGCCAGCGCCAGCTCAGCGAGCGCATGCGTCTGCAGGGTGAGCGACGCTTCGCGCGGCTGGCGCAGGAGGTGCCGGGCGGGCTGTTCCAGTTCCGCATAGGCGCGGATGGACAGTTCCGGTTCCCTTTCACCAGCCCCGGATTCTTCGAACTGCATGGCGCCAAGGCCGATGCCGCCAGGTTTGCCGACCATGAACTGCTCAAGCGGGTCCACCCCGAGGATCTGCCGGCCCTGGCGGCCTCGGTGCAGGCCAGCGTGGGCAGCAAGGGTGTCTGGGAGCACAAGTACCGCGTCTACGGCCCTGCAGGCGAGCTGCGCTGGCTGCATGGTCACGCCCGGCCGCAGCAGGAGGAAGACGGCTCCCTGCTGTGGCATGGCTATGTGCACGATGTGACGCAGGACCAGGCCATGCAGGAATCCATACGCCACAGCGAGGAACGCCTGCGCCTGACCGTGGGCGCCGTGCGCGACGGCCTGTGGCAGTGGGACTGCCGCAGCGGCCATGTGGAATGGGATGCCCGCTGCTACCAGATGCTGGGCTTCGAGGCCGCGCAGTTCCCCATGACCTATGACGCCTTCTGCGCCATGGTCCATCCCTCGGACAGGGCGCGGATGCTGGCGCGGCTGCAGCGCCATGCCGAGGCCGGGGCCGACTTCCGCGTGGAGATGCGGCTGCGCAGCTCGGCCGACAGCTGGCTGTGGGTGGAGTCGCGCGGCGAAATCACCCAGCGCGATGCCGACGGCAAGCCCGTGCGCATGCTGGGGACGCACACCGACATACAGCAGCGCGTGGAGCAGTCCCGGCTCATCAAGGCCTTGCTGGACCGGGGAAGCGCCCTGATCGTCATGGCCGGTCCCCAGCGCGAAATCCTCTATGCCAACGAGCGCGCGGTGCAGACCTTCGAGATCGAGACAGACCGGCTGCCCGGCGGCGTGAACTTTCGCGCCCTGCATGTCAGCGACGAGAGCTTCGAGCGCTTCGGCCAGCTCTACGGACAGCTCAACGCACGCGGCACGGTACGCACGGAATGGATTTTGCGCATGCCGTCGGGCTCGGGCCACTGGTTCGACATGCAGGGCTCGCTGCTGGACCCCGACGAGGACGACGGCCGCGTCATCTGGACCATGATCGATACCGACGCGCGCCGGCGCGCCGAGACCGCGTTGGCCGAGACCCAGCACCGGCTGGAGGCCATCATCGACCGCTTTCCCGCAGGCATTCTGGTCACCGACGCCCAGGGCCGCCAGGTGCTGGCCGCCAACCGCATGCTGGCGGCCGCGCTGCGGCTGGACATGGCGCCTGCCGCCCTGGTGGGGCTGGGCATGCCGGCGCTGATCCAGCTGCTGCCGCCTTCGGTGGCTGGCGTGCTCAGCGCCGGGCCCGTGGCTGGCCGTTCCCTGCACGCGCTGCCCGACGACCACTATGTGGAGATCGAGGGCATGCAGCTGCGCGACGGTGACCGCTCCATCGGCCACTGCTGGGTCTTCCACGATGCGACGGAGCGGCAGCAGCGCGAATCCCAGCTGGAGACCCTGGCGCTGACCGACGCGCTGACCGGCATTCCCAACCGCCGCGCCTTCATGGAGCGGCTGACGATGGAGCTGGACCATCTGCGCAGCGGACTGGTGGCGCACTCCACGCTGATCATGCTGGACATAGACCACTTCAAGCAGGTGAACGACGGCTACGGCCACGCGGTGGGCGATATCGTGCTCAAGGAGCTGCTGGCCTCGGTGGCGCAGGAAATGCGCAAGGAAGACATGGTGGGCCGGCTGGGCGGCGAGGAGTTTGCCGTGCTGCTGTCCGACACCGATGCCGAGGTGGGCCTGCGCCGCGCCGAAAGCCTGCGCGAAACCGTTGCCGCGCGCGCCATCGATGCGGGCCTGGCCGGCGACCTGCACATCACCATCAGCCTGGGCGTGTACGAGCTGCAGCGCAGCGATGCCTCGGCCCAGGGCTGCCTGGAGCGTGCCGACGCCGCGCTGTACTACTCCAAGCGCAACGGCCGCAACCAGTCCACGCTGTGGAGCGAGCGGCTGCCTGCCATCGCGCGCTGATCCGGGCTGGTGCGGCGCACAGGCCTAGGAATTCACCCCGGTGAATTTTCAGAATCATCCAATGGCCTGATCGGGCCGCAATCCCGAAAATCCTGGGTTCATGCTGTCGCGTGGACCTGCCGCCTCTTGCCTGGCCCCAACACTCGGGTGCGGCCGACTCTCCGTGCAACCCATCACAAAAAGAGGCTGCGCGCCGAGCGCAGGGCGAGGAATGTATGACGTACAACCGCTGGTCCACGGTGCATATCGCGCCGCTTTCGCGAGCGCAGTTCTGGAGCGATGCCAGCCGCGAGGCGCAGATGCCGCACACGCCCCTGGTTGCGCAGCCCGAGCGCTTCGAGGCCGTGCTGACATCGCGCGGCGTGGGCGCGGTGGTGCTCAACCGCATTCAGATGGCGGCCGAACATGGCATGGAGCGCCTGCATGCCGATGGCCAGCGCGCAGGCCCGCCCTGCCTGCTGTGCGTGCTCTATGCCAAAGGTGGAGCCCAGGTATTCGCACCGGATGCACCTGACGTGCCTGACCTGTCGGACGTGCCGGATGCCTCGGCGTCATCCGGGCAGCCGGGCATGGCGGTTGCGGGCAGGAGGCTGCAGGCGCAACCCGGCCAGCTGTTCCTGCTGGATGAGCGGCGCGGCTACCGCATCTGGCAGAAAGAGGCCGTGGACCTGGTGGTGCTGGCCGTGCCGCTGGCACTGATCGATTCGCGTGGCGGCCTGGCTTCGCAACTGCTGGCACGCAGCCTGCCCGACTGTGCATCGCTTCAACTGCTGGTCCAGCAGATGCAATTGCTGGCCGCGTGGCAGGACCCCTTGCCCGAGGCAGAATCCGCCAGGCTGTCCGACTTGGTCATCAACACCGTGAAGACCGTGCTGCAGGCCAGCGCCGACATGGCGACGGCCCGACCCGGCGCGCCCATGCACGTGCTGTTGCGCAGGGTGCGCCAGCTCATTGCCCGCCAGTACCCGGACCCGGCGTTGGGGCCCGAGCGCGTGGCGTCCAGGCTGGGGCTGTCCGTGCGCTCGCTGCAATCCCAGTTGTCGCGCGAAGGCACCAGCCTCAGCGCCGAACTCATGGCCTATCGCCTGGAACGCGCCCATGCGCTGCTGCGTGGCACGGAGCCGGGAACGCTGGGCATCGCGGAGATCTCGCAGCACTGCGGTTTCAGCTCACCCGCGCATTTTTCCCGGCGGTTCAGGGCACGCTACGGCAGCACGCCGCTGGGGCTGCTGCGGGATGCGGAGGGCGGGGAGGGGGCCTAGGCAGGCTGGGCGGCGCCACTCCCGGCGTGGCGTGCGCAGATCAGGCCGAGGATTTCGAACATCATCTGCGCGCCCGCATGGGCGGTGTTGGTGGTGGCGTCGTAGGCGGGCGACACCTCCACCACATCGCCGCCCACGATGTGGATGCCGGCCAGGCCGCGCACCATGGCCTGTGCCTCGCGCACGGTGATTCCACCGACCTCGGGCGTGCCCGTGCCGGGCGCAAAGGCCGGGTCCAGGCAGTCGATGTCGAAGGAGACGTAGACGGGCGTATCGCCCACCACCTCGCGTGCGCGGGCAATGACGCCGTCCACGCCCAGCGCGGGAAGCTCCTCTGCGTGGATCACGGTCATGCCCGACTCATAGGAAAACTCCCAGAGATATTCGGCCGCGCCGCGTATGCCGATCTGAATGGTCCGCGTGGGGTCGAGCACGCCGTCCAGCACGGCCTGGCGAAACGGGCCGCCGTGGTGGAAGCGGCTGCCGTCGAAGGGGCCCCCGGTGTCGCAGTGGGCGTCGAAATGCACCAGGGCCAGTGGCCGCTCGCGGCCCAGTGCGCGCAGTATGGGCAGGGTGATGGAGTGGTCTCCGCCCGCAGACAGCGGAATCACGCCGGCCGCATGGATCTTCGCGAAGATCGACTCTATGTCGCGGTGCGACTGCTCCAGGCTGTAGCGGCTGGACAGCGGCACGTCGCCGATGTCCGCCACGCGCAGCTCGCGTGTGGGAGCGGATCGAAGCACATGGTTGTAGGGGCCCACGCGTTCGATGGAACGCAGGGCCCGGGGGCCGAAGCGGCAGCCGCTGCGGTTGCTGATGCCCAGGTCCATGGGCACGCCGATCAGCGCGGCCTGGAGGTCGCCGAAATCCGGGCGGCTCCAGTCCATGGGACGCATGGGCGCGTCCAGCAGCGTGGGCATGCCTGCGTAGGGCGCGTTGCGCGTGCCGCTGGCGTCGATGATGTGGGCGGCCACGGCGCGGAAATGCGGGTCGTGGATCACGGACTCGTTGGCGCCGCCGAAGCGTGCGCGCAGCGCCTGCAGCCTGTCTGGTGTGAAAAGCGTCATGTCGTCTCCGATTCAGTGCCGGGTTCAGGATTGAATGCCCGACAGCGAGCGCTGCTGCGTGCGCTGCGCCAGGCTGATGAGGATGAAGCTGGCCGTGCTCACGGCCAGGCTGGCATAGATGGGCGTGTTGGCGGCCAGGCCGTCCCTGACCATGAAGGCGACGGCCGTGGTGCAGCCCAGCAGCATGCTGGCGATGGCGCCCGCGGTGGTGGCCCGGCGCCAGTAGATGGCGCCGATCAGCGGCACCAGCATGCCGCCCACCAGCAGGTTGTAGGCGGTGGTCAGGGCATTGAGCACATCGTCCACCACCAGGGCGATGCCGAGCACGGCCAGCCCCACCAGCAGCGTCAGCAGCCGGTGCCAGCGCACATCGACCAGCGGCCGGCCGCCCCGCAGCAGGGGCACGAGGTCCTCGGCCAGCACGGTGGAGCCGGCCAGCATGGCGGCGCTGGCGGTGGACATCATGGCCGCCAGTGCGGCAGCGATCACCAGGCCGCGGATGCCGTCCGGCAGGCTGGCCTGCACGATGGCGGCAAAGGCATTGTTGGCGTTGTCCAGGTCCGGCAGCAGCACGCGCGCTGTCATGCCCACCAGGGCGCCGACCAGTCCGTAGACCACGCAGTAAACGCCGGCGAGGCTGCCTGCCACGGCGGCCACCCGTTCGCTGCGGGCCGTGAACACGCGCTGCCACACGTCCTGGCCGATCATGATTCCGAAGAAATAGATGACGAAGTAGGTGGCGATGGTGTCCCAGCCGATGTGGGTGACATCGAAGCTGGACGCAGGCAGTTGTGCAACCAGCTGGTCCCAGCCGCCCACGCGGTACAGGCAGATGGGCAGCAGGATCAGCATCAGGCCCGCGGTCTTGATCACGAACTGCACGATGTCCGTCAGCGTCAGCGACCACATGCCGCCCACGGCCGAGTAGATGACCACGACGCCCCCGCCCACCAGGATGGAGATCCACAGCGGCAGGTCGAACAGCACCTGCATCACGGTGCCGATGGCGATCACCGACGTGGCCGCCAGCATCAGCGAGTAGGCCAGCATCACCAGGGCGCTGGCCTGCTTGGTGCGGGCGCTGTAGCGCCGCTCCAGCACCTGGGTCACGGTGCAGATGCGCAGCCTGAGCAGGGGCTTGGCCAGGAACAGGTTGAGCACCAGCAGGCCCGCGCCCAGCGCCGCGCAAAGCCAGAATCCGGAGATGCCGTACACATAGCCCAGCCGCACCGTGCCCACGGTGCTGGCGCCGCCTATCACCGTGGCGGCCATGGTGCCCATGTACAGGCCCGGCCCGAGGTTGCGGCCGGCCACGAGAAAGTCCTCCTGCGTCTTCGCGCGGCGCATGCCGTACCAGCCCAGCAGCAGCATGGCTGCCGCGTAGATCACCACGACCGAGATATCGAGCAACATGGTTTGTCTCCCTTTTGTTGCGGCCCTGTTGGCAGGGGCCTCTTGAAACAGCGGTATCCATGGAAGTGAATTCCCCGGCCCGCCCCTCTTGTTCTGTATTGCAGTCCCTCTTTGTTCAATCCAGATGTGCTGCAACAGCCGTGGATGCTAGACAGCAGCCCGGATTGCATCCATTTCAAGTTCCATTTACAAACATCGATAAGAATCGATCTTTCCCGAGTGAAAACCCCATGCTCCATACCGTTTCAGATCTGGACCTGCGGCTGCTGCGCGTGTTTCTGGCCATCGTTGACGCGGGCGGCGTGTCGGCGGCGCAGGCCAGCCTTGGCGTAGGGCAGTCCACGCTCAGCAGTCAGCTGTCCACACTGGAGACGCGGCTGGGTTTCAGTTTGTGCGAACGCGGGCGCGGCGGCTTTCGCCTGACGGCCAAGGGCCGGCGCTTCGTCGATATGGCTCGCACGGCCCTGCAGGGACTGGAAGGCTTCAGTGCGCAGGCGCGCAACATGCACCGGCAGCTGGTCGGCAGTCTGGCCATCGGCCTGATCGGCAATGCACCCATGGAATACAACGCGCTGATGGGGCGGGCCATACAGCGCTTTCGCCAGCGCGACGAGGCCGTGCGCCTGTCGGTGCTGGTGCGCGGGCCGCGCGAGCTGGAAGAGATGCTGCTGCGCGATGAGCTCCAGGTCGCCGTGGGCTATTTCCTGCACCGCGCGCCAGCGCTGGAATACACGCTGCTGTTCAGCGAAAGGCAGGTGGCCTATTGCAGCGCCAGCCATCCATTTGCCGCACGCGCGGGCCGCATCGGCGCGCAGGAGGCGGGCGAGGCCGACTGGACCTGGCGCACCTATCCACTGCCGCAGGCACCGCTGACGGGGCGCCCGCGCCATGTCACTTCAGAGGCAGACAACATGGAGGCGGCTGCCATCCTCATCCTGTCAGGCGCCCACCTGGGCTACCTGCCAGAGCACTACGCGGCGCCCTATGTGGCTGCCGGCCTGCTGCATGCGCTGGACGAATCCCTCTTCAGCTATGACGTGGACATCACCATGGTGGCCAAGAAGCGCGCACGCCAGGACGACATCACGGCCGCCTTCACGGACGACATGCGTGCCGTGCTGTAGGGGCGCCGCGGCACCGCGGCACCGCGGCATCAGTACTGCAGCAGGCTCAGCGCAAAGGGCAGGCTGAGCACGCCCAGCAGCGTGGACAGCGTGACCAGCCCCGCCACATATGAGCCGTTGTAGCCCATGCGCGCGGCCAGCACATAGCACGACGATGCGGTGGGCAGGGCAGAGAAGGCCATGAGGATCAGCGCCTGCGCACCGCTCAGGCCAAACGCCCGCACCATGGCATAGGCGATCAGCGGCTGCACCAGATGCCGCACGGCCAGCAGGCACACGGCCAGCAGCTTGCCGGCGGCCAGCGCGCCGAACTGCATGCCGGCGCCGGCCGACATCAGGCCCAGCGCGATGGAGGCTGCGCCTATGCGGGAGATCGACGGCTCGATCAGCGCCGGCAGCTTCAACCCCAGCGCGCTGAACACCAGGCCCGACAGCGTGCCCACGATCAGCGGATTGCGCACCAGCTGCCCCAGGAAGTGCTGGTTGCTGCCGCGCGCCATGGGCCAGACGGCCGCGATATTGCACAGCGGCACGCTCACGCCGATCAGCACCGAGATGAACAGCAGGCCCTCGGGGCCGGCCAGCCGGCTGGCCAGCGCCAGGCCGATGAAGGAGTTGAAGCGAAACGCCACCTGCACGGCGCCGGCATGCTCGCGTGTGTCGATCCGGCCGCGCAGGCCCGGCCACCAGGGCAGGCTGTAGGCCAGGCCGATGCCGACCAGGGCCGCGCACACGCCAGCGGCCAGCAAGTGGGAGGTGGCACCCCAGTCCACCGGGCTCTTGACGATGGAGTGGAACAGCAGCACGGGGAACAGCAGGTAGTACACCAGCGCCTCCACTGCCTGCCAGACCGTGCGGTTGAGCTGTGTGAAGCGGCACAGCACGTAGCCAAGCACGATGAGCGAAAAATCGGGGAAGAGCAGCACGGCGTAGTTCACGGGGGCAGAGCATAAGCGCAACCCCGCAGTCGCCGCGTCTCCCGAGAAACCATGGCGCGAGGCTAGGGGTAAACACCGGGAAATCAGTGCTGCGACAAACTGTGACAACCGGGCCCCGGGCCTTAGCATCGCTGGGGTCCACACAGCCGATCCGAAAGCGCAGGTCCTGACGACCGTCAAGCGCGCAGCGGGCTCCAGGCCCCACCATGGCTGTTCCGTGGCAGCGTTTGCGAGCCTTCGTTTCGCAGACCATCCATCCGCAGGCACGGCCTTGCGGATGTCCATGAAACCTTCTTCGTCAACACGACCCCCAAAAGGAGATCTTGTATGAATCGTCGCAGCTGGATGGGCCTGACCCTGGTCCTCGCAAGCACCGGAGCCCTGGCCCAGGCCTATCCCACCAAGCCGATCAAGCTGGTGGTGCCCTTCGCCCCCGGTGGCACGACCGACATCATCGCCCGCGTGATCGCCGAACCCCTGACCAAGGAACTGGGCCAGCCCGTGGTGGTGGACAACCGCGGCGGCGGCGGCGGCGTCATCGGCGCCATGGAAACCGCGCGCTCGCAGCCCGATGGCTACAGCCTGGGCATCGCCACGGTCTCGACCACGGCGACCAACCCCGCGATCAACCCCAAGATCTCGTACAACACACTGACGGACTTCACGCCCATCATCAACGTGGCGGCCACGCCCAACGTGATTGCGGTGAACCCCAAGTTCCCCGCCAAGGACTACAAGAGCTTCGAGGCCGAACTCAAGAAGTCCCAGGGCAAGTACTCCTATGCCTCCTCGGGCACGGGCGGCATCCAGCACATGCTGATGGAGCTGTACAAGAGCCTGACCAACACCTTCGTCACCCACATCCCCTACCGCGGTGCGGGCCCGGCGCTCAACGACGTGGTGGCGGGCCAGGTGCCCATGGTGCTGGACAACCTGCCCTCGGCCCTGCCGTTCATCAAGGACAACCGCCTGGTGCCCATCGTGGTGGCCGCGCCCCAGCGCCTGGCCGTGCTGCCCAATGTGCCCACCTTCAAGGAAGTGGGCCTGGAGCCGGTGAACCGCATGGCCTACTACGGCATCCTGGGCCCCAAGAACATGCCCAAGGACGTGGTGGACAAGATCAACGCCGCCGTGCGCAAGGTGCTGCAGGACCCGGCCGTGCGCAAGCGCATCGAGGACACGGGCTCCCTGGTCATCGGCAACTCGCCTGAAGAGTTCGCCAAGCAGATCAAGGACGAGTACGAGACGTACAAGAAGGTGGTTGCTCAGCAAAAACTCACGCTGGAGTAAGCACCGCCTTGAGCGGTTGGCTCAGAACCCGAGGCTCCTTGCGGACCTCGGGTTTTTTCGTTGTAGGCTTGATGGGATGTCCCAAGTGCCTGTTGCTTCCATCGCTTCCCCATCGGCTGCCGAAGCCGAATCTGCTGCCGATCCTGCATCCTGGCCGGCGCCGCTGCCGGCCAGCCTGGATGCGCTGGACCTGTTCATGGATGCGCTGCTGCTGGAGGACGGGCTGTCGCGCAATACGCTGGCGGCCTATCGCCGGGATCTGACGGCCTGGGGGCGGTGGCTGGCGCACCAGCAGCCGCCGCTGGCGCTGGATGCTGCGGGCGAGCTGGAGCTGCAGGGCTATTTCGCGGTGCGGGTGGAGCAGACCAAGGCCAGTTCTTCCAACCGGCGGCTGACGGTGCTGCGCCGCTACTACCACTGGGCGCTGCGCGAGCAGCGCATTGCCGCCGATCCCACGGCACGCATGCTGGCGGCCCGGCAGCCGCCGCGCGTGCCGCATACGCTGACGCAGGCGCAGGTGGAGGCACTGCTCAGGGCGCCCGATGTCGATACGCCGCTGGGCCTGCGTGACCGCGCCATGCTGGAGCTGATGTATGCCAGCGGCCTGCGCGTGAGCGAGCTGGTGGATCTGCCCTTGCATGGCATCGATCTGCGCTCGGGCGTGTTGCGCGTGACGGGCAAGGGGCAAAAGGAAAGGCTGGTGCCCTTCGGCCAGGAGGCGCACTGGTGGCTGGAGCGCTATCTGGCCACGGCGCGCGGTGCCATCCTGGGCGGGCAGCGCAGCGATGCGGTCTTCGTGACCCAGCGCGGGGCTGCGATGAGCCGCGTGATGTTCTGGGTCATCGTCAAGCGCTGCGCGCAGGTTGCGGGTGTCACGGCACCGCTGTCGCCGCACACGCTGCGCCATGCCTTCGCCACCCACCTGCTCAACCATGGCGCAGACCTGCGCGTGGTGCAGATGCTGCTGGGCCATGCCGACATCTCCACCACCACCATCTACACCCATGTGGCGCGCGAGCGGCTCAAGGCATTGCACGCTTTGCACCATCCGCGTGGTTGATTGGATGTGGAGGGTTCGCCGGTTTGGGTGTTTCTGCCGTTGAAATCGTCGAAGTGGCAAAGCCTGTCCCGGGGATATGCGCTTTGCAGAACAATCACCGCCGTGTTCGATGTGTTTCTGCGGAGTTTTCGATGACTGATTTCCTGCGCCGGCATGTGCTGGTGACTTCCATGCTGGCGGCGACGGTCGCTGCTGCGGCCTTGCCGATGTCCGCGTCGGCCGCCGATGCCGCCTGGCCCAGCCGACCCATCCGCGTGGTGGTTTCCTATCCGGCCGGTGGCGTCAGCGACGTGGTGGCGCGCGCCCTGGGCGAGAAGCTGGCAGCCCGCCTGGGCCAGCCCGTGGTGGTGGACAACAAGGCCGGCGCCGGCGGCGCCATCGGCCTGGACCTGGTGGCCAAGGCCGCACCTGATGGCTATACGCTGGGCTTTTCCTCCATCAGCCCGCTGACGCTGAGCCCGCACCTGGGCAAGCCGCTGTTCGATCCGCAGCGCGATCTCGTGCCCGTGACCAGCGTGATGTATTCGCCCGTGCTGCTGCTGGGCACGGCGCGCTCCACGGCGACCGACTTCAAGGCACTGGTGGCGCAGGCCAAGGCCCAGCCCGGCGAAGTCCGCTGGGCCACGGCAGGCCTGGCATCGCTGGGCCACATCATGCTCGAGCAGATCATGTGCGCCTCGCAGGCCAAGATCACGCACATCCCCTACAAGGGCGGCGGCCAGCAGCTCAATGATGGCCTGAGCGCCCAGTTCGAGGTGCTCTCCACCAACGCCGGGCCGGCCGTGCTGCAGCACATCAAGGCGGGCAAGTTCAAGGCCCTGGCCGTGGGCGCCCCCCAGCGCCTGGAGTCGCTGCCCGGCGTGCCCACGCTGGCCGAGCTGGGCTACAAGAGCGCCAACATGACCTCGGTGTTCGGCATCTTCGCGCCCGCAGGAACGCCTGCGCCCGTGCTGCAAAGGCTCAATGCCGAGATCAACCAGGTGCTGACCCAGCCCGACATGCGAGCCAAGCTGGAGGCCACCGACAACGTGGCCACGGGCGGCAAGGCCGAGGATTTCGCGCGCCAGATCGAGGCCGAGTCCCAGTCCAACGCGCGCATCATCCAGGCTGCAGGCATCAAGCTGAACTGATACCGCTGCGGCGCGTGGCATGCAAAAAGGGCTTGCGGCTTCACGGCCGCAAGCCCTTTGCCATGATGGCTGGCCCGTTCAGACCGTGGCGTCGTCCGCCGTGAGGTTGTCGGCCCAGGCCAGGGCCTGCAGGTGCGCCCAGTTGACCTGGTGGTTGGACAGCTGCAAGGCGTTGGCGGCGCGCGCAAAGCCTTCGTCGTCGCCGCTTTCGCAGGCGCGCGTCAGCTCCAGGAAGGGCGCGAACACGCCCTTGTTGTGCACCAGCGCATCGATCACGGGCTGGGGCAGGGCGATGGATTCCAGCGCCTTTTCCATGGGCTGGCCCAGCATCACGTCCAGCAGCGAGAACACGCCCACCACGAAGGCGTTGTCGCATTCCTCGGGCGAGAGCAGCTCGGCCGTCAGCAGCTCCATCAGGCGTCCGCGCACCACGGCGGTCTGGCCCACGGCCGGCGGCGTGCCGCCCGCGCGCGAGGTGGTCAAAAGCAGGGCCGCCCAGCGGAACAGCTTCTTGAGGCCCAGGATCATCACCGCGTGGCGGAACGAGGTGATCTCGCAGGACAGGCCGAAGCCCGAGGAGTTGATGAAGCGCAGCAGGTTGAAGGACAGCGTGGGGTCCTTCTTGAGCAGGGCCTCGATCTCGTCCGTGCTGGCCTGCTGGCGCACCAGGTTGATCAGCTGGATGATGGTGGCCTGCGTGGGGCGGATGGTGCGCGCCTGCACCAGCTGCGGCTGGGCGAACCAGAAGCCCTGGAACAGCCGCACGCCCAGGTCGCGCATGCGCTCGAACTGCTCGGAGGTCTCGACCTTCTCGGCCACGATCTGGGCATTGGTATGGGCGCGCGCGAAATTCACCAGGGTCTCGGCATCGGCCAGCGCAAAGGTCTGCATGTCCAGCTTGATGAATGCGGCCGCAGGCAGCCAGCTGGCATAGGCGCGGCGCAGCAGGTGCTGGTTGAAGGCCAGGCGGAAGCCGCGCTGGCGCAGGGCCTGGAAGGTGGGCAGGCGCTCTTCGATATCGGCTGTGGTGGCGTTCTCGCCCAGCGTGGTCACTTCCAGCACCACCTTGTCGGGGTGGATCAGTTCCAGGTGGCCGCCGGCCAGGCTGTCATGCGTGCAGTTGATGAAGACCGTCTTCTTGCCCACCAGCGCCTCGGCTCCCGCATACGACAGTGCGTTGAACAGCAGGGCGGCATCGGAGGCCGCCGTGTGCGCATGCTGGGCTGTGGAGCGATCGAAGAGTTCATAGCCGAAGACATCGCGCGCCTCGTTGACGATGGCCTGGCGCGCAATGACGGCCACCTGTCCGTCCTCCACTCCCTCTGGCAGGGGTGGTGGCGGAGCGGAGGAGTTGTCGTTGGTAGTCATTTGGAAGCTGAGAAAGATGAAGGAGCGGCGGCGTTGAGTTGCGTGCGATAGCTCATGACTATAGCGAGCTGTCTGCCAGTTGATCGGTCCAGGCCAGGGCCTGCAGATGGGCCCAGTTGATCTGTTGGCTGCTCAGGCGCAGTGCGTCTGCGCTGCGGTTGAAGGCTGCGTCGTCGCTGGCTTCGCAGGCCTGGGCCAGGATCAGCAGCTCGCCCAGCACGCCTTCATGGCGCAGCACGGCGGCGGAGACGGCATCGGGCACGGGGATCAGGCTCATGGCCACGTCCTGCGGCAGGTCCAGCATGCTGCCCAGCAGCGAGAAGATGCCGACGACGAAGGCCTGGTCGGAGTCTTCCTCGCTCAGCGATTCCTGGGCCAGCAGCTCCATCAGCCGCCCGCGGATCACGGCGGTCTGGCCGATGGCCGGCGGCGGGCCGCCGTTGCGCGATGCGGTCAGCAGCATGGCCGCCCAGCGGAACAGCTTCTTGAGGCCCATGAGCATCACGGCCTGGCGGAAGGAGGTGATCTCGCGTTGCACGCCAAAACCCACGGAATTGATCAGGCGCATCAGGTTGAAGGCCAGGCCTGCATCCTTCTTGAGCACATCCTCGATGGCATCGGTGCTGGCCTGCTGGCGCACCAGATTCAGCAGCTGGACGATGCTTTGCTGCGAGGGCGACAGCAGCTTGGTGCGCACCACCGTGGGCCGCGCAAACCAGAAGCCCTGGAACAGCTGTATGCCCAGGCGGCCCACCTGCTCATGCTGCTGGGCGCTTTCCACCTTCTCGGCGATCAGCTCGGCGCGCGTGTGGCGGCCAGCGAAGTTGACCAGCACGGCCAACTGGTCAGGGGCCAGCACGGACAGGTCGAACTTGATGTAGTCGGCCAGGGGCAGCCAGGCCGCATAGGCGGACTCCAGCACCGTGTGATTGAAGGCCAGGTTGAAGCCGCGCGCGCGCAGATTGCTGAGGATGGGCAGGCGGGCCTGCACCTCTTGTTGTGCGGCCAGGCCCAGCGGCGGGATCTCCAGCACCACCTTGTCGGGGTTGAGCAGCTCCAGATGTCCGCCGGCCAGGCTTTCATGCGTGCAGTTGACGAACATCAACTTGGTGCCGACCAGGTCCTCTTCGCCGGCATGCGACAGGGCCGTGAATACCAGGGACACGTCCGAGGCCGCCGTATGGTCCGGGTAGGCGCGCGAACGGTTGAAAAGCTCATAGCCGATGATCTGCTGCACCCCGTTGACGATGGCCTGGCGCGCGATCATTCCCCGGTCTGTGGACGCGGGGCTGGCCGCAGGGGCATCGTTGAAGAGATGGACAGGCAATTCGGTCATGGAGTGTTCGGTCGAAGAGGCACGGTAAGCAGCAGATCTGATTGTAGGAATGTTCTGAATAAATATGCCGACAGGCAGTGTCTGCTGGGACAAGTCCGATTGCGGAGTCGGACCCATCCTAGTTTGTAAACCATTGTGCGGCCATGCGGACGGGACGGGCCCGTCCGCGCGGCTGCGGCAGTCTTTCTTCAGACCTGCTGCAGCCAGGCCAGTTCGGTATCGGTGAAGCCAGCGGCGCGGCGCGCGCGCTCGTTGAAGGGCGGGCGCAGGCGCGGCGCCTCGTAGCGCTGCGTCAGGTGCTGGTAGTGCGCCTCCGGCTCCAGGCCTTCACGCTCGCACAGCCAGCGGTACCAGTGGTTGCCTATGGCCACGTGGCCCACTTCCTCGCGCAGGATGATGTCGAGGATGTCCACGGCCGCCAGCGCATCGGGCGCGCGCGTGTTGCGCAGCTTGTTCTGGATCTGGGGCGTGGCGTCCAGGCCCCGTGCCTCCAGCGTGCGTGGCACCAGGGCCATGCGGGCCACCACGTCATGCGCGGTCTTCTCGCACATGGTCCACAGGCCCTGGTGGGCCGGGAAATCGCCATAGTCGTGGCCCAGGTGCGCGCGCAGATGCTCGCGTAGCAGGCGAAAGTGCTTGGCCTCCTCGGCGGCCACCTGCAGCCAGTCCAGGTAGTACTGCTGCGGCATGCCGTCAAAGCGCCAGACGGCATCCAGCGCCAGATTGATGGCGTTGAACTCGATGTGGGCAATGGCGTGGATCAGCACGGCCCGGCCTTCGAGCGTGGCCGGCGAGCGCCTTGCAACGGCAGTGTGGTGGCGCAGCTCGGGCCGCAGCGGGCGGCCGGGCAGGTCCGGTGCGGGATCGGGCAGGGCCGGTGCCTGCGCTGCTATTGAATAAAGCGCCTGCCGTGCATACATGTCCAACGCGGCGGCGGCCTTTTCTTCGGGGTCCGGGAGGCACAAAACCTCAAGGGCGCGGTGACGTAACTCCATCCCTACAATTCTAGGTTTCCTGCCATCACCAATAATTGACGGAGACAAAGACCCATGGCGATTTATGAACTGGATGGAGTGGCCCCTGAAGTGGCAGCATCGGCCTGGGTGGCCGACAGCGCCGAGGTCATGGGCAATGTGCAGCTGGCCGAAGACGCCAGCATCTGGTTCGGCGCCGTGCTGCGCGGCGACTGCGAGAGCATTTCCATCGGCGAGGGAAGCAACATCCAGGACGCCAGCGTGCTGCATGCCGACCTGGGCAAGCCGCTGGTCGTGGGGCGCCATGTGACCGTGGGCCACCAGGTCATGCTGCATGGCTGCACCATCGGCGACGAGTCGCTGATCGGCATCGGTGCCGTGGTGCTCAACGGCGCGAAGATCGGCAGGAACTGCCTGGTCGGCGCAGGCGCCCTCATCACCGAGGGCAAGGAGTTTCCCGATGGCTCGATGATCATCGGCAGCCCGGCCAAGGCCGTGCGCCAATTGACGCCCGAGCAGATCGAAGGCTTGCGCCGCAGCGCCCAACACTATGTCGATAATGCGCGCCGGTTCAAGACCGGGCTGCGCAAGCTGGGCTGAGCGAGGCCCGGCACTTTTTTACGGAATCCATCAGCGTGTCTGAACTGCATAAATTCATCTTCGAAGGCCTGCCCGTGCGCGGCTCCATCGTCCGCCTCACCGACGCCTGGCAGGAAATCCTGCAACGCCGCGCGGGCAACGGAGAGACCGGCGCCTACCCCGCTGCCGTGCGCGAACTGCTGGGCGAAATGGCGGCTGCCGGCGTGCTCATGCAGTCCAACATCAAGTTCAACGGCGCCCTGGTCTTCCAGGTCATGGGCGACGGCCCGGTCAAGCTGGCCGTGGCCGAGGTGCAGTCCGACTTCGGCCTGCGCGCCACCGCCACCCTGATCGGGGAAGCGCCCGAAGGCGCCACGCTGGAGCAACTGCTCAATGTGAATGGTGGTGGCCGTTGCGCCATCACGCTGGACCCCAAGGGACGCCAGCCGGGCCAGCAGCCCTACCAGGGCGTGGTGCCGCTGCAGGATGCGCAAGGCCGCAGGTTCTCCAAGGTGTCCGATGCACTGCAGCACTACATGCTGCAGTCCGAGCAGCTGGACACCGTGCTGGTGCTGGCCGCCAATGACCAGTTGGCTGCCGGCCTGCTGATCCAGCGCATGCCGGTCAAGGGCGAGGCCAACCTGGCCTCCGCCACCGAAAGCGAGCAATCGGGCCAGGACGCCATCGGCCTGAACGAGGACTACAACCGCATCGCCACGCTGGCCGCCAGCCTGACGCGCGACGAACTGCTCACGCTGGATGTGGAAACCATCCTGCGGCGCCTGTTCTGGGAAGAGAAGCTGATGCGCTTCGTCCCCCAGCAGGACGAAGAGCGCCCGCGCTTTGCCTGCACCTGCAGCCGTGAGCGCGTGGGGGCCATGCTGGTCTCGCTGGGCATTGAAGAGGTGGACAGCATCCTGGAGGAGCGCGGCAATATCGAGGTGGGCTGCGACTTCTGCGGCAAGCAGTACGAGTTCGATCCCATCGATGCCGCCCAGCTGTTCACCGAGGCCGGCAAGCAGCCGCCGACCTCGACGAACGTGCAGTAAATACGCTCGGAGTCAGTCGCGCCCGCTGCGCAGCGCGTCGAACAGTCGCCGCTCGCAGTCCGGGTCGCTGCATTGCTCGCAGCCGTAGGGGCGAAGGCGCGCGCTGCGTTGCACGGGGCTTGCGGGCAGCCAGGACCAGTCCATTTGCGGAGCCTTGAGCCTGAGCGACTCGGCCAGCTGTTGCCATTGCCGGGCGGTATTGCCATAGAGCACCACGTAGCCGCGCGACTGGCTTTGCAATTGGTCACGCCAATGCTGGAGTTGGGCGGCAGGGCCATTGCTCACCCCTTCGTGCTCGGTGACGGGGGCTCTCCAATCCAGTCCCAGCAGGTAGACGGCCCCATGTTCCGGCAGAGACTGCCCCGGCTCGGCCGCCAGGCATTGCCAGTCAGCAGGAGATGCTCCGTGGTGCCGCCAGGCCTGGCGCAGTGCATGGGCCATGGAAAGCGCGAGCGCGGGCGGCGATCCCAGAAGAATCACCGGGGGCGGGGGCAAGCGGTCTGTGTCCAAGTACCTGTCTCGGCTTGCGCGCAGGCCCGGTTAAGGGGCGCAGGCGCCTTGTTGCAAAAGCACAAGGCCGGCATGAAGCCGGCCTTGGTGCAGGAAATCCCAACCTTCAGCGCCGCACGATCTGCACGAAGATCTCGTTGGGCTTGACCATGCCCAGCTCGCTGCGGGCCTTTTCCTCGACCATGGCCAGGCCGTCCTTGAGGTCGTTGACCTCGGAGGCCAGGCGGTCGTTCTCGGCCTTTTCCAGGGCATTGGCCACGTTCTGGTCGTGGATCTGCTGCTGCAGTTCCTTGACGTAGGCCACGCTGCCATGGCCCAGCCACAACTGCGCGTGCACGGCGGCGAGCAGGGCGAGCAGGACAAGGGGGACGACGCGGTTGACCATGGCAGCAAATGTTGCGGAAAGGAAAAAGGCTTGCAGGCCGGATGGCTTGCAAGCCTAACGCTTTTCAGCGCAGGTTGTAGAAAGCCTCGCGGCCGGGGTAGTGGGCGATGTCACCCAGGTCTTCCTCGATGCGCAGCAGCTGGTTGTACTTGGCGATGCGGTCCGAACGGCTCAGCGAGCCGGTCTTGATCTGGCCCGCATTGGTGCCCACGGAGATGTCGGCAATCGTCGAATCCTCGGTTTCACCGGAGCGGTGCGAGATCACGGCCGTGTAGCCCGCGCGCTTGGCCATTTCGATGGCGGCGAAGGTTTCGGTCAGCGTGCCGATCTGGTTGATCTTGATCAGGATGGAGTTGGCGATCTTCTTGTCGATGCCTTCCTTCAGGATCTTGGTGTTGGTGACGAACAGGTCGTCGCCCACCAGCTGGACCTTGGCGGCCAGGCGGTCGGTCAGGATCTTCCAGCCATCCCAGTCGCCTTCGGCCATGCCGTCCTCGATGGAGATGATGGGGTACTTGTCGCACCAGCCGGCCAGCATGTCGGTCCACTGGGTGGCGGTCAGCGTCAGGTTGCCTTCACCGGCCAGCACGTACATGCCGTCCTTGTAGAACTCGCTGGCGGCGCAGTCCAGGCCCAGGGCGATCTGTTCGCCGGCCTTGTAGCCTGCGTTTTCGATGGCCTGCAGGATCAGCTGGATGGCGGCTTCGTGGTTTTCCACGGAAGGCGCAAAACCGCCTTCGTCGCCCACGGCCGTGCTCATGCCCTTGTCGTGGATGATCTTCTTGAGCGCGTGGAAGACTTCGGCGCCCCAGCGCACGGCTTCGCGGAACGACGGCGCGCCCACGGGGATGATCATGAATTCCTGCAGGTCCAGGCTGTTGTTGGCGTGCGCGCCGCCGTTGATGACGTTCATCATCGGCACGGGCAGCTGCATGCCGCCCATGCCGCCCAGGTAGCGGTACAGCGGCAGGCCGGCCTCTTCGGCTGCGGCGCGGGCCACGGCCATGGAGACGGCCAGCATGGCGTTGGCGCCCAGGCGGCCCTTGTTGTCGGTGCCGTCCAGGTCGATCAGGGTCTTGTCCAGGAAGGCCTGCTCGGAGGCGTCCAGGCCCAGCACGGCTTCGGAGATCTCGGTGTTGATGTGCTCGACGGCCTTGAGCACGCCCTTGCCCAGGTAGCGGCTCTTGTCGCCGTCACGCAGCTCGATGGCTTCGCGCGAGCCGGTGGACGCGCCCGAAGGCACGGCGGCGCGGCCCATCACGCCCGATTCCAGCAGCACGTCGCACTCGACGGTGGGGTTGCCGCGGCTGTCCAGCACTTCGCGGCCTACGATGTCAACGATTGCACTCATGGCATTTCCTTTGCGGTTTTTGAAATCGGTGTGCAGGCGGGTTCCGGTGAGGTTGCGCCCTGGTGCTTGCCGGGCAAGCGGTATGGGTGGTCGGTGGCGTGGCAGGCTGCCGTGCCACCGGGCACAGCCATGCTCCGCGGCGCAGTATCTGCGATCGGGCGGCGGCTATTGTGCACAAATTGGTTGTATGGCTTTGTATGCGCTGCGCTCTTGACGAGCCGGGGTGGCTGGCCGTCAGACGCCTTCCACGCAGACCATGCGCATGATGGATGCGCCTTCACGCGCCTCGCGGGCACGCAGGTACTCGGGCGTGTCGTAGAAGGCCCGGGCTGCCTCGAAGCTGGGGAACTTGAGGATCACGGTGCGGCCGGGGTTCCAGTCGCCTTCGAGCACTTCGACCTTGCCGCCGCGCACGCAGACTTCGGCGCCATGCACGCGCATGGCCTCGGTGCTCCACTTGCGGTATTCCTCGTACTGCTCGGGCTTGGTGACGGTGACGGACGCAATGATGTAGCCGCTGGCCATGGGTCAGACTCCAAAGTCGTTTTCGAGGAAGCCGTTCTTCTTGGTCACGTCGTCGAGCGCGACCAGGGTTTCGAGCAGGGCCTTCATGTGCTTGAGCGGCACGGCGTTGGGGCCGTCGCTGAGAGCGCAGGGAGGATTGGGATGGGTTTCCATGAACAGGCCCGCCACGCCCACGGCCACGGCCGCACGCGAGAGCACGGGCACCATCTCGCGCATGCCGCCGCTGCTGGTGCCGTTGCCGCCGGGCAGCTGCACGCTGTGCGTGGCGTCGAAGACGACGGGCGCGCCGGTCTCGCGCATGATGGACAGGCTGCGCATGTCCGAGACCAGGTTGTTGTAGCCGAAGCTGGCGCCGCGCTCGCAGGCCATGAAGCTGTCCTCGGGCAGGCCGGCTTCCTTTGCAGCCGCACGGGCCTTGTCGATGACATTCTTCATGTCATGCGGGGCCAGGAACTGGCCCTTCTTGATGTTCACCGGCCGGCCCGACTGGGCCACGGCGCGGATGAAGTCGGTCTGGCGGCACAGGAAGGCCGGCGTCTGCAGCACGTCCACGACCTGGGACACGGCCGGGATTTCGGACTCGGTGTGGACGTCGGTCAGGATGGGGACCTGCAGGTCCTTCTTCACCTTGGCCAGGATCTCCAGGCCCTTGTCCATGCCCGGGCCGCGAAAGCTGGCGCCCGAGCTGCGGTTGGCCTTGTCGTAGCTGCTCTTGAAGATGAAGTGGATGCCCAGGGCCGCCGTGATTTCCTTGAGATGCCCCGCCACGTCCATCTGCAGCTGTTCGGACTCGACGACGCAGGGGCCTGCAATGAGAAAGAAGCGCCGGTCGAGGCCGACATCGAAGCCGCAGAGTTTCATGGTGAGGATTCCTTGGGAAATGGTGGGCGGCGGTGCAGAGTCAGGGCTTGCGCGGCGCCTTCTGGCGTTCGATCGCAGCCTTCACGAAGGCGTTGAATAGCGGGTGGCCGCTCCACGGCGTGGACTTGAACTCGGGGTGGAACTGCACGCCGATGTACCAGGGGTGAACTTCCTTGGGCAGCTCGACGATCTCGGTCAGCTGCTCGCGCTGCGTCAGCGCCGAGATCACCAGGCCCGCTTCGCGCAGCTGGTCCAGATACTGGACGTTGGCTTCATAGCGGTGGCGGTGGCGCTCGGTGACCACATCACCGTAGATGCTGTGGGCCAGCGTGCCGGCCTGCACGTCGGAGGACTGCGCGCCCAGGCGCATGGTGCCGCCCAGGTCGGAGTTCTCGTCGCGGGTCTTGACCGTGCCGTCGGCATCCTTCCACTCGGTGATCAGGGCGATCACGGGGTTGGCGGACTTGGGGTCGAACTCGGTGGAGTTGGCGCCTTCGAGGCCGGCAACATGGCGGGCATATTCGATGGTGGCCACCTGCATGCCCAGGCAGATGCCCAGGTAGGGCACCTTGTTCTCGCGGGCATAGCGGGCCGTGGAGATCTTGCCTTCCACGCCGCGCGAGCCGAAGCCGCCGGGCACGAGGATGGCGTCGTACTGCGAGAGCTTGTCACGCGCATTGGCGTCGCTGATGGTCTCGGAGTCCACATGGGTGATCTTCACTGCCACATGGCTTTGCATGCCGGCGTGCTTGAGCGCCTCGTTGACGGACTTGTAGGCGTCCGACAGCTCGACGTACTTGCCGACCATGGCGATCTTGACCTCGCCCTGCGGGTGCTCGGTCTCGTGGACCAGGTCGTCCCAGCGCTTGAGGTTGGTGGGCGGCGTGTTCAGGCGCAGCTTGTCGCAGATCAGGCCGTCCAGGCCCTGCTCGTGCAGCATGCGGGGCACCTTGTAGATGGTGTCCACGTCCCACATGGAGATCACGCCCCACTCGGGAACGTTGGTGAACAGCGAGATCTTTTCCTTCTCCTCTTCCGGCACCTGGTGCTGCGCGCGGCACAGCAGGGCGTCGGGCTGGATGCCGATCTCGCGCAGCTTCTGCACGGTGTGCTGCGTGGGCTTGGTCTTGAGCTCGCCGGCCGTGGCAATCCAGGGCAGGTAGGTCAGGTGCACGAAGGCCGTGTTGTTGGGGCCCTGCTTGAGGGCCAGCTGGCGAACGGCTTCGAGGAAGGGCAGGGACTCGATATCGCCCACCGTGCCGCCGACTTCGCAGATGGCGACATCGACAGCGTCAGGCGTGCCCAGGCCGGCGCCGCGCTTGATGTACTCCTGGATTTCGTTGGTCACGTGCGGGATCACCTGCACGGTCTTGCCCAGGTAGTCGCCGCGGCGCTCCTTTTCCAGAACGCTCTGGTAGATGCGGCCGGTGGTGAAGTTGTTGGACTGCTTCATGCGCGTTTCGATGAAACGCTCGTAGTGGCCAAGGTCCAGATCGGTCTCGGCGCCATCATCGGTCACGAACACTTCACCGTGCTGGAAGGGCGACATGGTGCCCGGGTCCACGTTGATGTAGGGATCCAGCTTGATGAGGGTGACTTTGAGGCCGCGCGATTCGAGGATCGCAGCAAGGGAGGCTGAGGCGATTCCCTTGCCCAGGGAAGACACCACACCGCCTGTGACGAAGACAAATTTGGTCATGTCTTTTATTGGTGGTGGTAAAGCAGGATTATAGATGCGCCGCCGAATTCGCCGCGCCGCGCGGGGCTGCTCGGATGCTCCGGCTCTGCTAAATTGCGCGCCATGACTGAAGTGTTCGCAGGTAAACATCTGGTGCTCGGCCTTTCCGGAGGCGTGGCTTGTTACAAATCTGCCCAGCTGGTGCGCCTGCTGGTGCAGGCCGGGGCCACCGTGCAGGTGGTGATGACCGAGGCGGCAGAGCAGTTCATCACGCCGGTGACCATGCAGGCGCTGTCGGGCCGTCCGGTCTATGGTTCGCAGTGGGACGCGCGCGAGCCCAACAACATGCCCCACATCAACCTCAGTCGCGAGGCCGATGCCATGCTGATCGCGCCTTGCAGCGCCGACTTCATCGCACGCCTGGTGCAGGGCCGCTCCGATGAGCTGCTGAGCCTGATGTGCCTGGCGCGCCCCATGGACCGCGTGCCCCTGTTGCTGGCGCCTGCCATGAACCGCGAGATGTGGGCGCACCCGGCCACGCAGCGCAACCTGGCGCAGGTGGCGGCCGACGGTGCGCTGGTGCTGGGCGTGGGAACGGGCGACCAGGCCTGTGGCGAGGTGGGCGACGGCCGCATGCTGGAGCCCGAGGAAATCATGGAGGAGCTGGCTGCCTTCTTCACGCCCAAGCTGCTGCAGGGCCGCCAGGTGCTGGTCACGGCGGGCCCGACCTTCGAGGCCATCGACCCCGTGCGCGGCATCACCAACCATTCCAGCGGAAAGATGGGCTTTGCCATTGCGCGCGCCGCCCGCGAGGCGGGCGCCCAGGTGACCCTGGTGGCCGGGCCCGTGCACCTGCGCACGCCGCGCGGCGTGCAGCGCATCGACGTGCAATCGGCGCAGCAGATGTTTGACGCCGTGCACCAGCAATTGCCGCAAGCCGGTGTGTTCATCGCCACGGCGGCCGTGGCCGACTGGCGCCCGGCCAAGGCGTCAGACCAGAAGATCAAGAAGGACGGCTCGGGCCAGACCCCCACGCTGACCTTCGTCGAGAACCCCGACATCCTGGCGGCCGCCGCGCAGTCCGAGCCCGCACGCAGCGGCCGGCTGTACTGCGTGGGCTTCGCCGCCGAAAGCCATGACCTGCTGCAGCACGCCAGCGCCAAGCGCCTGCGCAAGCAGGTGCCGCTGCTGGTGGGCAATATCGGTCCCGCAACCTTTGGGCGGGATGACAATGCCCTGCTGCTGATCGACGAGGCTGGCACCCAGGAGCTGCCGCACGCCTCCAAGTCCCTGCTGGCGCGCCAGCTGGTGGCCGAGATCGCCCGGCGCCTGCCGCCCGTCCGTTGACACCACCGAAGGCCCGCATGTCACAGAACACCTACGAAGGCCCCCGCCACGGCGACTATGTGCGCTATGTGGACGAGCTGCTGCGCGCCAGCCCCCTGTACCGCTCTGCAGCGCACGGCTGGATGGCGCAGGGACGCAGCGATTTCACCGATGCGGTGGCCACGCCGGGCGCGCAGTCCCAGTCCGTGGTCGAGCGCGTGCGCGAGCAGGTGCAGGCTGCGGCCGAGAAGGCGCGCATCGCCGCGCAGCAGGCTTCGATGCCTGCCCTGCCGGGGCGCCAGCCATCTGCAGGCGACAGGCATGGCGACAGGAACGGCGATAGAAATGGTGGCAGGGCCGATCGCGGCCGGCAGGCGGCGCGGGCTCAGCAAGCCCAGGCGTCCTCCGCCGCCAAGGCTGTCAAGAAGACGGTCTTCACGATAGGTCCGGGGCAGTTGCTGGGTATCGTGATCGGCCTGATCCTGGCCGTGGTGATTCCGGGCATCGGCCCTTTCATCCTGCTGCTCACCATCATCAATGCCATCGTCAAAGGCTTTCGCAGCGGGCTCAAGTCGTCCGGGTGACGGCGCGGGGCACAATGCGCGCTTTGCTTTTCAAGAGAGCCTGCCGTGAGGCGCTCCCCAGATTGTTTCCATGAACGTTGATATCAAGATCCTTGACGCGCGCCTGCGCGAGAACATGCCCGCCTACGCCACGCCGGGAAGCGCGGGCCTGGACCTGCGCGCCTGCATCGATGCGCCTTTGATGCTGGAGCCCGGCCAATGGCAACTGGTGCCCACGGGCATGGCCATGTACCTCAAGGACCCCGGCTACGCGGCCATGATCCTGCCGCGCTCGGGCATGGGCCACAAGCACGGCATCGTGCTGGGCAACCTGGTCGGCCTGATCGACAGCGACTACCAGGGCCAGCTCATGGTCAGCGCCTGGAACCGCTCGACCACGGCCTTCACGCTGCAGCCCATGGACCGTCTGGCCCAGCTGATCATCGTGCCCGTGGTGCAGCCCAGCTTCAATGTGGTCGAGGAGTTCGAGTCGACTTCCGAGCGCGGCGCGGGCGGCTACGGCTCCACCGGCAAGCAATAAGGCTTTCCGCCAGACATCGCCCGCAGCTGCGCTGCCAGGGTATCGCTCCAGGGAGGAATCCGCATGGCCAGGCCATCCCGGCGCACGCGCCACCGCTCATCCGCGTCATGGACGCGCGTGATGCTGACGCAGGAAGACCGCATGCGCCGCCGCCTGCAGCAGCGCCACTGGCTGCGCCTGCATGCGGCACTGACAGGCGGGTTGAGCCTGGCTGGCATGTCGCTGTTGAGCCTGGGCCTGCTGCACGCGGGCATGCACAGCATGGCGCTGCGCTATGGCGTGGCCCTGGCCTGTGGCTATCTGCTGTACCTGCTGCTGCTGCGCCTGTGGGCCGAATGCATGCTGCGCCGCGACTGGGAGGTGTCCGATGTTCCCGATGTGACGCCCGGCGGCAGTGGCTCTTCACCGGCCCGCACGCCGGAGGCTGGCGGATTCGACAGCGGGCAGGGCGGCTCGTATGGCGGCGGTGGCTCCGGCGGCAGCTGGGATGACGGCGGCGCGCTGTCCGAGGCCGCTTCCTCGGCGTCGCAAGGCTTTGATATGCCGGGCATCGATGGGCTGGACGAAGGCGCCGTCGTCCTGGTCCCCGTGCTGCTGGTGTTTGCGGCGCTGCTGGTCGCGGTCACGGGGGCAGGGTCGCTGCTGTGGCTGGTCTTTGGGGCCGACCTGTTCCTGGCCGTGGCGGTGGAGGTGGCCTTTGCGCTGCTGATGGCGCGCACGCTCTACGTGGTGGAGCGCGAGGGCTGGCTGCTGGCCGCGCTGCGCCTGAGCTGGAAGCCGGTGCTGGGCGCACTGGTGGCCGCCGTGGCGCTTGGCGCGCTGGCCGACTGGCTGTTTCCCCAGGCAGACACCCTGGTGCAGGTGCTGCGCACGCTGAGAGGGCATTGAAAGGCCCCTGAGAGGGCACAGAGCCGCTGCTGCGCGGCTCCTGCCGTCACGCCTGTCTTTTTGCCCCCGGCAGGCGCAGCTGCATGCGCAGGCCGCCCAGCGGCGAGCGGCTGGCCGCGATGCTGCCGCCATAGGTCTGCACCAGGTCACGCACGATATCCAGGCCCAGGCCCGCGCCGGGCCTGCGTTCGTCCAGGCGCTCGCCGCGCTCGAAGATGCGGCCAAGGTCGGCGTCTTCGATGCCGGGGCCGTCATCGTCCACCGTCAGCAGCAATGGGCCGCCGGCCTGATCGTGCTCCAGGCCCTGGACTTCCAGGCTCACGGCCTGGGCTGCCCACTTGCCGGCGTTGTCCAGCAGGTTGCCCAGGATTTCCATCAGGTCCTGGCCATCGCCCAGAAAGTCCCAAGGCTGCACATCGCCCTTCAGCGCGAAGCGGATGCCGCGGCCGGCGTGCAGCCGCTCCATGGTGCGCACCAGCGAGGCCAGCGGCGGCTCCAGCGGCGTGCGCAGGCCCGTGGCCTGGCGGGCCGCAGCGCGGGCGCGTGCCAGATGGTGGTCCACCTGGCGGCTGGCGCTGGCGACCTGCTCGCGGACCAGTTCGGCCAGCGCCCCGCCTTCCTGCGCGGCGGCATTGCCGAGGATGGACAGCGGCGTGTTCACCGCATGGGCCAGGTTGCCGGCCTGCGTGCGCGCGCGCTGCACCATGTCGGCGTTCACATCCAGCACATGGTTGAATTCCTGCACCAGGGGGCGCAGTTCCTGCGGAAACCGGCCTTCGAGGCGCGGCGTTGCCCCCTTGCGCACGTCGGACAGGCCCTTGCGCAGCAGTTGCAGCGGCCGCAGCGCCAGGCGCAGCTGCAGCACCACGGCCAGCACCAGCCCGGCCGCCAGCGTGCCCAGTGCGGCGATCAGCATGGTGGTGAAGCGCTGCATGGGCTCGGCCAGCAGGGCGCTGTCGGCCGCAACGATCAGGCGCAGCGGCGGCGCATCGGCCTCGGGCAATTGCAGGGGGCGTGCCACGGCCACGAGCTGGTGGCCCTGGCCATCGGGCAGCATGCCGGTGTTCAGCGCCGTGTCCTCGTGGTGCTCATCCGGGCGGCCGGCATCGGCGCGGAACTGGTGCCAGTCCAGCGTCTGGTCCCACAGCGAACGAGAGCGCAGCAAGCCGGCCTTCTCGGGCGGACCCGCGCCATCGCTCACCTGGTCGATCTGCCAGTACAGGCCCGACAGCGGCTGCGCCAGGCGCGGGTCGCCCACGGCCAGCCCGACCTCGATGCGCCCTCCGGGCAGGCTGTTGACGGCTGCGCTGAGCTGGTCGAGCTGCAGCACCAGCTGCGCCTGCAACTGCTGCGCGATGTGGTCGCGGAACAGGCCGCGCAGCCCCCAGCCGGCCAGCAGCACGGCCGCCAGCACCCAGGCCAGCGTGCCGGCCAGCAGGCGCAGGCGCAGCGAATCACCGAGCCGGGATACCTGTCTTTCCTGTGGCGCGTTCATGCAGCGGGCGCGCCTTCCACCAGCCGGTAGCCCAGGCCGCGCACGGTCTCTATGCTGCCGGCCGGCAGCTTCTTGCGCAGGCGGCCGACGAAGACCTCGATGGTGTTGGAGTCGCGGTCGCTGTCCTGCGGGTAGATGTGTTCGGACAGTTCGGTGCGCGATATCACCTGCCCCACGCGCTGCATCAGCAGGGCCAGCACCTTGAATTCATGGCTGGTCAGCGTGAGCGGCTGGCCGGCGACGCTCACGCGGGCATGGCGCGAGTCCAGCACGATGGGGCCGCATTGCCACTGGGCGCTGGCGTGCGGGCTGAGCCGGCGCAGCAGGGCGCGCAGGCGGGCCATCAGCTCTTCCATGTGGAAGGGCTTGGCCAGATAGTCGTCGGCGCCGGCATCCATGCCGGCCACCTTCTCATGCCAGGCGCCGCGCGCCGTGAGGATCATCACCGGCATGACCCGGCCCTGCGCGCGCCAGGCGCGCAGCACGGTGAGCCCGTCGCGCACGGGCAGGCCCAGGTCCAGCACGGCGGCGTCGAATTCCTCGACCTCGCCCAGGTACTGGGCCGTTGCGCCGTCCGCGGCCGTCTCCACCGTATGGCCTGCCTGCTGCAAGGCCTGTACCAGTTGCCCGCAGAGCGTGGGCTCGTCTTCCACCACGAGGATTCGCATCTGCGTCTAGTCCTTGCGCTTGAAGCTCAGCACCTTGCCATCGCGTGCATCGATCTTGAGCTTGGCCACGCGGCCGCCCGATTGCAGCAGCCGGATCTCGTAGATGAAGCGGCCGTCGTCATGCTCGAACTCGACCTTGATGACCTGGCCCTGGTAGTCGCGCTCGACCTGGTCGAGCACGGTGCGCAGCGGCAGCACGCGGCCTTGCTGCAGGGCCTGGCGAGCGAGTTCATGGTCGCTGTCGCCGGCATCCGAGGGTGTGGTCCAGGAGGCCAGGGCCGCCGCCATCAGCAGCAGTGCGGCCAGCAGCATCCAGGACCTGCGAGGAATGGAGAAGGATGGAGTGGGCATGGAAAACTTTATAGCCCAGCGTGGATGAACCTCGGATGAACGGCTGCTTCAGCTTGCGTTCATGGCCTGCATCGAACAATGGCAGCACGCCGTCGCAATCCAACGGAAACGAAGGCGCAGCAGCCGGCAGATGCGGCCTTTTCAAATGCATCGCCAGCCCAATCGCCGACCCAATCGCCGGCCCAGTCGCCGACCTTCACATGCCAAGGAGAACCTCATGCCTTCCATCCGACAACTGATTTCCCGCGCTGCACGCCATGGCCTGACGGGCCTGGGCATTGTGCTGATCGCCACTGCCGGGCTGGCCGCCCAGGTGCAGGCCCAGGCAGCCGCCACGGGCGGGCCTTCCGTGACCGTACAGGCCGGCGAGGCCGTGGCCACCACGGTGGCCTCCGTGCGCGGCGCCTTCCAGGGGCCGGGGCTGAGCATCCGCGAAATCTTCGAGCGCATGGAAGTCCTGGGCTACCGCGACCTGCGCGAGATCGAGTGGGAGGACGGCCTCTACCAGGTCAAGGGCCAGACCGGCGATGGACGCCCTGTGAAGCTCTACGTCGATGGCAACAACGGCAACGTGCTCAGCATCCGCGCTCGCAATTGAGGCCGGGCGGGCAGGCTGATTTTTGTCAGCAAGTGTTCTGTCCGGTCGGCAGGCATGCGGCCTGGGACGTTGAAGCGGTATGCAGCCGCTGGCCGGTCCGGTGGCTGCCCTTGATCGATCCACGGACAGTACACAGGAGATTCTCATGCCTTCCATTCATCGCTTGAGCGCCATGGGCGCCGGCTGCATTGCCGCGCTGATGCTCAGCGCCTGCGCGGGCTACCCCCAGCAGGGTGGATACCCGGGTGGCGGCTACCCTGCCGGCGGCTATCCAGCCGGGGGCTATCCGACCAGCGGCTACCCCAGCGGTGGCTATCCCGGCGGCGGCCAGCCCGGCACGGCCTACCCGGGCGGCGGTGGCTATGTGCAGCAGGGGCGCGTGACCAATGTGCAACTGGTGCAGATCCAGCAGCCCAGCGGCATTGGCGGCTCGGGCATAGGCGCAGGGGCCGTGGTGGGCGGCGTGGTCGGCGGGGTGCTGGGCCGCCAGGTGGGCAAGGGCAGTGGGCGCGACATCGCCACCATTGCGGGCGTGGTGGGCGGTGCCATGGCGGGCAATGCCATCGAGAAGAACACCGGCCCTGGCGACCTGCGCGATGTCTACCGCGTCACCGTGCAGTTGAACGACGGCAGCACGCGCGTGTTCGACTACCAGAACAATCCGCAGCTGCGCATAGGCGAGAGCGTGCGCGTGGACAACAACCAGCTGATTCGCTGAGTACCAGGCTCGCTCCATGCAAAAGGGCTCCCCGCAGGGAGCCCTTTGCCATTTCAGCGCGGCAATTTCAGTGCAGCGTGTCGTTGCCCGGCGCCATGGGCTGGATGCGGAAGAAGCCGGTACCGGCCGAGCCGCGGCCGATTTCCTCCTCGGTGGCTTCGCGCACGCCTTCGACCTTCAGGTGCAGGCGCAGCGCAATGCCGGCCAGCGGGTGGTTGCCGTCCAGCACCACATGCTCGGGATAGATTTCCGTGACGGTGTAGAGCAGGTCGGGCTGCACGGCGCTGCAGCCCTTGGGCAGGGCGCTGGCCTCGAAGCTCATGCCTTCCTCCAGCTCGGCCGGGAACAGGGCGCGCGGCTCCAGGAAGATCAGGCTTTCGTTGTAGTCGCCAAAGGCTTCCTCGGGCTCCAGGTGCAGGTCCAGGGTCTTGCCCTGGCCGTGGCCCTGCAGGGCTTCCTCGATGCGCTTGAGCAGATCGTCGCCGCCGACCAGGAACTCCACGGGCTCATCGAGCACGTCCAGTTCCTCGCCCAGGGTGTCCTTGAGGGTCCAGGTCAGAGCGACCACGCATTGTTCTGTGATTTCCATGGTGTGCAGCTTGTGCGGCCCATGCCGCGGTGGGGAAAAAGAAAGACCGCCGCGCGCGCCCGTGTTTGACGAAGGCGTGCCGGCGGCCGCGTTGGCGCGATTTTCCCACGGCTGCCCGGCTGCTGCGCAGGCCGGGCGGCGAGTCCTGCCGATCAGAACGGATAGTGGCGGGGGGTGGTCTGCATGGTGATCCAGCGCGTCTCGGTGAAGGCATCGATGCCTGCCTGGCCGCCGAAGTGGCCGTAGCCCGAGTTTTTCACGCCGCCAAAGGGCATCTGTGCCTCGTCATGCACGGTGGGGCCGTTGACGTGGCAGATGCCGGCCTCGATGCGCGCCGCCACGCGCCAGCCGCGTGCGGTGTCGCGGGTGTAGACGGACGAGGACAGGCCGAATTCGTTGTCATTGGCCATGGCGATGGCCTGCTCCTCGCCGCGCACGCGCACGATGGCCTTGACGGGGGCGAAGGTTTCCTCGCGGAAGATGTCCATCTCGGGCGTGACGCCGTCGATCAGCGTGGCCGCCATCAGGGTGTTGGTGGCCTTGCCGCCGCACAGCAGCCTGGCGCCCTTGGCCAGCGCGTCGTCGATCAGGCGGTTGGCGCGCTCCACGGTGGCCATGTCCACCACCGAGCCCAGCACCACGGGGCCCTTGCGCGGATCGCCCAGCGGCAGCGAGCTGGCACGGGCCACCAGCTTGTCCAGGAAATCGCCGGCCACGGACTCGTCCACGATGATGCGTTCGGTGGACATGCAGATCTGGCCCGAGTTGGCGAAGGCACCGAAGGTGCAGCCGGCCACGGCGGCGTCGATGTCGGCATCGTCCAGCACCACGAAGGGCGCCTTGCCGCCCAGCTCCAGAATGGCGGGCTTGAGGTACTTGGCGCAGGTCTGGCCGAGGATGCGGCCCACGCGCGTGGAGCCGGTGAAGTTCACGCGGCGCACGGCCGGGTGGGCCACCATGGCTTCGACCACGGCCCCCGCATCTTCGGGCGCATTGGTCACGAAGTTGACCACGCCGGGCGGCAGGCCGCCTTCCTGCAGGGCCTCGATGATCAGGCCGTGCGTGGCGGGGCACAGCTCCGAGCCCTTGAGCACCACGGTATTGCCGCAGGCCAGCGGCGTGGCAATGGCGCGCACGGCCAGGATGACGGGCGCATTCCAGGGCGCAATGCCCAGCACCACGCCAGCGGGCTGGCGCACGGCCATGGCCAGGCTGCCGGGCACGTCCGAGGGAATGATCTGGCCGTTGATCTGGGTGGTCAGCGATGCGGCCTCCAGGAACATGCTGGCAGCCAGGTGCACGTTGAAGCCGGCCCAGATGCCCGATGCGCCGGTCTCGGCGGCCATGGCGGCGGCAAAGGCCTCGGTCTTGGCCTCCAGCGCCTGCGATGCCTTCATCAGCATCTGGCGGCGCTCGGTCGGACCCAGCGCGGCCCAGGCGGGGAAGGCCTTTTGCGCGGCCTCGACGGCACGCACGGCATCTTCGGGGGTGGCGGCCGGGGCGCGCGTGGCCACCGATCCGTCCAGCGGATTGCGGCGCTCGAAGGTGGCGCCATTGCCGGCCTGTGCGGCCTGGCCTGCGATGAGCATGGTTTGTTCGATCATGACTGTCTCCTTGGTATGCGGTTGTGGCCTGGGCGTTGGCGCTGCCGGGCGTGCCGGTCATCGTAGAAGCAGGCGATGGCGAAGGCAGCCCGCTGCGCGCACAAAGCGCATGACGGATCGTGCACAGGCTCCGGGGTTTACCCTTGTCCTGGCTGTCCGCGGGGAAAGCCAAGGGGCGCGATGGGCCTGCACTTTCCCATAATCAAGTCCATGGCCGCACACAGATCCTTCACCCGTGCGGCGAGCAGGAGGGACCGCACATGACCGATGCCATGGTGTTGAGCACCGACGGACTGCCGCCCGGCGAGACGGCGTCGGCTTGGCACGCCTGGATGTCGAGCCTGTTTGCGGGCCTGGATACCGATGTCTATGGCGATCGCCTGTTCGAAGGCCATGTGCGCGTGGCCAATGCCGGCGATGTGGTGCTGACCCGGCTGGAGGCGGGCCGCCACCGCGTCATGCGCAGCATGCAGGGCCTGCGCGCCCATGAGTCCCCCTATCTGAAGATCGTCGCGCCCTGGGAGGGCGTGGCCAGCGTGCGCCAGCACAACCGCGAGGCCAGCGTGCGCAAGGGCAGCTGGGTGATCTATGACACGGCGCAGGAGTACGAGGTCACCAACCCCGAATGGTCTGAACACCTCATCGTGATGCTGCCGCGCCAGGCCATCGTGGACCGGGGCATCCGGCTGGAAGGGCTGATGGGGCGCAATGTGGGCGGCAGCTCGGGCATTGCCCGCATCGCGCTGGAAACCATGCGCAGCACGTACCAGGAGCTGCCCGGTATGGCGCCGCATCTGGCGCGCCGCGCGGGCGAGCTGCTGGTGGACATGGTCCATCTTTCGCTGCAGGAGCTGGCCGGGCAGGGCACGGCAGGCACGCAGCAACTGGCGCTGCAGGACCGCATCCGCGCCCATGTGGCGGCCCACCTGCGCGACCCGGGCCTGTCGGTGGAGTCCGTGGCCGCCGCGCTCAACTGCAGCAAGCGCCATCTGCACAACGCCTTTGCGGACAGCCAGACCAGCCTGGGCGCCTTCATACAGCACAGCCGCCTGGAGCTGTGCATGCGCGAGCTGCTGCAGCCCGCCCAGGCGCAGCGCACCATCACCGAGGTCGCCATGGATTGCGGCTTTGGCAGCACCGCGCATTTCAGCCGCGCTTTCAAGATCTATACGGGCCTGTCGCCCTCGGATTTCAGGGCCATGCGCAAGCCGGCCGGCTGACTGCCACGAAGCCATTGCGGGGCAGCTTGCGCTGGCGCCAGGACAGGGCAATGCCCGCATAGGACAATGCCGCCCTGTCTCTTCGCTCACTTCGGACCATTTCATGGACACCAACACACCGCTTGCCCTGCTGGGCGGGCTTACCGCTTCCCAATTCATGCGCCGCCACTGGCACAAGAAGCCCTTGCTGGTGCGCCAGGCAATCCCGGGCTTCAAGCCCCTGATTCCCCGCGCCAGGCTGCTGGCCATGGCAGGCGAGGACGGTGTGGAGTCGCGCCTGATCCAGCAGCAGGACGGTGGCCAATGGAAGCTCAGCCACGGCCCGCTGTCGCGCCGCAGCCTGCCCTCGCTGCAAAAGCCCGGATGGACCGTGCTCGTGCAGGGCGTGGACCTGCACGACGACGGCGTGCACCAGCTGATGCAGCAGTTCCGCTTCGTGCCCGAGGCGCGGCTGGACGATCTGATGATCAGCTTTGCCACCGACCAGGGCGGCGTGGGCCCGCATTTCGACAGCTACGACGTCTTCCTGCTGCAGGCGCATGGCCGCCGGCGCTGGCGCATCGGCCGCCAGAAGGACCTTTCGCTGCAACCCGATGTGCCGCTGAAGGTGCTCTCGAATTTCGAGCCCGAGGAGGAGTTCGTGCTCGAGCCCGGTGACATGCTCTACCTGCCGCCCAAGTGGGCCCATGACGGCATCGCCGAGGGCGAGTGCATGACCTACTCCATCGGCTTTCGCTCGCCCGCGCGCGACGAACTGGCCCGCGAGCTGCTGCTGCGCATGTCCGACGAGCCCGATGAACCCGAAGCGCCCATGGTCTACCGCGATCCCGACCAGCCCGCCGTCGAGGCTCCGGGCGAGATTCCGTCGAGCCTGCACGACTTCGCGCGCAAGGCGCTGGAGCGCGCGCTGGCCGAGCCGCTGGCGCTGGAGCGCGCGCTGGGCGAGTACATGACCGAGCCCAAGGCCAATGTCTGGTTCGAGCATGGCGAGGAGCACGGCATGTTCGAGAGCGTGGTCCTCGATCGCCGCACGCGCATGATGTATGACGCAAAACACATCTTCATCAACGGCGAAAGCTATCTGGCCGGTGGCCGCGATGCCACCCTGATGCGCAAGCTGGCCGATACGCGCGCCCTGTCACGCGCCGACCTGGCCAAGGCCAGCGATGACGCGCTGGAGCTGCTGTCCTCCTGGTTTGACGCCGGCTGGGTGCGAGGCGGGCCGCTGTCCTGAACCGGGTAGACGCTGTGACGCAGTCATGCTAAGTTCGGGCATTCACCGTTGACAGCGTTCTGCTGATTCAAGGCGGACTCCGATAGATTTGTAAAGAATTGTCTTGGGTTCGTCAGTAAATTGACAGCAACCTGGTTTTGTTACACAGTGGACGCCAAGGCAGCTTCCTGCTGCCCCATTCGGACTTGGCAAGAGGATTTGTGCGGAATTGTTCAGAGGCTGTCAGTTTCAGTCAGCCTTGAGAAAATCTCCCTATAATTCGCTCCAAGTCGAATGAATGTGTTTGACGTGGCTTGGCCGCCGCGTACCGGTTGCCCGCATCCGGTGGCGCAAGTGGCGGGGCCCCTCCTGTGTACTGTCTTCTTACCTACTCTCTAGGAAACTGTGATGAAGAACTCTCTGATCCTGGCTACCGTGATCGCTGCTGCAGCTCTGGCCGCTTGCGGCAAGAAGGAAGAGGCTCCGGCCCCCGCTCCCGCACCCGCCGTTGAAGCTCCCGCACCGGCAGCTCCCGCTCCCGCAGAAGCTCCTGCTGCTCCCGCCGCCGACGCTGCTGCTCCCGCAGCGCCTGCCGCCGACGCTGCAGCACCTGCTCCCGCTGCTGACGCTGCCGCTGCAGACGCCGCCAAGGCCGCTGCCGACGCTGCCGCCAAGGAAGCCACCAAGCAGTAATTCGGCCCTCGCCGATGGCAGAGGTTTCGGCCTCTGCTGCGAAAGAACCGCATCCTTCGGGCTGCGGTTTTTTTTCGTCTTCGCTTTGCTTTGGTCCAGCAAAAAAGCCACCGGCAAATGACTGCGCGGTGGCTGCAAGCCAAGGGCGGACGCTGCCGCCCCAAGGCTCGAAAAGAGGCTTGCTTACTTCATGTCGTCGGTGATGACGCGCACGATGCGCTGGGCATTGGCCGATGTCTCGGGCTGGCCCTGGGTGTTGAGCACGGTGACGGTGGACTTGTCGCCTTCGCTGCGCACCTGGATCTGGTACTTGACCGGCGCAGCCGCATCGGGCGAGCGGCTGAACAGCTTGCTGAAGAAACCCTTGGGCTCGACCTTGGCGTCAGGCGCGACATAGCGCACGAAGTAGATGCCGCGGCTGCGGTCACGGTCCTCCACGGTGAAGCCCGTGCGGTCCAGGGCCACGCCGACACGGCGCCAGGCGCGGTCAAAGCCTTCGTCGATCTGCAGCACGGGCTGTCCGTTGGCGGATTCCATGCGCACGCTGCCGGTGGCGGCTGCCGTGGTGGTGTTGGCCTTGGCCACGGCATCGGCCTGCTCCTGGCTCACGCCGAGCTTGACCATCAGGCGGCGCAGGAATTCGGTTTCCAGTTCCGGGTCGGAGGGGCGCGGCTGCCAGATGGTCTGGTCCTTCTGGGCGCTGGTGTAGACCTCCTGCATGCCGCGGTGCGTGATGTAGACCTCGGTGGAGCCGTCGGCCGAGCGCTCCAGGCGCGTGCGGAAGCGGTCGCGCTCGCTGGTGGAGTACAGGCCATCGAAGACCTTGCCCAGCGTCTTGCGGATCACGTCCTGCGGGATCTTGGCGCGGTTCTCGGCCCAGTCGGTCTCGATGATGCCCAGCTGGCGGTCTTCGGTAGTGAAGATGAAGCCGTTTTCCAGCCAGAAGTCGCGCACGGGCTCCCACAGCTGGTCAGCCGGGCGCTTGATCACCAGCCAGCGCTGCTCGCCGTTGCGCTCGATGCGCACATCGCCCAGGGCGGCGGTGGCGGTGCGGCCTTCGGCGGGCTTTTGCGCCTTGGAGTTGGCTTCCATGGCTGCGGCGGAGACCACGCCGCCGGGCACGGCATAGCGGGAATCCGTGGACAGCTGGGTCAGATCCGGGGGGACTTCCAGGGTGGGCGCCTGCTGCTTGCCGGCGCTCTTGTAGTCGATCTTGCTCTCTTGGAACGTGGTCGTGCAGGCTGTCAGGCCGATGGCCAGGCTCAGCAGGCTCAGACGTGCAATGGGCTGTTTCACGCGAATATCCTTGGTGCGTTCGGTCGGTGGGGCAGGGCGCCTCACAGCAGGCCAGCGGAGCCCAGGGCGGCTTCCACGGTGGCTTCCAGGTTCTTGCTCAGAGGTGTCATCGGCAGGCGCATGGCCGGGCCGCACAGGCCCAGGCGCGCTGCGGCCCACTTGACGGGAATGGGGTTGGCCTCGACGAAGAGGTTCTTGTGCACGGGCATCAGGCGCAGCTGGATGTCCATGGCGGTGCGCACATCGCCGGCCAGGGCCGCCTTGCACAGATCGCTCATCAGGCGCGGTGCCACGTTGGCCGTGACGCTGATGTTGCCGTGGCCGCCGCACAGCATCAGGGCCACAGCGGTCGGATCATCGCCGGAGTACACGCCGAAGTCCTTGGGCACTTCACGGATCAGCCATTGGGCGCGCTCGATGTTGCCCGTGGCCTCCTTGATGCCGATGATGGCGGGGATCTGCGCCAGGCGCAGCACGGTGTCGTGCTGCATGTCGGCCACGGAGCGGCCGGGCACGTTGTAGAGCACCACGGGCAGGTCGCCCACCGCTTCGGCAATCGCCTTGAAGTGCTGGTACTGGCCTTCCTGCGTGGGCTTGTTGTAGTAGGGCACGACCTGCAGCTGGCTGTCGGCGCCGACCTTCTTGGCGTAGCGGGCCAGCTCGATGGCCTCGTGCGTGCTGTTGGCGCCGCAGCCGGCCATCACGGGCACGCGGCCCGCGGCCTGCTCGACGGACACGCGGATGATTTCGCAGTGCTCCTCCACGTTGACGGTGGGGGATTCACCTGTCGTTCCCACCACGCCGATGCAGTCCGTGCCTTCGGCCACATGCCAATCGATGAGTTTTCGCAGCGCCGGGTAGTCAACACTACCGTCCTCGTGCATGGGCGTGATGAGGGCAACGATGCTGCCAGTGAGAGCGACGGAGGAGGATGTCATGTCCGCAAGAAAAAACGGGAAAGGATCATTCTAACGAGTGTCGGAGGCAGGCCCAAGGCGGGCGCCTGTAGGGATTCAGGCGATTGCAGAGCCTGACGCCTTCTGATGCGCCAGCATGGCCACGGGTTCCCGGCCTGTTGCATCGGGGCGCAGTGCCGCAATGCGCTGGACCATGCGATCGGGCTCGCCCAGCTGGCCGTGCTCGTAGGCCACGATGTGCCAGCCCGTGCAGGCCTGCAGCAGCTCGCCGGGCGCCAGCAGGAAATCGGGGCGGGAAGGCTTGCCGAAAGCCTCATTGCCCTGGGCAAAGGTTTCGTACAGCAGCACGCCGCCGGGGGCCACGCTGTCCAGCAGTGCCGGCCACAGCGGGCGCCACAGATAGTGGGTCACGACCACGGCGCCGAACTGCCGGCCGGGCAGGGGCCAGGGGCCGTTTTCGATGTCGGCGCACAGCAGCTCGCCCACGCCCTGCAGGCCGGCCAGGGCCTGGGCGTCGCGGTCCACGCCGGTGACGGCGTGGCCACGCGCTTGGAACCAGCGCATGTGCCGGCCGGGGCCGCAGGCCACGTCAAGCACCGAGGCCTGGGGTGCCAGAAGGTGCGACCAGCGTTGGATCCAGGGCGAGGGCGGCGTGGCTGCGTGCATGTGCAAATTTGGAAATAAAGTGAAAGCGGCCGACATTGTGCCGCCGGGCCTTCGCCGCTCCGCCTCCATTTCAGAAGCAGGCCCAGATCTGGTCTGCCATGCCCAGCATGAACTGCGGCTGCAGGTAGAGCATGAAGACCAGGCCCAGCACCAGTAGCACGGCGGCCCACAGCGCCAGCCTGCGCAGGATGCGTGAGCGGGGCCTGGTGGATGTCGTCATGTCAGGCAGCGGCCTGGGCCGCGCGCAACCGTGCCACCGGGGCTTCGCGTATGGGCAGGTTCAGCAGGCCGGCGGCCACGCCCAGGCCGATGGCCAGGTACCAGACCACCTGGTAGCTGCCCGTGTGGTCATAGAGATAGCCGCCCAGCCAGACGCCCAGGAAGCTGCCCACCTGGTGGCTGAAGAACACCATGCCGCTCAACATGGACAGATGCTGCACGCCGAAGATCTGGGCCACGGTGGCGTTGGTCAGCGGCACGGTGGACAGCCACAGCAGGCCCATGGCGGCAGAGAAGATGTAGACCGACCACGGCGTCAGCGGCGCCAGCAGGAAGAGCACGATCACCACCGAGCGCGTGAAGTAGATGGTGGACAGCAGGTAGCGCTTGGGCAGGCGCTGGCCCAGGTTGCCGGCCACGTAGGTGCCAACGATGTTGAACAGCCCCACCAGCGCCAGCGAGATGCTGGCCACCTGCGGTGCCAGGCCGTAGTCCTTGAGGTAGCTGGGCATGTGCACGCCGATGAACATCACCTGGAAGCCGCAGACGAAGTAGCCGGCCGTCAGCAGCACGAAGCTGGGCGTGCGCAGCGCTTCGGCGACGGCCTGGCCCGCGCTCTGGTCGCGCACGGGACGGGCGTTGCCGGGCTGGAAGCCCGGCTCGCGCAGGCCGAAGGCCAGCGGAATGATCATCAGCGCGCACAGCGACAGCAGCAGCAGGGCGTTGGACCAGCCGAAGTTCGAAATCAGGCTGCCTTCCACGGGCACCATGAAGAACTGGCCGAAGGAGCCCGCCGCCGCCGTCACGCCCATGGCCCAGCTGCGCCGCGCCACGGGAATCTGGCGGCCCAGCACACCGTAGATCACGGCATAGGTGGTGCCTGCCTGGGCTGCGCCGATCACCACGCCGGCCGTCAGGGCGAACCAGGTTGTCGTGGGCGCCATGGCCATGCCGGCCAGGCCCAGCGCATACAGCAGCGCGCCCACCAGGAGCACGCGGAAGGCGCCGAAGCGGTCGGCCAGCATGCCGCCGAAGATGCCGAGCACGCCCCAGGACAGGTTCTGGATGGCGATGGCCAGCGCGAAGGACTCGCGCGTCCAGCCCATCTCCTGGGTGATGGGCTGCAGCCACAGGCCGAAGCCGTGGCGGATTCCCATGGACAGCGTCACGACTGCGCCCCCGCACAGCAGTATCTGCACCATGGACATGGGTTGGTTGTTTTTGTGCATGCGGCAAACTTTAGCGAAACTCCGGGTTTTGCGCTGTGCCGCTTGGGTCGCCCATGCGCCAGCGCGGCCCTTGATGGCAGCGGCTTTTTCGGGATAGTCACTGTCAATGACTGTGAATGCATCCAGCACTGAGCCGGGCCGCGCACTACAATCCGCCCCCATGGCAGTCAAACCATCTCCCACTTCCGCCAGCGAATACTCCGAAGGCTCGATACGCGTGCTCAAGGGCCTTGAGCCCGTCAAGCAGCGTCCCGGCATGTACACGCGCACCGACAACCCCCTGCACGTGCTGCAGGAGGTGATCGACAACGCGGCCGACGAGGCCCTGGCCGGCTTCGGCAAGAAAATCCGCTTCACCCTGCATTCCGACGGCTCCTACAGCGTCGAAGACGACGGCCGGGGCATCCCCTTCGGCATGCATCCCGAGGAAAAGGCGCCCGTGGTGGAGCTGGTCTTCACGCGGCTGCATGCGGGCGGCAAGTTCGACAAGGGCAAGGGCGGCGCCTACAGCTTCTCGGGCGGCCTGCACGGCGTGGGCGTCTCGGTCACGAATGCGCTGGCCACGCGCCTTGAGGCCTGCATCCACCGCGAGGGCAAGGTGGCCACCATCGCCTTCTCGGGCGGTGACGTGGTCGAGCCCCTGCAGTCGCGGCCGCTGGCCGCGGGCGAACGCAAGCAGGGCACGACCGTGCGCGTGTGGCCCGATGCCCGCTATTTCGAATCGCCCCAGCTGCCCATGGGCGAGCTGATGCACCTGCTGCGCAGCAAGGCCGTGCTCATGCCCGGCGTGTCGGTGACCCTGGTCAACGAGAAGACGCGCGACACCCAGACCTGGCAGTTCAAGGGCGGCCTGCGCGACTACCTGCAGCAAAGCCTGCATGGCGAGGCGGTCATCCCCCTGTTCGAGGGCGAAGGCTTTGCCGACCGCCACCACGACAGCTTTGCCGAAGGCGAGGGCGCCGCCTGGTGCGTGGCCTTCACCGAGGACGGCGCACCGCTGCGCGAAAGCTATGTCAACCTGATCCCGACCACCGCCGGCGGCACGCATGACAGCGGCCTGCGCGACGGCCTGTTCCAGGCGGTCAAGGCCTTCATCGAGATGCACTCGCTGCTGCCCAAGGGCGTCAAGCTCATGCCGGACGACGTGTTTGCGCGCGCCAGCTATGTGCTCAACGCCAAGGTGCTGGACCCGCAGTTCCAGGGCCAGATCAAGGAGCGCCTGAACTCGCGCGATGCCGTGCGCCTGGTCAGCGGCTATGTGCGCCCCGCGCTGGAGCTGTGGCTCAACGAGCACGTGGAATGGGGCCGCAAGCTGGCCGAGATCGCCATCAAGGCCGCGCAGACCCGCCAGAAGGCGGGCCAGAAGGTCGAAAAGCGCAAGGGCTCGGGCGTGGCCGTGCTGCCGGGCAAGCTCACCGATTGCGAAAGCCGCGACCTGAGCCTGAACGAGGTCTTCCTGGTCGAGGGCGACTCGGCCGGCGGCAGCGCCAAGATGGGCCGCAACAAGGAAACCCAGGCCGTGCTGCCCCTGCGCGGCAAGGTGCTCAACACCTGGGAGGTGGATCGCGACCGGCTGTTCGCCAACAACGAAATCCATGACATCTCGGTGGCCATCGGCGTGGACCCGCATGGCCCCAACGACACGCCCGACCTGTCGGGCCTGCGCTACGGCAAGGTCTGCATTCTTTCGGATGCCGACGTGGACGGCTCGCACATCCAGGTGCTGCTGCTGACGCTGTTCTTCCGCCATTTCCCCAAGCTCATCGAGGCCGGCCACATCCATGTGGCGTTGCCGCCGCTGTTTCGTGTGGACGTGCCTGCGCGCGGCAAGAAGCCTGCGGCCAAGATGTACGCGCTGGACGAGGGCGAACTGACCGCCATCCTGGACAAATCGGCCAAGGACGGCGTGCCGCGCGAAAAATGCCAGATCAGCCGCTTCAAGGGCCTGGGCGAGATGAATGCGGAGCAGCTGTGGGAAACCACGCTCAACCCCGACACGCGCCGCCTGCTGCCCGTGCAGTTCATGAACCTGGACTTCGCGGCGGCCGAGCAGGTCGTCACCAAGCTCATGGGCAAGGGCGAGGCCGCAGCGCGCCGCGAGCTCATGGAGCTCCATGGCGACGCCATTGAAGTCGACATCTGACCCATGACTGTGCTCCGCGCCGCCCTGAAGCACCGCCCGCACCTGGCGCGCGGCGCCGGGGTGCGCGCGCTGGCGGCGCTGGGCCTGGCCCTGGCGCTGTGGGGGCTGGCGCGGCCGGCGCATGCCGATCTCTGGGCCTTCGTGGACGAGCGCGGCATCACGCACTTCGCTGCCGAGGCGCTGGACGAGCGCTACAGGCTGTACTTTCGCGGCTCGGTCTATGACAGCGCCGAGCAGGGGCTCAAGCCCCCGATGGTGCAGGCCGAGGCCGCTGCCGACGCTGACGGCAGCGGCGATGCCGGCCGCAGGCTGCAGGCGCATACGCGGCTGCAAAGCTTCTTCGACATCTCGCCGCGCTACAAGAGCGTGCGCGGCCATCTGCGCAAGGCGGCGGACCACACGGGCGTGGACTACGATCTGCTCAAGGCCGTGATCGCCGTCGAGTCGGGCTTTGACGCGCAGGCCATCTCGCCCAAGGGGGCGGTCGGCCTGATGCAGCTGATGCCGGCCACGGCCCAGCGCTTCGGCGTGGAGGCCAGCCGCCAGCGCAGCGTGCAGCAGCAACTGGCCGATCCGGCCGTCAACGTGCCGGCTGGCGCGCGCTACCTCAACCATCTGATGGGGCTGTTCCCCGGCCGGCTGGACCTGGTGCTGGCCGCCTACAACGCAGGCGAGGGCGCCGTGCGGCGCGCGGGCCAGGCCATCCCTCCCTTCCAGGAAACCCGCAATTACGTGAAGGCCGTGCTCGGCATCTACGAGCAGCTGCAGGGCGGGCGCGAGCGCGCGGGCCCTGCAGCGCCTGCAGCAGCGGCGTTGCCGGGCACCACGCCCCGGGTGCGCATGACGCTGCCCACAGGACTGCCCACGCCGCAATGAGCGGCATTCATTGCATTTTTTGAGATCACGAATTTCTTCATGAGCGACCAAACCTCTCTGGATCTGGCACAACAGGCGGCCGGCGATGCACTGGACCTGGGCCAGTACGCGCAACGGGCCTATCTCGAATACGCACTGTCCGTGGTCAAGGGCCGGGCACTTCCCGACGTGACCGACGGCCTCAAGCCCGTGCAGCGGCGCATTCTGTACGCCATGGACCGCATGGGCCTGAGCTACAGCGGTCCCAACCACAACACGGCGGCCAAGCCCGTCAAGAGCGCACGCGTGGTCGGCGATGTGCTGGGCCGCTTTCACCCGCACGGCGACCAGTCGGCCTACGACGCGCTGGTGCGCATGGCGCAGGACTTCAACCAGCGCTATCCGCTGGTCGATGGCCAGGGCAACTTCGGCAGCCGCGACGGCGACGGCGCAGCCGCCATGCGCTACACCGAGGCGCGCCTGTCCAAGATCACGGGCCTGCTGCTCGACGAGATCGACATGGGCACGGTGGACTTCGTGCCCAACTACGACGGCAGCACGCAGGAGCCGCAGCAACTGCCCGCGCGCCTGCCGTTCGCCCTGCTCAATGGCGCCAGCGGCATTGCCGTGGGCCTGGCCACGGAAATCCCCAGCCACAACCTGCGCGAGGTGGCCGACGCCTGCGTGGCCCTGATCAAGCGGCCCCAGCTCAGCGACGAGGAACTGTTCCAGATCATCCCCGGCCCCGACTATCCGGGTGGCGGGCAGATCATCAGCAGCGCCTCCGACATCCAGGACGCCTATCGCACGGGCCGTGGCAGCCTCAAGCTGCGCGCGCGCTGGAAGATCGAGGAGCTGGCGCGCGGCCAGTGGCAGATGGTGGTGACCGAGCTGCCGCCCGGCGTCTCGGCGCAGAAGGTGCTCGAAGAGATCGAGGACATCACCAATCCCAAGGTCAAGACCGGCAAGAAGGCCTTGAGCCAGGAACAGACCCAGCTCAAGGCCAGCATGCTGGCCGTGCTCGACGGCGTGCGCGACGAGTCCAGCAAGGATGCGCCGGTGCGCCTGGTCTTCGAGCCCAAGACCGGCAAGGTGCCGCAGCAGGAACTGATCACGGCGCTGCTGGCGCATACCAGCCTGGAGTCGTCCAGCTCCATCAACCTGACCATGATCGGCCTCGATGGCCGTCCGGTGCAGAAAAGCTTGCGCCTGATGCTCGAGGAATGGATCGCCTTCCGCCAGACCACGGTCACGCGGCGCAGCCAGCACCGGCTGGCCAAGGTGCTGGACCGCATCCACATCCTCGAAGGCCGGCAGGCCGTGCTGCTGAACATCGACAAGGTCATCGCCATCATCCGGGCCAGCGACGAGCCCCGGCAGGCGCTGATCGATGCCTTTGCGCTGTCCGAGCGCCAGGCCGACGACATTCTTGAAATCCGCCTGCGCCAGCTGGCGCGGCTGGAGGCCATCAAGATCGAGCAGGAACTCAAGGAGCTGCGCACGGAGCAAGGCAAGCTCGAAGACATCCTGGGCAGCGAAAGCACCATGCGCCGCCTGATCTGCAAGGAGATCGAGGCCGATGCCAAGCAGTTCGCCGATGCGCGCCGCACGCTGATCCAGGAGGAAAAGAAGGTCGTCGCCGAGGTCAAGGTGGTCGATGAACCCACCACGGTCATCATCTCGGACAAGGGCTGGGTGCGCACGCGCCAGGGCCATGGCGTCGATGCGGGCACGCTCAGCTTCAAGGCCGGCGACAGCCTGCACGGCACCTTCGAATGCCGCACCGTGGACCAGTTGCTGGCCTTTGGCAGCAACGGCCGCATCTATTCGGTGCCGGTGGCGCAACTGCCCGGCGGGCGCGGCGATGGCCAGCCCGTGACCACGCTCATCGAGCTGGAGGCCGGCACCCAGATCCTGTACTACTTCGCCGGTGCCGAGGGCACGGCGCTGCTGCTGTCGGGGTCGGGTGGCTACGGCTTCGTGGCCATGGTGGGCGACATGGTCTCGCGCCAGAAGGCGGGCAAGGCCTTCGTCACGCTGGCCGACGGCGAGACGCTGTGCGCCCCGTCCACGGCCTACGGCGTTCCCATGGGCGCACGCGCCGAGCCGCAGGAAGGAGAGCAGGGCGCGGGCCTGCTGCTGCCAGCCACGCATGTGATCTGCGCTTCCACGGGTGGCCGCATCCTCACCTTCGAGATCGCCAGCCTCAAGCACATGGCCAAGGGCGGTCGCGGCCTCATGCTGCTCGACCTGGAGGACAAGGACACGCTGGCGGGCGCTGCCGCCTACACGCGCAGCATCCGCATCGATGGCGTGGGCCGCGGCGGCAAGGAGCGCAGCGAGACGCTGGAGATCCGCAGTCTCAACAATGCCCGTGGCACGCGCGGCCGCAAGGGCAAGTCGGCCGACCTGGGCTTCAAGCCGCAAAGCGTGACGCGCGTGGAGTAAGAATGCGGCCGCCCCTGCAATGCCCTCCGCGAAAGGGGCGGATCAGGGGTTTCCTCTGGGTTTTTCCGCCCACCAGGCCCTCTTCCAGGCCTCAACATGGAGTCTTCCAAAATGAGGGAGACTGCATATGCTGCGACTTCGCATGGCACACAAGCTGTGGCTTGCAGTGGCCGCCATCGTGGTGGCGCTGGTGGGCGTGGTCGGCTTGTCGGGCTATCGCTCGGCCCAGGTCCAGGCCCGGTCCGAGGCGGTGAACCAGGAGATGCAGGCGCGGGTCCAGGCCGCCGTGCGCTGGATGGGGCTGACCGAAACCAACGCGGCCCGCACCCAGGCCGTGGTGGTCAGCAGCGATGCCGCGGTCGAGGCCGAGTTCAAGGACGTGATCTCCGCCACCTCGGCGCGGATCACCGAGGTGCAGAAATCACTGGAAGCCATGCCCCTGTCCGACGCAGACAAGGCGCAGATGGCCAGGATTGCGGCAGCCCGCAAGACCATGACCGAACTGCGTGCCCAGGCGCGCCAGCTCAAGGCCGACGGCCGGCAGGAGCAGGCATTGGTCCTGGTCAAGCAGTCCTACAACCCTGCCGTGGATGCCTACCTGCAGTCGCTGCGCGACTTCGTGCAGATGCAGGAGCAGGTGGCGCGTACCAGCCAGCAAGAGATGGCCGCCTCGCGCAGGCTCACCGTGGGCTTTGCCGCTGTAGCCGTGGGCCTGCTGCTGCTGGGCATCGTCATCGGCGCCCATTTTCTGATTGCCAGCATCCGCCGGCCCCTGGCCGAGGCCAGCGAACTGGCCGAACGCATTGCCGCAGGCGACCTGAGCGCAGGCGCGCAGGGACAGGCACAGCGTGCTGATGAATTCGGCGACCTGCTGCGCTCGCTGCAGGCCATGAGCGAATCGCTGTCGGGCATGGTGCAGCAGGTGCGCCAGAGCACGGACAGCATCGCCATCGCCAGCGCCGAGATCGCCACCGGCAACCAGGACCTGTCCGTGCGCACCGAGCAGACCTCCAGCAACCTGCAGGAGACGGCTGCCGCCATGGAGCAGTTCACCAGCACGCTGCAGCAAAGCGCCAGCAGTGCCCAGCAGGCCAGCAGCCTGGCGGCGGGCGCATCACAGGTGGCCCAGCGCGGCGGCGAGGTCGTGGCCCGGGTGGTCGAGACCATGAAGGGCATCAACGACAGCAGCCGGCAGATTGCCGACATCGTCGGCGTCATCGACTCCATTGCCTTCCAGACCAACATCCTGGCGCTGAACGCCGCCGTGGAGGCGGCCCGCGCCGGCGAGCAGGGCCGGGGCTTTGCCGTGGTGGCCAGCGAGGTGCGCACGCTGGCACAGCGCAGCGCGGCGGCTGCCAAGGAAATCCGCCAGCTCATCGGCGCCTCGGTGGAGCGGGTGGAGGACGGCGCCCGCCTGGTGGGCGATGCGGGCACCGCCATGGACGGCATTGTGCAGTCCGTGCAGCGCGTGGCCGACACCATCGGCGAGATCACGGCGGCCTCTTCGGAGCAAAGCGCGGGCGTGGCCCAGGTCAACCAGGCCGTGGGGCAACTGGACCAGATGACGCAGCAGAACGCGGCCCTGGTCGAGCAAAGCGCGGCCGCGGCGCAAAGCCTGCGAGAGCAGGCCGAGCAGCTGTCGCGGACGGTGGCGGTGTTCAAGGTGGCGCACCTGGCGCCTTCGCCGACGACGCTCGCAAGGCAGGCTGCGCCGGCGGCGCGCACTGCGCACAGCGCGGCCGCAGCGCCAAGGCGGCCGGCAGCAGCCGTGGCGCCTGCGGCTGCCGGGCCGGTTGCCGCGCGGCCTGCCGCAGCAAGGGCGGCGGCGCCCAAGCTGGCCTCGGCGCCCCGGCCTGCCGCACCGGCAGCCGAGGATGGCCAATGGGAGAGTTTCTAGCCGCCTGCGAGCACCGTGGCTCCGAGCGGCGGCATGCTGCCGATCAGGCCAGTTCGGCGATCAGCTCGATTTCCACGCAGGAGCCCAGCGGGATCTGGGCCACGCCGAAGGCGCTGCGCGCATGCGTGCCGGCATCGCCGAAGACCTGGCCCAGCAGCTCGCTGCAGCCGTTGGCCACCAGGTGCTGCTCGGTGTAGTCGCCCGTGGAGTTGACCAGGCACATCAGCTTGACGATGCGGCGCACGCGGCCCAGGTCGCCGCCGGCGGCGTGCTGGAGCGTGCCCATCAGGTCGATGGCGATGGCGCGCGCGGCCTGCTGGCCGTCGGCGGTCTGCAGATCACGGCCCAGCTGGCCGGCCCAGACCTTGCCGTCCTTGCGCGCGATATGGCCGCTCAGGAACACCAGATTGCCCGTCTGCACATAGGGCACGTAGGCCGCCGCCGGGATGGCAGGCGACGGCAGTTCGATGTTCAGGGCCTTCAGTTGTTCGTAAACGCTCATCGTTGATTCCTTCGAGACAAGAAAAATCCGGCACCAGTGCCGGGGTGGCGGACAGTGTGACACAGCCCCTTGCACCCTGGCATGTCAGGGCCTGGGCTTCCGTCAGTCTGATTGTTGTCTGAATCCGAGGCGGTGCATGGTGGCTGCGCGGCATCCGCTCCTAGCATGTGTGGATGCACCCTGCGGCACCTGCCCAAACCCTCTCGCCGTCTTCCTGGACGCCCCTGCTGCTCGGCTGCGTGGCCGGTGCGGCCTGGCAGGTCACGCAGCCGCGCCTGTGGCCGCTGTGGATGTATCTGCTCTTGGCGGGCATGGGGCTGGCAGGCCTGGCATGGAGGGCGTGGCGGGCATGGGCGGGCCGGCGCGGCCGTGGTGTGCACCGCCTGTGGGCCGCTGTCTGCGCTGCCTTGCTGGTGGGCGGGTTGACCGGCTGGCGGGCCCAGGACTTTGCGGGCCAGGCGCTGTCTGCGCCGTTGGAGGGGCGTGACCTGCGCATCGTCGGCGTCGTGGCATCGCTTCCCCAGAACATGGCCCAGGGCATGCGCTGGTGCATGGAGGTGGAGCAGGCTCGGATCGTCGGCAGCGAAGAGGTCTTGGCGCCGTTTCCTGCACTGATCGAACTGTCCTGGTATGCCCCCCGTGGCCGGCAGTCCAGGGGTGTTGCCATGCTGCCCGATCTGCGGCCGGGCCAGCGCTGGGCGCTGACCGTGCGGCTCAAGCGCCCGCATGGCGCGCGCAATCCCCATGGTTTCGACTATGAGCTGTGGCAGTGGGAGCAGGGCGTGCAGGCCACGGGCCATGTGCGCGAACAGCCCGCTGCACGCCAACTGGCCGACACCGGCAGCCATGCCCTGCAGCGCTGGCGCCAGCAGATGCGCGACGCCATCCTGGGCCGCACATCCGCGCTTGCGGCATCCCTGCAGCGCATCGGCCTGGACCCTGCCCATGCGCCGCGCATGCTGGGTGTGGTGGCCGCCCTGGCCATGGGTGATCAGCAGGCCATTGCGCGGGATGACTGGGCGCTGTTCAGGCATACCGGCGTGGCCCATCTGATGAGCATTTCCGGCCTGCACATCACCTTGTTCGCCTGGCTGGCAGCCCTGGTGGTGGGGAGGCTTTGGCGCTGCAGCGCACGGGCCTGCCTGTGGTGCCCGGCGCCGCAGGCGGCCCTGCTGGCCGGCGTGCTGCTGGCGGGCGGCTATGCGCTGTTCAGCGGCTGGGGACTGCCGGCGCAGCGCACCGTCTGCATGCTGGCCAGCGTGGCTGCGTTGCGCGGCGCCGGACTGCGCTGGCCCTGGCCCGCCGTGTGGTGCCTGGCGCTGGCCGTGGTCGTGGTGCTGGACCCCTGGGCCCTGTGGCAGGCCGGCTTCTGGCTGAGCTTTGTGGCCGTGGGCGTGCTGCTGGCCACCGATGCGCGCATGCAGGGCGCGCAGCGGCCTTCGCTGCCTGCCCGTGCGCTGGCCCTGTGGGGCGAGCAATGGCGCATCTCGCTGGCGCTGGCGCCGCTGGGCCTGATGCTGTTCGGCCAGCTGTCGTTGTCGGGCCTGCTGGCCAATCTGGCGGCCATTCCCTGGGTGACCTTCGTGGTCACGCCGCTGGCCCTGCTGGGTGCCTTGTGGCCGCCATTGTGGACAGGCGCGGCGCTGGCGCTGGCCCCGCTGCTGGAGCTGCTGCAATGGCTGGACCAGTGGGCATGGGCCGTGGTGCAACTGCCGCAGTCGCCGCTGTGGGCAGGGCTGGCTGCGCTGTGCGGTGGCCTGGCGCTGGTGGCTCCGGTGCCTGCCGGATGGCGCTGCTGGGGCCTGGCCATGTGCCTGCCGGCCCTGTGGTGGCCGTCGCCAGCACCGGCGCATGGCGAGTTCGACCTGATGGCCGTGGACATAGGCCAGGGCAATGCCGTACTGGTGCGCACGGCGCGGCATGCCTTGCTGTATGACACGGGGCCGCAGTACGGCCTGGACAGCAATGCCGGCGACCGGGTGCTGGTGCCGCTGCTGCAGGCTCTGGGTCTGAGGCTGGATGCCCTGTGGCTCAGCCACCGCGACAATGACCACACGGGCGGTGCATTGGCCGTGCATGCCGCGCAGCCGCAGGCGCAGGTCTGGGGATCGGATTCCGTGATCCTCGACCCTGCGCTGGCCGGCCTGGGCGCTGTGCGCCGCTGCCAGGCGGGCCAGCACTGGGAATGGGATGGCGTGCGGCTGGAGGTGCTGCATCCGTCTGCCGGCGAACGGTTGCCCTCCGCACGGGCGCTGGCCCATGCCAATGCGGGCAGCTGCGTGCTGTTGCTGCGCTCGGCATCTGGCGTGCAGGCCTTGCTGGCCGGTGACATCGAGGCTGCGCAGGAGCGGTCTCTGGCAAGGGCCGGCGCCCTCACGCCCGTGCAGTGGCTGCTGGTGCCCCACCACGGCAGCCGCACTTCATCGAGCACCGCCCTGGTGCAGGCACTGGCACCGCGCTGGGCCATGGTGCAGGCGGGATATCGCAGCCGCTATGGCCATCCTGTCCCCGAGGTGGTGCGCCGCTATGAGGCCCATGGCGCCGGCGTGGTGCAGTCGGCCCGCTGCGGTGCGGCGCACTGGCGCTCTTCGGACCCCGTGCACCTGGTCTGCGAGCGGGAAAGGGCGCGCCGCTATTGGGATGTGCACGTCACGCAGGGGCAGGGCGGATAGGGCGTGCGCCGATGGCGAAGCAGGATGCATATGCTGGATACCGCTTGTCCGGATTGAGGTTACCTATCGCTACACTGGTGCGATACGAGGGCTGGCCCGTAGCTTGCTAGACCCCGTACACATGCAGCGACAGGAGGTGACGAATGCATCCATTTGACGAGATGTACACGATGACGCCGTTCGACGGCAGCGATGTGCGCCTGCACTACAAGGACTACGCGCAATGGCTTGCGCGCCAGTCCGAACAGACGCTGCGAGCGCGCAGCGCCGAGGCCGAGATCATCTTCCGGCGCGTCGGCATCACGTTCGCCGTCTACGGCGACAAGGACGAAAGCGGCGCCGGCAACGAGCGCCTCATCCCCTTCGACCTGATACCGCGCGTCATTCCCGCACATGAGTGGTCGCGAATGCAGGCGGGCCTGGTGCAGCGCGTGACGGCGCTCAACCGCTTCCTGCACGATGTCTATCACGACCAGGAGATCCTGCGCGCGGGCCTGGTGCCGCGCGAACTGGTGCTGAACAACAGCCAGTACCGGCCCGAGATGCGGGGCCTGGCGGTGCAGGGCGGCATCTACGCCCACATTGCCGGCATCGACATCGTGCGCGCCGCCAATGCCCAGGGCGAGGGCGTGTACTACGTGCTGGAGGACAACCTGCGCGTGCCCTCGGGCGTGTCGTACATGCTGGAGAACCGGCGCATGATGATGCGGCTGTTCCCGGACCTGTTCTCGCGCCATCCCGTGGAGCCCGTGGCCCACTATCCCGACATGCTGCTGGAGACGCTGCGCGCCAGCGCGCCGGCCGGCACGCCCGAGCCCACGGTGGTGGTGCTGACGCCCGGCATGCACAACAGCGCCTACTTCGAGCATGCCTTCCTGGCCCAGCAAATGGGTGTGGAGCTGGTCGAGGGCCAGGACCTGGTGGTGGACAAGGACGTGGTCTACATGCGCACCACGCGCGGCCCGCAGCGCGTGGACGTGATCTACCGGCGCGTGGACGATGATTTTCTCGACCCCGAAGTCTTTCGCCCCACCTCCACGCTGGGCTGCCCCGGCCTCATGCGCGCCTACCGTGCCGGCAACGTGAGCATCTGCAATGCAGCGGGCACGGGTGTGGCCGATGACAAATCGGTCTACCCCTATGTGCCGGAGATGATCCGCTTCTACCTGGGCGAGGAACCCATCCTGCAGAACGTGCCGACCTGGCTATGCCGCAAGCCCGATGATCTGCGCTACGTGCTCGACCACCTGGACGAGTTGGTGGTCAAGGAAGTCCACGGCGCCGGTGGCTACGGGATGCTGATCGGGCCTGCCGCCTCGCGCGGCGAGATCGAGGATTTCCGCCGCGCGCTCATCGCCAATCCCGGCGGCTATATCGCGCAGCCCACGCTGGCGCTGTCCACCTGCCCCACCCTGGTGGAGCAGGGCATCGCACCAAGGCACATCGATCTGCGGCCCTTCGTGCTCAGCGGCAACCAGGTGCGCATGGTGGCCGGCGGCCTCACGCGCGTGGCGCTTAAGGAGGGCTCGCTGGTGGTCAATTCATCACAGGGCGGCGGCACCAAGGACACCTGGGTGCTCGGGGCCGGTGAGTCAAACGAGGGAGGACATTGAATGCTCAGCCGTACTGCCGATCATCTGTACTGGATGTCCCGCTACACGGAGCGTGCGGAGAACACCGCCCGCATGCTCAACGTCTCCTATGACACCTCCATGCTGCCCCAGGCGCCGCAGGTGGCGCGCAAGGCCTGGCAGGGCGTGCTGTCCATCAGCGAGCTGATCCCCTCCTACGCCGCCCGCCACGGCGAGGTGCAGCGCGAGGCCGTGCTGCACTTCATGGTGCGCGACGAGAGCAACTCCTCGTCCATCGCCTCCTGCCTGCGCGCTGCGCGGGAGAACGCGCGCGCCGTGCGCGGCGCCCTGACTACCGAGGCCTGGGAGACCCAGAACCAGACCTGGCTGGAGCTCAAGCGCCTGCTGGCCGAGGGCGACTGGGAGCGCGATCCGGGCCAGTTCTTCGAATGGGTCAAGCACCGCTCGCACCTGTCGCGCGGCGTGACGCTGGGCACCATGCTGCAGGACGAGGCCTTCCACTTCCTGCGCCTGGGCACCTTCATCGAGCGCGCCGACAACACGGCACGCCTGCTGGACGTGAAGTTCCACGCCATCGAGCGCGACTACCACGGCAGCGCACGCAACGGCGCATCGGGCAAGGCGGCCACGCCGTTCGACTTCTACCACTGGAGCGCGCTGCTGCGCAGCGTCTCGGCCTTCGAGGTCTACCGCAAGGTCTACCGCGACGTGATCACGCCCGAGCGCGTGGCCGAGCTGCTGATGCTGCGCAGCGACATGCCGCGCTCGCTGCTGGCCAGCATGCTGGAGGTGGTGGCCAACCTGGAAAGCGTGGCCAACGCCCAGTCGCGCGAGACCCAGCGCAAGGCAGGCCGCCTGCTGGCCGACCTGCGCTATGCGCGCATCGACGAAATCCTGGCCACGGGCCTGCACGCCTATCTCACGCAGTTCCTGGACCGCGTGCACGACCTGGGCCAGGGCATCAGCCGGGACTTTCTGGTGCCCGCCTGAGTCCGTCGGCCGCCATGCAGCACAAAGCCGCCCTCGGGCGGCTTTGTTCATTGGTTCATTGGGCGGGCCGAATTCAGGCCTGCGCGCTGCCCAGGTCCAGCACAACGCCCTCGGCGCCGCCGATGGGCAGCACGTCGCAGTTGTCGCCAGGGCCGCCACGGTCGATCACGATGAAGCGCGCCGGCGCATTCAACGCGATCAGCGAGTGGTGCCAGACACCGCGCCGGTAGTTCACGCCCTGGCGGCCGTTGGTGATGAAGGCGCGCAGGTCGGCGGTTGCCACCTGTTCGCCCAGGGGGGCCACCACCACGATGAAGGGCTGTGCATCCAGCGGCATGAAGGCCTGGCTGCCCAGGGGGTGGCGCTCCATGCTGGTCAGCCGCAGGGGCAGCGCATAGGGCCGGGCATGGAACAGGTTGATCAGCCCATGGCCTTCGCTGCCGCCCGTGTCCACGCGGGCCAGGGCGTGGTAGCGCTCGGTCATGCCATCGTTGATGAGCAGCGGTGTGTGGCCTGTGCTGTCCAGGACCTCGCCAAACTCGGCAAAGGCCTCGGCGGTCAGCGGCTGGGCGCGCAGGCAAAGGCTGGCGGGGCGGGTCTCTGACAAGGTGTTCACGAAGTTTTGCCTCTTGTTTTCGTACTGGTATTACCAGTTTGCTGTTGCCTGGGGATTTTGTCAAACCCGAGTGATGCCAGCCGATGTCCTGCGCATCATTTGGGGTGGTTCGGGTAAATGCGAGTGTGCATTGGCCGGCGGGAAGGGCAACATTCGCTCCGTATTTTCAGACCGGTCATACCAGTTGATCACAACCCTTCAACCAAGGACTTCCTGATGTCATCACTTCCCGCATCTGCCGAGGTCGCCGGCGCGGCGCCGGCGCTGGCCAGCGAAACGCCGGCCGAGGCCGCCGTCTACCGCAAGGTGGCCTGGCGCCTGCTGCCCTTCATCATGGCCTGCTATGTGGCGGCCTACCTGGACCGAGTGAACGTGGGCTTCGCCAAGCTGCACATGCTGGCCGACCTGCAGTTCAGCGAGGCCATGTACGGCCTGGGTGCGGGGCTGTTCTTCATCGGCTACTTCTTCTTCGAGGTGCCCAGCAACATGCTGATGCACCGCATAGGCGCCAAGGCCACCATCTCGCGGATCATGATCATGTGGAGCCTGATCTCGGCGGCCATGATGTTCGTGAGCACGCCCACGCAGTTCTACGTGCTGCGCTTTCTGCTGGGCGCGGCCGAGGCGGGCTTCTACCCCGGCATGATCCTGTACATGACCTACTGGTTTCCGTCGTACCGGCGCGCCCGCATGGTGGCGCTGTTCATGTGCGCGATTCCGGTGTCGGGCATCCTGGGCGGCCCGCTGTCGGGCGGCATCATGGACCTGATGCAGGGCGTGGCGGGGCTGCGCGGCTGGCAATGGCTGTTCCTGCTCGAGGCCATCCCCTCGATGATCCTGGGCCTGGCCGTGCTCTGGTACCTGGACAACGGCATCCGCGCCGCCCGCTGGTTGACCGAGGCGGAAAAGACCCTGCTGGAGCGCAACATCGCCCGCGAGAACGCCAGCAAGAGCGATAGCCATGTGACGCTGCGCGCGCTGTTCTCCGACCCGCGCATCATCAAGATGGCCCTGATCTGCTTTTGCACCGTCATGGGCCAGTACGGGCTCACGTTCTGGCTGCCCAGCCTGATCCGCCAGTCGGGCGTGGAGGGAGCCTTTCACATCGGCCTGCTGACGGCCGTACCGTTCTCGGTGGCCGTGGTGTCCATGAACCTGGTCAGCCGCAGTTCGGACCGCATGCGCGAGCGCCGCTGGCACCTGATCGTGCCGTTTTGCGTGGGCGCAGCGGGCCTGATGCTGTCGGCCATCTTCAGCGGCAACGTCTATCTGTCGCTGGCCGCCCTGGCGCTGGCCGCGGGCGGCAGCCTGGCGACCTCTCCGCTGTTCTGGAGCCTGCCCACGGCCATCCTGTCCAGCGCGGGTGCGGCAGCCGGCATTGCGCTGATCAACTCCTTTGCCAACCTGGCCGGCTTCATCAGTCCCTACATGATCGGCCTCATCAAGGATGCGACACAGAGCACCAATGCCGCCATGTTCGTGCTGGCCGGCGTGCTGCTGTTCGGCGCCTTCCTGACCTATACGGTGCCGGCCAAGCTGGTCAACAAGTAGAGACACCAACGCAGCACGACCACACGACCACACGACCATGCGGCAGCGGTGCGCAGTCGCTAAGATCAGCGCACCTGCCGCCCCCGACCCCGAGACCTGCCAACGCATGGAACCCAGCACCGCTTCCAGTCCTTCCGCCAGCACCGCCGTTGCCGGCAATGCCGCCCGCGTGATCCGCGAGTGGATCGAGGGCGGCGTGTATCCGGTGGGCGCGCTGCTGCCGTCGCAGCGCGACCTGTCGGAGCAACTGGGCATCAGCCGGACCTCGCTGCGCGAGGCGCTGTCCACGCTGCAGGGGCTGGGCCTGGTCGTGGCCCGGCCAGGCAAGGGCATGTACGTGACCGAGGCTACCGACGCCCCGGCCTCTGGCGCAGAGGCCTGGCGCTTTGCCGACTCGCATGCGCTCACCGACGTCTATCAGCTGCGCTATGCGCTGGAGGGCTTTGTCGCACGCCTGGCCGCCCTGGTGGTGCAGCCCGAAGACGTGGCGGCCCTGCAGGCCAACCTGCAGGCCATGCAGCAGAGCATCGAGCTGGCCGATTTCGTGCAGGCCACGCGCCTGGATTTCGAGTTTCACCTGCAGATCGCCACCATCTCCGGCAACCATGCGATTGCCGACGTGCTGCGCGGCAGCGGCGAGGTCATGCAGGAAAGCCAGCGCCTGCCGTATTACAAGCGCGGCGCGCGCCATGCGACCGCCGAGGAGCATGCCGCCATCATCGAGGCCCTGTCCCAGGGCCGGCCCGAACTGGCGCAGCAGGCCATGGCCACGCACATCGTGCAGGCTGCCCAGCGCGCGGGCGTGCACTTTCCCACCGGCCTGTAGGCGCGCCGGCACGAGCCCGATCGGCCGGGTTTTTGGCCTTACCATCCTTGGCGCAACGCTTTTTTCCCCTCTCTACAGACCGCCACGGATGCCGATCCATGACAAGCCAAGGAAATGAACTCTGCATACTGGCAGACGCCCTCGCGGCGCAGCGCGAAGGACTCTTGCAGACATGGCGCAAGGCCGTCAGGCGGGACCCGGCACTGACCGCCGGCGAGGCGCTTCCCCGCACCCAGTTGAACGATCACATTCCGGCCGTGCTGGCCGCGTTCGAGCAGCAATTGCGGGCCCTCGGCGGTGCCCCGGCAGGCGCTGCCGAGCCGCCGGTCGATGGCGAGCAGGCCGCCGCCCACGGCCTGCACCGCTGGCAACAGGGCTATGACCTGCATGAGGTCGTGCGCGAGCTGGGCCTGCTCAACGAAGTCATGGTGGCGCAACTGGAGGCCTATGCCGAGGAGCATCCCGATGCGCATGGCGCCATGCGCGTTGCGCGCAAGGCCTGGGCCGCCACCTACACGCGCGATGTGCAGGACAGCAGCACCCAGTATTTCCGCCTGCAGCAGCAAGAGGCCGAGGGCCATGTCCGGGACCTGGAAGCGGCGCTGCATGACGTGAGCATGCTGGACCTGCAGCGCTCGCAACTGTGGGAGCAGGTCGCGCATGACCTGCGCAGCAACGTCGGCGTGGTGGCCAATGTGACGCATGGCCTGGGCATGCAGCATGCGCCGGCGCAGTCGCGCGAGAAACTCCTGCGCATGCTGGACCGCAACGTCCAGTCGCTGCGCCATCTGCTGGATGACGTGACGGAGCTGGCCAAGCTGCACGCCGGGCGCGAGCATCGCCAGCTGACCTCCTTTGACGCAGCCGAGGTGATCACCCATCTGTGCGAGGGACTGCAGGCCCTGGCCAACGATCGCGGCCTGTACCTGCACCTGCAGGGGCCGGGGACGATGCCGGTGGAAGGGGATGCCTTGAAACTGCGCCGCATCGCGCAGAACCTGATACTCAACGCGCTCAAGTACACCCAGGAGGGCGGTGTCACGGTGAAGTGGGCTCTGGGCGATGGGGAGGACCGGCGCCGCTGGATGCTCTCCATCGGGGACACGGGCCCTGGCATGGCGCCTGCGGCGCCTTTGGTTGCCGCCCTCAAGCAGGCCACGGACATGGACCCTTCGGGCCACCTGGGGACGGCGGCGTCCGGGGAGGTCCGCACCGGGGGGGCGCCGCAGCAAGGCGGTGCGGCGGCCAGCTACCGCAGCGGCGCAGGCGAGGGGATCGGCCTGTCCATCGTCAAGCGGCTGGCGGAATTGCTGGACGCCACGATCGAGGTGCAGTCGGCCGCGCAGACCGGCACGACCTTTCTTCTGTTGTTTCCGCTGCGATATGCCGACGAGTGACCGATAGCCGGGCCAGAAGATGAAAAAACGGGCACACAGGCCCGTCGTTTCGAGTGGGGGGTGCGGCCTGTGCCGCCGCCCCTGAGTCCGATGCTCAGGACTCTTCGTCCATCTGCGACTGCAGGTAGTTCTGGATGCCGACCTTGTCGATCAGGTCCAGCTGGGTTTCGAGGTAGTCGATGTGCTCCTCGGTATCGTCCAGGATCTTTTGCAGCAGATCGCGCGAGACATAGTCGCGCACGCTTTCGCAGTGGGCGATGCCGTCCTTGATGGTCTGCTGCGCGGTTTTCTCGCTGCTCAGGTCGCAAGCCAGGGCTTCGGGCACGTCCTCGCCGACTTGCAGCTTGCCCAGGTCCTGCAGGTTGGGCAGGCCGTCGAGCACGAAGATGCGGTCCATGAGCCAGTCGGCGTGCTTCATCTCGCCGATGGACTCCTTGTATTCCTTCTTGGCCAGCCTGTCGAAGCCCCAGTGCTTGTACATGCGGTAGTGCAGGAAGTACTGGTTGATGGCCGTCAGCTCGTTCTTGAGCTGGGCTTGCAGCCAGGTGATGACTTGTGCGTCGCCTTGCATGGGGAACTCCTTTGTTGTACGTGGGGGACCGCGCCGATCGCCGGCCGCTATAGGGCTGGATTGTCTAGGGTTTCTGCGTCAGATCAAGCAAACCCCTGTTATCGCGCATTGGCTGCTTATGAGGCGCGTTCTCGTTTGCGGGCCGGCTGCCGACGCGGCTGCGGCGTTGCTGCATTGCCTTGTCATATTTCGGCCCAAAATAGCCTCTTCAGGCCGGTGGCAGGCTGGTCAAGCCCGCAGGCCTGGAGACCAAGGATGTTCACATAGTTTTTGACAATCGTATGAATTCAATCAATTCATTGGATCAATCGATTGCCTGGGCCTAGACTTCGTCCTGTGTTCACTCACCAACCACAAAGGAAACAGCAATGTCCGTGATCAACACCCAAATCAAGCCCTTCAAGACGCAGGCCTTCAAGAATGGCAAGTTCATCGAAGTGACCGAAAAGGACGTCCTGGGCAAGTGGGCCGTGTTCTTCTTCTACCCCGCTGACTTCACCTTCGTGTGCCCCACCGAACTGGGCGACGTGGCCGACCATTACGACGAACTGCAAAAGCTGGGCGTGGAAGTCTTCTCCGTGTCCACCGACACCCACTTCGTGCACAAGGCATGGCACGACACGTCGGACACCATCCGCAAGATCAAGTACACGATGCTGGGCGACCCCACCTGGGAAATCAGCAACAACTTCGAAGTCCTGCGTCCCGGCCAGGGCCTGGCTGACCGCGGCACCTTCATCGTCGATCCCGATGGCGTGATCCAGGCCGTGGAAATCACCGCCGAAGGCATTGGCCGCAACGCCGTCGATCTGCTGCGCAAGGTCAAGGCTGCCCAGTACGTCCGCAACCACCCCGGTGAAGTCTGCCCCGCCAAGTGGGAAGAAGGCGACAAGACCCTGGCTCCCTCGCTCGACCTGGTCGGCAAGATCTAAGCGGTACACCGCTTCCTGTTCACAGTTGAACTGTTGAAGACGCCCGGGTGCCTGGCGCCCGGGCTTTTTTTTCCGAAAATTCGTATTTCCCTAGGAGTCCGACATGCTTGACAACAACCTGAAAGCCCAATTGCAGGCCTACCTGGAGCGCCTGCAGCGTCCGGTGGAGCTGGTGGCTTCGCTGGATGACAGCCAGGGTGCGCGCGAGCTGAAGGAACTGCTGCTGGAAATCCGCGAGCTGAGCGACAAGATCACCGTCGTCGAGCACAACGACGCCGAGGTGCGCAAGCCCTCGTTCCTGATCACCAATCCCGGCGTGGACAGCGGCGTGCGTTTCGCAGGCGTCCCCCTGGGCCATGAATTCACCTCGCTGGTGCTGGCCCTGCTGCAGGTCGGCGGCCATCCGTCCAAGGAATCGGCCGAGCTGCTGGAGCAGGTGCGCAATATCGACGTGCCGCTGCACTTCGAGACCTATTACTCGCTGTCCTGCCACAACTGTCCCGACGTGGTGCAGGCGCTGAACCTGATGTCCGTGCTCAACCCCAAGATCAGCCATACCGCCATCGACGGCGGGCTGTTCCAGAAGGAAGTCGAGCAGCGCGAAGTCATGGGCGTGCCCACCGTCTTTGTGAACGGCGAGCGCTTCGGCCAGGGCCGCATGGAGCTGGCCGAGATCGTGGCCAAGGTCGATACCGGCGCCGCTTCGCGTGAAGCGGCCAAGATTTCCGCCAAGGATGCCTTCGACGTGCTGATCGTCGGCGGCGGCCCGGCCGGCGCCGCGGCTGCCATCTATGCGGCGCGCAAGGGCATCCGCACCGGCATCGCCGCCGAGCGCTTCGGTGGCCAGGTGCTGGACACCGTGGACATCGAGAACTTCATCTCGGTCTCCAAGACCGAAGGCCCGCAACTGGCCGCCGCCATGGAGCGCCATGTGCGCGACTACGAGGTGGACATCATGAACCTGCAGACGGCGTCCAAACTGATTCCGGCTGCCACGGAAGGCGGGCTGATCGAGGTGCAGACCGCCTCGGGCGCCAGCCTCAAGGCCAAGACCGTCATCCTCTCGACCGGCGCGCGCTGGCGCAACATGAACGTGCCGGGCGAGGACAAGTACCGCACCAAGGGCGTGACCTACTGCCCGCACTGCGACGGTCCCTTGTTCAAGGGCAAGAATGTGGCCGTGATCGGCGGCGGCAATTCGGGCGTGGAAGCGGCCATCGACCTGGCCGGCATCGTGCGCAGCGTGACGCTGCTGGAGTTCGCCAGCGAGCTCAAGGCCGACGCCGTGCTGCAAAAGAAGCTGCGCAGCCTGCCCAACGTCACGGTCATCCTCAACGCCCAGACCACCGAGGTCAACGGCGATGGCAAGAAGGTCACCGGCCTGACCTACAAGGACCGCACGACGGAAGAGGTCAAGACCGTGGCGCTGGAAGGCATCTTCGTGCAGATCGGCCTGCTGCCCAACACCGACTGGCTCAAGGGCACGGTGGAGCTGACACGCTTCGGCGAGATCGTGATCGACGCCAAGGGCCACACCAGCGTGCCCGGCGTGTTCGGCGCAGGCGACTGCACCAACGTGCCGTACAAGCAGATCATCATCGCTGCCGGTGCCGGCTCCACGGCTGCGCTGTCGGCCTTCGACCACCTGATCCGCCACTGACCAGCCATTGACCAGTTGCTGCTCCGCCATGGTGCGGAGCAAGCCGGAGAAAGGGCTCGGATGCCATGGCATCCGGGCCCTTTTTTCATCGCCCTGCCAGGGGCAGAAGGCCTGGCGCAGCAAGGGGAGGGCGGGGGCTGTTTTTCATGCCCGCGTCTTCAGGCGCGGGCCTTGTCGCAGTGGGTGTCGCGCAGATAGCTGCCTGGCGGCACGCGGCGCCAGCAGGGTTTGTTCCGGGGCCCATGCGCCAGGTCAAACCAATAAATGAGAACTATTCGCATATAATTTTTCTTCATCCAGCCAGCACATGACGCGCCAACGGCTGGCGGACCACCCGCCAGCCGCTGCAAGCAGAAGCCAGCTCTCGCACATCCATGTTGATCAGAGAGAGAGGGCTTCGCAATGGCTTACGACTTCGCAATGCAATCAAGCGCCCGGCGGGCGCGCCATCCCCTGGCCGCCGCCTGCGCGCTGCTGTGCGCCTCCGCTGCCCTGGCCCAGGAGCCGGGGCAGGCCGCCGCAGACGCCGCAGACGTTGCAAATGCCGGAGATGCCGACACGCAATTGCTGGCGCAGGCCGCGTCCGGGGCACGGACCCGTGCCCCGGCCCTCAAGGAGATGGTGATCAGCGCCTCGCGCGAGGTGCAGGACCCTGACACCCTGCCCATGAGCATCGACGTGATCGACGCCGGCCGCATGGAACGCGAGCAGGCCAGCGACATCCGCGAGATGGTCAACCTGCTGCCCAATGTCGAGGTGCCGCGTGCCCCGGCGCGCTTCTCGCTGGCGGCCTCTCCGGCCGGGCGTGACCAGAACAGCGGCTTCAACATCCGTGGCCTGGATGGCAACCGCGTGCTCATGCTGGTCGATGGCGTGCGCCTGCCGCGCAGCTACAGCTTCAGCGCCAACAGCTTCGGCCGCGACTACCTGGACCTGGGCCTGGTGCAGCGCGTGGAAATCCTGCGCGGCTCCACGCCCGCGCTGTATGGATCGGACGGCATGGGCGGCCTGGTCAACTTCGTGACCGTGCAGCCGGACGATCTGCTGGGCAAGGACAAGCGCATAGCCGGCCGCGTGGCTGCCGGCTATGACGGCTCGGACAACGGCCGCAAGCTGGGCGCCACCGTGGCGGGCCGTGCCAGCCCCGAATGGGCATGGCTGCTGTCGGCGGGCCTGGGCCGCTCGCACGCGCTGGAGAACATGGGCACGAACAACGTGACGGGCGCGGCGCGCACCACGCCCAATCCCGAGAAAGACCGCAGCGAATCGCTGATGGGTCGCCTGGTCTTCACGCCCAGCGCCGTGCAAAAGCATGTCTTCACCTTCGAGAACGTGGACAAGCGCGCCGACTACGCCCTGCTGTCCGCGCGCTCGGCTACCGTGGCCAATTCCGACTCGCGCACCGACATGAAGCGCTGGCGGGCCAGCTGGCAGGGCCAGTGGCAGCAGCTGGGCACGGCGCTGGCCGACGAACTGCAGCTGATGGCCAGCTACCAGAAGTCCGACGCGCGCGAATTCGTCACCGAGACGCGCATCGGCCTGCCCTACCGCGAGCGCGACGTGACCTATGACGAGGACGCGATCCAGCTGCACGCCCAGGCCAGCCGCCTGCTGCGCTGGAGTTCTTCGGCCAGCGGCAAGTTCACCTACGGGCTGGACTACCTCCGCAACAAGGTGGTCAACGCGCAAAACGGCATCACGCCGCCCGTGGGCGAGAGCTTCCCGCTCAAGCGCTTCCCCGACACCACCGAAAGCGCCACCGCCCTGTTCGCCCAGGCCGAACTGCACAACGGCCCCTGGAGCGTGACCCCGGGCCTGCGCGCCGAGCACTACAGCATCAAGCCCCGGCAGAGCGGCTTTGTGCCCGCCGTGGTCAGCAACTCGGACTCCGCGCTCTCGCCCAAGCTGGGCGTGATGCTGCAGGCCAGCCCGGTCTGGTCCGTCTATGGCAACTATGCGGCAGGTTTCCGGGCGCCCAATGCCGGCCAGATCAACGCCTTCTTCGAGAACCCGGTGGCGTTCTACCGCAACATCCCGAATCCCAACCTGCGGCCCGAAAAGAGCCAGACCTTCGAGCTGGGCCTGCGCGGGCGCCTGGACAGGCTGCGCCTGGACGCCGCCGTGTTCACGGGGCGCTACAAGGACTTCATCGTCGACCAGCAGTTGGTTGCGGGCCAGCCCGGCAACGCGGCCAACCCCGCCATCTACCAGTCCATCAACGTGGGCCGCGCCCGCATCAGCGGCTTCGAACTCAAGGCCGATTACGACTGGGGCCGCTGGGCCGGCGGCGACTGGCAGACGCGCCTGGCCTACGGCTATACCGACGGCAAGGACACGCAGTCCGACAAGCCGCTGGACACCATCTCGCCCCAGCAACTGGTGCTGGGCGTGCGCTATGAGCGCTCTGCCGTGGGCGTGCAGTTCAACGTCTCGCACTGGAGCGGCAAGAAGGCCGGCGACGTGTCCAACGGCAGCGCCGCCTGGCTCAGCCCCTCGGCCACCGTGGCCGACCTGAGTGCCCAGTGGCGCATACGCCCCGACCTGCGCCTGAACGCCGGCATCTACAACCTGACCGACAAGAAGTATTGGCGCTGGGCCGATGTGCGCGGCCTGGCTGCCAGCACGGCGATTGCCGACGCCTACAGCCAGCCCGGCCGCCATGTGCGGGTGTCGATGGTCAAGGATTTCTGAAGCATGCGCCTGTGGCGCGGGCGCATGCATGTGCAACGCTACCAACTGAAACGCAAGGAGAACCCCATGCATCCATCCAAGAGTGAGAGCCTTGCCCAGGACGAGGAATACCTGCTGCCCGAGAACGAGGCCGCGCTGGCTGCCACGCTGGCCCTGATGACCGGCTTCGGCCACGGCTGCTGCGACACCCATAGGCCGGCCATGGCCGCCCGGGTGGCCGAGCAGCTCGAAAACCTGGCCTGCGCGGGCGGCTTGTCCCATGACATGCGCGCCCTGCTGGGGCGGCTGCAGCAACGCTGGCAGGCAGTGGCCGATGCGGGCGCGCCGTCGCGCTCGCACCGCGCCGTGTCTGAGGCCGGAGTGTCTCTGCCCGGAGTCCATGCAGCCCAGCCGGTGCCCCATGCGCTCTGGCACGCACCGCTGGACACCCTGCAATGAGCAGCGCCGTCCACGATGCCGAGGAGGGCGGGCTCCTGATTCCCGTCGATGCTCCCGCAGTCCGCCAGCGCTTTGCGCGGGCGCGCCAGGGTGGCCTGCGCGCCAAGGAGGCCGCCGATTCCCTGGGCCTGCCGGAAGGCGCCGCCATTGCCGCGCATGCGGGCCAGCATGAGGGCAGCCTCCAGGCCGTGCCGCTGCGCGCCGAATGGCTGGCCATCCTGAAGGGCTTGCAGGACTGCGGCCCCGTGATGGCGCTGACGCGCAACGAGTCCACGGTCCACGAAAAGACCGGGGTCTATCAGAAGCTTTCGGTCAACGGCGGCGTGGGCCTTGCCCTGGGCCGCGACATCGACCTGCGAATATTCTTTGCCCAATGGCATGCCGGCTATGCCGTGACCGAGCAGCCTGCCCAGGCCGGCAGGCCGGCCATGCGCAGCCTGCAGTTCTTCAATGCGCAGGGCCGTGCCGTGCACAAGGTCCATGCGCGCGAGTCCACCGACCTGCAGGCATGGGAGGCGCTGGTGCAGCGTTTCGCCGAGCCCAGCGCTGGTTACCTGTTCCGCCATGCCCGCCCGCGTGCGCTGCCGCAGGCCGACGAGGCCATCGACGTGCCCGGCCTGAGCACTGCCTGGGCCGCCATGCAGGACACGCATGAATTCTTCGATCTGCTGCGCCGGTTTGGCGCCGAGCGCCAGCAGGCCTTCCGCCTGGTGCCCGGCCACTGCGCGCGGCTGGCGCCCGAGTCCGTGGCCCAGTTGCTGGGCGATGCGGCCGTGGACGGCCTGCCCATCATGGTCTTCGTGGACAGCGGCGGCTGCATCCAGATCCACACCGGCCCCGTGCACAACATCCAGCCCATGGACACGCCCGGCGGCGCGCAATGGATCAATGTGATGGACCCGGATTTCAACCTGCATCTGCGCTGCGATCTGATCGCCAGCGTCTGGGCCGTGCAAAAGCCCACGGCCGATGGCGTGGTCACCTCGGTCGAGGCCTTCGATGCCCGGGGCGACCTGATGGCCATGTTCTTTGGCGAGCGCAAGCCGGGCCGGGCCGAGCTGCCCGGCTGGCGCGAACTGGTGGCAGGCCTGCCGCGCCTGGCAGCGCAGGCGCTGGCCTGAACGCACCCAGGCCCTGAAAAGAACGGTCCGGCCCTGCGTCGGGCCGCGTCAGAGATGCACGGTGGCGGCCACCAGCTTGCCCACCAGCGGACGCACCACCATCACGCAGACAAAGGCCACGGGCATGGCCAGCACATAGGCCTGTATCACGCGCCGCAGGTAGTCGGCGCCCAGGCCGCTGTTGGCGCCGACGATGGCACAGCACATCAGAAACGCCATGATTGCCGACATGTAGAAGGCAAAGACGACGGGTGCGAAGCGGCGGTGCAGCTTGCGGCTGCGGGGGGCTGCAGGGGAAATGGAGGCAGAGGCGGAGGTAGGAGGCATGGAGACGGATCCGGTCAGGCCGCTTGTCGATTCGGCGCGGCAAGTGCAGGACTGTAGGCAAGGCCCATGCTGCCGTGTAGAGGGCTGCAGCTTGGTGCACTCGTAAGCTATATTGATGAATCCATTTTTCATCCATAGTTTTTTGTGCCTAATCTGCGCTCCATCGAGACCTTCGTCAAAGCCCTGGAAGGCGGCTCCATTGCCTCGGCTGCGCGCCAGCTGGGCATTTCTCCGGCGGCGGCCAGCCAGAACATCGCCCGGCTGGAGCGCGAGCTGGGCACGCGGCTGATCACGCGCACCACGCGATCCATGGCGTTGACCGAGGCGGGCGAGCGCTATCTGGCGCGCGTGGGCCCCGTGCTGCAGGAGCTGGAAAAAGCGCAGTCCGACCTGTCCCAGCTGCACGGCGAGTTGCAGGGCCGGCTGCGCATCGCCTGCATGGCAGCCTTTGGCCGCCATGTGCTGGCGCCGCTGCTGCCGGTCTTTGCCGCGCAGCATCCCCGGCTGGAGCTGGAGTTGCTGGTGGTGGACCGGCAGGTGGATGTGCTCAAGGAAGACGTGGACATCAGCGTGCGTTACCGCGATGTGCTGGAGCCCGGCATGGCCGTGCGCCAGCTGGCGGCCGTGCCGCGCGTGCTGTGTGCATCACCGGCCTATCTGCAGGCCCATGGCAGGCCACGGACGGCCCAGGATTTGCTGGACCATGCCTGCCTGCTGTACCGGCGCGAGGCAGATGGCCGTTTCATGCGCTGGCCGTTTTCACGCGACGGCAAGCGCGTGGACCCGCAGCTGCGCGTGACCGCCATCGCCAGCGACGTGGATGCCCTGACCGAGATGGCCGTGGCCGGGGGCGGCATTGTGTGGATCGGCAGCTTCATTGCCCACCGCTACATGCGCGAAGGACTGCTGCAGCCGCTAACCCTGGGTCCGGCCCGCAAGGGGCAGCTGCATTTCGAGGACACCACGCTGGATTTCTTCGCCTGCTTTCGCGACCGCCAGTACGTGCCGACCAAGGTGCGTGCCCTGGTGGACTACCTGGTCGAGACGCTGCCGCAGCAGCCGATGCTGCGCTGGAACGTACCGGCCTGAGCAGCGCAGGGGAGGCTAGTGCCCCAGGTGCTGGGGCAGCACCTCCTGCAGGATGGTGGTGGCGATTTCCTCGATGGACTTGGTCGTGCTCGACAGCCACGGTATGCCGCTGCGGCGCATCATGGATTCGGCCTCGGCCACCTCGTAGCGGCAATTGACGAGGCTGGCGTACTTGGAGTCGGGCCGGCGTTCGTTGCGGATGCTGGACAGGCGCTGCGGATCGATGGTCAGGCCGAACAGCTTCTTGCGCGAGGGCACCAGGGCGGGCGGCAGCTGCTTGCGCTCGAAATCCTCGGGGATCAGCGGGTAGTTGGCCACCTTGAGGCCGAACTGCATGGCCAGGTACAGGCTGGTGGGGGTCTTGCCGCTGCGCGACACGCCGACCAGGATCACGTCGGCGCCCGTCAGGTCCTGGTGGGTCTGGCCGTCGTCATGGGCCAGCGTGTAGTTGATGGCCTCCATGCGCTCCAGGTATTCCTTGCTCTCGCTGATGTCGGCGAAGCGGCCCACGCGGTGCAGCGATTTCTGGCCCAGCTCCAGCTCCAGCGGCCGCACGAAGGTGCCGAACATGTCGAACACCTTGCCCTTGCACTGGGACTCGATCAGGTCGAGCATGTCCTGGTTGACCAGGGTGGTGAAGACGATGGGCTTGTGGCTTTCCGACTCGGCCACATGGTTGATCTGGCGCACGGCCTGGTGCACCTTGTCCATGGTGTCCACGAAGGGGATGCGGACCAGGCGCGACTTGGTGTCGAACTGGGCCATGATGGCCGTGCCGAAGGTCTCGGCTGTAATGCCAGTGCCATCGGAGATGACGAAGATGGTGTGGGTGTGCATGGTGGTCGGACTCTGGACAGGGGGGCTGCCGTCGGTTCACGGCAAACGCCTACAATGGCGCCCATTATTCCCAATTTCCCATCCATGCTCGCTGCCGGCCTCCAACCAGAACAGCAAAGCCTCGCGCATGCCTGCGTGGATGGATCGACCGTGCCCGGCTTTGGCAGCCGGGGCGGCGCACGACGGTTTTCAACTTCTGGAGCTTTCCCATGTCTCAACTGTTCGAGGCCACCGCCCTCGTCGTTCCGTTTGAACAACTGAGGATGACCGATGTCGAGTCCGTAGGCGGCAAGAACGCCTCGCTCGGCGAAATGATCTCGCAGCTGCCGCAGGGCGTGCGCGTTCCCACGGGCTTTGCCACCACGGCCCACGCCTTCCGCCAGTTCCTGGCCCACGACGGCCTGGCCGACAAGATCAGTGCCAAGCTGGCCGCCCTGGACGTGGAAGATGTCCGCGCCCTGGCCCAGGTCGGTGCCGAAATCCGTGCCCTGGTCGAGAACCAGCCCTTCCCGGCCGATCTGGAGCAGGCCATCCGCGAGGAATTCGTGCGCCTGCAGGGCGGCAACGAGGCAGCCTCGTTCGCCGTGCGTTCCTCGGCCACGGCCGAAGACCTGCCCGACGCCTCGTTCGCGGGCCAGCAGGAAACCTTCCTGAACGTGGTGGGCATCGAGTCGGTGCTGCACAAGATGAAGGAAGTGTTCGCCTCGCTGTACAACGACCGCGCCATCTCCTACCGCGTGCACAAGGGCTTTGCCCACGACGTGGTGGCCCTGTCGGCCGGCGTGCAGCGCATGGTGCGTTCCGACCTGGGCGCGGCCGGCGTGATGTTCACCATCGACACCGAATCGGGCTTCGAGGAAGTGGTCTTCATCACCTCCAGCTACGGCCTGGGCGAGACCGTGGTGCAGGGCGCCGTCAATCCTGACGAGTTCTATGTGCACAAGCCCATGCTCAAGGCCGGCAAGAAGGCCCTGATCCGCCGCAACCTGGGCTCCAAGCTGATCCAGATGGTCTTTGCCTCGCCCGAGGAAAAGGCCGCCAGCGGCAAGCTGGTCAAGACCACCGACGTCGCCCATGAGCTGCGCAATCGCTACTCGCTGTCCGATGAGGACGTGCAGCAGCTGGCCCACTATGCCCTGGTCATCGAGCAGCACTATGGCCGCCCCATGGACATCGAGTGGGGCAAGGACGGCACGGACGGCCAGCTCTACATCCTGCAGGCCCGCCCCGAGACCGTGAAGAGCCAGGCCAAGGGCCAGGCCGAGCAGCGCTACGCCCTCAAGGGCACGGGCAATGTGCTGGCCGAAGGCCGCGCCATTGGCCAGAAGATCGGCACGGGCCCCGTGCGCCTGGTCAATGACATCGCCAACATGGACCAGGTCCAGCCCGGCGACGTGCTGGTGACCGACATGACCGATCCCAACTGGGAGCCGGTGATGAAGCGCGCCTCGGCCATCGTCACCAACCGTGGCGGCCGTACCTGCCACGCGGCCATCATTGCGCGCGAACTGGGCATTCCGGCCGTGGTCGGCTGCGGCAACGCCACCGACCTGCTCAAGGACGGCACCCTGGTCACCGTCAGCTGCGCCGAAGGCGATACCGGCAAGATCTACGACGGCCTGATCGAGACCGAGATCACCGAAGTGCAGCGTGGCGAGATGCCCGCCATCAAGACCAAGATCATGATGAACGTGGGCAACCCCCAGCTGGCCTTCGACTTCGCCCAGCTGCCCAACGAGGGCGTGGGCCTGGCCCGCCTGGAGTTCATCATCAACAACAACATCGGCGTGCACCCCAAGGCCATCCTGGACTATCCCGCCGTGGATGCCGACCTCAAGAAGGCCGTGGAGTCCGTGGCCCGTGGCCATGCCTCGCCGCGCGCCTTCTACGTGGACAAGGTCGCCGAAGGCGTGGCGACGATTGCCGCCGCCTTCTGGCCCAAGCCCGTCATCGTGCGCATGTCGGACTTCAAGTCCAACGAGTACCGCAAGCTCATCGGCGGCAGCCGCTACGAGCCCGAGGAAGAGAACCCCATGCTGGGCTTCCGTGGCGCCGCGCGCTACATCTCCGAGGACTTCGGCGAGGCCTTCCGCATGGAGTGCGAGGCACTGCGCCGCGTGCGCGAGGACATGGGCCTGACCAACGTGCAGATCATGATTCCGTTCGTGCGCACGCTCAAGCAGGCCGAGCGCGTCACCCAGCTGCTGGCGGCCAACGGCCTCAAGCGCGGCGACAACGAACTCAAGCTCATCATGATGTGCGAGGTGCCCTCCAACGCCATCCTGGCCGACGAGTTCCTCGAGTTCTTCGACGGCTTCTCCATCGGCTCCAACGACCTGACCCAGCTGACGCTGGGCCTGGACCGCGACTCCGGCCTGGAGCTGCTGGCTGCCGACTTCGACGAGCGCGACCCGGCCGTGCGCAAGATGCTGTCGCGCGCCATCAAGGCCTGCCTGGACCAGGGCAAGTACGTGGGCATCTGCGGCCAGGGCCCTTCGGACCACCCGGACTTCGCCCAATGGCTGGCTGACGAAGGCATTGCCTCCATCTCGCTGAATCCCGACAGCGTGGTCGCCACCTGGCAGCGCCTGGCGCAGTAAGGGCTGGCAGCGTCGCCATGCATACGCCGAAAGCGCACTTGCATGACGACGCGGTCGGGGGACCGTCCGAAGGTGAGACCTTCGCCCCCGACCTGCACGACATCCGCCATCTGTGGCTCAAGGCCGTGCTGTTCGCGGTCTGGGTGGCCGTCTCCTTTGGCGCCTGCTACTACGCGCGCGACCTGCAGGCGCTGATGCCCGACTGGCCGCTGGCCTACTGGTTCGCGGCCCAGGGGGCAGTCCTGATGTTCCTGGCCATCGTCATCGTCTATTGTCTGTCCATGGACCATTTCGAGCGCCGCGAGGCCCGGGCCGCTTTTGCGACGGCACCGGCTCCCGCATCCCCATCGGCCGATACGCAACCGTCCGCACCGCCATCGCCTCCCGGCCATGGCTGAGCGCGCCCCGCCGACGGCGGCCTCCCACTCCTCCCACTGGCGGCTGCACCGCATCGTGGCCCTGTACACGCTGGGCGTGCTGGGTTTTCTGGCCCTCATGTTCTGGGCCGAGCAGCAAGGCCTGTCCCGCCACTGGATAGGCCCCATCTTCCTGTTCTTCACCGTCATGGTTTATGCGGCCATCGGCGTGTACCTGCGCACCAGCGACCCCGAGGAGTACTACGTCGCGGGCCGGCGCATTCCACCCTTCTACAACGGCATGGCGGCTGCGGCGGACTGGGTCAGCGCGGCCTCGTTCATCAGCCTGTCGGGGGCGCTGTACCTGCAGGGCTTTGCCGGCGTGCCGGGCCAGGCCGGCGGACTGGCCTACCTGCTGGGCTGGACGGGCGGCTTTTGCCTGGTCGCCATGCTGATCGCGCCGCACCTGCGGGCGATGAAGCTCTACACCATTCCCGATTTCTTCCAGCAGCGCTACGGCGGGCGCTGGCCGCGCGTGATCGCGGCGCTGGCGGCCGTGATCTGCTCGTTCACCTATGTGGTGGCGCAGATCTACGGCGTGGGGCTGATCGCCTCGCGGCTGACGGGCGTGCAGTTCGAGATCGGCATCATGCTGGGCCTGGGCGGCGTGCTGCTGTGCTCCTTCCTGGGCGGCATGCGCGCCATCACCTGGACCCAGGTCGCGCAGTACGTGGTGATCCTGCTGGCCTTTCTGATCCCCGTGTCCTGGCTGGCCTACCGGCAGATGGGCAATCCCGTGGCGCCGCTGGCCTATACGGCCCAGCTCAGCCAGATTGCGGAGATGGAGCAGCGCCTGCTGGACTCGCCGGCCGAGCAGGAGGTGATCGCCGCCTACCGCCTGCGCGCCGAGGTGCTGGAGGACAAGCTCAAGGACGTGCCGCGCGTTCTGGCCGCCGAGCGCCAGGCGCTGGCCGAGCGCATACGCGATCTGCGCACGCGCAGCGGCGATATCGGCGCCATCATGGCCGCCAGCCGCGAACTGGCCGCCATGCCGCGTGACGAAGCGGCCGCGCGCGCGCTGTGGACACGCCAGCTGCAGGAAATGCGCGAGCGCGAGAAGCCGCTGGGCGGCATCCCGCTGCACAGCCTGCCATTCGCCGGCAACCCCGACGGATCGGCCCAGGAGCAGCAGATCTACGAGGACAGCCGGCGCAACTTCCTGGCGCTGATGTTCTGCCTCATGGCCGGCACGGCCGGCCTGCCGCATTTGCTCACGCGCTACTACACGGCGCCCTCGGTGTCGGGGGCGCGGGCCTCGGTGGGCTGGACGCTGTTCTTCATCGGCGTGCTGTACATGAGCGCGCCGGCCCTGGCCGTGCTGGTCAAGTTCGAGGTCATGAACAACCTCGTGGGCATCCGCTTTGACGAGCTGCCCAACTGGATGGCGCAGTGGGCCAGGGTGGATGCCTCCTTGCTGGCCGTGGAGGATGTCAACGGCGACGGCGTGCTGCAGTTCGGCGAGATCCGCATGGGCGCCGACCTCATCATGCTGGCCACGCCCGAGCTGGGCGGCATGCCCTACGTGGTCTCCGGCCTGGTGGCGGCCGGCGGCCTGGCTGCGGCGCTGTCCACGGCCGATGGACTGCTGCTGACCATCAGCAACGCTCTGGTGCGCGACCTGTACTTTCGCGAGCGCCGCCGCCGCGCCTCGCCCGAGCAGCGCGTGATCCTGTCCAAGTTCGCGCTGCTGGTGATGGCGCTGTCGGCCGCCTTCGTGGCCTCGCGCCGTTCCTCGGACATCCTGCCCATGGTCACGGCATCGTTCTCGCTGGCGGCCTCGGCCTTCGTGCCGGCCATGGTGCTGGGCATCTTCTGGCGTGGCACCACGCGCCGGGGCGCCGTGGCCGGCATGCTGGCAGGGCTGGGCGTCACGCTGTACTACATGGTCTCGCATGTGCCGGCACTGCAGCCCGTGCTGCCCGAAGCGCTGCACGCGCGCCTGTGGTGGGGCATACAGCCGATTTCATCGGGCGTCTTCGGCGTGCCGGCCGGCCTGATGGTGACCTGGCTGGTCAGCTGCCTGGACCCGCGCCGCCGGGCACTGGCGCGTTCCGTGCCCGCAAAAGCGTCCTGACGGCAGAGGCCGCCGGGCGGGAGGATGGCCATTTTCTGCCCCGTTTTTGCGCTTTTGGCAGATCTGGATCATTGCCGGCCCCACTGAAGCCCGTGCGTGCTGGAAAACCCGCTTTTGGGAGCCGGAGGCTCATGACACGCTGCGAGCCGTGTCCGATCCGATCCATTGCAGAGAATCCCGTCCGCCATGCATTTTGTGAAAACGTCCGCCGGCCAACAGGCATTCAAGGAACGCCATGCCGACCTCTCGCCCCGGTTGCGCTCGGCCTTTTTGCTGTTTGACGGGCAACGCAGCCTGGCGCAGGTGCTGCAGGCCGTGGCCGGCATGGGCGTGACGCAGGACGAGATCTTGGCGCTGGTGGAGCGCGAATGGCTGGCACCGCGCGACGCGGCCGAGCCCCGGCTGGGCGTGGTGGCCGTCGCGGTGCCTTCGGTCCCTGCCGCGCCTGCTGCAGCGGCTTCGTCCACGGATTCGGCAGGCGATGCGCCCGCGCAGTCCGAGCCATCGCTGGCCGTGCGCTATCGCAACGCCTATCCGCTGGCCGTGGCCATCACGGCCAACCTGGGCCTGAAGGGGTTCCGGCTCAACCTTGCCGTGGAAGCGGCCATGGGCTACGACCAGCTGGTGGCGCTGGCACCGCGCCTGCGCGAGGCGGCCAGTCCTGCCAGCTACCTGCCGCTGCACGAGGCGCTGTTCGGTAAGGCACCTTGAATGAGGAATGGCCCGCACGCTCGCCGAGGGTGCGCTTTTCATCTTGGGGCGGCCCGGCAATGAAAAAGGGCAAGGCGCCTTCGCACCTTGCCCTTGCATGAACCTGTGTGTGCAGGCTCAGACGGCCAGCAGCTCCACGTCGAACTTCAGCGTGGCGTTGGGGGGGATCACGCCGCCGGCGCCGCGGGCGCCATAGCCCAGTTCGGCCGGGATGATCAGGGTGCGCTGGCCGCCCACCTTCATGCCTTGCACGCCTTCGTCCCAGCCCTTGATCACCATGCCGCCGCCCAGGGGGAAGACGAAGGGATCGTTGCGGTCCTTGCTGGAGTCGAACTTGGCGCCCTGCACGCCGTTGTTGTAGAGCCAGCCCGTGTAGTGCACGGTCACGCTGCGGCCGCGCTGGGCTTCGGCGCCGTCGCCCACGACGGTGTCTTCATACTGCAGGCCGGATGCGGTGGTGGTGAAAGCCATGGTGGTATTCCTTGAGAGAGAAACGGTAGGGGGAAAGGAGACGACCCGGCGGGCCGGTGGCCCTGCGCGGGAAGAGGCCGTGGCGCCTGGTGCCGCGCCCGGCCTGACATCACTTCTTGGCGCGCGCGGCCACCCAGCGGTTGGCAAACGCCTGCACATCGGACAGGCGCTTGAGCAGGTCCTGGCCGGCCAGCGTCACGGTGTAGCCGTCGGAGCCATGCTCCAGCAGCCCGCACTCGCGCAGCTCCTTGATGCGGGTGTTCAGCGTGTTGGGCGTGATGCCGCCCACGCTGTCTTGCAGCAGTCGAAAGGTCTGAGGATGGCCGTCACGCAGCGCCCACAGCACGCGCAACGCGTAGCGGCATTCGAGTTTCTCGAACAGCTGGTTGATGGCGGCGTTTTCCTTGGAGCTCATGACGCTTCTCCTTGCGCAATGGTGTGGGTGAGCCGGCGGGTGCGTCCGGGTGGGGCGCGCGCCGAGCCAAGTCCCGGGGAACTATAGCTCTGGATTCATTCTGCTACAAGTTTGGTAGCTCAAAACCCACAGCGGCAATGCCCCACGCTAGAGGAATACGCGTATGACCAAGCCAGTGTTGCAGACCCGCCACGTGGCCTGCCCGCTGCGCGGCGGTTTCTCAGCTCTTGAGTTTGAGCAGATAGGTCATCACGCTGGCCGTGGTGTGCTCCAGCTCCAGAAAGCCGTTGAAATCGCGGCCCGCCTGCCAGGAAGGCTCCCAGCGGTTCTGGCGCAGGGCGCGTTGCCAGCTCTCGTGCTGCGTGGCCTGCTCCACGGCGCCCAGCAGGGCCTGGGCACGTGCGGCGCTGACCTGCTTGCCGGTGAAGACGGCGCGCCAGTTGGCCATGTCCGCATCCAGCCCCTGCTCGCGGAACGAGGGCAGGCCGAACAGGCTGCGGCGCGAGGACACGCCGATGGCGCGCAGCTTGCCGCTGGCCAGCGCCTCGCTGAACTCGCTGTAGCCGGACACGCCCATGCGCGCATCGCCCTTGAGCAAGGCCTCCACCACCTGGGCGCCGCCAGGAAAGGGCTTGTAGACCAGTTGCTCGGGCGCCGCCTTGGCCGCGCGCGTGAGCAGGCCGGCGAACATGTGGTCCACGCCGCCTGCCGAGCCTCCCGCAAACGACTGGTGGGCCAGGTCGCTGCGCAGCGCGGCCACCAGGTCCTTGGCATTGCGGATGGGGGAGTCGGCCGGTACGGCCACGACCAGGTAGTCGCTGGTCAGGCGGGCAATCGGCTGCACATGCGACATGTTGACGGCCGGCTTTTGCAGTGCCACCGCACCGACCATCACCATGCCGCCTATCAGCAAGGCGTCGGGGTCCTTGCCATGGCGCTCGGCAAACTGGGCCAGGCCGATGGTGCCTCCCTTGCCGCCCACGTTTTCATACTCCACGCGCTCGGCCGCGCCGCTGGCCACCAGGGCCGCGCCCAATGCGCGGCCGGTCTGGTCCCAGCCGCCACCGGCATTGGCCGGAATGACGATGCGCAGGCTGGTCGCCACGCGCTGGGCGCTGCCGGCAGCCCGTGGCGCATGGGCTGCAGGTGCTGCCGCTGGCGGCGCGGCATGGGCCAGCGGAGAGCACAGCATGGCCAGGGCAGCGCCCTGGGCCAGCATCTGGCGGCGGTTCTGGCGCGTGCCGTCAGCGGCAGGGGTGGCGTCGGCGGCGGTTTGCGAAAAGCTCGGAAGGCGCATGCAGTCTCCAATCGGGTTCGCGCGCCATTGTGGGCGCAAATGAATCAGAAAGGCGGATTATGTAAGCATATGCGTCAGCTGGCTGACATAACGCAGGCTGCCTGGGGCCTGGGGGCCAGATGCGTCAGGTGCAGGCCAACCGACGGTGCATCGCTGTCCCGGGATGCGCGGCGGCTCGCCCGCCCCGGGGGCAAGGAGCGGAAATGGAGCGCCGTGACACAGATGTCGATTAAGCCGGTAAAGCTTGTGTAAATGCGATCAATTCTTATTTGTGGGCGGTAGAATCCCCGGGCCTTTCCTTTCCTGGGCTCCCGTGCCCGCCATCCGTGATGGTTGACGCCACGTGGCGCTTCCGCCTTTTTCTGTTGCGATGACATCCCCCAAACCGGACCCTCGGCGCCGTTCCTACTGGCTCAAGACACTGCACGAGTGGCACTGGGTCAGCTCCGCGCTGTGCCTGATCGGCATGCTGCTGTTCGCCGTCACGGGGTTCACGCTCAACCATGCGGGGCAGATCGAGTCCAGGCCGCGCATCGTGCGGGGCGAGGCGGCATTGCCCGATGCGCTGCGCGTGCAGTTGGTCCAGCAGCAGGCCAGCCAGCCGCGCGACCGGGCACCCGTGCCTGCGCCGTTTGCGGACTGGGTGCGCGGCCAGTGGGGCCTTGAGGCCGAGGGCCGCGAGGCCGAATGGACGGCCGACGAACTCTATGTCTCCCTGCCACGCCCCGGCGGCGATGCCTGGGTGCGCGTTGCCCTGGCCGATGGCGAGGCCGAATACGAGCGCACCGACCGGGGCTGGATCGCCTATCTGAACGACCTGCACAAGGGCCGCAACACGGGCGCCGCCTGGAGCTGGTTCATCGACATCTTTGCCGCAGCCTGCCTGGTGTTCACCGTCACGGGCCTGTTCATCCTGAAGATGCATGCAGGCAACCGCCCCTTCACCTGGCCCATGGTCGGCATGGGGCTGGTGATTCCCATGTTGCTGGCCCTCCTGTTGATCCACTGAGAACCGAAAGAGCCTTGCCAATGAATCCGCACTTCTCTCTGCGCTACACCATGGCGCTTGGCGCCTGCCTGGGCGCGGTCCCGGTCTTTGCCGCCGGCCTGAACGTGGGCGTGGAAATTCCGCGCCTGGATGTCGCCGAATACCACCGCCCCTACGTGGCCGTGTGGATCGAGCGCGCCGACGCCTCGGTGGCCTCCACGCTGTCGGTCTGGTACGACGTGAAGATGCGCAATGCCGAAGGCACGAAGTGGCTCAAGGACATGCGCCAGTGGTGGCGCCGCACGGGCCGTGACCTGACGTTGCCGATCGATGGCGTGACCAGCCCCACGCGTCCCGTGGGCAAGCACCAGCTGAGCTTCACCGAAGGCGCCAACCCCTTCGCCAAGCTGCCGCCCGGTGAATACAAGCTCGTGGTCGAGGCCGCGCGCGAAGTCGGCGGCCGCGAAGTGGTCACCGTGCCCTTCAAGTGGCCCGCGGCCAAGGCCGAGCAACTGAGCGCCAAGGGCAGCAGCGAGCTGGGCGAGATCAGCCTCGAACTCAAGCCTTGAAATTGAAAGCCGCTGAGGCGCTGTGCGTCTTCCCCCTCACGAGGGGGACGACGCCATCGCTGCACGTGCCAGACCCATCCACGAACCAAGGAGATTTTTCATGAAGTCCAAGACCCGCTTTGCCGTCCGTCTGGCTGCCAGCCTCGCCATTGCCTGCGGCGCCTTCCAGGCCGCCCAGGCCCACAACCTGTGGCTGCTGCCCTCGACCACGGTGCTGTCCAAGGCCGAATGGATCACGGTGGATGCCGCTGTCTCCAACGACCTGTTCTTCTTCAACCACGTGCCGCTGGGCCTGGACAACCTCGTTGTCTCGGCGCCGGACGGCTCGGCCGTCGCGCCGCAGAATGCCCATCGCGGCAAGCTGCGCAGCGTGTTCGACCTGGACCTGCAGCAAAGCGGCACCTACCGCCTGGCCATCGTCAACGACGGCCTGTTTGCCTCCTGGAAGGACAAGGCCACGGGCCAGAACCGCCGCTGGCGCGGCTCGCCCGAGAAGTTCGCCGCCGATGTGCCCGCCGACGCGCAGGACCTGAAGGTGACCCAGTCCGTGGGCCGCATCGAGACCTTCGTGACCGTGGGCAAGCCCAGCGCCGTCAAGCCTTCCGGCAAGGGGCTGGAGCTGGTGCCCGTGACCCATCCCAACGACCTGGTCAAGGGCGAGAAGGCCACCTTCGCCTTCCATGTGGACGGCAAGCCCGCCGCCAACCTGGAAGTCGTGCTGGTGCCCGGCGCCACGCGCTACCGCGACAACAAGGGCGAGATCAAGGCCACGACCGACGCCAAGGGCGAGTTCAGCGTGACCTGGCCCACCGCCGGCATGTACTGGGTGGATGCCGACGCGCAGGACAGCAAGACATCGCTGCCCCAGGCCAAGGAGCGCCGCCTGTCCTACGTGGGCACGTTCGAGGTGCTGCCCTGAGCCTTGCGTCCCCACCCGGGGCTCCGTCTGTGCCCGCGCCCGTGCGCGTGAGCTTCGCGCCCGCCCTGTTGCAGGGCAGCGCAGGCCGGGGCCTTGCGGCGCCTGTGTCCACAGGCGTGGCGTCCTTTGCCGTCTCCGGCTACGCGCCGCAGGCGGTGCGGCGGTCAGATCCGGCCGCGTTGCAAACGCTCACCGGCGAGGCCATGGGCACGACCTGGAGCGTGCGTCTGCACAACCCGGATTTCCGCCCGCTCGATGAGGCGCGCCAGGCCATAGAGGCTGCGCTGGCCCTGGTCGTGCGCCAGATGAGCAACTGGGAAGCCGGCTCCGACATCTCGCGCTTCAACCGCGCCGAGCCCGGCAGCTGGCATGCACTGCCGCCCGAATTCTTCACCGTGCTGGCCTGTGCACTCGATTGGGCACAGGCCAGCGGCGGCGCCTGGGACCCTACCGTGGGGCCGCTGGTCGATCTGTGGGGCTTCGGCCCGCGTGCGGAAAAGGAGCAGGGCGCCGGCATCCCCGATGCCTATGCGCTGCGGCGGGCGCGCGAGCGCGTGGGCTACCAGCACATCGTGCTGGACCTGGCAGGCCGGCGCGCGCTGCAGCCCGGCGCCGTACATGTGGACTTCAGCGGCATCGCCAAAGGCTATTCGGTGGACCTGGTCGCCGAGCGCCTGCAGGCGCTGGGCCATACCGATTTCCTCGTCGAGGTGGGCGGCGAGCTGCGGGCCTGCGGTCAGCGCCCTGGCAACCAGCCCTGGCGCGTGGCCGTGGCCAGCATGGCGGACCAGTCCACCCCGCTGGCGCTGCCGCTGCGCGACATGGCCATCGCCACCTCGGGCGACCACTGGCATGCCTTCGAGCAGGGCGGGCGCCGCTACTCCCACACCATCGACCCGCGCAGCGGCGAGCCCGTGGCGCATGGCCTGACCAGCGTCACCGTGCTGCATGCCGAATGCATGCAGGCCGACGCCCTGGCCACCGTGCTCACCGTGCTGGGGCCGCGCGAGGGCCTGGACTTTGCCGAGCAGCGCGGCGTGGCGGCGCTGCTGTGCGAGCGCACTGCGCAAGGCCCTGCCATGGCGATGACAACGGCTTTTGCCGCGCTGCTGCCGTGAGCGTTTCCTTCACTTTTTCCGCCGTGTAGATTTCCGGTCCCCGCCATGACCTTGTCCGAAACCGGGCTGCGCGTACTCGCGGCCGCCGTGCTGGTCCTGCTCTATGCGGCCATGTGCGCCGCCATTTGGTGGCGCGAGCGCCGCCAGCGCATGCGGGCCCGGCAGGAAGCGGCTGCGCTGACCAGCGCACGCGAGGGCGCGCTGCCCCTGCTTGTGGCCTATGCCAGCCAGACCGGCCAGGCCGAGGAACTGGCGCGCGAAACCGCCCGGCTGCTGCACACGGCCGGAGAAAGCGTGCACCTGTGCGCCCTGGACGCTGTGGATGCCGACCTGCTGGCGCGCACGCAAAGGGCGCTGTTCATCGCCAGCACCTATGGCGAGGGCGACCCGCCCGACAACGCGGCGCTGTTCCTGGCGCATGCCATGGCGCAGGCGCAGGACCTGTCCCATCTGCAATACGGCCTGCTGGCGCTGGGCGACCGGCAGTATGCGCAGTTCTGCGGCTATGGCCGCGCGCTGGACAGCTGGCTGCGTGCCGGTGGCGCCAGGCCCTGGTTCGAGCGCATTGAAATGGACAACGGCGCGCCGCAGGCGCTGACCGCCTGGCAGCACCAGCTGACCCAGATCAGCAGCCTGGGCGACATGCCGGCATGGGAGCAGCCGGTCTTCAGCGAATGGACGCTGGCCGCGCGCCGGCACATGAACCCGCGCAGCGCAGGCGAGCCGGTGTTCCACATCGAGCTGCAGCCCCCTGCAACGGAGCCGGCGCTGTGGGAGTCCGGCGACCTGGCGCAGGTCTGCATTCCTGCGGACCCGCAGCATCCGCGCGAGTACTCCATCGCCTCCATCGCCCAGGATGGCTGCGTGCACCTGCTGGTGCGCCAGGCGCGGCGCGAGGATGGCTCGCCGGGCCTGGCCTCGGGCTGGCTCACGCAGGGCGCGCCCCTGGGTGCAGCCATCACCCTGAGGCTGCGTGCGCACCGCAATTTCCGGCTGGAAGACAACCTGCAGCGCCCGCTGGTGCTGATCGGCAACGGCACGGGCCTGGCCGGCCTGCGCAGCCACCTGCGCGCGCGTGCTGCGGCGGGCCTGGGTCCCAACTGGCTGCTGTTCGGCGAGCGCAATGCGGCGCACGACCGGCTGTACGGCGACGAGCTTCAGGCATGGTGCGATGGTGGCGTGCTGCAGCGCCTGGACCTGGCCTTCTCGCGCGACCGCAGCGAAGGCGCGCCGCGCGCCTATGTGCAGGACCTGCTGGCGCAGTCCGGCGATGTCTTGCGCCAATGGGTGGCGCAGGGCGCAGCCATCTACGTGTGCGGCAGCCTGCAGGGCATGGCCCAGGGCGTGGACCAGGCGCTGCACGCCGTGCTGGGCGAGGCGCAGATGGAGCTGCTGGTGTGCAGCGGCCGATACCGGCGCGATGTGTACTGAACGCCGCTTGCGCCAGCGCAAAGATGGGCCCGGTTTGCTCCTAGGAACGTAGCATCGGCACGACAGATAAATCCTATTGTGCTCATGAGAATGGAAATGATTCTCAATGTTCATATAATTTCGTTACATATCCCCATCCCATCGCATAACCAATCATTTCAAAGCGAGTTTCACGGGCCCCACAGCCCGTTTTCCGTTTCTGGAGTGTTTGCATGTCGTATCGCGATCTGCGCGGAGTTCTTCCGTCGCGTCCTTCCCATCTGGCCCTTGTGGTGGCTGCCGTCTGCGCTTCGGGTGCCGTCTGTGCACAGACGGCAACAGGCAATGCCGTGCCCGCCACGGAGCTGCGCGAAGTCGTGGTCTCCGCCTCGGGTTTCGAGCAGGACATCAAGGAGGCGCCGGCCTCCATCACCGTCATACCGCGTGAGGAACTGGCCAAGGGCCGCTTCGGCAGCCTGACCGACGCGCTGGAAAGCGTGGAAGGCATCGACGTGGGCGCCCCCGCAGGCAAGACCGGCGGCCTGAACATCAGCATCCGCGGCATGCCCAGCGACTACACGCTGGTGCTCATCGACGGCCGCCGCCAGAACTCGGCCGGCAACGTCACGCCCAACGGCTTTGGCGAGACGCAGACCAGCTTCATGCCGCCCATCGGCGCCATCGAGCGCATCGAGGTCATCCGCGGCCCCATGTCCACGCTCTACGGCTCCGACGCCATGGGCGGCGTGATCAACATCATCACCCGCAAGGTCGGCAAGACCTGGACGGGCAGCGTCAGCGCCGACTACACGCTGCAGGAAGAGTCGGAGTTCGGCGACATCAAATCCGGCAAGTTCTACCTGAGCGGCCCCATCAAGGAGGACCTGCTGGGCCTGTCGATCCGCGGCAGCACGCAGCGCCGGGCCGCTTCGGACATCACCTATGCGGGCGCCAACGGCCAGCCCGCCGTGGCCATCATGGGCGCCAATCCGGTCAAGTCCGAGATCAACAACCTGGGCCTTCGCCTGGCGCTCACGCCCAACAGGTACCACGACATCACGCTGGACCTGGACTCGGGCCGCCAGACCTATGACAACTCGCGCGGCCAGCTCGGCACGCTGGGGCTGCAGGGCGGCTACGGCCCCGAACAGAAATACAACCGCGACCAGCTCACGCTGGCGCACACGGGCCGCTTCGGCTTCGGAACCTGGGACACCAGCTTCATGGTCAACCGCACCGAAACCATGGGCCGCACCATTCCCCCGGGAACGCCGGGCGCGACACCGGGCGCTGCGCGCACGCTGGAGGTGGAAAGCAAGGTGCTGGACAGCAAGCTGGTCCTGCCCTGGGGCGCCCACCTGACCACGCTGGGCGGCCAGTGGTGGGATGCCGAGATGAAGGACGGCGTGGCGCCGAACAAGTTCGCCTTCACGCAGAAGGCCCTGTTTGCCGAGGACGAATGGAGCCTGACCGACGCCTTCAAGCTCACGCTGGGCGCGCGCTATGACCGCCACAGCCTCTTCGGCGGCAAGCTCAGCCCGCGCATCTACGGCGTGTGGAATGCCGCGCCGCAGTGGACCGTGAAGGGCGGCATCAGCAACGGCTACAAGACGCCGCGCGTGGAACAGCTGGCGCCCGGTATCAACGGCTTTGGCCAGCAGGGCCGCCTGCCGCTGGTGGGCAGCCCCAACCTCAAACCCGAAACCAGCCGCACCACCGAACTGGGCGTCTATTTCGACAGCCCCACGGGCTTTGCAGGCAGCGCCACGGTGTTCAACAACGAGTTCAAGGACAAGATCACCAGCGGCCCGGGCCTGATCAACTGCGACTTCGCGGCAGCGCCCAACCGGCCCGGCTGCGTGAGCTTCGGCAACTGGCCCCTGGTGGATGCCTTCGGCCAGTCCATCAACGTGGACGAGGCCGTCACGCGCGGGCTGGAGCTGAGCGCGCGCATGCCGCTGGGGCGCGGCTGGAATGCCAGCGCGAACTACACCTTCACCAAGAGCGAGCAAAAGAGCGGCCCCAACCGGGGCAACCCGCTGAGCGACACGCCCAAGCATGCGCTCAACGCCCGCCTGAACTGGGAGCCGGGTGCCCAGTGGAACCTGTGGCTGCGTGCCGAATACCGCAGCGAACGCTTCCGCGACCCCGGCACCAGCGCCAGCACCCAGGCCGCCAAGGCCGCGCTGGGCAACTACAAGCCCTACACGCAGTTCCACCTGGGTGGCAGCTACCGCGTGAGCAAGCAGTTCACCATCAACGCGGCCATCTACAACCTGTTCAACAAGGGTTTCGTGGACTACCAGCCCTACAACGTACCGGGCCAGGTCCAGGGAGCCCTGCTGTTTGGCAACCGCTACGCGAACAGCCAGGAAGGCCGCCGCCTGTGGGTGTCCGCCAACTACGAGTTCTGAGGCGGGTTCCGGGGCGCCTGGCTGGCCTGCACGCGTGACGGGGCCAGCCTGACCAGCACCTGCAGCGTGCGGTTCAGCGGCACGGGCACGCCCAGGGCCTCGCCGCGGCGCACCACGTAGCCGTTCAGGTGGTCGATTTCGCTGGGCTTGCCCAGCGCCAGATCCTGGGCGGTGGACGAGAACTGGCCCGGCATGGTGGCCGGCAGGCCGCGCACGGCAGCGGGCACGTCGCCGGGCAGGGCTACGCCGTCGGCCCTTGCCACGGCCAGGCATTCGGCCACCACGTCGTCCACCACGTGCGCCACGCCGGGCGCCTGCACCAGCGGGCCGTAGGGCAGCTGGCACAGCGCCGACAGCGCGTTGTAGGCGCAGTTGATCACCAGCTTGGCCCACAGCGCGCCGCGCACATCGGGCGATACCTGCACGGCAATGCCCGCCGCGCCAAATTGCCGGGCCACCTGTTCGCTGAGTGCAGAGGGCGCGATGACCAGCTCGCCACGCCCGAAGTGGCGCACATGGCCGGGACCGGCCATGGCCGTGGCCACATAGACCACGGCGGCCGCCACGGAAACGGACGGGCCCAGCACGGCGCGCACGCGCTCGTCGTTGTCCACGCCGTTTTGCATGGTCAGCACCAGGGCGCCCGGCGCCAGGTGCGGCTGCATCTCGCGGGCCGCTTCCTCGGTGGCCGTGGACTTGACGCAGAACATCACCACATCGGCATCGCGCACGGCGCTGGCCTCGGTCGATGCCTGCATGGGTACCTGGATGTCCAGCGCCGCCGTCTCCAGCCGCAGGCCATGCTGCTGCACGGCCTGCACATGGGCGGGACGGCCAATCAGCGTGACCTGGTGGCCGGCGCGTGCCAGCAGTGCGCCGAAATAGCAGCCCACGGCGCCTGCGCCCATGACGGCGATGCGCAGCGGCGCGGTGGGGGAGGAGGGGCTGGCGGAAGAAGCGTCCATGGTGCGAATCGGATAGGCCTTTGATGGCGCCCAGTCTAGCCAGGCTGCCGTCAAGGGCCCATGCTGTCTTCCCTGCCGGGGGGCACTGCGGACTTCAGGCCGTGCTCATGCCGTCTGCAGGCACAGGTACTTGGTTTCCAGGTATTCCTCGATGCCGTGGCGCGAGCCCTCGCGGCCCAGGCCGGACTGCTTGACGCCGCCGAAGGGCGCGACCTCGTTGGAGATCAGGCCGGTGTTGATGCCCACCATGCCGTACTCCAGCGCACGCGATACGCGCCAGATGCGGCGGTTGTCGTTGGTGAACAGATAGGCGGCCAGGCCGTAGATGGTGTCGTTGGCGCGGCGCACCACTTCGTCCTCGTCGTGGAAACGGAACAGCGGCGCCAGCGGGCCGAAGGTCTCTTCCTCGCAGACCCGCATGCTGTCGTTCACATCGGCCAGCAGCGTGGGCTCGAAGAACAGCTTGCCCGGCACCGGGCGCCTGCCACCGGCCAGCAGGCGTGCGCCCTTGGACAGCGCGTCGGCCACATGGCTTTCCACCTTCTGCACGGCGGCCTCGTTGATCAGCGGGCCATGCGTCACGCCGGGCTCCAGGCCGTTGCCGACCTTGAACTCCGCCATGGCCCGCGCCAGGCGGCGGGCCAGTTCGTCATGGATGCGGTCGTGCACATAGATGCGGTTGGCGCATACGCAGGTCTGGCCCGCGTTGCGGAACTTGGAGGCCAGGATGCCGGCCACGGCCTGGTCGATATCGGCATCGTCGAACACGATCAACGGCGCATTGCCGCCCAGCTCCAGCGACAGCTTCTTGACCGTGTCGCTGCACTGGCGCATCAGCAGCCGCCCGGTGGCCGTGGAGCCCGTGAAGCTGAGCTTGCGCACCACGGGGCTTTGGGTCAGTGCCTGGCCGATGTCCTGCGGGTGGCCGGTCAGCACCTGGAAGACGCCGGCGGGAATGCCGGCCTCCTCGGCCAGCACGCCCAGGGCCAGGGCGGTGAAGGGCGTGCTTTCGGCCGGCTTGACCAGCATGGTGCAGCCGGCGGCCAGCGCCGGGCCGGCCTTGCGCGTGATCATGGCGGCCGGAAAGTTCCAGGGCGTGATGGCGGCGCACACGCCAATGGGCTCGCGCAGCGTGAGCAGTTGCTGGCCGGCCGTGGGCGACTGCAGCAGTTCTCCGTCCACGCGCTTGCCTTCCTCGGCAAACCATTCGATGAAGGAGGCCGCGTAGGCGATCTCGCCGCGTGCATCGGCCAGGGGCTTGCCCTGCTCCAGGGTCATCAGCCGCGCCAGATCGTCCTGGTGCGCCAGCATCAGGTCGAACCAGCGGCGCAGGATGCCGGCGCGCTGCTTGCCCGTCAGCGCGGCCCAGGCGGGCAGGGCGCGCTGTGCGGCGGCAATGGCGGCTTCGGTCTCGCCGGCCTGCAGGGCGGGCACCTGGCCCAGGCGATCGCCCGTGGCGGGGTTGAAGACGTCGATGGCGGGGCCGGAGCCCACGGCTCGCCAGCCCTCGGCGAGCAGGCAGGCCTGGCGGAACAGATCGGGGCGTTGCAGTGAAAGACTCATGGTGCGGCAGGGTGTGGCTGGGATGGGGATTCAGGCGGCGACTGGCTGGGACGCGCTCTGGGTGATGGCGCTGTCGATGATGTCCAGGGCCCTGGCGAACAGCGGCTGTGGAATCGTCAGCGGATAGAGAAAGCGGATGGCGTTGCCGTACAGGCCGCAGGTCAGCAGCAGCAGGCCCTGCTCCTGCGCGTGCCGGACGACGGCGGCCACGCGCTGCGCGTCGGGCTCGCCGCTGCCGGGAAGGCGGAACTCCACGGCCAGCATCGAGCCCAGGCCGCGCACGTCGGCAATGCCGGCATCCTGCGCCTGCAGGGCTTGCAGGCGCGCGCGCAGCTGGTTGCCCAGCGCGTGGGCGCGCTCGCACAGCCGTTCTTCATCGATCACGTCGAGCACGGCATGGGCCGCGGCCACGGCCAGCGGGTTGGCGGCATAGGTGCCGCCCAGGCCGCCGGGGTGGGGTGCGTCCATGACGGCCGCGCGGCCCACCACGCCCGAGATCGGCAGGCCGCCGCCCAGGCTCTTGGCCATGGTGATCAGGTCGGGCTGCACGCCGTAGTGCTCCATGGCGAACAGCTTGCCCGTGCGAGCGAAGCCGGTCTGCACCTCGTCGGCGATCAGCAGCATGCCGTGCTGGTCGCACAGCTGGCGCAGGCCGGTGAACAGGGCGGCAGGCACGGGGTGAAAGCCCCCTTCGCCCTGGACGGGCTCCACGATGATGGCGGCCACGCGCTGCGGGTCCACCGAGGTCTTGAGCAGCATGGCAATGGCGTCCAGCGACTGCTGCACGCTCACGCCCGCCTGCTCGCCGGGGAAGGGCGCGTGGAAGACTTCGCCCAGCATGGGGCCGAAGCCCTGCTTGTAGGGCGCCACCTTGCCCGTCAGTGCCATGCCCAGCTGGGTGCGGCCATGGAAGGCGCCCTGGAAGGCGATCACGGCCGAGCGGCCCGTGGCATGGCGCGCGATCTTGACGGCGTTCTCCACGGCCTCGGCGCCCGTGGTGAAGAAGGCGGTCTTGGCCGGGCCGGCGATGGGCGCCAGCGCATTGATGCGCTCGGCCAGCGCAATCGCGCTTTCGTAGGGAACGATCTGGAAGGCCGTGTGCGTGAAGCGCTCCAGTTGCTGCTGCACGGCCTGGACCACGCGCGGATGGCGGTGGCCCGTGTTGAGCACGGCAATGCCGGCCGCGAAATCGATGTACTGCCGGCCCTCGGCATCGGTCAGCAGGGCATTGTCGGCCTGCACGGCATGGAAGCCGCACATCACGCCCACGCCGCGCGGCATGGCGGCGTTGCGCCGGTTCTGGAGTTGCTGGTTCGGGGAAGAGGCGGTGGCGCTGGACATGAGAGGGTTCTCCGTTGATGGGGATGCAAGGCTTCCCGTTATAGTGGGCATTGGTTCCATGACTGGAGCCATCTTTTGAAAAGATGGTGGTGCCAATTGAGCGCGCCTCCACCTCTCTCCTCACTCCACCAAGGCAGGCATGGCAAAACCCTCCGTGTGCGCGGATCTCATCCTCCAGATGGACTGGCGCGGGCTGGGCGGCGACCGCACCCATCTCAACCGGGGCCTGTACCTGGCCATCCGCCAGGCCATAGACAGCGGAGCCCTGTTGCCGCGCAGCCGTCTGCCTGCCTCGCGTGACCTGGCGCGCGAGCTGGGCGTGTCGCGCAACACCGTCAACCACGCCTACGAGCAGCTGCAGGTGGAGGGCTATGTGCGCAGCCAGGTGGGGCGGGGCACGCATGTGGTGGACACCCTGCCTGCGGCCTTGCTGCTGAGCGGCGGGCGTGCGCCCGCACGCCGCGCCACCGCCGCGGCGCCCGCACCGGGCGGCGGCCTGTCTGCACAGGCGCAGGCCCTGCTGAGAACGGCCCAGGCCTCCGAGCAGCAATGGGGCGCCTTCATGCCCGGCGTGCCCGACGTGACCGAATTCCCGCGCGCCACCTATGCGCGCATCCACAACCGCCTGCTGCGCCACGCCGGACCGCAACTGCTGACCTACGGCACGCGCGGCGGCGTGGACGCGCTCAAGCAGGCCCTGGCCGAGCACCTGCGCGTGGCGCGCTCGGTGGACTGCGGGCCGGGCCAGGTGCTGATCACCGAAGGCGTGCACCAGGCCATCGACCTGGTGGTGCGCAGCCTTGCCGATCCCGGCGACTGCGTGTGGATGGAGGAGCCCGGCTACTGGGGCATTGCCAATGTGCTGCGCATGCAGCATGGGCTGCACCTGCACGGCGTGCCCGTGGACGAGGAGGGCATGCAACTGCCCGAAGGCCTGCCCGTGCCCCGGCTGATCTTCGTCACGCCCTCGCACCAATATCCCTTGGGCGCCGTCATGAGCATGGCCCGGCGCCGTGCACTGATTGCCTATGCGCGCCGCGTGGGCGCCTGGATCGTGGAGGACGACTACGACAGCGAATTCCGCTTCTTCGGCAGTCCCGTGCCCAGCATGCAGGGCATGGAGGAAGGTGCGCCCGTGATCTACATAGGCACCTTCAGCAAAACCCTCTATCCGGGGCTGCGCATGGGCTACATGGTGCTGCCACCGGCGCTGGCCGAGCCCCTGCGGCGCATCCATTCCGAGCTGTACCGCGAGGGGCACCAACTGCCCCAGCAGGTGATTGCCGAGTTGATCACCGAAGGCCACTACGCCGCCCACATCCGCAAGATGCGCCTGCTCTACGGCAAGCGCCGCCGCATGCTGCTGTCCCTGATCGAGCGCTACCTGGGCGCCGACCACCTGCCCTGGGTGGAAAGCAGCGCAGGCCTGCATTTCGTGATGCAGCTGCCGGGCCAGGACGACGATGTGGCGCTTGCCGAGGATCTCCGGCAGGCCGGCATCTTCGTCAAGCCGCTGTCGCGCTATTACGCAGGCCCGCACAAGCGGCGCGGCCTGCTGCTGGGGTACGCCTGCGTCTGCGAGGAGGAGATTGGTGCCGCCTTCTTCCGCATGCTGGCGGTGCTCGCAGCCCGGCATGGCCGGGGCTGAGGTTCTCTTTCCCAACCCCTTTGTCCGACGCAGAAAGCTCCATGATCTCCATCCGCCCCGTTGATCCCCATGAATGGCCGCAGTACCGCGATATCCGCCTGCGTGCCTTGCGCGATGCCCCCGACGCCTTCGGCAGCACCTGGGCGGTAGAGGCTGCAAGGGCTGACCCGGACTGGGCTGCACGGCTGCAGGCCGCTGCTGCCGGGGGCAGGGACAGGGTGCTCTTCGCCGTCAACGGCGAACAGGCCTGCGGCCTGGTCTGGTGCAAGCTGTGTGCCCCCGAGCCCGGCGTGGCCGATCTTTTCCAGATGTGGGTCGATCCCGCCGTGCGTGGCCGGGGGGCGGGCCAGGCCCTGCTTGCGCAGGCCATCGCCTGGGCCTGGCACAAGGGCATGCAGCGTGTGCGGCTGGGTGTGACCGATGCCGACTCTCCCGCCATGCGCCTGTACCTGGCGCACGGCTTCCGGCCTGTGGGCGGGCTGCAGCCGCTGCGCGAGGGCTGCGAACTGCGGGTGCAGACGATGGCCCTGGACCGGGCCCGCGGCTGAACCGCTGCACAGCGCAGGCAGTTCCTACAGTCAGTCCCGGCCGTCAGTCCCTATAGCCCCGGGGCGTCCACAGGGCCGTCCTGCGTCAACCCGGCAGCACGGCCGGTGAAGGCAACTGCCGGGTCTTGGCCAGTTGCGAATTGCTGTAGCGCAGGTCGGTGGTGACCTCCGCGCCCAGCCAGGCGGGCGATGGCGGCTGGATATCCTCGCTCGCCAGTTCGATCTCGGCCGTGACCAGGCCGGCCAGGGGGCCTTCGAACACATCGACCTCGAAGTCGAAGCCGTCCACCGGCACGATGTAGCGCACCTTGTCGATGGCGCCATGCGCGCAGTGCTGGGCCAGCAGCGTCTCGGCATCGGCCAGCGGGATCCGGTATTCGAATTCGGCCCGGCTCATGCCGCGTGCCGGGCCCTTGAGCGTGAGAAATCCGGTGTCTCCGGCGATGCGCACCCGCACCCACATGCCGTTGTCGGCGATGTATCCCTGCGCCATGCGCACGCCGGTCAGGCCTGCCACGATGCCAGGGTCGGCCACCAGGTATTTGCGTTCGATTTCGAGAGCCATGCTGTTGCCCGTGCAGACAAAGGCGGCAGTCTATCGCGCCACCGTTGCCCTGCCCGGCAGATGGCCCGCCACAAACAAAAAGCCCCGCAGGGGAGTGCGGGGCTTTCCAGGGGGCGGTTGCCGGCCCGGGGGGGCGGCATCCACAGCGCCTTACAGCGAGTCGATGAAGCTGCGCAGCTTGTCCGAGCGGCTCGGGTGCTTGAGCTTGCGCAGGGCCTTGGCCTCGATCTGGCGGATGCGTTCGCGCGTGACGTCGAACTGCTTGCCCACTTCTTCCAGCGTGTGGTCGGTGGACATTTCGATGCCGAAGCGCATGCGCAGCACCTTGGCTTCGCGCGGGGTGAGGCCGTCGAGGATGTCCTTGACCACGTCGCGCAGGCCGGCCTGCATGGCGGCGTCCACGGGAGCGGTGTTGTTGGTGTCCTCGATGAAGTCGCCCAGGTGCGAATCGTCGTCGTCGCCGATCGGCGTTTCCATGGAGATCGGCTCCTTGGCGATCTTCATGATCTTGCGGATCTTGTCCTCGGGGATCTCCATCTTGGCCGCCAGGATGGACGCATCGGGCTCGAAGCCGAACTCCTGCAGATGCTGGCGCGAGATGCGGTTCATCTTGTTGATGGTCTCGATCATGTGCACCGGGATGCGGATGGTGCGCGCCTGGTCGGCGATCGAGCGCGTGATGGCTTGGCGGATCCACCACGTGGCATAGGTCGAGAACTTGTAGCCGCGACGGTATTCGAACTTGTCCACCGCCTTCATCAGGCCGATGTTGCCTTCCTGGATCAGGTCCAGGAACTGCAGGCCGCGGTTCGTGTACTTTTTGGCGATGGAGATCACCAGGCGCAGGTTGGCCTCGATCATCTCCTTCTTGGCGTCACGGCTGGCGCGCTCGCCATCGTTCATGCGCTTGTTGATGCGCTTGAGCTCGTCCAGCGGCACGACCACGCGCGATTGCAGGTCGATCAGGTTCTGCTGCAGCTCCTGCACGGGCGGGATGTTGCGCTCGAGCACGTTGCTCCAGGGCTTGCCGGCCGCGACCTGCTGCACCACCCACTGCAGGTTCAGCAGGTTGGGCGGGAACTGGGCGATGAAGGTCTCCTGCGGCATGCCGCACTTGTCCACGATGATCTTGCGCAGCTCGCGTTCCTTCTTGCGCACGTCATCCACCTGGGCGCGCACGAGGTCGCACAGCTTCTCGATGGTCTTGGCCGTGAAGCGGATGGTCATCAGCTCTTCGGTCAGGGCCTTCTGCACCTTGATGTACGTGGGCGTGCCGTAGCCTTCCTTGTCGTACACCTTGTGCATCTTGTCGAAGTTCTCGCGCATGGCGTCGAAGCGGCGCAGCGCCTCGTTCTTGAGCTCTTCGAGCTTCTTGGTCAGCGCCTTGGAGCCGCCCTTGCCGTCGTCGTCGTCCTCTTCGTCGTATTCGTCGAAGTCTTCTTCGGCCACGTAGTCGTCGTTCTCATTGGCGTTGACGAAGCCGTCGACGATGGTGGAGATGACGACCTTGCCTTCGCGGATTTCCTCGGACATGGCCAGGATCTCGGCGATGGTGGCAGGCGAGGCCGAGATGGCCTCCATCATGTCCATCAGGCCGCCTTCGATGCGCTTGGCGATTTCGATTTCGCCTTCGCGCGTCAGCAGCTCGACCGTGCCCATTTCGCGCATGTACATGCGCACGGGGTCGGTGGTGCGGCCGAATTCGGAGTCCACCGTGGACAGGGCGGCTTCGGCCTCTTCCTCGGCTTCCTCTTCGGTAGTGGCGGACTGGCCCGTGTTGTTCAGCAGCAGGGTTTCCGCATCGGGCGTCTGCTCGTAGACGGCCACGCCCATGTCGTTGAGCATGGAGATCACGACTTCCAGCGTCTCGGCATCGACCAGCTTGTCGGGCAGGTGGTCGTTGATTTCGCTGTGCGTCAGGTAGCCGCGCGTCTTGCCCAGCTTGATCAGCGCCTTCAGGCGCTGGCGGCGGGTGGACATTTCCTCTTCGGTCAGGACGGTTTCGTCCAGGCCGAATTCCTTCATCAAGGCGCGTTCCTTGGCCTTGCTGATCTTCATGCGCAGGGGCTTGACCTTTTCGGCCGGGGCCGAAGTGGTCTCGACCTCGACTTCCACTTCGGTCTCGACCTCGGACTCGCCTTCACCTTCGCCATCGATGTCGCCATCGATATCGGACAGGTCGGCATCATCGATGTCGTCGCCGCCTTCCTTGGCCTTGGGCTTGCGGCCGCGCTTGGCGGGGGTCTTGGCAGCGGCGGTGGAGCTGGCGGCTGCCTTGGCCGGCGCCTTCTTGGCAGCGGCAGGCTTCTTTTCGGTCTGGGCGGGGGCGTCGTCGCCTTCGGCTGCCTTCTTGCGGCCGCGCTTGGGGGTCGCGGCGGCGAGCAGCTCGTCGGCCATGGCTTTGAGTTCGGCTTGGGACTTGGTTACCACGTCGGTATCTTTCTTTGCTTTGGCCGCAGATGCGGCGCTCTTCGGTCCTGCAGCGGCCTTGGCCGGGGCTGAAGAGGTTGTCGAAGTCTTGGGCTTCGCTGGAGCTTCGGGGGCCTGCTTGGACTTCACGGACTTTGAAACGGGCATGAACACCTCACGGTCAGGAGCGAACACACACAAAGGGAAACTCAAACAAGCGCCGCCTAGGCGCACGCGCGGACGGACTAGGTCCGCCAGGGAAGCGAAAAACGTTCCAGGCAAGATGTCTGGGCGAACATTTGGTGTGCAGTCCTTGCGGGAAATTGGGCCGTGCAGTTGCTGCAATCACGTGAGTTCTTCACGGGGCCCGGTCCGGAGGTGCTGCTGTCGCTCTTGCCGATAGCCCCTAATTATATCTGCTTACCTCGATTTCAAGAGGAAGTGCGCATCTGGTTTTCCAGGGCCTGCTGTCGGGCAAAGAGATCGCGATAGCGCTGGGCGGCGCTGGGGTCCCGCGCCATGTCGCGCAAGGCTTCGTCGATCTGGGCCTTGATGTGGACGATGACCATGCGATTGAGGACATCACGCAACTCACGGCGCAGCTCGGGCAGTTCGCCCTCGGGATGCGCATGGGGGCCGCTCATGAGCCTGTCTGCCAGCGTTTCGTGAGGCAGGCCGCGCAGTTGCTCGCGCAGCACGGCAAAGGGCCGGGCCCCGGATTCCTGGAACTGTGCCTCCATCCAGCGGAACATGGCGCCATGTTCGCCTGAGCAGTGCGCCAGTGCCTCGAAGTCCTCATGGGTGAGTTCTTCCATGAATTCCATGTGCGCCATGAGCAGGCGTGCCGCCTGGTCGGTGCGTGTGGCTGGCGCGCCACGCGGGCCCATGGGGGGCGGGTTGAAATCGGCCCGGCCATTCTTGTCCCAGGGCTTGCGCGGCCAGGGCTTTTTGCCGCCGCGCCCGGGCTCGCCGCTGCGCCAGCCGCCCGCGCCGCCGCCATGGCCGCCACGCTCGTGCCAGCCCGAAGGCGCGCCGTATTCGACAGGCTGGCCCCAGTCGGGCGCGGCCGGTGCATGGCTGGCCTGGCCTGGATGGGGGGCGCCGCCGGCCATGGAGCCCCGTGCCGGGCCGCTGCGGGCGGCTTCCTGCGACCACAGGTCCGAGAGATCGCGCGCATCCAGCTGCACGAGTTCGGCGATCTCGCCCAGCAGCTGGCGCTTGAGGGCGCCGTCGGGCAGGGCCGTCCACAGCGGGCGGGCATTGCTGGCCATGTGGGCGCGGCCTTCGGCCTGGCCCAGGTCGCAGCCTTCGCTGGCCGCCTCGATGAGAAAGCGGCTCAGCGGCAGCGCGTCGCCCACGTAGCGGGCAAAGGCTTCGCTGCCGTACTCGCGGATGAAGCTGTCCGGGTCGTGCTCGGCGGGCAGGAAGAGGAATTTGACGCTGCGCGTGTCGCTGGCATAGGGCAGGGCGGCATCAAGCGCCTTGCGCGCGGCGCGCCGTCCCGCCGCATCGCCGTCGAAGCTGAAGACGACGGCTTCGGTAAATCGAAACAGTTTGTGAATATGGTCGGGCGTGCAGGCGGTGCCCAGCGTGGCGACGGCGTTGGCAAAGCCCAGCTGGGCCAGGGCCACCACGTCCATATAGCCTTCGGTGACCAGCGCATAGCCCATGTCGCGCAGGGCGGTGCGGGCCTCGAAGAGGCCGTAGAGCTCGCGCCCCTTGTGAAAGACCGGGGTTTCGGGCGAATTCAGGTATTTGGGCTTCTCGTCGCCGAAGACGCGGCCGCCGAAGCCGATGCACTCGCCCTTGACGTTGCGGATGGGAAACATCAGCCGGTCGCGGAAGCGGTCGTAGCGCTTGTCGTCGCCCTCGCCAACGATGACCAAGCCCGATTCTTCGAGCTGCGGATCGTCGTACTGCGGGAACACGCTGGCCAGCGACCGCCAGCCCGCAGGCGCGTAGCCCAGGCCGAAGCGCTTGGCGGTCTCGCCCGAGACGCCGCGGCGCTTGAGGTAGTCGATGGCCTGGGGCGATGCCTTGAGGTGCTTGCGGTAGGCGTCGCCTGCCTTCTCCAGCACGTCGGTGAGGGTGGCCTGTTTCTGCTTTTGCGCGGCCTGGCGCTCGCGCTCGGCGGGGCTGATGTCGTCCTGCGGCACCTGCAGGCCGACCTGGCTGGCAAGATCCTGCACGGCTTCGACGAAGCCCATGCCGGCATGGTCCATCAGAAAGCCGATGGCGTTGCCATTCTTGCCGCAGCCAAAGCAGTGATAGAACTGCTTGCTGGGACTGACGGTGAAGGACGGCGACTTCTCGCTGTGGAACGGGCACAGGCCCATGAAGTTGGCGCCGCCCTTCCTGAGCTGCACGTAGCGTCCCACGATATCGACCACGTCGACGCGCGAGAGCAATTCCTGGATGAACGATTGGGGAATGGACACCCGCGTATTGTGCCTTCGCGGGGCCATCCGGCCGTGCCCCGGGGGCACTGGCCGGCGGTGCCCGGCCCTCAGCCCAGGCGCTGGAAGGTCAGCGTGAAGGCCACGCCATCGCGCGTGTTGTGCGCCTTGATCGTGCCGCCCATCTTGGCCATGTAGGTCCTGGCCACGAACAGGCCCTGGCCCCGGTGCTCGGCGCCGCCGGCGGCCGCCGGCTCCTGGGGGGCGGACACGCCCAGCTCGAAGATGCGCTCCAGCAGGTCCTCCGCAATGGTGGCGCCCTGGTTGTGCAGCGTGGCGCTGGCGGCGGACTCCGAGGCCGACAGCGACAGCGTGATGGCCGTGCCCGCGGGCCGGTAGCTGTCGGCATTGCGCAGGATGTGGGTGACCACGTCTTCCAGCGCAAACTCGTCGGCGCGCACGATCACGGCGCCCGTGACGTCCCTGTTCCCGCCCCCTTCCCCGCTCCCGCCTTCGTAGACCACGTTGGCAATGCCCGCGAAGTGCGCGTTGGCGGCCACGTGGGACAGAAAGGCGTCCAGGTCCAGCCGGCCTTCGGGCACGTTGGCGGCCTGCAGCGCCTCGGCCGGCGATGCCGTGCCGTAGAGCACATGCACGGCCTGCTGCATGCGCTGCACGTAGCGGTGGCCGGGGTCGTCGGGCCCATAAAGCACCATCAGCGATTGCAGGGGCGACATGATCTCGTGGCCCACGGCATGCCACATGTCGCGTTCCTGCTGGGCGCGCAGTTGCTCGCGCTGCAGGTCGTCCTTCACGCGCTGCAGCAGGTCGGCCAGTCCGCCAGCCAGAATGCCCAACTCGTCGGAACCACGTAGGTCCGATACTTCGAGGTCGCCCAGGCGCGGGCCGACATGGCCGTCCTGCACGTTGTAGGACACGGCGGCGGCGCGCCGGGTGAGGGCGGTCACGCGGCGGATCAGCCCCAGCTCGACGATCAGCCAGGCCAGCGCAATGGCGGCCAGCATGGCGCCCAGGTACCAGGACAGGCGCGTGGCCACGGCGGCCAGGCCCTGCTCCACATCGCGCGGGTGGCCGGTGAAGCTGACGGTGTAGTTGCCCGTGGGCGTGTCCAGAATGTCCTGGCCCGTGGGCACGGCCGGGGTCATGGTGGCGGCGGAGACGCCGGCCGCATCCAGCGGCAGCCAGCTGATCAGGCGCAGCAGCCAGGGCGCCGACGGCGCGGCCTGCACATCCACGCCCTTGAGGGTGATGGCGCTGGCTTCGTCGGCGCCCACCTTGCGGATCTGCACGCGCTCGCCCGGCAGCAGGCTGCGCGAGATGTCGTTGAGCGAGGCCGCAAGCTGCGCTCCCGGCGCATTGCTGTCGAACAGCGGCGGCTCCGTGTCCCCGGGGGCCAGCATTTCCACGCGCACACGCATGCTGCCCAGGTCTTCGGGCGGCCAGACGGGGCGCACGTCCCGGCGGAACAGGGCTTCGCGGAACAGCTCGACCGGCAGGCGGATGGAGTAGTGCGTGCGGCGCAGGCAGTCGGCTGCAGGGGGTGTCTTGTCATTGCCCGCATTGCCCTGCACGCCAGGCGGCAGGTCGCGGCAATGGCCGTTCTGCCAGAGCCAGCCACGGAAATCGCGCACGGGCCGCGCGCGGGCGTCAAGCTGGGGCGTGCCGTTGTCCACAAAGCCGGTGAGCCGGCCGTGCTCGCCGTTGCCGGACTTGTTGCCCTGTTGCGGCATGGCCTCATAGGGCGCGATCCAGCGGTAGGTGCTGCCGCGCATGTCCAGCGTGATGCGGGCGCGGTGCGCCTGGGCGGGCTCGCGCGAGCCGCGCTCGCGCGGTGTCAGCTCGCCTGCGAAGAAGCTGCCCACCAGATAGATGAATCCGCCTGCGTAGGGATTGTTGCCGATGGCTGCGCACAGCGAGGCGCCATCGGGATACTGCACCGAGCAGCCGGCCATCTCCACGGCCTGCTGGGACTTTTGCGGATCGTCGAAGTCGATGGCCGCGTAGGGCAGCAGCAGCGGCGCCAGCGGCGTCACGCCCTGGCCCAGGTGGCCGGCGTTGAGCAGGGCCAGCCGGCCCGAAGGATGGCGCAGCCGCGCCATGACCTCGGCCTGGCTGCGCACAAAGCCGTGCTGGTAGGCCTGCCAGGCGCGTTCCTTCTCGTCCTTGAGAACCACCACGCTCAAGGACACCGTGGCCACGGCCAGCAGCACGAACACGCCGCGCAGCAGGATGCGCTGGCGGAATGCGGCCAGGCCCAGGCGCGGCACTTCCAGCCGGGGCAGCTCCAGCCTGGGGTTGAGCAGGCGCTTCATGTGCGGACGGCGGCGCCGGCCTGGCCCACCCAGCGAAAGCCGCGCATGGGCACGTTCTCTATGCCTTCGAAGCCCGGGTCCACCTCGCGCAGGGCCTCGCGGATGGTGCTCACGTGCTTGCGCACGTTGTCGCGGTTGCGGCCGCTTTTGACCACCTCGAACAGCTCGTCGTAGGACACCACTTCGCCGCTGCGCTGGTGCAGCGTGGCCAGGATGCGCTGGGCCGTCAGCGGCAGGTTGATGCGCTCGCCGCGCCAGGTGGGCGTGCGCTGCCACAGCGGGTCCAGCACCAGGGCGTCGCCTGCAGGCGCTGCGGCGGCCTGCGCGGCCACGGGCGCCGCGCGCTGCGTGGTGCGCAGGATGTCGAGGAAAGTCTCGATGAAGTCCGCCTCCTCGAAGGTGGTCTTTTGCAGGTAGTCCCAGGCGTCCAGCGCTTTCATGATGCTGCGGTAGATGGCGGCCGGCATGGCCGACACCACCAGCACCGGCGTGCCCTGGCCCAGCTTGTTGATGGCGTTGATCAGGGCCACGCCCGCATGGCGCTCGCGGCCCAGCTCGATGTCCAGCACCACGGCGTCGTAGTGCTCGCGCGCCAGGGCGGCCTCGGCCTCGTCGCGCGTGAACCACTGGTCGATCACGATGCCGCTGCGCGCACTGCGTATCCATCCCGCCAACTGGTTGCTGGTGGGCAGGTCGTCTTCGATCACGGCGATACGGGTCATGGGGCTGTGCAGTGGTGGGGTCGGGGAGGCCGCCGTGGCGGTGTTCGCGGGATTATCTCGGCCCTGCGCCGGCCCGGGTGTGAGTTTTTCTTCCGGGGTCGGAGCATTTGCGCTGGCGCCGTGAACGCATTGGGCCGTGCGCCGCGTTGTTGCTTCCGGGGTGGATCCGAACAATCGGTCCTCAATGAGCCACCCCTGTTTCCGGTGCCTCAGAAACAGCCAACAACAGCCAACAACAGCCATCACAGCCGAGAGAGAGAGAACACCATGAAAGCCACCTGGAACCGCATCATGCAGGCCCTGACGGGCCGCAAGTCCGCCCGCCTGGACGGAGCCGGCCCTGCCGATTCCTCCGAGCCTGCAGCCGACGCCGGCACGCTGCCGGGCAACGCGCCCCGCCGCCAGCCCGTGGACTGGGCAGTCCTGCTGCCCACGGCACGTACCGTGCGCTGGCTGGCCATCGGCGCCGTGGTGGTGGCGGCCGGCCTGGTGGTGGTGCGCAACCCGCCCGTGCAGCACCTGGAGCAGGGCACGCTGGGCGTGCGCCTGAACCAGTTCACGGGCTCCGTCAGCCTGTGGCGCGATGGCAGCGTGTGGGTGGTTCCGGGCCTGCACACGGTGCGCGTGTTCTCCCTGCGCGACCAGAGCTACCGTCCGGAGGCCATGCGCCAGGCCAATGGCAGCGCACCCCTGCAGTCGGTCGAAGGCCTGTCCCTGGGTCTGGACCTGAACGTGCGCTATGCGCTTGATCCCGCATCGCCCGCCGTCAAGGCCGGCAACCTGCCTCTGGACATAGGCGGCGACATCGTGGAGCCCGCCGTGCAGGGCCTGGTCTACAAGGTGTTCGCACGCTACACCGTGCGCGAGATTTTCTCGACCAAGCGCGCCGAGATCGCCCAGATCATGGAAACCGAACTGCGCACGCGCCTGGCGGCCGACGGCGTCACGCTGCGCAGCATCCAGATCGGCAAGGTGGACCTGCCCGCCGAGTACCGCCGCGGCATGGACAGCCTGCTGGCCGAGGAGCTGGCCTCCGAGAAGATGCGCTACACGCTGGAGCTCAAGGACAAGCGCGTCAAGGAAACCGAGCTGGACGCCAATGCCGACAAGGTGCGCCGCGAAGTGGCCGCCGAAGCCGCCGCACGCGAGCAGGTGATTGCGGCGCGTGCCCAGGAAGAGGCCATGAAGCATGTGCTGCCCTTCAAGCAGCGCCAGATCGAGCAGCGCCAGCTGGAGGCCGAGGCCGAGCGCGTGGCCCGCGTGAAAGCCGCCGAGGGCAGCGCCCAGGCCCGCCGCATCGAGGCCAACGGCGAAGCCGATGCACGCCAGAAGCTGGCCGAGGCCGAGGCCTTCCGCATGGACCGCCTGGGCAAGGTCAACGCCGAGCAGATGGCGCGCGAAGGCACCCTGGTCACGCGCTACCCGTTGCTCATCCAGAAGACGCTGGCCGACAAGCTCTCGGACAAGATCCAGGTCATCATCGCGCCCCCGCCGACCAATGGCGACTTCATCGGCGCGGCCCTGCTGGGCGGCAGCCGCAATGCACAGGCCGGCGCAGCCTCCGTGGCCGCCGAAGATGCCAACGCAGCCGTTCAGGAGCAATAAGCCATGCTGACCGTATCGACCTTGGCCGCCGCAGCGCTGGCCACCGGCATGGGCAGCGCCATCGTGGTGCAGGACCAGGCCAGCCTGCGCGCCGCGCCGCGCGATGGCGCCCAGCAGCAGGCCAGCCTGTGGCAGGGCGAGGTGCTGGAGATCAGGGGCGAACGCCTGGACTACCTCCAGGTCTGGGACCACAAGCGCGAGCGCGGCGGCTTCATCCGCGCCGGCGATGTGCGCCGCGTGGCCATGACCGAGGCCGATGCCCCCGCCTTGCTGGCCGTGCTGCGCTTCGTGCAGGACACGCCCGGTGCCGAGGCGCTGGGCATTGGCCTGGCGGCCGCCTACCTGCAGGCCGCGCCCGCCAGGACCCTGGCCGGCGCCGAAGGCGCGCAGGCCTTCGACGCACTGGGCGGCTTTGCCGACCGGCTGGCGCGGCGCGCCTCCGCCGCTGCGCCCGGCAAGGCCTCGGGTGCCACGCTGTCGGCCCACCTGGATGTGGCCAACGGCTACGGCCTGCGCTTTGCGACCTATGAGGTCGAAGGCCGCATGCAGGTCTGCTATGAAGGCGAATTCTTCCGCCGCGTGCTGGCCATGCCAGCTGCCGACGCGCCGCAGCGCGCCCGCGCCGCCCTGGCGTTGACACGGCCCGAATGCGTGGACCCCGATCTGCCGGCCCATGAGCGCGCCCGCATGCATGCCTGGCAGGCCGATGTGCTGGAGCGCGTGGACGTGACCGGCCTGCCGCCCTACCTGCGCGGTCGCGTGCAGATGCGCCGCGCCAGCGTGTGGGCGGCGCTGGCCTTTCAGCAGGCGCGCAAGAGCATGGCCGACCCTGCCGTGGCGGCATCGGCCGCCCGGGCGCTGGCCGAGTTCACGGGCGTCAGCAAGTCCGAGCTGCCCGATGAAGACCAGAGCGCCTACAACGACGCGGCCATGCGGGTGAGCGCCGTGCGCTGGGCGCTGTCGCCTGTTGCTGCTGCGGCTCCTTCTGCCGGAGCCCGCCCGACGCTGCTGACCGAGCCCGGTGCCGCCGGCGAAACCTGCGTGCTGCTGGTGGACGCCCAGCACGGCGCCAAGGCCCCTTTGCTGCGCCGCTGCACCTATGGCGTGGTGTGGGCTGCATCGGCCAGCACCAACCGCGAGGGCACGGCCGTGGCCCTGGCCGTGCAGCCGCTGGAAGGCTGGCGCGAACTGTGGGTGCTGCGCAAGACCGAAGGCGGCTGGCTGGCCGATGTGCTGCCCCCGGCCGCCACCGCCCCGGAGACCGGCGTGGCGGAATGGGCGGGCTGGGTGCCTGGCGGCCAGCTGATGCTGGTGGCGCGCGAGGCCCGTGGCCAGGGCCGGTACCGCAAGAGCTTCGAAGTGGTGCGGCTGGACGGCCTGGCCACCGAGCGCGTGACCGGCGATGTATCGGCTCTGCCGCTGTTCCAGCGCTGGCAGGACCCGGCCTGGAAGCGCCAGTCCCTGAGCCTGCGCTGAAGCAAAAAAAAAGCCTGCACCGGTGGGGTGCAGGCTCGTCTCCAACGATGCCTGGAGCGTTGCCAGGCGACTCCTCTAGGAACTCCTTGTTCGCCTTCCAGCGGTGCTGGCCGGCGAATCCAAGCGGCGATTCTACGAGTGAAGCCGGGGCCGTGCGGCCGAGTCATCTGATAAATGATGTCTTATAGAGGACTGTGGTTGTGCAGTCGCCTGGGGGACAGTCACAGGCGCGCCTGCAGGCAGGTCAAGTGATTGTTCTGCATAGGTATTTTCAATTTCCATGAAATTCTGAAAGTCGTGATGCCCTGCAAAGACCATGCATGCCGCTTTGGTTATCCGGGCCTGTGCGGTGGCGAGCCGGGTGGATGCGCATCAAGCTTGTGTAAGCCTGTCTTGCTATATCTTCAGGTTTCGCCAGCCTGCGGCGGCAGGCGGGCATCTCACCAGAAAACCCAGCGAACCGGAGACCACGATGACCCACATTTACGACCAGCATCTGGAGCGCAACAGCGCCAACCATGCGCCGCTCAGCCCCTTGGGCTTCATCGCCCGCACGGCCGAGGTCTATCCCGAACGGCTGGCCGTGGTCCACGGCACGCTGCGCCGCAACTGGGGCGAGACCTATGCGCGCTGCCGCCAGCTGGCCAGCAGCCTGCACAAGGCGGGCGTGGGCAAGAACGACACCGTGGCCGTGATGCTGCCCAATACGCCGCCCATGGTGGAGGCGCATTTCGGCGTGCCCATGGCCGGAGCCGTGCTCAATGCGCTGAACACGCGGCTGGATGCGGAAACCATTGCCTTCATGCTGGACCACGGCGAGGCCAAGGTGCTGATCGTGGACCCGGAGTTCACGGGCGTGGTGGCCAAGGCGCTGAAGCTGCGCCAGCGCAGCGCGCCGCTGCTGGTGATCCAGGTCGAGGACGCGCTGTACGGACCGGCCGCCGAGCAGGTGGGCAGCCTGGACTACGACGACTTCGTGGCCGGTGGCGATGCCGGTTTCGACTGGCAGCTGCCTGCCGACGAGTGGGACGCCATTGCGCTGAACTACACCAGCGGCACCACGGGCAACCCCAAGGGCGTGGTCTACCACCACCGGGGTGCGGCCATCAATGCCATCAGCAATGTGCTGGAGTGGGACATGCCCAAGCACGCCGTCTACCTGTGGACCCTGCCCATGTTCCATTGCAACGGCTGGTGCTTTCCGTGGACGGTGGCGGCGCGCGCGGGGGTCAATGTCTGCCTGCGCCGGGTGGAGGCACAGGCCATCTTCGACGCCATCCGCAACCACGGCGTCACGCATTACTGCGGCGCGCCCATCGTGCACGGCCTGCTGGTCAATGCGCCGGCCGCCATGAAGGAGGGCGTGCCCGCCGGGGTCAAGGCCATGGTGGCGGGTGCCGCGCCACCGGCGTCGATGATCGAGGGCATGGAGCAGCTGGGCTTCGACATCACCCATGTCTACGGCCTGACCGAGGTCTATGGCCCGGCCACGGTCTGCGCCAAGCACGCAGCCTGGGATGCGCTGGACATCGGCGAACGCGCGCGCCTCAATTCCCGCCAGGGCGTGCGCTACCACCTGCAGCGCTCGGCCAGCGTGCTCGATCCGGAGACCATGGAACCCGTGCCCCATGACGGCCAGACCATGGGCGAGATCATGTTCCAGGGCAACATCGCCATGAAGGGCTACCTGAAGAACCCGCAGGCCACGGACGAGGCCTTCCGCGGCGGCTGGTTCCACACGGGCGACCTGGCCGTGCAGCATCCGGACGGCTATATACAGATCAAGGACCGCAGCAAGGACATCATCATCTCGGGCGGGGAGAACATCTCGTCCATCGAGGTCGAGGACGTGCTCTACCGCCACCCGGCCGTGCTGGCCGCCGCCGTGGTGGCCAAGCCCGATCCCAAATGGGGCGAGACGCCCTGCGCCTTCATCGAGCTGAAGGCCGGCGCGCAGACCACGGCCGAAGACATCGTGGCCCACTGCAAGAAGCACCTGGCCGGCTACAAGGTGCCGCGCGCCGTGGTCTTTGGCGAGCTGCCCAAGACCAGCACGGGCAAGATCCAGAAGTTCGAGCTGCGCCGGCAGGCCGGATCGGTCCAGGCCATCACGGGCTGAGGGCCGGGCCGCAGCGCGGGCAGCGGCTCAGTGTCCGGCGGTCTTGGAAAACAGCTGGATGACCAGCACGCCCGCCACGATCAGGCCCATGCCCGCCAGCGCGGGCAGGTCCAGCGTCTGGCCCTGCCAGAGCCAGCCCACCAGCGAGATCAGCACGATGCCCGCGCCGGACCAGATCGCATAGGCCACGCCCGTGGGCACGGTGCGCAGCGTCAGCGACAGGAAGTAGAAGGCCAGCGCGTAGCCCAGGACCGTGACCACGCTGGGCCACAGCCGCGTGAAGCCTTCGGACTGCTTGAGGCAGGAGGTGGCCGCCACCTCGGCGACGATGGCCAGGCCCAGGTACAGGTAGTTGGACGCCATGCTCAGATGGCCGCGTAGCTGCCGGTGCCCTCGGGCCAGCGCGTGAGCACGTCGAAGCCCGTGTCGGTCACCACCACCATGTGCTCCCACTGGGCGGACAGCGACTTGTCGTTGGTGATCACCGTCCAGCCGTCGGCCAGTTCGCGGGTGGCCGCCTTGCCGGCGTTGAGCATGGGCTCGATGGTGAAGATCATGCCGGCCTCCAGCACCATGCCCTGGCCGGGCTGGCCGTAATGCAGCACCTGGGGGTCGTCGTGGTAGACCTTGCCGATGCCGTGGCCGCAGTACTCGCGCACCACGCTGAAGCGCTCGCGCTGGGCCACGGTCTGGATGGCATGGCCGATGTCGCCCAGCGTGGCGCCGGGGCGCACGGCGCGGATGCCGGCCAGCAGGGCCTCGTAGGTGGTCTCCACCAGGCGGCGCGCCTGGTTGGAGGGCTGGCCTACGTAGTACATGCGGCTGGTGTCGCCGATCCAGCCCTCGGGCGTGGTCACGGCCACATCGACATTGAGGATGTCGCCCTCGCGCAGGATCTGCCGGGCGTCGGGAATGCCGTGGCAGACCACGTGGTTGGGCGAGGTGCAGACCGACTTCGGAAAGCCGTGGTAGCCCACGTTGGTGGGCACGCAGCGCAGTTCGTCGACGATGAAGTCATGGCAGAGCTTGTCCAGGTGCTCGGTGCTGACGCCCGGCTGCACGTGGGGCACCAGCATCTGCAGGACGCGGGCGGCCAGGCCACCGGCCTTGCGTGATTGCCCGATATCGAGGGCGTCGTGCAGCGGAACGCTGCGCAGCTTGGCGCCCCTCATTGCAGGCCTCCCGACAGGCGAACGGGGCGCGGGCGGCGTGCTGCCGTATCGGCGGGAGCCGGTGCCGCCTCGGGCTCGCCCAGCTTCAGCGTGGCCGCGGCCTCTTGCAGCAGCAGGGCGCAGATGCCTGCGTAGTCGAGATGGGGATGGTGTTCGGCCAGCTGGCCGACACGCAGCCAATGCTCGGCCTGGGCGTTGATGGATCGACCCAGGGCCGCGCTGGACAGGCGGATCTGGTCGTGCAATTGGTCGGATATTTTGACGATTCCCATGGGGTGGCGATCATACGGGGAATATACGTTTCGTATATTGACAATCGCAAATCGCGGGCCCGGAGGCGGGGCATTCGTGCAGGTCTGCAGATGCAGGCCGTCATGTCGTCGGCAAGACTGCGCGAAGGACGGCGTGGATGCTCTTGTGTTGATAGCGCAATGATCACGTCCGGCTGGTCATCCGGCAAAGGTGATGTTTTTCCTGCAGCGCGGTCCTGTACAAGACTGGGCCTTGCGTGATCGGCGGTCTTCTATCAGATATCTGTTGCAGATCTGGGGCTTACCCCTAGCAAGTCGCCTGCTACCCAAACTGACAAGAATCAAGACTGTCTGGAAGCGAATGTCCTGCAAGCCGGCGCATGGTGCGGCCGGCCGGGCCTTCCGGGAGGGAGCAGCAATGGGCAAGGAACAAGAAGCGGGTTCGGCAACGGGATCGGGCGGGGCGCGCATCGTCGTCGTGGGCGGTGGCGTGGCGGGGCTGGAGATTGCCACGGCGCTGGGCAAGGGGCGCGCGGACGCCATCGGCTCCGTGACCCTGGTGGACAGCGATTCGGCCCATGTCTGGAAGCCCATGCTGCACACCATTGCGGCCGGCACGCGCGACCTGGCCCAGCAGCAGACCACCTACCTGGCCCAGGCCAGCGACGCCAGCTTTGCCTACCAGCCCGGCGAGATGTGCGGCCTGGACCGCGAGGCCCGCGAGGTGCTGCTGGCCCCCATCGAGGCGCCCGATGGCCGCGAGATCGTGCCGGGCCGGCGCATTGCCTACGACAGGCTGGTGATCGCCGTGGGCAGCGGTGCCAATGATTTCGGCACGCCGGGCGTGGACGAGCACTGCTTCATGATCGACTCGCGCCGCAAGGCCGATGCCTTCAACAGCGAGATCCGCCTGCGCATGGTGCGCTGCATGACCAGCGGCGAGCAGTTGCGCGTGGCCATTGTGGGCGGCGGCGCCACGGGCGTGGAGCTGGCGGCCGAGCTGGTGCAGCTGGCCGAGAGCGCCCGCGCCTACGGCGCGCTGGGCGAGGCCGCGCGCTTCGGCATCGTGCTGATCGAGGCCGGGCCGCGCCTGCTGCCCGGTTTTCCTGAAGAGATTTCCGAAGCCACGCGCCTGCGTCTGCAGGCCCTGGGCGTTTCGGTGATCGTCAACGGCCGCGTGCAGTCGGCCAGCGAAGAGGGGTTCGTTCTGGCCAGCGGCGAGTTCGTCCCCGCAGGCCTGCGCGTCTGGGCAGCGGGCGTGAAGGCCCCGGCCTTCCTGGCGCAGCTGGGACTGGAGACCACGCAAGGCAACCAGCTCAAGGTCAACGGCCAGTTGCAGACCAGCGACCCCCATGTCTACGCCGTAGGGGACTGCGCCAGCTTCACCCTGCCCGGCGCCAGCGTGCCGCTGCCGCCCACTGCCCAGGTGGCGCACCAGCAGGCCCGCTATCTGGTGGAGACGCTGCCGCGCCTGCTGAAGGAGCCGGGGTTCCGCCCCGAAGGCTTTGCCTACCGCGACTTTGGCGCCCTGGTGTCATTGGCCCATTACGACGCCTATGGATCGTTGGGCAAATTCGGCCTGTTCAACGGCGGCGTGATCCGCGGGCGCATGGCCATGCTGAGCCACATCATGCTGTACCGCTCGCATCAGGCGCGGATCTACGGATTTTGGCGCGGGGGGCTGCTGTGGCTGATCGATTTGATGAATTCGCGCCTGCGCCCGTCGATCCGGCTGGACTGAGCGGCCGGGCCCGGCATCAAAGCAGCCCCTCGATGGGCAGCCAGCCCAGCACGCGCAGCATCAGGCGCTTGAATGCACTGCTGCCGGGCTCGGTGGTGGTGGTGAGTGGCTCAGGCGGCGTGCCGCTTTCCGTGGTCCAGCTCAGGCGGCCCTGTGCATCGATCTGCACGTGGTAGGCGGCGGACGGCAGGCTCTGGTCGAGCATGCGGCTCATCTGCGAAGCCATCTCGGGGCTGTCGATCAGCAGGCCCATCTCGGTGTTGAGGTGGGCCGAGCGCGGGTCGAAGTTGAACGAGCCCACGAAGATGCGCTCGCCATCGACCGCAAAAGTCTTCGCATGCAGGCTGGAGCCCGAGCTGCCGGGGCGGCTGCCAGAACCCACGCCCGCCTTCCCGCCCGAGGACGCGGCGGGCGACGGGGGGGCTTGCCGGGGCACGCCTGCATCGGCTGCGGGCGTGTCCGGCTCGCCGATCTGGCGGCGCAGCTCGTACAGCTGCACGCCTTCCTCGATCAGCGGGCGCCGGTACCGGGCATAGCCGGCATGGACCACGGCCACGTCGGTCGCCTCCAGGCTGTTGGTGAGCACGCGCACGGCAATGCCCTGGCGGCGCAGGCCGGCCAGGGCGCGCACACCGGCCTCGGTGGGCACGAAGTAGGGCGAGACCAGGTCCAGCTGGCGCTGCGGCTGGCCGATGGCGGGTGCCAGCTGCGTGATCAGCAGCCCCTGCCTGGGCACCTGGCCCAGCACCTTGGCCGGGTCGTCGCTGACCAGGGTGGTGCGGGCCCATTGCAGTGGCAGGCGGCCGGCCAGCAGCTCTTGCGTGAACGGGCTTTGCGCCACGGCGCGCACATAGGCCTGGGCCTCGGGGCGCTGCACCTCGGTGGCCAGGGCCTCGCTGGCGCGCGCCACCGCATAGTCGGGCAGCGGCGGCAGCAGGCTGGCCACGGGATAGGCCGAGGCGCTGGCCCAGTACTGGTCGAACGAGTGCGCGATATCGGCCACCACCGGCCCCATGGCGACCACGTCCAGGTCGGCGAACAGCACGCCGTCGGTGGCCGCGAAGTACTCGTCGCCGATGTTGCGTCCACCCACGATGCTGGCCTGGCTGTCGGCCGTGAAGCTCTTGTTGTGCATGCGCCGCTGCGTGCGCGAGAAATCCGTCACATAGCCCAGCGCCTTGGGCGTGCGCTGCGCAAAGGGGTTGAACAGCCGTACCTCGATCTGCGGATGCCGGTCCAGCGCGCTGAGCTGGGTGTCCAGCCCCGCCGTGCCGCCGTCGTCCAGCAGCAGGCGCACGCGCACGCCCCGGTCGGCGGCCTGGCGCAGTTCGTCGAGCAGCAGGTGGCCCGTGGTGTCGTCACGCCAGATGTAGTACTGCACATCCAGCGTGCGCTGGGCCACGCGAGCCAGCAGGGCACGCGCCGCGTAGGCGTTGCGTGCATCGGAAAGCGCGTGGATGCCGGTAAGCCCCGGATGCTGGTCCAGCAGCGGTGCCAGCGCCTGGCCCAGCAGCGTGGCCTGGGCGGCCTCGGGCGGCAGCGCCGTGGATTCGCTGCGGCCGGCCAGCGGCGGCAGGCTGCAGCCTGCCAGCAGCAGGGCCAGGACGAGCGCCTGGGTGGTGGCAAGGGCGCGGCGCAGCAGGGGCATGGGGCGTTCGGTGTTTGCGGTGGTCAGTGCAGCCAGCGGATGAACAGCTGGATCACCGTGGCATTGACGATGTCGACGAAGAAGGCGCCCACCATCGGCACGATGAGGAAGGCCTTGTGCGAGGGGCCGTACTGGTTGGTGATGGCCTGCATGTTGGCCACGGCCGTGGGCGTGGCGCCCATGCCGAAACCGCAGTGGCCGGCGGCCAGCACGGCCGCATCGTAGTTGCTGCCCATGATGCGGAAGGTCACCAGCGCGGCATACAGGCCCATCACCAGGGTCTGGGCCGCCAGGATCACCATCAGCGGCGCCGCCAGCCCCGCCAGCTCCCACAGCTTGAGCGACAGCAGGGCCATGGCCAGGTAGATGGACAGCGAGGCATTGCCGAAGACGTCGATGGCCCGGTCGAATACCTGGAAGTGAAAGACATAGTCCAGCGTATTGCGGATCACGACGCCGCCTGCCAGCGCCCAGACGAAGGTGGGCAGGGAGAACAGGGTGCCGGCGGTGAACTGCGCCATGAACTCGGCAAAGCCCAGGCAGCCTGCGAACAGGGCCAGTGTTTCTATGGCCGCGCTGGTGGTGATCAGGCGCGTCTGCTCGGGATTCTCGAAGCCGCCGTGGCTTGCACTTTCGCCCAGCGGGGGCTGTTTTTCGGGGGCGGCTGCGGGGTCGTGCACGGCAAGCCGGCGGCGCGTGATCAGGGCCTTGGCCAGCGGGCCGCCGATCAGGCCGCCGATCACCAGTCCGAAGGTGGCACAGGCAATGCCCAGCGTGACCGCGCCCTGAATACCGTATTCGCGCTCGAAAACCTGGCCCCAGGCACCCGCCGTGCCATGGCCGCCCGTCAGGGTGACGGAGCCTGCGATCAGCCCGAACAGCGGGTCGAGCCCGAGCATCGTGGCCAGGCTCACGCCCACCAGGTCCTGCAGGCCGATGAAGACGGCGACCACGGCCAGGAACAGCAGCAGCGAACGGCCGCCTTCGCGCAGCTTGGCGAAATTGGCGCTCAGCCCGATGGATGAGAAAAACACCAGCATGAAGGCCATCTGCAGCTCGCTGCTGAAGCTGAAGGTGTAGCCCAGGGTCTGGTTGAGCACGAACAGGGCGACGGCGACGACCAGACCGCCGGCCACGGGCTCGGGGATGTTGAATTCGCGCAGCAGGCGCAGGTGCTGCACCAGCCATTTGCCCAGCAAAAGGACAAGGGCGGCGAAGATCAGGGTGTAGTAGGCGCTGAAAGTCAGGTGCATGGCTTCCGTGTTCTGGTGGGCGGGGCAAGGCAGCTCACCATACGATAGGCGGCATGCCGGGGGGCGATGTCAGGATAGCCACTGATTCCCAGGCCTGCTGAAAGTGCCCTTCGGTCGTGCCCTGTGTCAGTGCCCTGTCAGCTGGCTACGGGGCCGGGCCGCCTGTCCTCGACGGTGAAGCGGGCCAGCGTGTAGATGCGGCTGTCGGCGCGCATGGGGTTGGCCACGGCACGCAGCTCGCTGGTCCAGCGTTCGGGCGTGATGTCTGCCAGGCCATAGCCGCGTTCCTCGCAGCGTGCGTACAGCACCTGCGGGTTGTGGGCGACGATGGCATCGACCTTGGCCTGTGTGGTGCCGCTGCGCGAGGTGATCGAGGTGCTGCAGAACTCGCTGGCCACGATGGGGTTGCGCCGTTCGGGCGCGGCCTCGGGATCGGCATGCACGGCACAGACGTAGTTCTGGTGCAGGTCGCCGCCCAGCAGCACGCTGTTGCGCGGCGTGGGCTGGGCGCCCGGCGTGAGGTGGCGCACCAGGCGCTGGCGCGCGGCCGGGTAGCCGTCCCAGCTGTCCGTGGCCTGCGATCCCGAGGGCGGCCGGTGCGCCGACAGCAGGGTGGGCTGGGCCAGGATGCTCCAGCGCGGCCCCTCGCTGCCCTGGTGGCGTGCGTCCTCGGCCAGTTGGCGGTACAGCCACTGCTCCTGAGTCCAGCCCAGGAAGCTGCGCGCCGTGTCCGACAGGGCCGCACATTGCGCAGGGCGCACGCTGCCCTTGTCTGCCTCGCCCTCGGTGCGGCAGGCCTGGGCGCTGCGGTACTGGCGGCCGTCCAGCAGATGCAGCCGGGCCAGCCGGCCCCATTGCAGGCTGCGGTACAGCTGCAGGCCGCCGCCGCCATGCGATGCCCCGGCGCCCGTCAGCGCGCTGGCACGCAGCGGCATGTTTTCGTAGAAGGCCTGCCAGGCGGCCATGCGCCGGGCCAGGAAACGCGCGGCATCGCCCTGGCCCTGGTCGCCCGCGTAGTTGTTTTCCACCTCATGGTCGTCCCAGCCCACGGACCAGTTGCACAGGGCGTGCGCGGCCTGCAGCAGCGGGTCGCTCTTGTGCAGGGCGTAGCGGTCGCGGTAGTCCTGCAGGGTCTGCGCGGCGCGCAGGTTGTGCGTGCGGGCCAGGCCCAGCGTCATGGCGGGCGTGGCGTATTCGTAGATGTAGTCGCCCAGGAAGATCACCAGGTCCGGCGCATCCTGCACCACCTGGCGCCAGGCCGCGTAGTAGCCGTGCTCCCAGCGCTGGCAGGAGGCATAGGCCAGGCGCAGGCGCTGCGGCATGCTGCCGGGGGCGGGCGCCGTGCGGCAGCGGCCCGTGCCGCTGACCGCCTGTCCCAGCATGAAGCGGTAGTGGTACCAGCGGTCGGGCGCCAGTCCTCCCACCTGCACATGCACGCCGTGGCCCCATTCGGGCTGGGCCATGGCCTCGCCGCTGCGCACGATGTGGCGGAACAGCGGGTCGTGCGCCAGCTCCCAGCGGATCTTGAGCGCAGGCATGGCCGTGGTGTCGGTCTCGCCCAGCTGGGACAGCGGTGGCGTCAGCCGCGTCCACAGCAGCACGTTGTCGGGTTCGGGGTCGCCGCTGGCCACGCCCAGCGTGAAGGGGTTGTGCGCAGGCCGCTCGCCCAGCCGGGCCCAGGCAGGCAACTGGCCCAGCGCCGTGGCCAGGCCCGAGCCGACCAGAAACTGGCGCCGCGGTGCAGGGACGGAGGCGCTGAAGGGCAGGTGCATGGCGGTTCGGGGCAGGTGGCGCAAAAAAGCGGGGAAAGACGGGGCGTGGCCTTGGGTGGATCAAAGGCCGGCGCCTGCATTTCCAACTGGCTGCGATTGTGCGCCTGATGCCGTGGCAATGCAGTGCTTGCCCCGCTCCTTGGCCTGCAGCATGGCGGTGTCGGCGCGGCGCAGCACGTCCATGCCGTTTTCGTGGCCTTGCAACTGGGCCACGCCCGCGCTGAAGCTCAGGGGCCGGGGTGCGGGCTGGCCTGGGGTCTGCGCAGATGCGGGCAAAGGCGCCTGCTCCAGCAACTGCAGAAGGCGCTGCAGCGCCTGGGCGCCCGCCGTCTCCGGGGTCTGCGGCAGCAGCAGCACGAAGGCCTGGCCTTCATAGCGGCCCACCACGTCTTCCGGGCGCAGCCCTTGGCGTGCCAGCTGGGCCACATGCACCAGCGCGGCATCGCCCATGGCGTGCCCCAGCTCGGCATTGAGGGCCTGCATGCCGTCCATATCGACCAGGGCAACGCTCAGCGGCTGGCCATGGCGCTGTGCGCGTGCCACCTCGCGGTCCAGTGCCTCGCTCACGCCCAGGCGGTTGAGCTGGCCGGTCAGCGGGTCGTGGCGTGCGCGGCGCGCGGCCTCGTCCAGCTCCTGCTGCAGTGTTTCGATGCGGGCCTCGCAGGCATCGACATGGGCGCGCAGCGCCTGCAGCTCCTCCTGAGCCACGCGGCTGCCGGCGGCCATGGTGCGCGTGGCCTCCAGCACCTGCTGCAGCAGCGGGGCTGCATCTTCCAGGCGCTGGATGCCGTCCAGCTGGCGTGCCGCCTCTTCCATGCGGGCGCCCAGCGTTTCGTTGCTGCTCGTGATCTGCGCCAGGTGCTGGACGAAGCCGCCCAGCATGTCCCTGAGCGCCTGCTGCGCGGCGGCCATGCCGTCCTGCAACTGCAGGCGCCGGTGGATCACGGTCTGCAGCTCGCGCCGTGCATCGGCCAGAGGCGCGGGCGACAGCGGCGGGGTGATGGCCTGCTCGATGGCCGTGAGCTGCTGCACCAGCCAGCTGCCATGCGTGGGGTCCTGGGCCAGGTGCTGCACCAGGGTCTGCAGCAACTCCTGCATCAACTGCAGGACCTGAAGCTGGTCGGCGATGGCGAACGACAGCTGGTAGTGCTGGTCGTGCAGGCGCCGCGCCAGGGCCTTGGCATCCACGGGCGGCGATTGCAGCTGCTCCATCAGCTGCTGGTGCAGTTGCCCGGTTTTGGTGTCCTGGGTGTCCAGCAGCGTGGACAAGGCCTCGAAGCGCCGCGCCAACTGCTGGGTCAGGTCGTCGGGCAGGGCCTGGACGGGCGGCGGCACGGGCAGCTCCACGGGCCTGGCCTCATAGGCGGGCGGCTGCAGGGCCGCGTTGGCATAGGCGGTGATGACCTGCTGCAGCCCTTGCCAGTCGCTGCGCTCTATGGCGGCGCCCAGCTGGTCGCGCAGGCGCTTTTGCCCCGGCGTCTGCGCAGGCAGCAGCGCGTGGACGTGGCGCAGCGGGCCCTGGGGAAAGCTGGCGGGGCCGGGCTCGCCAGCCGCCTGTTCATAAAGGCGGGTGTAGTTTTCCGGTGTGGGCGGCAGGCGGTTCAGCGCCAGTTGCCGCAGGGTTTCGCGTGCCAGTTCGGAAGCGGAGCGCTCGGCCATGGGTGGGCAGTTGTTTCAGAATGCAATGCCCTCCAGTGTGGCATGGCCAGCGCCCGGTTCACTGCTCGTTGACCATCACCAGCTTGCCCTGCACCTGGCGCGATCCCATGCGCGCATAGGCGGCGTGCAGCTCGGCCATGGGCATGGTGCGATCGATCACGGGCTTGATCTTTCCCTGGCCGTACCACTGCGCCAGCTCCTGCATCATGGCCGCATTGGCCTTGGGCTCGCGCCGGGAGAACTCGCCCCAGAAGACGCCCACCAGCGATGCGCCCTTGAGCAGCGGCAGGTTCAGCGGCAGGGCAGGAATCGGACCAGCGGCAAAGCCCACGATCAGATAGCGGCCGCGCCAGGCGATGGAGCGGAAGGCCGGCTCGGCGAAGTCGCCGCCCACGGGGTCGTAGACCACGTCGGGGCCCTTGCCGTCGGTGGCTTCCTTGATGGCGGCGCGCAGATCGCCCTGGCTGTAGTTGATGGTGGCATCGGCGCCCTGTGCCTTGCACAGCGCGCACTTTTCGTCGGTGGAGGCCGCTGCGATCACACGCGCACCCGCCGCCTTGGCGATCTGGATGGCGGCCGTGCCCACGCCGCCTGCCGCGCCCAGCACCAGCACGGTCTCGCCCGCGCGCAGCTGGCCGCGGTCGATCAGCGCATGGTGCGAGGTGGCATAGGTCATGATGAAGGCCGCAGCATCGACGAAGCTGAAACCGTCTGGCAGCGGCATGCACAGCGCGGCCGGCGCCAGCGTATGGGTGCCGAAGCCCCCCGTGCCCGACAGGCAGGCCACGCGCTGGCCCACGGCCAGGTGGCTCACGCCTTCACCCACGGCCTGGACCACGCCCGCGTATTCCGAGCCCGGCACGAACGGCAGCTCAGGCTTCATCTGGTACTTGTTCTGCACGATCAGCAGATCGGGAAAGTTCAGGCTGGCCGCCTTCACTTCGAGCAGTACCTGCCCCGGGCCCGGCGTGGGCGTGGGCAGCTGCGTCCACTGCAGTTGATCGACGCCTGTGGGCGTGGTGCAAAGCCAAGCGTGCATGGTGGTTGTCTCCTGTGATTGAATGCCTGGCCGATGATAGGAGTGTGGTGGGAATGCCTCCTGTCCCTCGGGCGACGAGACGCCCGCCTACAATCGCCCGCAATCCCTGCTGTATCCATGAAGATTCTCATTTGTAACGACGACGGCTACCAGGCGCCCGGCATCCAGGCCCTGTACGAGGCGCTGCGCACGGTGGCAGACGTCGAGGTGGTGGCACCGGAGCACAACAACAGTGCCAAGTCCAACGCCCTGACGCTGAACGCGCCGCTGTATGTGCACCAGGCCCACAACGGCTTTCGCTATGTCAATGGCACGCCTGCGGACTGCGTGCACATCGCCCTGACCGGCCTGCTGGGCTACCGGCCCGACCTGGTGGTTTCCGGCATCAACAACGGCGCCAACATGGGCGACGACACCATCTATTCCGGCACCGTGGGCGCCGCCATGGAAGGCTTTCTGTTCGGCATTCCCTCCATTGCCTTCTCGCAGGTGGACAAGGGCTGGTCCGAGATCGAGGCCGCTGCCGCCGCCGCGCGCCAGCTGGTCATGGACATGCAATCGCAGGAGCTGATCGGCCTGTCGCCCTGGCTGCTCAACGTGAACATTCCCAACATGCCCTTGTCCGCGCTCAAGCCCCTCAAGCTGTGCCGGCTGGGCCGCCGCCATGCGGCCGAACGCGTCATCACCCAGGAGAGCCCGCGCGGCGAAATGATGTACTGGATAGGCAGCGCAGGCGCGGCCAAGGATGACTCGGAGGGCACGGACTTCCACGCCACGGCGCACGGCCATGTGTCCGTCACGCCGCTGAAGGTGGACCTGACCGACCACGACAACCTGGGCTACTGGGCACAGACGGCGGCCAGGCTGGCGTCGGCCGGCCAGGGCGGGGCGGTGCAACCGTGAGCGAGCGCCGTCCCGGAGTTCCCTCGTGGGTGGCGCGCTCGGTGCAGACCCCTGCGCCGGCCTCGCGCGCGGCGCCTGCGCGCTCTGCGCTGGCGCCGGCCGGTGCCCGTGTCCCGCAACAGCCTTCGGGCATCGGCCTGGACTCGGCCGCCGTCCGCGCCCGCATGGTGCAGCGGCTGGCTGCCACCGGCATACAGTCGCCGGCCGTGCTGGCCGCCATGGGATCGGTGGAGCGCCACCGCTTTGTGGACAGCGCCCTGGTCAACCAGGCCTATGAAGACACCAGCCTGCCCATTGGCCTGGGCCAGACGATCTCCAAGCCCAGCGTGGTCGCCCGCATGACCGAGCTGCTGCTGGGTTCGGAGGCCGCGAAGTCGGGCCTGGGCCGCGTGCTGGAAATCGGCACGGGCTGCGGCTACCAGGCGGCGGTGCTGGCGCGCGTGGCACGCGAGGTCTATTCGATCGAGCGCCTGCGCGGCCTGCACGAGAAAGCGCGCAGCAACCTGCGGCCCTGGCGGCTGACCAATGTCCATCTGATCTTTGGAGATGGCATGGAAGGCTATGGCAGCGGCGCGCCGTATGCGGGCATCATCTCGGCCGCTGGCGGCGAGAGCATGCCCTCGGCCTGGTGCGACCAGCTGGCCGTGGGCGGGCGGCTTGTCGCGCCCATGGTGGTTACGGGTGGTAAGCAGGCACTGCTGGTGATTGACAAGAGTTCACACGGGTTTACGCAGTCGATTTTGGAGGCCGTGAACTTTGTCCCCCTAAAATCGGGCATCGCCTAGAAGGGAATAACTTATGTTGGTATCGCGAAGTCTTGGGGCTTGGGGAACGGTGGTGCTGGCCGGCATGGTTCTGGCAGGCTGCACATCCCAAGTGAACAGGGCTCCCGTGGAGGACCGTGGAACGACCACCACCTCCTCCACCTCTTCCTCGCCATCGGCAGCCGTCAAGCCGCTGCCCGGCGTCGAAAACGCCGGCAAGCCCGGCTACTACACGATCAAGCCCGGTGACACGCTGATCCGCATCGGCCTGGAAACCGGCCAGAGCTGGAAGGACATCGCGCGCTGGAACAATCTGGAGAACCCCAACCTGATCGAAGTCGGTCAGGTGGTGCGCGTCGTGCCGCCGACCAGCTCGGACAGCGTCGGCACGCGCCCCTCGTCCACTGCCTCCTCCACGCCCAGCGGCTCGCCCGTGGTGGCAACGCCGCTGCCACCCGTGGCATCGTCGGGCGGCTCCACGGCAACGCCTGCACCCGCACCGACCCCGGCACCCGCCCCTGCACCCGCAGCCGGCAAGGGCGCCGACGATGTGGACTTCATCTGGCCTGCATCGGGCAGCCTGATCGCCGGTTTTGACGAGGCGCGCAACAAGGGTTACGACATCGCAGGCAAGGCCGGCGATCCCGTGATGGCCGCTGCCGATGGCCGCGTGGTCTATGCCGGCGCCGGCCTGCGTGGCTATGGCAACCTGATCATCCTCAAGCACAACAACACCTACCTCACGGCCTACGCGCACAACCAGACGCTGCTGGTCAAGGAAGACCAGACCGTGCGCAAGGGCCAGAAGATCGCCGAGATGGGCAGCACCGACGCGGACCGCGTGAAGCTGCACTTCGAGGTGCGTCGCCAGGGCAAGCCTGTCGATCCTTCGCGCTACCTGCCTTCGCGCTGATGAGCCGCAGCACCAGGCAAACCGGACAAGCCCCTGCCCCGCAGGGGCTTGTTTCTTCTGCGCCCGGCGAATCGCCGTGGGAGCCGGTCGAGGACGAGGCCGAAGGCGGCGAGGTCGAGGCCGCCGCAGCCGAGCTGCGCGAGATCACCGTGCCGCCGGCCCAGCACGGCCTGCGCGCCGACAAGGTGCTGGCCGAATGCGTGGCCGAGTTCTCCCGCAGCTATCTGCAGCAACTGCTGGCGCAGGGCGCGGTCACGCTCAATGGGCGTGTGCTGGTCAAGCCGGCCACCAAGGTGGCCGCCGGCGACCGGATGGTGCTGGAGATGCGGCCCACGCAGCAGAGCATGGCCTTCCAGCCCGAAGACATGGCGCTGGACGTGGTGTATGAGGACGAGCACCTGCTGGTCGTCAACAAGCCGGCTGGCCTGGTCGTGCACCCGGCTCCGGGCAATTGGACGGGAACCCTGCTCAACGGCCTGCTGGGACGCGACCCCAAGGCGCGGGAGGTGCCGCGCGCCGGCATCGTCCACCGCCTGGACAAGGACACCAGCGGGCTCATGGTGGTGGCGCGCAGCCGCGCCGCCATGGACGCGCTGGTGGCCATGATTGCCGCGCGCGATGTCAGCCGCCAGTACCTGGCGCTGGCCCACAAGGCCTGGGGCCCGCGCAAGCACCGCGAGGTCGATGCGCCCATCGGCCGCGACCCGCGCAACCGCCTGCGCATGGCCGTGGTCGACCTGGCGCAGCATGCAGGCAAGACCGCGCGCACCGACATCGACCTGCTGGCCGGCAACGAGGAAGTCAGCCTGGTGCGCTGCACGCTGCACACGGGCCGCACCCACCAGATCCGCGTGCACATGGCATCGCTGGGCCACCCGCTGGTGGCCGATGCCGTCTACGGCGGCAAGGAGGCTGGCGGCATGGCGCGCCAGGCGCTGCACGCCTTCCGGCTGGCCTTCACCCATCCCATGACAGGCCAGGCCCTGGTGCTGCGCGCTCCGCTGCCGCCCGATATGGCACAGGCGCTGGAAAATTGGGGGCTGAGCTACAATCCCGCCGAAAGCCTCTGACCATCTCTCGCATGGCATCCGTGGAGCGCTTGCTTCCTCTTCTTTGATTCGGCGCACCCTGGCTGCCACCTCTGGTGGCACGCGCGCCTTTGTTCCCGAGACGCTGAGCCATGAATACGGTAGATGCCAAGCGGGTCCTGGAAACTGCATTGATCTGTGCGCCGCAGCCTGTCACGCTGCGTGAGCTGCGCTCGCTGTTCGATGACGTGCTGGGCTCCGACACGCTGAAGGACCTGCTGCTGGACCTGCAGAAAGACTGGGCGCAAAAGGGCGTGGAGCTGGTGCAGGTGGCGTCTGGATGGCGCTTCCAGAGCCGGCCCGAGATGCGGGTCTATCTGGACCGGCTGCATCCCGAAAAGCCGCCACGCTACACCCGCGCGACCCTGGAGACGCTGGCGATCATCGCCTACCGCCAGCCAGTGACGCGCGGCGACATCGAGGACATACGCGGCGTGACGGTCAACAGCCTGCTGATCAAGCAACTGGAAGACCGGGGATGGATCGAGGTCATTGGCCACAGGGAAACCGTGGGCCGGCCCTCTTTGTTCGCCACCACGCGCCAGTTTCTGGACGACCTGGGCCTGCAGTCGCTGGACCAGTTGCCCATGCTCGAGGAGCCCGAATCCCAGCAAAGCCTGTTCAAGGCGCTGGAAGAGTCGGATGCGCAGGAATTGGCAGCGGACGAGGCCGCGCCAGCCGGTGACGCTCCCTTGCCCGAAGAGCCCCAGGGCGAGACAGATGCCACGGAATCGGACGGGGCAGATGCCGCAATGGCAGCAGATACGGCTCAGGCAGATACGGCAGACCTGTCGGATGCGGCAGATGCAGCGGATGCGGCAGACGCAGCGGATGCGGCAGAGACAACAGACACAACAGACACAACGGATACAGCGGATACAACGGATACGGACGGCGCTGCAAAGCAGGCCGAAGAAGGAAAGCCATGACGGGTAGTGATATCTCCAAAGACCAGGACGCCCAGCCGGCGTCCGATGAGGCCGGCGCGCAGCGCAAGGCCCGCCCTGCGCGCACGCGCGCTCCCAAGGCCGGGGCGCGGCCCGGCGCCAAGCCTGTGCGCAAGCCGCGTCCGGCCGCCGAGGCGGTGCATGCCGAAGACACCGTGCAAGAGCTGGTGCCGGCTGATGCATCAGAGTCAAGCGACTCAGGGTCTGTCGAAGGCTACGGTTTTGCGGACGTCATCTCGGGCGAGCTCGACGCCGCCGAAGAGCGCGACGATGCCGCGCCTGCCAAGCGCGTGCTGCTGCCCCAGGTCGATTCGCCCAAGCTGCACAAGGTGCTGGCCCAGGCCGGGCTGGGATCGCGCCTCGAAATGGAGCAGCTCATTCTTGAAGGCCGCATCTCGGTCAACAACGAGCCTGCCCATGTGGGCCAGCGCATCCAGTTCGGCGACCAGATCAAGGTCAATGGCCAGCCCATCCGCTTTCGCATCGACCCGCCGCCGGCGCGTGTCATCGCCTATCACAAGCCCGTGGGCGAGGTCGTCACGCATGACGATCCGCAAAACCGTCCCACGGTGTTCCGCAAGCTGCCTCGCCTGCAGCATGGCAAATGGCAATCGGTGGGCCGCCTGGACCTGAACACCGAAGGCCTGCTGCTGTTCACCAGCTCGGGCGAGCTGGCCAACTCCCTGATGCACCCGCGCTTCGGCCTGGAGCGCGAATACGCAGCCCGCGTGCTGGGCGCGCTCAGCAAGGAAGAAAAGCAGCGCCTGACCGACGGCGTGCAGCTGGAAGACGGCGTGGCCGCCTTCGGCTCCATTGAGGACGGCGGTGGTGAAGGCGCCAACTGCTGGTACCGCGTGACCATTTCCGAAGGCCGCAACCGCGAAGTGCGCCGCATGTTCGAGGCGGTGGGCCATGCCGTGAGCCGGCTGATCCGCATCCGCTACGGCGCCATGGTGCTGCCGCGAGGCCTCAAGCGCGGCGCCTGGGTGGAGCTGGACCAGGCCGATATCCAGTCCCTGGCTTCGGCAGCCGGCATGCAGGCGCGTGCGCCCGCTGCACCCAAGCCCCCGGCCGGAGGCCGCCGTGGTGGCCCGGCCGACCGCAATACCGTTCGCCGCGAAGGCGGCGGCCGCTACTTCGACGGCAATCGCCCGGCGCCCAACGCCATGCTCGACGGCCCGCGTGCCAAGCCTGCCGCCAAGGGCGGCAAGGCTGACGGCGGCCAAGGACAGGGCAAGGGGCAGGGCGGCGCAGGCGGACGGGGCAAGGGCGGCGGCAGCCAGCAGCCCGATCCGATGCGTACATCGGTGGGCTACATCGGCTCCGACAGCCTGTCGCGTGCACGCCAGAACGCCAAGCGCAAGCCGGGAGGACGCCGCTGAAAGGCGGCCGGGCCGTCCGCCTTCTGGTTCATCCAGAGGTGGTCGGCCCGCCCTGTAAGCCTGCCATTTGGCAGCACCATGTCATCAAGGACTTTGATGGCACAGCTAGAATCAACGGTTTTGTCCAATTGACAAAAATCCATAGTAACCCTGATTAGGAACCATTCAAATGGCCATCGAACGCACTCTTTCCATCATCAAGCCCGACGCCGTTGCCAAGAACGTGATCGGCCAGATCTACGCACGCTTCGAAGGCGCTGGCCTGAAGGTCATCGCTGCCAAGATGGTGCACCTGTCGCGCGGCGAAGCCGAGCAGTTCTACGGCGTCCACAAGGAGCGTCCTTTCTTCAAGGACCTGGTGGACTTCATGGTCTCCGGCCCCGTGATGATCCAGGCTCTGGAAGGCGAGAACGCCATCCTGAAGAACCGCGAACTGATGGGCGCCACCGACCCCAAGAAGGCTGAGAAGGGCACGATCCGCGCCGACTTCGCCGACAGCATCGACGCCAACGCCGTGCACGGCTCTGACGCCGCTGAAACTGCAGCCGTGGAAGTGGCTTTCTTCTTCCCCGGCATGAACGTCTACTCGCGCTAATCCCCGCGTCTTCCGCGGCCGTCATGGTCTGTCCGGTGCAGGCCGTGCCTGCCGCGGAAGAGCCGAGAGCGGCGTGGCACCGGCCTGCCGACATGAACACCAATTTGCTAGATTTTGATCTCGACGGACTTGCCGCTTACTGCGAGCAACTCGGCGAGAAGCGTTTCCGCGCGACGCAGCTGTTCCGCTGGATCCACCAGCGAGGCGCCAGCGACTTCGACCAGATGAGCGATCTGGCCAAGTCCCTGCGCGAAAAGCTCAAGGCGTGTGCCCACATCACGGCCCTGCCGGTTCTGACCGAGCATGTGTCTGCCGATGGAACAGTCAAGTGGCTGTTCGACGTGGGAGGCGGCGATGCCGTCGAAGCCGTTTTCATTCCCGAAGATGACCGGGGCACGCTGTGCGTGTCGTCCCAGGCGGGCTGCGCCGTGGGTTGCCGCTTCTGCTCCACGGGTCACCAGGGCTTCAGTCGCAACCTCAGCACGGGCGAGATCCTGGCCCAGCTGTGGTATGCCGAGCATTCGCTGCGCAAGCGCCTGGGCACGGGCGGCGAGCGCGTCATCTCCAACGTGGTGATGATGGGCATGGGCGAGCCGCTGCAGAACTACACGGCCCTGGTGCCGGCGCTGCGCGCCATGCTCGATGACCATGGCTATGGCCTCTCGCGCCGCCGCGTGACCGTGTCCACCTCGGGCGTGGTGCCGATGATCGACCGGCTGTCCCAGGACTGCGCCGTGGCCATGGCCGTGTCGCTGCACGCGCCCAATGACGAGCTGCGCGACCCGCTGGTGCCGTTGAACCGCAAGTACCCCATCCACGAGCTGCTCGATGCCTGCGAGCGATACCTGGAATTCGCGCCCCGTGACTTCATCACGTTCGAATACTGCATGCTCGATGGCGTCAATGACCAGCCTGAGCATGCGCGCCAACTGATAGAGTTGGTCCGCGCGCGTGGCGATGGCCGCAGCTGGTGCAAGTTCAACCTGATTCCGTTCAATCCGTTCCCGGCCTCGGGGCTGCTGCGTTCACCCGCAGCGCGGGTGACGGAGTTCGCCAGCCTGCTGAGCAATGCCGGCATCGTGACCACGGTGCGCAAGACACGTGGCGACGACATCGACGCAGCCTGCGGACAGCTGGCTGGCGATGTCAAGGACCGCACGCGCGCTGCCGAGCGCATGGCCAGGCAGCGCACCATTGTTCTCAAGCAGGTGCCTTGAGAAGACCTGGGGCATGCTTGGCATGCCCCGACGGAACAAAGGACAGTTCATGAAGTCAGTGGCTCGGCGGCTGCGAACGGGGGATTTCGGTACAGGCATGCGCTGGGCAGTGCCCGCGCTGGTTCTTTTCTTGGCGGGCTGCGCAGGCAAGCAGCCTTTAGTGCCCCCGACGAATTCTGGCTCCGGCAACGCTTCCTCCGTCTCCAATGCCTCGATGGCTTCTGCCGCCGAGGCCGATCCCCGCCGCCGCGCAAGCATCCGCCTGGAGCTGGCGGCTTCCTATTTCCAGGCTGGCCGCATCGATGTGGCCCTGGAAGAGGTGAATCAGGCGCTGGCCGCTGACCCCAGTTCCGCCGACGGCTACGGCCTGCTGGCCCTGATCTACATGCGCAACCAGGACTGGGACCAGGCCGACGCCAGCCTGCGCAAGGCGATGTCGCTGCGTCCCCAGGACGGCGACCTGCAGCACAACTACGGCTGGCTGCTGTGCCAGCGCAAGCAATACGCGCAAGCCCAGGAATGGCTGGACAAGGCCCTGGCCCAGCCCGGCTACCTGGAGCGCCCCAAGACCTGGATGGCCAAGGGCCTGTGCCTGCAGCAGGCCGGCCTGCTGGCCGAGGCCCAGCAGGCGCTGCTCAAGGGCTATGAACTCGATCCCGCCAACCCGGTGATCGCCTACCACCTGAGCAACGTGATGCTGCAGGGCGGCGATGCCAAGAGGGCGCAGTTCTACATCCGGCGCCTGAACAGCAGTCCCCAGTCCAATGCGGAAAGCCTGTGGCTGGGGATCAAGATAGAGAGGGCGCTGCAGCAATCTGCAGCGATGCGGCAGCTGGCTGACCAGCTGCACCAGCGCTTCCCCGAGTCCCGCCAATGGCTGGCCTACGAGCGTGGAGCATTCAATGAGTGAGGTGTTGGCGGTGCATGACGAAGCAGGTACGCAAGGCGAGAACGCACAAACTTCCATGACGGCGGGCACGCTGCTGCGCCAGGCGCGCGAGGCGGCGGGTCTGTCTCTGGCCGGGCTGGCGGCGGCACTCAAGGTGCCAGCCCCCAAGCTGGAGGCGCTGGAGGCGGATGACTACGCCGCATTCCAGGACCATGTCTTCATGCGGGCCCTGGCGCAAAGCGTCTGCCGCACGCTGCGCATGGACTCTGCATCGGTGCTGGCCCTGCTGCCGCGCACCCAGCTCAAGAGCCTGGCCGATGATCGCGGCAGCATCAACGCCACGTTCAAGGAGCGCTCCTTCAAGGCCACAGGAACATCGCTGGGACGTGAAAACGGCTCGCGCAAGGTGGCCATCATCGTGCTGCTGCTGCTGGCCGCTGCCGCTGCCGTCTACTTCCTGCCCAAGCATGAAGGCGACGCCGAAGAGCCGCAGGCCGGCGCTTCCGATGCCGCTGCCCTGGTGCAGCCTGCAGGGACTGTGTCCGAGCCCGTGGCCGCCCAGGAGCCCGTTGCGCCTGCGGCGACGACGCCGGCCGATGTGCCGGCTGCACCTGCATCTGCATCTGCATCTGCATCTGCATCTGCATCTGCATCTGCACCGGCAACTTCAGCGCCTGCGGCGGCAGCCGTTCCGGCTCCTGCGTCCACCACAACGCCTGCTGCCCCTGCTGCTGCAACAGTCCCTGCCGCCAATGCGCCTGCCGATGGCGCCGCAGCGACATCGGCAGCCACTGCGGCGCAAACGCCTGGTGGCGTGCTGGTCATGAAGGCCAACGCACAATCGTGGGTACAGGTCAAGGATTCCAGCGGCCGCGTGGTGCTGCAAAAGACGCTGGCGGCCGGTGAATCCATTGGCGCCGAGGGCGCACTGCCGCTGTCGGTCATCGTCGGCAATGCCAGCGGCACCGAGGTGCGTGTGCGTGGCGAATTGCTGGAAGTCGCCAAGACCACCCGCGACAATGTGGCCCGCTTTGAGGTGAAGTGACCGTGCAAGATCTCCCCATCACGCAGCAGCCGATAGCGATTGCCTCGCCGCTGCCGCGCAAGTCCCGCCAGGCCCGTGTGGTCTGGCGCAACAACGTCGTCACCGTGGGCGGCGATGCGCCTGTGCGCGTGCAGTCCATGACCAACACCGATACGGTGGACGCGGTCGAGACGGCCATCCAGGTGCGCCAACTGGCCCAGGCCGGCTCGGAGATGGTGCGCATCACCGTCAACACGCCCGAGGCGGCCGCCGCCGTGCCCTACATCCGCGAGCAGCTGGACCGCATGGGCGAGTACGTGCCGCTGGTGGGTGACTTCCACTACAACGGCCACCGCCTGCTCACCGAATACCCGGCCTGCGCCGAGGCACTGTCCAAGTACCGCATCAACCCCGGCAACGTGGGCAAGGGCGACAAGAAGGACAAGCAGTTCGGCCAGATGATCGAGGCGGCGGCCCGCTACGACAAGGCCGTGCGCATCGGTGTCAACTGGGGCTCGCTGGACCAGGAACTGATGGCCCGGCTGATGGACGAGAACTCGCGCCGCGCCCAGCCCTGGGACACGCGCCAGGTCATGTTCGAGGCGCTGATTTCCTCGGCCGTCGATTCCGCGCGCCTGGCCGAGTCCATGGGCCTGAATGGCGACAACATCATCCTGTCGTGCAAGGTCAGCGGCGTGCAGGACCTGATCTCGGTCTACCGGGCCCTGGCGCAGCGCTGCGACTATGCGCTGCACCTGGGCCTGACCGAAGCCGGCATGGGCACCAAGGGCACGGTGGCCTCGGCCGCCGCGCTGTCCGTGCTGCTGCAGGAAGGCATTGGCGACACCATCCGCGTCTCGCTCACGCCCCAGCCCGGCGAGGCGCGCACGCAGGAAGTGGTGGTCGCCTCCGAAATCCTGCAGGCCCTGGGCCTGCGCATCTTCGTGCCCAGCGTCACGGCCTGCCCGGGCTGCGGCCGCACCACCAGCACCACCTTCCAGGAACTGGCCAAGCAGATCGATGACTATCTGCGTGGCCAGATGCCGCTGTGGCGCATGAAGTATCCCGGTGTCGAGGCGATGAAGGTGGCCGTGATGGGCTGCATCGTCAACGGCCCCGGCGAGAGCAAGCATGCCAACATCGGCATCAGCCTTCCCGGCACGGGCGAGGCGCCCGCCGCCCCCGTCTACATCGACGGGGAAAAGGCGCTCACGCTGCGCGGCGAGCGGATTGCCGAGGAATTCCAGGCACTGGTCGAAAATTATGTAGCGCGCACCTATGGCGCCACCGCCGCTGCACCTGCCTGAGCGGCTGCACCTGCAGTTATTGCAAAATAGATAGCGCACCACGCTTTGCCTCATTGGCTCTCACGCAAAACAGGCGTTGAGAGCATGGGGCGCAAAAAGCGGGGTCAGCGCCTGTTTCCGAGCATTCATCGAACGAGAACAACGTGGCCAAACCCGAAAAACTCTCCGCCGTCAAAGGCATGAACGACATTCTTCCCGCCGAGTCCGCTCGCTGGGAATGGCTGGAAGCGCAGGTGCGTGAATTGATGGCGCGCTTTGCCTACCGCAATGTGCGCACGCCCATCGTCGAGCATACGCAGCTGTTCGTTCGTGGCATCGGCGAGGTGACGGACATTGTCGAAAAGGAGATGTACTCCTTCGAGGACAAGCTCAACGGCGAGCGCCTGACGCTGCGCCCCGAAGGCACGGCCAGCCTGGTGCGCGCCACCATCGAAAACAACCTGCTGTACGACGGCGGCAAGCGCATGTGGTACATGGGCCCCATGTTCCGCCATGAGCGCCCGCAGCGCGGCCGTTACCGCCAGTTCCACCAGATCGGCGCCGAGGCCCTGGGCTTTGCCGGCCCCGATGTCGATGCCGAACTCATCATGCTGGCCGTTTCCCTGTGGAAGCAGCTGGGCCTGACCCAGTGGCGCCTGGAAATCAACAGCCTGGGCCAGCCCGAGGAGCGCCAGGCACACCGCCAGGCCCTGATCGCCTACCTGGAGCAGCACCAGGACGTGATGGACGAAGAGGCCAAGCGCCGCATGTACAGCAACCCGCTGCGCGTGCTGGACACCAAGAATCCCGCCATGCAGGAAATGGTCAACGGCGCGCCGCGCCTGCTGGACTTCCTGGGCGAGGGCTCGCTGGCCCACTTCGACGGGCTCAAGGCCATCCTGGACGCCAACGGCGTGCCCTGGACCGTGAACCCGCGCCTGGTGCGCGGCCTGGACTACTACAACCTGACGGTGTTCGAGTTCATCACCGACATGCTGGGCTCGCAGGGCACCATCTGCGCGGGCGGCCGCTACGACTACCTGATCGAACAGGTAGGCGGCAAGAGCGCGCCTGCCGTGGGCTGGGCATTGGGTGTGGAGCGCGTGCTGGAACTCGTCAAGGAGCTCGGCACCGACATTCCCGCGCCCACGCTGCATGCCTACGCCATCGTCCCCGATGTGGCGGCCATGCCCGTGGCGCTGCGCACCCTGCAGCAGCTGCGTGAGGCCGGGGTGCGCGTGCAGATGCACGCGGCCAGCGCCGAAGGCATGGGCAGCATGAAGTCGCAGTTCAAGAAGGCCGATGCCAGCGGCGCACATTTCGCGCTGATCTTCGGCTCCGATGAGCTGCAGCAGGGCCTGGTCACCGTCAAGTCGCTGCGCGACGGCGCAGGCCAGCAGGTGCAGCAAGCCCTGGCTGATGCGGCCCAATGGGCTGCCACCCTACAATCGGCGGTTTGACCAGCATCCGCAGCTTTTCAAGCGACCGCTCCAGCGGCGACCTCCATACATAAAGCGACACAGGCGATCCATGGCAAACCATTTCGATCTCGAAGAACAAGAGCAGATAGAGCAGCTCAAGCATTTCTGGAATACCTGGGGCACGTTGATCACCGGCGTGCTCGTGGTCATCTTCGTCGGCTTTGCCGGCTGGAATGGCTACCAGTACTGGGAAAAGCGCCAGGCCACGCAGGCTGCCGCTCTGGCGCATGCCGTTGACGTGGCGCTGGCTGGCAAGGACGCGGCGCGCGCCGGCCAGGCCTTCGCCGATCTCAAGGACAAGTACGCAGGTACCACACAGGCGGCCCAGGCCGGCCTGCTGCTGGCCAAGGCTGCAGTGGACGAAGGCAAGCTCGATGACGCCAAGGCAGCCCTGAGCTGGGTGGCCGACAAGGGCGACGAAGGCTACAAGGCCCTGGCCAAGCTGCGCCTGAGCGCCGTGCTGGAGCAGCAAAAGCAATACGACGAAGCCCTCAAGGCGCTGGAAGGCAGCATGCCCGAGTCCTTCGCCGGCATCGTGGCCGATCGCCGTGGCGACATTCTTGCGGCCCAGGGAAAGCAGGCCGAGGCCATTGACGCCTACCAGCGCGCCCATGCCGCCCTGGACAAGGGTGTGGACTATGGCCGTCTGATCGAGTTCAAGCTCAATGCGCTGGGTGCTGAACCCACCGTGCTGGCACAGGCCAAGACGTCGACTTCGGAGAAGCAACCTTGAAAACCTCGGCTGATCAATTGATGGCGATTTCGCGCCCGCGCGGCGTTGCGCGCTGGATGGCTCTGGGCCTGCTGGCCGGTGCCCTGGGTGGTTGCTCCACCGTGTCCTCGTGGTTCAGCAGCGACACCAAGCCCAAGCCCCAGGAGCTGGGTGCCAACCCCGGCCTGCTGGCCGTGCACCAGGCCTGGACCGCCAAGCTCGGCGCCGAAGTGCCGCTGGCCACCGACATCCATGTGCAGGGCGACACGCTGCTGATCGCTGCCAAGGACGGCAGCGTCACGGCCCTCGATGCACGCAACGGCAGCCAGCTGTCGCGCTTCACTGTTGGCGAGCCGCTGACCGCGGGCGTGGGCGGTGACGCCGAGCGCCAGGCCGTGCTCACGCGCAGCAACCAGGTCATCGTCTACTCGCAAGGCAAGCAGCTGTGGAAGCAGCCGCTGCCCGCAGCCGCCTACACGCCGCCGCTGGTCGCGGGAGGCCGCGTCTTCGTGCTGGCAGCCGACCGCTCGCTGGCCGCTTTCGATGCCGCCAACGGCCGCAAGCTGTGGACCGCGCAGCGCCCGGGTGAGCCCCTGGTGCTGCGCCAGCCCGGTGTGCTGATCGCCGTGGGCAACACGCTGGTGGCCGGCTTGTCGGGCCGCATGGTGGGTATCGATCCCGACACCGGCGCCGTGCGCTGGGAGGCCCCGCTGGCCAGCCCGCGCGGCACCAATGACGTGGAGCGCCTGGTGGACCTCGTGGGCCGCGTCAGCCGTGTCGGTGACAGCGTCTGCGCGCGTGCCTTCCAGGCTGCCGTGGGCTGTGTGGATACGCAAAACGCATCGGTGCGCTGGACCCAGCCGTCCAAGGGTGCCGATGGCATCGACGGCGATGGTGATTCCGTGTTCGGCGCCGAGAGCAATGGCACCGTCCAGGCCTGGCGCCGCGGCGACGGCTCGCGCGTGTGGTCCATCGACCAGCTGCAGCACCGCCGCCTGACGGCGCCGTTGATGCTGGGCCGCTCGGTGGTGTTTGGTGATGACTATGGTGTGGTGCACCTGCTGTCCAAGACGGACGGACAGGCGCTGGCACGATTGAAGACGGACGACTCCGGCGTGGCCTCGCCCCCGGTATCGGCTGCCAATACGCTGGTGGTGGTAAGCCGCAGCGGAACTGTGTACGGCTTCAGGCCGGATTGATAGGTATTTTCGGGAATGAAGCCAGTTATTGCCCTGGTAGGGCGACCCAATGTGGGCAAATCGACGCTGTTCAATCGGCTGACCAAGTCGAGGGATGCAATCGTCGCGGATTTCGCGGGCCTCACGCGTGACCGCCACTATGGACAGGGCCGCCAGGGTAAGCACGAGTACATCGTGATCGATACCGGCGGTTTTGAGCCAGATGCATCCAGCGGCATCTTCAAGGAGATGGCGCGCCAGACGCAGCAGGCTGTTGCCGAGGCTGACGTCGTGGTCTTCGTTGTCGATGCGCGCCTGGGCATGTCCGCCCAGGACCACGACATCGCCAAGTACCTGCGCCGGCTGGGCAAGCCCTGCGTGCTCGTGGCCAACAAGGCCGAGGGCATGAAGGAAGGCGTGCAGCTGACCGAGTTCTACGAACTGGGCCTGGGCGATGTGCTGCCGGTTTCCGCAGCACACGGGCAGGGCGTGCGCGACCTGCTCGACCTGGCCCTGGGCCAGCTCAACCTGCCCGAGCCCGAGGAAGACGACCCCTTCGACGATGTGGCCCAAAAGCCCATCCGCCTCACCGTGGCAGGGCGCCCCAATGTCGGCAAATCCACGCTGATCAACACCTGGCTGGGTGAGGAGCGACTGGTCGCCTTCGACATGCCGGGCACCACGCGCGACGCCATCTCGGTGCCCTTCGAGCGCGCCGGCCAGAAGTTCGAGCTGATCGACACGGCAGGCCTGCGCCGCAAGGGCCGGGTGTTCGAGGCCATCGAGAAGTTCTCCGTGGTCAAGACGCTGCAGGCCATCGAAAGCGCCAACGTCGTGCTGCTGCTCATCGATGCCACGCAGGGCGTGACCGACCAGGATGCGCACATTGCCGGGTACGTGCTGGAAAGCGGCCGTGCCGTGGTGCTGGCCGTGAACAAATGGGATGCGGTGGACGACTACCAGCGCCAGATGCTGGAGCGCTCGATCGAGACGCGCCTGTCCTTCCTCAAGTTCGCCCCCATGCATTTCATCTCGGCGGAAAAGCGCCAGGGCCTGGGTCCGCTGTGGAACTCCATCATCCAGGCGCACAAGGCTGCCACCTGCAAGATGCCCACGCCGGTGCTCACGCGCCTGCTGATGGAGGCCGTACAGTTCCAGACGCCCAAGAAGACGGGCATCTACCGCCCCAAGATGCGCTATGCGCACCAGGGCGGCATGAACCCTCCGGTCATCGTCATACACGGCAATTCGCTCGAGCATGTGACGGAGGCCTACAAGCGCTTCCTCGAAGGGCGATTCCGCAAGGAATTCAATTTGGTTGGCACGCCGTTGCGGATCGAGTTGAAAACCTCTCATAATCCTTTTGCCGACAAGGACAAGTAACAAGCTACGGGATTTCGGGAAAACCCTTGTACGAACAAGGGCCCCAAAACACTGTGGTAAGGTGTCGGTTTACAACAACACTCTTCGAACACGGAGAATATCGTGAGCAACAAAGGCCAACTCCTCCAAGACCCGTTCCTGAACGCGCTTCGCCGCGAACATGTTCCGGTGTCCATCTACCTCGTCAACGGCATCAAGCTGCAAGGCCAGATCGAATCCTTCGACCAGTACGTGGTTCTGCTTCGCAACACCGTCACGCAGATGGTTTACAAGCACGCCATCTCCACCATTGTTCCCGGCCGCGCCGTGAACTTCTCCACGGCCGAAGCTGCCGGCAGCGACGCCAGCGCTTGAGCTCGCGGCGCCCTGATGCCTCCCCGCACCGCCGGGGAGCTTCCTCACCCTTCGGGAGAGGTTTTTCTTGAGTTCTGAATCTTTTGACCGGTCCACGCCAACGCCAGTGCTGCTGGTGGGCGTGGATTTCGGCTTTCCCCATTTCGATGGCGAGTTGGAAGAGCTGGGCCTGCTGGCCGGCACGGCCGGCCTGCGTCCCGTTGCACGCCTGACCTGCAAGCGCAAGGTGCCCGATGCGGCGCTGTTCGTGGGCAGTGGCAAGGCCGACGAAATCCGCATGCTCGCCCAGATGCACGGTGCCCAGGAAGTGCTGTTCGACCAGGCCCTGAGCCCGGCCCAGCAGCGCAATCTGGAACGCCATCTGCAGATGCCGGTCAACGACCGCACCCTGTTGATCCTGGAGATCTTCGCCCAGCGTGCGCGCAGCCATGAAGGCAAGCTGCAGGTGGAACTGGCGCGCCTGCAATACGTGGCCACGCGCCTCGTGCGGCGCTGGACCCACCTGGAGCGGCAGATGGGCGGCATCGGCGGCCGTGGCGGCCCTGGCGAAAAGCAGATCGAGCTGGACCGCCGCATGATCGACGAGTCGATCAAGCGCACCAAGGAGCGGCTGCAGAAGGTCAAGAAGCAGCGCGCCACGCAGCGTCGGCGGCGCGAGCGCCATGGCATCTTCAATATCTCTCTGGTTGGCTACACCAACGCCGGCAAGTCCACGCTGTTCAATGCGCTGGTCAAGGCGCGCGCCTATGCGGCCGACCAGCTGTTCGCCACGCTGGATACGACCACGCGCCAGCTGTACCTGAATGAAGCCCAGCAATCGGTGTCCCTGTCGGATACCGTGGGGTTCATCCGCGACCTGCCGCACGGCCTGGTCGATGCATTCCAGGCCACGTTGCAGGAGGCGATCGATGCCGATCTTCTGCTGCACGTGGTCGACGCCTCCAATCCGAATTTCCCAGAGCAAATCCAACAAGTCCAGAAAGTTCTGAAGGAAATCGGTGCCCAGGAGGTGCCTCTGGTACTGGTTTTCAACAAATTGGACGCCGTCGATCCGGAGCGGCTTCCAGCGCAGTTGCAGGACCAGTACGAGCTTGACGGGCTGCCTGTTTCACGGGTGTTCGTCAGCGCCCGCTCCGGCGAGGGGCTGCCGCAGCTGCGGCAGTTGCTGGCCGAGCATGCGCTGCGCGCGGAGGCGGAACACGCCGAAGCGCACGGTGGTGATGAGCGGGATCAGGAGGAGGTGGATGGCGCGATGCCCCCTGGGCAGGACGCCGAATACTAGGGGCTAGCGCCCTGATTGGGCAAAATGCCGATTGGGTCCCTGTCTTTACCGAAGAAACCGAGACTTCTCGCATGAATCTTTCACAACGCGCCCATCGCTGGGCGATGCTGCCGCAGCGCCTTCGCGGGATGTTCAACCTGAATGATCCGCGATGGGGACGTGGCGACGACAAGAACGACGATGCTTCGCGCCCCGATGCCGACCGTCCCGCGCCGCCGCCCCCGCCTGCGGAACCTGCACGCGACAACCGCGACAGCCGTGACAACCGCCCCTCGTCGGGCGGCGGCCAGCCGCCTGATCTGGATGAGCTGTGGCGCGACCTCAACCGCAAGCTCTCGGGCCTGTTCGGCGGCAAGCCGGGCGGCGGCCGTGGCCAGCCGCCCATCCGCAATGGCGGCGGCAGCCAGCCGCCGGACATGCGCAGCGCCGGCATGGGCGTGGGCCTGATCGCCGGCATTGCCTTCATCATCTGGATGGGCACGGGCATCTTCATCGTCCAGGAAGGCCAGCAGGCCGTCATCACCCAGTTCGGCAAGTACAAGAGCACGGTGGGCGCCGGCATCAACTGGCGGCTGCCGTACCCGATCCAGCGCCATGAACTGGTCTTCGTGACGCAGATCCGCTCGGCCGACGTGGGGCGCGACACCATCATCAAGAGCACGGGCCTGCGCGAGTCGGCCATGCTCACCGAGGACGAGAACATCGTCGAGATCAAGTTCGCCGTCCAGTACCGCCTGAGCGACGCGCGCGCCTGGCTCTTCGAGAGCAAGAACCCGTCCGAGGCCGTGGTCCAGGCCGCAGAGACTGCCGTGCGCGAAGTCGTCGGCAAGATGAAGATGGACACGGCGCTGGCCGAGGAGCGCGACCAGATCGCCCCGCGCGTGCGCGACCTGATGCAGACCATCCTGGACCGCTACAAGGTGGGCGTGGAAGTCGTGGGCATCAACCTGCAGCAAGGCGGCGTGCGTCCGCCCGAGCAGGTCCAGGCGGCCTTCGACGACGTGCTGCGTGCCGGCCAGGAGCGTGAGCGTGCGAAGAACGAAGCGCAGGCCTACGCCAACGACGTGGTGCCGCGCGCAGCCGGCTCGGCAGCGCGCCTGCTGGAAGAGTCCAACGGCTACAAGGCCCGCATCGTGGCTCAGGCCCAGGGTGATGCGCAGCGCTTCAGCTCGGTGTTCACCGAGTACCAGAAGGCTCCCCAGGTCACGCGCGACCGCATGTACCTGGAAACCATGCAGCAAATCTACGGCAACGTGACCAAGGTGCTGGTGGAATCGCGCCAGGGCTCCAACCTGCTGTACCTGCCGCTGGACAAGATCATGCAAGGCGTGAGCGGCAATGTGCCGGCAGCCGACAGCTCGGCGGCCCCCAGCACCCAGGCGCCTGCGCCTGCCGCCATTCCCGGCCTTTCGAACGATGCGCGCAGCCGCGACAGCAGTCGCAGCCGTGACCGCGAAGCACGCTGAGGAGCAGCCCAAGTGAACCGAGTTGGATTTTTCATCACCAGCATTCTTCTGGCGCTCGCGCTGCTCAGCTCCATGCTGTTCGTCGTCGATCAGCGCCAGTTCGGCGTGGTCTATGCCCTGGGTCAGATCAAGGAAGTGATCACCGAGCCGGGCCTGAACATCAAGATGCCGCCGCCGTTCCAGAACGTGCGCTACATCGACAAGCGCCTGCTCACGCTGGACAGCACCGACACCGAGCCCATGCTCACTGCCGAAAAGCAGCGCGTGGTCATCGACTGGTACGTGCGCTGGCGCATCTCCGATCCGTCGGAGTACATCCGCAATGTGGGCCTGGACGAGTCGGCTGGCGCCATGCAGCTCAACCGCGTGGTGCGCAATGCCTTCCAGGAGGAAATCAACCGCCGCACCGTGCGCGAACTGCTGTCCAGCAAGCGCGATGCGCTGATGAACGACGTCAAGCGCGAAGTGCTGGAGACCGTGCGCGGCGCCAAGCCCTGGGGCGTGGACGTGGTCGATGTGCGCATCACGCGCGTGGACTATGCCGAGACGATCACGGAATCGGTCTACCGCCGCATGGAAGCCGAGCGCAAGCGCGTGGCCAACGAGCTGCGCTCCACCGGCGCCGCCGAAGGCGAGAAGATCCGCGCCGAGGCCGATCGCCAGCGCGAGATCACCATCGCCAATGCCTACCGTGATGCCCAGAAGATCAAGGGCGAGGGCGATGCCGAGGCCGCCCGGACCTACGCCGAGGCCTTTGGCAAGGACCCGCAGTTTGCGCAGTTCTACCGCAGCCTGGAGGCCTACAAGGCCAGCTTTGCCAAGAAGAGCGATGTGCTCGTGCTCGATCCTTCGCAGACCGATTTCTTCAAGGCCTACCGCAGTGGTGGAAGCTCTGGAAAATAAGCGCGCCTGAGCGGCAATGCCGCCCGGCCCCTGCACGGCGCCCCTGTTGGGGCGCCGTTTTTTCTTGCGCCGCCGCTGTCGCCCGTGCACCGAATCGATTCGGAATACCGAACACCCGCCGTGGGCCTTGGGTCACCCCCAATTTGGGCTGGCCCGCAACAGCCGGTAGAATCACGTTTTTAACAGCCTCCCCCTTTTCCATGTCTGCTTGGGTCCTGCCGGATCACATCGCCGATGTCTTGCCTTCCGAGGCCCGGCACATCGAAGAATTGCGTCGAGGCCTGCTCGATACAGCGCGTGGCTATGGCTATGAACTGGTCATGCCGCCCATGCTGGAGTACCTCGAATCCCTGCTCACCGGCACAGGGGAGGCGCTGGACCTGCAGACCTGCAAGCTCATCGACCAGCTGACAGGCCGCACCATGGGTCTGCGTGCAGACACCACGCAGCAGGTGGCCCGCATCGACGCCCATCTTCTCAACCGCAAGGGCCTCACGCGCCTGTGCTACTGCGGCCCCGTCGTTCATGCCCGCCCTGACCGCCCCCGCGCCACGCGCGAGCCGCTGCAGTTCGGTGCCGAGATCTACGGCCACCAGGGCATGGAAGCCGACCTGGAGGCACTGCACCTGGCGCTGGACTGCCTGCGCAGCGCAGGCGTCACCAACATCAATGTCGATCTGGCCGATGTGCGCATCGTGCGCAGCCTGCTGGCTGGCGTGATGGTGGACATGCAGGTGCTGCGCGGCGTGCACGCTGCGCTGGCCGCCAAGGATGCGAGCGAGCTCGAGCGCCTCACACGCGACTTCCCTGCCGCCTCGCGCGAAGGCCTGATGGCCCTGCTGCAGCTGTACGGCGGCATCGAGGTACTGGACCGCGCCGAGAAGCTGCTGGCCCGCACCGCAGGCGTGCAGCCTCTGCTGGACCAGCTGCGCTGGCTGGCGCAGCGCCTCGAAGGCGTGAGCGTGAGCTTCGATCTGGCCGATCTGCGCGGCTATGCCTACTACAGCGGCACGCGCTTTGCCATCTATGTGCCGGGTGCCAGCGATGCGCTGGTGCGCGGCGGCCGCTATGACGAGGTGGGTGCGGTCTTTGGCCGCAACCGGCCCGCCGCCGGCTTCAGCCTGGACATCAAGCAGCTCGTCGCCGTCGTGCCCGAGCGCCCGCTCAAGGCTGCCATCCGCGCGCCCTGGGGCGACGATCCCCAGGTTGCGGCTGCCATTGCTGCATTGCGCCGGCAGGGCGAGACCGTGGTCTGCGTGCTGCCAGGGCATGAAAGCGAAGTGGACGAATTCCACTGCGACCGCGAGCTCGTGCAGGTTGCCGGGCAGTGGGCCGTGCAAGCCATCTGACGCATTTGTCAATTTCTTCGGATTTCATCGGATTTGAATATGAAAGCTACCAAAGGTCGCAACGTGGTCGTGGTCGGCACCCAGTGGGGTGACGAAGGCAAGGGCAAGCTGGTGGACTGGCTGACCGAAAGCGCCCAGGGCGTGGTCCGCTTCCAGGGTGGCCACAACGCTGGCCACACGCTGGTCATCAACGGCGTGAAGACCGCACTGCACCTGATCCCCAGCGGCATCATGCGCCCCGGCGTGAAGTGCTATATCGGCAACGGCGTGGTGCTCTCTGCCGCCAAGCTGTTCGAGGAAATCGAAGGCCTGGAGAAGGCCGGCGTGCAGGTGCGTGACCGTCTGCGCGTGTCCGAAGCCTGCCCACTGATCCTGCCTTTCCACTCCGCGCTGGACGTGGCGCGCGAAGCTGCGCGCGAGCAGGGCGGCACTGAGAAGATCGGCACCACCGGCCGTGGCATCGGCCCCGCCTACGAAGACAAGATTGCCCGCCGCGCACTGCGCGTGCAGGACCTCAAGTACCCCGAGCGCTTCGCCACCAAGCTGCGCGAACTGCTGGCTTTGCACAACCACATCCTGGTCAACGTGCTGGGTTCGAAGAACTTCACCTTCGGTGACGCGCTCAAGCCGTACATCAAGGATGGCGAAGTGCAATTCGACGCGGTGTACGAAGAGGCCATGCGCCATGCCGAGCTGCTCAAGCCCATGATGGCCGATGTCTCGCGCGAGCTGAACGCCGCGCACGCCGAAGGCGCCAACCTGCTGTTCGAAGGCGCGCAGGGCACGCTGCTGGACGTGGACCACGGCACCTATCCCTATGTCACCTCGTCCAACTGCGTCGCCGGCAATGCGGCTGCAGGCTCGGGCGTGGGCCCCGGCATGCTGCACTACATCCTGGGCATCACCAAGGCCTACTGCACCCGCGTGGGCGGCGGTCCTTTCCCCACCGAACTGGATTGGGAAAAGGAAGGCACGCCGGGCTGGCACATGAGCACCGTGGGCGCCGAAAAGGGCGTGACCACCGGCCGCTCGCGCCGCTGCGGCTGGTTCGACGCCGCGCTGCTCAAGCGCAGCGCCCAGGTCAACGGCCTGTCGGGCCTGTGCATCACCAAGCTCGACGTGCTCGACGGCCTGCAGGAACTGCTGCTGTGCGTGGGCTACGAGCTCGATGGCGAGAAGATCGACCTGCTGCCCATGGGCGCCGACGAGATCGCCCGCTGCAAGCCCATCTATGAGTCCATCCCCGGCTGGACCGATTCCACCGTGGGCGTGACCGACTACGACAAGCTGCCGGCCAATGCCCGCCGCTATCTGGAGCGCATCGAGGAAGTGACGGGCGTGCCCATCGCCATGGTTTCGACCAGCCCCGACCGGGATCACACCATCCTGATGCAAAACCCCTACGCCGCCCAGTGAACCACTGGCGGCTGAACCCCAAGATTGAACCAGGAGCCATTCCATGCTGACGGAAGACGGTCAACACCTGTATGTGAGCTACGACGAATACCACGGACTGATCGAAAAGCTCGCGATCAAAGTGCACCAGTCCGGCTGGGAATTCGACACCATTCTCTGCCTGGCCCGTGGCGGCCTGCGTCCCGGTGACATGCTCAGCCGCATCTTCGACAAGCCGCTGGCCATCATGTCCACCAGCTCCTACCGCGCCGAAGCCGGCACGGTGCAGGGCCATCTGGACATCGCGCGCTTCATCACCACGCCCAAGGGTGAGATCGCCGGCCGCGTGCTGCTGGTCGATGACCTGGCCGACTCGGGTCACACGCTGAACGCCGTGATCGCCATGCTCAAGACCAACTACCCGCCGATCACCGAACTGCGCAGCGCCGTGATCTGGACCAAGGGCCTGTCGGCTTTCACGCCCGACTACTCGGTGGACTACCTGCCGACCAACCCCTGGATCCACCAGCCCTTCGAGCACTACGACACCCTGCGTCCCGAAAAGCTCATGGAGAAGTGGAAGATCTGATCGCCACTGCGCCTTTGGGCGCATGCCAGCGAAGGGAGCCTGTCGGCTCCCTTTTTCGTTGTGGCGGGTATTTCCATGCGCCGTTGTCATGCCTTGATGCAAGTCATGGATTGGCGCGCTTGCCGCGATATCTCGGGCCAACGTCGCGCAAATGTCGGTTTTTTGCACAGCAGCAAAGGCCGATGCCCCAGAGCGTCCGAGGGGCTGATTGGCGCAGCTACACTGCGCAGATTCTCAGAAGGTGGTGCTTTGTGAAACGTCTTTCCGTCGGGCGCTTGAGCGCGGCTGTGGCTTTGGTTGTGGGCGGCGGTGCGCTGGCCTGGCTGGCTGTGGCATCCCTGCCCGGATCCAAATCGGCCCGCGCGGCCTCGGCCACGTCTGCTGCCGTGCAGGCGCAAGCCGCATCGGCCCAGGCGGCCGCCGTTCCTGCCGCGCCTTCCGTTCCCTCGGCTACGGCAGCTCCCGCGGCCCCGGTCGCGCGTGTCACGCCGCCACCGCAGACCCAGGGCCCCACGCCCATCTTTGTGCTCAACTCGCTTGATGCCAACATCAGCATCGTGGACCCGGTCACCTGGCAGGAGACGGCACGCATTCCCACGGGCAAGGAGCCGCATCACCTGTACCTCACGCCGGACGAGAAATCGCTGGTCGTGGCCAATGCGCTGGGCGACACCCTGACCCTGGTCGATCCGCGCACGGGCGAGGTGCAGCGCGTGATCCGCGACATCATCGACCCCTATCACCTGCGCTTCAGCCCGGACATGAAGTGGTTCGTCACGGCGGCCAACCGCCTCAACCACATCGACATCTACCGCTGGGATGGCCAGAACCCGCAGCTGGTCAAGCGCGTGCCCACGGGCAAGACGCCCAGCCATCTCTGGATCGATGCCAAGAGCACGACCATCTATTCCACCATGCAGGACAGCGATGCCCTGGTGGCCATCGACATCGCCACCCAGACCATCAAGGCCCGCGTGCCCACCGGCCCCATGCCGGCCGATCTCTATGGCAGCCCGGACGGCACCAAGCTGTTCATCGGCCTGACCGGCAGCGATGGCGTGGAAGTGTTCGACATCACCGGCCCCGAGCCGCGCAGCGTGGCCCGCATCAAGACAGCCGCTGGCGCCCACGCCATGCGCGCCGCCGGCGACGGCCGCCACCTGTATGTGAGCAACCGCGTGGCCAACACCATCAGCAAGATCGACATGCAGACCAACCAGGTCGTGGCCAACTACCCGGCACCGGGCGGCCCGGACTGCATGGACGTCTCCGCCGACGGCCGCTACCTGCTGGTCAGCTCGCGCTGGGCGCGCAAGCTGTCGGTGATCGACACCGTGGAAAAGAAGGTGGTCCAGCAGGTCAAGGTCGGCAAGTCGCCGCACGGCGTGTGGACGCTGGCCCACGCGCAACGCTGATGGACCGCCGTCTCTTTGCGCAATCGCTGGCCGGTGCGGCGGCTTTCGGCCTGCTGCGCCCCGCCTTGGCGGCAGGGCAGGGCACAGGCTGTGCCAAGACCGTGTATCTGACCTTCGACACGGGCCACATGGGCATTGCCGACCTGGTGGCCGATGTGCTCAAGCGCCATGCGGTGCCAGTGACGTTTTTCGCGGCCAACGAGCCCACCCAGCAAGGCGATGGCAGCCTGGGCGAGACATGGGCGCCCTGGTGGCGCGCACGCGCTGCCGAAGGCCATGAATTCGCCTCGCACACCTACGACCACATGTACTGGCGCGGTGATCTGCGCGCCTCGAAGAACGGGCCGGTCACGGGTTTTCGCGTGCGCCCCTCGGCAGGGCCTCGCGCCAACGAGACCTTCACGGTCGATGCGGCAGGCTATTGCGACGAGATCCGCCGATCCGCACAGCGGCTGCAGCAGATCACCGGGCGCAAGCCCCTGCCGCTGTTCCGTGCGCCCGGCGGCAAGACCTCGCCCGCGCTGCTGGATGCCGCGCGGCAGGGCGGCTACATGCATGTGGGCTGGGCCAGCGCGGGTTTTCTGGGCGATGAGCTGCCCAGCGACCGCTACCCGAATGCGCAGCTGCTGGCCCAGGCGCTCAAGAACATCCGCAGCGGAGACATCCTGCTGGCCCATCTGGGCATCTGGTCACGCAAGGACCCCTGGGCACCTGCCGTGCTGGAACCTTTGGTCACGGGCCTGCTCAAGCAGGGGTTCTGCTTCCGCACGCTGCGGGAGCATCCCGACTATCGGGATTGGGTAGCAAAATTCGCATAGTGTCCGCGCGCGCAGCGCGGCGGGCGATGGGAGCGTGGTGTGGACTGGTGGATTCAGTGGTTCGGTAATGCGCAGCAGCGCCTGTTCGAGGGCGTTGTCCAGCCCCTGCTGTTCGGCCTGGGGCAGGCCAGCCTGCTGGAGGACGCCTATGGCGCCACGGGCTGGCTGCTGGTGGGTCTGCTGCAGATCTTCATCATGGTGGCGGTGATCGCGCCGCTGCAGTACTGGCGGCCCGTCGAGCCCGTTACCGACCGGCGCGCCATCCACGTGGACATCATCTACACCGTGGTTCACCGGCTGGGCCTGTTCCGGCTGGCCCTGTTCTTCACGCTGGACCCGCTGTGGGACGAGCTCATGGGCCGTCTGCATGTCTGGGGGCTGCCGAGCTTTCACCTCGACGGCGTGTGGCCCGGCGTCACCGACCTGGCCTGGGTCAGCCTGATCATCTACCTGCTGGCCTTCGACTTCCTGGACTACTGGATACACCGCGGCCAGCACAGCATCGGCTGGTGGTGGAAGCTGCATGCGCTGCACCACTCGCAGCGCCAGATGACGGTGTGGAGCGACAACCGCAACCACCTGCTCGACGATGTGATCCGCGACACCATCATCGTGCTCGTGGCCCAGCTCATCGGCGTGGCGCCAGGCCAGTTCGTGGCCATCGTGGCCTTCACCCAGCTCAGCGAGAGCTTCCAGCACGCCAACCTGCGCGTCTGGTTCGGCACCATCGGCGAGCGGCTGTGGATCAGCCCCCGTTTTCACCGCCGCCACCACGCCATCGGCATTGGCCATGAGCCCATGGCGCCCGTGCGCAACAAGAAGGCGCATGGCAACAACTTCGGCGTGCTCCTGCCCTGGTGGGACATGCTGTTCGGCACCGCCAACTTCGAGCTGCGCTTCGATCCCACCGGCGTGCGCGACCAGGTCCAGCCCAATGCCCAGGGCCAGCTGCGCGACTACGGCCAGGGCTTTTGGGCCCAGCAATGGCGTGGGTTCCTAAGGTTGATGGGTCGCGCTTGAGGCTGGGCTCGGGGTATGCTTGCCGGCATGGGCTTGCTACTCGATTCCTTCTGGCGTGCGACGGCGTATTGCCTGCATAAGCGGGTGATTGCATGGTCGCTGTTTCCCTTGCTGTTCATGGCCATCACGGCCTGGCTGCTGGGCTATTTCTTCTGGGCCGATGCCGTCGTCTGGACGGAAGGGGTCCTGCAGGGCGTGGGCTGGCTGCACACCGTCTGGTCCTGGATGGGCGTGCAATCGCTGCCCGAGCTGGTGGCGCCGGTGCTGGTCGTGCTCTCGGTCACGCCGGTGCTGGTCGTGGTCTCGCTGCTGCTGGTGGCGCTGTTCATGACGCCGGCCCTGGTCGAGCTGGTGGCCCAGCGGCGTTTTCCCGCGCTGGAGCGCAGGCAGGGCGCCACCCTGGTCGGCAGCCTGGTGTGGTCCGCAGGCTCTTCGCTGATTGCCTTGATCGCGCTGCTGGTGTCGGTGCCGCTGTGGTTCGTGCCGCCCCTGGTGGTGGTGATCCCGCCGCTGATCTGGGGCTGGCTGACCTACCGCGTCATGGCCTTTGACGCGCTCTCTGCCCATGCCAGCAAGCCCGAGCGCCGCAGCCTGTTCCTGCGCCACCGCCTGGCGCTGATGCTCATGGGCGTGGTCTGCGGCTATCTGGGCGCGGCGCCGGCCATTGTCTGGGCCTCCGGCGTGGTCTTCATCGCGGCCTTCTGGATACTGATTCCGGTGGCCATCTGGATCTATGCGCTGATCTTCGCTTTCTCCTCGCTGTGGTTTGCCCACTTCTGCCTGGCCGCGCTGCAGCGCATGCGCGAGGAGGAACCGGCGCTGCCCGACACCCCCATCGTGCCCTACGCTCCCGACGCGCCGCTCGGAGCCGGCGCGGCCTCTCCCCCCTCCACCCCGCAAGAAAAGACCTCATGACCCTTCAAGTAGGCGCACTCATCATCGGAGACGAAATCCTGTCGGGCAAGCGTGCCGACAAGCACCTTCCCAAGCTGATCGAGCTGCTGGGCGCGCGTGGCCTGTCCCTGGCCCATGCCGAGTACGTGGGCGATGACAGGGCGCGCATCACCGACGCCCTGCGCCGCGCCTTCGCATCGCAGGCCGTGGTCTTCAGCTTTGGCGGCATAGGCGCCACCCCCGACGACCACACGCGCCAATGCGCGGCTGAGGCCCTGGGCGTGCCGCTGGCACTGCACCCGGAAGCCGTGGCCCTGATCCGCGAGCGCATGCGCGATGTGGCCACCGAAGAAGGCAAGCCCTACGAACCCCAGCGCGCCGACAACCTGCACCGGCTGCAGATGGGCAACTTCCCCGAAGGCGCGCGCATCATCCCCAACGTCTACAACAAGATCCCGGGCTTTTCCTGCTCGGGCGCAGCGGGCACCGTGCACTTCGTGCCCGGTTTCCCTGTCATGGCCTGGCCCATGGTCGAGTGGGTGCTGGAGCAGCGCTACGCCAAGCATTTCCACAGCACGGTGCAGCGGGAGCATTCGGTCATCGTCTACGGCGGCATGGAAGCCACGCTGACGCCGTTGATGGTGGCCATAGAGCGCGATCACCCGGGCGTCAAGGTGTTCAGCCTGCCCAGCGTGGATGATTCCAAGCACGGCCGGCACATAGAACTTGGTGTCAAGGGCGAAGCTGGTGCCGTCACCAAGGCCTGGCCCACGCTGCTGGAAGGTTTGCACTCATTTGGTGCAAGTCTTGGCCCTGAATTGGTGCGCAATATCTGATTTACGGGCCGGTTCCTGAATCTGCACCGATTTGGTGAAGATGCCGGGCGGTGGATCGAATGCCGACAGAGGCTTCAATGTCATCCACAAGCCCTTCCCAAGGCGGCAGAATCACGGGGCTGGCGCGCCAAGCAGGTGCCAGTCTGCAGGCATGCACTCAATGGATGCAGCCTGGCACGCAAACTGCTTAAGAGTATTTATCTTTTTTGATCAGCCAGATTGGCAGGAGAGATCTGATGGCAAAGACCGTTGCAGACGTGTTGAACATGGTGAAGGAGAACGAGGTCAAATTCGTGGACCTTCGTTTTACGGACACCCGTGGCAAGGAGCAGCACGTCACGGTGCCGGTGTCGCACTTCGACGAAGACAAGTTCACCTCGGGCCACGCCTTCGACGGCTCGTCGGTGGCAGGCTGGAAGGGCATTGAAGCATCTGACATGCAGCTGATGCCCGATCCCGCTACCGCGAACATCGACCCCTTCTTTGAAGAGACCACGCTGTTCCTGCAGTGCGATGTGATCGAACCCGGTGATGGCAAGGCCTACGACCGCGATCCCCGCTCCGTGGCCAAGCGCGCCGAAGCCTATCTGAAGGCATCGGGCCTGGGCGACACCGCCTACTTCGGACCCGAACCCGAATTCTTCATCTTCGACGGCGTGCGCTGGAACACCGAACCCGGCAGCACCTTCTACGAAATCGAAGAGTACGAAGCACCCTGGAATTCGGGCGCCAAGTTCGAATCCGGCAACCGCGGCCACCGTCCGCGCAACAAGGGCGGCTACTTCCCCGTGCCCCCCGTGGACAGCACCCAGGATCTGCGCGCCGAAATGGTGCTGCTGCTCGAGCAACTGGGCATTCCCGTCGAAGTGTTCCACCACGAAGTGGCAGGCGCCGGCCAGAACGAGATCGGCACCCGCTTCAGCACCCTGGTGGAGCGTGCCGACTGGACACAGGTCATGAAGTACGTGATCTGGAACGTGGCCAACACCTACGGCAAGACCGCCACCTTCATGCCCAAGCCCTATCCGGGCGACAACGGCTCGGGCATGCACGTGCACCAGTCCGTCTGGAAGGATGGCAAGAACCTGTTCGCAGGTGACGGCTACGCCGGCCTGTCCGACTTCGCGCTGTACTACATCGGCGGCATCATCAAGCACGCCCGTGCCCTGAACGCCATCACCAACCCCGGCACCAACAGCTACAAGCGCCTGGTGCCCGGCTTCGAGGCTCCGGTCAAGCTGGCCTACTCGGCCAAGAACCGCTCGGCATCGATCCGCATCCCCTACGTGGCCAACCCCAAGGGCCGCCGCGTCGAGGCACGCTTCCCCGATCCGCTGATGAACCCCTACCTGGGCTTCTCGGCCCTGCTGATGGCAGGTCTGGACGGCGTGGAAAACAAGATCCATCCCGGCGAAGCCGCGACCAAGGATCTGTACCACCTGCCCCCGGAAGAGGACAAGCTGGTGCCCACGGTCTGCCACAGCCTGGACCAGGCCCTGGAAGCGCTGGACGCGGACCGCTCGTTCCTGACCAAGGGCGGCGTGTTCTCGGACAGCATGCTCGATGCCTACATCGAGCTGAAGATGGGCGAAGTGACCCGTTACCGTCAGGCCGTGCATCCGGTCGAGTACGACATGTACTTCTCGCTGTAAGGCGAGTCGGCAAAAAGGCGGCGCAAGCCGCCTTTTTTGCTTTCGGCCAGGACCTGGGTATGCTGGGCGCGGAACCAAAAGGGGTTGGCCCGCTCAAGAAATGACGTCCAGCCCGGAAGATGGAGCGATACTTGCCCGGATAAGCCGGGCCCTTCCGATCTGGCTACCCGAGGGAATGGAATGAAGAAACTGTTTGTGTCACTGCTGCTGCCCCTGCTGTCGGTGGGAGCCTGGTCCCAGGACGTGATCTACCGCTGCGGCAACGAGTACACCAACAACGTCAGCCAGGCCAAGGCCAAGGACTGCAAGCCGGTGGATGGCGGGCATGTGACGGTGATCCATGGCGGCAGCAAGCCGGCGGCCTCGGGCGGCAGCCAGGCACCGCGCACCTCCGCCACTCCGGCCGCAGGATCGCCCGCTCCGGCCAAGGTCAATAGCAGCGCCCAGAAGGCCCGCGACTCCGACGCGCGGACCATTCTGGAAAGCGAGCTGGCCCGCGCCCAGGAGAAGCTGACACAGCTGCGTCAGGAGTACAACGATGGCAATCCCCAGCGCACCGCATTGGAGTTGCGCAATCCCCAGGGCTATCTGGAACGTGTCGAGCAGCTCAAGAGCAGCATCTCGCGGCAGGAAGGCGATGTCGCCGGCATCCGTCGTGAGCTGGATCGACTTCCCAAGAACTGACGGGCCCGTGCGGCCCACCGGAGCCCGGCCATGATCCAGGACGACCGGCCGGCGCCCCCGGCCTCCTATCAGGCGCTTGACCTGCTGTGCACGCTGATGACCGTGCTCGACGAGCAGGGTGCCGTGCTTTTCGCCAACGCAGCCCTTGAAAACGCACTGGGCCTGTCGCGCCGCATGCTCGAAGGCAGCGAGCTGGCGGCCTGCTTCACCGAGCCTGCCTTGCTGGACAAGGCCTTGCGTGGCGCCCAGGACAACGACTTCGCGGCCCTGCGCTTCGAGGCCAGCCTGCACCGCGTGGGCGGCGATGCGCTGCCCGTGCACGTCACGGTCTCGCTGGCCGAGCGGCCCGGCCATGTGCTGGTCGAGTTCTGGCCGCTGGAGCAGCAGGCCCGCCAGGACCGCGAGGAGCGGCTGCGCGAGCAGGCCCAGGCACACAAGGAGCTGATCCGCAACCTGGCCCACGAGATCAAGAACCCGCTGGGCGGCATCCGTGGCGCAGCCCAGCTGCTGCAGATGGATCTGGACGCACCCGAGCTGCGCGAGTACACCGAAGTCATCATCCACGAGGCCGACCGGCTGCAGGCGCTGGTGGATCGGCTGCTGGCGCCGCACCGCCATCCGCATGAGGTCGGTGACGTCAACATCCACGAAGTCTGCGAGCGCGTGCGCTCGCTGGTGCTGGTCGAGCACCCTGCCGGGCTGACCATCACGCGCGACTACGACATCTCCATCCCGGAGTTCCGGGGCGACAGCGCCCAGCTGATCCAGGCCGTGCTCAACATCGTCCAGAACGCCGCGCAGGCGCTGCAGGAGCGCATTGCGGCTGGTGATGCCGAGATCATTTTGCGAACGCGTGTGGCCCGGCAGGTAACTTTTGGTCGCCAGCGCTATCGGTTGGCATTGGAATTGCATGTGATCGACAACGGGCCAGGCGTTCCCGATGCCATCAAGGAGCGGATCTTCTATCCGCTGGTATCGGGAAGGGATGGCGGTTCGGGACTGGGGCTGACGCTGGCGCAGACCTTCGTGCAGCGCCACCAGGGGCTGATCGAATGTGAAAGCCAGCCGGGACGCACGGATTTCCGCATCCTCATTCCCCTGCCTTGAGGCCCACGGAAGTCAACACTGCAACAAGGGAAGGATGCACCACCAATGAAACCGATCTGGATCGTGGATGATGACCCTTCCATCCGCTTCGTGCTGGAAAAGGCACTGGGCAGGGAAGGCTGGGCAACGCGCAGCTTCATCCAGGCGCGCGATGTGCTCACGGCACTGTCCGATGTCGATGCCGGCGACCCGGCGCGCCAGCCACCCCAGGTGCTGGTGAGCGACATCCGCATGCCCGGCGGCTCGGGGCTGGAGCTGCTCGAGCAGATCCGCGCCCAGCAGCCGGGCCTGCCCGTCATCATCATGACCGCGTACTCCGACCTGGACAGTGCCGTCTCGGCCTTCCAGCGCGGAGCCTTCGAATACCTGCCCAAACCCTTCGACCTGCCCAAGGCCGTGGAACTCATCCGGCGCGCCGTCGAGGAAAGCCTGCGCGAGGATGTGGCGGAGGCCCAGGCCCCGCTGCAGGCCGAGATGCTGGGCCAGGCGCCTGCCATGCAGGACGTGTTCCGTGCCATCGGCCGGCTCAGCCAGAGCCAGGTCACGGTGCTGATCACGGGCGAGTCGGGCTCGGGCAAGGAGCTGGTGGCGCGCGCGCTGCACAAGCACTCGCCCGTGGCGGGCGGCCCCTTCGTGGCCATCAACACCGCCGCCATCCCCAAGGACCTGCTGGAGTCCGAACTGTTCGGCCACGAGCGCGGCGCCTTCACTGGCGCCCAGACGCAACGGCGCGGACGCTTCGAGCAGGCCGAGGGCGGCACGCTCTTTCTCGATGAAATCGGCGACATGCCCTTCGACCTGCAGACGCGCCTGCTGCGTGTGCTGTCGGACGGGCACTTCTACCGCGTGGGCGGCCACCAGGCCGTCAAGGCCCATGTGCGCGTCATCGCCGCCACCCACCAGGACCTGGAGCAGCGCGTGCGCAACGGCGGCTTCCGCGAGGATCTGTTCCACCGCCTCAACGTCATCCGCCTGCGCCTGCCCGCGCTGCGCGAGCGCAATGAAGACGTGCCCATGCTGGCTCGCCACTTCCTGCAGCAAAGCGCGCGGCAACTGGGCGTGGAGCCCAAGCGCATGGGGGTCGATGCCATGCAGCGGCTGCAGACCTTCGCCTTCCCCGGCAACGTGCGACAGCTGGAGAACATCTGCCACTGGCTGACCGTCATGGCCCCTGCCCAGGTCATCTCGGTCAAGGACCTGCCCCCCGAGGTGCTGGGCGAAGCCGCCCCGCCCGTGGGCGGGGGCAACGGCGGCGTGCCTGCACCGGCCGCGCTGCCGCATGCGCCGGCACCGCTGGCGGAAGAGGGCCTTGGCCGACTGGCCGTGCCCGTGTCCGCGCTGGCCCCGCCGCATGACACCGCCCTGGCCGCTTCCGACCTGGACTGGGTCCATCTGCTGGGGCAACAGGCGCGCCAGCTGCTGGAGCACACCCACGCCCAGGGGCATGGTGAAGTCTGGGACCAGCTGTCCCGCCGCTTCGAGGCGCAGCTGATCCGCTCGGCCCTGGCCGTCACCCACGGCCGCCGGGTCGAGGCCGCCCAGCGCCTGGGCATTGGCCGCAACACCATCACCCGCAAGCTGCAGGAGCTGGGCATGGACGAGGACGCCTTCGAGTAAGGCAAGCCGGTGGGCGGCCGGGCCCTTGCCTCGGCAAGGGTCCGGCTCCTACAGGCCGGCGCCCGGGGTGCTGACGGGCCGGGCCGCCCGGGCTTGGGACAATGGAGTCCTCTTCGCTGGAACGGCCTACGTCCCGACCTATCGTGCCCACAGTCCTCTCCAACCTCTGGCAAAAAGCCAAGCCCGCTCGTCCGGGCCTGATGTACCCATCGACACCGCGCACGCTTGGCGAGCCGGTCGATGCGTACTGGCATGACCGCTACTTCCTGGAGCCTTACTTCGTTGCGGGGCGTGGTTACGACAAATACCGTCCCGCCTACGCACTGGGCTGGAAAGCGTCACTTGAACCCGAGTACGCGCAGCAGGATTTCGACGATGTCGAATTCGAGCTCGAAGAGCGCTGGGAGCAGGTTCGGGGCAGCAGCCTGCTGCGCTGGAGCCAGGTGCGCGAGGCCGTCGAGGCCTCATGGCTGCAGGCGCGCCAGCGCACGCCCACACAGCCAGTGGCCACCACGCTGGAATTGCAGAGCACGGCCCTGCTCAATGCCGTGCTGGCCCTGGGCCGCCAGGCCCATGCACGCCTGGGCGAATGCATGGATCCCATGCCCCAGGGGCTGATCGGACAGGTGCTGGCGCGGCACTTCAATGCCAGCCAGATCCTCGTCGAAGACCTGGAACGCGCCATCGGCTCCAGCGGCGGCGTGGTCCTGCCCGTGCGCGACAGCCGTGCCGCATTGCGTCGCAACGCCTTCTGGGACGGGCTGCTGGGCAGGGAAGAGGGCGCGGACTACGTGCTGGACCAGGCCGAGTCCTGCCAGCAGCAATGGCTGAGCGCCTATGAGGCTGCTGAGCAGTCCCGTCTGCCGGGGCCGCTCAGCGAAGTGCTGCATCGCCAGTCCCTGATGCTGCGCGGGCAGATCGAGGCCATCCACTGGCTGCGCCGGTACATGCTGTAGCCGGTTGGCTGGAATTCAGCCCAAGGTCACGACCACGGGCGCGTGATCGCTGGGCTGCGGGTTCTTGCGCGGCGCGCGATCCACGCTGCAGGCGCTGACGCTGGGGCGCAATGCCTCGCTGACCAGGATGTGGTCGATGCGCAGGCCCCGGTTCTTCTGGAAACCCAGCATCCGGTAGTCCCACCACGAATAGCTTTTCTCGGGCTGGTCGAACATGCGGAAGGCATCGGTCAGGCCCAGCTGCAGCAGCGCCTGGAAATGCGTGCGCTCTTCCACCGTGTGGTGGATCGTGTCCTTCAGGCCGATGGGATCGTAGGAGTCGCGGTCCTCGGGCGCCACGTTGAAGTCACCCACCAGCACCAGGCGCGGGTGGATCGCCATTTCGCTTTTCACCCAGTCCTGCAGCGCCTGCAGCCAGCGCATCTTGTAGGCGAACTTGTCGGTGCCCGGCGCCTGCCCATTGACGAAGTAGCCATTGATCAGGCGCACCGGGCCGCCTTCGGCATCGAGGGTGGCGGCAATGATGCGGGCCTGCTCGTCATCCAGGCCCGGAATATTGCGCACCACGTCGCGCACCGGCGTGCGCGTCAGCCAGGCCACGCCGTTGTAGGTCTTCTGTCCATGGCTGACCGCGTGGTAGCCGGCCTCCTGCAGCGCCTGCAGCGGAAACTTGTCGTCGGTGAGCTTGAGTTCCTGCAGCGCCAGCGCATCGACAGGGTTGGCCTGCAGCCAGGCCAGCACCTGCGGCAGGCGCACGGACAGGGAGTTGACGTTCCAGGTGGCGATTTGCATAAATAAATCCAATTAAATCAAATGGTTGCGTGATTTTTCGATGGTTGCTCTTGTGGTGGTTGCCAGCCTGTTCACCCGAAAAATCATGCCCTTGCCGTAGCAGTCAGCCCCTATTTTGATGCGCGATTGCGCTTGGGTGTTTTTCAGGCGATTCGGCAGCGCGGCTGTCAGCCCTGGCTTCGGCCAGCGTATCGGCATGCGGGGCCGTTGACGTGATGGGGCCTGCCTCGCCACGACCTTCATGGCTCCGGGCAGACCTTGAATCAGATTGATCTGATTTCATCTCGGATGAAAGATGTCTACGATTGAAAATTTACCAAGGAAATGCGGCCTTGGGATTTTTTCATTATCCGGGGGTATTCAAAATGCATATATTCGCAGGTGCTTTTTGCAGAATAAACAAGGCTGTCATGATATTTATTTTGGCAATGATGGCCACCTCCGCATGGTCCGCATGCGCAATTATAGATACAAGTGATGGGTCAGGCTATTACAAGTATGTGTTCAGCAATTTCAATCCTCCAGAATTCAATCCCAATGTAGCCAAGAACACGGTGATTTACTCAAAAACCGCTATAGCGGTACTGCGTAATGGGGTTGGCGATAGATTGATGCGTTGTAGTCCAGCGGTCACGGGCTATAGTTTGGGTAAATCTACACCAGTCAATAATATATACCCGACGACAGTCGAGGGTATTGGAATGAGGGTTTCGACTGTAAATGGTGCTGCGCCTGTAAGTACTTCGGAGCATTCCAATCACCCCGGATCTTTTGCATATCAATATGCCATTGTCACAGTTGAGTTGATCAAGACCGCAGATGGCGATATCACTGCAGGTGGCGTGCTGGACAGCGATTTCCTGTACGAACGCGCGACTGATGCATTTGGCCAGCTTCTCGCTCAATACAGCTTTTCCTCGCCCGTCGTCCTCCGGCCCAAGGTGCCCACCTGTACCCCACAGGCGCCGGAGCCCGTGCGCATGGCCCAGACTGTCACTCAAAAACTCACCTCAATCGGCTCAACCGGTGCTCCCCGCTCCTTCCTCATCTCGTTGTTGTGCAAGGGCGGCATCCCAGGTTCGTTGACCAACGCCTATGTCACCCTGACGGATGTGGCAAATCCTGGAAATATCGGCAATGCTCTGACCCTGTCGAAAACCTCGGTGGCAAAAGGTGTGGGTGTGCAGATCCGCAAGGATGACCAGATACTGGGCTTTGGCCCGGACTCCAATGCCGCCGGCAACAGGAATCAATGGTTTGCAGGGTCTGTTGCCTACGGGCAGGAGCGGTTGGATATCCCGCTGACGGCGCGCTATGTCAAGACCGGAGAGAACGTGACCATAGGCAGTGCCAATGCGGCGGCGACCTTCACCATCAGCTACCAGTAGTTCCCCCTGATCCCTTGCGCTTTCGGTCTGACCGCTGGCAGGCCATTCAGCGTGGTCAGGCAAGTCTGCGGGTGCGTGGCCATGCCCGCAGAATACGCAGATGCTTGATCTACTCGTCATTCACGCCACGCTGCCCGACGGCCGCCAGGACATGTCCATCGCCGTGCAGGGCGGGCGCATCGTCGAGGTCGCGGCCGGTCTTTCGGCGCCTGCCCACCAGGTGGTCGATGCACAGCACCAGCTGGTGTCGCCGCCCTTCGTCGATCCGCATTTCCACATGGATGCCACGCTGAGCCACGGCCTGCCGCGCGTCAACCGCAGCGGCACGCTGCTGGAGGGCATAGCGCTGTGGGGCGAGCTCAAGCCGCTGCTCACGGCCGAGGCGCTGATCTCTCGCGCGCTGGAGTATTGCGACTGGGCGGCGGCCAAGGGGCTGCAGGCCATCCGCAGCCATGTGGATACCAGCGATGCCCGCCTGCTGGCCGTCGATGCGTTGCTGGAGGTCAAGCGCCAGGTGGCTCCCTATATCGACCTGCAGCTGGTGGCGTTTCCGCAGGACGGCGTGCTGCGCTCGCCCGGCGGCGTCGCCAACCTGCGGCGGGCGCTGGACAAGGGCGTGGACGTGGTGGGCGGCATTCCCCACTTCGAGCGCACCATGGCCGAGGGTGCCGACAGCGTCAGGCTGCTGTGCGAGCTGGCGGCCGAGCGCGGCCTGCTGGTGGACATGCACTGCGACGAGTCCGACGACCCGCTGTCGCGCCACATCGAAACCCTGGCCTTCGAGGCGCAGCGCCTGGGCCTGCAGGGCCGCGTGACGGGCTCGCACTGCACCTCCATGCACAGCATGGACAACTACTACGTGAGCAAGCTGCTGCCGCTGATCGCCGAAAGCGGCGTGGCCGTGATTGCCAATCCGCTGATCAACATCACGCTGCAGGGCCGCCAGGACAGCTATCCCAAGCGCCGCGGCATGACGCGCGTGCCCGAGCTGCTGGCCGCAGGCGTCAACGTGGCCTTCGGCCATGACTGCGTGATGGACCCGTGGTACGGCATGGGCTCGGGCGACATGCTGGAGGTCGCCCACATGGGCCTGCATGTGGCGCAGATGACCAGCCAGGACGGCATGCGCGACTGCTTCGACGCCGTGACCACGCGCGCGGCGCGTGTGATGCACCTGGACGGCTATGGCATCGAGGCCGGCTGCGATGCCAGCTTCGTGCTGCTGCAGGCGCGCGATGCGGCCGAGGCGATACGGCTGCGCGCCACGCGCCTGAAGGTGTTCCGCAAGGGCCGGTTGCTGGCCGAGGCGCCTGCTGCAACGGCTGCGCTGCATCTGCCGGGCCGCCCGGCAAGAATCGACTGGCGGCGCTGAACCGGCGCTGAACCGGCGCTGAACCGGCGCTGAACCGGCGCTGAACCGCCGGCGCGCTGGCGCCGGCCTCAGGCGCCGGCCAGGCTGGCCTCGCGCACGATGGTCTGCAGGGCCACCAGGTCCCTCACCACCAGACCCTGGGCTTCCACGCGAATGCAGGCGTCGCGCTCCATGCGCTTGAGCTCCTGGTTCACGCGCTGGCGCGAGGCGCCCAGCAACTGGGCCAGCTCCTCCTGCACCAGTTGCAGGCCTATGCGCAGCTCGCGCGGGTCGTCCAGCACCTGTGTGCCGTAGCTGCGCGACAGGTGCAGCAACTGCTTGGCCAGGCGTGCGCGCAGCGGCAGGGTGTTGAGGTCTTCCACCAGCCCGTAGGTCTGGCGTATGCGGTGGGCCTGCAGGCGCAGCAGGGCGTCGTAGAACTCCACGTGCGTGGCCAGGATGGCGTGAAAGCTCTCCTTGTCCACGCACAGCAGCGTGGTGTCGCCGTGGGCATAGGCATCGCGCGTGCGAGGCTCGTCAAGAAAGGTGGACATGGCACCGAACCAGGCGCCCGGCTCCACATAGGCCAGCGTGGTCTGCCGACCCGACAGGCTGGTCGAGCTCATGCGCACGGCGCCCTGCGCACAGGCATACCACCTGTGCGGCACATCGCCGCGTGCATAGATCAGTGCCCCGTCCTTGAGCCGCCGGACCGTGGTCTGGCGCAGGATGTCATGGCGCAGCGAGGGCGAAAGGCTGCAGAACCACTGGCCGGAATTGATGGCCTCGCGCTCGGCGGGGGTGAGCATGGGCTCGTGGGTACTCGTTTGCAAACCGCTTGTCTCCAATCGGCCGCAATTTTAGGGCGTGCGGGCCTGCGGATAGGCGTGCAATTGCTCGCGCAGCAACTGCACGAAGCAGTCAGCCCTTTCGGTGGGCGCGTATTGGGGCGGCAGGGCCAGCACCACCTCCACCGCACAGGCTGGAAGCAGTGGCAGCACACGCAGGTCGCGTGCGAACACCGAGGCCACGTAGGGGTTGACCACGCCCAGCCCCAGCCCCTGTGCGGCCAGGCTGCAGATGGTGGAGGAGTAGGTGGTCTCCATGGTGGAACCGGCTTCTATGCCCTGCTCCTGCATGGTGCTGCGCAGTTGCAGGTAGATGTCGTCATCGGCGTTGAGGGTCAGCAGCAGCTGGCCCTGCAGGTCACGCACATGCAGCCGCGTGCGCGTGGCCAGCGCATGGTCCGGGTGCATGACGCAGACGGCGCGGCTGCGGTGCAGCACGGTGGCGTCCAGCTCGGGCGTGCTCAGCGCCATGGTGCTGACCACCAGGTCGAAGTGGCCATGCAGCAGGCCCTCGCGCAAGGGCGTGGAGCCCAGGGTCTGCAGGCTGATGTGGGTGCCCGGGTAGCGCTGCGCGAAGCTGCGCACCACGGCCGGGATCACGCTCAGGCCCAGGGCCGGCGTGCAGCCTATGCGCAGCGTGCCGGCGCCGGACTGGCGCAGTGCGGCCAGGTCGCGCTCTATGCGCTCGCGCCCCAGGAAATGCTGCTGCACGGTGGCGAACAGTTCCACGGCCTCGGCCGTGGGGCGCAGCCGGCCCTTGTGCATGTCGAACAGCTTGAGCCCTGCGGCCGCCTGCATCTGGGCCAGCAGCCGGCTGACCGAAGGCTGCGTGGTGTGCAGCAGCCGCGCGGCGGCCGTGGTGGTGCCGGTCTGCATGACGGCACGGAAGGCCTCGATCTCTCGGGAGCTCAGGGGTCTGGACATGGCGATTCGTTCCTGCTCGGGGTGGCTGGCAATGTATATCTTTTCTGTATAGAGGCCACGGAAAAATGCATTTTTCCAAAGATGCCCGGCTTTCTACACTGGCCCCATTGCATCGTTTGCCCAGGCGCAGCAGCGCCATCGAAAGGATTCCATGATCAAGACAAGCGCAGGCCGCAAAGCCGCCATGCTCGCTGCGGCCATCTCCGCCTCGGTGGCAGGCACGGCGCCCGTCGCCGCCATCGCGCAGGATGGCTTTCCCCAGCCAGGGCGCCAGTTGCGCATCATCGTGCCGTTCACTGCAGGCGGCAGCTCTGACGTGCAGGCACGCATGCTGGCCGACCGCCTGAGCCGGCTCTGGGGCCAGCCGGTGGTGGTGGAAAACAAACCTGGCGCGGGCGGTCATCTGGGAGGCCGATATGTGGCCGATCAGCCGGCCGACGGCTACACGCTGATGGTGGGCTCCATCGGCCTGCATGCCGCCTATGGCGTATACGGCAAGCTGGCCTATGACCCCGCAAGGGATCTGCGCGTGGTGACCGTGCTGGCCGAGATGCCGCATGTGGTGGTGGCCACGCCCGGCCTTGCCGCCAGCAACCTGGCCGAGCTGACGGCGCTGGCCAAAAAGGCGCCTGGCACGGTCAACTTCGGCTCGGCCGGCGTGGGCTCGTCCGTGCACATGATGGGCGAGCTGTACAAGCTGCAGGCGGGCGCGCCCATCGTGCACGTGCCTTATCGCGGCAGCTCGGCCGCGCTCAACGACCTGCTGGGCGGCCAGATCCAGCTCATGTTCGAGAACCCGCCCACGGTGCTGTCGCACATACGCGGCGGCAAGCTCAAGGCGTTGGCCGTCACGGGCAGCCAGCGACTGCCGGCCCTGCCGGACGTGCCCACGGCGGCCGAGTCCGGGCTCAAGGACTACGTGGCCACCTCCTGGACCACGGTGGCCGTCTCCTCCAAGGTGCCCGAGGCCATCGTCAAAAAGCTCAACGACGACATCCGAAAGGTCGTGGCCACGCCCGAGTTCCGCAAGGGCCTGCAAGAGCAGGGCATGAGCGCCGTCGCCAACAGCCTGCCTGAGGCGCAATCCTTCGTTGCCCGCGAAAAGCAGCGTTGGGACCGCGTGATCGCCGAAGGCCACATCTCCGCCCAATGAAACGCTCCATGACTTCGAACACCCCCGCATCCTTCGTCCCCTGCCGCCGTCTGGGCGATGGCCGCCAGCACCACTTCTTCGGCTACTACAACAAGTCCAGCTGGGACCGCAGCAATCGCCTGGTGCTGGCGCAGCAAACGCCGTGGATGGACCAGTACCTCACGCCCCAGGCGCGGGCGTCCATCGGCTACTTCGATACCGAAAACGGCGACTGCTTCCACGCCGTGGGCGAGACCGGCGCCTGGAACTGGCAGATGGGCAGCCAGCTGCAGTGGCTGGACGGGCTGGCGGGCCGGCAACTGATCCACAACGACAGGACGGCAGATTCCGGGGGGCGCTATCCGGGGTTCGGCTCCGTGGTCATCGATGTGGACAGCGGCGAGCGGCGCACCCTGCCCATGCCCGTCTATGTGGTGGCGCCCAGCAGCGCCTGGGCGCTGTGCGTGGACTACCGTCGCCTTTACATCACGCACGAAACCATCGGCTACAGCGAAGAGGGTGGTCCCTTCGCCTTGCCCCTGGCGCCCGAGGAAGACGGCATCTGGCGCATGGAGGTCGCGACGGGCGAGGCAAGGCTGCTGGCCAGCTATGCGCGGCTCAAGGCCTTTCATCACCGTACATCGATGGACAAGGCCATCCACTGGGTCAGCCATATCGAGGTCAACCCGTCGTCATCGCGCATCCTGTTCCTGCACCGCTGGACCGAACGCGTCAAGGACGAAACCTGCTTTCTGCACCGCCTGATCACCATGGCGCCCGACGGCTCCGACATGCGCCTGCTCGAATGCTCGGACCATCCGCTGCCTCAGCTGGCCGGCGACTTCGACCCGATGGCCGTGGGCACGTTCGACTACGAAAAGTCCGAATACCAGATCTCGCATCCGCTATGGCAGGACGACAGCCACATCATTGTGTGGGGCCCGCATGCCGGGGCGATCCACTATCACCTCTATGACGATGTGGAGGGCGGTGACGTGCAGGTGGTGGGTGCAGGCGTGCTGGTGGAGAACGGCCACATGAGCTTCTCGCCCGTGGACACGCGCTGGCTGCTCAGTGATACCTACCCCGGCGACCGCACGCACGAGCGCTTCCTGTTCCTGTACGACATGCACACGGGCGAGCGCCACGACCTGGGCAGCTTCTACGCCTCGCCCGATCTCAGCAAGGAAAACCGCTGCGACCTGCACCCGCGCTGGAGCCGTGACGGGCGCCAGGTCTGCATCGACTCCGTGCACGAGCACCAGCGGCAGATGTATGTGCTGGATGTGTCGGGGATCGTGGAGGCTTGACTCGGGTAGCCGGGGGCGCGTGAGCAGCCCCCGGCTACAGCGTACGACTCAGCGCGGCTTGCGCATTCGCGTGCGGCGTCCGGCCAGGACTGCGACGCCCAGCATCAGCGCTGCCAGCATCCACTGACCCCATTGCGAAAGCGTGGGAATGGCCGCGGGGCTGCCGCCGGCAGCGGCGGCCACCACGGCCACGCCGCCCGGGTCACTGATGAAGGCGTTCACATCCAGGTCGTCATCGCCGTTCCTGCCGTCTTCAATCGTCAGCGTCACGCTGTTGTCGCTGGAGTTGAACTGCGCGCCGGTGAAGTGATACCAGTGCGGCGTTGCGTTGTCGGACGTGGGGCCGTACTTCCAGTACTGTGCATTGCGGGGCAGATTGTTCGGGAACGTGAGCTTGATGCTCACCGTGGATCCCGGCGCACCGTTGTGGACAGCGAAATCGAACAGGCCCAGCGGGAACTGAAGATTGGCAGGCGGTGCATCGGCAGGTGACCTGATGTGCCCCTGCAGCGGGATGAAGCCCGCAGTCTGCGCCGGGCCTGTTCCCATGGGTGTGAAGACCCATGGGCTTCCCGCAGCAATCTCTGCTGAGACCGTCGTTCCGCCCACGGTACCGGTGATGGTGCTCAGAGAGTGGGGGGGCAGGGTGATCGTGAAGGTCTGGTTCACGGGCGTTGCCGCGGCGTACTCGGCATCGCCGGCCTGGCTGGCCTGCAATGTGCATTCGCCCGTACGCATCAGGCGCAGCGAGGTGCCCGTGACCACGCAGGTCTGAGGGGTGAGGCTGCTGAAGCTGATGGGCAGGTTGGAGTTGGTGCCGGCGGCGTTGGCCAGAGACAGGGCCTCGGGGCTCAGATAGCGCAGGGACGAGAAATCGAAGGTGATGTTCTGGATCGCCTTGCCGACTGCAATCTGTACCGAGCCGGTGGCCTGTGCATGGTTGGCATCGGCCGCCTTGGTCGCCGTCACCGTGCAGCTGCCTACGGCCGTGCCGGTGACGGTGTTGCCGAACAGCGTGCAGTTGCCAGCGCCTGCCGTCAGCGCCAGCGTGAGCGCACCGCTGCCGCTGCCGCCAGTGACGGTGACCGTGCTGGAGTCGCCTTTGGGAATGCTGGCGGGTGATGCCACCACGGACAGGGCCACCTGGCTTGCCTGTGACACCGTCACCGAAGTGCTGGCCGTGGCCTCTTCATGGTCGGCATCCGCTGCCTTGGTGGCCGTGACCGTACAGGTTCCGACAGCCAGGCCGGTGAGCGTGGAGCCCGCGATGCTGCAGGGGCCCGCGACGCTCAAGCCGATGGCGCCGGTGCCCGAGCCGCCCGTGGTGCTCAGTTGCGAAATGCCGCCAAAGCTGATGGCTGCAGGACTGGCCTGCACCGACAGTGCTGTCTGTCCAGCCTTGGCCACGATGACGGTGGTGCTGGCGCTGATGGCCTGGTGGTTGATGTCGCCAGCCTTGGTGGCCGTGATGGTGCAACTGCCGGCGCCAATGGCACTCAACTGGTTGCCCGTCACCGCGCAGAACTGGGCACCACCCGTCACGGCGTAGGTGACGGCGCCGCTGCCCGAACCCCCAGTGGTCGCCAGGGTTGCCGTGGCGCCGAAGGTCAGGGTTGAAGGCGTGGACTGCACGCTCAGGGTGACCTGGGCTGCAGGGGTCACGGTCACCACGGTGGTGGCCAGCGTGTCCTGGTAGTTGGCATCGCCCAGCTTGGTGGCAGTCACTGTGCAGGAGCCCGTGCCTTCCGCAGTGAGCGTGTTGCCGTTGACGGAGCAAAAGGCGGCTCCATCCGTGATGGAAAAGCCCACGGCGCCTGCCCCTGCGCCGCCACTGGTTGACAGCGCGGCCGTGCTGAAGGCCGCCAGCGTGCTGGGCGTTGCCATCGCCGTCAGAGCAGGCTGCTGGGCCTTGATCACCGAGATGTCCACGGTGGTCGTGGCGGCCAGGTAGCTGGCGTCTCCCGCCTTGGTCGCAGTCACGGTGCAATCGCCCACGGCCGTGGCTGTGACCGTGTTGCCTGTCAGGGCGCAATAGGCCGCGCCTGCGGTTACGGCGTAGCTGATGGCGCCTGCGCCAGAGCCGCCGGTGGTGCTCAGCGTGGTGGTGCTGGCATAGGGCAGGGTCTGGAGTGCTGCACTTGCCGTCAGTGCAGCCTGCGGGCTCTTGTCATTGGTCAGCGAGAACGAGGTGCTGGCCGCCCCTGCCTGCGCCGTTACGGTATAGCTGCCGGCGAACAGGTTGGCCGTGGCACTCAGCGATGCGATGCCCTGGGCGTTGGTCGTGACCGAGGTTCTTGTGGCAAAGGTGGTGGATGGCCCCGATGCGGCAGGCGCATTGAAGTCCACCATGATGCCGGCAAGCGGCTGGTCGTCGATGTCGGTGACCTTGACCGACAACGGCGTGGCAAAAGGCTGCTGGATGCGGGTGGACTGTTGAGAGCCAGTGAGCACCGCCATGGCCGCAGGTGGGCCGAAAGGATCGATGCGAAATACCAGACCATTCGAAAGGCTCTCGTTTGCGCTGAGGGCGCTGTTCGCAGGGTTGGTCAGGCCGTTGGTGCCCGATGTGGTGGTGGCGCCGCCCACGGAAAGAAGGGTCCTGCCCTGCACATTGGTTGCGGCCAGGCTGCGCATGGCCTCGTTTTCCGAGGTGCCCAGGAACCCGGCATAGTCCCAGCCGTTCGGATTGTTGGTTGCGACGCTGACCAGGAAGCCGTCCTGCTTGCCACCTGGCGTGGTGGACAGGCCGCTTTGAGCCTTGACGGGAAAGCCTGCGCCATTGTTGGTGCTGCCCGTGGCGAACCAGTTCCGGCCGTCGCTGGCCAGCCCTTCCACGCTGTCGTAGCCATTGCCACCCAGGTAGGTGGCGTCCAGCACCTGGTCTCCTGTTGCATTCAGGCGCAGCACAAAGCCGTCCATGCCGGTGCTGCGCGCGATCTGCGGCCCGAGGCCCTGGCGCCGTCCGCTGTTGTCGGCGGGAAAGTAGTCGGACCCGGTCTCCCCGCCCACGAGCAGTGAGCCGTCATACATCAGGTTCAGGGCCAGTGCACGGTCCGCACCGTCCCCCGAGCCTGTCAGCAGCGTGAAGTAGTCGAAGGCGCTGCCGTCGGCCCGGATCTTGGCGACGAAGCCGTCTGATCCATCGATGGCGCGCGAATTGATTTGTGTCCTGAAGCCCGTTGCGCCCGGCAGTCCCGAGACAGAGTCGGTAGCGCCAGCCACATAGGCCGCGCCGGTGCTGTCCACGGCAATGGCATATCCGATGTCGGCGCCACCGTCGCCGCCGATGTATCCGGCGTACTCCAGCCCGCTGCCTGAAGCGTCGATGCGGGCCACGAAGGCATCCCGCATTTCTGACTGCGCAGGGCCGGAGCCGTGGTTGAGCTGCGGCCCGTTCACGGCAGGAAAGCCTTTGCCTTCCGTGAATCCGGTCACGTAGGCCCTGCCGCTGTTGTCCAGAGCCAGGGCATTGGCCTGATCGTCACCCGTTCCACCAATCAGGCCCGAATACAGAATGCCGGCACCGTCTGGTGTCAGGCGCATGACGAAGGCATCCCTATCCGTCGTGCTCTTGCTGCGCCGAAAGCGTTGGTTGGCATCTGTGCCAAGCAGGGGGAAGCCGGTGGATTCCGTGCTGCCCGCCAGGTGGATGCGGTTTTGTATGTCCACGGCCAGGCCGTTGCAGGCGTCGTCTTCCGATCCGCCCACATAAGTGACGCTCATGGGGACACCCTTGGGATCGAATCTGACGACGAAGGCATCCTCGCCACCTTTGCTGCTGCCCGCGTTGGGCAGGTCGGACGATTGCGTCACGCCACAGGCGTAGGTGTTGCCGTCGCTGTCTCGCGCCACGGCGTTGACCTGGTCGGCCGAGTTGCCTCCGACCAGGCCCGAGTAGCCGGTCCACGCCGGATCGATGACCAGTGGCAGGCCTTTGTCATGGCTGCCCAGCTCAAAGCCCACGCGCCAGGTGGTGGCGTCCACCTGCTCCAGCCGGTAGCGGGCGGGCACGTCCACGCGGCCATTGCCCCGGGGTTGGTAGACCAGCGGTGCATCGTCGGTGAAAAGGTCGTTGCCTATGCTCCACTGCAGCGCTCCCGTGGGCAGGATGCGTGCATCCGTCGCACCTTCCACGCGCAGCCAGACCTGTGCGGCATCGGCACCAGGAGCCAGTTCAAACTGGTACTTGAGGCCACCGGGCTCACCCTGGAAGACAGCATCGATGCCGGGCCAGACACTGCGGTAGCCCAAGGCGCCGAAGCTGCGCAGGCCCGTGCGCCATTGCGCGGCTTCGCCGACCAGCCAGTGATAGAGAGTGGGCGAAGGGTGCAGGCCCTGCGGGGCCGACATCGATGCGTTCTCGAAGCTGTAGCGCAGGCGCGAATCCGGGCGCAGGCTCAGGCTCCGGGCCACGCCGGATGCGGCCACCGACCGGCCTTGCACGCCGTTGGTCTGGCCGGGCAGGTCGATGCTCATGCCTTGCGCATCGAAACTGATGCGCTTGCCTGCGGCCATGGCGCGAAAGCCGGCACCGGGTATCTCTATGAAGCGGTTGTCCCTGCCGGAGAATTCGCGTTGGACCAGGGGATCGGCCTGGACCCCCGTGGTCAGGGCCAACATGGTCAAGGCCGCAATGGAGCTGCGCATAGGTGTACTCAGCTCCGTGGGGGGAAGATGCCCTGCAAGGCGATGATGAAGTTCATGACCAGGTAGGGCGGAAGATTGTTGTGTGGCTGGCTGCCGCCCGCAGCTTGAGGGGGAGCCATGGTGACCGCAGAGGTGCTGGAGGCTGGCGCGATGTAGGGGCGCGTCGGTGCGGTGCCCAGGACGGCGTCTGCCGGGCTTGCTACAGCGGGATCCGCAGGCGTGCCCGCTCGGGCCAGATGGTTGTGGGCGGGAATTTCCGATGCCTGCAGCGTCACGGTTTCAACACCGCCGGATTCGCCCAGATCGCGCGGTGACAGTCCAGGTCCTTGGCCCGGGTGCATGGGCATGCGGCCCTGCAAGTCGGGAAGCGCGAAGCTGGACTTGCCATCTCCACCATATGCCGTTCCCAGCAGGGAAAACAGCGCCGTATTCTGAGAAATCGGCAGGAGCCGACCATCGCAAAAGGCCCAGCCCTTGGGTGCGAAGTTGAATCCGCCAAGGCGGATTTCGGCGACAAAGGGATCGGACATGGTCTTCAGGTCTGAGAAGGAAAGATGCCTTGCATGGCCATGCAAAAGCTCAGTGGCAGATAGGGCGGCATATTGAGGTGTGGCTGGCTGCCGCCCACATTGGCCAACAGGGCGGGCATGGTCGTATTGCCGCTTTGCGCATAGTGGCCGCGCGCCGCTGCAGGCAGGTTGCCGTTGCCCGATGTCGCCTGGCCCGTAGTGCCGGAAGCGGCCATGGCGTGGCTGTGCTGCGGTATCTCTGGCAGGGTCAGGGTATGGGCTTGCTCGCCTGCTTTCTCTCCCAGGGTATGGCCGGCTCCCATGTGCATGGGCATGCGGCCGCGCAGGTCGGGCAGTGCAAAGTTGGTCTGCCCGTTGCCACCATAGGTGGTGCCCAGCAGCGAGAACAGCGCCTGATTCTGGTTGATGGGCAGCAACTGCCCATTGCAAAGAGCCCAGCCTTTGGGGGCGAAGTTGAAGGAGAAGACGCGAACCTCTCCGAGAAAGGGGGTAGACATCAGGTGGGGGAGGGATAGATGCCGAACAGCGAGATGATGAAGTTCACGCAAAGGAAGGGCGGCATATTGGTATGCGGCTGCGACCCTCCTACCCAACTCACCATCGATGTAGCCATGTACGTGGCGGGGACGCCTTTCACAAAGGCCTTGTGATCCCTGTGCTTGGCAAACACTGCGTCGGCGGGCGAGGCCAGAAAGCCGGTGCCGGAGGAAGCGGGAACGCCGTGCGTGTGGGCTGGAATCTGATTGACGGTCAGCGTGACCTCTTCGACTCCAGCGGCCTGGGCCAGCGTGAATTCGTTGCCCGCGTGCAGGGGGATGCGGCCACGCATGTCTGGCAGGGCGAACGTGCTTTGGCCATCACCGCCGTATGTCGTGCCGATCAGATTGAAAAGGGTTTCGTATTCCGAGATGGGCATTTGCTGCCCTTCGCAGAACATCCAGCCTGCCGGCGCGAAGTTGCCGGCAAACATCCGGATTTCCCCAACGTAGGGTTGAGCCATGGCAAAGTGGGGTGAAGTTAGAAAACGTTAATAATTGCAAAATAGTTTAGTATGCCAACCTGTTGCGCAGCAAAAATATTTTGCTGCCGTTGCTTTGGCAGGAAGGGCCACGATGAAGACAGGACGCCGTGCTTTCATGCAGGTTGCAGGGGCCTTGCCCGCTGCAGCGGCTGCTTCCAGCATTTCGATGGGCGTCAGCGCTGTGGCCATGGAGTTGCGCCGCAGCCACTTTCAGCCGCTGCTTGGCCAAAATTTCTCGGTCGCCGGGGAAGCGGCTGAGTTACGTTTGGTTGCGCTGAGCGCGCTGCCGCACGCGCTGCAGAGTGACCGGTCTTTCAGCGCCCTGTTTGAGTTGTCCCGCCCTGGTGCCTTGCCACAGAACACCTGGGAAATCGCTCACCCGGCTCTGGGACGCCACGCTGTCTTCCTGAGTCCCAGCGACGCGCAAGGCGTTCTGCTGGAAGCCGTGTTCAACCGCGGCTGAGCGCTGCGGTCCTGCGCATGCGCAGGTAGATGCCTTCCTGGTCCTGCTCGACAAAGCCCAGGCGCGTATACAGGCGCCGGGCTGGATTGTTGGTTTCCACGAACAGCTGCATGTCGCGCCCTTCTTGATCTGCCCAGCCGGCCAGCCATTGCATGAGGGCCGTGCCCAGTCCCTGGCCTTGAACAGCGGCGTCGAGCGAGATGTCCATCACTCCCAATGGCCCGGGTGCGAGATTGAGGTAGAGCCGGCCTATAGGCAGTCCTGCCCTCTCGATCACGAAAAACGCGCTGTGTGCGTAGTGCTTGCGGTAGTGCTGGTCCTGCAAAGCGAACTGCGAATCGCAGAAGGCATGCTTTTCAGCTTCGCTCCAGGGCACGGGCGCCAGTTCGGCAGCGCGTACCTGGCGGTACAGGGCGCGGAGAAAAGCGTAGTCGGCTTCTTCGGCCAGGCGCAGCCGCACATCCTCAAGATACAGCGGCGGCAACTCGGGCACGAACGGATCAGACGGCATGGGAAAAGCAGGCCTCGTAATCGACATGGCCTGCCGACTGCGCAATGGGCGTGATGAAGATGGCGTAGTCACCGAGCTGCGCATGGCGCACGCGGTAAGTGCGCTGCGACAGCTGCGGCTGGCGCGGACCGCGAAACACCAGGGAGAACTGCAGCATGCCGGGCGTGTCGATTGATGTCTGCGTTGCGCCGAGCACTTGCATATCGATGCCGATGGTGTGCTCGCCCTCCGCCATGAAGAAGCTCACGGTCTGCTGGGCCAGGGCCTGGGCGTCGCTCCAGGTCAGGGCTCTTGCATACAGCGCGTCGTCCAGCTCGAAGTCGGGAGGGGGAAAAGAGGTGGCGGACATGGGCGGCAGTCGATTCATTGGGGCTGGGCAGGCAGAGCGGCAGCATAGCCCATGCGCAGGCGGCTGCAGCCCTCTGGTGCCCCTCTAATGCACCTCTAGTGCCCCTCTAATGCCCCTCTAATGCGCCCCCAACAACCCAATCCCTCAGCGCCCCCAGCGCAGCACCAGCGGATCGAGCCGCCGCGCGATGTCCAGCAACTGGCGGCGCACCTCGGGGTGCATGGGCGGCCAGGGCGCGCGCGGCGCGTCGCAGGCGATCACGCCGCCGGCCTTCATCAGCGCCTTGGCGGCCAGGAAGCCGGCCTGGCGGTTTTCGTGGTTGATCAGGGGCAGCCAGCGCTGGTAGAGGGCGAATGCAGTGTCGGGGTCGCCGTTTCTGTGCGCTTCGATGATGGGGCGTATGCCGTCGGCAAAGCCGCCGCCCGTCATCGATCCCGTGGCGCCGGCCTGCAGGTCGGCCAGCAGGGTGATCGCTTCCTCGCCATCCCAGGGGCCTTCGATGGCCTCGCCGCCCAGGGCGATGAGTTCGCGCAGCTTGCCGGCGGCGCCTGCGGTTTCCATCTTGAAGTAGCAGACCTGCTCGATCTCGCGGGCCATGCGCGCGAGGAAGGCGGGGGACAGCGGCGTGCCTGCGGCCGGCGCGTCCTGCACCATGATGGGAATGGCGATGGCATCGGACACGGCCTGGAAGAAGCCCTGGATCTGGGGCTCGCCGAAGCGGAAGGTGGCGCCGTGGTAGGGCGGCATGACCATCACCATGGCCGCGCCCATGTCCTGCGCGCGGCGGCTTCGCTCGGCGCACACGCGCGACGAGGTGTGCGTGGTGGTGACGATCACGGGCACGCGGCCCGCCACATGTTCCAGCGCCGTGCGCGTGAGGACCTCGCGCTCGTCATCGGCCAGCAGGAACTGCTCGGAGAAGTTGGCCAGGATGCACAGGCCGTCCACGCCCGAGTCGATCATGAAGTCCAGGCAGCGCCTCTGGCTGGCCAGGTCCAGCGTGCCGTCCTCGTGGAAGGTGGTGGGTACCACGGGGAAGATGCCGCTGTAGCGCGGCCGAGAAATTCCGGGCATGGCGTGCTCCCTCATTCGACGATGCGGAACTGGTCCAGGTACTCGGTCTTGAGCGTGAGGCCCAGGCCCGGCACATCGTCCCTGAGCTGCAGGAAGCCGTTCTCGGCCACGGGCTCGCCGTCGAAGATGTACCAGAACAGCTCGTTGCCCACCTCCACGTCGAAGATGGGAAAGTACTCGGCCATGGGCGAGGCCAGCGTGCTCATGGTCAGGTGGTAGTTGTGCATCTGGCCCGCATGCGGGATGACGGGCACGCTGAACGCCTCGCACAGCGCATTGATCTTGTGCGCGGCCGTGATGCCGCCCACGCGGTTGGTGTCGTACTGCACGACGCTGACGGCCTTCTTGTCGAGCAGTTGCTTGAAGCCGTAGAGGCTGAACTCGTGCTCGCCGCCCGAGATCGGAATGCTGTTGAGGCGGCTGAGTTCGGCGTAGCCGTCGATGTCGTCGGCGATCACGGGCTCCTCCAGCCAGCGCGGCTCGAACTTCTCCAGCTTGGGGAGCATGCGCCTGGCGTACTCCAGGTTCCAGCCCATGTAGCACTCCAGCATCAGGTCGCAGTCGTAGCCTATGACCTCGCGCACGGCCTCGACCGAGCGCAGGTTCTCGCGCACGCCTTCCTGCAGATGGGCCGGGCCGTAGCCGAAGCGCATCTTGAAGGCCTTGAAGCCCTGGTCCAGGAACTTCTGCGCCTCTTCCTGCATGGCCTTGAGGTCGGTGCGGTACAGCTTGCTGTAGTAGCAGGGAATCCTTTCCTTGGTGCGCCCGCCCAGCAGCTTGAACACAGGCTTGTTCACGCTCTTGCCCAGTATGTCCCAGATGGCCAGGTCCACGGCCGAGATGGCGGCCATGGTCACGCCCTTGCGGCCCCAGGCGTGCGTGGCGCGGTACATGCGCTGCCACAGGTATTCGTAGTCCCACGGGTCGTGGCCGATGACCAGGGGCGCCAGGTACTCGTCGATGATGGCCTTGGCGATGCGCGGCGCCAGCGCCACGTTGCCCAGGCCGACGATGCCGTCGTCGGTCTCGATCTCCACCACCGTCCAGGAATGGAAGCGGAAGGTGGACATGGTCTCCTGCGGCGCATAGAGCAGGTCCATGGCGTTGGAGCAGAAGTTGCCCTGGGGCGGCACGGTCTTGCCTTGCCATTCGTAGACGCGGGCGCGGACGGATTTGATTTTCATGATGGTGATGGCGAGGGAGTGAAGTCAGTCAGGACAGGCGCGCGGCGCCCATGCGGCAGGCGATCAGGAAGGCCTGCCAGGTGGCCTCCACGCTGGCCCGGCCCTGGCCCGCGATGTCATAGGCCGTGCCGTGGGCCGGCGTGGTGATCGGGATCGGCAGGCCGCCCTGCACAGTCACGCCGCGCGAGAAGCCCAGCAGCTTGATGGCGATCTGGCCCTGGTCGTGGTACATGGTCACGATGGCCTGGTACTCGCCCGCCTGGGCCTTCAGGAAGATGGTGTCGGCCGGGAAGGGGCCGTGGAACGGATCGGGCGTGGGCCAGTCGCGGGCCTGCAGCGCGCGCACGGCCGGCGCGATGATGTCGATCTCCTCGCGCCCGCAGGTGCCGCCATCGCCGTTGTGCGGGTTGAAGCCCGCCACCGCCACCTTGGGGGCTGCCATGCCGCTGGCCAGCAGCGCGCGGTAGATCAGCTCGGCCGCCTGCGCGATGCGCTCCTGGCTCAGATAGCCGGCCACGTCCCTGAGCGGCACATGGGACGAAATGCGCGAGGTCCACAGATCGCCCAGCGTATTGAATTCGCAGAAATAGCCGGTGACGCCCAGGTACTCGGCAAAGTGGTGCAGCTCGTCTTCATGGCGCAGGCCGCCCAGCTTCATGGCCTGCTTGTTGAGCGGCGCAAAGCAGATGGCGTCGATCTGGCCGGCCTGGGCCGCGTCCATGCACAGGTCCAGCACCTGCAGCACCGAGCGCCCGCCTGCGGCTTCGGCACGGCCCTGGTGCACGGCATCGGGGGCCACCGTGTCCAGGGCCAGGAAGGCGGGCAGGGCGGTGTCGGTGCGGCCCCGTGCATGGGCCATGCTGGCGATGGGTGCGGTGGCCACCTGCAGGCCCGCGATGCGCTGGCCCTGCTGCCACAGCCAGGGGTCGCCGGCCAGCACGATGTTGGCCTTTTGCATGGCCTCGGGCCGCGCCAGCAGGCGTGCGATCAGTTCGGCGCCTATGCCGGCGGGATCGCCCAGGGTCAGGGCGACGACGGGAAGTTCGGATGCGGGCATGTGCGGCTCAGTCGATCTTGATGTGGTTCTTGCGGATGATTTCGCCAAAGCGCTGGTACTCGGCGTTGTGCAAGGCGATGAACTCCGCCTGGCCCATGGGCTGCAGCTCGGCGCCCACGGCCTCCAGGCGCGTGCGCGTCTCGGGCATGGCCAGCACCTTGTTGACCTCGTCGTGCACCCGGGCCTGCACGGCGCGGGGTGTGGCCGCTGGCATGTAGATGCCGTACCAGGCGCCTATCTCCACGCCGGGCAGGCCGGCCTCGGCCAGCGTGGGCACCTGGGGCAGCTGGGCGTTGCGCCGGGGCGATGTCACGCCCAGGGCGCGCAGCTTGCCGGCCTTGATCTGGCCGATCACCGAAGGCATGGTGTCGAAGCTCATCTGCACCTGGCCGCTGACCAGGTCCACCAGGGCGGCGGCGCTGCCCTTGTAGGGCACGTGGGTCAGTTCAATGCCGGCCGCGTCCTTGAACATCTCGGCCGCGATGTGCTGGGTGCTGCCCGTGCCGCTGCTGGCGAAGTTGATCCTGCCGGGCTCCTTGCGGGCCAGGGCGACCAGTTCCTGCACCGAGTTGGCGGGCAGGTTGTTTCCCACCACCAGCACATTGGGCACTGCGCCCACATAGGCCACCGGCACCAGGTCGCGGTTGCTGTCGTAGCCCAGCTTGAGCAGGTGCGGGGCAATGGCATGGGCCGTGACGACGCCCATCACCATGGTGTGCCCGTCCGTGGACTTGGCCGTCATGTCCACGGCCAGGGTGTTGGAGACGCCGGGGCGGTTTTCCACGATCACCGGCTGGCGCAGCAGCGGCGCCAGCCGGTCGGCCACGGCGCGTGCCATGGCGTCGGTGCCGCCGCCGGGGGCCGAGCCCACAAGCATGCGCACGGGCCGCGTGGGCCAGTCCGGCGGGGTTTGGGCCAGGGCGATGGCGGGCAGCAGGGCAGCTGCGGCCAGCAGCAGGGGGCGGCGTTGCATGTCTTGTCTCCGGTGCTTTTGTTGTGGACCCATGCTAGGCAGATGATTGATTGCCGTAAACTGAAAGTTGCTGATGAATCAATAACCTTGGGTAATCAATTCGCGGGATATTCCTATGGGCTCCATCGACCGCAGGGACAGCACGCCGCAACTGCTCAACCGCCTGCGCATGCGGCAGGTGGCGCTGATGCTGGCCATCGACCAGAAGGGCACGCTGCGCGGCGCCGCAGCCGAGCTGGGACTGAGCCAGCCGGCCGCCACCAAGATGCTGCATGAGCTGGAAAGCGCGCTGGGCCTGCCCCTGTTCGACCGCGTGGGGCGCGGCCTGCAGCTGAACGCGGCGGGCGAGCGCGTGACGGGCTACTTCCGCCATCTGCGCGGCGGCATGGAGGCGCTGAACCGCGAGCTGCAGGAACTGCGCGAAGGCAGCGCGGGGCGGCTGGCCGTGGGCAGCATCATGGCGGCCTCGCCGGGGCGGCTGACACAGGCGCTGCTGGCGCTCAAGCGCCAGTGGCCGCTGCTGTCCATCGAGGTGGCCGTGGACACCAGCGACCGGCTGCTGGCGCAGTTGCAGGACGGCGTGCTGGAGGTGGTGGTGGGCCGGCAGACCGGGCAGGCCGATCCCGCCCATCTGTTCCGCACGATTGATGACGAGGCCCTGTCCATCATCGTGGGCTGCAACCATCCGCTGGCGCGTGCTCGCAGCCTGGGCTTTGCGCAGCTGCAGGCCCATGGCTGGGTGCTGCAGCCGCCCGGCAGTCCCATGCGCGCACTGATCGATCAAGAGTTCCAGGCCCATGGCCTGCCGCTGCCGCGCGGCCTGATCGAGACGGGCTCCATCCTCACCACCATGAACCTGGTGCGCAACTCCGACCTGATCGCCGTGATTCCGCAGGCCGTGGCCCGGGACAGCGCCGCGCACGGCATGGTCCGCATCCTGCCCTATCGCATGCGCCGCAACCTGCAGGCCTACGGCAGCCTGGTGCGCCGCGACCGGCCGCTGAGCCAGGCTGCCGCCAGCTTTCTGGCGCTGTTGCACGGGCAGGAGCCGCCGCCGGCATCCGCGCCCTAGCCGATGTACCGCGCCAGATGCGGGCTGACCCGCTTGCAGTAGCTCTTGCAGACCCGGCGCAGCACCTGGGCCGTGTCGGTGACGCCGGGTGACGGGCTCTTGGGGTACCAGGTGGTGATGCGAAAGGAGGGCGGCGTGGGCAGTTCCAGCTCCACCAGCTCCCCGCTTTCGAGCTGCGGCGCCACCAGCATGCCGTGCATGATGGCGACGCCCAGGCCCTCGCGCACCAGCGAGACCAGGGCCGCCAGCGAGGGCGATCCCGAGATGCGCAGGTCGCTGGAGACCATGCCGTTTTGCACGGCCAGCTGCTGTGCCATGGCCACGGCCTGCTCGTAGGGGCCGGTGCCGCGCATCTGCGTCAGCAATTGCTTGCCCAGCGCCTTGTGCAGTCCATCCTTCCTGGGCACCAGGCCCCGCCTGGCAATCCAGTGCACGGGCACTTCCAGCAGGTTCTCGACCACGGCGAACTGGGGGTCCACGCCGCTGCCGGTGCGCACGATCAGGTCCAGGTCGCGCCGCATCATCTGCTCCGACAGGTGGGTGCTCAGATCGACGGTCAGGTCCAGCTCGATGTGCGGCAGGCTGGCGCCCATCGCCTTGACGAATTCGGGCAGGAAGGTGTGTACCGCCGTCTCCAGCACGCCGACCCGCAGGCGGCAGCCGATGGCGTCGTCGGACCTGGCGGCACGCTCCAGGGTGCGTGTGGCTTCGATGACGGCTTCCGCATGCCGCAGCAAGCGGGCTCCGGCATCGGTGATCTGCAGCGTCTTGCGGTCCCAGTGGAACAGGGTCACGCCCAGGTCCGACTCCAGCCCGCGTATGCGCATGGAGACGGCACCGGGGCTGGCGTGGACCAGTTCGGCCACGCGGCGCACGCTGCCGATGCGTGCCAGCAGCACGAAGGTTTCCAGAAAGCGGATGTTCATGGGGAGGCTGCGCGGGCTGCGGTGGCTGTTCAGTTTTCCTGGGGGAGGCTGCGCACAATTCCTGAGTGGACCGGTGGCCTGCTGCTTTTTACATTGGGAGGCATCTCCATTCAATAGAGGCTCCCCCATGACGCATTGGACCCATCCGACCGAATTCCGCCAGGAGGTGCGCGCCGGACGCTTTCGCGGGCAGACGGCCGGGCAGTGCCCCGGCTACACCCAGGGCAACCTGGCGATACTGCCGCGCGAGTGCAGCGAGGAGTTCCTGCGCTTTGCCCGGCTGAATCCCAAGTCCTGCCCGCTGATCGGCGTGACCGAGCCCGGCAGCAGCCGCGTGCCCGAGCTCGGCGATATCGATCTGAAGACCGACCTGCCCTCGTACTGGGTGTTTCGCGATGGTCACAGGGCAGAGCAGGTGAATGACCTCACGGACCTGTGGCGCGACGACCTGGTGGGCTTCGTCATCGGCTGCTCCTATTCCTTCGAGGACGCGCTGCGCGACGCCGGCGTGCCCGTGCGCCACATCGACGAGGGCCGGGGCGCTCCCATGTTCATCACCGACATTGCCAACGGCCAGGCGGGCCGGTTCGGAGGCCGGATGGTGGTCAGCATGCGGCCCATGACGGCCGCCCAGGCCATCCGTGCGATCCAGGTGACTTCGCGCTTTCCCAGCGTGCATGGGGCGCCCGTGCACCTGGGCGACCCTGCGCAGATCGGCATTGCCGATATCGAGCGGCCGGACTTCGGCGAGCCCATGGCGCTCAAACCCGGGGAGATCCCCGTGTTCTGGGCCTGCGGCGTGACGCCCCAGCAGGCCATCCGCTCGGCGGCCCTGCCATTCGCCATCACGCACGAGCCGGGCCACATGCTGGTGACGGAGTTGCGCAACAGCCATCTGGCCGCGTTCTGACGGCCTGCCTGCCTGGCTGACTGGCTTGGGGCCCGCTTCGGCGGGCCTTTTTCTTTGCGTTGCCGGCCGGCAAGGGGCCGCTCCTGTTCAGTTTTCGTGAACAGAGGGGGCGAAAACTTCTCGATGGACGCGGTCCAGGGGCACTTTTAGATTGGACGCCAGTGGTGGGCATCGGCGGCGGGCCGTGCTCCAGGCCACGGTTTTCCTGACTTCAACTTCGAGACAAACGGGTTCCGACACCATGCAAGAACGCTCCACTCCCCATGACAGGCGCTGGCAATTCTGGATAGACCGCGGCGGCACATTCACCGACATCGTGGGCAAGCGGCCCGATGGCAGCCTGGCCACGCACAAGCTGCTGTCGGAAAACCCCGAGCAGTACCGTGATGCGGCCGTGGCCGGCATCCGCCACCTGCTGGGCCTCAAGCCCGGCGAGCCGGTCACGCCGGACCTTGTGGAGTGCGTGAAGATGGGCACCACGGTGGCCACCAATGCGCTGCTGGAGCGCAAGGGCGAGCCCACGCTGCTGGTGACCACGCGGGGCTTTCGTGATGCGCTGCGCATTGCCTACCAGAACCGCCCGCGCCTGTTCGACCGGCATATCCAGCTGCCCGAGCTGCTGTACAGCGAGGTGGTGGAGGCACTTGAGCGCGTGGATGCCCATGGGCAAGTGCAGCAGGAACTGGACGTGCTGCACCTGCACACCGCGCTGCTGCAGGCCCATGCCCGGGGCCTGCGCAGCGTGGCCATCGTCTTCATGCATGGCTACCGCTACATGCGGCACGAGCAGATTGCGGCGCGCATTGCGCGGCAGGCGGGATTCACGCAGATCAGCACCTCGCACGAGACCAGTCCGCTGATGAAGTTCGTGAGCCGGGGCGACACCACGGTGGTCGATGCCTACCTCTCGCCCATCTTGCGCCGCTATGTACAGCAGGTGGCTGGCGAGATGCCGGGCGTGCAGCTGTTTTTCATGCAGTCCTCCGGCGGGCTGGCCGATGCGGGCAGCTTCCAGGGCAAGGATGCCATCCTGAGCGGGCCGGCCGGCGGCATCGTGGGCATGGCCCGCACGGCGGGGCTGGCCGGGCACGACAAGGTCATCGGCTTCGACATGGGAGGCACCTCCACCGATGTCAGCCACTACGCTGGCGCCTTCGAGCGCGAGTTCGAGACCCAGGTGGCCGGTGTGCGCATGCGCGCGCCGATGATGAGCATCCACACGGTGGCCGCCGGTGGCGGCTCGGTACTGGCCTATGACGGCTCGCGCTTTCGCGTGGGACCGGAGAGCGCGGGTGCCAACCCCGGCCCCGTGAGCTACCGCCGTGGCGGGCCCCTGGCCGTGACCGATGCGAACGTGATGGTGGGCAAGGTCCAGCCCCGCTACTTCCCCAGCGTGTTCGGCCCGGCCGCCAACGAGCGGCTCGATGGCGAGGCCGTGCGGGCGCGCTTCGATGAACTGTCGGTGCAGACGGGGCGCAGGCCCGAGGAAGTGGCCGAAGGCTTCATCCGCATCGCCGTGCAGCAGATGGCCAACGCCATCAAGAAGATCAGCGTGGCGCGCGGCTATGACGTGACGCGCTACACGCTGCAGTGCTTTGGCGGCGCGGGCGGCCAGCATGCCTGCCTGGTGGCCGATGCCCTGGGCATGACCCGTGTGTTCGTGCATCCGCTGGCCGGCGTGCTCAGCGCCTACGGCATGGGCCTGGCGGACCAGACCGTCATCCGTGAACAGGCGATGGAGGTGGCGCTGTCTGCTGCGGCCTTGCCGCTGATCGCGGAGTCGCTGGATTCGCTGGGCGACGCGGCCAAGGCCGAGCTTGAGCGCCAGCAGGTCGGTGCCAGCCCCGTGCAGGTACGCTACAACGTGCATGTGCGCTATGAGGGCACGGATTCCGCCCTGGCCGTGCCCTTCGGCGGGCTGGACGACATCCAGGCGGCCTTCGAGTCGGCCTATCGCCAGCGGTTCGCCTTCCTGATGGCGGGCAAGGGCCTGGTGGTGGAAGCCGTTTCCGTCGAAGCCGTGATTGCGGGCGATGCGCCCAGCGAGCCGGTGCTGCAGGAGCATCCGCCGCGCGAGCATCCGCGCCGCGAAACCGTGCGCATGTACTCCGACGGTGCCTGGCATGACGCGGCCCTGGTGGTGCGCGAGGACCTGCGGCCCGGCGACGCCATTCCCGGCCCGGCCATCATCGCCGAGCGCAATGCCACCACGGTGGTCGAGCCCGGCTGGCTGGCGCGGCTCACGGCGCTGGACCATCTGGTGCTGGACCGCGTGGTCGCGCGCAAGGCCGAGTACGCGGCCGGCACCTCGGTGGACCCGGTGCTGCTGGAGGTCTTCAACAACCTGTTCATGAACATCGCCGAGCAGATGGGCCTGCAGCTGCAGAACACGGCCTACTCGGTGAACATCAAGGAACGGCTGGACTTCAGCTGCGCGCTGTTCGACGCCGAGGGCCATCTCATCGCCAATGCGCCGCACATGCCCGTGCACCTGGGCTCCATGGGCGAGAGCATCCAGACGGTGATCCGCAAGAACGCCGGGCGCATGGCCCAGGGCGATGTCTATGTGCTCAACGACCCCTACCAGGGCGGCACCCACCTGCCCGACATCACGGTCATCACGCCCGTTTACGTGGCCGACGAGGCCTCCCCCACCTTCTACGTGGGCAGCCGGGGCCACCATGCCGACGTGGGCGGCATCACGCCCGGTTCCATGCCGCCGTTTTCCACGCGCATCGAGGAAGAGGGCGTGCAGATCGACAACTTCAAGCTGGTCGATCGCGGCGTGCTGCGCGGCCAGGAGATGGTCGAGCTGCTGCAAAGCGGCGAGTACCCGAGCCGCAACCCGCACCAGAACCTGGCCGACCTGAAGGCCCAGATTGCGGCCAATGAAAAAGGCGTGCAGGAGCTGCGCAAGATGGTGGCCCAGTTCGGCCTGCCCGTGGTGCAGGCCTACATGGGCCATGTGCAGGACAACGCCGAGGAGTCGGTGCGCCGCGTCATCACGCGGCTCAGGAACGGGCAGTTCACGCTGCCGCTGGACAACGGCGCGCAGATCCGCGTGGCCGTCACCGTGGATACGGCGGGCCGCAGCGCGGTCATCGACTTCTCGGGCACCAGCGCCCAGCAGACCAACAACTTCAATGCGCCGCGCGCCGTGTGCATGGCGGCCGTGCTGTACGTGTTCCGCACGCTGGTGGACGACGACATTCCGCTCAACGCGGGCTGCCTCAAGCCTTTGAAGGTCATCATTCCCCAGGGCTGCATGCTCAACCCCAATGCACCGGCCTCGGTGGTGGCGGGCAATGTGGAGACCTCCACCTGCATCACCAATGCGCTGTTCGGCGCGCTGGGCGTGATGGCGGGCAGCCAGCCCACCATGAACAACTTCACCTTCGGCAATGCGCGCCACCAGTACTACGAAACCATTGCCGGCGGCAGCGGCGCGGGCGCGGTGCTGGACGCCGAGGGCCGGGTGGAGCGCGGGTTCAACGGCACCAGCGTCGTCCAGACGCACATGACCAATTCGCGCCTGACAGATCCGGAGGTGCTGGAGTTCCGCTTCCCCGTCATGCTGGACAGCTATGCCATCCGCGAAGGCTCGGGCGGCAGCGGGCGCTGGCATGGGGGCAGCGGCGGTGTGCGGCGCGTGCGTTTCCTGGAAGCCATGACGGCCAGCATTCTGTCCAACGGACGCCTGAACCCGGCCTTCGGCATGGCGGGCGGCCAGCCGGGGCAGCCGGGCATCAACCGTGTGCTGCGCGCCGATGGCCAGATCGAGGCGCTGGAGCACATCGGCGCCGTGCAGATGCAGCCCGGCGATGTGTTCGAGGTCTGCACGCCGGGGGGCGGCGGCTACGGAACGGCGGCCTGACACGCCGCCTGCAGGGGTCTGTCCGGGTGGTGGATGAGGGCCGCCCGGCCAGGCCTGGTTCATCACCGATGCAATGCCATTGAAGGCAAGACGCTTCTCCATACCGAAGCGCAAGGAGACTGAAAAATGACAAGCCTTGACAATGCCAAGCCCCTGGCTGGCGAACAGTCGCAGGGCAGCTGGCTGGGCCAGCTCGAACCCCGGGAAAAACGCGCACTGACGGCCTCGTTCGGCGGCTACGCGGTCGATTCCTTCGACTACTACACGCTGCCCCTGGTCACGCCCATCCTGCTGTCGCTGTGGGGCATGAGCAAGACCGAGGTCGGCCTGATCGGCACCTCGACCCTGGTGGCCTCGGCCATTGGCGGCTGGATGGCCGGCATCCTGGCGGACCGCTACGGGCGTGTGCGCGTGCTGCAGTGGACCATCCTCGTGTTCGCCCTTTTCACCTTCGCCTGTGGCCTGGCGCAGACGCCGGGCCAGTTGCTGCTGGCCCGCACGCTGCAGGGTCTGGGCTTTGGCGGCGAATGGGCCGTGGGCTCGGTGCTGATCGCGGAAACCATACGGCCGGCTTTCCGTGGCAAGGCGGTGGGGCTGGTGCAAAGCAGCTGGGCCATAGGCTGGGGGGCGGCCGTGCTGGTGTCCATGGCGCTGTTCTCGTTTCTGCCGCCCGAGATCTCATGGCGGGCCATGTTCCTGCTGGGCCTGCTGCCGGCCTTGCTGATCCTGTTCATCCGCCGTTCCGTCAAGGACCCCGAGGTCTACCTGAAGACCCGCGCCGCCGTGGGCCGGGGCGAGCGCAGCGGGCACTTCCTGGACATCTTCAAGGGCGGCATGCTCAAGACCACGGTACTGGCCAGCCTGATGTTCACCGGCATGCAGGGCGGCTACTACGCCATTGCCGTGTGGCTGCCCACCTTCCTGAAGAACGAGCGCCACCTGACGGTGCTGGGCTCGGGCGGCTACCAGTTCATGTTCATCTTTGGCGCCTTTGCAGGCTACCTGTGCGGTGCCTACGCTTCCGACCGGCTGGGCCGGCGCCTGGCCTTCACGCTGTTCGCCATCGGCGCCGGCAGCCTGGCCTATGCCTATACGCTGCTGCCCATCACCGATGCCTGGATGCTGGTGCTGGGCTTTCCGCTGGGCTTTTTCATGTCGGGCATCTTCAGCGGCGCCGGAGCCTTCCTGGCCGAGCTGTTCCCCAACGAACTGCGCGGCTCCGGCCAGGGCTTTTGCTACAACTTCGGCCGCGGCATCGGGGCCACCTTCCCCGCGCTGGTGGGCGTGTTCAGCGACCGGCTGGGCCTGTCGCTGGGCACGGCCATCGGCATCTGCGCCACGGCCGGCTACGTGATGGTGGTGATGTTCGCCATGTGCCTGCCGGAGACGCGAGGCCGGGATCTGGCCGCGCAATGAAGCGCTGGCCAGACCGGCCACGGCACGCTCAGTAGCTGCCCATGTAGTCGCGCTTGCCGACCTCGACACCGTTGTGGCGCAGCAGGGCATAGGCGGTGGTCACATGGAAGAAGAACTGCGGCAGGCCGTAGTGCAGCAGGTAGGCGCTGGCGCTCAGCTTCTTTTCCTTGGGCGTGCCGGGGCGCAGCACGATCTCACGGGACTCGCTTTGCGCGAACTGCTCGGGCGCGAACGAGCCCACATGGTCCAGCGCCTTGGTGATCAGCGCCTGCAGGTCGGCAAAGCTGGTCTGCGTGTCGGGCCACGAAGGCACCTCGGCGCCGGCCAGGCGCGAGGCGATGCCCTTGGCGAAGTCCGCAGCAATCTGCACCTGGCGCACCAGCGGGAACATGTCGGGGAACAGGCGGGCCTGCAGCAGGGCGTCGGGATCGATGTTCTTCTGCGCGGCGTGTTCCTCGGCCTTTTTGAGCACGTCGGACAGGGCCTTCAGCATCTGCTGCAGGACGGGAATGGAGGCGGTGTACAGGGGGCTGGTCATGGCGGGCTCGCTTCGGGGTTGGCTCGATGGGTCAGGCGCTGGCAGGCGGCTGCCGCGCCAGCGCAGGAAGGCTAACAGCAAACCGCGAAAGCCTGCTCCGTCCCCGCGATGAACCTCACTGGAACCTGTAGTTCAGCGTCGCCACCACGCTTGGCGGCGCACCCCAGGCCGATGCGCCGTAGTAGCCGATCTGGCTGCAGTACTTCTTGTCGAAGGCATTGTTCAGGTTCACTTGCAGCGACAGCTGGCGGTTGAATTGGTAGCGCGCCATAAGGTAGACCAGGCCGTAGGCGCCTTGCTGCACGCGCTCTTGCCCGTTGGGGCTGCTGGCCAGGGTGTAGTTGCTGCTTTGCGCAAGTCCTGCGCGGCGCTGGACTACGACATCAGCGCCAGCACCACGGCGGGCCTGGCCGAGGGACAGCGCCACAGCCGCTCGCGCCCCATGATCTACCAGGGCCAGATCTTCAACACCTGGACGCCCCGGCACATGCTGCGCCAGTGGGGCAGCTACCGCCTGCCGGGCGGGCTGGGCCGCTGGACGGTGGGCACGGGCGGGAATGCGCAGACGGACACCCTCAGCTCCGACCGAGCCTTCCGCCTGGCAGGCTTTGCGCTGTGGAATGCAGGCGTGGCCTACCAGGTCTCGCCCGAGCTGAGCGTGGCGCTCAACGTCAGCAACCTGCTGGACAAGCGCTACTAACTACGGTGCGCTCAGATCGCTGTTGCTGACGCTGCGCTACGCGCCGCGGATCTAGCGCGTGCTATGCGGCAGCGGCCGCCGCAACGCCGAACTCCTCGCTGTCCGCCTGGGCGCCGTCGTCGAAGACCAGGCGGCGCTCGGGCCAGCGCATGGCGGCAAGCTTGAAGCGCTGCTGCGGGTCCTCGCCCGCCAGGCGGGCATTCCAGCGGCCGCCGACCGAGTAGTCCACGCAGAACACATTGCCGCGCCGGCCGTGCCAGGACAGCGGACCGGTCTGGCCGAACAGGTTCTCGGCCTGGGCGCCGTGGAAGGACGGGCCGCCCCGGTTCAGGCGCCGCCAGTAGTGGCCCACGACCACAGCCTGCGCATCCTCATATTCGTTCCACCAGGCCACGCGCTCGACGAAGCGCCACTTGCCGCCCGCGTAGAAGGGATTGCGGCATTCGCGCTCCACGCCCGAGGTCAGCACCTTCAGCGGATTGACCATGGCCTTGGCCAGTTCGCTCTCGCTGTGCGCGGGCAGGAAGGGCGGCAGCCAGTTGCGGTCTTCCAGGTCATGCGGCCATTGCTGGCGTTCGGCACGCATGCGCTCGGCCACCTTGTTGACCTGGGCCTGCTGGGCGGCCAGGGCCTCGTAGTGGTCGTAGGCGCTGCGTGCACTGCCCAGCGGCAGCTCGCGCGCCATGGCGATCTGCTGCGGGCGCCAGGCCGCATGGACCACGCGCAGGTCCTCGCGCTCCATGGCAATGGGCAGGCGTTCCAGCAGGGCCAGGGTGTCAGGGATATCGCACAGCGGCATGCGCGCGAACGGCGCGTACTTGGGCGTATCGGAGGCCACGCGGCTGTCGAAGAACCAGCCGGAGCCGTCCTTGGCATCCTCGCGCAGCAGGTTGATTTCATGGTTGCCGAGCACGGCCAGCGCATGGCCCGACTCCAGCATGGGCACCACACGGGCGAGCACGCCCGGGCTGTCGGGTCCCCGGTCGCAGAAGTCGCCGACGAAGACCAGGCGCCGACCCTGGGTATGGCGGCCCAGCGCGTCGTAGCCCAGGTGCCCCAGCAGCTGGTCCAGCGCCTCGGACTCTCCATGGATGTCGCCGACGATGTCGAGCGGACCGGGGGGCAAGGGCTGGACGAGGCTCATGGCGAAGAGGCGCGAAAGACGGCAAAGGCGTGGAAAAACGACATTATTTGCACAGACCCGCCGCGCCCGCCAGCCCCGTGCGCGACAGGGGTATGTCAGCGTCGTTGCAGGCGCACAAAGCTGTAGGGCAGCCCGTTGGCGGCCACGTGGCGGCTGCGTGACGCTTCCTGCCACTCGGGGCCGAGCGTGGGGGCGAAGGCATCGCCTTCGTAGTCGCGCTCTATCTCGGTCACCTCGATGCTGTCGGCCAGCGGCAGGGCCTGGGCGTAGATCTGGGCACCGCCCATGACCCAGACGTCGGCCGATGCCTGGCGGCCCAGTTCCATGGCCTGCTCCAGGCTGGTGGCGTGCAGCACGCCGGGGGCGACCGGCTCGGGCGCCCAGTCCGCCTGTCGCGTGACGACGATGTTGGTGCGCCCGGGCAGCGGCCTGAAGCGGGCCGGCAGCGAGTCCCAGGTCTTGCGGCCCATGACCACGGCCGAGCCCTGGGTCAGTTGCTTGAAGTGCGCCAGGTCCTCGGGCAGGTGCCAGGGCATGGCATTGTCCTTGCCGATGACGCCGTTGGCGGCGCGTGCGTAGATGAGATGGATGGCCATCGGGCGGGTCTTTCTGCAGCCTCAGACGGCCACGGGGGCCTTGATGGGCTCGTGGTGCTGGTAGCCGACGACCTCGAAGTCCTCGTACTCGTAGCCGAAGATGGAGTCGGGCCGGCGCTTGATCTGCAGCGTCGGGTAGGCGAAGGGCTGGCGCGCCAGCTGGGTCTCGACCTGGGCAAAATGGTTGTTGTAGATGTGGCAGTCGCCGCCGGTCCAGACGAAGTCACCCACCTGCAGGTCGCATTGCTGGGCCAGCATGTGGGTCAGCAATGCGTAGCTGGCGATGTTGAAGGGAACGCCCAGGAAGATGTCCGCGCTGCGCTGGTACAGCTGGCAACTGAGCTTGCCGTCGGCCACATAGAACTGGAAGAAGGCGTGGCAGGGCATGAGCGCCATCTGCGGCAGGTCGGCCACGTTCCAGGCGCTGACGATGATGCGGCGGCTGTCCGGGTTGCTCTTGAGCTGCTTGACCACTTCGGCGATCTGGTCGATGTGGCCGCCGTCCGGCGTGGGCCAGTTGCGCCATTGCACGCCGTAGACCGGGCCCAGGTCGCCGTCCTCGCGTGCCCATTCGTTCCAGATGGTGCAGCCGCGCTCCTGCAGCCAGCGCACGTTGCTGTCGCCGCGCAGGAACCACAGCAGTTCCAGGATGATGGATTTGAGGTGCACCTTCTTGGTGGTGACCAGCGGAAAACCTTCGGACAGATCGAAGCGCATCTGGTGCCCGAACACGCTGCGCGTACCCGTTCCGGTACGGTCGGTCTTGGACACGCCATGTTCGTAGACATGGCGCATGAAATCTTCGTACTGTGAGCGGGCAGGGCGGGGCGCGGCAGTCATGTTCATGGCGGGGATTATCCCTTGATGAATACGGCGCCTTGTCCGACGGTATCCATGCCCCTCGAAACAAGGTTTGCAACCCCGGGTGCGAAAATGACTGCCGACGGGCGCCGGTGTCTTGCCTGGGCTTTCATACCGGCGCCATGGTTTTTTCGCATCCGCTTTGACAAGGAGCTTGCGCATGTCTTCCATGCTCTCCCCCTGGCAGGCCGGAATCGCACTGGGTGCCGCCATGCTGGCGCTGACAGCCTGTGATCCGCGCTCTCCCACCGTTCCCACTCCCAAGGCCGTGCAGTCCGTGGCACTCGATGTGGCCGCGCCCGCGCCCGCATTGACGCTGAACTTTCCCGAGCGCACGCGCCTGCCGTCCACGGCCAAGGCGGGCGAGCCCGGCCTGGACAGCCTGGCCGAGTACCTGGGCAAGTACCCCTATGACGGCACCAACTACCTGGAGCAAGGCGTGCTGGCCGAGCGGCTCAAGGCGCTGCTGGGCACCAGCTACCCGACCCTGCTGAGCAATATGCGCACCGTGGGCCCGCTGACCAAGGAAGGCGATGTGTGGAGCATCGTCGGCCTGCGCCCCCACCAGGGCGGCGAGGAGATGGGCGCCATCGTGATCGACCCCGCGCGCAACGCACTGCGCGTGTGGCTGCTGACCGATGGCAAGCAGACCGACTTCTCCGACGCGGCCGGTGCCGACATCGCCTGGCCCGAACAGGTCAACAAGACGATGGCCAATATCGAGGCCAAGCCGGTTTCCTGACAAGGCAGGCACGGGCCGCTCCTGGCTCAGGACGGCGCGTGCAAACCTGGCGCCGCCCCAGAAGGGGCGGCGTTGCCCTCAGGAGGCTTGTCGCGGCAGGATGCAGCCCGGGTTCATCAGTCCCTGCGGGTCCAGCGCCTGCTTGATGGCGCGCATCATGCCCAGCGCCACGGGCGACTGGTACTTCTGCAGCTTGTCCACCTTGAGCGCGCCCACGCCATGCTCGGCAGAGAACGAGCCGCCGAATTCGGCCACGGCCTCGTAGACCAGGTGGTTGACCAGGTGCTCGCGCTCATTGAGGAAGGCCTTGGCGTCGCCGCCCACGGGCGCCTGCACGTTGTAGTGCAGGTTGCCGTCGCCCAGGTGGCCGAAGTTGACCAGGCGCACACCCGGGATCTCGCGCTGCAGCACGGCATCGGTGTGTTCGACGAAGGCGGGAATGCGCGATGCCGCAATGGAGATGTCGTGCTTGATGTTCAGGCCTTCCTCGGCCTGGGCCAGGGGAATGCTCTCGCGGATATGCCACAGCTCATGGGCCTGCGACAGGCTTTCGGCCACCACGGCGTCGAGCACGCAGCCGTCCTCGAAGGCCAGTTCCAGCAACGCCTCGAAACGCTCGCGCGCATGCTGCTCGGACTCGCTGTCCGAGTTCTCGACCAGCACGTAATAGGGCGGCGCGCCGTCCAGGCCCGCAAAGGGCACGCGCAGCTGGGGCATGTGCTTGATCACCAGGGACAGCGCGAACTGGCCCATGACCTCGAAGCCCGTCAGGCCCGCGCCCAGGTACTGGTGCGCCATGCCCAGCAGGCGCACGGCCGCTTCCATGGAGGGCACGGCGGCAAAGGCCGTGAGCTGGGCCGCAGGCTGGGGGAACAGCTTCATGGTGGCGGCGGTGATGATGCCCAGCGTGCCTTCGCTGCCGATGAACAGGTCGCGCAGGTCGTAGCCGGTGTTGTCCTTGCGCAGGCCCTTGAGGCCGTCCCAGACCTCGCCCTGCGGCGTGACCACTTCCAGGCCCAGGCACAGCTCGCGCGTGTTGCCGTAGCGCACCACCTGGGTGCCGCCCGCGTTCGTGCCCAGGTTGCCGCCAATGGTGCAGCTGCCTTCGGCGGCCAGCGACAGCGGGAACAGCAGGCCCTCTTTCTCGGCAAGCTCCTGCAGGCTTTGCAGGATGCAGCCGGCCTCGACGGTGAAGCTCAGGTTGTCGCGGTCGATGTGGCGCACGGCATTCAGGCGCGTGAGGCTGAGCACGACCTGCGTGCCGCTGTCGTCCGGCGTGGAGCCCACCGACAGGCCGGTGTTGCCGCCCTGGGGAATGATGCTGGTGCCTGCGGCCGCGCATTCGCGCACCACGGCGGCCACCTCGGCCGTGCTGGCCGGGCGCACCACGGCCAGGGACTTGCCGCGCACGCGGCGGCGCCAGTCCTGTTCATAGGCGACGAGGTCGCCCTCGGTGAGGACATGGGCTTCGCCGACGATCTGGCGCAGGCGTTCAAGCAGTGCAGTCATGTTGCAACTTCTTTCAAAGACGTGAAGGCATGAAAACGGGGACTCAGCCGCCGGCCGCCCGGGCCGCGCGGCGCGCGCTGCGCTGGCGCCAGCGCACATGCAGGGCGCAGGCGGTGAACAGCATCAGGCAAAGGAAAACTTCGAGCAGCGCCAGCCAGCGGCCGGGCGCCGGGTCGCTCCAGGCGCGCACCACGCCCTCGGTGAAATAGATCCACACCAGCAGGCTGACCCAGCGGTAGGTATACATGCGGTGCTTGAGCAGGCCTATCAGCGGAACCGCCAGCGGCAGGGCCTTGAGCACCAGCCAGGAGCCCCCTGGCCGCATGGGCGCCAGCCACAGTTCCCAGGCCAGGCTCAGCACGATCAGGCCCATGAGGCTGGAGACCGCCAGCCAGCGGGTGGCGGCGACATCGGCGCCGGGGCGAGAAATGGAATCAGTCATCGGGGTGGCATCATATCGGCCATGGTCTTGTCCTTTGAACATGTGATTGCTTGGATGGTCACGCGCGTTCCCGTTTCAGGCACGCGCGTTGCAGCGGAGATATGGCGATGAGCGGCGGCCTCGGGCAGGAGCCTGCCGGTGGCCTGGAGGACGGTGCCGTTGCACTGCCCGCGCCCGAGCAGGAGCGCAGCCTTTCGCTGATGGAGCGGCCCGAGCCGGTGGTGCCCCCATCCTGGCGCGAACGCCTGCGCTGCTTTCCCTGGCGCAATACCGCGCACACGCTGCGCGAACGCTTTCGCGAGGACCGGCTGGGCGTCACCGCCAGCAGCCTGACCTTCACCACGGTGCTGGCCCTGGTGCCGTTCTTCACGGTGGCGCTGGCGCTGTTCACGGCGTTTCCCATCTTCTCGCGCGTGCAGATCGTGCTGGAGCGCTGGCTGATCGACAGCCTGATTCCGGAGACCATTGCACGCCAGGTGCTGGGCTATCTGACGCAGTTCGCCTCCAAGGCCAGCCAGCTGGGCATGGCCGGTTTTTCCATTCTGGTGATCACGGCGGTCGCGCTGATCCTCACCATAGACCGCACGCTCAACAACATCTGGCGCGTGCGCCAGCTGCGGCCGCTGGGCCAGCGCGTGCTGATCTACTGGGCCGCGATCACGCTGGGCCCGCTGGTGCTGGGCCTGAGCCTGGTGCTGTCGTCCTATGTGATGTCGGCCTCGCGCGGGCTGGTCAATGCGCTGCCCGAAGGCTTGCGCTTCATCTTCGATTCCATCGAGTACCTGGCGCTGGCCGCTGGCATGGCAGGCCTGTACCACTACGTGCCCAATACGGCGGTGCGCTGGCGCCATGCCTGGGTGGGCGGCCTGTTCGTGGCCACCTGCATGGAGCTGGCCAAGAAGGCGCTGGGCCTGTACCTGGCCTCGGTGCCTACCTATTCGGTCATCTACGGCACCTTTGCCACCTTGCCGATCCTGCTGATCTGGATCTACATGGCCTGGATCATCGTGCTGCTGGGCGCCGTGGTCACCGCGTACCTGCCCATCGTGATGGCCGGCGTGCAGCGCATGCCCGGACAGCAGGGCTGGCAGTTCGAGATGGCCGTGGAAATCCTGCAGTACCTGGAGCAGGAGCGCGAGTCGCCCGCCAAGGGCCTGTATGCCAGCGATCTGGCACGCCGCCTGCATGTGGACTGGCAGCAGATCGATCCGGTGCTGCAGGCGCTGTCCGTGCTCGACTGGGTGGGAACGGTGCAGGCGCCAGGCGTCGCGGCGGGCAGCGAGGGCACCGAGCCCCGCTACATGCTGCTGGTGGACCCGCAACACACGCCCTTGGCACCCCTGGTCGAACGCCTGCTGCTGGCGCCTTCCGCGGCCGTGCAGCCGCTGTGGGAGCGCACGGGCCTGGCGGGCATGACGCTGGCCAGCCTGCTGGAGAGCCGGCCCCGGCCGTAGTGCCCGGCGCGGCGCTAGAGCGCAATGCGTCCGGTGAGGATGTCGCGCCACATCACCCAGTCGCCGCGAAAGCTGTACAGCGGGCGCTTGAAGCTGGCGGGCCGGTTTTTCTCGAAGCCGAAGTGCCCTATCCAGGCAAAGCCGTAGCCGAACAGCAGGCCGCCCAGCAGGAACCAGAAATTGCCGGTCAGGAACAGCGCGAACAGGCACAGCAGCGCCAGCGTGGAGCCGACGAAGTGCAGGCGCCGGCAGGTACGGTTGCTGTGCTCCTGAAGGTAGAACGGATAGAACTCGGCAAAGCTCTTGAACTGGCGCGGGTCCACGGCAGCCTGTGCGGCGCCGGGCAGGGGAGCGGAAGCGTGTGACATGGCAGGCCTTCGCGTGCATGGGGTGGCTTCAACTTATACGCCGCTGCCTGGCCTTTCACCATCGGAGGAACCCGCGCGCCCGGGTTCGCAAAAGCTGCCCCGAGAGAGACAAAAGCTGCCGCATTCCGCCCCGCGCGTCGCCACGGTGTCGCCCTCTGGCGGCATGCAGGCGCATGATGTCTGCCGGGCCGGCGCCGACCGGCATGGAGTTTTTTTCGATGCCTTCCTCGTGCATGACCGACATCCCCGCATCCTTGAACGAAATCCGCATTCCCACGCCGCAGGGCAGCATCTACGTCAGGCGCTGGCAGGCGCCGGCGGCCGGCGAAGGCGAACAAGGCCCGGCGCGCGCGCCCATCGTGCTGCTGCACGACTCGCTGGGCTCGGTGGCGCTGTGGCGCGATTTCCCGCAGCAACTGGCCGAGGCCACGCGCCGCGATGTGCTGGCCTATGACCGGCTGGGCTTTGGCCAGTCCGATCCCTATCCGGGCACGCTGGGGCCGGGCTTTGTGGCCCGGGAGGCAGAGACCGCGTTCCCGGCCGTGCACCAGGGGCTGGGCCTTGGGGATTTCATTGTGCTGGGCCACAGCGTGGGCGGCGGCATGGCCGCCATGGTGGCGGCCCGATATGGCGCGCAGTGCAAGGCGGTGGTCACGGAGTCCGCCCAGGCCTTTGTGGAAGATCGCACCTTGCAGGGCATTCGCGCGGCCCAACAGGATTTCGCCCGGCCCGGCCAGCTGGCACGCCTGGAGAAATACCACGGCGACAAGGCGGCCTGGGTGCTGTCTGCCTGGGTCGATACCTGGCTGTCCCCGCCTTTTGCCGACTACCGGCTGGACGAGGCGCTGGAGCGCGTGCGCTGCCCGGTGCTGGCCATCCATGGAGAGCTCGACGAGTTCGGCTCCCTGGTCCACCCCGAGCGCATCCGCGACCGCGCCAGCGGCCCGGTGGAGGTGGAGATCGTGGCCGGTGGCGGCCACGTTCCCCACCGCGAGCAGCCCGAGCGCATTGCCCAGCGCATCGCGCGCTTCCTGGCACGGGTCTGATCCCGGGCGGGCTTCATGGGCCCGCCTGGGCGGACGCCGAGAGTTCCGGCGGAAACAGCGCCTTCTTGATCACGGCGTGCACGCCCCAGTTGCCGTCCACCACCTGCGTCACGGCGAAGTCCACGGCCACGGAGATCAGCGATACGGCCTCGTCCTCGTCCAGCCCGTGGGCCAGCATCAGATAGCGCCTTGCCTTGTGGAAGGCGTCACGCATGGCGCCTTCCAGCGATGACTTGCGATAGACCTGGGACTGCGCCTGGCTGCCCAGTTCGGCCAGGTGGTCGGTGAAGCTGAAGCCCTGTATCACCCACTCGGAGCCGGTCTCCAGGAAAGGGTGGTCCAGCTCTGCAAGGAAGCGGTTGTCCAGCGCGGCGCGCTTGTGCACCCGCAGCTCGAAGCTGCCGGTCAGCGAGCATTCGATGGCCGTGCCGCACAGTTCCGAGTCGCCTTGGGATGCATGCGGGTCTCCCACCGAAAACAGCGCGCCTGGCACCGATACGGGCAGGAAGAGCGTCGCGCCCTTGCCGGCGCGCCAATTGTCCAGGTTGCCGCCGAAGTAGCTCGGCGGTATGGAGTCGATCAGGCCGGCCTCTCGCGGTGCCACGGCCAGCATGCCGAAATGCGGACGCAGCGGCACGCGTGCCTTGTCCAGCACACCAAAGCGCCGGGTGATGGTGGCGGGGTCCACGGGCACGCCCGGGTAGTCGATGGTCGGATGGACCACGCCGAAGGGGTCGGTCTGCGGTGTCCAGCGGTAGTTGTAGACAGCGCGGGCCGTGGGCTCCTCGGGCAGTGCGTGGTCGATTTCGTAGATGGTGACCACTTCGCGCTGGCGGGGCTCCGTGATCTGGTCGCGGTAGTGAAAGCCCCACCAGGCGGCGGCGTTGCTGCCGAAGACACGGCCGTGGTGGGCGGGGCTGCAGCTGGGGCGTGGCTGCACATCGAGGATGCGTATCTCCAGCAGGTCGCCGGGTTCGGCCTCATGCACATAGACGGGGCCGGTGCAGATGTGCACGCCGAAGCCCTCGCCCGCGCCGCGGCCGTAGATCGAGGCGTCCATCGGGCCCGCGCCGCGCCGGTCCACGGCCTTCTGGGCCGCGGTCCAGTGGAACACGCTTTCGGCGCCCGGATCGCCTTCGATCATGCGTTCCCAGTCGTCCGAGGCATGCTGGGTCAGCGTCTCCATGGTCACCACGTCACCCGAGCGCACGGAAAGCACGGGCTTGAGTGAACGGCTCAGGTAGCCCCAGTGCACGGTCTTGTCGGAGACCGGAAGGTAGTAATGCTGGGGCGACGCACCGCCATTGTCTGCGTGCGCCGAGCGCTTGGGCACAAGGGCCAGCGCCTGGGCGTAGCGTGCATGGTCGCGCAGCAGGGCCTGGAACGGGCTGTGTGCCAGGCGCGCTGCGGCCGGTTCTGCACCCTGCGCAGCGCTCTCTGCGGGCGAGGGGCGTCCGCGCTGGCCGGGCGGCGCATCCTGCACACGCGCCGGACTGGCGCGATAGGCCTTGGGGGACAGACCATAGCGGGCCGTGAAGGCTCGGCTGAAGTTGGCGGCATCGCCAAAGCCCCAGCGAAAGCACAGCTCGGCAATGGAGAAATGCTGCAGCGAGCGGTTGCTCAGGTCCATGCGGCAGCGCTCCAGCCGGCGTTCGCGCAGGTAGGTGCTGAAGCTGGTGGCAGCCCCCTTGAACAGCTTTTGCAGATAGCGCGTGGACAGCCCCTCGGCGTCGGCGATGGCATCGATGGACAGCTCGGCATCGCCCAGCCGGGTTTCGATGGCGCGGCAGATGCGGCGCAGATGGCCAAGCTGTACGGCGCTGGGCGGCTCGGTCGCCTCGGCCTGTTCCTGATCGGGATTGCCGGCGCGCGGTGTCAGGCAGGTGACCAGCATGTCGGTGAGCGTGGCCTCCACCGACAGCAGATCGTCCTGTGCCAGTGTGTCGATCTGCTCTGCCAGTGAGGCCGCCATTGCCATGCACATGGCCCCCACGCCGCCTGTCCCGCCGATGTGCCTGGCCTCGGGCGGGCACGAGCGCAGCAGGCGCAGCAGAAAGCTCGAGGACTCCAGCCGCGCAAGCAGCAGGCGGCCGTCGCCGGGCAACTGCAGCTGCCAGTCCCGGTCTGACTCCAGCAGCAAGGCCGAGCCGGCCTTGAGCGGGAATGCGGCGTCCTCAATCACCGCATTGGCGCTGCCTTGCAGCAAGGCGCACAGCAGCAGGCCCGGGCCGCGCAGCCGCTTGGCCACGGCCCGCAGCGTCAGCGGCGAGGTGGCCAGCGTGATGAACACCGATCCCAGTGGCGAGCTGCGCAGCGCCAGGTGGGTGGCCGGCGGCGTGGGCGCTTCGCCATGGATGTCTGCCCTGGACAGCGCCTCATTGAGCGCAGCCTGCCGCAAGGCATCGGGAAATGCGTGGGTGGAAAAGCGTCTTGGATCGTCGTGCATCAGGGGCGAACTATGAACTGCCGCGTACAGCCTGTCCAAGCCGGGCGCACCGGATGGCAGCCGCGACAAGTTTTTGTGCGCGCAGGAACAACCGGCCTGGACATGCTCGCCTGGACACTGGCGCTGCCGGCACCGATCCACAACAGCAGGAGTATTTTCGATGACCATCCCCCACCAAGAACATATCTGCGGCCCGGGCTGCCAGCACGGTGCTTCGCCAGCCGACGAGAAGCTGATCCGCGAGGAATTCCAGGTTGCACGCCGCTCCTTCCTGCGCGACGCCATGGTGGTCGGTGGCGGCGCGGTCTCGGCCGGCGCCATCAGCGGCGCGATGGCACCGTCCCGGGCCTTTGCCCAGGGCGCGCCTGGCGCCCGGGCCGGCCAGGGCATGGCCAGCCACTACTACATTCCCGCCTCTGCCAGCACCGTGCTCTGGGGCTACTTCAGCAGATCGGCCAAGCCGGTGGTCGAAGTCGAATCGGGTGACTACGTGACCATGGAGACGCTGACCCACCATGCCAATGACGATGCCGAACGCATGGTCCGGGGCGACCCGGGCGCCGAGAGCGTGTTCCACTGGGACAGCCAGCGCAAGAACGTCGATCGCCGGGGCGCCGGTCCCATGGATGCCAAGAACGGCGCAGGCGCAGGCCAGGGCGTGCACATCTGCACGGGGCCGGTACGCATCAAGGGCGCCCAGCCCGGCGATGTGCTGGAAGTGCGCATCATTGATGTGGTGCCACGCCCCTCGGGCAACCCGCAGTTCAAGGGCCGGACCTTCGGCAGCAATGCGGCGGCGAACTGGGGCTTTCACTATGGCGACACGCTCACCGAGCCCCGAAAGCGCGAGGTGGTCACCATCTACGAGGTGGACGCGACCGGCGAGCGCAACTGGGCCCGCGCCGTCTACAACTACCGCTGGACGCCACAGACCGACCCCTTTGGCGTGGTCCACCCGACCATCGACTATCCGGGCGTGCCCGTGGACCACCGCACGATCAGCAAGAACGAAAACGTGCTGCGCAATATCCGCGTTCCCGTGCGCCCGCACTTCGGCACCATCGGCGTGGCGCCGGCCGAGGTGGAGATGGCCAGCTCCATTCCGCCCAACCACACGGGCGGCAACATCGACAACTGGCGCATCGGCAAGGGGGCGACCATGTATTTCCCCGTGGCCGTGCCAGGGGCCAACTTCACCGTGGGCGATCCGCATGCCTCGCAGGGGGACTCCGAGCTGTGCGGCACGGCCATCGAGTGCTCGCTGACCGGCACCTTCCAGCTGGTCCTGCACAAGAAGGCGGACCTGCCTGGAACGCCGCTGGCCGAGCTGGCCTATCCGCTGCTCGAAACCCAGGACGAATGGCTGCTGCACGGCTTCAGCTACGCCAACTACCTGGCGGAGCTGGGGCCAGATGCGCAAAACCAGATCTTCAAGAAGTCTTCCGTGGACCTGGCGCTGCGCGACGCCTATCACAAGATGCGCCACTTCCTCATGACCACCCAGGGGCTGGGAGAGGACGAGGCCATCTCGCTGATGTCGATTGCCGTGGACTTCGGCATCACCCAGGTGGTGGATGGCAACTGGGGCGTGCACGCGCTCGTGAAAAAGAGCATCTTCCCCGCGCGCGGCGCGTAAGTGCGTCCGGGCCCTGCGGGCAGGACCCGGCCGGGCTCAGCGCGCCAGGAAATCCCGGATGGCGAACAGCGTCTGGTCGGGCGCCTCGGTCATCTGGTTGTGGCCGCTGGGCAGGTGCACGATGCTGACCTGGCGCTGCGCGCCCCGGGCCGCCTCGATCAGGCCCTTGGCGGCCTTGGGCGGCGTCATCTGGTCCTGCTCGCCCAGGGCGAACAGGACTGGACATTGCAGCGCCGCCATGGCCGCCTCGCCGCCCGCGTAGCTGTCGCAGGCCTTGAAGCCGGTGTGCAGCAGGTTGGTGCGGTCATTGCTGGCCAGCACGCGCCGGCCCAGCGCCATGCCGGCGCCGAATACCCAGCTGCCTGCGCCGCTGGGTGGCGCCAGCGTGGCGCGCGAGAACACATTGACCATGCGGATGGCCTGCTCTGGCGTGCTCAGTGCGGAGTCCAGCAGGGCGGGCGAGACCTTCATCGGATAGGCCGTGCCCACCAGCACCAGGTGGCTGACGCGCGCGCCCAGCCGGGCGGCCGCTTCCATGGCGATCAGACTGCCCCAGCTGTGGCCGACCAGCGCGGCCTTCCCGATGCCTGCCGCATCCATGAGCTGGCCGATGAAATCCGCCGCTGCCTCCACGCTGGCGGGCGCGTCACCCGCGCTGCGGCAGTGGCCCGGCAGGTCTATGGCCAGCACGTTCCAGCCGTGGTTGGCCAGGTAGCGGCTTTGCAGAGCCCAGACGCTGTGGTCGCACAGCACGCCGTGGATGAGGATGGCCGTGGGCTGGGCGGGGTTGAAGGCCTTGCCGCCGGTATAGGCGTAGATGGCGTGGCCCTGAACATCGATCTTCATTGTTGGTGTCTCCCTTGTCGGCTCACGCTGCCTTTTCAGCGGCCTTGAGGGCGCGCTTGAGGTCATCGATCAGGTCGTCGGCATCCTCCAGTCCGATGGACAGGCGTATCGTGCCCTGGCCGATGCCGGCCTGGGCCAGTGCTTCGTCGCTCATGCGGAAATGCGTAGTGCTGGCCGGATGGATCACCAGGCTGCGGCAGTCGCCCACGTTGGCCAGATGGCTGAAGACCTTGAGTGTCTCGATGAACTTGCGCCCCTGGTTGCGGTTGCCCTTGATGTCGAAGCTGAACACCGAGCCCGCGCCGCGCGGCAGCAGCTTCTTTGCCAGTTGGTGCGAGGGATGGGTCTCCAGCAGCGGGTGGCCCACGCGGCCCACCAGCGGATGGCTGGCCAGGAATTGCACCACCTTCTCGGTATTGCGAATGTGGCGCTCCATGCGCAGCGGCAGCGTCTCTATGCCCTGCAGGATCAGCCAGGCCGTGTGCGGGCTCATGCAGGCGCCGAAGTCGCGCAGGCCTTCGCGCCGCGCGCGCAGCAGGAAGGCGCCGGTGCTGCTTTCCTCGCTGAACACCATGTTGTGGAAACCGTCGTAGGGCTCGGTCAGCTCGGGGAAGCGTCCCGACTTTTCCCAGTCGAAGCTGCCGCCATCCACCACGATGCCGCCGACCACGGTGCCGTGGCCCGACAGGAACTTGGTGGCCGAGTGGTAGACGATGTCCGCGCCATGCTCCAGCGGCTTCATCAGCCAGGGCGAGGTCAGCGTGGAGTCCACCAGCAGCGGCACGCCGGCCTCATGTGCGATGGCGCTGATGGTGGGGATGTCCAGCACGTCCAGGCCCGGGTTGCCCACCGTCTCGCCGAAGAACAGCTTGGTGTTGGGGCGCACTGCGGCGCGCCAGCCGTCGATGTCACCGGGCTTGACGAAGGTGGTCTCTATGCCGAAGCGCGCCAGCGTGTAGTGCAGCAGGTTCTGCGAGCCGCCGTACAGCGCCGTGCTGGCCACGATATGGCTGCCCGCGCCCATGAGCGTGGCCACCGACAGGTGCAGCGCCGCCTGGCCGCTGGCCACGGCGATGGCGCCCACGCCGCCTTCCAGGGCCGAGACGCGCTGCTCCAGCACGGCATTCGTGGGATTGGAGATGCGGCTGTAGACGTGCCCTGGGCGCTCCAGGTTGAACAGCGAGGCCGCATGGTCGCTGGACTCGAACACGAACGAGGTCGTGAGGTGGATGGGCGTCGCGCGCGCTCCGGTGGCGGGGTCGGGCTGTGCGCCCGCGTGCAGCGCCAGGGTGTCAAAGCCGGGGTCCGAGTAGCCGGGCATTCCTGTCTCCATGGTTGTCAAGGCAAGCGGGCATTGTGGGCTATATTTCCTGTCAGACACGGGCTTGCCGCAACCACGGCGACACAGACAAATTTGGAGATACGGCATGAAAGTAAGTGACATCCTGCGCGTCAAGGGCAACACCCTCTACACGGTGTCGCCGGACGAAAGCCTGGCCAGCGCGGTGCAGGTGATGTCGGAGCGCGATATCGGCTCCCTCGTGGTCATGGAGCATGGCGACGTGGTCGGCATGCTGACCTTCCGCGAAGTGATCCAGGGCTTCGTCAAGCACGGCGGGGTGGGCGAGACGCTGGTGCGCTCGGCCATGGACGACGCTCCCATGACCTGCACCATGGAAACCGACATGGACGAGGTGCGCCGCATGATGCTGGACCGCCACGCACGCTACATGCCGGTGATGGACAAGCGCATGCTCATGGGCGTGATCAGCCTGTACGACGTGGCCAAGGCCGTGGTGGACAGCCAGAACTTCGAGAACCGTATGCTCAAGGCCTACATCCGCGACTGGCCCGAGGGCGAGCGCCAGGGCGCGGACTGATCGTCGGGGCGATATCGACCTTTCGACCATTTCACCTTGGGCAGCAAGGCCTCCGAACGCAAAATGCGGCGGAGGCCTTTGTCTTTGCGCGCAGGGCGCAAAGCAGACAGTCGCGCGAACAGCGAATGGACGGGAGACCGCAGGACCTGTCAGTGCACGCGGCGGCGTTTGGGCTTGAGCAAGGCGCTGGGCGGCACGTCATAGGCCTGTCTGAAGACACGGCTGAAGTGCGAGAAGCTGGTGAAGCCACAGGCCAGCGCCACATCGGTCACGCGCCGCGCATTGTCTGCCCGAAGCAGCAGGTGCGCCTGGGCCAGCCGTTCGTTCCAGAGCCAGCGGCTGGGGGTCAGGCCTTCGGTGGCAAACAGCCGCGCCAGGCTGCGCAGCGACATGCCCATGTCCTGGGCCACCTGCAAGGGCTTGAGCTCGGGGTCGTCGAGCCGGGCCCGCATGTACTGCTTGGCCTGGGCAAGCCTGTTGCGGGTTCTGAAATCGCCAGGGCTGGACGATGTCAGCAGCACATTCAGCAGCGAGGGGCGAAGGTCCTGCTCCTCGTCCTTGGGCTGAAGGCCTGGCGATGCCGGTGGAGTGCTGCCCGCATGGTCGCCGTGATCCTGGATTTGCGTTGAGTCGTAAGAGGCCTGCATTTCACGAACCTCCCGCAGTTTGCGGCTGGTGCCAGCGTGGTGATCCGCAGGCGGTTGAAAAAGGGTGGATTGCAATTTTAACTATGAATATTTGCAATCCGATAGCTATTTTTATTCTCGCCGGGCGATGGCTGCCTGCGCAATGCACCGCCGCCGCGGGCACGGCGCTTGCGGGCTACCCGGGCATAATCGTCGGCCTATGAGCGGCAACACCTTCGGCACCCTATTCACTGTCACCAACTTCGGCGAATCGCATGGCCCGGCCATAGGCTGCGTCATCGACGGCTGTCCGCCCGGCATGGCGCTGAACGAAGCGGATATCCAGCAAGAACTGGATCGCCGCCGTCCCGGCACCAGCAAGTTCGTGACCCAGCGCAACGAGCCCGATTCGGTGGAAATCCTCTCGGGCGTCTACGAAGGCCGCACCACGGGCACGCCGATCGCGCTGCTGATCCGCAATACCGACCAGCGCAGCAAGGACTACTCCAACATTGCGCAGAGCTTTCGTCCCGGCCATGCCGACTACGCCTACTTCCAGAAATACGGCATCCGTGATCCGCGCGGCGGCGGCCGTTCCTCGGCACGGCTGACGGCCCCCACGGTGGCCGCTGGTGCCGTGGCCAGGAAGTGGCTCAAGGAAAAGTTCGGCACCGAGTTCCGCGCCTGCATGACCCAGGTGGGCGAGCTGTCGCTGCCCTTCGAGAGCTGGGAGCATGTGCGCAACAACCCCTTCTTTGCGCCGGTGGCCGATGTGTCTCAATACGAGGAATACATGGATGCGCTGCGCAAGTCGGGCGACTCCTGCGGCGCGGCGCTGCGCGTGCAGGCCAGCGGCATGCCGGTGGGCCTGGGCCAGCCGCTGTATGACCGCCTGGATGCCGACGTCGCCTACGCCATGATGGGCCTGAATGCGGTCAAGGCTGTGGAGATCGGTGCCGGTTTCGAAAGCGTGGTCCAGCGCGGCACCACGCACGGCGACTCGCTGAGTCCCGAAGGCTTTCGCAGCAACAACGCCGGTGGCATCGTCGGCGGCATCAGCACGGGCCAGGACCTGGAAGTGCGCATAGGCATCAAGCCCACCAGTTCCATCATCACGCCGCGCGAATCCATCGACGTGCAGGGCCAGAGCACCGAGGTCATCACCAAGGGCCGCCACGACCCCTGCGTCGGCATCCGCGCAGCGCCCATCGCCGAGGCGCTGCTGGCCCTGGTGGTGATGGACCATGCGCTGCGCCACCGCGCCCAGTGCGGTGACGTGGATTCGGGCCTGGCTCCCATCCCTGCCGCCGCGCCCTGAAAGCACTGCCAGGCACCAAAGAAAAAGCCGCCCAAGGGCGGCTTTCTTGCGTCCTGCCGGCCTGATCAGCCGGGATTGCGCACCTCATCCATGACGTTCTTGAAATCGTCCACATCCTCGAAACTGCGGTAGACGCTGGCGTAGCGGATGTAGCCGACCTTGTCGAGCAGCTTGAGCTCGCGCATCACCATCTCGCCCAGGCGGCTGGAGAGCACTTCGCGCTCGCCCAGGTTGCGCAGCCGTTCCTCGATGCGCTCGATGGCGGCATCGATCTGCTCTGTGCTCACGGGGCGCTTGCGCAGCGCGATCTTGAACGAGCCCAGCAGCTTGGCGCGCTCGTACTCGATGCGCCGCCCGTCCTTCTTGACGATGGCGGGAAAGCTGACCTCGGGCCGCTCGTACGTGGTGAAGCGCTTGTCGCAGCCGCCGCACTGGCGGCGGCGGCGGATGAAGCCCCCATCCTCGGCCTCACGGGTCTCCACGACCTGGGTGTCCGGATGGCTGCAGAACGGGCACTTCATGGCAGGCCTCTATGCGTGCAACTCAGGCGCCGTAGACCGGGAAGCGGGCCGTCAGCTCGGCCACCTGGGCGCGCACGCGGGCCAGGTTGGCTTCGTCGGCGGGGTTCTCCAGCACGTCGGCCAGCAGGTTGGCTGTCAGGCGGGCTTCCTCTTCCTTGAAGCCGCGCGTGGTCATGGCGGGCGTGCCCACGCGGATGCCGCTGGTCACCATCGGCTTTTCGGGATCGTTGGGGATGGAGTTCTTGTTGATCGTCATGTGGGCGGCACCCAGCGCGGCTTCGGCCGCCTTGCCGGTGATGCCCTTGGCGCGCAGGTCCACCAGCATGACGTGGCTTTCCGTGCGGCCGGAGACGATGCGCAGACCGCGTGCCGTCAGCGTTTCCGCGACAACCTTGGCGTTCTTCACGACCTGTTCCTGGTAGGTCTTGAACTCGGGCGACAGCGCTTCCTTGAAGGCCACGGCCTTGCCGGCAATGACATGCATCAGCGGGCCGCCTTGCAGGCCGGGGAAGATGGCGCTGTTGATGGCCTTCTCGTGCTCGGCCTTCATCAGGATCACGCCGCCGCGCGGGCCGCGCAGGCTCTTGTGCGTGGTGGTGGTGACCACGTCGGCATGGGGCACGGGGTTGGGGTACACGCCTGCGGCGATCAGGCCGGCATAGTGGGCCATGTCCACCCAGAAGATGGCGCCGACTTCCTTTGCGATCTTGGCGAAGCGTTCGAAGTCGATGGCCAGGGCGTAGGCCGATGCGCCGGCCACGATGATGCGGGGCTTGTGTTCGCGCGCCAGCGCTTCCATCTTGTCGTAGTCGATGGCTTCTTCGGCGTTCAGGCCGTAGGAGACCACGTTGAACCACTTGCCCGACATGTTCAGCGGCATGCCGTGCGTCAGGTGACCGCCTTCGGCCAGGCTCATGCCCATGATGGTGTCGCCGGGCTTGGCAAAGGCCATCAGCACGGCCTGGTTGGCCTGGGAGCCGGAGTTGGGCTGAACGTTGGCGGCTTCGGCGCCGAACAGCTTCTTGACGCGGTCGATGGCGAGCTGCTCGACCACATCGACGTTCTCGCAGCCGCCGTAGTAGCGCTTGCCCGGATAGCCTTCGGCGTACTTGTTGGTGAGCTGGGAGCCCTGGGCTTCCATGACGGCAGGCGAGCAATAGTTCTCGCTGGCGATCAGCTCGATATGTTCTTGTTGACGCAGGTTCTCGGCCTGGATGGCGGCAAAGACTTCGGCGTCGACCTTCTCGACGGTATTGGTGCGTTGAAACATGGCAGTCCTGTGAACTTGAAATTCCCTTGAGGCCAAGGGCTGCCCAGGCGAACGGCGGAACACTCCAGATCCCGCGTGCGCATGGAGGCTGGGCGGTACGCTCCCCGGTGGTTCACAGAAGGTGGTCCTTCTCGGGCCTTCTGCTGGTTTCCACGTCAGCGGCAGCGGTGCGTGAAGCGGCTGCGCCTATCGCCAGTTGCGTACCCCGCTAGTGTAGCTGAGCCGGTGGCGCCGAAGACCTGGCAGGGGCGTTGCAGAAGGCGTTTGCGTGGGCCACCTGCAGTTGGAACGGGCATGAAAAAGCTGGCCTTGGCCAGCTGTGCATTCACTATGCCGGGAAGTCAGGCTACAGCGCCGGCTCCTGGGACTGAAGGGCCACCTGCTCGGAGCGGGCAGAGGTGTTGCTCGAGCTGACCGGCACGGCTGCAGGCGCAGCCGCTGCTGCCGGGCCCGAGGCCTCGGCCACGGGGGTGGCCGGCTTGGTGGAGGCAACCTGTACAGCCTGCCGGGGCTGATCGACCTTGGCGGTCATCAAAGGCACGGCACGCAGGCCGGCGGCCATGCGCAGGCGCTGGTGCTCGGCCAGCACCTTGGCGGCGTAGCCACCATCGGTGGGCAGGTTGGCCGCGCCCACATAGTAGCGCAGGCCTCCTTCGATGGAGCCGGCGCGCTCGATGCATTCCTTGAGCACGCGCACGCCCACGCGCAGATTGCTGACCGGGTCGAAGGCAGCATTCTGGCCACCGAAGTTCTCATACTTGTCGGTATGCACCGTGGTCATCACCTGCATCAGGCCCTGCGCGCCGACAGCGCTTTGCGCAAACGGGTTGAAGCTGGACTCGATGGCCATGATGGCCAGGATCAGCGTCGGGTCCAGGCGGTTGACCTTGCCCAGGTCATAGGCCTCGCTGACCAGTGCCGCGATCGGCTCAGGCGCCACGCGGTACTTCTTGCTGAGCCAGAAGGCCACGGCTGCCTGCTCCTTGGGCAGGTTCTTGGGGTTGGTCGCCGTCGCCCGATCGCTGGCAGCGAGTTCGACGGGAACACCCAGCTCGGCCATCTGGCGAGCGGTCAGCCAGGAGCGCAGCTGGCTCTCTCCGGCATCGCGCAGGTCAGGGCGGGCGAACAAGGTGATGGCCATGAAGGCCACAGCAAGGCCCAGCAGGGCGAAGCTGTTGTGGATGATGGCAAGAAAACCGTTGGCCACATCGATGGCGAACGTTCGCGCGGCGGCGAAAAATTTTCCTGACGCTGGCATAGCTTTTTCCTTTCTAGGGGCACCAACCCGAAACGGCCTTCGCCGAAGCGAAGGCCGGTGAGGCTGACACCCTGGATTGGGTGCTGCGGATCCGGGAGGCTGGCGCTTGGTGCGCCATTGCGTTGTAGGCCTGCGGGATCTGCTCAGTCGTGAGGCAGCAGAAACAAAAAACGCTCTATTCGAGCGCTGGCGGATTCTAGGAGTTCACCAAATACACGGTCAACACTATGAAATCAACTTTTTAGATCAATGAATAATAACAAACCATGGATGCAAACACAGTTTTGAGGTCTTGAAGAGCGGGTGGCGTGCTACCGATGTACGCCGCTTCCGTCGTTTTCAGAGTGCGTCATGAAATTGCAATGAAATGCAAAAGCACTGGCAGGCCGACCCTGCGTCCTTCTATATTGGAGGCGACTGCTCCTGCAGTCGTCTCGCCAAGGTGGAAGACAGGTAAAAGTGGTGTTCGATAGTGCGGACACCGTGGTTCAAGTCTTCTTCCGCGGCCTTCCTGGAAGCAATCTCTTGCTTCCAAGCATCAAGGACCATCCTCTCCTTGACTGCGGAAAACGGTCGGGACTTGTGCCCGCCGTAAAGCCCGGAAGCCGGCTCACGGCTTCCGGGCTTTGTCGTTCAAGGATGGCCGCAACGTCAAGAAATGTGCCGTGGTGCGGACCCAGCCGTTGCTGCCGCCCCAATTTCTGGTGCAATGCAGCCGTTGCCCTGTCCTGTGTCCCAGGATGGGCTGTACTAGTTACCAGAGCCCCATGCAATCTCTCTTCAAGCACCGCTGGCTGCGCAGGCTGGCCATCGCCCTTGTGGCGTTCCTTTTGCTGTGGCTGCTGCTGTGGGCGCTGGTGCCCGTTGTGGCCAAGAGTCAACTGGAAAAGCAGGCATCGGCCAAGCTGGGCCGTCAGGTCCGTGTGGGTGCAGTGGAGTTCCGGCCCTGGTCGCTGGAGCTGACCCTGCGGGACCTGAGCATTGCCAGGAGCCAGGCGGAAGGCGCGGCGCCGGAGTCCGTGCCGTCTTCATCTTCGTCCCCCCAGCTTCAGATCGACCGCATCTATGTCAATGCCAGTATCCAGTCGCTGTTTCGGCTGGCGCCGGTGCTGGATGCCATCGAGGTCGATGCGCCGGTGCTGCGCCTGACCCAGCAGAGCCTGGGGCATTTCGATGTGGACGATGTGCTGGCCAGGCTGGCCGAACCCGGCGACACGCCGCCCTCCAAACCCGTGGGCTTTGCGCTGTACAACATTGCGCTGCGCGACGGCCGCGTGGAATTGCAGGACGAGGTCCAGCGGCGCCAGCACATGCTCGAGCAGTTGCAGCTGCGCCTGCCCTTCATCAGCAACCTGGAGTCCAAGCGCGAGATCAAGGTGCTCCCGCACCTGTCCTTCGCGCTCAACGGCAGCCGGTTTGAATCCAGCGCCCAGAGCACGCCCTTCACCGAGCAGCGCCAGACCGCTGTCGATCTGAGCTTGCAGGGCGTGGACCTGACACCTTATTTGGGCTATGTGCCCGTCACCGCGCCTGTCAAGCCGCGTTCCGGCGTGCTGGATGCCAACCTGCACATCTCCTTTGAGCAGGCCGAGCAGGCCGTGGTCCGCATCACCGGGGAGGTCAGCCTGTCCGGCGCCGAGCTGCACGACCGCGACGGCGTCCCCCTGCTGCGCTTCGAGCGCCTGGCCGCCGTGCTCAAGAACGTGCAGCCGCTGCAGTCGGTTGCGGAGCTGGAGTCCGTGCAGTGGAGCGCTCCCGAGATTTTTGCGGCCCGCGATGCGCAAGGCCGCATCAATTGGACGGCGATGGGGGGTGCTTCCTCCCCGGATGCCAGGCCGGCAGCGGAAAAGCCTGCCTCCGACGCGCCCCAGCCGTGGAAGGTCAGCCTGGACAGGCTGTCCGTTGCCCATGCCACGGTGCATTGGCGCGATGCCGCTCCCGACGCTGGAAAGTCGGGCGCTGCGCTGCAGGCGCGCGAGCTGTCGTTGCAGGTGCGCGATATCCGCTGGCCCCTGGAGCAACCGCTGCAGCTTGCTGCCAGCATGCAGGTGCAGCCCGAATCGGCGGGGGAGGGGGCGAAACCTGCCGAGTTGCAGCTGAGCGGGGCCTTGACCGACAAGCAGGGCCAACTGGCCATCTCCGCGCGGCAATTGCCGCTGCAACTGGCAGCACCGTACCTGTCCGCCCATATCAAACCCGAGCTGACGGGCCTGTTGAGCACCGACGCAGGCCTGGGCTGGAACGGTTCCGCCATGGTGGTTCAGGTGGCCGGGCTGGGCGTGGAGCAGTTGAGCCTCAAGGACAAGGCCGCGCCCGTCGACATCGCGCACCTGCAGCTGGAGCAGGTGCAGGTCAATCTGGCCAGCCAGCAGGTCTCCGTTGGCCGCCTGGCACTGCAAAAGCCGCAACTGGCCGTGTTGCGCGATGCCCAGGGCCGGTGGATGTACGAGCAATGGCTGCCGCCCGCCTCCTCGGCACCCGCATCGCAGGACGCCGGCAAGGACAAGTCCCGGCCCTGGGGGCTGAAGCTGCAGGCGGTGGAGGTCGATGGCGGCGCCATTGCGCTGCGTGACGAAGCGCCCGTGCGCAACGCGGATTCCGCGCGCACCGTGTCGCTGGACCTGGGTTCACTGCGCCTTCGCATGGGCGCCATCGAGCCGCTGGCCGCCAAATCCGCGCCCACGCCGCTGGAGCTGTCCGCCCAGGTCGGCTCGGGCCGGCGTGTCCAGGCGGGCTCGCTGAGCCTGCGGGGGGACCTGGGACTGGCGCCGCTGTCGCTTCAGGGCAGGTTGCAGGCGCGCAGCCTGCCGCTGCATGCACTGGAGCCCTACTTTGCCGACATGCTCAATGTGGAGTTGGTGCGTGCCGACGGCAATTTCCTCGGACAACTGCGCTTTGTCAGCCAACCGGCCGGCCCCGAGCTGGCGGTGCAGGGGGATGTCGAGCTCGTGGATCTGCGCATGCGCTCCGCGCTGGCCTCTCCCGTGCAAGCGGCGGGCGAGGCCGCAGGGCAGGGCGCGCCACGCACGGCGGCAGGTGCCGTGGCTGCCGTGCTCAGCGAGTCCACGGCCGACCGGGCCAAGGCCCAGTCGGTTGCCTTGGGACTCGGCCTGCGCGATGAACTGCTGGCCTGGAAGACGCTGGCCGTGCGCGGCCTGGACCTGCAGATGCAGCCCGCCCAGCCGCTGCGCCTGAGCGTGCGCGAGACGGCGCTCAGCGACTTCTTTGCGCGCGTCATCGTGCAGCGCAACGGGCGCATCAACCTGCAGGACATCGTCAAATCGGCGAAGTCCCAGCAGTCCCTGGAGCAGAACGCCACGCCGGCTGCAGAGGGCACGGCGGCTTCCGCCGAACCGGCGCCGCCGCAGGCTGCCTCCGGGCCCGCGCCCGTCATCAAGATCGGGCCGATTGTGCTGACGGGCGGCAGGGTCCAGTTCTCCGACTACTTCATCCAGCCCAACTACTCGGCCGACCTCAGCGAGCTGGCGGGCCGCCTGAGCGCCTTCTCGTCCGAGCAGCCTGCCAGCCAGCAGGCGCCGCAACTGGCGGATGTGGAACTGCGCGGCCGCGCCCAGGGCACGGCTTCGCTGGAGATCACCGGCCAGGTCAATCCGCTGGCCAAGCCGCTGGCCCTGGACATACGTGCCCAGATGCGCGACCTGGAACTGCCCCCGCTGTCCCCGTACTCCATCAAGTACGCGGGCCACGGGATCGAGCGCGGCAAGCTCAGCATGGACGTCAACTACAACATCGAGCCCGATGGCCAGCTCACGGCGCGCAACAAGCTGGTGCTGCATCAGCTCACTTTCGGCGAAGCCGTCGAAGGCGCGCCCGCCTCGCTGCCCGTGCGCCTGGCGGTGGCGCTGTTGGCTGACCGCAACGGAGTCATCGACCTGGACCTGCCGGTCAGCGGCTCGCTCAACGACCCGCAATTCCGGCTGGCGCCGGTCATCTTCAAGATCATTGGCAACCTGATCATGAAGGCCATCACCTCGCCTTTCTCGCTGCTGTCGGGCGCTTTTGGGGGCGGCAGCGAATCGGGAGTGGTGGCCTTTGCCCCGGGGCGTGCCCAGATCGACGGCAAGGCCCGCGAGAGCCTGGACAAGGTGGTTGCCTCCCTCAAGGAGCGCCCGGCCCTCAAGCTCACCGTGATCGGTGAGGCGCGCGAGGCGCAGGACAAAGAGGCCTGGAAGCAGGCGGAGCTCGATCGCCTGCTGCTCGCCCAGAAACGCCGCCAGGTGCTGCGCGACGGCAAGTCGGCAGAGTCCGTGACCGAGTTGCCCGCCTCCGAAGTGCCGGCCTTGACCAAGGCGCTGTACAGTCGCGCCGACTTTGCCAAGCCGCGCAATGTCATCGGCATGGCCAAGGACCTGCCCACCGAACAGATGCGCAGTCTGCTGCTGGAGCAGATTGCCGTGCCCGACGACGCCATGCGCGAACTGGCGCTGGCCCGCGCCGTGGCCGTGCGCGACTACCTTGCCCAGCAGCAGTTGCCGCTTGAACGCCTGTTTCTGGGGGCTCCAAAACTGGACTCCGACGACCAGGAATGGAGTCCGCGCGCCCAGCTCAGCCTGTCCACGCAGTAGCCCGGTTTTGGCTCCGCTTCAAATAACGGCGAGAATATGGTTTTCCCGGTCCGGCTAGCATGCCCGCATGCGGCCTGGCCGGCCGCGTCTGGCGGCCCGCGGCAGCCAGACATTCAACGATTGATTCATGTCTTCTCTTTCCCCCCGCAGCACCATGTCCGATGCACCTGAAGTGAGCCCTGCTTCTGCCAAGAATCCCGAACAACACCCCTTGGATGTGCTCACGGGCGGTGCCTTCTCCGCCGAAACCTCGGGTGATCGCGCCGCGCGCATCCGCGACTGGCTGGCAACCCAGCCTTCGGTCGAGCAATTGCAGGACGTCCTCAAGGAACTGAGCGCGCGCGACAAGGGCGCGGCCCGTGCCGTGCGTGAGCGCCTGGACGAGATCCGCCGCACCAAGGACCAGGAAAAGATCGCAGTGGAGTGGGCTGAAAAGGCCCAGGCGCTGCTGGTCGCATCGCCCTTCAATGCCGCCGACGCCATCGCCTGGCAGCGCGACGCCGCCAAGGCGGGCGCACCGCTGTCGCGTGAACCTCTGTCGCAGCACAAGGCCCAGCTGGCCGAGCGTGTCAAGGCCATCGAAGAGCTGCAGCACCGCGTGCAGGTCCAGCGCGAAGTGGCCGTTTTGCTGGCCCAGCGCATCGAGGTCCTGTCCACCAAGCCCTGGCGCGATGCCCAGGCTGTGCTCGACAACCTGCGCGCCGACGTGGCCCGTTGGCAGGAGCAGGCCGGCGAACTGACTGGCGATGACAACTGGGCCAGCGTGGACGGACGTTTCCCGCCCCAGCTGGAAGCCGCCAGCGCACAGCTGATCCTGGTCTGGGATGCCTTCCAGTCTGCACTGGCGCTCACCGAAGCTGCCGCCGCCGACGAAGCCGCTCCGCTGCCCACCGTGCCCGTGTGGGCCGATGAGCTGCGCGTGGCGCGTGGCCTGCCTCCCGAGGCAGCGGCTGCCGAGCCGTCCAAGCCCGCTCCCGCTGCCCGCAGCGCAGCCCAGCCCAAGGCGAAGACATCGCCTGAGCAAGTGGCTGCCGCCAGCAGTGCACTGACCCAGGCGCTGGAGCAGCTCCAGGCCGAGACGGCTGCAGGCGAAAGCAAGGCGGGTTCCGCCGCCGTGCAGGCCGTGCGCGCCGCCATCAAGGCCCATGGCCGCCTGGTGGACGATGCACTGGTCACCAAGGTGCATGAGGCCCTTCTGGCAGCTGGCGAGTCCGAAGGCTGGCCGCGCCAGAACGCCGACAAGCTGCGCGAGGAACTGGTTGCCAAGGCCGAAGCCCTGCTGAATCGCCCGGAAGGCCAGGCGCTGGGTGGCCGCAAGATCCAGGAATCGCTGCGCAGCCTGCGCGAGCAATGGAAGCTGGCCGATCAGGGCAGCGCGGCCAACCACGCACTGTGGAAGAAGTTTGACGAAGCCTGCAACACGGCCCACAAGGTGGTCGAGTCCTGGCACGACAAGCTGCGCACCGAAACCACCCAGTCCAAGGCACAGCGCCTGGCGCTGATCGAAGAGATCAAGGCCTGGGCGGCACAGCAGTCCGCCAGCGAAGATCTCAAGGGTGCGGCGCGTGCACTGCGCCAGTTCGCTGAACGTTGGCGTGAAAGCGGGCACATCGGCGAGAAGCTGTTTGCCGAACTGCAACCCCAGTTCAAGCAGGCCATGGCCCTGGCCGAGGCTCCGTTGCATGCCGCGCAAAAGGCCAGCCTGCAGCGTCGCCACGCCATGATCGACGAAGCCACCGCTCTGGGCGCAGCGCCCAACCTGCGCATCGACGCCGTCAAGGCCCTGCAGCAGCGCTGGCAGGCCGAGGCGCAGGCCGTGCCTCTGGATCGCAAGCATGAGCAAAAGCTCTGGGATGCCTTCCGCAAGCCGCTGGACGAAGCCTTCAACCGCAAGGGCACCGAGCGGGGCCCCCGCGCCGCAGCCGTGGCACTCAGCGACCATGATCGCCGCGTGCTGGAAGCGTCGCAGGCCGTGGAAGCTGCCAACACCTCGGGTGACGTGCAGCAAATCCGCGCTGCGGTGGAGGCCCTGGAGCAAGCGCTGCGTGGCCGTGCCGATGCTTCCGTGAATGCGGCCCAGCCAGCACAGGAACCTGCCGCTGCTGCAGCGGGTTCGGAAGAGTCCGAAGCCAAGCCGGTGCCGGTGCGCCCCGTGGTTGCCGTGCGCGGCGACGATCGTCCTGGTATGAAGAAGGAAGAGGGCGGTGCACGCGCTGCCCGTCCTGGCGACCGCCGCGATGGTGGCCGTGGTCGCGACGGCCGGGATGGCCGAGACAGCCGCGACAGTGGCCGTTTCAGCCGCGAGCCGCGCGAGGAGCGCGGACCGCGTCTGGCGGACCCCGCCTTCCGCGCCCAGCGTGAAGCCTTGGAACATGCCCAGGACGCCCTGCGCAAGCTCGCGGCCCAGGCCCATGGTGAGGCACTGACCCAGTTGATGGCGGCGTGGGAGTCGCGTGATGCTTCCCAGATGCCGGCTGCACAGCAGCTTGGCAGCCGCGTGTCTGCACAAGTGCGCAGTGCCTGGTCGCAGGCCCTCGGCCAGGCTCCCAAGGGAGACGCGGGCGAAGCCCTGCTGCGCCTTGAAATGGCCGCCGACGTTCCCACACCTGCGGAACATCTGAGCGCCCGCCGTGCCCTGCAGCTGCAGCTGCTGACGCGCCGCAACGATCCTGCTCCGCAGGAAACCTGGGGCAACGATGCCGCCCGGGTGCTGGCATCGCCGCGCGATGATGCCAGCGCGCGCCGTCTGCAGAACGTGCTCAAGCAACTGCTGCGCAAGTGATGCACGGGAGGTGATCCTCTCATCCAGGAAGGGAGCCGCTGGCTCCCTTTTTTTGCGCCATGGATGCGGTCTTCTGAGGCCAATGCGTCTGCAGCGCCCAAGAAAAAAGGCCGTTGCATGTGCAACGGCCTTTTCATGTTTGGTGCCCAGGAGAGGACTCGAACCTCCACGGAGTTACCCGCTAGTACCTGAAACTAGTGCGTCTACCAATTCCGCCACCTGGGCATTTCAGAGTGAGCAAATTATATAGCGCGAAATCTCCGCCTGAAGCCGATTTCCCAAGTTTTTGAGAAATTTCTGCGGGATGGTGCAGAGGCTTGCGACGGTGCCGGCGAGGCAAGGAAAAAGGCCGTTGCGTGTGCAACGGCCTTTTCGTGTTTGGTGCCCAGGAGAGGACTCGAACCTCCACGGAGTTACCCGCTAGTACCTGAAACTAGTGCGTCTACCAATTCCGCCACCTGGGCATTTCAGAGTACGCAAATTATATAGCGTGAAAGCGATGTGCCGGGCAGGTTTGCAAAGATTTTCCTGAACTTTTCTTGCCGAGATGCCCTTGCCATCGGCTTTCAGCGATCAGAAAAGAAAAAGGCCGTTGCGTGTGCAACGGCCTTTTCATGTTTGGTGCCCAGGAGAGGACTCGAACCTCCACGGAGTTACCCGCTAGTACCTGAAACTAGTGCGTCTACCAATTCCGCCACCTGGGCTTGCTGAAGCTGAAATTCTACTGCATTTTTTGCAGAAGCATCCCGATCTTCGATTTTTTTCTTGAGACTGTCATCTGCCAAGCCATGAAGCCAGGGAACTGCCTTCTGCTGAAGATAGTTCCTTAGTTCACCGCAACCTCTGCAGGTTGTCGTTAAACTTGGTGCCCAGGAGAGGACTCGAACCTCCACGGAGTTACCCGCTAGTACCTGAAACTAGTGCGTCTACCAATTCCGCCACCTGGGCATCTCAGGAAAGATTTAGATTGTATACCAAGAAAATGAACCCTCACGCCAAAAGCGCCGATGTGAACGACGAAATCGAGGGCAGTGTGCAGGGGCACCGCGACGGACATGGCTTCGTCATCCGCGATGACGGCGAAGGCGACATCTTCCTCCCCCCCAATGAAATGCGTGCCGTGCTGCACAAGGACCGCGTGAAGGTCCGCATCGTGCGCCAGGACCGCCGCGGCCGGCCTGAAGGCCGCGTGGTCGAGATCATCGAGCGCCCTGCGCACAACATCATTGGCCGCTTCTTGCAGGAAAGCGGTGTGTGGCTGGTGGCGCCCGAGGACAAGCGCTACGGCCAGGACATCCTGATCCCCGCCAATGCCACAGGATCGGCCAAGATCGGCCAGGTGGTGGTGGTGGAACTGACCGAGGCGCCTGCGCTGTTCGGCCAGCCCGTGGGACGCATCATCGAAGTGCTCGGTGAAGTCGATGATCCCGGCATGGAGATCGAGATCGCAGTGCGCAAGTACGGCGTCCCGCATGTGTTTTCCGATGCTTGCCTGGCACAGGCCAAGGCGCTGCCGGACAGGGTGCGGCCTGCCGATTGCAAGAAGCGCATCGACCTGACCGATGTGCCCCTGGTGACCATCGATGGCGAGGACGCACGCGATTTCGACGATGCCGTCTACTGCGAGCCCGCCAAGGTCGGGCGCAGCAAGGGCTGGCGCCTGCTGGTGGCGATTGCCGATGTGAGCCACTACGTGACCACGGGCAGCGCCATCGACATCGATGCCTATGACCGCGCCACCAGCGTCTATTTCCCGCGCCGCGTGATCCCCATGCTGCCCGAGAAGCTGAGCAATGGCCTGTGCTCGCTCAACCCCGATGTGGACCGCCTGTGCATGGTCTGCGACATGCTGATCACCGCCAAGGGCGAGATCCATGCCTATCAGTTCTATCCGGCGGTGATGCACAGCCATGCGCGCTTCACCTATACCGAGGTGGCGGCCATCCTGGCCAATACGCGTGGCCCGGAGGCTGCCCGGCGCTCGGAGCGCGTGGGTGACTTGCTCAATCTTCATGGCGTCTACCAGGCGCTGCTCAAGTCGCGCGAGGCGCGCGGCGCCGTGGACTTCGAGACCACGGAGACGCAGATCGTCTGTGACGAGAACGGCCGCATCGAGAAGATCGTGCCGCGCACGCGCAACGAAGCGCACAAGCTGATCGAGGAGGCCATGCTGGCCGCCAATGTCTGCAGTGCGGACTTCATCGAGCAAAGCGGTCGCGTCGGCCTGTTCCGCGTGCACGACAAGCCCTCGCTGGAAAAGCAGGACATTCTGCGCAACTATCTGAAGGCCATGGGGGTCGGTGTGGCGCTGAGCGAGAACCCGGCCACGTCCGAGTTCCAGGCCATTGCCAACGCCACCAAGGACCGTCCCGACTCCCAGCAGATCCACACCATGCTGCTGCGCTCGATGATGCAGGCCTTCTACACGCCCGAGAATTCGGGCCACTTCGGCCTGGCATTCGACGCCTATACGCACTTCACCAGCCCGATCCGCCGCTATCCCGATTTGCTGGTGCACCGCGTGATCAAGGCCGAGCTCGAAGGCACGCACTATCGCCTGCCCGAGCTGCCCACCCCCGGAGAAGCCGAGGCCAAGCTGGCCAAGCGTCTGGCATCACGCGTCAGCCCACCCGGCCAGAAGCCGCGCAAGCGCGCGCCCGCCGCCGAGGTCCAGGCCTGGGAGGCCGCCGGCCTGCACTGCAGTGCCAACGAGCGCCGGGCCGACGAGGCCAGTCGCGATGTCGAAGCCTGGCTCAAGTGCAAGTACATGCGCGAGCATCTGGGCGAGGAGTTCGGTGGCATGGTCTCTGCGGTGACCACCTTCGGCATCTTCGTCACGCTCGACGCCATGTATGTGGAGGGGCTGGTTCACATCACCGAGCTGGGCGGCGACTATTTCCGCTTTGACGAGGCGCGCCAGGAACTGCGCGGCGAGCGCTCGGGCATTCGCTATGGCATCGGCACGCGGCTGCGCGTGCAGGTCAGCCGCGTGGACCTGGATGGCCGGCGCATCGATTTCCGCCTGGTGCGCGATGGCGAAGAGCAGCCGGCCTCGGGCCGGCCCGGCAGGACGCCGGCGCGCACGGAAACCCATCAGGGCGAAAAATGGGGCCGTCGCGATGCCAAGGAAAAAAGGGCGCAGCGCAACTCGGGAGGCTCCGGCGGTGCAAGGCCTGAGTCTGATGCAGCGGCGTCGGCCGGCAAGCAGGGGCGCAAGGCGTCTAAAAAGGCCATGGTCAAAGGGGTGAACCTGGCCGCGCTGGAAGCTGAATATGCGAATGCCCAGCCGCGCCCGGCCACCACGGCGCGGCAGAGCGACATGGGCGAGGCGGTTGCGGAACCATCATCCGCTGGCTCCGCTGCGCGGCCCCGCAGAGGTCGGGCGTCCGAGGCGCGCAAGTCCGAGGCACGCAAGCCTGCGGCCACGGATGCTGCTGCCCACGGCCTGCCGCAGCTGCCTCCACCGTCGCCGGTGCAGGCACTGCGCGCCTTGGGCAAGAAGGCCTTGGGTGCCGTCAAGTCCAAGGTGACGGGCAACACGTCCAAGCCCCGGCGCAAGTCCTGAGGGTTTTTATGCTCCGAGCCGCTGGGCCAGTGCGCTGGCGCTGAACGGGATGCGCGCAGGCCAATGGTCTGCCGCAAACCCATGGCGCCAGGCTGCCAGGGCTGCTGCCTGCGTGGGCTCCAGGCCCTGGGCCCACAGCGCGGCAATCAGCCCGGCGAGTACATCGCCGGTTCCTCCGGTCGACAGGCGGGCGTTTCCCGTGGGATTGATCCAGCAAGTCGGTGCATCACTATCTCCCTGAGGCCCGGCGATCACGGTGCCGGAGCCTTTGAGCAGCGCGGTGCAGTTGAAGCGTTGCGCCAGTTGCCTGGCGGCGTGCAGCCGCTGTGCCTGGACCTGTGCGGTGTTCGTCTTCAGCAGGCGGGCGGCCTCCAGCGGGTGGGGTGTCAGCACCGTGTGCAGGTTGCGCTGGCGGCGCTCTTTCAGGAGCGAGGCCAGCGATTCATCTTCGGCAACGGCATTCAGTGCGTCTGCATCCAGCACCAGCCTGGGGGCTTGTTCCAATATCTGGGGCAGCCATGCGCGCACCGCCACGCCGCCCCCGCATCCGCACGCCACGGTGGTGCTGCGCCAGTCCTGCGCCTCGGGGCTGCGCAGCATGATTTCGGGCCAGGGCGCGGTGGCCTGGCCTGACCCGGCCGAGGCATCGAGCAGAGCAAGCATCACGCGCCCCGCGCCCCCATGCAGCGCGGCCAGGGCAGCCAGCCAGGCGGCGCCGGTCATGGAAAGGCCGCGCTGTCCCAGCCCCTCTCCGCCAAGGATGGCCACGTCGCCAAAGCTTCCCTTGTGGCTGGCGTGCGGGCGCGGGGTGCTGGCGCCTGGTGAAAACAGTTGTGCGCAGGGCAGGGAAGTGAGGATTGGCTCGCCTTTCGCCAGTCCCGTGTCCAGGTCATCCCACCATATCTGGCCGCAGGCATCGCGGCCACTTCCTGTGAACAGTCCGGGCTGCAGCGTCAGCAGCGCCAGTGTGTGCCGTGCGCTGGCTGGGGCGTTCGGGGGCGCGAATCCAGTCAGGTACTGCCCGGTGTCGGCATCCAGTCCGGAGGCTATGTCCGCGCAAAGGACCGAGCTGGTGCTGGACTGCAGGCTGCGCAGCAGAGTGAGCAGGCGCTCATTCATGCCGGTGCGTGGGCTTGCGGCGTCTGGCAGGCGCAGGCCGATGCCCAGCAATGCGTCAATGCACAAGTCCTGTGGCCCCATGTCGGCGGGCATGTGCTCGGTCCATTGCACGCCGGCTTCTCGGGCGGCGTCCCAGGCGGCGCGTGCATCGTCTGGCATGTGGGCGCGTTCGCGCACGCAGCTGACCAGAATGCGGCAACTGCGTGCCGTTTCTGGCGCCGCATTCAGGCTTTGTTGCAGCCAGGCGGCTGCCTGCAAGCCATCGCCGCCGTTGTTGCCGGGGCCACAGGCTATCCAGATGCAGCGTGCATGGGGAGCGATGGCGCGTGCCAGGCGTGCCAGGCCCGCGCCTGCACGTTGCATGAGGCTGTGCGCGGGCAGTCTGGCTGCCGCCTGCTGTTCCAGGGTGCGAGTGGCCGCCGTATCAAACAGCGGCAAGGCGGTGGATGTGGGAATGCGCAGCATGGACCGAGCATAGCGGTCCGCCGCCCGGTGGTGGATGGGGCGATCAGCCGAAGCGGCGCGGGTCGAGCAGTGCGCTGTCCAGGAAGCTGGCGCGGTTGTCCATCAGGTCGCTCAGCATGCTTGCACACCCCTGCGCGATGGCGGCGCCGCAGCTGCCGTGTCCCAGGTTGAGCCAGATGCCGGGCAGTCCGCTGGCGCCCACCAGCGGCAGTCCATCGGCCGTGCACATGCGCGTGCCATGCCAGATCTGTACGCCCGAGGCCAGCACCGCGCTGCCGGGAAAAACCATGTTGAGGCGGTGATACATGCGCTGCAGTGTGGACTCATGCATGGGGCTGCGGCGGCCTAGCTCCGCGCCGGCCACGATGCGCATGCGCTGGCCCAGGCGGACCAGGGTCATCTGCTCACTCCAGTCCACGATGGCGTGGCGGGGTGCATAACCTTGTTCGCGCAAAGGGGCGCTGACGCCATAGCCGTGCAGGGCGATCATGGGCGGGCGCAGGCCCAGCGGCGTGAGCAGGTTCGCGGCCTCGGCGCCGGCGCAGACGACGATGGCGTCGTGCGAACGGGGGACGTCTTCGCCCAGCAACTGCAGGCGTGCGGTGCGCCCGGCGCCGCCGGGCTGCAATCTCTGCACCAGGCGCTGCGTCTCGAATCGTGCTCCTGCCGACTGCGCTGCCTGGCGTTGCATCAGCGTGGCAAGGCGGCCATTGGCTGCGCCTGCCTGTGGAAAATACAGGGCGCCTGCGAGCGTGGTTTCCTCGCCCAGGGCGGGTTCGCGCAGCCGGGTCTGGGTGGCATCCAGTGCCTCGCAGCGCGTGCCGGCCTCGGCCAGTGCGTCCAGCGCAGGCTTGAGTTGTTCGTGCTCGGCCTCGCTGCCCAGCAGCACCAGGCTTCCGGCGACATATTCCGGGTCAAACTCCCATTGCCGCCACAGCGATTGCTGGAACTGCTGGCTGCGCTGCGTGAGCGCCTCCAGCGCCGCCATGGCGGCTGTGGGCACGTTGCCTTTGCGCAGTTGCCGTCCGGCCTGGCGCCATTGCCATAGCCAGCGCAGCTGGGCTGCGAGGTTTCCGGAGCCCAGTCGCGGCAGGGCCTGCCGGCCGGGGAGGGTGGGGGAGCGTTCGGCGGTTGAAAGGCCGGGTACGCTCCAGGGCTGGAGCAGGCTGGGGCCCAGCCAGCCGGCATGTCCGAAGCTGGCTTCTTCGGCGGCGGTGCCGTGACGCTCGTAGACGGTGACCTCGTGGCCGGCCTGTGCCAGTGCGTGGGCTGTCGCAACGCCAATGCTGCCGGCGCCCACAATCGCGATGTTCATTTTTGGGTGGAATCTGCTGAAGTGCCCGGATTATCAAGCGGATGCAGCTATCACTACAGGAGTGTGTGCATCTTGTGCAACTGCCGTGGCCGTGAGGGGCGGTGAGCGCGCTTTGAGCGCGAAGCCTCGGTTGAGGGGTGGCGTGTGCTAGAATCTTGCGGCTTTGCTAGGGGTTCCCCTGATTTTCTCCGGGATTGCCGGGGGTCAGGCGAAAGCTTTTGGGTGCGGGGTGTTCGTCAAGAACGCCTGCCCATGCTTGGGGATCCTGCGCAAAGTCAATCGCAAACCAGTCCCTTCAAGGTGTTGCGCCCTGTGTTTCAGGGGGCAATTGTCGGGCTGGATTTTAGACCTAACCTTTGAGGTATTCATATGTCCGTCACTATGCGCGAGATGCTGGAAGCAGGCGTCCACTTCGGTCACCAGACCCGTTTCTGGAACCCCAAGATGGCCCCCTTCATCTTCGGTCACCGCAACAAGATCCACATCATCAACCTGGAAAAGTCGCTGCCGATGTTCCAGGACGCCCAGAAGTTCGTCAAGCAACTGGCGTCCAACGGCGGCACGATCCTGATGGTCGGCACCAAGCGCCAAGCCCGCGAGATGGTGGCTGCAGAAGCCCAGCGCGCTGGCGTGCCCTTCGTTGACCAGCGTTGGCTGGGCGGCATGCTGACCAACTTCAAGACCGTCAAGACGTCCATCAAGCGTCTGAAGGAAATGAAGGCCCAGCAAGAAGCCGGCCTGGAAGCCATGAGCAAGAAGGAACAGCTGATGTTCGTTCGCGAACTGGAAAAGCTGGAAAAGGACATCGGCGGCATCCAGGACATGAACAGCCTGCCCGACGCCATCTTCGTGATCGACGTGGGCTTCCACAAGATCGCCGTGGCCGAAGCCAAGAAGCTGGGCATCCCCCTGGTTGGCGTGGTTGACTCCAACCACAACCCCGAAGGCATCGACTATGTCATCCCCGGTAACGACGACTCTGCCAAGGCTGTGCAACTGTACGCCCAAGGCATCGCCGACGCGATCCTGGAAGGCCGCGCTGCTGCACTGACCGACGTGGTCAAGGCTGCATCCGGCGAGAGCGGTGACGAGTTCGTGGAAGTGGAAGAATCCGCTGCCTGATTGAGCTTGTCCGGCTGAGCGACCTCGTCGCTGAATAAGAAGCGGGGCTCAGGGTAGCCCCGTTTTTTTAGCCGAAATCCTGTAACGAATCGAACTGACATTGGAGAAATACGATGGCTGCAATTACCGCAAGCATGGTGGCTGAACTGCGCGCAAAGACTGACGCGCCCATGATGGAATGCAAGAAGGCCCTGACCGAAGCCGAGGGCGATCTGGTCAAGGCTGAAGAGCTGCTGCGCGTCAAGCTCGGCACTAAGGCTGGCAAGGCTGCCTCGCGCGTTACCGCCGAAGGCGTGATCGCCGCCTTCATCAATGGCAACCAGGGTGCCATGATCGAAGTCAACAGCGAAACCGACTTCGTGTCCAAGAACGACAGCTTCATCGCGATGGCCAATGCCGCCGCCAAGCTGGTCGCCGAGCAAAACCCCGCTGACGTGGCCGCGCTGAGCGCCCTGGCCTATGAGCAGGACGGTTTCGGCCCCACCCTGGAAGACGTGCGCAAGGGCCTGATCGGCAAGATTGGCGAGAACATGTCCTTCCGCCGCTTCAAGCGTTTCGACGGCACCAGCCTGGCTTCGTACCTGCACGGTTCGCGCATCGGCGTGGTCGTCGAGTTCGACGGCGATGCAACCGCTGCCAAGGACGTCGCCATGCACGTGGCCGCCATGAAGCCCGTGTCCGTGACCAGCGCCGACGTGCCTGCCGAGCTGATCGAAAAGGAACGCACCGTTGCTGCCGCCAAGGCTGCCGAATCCGGCAAGCCTGCCGAGATCGTCGCCAAGATGGTCGAAGGCTCGGTTCAGAAGTACCTGAAGGAAGTCTCGCTGGCCGACCAGGTCTTCGTGAAGGCTGCCGACGGCAAGCAGACCGTGGCCCAGATGCTCAAGGCCGCCAACACCAACGTCAAGGGCTTCACCCTGTACGTGGTCGGCGAAGGCATCGAAAAGAAGGTGGACGACTTCGCTGCCGAAGTGGCTGCCCAAGTGGCCGCTGCCAAGGCCGGCGCCTGATTCGTCTGAGCGCCTGAACCGTTCCCTTCACCATCCACCACCATCCACCTTTCGGAGAAACACCATGTCCAACGCCGCACCGGCCCACAAGCGCATCCTGCTCAAGCTGTCCGGTGAGGCGCTCATGGGCGACGACTCGTTCGGCATCAACCGTGCCACCATCGAGCGCATGGTCTCCGAGATCGCCGAAGTCACCCGCGTGGGTGTCCAGGTGGCCGTGGTGATCGGTGGAGGGAATATTTTCCGTGGCGTGGCTGGTGGTTCGGTCGGGATGGACCGCGCCACTGCCGACTACATGGGCATGCTGGCCACCGTGATGAATGCCCTGGCCCTGGCCGATGCCATGGACAAGCAGGGCCTCATCGCCCGTGTCATGTCGGCCATTGCCATCGAGCAGGTCGTGGAGCCCTATGTGCGCCCCAAGGCCCTGCAGTATCTCGAAGAGGGCAAGGTGGTGGTGTTCGCTGCCGGCACCGGCAACCCGTTCTTCACGACCGATACGGCCGCGGCACTGCGCGGCGCGGAGATCGGTGCAGAAGTGGTGCTCAAGGCCACCAAGGTCGATGGTGTCTACACCGACGACCCGATGAAGAATCCCAACGCGACCCGCTATCACAAGCTGGCTTTCGACGAGGCCATTTCGCGCAACCTGGGCATCATGGACGCCACTGCCTTTGCGCTGTGCCGCGATCAGAAGCTGCCTATCCGGGTGTTCTCCATCATCAAGCCCGGCGCGCTCAAGCGCGTGGTCATGGGCGAGGATGAGGGCACGCTGGTGTACGCTTGAGCGTTTTGATCCCGCGTTTCACAGCTCTTCAAGGAACAAGAACATGACGATTGCAGACATCAAGAAGACCACCGAGTCCAAGATGGGCCAGTCCATCGAAGCGCTCAAGAACAATCTTGCGCGTGTGCGTACCGGCCGTGCCAACCCCTCGCTGCTGGACTCCATCCATGTGGATTACTACGGCTCCATGGTGCCGCTGTCCCAGGTGGCCAACGTGAACCTGCTCGATGCGCGCACCATCAGCGTGCAGCCCTGGGAAAAGAGCATGTCCGCCAAGGTGGAGAAGGCCATTCGCGAAAGCGATCTGGGTCTGAACCCTGCCTCGCTGGGTGATCTGATCCGTGTGCCCATGCCTCCCATGAGCGAGGAACGCCGCAAGGAAATGACCAAGCTGGCCCGCAACGAAGGCGAAGCTTCCAAGATCGCCGTGCGCAACCTGCGCCGCGACGCCAACGAAGCCGTCAAGAAGCTGGTCAAGGACAAGGAAGCCTCGGAAGACGACCAAAAGCGTTGCGAAGCCGATGTCCAGAAGATGACCGACAAGCACATCACCGAGATCGACGCGCTGGTGGCTGCCAAGGAACAAGACATCATGGCGGTCTGAGGCTTTCTGCCTCGCTTGCCTCAGGGCCTGTACCTTTGACAAACCAAGACTCCGGCGCGGTGCCGCGCCATATTGCCGTCATCATGGATGGCAATGGACGCTGGGCCAATCGCCGCTTTCTGCCGCGACTGGCCGGCCACAAGCAGGGCGTGGAATCGCTGCGCCGCTGTGCCCGCGCCTGCGTCCAGCGCGGCGTGCAGGTCCTGACCGTCTTCGCTTTCTCTTCCGAGAACTGGAACCGCCCCGAAGAGGAGGTTTCCGGTCTCATGGGCCTGCTGGCCAATGCCCTTGCCAAGGAAGTGCAGCAACTGAGCCGCGATGGCGTGCGCCTGCACTTCATCGGCGACCGCAGTGGCCTGAGCGAGAAAGTGTGCGCAGGCCTGGCCCAGGCCGAGCAGGTCACGGCACACAACAACCGCCTGGTGCTCAATGTCTGCTTCAACTACGGCGGGCGCTGGGACATTGCCCAGGCCGCAGCCCGGCTGGCAGAGCAGGGCGAGCCCATCACCCCGCAGAACCTGGACCGCGCACTCGCGCTGGCCCATGTGCCCGACCCGGACCTGCTGATCCGCACTGGCGGGGAGATGCGCATCAGCAACTTCCTGTTGTGGCAGGCCGCGTATTCAGAGCTCTTCTTCAGTGCCAGCCTGTGGCCTGATTTCGACGAGGCCTGCCTGGACGAGGCCATTGCCGCCTTCACTTCGCGCGAGCGGCGCTTCGGCCAGACCTCCGCGCAAGTACACCAATCACAATCGAAGTCGTCCCATCAACAGACGACCTGAACAAGGGGGAGCCATGCTCAAGCAGCGAGTCATCACCGCCCTGATCCTGCTGGCCATCTTGCTGCCTGCGCTGTTCTATCCGACGGGCGTTCCGTTCGCCGTGGTGGTGCTCGTGCTCATGGCGGCGGGTGCCTGGGAATGGGGTCGTCTCAACGGCTTTGGCTCCGCTGGTGCCATCTGCATAGGTGCCATCTGCACGGCGATGTGCGTGGGAGCCTGGGCCGCGGGCTGGCTGGAGCGTCCTCTGACCGCGGTCTGGGTGGTCGCTGGCTCTGCCTGGGTGCTGGGCGGCGGGGCACTGCTGCGCGCAGGCGTGGCCGGCTGGCCGCGCATTGCGGGGCCTGTGCGACTGGTCGGCGGAGTGCTGGCCCTGTGGCTGGCCTGGGTGGCCGTGGTGCAGGCACGCATGATGGGCATCAACTTCCTGCTGTCGGTGCTGGTGCTGGTCTGGGTGGCCGATGTCTTTGCATATTTCGCAGGCCGGACCCTGGGCCTGAAATTCACCAAGTCCAAGCTCGCGCCGTCCATCAGTCCTGGCAAGAGCTGGGAAGGCGTGTGGGGCGGCATGGCCGGCGTGCTGGTGCTGGCCTTGGCCTGGGTCTGGGCGGACCGCCACTACGCGGTGGCCGTGCCCAGTTTCTATTCGTTGCTGTTGGCGCGCGGGGCCTGGTTCCTGCTGCTGGCGGTTGTGTTCATGGCCGCGATGAGCGTGGTCGGCGACCTGGTCGAATCCCTGGTCAAGCGCAGCGTGGGCGTCAAGGACAGCAGTGGTCTGCTGCCCGGCCATGGCGGCGTGCTTGATCGCGTCGATGCCCTGCTGCCGACCCTGCCGCTGGCCATGATGCTTTCCTCTTTCGCGCATTCATGAAGCAGAAAATCACCGTCCTGGGCTCCACGGGCTCCATCGGTACCAATACGCTGGACGTGGTGGCGCGCCACCGCGAGCACTACGAGGTCTTTGCACTCAGCGCGGCCACGCAAGTGGACCTGATGCTGCGCCAGTGCGCCGAATTCAAGCCCCGCTACGCCGTCATGGCCAGCGCGCCACACGCGAAGCTGCTGGCTGAACAGCTGCGCAGCAATGGGCTGGCGACCGAAGTGCTGCAGTCGCCAGACGCGCTGGAGCAGATCGCCTCGCATCCCGAGGTCGATGCCGTCATGGCTGCCATCGTCGGTGCGGCGGGCCTTGCGCCTTGTCTGGCGGCCGCGCGCGCGGGCAAGCGCCTGCTGCTGGCCAACAAGGAGGCTCTGGTTGTTGGCGGCGCACTGTTCATGGACACGGTCAAGCGCCATGGCGCGACCCTGCTGCCCATAGACAGCGAGCATTCGGCCATTTTCCAGTGCCTGCCGGAAGACCGAGCCAGCTGGCCCGATCGCGTGGACAGCCTGCTGCTCACGGCCTCGGGCGGACCCTTTCGCTTGCGCGATCCGGCCACCTTGTCCGAGATCACGCCGGAGCAGGCCTGCGCGCACCCGAACTTCTCCATGGGGCGCAAGATCTCCGTGGACTCGGCGACCATGATGAACAAGGCGCTGGAGGTCATCGAGGCACGCTGGCTGTTCGACATGGCTCCCGACAAGATCAAGGTCGTCATCCACCCGCAGCAGATCGTGCACTCCATGGTGCAGTTCAAGGATGCCTCGGTGCTGGCACAACTGGGCACGCCCGACATGCGCGTGCCCATCGCCTCCGGCCTGGCCTGGCCACGGCGCATCGCCAGCGGCGCGGCGCCCCTGGATTTCGCGAAGCTGTCGGCCCTGACCTTTGAAGAGGCGGATGCCGTGCGCTTTCCGGGCCTGCATCTTTCCTGGCAGGCGCTGCTCGCCAGCGAGGGAACTACGGCGGTTCTCAATGCTTCCAACGAAGTCGCCGTTGCCGCCTTCCTGGAGCGACGCCTGGCATTTGACCGTATCCACGCTGTGAATTTGCGCACTCTCGAAACCTTGCTGCCGCCTACACTGGGCAGCCTGGACGACCTGCTGGCCCTGGACGCCCAGGCCCGCGAAATCGCGCACACCGTGGCTCGGCAGTGGCAGCTGTAGTGCCGGCTTCGCGGGCCAGTCCGGGTTTCTCGGTGGGCCTGCGGCGGTATCCAGGCGCGCATTGGATTCAAAGGAGTATCAATTGTTGCTGACCGTAGTTGCATTCGTGGTCGCGCTGGGCGTGCTGATTGCCGTCCACGAGTGGGGCCACTACCGCGTCGCTGTGGCCTGCGGCGTGAAGGTGCTTCGGTTTTCCGTCGGCTTCGGTCGCCCCATCCTGCGCTGGAAGCGCAAAGGTTCGGACACGGAATTCGTCATCGGTGCACTGCCGCTTGGCGGCTATGTGCGCATGCTCGACGAGCGTGAGGGCGAAGTCCCTGCCGACCAGCGCCATCTGGCATTCAACACCCAGCCGCTGCGTGCACGTGCGGCCATCGTGGCGGCAGGCCCGGTGGCCAACCTCGTGCTGGCCATTGCGCTGCTGGCCATCGTCAATTGGATGGGCATGCAGGAGCCCGTGGCGCGGTTGGCCACGCCGCCGGCGGGCACGGTGCTGCAGATGGCGGGCGTGCAGGGCGGCGATCGCGTGCTGCGCATCGCCTTGGGCGACCAGGAGTGGGAAGAGGTCCGCTCCATCAATGATCTGCGCTGGACACTGACGCGCGCCGCGCTCGATGACGAGTCGGTGCGCATGGAAGTGCTCCAGGGCCGGCGCACGGCTCCGTCCGAACTGCGGCTGGCGCTGGCCGGGCAGGTGCAGGGCGAGCCCGATGCCGCCTTCTTCGAGCGCCTGGGCCTGCTGGGGCCCTGGACACAGCCCGTGCTGGACAAGGTGATCGCCGGTGGTGCCGCCGAAAAGGCCGGCTTGCGCCAGGGCGACCTGGTGCTGCGCGTGGGCAGCACCCTGGTTGATGACGGCACCCAGCTGCGCAATCTCATCCGCAAGATGGGTGCATCGGGCCAGGTCCAGCAGCAGGTCTGGCTGGTGGAGCGCGATGGCAGGCAACTGCAGATCCCCGTGCTGCCCGATCTGGGCCGCTCGGAAGATGGCAAGGAGAGCATCGCCCGCATCAGTGCCTACATCGGCAGCGCTCCCGAGATGGCTCTGGTGCAGCGCGGTCCGCTGGAAGGCCTGTGGGCTGGCGTGCAGCGCACCTGGGAGCTGTCGTCGCTGACGCTGCGCATGATGGGCCGCATGGTGATAGGCGAGGCATCGCTCAAGAACATCAGCGGCCCCTTGACCATTGCCGACTATGCGGGGCGTTCGGCCAGCATGGGCCTGGTTCAATACCTGTCGTTCCTGGCGCTGATAAGCATCAGCCTGGGGGTTCTCAACTTGCTCCCCCTGCCGGTGCTCGATGGCGGGCACCTGATGTATTATCTTTGGGAGGGCGTGACTGGCCGAAGCGTGTCGGAAGTCTGGGCCGGGCGCTTGCAGCGTGCAGGCGTGGCGGTTTTGATGATGATGATGTCCGTCGCCTTTTTCAACGATATCAACCGGCTTTGGGGCTAACTTTTCAGCCGTTTTCGGCAAGCCGCAGCGGCGGCAAATCCATTCATGACTAAACGTATCAATCGCCTGGGCGTGCGCGCTGCATCGACCCTGGCTGCCATGGTTTTGGCTGCCAATGCAGCCTGGGCGCTGGAGCCCTTCCGGGTACAGGACATCCGCATCGAAGGCCTGCAGCGCGTGGAGCCGGGCACGGTCTTCGCATCCATCCCGCTGCGCGTGGGCGACCAGTATGACGATGACAAGGGCGCAGCTGCGATCCGCTCGCTGTTCGCGCTGGGATTGTTCAAGGACATCCGCCTCGAAGCCAATGGCAACGTGCTCGTTGTCGTCGTCGAAGAACGACCGACCATCGCCGAGGTGAACTTCGCCGGCACCAAGGAGTTCGACAAGGAAACCCTGCAAAAGGCCATGCGCGATGTGGGCCTGGCAGAAGGTCGTCCCTTCGACAAGGCCCTGGCCGACCGTGCCGAGCAGGAACTCAAGCGCCAGTACATCAACCGCAGCCTTTATGGCGCGGAGGTCGTCACCACGGTCACGCCCATCGAGCGCAACCGCGTCAACCTGACCTTCACGGTGACCGAGGGCGATCCGGCCCGCATCAACGAGATCCACATCGTCGGCAACAAGGCCTTCAGCGAATCCACGCTCAAGGACCTGTTCGATCAGGATACCGGCAACTGGATGAGCTGGTACACCAAGTCGGACCGCTATGCGCGCAACAAGCTCAACGCCGACCTGGAAACGCTGCGCTCGTACTACCTGCAGCGTGGCTACCTGGAGTTCCGCGTGGACTCCACCCAGGTGGCCATCTCGCCCGACAAGCAGACCATCTCGCTGACCCTGAACATCCATGAAGGCGAGCGTTTCGTCGTCTCCGGCGTCAAGCTGGAGGGCAACTACCTCGACCGCGACGACGAGTTCAAGTCCCTGGTCAAGATCAAGCCGGGCGAGCCCTACAACGCCGACCAGGTCACGGCGACGACCAAGGCCTTCACCGAGTACTTCGGCAACTTCGGCTTTGCCTTTGCACGCGTCGAGGCCGTGCCGGACATCGACCGTGCGACCAACCGCGTGGCCTTGGTACTGCATGCCGAGCCGTCGCGCCGCGCCTATGTGCGCCGTATCAACGTCAGCGGCAACAATCGCACGCGTGACGAAGTGATCCGCCGCGAATTCCGCCAGTACGAAGCTTCCTGGTATGACGGCGACAAGATCCGCCTGTCGCGCGACCGCGTGGACCGCCTGGGCTTTTTCACCGAAGTCAATGTCGAGACCCAGGAAGTGGCGGGCTCGCCCGACCAGGTGGATCTGGTCATCTCGGTGGCTGAAAAGCCCACGGGTTCGCTGCAACTGGGTGCCGGCTTCTCCAGTGCCGAAAAGGTTTCGCTGTCGTTCGGCATCAAGCAGGAAAACGTGTTCGGCTCGGGCAACTACCTGGGCGTGGACGTGAACACCAGCAAGTACCGCCGCACCATGGTGCTGTCCACCACGGACCCGTACTTCACCGACACCGGCATTTCGCGCACCTACGATCTGTACTACCGCACCGACCGTCCCTACTACGACGATGCGGCCTACAAGATCGTCACCTCGGGCGGCAGCGTTCGCTTTGGCGTGCCGTTCAGCGAGATTGACACTGTGTATTTCGGCGGTGGCGTGGAGCGCTCGGAAATCAAGCCCGGCACCTACCTGCCCCAGGCTTACAAGGACTATGCCGACAAGTACGGCTATGCCAACACCGGCATTCCGCTGACTCTGGGCTGGTCGCGTGACAGCCGTGACAGCGCGCTGGCGCCCAACTCGGGTCTCTACCAGCGCCTGAACACCGAGTGGTCGGTGGGTGGCGAGGCCCGCTATGTGCGAGCCAACTACCAGATTCAGCAGTACATCCCGCTGAGCAAGAAGTACACGCTGGCCTTGAACGGTGAACTCGGTTATGGCAAGGGCCTCAATGGCCGTCCGTTCCCATTGTTCAAGAACTTCTTCTCGGGTGGTCTGGGCTCGGTGCGTGGCTTCGAGCAGGGCTCGCTGGGTCCGCGCGACTCTGCAGAGAACATTGCCCTGGGCGGCTCCAAGAAGGTGACTTTGAACGCCGAGTTCATGGTTCCGTTCCCCGGAGCCGGCAATGACAGGACTTTGCGTCTTTTTACATTCCTCGATGTGGGTAATGTCTACGGCGCCAACCAGAACTTCGATCTCGGGGAGCTGCGGGCTTCCACGGGCCTTGGCATCAGCTGGATTTCCCCGCTGGGCCCCCTGCGTCTCGCCTTTGCTCAACCCATCCGCAAGCAGACCGGGGATAAAATCCAGCGACTGCAATTCCAAATCGGAACCTCTTTCTAATGAAATCTCTATCTAGCCATTTTTCCCTGGCTGTGCTGCTTGGCGCCATGGCTGTTTCTGCGCACGCTCAAGAGTTCAAGGCCGGCTTTGTGAACACGGACCGCATCTTCCGTGAAGCGTCGACGGCCAAGGCTGCGCAGTCCAAGCTGGAGCAGGAATTCTCCAAGCGTGAGAAGGAACTGGTCGACCAAGGCAATACGCTCAAGAGCGCTTCGGAGAAGTTCGAGCGTGAAGCGCCCACCATGGCCGAAAGCCAGCGCGTCTCCCGCCAGCGTCAGCTGGTGGACCAGGACCGCGAGTTCCAGCGCAAGCGCCGTGAGTTCCAGGAAGACCTGAACTCCCGCAAGAACGAGGAACTGGCCCAAGTGCTGGAGCGCGCCAACAAGGTGGTCAAGCAAGTGGCGGAAGCCGAGAAGTACGACGTCATCCTCCAGGAAGCCGTCTACATCAACCCCAAGTACGACATCACTGACAAAGTGATCAAGGCGCTGAACGGCGGCGGCAAGTAAGCCAGCGTCCAGGGCTGCATGCCGTGAGCGTATTGTTGGGTCAGATCCTCGATGCACTCGGTGGCGAACTGGTCGGTGGCGACAGGGAGATGCCCATCTCCCGCATCGCGCCGCTGGATTCCGCCGGGGCCGGGGATCTCAGTTTTCTGAGCAACCCCCGCTACCGCCAGCAACTGGCCGCCTCCGAGGCGGCCTGCGTTATTGTGGCGCCCGCCATGCGTGAGCTGGCGCAGCAGCGGGGTGCCTGCATCGTGGTCCCTGACCCGTATGCCTACTTCGCCAGGGCCACGCAGTGGTGGAAGCGGAACTGCAGGTCTGTGGCGCCGGCCGGTATTCATCCAAGCGCGGTGGTGCATGAGAGTGCCATCGTTGATGCCTCTGCCACGATCGGCCCGCTCTGCGTGGTTGAAGAGGGTGCCACCATCGGTGCCCACACCGTGCTGAAGTCGCGCGTCACTATTGGCGAGAACTGCCATGTGGGGGCGCGCTGTCTGCTGCATTCCGGCGTGGTGCTGGGAGCGGACGGCTTCGGGTTTGCTCCCGAGAACGGAGCATGGGTGAAGATCGAGCAGCTCGGTGGCGTGCGGATCGGCGACGATGTGGAAATCGGCGCCAATACCTGCATAGACCGCGGAGCGCTGGACGACACGGTGATCGAGGACGGGGTCAAGCTCGACAACCTGATCCAGATCGGTCACAACGTGCACGTCGGCAAGCATACGGCCATGGCCGGTTGCGTGGGGGTGGCCGGCAGCGCGCGCATTGGCGCGCATTGCACCGTGGGAGGCGGCGCCATCGTGCTGGGCCATCTGCAGCTGGCCGACAGGGTGCATATTTCGGCAGCGACGGTAGTGACCCGTTCGCTGACACAATCAGGTGTTTACACGGGCATGTTTCCCGTGGATGAAAACGCCAAATGGGAAAAAAATGCTGCGACGCTGAAGCAGCTGCACTCCATGCGCGATCGCATCAAGGCCCTGGAGCGGCAACTGCAGCAATCGGCGGATCAAGGCCATAACGGAACGCAATGATGGATATTCACGCAATTCTCAAGCAACTGCCCCACCGCTACCCCTTCCTGCTGGTGGACAAGGTCACGGAGCTTGAGCGCAATACACGCATCAAGGCGATCAAGAACGTCACGTTCAACGAGCCCTATTTCATGGGCCATTTCCCAGGCCGTCCGGTCATGCCGGGCGTGCTCATCCTGGAGGCGCTGGCGCAGGCTGCCGGCCTGCTGGCCTTCGATGCCATGGGCCAGGTTCCCGACGAAAACAACATCTACTACTTCGTGGGCATCGACGGTGCGCGCTTCAAGCGCCCCGTGGAGCCGGGCGACCAGCTGGTGCTGGAGATCACCATCGACCGCGTTCGCGGCGGCATCTGGAAGTTCAAGGGCGTGGCCCGCGTCGAGGACGAAGTGGCCTGCGAAGCCGAGCTGATGTGCACCATGCGCAACGTGGGCTGACGGGCGCATGGCTGGCATTGAACGCATCCATCCCACGGCACTGATAGATTCCGCTGCACAGCTGGATTCATCGGTGTCGGTCGGCCCCTATGCCGTCATCGGGCCGCATGTGGAAATCGGCGCCGGCACCACGATTGGCGCGCATTGCGTTGTCGAAGGCCATACCCGCATTGGTTGCGACAACCGGATTTTCCAGTTCGCGTCCCTGGGCGCGCAGCCCCAGGACAAGAAGTACGCAGGCGAGCCCACGCGGCTTGTCATCGGTGACCGCAACACGGTGCGCGAGTTCTGCACCTTCAATGCGGGCACCGTGCAGGACCAGGGTGTCACGGTCATCGGCCATGACAACTGGATCATGGCCTATGTGCATGTGGCCCACGACTGCGTCGTGGGCAGCCACACCATCCTGGCCAACAACGCCACCCTGGCCGGCCACGTGCATGTGGGCGACCATGTGATCCTGGGCGGCCTGACGGGCGTGCACCAGTTCACCAAGGTGGGCGCCCATGCCATGGCGGGCTTTGCCAGCCATATCTCGCAGGATGTGCCGCCCTTCATGATGGTGGATGGCAATCCCCTGTCCGTGCGTGGCTTCAATATCGAAGGCCTGCGCCGGCGCGGATTCGGGCCGCAGCGTATCCAGGCCATCAAGCAGATGCACCGTCTGCTGTATCGCCAGGGGCTGACCCTGGAGGCCGCGCGCGACGCCATTGGAGCGCTGGCTGGCGAGCAGCCCGAGGCCGCTGCCGATGTATCGCTGATGCTGGATTTTCTGGGCGCTTCGACCCGGGGCATTGCGCGCTGATCCGGCGCGCGAAAGGACGGCATGACAGAGAACGCGGCGCCATTGGCGCGCCTGAGTCCATCGATTGCCATGGTCGCCGGGGAAACCTCAGGCGACCTGCTGGCGTCCTTGCTCCTGGATGGGCTGCAGGCCCGCTGGCCCGAGGCTTCGGCCTTTGGCATCGGCGGGCCCCAAATGCAGCAGCGCGGTTTTGAGGCATGGTGGTCCTGCGAGCGGCTGGCCGTGCATGGCTACAGCTGGGAAGTGTTTCGCCGGTTGGCCGAGATTCTGAACATCCGCCGGCAGTTGCGCCAGCGCCTGCTCAAGCAGCCGCCAGCCGTTTTTGTCGGCATCGATGCGCCCGACTTCAACCTGGGCCTGGAAGCCGACCTGCGGGCTGCGGGCATCAAGACCGTGCATTTCGTCTGCCCTTCGATCTGGGCCTGGCGTGCCGATCGCGTCGAGAAAATCCGGCGTGCGGCCGACCATGTGCTGTGCATCTTTCCCTTCGAGCCCGAGTTGCTGGCCCGTCACGGCATAGATGCCACCTACGTGGGCCATCCCCTGGCCAGCGTGATTCCGCTGCAGCCCGACCGTGCCGCCGCGCGCCGTCGGCTGGGTCTGCCGGAAGATGGTCTGGTGCTGGCCGTGCTGCCCGGCAGCCGACGCTCCGAAATCCGCTATCTTGCAGCCCGTTTCTTTCAGGCTGCAGCTTTGGTCCGGAAGGCGCTGCCAGCTATTAAAATAGTAGTGCCTGCCGTGCCTTTGCAACTGGACGAGTTGCGGCGCATTGCCCAGGAGTCCGGCATGGCCTCGTCGCTGCACATCGTGCGCGGCCAGTCCCATGATGCATTGGCAGCCTGCGACGTGACGTTGATCGCCAGCGGCACAGCCACGCTGGAAGCCGCGTTGTACAAGCGTCCCATGGTGATCGGCTACAACATGCACCCCTGGAGCTGGCGCCTGATGCGTGGCAAGCAGTTGCAGCCCTGGGTGGGCCTGCCCAACATCCTGTGCGGCGATTTCGTCGTGCCCGAGCTGATCCAGGATGCGGCAACGCCCCAGGCGCTGAGCGCGGCTGTGCTGCAATGGCTGCAGGCGTGCGAACATTCCCCTTCAACCGTCGAGGCGCTGGTACAGCGCTTCACAGCGCTGCACCATGAATTGCGGCGCGATACTGCCGAACTGGCCGCCCATGCGATCGAGAAAATCATTGCCCCCACTGCCGCCTGAACAGGCGTGCCTGCCCTGGCATCCGCCGGGGTTGGTTGCGGGCGTGGACGAAGCGGGCCGCGGCCCGTTGGCCGGCCCTGTCGTGGCCGCTGCTGTCATTCTTGACGATCTCAATCCCATCGAGGGCCTGAACGATTCCAAGAAGCTCACGGCTGCGCGCCGCGAGGCACTCTATGACGAGATCCGTGCCAAGGCGCTGTGCTGCAGCATTGCCGAGGCCTCGGTCGAGGAGATTGATCGCCTGAACATCCTGCAGGCCACGCTGCTGGCCATGCGTCGCGCGGTGCTGGGCCTGCGCCTGAAGCCGGTGCTCGTGCTGGTGGATGGCAACCAGCTGCCGGTGCTGGATGTGCAGGCCGAGGCCATCGTCAAGGGGGACTCCCTGGTGCAGGCCATCTCGGCCGCCTCCATTCTGGCCAAGGTCACGCGCGACCGCTGGTGCGAACGGCTGCATGAACAATATCCGGAATACGGTTTCGACGGCCACAAGGGCTACGGCACGGCGGCCCACCTTGCGGCGCTGCGCCTGCACGGTGCCTGCGAGGAGCACCGGCGAACCTTCGCGCCGGTGGCCCATGTCGTGAGCATTGCCCGCATGGCCGAGCCTCTGGCCGCTGCCCGCGTGGCAGCTGCGGCGCAGGGCGCGCAAGCCTTGCTGCTGTCGGCCTGAGCGCCTTTGCCGTTTCTTTCTGCGCCCGTGGCGCGCTGTTCCCTTTGCCCGAAAGCCCCACCATGAGCCGACAACCCGCCGCCACATTGATCCAGTCCCGTGACAACGTCCTGGTCAAGGATTTGCGCAGGCTTGTCCAGGATAGTGGGGCCTACCGCAAGCAAGGGCGCGTCTGGCTGGAGGGGGACCATCTGTGCCGTGCCGCGCTGGCGCGTGGCATGCAGCCCTCCGTGGCCGTGGTGGCCGAATCCTTCTGGCCGCTGGTGCCGCTGGAATGGGTGCAGGGCGCAGGCAAGTGCGTGGTGCTGGCAGATGCCCTGTTTGCCGAAGTCAGCGGCCTGGAGTCCCCGGCGCGCATCGGTTTTCTGATGGACTGGCAGGCATCGGCGGTCATTCGTGCCGGCGTGGCCACGGTGGTGTTGGACCGCGTGCAGGACGCAGGCAACGTGGGCTCCATCCTGCGCAGTGCCGCTGCCTTCGGTTTCAGCCAGGTCGTGGCCCTGAAGGGCACGGCTGCGCTGTGGAGCCAGAAGGTGCTGCGCGCCGGCATGGGGGCGCATTTCGGTCTGCAACTGGTCGAGTCGGCCTCGTCCGAAGACCTGGATGCGCTTGGCTTGCCCCTGATCGTGACCAGTTCCCACCAGGGCGAACTGATCCACAATGCCGCGCTGCCCTGGCCTTGTGCCTGGGCCATGGGCCATGAAGGGCAGGGCGTTGGAGAGGCGCTGATGCAGCGGGCAGCGCAGCATGTGCGCATCGGCCAGCCGGGCGGTGAGGAGTCGCTGAACGTGGCTGCTGCAGCGGCGATATGCCTGCACGCAAGCAGCGTGAGTGCCGGCTCACGTCAAGGGTAATCCCGCCTCCTGTCAGGAGGCTGAAGCACGACCAGCCTATAATGGGCGGCTTTCAAGCATTCCACACTACGCCTAGCGACGCTTCCTCGCCACCCCCTGCAGACAAGCTATAACCCGCCCGGATCCGTCCGTGCGGCACGCTGGGCGTAACCGTAATTAGAACCGGAGAACCCAGTGCTTTTGTCTCTCAAGGGAGCATTCCCATCCGCCATCCTGGCGCTCGCAGACGGCACGGTCTTTGTTGGCAACTCGATCGGTGCGCAAGGCACCACGGTTGGTGAAGTCGTTTTCAACACGGCAATCACCGGCTACCAGGAAATCCTCACCGACCCCAGCTACTGCCAGCAGATCGTGACGCTCACGTATCCGCACATCGGCAACTACGGCGTCAACGCAGAGGATGTCGAGGCTGGCAAGGTCCATGCGGCGGGCCTGATCATCAAGAACCTTCCGCTGCTGGCCAGCAACTTCCGCAAGTCCGAGACCCTGCCCGACTACCTCACGCGCAGCGGCACGGTGGCGATTGCCAACATCGACACGCGTAAGCTCACACGGCTGCTGCGCGACAAGGGCGCACAAAACGGCGCCATCGTCGGTTTGGCCGCTGGCGAAGAAGTGACCCAGGCGCGCATCGACGAGGCACTGGCTGCGGCCAAGGCGGCCCCCAGCATGAAGGGCCTGGATCTGGCCCAGGTGGTGAGCGCCGCCCAGCAGTACGAATGGACGGAAACCGAGTGGAAGCTGGGCGAAGGCTACGGCCAGCAGCAGGCCCCGCGTTTCCATGTGGTGGCCTATGACTTCGGCGTGAAGTTCAACATCCTGCGCATGCTGGCCGAGCGCGGCTGCAAGCTGACCGTGGTGCCGGCCAAGACGCCCGCCAAGGATGTGCTGGCACTCAACCCCGACGGCGTTTTCCTGTCCAACGGCCCTGGCGACCCGGAGCCCTGCGACTACGCCATTGCCGCCACCAAGGAACTGGTGGAGTCCGGCAAGCCCGTCTTCGGCATCTGCCTGGGTCACCAGATCATGGCCCTGGCCGCCGGTGCCAAGACCTTCAAGATGGCCAACAGCCACCACGGCGCCAACCACCCCGTCAAGGACCTGGACAACGGCCGGGTCAGCATCACCAGCCAGAACCACGGTTTTGCCGTGGAGATGGAGTCTCTGCCCGACACGCTGCGCGCCACGCACATCAGCCTGTTCGACGGCACGCTGCAAGGCCTTGAGCACAAGGACAAGCCTGCGTTCTGCTTCCAGGGCCACCCCGAGGCTTCGCCCGGCCCGCACGATATCGCCTACCTGTTTGACCGCTTCACGGCGCTGATGGAGAAACACAAAAATGCCTAAGCGCACCGACCTCAAAAGCATTCTGATCATTGGCGCCGGTCCCATCGTCATCGGCCAGGCCTGCGAGTTTGACTACTCCGGCGTGCAGGCCTGCAAGGCGTTGCGCGAAGAGGGCTACAAGGTCATCCTGATCAACAGCAACCCTGCCACGATCATGACCGACCCGGCCACGGCCGACGTCACCTACATCGAGCCCATCACCTGGCAGACGGTCGAGAAGATCATCGCCAAGGAGCGTCCCGACGCCATCCTGCCGACCATGGGCGGCCAGACCGCGCTGAACTGCGCGCTGGACCTGTGGCGCAACGGCGTGCTGCACAAGTACAAGGTCGAGCTGATCGGCGCAACTCCCGAGGCCATCGACAAGGCCGAGGACCGCCTCAAGTTCAAGGATGCGATGACGCGCATCGGCCTGGGTTCGGCACGCTCGGGCATCGCCCATTCGATGGACGAAGCCTGGGCCGTGCAAAAGGAAATGGGCTTTCCCACCGTCATCCGCCCCAGCTTCACGCTGGGCGGCACGGGCGGCGGCATTGCCTACAACCCCGAAGAGTTCGAGACCATCTGCAAGCGCGGCCTGGAAGCGTCCCCGACCAATGAGCTGCTGATCGAGGAATCGCTGCTCGGCTGGAAGGAGTACGAGATGGAAGTCGTCCGCGACAAGGCGGACAACTGCATCATCATCTGCTCCATCGAGAACCTGGACCCCATGGGCGTGCACACCGGCGACTCGATCACCGTGGCACCCGCGCAGACGCTGACCGACAAGGAATACCAGATCATGCGCAACGCCTCGCTGGCGGTGCTGCGCGAGATCGGTGTGGACACGGGCGGCTCCAACGTGCAGTTCTCGGTGAATCCGAAGGACGGCCGCATGATCGTCATCGAGATGAACCCGCGCGTGTCGCGTTCCTCGGCGCTGGCCTCCAAGGCCACGGGCTTCCCCATCGCCAAGGTCGCTGCCAAGCTGGCCGTGGGCTACACGCTGGACGAACTCAAGAACGACATCACGGGCGGCAAGACGCCCGCTTCGTTCGAACCCTCGATCGACTACGTGGTCACCAAGATCCCGCGTTTCGCGTTCGAGAAGTTCCCCGCTGCCGACAACCGCCTGACCACGCAGATGAAGTCCGTGGGCGAGGTCATGGCCATTGGCCGTACCTTCCAGGAGTCCTTCCAGAAGGCGCTGCGCGGCCTGGAAGTCGGCGTGGACGGCATGAACGAAAAGACCCAGGACCGCGAAATCCTCGAAAAGGAACTCGGCGAGCCAGGTCCGGACCGCATCTGGTATGTGGGCGATGCCTTCGCTGCCGGCTGGACGCTGGACGAGGTGCACAACATCACCAAGATCGACAAGTGGTTCCTCGTGCAGATCGAAGAGATCGTGAAGATCGAACTCGAACTGGACCAGGTCTACGAGGAAAAGGGTGATGCCGCGCTGGCCGCACTGGACGCCACCACGCTGCGCACGCTCAAGCAAAAGGGCTTCTCCGACCGTCGCCTGGCCAAGCTGCTGCACAGCAATGAAAAGGCCGTGCGCGAGGCACGCAAGGCACTGGGCGTGCGTCCCGTGTTCAAGCGTGTGGATACCTGCGCTGCCGAGTTCGCCACCGACACGGCCTACATGTACTCCACCTATGACGAGGAGTGCGAAGCCGAGCCGACGGACAAGAAAAAGATCATGGTGCTGGGCGGTGGCCCGAACCGCATCGGCCAGGGCATCGAGTTCGACTACTGCTGCGTGCATGCTGCGCTCGCCATGCGCGAGGACGGCTATGAAACCATCATGGTCAACTGCAACCCCGAGACCGTGTCCACCGACTACGACACGTCGGACCGCCTGTACTTCGAGCCGCTGACGCTGGAAGACGTGCTCGAAGTCGTGGCTGTCGAGAAGCCTGTTGGCGTCATCGTGCAGTACGGCGGCCAGACGCCCCTGAAGCTTGCGCTGGGTCTTGAAAAGGAAGGCGTGCCCATCATCGGCACCACGCCCGACATGATCGACGCGGCCGAAGACCGCGAGCGCTTCCAGAAGCTGCTGCATGAGCTGGGCCTGCGCCAGCCGCCTAATGCCACGGCCCGTACCGAGCCCGAAGCGCTGGAAAAGGCGGCCGGCCTGGGCTACCCCCTGGTCGTGCGTCCCAGCTATGTGCTGGGTGGCCGTGCCATGGAAATCGTGCACGAGCAGCGCGACCTGGAGCGCTACATGCGCGAAGCCGTCAAGGTCAGCAACGACTCGCCCGTGCTGCTGGACCACTTCCTGTCCAACGCCATCGAGTGCGATGTGGACTGCGTGCGCGACCGCGAAGGCGCCGTCTTCATCGGCGGCGTGATGGAGCACATCGAGCAGGCTGGCGTGCATTCGGGCGATTCCGCCTGCTCGCTGCCGCCTTACTACCTCAAGCCCGAGACCGTGGCCGAGATCAAGCGCCAGACTGCCGCCATGGCCAACGCGCTGAGCGTGGTCGGCCTGATGAACGTGCAGTTCGCCATCAAGGAAACGGCCGACGGCGACGTGATCTACGTGCTGGAAGTCAACCCGCGTGCCTCGCGCACCGTGCCCTTCGTCTCCAAGGCCACCGGCATCCAACTGGCCAAGGTGGCTGCGCGCTGCATGGCCGGCGACACGCTGGCCCAGCAGGGCATCACCAAGGAAGTCACGCCGCCGTACTTCAGCGTCAAGGAAGCCGTCTTCCCGTTCGTGAAGTTCCCTGGCGTGGACACCATCCTCGGCCCCGAGATGAAGTCCACCGGCGAAGTCATGGGCGTGGGCAAGACCTTTGGCGAAGCCTTCGTCAAGAGCCAACTGGGCGCCGGCGTCACGCTGCCGACCCAGGGCAAGGTCTTCCTGACCGTGAAGAACGCCGACAAGCCGCGTGCCGTGGCCGTGGCCAAGGAACTGGCTGCGATGGGCTTCGTGCTGTGCGCCACGCGCGGCACGGCAGCGGCCATCTCCGAGGCCGGCATCGAGGTGCAGCTCGTCAACAAGGTGACCGAAGGCCGCCCCCACATCGTGGACATGATCAAGAACGGCGAGATCGCCATGGTCATCAACACGGTGGAGGAGCGCCGCAATGCCATCGCCGACTCGCGTGCCATCCGTACCAGCGCCCTCCTGGCGCGTGTGACCACCTTCACGACCATCTTCGGTGCAGAAGCTGCCGTCGAGGGCATGAAGTCCATGGGCAACATGGACGTGCACTCGGTCCAGGAATTGCACGCCCAACTGCAGGCTGCCTGAGATCCTTCCATTGCCGCTGCGCCTGTTTTTTGATGGCGCGCAGCGAGCGGCACTGTCCGACAGTGCCGCCGGGTTATCCCACCATTTCGGGTGGGTAAACACGGCATAATGGAACGAATCATTCGATGAAACCGCCGCGCGGCAACGTGCGGCGGTTTGCTTTTGGGGTGCAGGTCCAGCCGCAAAGTCGCCGGCCCGCCTGTACCAAAGAAACCGCGCAGCGCGCGGCGTTCGCTGAACATGGAGACTTTTCAATGGCCACCATTCCCATCACCAAGCGCGGAGCCGAGAAGCTCAAGGACGAACTGCACCGCCTGAAAACCGTGGAGCGTCCCTCCATCATCCAGGCCATTGCCGAGGCACGTGCCCAGGGCGACCTGAGCGAAAACGCCGAATACGAGGCCGCCAAGGACCGCCAGGGCTTCATCGAAGGCCGCATTGCCGAGGTCGAGAGCAAGCTGTCGGCTGCCCAGATCATCGATCCCTCTTCCGTGGATGCCGGTGGCCGCGTGGTCTTCGGTGCAACGGTGGAGCTCGAGGATGAAGACAGCGGCGACACGGTCAAGTACCAGATCGTCGGCGAGGACGAGGCCGACCTCAAGCTGGGCCTGATCAACGTCTCCAGCCCCATCGCGCGCGCGCTGATCGGCAAGGAAGAGGGCGATACCGCCGTCGTGCAGGCACCGGGCGGCGAGCGCCGCTATGAAGTGGTGTCGGTGCGCTACCTCTGATGCGTCGGCGCCTGTGCCTCGATCATTGAGGAAGGCCTAAGCCCATGAGCAACCTGTACGAACGCGTTCCCCTGCTGGCTGCTGCCCTGTGGTGGGGCAGCCTGTCGGCCATCGGCTTCATGGCCGTGCCCATGCTGTTCGCCCAATTGCCCACGCCGGCTGTCGCGGGCTTTATGGCAGCCAAGCTGTTTGCCGCGCAGACCTGGGTGTCCATCGCCTGCGCGGCCGTGCTGCTGGTCCTGTCCCGGCGCAACAAGGAGCAGGTCCTGCAGCCCTGGGCCAAGGCCTGTCTGGGCTTTGTGATCGCAGGCATGCTGCTGGCATTTCTGGTCCAGTACGGCGTGTCGCCGCGCATCGTGGCACGCGACAACCTCAAGCTGTGGCACAGCGTGGGCACGGTGATGTATGCGCTGCAGTGGCTGTGTGCGCTCGTCGTGCTGTGGCGCATAGGCAGTCCGTCTCAAGCGAAAGCCGAGGCCACGGCCTGATCCCGGTCCTGCCGGTTCGGCACCATCCCAAACGAAAACGCCCGCAAGCGCGGGCGTTTTTTTGTGGGTCGAGCTGCTCACTCGTGCCAGTGCTCGGCCACCCAGGTGGCAGGCCGGATATAGCGAAAGCGCCGATTGCGCCGGCCGGCCAACGCGTCAGGCGGGTTGCATTCTCCGTGGAAGATCACCACGCGTGCACCCTCCGGCACGAAGGGCGGCTTCCAATAGTTCGTCGGCCATGCGGGAATGCAGTGGTACTTGAAGCTGGGGCACCAGGCCTGCGGCCAGTACTTGAGCTTGCCCTGCTTGTGCAGCATGTCGGACAGGTAGGCCTGTTCGTTGCGGAAGCTGCTGCGGATCTCTTCGAAATGCGTGCGGAAGTAGTCCAGTACCTCGGGGTGGGCACCCAGCTCGAAGCGGTACACCGAGGAATTGCCCGTGATGCGCCAGGGACGCTTGTAGTCGTGGATGATCAGGAATTCGCCGGGCTCGGTGAAAAAATCGTCCAGCGGCCCGGTGATGACCACGTCCACGTCAAGAAACAGCGCCGTGCCGTGCAGGCCATGCAGGTCGGCGCTGAAGGTGGCCAGCTTGTTCCAGCCACGCTCGGGAATGCCGGCGGGCAGGTTCAGCGGCGGAATGGGCAGGCATTCGACTTCGTCACGAATCCCCACGCCGTCATCGGTCAGGCAGACAAGGCGAAAATCGCCCTTCAGATGCCGACGCACCATGGCGTAGAGCCTGTTGACATACTCCGGACCGTACTTCTTGCCCCACTTCATGCAGATCACGAAGCGCTGCTGCGCAGAGGGGGAGGCGGAGGGCGGTTGCGCGGCCTGGGCCACGCTGGCGGCATGGGATGCTACGGTCATGGATGCGGCGGACTCAGTCTGCCTGGCGCTTCTTGACCGACTTTTGCTTGGGCTTGGCGCGCTTGACCTGGCCGCCTGCCGTCAGGCGCTGGTTGCCCAGCACGCGGATCTGCTTGACCTCGGGCTTCTGGCCGGAGCGCTTGCTGAACTTGAGCAGCTTGACATCGCGAGGACCGGGCATGCGGTTCTCGTCGATGGCTTTTTCCTTTTCTGGCATGGGGCGCCAGAGCACCAGCAGCTTGCCGATGTGTTGAATGGGTGCAGCGCCAAGTTCGTCGCACAGCTGCAGATACATCTGCTCGCGTGCGGCGCGGTCGTCGTTGAAGACACGGACCTTGATCAGGCCATGTGCGTTAAGGCCGGCGTTGACCTCCTTTTGCACGGCAGCCGTCAGGCCGTCACCTCCGATGAGGACCACGGGGTCCAGGTGGTGTGCGTTGGCGCGGTGTTCCCGGCGCTCGGCGGGAGTCAATTGAATTTGGGGCATGGCCGTATTATCGAGGCTGAAAGAATCCAGCATGAAAGTCAACACAAAAAGCAAGAAGGTCAACAAGGCTTGGCTCAACAGCCACGTCAACGATCCTTACGTCAAAGCCGCCCAGAAGGACGGCTACCGCGCTCGCGCGGCCTACAAACTCAAGGAGATAGACGAGCAACTCAAGCTCATCCGGCCGGGTGCCACGGTGGTGGACCTGGGCTCTACGCCCGGGGCGTGGAGCCAGTATGTGCGCCGCTGCCTGTCGCCAGAAGGTGCGGCGGTGGGAGCGCTCAATGGCCGGATCATCTCGCTGGATCTGCTGCCCATGGAGCCCATCGAGGGCGTGCAGTTCATTCTGGGCGATTTTCGCGAGGAGCCGGTGCTGGCGCAGCTTCAGGAGGCTCTGGGCGGAGGCAAGGCCGATGTGGTGGTCTCCGACATGGCTCCGAACCTGTCGGGCAACGGGACGACGGATGCAGCGCGCATTGCGCTGCTGGTGGAGCTGGCGGTTGATTTCTCCATCCACCATATGAAACCTGAAGGGGCCTTGGTCGTGAAGCTCTTCCACGGCGGGGCCTACGACGACCTGGTGGCGCTGTTCCGGCAGACCTTCAAGGTGGTCAAGCCGATCAAGCCCAAGTCCTCGCGCGACAAGTCTTCGGAGACGTTTCTGGTGGGCATGGGGCTCAAGTAGCCCTGCACAGCCGCCCGGCGCGGCCCTGACGCGGGTCAAGACCGCATTCAAGCTATGGCTGCTATAGAGGGATATAGGCGACCAGCCAGCTTGAAACACCTAAAATGAACCGCAAATACGCTTCGAGCACGCTGGAAGTCGTTTTATCTGTATCCCCATTGGAGCCCCGCTTGAACAATCAGTGGTTTTCAAAAATTGCCGTCTGGCTGGTCATCGCCATGGTGCTGTTTACGGTGTTCAAACAATTTGACACCCGCGGCGGCGCCGGCGCGTCCCATGTCGGTTACTCCGAGTTCCTGGAAGAGGTGCGAAGCAACCGCATCAAGAGCGCCACCATCCAGGAAAGCCCCGGCGGCACCGAGATCGTGGCCACGACCAACGATGACCGCAAGGTGCGCACCACGGCCACCTACCTGGATCGCGGGCTCGTGGGCGATCTGATCAACAACAACGTCAAGTTCGACGTCAAGCCCCGCGAAGAAGGCTCGGTCCTGATGACCCTGCTCGTCAGCTGGGGCCCCATGCTGCTGTTGATCGGCGTGTGGGTGTACTTCATGCGCCAGATGCAGGGCGGCGGCAAGGGCGGTGCTTTCAGCTTCGGCAAGAGCAAGGCGCGCATGCTGGACGAGAACAACAACACCGTGACCTTTGCCGACGTTGCAGGCTGCGACGAAGCCAAGGAAGAGGTCAAGGAAGTCGTGGACTTCCTAAAGGACCCCAACAAGTTCCAGAAGCTCGGCGGCCGCATTCCGCGTGGTCTGCTGCTGGTCGGGCCTCCGGGTACCGGCAAGACGCTGCTGGCCAAGTCCATTGCGGGCGAGGCCAAGGTCCCGTTCTTCAGCATCTCGGGTTCCGACTTCGTGGAAATGTTCGTGGGCGTGGGCGCTGCCCGTGTGCGCGACATGTTCGAGAACGCCAAGAAGAACGCACCCTGCATCATCTTCATCGATGAAATCGACGCCGTGGGCCGCCAGCGCGGCGCAGGCCTGGGCGGTGGCAACGATGAGCGTGAACAGACCCTGAACCAGATGCTGGTCGAGATGGACGGCTTCGAGACCAACCTCGGCGTTATCGTCGTGGCTGCAACCAACCGTCCCGACATCCTGGATGCGGCGCTGCTGCGCCCCGGCCGTTTCGACCGCCAGGTGTATGTGACGCTGCCCGACATCCGCGGCCGCGAGCAGATCCTCAATGTGCATATGCGCAAGATTCCTGTCGGCCAGGACGTGAATCCGGGCGTGATCGCCCGCGGCACGCCCGGCATGTCGGGCGCCGATCTGGCCAACCTTTGCAACGAAGCAGCCCTGATGGCCGCGCGCCGCAATGCGCGTACCGTGGAGATGCAGGATTTCGAGAAGGCCAAGGACAAGATCATCATGGGCCCCGAGCGCAAGAGCATGGTCATGCCCGAGGAAGAGCGCCGCAACACGGCCTACCACGAGGCGGGCCATGCGCTGATCGGCAAGCTCCTGCCCAAGTGCGATCCCGTGCACAAGGTCACCATCATCCCGCGCGGCCGTGCGCTGGGCGTGACCATGAGCCTGCCCGAAAAGGACCGCTACTCCTATGACAAGGAGTTCATGCTCAACCAGATCGCCATGCTGTTCGGTGGGCGCATTGCCGAAGAAGTGTTCATGAACCAGATGACCACGGGCGCGAGCAACGACTTCGAGCGGGCCACGCAGATCGCACGCGACATGGTCACGCGCTACGGCATGACCGACGCGCTGGGTCCCATGGTCTATGCGGAGCAGGAAGGCGAGCCTTTCCTGGGCCGCTCGATGAGCAAGACCAACAGCATGAGCGAGCAGACGATGCAGAAGGTGGACCAGGAGGTTCGCCGCATCATCGACGAGCAGTACGGACTGGCGCGCAAGCTGATCGAGGACAACTCCGACAAGATGCACGCCATGGCCAAGGCCATGCTCGACTGGGAAACCATCGACGCCGAGCAACTCGATGACATCATGGCCGGCCGCGAGCCGCGTCCTCCCAAGGACTGGGTGCCGCGCAACCCGCCGTCGTCCGGCGGTGGCAACTCGTCCGGCGGCACGCCGGCAGTGGATGCCGACCCTGCGCCCACCACGGCCTGATCTGCTTGCCGCAGAATCTGCCAATCCCATGCAAAGGGCCCCGAGGGGCCCTTTTGCTTTGCTTGCAGGATGTGCTCAATCGCCCGCAGCGGTGGCCGAGCGAGGGACCAGGTCCGGCAAGCGCCTACCTTCAGGAAATCCCATGCCGCATCAATGGCAGACTTCGCGCTTTGTTCTAGACCTTCAGCGTCCACTGGTCATGGGCATCGTCAATGTGACGCCCGACTCGTTTTCCGATGGCGGGCGGCACAACACGGTGGAGCAGGCCTTGCGGCATGCAGAGCAGCTGGTCGGTGAAGGCGCGCACATCCTCGACATCGGCGGCGAGTCCACCAGGCCCGGGTCGCCGGCCGTGCCGCTGGACGAGGAATTGCGGCGCGTGCTGCCCGTGGTGCAGGGCGCGGTGCAACTGGGCGTGCCTGTCTCCGTCGATACCTACAAGCCCGAGGTCATGCAGGCCGTGCTGGATCTGGGGGCCGACATCGTCAACGACATCTGGGCGCTGCGCCAGCCGGGCGCGCAGCAGGTGGTGGCCGCGCACCCGCGCTGCGGCATCTGTCTCATGCACATGCATGGCACGCCGCAGGACATGCAGACCACGCCCATGCAAGGCGATGCCGTGCCCGCCGTGCGCGATTTCCTGCAGTTGCACAGCGATGCCCTGCTGGCTCGGGGCGTGGCGCGCGAGCGCATTGTCTGGGACTACGGCATCGGCTTCGGCAAAAGCGTGGCGCAGAATTTTTCGCTGCTTGCGCGCCAGCAGGAATTGCTGGGCCTAGACTTCCCGCTGCTGGCGGGCTGGTCGCGCAAGGGCTCGCTTGGGCAGGTCAGTGGCCTTGCGCAGGGCCAGCGCATGGTGCCCAGTGTGGCGGCGGCGCTGCTGGCGGTGGAGCGGGGCGCGCGCGTGGTGCGCGTGCACGACGTGGCCGATACGGTGGCGGCATTGACGGTCTGGCAGACCATGCACGACAACAACTGAACAACAAAGGAGCACTATGGCACGCACATATTTTGGTACAGATGGAATTCGCGGCCTGGTGGGTCGCTCGCCCATCACCCCCGATTTCGCGCTGCGTCTGGCGCACGCCGTGGGCCGTGTGCTGCGGCGCAAGGAAGCCCGCCCGATGGTGCTGATCGGCAAGGACACCCGGATCTCGGGCTACATGCTGGAAAGTGCCCTGGAGTCCGGCTTCAACTCGGCCGGCGTGGACGTGATGCTGCTCGGTCCTCTGCCCACCCCGGGCGTGGCCTACCTGACGCGCGCCCAGCGAGCCAGTCTGGGCGTGGTCATCAGCGCCAGCCACAACCCTTACTACGACAACGGCATCAAGTTCTTCAGCGCCCAGGGCACCAAGTTGCCCGATGCCTGGGAGGAAGAGGTCGAGCAGGCCTTGACCGAAGATCCCGTGTGGGCCGACTCTGCCGCTCTGGGAAAGGCCCGGCGCCTTGAAGACGCGGCAGGGCGCTATATCGAGTTCTGCAAGAGCACCTTTGACCATGCACTCACGCTCAAGGGCGTGAAGATCGTTGTCGATGCGGCCCATGGCGCGGCCTATCAGATCGCACCCAAGGTCTTCCATGAACTGGGGGCCGATGTGGTGGCCATAGGCTGTGCGCCCGATGGACTGAACATCAACGAAGACGTGGGTGCCACGCACCCCGAGGCCCTGGTGCTGGCCGTGCGTGCCAACAAGGCCGATTTCGGCGTGGCGCTGGATGGCGATGCCGACCGGCTGCTGCTGGTCGATGCCGCAGGGCGGCTCTACAACGGCGACGAACTGCTGTATCTGCTGGCAGCCGACCGGCTGGCGCGCGGCGAGGCCGTTCCGGGCGCCGTGGGCACGCTGATGACCAATATGGCCGTGGAGGTGGCGCTGAAGTCCCAGGGCGTGGGCTTTGTGCGTGCCAAGGTGGGCGACCGCTATGTGCTGGAAGAGCTGCACCGCCAGGGCTGGACCCTGGGCGGTGAGGGCTCGGGCCATCTGCTGGCGCTGGACAAGCACACCACGGGCGACGGCCTGGTCAGCGCGCTGCAGGTGCTGCAGGCCTGCGTGCGCTCGGGCAAGAGCCTGTCGCAGTGGCTGTCGTCCGTGCAGCTGTTTCCCCAGGTGCTGCTCAACGTGCGGCTGCAGCCGGGCCAGGACTGGAAGCGCAACACCCAGTTGGAAGAGGCCACCGAGGCCGTCAAGGCCGAGCTGGGAGATACGGGGCGCGTGCTCATCCGCGCCAGCGGCACCGAGCCTTTGCTGCGCGTGATGGTGGAGGCGCGCGATGGCGATCAGGCCAGCCGCTGTGCCGAGCGTCTGGCCAGCGTGGCCAAGAATTCGCCGGCTGCCTGAGCGGTTGCGCGCTCCTGTGCATGGAAGGCCGAGGCTTCATGCCTCGGCTTTTTTTCGTCTGGATTCCGGTGCGCGAGGTGATGCGATGCGCGCGGTGATGCAGCCCGGTCAGCCCTGGCTGCGCAAGAAGGACTCCAACGCCTCTGGTGCCAGCGGGCGGCTGAAATGGTAGCCCTGGGCCTCATCGCAGCCTTGCTCGCGCAGGAACTCCAGCTGTGCCTCGGTCTCCACGCCCTCGGCCGTGGTCTGCATGCCCAGGGCCTGGGCCATGCGGATGATGGCGCTGACAATGGCGCGGTCGTTGCTGTCGTGGTCCAGGTCCTGGATGAAGGACTGGTCGATCTTGAGCTTGTAGATCTGAAAGCGCTTGAGCTGGCTCAGGGATGAATAGCCGGTGCCGAAGTCATCCATGGCCAGGCGCACGCCGTGCTCGCGCAACCGGTCCATGGTGGCTGTCGCCTGGCGCGGATCATGGATGGCCACGCCCTCGGTCAGCTCCAGCTCCAGAGAATCGGCCGGCAGGTCGCTGTCGAGCAGGATGCGGTTGATGATCTCGGGCAGTTGCTGCTGATGGAACTGGATGGCCGAAAGATTCACGGCCACCTTCAGGTCGCACAGGCCCGCATTGCGCCAGACCTGCAACTGCTGCATGGCGCTGCGCAGCACCCATTCGCCGATCTGCAGGATCTGGCCGCTGTCCTCGGCCACGGGAATGAACTCGGCCGGTGAGACCGAGCCCAGTTCCGGGTGCTCCCAGCGCAGCAGCGCCTCCACGCTGCGCACGCGGCCCGTGCTCAGCGTGATCTGCGGCTGATAGTGCAGATACAGCTGATTGCGCTCCAGCGCCCGGCGCAGCGCGTTCTCCAGCTGCAGGGCGCGCAGGGACTGGGCCTGCATCTGCGGCGTGAAGAAGCGGTAGGTGTTGCGGCCGGCCTGCTTGGCGTGGTACATGGCCGCGTCGGCGGCCTGGGTCAGCGAGTCGATGTCGTGGCCGTCGCGCGGGTACAGCGCAATGCCAATGGACGGCGCAATGGTCAGCTCATGGCGGTCGATCTGGTAGGCCTGGCGCGACGCCTCCTGCAGCTTGCCGGCCACGCGGGCCGCACCCTGGGCATTGGCACCGGGCAGCAGCAGCACGAATTCGTCGCCGCCGATGCGGGCCACCGTATCGCGGTCGCGCACGACGGCACGCAGGCGGCGGGCAATCTCCACCAGCAGGGCATCGCCCACGCGATGGCCCAGCGAATCATTGACATGCTTGAAGTGGTCCAGGTCCAGGAACATCACGGCCAGCGGCGTGTCGTTGGCCTTGGCCAGCTCGATGGCGCGGGCACTGCGCTCGGCCAGCAGCGTGCGGTTGGGCAGGCCGGTGAGCGCGTCGTAGTGCGCCATCCAGTAGATGCGTTCCTGGTCCAGCTTGCGGTCGGCAATCTCCCGGTGCAGGTTCTCCACCGTGGCGCTGAGTTCGCGTGTGCGGTCGCGCACCTGCTGCTCCAGCAGTTCGTGGGCCTGGCTCAGGGCCTGCTGGGCACGCAGGCGGTCGTCGATATCGCTCACGATCCAGATCGATCCCTCGCGCGCATCGCCCGGATTGATGAGCCGCCCCGTGAGTTCTCCCCAGAACAGGCTGCCGTCCTTGCGGCGCAGGCGGCGCTGCGTGCGAAAGGACAGGCCGGCGCTCAGCGTGCGGTAGGCCTCGCGTCCCAGGCTGCGCAGCTCATCGCGGCTGGGATGCAGATGTTCGCTGTTGATGCCCACCAGCGCATGCTCGCCCGCGTAGCCGAAGATGTCTGCGTAGCACTGGTTGCAGCGGACGATGACGCGTTGGCGAATGAAGACGATGCCGACGCCGGCATTGTCGAGCAGGGCCTGCTGCTCGCGCAGGCTGCGTTGCAGGGACGCCGCCATCATCGAAGACGGACGTTCGAGTACAGGGTCGTACGCAATCGTCGGCGCGGACATGGCGAAGCGGTGGGGCGGTTATAGAGGGAGGGTGGGAAGCTTACAAAGTGTAGCACTTGTGCGAAAAACACTCCATCGGCCTTCCCTGACGCAAGCAGGGCCTGCGCCGTCATGGGACGTCATGGGCCGGGTGCCACTTGCCTGCGCCTGTGTTTTCCGGAGGCTTCGGCATCCAGCCGTTCAGCCAGCTCATACAGCACGCCATGCCGCAGGGCGCCATGCGTCACGCGCATGCGCTCGATGCCCAGGCTGGAGAAGATCGCCCGCATCACGCTCATGCCGCCGCCGATCATGGGACGCAGTTCTTCCTTGAGCCCGTCCATGTTCACGCGGCTGACATGCCCTGCACGCAGCAACTGCGCCTGGAGCCAATCCAGTCCCTGCCGCGTGATCCAGCCGGCCGTGCCATTAGGTGCATGGGCCAGCACCTTGACGATGGCACCGGCCGTGCCCGAGGACCCATAGGCATGGCTCCACTGCCCGGCGGCAAACCGCGCGGCTTCGGGCGCAATGATGTCGGCCACCGCCGCTTCGGCCTGGGACAGTGCCTTGGCCGACAGCTCTCCATCGGGAAAGTGGCGCAATGCCCAGGTCACGCTGCCGAAGGCGAAGGAGCGTGCCTGCAGCACCTGCCGCTGCTGGCCAAGGCACAGCTCGGTCGATCGGCCACCGATGTCCACCACCAGCCGCCGCTGGGGACCGGGCGGTAGCAACTGGGCGACGCCGCGATAGATCAGGCGCGCTTCTTCCTCGCCGTCGATGACTTCGATGGAGCAGCCCAGGATGCGCTGGCCCTCGTCCAGGAAGACCTGGCGGTTCGATGCCTCTCTCAGCGTCTGCGTGGCCACGGCACGAACGCGGTGGCGGGGCAGGTCGCCCAGCACCTGCGCATAGCGCTCCAGGCAGGCCCAGCCACGCTGCATGGCCTCCAGGCTCAGGGCTCCCTGTGCGTCCAGGGCGCTGCCCAGGCGTATGGCTTCCTTGCGGTGGCTGAACAGCTGTACCTTTGCGCCGTCGCTGCGGGCCATGGCCAGCAGGCAGCTGTTGGAGCCAATGTCGATGGCGGCCAGGCGGCTTTCGGGGGGATTGGAAGAGGGCATGCGCGAAAGGCGGACGACGACACGGCTGCGGCAGGTTTGCAGCAGCCAACGCCATCCAGGGGGATGGCAGTGAGCTTAGCACCCTGGCGATACAGCGTGGCCCTCGTGGCTGCGTGACCTCGTCATGACCTTTGCATGACAGCGCCAGCGCAGCCCTTCATTGCCGGAAGTCGCTTGTATGACAGGTGTCATGCGTGGACGGGATTTATGTCATGAACATGTCACAAACACGGGGCAGACTGCCCGAATCCCCGGTCCACGGGGTGACTACCGGGTCCTGCACAGGCCGGGCCCCTGCATCCATGCCCCAGACATTCACGCCGATTCCCGCCAGCGCCTCTGCCGCGCCTGCCGAGCCAGAACATGAACAGGGGCTGCGCACCATGCCCGCAGGGCCGGCCTCGCTGGGCATGGCCCGCGAGACAGCGCCCATACCCGTCTCTGCACCCTTGAATGTCCCGATGATGCCCCTGGCCAAAAGCCTTTCCACCGCCCTGCTGGAATTGCAGGGCCAGGCGATGCCGGCGTCTGCCCCGGTCTCTGCTGCGGGGCTGGCCGCCGCGGCATACACTGGCCTGTACGCCACAGCCGAAAGCGGTGAAGTGCAACAGCAACAGCAGCAACAACAGTTTCTGGACCGCGACCATTGCATCCTGGCGTTCAACGAACGCGTGCTGGACTGGGCCGTGCGCGAGGATGTGCCGCTGCTGGAGCGGCTGCGCTACCTGTGCATCGTCTCTTCCAATCTCGACGAATGGTTCGAGGTGCGTTGCGCCCCCCATGTGACGGCGGCCAAGGCCGGCGACGCCAAGGGCCTGTATACGCTGCAGAGCTTTCGCTCGCTCATGGACAAGGCGCATGAGCTGGTATTGCGCCAGTACACGCTGTACAACCAATCGCTGATTCCTGCCTTTGCGGGGCAGGGCATACGCGTGGTCTCCCATGGCGAGCGCAGCAGCGCCCAGCGCAAATGGGTGCGCGAATACTTTCTGCGTGAAGTCCAGCCCCTGCTCATGCCGGTGGGCCTGGACCCATCCCATCCATTTCCCCAGGTGGCCAACAAGGCGCTGAACTTCATCGTGCGCCTCAAGGGTGTCGATGCCTTCGGCCGCGCCAACGAGGTGGCCATCGTCAAGGTCCCGCGCGCCTTGCCTCGCCTGGTGCGCCTGCCGGAGAAGATCGCGGGCAAGCAGCGCCTGTTCGTGAGCATCTCCAGCATCGTGCGCGCCCATCTGGTCGAGCTGTTCCCGGGGCGTGAGGTGGCGGAGTTCGCGCAATTTCGTGTCACCCGCCATTCGGACCTGGCGGTGGATGAGGACGATGTCAGCGACCTGCGCATGGCGCTGCGCCAGGGTCTGCACCACCGCCACTACGGTCAGGCCGTGCGGCTGGAGGTGTCCTTTGCCTGCTCGCCCATGTTGTCCGACCTGCTGCTGGGCCAGTTCGGCCTGCCGACCGAGGCATTGTTCCGCGTCAAGGGGCCCGTGAACCTGGTGCGCCAGTCGCAGCTGGTCGATCTGGTCGATGACCCCGCACTGCTGTTCCCGCCGTGGCGTCCGGCATGGCCGCGCCAGCTGCAGCCGGGCCGCTCGGTGATGGCCCAGATCCGCAAGCGTGATGTGCTGATCCACCAGCCTTTCGAGAGCTTCGACGGCGTGCTGGAGCTGCTGCGCGAGGCCGTCAACGACCCCGAGGTGCTGGCCATCAAGCAGACCATCTACCGAACCGGGTCCGACTCCGAAATCATGCAGCTGCTGGCCGAGGCCGTGCGCCGCGGCAAGGAGGTGCTGGCCGTGCTGGAGCTCAAGGCCCGCTTTGACGAAGAGGCCAACATTAACTCCGCCGAGAAGCTGGAGGCGCTGGGCGCCCAGGTGGTCTACGGCGTGCTGGGCCTGAAGACGCACGCCAAGATGCTGCTGATCACGCGCCGCGAAAAGCGCAGCGGGCAGCTCAAGCGCTATGGACACCTGTCCACCGGCAATTACAACGTGCGCACGGCGCGCCTGTACACGGACATCAGCCAGCTGACCTGCGATGCGCAGATCACGGCCGACATGGATGCCGTATTCAGCCACCTGTCCAGCCACAACCGCCTGCCCAAGCTGCACCAGCTGGTGATTGCGCCGTTCCAGCTGCACGACCGCATGCTGGCGCTGATCAACCAGGTGGGCGAGGCGGCGCAGCGCGGCGAAGAGGCGCGCATCGTGCTCAAGATGAATGCGCTGACCGACGAGCTGCTCATGCAGGCCCTGGTGCGTGCCGGCCAGCAGGGCGCGCGCATCGATCTCATCGTGCGCAGTGCCTGCATGCTGCCGCCGCAGCGCAAGGGCTGGACCGACAACATCCGCGTGCGCTCCATCATCGGCCGTTTCCTGGAGCACTCGCGCGTCTTCTACTTTGCCTGGGGTAAGCAGGAGGAACTGCTGCTGTCCAGCGCCGACTGGATGAACCGCAACATGATGCGCCGGGTGGAACTGGCCTGGCCCGTGCGCGACCCCGTGCTGCGCCAGCAGGTGATAGACGAATGCTTGGTCGCTGGCCTGTATGACAACCGCGATGCCTGGACCCTGGAGGCCAATGGTGCCTACCAGCGTGCACCCTATCCGACCACGGGCCTGGGTGCGCAGCGCGCCTTGATGGAGCGCTACGGCCCCCAGGTCTGAGCTGCGTCACGGCCGGCCGGCCGGCCGCCCCGCGCCATCCCCCGGCGCAAGCCGAAGCGGGTGGCCGTGCTCAGTGCAGATGCAGCTGCAAGGTCCAGGGTGTCTTCTGCCATGCCACGGCCTCGGTGCGCAGCAGCTGGGCGGACTGGGGATAGCTTTTGGCCCAGCCTTCCGGCACGGTCAGGTGAAAGACGCTGTCCGAGCGATGCAGGCGAATGCCCTGCAGATCGGGGTCTCGCCGGGCATGGCACAGCTGCACGGCCAGCCGCAGTGCGAGCAAGGGCCAGGCCACGGCCTGGTCCTCGATGGCGGCTTCCAGCTTGCGCAGCTTGCCCTGGTGGCCGAGCACGAGCTGGGTGATGCGCGCGCGCAGCTCCACAGGCCATGTCGCGGCACCGCAGTGCTCGGTGATGTAGGCGCCGTGCCGGTGGTAGGCGCTCAGGGAGATGCGCATGCCGATCTCGTGCAGGCTGGCGGCCGTGTCCAGTGCATGCGTGGACAGGGCATCGGGCGGTTGTTGCGCGTGCAGCGATTGCCAGGCCCAGCGTGCCACCTTGCGCACGCGCAGCGCATGCGGGGCGTCAATGCCGAAGTCCTGCTGCAGCGCGGCAATTTCGGCTGCCTCGCGGTCGGCGGGGGGCTCGTGCTCCAGCAGGTCGTGCAAAACGCCCTGGCGCAGCGCGCCCTGGGCGACTTCCAGTTCATTGATGCCCAGCAGGCCCAGGGCCGCAATCAGGATGCTCAGGCCTCCGGCGATGACGGCGCGGCGGTCTTCCTTGAGTCCGGCCAGCCGGATGCGGTCCACATGGCCGGCCTCCATCAGCTGCTCATGCAGCCAGCGCAGGCTGTCGGGCGTGATCATCCCGCCGGAATATCCGTTGGCAGCCAGGATGTCGCCCACGGCGTTGGCCGTGCCCGACGAGGCATAGGCGCAGTCCCATGCAGTGGCCGGGTAGGCCGAGACGGTCTGGGTGAGGGCCGCCTGCGCGGCCTTGATGGCGGCCGAGAAATGTGCGCGCGACAGCGTGCCTTCGCCAAAGAACTGCGTGCTCCAGGCGACGCTGCCTATGGGGTAGGAGGCCACCTGGCGCGCCTCGCCATGCTGGCCGATGATGACTTCGGTCGAGCGGCCGCCAATGTCCACCACCAGGCGCCGCTGCTGTGAGGGCGGCAACAGGCTGGAGACGCCGCGATAGATCAGCCGGGCCTCTTCCTCGCCCGAGATGACCTCGATGGGAAAGCCCAGCAGGGCGCTGCCGCGTGCGATGAAGACATCGCGGTTGCGGGCCTCCCGCAGGGTTTGCGTGGCCACGGCGCGGACCTGGTCGGCAGGAAAGCCGGCCAGGCGCTCGCCAAAGCGTGCCAGGCAGTCCCAGCCGCGTTGCATGGCCTCGTCGGTCAGCTCATGGTGCTCGTTGAGCCCATTGCCCTGGCGCACGGTCTCCTTGAGATATTCCACGCGCTCTATGCGCTGGTGGCTGCCGACGCGGCCTATTTCCAGGCGAAAGCTGTTGGATCCGAGGTCAACGGCGGCGAGCAGGGATTCTGGTGCCATGAAAGAAACGCCAATCAAGATTCGTCGAGCAGGAGTGCGCAGCGGTGCCGGGTGGCAGGGCTGCGCTTGTCTGGTGCCAGCTCGTGCGAGGCACAAGACTAAGACGGAATTGTGACACCGCGATGACCCGGGTCTTACAGACTATGGCCCAGCATTTGTGACGCCTTTTCTCTGTGTCATATCAATGTCACAAAGCCTTCTTACAGTCCAGCCATCGCATCTTTCAACCCCTAAGAGGTCTGTACATGAAGTTGTCTGTGATTCACATTCTGGTGGCTGGTGCTCTGTCTGCGGGCGGTATGGGCCAGGCCCTGGCCCAGCAGGAAGCCACCGGCGCCGGCGCCAGCTTCCCTGCGCCGCTGTACTCGAAGTGGGCCGCCGATTACCACAAGGCCACCGGCGTGAAGATCAACTACCAGTCCGTGGGCTCCAGCGCCGGCATCAAGCAGATCGAAGCCAAGACCGTGGACTTCGGTGCTTCGGACGAGCCGCTCAAGGACGACGAACTGGCCAAGAAGGGCCTGGTGCAATTCCCCACCGTGATCGGCGGCATCGTGCCCGTGGTCAATATCAAGGGCATCCAGCCCGGCCAGCTCAAGCTGACCGGCCAGGTGCTGGGCGACATCTACCTGGGCAAGATCACCAAGTGGAACGACGAGGCCATCAAGGCCCTGAACCCCGGCGTGACCCTGCCTGACGCCACCATCGCTCCCGTGCGCCGTGCTGACGGCTCGGGCACCACCTTCGGCTTCACGAACTACCTGTCCAAGGTCAATGCCGAGTGGAAGGAAAAGGTTGGCGAAGGCAAGGCCGTGAACTGGCCCACGGGTGCCGGCGGCAAGGGCAATGAAGGCGTGGCCGCTTTCGTGGGCCGCCTGCCCAACTCCATCGGCTACGTCGAGTACGCCTATGTCAAGCAAAACAAGCTGACCTACACGCAGCTGCAGACCGCTGGCGGCGCCTTCGTGTCGCCCGACGACGCCACCTTCAAGGCCGCTGCCGCCGGTGCCGACTGGGCCAAGAGCTTCTACCAGATCCTGACCAACCAGCCCGGCAAGGATGCATGGCCCATCACCTCGGCCACGTTCATCATCATGCACAAGGCCCAGGACAAGCCCGCACAGGCCGCTGCCTCGCTGAAGTTCTTCGAGTGGGCCTACAAGTCCGGCGACAAGACCGCCACCGACCTGGACTACGTGCCCATGCCTGACGCCGTCAAGAACGTGATCTTCCAATCCTGGGGTCAAGTCAAGGATGCCTCGGGTACCGCGATTTCCCTGAAGTAAACCCTGAAAAGGGGCCGTGGCGCACCGCCGGCAGGTGCATCATGGCCCCCCTGATCTCCCCACAAACCGCGAATAAAGGCGCCTCACGTGTCCACAACGTCGCCCTCGAACTCGCTGGCCGCCTCTGCACAGGCTTCCCAGCGACGCACACCTTCTCCGCTACGCCCCCCGATGCTGTCGGGGCGCGTGGCGGATCGCTTGTTTGGCGCTCTCGCGCGTCTGGCCGCGCTGCTGACGCTGGGCCTGCTGCTGGCCATCCTGGCTTCGCTGCTGGTCGGCGCCTGGCCCGCCATCTATGAATACGGCCTGAGCTTTCTGGGCCGCAGCGTCTGGGACCCCGTTCGCAACGAATATGGCGGCCTGGTCATGATTTACGGCACGCTGGCCACTTCGGCCATCGCGTTGCTGATTGCGGTGCCCGTGAGCTTTGGCATCGCCCTGTTCCTCACCGAGCTGTCGCCCGCCTGGCTCAAGCGCCCGCTGGGCACCGCCGTCGAGCTGCTGGCCGCCGTGCCCTCCATCGTCTACGGCATGTGGGGCCTGATGGTCTTCGGTCCCGTGCTCTCCACCTATGTGCAGCAGCCGCTGCAAAAGCTGTTTCAGGGCGTTCCTTATCTGGAAGCCTTCGTGTCCGGCCCGCCCGTGGGCATCGGCATCCTGTCGGCCGGCATCATCCTGGCCATCATGATCATCCCCTTCATCGCCTCGGTGATGCGCGATGTGTTCGAGGTCACGCCGGCCCTGCTCAAGGAGTCGGCCTACGGCCTGGGCTCCACGACCTGGGAAGTGGTCTGGAAGGTCGTGCTGCCCTACACAAAGACCGGCGTGCTCGGTGGCGTGATGCTGGGTCTGGGCCGTGCGCTGGGCGAGACCATGGCCGTCACCTTCGTGATCGGCAACATGAACCAGCTCAACTCTCTGTCGGTCTTCGAGGCTGCCAATAGCATCACCTCGGCGCTGGCCAACGAGTTTGCCGAAGCGGGCGAAGGCCTGCACCAGGCTTCGCTGATCTATCTGGGCCTGGTGCTGTTCTTCATCACCTTCGTGGTGCTGGCCTGCTCCAAGGTGCTGCTCAACCGTCTGCAGAAGAATGAAGGAGCCCGCTCGTGAGCAGCACCTCCACCAAGATGATCAATGCCGCCGAACTGACGCGCGTGCGCCAGGCCAAGTACGCCAAGCGCAAGCGGGTGAACCAGGTGGCGCTGACCCTGTCGCTGGCTGCCATGGCCTTCGGCGTGTTCTGGCTGGTCTGGATCCTGTGGGAAACCATCACGCTGGGTATCGGCGGCCTGAGCCTGGCGCTGTTCAGCGAGATGACGCCTCCGCCCAATGAGGCGGGCGGCATTGCCAACGCCATCTTCGGCTCGCTGATCATGGTGGCGCTGGCCACCTTCGTCGGCACGCCCATCGGCGTGATGGCCGGTGTCTACCTGGCTGAATACGATGCGCGCGGCTGGCTGGCCAATACCACGCGCTTCGTCAACGACATCCTGCTGTCGGCGCCTTCCATCGTGATCGGCCTGTTCGTCTACACCGTGGTCGTGGCGCGCTTCAAGAGCTTTTCCGGCTACGCGGGCGTGGTGGCGCTGGCGCTGATCGTGATTCCCGTGGTCATCCGCACCACCGAGAACATGCTGGTGCTGGTGCCTGCCAGCCTGCGCGAAGCGGCCTATGCACTGGGCACGCCCAAGTGGAAGGTCATCATCATGGTGACGCTGCGTGCAGCGCGTGCCGGCGTGATCACCGGCGTGCTGCTGGCCGTGGCCCGCATTGCCGGGGAAACCGCTCCGCTGCTGTTCACGGCGCTGAACAACCAGTTCTGGAATGCCGACCTGTCCAAGCCCATGGCCAGCCTGCCGGTGACGATCTTCAAGTTCGCGATGAGCCCTTACGAGAATTGGCAGCAACTGGCCTGGGCCGGCGTGTTCCTGATCACCGTGGCGGTGCTCGGTCTCAATATCCTGGCGCGGTTCCTGACCCGCCAGAAGTAATGCAGCAATAAGCAATCAACAAGGACAAGGATCACGCAATGACTGCGACCTCTTCCACCGCGCTGAACTCCTCCAAGCTGACGGTTCGCGACCTGAACTTCTACTACGGCAAGTTCCACGCCCTCAAGGGCATCAACCTGGACATCCCCGAAAAGAAGGTCACGGCCTTCATCGGCCCGTCGGGCTGCGGCAAGTCCACGCTGCTGCGCACCTTCAACCGCATGTTCGAGCTGTACCCCGAGCAGCGCGCCGAAGGCCAGATCATGCTGGACGGCGAGAACCTGCTGACCAGCAAGCAGGACGTGGCGCTGATCCGCGCCAAGGTGGGCATGGTCTTCCAGAAGCCCACGCCGTTTCCCATGTCCATCTACGACAACATCGCCTTCGGCGTGAAGCTGTTTGAAAACCTCAGCTCCTCCGACATGGACGACCGGGTCGAATGGGCACTGCGCAAGGCGGCCCTGTGGGGCGAGGTCAAGGACAAGCTGCAGCAAAGCGGCTCGGGCCTGTCCGGCGGCCAGCAGCAGCGCCTGTGCATCGCGCGCGGCATTGCCATCAAGCCAGAAGTGCTGCTGCTCGACGAGCCCTGCTCGGCCCTGGACCCGATCTCCACGGCCAAGATCGAGGAGCTGATTGCCGAGCTGAAGAACGACTACACCGTCGTCATCGTGACGCACAACATGCAGCAGGCAGCGCGCTGCAGCGACTACACGGCCTACATGTACCTGGGCGATCTGGTGGAGTTCGGAGACACCGAGCAGATGTTCTTCAAGCCCCAGCGCAAGGAAACGGAAGACTACATCACAGGCCGCTTCGGCTGAGCAGGAGCAATCGATGAACGAAAAACACCTTTCCAGCCAGTTCGACAGCGAACTCAACCGCGTCTCTGCGCGCGTCATGGAGCTCGGCGGCCTGGTCGAGTCCCAGATCCGCCAGGCGGTCTATGCGCTGTCGCGCTTCAGCATCGAGGCCGTGGAGCAGGTCGATGCCGCGGAAAAGCGCGTCAACGCCATGGAAGTGGAGATCGACCACGAGCTCTCGTCCATCATCGCCCGGCGCCAGCCCACGGCGCGCGACCTGCGCCTGCTGATCGCCTTCTCCAAGGCCACGGCCAATCTGGAGCGCATGGGTGACGAAGCGCACAAGATGGCGCGGATGGTCAAGTCCATCATCGAAAGCGGTGCTGCGCGCTCCCTGCCCACCGGCGACCTGCGCACGGCGGCCGAGATGGCCTCGGGCCTGCTGCGCAAGACGCTGGACGCCTTTGCACGCCTGGACACCAAGGCGGCCGTGGCCATCCTCAAGGAAGATGATCTGATCGACCAGGAGTTCGACGGCTTCGTGCGCAAGCTCATCACCTACATGATGGAAGACCCGCGCACCATCTCGGCCAGCCTGGACCTGCTGTTCCTGGCCAAGGCCATTGAGCGCATCGGCGACCATTCCAAGAATGTGGCCGAGCTGATCATCTATCTGGTGGAGGGCAAGGATGTCCGTCACCAGACCATGGATGCCATTGAGTCGGCAGTGCTGTAAGTGCCGGAGGCGAACAACGGATGAAGAAGATGCCCATGGTCCTCATCGTCGAGGACGAGCCCGCCATCGCGGAGCTGATCGCTGTCAACCTGCGGCACAACGGCTTCCAGCCGGTCTGGGCCGAGGATGGCGTGACGGCTCAGCGCGAGCTGGATGCCGTGCTGCCCGACGTGATCCTGCTTGACTGGATGCTGCCCGGCGCCAGCGGCCTGTCCCTGGCGCGCAAATGGCGCGCGGACAGCCGCACCAAGGCCGTGCCCATTCTGATGCTCACGGCGCGCGGCGATGAACCGGACAAGGTGGCGGGGCTCGATGCGGGCGCCGATGACTACATCACCAAGCCCTTCTCGACCCAGGAGCTGCTCGCGCGCATCCGTGCCGTGCTGCGGCGCCGTGCGCCCGAGCAGATTCAGGACAAGGTCAATATCGGCGAGCTGGTGCTCGATGCCGCCGCGCACCGCGTGAGCTGGCAGGGCGACATGATCAAGGTGGGGCCCACCGAGTTCAAGCTGCTGCACTATCTGATGAAGCACCCCGAGCGCGTGCACAGCCGTGCCCAGTTGCTGGACAAGGTCTGGGGCGATCACGTCTTCATCGAGGAGCGCACGGTGGACGTGCACGTCAAGCGGCTGCGCGAGGCGCTGGGCATGGCCGGTGCATTGATCGAGACGGTACGCGGCGCCGGCTACCGGCTCAGCGCGCAGGCGCTGGCCTGAGGCCGTTTTTTCCGCATGAATCCACGCATGGCCTTCACGGGTCATGCCAGGGCGCCGCTGCCCCGGGCAGCGAATACAACGCAAAGAAGGCGCAAGTATGGGTTGGCGAGGTTTTCGCTTGTTGGCGTCCCAGATCGCGGGCGCATTGCTGGGCTGGTGGCTCTGGGGCGTCATGTCCGCCTCCAGCCCCGGCATGGCCGCCCAGGCCGTGGCGGCCCTGACGGGAGCGCTGTGCGCGGGCTGGATCTGGTGGCTGGTGGACAGCTGGAACGCCATGCGCCTGCTGTCCTGGCTGCGCCAGTCGGAGTTGCGGGAGGCGCCCGAGCTCAGCGGCATCTGGGGTGAGGCCAGCGTGCGCATGCGCCGGTGGCTGCGCCAGAGCGTGCAGCAGGTGCAGCAGGGCGATCAGCGCCTCAACGACATTCTTTCCGCCCTGCAGGCCAGCCCCAATGGCGTGGTCCTGCTGGATGCCGATGGACGTATCGAGTGGTGCAACCAGATCGCGGCGCGGCAGTTCGGCTTCGATGCCGAACGCGACCTGCTGCAAAGCATTGGCAACCTGGTGCGCGACCCCGAGTTCAGCGCCTATTTCGCCACCCAGGATTTCTCACGCGACCTGGTCATGCAGGGCCGCGAAAGCACGGCCTCGCGGCCCGTCAAGCTGTCGGTGCAGCTGTATGGCTATGGCGAAGGGCGCAAGCTGCTGCTGGCGCGCGATGTCACCGCGGTGGAGCAGGCAGAGGCCATGCGCCGCGACTTCGTGGCCAATGTCTCGCATGAAATCCGCACGCCGCTGACCGTGCTCGTGGGCTTTGTGGAGACGCTGCAGAACCTGCCGCTGGAGCCCGAGGAGCGCAACCGCTACCTGGGACTGATGGCCCAGCAGGCCGAGCGCATGCAGCATCTGGTGGAAGACCTGCTGGCGCTGTCGCGCCTGGAGGGCAGCCCCTTGCCCAGCAGCAACGAATGGGTGCCCGTGGCCCAGCTGATGCAGCGCTGCGAGAACGAGGCGCGCGGCCTGTCTTCCATGCTCACGCGCAAGCAATCCCTGCCGCATGCGCTGAGCTTTCCGTCGGCCGAGATGCTGGCGCAGGCCGGTGAGGTGGCCGGCGCCAGCGCCGAGCTGCAAAGCGCTTTCTCCAACCTGCTGGCCAACGCCATGCGCTACACGCCGGCAGGCGGGCGCATCGAGGTGACCTGGGAGAGCCTGCCTGATGGATCGGCACGCTTTGCCGTGCAGGACTCCGGGCCAGGCATCGAACCCAAGCACCTGGCACGTCTGACAGAACGCTTTTACCGTGTGGACCGCAGCCGTTCGCGCGACACCGGCGGCACGGGCCTGGGCCTGGCCATCGTCAAGCATGTGCTGCAGCGCCATGGCGCCAAGCTGGGCATCACCAGCGCGCCGGGCCAGGGGTCGGAGTTTTCCGTGACCTTTCCGGCCAGCCGTGTCCGCATCGCGGCCCCAGGCACACGCGAAGTCGGCGAGGCCCGCGAAAGCCGCGCCGCATAGGCGTGGCCCCGTGTGAACGGCCGTTGCCGTTCAGCGGCTTGTGGCTTTGCGCACGATGGCGCTGAACACCAGGGCCGTCACCAGCAGCGCACAGGCACTGCTGGCCCAGAACGGGGCGGGCGTGCCATGGTGCAGCCAGGCGGGCAGGGCGCTGTCCGTGCCGTAGGCCAGCCAGTATCCGCCGGCCAGTCCGCCGCCCCACAGCAGCAGGCAGTAGATGACCAGCGGCGCCACGGTGATGCGGTAGCAGCGCAGCACGAAGAGGCAGAAGGTCTGCACGGCGTCGGCCACATGGTAGGCAGCCACCCAGGCCAGCAGGCTGGCGGTAGTGGACACCACCTCGGGGTTGCTGCTGTAGATGCTGGCCAGGCCCTCGCGGGACAGGAACAGTGCCGAGGCCAGCACCAGTCCACCCGTTGCCGCAAGCCGCCATCCCATGGTGACAAGGCGGCGCGCCATGGCCTCGTCCCCCGCGCCGCGCCAGTAGCTGATCCGCGCGCTGGTGGCAATCGCCAGGGACAGGGGCACCATGTAGCACAGCGCCGCAAGATTGGCAGCAATCTGGTGGCTGGCCGAGGACAGCGTGCCCTGGCGCGCCACGAACAAGGCCATCAGCGTGAACGAGGTCACCTCCACCAAAATTGCCAGCCCTGCAGGAACGCCCAGTCGAGCGAACTGCGCCAGTTGCGGCCAGTCCGGGGGCTCCATGCGCTGCCACAGCGCCAGGGGCGCATACAGGCGCTGGCTGCGCATCAGCACGAATGCGAGGGCAACCATGGCGTAGTTCACCACCAGCGTGGCCCAGGCACAGCCCTCGGCGCCCAGCGCAGGCAGGCCGGCGCCGCCAAAGGCCAGCCAGATCGACAGGGGGATTTTCAGCAGCAGCGACAGCAACTGCAGCCAGGTCACCAGCAGGGGATGGCCCAGCGCCTGGTTCAGTGTGCTGTAGATGCGAAACAGCAGCGCGGCCGGAAGGCTCCAGGCCAGCACCGAAAGATAGGCCCGCACCTCCACCTGCAGCGGTGGCGGCACATCGGCCCAGCGCAGCAGCGCATCGGGAAACAGCAGCACGCCCATGCCCAGGGCGCAGGCGGCCAGCAGCATGTACATGGCCTGGCGCAGCGTGCGGCCTATGGCCTCGGGCTGTCCGGCGCCGCGATGCTCGGCCCACAGCGGCAGCAGGGCCTGGAAGATGCCCATCAGCGAGACATAGACACTCACGAAGATGGCCGAGCCCACGGACAGCGCTGCCAGCGCTTCTTCGGCGTAGCGGCCCGCCACGATGGTGTCGGTCACGCCGAAGGCCATCACCGCCAGCTGTCCGGCCAGCACGGTCAGCGCGTGCTGGGCGATGGTGCGCCGTTCGGTGCCCAGTGGCGCGCGCGCGGGCTGGCTCATGGCCTGGCCTGGGCGCGGCTCGCCTGAGGCCTGCGCTTCAAGACCAGCAGGAAGTCCTTGCGATCGGTGGGGCGCACCACGCGGGCCACGGTTTCCCAGGTGCCCTGCAGGCGCGCGCTGTGCGGGTCCAGCCAGGTTTCTTCCTCGGCCACCATCCAGTCGCAGCGTGCGGCGCCGGCCATGCTCAGGCGTTGGGTGTCGATGTCGCCGTAAAACCGCAGCGCCGCAATGTGGGCGCGGGGCAGGCCATAGGTTTGCACGCAGCTGCCGTCCTTGGGCAGTTCGGCCAGCACCTGGCGCATCTGCGGCTCGAAGCTGCGCGCGTGGTCCAGCAGCGGCAGCCACAGCGTCATCAGCAGCAGCCAGCCCAGCGTGGCGCCGCTGGCCGGCAGCACCAGGCTCTTCCAGATGGCGGCGCGGTTGCGCGATGTGCGCCAGGCGACGAGCACGCACCAGGCCAAGGTGGCGGCAACCGCCACGGCGAAGGAGAGCACCGAGAATTCCGGCGTGAACTGCGGAGCCAGCCTGGCCACATTGGCAGCCGGCTTGGCGGGAATGCCTGTCTGCAGCGAAAGCCAGATCACCCAGATGGCAATGGCGGCGGCGCTGAAGAACAGCAGGGTGAACCAGTCGATCAATGCGCTGATGCTGCGGCGCAGCGTCGGCAGGGCAAAGGCTGCCAGCGTGGCGATGGCGGGCAGGCCCAGCAGCAGGGCACGGTCCGCAGGCAGCGTGCTCAGCGAAGCGATCACCGGAATGACGGCGAACCACAGCGGCAGCGCCAGATGGGGATAGCGGCGAGGCGCGGCGATCTGGCGGCGCCAGACCCACAGGGTCCACATGGCCAGCGGCCAGGCCGGCCAGCTGAACCACAGCAGCAGCCTGACCAGGCTTTGCCATTCCTTGGCGGTGCCGCTGTCCACAAGGCGCCAGGCCCATTGGTCCAGCCACCAGGACAGTGCAGCCGCCAGCAGCGTGACCCCCAGCCACAGCGCGGTCCAGATGCGCGCCTCGCGCGGCGCGGGCGAGGGCTCGTCACCCCAGGTGCGCGAGAAAAACGCCATGGTCGCACCGCCCAGGCCGAACAGCGTGGCCACGGTGGGCGCGCCGCTCAGCGCCAGGCCCGGCAGGCCCAGCAGCAGCGCCAGCATGGCGGTGCGGCCGTGGTAGGGCATGGCTGCGGCGGCAAAGAACAGCAGGGCCGCGCAGCCGAGCTGGGTCATGTAGCTGGTGGTTTCATGGGAAAGCTGGGCCAGGCCCAGGCAGGCCACCAGGGCCAGCAGGCCGCCATCGGCCATGGCGCGCGCATAGTCGGTGGGCTGTGCCTCGCCGCCGAAGGCGAAGGCCACGGGGCGCGCGCCCGGCGTGCGCGCCAGGTAGTACACGCCCCACCAGGTGGCCGTCAGCGTAAGCACCAGCATGGCGATGAAGGGCAGGCGTGCCGCCATCTCCAGATGCAGCCAGGAAGGCGCTCCCTGCATGGCCAGCGCGCCAAGCCAGTACGACAGCAGGCCCTCGGATTCGGGCAGCAGGCCCGCCATGCGCGGTGCCAGCCACGAGGTATGGCCCAGGGCCAGCTCCCGCATGTAGCCGAAGGCCTCCATGTCGGCCATGCGCCAGGGGCTGCGCCCCACATATCCGGGCACGACATAGGCCAGGCACAGCAGCAGCAGCGACCAGCGGGGCAGGCGGCGCACGGCGCTTTGGGCAACGATGGCAGGGGTGGGCTGGTTCACTCACAGGACTTTCTGCAACGGAGGGCGCAAGAATACGCGAAGCAAGGGCCTCGAAAAGCGTGGAACATGGCTGGCCGGCAGGGATTGGCCGGACTGCGAAAAACAAAAGGGCAGCGCGGTTGCCCGTGCTGCCCTTCTGGCCGGAGAAGCAGGATTTACTTCTTGCCGAAACGGTTGCGGAAGCGCTCCACACGGCCGCCCATGTTGTCCACCGACTTTTGCGTGCCGGTGTAGAACGGGTGCGACTCGGACGAGGTGTCCAGCTTGAACAGGGGGTAGTCCTTGCCTTCGAAGGTTTCGGTTTCCTTCGTGTTCACGCAGGAGCGGGTCACGAACTTGAAGCCGTTGGACAGGTCCACGAACAGAACTTCGCGGTAGTTGGGGTGGATGCCTTCTTTCATGATCTTTCCTTCTGATGCAAGTGCGGTAGCCGTGCCTGACCCGCTGCAACCTTTGTAGCGGTTCAAATCAAGCGTACTTTCCGCAAGAAAAAGCCCTGCATTATCGCATAGTGCTCAGTTGCGTGCCAAGCCGGCGGGCCTGGGGCCCGTGTACGCCGCGCGTGGCCGAATGATCTGCCGTGTGGCGCGCTGCTCCAGCGCCTGTGCCAGCCAGCCAGCGCAGCGGCCCAGCGCGAACAGCCCGAAGGCGCTGCCCGTCGGCAACTGCAGGTGCCGCCGCAGGGCCACCAATGCGAAATCGACCGAAGGGGCCAGGCCAGTGAGTGCCATCACTTCGGCCGCCAGGGCCGCCGCCGGTCCCTGCCTGGGCAGCATTTCCAGCAGCAGGGCGGCGCGCACATCGCCTTCGGGGTAGAGGTGGTGGCCGAAGCCGGGCAGGGTCTCGCCGCGCGCCAGGCGCTGGCGCAGGCGTGCCGGGGCCTGCGCCTCGCCCAGCTCGTCCCAGAGCGCCTCGACGCGCGCGGTCGTGCCGCCGTGGCGCCCGCCCGTCAGGGCGGCAAGTCCTCCCACCACGGCCGCCCGCAGGCTGGCGCCCGTGGACGCCACGCAGCGCGCCGTGAAGCCGGAGGCGTTGAGTTCATGGTCGGCGCACAGCACCAGGGCCATGCGCACCAGGTCGGCGCCTTGTGTGTCCAGCGCCCAAGCCTGGGCGCATTGCAGGTGGATGGGGGCCTTGTCCGGCGCCGTGCCCAGCAGGCAGGCCGCCAGCAGGCGCAGGAGCGCTCCGCAGCCTGCCGCCAGCCGTTCGGGCGATTGCTGCCATGCGGCAGTGGCCGCGTCATCGCTGGCGACGGTGAACAGGGCCAGCAGCGTGTTTTCGCAAGGCTGGCCGGCCATGCGCTGCTGCAGGTCGGCCAGCACAGGGGCGGCCTCCACGGCGTGTGCGGCGAAGGCGGCATCGGCCGGGTATTGCCAGAGCAGGGCGGCGGCCTCTTCCAGCGTGTGCGAGCGTGCCCAGTCCACGGCGTCCTCGCCACGGTAGTAGAGGCGGCCCTGTTCTATCAGCGTGATCGATGACTCCAGCACCGGCAGTCCCCAGTTGAGCGCGGCCTGGGCGACTTCGCGGGGTTTGCGGCCCTGCCCGCGCTGGCGCGCGAGCTGCTCGACCTCTTCGCGCAGGTAGCGGCTTTCGCGCGGCGTGTCTGCCGCGTGGGCGTGCAGCAGTCCTCGGCTGACATAGGCATACAGCGTGGCGCGGCTCACGCCCAGCAGTGCGGTGGCTTCGGTCGAGTTCAGGTAGTCGGGCATGGATGTGATGATATGTTGATTTATTCAATCAATATTGACAATATTTTCTGGAAATCTATGGTGCGAGTTCCAACCCTTGTTTCCGTTGCCAGGAGTGCTCCATGTCCAGTCTTCCGTCCCCTTGCGCTTTTGATCACTGCGCCGCCCAGATCTGGGCGGCACTGGAAGGTGCCCAGGGCGCGCTGCACCGCCTGGAGATGCGCGGGCAAGGCGCCTTGGCCTCGGTGTTTCCGGTCTCCGATCTGGCGGCGGCCAGCCTGGGTGTGGCAGGCCTTGCCATCTCCGAGCTGGTGGCCCAATGCGGCGCTGCCGCGCCGCAGGTGGTGGTGGACCGCAGGCTCGCGTCCCTGTGGTTTGGCAGCAGCCTGCATCCACTGGGCTGGGAGATGCCCGCGCTGTGGGACGCCGTGGCCGGTGACTACCGCACGGCCGATGGCTGGATCCGCCTGCATACCAATGCGCCCCACCACCGCGCAGCGGCACTGGCCGTGCTCGGCGCGCCGGCCAACCGGGAGGCTGTGGCGACGGCGGCCAGGCGCTGGGCGGCGCATGAATTGGAGTCGGCCGTTGTCGCGCAGGGCGGCTGTGCCGCCGCCATGCGCGGGCTGGCTGCCTGGGCTGCGCATCCGCAGGGGCAGGCCGTGCAGCAGGAGCCTTTGCTGGCGTGGCAGATGCATCCGCAGCCGGGCCAGCCCTTCAGTTTCAGTGCTGGTGCGTGGCAGCCATCGGCGCAGCGGCCGCTGCAGGGGCTGCGCGTGCTGGATCTGACGCGCATCCTGGCCGGTCCCGCCGCCACGCGCTGGCTGGCGGGCCATGGTGCCGAGGTGCTGCGCATCGATCCGCCCGGTTGGGAGGAGCCGGGTACGGTGCCTGAAGTCACGCTGGGCAAGCGCTGTGCCCGGCTGGACCTGCGCGCGCCCCAGGATCGTGCCGTGTTCGAGCAACTGCTGGCCGGCGCCGACGTGCTGGTCCATGGTTACCGGGACGGTGCGCTGGAGGGGCTGGGATTCGGGGCCGCGTGGCGCCGTCGGCTGAATCCCTCGCTCATCGATGTGTCGCTCAACGCCTATGGATGGAGCGGGCCCTGGCAGCAGCGGCGCGGCTTCGACAGCCTGGTGCAGATGAGCGCCGGCATTGCCGATGCAGGCATGCACCGGCTGGGCCGTGACCGGCCCACGCCCCTGCCGCTGCAGGCGCTGGACCACGCCACCGGCTATCTGATGGCTGCCGCCGTGGTGATGGCGCTGGTGCGGCGCATGCAGGGGCAAGGCGGCAGCACGGTGCGCGCCTCGTTGGCGCGCACGGCGCATCTTCTGGCGGGGCATGGCGTGGGCGACCCGGATGCCTGCCCGCTGGCGCCGGTGAACGGTGCCGAGGATTTCAGCGCGGCGATCGAGGCGACCTCCTGGGGCGCGGCGCGGCGCCTGCGGGCGCCGGTGGAGGTGGCGGGTGCGCCCATGCACTGGGAGCGCGCGGCCTGTGCGCTGGGCACCTCTGTCGCAGCGTGGTGAGACGGGCGGCTGGAATGCAAAACGCCCCGCGTGAGCGAGGCGTCTGTGGGGGCCGTGGGCTGGATCTCTGAGATCAGCCGCCGCGGCGCATCATGTCGAAGAAGTCCACGTTGGTCTTCGTGGCCCGCATGTTCTTGATCATCAGCTCCATGGCCTCGATCTCGTCCATGTTGTACATGAACTGGCGCAGGATGCGGGTCTTTTGCAGGATCTCGGGAGCCAGCAGCAGTTCTTCGCGGCGTGTGCCGCTCTTGTTGAGTTCGATGGCGGGGAACACGCGCTTTTCGTAGAGACGGCGGTTCAGGGCCAGTTCGCTGTTGCCCGTGCCCTTGAACTCTTCGAAGATCACTTCGTCCATGCGGCTGCCGGTATCGACCAGGGCCGTGGCGATGATGGTCAGCGAGCCGCCTTCTTCCACATTGCGTGCCGCGCCGAAGAAGCGCTTGGGGCGCTGCAGGGCGTTGGAGTCCACGCCGCCCGACAGCACCTTGCCCGACGAGGGCACGACGTTGTTGTAAGCGCGGGCCAGGCGGGTGATGGAGTCCAGCAGGATGACCACGTCCTTCTTGAGCTCGACCAGGCGCTTGGCGCGCTCGATCACCATCTCGGCCACGTGCACGTGGCGCGTGGCGGGCTCGTCGAAGGTGGAGGCGATGATTTCGCCCTTGACCGAGCGCTGCATCTCGGTCACTTCTTCGGGGCGCTCATCGACCAGCAGCACCATCAGGTGCACGTCGGGATGGTTGGCCGTGATGGAGTGGGCGATGCTCTGCATCATCATGGTCTTGCCGCTCTTGGGCGGTGCGACGATCAGCGCGCGCTGGCCGCGGCCGATGGGGGCGATGATGTCGATGATGCGGCCGGTGATGTTCTCCTCACCCTTGATCTCGCGCTCCAGGCGCAGCTGCTGGGTGGGGAACAGGGGGGTCAGATTCTCGAACAGCACCTTGTGCTTGTTCTGCTCGGGCGAGCCGCCGTTGACGGAGTCGAGCTTGGTCAGTGCGAAGTAGCGCTCGCCATCCTTGGGCGTGCGCACCTCACCTTCGATCATGTCGCCGGTGTGCAGGTTGAAGCGGCGGACCTGGCTGGGCGAGATGTAGATGTCGTCGGTGCTGGCCGTGTAGCTGGTGTCGGGGCTGCGCAGAAAGCCGAAACCGTCCGGCAGGATTTCCAGCACGCCGTCGGCGAACACTTGTTCGCCTGCCTTGGCTCGCTTTTTGATGATGGCGAACATCAACTCTTGCTTGCGCATGCGACCGACGTTTTCGATCTCAAGCGCTTCGGCCTGCTTCAGGACTTCAGACACGTGCAGTGCCTTGAGTTCATTAAGGTGCATGGAGTGACTCCAGAACGGAGTGGAAAGAAACCAGGGGAAGGCGTTGAGCCAAGCGAAACACTGTGGAAGTGGGCTGGCTTGCCTGAGGGTCTCAGCGCGGCCTTCAATGCATAAGGCCGGTGATGAAGGGCATTATGACAGGAAAAAATCCGCAGGTCACAGGGAAATTTGCACTGGCGCCTCGTTTATGCGCCAGTGCGATGCGGTGCTGCGGCCAACGCCGGCCCGCATCTGTGACGGCCCCGTGTGCGGGGCCGTCGGGGGAATCAGGCCAGGTGCTGTTCCAGGAAAGCGGACAGCTGTGCCTTGTTGAGGGCGCCCACCTTGGTGGCGGCCAGCTGGCCATCCTTGAACAGCATCAGCGTGGGAATGCCGCGGATGCCGAACTTGGCGGGGATCTCGCGGTTCTCGTCCACATTCATCTTGGCGATGGACAGCTTTTCCTTGTAGGTCTGCGCTGCTTCGTCGAGGATGGGGGCGATCATCTTGCAGGGGCCGCACCATTCGGCCCAGTAATCGACCAGCACCGTGGTGCCAGGCTGCAAGACGTCGGCTTCAAAGCTTGCGTCGGAGATGTGTTTGATCAGTTCGCTGGCCATGGGTGGAGTCCTTGATTTTTCGCAATGAGGAAGGCGCAGGAAAATCCGCACCGCAAAAAGATTGTGACAGAAACCTATCACCTGCTGCACCGTATGGGCGGTAGCTCAATGCTATGACTGTCATAGCTGTTTATGGGGTGGCGACAGGGTTGCCGGGACTCCGGGAATTAGTGGCGCCTGCGCGCAGACCGGCCTGCGGCAGGGTATTCTGCGCGCCCGCGCTGCAGGCATATGTGCCGGCCGTCAGCGCCAAGTTGAATGCGAGCATGGAATGGAAACTGATGTGATGGATGCTTTTGAACCCGGTGCGGCAGCGCGCACGATGGACTGCGATGTGGCGGTGATCGGTGCGGGGCCTGCGGGCCTGATGGCGGCCGAAGGGCTGGCCGGCAAGGGGCTGGATGTCCATGTGTTCGAGGCCAAGTCCTCCGCTGGGCGCAAGTTCCTCATGGCCGGCAAGGGCGGGCTCAACCTGACCCATTCCGAAAACCTGCCCGCCTTTGTCTCCCGCTACGGCGAGCGCAGTGCCGAGGTGTCGCGCTGGCTGGAGCTGCTGTCGCCGGATCAACTGCGTGCCTGGGCCGGTGAACTGGGCGTGGAAACCTTTGTGGGCAGCTCGGGCCGCGTATTCCCCAAGGACATGAAGGCTGCGCCCTTGCTGCGTGCCTGGCTGGTGCGTGTGCAGACCCAGGGCGTGGTGCTGCACACGCGCCACCGCTGGGTGGGCTGGCAGGACGGCGATGCGCTGGGCTTTGATACACCCGAAGGGCGGCTGCAGGTGCGGGCAAGGGCCGTGGTGCTGGCATTGGGTGGTGGCAGCTGGGCGCGCCTGGGCTCGGATGGCGCCTGGCTGCCCTTGCTGGAACAGCGCGGTGTTGAAGTCGCTGTGTTGAAGCCTTCCAACTGCGGGTTCGATGTGGGTCTGGATGGCGCGGCTTCGGGCGGACAGATCGATCGCCGGGAGTTCATGGCCGAGCTGCTGGGCGCCAGCCCCCAGCCTGCGCGCGGCTGGAGTCCTTATTTCACCGAGCGCTTTGCAGGTCAGCCGTTCAAGTCTGTGGCGCTGTCCTTTGATGATGGCAAGGGCCATGTTTTCTCGCGCAAGGGCGAATTCGTTGCCACGACCACGGGCGTGGAAGGCAGCCTGATCTATGCCGTCTCTGCGGCGTTGCGCGAAGCCATTGCGCGCGACGGGCAGGCCACCGTCCATCTCGACCTGCTGCCCCAGTTGACGCCCGAGCGCGTGCTGGTGGAAGTGCGCCATCCGCGCGGCTCGCGCAGCCTGGCCAGCCATCTGAAGGGGCGCCTGGGCCTGGACGGCATCAAGGCCGCCGTGCTGCATGAGGTGCTGGGCAAGGAAGGTGTGGCCGACCCTGTGCGGCTGGCCCATGCCATCAAGGCCCTGCCCATCACCGTGGTGGCGGCCCGACCCATTGACGAGGCCATCAGCACGGCAGGCGGCGTGCGGCTGGAAGCCCTGGACGCCAACGGCATGTGCGCAGCCGCTCCTGGCGTTTTCTGCGCCGGCGAGATGCTGGACTGGGAGGCTCCCACGGGCGGCTACCTGCTGACGGCGTGCATGGCCAGCGGCCTGCAGGCGGCGCAAGGCGTTGCGCGCTATCTCAAAGTGGATGGCGCAGAGCGTTAAGGAGGAGAGGGTGCCGCAGCGGGCCTGGACGGGGCAGGCGCCCGCAGGGCCTGCTGTTCAATGAAGGTGACGAGCCTTGCCCTCGGCACTGGTTTCACGGTTAGGGCTGCTTGGTTCCCCACCTGACCCGGTTGGCCGCTTCCCCATGCGAGGAGGCCCGTCACTCTCGATTATAGGGGCAAACACCGGGCCGCCCGGACGACATGGCCGGCCAAACCCGGGTCGCCTCGGGCAAGGGCGCCCAGCCCCGTAGAATCGCGGGATGTCTTATCTTGTGCTGGCCCGCAAATACCGCCCCCGCAATTTCTCTGAAATGGTGGGGCAGGAGCATGTCGTTCAGGCGCTCACCAATGCCCTGACGCAGCAGCGCCTGCACCATGCCTATCTGTTCACCGGCACGCGCGGCGTGGGCAAGACCACGGTCTCGCGCATTCTGGCCAAGTCGCTCAACTGCCAGGGCGCCGATGGCCAGGGCGGCATCACGGCAACGCCCTGCGGCGTCTGTGCGGCCTGTACCGAAATCGACAGCGGGCGCTTTCCCGACTACACGGAGCTGGACGCTGCCTCCAATCGTGGCGTGGACGAGGTGCAGAGCCTGCTGGAGCAGGCTGTCTACAAGCCGGTGCAGGGACGCTTCAAGGTCTTCATGATCGACGAAGTGCACATGCTCACGAACACGGCCTTCAACGCCATGCTCAAGACGCTGGAGGAGCCGCCCGAATACCTGAAGTTCGTGCTGGCCACCACCGATCCGCAGAAGGTGCCCGTGACCGTGCTCAGCCGCTGCCTGCAGTTCAACCTGCGGCCCATGGCGCCCGAGACCGTGCTGGAGCATCTGGGCCAGGTGCTGGGGCAGGAAGGCGTGGCCTCCGAGCCCCAGGCCCTGCGCCTGCTGTCGCGAGCCGCGCGTGGCTCCATGCGCGATGCGCTGTCGCTGACCGACCAGGCAATCGCCTTTGGCAGCGGACAGCTGCAGGAGGCCACGGTGCGCCAGATGCTGGGCAGCGTGGACCGCAGCCATGTGTTCCGCCTGATCGAGGCACTCGCCCAGGCTGATGGCCAGGTGGTTGTGGAAACCTCCGAGGCGCTGCGCCGCAATGGCCTGTCTGCCGCCTCCACGCTGGAGGAAATGTGCGCCGTGCTGCAGCGCATGGCCGTGGCACAGGCCGTGCCGCAGATGGCCGCCGACGCCAGCGATCCAGAGGCCGCAGAGATCGCCCGCCTTGCGGTGCTGATGCCGCGCGACGAGACCCAGCTGCTCTACAGCATCTGCCTGCATGGCCGGGCCGAACTGGGCCTGGCACCCGACGAGTACGCGGCGCTGACCATGGCGCTGCTGCGGCTGCTGGCGTTCAAGCCGCAATCTGCAGAGCCCGCCCCGGGCGCGGCTGAAAAAAAAACTCCAGCGCTGACCCCCTCCACGGCGAAGCCTGAATCTCCCGCGCCCGTTGCGCAGGCGCGGCCCGCACAGCCCGCTGTGCCTGAGGCTCCCGCTGCCCCAGCCAAGGCGGCCATGCCCGTCCCGGTCGCGCCTCCTGCTCCTGTCGCGCCTGTCGCGCCTGCCGCATCTCCCGTGACCGCTGCGCCCGCCGTGGTCGCTCCCGTGGTGCAAGCCGTTGCGGCTGCAGCGCCTGTTCAGGCGCCCGTGGCCGTGGCCGCGGTTGCCAGGCCGGAACCCGTGCTTGCGCCTGTCCAGGAGGCCAGGCCTTCCGCTGCTCCAGAGGTGCAGCCGGCCGCCCGTGTCGCCCAAGGGCCCCTGGACGAGCCTGTGGATGAGCCCGTGGACGATGTGCAGGAAGACGAAGACTCTTCTGCCGATGAGGCGCCGCAGGCGCAGGATGCCGATGCGCCCGACGAGGGTGCCTGGGCCGGGATGCCCGATGAAGGCTGGGCCGACGAAGGCCGCTGGAGCGATGACGGAGATCTGGCCCTTGAGCCGCCTGCCGCTGCCGTGGCACGGCAGGCCGAACCGCAGATCGACACTCAGATCGATGTGCAGGACTTCGCTCCCGAACGTGGCCGCCATTCCCCCGGTGCGCCACCCGCGCCGACCGTGGAGCGCACGCCCGAGGGCGATGTCTGGCACGCTGCCGTCCAGCAACTGGTGCAGGCCGAGGCCGTCACGGCGCTGGCGCGGCAACTGGCGCTGCAGTCGCAACTGGTGGCGCGCGATGGCGATGCATGGACGCTGCGCGTGGAAAGCAGCTCGCTGGCCCAGCCCGCCACGCGTGAGCGCCTGCGTGCAGCGCTGGAGGCTGCCGGCCTGGCCCGGCAACTGCATGTGGAGCAAGGCGCCGTGGTGGACAGCCCCGCGCGGCGCAATGCGGTGGCCAGCCATGAGCGCCAGCGCATTGCAGAAGACATCGTAATGAATCATTCTCTGGTGCAGACCCTGATCCGCAGCCATGGCGCGAAAATCGTGCCCGGCAGTATCAAGCCCGTATCCATTCAGCCCTGACACGCTCCAGAGCGTTTCGTTTTTACCCTACAGAAGAAGGAACTCACATGTTCAACAAAGGACAACTGGCCGGCCTGATGAAGCAAGCCCAGGCCATGCAGGACAACCTCAAGAAGGCTCAGGATGAACTGGGCAACATCGAGGTGGAAGGTGAATCGGGCGCGGGCCTCGTGAAGGTGGTCATGACCTGCAAGCACGACGTCAAGCGCATCACCATCGACCCCAGCCTGCTGGCCGAAGACAAGGACATGCTGGAAGACCTGGTGGCTGCCGCCTTCAACGCCGCCGTGCGCAAGGCCGAAGAGACTTCCAACGAGAAGATGGGCAAGCTCACGGCCGGCATGCCCGGCCTGCCGGGCGGCATGAAGTTCCCGTTCTGAGGCAGGCCCCAGCGGTTGTGCCGAACAGCCTGGAGAGGCCATGCCGGCTTCTCCAACTGCCCACTCGTGTGGAGTGGCCATCGAGCGATCTGCCCCTGCAGATCGCTTTTTTTCTGAGAACCTTCTCCATTGAAAGGAAGCTGCCATGTCGGACGTGCAATCGCTCGATGGCCTGATCGAGGCCTTGCGCAGGCTCCCGGGTGTGGGCATCAAGTCGGCGCAGCGCATGGCCTTCCACCTGCTGCAGCGCGACCAGGACGGCGCGCGGCAACTGGCCCGTGCCCTGACCACGGCCGTGGAGTCGGTCACCCACTGCGAGCGCTGCCATACCTTCACCGAAGGCCGCATCTGCTCCATCTGCCAGGATGAAGGGCGCGACGCGGCCCGGCTGTGCGTGGTGGAGGCGCCCGCCGATATGGCGGCCATGGAGCGCACGGGTGCCTACCAGGGCTATTACTACGTGCTGATGGGGCGGCTGTCGCCACTCGACGGCATAGGTCCGCGCGATCTGAACCTGTCATCCCTGCTGGAGCGTGCCGGCGACGGCAAGGTGCAGGAGGTGATCCTGGCCACCAGCTTCACGGCCGAAGGCGAGGCCACGGCCCATGCGATCAGCGAGGCCCTGAAGGCGCGCGGCATCCATGTGACGCGGCTGGCGCGCGGCGTGCCCATAGGCAGCGAACTCGAATACGTGGACCTGGGTACGATCGCCCATGCGCTGGTGGACCGCCGGTAGTGGCCGAGGCGGCTGGCGTTTCTTGTCTATTCATCAGGAGCCTGTATGCCGACCTCTGTCATCCTGCCGCCCGGCGGCTTCTCCATAGCGCATTGGTGCCTGCTGGTGGCGGCCCTGCTGCCGCTGGCCTGCGCCTACATCGCCAAGGCGCCCGGCATGAAGCACCGGCCGGGGCAGCGCGGTTTCGACAACCACGAACCCCGGGCCTGGCTGGCGCAGCAGACGGGCTACCAGGCACGGGCCAACGCGGCGCAGGCCAATAGCTTCGAGTGCCTGCCGTTCTTCATTGGCGCCTTGCTGGTTGCCTGGCAATTGGGTGCACCGTCCGCGCGTGTCGATGGCCTGGCCGTGGCCTTTGTTGTGTTGCGCATTGCCTACATCGCCTTCTATGTGACGGACCGCGCCACGCTGCGCAGTCTGGCCTGGGCGCTGGCGCTGGTGGTGAATCTGCTGCTGTTTTTCGCGGGCTACCGCTGAGGCCTGGGTGAGACCTGGGTGAGGGCCGGGCGCGTGTTCACCGCGCACCGTGCTGGCCCTGAAGCCTACGGTGTTTCACATACGGGCAAGCACCGATGCTGTGCATGCGGGCTCTGGGCATGATCGTGCTGCACTGCAGCAAAATAACCACCATGTCTTCCCACGTGCTTGATCGCCGAACCTTGTTGAGCCTCATGGGGCTGGGTTCCCTTTGGTCGTTTCCTTCCCTCGGTTCGGCCGAGCTGGTGACGATTTCCGTGGGCGGTCAGGGCCTGCTGTATTACCTGCCGCTGGTGATTGCCCAGCAACTGGGGTACTTCGAGGCCGAGGGCCTGACCGTGCGCATCGATGACTATCCGGGCGGGTCGCAGTCGCTGCAGGCGCTGGAATCGGGCGCCGCCGATGTGTGCGCGGGTGCCTATGAACACACGCTTGTCGCGCAGCAGCGCGGCAGTGTGCTGCGTGCCTTCGTCGTGCAGGGGCGTGCGCCGCAGATTGCGCTGGGCGTGTCCTCGCGCTGGATGCCGCGCTACCAGACGCTGGCCGACCTGCGCGGGCGGCGCGTGGGCGTGTCCTCGCTGGGCGCATCCACGGCCCGGGCCGTGCAACTGATGCTGCTGGGCGATGGTCTGGAGGCCGATCTGGTGCAACTGGTGGGTGTGGGCTCGGGGCCTGACGCCATGGAGGCGCTGCGCACCGGGCGCGTGCATGCGCTGTGCCATGCGGACCCGCTGATGAGCGTGCTGGAGGACAAGGGAGCCGTGCGCATCGTCAGAGACCTGCGTGATCTGCGCAGCAGCGCACAGCTGTACGGCGGCTCCATGCCCTCGGGCACGCTGTACGCGACCCAGGCCTTTTTGCGCAAGAACCCTGCCAAGGCCCAGGCGCTGAGCAATGCCATGGTCCGATCGCTCAAGTGGCTGCAGACCGCCGCGCCCATGGATGTGCTCAGGGCCGTGCCTGCACCCTATCTGCTGGGCTCGCGGCGCGCCTATCTGTCGGCCTTCGAGCACATGCGCACCACCATCTCGCCGGATGGCCTGATGCCCGATGACGGGCCTGCCACGGCCCTGCGCGCCCTGGTCCGGCTCAACCCTGCGCTGGCGCGCAGCGGTATCGACCTGGAGCGCTCGTTCACCAACGAATTCGTGCGGCAGTCCCGCCAGCGTTTCCACACCTGAGCCCCCGGGCCGCACGCAAAAGAGCCCGCGAAAGCGGGCTCTTTGGAGTGGGGCAGTGGCGGTGCCTTCAGCGCCTTCAGCGCTTTTTCACCTTGGATGGCTTGCCGCCACGCGGCGCTGTGGTGACCGACACCTTGGCATTGCGGTTTTGCGGCTGCACGGCTACCTTGCGCGCGGTTCCGGTGGACTTGGCCGCCCGGGCATTGCCGCCGCTGCTGGCGCGCACCGGCAGGTAGGCCACCAGCGATTGGCCGGCATGCAAGGTGGCGGATGACTTCAGGTCATTCCAGTCCGCCAGATTGGACGCACTGACGCCGTAGCGGTTGGCCACGCTGATCAGCGTGTCGCGCTTGCGGGCCTTGATGGTGGTGCGGCGCGTGACGATCTCGGGGGCAAAGCTGATCTGGCCGTTGTCGGCCACGTGGCCGGCCACGTCGGCACGCACGTTGGCGCCGCGCGGCACCATGAGCGCGGAGCCGGCCTTGATCAGCATGCGGGGCGGGATGTTGTTGAGGGCGCGCAGGTCGGACTCGCCCAGGCCCACGCGCTGGGCCGCCTCGGCCACGCTGATGGTGGAGGGCACGGTCCACACGGTCCAGCTCGCGTACTGGCCTTCGTCGAAGGCCTGCATGTTGCGGCGGAACACCTTGGCGTTGTCCCAGGGCAGCAGGATTTCCGGCGTGCCGGCCGCAAAGATCACCGGCTTGCGGAAGCTGGGATTGAGCGCCTTGAAGTCATCGGTCGATACATCGGCCAGCTTGGCCACCAGTTCCACGTCGATGTCACGGGTGATGGTGACGGTCTGGAAGTAGGGGTGGTTCTCGATCAGCGGCAGCTCGGTGTTGAATGCATCGGGGTTGGCCACGATGTTCTTGACGGCCTGCAGCTTGGGCACGTACATGCGGGTCTCGGCCGGCATCTGCAGGTCGGTGTAGCCCGTGGGCAGGCCCAGCTTCTCGTTGCGCTTGATGGCGCGGCCCACGCTGCCTTCGCCCCAGTTGTAGGCGGCCAGGGCCAGGTGCCAGTCGCCGAACATGTCGTAGAGCTTTTGCAGGTAGTCCAGCGCGGCGCGCGTGGAGGCCAGCACGTCGCGGCGGTCGTCGCGGAAGGCGTTTTGCTTGAGGTCGAAATAGGTGCCGGTGGCCGGCATGAACTGCCACATGCCGGCCGCCTTGGCGGTGGAGACGGCCTGCGGGTTGAAGGCGCTCTCGATGTAGGGCAGCAGCGCCAGCTCGGTGGGCATGTTGCGCCGCTCCAGTTCCTCGACGATGTGGAACAGGTACTTGCTGGAGCGCTCGGTCATGCGCTGTATGTAGTCGGGCCGGCTGGCATACCACTGCTCGCGGTCCTTGACCAGATCCTGGTCCAGGTCGGGCATGGCGAAGCCCTGGCGAATGCGTACCCACAGATCGCCCGTGGTCTCCAGCGAGGCCACGCCGCCGTTGCCGGCGCTGCCTGTGCCCAGCGGGCTCAGCGGTCCGTTGGGGTACATCGGGGAGTGCGGTGCGGTGCTGGGGGCGGGGGCCGTGCTGGCCAGGTCCGGGCTGCTGGTGGTGGCGCAGCCCGCAAGAGCCAGCAGGCTGCCCAGCAGCAGGGTGTGTAGCAGTTTCATCAGAAGACGTTTTTCCATTGGCGCAGGCCGGCCAGCACGCTGGCGGGGTCCTGCTGTCTCACCTGTGCGTCGAAGCCTGCGGCGGCGGCGGCCACTGCGGATTCGCGCGTTCTAAGAAAGGGATTGATGGAGCGCTCGGTCTCCATCAGGGAAGGCAGCGTGGGCCGGCCGGCCTCGCGCAACGCCTGACAATGCCTCTGGTAGTGAGCCAGGGCTTGGTTGTTTGGTTCCACGGCCTGCGCAAAGCGCAGGTTGGACATTGTGTACTCATGTGCGCAGCAGACCAGGGTGTTGTCCGGCAGCGCGGCCAGATCGTCCAGCGATTGCTGCATCTGCTGCGGCGTGCCTTCGAACAGGCGCCCGCACCCCCCTGAAAACAGGGTATCGCCGCAGAACAGCACGGGCTGCGCCTGCGCCGCGGTACTGTAGAAGGCGATGTGGCCGCTGGTGTGGCCGGGCACGTCAATGACCTGCCAGGGGCCGCCCAGGGCCTGCACGGTATCGCCACCCTGCACGCGCTGCACGGGCTCGGGCAACTGCTCGTAGGCGGGGCCCCAGACCTGGGCGCCCGTTGCCTGGCGCAGCTGCGCCACGCCGCCGACATGATCGGCATGGTGGTGGGTGACTAAAATGCCCTGCAACTGCAAGTCCAGCTGGCGCAGGCTGGCCAGCACGGGCGCTGCATCGCCGGGATCGACGACCAGGGCCTGCCCTGCGTCGTACAGCAGCCAGATGTAGTTGTCGGAAAAAGCGGGGATGGGCAACAGGTTCATGAGCAGCAAAATTATAGGGACGCATCACTGGACGCAATCTGCCCTCGGCCACTACCTGCTGGAATGGGAGCAGCAGCGCTGCGACGAGGCGGTGGCCGATATTTTCGGCTATCACAGCCTGCAGTTGGGCATGCCCATGCTCCAGGGCCTGCGCGCCAATCGCATGCCGCACCGCTGGCTGGCCCTGGATTCCATGCAGGATGCGGCGCCAGCCGAGGGCGTGCCGCCGCTGGAGGTGCCCGTGGCGCTGCTGGCCGATCCGGCCGCGCTGCCATTTTCCGAGGCCAGCCTCGACCTCGTCGTCATGCCGCACACGCTGGAGACCTCGCCGGACCCGCATGCCGTGCTGCGCGAGGCGGCCAGGGTGCTGATGCCCGAGGGCCGTATCGTCGTGTGCGGGCTCAACCCCGCCAGTCTGCTGGGCGTGCAGCGCCGTGCCGAGCGGGGCGTGTACCTGCCCGATGTGGGCTGGGGCGTGGGCTACTGGCGGCTGCGCGACTGGCTGCGATTGCTGGCCTTCGAGATCGAGGCCGTGCAGTTCGGCTGTTATCGTCCCGCCGTGCAGACGGATCGCTGGCTGCGGCGCTGGCAGTTCATGGACCGCGTGGGGCGGCTGGGCTGGCCCATGCTGGGCGGCGTGTACTGCGTGGTGGCCGTCAAGCGCGTGCCGGGCGCACGCATGCTGGAGCCTGCCTGGCGTGGCCGCGCAGCCGTGTCGGGCGCCTCCGTGCCTGTGGCCCACAGCATGCCGACGCAGGCGGTGCAGGGAAGCGATCCGCATTCCAACCGGCCTGAAGGCCGGGCCATTCAACCCAAGGAAATTTTTTGAATCAAGTTGTTATCTACACGGACGGCGCCTGCAAGGGCAATCCGGGTCCCGGTGGCTGGGGCGTGGTGCTGGAGTCCGGCAGCGCCAGGAAAGAGCTGTTCGGCGGCGAGCTGAACACGACCAACAACCGCATGGAGATGATGGCCGTGATCGAGGCGCTGTCCGCGCTCAGGCGGCCCTGCGATGTGGTGCTCTACATCGACAGCCAGTACGTGCTCAAGGGCATCACCGAATGGATCCATGGCTGGAAGGCCAAGGGCTGGAAGACGGCCTCCAAGGAGCCCGTCAAGAACGTCGAGCTGTGGCAGCGGCTGGACGCCCTGGTCCAGGGCGGCGGCCACCGCATCGACTGGCGCTGGGTCAAGGGCCACGCAGGCGACCCTGGCAACGAGCGGGCAGACGCCCTGGCCAACAAGGGCGTGGACCAGGCACTGGGGCGCTGAGCGCCTGGTGCGGGGGCGGGTGCAATGCCCGTCCCTTGCTTCCACGTCCCGAGACCTACCTACAACGCGGTAGATGAAAACCCCAGAACCAGAATTCGGCCCGCGCAGCTAATATTTCCATAAGTGGAAATTAGTTCGCGCCTTGCCAGGCATCTTCCGTGGCGTGGTGTTAAAAATTGCCACTTGTGGAATTTTTTTACCCATCTCACGATGAAAGAGCCTTGCGATGAAATACAAAGCAATTGCCGCATTGGCGATGCTGGGCGGCGCGGGAGCGGCGCTGGCCCAGAGTTCGGTGACGCTGTACGGCAGCATGGACCTGACCATGCCCTGGATCAGCGATGTTCGCGGGAGCCGGCTGACGCGCATGGATTCGGCCATTTCCCAGCCTGACCTCTGGGGCCTGCGCGGATCGGAGGACCTGGGCGGCGGCCTGAAGGCCTCGTTCCAGCTGGAGAACGGATTCCTCACGGACATCGGCTCGCCGATCTCGCCGACCAGCTACTTCAACCGGGCTTCCTGGGTGGGTCTGGACAGCGCGTCGATGGGCTCGGTGCGGCTGGGTCGCCAGGTCGATTTCACGGCCGGCACGCTGAGCCAGTGGGGCAACGGCTACCAGCTCTACAACTTCTATCTCTACCACCCCGGCAACCTGGACGGTCTGTCCAGCCAGTTTCCGGTGGACAACTCCGTGGTCTACCTGACGCCCAGCATGGGCGGCATGCAGTTCGGCGCGCAGTACGGCTTTGGCGAGGTGCCGGGCCGCTCGCAGGCCAACCGCACCTACAGCGTCATGGGCAGCTATTCCAGTGCCAAGCTCAATCTGGCCGTGGCCTACACCGATGCGCGTGGCCGTGCCTTCGATATCGCCGGGCGCACGGGCCTGGCGAACGCGCTGGGCCAGGACCTGGTGGCGGGCCGGCCGCTGGTGCTCGATACCTTCCAGGTGCTGGGCATCGGCGGCGGTTACCAGCTCGATGCGCTTCCGGTCCGGCTCAACGCGCTGCTGACGCGCTCCACGCTGAAGTACGGCGGGGCCTCCAGCAACATGAGTGCCCTTGACCTGGGCCTGGCCTGGCAGACCAGCCAGTCCGTGACCATCAACACGGGCTACTCCTTCAGCCGCTTCGAGCAGACGAAGTGGAACCAGCTGCACCTGGGCGCACGCTATGCCTTGTCCAAACGCACGCAGCTGCATGCCTCGGTCACGCACCAGCGCGCCTCGGATGGCGTGGCGGCGATGAATTCCGTGGGCGTTGCCAGCGGGCGCACGCAGACCGTGATTGCGGCAGGCATACACCACTCGTTCTGAGAGGCATGAGACATGCAGCCCGGTTGATGCGGGCGCATTGGAGACCCCACGATGAAATTCACCCTCAATTCCCGAAGCGTGGCCTTTGATGGCGACGGGCAGACCCCGTTGCTGTGGGTGCTGCGCGATCACTTCAAGCTGCCCGGCACCAAGTTCGGTTGCGGCATCAGCATGTGCGGAGCCTGCACGGTCCATGTCGATGGCGAGCCGGTGCGCTCCTGTGTGCTGCCCGTCTCGACGGTGGGCGGCAAGGCGGTCACGACCATCGAAGGGCTGTCCAGCAACCGTTCCCACCCCATCCAGAAGGCCTGGATGGACAAGGACGTGCCGCAGTGCGGCTACTGCCAGTCCGGCATGGTCATGGCCGCTGCCGCGCTGCTCAAGACCCATCCACAGCCCACCGATGCGCAGATCGACGAGGCCATGACCAATCTGTGCCGCTGCGCCACCTACCACCGCATCCGGGAGGCCATCCATGCCGCAGCGTCCAAGCAATGAACGGGGCCGCACGGCCGGCTCTGCCATCTCGCTGCGGCGCAGGCATCTGCTCCAGAGCGCTGCCGCGCTGCTGGTGGCGCCTGCTGCCGGCAGCCTGCTGATTCCGCTGGCGCAGGCCGCGCCAGCGCAGGCCGGTGCAGCGGCAGCAACGGCTTCCTCCATCGGCGACTGGGTCTGGATCGAGCCTTCGGGGCAGGTGGTGATCGGCGTGTCGCAGTGCGAGGTGGGCCAGGGCATCTACACGGGCCTGCCCCAGGTGCTGGCCGACGAGCTCGATGCCGACTGGGCCAGCGTGACCGTGCGCTTCGTCACGGGGCGCGACGCCTATCGCAACGATGCGGGCGAGATGCCGTTCCAGCAGTTCGTGGGCGCGTCGATGTCGATGAACTATTTCTACGAGCGCATGCGCCTGGCCGGTGCCCAGGCCCGTGATGTGCTGCTGCGTGCCGGCGCGGCCCGGCTGGGCGTGCGGGCATCCCAGTGCAGCACGCGCGCCGGCCGGGTGCTGCACTCCGCGACGGGTCGCAGCGTGGGCTACGGCGAGATCGTGGCCGATGCCTCCAGGCTGTCCATCGCCGCGCGCCCGCGCATGAAGTCGGCTTCCGAGCAGGGCCTGATCGGCCGCAACCTGCGCCGGGTGGACACCCCGGCCAAGGTCGATGGCAGCGCGGTCTTCGGCATCGACGTCGAGGTGCCCGGCATGCTGATCGGCGCCGTGCGCATGGCGCCCAGCGTGACGGGGCGCATCGTGCGCATCCGCAACGAGGCAGAGGTGCGCGCGCGCACCGGCGTACATGCCGTCGTGCGCACCACGCAGTGGCCCGACCCCGAGCCCAGCACCGTGGTCGTGGTGGCCGATTCGTACTGGATCGCCAAGCAGGCCGCCGACGCGCTGGACATCGAATTCGACGCCGGCGCGGCGGCCAGCGTGGACAGCGAGCGCATCCATGCGCAGTTCGTCGCAGGCCTGGCCAGCGACAAGGCCGTCGTTGCCCGCAACCTGGGCAAGCCGCGCGAAATGCTGGCGGCGGGCAAGCCGATCACGGCCGACTACCACTCGCCCTACATCACGCACGCCACCATGGAGCCGCTGGCCGCCACTGTCCATGTGCGCGACGGCGAGGTCGAAACCTGGGGGCCCTACCAGGGCCAGGATTTCCTGCGCGGCGAACTCGGCAAGGCCTGCGGGGTGCCTGCGGACAAGGTCATCGTGCACACCACCTTCCTCGGAGGCAGCTTCGGGCGCAAGTACATGCCCGACTTCGCCTTGCATGCGGCAGCGGCATCCAAGGCCGTGGGCCGGCCCGTCAAGGTCATCCGCTCGCGCGAGGACGACATACGGCATTCCTACTACCGGCCCGGTGCCTCGGGGCGGCTGAGTGCCGTGCTGGGCGCCGACGGCCTGCCTGCCGCGCTGCATGCGCGCATCTCGGGCCAGTCGCTGTACGGGGCCATCAACCCCAAGAAGATGGCCGATGCAGGCGGCTGGGACGAGACCATGGTCGAGTCCATCTACGACCTGATCTACGGCGTGCCCAACCTGCTGGTGGATGCCGTGGACGTGCAGCAGCCCATACCGCTGAGCTATCTGCGCAGCGTGGGCACCACGTCCAGCGTGTTCTTCCTGGAAAGCTTCATCAGCGAGCTGGCCCACACCGCAGGCGTGGACGACTACCAGTACCGGCGCCGCCTGCTGGCCGGCCAGCCGCTGGCGCTGGGCGTGCTGGATGCGGCGGCGCGGGCCGCGCGCTGGGAGCAGCCCGCACCGGCAGGGCTGCACCGCGCCATGACCTTCAACGTCTACACGGGGCGGGGCGAGAGCTTCCAGACCTTCGTCGCACTGGTCATGGAATTGCGTGTTGTGGAAGGCCGCGTGCGGCTGGAGCGCGCCATCTGCGCCATCGACGCGGGCCGCGTGGTCAACCCGGGACTGGTCAAGGCCAATGTCGAAGGCGGCATCGGCTTTGCGCTGACCAACACCTTCAAGAGCCGGCTGGGCTTTGACAAGGGCGTGGTGCAGCAAAGCAATTTCCACGACTACCCGCTGCTGCAACTGGCCGAAATGCCCCGCGTGGAGGTGGTCCTGGTCGAAAGCGACCGGCCGCCCCAGGGCTGCGGCGAAGTGGCCCTGGGCCCCACGGCGCCTGCCGTCGCCACGGCCCTGTTCCATGCCACCGGCCGCCGGTTCCGCTCCATGCCGCTGCCGCAGGACATCGCGTCCACCTGATCACCACCCCAACCCCGCTTTTTTCGAGAAAAGGAATTTCATGCAAGTCGAACACATCACCCCGTGCATAGGATCGGAGATATACGGCATCGATCTCTCGGACCCGGCGCAGGTGCATGACCATGCGGACGCGCTGCGCCGGCTGCTGGCCGAGCGCCAGGTCATCTTCTTCCGCGACCAGACGCTGGACCCTGCGCAGCAGGTGCGCGTGGCCCAGGTGTTCGGCAAGGTAGAGCCCGTGTCCTCCACCTTTCCCTCGCACCCGGACGATCCCCATGTCGAGCTGCTGATCAGCCAGGGCACGCGCACCGGCACCGACATCTGGCATGCCGACCTGACCTGGCAGACCAAGCCGCCCGCCGGTGCCTGCCTCTACGCCGTGGACGTGCCGCCCACGGGCGGCGACACCATGTGGGCCAGCATGACCACGGCCTTCGCCTCGCTGGCGCCCGAGCTGCAGGCCTATCTGCGCAAGCTGCGCGCCACCCACAACTGGGAGGCGCCAGCGCTCAGGCAAAGCCTGATGCGCCGAGATCCGTCTGGCGAGGCCTATCGCGCCACCCGCCTCAAGCATCCGCCGCTGGAGCAGCCCGTGGTCCTGGAGCACCCGGTCACCGGGCTGCCCGTGGCCTTTGTGAACTCGCTCTACACCACGCACATAGAAGGCGTGACCAGCGACGAGAGCGCGGCCCTGATCGCCATGCTCAGCGGCCTGGCCAAGGTGCCTGAATGGCAGGTGCGCTTTCGCTGGCGCAAGGGCTCGGTGGCCATCTGGGACAACCTGGCCACGCAGCACTACGCGGTCAATGACTACCACCCCGCAGCGCGGCGGATGCACCGTGTGGCGATACGCCAGGCTTGAGCCCGGCAACGACCTTTGCCGACAATGAAAAAACCACGATGAAAGCCCTCTCCATGAAAGCGAAACGCAGAACGCTCGCCCTGGGCGCGGCCATGGCCCTGGCGCTGCTCGCCGGTCCGGCGCAGGCCCAGACCTACCCCCACAAGCCGGTCACCATCGTCGTGGCCTACCCCGCAGGCGGCGATACCGACGCGCTGGCGCGGCTGCTGGGCGAGAAGCTGTCGGCCCGCATCGGCCAGTCCGTGCTGGTGGACAACCGCGCGGGCGCCAGCGGCACCATAGGCAGCAGTTTCGTGGCCAAGGCACCGGCCGATGGCTACACGCTGCTGCTGGCGCCCAATACCTTTGCCATGGCCCAACTGGTGCTCAAGCTGGGCACGGGCCACGGCTACGACGTGCTCAATGGCTTCACGCCCGTGATCGAGGTCGGCTCCACTTCGCTGTTCCTCGTCGCCGGGCCTGGTGCGGGCGTGCGAAGCTTCAAGGAGGCCATCTCCTCCAGCCAAGGCCGCTCGCTGGGCTATGCCACGCCGGGCAATGGATCGCCCATGCACTTCCTCGGCGAGATGGTCCGGCGCGCCACGGGCGCCCGCTTCGAGGCCATTCCCTACAAGGGCGTGGCGCCGGCCGTCACCGATGTGGTGGGCGGCCATGTGCCCTTCACCTACAGCACGCTGGGCTCCATTGCTCCCTACCTGCCCGGCGGCAAGCTGGTGGCGCTGGCCGTGGCCGATGCCCAGCGCTCACCGCTGGCGCCCGACGTGCCCACGCTGGCCGAGCTGGGCTACAAGGACGTGGAGCTGACCGCCTGGTATGGCCTGTTCGGCCCCAGGAACATGCCCACCGAGGTGGTCAAGCTGCTGAACACGCAGCTCAACGAGATCCTCAGGATGCCCGACGTGGTGGCGCGCATGGCCACGCTGGGAACCGTCCCTGTGGGCGGCCCGCCCCAGCGACTGGGCAAGACCAATGCCGGCGATTTCGAGCGCTTCGGGCGGCTGGTCAAGGAACTGGGCATACAGCCGGACTAGATTGAACAGGCGCTGAACGAAAGGAGGGAGGAAGCAGCGGGCGCCGGCGCAAGTCATCCCGGGTGGTGGCCCGGGGAAGGAGGGTGGTCTTGCGCCGGCGCATCCTGCCTGATGCGCTCGGCCAGCAGATGGGACATGAAGCGCAGGTAGCGCTCGATCTGCTGGTCTGCCTCGGGTCCCTCACCGAACAGCTCGGCCAGCAACGGCCGTGCCGTGGGCAGGAAGGCCGAAATGCTGAGGATGGCCAGGTGGATGAAGCGCGGGTCCACCTGTGCCGGGTGGCTGGCCTGCGCTCCGTCCATCAGCATGGTCGAGGTCAGCTCCAGCCCGCGCCGCGTGATGCGCTGCAGCGGCGTGCCCGAGGGCGGCGGCTCTTCTTCGCTTTCGTAGTGGTAGATCTCGGAGAGCGCCAGCCGCTCGAACTGCGGGTGCTCGCGCATGAAATCCAGCCGCAGCAGCAGGCGCTGGTAGACGCGCTCTTCCACCGTGCCCTGCGTCCTGAGCGCCACTTCCATGCGGTTTTGCAACTCGCGCATCAGGGACTCCGTCACCTCCTGCAGCAAGCCCTTGAGGCTGCTGAAGTAGTAGCGCACCAGGGCACGCGTGACACCGGCTGCCGCCGCGATTTCCAGAATGCTCAACTGCTCCGGCGTGCGGGTCTTGAGCAGGTTGACCGTGGTCTGCAGGATGATGTCCCGTCCCACGGCATCGTCGGCCAGCGGGCGGCCGCTGTTGCGGCGGGGCTTCTTGGGCGCGGATTCGGTTGGCTTCTTTTGAGGCGGCATGCGGGCCATTGTCGGCGATACACAGGCAGCGGCCGCGCCGCAAGTGTCAGGGCTGGGCGGTGATGCGGGCCAGCGCGTCCGCGATCTCGCGGGCCTGCTGGGGCCGCACCAGCCTTTGCACCTCCTGCCCGTCACGCAGAAAGATCAGGGTGGGCCAGAGCTTGACGCGGTAGCTGCGACCCAGGGCCCGGCCGGGGCCGTCTTCCACTTTGATGTGGGCCACCTGCGGGGCGGCCTCCAGCGCCTGGGCAATCAGCGGTTGCGCGCCCTGGCAGTGGCCGCACCAGGCGGTGCCGAACTCCAGCAAGGTAGCGCCGGGCAGCGTGTCGACGGTGCTGCGATCGGGGGCGTCGGTCAGGTGCTTGGACTGGAAGGGCATGGGAATCTCCTGTCAGGGAAAGGCCTGCAGCGGCAGGATGGACACGGCTTCGCCGGCTTGCACGGCACCGCGCTCATGTTCGAGCACGATGAGGCAGTCCGCCTCGGCCATGGAGCGCAGCATGCCCGAACCCTGCGGCCCGGTCGTGCGGACCAGGCAGCGGCCATCGGCGCCTGTGGACAGAAGGCCGCGCTGGTACTCGGTGCGGCCCGGCCGCTTGGACAGCGCATGGGCAGCCACGGCCTGGGGCAGGGCGGCCGGCTCGGCAGCTGCCTGCGCAGCGCCCATGAGCTGCAGCAGCGCCGGACGGACAAAGACCAGAAAGCTGACCATGGCGGCCACGGGATTGCCAGGAAGGCCGATCAGCACCGTGGTGCGTGCAGGCGTGCGGCTTGCGGCAAACGGCGTGCCCGCATCGGGCTGCAGCAGGCCCACGGCCAGCGGCCGGCCGGGCCGCATGGCCAGTCGCCAGAAGTGCACGCAGCCCATGCGCTGCAGCATGGCGCGCGTGTGGTCGGCCTCGCCTGCGCTGATGCCGCCGCTGGTCAGCACCACGTCGGCCAGGGAGGCGGCTTCGCGCAGGCGCTCCTGCAGGGCCTCGGGCTCGTCGGCCACCACGCCCAGGTCCAGCACCTGCACGCCCATGCGCTGCAGCAGGCCGATGAGGCTGAAGCGGTTGCTGTCGTAGACCGCACCCTCGCGCGGCGCCGTGCCGGGGTGGAGGATTTCATCGCCCGTGGAGAAATAGGCCACGCGCAGCCGCCTGCGCACGCGCACCTGGGGCTGGCCCAGGCTGGCGATCAGGCCCAGGGCTGCAGGATGCAGGCGCTGGCCCGCCGCCAGGGCCACGCGGCCCAGGCTCAGGTCCTCGCCGCGCAGGCGCCGGTTGTCCCCGGCACGCACGCTGCCTGCCGGAATGCCGATGTGGTCAGTGCCTGCGGACACGGTGCGTTCATGCGCGACCACCGTGTCCAGCCCGCTCGGCAACACGGCGCCGGTCATGATCTTGATGCACTCGCCGGCCTGCACGGTACCGTGCCAGGGTTTGCCGGCCATGGCCTGGCCGACCACGCGCAGCACCAGCGGTGCAGCGGGCGAACCGGCGTGAGCAGCCTGCAGCTGGCCGCCATCGAAGGCATAGCCATCCATGGCGGCGTTGTCATGCGCTGGCACATCGACGGGGGAGACGATGTCTTCGGCCAGCACGCGGTCCAGCGCATCGGCCAGCGCCAGCGTCTCCAACTCCGCCACCGGGCCCAGGGGCTGCAGCAGGCTGGCCAGCTGTGTCAGGGCCTGATCGACCCTCAGGTCCTGGGTGGATGCGGTGGTGGGGGATGCGGGCTGGAAGGATGCTGTCATCAGAACGGAATCCGGTTGGGCAAGGCGACGTGCGGGCCGGCGGCGCGGGGCACTACGACGGGGTGGCCGCGGCGCGCGCCAGCGCCTGCAGCTCCTGCTGCGTGTTGGCGTTGGCAAAGGCCAGCGGGCTGTCGCCTGCGCGGTCGAAGAGGGCCGTGGCGCAGCGGTGCTGGCCCGTCCATGCATCGATCTTGCGGCCGCCCGAACGTATGAACGATTGCAGACTATCACGCAGCGATGACCGCATCAGGCAGAACACGGGCTGGGCCCGCAGCAGGGATTGATCTGCGTCAAGCGAGCGCTCCCAGCCATGGGCGACGACGATGTCGGCCGCAGGCTGCTGCGACAGCGCCGCCTGCACAAGCCGCTCCACAAGGTCCAGCGGGAACAGCGGCGTATCGCAGGGCACGCAGACCAGCCAGGGCGTCCGGCAGTGCATCAGGCCACTCAGGAAGCCGGCCAGCGGGCCGGGGTAGTCGGGTTCGGCATCGGGCCAGACCGGCGCACCGTGGGCCGCGCCCAATTGCGCATAGGCCTCGGCATGGCGATTGGCGTTGATCAGCAGATGCCCAACCTGGGGCGCCAGGCGGTCCAGCGCATGGGCCGCCAGCGGCTGGCCCAGAAAGGGCTGCAGTCCCTTGTCGATGCCGCCCATTCGCATGCCGCGCCCGCCTGCCAGCACGCAGCCCGTGATGTCGTTCAGGGGCAGGGAGGCGTGCAGGGGAGCGGGATGGGAAGAAGGGGGCATGTGGGGCGGGAGGGAGCAGCGGGGAAAAGGAGTAGAGGGGCGGGGCGGCGATGGCAGGGCGCCGACGCCCCGCGCACGCCGCACGGATCAGCCGCCGATGTAGCTCATCTCGATGCGCCTGCGCTGCGTGCCCGTGCTGGCCGGCAGGCTGGCGCGCAGCTCGGAGTAGCGGTCGCTGCGCTGCTGCCAGATGGGGGCGAGCGCGGAGGCGACCTCTGCATCGCTGGCGCCGCTGCGCAGCAGGCTGCGCAGGTCCCAGCCTTCGGAGGCGAACAGGCACAGGTACAGCCGGCCTTCGGTGGACAGGCGCGCGCGGTTGCAGTCGCCGCAAAAGGCATGGGTGACGCTGCTGATCACGCCGACCTCGCCCAGCGACGGGTCGTGCAGGCCGCGCGCGTCGGCATAGCCCCAGCGCACGGCCGTCTCGCCGGTGGCGCTGGGCTGCAGCGGCACCAGGGGCAGTTCGGCGCGCAGCCGGGCGATGACCTCGTCGGAGGGCAGGACCTCGTCCATGCGCCAGCCGTTGGTCGCGCCCACATCCATGTATTCGATGAAGCGCAAGGTCACGCCCGTGCCCTGGAAGTGGCGCGCCATGGGCAGGATCTGGTCTTCGTTGGTGCCGCGCTTGACCACCATGTTGACCTTGATGTTGGTCAGGCCTGCAGCCTGGGCCGCCTCGATGCCGGCCAGCACGTCGGAGACCGGGAAGTCCACGTCGTTCATGCTGCGGAACACCGCGTCGTCCAGCCCGTCCAGGCTCACGGTGACGCGGTTCAGGCCGGCGTCCTTGAGCGCGCGGGCCTTGCGGGCCAGCAGGGAGCCGTTGGTGGTCAGCGTCAGGTCCAGCGGCTGGCCGCCGGGCGTGCGCAGGGCGGAGAGCTGCTCCACCAGCGTTTCCACGTTCTTGCGCAGCAGCGGCTCGCCGCCCGTCAGCCGGATCTTCTGCACGCCGTGCTGCACGAACAGGCGCGCCGTGCGCGTGATTTCCTCGAAACTCAGCAGCGAGCCGTGCGGCAGGTAGCTGTAGTTCTTGTCGAAGACTTCCTTGGGCATGCAGTAGCTGCAGCGGAAGTTGCAGCGGTCGGTGATGCTGATGCGCAGGTCGCGCAGCGACCGGCCAAGCCTGTCCTGCAGATCGCCGGTGGGCGTCTGCAGCAGACTTGGCACGGCGGCCGGGCGCGTGGGGGCGCGCTCGTCGACCAGGGGGATCACTCGTTCTGCCATGCCTGCGATTTTGCCCGAATGCCTATGTCCAGGCACTGCGCAAGCCTGCAGTTCTTGATCTGTGTCTAGACGCAGCGCGCTCCGTCCACCTCGATGCAGGTGCCGCTGATGAAGGCGGCCTCGTCGCTGGCCAGATACAGCGCGGCATTGGCCACGTCCCCTGCGGTGGAGAAGCGGCCCAGCGGAATGGTCGCCAAAAAGCGTGCGCGGCGTGCTTCGTCCACCGGGCCGCCGGCAAACTCGGCGGCCAGGCCGGTGTCCGGGTTGAACACGGGGTTGATGCAGTTGACGCGGATGTTCTCGGGCCCGAGCTCGGCCGCCATGGACTTGCTGGTGATGATGACGGCACCCTTGGAGCCGTTGTACCAGGTCAGCCCCGGCCGAGGGCGCAGGCCGGCCGTGGAGGCGATGTTGATGAAGCTGCCGCCGCCAGGGCGGCCATCGGCCAGCGCCGGGTTGGCGCGCATGGCGGGCACGCCGTGCACGGCAGAAAGGTAGATGCTCTTGACGTTGATGGCGTAGACGCGGTCGAACTCGGCCTCGCTGACTTCGAGCATGGGGCGGTTGCGGTGCGTCCAGCCCGCGTTGTTGACGAAGGCGTCGAGCCGGCCATGCGCCTGCAGCGCGGCCTCCACCAGGGCCTTGACCTGTTCGCTGCTTGTCATGTCCGCCTGCACGAAAAGTGCCCGGCCGCCTTCGGCGGTGATGGCCTGTGCCACGCGCGTGCCCGCCTCGCGGTCGATGTCGTTGACGATGACCCGGGCACCTTCGGCGGCCAGCCGCTTTGCGATGCCGGCCCCGATGCCGCTGCCGGCGCCTGTGACGATGATGGATTTGTCCTGGACACGCATCGGGCTTTGCTCCTCGATCGGGGGTCAGGCCCCTTGGGTTTCGGTAGTTGCTGTGGTTGCTGTGGACGCCGGGATCGGGGTCGCGCCGCCTGTGCCGGGCTGCCAGCCCACGAATTGCGGGTAATAGCGGGCCACGCCGGGGCCGTTGAAGTCCCAGCCCAGGCACTGGCCCAGGTGGCGTGGCGGCTGGCTGGGGTCGGCATCGCCAAAGACGCCCGGCACGGACTGGAAGGCGGCCGTGGCCATGTTGAACAGCAGCTCGCGCAGATGCGTGCAGCTGGCCACGCCGCCCAGGTTCTCGTTGATGGCCTTGCGCCAGCCGCGCGCCATGCTGCAGCCGACCATTTTTTGCAGGGCCCGCGTGGCTTCGGGGCAGTGGCCCAGCGGATGGGAGTCCATGACGACCTCGATGGCCTGCACCACCAGGCGCGCATCGACCGTGGTGCGTATCCACATGTGGTGTATGGCCGTGCCGGCGGGCATGTGGCGGCCGCCGCTCAGTTCGATGTCATGGGTCTTGCTGTCGCGCAGCTCGCCTTCGATATCCCAGAGGCCGTCGGCGCGGGCGTAGCTGCGGTAGCGCACGTCGCGTTCATGCTGGGGCGTGCGGTCGGGAATGGGGGACAAGGGCATGGGGGAAGCTGTTCTTTCTGTCGCGGGCTGCCGGCTGGCGCCGGGCATCCCGCGATTTTCCGTCATGCGCAAAGATCAGCCATGCCGTATGGCGACGGTCTTCAGCGTGGTAAAGCCGTAGAGCGCCTCGAAGCCCTTTTCGCGGCCATGGCCGCTGGACTTGACGCCGCCGAAGGGCAGCTCCACGCCGCCACCGGCGCCGTAGTTGTTGATGAAGACCTGGCCGCAGCGCAGGCGCCGCGCCAAACGCAGCTGGCGCGCGCCGTCGCGCGTCCACAGGCCGGCCACCAGGCCGTAGGCCGTGCCGTTGGCCAGTTGCACGGCATGGTCTTCATCATGGAAGGGCATGGCGCAGAGCACGGGGCCGAAAATCTCTTCCTGCGCCAGCCGGTGCTCGGGCGGCACGTCGCGCAGCAGGGTGGGCGCCTGGTAAAAGCCGCTGTCGGGCGCATCCTCGACGATCTGGCCCTGCGCCACCACGGCAATGCCGGCCACCTGGGCGTCGGACAGGAAATCCCAGACGCGCTGCTGCTGGCTGGCGCGGATCAGCGGCCCCAGGTCCAGGTCCATGGCGGCCGGGCCCACGCGCAGCGCCTCGAAGGCCTGGCCCAGGCGTTCGAGCAGCGGCTCGTAGATCAGCGAGTCGATCAGCACGCGCGAACCTGCCGAGCAGGTCTGGCCCGCGTTCTGCACGATGGCGTTGACGATGGCGGGCACGGCGGCGTCCAGATCCGCATCCGCGAACACGATCTGCGGGCTCTTGCCGCCCAGCTCCAGCGTGACGGGGCAATGGCGCTCGGCAGCCGCCTGCTGTATCAGCGTGCCCACGCCGGGGCTGCCCGTGAAGCTCAGGTGGTCTACGCCGGGATGGCGCGCCAGGGCCTCGCCCACCTCGTGACCCAGGCCGGTGACCACGTTGAAGGCGCCGGCTGGAAAGCCTGCCTCGGTGGCCAGCCGCGCCACGCGCAGCACGGACAGGCAGGCGTCTTCCGAGGGCTTGACCACACAGGTATTGCCCGCGGCCAGCGCCGCGCCCACGCTGCGGCCCAGGATCTGCATGGGATAGTTCCAGGGCACGATGTGGCCGGTCACGCCGTGGGGCTCGCGCCAAGTCAGGGCGCTGTAGCCCTGCTGGTAGGGAAGGGTCTCACCGTGCAGCTTGTCGCAGGCGCCGGCATAGAACTCGAAGTAGCGCGCCAGCGCCAGCACATCGGCACGGGCCTGGCGTGTGGGCTTGCCGCAGTCGCGCTGCTCAATGGCCGTGAGCTCATCGGCATGCTGGAGCACGCTGCCCGACAGGCGCATCAGCAGGCGCCCACGCTCTGCGGCAGAAAGCTTGCTCCAGACGCTGTCCTGGCACTCGCGCGCCGAACGCACGGCCAGGTCGATGTCCTGGGGCGAGCCGCGCTGCAGCTCGTCGAAAGCCTGCCCGTCCGACGGGTCCAGCACGGGGATCGTGCGTCCCGACTCCGTGGGCACGGACGCATTGCCGATGTAGTGGTATTGCATGGAGCCCGATTGTGGGGTGCCCGCGCCGCTTGTCCAGTCCCGGGCGTTGCTGCGTTCCCTCGATCGCCTTGGTGGCTCCAGAGGCTACAGCGGCTTCAGTGGCTTCAGTCCTCGGGCCAGCCCGCGTCACGCAGGCCCTGCCGGTCCAGCACCTCCATCTTGCCGCGCCGCAGTTGCAGGCAACCGGCCTGCTGCAGCTCCTGCAGGATCTGGTTGGTGGTCTGGCGCGACAGGCCCAGCATGCGCGCCAGCTGTTCCTGGGAAACATCCAGCTCGCGGCGCCAGCGCTGGCGGCCCTGGCCGTCCGGCTGCCACTGGTCAAAGCCTTCGGCCATGCGCACCAGCCGCCGCGCCAGGCGCTGCGGCGCAGGCAGCAGCGTGTGCTCCTCCAGCGCCATCAGGCACACGCGCAGCTTGTCGGTCAGCAGCAAGGCCAGCACCTGCCAGTGTTCGGGATGGGCCGCCAGCCATGCCTGCAGTGGGGCCTGGGGCACGTGCAGCACGGTGCAGGCCGTGGCTGCCTGGGCATCGTGGGTGCGCTCGGCTCCATCGAACAGCGCGATTTCCCCCAGCCACATGGGAGGCTCCACCAGGGTCAGCAGCGCCGTGCGGGCCTGCTCGCCGCAGGCGGCCGTTCCCGAGATGCTGAGCGCACCACGCGCCACCGCATACAGTCCGCAGGGCGGGTCGCCGCGCCGGAACAGCCAGTCGCCTGCCGCCAGCGTGCGGGGCTGGGCCAGTGCCTTGAGCTGTGCGCCCAGCTCCGGCGGCAAGGCGTGGAACCAGCGGCCCGCCTCGATGGTGGCCCAGAGATCGGCCATGCCCGGCGGGCCGGCCGCAGCACGGCGCCGTACGCCGCGCGGGGTGGCGTGGGCTGCCGGAGCTGCCGGGGCGGGTGCGGGTAAGCCCGAGGTGTGCGATGAGGCTTGTGTCGGATCCATGACAGACGCCAATCCTTGATGACACCACCATGGTTGCGCAACATCCACCCCAGGTGCAGCCTATGAAAACCCTCATCGACCAACTGTCCCAGTACGCGGACTATCACCGTGATCCACGCAACATCCTCACGCACTTCGTCGGCGTGCCGTTGATCATGTGGGCGGTGGTGATTTTGCTGGCCCGCCTGCAGTGGGCTGCCCCCTTGGGCGATGGCCTGCCCGAGCTGCCATTGAGCCTGGCCCTGCTGGCGGCACTGGCGGCAGGCATCTACTACTGTCTGCTGGACCTGCGCTACGGCATCGCCATGGCCCTGGTGCTTGCCCTGATGCTGGCGCTGGCCCAGCCCATCGCCATGCTGCCGATGGGGGCTTGGCTGGGCTGGGGCCTGGGCATCTTCGCCGTGGGCTGGGTGATCCAGTTCGTGGGCCATTACTACGAGGGCCGCAAGCCGGCTTTCCTGGATGACATCGTGGGCCTGGTCATCGGGCCGCTGTTCGTGCTGGCCGAGCTGGGCTTTGCCCTGGGCCTGCGCCGCGAAGTGCAGCATGCGGTGGAGCAGCGCAGCGGTCCCGTGCAGCGGCGCGCGGGCGGCGCACACGCCTGAAACCGGCCCGGGCGCTGCAAGCTTGGCGCAGGCTTGCCGCCGTAGCATGGCAGGCGTTCCTGCGGAGCCATCCGTGGGGGCGTGTGCCTGCGCCTAAAATCACGCTGCTATCCCCCTGCGGGGGCTTTTTTGTTTCAACTCTCCTCATCCATCATGTCTTTCGACAAAGTCACACCGGGCAAGAACGCTCCTGAAACCTTCAACGTGGTCATCGAGATCTCGGCCAACTCCGATCCCATCAAGTACGAAGTGGACAAGGAAAGCGGCGCCGTCTTCGTGGACCGCTTCATGGGCACGGCCATGCACTACCCGGCCAACTACGGCTATGTGCCCCAGACGCTGTCCGGCGACGGCGATCCGGTGGACGTGCTGGTGATGACGCCCTTCCCGCTGCCCCCGGGCGTGGTCGTGGCCTGCCGCCCCATCGGCATCCTGCTGATGGAAGACGAGTCCGGCGTGGATGGCAAGGTCCTGGCCGTGCCCACGCAAAAGCTGCTGCCCGCCTACGACAAGATCAACACGCTGGAAGACATCCACGAGATCACCCTCAAGCAGATCCAGCATTTCTTCGAGCACTACAAGGACCTGGAAAAGGGCAAGTGGGTCAAGGTGCTGGGCTGGAAGGGCGTGGACGAGGCCAAGAAGGAAGTCGTGGACGGCATCGCCAACTACAAGGGCTGATCCCTTTCACTCCCGTTGAGGGAGTCTCAACTGCGCTGAGGTAAATGCCCGCTTCGCAGTTGATACAATTTGAAACGCACCCGTTGCCTACGCGCCGGGTGCGTTTTTTGTTTTGTCGTGGATCAGGGTTTGGGCAGATCAATCAGGCGCTGGTGCGAGCCATCAGCCCGGGAGCGAGCAAATGAAGTTGGCAGATTGGCGCATGGGCACGAAGCTGGGCATGGGATTCCTCGTCATGGTCCTGTTCTCGGCCATCCTGGGGGCGGTGGCCTGGTTGCAACTGGCACAGATGCACCGCAACGCATTGCATTTGTCGGATGTGGCCCTGCCCAGCATGTTCCATGCGGGCGCGATGCGCTCGGAGTACAACCGCCTGCGCCGCCACGAGGCCGGCATTGCCTCGGCCCGCAGCCTGGGCGAGGTCGATGGCTTTGCCAAGCAGGTGCAGGACCGGCTGCAGACCATCGGCGAGCACGAGACGGCGCTGCGTGCGCTGATCGACCAGGAGGGCCTGCGCGCGGCCTTTGACGACTACCTCGGCTTCAAGCAGCAGTTCCTGGCCATGCATGCGCGCCTGCTGGAGCGCGCGCGTGCCGGCAACTATTCGACCACCGAGGAGCAGGCCTTCATGGCCGACGAGATGGGGCTGATGTTCGCCGGCGAATCCGAGGCGCAGTTCGGCAAGCTGGCCGAAAGCGCCGGCCGCCTGCTGACCCTGCAGCGCGAGGCGGGCGAGCAGGCACGCCAGCAGGCGCAGGCCGGCTTTGACCTCGCCCGCATCTGGGTGCTGGGCACGCTGGCCGTGGTGGTTGCCATTGCCGCCCTGGTGGGCTGGGCCATCACGCGTGCCGTGACCGGCCCCGTCGCCCAGGCCGTCCATGTGGCGCGCAACGTGGCGGCCGGCCATCTGGAGACGCCGGTCACCAGCCGCCGCCGCGACGAAATGGGCCAGCTCATCAACGCGCAGGAAGACATGCGCCGCAAGCTCGCCGAGCTGGTGGGCGAGGTGCGCGGCAACGCGCAGGGCGTGGCACTGGCCGCTGGCGAGATTGCCCAGGGCAACGCCGATCTGTCGGCGCGCACCGAAAGCCAGGCCAGCGCGCTGGAGGAAACGGCAGCCTCCATGGAGGAACTGGGCGCCACTGTGCGGCAGAACGCCGACAGCGCGCGCCAGGCCAACCAGATGGCGGCCTCCGCATCGGGCATCGCCGCGCGTGGCGGCGAAGTCGTGGCCCAGGTGGTGGACACCATGAAGGGCATCAACGACAGCAGCCGCCAGATCGCGGACATCATCGGCGTGATCGACGGCATTGCCTTCCAGACCAATATCCTGGCGCTGAACGCGGCCGTGGAGGCGGCCCGCGCAGGCGAGCAGGGCCGGGGCTTTGCCGTGGTGGCGGGCGAGGTGCGTTCGCTGGCCCAGCGCAGCGCCGAGGCGGCCAAGGAGATCAAGGCGCTGATCCAGGCCAGCGAGCAGCGCGTGGAGCAGGGCACGCAACTGGTGGACAAGGCGGGCGAGACGATGTCGGAAATCGTCACCGCCATCCGGCGCGTGACGGACATCATGGGCGAGATCAGCGCGGCCAGCAGCGAGCAGAGCGCGGGCGTGGCCCAGGTGGGTGATGCCATCACGCAGATGGACCAGGCCACGCAGCAGAACGCGGCCCTGGTGGAGCAAAGCGCCGCCGCTGCCCAGTCGCTGCAGCAGCAGGCACAGGCCATGGTGACCTCGGTCTCGGTATTTCGCACGGCGGCTGCCGATGCGCCAGTTGTCTCTGTGGCGACTGCCGCAGCATCGCGCGCAACGGTTGTTGCCTCCCTGGCATCGCGTCCGGCCCTGGCTCCCATGGCCGCCAGGCCGGCGCAACAGATCGCTGCGGCCACCCCGGCCAAGGCCCCCAAGACCACCAAGACGACCACCGCCGACGATGAGGAGTGGGCCGCGTTCTGAGGCCTCACGCGCAGTTCAGCTTCCCTTTCTGGCGGCTCCATGCTTTGCATGGGGCCGCTTTCCTTTTGCGTCTGGCGCTGAGCTGGTGCAAGACGGCAGCGAGAGGCTGTGGCGCAAATCTGCCAGTGAAGGTTTCTGCCTACTACCAGTACCTGAACTTGTCCTGAACAATGCCTGGATACTGGCAGAATGTAAGTGGGTGTAGTCCTATTCTTACAGTGTGAACAATGGCGGCTTCTGGCGCCGCCCCCTAGGAACGAAGGGTATCCCGTGATCACCTTGTTCTCATGGCCGCCACGCCTGGCGGCAATCAGTCTTCCAGCAGACCGCGCCACCGCGGTGGCTCTCCCCCTCCAATCCCTGCCAACAAGCCGACTTGCGCGGTTGCGGCAGATCTGTTTTTGCGAAGTCCGCGCCGGGCCTGGCTGACGCCTGTTCATGGCGCAACACAAAGCTAGGCACAACAAGATGGCAGGACTTCGACAAGAAAGATGAATGTGAAAAACCTCAAGATCTCAACGCGCATGCTGGGCACCTTCGGCCTGCTGGTGCTGCTGCTGCTGGCCGTGGTGGCCGCAGCCCTGGTGCAACTGCGTTCCATGCGCGCCAGCATGGAAGTCATCACGGGCAACGCCATGCCCAGCGTGGAGGTGATCAACCAGATCGGCACCGATGTCGTGCGCACGCGCCTCCTGGAAGTGCGCCATGTCAACAATGACGATGCCGCCTACAAGACCGATTCGGAAAAGCAGCTGGAACAACTGCAGCGCCGCCTGGCCGAGCGCAGGAAGGCCTATGAGCCGCTGCTGTCATCGGACGAAGAGCGCAGGCTCTACGCGCAACTGGTCCAGGAACGCGAGCGCTACCAGCAACTGAGCCAGCAGGTGCTGGCGCTGTCGCGCCAGGGCGAGAAGGAAAAGGCCCAGGCGGTGCTGGGCGGCGAGTCGCTGAAGCTCTACAACGATTCGTCGAACACGCTGGATCTGCTGGTCAAGCTCAACAGTGATGCCGCCTTGCAGGAAAGCCGTAATGCCGAGGCCGTGTACGGGCGCTCGGTCGTCGTCCTCAGCGTGGCGGCGCTGGCTGCCGTGCTGCTGGCCGTGCTGGCCGGCCTGTGGCTGACGCGCTCCATCCGCGCGCCGCTGGCGCATGCGGTCGATGCCGCAGACCGCGTGGCCAACGGCGACCTGGGCGGCACCATCCGCATCGACCGCCATGACGAAACCGGCCTGCTGCTGGGCGCGCTGCAGCGCATGCAGTCCAGCCTGGTGCAGACCGTGCGCAGCGTGCGCCAGAACGCCGAAGGCGTGGCCTCGGCCAGCGCGCAGATTGCCTCCGGCAATGCCGACCTGTCCAGCCGCACGGAAGAGCAGGCCAGTGCCCTGGAGCAGACGGCAGCCTCCATGGAGGAGCTGGGCTCCACCGTGCGCCAGAATGCCGACAACGCACGCCAGGCCAATCAGCTGGCGCTCAATGCATCCAGCGTTGCGCGCCGTGGCGGCGAAGTGGTGGCCGAGGCCGTGGAGACCATGAAGGGCATCAACGACAGCAGCCGGCGCATCGGCGACATCATCGGCGTGATCGACTCCATTGCTTTCCAGACCAACATCCTCGCGCTCAATGCCGCGGTGGAGGCAGCCCGCGCAGGTGAGCAGGGCCGGGGCTTTGCCGTGGTCGCGGGCGAGGTGCGCTCGCTGGCCCAGCGCAGCGCCGAGGCGGCCAAGGAAATCAAGGCGCTGATCACGGCCAGCGTGGAGCGTGTGGAGCAGGGCTCGCAACTGGTGGACCGCGCAGGCACGACCATGACCGAAGTGGTGGCCGCCATCGGCCGGGTCACCGACATCATGGGCGAGATCAGCTCGGCCAGCACCGAGCAGAGCTCCGGCGTGGCCCAGGTTGGCGAAGCCGTCACGCAGATGGACCAGACCACGCAGCAGAACGCGGCCCTGGTCGAGGAAAGCGCGGCCGCCGCTGCCTCGCTGCGCAAGCAGGCGCAGGACCTGGTCGAGGCCGTGGCCGTCTTCCAGTTGCCCCGTGGCGCCACGGACAGCCATGCGCATGTGCCGCACAGGGTGGCGGCACCGGCCAGCGCAGCAGCACGCCCCGCAGCCCCGCCTGTCCGGCCTGCCCCACCCGCCAGCCCTGCGCGGCCTGCGGCCCTGGGCGGCGGCGGTGCACCTGCAGGCGGCGAGACGCTGGCCCGCCGGCTTGAGCGCGATGCCACGCCCCCCATCCGGCCGCGCGCCGGACCCACGCAGGCCAGCAAGCCGGCGCCACGGCAGCCCGGCCAGCCTGGTCAGCCCGGTCAGGGCGATGACGACTGGGAAACCTTCTGAGCCTTACCCCTGGCGCAGCGGGCTGTGGGCCTGCAGCTCCTGCAGATAGCCGGCCATGCCCTCGCCCTCGCGGTCCAGAAAGCGCGAGATGGCATCGGCAAAGGACGGGTGGGCAATCCAGTGGGCGCTGGGAGTAACCACGGGCAACAGTGCCCGTGCCATCTTGTGCTCGCCCTGGGCGCCTCCCTCGAAGTGCGCAATGCCGCGCTCTATGCACCAGGCGATGGGCTGGTAGTAGCAGGCCTCGAAATGCAGGCAATCCACGCGCTCCAGTGCGCCCCAGTAGCGGCCGTAGGCCGTTCCCTGTGGGGCCTGCGGCGCATGGGCGCGCCCGCCCGTATGGCCCGCTGACAGCCTTGCGGCCGCAGCATCCAGCGCGATCAGGCTGCAGGCCATGGGCTGGCCGTCGCGCTCGGCGATGAACATCAGCCAAGCCTCGGGCATCTGGCGCGCCATGGCCTCGAAGAAGGCCGGTTCGAGGTACGGGGCGTTGCCATGCTCCAGGTAGGTTCGCTCGTGGCAGCGGTAGAAAAAGGCCCAGTCCTGTGCGCCCATGTCCGGCCCGTGCAGGGCGCGAAAGCGCACGCCGGCCTCATGCACCTTGCGCCTTTCCTGGCGGATCTTCTTGCGCTTTTCCTGGTTCAGCGTCGCCAGAAAGCGGTCGAAATCGCTGTGCCCGGCGCCATCGGCGCCCTGGTTGCTCCAGTGGAACTGCACGGTGCTGCGCTGCATCCAGCCGTCGGCATCGCAGGCGGCCAGATCCTCGGCATCGCTGAACAGCAGGTGCAGCGAAGACAACTGCTGCGCCTGGGCCCATTCGCGCACCGCGCGCACCAGGGCTGCACGCAGCAAGGGCGTGCGCGCCAGCAGGCGGCTGCCCGGCACGGGCGTGAAAGGCACGGCCAGCACGCCCTTGGGGTAGTAGTCCAGCCCATGCTGGGCGTAGGCACGTGCCCAGGCAAAGTCGAACACGTACTCGCCATAGGAGTGCGCCTTGGCGTAGACCGGGCAGGCGGCGACCAGCTCGCCGCCCTGCCAGAGCGTGACCACGCGGCCGGCCCAGCCGGTTTGCGGCACGGCGCTGCCGCTGGATTCCAGCGCGCTCAGGTACTCGTGGCGCATGAAGGGAGTGGGCGCGGCCTGCGATGCCAGCAGCGCATTCCAGGCCTGGGCATCGAGCTGCTGCACGCTGTCCAGCACGCGGGTGATAATTGCGGTTTCAGCCATGCCATTCCTTGCAGGCCGGTGTGACGCGCGCTGCCGCCTTTCGCTGTGGGGTGGCCTTGTCGGCCCTGTTGGCTCCATTGCATTCCATGACGCTCTCCATCTGCACTGCCCAGCTCAACTTTGTCGTGGGCGACCTGCCCGGCAATGTCCAGAAAATCATTGCCGCAGCCCGTGAAGCTTATGCCACGGGAGCACGCTTGCTGCTGACGCCCGAGCTTGCCCTGTGCGGCTATGCGGCCGAAGACCTGTATCTGCGCCCCGCCTTTCTGGATGCCTGCGACCAGGCCGTGCAGCAGCTTGCGCTGGAGACCGCGCAATGGCCGGGCCTGGCGCTGGTGCTGGGTCATCCCTGGCGCGACCCGGGCGCCGGTGGCGCGTTGCGCAATGCGGCCAGCGTGCTGCGCGACGGGCGCGTGGAATGCAGCCATGCCAAGCAATGCCTGCCCAACTACGGCGTGTTCGACGAGCAGCGCTACTTTGTGGCCGGCCAATCGCCCTGCGTGATCGAAGTGCAGGGCGTGCGCGTGGGCCTGCTGATCTGCGAGGACGCCTGGCATCCCGAACCCGCACGCGCCGCCGCCCAGGCCGGTGCGCAATTGCTGGCCGTGATCAATGCCTCGCCCTTCCATGAGGGCAAGCAGGCCGAACGCGAAGCCACGCTGGCTGCGCGTGCGTGCGAGACCGGCCTGCCCCTGGTCTACGCACATCTGGTTGGCGGCCAGGATGAAATCGTCTTTGATGGCTGCTCCTTTGCCGTGCAGGCGGACGGCTCCATTGCCGCGCGCGCGCCGGCCTTTGCCGAGGCCTTGCCGCGGGTGGAGGTCCGCACGGGCGGGCATGCGCTGGTGCTGGCAGGCGAGGTGATTGCGCAGCCAGGGCACCTGCCGGCGCTGTGGTCCGCCCTGGTGCTGGCCGTGCGCGACTACGTGGGCAAGAACCGTTTCCCCGGTGCCCTGCTGGGCCTGTCGGGCGGTATCGACTCGGCCCTGGTGCTGGCGATTGCAGTCGATGCGCTGGGCGCGGACAAGGTGCATACGGTGATGATGCCTTCGCCCTACACGGCCGACATCAGCTGGATCGACGCGCGTGATATGGCCGAGCGCGTGGGCGTGCGCTATGACGAAATCTCCATCGCGCCGCAGTTCGAGGCCTTCAAGGCCGCGCTGGCCCCGGCCTTCGCGAGCCGCGCCGAGGACACGACCGAAGAAAACCTGCAGGCCCGCATCCGTGGCACCCTGCTGATGGGCCTGTCCAACAAGTTCGGCTCCGTGGTGCTGACCACGGGCAACAAGAGCGAGATGTCCACCGGTTACTGCACGCTCTATGGCGACATGGCGGGCGGCTTCGCGGTGATCAAGGACGTGCTCAAGACCGAGGTCTTTGCGCTGGCGCGCTGGCGCAATGCCAACGATCCGTTCGGCACGGGGCTGGACCCCATTCCGGATCGCATCATCACGCGCCCGCCCAGCGCCGAACTGCGCCCTGACCAGAAAGACCAGGACAGCCTGCCCGCTTATGAGGTGCTCGATGCCATCGTGCGCCGTTACATGGAAAATAACGAAAGCATCGCCTCCATCGTGGCCGACGGATACGCCAGCGCCGATGTGGAGCGAGTGACGCGCCTGATCCAGATCAACGAGTACAAACGCCGCCAGGCGCCCGTGGGGCCGCGACTGACGCGCCGCAGCTTCGGCAAGGATTGGCGCTACCCCATCACCAACCGCTTTCGCGCTTGAAATGAATATCCCCCTGAGTCGCTTCGCGCCTTCCCCCTCTCGCTTCGCGGGGGAGACGACAGCCTCGCTGCGGGGCGGTGCGGCCGGCGTAGGCCCTTGCTCGCTGTCCCTGACTTTGGGGCGCGCCAGTGACTTGGGTCTTGCCGATCTTGTGTGGCCCTCACATTTGTAATACCTAGGAGTTCACCCCATGAAAATGATCACCGCCATCATCAAGCCGTTCAAGCTGGAAGAGGTCCGCGAGGCACTGGCCGACTGCGGCGTCAACGGCCTGACCGTCACCGAGGTCAAGGGCTTTGGCCGCCAGAAGGGCCATACCGAGCTTTACCGCGGTGCCGAGTACGTGGTGGACTTCCTGCCCAAGGTGAAGATCGAGGTCGTGGTCCGCACCGAGGACGTGGATCGTTGCGTGGACGCCATCGTCAACGTGGCGCGCACGGGCAAGATCGGCGACGGCAAGATCTTCGTCACGGCCGTGGAGCGCGTGGTGCGCATCCGTACCGGCGAGCTCGACGACGGAGCCATTTGAGTCCGAGAGCAGGGCAGGGCGCATTCGGCGCCCTGCATTCCTGATATCTCGACGCTGGCGGCCATCCTCTCAAGGGTGGCCGTTTCCGTTTACGCTTCTGTTCAGATCACGGCGCGCAAGGGCGCAGTCTCCAGGCCCGTGCCGGCGTTCTGCACCAGGGATTGCAGCAGCGTGGGGATGTCGCTGCCGCTTTCGATCAGTCCCATCTGCCACTCGCCCATGAAGCCATGGCCCACGCAGGTCTGCAGGAACTGCAGCATGCTGTCGTAGTAGCCATCCACATTGAGCAGGCCGATGGGCTTGTCGTGGTAGCGCAACTGGCGCCAGGTCCAGACCTCGAACAATTCCTCGAAGGTGCCTATGCCGCCGGGCAGGGCGACGAAGGCATCGCTGCGCTCGGCCATCATGGCCTTGCGCTCGTGCATGGTCTGGACGATGTGCAGCTCATCGCAGGCATGGTTGGCCAGTTCCTTGTCCACCAGCGCCTGCGGAATCACGCCCACGACGCGGCCGCCGGCCTGCCGCGTGGCCTCGGCCACCTCGCCCATCAGGCCGCTGCGGCCGCCTCCATAGACCAGCTGGCCGCCGTGCTCACCGATCCAGCGGCCGGTGGCGCGGGCCGCCTCGATGAATCCGGGCTGGTCGCCGGGGCGCGAGCCGCAATACACACAAATGGAAAACGTGGGATTTGTCATGCAATGAACCGTTGATAGAGGGCGGCCAGCCAGACGCCGGCGCACAGCAGCAGCGCCAGCATCACGGCCGCGCTGCCCATGTCCTTGGCCTGCTTGGACAGAACGTGCCATTCGGGGCCTATGCGATCGACCACGGACTCGATGCCGCTGTTGAGCAGCTCCACGATCAGCACCAGCAAGACGGTGCCCGCCAGCAGTGCGACCTCGATCCAGCTGCTTCCCAGCCAGAAGGCGGCAGGGATCAGCACGATGGCTGCCAGCGCTTCCTGGCGGAAGGCTTTTTCGTTCCATCCGGCGCGAAGGCCTGAGAGCGAATAGCCTGCTGCGTGCCAGACGCGCGTCAGGCCTGTGCGGCTTTTCTGAGGATTGACAGGTGCACTGTCGGTCGGGTCGGGAGATGCGGCGGGCATGCTTGCGAGTGTAGGAGATGCGACGCTGCCTATGGGCCTGTCAGCGCTTTTTCCTGGGTGCCGGGGCCTGGTGGATCAACTGGGTGCCGGCCCATGCGTCATGCCAGAACTGGCGGCGCGGATGCAAGCGGCTCAGAAGTGCCCAGAGCGCCACCCACAGCACCAGCAGCATCAGCGTGGTCAGTGCAGGCACGCCGGTCGAATAGGCCGCCAGTGGCGGCAGCAGCCAGATCCAGCTGAACACATAGCGCCGCAGCGCGCGCAACTGGCTGACGGGCTGGCCCGCTGCATCCACCAGGCGAATGTGCCAGGTCTTCATGGCCAGCGTCTGGCCCTTGGACCAGAACCAGACGAAATAGATGCCCAGCACCACGAACATGAAGGCCTGCAGCGCATGGCGGTTGTCCATGGCATTGCGTGTCTGCGACAGGGTGCCGAACAGATAGCCTGCAATGAAGACCACGCCGAACAGCAGCATGCCCTCGTAGAGCCAGCAGGCCATGCGCCGCGCCAGTCGCGGGGCCATCTGTGGGGAGGCTGCGATTGCGGCTGCCGTGGTGGAGGCGGGGGATGTGGCGTTCGTCATGCGGACGGGGAGATCGGTGCGTCAGTGCGTCAGTGCGTCAATGCGAGAGGGGCGCCTCGCCGTGCGATGGCTGGGATGCAGCATCGGGGCTATCATGCAGTTCCATGGGCGGCAAAGGCATGGGCGTGGCCGAGGGCACTTCCACCGGCGCCGTCTCCACCAGCGCCGGCGGGCGCACGGGATGGGTTTCCACGGCCGCAGGGGATGAGGCCGGGGGTACCGGAGGCGGCGGGTTGTAGATGGTGGCGGGCGGAATCTTCGGCGGATTCGGAATGGTGGCCGGAGCCACCGAGGCCGCCGGAATCCGCGCCAGCCGCTTGGGGGCCACGGGCTCTATGGCGGTGGCGGCGCCCTTGGCCTTGGGCGCGGCGCGCGCGGCCAGCAGGCGTTTTTCCTCGTCGCTGAGCGCCTGGTAGGCCTCCCACTGGGCGCGCTTGTCCGTGGCCAGGCGGTTGGTCAGGGCGAAATTCAGGCGAGCCTGGCTGCGCTGCTGGGCGCTGAGGCTGGACCAGGTCTGCATGCGATCGCGCAGCTTTTCCTGCTCTTTCTCGCTGAGCTTGTCCCAGCCCTCGGCCAGCGCCATCCAGCGGCGCTTTTGCAGCGCGTCCATCATGGACCAGCGCTCGGACAGGGGTTCAAGCACGCTGCTCTGCGCCGGTGTCAGCTCTGCCCAGCGCGGGCCGGAGGCCAGGTCCGTGGCGCGCTGGCGTGTGGCTGCATCACCGTGCAGGGTCTTGGAGGCTGCGATCGTGGCCGGCGAGACGGTGCTGGGTGCCAGCCGTACCTGCTGCACGACGCGCCAGCCGGTCCAGGCCAGCGCCATCAACAGCACCGCCGCCAGGATGGCGGCGGCTGAGCGGTGGAACGCGGCGCGTGAATCAGTGGGCATGCAGGCAGGCAAGGCGGGGATCAGCGTTCCGTGTTGGTGGCCGAAGTCTTCAGGTACTGGATGAAGCCGGGGTCGGCGTAGGCGGCGGGCGGCAGATCATCGGTCAGCAAGGCGGTATCCACCTCGGCAACCTCGGTCAGACCTGTCTGGTCCGTCTGCACGTTGACGACCACCAGGCCAACGATCAACGCCAGCACCGGCACGGCCGAGATCAGCGCGCGCCACCAGGTGCCGCCCTCGTCGCCCGAGCCCAGCGTCAGCGTGCCGACCTGGGCCTGGGTTGCGCTGGCAGCCTGCACGGGCGCAGCGCGCAGCTCGCGCCGGCGAACGGACAGGGCGCGCTCGCGCCCAGCGCGCAGCCGCTCGGTGATGTCGTATGGCAGCAACGCCTCGCCATCACCCAGGCGCGCGGTGATCCGGCGTGCGATGCGGTCGGCCGCCATTTCGCTGTGGAGAGTGAGAGTGGGCGCAGTCTTCATAGCTCGATTCCTTTGGCCTTCAGTGCCTTGCTCAATGTCTGGATGGCGCGGAAACAATGTGTTTTTACACTTCCTTCGGAACACCCCATCGCGGCAGCGGTCTCCGCGACGTCCATCTCTTCCCAATAACGCATCAGGAAAGCTTCGCGTTGACGTGCTGGAAGCTCCTGTATCTCTTTTTCAATGCTTTGCAAAATCTGGGCCCGCTCGGTCAGATCTTCGGCGCTGCGGGCGGTTTCGCCGTTCTGGCCGGAGTCGGCATAGGTTTCGAGCCAGTCGAAGTCCGCATCGTCGCCGGCCGACGCCTCCAGATCGCTCATGCGGGTGAAGAGGGCGTTCTGCGTTTTTTGCCTGCGAAACCAGTCCAGCGTGCTGTTGGACAGGATGCGCTGGAACAGCATGGGCAGCTCGTTGATGGGCTTGTCGCCATAGTGCAGCGCCAGCTTGAGCATGCTGTCCTGCACGATGTTCAGCGCCGCCTCCTCATCCCGGACGTGAAAAAAGCTGCGCTTGAAGGCTCGCTTTTCTACGCTTTTGAGGAAGTCGGATAGTTCTTGCTCGGTTGCCAAAAGGAACGCAGGCCCGGATGAGGGGCTCGTTGATGAGGGGCTGAACGGGTGCGGGGCCTGATTATCGCACCGCACTGTCAATTTTTTTCGCAGGATGGCGCGAAGGCTTGTTGCAGTGCGATAATGTCTGCTGCAATTCAAAAAGGCAAACGGGTCACGGTCCGGCGTTTACTCACTCGCCCATGTCTGTTGGTCCTAAGTCCCGCACCGGCCTCACAAGGGCTTCAGGCAAGGGGCACCCAAGGTTTTTCGTTAGAGAAATTCACAAAGGTTGATCATGGAAATTTCCAAAGCCGAGTACTCCAGCGCGGCAGCAGCGGCGTCGCAGTCCCATGCATCCCAGGAGCTGATGGGCTCCGAGATCCTCGTCAAGTCCCTGCAGGCCGAAGGTGTCAAGCAGCTTTGGGGCTATCCGGGCGGTGCGGTTCTGTACATCTACGACGCCCTCTACAAACAAGATTTCATTCAGCATGTGCTGGTGCGCCATGAACAGGCGGCCGTGCATGCGGCAGACGGTTTTGCCCGTGCCACGGGTGAAGTCGGCGTGGCCTTGGTGACCTCGGGTCCCGGCCTGACCAACGCCGTGACCGGCATTGCCACCGCCTACACCGATTCCATTCCCCTGGTCGTGATCAGCGGCCAGACCTCGACGGCCTACATCGGCACCGATGCGTTCCAGGAATGCGACACCGTCGGCATCACCCGTCCCATCGTCAAGCACAACTTCCTGGTGAAGGATGTGCGCGAGCTGGCGGACACGATGAAGAAGGCCTTCCACATCGCGCGCACCGGCCGTCCCGGCCCCGTGGTGGTGGACATTCCCAAGGACGTGTCCTTCAAGAAGGCTCTCTACGCCGGCTACCCCGAGAAGGTGGAGATGCGCTCCTACAACCCGGTGCGCAAGGGCCATGCCGGCCAGATCCGCAAGGCGCTGCAGTTGCTGCTGGCCGCCAAGCGTCCCTATATCTACACGGGTGGCGGCGTGCTGCTGGGCAATGCCTGCAACGAGCTGCGCACCCTGGTGGACATGCTGGGCTACCCGGTCACGCATACGCTGCTGGGCCTGGGTGCCTATCCGGCCAGCGACCGCAAGTTCCTGGGCATGCTGGGCATGCACGGCACCATCGAAGCCAACAATGCCATGCAGAACTGCGACGTGCTGCTGGCGGTGGGCGCGCGCTTCGATGACCGCGTGATCGGCAACCCCAAGCATTTCATGTCGGTGGAGCGCAAGATCATCCACATCGACATCGATCCTTCTTCCATCTCCAAGCGCGTGAAGGTGGACGTGCCCATCGTGGGCGACGTCAAGGAGGTGCTGACCGAGCTGATCTCCATGATCCGCGAGGCAAGTGCCCGTCCCGACGCAGCGGCCCTGGGCCAATGGTGGGAGACCATCGAAGGCTGGCGCAGCCGCGACTGCCTGCAGTACAGCCGTGGCGATGGCTCGGTCATCAAGCCGCAGTATGTGGTGGAGACGCTGTGGAACATGACCCGCGACGCCGATGCCTACATCACGTCCGACGTGGGCCAGCACCAGATGTGGGCTGCGCAGTACTACCGCTTCGACGAACCGCGCCGCTGGATCAACTCCGGCGGCCTGGGCACCATGGGCGTGGGCCTGCCCTACGCCATGGGCATCAAGCTGGCCAAGCCTGAGTCCGAGGTGTTCTGCATCACGGGTGAAGGCTCCATCCAGATGAACATCCAGGAGCTGGCTACCTGCCTGCAGTACAACACGCCGGTCAAGGTGGTGTCGCTGAACAACCGCTACCTGGGCATGGTGCGCCAGTGGCAGGAGATCGAGTACTCGGGCCGCTACAGCAGCAGCTACATGGACTCGCTGCCCAACTTCGTGAAGCTGGCCGAGGCCTATGGCCACGTGGGCATGCTGATCGAGCGCCCCGAGGACGTGGAGCCCGCCCTGCGCGAGGCACGCAAGCTCAAGGACCGCACGGTGTTCATGGACTTCCGTACCGATCCCACCGAGAATGTGTTCCCCATGGTGCAGGCCGGCCGTGGGATCACCGAGATGCTGCTGGGAGCTGACGACCTCTGAGCATGGTCCCTTGCGGGATTTGCCCGGGTTCATTCCTGTCGCATCCGTTCCAGTGAGCCGTCCTCGAGGCGGCCCCTTTGACGAATCTATTGCCTGCCAAGCCCGACGTTTACCGGCGCCGGGGGAGGGCAGCGAAAAGAGGAATCTTTCTTTCATGAAACACATCATTGCCGTGCTGCTCGAAAACGAGCCGGGAGCCTTGTCGCGCGTGGTGGGCCTGTTCTCGGCCCGCGGCTACAACATCGAATCGCTGACCGTGGCCCCCACGGAAGACGCATCGCTGTCGCGCATGACCATTCAGACGAATGGCTCCGAAGACGTGATCGAGCAGATCACCAAACACCTGAATCGCCTGATCGAAGTCGTCAAGGTCGTGGACCTGACCGAAGGTTCCTATACCGAGCGCGAGCTCATGATGGTCAAGGTCCGCGCCGTGGGCAAGGAACGCGAGGAGATGAAGCGCATGGCGGACATCTTCCGCGGCCGCATCATCGACGTGACCGAAAAGAGCTACACGGTCGAGCTGACCGGCGACCAATCCAAGAACGACGCCTTCCTGCAGGCGCTGGACCGCACGGCCATTCTGGAAACCGTGCGCACCGGCTCCTGCGGCATCGGCCGCGGCGAACGCATCCTGCGCGTTTGATGCGCTGCAACGCACCTGAAACCTGTCCCCTTCCCCTTTTCAACCCCTACATACACGAAGCCTGGAGCCAACATGAAAGTTTTCTACGACAAGGACTGTGACCTGAGCCTGATCAAGGGCAAGACCGTTGCCATCATCGGCTACGGCAGCCAGGGCCACGCACACGCGCAAAACCTGAACGAAAGCGGCGTGAAGGTCGTGGTCGGCCTGCGCAAGGGCGGCGCTTCCTGGGACAAGGTCGCCAAGGCTGGCCTGACCGTCGCGGAAGTCGATGACGCCGTGAAGTCCGCCGACCTGGTCATGATCCTGCTGCCGGATGAGAACATCCCCGAGGTCTACAACAACAACGTGGCCCCCAACATCAAGCAAGGCGCCACGCTGGCCTTCGCCCACGGCTTCAACATCCACTACAACCAGGTCGTGCCCCGCGCCGATCTGGACGTGATCATGGTCGCCCCCAAGGGTCCTGGCCACACCGTGCGTTCCGAGTACCTGAAGGGTGGCGGCGTGCCTTCGCTGATCGCTGTGTACCAGGACAAGTCCGGCAAGGCCCGTGACCTGGCCCTGTCCTATGCCATGGCCAACGGCGGCGGCAAGGGCGGCATCATCGAGACCAACTTCAAGGAAGAAACCGAGACCGACCTGTTCGGCGAGCAAGCCGTTCTGTGCGGCGGCGCGGTGGAACTGGTGAAGATGGGCTTCGAGACCCTGACCGAAGCCGGCTACGCTCCCGAAATGGCCTACTTCGAGTGCCTGCATGAGCTCAAGCTCATCGTGGACCTGATGTACGAAGGCGGTATCGCCAACATGAACTACTCGATCTCGAACAACGCCGAATACGGCGAGTACGTGACGGGTACCGAAGTCATCAACGACAAGTCGCGCGAAGCCATGCGTGCTGCCCTCAAGCGCATCCAGACCGGCGAATACGCCAAGATGTTCATCCAGGAAGGCCGCACCAACTACCCGAGCATGACGGCCCGCCGCCGCATGAACGCCGACCACGCCATCGAGAAGGTCGGTGGCCAGCTGCGCGCCATGATGCCCTGGATCTCCAAGAACAAGCTGGTTGACCAGAGCCGCAACTGAGATTGCTGCATTCCATCTTGCCTGGGTCGCGCAAGCGGCCTACGCAAGGTGCAGGACAAGGCCACCCCGACGGGTGGCCTTTTTCGTGCAGGGAAGGGGTGCGGCGCGCAGGTACACTGACCCTTTCGGGGCGGCGCGGTCCGCTCCCTTAGAATACTATCGTTTTAATAGCTGCCCGCGCCCGTAGGCGCTGTGCTGGAGGCTGGATTGATGCAAAACCACAATGAGTCCAACGAGATTGAGGGCGTGGTGGTGCGCAAGCGCCGCAAGGGTATCTACATCCTGCCCAACCTGTTCACGCTGGCTGCGCTGTTCGGTGGCTTCTACGCCATCGTGATGGCCATGAACGGCCGCTTCGAACTGGCTGCTGCAGGCGTGTTCTGCGCCATGGTGCTCGACAGCCTTGACGGCCGTGTGGCACGCATGACCAATACGCAAAGCGCCTTTGGCGAACAGATGGACTCGCTGTCGGACATGGTGTCCTTCGGCGCCGCTCCCGCCTTGATCGCCTATGAGTGGGCGCTCAAGGGCATTGGTCGCTGGGGATGGATTGCCGCCTTTGTCTATTGCGCCTGCGCCGCACTGCGGCTGGCGCGTTTCAACGTGAATACCGGCACGGTGGACAAGCGCTGGTTCCAGGGCCTGCCTTCGCCTGCGGCGGCGGCGCTGGTCACGGGCTTCATCTGGCTGCTGGACGAGGCGGGCCTGCTGCGCGGACAGGATGCCTGGCTGAGCTGGACGCAGATCACCTGGATCATGTTCTTCCTGACGCTGTACGCGGGCCTGACCATGGTCACCAATGTGCCGTTCTACAGCTTCAAGGACGTGCACTTCAAGAAGAGCGTGCCGTTTGCCGCCATCGTGCTGATTGCGCTGGGCATTGCCATCATCAACATCCATCCGCCCATCGTGCTGTTCGGCGTGTTCCTGCTCTACGGTTTCTCGGGCTATGGCGTCTACGCCTGGCGCAAGGCCAAGGGCCAGCGCACCAGCGTCATCAGCACCTCGACCGACGAGCCCGAGGAGCGCGGCCTGCACAAGTGATGCAGCGAAGCATCTTCACAGCCTTTGTGAACCTGTGCTAAAGTCGTTCGAATGCAATACCTGTCGCTAGCTCTACTACTGATGTCCAACGGGCAGAGACAGTAGCGCGCGCGTACATACCTACTTTCACGGCCCGTTTGCACCAGCGACGGGCCGTTTTGCATTTGTGGGGTCGCTGGAGCAGGTGGGTCTTGTTTTTACCTAGACGATAGAAAGCACTTCAGCCATGTTGCAAAACCCTTCGACCAAGTACCGTCCGTTCGCTTTCGCTCCCGTGCGTCTGCAAAATCGCAGCTGGCCCGACGCGACGATTACCAAGGCTCCGATCTGGTGCAGCGTGGATCTGCGCGATGGCAACCAGGCGTTGATCGAGCCCATGGACATCGATCGCAAGATGCGCATGTTCGAGCAGCTGGTGAAGATCGGCTTCAAGGAGATCGAGGTCGGTTTTCCCTCCGCATCGCAGGTGGAGTTCGACTTCATGCGCAAGCTCATCGAGGAAAACCGCATTCCCGATGACGTGACCATCCAGGTGCTGACCCAGGCGCGCGAGCACCTCATCCGCCGTACCTTCGAAGCGCTCGAAGGCGTGCCCCGTGCCATCGTCCATCTGTACAACGCCACCGCGCCCGTGATGCGCCGCGTGGTGTTGAACATGAGTGAAGACGAGATCGTCGAGCTGGCCACCACCAATGCCCGCATGTTCAACGAGATCGCTGCCGGCTACCCCCAGACGCAATGGACCTTCCAGTACTCGCCCGAGATGTATTCGGACACCGAGCTGGAGTTTTCCAAGCGCGTCATTGATGCAGTCACCGATGTATGGCAGCCCACGACCGAGCGCAAGTGCATCATCAACCTGCCCACCACGGTGGAGCATTCCACGCCCAATCTGTTTGCCGACATGGTGGAGTGGACGCACCGCCACATCCAGCGCCGTGATTCCATCGTGCTGTCCGTCCATCCCCACAACGATCGCGGCACGGGCACGGCCACGGCCGAGCTCGCGCTGATGGCCGGTGCCGACCGCCTCGAAGGCTGCCTGTTCGGCAACGGCGAGCGCACGGGCAACCTCGACGTGGTCAACGTGGCGCTGAACATGTACATCCAGGGCGTGTCGCCCGGGCTGGATTTCTCCGATATCGACGGCATCCGCAGCACGGTCGAGCATTGCAACCAGTTGCCCGTGCACCCGCGCCATCCCTACGTGGGCGATCTGGTCTACACCTCGTTCTCTGGCTCGCACCAGGATGCGATCAAGAAGGCCTTCGCCGACCGCAAGGAAGGCGACGTCTGGGACATGCCCTATCTGCCCATCGATCCCAAGGACCTGGGTCGCAGCTATGAAGCCGTGATCCGCGTCAACAGCCAGTCGGGCAAGGGCGGCATCGCCTATCTGCTTGAAAGCGAATATGGCCTCCAGTTGCCGCGCCGCCTGCAGATCGAGTTCAGCCAGGTCGTGCAGCGCGAGATGGATGCCAGCGGCAAGGAATTGGCTGCCGCCGACCTGTGGAATCTGTTCCAGCGCGAATACGGCCTGCAATCCGTGCAGGCGCCGCACTACCGGCTGAGCGAGAACGATGGTGTGGTCAGCCTGTCGGCCGACCTGGCCGTCGAGGGCGGCAAGCGCACGGTCGAGGCCGAGGGCACGGGTCCGATCGACGCCTTCGTGCAGGCGCTGAGCGAGCACAGCGGCCGCGCGGTGCGCGTGCTGGACTATGCCGAGCACGCCATTGGCGAAGGTGCCAACGCCAAGGCCATCGCCTATGTGGAACTGCGCGTGGACGAGTCCCACGTCTGCTACGGCGTCGGGGTCGATGCGAATATCGTCTCTGCCTCTTTCCGGGCCATCATGTCGGGCTTGCAGCGTGTTCCCTCCGCCGAGAATGCGGTGGCGCAGGAGGCGGTCGCCGCCTGAATTTCGTTCCCGAGCCGGTGCAGCCACAAGCGCACCGGCTTTTTTCATCGCCTGCCCGTGGGCAGGGGCTTCGCATCCACAAGAAAGACGAGACTCCCCATGACCGACCAATTGATCATTTTCGACACCACCTTGCGTGACGGCGAGCAGTCGCCCGGTGCCTCCATGACCCGCGACGAGAAGCTGCGCATCGCGCGCCAGCTCGAACGGCTGAAGGTCGATGTGATCGAGGCCGGTTTTGCGGCGAGCTCCAACGGTGACTTCGAGTCGGTACAGGCCATTGCGCGCGCCATCAAGGACTCCACCATCTGCTCGCTGGCGCGGGCCAATGACCGTGACATCGCCCGTGCGGCCGAGGCTCTGAAGGACGCCAACCGCGCGCGCATCCACACCTTCATTGCGACCAGCGCGCTGCACATGGAGAAAAAGTTGCGCATGACGCCCGAGCAGGTGCTGGAGCAGGCGCGCCAATCCGTGCGCTTTGCGCGCAACCTGATTGCCGACATCGAGTTCAGCCCGGAGGACGGCTACCGCAGCGACCCGGATTTCCTGTGCCGCGTCATCGAGACCGTGATCGCCGAGGGCGCAACCACGATCAACGTGCCCGACACCGTGGGCTATGCCATTCCCGAGCTCTACGGCGCCTTCATCAAGAACCTGCGCGAGCGCGTGCCCAACAGCGACAAGGCGGTCTGGAGCGTGCACTGCCACAACGACCTGGGCATGGCCGTGGCCAACTCGCTGGCCGGCGTCAAGCTCGGCGGCGCCCGCCAGATCGAATGCACCATCAATGGCCTGGGTGAGCGCGCCGGCAACTGCTCGCTGGAAGAGGTGGTGATGGCCATCAAGACGCGCAAGGACTACTTTGGCCTGGACGTCAACATCGACGCCCTGCATATCGTGGCCGCCAGCCGCATGGTCAGCCAGACCACCGGCTTCGTGGTGCAGCCCAACAAGGCCGTGGTGGGGGCCAACGCCTTCGCCCATGCCTCCGGCATTCACCAGGACGGCGTGCTCAAGGCGCGCGACACCTACGAAATCATGCGTGCCGAGGACGTGGGCTGGAGCGCCAACAAGATCGTGCTGGGCAAGCTCAGCGGCCGCAACGCCTTCAAGCAGCGCCTGCATGAACTGGGTGTGGAGCTGGACAGCGAAGCTGCGATCAATACCGCCTTTGCCGCCTTCAAGGAGCTGGCCGACCGCAAGAGCGAGATCTTCGACGAGGACATCCTGGCCCTGGTGACCGAGCAGGACGCGCATCAGCAGGCCGATCCCTTCCAGTTCATCTCGCTGGCCCAGCAAAGCGAGACAGGTGAGCGCCCACACGCGTCGGTGGTGTTCAGCCGCGACGGCCGAGAGATCAAGGCCCAGTCCGACGGCAATGGCCCGGTCGATGCCTCGTTCAAGGCCATCGAGTCCGAGGTGAAGAGCGGTGCCGAGATGCTGCTGTACTCGGTCAACGCCATCAGCGGCTCCACCGAAAGCCAGGGCGAAGTGACCGTTCGCCTGCAGCGCAGCGGGCGCGTGGTCAACGGCGTGGGCGCCGACCCTGACATCGTCGTGGCTTCTGCCAAGGCCTACCTGAGCGCGTTGAACAAATTACACAGCAATGCAGAGATCGTGGCTGCACAGGGGTAAGCACTCGCCTTATAATTTCACTTAAATTATCGAAAAGTCGCACAAGTTATTGTCACAGTGCGACTTTTTCGATTAATGTAAGGTCTAGTCACAAATTCTTGCTGCTTGGAGCATTTCTCATGCCCACCCTACGCCGTGCCCGCCTCGGTCGATTTGCTCAGGTCATGTCCTTTCTGGCCCTGAGTTGTGCTCTTGCTGCTCCGGGCGCACATGCCGCGCCCGCCAAGAAAGTTGCCAAGAAACAGGTGGCCGTGGCCCCTGTCAAGAAGAAGGCGGTGAAGGAGCGCGCCACGGCCGCTCCCCAGGGCAAGCGCGTTGCCAAGAGCGCGCGCCAGCCCAGCCGTGTCGCTGCACGCAGCGTGGCCAGCCCCATTCGCGCCGTTGCCTACGAGCCACGCCTGTCCTTCGGCCAGATGGCTGGTCTGCATGCGGTGGCCGATCCTCTGGATCTCAAGAGCAGCGTGGCTCTGGTCCTGGACCAGGACACCCATGAGGTGCTGCTGAGCAAGAACGACCACGCCGTCTTGCCCATCGCCTCGTTGACCAAACTGATGACCGGCCTGCTGATTTCCCAGGCCCATCTGCCGATGGATGAAGCCATCACCATCACGCAGGACGACGTGGATACCGAAAAGGGCAGCAGCTCGCGCTTGGCCGTCGGCACCACGCTCACGCGCGGTGAAATGCTGCACCTGGCCCTGATGTCCAGTGAAAACCGCGCTGCCCATGCCCTGGGCCGCACTTTCCCTGGTGGCCTTGATGCCTTTGTCCAGCAGATGAATGCCAAGGCCCGTCTGCTGGGCATGACCGATACCCGCTACGTGGAGCCCACCGGGCTGTCCAGCCGCAACCAGTCCAGCGCCCGTGATCTGGCTGTGCTCGTGAATGTGGCGCACAGCGATCCGCTGGTGCGCGAGTACACCACCTCGCCCGGCTATGAGGTGGCCGTGGGTCGCCGCACGCTGCAGTACAACAACACCAACCGCCTGGTGATGAGCCCCACCTGGGACATCGGTCTGCAAAAAACCGGCTACATCTCCGAGGCAGGCCGCTGCCTGGTCATGCAGGCGCAGGTGGCTGGCCGCAAGATCATCATGGTCTTCCTGGATTCGGCAGGAAAGTTCAGCCGCCTCGGCGATGCCGAGCGCGTGCGCCACTGGGTGGAGTCCATGGGGCAGGTGGCTGGCGATCCCATGATCCACAAGGTCAAGGGCTGAGTTTTCTTTCCCCTCACAACAAAGGCGCCGATGGCGCCTTTGTTGTTTCTGGTGGGCAGAGGTCTGTGTAGCCAATGGCCCCTGGCCAATGCCAATGGGGTCGATGGTTGTTCAGTGGCTGCTGCGCGCGTAGGGGTTGGGAGGCGGTGCAGCCGGGCGGGTTGCGTTGAAGCCCAAGGCGCTCGAGATCTCCTGTGCGGTGGATTGGAGCTTGGACATCCAGCTTTCGTCCAGCCGGTCGGCGGGAGCAGAGATGGACAGGCCGGCCACCAGCTTGCCCTGGTCGTCGTAGATGCCGGCGGCCATGCAGCGCACGCCCAGTTCCAGCTCTTCGTTGTCGCGGGCCACGCCATGGTGGCGTACCTTGTCCAGTTCGTTTTCCATGTCAGCCAGCCGCGTGATGCTGAAGTGCGTCTTGCCGGGCAGGCCGGTGCGCGTGGCGTAGGCGCGGACCTGTTGCGCATCGTCCGCCGCCAGGAACAGCTTGCCGTTGGATGTCAGGTGCAGCGGCGCATGGCCGCCGATGGCGCGCACCACCTGCATGCCGGAGCGCTCGCTGTAGGCGCGTTCCACATAGACGATTTCATCGCCCTGGCGCACGCTGAGGCTGACCGGCTGCTGGATCTGCTTGTGCAGCTGGCGCATGGGGATCAGGGCCGCTTCGCGCACGCTCAGGCGGGCCTTGACCAGATTGCCCAGCTCCAGGAAGCGCATGCCCAGGCGGTAGCTGCCCGATTCGGGGCGATCGACAAAGCGGCCGATGGCCAGATCGTTGAGGATGCGGTGCGTGGTGGAGGGGTGCAGGCCGGTGCGCTCGCTGATCTCCTTGAGCGATACCGCTTCCTCGCGCGAGGCCAACACGTCGATCAACGTGAACATGCGTTCCAGGACCTGGACGCTGGGCTTGGGGGAGGCCGCGTTATCGTTTTTTTTCATGAGGCGGAGTGGAGTTTCGGCATTCGGTCATTCTAGCGGCGGCCATGGCATGGCGGCATATGTGCCGCCAGCAAACAGCGGCTATGCGCATAAGAAATGTCGCTGAAAAGGCGTGGAGTGACGCTGTATCAGCGCGGCAGCTGATCCACGCGCTGCCAGCGCTCGTCAACGCGCACTTCATGGGGCAGGAAGCGCGCCTTGTAATTCATCTTCTGGCTGTCGGCGATCCAGTAGCCCAGGTAGACATAGGGCAGGCTCATGGACCGGGCCTGGTCGATCTGCCACAACACATTGAAGGTGCCGTAGCTGGCGGGGTCGTTGGGCTCGTAGAAGGTGTAGACGGCAGACAGCCCATCTTCCAGCACATCGAGGATGGAGACCATCTTCAGCGTGCCGATGCCGCCATCGGCCGCGGGCGTGCGGAACTCCACAAGGCGCGAGTTGACGCGGCTTTGCAGAAGGAACTGGGTGTACTGGTCCACGCTGTCATGGTCCATGCCTCCGCCGCTGTGGCGGCTTTGCTGGTAGCGCAGGTACAGCTGGTAGTGCTCGTTCGAGTAGTGCAGGCGCTGGATCGATGCCGTGAGGTCGGCATGGCGCGCGGCGGCGCGGCGCTGGCTGCGGTCAGGGCGGAAGTCGTGGACCAGGATGCGCATCGGCACGCAGGCGCGGCATCCGTCGCAATACGGCCGGTAGGTGAACATTCCGCTGCGGCGAAAACCCAGTGAAACCAGCTCGGAATAGGCGCTGTTCTGGATCAGGTGGCTGGGCGTGGCCACTTGCGAACGCGCCAGCCTGCCATCCAGATAGCTGCAGGGGTAGGCGGCGGTGGCATAGAACTGCAGGGCCTGCAGCGGAAGATCGTTCGGGTGCGTCATGGTGTGCTGGCGGCAGCCGGTGATGTGTCGCCAGCCTCGCCGGACGGTGGCAGCAACGCGTCCCAGTATACGTTTTCGAACTGCCAGCGCATGGGCGGCAGCTGGCTTTGCTCGGCCACGGTTTGCAGGAACCGGGCGCGCGGCATTTCGCGCGCGCCCAGCGAGGCCAGATGCTGCGTGGCCTGCTGGCAATCGATCTGCGCGGCGCCCTGGTGTCTGCACAGCGCAACCAGGGCCGCCAGCGCGATCTTGGATGCGTCGGTGGCATGCGCGAACATGGATTCGCCAAACACGGCGCGGCCCAGTGCCACGCAATACAGGCCGCCCACCAGGCGTCCGTCCACCCAGGTCTCCACGCTGTGGGCTGCACCCTGGTGGTGCAGGTCGGTATAGGCGTCAAGAATTTCCTGCACGATCCAGGTGCCATCCTGGTCGTGGCGCACCGTCTGGGCGCAGTGCTGCATCACGGTCTCGAACGCGCTGTCGATGCGGATCTCGCAGCCCGGCGTGGCGCGAAAGCGCTGCAATGTCTTGCGCAGGCTGCGGTGCAGCCGGAATTGCGATGTCTGCAGCACCATGCGTGGATCGGGCGACCACCACAGCGTTGGCTGGCCTTCGCTGAACCAGGGAAAAATCCCCTGGCTGTAGGCGATGCGCAGGTGTGCCGCATCCAGCGTGCCGCCTGCGGCCAGCAGGCCCGGGATGGGGTCGTTGGGGCCCCATGCCGTTTCCACAGGAGGGAAGGCCTGGTGGGGGATGAGCCATGGGAGGGGATGGGACATGATCGGGTGCGGACGGAGGAAATGGTTTCGTATTCTCTGCAGCCGCAGTCTTGCACAAACCATGCGCAAGAGGGCTGCGTGGATGCGAGGGCATCGCCTGGCCGGGGTAAGTGAACCTCCTACGCGGCCTTGTCGCGCCAGGGGACAGTGCCGTCTGGCAGGCTTGGGCTATGCTGGTTCCGTCTTCTTGCGGATGCTTGGCTTTCGCTGTGAAGGCATCGAAGGAGGATGAGCGATGTTTTTCAGCAAAATCTTTGGCGCAAGCCTTGCCGAGCCGCGCTATATCCGTCGCACCCGGGCCTACCTGCAGGAAGCCCGCATGGCGATGCTCGAGCACACCATTGCCGCGGAGTACTACAAGTCCTCTGCTGACATGTATGCGGAACGTGCCGCACGGCTGGAAGAAGAGCTGCGCGCATGGGAAGAGGGCGTCGAGCAATCCCGTGCTGCCCATGTCTCGCGCCGCGCGCATGCCCGGCACAGCAAGCCCGTCACCGTGGAGCCCGCCGCAACTCCATCGCCACCGAACACGCCCACCGTGGGCATGGTGCGTGCAGCCTGACCCAACAAAAAAGCCCGCATGCGTTGGCATGCGGGCTTTTCATCTGGCTCCTCAACCTGGGCTCGAACCAGGGACCTACGGATTAACAGTCCGGCGCTCTACCAACTGAGCTATTGAGGAATATGTTGGCGTTGGGTCTTGTGCGATTGCAAGGCCACTGAAATTTGGCTCCTCAACCTGGGCTCGAACCAGGGACCTACGGATTAACAGTCCGGCGCTCTACCAACTGAGCTATTGAGGAATACACGTCTATCGACAGAGATCTTGTGCGGTTGCAAGATCTTGAAATTCTTTTGGCTCCTCAACCTGGGCTCGAACCAGGGACCTACGGATTAACAGTCCGGCGCTCTACCAACTGAGCTATTGAGGAACAAGACCTAGATTATATGACGTAAAAAACACGTCACAGAAAACTCGGGGGAATTTTTTCAGGAAGGCCTGCTGCAGGCCTTCATTCTCACGGCTCGGGCCTGAACCACAGCCACACCAGCACGCAGCCCATGGAGGTCAGCGCCACGGCCTGCACCCAGGCGGGCGGGCGTGTCCACAGCAGTATGACGGCGCACAGGCTCATCATGGCGCTGGCGCTCCATTTGGCGCGCCGGCTCACGCAGCCGCCCCGTGCCCAGTTGCGCAGCATGGGGCCGAACAGGCGATGGCGCCACAGCCAGGTGTGCATGCGCTGCGAGCTGCGCGCCGCGGCCCAGCCGGCCATGAGCACGAACACCGTGGTGGGCAATCCTGGAATGAAGATGCCGGCAATGCCCGTGGCCAGGCTCAGGCAGGCAAACAGCTGCAGCGCCCAGCGCAACGGGGCGGCCGGCATGCGGTGCAGGGGAGGGGGATCGTCATCATGGAAGGCCGGCGCCGTGCCTGCCTGCGCAGTGGCCTCGGGCTCCAGGGTCTGTGCCGTGGGTATTTGCTGCGCGCCTGCCTCACGGTCCTCTGGGGACGCGGTGGATGACTCTCTGGCGGTGCTGGGCATGCTGCGATTGTGCCAGCGCGCTGTGGCCATGGCGGCCAAGAGGTAGCCAAGAGGTGGCCAGGGGGCGGCCGGGAGCCGGGCGGCCGCTATGCTTGGCAACCCACACTTACATGCATAGCCTTGCACTGCCATGACTGTCCGCACCATTTTGAAGATGGGCGATCCGCGCCTGCTGCGCGTCGCCCAGCCCGTGACCGAATTCGACACCGACGAACTGCACCTGCTGCTCAGCGATTTGCTGGACACCATGCATGCAGCCAACGGCGCGGGGCTGGCCGCGCCGCAGATTGGCGTGGACCTGCAGATGGTGGTGTTCGGCTCCGGCCTGCCCAATCCACGCTACCCCGATGCGCCCGTGGTGCCGCGCACCGTGCTCATCAACCCGGTCATCACGCCCATGGGCGAGGACGAGCACCTGGACTGGGAAGGCTGCCTGTCCGTGCCCGGAATGCGCGGCATGGTGCCGCGCTGGAACCATATCCGCTACACGGGCTTCGATGTGTTTGGCGATGCCATCGACCGCACGGTGGACGGCTTTCATGCGCGCGTGGTCCAGCATGAGTGCGATCACCTCTGGGGAAAGCTCTATCCCATGCGCATGCGTGACTTCAGCCAGTTCGGCTTCACCGATGTGCTGTTCCCCGGCATCAGCGCGGCCGAGGACGACTGAGCGGGCGGGCGCTGCCCGTATTCAAGGATCTTCGGTCAGGTCTTTGTATACAAATCGGTAGACAATTTTTCCATGCTGGCGCCGTACATTGGCACTTCCCGCCAAGGCGGGGATTGTGTGCGTTCGCCCGCCAAGAGCTGCCAAGCAGCCACCGGGCTTCGCGATGCAGGATGCAGGAGAGCGCGGCCTATCGGGTCGGCGGCAAAGGGTGCGCGGGGGCGCTCCTGCCGCCATCCGGCTGCCGCGTACTTGTCCGGCGTTCTGTGAACAAGAGGACAAGGAGACAGCGATGGAAAAAAGTTCTGGCAATGCGCCGGCCCTGGGTACAGACATCCGCCCGGAGGACGAGCAACTCGGCCTCACGGCCAACACCCTCTATGGTTTGCAGCATGTGCTGACCATGTACGGAGGCATCGTGGCCGTGCCCCTGGTCATGGCCAATGCGGCCGGCATGTCGGCGGCCGACACGGGCCTGCTGATCACGGCCTGCCTTTTCATGGGCGGGCTGGCCACGCTGCTGCAGACGCTGGGCATTCCGTTCTTCGGCTCGCGCCTGCCGCTGGTGCAGGGCGTGTCCTTCTCGGGCGTGGCCACCATGGTCAGCATCCTGCACACGGGTGGCGGCATGCAGGGCGTGCTGGGCGCCGTGCTCTTTGCCTCGGTGTTCGGCCTGATCATTGCGCCCATTTTTTCCAAGCTCACCCGGTTTTTCCCGCCGCTGGTCAATGGCTGCGTGATCACCATCATCGGCCTGTCGCTGATGCCGGTGGCAGCCCACTGGGCCATGGGCGGCAATCCGCAGGCGGCCGACTACGGCAGCATGGGCAACATCGGGCTGGCGGGCCTGTCGCTGGTCATCGTGCTGGCGCTGAGCAAGCTGGGCAACGCCATGATCTCGCGCCTGTCCATCCTGCTGGCCATCGTCATCGGCACGGCGGTGGCGGCCATGATCGGCAAGTCCGACTTTTCCGAGGTGGGCAGCGGCGCCTGGTTCGCCGTGCCCATGCCGCTGCACTTCGGCTGGCCGACCTTCAGCCTGGCGGCGACCCTTTCCATGTCCATCGTGATCCTGGTGACCCTGGTGGAAACCTCGGCCGACATCCTGGCCGTGGGCGACATCGTGGGCACCCGCGTGGATTCGCGCCGCCTGGCCGACGGCCTGCGCGCCGACATGCTGTCCAGCGTGGTGGCGCCGTTCTTCGGCTCGTTCACGCAGAGCGCCTTTGCCCAGAACGTGGGCCTGGTCGCGGTCACGGGCATCAAGAGCCGTTATGTCGTGGCCTTCAGCGGGCTGATCCTGATCGCCTTCGGCCTGCTGCCCATCATGGGGCGCATCGTGGCCTGCGTGCCGCCCTCGGTGCTGGGCGGCGCGGGCCTGGTGCTCTTTGGCACGGTGGCGGCCAGCGGCATCCGCACGCTGGCCAAGGTGGACTATCACAACAACATGAACCTGATCATCGTGGCGGCGTCCATCGGCATGGGCGTGCTGCCCATGGTCAAGCCGGACTTCTATCACCACTTCCCGGACTGGTTCGCCACCATGTTCCATTCGGGCATCAGCTCCACGGCGGTGACCGTGCTGCTGCTGAACCTGGTCTTCAACCACTTCAAGCAGGGCAACCCCGAGGAGCCTTCGGTGTTCGGCGCAGGTTCTGAGCGCGTGCTCAGCGAGGCCGTGCTGTCTGCCCTGGCCGATGGCGACCGGGTGGTCGACGGCAAGCTCTATGACCGCGAGGGCAAGGAAGTGGCCACGGTGTCGGCGCCTGCGGCTGCCATGCACTGACGGCGGCACCCGCACCCGCACCAGCGCCTGGATGCAAAAGGCCCGCCCTGGTTGACAGGGCGGGCCTTTTTTCGCCACAAATTCAGACCGCCAAGGCCTGCAGCAGCTCGGTTTCTATGAGCAGCTGGCGCTGGTTGTTCTGCAGTTCGGCGCCCTCGATCAGAAAGCTGTCTTCCACGCGCTCGCCCAGCGTACTGACCTTGGCCAATTGCACGCTCAGGTGGTGCTGGGCCAGGATGCGCGCTACGGTGTAGAGCAGGCCGGCACGGTCCGTGGCCGAGATGGACAGCAGCCAGTGCTGGGCTTTCTCGTCGGGCTGCAGCGTGACGCGCGGCGCAAAGGGGAAGCTTTTGACGCGGCGCGACAGGCGCCGGGGGGATGGCTCGCGCAGCGGTCCGCCCTGCATCAGTGCGGCGACCAGGTCGTTCTCGACCATGTGCATCAGCTCGCGGTACTGCTCCTGCATGGCGGGCGCGACCACCTGGAAGGTGTCCAGCGCATAGCTGTTGTGGGCCGTGTGCACGCGCGCATCCAGAATGGAGAAGGCCGCCCGGTCGAAGTAGCCGCAGATGCGCGCGAACAGATCGGGCTGGTCAGGCGCGTAGACCAGCACCTGCAGCCCCTCGCCGGCCAGGGAGCGGCGCGCGCGCACCACGGGGCGGGTGGTGCCCACGTGGCGCGACAGGTGGCGCGTGTGCCAGGCGATGTCGGCCGCCTCGTGGCGCATGAAATAGTCCACGCCCAGCGTGTCCCAGAGCTTCTTGTGCGATTCGAAGGGCTGGGCTGTCAGTGCCAGCTGCACCAGGGCCTCGCGGCGGCGGGCCTCGATTTCGGCGGCAGCATCGGGCGCGCGTCCGCCCATGACGCGCAAGGTCAGGCGATAGGTGTCCTCCAGCAGCTTGCCCTTCCAGGCGCTCCAGACCTTGGGGCTGGTGCCGCGGATGTCGGCCACGGTCAGCAGGTACAGGGCCGTGAGGTTGCGCTCGTTGCCCACGCGCTCGGCAAAGGCCTGGATCACCTCGGGGTCCGACAGGTCCTGCTTTTGTGCGACCTGGCTCATGGTCAGGTGCTCGCGCACGAGGAATTCGATCAGCTCGGCGTCGGCGCGCGCAATGCCGTGGGCGCGGCAAAAGCGCTTGGCCTCCACGGCGCCGATGATGGAGTGGTCGCCGCCGCGGCCCTTGCCGATGTCGTGGAACAGCGCGGCCACGTACAGCAGCCAGGGCTTGTCCCAGCCGCTGGCCAGCTGCGAGCAGAACGGGTACTCATGCGCATGCTCGGCCATGAAAAAGCGCCGCACATTGCGCAGCACCATGAGGATGTGCTGGTCCACCGTGTAGACGTGGAACAGGTCATGCTGCATCTGGCCCACGATGCGCCGGAACGGCCACAGGTAGCGCCCCAGCACCGAGGTCTGGTTCATCAGCCGCATGGCGTGCGTGATGCCGCTGGGCTGCTGCAGGATCTTCATGAAGGTGGCGCGGTTGACCGGGTCGCGCCGGAAGGCCGCGTCCATCAGGTCACGCGCGCCGTACAGCGCGCGCAGCGTGCGCGCCGACAGGTCGGTGAGGCCCACATGGGTCTCGTACATCAGAAAGGTTTCGAGGATGGCGTGCGGCTCGCGCTCGTAGAGATCGTCGCTGGCCACCTCGATGGTGCCGGCCTTCTCGTAGAAGCGCGAGTTCAGCCGGATGCGCGGCGTGGGGCGCGGGTTCAGCCGCTCCTCGATGTTCAGCCGCAGGATCTGGCACAGCTGGGTCACGGCCTTGGCCGCCCAGTAGTAGTGGCGCATCAGCGTCTCGCTGGCGCGCATGGCCAGCTTGCGCCCCTCGGCCGAGGTGGAGCGGTAGCCAAAGGCCTCGGCCACGGCGGTCTGCTGGTCGAAGACCAGGCGGTCCTCATGCCGGCCCGCCACCGCATGCAGGCGCGCCCGTATCAGGCTCAGCAGGGCTTCGTTGTCCTCGAGCTGGCGGCGCTCGAAATCGGTGATCAGCCCCTTGCCGGCCAGGGCCTGCCAGCTGCTGCCCAGGCCTGCGGCACGGGCCAGCCAGATCATGGTGTGCAGATCGCGCAGGCCGCCGGGCGATTCCTTGCAGTTGGGCTCCAGCGAGTAGGGCGTGCTCTCGTACTTGTTGTGGCGCTGGCGCATTTCCAGCAGCTTGCCGGACAGAAAGGCGTGCGCATTCATCTGGGCCTGGTAGCGCGTCTGGAACTCGGCGAACAGCGGCTCGCTGCCGCAGATGCGGCGTGATTCCAGCAGGGCGGTCTGCACCGTCAGGTCGCGCTCGGATTCCTCCAGGCATTCGGCCAGCGTGCGCACGCTGGAGCCGATCTCCAGGCCCGCGTCCCAGCAACTGCCGATGAATTTCTCGATGCGCGAGGCCAGCTCGGCATCTGCCGTGCCAGCGGCTGGCAGCAGCACCAGCACGTCGATGTCGGAATAGGGAAACAGCTGGGCGCGCCCGAAGCCGCCTACGGCGGCCAGGCAGGCCTCGGGCGGCATGCCGGCACGATGCCACAGCGCGCGCAGCAGCGTGTCGGCCAGATCGCTCAGGTGCTGCAGCACCAGGCGCACGCCGCGCCGGCCCATGGTGGGCGCCAGCAGCGAGCCTATCCAGCGGCCGCGATCCCGGGCGTACTGCACGCGCAACTGCTCCAGCGAGTCCGGGGCAGAGGGCGCAGCGTGGGAAGGAGTGTGGTCAGTGGTCTGTTTCATGCGCGGCGAGGGCAGGGAAGGCGCCGGGAGCGGGTGCCCCGGACGCCATGCCATTTTGCCTGCGCATCACGCAAGAAACATGCCGAGCCTCAGCAGCTCGTGGTGGTAACAAAGGGGGGCAGCGCGGGCGAGCCGGCCGACAGGGTCATGACTTCGTAGCCGGTCCTGGTCACCACCAGGGTGTGTTCCCACTGGGCCGAGAGGCTGTGGTCCTTGGTCACGATGGTCCAGCCGTCCTTGCCCAGTTCCTTGATCTCGCGCTTGCCCAGGTTGAGCATGGGCTCGACGGTGAAGACCATGCCTTCTTCCAGCACGGTGCCCGTTCCGGGGCGGCCGTAGTGCAGGATCTGGGGCTCTTCGTGGAACTTCTGGCCGATGCCGTGGCCGCAGAACTCGCGCACCACCGACAGGCCGTGGCCTTCGGCAAAGGTCTGGATGGCGTTGCCGATGTCGCCCAGCGTGGCGCCGGGCCTGACCTGCTGGATGCCCAGCCACATGGCGTCGAAGGTCAGTGCCGACAGGCGCTTGGCCGCGATGGAGCACTCTCCGATCATGAACATGCGGCTGTTGTCGCCGTACCAGCCGTCCTTGGTGATGACCGTGACGTCCACATTGACGATGTCGCCCTTCTTGAGCGGCTTGTCATTGGGAATGCCGTGGCAGACCACATGGTTGACCGAGGTGCACAAGTGTCCGGGGTAGGGAGGGTAGCCGGGCGGCTGGTAGCCGATGGTGGCGGAAACCGTGCCCTGCTGCGCCATGCATTCGGCGCCCAGGCGGTCGATCTCGGCCGTGGTGATGCCGGGCTTGATGTGGGGGGTGATGTAGTCCAGCACTTCCGAAGCCAGGCGGCAGGCCACGCGCATGGCTGCGATGTCTTCAGCGCTCTTGATGGTGATGCTCATGCCCGCAATTATCCCATTGCGCCTTCGGGCGTGCAGGGGTAAGGGGCGGCTGTCGCCATCGGGACGGCGCAGCCCGGTAAAATAGCGGCCTCACCGATTCAGCGCCTTGCAGCCAGCCCCCGGAGGGCGGGGCCGCAGGGCGCTTTTCACAAGCCTCCTCACCCAACAGGCCGCCACGTGACCTTGCATCTGACACAGTTGGAGGGTGGAAACGCTCTCAGCTCGTTCCGCGCCCAGCAGCTCCTGACCGAACTGGTCTCCATCCATCCCAAAATCACCGGCATTGCCGCGCGCTTCGTGCACCTGGTGGCCACGGACGCCGCACCCACGCCCGCACTGCAAGAGCGCCTCCAGGCGCTCTTGACCTATGGAGACCCCTATGAAGGCCCGGCCGACGGTGCCGCCCTGGTGGTCACGCCGCGCCTGGGAACGATCTCCCCCTGGGCCTCCAAGGCCACGGACATTGCCCGCAACTGCGGCCTGGGCGTGTTCCGCGTGGAGCGCATCACCGAGTACCGCATCGCCTTCAAGACCGGCCTGCTGAGCAATGTGCTGGGCAGCGCGCCTGAGCTTTCGGCCGAGCAGACTGCACGGATCGCCGCCTTGCTGCACGACCGCATGACCGAGTCGGTCTTCGCCACGCGCGCCGAGGCCGAGCAACTGTTCTCCGCCCTGGACGCCGCTCCCATGGAGTTCGTCGATGTGCTGGGCGGTGGCCGCGCCGCGCTGGAGACCGCCAACCGCCAATGGGGCCTGGCCCTGGCCGACGACGAGATCGACTACCTGGTCGATGCCTTCAAGGGCCTCCAGCGCAATCCCACGGACGTGGAGCTGATGATGTTCGCGCAGGCCAACAGCGAGCACTGCCGCCACAAGATCTTCAACGCCCAGTTCACCATCGACGGCGTGGCCCAGGACAAGAGCCTGTTCGGCATGATCCGCAACACGCACCAGGTCTCGCCCCAGCACACGGTGGTCGCCTACTCGGACAACGCCTCCATCATGGAGGGCCATGAGGTCGAGCGCTTCGTCGCCACCTTCGAGGCGGCCCTGGACAAGATCAAGGCGCCCAGCTACCAGAAGAAGCAGGCCGTCAACCACGTGCTGATGAAGGTGGAGACGCACAACCACCCCACGGCCATCTCCCCCTTCCCCGGCGCATCGACCGGCGCGGGCGGCGAGATCCGCGACGAGGGCGCCACGGGCCGCGGCTCCAAGCCCAAGGCCGGCCTGTCGGGCTTCACGGTCTCCAAGCTGTGGGGCAGCGAAGTGGGCAAGCCCGAGCACATCGCCAGCCCGCTGCAGATCATGATCGAGGGTCCGCTCGGTGGCGCGGCCTTCAACAACGAATTCGGCCGTCCCAACCTGACCGGCTATTTCCGCGAGTACGAGCAGCAGGTCGGCGTGGGTGCCGATGCCGTGATGCGCGGCTACCACAAGCCCATCATGATCGCGGGCGGCCTGGGCGTGATCGACTCCGAGCTGACTCAGAAGATCGAGTTCCCCGCCGGCACCCTGCTGATCCAGCTGGGCGGCCCCGGCATGCGCATCGGCATGGGCGGCGGTGCTGCCAGCTCCATGGCCAGCGGCACGAACGCGGCCGAGCTGGACTTCGACTCCGTGCAGCGCGGCAATCCCGAGATCGAGCGCCGCGCCCAGGAAGTCATCAACCACTGCTGGGCCCAGGGCGACAAGAACCCCATCCTGGCCATCCACGACGTGGGTGCTGGCGGCCTGTCCAATGCCTTCCCCGAGCTGACCAACGATGCGGGCGGTGGCGCGCGCTTCGACCTGCGCGCCGTCAACCTGGAGGAATCCGGCCTGGCGCCCAAGGAAATCTGGTCCAACGAAAGCCAGGAACGCTATGTGATGGCCATCGCTCCCGAATCGCTGGCCGAGTTCACGGCCTTCTGCGAGCGCGAGCGCTGCCCGTTCGCCGTGATCGGCACGGCCACGGAAGAACGCCAGCTGGTGCTGGAGGACACGGCGGTGGCCTCGGGCGACCAGAGGTTCCCCGTGGACATGCCCATGAACGTGCTGCTGGGCAAGCCGCCCAAGATGCACCGCGACGTGGCCACCGTGCAGCGCGAGCTGCCGCCCATGGACCTGACCGGCGTGCCGCTGGAAAAGGCCGTGATCGACGTGCTGGCCCACCCCACCGTGGCCTCCAAGCGCTTCCTGATCACCATTGGCGACCGGGCCGTGGGCGGTCTCACGCACCGCGACCAGATGGTCGGCCCCTGGCAGGTGCCCGTGGCCGACGTGGCCGTGACCCTGGCCGACTACCGTGGCTTCAAGGGCGAGGCCATGGCCATGGGCGAGCGCACGCCGCTGGCCTCCATCAACGCCCCGGCGTCGGGACGCATGGCCGTGGCCGAGGCCATCACCAACATGCTGGCCGCGCCCATCGAGCTGTCCAAGGTCAAGTTGTCGGCCAACTGGATGGCCGCCTGCGGCGAGCCCGGCGAAGACGCGGCGCTCTACGCCACCGTCAAGGCCGTGGGCATGGAGCTGTGCCCGCAGCTGGACATCTCTATCCCCGTGGGCAAGGACAGCCTGTCCATGCGCACCCAGTGGAACGAGGGCGGCCAGGTCAAGAAGGTGACCTCGCCCGTCAGCCTGATCATCACGGGCTTCGCCTCCATCGACGATGTGCGCGGCACGCTCACGCCCCAGCTGGACGCCTCGGAAGACGACAGCACCCTGGTCCTGGTGGACCTGGGCCGCGGCAAGATGCGCATGGGCGGCTCCATCCTGGGCCAGGTGCTGGGCCAGTCCGGCAATGAAACGCCTGACCTCGATGACGCCAAGGACCTGATTGCCCTGGTCGATGCCGTCAACGACCTGCGCGCCAAGGGCCAGATCCTGGCCTACCACGACAAGGGCGACGGCGGCCTGCTGGCCACCGTGGCCGAGATGGCCTTCGCCGGCCATGTGGGCGTGGCCATCAACGTGGACATGCTGGTCACCGAAGGCGACGGCATCAGCGACAGCCGCATGGACTCGGGCGAAGGCAAGAACTGGGCCTCCCAGATCAGCGGCCGCCGCGACGACATGACGCTGCGCGCACTGTTCAACGAAGAGCTGGGCGCCGTGCTGCAGATCCGCACGGCCGACCGCGCCGCCGTGCTGCAGACCCTGCGCGAGCATGGCCTGTCCACCTGCAGCCACATCATCGGCAAGACGCGCCCCGCCTCGTCCAAGGTCGATGCGGGCAAGGGCGAACTGCAGGTCTGGCGCGATGCCAAGTCCGTCTTCGGCGCCTCGCTCAGCGACCTGCACCAGGTCTGGGATGCCGTCAGCTGGAAGATTGCCCAGCAGCGCGACAACCCGGCCTGTGCCGACAGCGAGCACGCCGCAGCCGGCGAGCCTGCCGACCCGGGCATGCACCTGCACCTGACGTTCGACCCGGCCGAGAACCCCGCCGCACCCTTCCTGAACCTGGGCGCGCGCCCCCGCGTGGCCGTGCTGCGCGAGCAGGGCGTGAACTCCCATGTGGAAATGGCCTACGCCTTCACCGAGGCCGGCTTCGACGCAGTGGACGTGCACATGACCGACCTGCAAAGCGGCCGCGCGCAGCTGCAGGACTTCGCCGGCGTGGTGGCCTGCGGCGGCTTCAGCTACGGCGACACGCTGGGCGCCGGCATCGGCTGGGCGCGCTCCATCACCTTCAACGACAGCCTGTCCGCGCAGTTCCAGCAGTTCTTCGGCCGCAGCGATACCTTCGGCCTGGGCGTGTGCAACGGCTGCCAGATGTTTGCCGAGCTGGCCGACATCATTCCCGGTGCGCAGGACTGGCCGCGTTTCACGCAGAACCAGAGCAACCGCTTCGAGGCGCGCCTGTCCATGGTGGAAGTGCTGGAGTCGCCCAGCCTGTTCCTGCAGGGCATGGCCGGCAGCCGCCTGCCCATCGCCGTGGCCCACGGCGAAGGCTTTGCCAACTTCCGCTTCCGCGGCAATGCGGACAAGGCCATCGCCTCCATGCGCTATGTGGACAATCACGGCAAGGCCACCGAGCAGTACCCGTTCAATCCCAATGGATCGGCCGGCGGCCTGACGGCAGTGACCACGGCCGATGGCCGCTTCACGGCCATGATGCCCCACCCCGAGCGCGTGTTCCGCAACGTGCAGATGAGCTGGACCAACGGCGACAAGTCGGAATTCAGCCCCTGGATGCGCGTGTGGCGCAACGCCCGCAAGTGGCTGGGTTGATGCACTGAGCGACGCTGCAAAGCAGACAAAGGCCCTTCGGGGCCTTTTCTTTTTTCTGTTTCTTTTTGGCGGCTGCCGTTACGGCGCCAGCATCTGCGCCGTGCGCGCGCGGGCCTGCTGGACCAGGGTGGAGATCAGCACCGTCTCGGGCAGGTTGTGCCAGTAGCGGCGCGGCATCTCGCGCAGCATGGCCTGCTCCTTCAGGCGCGCCGGGTTGAAGGTGCTGGCGTAGTAGGTCAGCCACAGGGCCTCGCCCGCGTCGGCTGGCGGGGCATCGCTGCGGCGCGCACCGGGCGTCAGGCGCAGCGCATGGCCGTCCCAGTGCGCGCTGCATTGCGGCGTGAGGATGGCCCAGTGCATGTTGGCAAAGCGCTTGCAGAAGAAGTGTGCTGCCGCGCGCACGATGTGGTGCTCGGGCTCGAACCAGGCAATGTGCAGATCGGGCTGGTTCTGCCGCTGCGTGGTCCGAAAGCGCACAAAGGCGTGCATCTTGTGGATCTCGCGCGAGACGGGGCGGGCCAGGGCCTCGATGGCGCGCCAGTCCGCATCCAGCGCATCCAGCCGCAGTTCGGGCCGGGCCTGCATGCGTGCCAGCCAGCGGTGGCATAGCTCGAAGCGGCCTGCCGCGCGGTGCATGCAGGCATGGCGCAGGGCAGACATCTGGGTGTCCGACAGGGATAGCCCTGCCTCGCCGGGGCCGGCCAGCCCGGCAAGCGCCGAGGCGGGCATGGCCTGCTGCGGCGCGCTGGAAAACAGGTCCACCCCCGCGCCGAGTGGCTGCGCACCCTGCGTGTCAGGCCACCGCCAGCGCACCAGGGCGGGGTCGGCGCCATGGGCCAGCAGCGCCCTGCAGGCTGCGCGAAAGCCGGGCCAGTCGTCGGGGCTGTCGAGTTCGATGGTGAGAGCCTGTGCTTGCATGGCGTGCTCCAGGCGCTAGAACAGGCTGGCCTGCAGCGCGCTTTGCACGCGCATGCCGCTGTGCCGTGCCTGGGCCTGGCTGGCCTGCGACTGCGCGATCAGCCGGGTGCGCAGCGCGGCCGAGTCGGTCTCGCCCAGCAGGGGCCGGTGGCCGTCGATCAGCACGAAGGGCAGGGCCTTTTGGACGGGGGCGCGCAGCCGCAGCAGATCGTCCAGCCGCAGCCTGCGCACGCGGCGCGCCGCCAGCAGGCGGTCCACCGTCTGCGTGCCCAGGCCCGGCACGCGCAGCAGCAGGCTGCGCGGCGCACGGTTGAGGTCCACGGGGAACTGCTGTCGGTTGGCCAGTGCCCAGGCCAGCTTGGGGTCGATCTCCAGGTCCAGCATGCCGTGGCGGCTGGCCGCCGCGATCTCGCCCGCCCCGTAGCCGTAAAAGCGCATCAGCCAGTCGGCCTGGTAGAGCCGGTGCTCGCGCATGAGGGGCGGCGCCTGCGGCGGCAGATCGCGCGAGGCATCGGGAATGGGGCTGAAGGCCGAGTAGTACACGCGGCGCAGGCCGTAGCCTGCATACAGCGTGTGGCTGGATTCGAGGATGTCGGCATCGGTTGCGCGGTCGGCGCCCACGATCATCTGCGTGCTCTGCCCGCCCGGCGCAAAGCGCGGCACGGCGGCGCGCTGCGCGGGCGCGCCGGGCAGGGACTGCGCCTGGCGCTGCTCGCGCGTGGCCGCGCGCCAGGCCTGCACATGCCGGTCCACGCCCTGCATGGCCTGGCGTATGCGCTGCCCATCCTTTTCAGGCGCGAACAGCGCCAGGCCGCTGGCCGTGGGCAGTTCCACATTGATGCTCAGGCGGTCGGCATGGCGGCCTGCCTGGGCCAGCAATTCGGGGGCGGCATCCGGGATGGTCTTCAGATGGATGTAGCCGCGAAAGTCATGCTCCTCGCGCAGGCGGCGCGCCACTTCCACCAGTTGCTCCATGGTGTAGTCGCTGGAACGGATGATGCCGCTGGACAGGAACAGCCCCTCGATGCAGTTGCGCCGGTAGAAGTCCAGCGTCAACTGCACCACCTCGGCCACCGTGAAGCGGGCGCGCTGCACGTTGGAGCTCTTGCGGTTGATGCAGTAGCGGCAGTCGAAGATGCAGACATTGGTCAGCAGGATCTTGAGCAGCGAGATGCAGCGCCCGTCGGGCGCATAGCTGTGGCAGATGCCCATGCCGGTGACCGAGCCCATGCCCTTGCCGTCCAGCGAGTCGCGCCCCTGCGATCCGCTGGAGGCGCAGCTGGCGTCGTACTTGGCGGCGTCGGCGAGGATGAAAAGTTTGCGTTGCAGCTCCATGGCTGTATGAATATACAGTATATTTGCCTGGCACGTCCGGTTTTTCGAGAGCCCATCCTCCAGCCTGGGTCTGGTCCGGCCTTGCCTGGCTGCGGGTCGAACGCACTGTCGCGCTATCGCAATGGCCAGCGGATTGCAATGGTTGCCAGTGCAATGAAATGAAACCGTTTTCAGTGCGGAATGAGTGCTTGCTTTCAATGGGGGCGATGTGCATCGCAGGAAATGGTGAATGCATGTTTTCTGCGTCTTTTGCAATGCCTGAAGACTGGCATGGCTTGGTGCCATCAATGCACGCGCTGATATAGCGCAGCTGACTGTGCGCCATGGCGTTCCCCATTCATGGGAGAGAGGTTGGGTGTTGTTGTGAATTGTTTCAAATTGCCGATAACTATTGCTGATAGGCTTTCGGGTTTCCCGGGCAGTGCCGTTTCATTCAATGCGCCCGGCGATGACAAACACTTGGAGAGGGAGCTTCGGTGTCGCGTGTATTAGGAACAGAGAGCGAAGTGCTGGCGCTGTCGCCGGACGCCTCATCCAGCAAGGCCGCCAAGGGCCTGCAATCGCCCGCCAAATGGCCCTCCATGGGCGCCAATGATGTGGCGGTCTGGGGTGAATGCCAGGGCAGCGGCAGCAAGCCCTACCAGACCCAGGTGGACCTGTCGGGGCCTTCCTTCAAATGCTCTTGCCCCAGCCGCAAATTCCCCTGCAAGCACGGGCTGGCGCTGATGCTGATGCGTGCCGGCGGGCAAGTCCCCGAAGGCGGTGATCCGCCCGCCTGGGTGCAGACCTGGCTGGACAGCCGTCAGGAAAAGGCCGAGAAGAAAGAGGCCAAGGCTGCCGCCGCAGCGGCCGAGCCGCCACCCGATCCCGAGGTCGCGGCCAAACAGCAGGCCAGGCGCGAGGACAAGCGCTGGGACAAGGTCGAAGCCGGCCTGCAGGAGTTGTCGCTGTGGATGCAGGACATGGTGCGTGCGGGCCTGGCCAACCAGGCCAGCGACACGCAGATGCGCCAGCGCTGGAACAACATGGCCGCGCGCATGGTCGATGCGCAGGCCACCGGCATGGCGGCGCGCATCAAGGATTGCCGGGATCTGGTGGACAGCCACCGCGACTGGCCGCGCGACATGCTGGTGCAGCTGGGCCACTGGCAGTTGATCATCGACGCCGTTCGCCGCCGCGAATCGCTCAGCCCCGAGGTCAAGGCCGACGTGATGGCCGCGCTGGGCTGGCCCATGGACAAGGCCGAGGTGCAGGCCAGGGGCCAGCTGGTCGAGGACGAATGGCTGGTGGCCGGCCTGCGCATGATCGAGCGCGAAGGCCGGCTCATGGAGCGGCGCGTCTGGCTGCAGGGCCAGCGCACGGGGCGCATGGCCCTGGTGCTGGACTATGCGCAGGGCGGGCGCGGCTTTGAATCGGCCTGGGTGCCGGGCCATCGCTACGGCTGCGCGCTGAATTTCTATCCGGGCCATGCGCCGCTGCGCGCCATTGCGGCCAATGGCAACGGGCCTGCGCTGCCTGCCGATGGCGCCAGCCCGCTGGCCACCTCGGCCGGGGGCGACGTCCTGCAACTGCTGGGCCAGCGCATTGCCGCCAACCCGCTGCAGGCCACGCAGCCGCTGTGCCAGGACCGACTGCGGCTGGTGCCCGCCCAGGGCCAGTGGTTCGCGGCCTGGCCCCAAGCGCTGGATGCATCGCCGGTCACCCTTGGCACGGCGGCGCCAGTGCAGCCCGTTCCCGTGGCGATTGACGATGCCGAGGCCTGGCGCCTGCTGGCGCTCAGCGGCGGCGCGCCCATGCAGCTGTTTGGCGAATGGGAGCCCGGCCCGGCCGTGGGCCGCTGGCGGCTGCTGAGCGCCTGGCAGGCCCGCGAAGGCGAAACCGCCCAGCAATGTATCTGGCAGAACCAGGGTGATCCGGTATGAGCAACGCACAACTTTGGGCTGCGCTGCAGCAATCGGCCATGGTCGGCTCGGACCGGCTGGCGGTGCCGCCTGCGCTGGCTTCGGGCGTGGACCCGTCCGCAAGCGGGTCGCAGCAGGCCGTGCAGGCCGCGCTGCAGCCCCGCACTGACGTGGCCGGTGACTCGCCCGCCCAGCAACTGCTGCGCGCCAGCGCCGTGGCGGCCGTGTTCGAGCGGGCCGGCTGGCAGCCTGGCGCGCTGGTGCGCCTGACGGCACCGCTGGCCGTGCCGGCCGCAGCGCCTGCGGAGTCGCGCGCCGCGCCGGCCGATGCGCGCCTGCACACCCTGATGGGCGACGTGCTCAAGGACGGCCCGTTCGAGCTGCAGGCCTCCATGCTGCGCACCCTGGACCAGGCCGGCCAGCGCCTGCCCCATGACCTGCTGGTGCCTGCGCTGGAGCAGGGCCGCCAGTCCGTGGAACTGCGCCAGTGGCTGGCCCCCGTGCTGGGCGAGCGCGGACGCTGGCTGGGCGCGCTCAACCCGCAATGGGGCTATGCCAGCGGCGTGGAGGAGACCGCCGACCCCGAACTGGTCTGGCAGGAGGGCTCGGTGGAGCAGCGCCTGGCCCTGCTGCGCAGCGAGCGCGCAACCGATGCCGCCAAGGCCCGCACGCGGCTGGAAGGCAGCCTGAAGGAGCTGGGCGCCAAGGAGCGCCTGCCCCTGGTCCAGGCCCTGGCCGTTGGGCTGGGCATGGACGATGAGCCGCTGCTCGAAAAACTGCTGTCCGACCGCAGCAAGGAGATCCGCGAGAACGCCGCGCAAATGCTCTCGTGCCTGCCGGACAGCGCGCACAGCCAGCGCGTCATGGGCTGGATGCAGTCCATGCTGCAGCAGGACGACAAGGGCCAGTGGATCGTGGAGCCTCCCGAAGAAGGCCTCAAGGAATGGGAGCGAGACGGCATCACGCTCAAGCCCGACGCCTACCACCGTGGCGGCAAGAAGGCCTGGCTGCTGGAGCAGATGGTGCAGCTCACGCCCGTGTCCTTCTGGACCCGCGCCCTGGGCCTGACGCCCCTGGAAGTGATGGAATGGAGCCGGCGCAGCGACTGGAAGTCCTCGCTGCGCCAGGGCTGGGTGCGGGCCCTGCAGTACCAGCTGGACGTGGAATGGATCGATGCCGCCCAGACCATGGGCCGCGACATGCGCCACGACGCGCTCCTGCCCGCCCTCATGGCCCGGCTGTCCCGCGAGGAACGCGAGTCCCGCTGGATTGCCCAGTTCGAGCGCGACAGGCACAAGCTCATCGATGCCATCGAAGGCATGTCCCAGTCGCTGGGCGGCGCCGAACTGCTCTCGCCAGCGCTGTCTGCGCGGCTGACCGAGGCACTGCACGTGGCCGTGGGCGGCAAGCAGATCACGGGCAACTGGCACAGCTACCGCGCCGACCAGGCCCTGCTGTCCTGTGCGCGCATGCTGGACGTGACCGCGCTGGAGCGCTTTGCCGAACTGTGGCGCAAGCCCTCGGTGCTGGATGCGCAACCCGAGCCTGAGCCCGAGCCGCAAACCGAACCTGCGGCAGCAGTCACGGCCACCGCTGCCGCCACAGCCGCTGCAGTTGCCGCACCGGCAAGCATTCCCCTCACGCCCCAGCAGCAGGCGCGCCTCGAACGCAGCCGCGTGCGGCCCTGGGACGAGGAGCGCATGCGCGGCCATCTGGAGCGCATCGTCGATCTGCGCCTGGGCCTGCACCAGGCCTTTGTCGCCCTGCGCGGCCCGGCCTGAGCCGCGCCCGTCCTGCCGCATACCCCGAACCGAACCGAATCCAACCTTTACCCCTTCCCGGAAGCACACCATGAGCCAAGTCCTGCGCCAGCATGCCGAACAGCAATTCGCCGAAGAACTCGAAGCCCTGCGCAAGGTGGACGACCGTCCGCGTCCGCCCAACTGGAAGCTCTCGCCCTGGGCCGTGCTCCAGTACCTGATGGGCGGCAAGCTCGGCAACGGCTTCGAAGTCAGCCCCAAGTACATCGGCAATCCGCGCCTGATGGAAATCGCCGTCTCCACCCTGGCCACCGACCGCGCCCTGCTGCTGTACGGCGTGCCGGGCACGGCCAAGTCCTGGGTGTCCGAGCACCTGTCGGCCGCCGTCAGCGGCGACTCCACCATGCTGGTGCAGGGCACGGCCGGCACCAGCGAGGAGCAGCTGCGCTACGGCTGGAACTACGCCCAGCTGCTGGCCCACGGCCCGTCCGAGAAGGCGCTGATCCCCAGCCCCCTGGTCAACGCCATGAAGCTGGGCAAGATCGCCCGCATCGAAGAGCTGACCCGCATCCCGGCCGATGTGCAGGACACGCTGATCACCGTGCTGTCCGAAAAGACCCTGCCCGTGCCCGAGCTGGGCAGCGAAGTGCAGGCCGTGCAGGGCTTCTCGGTCATCGCCACGGCCAACAACCGCGACAAGGGCGTGAACGAGTTGTCCAGTGCGCTCAAGCGCCGCTTCAACACCGTCATCCTGCCCGTGCCGGCCTCGCAGGACGAAGAGGTGCAGATCGTCACCAAGCGCGTGGCCGAGCAGGGCCGCGCCCTGGCCCTGCCCGCCGAGCCGCCGGCCCTGCAGGAAGTGCGCCGCGTGGTGCAGATCTTCCGCGAGCTGCGCAACGGCCAGACCGAAGACGGCAAGACCGTGCGCGTCAAGTCGCCCAGCAGCACGCTGTCCACGGCCGAGGCCATCTCGGTCATCAACAGCGGCATGGCGCTGGCCGGGCATTTCGGCGACGGCGTGCTGCGCGCGGGCGATGTGGCCTCGGGCCTGCTGGGCGCCGTGATCAAGGACCCGGTGCAGGACAGCGTGGTCTGGAAGGAATACCTGGAGACCGTGGTCAAGGAACGCAGCGACTGGAAGGACCTGTACCGCGCCTGCCGCGAGCAGCTCTGAAGCCCCCAGTCCCGCATCGCTGACCGACCGCACCCTCTGCGCATCCCCTGTATGGCCACCTCTGCCAATCCGCTTCATTTCTTCGGCATCCGCCACCATGGCCCGGGCTGCGCGCGCAGCCTGCTGCAGGCCCTGGAGCAGCTGCAGCCCGACTGCCTGCTGGTGGAGGGACCGCCCGAGGGCGAGTCCCTGCTGCCCATGCTGCAGCATGCCGACCTGCAGCCGCCCGTGGCCATGCTGGTCTATGTGCAGGACAGTCCGGCCCATGCCGCCTTCTATCCCTACGCCGAGTTCTCGCCCGAATGGCAGGCCCTGCAATGGGCGGCGCGCCAGGGCGTGGCCACGCGTTTCATCGACCTGCCCCAGACCCACCGCATGGCGCTGGACATGGCCGAGCAGGAGCGGCGCCGGGCCGAGGCGGCGGCAGCAGATGCAGCTGATGCAGGCGCGGATGCGGCCGATGAAGGCCAGGATGCAGATGCCGGCTCCGATTCCGTCGCCGCTGCGGCAGACGGCAGCCAGCTCCAGAGCAATGCCGCCGAGGCCCTGGACCGCGACGACACCACGCAGTCCGTGCCGGCTGCCGACCTCGCCGTCGATCCCTCGGACTCCGGCAGGCGGGACTGGCGCGATCCGCTGGACCTGCTGGCCGAGGCCGCTGGCTACCCCGACGGCGAAAGCTGGTGGAACCGCATGGTCGAGGAACGCGGCGACGGCGCCACCCTGTTCGAGGGCATTGCCGAAGCCATGACCGTGGTGCGTGCCGAGCTGCCCAACGAAGTGCGCGGAGAACGCCATGCCCAGCGCGAGGAGCTGCGCGAAGCCTGGATGCGCCAGTGCATGCGCGAGGCCGTCAAGGCCGGCCACCAGCGCATTGCCGTGGTCTGCGGCGCATGGCATGTGCCGGCCCTGCAGGCGCAGGTCACCGCCAAGGCCGATGCCGCCACGCTCAAGGGCCTGCCCAAGGCCAAGGTCCAGGCCACCTGGGCACCCTGGACCTACCGCAACCTGTGCTCATCCAGCGGCTATGGCGCGGGCGTGGATTCGCCGGGCTGGTATGAACATCTGTGGCGCTGCTCCGAGCCTGTGCCCGAGTCCTTGCTCCAGCCCGCACCTGCTGCCGACCCGGCACGCGCCAGCACCCAGCGCACCGTCGGCTGGCTGGCGCGCGTGGCCCATCTGCTGCGCTCCAAGGACCTGGACTGCTCCAGCGCCCACATCATCGAGGCCACGCGCCTGGCCGAAAGCCTGGCGGCCCTGCGCGGCCACGCCAGCCCCGGCCTGCCCGAGCTGGACGAGGCCATCGTCACCGTCATCAGCATGGGCGAGCGCACGCCGCTGCGCCTGATCGAGCGCGAACTCAGCGTGGGCGACCGCATCGGCGGCGTGCCCGCCGACGTGCCCCAGGTGCCGCTGCAGCGCGACATCGAGCAGCAGCAAAAAAGCCTGCGCCTTAAGCCCGAGGCGGCCGCCAAGGTCCTGGCCCTGGACCTGCGCAAGGACACGGACCGCGAACGCAGCCACTTCCTGCACCGCCTGCGCCTGCTGGGCATAGAGTGGGGCAGCGTCACCACCGACCAGCAGCGCAACCGCGGCACCTTCCGCGAAAGCTGGCAGCTGCAGTGGGAGCCCGAGCTGGCCGTGCGCATCATCGAGGCCAGCCGCTACGGCGGCACCCTGGTGCAGGCCGCCGCGGCCAAGGTGCGCCAGGCGCTGACGCCCGAGACCCCGCTGCCCGAGCTGGCCAAGACCATCGACGACGCCCTGCTGGCCGACCTGCCGCACCTGGTCGATGCCCTCATGCACGACCTGGCCGACCGCTCGGCCAGCACCGGCGATGTTTCCCAGCTCATGCAGGCGCTGCCGCCGCTGGCCAATGTGCTGCGCTACGGCAGCGTGCGCCAGACCGACACCCAGGCCCTGGCCACGGTGATCGACAGCATGGCGCTGCGTGCCGCCATCGGCCTGCCCCTGGCCTGCATGGCGCTGGACGAAGACGCTGCAAGACACATGCAGGCCACGGTGCTGCAGGCCCACGAGGCCCTGCGTCTGCGCGATGCCGAGGAGCCGCGCGAAGCCTGGTTCGGCGCCCTGCGCAGCATTGCCATGGGCGACGCAGGCGCCGCCTTGCTGCGCGGCGCGGCCTGCCGCCTGCTGCTCGATGCCCACCGCCTGGACAGCGAGGCCGTGGCCACGCAACTGGGCCGCAATCTCTCGCTGGGCGTGCCGCCGCTGGACGCTGCCGCCTGGCTGGACGGCTTTCTCAACCGCCAGGCCCTGGTGCTGCTGCACGACGACGCCATCTGGGGCGCCGTCGATGCCTGGCTGGCGCAGCTGGGCGAGACCCAGTTCACCCAGATCCTGCCCCTGGTGCGCCGCAGCTTCTCGGCCTTCTCCAACCATGACCGCCAGAGCCTGGGCGAAAAGGCCCGGCGCGGCCAGGGCAGTGCGGCCGTGGCGGCCGCATCCGCAGGTGCCGCAGGCGCGGCAGGCGATGGGGACGACGGCGCCTGGAACGAGGCGCGTGCCGTGCTCGCCATTCCCGTACTCGATCAACTGCTGGGCCTGAACCTGCCCGCGCAACCGCTGACCCGCCTGCAGGAGGCCCAGCCATGAACACCGCTGCCACCGTGAACGATGCATCCCTTGCCGGCGCCGACCCGCAGGAGACCGCCCCCCAGCCCACCACCCGCCTGCAACGCTGGCGCCTGGTGCTGGGCCAGCCGTCCGAGGCCAGCTGCGGCGGGCTGGGCCCCAAGGGCAGCTCCATCGACGAGATGGACAAGGCCCTGGCCGCGCTCTACGAAGAGGACAACAAGGACGGTGGCCTCTCGCGCCGCGGCGGGCGGGGCAACTCCTCGCCCAGCGTGGCGCGCTGGCTGGGCGACATCCGCAAGTACTTTCCCAGCCAGGTCGTGCAGGTCATGCAGCGCGACGCCATGGAGCGCCTGAACCTGCGCGAACTCATGCTCCAGCCCGAAATGCTGGAGCATGTGCAGCCCGACGTGCACATGGTGGCCGACCTCATCTCCCTGGGCTCCGTCATCCCGCAGAACACCAAGGAGACCGCGCGCATCGTCGTGCGCAAGGTGGTGGATGACCTCATGCGCCGCCTGGAAGAGCCCATGCGCAGCGCCGTCTCGGGCGCGCTGGACCGCAGCCAGCGCAACCGCCGCCCGCGCCACTCCGAGATCGACTGGAACCGCACCATCCGCGCCAACCTGCGCCACTGGCAGCCCGACTACCGCACCATCGTGCCCGAGACCCTGGTCGGCTACGGCCGCAAGGTCCGCCGCCCGCAGCGCGAAGTCATTCTGTGCATAGACCAGAGCGGCTCCATGGCCAACTCCGTCGTCTACTCCAGCATCTTCGGAGCCGTCATGGCCAGCCTGCCGGCCGTCGCTACCCGTCTGGTGGTCTTCGACACGGCGGTGGTGGACCTGACCGACAAGCTCTCCGACCCGGTGGACGTGCTCTTTGGCGTGCAGCTGGGCGGCGGCACCGACATCAACCGTGCCGTGGGCTACTGCCAGGGCCTGATCAGCGAGCCGCGCAACGCCATCGTCGTGCTCATCTCCGACCTCTATGAAGGCGGTGTGGAAAGCGGCCTGCTGCGCCGCGCCTCCGAACTGGTGGAGTCGGGCGTGCAGTTCATCACCCTGCTGGCACTCAGCGACGAAGGCGCCCCCGCCTACGACGCGCAACTGGCCGCCAAGCTGGCCGCGCTGGGCGTGCCCTCGTTCGCCTGCACGCCGGATGCCTTCCCGCAGCTCATGGCAGCCGCCATCCGCCGCGACGACGTGGCTGCCTGGGCGGCAGGGCAGGGCTTCAAGACCAGCAAGTGACGGACGGCCGGTCGGCCCCGTGACCGGGCTGGCCGCCGGGCATCTCCTACATGGGCAGGACATGCCCAGGCCCCATGATGGCGCCCGGGCAAAAAGAAGTTCCCCGAACAATTCACTGGAGTAATGCGATGGCTGGTGCTGGTTTGCTGATGCTGCTGGACGATATTGCAGCGATCCTGGACGACGTGGCCCTCATGACCAAGGTGGCAGCACGCAAGAGCGTGGCCATGGCCGACGATGTGTCCGTCATGACCAAGGTGGCCGCACAGAAGACGGCCGGCGTGCTGGGCGATGACCTGGCCCTGAACGCCCAGCAGGTCACGGGCGTGCGGGCCGAGCGCGAGATTCCCGTGGTCTGGGCCGTGGCCAAGGGCTCGCTGATCAACAAGGCCATCCTGGTGCCGGCGGCGCTGCTCATCAGCGCCTTCATTCCCTGGGCTGTCACGCCGCTGCTCATGGTCGGCGGCGCCTTTCTGTGCTTTGAGGGTTGCGAGAAGCTGGCCCACAAATTCCTGCATTCGCCCGAGGAAGATGCCGTGGAGCGCGAGCGCCTGACCCAGGCCAATGCTGATGCGGGTGTCGATCTCGTCGCCATGGAAAAGGACAAGATCAAGGGCGCCGTGCGCACCGACTTCATCCTCTCGGCCGAGATCATCGCCATCACGCTGGGCACCGTGGCCTCGGCGCCGTTCGGGCAGCAGGTCGCCGTGCTGGCGGGCATTGCCCTCATCATGACCGTGGGCGTCTATGGCCTGGTGGCCGGCATCGTCAAGCTCGATGACCTGGGACTGTGGCTGGGCCAGCGTGCCAGCGCCGCGGCCCGCGCGCTGGGCCGGGGCATCGTCGCCGCCGCACCCTGGCTGATGAAGGGGCTGTCCGTTGCGGGCACGGCCGCCATGTTCCTGGTGGGTGGCGGCATCCTCGTGCACGGCGTGCCTGCGCTGCACCACGCCGTGGAGGGCCTGGGCGAGGCCGTGGCCCAGGGCGCGCTGGGCGGCCTGTGGCGGGTGCTGGCCGTCAATGTGCTCAACGCGGTGGCCGGCATCGTGGCCGGTGCCATCGTGCTGGCGGCTGTCGAAGGCATCAAGCGCCTGCGCCGCCGCTGAGTCGCGGCAAACATCGCCGGCCGGCCCTGCAGCCGGCAAGGCACGCCACGGGGGCCGGACGGCCCCCGTTTGCATGGAATTTTCGCTTTGGCGCATCGCATTTGACTGTGGGCGCAAGCACGTGCATTTCCCCTGGAACTCCGCAAGGCCAGGCGTCCTCCTGTCCCTTGGCGGCGGCGCAATGCGTTTGCGCCTGCCGGCCGCCGAGGCTCCGGGAACGGCACATGGCCGCAGCGGAGCTGTTGTCGGGACCGGGCGGCTGAATTCGCATCCGCACCGGTCCCTGGGTGTTCATCAGGGGGACTCCATGATTTCCAACCTCACCAAGGCCCGCGTGCTGCGGTCCGTCATCGCCGGCTGCACGCTCGCGCAAGCGGGCAGGGCCGAGAAACTCAGCACCGAGCGCGCGCGCACGGCGCTCAACCGCATCTGCGAGCTGCTGCATCTGCCCAACGACCTGGCCGCCATCCACGCGGAGCCGCAGCTGTACCTCGAATCCCTGGCCCACTTCGAGAGCCTGCCCCAGTTCGAGCTGCGCACGCCGCTGGTGGCCAAGCTCAAGCAGATGCTGGGCCTGCGCTCGTCCAGGCAACTGACGCCGGCCGTGCTCGCGCAGGTCAGCGCGTCACAGCTCATCAACCAGGGCGTCTCCATCATCGCCCTGGCCGATCTGCAGGAGTGGCTGCTCAAGCATGACCTGTCGCTGATGCATGGCCCGCCCATCACGGACATCGACTTCAGGGAGGCCAGAAAGGCCATTGCCTTGCTCGACGCCTTCGACTTCGACACCGAATCGCTGGAATGGCAAATGAATCACCTGGCCCGCAAGCGCGGCCGGGCCAGGAGCCGGCCTGCCCCGCCTGCCTGCGCAGTGGAATCCCTGCCTGCCGTCAGCACCACAGGGGCTGCGCCCTAATATCGGGGCTTCCCAACAAGGCCCGATACACCATGAAGTTCTCCTTGCTTGCTGCCGCGGCTGTGGCATTGCAACTGCTGGCGCCGGCGCCTGCCCTGGCGGCCGACGACATCGTGTTCAAGGACAGCGCCGGCCGCGTGCTCAGGCGCAGCGACCTGGACAAGGCCGATGGCCGCTTCAGCTGGGAGCTGCCCTCCGCCACACCCGTCAGCCAGGCCGCGCGCGATGCCCATGCCTTGGGCCGCGCTGCAGGGCAGAACGGCGATTACCGCGCCGCCCTGGCACATTTCGAGACCGCCTCGAAGCTGGCGCCCCGCTGGCCCTATCCCGTCTACGACGCTGCATTCACCTACCTGCTGCAAAAGGACTTTGGCGCGGCCTATCGTCGTTACCGGCGCGTGGATGCACTGGCGCCCAGGGGCTTCTTCACCGCCAAGACGGCCGTGCACAGCCTGCGCATGGAGCGTGACGGCAAGCTCCCCCAAGGCACCTACCTGCGCTACCTTGCCCTGGAATGGGAAACCGACCGCGACAAGACGCGCCAGGCCGCCTTGGCCATGACCCGCGAGACGCCCGGCTTCGCTCCCGCCTGGAAGACGGCCGCTCATCTGGAGGACGACCCCGCAAAACGTCTCGCCCTGCTGGACAGCGGCCTGAAGGCCGACCCCGATGCCGAGACCCGCGGCTTTCTGCTTCTGAACAAGGCCATGGTGCTGCGCGAACGCAACCAGATCCCAGAGGCCATGGTGATGCTGGGAGAGCTTGCGGTAGACCCGCAGTCGCCGCTGGATGTCGAGGCCCTGGCGCGGCACACGCTGGCGCAGTGGGCGCGGCCTTGACGCTGGCACCTGCACCTTCACCCGCCCTGCAGCCAGCTCAGCGCAGGGCGAGCTCCACGGCCTCCGCAGACAACCCGTAGGCCTCCACAAAGACCTCGATGCGGTCCTGCGTCTGCGCGTTCACAAACGTCTCCATGCCCACGCTGTCCATCTCCCCTGACAGCATCTGGCCCGTATTCACGGGGCGGGTATCGAGCTGCTGCGCCAGCACGCAGCTGTCCTCTCCCTCCGGCTGCAGGCCGATGAGCCCCGTCTGGTTGTTGATGGCAATCACCCTGGCTTGTCTTTGCATGCTCCACCCTGTCGTCTGAATCCGTCGTTTCTGGAATGGCGAGAAGGCGCCGCCTTGTGCAACGCCCCTGCCTGTCCTGGCGACTGTAGGCAAGCTTTGGGGGCGGCGGTAGAGGCCCGGGGCTTGGTGGACTGCCAAGGGAAATTTACGAATGGCTGTCTGGGTTTTTGTTTTTGCTAGTGAATGCGTGTGGAAGATTGAAGCAACAGTTGATTTGAGATTGCCTAGAATATGTCGCTAACTGACCTTGAAGGAGCGAGATATGACCATCGTTCGCACCACCGTGGATGACAAGATCTACGACAGCGCTGCTGACATACTTTCTACGCTGGGCATGGATGTGAACGCCGCCGTGCGCATGTTTCTGCAGGGCGTTGTGCTGCACAACGGCATTCCCTTTGACCTGCGGCTGACGGCGGAGCAGGTGCAGGCGATGCGGCTGCGTCGCGAGACAAACCGGCAGGCCACTTTGGAGGCGAGAGAAATCGCCAGAGGCGGTGAACCTGGACATGCCTCTGTTGAAGCCATGCTGCAGGCCATGGAAAAGGATGAAGCCTGATGGCCGGCAAGAAGGGCTACAGGCTGCGCACCATCGCGTACACCAAGACCTTCAAGAAGGACTACCAGCGCATGGCGGCATCAGGCCGCTACGACATGACACTGGTGAACCAGGTCGGCGGCCTGCTCATCGCCCACACGGCGCAGCAGGTGCTGTCGGCACAGTGGAGCGATCACGCCTTGATCGCCGACGATGAATGGGACGCGGGCGATCGGGATATTCATCTGGGGGGCGACTTCCTGCTGATCTATCGCATTGATCCGCATCCCGAAGCCAAGGACATGGAGATCGTCATCTTCAAGCGCCTTGGAACCCACAGCGATCTGTTTGGCTGAGAGCGGCCATCGCAGGCCGCGGGCAGCCTCCCCCTCTCAGCTCCCCAGCGCCCCGCGCACGGCAGCGCGCTCGCCCATGCGCTTGAAATGCGCCTGCACCTTGGGGAAGCCGGCGATGTCCACTCCGTCGCCTTCCAGCCAGCCGGCAATGGTGAACAGATAGGCGTCGGCCACGGAATAGTCGGCGCCCAGCACCCAGGGCGCATCGCCCAGGTAATGGCGCTCGATCACGCCAAAGCATTCGGCCATGTTGGCTGCCACCTTGCGCTGCATGGAGGCAATGGCCGCTTCGTCATCGGCCCAGCGGCCTGCGCGGCGGCCGTGGGCGTGGGCCACGTGCACGGTGGAGGACAGGTAGCTGTGGAAATCCTGCATATGGGCAAAGGCATACGCATCGTCCAGCGGGGCGAGCCGGGCCTCGGGGAAGCGGCGCGCGACGTAGGCCAGCAGTGCCGGTGTTTCGGTGAGCACGCCGCGCTCGGTCACCAGGGCGGGCACGCGGCCCTTGGGATTGATGGCCAGGTATTCGGGGCTGCGCTGCTCGCCCTTGGGGAAGTCGAGCTTGATGACTTCGTGCGGCGCATTGGCTTCGATCAGGGCGATGCGGGTGGCCAGGGCGCAGGTGCCGGGCGCGTAGTAGAGCTTGAGGGTGGTCATGAAAGAGACGGGCAGGAATGGGATACGTGCAGATTCTGCAGCCGGCGCCGATGGCCGGGCCGGCCCTCCAACTTAGTGCGTATCGCACGGCCGTGCAAGCGGCATCTGCGTCTTTGCTTATGCCGACCCGGTGTTCCAGCGCCCGGCTTCCTGTCCTGTCGAAAGGAGCCGTCAATCGCCGGCCGGGTCACTGCCCTGTCCGATCACCTTCAGGCGCTTTTCCACATCCTTGATCAATGCAGACGGCGTGATGTCCAGGGCATCGCCGAGGTGAAACAGCATGCGTCCAGCGAGGACGTAGTCAATCAACCAATGCAGCCACGACCTCGCAGCTCAAACCTCAAGCCAGGCAGCTCGAATCGGTTGCCGCTGGCCCGCCGCGCAATGCGTTGCATGCATCCAACGCGATCCGGCCATGCGGGGCTGCGCACCTTCGGGTTTGAGCTAGGACAAGATCGGCCACGTCCGCCCCTGATGCAATACAGCTACGGGATTTGCCCCGGGCTACTCCAAGACTCTCCATCATGAAAAGAACTCTGCTCGCCGTTGCTGCCGTTTGCGCCCTGTCGTCGGGTGCCGCGTTTGCGCAGCAGGCCGAAGGCCCCTGGATGGTGCGCGTGCGCGCCGTGAATCTGGACAGCGCCAACAAGGACAGCACGGGTCTGGGTCTGTCGATCAACAACAAGTGGATGCCCGAACTGGATGTGTCCTACTTCTTCACGCCCAACATCGCGGCCGAGCTGGTGCTGACCTACCCGCAAAAGCACGACCTGCGTGCCAACGGCCTGGGCCAGATCGGCAGCCTCAAGCACCTGCCGCCCACGCTGCTGGCGCAATACCACTTCACCAATTTCGGCGCCTTCAAGCCCTACGTCGGCGCCGGTGTGAACTACACCCGCTTTTCGAGCGTGAGCTTCGACCCTGCCGTGCAGGCCGCGCTGAACCCCTCGATCAAGAAGAACAGTTTCGGCGGCGCGCTGCAGATCGGTTTCGACTACGCGCTGGACAAGAACTGGTCGCTGAATTTCGACGTGAAGAAGGTCTTCATTGAAACGGACGTGAGCTCCGCCGGCACCAAGGTGGGCACCTTCAAGGTGAACCCGGTGCTGGTCGGTGTGGGACTGGGCTATCGCTTCTGATCTCCGGATCATGAGTGAGGCACGCGCTGCTTCATCCGGCAGCGCGTAGTGAGGCAAGGATGGGTACTTGGTCCGGTATGCCGTTCGCGGCATACCGGATTTTTTTCGTCCGAACCGGCGCTTTCGCCTGCTGCGGACATGCTGCGGTGCACCACCGGACAGGTCACGAAAAAATCACGCGCGGGGGAAACTGTCCTACCCGCATGCCATGGGCAGGCGCCTAGGCTGGTGCCTCGGCCTGCCGGTGCGAGTCTTGCGAGGCTCGCTTGCCGTTTGCAGGCGTCAGTCACCATTGGCTGTCCGCCCCGTGGCGACCGCGCCCTGCTGCAAGCCGGGATGCGGCATTCACCATGCTGCGGCGGGCGGCGCACAACGCGAGGCCCCCACCATGCTGTCTGCCCACGATTCGACCGTGTCTTCCTCTGCCCTGGCATCGCGCGCCCAGCGCGTGCCGCTGCCTTTGCCTTCGGCGCCGCGTGCGCCCGCCGAAGGCGGCAGGCGCGAGGCGGCCCCGGAATGGGCGGACCACGCACTGCGCGCGACCCGCGCCGAGCTGCAGCACGGGCTGATGCAGCCCCAGGCCCAGGTCTCTCCCAAATACCTCTACGACGCGCGCGGCTGCGACCTGTTCGAGCAGATCACGCGGCTGCCCGAGTACTACCCCACGCGCACCGAGGCCGCCATCCTGGCCGACTCTGGCGCCGCCATGGCCGAGGCCCTGCGCGGCAGCGAGGTGCTGATCGAGCTGGGCGCCGGCAATTGCGAGAAGGTGCGCGGCCTGTGCCGCAGCCTGCGGCCACGGCATTTCGTGGGCGTGGACATTGCGGGCGCGTTCCTGCGCCAGTCCGTGCGGCGGCTGGCCGAGGAGTTTCCGCAGCTGCAGACCCATGCCGTCACGGCCGACATCACCGAGCCGCTGACCCTGCCGCCCCATATCCCGCAGGCCGGGCGGCTGCTGTTCTATCCGGGTTCGTCCATCGGCAATTTCGACCCGGTACAGGCCCAGCGCATGCTGGGCCAGATGCGTGCCATGGTCAACGACGACGGCGGCCTGCTGATCGGCATAGACCTGCCCAAGTCCACGCAATGGCTGGAGCCCGCCTATGACGATGCCCAGGGCGTGACGGCGCGCTTCAACCTGAACCTGCTCAGCCACGTCAACAGCCTGCTGGGCAGCGACTTCAACCCGGACGACTGGGAGCATGTGGCCTTCTTCAACGCCGAGCATTCGCGCATCGAGATGCACCTGCGCGCGCGCCGCCCGCTGATCGTGGGCTGGCCGCAGGGGCTGCGGCATTTCTCGGCCGGCGAGACCATCCACACCGAAAACAGCTACAAGTACCCGCTGCCCGAATTCCTGGGCATGCTCGCCTGCGCGGGCTTCGGGCCCTGCCAGGTCTGGACGGATGAGCGCCAGTGGTTTGCCGTGATCCATGCCCATGCGTGAAATGCCCGCCGTCTTCCGCTGGGTGCAGCGCTACGAGGCCGTGCGCCAGAGCACCGTGCTGCTGGCCGCACCCCTGTCGGCCGAGGATGCCTGCGTGCAGTCCATGCCAGACGCCAGCCCGGCCAAATGGCATCTGGCGCATACCACCTGGTTCTTCGAGACCTTTGTGCTGGCCGAGCACGCGCCCGGCGTGCCGCCCTTCGATGCCGACTTTCGCGTGCTGTTCAACTCCTACTACCAGCAGGTGGGCGAGCGGCATCCGCGTGCCCAGCGCGGGCTGCTGACGCGCCCCTCGCTGGCGCGGGTGCTGGCCTACCGCGAGGCCGTGGACCAGCGCATGCTGCAGATGTTCGAGGACTGGGGCACGCAGCCGCCTGCACGGCTGGCCGCGCTGCTGGAGCTGGGCCTGCAGCATGAGCAGCAGCACCAGGAACTGCTGCTGACCGACATCAAGCACCTGCTGTCCTGCCACCCGCTGTGGCCTGCGTACCGGGCGCAGGAAGAGGGCGCGCCTGCGCCGCAAGAGCCCGATGGACTGCCCCCGCCGCTGCAGTGGCTGACCGTGCCGCGCGGCATGCATGCCGTGGGCCATGCGGGGGAGGGCTTTGCCTTCGACAACGAGCGCCCGCGCCACGAGGTGTTCCTGCAGGGCTGCGAGATGGCGCAGCGGCCCGTGAGCAATGCCGAGTTCCTGCGCTTCGTCAAGGATGGCGGCTATGCCCAGCCGCAGTGGTGGCTGGCCGAAGGCTGGGACTGGCGCTGCGCGCAGCAGCTGGAGCACCCGTGGTACTGGCGGCGCCAGGCCGGCGGCGTGATGGACGGCATGTGGCAGGAATTCAGCCTGCATGGCGCGCTGGCCCTGGACGGGCGCAGGCCCGTCTGCCACCTCTCGTACTTCGAGGCCGATGCCTATGCGCGCTGGGCTGGCGCGCGCCTGCCCACCGAGGCGGAATGGGAGGCGGCCCTTGCCGCGCAGATGGCGCAGCGCCCGCAGCACGGCGAGCCGCCCGGCCCCGTGCACCCGTGCGCCATGCAGCCCGGCAGCCATGCGCTGGGCGAGGTCTGGGAGTGGACCCAGTCGGCCTACACCGCCTACCCGGGCTTTGTGGTGGCCGAGGGCGCGGTGGGCGAATACAACGGTAAGTTCATGGTCAACCAGTACGTGCTGCGTGGCGGCTCCTGCCTCACTCCGCCCGGCCATGCGCGCGCCAGCTACCGCAATTTCTTCCCCACCCAGGCGCGCTGGCAGATGACCGGCCTGCGGCTGGCAAGGGATCTGGCCTGAGCCTGCCTGTGCCGCGTTGCCTGGCATTGCATCGCGCGCCGGCGCATGCAGTAGCATCGTCGGCCTCAATGATCCGAGGGAGTTCCATGTTGTTGCGTTCGCTTGTTCTTGCCATGCCGCTGTCCCTGGTCCTTGCCGGCTGCGCCACTGCGCCGCCCCAGGCACCGGCGCCCAGCCAGCCACAGGACCAGCCCCGGCCCGAGGTGCCCGCCAAGGCCCCGGCCGATGCGCCGCACGCCGAACCCGAGGTCGCCAACCTCACGCCCCTGCCCAGCCTGCTGCTGATCGGCGAAGACGCTGCCGGCCGCTACTACTCCATGGTGGCCAAGGCCACGTTCACCATCGAGGCCGATGGCCGCCTGAGCCTGGCCGACCAGGGCGGCGGCCACGGCGGCGAGCCCATGGCGCCCCAGGCCGACATGCAGGACCAGAGCATGTCCACCGAATGCAAGCCCTATGGCGCCGTGGCCAACCAGCGCACCACCTGGTTCCCGTACACGGGCGTGTTCGTGCGCGGCGGCACGCTGGTTGGCGCCAGGGCCGATGGTGCGGACGTGGCCGCCAAGGCGCTCACCGAGCATGAAGGTGCCCAGATGCTCTACACCGGCAAGGATGCCGACGCCACCGAGTACTACTACGCGCCCTGCGTGGGTGCGCAGCGTGTATCCACGGGCTGGCGGCTGGACCGCTACCTGCCCGACGGCGGGCAGCTGCGCGTGCGCGCCGATGCGCGCGGCGGCAAGGGCCAGACACTGGAGCTGAAGATTCCCAAGCCCTTTGCGCCCTTCGTGCTGGTGCGCTACCAGTCGGGCGCCATGATTCCCGTGCCCATGCGCGCCGTGCTGGCCACGGTGGACCTGGCCGAGCGCCGCGTGGTGATGCAGTACCAGGGCACCTATGCCGTGGAGCCTGCCATCCGCAAGATGGAGCTGCGCCTCATCGTGCCCGGCAGCCGCCCGTCCGCAGGCGAGACCGCCGCGCGCCACGCCGAACGCACCCAGGCCCAGTTGCGCGACCTGGCCCGCTGCGCCCCGCCCAAGGGCCATGCCATCGAGCCCTGCGCCAACCCGCAGCGCACTCCCGATCCGCTGATCTTCTACTCCTCGCAGCAAGTGCGGGAGCGCGCCAAGCGGCGCTGACAGGCCAGTGCCTGCCTGCAAGGGCCGGGCCGCCGCGCAGTCCGGCCCGCCCTTGCGCGGGAATCAGACCTTGGCCAGCGCCTGCTCCAGGTCGGCCAGCAGGTCGCTGATGTGCTCGATGCCCACGGACAGGCGCACCATGCCTTCGGTCACGCCGGCCTTGGCAAGCTCCTCGGCGTCCAGCTGGCGGTGCGTGGTCGATGCCGGGTGCGTGGCCAGGGACTTGGCGTCGCCGATGTTGACCAGGCGCGTGAACAGCTGCAGCGCATCCAGGAAGCGCGCACCGGCGGCGCGCGTGTCGCTGTCGCCGCTGCCGTTCCTGAGGCTGAAGGAGAGGATGCCCGAGGCGCGGCCGCCCAGCTGCTTTTTCACCAGGGCGTGGTCGGGGTGGTCCTGCAGGCCGGCGTAGCGCACCCATTCGATCTTGGGATGCTTTTGCAGCGTCTCGGCGATCTTCTGGGTGTTCTCGCAGATGCGGTCCATGCGCAGGGCCAGCGTCTCGATGCCCTGCAGGATGAGGAAGGCGTTGTGCGGCGACAGCGCGGCGCCGGTATTGCGCAGCGGCACCACGCGCACGCGGCCGATGTAGGCGGCCTCGCCCAGGGCCTCGGTGTAGACCACGCCGTGGTAGCTGACATCGGGCTCGTTCAGGCGCTTGAAGCGTGTCTTGTGCTCGGCCCAGGGGAACTTGCCGCTGTCCACGACGGCGCCGCCCACGCTGTTGCCGTGGCCGCCCAGGTACTTGGTCAGCGAGTGCACGACGATGTCGGCGCCGTGCTCGATGGGGCGCAGCAGATAGGGGCTGGGCACCGTGTTGTCCACGATCAGCGGCACGCCATGGGCGTGGGCCACGTCGGCCAGCGCGCGGATGTCGGTGACATTGCCCAGCGGGTTGCCGATGGACTCGATGAAGATGGCCTTGGTCTTCTCATCGATGTGCTGGGCGAAGCTGGCCGGGTCGCGCGGATCGGCAAAGCGCACGGTGATGCCCTGCTGCGGGAAGGTGTGGGCGAACAGGTTGTAGGTGCCGCCGTAGAGCGTGCTGGCCGAGACGATGTTGTCGCCGGCCTCGGCAATCGCCTGGATGGCATAGGTGATGGCGGCCATGCCCGAGGCCACGGCCACGGCGGCAATGCCGCCTTCCAGCGCCGCGACGCGCTTTTCCAGCACGTCGGTGGTGGGGTTCATGATGCGCGTGTAGATGTTGCCGGCCACCTTGAGGTCGAACAGGTCGGCGCCATGCTGGGCACTGTCGAAGGCGTAGGCCACGGTCTGGTAGATGGGCACGGCGGCCGACTTGGTGGTGGGGTCGGGCGAGTAGCCGGCGTGGACGGCCAGGGTTTCGATGCGCATGGAAGATTGCCTTTCTGGTGACGGCTTACGCAAGAAGGGCACGGGCGGGCCATTTGCCATGGGGAGCGGCGCGTTCCCGCGTCGTGTTTGCGTAAGTCCTGAGGTTTTACTAGCGGAGGACGGTTGGCATTGTGGCGTGCCGGCCTCCGGTGCCCAACGATGCGTTGGTTACGAACATATACGCCGCAGCCCGGTTGCGCCTCTGCCACGCGCAGATATGCCCAGCCTGCCATTGCCAGAACCGTGAGTGAATGTGTATTTTTGTTAACGATGTGTTGTAACGTGACCTGATCGCTAGACTCCATCAGGGAGTTGATGGTGACGTTGACAGCAAGACATCTTCTGGCGCTGGCGGTGCCCCTGTGCACCTTGCTGCTGGCCGGCTGTTTCTATGTCTGCTGGCGGCATCTGCGTGCCCGGCGCGAGTTGCGCAGCATGTCCTTCGCCTTCACCGGCTTCAGCCTGGCGCTGCTGCTGCAGATCCTGGAGCGGCCTGCGGCCGTTCCCGTCAATGCATTGACGACGGCCGCGCTGCAACTGTGCGCGGCCTGGTTCATCACCGAGGCCATGGCCATACGCCAGGGCGTGCGCCCGGATGCACCGCTGGCGGCCGTCTTTGGCGGCGCGGTGCTGGTGGCGCTGGGCTACTACGCCTGGGCCGTGCCCGATGCCCAGGCGCGCCAGCATGTGCTCAATTTCGGCCTGGGCCTGCAGCTGGCCCTGCCGCTGTGGCGGCTGCCACGCAGGCATCCCTGCACAGGCTGGGACCGGCTGCTGCTGTGGGTGTTCGTGGTCTTTGCGCTGAGCTTTTTCGTCCGCACGCTGTGGGTGACGCCGCGTGCTGCTTCGGTATCGGCCAGCGCAGCCGGGGAATGGCTGGGCATTTCTTCCTCGTGGATGGCGCTGCAGTTGAGCCTGCTGGTGTTCGGCCTGCTGTTTGCCATGCTCTTCCTGGCCGCAGCGGTGCGCGACACCGTGCAGGAGCTTCACGAGGAGCGCGACCGCGATCCGCTGACCGGTCTGCTGAACCGGCGCGCCTTCAAGGAGGCCGTGCAGCGCCGGCTGGCCGAGCAGCCGCAGCTGTCGGCCGCCGTACTGGTGTGCGACCTGGACCATTTCAAGCGGGTCAACGACGGCTGGGGCCATGCGGCGGGCGACGAGGTGCTGCAGCGCTTTGCGCGCCTGCTGCTGCGCAGCACACGCCAGCAGGACCTGGTTGCACGCTTTGGCGGGGAGGAGTTCGTGGCCCTGCTGCCGCACGCCGACCCGCTGGCCGCGCAATGGATCACCCGGCGCATCCAGACCCAGCTGCGCCTGATGGGCTTCAGCGCGCTGCCCGACGACATACGCATCACGGCCAGCTTTGGCGTGGCCTGGATGGCCCAGGGCCAGACGCTGGAGCAGGCGCTGGCGCGTGCCGACGCCATGCTCTACGAGGCCAAGCGCGCAGGCCGCGACCGGGTGCGGCTGGTGCCGCAAGAGGAAGATGCCTAGCCAGGGCTTGGCTTGCCCGGTGTGACCGGCGCCTGCAGCAGGCGTGGGGTGCGGGAAGGGCGTGGCGATGAGCGTGGGGCGCTGGACTCGCGCGGTGCATGTGGCTCATGCGGCTCGTGTGACACATGCTGCTCGTGCGACACATGCGGCTCGCGCGGTGCGTCCTGCTCGCGTGGCGCGTGGTGCCTGCGTGGTCCCCGCGGGCCGCTGGAGCTGCCGGGGCCGCGGGGTTCAGGCGCAGGCCTGGCGGGCCTTGCGGGGCGTTCGGCCACGGCCGGTTGGCGCTGTTCCCAGGCGGGCAGGGCGGCATGCACCATGGCGGCGCCGTGGGCGTCGTTGGCCGCGTAGTGGCGCTGGGCCAGGCTCAGCTGCGGTGCAGCCCAGTTGGAGGTGGAGATCTTCTTGGACTTGTGGAAGTTCTGCCCCAGCACCAGGGCCACGGCCGCGCGCACGCCTACCGAGCTGGCATAGCCGTGGCGCTTGAACACGCGGTCCAGGTCGATCACGTTGTGCAGCGCAACACCCAGGCGCCCGGGCAGCGCGCTGCGGTCATGGTCCAGGCCGAAACCGGCCTTGCAGATGGACTCGCTGGCCAGCACGTCGGCCGCAAGCGCGCGTGCCTGCGCATGGTGCAGCTGCAGCAGCCAGGCCTGGTCGCAGGTGGCCAACTGCACCACATGGGGGCCGGTGTCGGTCTGGTGGGCGTGGAACAGCGGCTTGCTCTCGGTATCGAAACCGAGCACGGGAGCCGCCATCAGCGCGGCGCGTGCGGCCGCGAATTCGGCGTCGGTGGCGGGCACGTGGATGCAGCGCTCGGGCAGGGCGGCAAAAGGCGGCAGCAGGCGGCTGTCATCCTTGCTGGGAGCGTGCAGGCGGGGCATGGGAAAAGAGGGGGAAGCCGAGGCAAGCCGTCAAGTATGCCTGCACTTGCATGCCCCTCAGGCACCGGGTTTTTATCCCCGGTGCGTGTGGACGGAGTTGTGGAAAACTCCGGGTGTAACTTGCCGAATCCGCGCCCTGCAAGGCTTTCCACGGAATGCCTAAAAAATCAGCGCAGTGGCGAAAGGGCATCGAATAAGGGTATTTGCGGATGGCTGCGCCGGACCCCGATGCAGGGTCCGGTGGCTGTTTCAAAAGGTGTCTAAAGGCCTTGATCGTTGAAGACCGGCACCCGCTTTTCCAGGCCGGCGCGCACGGCCTCGGCCTGGTTGGGGCTGCCCAGCAGGGCCTGCTGCTCCTGCGCCTCGGCCAGCAGGATGTCTGCGGGAGAGGCGGTTTCGCTGAGCTGCATCAGGCGCTTGGATGCGCGTATGGCGTGCGGGCTGCTGGCCGCGATCTGGCGGGCCAGGTGGCGCGCTTCCTCCAGCGGTGCAGCGCTCACGCGCGTGGCCAGGCCCAGGGCCACGGCCTCGGGGCCGGGCACGATGCGGCCGGTGTAGACCAGTTCGCGCAGTACATCGCCGCGCACCAGCGGCGCGGCCAGCGCGCAGCCGGCCATGTCGGGCACCAGTCCCCACTTGATTTCCATGATGGACAGCCGCGCATCATCGGCCACCAGGCGGATGTCCGCACCCAGCGCCAGCTGCAGGCCGCCGCCGTAGGCCACGCCGTGCACGGCGGCGATCACGGGCACGGGCAGTTCGCGCCAGCCCCAGCAGATCTGCTGGAAGCGGTTGGCCATGCCGTGCGTGCGTGCGGCCAGGTCCGTCATCTCCGCCGTCTGCTGGCCGTCGGCAATGCCGGCCATGCTGCCCATGTCCAGGCCCGCGCAGAAGGCGCGCCCTTCGCCATGCAGCACCACGGCGCGCAACCCGGGCGTGTCCCGCAGCCGCGCCAATGCGTCGATCAGGGCGTCGAACATGGCGGGGTCCAGCGCATTCATCTTGTCGGGCCGGGCCAGGGTCACCTCGGCCACGCCGTGGTCCACCGATATGCGCACGCGTTCTTGGCTCATGGCTTGTCTCCTTGTGTCTATGCGGTTCTTTGCTGGCGGTCGGCCGCGTTGCGCGATTCGATGGCGCTGCGCGCATTCGCCCAGTCCTGGTCGCTCCAGCTGGCCAGCCCGGCGAAGTTGCCGCCCGTCGCCTGGTATTGTCCGCCGTCTATGGCGATGGTCTGTCCCGTCAGGTACTCGGCCTGGCGGCTCATGAGGAAGACGGCCAGGTTGGCCAGCTCGGGCATGCGGCCGTTGCGGCCCATGGGGTTGTCGGCACGCACATGCTCGCCGCCCTGCGGGTTCAGCCGCGCGCTCATGCCTTCGGTGGGGAACAGGCCCGGCGCGATGGCGTTGAAGCGTATGCCCCGGTTGCCCCATTCCACGGCCAGCGACTGCGTCATGGCATGCACGCCCGACTTGGCCATGGCCGAGGGCACGGTGAAGGCCGAGCCGTTCCAGACCCAGGTGGTGAGGATGGACAGCACGCTGGCCTTGCGGCCCTCGGCCAGCCAGCGGCGGCCGCACTCCAGCGTGAGGTTGAAGCTGCCGCGCATGACGATGTTGGCCACGGCGTCGAAGGCGCGCATGGACAGGTCCTCGGTGCGGCTGACGAAGTTGCCGGCCGCGTTGTTGACCAGACCCGTGAGCGCGCCGCCATCGGCCCAGATGGCCTCGATCATCTGCTCCACGGCCTCGGGCTGGCGCACGTCGCAGGCATGGCCCGTGGCCCGGCCGCCGTGCTGCTGCACCAGCTCCTGCGCTGTCTGCTCGACCACGGCGCCGCGCCGGCCGCACAGGTAGATGTCGGCGCCCATCATGAGAAAGGCCTCGGCCATGACACGGCCCAGGCCGGTGCCGCCGCCAGTGACGAGGATGCGTTCGCCCTGGAGCAGGCCGGGCTTGTAGATGAGGTCGTCGAGGGTCATGGCTGCTGTCTCCTGTGCTGCCGGGGAAGGGATAGGGGGACTGCGGCAGCGCTTGGCGCCGCCAGCGGATCAGAGCGTCAGAGCGTCAGAGCGTCAGAGCGCGCGAGCGATCACTTCCTTCATGATTTCGCTGGTGCCGCCGTAGATGCGCTGCACGCGCGCATCGGCGTACATGCGGGTGACCATGTATTCGTTCATGTAGCCGTAGCCGCCATGCAGTTGCACGAGTTCGTCGAGCACGCGGCCCTGCGCTTCCGAGCCCCACAGCTTGGCCATGGAGGCCGTGGCCGTGTCCAGCGTGCCGGCCACCAGTTGCTCCACGCAGCGGTCGATGAAGGCGCGGCCCACGGTCAGCGTGGTGGCCACCTCGGCGAGCTTGAACCGGGTGTTCTGCATGTCGGCAATGGCCTGGCCGAAGGCGCGGCGCTCGCGCACATAGGCCAGCGTGGCCTCGTAGGCGCCTTCCATGCAGGCCAGTGCGGTCAGGCCGATGATCAGGCGCTCGTAGGGCAGGTCGCCCATGAGCTGGTAGAAGCCCTGGCCTTCGCGCCCGCCCAGCAGCGCGTCCTGCGGCACGGTCACGTCATCGAAGAAAAGCTCCGAGGTGTCCTGGGCCTTCATGCCCATCTTGTCGAGCACGCGGCCCACGCGAAAGCCCGCGCAGTCCCGGGTCTCCACGATGAGGATGGAGGTGCCGCGCGCGCCCTGGGCCGGGTCGGTCTTGCAGACCACGAGGATCAGGCCGGCCAGCAGGCCGTTGGTGATGAAGGTCTTGCTGCCGTTGATGCGGTAGCGGCCGTCCCTGAGTTCTGCGCGCGTGCGCACGCCCTGCAGGTCCGAGCCCGCGCCGGGCTCGGTCATGGCGATGGCGCCCACCAGCTCGCCGCGCGCCATGGCGGGCAGGTACTTGCGCTTTTGCGCCTCGGTGCCGTGGTTGAGCAGGTAGTGGGCCACGATGGAGTGCACGGAGTTGCTCATGCCCGAGAGGGCGCGGCGCGCCATCTCCTCGTGGATCACGGCCTCGTGGCGGAAGTCGCCGCCGCCGCCGCCGTAGTCCTCGGGGATGTCGGTGCACAGCAGGCCCAGCTCTCCGGCGCGGCGCCAGATGGCATGGCCCACGTTGCCGCGCTGGCGTGCGGCCTCGTCCTGGGGCTGCATTTCGGTTTCCAGAAAGCGCACGGCGGTGGCGCGCAGGCTTTCCAGCTCGGGGGTGCTCCAGGAGCGTGTCAGTTGCAGTGGCATGGCGTGGCCTGGTGGTTCGTGGGGGTCAGTTGATGCGGCGTTCGCGGCCCTGCCAGTAGGGTTCGCGCAGCTGGAATTTCTGCAGCTTGCCGGCGGCCGACAGCGGCAGCTCGGCGCGGAACTCCACCGAGCGCGGGCACTTGTAGCCCGCGATGCGTTCGCGGCAGTGGGCGATGACCTCGGCCTCGGTCAGCGGCTGGCCCTCGCGCGCGACGATCACGGCGTGCACGCGCTCGCCCCAGCGTTCGTCGGGCACGCCGATGACGGCGCACATGGCGACCTGGGACAGCTGGGCGATGGCGTTCTCGACCTCGGCCGAGTACACGTTCTCGCCGCCGCTGACGATCATGTCCTTGAGCCGGTCCACGACGAAGAGGTAGCCGTCGGCATCCAGCCGGCCCATGTCGCCCGTGTGCATCCAGCCGTCCTTGAGCGCGGCGGCCGTCTCGGCGGGCCTGTTCCAGTAGCCCTGCATGACCATGGGGCCGCGCGCCGTGATCTCGCCCACCTCGCCAGGCGGCAGCTCGCGGCCCTCGCCATCGACGATGCGCACCTCGGCAATGGTCACGGGCCGGCCGGCCGCGCGCAGCAGGCGCTCGCGCTGCGGGCCGGGACGGTGCTCGGCCGGGCCCATGGACACGATGGTGGGCGACAGCTCGGTCATGCCGTAGGCCTGGGCGAAGTCGGCTCCGGGCAGCAGCTGCATGGCGCGCTCCAGCAAGGTGGCATCGATGGGCGCCGCGCCATAGAGCATGAGGCGCAGGCTGGACAGATCGAATTCGGCCAGGCGCGGATGCTCGATCAGCCGGCGGATCATGGTGGGCACCAGGAACAGCTCGTTCACGCCGTGCTGCTGGATGCCGGCGAGGATGGCCAGCTCGTCGAATGCCGGCACGATGACCTGGGGCACCAGGCGCTGGGCCATGAGCAGGGCCAGGCCGCAGCCGGCCACATGGAACATGGGCGTGACCACCATGCCCACCTTCACATGCTGGCGCGGCACGTTGCTGGCATTGGACAGGGCGTTGATGAACAGGTTGTCGTGGCTGAGCATCACCCCCTTGGGCCGGCCCGTGGTGCCGCCCGTATACATCACGGCGGCCAGGTCGTTGCCGCTGCGCAGCGCGTCGGCGCAGGGCGTGGCGGCGGCCAGCAATTGCTCGTAGTGCAGAGCGCCTTCGGGCGCGGCGCCCGTGCCGCAGAACACCACGGTGTGCAGGCTGGAGGACAGCTCGCGCAGCCGGGGCACCAGGGGCGCGAAGGCATCGTCCACAAAGAGCACGCGCGTGTCGCAGTCGTCCAGCGAGTAGGCCACCTCCTGCGCGCTCCAGCGGATGTTGACGGGGTTGACCGCGGCGCCTGCCCACCAGCAGCCATAGAAGTATTCAAGGTAGCGGATGGAGTTCAGTCCCATCATGCCGACGCGGTCGCCGGGCGCCACGTCCAGCGCCCGCAGCAGGCCGGCACAGCGTTCGATGCGCTGCGCAAGCTGCGACCAGCTGGCCTGCTCTTCGCCGCAGATGGCCGCCGTGGCGCCGGCCCTTTCGCGGCGGCCCTTGTGGATGGCCTGGGTGAGATACATGGGCATGGGGTTTCCTCAGGAGCGGGCATTCCAGGCGGCCAGCGTGTCTTGCAGGCTGGCGGCGCGCGGGGGGCGGGGCTGCTCGGGCACGCTGCGCGAAAAGCGCGGCGCCGGCGCGGGCTGGAGCACGCCACCGGCCTCGGTGAACGTGGCGCGCGCGCGGTTGTGGGCGTGCTGGGGCGCCTCGTCCCAGTCGAGCACGGGGGCGAAGCAGGCATCGCTGCCTTCCAGCAGTTCGCACCACTGCTGGCGCGTGCGCGTGCGGAACACGTCGGCCAGGCGCAGCTTGAGCAGGGGCCAGCGTGCGGCGTCCAGCTGCGCGTCGAACAGCGGGTCCTGTATGCCGCAGCGCTGGCGCAGCTCGGCGTAGAACTGCGGTTCGATGGCGCCTATGGCGATGTATTTGCCGTCGGCGCAGGCATAGGTGTCATAGAAGTGCGCGCCGCCGTCCAGCAGGTTCTCTCCGCGCTGGTTGCTCCACTGGCCCTTGGCCTTGAAGCCGTACATGAAGGCCGACAGCAGGGCCGTGCCATCGGTCATGGCCGCATCGATGACCTGGCCCCGGCCGCTGCGCCCGGCCTCGTGCAGGGCGGCCAGCAGGCCCACGGCCAGCAGCATGCCGCCGCCGCCGAAGTCGCCCACGTAGTTGAGCGGCGGCACGGGCGCCTCGCCCGCGCGGCCGATGGCGTGCAGCGCGCCGGAGATGGCGATGTAGTTGATGTCATGCCCCGCCGCATGCGCAAGCGGCCCGTGCTGGCCCCAGCCCGTCATGCGGCCGTAGACCAGGCGCGGGTTGCGCGCCAGGCAGGGCTCGGGGCCCAGGCCCAGGCGCTCCATCACGCCGGGCCGAAAGCCTTCAATGAGCAGATCGGCGCGTGCGATCAGCGCCAGGGCCGAGGCCTGGCCTTCCTCGCCGCGCAGGTCGATCTCGACTTGGCTGCGGCTGCGCGTGGTGATGTCCTGTGCATCGACCGGCGTGCCGGGCCGCGCGATGCGCAGCACCTCGGCACCCATGTCGGCCAGCAGCATGGCGCAGAACGGCCCCGGGCCCAGGCCCGCGAACTCGACTACGCGCACGCCTTCAAGCGGTCCTGGCATGGAGGTCTCCTTTCAGGCCGTCGGCAGTGGATGGTTCTTGTACTGCTCGCGCAGCTTCGTTTTCAGCAGCTTGCCGGTGGCCGTGTGCGGCAGCTCGGCCACCTGCAGCACGTCGTCGGGCAGCCACCATTTGGCGATGCGCGTGGACAGGAAATCGAGCATGGACTCGCGGCTGACGCTGTGGCCTGCGCGCGGCACCACCAGCAGCAGCGGCCGCTCCTGCCACTTGGGATGGGCCACGCCGATGATGGCGGCCTCGGCCACGCCGGGATGGCCCATGGCGGCGTTCTCCACGTCGATGGAGGAGATCCACTCGCCGCCCGACTTGATCACGTCCTTGGCGCGGTCCACCAGCTGCAGGAATCCGTCGGCATCGATGGTGGCCACGTCGCCCGTGGTGAAGAAGCCTTCCTCATCGACGGGCGAGCCGCCTTCGCCCTTGAAGTAGCCGCTGGCGATCCAGGGGCCGCGCACGCGCAGGTGTCCCCGGGCCTGGCCGTCCCAGGGCTGGGGCCTGCCGTCGTCGTCCACGATCTTGAGGTCCACGCCCCAGACGCCGCGTCCCTGCTTGAGCTTGACCTTGACCAGTTCCTCGCCCGACAGCGCGTCGTGCCGGGGCAGCAGCTTGCTGACCACGCCGATGGGGCTGGTCTCGGTCATGCCCCAGCCCTGCACGACCTGGGCGCCGAACTGGTTCTCGAAGCGCTCCAGCATGGCGCGCGGCACGGCCGCGCCGCCGATGCCTATGCTCTTGACGCCCAGCGCGCGCGGGTCGATGTCGGGATGCGCATCCAGGTACTGGAACAGCATCAGCCACACGGTGGGCACGCCCTGCGAGAAGGTGACCTTCTCGTCGCGCATGAGCTCGTAGACGCTCTGGCCATCCAGGTGGGGGCCGGGCAGCACCAGCCGTGCGCCGGCCATGGCCGCCGCATAGGGTGTGCCCCAGGCGTTGGCATGGAACATGGGCACGATGAGCATCACGGTCTCGCTCGCGTTCAGGCCGAAGGTGTCGGGCGCCAGCTCCATCAGCGTGTGCAGCACGGTGGAGCGGTGCGAGTACAGCACGCCCTTGGGGTGGCCCGTGGTGCCCGAGGTGTAGCACAGCGAGGAGGCCGTGCGCTCGTCGAACTCGGGCCAGTCGAAGTCCTCGCTCTGGTTGCCCACCAGCTCGTCCCAGCAGTGCAGGTCGGGCAGGTCCAGCGCGGGCATGTGCTCGCGCGAACTCATGCAGACATAGGTGGTGACGGTCTTCAGATGCGGTGCGAGCTTTTCCACCAGCGGCGCGAAGGTCACGTCGAAGAACAGCACCCGGTCCTCGGCATGGTTGGCGATGTATTCGATCTGCTCGGGAAACAGGCGCGGGTTGATGGTGTGCAGCACCGCGCCGCTGCCCGAGACGCCGAAGTACAGCGCCAGGTGGCGCCAGCTGTTCCAGGCCAGCGTGCCCACGCGTTCGCCAGGCTGCACGCCCAGCGACTGCAGGGCGTTGGCCACCTGGCAGGAGGCGCGGCGCATGCCGGCCCAGTCGGTGCGGTGCAGGCCACCGTCCCGGGTTTCCGGCAGGCGCGAGACGATCTCGGTGTGCGGATGAAAGCGCGCCGCATGCTCGATCAGCGACGAGATCATGAGCGGGCGGTCCTGCATCAGTCCTTGCAAGGCGGGCATGGGGTGTCTCCTGTCGTTGTCCTGAAGGCCGGGGTCATTGCACGGGCGCGTAGCGGCTGCCATCGAAGCGCACGAGCTGCATCTTCTTGATGGGGAAGAAATCCTCCCCACCGGTCTGCAGGCTGATGCCCGGGTAGAGCATGGGCAGGTCCATCTTCAGGCTGGCGGCCTGCTTCATGATGTTGGCGCGCGTGAGCTCGTCGCCGGCCTGCCTGAGCACCTGTACCAGGGTCTGGGCCTGGGAGTAGCCGATGACGTTGAGCGAATCGTTGGGGTCGCCGGCCGGGTAGAACTGCTTCATGAAGGCCAGGTAGCCGGCCAGCTCGGGCGTGCCCTGGTTGGAGGGGTCCGAGGGCTCGCGCAGGTAGCTGGCCGTCATCACGCCGCGCGCGTTGTCCAGGCCCGCGGGCTTGAGCACCGAGCTGATGGACAGCGAGACGCTGACCAGGTAGTGCGCGGGCTTCCAGCCGATGTCGGCGGCCTTGCGTATGGACTGGGCCGCGAACTTGGGCGTGCTGATGTTGATGAAGGTGTCCGCCCCCGAGCCCTTGAGCGCCACCATCTGGCTGTCCACCGTGGGGTCGCCGACCTCGTAGGTCTGCTGCACGACGATGCGCTGCTTGGCCTGCTCGCCAAAGCCGTCGAGCACGCCCTTGAGGTAGTCCTTGCCGAAGTCGTCGTTCTGCATCAGGACGGCCACCTTGGCCTGGGGTCGCGTGGCCAGGATGTGCTGGGCGAAGGTGCGGCCTTCGAGCTGGTAGGTGGGCTGCCAGCCCATGGTCCAGGGGAAGTTCTTCGGATCGCCCCAGCGCGTGGCGCCCGTGGAGACGAACAGCTGGGGCACCTTGCGCTGGTTCATGTAGCGATGCACGGCCTGGTTGTGCGAGGTGCCCAGCGCGCCGAACATCAGCAGCACGCCGTCGCGCTCGACCAGCTTGCGCGTCTGCTCCACGCTCTGGGCGGGGTTGTAGGCGTCGTCGGCCGAGAGGTAGGTGATCTTGCGGCCGTTGATGCCGCCCTCGGCGTTGATCTTGGCGAAGTAGGCCGCATGGGTCTTGCCTATGGTTCCATAGGCCGACACGGGACCTGAGTAGGGCACGAAGTTGCCGATGCGGATCTCGGTGTCGCTGGCGCCGGTGTCGTACTTCTTCTGGGCCTGGGCTGGCACTGGGGTGACGGCCGGCAGGACCAGCGCCAGGCAGGCGATCAGGGCGCGGGGGCCGCGGGCGAAGGGGTTGCGCATGGTGGTCTCCTGGCTTGCGGGCGCCGTGCCCGCTTTTCTTGTGGTGGCCGGTCCATGGTAGGAACCGGCCCGGCGCGCGCCCATCGTCGATTCCGACGAATGCATGTGCGGGCGCAGCAAGGTGCGTCGGGAAGGTGTGGCGCTCAGCCCGGCTGGCGGGGCGCGAACACGGGCTCGCGCTTTTGCATGAAGGCCTGCACGCCTTCCATGAAGGCCGGCGCGCCCACCAGCTCGCGCTGGCGTTCAGCCTCGTAGTGAAGCTGCTGCTCCAGCGTGGAAGCGGCTGCGTGGTCCAGCGCGCGGCGGGCTTCCAGCACGGCACCGGCCGGCAGCCGCGCCAGGCGGGCGGCCGTGGCCAGGGCCTGCTCGCGCAGGGCCTCGTCGTCCACGCAGGCCCAGACCAGGCCCCAGTCGGCGGCCTGCTGCGCGCCCAGCCTGTCGCCCAGCAGGGACAGGCCCAGGGCGCGCGCACGGCCCAGCCGCCGCTCGATGAACCAGGTGGTGCCCAGGTCCGGCACGATGCCCAGGCGCGGCAGGAAAGGCAGGTAGAAGTAGGCCGAGCGCGCCGCCAGCGCCACATCGCCGGCCAGGGCCAGGCCCACGCCGGCCCCGGCTGCCGCGCCGTTGATGGCGCAGACCACGGGCACGGGCAACTGCTGCAGGTCCAGGATGAGGCGGTTGGACAGCTGGTGCATGTTGTCGGCCGTCTGCGCGCCCAGCGTGCGGCCATCGGCCTGGGCTCCGCCTTGTGCCCCGCCTTGCGCGCCGCCCATGGACGACAGGTCCGCGCCCACGCAAAAGCCCCGGCCCTCGGCGGTGAGCACAAGGGCGCGGAGGGTGGTGTCCTCGCGCACCTCGGCCAGCAGTTCGCGCAGACGCAGCTGCAAGGGCCTGCCCAGCGGATTCATGCGGGCGCTATCCTGGAGGACGATGAGGGCGATCTCGCCGCTGTCGCCGTTGTCGCCGTGGCGTTCCATGCGGACGGCCGGACTGGAATTCATGGGGGACTCCTGTGGGTGGGGATGGAAAGTCAGGCACGCGGCCGCTGCCGGGGCAGGCGCCGGCCCGGCCGGCCCAGCCGGTGCAGCAGGCCCATCACGCCGCCGGGCATGGCGAACATGAAGACGATGAGCACGGTGCCGTAGACGGCCCAGGGCGCGGCCTTGGACACCTGCTCGGCCAGCCCCGGGATGAACATGATGAACAGGGCGCCGAACAGCGCGCCCCACAGCGTTCCCACGCCGCCCACCACCACGCCCACCAGCAGCGAGATCGACAGGAACATGGTGAAGGAGTCGGGCGCCACGAACTGCACGGCAATGGCCGACAGCGCGCCGCCCACGCCCGTGTAGCCGGCCGAAATCGCAAAGGCCATGGACTTGCAGTGCGCGTTGTCCACGCCCATGGCCTCGGCCGCCATGGCGTGGTCGCGGATGGCGCGCAGCGCCAGGCCGCTGCCGCTGTCTATGAGGTTGCGCGCCATCCAGAACAGCAGCGCCGCCACGGCCAATGCATAGAGGTAGAACCACTGGTCGGCATCCAGCGGCAGGCCCCAGGGCGCCTCGGGCTTGGTCAGCACGATGCCGCCCACGCCGCCCGTCCAGGCCTCCAGGTGGCGGTACTTGAGCAGCTGGGGCATGGCCACGCCCAGCGCAAAGGTGGCCAGCGCCAGGTACAGCCCTTCCAGCCTGAGCGCGGGCCGCCCGAACAGGTAGCCCGCCGCCAGGCTCACCAGGCCCGCTGCAGGCACGGCCAGCCAGTAGGCCAGGCCCGCGCGGTCCATCAGGATGCCGGCCGCATAGGCGCCTATGGCGAAGAAGGCGCCATGGCCCAGCGAGATCTGGCCGCTGTAGCCCGTGAGGATGTTCAGCCCCACCAGGGCCACGGCATAGGCCAGCACCATGGTGGCCTGGAACAGCTGGTAGCCCTTGGCCACGAAGACCAGCGAGCAGGCCGCCAGCGCCAGCGCCGCGATCAGTACCGTGCCCAGGGGCAGGGGGCGGCGCGCGCTGGTGGCGGCGACCAGTGCGTCAGACGAGGAGGCGGATCGTGTGGACATCATTGTTCTCCAGGGCGTTTGGCACAAAACTGGCGTGGCCCAAAAGCGAGGGACACCGAGCAAGGGCCTACGCCGGCCGCGCCGCGCTGCCGCGAGGGTGTCGTCCCCCTCCCGCGTAGCGAGAGAGGGGGGCGCCGTGCAACGGGAAGCGGCGTAGCCGCTCAGGGGGGGCATTGTTCAAACCCTCCTGACGACCTTGCGGCCCATCAGCCCGGCCGGCCGCACGATGAGCACGCCCACGATCAGCACCAGGGCCACCGAGAGCTTGAGTTCGGTGCCGACCACGTAGCTGCCCACCAGGTTTTCAAGCACGCCCACGATGAAGCCGCCCAGCACAGCGCCCGCGGGGCTGTCGATGCCGCCCAGCAGCGCGCCCGCAAAGGCATACAGCAGCACGCCGCTCATCATGTGCGGATCGAGGAAGACCACGGGCGCCACCATCATCCCGGCCACCGCGCCGATGGCGCCGGCCAGGCCCCAGCCCAGCATCAGCATGCGCCCCACGGAGATGCCCACCAGGCGCGAGGAGGCCGGGTTCTGCGCGGCCGCGCGCATGGCCAGCCCCAGCGGTGTGAGCCGGAAGAAGGCAAACAGCAGGGCCACGATGGCCAGGGCCACGAAGATGGTGCCCACCTCATGGGCCGACATCAGGGCGCTGCCATACCAGGCGTCGGCCGGGAACGGGCTGGGGAACTCCTTGATGGTGTAGCCGAAGATCCAGCCGGCCAGGCTGTGGAAGACGATCAGCAGGCCGATGAAGACCACCACCTGGGCCAGGTCCGCCGCCTTGTGCATGGGGCGGATGATGGCGAACTCCACGGCCGCGCCCAGCACGAAGGACAGCGCCACCGTAGCCAGGAAGGCCCACCAGTACGGCAGCCCCGCCTGCAGCAGCGCCCAGGCGATGAAGGTGGAGAACATGGCCATCTCGCCCTGCGCGAAATTGATGTGGTGCGTGGCCTGGTAGATCATGACCAGGGCCAGCGCCACGGTGGCGTAGATACCGCCCGTGGCCAGGCCGGCCAGCAACTGGTGGATGAAGGCGTCCATGGCCGCTACTCCCCGAGATAGGCCTGGCGCACCGCATCGTTGCGGCGCATGGCTTCGCTGGGACCGTGCAGCACGATGCGGCCGGTCTCCAGCAGGTAGGCGCTGTGCGCCAGCTCCAGCGCCAGGCGCGCGTTCTGCTCCACCAGCAGGATGGTCGTGCCCTGCTCGGCGTTGATGCGCCGCAGGATGCCGAAGATGTCGCGCACCACCAGCGGCGCCAGCCCGAAGGAGGGCTCGTCCAGCAGCAGCAGGCGCGGGCGGCCCATGAGGGCGCGGGCAATGGCCAGCATCTGCTGCTCGCCGCCCGACAGCGTGCCGGCCTGCTGGGTGCGGCGCTCGCGCAGGCGGGGGAAGTAGCCGAACATGCGCTCCATATCGCCGCCCACGTCGGCACGGGCAGCGCGCGTGGGCCGGGCCTGCGCGCCCAGGCGCAGGTTGTCCTCGGCGCTGAGCTGGGCGAAGGTGCCGCGCCCGTCGGGCACATGGCCCACGCCCTGGCGCGCGATGCGCTCGGTGCTGTGCCGGTCTATGCGTTCGCCGGCCAGGCGCACCTCGCCGCGCGTGTCCACCAGATGGCGGCAGATGGCGCGCAGCGTGGTGGTCTTGCCCGCGCCGTTGGCGCCCAGCAGGGCCGTGACGCGGCCTTCGGCCAGGTCCATGTCGATGCCGTCCAGCACGCGCACCGACCCGTAGGCCGCATGCAGTCCGCGGATTTCAAGCAGTGCCGGCATGCGCCACCTCCCTGTCCTGATCCTGCGGCTGCATGTCCGAACCCAGGTAGGCGCGGATGACTTCGGCATGGGCGCGAACCTCGCCCGGCGTGCCCTCGGCGATCTTGCGGCCGAAGTTCAGCGCCACGACCTTGTCGCTCACGCGCATGACCAGGCCCATGTGGTGCTCCACCAGCAGCACGGTCAGCCCCAGCCGGTCGCGCAGCGACAGGATCAGGTCGCCCAGGCCGGCCAGCTCCTCATGGTTGAGGCCGCAGGCCGGCTCGTCCAGCAGCAGCAACTGCGGGCGGCAGGCCAGGGCGCGCGCCAGCTCCACGCGCTTTTGCGTGCCGAAGGGCAGGTCGGCCACACGGCGCTCTGCCACGCCCGTCAGCTCCAGAAGGGCCATCAGCGACTGCGCCTGGGCGCGGGCTTCTGCCTCGCGCCGGCGCACGCCGGGCAGGCGCAGGGCATCGCGCACAAAGCCGGCGTGCTGGTGGCTGTGCGTGCCCAGGCGCACGTTGTCGGCCACCGTCATGCTGGAAAACAGGGCCAGGTTCTGGAAGGTACGGCCCATGCCCAGCGCGGCCATGCGGTGGCGCGCCAGCGTGGCCAGCGGCTGGCCGCGAAAGCGGATGCGGCCGGCCTGCCAGGCATACAGCCGCGACAGGCAGTTGAACAGGCTGCTCTTGCCTGCGCCGTTGGGGCCGATGAGGCCGCAGATCTGGCCTGCCGCAACATCGAAACTCACGCTGTCCAGCGCGACGATGCCGCCGAAGCGCAGCGAAACGCCTTCGATGCGCAGCAGGGGCTGCGAGTCCTGGCTCATGGCTTTCCCTCCCCCCGATGGTGGGCGACCGGCGCGGGCTGCGCCGGTCGCACGGTGGCATGGCGGCGCCTAAAGACGCTCGATGATGGTGACGTTGGCCATGCCCCCGCCTTCGCACATGGTCTGCAGGCCGTAGCGCCCGCCGCGCGCATGCAGGGCGTGGATCAGCGTGGCCATGAGCTTGGTGCCCGAGGCGCCCAGCGGATGGCCCAGCGCAATGGCGCCGCCGTTGACGTTGAGCCGCGCCGGATCGGCGCCCGTGGCCTGCAGCCAGGCCAGGGGCACGGGGGCGAAGGCCTCGTTGACTTCGTACAGGTCGATGTCGGAGATGCGCATGCCGGCCTTCTTCAGCGCGGCCTGGGTGGCGGGGATGGGGGCCTCCAGCATGATCACGGGGTCATGCCCCAGCAGGCTCATGTGGTGGATGCGCGCCAGCGGCTGCACGCCCAGGGCCTTGAGGCCGCGCTCGCTGACCACCATGACGCCGCTGGCGCCATCGCAGATCTGGCTGGCCGTGGCCGCCGTCACGCAGCCGCCCTCGCGGATGGTCTTGACGCCGGCAATGCCCTCCAGCGTGGCATTGAAGCGTATGCCTTCGTCCACCGTGTGCGGCTGGCCTTCGCCCTCGGCACCGCCTTCGGCGCTGCGCGCCTGCACGGCCAGGATCTCGCGGTCGAAGCGGCCCTCGCGCGCGGCCTGCACGGCGCGCTCATGGCTTTGCAGCGCATAGGCGTCCAGCTGGTCCTTGGCCAGGCCGTACTTGCCGGCCATCATCTCGGCGCCCATGAACTGGCTGAACTCCACGCCCGGGTAGCGCTGCTGCATGGCCGGGCTCATGTAGACGCCCAGGCCGGCCTTGGCGGGCAGGGCGTTGGGCGTGCCCATGGGCACGCGCGACATGCTCTCCACGCCCGCGGCGATCACCATGTCCATGCTGCCCGACATCACGGCCTGGGCCGCGAAATGCAGTGCCTGCTGGGACGACCCGCACTGCCGGTCCACCGTGGTGCCCGGCACGGACTCGGGCAGGGACGAGGCCAGCACCGCGTTGCGCGCCACGTTCGTCGCCTGCTGGCCGACCTGGCTGACGCAGCCCATGATCACGTCCTCGACCTGGGCCGGGTCGGCCTGGCTGCGGCGCACCAGCTCGTCCAGCACCTGGGCCGCGAGATCGGCCGGATGCCAGCCCGAGAGCTTTCCGCCGCGCTTGCCGCCCGCCGTGCGCGTGGCGGCAACGATGTATGCCTGTGCCATGGATATGTCTCCTGTTCCTGTATTCCTGGGGGGATGGTGGCCCGGCCGGCGCGGGCCGGGCATCGTCGCAAGCGACGATTCCGGCCAGGGAAAACGCGGGGACGGTGCCTGCCGTGAGGCCTGGGCTGTACGCCTAGCGCGGCGCCATGCGGATGGCACCGTCCAGGCGCACGCACTCGCCGTTGAAGTAGCCGTTGGTGATCATGGTCTCGGCCAGGTGGGCGTATTCGTCGGGCTGGCCCAGCCGCTTGGGAAAGGGCACGGAGGCGGCCAGCGCGGCCTTCACGTTGTCGGGCGCGCCCTGCAGCAGCGGGGTGTCGAAGATGCCGGGCAGGATGGTGTTCACGCGGATGCCCTCGCCCATGAGGTCGCGCGCAATGGGCAGGGTCATGCCCGTGATGCCGGCCTTGCTGGCCGAGTAGCTGGCCTGGCCCATCTGCCCGTCCTGCGCCGCCACCGAGGCGGTGTTCACGATGGCGCCGCGCTCGCCGTCGGCCAGCGGCTGCAGCGTGAGCATGCCCGCCGCCGACTTGGCGATGCAGCGGAAGGTGCCCACCAGGTTGATCTGGATGATGCGGTCGAAATTGGCCACGGGCAGGTGCCGGATCTCGCCCGTAGCCTTGTCGCGGCTGGCGGTCTTGACGGCATTGCCCGTGCCTGCGCAGTTGACCAGGATGCGCTCCTGCCCATGGGCCGCGCGCGCCTGGGCAAAGCCCGCGTCCACGCTGGCCTCGTCGGTCACGTCCACGCGGCAGAACAGGCCGCCTGTCTCGCGCGCCAGCGCCTGCCCGGCCGTCTCGTTGAGGTCGAACAGGGCAACGCGCACGCCTTTGGCGGCCAGGCGGCGCGCGGTGGCCGCGCCCAGGCCCGATGCCCCGCCCGTGACGACGGCGCTGATGCTTGCGTCAAGCTGCATGTGAAGGTCTCCTTGGTTGGTGCGTTGGCGGCGCGCCGTTGCCTGTCGCCTTGGATCGGGACAGGCGGCGGTCCGCCACCTATGATCTGCCTCCAAGTCTAGGAATCGCCCCGTCTTGCCGCCATCGTCGAAACCGACGAAAGTGCCCGGTGCCTCACCCCTTCACAGTGCCTCCTGCCTGCATGCAGCCCCCAGCGCCCACCCCTTCCTCCGGCCCCGGTCCGGGTTCCGGCTACGTGCCGCAGGCCAAGCTGAGCCCGCCGCGCGCCGCTGCCGCCCAGGTGGCCCGGCTGGCCGTTGCCGCGCGCTGGCCCGAGGCCTTGCGCGCCCGCGTGGTGCTGGTGCGCGCCCCTGCCGGCTTCGGCAAGACCACGGCCATGCGCCAGATGCGCGAGCGCCTGCAGGCCGAGGGCCAGGCCACGGCGTGGCTGACGCTGGATGCCGCCGACAACGATGTCTCACGCTTTCTGCAGTGCCTGGGCGCGGCCGTGCGCACCCTGGGGGTGGGGCCGTCGCAAGGCGCCGGCGAGTTGTCCCAGGCCCTGCATGCGCTGGCCGGCGAGGGCCGCTCCTTTGCGCTGTTCATCGATGATTTCGAGGTGCTGCACAACGATGCCGTGCTCGGCCTGGTGCGCCAGCTCATGGAGCAGCTGCCCGAGCGCGGGCGCCTGGTCATAGGCTCGCGCGCGCTACCGGCCCTGGGACTGGGGCGGCTGCGCACCAGTGGCCAGTTGCTGGAGATCGATGCGGCGCTGCTGCGCTTTTCCGTGGGCGAGGCCGAGGAGTTCTTTCGCCTGCGCGGCTGCCCGCTGCCGCGCGAGGCCCTGGCGCGGCTGCTGGACAAGACCGAAGGCTGGATAGGCGCGCTGTGGCTGGCCTCGCTGGCGCTGGAGCGCCATGGCCCGCACAGCGATTTCATCGAGCGTTTCTCGGGCTCGGAGCGCGCCGTGGCCGACTACCTGGCCGAGGATGTGCTGGCCCAGCAGCCCGCGTCCGTGCGCGACTTCCTGCTGCGCACCAGCATCCTGCGCACGCTGGATGCCCAGGTCTGCCAGGCCCTGGTGCCGCGCGCCGACGGCGCCGCCATGCTGCAGGCGCTGGAGCAGGCCCACCTGTTCCTGGTGCCGCTGGCCGACGAGGCGCAGGGTGGCCAGGGCGGGCACAGCTGGCGCTACCACAGCATGTTTGCCGACTTCCTGCGCGCACAGCTGCTGCGCGAGCAGCCCGGTGAATTGACGCGCCTTCACCTGGCGGCCAGCGGCTGGTACGAATCCTGCGGCCGGCCCGTGCCCGCCATCGAGCATGCGCTGGAAGGCGGCGACCTGCCGCATGCCCTGTCCCTGCTGGCGCGCCATGCCGAGGCGCTGATGGAGCAGGGCCGCATGCGCCTGCTGTCGCGCTGGTTCTCGGCCATGCCGGCACCGCTGATGGCGCGCGAGCCGCTGCTGCAGGCCGTGGCCGCCTATGCCGACTGCTTCACGCGCGGCCCCTGGCAGGCGCAGCAGCGGCTGGACGCCTTGCGGCCCCGCATGGCCGCAGACCCCGCCGCGCAGGCGCTGGTCATGGCCCTGCAGCCGCTGCTGCTGGCCATGATGGACCGCGTGGAAGAGGCGGCGCCCCTGGGCCGCCAGGCGCTGGCCTGCCTGCCCAGCTGCCGGCCGTTTGCAGACAGCTCGCTGACCAATGCCATGGCCTACGTGGTGTCGGTGCTGGGCGATGCCGAGGAGGCCCACCGCCTGCTGGACGCGGCGCGCAGCACCCAGGCCGGCAGCCTGTTCAGCCGCATGTACACCGAGGCCATGGAGGGCGTGCTGGACCTGTCGGGCGGGCGGCTGCGGCAGGCGGCATCGCGCTTTCGCGTGGCGCTGGCCGCCACACCGCGCAGCGCCTCCTACAACCCCACCAACGGCAATGCCTGGGCCGGCGTGCTGCATGCCGGCGTGCTCTACGAGACCAACGACCTCGACGGCGCCGACCACCTGCTCAACGTCTACCTGCCGCTGGCCCGCGACGTGGGCCTGCCCGACCATGTGATCTCCAGCTACCGCATGCGTGCGCGCATTGCCTTCGTGCGCGGCGATGTGGATGCGGCCTTCGGCCTGCTGACCGAACTGGAGTACCTGGGGCATGAACGCCAGCTGCCCCGCGTGACGGCCAGCGCGCGGCTGGAGCATGCGCGCATCTTCGTGCTGCAGGGCAACCGGGCCGCCGCGTCCGAGGCGCTGGAGCGTGCCGACGATCCCGGCGTATGGCCGCGCGTGGAACGCCTGCGCCTGCCGCCGCACGAGGTGGAGGACATCGCCATCGCCCGGCTGCGCTGGGGGCTGCACTTTGGCGACTGCCGTGCCGTGCGCGATGCCATCGCCCCCTTGCTGGCCGATGCGCAACTGCGCGGGCGCCGCCACCGCAGCCTCAAGCTGCAGGTGCTGTGCGCGCTGGCCGAGGCGGGCTGCGGCGACATGGACGCCGCAGCCGCCATGCTGGCCCAGCCGCTGCGCCACGGTGCCAGCGAAGGCTTTGTGCGCCTGATGCTCGATGAGGGGCCGCTGCTCGCGCCCGTGCTGCAGCGCGTGCTGTCGCCTTCACTGTCGCTTTCACAGACGCCTTCACTGACGCGCCGCACCGAAGCGGCGGAGCCGGAGGCGGCCGCCCATGCGCAGCGGCTGCTGTCTGCCCTGGGCGAGCCTGCCGAGCCCGCCGATCCCCCCGAGCTGCAGGCAGCGGATGCGCCCCAGGGCCCGGTGCCGGCCACGGCGCTTGCCGAGCCCCTGACCCGCAAGGAGCTGCGCGTGCTGGAGCTGCTGGCCTCGGGCTACTCCAATGCGGCCATGGCCGAGAAGCTCTTCGTCTCGGACAGCACGGTGCGCACCCACCTGCGCAGCATCAACCTCAAGCTGGGCGCGCGCAGCCGCACCCAGGCCGTGGCGCTGGCGCGGGAGCTGCGGGTTCTGCGCTAGGCCGCTGGCGGCTCAAGCCTGCAGATGGCGCGCATAGGTCAGGAACACTTCGTCACGCACCCAGCCCAGCGACTCGTACAGCGCCTGGGCGCGCAGGTTGTTGCGGGCCGTGGTCAGGTCCATGCGTGCATGGCCCGTGGCGCGTGCATGGGCTTCGGCCGCCAGCAGCAGGGCGCGGCCCACGCCCAGGCGGCGCGCATCGGGCGCCACGAAGAGGTCGTAGAGCACGTAGATGGGCGCGGCCAGCACCGAGCAGAACGAGGGATAGAGCTGGCAAAAGCCCAGGGCACTGCCGTCCGGTCGGCGGGCCAGCAGGATGACGGATTCGCCGCGCTCCAGCCGCGCCGTGATGAAGGCCAGCGCCGCGTCGGCATCCGCAGGTTGCTCGTAGAACTGGCGGTAGGCATCGAACAGCGGCGCGATCAGCGCGGCGTCTTCGGGGATGGCGGTGTGTATGGCTGTGGAGTTCATCGGTGGTGCAGGGCTGAGGTTGCCAGCATGGCGCAGGGCAAGGATGCCGTGCTCATATCTTTGCTGAATCTCTCCATTTGGAGATGTGATTTGACCTGGATCATGGACAGGCGGAACACTCTCGGCCCATGTCCGAACAAAAGATCGAGTTCTACAAGGGGGCCGCTGGCGGCTGGGGCGCATTGCGCAGCGTGAGCCAGGCCCTGATGCGCCAGGATATCGCCGTCAAGGGCGCCAAGACGCTGCTGTCGGCCAACCAGCCCGACGGCTTCGACTGCCCGGGCTGCGCCTGGCCCGACCGCAACCACCATTCCACCTTCGAGTTCTGCGAGAACGGCGCCAAGGCCGTGGCGGCCGAGGCCACGGCGCGCCGCGTGACCCCCGAGTTCTTTGCCCGGCACACGGTGGCCGAGCTCGTGGCGCAAAGCGATTTCTGGCTGGAGGACCAGGGCCGGCTCACCGAGCCCATGGTGTACGACGCGGCCAGCGACCAATACCGGCCCATCGACTGGGACAGCGCCTTTGCACTGATCGCCCGCCACCTGAACGCGCTGCCCGACCCGAACCAGGCCATCTTCTACACCTCGGGCCGCGCCAGCAACGAGGCGGCCTTTCTCTACCAGCTGTTCGTGCGCGCCTACGGCACGAACAATTTCCCCGACTGCTCCAACATGTGCCACGAGCCCAGCGGCAGCGGTATGAAGCCCCAGATCGGCGTGGGCAAGGGCACGGTGCAACTGGCCGATTTCGAGCAGGCCGATGCCATCTTCATCTTCGGCCAGAACCCCGGCACCAACCACCCGCGCATGCTGGGCGAGCTGCGCGCAGCCCACAAGCGCGGCGCGCGCATCCTGAGCTTCAACCCGCTGCGCGAGCGCGGGCTGGAGCGCTTCCAGGACCCGCAAAGCAAGCTGGAGATGGCCACCCTGGGCGCCACGCCCATCAGCACGCACTACTTCCAACTGCGCGTGGGCGGCGACATCGCGGCCGTCAAGGGCATCATGAAGCATGTGATCGCGCAGGACGATGCACTGGGGCACGGGTGCGGCGGCGTGCTGGACCATGCCTTCATCGCCGAACACACGACCGGCTTCGAGGCCCTGGCCGAGGACCTGCGTGCCGAGGACTGGGGCCTGCTGGAGGCCGAGTCCGGCCTGAGCCGCGCGCAGATGCAGACGGCGGCCGACGTCTACATCGCCGCCCGCAGCACCATCGTCTGCTGGGGCATGGGCATCACGCAGCACATGCATTCGGTGGCCGCCGTGCAGATGCTGGTCAACCTGCTGCTGCTGCGCGGCAACATCGGCCGCCCCGGCGCGGGCGCCTGCCCGGTGCGCGGCCACAGCAATGTGCAGGGCGACCGCAGCATGGGCATCTGGGAGAAGCCGCCGGCCGCGCTGCTGGACCGGCTGCAGCAGGTCTTCGGCTTCGAGCCGCCGCGCGCCAACGGCGTGGACGTGGTCGAGTCCATACGCCTCATGCTCGAGGGCCGGGGCAAGGTCTTCTTTGCGCTGGGCGGCAACTTCGCGGCGGCCACGCCCGACACGCATGCCACCTGGCAGGCGCTGCGCCGCTGCGACCTGACCGTGCATGTGACCACCAAGCTCAACCGCAGCCATCTGGTGCACGGCCGCGAGGCGCTGATCCTGCCCTGCCTGGGCCGCACCGAGATCGACATGCAGGCCACCGGGCCGCAGGGCGTGACGGTGGAGGACTCCATGGGCATGGTCCATATCTCCAGCGGCATCAACCCGCCTGCGTCGGAGCACCTGCTCAGCGAGATCGCCATCGTCGCGCGCCTGGCCGCCGCCACGCTGGGCGTGCAGCGGCCCGTGCCCTGGCTGGAGCTGGCCGGCGACTATGTGCGCATACGCGAGCTGATCGAGCAGGTCTTCGACGACTTCCACGACTTCAACGCGCGCGTGGCCGTGCCGGGCGGCTTCAAGCTGCGCAATGCGGCGAGCGAGCGCATCTGGGAGACGCCCCGGGGCAAGGCCGGCTTCTTCGTGCACGCCGTGCCGCGCGACACGCCCGTGCACCGCGCGCGCGCCGCGCGCAGCCCCGGCGCATCGCCGGTGTTCACGCTGTTCACCACGCGCTCGCACGATCAGTACAACACCACCATCTACGGCATGGACGACCGCTACCGCGGCGTCTTCGGACAGCGCCGCGTGGTCTTCATCCATGCCGAGGACATCCGCGCCCTGGGCATGAAGAATGGCGACTGGGTGGACCTGCAGACGGTGTGGGATGACGGCCAGCAGCGCAGCGCCGAGCGCTTCAGGCTCGTGGCCTACGACATTCCGCGCGGCTGCATCGCTGCCTACTATCCGGAGACCAATCCGCTGGTGCCGCTGTCAGCCACGGCGATAGTGGCGGGCACGCCCAGCTCCAAGTCCATTCCCGTGCAGCTGGTGGCGCACAGGCTGCCTGCCGTGCCATCTCCCGCGCTGGAAGAAATGGCGGCCTGAAGTGCAAGGCATGGAAGAACTGGCCGCCGCCATCCTGCGCGAATTGGCCACCGAGCCCGCACCCATGTCCCTGCCCAGGCTGGGCAAGCGACTGGGGCAGGGCGCCAGCGTGCTCATGCGCTGCCTTGCGCTGATGGGCGATGCGCCCATTGCCGGCACACCGGGGCCGGGCTGGGTCAGGCTGGAGCAGGAAGAGGGGCGGTGGCTGGCGGCCCTGACGGAGCGCGGGCGCTTGTGGGTGGAGGCCGAAGCCTGTCAGGCGCTGGCCGAGGGCACGGGCCGCGTGCGGTAGAACTGCATCGGAAACTCCTGCATTTCCTTGGCGTGCTGGTTGATCACCGCGCGCTTCATCTTGCCGACCACGTGCATCTCGCAGGGCTTGCAGTCGAAGCGCAGCGTGAGTTTTTCCTTGCCGTTGATCAGCTGCAGCGGCTCGGCCTTGATGGTGCCCTTGACGCCGATCACGCCCTTGGCCTGCTTGGGGCACAGGCTCATGGAAAAGCGCACGCAATGCTTGGTGATCATCAGGCTGACTTCGCCTTCTTCTTCCTTGCTCTCGTAGGCCGCGTCCATGACCTTGACGCCGTGCTTGATGTAGAAGTCGTGTGCCTTCTGGTTGTAGACGTTGGCCAGATAGGTCAGCGTGTCCTCGGGGAAGGGCACGGGCGGCTCCACGGGCAGGGCGCGCGGCAGGCGCACGAAGCCGGCCTGGCGCGCGGCCTCCAGCGCGGCGACGGCGTCGCGGCGCAGCTGGTTCAGGGCCGAGGCCGGCACGAACCAGGGCTGGCTCAGCTGCAGGCCGATGTCATGCACGGAGAAGATGGTGGCGCCGAAGCGGCCCAGTTGCTCGCGCAGCGTGGCCTCGGCACGGGCTGCGTCGGTGGCGGCCTGGTGTTCCTGCGCGATGGCGGCGGTGGCAGTGAAGCCGTCCTCGTCGGTCAGCGTGAGCGCAAAGCCGTCAGGCGTTTCCTTGAGTTCGGCCCACAGGCCGATGCGGCGGTCGCTGGACTTCTTGTCCAGCGTGCGCACCCAGGCCATGTCGCGGTTGCGGTTGACCTCCAGGCCCTTGCGCAGGTCCTTGAAGCCGGCGATGGGGTCCTTGGGGAACAGGCGCCACAGCGACTTCTTCGCATCCACCGATTCGGCGCGGTTGATCTGCAGGCCCACCAGTTCCTTTTGCAGGTCGTAGTAGCACAGGCCGTCGCCGTTGTGCAGTTCGGTGTCGCGGCTCGAGGTCTCGATCTCCACGAAGTTCTCGCCCACCTTGGTGACCCAGCCGATCGCGCGGCCCGGCGTCTTGGGCGTGTCGAAGGCGCCGATGTCTTCCTTGCGGCCGTTGACGAAGTAGTCGGTGAACTCGCGGTTGAAGTTCTGGTCGGGGTCGGGCGTGAAGCTGAACGTGGTGCTGCCCGAGGATGAGCGCGCCAGGGGCGTGTCGGAGAACTCGCGCTCCTCGATGATTTCGTCCAGCAGCTTGCGGTAGTGGGCCGTGATGTTCTTCACGTAGCCCATGTCCTTGTAGCGGCCCTCGATCTTGAAGCTGCGCACGCCGGCGTCGATCAGGGCGCGCAGGTTGTCGCTCTGGTTGTTGTCCTTCATGGACAGCACGTGCTTTTCGTGGGCGATGATGCGGCCGCTCGCGTCCAGCACCTCGTAGGGCAGGCGGCAGGCCTGGTTGCAGTCGCCGCGGTTGGCGCTGCGGCCCGTGTGGGCGTGGGTGATGTAGCACTGGCCCGAGTAGGCCACGCACAGCGCGCCGTGCACGAAGAATTCGATGGTGGTGCGCGCCGGGTCGGTGGCCGCGCGCACGGCGGCGATCTGCTGCAGGTCCAGCTCGCGCGCAACGACGATCTGCGACAGGCCGGCGTCCTGCAGAAAGCGCGCCTTCTCGGGCGTGCGGATGTCGGTCTGGGTGCTGGCGTGCAGCTGGATGGGTGGCAGGTCCAGCTCCAGCAGTCCCATGTCCTGGATGATCAGCGCGTCGGCACCGGCCTCGTAGATCTGCCAGGCCATCTTGCGCGCGGCCTCGAGTTCATCGTCGCGCAGGATGGTGTTGAGCGTGATGAAGATGCGGCTGCCGAAGCGGTGCGCGTGGTTGATCAGCCGCTGCAGGTCGCGGATGTCGTTGCCTGCCGTGGCGCGCGCGCCGAAGGCGGGGCCGCCGATGTAGACGGCGTCGGCGCCATGGTTCACGGCCTCGATGCCGATGTCGGCATCGCGCGCGGGTGACAGGAGTTCGAGCTGGTGGGGCAGGAGGGACATGGGGCTTTGTGGTGTTCTGTGTTCGTACCCGCACCGGCGTGGGGGCCGGGCGTCGGGCGCAATGCGGGGGAAACTGGCCCCCACGCTACCCTTGCTGCGCAAGGTCCGCTGCCCCCCAAGGGGGCCGCTTTTTGTCTTGGGGCGGCCCGGCGACAAAAAAAGGCCCCCACTCTTGGGGCGGTCCGGCGACGAAAACCTCGCAGCCCGCTTGCGGTGAGGCGCAGCATTATCGCCGCAGCCCCGAAAAAACGCGCGCCAGGGGGTATGCGCCCGATGCCCTGGCGGGCGGCGCCGGTTTTTGCCTATCCTTTAGGATGCGCACTGCACAGGCCGGGCCGCCATGCCGGATACCCCGGCCCGTGCCTGCCCCGCCCCGGGCCTGACGCGCGCTTTCTGCGCCAGGCCTTGCCCGGCCGGGCAGCGCCCGAGTGGGCCACGCCGCAGCGGATTTCGTTTGCCAGGGCGCCTGTTTCACAGATTGACCGTTTTTTCCAGGAGTTGCCATGCACGCCTCGATTCGCCATTTCCCGTGGGCCGGCCCGGCCCTGCTGTGCACCCTGCTGGGCAGCGGCGGCCTGGCCTGGGCGCTGCCGGGAAGCGGCCCGGCCAACGGGCAGTCGGCAGGGGCTTCCGCTGCGGCGGCTGTACCCGGTACGGCCGCTGCGCCCGCTGCACCCGCTGCACCTGCTGCTCCCGGTACAGCCGATGCGCCCCTGGTGGTGCGCATTGCCCATGCGGGGCCGGTGTCCGGCCCCATCGCCAGCCTGGGCAAGGATGAGGAAAACGGCGTGCGCATGGCCCTGGACGATCTCAACGCCAAGGGGCTGGAGATCGGCGGGCGCAAGTTGCGCTGGAAGCTGGAGGCCGGCGACGATGGCGGCGACCCCGGCCAGGCCGTGGCCCTGGCCCGGCGCCTGTGCGACAAGAAGGTGGCGGCCGTGGTCGGCCACCTGCAGTCGGGCACCACGCTGCCGGCCACATCCATCTACCACGACTGCGGCATCGTCATGGTCACGCCCGCAGCCAGCAACCCGGCCATCACCCAGGCGGGCTACGACACCACCTACCGCGTGATCGCCGACGACCGCGCCATGGTCGATGCGCTGGTCGCGCACGCCGTGGGCAAGCTGGGCGTCAAGCGCGCGGCCATCATCGATGACCGCTCGGCCTACGGCCAGGGCATCGTGGCGCTGTTCGAGGCCGAGGCGCGCGAGCAGGGCATCGAGATCGTGGACAAGCAGTTCACCGGCGACAAGGCCACCGACTTCGTGCCCATCCTCACCGCCATCAAGGGCAAGAAGCCGGACGCCATCTTCTTCGGCGGCCTGGACGCCCAGGCCGGCCCCATGCTCAGGCAGATGGCCCAGCTGGCCATGGACAAGGTGCGCCTGCTGGGCGGCGACGGCCTGTGCACGCTGCGCCTGCCCGAGCTGGCCGGCAACACGTCCCCGCTGCGCAATGTGACCTGCGCCGTGGGCGGCAGCCCGCTGGAGCGCATGCCGGGCGGCGCTGCCTGGAAGCAGCGCTACGACCAGCGCTTTCCCGACCAGTACCAGGTCTTCAGCCCCTACGCCTACGACGCCACCATGGTGCTGGCCCAGGCCATGCTGCGGGCCGACTCCATCCGGCCCGATGCCTATATCCCCTATCTGCGCCAGACCCGGCATGACGGCGTGACGGCGCCGATTGCCTTCACGCCCCAGGGCGAGCTGCAGGCGCCGGTCGTCACGCTCTACCACTATGCGCAGGGCGTGCGCAAGCCGCTTCCCTGACCCCCAGTCGCCCGGACACCGTGACACCTTGACTGCCGAGCACCGTCCACTGCCGCAGGCCGACGACGAGGCCTGGATGCGCGCCGCCCTGGAGCTGGCGCGCGCCGCCGCCCAGGCGGGCGAGGTGCCCGTGGGCGCCGTCATCGTCAAGGACGGCGCCATCGTCGGCCAGGGCCGCAATGCGCCCGTGGCCCAGGGCGACCCCACGGCCCATGCCGAGGTGCTGGCGCTGCGCGACGCGGCCGCGCGCCTGGGCAACTACCGGTTGGACGATTGCACGCTCTACGTGACCCTGGAGCCCTGCACCATGTGCAGCGGCGCCATGCTGCATGCGCGCCTGGGCCGCGTGGTCTATGGCGCGGCCGAGCCGCGCACGGGCGCGGCCGGATCGGTGCTGGACGTGTTTGCGCTGCCGCAGATCAACCACCACACGCAGGTGACGCGCGGCGTGCTGGCCGGCGAATGCGCGGCCCTGATGTCGGACTTCTTTCGCACGCGCCGCGCCGAGCAGCGCGCGGCCCAGCCGCATCCGCTCAAGGACACGGCGCTGCGCCATGCGGATTCCACCTTCGGCGGCTTTGCCCAGCCGCAGTGGCGCAGCGATCTGCCGGCGCTGGCAGGCCTGCGCCTGGCCGTGGTCGATGAAGGACCGCATGATGCACCGCTGACCTGGCTGTGCCTGCACGGCAGCCCCTCATGGGGCCAGCTGTTCCAGCCCATGCTGCCCGGCTGGCTCCAGGCCGGCCATCGCGTGGTGGTCCCCGACCTGCCTGGCTTTGGCCGCAGCGACCAGCCCAAGAAGGAGAAGGCGCACAGCGCGGCCTGGCATGTGCAAGTGCTGCGCGAGCTGGTGCTGGCGCTGGACCTGCGGAGCGTCGTGCTGGTCGGCCATGACGATGGCGCGCGCCTGGGGCTGGCCGTGGCGCAGGCCGAGCCCGCACGTTTTTGCGGCGCCTGGCTCATGAATGCCTGGCCCGCAGGCCCGGCGCCCGATGCCTGCGTGCAATGGTTTGCGCAGGCGGCGCGCAAGCCGTCATGGCCCGTGGGCCGCGCCATGCACGAGGCGGGTGAGGAGGCCGGTGCACAGCCGCAGGCCTGGAACCTGCCGTTTTCCCAACCCGGCCACCGCGCCGCGCTGCAGGCATGGCCCCGGGTGCAGGCCGAAATGCCGGCCCTGCCGATGGAGTTGCTGGTGCAGTGGAGCCAACAGCAGCGCCTGTGGGTCCAGGGCGGCGAGCACGATGCGCTGATGCCTGCGCCCGCATGGCGCCATGCCTGGCTGCAGGCGCTGCCACAGCTGCCGCCAGCGCAGCTGCGCCTATCCCCGTGCGGCCATTGGGTTCCCCTGTGCGCTGCCGGCATGGTGGCCGACGCTGTGGAATACTTCCGCCCGTAGGCCTGCGCCGCCGGCCCCTTGCCGGGGCTGCGCAGCGGCAGTGCCCCGTCTTCACTCCCCTTGCAATATGGAGCATGCCGGCCAGGGCCGGCATGGAACCACCTTGGCCACTTCGCGCAGTTCCCGCTCTTCCAGCACGCCCGGCACACCCAGCACGCCCGGCACGCCCCGCAAAAAGGCAGCCGCTGCCGCCCCCGCACCCGTTGATCACGCGCACGAACATGTGCATTCCGCCGACGGCACCTGCTGTGCCCATGGGCACGAACATCCACATGATCATGGCGCTGCCCACAGCCACGATCACGGCCATGTGCATGCCGCCGACGGCAGCTGCTGCGGCCATGCGCATGACCAGGGTCCGCGCCACATCTATATCTACTCGCCCGCCGGAGCCGTGCGCGACAAGGCCGGCTTCAAGCGCGGCGTGCGCCGCCTGGAGGCCATGGGTCACCAGGTGGAGATCGATGCCGACGCGTTGAGCAGCCACCAGCGCTTTGCAGGCGACGACGCCACGCGCCTGGCGGCCATCGAGCGCGCAGCGGCCAGCGGTGCCGACCTGGCGCTGCCCACGCGCGGCGGCTACGGCCTCACGCGCATCCTGCCGGGCATCAAGTACAAGGCCGTGGCCAAGGCCATCGCAGGCGGCACGCGCTTCGTGGGCCTGAGCGACTTCACGGCGCTGTCGCTGGCCCTGCTGGCCAGGACCGGCGCCACCACCTGGGCCGGCCCGCTGCTGGTGCACGACTTCGGCCGCCCCGACGATGAGGGCGGCGTGGACGACATCATGCTGGACTGCTTCAACGACCTGCTCAGCGGCCAGGGCGAGGGCGCGGGCTGGCAGATGCCGAAGATCGGCCTGCGCGAAGACGGCAAGCCTGCCGTCAAGGATTTCTACATCAGCGGCGGCGCCACGCTGTGGGGCGGCAACCTGGCCGTGCTGGTCTCCCTGCTGGGCACGCCGTACTTCCCGCAGATCAAGGGCGGCATCCTGTTCCTGGAAGACGTGGGTGAGCATCCCTACCGCGTGGAACGCATGCTGACCCAGCTGCTGCATGCCGGCGTGCTGGCCCAGCAAAAGGCCATCGTGTTCGGCCAGTTCAGCGAGTTCAAGCTCAGCTCGCATGACAAGGGCTTCAAGCTGCAGACCGTGATCGACTGGCTGCGCAGCCAGGTCAAGTGCCCCGTGCTGCAGGGCCTGCCCTACGGCCATGTGCCGACCAAGGTGATGCTGCCCGTGGGCGCGCCCGTGTCGCTGTCGGTCGAAGGGCGCGATGCGCTGATCTACTGGGGCCACGTGCACTGAGCGCAAGGGAGCGGACGGCATGCTGCAGATGTGGGAGTTCGCGGCCTACCCGCTGCTGGCGCTGATGTTCGTCGGCATCTTCACGCGCGAGGTGATCGCGCCGGCCTCGCGCAACCATTGCGACCGGCGCTGGCTGCTGCTGTCCACGCTGCTGGGCCTGGGCACGCTGGCCACCACCTTGGCGGTAGGCCATCTGTTCTCGGACAGCATCCGCCGCCATGCGTTGCTGGACGTGGGCCGGCAATGGCCGGCCTGGGCCGTGGGCGCGCTGAGCTTTGTGCTGACCAGCTTTGTCTTTTACTGGTGGCACCGCGCCACGCACCGGTCGGACACGCTGTGGCGCCTGTTCCACCAGCTGCACCACAGCGCGCCGCGTGTGGAGGCGCTCACGGCGTTTTTCGCCCATCCCATGGACACGGCCGCCGCCGTGCTGCTGAGCGCGCTGTCCAGCTACTGGGTGCTGGGGGCCAGCCCGCTGGCGGCTGCCTTCGCCATCGGCCTCACGGGGGCGTTCGACCTGTTCCTGCATGCCGACATCCGCACGCCGCGCTGGCTGGGATACATCGTGCAGCGGCCCGAGATGCACACCGTGCACCACCAGTACGGCCACCATGCGCAGAACTACGGCCTGCCTGTCTGGGACCTGCTGTTCGGCACCTGGGCCAATCCGGCCGAGCGGGTGGAGCGCCTGGGCTTCGATGCCGACAAGGCCGAGCGCGTGACCGACATGCTGCGCTGGCAAGACGTGCACAAGCAGAACTCCCCCTGAGGCGCTGCGCGCCTTCCCCCTCTCGCTTCGCCGGGGGGGGGACTACAGCCTCGCTGCGGGGCGGCGCGGCCGGCGTAGGCCCTTGCTCGCTGTCCCTTGTTCTTGGCCGCGCCAGTTTTTGAGGCTCTGTACGGTGGCGGTGGGGGCTGACTGCTATTCGAGATACCGGCCGTTTTCCTTGCGGCGGGCGCGCATGCCGGTGCGCAGGAAGAGCACGGTGCCGCCTTGCTCGGCCAGCGGCACGCGCGTGTCGCCGGACAGGTGGGCGTCCAGGCGCTGGGGCAGGTTCTCCAGCAGGGAGCGGATGGCGGACAGGTCGGTGTCGGCCGCTTCGGGGTGGTCGCGCACGAAGCCTTCAAGGTAGGCGCGGGCGTCGGCCTCCAGCTGCTCGCGCGTGGTGGCCAGCGAGACATAGCTGACGCCGGCCTGGCCCGGCGCCTCGGTGCCCAGCAGGTAGCAGCCGATGTAGTCACCACGGGGCTGGCCCACGGGCGGGTCCTGGGTGAGCTTCTTCAAGAGGCTGAAAGGCCACATTCCACGTACTTCCTGTTTCTGTCGGTTGCCCTGCATCCATGCGCGCAGGGCCGGCAGTGATTGTCGCCTGAAGCCTGCGCCCTGCAGGCGCGGCTTTCTGTCGTGAGCAATGTGAGCATGTCGCGCGCGCATATGCTACAAACTGCAACACTACGATACGAAAAAAGCAGAGGGTGGGGAAAAGAATGGGAATCATGCGAATCCTGAACTCGCGGTGGTGGGGTGTGGGCGCCGTGGCGGTGGTCGGCTCGGCCCTGCTGGCCGGCAGCGCGCTGGCCATCTATGCCGTGCGCGTGCAGCCGGTGCTTGACGGACAGCTCACGCTGGCCGGGCTGGAGCAGCCCGTGCGCGTGCGGCGCGATGATGCCGACATCACCCATATCAGCGCCTTCTCGCCGCAGGACCTGTGGCGTGCCCTGGGCCATGTGCATGCACAGGAGCGCGGCTGGCAGCTGGAGTTCAACCGCCGCCTGATGCACGGCACGCTGTCCGAGATCCTCGGGCCGGCCACGCTGGACACCGACAAGCTCATGCGCGCGCTGGACATACGCGGCGCGGCGCGGCGCCAGTACGCATCCCTGCCCGCCAACGCGCGCGAGGCGCTGCAGGCCTACAGCGAAGGCATCGCGGCCTTTTACGCGGCCCTGCCCATGCGCCAGCACCCGCAGGTGCCCGAGTTCATGCTGCTGGACACGTCGCCGGGCGGCGGCGACAACTCGGCCTGGGCGCCCGAGGACAGCGTGGGCTGGGCGCTGATGATGGCGCTGGACCTGGGCGGCAACTGGGGCAACGAATTCGCGCGGCTGGCCGCGCTCTCGCAACTGGACACACAGCAGCTGTGGCAGCTGATGCCGCCTTATCCCGGCGAGGCGCCGGCCACCTCCACCGACCTTGCGGCCCTCTACCGAGGTCTGGGCGTGTACCGCCAGGAGGCACAGACTGCGTCTGCGCCCAAGGTGGCTGCCGCCGGCGAGGCGAGCGATGCCTGGGCCCGCTGGTCCCGCGACATGGTGCGCGATGCGGGCACCAACGACGGCAAGGGCAGCAACAACTGGGTGCTGTCGGGCAGCCGCACGGCCAGCGGCAAGCCGCTGCTGGCCAACGATCCCCATCTGGGCCTGAGCGCGCCCGCCATCTGGTACTACGCGCGCCTGCAGTCGCCCGCCGGCCAGGCGCAGGACGGCACGCCGCTGTCGCCCATCGACGTGGTGGGGGCCACCCTGCCGGGCCTGCCCTTCGTGGTGCTGGGGCGCACGCGCGAGGTGGCCTGGGGCTTTACCAACACGAATCCCGATGTGCAGGATCTGTACCTGGAGCAGATCGATCCAGGCAACCCGGGCCGCTACCGCACGCCGGACGGCTGGGCGCCTTTCACCGAGCGCAGCGAGCGCATCAGGGTCAAGGGCCGGGCCGATGTGCAGCTCACGCTGCGCAGCACGCGCCACGGCCCTGTGATCAGCGATGTGCAGCCCCAGTACGAGGCCGTGCTCGACAAGCGCCGCTACGCCGTGGCCCTGCGCTGGGCCGCGCTGGACACCGACAACCTCACCGTGCAGGCGGGCCTGCGGGCCAACGAGGCGCGCAGCGTGGCCCAGCTGTTCGAGGCCTTTGCCGACTACCACTCGCCCATGCAGAGCATCGTCGCGGCCGATGTGCATGGCGCCATCGGCTTCAAGGCCGCAGGCCGGGTGCCGCTGCGGGCGGCCGACAACGACCTGCGCGGCGTGGCGCCCGCACCGGGCTGGGAGGCACGCTACGACTGGCAGGGCTGGCTGCCCTACGACCAGGCACCGCAGGACGATGGAACGGCGCTGGGCTATCTGGCCACCGCCAACCAGCGCATCACGCGCGAGGGCTATGCCCACTTCCTCACCCAGGACTGGAGCCTGCCGTACCGGCACCGCCGCATCTCCGAGCTCATCGAGGCGAAGGACAGGCACGACATGGTCAGCATGGCCTCCATCCAGAACGACCAGACCTCGCTGGCCGCCCGCGCCCTGCTGCCGCAAATGCTCAAGGCCCTGGACGAAGCGCCGGCCACACATCCGCTGGCCCCGCAGGCGCGCCGGGTGATGGCGCAGTTCGACGGCCGCATGGATGCCGCGCAGGCCGCGCCCCTGATCTTTGCCGCCTGGGTGGACGAACTGACGCGCGGCCTGGTGATCCCGCGCATTGGCGCCCAGACCTTTGCGGCCACCTATGGCAAGCGCGACTACCGCGCAGGCATCGAAGGCATGCTGGAACGCCGCGACGGCTGGTGGTGCGCGGCTGCAGGCTGCAGTGCCCAGGTCAGCCAGGCGCTGGACCGGGCGCTGGTGCGCCTGCAGTCCATGCAGGGCAGCGTCCTGGGCCGCTGGCGCTGGGGCACGGCGCATGCGGCCCTGAGCAGCCATCGGCCGCTGGGCAGCGTGGGGCTGCTGGCGGGCATCTTCAATGTCAGCGTGCCTTCGGGCGGTGACAGCTACACCGTCAACGTGGGACAGTACCTGCCCGGTGATGCCAGGGCGCCGTTCGCCAACCGCCATGCGGCATCGCTGCGCGCCATCTACGACCTGGCCGAGCCCGAGCGCTCGCTGTTCATCTACCAGACCGGACAAAGCGGCGTGGCCCTGTCCAGCCGCTATGCGGACATGTCTGCCGAATGGGCCGACGGCCGCTACCGGCCGCTGCAGATGGCGCCCGCGCGCTGGCGCCATTCCATGATGCTGCGGCCGCAGTAGGTTGCAGTAGGTTGCATTAGGCTGCAGTAGCGGCGCGCGCAGGACTCAGGTGCTGAGGAATTGCTCGATCAGCCCGGCCACGTCCGCCGGCTGGTCGTGGTGCAGCATGTGGCCGGCGTCCTGGACCACGGCCGTGCGGCAGACGGCAATCTGCCCGATGCGCTCGTGGTACTCGGCCAGCGTGTAGCGGTCCTTCCACCACATGCCCAGGCTGTCGTCGCTGGCCTCGACGGCCAGTACCGGCGCCGTGATGGCACGGTACAGGGCCAGGATTTCTTCCACGCGGAACAGCTGCGCGCTGATGAGCTTGTGCGCCGTGTCGCCCAGGATTTCCCAGCGGCCCTGCGCATTGGGCGCCGCCCAGTGGTGGGCCAGCCACAGCGCCTTGTCCCCGGGCAGGCGGCGGTTGGTCTTCATCAGCCTGCGCGCCACGTCCTGCACGCTGTCGTAGCTCTTGAGCTCCATGCCGCCGCTGCGCAGCTGGCGCAGCTCGTCCATCCACTGCGCATAGCGTGCGGGCGCCTGGTCGGGCCGGGTGGCCGGCATGCCGAAGCCCTCCAGATTGACCAGCCGGCGTATGCGCGCAGGCCGCGCGCCCGCATACATCATGGACACGTTGCCGCCCATGCTGTGGCCCACCAGGTCCACGGGCGTATCGCCCACCAGGATGTCCAGCAGGTGGTCCAGGTCGCCCAGGTAGTCGGCAAAGTCATGCCGGTCGGCAGGCCAGGCCGGCCGGCTCAGGCCGAAGCCGCGCCAGTCCGGCGCAATGATGCGGCGCCCCGCCATGAAGGCCTCGCCAAAGGCATCGACCACGAACTGGTAGGAGGCCGCCACATCCATCCAGCCGTGCACCAGCACCAGCGGCGCCAGGGCGGGATCGCCATCCACGGGCCCCCACTCGCGCACGTGGTACTCCATGGTGCGCACCGGCACCATGCGCGAGCGCCAGGGGCGGCGGGCAACGTAGATGGGCGCTTCTTCAGCGGCCGGGGCAGAGAGGGAGGAGGGGGCTTGCAGCATCCCGCCGATTATTCCGGTTTGCTGCTGTGCAGCAGTCAGGGGCGGGACAGCGGTGGCTGGGGATTTCCCGGTGCGCCAGCACGGCTCCCGGCCGGGGTGGGCATCAGCCGTGGCTTTCCGAGGCGGCGGTGCGCGGGCGGGACAGCAGGCTCTCGGCCGGTATGCCCAGGTCATGAAGCCTGTAGAGCATGTTCAGCGTCAGGGGGCGGCTGCGATTGAGTATTTCGTAGATGCGGTTGGTCTGCCCGATGTAGGGCACCAGGTCCTTGACCGTCATGCCCCGGGACTCCATGAGCAGGCGCAGCGCATCGATAGGGTCGGGGGGAGCGATGGGGTAATGCCTTGCCTCGTAGGCCTCAACCAGCGTTCCGAGAATGTCCAGCCTGTCGCCGTCGGGCGTTCCCGAGGCCGGGTCCTTGTCGATCAGTTGCGAGATCTCGGTCAGTGCTGTCCTGTAATCCTGCTCGGTCCGGATGGGGCGGATTTCCATGGTCATTCCTTTCATTGCAGGCTCTGGTCCACCGTGGCGGCATCCACCTTGTCGTACTGCGCGTGCGTGCCTATGAACTTGATGTACAGCCACTGCTGCCTGTAGGCGATGGCGGCAATCAGGCGGTAGTCGTTGCCTTTGACGTTGAACACGACCCGGTTGTTGCCCACGATGCTGGCATTGCCGATCTGGTCCTTCACGTCCTGAGGGCAAGTCCACTGCGCGCGGGCGGCCATGTCGAACCACGCCTCAAGCGGCCCTTTGGCATCCGCATGCTCCGGCCTGCTGTAGAAATTGACGAGGGTGGAGCGGGCCACGATGTGCATGGGTGGATGTTAGTCCCAAATTGGGACTGAGGCTGCCGGCATGGTCTTTGTGCTCTTTGCCGTGCTTGTGCTTTCGCGCCGGGTTAACCCGAGCGCCGCCGCCGCTGATGCACGGCATCAGAAACAATGATTGGCCGGCAGGGCCGGCGCTGCCTACAGTGGGTTGCAGATTGACCGCACAACAACCCGAAGGAGACAGCAATGCAGCAACGCAGATGGCTGACGGCCGCCATGGCCGCAGGATTGGGGGGCGCCGCCATGGCGGCCCAGGCCGGCACGGTGACGGTGCTGACCTCGTTTCCCAAGGAGCTGACCACGGCCTACCAGAAGGCCTTCGAGGCGGCCAATCCGGGGATCAAGATCGAGATCCTGAACAAGAACACCACGGCTGCCGTAGCGTATGTGCGCGAGTTGCCCGAGGGCCAGCGGCCCGACATCATGTGGGCCAGCGCCCCTGATGCCTTCGAGGTGCTGGCGCGCAACAAGCTGCTGACCGCCGCGCCCGAGACGCGCAATCCGGCCGCGCCCGCCAAGATCGGCAACTACCCGCTCAACGACCCGCAGGGCCTGTACTACGGCCAGGCGCTGGCCGGCTACGGAATCATGTGGAACACGCGCTACCTGAAGGCGCACAAGCTGGCGGCGCCCAAGGAGTGGAGCGATCTGACGCGGCCCGAGTACTTCGGCCACATCGCCATCTCCTCGCCCTCGCGCTCGGGCACCACGCAGTTGACGGTGGAGACCATCCTGCAGGGCGAGGGCTGGGACAAGGGCTGGCGCCAGCTGCTGTCCATGATGGGCAATGCCGCTGCCGTGACCGACCGCAGCTTTGCCGTGCCCGATGGCGTGAACAACGGCCAGTACGGCATAGGCATCGTGATCGATTTCTTCGGGCTGGCGGGCAAGTACTCGGGCTTCCCGGTGGACTTCGCCTACCCGGCGATGACGGCCGTGGTGCCGGCCAACATCGCGCTGATCGCGGGCGCCAAGAATGCCGATGAGGCCCGCAAGTTCATGGCCTTCACCATGTCGGTGCCGGGCCAGCAGCTGCTGTTCGACCCCAAGATCAGCCGCCTGCCCATCCTGCCCTACAGCCAGCTCAAGGCGCCGGCCGGCTACCCGGTGCCGCAGGAGGTGGCGCAGCGCGCCAAGGTGCAGTTCGACGCCAACCTGTCCGAGTCGCGCTATGCCGTGGTGATCAGCCTGTTCGACCAGATGGTGACCTTCCGCCTCAAGGAACTGCAGGCGGCCACGCGCGCCATCCAGGAGGCGCACAAGGCCCTGCAGGCCAAGCCCAATGCCAAGGGGCAGGAGCTGCTGGCGCAGGCGCGCGACATCGCCTACTCGCCGCTGGTGGGCGAAGCCAATGTGAAGGACGAGCAGTTTCTGGAGCTGTTCCGCAAGAGCCGGCGCGATGTGGCCGTGTCCAAGGAGCTGACGGGCCTGGAGCAGATGTGGGCCGACAAGGCGCGTGCCAACTACGAGCGCGCGGCCAAGCTGGCGGCCGAGGCGCGCGGCCTGGCCCGGTAGGTGGCGCGGTAGGTGGCGCAGGGGCCCGGCACCGGGCGCCTGCATGCACTCCCCTTGACAGTCTCTTTCGCTGCGGAGCATTCGCATGAGCATCGATTCCATGGCGGCGCCCGGCGCCGCCCCCCTTGCTGCGCGCGCACGGCGCATTCCGTCGGGCTGGGGGCCGTGGCTGGCCTTCGCGCTGATCCTGGCCTTTTTGCTGGCCTTTCTCATCGTGCCCGTGGGCATGGTGGTCTACACCGCCTTCGTCAATGAAGGCGGCGGGCTCACGCTGGGGCACTTCGGCAATTTCTTCGGCCAGACCGTCTTCCGCGAGTCGTTCTTCAACAGCCTGGGCGTGTCCCTGGCCAGCGTGTTCTTCGCCAGCCTGATCGCCGTGCCGCTGGCCTACCTGACCGTGCGCTTCGAGTTCCGGGGCGCGCTGCTGATACAGACGCTGGGCGTGCTGCCGCTGATCATGCCGCCCTTCGTGGGGGCGGTGGCGCTGCAGCTGATCTTCGGGCGCAGCGGCTCGGTCAACCTGCTGCTGGACGACTGGTTCGGCTTCACCGTGCCCATCATGGAGGGGCTGACGGGCGTGATCTTCGTGGAGAGCATCCACTACTTCCCGTTCATCTTGCTCAACCTCGTGGCGGCCATGCGCAATATCGACGGGGCCATGGAGGAGTCGGCGCTGAACCTGGGTTCGCGCGGTTTCCGGCTGTTCCGGCGCGTGATCTTTCCGCTGGCCATGCCCGGCTACCTGGCGGGCGCGGCCCTGGTGTTCGTCAAGGTGTTCGACGACCTGGGCACGCCGCTGGTGATGGGCGTGACCAATATGCTGGCGCCCCAGGCCTATCTGCGCATCACCTCGGTGGGGCTCGATGATCCGCTGGGCTATGTGATCAGCGTGATCATGATCGCGTTCTCCATCGTCGCCCTGTGGCTGGCCGCGCGGGTGATGAAGGGCAAGGACTACGCCACGCTGCAAAAGGGCGGCAGCGCGCTGCAAAAGCGCCGGCTGTCGGCCTGGGAGGCGCTGCTGGCCTATGGCTGGATCGCCCTGGTGCTGCTGGTGGTGCTGGCGCCGCACATCGGCATCTTGCTGATGTCGTTCTCCAAGGTCTGGAGCTTCTCGGTGCTGCCCGACAGCTACACGCTGGAACACTACGCCACGGTGTTCACCGACTCGGGCTACATGATCGGCAACACGCTGCTGTACTGCCTGATGGCGGCGGGCATTGACGTGGTGATCGGCACCGCCATCGCCTACCTGATCCTGCGCACCCGGCTGCCTGCCCGGCAGTGGCTGGACTACCTGGCCTCGGTGGCGCTGGCGATTCCGGGGCTGGTGCTGGCCATCGGCTACCTGCGGCTGTTCAAGGGCGTGAACCTGCCCTTCACCGATACGCCCATCGTCACGACCTGGGTGCTGATCATGCTGGCCTATGCGGTGCGGCGGCTGCCGTATGCGCTGCGCTCGTGCATGGCGGCGCTGCAGCAGGTGCACATCTCGCTGGAGGAGGCCGCGCAAAGCCTGGGCGCGGGCCGCACCAGCGTGATACGGCGCGTGATGGTGCCGCTGATGGCCGGCGGCATCCTGGCCGGCTTCGTCACCAGCTTCATCACGGCAGCGGTGGAGCTGTCGGCCACCATCATGCTGGCCTCGGCCCAGAGCCAGGCGCCCATGAGCTACGGCATCTACCTGTACATGCAAAGCATCTCGGGGCGCGGGCCCGGTGCGGCATTGGGCGTGCTGGCCGTGGTCGTGGTCGGCCTGGGCACGTATTTCTCGCACCGCTTCGTGGAGCGCTCGCGCGCCACCGTGCAATCGACTTCGGAGTGAACCGCCATGCACCTGGACCCTGTCTCCCTCGAATGCAGGCACATCAGCCTGAGCTACGGCAGCAACGAAGTGCTGCGCGACGTCAACCTCAAGATCGAGCCCGGCGAGTTCTTCGCGCTGCTGGGGCCTTCGGGCTCGGGCAAGTCCACGCTGCTGCGGCTGATCGCGGGCTTCAACCGGCACCAGCGCGGCGAGCTGCTGGTGGGCGGGCAGGACATCACGGGGGTGCCGCCGCATGCGCGCAACATCGGCATGGTGTTCCAGAACTATGCGCTGTGGCCGCACATGACGGTGTACGACAACGTGGCCTTCGGCCTGGTCGAGCGCCGCGAAAGCCGCGACACCATCCGCCGCAAGGTGGGCGAGGTGCTGGAGCTGGTGGGCCTGTCGCAGTACGCGCAGCGCCGCCCGGGCCAGCTGTCGGGCGGGCAGCAGCAGCGCGTGGCGCTGGCGCGCACCGTGGTGATCGCGCCCAAGCTGCTGCTGCTGGACGAGCCGCTGTCCAACCTCGACAAGCAGCTGCGCGTGCAGATGCGCGAGGAACTGCGCAGCCTGCAGCGCAAGCTGGGCCTGACCACCATCTTCGTCACCCACGACCAGGAAGAGGCCATGACCACGGCCGACCGCATGGCCGTGCTCGACAAGGGCGTGCTGCAGCAGGTGGGCTCGGCGGCGGGGCTGTACGACTATCCGGCCAACCGCTTCGTGGCGGGCTTTGTCGGCACGGCCAATGTGCTGGAGGGCGAGGTGCTGCCGACGATAGGCGAGTCGCTGGTCTTCAAGGTGCCGGGCCTGGGCACGCTGACCCTGCCGCGCCCGGCCCAGCCGCCCGTGCCGGGGCGCGCGGCGCTGGCCTTCCGGCCGCACCAGGTGCAGATTGCGGTGCGCGACGATGCGGGCGATGCCTCGCGCGTGTGGGTGGAAGGGCAGATCGAGAGCGCCGAGTTCCTGGGCGAGTTCTCGCGCTACCGCGTGCGCGTGGGCGAGGTGGCCGTGGTCGCCGACCAGGCGCACTACGCGGGCATTGCCATGTTTCCCATGGGCATGCCGGTGCGCCTGGGCATCGAGCCCACGCAGCTGCGCTACCTCGATGAGTGAACGATGAGACGGCTAGGGATGTTCCCTGAAACCCGGGCCTGCCCGGGCCGCAGGCCCTGGCGCCTGCGCTAGGCTGGCCGCCCATGGAGATGTATCAGCTGCGCGCCTACGTCACGGCGGCCACGCTGGGCAGCGTCACGCGCACGGCCGAGGCCCTGCACCTGACCCAGCCCGCCATCACGGCCCAGATCAAGGCGCTGGAGGAAGAGCTGGGCGTGGCGCTGTTCGACCGGCGCCCGGGCCGCATCAGCCTCACGCGGGCCGGCGAGGCCCTGATGGAGCCCGCCCGGCAGGTGCTGGATGCGGCAGGACGCCTGCAGGGCCAGGCCCGCGAGCTGCAGGGCGAGATCACCGGCCAGCTGCTGCTGGGCACGGTGGCCGACCCCGAGGCGCTGCGCCTGGGCTCGCTGCTGCACGGCCTGGTGGAGGCGCTGCCGCTGCTGGACATCAAGACACGCCAGGGCTGGGCCGAGGAGTTGCGCGCGCAGGTCGCGGCCGGCGGCCTGCAGGGCGCGTTCTACATCGGCGCCCACATGCCGCGCGACCTGGGCGCCCTGGTGCTGCAGACACTGCACTACCGCGTGGCGGCGCCGCCCGCGCTGCGCGAGCGCGTCCTGCAATCGGGCTGGAAGGACCTGGCGCAACTGCCCTGGATCGGCGCACCCGCGCAGCACCATGAGCAGGCCCTGCTGCTGGCGCTGTTCGCCCGCCAGGGGCTGAGCCCCAATCAGATCGTGGAAAGCGATGCCGCCGCCGCGCCCGAGAGCCTGGTGCGCGCCGGCCTGGGCCTGGCGCTGCTGCGCGAGGACCGCGCCCTGGCCGCGGCCGAGCATGGCTGCGTGGCCATCTGGCCGCATGCGCGCGTGTCGGCGCAGCTGGGCTTCATCCACCCGCGCGAGGCCGAGCACGACCCGGCCCTGGTGGCCACGCTGTCGCAGCTGCGCAGGGTCTGGGGACTGACCGAGGTTCAGGCGCCGCCGCCGCCGCCGCCGGCCTGAGGGGTGCCTGCCTGGACGATGGCCTCGACCAGCGCATCGAGGCTGCCCTGGCGTTCCTGCTCGCCCACCTCGAACAGCTCCAGCACGCCGGTGCCGCGCAGGATGGCAAAGGCCATGGCCGCAAAGCCCTGGGGGCGGGGATGGTGGGCCGCGATCTCGGGGAAGACGTCCAGGAAGCGGGTATAGAACACGCTGTCCACATGTACCCGGCGCGCGTCCACGCGGTCGAACAGCGAGGGGGAGGCCTTGCAGCCGAAGAACATGCTCCAGGCCGCCTGGTAGTTGGCCGCGCCGAAGATGTTGTCCCAGGCCAGGGTGACGAAGGTCTGTGCGCGTTCGCGCAGGGGCAGGGCCTTGTCGGGCCAGACCGTGCCCTGGTCGCTCAGTGGCTCCATGACCTCGATGACCAGCCGCTCCATCAGCGCATCGCGGCTCTCGAAGTGGTGCTGCAGCGCGCCCAGCGACACATCGGCGCCGCGCGCGATGGCCTGCAGCGTGGCGCTCTTGAAGCCGCCCTCGCGCAGCAGCGCCAGGGCGGAGTCGATGATCTTGCGTTGCGTTGTCTCCACACGCTCGGTCTGCGGCGTGCGTGCGCGCCGCTGCGTGGCGGACGTCGTCATGTTCTGGGCTCCAGAGGGCAAAAAAATAATAGTAGATTGTTTTTGTTTGTTGCGGGCGTTCAACCGTTGCCGCAGTGCGGCATGGCGGGCGGCAATGCGTCGATCGCCTTCGCTACTCCTTCTTTTTGGGCTTGTCCATAGGGATAAATTACAAGAAATAATAATTTATTGTTTTTTATAGTTGATACCCATCAACAAGGGGCGCACAAGGCCCCGCATTCCAACAGGCACCCCACGAGGAGACATTGCCGTGAAGACCACCGAAGTGTTCCAACCCCTGCGCCGCCGCGCGCCTTGCTGAGAGCCGGAGCACCCCCTTGATGCACAGTTCTTCTTCGCAGGGCCATCTGGAGCGCAGGCTCAAGAACCGCCATATCCAGCTCATCGCGCTGGGCGGCACCATTGGCACGGGCCTGTTCCTGGGCTCGGCCGGCATCATCGAGCTGGCCGGGCCGTCCGTGCTGCTCGGCTACGCCACTGGCGGGCTGATCATCTTTTTCATCATGCGTTTCCTGGGCGAGATGCTGGTCGAGGAGCCCAACGCGGGCTCGTTCAGCTATTTCGCCAACCGCTACCTGGGCCGCTTCGCGGGCTTTCTGGCGGGCTGGAACTGTGTGGCGCTGTATGTGCTCGTGGGCATGCTGGAGCTGACGGCCGCAGGCAAGTTCATCCAGTTCTGGTGGCCCGGCATACCCACCTGGGTGACGGCGGCGGTGTTTTTCGTGCTGATCAACGGCGTGAACTTCATCAACGTCAAGGCCTATGGCGAGTTCGAGTTCTGGTTCGCGCTGATCAAGATCGCGGCCGTGCTGGCCATGATCGCTGCGGGCGTGTATTTGCTGTTCAGCGCCGACCGGCCCGAGCAGACCGTGCGCAACCTGTGGACGCACGGCGGCTTCTTTCCCAACGGCTTCTCAGGCCTGGTGATGGCCTTCGCCTTCATCATGTTCGCCTTCGGCGGCGTGGAGATGCTGGGCTTCGCGGCGGCCGAGACCGACCAGCCGCGCACCGTCATCCCCAAGGCCGTGAACCAGCTGATCTATCGCGTGCTGGTGTTCTACATCGGCTCCATGGCCGTGCTGATGTCGCTGATGCCCTGGACGGACCTGCTGGGCCAGCTCAAGGCCGGCGGCGACACCTACAGCAGCAGCCCCTTCGTGCTGGTGTTCTCGGGCCTGGGCGAGAACACTGCCGCCCACCTGCTGAACTTCGTGATCCTCACGGCCACGCTGTCGGTCTACAACAGCATGGTCTACAGCAACAGCCGCCTGCTGTACGGCATGGCCAGCGAAGGCAATGCGCCGCGCTCGCTGATGCAGGTCAACCGCCGCGGCGTGCCGGTGCGGGCCATCGTCTATCCGGCCATCTTCACGGCGCTGGCCATCGTGCTGAACTATGTGGCGCCGGCCGGTGTGCTGGAGTTGCTGATGTCGCTGATCGTGGCGGCCCTGGTGATCACCTGGACCATCATCATCGTGGCGCACTGGCGCTTTCGCCGGGCGCATGTGGCGCGCAAGACCGTGCTGGGCTTTCCCGCACCGGCCGCGCCGCTGACCAACGCCATCTGCCTGGCTGCCATGGCCCTGGTGGTGGGCGTGATGCTGCTGACACCGTCGGTGCGGTCCTCCGCGCTGGCCATTCCGATCTGGGTCCTGGTGGTCTACGGGGCCTATCGCCTCGTGTTCCGCCAACGTCCCACGCCTGTGCTGGAATCCGTACTGGAACCCGCGCACATCCCCCGTTGAAACCTTCAAGGAGAACCAACCATGGCAGACCTGTTCGACAACCCGATGGGCCTGATGGGCTTCGAATTCGTGGAATTCGCGTCGCCCACGCCCGGCGTGCTGGAGCCGCTGTTCGAGAAGCTGGGCTTCACCCTGGTGGCCAAGCACCGTTCCAAGAACGTGCTGCTGTACCGCCAGGGAGGCATCAACTTCATCATCAACAATGAGCCGGGGCAGGCCGCCTATTTCGCGGCCGAGCACGGCGCCTCGGCCTGCGGCCTGGCCTTCCGCGTCAAGGACGCGCACCAGGCCTACAAGCGTGCGCTGGAGCTGGGCGCGCAGCCCGTGGAAATTCCCACCGGCCCCATGGAATTGCGCCTCCCGGCCATCAAGGGCATCGGCGGCGCGCCGCTGTACCTGATCGACCGCTTCGACGAAGGCAAGTCCATCTACGACATCGACTTCGAGTTCCTGCCCGGCGTGGACCGCAACCCCAAGGGCCACGGCTTCCAGGTGGTGGACCACCTGACGCACAACGTCTACCGCGGCCGCATGACCTACTGGGCGGACTTCTACAGCAAGCTGTTCAATTTCCGCGAGATCCGTTACTTCGACATCTCGGGCGAGTACACCGGCCTGGCCTCCAAGGCCATGACGGCGCCCGACGGCCTGATCCGCATTCCGCTGAACGAGGAATCGCGCCAGGGCGGCGGCCAGATCGAGGAGTTCCTCATGCAGTTCAACGGCGAGGGCATCCAGCACATCGCGCTGCTGACGGATAACCTGCTGGACTCCATCGACCAGCTGCAGATGGCCGGCATTCCGCTGCTGACCGCGCCCAACGACATCTACTACCAGAACCTGGAAGGCCGCCTGCCCGGTCACGGCCAGCCCGTGGGCGAGCTGCAGGCGCGCGGCATCCTGCTGGACGGCACGACCGAGGGCGGCCAGCCGCGCCTGCTGCTGCAGATCTTCTCCCAGCCCATGCTGGGCCCCGTGTTCTTCGAGTTCATCGAGCGCAAGGGCAACTACCGCGAGGGCTTCGGCGAAGGCAATTTCAAGGCCCTGTTCGAGTCCATGGAGCGCGACCAGATCAACCGCGGCGTGCTGCAGGCCGAGGCACCGCAGGGCGCCTGATCCCGACGGACGCAGCGCGCCCGCCCGGCCCTGGCCGGGTGGGCGCGCTGTCGTCAGGGTAAACACGGGCGGCCCTACACTCGGTGCCCATGAATTCCCCCTCGATGCAACCGGTGGCGCTCGGTCAAAGCGCATTGCAAGTCAGCCCCATCTGCCTGGGCACCATGACGTTCGGCGAGCAGGTCGGCGAGGCCGAGGCCTTCGCCATCATGGACCGCGCGCTGGAGCGCGGCGTGGACTTCTTCGACACGGCCGAGATGTATGCCGTGCCCGCACGCGCCGAAACCTGCGGCGCCACCGAGACCATCATCGGCCGCTGGTTCGCCCAGCGCCCCGGCGCGCGCGCCAAGGTCGTGCTGGCCACCAAGGTGGCCGGTCCTTCGCGGGGCATGCCCTGGGTGCGCGAGGGCAAGGGCATGACGGCGGCCGACATCGCCGCCTCCTGCGAAGGCAGCCTGCGCCGCCTGGGCACGGACGTGATCGACCTCTACCAGATCCACTGGCCCGAGCGCAATGTGCCGGCTTTCGGCCAGCTGTACTACGACCCGGCCAAGGAAAGCTCGCAGACCGGCATCCACGAGCAGCTCGAGGCGCTGGGCCGCCTGGTCCGGGAAGGCAAGGTGCGCCACATCGGCTTGTCCAATGAAACGCCCTGGGGCGTGCACGAATTCGTGCGCCTGGCCGAGCAGCACGGCCTGCCGCGCGTGGCCTCGGTGCAGAACGCCTACTGCCTGCTCAACCGCAGCTGGGAAAACGGCATGGACGAAAGCTGCCACCGCCTGGGTGTCTCGCTGCTGGCCTATTCGCCGCTGGCCTTTGGCCTGCTCACGGGCAAGTTCGACGTGCATGCGCCCACCGATCCCGCTGCGCCGCAGGCCGCACGCATTGCGCGCTACGAGTCCGTGCGCAAGCAGCGCTGGGGCCGGCCCGAAGCCCTGGCCGCCGCGCGCCGCTACAGCGCGCTGGCGCGCGAGCATGGCCTCACGCCCACGCAGCTGGCGCTGGCGTTTTGCTACACCAAGTGGCAGGTGGCCAGCACCATCATCGGCGTGACCTCGGTGGCCCAGCTCGATGAGGACCTGAACGCCTGGGGCACGCAACTGTCGCCCGAACTGCTGTCGGCCATCGACGCCATCCGCTGGGAAGTGCGCGACCCCGCGCAATAGGCCTCGGCCCCACGCCTTCAGCGGCTGCACTCGCCCTTGAGCGCAGCAGCCGCCAGCATGGGCAGGCTCAGCAGGCCCATGCCGCCGCCCTTGAACTCGCCCTTCATGCAATCGCCCTGGGCGGCCTGGCGCATGCCGCTGGCCAGCGGGTCCTCGCGCTGCGCAGGGATCTGGGGCCTGACCAGGCCTTGCCGGGCCGCCGACTGCACGGCCTCGCGGCCTGCGGCCGAGTCCAGCAGGCGGCCCATGGCCCTGGCGCTGCGCGCGGTGTCCGGGACGGCCTCGGTGTCGGCGGGGACAGGCGCTTGCGGCGCGGCGGCTGTCGCGGCCTGCTCCGTGGCCTTTGCAGCCCCTGCGCCTTGCCTTGATGGCGGTGCGACGGCGGCGGTGTCCGGCCGTCGCGTAGGCGCGGACGCAGGCGCCGGTCCGGGCCGGGCAGCCACTGGAGCAGGAGCAGGAGAGGGGGCTGGCGTCGGCGTCGAAGTCGGCGTCTCGACCCAGACCACCTGAAGGCGGTGCGCCTCGGCCTGCCCGGTGCCGGGCCGCGCAATGTCCGGGGCCAGACCCCGCCACAGCAGCGCCCCATGCAGCAGCAGCGACAGCAGCAGGCCCGCGATCAGCCGCAGCCGTCCGCTGCTCAATCCTCGGGCCCTGCCACCCATTCCAGCAGGTCGCCTGGCTGGCACTGCAGTGCCTCGCAGATGCGCTCCAGCGTGTCGAAGCGCACGCCGCGCACCTTGCCGCTCTTGAGCAGGGAAATATTCTGTTCGGTGATGCCGACCATCTCGGCCAGTTCGCGCGAGCGCATCTTGCGGCGCGCCAGCATCACATCGAGGTGGACGATGATGGGCATGCTCAGACGAATCCCGCGTTCTCGTCGGCGATGCGCCGCGCCTGCAGCATCACATGGGCGATGGAGACCAGCACCACGCCGAGCAGGACCAGCAGGCCATCGTGCCAGTACAGGCCCAGCGTGACGAAGCGCTGCCCTGGCGGATTGCCCATGCTGGCCGCCACCGACATCAGCGCGCGCGTGAAGGGCAGGGCCAGCGCGCCCGCCAGCACCGTCCAGGCAAAGCGCATCAGGGCGTGCTGCGCCTGCTGGCCGAAGACACGGCCCTGCAGGTACTCGCCGAACAGTGTCCACAACTGGCGCAGCGCATACAGGCCGCAGCCCACGGGCAGCAGGCTGACCAGTGCGGTGCGCCAGCGCGCAGCCATGTCCAGCGGCTGGCCGGGCGGCATGCCCAGCAGGCCTTCCGCCTGGCCCGAAAGATCTTGCGGCGACAGCAGGGCGGCTGCCGGCAGGGCCAGCAGCGCGACGGCACCGAGCGCAATCAGGATGCGCGCCGCCTGGGAGTGGCGCCTCAGGGTGTTGCCCGCGGCGTGGGGCGTATAGTTCATGGCACAGCCTTGTATTGATGAATCGATAAAAAATTATTGTAAAACGATAAAAAATTCATGTCCAAGAAAAACTCTCATGTCAGCGAGACACCGGCCACGCAGCTGCTGCGCGCCCACAAGGTGGAGTTCACCGAGCATCCCTATGAATACCTGGAACACGGCGGCACCGAGCACAGCGCGGCCAGCCTGGGCCTGGACGAGCACATGGTGGTCAAGACCCTGGTGATGCAGGACCAGGACGCCAGGCCGCTGATCGTGCTCATGCATGGCGACTGCAAGGTCTCCACCAAGAACCTGGCGCGGCAGATCGGCGCCAAGAGCGTGGAGCCCTGCAAGCCCGAAGTCGCCAACCGCCACAGCGGCTACCTGGTTGGCGGCACCTCGCCCTTCGGCACGCGCCGCGACATGCCGGTCTATATCGAAGAGAGCATCCTGGCGCTGCCGCGCATCGCCATCAACGGCGGGCGCCGCGGCTTTCTGGTGCAGCTGGACCCGCAGGTCTGCGTGCAGCTGCTGGATGCACGGCCCGTGCACTGCGCGCTGGCAGAATAGATGCCCTGAAGAAATGAACATGACTTGCGCACACGGGAAGGCGGCCACCGCCTCCCACGGGTTCGCGCAGGTCCTGATGAAAAACATGTGTCGGCGATCAGGGAGGGCGGGCCATCATGGCCGGCCGGATCGCGCGCCGGCGCTCCACAGACCGGCCAAGGACTTCAATTGAACGCGCTCTACCCCCTTCTCGCCACCGTGGCGGCCTACCTGATCGGCTCGCTGTCGTTCGCCGTCATCGTCAGCCGGGCCATGGGCCTGAACGATCCGCGGACCTATGGCAGCGGCAACCCCGGCGCCACCAATGTGCTGCGCTCCGGCAGCAAGGCGGCCGCAGCCGTGACCCTGCTGCTGGATGCGGCCAAGGGCTGGCTGCCCGTGGCGCTGGTGCAGTGGTTCGGCAGCCGCTTCGGCCTGGGCGACGGCACGGTGGCCATGGTGGCGCTGGCCGCCTTCCTGGGCCACCTGTACCCGGTGTTCTTCCGCTTCAAGGGCGGCAAGGGCGTGGCCACGGCCCTGGGCGTGCTGCTGGGCATCAGCGTCTGGCTGGGCCTGGCGGTGGCGCTGACCTGGCTGATCATTGCCGTGTTCTTCCGCTATTCCTCGCTGGCTGCCCTGGTGGCCTCCGTGTTCGCCCCCGTCTACTACCTCCTGTGCAGTGGCGTGGTCTGGTATGCCGAGACGCCTATTGCCGCCGCCATCGTCGCCATGGCGGCCCTGCTGATCTGGCGCCACCGCGAGAACATCCAGCGCCTGATGGCCGGCAAGGAATCCAGGCTGGGCAGCAAGAAGGCCGACGCCGCCACTGCGCCAGCCAAGCCCGGCACTGGCAAGGGCAAGCCGCATTGACCGCCGCCGCCGCGCTGCGCTACACGGGCGCAGCTTGCGTGAATGGCGTGGCCGGCCAGCTGCGCTCCAGGCCCTCTCACCACTGACGACCTTCCCACATGGCATCGAGTCCATCGCAGCGCGTCTACCGCGCACCTTGCCCCGGCTGCGGCGCGCCCGTGGAATTTTCCAGCGCCCAGGCCAGCTACGCCGTCTGCGAGTTCTGCCGCAGCACCGTGGTGCGCCAGGGCGATGTGCTGCAGCGCCGCGGCTCCATGGCCGAGGTCTTCGAGGACTACAGCCCCCTGCGCATCGGCGCCACGGGCCAGATGCTGCGCAACGGCAAGCCCGAGCACTTCACCCTGGTCGGGCGGCTGCAGCTCAAGAGCGAGGCAGGCGCCTGGAGCGAATGGGTGGCCGCGTTCAGCGATGGTGCGCTGGGCTTCCTGAGCGAGGACAATGGCCAGTTCGTCTGGTCCTGGCCCTGGGAGGCCGAGGCCCTGCGCAACGGGCCGTTCAAGGCCTCCGACTGGCTGCTGGGCTCGCAGCGCGTGCTCGGCGGCAAGAGCTTCACGGTCAGCAGCGTGCAGAACGCGCGGCTGGTGTCGGCCCAGGGCGAGCTGGCGCAGCTGCCCGAGCCCGGCACGCCGTACCGGCTGGTGGAGCTGCGCAGCGAGCAGGGCCAGGTCCTGTCCGTGGACTTCTCGGCCCAGCCGCCTGCGCTGAGCCTGGGCGAACGCGTGGTGCTGGACGACCTCAGGCTGCAGGGCCTGCGCGACGGCGCCTCGCTCAAGGGCGAGCAGGGCAGGCACTTCAACTGCCCCAAGTGCGGCGCCGTGGTGCCTGTGCGCTTCACCACCACCAAGAGCCTGAGCTGCCCCAGCTGCGGATCGCTGGTGGACCTGAGCCAGGGCATTGGCAAGGAACTGTCCTATGCCGAACAGAACGAGCCCGTGCGCCCCGCCATCCCCCTGGGCAGCAAGGGTGCATTGGAAGGCCTGCAGTGGCAGGTGGTGGGCTTTCAGCACCGCATGGGCGAGGAGGCCGGCGACGACGAGAGCTTTGGCTGGGAGGAATACCTGCTGTTCAGCCAGAAGGCCGGCTTCGCCTTCCTGGTCGATTCCTCCGATGGCTGGAGCATGGCCCGCGTGACCACGGGCGTGCCCAAGCTCTCCAAGAACCGCAGCACGGCCAAGTACATGGGCCGGCAATATCAGCTTGAATCGCGCTACACGGCCGAGACCACCTATGCGCTGGGCGAGTTCTACTGGCCCGTGCAGCGCGGCCAGACCACGCGCAATGTGGACTATGTGAGCGCAGGCGCGCAGAACAAGGCCTTTCTGGCCAGCGAGACCGAGAACGGCGAGACCACCTGGTCGCATGGCAGCGCCGTCTCGGCCACCACGCTGGCCACGGCCTTCGGCCTCAAGCAGCTGCGGGACCGCTCGCAGGTCGGCGTGATGTCGGGTAGCCGCTTCGGCCTGTGGACCATCGTCATCGGCGTGGTCATCCTGTGGCTGGTGTTCGTCATGCTGCGCGGCTGCATGTCGCGCCCGAACTGCGACCCGAACACCGATCCCAACTGCAACAGCTACACCCGCAGCAGCGGCGGCTCCTGGGGTGGCTACACCTCGGGCGGCAGCCACAAGTAAACAACGGAGAAACTGATCATGAACGTAGACTGGTTCAACCCCGCCGCCTTCGTCGGCTCGATCCTCTATGCGCTGGTGGGCGTGGTGGTGTTCTGGCTGTGCTTCATCATCATCGACAAGATCACGCCCGTGGACATGTGGGCCGAGATCGTCGAGAAGCACAACAAGGCGCTGGCCATGGTGGTGGCCGCCATGTGCCTGGGCATCAGCATCATCGTCGCTGCCGCCATCCACTGAACGGGGCCGCCTGGCCCCCCCTGCACTCCCCATCTCCCGCCGACACGCAGCCCGCCTGAAAAGGTGCGGCTGCGCTGCGCATGGCGGCGTTGCTGCGTCGCAACAAATTCCTTGTTGATAGTGAGTTTGCAAATGATATTCGTTTGCATTCTAAATAGAATCGCCCCCTTCATTCGAAGAGAGGGTTTCCATGACAGACCATCAAGCTGCCCGCAGAGCAAGGCTTTCAGTGGGTGTGACCGCTGGCATCATCACCACCGCGCTGGCGGGCGCGGTCCATGCCCAGGATGCCGCTCCAGCCGATCCGGCACAGACGCAGACGCAGCCTCAACAGGCCCACACCCTGCCCACACTGCAGGTCAACGCCTCCCAGTACGACCCTGACGACGTGCGCCCCGAAGGCGTGACCACGGCGACCAAGACCTACCTGGCGCCCAAGGACATCCCGCAGACCATCGATACGCTGGAGGTCAACAAGTACAAGAGCTACGGCATCAACGACCTGGCCACCATGCTGGACGGCGTGCCGGGCGTGAACACCACCTACGACATGCGTGGCGAGGGCGTGTACATCCGCGGCTTCAAGGCCGATGAGAGCGACATCTACCGCGACGGCGTGCGCGAAAGCGGCCAGGTGCGCCGCAGCACGGCCAATGTGGAGCGCATCGAGATCCTCAAGGGCCCGGCCTCGGTGCTCTACGGCCGCAGCGCGGGCGGCGGCGTGGTCAACATGGTGAGCAAGCAGGCGCGCTTCGACGCCAAGAGCAGCATCACGCTGCGCGGCGGCTCCTGGGACAACGTGGGCGGCACCATCGACATCAACCGCGTGCTCAACGAGAACGTGGCCGTGCGCCTGACGGCCGACCGCGAGCAGGCGCACAGCTTCCGCGAAGGCATACGCAACCGCAACGAGATGGTCTCGCCCAGCATCCTGGTGGACACCCGCACGGGGTGGCGCTGGACCGGCCAGTACACCTATGACAACGTCTGGCGCGTGCCCGATCGCGGTCCGGTCTATGACCAGTTGCCAGCCGGCGTTTCCATCCGCAAGGGCTTCGCGGCGCCTGGCGACTACGTGGAAGACCGCCTGCGCGTGCTGCGCTCCGATCTGTCCTATGACTTCAACAACCGCTGGAGCCTGCGCTGGGTGGCCAGCAAGCGCGAGGCCAGCCAGGACTTCGACCACTATTTCGCCGGCACCTACCGCGCCGCGACCGGCAAGATCACGCCCAACTACGCCTGGCAGCAGACCCGCAACACCACGCTGTCCAACACGCTGGACCTGACGGGCAAGTTCAGCACGGGCAGCATCAAGCACGATCTGCTGGTGGGCCTGGAGGCCAGCGAGGAAGAGCGCGCGCCGCGCGTCGGCCAGCCCGGCAGCACCTTTTCCTACGATCCGTTGCAGCCCATCGTCTGGCCCAGCCGTCCGGTGCAGGGCAAGCCGACCCAGGACAACTATCACAAGGGCAAGGGCCAGGCGCTGTACATGCAGGACCTGGTCAGCCTGACCGAGCAGTGGAAGCTGCTGCTGGGCCTGCGCTACGACAGCTATGACTTCCAGAGCACCAACAAGATCGCCAACCTCACGCGCAAGACCGACGGCAACGGCTTCAGCCCGCGCGTGGGCGTGGTGTGGCAGCCGGTGCGTGAGCACAGCTTCTATGCGTCCTGGAACAAGAGCTACTCGCCCTATGGCGGCCGCGGCATCCTGACCGTGGAAACCGCCGTGGGCGCGGTGCCGGACGACGAGCCCCAGTACTCGCGCCAGTCCGAGGTCGGCGTCAAGAGCGACTGGCTGGGCGGCGCGCTGTCCACCCAGGTCTCCGTCTACCAGTTGGAGAAGTACAACATCCGCTACCGCCCCGATCCCGAGAACGATCCCTACACCTGGGCCATCCGGGGCAAGGACCGTTCGCGCGGCATCGAGTTCAGCGCGGCGGGCCGCGTGGCCAGTTCCTGGTATGTGCGCGGGGGCGTGGCCTTCATGGAGGCCAAGGTGGCTGAAGACGCGCAAAACCCCGCCAACGTGGGCCTGTACCTGCGTGACACGGCCAAGCGCAACGGCAACCTGTTCCTGCGCTATGCGCCCAAGGGCCCCTGGTATGGCGAAGTCGGCGTGACCTACACGGGCAGCCGCTTCACCAACGCCGCCAACACGGCCCTCCTGCCCGGCTACACGCGCTGGGATGCGCTGGTGGGCTGGCGCCAGGACGCCTGGACGGTGACGGTGGCGCTGTCCAACCTGTTCGACAAGCAGTACTGGCGCTCCAGCTCCATGCCAGGCGCACCGCGCAGCGTTCTGGTCAGCGCCAACTACCAGTTCTGACGGCGGCGCCCGAGGCGCTGCGCTCCTTCCCGCTTTGCACGGTGTCCGTTGCACGCGGGAAGGGGCGCATCGCGCACAATACCGGCCGTGCAAACCTCAGCCCCTCTTGCCGGCGCGCAGCCGGCGCGTCCCATCGACATCGCCCTGCTGGTCAGCGTCTTCGTGATCGCGGCCTGCGGCCTGCTTTACGAACTGGCTGCGGGTGCGCTGGCTTCCTATCTGCTGGGCGATTCGGTCCTGCAGTTCTCCACCATCATCGGCAGCTACCTGTTCGCCATGGGCATAGGCTCCTGGCTGTCGCGCTATTTCGAGGACCATCTGCCCGCGCACTTTCTGCGCATCGAGCTGATGGTGGCCCTGGTCGGCGGCGCGCTGCCGGCCACGCTGTTCATTGCCAATGCCTACGCGCCCGGCGCCTTCCGGTTCCTGCTGTACGGCATGGTGCTGGTGGTGGGCACCCTGGTGGGGCTGGAGATTCCGCTGGTGATGCGCATCCTCAAGCGCAATGTGACGCTCAAGGACCTGGTGTCCCAGGTGCTGACCTTCGACTACCTGGGCGCGCTGGCCGTGTCGCTGGCATTTCCGCTGCTGCTGGTGCCCAAGCTGGGCCTGGTGCGCACGGGGCTGCTGTTCGGCTTCATGAATGCGGCGGTGGCGGTCTGGGCACTGCTGCTGTTTCGGCATGAGCTGCGGCGCCCGCGCGCCCATGCCCTGGCCTGCGCGGCCGTGCTGGCCCTGCTGGGCACGGGCATCTGGGGCGCCGACCATCTGACGCGCCTGGCCGACGACCATTTCTACCAGGACCGCATCGTGCTCTCCAGCAGCTCGCCCTACCAGCGCATCGTGGTGACGCAGGGGCGCCAGGGCGCGCGGCTGTACCTCAACGGCAACCTGCAGTTCGCCCAAAGCGACGAGTACCGCTACCACGAGGCCCTGGTCCACCCCGTGATGGCCGCGCATGGCGCGCCCAAGCGCGTGGCCGTGCTGGGCGGCGGCGACGGCATGGCCGTGCGCGAGGTGCTCAAGTACCCCTCGGTGGAGTCGGTCACCCTGGTGGAGCTGGACCCGGCCATGACGGACCTGTTCAAGGACAACGCCATGCTGCGCCGGCTCAACGGCGAAGCGCTCAGCGATGCGCGCGTGCACATCCTCAATACCGATGCCTTCCACTGGCTGCAGCAGGGCGGCGATACCTTCGACGTGGTCATCGTCGATTTCCCCGACCCGACCAATTTCGCCATCGGCAAGCTGTTCACCAACAGCTTCTATGCCTTGCTGGACAAGCGCCTGGCCGCCAGCGGCTACGCCGTGGTGCAGACCACCTCGCCCCTGATCGCACGCAAGAGCTACTGGACCGTGGTGCAGACCATCGAATCCATCGGCCTGCAGGCCACGCCCTACCACGCGCATGTGCCCAGCTTTGGCGAATGGGGCTTCGTCATCGCCAGCCACCGGCCTTGGCGCGAGCCCGATGCCCTGCCTGCGGGCCTGCGCTTTCTGAGCGCGCAGACCATGGCGCTGATGTTCGACTTCCCGCTGGACATGGCGCGCGTTCCGGCCGAGGTCAACCGCCTGTCCAACCAGGTGCTGGTCAACACCTACGAGCGCGAATGGGGCAGGGTGGAGCGTTGAGCACCGGCCTCTCGCCCCTGTGGAGCCGGCGCCAATGGCTGCAGGGCCTGGCCGGCGGTGCAGCCCTGGGCCTGTCCGGCTGCACGCCAACGCCACCGCGGCTTGAGGACCTGCCCGGCGGATTCAGCGGCGTGGCGCTGGAGCGCGGCCATGCCTTGCGCGCGTTCTGGCAGCGCTTGGGCCAGGGCCTGGCGCTGCCGCCGCCGGCCGTGGTGCACCGTGCCAAGGTGGTGATTGCCGGCGGCGGCATGGCAGGCCTGGCCGCCGCGCGCGCACTGGAGCTGGCGGGCGTGCAGGGCGTGGCCCTGCTGGACACGCAGCAGGCCATGGGCGGCAACAGCCAGGGCGGCAGCATTGCGGGCCTGCCCTGTCCGCTGGGTGCCCACTATCTGCCCCTGCCCGGCGACGATGCGGCCGAGGTGCAGGACTGGCTGGAGGCCCTGGGCCTGCGCCAGCGCCGCGCGGGCCGCTGGCAGTACGACGAGCGCCATCTGTGCCACAGCCCGCAGGAGCGCCTGTTCTGGCAGGGCGCCTGGCATGAGGGCCTGCTGCCCGTAGATGGCGTGGCATCGCGCACGCTGGAGCAGTACGAACTCTTTGCGCGCAGCGTGGCCCAGGAGATGGACAGGGCGGCGTTTGCCATGCCGTCCATCCGTGTCTGGCAGCGCGAGGGCCGGCTGCCCGCCGCCCATGCCGCGCTGGACGGCCAGACCATGCAGGCCTGGCTGACCAGCCAGGGCATCGATGATGCGCAGCTGATCTGGTATCTGGAGTACTGCTGCCGCGACGACTTTGGCGCGGGCCTGGCGCGCGTATCGGCCTGGGCAGGCATTCACTATTTCGCCAGCCGCCATGGCTTCTCGGCCCCGCGCCGCCAGGACGAGCGCACGGCAGAAGAGGCCGGCGACGCCGTGCTGACCTGGCCCCAGGGCAATGGCTGGCTGTCGCAGCAGCTGGTGGCAGGGCTGGGCTCCACCGACCTGCAGACGGATTGCAGCGTGCTATCCATCGCCGAAGGTGCCGACGGTGTGGAGATCGACGTCTACCACCATGGCCGCCAGCAGCACGAACGCTGGCTGGCCGCGCGCTGCGTCGTGGCCCTGCCCAGCTTCATCGCGGCACGCGTGGTGCGCGATGCGCCGGATTTCCTGCGCGCGGTGGCGGGGCGGCTGGACTGGGCGCCCTGGCTGGTGGCCAACATCCATCTGCAGCGGCCGCTGGCCGACCGGCCCGGCGCCGATCCTGCCTGGGACAACGTGCTGTTTGCCGATCCGAATGCGGGCGGTCTGGGCTACGTGGACGCGGGCCACCAGGGCCTGGACCGGCTCACGCCTCGGCCCACGGTGCTCAGTTACTACCAGGCGCTGGGCGACTGGCCTGACGGGCGCGCGCAACTGCTGGGCCAGCCCTTCGGCTTCTGGCGGGACCGCATCGTCGGCAGCCTGCTCGTCCCCCATCCCGACCTGCTGCACAAGGCCACGCGCATGGAGATCACGCGCTACGGCCACGCCATGGCCATTCCCCGGCCTGGCGACCAGCAGCTGCTCAGCCAGGTGGCGCTGCAGTCGCTGCACCGGGGGCGCAGCGCGCTGTGCGCCGGCGAGCGCGTGGCCTTGCTGCCCACGCCGGGCACGCGCCGCCTGTGGTTCGCACATTCCGACTGGGCCGGCTACTCGGTACTGGAGGAGGCCTTCACGCGTGGCCACCATGCGGGCCTGTGGGCTGGCGCGCGGACCTGACACGGGCCGCGGCGCCGGTGTCGCGCGCTTCAGGCGCCAGATCGTTCAGACAGGCCCGGGCATCTGCACCATGCGGTACAGCGACTGGCTGCCGCGTGCGGCCAGCACGCCCAGCTGCGCCAGCGTGCGCGGGTCCAGCTCTAGCGTGATGGCGGCGCGCGCCAGTGCCGAGCGGATGCGGGGGCCGTCCTCGCCTTCATGGATGACGGGGGGGTAGAGGCTGGTGCCGTCGGCGCCGATCACGCTGGCCACCAGCGGCGGCTGCGGCGGCTCGCCACGGCGCAGCACCACGGCGATGTCGCCGTTGTCCAGCCGCACATAGGTGCCCGGCGGGCACAGGCCCACGGCGCGCACCAGCGCGAAGCCCACCTCGTCGGAGTAGCGCTGCTGCTGGGTGAGTGCGCGCAGCGACTCGGCGGCGCTGCGGCCTTCGCGTGACTTGCGCGGGCTGATCAGGGCCGCGTAGCGGTCCACCGTGCCCAGGATGCGCACCAGGCGCTGCACCGGGGGCAGTGTGGCCAAGGGCTGCTGGGGCACGGCTTCATGGTGGCGGGCCACCAGTTCCAGCCACTGCGCGTCGTTGACGAACAGACGCGCCAGCAGGGCCTGGCTTTGCAGCGGATGGCGCTGCACGGCCTGTTGCTGTGCGGGGGTCAGCGGCTCGCGCTGCAGCGCCAGTTCGTCCTGCAGGGCGTTCATGCCGATGTTCATGGTCAGCGCGCCGCGTACCAGGGTGCGGTGCTCGGTCTCGTTCAGGCGCAGCTCGCGCGCCAGCACATGGCACAGGCAGGCGCAGACCAGGGCATGGGAGGCGCTGTAGCCCACGGTGGACGAGCAGGCGCGCTGGAACATCAGGTACAGCGCGGCATCGCTGTCGTGGGCGATCAACTCCTGCAGCCACAGGTCGATCTGCTGCAGCTTGACCAGGAAGCCCTGCACCTGCAGCGGCGCGGACAGCAGCACGGACAGCGCGGCCTCCAGGTCGGACCACAGGCCCAGCAGGTCTTCGTAGGAATCGTCGGGGCGTCTGCTCATCGGTGGCGGGGTGCGGAAAACGGGGCGCGTGCAGGCCGCATCAGCGCCGCTCCAGCACCATCTCGCTGCCCTGGCGGGTCATCTGGACGTGGGCCAGAAAGCTGTTTCCCAGCAGCACATAGGGCATGGCAAGAGGGGCGACCACGGCGTCCACGCCAAAGACCTCGACATCGCCCACGCGCACCGAGTCCAGCCGCAGGCTCCAGCCCTGGGCGTCGCCGTTGGCGGTGCGCATCATCACGGGCTGGCCCTTGAGAAAGGGCAGGCCCATGCGTTCGGCGTCGGACCGGCCTATCGCGACCGAGCTGGCGCCCGTGTCCACCATGTACACCATGGTCTTGCCATTGATCTGGCCGCGTTCGATGAAATGGCCCCGGTTGTCGGCCTTGAGCACCACGCGCCGGCCGAGCGCGGGATCGCCCGCTGCCGCGCCCCGGCCGCCCAGGCTGATGGGCGCCTCGCCCAGGCGCAATGTCTGGCGGCGGCCCTTGATTTCCACCTCGGCCGTGTCGCCCGATACCTGCAGCACGCGCACGTCCTGCAGGCTGTCGCCGGCCGCCAGCGCGCGCGGCGTGCCGCCGTCGATGACCAGCAAGGCCTTGCTGCCCAGCACGCCGCTGAGTGCCACGGACTGCGCTGCCGCCAGCGGCGGAAGCGCAGCGGCCACGCCGGCCAGGCTCAGAAGTACGGCACGCAGGTGGCGCATGGGGCTTGTGCTGGAGGGGTGGATTGCCGGGCGATCAGTCGCGGAAGTTGTTGAAGGACAGCGGGTGGTCGGCCAGGTCCTTGCGGATCAGGGCCATGGCGGCCTGCAGGTCGTCGCGCTTGGCGCCGGTGACGCGCACGGCGTCGCCCTGGATGGCGGCCTGCACCTTGAGCTTGCTGTCCTTGATCAGCTTTTGCAGCTTCTTGCCCAGCTCGGCCTCGATGCCGTTCTTGACCTTGATGGTCTGCTTGAGCTTGTCGCCGCCGATCTTCTGGGCCTTCTGGATGTCCAGGAAGCGCACGTCCACGCTGCGCTTGGTCAGCTTGTTGCGCAGGATGTCCTCAACCTGCTGCAGCTGGAAGTCGGCATCGCCGAACAGCGTGATTTCCTTGTCCTTGAGTTCGATGGCGGCCGAGGTGCCCTTGAAGTCGAAGCGCGTGCCGATTTCCTTGGCGGTGTTCTCCACGGCGTTCTTCACTTCGACGAAGTCGGCTTCGCACACGGTGTCAAAAGAAGGCATGGCAAATATTTCCTGTAAATGTTCTGAAAAAGTATCGCAGCGCGGGACCGGGCGATGCGGGCACGGTGCCGGAGGCGTGGGGACGCGGTGCGACAATCCGGCTGATGTTAGTCGAGAAAAATGTTCCGCTGCAGCATTGCAACAGCTTCGGCATCGCCGCCCGTGCCCACACCCTGGTGCGTGTGCGCAGCGATGAGGATATTCGCCATTTCCTGGCCGATCCGCTGTGGGGCCGCCAGCCCGTGTTCGTGCTGGGCGGCGGCAGCAACGTGGTGATCACGGGCGATGTCGATCCCGTGGTCCTCAAGATGGAAATAGTGGGCATGCGCCTGCTGCGCGAGACCGAGCGCCACTGGATCGTCGAGGCCGGTGCCGGCGAGCGCTGGCACGACCTGGTGGCCTGGACCCTGTCGCAGGGCTATGGCGGCCTGGAGAACATGGCGCTGATTCCCGGCACCGTGGGCGCATCGCCGGTGCAGAACATCGGCGCCTACGGGCTGGAACTGCAGGACCGCTTCGAGTCGCTGGATGCCATCGACCTGGCCACGGGCGAGTCCTTCACGCTGGATGCCGCGCAATGCGCCTTCGGCTACCGCGACTCGGTATTCAAGCACGCCCCGGCCGAACCCACGCCCGTGGCGCGGGCGCGCATGAGCGGCGTGCCGCCGCGCGGCATGGGCCTCAAGGGCCGCGCCGTGATCACGCGCGTGCGCCTGGCCCTGCCCAAGGACTGGAAGCCCGGCCTGGGCTACCTGGACCTGCAGCGCCGCCAGGCCGAGGCCGGCGTGGCCGAGCCCACGGCCCGCCAGATCTTCGACTGGGTCTGCGAGATCCGCCGCGCCAAGCTGCCGGACCCGGATCAGATCGGCAACGCCGGCAGCTTCTTCAAGAACCCGACAGTGACGCCCGAGCAGTGCGCCGACATCATTGCGCGCGAGCCCAAGATCGTGCACTACCCCATGGACGACGGCTCCATCAAGCTGGCCGCCGGCTGGCTGATCGATGCCTGCGGCTGGAAGGGCAAATCCATGGGCCGCGCCGGGGTGTATGACAAGCAGGCCCTGGTGCTGGTCAACCGGGGCGACCGGCACAGCGTGGACCGCAGCGTCACCGGGGGCGAGGTCATGACGCTGGCCGGCGCGATACAGACCAGCGTCTACGAGCGATTCGGCATCCGGCTGGAGCCCGAGCCCGTCGTGGTCTGATCGATCGACGGCCTCAAGAAAACAGCGGCCCGCAGACCATGGAGGCCTGCGGGCCGCTTTGCTTGCTTTGTATCAGCGCTTCAGTGGGCGGAGTGGCTGCTGCGCCAGCTCATGTAGTCCTTGTCGGTCATCAGCACCCACAGCGCCAGCACCATGACCACCACGCCGGACACCACGGCATTGCGCATGGCGTCCATCTGGCCGGCAAAGCCCAGCACCCAGGGCGAGATCACCATCCACAGTCCCAGCAGGCCTTCGGTCCATTCCTCCCACGCGCGGGGCATGAAGATGGCCCCCAGCGCAGCGGCAATCAGCGCCAGGCCGATGACCACGCCATTGGCCGTGGGCGCCATCTGGTCCTGGAACCCGAGCACCCAGGGCGAGACCGCCAACCAGGCTCCCAGCAGGACATTGATCGGGTCCTGCCAATGCTTCATGTATTTCATGGCTGCACCTCCTGCCGCCACGACGAATGAGGGCGGCAACTCGTTGGATCAAGGCTGCAGCATGCAGGTTCCATGAGGATTTTTGTGAAAGTGCCTGCTTACCAGGGCATCTCGCCCTTGTTCACCTTGGCGCCAATGTCCAGCGACAGCGCCATGCCGGCCTGCGGGTAGGCCTGCTTCATGGCGCCGATCAGCTCGGCGCTGTTTGCGGCCTTGGCGGCGGCGGCCTCGAAACGCTGGAGATAGTCGCGTGTATAGGCGATGGCGCTGGCGTCCATGGCGGTGCCGGCCTGCATGTGGCCGGGCACGACGACGGCGGGCTTGAGGGCCTGCATCTCGTCCAGCTGCGCCAGCCAGGCCTTGCGCTCGGCGCTCTTTTGCGTGTCCGCCGTCCAGACATGCAGGTTGCCGAACACGCCCACGTTGCCGACGATGGCCTGCAGCGCAGGCACCCAGACATAGGGGCGGTGTGCCAGCGGGCCGGTGGTGCCGCGCAGCTCCAGCGTTTGGCCGTCCACGGTCACCGTATTGCCCTGCAGGGCCTCGGGCAGCACGGGATGGCTGGGGGCGTTGGCTCCCATCTTGGGGCCCCAGAAGGCCAGCTTGCCCTGCAGCTTGGACTCGATCTTCTCGCGCACGGCGGGCGTGGCCACGACCTTGGCCTGCGGGAACAGGTTCTTCAGCACCTCGGCGCCGAAGTAGTAGTCGGGGTCGGCATTGCTGATGAGGATGGTGGTCAGCTGCTTGCCGCTGTCCAGCACATTGGCGGCAATGCGCAGGCCGTCGGCGCGGGTGAAGCCGCTGTCCACGACCACGGCCTCCTTGGCGCCGGTGATCAGGGTGGAGGTCACGGCAAAGCTGTGTTCGTCGGCCTGGTAGACCTTCATCTGCAGCGGGGCGGGCGCCTGGGCATGGGACAGGCCGGCCGACAGGGCCAGGGTGAGCGAAAGCACGGTGGTGCGAAGCATGTCGATTTCCTTTGAAAAAAGCACAAGACAGAAAACGGGTGGCAGCGCCGTGCTGCCATGTGCCGTACTTTAGTTTTTGAAATCGAGCAGATAAACCGCAGAATATGCGCTTGTTTGTTGCAGAAATAGAGCAGATCCATGGACCGATTGCTGGCGATGCAGGTGTTTGCCACGGTGGCCGAATGCGGCAGCTTCACGGCGGCGGCCGAGCGGCTGGACCTGTCGCGTGCCATGGCCACGCGCCATGTGGAGTCGCTGGAGCAGTGGCTGGGCGCGCGCCTGCTGCACCGCACCACGCGCCGCGTCTCGCTCACCGATGCCGGTGCGCAGTGCCTGCGCTACAGCCAGCAGATGCTGGCCCTGGCCGATGAGGTGCAAGGCGAGATGCGCGCCGGCGACAGCCAGTTGCGCGGCCTGCTGCGCGTGACCTGCAGCATGTCCTTCGGCCATGCGCAGATGGCGCCGGCCATTGCGCAGTTCATGCGGCTGCACCCGCACCTCAAGATCGACCTGCTGGTGGACGACGGCGCGCTGGACCTGGTGCAGCAGCGCATCGACCTGGCCATACGCATCAGCGCCGATCCCGGCGCGGCACTCATCGGCCGGCCGCTGGCCGTGTGCGAATCGGTGCTGGTGGCCTCGCCCGCCTACCTGGACGCGGCAGGGCGGCCGCAGACACCGGCCCAGTTGCAGGCCCACCGCTGCCTGGGCCATATGCGCGTGGGCCGCAATGTCTGGCAATTGGCGCGGCGTGACGACGAAAGCGATGAGCAGCAGATCGCCGTCACCACCTGGTTCAACGCCAACGAAGCCACCGTGCTGGCCGCCGCTGCCGTCGAGGGTGCGGGCATCGCCTTCCAGCCCACCTACCTGGTCCAGCCCATGCTGCAGGCCGGCCAGCTGGAGCTGGTGCTGCCGGACTGGCGCCCGCAGCCGCTGACCGTGCATGCGCTGTACAGCTCGCGCCGCCACCTGCCGGTGGCCGTGCGCGCGCTGCTGGATTTTCTCGTGCAGCGCTTCGAGGGCGCGCGCTGGTAGCAAGGGCGTAAAAAAGCCGCCTTGCGGCGGCTTGTGGGATGCAAGTGTGCGATTTTCTGGCCCATGGCGTCGCGTGCTTGGCGGGCGCGTCCCATGCCAGGGACGCCGAGCAAGGACCGCCCCGCAGCGAGGGCGTCGTCCCCCTCCCTCGCGAAGCGAGTAGAGAGGGGGAAGCGGCGTCAGCCGCTCAGGGGGTGTAGGTCATTCCTTGCCGCCCAATTGGGGCAGGGCGGTGCTGGTGCCCAGCGACAGCAGGCCGGCCTTGGCGTAGATGGCCAGCTTGTCGCGCGTGTCCATCAGGTCCAGGTTGCGCATGGTCAGCTGGCCGATGCGGTCGGCGGGGCTGAAAGGCGCGTCCTCGACCTTTTCCATCGACAGGCGCTCGGGAGCGTAGGTCAGGTTGGGCGATTCGGTGTTCAGGATGGAGTAGTCGTTGCCGCGGCGCAGTTCCAGCGTCACGGTGCCGGTCACGGCGCGGGCCACCCAGCGCTGGGCGGTTTCGCGCAGCATGATGGCCTGCGGGTCGAACCAGCGGCCCTGGTACAGCAGGCGGCCCAGGCGCAGGCCGTTGATGCGGTACTGCTCGATGGTGTCCTCGTTGTGGATGCCGGTCACCAGGCGCTCGTAGGCGATGTGCAGCAGGGCCATGCCGGGGGCTTCGTAGATGCCGCGGCTCTTGGCTTCGATGATGCGGTTCTCGATCTGGTCGCTCATGCCCAGGCCGTGGCGGCCGCCGATGCGGTTGGCTTCCAGGAACAGCTCCACGGGGTCGGCGATTTCCTTGCCGTTGATGGCCACGGGGCGGCCTTCGTCAAAGGTCACCGACACTTCCTCGGCCTTGACCTCGACTTCGGGCTTCCAGAACGCCACGCCCATGATGGGGTTGACGATACGGATGCCGCTGTTCAGGAACTCCAGGTCCTTGGCCTCGTGCGTGGCGCCCAGCATGTTGCTGTCGGTGGAGTAGGCCTTCTCGGCGCTCATCTTGTAGCCGAAGCCTTCCTTGGTCATGAAGGCTGACATCTCGGCGCGACCGCCCAGCTCGTCGATGAAGGTCTGGTCCAGCCAGGGCTTGTAGATCTTCAGCGCGGGGTTGGTCAGCAGGCCGTAGCGGTAGAAGCGCTCGATGTCGTTGCCCTTGAAGGTCGAGCCGTCACCCCAGATGTTGACGTCGTCTTCCTTCATGGCGGCCACCAGCATGGTGCCGGTCACGGCACGGCCCAGGGGCGTGGTGTTGAAGTAGGTGATGCCGCCCGTGGAGATGTGGAAGGCGCCGGCCTGGATGGCGGCAATGCCTTCGCCGGCCAGCTGCGAGCGGCAGTCGATCAGGCGTGCCTGCTCGGCGCCGTACTCCATGGCCTTGCGGGGGATTTCGTCGTAGTCGGCCTCGTCGGGTTGGCCCAGGTTGGCCGTGTAGGCGTAGGGCAGGGCGCCCTTGTTCTTCATCCAGCGCAGGGCAGCGCTGGTGTCCAGGCCGCCCGAGAAGGCGATGCCGACCTTCTGGCCGACGGGAACGTTTTGCAGGATGGTTTCCATACGATGCTTCTCTCAAAAACGATGGCGGCTGGCGTGCGGGACGCGGCTGCCGGAAAACACGGAAGGCGCCTTGGCGCCGTCATGTCGAATGCGTCGGTCTGCTCAGGCGCTCAGGCGCTCAGGCGTAGTGGCAGATGTAGTGGTAGGCCTCGGTCACGCGGATGTCGAACTTGGAGTTCGCAGGCACCTGGAAGGACTCGCCGGCCTTGGAGGTGAGCCACTGGTCCGAGCCGTCGAGCTTGTACTCGCAGGAGCCGGCCACGCATTCCATGATCTCGGCAGCGGCCGTGCCGAAAGTCAGCTGGCTGGGCAGCACCACGCCGGCAGACTTCTTCGTGCCATCGGCCAGCGTGAAGCCGTGGCTGATGCATTTGCCGTCGAAATAGACATTGGCCTTGGTGGTCAGGGTGATGCCAGAGATGGTTTCGGTGGTCATGGAAGCTGGGCAGAGGGTGGACTAAACCGCCCATTTTAGGCCAGCACCCGGCCGCTGCCCGTACGTGCTGGCCGCCGCCATGCAAAAAGCCCCTTGTCGGGGCTTGCAGGGCGAGCGCATGGCGGCCTCAGCGGCGCCAGCCATGGCGGTAGCCGCCGCGCCAGCCGTGATAGCTGGGACGCGAGGCGTAGTACACGCCGGCAGCAAGGGCTGCACCAATCACCACGGGCGCCACATAGTCACCTGCCGAATACACCGGTTGCACCGGCTGGGCCGGGTAGTAACCACCGTCGTAGTAATTGTTTTCATAGACCACGGGCGGCGGCACGGGCGTGGTGGAGTACGCGGCCTGGGGCGGCTGGTTGGTGCTGTAGTAACCATTGCTGCCGTAGGCGCCGCTGTTGGCGGCGGGCTGCACGCTCAGTGCAATCCAGTCGCCAGGCGGCGTGGCGGTCCGCGTCGTGTAGTTGCGGCCCGCGTACTCATAGACCACGTCGTAGGCTACGGCGCGGTTCTGGTAGTAGGTCTGGGTGGTGCAGTTGCGCACCGTCTGGTATTGGGGCTGCTGTCCCGAGGCTTCAGCCTGGTTGCCCAGCATGGCGCCGCCAATCACGCCGGCTGCCGTGGCCGCAGCGCGTCCGCCGCCGTGGCCAATGGCATTGCCCACCACGCCGCCTGCCAGCGCACCCAGCACGGCGCCCGCGCCCGAGGTGCTGCGCTGGCCCGAGTAGACGTTCTCATCGCGGCAGACCTGCTGGGGCACGGCCACCTATTGCGTCACCGGGGTCACGGAAAGCACCCGGCCTTGCTCCTGGGCCAGGGCTACGGTGGCGGTGGTGGCCGCCAGCGTCAAAAGAACCAGGGATTTCATGTTTGCACTCCTGTTGCGCTGGCGGTACTTCCTGCCAGGCTCCATGCAAGTGTATTCCTCGGGCCCGAAAAGCTGTTTGCGGCTGCGTAAATCCACGTAATAAGCTGTTCCAGGCTTGACGGCAGTGTTAGCGCTTGCCCTCGTGGGCCAGCTCTGCCCAGGCGTCGGGCGCAAAACCCACGGTGATGCGTCCCTGCGGCCATTGGACGACCGGGCGCTTGATGACGCTGGGCTGCTGCTGCATGAGGGCTGCGGCACCGGCCGCGTCCTGGGCGCCTGCCTGGGTGTCGGCGTCGAGCTTGCGCCAGGTAGTGCCCTGGCGGTTGAGCAGCTTTTCCCAGCCCACGGCCTGCATCCAGGCAGGCAGTTGAGCGGCAGGGACGCCTTGTTTCTTGAAGTCGTGGAATTCGTAGGCGATGCCCTGGTCGGCAAGCCAGGCGCGGGCCTTCTTGACGGTGTCGCAGTTGGGAATGCCGTAGAGCGTCACAGTGTTTGAGGTGGTCATGATTGGTTGCAGTTGCCGCAGTCCGCGGATGGCGAGGACCCCATAAGGACACTGTCCCTGGGTAACAATAGCGCGCAGTATGCACACCTCATTTCCCACATTGGATGCATGGCTCGCATATTGCGAGCGCCTGCACCCCAAGAATATCGCGCTGGGCCTGGATCGCGTGCGCGAAGTCGCCCAGCGCCTGGACCTGCGTTTCGACTGCCCCGTGATCACGGTGGCGGGCACCAATGGCAAGGGCTCGACCTGCGCCATGCTGGAGGCCGTGGCGCTGCAGTCGGGCTTTCGCCCCGGCGTCTACACATCGCCGCATCTGGTGCATTTCGAGGAGCGCTGCCGCGTGGGCGGCGAGATCGTGAAGGCCGCCGAGCTGCTGCCGCACTTCGAGGCCGTGGAGCAGGCGCGCGTGCAGGGCACGGAAGTGGCGCTCACCTATTTCGAATTCACCACGCTGGCCATCCTGCGGCTGATGAGCCAGTCCAGGCTGGATGTGGCGATTCTCGAGGTGGGCCTGGGCGGGAGGCTGGATGCCACGAACGTGATCGACGCCGATTGCGCCGTCATCACCAGCATCGACATCGACCATGTGGAGTTCCTGGGCCCGGACCGCGAGAGCATCGGCCGCGAGAAGGCCGGCATCATGCGCGCCGGTCGGCCGGTGGTGGTCAGCGATCCCATGCCGCCGCAAAGCGTGCTGGACCATGCACAGGCCATTGGCGCCGATCTCTGGCGCCTGGGCCAGGACTTCAACTTCTCGGGCGACAAGCAGCAGTGGGGCTGGGCAGGACGCGGGCGGCGCTATGCGGGCCTGGCCTATCCGGCGCTGCGCGGCGCCAACCAGCTGGTCAATGCATCGGGTGCGCTGGCCGCGCTCGAAGCCATTCGCAGCCGCCTTCCGGTCACGGCCCAGGCCGTGCGCACGGGGCTGGCCATGGTCGAGCTGCCGGGGCGTTTCCAGATCATTCCGGGCCAGCCCACGCTGGTGCTGGACGTAGCGCACAACCCGCATTCGGTGGCGGCGCTGACGGCCAACCTCGACGCCATGGGCTACTTCCCCTGCACGCATGCGGTGTTCGGCGCCATGCACGACAAGGACCTGGCGCCCATGCTGGGCAGGATCGCACCGCTGATCGACCGCTGGTACCTGACCGACCTGCCCACGCCGCGTGCCGAAAGCGCCGAAGTGCTGCGCCAGAAGATCGAAGCCCTGCCGCCCGCGCCCGGCGTGCCCCGCGAGCTGTCGGTGGCCACCTTCGCAAACCCGCAGCTGGCGCTGGATGCAGCGGTTCTGGCCGCAGGTCCCACTGATAGAATCGTGGTCTTTGGCTCGTTCTTCACGGTGGGCGGCGTGCTGCAGGACGGCCCGCCCCGGCTGAACGCCAAGCATCTGGGCACCTGAATCCAGTGATCCGCACCGCAGGCGGCCATCGTGGCCGCTGTGGTGGCCGATATGAACGAGTCCGCACTCCATGGCATTTTTCAATTTTCGTTGGCCCGGCAAAAAAGACGACGGTGATTCGTCGTCCGCATCGAGGCGGCCCACACGGCTGGGACAGGCGGAAAGCGTCGATGTCATGCGCCGCCGGGCGCGCCACCGCCTCATCGGCGCTGCCGTGCTGGTCCTGGCGGGCGTGGTGGGTTTCCCCCTGCTGTTCGACACCCAGCCGCGTCCGATTCCCGTAGACATCCCCATCGAGATTCCTGACCGCGACAAGGTTGCGCCCCTGGTCGTGCCCGGCGCCAATGCCGTGGACGCCCATTCGCATGGCGCGGCTGCGCCGACGGGCCGCGTGTCGGCCCAGGCCTCGCTGGGTGCCGATGAGGAAGAGGTTCCCATGGGCAGGCCTTCGGCGCCGTCCGTGCCGTCCATGCCTGTGGCCCCTCCCGTTTCCCAGGTGGCTCCGGTCAAGCCTGAAGCGAAGCCCGAGGCAAAGCCGGAGCCCAAGCCCGCCGCCAAGCCTGAGACCAAACCCGAGCCCAAGCCGGAACCCAAGCCGGAACCCAAGCCCAAGCCGGAGCAGCCGAAGCCCGAACACAAGCCGGAGCCCAAGCCCGAGCCGAAACCCGAGCCCAAGCCAAAGCCCGAACCCAAGCCCGAGCCGTCCAGGAGCGACGACGCCGCGCGTGCCCGGGCCCTGCTGGAAGGACGCAGCGCGCCCGCCGCTTCAACGGCGGCCGCGGCGACGGACGAACGCTTCATCGTGCAGGTCGGTGCCTTCTCCGACGCCGGCAAGGCCCAGGAAATCCGCGCCAAGCTGGAGCTGGCGGGCCTGAAGACTTTCACGCAGGTGGTGGACACCAAGGACGGCAAGCGCACGCGGGTGCGTGTGGGCCCGTTCAACGGCCGGGCCGAAGCCGACAAGGCGGCGGCGCGCGTCAAGGGCCAGGGCCTGCCGGCGTCGGTGATCAAGCTCTGACGCGGTGACGTACATCTTGCAAAGCAGCACGGGCGCACAGAAATAGCGTATGTCCACGGTGGACTGGGTTTTGCTGGCCTGCGTGCTGGCCTCGATGCTGCTTGGCGCCTGGCGCGGGCTGGTGTACGAGGTGCTGTCTCTGCTGGGCTGGCTGGTGGCCTTTGTCGTGGCCCGCATCTGGGCGGCCGACGTGGCGCTGTGGCTGCCCATGCAGGACTGGGACATGCAGCTGCGCTACGCCGCAGGCTTTGTGCTGTTGTTCGTGCTGGCGCTGTTCGGCTGGGGCCTGGTGTCCTGGCTGTCGCGCCGGCTGATCGAGGCGGTGGGCCTGAGGCCCGTGGACCGCACGCTGGGCGCGCTGTTCGGCGTGCTGCGCGGGGCGCTGCTGGCCCTGGTGGCAACGATGGTGATCAGCTACACGCCGCTGCACCAGGGGCAGTGGTGGCAGGATTCAGCCCTGGCGCCATGGCTGATGCAGGCGCTGGCTGTGGTTTTGCCACAGCTGCCGCAGGAATGGGGACGCTATCTGCCGGCTGCATGACAAGGCGCTGCAGCGCAGGAGTCGGCTGGCAGAAACAGTTTGGATAGAGAAATCGGGCGCAGGCGTGGCCAATGGGTGGCTGCTACGGCCCAGACAGCGAAGGGCGACCTTCGCAAACGGATGGAACGCAACTATGTGTGGAATCGTTGGTGTAGTCAGCACCGCGCCCGTGAATCAACTGATCTATGACGCCCTGCTGCTGCTGCAGCACCGTGGCCAGGATGCCGCAGGCATCGTGACCCAGCAGGAGCGCAAGTTCTTCATGCACAAGGCCAAGGGCATGGTGCGCGACGTGTTCCGCACCCGCAACATGCGTGCCCTGCCGGGCACGGTGGGCCTGGGTCAGGTGCGCTACCCGACGGCCGGCAACGCGACCAGCGAGGAAGAGGCCCAGCCCTTCTACGTGAACGCGCCCTTCGGCATCGTCATGGTGCACAACGGCAACCTCACCAATGCCAAGCAGCTGCGCGAGGAGCTGTCGGACACCGACCACCGCCACACCAACACCGAGAGCGACTCCGAAGTCCTGCTCAACGTGCTGGCCCACGAGCTGGCCCGCGCCAGCAGTGGCGCGCCGCTCAAGAGCGAAGACGTGTTCCAGGCCGTCAGCGCCGTGCACAAGCGCATCAAGGGCTCGTATGCGGTGATCGCGCTGATCGCCGGCTACGGCCTGCTGGCCTTCCGCGACCCGTTCGGCATCCGCCCCCTGTGCATGGGCCGCGGTGCCGACGGCTCGGTGATGCTGGCCAGCGAGTCCGTGGCCCTGGAAGGCACGCTGCACCAGCTCGAGCGCGATGTCGCCCCGGGCGAGGCCGTTTTCGTGCACAGCGACGGCCAGGTCGAAACCCGCCAGTGCTCTGAAAAGAGCGAGCTGCACCCCTGCGTGTTCGAGTACGTTTACCTGGCCCGCCCGGACTCCGTGCTGGATGGCATCTCCGTCTACCAGGCCCGCCTGAACATGGGCGAGACGCTGGCCAAGCGCGTGGTCTCCACCGTGCCGCCCAACGAGATCGACGCCATCATCCCGATTCCCGAATCCAGCCGCCCCAGCGCCATGCAGCTGGCCCAGCTGCTGGGCATTCCGTACCGCGAAGGCTTCGTCAAGAACCGCTACGTGGGCCGGACCTTCATCATGCCGGGCCAGTCCTCGCGCAAGAAATCGGTGCGCCAGAAGCTCAACGCCATCGGCAGCGAGTTCAAGGGCCGCAAGGTGCTGCTGGTGGATGACTCCATCGTGCGCGGCACCACCTCCAAGGAAATCGTGCAGATGGCGCGTGATGCCGGTGCCGTCAAGGTCTACCTGGCCTCGGCAGCGCCTCCGGTGCGCCATCCCAACGTCTACGGCATCGACATGCCCACGCGCGCCGAACTGGTGGCGCATGGCCGCACGGTCGAGGAAATCCGCCAGGTCATCGGTGCCGACGCGCTGATCTACCAGGACGTGGCCGCCATGAAGCAGACCGTGGGCAAGATCAACCCGCAGGTGCAGGGCTTCGAGGCCTCGTGCTTCGATGGCGTCTACATCACGGGCGACATCTCCGAGGACGAAGTCACGGCACTCAATGAAGGCCGCAACCGCGGCGGCGAGGAAGAGTCCAGCGACGCCTCGCGCCTGTCCCTGCCCAACGCCCAGGAAGCCTGAGCCCGAGCCCGAGCCTGAGTCAGAGCGATCGGGCTTCAGTGACAATACGGGGGCGGGCCTGAGGCCCGCCCTTTTTTGACAAATGAGCTAAAAGCGCTGGTGCTGGAGGACTGCAGGCTGCAACGCCCAGCAAGTCCCCAGGTGACAAGTGTTTCTAGCTCCTTTTTTCCGGGCACCGCCGCCATCGGCGGGCCGCGCCCGACCCCAAGGACCATCAACGTGACGAACAAGACACTTCCCGAAGGCCTGCATCCCGATACGCTGGCCCTGCGCGTGGCCGTGGAACGAAGCCAGTGGGGCGAGCACAGCGAAGCCCTGTACATGACCAGCAGCTTCGTGCAGCCCGACTGCGCAACGGCAGCGCGCCGCTTCGCCAACGAAGAGCCCGGCTACACCTACAGCCGCACCTCCAACCCCACGGTGACCAGCTTCGAGCAGCGCCTGGCCGCCATGGAAGGCACGGAATGCGCCGTGGCCACGTCCACCGGCATGTCGGCCATCTTGCTGGTGGCGCTGACCACGCTCAAGGCGGGCGACCATGTGATCTGCTCGCAGTCCATGTTCGGCTCCACCATCAAGCTGCTGGGCGGCGAGATGGCGCGCTTCGGCATCGAGACCAGCTTTGTCTCGCAGACCGATGTGCAGGCCTGGAGGGCGGCCATTCGTCCCAACACGCGATTGCTGTTCGCCGAGACGCCGACCAACCCGCTGACCGACCTGTGCGACATCGCCGCGCTGGCCGAACTGGCGCACGCCCATGGCGCGCTGCTGGCGGTGGACAACAGCTTTGCCTCGCCCGCGCTGCAGCGGCCCGCCCAGTTCGGTGCCGACCTGGTCGTGCACTCCGGCACCAAGCTGCTGGACGGCCAGGGCCGCGTCATGTCGGGCGCGGTCTGCGGCACGACGGCGCTGGTGGACAAGGTCATGGGCACCTTCCTGCGCAGCGGCGGCCTGAACCTGGCGCCGTTCAACGCCTGGGTGGTGCTCAAGGGTCTGGAGACGCTGTCCCTGCGCGTCAAGGCGCAAAGCGCCGCCGCGCTGGAGCTGGCCACCTGGCTGGAGGCCCATCCCAAGGTCGCCCGTGTCTACTACCCGGGCCTGGCCAGCCACCCGCAGCACGAGCTGGCCATGCGCCAGCAAAACGGCATGGGCGGCGGCGTGCTGTCCTTCGACGTGGTGGGCGAGGGCGCCGAGCAACTGCGCGCCAATGCCTTCCATGTGGCCGACAGCACCCTGGTGTGCTCGATCACGGCCAACCTGGGCGACGTCAAGACCACCATCACCCACCCGGCCAGCACCTCGCATGGCCGCCTGAGCGAAGAGCAGCGCCGCGTCGCCGGCATCGGCCAGGGCCTGCTGCGCATCTCCGTCGGACTGGAATACCTGGGCGACATCAAGAACGATCTGTCCCGCGGACTGGATACCCTGCAATGACACAAAAAGTACGAACCCGTTTTGCCCCGTCTCCCACGGGCTTCATCCACCTGGGCAACATCCGCTCGGCCCTGTATCCCTGGGCCTTCGCACGCGCCACGGGTGGTGATTTCATCCTGCGCATCGAAGACACCGACGTGGAGCGTTCCACCCAGGCCTCGGTGGACGTGATCATCGAAGGCATGGCCTGGCTGCAGCTGGACCATGACGAAGGTCCGTTCTATCAAATGCAGCGCATGGACCGCTACAAGGAGGTGCTGGCAGGCCTGCAGGCCTCGGGCCATGTCTACCCCTGCTACATGAGCGTGGAAGAACTCGACGCCCTGCGCGAGCGCCAGATGGCCAACAAGGAAAAGCCGCGCTACGACGGCACCTGGCGCCCTGAAGAAGGCAAGGTGCTGCCGCCCGTGCCTGAAGGCGTGCGTCCCGTGCTGCGCTTCAAGACGCCGCAGGGCGGCGTCGTGGCCTGGGAAGACAAGTGCAAGGGCCGCATCGAGTTCCAGAACAGCGAGCTGGATGACCTGGTGATCGCGCGTCCCGATGGCACGCCCACCTACAACTTCTGCGTCTGCGTGGACGATATGGACATGGCCATCACCCATGTCATCCGTGGCGACGACCACGTCAACAACACGCCGCGCCAGATCCACATCTTCGAGGCGCTGGGCGCCAGCGTGCCCGTGTTCGCCCACCTGCCCACAGTGCTCAACGAGCAGGGCGAGAAGATGAGCAAGCGCAACGGCGCCAAGGCCGTCACCCAGTACCGCGACGAAGGCTACCTGCCCGACGCCATGGTCAACTACCTGGCCCGCCTGGGCTGGAGCCATGGCGACGACGAAATCTTCAGCCGCGCCCAGTTCCTGGAGTGGTTCAACCTCGACCACCTGGGCCGCAGCGCAGGCCAGTTCGACGAGGCCAAGCTGCGCTGGGTCAACGCCCAGCACCTGAAGGCCCTGGACGATGCGGCCCTGGCAGAGCTGGTGCGCCCCTTCGTGCTCAAGACGGGTCTGGACCAGGCCCTGCTCGATGCCGACGACCGCCTGCCGCGCATCTGCGCCCTGTTCAAGGACCGCTGCGAAACCCTGGTCGATCTGGCCGGCTGGGTGCGTCTGTTCTATGTGGACGCCTTCGACCGCAACGCCGAAGACCTGGCCAAGCATGTGACCGATGTTGTGGCGCCCGCCCTGGACGCCTTCGCCGAAGGCATCGCCTCGGTGGAGTGGAGCAAGGAAGCCATTGCCGCCCTGATCAAGGAAGTGCTCAAGGCCCAGGGCCTGAAGATGCCGCAACTGGCCATGCCGGTGCGCGTGCTGACGCTGGGCACGGCGCACACGCCTTCGGTGGACGCGGTGCTGGAGCTGCTGGGTCGTGAAAAAATTCTGGCCCGTTTGAAAAACCGCTAAAAACCTGTCTATAATTCGAGTCTCTGATGCAAACGCAGCAACTAACAAGAAGCAGCGATTGCAGCATGAAGGGGGTATAGCTCAGCTGGGAGAGCGCTTGCATGGCATGCAAGAGGTCATCGGTTCGATCCCGTTTACCTCCACCAAAAATTGAGACTTGAGTATTTACGCAAGTTCTAGGATTGACCCTATCGTCTAGAGGCCTAGGACATCACCCTTTCACGGTGAGTACCGGGGTTCGAATCCCCGTAGGGTCGCCAAGTTTGCAGCACTTGGCTCGAAAGAGCGCAAAAGCTGTCTGCCAGGAGTGGTAGTTCAGTTGGTTAGAATACCGGCCTGTCACGCCGGGGGTCGCGGGTTCGAGTCCCGTCCACTCCGCCAAAATTTGCCGCTTGGTATGTAAGCGCCTTTGAAAAAACGAAGGCGCTTTTTTATCGGCGGATCATAGGCTGTGACCCTATCGTCTAGAGGCCTAGGACATCACCCTTTCACGGTGAGTACCGGGGTTCGAATCCCCGTAGGGTCGCCAAGTTTGCAGCACTTGGCTCGCAAGAGCACAAAAGCAGCCTGCCAGGAGTGGTAGTTCAGTTGGTTAGAATACCGGCCTGTCACGCCGGGGGTCGCGGGTTCGAGTCCCGTCCACTCCGCCAGTATCGGATTTTTGGGGGTATAGCTCAGCTGGGAGAGCGCTTGCATGGCATGCAAGAGGTCATCGGTTCGATCCCGTTTACCTCCACCAAAATTGAAACTTGAGTATTTACGCAAGTTCTAGGATTGACCCTATCGTCTAGAGGCCTAGGACATCACCCTTTCACGGTGAGTACCGGGGTTCGAATCCCCGTAGGGTCGCCAAGTTTGCAGCACTTGGCTCGAAAGAGCGCAAAAGCTGTCTGCCAGGAGTGGTAGTTCAGTTGGTTAGAATACCGGCCTGTCACGCCGGGGGTCGCGGGTTCGAGTCCCGTCCACTCCGCCAGATTCCTTGTGCAAACCCAGCGTCTGCACAGACAAGAAGCCACCGCAAGGTGGCTTTTTTGTTTCTGCCGCGTGCAGCTCGCCTGCATGGCTGCCTCGCTTTCGCTTGGGAGCAGGCATGCATGTGCGAAAAGCGGGCTTTGCCACAGATTTTTTAAGGGCAAACCCGGAACTTTGCCTCAACATTCGTAACAATAGATGGTGTCCCGATCACGGGGCATTCACTTTCACTGCTCCCGCCTTCGTCTCGCCCCATGCGCCTTGCGCCATCGTTCCTGTTTTCCTTGCTGATGCTGTTGTCCATCTTCTGTGGACAGGTGGCGGCGTCGGCATCGTCCGATGGACTGGAAAGCGATGGCTTGCTGGCGCACCACCCCATCGTGACCATCGATGAGGAATTCCTCGAAGAACTCGCGGAAGTCGAGGAAGACGACGAGACGGAGTTTGCCGAGCTGACGGCACACGGCGGCAATACCCGCCAGCTGCTGGCCCTGCTGGCCTGTGGCGAGGACCGCTCCGCCGAGATGTACTGGCCGCCCGAGCCCATCGCCGTGCAGGTGGTGTCGCTGTGGGCCCCGCCTTCGACCTATTCCCAGGCGCACCTGTCGCCCGCTCCGGGCCAGCTGCTGCGCCCTCCAAGACCTTCCCTGCTCGGCTGACCGCATATTGCGGCGCAGGCATGCCTTGTGCCCCCTGCGCCCCTTGTCGGCTGACGCATCCCACTGCCTGATCACTGCTCGTGCGCGCCTTGCTGGCGTGCATGCCATGCCGTCGTCCGCGCGCTGACTGCGCACGGCCCGGCCATGCCCGTCCCCACGTTGTCCGCAGGGGAGGGCCCATCTCTTACTCAACCCCTCGACTGTCGTTTCGCGGCAGATGCATGCCATGGTGAATCCAACGGTATTGGCGGGAATGGCCCCCGCTCGTTTTCCATCCTTTTCGCGCAAGGCCTTGCAAGGCGCGATCTGCAGCCTGCTGGTGGGCTGGGGTGCCGGTGCCTCGGCACAGGCATCCCAGCCTCCCATGACCCAGGCGGCTCCAGCCGCCGCCGCGGCCGCCGAGGCCGCGGCATCCCGTACGCCGATCGTGCCGAAGGCCGGTTCGGCAGCAGAGGCCACAGCGGCTGCAGCGGGCCCTTCGGTGGCTTCGGCTGCCGCACAGCGCCTGCCCCAGCTGAGCCTGAACGAGGTCGTTCGCGCCGTGCTGGACCACAACCCCGATCTGCGCGCTGTCGAGCAGTCGCGGACCACGGCGCGCGCAGGTGTGGTCAGTGCCTCGGCGCTGCCCAATCCCAAGCTCGAATGGAACCAGGGCCGCAACAGCGCCCGCGTGCCTGGCGCGGCGGCCGGCACGGTGCAGGGCTGGGCCGTGGCGTTGCCCATCGAGAACCCCGCCGTGCGCGGTGCACGCGTGGAGGCCGCGAGGGCAGGCGAGCAGGGCTCGGTGCACTTCGTGGCGACCACGCGCAATGCGCTGGTGGCCCAGGTGCGGCTGCGCGCCTACGAAATGGTGCTGCGCGAGGCGGAGGTCGAGGCCGCCAAGGAGGCGGTGCGCCTTCTGGAGCAGGCCCATGAGCGCGTCCGCGTCCGCGTGGACAGCGGCGAGGCGGCCCGCTACGAAATCATCAAGGCCGATGCCGAAATCATCCAGGCGCGCCAGCAGGAGCAGACCGCAAGGCTGCGCGCCGAGCAGGCGCAGCTGTCGCTGGGCCGCCTGGCCGCAGGCCAGCTGCCCGTGCGCTTCCGCCTGGATGTGTCGCTGGAGGACCCGCTGCGCATCGAGGACATGGGCGAGATCGATCCCATGGAGCATCCCGAACTGCGCCAGCTCAAGGCGGAGGTCGAGCGTGCGCAGGCGCGGCTTGACGGTGCCAAGGCTTCGCGCTGGCCGGGCGTGGAGCTGCGCTACGGCCAGACGCGCGAGCCCGACGTGCGCCTGAACACGGTGGGCGTGAGCATCCAGATCCCCTTGCTCGACCAGCACCGCGGCCCCATCGACGAGGCCGCCTCCGAGCTGGAGCGCGCGCGTCTGCAGCTGGAAGGCCGGCAGATCGAGCTGCGCCAGCAGACGCTGCAGGCCTGGAAGGAGCTGGAGATGGCACGACTGCGCACCCAGGCACTGAGCCAGGGTTCGGTGCGCGAGGCCGAGTCGGCCCTGCGCGTGGCCGAGGCCGCCTACCGCTTCGGTGAGCGCGGCATTCTCGATGTGCTCGATGCGCAGCGCGTGCTGCGCTCCATCCGTGCAGACCTGCTCGACGCGCGCTACCAGCTGCAGGCGGCGCGCATACAGCTCGAATACCTGGCGGGCCGCTACGACGATCCGTCCGCGCTGTGAAGCGCGCCGTCCCTGCCTCACACCCGAAATCAGAAACGAACATGTCCTTGAATATGCATCCGAAACCCATCGCCGCCCGCGCAGGCAGCAGCACCTTGGTGAACTCCCTGGCCCTGGCCGGCCTGCTGGCCGCAACGCTGGCGCTGAGCGCCTGCGGCAAGAACGAAGAGGCCGAGGCCAAGGCGGCGCCAGCGGCAGCCGCTGCCCAGGAGCAGGACCCGATGGAGGTCCATGTGACCGCCGAGATGGCGCCCAACTTCGCCGTCAAGCCCGTGGCGCAGGCGCAGATCGCGCTGCTGCAGGAGGTGTCCGGCCGCATCGAGGCCAATGAGCGCCAGGTCACCCGCATTGGCGCGGCCGCCACGGGGCGCGTGACCGAGGTGCTGGTCGAAGTGGGCGACCGCGTGCGCGCGGGCCAGGTGCTGGCCCGCGTGGCCAGCCCCGAGCTGACCACCGCCCAGCTGGCCTATCTGCGTGCACACTCCGCCGCCACGCTGGCCGAGCGCGGCGTGGAGCGCGCGCGCCAGCTGATCGCGGCTGATGTCATCGGCTCGGCCGAGCTGCAGCGCCGCGAGTCCGAGCTGTCGATTGCGCGCGCCGAGCAGCGCGCTGCCGGCGACCAGTTGCGCCTGATCGGCATTCCCGACAGCGCCATCGCCCAGCTGCGCGACAAGGGCACGCTGCAGTCGCATGCCGCCGTGCTGTCCACAGGGGCCGGCGTGGTGATCGAGCGCAAGGTCAGCTCCGGCCAGGTGACCCAGCCCGGCGATCCGCTGTTCACCGTGGCCGACCTGAGCAGCGTCTGGGTGGTGGGCGCGATCCCCGAGCAGATGGCCAGCGGCGTGCGCGCCGGCCAGGCCGTGGAGATCGCCGTGCCCGCCCTGGGCGAGCGCGTGCTGTCCGGCCAGATCGTGCATGTGGGCGACACCGTGACGCCCGAGACCCGCACCGTCACCATCCGCACCCAGGTGGACAACACCGAGCGCGACCTCAAGCCCCAGATGCTGGCCACCATGCGCATCCAGGGCGAGGTGCGCCAGCTGCTGGCCGTGCCGGCCGAGGCCGTGGTGCGCGAGAACGATCGCGACCATGTCTTCGTCAGGAAGGGCGAGAACCACTACCGCCTCACGCCCGTCGAGCTGGGCACCGCCAGCGGCGGCATGCGCCCCGTGAACAAGGGCGTGGCTGATGGCACGGTCATCGTCACCACGGGCGCCTTCCACCTGAACAACGAGCGCAAGCGCGCAGAGCTGGAGTAAGCCCATGATCGCTTCCATGATCCGGGCCGCACTGAGCCAGCGACTCATCGTGATCGTGCTCTCGCTGGTGCTGTGCGGCTTTGGCCTGCGCGCCGCCATGAATCTGTCGGTGGATGCCTTTCCTGACGTGACCAACGTCCAGGTTCAGGTCGCTACCGAGGCGCCAGGCCGCTCGCCCGAGGAAATCGAGCGCTTCGTGACCGTGCCGCTGGAAATCGCCATGACCGGCATGCCGGGCCTGGTGGAGATGCGCTCGCTCAACAAGAGCGGCCTGTCCATCATCACTCTGGTCTTCACCGATACCACCGACGTGTACTTTGCGCGCCAGCTCGTCACCGAGCGGCTGATGGAGGTCACGCCGCGCATGCCCGAAGGCATCATCCCCGTGCTGGGGCCGGTGTCCACGGGCCTGGGCGAGGTCTACCAGTACACGCTGGACCATCCCGACGACGGCAAGCGGGCCCTCACGCCCGAGGAACTGACCGAGCGCCGCACCATCCAGGACTGGGTGGCGCGCCCGCTGCTGCGCTCCATTCCCGGCGTGGCCGAAATCAACTCGCAGGGCGGCTACGTCAAGCAGTACCAGGTGGAGGTTGACCCAGGCCGGCTGCGCCACTACGGCCTGTCCGTGCGCCATGTGGTCCAGGCCATCGCCGACAACAACGCCAACGCCAGCGGCGGCATCCTGCCCCAGGTCACCGAGCAGTACCTGATCCGCGCCGTGGGCCTGATCCAGTCGCTGGAGGACATCGGCAACATCGTCCTCAAGCAGGATGGCGGCGTGCCGGTCTTCGTGCGCGATGTGGCCGAGGTCCAGCTGGGCCAGGAAGTGCGCCAGGGCGCCATCATCAAGGGTGGCTACACCGAAGGCGTCTCCGGCATCGTGCTGATGATGCGCGGCGGCAATGCCAAGGAAGTCGTCACCCGCGTGAAGGAGCGCGTGCAGGAGATCAACTCCAAGGGCATGCTGCCCGGCGGCCTGCAGATCGTTCCCTACTACGACCGTACCGACCTGGTCGACTCGGCGCTGTGGACCGTGGGCAAGGTGCTGATCGAGGGCATCCTGCTCGTGGTCGTGGTGCTCTTCATCTTCCTGGGTGACGTGCGCTCCAGCCTGATCGTGGTGGCCACGCTGATCATCACGCCGCTGACCACCTTCATCATGATGAACCGCTGGGGCATCTCGGCCAACCTCATGTCGCTGGGAGGGCTGGCGATCGCCATCGGCCTCATGGTCGATGCCACCGTGGTGGTGGTGGAGAACGTGTTCCACAAGCTCGGCCAGGCCGGCGACAGCATGGGCGCACGCGTGCGCACCGTGCTCTCGGCCACCACCGAGGTGGCCACGCCCACCATCTTCGGCATCGCCATCATCATCCTGGTGTTCCTGCCGCTGATGACGCTGCAGGGCATCGAGGGCAAGATGTTCGGCCCGCTGGCGCTGACCATCGCGATCTCGCTGGCGGTCTCGCTGGCCGTGTCGCTGTTCCTGTCGCCCGTGCTGTGCTCGTACTTCCTCAAGGGCGGCGCGGACCATGACACGCGCCTGATCGCCTTCCTCAAGCGCCACTACCTGCGCCTGCTGGACCTGGCCACCGCACGCAACCGCGCCACGCTGGCCGTGGCCGTGGCGCTGCTGCTGGGCTCGCTGGGACTGTTCCCGCTGCTGGGCAAGTCCTTCATGCCCACCATGAAGGAGGGCGCGCTGACGCCGCAGATCAACCGCGTGCCCAGCATCTCGCTGGACGAGTCCATCCGCATGGAAATGGCGGCGATGAAGGCCGTGGCCGAGGTGCCCGGCGTGCTCAGCGTGGTCTCCAAGCTCGGACGCGGTGAATCGCCGGCCGATCCCGCAGGCCCCAACGAGTCCGACCCCATCGTGCTGCTGGACCCCGAGTCCGACCGCACCCAGGACGAGATCGACGAAGACATCCGCCAGCGCCTGTCCTCGATCCCGGGCGTGCAGATCGTGCTGTCCCAGCCGATCTCCGAGCGCGTGGATGAAATGGTCACGGGCGTGCGCTCGCAACTGGCCATCAAGGTCTTCGGCGACGAGCTGGACGATCTGCGCGATGTCTCCGAACAGGTGGCCCGCATCCTCAAGAGCGTGCCGGGCAGCACGGACATCCGCGTCGAGCGGCTGTCGGGCCAGCAGGCGCTCACGGTGGATATCGACCGCAAGGCCATTGCCCGCCACGGCCTGAACGTCACCGACGTGCAGGGCGTGATCGAGTCGGCCATCGGCGGCAAGGACGTGACCACGGTCTACGAGGGCGAGCGCCGCTACAACGTGGTCGTGCGCTTCCCCGAGCCCTTCCGTGGCTCGCCCCAGGCTGTCGGCGCCACCTTGCTGACCACCAGCACCGGCGCGCAGGTTCCGCTCAACAGCGTGGCCCGCATCGAACTGGTGGACGGACCCGCGCAGATCAGCCGCGAAGGCGGCAAGCGGCGCGTGGTCGTGGGCGCCAACGTGGAAGGGCGCGACCTGGGCGGCTTCGTGACCGAAGTGCAGCAGCGCATCGACAAGGAAGTGCAACTGCCCGACGGCTACTACTTCAAGTACGGCGGCCAGTTCGAGAACATGGAGCGCGCCATGGGCACGCTGCAGGTGATCGTGCCGCTGACCATCGTGGCCATCTTCTTCCTGCTGTTCGTGCTGTTCAATTCAGTCAAGCTGGCCGGGCTGATCATCCTGGTGCTGCCTTTCGCCTCCATCGGGGGACTGATAGGCCTGTTCGTCACGGGCGAATACGTGAGCGTGCCGGCATCGGTGGGCTTCATCGCGCTGTGGGGCATTGCGGTGCTCAACGGCGTGGTGCTGGTCACCTGCATCCGCAAGCTGCGCGAGGATGGAATGGACGTGGCCGAGGCCGTGCGCGAAGGCTGCGTGCAGCGCTTCCGCCCCGTGATGATGACGGCCACCGTCGCGCTGCTGGGCCTGGTGCCCTTCCTGTTCGCCACCGGCCCCGGCTCGGAGGTGCAACGCCCGCTGGCCATCGTCGTGATCGGTGGCCTGATCTCGTCCACCCTGCTCACGCTGGTGGTGTTGCCGACCCTGTACCGCTGGTTTGACGAGAAACCGCTGGAAGCCTGATGAAGGAGACACTGCAATGACCATGAAGGAAATCCGGGCCATCGTGCGCCCCAGCCGCCTGGAGCGCCTGCGCGACGCGCTGCGCGCCATTCCCAACTTCCCCGGCGTGACGCTGTTCCGTGCCGAGGGCTTCACGGCCCCGGCCGCCATCGACAAGCGCAGCGTGAAGGAGGAGTTGACCGACTTCTCCGACAAGGTCATGGTCTGCGTGCTGGCCGAGGCCTCCATGGTCGAGCCCATCCGTGCGGCCATCACCACGGCCTGCCATTCGGGCCAGGTCGGCGACGGCCTGGTCTGGGTGGTGGACATCGCCGAGATCCACCGCATACGCGACGGGCAAAGCCTGGCCTGACCCGGGCTTGAGCAGGGCACCGGAATGCAGGGCGACATAAAAAAGTCATGCATTCCGGAATTGCCTCAAAAACGCTGTGCTACAATTTTTGAATCGCAGCAACGAAGCAGTGCAACGTTGCAGCAAGGGGGTATAGCTCAGCTGGGAGAGCGCTTGCATGGCATGCAAGAGGTCATCGGTTCGATCCCGTTTACCTCCACCAAAAATTGAGACTTGAGTATTTACGCAAGTTCTAGGATTGACCCTATCGTCTAGAGGCCTAGGACATCACCCTTTCACGGTGAGTACCGGGGTTCGAATCCCCGTAGGGTCGCCAAGTTTGCAGCACTTGGCTCGAAAGAGCGCAAAAGCTGTCTGCCAGGAGTGGTAGTTCAGTTGGTTAGAATACCGGCCTGTCACGCCGGGGGTCGCGGGTTCGAGTCCCGTCCACTCCGCCAGATTCCTTGTGCAAACCCAGCGTCTGCACAGACAAGAAGCCACCGCAAGGTGGCTTTTTTTCGTCTGCAGGTTGCAGCAGCAGGCTGCTGCGCTCCCTTCGCTTTTCCTGCCTGCGCACCCAGCCCTTCGGTGCCCCCGCGCTGCGCTTGGGGCATCACCAGTCCGTCATGATCCAGGCCCATCATCCATGGCGAGGGAAAGCCATGGACGACGGGAATCCATAGGCACCGGCTGCCGATTTGCCAGTGCCGATAGCCGTGTCTTCGTTTGCCTTGGCGGGACGTCTTCCAGACAGGTACGAGATGCCGATCCAGACCCGGTTTTGTCGCCGGAGCTGTTAATGCTTCTCATTTAATTTTCTGGAAAACGTTAGAGGAGCACCACTGCATGCCTTGGTCCCGGTTCAAGTCTCAGCACGTCTGCAAGGCCGCACAGCCCTTGCCGATCCTGTTCCAGGACGCATGGGCCCGGCGAGGTCGGCCGCCGCCATGAAGCCGGCATGAGGCCGATCTAAGGCCCGACTCCCCAAGTCACGCCGATGCGCATCGGCGTGCACTGATGCCCTGCGGTCAGCGGTCGTGCCGCCGCTTTCCGCCTGTGCCGAGCCCCGTTCCCGTCTTTTTGCACGGGCGGCGCTCCGGCAGTCCATCGACCTGCGGTCGACATTTCCCCTTGACGTTCTTGCCTAGCTTGCGAGAGGAACTGCATCGTGTCCTTGAATCACACACATTCTTCGCTGGAAGAGGTCTTCATTGCTTCGCGTGGACAGTTGGTGAGGGTCGCGCGAAGAATTCTCAGGAATCCCGAACTGGCCGACGACGCCGTGCAGGACACCTATCTGCGCGTTGCCGAGATGCGCAGCGATGCCGAGATCGCCAAGCCCGCCGCCTACTGGACGCGCGCCGTCTGCAACATGGCGCTGGACTACCTGCGCCGCCAGGAGCGCGAGAACAGCTACCGCACCCACGGCGTGGATGTGGAGACGCTGGAGATACCGGACAGCCGCTCGCCCGAGCGCCTTTTGTTCGAGTCCCAGGCCATACGCCTGATCGACCAGGCCCTGGACGAGGTGCCGCCCAAGACCCGCGAGACCTTCGAGCTGTACCGCATCAAGGGCCTCACCCAGCGCCAGATCGCCGAGCACATGGAGTGCGCGCTGGGCCTGGTGAACGCCAGGATTGCCGACGCCTGCAGGGCCATCCATGTCCACCGCTCGCTGCTGGACCACCATTGAACGGTGCAGCCCCGCGCATGACCCGGAACCGGCGCGCACGCGGCGTGAACAGTTTCGGATCTGGAACGTCATGTTCAACAGAGGCGCAGTACCGGATCGCCGCGATCCCGTACTGGCCTCACCGATGTTCAACCGCATTAAGGACGCCTGCATGTCTACAAGCTGCTTCGACCGCGAAGACGAAACCTTCATCGTTCTGGTCAACCACGAGGAACAGTATTCCATCTGGCCGCACTGGAAGGCCGTGCCCGGCGGCTGGACCGCCGTGGAGGGCGTGAAGGGCGACAAGAAAACCGTGCTCGACTACGTGGACGCCACCTGGACCGACATGCGGCCCAAGTCGCTGCGCGTGTGGATGCAGCAGCAGGAGCAGGCGGGTGCCGGCGCCGCGCTGCAAAGCGATACCGATACCGTTATCGAAACCGCAGCGGGCTGACGCGCATGCACGCGCCGCTGACCCTGCTGTGCCTGCCGTGCGCAGGCGCCAGCGCCACCATGTACCTGCGCTGGCGCAGGCTGCTGCCCCACTGGATCCGCATTGCGCCGGTGGAGCTGCCGGGGCGGGGCAGCCGGCTGGGCGAGCCTGCGGTCGAGGACTTCGGGCAGCTGGTCTCGCTGCTGTGCGCCGAGCAGCGCCAGGCCATGCGCGGCCGCTTTGCGCTGCTGGGCCACAGCATGGGCGCGCTGCTGGCCTTCGGCATGGCGCGGCAGTTGCGCGAGGAGGGCAGGGAGCTGCCGCTGGCCCTGGTTGCCTCGGGCAGCCCGGCACCGGCCTGCCGCGATCCCGAGCGCTTTGCGGGCAAGGGCGACGATGCGGCGCTGATTGCCGATCTGCGCAGGCAGGGCGGCACGCCCGAAGAGGTGTTTGGCAGCCCCGAGCTCATGCGCATCACGCTGGATGTGCTGGGCTCCGACTACCGCGTCTGCGAGAGCTTCGGCCATGTGCCCGCTGCGGGCCTGCCGCTGCCGGTGCACGTCTTTGCGGGGCGGCAGGATGACATCGAGGCGCCCCGCGTCCAGGCCTGGTCGCAGGAGGCCGCCGGGGCCTTCACGCTGGACTGGTTCGAGGGCGGGCATTTCTTCATCAAGCAGCGCGAAGGCGATGTGCTGGCCGTGCTGGCGCAGCGCCTGGCCGGGTCCCAGTCACTCCAGGGAGGCATCCATGCAGCTCGTGTCCGTGCGTGAGGCCATGAGCCAGGGCATCGAGGTCTTCAGGCTGGACCTGGACCTGTCGGCCGAACTGAGCGACAGCCTGCCGCACCTGACCCCCGAGGAGCGCGGTCGCGCCGCGCGCTTCGTGCGGGCCGCCGACCGGCTGCGCTTCGCACAGACACGCGCTGCCACGCGGCGGCTGCTGGGGCGCAGGCTGGGCTGCTGCCCGGCAGATGTGCCGCTGGCGGTCGGCGTCCACGGCAAGCCCTTTGTCGACGAGGACCCGCTGCGGGCACCGCTCTTCAATGTCTCGCATTCGGGCGGGCATGCGCTGATCGCGCTGGCCGATCCCGGTGGCGTGCTGCACCTGGGCGTGGACATCGAGCAGCACAAGCCCGACCTCGATGCCGAGGTCATGCTCGACGCCGTCTGCACCGACCAGGAACGCGCCAGCGTGCGCCGTGCGCCTGATCGGCTGGCGGCCTTCTACCAGCGCTGGGTGGGCAAGGAAGCCGTGCTCAAGGCCATCGGCATCGGCGTGGCCGACCACCTGCGCTCCATAGGCATCAGCCCGGGAGGGGACGGACGGCTGGCCATCGCCTGCGCGGTCCCCGACTGGAATGGTTTTCAAGCGATGGCGCTGCCAGCGCCGCCGGGCTACGCGGCAGCTCTTGCGTGGCGCACCAAGGAATCGACATGAACGAAACCCTCCAGCGCTTCGAGCGCAAGGCCCCCGCGGGCTCGCTGCTTCCCCAGCTCGTCACGCCCGCCCAGCCGGGCCAGGACCTGCTGGCCGCGCTGCCGCCGCTGCGCCGCGACATCGACGAGGCCCTGCTGACCACGGGCGGCGTGCTGCTGCGCGGCTTTGGCGTGCCCGATGTGGAGACCTTCCAGCGCTTCGCCTCGGCCTTTGGCCACCCGCTGCTCAAGTACGAATTTGCATCCACGCCGCGCAGCGCGGTCGAGGCCTCCAGCGGCGCGGGCGTCTACACCTCCACCGAATACCCGGCCCACCAGAGCATTCCGCTGCACAACGAGCAGGCCTACACGCGCGAATGGCCCATGAAGATCTGGTTCCACTGCGTCACCGCATCGCCCGAGGGCGGCGAGACGCCGATTGCCGACAGCCGTGCGGTCTACCGCCGCATTCCGGCGCGCATCCGCGAGCTGTTCGAGCCCGGAATTCTGTACGTGCGCAACTTCGGCGAGATGGACGTGCCCTGGCAGAAGGTCTTCAACACCGAAAGCCGCGCCGAGGTCGAGGCCTTCTGCCGCCATGCGCGCATGGACTGGGAGTGGAAGGAAGACGACGGCCTGCGCACGCGCCAGCTCTGCCAGGCCATGGAGAGCCACCCCGTCACGGGCGAGATGGTCTGGTTCAACCAGGCCCACCTGTTCCACATTTCGGCGCGCGAGCCCGAGGAGCGCGAGGTGCTGGAGGAGGTCTACGGCATCGAGAACCTGCCGCGCAACACCTTCTTCGCCGACGGCTCCACCATCGGCGACGACATCTTCGCCGAGGTGCGCGCCGCGCTGGACGCCGAGACCGTCAGCTTCCCCTGGGAGCAGGGCGACGTGCTGATGCTGGACAACATGCTCGTGGCCCATGCGCGCTCTCCCTTCAAGGGGCCGCGCAAGGTCATCGTCGCCATGGCCGAGCCGCGCAGCAATCTGGACCGTTTCTGAGAACCCGGGAGGCAGCTGACATGCTGAGTGGACAAAGTGCAATCGCGGCAGCAGGCCAGGCGCCGGCCAGCCTGGTCGAGCATCTGAGGGGCCTGGCGCAGCAGCGGCCCGACGACATCTGGCTCACCGTGGCCGCCGTGCAGGACGGCCGCGTGGTCGAGCGCAGCCACAGCTATGACGAGTTCGACCGCCGCGTGCGCGCGCTGGCCGCCCGGCTGCAGCAGCTGTGCCCCGTGGGCGCGCGCGCCCTGGTGATGATGGACAACGACGAGCACTACGCCGCCAGCATGCTGGCCTGCTTCTACGCTGGCGTGATCGCCGTGCCGGTGCCGCCGCTGGAATCGCTGCGCGTGCAGCATCTGGAGCGGCTGCTGGGCATCGTGGGCGACGCGGATGCGGCCTGCGTGATCAGCACGGCCGAAGTGATGCAGGCCCTGCCCGGCGCCGATGCGCGCTTTGCCGGCATTGCCGCCGTGGCCGCCGACCAGGTGGACCTGGCCGATGCCGACGCCTGGCGGCCCCATGCGCCGGCTGCCGACGACATCGCCTTCCTGCAATACACCTCGGGCTCCACCTCGGCGCCCAAGGGCGTGATGGTCAGCCACGGCAACCTCATCGCCAACGAGGCCGCCATCCAGCAGCGCATGGACATCGGCGCGGGCGACCGCTTCATGTCCTGGGCGCCGCTCTACCACGACATGGGCCTGATCGGCGGACTGCTGCAGCCGCTGTACAGCGGCCTGCCGCTGGTGCTGACCTCGCCGCGCCTCTTTCTGGAAAGCCCCGTGCGCTGGCTGGAGCTGATCTCGCGCCACCGCGCCACCATCAGCGGCGGCCCCGACTTCGCCTACCGCATGTGCCTGGAGCGCATCAAGCCGTCGCAACTGGCGCAGCTGGACCTGTCGAGCTGGCGGCTGGCCTACACGGGTGCCGAACCCGTGCGTGCCGACACCGTCACGGCCTTCGCGCAGCGCTTTGCCGCCTGCGGGCTGCGGCCCGACGCGGCCTATGCATGCTACGGCCTGGCCGAGGCCAGCCTGTTCATCACCGGCGGCAGCTGCGGCGCGGGCGCCACGATCACGTCCTTCGATACCGAGGCCCTGGCGCAGGGCCGGGCCGAGGAAAGCCCCGGCGCCTCGCAGACCACCTCGCTGGTGGGCTGCGGCCCCGCCGTTCCCGGCCATGCCGTGGCCATCGTCGATCCGCACAGCCTGCAGGTGCTGGAGCCCGGCCACGTGGGCGAGATCTGGGCGCACGGCCCCAGCATCAGCCAGGGCTACTGGGGCAAGCCGCAGCAAACGCAGCAGGCCTTTGTCGAGCATGCAGGCCGGCGCTGGCTGCGCACGGGCGACCTGGGCTTCGTGCACGGCGGGCAGGTCCATGTGGCGGGCCGCATCAAGGACCTGATCATCGTGCGCGGGCACAACCTCTACCCGCAGGACATCGAGCGCGTGGTCGAGGCCGAGGTCGAAGCCGTGCGCAAGGGGCGCGTGGCCGCGTTTGCAGTGGACATCGATGGCCGGGAAGGCATAGGCATTGCTGCCGAAGTCTCGTTCGGCATGCAAAAACTGGTGCCGGCCCAGGCCCTGGTCGATGCCCTGAGCACCGCCGTGGGCGCGCAGTGCGGTGAGGCACCCACGGTGATCGTGCTGCTCAACCCCGGCGCCTTGCCCCGCACCTCCAGCGGCAAGCTGCAGCGCGCAGCCTGCCGCCAGGGCTGGTCCGCGCGCACTCTGGATGCCTGGGCGGTGTTCGAGTCGGGCCGCTTTGCGGACGGCGGCAGCCACGCACCGCAGGAGGCGGGCGCGGCAGATCCCACCACAGGCACGCTGGCCGGCCTGTGGCGCGAGGTGCTCGGTGGCGATGCCCAGCACGGGCCGGCCGGCGAGGCCAATTTCTTCGCGCAAGGCGGCAACTCCCTGGCCGCCGTGCGGCTGGCCGCGCGCATCTGCCGGCAATGGTCCCTGGAATATCCGGTCGGGCGGGTCTTCGAGCACCCGCGGCTGCGCGACCAGGCGCAGGACATCGACCGGCTGTGCCAACAGCGCCAGCCGGGCACGGCGCTGCAGCGCATTGCCCCGCTGACCGAGGCCCGCCGCGCCATGCCCCTGCCGCTGACGCCGGCCCAGCAGCGCCAATGGTTTCTCTGGAAGATGGATACGCGCAGCACGGCCTACCACGTGCAGGGCGCCCTGCGCATCACCGGGCCGCTGGATGCAGGCGCCCTGCGTGCGGCCGTGCAGGGCCTGGCCGAACGGCACGGTTCGCTGCGCACGGTATTCAACGCCCGGCCCGATGGGGAGGTCGAGCAGCGCCTGGACCCCCAGGGCAGGCTGGAGCTGCAGTGGCTGGATGCCGCGCAGGCCGCGCAGGGCGACTCCGCGCAGGGCGACTCCGCGCAGCGCGAGGAGCACGCCGCCCAATGGCTGCAGGCGCTGTGCGCCCAGCCCTTTGATCTGCAGCAGGGGCCGCTGGCCCGGGCTGCCCTGGTGCGGCTGCAGGCCAATGAGCACATCCTGGCGCTGGTGATGCACCACATCGTCTCCGACGGCGCCTCCATGCAGATCCTGCTGGACGATCTGGCGGCGCTGTATGCCGGCGCCCCGGACAGCGGCCCGGCGCTGCAGTATGTGGACTACGCCGTCTGGCAGCGGGAGCAGGCTCAGCAGGCCCAGCAAGGCCAGCAGGCCTCGCTGGCCTACTGGCTGGAACGGTTGCAGGTGCCCCCAGGCGAGGCCCAGCCTGTGCTGGCCCTGCCTACCGACCATCCGCGCCAGGCGCTGGCACGCTATCGGGCGGGACGGCACGGCTTCGAGCTGTCCGGCGCGACCTTGCAGGCGCTGCGCGCGCAGGCCCGCCAGCAGGGGGACACGCTCTTCACGCTGCTGCTGGCCGGCTGGCAGGCGCTGCTGTACCGCTACACGGGGCAGGAGGACATCCGCGTCGGCGTGCCCGTGGCCAACCGCGCGCATGCCGACCTGCAGGGCGTGGTCGGCTTTTTCGTCAACACCCTGGTGCTGCGCAACCGCATCGACGGGCGCATGCGCCTGGCTGACGTGCTGCAGCAGGCCCGCGAGGCGGCGCAGGGCGCCCAGGCCCACCACGATCTGCCGTTCGAGCAGCTGGTGGAGGCGCTGCAGCCGCAGCGCAGCCTGGCGCACAGCCCCTTGTTCCAGGTGCTGTTCAATCATCTGGTGGAGGACTGGCACGCGCTGCAGCAGGTGCCGGGCTGGACGGTGGCCGGCCAGCCGCTGGCGGCCGCAGATGCGCAGTTCGAGCTGACCGTGGAAGTGCGCGAGCGCTCCGATGGCAGCCTGGGCATCAGCCTGGTCTATGCCCGCGAGCTGTTCGAGCCGGGCAGCATGCAGCGCCTGGCCGCCCACTATGCGGCCATGCTGGGCGCACTGGCGCACCAGCCCCAATGTGCCGTGGACGAGGTGCCGCTGCTGGGTCCCGACGAACGCCAGCAACTGGCGGCCTGGAGCTGCAATGACCAGGTCCTGCACGGCGGCGACATCGTGCACCGCCGCTTCGAGCAGCAGGTGGCGCGCAGCCCCGGTGCCCCGGCCCTGTGCCTGGGCGAGGCCACGCTGGGCTACGCCGAGCTCAATGTGCGCGCCAACCAGCTGGCGCATCACCTGATCGCATCGGGCGTGCGGCCCGGCGTGCCGGTGGGCATTGCCATGGAGCGTTCCATCGAGATGGTCGTGGGGCTGCTGGCCATCATGAAGGCCGGCGCAGCCTATGTGCCCATCGACCCCGAGCACCCGGCCGACCGCATCGCCTACATGCTGGAGGACAGCGGCGTGTCCCTGGTGCTGGTGCAGCCGCAGGTGCGTGACCGCCTGCCGGCCAACTGCAGTGCCCAACTGGTCGATGTGCCGGGCCTGGCGTCCCGGCTGCAGGACATGCCGGCCCACAACCCGGCCGTTGCCCTGCATGGCGACAGCCTGGTCTATGTGATCTACACCTCGGGTTCGACCGGGCGGCCCAAGGGCGCGGCCAACCGCCACCGTTCGCTGTGCAATCGCCTGGCCTGGGGGCAGGTGCACCAGCCGCTGGGCCCGGGCGACACGGTGCTGCAGAAAACGCCCTTCGGCTTCGACATCTCCTTCTGGGAATTCTTCTGGCCGCTGACCACCGGCGCACGCCTGGCGCTGGCCGCCCCCGGCGACCACCGCGATCCCCGGCGCCTGGCCGAGCTGATAGCGCGCCATCAGGTCAGCACCATCCACTTCGTGCCGTCCATGCTGCAGGCCTTCATGGCGCACCCGGCGGCCGCCACCTGCCAGGGGCTGCAGCGCATCATCTGCAGCGGCGAGGCCCTGTCCGCCGAATTGCAGGCGGCCGTGCTGCAGGCCTTCCCCGGCACCCGCCTGCTCAATCTCTACGGCCCCACGGAGGCGGCCATCGAGGTCACCTGGTGGGACTGCCGCGACGAGGGCGCGTTGTCCGTGCCCATAGGCCGCCCCGTGGCCGGGCTGCGCACCCATGTGCTGGATGCCGCGCTCAACGAGGTGCCGCGCGGCGTGGCCGGCGAGCTGTATCTGGGCGGTGTGGGCCTGGCGCGCGGCTACTGGCGGCGGCCGGGCCTGAGCGCCGAGCGCTTTGTCGCCGACCCCGCCAGCCGCACGGGCGAGCGCCTGTACCGCACGGGCGACCTGGTGCGCTGGCGCGGCGACGGCCAGATCGACTACCTGGGCCGCGTGGACCACCAGGTGAAGATCCGCGGCTTTCGCATCGAGCTGGCCGAGGTGGAGGCGCAACTGCTGGCCCACCCCGCCGTGCGCGAGGCCGTGGTGGTCGCCCGCCAGGCGGCCGACGGCGCGCGGCTGGCCGCCTTTGTCTCGGTGCAGCAGGGGCAGACCCTGGACATGGCCGCGCTGCGCAGCGCGCTGGCCGCAGCCCTGCCCGACTACATGCTGCCCTCGTCCATCACCGTTCTGGATGCCTTGCCGCTGAACGCCAACGGCAAGGTGGACCGCAAGGCGCTGCCCGATGCGCCCGCCCTGCCGGCCCTGGAGCGCCAGGCCTACGAGCCGCCCGAGGGCGGCGTGGCCGCGACCATTGCCGCCCTCTGGGCCCAGGTGCTGGGCGTGGAGCGCATAGGCGCCAGCGACAACTTCTTCGACCTGGGCGGGCATTCGCTGCAGCTCATCCGCGTGCATGGCCTGCTGGAGTCGCGGCTGGGCCGGGAGCTGTCCCTGGTCGATCTCTTCAAGCACCCCACGGTGTCGGCCCTGGCGCGGCGCATCGAGCAGGGCGCAGATGGCGAGGGCGGGGGCGACGGCGCCGCGCAGGCGGCCGCCGCCCGGGACGGCATGGACGCGGCCCAGCGCCGCCGCGAGGCGCTGCTGCAGCGCAAGCGCCACATCGAAAGGACCCTCTGATGTCTTCTTCCTCCGAAACCACCGGCCTGGAGATCGCCGTCATCGGCATGGCCGGGCGCTTTCCGGGCGCCGACGACATCGACCGCTTCTGGGCCAACATCCGTGACGGCGTCGAGTCCGTGAAGCGCTACAGCGACGATGAGCTGCGCGCCCTGGGCGTGCCCCAGGCCCTGCTGGACGATGCCGGCTACGTGAAGGCCGGCGTGCCGCTGGCCGGCATGGACCTCTTCGATGCCGACTTCTTCGGCTACACCCCGCGCGATGCCGAGCAGCTGGACCCGCAGCACCGCCTTTTCCTGGAGTGCGCGTGGCAGGCGCTGGAGCATGCGGGCTACGAGGGCCGGCGCCATCCCGGCGCCATCGGCGTGTACGCGGGCACGGGCGCCAGCGTCTACCTGATGCGCCATCTGCTGCCCCGCCATGCGCCGGGCCCTGGCGCCCAGGTCGCCGACCTGCTGGGCCTGATGAGCGGCAACATGGCCGATGCCCTGGCCACGCGCGTGGCCTACAAGCTGGACCTGCGCGGCCCGGCCGTCACCGTGCAGACGGCCTGCTCGACCTCGCTGATGGCCGTGCACACCGCCTGCCAGGCACTGCTGGGCCATGAATGCGCCATGGCGCTGGCCGGTGGCGTCTCGCTCAACCTGCTGCAAAACGGCGGCTACCGCTACCAGGCCGGCGCCATCTTCTCGCCGGACGGGCATTGCCGCGCCTTCGATGCCCAGGCCGCAGGCACGCTGCAGGGCAGCGGCGCGGGCATTGTGGTGCTCAAGCGCCTGGACGATGCGCTGCGCGACGGCGACACCATCCACGCCGTCATCCTGGCCAGCGCCGCCAACAACGATGGCGCAGACAAGGTGGGCTTCACGGCGCCCGGCGTCAACGGCCAGGCCGCCGTGGTGCGCGCGGCGCAGGCCCTGGCGGGCGTGCCGGCCGACACCATCGGCTATGTGGAAGCCCATGGCACGGGCACGGCGCTGGGCGACCCCATCGAGATCGCGGCGCTGACCCAGGCCTTTCGCGCCAGCACGCAGCGCAGGGGCTACTGCGCCATCGGCTCGGTGAAGACCAATATCGGCCATCTCGATGCGGCCGCCGGTGTCACGGGCCTGATCAAGGCGGTGCTTTCGCTGCGGCATGCCACCTTGCCGCCGAGCCTGCATTTCGAGCGGCCGCATCCGCAGATCGACTTCGAGCGCAGTCCCTTCCATGTCAACACCGCGGCCAGGCCCTGGCCCCGGGCGGGCACGCCGCGCCGCGCGGGCGTGAGCGCCTTCGGCATTGGCGGCACCAATGTCCATGTGGTGCTGCAGGAGGCTGCTGCCTCCCCTGCCACCTCTGCCGCCCCTTCCGGCGCACCGGCGGATACAGCCCGGGGCTGGCAGGTGCTGCCGCTGTCCGCTCGCAGCCCCCGTGCGCTGGACGAAGCGGCGCGCCACCTGGCTGCCCATCTGCAGCAGGCCGGCAGCGGCCTGTCGCTGGACGATGTGGCCCACACCCTGCAGCAGGGCCGCCGCGCCTTCGGCCATCGCCGTGCCGTGGTGGCCGACGGCATGGGCATGGCGGTGGAGGGCCTGCACCTCGCTGCTGCTTCTGCGGTGGCGGCGCCGGCAGGCCAGGCCACCGAGGTGCCGGCGCAGCCGCCCGGCGTGGTCTTTCTTTTCCCGGGCGGGGGCGTGCAGCACGCCAACATGGGCCTGGACCTGTACCGCGACGGCGGTGTGTTCCGTCAGGAGGTGGACCGCTGCTGCGGGCTGCTGCAGGCCGAAACAGGCTGGGACCTGCGCCAGTGGCTGTTCCCCGCCCCGGGTGAAGAGGTGGAGGCCGACGCGGCGCTGTCCGCCATGGACAAGGCCCAGCCGGCCCTGTTCGTGATCGGCTATGCGCTGGCCCGGATGTGGATGGCACGCGGCGTGCAGCCCGTGTCCATGCTGGGCCACAGCCTGGGCGAGTATGTGGCGGCCTGCCTGGCTGGCGTGTTCGAGCTGCCGCATGCCCTGAGCATCGTCGCGGCGCGCGGCCGCCTGCTGCAGTCGCTGCCGCAGGGCGCCATGACCTCGGTGCCCCTGGCCGAGGCCGAGCTGCAATCCCTGCTGGATTGGGGCTGTGACCTGGGTGCCGTCAATGGCGAACGCCTGTGCGTGCTGTCCGGCCCGCTGGCCGCCATCGAGGCGGCTGAAGAGGCGCTGCGCGCGCGCGACATCACCGCCCGCCGGCTGCACATTGCCGTGGCCTCGCACTCGTCCATGACCGAGCCCCTGCTGGCGCAGCTGGAGCAGGTGGTGGCCAGCGTGCCCCGGCATGCGCCGCGCCTGGCCTTCATCTCCAGCGTGACCGGCAAGCCCATCACGGCCGAGCAGGCCATAAGCCCCGCCTACTGGGCCCGCCACCTGCGCCATACCGTGCGCTTTGCGGACGGGCTGGACGAGCTTGTGCGAGAGCCGGGCCGTGTGCTGCTGGAGGTGGGCCCCGGCCAAGCCCTTACCGCCCTGGCTCGCCAGCATGCGCGCGCTGCCACGGCGGCCGGCATCTGGCCCAGCCAGGCCCATCCCCAGCAGACCGCACGCAGCGCGCAGCTGCTGGCGCAGGCCGTAGCTGGACTGTGGTGCGCGGGCGTGGATATCGACTGGACTGCCTGCCGGGGCGGGCGGCCAGGGCGGCGCGTGCCGCTGCCGGCCTATGCCTTCCAGCGCCGCTCCTTCTGGGTGCAGGCGGCGGGGCAGGGTGGCGATGCACCGAAAGCGGCAGGCACGGCAGGTCCCTCGGCGACCGCCGGTCCGTTCTACGCAGCCGCCTGGCAGCGCAGTCCCTTGCAGTGGGCGGCAGGCACCGCCGCAGCCGCAGCCGCAGCCGCAGCACAGGTGGCCCTGGTATTTGGCGACGGCAGTGCCACGGCCGAGACCCTGGTGCACGCATTGCGGGCGCAGGGCACCGATGTGGTCTGCGTGGAAGCGGGCGCCGCCCCCGCCTGCCTGGCCCCGGGCCGGCATGCCGTGCGCCCCGGCGAGCGCCGCGATTGCGAGGACTTGCTCGATGCGGTGCAGGCGCAGTTCGGCCCCGTGGACGCCATCTACCACCTGTGGGCCATGGACGCGGCTGCCCCTGCGCCGCTGGAGCGCGGCTTTCACAGCGTGCTGGCGCTGGCGCAGGCGCTGGAGACCCGTGCGCACGATGCTGGAGGCCCGCGCGAAAGGCGGCTGCTGCTGGTGGCCGCAGGCGGTTCGGAAGATGTGACCGGAGCGGAAGCGCTGAACCCCGAGATGGCCGCCGTCTTTCCGCTGTGCAAGGCGATCGGGCAGGAATGCCCGTCCATCGACTGCCGTTTCGTCGATGTGGTGCAGGCGGATTCGCACGCAATGCAGGCCCGGCTGGCGCGCCAGCTGCTGGACGAAGCCCGCGCGCCGCATGGGCTGCGCGCGGCCGACACGGCCATCGCCCTGCGCGGTGCCCACCGCTGGCGCAAGACCTACGAGCCCCTGCAGTGGCAGGACGCCGCGGCGCCGCGCCTGCGCAGGCAGGGCGTGTACCTGATCACGGGCGGCCTGGGCGGCGTGGGCCTGGCGCTGGCCCGGCATCTGGCCGCGCACTGGCAGGCCCGCCTGGTGCTGGTGGGCCGCACGGCGCTGCCAGCACGCAGCCAATGGGAGGCGCTGGCCGCGGATGACGGGCAGCCGAGCACCCTGCGCCAGCAACTGCTGCAGCTGCTGGCCCTGGAGGCCGAGGGCGCCCAGGTGCTGGCCCTGGCGGCCGATGTGGCCGACGCCGCGCAGATGCAGGCGGCGCTGGCGCAGGCGCACCAGCGCTTTGGCGCGCTGCATGGCGTGGTCCATGCCGCAGGCCATGCCGACAGCGGCATGCTGTCCACCCGCACGCGGGACAGCGTGGAGCGCACGTTCGCCCCCAAGCTGCGCGGCACCCGGCTGCTGCTGGACCTGCTGGGCACGCTGGACATGCAGGCGCCGGACTTCGTGCTGCTGTGCTCGTCCATCTCCAGCCTCACCGCAGGCCTGGGCAAGAGCGACTACGCCGCCGCCAATGCCTGCATGGATGCATTGGCGGCACTGGCCAGCCGCCAGCGCGCCTGGCCCGTCATCTCCGTGGACTGGGACGCCTGGCGTGACCTGGGCATGGCCGCCGGCATGCGCATTCCCGAGGGCATAGGCTGGAGCGGCGCAGAAGCGGCAGCGGTGTTCGAGCGCATCGTCAACGGCGATGTGCCGCACCAGGTGGTCATCTCCACCACCGACCTGCAGCAGCGCCTGGGCGAGATCGATGCCGGGCTGGTGGATGCGCTGGCAGAACCTGCCGCCGAAGCCTTCGCCGAACCTGCCAACGGATCGCAGGCCCGTGGCGGCCATCCGCGCCCGGCGCTGCAGACCGCCTACGTTGCGGCCGAAGGCGAACTGCAGCAGGCCCTGGCCGCGCTGTGGACCGACATGCTGGGCATTGCCCCGGTGGGCGTGCACGACAACCTGTTCGAGCTGGGCGGCGACTCGCTGCTGGCCCTGCAGATCCTGGGCCGCGTGAAAAAGCGCTTTGGTGTCGAGCTGCACCCTGCCGCCTTCTTCAAGGCCCCCACCGTCGGCGAGCTGGCCGTGCTGGTGGAGACCCGGCTGATCGAGGAGATCGAGGCCACCGTTACCGATGAAGGCGATGCCCTTGCCGCCTTCGCATCTGCGTGAGAAGACCACCATGTCCCTGAACGATCTCGATTCCCGCAAGTCCCGCCTGTCCGATGCGCAGCGTGCCGCACTGGCCCTGAGGCTCCGGGGTGCATCCGGTGCATCCGGCGCACCCGCTGCATCTGACGCAGGTGGCGCAGGTGGCCTGCCGGACGGCGACACCCGCAATACGGCCCACACCATCACCCGCTGCGACCGCACGCTGGCCATTGCCCTGTCCCCCGCGCAGCGCAGCCTCTGGCTCACCTGGCGGCTGGAGCCCGCCAGCCCCGCCTACAACATGGTGGGATCGCTGTCGCTCAAGGGGCCGCTGGATGCGCTGGCGCTGGAGCAGGCGCTGCAGGCCCTGGCCGAGCGCCACGAGATCCTGCGCACCTGCTATCCGGCCGGCGAGGACGGCGAGCCCCGGCAGTCCATCCAGCCCGCCGCGCCCGTGCCCCTGCGCCATGTCGATCTGGGCGCATGGACGGACGGCGATCCGCAGGCCGAGGCGCAGCGCCAGGTGCTGCTGCTGGCCCGCCAGCCCTTTGCGCTGGACACGGAAACGCCATTGCGCGCCGTCCTGTGCCGGCTGGGCGCGCAGGAGCATGTGCTGGGCCTGTCGCTGCACCACATTGCGGGCGATGGCTGGTCCAACGGCATCGTGGTCGAGGAGCTGTTCCACCTGTACGAGGCCCTGCGCACGCAGCAGCCATCGCGCCTGCCGGCCATGGCCCTGCAGTTCGCCGACTATGCCGTCTGGCAGCGCCGCTGGTTCGATGCCGGTGAGCGCGAGCGGCAGCTGGCCTACTGGCGCGCCCGGCTGGGCACCGAGCACGAGGCCCTGGCCCTGCCGATGAAGCAGGCCAGGGCGGCCGCGCAGGAAGCACAGGAGCAGCGCCTGGAGTTCACGCTGCCCGCCGCGCTGGCCACCCGCGTGCGTGCCCTGGGCCGCGCGCATGGCGCCTCGCTGTTCATGGTGATGCTGGCCCTGCTCAAGCTGGTGCTGTACCGCTTCAGCGGCACGCGCGAGCTGCGCGTGGGCACGCCCGTGGCCAACCGCCAGAAGGCCGAGACGCATGGGCTGATCGGCTACTTCCTGAACCTGCTGGTGCTGCGCACGCACATCGATCCCGCGCAGGACTTCGGCGCGCTGCTGGCGCAGGTGCGCGAGGCGGTGCTGGGCGCGCAGGCCCACCAGGACCTGCCGTTCCACCTGCTGGTCGAGGCGCTGCAGCCGGCCCGCCAGCCGGGCGTTCACCCGCTGTTCCAGGTCAAGTGCACCCAGCAGGAAGATGCCTCGGCCGCGCGCCACATCGCCGGCCTGGAGATCGCCATGCAGGCCGTCTCCAGCGGCCAGGCGCATTTCGACCTGAGCCTGGACTTCACCGACCGGCAGGACGGCATCGACTGCGTGCTGATCTACGCCCATGAACTGTTCGACGAGGCCGTGGTGCGCGACATGGCCGCCGCATTCCAGGATTTTGCGCGGCAGGTCAGCGGCGCAATCAGCGACAGGCAGCCCAGGCTGGGCGAGCTGTCGCTGCCAGGCCGCGTGTCGGAGTCTGCAGGCCCGGTGCAGGCCTTTGGCGCCGACAGCGTGCTGCAGCTGTGGTCGCGCGCCGTGCAGGCCCATCCCGATGGCACGGCGGTCAGGGACGCAGGCTCGGCCCTGGACTACGCGCAGCTGGACCGGCAGTCCGACCAGCTGGCGCGGGCCCTGGTGGCGCGCGGCGTGGGTGCCGATGTGCGCGTGGCCCTGCATGCCGAGCGCAGCTGCGCCTTTGTGCTGGGCCTGCTTGCCGTGCTCAAGGCCGGTGGCACCTATGTGCCCCTGGACCCCGGCCTGCCGGCGCAGCGGCTGGCCTGGCAGCTGCGCGACAGCGGCGCGGTGCTGATGCTCTGCCAGCAGGCGCCCGCCTGGGACGCGGGCGTTCCCCTGCTGAGCCTGGACCTGAATGCCTGCCAGGACCCGTGCATTGCGGGGCAGGCGCCGCCGGCCGCGCCGCCGCATTCCGCACAGGGCGCCTATGTGATCTACACCTCGGGCTCGACCGGGCAGCCCAAGGGCGTGGTCGTCAGCCACGGCGCGCTGGCCCACTATGTGCAGGCCGTGCTGCAGCGGCTGGACCTGCCCGATGCGGCGCGCAGCATGGCCATGGTCTCGACCGTGGCGGCGGACCTGGGGCACACCGTGCTGTTCGGCGCGCTGTGCTCGGGGCGCGCGCTGCATCTGATGGCGCCCGAACTGGCCTTCGACCCCGACGGCTTCGCGCGCTACATGGCAGAGCACCGGGTGGACGTGCTCAAGATCGTGCCCAGCCATCTGCAGGGGCTGCTGAATGCCGGCATGCCCGCTGACGTGCTGCCTGCCAGCCGCCTGGTGCTGGGCGGCGAAGCCACGCGCTGGCCGCTGGTGGACCGCATTGCCGCGCTCAGGCCCGGCTGCCGCGTGCTCAACCATTACGGCCCCACCGAAACCACGGTGGGCATCCTCACCCAGGAGGCGGACGAGGCGCTGCGCGGCGGCGAAAGCCTGCCCGTGGGCAGGCCGCTGGCCAATAGCCGCGCCCTGGTGCTGGATGCCGACCTCCAGCCCGTGCCCCTGGGCGCCAGCGGCGAGCTGTACCTGGGCGGGCCGGGCCTGGCGCGCGGCTACCAGGCCCGGCCCGGGCAGACGGCAGAGCGATTCGTGGCCAGCCCGTTCCAGCCGGGCGAGCGCCTGTACCGCACGGGCGACCGCGTGACCATGCTGGCCGATGGCAGCCTGCAGTTCCTGGGCCGCATGGACGACCAGGTGAAGGTGCGCGGCTACCGCGTGGAGCTGCGCGAGGTGGCGCTGGCGCTGCAGGCCGTGCCCGGCGTGGCCCAGGCCGAAGTCGTGGCGCGGCCGGACGGGAATGGGAATGGGAATGGGGGCGGGGACGGGCGCATGCAGCTGCATGCCTATGCCGTGCCCCAGGCCGGCGTGCCCGCCGACAGGCCGGGGTGGGCCGCCGCGCTGGCGCAGGCGCTGCCCGAGTACATGGTGCCCGCCAGCATCACCGTGCTGGAGTGCATGCCCCTGACGGCCAACGGCAAGATCGACCGCAAGGCCCTGCCCGTGCCGGAGCAGGCGGCCGCCGATCTTTTCGAGGCGCCGCAAGGCGAGGCCGAGCAGGCGCTGGCCGCCGTCTGGGCCGACCTCTTCGGCCTGGAGCGCGCGGGCCGGCATGACGACTTCTTCGCGCTGGGCGGGGACTCCATCCTCGCGCTCAAGCTGGTGGCGCGTGCCCGCAAGCGCGGCGTCAAGCTCACGCCCAAGCAGCTGTTCACGGGCAAGACGCCAGCGGGTGTGGCACGGCTGGTGGAGGGGCCGGTCGCCGGAGCCGAGCAGACCGAAGGCACGGCGCCCCTGCCCAGGGCCGACCGCAGTGGCCCGCTGCCGCTGTCCTTTGCGCAATTGCGCCAATGGTTCCTGTGGCAGCTGGAGCCGGCCGGTACGGCCTATCACATCAGCGGCGCGCTGCGTCTGCTGGGCACGCTCGATGTGCTGGCGCTGCAGCAAAGCTTCGACGCGCTGGTGGCGCGCCACGAGTCGCTGCGCACGGTGTTCCGCATGGGCGGGGACGGGCAGGTGGTGCAGGTGATCGCCGCACAGGGCGGTGTGCGGGTCGAGCAAACGGATCTGTCCGAACTCCCCGCTGCGCAGCGTCAGGAACAACTGGAACAGGCGGCGGCCGCCGTGCACCGCCAGCCCTTCGACCTGCAGGCCGGGCCGCTGCTGCGCGTGGGCCTGATCCGCGAGTCGGCCGAGGCGCATCTGCTGGTCGTGGCCATGCACCACATCGTCTCCGACGGCTGGTCCATGCAGATCATCGTGGATGAATTCGTGCAGCAGTACCGCGCACGGTGCCAGGGACAGGTGCCGCAGGCCGCACCCCTGCCGCTGCAGTACGCCGACTACGCGGCCTGGCAGCGCCAGTGGCTGGAGGCCGGCGAGCGGCAGCGGCAACTGGCCTACTGGCGCACCCAGCTGGGCGATACGCACCCCGTGCTGCAACTGCCCACCGACCACCCTCGCCGGCCCGGCGCGGACCATGTGGCCGCCAGCCATGGCCTGCAGCTGCCGGCCGAACTGGTCGTCAGCCTGCGCCGCCGCGCCCAGGCGCAGGACGCAACGCTGTTCGTGCTGCTGCTGGCGGGCCTGCAGGCCGTGCTGCACCGCTACACGGGCCAGGAAGACATTCGCGTGGGCGTGCCCATTGCCAACCGCCACCGGGTGGAAACGCAGGGCACGGTGGGCTTTTTCGTGAACACCCAGGTTCTGCGCGCCACGCTGGACGGGCGCATGGGCCTGGCGCAGCTGCTGGACCAGGCCCGGCAGGCCGCCCAGGGCGCGCAGGCCCACCAGGACCTGCCCTTCGAGCAACTGGTCGAGGCGCTGCAGCCCGAACGCAACGCCGGCACCCAGCCGCTGTTCCAGGTGCTGTTCAACCACCAGCGCCAGGACCGCAGCGCGCTGCAGCAACTGCCTGGGCTGGAGCTGCAGGAATATGCGCTGCAGGGCCAGGGCGCCCAGTTCGAGCTGACGGTGGACACCACCGAGGATGCGCAGGGCCGCCTGCACCTGCGCCTGACCTATGCCCGCGAATTGTTCGAGGCCGCCACCATCGGCGCGCTGGCCGGCCACTATGTGGCCATGCTGCAGGCGCTGGCCGATGATCCGAGCCGCAAGGTGGACGAGGTCGCCTTGCTGGGCGCGGCCGAACTGCACAGGCAGCAGGCATGGGGCCGCGCCGCTGCCCTTCCTGCCTGCCGGCCGGCCGCAGCGCAGACGCTGCACGGCCGCTTCGCCAGCCAGGTATTGGCGCGAGCCGGGGCGCAGGCGCTGTCCTTCGAGCACCACGTTCTCGGCTACGCAGAACTCGACGCCCAGGCCAACCGCCTGGCCCACCGCCTGATCGCCCTGGGCGTGCGGCCGGAGACGCGCGTGGGCATTGCCATGCAGCGCTCGCTGGAGATGGTGGTCGGCCTGCTGGCCATCCTCAAGGCCGGTGGCGCCTATGTGCCGCTGGACCCGGATTACCCGGCGGATCGTCTGGCGCACATGGTCGAGGACAGCGGCATTGCCCTGGTGCTGACGCAGGCGGCGGTGCGCGAGCGCATTCCCGGCGCTGCTGCACTGCAGGTGCTGGAGATCGACATGCTGGACCTGTCGGGCGAACCCGGTACCGATCCGCAGGTTGAAGTCTCGGCCGACAGCCTGGCCTATGTGATCTACACCTCGGGCTCCACGGGCCGTCCCAAGGGCGCGCAACTGAGCCACCGCAACGTGGCACGGCTGCTGGACGCCACCGATGCCTGGTTCGGCTTCGGGCCTGACGATGTCTGGACCCTGTTCCACTCCTATGCCTTCGACTTCTCGGTCTGGGAGATCTTTGGTGCGCTGTGCACGGGCGGCCGGCTGGTGGTGGTGCCGTACTGGGTCAGCCGCTCGCCCCAGGACTTCCTGGCTTTGCTGCGTGCGGAGCGCGTAACGGTTCTCAATCAAACACCTTCGGCCTTTGGGCAACTGGTCCATGCCGTCGAGCAGGAAGATGGGAACGGCGCTGGCCTGGCGCTACGCCAGGTGATCTTTGGCGGCGAGGCGCTGGAGCCCGAGAGCCTGCGGCCCTGGTTCGACCGCTTCGGTGACCAGAGCCCCCAACTCATCAACATGTACGGCATCACCGAGACCACGGTGCATGTGACGTACCGTCAGATCACCAAGGCGGATTTGGATGGTGGCCGCAGCCCCGTTGGCGTGGCTATTCCGGACCTGGGCCTGTACGTGCTCGATGGCAGCCTGAACCTGCTGCCGCAGGGCGTGGCCGGGGAGCTGTACGTGGCGGGCGAAGGACTGGCACGCGGCTACCTGAATCGCGCTGGCCTGAGCGCCGAGCGCTTTATCGCCAATCCCTTCACACAGGCAGGCGATCGCCTGTACCGCACGGGCGATCTGGTGCGCTGGAGTGCACAGGGCGAACTCGAATACCTGGGTCGTGCCGACCAGCAGGTCAAGATCCGGGGCTTCCGCATCGAACTGGGCGAGGTGCAGTCGCAGCTGCTGGCCCAGCCTGAAGTGCGTGAGGCGGTGGTGCTGGCCAAGGAGGGTGCAAGGCTGATCGCCTATGTCTCCCTGCGTGACGCGGTGGAGGAAAGCCAGCTCAAGCAGCGCCTGGGCCAGGCGCTGCCCGACTACATGGTGCCCTCGGCCATCGTCGTGCTCGAAGCCCTGCCGCTGACAGCCAACGGCAAGGTGGACCGCAAGGCGCTGCCCGAGCCGGAGATGATCAGCGCCCAGCAATACGAGGCACCGCAGGGCGAGTTGGAGGAAACGCTGGCGACGATCTGGGCCGAGGTGCTGGGCGTGGATCGCGTGGGCCGGCAGGACGGCTTCTTCGAGCTGGGCGGGCATTCGCTGCTGGCCCTGGGCCTGCTGGAGCGCGTGCGCGCCCAGGGCCTGCGCGTGCAGGTGCGCACGCTGTTCCAGCACCCGAGGCTGGCGGAGTTTGCGCAGGCAGTGTTGCAGGCGCAGCAGGGGGACCAAGGGGAGCAGGTGGCCGGCGAGATCGATGTGCCGCCCAACGGCATCCCCGAAGGCTGCACGGCGATCACGCCGGACATGCTGACCCTGGTGGCGCTGGATGAGGAGGAGATTGCTCGCATTGCGCAGGCGGTGCCCGGTGGCGCAGCCAACATCCAGGACATCTACCCGCTGGCGCCGTTGCAGGAGGGAATTTTGTTCCACCACCTGCTGCAGTCCGGGGGCGATGTGTTCGTCTCGCCCAACCTGCTGAGCTTCGGGGCGCGCGAGCAGCTGCAATCCTTCGTGCACAGCCTCAACCAGGTGATTGCGCGCCATGACATCCTGCGCACGGCCGTGCTCTGGGAGGGGCTGTCCGAGCCGGTGCAGGTGGTGCTGCGCCAGGCACCGCTGCAGCTGCAATGGCCTGATGCGGATGAGGCACATGAGGCACTGGTGCCGCAGATGCTGGAGCAACTGCGCAGCCACGACCTGCGCCTGGACGTGCGGCAGGCGCCGATGATAGGGGCGCGGGCCGCGCACGATGCCGGGCAAGGCCGCTGGCTGCTGCAGCTGCTGAGTCACCACCTGGTGATGGACCGCATCACGCTGGACCTGCTGCTGCAGGAAGTGCTGCGGCTTCAGCAGGGCCGCGTGGCCGAGCTGCCGGTGCCCGTGCCCTTCCGGCGCTTTGTGGCGCAGGCGCGCCAGGGCGTGGCGGCCGAGGCGCACGAGCGGTTCTTCCGCCGCATGCTGGCCGATGTGCAGGAGCCCACGGCCGCCTTCGGCCTGCTGGATGTGCAAGGCGATGGCCGCGGCATGGAGGAGGCCCGCCTGCGGCTGGACGCCCCACTGGCCCAGGGCATGCGCCGCCAGGCGCGTGCGCACGGGGTCAGCCCCGCCGCGCTCTGCCACCTGGCCTGGGCGCTGGTGCTGGCCCGCACCAGCGGCAGGCAGGAGCCGGTCTTTGGCACCGTGCTGATGGGCCGCATGGACGGCGGCGCCGGTGCGAACCAGGCGCTGGGCATGTTCATCAACACCTTGCCGCTGCGCCTGCCGCTGGGCGAAGGCAGCGTGCTCCAGGGCCTGCGCAGCACGGCGGCGGCGCTTGCGGCGCTGCTGCAGCACGAGCATGCCAGCCTGTCGCTGGCCCAGCGCTGCAGCGGCCTGCCTGCGGGAACGCCGCTGTTCAGCGCATTGCTGAACTACCGGCATGGCGCGGCCGAGGGCGCTGCGCAAGAGCTGGCCCGGGCCGGCGTGCAGGTGCTGGGCCGCCCCGAGCGCAGCAACTATCCCGTGGGCATGGCCGTGGATGACGACGGCCAGGGCTTTGTGCTCGTCGCCCAGGTGGTTCGCAGCGTAGGGGCCGGGCGCGTCTGCGCCTACATGCAGCAGGCCCTGCAGGCGCTGGTGCAGGCGCTGCAGCAGCAGCCCGGCCGCGACCTGCGCACGCTGGACGTGGTGCCCCCGGCCGAGCGCCAGGCGCTGCTGGCGCAGGCCTGCAACCCCCGGTCCTGGCCCCAGGCCTTGCCGGTGCACCGCATGTTCGAGGCGCAGGCAAGGCAGCGGCCCCAGGCCCCGGCCCTGGCCGCGGACGGGCAGGTGTTCAGCTACGGCGATCTGGACCGGCGGGCCAGCCGCCTGGCGCAGGCCTTGATCGCCCAGGGGCTGCGGCCCGGGCAGCGCGTGGGCCTGGTGGCCGAGCGCGGGGCCGCCATGGTGGCCGGCCTGCTGGCCATCCTCAAGGCGGGCGCCGCCTACGTGCCCGTCGATCCGGCCCTGCCCGATGAGCGCATGCAGTACATGCTGCAGGACAGCGGGGCCTGCCTGGTGCTGGCCTCGGGCCTGGCGCCGGGCCGGCTGGCCGTGCTCGCCGCCAGCGTGCCGAAGGTGCTGGAACTGGAGGCGCTGGAGGTACTGGAGGCAAGGGAGCCAGGGCCGCAGGCAGGCTCGGAACGCGCGCCCCGCGTCGAGGTGCATGGCGACCAGGCCGCCTATGTGATCTACACCTCGGGCTCCACCGGGCGGCCCAAGGGCGTGGTGGTGCGGCATGCGGCCTTCTCCAACTTCCTGCAGTCCATGGCGGCACAGCCGGGCCTGCAGGCGCAGGACGTGGTGCTGGCCACGACCTCCGTGTCCTTCGACATTGCGGGCCTGGAGATCTTCCTGCCCCTGGCCGTGGGCGCGCAGTTGGTGGTGGCCGGGCGCGAACAGGTGCGCGACGCGGCCGCGCTGGCGGCGCTGCTGGAGCGCAGCCGCGCCAGCGTGATGCAGGCCACGCCCTCGGGCTGGCGCCTGCTGCTGGCCGGTGGCTGGAAGGCGGCACGGCCGCTGAAGGCGCTGTGCGGCGGCGAGGCGCTTGCGCCGGACCTGATTGACCTGCTGCGCGCGGCGGGCGTGGACCTCTGGAACCTCTACGGCCCGACCGAGACCACGATCTGGTCCAGCCTGCAGCAGGTGCAGGGCGATGCCGCCACCCTGGGCCAGGCCATCGCGGCCACCCGGCTGCTGGTGCTTGACGAAGGACTGCGCTGCGTGCCGCAAGGCGTGGCCGGGGAGCTGTTCATTGGCGGCCAGGGCCTGGCGCGCGGCTACTGGCAGCGGCCGGGCCTGAGCGCAGAGCGTTTTGTGGCCGATCCTTTCGCGGGACCGGGCGCGGCTGGCGAACGCCTGTACCGCACGGGCGACCTGGTGCGCCGCAATGCCGATGGCGCGCTCGAATACCTGGGCCGGCTGGACCACCAGGTCAAGATCCGCGGCCACCGCATCGAGCTGGGCGAGGTGGAGGCCGCACTGCTGGCCCAGCCCGAGGTGCGCGAGGCCGTGGTCACGGCAGCGGGGTCCGGCAGTGATACGCGCCTTGTGGCGCACGTATCTCTACATGCATCGCTACATGCGTCGCTGCATGCACCGCTGCATGCAGGCCCGCCCCTGGACGCTGCGGCACTGCGCGCAAGACTGGCCAGCGGCCTGCCCGACTACATGCTGCCGTCCGCCATCGTGGTGCTGGACACGCTGCCGCTGAACAACAGCGGCAAGGTGGACCGTGCCGCGCTGCCTGCGGCGCAGGCGCCGGCCGGCCAGTCCTACGAGGCGCCCTCGGGGCAGGCCGAGGAAATGCTGGCCGGGCTCTGGTCCGAGCTGCTGGGCGGTGGCCGCGTGGACCGCCGCGACAGCTTCTTCGAGCGCGGCGGGCACTCGCTCAAGGTGGTGCAACTGCTGGCGCGGCTGCAGGGGGCAGGCGCTGCGGGGCTGACCGCCCAGGACATTTTCCGCACCCCGGTGCTGCAGGACATGGCGGGCCTGGTGCGCCTGCCGGCCCATGGCGGCGCGGATGCTGCGGGTGCTGCGGGTGAAACAGGCACGACAGGCGCGGATGCGCAGGCGCTCGATGCGCTGGATTCCTTTCTCGAAACTCTGGGAGATATCTGATGGACCGTGGCCGCCTGCGCCAAATCGCCGAGCGCTTTGCAAGCCTGACCCCTGCCCAGCGCACGCTGGCATTGCAAAAGATCCGGGCCGAGGGACTGGATCTCTCGCACTTCCCCATCCCGGTCCGCGCACCCTCGTCCGACCAGACCGAAGCCCTGTCCCATGCGCAGTTGCGCCAGTGGTTCCTGTGGAAGCTGGACCCGCAAAGCTCGGCCTACCACATCGCCCAGGCCTCGTGGATGCATGGCGAGCTGGATCTGGCGGCCTTGCGGCAGGCGTTCGGCGTGCTGCTGGAGCGCCACGGCGGACTGCGCACGGTGTTCGAGGAAAGCCCCGACGGCCTGGCGCGGCAGCGCATCGTGCCGCAGCTGGCCCTGGAGTTGCCGCTGATCGACCTCAGCTCCCTGCCTGCCGCACAGCGGCGCGAACGGGCCCTGGCCGAAGCCTCGCGCCTGTGCCTCACGCCCTTTGACCTGACGCGCGGCCCGCTGCTGCGCGTGGCCGCCGTCCGCCTGGACAGCCGCCAGCACCTGCTGGTGGTGGTGATGCACCACATCATCTCCGACGGCCGCTCCATGCAGATCCTGCTGGAGGAGTTCGCCGGCCTGTACGCGGCACTGGTGCAGCAGCGCCCGACCCGCCTGCCGCCGCTGCCCATTGCCTACAGCGACTACGCCGCCTGGCAGCGCGACTGGCTGGAGGCCGGGGAAAGGCAGCGCCTGCTGGACTACTGGCTGCCCGAACTGGCCGGGGGTCAGGACCTGCATCTGGAGCTGCCCGCCGACCATGCCCGCGCGCCGGGCGCCGAGACCCGCTGGCATGCCGCCTGGCACCGGCTGGAGCTGCCCGCCAGCCTGGTGGCCGGACTGGAGCAGCGCGCCCGCGAGCAGGGCACCTCCCTCTTCGTGGCGCTGCTGGCCGGGTTCCAGGCCCTGCTGCACCGCTATACCGCCGAGACCGATATCCGCGTGGGCGTGCCCGTGGCCAACCGCAACCAGCCCGAGACCGAGCCGCTGGTCGGCTTCTTCGTCAACACGCTGGTGATGCGTGGCCGGCTCGATCCCCGCATGCGCCTGCACGAGCTGCTGGCTCAGCTGGCCGAGCGGGTCCGCCTGGGACTGGCCCACCAGGACCTGCCCTACGAGCAACTGGTCGAGGCACTGCAGCCGCGCCGCAGCCTGGAGGGCAGCTCGCTGTTCCAGGTGATGCTGAACTACCAGCACGAAGAGGCGGCCGGCCTGGCGGGCCTGGAGATCCAGAAGCTGGAGCTGGACGGCCTGGCCGCCCAGTTCGAGCTGACCCTGCACGCCAGCCGCCGCGCCGACGGCAGCCTGCAACTGGGCTTTGCCTATGCGCGCGAGCGCTTCGAGCCGGCCACGGTGCAGCGCATGGGCGCGCATCTGTCGCTGCTGCTGCAGGCGCTGGCGCATGCGCCGCAGTGCGCGCTGGACCAGGTGCAGCTGCTGCCCGGCGATGAGCAGGCGCAGCTTCTGGACCGCAGTGCGCGCCGCAGTACACGCAATGGACCTGCCCTCAACCATGCGCAGCCCGCCTGCCTGCACCAGCGCTTTGCGGCGAGCGCGCAGCAACGGCCGGATGCGGTGGCGTTGACCTGCGAGTCCGCACGACTGACCTACGCCGAACTCGACGCCCAGGCCAACCGCCTGGCCCGCCGCTTGATCGCCCTGGGCGTGCGCCCGGAGACGCGCGTGGGCATTGCCATGCAGCGCTCGGTGGAGATGGTGGCCGGCCTGCTGGCCATCCTCAAGGCCGGTGGCGCCTATGTGCCGCTGGACCCGGACTACCCTGCCGATCGTCTGGCGCACATGGTCGAGGACAGTGGCATTGCCCTGGTGCTGACGCAGGCTGCGGTGCGCGAGCGCATTCCCGGCGCTGCTGCGCTGCAGGTGCTGGAGATCGACACGCTGGACATGTCGGGCGAACCCGATACCGATCCGCAGGTTGAAGTCTCGGCCGACAGCCTGGCCTATGTGATCTACACCTCGGGCTCCACGGGCCGCCCCAAGGGCGCGCAACTGAGCCACCGCAACGTGGCACGCCTGCTGGATGCCACCGATGCCTGGTTCGGCTTCGGGCCTGACGATGTCTGGACCCTGTTCCATTCCTACGCCTTCGACTTCTCGGTCTGGGAGATCTTTGGTGCGCTGTGCACGGGCGGCCGGCTGGTGATGGTGCCGTACTGGGTCAGCCGCTCGCCCCAGGACTTCCTGGCTTTGCTGCGTGCCGAGCGCGTAACGGTTCTCAATCAAACACCTTCGGCCTTTGGACAGCTGGTCCATGCCGTGGAGCAGGAAGATGGGAACGAGGAGGGCGGCGCTGGCCTGGTGCTGCGCCAGGTGATCTTCGGCGGCGAGGCGCTGGAGCCCGAGAGCCTGCGGCCCTGGTTCGACCGCTTCGGTGACGAGAGTCCCCAACTCGTCAACATGTACGGCATCACCGAGACCACGGTGCATGTGACGTACCGGCAGATCACCCGGAAGGATCTGGAGGGCGGACGCAGCCCCGTGGGCGTGGCGATTCCGGACCTGGGCCTGTATGTGCTGGACGGCAGCCTGAACCTGCTGCCGCAGGGTGTGGCCGGGGAGCTGTACGTGGCGGGCGAAGGACTGGCACGCGGCTATCTCAACAGGCAAGGGCTGACGGCAGAGCGCTTCATTGCCAACCCGTTCAGCGAGACGGGCGAGCGCCTGTACCGCACGGGCGATCTGGTGCGCTGGAGTGCACAGGGCGAACTCGAATACCTGGGCCGTGCCGACCAGCAGGTCAAGATCCGGGGCTTCCGCATCGAACTGGGCGAGGTGCAGTCGCAGCTGCTGGCCCAGCCTGAAGTGCGTGAGGCGGTGGTGCTGGCCAAGGAGGGGGCGGGCGGTGCCAGACTGATCGCCTATGTGTCGCTGAATGCAGAAATCGCAGAGGGTCTGCTCAAGGGACGACTGGGCGAGGTACTGCCCGACTACATGGTGCCCTCGGCCATCGTCGTGCTTGACGCCCTGCCTTTGACGGCCAACGGCAAGGTGGACCGCAAGGCGCTGCCCGAGCCGGAGATGGTCAGCGCCCAGCAATACGAGGCACCGCAGGGCGAGTTGGAAGAAGCGCTGGCGAAGATCTGGGCCGAGGTGCTGGGCGTGGATCGCGTGGGCCGGCAGGACGGCTTCTTCGAGCTGGGCGGGCATTCGCTGCTCGCCCTGGGCCTGCTGGAGCGCGTGCACGCCCAGGGCCTGCGCGTGCAGGTGCGCACGCTGTTCCAGCACCCGAGGCTGGCGGAGTTTGCGCAGGCGGTACTGGAGGAACAGCAGGAGCAGCAGGGTGAGCAGGGTGAGCAGGTGGCCGGCGAGATCGATGTGCCGCCCAACGGCATCCCCGAAGGCTGCACGGCGATCACGCCGGACATGCTGACCCTGGTGGCGCTGGATGAGGAGGAGATTGCACGCATTGCCGCTGCGGTGCCCGGTGGCGCAGCCAACATCCAGGACATCTACCCGCTGGCGCCGTTGCAGGAGGGAATTTTGTTCCACCACCTGCTGCAGTCCGAGGGCGATGCCTATGTCACCTCGCACACGCTGAGCTTCGACTCGCGCGAGCGGCTGCAGCGGTTTGCCGAGAGCTTCGACCAGGTGGTCGCGCGGCATGACATCCTGCGCACGGCCGTGTTCTGGGAGGGCCTGGCGACGCCCGTGCAGGTCGTCTGCCGGCAGGCCCGCCTGCCGCTGTCCTGGCTGGAGGAGGGCGGAACAGCGGCACCATCGCAGGACGCGCTGGCCCGGCTGGCCGCCTGCGCCCAGGGCTACCGCATCGACCTGCGCAAGGCGCCGCTGATCCACCTGGTGGCCGCGCACGACGCGCCGGGCAAGCGCTGGCTGCTGCAGATCCTGGCCCACCACATGGTGGACGACAACACCACGCTCAAGCAGGTGATCGGTGAGATCGCGCTGATCCAGCAGGGCCGCTCCAGTGCGCTGCCCCGGCCGCTGCCGTTCCGCCAGTTCGTGGCCCAGGCGCGCTCGGGCGAGGGCACGGACGGGCATGAGGCGTTCTTTCGCGCCATGCTGGGCGATGTGCAGGAGCCCACGGCGCCATTCGGGCTGCTGGATGTCCAGGGCGACGGAGCGCGCACGAACGAGGTGCGGCAGGTGCTTGATGGCGGCCTTGCAGCCCGGTTGCGGCAGCAGTCCCGGCGCCACGGCGTCAGCGCCGCCGCGCTGTTCCACCTGGCCTGGGCCCTGGTGCTGGCCAGGACCAGCGGCAGGGACGACGTGGTGTTCGGCACCGTGCTGTTTGGCCGTATGCAGGCGCAGCAGGGTGCGGCCCGCGCGCTGGGCATGTTCATCAACACGCTGCCGCTGCGCGTTCGCCTGGCCGGCCGTGGCGTGGCCCAGGCCCTGCGCCAGACCCAGGCCGCGCTGACGGACCTGCTGCATCACGAGCATGCCAGCCTGTCGATGGCTCAGGCCTGCAGCGGCCTGGCCGGCGGGGCTCCGCTGTTCACGGCCCTGCTCAACTACCGGCACACGGCGCTGCAGGACGCGGACGCTGGCGATGCCTGGACCGGCGTGCAGATACTGCAAAGCCACGAGCGCACCAACTTCCCGTTCGGCCTGTCGGTCAACGACACGGGCGAGGGCTTCACGTTGATTGCGCATGTGATCGATGCGGTGAATGCCCACAGCATGTGCGGCTACATGCACGAGGCGCTGGACGGCCTGGCCGATGCCCTGGCGCGCGACCCCGGCCAGCCCGTGACCGCGATTGCGGTGCTGCCCGCGCATGAACGGGACAGGCTGCTGCATTGGAGCCTCAATGGCAAGTCCCATCCCGAGGCCCTGCCCGTGCACCGGGAATTCGAGGCCCGCGTGCGGGAGCAGCCCGATGCCGTCTGCCTGGTCCATGGCGACGAGGCGCTGACCTCGGCCCGGCTCAACGCCCGTGCCAACCGGCTGGCCCACCGGCTGATGGCCCTGGGCGTGGGGCCGGACGTGCGCGTGGGCGTTGCGCTGGAGCGCTCGGTGGACATGGTGGCGGGACTGCTGGCGGTGCTCAAGGCCGGTGGCGCCTACGTGCCGCTGGACATGGAGTACCCGGTGGATCGCCTGGCCTACATTGCCCAGGACAGCGGCATTGCCCTGCTGCTGACCGAGCGCAAGGCGCGCGAGCGCCTGCCGTTCGCGCAGGCGCTGAACGTGGTCGAGCTCGACGATCTGGACCTGGACGCGGGGCCTGACCACAATCCCGGCGTGGCGGTCCATGGCGACCATCTGGCCTATGTGATCTACACATCGGGCTCCACCGGCCGGCCCAAGGGGGCGGCCAACCGGCATGCCGCGCTGTCCAATTGCATGGCCTGGATGCAGGACCACTACCGGCTCACGCGGGCCGACGCGGTGCTGCACAAGGCGGCCTTCGGCTTCGATGTCTCGGCCTGGGAAATCTTCTGGCCGCTGACGGCGGGCGTGCGCCTGGTGGTGGCCCGGCCCGGCGACCACCGCGATCCCGAGCGCATCGTCGCGCTGATCCGCCGCCACCAGATCACCACGCTGAACTTCGTGCCGGCCATGCTGCAGGCGTTTCTGGCCCATGAAGGCATCGAGGAGGAGACCCGCCTGCGCTATGTGATCTGCGGCGGCGAGGCCATGCCGGCAGAGACACAGCGCGAGGCCCTGCGCCGCCTGCACGGCGTCAGCCTGCAAAACCTCTACGGCCCGACCGAGGCCGCCATCCACGTGACGCACTGGACCTGCCGCGACGACGGCCGCAGCCCGGTCCCCATCGGCCGCCCCGTCAGCGCGACCAAGGCCCTGGTGCTGGGCCAGGATCTGGGACTGGTCCCCGCAGGCGTGGCTGGCGAACTCTATCTGGGCGGGCAGGCGCTGGCGCAGGGCTACCTGGGCCGGCCCGGCCTGAGCGCCGAGCGCTTCGTCGCCGACCCGTTCGACCAGGGCGGCGGCCGCCTGTACCGCACGGGCGACCTGGTGCGCTGGAACGATGAAGGCCAGCTGGAGTACCTGGGGCGCCTGGACCACCAGGTGAAGATCCGGGGCTTTCGCATCGAGCTGGGCGAGATCGAGGCCCGGCTGCTGGCCCAGCCCCAGGTGCGGGAGTCCGTGGTCGTGGCCCGCAAGGGCCCGGCGGGCATGCACCTGGCAGCCTATGTCTCGGCGCATGAAGGGCAGCAGGTCACGGCGGCCGAACTGCGCGAGCGCCTGGCCCTTGAACTGCCGGACTACATGGTGCCGGCCTCCATCATGGTGCTGGACCGCCTTCCCCTGAATGCCAACGGCAAGGTGGACAGGGCCGCCTTGCCCGAGCCTGAACTGCTGGCCAGCCTGCACTACGAGGCGCCCGTGGGCGACGGCGAGCAGCGTCTGGCCGCACTCTGGAGCGAGGTGCTGGGCGTGGAGCGCGTGGGGCGCCAGGACCATTTCTTTGAGCTGGGCGGGCACTCGCTGCTGGCCCTGAAGCTGCTGGAGCGCATGCGCGCCCAGGGCTGGGTGACACAGGTGCGCACGCTGTTCCAGCACCCCCGGCTGGCGGATCTTGCGCTGGCGCTGCGCCGCGAGCAGGGCCTGCCCCGGCATGAGGTGCAGCTGCCGCCCAACGGCATCCCCGAAGGCTGCACGGCCATCACGCCCGACATGCTGACACTGGTGGCACTGGACGCGCAGGAGATCGCGCGGGTGCAGGACGCCGTGCCCGGTGGCGCGGCCAACATCCAGGACATCTATCCGCTGGCGCCGCTGCAGGAAGGCATTCTGTTCCACCACACGCTGCACCAGCAGGGCGACGCCTATGCCACGCCGACGCTGCTGGGCTTTGACACGCGCGAACGGCTGCTGGGCTTTGTGGCCCACCTGAACCAGGTCATCGCACGCCACGACATCCTGCGCACGGCCGTGCTGTGGGAAGGGCTGGCCGAGCCCGTGCAGGTGGTCTGGCGGCAGGCACAGGTGCTGGTCGATTGGCTGGAGGAGAGTGAAGGGGAGCTCGCGGACGTGGCAGGCCGGCTGCAGGCCGTGCTGGACCCGCGCGTGCAGCACATCGATGTGCGCCGTGCGCCCATGATCCGCGCCGTGGCGGCGCAGGATGCGCCCAACGGGCGCTGGCTGCTGCAGCTGCTGACCCACCACCTGGTGCTGGACCACACGACGCTGGAGCGCATCGTCGAGGAGATCGCGCTGATGGCCCAGGGCCGCGAGGCGGAGCTGCCCAGGCCCCTGCCGTTCAGGCGCTTCGTGGCCCAGGCCCGGCTGGGCGTGAGCACCAGCGAGCATGAGGACTTCTTCCGCGCCATGCTCGGCGATGTGGATGAGCCCACGGCGCCGTTTGGCCTGCTGGATGTGCAGGGGGACGGCAGTGCGGTGCAAGAGGCAAGGCTGGCCTTGGACGAGCCCCTTGCGCGCAGCGTGCGCCGGGCGGCGCAGCGCCATTGGGTGAGTGCAGCCAGCCTGTTCCACCTGGCCTGGGCGCTGGTGCTGGGCAGGACCACGGGCAAGGATGATGTGGTGTTCGGCACCGTGCTCTTTGGCCGCATGCAGGGCGGGGAGGGCGCGCACAGCGCGCTGGGCATGTTCATCAACACGCTGCCGCTGCGCATACGGTTGGGCGGTCGGCTGGGCGGGCGCAGCGTGCAGGAGTGCCTGCAAGAGACGCATGCGGGGCTGACGGGGCTGATGCACCACGAGCACGCCACGCTGTCGCTGGCACAGCGCTGCAGCGCTGTGGCGGGGGGAACGCCGCTGTTCTCTGCCCTGCTCAACTACCGCTACAGCGTGGCGCCGCAGGAGGGGGGCGCAGCGGGCGCGTGGGAAGGCATGACGGCGCTGGGCGGGCAGGAGCGCACCAACTACCCCGTGACCGTGTCCATCGATGACCTGGGCGAAGGCTTTGGCATCGTGGCCCAGGCCGATGCTGCTTTGGGGGCTGAACGGCTGTGTGGATACATGGCGGCGGCCGTGGCCTCCCTGGTCCACGCGCTGGAAAGCGAGCCCGGCCTGGAGGCTGCGGCGCTGGACATGCTGGACGGCAAGGAATGGACGCAGCTGCAGGCCTGGAGCCTGGGCGCCCGAACCGAACCAGGGATGCAGCCCGTGCACCAGCTGATCGAGCGCCAGGCCCAGGCACGGCCGGATGCCGTGGCGCTGGTCTTTGGCGATCAGGTGCTGAGCTACGACCAGCTCAACCGCCGCGCCAACCAGCTGGCACACCGGCTGATGGCCCTGGGCGTGAGGCCGGAGACCCGGGTCGGCATCGCCATGGAGCGGTCCATCGAGATGGTGGTGGGCCTGCTGGCCATCATGAAGGCCGGCGGCGCCTATGTGCCCCTGGACCCCGATCACCCGCCCGAACGGCTGGCGCAGATGATCGAAGACGGCGCCGTGCGGCGCCTGCTCACCCACAGCGCGCTGCGCGAGCGCCTGCCCGCAGGCGAGGATCTGCAGTGGCTGGACATCGACCGCATCGATGTGGCCGGTGAATCGCAGCGCAACCCGGTGGTTGCCGTGCATGGGGAGCATCTGGCCTATGTGATCTTCACCTCGGGCTCCACGGGCCGCCCCAAGGGCGCGGCCAACCGGCATGCGGCCCTGCACAACCGGCTGGCCTGGATGCAGCAGGCCCATGCGCTCGATGCCTCGGACGCCGTGCTGCAAAAGACACCGTTCAGCTTCGATGTGTCGGTCTGGGAGTTCTTCTGGCCCCTGATGGTCGGCGCCCGGCTGGTGATGGCCGCGCCTGGCGATCACCGCGACCCCGCAAGGCTGGTGGCGCTGATCACGGGCCATGGCGTCACCACCGTGCACTTCGTGCCTTCCATGCTGCAGGCCTTTGTGGCGCACGCGGGCGTTGCGGCATGCACGGGCCTCAGGCGCATCCTGTGCAGCGGCGAGGCCCTGCCGGCCGAGGCGCAGAACGCCGTCTTCAGGCTCCTGCCCGGGGCCGGTCTCTACAACCTCTATGGCCCGACCGAGGCGGCCATCGACGTCACCCATTGGCGCTGCCGCGACGACGGGCGGCGCCAGGTTCCCATCGGCCAGCCCATCAGCGGCATCCGCACCTATGTGCTGGACTGCGCCATGCGGCCGGCGCCACAGGGCGTGGCCGGCGAGCTGTACCTGGGAGGCATTGGCCTGGCGCGCGGCTATCTGAACCGCCCCGCACTGACGGCCGAGCGCTTTGTGGCCGACCCGCTGGACACGCAGGGCGGCCTGCTGTACCGCACGGGCGACCTGGTGCGCTGGAACGGCGAGGGTCAGATCGAGTACCTGGGGCGCCTGGACCACCAGGTGAAGATCCGCGGCCTGCGCATCGAGCTGGGCGAGATCGAGGCCCATCTGCTGGCCCAGCCCGGCGTGCGCGAGGCCGTGGTGGTCGCGGCGCAAGCCACGTCGGGCGCGGCGGGCGCGCGCCTTGTCGCCTATGTGGCCGGTCCGGACGCCGATGCGGGGCTGGCCGAAACCTTGCGCCAGGCTTTGGCCGGGCGGCTGCCGGACTATATGCAGCCTTCGGCCATCGTCGTGCTGCCTGCGCTTGCGCTCAATGCCAACGGCAAGGTGGACCGCAAGGCCCTGCCGCAGCCCGAATGGGCGCAGCGTGGATACGAGCCGCCGCACAACGGGGTCGAGCAGCAGCTGTCGGCGATATGGGCCGAGCTTCTGGGGCAGGACCGCGTGGGGCGACGTGACAACTTCTTCGAGCTGGGCGGACACTCGCTGCTGGCCATGGGCATGCTGGAGCGCATGCGCGCGCATGGCCTGTCGGCCTCGGTGCGCAGCCTGTTCCAGCATCCGCAGCTGGCGGATTTTGCGGCGCAGCTGATGCAGGCGGATGGCGCCGCCCAGGTGCAGGTGCCGCCCAACGGCATCCCCGAAGGCTGCACGGCCATCACGCCCGCCATGCTGACGCTGGTGGCGCTGGACGTGCAGGAGATCGCGCGGGTCGAGGCCGCCGTGCCCGGTGGCGCGGCCAACATCCAGGACATCTATCCGCTGGCGCCGCTGCAGGAAGGCATTCTGTTCCACCACACCCTGCACCAGCAGGGCGATGCCTATGCCACGCCCACACTGCTGGGCTTCGACACGCGCGAGCGGCTGCTGGGCTTTGTGCAACGGCTCAACCAGGTCATCGCACGCCACGACATCCTGCGCACGGCCGTGCTGTGGGAAGGGCTGGCCGAGCCCGTGCAGGTGGTCTGGCGGCAGGCACAGGTGTTGGTCGACTGGATGGAGCCTGGTGAAAGCGGGGGCGAAGGCGATGTGGCCGCCGCACTGCAGCAGCGCCTGGACCCGCGCGTGCAGCGCATCGATGTGCGCCGCGCGCCCATGATCCGCGCCGTGGCGGCGCAGGATGCGCGCAATGGACGCTGGCTGCTGCAGCTGCTGACCCACCACCTGGTGCTGGACCACACGACGCTGGAGCGCATCGTCGAGGAGATCGCGCTGATGGCCCAGGGCCGCGAGGCGGAGCTGCCGAGGCCCTTGCCGTTCAGGCGCTTCGTGGCCCAGGCGCGCCTGGGCGTGAGCACCAGCGAGCATGAGGACTTTTTCCGCGCCATGCTCGGCGATGTGGATGAACCTACGGCGCCGTTTGGCCTGCTGGATGTGCAGGGCGACGGCAGCGCGGTGGAGGAGGCCAGGCTGGCGCTGGATGCACCGCTGTCGCGCGAGCTGCGCCGGCAGGCGCAGCGCCATGGGGTGAGTGCAGCCAGCCTGTTCCACCTGGCCTGGGCGCTGGTGCTGGGCAGGACCACGGGCAAGGACGACGTGGTGTTCGGCACCGTGCTCTTTGGCCGCATGCAGGGCGGGGAGGGTGCGCACAGCGCGCTGGGCATGTTCATCAACACGCTGCCGCTGCGCATACGGCTGGGCGGGCGCAGCGTGCAGGAGTGCCTGCAAGAGACGCATGCGGGGCTGACGGGGTTGATGCACCACGAGCACGCCACGCTGTCGCTGGCACAGCGCTGCAGCGCTGTGGCGGGGGGAACGCCGCTGTTCTCGGCCCTGCTCAACTACCGCTACAGCGTGGCCCCGCAAGAGGGCGCCGCAGCGGACGCAGCCTCGGGCGCATGGGAAGGCATGACGGCGCTGGGCGGGCAGGAGCGCACCAACTACCCGCTGGACATGTCCATCGATGACCTGGGCCAGGGCTTTCGCCTGGTCGGGCAGGCCAGCAAGACCGTGGGCGCGCAGCGCCTGTGCGCCTACATGCTGGCCGCCGTGGAAGGCATTGTTGCGGCCCTGGCCGAAACGCCCGCGCTGCCGGCCTGCGATATCGAGCTGCTGGACCGAGATGAATGGGCGCAGCTGACGCAATGGGCGCAATCGGTGCAGTCTGGACGCAACCCGCAGAGCCGCGACGCCCAGCCCCTGGTGCACAGGCTGTTCGAGCAGCAGGTGGACGAGCGGCCCCAGGCCACGGCCCTGGTCTTTGGCGACGAATGCATCAGCTATGCGCAGCTCAACCGGCGTGCCAACCGCTTGGCGCACCGCCTGATCGCCGAGGGGGTGGGCGCGGAGGTGCGCGTGGGCATTGCGGTGGAACGCTCGGTGGAGATGGTGGTTGCCGTACTGGCCGTGCTCAAGTCGGGCGCGGCCTATGTGCCCCTGGACCCCGGCTATCCGGCCGAGCGCCTGGCCCACATGGTCGGGGACAGCGGCATGGCCTGCCTGCTCACGCAGTCCCGCCTGGGGCTGGAGGTGGCCGGTCGCGTGAAGGCGCTGGACCTGGATGCCATCGGCGCGATGCCGGGGTCCGACCACAACCCCGGCGCCGCCGTGCATGGCGAATGCCTGGCCTATGTGATCTACACCTCGGGCTCCACCGGCCGGCCCAAGGGCGTGGGCATCTCCCACCGCTGCCTGGCCGAACAGGCGCAGCTGGCCGTCGGCTTTGCCGCGCTGTCGCCGCAGGACCGCGTGCTGCAGTTCGCCACGCTGAATTTCGATGGCTGCATCGAGCAGCTGTTCGCGCCGCTGGTGGCCGGCGCGGCCATGGTGCTGCGCGGGTCCGAACTCTGGGACAGTGCCACCTTCCACAGGGAACTCATGGCCAGGCAGATCAGCGTGGCCGATCTGACCACCGCCTACTGGCTGCTGCTGGTCCAGGATTTCGCGCGCCAGGGCCTGCGCGGGTACGGGCGGCTCAGGCAGGTGCATGTGGGCGGCGAGGCCATGCCGGGCGCCGGCCTGCAGGCCTGGCGCGATGCCGGGCTGGGCCATGTGAGGCTGCTCAATGCCTACGGCCCGACCGAGGCCACCGTCACGGCCTCCCTCTTCGACTGCACGGGCCTGGTGGAAGGCGCCGGCGCGGCGCCGCAGGACCTTCCCATAGGCCGGCCCCTGGCGGGCCGGCACATGTGGGTGGTGGACGACCGGATGCGCCCCGTGCCCCTGGGCGTGGCCGGCGAGCTGTGCATAGGCGGGCCCCTGCTGTCGCGCGGCTACCTGAACCGGGCAGGGCTCAGCGCGGAGCGCTTTGTCGCCGACCCCTTCGGCCACGATGGCGCAAGACTCTATCGCACGGGCGACCTGGTGCGCTGGAATGCGCAGGGCCAGCTGGAGTACCTGGGGCGGGTGGACCACCAGGTCAAGATCCGCGGCCTGCGCATCGAGCTGGGCGAGGTGCAGGCGCAACTGCTGGCGCTGGACGATGTGCGCGAGGCCGTGGTCGTGGCCGGCGAGGGACCGGCGGGCACGCGGCTGCTGGCCTATGTGTCTGCCCGCAGCGGGCGCACCCTGGACGAGCAGGAGATGCGCGAGCGCCTGGCCACGGTACTGCCCGACTACATGGTGCCGGGCGCCATCATGGTGCTGGACCAGTTGCCGCAGAACGCCAACGGCAAGCTGGACCGGCAGGCCCTGCCCGCGTTCGGCATGCCAGCCGCCAGCCAGGCTCCCGAGGGCGAACTGGAGACGCTGCTGGCCCGTATCTGGGCCGAGGTGCTGGGCCTGGAGCGGGTGGGGCGCAGCGACAACTTCTTCGCGCTGGGCGGTGATTCCATCCTGGGCCTGCAGATCGTCTCGCGCCTGCGCCGCTTCGGCTGGAAGCTGTCGCCACGGCAGCTGTTCGAGCGGCAAAGCATTGCCGAGCTGGCGCGTGTGGCCGAGCCCGTGCAGGACGAGGCCGTGGAGCAGGAGACCCCGGTCCAAGGGAGCGTTCCCCTGCTGCCCATTCAGGCGGAGTTCTTCGAAACGGACGTGCCGCAGCGATCCCACTGGAACCAGGCCCTGCTGCTGCGCAGCATGCAGCCGCTGCAGTCTGCGCCGCTGCGCCAGGCCCTGGCCGACCTGCTGGCCCGGCACGACAGCCTGCGCCTGCGCTTTCGCCTTACGGCGCAGGGTGCCTGGGAGCAGGCCTACGCAAGCCCGTCCGAGGCCGACCTGCAGGCACTGCTGTGGGTGCGCCAGGCACGGGATGCCGGCGCGATCGAGGCCTTGTGCGAACAGGCGCAGCGCAGCCTGGACATCGTCCACGGGCCGCTGCTGCGCGGGCTGTGCATCGAGGTGGGCGACGGCAGCTGGCGCCTGCTGCTGGTGGCCCACCATCTGGTCGTCGATGGGGTCTCCTGGCGCATCCTGCTCGAGGACCTGCGTTCGGCCTATGCCAGCCGGCTGCAGGGCCTGGAGCCCGCCAGGGTCCACAAGACCGCCAGCTACCAGCGCTGGTCGCAGGCGCTGCAGGCCCATGCCGCGCAATGCGGCGGCGAGCTGGCCTTCTGGCAGGCGCTGGCCCAGGTGCCGGCCGGCCTGCCCTGTGCCCGCCCCGAGGGGGCCAACACCCTGGCATGGCAGTCCAGCGTCGAGCTGCGGCTGGACCGCGAGCGCACCGAGGCCCTGATCAGCCGCGCGCCGGCGGCCTACAGGACGCAGATCAACGACATCCTGCTGGCCGCCCTGGGGCGCGCCCTGTGCGCGTGGAGCGGGCAGCAGCGCATCCTCGTGGACCTGGAGGGCCATGGCCGCGAGGAGCTGTCGGCCGGCGTGGACGTCTCGCGCACCGTGGGCTGGTTCACCAGCGTCTTCCCGGTGGCGCTCGATGCGGGCACAGGCCCGGGCGACGCGCTCAAGCGCGTCAAGCAAAGCCTGCGCGAGGTGCCGCTGCACGGCCTGGGCCATGGCGTGCTCAAGTACCTGGGCACGGCGCAGCAAAGGCAGGCCATGCAGGCCTTGCCCCAGGCCAGCCTGGTCTTCAACTACCTGGGGCAGTTCGACGCAAGCTTTGACAGCGCGGCTCAATGGCTGCCGGCTGCGGAGGGCAGCGGCATGCCGGCCGACGCCTCGGCGCCGCTGTCGCACGAGTTCACCATCAATGGCCGCGTCTACGACGGCGAGCTGGTGATGACGGCCGCCTTCAGCACGGCCCGCCACGACACCGCCGATGTGCAGGCCTGGATGGGGCGCTACCGGCAGGAGCTGGAAGGCCTGATCGACCACTGCCTGAGCGGCGCGCAGGGGGTGACGCCCTCGGACTTCCCGCTGGCGCGGATCACGCAGGCGCAACTGGACGGCCTGGACCTGCCTGCGGGCAATCTGGCGGACCTCTATCCGCTGTCGCCCATGCAGTCGGGCATGCTGTTCCACAGCCTGTCCGATCCCTCCGGGCTGTCCTATGTCACCCAACTGCGCATCGACGCGCATGGCCTGGATGCCGCGCGCTTCCGAAAGGCCTGGCAGGCGGTGCTGGACCGCCATGCCGTGCTGCGCAGCGGCTTCCTGGCCGATGCGTCCCTGCCGCTGCAATGGGTGGCCAGGCAGGTCCTGCTGGACATCACCGAGCATGACTGCCGGCACAGCGAGGATGTGGCGGGGGCCCTGGATGCCCTGGCCGCCGGGCAGTTCGCGGCCTTCGACCTCAGGAAGCCGCCTCTGATGCGGCTGGCCCTGGTGCGCGTGTCCGATGGCAGCCACCACTGCATCTGGACCGCCCACCACCTGCTCACGGACGGATGGAGTTCATCGAGCCTTCTGGGCGAGGTGCTGCGCGACTACAAGGGCATTGCCGTGGAGCCCGTGGACACCAGCTACCGCGACTACATCGCATGGCTGCAAGGCCTGGACCACGGGGCCAGCGAGGCCTACTGGAGGCGCCTGGTGCAGCCGCTGCACGAGCCCACCTTGCTGGTGGATGCGCTTGCCCGGCCTGCTGTCCGGCCTGGTGCCTTGCCTGCAGCCCGGCAGGGGCACCACGAGGCCGGCGCCGCGCTGGATGCCGGTGCCACGCAGCAGCTGGTGGAGTTTGCCCAGCGCGAGCGCGTGACGGCCAACACCCTGGTGCAGGCCGCATGGTCGCTGGTGCTGGCGCGGTACACGGGCCAGGCCACGGTGGCCTTCGGGGCCACGGTGGCAGGCCGCCCGCCCGAGCTGGCCGGCGTGGAAAGAATGCAGGGGCTGTTCATCAACACCTTGCCGGTGGTCGTGGCCTGCGACGGCGCGCTGGAGCTGGGCCCCTGGCTGCGCACGCTGCAGGCACAGAACCTGGCCTCGCGCGAGCATGAGCAGACGTCGCTTTCGGACATCCAGCGCTGGGCGGGCAAGGGCCAGCGCGGCCTGTTCGACAGCATCCTGGTGTTCGAGAACTACCCCATGGATGCGGTGCTGTCCGCGCACGACGACCCGCATCTGCGATTTGCGGTGACGCATGCCATCGATGTGACCTCCTATCCCATGGACCTGGAGGTGCGGCTGGGCGATGTGCTGTCGCTCAAGATGATCTATCAGCGGAGCAGCTTCGGCGATGACGCCGTGCAGGCCCTGCTGCGGCAACTGGTGCAGGTGCTGGCGTCCATGGCGGGCGAGGGCATGCACTGCCTGCGTGACATCGCCTTGCTGCCCGAGCCCGGCCGCGATGGGCCGGCGGGCACGGGCACGGGCATGGGCACGGATGCCTGCCGCCCGCCGTTCCTGCCCGTGCATGCCGGCATGGCGCTGCAGGCGCGCCGGGACCCGGGTGCGGTGGCGCTGGTCATGGGCGAGCAAACCATCAGCCATGGCGAGCTGCAGGCGCGCAGCAACCATTTCGCCAACCGCCTGGTGCAGGCCGGCGTGGGGCGCGGCGCCATCGTCGGCATCGCCATGGAGCGTTCGCTGGAAATGGTGATCTGCCTGCTGTCCGTGCTCAAGGCGGGCGCGGCCTACCTGCCCTTGGACCCGGCGTCGCCGGCCGAACGCCAGAGGTTCATGCTGGCAGACAGCGGTGCATCCCACCTGATCGCCCACAGGGCGGCGCTGCACAAGCTGGGCACGCCCGCCGTGGCCCATCTGGTCGTGGCCGAGGAGGTGGACTTCACGCAGGCCTGCAACGCGGCGCCAGCCCATGCCGTGCATGAGCGCGACCTGGCCTATGTGATCTACACCTCGGGCTCGACCGGGCAGCCCAAGGGCGTCGTTGTCGAGCACGGGCCGCTGTCCATGCACTGCGCGGCCACGGCCGGGATCTACGGCATGCGGGCGAACTCGCGCGAGCTGCATTTCATGTCCTTCTCCTTCGACGGCGCGCACGAGCGCTGGCTGACGGCGCTGAGCATCGGCGCCGGCCTGGTGCTGCGCGAGCCGCAGATGTGGACGGCGGAGCAGGCCTGGGAGGCCCTGCGCCACCATGGCATATCCAATGCCGCGTTCCCGCCGGCCTATCTGGCGCAGATCGCGGACTGGGCCGCAGAGCAGTCGCAGGAGCCGCCGCCGGTGGAGTTGTATGTCTTCGGTGGCGAGGCCATGCCCAAGGCCGCCTACGACAAGGTGCGCCAGAGCCTGCGCCCGCGCCTGCTCATCAACGGCTACGGCCCCACCGAGACGGTGGTGACGCCGCTGATCTGGAAGGCCGAGGCCAGCGAGACCTTCGACTGTGCCTACGCCCCCATCGGCCGGCCGGTGGGCGAGCGCACGGTGCACATCCTGGATGCCGACCTGCACCGGGTGCCGCACGGCGTCGTGGGCGAGCTGTACATCGGCGGCTATGGCCTGGCGCGCGGCTATCTGTCGCGCCACGGCCTGACGGCCGAGCGCTTCGTCGCCGACCCCTTCGACGGCGGTGGCGGCCGCCTCTACCGCACGGGGGACCTGGTGCGCGAGATGCCGGACGGCAACATCGAGTACATCGGCCGGGCCGACCACCAGGTCAAGATCCGGGGCTTTCGCATCGAGCTGGGCGAGGTCGAGAAGGCCGTCCGGGCCGTGCCCGGCGTGGTCGATGCCGCCGTGCTGGTCCAGGATGCCGGTACAGGCAAGCAGCTGGTGGCCTATGTGGTGGGGGAGGAGGGCACCGCCGCGCAGACCCTGGTCCAGCGCATCCGCCAGCAGACAGGCGAGCACCTGCCCGACTACATGCTGCCGGCCCATACGCTGGTCCTGCCCGCCTTGCCAAGACTGGTCAGCGGCAAGCTTGACCGTGGTGCGCTGCCGCTGCCGCAGGCAGATGCCGGGCGGGTTCACGTGCCACCGTCCACAGCGTCGGCCATGGCGCTGGCCCGCATCTGGCAGGAGGTGCTTGGCGTGGAACGCGTGGGCGAGACCGACAACTTCTTCGAACTGGGCGGGGACTCCCTGCTCAGCCTCAGGATGCACGCCAAGGTGCGCAAGCTGGGCGATCCGCAGCTGGACTTCAAGCTGCGCGACCTGCTGCAGCGGCCGACCATTGCCGGCCTGCTGGAGCTTCGCTCAGCCGGCGCCGGTGGAGCTGGGGGAGCTGGAGGAGTCGTGGCGCTCAACGCCGTGTGTGAAGCCGCACCACCGCTGTTTTGCGTGCATGCCGGGTTCGGCACGGTGTTTGACTACCAGCCGCTGGCGCGGGCATTGCAGGACCGGCGCACCGTCCACGCCATACCCTGCCGCAGCCTGGGCGATCCCGGCTACCGCGACCGCTCGCTGGAGCAGATGGCCGACGACTACTGCGCGATGGTGAGGCAGGTACAGCCCGCCGGCCCCTACCACCTGCTGGGCTGGTCCCTGGGCGGCAGCCTGGCGGCCCTGATCGCGGCCCGGCTCGAAGGCCAGGGACAGGCGGTGGGTTTCCTGGGACTGGTGGACCCGTTCGTACCTGCTGGCGATGCGGCCGGGTCCCCGTCGTGGTGGGATGACTTCCAGCTCTTCGTCTCGCAGATGCTGCCCTTGGCGCGCATCGAAGACCTTGCGGACCTCGATGCATCGGCGCCGCCCCGCGCCGATCTGCTGGCTGCCGCGCTGGGCCGCGAAGCGTCAAGGCAGGGACCGGGCGGACCTAGCGGCCATGCCTCCATGGACGGCGCCGATCTGGCCCAGGCCTTTCTGACGACCCTGCACCTGAAGCACCTGGCGCTGCAGGCGCAGGCCCTGGCGCCCGTGCGAGCGGCGGCAAGCCTTTGGTGGAGCGATGAAACGCCTGCCGCGCACCGGCTGCGGCTCGCGTACCAGCTGCGCCAGGAGGGGGCCGAGGGGGTCGAGAGTGCCGGGGGGGCGGTGATCCGCGCCGACCACTACGCCATCATGAGGAACGAGGGGCTGACGGCCGAAATCCTCGATGCATTGGCGCTGGAGTACGCGCTGGACTGACGGGCGCCGGGGACGGGGGCAGGACGCCCCCGTCCCATCCCGGTTTTTTTCGTGAAATCGGGGTTACACCTTGTCTCCATTTTTCTGCGCAGAACGTCTTTGGAATGCACAACAACCAGCGCCGAGGTCCGCGCCCGGTTGGTAACCAGTCTCATTCAATGCCTTTGGAAATTCTTCAGCCATGCGTTCCTTGCCCCGTCAACATCTGCTGAGCCTGGCCCTTGCCACGGCCTTTGGTTCCGTCTCGTTCTGGAGCACCGGGGCGGTGGCCCAGGCCACAGGGCAGGAGGCTGCCCAGGTGTTCGATATCCATGTGCCGGCCCAGGCCCTGGCTTCGGCCATCAACGAGCTGTCCCGCCAGACGGGAACCCAGATGTTTGCCGCAGGCGAACTGGTGGCCGGGCTCAGTTCCCGCGCCGTCAACGGCCGCCTGACATCGGAGCAGGCCTTGCGGGAGCTGCTGGCCGGCACGTCCCTGGAAGCCACCAGGACGCACAACGGAGGCTTCGCCATCCGCCGTCCCGCAGCCTCCGGCGCGACCTTGCCGACCATCAACGTCACGGACAGCGAAACCGCAGCCGGCCCCGTGCAGGGCTATGTCGCCCGGCGCAGCTCAACGGGCACGAAGACCGATACGCCCATCCTGGAGACACCGCAGTCCATCACGGTCATCGGTGCCCAGGAGATCGAGACGCTGAAGTCGCAAAGCCTGCAGGATGCGCTGGGCTACGCCGCCGGCGTCACCCGCGCCGAGGGCCTGGACCGGACCTCGGACAGCCTGTACCTGCGCGGATTCCGCACCACGGGCATGTACCGGGACGGCAGCCTGTTCACGGCCAACATCTACGACGGACGGCAGGAGCCCTACGGCCTGGAGCGCATCGAGCTGCTCAAGGGCGCCTCTTCGGTGATCTTTGGCTCGGTCTCCCCGGGCGGCGTGGTCAACACCGTGAGCAAGCGGCCCACCACGGAAAAAATCCGGGAATTGAACATCGACGCCGGAAGCTTCGGGCGCAGGCAGGTCTCGGGTGATTTTGCGGGCGCCCTGGACGACGAGGGCAAATGGTCCTACCGGCTGGTGGCGCTCAAGCGCGACAGCGACAGCTTCATCGACCATGTGCCCGATGACAGAACCTATATCGCCCCGTCGCTCAAATGGCAGCCCGATGCGAACACCTCGCTGACACTGTTGGCCGAGGTCCAGAAGGACCGCACCGCCTACGTCTACGGACTGCCCGCCTACGGCACCCTGCTGCCCAACATCAATGGACAGATTCCCCGCAACCGCTTCATCGGAGAGGCGGGACGGGACAAATTCGATCTGGACCGCTACTCCATCGGCTATCTCTTCGAACATGCCTTTTCCGAGAAGCTCAAGCTCAGGAACAGCATGCGCTACTACAACGCAAAGAGCAGCTACTTCAGCACGGACGGCTGGGGCCTGTCCGCCGACCAGCGCTCGGTGGTGGAGCGCTACTTCCAGCCGCGCTGGGACCGCTCGTCGGCCTTCGTGACCGATACCTCGCTGCAGTACCAGCTGGACCAGGGCCGCGTCAAGCACACCATGCTGGTGGGCTTCGACTACGCCCTGCCAAAGCACGAGACCGAGCGCTATGAACAGCAGGCCGCCGACCTCGATGTCTTCAACCCGGTCTACGGCAAGCCGGTGGGGCCTGTCTCCCCCTACTACCGCTCGTCCTGGAAGAACGACTACAAGCGCCTCGGCATCTATGCGCAGGACCAGATCAAGATCGATGACAAGTGGGTGGTTCTGCTGGGCGGCCGCTATGACAAGGTCCGCTTCAACGAGACGAACTTCTTCACCGGGGACGTGAGCGCGGCCAATGAGAAAAGCTCGGCCTTCACGGGCCGGCTGGGCGTGGTCTATCTCGCCGCCAATGGCCTTGCCCCCTTCTTCAGCTACAGCGAATCCTTCGAGCCCACCCAGGGCCAGGACCGCCTTGGATCACGGTTCAAGCCGACGACGGGGCAGCAGTACGAGGCTGGTGTCCGCTACCAGCCCAGCGGCTCCCGGGCCATGGTTTCGGCGGCGGTCTTCCAGCTCACCCGCCAGAACCTGCTCGTGCCCGACCCCCAGGACGCCAGCAGGGCGTTCAACATACAGGCCGGGGAAGTCCGTTCCCGCGGCTTCGAACTGGAGGCACGAAGCTCCATCGGCCGCAATGTGAACATCATTGCCGCCTATGCCTACACGGATGCGCGCACCACGCAGGCAAGCCCCCTGCAGCCGGACGAACTGGGCAAGCGCTCCATCGGCGTGCCCTACAACCAGATATCGCTGTGGGGCGACTACAGCTTTGGAGACTTCGGGCTTGCCGGCCTCAAGGTGGGCATGGGCGCCAGGTACCTGGGCCAGACACGCGGCCTGGCCTATGGCGTTCCCGTCTCGCTGCCGGCGTTCACCCTGGTGGATGCCATGGTCAGCTACACCACCGGACCCTGGCGCTTCGCCCTGAACCTCACCAACCTGACCGACAAGACCTATATCGCCAGCTGTTCCTACGGCTGCTTCTACGGCGAGCCCCGCAAGGTGATCGGCACGGCCACCTATCGCTGGTAAGCGGGCATGGTCCATGGGCCACGGCTGGAGCGATCCGGCCGTGGCCTTTTCTTTGTCGGGGAACCGAAGGCGCCGTTCAGAGCGCCTGCAGCTGCACGCCGCCACCGGCCTGCGGGCGCACCCTCAGCGGAAGGATGGACGGCAGCACGGCCAGCAGGCCGGCCGAGTCATTGGCGCGAAAGCGCCCGGTCAGGCGCAGCGCGGCCACGCGCGCATCGGCGGCTTTGATGGGCTGGGTGCGGTAGGCGTTGACGGTGGCCAGGGCCTCGGCCAGCGGGGTGTTCTCGAAGACCAGCCAGCCCTCGCGCCAGGCGGACAGCGTGGCGGCATCGGCCTGGCGCACGGCCTCGGCCTGGCCGTTGCGGATGTCCACGATCTGGCCGGGCAGCAGGTCCAGCGTTGCCGCCGCCGGGCCCGTCGCATCCTGCGCATCCCTGCCCAGCACCCGGACCCTGACATGGCCATGCTCCACGCCCACGGTGACGGGGCCGCCGCGGTCGCGCACGGTGAAGACCGTGCCCACGACCTCGATGCGCGCCTCGCGCGTGATGACCTCGAAGGGCCGGTCGGGATCGGGGGCCACGTCGAATCGCACTTCGCCCCGGGCCATGGACACGCTGCGGCGCTGGCGGTAGAGCGTCACGGCAATGGCGCTTTGGGGCGCCAGTTCCACCAGGCTGGCCTGCAGCGGCAGCTTGCCGTCGGCCAGAGTGATCTTGAGGATCTGCGAGTTGCGCGTGGCGTAGGCCGAGGTGTGTATGGGCTGCTGCCAGTACCAGTAGGCGCCCCGGCCCGCCAGCGCGCCTGTGCCCAGCAGCCCGGCGAAGGACAGCAGCAGCTTGCGGCGCCGGACGGCCTGGGTGGAGCGCGAGGCCCGGTCGGCCAGCAGGGCGGTTTCCTGGAACTGCTCGCGCAGGCCGCCGGACATGCCGCCCAGCAGGTTCCAGCGCAGGTGCGCCTCGCGTGCGGCGGCATCGTGCCGGGCTGATTTCCCGCGCCATTCGCCCAGGGTCAGGCGGGCCTGGTCGGCCACCGGGTCGGGAGCGATTTCGCTTTGAACGATCAGCGTCAGCGCATGCTCGACCATGCGCTCGCTAGGTGCACTTGCCATGGAAAGGGGGAGTCAGGATGCGTCGTCGGTCAGTGTACTGTTGTCGAAATCCATGGCGCTGCCCAGCGCATGGTCCTCGATCAGTTCGGAGCGCAGCTGGGCCAGCACGCGCGAGCAGTCCAGCGTGGCGCGCACCATGTGCTTGGCGACGGCCATTTCGGTGATGTTGAGCTGGTCGGCGATTTCCGCGCGCGTGTAGCCATGGGCGCGAAAGAGGATGAAGACTTCGCGCCGGCGCGGCGGCAGGCCTTCCAGCGCCTGGACGACGCGGTTCAGGATCTGGCGCTGGGCGGCCAGGGTTTCGCTGGAGGGCGCACTGTGCTGCACCACCATTTGCTGGCGCGTCCATTCCTGGGCGGTCTTGCGCTTGCGCGCATCGTCGATGCACAGATTGCGTGCCACGCGAAACAGCAGGGCGCGCGGGGATTCGATGCCGGCGTCGGGCAGGGTTTCGGCCTTCTTGCCGCTGCGCAGGCCCAGGGCGTGCACATAGACCCGCTCGAAGCTCGATTGCGCGATGTCGGCCGCATAGTGCGGATCTCGGAGATCGCGCGTGAGCTGGCGGCGCAGATCGCCATAGTGAGCCACGAGTTCCTGGATCAGGTCACGCATCCGGATACCTGCCTTTCCGCAAGGGCGATGGGTTGGAACCCCTGGGTCCGTACAGAGAAGGGCCTACCGGATGCTGCAACCCCGGCCAGGGCCGGGGTTGCAGCAGCGGGTATGGGATTCAGCGGCGCAGGTGATTCAAGTTCAAATGCAAATGGTTTGCATTCAAATTATGGCATGGGAGATCCCTGCGCCATCATGCCCTGTGCGATCTTTCAGTCCTGCAGCGCCAGCTGTTCTGTGCGCGCAACATCGGGTCTTTGGGCTTGCGCTGCCAGCAGGGCTTCACCGATTTCGCCGGTGCGCACCGAAGTGACGGACAGCAGGGTGTCGCTGAGGCCGTGGGAGCCCTCGCAGGCGCCCTGCAGGAAGATGGCGGGGCGAAAGTCCGGCGTGGTGTGCACCTGGTAGTCGCGGCTCACGGAGAAGTCGCCCAGGTAGGGGGCCAGCGGGTCCAGCAGGGTCTTGTGGTGCTCGCGCGCATAGCCGGTGGCCAGCACCACCACGTCGTAGCGCGATGCATGGTCGATGCCGCTGTTGAGATCGCGCAGCCCCAGGTGGATGCCGTCGCTGGCGGCGCGCACGTCCTGCACCTCGTGGCGGCGCAGGAAGCGGTGGCGCGTGTCGCCGACGACCTTCTGTTCATAGAACACCTTGAAGATGCTCTCGATCAGCTCCAGGTCGGGACAGGCGTAGTTGGTGTGCCAGAACTCGCGCAGCAGGGCGCCGCGCTCGTCGTGCGGGCGGCTGTAGACATGGTCCACGAAGTCGGCGTTGAAGATTTCGTTGACGAAGGGGCTGTCGTCCGAGGGGCGGATGGAGCGGGCGCGCATGACCAGGTCGATCTCGGCGGCGGCGTAGCGGCCGTGCAGGTCCATGAAGATTTCCGCTGCGCTTTGGCCCGCACCGACCACGGCGATGCGCAGCGGCCGGGCATGCTCGGCAATGCTGCGCAGGTAGGCACTGGAGTGGAAGACGCGCGCGTCGCCGCGCAGGGGCTTGAACTGCTCGGGAATGCTGGGCGTGCCGCCGATGCTCATGACCAGGTTCTGTCCCAGGCGCTCATGCACGTTGCCGGCCGCATCGCGCGAGCGCACGCGCAGCAGCTCCACCTTGCCGTCGCGTTTTTCAGGCAGCACCTCGATGACTTCCTGGCCGTAGACGCAGCGGTCCTCGAACTTGGAGGCGGCCCAGGCCAGGTAGTCGTTGAATTCGTGGCGGCTGGGAAAGAAGGTCTTGAGGTTGATGAAGTCCTGCAGCCGGCCCTTCTCGTGCAGGTAGTTGATGAAGGTGAAGCGGCTGGTGGGGTTGCGCAGCGTGGCCAGGTCCTTGAGGAAGGACACCTGCATGTGGGCCTGCTCCAGCAGCATGTCCCGGTGCCAGGCGAAGCGCGGCTGCTTTTCGATGAAGACGGGGTGCATGGCCCGCGCGGCGGTTTCGCGCTCCTTGAGGGCGATGGCCAGGGCAATGTTGGAGGGGCCGAAGCCGATGCCGATCAGCGGGTGGGTTTGCATGGAAGGTCCTTTCATTGGGTCGATGCGTCCAGTGCGTCCGGCGCGGCTGCGTCGGTCTGCGGTATCCACAAGGCGTCTGCGAAAAAGCGTTCCCTGAGCAGGACTCCCAGCACGGCGCGCTTGTGCGGGAAGTCGAATTCCTTGACCAGCGCATAGCCGCAGCGCGGCAGGCTTTTGCGCATCTTGCGGTTGTCGGCGCGCGGCTCCACGACGATGCGCTGCGTGCGGCAGTCGTCCAGAAAGAGGTAGTGCGACAGCGAGGGCAGCCAGGCCGTCAGGTAGGGCTGGCCGCGAAACCGTGCCTCACCTACCAGCGCATGCCAGCCCCGGTCATGGTCGCCCGCGTCATAGAAGGGGGCGATGCGGTCTTCCTTGGCCCAGTAGGCCTCGAAGTAGCCGAAGGGCTCGCCGTCGAAGCAGCCGATGAGGCCGAGCGCATGCGGGTCGCCGGCCATGCGCTGCAGGTAGGCGCGGTGGTGGGCAAGGTCGCCGCTTTCCTCCCAGAAATGCGCGACGACCGGGTCGTTCATCCAGCGGTGGATGAGGGGCAGGTCGGCCTCGGGCTCCACGGTGCGAAAGCTCAGCGTGCGGCCCAGCCAGGGGATGAAGCGGCGGTAGACCTCGCCGCGCGGCTTGTGCAGGCGCACGGGGTGGCGCCGGCCTTCGCTGATCGTGTAGTGCAGCGCATAGGGTGGGCGCGGGCGGGGCAGCCACAGGGGCTGCTGCCACAGCACGCTTCTTGCCACGCACGGGGCCTGGCCCGGCTGCACTGTGGCAATGCTGTCGCGCAGGCCGGGCGGCAGCCGGGGCAGGGACAGCTCGATGGCTTGCGCATCGGGATGCAGGCCAAAGCCGGCCTGCAGTGCGGCCAGCAGTTCATCCGCTTCGGGCATGCCCGAGCAGGGGCCCAGCCATTGCAGCTGCATCAGGCCTGGCGCGGCCGTGGGCGACAGGTTCCAGAGACTGTGCTTGCCGGGCCTGCCGGCATCCACGGACCCCGAACGTTCCAGGCGCAGCCGCTGTCCATCGACGAAGACGGTGGTCGTCTCGGCGCCTGCATGGGCAAGGTAGCTGGCGCCGGAGGCGTCTGGTGACGGTGTAGCGGTGGCTTCGACTGGACGCACGTGGACTCTTTCAGATGGAGTGCCCCGCGTGCGGGACACGGGTGGGGGCTCGGGCAAGGGCACAAGGGGCACAAGGGACACAAGGGACACAAGGCAGCCTCATGACCGGGATGACGCGCAGGCGCGGCAAATGTTCATGCCAGGGCCGTTCATGCCAGGGCCGGGCTGCGGGCCGCCTGGAAGGCATGGGCCAGTGCCTTGCAGAGCCGGCCGCGCAGCACCTCGGTCTCTTCGGTGAGGGCGCCCAGCCGCGCAAAGTCATGGACCATGCCGGCGTAGATCTGCAGGTCCACGGCCACGCCGGCGGCCTGCAGCCGCTCGGCATAGCGCTTTCCTTCGTCGATCAGCGGGTCGTACTCGGCCAGCACCATCAGCGTGGGTGCCAGCCGGCCCAGGTCGGATGCCTGCAGGGGGGCAAAGCGCCAGTCCTGCCGGTCCGCATCGCTGCGCAGGTATTGGCCGAACATCCAGGCCAGGGTGTCACCTTCCAGCAGATGGCCGGTGGCCAGGCGCGCATGCGAGTCGCTGTCCTGCTGCGCTGCCGTGCAGGGGTAGAGCAGCAACTGCAGCAAGGGCTGGGGCATGCCCGCGTCGCGCGCGGCGATGCACAGGGCCGTGGCCAGCGTGCCCCCGACGCTATCGCCGCCAATGGCCAGGCGCTGCGCGTCCAGGCCATGGCGGCCGCCGTGCTCCAGCAGCCAGGCCAGGGCGTCCTGTGCGTCGAGGAAGGCGGTGGGAAAGCGGTGCTCTGGCGCCAGCCGGTAGTCGATGGCCAGCACATTGCAGGGCGTGCCCAGCGCCAGGCTGCGGCACAGGCTGTCATGCGATTCGAGCCCGCCCAGCACGTAGCCGCCGCCGTGAAGGAACAGCAGGCAGGGCGCGGCTGTGTGTCCAGGGGCTGCGCGGTAGAGCCGGGCGCGGATACGCGCGCCGTCGCGCGTGGGCAGATCCAGGTCCTCGGTGGGCAGATCGTCGCCCGGCAGGTCCAGCGCCAGCGTGGCGTTGTCGTAGGCGGCGCGCGCCTGCGCTGCCGTCATCTGGCTCATGCGCGGGCGGCTGGATGCCTGGGCGTTGGCGAGTTCAAGAAATGCTTGCAGGTCGGGGTGGAGAGCCATGGCGTCCTTCAGGTGTGCGGCAGACAAGGCAAAGCGGGCCGGTGCAGGGCATGGCGCCCGCGCTGCCCCTTCTTCGTGATGACGCAGGGCGGCGGAATTTGTTCATCGCCTGGGCGGTGAACATTTTTGGCGCACGCACGTCTTGCAGGGAGTAGGGAGCGCTCGCCGTGCGTCGCGCTCCAGGAAACGCCGGGCCGCGCCGGCATTGCAAGGTCATGCGCCCACGGGCGCCAGAGGAATCCCTTATGGAAAACGCCAGCCGACCGCCCTCCGAGGTACTGCGCCTGCTCAAGCCCTTCCTGCCGTGGATGGCGCTGTCCGTGGTCACGGGCATTTGCGCGGGTGGGGCCACGGTGGCGCTGCTGGCGACCATCAACCAGGTGCTCAACCGTCCCGGTGGGCTGGCGGGCGGGCTGCTGCTGACCTTCATCGCCCTGTGTGCCACCGTGCTGGTGTGCCGGGCCACGTCCGACATGTCGGGCAATTTCGTGGGGCAGCGCCTGGTGGCGCAGCTGCGCAAGGAACTGGCCGGCAAGATCCTGGCCGCGCCCATCGATGCGCTGGAGCGCTACCGCACGCACCGCCTCATGCCCGTGCTCACGCAGGACGTGGACATGATCAGCGACGTGGCCTTCGTGCTGGCCTCCAACGTGATCGCCCTGGCCATTGCGCTGGGCTGCCTGGCCTATCTGGCCCTGCTGTCGCCGCCGCTGTTTGCCATGCTGGTGGTGGCGCTGGTGCTGGGCGTGAGCCTGCAGGCGCTGGCGCAGTCACGCGGCGTGGCGGGGTTCTGGAAGGCGCGCGATCACGAGGAAGTGCTGCACAAGGCCTACCGCGCCATCAGCGAAGGCGCCAAGGAGCTGCGCATGCACCGCGCGCGCCGGGGCCGCATCTTCGACGGGCAGATTGGCTCCACCGTGGATGCCATCCGCAGCATCAACAGCCGCGCCATCAACACCTATGTGCTGGCCACGGCCTTCGGTTCGGCGCTGTTCTTTCTGTTGATTGCCCTCATCCTGGGCTGGGCCGCGCTGCGCACCACCGAGCCCGTGGTGCTCAGCGGCTTCGTGCTGGTGCTGCTGTTCCTCAAGGGCCCCATGGACCAGATCGCGGGCGCGCTGCCCAATCTGGGCCGTGCCAAGGTGGCGCTGCAGCGCATTGCCGACCTGTCGGCGCGCTTTGCCAGCCCCGAGCCGCACCTGCACCTGGACAGTCCACCCGGCGAGGTCCGCCTGGACCACGGCCTGGAGCTGCGGGGCGTGCGCTATGCCTTCGATGCGCCCGAAGGCGGCAAGGCCTTCGAGATCGGCCCCATCGACCTGAAGCTGGGCAAGGGCGAACTGGTCTTTGTGGTGGGCGACAACGGCTCGGGCAAGACCACGCTGATCAAGCTGCTGCTGGGCCTGTATGCGCCCCAGCAGGGCGAGATCCTGCACGACGGCCAGCCGGTCACGGCCCTGGCGCGCGACGACTACCGCCAGCTGTTCACCACGGTGTTCTCGGACTTCTACCTGTTCGAGGACCTGGTGGCCGGCGGCGAAGAGGGCCAGGCCGCCGCGCTGCCCGAGGCCGCGCTGCCCTACCTGCAGCGGCTGGAGATCGCCCACAAGGTCAGCGTGCGCAACGGCAGCTTCAGCACCATCGACCTGTCCACCGGCCAGCGCAAGCGCCTGGCCCTGGTCCACGCCTATCTGGAGGGCCGGCCCGTGCTGGTCTTCGACGAATGGGCGGCCGACCAGGATCCGAGCTTCCGCCACCTGTTCTACACCGAGCTGCTGCCCGAACTGCGCGCCAGGGGCCACCTGCTGGTGGTCATCTCCCATGACGATCGCTACTTCCACCTGGCCGACCGCATCGTGCGCATGGAGGCCGGCCGCATGGTCCTGCCGCAAGACGGGGCGCAGCCGGTGGTGGCTGCATCGGCCAGTCCCGCCAGTCAAGGCGCGCTGGCCGACATCTGAATTCCTGCTGAATCCACGAACATGGCAAAGACAAAACTCGTCTACATCTGGTCCCTGAGAAACGCCGCTGCCGACCAGGCCGGCCAGCACATCGCCTACAAGGGCGCAACGCGCTACATGAAGTCGCCGCTCGAATACCTGGGCGAGTTGCTGGACACCAGCCCGCTGGGCGATATCTACAGCCTGGAGGCTGTGATCCACGACGACGACGAGGCCTCGCCGCGCGACCGGGAAAAGATCGGCGACTACGGCTTCAGCTACCAGCCGGGTGGGCGCTGGTTCTATCCGCCGGACCTGCGCATCCAGGGGCGCAGCGTCAATGACCTGCTCATGGCCGTGCCATCCTCCTACCGGCGCCTGCCGCTGAACGATCCGCAGCGCGCCGCGGGCAAACAGATGTTCGAGGCGCAACTGCAGGACAGGCTGGTGCAGCTGGGTGCCGAGCGGGTGGTGCTGGACGGCCTGCTCGTCATACTGGACCGGCTCGTGCGGCCCGGGGCCCTGTTCCACCGCAGGATCGCCAACATCCACCCCGGCATCACGCGGCTGGAGTCACCCTATGAACGCCGGGGCGCCTGCGCCACGCTGGACGCGCTGCATGGCGCGCAGGGCTACAAGATCGTGGACTGGAAGACCATGGAACAGCGCCCGGTCCCGCCCCTGTTCAAGACCGGCGCATCCTTTCACTACGTGGACAACGGCATCGACTCCGGCGAAGTCATCGCCGACGTGCTGGGCACCGATATCGATCCCCAAGACACGATTCTTGAGCTGCGCTGGAACAACTTCCAGCACAGCCTGTTCCCTGCATTGCGCAAGGGGCTGGAGATGATGGCCAGAGCGCCTGCAGACACGCCTGCAGACACCACGGTGTGACAACGCGCGTATCTCAAAAACCGGCACGGCCCAAAGCGAGGGACACCGAGCAAGGGCCTATGCCGGCCGCGCCGCCCCGCCGCTAGGGTGTCGTCCCCCTCCCTCGCGAAGCGAGAAAGAGAGGGGGAAGCGGCGCAGCCGCTCAGGGGGTGCTTACTTCGGCGCCAGACGAATGGCCCCATCCAGCCGGATCACCTCGCCATTGAGCATGTCGTTGTCCAGGATGTGGCGCACCAGCTTGGCATAGTCCTGGGGCGTGCCCAGGCGGCTGGGGAAGGGCACGCCGGCGGCCAGCGCGTCCTGCACTTCCTGCGGCATGCCGAACAGCATGGGCGTGCCGAAGATGCCGGGAGCAATCGTCATGTTGCGGATGCCGTTGCGCGCCAGATCCCGCGCAATGGGCAGCGTCATGCCGACCACGCCGCCCTTGGACGCCGCATAGGCCGCCTGGCCGATCTGGCCGTCGTAGGCCGCCACGCTGGCCGTGGAGATCAGCACGCCGCGCTCGCCCGTGCTCTCGGGCTCGTTGGCCGACATGGCGGTGGCGGCCAGGCGGATCATGTTGAAGCTGCCGATCAGGTTGACGGTGATGGTCTTGGAGAACAGACCCAGGTTGTGCGCGCCGTTCTTGCCCACGGTCTTCTCGGCGGGCGCAATGCCTGCGCAGTTGACCAGGCCTGCCAGCTTGCCCAGGCTCACGGCCTTGTCCACCACGGCCTGGCCATCGGCTTCCTGGCTCACGTCACATTTGACGAAGACGCCACCGATCTCGCGCGCCACCGCCTCGCCCTTGTCCGCCTGCATGTCGGCAATCACCACCTTGCCGCCCTCGGCAGCCAGCATGCGCGCCGTGCCTTCGCCCAGCCCGGAGGCGCCGCCCGTGACGATGAATACCCGGTCCTTGATCTGCATGGAATGTCTCCTTGGTTATCTGACGTTGACGTAAACGTAACTCTCAAATTATGCATGCAGCCCCGGCCGCAGCCATGCCGCGCCCAAGAAAAAGCCCGGCAGTGCCGGGCTGGTGATGGGCGCGATGGGGGTTACTGGAACCCGGCACGGTCCAGCATTTGCTGGACCTTGGTCATGTTCTTGCCCACGGCCGTGATCGGGATGGTCTCGCTCTTGAAGGGCTTGCCGCCGGTCATTTCCTTGAGTGCGGGGTTGTCCAGTTCCACGCCCTTGGCTGCGGGCCACTCGTTGTTGCCGTTGGCAAAGTAGTTCTGGGCTGCGGGGCTGGCCAGGTACTCCAGGAACTTGACGGCGTTGTCCTTGTTCTTGGCGTGGCGTGCCACGGCGCCGCCTGCGATGTTCAGGTGCGTGCCCCAGCTGGACTGGTTGGGGAAGACCACGCCGATCTTGCCGACCACGGCCTGGTCCTCAGGCTTGCCCGAGCGCATCATGCGCGCCAGGTAGTAGCTGTTGGTCACGCCGATGGTGCATTCGCCCGAGGCCACGGCCTTGATCTGGTCGGTGTCGCCACCCTTGGGCGGGCGGGCCAGGTTGGCCTTCATGCCCTGGATCCAGCCTTCGGCCTTCTGGTCGCCCATGTGCTCGACCACGGTGCCGAACAGGCTCAGGTTGTAGGGATGCGAGCCCGAGCGGATGCACAGCTGGCCCTTGAACTTGGGGTCGGCCAGCGATTCGTAGTTCTGCACGTCGGCAGGCTGGACCTTGGCCTTGTTGTAGACGATGACGCGGGCGCGTGTGGACAGGCCGAACCAGCTGATGCCATCGGCCGTGGGCTGGGCGCGCAGGTTGGAGGGGATGGCGTCTTCCAGCAGCTTGGAGTGGATGGGCTGGAACAGGCCATCGACCTCGCCGCGGTACAGGCGTGCGGCATCGACCAGCAGGATCACGTCGGCCGGCGAGGCCTGGCCCTCGGCCTTCAGGCGCGCAATGATGCCGGCGTCGTCGCCGTCCACGCGGTTGATCTTGATGCCGGTGGCCTTGGTGAAGCCGTTGTACAGCTCCTCGTCCGTGGAGTAGTGGCGCGCGGAGTAGAGGTTGACGACCTGGGAGTCGGCAATGGCTGTGCCGGCAGCCACCAGGGCGCAAGCGGCAAACAGGGCTTTCAGGGATTTCGACATGAAGACAGGCCTCTCTTTGTTGGCAAAGCGCGATGATAGGTCAAACGCGAATTGTTCTTAATAAAGGGTGGGGCCCGTCTAAGGGCTTGTGCGCGGTGGTCCCTGGTGGGCCGTGAGCCCTGGCGCGCGAAAAAGCGCACGAAAAAAAACCCAGTCCAAAGACTGGGTTTGAAAGGATCCAGAAACGGGGGTTTCAAGAGGATCCAAGGAGACAACTGGTCAGGTCTTTCGACCCGGGATGCGTGCAATTATGCGGGTAATCACTGATTCTTGCACACAGCCCTGTTGTAAGACAGCGTGATCAACGCTTGCGGGTCTGGGCCGACTGGACGGCTTCGCTGGCGGTGTTGGTCACGGCCGTGAAGTTGGCTTCCGCCAGGTCCGAAGCCTGCTTGACGGCCTTTTGCACCGACTCGAAGGCATTGTTGGCAGCCGACACGGCGCTCTTCATCACGGCAACGGCGGTTTCGGAACCGGCGGGTGCGTTCTTGGCCGTGGTGTCCACCAGGGCGCTGAAGTTCTTTTGCAGGTCGGATGCCTGGCTTTCGAAGGTCTTGGCCAGTTCGGCGCCGGTGCCGCTGGCGATGTCGTACAGGTGACGGCTGTAGGCAGCGGTCTTTTCAGCCAGGGGCTGGAACAGGTTGGCCTGCAGCGACAGGAGTTCCTGTGCGTCCTTGACGCTCAGGACAGCCTGGGTGTGCTGGGCAGCTTCGGTCAGTGCGGCGCGCGAGGCGGTCACATTCAGTTCCACCAGCTTTTCAACGCCTTCGAAGGCCTTGCTCGTCAGGCCGAACAGGGTTTCCAGGTTGGCCTTTTGTGCGCTCAGGATTTGGTCAGGGGTCAAGCTCATGTCAGTCTCCAGAAAAACGGACCACAGGGGGTCTCGGGTTACGGGGAATTGCCTGCGCTGACCTGACTGAGTGTCATGTTGCAGTGCAGCATGGGTCTTATTGTAGGGATTGCAAAAAAGGAATCAAGTACCTGATGCTGCGGTGCAGCAAAAAAATCCGGAAAGCTGTGGGTTTTTTGTAAGTCTTTGATTTTGAATTGGTTTTATGTCGGTTTGACGACATTTTTCGGTTTGCATGCTTACTCGATTGGCGAGTGATCGGCAGCAGTGCGCGTCGTGATGGCGACAGTGTCCGGGGACAGGGCGCATTCGGCCGGCGGCACAATGGCCGCCATGAATGAATCGCCCCCGAGCCGCCCCGCGCCGCAGCCCCGTTCGGCCTATGCGGCATTCCGACGCATCAGCACGCGCTGGTCGGACAACGATGTCTACGGGCACGTCAACAACGTCGTCTATTACAGCTGGTTCGATACGGCGGTGAATGCCCATCTGATAGAGCAGGGCGCGCTGGACATTCATGCGGGCGAGACGATAGGACTGGTCATAGAGACCCAATGCAATTACTTCGCCCCGCTGGCCTTTCCGCAGGAGGTGGATGCCGGCATCCGCGTGGCCCGCATCGGCGGCTCCAGCGTGCGCTACGAGGTGGGGCTGTTTGCGCAGGGTGAGCCGCTGTCGGCCGCAGCCGGGCATTTCGTCCATGTCTACGTGGACCGGCAGACGCGCCGGCCTGCCCAGATTCCGCAGGCGCTGCGCCGGGTGCTGGAGCCGCTGCTGCGCGGTTGATGGCGTTGGGGGCGCATGCAAGGCGCCCGCTCGCAGCGCGGCGGCGTGTGGATGGCCTACACTCGAAAGCTGTCTGCCATCTGACCGCTTGGGCGCTTACCGCCCGGCTCTGTCCATGATCATCACCAGCCTGCTCGATACCGACCTGTACAAATTCACGATGATGCAGGTGGTGCTGCATCAGTTTCCCGGGGCACAGGTCGAGTACCGTTTCAAGTGCCGCAATCCCGGCGTGCAGCTTGCGCCCTATGTGAACGAGATCCGGGCCGAGATCCGCTCGCTGTGCAGCCTGCGGTTCCAGGATGCGGAGCTGGCCTACCTGAGCTCGCTGCGCTTCATCAAGAGCGATTTCGTCGATTTCCTGAGCCTGTTCCACCTCAACGAGAAGTGCGTCACGGTGCAGGCGCTGCCCAATGGCGAGATCGACATCACCATCCGCGGGCCCTGGCTGCACACCATCTTGTTCGAGATTCCCGTGCTGGCCATCGTCAACGAGGTGTACTTCCGCAACACCCAGCCGGTGCCCGATTTTCCCGAGGGCCGGCGCCGGCTGGATGCCAAGATCGCGCTGCTGCAGCAGCCGGGCCTGGAGCAGCTCAAGATTGCCGACTACGGCACGCGCCGCCGCTTTTCGCGGGCCTGGCATGAAGAGGTGCTGCGCGTGCTGTGCGCACGCCTGGGCCGGCCCGGCGCATCCGCGGAGTCCGAGGGGCAGTTCGCGGGCACCAGCAACGTGCTGTATGCCATGAAGCTGGGCGTGCGGCCCCTGGGCACGCTGGCCCATGAATACCTGCAGGCCTGCCAGTCGCTGGGCCCGCGCCTGCGCGACAGCCAGATCTTCGGCTTCGAGTCCTGGGCGCGCGAGTACCGGGGCGACCTGGGCATTGCGCTGTCGGACGTCTACGGCATGTCGGCCTTCCTGCGCGATTTCGACCTGTACTTCTGCAAGCTCTTCGATGGCGCGCGCCATGACAGCGGGGACCCGTTCGAGTGGGGCGAGCGGCTGCTGGCCCACTACCGCGCCAACCGCATCGACCCGCTGACCAAGACGCTGATCTTCAGCGACGGCCTGACGGTGCCGCGCACCATCGAGCTGTTCCAGCGCTTCCACGGGCGCTGCCAGCTGGCCTTTGGCATCGGCACCAACCTGACCAATGACCTGGGCGACGCGCCCGACCATGTGCCGCTGCAGATCGTCATCAAGATGACGCGCTGCAACGGCCAGCCCGTGGCCAAGCTCTCGGACACGCCGGGCAAGAGCATGTGCGACGACGAGAAATACCTGGCCTATCTGCGCCAGGTGTTCGAGATCGCGGCGCCCGCGGCACAGACTTGATCGCTGCGCGGCCCGCTGCCAGGAGGGGACAGTGAATACAGAACAAAGAGGAGACGGGACCATGAAGGCCTTGCGTGGATTGTTGGTGCTGCTTGTCGCCTGCGTGCCCTCCTGGGCCCTGGCGGCCGAGATCGATGGCGGCCAGCTGTCGGTGCTCTGGGGCGTGCCCTTTGCGGGCATGCTGCTGTCGATTGCCCTGGTGCCGCTGGTGGCGCCCCATTTCTGGCACCGGCATTTCGGAAAGTTGACGGCGGCCTGGGCGCTGGCCTTCCTGCTGCCCTTTGCAGCGGTGTTCGGTGCGGGTGCGGCCCTGGTCAACCTGGTGCATGCGCTGCTGGCCGAGTACCTGCCCTTCGTGATCCTGCTGACGGCGCTGTACACGGTGTCGGGCGGCATCTATGTGCGCGGCAATCTCAAGGGCTCGCCGGGGCTGAACACGGCCATCCTGGCCATCGGCGCCGTGCTGGCCAGCTTCATGGGAACCACGGGCGCATCGATGCTGCTGATCCGGCCGCTGCTGCGCGCCAACGACAACCGCAGGCACCAGGTGCATGTGGTGGTGTTCTTCATCTTCATCGTCTCCAATGCCGGGGGCTCGCTGACGCCGCTGGGCGACCCGCCGCTGTTCCTGGGCTTTCTCAAGGGCGTGGACTTCTTCTGGACGGTGCGCCACATCTTCACCGAGACCCTGTTCCTGGTCGGCGTGCTGCTGGCGCTGTTCTACGCGATCGACACCTGGCTGCTGCGCAAGGCCGGCGAGGCGGACCTGCCCGATCCCACGCCCAGCATCGACGCCTCGGGCCGCGCCAGCCGCCTGGGCTTCGATGGCAGCGTGAACTTCGCGCTGCTGCTGGCCGTGGTGGCCCTGGTGCTGATGAGCGGCCTGTGGCGCACCGATGCAGGGCTGGTGCTGGCCGGCACGCATGTGGGCCTGCCGGGGCTGGTGCGCGATGCGGGCCTGATCGTGGTGGCGCTGCTGTCCCTGCGGCTCACGCCGCGCAGCGTGCACCAGGCCAACGAATTCGGCTGGGGGCCCATGCAGGAAGTGGCCAAGCTGTTCGCGGGCATCTTCCTGACCATCATCCCCGTGATCGCCATGCTCAAGGCGGGCACGGGCGGGCCGTTCGGCGCCATCGTGGGCGCCGTCACGCGCGCCGACGGCACGCCCGATCCGCTGATGTACTTCTGGGCCACCGGCCTGCTGTCCTCCTTCCTCGACAACGCGCCGACCTACCTGGTGTTCTTCAACACCGCAGGGGGCGACGCCGCGCAGCTGATGACCACGATGGCCTCCACGCTGGCGGCCATCTCCGCGGGCGCGGTGTTCATGGGTGCCAACACCTATATCGGCAACGCGCCCAATCTGATGGTCAAGGCCATTGCCGAGGAGCGCGGCGTGAAGATGCCCAGCTTCTTCGGCTACATGGCCTGGTCGCTGGGCATTCTGGTGCCGCTGTTCGTATTGATGAGCTTCATCTGGTTCCGCTGAAGAACCGCCTCCCGCCAAGACAAGGAAAGAGACAGACATGGCAAGCAAACCCCGCATCCTGATCGCCCGCGCCATCCCGCCCGAGGTGGTGCGCAAGCTGGAGCAGCACTTCGAGGTCGAGTCCAACCAGGACGACGTGGTCTGGAGTCCGCAGGAGCTGGCCGCGCATCTGCAGGACAAGGACGGCGTGCTGACCACAGGCTCGCAGACCATCGATGCGGCACTGCTGGCGGCCTGCCCGCGGCTGAAGGTCGTGGCCAACATGGCCGTGGGCTACAACAACTTCGACGTGCCTGCGATGACGGCTGCAGGCGTGCAGGGCACGAACGCGCCCGACGTGCTGACCGAGACCACGGCCGACTTCGGCTTCGCCCTGCTCATGGCCACGGCCCGCCGCGTGACCGAGAGCGAGCACTACCTGCGCGCAGGAAAGTGGAACTCCTGGCGCTACGACCTGTTCGCCGGCTCGGAAGTGCACGGCAGCACGCTGGGCATCATCGGCATGGGCCGCATCGGCCAGGGCATTGCCAAGCGCGGGGCGCATGGCTTCGGCATGAAGGTGGTCTATCACAACCGCTCGCGACTGTCGCCCGAGCTGGAAGCCGAATGCAAGGCCGGCTACGTGGGCAAGGACGAACTGCTGGCCATGGCCGACCATGTGGTGCTGGTGCTGCCCTACACCAAGGAAAACCACCACACCATAGGCGCGGCCGAGATCGCCAGGATGAAGCCCACTGCCACGCTGATCAACATCGCGCGCGGCGGCATCGTCGATGACGCGGCGCTGGCCAGGGCGCTGCGCGACAGGACCATTGCCGCCGCCGGCCTGGACGTGTTCGAGGGCGAGCCCTCGGTCCATCCCGACCTGCTGACCGTGCCCAATGTCGTGCTGACCCCGCACATCGCCAGCGCCACCATGGGCACGCGCAGCGCCATGGCCGAGCTGGCAGCCGACAACCTGATCGACTTTCTGAGTGGCAAGGGCCCGCGCACGCCCGTCAACCAGCCCGAGGCGGCGGCTGCAGGCGCGCGCGCCAAGGCCTGAGTGCCGTATCCCGACAATCGCGGGAAGGCAGGCCCTGGCCGCTTCCCGCTGCATGGAGCTGAAGCAAGATCTTGACCCAGATATCCGGAGTGTGGTGGGCGGCATGGGCCGTGCTGCTGTTGGGGCAGGCAGCCGTGATCTGGCTGCTGTGCAGGCGCTCGGCGCAGCGCGATGACGGGGTGGCGCCGCAGCAGTTGCTGCAGGCGCTGCAGATGCTGGATGTGCGGCTGCAGCAGCTCGAGCGCGGCGCCCAGGCCACGCAGATGGCCGTGGCCAAGAGCGACGGCGGGCTGGACCGCGTGTCGCAGCAACTGCAGGCCCATCTGGCCCAGGCCCAGCTCGATGCCCAGGCGGCGCGGCGCGAGCAGGGCGAGGCGCTGGCGGCCTTTCGCATGGAACTGGGCCGGCTCACGGTGCGCCTGGCCGCCGACAGCGCCCAGGCCCGCGAGGCCCAGGGCGAAAGCACGCAGCGCTTCAACGCCCATGTGCAGGAGCGCTTCGAGGCGCTGGCGCAGACCACGCGCAGCACGCTGGACTCCCTCAAGAACGACATCCAGCAGCAGCTGGGCGGGCTGGCGCAATCCAGCCAGGTCCATGCCGAACAGCTGCGCGGCACGCTCAACGAGCGCCTGGCCACCATCCAGTCGGACAACGCGGCGCGGCTGGAGGAGATGCGGCGCACGGTGGACGAGAAGCTGCATGCCACGCTGGAGCAGCGCCTGGGCGAATCGTTCAAGCTGGTCAGCGACCGGCTGGAGCAGGTGCACAAGGGCCTGGGGGAGATGCAGACACTGGCCGGCAGCGTGGGCGACCTCAAGCGCGTGATGACCAATGTGAAGACGCGCGGCACCTGGGGCGAGCTGCAGCTGGGCGCCATCATCGAGAACGTGCTCACGCCCGAGCAGTACGCGCGCAACGTCAAGACCGTGCCCGGCAGCGACGACATGGTGGAGTTCGCCATCCGCCTGCCCGGGCGCAGCGACGAGACGCCGGTCTGGCTGCCCATCGATGCCAAGTACCCGGTCGAGCAGTACCAGCGCCTGCTGGATGCCCAGGATGCGGCGGACAAGGCCGCAATTGCCTCGGCCGGCAATGCCTTCGAGGCATCGATCAAGTTCGAGGCCCGCAAGATCCATGGCAAGTATGTGAGCCCGCCCCACACCACGGACTTTGCCGTGCTCTACCTGCCCACGGAAGGCCTGTTTGCCGAGGTCATGCGCCGCCCCGGCCTGGTCGAGGCCGTGCAAAACGGCTGCCGCGTGATGGTCACCGGCCCGGCCAACCTGGCGGCCATGCTCAGCAGCCTGCAGATGGGCTTCAAGACGCTGGCCATCGAAAAGCGATCGTCCGAGGTCTGGGCCGTGCTGGGCCAGGTCAAGACCGAGTTCGCCAAGTTCGGCGAAGTGGTGGATGCCACGCGCAAATCCATCGATGCCGCCGCCAAGCGCTTCGAGCAGGTGGGCGTGCGCACGCGCGCCATCCAGCGGCAATTGCGCGATGTGCAGGAGTTGCCCGCGCCGGCCTCGAGCGCAGGGCTGCCCGGTCTGCCGGACGACAAGGACACGGCGGCAGGCATGGAGCCAGGGTCGGAGCAGGACTGAGATGAATCTGGCGCTGTTCAAAGTCATCATGGCCCAGGTCAGCGTGCACGCCACCATGGCCGGCATGCGGCTGGCCGCGCCTTTGCTGGCGCTGCAGCAGGGCTACAGCGCGGCGGCCGTGGGGATCTTGCTGGCGCTGTTTGCGCTGACCCAGGTGTTCCTGGCGCTGCCGGCCGGGCGCTTTGCGGACAAGCATGGTTTTCGCAAGCCGTTTTTCCTGTCCATGCTGGCGGCCAGCGGCGGCTGCGCGCTGGCGCTGGCGTTTCCGGTCTATCCCGTGCTGTGCCTGGTGGCGCTGCTGACGGGCGGTGCCAGCGGCGCGGTGGTGATTGCCGTGCAGCGCCATGCGGGCCGGGTCACGCACGACGCCGTGGCGCTCAAGAAGGTGTTCAGCTGGCTGGCCATAGGTCCGGCCATCTCCAACTTCATCGGGCCTTTCAGCACCGGGCTGCTGATCGATCACGCGAATTTTGGCGGCGAGGGCAGCACCATGGGCTACCGCGTCGCCTTCGGCCTGCTGGCCCTGGTGCCCGTGCTGGCCTGGAGCTGGGTGCGCCACACGCAGGAGCTGCCGCCCGTGCGCGCGCCCATCGGCGGCCCCAAGCAGCATGCCTGGGACCTGCTGCGCGACCGCAACTTCCGCAACCTGCTGCTGGTCAACTGGCTGCAGTCGGCGTGCTGGGATGTGCACACCTTCGTGCTGCCGCTGCTGGGCCATGAGAAGGGGTTGAGCGCCTCGGTCATCGGCACGCTGCTGGGCATTTTTGCCGTGGCGGCCGCCGCCATCCGCCTGGCCATGCCGCTGGTGGCCGAGCGCCTGCGCGAAGGCGCCGTGATCTCCGGCGCCATGGCCATCACCGCCTTCGTCTTTGCGCTGTACCCCTTCATGGACTCGGCGCTGACCATGGGCGTGTGCTCGGTGCTGCTGGGCTTTTCGCTGGGCTCGGTGCAGCCCATGGTCATGAGCATGCTGCACCAGATCACGCCCGAGCACCGCCATGGCGAGGCGCTGGGCCTGCGGCTCATGGCCATCAATGCCTCCAGCGTGGCCATGCCCGTGCTGTTCGGCTCGGCGGGGGCGCTGATCGGCGTGTCTGCGCTGTTCTGGGTGGTGGGCGCGGCCGTGGCCTCGGGCATCCGCACGGCCTGGTTCATGGGGCTGCCGCCGCGCAAGCCGGAATGAAAAAGGCGACCTGCGCCTTGGTGCGCAGATCGCCTTGCGAAGCGGCGGCGGCTTACCAGCCGCCAGCGTGGAACTGCTTGATCAGCGCCCAGGCCTCCACCGGATCATCGGTATAGCGGAACAGCTGCAGGTCCTTGGGCGAGATCGTGCCTTCCTCGATCATCAGGTCGATGTTGAGCAGCCGCTTCCAGAACTCGGTGCCGAACAGGATCACGGGCACGGAATGCGTCTTGCCGGTCTGCATCAGGGTCAGCACCTCGAACAGCTCGTCCAGCGTGCCGAAGCCGCCGGGGAAGGCCACCAGGGCCTTGGCGCGCATCATGAAATGCATCTTGCGCAAGGCGAAGTAGTGGAACTTGAAGCTCAGGTCCGGCGAGATGAAGCGGTTGCCGTTTTGCTCGTGCGGCAGCTCGATGTTCAGGCCGATGCTGGGTGCGCCCACATCATGGGCGCCACGGTTGGCCGCCTCCATGATGCCGGGGCCGCCGCCGGTGCAGATATAGAGGCGCTCCTCGGGCGGCTGGTTCAGGCTGTCGGCGGCCACGATGCGCGTGAAGGCGCGGGCCTGCTCGTAGCGGTGGGCGTTGCGCACGGCGCGCTCGGCCACTGCAATGCGCTGTGCATCGCCGCTGGCCTGCGCGTCGGCCAGTTGCTGCTCGGCCTGCTCCAGGTCCACGAAGCGCGCGCTGCCATAGACCACGACGGTGTGCTCTATGCCGCGTTCGATCTGCGCCAGGTCGGGCTTGAGCAGCTCCAGCTGCATGCGGATGCCGCGGGTCTCGCGGCGGAACATGAATTCCGGGTCCGCGAAGGCCAGGCGATTGGAATTCTGCTGCAATGCCATGCCGTTGTGCGCCTGGTTGTGAAGGGCCGACCAGCCGTTGGCCAGATCGGTATCGGTCAGGGGGGAAGAGATTTGCATGAACCCTCGTACACAGAAAAACCCAGGGCGGCCACGCCTGTGGCCGTTCCATCAAATGCGTTGCCAGCGTAGATGATGACTGCACTATACGCTCACAAACTCATAGCCGCGGGGCTCGCGTATCCGTTGCTTTGCGCATTGACGGGGCCGGTGGCAGATTCATATGCTGAGCAGTTGGGCAGGGCCTTGGCCTGGGGCCCGCCACCGGCAATGGGCGGGCATTTTCATGCGCCGCAAGCGATTTCAGACGTCCGGGTGCTCGGCCGGTTCGTTGCGCACGACGGTGCTCAGCGGCGGCGGCACGTCCTGGCCCGCACGGCGCGCGCGGAACAGGGCTGCGCGCATCAGGAAGATGGTGGTGATGGGCACGGTCACGGAAATGAAGACCGCAATCAGCAGCGCATGCACGGCCAGGCTCTGGCCACTGACGGAAAAGTAGATCCAGGTGGCATGCATGATCAGCCAGCAGCCCATGGTGGCGATGATGGAGGGCGCATGCACGCGCTCGAAATAGCTGCCCAGCCGCCACAGTCCCATGGAGCCCAGGAAGGCGATGATGGCGCCGCCCAGCGCCAGCGCGGCAACCAGGATCTGGCACCACAGCGGCAGTGTGGTCTCCGGCGTCATTCGATCACCTCGCCGCGCAGCAGGAACTTGGCCATGGCGGTGGAGCCCACGCAGCCGAACAGAGCGACCAGCAAGGCCGCCTCGAAGTAGCTTGTGCTGTCGTAGATGATGCCCATGAGCAGCATGGCCAGCATGCCGTTGAGGTACATGCAGTCCAGCGCCAGCACGCGGTCCTGGGCGTGCGGGCCCTTGAGCAGGCGCAGCACGGCGCAGCCCATGGCCGCGACCAGCAGGCCCAGCGCGAACATCAAAGTCCAGTGGAACCAGGGCATCATTCGAAAATCTCCATCAGGGGGCGCTCGTAGCAACGCTTGACGTGCTGGACGATCTCCTCGGGATCATCGACCTCCAGCACATGCAGCATGAGCTGCGAGCGGTCGCGCGAGATCTCGGCCCAGGCCGTGCCGGGCGTGATGCACACGATCATGGCGAGCACGGCCAGGCCGTTGGGGTCGCGCAGTTCCAGCGGGATGCGCACGAAGTTGGCCGGGTGCTTGCGCATGCCCGGAAACAGCATGAACCGCACGACGTTGAAGTTGGACACCGAGGTGTCCCAGACCACGCGCAGCGCCAGGCGCAGGATGGTCAGCGGATGGCGCACCCGCACGGGCAAGGGGCGCAGGCCGCGCAGCAGCAGCGGCAGCAGCAGGCCCAGCAAGGCGCCCAGCAGGATCTGTCCACTGCTGAACGAACGGTTGAGCAGCAGCCACAGCAGGAACAGCGCCACCGATAGCAGCGGTGCGGGCAGCAGGGTTTTCATCATCGGGAATCCTCCTTGCCCGCCGTCGTGCCTGCATCGCCTATGCCTGCGGGTATGGGGGCGCCACTGGCCTGGGCCGCAGCGCGTGCCGCGCCTTCGGGGCCGGCTTCCAGGCGGGCCTTCTTTTCTGCCGGGCTGGGCTCGGGCTGCGTGCCCATGACGGAGCGCACATAGACATCGGGCGCCAGCAGCGCATCGGCTGCGCGCTGTGTGTAGCCCATCAGCTCGCCGCCGCGCATCGTCAGTGCCACGCAGCAGGCCAGCAGCAAGGCGATGGGCAGGCCTTCGACCACGCGCAGCGAGGGGGAGTTCTGCTCCTCGGTCGCCCAGAAGTGGCGAATGCCGGCGCGCACCAGCGACAGCAGGGCCAGCAGCCCGGTGATGATCATCAGCGCCACCAGCACCCAGCCGGCCCAGCCGGCCTGGAAGCCGCTGGAGTTGCCCAGGCCCAGCGGGTTGAGCAGGGCAGACAGCATGGCGAACTTGCCCACGAAGCCCGACAGCGGGGGCAGGCCGGTAACCACCAGGGTGGCCAGCATGAAGCTCAGGCCGATGAAGGCGGCTGCGGCGGGAATGGCGCGGCCGATCAGCACCTCTTCGGATTCGTCAAGGTTGAATCCCTCGGTGGGAAGCAGCTCGGCGTTGAGGAAGGGCGCCTCATCGTCTTCATAGGGCTCGCCCGCGTCGTCGTCCACGCGCCAGCGGTCCACCACGTCGGCAATCAGGAAGAGCGCGCTCACGGCCAGGGTGGAGCTGGGCAGGTAGTACAGCAGCCCTGCCGTCAGTGCGTTCTGGCCAAAGCCCGTGGCAGCCAGCAGGGTGCCTGACGACAGGATGGCCGCAAAGCCCGCGATATGCGTCAGGCGCTGCGAGCCCAGCATGCCCAGGCCGCCGAAGGCCATGGTCAGCATGCCGCCGACGATCAGCCAGGTGCTGCCGAACAGGGCGGAGGAGCCGGCCTCGGAACTGAACAGCAGCGTCCACAGCCGCAGCACCACGTAGACGCCCACCTTGGTCATGAGTGCGAACACGGCACCGACGGGCGCGGTGGCCGCGCTGTAGGCCGGCACCAGCCAGAAGTTCAGCGGCCACATGGCCGCCTTGGTCAGGAAGGCGATGCCCAGGATGGCCGCTGCCGAATGCAGCAGCCCGCGGTCGGCACTGCTGATCTGGGGAATGGCGCGCGCCAGGTCGGCCATGTTCAGCGTGCCGGTCAGGCCATAGAGCATGGACACGCCGATGAGGAACAGTGACGAGGCGGCCAGGTTGATGGCGATGTAGTGCAGGCCCGCCTGGATGCGCGCCCGGCCCGAGCCATGCAGCAACAGGCCGTAGGAGGCCGCGAGCATGATCTCGAAGAACACGAACAGGTTGAACAGGTCCGCCGTGAGGAAGGCGCCGCTCAGGCCCATCAGCTGGAACTGGAACAGCGAGTGAAAGTGCATCCCCGCGCGGTGCCAGCGGGCGCTGGAGAAGATCAGCGAGGCCAGGGCCACCGTGTAGGTCAGCACCAGCATCATGCCGGTCAGGCGGTCCAGCGCCAGCGAGATGCCGAAGGGCATGGGCCAGTTGCCGGGCATGTAGACGCCCAGGTTGACGGGTGCGCCGGCCTGGTCGGTCCACAGCATCAGCAGCACGGCCACGCCCAGGCCCAGCACGGTGGACACCAGGCCGAGGGCGAACTTCACGCGCTGGCGTTCCTCGCGCAGCAGCAGCATCAGCGCTGCCGAGAGCATGGGCAGCACGATGGGCGCCAGCATCAGGTGCGGCATGAGACGGGCGGTCAGCTCGTTCATGGCATCTCCTGCTCGGTGCGGGAATGGGCTCCGTCCACATGGTCGGTGGCGGTGGTGCCGCGCGAGGCCAGCAGCACCACGAGGAACAGCGCCGTCATGGCAAAGCCGATCACGATGGCCGTGAGCACCAGCGCCTGGGGCATGGGATCGGCATAGTGCGCGAGATCCTGCGGTACGCCGGCCCGCAGCACGGGCTCCTTGTCAATGGCCAGGCCCTGGCGGCCCATGCTGAAGATGAACAGGTTGACCGCATAAGACAGCAGGGCCAGCCCCATGATGACCTGGTAGGTCCGTGGGCGCAGCAGCAGCCACACGCCCGAGCCGGTCAGTACGCCGATGGCAATGGCAAGCACGACTTCCATCAGAAACCTCCTCGCGCCAGGGCTGCGGCGGTGGCCTGCTGCACGGCGGCTTCGGCCTCCTCGGCCTGTTGTTGCTGCTCCTCCAGCAGGCGGGCGTGGTAGCGGTGGCTGCGAACCGATTGGTGGGCGATGGCCGTCAGAATGAGCATGGTCGCGCCCACCACCAGCGAGAACACACCGATGTCGAAGAACAGGGCGCTGGCGAGATGCACGTCGCCGACGACTGGCAGGGTCATATGGAAGGTGTGGCTGGTGAGGAAGGGATAGCCGGCCACGATAGAGCCCATGCCGGTACCCAGTGCGAACAGCAGGCCGACACCGATCCATCGGCGCGGGAAGATCGGCAAGTGGGCCTCGACCCACTGCGTGCCGGAGATGATGTACTGCATCAGCAAGGCCACCGAGAACACCAGGCCGGCGACGAAGCCGCCTCCGGGTTCGTTGTGGCCGCGCATGAAGATGTAGACCGAGACCAGGGCCGCGAAAGGCAGCAGCAGGCGGACCAGCACGGCGGGCACCATCAGGTAGCCCACGGCCGTATCGCCGGCATTGCGCGGATTGAACAGATCGGTCTGCAGGTCGCCTGGCACGTAGCGCTGCTGTTCGGGCAGGTCCAGCGTCTCGCGCGCCGGGCGGAAGCGCCGCAGCAGGGCATAGACCACCAGGGCCACGATGCCCAGCACCACGATTTCGCCGAAGGTGTCGAAGCCACGGAAGTCCACCAGCATGACGTTGACCACGTTGGTGCCGCCGCCGTCGCTGAGCGCATGTTCGAGGAAGAAGGTGGAGGCGCCGTCATAGAAGGGGCGGCTCATCATGGCGAAGGCCAGCCAGGCCATGCCGCCTCCGGCCACCAGCGACAGCAGCAGGTCGCGCATGCGGCGCGAGCGGGCACGCAGCTCGGCGGACAGCACGGGAATGTGCAGGCTCTTGTCGCGCTTGGGCATCCAGCGCAGGCCCAGCAGCATCAGCACCGTCGTGGCGACCTCGACCACCAGCTGGGTCAGCGCCAGATCGGGCGCCGAGAACCACAGGAAGGTCAGGCAGGTGCACAGGCCGGCGCCGCCCAGCATGATCAGCGCGGTCAGCCGGTGGTACTTGGCCTTCCAGGCCGTGCCCAGGGCGCAGAGAATGCCCACGGCCCACAGCAGCACGAAGGCGGGCGACAGTGGCAGCATGCCCCGATCGCCCAGCTTGATGCCCTGCAGCCACAGCGGCAGAACGCCCGCCAGCACGGCGGTGCAGACCAGCCACAGCATCTGCCACTGCAGTCGCATGGTGGACAGGCGCCGGCGCGACCAGCGGCCCAGCAGGGACAGGCGGGCCAGCAGGTTCTCGAAGATGCGCTGGCCGCTGAGCGTGCCCACCAGCGGTGCGGTATCGATATGGCCGGCCTGGCGCTGCCAGCGCAGCAGCATGTACAGCAGGATGCCGCCAATCAGGGCGACCAGGCTCATGATCAAGGGCATGTTCCAGCCGTGCCAGATGGCCAGGCTGTACTCGGGCAGATCGCCGCCGACCACGGGCGTGGCGGCCGCTGCAAGGAAGCTGCCCACCGCCCACGCCGGCAGCATGCCCACGACCAGGCAGGCCAGCACCAGCAATTCGACGGGCACGCGCATCCAGTGCGGCGGCTCGTGCGGCTCGTGCGGCAGGTCGGTGGCCTTGGGGCCGAAGAAGACGTCGATGGTGAAGCGCAGCGAATAGGCCACGCTGAACATGCCTGCCACCGTGGCGGCCACGGGCAATGCTGTGCGCACCCAGGGGGCAGCGTCCAGGTAGACGGTCTCGGCGAAGAACATTTCCTTGGACAGGAAGCCGTTGAGCAGCGGCACGCCCGCCATGGCCGCACTGGCCACGCAGGCCAGCGTGGCCGTGATGGGCATCATGTGGCGCAGGCCCGAGAGGCGGCGGATGTCGCGCGTGCCGCTTTCATGGTCAACGATGCCTGCGGCCATGAACAGCGAGGCCTTGAAGGTCGCGTGGTTCATGATGTGGAACACCGCAGCCACGGCGGCCAGCTTGCTGTTGAGGCCCAGCAGCAGCGTGATCAGGCCCAGGTGGGAAATCGTCGAATAGGCCAGCAATCCCTTGAGATCGTGCTGGAACATGGCCAGATAGCCACCGATGAGCAGCGTTGCAGCGCCTGCTCCGCCCACCAGCCAGAACCAGGCATCGGTGTCACCCAGCACGGGCCACATGCGCGCCAGCAGGAAGACGCCGGCCTTGACCATGGTGGCGGAGTGCAGGTAGGCCGACACCGGCGTGGGCGCGGCCATGGCGTGCGGCAGCCAGAAGTGGAAGGGGAACTGCGCGCTCTTGGTCAGAGCGCCCAGCAGGATCAGCACCAGGGCGACCAGGTACAACTGGTGGTCGCGCACCTGCTGGCCGGCAATGAGCACGTTGTCCAGATCATAGCTGCCCACGATGTGGCCCAGCACCAGCATGCCGGCCAGCATGGCCAGGCCGCCCGTTCCCGTCACCGTCAGCGCCATGCGCGCGCCCCGGCGTGCATCCTTGCGATGGTGCCAGTATCCGATGAGAAGAAAGGAGAAGAGGCTGGTCAGCTCCCAGAAGAAGGCAATCTGGATGATGTTGCCCGACAGCACCACGCCCGCCATCGCGCCCATGAAGGCCAGAAAAAACGAGAAAAAGCGCGGCACGGGATCGGCCGGCGACATGTAGTAGCGCGCATAAAGCACCACCAGCGAGCCTATGCCCAGCACCAGCATGCAGAACATCCAGGCAAAGCCGTCCATGCGGATCACCAGATTCAGCCCCAGTGCCGGCAGCCACTCGATCTCCTGGCGCAGTACCTCTCCATCGGCGATCTGGGGGAACAGCAATGCCGTCTGGATGGCGCAGCCCAGAGCAATGACGCCAGCTAGCGTTGACTCCGTATTGCGCGCATTGGCGGGCAGCATTGCGGCAATCAGGCTGCCGATGAAGGGTAGGAGGATGAGGGTGATCAGGGGCATGGGCGGTTCATTTTACGGGCAAGGTTTTTTGCTTCGCTATGAAAACCTGAGCATGTTTCAGGCTATGGCCGCGCGTACCCCGAGGGTAGTACGCATGAAAAACCCGCCGAAGCGGGTTGGATAGAGACAGTTGGCGTACTCAGGAGGCCGCGCCGGCCTTGGCCGGCGTGGCCGGTTTGGCGGCCTGGTCCTTGGTCGGCTTGGCGCCTTTGGCTGCCGTGTCCTTGGTGTCCTTGGCATCCTTGGCCGCCGTGTCCTTTGCATCGGGCTTGGCTCCCTGGCCCTTGTAGCTGGCGCCATTGACCGTCAGGCCTTCACCCGAGAACTTGGCGGCGGTCGGCTCGCCCACGCCTTTGACGCGGGCAATGAAATCGGGCCAGTCCTTGAAGGCGGAAGATTTGCGCTCCTCGAGAATGCGTGCCGACATGGCCGGGCCAATGCCCTTGATGGATGTCAGTTCGGCTTCATTCGCCTTGTTGACCTCCACGGCGGCCAGGGCCATCACGGACCACAGCAGTGCAATGAAGCCAGCCATCAGTTTTCTGAACATACAAACCTCCTGATCCCAAAATGTTGAGGGCCGCAACATTGCGACCCAGAGGCATCTTATGCAGGGCCTTGGCGTGCGGCTAGACGGTGAAGGGGGCCAGCAGGCCCGTGCAAGCATGGCCGAACGTGTGCAAAGCCAATGGCCATGCGCCTGCCAAGGCGGTTTCTAGGAATACTCTGAAAATACACCGTCCATGCCGTGTTTGCCAATGGGGGTGACGCGATGCAGGGGGGGGAGCTGCCTCTCGCGCCTGCCCCGCATCACAGCTCCTCGACGCGCCGGGCCGGATAGCTGTCCCAGCTCTGGCAGCCGGGGCAATGCCAGAAATGCTGGCGTGCCTCGAAGCCGCAGGCTGCGCAGCGGTAGCGGGTCAGCGGCTTGGCCGCGTGGTCCAGCGCGCGTTGCACGGCCGGGTGGTATTGCTCCTCGGCCAGCTTCTCGCCTGCCAGCCACTGCGCGGCAGCCACCAGGGAGGGCTCCCTGTCCAGATGCTGTACCAGGCGTGCGCGTCCCGGTGCCCCGGTTTCACCATCGTTGCTCTGTTCTTCAATCTGAGCGTCCAGCGCGACCAGGGCCTGCAGCAGATCCAGCGAGGGTGCCTGCTCGTACTGCTGGCTGAGCAGTTGGTGGATGTGCTGGCGCTGGCCCGTGGCGGCGGCAATGTCCACCAGCAGCTGAGCCGCCAGCGGCAGCGAGGCCGGGGACTGCTCGGCCAGGCTTTCCAACGTGTGCAGGGCCTGGGCCGATTGCCCCATGCGGTGCTGCAGCTGCGCGTGCTCCAGGCGCGGGCGTGCGGCCTGTGGGGCGGTGGTGATGGCCTGCTGCAGCCGCTGCAGTGCCTCGGCCTGCTGGCCCTGGGTCAACAGGGCCTGGGCGTCTTCGCAGAGGTAGTGGGCCAGGCGGCCGCTGAAGTCGCCCTGGTTGGCTTCCTGCATGCGGCGCGCAATGGCGGCGGCCTGTGTCCAGTCGCGCGAGCGTTCGTAGATGGCCAGCAGGGCCAGGCGGGCTTCTGCCTCGAAGGCCGTGCCTTCCAGGCGGCGCAGCGCGTCCTCGGCGCGATCGAGCAGGCCTGCCTTCAGAAAGTCCTGGGCCAGCGCGTGCTGGGCGCGGTCGCGGTCCACGCGGCTGAGGTCGCCGCGCGACAGCAGGTGTTCGTGCACGCGCACAGCGCGGTTGTATTCGCCACGGCGGCGGAAGAGGTTGCCCAGCGCGAAGTGCAGCTCCGAAGTGTCGGGGTCGTTCTGCACGGCTTCGATGAAGGCGTCGATGGCCTTGTCCTGCTGCTCGTTGAGCAGGAAGTTCAGACCCTTGAAATAGGCCTTGGGCGCCTGGCGGTTTTCGGCGCGAATCTGCCTCAGGTCCCAGCGCGAGGCCAGCCAGCCCAGCACGAAGGCGACGGGCAGGCCCAGCAATATCCAGCTCAGATCAAATTCCATGCACGTCGCCCGGCAGGATGGGGGATGGGGCAGCCTTGGGCGCCGTGGCCGCTGCCGGTGTCTCGGCTGCGGCAGGCACCGTGGCCTGGGTCGAGCGCGCGGCGTTGCGGTGCTTGAGCCAGCGCGGCACCATGCCCAGAACGCCCACGATCAGGCCCAGGGCGAAGGCGGCCAGCACCACCAGTACCAGCGGCGCAGTCCAGGAGGTGCCGAAGAAGAAGTGCACCGTCGCGTCCTGCTGGTTGTTCAGGGCGAAAGCGAACAGCGTAAAAAAAATGGCCGCCTTGAGCAGCCACAGGAAGTACTTCATGTGTTCCCTTGTGTGACGGGAACGATTCTAGAGCCTGGCGGAGAGGGCGGCTGCGGCGCGCGCAGCCGGTCAGCCCGCTTTCAGGCGGCAGGGCCGGAGCCTGTGCCGGAGCCTGTGTTGTCTGTATCGATGGCCACACCGGGGCGCAGGTCCACGGCTTCGCGCAGGGCCTTGCCGGGCTTGAAGTGCGGCACGCGCTTGGACGGAATGTGGACGGCCTCGCCACTGCGGGGATTGCGGCCCATGCGGGGCGGGCGATGGTTGACCGAGAAACTGCCAAAGCCGCGGATTTCGATGCGATGGCCTCGCACCAGGGCATCGCTGACGGCGTCAAGAATCGTCTTGACGGCCTGCTCGGCATCGCGCTGGCTCAGTTGGCCAAAGCGGGCGGCGAGTTCTTCGACGAGATCGGATCGGGTCATCAAGGATAGGAATCAGGGGTTGAAATGGCGACGGGCGCCCGGAGGCGCCCGTCGCATCCGACCTTCAGCGGTCAGCAGACTGGCTGCTGATTACTTGTCGGAGTTGTCCAGCTTGGCGCGCAGCAGGGCGCCCAGGCTGGTCGTGCCGGCGTTTTCCTTGGCCGACTGAGCGGACAGGGAAGCCATGGCTTCTTGCTGGTCGACCTGGTCCTTGGCCTTGATCGACAGCTGGATGTTGCGGGTCTTGCGATCCACATTGACCACCACGGCGGTGATCTCGTCGCCTTCCTTCAGCACCGAGCGGGCATCTTCCACGCGGTCCACGGCGATTTCCGAAGCACGCAGGTAACCGATGATGTCTTCGCCCAGGTCGATTTCAGCACCACGTGCGTCCACCGTCTTGACCTTGCCCGACACGATCTGGCCCTTGTCGTTCACGGTCACGAAGGTCGTGAAGGGATCGCTGTCCAGCTGCTTGATGCCCAGGGAGATGCGCTCGCGCTCGACGTCCACGGCCAGCACGATGGCTTCGACTTCCTGGCCCTTCTTGTAGTTGCGCACGGCGGCTTCGCCGGGCTCGTTCCAGGACAGGTCGGACAGGTGCACCAGGCCGTCGATACCGGCAGCCAGACCCACGAACACGCCGAAGTCGGTGATCGACTTGATCGGGCCCTTGACGCGGTCGCCGCGCTTGGTGTTCTGCGCGAACTCTTGCCAGGGGTTGGCCTTGCACTGCTTCATGCCCAGCGAGATGCGACGCTTGTCTTCGTCGATCTCCAGCACCATGACTTCGACTTCGTCACCCAGGGTAACGAGCTTGGTCGGAGCAATGTTCTTGTTGGTCCAGTCCATTTCGGAGACGTGCACCAGGCCTTCGATGCCGGGTTCCAGCTCGACGAACGCGCCGTAGTCGGCAATGTTCGTGACCTTGCCGAACAGGCGGGTGCTCGAGGGGTAGCGGCGCGAAACGCCCATCCACGGGTCGTCGCCCATTTGCTTCAGACCCAGCGAGACACGGTTCTTCTCGGTGTCGAACTTGAGGATCTTGGCGGTGATTTCCTGGCCAGCCTGCACGACTTCCGAGGGATGACGCACGCGGCGCCATGCCATGTCGGTGATGTGCAGCAGGCCGTCGATGCCGCCCAGGTCCACGAACGCACCGTATTCGGTGATGTTCTTGACCACGCCTTGAACGATGGCGCCTTCCTTCAGCGTTTCCATCAGCTTGGCGCGCTCTTCGCCCATCGAGGCTTCGACCACGGCGCGGCGGCTCAGCACCACGTTGTTGCGCTTGCGGTCCAGCTTGATGACCTTGAACTCCATCGTCTTGTTTTCGTACGGAGTCAGGTCCTTGATCGGACGGGTGTCGATCAGCGAACCGGGCAGGAAGGCGCGGATGCCGTTGACCAGCACCGTCAGGCCGCCCTTGACCTTGCCGGAGGTCGTGCCGGTCACGAATTCGCCCGATTCCAGGGCCTTTTCCAGGGCCAGCCACGAGGCCAGGCGCTTGGCGGTGTCGCGCGACAGGATGGTGTCGCCGTAGCCGTTTTCGATCGAGCCGATGGCGACCGACACAAAGTCGCCCACCTGGACTTCGATTTCTCCCTGGTCGTTCTTGAATTCGTCGATTGGCACGTAGGCTTCCGACTTCAGGCCAGCGTTCACGACGACGAAGTTGTGCTCGACGCGCACGACTTCAGCGGTGATGACCTCGCCAGGACGCATTTCCGTGCGTTGCAGCGATTCTTCAAACAGGGAGGCAAAAGATTCAGACATGTATTTCCTTGCCCGCAAACAGGTTTCCGCCGGCACTATTGCCAGGCGTTTCTAGGACTGCTTGCGGAGGTGTTGTGGGTTCAACCACGGTGTTGGAGTCTATGGACCTCGGGCTGTACATGGGGCGGTGCCGCCATGTCTGGGCCCGGAGGGCGGGTTTGCCGACCGTGCGGCGCAACTGGCAATCAGTCGCGGCCGAACGGCTGGCGTTCCTGCCACCACGAAAGCACCTGTTCTGCCACCTCTTCGATGGAGAGCTCGGAGCTGTCAAGCAGCATGGAATCCTGGGCGGGCTTGAGCGGCGCAACGCTGCGGTTCATGTCCCGCGCATCGCGTGCTTCAAGGTCAGCCCGAAGGGCGCTTATGTTAGCGGCAATTCCTTTGGAAATCAACTGCTTATGCCGGCGCTCGGCGCGACAGGCGGCGGAGGCCGACAAATAGACCTTGAGGGGAGCATGGGGAAAGATCACCGTGCCCATGTCGCGGCCGTCGGCAACCAGCCCCGGAAGCTGCTGGAAGGACAGCTGCAGGTCCACCAGCGCGTCGCGCACGGCAGGCAGGGCCGAGACGCGCGAGGCGTTCATGCCCGACTCCTCGCTGCGCAGGATGAGGGTGACATCCTCGTCACCCAGCCAGATGCGCTGCTCGGCGTCAAAGCGCACGGGCAGCTCACGCGCCAGCACGGCGATCTGCTGGGCGTGCGGTTCATCCAGCACCAGGCCGGCGCGCGATGCGGCCAGCCCCGTGAGCCGGTACAGCGCGCCCGAGTCCAGCAGGTGGTAGCCAAGAGCCTGGGCGACCTCGGCGGCAATCGTGCCCTTGCCCGAGGCCGTGGGGCCATCGATGCAGATCACGGGAATGCGCGCGCGGGCCGTCTCGCAGACCGAGAACAGGGCCTCGAAGTAGTCGGGGAAGGTCTTGGCGACGCACTTGGGGTCTTCGATGCGCACGGGCAGGGCGGCCGGATTGAAGGCCGCCAGCGAGAAGCACATGGCCACGCGGTGGTCGTCATAGGTGTGGATGCTGGCCGCACGCCATGCGGCGGTGGACGCGGGCGGCGTGATGCGGATGTAGTCCGCGCCCTCCTCGACATCGGCGCCCAGCTTGCGCAGTTCCTTGGTCATGGCCGCGATGCGGTCGGTTTCCTTGACACGCCAGCTTGCGATGTTGCGCAGCGTGGTCGTGCCATCGGCATACAGGGCCATGACGGCCAGCGTCATGGCGGCATCGGGGATGTGGTTGCAGTCCAGGTCGATGGCCTTGAGCGGCCATGCGCCACGGCGGATGCGCAGCCAGTTGGGGCCGCCTTCCACCTCGGCGCCCATGGCGCGCGCGGCCTCGACAAAGCGGATATCGCCCTGGATGGAGTCCAGTCCCACGCCGAGGATGCGGATGCCTTCGGCGCTGTCCGAGGCGATGGCGCCCAGTGCGATGAAGTAGCTGGCCGACGAGGCGTCTGCCTCGACATGGATCTCGCCCGGCGAGCTGTAGCGGCTGCCGGCCGGGATGGTGAAGCGCTGCCAGTTCTCGTTGTGCACGGCAATGCCGAAGCGGGCCAGCAATTCCAGCGTGATGTGGATGTAGGGCTTGGAGATCAGCTCGTCCACGACTTCGATGGTGATGTCGCGCGTGTTGGCCAGCAGCGGCAGCGCCATCAGCAGCGAGGTCAGGAACTGGCTGGAGACATCGCCACGCACCTGGATGGGGCTGTGCGGCAGCTGCGAGAAATCGGGCTGGCGGATGTGCAGCGGAGGAAAGCCCTCGTTGCCCAGATAGTCGATGCGGCAGCCGAGCTGGCGCAGCGCATCGACCAGATCGCCGATGGGGCGCTCATGCATGCGCGGCACGCCGCTGAGCTTGAAGTCGCCGCCCAGCACGGACAGGGCTGCCGTCAGCGGCCGCATGGCCGTGCCGGCGTTGCCCATGAACAGCTCGGCACTGGCGCCAGAGGGCAGGACGCCGCCCAGGCCGGTGATGCGCACGGGCTGGCCGAGGGTGATGGTCGCAGGCTCCACCGTGCAGCCCAGTTGCTGCAGGGCCCGGAGCATGACGCGCGTGTCGTCCGAGTCGAGCAGGTCGTGGACCACGGTCGTGCCCTGGCTCAGTGCCGCGAGCAGCAGCACGCGGTTCGAGATGCTCTTGGAGCCCGGCAGGCTCACCGTGCCCTGCGCGCGGGAAAGAGGGGGGATATCGAGAAAGGCGGTACTGAACATGGCAATTCGAAGGCAAACAGGCTGTCGGGAGGCATTGCGGCCGCGCCGGCCGCAATGCCCAGGAGCGCTTTGGGTGCGCCGGGCTTGCGTCTGGCGCTTGCCCTGCGTTGCGCGTCAGCGGCGCGGAGCGCCCATGCGCCAATGGGCGCGCGCGGCACTGGCCAGGGTCAGGCGGTCTTCAAGACCTTGTCCGTCACCGGCCTGGATCAGGGATTCGAGTTGCTGCAGCGCCTGCTGGAACTGGCGCGACTGTGCCAGAACCTGCTCGCTGTTGGCCAGCAGCACATCACGCCACATCTTGGGATCGCCTGCGGCAATGCGCGTGAAGTCGCGGAAGCCGGGGCCGGCCAGTGACAGCACGTCGTCGGAGTCGGGCTGGGTGATCACGCTTTGCATCATGGCGAAGGCCAGCAGATGCGGCAGGTGGCTGACCGTGGCAAAGGCGCTGTCGTGGGCTTCGGGCGACATGGCGCGCACGCGGCAGCCCAGCAGTTCCCACAGGGAGCGGGCCTTTTGCAGGTGGTCGGTCAGCGTGCGTTCGGTGGGCGTCAGGATGACCTGTGCACCCTTGTACAGCTGGGGGTCGGAGTGCTCGACGCCCGAGACTTCCTTGCCTGCAATGGGGTGGGCCGGCACGAAGGAGCCGAGCTGGTCGCGCAGGGCCGAGCGGGCGGCATGCACCACATCGACCTTGGTGGAGCCCACGTCCATGATCATCATCTCGGGCGTGACCAGGTGCTTGATGGACTTGAGCGTGGCCTCGGTCGCCGCCACGGGCACGGCCAGCAGCACCAGGTCGGCACCGGCGGCGGCCAGCAGGGCGGAGGGGGCCTCCACATCGATGACGCCCATCTGGCGAGCGCGTTCGGTCGTCGAAGGCGACTTGCTGTAGCCCACGACGCGCTTGACCAGCCCTGCCTGCTTGAGCGCCAGGGCGAACGAGCCGCCCATGAGGCCGCAGCCGATCAGGCCCAGTTGTTCAAAGGGCTGCATCACTTGGATACCGGGTAGGTGCCCAGCACCTTGTAGAAGGCGCACAGGCCGCGCAACTCTTCCAGCGCGCTGGCCACGTTGGGCTGTGCCGGGTGGCCTTCGAGGTCGATGTAGAAGTAGTACTCCCACTGGCCGGTGCGCGCGGGGCGCGACTCGAAGCGCGTCATCGACACGCCGTGCTTCTTCAGCGGCACCAGCAGGTCATGCACGGCACCGGGGCGGTTGGGCACGGAGATGATGATGCTGGTGCAATCCTGGCCGCTGGGCGAGGGCGTGGCCAGCGTGTGCGGCAGGCAGATGACGGCGAAGCGCGTGCGGTTGTAGGCATCGTCCTGGATGGCATGCGCCACCACATGCAGGCCGAATTGCTGGGCCGCGCGTTCGCTGGCCAGGCCGGCGATGTTGGGGTGCAGCGCCGCCAGGCGGGCGCCTTCGGCATTGCTGGACACCGGGCGGCGCTCGGCATGCGGCAGGTGCTTGGCCAGCCAGCCCTGGCACTGTGCCAGGGCCTGGGGATGGGCTGCCACGACCTCGATGCCCTCGGTCGTGTTGCTGCTGCGAAGCAGGTTGTGGCGCACCAGCAGGCTGACCTCGCCCACCACGTGGCAGGGCGTGTGCAGGAACATGTCCAGCGAGCGCGTGACCACGCCTTCGTTGGAGTTCTCCACGCCCACCACGCCGTACTGCGCGCTGCCTGCGGCCGTGGCGTGGAACACCTCGTCGAAGCTGTTGCAGTACATCAGATCGGCCGCGCCGCCGAAGTACTGGATGGCGGCTTCCTCGCAGAACGTGCCCGCCGGGCCCAGCACGGCCACGCGCTGGGGCGACTCCAGCGCCAGGCAGGCCGACATGATCTCGCGCCAGATGGCCGAGACATGGCCATTCTTGAGCGGGCCGGGATTGGCGGACTCGATCTTCTGGATGACCTGGGCCACGCGGTCCGGGCGGAAGAAGGGCGTGCCTTCACGCTTCTTGACCTCGCCGACCTGCTCTGCCACGCGGGCACGTCGGTTCAGCAGATCCAGCAGTTGCTGGTCGATATCGTCGATCTGCACGCGCAGATGCGCCAGATCGGGAGAGGCTTGGGGTGTGGTGCTCATGGGCGGGAGTGTGGGTCGGTCAGGCGTTGCGCTGTTCGAATTCGCGCATGTACTCCACCAGCGCCTGCACGCCAGCGATGGGCATGGCGTTGTAGATGCTGGCACGCATGCCGCCGACGGACTTGTGGCCCTTGAGCTGCAGCAGGCCGCGTTCCCGGGCTCCGGCCAGGAAGGCGTCATTGCGCGATTCGTCGCGCAGGAAGAAGGGGATGTTCATGCGCGAGCGGCAATTGGCAGCGACCTTGTTCACGTAGAACGAGGACTGGTCCACGTACTGATAGAACAGGTCGGCCTTGGCGATGTTGCGCGCCTCCAGGGCGGCCACGCCGGTCAGGCCGCCTTCGGTCTGGCGCTTGATCCATTGGAACGTGAGGCCCGCGATGTAGATGCCCCAGGTCGGCGGCGTGTTGTACATCGACTGGTTGTCGGCCACGGTCTTGTAGTCGAAGGCCGAAGGGCAGGCCGGCAGGGCGTGGCCCAGCAGGTCCTCGCGCACGATGACCAGGGTCAGGCCGGCAGGGCCCAGGTTCTTCTGCGCGCCGCCGAACGCCAGGCCCACGCGGCTCCAATCGACGGGGCGCGAGGCCACGTGCGAGGAGAAATCAACCACCAGCGGAGCATCGCAGCCCAGCGCCTTCAGGTCGGGCAGTTCCTGGAACTCCACGCCATGGATGGTTTCGTTGCTGCAGATGTGCACGTAGCTGGCGCCGCGGCTCAGTTGCCAGCTCTCGGGGGCGGGCAGGGCGGTGAACTTGCCGTCCTCGCCGCTGGCCGCGATGTGCGCGTCCGCCACGTACTTGCGTGCTTCCTTGGCCGACTTCTGGCTCCAGCTGCCACTGAGCACGAAGTCCACCGTGCCTGCGCGCGAGAGGTTCAGGGGAACGATGGCGTTCTCGGCCAGGCCGCCGCCTTGCATGAACAGGATCTTGAACTCGGGCGGTACGGCCAGCAGCTCGCGCAGGTCGGCCTCGGCCTGTTCATAGATGGAGATGAACTCCTTGCCGCGGTGGCTCATCTCCATCACGCTCATGCCGGACCCGTGCCAGTCGAGCATTTCGGCGGCTGCCTGCTGCAGCACTTCGGCGGGAATGGCGGCAGGGCCGGCGGAGAAGTTGTAAGGGCGGTTCATGGAGTTCACTGTCAAGTCACGCGCAGGCGCCAGTTCGGGCGGTGCCTGCAACTGTCAAAAATCTGGGCCGCCGCTGGGACTGCGCTCCCGGTGCGGGAGCAGCCCCAGCGGCGGCTGGGTCATCAGGCGGGCTCGCCCGTGCCTTCGGCAGCGGCTTCGTCGCCGCCTGTGGCCTCCTCGCCCGTGGCCTCGTCCTCGACTTCGCTGGCATCGTTTTCAACGATGCGCTGCAGGCCGCCGAGCTTGGCGCCTTCGTCCAGGGAGATCAGCGTCACGCCCTGGGTGGCGCGGCCCAGTTCGCGGATTTCCGAGACCCGGGTACGTACCAGCACGCCAGTGTCGGTGATCAGCATGATTTCGTCATCGGCATGCACCAGGGTGGCGGCGACGACCTTGCCGTTGCGCTCGGACTGCTGGATGGCAATCATGCCCTTGGTGCCGCGGCCATGGCGCGTGTACTCCACGATGGAGGTGCGCTTGCCGTAGCCGTTCTCGGTGGCCGTGAGCACGCTTTGCGACTCGTCCTCGGCCACCAGCATGGCGATCACGCTCTGGCCTTCTTCCAGGTTCATGCCCTTGACGCCGCGCGCGTTGCGGCCCATGGGGCGCACGTCGTTCTCGTCGAAGCGCACGGCCTTGCCGCCGTCGCTGAACAGCATCACGTCATGCTTGCCGTCGGTGAGGGCTGCGCCGATCAGGAAGTCGCCCTCGTCCAGGCCCACGGCGATGATGCCGGCCTTGCGCGGGTTGGAGAACTCGTCCAGCGCCGTCTTCTTCACGGTGCCCATGCTGGTGGACATGAACACATAGTGGTCGGCCGGGAAGCTGCGGTACTCGCCCGTCAGCGGCAGCACCACGTTGATCTTCTCGCCATCCTGCAGCGGGAACATGTTGACGATGGGGCGTCCGCGCGAGCCGCGCGAACCTGCGGGCACTTCCCAGACCTTGAGCCAGTACAGGCGGCCGCGGTTGGAGAAGCACAGCAGGTAGTCGTGCGTGTTGGCGATGAACAGCTGGTCGATCCAGTCGTCTTCCTTGGTGGCCGTGGCCTGCTTGCCGCGTCCGCCGCGCTTTTGCGAGCGGTACTCGGACAGCGGCTGGCTCTTGATGTAGCCCGTGTGGCTGAGCGTGACCACCATGTCGGTGGGCGTGATCAGGTCCTCGGTGGACAGGTCCTGCGCGCTGTATTCGACCGTGCTGCGGCGGGCGCCGACCTTGCTCTGGCCGAACTCGGCCTTGATCTGCTTGAGCTCGTCGCCAATGATGGCCGACACGCGCTCGGGCTTGGACAGGATGTCCAGCAGGTCCTCGATGACGGACATCACGTCCTTGTACTCGGCGACGATCTTGTCCTGCTCCAGGCCGGTCAGGCGCTGCAGGCGCATCTGCAGAATTTCCTGGGCCTGGGTTTCGGACAGGCGGTACAGGCCATCGGCCTGCATGCCGAATTCGCGCTCCAGCCCGTCGGGGCGGTAGTCGTCGGCGTTGACCACGCCGCCATCGGTGCGGGTGCGCGTCAGCATCTCGCGCACCAGCTTGCTGTCCCAGTTGCGCGTCATCAGCTCGGCCTTGGCCACAGGCGGCGTCGGCGCGTTGCGGATGATGGCGATGAAGTCGTCGATATTGGCCAGCGCGACCGCCAGGCCTTCCAGCACATGGCCGCGCTCGCGCGCCTTGCGCAGCTCGTACACCGTGCGGCGCGTGACCACTTCGCGGCGGTGCTGCAGGAAGACCTCGACCAGATCCTTCAGGTTGCACAGCTTGGGCTGGCCATCGACCAGCGCCACCATGTTCATGCCGAAGGTGTCTTGCAGCTGGGTCAGCTTGTACAGGTTGTTGAGAACGACCTCGGGCACTTCGCCGCGCTTGAGCTCGATCACCAGGCGCATGCCCGACTTGTCGGACTCGTCCTGGATGTGGCTGATACCTTCGATCTTCTTTTCGTGCACCAGCTCGGCCATGCGCTCCTGCAGCGTCTTCTTGTTGACCTGGTAGGGCAGCTCGTCAACGATGATGGCCTGGCGCTGGCCGCGATCGATGTCCTCGAAGTGGCACTTGGCGCGCATCACCACGCGTCCGCGACCCGTGCGGTAGCCTTCCTTGACACCGTTGATGCCATAGATGATGCCGGCCGTGGGGAAGTCAGGCGCGGGAATGATCTCCATCAGCTCGTCGATGGTGGCCTGAGGCGTCTGCAGCAGGTGCAGGCAGGCATCCACCACCTCGTTGAGGTTGTGCGGAGGAATGTTGGTGGCCATGCCCACGGCAATGCCCGAGGAACCATTGACCAGCAGGTTGGGCAGCCGCGCGGGCAGCACCAGCGGCTCGCGCTCGCTGCCGTCGTAGTTCGGGCCGTAGTCCACCGTCTCCTTGTCGATGTCGCCCAGCATCTCGTGGGAGATCTTGGACAGGCGGATTTCGGTGTAACGCATCGCCGCCGCGCTGTCCCCGTCCACCGAACCGAAGTTGCCCTGCCCGTCGACCAGCATGTGGCGCAGCGAGAAATCCTGTGCCATGCGCACGATGGTGTCGTACACCGCGCTGTCTCCGTGCGGGTGGTACTTGCCGATCACATCGCCGACGATACGCGCCGACTTCTTGTACGGCCGGTTCCAGTCGTTGTTGAGCTCGTGCATGGCGAACAGCACGCGCCGATGCACAGGCTTGAGACCATCTCGCGCATCGGGCAGCGCCCGGCCCACGATCACGCTCATTGCGTAATCGAGATAGCTGCGACGCATCTCCTCTTCGAGGCTGATGGGCAGGGTTTCTTTAGCAAACTGGGTCATGTGTGGCGATACTCTGACGGCGGGAAAAGGCCCATTTTAGGTCGAATGACGTGTAGCAGCCGAGCAACATAACCCTGGAATTCCGCCGCTGTCCTACTTGTTGGCGCCCGCTTGGCGGTCCGTCTGCTTGTGACGTATGGCACAATCAATTCAACGTTTTTGGTGATGGTCACTGATAACGTCCACAGATTCGCAGCCCTGCTGCGGCTTTTTCCCCAAGAGGAGAACCATGAAGAAACTGAACAAAGTGGCGATGTTGTTTGCCTCTGCCGCCCTCGCAACGGCTGCTGGCGCACAAGTGAAGGCTGCTGACGGTGGCAAGACCATCGACAACTGGCAAAACGGCACCAGCGAACTGGTGTGGAAGAACGGCACGAACGAACTGTGCTGGCGCGATGCCAACTGGACGCCCGCCACTGCAGCAGCTGACTGCGACGGTGCCCTGAAGCCTGTGGCAGCCGCTGTGGCTCCTGCCGCAACGCCCGCTCCGGCAGCTCCCGCTCCGGCACCGGCTCCCGCTCCGGCCGTGGCTTCCAAGGTGACCTTCTCTGCTGACGCTTTCTTCGACTTCGACAAGTCGGTTCTGAAGCCCGAAGGCAAGGCCAAGCTGGATGACCTGGCCTCCAAGGTCAAGGGCATCAACCTGGAAGTGGTCATCGCCGTCGGTCACACCGACTCCGTTGGCTCTGACGCCTACAACCAGAAGCTGTCGGTTCGCCGCGCTGAAGCTGTGAAGGCTTACCTGGTGTCCAAGGGCATCGAAAAGAACCGCGTCTACACTGAAGGCAAGGGCGAAAAGCAGCCCATCGCCGACAACAAGACCAAGGAAGGCCGCGCAAAGAACCGTCGCGTGGAAATCGAAGTGGTCGGCACCCGCGCCGCTCAGTAATCTTTCGATTGCTTCCCGCAAAAGCCCCGGCAACGGGGCTTTTTTTATGGCCGAACGGTCGTCGCAATCACCGACAATCGAGCCATGAGCAACGCAATCAACGTCAATGCCGACCCGGCGGAGCTGGAGAAATTCTCCAGCCTGGCCCATCGCTGGTGGGACCCGGAAAGTGAGTTCAAACCTTTGCATCAGATCAATCCGCTGCGCCTGGACTGGATTGATGCGCAAGCTCCCTTGAAGGGCCGCAGGGTCCTTGATGTCGGCTGCGGTGGCGGCATCCTCGCCGATTCCATGGCCCGCAAGGGGGCCAGAGAGGTGGTGGGCATCGACCTGGCCACCAAGGCATTGCGTGTGGCCCAGTTGCATGCGCTGGAAACGGGTACTCCGAACATCCACTACCACGAAGTCAGCGTGGAACGTCTGGCCGAGGAGCAGCCGGGCTCCTTTGACGTGGTGACCTGCATGGAGATGCTCGAGCATGTGCCCGATCCCGCTTCCGTGGTCGCGGCCTGCGCCGAACTGGTCAAGCCTGGGGGCTGGGTGTTCTTCTCCACGATCAACCGCAGTGCCAAGGCCTTTGGTCTGGCCATTGTGGCGGCTGAGTACCTGCTCAAGATGATTCCCAAGGGGACGCATGAGTACGCCAAGCTGATCCAGCCCAGCGAACTCGCCATGTTTGCCCGTCAGGCTGGCCTTGACCTGCAGGCGAGCAAGGGTCTGCAGCACAACCCCATCACCGGGCGCTACTGGCTCAGCGCGGACACGTCGGTGAACTACATGCTGGCAACGCGCCGGGCAGAAGGGTGAGCCGCATGTGGCAAGAAATCCGAGCTGTTCTGTTCGACTTGGACGGCACCCTGATCGACAGTGCACCCGACCTGGGTGCGGCCGCAGACAGGATGCGCATTGACCGTGGCCTGCAGTCGCTCCCCTATGAGCAGTATCGGCCCATGGCGGGCGCCGGGGCACGGGGGATGCTGGGAGTGGGCTTCGGGCTCACGCCTGACTCGCCGGAGTTTCCGGAGATGCGCGAGGAGTTTTTCCGCAACTACGAGCAGTGCATGACCGAGCGCACCTATGCGTTCGATGGTGTCCCGGAGCTCATTGCACAGCTCCAGGCGGCATCCATGCCCTGGGGAGTGGTCACCAACAAATCCATGCGTTTCACCGACCCTCTGACGCAGCAGATGCCGCTTTTCGCGAGCGCGGGTGCCATCGTCAGCGGTGATACCACGCCCCACGCAAAGCCCCATCCAGCGCCGTTGCTGGAAGCTGCCGCGCGTATCGGCCTGCCCCCGCAGTGTTTTGTCTATGTGGGTGATGATGAGCGCGACATCGTTGCAGGCAAGGCCGCAGGCATGAAGACCGTGGCGGCCTGCTACGGCTACCTTGGCGCAGCGGGCGATACGCTGCAGTGGCAGGCGGATGCGCAAATCTATTCTCCGCTGGAGCTCTTGAAACTGCTGGAAAGAGGCTAAGATAGGAGCCTTGGGGCTGTCCTGGTTTCGACGTGGGTTCGGGACCGGTGTGGTGCATGTCGAGCTTGAGTGACGCTCGTAAATCTCCATTCAAAAAACTAACTGCAAACGACGAACGTTTCGCACTCGCCGCTTAAATCCGGTGAGCCTTGCAACAGCACGCTGATGGGCTGGGCAAGGGGGTAGCAATACCTCCCGGCTGCAAGGGAATTTACATCAGCTGGCTGCGTGCTGGGCTTCTTAGTACGTGGCAAGATCCAAGGAAGCTGGCATCCCGGGTAGCGTGCGCCTGCGCGACTTGGGAGGCGAGACTCAAAACAGAACGCTAAACATGTAGATCTGCCCGGCGAAGGCTTGCGGACGCGGGTTCAATTCCCGCCAGCTCCACCATCCAAGACACCGCCACACACTGATGACCTCAGCGTGTGGCGGTTTTTTTTGCCTGCAAGTGTTCTGCGGTGTCGTCGAAATCGCACGGATTTCGCACGGGCTGCGGGGGCAGGCTCGGCAAGGAGGCTGGCCCAGAGTTGATTCAGCTGCTGCCCATGTCGGGCATGGGCTGTTGCGACAGTTCCTGGATCAGCGTGAGGCGGAAATGCGCCAGGGCCTTGGCGCCATGCTGTATGTGGTGCAGGTCTGCCACCCCGCCGATGCCCGAGACCAGCAGCTCCGGTTTGTTGGACAGGATGACTTCTATGAAGTGGTCAGCCAGTTCTGCTGCCAACAGGGTGTCTGTGCTCTGTTTGCTCATGTGCGTTTCCTCCTTGTGGTGGAAATCGCATGGTATGGCATCGCGGCGGAATAGGGGGTGCCGACTGGAGGCATGGCCGGCGCCCGGTGTCGACCCTCAGATGGCGAGGCTTGCGCGGTCCTTGCCTTCTATCCATTTGGGCGGCTTGCCGCGGCCTGTCCAGGTGGCGCCGGTTTCTGGGTTGCGGAATTTGGGCTCTCCCACGCTGCGCTTGCCGGCCTTGTCGGGTTTGCTCTTGGCGGAGGGGAAGACATCCTCCTTCGTCAAACCATATTGCTGCACCATCGCCTTTGCTTCAGCGATCGCATCGGTTTTCGCGTGCTGGATGAGTGCGTCGATTTTTTTCTCAAGCTCGGCTTTTTGTTGCAGCAGGGCCTTGTAGTCGGATGTCATGGCAATGATGATTTTCAGTGGGAGATGCGCGTGTATATCACGGGCATGAATATTTTGTAAGTTATGAGTAAGAAAAAGAGGGTGCGGATGCGGGAACGGTCACCAGCGACGTGGCGCGTTCAGAACAGGTGATGGGGATGGTTGGGGCGATGAGGTGCGCCCAAGAAAAAGGCCAGCGGCTTGCGCTGGCCTGGGAAGAAAGAGCCGGTGCTTTTTGAAAGCTTCCTGGGGGAATGAGAGGGAGGGAGGAGGAAATGCCCCAGACCCGGCAATGAAACGGTGCAGAAACTGAAGGCGATGATGCCTGCCGTGCGCAGGCCGGCCGATGGGTGAGAGGCGAGTCTGCACGTAGGACGGGGGAGCATCTGCCGAGTCACAGGCTGGTCATCTCCATGCGCGATAAACCGGGAGTTGCGCAACCATGGGGGGGAGCGCATTGTTTTTTTATTGCGCATCCATGTCCATTGCTGCCACGCTGATTCCATTTGTTTTCAACCCGGCCAATTCGATGAGTGCGCCATTGCAGCGGCATCGTTGGCGTCTGTATGGTGCGGGCCTGCTTCTTTCGGCGTCTGCCGGGGTATGGGCGCAGGTTCCCTTCAACGGCACCTACACGCAGAATTTCGACACCCTGGCCGCGTCCGGGGCGGGGCTGGCCTGGGCCAATAACAGCACCTTGCCGGGCTGGTTTCTCTTCAACAAGAACTTGGCATCCATCACCTCTTATGTGGCTGGCAATGGTGCCTCCAACACCGGCAGCTTCTACAGCCTGGGGCTGAGCACGGACCGTGCCTTGGGGGGAGTGGCATCAGGCGGTGCCTACTTTGGCAGCCCGGCCCAGGGCGCTGTAGCGGGTTGGATTGCGCTGGCGGTGCGCAATGACACGGGCGGCTCGGTCGATGGCATCACCTTGCGATTCAACGGCGAGCAATGGCGCAACGGTGGCAATACGGAACCGCAGCCCATGGTGCTGGAGTACGGCATGGGAGCCACCTTTTCCGATGTGCCTGAATGGCTGCCTGCCGGCGCGAACTTCAATTGGCAATCGCCTGTTGCCACCGGAACTGCTGCCGCCGTGGACGGCAATGTGGCCGGGCGGGTGAACAATGTGGGCGGGGATCTGCGCGGCCTGGGCTGGGCGCCAGGTGCCACGCTGTGGCTGCGTTGGGTGGAACTCAATGATGTGGGCAACGACCACGGCCTGGCCATTGATGACGTCTCCATCACCCTGGCGCTGCCCGACACCACGGCGCCCACGCTGCAGGCAAGCATTCCCGCGGAGGCGGCAACCGGGGTGGCGCTGAATCCCGAAATCAAGCTGAGTTTCGATGAGGCGGTGAAGCCCGGTAGCGGCAGCTTCGAACTGCGCCAGGGCGCCACGGTGGTGGCAACGCTGCAGGCTGGCGATGCGGCGCAGGTGAAATTCAGTGGCTCGACCATCACGCTCAACGCGGGTGTGCGGCTGGCTGTCAATACGCCCTACAGCCTGGTTTCCGTGGGCGAGCCGGTGTTGGATACCTCGGGCAATGTGTGGACCGGCACGACGCTGGGCTTCACGACAGGAGACGAGCCGCCGGTCACCAGGATTTCTGCGGTCCAGGGCTCTGGCGATCAGTCTCCGCTGGTGGGGCAGAAGGTGACGGTGAGTGCCGTGGTGACGGCCTATATGCCTGGACTGAGCGGTTTCTTCATGCAGGAAGAGGCGGCAGACTCCGATGGGGACGCTGCTACCTCGGAGGGCATCTTTGTCTACTACGGCAACGCCAATCCTGGCGTGGATGAGAGCACGGTGGGCAAGCTGGTGCAGATTTCCGCCTCGGTGAGCGAGTTCCGCAATCAGACCCAGCTCAGCGCCATCACGGACTTCGTGGTCCGCGGCGCGGCGGCCTTGCCGGAGCCAGTGCGCATCGCACTGCCTGTCAGCGACATGGGGCAATGGGAGCGTCTGGAAGGCATGCGTGTGGAGGTGGCATCCGCCACCGCAGGCGGCAAGCTGGTGGTGAGCGACAACCGCACGCTGGGCCGCTACGGCAATGTCACGCTGTCTGCCGATACGCCGTTGGCGCAGTACACCGAAGTCAACGCTCCCAGCGTGGCGGGCTATGCAGCCTACGTGCAGACGCTGCAGCGCAGCCAGATCATTCTCGATGATCGCTCCGGGGCCCAGAATCCCGAGTTCGTGCCGGGTCGTGGCGGCTTGCCGCTGTCGGCGTCCAACACGCTGCGGGCTGGCGATGGCGTGGATCGCGTCATCGGCGTGCTCGACCAGTTTTTTGATGCTGCCGCCAGCGAGCCCTATCTGACCAGCTACCGCGTGCAGCCCACGCAGACGCCGCAGTTCACGGGAGCCGCGCGCCCTTCTGCTGCTGAATTGCAGCAGGCCGTGGGAGCGGCCACGCTCAAGATCGCGTCTGCCAACGTTCTCAATTTCTTCAACCTGACCGGTGCCACAAGCGGCTCTTCTCAGGTGATGTTCAACACGCCGCTGGGCAACCAGCAGGGCATTCGCGGTGCCAACAGCATTGCCGAGCTGGACAGGCAGCGCGCCAAGATCGTGGCCAATCTGCTGGGGCTGGGCGCCGATGTGTATGGCCTGATGGAGGTGCAGAACAATGGCTTTGGTCCGGGCAGCGCCATCCAGGATCTGGCCGACGCCCTGAACGCGAGTGCCGACAAGCCTGCCGGCGCCGTGTATGCGGTGGTCAAGGCACCCTTCACTGAGGCTGCAGGCACGGTGCCAGGCGCGGGCACGGATGCCATTACCGTGGCCATCGTCTATCGCAGCGACCGCGTCACGCCGGTGGGCAGCGCAGCGGCACCCAATGTCTCTACCTACGATGCCTTCAACGCAAGCATCGGCGGAGCCCGGGTGCCGATTGCGCAGACCTTTGCCGTGGGCGGCAGCACGGAGCAGTTCACCCTGGTGGTGAACCATTTCAAATCCAAGGGCAGCGTGCTCGGTGGCGCGGGCAATGCGGACGTGCTCGACGGCCAGGGCGCCAACAACGCGGCGCGCGTGAAGACGGCCCAGCAACTGAGCAACTGGCTGGCAACCCGGCCCACAGGCGTAACCAGCCCCCACGTGGTGCTGGTGGGCGATTTCAACGCCTATGCGAAGGAAGACCCCATCACCACGCTGGAGTCCGGCGGCTATGTCAAGGTCTCCCAGGGGCTGTCCTATGCATTCGACGGAATGTGGGGTTCGCTGGACCATGTGCTGGTGAGCACCAGCCTGCAGCCCAGCGTGGGGCGTGAGGTCAAGTGGGCCATCAATGCCGAGGAGCCCGAGGTGCTCGACTACAACGTCGAGTTCAAGTCGCTGGATCAGCAGGCCAGCTTCTATGCGCCCACCGCCTATCGTTCCAGTGATCACAACCCCATTCTCCTGGGGCTGAATTTCGGTGGCCAGGCGCCATCGTTCAGTGGCGTGCCTGCCAATGCGCAGGCGGTGGTGGTGGGGCAGGCGGCCGATCTGGCGGACGTGGTGGTGGCCGATGCCGACAGCCCCGTCGTCACACTGTCCATCGTCGCCAGCGGCGGACAGGTGCTGGGCCTGGAGGATGCTGATGCTGTACAGCCCGGCATACAACTGCGCGGCAGCCCCGAACAGGTATCGCAGCAATTGCGCGCCGCCATGTACATGGCTTCGGTAGCCGGCCCGGCCAGCCTGCAACTGAGCGTGAGTGATGGTGTCCATGCGGCTGTGACGGCCAGCTATCCGCTGCTGGCGACCGCAGCGGGCGCAGTGGACCCGGCCAATCGATTCAACATCACCGGAGCAAGCCAGATTGCGGTTGCGGGCGAGGTCGTGGGCGGTGGCGCCAACTGCCGCTTGGCCGAGCCGCCGCAGGTCATGGCGGCACCGGGTACTCCGCGTTCTGGGGCGGTGGTGCCACACGGGCTGTTGAAGCTCAACACCGATGGCTGTGATGCGGGTGCGCTCGTGACGGTCAGGCTGACCTATCCGAACGATTTGCCCAGTGGTGCTGAATACTGGAAGTGGGGCCGCACGGCAGATAACACCACGCAGCACTGGTACCGCATACCTGCAACGCTGCAGGGTCGCGTCGTCTCCTTCGTGCTGCGCGATGGCGGCCTGGGCGATGACGATCTTCTGGCCAATGGCCGTGTGGAAGACCCTTCGGCCCTGGTGCTGCCTGCCGCGGTCGGTGGCGGTACGCCGGCGGCGATTCCGTCACTGAGCGAGTGGGCGGTCGCGCTGCTGAGCCTGATGATGGGTGGACTGGCCATCCGCCTGCGCCGCCGCAAACCTTGATGCTGCCGTGAAAAGCCCGGTCTGCACCACGTGCAGGCCGGGCTTTTTGCATTGGGGCAGGGGAGGCCGCGGACAGGCATTTGCCCGACTGCGTGCAAGAGGGATAGGTGGGAGAGGATCTTGGTGTGCAGCCGCAGGCCGATGCTTGATGATGGCCGGGCTGGGTGCGAAGTGGCGCGTCTGCTGCTGCGGGCGCCGTCTCGGTGCAAGGAATGAGAGAGATATCCAGAAACGATCGTGCTTGAAAAAGAGCCTGGCTAACCGGCATACCGCTGGCTGGCAAAAACGACTGCAGGCTGAACTGGCCTGACGAGTCGCCCCACGATGAAACTGAACTGCTGCAGCACCATGAATGATGCAGCATGGATTGAATGATATACGCAAACAAGAATCATTCTCAAATAAACCCAGAACTTTCTCTGGAATTAGAAAAAGCTTGTGTTTTGCGGTTTTCGCCTGCTGGGCTGGTATCTGGCGTGGTGCCGCTCAAGAAAAAACGCCCCGGCTGCGGAGGCGGCCGGGGCGCTGAATGGAGCGTTCCATGCGATCAATCCAGGAAGGACACATGCTAGGGGTTTTGAATGAGAGCGCTTGCGTCTGCGTCTCCGGTCCTTCCTGGTTGTCAAGTGTAAATTGAAACAAGGTGCTTGATGGGGTCAAAGCAGCCGAAGTTGCATGCATCTGAGCCGTAAAGCTGTTTTTTGTATTCCGATGCGACCGCCTCAAGCCAAATGCGCCGTGCAATGCAAAAAGCCCGCTGTGGAGCGGGCTTTTTTCTGGGAATGTGGACGATGGCTCTTACGCGACCATCGTTTTACGGCAGAACGTCTCTGCGGCTGTCACCGTTGTTTTTTTCGTCGTAGTGCACGACGCGCCGGCGTGAGATACAGCATTGCCTGCGCAGACAACCATGGGATTATAGCAGAGGCAGAATTTGCCGCTGGAGCCATGGGCCTGTGTTGCCGCAGAAGGGGTTTGAAGATGAATGAAATGACGCAAAGGCTTGAGGGCCTGCTCGCATCCGGCAAGGACTCGGCCCTGCTGCGCTGTACCTTGGGCAAGACCTATCTTGAAAACGAGGCGCCTGAGGTGGCTCATTCACACCTGGAGCGGGCCACTGAACTCGATCCCGGCTATTCGGTGGCGTGGAAGCTGCTGGGCCGGGCATTGCTGGCGCTGGGCGACGCTGCTGGAGCGCGGCGGGCGTGGAATACGGGATTGGCCTGCGCGCAGCAGAAGGGGGATGCCCAGGTCGTAAAGGAGATTGGTGTGTTCCTCAAGCGCCTGGACAGGCAGCAGGCGGGCTGAGTCGAGGCCCTGCGAAAGGGTGTGGGTGCGGGTGTGTGTGTTTTGGTGCGGAGCGGGATTCACGCCTGCAAAAGAGCTTCCCTGGCCAGGGCGTCGGCCTCGGTGTTGCGGTGGCGGGGTATCCAGCGCAGTTGCACGTGCTCGAACCCGGTCAGCATGGTGCGGGCCTCATCAAAGAGGTCTGCCAGACGCGCGATGGGCTTGATGGGGCGTAGCGATGGAGTCAGCTGCTCCACCAGGATGCTGCTGTCCGTGAAGATGGTCAGGCGGCGCGCCTGCAGGCCTTGCAGGGCCTGCAGCGCGGCCATCAGGGCGCGCAGTTCGGCTTCGTTATTGCAGCCTCGCTCGTGGCAGGGCTCGGACAGAAGGTGGCGGCGTCCGTCGGGTGCGGTGATGACGGCGCCCATGGCCATGCGTCCGGGGTTCGGTACGGCGCTTGCATCGATGTAGGCAGTCCAGAGGTCGGCGTCTGAGGGCGCGGGGCCGCAGGCGCTTGGGCGTGATGGGGGCTTTTCCAGAGGCATGCCCGCATCATGCGGCAGCGGTGGAGGTTCGGTCGCATTTCTTGTCGGATGGCGCGGGACAATGCAGGTCTGCAAATCACCGAAACCGAAGAAGGCAGCGAATGATCAGGATTCTGGGCAAGTCATCGTCCATCAATGTGCGCAAGGTGCTGTGGCTTTGCGTGGAGTTGGGAATTTCTTTGGACCAGGAGGAATGGGGCTCAGGTCATCGATCAACGCAGGAGCCGGAATTTCTGGCGCTCAATCCGAATGCGATGGTTCCGGTGCTGCTTGATGGGCCGCTGGTGCTGTGGGAGTCCAATACCATTTGCCGCTACCTGGCGGCCCGCCATGACCGGCAGGACCTGCTGCCGGCAGCGCCCGCTGAACGCGCGCTTGTCGAGCAGTGGATGGATTGGCAGGCCACCGAGTTGAACAATGCCTGGCGCTATGCCTTCATGGGATTGGTGAGGCACAGCCCCGAGCACAAGGACCCCGTGCAACTGGCTGGCAGCATGGCGAACTGGCATCGCCACATGCGCATTCTGGAGGACCAGTTGTCGCGCACCGGCGCCTTTGCTGCTGGCGCGCAATTGAGCCTGGCCGATATCGTGCTGGGCCTGTCCACGCACCGCTGGATGTCGGCGCCCATGGAGCGCCCGGAATTGCCTGCAGTCCGCGCCTACTACGAACGGCTTTGCGAGCGGCCGGGCTTTCGCCTGCATGGCGCCAACGGCATGCCTTGATGGCGGTTTGGCGCCCTGCGTGACAAAGCCCGCCAGGTTTCCTGCGGGCTTTGGTTGTTGAAGGACTGGGGTCAGGGGGCGACGCGCACCAGCATCATGTCGGCCTTCGAGCCTGCACCACGGGTCAGCACCGGGTGGACGGTGTCATTGATGAAGATGAGTTGATTGCCCTGGGTAATGCGTGAGGTGACCGTGTATTGCGCGGCAGGATTCAGGCGGCTGGGCTCGACGGGCAGCTTGAAGCTGTAGGGCGGCTTGAGGCCTTCGAGCCGCATGGACTGCTGGGATATCACCGGGGCGGGAGCATCGGCGCGCGAGGTGTCCTGCAATTCGACGACCAGCACGGCGTCGGGCGCAAGCGGAGCGGGCTCCCTCAGGTCAACCGTTCCCATGACCGCAGTGACGGGCGCATTGGGCGCAGGCTGGGTCTGGGCGCATGCACCCAGCAGTGCTGCGGACATCACGAGGGCCAGGGCTGTGCGGCGCTGAAGGCTGTTGGAATTCATTGGAGCTCCTTCTTGATTTGGGAGTCCCAGTCTGGCCTGGCGTGGCTTGCGGGGCTGTAGGAGCAGGCTCAACGCAAGCTGCTGCCATTTCCCAAAGTCGCATGGGCCGATCTGCTGGCTGGTTGCCAGTCTTGGAGGCAAAGGTGTGAAAGGTTTGTGCTCGTGCTGCGGGCGCTGCGCTGGCGACGCTCGGTTGGGCAATTGCGATCTGGACAGACAAAAGCCCCTGGCTCTTTCGAACCAGGGGCTTGAATCATTTGGTCGGAGCGGCGGGATTCGAACTCGCGACCCTCTGCTCCCAAAGCAGCCGGTCGAATTATTGAAATCAACGGCTTGCACCGTTTTCTTCTAACGCGCGCATCTGCCAACGGTGCTGTCCGCCATAGGCAGCGCAGAGGCGCGTTAGAAGAAATTCAGCGTGTCGCGTCCACCTTCAGCGCGCGTTTGTGGCGCACATAGTCGGCGGTCTGGGACTGGGTGGAGTGGGCGCCCATGCGCTGCGCCTCCATGATCCCGCGCCCACGGTCCACATCGGTCAGGGCCTTGCCGCGGAGGTCGTGGAAATGGCAATCCTTCACGCCGGCCCGCTTCACTGCCCGCTTCCAGGCGGTGGATGCGCCCGAGTAGGTGTAAGGCTGGCCCTGCAGCGTGCAGAACACGAAATCGGGGCTCTGGTTGGGTAGCGCCCGCAGGCGGTCCACCACATTGCGCAGGCGCTGTGTCCATGCGATCAGGACCTGGGCGCCGGTCGAGCCCTCGGTTTTTGCCGGCTGGAACGTGATGCCCTGCTTGCCCACATCGCTCCACCGCAGGGTCAGCAGGTCGCCAATGCGCTGCCCGGTCAGGTAGGCCATATCGATCAGCGCGCAGATCGTGTGGCCGGAGCGCGTGCGCTTGCCGTCGTCCCCGTACATCACGGCCACCTTGATGCGGCGCACTTCGGAATCCGTGATGTACCGCGTGCGCGCCTTCACGGACATGGTCTTGAGGCTGTCCACTGGGTTCGTGCCGGGCGGCCGATAGCCTTTCTCTTCGGCGAACCGCATCAGCTCTCGCAGCATGGAGCGGTAGGCGTTGTAGGTTCGCGGCTTGTCGCTGAAGTGTTTCAGGAACTCCACAATGGCCGGCGCGGTGACCTCCTGCGCGCGAAACTCCTGGAACGATTCGGAGATCGTGCGCGTTTGGTAGGCGTCGTTGGCCTGCGTTTTCACGCTGTGCCTGCTGCCGACCTCCGCAAGCCAGTCCGCGATCAGCGCGGCCATGCTGTCCCGGGTCTGATCAGCCTGCTCCATTGCTGCTAGGGCGCGGTACAGAGCAGGCAGGCCGTCACGGATGGTGGACAGGCGCGCCCAGATCCGCTTTTTCCCTTCGGCGCGGACATGCCAATAGGCGCCGCCCTTTTCATAGACACGCTTGGGCAGGTCGCTGCGGCGCTTGCTCATGCTGGCCTCCGCATCTGCGGCGGCCGCACGCGCGGCACGGTGGACGGCGCTGGGCCAGCGCATACGGCTAGGTAGTGGTCGCGCTCCAGCAGCACCTTGCCCGTGCGCTCGCTTAGCCGTGCACGGAAGAATCCGCGCTTGTGCAGCGCCTTGAGCTGCATGGAGGGCCATTGGTAGTGGGTGAGCTCCCTGATTTCGTCTTCAGAGAGGGTCAGGCTGATGCTCATGGTGGGCACCTTTCAAAAACAAAGGCCAGCAGGTGCTGGCTCTGGGGTTGGGTCGGGCAAATGGGGGGGCATGAAAAAGCCCGCGAATGCGGGCGATGTCAGGACAAATGGCTTACCCTCTCTGCCGAAAAGGAGAGGGCAATGGCGTATTGGTGGGTCAATCACAAACAGACTTTCAAGTCCGAGATCGAAGGCGGGTACATCTGGAGCCCTCAGCGCAAGGCCAACGGCGGGTACAACCAGACCTACGAGAATCTGCGCCTGGTGAAGAAGGGCGACACGGTGATCTCGTATGCAGACGGCCAGGTCAAAGCGATTGGCGTGGCCACGTCCGGATACCGAGACGAGGGCAAGCCCGAAAATTTCGGCAAGGCCGGCGACGCATGGCACTCAGATGGTTGGCTGGTGCCCGTTGCATGGGAACTGCTCGAAAGCCCGGTTCGGCCTAAGCACCACATGGGTGTGTTGGCCGGTGATCTCCCGGAGAAGTACTCGCCTATCCGTGCCAGCGGAGATGGCAACCAGGGGGTGTACCTTGCATCGGTGTCTCAGGCGCTGGGCGAGAACATCTTGGGACTGGCAGGCAAGGCCAACGACGCCGCGCTGGAGTTCCACGATGAGCAGCTCATGGAACTGGAAGCAGACCAGGTCCAGCAGGAGCTCAGCGCATCCCCCACGCTTTCATCCACAGAGATCGAGCAGTTGGTGAAAGCGCGCCGTGGCCAGGGTATCTATCGCACCAACCTCATGCAGATTGAAAAGCGCTGCCGCCTCACTGGAGTTTCAGACACGCGGCTTCTGGTGGCCAGCCACATCAAGCCCTGGAAGGACTCTACGAACCAGGAGCGGCTGGATGGCCACAATGGGTTGCTGCTGTCACCCCATGTGGACAGGTTGTTCGATCGCCACTTGATCAGCTTCACGGACGATGGGCAAATCATCGTTGTAGAGGCGTGGGTAGTGAACGCCATGCTTGCGTGGGGCCTTGATCCGAAGATGAACGCTGGGCAGTTCACTCCGAAGCAGCGACAGTACCTTGAGGTGCATCGCGCCAAGCTCACCCAACAGTCGCACTGAACCCTGTGGCTTTGTGATTTCGCAAAATCCGGGCTGCTTGTACTGGCCGAGTTATTGGGTGGCTTGCGGTATCTTCTATTGAAGAAGAGAGGTTCGTATGGAAAATGCTAAGACTAGAAAAATTATCCCGATTTCTGATACTCACGCGGCCATTGCAGCGGGAATGATGATGTCGTTCTTTGTTATTTGGATATTGATTTCTGGGATGGGTGACGATTTTATTTCATGGATTGGTGGAAAGGGTAATCTGTCTGGCTGGGTGCAAGCAGTCGCTGTAATAGTTTCTTTGGCTATTTCAATTTATTTGCCTTACAGGGAAAAAATTATTAAACGCAACGCTAACTATGAGTTGGTGCTCGCATGTATGCATCAGTTGCGTGATGTTCTTCATATTCTTGTTTTAGAAGTGCCTCGCACAAATAGAATAGATTCAGCTTTTTCTGTTCATAAAGAAGAAATTTCTGTAGTGCGAGGTTTGCTTTCTCGTGTAAATCCAGAAGATCTACCTACCTCCATAATCAGGATCTGGCATAACGTATTAGTTATTGCAGAAAAATTAGAACGACATGGATCTTCTGTGAGATCTAGAGCAGAGTTACAGGAGTTTATGCGCATTGAAATTAGTAGGTTGAATGGCTATATTAACGATATCAAATGAAATAGAAGATATGCCTGTTCATTTTTTGGTTTATGACGGTGACGTGGGCACTCCTGATTGCTCGAGCTAGATTCCGAGCGCTTGCTGGACGGCAGGTGGCGCGGCCAGGTGCTGCTGACAAGCTGGGTTGAGCCAAAGCACCTCTGTTTTCACGGCGGTGCCGCGCCCGGCCGAGATACGGGCGCCGGTGGTGTGGACCTGCCAGTCGGCCAGCTCGCGCTCGTACAGTTCCGATGGGTAGCCGCTGAGCACGACCATGCCTCTGAGGCCACGCAGCACGCCCAGCAGCTCGATGTGCTGCTCGTCCGTCATCTCGTGGCGGTAGCAGCCCTGCGTGACGTTGCGCAGCGAGCGCGTGCCGAACACGTAGGGCGGATCCACGAAGTGCAGCGTGTCGGCGGTGTCGTGCTGCTGCATGACCTCGACCGCGGGCCGGTTCTCGATCAGCACGCCCTGCAGGCGCTCGATGATGGGTGGCAGCTGGCCTGGGTAGCGGCTCCAGAGGTGCTGGGCCGTGCCGTAGGGCCTGGCAGTGTCAATGCGAAAGCCCGTCACGCCCTTGGTGGCACCTGCAGAGCCGAAGCCCATGCACGCTCGCACGGCGGTGCGCCGCGCCCGCTCTACCGGCTCTTCGCAGTCCTGATATGACAGGTCGAACTCGGCCCGCGCGTATGGCGTGAGGTGCAGCAGCTGGATGAGTCGTTCGGACTGGCCAGGGTCCCGCAACACGCGGAAGAAATTGGCGATGTCGTCGTCCAGGTCATTGTAGACCTCGGCATATGCCCGCGGCTTTTGCAACAGCACGCCAGCCGCGCCGCCGAATGGCTCGACGTAGCAGCGGTGCGTGGGGAAGTGTTGAAGCACCCAGGGCGCCAGCCGGAACTTGGCGCCGTGATAGCGCAATGCGGGGGATGTGACTTGTGGCATGAGTGCAAAAAGCCCGAGAGGCGACTGCTAAACGGGCTATGGGAGGTTAGGATTCACCGCTCATGAAAGGAGAGGGCGATGGACGTTTATCAATGGATGGATAGTTCGATTCAGGCTATGAAGGCAATGAAGGTGTTGCCTCCGCCGGAGGATGTGTGCTGGGCTTTTTGGTGTATGAGTAAATCAGAATGGGCTGCATGGATGCAAGCAGTCTTTAGCGTTTTTGCTATATGCGTGGCTATAGCCGTTCCCCTATGGCAGCACAAAGTAGTCGCAAGACGAGAAAATGTTGTTGCAATTCTTCTCGCAATTTCAGTTGATGAGCAGCTTAAAGACCTTTGTATAAAACTTAGGCAGCTTGCTGAGGAGAGTGAGAATTGGATTCTGAAAATACCAGAGTTCCACGATGTTATTAGAGTGGTTCGCAACGTGCCAGTCATGAATTTTCCAGGACTTGATGACCACGCTGCTCTTTCGCCTCTTGGAGTTAAGTATCTTAGAAAGGCTTTTAAGGCTGCTGCTCAGATTAAGCAAACCAAAGATTTTGTAGATTTGTTTTTTTCAGAATATAATCAATCATCTGATAGATGGACGCAGGCAATGTGGAATGTTAGTGAATCAGCGGCTAAAGCGGCCGACCTCTGTTCCATAGCGCATAAGGAGATTGAGGGGTTTCAGAGAAAGCATCGAATCATCAGGTGATGATTTACCCATTTGCGTAATCGTTTCTTGCATGTCTAGAAGAGATCAGAGCCCGCAATGGACTCTGGTTGCAAGGCCTTTTCAAGCGGCGGGCTTGATCAGGAACTGATTCCGGTCCTTGCCGTTGATCCAGTTCGGCGGCTTGCCCCGGTCGGTCCAGTGGCGCAGGATGTTGCACCAAGTGGATCAATGTCCGCAGGGCAATCCTTCACCCTCGGCCAGCTCCGAAGGAACCGTAGCCCCGCAGCTCAGGCAGCGACGCAATGGCGCCCGGGCTGTCGGCTGGTGGGCGCTGCACTTCACCGCCTTGACGCCATCTGGATATGACTTGATGACTGGCATGGAGCTGAAAGGCAGGGTGGCACAGGCGCGGCTGCCGCCGCAGCAGGTCTGGCACATGGAGCCTTTGGGCTGATGATGAGTCATCGCCTGGGCTCCTTGTCGCTGGTGCGGTGGACCAGGCCTTGCCAGTGCTGGCCCGGTGGCAGTGGCGTGGTGTGGCCGGCTCCGTCTGCTGTGGGCTTGGGCATCGCACCTTGCAGTGCTGGCGAGTCAAGAAATCCCACGCGCGAAGCCTTCGTGATCCGCGCAAACTCGATCTCTGCGCGCGAGCTGGCCACCAACGTCTGGCCTATGTCGGTGATGGCGCGGGCGATCTGCGGAGTGGTAGCGCCGCTGCGCAGGTCCTTGATGGTCTGGAGCAGCAGCGATTGCAGCTGGCCCATGCCGCTGGTTTCAGGCGGCGCGGGCTGGGTGTCGGTTGTGGTGGTGGTCATGCTCGGCTTTCTCGATTTCCTTGATCTCTTGGTCCAGCTGGCGTGTGAGTTCCCACACGGGCAGCAGGTCGATGGGGACGGCGGCCCCGTTGCTGCGGGACAGCTCTGCGCGAGGGATGCAGCGCAGGTTGTTGATGTCGAAATTGGATGTGTCGCCGTCATGGAAGATGACGGCATGGCCCTCCGGGATGGGGCCGCGGTGCTGCTCCCACACGATGCGGTGCACCAGTGCCCAGCGGTTTGGCTCGGCCACCTTGCGCTTGAGGTAACGGGCTGCATGTGGCAGCGCGCGGGGCGGCGTGGTCCAGCGCTCGGTGCCTACGGGCACCCAGGTTGGCGGCCGGTTGCCGGCCTTGAAATGGCTTCGACCCAGCTCCGCGCTGTACCCGTGCAGCCCCTTGTTCCAAGGCTTGAATCCAGCGGTGAACTGACCCTGCCGCCGGCCCTGGCGCAGCATGGAGGTGCTGTAGGTCTGGGACAGCACTGCAGGGCTTTTGTGCAGCCCTAGGCGGCTGGCCCGGGTAGCGATGTCCTGCATGGGCATGCCCAGCAGCTCGCCCAAGTCCTCGTTGAGCATGTCGGCATACAGCAGCTGCAGCAGGTCATCAAGGTGCGTCCAGCGGCCGGTGCGCAGGGTCTTGGCGCCGGGTGCCTTTTTCACGCCCAGGCCATAAGCGCGCTGCTGCACATGCCTGGCCGAGCGCTGCAGGTGCGCAGCGACGGCAGCCGTGGGCTGGGTGGGGTAGTGCGCGCGCAGGTAGGCATCATCCTCGGCACGCCATGGCGTGTTCTTGCTCATAGCGGGAGACCTACCTGCTGCCCCTTGATCTGCAGCACGCGGCGCGCTGCGTTGCCGACTTCGGCAGTGACCGAGTAGCCGAATCCATCGGGGTTGATCAGCTCGCGGAGCAGGTCGAAGGCCTCGGCAGCATCCGGCGCCAGGTGGCTGGCGTCGTAGGTGGTGGTTTCGAGGTTGGGTAGGTGCTGGGCCATGCGCAGCAGCTCCAGTGCGGCCGCGTCCTCGGTCTGCAGGCCGCGCCCAGGCACCGGGCGGGGCAGGTTGGTGGTCAGGGCAACACGGCCCTCGTCGTCGGCGGAAATGGCAATGATGATCTGGCGGGCCATGGTGGTCTCCTGTGAAGTGGCGGGGTCAGGACGGGGTTGCGTCAAGGTGCAGAAGGCGGTGTATCTGGTCGCGCGAGCGGTCGAACTGGACAGCCCACGCGGCACGCTGGGTGATGGGTGGCCTGCTGGCGTGCTGTGCTGCCAGGGCGTGGGCGTCGGCCAGCGCGAGGGCGTGGCGCAGCGCGTAGTGCCAATCGCTGGCCCAGTGGTGGTCGCGGTCAGCGGTGGCAGATGACGACATAGGGCCGGTCTCCGAATTGCTCCAGCGCCCAGGCGCATGCGTCTTGCGTGCAGGCGCCGACGAATTGCTGCTGCGTGCAGCCGCATTTGATGGTGAAAGTGCGCATGTGACTCCAGTAATCAGAGGGATGGCAGTTCCAGCGGGATCTGCTGGAGCTTGGTTGCGGCGGGCGCATCAGCCGCGCTGGCCTTGCGGCTGCGGCGCTTGGGTGGAGCTGCAGCAGCTGCGGCGCTGGCCAACTGCTCGCGCGCCCTGGCGAAGGTCTGGGCCACGTTGGTGTGCTCGCTGCGGCGGTAGACAAAGGCCTGATCGGTGATCGGCGTGGAGGGGCGGGTGATGCGGGCGAGTTGCATGTGGGTCTCCGGCATGCAAACGGCCCGCTCAGTGGCGGGCCGTTGGTTGGTCAAAGAAGGTGGTGCCGCACCAGGCGTAGAGCAGCATTCCGCTGTGCCTGGCCTCGTCCAGCGCCGCATATCCCGCGTTGCTCAGCAGCGCGCATGCGCTCCAGATCAGGGGGTGGCCGTCGCCCTCGCGCTCCATCACGGCGCCTTCGGCCAGGTCGCGGAAGTAGGTGGCCAGCCAGAACGGGCCAGGTGGCGTCGGCGGCGGTGTCTCGGGGTACGGCGGGCTCATTGGTGCTGCGTGACCGCGTCGAAGAACGTGGTGCCTGGCCAGGCGTAGAGCAGCATGCCGTCTTCCTGCGTGTATTTCGCGGATTTGCGCGCCTTCTCCTGCGTGAGCGTCGCCGCCATGTAGGTGGCTGATCGGGTGACCTGATCCGACTTGGGGGCGCCGATCGCTTCCAGCTTGGTTGCCAGGCCTTCCAAGGCAACGCAGTGCGCAAGGTCTATTAGGTAGGCGGCGAGCCAGAAATTCTTTTTGTCAGGGTCTGGCAATCGGGGGAAGGCCATGCACAGGTGCTCGGCCTTCGGTTTGCGAAGTGGGCGGCGCGGTGGGATGGCATTTGCCATGGCAGATCTCCAGTGGTGGACGAAGAAAAGGGCCGGTGCCGCGTGGCGGCTGCGTGGGCTAGATGGCTGGTGGTTGCGAAGAAAGAAGCCCAGGCCCGGCGGAAAGGAAAGCCACATGTGCCATTCAGAGCTGAGGTGCTCCAGCGAGGGCATGGCTGTATGGCGTGACAACCTGTAAACTCAGGTGTCAAAAGTTTGGAGCAGATATGAATTTGAGGACGGTTGGCAGCACCATTGCCCTGAGCATTCTTCTCACCGCTTGCGCTACTACTTATGAAGATAGGGCGATCAAGGATAAGAATTATTCTGGTGCTCTGTACTCGGTCAGTTACTACGAGGCCAAGGCCGGCAGAGACGACGTTGATAAGCTGGTGGCAAGAATCAAGGATGCCGCCGGTTCTCAGTATCAGGTGCAGTTCTACGAAGACACCAAAAAATTCATTCAATATAAAGAAAAGAATCGCGCCTTCTTCAAGGACATGGTCTTGTATATGGCCAATGCTCAACGAGGTGGTTTGCTGGATGCGGCGCAAGCGGCAGATATCAACCAAATTCTTTATAAGGAATTGGCGCAGCAAGCTATCTTGAAGCCCACGATTTTGAATGCTGAGCTAAAGGAGAGCTATCCAGATTTGCCGAAGTACATGGGCGCAGCGTACGAGTCTGAGTATCGCCGAGCTCTCAATGGAGAACTGCCGGATATGGAGGCGTATGCGTCCGTTTACTCGGCCATGAAGAATAGTGACAATGCAAAGGCTGCTGCGCTTTTGCCGGTTGTGCGCACAAAAATGGCTGACCTGATCAAGTCAATGGGGCCGGGTGCGTGGCGCGATCTTGCTGGAGTTCTTGCCGTCTACACAGCGACCCGCGACCCAGTCATTGAACAACATGTTCTGCAGTTCGTCACGCGCGCAGACCTCTCGAAAAAGCAGCTCAAGGAAGAGGTGGCGACTGTCCTTCCCGACTTGGCCGCCAAGGCAAGGGCAGAGAGAGAGCTTCAAGTGAAGATCGTTTCCGACAGCAACGATCCGTTCATAGATGAGCTTCCCAAGGCGCTTGAAGATTTTGATGAGTGGATAACTGTTGAAGACGAGGCGAAGCGAAAGCTGACCATTGCCCGGTTGCGCATTACTGAGCGGCCTGGAAATCCTCTTGTCAGAACGCAAACGGTTAGCGATCTGGATTTTGCTACGAGACTGCTGATTCCGAAGAATGCCAGCGTTCTTTACGATACCACCACAACCAACTATGAGATCAGTTGGAGCATGAATGTCAGCGATTCTGCTGGCAAGGGATCAAAAGTCATATCTGGCAAGAAATCTGAGCAGAAAATTGAATGCTCCAACATCCGATATAAAAATGTGTTTGGCGGTGAAGGCGAAGTTGGGTTGATCCCAACCAGCATCCAAGGCGTCTGTAACAGGAAGAGCGGCATAAACTTTGATGCCATCCGCTCCGAGGCTGTCAAGGAAATTGCGGGAGAAATCGTGCAGCTGCTGCGTAAGGACCAAAAGGTATCCGGTACTACGCGCAGTTAATAGTCCTCAGTCCTTTGTGATCTTTTCGTATTTCACAGCGTCATTGACAGGCCCAGCACCTTAAGTGCCGGGCCTTTTTATTGCCCGTTCTTTCCGGGCCGTCAGCCATCTCTGGCTGGGGTTTTCTGTTCTTGGCAACCCTGTTTGCCTCACCTGGTCGCCCGTCTACCGCGCTTTGGCAGGACTGGGCCGGGCAGGACTACCCGCGCAGAGCAGCGGCCCATGCCCGCTGGTGCTTGTGCCGGTCTGCCCCGCAGGTCGGGCAGACATCATCGGCGTGCAACTTTTGAAAGACCGGGGCTTGCCCGGTCGATGCCGTGGTGCCCGGCGCAGCCGGTTGGGGCGGCGCTGGATGATTGTAAACACGTTTACATAAATGGCGCAATTGATTTGTAGATGAGTTTACAAATTTGAATTTTCCCCATCCAAAAAAATTCCCTTGTGAAGCGTGTTGGGGTGCGGCTATGATTCAGATATGTATGGAAACACAGTACTCTCGAGCGAGGCTGAAGAGCAAACGCTCGTCAGAGTACGCGGCGCGAACGAGGCCGAAGTGGGGGTCGAAGTGTGTTTGAGCGAGCTGACGCGCCAGGGCGTGAAGGCCCTAATTTTTCCCAACGAGGAACTGCTTAGGACTTGGCGGCTGCGTCTTGCAGCACTTGCATGATGGCAGTGCTGGCAGCGTTGAAAGCTTTTGCGCGACTCAGCTTGTCGGACTGCGAGATCATGTCGAAGAGCACCGCCAACTCTACGGCAGCCGGGGATAGTTCTGTGGGTGCGTTGATCGCTGGCGGCTGGTCCATCTGGCCTTCACCGGTCAGTAGCCATCTCGAATTCACCTTGAGATAGGCGGCAACTTTTTCATGCGCCTCGGTGCGCAGCTTTTGGTCCCGCCCCTTGGCGTTCGTCAGGATCATGCCAATGTTCTGAACGGACCTGCCTGCCGCGGCAGCAACGTCCTTGCGCTCGATCTCACGCCCAAGCGCCTCTGATCGCTTCTGCATGGCTTGTAGTAGGCGTTCCCCATAGAGCATGGCGCACCTTAATCCCTAATATGTAAATTTGGTTGCCTCAACTCTTGTAAACATGTTTACAATGAGGTATGAAAAAAGATCACGCTATAGCGCTGCTGGGCGGTACGGCCAGGAAGGCCGCTGAAGCGATGGGCTATCGCGCAGTTCAAACCATCTACTTGTGGCCCGACGAACTGCCACAGGCGACCGCCGATCGTGTGATGGGCGCTGCCGCGCGGATCTCAAAGTCGGTAAGTGAAGGGTTGCCAACGTTCAGCAACCAGGAGGTCGCCCATGGCTGAACCCCTCTACCGTCCCGCGTTCATGGTGCTCTCTCGTGCCAATGGCGGTGTGCGCATGGAGCTGCGCAAGGGTCATCGCTCCGTGCGGCGCTCGTTCACTCCAGAAGAGGCGCAGTTGCTGATGTTCATGCTGGCGACCGCGCTGGCGGACTTTGATCAAGATCGCGCGCCAGAGATTGCTAAACAGGCAGTTCTGTGCGAGATCGGCCGTTACGGCAAGAAGCAGCATGGCTGACCCCTCATTCCATACCCGTCTGGAGCACGTTTGCCTGAGAGCGGATGGCACTCAGCAGGCTGTAGCGCATTTCACGCATGACAGCTTCGGCACCTCCCTGCTCACTTTGGTGTTTGCGGGCGCTCAGGTAGATCTCCGCTCGGCTGACCAGTCGATCCGCTTTCCTCGTGATGTACGGGTCAAGGCCTTTGAGTTCATTAGCCACAAATGCGATTCGCTGATAGCGCATTGCATCCGCCTTGGGCATGGCGTCTGCAAGCAGTGCCTCAATTTCGTCACACAGTTTGTGAATTTTCTGATGGGAAAGACTGGTCATGAATTTCGGTTTCCTTGTCAGTGGATTTTTCTTGTCAGTTTCTTCGGCCTGCTGGCTTCCCAGATGCCGGGCCACTCCTGCCGCAACACCGATTTGATGGAGAGGCTGTGATGCGTGCCTACCTTTGGTTTTCCCTGGTGGTCTGCGCTCTTTGTGTATGCGGTCGGGCTATTTGGCTGGCACGCGGAGAGTTCCCTCGGCGCACGGCTGGCCAAGCCGTAGTGGATCTGATTTTTGATTTGGTGATGGCTGGCTGGGCTCTGGGTTTGCTGCTGCAAGGAGGTGCCCATGCTTGAAGAACTGCGCCGAGAACTGTTCCGATGCCAGGCGCGAGCGCTGTGGCTGCGCTCGCTGGCGGTGTCTGATCCGCTTCTCAGCGCGCGGCTGCAGGCGGAGTCCAGTCTTGCATTTCTTCGTGCAACGCAAGGCGAATGTCCTCTGGACTCATTGAGCGGACATCCCGAGGCAGCCAGTGATATTTCCGAATCAGGTGGTAGTGCACTGCCTCCATGCCATCGATCGTCTTCCAGCCATGTTTCTCCGCAAGGTGGAAACCAAAAACTTCCAGCAGGTAGTTCAAGTTCCCATTCGATTCGTGCCACTTCTTGAGTATGTCGAAGCGATCTTTTTCGGTGTATTGCTGCTGGCTCATGTCCGCCCTCCTTGGCGTAATTGGTTGTGTGAGAGCTTCCATCGTAACCAAGGCATGGGCGGACACCCTTTTGCGCTCTCATGCCACAAGCCTCGCAGCAATGGCCTGCAAATGGGAAATCACTGCAGGATGTGCTGTCCGGGTCTCCTGCATGCGCTGGCAGCACAGCTCGCTCCAGCGGGCCAGCGCGGCCGCGCCGAAACCGGCTCGGCCTTCGCCTTCCAAGACTTCGATCATCTGGCCCAGGAACAGCTCCAGGGCCTGCGCCCATTGGGGGCTGCCGATGTTGTCTGCTGTGGGCGTTGCGGGTGCGGTGCTGTGGCTCATGTCGATGGCTCGCAAGGGGTTGTGCTGATGAGTGCAACTTTCTCAGTTGGCATCGCCCCTGGCTATGTCGAAAGTGAGCCTCAAGCCGACATTGCCGCCGGCATGGACGTGCTCGACGCGGCTTACCTGATCGCGCAGACCAGCCAGGGCGGCATCAAGGCCCTGGCGGTGCGCATGGGCATCAACGCCGGCACGCTGCAGCACAAGCTCAACACCAACAACGACACCCACCACCTGACGCTGCGCGAATCCGTGCGGCTGCAGGTGGTGACGGGCAATGCAGCGGTGCTGCATGCCATGGCCAGCGAACTCGGCTACGAGTGCCGGCGAACCCTCCCAGACCAGGCCGAGGGCGATCCGGTGGAGGCCTTCATGCATTTCCAGTCCGCCGTGGCCGAGGTCACGCGCGCCGCAGCTGATGCGCACCGGCAGCCGTCGCGCAATGCCGTGCGGCGCCTGGATCGCCAGGTGCAGGAACTCACGGTCATGGCGCAGTACCTGGCCCGCTCGGCACAGCAGCGCCTGGCCGACACCCCTGGAGGTGGCAATGCGTATTGATATCAAGCCTGAGGGCGGTGCCCGATACAAGCGTGCCCTGGCCGGCCTGGATGGCGGGCAGATTGCTCAGGCCACGGCCGAGGCCATCAACATGGGTGCGGGCCGCGTCAAGAATTCCATGCGCTCTGAAATGCAGAACGTTTTTGACAGACCCACAGGCTACGTGCTGCAGTCCGTGCAGGTGGTGAAGAAGGCCACCGCCGGAGACCTCAATGCGCTGGTGGCGCCTACCTACATGGGCGGCAAGGGCGTGGACCCGCAGCAGATCCTGGCCGCTCAGGAGGATGGGGGCCGGCGCCGTGACAAGCGTAGCGAGAAGGCCCTGCGCACGGCAGGCATCTTGCCCATTGGCTACCAGACCGCGATCCCGGCCACGCCATACCCGGGCAGCGATGACGGGCGCGGGAACCTCAAGGGCTCGACCCTGGTACAGCTGATTGCCTACTTCCAGGCCTTCGGCGAGCAAGGCTACCGGGCCAACATGACCAAGGGGCGCATGCAGGCCCTGCACCAGCGCGGCGGCAAGGGCGCGCGCTTCATGGGGCCGGTGAAGGGCATCCGCTACATCGTGGCCTATGGCCGCTTGCGCGGCGGTGCGCGGGCCACCGCGCGTGGCGAGTTCGACAAGCGGGCATCCAATCTGCCGCCCGGCATCTGGGCGGTGACCGGCACAGGCGGCGCAGATGTGCGGCCGGTGCTGATGTTCGTGCGCGGTGGCAACTACAAGCCGCGCATCAGCCTGGACGGGGTGCGCAAGCGCTCGGGCATCGATGAGCTGGTTCCTCGCTGGGTCCGTGGCCGCGTCTACGACGCATTCAAGAAAGCCAGTCAGGGCTGACGGCCCGGCTGATATCAGGAGAGATAGACATGCAACACATCACGCATCAGGTGACCTCGCATGACACCAAGGCGGATTCGTTTTCCGCCATTGGCAATGCCATGCGGGTGCGCCTCAACGAACGGCTGTACAGCAGCCTGGCCGAGGCCCACCGCCGGGGGCAGCCCGCCCTGAGCCGGCGCGAGCTGCGGGACTTCCACAACGAGTGCACGGGCGAATGGCTGGAGATCTCCAGCGTGGCCAGCACGGTCAATGCGCTGGTCGCGGCCAAGCGGGTGGAGGAGGTGGAGGCACGGGCCTGCTCCCTGCCGCCCCATCGCCTGGTCAAGCCTGTGCGCTGCCGCCTGCAACAGGCGACGTTGACGGACTGAATTGATATCGAAGGTTGTGCAGGCATGAATCACTATCCCCACCACATCGGCGACTTCGACACGGAGACGCGGCATTTGTCACGGCTGGAGCGTGCCATCTACCGTGACATGCGTGACATGTACTGCAAGACGGAAGAGGCATTGGACGGTTCGGACATGGATCGCTTGGCGCGGCGCCTGTTGTGTCGTTCGCCGGAAGAGATCGATGCCTTGCAGTTCGTGCTGGCAGAGTTCTTCACGTTGCTGCCTGATGGCCGATATCAGAACGATAAGTGCGAGCAGATTGTGGCCCAGTTCCGCCAGCAGCAGGAGGGGCGCGAAGAGGTCAAGAGCAACGAGCACCTGCGGCAGAAACGCAGTAGGGCTAGGCGTAGTGCTATCTTTTCTGCGCTTCGTGCTCTGGGTGTCGTGCCCGCTGCCAAGGCCAAGGCGGCAGAGCTGATGGCCCTGTGCCGCCAGCATGGGATCGTTGTGACAGATACCAGTGTCACGCTCAATGGCACGGACTGGCTTGGTGGTGATACGGGCAATGTCACGCCACGTCACGGTGATGTCACGGGTGTTGTCACGCCTCGTCACGGCGATGACACGGGTAACCAGAACCAGAACCAAAACCAATACATACCCCCCAACCCCCCTGCAGGGGGGGCGAACGGTGGATTGGCTATCGCCACGGCACTTGCAGGCAGCTTCCCGGAGCATCGGCGCACCCGGTTGGTGGACGTGGCCGACGCCGTGGCCGATGCCATCGCCCGTGGCGACGTGACCGCCGAGGAACTGCTGGCTGCCGCTGAGCAGCAGCGTGGACTGCTGGCGGCGAAGGATGGCAAGGCCTGCCCCAGCCTGCTGCGCTGGGTGCGTGAGCAGCGTTGGAGGGACGTGGTGATGCTGGCCTCTGCGGCTGGAGAGGGGCAGCAGCCCGACAACTGGGCGGACACGCGCAGCGGCGTCGAGGGCATGGCGGCCAGCCTGGGCATGCCGGGCTACGACGACTGGTGCGATGCGCGAGCGGGGCAGGGCCTGCGGCGGGCGTTCGCGGACTACGAGGCGGCAGTGCATGCGCTGCTGGGCGAGCGTCAGGGGGTGTCGGCATGACGGTGCGCACCCTCATCGGCGCGGCGGCGCCCCTCTCGATGTGCTTAAAAAATAGGCAGGATCGCGGGTCCTTTTTGGCCCCCTTGGAAGCGGGTAATTCGAGCCGCGCTCTCGGACTGTTGCGCAACCTTCCTAAGGGGGTTAAGTGAAGGTCCTGCCTTACTTTGATGCTCCTATTTCGCAAGCAGAATTCGCTGCTTTGATCGGTGTCAGCGAGGCCCGCGTGAGCCAGCTGGTGAGCGAAGGCGTGATCGTCCGGGGCGATACGGGCCACGAATGGCTGCTGGGCTACTGCGAGCGCCTGCGCGACCAGGCGGCGGGCCGTGCCTCGGCCGGTTTGGGTGGGCTGGACCTGGTTCAAGAGCGTGCGGCGCTGGCGCGCTCGCAGCGCGAGGCCCAGGACCTGAAAAACGCCGTCGCCCGTGGTGAATTCGCGCCCATCGGCGCCCTGGCGGACGTGCTGGGCCTGGCCAGCTCGGCGGTTGTGGACCGCATGGACCAGATCGAGGGCCAGTTGCGCAAGGCCTGCCCGGATCTGCCCGAGGATGCCCGCGTCACGGTGCTGCGCGTGCTGGCCGATGCTCGAAACGAGTGGATCCGTGTCACGTCCAAGCTGATCGGAGAGCGCGTGGCGGCCATGGCCGAGGCTCCTGACGAGGATGAGCTGGACGAGGAGGCCGCATTTTGAGCGCGCCCCTGTCGAGAGAAGCGATTTCCGCCATCCAGGCCGCCGCGCAGCTGGGCCTGTCCAGCCTGCGGGCGGACGCACCGCAAACACTGTCCGAATGGGCAGCCGACCACTTCCTGCTGGCCGGCGAATCCAGCCACCAGAAGGGCGGTTGGGTGGCATGGCCGTTTCAGATCGGGATCTTGGACTTCATGTCCGATGACCGCATCGAGGAACTGGCCGTCAAGAAGTCCAAGCGCGTCGGCTACTCCAAGATGATTACCGCCTTCGTCTGCTACAACATCGCGCACCGCCGCCGCAAGCAGGCGCTGTGGCAGCCTACGGACGACGACCGTGACAGCTTCGTCAAGACCGAGATCGAGCCCCTGCTGGACAGCAAGGACGGCGTGCCTTCGGTGATCGCGGCCCGCAAGCAGGGCAGCCGGGTCGAGGAGACCATCAAGTACAAGCCTTTCCGCGACAGCGTGCTGCACCTGCTGGGCGGCAAGGCTGCGCGGGCCTACCGCCGGATCACGGTGGCCGTGGCCATCCTGGATGAATGGACTGCGTTCGACCAGACCATCGGCGGCAGCAAGGACAAGTCGGCGGGCTCGCCGGGCACCTTGGCCAAGGGCCGGCTGGAAGGCGCTCCTTACCCCAAGTTCATCGGCGGCAGCACGCCCGGCATCAAGGGCCTGTGCCACGTCAGCCGCGCCTGCGAGGATTCCGATGACGAGGTCGACTACCTGATCGAGTGCCCGCGCTGCGAGGCCGAGCACCCGCTGACCTGGGGCGGCAAAGAGGTCATGCACGGCTTCAAATGGGAGGCCGGCAAGCCCGAGACCGTGCGCCACATGTGCCCCCACTGCCGGGAGTCCATCAGCCAGGCCGAGTACCTGCCCGGCGGCTGGCCGCTGACGGGCGCCTGGGTGTGCCGGCGTTCTGGCCGCCGCTTCGGCGCCGACCGCATCTGGCGCACTGCCGATGGCACGCCCTGCAGGCCCCCACGCACTCTGGGCGTGCACCTCTGGGCCGCGTACAGCCCGCAGCGCACCTGGGCGTCCATCGTGGACGAGTTCGAGAAGGCCCACCGCGCCCTGCAGGAGGGCGATGCTGGCCCCATGACCTCGTTCACCAACGAGACGCTGGGCCAGGCCTGGGAACTCAAGGGGGAGGGCACCGACGACCATGTGCTGCAGGCCCGCGCCGAGCCCTACGCCCTGGGCACGGTGCCCGTGGGTGGCCTGGTGCTGGCGGCTGGCGTGGACGTGCAGCGCACCTGGTGGCAGATCAACGTCTGGGCATGGGGCCGTGGCATGGAAAGCTGGATCGTGGACCGCCACATCATCGAGGGCAATCCTTCCAGCGAAGGCGACTGGGCGCCCGTGACCGCTTACCTGCAGCGCCGCTACCGCCAGGCCTGGCACGGTGGCAGCCTGGGCCTGAGCGCCATCAGCATCGATTCGTCCGACCAGACGCAGGCCGTCTACAACTATGTCCGCACGCACCAGCACATGCTGCCCAACCTGCGCGCCATCAAGGGCGACAACAACGACAACCGGCCCATCGTGGGGCCGGCCAGCATGCAGGACCTGGACTGGCGCGGGCAGAAGGTCAAGCAGGGCATCAAGCTCTGGCTGGTGGGCGTGGACAACGCCAAGGATCTGCTGCTGGGCCAGCTGGCGATCACGGACGCCGGCCCGGGTTGCGTGCACTTCAGCGAGGACCTGCCGCGCGAGTTCTTCGAGCAGCTGACCGCCGAGCAGCGCATCCTGGCCAAGGTCCAGGGCCGCGAGGCCTACCGCTGGGTCAAGCGCCGCCAGCGCAATGAGGACCTGGACTGCCGCAACTACGCCATCCACGCGGCCATGGCCCAGGGCCTGCACAAGTACACCGATGCGCGCTGGTCGCAGGTCGAGCAGATGGTGCAGCCAGCCCGCGACCTCTTCAGCCCGCCTGAACTGCCACCCGCTGGCGCACTTCCGGCCGCTGCGACTGCCACCGCTTCAGCACCGTCGCCTGCTCCTACATCATCCCCTGCCCGTGCTCCGGACCCAGCGCCGCGCCGTGCAGCTCCCATTCGCCGAAACGGCGGCTTCTCCCGTTCCTGGTAGCCCTCATGACCTCCAAAACCAACACCACTCTGCCCCTCATGCAACCGGACGCGGCCAAGTCGCCCGCCACGCCAGAAGCGGATTTCGCACCAGACCTCGTGGACCGCATGTTCGACTATCTGGTCGAACTGTTACCCGAGCTGCGTGGCAGCCCCGCCATTGTTGAGCGTGTCCAGCAGCAGCTGCGCAGCGAGTTCGCCGGCCAGGATGCCTACATTCCCGCCCGGTCTTCCGTGGGCAAGGCAGAGGAACGCCGGCAGGTGCTGCGGCTGTGGAACGGGCGCAACGCCAAGGCTGTGGCGCGCACGCTGGGCATCAGTCGGGCAACGGTGTACCGGTACCTAGAAGCGAGTCGGCTGAATCCGTCTCAGGTTTCCGGGAAATGAGACAGTTGCCCCGGTAGCGTGCGGCATATGAGCACGCTCCAAGACCTTCAGATGCGCCTCGCGCGCCTCAATGCTGCCATCCACAGTGGTGAGCGCACCATTACGACCGAGGATGGCGCCTCGGTCACCTATCGCAGCCTGGACGAGATGATGGGCGCACGCCGGGATCTGCACACGCAGATCTCGGCCGTGGCCGGCACCGGCCAGTCGCGCGCCCTGGTGGCACGGTTTCGCTTCGCCGGCCTGCGGGACCGTTGATCATGCAGCGCCGTACCGTAGCCCGCAGGGCCTCCCCCACGCTGGTTGACCGTGTTGTCGGCTATTTCTCGCCCGCGCAGGGCGTGCGCCGCCAGGTTGCCCGGGAAATGCTGGTGCGCGCCTACGAGGGCGCCAGCCGCGCCGATGGATGGCGCGTCAAGCGCTCGGGGGCCAGCCCCACGGCAGACCACGCCGCCGATGCGCGCGAGCTGCGCATGCGCGCGCGCTCACTCGCGCAGAACGTGCCGAACATCGTGCGCGCCGTCAATGCCGTGCTCGCCATGCGCGTAGGCCAGGGCATCGTGCCCGTGTGGGCCGACGAGGGCCTGGCCAAGCGCTGGCGCGAATGGGTGCCCCATGCCGACTATGACGGCCTGCTGGACTTCTACGGCCTGCAGTACAAGGCCGAGCGCACGCGCGATGTCGACGGCGCCGTGCTCATCCGCAAGCACATCCAGCGCATGGGCTCCACGGTGCCGCTCAAGCTGCAGCTGCTGGAGATCGATTTCCTGGACGTGGAGCGCAACGGCGTGCTGGCTGGCGGGCGCGAGATCATCCGGGGCATCGAATACGACAAGCGCGGGCAGCGCGTGGCCTATTACCTCTTCGACCGTCACCCGGGTGATGCCGGCATGTGGACCCTGGGGCGCAGCGGCACCAGCCAGCGCGTGCTGGCCGAGGAAATCATCCACTTCTTCGACTCCGAGCGCCCCGGCCAGCAGGACGGCATCACGCGCCTGGCGCCCATCATCGCCAAGGTGCGCGACCTGCATACCTACGGCGACTCTGAGCTGCAGCGCAAGCAGCTGGAATCGCGCATGGGTGTGCTGGCCGAGATGGAAGGGGCTGGCGGCATGCCGCCGCCGCTGCCCGAGGAGGCCGGGGGGCAGAAGCCCGGCCTCATGGACCTGGGAGATCTTGCGGGCGGCGGCATCGTGGGCCTGCCGCCGGGCATGACCAATCCCACCTTCATCGAGCCGAAGGCCGTGCCGGGCTTTGGCGACTACATGAAAGGGGGTTGGAAGGAGGTGGCCGCAGGCTATCGCTGCCCCTACGAGCTGATGACGGGCGACTTGACGGAGGTGAATTTCAGCACCTCGCGCATGAGCATGAACCAGTTCCGGGCCGAGGTCGAATCCGAGCAGTGGCGCGTCACCGTGCCGCGCCTGTGCGCTCCCATTGCGCGGTGGTTTGTGGCGGCCGTGGATCTGGTCGCCCCGGTGCCGGCCGTTGTGGCTGCGCCGGACTGGAGCACGCCGCGTTGGGCCAGCCCGAACCCTGTGCAGGACGTGGCCAGCGACCTGAGCGCCGTCAAGGGCGGTATGCAGAGCATCAGCGAAGTGATCCGGCGCCGGGGCTATGACCCCGAGGCCGTCTTCAGCGAGCTGGAGGGCGACCTGGTGCAGCTGCGTGATCGCGGCATCCTGCCCCTGCTGGCTGCGCTGTGGGGTGCGCAGAACCCCATTGACTTAGTGGCCCAGATGGAGGGGCAGGGGCAGAAGTGAAATCGTCTCAGTTTTCCGGGATTTGAGACAGTCAAACCGGAAAACTGAGCGCCATGCCACAAGCCAACGCCCAATCTTCCGCGCCCCAGGTCCACGATTTGCCGGTGCAGACGCGCGCCGCAAGCCTGGTCCCCGACACCTACAACGAGGCCGACAGCACGGTCGAGGTGGTCTGGACCACGGGCGCCATGGTGCGCCGCTACGACTGGTGGAACGACCGTCCCTACGACGAGGACCTGCAAATCACCCCCGAAGCCGTGGACATGGCCCGTTTTGACGCCGGCACTGTCCAGGTGCTGGACGGTCACCGTGCCTATGGCGGCGTGGCTGCCATCCTCGGCATTGCCGAGCGCGGCTGGATCGAAGGTGGCGAAGGCCGGGCCGTGATCCGGCTGAGCCAGCGTCCCGAGCTGGCCGGCATCGTGGCCGACATCCGCGCCGGGATCATCCGCGCCATCAGCTTTGGCTACAGCGTCCAGCGCTACGAAATCACCCGCGCCCAGGACCGCACGGACGGCATCAACGTCGATCTCTACCGCGCAGTCGCCTGGACTCCGCAGGAAATCTCTTTCGTCACCGTGCCTGCCGACCCCAACGCCGGCACGCGCAGCGCACCCACTTCCCAGGCCCCGTCCGGTGCAGCGCCCCAGGGCGGCATGCCGTGCGAGTTCTTCCAACGGGCAGCCGCCCAACCTACCACCCAGGAGCACCAACGTATGCCCCAAGCAAACCAAGCCGGTGAAGGCGGCCAGACCGCCAACACCCCCCAGGGCGCCGCGCCCACCAACGTCTCTCAGGTCCCGCAGAACCGCCAGACCGAGGGTGCGCCGCAGCCCGCGCCTGCCGGTGCGTTCGACGGCCAGCGCGCCGCCGACATCGTTGCGCTGTGCCAGCGCCACAACCTGGCCGAACTGCAGACCGAACTGCTGCGCAACCAGTTCACCATGGACCAGGCTCGCGCCGCCGTGCTGACGGCGCTGGACCAGCGCAGCCAGGCCAACGCCAGCGGACCCACAACCACCATCCGCACCGTGGGCGACGAGCACGAAACCCGCATGCGCGGCATCGAAAACGCGCTCATGCACCGCCTGGACCCTGGCGCGCAGCTGGACGACAACGGCCGTCAGTACCGCTCGCTGTCGCTGGTGGAGATGGCGCGCGAGGTGGCCGAAGGCCTGGGCCAGAAGACACGCGGCATGAGTCGCGCCGAGATCGTCAACGTGGCGCTGCGCGTGCGTTCCGGCATGCTGGGCACGGGCGACTTCCCCGCGCTGCTCGGTGGCGTGGGCCAGCGCGTGCTGCGTGCTGCCTATGACGAGGCGCCCAGCACCTACCAACTGTGGGCTCGCCGTGCCTCCAACCTGCCGGACTTCCGTATCCGCCAGGCCATCGGCGTGGGCGGTGATGTCGAACTCAAGAAGCTCAACGAGCACGGCGAGTACACCTACGGCAGCCTTTCCGAGGATGTCACGGGCTACCGCGCCTTCACCTTCGGCCGCTCGCTGGCGATCACCCGCCAGATGATCGTCAATGACGATCTGGACTCCCTGACACGTACAGGGACCAAGTTTGCCGCCGCAGCGCGGAGCCTGGAAAACCGTCTGGTTTATGGCCAGATCCTCAATAACCCGGACATGTCCGATGGCGAGCCTCTGTTTGATGCCGCGCATCGCAACCTGCTGACCGGCGCAGGGTCCAAGTTCTCGCTGGAAGCACTGTCCAGCCTGCGCACGCTGATGCGCAAGCAAAAGGGCCGGGATGAGGAGACGCTGAACATCGCTCCGGCCTACCTGCTGGTCCCCTCCGACCTGGAAACCCTGGCCTACCAGTACACCAGCCCCAACTACCAGCCCACCAAGGCTGGCGACATCAACGAGTTCCGTACAGGCGGACGCACTGCGCTGGAGCCCATCGTGGAGCCGCTGCTGGATGACGTGTCCACCACTGCGTTCTACCTGGCGGCCCGCGCTGGCCAGATCGACACCGTCGAGTACGCCTACGTGGACGGCTACGAAGGCCTGCGCACCGAGACCTTCTCCAGCGAAGACGTGGACGGCGTGAAGCTGCGCGCCAGCCTGGACTTTGCCGCCAAGTGCCTGGACTGGCACGGCCTGGCCAAGAGCAACGGCGCCTGAGCGCGCCGCCATCCACACACACGCTTTCAGGAGTTCAACCCATGAAAAACTACCAACAGCGCGGCCACGTCATCGAGGTCCCGGCAGCTGCCGCCGCAGTGGCAGCAGGCCAGGCCGTGGCCATCGGTGCCATCCTCGCCGTGGCCAATGGCCCGGCCCAGGTCGGCGAGCCCTACAACGCCGAGCGCGTGGGCGTCTTTGTCCTGCCCAAGGCGGCAGGCACCGCGTGGACGCAGGGCCAGCCCCTGCGCTGGGATGTCGAAACCGGCGCGTTCGCCGTTGGCGGCGCGGCCACGGCCGGCGACGTGACGGGGGCGGCGTTCGCCTTCGAGGCGGCCGACAGCGCAGCCACGCAGGGCGCCGTCTGCCTGCCCGGCGTCATCGGCACGGTCGCCTAAGCGGAGCGGGTACTGGCATGACTTTCCTCCTCATCCCAGGCGCCGAGCGGGCAGGGCGCGTGCGCTCTGCCCAGCAGCGGCACCACGCCAATGCGGTGGCTGTCTGGCAGGGCGGCGAGCCCTTCGGCGTCATCCTGCGGCGCGGCCCGCGCGAGGCCTTGGGGATGGTGGGTGCCTACGTCCTGGCCTGCCGGCTGCCCGCTGACATGGTGCCGGGCATCGCCCAGGGCGAGCCCATCGACATCGACCAGGTCACCTACCGGATCGCCGAGCCGCCCCAGCCCGACGAGTCCGGCTGGCTGCTGCTGCAGCTGGAGGTGGCCTGACATGGCGCAGCACATGCAACAGCAGATCCTGGCCGCCTGGCGCGTGGATCTTGTGCTCGCGGCCACCCTGGCTGGAGACAGCGTGCGCGTCGAAGGTCGCAACGCATACCCGGTAAGTGCCCTGCCAGCCATTGATATCAGCGCGGCGGACGAAGGCATCGAACCCCTCTCGGGCGGGCGCGGTGGCCTGGCCACGCTGCACCGGGAATTCCTGGTCGATGTCACCAGCATCGCCACGGGTGAGCAGGCACGCGAGCAGGCCATGGAGCTGCATGCGCAGATCGAGGAGCGCATGGGGCCTGCTGCTGGCGGCGTGCTGCACGGCTTGCTGATTGCGCCACCGCGCCTGCGCGGCATCCGGGGGCAGTGGGACGACGCCGCTACCCAGCCCATCTACATCGTGCGCGGCATGTGGCTGTGCCGATACCTCACCGCCGAGGGCGCCCCGCGCGGCCCGGCATCCCATCCTTGAAAGGAAACGACCATGGCAGTCCAAAACGTTCGTACCTCGGCCGGCAGCAAGCTGCTGATCTGTGCCGCCCGGCCAGCATCCTACGATGCTGCCGGCTTCCAGGCCCTGGCCTTCAAAGAGATCGCTGAGATCACCGACCTGGCCGAACTGGGCCGGGAATACAACCAGGCCACGCATTCGCCCCTGGCAACCCGCCGCATCGTCAAGCGCAAAGGCAGCTTCAACGATGGCAGCCTGTCCGTGCCCATGGCCCGCGACATGAACGACGAAGGCCAGGTGCTGCTCAAGGCTGCATCTGTGTCCGACGACAGCTACAGCTACTGCATCCGCCTGCAGGACGGTTCGAGCCACTATTTCACGGCGCAGTGCATGAGCTTCAAGCTCAACGTGGGCAGCGTCGATTCCATCACGGCGCACACGGCGCAGTTGGAAATCGACAACGACATCATCGAAGTCCCGGCCATCTCGTTCACCCTGGCCTACACGGCCGGCGCCAATGGCTCCATCGTGGGCGTCGCCAGCCAGACCGTGCTGCAGGGCGCCACGGGCAAGCCTGTGTTCGCGCAGGCTGCGGCCGGCTTCGACTTCGAAAAGTGGAGCGACAACAGCACGGAAAACCCGCGCTCCGATGCCAACGTGCTCGCCAACGTGGCGGTGCAGGCCAGCTTCATCCCTGAGTAATTCGCCGCCGCCTTGCCCGGCTGCGGCCGGGTGGCATGCCCCTCTGTCTTTCTTTCATCGCCACCACCATGCTCAAGCTTTCCCAACTCCGCGTTGCCGACACCGCTGCCCTGCATCTGAAGGATGCCGCCGGCGAACCCCTGTACTTCAAGGACCCCACCAAAGGCGCTGGGGCTGTGGAGCAGCCCGTGCTGATCCATGTGTACGGCCCCGGTTCGGAGCCCTACCGCAAGGCCCAGTTGGGCGCCCAACGCCGCGTCATGGCGCTGGTCAAGAAGAACCGCCGCGCGCTGGAAGAGCGCACGCCCGAGGAGCGTACTGCCGATACCGCAGCGCTGCTGGCGGACATCACGCATTCCGTCGAAGGCCTGGATCTGGAGGGCCGCCCCGTGCGCGAGGGCATGCAGGTCCTGTACGCGGACCCTGCTGCCGGCTGGGTGGCTGACCAGGTCAACGCCTTTGCGGCGGACTGGGCAAATTTTTCCAAGAGTGCGCCGAAGGACTGAGCCTCTACGTGCGCACATGGGCGTGGCTCAACGCCCCGCTCAAGCCCAAGAACGGAAAAAAGACCCAGCCGCAAGATGATGAACCCAGGATCACACGCATCGAGGAATTCAAGGCAGAAGGCCGTGAGCCTGACGTGCCTGACCCTGGTCCGGCCGGCTATCTCCTCGAAGTGTTCTTCGACCTGGGGCCATCGCTGCAGTCGCCCATGGGAGAAACGCCCATCGGCTACGAGCAGCTGGTGGCGTGGCAGTCCATTCACGGCGTGCAGCTCACGCCCTGGGAGGGCAAAACGCTCTGCGACCTGTCCATCGCATGGATGGTTGCCAAGGACGCAGCCAAGGACCCCGCTGCCCCTCGGCCGGGCAGCGTCGATGAATCGCCTGAGCAAGCCGAGGAGCGGCGCAAGCGTGTCTCCAGCGGCCTGGGCGACATGCTGCGCTCGTTCCGGCGCGCGCCGAAGTGACCTGCAGGGGGCTGCATGATCGGCTCCGGCAACATCAACTACCTGCGGTTCCTGATCACGGGCGACAGCTCGCAGCTGCAGGCCGAGGTCGAGAAGTCCAAGCGCACCGTCACGGGCATGGTCGATGGCATGGCCGGCTCGCTCGGGCGCCTGGGCACGCTGCTCGGTGGCGTTTTTGCCGGCGTGTCCGTCACGGCGTTCGTCGGCAAGCTGGTATCGGTGCAGCGCGAATTCGACGTGCTCAACAGCTCGCTGGTCACGGTCACGGGCAGTGCCCAGGCGGCTGGCCGGGAGATGGCCTGGATCAAGACCTTTGCCAAGGACACGCCCTATGGGCTGGCCCAGGCCACCGAGGCTTTCGTGAAGATGAAGGCCTTGGGCCTTGATCCCACCCAGGCCAAGCTCACCAGCTTCGGCAATACGGCCGCTGGCATGGGCAAGAGCCTCATGCAGATGATCGAGGCCGTGGCGGATGCGGCCACGGGCGAATTCGAGCGCCTGAAGGAATTCGGCATCAAGGCGTCCAAGCAGGGCGACATGGTGGCGTTCACCTTCCAGGGCGTCACGACCCGGGTGAAGAACTCGGCCAAGGACATCACCGACTACCTGGAGAACATCGGCAACACCGCCTTCGGCGGCGCCATGGAGCAGCGTGCCAAGACCCTGGACGGCGCCATTGCTGCCCTGGGTGACTCCTGGGACGAACTATTCCGCACCATCAACGAGAGCACGGGTTTTTCGGAGAAGGCTGCCGGGGGCGTGCGCCTGGTCACGGACGCCATCGATGGGCTCGGCAAGATGGTCGAGAACCACCAGGGCGTGGTGATGACCTTCCTGGGTGCTGCTGGCGGCGCGGCCGCAGCGGCGGGCCTGGTGGCCGTGGGCGGGGCCATCGGCGTGGTCAAGGGGGCCATCGTCACGCTGGCCGCCGTGCTGGCCGCGAATCCCGTGACGCTTGCGCTGCTGGGTGTTGGCGTGGTGGCTGGTGCCGGCGTGGCGGCGGTCAACATGTACGCCAAGACGGCTGCGGGCATCGAGGACGCGATTGCCACCTTGCGCGTCGAGAACGAGCGTTCCGAGGCTGCCATGGCGCGCGCCGTGGCGGGTGGCCGCACGGCTGGCGCGGACAACATCGCCAAGACCATCGAGGCACGCAAGGACCAGATTGCCAAGCTGCGGGCCGAGCTGGACATGCTCAACGCCAGCAGCAAGGGCGCGGGCGGCGGGCGTGGCTCCGTCAATCCTCCCACCGCTGCAGAGGCTGCTGCGAAGAAGGCCCAGGAAGATGCGGACGCCGAGCAGGCTCTGCTGGAGATCCGCCAGAAGCTCTACGGCGTCAACAAGGACTACCTGCCGCAGCTGCAAAAGCTTAACGAGCTGCGCCAGGCCGGCCGCATCACAGAGGCTGCCTATGTCGAGCTGGTCAGCAAGCTGGCCAAGGAAAATTACAAGGAAGACGAGTCGGCCAAGGCCCGTGCCAGCTCGGCCAAGCAGCTGCACACGGCCTATGGCAACCTGGTCGATTCCATCGAGGAAAAGATTGCAGCCCAGCGCCTGGAGATCTCCGGCGGGGAGAAGCTGGGCGAGGCCGACAAGCTGCGCATCAAGTATTCGCAGGACCTGCTGGGCTCGCTCAAGGGGCTCAATGCTGGAGAGCGCGCCAACATCGAAGCCAAGCTCAAGACCCTCAAGACGCTGGAGAAGGAAAACGAGGCCCGGCAGAAGGCCCTGAAGCTGGCCGAGGAGGAACGCAAGTACCGCCAGGAGTGGATGACCACACAGGGCAAGACAGTCGAGGAGCTGACGGCCAGCAACCAGGCGCTGCGCGACGAGATCGAGCTGATCGGCCTGAGCGCCGAGCAGCAGCGCGTGGTCATCGAGCAGCGGCAGATGGCCATCATCCTGAGCAAGGAGCAGCAGCTGGCCGAGATGGAGCGCTCGGCTGCGCTCACCGGCACCATGACCATGGAGCACGCGCTGCTCCAGCAGGAAATCGAGCTGCTGCGCGAGCGCCTGGGTCTGACCTCGGTGAAGGCTTCGCGCGAAGCCTCAGCCGACGCGGCAAAGGCCAGCACCTCGGAGTGGCAGAAGGGTGTGGACCAGATCGGGCAGAGCCTGGCTGACCAGTTGATGCAGGGCGGTCAATCATTCGGTCAATACCTGAAGAATCTGGCGCGCACGCTGGTGTTCAAGCCGTTGATCCAGGCCACGGTCCAGATCGCTGGCGGTGCCCTGGGCAGTTTGTTTGGCGCACCCGCTGCTGCTGGCCAGAGTGGTGGTGCAGGCATGGGCATGCTCAACAACCTCGGCGCGCTGGGTGCAGGTGCCCAGGCAATGTGGGGCTTCCTGCCGGGCGCCTCGGCTGCCAGCCTTGCTGGTGCCAATGCCGTTGGCATGGTTGGCGGTGATGCCCTCGGTGCCTTGATCGCAGGCAATGGCAGCTGGGCCGGTGTCGGCAGCAGCTTCGGCTCGCTGATGTCTGGCATCGGCGCTGCGATGCCCTGGATTGCGGGTGCCATCGCCATTTTCTCGCTGCTCAAGGGCGGATTATTTGGTTCGCGCGGTGCCAACCACGTTGGCGCGGCCTACAGCACCACGGGCGCGGGCAATGACAAGGCCGCCGAGATGCTGTTCGATCGTGCGGGCGGTGACTGGTATGACGACCTGACCAAGCGCCATAACGCTGATCTTGAGAAGCAACTTGGCAAGACCGTGGATTCGCTGTCCGATGTCTACAAGCGTCTCGCGCGATATGCCGGTGACAGCGCCAAGCAGATCGATATCGTCGCGGGCTTTGCGTCGAATCCCAAGTACGACGACGAGGATTCCTACGGCTACTTCAAGCTGATCGACAAGGTGACCGGCGAGGTCCTGAGCAGCTACACCAAGCGCGATGGCGCGCTTGGCACGGACCCCACCAAGGCCTATGCCCAGTTCATTGCGGACATGGGCGGTGCCCTGATCGAGCAGTTGAAAAAGGCTGATATCCCCAGCTGGATGCGCAATGTCTTCGATGACATGGGCGAAGACATCACGCTGGAGAGCTTCAACGCTGCTATGCAGACCGTGGAGCTGACGGGCGCGGCCATTGAGGGCTGGACCCGCAACATCACCAATTTCGGCAAGCTGGGTGACGAAGCCATTGCCAAGCTCATCAAGAGCGCGGGCGGCATCCAGGACCTGATCGCGGGCATGGATGCGTTCTACACCAGCTTCTACAGTGAGCGCGAGCGCATCGAGAACGCGGCCAAGGCCGTGGACAAGGCGCTGAAGGATCTCAAGATCGACATCGATCCCCGCATGGGCCAGGACGCCAAGGCCAAGTTTCGCAAGCTCATCGAGGACGCCATGGCGGCCGGCGACGTGGAGCTTCTGGCCAAGCTCATCCCGCTGGCCAAGGAATTCGGCGCCGTGGCCGATGCCGCTGGCCAGGTGCTGGACACGCTCAAGAATGAGCGCCGGCAGTTGGAAGCCGAGTATCTGCGCGCCACGGGTCAAACCGACAAGTACCGCGAGGCCCTGCGCAAGCTGGCCACCGAAGGCATGAGCGAAGCGGAGAAGGCTGCATGGGACTACAACCAGGCCCTGCGCGAGGAGATCGCGCGCCTGGACCAGCGCACGGATCTGGAGCGCAGACTGCTGGAACTGCAGGGCAACACTGCCGAGCTGCGCAAGCGCGAGCTGGCTGCGCTGGACCCCAGCAATCGGGCGCTGCAGGAGCGCATATGGGCCATCGAGGACGAGAAGGCCGCGCAGTCTGCTGCCTATGACATGTTCCGGCGTGCGGTGGACCGCGACCGGGAGGAACTGCAGCAGCGCGTATCCGTGGTCCAGGAGACCATCAACGCCATCGCCTCGTCGGTGGACGTTCTCAAGGGCGCTGCTCAGGAGCTGTATGGCACCGTCGATTCAACGGCCCAGCTCGCGGCAGTCCGCGGGATGGTCTACATCGAGCAGGCTCTGGATGGGGTGAGGGCGGGGCGCAAGCTCTCCGAATACACCGACATCGGCGGGGCCGTGCAAGCCACCCGTGCTGGCCTGGCGTCGGGCGTGTATGCCACGGACTTCGAGCGCCGCCGCGATGCGCTGGTGTGGGCTGGCAAGTTCTCCGAGCTGGGTGACCTGGGCGAGATCCAGTTGAGCGTGGAGGAGCGCTCGCTCAAGGCGCTGCAGTCCCAGCTCGAATCCCTGGATACGCTGGCCAAGCGAGCTGATGACCTGGTCAACGGCACTGCGGCGCTCACTGGCACGGTGGACGAGCATTTCAACAAGCTCATGGCTTTCTTGAATCCGGCCAAGCCCGATCAGCCGGCTGCTGGCGGTGGTGGCAGCGGTGGCGCTCAATTGGGCGGGGGTGGCCCCAGTACCGTAGGCACGCCAGTCTTCGATCCTGATGCGGGCACGCTGACCTATCCGGACGGCAGCGTGGCGCACTTGACGCCGGACGAGGTGTATTGGCACAAGCTGATTCGCGGGGATGACTGGAAGGGGCCAGTGTTTGCCACAGGGGCAGCTTTTTCCAGCGGCGTGGTATCGCGGCCCACCGTTTTTGACATGGGCCTGATGGGTGAGGCTGGGCCGGAAGGCATCCTGCCTTTGGCCAATGTCGGCGGCAGGCTTGGCGTGTATGCCGCCACCGGCCCAGGCAGCGATGAGCTGACACAGGCGCTGCTGGCAGAGATCAGGGCCATGCGCGCTGAGCTGTCGGAGCTGCGGCAGTCATCCGCCCAGACGGCGCGGAACACGGCCGGTGCACCGCAACTGGTCGAGCAGTTTGACCAGGTCAGTGGTGGTGGCCAGCGCCTGCGCGTGAGCGCACCTGCGGCAGGGAAGGTGACGGCATGAACATTCTTCTGCCAAAAACCATCGTGGCCGAGATGTTCGGCCCCGGCACTACCGTCCCGGAAGTGGACACGGTCATGGGCGAGCAGGCCTGGGCCAGCGGGGTGGATGCCGCTGTCGGCGTCCGCCGAGTCTGGAAGGGGTCAACCTACGAGTGTGTGGGGGCTGTGTCTGGTTCGCCGGCAAACACCTACGAGCCGGGCACAACCAATGCCGCCGGGCTTTGGGAACGCGACGAGGGCGCGCCGAGTAATCGCATGGCGCCTTTCGACAAATACCTTTTCACGAAAACCCGCCGGCCTGGCTCTTTCACGTTCGTTCTCAAGCCCGGTTTCATCAACGGCCTTGCGATCTATGGGCTGGAGGCTGACACGCTCGACATCACTGTGCGGGCCGCGGGTGAGGACCTGATCGAGCCGGTCCATGTGGAGCTGTGGCAGCAGGCCTTCGGTGAGTGGGAATACCTCTTCGGCGATCTGCAGCGGGGTACGTATTTCACGCTCAAGGATCTGCCCATTCATCCAGATCTGGAGATAAGCATCACGGTCTCACGCAGCAGTGCGGAAGCTATCGCTGCCGTGGGCTACATCAGCGTCGGCAATTGGAAGCGACTGCTGTTCCCGGGCCGTGCGGACATGGGGGGCACGCAGTTTGGCGTCGAGGCCAGCACTCGCGATTACTCCTACCTCGATGAGCGCAAGGACGGCACCTACACCGAGGTCGAGGGGCGCAAGGCCACCAACATCAATTTGAGCTGCGTCATCGACGCGGACCAGGCGCCGGCGGCCAAGGCGCTGCTGGACCAGATCCTGGGCAAAGCAGTCGCAATCGAGGTTGACCAGCTGCCTCGCTATGGGCACCTGGCCACCGTTGGCAAGGTAACGGGCGCTGTGCGCTCGACAGATTGGACATCGGCGCAGGTCGATCTGCAAATCAAAGGAAACGTATGACGTCTATTGTTCCAACCCCAGCGGCTCCGACAGTGCCGATATATCCAGCGCTGGGTAGCGCTGCTTTCAACCAGGAAGCTTACGCATATGGCACTGCAATGCCCTCTGTGTCGCTGCGCATTTGGGAGATCGGCAGGTCCAGCGAGATTAACGCGACTGCCTCGTACGAGTGGGCAATGGCATCGACAGATCTTCGCGACCAAGCCCAAGCCGCTGCGGGCACCTCCGTGGCAAAGGCCGGCGAAGCAGCCGCTAGCGCTGCGGCTTCGGCCGGCTCTGCAACTGCTGCATCCACGTCGGAAGGCAATGCTGCAGGCTCGGCAACGTCAGCTTCTGGCTCTGCGACGGCAGCAGCTGGCAGTGCCACGGGGGCTGCGGGGTTTGCCACGGCAGCGAATACCGCGAAGACCGGGGCGGAGGCTGCGCGCGACGCGGCGCAAGGCTTCCGTGACCAGGCGGCAGTGTTTGCGACCCAGCAGATCAAGGGCAGCAGCACGACGAGCGTGACGCCAGGCGCCGGGGCAAAGAGCTTCACGATTGAAGCGAGCCGCTCGTTTGTGACTGGCATGTATGTCGTGGCCACGTCCACCAGTGACCCGGCCACATCGATGAGCGGCTACGTGCAGAGCTACAACCTGAGCACGGGCGCCCTGGTAATCGGCGTGGATATGTACGCCGGAAGTTCGGCAAAGGCGGACTGGGTGATCGGTGTCGCTGCACCTGGCGCTGCTGACTCCATGACAACGCAGGTTCTGACTGCATCCGCTACGGCTGTGCCGGGGGTTTATTACGTGCTGGCCACTGCAGGCATCACGCTCACCATCCCCACAAATTTCAGCGCTGGCCAGGCAATCGGCTTCGGCATGTCGCGTGGCATTGCGACGGCGTATGTGGATTGGCTGACGAACAAGGTCAAGGGACGCACGCCCGGGGTGATGCAGCTGCTCAGCCAGAACGACTCTGCTGTGTGCCGCAAGGTTAATGAGACAGATGGATTTATGGAGGCCGCATGAGCTTTTTCTCTGAATTTTTCGGTGGTGGCGGCGGGGGCGGTCGCCTGCGCTACCAGGACTTCCCAACCTCCGGCACCTTCACGCCCTCGGCGATCCTGCAGGCCAATGGCGGGCCGTGTGTTGTGGTGTTGGTCGGCGGGGGTGGTGGGGGTGGTGGCTCGACCGCAGGCCTCGGTGCGGGCGGCGGCGGCGGAGGTGGTGGTGCGGTTCGCATCCAGCCGCTGACGATTACAACTGCGCAGACCGTGACCATTGGCGGCGGCGGCGCGTCGGGCACCGCTGGCAGCCCGTCCAGCATCGGATCGCTGCTGACCGCTGCAGGTGGCGGCGCGGGCGCTCTTGGCAACGGCGCCACGAATATCGGTGGAGCTGGAGCCAGCGGAGGAGGTGGTTCGCGGATCTGTGCGGGCGGCGGCGGCGGCGCTGGTGCGCCCGGTCAGGACTTCTCAAACTATGCAACAACATCTCCGGCCAGTCTGGCGGCTGGAGGCTCCGCCTCGTATGGCTCCTCCGGTGGCTATGGTTCCGATGCCAACGGCGCTAACGTCAGGAGTGGCGATGGTGGTGCCGGTCTGGAGGGATTCGGCGGCGGCGGCGGTGGCGGCGGCACGGGATCAGCGCGTCCAGGTCGTGGGTGCCACGGAGGCGGCGACGGCGGGGCAATCGGCGGCGGCGCTGGAGGGGCAGGGCGTGCCAACTCCGGCGGCGGCGGGGGTGGGGCGGGTGCGCAGTCTGGCGTGACCAACAGCGGTGGTGCTGGTGGCTCCGGCTTCTGCCGTATTTACTGGTGGGAGTAAGGACGATGGAGTACGCACTTATCAAGGGCGGCGTTGTTGTGCGCTGCATCGTTGCTGATGCGGAGTTTGTCGATGGCATCCGCGACATGTGGGACCACATCGAACCCGTTGCAGCCGGCGCGGGCATTGGCTGGGCCTGGACTGCAGCGGGCTACTCACCTCCGCCGCCTGCGCCTGCCGAGCCGGAGCATCCTGCCGAGGCGCCGCACTCATGCACCCGCCGTCAGGGCCAGCTCGCACTGCTCATGCTGGGCCTGCTCGATGCTGCTGAGGCTGCCATCGCAGCAATGCCCGAGGGGAGTGACAAGCGCGCCGCGCAGATCGAGTACGAGGCCGACACCTGGGAGCGGCACAACCCGTTTCTGTCGGCCTTGTGGGCGCAGCTGGGCGGTACGTCGGAATCGCTCGATGCCGCTTTCTTGCTCGCCGTGACGCTGTAGGAGGATCAATGCAAGACGATTTCGGAAATGCAATCAACCCTCACACGGCGCGCAACATCAATGCCCGGCTCGATGAGGGCGATGCGCGAATGACGCGCATTGAAGCAGAGCTGCGTGCGAACACCGAGGCCACGGAAAAGGTTCGTGTCAACACGGCTGAAATGGTGGAGTTCTTCGCCGCCGCGCAAGGTGCTTTCAAGGTGCTCAACTGGATCGGCAAGGTGGCCAAGCCCATCACTTACATCGTGATGATGGCCAGCGCTGGTCTTGCCTTCTGGAAGGCGCTCACCATTGGCGGGGGTGGACGATGAATGAAGCCCTGCGCAATCGCCTCTTGGCTGCAGCCGCCGGCTTGGCGGTCACTGCGGCCGGTGGCTACGTTGCCACGAAAGAGGCCGGGCCAAGCGCGGCCGTGACGCTGGCCCGTGAGATCGGGCTGTACTACGAAAGCAGCGGACGGCACATCGGCACGCCCTACATCGACCGCCTGGGCAAGGGGCAGCCGCTGACCGTCTGCGCGGGCGTCACAGGCCCCGAAGTTGTGGCGGAGCGCTACTACACGACCGAGGACTGCGAGCGCCTGGAGCGTCCCAAATACCGCGAGGCCGAGCGCTTGGCGCGGCGCGCCCTGCGGCACTGGGACGCCTACAACGTGTGGGTGCAGGCCAGCTTTATCGACATGGCCTACAACGTGCCCTCGGCGCTGTCACCTGACACCACGGTCATGCGGCTGGCCAACGCCGGGCAGCTCAATGCGGCATGCGAGCAGATGCCGCGATGGGTCTATGGGACGGTCAACGGCGTTCCAACACGGCTGCCTGGTCTTGTTGATCGCCGCGATGCCACGCGCGAGCTGTGCGCGCAGTGGGGTAGGGATGGGCATTTCAGTGCTGGCCTGTTGGCGAGGGCTTCGCAATGATCAGTCCTCTCTCAACTCACTTGACTGCCGCCATTGCGGCCCTTGCCATCGGTGCTGGCGGCGCCTGGTGGACCCAGGGCCAGCGCTACGGCCTGCAGCTGGAGCAGCTGCGGCACCAACAGACCAGCACCGAATTGGAGAGCACAAGGCAGGCTGTTCGCGACATGGCTGGATTCCAGAAAGGACTGACCGATGCACTCGCAACATTTCAAGCAACAGGCCAGCGCAACGCGGCCGCACAGCAGGATCTTGACCGTAGCCTGCGCGAGCTGCGCAATGCTACTGCAGGCATGCGGGGCGACTTTGCAGGCCTCCCAGAGCGCATCGCTGGAGCTGCCCAGCCCGCCCTCGCTCAGTACGCCTCAACCTGCACAGCCGTACTCCAAGAGCTGGCAGACCGAGGTGGACGCATGGCAGAGCGCGGTGCAGACGTCGCGCGAGCGGCTGATGGCCACGCCGCTGACGCCGCGCTGATGCGGAATGCATGGCCTAAGGCGTCGCGTTGAACTCGGTGCGCTACGATCACCAAATTACCTAAGTACGGAGATGGAATGACTGCGGCGAGCGAGTACCTGTCGAAAGAGACGCTTGAGCAAGTCTCCACTGAGAGCTTTGCCCAGAACGTGGCCAATTACCGAGCCCTTCTCATCCGATGGGGGAAAGAGGTTGATGCGGACAGCGTTGATGACAAGCGAGCTCAGCTTCTTTTCAAGGAAGCTTCAATGCTTCAGGAGATCATCCAAGGTCAAATGTCAGAGGCTAGAAGTCGTGGCACATCCATCGGTGTGCCCCGGCAGGAGCTAGATGAGGTTGTCGACATTTATGCAAATGTGTTGCGCAAACTTATTCTCCGAGTTGCTAGGTCGTTGGACTTGTACGCTCCGGAATTGCAGAGGATCATTGATCTAGTAGACGAGCAGCCGGAAGGTTCGCAACCTCAACAGCTAAAAGGCTTGGCCGGGAAGGTGAAGACTGCAAGGGCTACCCAGAGCCAGCTGATAAATGACCCCGCCCACGCCAGTCTTGTTGCGCCCGCCTACTTGACGTTGATGAACGACATCGCTGCCCTAGTGCGAGAAATCGCGCCAAGAGCATCTAGCGGTGGGCCGCCGCCACCGCCACCGGCGCTTGGCGCCCAGCCATCGAGCGGCGGCGGGTCTGACCTCCCTCGCCGTGTTCAGAAATTGGAGGACAAGATGGACTCGGTAGCTGGAGACATCGCTGCCATCAAGAACACTCTGACTCGAATGGAGGAGTTCCTGAAGCATTCAGCAATGAAGCCAGACATCGCTAAGTTGGAAGAGCGTCTGACCCACACCCCTACAAAGGCTGAGATGTACATTGCAGGAGGCGCCGCAATCGCAGCGATCATGGGACTGATGGCAAAGGGGTTTGGCTGGCTTTAGATCAATCATTCAATGTCCTGAAGAGAACAAAGTGCTATCTCTAGTCCTCCACCTTCTGACTTCAGCTATAGTCTTGAAATCTGTTAGAGATTCTGTAGAAGGAGTTGAAAGTGGGCGAGGCAAAGAGACGCGGAAGTAGGCAAGATCGCATTGATCAAGCAAAGATTAGGCCAGAGGTAAAATTGAAGGCTGGATCGATCCCTGATCTCAATGAGATCATCAGGCTAAAAAACAAAGCAGGACGTTTGAATGATGCTTTTAATGGATTGACGACTCCATCATCTATTGATGAAAATGTCAAAATTTTCGCCCAAAAAATCGGCGGGAAAGATCCGATTTTTTTGGAATGTCAGCCTGAGTTGTGGAGCCGACAGAGTTGCTGTGACTCAAACGTTTTGGAATACATCAAGACGAATGGTGGAAGAATGCTTTGCGGATACCGTATATGGTATACACCTCCGCGTTACATTGAAGGCGAGCGGCATGCTGTTTGGACGGATGGCACAAACATCCGGGATGTATCCTTTGTCGATACAGGCGAGGAAAAAACTGTCTTCGTTGCTGATGAGCATGCGTTTGCTGATGCACCACGCAAAGTGCGATTGGCGTTCGGGGCGGAAGATAAGCAGGCTCTAGAGGCATACGAGCGCTTAGAGAGCCATGTCCCAATCGGCATTATGTCACCGGAGAAAGCTTGGGAAACATCGATAACTTATGCGCAATGGCTCGAGGGCAAGCGCATGCCTAACCTCATCCCGGGCTTCTTACGGTAAGCGAAGGATTTACGGGCGCTATCGACCCAACCGTTCCGTCGATTGCCACCATCTCGGCCCGGGTTGTGCTCACTCCTCCGGGCATCGCTCCATAGCCCAGTCTAGCGCTGCCTCGGCCGTGTCATGCGGCCCGTCGAAGGCAAGAATGCCGCGCTCATCGTCCCAGAGCTCCCCGGTCCAGCGCCGTGCAGAAGGGAAGGGTAGGTGCCCATAGTCCACTATGACCGCATACCAGCCGGGCGTCGTGGGCGCGCCGCCCCAGGACAACGAGTCCATGATGCTCAGCCAGCGAGCTGCTCCAGTTGCACCGCTCCCTTGCCGACCCAATGCCAGAAGCGGTGGCGCCCGTGGCCATACATCTGCAGCTCGAATGTGATGCGCACGCGCCCGGCAAGCAGGGTGTTGATCTCGCAGGTGATCTGCTGGGGTTGCTCCCGTCCAGCGACAGGCAGCAGGCGCTGTGCTGCGGACATCTCTTCGCCACGCACTTTGGCGATTACGCCGCGTTCGATCTGGTTGTGGTTTTGCATGGTGAGCTTTCAGAAGGGGGCCGGCGACCGGTCAACGGAGACCGGGCCACAGCCGCTGTACACGCGGTCATCTCCCGGGCCCCAGACGACGAACCAATCGCTGTGGATTTGCTCGATGCGATAGTCCTCAGGCAGCCCTGGCAGCACCTGCTGTGTTGGCCAATCCAGCCATTTCGGGTAGGTGAGCAGCGTCGGAAATTCTTCGTACTTGAGCATGCCGAACTCCATCAGTAGTCGAACTCGCAGGACCACTCCTGCGCGTGCCATGCGCGGTCACAGTGCTCCAAACCGCTGAACTTCATCTTGCCCGCGCACGCGTAGATCAGCCGCGGCTCGAACAGTTGGTTCTTGCCGTCGTCTCCGAGGATGCGCAGCACGGGAACGGTCCGCTTCTCGCCAGGCACGGGTGCATGCAGCAGGTCCAGTTCGCCCCTGACCTCTTGCTGTGGTCCGCGGTGATAGCTGCGCGCGCCGGCTTCCCTGAGGATGGTGACTTTGACTTTCATGACTGTATAAATATACAGTTATATGGCAGAGCGAGAAAAGTTAGCATCCACTTATGTGCAATCGATATAACACCCCGCGTGAGATCGAAGTTGAGCGCATGTGGAGGGTCGGCCGGCAGGCGCCACTGCCATGGTGGAAGCCGCACGTCACACCACTGGCCCTGGGGCCGTACATCAAGCCCGGTGGCGAGATTGATGTAGGGCAGTGGGGCATGATCCCGCGCAGTTCGAAGACGCGCCGGCCCATGACGGCTGGCGGCAAGCCGATGAGCACGAACAACGCGCGGCGCGAGATGCTGGCCAAGTCGTGGACATTCGCGCCTGCCTGGCGCGCGGGCCAGCGCTGCCTGATTCCCGTGGAGTCGTGGGTGGAGCCGTACTGGGGCCTCGGATCGCGCAATGTGTGGTGGTCGTTCCGGCGCGCGGACGGCTCACCTGCGGCCCTGGCCGGGCTGTACAGCGAATGGACTGACCCCGAGACTGGCGAGCTTGTGCCGAACTACACGATGATCACGCAGCCGGCGGACGGGCACCCTGTCTTGGCCCTGATGCACAGAACCGAAAAGGAAAAGCGCGGCGTGGTGATGCTGGAGCCAGGCGATTGGGATGCCTGGCTGAATGGCAAACCGAAACAGGCGGATGCGCTCATCAAGCTGCCGCCGCTGGGTGTGCTGGTCAGCGGGGCCGAGAGACCGGAGGAGGAGGCCCTGCTGCCCGACGAGCAGTTGGCGGCGCTGAAGGCTGAGGGGTAGGGCGACGGCAGGCCCTTGGCGATGTTGATTTCTCCCAGGGTGGATGTAGGCCCCCAAGCGCAAAAAAGCCCCCTCGACATCTGTGAAGGTGCCGAGGGGGCTTTGTCTTTTTGAGACTTCTGGTTAGAAGGCTATGAATTTGGTTAGAAGAAAGGGGCTAGCCCTTCGAGCTAACCCCTTGATTCTGTGGTCGGAGCCACGAGATTCAGGCTCGCGACCTCCGCGATCAGCCTTTGATGGATCGAGGATCGCTGCCGTGGCTGTCTTTCTGAGCGATCTGGCCATTTTTGTTGTGAATGTAAAATTCACTACCTTGGTTCCGGCTGATGGTGCGGCCTATATCCACAGCCTCCTGCTTGGTTGATGTGTGTACGCTGGCACGTTGTGCGCCGCCAGCCTTCACATCCCAGCCGCCGGATTTGTTGGGAACAACATGATGAGATTTGGCCATTTGGGCCTCCACTGGAAAGTTGATGATGGGTGGCTAAACCATTTCAGCCACCCTCCAGCGCACTTCGGCGCTGGCACCGGCAAGGCCGGGCGCATGGGCCTAAACGCCCTACATGAACAGCGGTAGCTGCCCAGGATGGGAGCGCCAGTGTTGGCACACCCACTCCCATTGCCCCTTGCGGAAGCGATGGTAGGCGCTGACATAGACGCTCTTCAAGCGGTTGGCTGACATTGCTGTCCTCCTATGCGAGAGACCGAAGGGTTTTACTTGCCCTATGCGCCACTGCTAGATAAAATTCCAGCCGTCCTGCAAGACCGGTGCATGGGTGTCGAGGGAACCCTTCCTCAACCTCTTCATCGTCAGAGCCCCGAGGTGTTGGAAGCACTTCGTGGGCTTTTTCTTTTAAGTGTCGAACAGTCCAATCTCTAATTTAGGCGCGATCACTTTGCGCTCCACAAGCTTGCTTAAGCGATAGCGCGCTGCTTGGGTGCTAGTGCCGCAAAGTTGGGCAAGTTCGTGGGCAGAGCGTGCTTCTTGGCAAAGGCTTGCCGGCATCATGAGCGCTGCGGTTAGTGCCTTTGCCTGCCACTCCGAGTCCTCACAAAACCTGTGTTCTCCGAGGACAGCACCCCGATGCAGGGTAACAGCATGCTCTAAAACGATATGGGACAGTTCGTGTATCACGGTGCTGCGAGCGAAGACATCGTCTGCAAAAAGTCCTTCATAGACATCTTCACGCAGGACGACCACATGGCGCTCTGGGATGGTGAAGGCGGCGCAGTCGTTCAGTTCCTCCACAGATACATACATGTAGTTGTATCCAGCCTTCGGCAACGTTTGCTCCAGCACCTTAAGGCAGTCAATTGCCTCAATCGCACGGCCTTGCCGAACGATTCTCGGCAGGAGAGGCCGAAGCCCATCCGCGACCGTTTCTAGCTTGGCGTAGCTCATCGGTGCGACCTTCATGCCGCTTGGGTTCCGCGCGTGGGTGCTGTTACCGAAAGTAGTCATCGTCTTAGCCCTTGCGATTTTTGATCCATGCCTCCAACTCCGGAGTGGGTTGGTTGCCCTCTTGCAAGCGGCGAGCGAATGCGGCCACAAGCCCTCTGGCATCGGGAGTAAGCGTGTTTACCATCACTATGTCGCGTGATGCCTCAGCTGCTTGACGAACCCCCTGCAGTTCCTCGGTCGAGGCCCAGGTGCTGAGAAATTTGACTGCTTGGTCGGTATGTTGCTCAGTGAGGCGTCGATCCCCGTACTCGATTCCGCTGAGGTAAGAAGGGCTGATGCCCATTGCATCTGCCATCGATTTCAAAGAAGAGTCGTACCTCATGCGTAGGTGGCGGACTTTCTCGCCGAATGGTGTGAGCTTCATGATTTCTCCTGGGTGCGGGTGCGGGTGCGGGGTTCTTAGCAGTATTGTAGATTGCTTCGCAAGATTGTGAACATGATCGCAGTGTAGCGTTGTAAAAAGATTTGTGAAGCTGGGTTTTTATACAGCATATTTGGTGCGTATTGACTAGCCTAGATGCAGTTGACGGGGTCCTGCTTCCTGAGTGGCTGAACGTGCTGAAGGGCGCGAGGCCGGCTTCAGGTTGCGCATGTTGATCCCAGAAGCGCGAAAGCCCCCTAAGCAGCCGTGATGATGGCGCCGAGGGGGCTTTGTCTTTTTGCGGCTTCTGGTTAGAAGACCCTGAATTTGGTTAGAAGAAAGGGGTTAGCTCTTTCGAGCTAACCCCTTGATTCATTGGTCGGAGCGGCGGGATTCGAACTCGCGACCCTCTGCTCCCAAAGCAGATGCGCTACCAGGCTGCGCTACGCTCCGACTAAAACGCTATTGTAGCGTCAAAAAAATGGGTATTTCCGCAATGGGCGAATTTTTTGCTCAACGCGAGCCGGGTCCCGGGCCGCGGTTGGCCAGGTGGCGGAAGGTGATGCGGCCCTTGGTCAGGTCGTAGGGCGACATCTCCAGCGATACCTTGTCGCCAGCCAGGATGCGGATGTGGTGCTTGCGCATCTTGCCGCCGGTGTAGGCGATCAGCTGGTGTCCGTTTTCCAGCGTCACACGAAAGCGAGAGTCAGGCAGGACTTCCGTGACGGAACCCTGCATTTCAATCAGTTCTTCTTTGGCCATGTGTTCAATCTCTCAGGTCTGGGTCGGTTGCGGCACTCACTTGTCGGAACCACGAAGGCCTTGCCTGGCCCACAGAACATGGGGTACGTGGGCCGAGGCTGAAAAAGCAGTGGATGTTCTGCGCAAGAGGCGCAGACCGAACGGAAGGCCAGGTCACAATGGTGTCGCAAAGGCAAAGCCCGGCAACAGCTAAACCTCCCAATTCTACAGCGTTGCATTCCCGCGCGTGCGCGGCCCAATGCGGCCGTCGCACGCAAAACACAGGTTGGATTTTTGCTGGAACGGTGCTGCCTTTGTCATCTGCGTTTCATCCGCGGCCTCCGGAAATCGTGCGCTTGGCTTCAACGCGGGCGTGACAAGTGCTGAAAGCGGCGGGAGGAGTGGAGGGCGAGGGGTGTGGGTTGGCTAGAATCCGCCCACAACTTCTATTACTTTCATAGCAAAACCTCGATGTCTGATCGACTTGCCGTTCTCTCCCAGTATCTTTTGCCCAAGCAGGCGCTGACTGCCGTCATGGGGCGCCTGGCCCAGGCGCGTGCTGGCGACCTGACCACGGCAGTCATCCGGCGCTTCATTGCACGCTATGGCGTGGACATGTCGGAGGCGGCCGATTCCGATCCTGCGGCCTATGCCAGCTTCAACGAGTTCTTCACGCGGGCGCTCAAGCCCGGTGTGCGGCCGCTGGCTTCGGCCGACTGGGTCTGTCCGGTGGATGGGGCCATCAGCCAGATCGGCGCCATCGAGGGCGAGCAGATCTTCCAGGCCAAGGGACACAGCTACAGCGCCACGGCGCTGGTCGGAGGCGATGCGCAGTTGGCGCGGCAGTTCGACAACGGGCATTTCGCCACCATTTACCTGAGCCCGCGCGACTACCACCGCATCCACATGCCCTGTGCCGGCCGGCTGCGGCGCATGATCTATGTGCCGGGCGAACTGTTCTCGGTCAACCCGGTCACGGCGCGCGGCGTGCCGGGCCTGTTTGCGCGCAACGAGCGCGTGGTCTGCGTTTTCGATACCGACCACGGTCCCATGGTGCTGGTGCTGGTGGGCGCCACCATCGTGGGCAGCATGGGAACGGTGTGGCACGGCATCGTCAATCCGCCCCGTCCCGGACGCATCCAGGACTGGCGCTATGACGACCAGTCCATCGTCCTGGGCCAGGGCGAGGAAATGGGGCGCTTCCAGCTGGGCTCCACCGTCGTCATGCTGTTTCCCGCATCGGCAGGGCTTCGCTTCAACGGGCAGTGGACGCATGCTGCGCCCGTGCGCCTGGGCCAGAAGATGGCAGGGCGCAACGAGGCCTGAGCCTGGATGGATGATCGATGAAACCGGGCCCAGGCCCGGTTTCTTTCAAAGGATCCAGCTCAGGGCTTCAGGGCGCCGCTGTGTGGTGAACATCGAAGGCGTGATGCTCAGCCGTTCAGGCCTGACGGGGTCTTCATGGCCGACCAGGTAGACCATCAGTTCGCGGCGACGCAGTATCACGTGGCTGACCTTCTCGGCCTTGCCGTTTTGCGTGACATGCGTGCCGGGGCGAAACAGCGGCATCTGGAAGGTGAAGCTGCGCGGATCGGCCGGTGGCGCGATCGCGGTGCTGGGAGGGGCTTCGAGTGTGGCAACCATAGGCTTGATGTGCATGAGTGGACGCTGCCAACTCTATCGACACTGCCGCGCCAAACTGTAGGGCCGCCGGGGGGCGGCCACGAGGAATCATGCCTGCGGGTGGGAAACGCCGAGGATGGCGTGCAGCCGTGCGCTGGTCGTCGTGTACTGCAGCAGCGGTTTTTCGCCCTGCAGATACTCGGCGGCGGCAAAGGCCGCCATGGTGGCTTCATGGAAGCCGCACAGGATCAGCTTGTGCTTGCCCGGGTAGCTGACGATGTCGCCAATCGCATAGATGCCTGGCGCATCGGTGGCCTGGGTTGCAGGGTTCACCAGCAGCTGCTTGCGCTCCATGGCCAGGCCCCATTCGGCGACCGGGCCCAGGCGGGGGGAGATGCCCAGGCAGACGACCAGTTGCTGCGCCGCCAGTTCGTGCTCCTGGCCTTCGCCATCCATCCACTGCACGGCGCGCAGTTGGCCTGCATCGGCATGCAGTTGCGTGATCTGGCCGATCACCACGCGGATGGCGCCGCTGTCGCGCAGCTCCTGCAGGCGCTCCAGCAGTACGGCCGAAGCCTGGAAGGCGTCGCGGCGGTAGAGCAGATAGGTGGCCTGGGCCCTGTCGGCGCAGGCAATGGCTGCGGCCACGGCCTCTTCGTCGCCACCGTGGACGATGGCGGTCTGGCCGCGCACCATTTCCAGATCGGCAGGATGGTAGTGAAGCTGGCCTGCAGCCAGCAGCTCCACGCCGGGCACCTTCAGCGCCTTGGGCACAAAGGCACCCACGCCAGCCGCAATGAAGACGCTGCGCGCGTGCAGTTCAAGGCCGTGCGTGGTCTGCGCCAGCCAGCGGCCATCGTCCATGCGCTGCAGCTGGGAGACCTGCTGGGAAAGGTGCAGTTGCGCGTCCATGGGCGCGACCTGCCGCTGCAGCAGCTGGACCAGTTCATGGCCCGTGCATACCGGAATGCCGGGAATGTCGTAGATGGGCTTGTCGCCGTACAGCTGCGCGCACTGCCCGCCCACATGGGGCAGGGCATCGACGACATGGCAGCGAATGCCTTGCAGGCCCAGCTGAAACACCTGGAACAGGCCCGCCGGGCCCGCGCCTATTACGAGGGCATCGGTCTGGATCGGTTGCGTGCCGGAGGTGTCTTGCATGGGCTGCGCGGCTTCAGCGTTCGAGCTGGTCCAGCTTGCCGGGCTTGCCGTTCCAGTCGTCGGCGTCGGGCAGCGAGGCCTTGCGCTTGGTGATGCTCTTCCAGCCCTTTTCCAGCGACAGCTCGGCATTGAGCTTGATGAAGGCCAGTTGGTCGGCGGGGACGTCTTCCTCGGCAAAGATGGCATTGGCCGGGCATTCGGGAATGCACACGGCGCAGTCGATGCACTCGTCAGGATCGATCACGAGGAAGTTGGGGCCTTCGCGGAAGCAGTCCACGGGGCAGACATCCACACAATCTGTGTATTTGCACTTGATGCAGTTTTCGGTGACGACGTGAGTCATGGGAGTCTTTTATGGCAGTGTGAATGTCGGTATCAACCCGGGATTCTAAAATTTTTCAGGAGCCAGTCCCGCACATGGCAAGGATTCTGGCGCGGACTGCTGCGGTTTTCCGAAAGCCCACGAGCCGGCATGTGCCGGCTCGCGAAGCGGGACTGTCCAGTTGCTCAATCCAGCAGTGCAGCGCCTGCGGTAGCGTGGCTGGCCGTGTCCACAAGGATCAGCGCACCCAACTGGCGGGCCTGGGCGAAGGGCGCTGCGGGAATGCTTTCCTGCAGCAGCAGCTCCACGCGGCCGATGGCGTTGGGCTCCAGCTGGGTGGCCTCTTCCTGGGCCAGCGTGTGGATGTTCAGGCGGTGCACCACGCGGCGGGCCTTGGCCTTGATCCAGCGGTGGCCATGCAGCGCCAGGTAGGTGCGGCCGGGGACCAGCGGCTGCTCGTCCATCCAGGCCACGGTGGCGGTCAGCTCGCGCTTGCTGGGCCATGCGGGCTGCGCTTGCGGGGCGTCGAAGTCGTCATCGGCAGCGGCCGCTGCAGCCGCAGGGGCTGCGACGAGCCAGTCGCCGCGCGAGACATCGACCTCGCGGTCCAGCGTGATGCCGGCCGACAGGCCTGCGTCGATGGAGCCGGGGACGCGGGCATGGTCCAGCACCTGGGCAATCACGGCCTGCTGGCCGCTGGGCAGGATCTGCACGGCGTCGCCCACGCGTGCGCGGCCTGCGGCCACGCGGCCCCAGAACACGCGGCGGCCCTGGCTGGTATCGGCCGAGGACGAGAATTTCTCCACCCACTGCACGGGAAAGGCCAGCGCCAGGCCGGTGTCGGTCGGCGTGTTGGGCAACTGCTCCAGCAGCTGCAGCAGGCTGGGGCCGTCGTAGCCGGCCCAGCCGGGCTCGGCGTTGACCACATTGAAGCCCTTGAGGGCCGAGACGGGCACGGTGGCCGCGGAGGCAATGCCGGCCTCGGCCGTGAAGCGCTCCAGCGCGCCGCGGATGTGGACGAAGGCCTGTTGCGGGTCTTCGACGGCGTCGAGCTTGTTGACGGCAAACACCAGCGAGTGCACGCGCAGCAGGTGGGCCAGCAGGCTGTGGCGGCGTGTCTGCGGCAGCAGGGTGAGCTGCGGGTTCTTCCAGTCGAGCTTGGTGGCATCGACCAGCACCACGGCGGCGTCGGCGCTGCTGGCGGCGGTGACCATGTTGCGCGTGTACTGCTCATGGCCCGGCGCGTCGCCGATGATGAACTTGCGGCTTTCGGTGGCGAAGTAGCGGTAGGCCACGTCGATGGTGATGCCCTGCTCGCGTTCGGCCGACAGGCCGTCGGTCAGCAGCGCCAGGTCGGTCTCGCCGCTCTTGGTGACGCCGGCCAGCTGGTCCTGCAGCACGGCGCGCGTGTCCACCAGAAGTCGGCCGATCAGCGTGCTCTTGCCGTCATCGACGGAGCCGCAGGTGATGAAGCGCAAGGCCGAGGCGTTGGCGGCGGTCTGCTGTGTGGCCTGGCTGGCCTGGGTGGCCGTGGAATCCGCGACGGCTGCGTCGGCGGCAATGCTTGCGGTGGTCATCAGAAATATCCGTCCTTCTTGCGCTTTTCCATGGAGGCGTCGCTGGTCTTGTCGTCCATGCGCGTGGCGCCGCGTTCGCTGACTTCGGCGGCCAGGGTTTCGAGCACGATGTCGGCTGCCGTGGCGGCTTCGCTTTCCACGGGGCAGGTGCAGGTGATGTCGCCCACGGTGCGAAAGCGCACGTCGCGCACCACGACTTGCTCGCCGTCGCGCGGGGGTGTGAGTTCGGTCACGGGCACCAGCAGGCCGCGGCGCTCCACCACTTCGCGCTTGTGCGTGTAGTAGATGCTGGGCAGGGCGATCTGCTCGCGCTCGATGTATTGCCAGACATCGAGTTCAGTCCAGTTGCTGATGGGGAACACGCGGAAGTGCTCGCCGGGGGCCAGACGCGTGTTGAACAGCGTCCACAGCTCGGGGCGCTGGGCCTTGGGCTGCCATTGGCCGAAGCTGTCGCGGTGGCTGAAGATGCGTTCCTTGGCGCGGGCCTTTTCCTCGTCGCGGCGGGCGCCGCCGATCAGGGCGTCGAAGCGGAATTCATCGATGGCCTCCAGCAGCGTCACCGACTGGTGGACGTTGCGGCTTTCGCCCGGATGGGCCAGGCGCACGGTGCCGCGTGCCATGGAATCCTCGACGCTGCGCACGATGAGTTCGGCACCGAGCTCCTTGGCACGCAGGTCGCGGAAATCGGTCACTTCCGGGAAGTTGTGGCCGGTGTCGATCATCAGCAGCGGATAGGGGATGCGGCCCTTGCCGAAGGCCTTTTCGGCGCAGCGCAGCATGACCAGCGAGTCCTTGCCGCCCGAAAACAGCAGGGTGGGGCGCTCGAAGGCGGCGGCCACTTCGCGCAGCACGAAGATGGTTTCCTCTTCGAGGGCGTCGAGGTGGCGGTTGCTGAGATGGCTCAGCACGGAGGTGTCCACACGGGCATTCATTTCTTGGTTTCCAATCAAATCGGTGTCAAACCCTGCAGGCTTCACTTCTTGGCATGCAGGCCGCATTCCTTGGCCGCTTCATCCTCCCACCACCAGCGGCCGGCGCGGAAGTCCTCGCCCAGGCTGACCGCGCGCGTGCAGGGTGCGCAGCCGATGCTGGGATAGAACTGGTCGTGCAGCGGGTTGTAGTCCACACCATGGCTGGCGATGTAGTGCCAGACATCGCCCTGGGTCCAGTCGGTCAGCGGGTTGAACTTGGTCAGGCCCTTGGTCTCGACCTCGCTGCGGTCCACGGCGGGCACGTCGGCGCGGGCATTGGACTGCTCGCGGCGCAGGCCCGTGATCCAGGCGCTCTTGCCAGCCAGCGCGCGCGCCAGCGGCTCCATCTTGCGCACGCCGCAGCAGGCCTTGCGCAGCTCGATGCTGCGGTACATGGCGTCCTGGCCGTTGTCGCGGATGAAGTGGATCACCGATTCGAGCTGCGGCCGGTAGACCTTGACGCTCAGGCCGGGCAGCGACTGGGTGCGCTCCAGCAGGGCCAGGGTCTCGGTGTGAAGGGCGCCGGTGTCCAGCACGAAGACGGGGATGTCCAGACCCAGGCGGTGGATGATGTCGGTGATCACCACATCCTCGGCGCCCAGGCTGGAGGCCTGCGTCACGGCCTCGGCGCCCAGGGCTGCTGCCTCGCGCAGCAGGGCCTCGGTGGCGGCCAGCTTGTCGGCAAAGCCGTTGCTGGCACGGCCGTTGACCTCGGTGGCCTTGGCCGATGCCTGTCGCGACAGAAAGCTTTGCGCACCCATGTCAGGCCGCCTTGACGAAGTGGGGCTCGGGATGGACGGCATCACCCTGGTAGAAGCCGTGGAAGCGGTCCAGCTGGCGCTGGGCGTCGGCGATGTCCACGCCTTCGCGCAGCACGGCCACGTCGAAGCCGCAGCGCTGCATCTGCACCAGCTGGTCGATCAGCACGTCGCCGGTGGCGCGGATTTCGCCCTGGAAGCCCAGGCGCTTGCGCAGCAGGCGGGCCTGGCTGAAGGCGCGGCCATCGGTGAACTTGGGAAAGTTGAGGTCGATGCGCTGCACGCCGGTCAGATCCAGCGTGAAGGGATCGGCGTCATTGGCCGGGGCGATGATGGTCTGCTGGCCTTCGGCCGGGCTTTGGTGCTCTTGGGCGGCGATGATTTTCATGGGGATCTCCTGCGGCTCTCACCTGGGGTCAGGCGGCCGCCTCCTCGGTGTGCTTGGCGGGGTGGCGGGCGGCATTGCCGGCGGCCTTGAACGGGTCGATGCCCACGCGGCGCACGGTGGCGATGAAGGTCTCGAAACGGCCGCCTTCGCTTTGGCGCTGCTCGCGGTAGGTGGCCAGCAGGGCCTCGATCACGCCGGGCACTTCGGCGGCGCTGAACGAGGGGCCGATGATCTTGCCGGGCGTGGCCGGGCCGGACAGGTGGGAGCCGTCGGCGCCGCCCAGCGTGATCTGGTACCACTCCTTGCCGTCCTTGTCCACGCCCAGGATGCCGATGTGGCCGCTGTGGTGGTGGCCGCAGCTGTTGATGCAGCCGCTGATGTGCAGGTCGATCTCGCCCAGGTCCCACAGCTCGTCCAGGTCCTGGTAGCGCTCGGTGATGGCCTCGGCAATGGGCAGGGAGCGTGCATTGGCCAGCGAGCAGAAGTCGCCGCCGGGGCAGGCGATCATGTCGGTCAGCAGGCCGATGTTGGGCTTGGCCAGGCCCAGGGCCTTGGCTGCCTTGTACAGCTGGGGCAGCTGGTCGCGGCGCACCCAGGGCAGCAGCAGGTTCTGCTCGTGGGTGACGCGCATCTCGCCGGCCGAGAACTGGTCGGCCAGCGCGGCGGCGGCATCCATCTGGTCGGCCGTGGCGTCGCCGGGGGCGTAGCCCAGGCGCTTGAACGACAGCAGCACGGCGCGCAGTTGCGGGTGGCGGTGCGGGCGCACGTTGCTGATCAGCCAGCGGCCGAAGTCCTTGTCTTCCTCGGCGGCCGTGCGCAGCAGGGCCAGGGTCTCGGCCTCGGCATTGGCGGGCGACAGGTCCAGTTCGGGCTCGCGGAAATTGGCGGCCACGCGGTCGTACTCGGCTTGCGTGATGGTGTGGGGACCACCCTCGACCTCGACGATCTGGCGGAATTCCTCATCGACCTGGTCGATGAAATTCTGTCCTTCGGACTTCACGAGGATCTTGATGCGCGCCTTCCAGGCGTTGTCGCGGCGGCCGTAGCGGTTGTAGACGCGGATCACGGCTTCCAGGTAGTTCATCAGCTGGTTCCAGGGCAGGAACTCGCGCAGCACCGGGCTGATGGTGGGCGTGCGGCCCATGCCGCCGCCCACGCGCACCTTGAAGCCCAGCTCGCCAGCCTCGTTCTTGAGCAACTGCAGGCCCACGTCGTACCAGCCCAGCGCGGCGCGGTCTTCCTCGGCGCCGCTGATGGAGACCTTGAACTTGCGCGGCAGGAAGCTGAACTCGGGGTGCAGCGTGCTCCACTGGCGCAGGATTTCGGTGAAGGGGCGGGGGTCGGCGATCTCGTCGATGGCAATGCCCGCCAGCGCGTCGCTGTTGATGTTGCGGATGCAGTTGCCGCTGGTCTGGATGCCGTGCAGGTTGACGCTGGCCAGCAGGTCCATCACGTCGGCGGCCTTGGACAGCGGAATCCAGTTGTACTGGACGTTGGTGCGCGTGGTGAAGTGGCCGTAGCCGAACTTCAGGTCGGAGCCGATGCGGCGGCCGTCGTGCAGCGGGATGTCGCCCAGCCGGTCCTGGGTGGCGCGGGCCTCGGCCAGCAGGGCGGCGTCGGGCTGGTCGTACTCGCGGGCCACGCGGGCCAGCACGCGCAGCTGGGCGCTGGACAGTTCGCCGTAGGGCACGGCCACGCGCAGCATGGGCGCGTAGCGCTGCACATACCAGCCGTTTTGCAGGCGCAGGGGCTTGAACTCATCCTCCGAGAGCTTGCCGGCCTGCCAGCGTTCGAGCTGGTCACGGAACTGCTCGGCGCGCAGGCGGATGAACTGTTTGTCGAATTCGGTGTATTGGTACATGGCGCTTCGGATGTGGGGTCTTCGACTGCCGCCAGTGGCGGCGGTGCAGGGGTTCATTGCGTGGCACCGAGGCACTTGCGGGAAACGCACAGAACCCTGCATGGACGGAAATGTAAGCAATGGCCTTATAGAAGCAAACGATTGTTTTGTCCTGCAAGTATGTGGATATGGATATAAGTGAATGGCAGCAGGCTTTGTGGGGCCGGGCATGTCAAACGCATGAGCGGCCGATATGCTTTCTGGCCAGAGGGAGGATTTCAGAATGCGAAACCGTTGTGCCGCCATCGGGCTGGCCTTGGCATTGGCAACTGCTGCTCAGGCGCAGGCCCAGAAGCCGGCACCGCCGCAGTCCCCGTTGTCAGCAGCGCACACAGCTGACACGCCTGAACCCGACAAATCCGCACAGGAATCAGCCTGGGATGCGTATCTGCATCGCGTGGCGGCGCAGTTGGCTGGTTCCGGCAGTGGGCGCGATCTGGCCTTTGCGGCCATCCTGATCAATCTGTCGGTCCCACCCTTCCTACAAGAGGATGCCGACAGCCGAGCCCCGCAATGGCGCCAGGCCGCCTTGGAGCGAGCCGGGCAGGACGTGCTGGCCTACCAACTGCTGGCTGCCAGGGCGCCTGAACGTGAAGGCGAGTTGCGGTCGCAGGCTGCGCGCCGCTGGCTGGCGCTGGAACCCAGCAATCTCACTGCGCTGATGTGGCAGGCGCTGGGACCGCAGGAACTGCTGGTTGCAGCGCGCGAAAGCCGCTATGCGGACCTGCACATGTATGACGGCGTGCGCTGGATGCAGTCGGCGCTGCTGAAACACCCGCCCACGGCCGAGGAGTTGCAGGCGTTTGGAGGTGGGCAGCCCTACCGCCCTGAGGAAGGCGCTGCCATCACGGCCATGGGCATCTGGGCGGCCTTTGAACTGCCCGGCTACCGGACCTTGATCGATGCCTGCAAACCCGAAAGGCGGGGCGATGCCCCGTCGCGAGATGCCGACTGCCTGCATGTGGCGCACCTGATGACGGAACGCTCATCCACCGTGCTGGATGAGGCCTTTGGACTGGCGATACGGCGCTGGCTTGCCAGAACCCCGGCCGAGCGCGCTGCAGTGCAATCCCGGCGGCGCCAGCTGGACTGGCTGATGCACAAGTCCAACCCACTGAGCATGCAGGCGGGTGGCGATCCGTTTGTCCGGCTGTTGTCCGATCCCTCCATCCACAGCGAACAGCAACTGCTGGAGCGCATGCTCAAGGACGCAGGTCGCCCGCTGCAGCCCCCGCCTGGCTGGAGGCTGCCCGTTCCCAAGCACTAGATGCCACCGCGGCGCCTGTCCAGGTCTGCGGGCAGCCGCGCCGCCACCGCCGCCTCGCTCACCCCATAGAGCGCAGCCAGCGCGGCCGGTGTCGCCACCTGCGCCGCCGCACCGCAGGCCTGCAGGCCGCCGCGGCCCAGCAGGGCGATGCGGTCGGCCACCTGCAGCGCATGCTCGGGCTGGTGGGTGGACAGCAGCACGGCCATGCCGCGTGCACGCAGCGCGGCAATCTGGTCCAGCACGCGGATCTGGTTGCCGAAGTCCAGGCTGGCCGTGGGCTCGTCCATGACCAGCAGCGCGGGCTCCTGGGCCAGGGCGCGTGCGATCAGCACCAGCTGGCGCTCGCCGCCGCTCAGCTCGGTATAGGGGCGCAGCGCCAGATGGGCGATGCCCAACTGCTCCAGGCAGCCCAGCGCCAGGGCGCGGTCGGCACTTGAAGGCCGGGCCAGCGCAGGCAGGCGCGCGGCACGGCCCATGAGCACCATGTCCAGCGCTTCGAAGCCGAAGACGCCGGCCTGCGCCTGGGGCACATAGCCCACGCGCCGCGCAAACTCGGCACGCGGCCAGCTGTGCACGGGCTGGCCCTGCACGCGCACCTCTCCGGCCAGCGGCGCCAGCAGGCCCAGCACGGTGCGGAACAGCGTGGTCTTGCCGCAGCCGTTGGGGCCCAGCAGGCACAGCACCTCGCCTGCGGTGATGGCCAGGTCCAGCCCCTGGCTGACGTGCCGCCGCCCATGGCCCGTGGCCAGTGCGAGCGTCTGCAGCACGGGCGCCGTCGGCATTTCAGTCATTGCGGCCCGTGCGCGACAGCAGGTAGAGAAAGAAGGGCGCGCCGACCAGGGCCGTGAGAATGCCCAGCGGCAGCTCGATGCGCGCCGCGCTGCGCGCCAGGGTGTCGGCCGCAACCACGAAGCCCGCGCCCAGCAGCGCCGAGGCCGGCAGCAGGCGCACGAAATTGGGGCCAACCAGCAGGCGCGCCACATGCGGCACCACCAGCCCCACCCAGCCGACGATGCCGGCCAGCGACACGGCGGCCGCCGTGCCCAGCGTGGCACAGGCCACCAGCAGCAGGCGCAGGCGTGCCACGGGCACGCCCAGGGCCAGCGCCTCCTCGTCAGGCAGGCCCAGCAGGTTGATGCGCCAGCGCAGCAGCATCAGGGGCAGCAGGGCGCACAGCATCACGGGTGCCGTGGCACCCAGCTCGGGCAGGGTCACGGCGCTCAGGCCGCCCATGAGCCAGAAGGTGATGGATGGCAGCTGCGTATTGGGGTCGGCCAGCGTCTTGACCAAGGCGATGCCCGCGCCCAGCAGCGCGCCCAGCGCAATGCCGGCCAGCACCAGAACCAGCACGGGGTCATGGCGGCGCACGCTGGCGCTGATGGCCACCACCACGGCCACGGCGGCCAGCCCGCCGCCAAAGGCCAGGGCCTGCACGGCCGCCATGGACCAGCCCAGGAAGATGCCCAGCACCGCGCCCAGGCCGGCACCGGCCGAGACGCCCAGGATGTCGGGCGAGACCAGCGGGTTGCGGAACATGCCCTGGTAGGCCGCGCCTGCCGCCGCCAGCGTGGCGCCCACGGCCAGGCCTGCGGCGATGCGCGGCAGGCGGATGTTCCAGAGCACGGTCTCGGCGCTGGCCGACAAGGGCGAGGCAGTGCCCATTGCGCGCGCCAGCAGCGACTGCCACAGCTGCTGCGGCGCGATGGAGAACTGACCCGCTGCCAGTGCCCACAGCAGCACGGCGGCCAGCAAGGCCAGTGCGAGCACCCACCCCAGGCGGCGGCCTGTGGCAGGCATCAACGCGCAGTCTCCATCAGCCTGCCCAGCGCTGCGGGCGACAGGTCGGCGCCGTAGAACAGGCGGTAGAAGTCGCGCACCTCGCGTTCCAACGGCGGCAGTCCCTGCAGTGCCGGCGCCTGCGGGTGGAGCTTTTCCAGCAGCCAGCGCACGCCGATCAGCCGGTTGACGCCGGGCGGACCATCCAGCCAGCCGAAGGGCCAGACCGGCGCGCAGTGCACGCGGCCCGAGCGCACGGCGGCCACGCCGCGCCACAGCGGGTCCTGGCGCATGCGCTCGGCAAGGCCGGGTTCCTGCGTGACGATGACCTGCGGGTCCCAGGCCAGGATCTGCTCCATGGACACGCGCGTGAGCCCGCCACGCCCTGCATCCGTCGCCACATTGCGCCCGCCCGCATATTCGACGGCTTCCACATTGATGGAGCCCGCCAGCCCTGTTTCCAGCCCATTGGCGCTGCGTGCGAAGTACACGCGCGGGCGCTCGGCCGGTGCCATGCCCTGGGTGGCACGCTGCGCCAGCGCCGCCACGGCATCGGCATGGCGGGCCAGGGTTTCGCCACGTGCGGCCTCGCCCAGCAAGGCGCCGACCTCGCGCAACTGGCGTGCGTGGTCGGCCAGCGAGCCCTGGATCAGCACGCAGGGCAGGCCGGTCTGGCGCGCCAGCCGCTCGGTTGTCGAGATATAGGTGGCATCGGCCGTGCCGGCGTCCAGTACCAGGTCGGGCTGCAGCTTCAGCAGCGACTCCAGCGGCATGGTGCTGCCGCGCCCGGACAGGCGGCCCAGGTGCGGCAGTGCCTGCAGTGTGGGGCCCAGGTAGGAGCGCGAGACATCGTCCAGCTGCTGGGGCCAGCCCAGCAGCTTGTGCGGTGCCAGCGTGGCCACCAGCACGCCTGCGGGGGGGCCGGCAGCAAACACCCGGCGCAGTTTGGTCGCGTCCGGTATCTGGCCTATGCGCGCGGCAATGGTCGTGGTCTGGGCATGGCCGGGAACAAGAGCCGATGAGGCCAGCGCCGCCATGGCCTGGCCCAGCCAGCGGCGGCGGGTGAACAGAAGATCGGTCATGAAAATCAGGGGATGGGGCTGGCGCAGCCACGGCGCTCAAGCTGTGCCTGGCACCATTGCTCGATCTGCACCTCATCGGCTGCCAGCTCGGCATGCAGGCTGCCGGTGTACCTGCGCCAGTCTTCAAGATGGCGGGCCGCGACGGCCGTGAGCACGGGCGTGCCGGCCTCGACAAAGGCCGCGAATTCTGCGGCAAAGCCTTGCCTCGAGGCCTCGACGATGCCGAAGCGGTTGATCACCACCAGATCCACGCCATCGTCCAGCGCCTGGCGCAGCACGGCGCTGGCCTGGGCCAGGGCCTGGGGGTTGAGACTGCAGGCGCGCGAGGCGCAGCCCAGGTCCTGGGACAGCTCGAATTGGCGGTCACTGCGCAGGTCGAACAGCTGCATGCGCTTGTTGCCGTTGGCATAGCGGTCCTGGCGATGCACCAGCCCGCCCACGCGCCAGCCCGCGCCTTGCAGGCGGCGCGCCACGCGTTCGAGCAGCAGCTCCATTGCATGCTCGTCGTCGGGATGGACCAGGGCGGCCAGGGGCAGGGCGGCAGGTGAGTTCATGGCATGCGGTGCTTGTGGAATCCAGGCAGGTTTTTACTCCTGGCCGCCGCCGGTGTCGTTGACCAGGGGCATGCTGTCGCGTTCGAAGATCCAGGGACCTCCGGCAGCGGCATTGGCCAGCGCCAGTTCATGCTGGCCCGGTGCGGACAGCAGATGCTCGGCCAGGCGTTGCGCGCTGCGGCGCTGGCCAGCGTCGGCCGGATGGCGCGGCCCGGGCGTGAGCAGCACATAGGGCCGGCGCATCAGCGGGTCGCCGTGCAGCAGCAGCTCGATGCCGGGCGCGCCCATCTTGCCGAAATGCAGCGGGATATGGCCGACCACGGCATAGGCCTGGAGCTCGGCCGCCAACTGCAGCACGGCCTGGGGGCGCGGCCCGGTATCGGCGCGCAGCCAGCGGGCGTCCGGCCGTATGCCGGCGCGGCGCCACAGGCGCTGGACCACGGTATAGCTGCCGGGGTCGCGCAGCGCGATGAAGGGCGAGCCGCTGGCAACGATGCGGCGCATGGCCTCCACGCCATCGGCCGCGCCGCGCACGCGGGCCGGGTCGTGCGAAGGGCCGGCGAACACATGCTCGTTCCAGCCCCAGACCCGCGCGGCCGATGCCAGGCCGGCAGCCTCCAGCGACATGGCTTCGTCGCTGGCGTGGATCAGCAGCAGCTGGGCGCGGCCCTGGGCCATGGCGGGGATCACGCCCTCCTTGGGCGCGGCAACGGCGGTGCGCACGGACAGGCCCAGGCTGCGGCCCGCCGCGTCGGCCAGGCGCGGCCACACACCGCACAGCGACAGGCCGCCGACCACGGCCACGTCGACGCTGACAGCTTCTGCCGGCAGGCTGGCGCAGCCGCTCAGGGCGGCCAGCGCGGGCAGGGCGCCCAGCAGGCGGCGGCGATCGGGGTAGAGCGGTTCCATGGATTCAGGGCCAGTCCGTGCTTCAGAAGCGATAGCCCAGGTTGACATACCAGCTGCGGCCCGGCATGGGCAGGCCGTCATCGAACTGGTACCACTTGTCGCCGATATTGGCCACGCCAAAGTCCACGGTGATGTCGCTGCGCGGCTTGTAGCGTGCGCGCAGGTTGGCAATGCCGTAGCCGGGCAGTTTGAGCGTCTGCAGCTGGCCGCTGCCCGACAGCGGCACGTAGCGGCCCTTCTCGGTCTCGACCTCGGCATTGAATTCCCACTGTGCCAGCGGACGCCACTGGACACCGGCCAGCAGGCGGTGGCGCGGCGTGTTGGTCAGCGTGATGCTGGAGTCGCTGGTGTTGCGGCGGTTCAGGTAGGTGTAGCCGGCGTTCACGCCCCATTGCGCGGACAGTTGCTGGGCCAGGGACAGCTCCATGCCGATGTTGCGCGTGCGCCCCACGTTCTGCGCCTGGTTGCAGGTGGTGCCGCCGCATTCGGCCGAGGCCACGACCACGGTCTGGATCTGGTTGCGCACGCGGCTGTAGAACAGCGCGGCCTGGCCCTGGCCGCCCTGCCAGGGCGAGCCGCTGACGCCCAGCTCCAGGTGGTTGGCGGTCTCGGGCTGCAGGTCGGGGTTGGCCAGGGCCGTGCCCATGCGTGCCGAGTAGCGGTCCTTGATGGTGGGAAAGCGCGTCTTGTGCGAGGCGATGAAATACGCCTCGCTGCCACCGCCCAGCGCATAGCCGAGCTTGGCCACGCCATTGGTGGCGCTGGCGGAGCCCGTGGGCCACTGGTAGACCTCGCGCGCATCGCGCTGGTCGTGGCTGAGCGCCAGGTTCAGGCTCCAGCGTTCGGCCAGGGAGATCGTGTCCTCGACCACCAGCGAGCGCGTCACGTCGCGGTAGTGCTTGCTGGGGTCCTTGGCCGAGGCGGCATCGGTGTGCTCGTCGATCTTGTAGTGCGCGCCCAGGCGCAGCGCATGGCCCTTGAAGCTGTAGTTGGCCCACTCGATGCTGGCGCCCTGGCTCACGTCCTTGTAGCTGCTGGTGGGGTCATGGCGCGAGTAGCTCGCGTCCGTGTACATGTCCAGGCCATTTTGGTAGGTGTCGTGGTAGATACGCGTCTTGAGCAGGTTGTCGGCATTGATGCGCGTGGTGCTCAGAAAGTACACGCTGTCCTTGTCCCAATAGGGCCAGCGCCAGTAGCGGATGACGTTCTTGCCCGTGGCGCTGCCGCTATACACGGGGTTGCCCTTCTCGCCTTCCTGGCGCACATAGCCCAGCGCGTATTCGTCCGTGGCATTGGGCGTCAGGCCCAGCTTGAACGACAGCCGCTTGTCCGTGCGGTAGGCGTTGTCGCGGTAGTTGCCCGTGTCGGTGGGCTGCTTCTTGAAGTCCTTGAAGCCCTTGGGCAGCGGAAAACTGTCCGCGTCCAGGTAGGAGGCGCCAAGCTGGTAGTACCAGGTGCCCAGGTTGCCGCCCAGGTTCACGGCGGCCTTGCGTTCGCCGCCTGCGCCTGCGCCGATGCGTGCATCGCCCTCGAACGCTTTGACGGGCTTGCGCGTGACCAGGTTGATGGCGCCGCCCAGCGTATTGGGGCCATACATCAGCGATGCGCCGGCCTTGGCCACGCGGATCTCGGACAGGTCGAACGTGGTGAAGCGGCCGAAGTCCACATAGCCGTCATAGGGCACGTACAACGGCACGCCGTCCACGAAGACCGGCACCTGGCGCGGATCGAAGCCGCGCAGATAGATCATTTCCTCGTTGCGATTGTTGCGCGACAGCGTGGCGCCCGGCAGCAGGCGCACGGCGTCGGCCACGGTGTCGGCATTGCGCTGGCGCATCTCGGCGGCGTCCAGTCGCTGTTCATCGCCGGATATGGCCTGTGCTTCATCACGCGCACCGTGCACATCGACCGTGCCCAACTGGAAGGTCTGCGAAGCCGGTGCTGCAGGCGTACCCGATGGGGCCTCGACCTGGGCTTGCGCCTGCGTGCTGGCGGCCAGGCCTGCGAGCAGCAGGGCGTGTGTCAGCGTGGAGCGAAGGCGGAACGAGGGTGAGCAGAGGGCGGGTGAGGATGCGGGAGCGCAGGAGCGGGGCTGGCGGGTCACGGTTTCAGGTTCTTGTGTGGTTGAACACGGGGAGCGGCTGGTTGTTTCCTTTTGAAAACAGGTTCCGGATTCTAGCGATATGCACTTGAAAACATAACGAGTGACAAAAAACCGTCTGCGGGAAGACTCGGGTTTTCTTTCAGGCCGTTGTGTGAATGCCCGGCCGTTCAGCGGCCGGGCGGTTCAACGGCTCAGCGCCTGCGGCCCAGGCGCTCGCTGGCCAGGGCAGCCGCCAGCCTGGCGTCCAGGGGCAGCGGTTCGTCGTGCAGGCGTGCTGCCAGCAGCTCGCCGCACAGCAGCGACAGGGTGAGCCCGCGCGAGCCCATGGCCGTCAGCGCCCACAGGCCGGGAGCCTGATCGGACACCGGTCCGACCACGGGCAGCCGGTCTGGCGAGGCCACGCGCACGGCGCCCCAGGTGGCGCGCGGTGGCGCGTCGAAGAAGCCTTGCAGCCCCTGGTAGGCACGTGGCAGCAGCTGCGCCAGCTTGGCGCCATTGGCTGCATGGGCTGCGGCCTGGTCTTCGGGACTTGGCGGCAGCGCGGTCTGGTCGCGCTCGAAGGTCGATCCCATGACCCAGCCTGGCCCGGCCGCATCGCCAGGCAGCGGCATGGCAGGCACCAGGTTGCCATGGCCGTTGACGGGAAAGGGCGGCATGGCCTGTGCGCTGGCCGGGGTGTGCACATCCCAGCTGACCTGGCCGCGAATGGGCTGCAGCGGCCAGGCGGCCTGCGCACCCAGGCTGTGCTCCAGCAGCGCATTGGTTGCCGGGCCCAGTGCGAGAACGACCAGTTCAGCCTCGGCCAGCAGATTGCCCTGTGCATCCAGGGCCTGCCAGACGGGCGCGCCACCGGCTGTGTCGGTGCGTGCAAGACGCGCCACGCAGGCGCGGCCCTGCCAGCGCACGCCCGGCAGTGCCAGCTGCGCCTGCACCAGCCGCGCCGGGCGCACCCAGCCGGCCTGCACATGCCAGCAGGCCGGGGCGTCGGCGGGCAGGCCGGCCGCCGAGAGTTGATCGGCGCTGGCGGGCCGGCTCCAGTGGTCGCCCGGGCCGGGGGATTGCCAGTCGCGCGGCAGCCGCGGTGCGGCTTCCACGCCATGCTCCAGCACGCCGGTATCGCACCAGTCCGTGCCCGGTTGCAGCAGGCCCTGGCCGGAGAGCATTTGCAGCTGTGCCAGGGTCAGGCGTGCGCCATCGCGGCTCAGGCGGGACAGCAGGCTGTCATCGGGCGAGACATGGGGGCAGAACAGGCCCGCGGGCAGGGCCGAGGCGCCCGCTGCAGGCGCGTCGGCAGTATCCAGCACGGTGACCTGCCAGCCACGGCGCGACAGGCTGGCGGCAGCGGCCGCACCGGCGATGCCTGCACCCAGCACCATGCAGCGCCGTGGGGTGATGGCTTCCTGCGGCTGCGCACGCGGCCCGCGCGGTTGCCAGGCCGGGTCAAAGACGGCATGCAGGTTGTGGCGCTTGGGTGGGACGCCATCGACCTTGCGCACCTGAAAGCCGTGCTGGGCCAGGCCATCGCGCACCGTGCGCGCCACGCACCAGGTGGACAGCTGCGTACCGCGCCGGCAATGGCGCGCCAGCGCGCGCAGGGTGTCGGCGCTCCAGAGGTCGGGGTTGAGTTCCGGCGTGAAGCCGTCCAGGTAGATGCTGTCGGCAGTGATCTGCTGGCGCCGCAGCATGGCCTGGGCATCGCCGATGTACAGCGTCAGCAGCACGCGCCCCTGCTCGAAGGCGAGGCGGTGCACGCCGGGCAGCAGGCCCTGGAACCGGGTGGCCAGCTCTTCGGCCAGAAGGCGCAATCCTGGCTCGCGCGGCATGGCCTGGCGCATGGCGTCGGCACTGACGGGAAAGGCTTCGGCCGAGACGAAATGCAGCAGCCTCGGGCGCCGGGGATCGGCCTTCCAGGCTTCCCAGGCCACGAGGAAATTCAGCCCGAACCCGAAACCGGTCTCCAGGATGCGCCATTGCGGCGCATCGGCCCAGGCCGCCGGCAGACCGCAGCCGCCCAGAAAGACGTGGCGGGCCTGGTCCAGGCCGCCGAGTTCGCTGTGGTAGCGGTCGCCGAAGCGCGGGCTGTAGGGCGTGCCATCGGGCAGCCAGTCAATGGGTTCGGACATGGGCAAGGGGCAGAACTACTCCTCCCAGCGCTGCTGGTAGGAGAACACGGGCAGCCGCCACTTGAAGCGGATGGCGGCCAGGCGCAGCGTGAGTCCGCCGGCAAAGCAGACGACGGTGCTGAGGTTGGAGCCCACTTCCAGCGTGCGCAGCCCCAGGAACAGCAGGCACACGGCCAGCGACACGCTGGCGTACAGCTCGCGCCGGAAGACGACCGGCACCTGGTTGCACAGCACGTCGCGCAGAATGCCGCCGCTGATGCCGGTCAGCATGCCCGACATCACCACCACCACGGGCGGGTAGCCCAGCTCCAGCGCCACGTTGCAGCCGATCAGCGAGAAGGCGATCAGCCCCATGGCGTCCAGCAGCAGAAAGACCTGCTTGAGATGGTGCATGTGGCGCGCCACGACGATGGTCAGCAGCCCGGCCGAGATGACCAGGTAGACATATTCAGGGTGCTGCGTCCAGCCGATGGGGTAGTGGCCCAGCACCATGTCGCGGATGGTGCCGCCGCCCAGCGCGGTGACGAAGGCGATCACGGCCACGCCGAAGATGTCCATGTTGCGCCGGCCCGCCGCCAGCGCGCCCGACATGGCTTCGGCCGTGATGGCCACGAGGTAGATCACCAGCATGACGGTGAACTGCGATGCCTGGAACGATTCCAGCAGGGAGACGGATGGAAGCACGGAAAACCTCGGATGAAGACCGGCCCGCGCCGCAGGGTGTGCGGCCACTGCGCCGTCCAGCGCAAGAAGGCGGGCATTGTAGGCGGTCTCTGGGCGGCGGCCGTTTGCGGCACCGCAAATGAAACCGCCCCCGGCGCGGTGCGACGGGGGCGGTGAAAGGGCGCGAAGCGGCTCAGGCCGTAGGAGGCACGTAGCCGGCCGCCGCATCGGCGCCGCCGCCGAAGAAGTGGTTTTCCATCTGGCGGGCCAGGTACTGGCGGGCGCGTGCGTCGGCCAGGTTCAGGCGGTTTTCGTTGACCAGCATCGTCTGGTGCTTGAGCCAGTCGGCCCAGGCCTGCTTGCTCACGCCTTCAAAAATGCGCTTGCCCAGCTCGCCGGGGTAGGGCGGGAAGTCCAGGCCTTCAGCGTCAACGCCAAGCTTGATGCAGTGAACGGTACGTGCCATGGGGAATTGAGTCCTTGTCTTGTGGAGATTCAGATGTTTTGGGAATAACAAACTGAAATCTTATTGGTTTGAGTTTTAAGAGTTGGCTTTGAGAATGCTTTCCACGGCACCAGACCGTCGTCTCCACTCTCTACCGACACTCCAATGAAAATTCGCCGCCACTTTATCAAGTTTCCTGTCGCCGCCGGCCTGATCGCGGGCTTGACCCTGTCGGCTCTGCCGGCGTTGGCCCAGTCGGTGCAACTGCTCAATGTCTCCTACGATCCGACGCGCGAGCTGTACGTGGAATACAACCAGGCCTTCGCCAAGCACTGGAAGGCCAAGAGCGGCCAGGACGTGAGCGTCAAGCAGTCGCATGGCGGCTCGGGCAAGCAGGCGCGTTCCATCATCGACGGCATCGACGCCGACGTGGCCACGCTGGCGCTGGCCGGCGACATCGACGCCCTGGTCAAGAACGGCAACCTGCTCAAGGCCGACTGGCAAAAGCGCCTGCCGCACAACTCGGCGCCCTACAGCTCCACCATCGTCTTCCTGGTGAAGAAGGGCAATCCCAAGAACCTCAAGGACTGGGACGACCTGGTCAAGCCCGGCGTGCAGGTGATCACGCCCAACCCCAAGACCAGCGGCGGTGCGCGCTGGAACTACCTGGCCGCCTGGGAATTCGCCAAGCGCAAGTACGGCGGCGACGCACAGGCCAAGGACTTCATCGGCAAGCTGTTCAAGAACGTGCCCGTGCTGGACACCGGCGCGCGCGGCGCCACCATCACCTTCGTGCAGCGCGGCGTGGGCGATGTGCTGCTGGCCTGGGAGAACGAGGCCTTCCTGGCACTCAAGGAGTTCGGTCCCGACAAATTCCAGATCGTCGTGCCTTCGCTGTCCATCCTGGCCGAGCCTTCGGTGGCCGTGGTCGACAAGGTTGTGGACAAGAAGGGCACGCGCGCCGTGGCCGAGGAGTACCTGAAGTACCTGTACTCCGAGGAAGGCCAGCGCATCGCCGGCCGCAACTACTACCGTCCCACGGATGCCAAGGTCAAGGCCGAGTTCGCGGACAAGTTCCCCAAGCTGGAGCTGGTCACCATCGACCAGGCCTTTGGCGGCTGGGCCAAGGCCGACAAGGATCACTTTGCCGACGGCGGCAGCTTCGACCAGATCTACACCAAGAAGTGAGTGCGGCGCGCCGGCCCGGCCGGCGCCCACCCACTGAATTCACCCGCTGTCCCAGACCCCTGCCAACTCCCACGATCCGCCATGTCCATCTTGCTGACTTCCCGCCACTCTTTGCAGGCCCCGCGCCGCACGGCGCAGGCAGGCGTGCGGATGCACAAGGCAGGAGTGGCAGGCAAGGCATGCGTGGCAGGCGTGGTGGCATCCAGCTCTTTTCTTCGCTTCGAGACCGTGGCCTTCGCCAGCCGGCGATGTAGCACCTGACGACTCCGTGCGGCGCGTCTGCAGGCCTGGCCCTGCAGGCGGCCGCCCCTTGCTCCGCCTTCCCTTTTTTGTTTTCTGGCTGCATGCCGCGCGCATGCATGGGCAGCGCTTTGTCTGCGCCACGCACCACGCACCACTCTTCCAAGGATGTCCGTCATGGTCTCGTTTGATTCTTTCCCCCGACACACAGCCAACTGGCGCCGACGCCAACTGCTGGGCGCGGGCCTTGCCGCAGCAGTCGCCACGGTGGGCGGCCCGGCCCTGGCCCAGGACAAGGCGGGCGACCGCGTGCTGCGCGTGGGCCACCAAAAGGGCTGGCTGTCCATCCTGAAGAGCCGGGGCACGCTGGAAAAGCGGCTGGCGCCGCTGGGCGTATCCGTGCGCTGGATCGAGTTCAACGCCGGCCCCGTGCAGCTGGAGGCGCTGAACGTGGGCTCCATCGACTTCGGCGATGTGGGCGAGGCCCCGCCCATCTTTGCGCAGGCCGCAGGCGCGCCTTTGGTCTATGCGGGCGCCACCGTGCCGCGCCCCGGGCTGGAGGCGGTGATCGTGCCCAAGGATTCGCCCATTCGCAGCGTGCAGGACCTCAAGGGCAAGCGCGTGGCCTACAACAAGGGCTCGAACGTGCAGTACTTCCTGGTCAAGCTGCTGGAAAAGCACGGCCTGAAGTACGGCGATGTGCAGTCCGTCTTCCTGGCGCCGGCCGATGCGCGTGCCGCCTTCGAGCGCGGCTCCGTCGATGCCTGGCTGATCTGGGACCCCTTCCTGGCTGCTGCGCAAAAGACGCTGGACGCCCGCCTGCTGGCCGATGCCACGGGCGTGGTCAACAACCGCGCCTACTACTTCACCTCGCGCGATTTCGCCACGCGCAATGCCGATGTGCTGCGCATTGCCATCGAAGAGGTCGATGGGATTGACCGCTGGGCCTCGAAGAACCAGACGGCCGCTGCCGCCGAGCTGTCCAGCATCCTGGGCCTGGACAAGTCCATCACCGAGCTGTACCTGAGCCGCGCACGCTTCGGCACCTCGTCCGTGACACGCGAGATCCTGGCCGAGCAGCAGCAGATCGCCGACACCTTCTTCGAGCTCAAGCTCATCCCCCGCAAGCTCAACCTGCTGCATGCCGCGCCGGTGGACCTGATCGCGTCGCGCCCCTGAGCCCACTGCAAGGAGTCCGCACCATGAATGCCAATTCCAAGAAGCCCCGCCTGGACCGCGTGCGCCGCCAGGCCCTGCAACTGCTGGGCACCACCGCCTTCAGCTGGAGCCTGGCCGGCCAGTACGCACGCGCCGAGACGCCGGCCGCCGTGGCCGGGCCCGAGCAGTTGCGCATCGGCTATCAGAAGTCGGCCGTCAACCTGGTCATCCTCAAGCAGCAGGGCGTGCTGGAAAAGCGCTTTGCGGGCACCAAGGTCAGCTGGCTGGAGTTCCCGGCCGGCCCCCAGCTGCTGGAGGCCCTGGCCGCAGGCAGCCTGGATTTCGGCCTGACCGGCGATTCGCCCCCGGTCTTTGCCCAGGCCGCGGGCCGCGACCTGCTGTACGTGGGCGCCGAGCCGCCCAAGCCCGAGAGCTCGGCCATCCTCGTGCCATCGGACTCGCCGCTGCGCACCCTGGCCGATCTCAAGGGCCGGCGCGTGGCGCTGCAAAAAGGCTCCAGCGCCCATTACCTGCTGGTGCGCGCGCTGGACAAGGCGGGCCTGGCCTGGAACGAGATCCAGCCCGTGTACCTGGCCCCGGCCGATGCGCGCGCCGCCTTCGAACGCAAGAGCGTGGACGCCTGGGCCATCTGGGACCCGTTCTACGCGGCCACCGAGCTGGCGATTCGCCCGCGCGTGCTGGCCAATGGCGAAGGCCTGTCGGGCAACGCCTCGTTCTACCTGGCCGCGCGCGGACTGGTGGAGCGCCATCCGCAGGTGCTGCGCGCGCTGTTCGACGAGCTCACGCGCGCCGATCGCCTGGCCCAGAGCGCGCGCCAGGAGGCCGTGGCCCTGGTGGCCGGCTTCAGCGGCCTGGATGCGGCGGTGGTCAGCCGCTTCATTGCGCGCCGGCCCAGCTCCCCCGTGGGCCTGCTGGCTGCGCAGACCGTGGTGGACCAGCAGCGCGTGGCCGATGCATTTTTTCGGCTGGGCCTGATTCCGCGCCAGGTGCAGGTGGCCGACATCGTCTGGCGGCCCTCGGCGGCCGAGTACGCGCGGCTGGCCGAGCCTGCGGCGGCACGGCCTTCTTCCGCCCTTTGATTTCCTTCCTCGATTCCGTCCCCTGACTGGAGCAGCGCATGCAGGTTTTCTGGTTCATCCCCACCCACGGCGACAGCCGCTACCTCGGCACGGCCGAGGGCGCCCGCCCGCTCAGCCACGACTATGTCAAGCAGGTCGCCATCGCGGCCGACAGCCTGGGCTACGAGGGCGTGCTGATTCCCACGGGCCGCTCCTGCGAAGACCCCTGGGTCGTCGCCTCCAGCCTGATTCCGGTCACCAGGCGCCTGAAGTTCCTGGTCGCCGTGCGGCCCGGCCTGCACCAGCCCAGCCTGGCGGCGCGCATGGCGGCCTCGTTCGACCGCCTGTCGGGCGGGCGGCTGCTGATCAACCTGGTCACGGGCGGCGACCGCGCCGAGCTGGAGGGCGACGGCGTCTTCCTCGACCATGCGCAGCGCTACGAGCAATCGGCCGAGTTCATCCGCATCTGGCGCGAGATCCTTGAGCGCAGCCATGAGGGCGGCACGCTCGACTACGAAGGTGAACACCTCTCGGTCAAGGGCGCCAAGCTGTTGTTCCCGCCGCTGCAAAAGCCGTATCCGCCCGTGTACTTCGGCGGTTCGTCCGAAGCCGCGCACGACCTGGCCGCCGAGCAGGTCGATGCCTACCTGACCTGGGGCGAGCCCCCGGCCGAGGTGGCCAAAAAGATTGCCGATGTGCGCGAGAAGGCGGCGCGCCATGGCCGCAGCGTGAAGTTCGGCATCCGCCTGCACGTCATCGTGCGCGAGACCGAGGACGAGGCCTGGGCCGATGCCGATCGCCTGATCAGCCGCCTCAAGGACGAGACCGTGGTCCAGGCCCAGGCCGCCTTCGCGCGCATGGACTCGGAAGGCCAGCGCCGCATGGCCGCCCTGCATGCCGGCGGCAGCCGCCGCACGCGCGCCGAGCTGGAGATCAGCCCCAACCTCTGGGCCGGCGTGGGCCTGGTGCGCGGCGGCGCGGGCACGGCCCTGGTGGGCGATGCGCAGACCGTGGCCGACCGCATCAAGGAGTACGCGGACCTGGGCATAGACACCTTCGTGCTGTCCGGCTATCCGCACCTGGAAGAGGCCTACCGCTTTGCCGAGCTGGTCTTCCCGCTGCTGCCGCTGTCCGTGCGCGACAGGCTGGCTGGCGGCGTGGGCGGGCCGCTGGGCGAGACCGTTGCCAACCTGTACTCGCCGCGCGCGTCGCAAAGCTGAGGGAGTCACGCATGTCCGATGCACGTACCGTTACTGCGCTGCCGGCCTCCTCGGCCCCCCCGGCCGGCGATGCCTGGTCGCCGCTGCTGCGCTTTGCGGCCGGCGTGGGCCGCCGCCTGGTGCCCTGGCTGGTGCCGCTGGCGCTGATCGCCGTCTGGCAGGCCGCCTCGGCGTGGGGCTGGCTCTCCACGCGGGTGCTGCCCGCTCCGTTGGATGTGCTGCGCGCCGCGCAGGCGCTGGCCGAGTCGGGAGAGCTGCTCAAGCATGTGCAGGTGAGCGCGGGCCGCGCGCTGGGTGGCCTGGCCATCGGCGGCGGGCTGGGGTTGGCGCTGGGCCTGCTCACGGGCTCGCTGCGCTGGGCGGAGACGCTGCTGGACTCCACCATCCAGATGGTGCGCAACATCCCCGCGCTGGCGCTGATTCCGCTGGTCATCCTGTGGTTCGGCATCGACGAGAGCGCCAAGCTGTTCCTGATCAGCGTGTCGGTGTTCTTTCCCATCTACCTGAACACCTTCCACGGCATACGCAATGTGGATCCCGCGCTGATCGAGATGGGGCGCAGCTACGGCCTCACGCGCTGGCAGCTGTACCGCGAGGTCATCCTGCCGGGCGCGCTGTCCTCCATCCTCGTCGGCCTGCGTTTTTCGCTGGGCCTGATGTGGGTGATCCTCATCGTGGCCGAGACCATCTCGGCGCAGTCGGGCATCGGCTACCTGACCATGAACGCCCGCGAGTTCCTGCAGACCGACGTGGTGCTGGTCGGCATCCTGCTGTACGCCCTGCTGGGCAAGCTGGCCGACTGGTTTGCGCGTGCGCTGGAGCACTGGTGGCTGCGCTGGCATCCGGGCTACCAGCCCAAGTGACACAAGGAGCACGACATGAGCCGATGGAACCGCATGAAGACCACGCTGGCACAGGCCGTGGAGCTGAACACCACCGCGCCGGCGATGGCCTGGGAGGCCTCGTTCGATGCCGATGGCCTGGACGTCAGCGACCGCCTGGCCCAGAACGACGATGCGCCGCAGTCCGCATCCCCCCAATCCGCACCGCGCCGTGGCGTGCGCCTGCAGGCCGGCGGGCTGACCAAGCGCTACGGCCAGCGCGAGGTGCTGCACGAAGTGCAGCTGCAGGTGGAGCCTGGCGAATTCGTCGCCATCGTGGGCCGCAGCGGCTGCGGCAAGAGCACCTTGCTGCGCCTGGTGGCTGGGTTGGAGCAGGCCACGGCCGGCACCCTGCTGCTGGACGGCGAGCCCGCACGGGCCGTGCAGGGCGCGCAAGGCGGCACGCGCATCATGTTCCAGGACGCGCGCCTGCTGCCCTGGCGGCGTGTGCTGGCCAATGTGACGCTGGGCCTGCCCGCCTCGGCCCAGGAGCGTGGCCGCGAAGTGCTGGCCCAGGTCGGCCTGGCCGACCGCGAGGGCGAATGGCCGGCGCGCCTGTCCGGCGGCCAGCGCCAGCGCGTGGCCCTGGCGCGCGCCCTGGTGCATCGCCCGCAACTGCTGCTGCTGGACGAGCCGCTGGGCGCGCTCGATGCGCTCACCCGCATAGAGATGCACCGCCTGATCGAAGGCCTGTGGCAGCGCCACGGCTTCACGGCCTTGCTGGTCACGCACGATGTGCAGGAGGCCGTGGCCCTGGCCGACCGCGTGGTGCTGATCGAGGACGGCCGCATCGCGCTGGATGAACGCATCGCCCTGCCACGGCCGCGCGTGCACGGCAGCGTGGCGCTGGCGGCCATCGAGCAACGCATTCTCGACCGCGTGCTGCAAAAGCCCGCCGCCGAGCCCGAAGCCAATCCGCTGACCGACACCACGGCCTGGCCCGGCGTACCGGCCCATGGCCTGCGCTGGGCGGTCTGACTTTCCGTTTTCCCCAACCTTCCTTTGATTCCTTTTGATCCCCAGGAGAAAAACATGTCCATTCAAGCCATCAACGTGCGCAACCAGTTCAAGGGCCAGGTGCGCGAAATCATCCGAGGCGACGTTGTCTCCGAAGTCGATGTGCAAACGCCCTGGGGCGTGGTCACCTCGGTGATCACCACGCGCTCGGTGGACGAGCTGGGCCTGGTCGTGGGCTCCGATGTGGTGGCCCTGGTCAAGTCCACCGAAGTGTCCATTGCCAAGCTCTGAGGCCAGGCTCTGAAGGTACTGCCGATGCTCAACCGCCCCAGAGCATCGGCTTGTTGACCATGAGGTAGTAGGTCACGGCCATGGCAATGAAGGCCGGGTAGCCCAGCGCCTCCCAGCGCCGGGCGTAGACGGCATACAGCGCGGGAAGGGCGGCCTGCGCTGCGTGCGCGCCGCGCGCCATGGCGGCCATGCGCACCTGCAGCCAGACCACGGGCAGCCAGCAGGCGCCGGCCAGCAGGTACAGGCCCAGCGACAGTGCCAGCCACGGCGTGGTCAACGGCCAGCCCGCCATGTGGGCCAGGGCAATGCCGCTCACAGGCTGTATGACCACGCAGGGCGTGGTGAACCACCAGTCCGCACGCACCACCAGGCGGCTGACCACGGCCTGGGCAGCGACGCTGCCGCTGCGGTTGGCGAAGAACATGTAGAAGGCCGAGCCCAGGCCGGTGCCGACCAGCAGCACGCTGGACGCGATATGCAGCGTCTTGAGCAACAGGTAGAGATTCATGCGGACTCCTTCGGGGTGACAGGTGCCGACATCAGGTGCAGCAGCATGGCTGCGATCGGCAGGTTCTTGAGCAGCGGCCCCAGCGGATGCAGCCACAGCGTGGGCTGCAGCACCGTGGCCAGCACCGTCATTGCAGCCATCAGCAGCAAGGCCGCCAGATAGCTCTCCCGGCCCGGCCGCAGCCACAGCGCCAGGCCCACGGCCAGGTCGGCGAGCAGGCCGCTCCAGATCAGGAATGTCTGCCAGCGCGCATCGTGGATGCCGGCATCGGCCAGTACCTGCACGCTCAGGCCGCGGTGTTCGATGGCGCTGACCAGGGCCGTGCCCAGCCAGACGGCGATCAGGCTCAAGTGCATGGTGCGCTGTGAAGGGGGCACCTGGCGCAGGCGGTGTTCACCCATGGCGCAGCGTGGCCAGCAGCTGGGCGGGCGCAATGCCGGGCCGGCCCAGCAGGCCTTGCAATCCCGCCGGATCGGTGACGTTGTCGCTGGCCAGCATGGCCAGTGTCTCGCTGCACCACGGTGAGGCGCTGACCCAGTCGCCAGCGCGTGCGCTGGCGCGGGTGAGCCAGCCGGGCAGCGTGCCCACGCGGGCTGGAGCGCGGCCCATCTGCGCGCGCAGGCTGGCAATCAGCGCGGCCAGCGGCAAGGGCAGGGGGCCGCCGATCTCGATCATGCCCACGGGCTCGGGGCTCGTCACCAGGCCGGCCACGGCCTCGGCCAGGTCGCGCACGGCCACCGGCTGCACGCGGGCCTGCAGCACGGGGCGCGGCAGCAGCAGCGCTGGCAGGCGCGCCATGGACAGGAACATCTCGCTGCTGGCGCCGCCGGCGCCGAACACCACGCTGGGGCGGACCACGCAGCCCTGAAGATGGCCGGCTGCCGTGAGTGCCAGCAGGTGCTCGTCAGCGGTGCGCTTGGTGGTGGCGTAGCGCGTGGCACTGCCTTCTATGCCCAGGGCAGAGATCTGCACCACGCGCCGCACGCCGGCCGCCGCGCAGGCATCGAACAGGGCGATGGGGGCCTGGGCGTGCATGGCATCGATGGGCCGGGAGGCGCTGTCGCGCAGCACGCCCACGGCATTGACCACGGCATCCACGCCCGCCAGGTGCGGCAGCCAAGCCTCGGGCGTGGTGGCCTTGGCGTAGTCGAGCGCAGGCAGGGAATGGCGGCTGCGCGCCACGGGATCATGGCCGGCCAGGGCCAGCAGGTTGACGATATGGCGGCCGATGAAGCCGTTGCCGCCGCAGACCAGAATGCGCATGGTGACCTCCAGTTTCTCTTGTGACGGAAATTTCAGGCTCGGCGCCCGCGCTTGACGCGGGTGTCAGCGGCCTCGGAGCGCACGAAGCGCTGCACGCTGGCGCCCAGGCGCAGCAGCTTGTCCAGCGTGGAGGGCGACAGGCGCAGCATCTCGTCGGTCCAGATGCCCAGTGACTCCATGAGGCGCAGCGTCTCGTGCACGCGGTCCTGGGTGTCGGGGGATTCGGCATCGAAACCGGGCTCGGCGATCAGTTCTCGCAGCATCTCCGAGGTAGGGTCGAACTCGCGCTGCTTGCGCTCTCGCACGATGGTGCGCAGCAGCTCCCAGACATCGGACGAGGTCTCGAAGTAGTCGCGGCGGTCGCCGGGCCTGCGGCTGGTGCGGATCAACTCCCAGCCTTGCAGTTCCTTGAGGCTGTTGCTCACGTTGGAGCGAGCGGCGCCCAGCGTGTCGGCAATCTCTTCCGCGTTGAGCGGGCGGCCATGGAAGAACAGCAGGGCGTGGATCTGGGCGACCGTGCGGTTCACTCCCCAGGAGCTGCCCATGTCGCCCCAATGGTGGATGAAACGGTGTGCGATGGGACTCAGTTGCATGGCCTCAGTGTCTGCAGGCCTGAAATTTCTGTCAAGAGAGAAATTTGTGAAAGCTGAAAAATCAAAACCGGCTGCAGCGCGGAGGCGGCACCTGACGGGGCGCGGCATGTGCTGCTCCATAATGCTGGGCAGCCTGGCCTGCCACCCAGTACATACACAGGCGGGCCGCCGTTTTGAGGGGAACACCATGACTGCTGTGCAAAACCTGCGTGCCATCACCGTGCTGGCCGGCTGCGCGCTGGCGCAGGCCGCGTCTGCCGCCTGCTATTCCGTCTACACGCCCGAGCAGGAGCTGATCTACCGCTCCAACCGCCCGCCGGTGGACCTGACCTTGCCGCTGCACCAGACCGTGGACAAGATCGAGCGCGGTGCCACCATGGTGTTCACGCTGGACGAATTCAACTGCATCACCGAAATCAACCTGCTGGCCGAACGCGAGCAACTGGCCCGGGCGCGCCAGGAGCGGCAGCGGGACCTGGGCCGCAGCAGCACTCCGCGGTCCTGAGAGGCAAAAGCGAGTTGGGGGCTTTTTTGGGGAGCCGCCAACAGGGCAAGGGGAGAGCCTGAGACAATCGTGCCCCATGAGTGAACCCCGCGACAACAAGATCCCCGACAACCTGCCCGAAGCCGACATCGACGCCCCTGCACTGCCCGAAGGCTGGCTGCAGGTGTTGTCCATGGATATGGACGCCCAGGGCGTGGCCCGCAAGAGCGATGGCAAGGTGGTATTCATCGACGGCGCCCTGCCTACCGAACTGGTCAGCGCCAACACCCATCGCAAGAAAAACAACTGGGAAGCCGCCAGCCTGACGGCCATCCACCGCGAATCTTCCCAGCGCGTGCGCCCCGGCTGCCCGAATTTCGGTCTGCACGCCGGTGCCTGCGGCGGCTGCAAGATGCAGCATCTGCACGTGGGCGCCCAGGTGGCCATCAAGCAGCGCGTGCTGGAAGACAATCTCTGGCATCTGGCCAAGGTCAAGCCCGAGACGCTGCTGCGCCCCATCGAAGGTCCGTCCTGGGCCTACCGTTTCCGCTCGCGCCTTTCGGTGCGCTATGTGGCCAAGAAGGGCAAGGTGCTGGTGGGCTTTCACGAGCGCAAGAGCCGCTACATCGCCGACATGGAGACCTGCAAGATCCTGCCGCCCCATGTGGACGCCATGCTGCTGCCCATGCGCGCGCTGATCGCCTCCATGGATGCGCGCGAAACCTGCCCGCAGATCGAGGTTGCCTGCGGCGATTCCGTCACGGCCCTGGTGCTGCGCCATCTGGAGCCGCTGTCCGAGAACGACCAGGCCCGTCTGCGCGCTTTCGCAGTCGAGCACAACGTGCAGTGGTGGCTGCAGCCCAAGGGCCCGGACACCGTGCACCTCATGGAGCAGGGAGGCGCCCAGCTCGACTACGGCCTGCCCGATTTCGGCATCACCATGCCGTTCAAGCCCACGGACTTCACCCAGGTCAATCCGCACATCAACCGCGTGCTGGTCACGCGCGCGCTGCGCCTGCTGGATGTCAAGAAGGACGAGCGCGTGATCGACTGGTTCTGCGGTCTGGGCAACTTCACCCTTCCCCTGGCCACGCAGGCGCGCGAGGTGCTGGGCATCGAGGGCAGCGATACCCTGGTCAAGCGCTCCCATGAAAACTACGCGGCCAACAACGCACAGCGCGCAGAGGGCGACAAGCTCGCGCCCACGCGCTTTGTGGCGCGCAACCTGTTCGAGATGACGCCCGAGATGCTGTTCGCCGACGGCGTGGCCGGCAAGTGGCTGGTCGATCCGCCGCGCGAAGGCGCGTTTGCGCTGTCCAAGGCCCTGGCCGACATCCACCAGGCGCGCATCGGTGCCGAAGGCGCCGAGCCCCTGCCGGCAGGGCATGAGGCCTGGCGCTTTCCCGAGCGCATCGTCTATGTCAGCTGCAATCCCGCCACGCTGGCGCGCGATGCCGGCCTTCTGGTGCATCTGGCCGGCTATCGCTGTGTGTCGGCAGGCGTGGTCAACATGTTCCCCCACACGGCCCACGTGGAGAGCATGGCGGTGTTCGAGCGCTGCGCAGACTGACGGCCTGGCTGCCCGTGCCATGAAAAAAGCCGTGGAGCCCTCGGGCGGCCACGGCTTTTTGACGGGCGGATCCAGATCTCAAATCCGGATCTCAAAAGGGGTCAGCTGCGATTGCGGCCTGAGGTCGGCTCGGCAGGCGCCTCGTCCTTGTCGCTGCGGCGGCGGTCGCTCTGGCCCAGGACCGAAGGCGTGCCCTCCATCTTGTTGGCGCGCATGTATTCGTCCATATCCTTCCAGCCTGCAAACACCAGGGCCTTGGACGATTTGGGGTTGAGCGTGTAGCAATCCTCCAGTCCGCGCAGGGCATGGCGGCACGCCCCGCCGATGGCCTTGGCCTCGGCCTCCTTGGCGACGGTGCGGGGGTCCGGTCCCAGGCCCGGAATATCATCCAGCTTGCAGCCGGCGAGCAGCGTGGGCAGCAGCAGGATGGCGAAGGTGCGGGGAAGATTAGGCATGGTCATCTTGAGGAGATTATCGGCAGGCCCTGGAAGAAGTTGAGTCCGCTTTGCACAAATGATGATCCCGGACATGCAAAAGGCCTCCCGAAGGAGGCCTTTGGTGTGCGGCAGGGAAGGCGAAGCCTTCCGCGTGCGGCATCAGTCGCGTTCGCCGCCCATGATGCCCAGCAGGGCCAGCAGGCTCTGGAACACGTTGAACAGGTCCAGGTACAGAGCCAGCGTGGCGCTGATGTAGTTGGTCTCGCCGCCGTCCATGATCTGCTTGAGGTCATAGAGCATGTAGGCGCTGAAGATGCCGATGGCCGCCACCGAGATCGCCATCATGCCGGCCGTGGAGCCGATGAAGACGTTGATGATGGAGCCCACGAACAGTACCAGCACGCCGACGAACAGGAACTTGCCCATGCCCGACAGGTCGCGCTTGATCACCGTGGCCAGCGAGGCCATGACCAGGAACACGCCGGCCGTGCCTGCGAAGGCGGTCATGATCAGCTCGGAGCCGTTCTTGAAGCCCAGGATCATGCCGATCATGCGCGACAGCATCAGGCCCATGAAGAACGTGAAGCCCAGGAGCACGGGAATGCCGGCTGCCGAGTGCTTTGTCTTCTCGATGGCGAACATGAAGCCGAAGGCGCCGCCCAGGAAGACGATGAGCCCCAACCCGCCGCTCAGCGAGCGCGTGATGCCCGTGGCCACGCCCAGCCAAGCGCCCAGCACGGTGGGGAGAAGACTCAGGGCCAGCAGCCAGTAGGTGTTGCGCAATACGCGATTGCGCTCTTGCTGCGAGACACCGTAGCCCGCAGAGCCCAGTGTGGTGACTTGATCATTCATGTGGCCAGTCCTCCGAAGGAGTGTTGTTGCGACTTGCCCATTCTAGGTGGCGGCTTGCGCGCGACTTGCAATACCCCGAGCCGCCGCCATGGTTTGGTTTCGAATGTTTTGTTCTGCGCATGCATTGTCAGTCCTCATACGATTGCTATGCTTATAGGACATTTGTGATGGAATGGATAATTGGAATCTTATGAAGACCAAGCATGAACTCGAACTGGCCGACGTGAAGGCCATTGCCGCCGCCGCAGAAGCCGAGGCGCTGAAGAACAAGTGGGCCGTGACCATTGCTATCGTCGATGACGGCGGCCACCTGCTGTGGCTGCAGCGCCTGGATGGCGCCGCCGCCGTGTCGGCCCACATCGCTTCGTCCAAGGCCCGCTCGGCGGCCCTGGGCCGCCGCGATACCAAGGGCTATGAAGACATGATCAACAACGGCCGCACGGCCTTCCTGAGCGCGCCCACGCTGGACGGCCTGCTCGAAGGTGGCGTGGCCATCATGAAGGACGGCCAATGCCTGGGCGCCGTGGGCGTCAGCGGTGTCAAGGCCAGCGAGGATGCGCAGGTTGCCAGCGCCGGCATTGCTGCTCTGGGCCTGTAATAGCTCTTTGTGCACCCATGCTGCATGAATCTGTCCTTGGGGACTGATCCATGCAGCCAAGAAAAAGCCCCTGTGCCGATGCACAGGGGCTTTTTCTTTGGTCAATCTGCGCTGCAGTGCGGGAAAAAATGCTTGGCTACGCAAAATCCGGAGATTTTGTTGGCTGGCTAATCGACCTCTGAGACTGGAAGTCCCAAGGTCGCCCCACGATGAAACGAAGAAGCCGCCGGTCGGGCATCCGACGACGGCCGGAATCTTGCTTATTTGGTCAGGATGAGCTTGCCCAGCTTGGTGGCCTGCAGGCGGTAGGGCGTGCCGTTGTGCACGATGGTCACAGCCTTTTGTCCATTGAGCAGCAAGGTGCTGTCGAGTCCGCTGGCGGCCCCGGTCAGGGCTGCAGATGCTGCGGCCTGCAGCGCTGCAAAGGCCTGGGCGTTGGAGTTGCCGGACAGATGCGAGGTGGCGGCGGAAGTGGCAGACATGCAGGGAATTCCTCAAAAATTGGAAAGTTTTGTGAATGATAACAATTCTCAATTGAAAATCAAGTGAGACTTACTCGCATTGTGGTTTCTGGGACCAGTCCTATCCCTGCGACCCGATGCACTGCCAACGCAAAGAGAATGAAAAACGGCCCCGAAGGGCCGTTGTCGTTGATCGCCAGGCAAGAAATGCCTGCCACGGCCTACTTGGCCGGGTCCGTCACGAAGCCGATCTTGCGCACGCCTGCACGCTGTGCGGCAGCCATGGCCTGGGCCACGCGCTCGTAGCGGACTTCCTTGTCGCCCTGGATATGCAGGTCAGGTTGCGGCTCCTTGGCCGCCTCGGCCTTGAGGTTCTCCTCGAACTGCGTATCGCTGACGGCAACGCCATTCCAGTGGTACTGGCCATCGGCGGAGACGGTCAGGCGCACCGTGGCGGGCTTGACGTCCTCGGGCTGGTTGGTGGCGCGGGGCAGGTCCACGTTCACCGAATGCTTCATCACCGGCACGGTGATGATGAAGATGATCAGGAGCACCAGCATGACGTCGACCAGCGGCGTCATGTTGATCTCGTTCATCACCTCTTCGCCGTCATCGTCCATTGTTCCGAATGCCATGGCTTACGCGCCTTTCTTCAGCGGCAGCACGTTGCCGGCTTCCTTGCCGTCGATGGACACGCGGGCGCCGGTCACGAAGTAGGCGTGCATGTCGTGGGCAAAGCTGTTGAGGGCGTTGAGGATGGACTTGTTGCCACGCACCACGGCGTTGTAGCCGAGCACGGCGGGAATCGCCACGGCCAGGCCCAGGGCGGTCATGATCAGCGCTTCACCGATGGGGCCCGCGACCTTGTCGATCGAGGACTGGCCGGACAGGCCGATGGCGACCAGCGCGTGGTAGATGCCCCAGACGGTGCCGAACAGGCCGATGAAGGGAGCGGTCGAGCCCACGGAAGCCAGAATGGCCAGGCCCGATTGCAGGCGGGCGGTGAACTCGCTGATGCCGTTGCGCATGCAGCGGGTCACCCAGTCACTGATGTCCAGCGTGTCATGCAGGTGGGCGCTGGTCTTGCGGTGGTGGGCGGTGGCTTCGCGGCCTTCGAGCACCAGGTAGCGGAAGGGGTTGGAGCGGTCATCGCCCAGCTTTTCCAGGCCGCTGGCCAGGTCGGGGCTGTGCCAGAAGTCCTGGGCGTTGCGCGCCAGCTTCTTGAACTTCACGATGTCCAGGGCCTTGATGATCATCACGAGCCAAGAGGCCACCGACATGGCCAGCAGGATGATGGCGACGGCACGGGTGACGAAGTCTCCCTGCGTCCAGACGTGGGCAATGCCGAATTGGGAATCCATGGATACTCCTGAGAATCAATTGAGGGTGAATTTGACCGGGACGGTGACCCACATGGGGGTTGGTGTGCCGTTGCTCTTGCCGGGGACGAATTTCCAGTTCTTGACGCCGTCCACGGCCTGCTGGTCCAGACGGTCGTAGCCGCTGGATTTGCTGACCTCGATCTTTTGAGGCAGGCCTTGCGCGTCCACGAAGATGCGCAGCGTGACCGTTCCCTGTTCCCCCATGCGCCTGCTGATGGCGGGGTAGTTTGGGGCCGGGTTGTTGAGGTAGGCCGCGTTGGTGGACGGCAATTCGATCTTGGGCGGAGCCGGTGGTGCCGGGGGCGCGGGAGGCGCTGGCGGCGCAGGAGGGGCGGGCGGTGCCGGTGGTGCTTCCACCACGGGCTTGGGCTCGTCGTCCAGCGTGCCGCGCGGCGCCGCAGGTGCGGGCTTGGGGTCGGCTATGGCCTTGGGCAGCGGCGGTGCCTTCTTCACGACCGGCTGCGGTTTGGGAGGTGGCGGCGGAGGAGGGGGCTTGGGTGCCTCGGGCTCGGGAGCGGGTGGCGAAATGAATTCCGCAATCACCTGGGCTGGCACGATGACCTCTTCGGGTGCGCGCTGGAGCAGGCCATGCTGCATCGCCCAAAGGGTTGCTGCATGCAAGACCACGACCGAACCCGCGATGGCCACGTTACGGCCAAGGCCCCCGGGGGGGCCAAAACGATCAGACTGGGACATAGAGACAGAAGGAGCGGTCAGCGTATGGGAGCCGGGTGCTGTCGCTCGGAAGACGGAGTATCAGCTGCGCAGAATCCACCAGGTGCATGTAACGACGAGGATCAGGCTGCCGACAAGTGCTGAGAGGAGGACCATGCTTTGCTCTCCAGAATGTTGTTGGCAAGCTGGACGGTCTGGGCCGCGACCTCGTTGTGGATGGCCGCCACGGGCTGGCTGGCGCAGCATTGCGCCACCACATCCCGGGCGCAGCTCTCGCAGCGGCCGCACTGCATGGCGATACCCAATTCGAATTGGATCTCGTCAAAGCTCATGCCCGCATGAGCGTGGCGTGCGATCTCACGGTCGGAAACCCGGCGGCATACACAGACGATCATGGCTACAGGCAGTAGTGGCTGGCTATTGATAGGATGAAAAATTATAAATGAGAATTCATCGCATTTGCAATTCTTGGTTGTCTGTAGGGATGTATGGCGCTCGGCTTTACTCGGTATCCAGTAGTTCCACAGTGGCCTGTGCGAGGGTGGCACACCCTGTCAGCGCCATGGCGATCTCCAGTTCATCGCGCAGCAACCTGAGCACATGGGCCACGCCGGCGGCGCCCGCATTGGCCAGCCCCCAGAGTACGGGGCGGCCTATCAGAACCGCCGTCGCACCGAGGGCGATCGCCTTGAGCACGTCTGTGCCGCGCCGTATGCCCCCGTCGGCCAGCAAGGGGAGCTCGTGGCCCGCGCCGCGCACGGCCCTGGCCACGCGGGCTAGGGCTGTTGCCGTGGCCGGTGCGGTGTCCAGCGTGCGCCCTCCATGGTTGGAGACGATGATGCCCGCTACTCCCAATCTCGCGGCCTGCAGCGCATCGGCCGAGTGGAGCACGCCCTTGAGCAGCAGCGGCAGTCGTGTCTGCTGCTGCAGCCAGGCGACGTCATCCCAGGTAGGTGCATGGTGCAGCAGGCCGTCGAACAGGGCGCTCTGGCCTGGCGCGAGTTGCATGGCTGCAAGTGGTGCCATCCCCTGCAGGTTGACTGCAGACACGCCCGGCGGAAGACAAAAGCGCGCGCGGCGTTCACGGTCCCGTACACCGCTGGTGGGCGCGTCCACCGTCAGCACCAGCGCTTCGTAGCCTGCGGCCTCTGCGCGCTTGATCAGTTGCGTGGTGAAGCCTCGGTCATGCTGCAGATAGAGTTGGAACCACAAAGGGCCATGGCCCGGCGTGAGCCGTGCTGCTTGTGCCACTGTCTCCAGCGGCAGGCTGGCCTGTGTGCTGAGTACCATGCCCGCGCCCAGCGCCGCAGCGGCATAGGCCGTTGCAAGCTCTGCGTCCTCATGGGCCATGCGCTGGAAGGCCATGGGGGCCACCAGCAGCGGGCAGGCCAGCTCCCTGCCCAGCAACTGCAGCCGGGTATGACCGCCTGCAAGGGGGCGGAGCACGCGCGGCCACAGTGGGAGAGCGTCCCAGGCGCTGCGGTTGGCCGCAAGACTGCGCTCATCGGCCGCGCCGCCCGAGAAATAGGCCCAGGCGTTGTCGTCCATCCGCTGCCGCGCATGCGCCTCGTGGTCGGCCAGATTGATGATGCCGTCGGGAACGGCTTGCAGCGCGGGCACTTGACTCATGGCATTGGAATGTTGTCGGTGTGCAGCATCTTCGGCAAGAAGAGGAGGTGGCATCCCGGAAAAAAGAAAAGCCGGCCCAGGGGCCGGCTTTCATCCGTCGTGGCGCAGGCCCGAGGATTACTTGACGTGCTTGCCGATCAGGCCAGCCATCTCGAACATCGAGACTTGGGGCTTGCCGAACACTTCCTTGAGCTTCGCGTCGGCGTTGATCATGCGCTTGTTGGCAGCGTCTTGCAGCTTGTTGGCCTTGATGTAGACCCACAGCTTGCTGATGATCTCGGTGCGGGGCAGGGGGGTGGAACCCACCACGGCAGCCAGAGCGGGGCTGGGGGTGAGGGGTTTCATGAAGGCGGCGTTGGGAGTGCGCTTCTTTGCGGGAGCTGCCGGAGCAGCCGTTGCCTTCTTTGCAGTTGCCATGTTGCTTGTTCCTAGTATGGAGTGGATTCTTTACCAGCGAAAAACCGTCGCTATCCACTGGCAGGCTGATGCTAATGGGAAAAAAACGCTCTTCCAAGCTTACCCGTCAAATTTTTGCCTCGATTTGTTGCTGTGGCGCTGTTTTTTGAGGAGTTTTTGCATTCTGGCTCGCTTTCGAGGGCCGCACTGGCAGGTTGGCCGTCGGCGGCAGCGTCTTCAGAGGGGGCTGGCACCGCTCGCGGAAGGGTGTTGTGCAAGGCGTTTTCTGCCCGGCCAGGTGGCCACGAGAATGCCCAGCAGGGCGATCGCAAAGGCCAGCGCCTGCATGGATGTGACCCGTTCGCCCAGCACGCACATGCCGACCACGGCAGCGCTGATCGGCAGCAGTACCGTAAAGGTGCCGGCCTGGGAGGCTGGCACGTTGCGCAAGCCTGTCATCCACAACCACACGGTCCACACGCAGGCGGCAAGGGCGTAGAACAGCAACAGACCCCAGATGCTCCATGCCACGCTGCCGAAGTCGAAGCGCCACGCCAGATACAGCCCGAAGGGCGTAGACAGCGCAAATCCCCATAGATTGACGATGGATGTGATGCGCTTGGACCCCAGGGACGTGGTCAGGCGCTTGCCGATGACGGCGTAGAACGCCTCGCAAAGCACGGCACCGACCAGCAGCATCTGCCCCAGCCACGCCTGCGGTGAGGCTGATGCTGCCGAGGCGGCGCCAGCGTCCGGGCGGGACAGTGCATACAGGCCGATGCCCGCCACGGCCAGCGCAATGGCCAGCCAGGTGCGCGCAGCCACGCGCTCGCGCAGAAACAGCCAGCTCATCAAGGCCACGGCAGCAGGGATGGCAGCCATGGTCACGCCGGCCGTGACGGCGCTTGTCAGGCTCACCCCAGTCACCATGCAGATGGTGAAGAGGAAGTTGCCGAACAGCGACTCAAGAAACAGCAGGCCCTGCGTGCGCCGAGACAGGGGTGCCTCGTCAGCCGGCTTGCGCAGCCAGCGCAGCATGGCGATGGCCCCGATGCCAAAGCGCAGCCAGGCCAGCAGCAGCACCGGAAAAATGGCCGCCAGAGGCTTGGAGAGGGCGACATAGCTGCCGACCAGGGACATGCTCAGCGCCAGGCAGGCATAGGCAGATCTGCGATGGGAGGTGTTCACGGCAAGTGCAGGTTTGAGAGGCGGTAGCGCCGCCTGAACGCGCGATGGTACCTGTGAGCGCGTCCGGTGTGCGTGACATGTGCCTGTCGCGGACGCTTGCCATGCTGTGGTGACTTTTCATGGCATGGAATTCATGTTTTGCATTGTGAAATATTGAAATGCTGCAATGCGCCAATTTTTCTCAATACGAGAAATGTGATTTCATATTGAAAAATATGAAAATAACTCGTTGATTTATATGGTGAAAAATTTAGTCTTGTATAAGACACAAGATGTTGATGAGGTCTTCTATAAGACTTAAATTTGATCCCAAGGCCGACGCAAGAAAGCCGCTTGTTTCAACCACCTCCCAGGAGAGCAACATGCCCCAATCCCTGACCCAGCAACTGAGCCGTGAACAGCAGATTTCCGCCCTTGAGAAAGACTGGGCGCAAAACCCCCGTTGGAAGGGCGTCAAGCGCGGCTACAGCGCCGCCGACGTGGTGCGCCTGCGCGGCAGCCTGCAGCCCGAGTACACGCTGGCCCAGCGTGGCGCGGAACTGCTCTGGGACAGGATCAACGGCGGTGCCAAGAAGGGCTACGTGAATGCCTTTGGCGCCATCTCCGCAGGCCAGGCCATGCAACAGGCCAAGGCTGGCCTGGAAGCGGTGTACCTGTCGGGCTGGCAGGTGGCTGCCGACGGCAACACCAGCGAAACCATGTACCCCGACCAGTCGCTGTACGCCTATGACTCGGTGCCCACCATGGTGCGCCGCATCAACAACACCTTCAAGCGTGCCGACGAAATCCAGTGGGGCCGGGGCATCAACCCCGGCGACAAGGAATTCATCGACTACTTCCTGCCTATCGTCGCCGATGCGGAAGCCGGTTTTGGCGGCGTGCTCAACGCTTTTGAACTGATGAAGAACATGATTGCCGCTGGCGCAGCCGGCGTGCACTTCGAGGACCAACTGGCTGCCGTGAAGAAGTGCGGCCACATGGGCGGCAAGGTTCTGGTGCCCACCCAGGAAGCCGTCGAGAAGCTGATCTCCGCCCGCTTTGCCGCTGACGTGATGGGCGTGCCTACCATCGTGCTGGCCCGCACCGATGCTGAAGCCGCCAACCTGATCACCTCCGATCACGACGCCAACGACAAGCCGTTCCTGACCGGCGAGCGCACGCAGGAAGGCTTCTACCGTGTCCGCAATGGCATGGAGCAGTCCATCAGCCGCGGTGTGGCCTATGCGCCCTATGCCGACCTGGTGTGGTGCGAAACCGGCGTGCCCGACATCGGCTTTGCCCGCGAGTTCGCCCAGGCCGTGCATGCCGCCTGCCCAGGCAAGCTGCTGAGCTACAACTGCTCGCCTTCGTTCAACTGGAAGAAGAACCTCAACGACAGCCAGATCGCCTCCTTCCAGGAAGACCTGTCTGCTCTGGGCTACAAGTTCCAGTTCATCACGCTGGCCGGCATTCACATCAACTGGTTCAACACGTTCAAGTTTGCCCACGCCTACGCCAACGGCGAAGGCATGAAGCACTACGTGAACATGGTGCAGGAGCCCGAATTCGCAGCCCGCGAACAAGGCTACACCTTCGTGTCGCACCAGCAGGAAGTGGGTGCAGGCTACTTCGACGACGTGACCACGGTGATCCAGGGCGGCTCGTCCAGCGTCAAGGCACTGACCGGCTCCACGGAAGAGGAGCAATTCCACTGAAGCGCGGCTTCGGTGAGTGCAACTTCAGGTAGATAGGGGTGAGAAAGCGTCCGGGGCCTTGTGCTTCGGGCGCTTTTTCTTTGCTGGGGTTAAAATGGCTGAAGTTTTCAATTGACAACAACTGACAAGGGCGAGAAAGGCATCATGGTTATGACACCGCGAACTACATCGGAGATGTACACCGGCCGCTAGCGGCTGGCGGTTCGCGCCTGCACGAGATTCACTCGACCCCAAGAAAGCGCGGACCTGGCTCCGCGCTTTTTGCTTTTGGGGGATGCGCGCCCCCTGAGAAATATTTTAGGAATCCCATGATCCACATTACGCTTCCCGATGGTTCGCAACGTGAGTACCCCGGCCCGGTCACCGTGGCTGAAGTGGCTGCATCGATAGGTACGGGCCTTGCCAAGGCTGCGCTGGCTGGCAAGGTTGGCACGGGCGACGACGCCAAGGTGGTGGACACCAGCTTTGTGATCAACAAGGACATGCCCCTGTCCATCGTGACGGCCAAGGATGCAGATGGCCTGGACGTGATCCGCCATTCGACGGCCCACTTGCTGGCCTATGCCGTCAAGGATCTGTTTCCTGACGCCCAGGTCACCATCGGTCCCGTGATCGAGAACGGCTTCTACTACGACTTCTCGTACAAGCGCCCCTTCACGCCCGAGGACCTGGTCGCCATCGAAAAGCGCATGGCCGAACTGGCCGCCAAGGACGAGCCCGTGGTGCGCCGCGTGCTGCCGCGCGACGAGGCCGTTGCGTACTTCAAGGGCATCGGCGAGAACTACAAGGCCGAGATCATCGCCAGCATCCCCTCCAATGAGGATGTGAGCCTGTACCGCGAAGGCAGCTTCGAGGATCTGTGCCGCGGCCCGCACGTGCCCAGCACCGGCAAGCTCAAGTTCTTCAAGCTGATGAAGGTGGCTGGCGCCTACTGGCGTGGCGACCATCGCAACGAGATGCTGCAGCGCGTGTACGGCACGGCCTGGGCATCTAAGGACGACCTGCAGCAGTACCTGCACATGCTGGAGGAGGCTGAGAAGCGCGACCACCGCAAGCTGGGCCGCGAACTGGACCTGTTCCACATCGACGAGCATTCGCCGGGCACCGTGTTCTGGCACCCGAAGGGCTGGTCCCTGTGGCAAGAGGTCGAGCAGTACATGCGCCGCGTGTACCGCGACAACGGCTACCAGGAGGTCAAGGGTCCGCAGATCCTGGACAAGACCCTGTGGGAGAAGACCGGCCACTGGGACAAGTACCGCGAGAACATGTTCACGACCGAGTCGGAAAAGCGCGACTATGCGCTCAAGCCGATGAACTGCCCCGGCCACATCCTGATCTTCAAGCAGGGCATCAAGAGCTACCGCGACCTGCCGCTGCGCTACGGCGAATTCGGCCAGTGCCACCGCAACGAGCCCACGGGCGGCCTGCACGGCATCATGCGCGTGCGCGGCTTCACGCAGGATGATGGCCACGTCTTCTGTACCGAAGACCAGATCCAGCCCGAAGTGCTGGCCTTCACCACGCTGCTGCAAAAGGTCTACGCGGACTTCGGCTTCAGCGACATCATCTACAAGGTCGCCACGCGCCCCGAAGCGCGCATCGGCTCCGATGAAAGCTGGGACAAGGCAGAAGCTGCGCTGATCAACAGCCTGGAGGCTTCGGGCTGCGAGTACGTGATCTCGCCCGGCGATGGCGCTTTCTACGGCCCCAAGATCGAGTACACGCTCAAGGACGCCATCGGCCGCCAGTGGCAGTGCGGAACCATCCAGGTGGATTTCTCCATGCCCGAGCGCCTGGATGCGGAGTACGTGGGCGAGGATGGCGACCGCCATCGCCCCGTGATGCTGCACCGTGCCATCGTTGGCAGCCTGGAGCGTTTCATCGGCATTCTCATCGAGCAGCACGCTGGCGCCATGCCGACCTGGCTGGCTCCCGTGCAGGCCGCTGTTCTCAATATCACCGACGCGCAGGCGGACTATGTGCGGGAAGTCGCACAAAAGCTGCAAAAAGCATTTCCGAATCAAGGCCTTAGGGTGGCGACAGATCTGCGCAACGAAAAGATTACGTATAAAATACGGGAGCATTCGTTGCAAAAGCTGCCTTACATCCTTGTTGCTGGCGACAAGGAGAAGGCCGCTGGTGCAGTGGCAGTGCGCGCACGGGGCAACAAGGACCTCGGTGTGATGTCGGTCGATGCGTTCATTGAACTCGTGGCCAAGGACATCGCGGCGAAGGCCTGATGGAGCATCTCCAAAGGCGGTAGCCGCTTGCGTGTACTGCACACAAGCGGCTACGCTGTTGTAGCAACTTAAATCCAAGGGTGAGAACCATAGCTACTGAATTTCGTGATCGGCGCCACCGTGAAGAGCGCAAGCATCGTCTCAACCGTGAAATCATGGCGCCTGAAGTGCGTCTGTCCGGCCCGGAGAACGAGCCGCTGGGCATCGTGCCTCTGCAGGAAGCGCTGCGCATGGCGGGCGAGCTGGACGTGGACCTGGTGGAAATTGCCGCCACTGCCACTCCACCTGTCTGCCGGTTGATGGACTATGGCAAGTTCAAGTACCTTGAACAGAAGAAGGCTGCCGAAGCCAAGGCCAAGCAGACCGTCATTGAAATCAAGGAAGTGAAATTCCGCCCTGGTACCGACGACGGCGACTACAACATCAAGCTGCGCAACATCCGCCGTTTCCTGGCCGATGGTGACAAGTGCAAGATCACGCTGCGGTTCCGCGGCCGTGAAATCACGCACCAGCAGATTGGTCTGGATCTGCTGAACCGTCTGCGTGACGATCTGGCGGATTCCATCCAGGTGGAGCAGTTCCCCAAGCTGGAAGGCCGCCAGATGGTGATGATGATCGCCCCTGCGCGCAAGAAGCCCACAGCTGGCGGCAAGCCGGCAGAAGTTTCTGCTGCACCTGCGGTGGCTGATAAGGCATAATCGCGGTTTCGCCCTTCGTTGAAGGGCGACAGAATTTGCAGGCCTTGCGCGAGTCGATTGCGCGGGGCGTGCGATGCAAGGGACATGGTTTCCATGTCCCTTGTTCTTGCCGGCCTCCGGGCTGGCACAGAAGTGTCTCGGGGCCAGCAAGTGCGCGCAGTGTTGCGAGCCGCCTCACGAGCACAAACAACAGGAGCATTCAAATGCCCAAAATGAAGACCAAGAGCAGCGCGAAGAAGCGTTTTCGCGTTCGTCCCGGTGGCACCGTCAAGCGCGGTCAAGCCTTCAAGCGTCACATCTTGACCAAGAAGACCACCAAGAACAAGCGTCACCTGCGTGGTGCAGTGTCTGTGCATGAGACCAACATGGGCTCTATCGCACAAATGCTGCCGATGGCTGGCCTGTAATTCACTGACGAACAAGGAGAAAACACATGCCTCGCGTCAAACGTGGTGTAACGGCCCGCGCCCGTCACAAAAAAGTTCTGGCCCTTTCCAAGGGTTTCCGCGGCCGCCGCGGCAATGTCTTCCGCATCGCCAAGCAGGCGGTGATGAAGGCTGGGCAATATGCCTACCGTGACCGCCGTGCCAAGAAGCGCGTGTTCCGCCGTCTGTGGATCGCCCGTATCAACGCCGCTGCACGTGAACTGGGCCTGACCTACAGCCAGTTCGCCAACGGCCTGAAGAAGGCAGCCATCGAGATCGACCGCAAGATGCTGGCCGATATCGCGGTGCACGACAAGGCTGCGTTTAGCAGCATCGTTGATCAAGTCAAGGCCAAGCTGGCTGCTTGAGATAACGGTCTGCGGCCATCCTCGTGATGGTCTGCAGCGCAAACAGCAAGGGCTAGGGCTTGAAAAGGCTGCTAGCCCTTGTTTCTTTTCACAGTCGATAAAGAGTCGATATGAACGAGTTGGATTCTCTGGTCGAGAGCGCGCAGCAGCTGTTCGCGCAGGCACAAACCCCCGCTGATCTGGAAAACGCCAAGGCGCAGTTTCTGGGCAAGTCGGGCAAGGTGACCGAGCTCATGAAGGGCATGGCGCAGCTTTCCGTCGAAGAGAAGAAGTCGCGCGGAGCCGCCATCAATGTGGCCAAGCAAGGCATCGAGGCCGCGCTGACCGCGCGCCGCAAGGCCCTGGCCGATGCCGAACTGCAGGCCCACCTGAAGGCCGAGGTGCTGGATGTGACCTTGCCGGGCCGCCGCCGTGGCCAGGGTGGCCTGCACCCCGTGTCGCTGACGCTGGAGCGCATCGAGGGCATCTTCGGCTCCATGGGCTTCGATGTGGCCGAGGGCCCCGAGATCGAGTCCGACTGGTTCAACTTCACGGCGCTGAACACGCCGGAAGACCATCCCGCCCGTTCCATGCACGACACCTTCTACGTGGAAGGCGGCACGGAGCAGGCCCCCAATCTGCTGCGCACGCACACCAGCCCCATGCAGGTGCGCCACGCTGTGCAGCACGTCAAGAAATACCGTGAGCGGCTCGACGCCGGCCAGGGCATGCCCGAGATCCGCGTGATCGCGCCGGGCCGCACCTACCGCGTGGACAGCGATGCCACGCACTCGCCCATGTTCCACCAGTGCGAAGGCCTGTGGATCGGTGAGAACGTCAGCTTCAAGGACCTGAAGGTGGTCTTCACCGACTTCTGCAAGACCTTCTTCGAGAGCGACGACCTGGTGCTGCGCTTCCGTCCCAGCTTCTTCCCCTTCACCGAGCCCAGCGCCGAGATCGACATCCAGTTCCAGAGCGGCCCCTTGGCCGGCCGCTGGCTGGAAGTGGCCGGCTCCGGCCAGGTGCACCCCAACGTGGTGCGCAACATGGGGCTGGACCCCGAAAAGTACATCGGCTTTGCCTTTGGCATGGGGCCTGACCGCCTGACCATGCTGCGCTATGGCGTCAACGATCTGCGACTGTTTTTTGACGGCGATATCCGCTTCCTGTCGCAATTCCGTTGATCCGGCTGCAAGCCTTCGCCAAAGAGTCCGCCAGCGCCACGGCGCGCGGACTGAACCAACGCCAAAGAGTCTGATATGCAATTTCCCGAATCCTGGCTGCGCGAGTTCTGCAATCCGCCGCTGACCACCCAAGAACTGGCCGACACCCTGACCATGGCCGGCCTGGAGGTGGAGGAGCTGGAGCCCGTGGCGCCGCCGTTCACCAAGATCGTCGTCGGTGAGATCAAGGCTGCCGAGCAGCATCCCAATGCCGATCGCCTGCGCGTGTGCCAGGTCGATGTGGGCGGACCCGAGCTGCTGACCATCGTCTGCGGCGCGCCCAATGCGCGCGTGGGCATCCGCGTGCCCTGCGCCACGGTGGGCGCCGAGCTGCCGCCCGGTGAAGATGGCAAGCCTTTCCTGATCAAGATCGGCAAGCTGCGCGGTGTGGAGAGCTTCGGCATGCTGTGCTCGGCACGCGAGCTCAAGCTGTCCGAGGACCATGGCGGCCTGATGGAGCTGCCGCTGGACGCGCCCCTGGGCCAGAACATCCGCGAGTACCTGAACCTGGATGACACGCTGCTCACGCTCAAGCTCACGCCCAATCTGGCGCATTGCCTGAGCGTCTACGGCGTGGCGCGCGAAGTGGCTGCGCTGACCGGCGCGCCGCTCAAGCCCCAGTCGTTCACGCCTGCCGCCGTGGGCGTGCAGGACAGGCTGGCCGTGAAGATCGAGGCGCCCGACCTGTGCGGCCGCTTCTCGGGCCGCGTGGTGCGCAATGTCAACACCCAGGCGAAGACGCCGCAGTGGATGGTCGATCGCCTGGCGCGCTGCGGCCAGCGCAGCGTGGCGCCGCTGGTGGACATCTCCAACTATGTGATGTTCGAGCTGGGCCGTCCTTCGCACATCTTCGACCTGGACAAGATCCACGGCGGCCTGCAGGTGCGCTGGGGCAAGGAAGGCGAGCAGCTCAAGCTGCTCAACGGCAACACCGTCACCGTGGATGGCCAGGTGGGCGTGATCGCCGATGAGCGCGAAGTCGAGTCGCTGGCCGGCATCATGGGCGGCGACGCCACGGCCGTGTCCGACGACACGCGTCACATCTACATCGAGGCCGCATTCTGGTGGCCCAAGTCGATTGCCGGCCGTTCGCGCCGCTACAACTTCTCCACCGATGCGGGCCACCGCTTCGAGCGGGGTGTCGATCCCGAACTGACGGTCGAGCACATCGAGCGCATCACCGAGCTGGTGCTGCAGATCTGCGGCACGCCCGAGACCGTCTGCGGCCCCATCGACGACCAGCAGGCCAACATGCCCCAGCCCAAGCCCGTCACGCTGCGCGTGGCGCGTGCGGCCAAGGTCATCGGCATGCCGCTCACGCAGCAGCAGTGCCACGATGCGCTGGCCGGCCTGGGCCTGCCGGTGGAGCAGGGCGATGGCGTGCTCACCGTCACGCCGCCCAGCTTCCGCTTCGACATCAACATCGAGGAAGACCTGATCGAGGAAGTGGCGCGCATGGTGGGTTACGAGAACCTGCCCACGACCAAGCCGCTGGCGCCCATTGCTCCCAAGCTGCGCGCCGAAAACCGCCGCAGCCAGTTCGCCGTGCGCCGCGCGCTGGCCGATCTGGGCTACCAGGAAACCATCAACTTCAGCTTTGTGGAAGCCGCATGGGAGAAGGATCTGGCCGGCAACGCCAATCCCATCCAGCTGCTCAACCCCATCGCAAGCCAGCTCAGCGTGATGCGCTCCAGCCTCATCGGCTCGCTCATGCAGGTGCTCAAGTTCAATGCCGACCGCAAGGCCGAGCGCGTGCGCGTGTTCGAGCTGGGCCGTGTCTTCCTCAAGGATGACAGCGTTGTTGACAGCGACACCACGGTCAAGGGCTTCTACCAGCCCATGCGCGTGGCGGGCCTGGCCTGGGGTGCTGGAGAGCAGCTGCAATGGGGCCGCGCCGAAGCCAAGGTGGACTTCTACGACGTCAAGGGCGATGTCGAGGCGCTGCTGGCGCCGCGCAAGCCCGTGTTCGAGCCGGCCGAGCATCCGGCCATGCACCCAGGCCGCTGCGCGCGCGTGCTGCTCGATGGCCAGTCCATCGGCTTCATCGGCGAGCTGCATCCCCAGTGGCGCCAGCAATGGGATCTGGCCCAGGCGCCCGTGCTGTTCGAGCTGGAGCTCGATGCCGTGCTGGCGCGCGAGGTGCCGGTGTTCAAGCCCGTGGCCAAGCACCAGGCCGTGGAGCGCGACATTGCCGTGGTCGTGAACGAAAAGGCCACGCATGCCCAGCTGATGCAGGCAGTGGAAGCTGCCCAGACCGGCGGCCTGCTGCGCTCTGTCGTGCTGTTCGATGTGTTCCGTCCCAAGGCGCTCAAGGCCGGCGAGACAGCGGCACCGGGCGCGCTGGCGCAGGACGAAAAGAGCCTGGCCGTGCGCCTGACTCTGGGCAATGACGACAGCTCGCTGACCGATGTGCAGATCGAGAAGGCCGTGCAGGCCGTGCTCGAGCAGCTGCAGCAACGCCTGGGCGCGCGCCTGCGCGCCTGATGGAAGGCCCATGCCGTGAAAGGAGATCCCGTGATGGAACTGACGGTGGAAAGTCTTGATTCGCCCGCGCTGACCAAGGCGCAGCTGGCGGACCTGCTGTTCGACGAGATCGGCCTGAACAAGCGCGAATCCAAGGAAATGGTGGATGCGTTCTTCGAGCTGATCTCGCAAAGCCTGGTGACGGGCGAGGATGTGAAGCTGTCGGGCTTCGGCAACTTCCAGATCCGCACCAAGGCGCCGCGTCCGGGGCGCAACCCGCGCACTGGCGAGGCCATTCCGATCGAGGCACGCCGCGTCGTGACCTTCCATGCGAGCAGCAAGCTCAAGGAGCAGATCCAGGAAGGCACGACGGGTTCCGCGTCCTGAAGGGTCGTCCCCGGGGCCCGGCTTGCCGTGGCCCAGCTGTCGTCAGCCTGTCTGCCTTGCGGTGGATGGGCTGTTTTTACGACAGGGTGCTGGCCTGCAAGCGAGCTGTGCAGTAGGCTCGGCCTTCTTCCCGGATCGGCGTCCGCGCACCAGCGGCATTGCACATCCTGACCTCATCCACATTTGCCATGGCTTCACTTCTGCCCCAGATTCCCGCCAAGCGCTACTTCACCATCGGTGAGGTAGCGGATCTGTGCGACGTCAAGCCGCATGTGCTGCGCTATTGGGAGCAGGAGTTCACGCAGCTGCGTCCCATGAAGCGGCGCGGCAACCGCCGCTACTACCAGCACCACGAAGTGCTGATGATCCGGCGCATCCGTGAGCTGCTCTACGAGCAGGGCTTCACCATCAACGGCGCGCGCAACCGCCTGCGCGAAGCCTCGGGGTCTGCCGTGGTTCCCGCGCTGCAGGCCGGTGCCGTGGTGTCGGCGCCGGCTGCCGCGCCGCTGCTCGGCGGCGATGCCGCGGCCAGCGTTCCGCTGGAGCCGGAGGCTGTGCGCGAGGAGCTTTTGCAGATTCGTGCGCTGCTTTCTATTTGAGAGCAAAAAGCTGTATATAATTGAATTCTTCGGCGTGTAGCGCAGCCTGGTAGCGCACTTGCATGGGGTGCAAGGGGTCGCGAGTTCGAATCCCGCCACGCCGACCATAAATGAATACGGACCACAGCTTCTGGCTGTGGTCCGTTTTTCTTTGTGCCATCGCCAACCGCTACCAACCGCTACCAACCGCTGAAGGGGAGCGGCCGTTGCGCAGGAATCAACCCTGGGCGCAGGTTGCAAGCAGCCATTGCCGGAAGGCTGCCAGCGCCGGCAGTGTCGCGTTCCTCTCGGGATAGACCAGGTAGTAGCTGCGCTGGCTGGGGATGGCGTCTCCCACCACGTGCAGCTCACCGCGCGCCATCTCCTCTTCCACCAGCACCCGTGGCACCAGGCCCACGCCCATGCCTGCCAGCACGGCCTGTATCAGGTGCGAGGTCAGCTCGAAGCTCGGCCCTATCCGCATCTGCCGGTGATCGAGCCGATAGTGCGTGAACCACTCGCTCCAGGCCTGCCGGTTGCTGGCCACCGTGAGCAGCACCTGTTGGCCCGCCCAGTCCGGCGAGGCTGCTGCCTGCCCGGCCTGCTGCAGCGCCTGCGGGCTGGCCACCGCCACCAGAAACTCGTGATACAGGCGATGCGCGGTCAGCCCGGGCCGGTCTCCCGTGCCGACGGTGATGGCGGCGTCTATCTCTGCGCTGTCGAAATCGATATCGCCGATGCGCGAGTGGATGTGCATCGTCACCCCGGGCTGCGCCTGGTAGAAGCCATGCAGATGCGGCAGCAGCCATTTGGAGCCGAAGGTGGGCAGGGTGGCCAGATTGAGCGTGCCACCGCCGGACTGGCGTGACATGGCCTGCAGGGTGGCGCTGCGTATGCGGCCCAGCGCGGCGCCCAGGTCGATGAAGTAGCGGCGCCCCACGTCGGTCAGGCGCACCGTGCGGCCCTCGCGGCGGAACAGGCTGATGCCCAGCTGCGCCTCCAGTGTCTGCACCTGCCGGCTGATGGCGCTCTGGCTGAGCGACAGCTCCTCGGCCGCACGCGCATAGCTTTCGTGGCGCGCGGCCGCCTCGAAGACCAGCAGCAGGGACATGGAGGGCGTCAGACGTCGGTAATTCATGAGTTTTATGCAGTGTTTGCGGCAGCAATTTTCGTTTGTTCCAGAGGAAGAGTGTAGAGATACTTGCGGCCATGGTCGGCCTGAAATCGTGTATTGCATGCATGGGTTTCCTGGGCTGATCGCCTGCAACAAATCTCCCCACCTTGCCTTCCATGTCGATTGCCCCACTGCCCCACGCCAGCGCCCCCGTGCCTGCCCAATACCTTGAGTTTCTTGAAGCGTTGAAGGCCACCGGCTTCGAGGGCGACGTGGACACGGACCATGCCAGCCGCACCGTGCTGGCCACGGACAACTCCATCTACCAGCGCATGCCGCAGGCGGCCATCTACCCGCGTCACTCCGAGGATGTGGCCAGGGCGGCGCAGGTGCTGGCGCGGCCTGAGTTCCGCGATGTGGTGCTGACACCGCGCGGCGGCGGCACGGGCACGAACGGGCAGTCGCTCACGCATGGCGTGACCATGGACTTGTCGCGGCACATGAACGGCATCCTCGAAATCAATGCCGAGCAGCGCTGGGTGCGCGTGCAGGCCGGCGTGGTCAAGGACCAGCTCAACGCCGCGCTCAAGCCATACGGGCTGTTCTTTGCCCCCGAGCTGTCCACCTCCAACCGCGCCACCATCGGCGGCATGATCAACACCGATGCCAGCGGGCAGGGCAGCTGCACCTATGGCAAGACGCGCGACCACGTGCTGGCGCTGGACTTCGTGCTGCTCGGCGGCGAGCGCCTGCACAGCGCGCCGCTGGATGCCGAGGCGCTGGAGCGCATGTGCGCCGATTCGGGCCGCATCGGCAAGGTGCACCGCACGGCGCGGCGCATCAGCGAGGATCAGGCGGAGTTGATCGAGGCCAGATTCCCCAAACTCAACCGCTGCCTCACTGGCTATGACCTGGCCCATCTGCGCGAAGGTGACGGGCGCTTCAACCTCAACAGCGTGCTGTGCGGCGCCGAAGGCTCGCTGGGCTTCGTTGTGGAGGCGCGGCTCAACGTGCTGCCCATTCCCCGCTATTCGGTGCTGGTCAACGTGCGCTATGCGGGCTTTATGGATGCGCTGCGCGATGCGCGCGCGCTGATGGCGCACCGGCCGCTGTCCATTGAGACGGTGGATTCCAAGGTACTGCTGCTGGCCATGAAGGACTTCGTCTGGAGCAGCGTGGCCGAGTACTTTCCGCAGGACGGCCAGCGCCCTACGCTGGGCATCAACCTGGTGGAATTCAGCGGCGACGATCCGCAGGAGGTCGATGGCCGCGTGCAGGCCTTCCTCGGCCACCTGGGCGCCGACGCCTCGGTGGAGCGGCTGGGCCACACGCTGGCGGCAGGCAATGCTGCGGTCCACCGCGTCTATGCCATGCGCAAGCGCGCCGTGGGCCTGCTGGGCAACGTGGCGGGCGAGGCGCGGCCCCAGCCCTTTGTCGAAGACACGGCCGTGCCGCCCGAGAACCTGCCCGAGTTCATTGCCGAGTTCCGCGCGCTGCTGGACAGCCATGGCCTGCAATACGGCATGTTCGGCCACGTCGATGCCGGCGTGCTGCATGTGCGCCCCATCCTGGACATGAAGAACCCCGTGGACGCCGCCCTGGTGCGCCCCATCTCCGACGCGGTGGCCGAACTCACGCAGCGCCATGGCGGCCTGCTGTGGGGCGAGCACGGCAAGGGCCTGCGCTCCGAATATGTGCCGGCCTTCTTCGGCGAGCTGTATCCCTCGCTGCAGCAGCTCAAGGCCGCCTTCGACCCGCACAACCAGCTCAACCCCGGCAAGATCGCCACGCCGCCGGCCAGCAAGACCTTGCTGCTCAAGGTGGACGGCGTCACCACGCGCGGCGAGCTGGACCGGCAGATCGACGAGCGCGTATGGCAAAGCTATGGCGCGGCCATGCACTGCAACGGCAATGGCGCCTGCTACAACTTCGACCCGGACGACGCCATGTGCCCTTCCTGGAAGGCCACGCGCCAGCGCGTGCATTCGCCCAAGGGCCGGGCCTCGCTGATGCGCGAATGGCTGCGCCTGCAGGGGCAGGCCGGCGTGAACGTGCTGGAGGTCGCGCAGCGGCCCCAGCCCTTCCTGTCCAGCCTGGCCGCGCGCTGGCGCAACAGCCGCGCGGCGCGCCGCGGCGAGGCCGATTTCTCGCACGAGGTCTATGACGCCATGGCCGGCTGCCTGGCCTGCAAGTCCTGCGCCGGGCAGTGTCCCGTCAAGGTCAACGTGCCCGAATTCCGCTCGCGCTTTCTGGAGCTGTACCACCGCCGCTACCTGCGGCCCGTGCGCGACTACCTGATCGGCTCGCTGGAGTTCACCATGCCGTGGCTGGCGCGCATGCCCGCGCTCTACAACGGGGTGATGGGCTCGCCATGGATGCGCGATGTGCTCAGCCGTCGCATCGGCATGGTCGATGGCCCGCTGCTGAGCCGGCTGGACCTGGCAGCCACCTTGCGGCAATGGAAGGTGCGCGCGGCCGATGCCCAGGCGCTGGCTGCGCTCACGCCCGAGCAGCGCGCACGCAGCGTGGTCATCGTGCAGGACAGCTTTACCCGCTACTTCGAGACCGGCCAGCTGCAGGTGCTGATCGAGCTGGCGGCGCGCCTGGGATTCCAGGTCTGGCTGGCGCCGCTGCTGCCCAATGGCAAGCCGCTGCATGTGCAGGGATTCATGGGCGCCTTTGCCAGGGCCGCCATCCGCAATGCCGCGCAGCTGGCGCAACTGGCGCAGTCCGGCGTTGCGCTGGTGGGGCTGGATCCGGCCATGACGCTGGCCTATCGGCAGGAATACCTCAAGGTGCCGGGCATGGGCGAGGTGCCAAAGGTCGCGCTGCCCCAGGAGTGGCTGCTTCAGGTGCTGCCCGAGGCAGTGACCAGCGTGGCCAGCGTGGCCTACCGGCTGCTGCCGCACTGCACTGAAAAGACCAACGCGCCTGACAGCGGCAAGCAGTGGACGCAGCTTTTCGAGCGGCGGGGGCTGCGCCTGAGCGTGGAGGCCACGGGCTGCTGCGGCATGTCGGGCACCTACGGGCATGAGGCGCGCAACCTCGAAACCTCCAAGACCATCTATGCCCAGTCATGGGAGAAACAGATCGAGAGCAAGCAGAACCTGGGCGAGCCGCTGGCCACCGGCTACTCCTGCCGCAGCCAGGTCAAGCGACTGTCTGCACGCCAGGTGCGCCATCCGTTGGAGGCCTTGCTGGACCACGTGCGCGCCACGCATCAGGGGTGAGAAGATGCGGGGGCTGATCGTCGCCATTTCAGGAATTTGCAGACATTTTTGAAAAATCTCTGCGTTTTCCCTGAAGGCCTGTTTTTAGTCCCTATAATTCAATGCTTCGGCGTGTAGCGCAGCCTGGTAGCGCACTTGCATGGGGTGCAAGGGGTCGCGAGTTCGAATCCCGCCACGCCGACCAAAACGCAAAGCTCCTGACGGAAACGTCAGGAGCTTTTTGCTTTGTACGTTCGTTTTTTTTCGCGCTTTCGATTTTGCGCGCGATGGCGCCTTGCCGCGAAGAGCAAGTGCAAGTGCAAGTGCAAGTGCAAGTTCAGCTTCGCCAGGCAGGTCCATCACGGATGGCGAGGGCAGCCAGCGCATGAAAAGTCCATGCACCGCGAAGATGCGCGTCCCGGTCTGGGCACGTAAAACCTGCACCTACAATGGCGTCTTTTGTAACTGACGATTTCTTCCTGGTCTCGCACATGATGGATGGACTGATTACCGGCAGACTCACCGGTACGCCCGAACACCGCAGCGACCGCAATCGGCGCCCCTTCATGGTGGCCCGCGTGCGTTCCGAGGCATCCGATGGCACCTCCATCCCGGTCAACGTGGTTGCATTCGATGCCCAGGCCTGCGAGGTGCTGCGCAATCTGATCGAAGGCGATGCCGTGGCGCTGCGTGGCAGCTTCACGCCCAAGGTCTGGATAGACCGCCAGGAGCAACCCCATCCCGTACTGGATGTCGTGGCCCACCAGGTCATGGCAACGCCCGAGTTCCAGGACCGCTGACGTCCGCGCTGCGGCGCCGGTTGTGAGCTACTGAAAAAACTGTCTAGCCGCAGTGTGCCGGTACGGCCGCCGCGCGCTGTGTTGGCGCTACAGTGTGCGCCTGTGTTTTTGACAGGTTACAAGGAACCGCATCCATGCCCACCAAGCGCCATTTCCTCCGCCGCACGCTCACGGCCGCCGCGATTGCCAGCACCGCCGCCATGACCCTGCTGGCCATGCCCGCGCAGGCGCAGGACAAGCCCATCAAGGTCGGCGTCACGGCCGGCCCGCACGCCCAGATCATGGAGCAGGTCAAGAAGGTCGCCGAGAAGAACGGCCTGAAGATCCAGATCGTGGAATTCGGCGACTACGTGCAGCCCAATGCCGCGCTGTCTGCCGGTGACCTGGACGCCAACAGCTACCAGCACCGCCCCTACCTCGACGCCCAGGTGCGCGACCGCGGCTACAAGATCGGCTGGGTGGCCGACACGGTGAATTTCCCCATCGGCATCTATTCCAAGAAGATCAAGCAGCTGGCCGACCTGCCCCAGGGCGCCAAGTTCGGCATCCCCAACGACCCCACCAACGGTGGCCGCGTGCTGCTGCTGCTGCAGGCTCAGGGCCTGATCAAGCTCAAGGAAAGCGCGGGCCTGAAGGCCACGCCGCTGGACGTGGTCTCCAACCCCAAGAAGCTGCGCTTCGTGGAGCTGGACGCAGCCCAGCTGCCACGCTCGCTGGATGACCTGGACGCCTCGGCCATCAACACCAACTTCGCGATCTCGGCAGGCCTGAACCCCAAGACCGATGCCATTGCGCAGGAAAACGCCAAGAACCCCTATGTGAACATCCTGGTCGCGCGCGATGCTGACAAGGGCAAGCCCTGGGTGGCGCAGCTGATCAAGGCCTACCACTCCGATGAAGTGCGCCAGTTCATCGATGTGCAGTTCAAGGGATCGGTGATTCCTGCATTTTGATAGGAAGCACCCCCTGAGCGGCTGACGCCGCTTCCCCCTCTCTCGCTTCGCGGGAGGGGGACGACACCGTCACTTCGGGGCGGCCCTTGCTCGGTGTCCCTCGCTTTGGGTTGCGCCGGTTTCGGTCGCCGTGTTCAGTGCGAGCGAGGGCTGAATTGCAAAAGCTGCCATTGGCAGCTTTTTTTCATTCCCCCAGCACTTTGAAATATTCGCCCAGCGGTGCGCGGGTGGTCTGGGTGCGGTTGACGGGGGCGGCCTCGTCGGGCCAGCCCAGGGCCAGGCCGCAGACGATGTGCTCGCCGGGCGGCAGGTCGAGCACGCGGCGCACGGTGTCGGGGTAGGAGGCCAGGGCGCCGATGGCGCAGCTGCCCAGGCCCTGGGCGGCTGCGGCCATTTGCAGGCCATACAGGGTCATGCCCAGGTCCATGTAGCCGCCTGCGCCGAAGCGGGCGTCAATGCTCACGACCAGGGCCACGGGCGCATCGAAGAAGCGGTAGTTGCGGCCGAATTGGGCGTCGCGCCCGGCGCGGTCCTCGCGGGCCACGCCCAGGGCGCTGTACAGGGCCTGGGCCGACGCCACCTGGCGCTTGCGCAGCGCCATGGGCATGGGGCGGGGGAAGTAGCCGTAGTCCTCGCGCTCAGGTGCTCCGCCTTGCCAGTCGGCCAGCAGCGCCTGTGTGAGTGCGTCGCGCAGGCTGCCACGCACCTGGGTGAACTGGCCGGGCTGCAGGTTGCCGCCGCTGGGCGCGCGGCGGGCCGATTGCAGCAACTGGTGCAGCAGCGCGTCCGGCACGGGATCGGGCCGGTAGGCGCGCACGGAGCGGCGCGCGTGCACCAGGGCCTCATGCGCATCGCCAAAGGGAAGGGTGTCGGACGGTGGATTGGCGGACATGGGAAATGCGGAGTCCATGGATTCAAAGCGCCTGCACCAGGCAGGCCGCGCCTATGCCGCCCGCCCCTGCAATGGCGGCCAGGCCCAGAGCCGGTCTGTGGGCTGCTGGCGTGCGGTGCAGGTCTGAGAGCATGCGCACCAGCGCAACCGCGCCCGATGCGCCTATGGGATGGCCGCGCGCCAGGCCACCGCCGCCGGTGTTGAGCTGCTGCAGCGGCAGGCCCAGGGTTTCGGCAAAGGCCAGGGCCTGCACGGCGAAGGCATCGTGCAGCTCCACAGCCTGGAGCTCTGGCGCAGTCAGGCAAGGCCGCTGCAGCGCTGCGGCTGCACGCTCCAGCACCTGCTGGGCCGCCAGTGCGGCGGCGACCAGTGGTGTTTCAGGCGCATGGCCCAGCGAGGCACTGGCAATCCATCGGGCGCGTGGCTGCAGGCCCAGGCGTGCGCAAGCCTGCGGCGTGGCCAGCAGCACCAGGGCGGCACCATCGGCCTTGGGCGAGATGGCGGGTGTGCTCAGTGCATGGCGCTGGCGTGCATGGGCGTCAACGGCGCCAGCCGCTTCGGCCACCACGGGCATGCGGGCAACGCGGGCCGGGTTCAAGGCGCGCGGATAGGCGTCGTGGTCCAGCCCCGCCATGGGCACGATCTCTTGGGCCAGCCGGTCGCGGTGCGCGAGCGCCAGCGCGTGGCTGTGGATGGCATGGGCCTCCTGAACGGCGCGGGTGATGCCATGGGCCAGCGCGTGGTCGGCGGCCGATTGCAGCAGGTCCGGGTCGCGTGCGGGGTCGGGAGCGAAGGCGGGGCGGTCATAGGTGACGGGCAACTCGTCTGCATGGCGCGGGCGTGTCTGGCGGATGGGGGCACGGCTCCAGGCCTCGGCACCACCGGCCACCACAATGCTGGCCTGGCCCGACATCAGCAGGCCTGCAGCCAGGGCCACGCTGTCCAGGCCCGAGCAGCATTGGGTGTCCACGCTGTGGGCCGCGCAGCGCTCGGGCAAGCCTGCCGCCAGGGCCAGCATGCGGGCCGGGTTGCCGCCTGCGCCCAGGGCGTTGCCTAAGACCACGGCATCCACGGCCCGGGCAGGCAGGCCGGCCCGGGCCAGCAGGGCCTGGAGCACGGGCGCGCCCAGTTCGTGCGCCGCAAGCTCGCGCAGCGCACCGCCCACGGGGGCGACGGGGCTGCGCGCCCAGGCCAGGATGACGGGGGCGTCTTGCGGGTTCATGGCAGGGTCAGCAGCGCGGGTTCGCCGGGCAGTGGCTGGCCAGTGTCCGTGTCCGTGTCCGTGGCGGTGGCAGTGGCCGCCAGCGCGCGCGCCAGCCGGCCATGGTCGGTCTTGCCGCTGGCGGTCTGCGGCCAGTCGGTGCAGCTCCACCATTGGCGCGGCAGCTTGTAGCTTTCCAGCCGCTCGCGCAGCCAGGCCGCCAGCGCCTGTGCGGAGCCTGCGGGCGCGGCGCCGTGCCATTGCACGACGGCGTGCACCTGCATGCCGCGCAGCGCGTCGGGCAGGCCCTGGATGGAGACCTGGGCCACGCCCGGGTGCGCGGCCAGCAGGGTCTCGACTTCCTCGGGGAACAGGTTCTTGCCTTGGGTGACGAGCATGCGGCTCTGGCGTCCGGCCAGGCACAGCTGGCCGCCGGCATCGATATGGCCCATGTCGCGCACGGACAGCCATTCGCCATCGCGCAGCGCGGCCGTGCCATCGCGCGCCTCGCCCACATAGTCCATGAACAGCATGGGGCTGCGCATGTAGATCAGGCCGTCCTCGCCCGGCTGCAGGGGCTGGTCGCCGGGCTGCTGCGTGGCGGGGCGGATCTGCAACTGCACATTGCTGAAGGGCCGGCCCACGGCCTGGGGCGGGGCCTGTTCGTCGGCCTCCATCCAGGCGATGAAGCTCGCTTCCGAGGCGCCGTAGAACTCGATGATGCGTGCGCGCGGAAACAGCGCGCGCAGGGCCAGGGTCTGGGCGCGCATCCAGCGCGCGCCGCTGATCATGATCAGCTCCACCTCGGGGATGGGCGCCAGTGCGCGGTGTGCGGCCCACTGCAGCATCAGCAGCAATTGGCTGGGCACGGCGACCAGGCAGGGGGCTTCGCCGCGCGCCAGCGAGGCCAGGCAGCGCGCCGCCGAGAACCGCTCCTGCACCACGGCGCCTTCGCCGCACCACAGGCCCTGCATCACGCCGAACAGGAACAGCGAATGCGAGATGCGCCCGGGCGCCATGGTGCGCTGCGCGGCCACGGCGCCGAAGTCCTCGAGGCAGACGCGAAAGCTCTCTGTCCACGAACGGTGGTGGCGCATGAAGCCCTTGGGCAGCCCGGTGCTGCCCGAGGTGAAGCCGGTGTAGAAGGCGCCGGTGGCGGTGGCCTCGGCCAGCGGGCTGGGCGCGGTGGGAAGCCAGCCTTCGATGCGCTGGCGCACGGCCTCGGGCCAATCAGGGTCGGCCACGGCGGCGCAGCGGCCGCTGTGCAGGATGGCGAGGAATTCGACGATGGCATCCACGGTGCTGGCGCTGCCGCCCGTGTCCAGCAGCAGCATCTCTGGCGCCTGGCCGGCCACCAGCGCGGCCGAGCGCTGCAGCACGGCGGCATGCAGCGCGGCAAAGCTCCATTGGCCCGCCTCGCTTTGCAGCGCCAGCGCATCGGGGCGCTGCCGGGCCCAATGCTCCAGCGGGCCATGGACCAGGGTCCACGGGTGCTGCAGCGGCGCGGCCAGCGGGTGGGGCGCGAGTGGCTCAACCATGCTGGCGGCCTCCGAACGGCCAGTCCGGCATGCCGCGCGCCACCGTGTGCACCACCAGGGCGCACAGCACGCACTTGATCAGATCGCCGGGCACGAACAGCAAGGTGGCCATGAAGGCCTGCGACAGGCTGAGCTTGGCCATCAGCATGAGGCCCAGCACGCCAAAGGCATGCAGGGCCACCAGCCCGCCCAGCGCCGAGGCTGCAAAGGCGCTGAACGCCGCGCGCCGGGGCGCGCCCTGGGGCAGCGCACGCATGACCAGGCCGGCAATGCAGGCCGCCAGCGGGTAGCCCAGCAGGTAGCCGGCCGAGGGCGCCATGAAGACAGCAATGCCGCCGCGCCCGCCCGACAGCAGGGGCAGGCCCACGGCCACGGCCGCGAGGAACAGCAGCATGGACTGCATGCCGCGCCAGGGGCCGAGCATCACGCCAGCCAGCATCACGCCCAGCGACTGGATGGTGATGGGCACGCCCAGCGGCAGGTCGATCTTGGGAATCAGGCCCATGACCGCCATCAGCGCCGCAAACAGCGAGACCTGGGCCATGGAGCGCGCGGAGGCGCGTGAGACGGTGGAGGGGGCGGTCATGGACGGTTCTCGGAAGGTTCTCGCGAGGCTCTTGCGTATGGATCGGTCGGGAAATGGGGCAGGGCAGGCCTCAGCGGCCCAGGCGCGCCCACAGCGCATCGGACACGCGGCGAGTGGCCTGCAGCATGTGGATGGTCAGCGGCGCAATCAGGCGCAGGCCGCCGGCGCGGCCCGTGCGCAGCCGGTGGGCATCGTCCATGCGCTTCCACTGCACAAAGAAATGCTCTGTGAAACGCAGCATCAATGCCAGTTGCAGGGCCACCTGTTCGGGGGAGATGCCGATGCGCTCCAGCGGCACCAGCAGCCGCTCCAGCACATCGACCAGATCGCTGGGGCGTGTGCTCACGGTCAGCGCCATGCCCAGCGTGGAGGCGCAGACCAGGCGCAGCGCGCTGGCGGCGGCCAGGGCGTAGTGCTGCATCCACACATGGAAGGCGGCGACCAGCAGGGCGGCCACGGTGACCGACAGCATGAGCCGCCGTGCGCCCTCGGTGGCGCGGCCCAGCGACAGCCACAGCAGCCCGCAGGCGGCGCCGGCCAGGGCCAGCAGCCACGGTGAATCGATGAGGAACAGGCCCGTTCCCAGCAGCGCCATGAGCAGCAGCTTGCGGCCCGCGCTCCAGGCATGGAGCCAGCTTGTGTATTCGCTGTAGAGGCTTCCCATGGCGGCCGGCTCCTGCGTCAGTCCTGCGCTTGCAGCCGGCGTGCCACGTCGGCTTCATAGGCTGCGCAGACCCCGTGGCCGGGGCCGTCTGCGCGCACTTTGCCGCGCTCCAGCCAGAGCACGCGGCCAAAGCTGCGCACGTGGTCCAGCACATGGGTGGAGACCAGCACCTGCTGCTCGGCAGCCGCGATGTCCCGGGCCAGCCGCGCCTGGCCCGGCAGGTCCAGGCTGGCGAAGGGCTCGTCCAGCAGCAGCACGCGCGGCGCGGCAATGAGCAGGGCCAGCCAGCACACCTGCTGGCGCTGGCCCTGGCTGAGCCCGGCCACGGCGCGCGGTGCCCAGTCGGCCAGGCCGCGGCTGGCCAGCAGGGCACGGGCGCGTTCCGTGGCCTCGCGCCGCGAGATGCCCGAAGGGCGCAGACCCAGGGCCAGCTCTTCCTCCACGGTGGGGAAGATGATCTGGTCGTCGGGGTTCTGGAACATCAGCCCGACCTGGCCCGGGCGCTGTGCACGGGCCTCGTGCAGTTCGGTGCCGTCCAGCAGCACGCGCCCGGCCTCGGGCGCATCCAGTCCGCACAGCAGACGGAACAGGCTGGTCTTGCCGGCGCCGTTGTCGCCGATGAGGCCCACGCGCGGCTCGTCCAGCCGCAGGTCGAGGCCGTCAAAGACTGTTGTGATGCCGCGCCGCAGGCGCACGGCTTCCACGCGCAGGCTGGCGGTGCTGGCAGGACGGTCGGCAGTTCGGGAGGATTCGGGCATGGCAAAGGAAAGCGGGCACTTACCTGTAATGCACGCAACCGCAAGGGATCTTGCCGTTGTACAGGCCTGTCGGGGGCGGATTCTAGCAATGCCGTCCAGGCCGTACATCAAGGCTTGAAAGACGGCAATCGATATAAGCACCGTATTTTTTATTCTTTTGTTTGAACAACGTTTTGCAACACACTCGTTAGAACACTAATGACGGCAGATCCTGGGGATTCGCCTGTGCTTGGCGACGACGCAAGACAACGCATGCCCATCGGCTTGCAACTGCGTCCAACTCCTCAGCACAGGGCCCGGAAATTGCGCGCCATTGCCTGGAGATGGCGGTGCAAAGGCTGCCGTTGCCGATCCCAGGACCGTTTTCACTGCCGAACCGAGACTCCATGACCGTCCAGACCGCCCATTTGGCCCCGGAAAACGCGCTGATCCGCCTGCGCGACCTGCAAAAGAAATTTGTAACAGCCGATGGCAAGCACTTCGATGCCGTGCGTTCGGTATCACTGGACATTGGCCAGGGCACGGTCTTCGGCCTGATCGGCAAGAGTGGTGCGGGCAAGTCCACGCTGCTGCGCCTGATCAACCTTCTGGAGCGTCCCGACAGCGGCGAGGTGGTGGTGGCAGGCCAGCGCCTGACCGACCTGGGCCGCCGCGCGCTGCGCGAGGCGCGCCAGAACATCGGCATGATCTTTCAGCAGTTCAACCTGCTGCAGAACGCCACCGTGTTCGAGAACGTGGCCTTTCCGCTGCGCATCCACGGTGGCCATTCGCGTGCCCAGATCGAGCAGCGCGTGCGCGAGTGCCTGGACATCGTGGGCCTGACCGACAAGGCGGCCAGCCATCCTGCCCAGCTGTCGGGCGGCCAGAAGCAGCGCGTGGCGATTGCGCGCGCCCTGGCGCCGCGCCCGCAGGTGCTGCTGTGCGACGAGCCCACCTCGGCGCTGGACAGCGAGACCACGCGCTCCATCCTGGCCACGCTGGCCGACATCAACAGCCGCCTGGGCGTGACCATCGTCATCGTCACGCACGAGCTGGCCGTGGTCGATGCGCTGTGCAGCGAGGTGGCCATCATCGAGCAGGGCCAGGTGGCCGAACGCTTCACGCTGCCCGCCCTGCCGCAGGGCCGTGCCTACGAGGCGCCGCAGCGCGCCACGCTGCTGGGCAGCGAACTCGAGGCCCTGCGCGTGGAGCGTGCCGACAAGGCCCTGCGCGAGCGCGGCGCCACCCGCCCCGTGGTGCTGCGCGCCGTGGGTGGCTTCGAGCACTGACGGGCCTTCGCCCGTTCCCGCTTTTCGCCCGGTCCCGTTTTCCTCTTCTTTTCGATTCCGCATTCCCATGTCTGAAAACATCGTCGAAATCCTGCCCGAGCTGTGGCTGGCCATGGGCCAGACCCTTTTGATGCTGGGCATCGGCCTGTCGGCCGCCGTGCTCATTGGCGGCCCGCTGGGCGTGCTGCTGTTCCTGCTGGGCCCCGGCCAGTCGCTGGACAACCGCCCGGCCTTCGCCGTGCTGAACTGGACGGTCAACACCGTGCGGTCCTTCCCCTTCATCATCTTGCTGGTCGCGCTGGTGCCCTTCACGCGCTGGCTGGCTGGCACCTCCATCGGCCCGCTGGCTGCGGCCGTGCCGCTGTCCGTGGCGGCCATCCCGTACCTGGCACGCCTGGTGGACCAGTGCCTGCGCGATGTGCCGCGCGGCGTGATCGAGGCCGCGCACGCCATGGGCGCCTCGGAACTGCAGATCGTCTGGCGCGTGCTCATCGTCGAGGCGCGCTCGGGCCTGGTGCTGGCGCTGACTGTGCTGGCCGTGAGCTTTCTGTCGTACTCGGCCATTGCCGGCGTGGTGGGCGGCGGCGGCATTGGCGATCTGGCCATCCGCTACGGCTACTACCGCTTCCAGACCGATGTGATGGTGCTCACCGTGACCATCCTCGTGGCCATGGTCCAGGTCATCCAGTTCGTGGGCAACACGGCGGCCCGCCGCCTGGACAAGCGCGGCTGAGCGCGCTGTCCGGACCCGCTTTCTTCTTTCTTCCCGCTCCCTCCCAAAAAAAGGATTCCGACATGACCGCATCCCTTTCCTTCGTGCGCCGCCATCTGCTGGCCTCGGCCGCCGCCCTTGCCGCCGTCAGCGTGCTGGCGCTGCCCGCCCACGCCCAGGCCGACAAGAAGCAGCTGGTGATCGGCGGCACGGCAGGCTCCAACATCGACCAGCTCAAGCAGGGCATCGTGCCGCTGCTGCAAAAGAAGGGCTACCAGGTCAAGCTGGTCGAGTTCAACGACTACGTGCAGCCCAACCTGGCGCTGGCCCAGGGCTCGCTGGATGCCAACTTCTTCCAGCACCGTGTCTACCTGCAGAAGTTCGCGGCCGACCAGAAGCTGGATCTGGTGGAGCTGGTGCAAGGCCCCATTGCCCCCCTGGGCGTGTATTCCAAGACCCGCAAGACCCTGGCCGAGGCCAAGGAAGGCGACCGCGTGACCCTGCCCAACGACCCGAGCAACCTGGCGCGTGCGCTGGTGCTGCTGGAGCAGGCCGGGCTGATCAAGGCCAAGCCCGGCATCGATCCGCTGCGCGTGTCCGAAAAGGACCTGGCCGAGAACCCGCGCAAGCTCAAGTTCATCCCGCTGGAAGCCGCACAGCTGCCGCGTTCGCTGGGCGACACCGAGTACGCCATCATCAACGGCAACTTCGCCATCTCCTCGGGCCTGAAGCTGACCGAGGCCGTCTCGCTGGAAAAGACCCCCGACCACTACCTGAACGTGGTGGCCATCAAGAAGAAGGACCAGGGCACGGCATGGGCCAAGGACCTGGCCGAGGTCTACCGCTCCGCCGAATTCAAGGCCGTGGTGGACAGCAAGTTCCAGGGCTACGCCAAGCCCTCTTTCCTACAGTGAGCCCGCTGAAGGCGGCCACATAATGGCTGCTTGCGGGAGGTGCCCCTCCCGCCTCTTTCCCGCCCGTTTTTCGCCACTTCCTCCAGGAGCAATGCATGAGCCAGATCAAGGTCGCTGTCATCGTGGGCAGCCTGCGCAAGGATTCCTTCAACCGCAAATTCGCCGACGCCATTGCGCGCCTGGCGCCCGAAGGCCTGGTCTTCGAGCAGGTCGCCATCGACAACCTGCCCCTGTACAACCAGGACCATGACGGCAACGAGGTGGACGTGGTCAAGCAGTTCCGCGCCCAGATCCAGTCGGCCCAGGCCGTGCTGTTCCTGACGCCCGAGTACAACCGCTCGATTCCCGGCGTGCTCAAGAATGCGCTGGACCAGGGCTCGCGCCCCTACGGCAAGAGTGTCTGGGCCGGCAAGCCCGCTGCCGTGGCCGGCGTCTCCGTGGGGGCCATCGGCACGGCGCTCGCACAGCAGCATCTGCGCAATGTGCTGGCCTACCTCGACATGCCGACGCTGGCCCAGCCCGAAATCTTCATCCAGGCCAAGGACGGCCTGTTTGCCGAAGACGGCTCCATCGGCGCCGGCAGCCGCGATTTCGTGAACGGCTTTGTGCAGAAGTTCGCTGCCTGGGCGCGCAAGCACCAGTGAGCGGTGCGGCAAGGCCGCTCAAGAGACAAAAAAGGCCCGGCAATGCCGGGCTTTTGCGTTGCAGCTCCTGTGAGCGCAGAGGTCAGGAAGCGTCAGAAGCGTCAGGAAGCGGGAGACGGGTTGGCAATCGCCGCGGCAGGGCGCGCGGCGGACGATGCCTTCTCGCGCGCCTGGGCCTGGTCGATGGCGTCGATGATCACCACGCCGGTCGACTTGACACCGGGCGCCGAAAAGCCGGCACCGGGCGTCACGCCGGGATGGGCCAGCAGCTTGCGCGTCATTTCCTGGTTCAGCTGCTGCTGGCTGGGCTTGGCAGGGGTGGGCGTGGCGGCGGGCTGCTCGGGCTCCTCGGGCGCAGGTGCCTCGTCGGTGTTGCGCACATAGCTGCGGTACACGCGCGAATTGAGCTGCTCCTGGTCCTGCTCGCGCTGGTACTGCATGAACTGGTAGACGCCGATGCCCAGCACGGTAATGGCCAGCAGGGACACGGCAATCACCGTGATCACCAGGTTTTCATCGGACGGCGGGCGGACATGGACATGGACAGGGCCGCGGGGCCGGGCATGGGGACGGTGGCTTGTGGCTGGCATGGATGGAAGGCAGTGAATGCAATAAGGCTGCCTGGATATCGGCAGGTCCGCCGTCTTTCTGAAATACAGACGGTTCGTGTCGGACAAAGCCGCGAATAGGGCGGTGATGGTTCAGCCTACCAGCTTCGTGTGTCTGCGAAAGCCCATCGCGCATTGCTTTTTTCAAAGGAGGTCCAGAGGCGGATACCTCTTTTATTCGCCACAGTCCATTGGGAGCATTCCGGACGGCCCGGCACGGCCGCTGTCGTGCCTCTCCAAAAGCAAAAGCGCCTGGGCCGAAACCCAGGCGCTTGTCCATTCATTGAGCATGCAGCCCCTGCGGGCTGCAATGGCCATCAGGCGGCGATGGCCGCTTCCTGATTGGCGGCAGCCGCTGCACGCACGATGTCGCTGCGGGCCGATTCCAGGGCCTTGGCCTTGGACTCATCGCCCATGGCCACGCCTTCTGCGCGCACGATGCTCACATCGGTGATGCCCAGGAAGCCGAACACCGTCTTCAGATAGCTTTCCTGGTGCTCCAGGGCCTGGCCCATTTCGCTGGTGGAGTACACACCGCCGCGCGTAGAGGCCACGATGACCTTCTTGCCCTTGGCCAGGCCTTCGGGGCCGGCTGCGGTGTAGCGGAAGGTGCGGCCGCCCTGGGCGATGCGGTCGATCCAGGCCTTGAGCTGGCTGGAGATGGTGAAGTTGTAGAACGGAGCGCCAACCACGACCACATCGGCCGCCAGGAACTGGCTCACCAGGGCTTCGGAGATGGCGTTCTGTGCGCGCTCGGCTTCCGTCGTGGCGGCCTGGCCGGTGCGAAAGCCCATGGACACCGCGTTCAGATGGTCGGGGGCGTTCACGGCCAGATCCAGGTATTCGACCTTGGCGCCGGGGTTGGCGGCCACCAGGGCAGCCACGGTCTGGGCGGTCAGCTGGCGGGACACCGAAGCGGCGCCGGTGATGGAAGAGTCGATGTGCAGAACTTGCATGAAAAAGCTCCTGAGATGTCGGTTGGGATCGCGGTTGGGATCGGCCACTCGGGAAAGCTTGTAGGGCCGACGATGGGATCAATTGTGAATTTGGACAGAGTCTTTGATAAGCCGCCGAAATTGCGATAGATTGTCCTGAATTTGCGGTCAATGAGCACAGGGGAGGGACGCGCGACATGATGGATCTCAACGACATGCTGTACTTCGCCGAGGTGGTGGAGCGCGGCGGCTTTGCCTCTGCCGGGCGGGCGCTGGGCATACCCAAGTCGCGGCTGTCGCGGCGCGTGGCGGAGCTGGAGGCCCGGCTGGGCGTGCGCCTGCTGCAGCGCACCACGCGCAAGCTCTCGCTGACCCAGGTGGGCGAGGCCTATCTGCGCCATTGCCAGGCCATGCGCGATGCGGCCCTGGCCGCCGCCGACACCGTGGCCGAGGTGCAGACCGAGCCGCGCGGCACCATCCGCGTGAGCTGCCCCGTGACCCTGGCCCAGACCGTGCTGGGCGAACTCATGCCCCAGTTCCTGCAGCGCTGCCCGCTGGTGCATGTGGAGATGCAGGTGACCAACCGGCCCGTGAACCTGGTGGAGGAGGGCATCGACGTGGCGCTGCGCGTGCGCCCCAGTCTGGAGGACAGCGGCTCCATGGTCGTCAAGCGGCTGGATGTGGCGCGCCAGATCCTCGTGGCCAGCCCGGAGCTGCTGGAGCGCCAGGGCACGCCGCGTGCACTGGCCGACCTGCAGCACCTGGACAGCATGTCCATGTCGGCGGTGGATGGCCAGTCCAGCCTGCTGCTGGTCGGCCCCGAAGGCCGCGAGCAACGCCTGCAGCTGCAGCCGCGCTATGTGGTGGATGACCTGCTGACGCTGAAATTCGCAGCGCTGGCCGGCAGCGGCATGTGCTGGCTGCCCGACTACATGTGCCACGAGGAACTGGCCGAAGGCCGGCTCGTGCACCTGCTGCCGGGCTGGGAGCCGCCCCAGGGCATCGTGCACGCGGTCTTCCCCTCGCGGCGCGGCCTGGCGCCGGCCGTGCGGCATTTCCTTGATTTCCTCGGCGAGACCGTGCCGGGGCGCAACAGCCATGCCACGCGCGAGCCGGCGGCACGCTAGGGTTGGGTTGCACCTCGCCAAGCCATAAGAAAACAACAAAACGTTCGTTGGGATAGTTGGCGGTGTTCTCCACAATCGGGGCCCATGTCCAGCAATGGACAGTCCAGGAGAACCCATGAATCCCCACCGCATCATCATCGTGCCCGGCTGGCGCAACTCCGGTCCTGACCACTGGCAAAGCCTGTGGGCGCAGCAGCTGCCGCATGCCGAGCGCGTGGAGCAGGACGACTGGCTGGTGCCCCACCGCGATCCCTGGGTGGCCGCGCTGGAGCAACTGGTGCTGTCCCGGCCCGAGCCGGTGGTGCTGGCCGCCCACAGCCTGGGCTGCATCACGGCCGCGCACCTGGGTCCCGAGGCCAGTGCGCGCGTGCGCGGTGCGCTGCTGGTGGCGCCGGCCGATCCCGAGCGCCGTGCCCAACTGGCCGACTTTGCGCCCGTGCCCTATGCGCCGCTGCCGTACCGCAGCGTGCTGGTGGCCAGCAGCAACGACCCCTACTGTCCGATCCGCCGGGCGGGTGCCTATGCGCGGGCCTGGGGAAGCGAGTTCGTGCGGCTGCAGAACGCGGGGCACATCAATGTCGAATCAGGCTTTGGCGACTGGCCCCTGGGCCTGGCGCTGCTGCAGTCGCTGATGCAGGGCGACAGCTGGCAGCCGGCGCAGCCCCGGCCTGCCGTGCGTTCGCCGCGCTCGCCACGTGTGGCGGCTGCGCATGCCTCCGTCTCTGCGGGCACTGGCGCTGGCGCGCCATGGGCTGCCGGCCTGTGATGGGCCGGCGGGGGATTCGCGGGCAGGGCGGTTCTTTATATGGTGACAAGCCATTAACAAACAAAAATATATTCTTTTGAGTTTTAAGTCAGCGTTCGCACAATGTGACTGTCTGTGAATACACCGCAGAGATGTCCACTAATAAAAGGCAGCGAACCATGCATTCTTTGAAGCTCAAGACTTTGTTGGCCACCCTGGCGCTGGCCGCCGCGGGAACGGTATCGGCGCAGAACCAGCTGCTCAACGTTTCCTACGACGTGGCACGCGAGTTCTACAAGGACTACAACGCCGCCTTCGTCGCCCACTACAAGAAGACCAAGGGCGTGGACATCAAGGTGGACCAGTCGCACGGTGGCTCCAGCGCCCAGGCGCGTGCCGTCAACGACGGCCTGGCCGCCGACGTGGTGACCTTCAACACCACCACCGACGTGCAGTTCCTGGCCGACAGCGGCGTGGTCGCCAAGGACTGGGCCAAGAAATTCCCCAATGACGCCTCGCCCACCACATCGACCATGCTGTTCCTGGTGCGCAACGGCAATCCCAAGAACATCAAGGACTGGAGCGACCTGATCCGTCCCGACGTGAAGGTCGTGGTGGTCAATCCCAAGACCGGCGGCAATGGCCGCTACGCCTACCTGGCGGCCTGGGGTTCGGTGCGCGAGAAGGGCGGCACCGACGCGCAGGCGGCCGAGTTCGTGCAGCAGCTCTACAAGAACGTGCCCGTGCTGGGCAAGGGCGGCCGCGACGCGACCAGCATCTTCCTGCAGCGCAATATCGGCGACGTGCTGATCACGTTCGAATCCGAAGTGGTCTCCGTGGACCGCGAATTCGGCAAGGGCAAGGTCGATGCCGTCCATCCCTCGGTGTCCATCGTGGCCGAGAACCCCGTGGCCGTGGTCGAGCGCACCGTGGCCAAGAAGGGTACGGGCCAGCTGGCGCACGACTACCTGGCCTGGCTGTACTCCGACGAAGCCCAGGAAATCGCCGCACAGCACGCGCTGCGCCCCCGCTCCGAGGCCGTGCTCAAGAAGCATGCCGATGTGTTCAAGCCCATCAAGCAGTTCACCGTGGCCAAGTATTTCGGCTCGCTGTCCGAAGCCCAGAAGGTGCACTTCAACGACGGCGGACAGTTCGACAAGATCTACGTCCCCGGCAAGTAAGCACGCAAACAGGCATGAAGGCGGCGCAGTCCGCCTGAGGCCCCCCTCCCCACATTGGCTGATTTGGAATCCAACATGGTGTCTGCCGTTCCGACCAGCCCAAGGCCTGGCGCCGACGCTCCTGTGCCCGCACCGTCCGGTGCGGCGCGCAAAGGGCGCGGCGCCAAGCGCGTTTTGCCCGGCTTCGGGCTGACCTTGGGCTATACGCTGTTTTATCTGAGCCTGATCGTGCTGATCCCGTTGTCGGCACTGCTGTTCAAGACCTTCTCGCTCACCTGGCCCCAGTTCTGGGAGGCCGTGGCCTCGCCGCGCGTGCTGGCCTCGTACCGGCTGACGTTTGGCGCCTCGTTTGCGGCGGCCTGCGTGAACCTGGTGTTCGGCCTGCTGATCGCCTGGGTGCTGGTGCGCTACAAGTTTCCGGGCAAGAAGATCGTCGATGCCCTGGTGGACCTGCCCTTTGCCCTGCCCACGGCCGTGGCCGGCATTTCGCTGACCGCCTTGCTGGCCGGCAATGGCTGGGTGGGCCAGTACCTGGAGCCCTACGGCATCCAGCTGGCCTTCAACCCGAACGGCGTGGTCATTGCGCTGATCTTCATCGGCCTGCCCTTTGTCGTGCGCACGGTGCAGCCGGTGCTGGAAGACTCCGAAAAGGAGCTGGAAGAGGCGGCCACCAGCCTGGGCGCCTCGCGCTGGCAGATCTTCTACAAGGTGATCCTGCCGGCCATCACGCCCGCGCTGCTCACGGGCTTTGCCATGGCGTTTGCACGCGCCATCGGCGAGTACGGATCGGTCATCTTCATCGCGGGCAACATGCCCATGATTTCCGAGATCACACCGCTGATCATCATCGGCAAGCTGGAGCAATACGACTACGCAGGCGCCACGGCCGTGGCCGTGGTGATGCTGCTGTTCTCCTTCGTGATGCTGCTGGTCATCAACGCGCTGCAGGCATGGCAGCGCAAGCATTCGGGAGGGGCTTGAGATGGCGTTGTCTCCACAGGAAGCATTGCTTCTCAAGATCATTGGCGCGGTGCTGGTCGCCGTGCTGGTGCTGTACAGGCTCACCGCGCCCCCGAAGGGCCGGCGCGAAAAGCTCACCACCACCGAGCCGCGCGCCGTGCGCTGGATTCTCACGGGCATTGCGCTGATCTTCATCGGCCTGTTCCTCGTGCTGCCACTGGCGGCCGTGTTCACCGAGGCGCTGCGCAAGGGCTGGGACGCCTATGTCGCCGGCCTGCAGGAGCCCGATGCCTGGTCGGCCATCAAGCTGACCCTGATCACGGCGCTGATCGCCGTGCCGGTGAACCTGGTGTTCGGCGTGGCGGCGGCCTGGTGCATCGCCAAGTTCGAGTTCCGGGGCAAGGCCTTTCTGATCACCCTGATCGACCTGCCGTTCTCGATCTCGCCCGTGGTGGCGGGCCTGATGTACGTGCTGGTGTTCGGTGCCCATGGCTGGTTCGGCCCCTGGCTGGCCGAGCATGACATCAAGATCATCTTCGCCGTGCCCGGCATCGTGCTGGCCACCATCTTCGTGACCTTCCCCTTCATCGCCCGCGAGCTGATCCCGCTGATGCAGGCGCAGGGCAGCGACGAGGAGCAGGCCGCCATCGTGCTGGGTGCCACGGGCTGGCAGACCTTCTGGAAGGTCACCTTGCCCAACATCAAGTGGGGCCTGCTGTACGGCGTGATTTTGTGCAATGCGCGTGCCATGGGCGAGTTCGGCGCGGTGTCGGTGGTCTCGGGCCACATCCGCGGCCAGACCAACACCATTCCGCTGCATGTGGAGATCCTCTACAACGAGTACCAGTCCGTTGCCGCCTTCGCTGCCGCCTCGCTGCTGGCCCTGCTGGCGCTGGTGACCCTGGTCATCAAGTCGGTGGCCGAGTGGCGTGCCGAGCAGCAGGCCAAGGCCGCTGCCGACCTGCCTCCCGAGCGCCCCACGGCGGCATCCCTGGCTTCCCAGGCATCCCAGGTGCCGCAGGTGTCCTGAACCTCGGCCCCGACCAGACAAAAGCAAGAGCAAGACCATGAGCATTGAAATACGCAACGTCAGCAAGCAGTTCGGCGATTTCCAGGCCCTTCGCGATGTGAGCCTGGACATCCAGTCCGGCGAACTCATCGCACTGCTCGGCCCCTCGGGCTGCGGCAAGACCACGCTGCTGCGCATCATCGCGGGCCTGGAGACGCCCGACGTCGGCAGCATCCACTTCAGCGGCGAAGACACCACCGATGTCCATGTGCGCGAGCGCAACGTGGGCTTCGTGTTCCAGCACTACGCGCTGTTCCGCCACATGACCGTGTTCGAGAACGTGGCCTTCGGCCTGCGCGTGAAGCCGCGCAGCCAGCGCCCCAGCGAGGCCCAGATCCGCGAGAAGGTCATGAGCCTGCTCAAGCTGGTGCAGCTGGACTGGATTGCCGAACGCTTCCCGTCCCAGCTGTCGGGCGGCCAGCGCCAGCGCATTGCCCTGGCCCGCGCCCTGGCGGTGGAGCCCAAGGTGCTGCTGCTCGACGAGCCCTTCGGCGCGCTGGATGCCAAGGTGCGCAAGGAGTTGCGCCGCTGGCTGCGCCGCCTGCATGACGAGCTGCATGTGACCTCCATCTTCGTGACCCACGACCAGGAGGAGGCACTGGAAGTGGCCGACCGCGTGGTCGTCATCAACCAGGGCCGCATCGAGCAGGAGGGCACGCCCCAGCAGGTCTGGGACAACCCGGCCACGCCCTTCGTCTACGGCTTCCTGGGCGATGTCAACCTGTTCAAGGGCCGCGCCAGCGATGGCCGTGTCTACCTGGACGACGGCACTCAGCTGGACAGCCACGACGCCAAGGGCGCCAGCGACAGCAAGGCCTTCGCCTATGTGCGCCCGCACGATCTGGAGGTGGAGCGCTACTCGCCCGGCCAGAACCTGGACGTCCAGGGACGGCCCACGGGCATCGTCGTGCAGCTGTCCCGCGCCATCGTCGTGGGGCCCATTGCGCGCCTGGAACTTATTCCATCGGAGAGCACCGAAAGCACGGACAATGCCGAAGAGGGTGGCCTGATCGAGGCGCAGATTCCTGCGCAGCAGTTCAGGGACATGGCCCTGCGCGAGGGGGAAACCCTGGTGGTGACACCGCGCCGTGCCAAGGTGTTTCTGGACGAGGCGGCTGGCATCTGACGGCGCGGCAACGGCTTCCTGCACCCGCTGAACAGGGCTGCAGCGCCGGGCCGGCGCCGCAGCCCTGATTTCATTCAACCGGGTGACGAAAGACAAGAATGCTTCAATGGTTTGACAACGCTCCGCGCCGCATCCTGGCGCTCATCAGCCTGGCCTGCGTGGCCATGCTGGCCTTCGGCATGTATCTGCAGCATGTGGTCGGGCTGGAGCCCTGCCCGATGTGCATCGTGCAGCGCTATGCATTGATCGGCGTGGCCCTCTTCACGGGCCTGGGCAGTGTGCGCGGCGGTCGCGGCTGGCTGATCAGCTGGGGCGTGCTGGCGCTGGTGGCTGCAGGCTTTGGCGCCTTCGTCGCCGCGCGCCAGAGCTGGCTGCAGTGGTATCCGCCCGAGTTCGCCACCTGCGGGCGCGACTTCTACGGAATGATCGAGAACTACTCCATCAGCCGTGCCGTGCCCATGATCTTCCGTGGCTCGGGCGACTGCGCCGCCGTGGACTGGAGCTTCCTGGGCGGCTCCATCGCCAACTGGTCCTTCATCTGCTTCGCCATCATGAGCGTGGCAGTGCTGGTGTTGCTGGTGCGCGGCGCTGCCCGCAGGCGCTGAGCCCTAGGCTGAGGCTTGCGCCAGTCGCCGCTGCAGCGACTGGGACATGGTGCTCAGAATCAGCCAGCAGGACGTGGCGCCCGCGTCCAGCACGCCAATGGAGCGCGGCCCCAGCCGGGCCGAGCGCCCGATGCGGGCCTGCAGGTGGCGCGTGGATTCCTTGCCCGCCTCGGCCGCGGCCTCCATGGCCTGCAGCGCCTCGCGGAAACCGGCGCCGGCCTGCAGCGATTGCCGGTAGGCCTGCAGGGCCGGGGCCAGCGTGTCGATGAGGGTCTTGTCGCCCACCTGGGCCTTGCCCATCTCCTGCACATCGGCGACGGCCCGCGCCAGGGCCTGGCCGAACAGGGCGGCATCCATCTCCTGCTCCGGCCCAAGAACATCGGCGAAGCCTTGGAAGAAGCTGCCGTACAGCGGGCCCATGGAGCCGCCGATATCGTCCATCAACGCCTGGGACAGCTGCTGAAGCGCCGCAGGCAGCTGCGCTGCCTGGCTGGCGTCCATGGCATCGAGCCGTGCGCCGCAGCCGGAAAAGCCCTTGGCCATGTTGATGCCGTGATCGCCATCGCCGATCAGGCCGTCGATCTCGCTCAGGAACTCCCGGTGGCCGACGATGGCCGTGATCAGCTCGCGCACGATGCTGCCCGCGCCATCAAGTGCGAGGGCCGGCCCTTGGCTGGTGCGCCTTGCGGCTTTGGGGCGGGCGGTTTGTGCCTGTTCCTGCGCCTGTGCCGGCGTCCTTGCCGGAACAGAGGGCGGTGTTGGAATGGCATCCTGCGGCTGGGGCGGCAGCCCGCCGGCCAGGGTCAGGGCGACTGACTGGCAGGGTGCCTTGAGGCAGGCCAGCAGCTCGTCGTCCAGCTGCATCAGCGTGAGCGTGATGCCCATCATCTCCAGCGAGGTGAAGAGATTGCCCACCAGCCGGAAGGCCACCTGAATGCCGCGTTCTTGCAGGCGCCGGGCGACCTCGCCATAGAGGATGTACTGCTCCATCAGCGGCGTGGCGCCCAGGCCGGACAGCAGCACGGCCACGCGGTCGCCCGGGGCGAAGGGCAGGTCGGGCAGCAGGGTGTCCAGCATGCGCTCGGCCATATCGGCCGCCGTGGCCGTGCGGTGCACGGACATGCCGGGCTCGCCATGGTGGCCTATGCCCACCTCCATGCTGCCGCGCTCGATATGGAAGTTGGCCTTGCCCACGGCGGGAATGGTGCATGCCGACAGGCCGATGCCGATGCTGCGCGTGCGGGCCATGGCGTGCCGGGCGAGGGCGATGACTTCGTCGAGGCTGGCGCCCATGGCCGCCCGGGCGCCCGCCACCTTCCACATCAGGATCTCGCCGGCCACGCCGCGGCGGCTGGCCTCGTCGCCCCGCGCGGCTGAAGGGACGTCGTCGTTGGCCACCACGGTCCTGACCGCCATGCCTTCGGCCGCGGCCATCTGCACGGCCATGGCCACGTTCATGTTGTCGCCCGCGTAGTTGCCATACAGACAGGCCACGCCGGCGCCGCCATCGGCCGCGCGCATGGCGTCGTAGAAGCTTCTGGCCGTGGGGGAAGAGAAGACCTCGCCCACGGCGGCGGCGTCGCACAGGCCTGCGCCCACATAGCCCAGAAAGGCCGGTTCGTGGCCCGACCCGCCGCCCGTCACGATGCCCACCTTGCCCCTGCGTGGCGCGCCATGCAGGCGCACGACGCGGGCATTGCCGGCGTCGATGCGCAGGGTGTCGCCATGGGCGGCGATCCATCCCTGGAGCATGTCCTCCACCACCCGGTCGGGGTCGTTGATCACGCGGTTGGTCGTCATGCCGTTGTCTCCTCCAGGTGCGGTCCCGGCGGGTGTGCCGAAACTGTTCATATGATCATTAAGTGGTCATTTTTGATTTGTTGAAATTGGCGTGTCAATGCCTCTTGGCTATTCAATAGCCAAGGGAAAACGATAGGATTTGATGAATTTTGTAGAAAATTCAACAGGTTACGCATTCATCTTGCCGATCCGCATAGCTATCGTTATTTGACAACCGCTCTCCGATTGAGAAGACTCTCAAAAAACATTGATCAAATGATCATGTGATGGTCTTTTGTAATGAAGGGGATGCCATGAAGCTGGCCATCGGCTGCGACGAAGCCGCCTGCGACCTCAAGAACGCCGTGAAGCAGCATCTGCTGGCCCAGGGCCACGAAGTGGCCGACTTCGGCACGCACGACGGCGAGCCGGTGCTCTACCCCGACATCGGCATCGCGGTGGCGCAGGCCATCGTCCAGGGCCGCCATGAGCGCGGCGTTCTCCTGTGCGGCACGGGCATAGGCATGGCCATTGCCGCCAACAAGGTGGCGGGCATCCGCGCCGCGCAGGCCCATGACACCTATTCGGCCGAGCGCGCCAGCCGCAGCAACGACGCGCAGATCATCACGCTGGGCTCGCGCGTGATCGGGGTGGAGCTGGCCAAGGCCATCGTGGACCGCTTCCTCGCATCGCGCTTCGATGGCGGCAGCTCGGCCCTGAAGGTGGATGCCATCACCGGCTTTGAACGCTCGCAGGCCGCCGCGGCCGGGCGCGGGCAGGGCGCGTGACCATGGGCACCCGTACCGATACCGGCACCGCACTGCTGCAGGCGCGCGGCGTGGCCAAGAGCTTCGGCGGCGTGCCTGCGCTGCGCAACGGCTGCCTTGAGCTGCAGGCGGGCAGCGTGCACGCGCTGTGCGGCGGCAATGGCGCAGGCAAGTCCACCTTCCTGAACATCGTGATGGGCCTGTTGCGGCGCGATGCCGGCGAGATACTGCTCAAGGGCCGGCCGGTGGATTTCGCCACGCCGCACGAGGCGCTGGCGCACCGCCTGTCCATCATCACGCAGGAGCTGTCGCCCATCCCGGGCATGAGCGTGGCCGAGAACATCTTCCTGGGCCGCGAGCCCCGGCGCGCCGGCGTGGTGGTCCGCCATGCCGCGCTGCTGGAGCAGGCGGATGCGCTGCTCAGGCAGCTGGGCTTCGATATCGATCCGCGTGCGCAGATGGGCCGCCTGAGCCTGGCGCAGACCCAGCTGGTGGAGATTGCCAAGGCCCTGAGCCGGCAAAGCGAGCTGATCATCATGGACGAGCCCACCTCGGCCATCGGCGAAAGCGAGACCGCCATCCTCTTCGACGCGATACGCCGCGTGACCGCGCAGGGCGCCGGCATCCTCTATGTGTCGCACCGCCTGACGGAGATCTTCACCATTGCCGACAGCTACACGGTGTTGCGCGATGGCGGCTTCGTGCAGACCGGCGCGCTGGCCGATATCGACCGGCGCCAGCTCGTGAAGCTCATCGTGGGCCGGGAAGTCCGCGCTGCCGCCAGCGAGCGCAGGGCTGCGGCGCCGGGCGAGCCGCTGCTGTCGGTGCAGGGGCTCACGCGCCGGGGCGAGTTCGAGGACATCAGTCTGGACGTCGCCCCCGGCGAGGTGCTGGGCATCTACGGACTGATGGGATCGGGCCGTAGCGAATTCCTCAACTGCCTGTACGGCCTCACGCGCGCCGACCAGGGGCAGGCGAGCCTGGGCGGACGGCCCCTGCCGCGCGGCAATCCGGCGGCGTCGATCAAGGCGGGCCTGGCCCTGGTGACCGAGGACCGCAAGGCCACGGGGCTGGTGATGAGCTCCTCGGTGCGCTTCAACACCAGCTTGCCCGCACTGCCGGGCCTGCAGCGCGCCGGGGTGGTGGATGGCGCGGCAGAGCGCGTGCTGGTGGGCGGCCTGCTGCAGCGCCTGCGCGTGAAGCTGGCCAGCCCGGCCATGCCGGTCTCGGGCCTGAGCGGCGGCAACCAGCAGAAGGTGGTGCTGGCCCGCTGCATGGCCACCAACCCCGTCTGCCTGCTGTGCGACGAGCCCACGCGCGGCATCGACGAAGGCGCCAAGCGCGAGGTGTACGCCTTCCTGGCCTCGCTGGCCGCGCAGGGCCATGCCGTGGTGGTGGTGTCCTCCGAGGCGCCGGAACTGCTGGAGCTGAGCGACCGCATTGCCATCTTCCGCAAAGGCCGGCTTGACCGCGTGGTGGCCGGCCACGGCATCACGCAGGAGGCGCTGATGCACCTCGCGTCCTGAGCCCGGACGATGCCCGTGCTGCGTTTTTCCCCTTGCCTTTCACAACACACAGGAGACATGACCATGCCGTTTTTTCGTTTCACCACCGTGCTTGCAGCCGCGCTTGCCGGTGGGCTTTTCCTGGCCGCAGCGCAGGTCCGGGCCCAGGCTCCGGCCCCGCTGTCGGCACCAGCACCAGTACCAGTACCAGCACCGGCCAAGCCCTACCGCATAGGCGCGGCCGTTTATGGGCTCAAGGGCGAGTTCATGCAGATGTGGACCAAGGAGCTGAAGGCGCATCCGGCCGTGAAGGACGGCACGGTGCAGATCACCGTGTTCGACGGCAACTACGACGCGCTGACGCAGAGCAACCAGTTCGACACCATGATCACGCAGAAGTACGACGGCATCCTCTTCGTGCCCATCGACCTGAAGGCGGGCGCGGCGCCCGTGCACAAGGCGGTGAAGGCCGGCATTCCCGTGGTGGGCTCCAACACGCGCGTGCAGGGCGAGGTGCTGACCTCCTACGTGGGCAATGACGATGTGGTGGCCGGCCGCATGCAGGCCGAGGCGCTGATGAAGGCCATCGGCGGCAAGGGCAATATCGTCGTCATCGAGGGGCCCATAGGCCAGTCGGCACAGATCGAGCGGGCGCGCGGCAATGACGAGGTGCTGGCCCGCCACAAGGACGTGAAGGTGCTGGCGCGCAAGACCGCCAACTGGTCGCGCGCCGAGTCCATGGGCCTGATGGAGAACTGGCTGACCGCATTCCCGGGCCAGATCCAGGGCGTGATCGCCCAGAACGACGACGAGGCCCTGGGCGCGGTGCAGGCCATCAAGACCAAGGGCATCGATATCAAGACCATCCCGGTGGTGGGCGTGGACGGCGTGGCCGCCGCCATCACGGCCGTCAAGCGCGGCGAGATGACCACCAATTTCCAGGACGCCCAGGCCCAGGCGCAGGGCGCGCTGGATGTGCTGCTGCGCCAGCTAGTCGGCCCGTCCTACCGGCCGCGCTCGGTGGTATGGAGCGAGTATGCCCAGGCCATGCCCTGGGGCGATGGCACGGCCAAATCCTACGAGGTGCCCTGGACAGCCATCGTGCCCGCCAATGCCGACGCCTTCTTGCAGAAGGTGCGCAAATGAGCGCCGCCGGCCTGGAGCGGGACTTCGACGGCCGCACGGCCCTGGTCACCGGCGGCGCGGGCGGCATCGGCCTGGCGATTGCCCGGCAGCTCGCCGAAGGAGGTGCGCGTGTCGTCCTGCTGGACCTGGAGCGGCAGGCACTGGACGTGGCCGCTGCCAGCCTGGCGGAGCCCCGGCACCACCTGGCGCTGGAGGTGGATGTGACCAGGCCCGAGGGCGTGGAGCAGGCGGTGGCCACGGTGCTGGAGGCCACGGGCCGCATCGACATCCTGGTCAACAGCGCCGGCGTGGCGCTGCTGGAGCCGGCCGGCGAAGTCAGCGAGGCGGCGTGGGATCGCACGCTGGCCGTCAACCTCACGGCGCCGCTGCTGCTGGCCCAGGCGGTGGCACCGGCCATGCGCCGCCAGCGCCACGGACGCATCATCAACCTGGCCTCGCAGGCCAGCGTGGTCGCGCTCCGGCGCCATGCCGCCTATTGCGCCAGCAAGGCGGGCCTGGTGGGGCTGACGCGCGTGCTGGCGCTGGAGTGGGCGTCCGACGGCATCACCGTCAACGCCATCTCGCCGACCGTGGTGGACACGCCGCTGGGCCGCAAGGCCTGGGCCGGGCAGGTGGGGGAGGCCATGCGGGCACTCATCCCCACGGGCCGCTTTGCGCAGCCCGAGGAGGTGGCGCGGCTGGCCGTGTTCCTGGCCGGTACGCACGCCGGCATGCTGACGGGCGAGAACATCGTCATCGACGGGGGCTACTCCATCCAGTGAGCGGCCTGCCGGCCCCACGCCTTTCTTCCATCAACGCGGGAGTCCTCCATGACGAATCTTCAAGCTGCATCTTCGCCGCCGCTCTTGGGGCGGCGCGCGCTGGACCTGCGCAGCCTGCGCGAGCGCTACGGCGTGGTCATCGCGCTGATTGCACTGTGCGCGGCGCTGGCGCTGGCCAACCCCCATTTCATGACCTGGGGCAACTGGGCCGACATCCTGCGCCAGACCTCCATCAACGGCATTCTGGCCATCGGCATGACGTGCGTGGTGCTGACGGCGGGCATCGACCTGTCGGTGGGCGCCATCCTGGCGCTGGCCGGCATGGTCGGCGCCTGGCTGGCGGCCGATGGCCAGGGGCTGGCGGTGAGCGTGGGCGCCGGGCTGGGCGTGGGCATGCTGCTGGGCGGCGTCAACGGCCTGCTGGTGGCCTGGTTCGCGGTGCCGCCCTTCGTTGCCACGCTGGGCATGCTGAGTGCGGCGCGCGGCCTGACCTACATCTACAACGACGGCATGCCGGTGTCCGAGCTGCCCGACGGCTTTCTTGCCATCGGCGCCGGCCAGCTGGGACCCGTGCCCATGCCCATCGTGATCTTTGCCGTTGCCGTCGCGGTGTTCGCCTTCGTGCTGCGCTACACCGTGTATGGCCGCTATATCTACGCCGTGGGCGGCAACCTGCGCAGCGCCAAGACCAGCGGCATCAACACCCGGGCCATCGTGCTGCTGGTCTATGTGGTCAGCGGCCTGCTCGCGGGGCTGGCCGGCATTTTGCTGGCATCGCGCACCACGGCGGCGCTGCCGCAGGCCGGCGTGTCCTACGAGCTGGACGCCATTGCGGCCGTGGTGATTGGCGGCACCAGCCTGTCGGGCGGCACGGGCAGCCTGGGCGGCACGGTCGTCGGCGCCCTGCTCATCGGCGTGATCAACAACGGGCTGAACCTGCTGGGCGTGTCCTCGTACTACCAGCAGCTGATCAAGGGCGTGATCATCGTCGGCGCCGTGCTGCTTGACAGTTCACGCCGCAGGGCATGAAGCGCTGCGCCCACCTCCTGTCCACCATCTGCAACCCGGGAGAGTTCCATGCAAAACACCCTGCCTGACGCCGCCGATACGAACATGCTGGCCGTGGTCTGCCACGGGCCCAGGGATTACCGGCTCGAACGCGTCGCGCGTCCGCAGGCCGGGCCGCGCGAGCTGGTCATCCGCGTGGCTTCCTGCGGCATTTGCGCGGGCGACTGCAAATGCTGGGCTGGCGCGCCGCGCTTTTGGGGAGATCCGGAAAAAGGCCGCCCCGCCTATGTGCGCCCGCCGGTGATCGCGGGCCACGAGTTCTGGGGCCATGTGGTGCAGGTGGGCGAGGGTGCCCAGGAGCACCACGGCGTGCAGCTGGGTGACCGGGTGATCGCCGAGCAGATCGTGCCCTGCCATGCCTGCCGCTATTGCAGGACCGGCTTTCGCTGGATGTGCGAGGTGCACGATGTCTACGGCTTCCAGGGCCAGGTGGCCGATGGCGGCATGGCCGAGTACATGCGCCTGTCCGCCCGCGCCGTGGTGCACCGGATTCCCGAGAGCGTGGCCTTCGAGGATGCGGCCATCACCGAGCCGCTGTCCTGCGCCATCCATGCCGTCAACCGCGGCGACATCCAGCTCGATGATGTGGTGGTCATCGCCGGCGCGGGCACGCTGGGCCTGCTCATGGCCCAGGTCGCGCGCCTGAAGACGCCGCGCCGGCTGGTGGTCATGGACCTGTCGGACCAGCGCCTGGCGCTGGCACGCCGCTGCGGCGCCGACGTGACCATCAACCCCGCGCGCGAGGATGCCCGCGCCATCGTGCATGCGCTGACCGACGGCTATGGCTGCGATGTGTACATAGAGACCACGGGCGCGCCCTCGGGCGTGACGCAGGGGCTGGACCTGGTGCGCAAGCTCGGCCGCTTCGTGGAGTTCAGCGTCTTCGGGCGCGAGACCACGGTGGACTGGTCCATCATCGGCGAGGAAAAGGAGCTGGACCTGCGTGGCGCCCACCTGAGCGCCCATTGCTACCCCATCGCCATCGACCTGCTGGCGCGCGGCTTGGTCACCTCCGAGGGCATCGTCACCCACCGCTATGCGCTGTCGGAGTGGGAGAGCGCCATCCGGGTGGCCGATTCCATGGACTCGGTCAAGGTCCTGCTGCTGCCCCACGCTGGCGAGGCCCGGTGAGCGGCGCTACACTGCGCGCCTTTCCCGGCACCCTTGGAGGCACCCTTGACTGAAAGCGACCTGACGCGACTGGCAACCCTGTACTACGTCGATGGATGTACGCAGGACCAACTGTCCAAGGAGTTCGGCATCTCGCGCGCCACCGTCGGACGGCTGCTGCGCCGCGCGCAGGAAGAGGGCATTGTCGAGATCCGCGTGCGGCCGCATTCGCTGGTGTCCGCTGACCTGGAGCGGCAGCTGACCGAGCGCTTTCACATCAAGCGCGCGCTGATCGCGGTGGACCACAAGGATGCCGACCGGCAGCGCGAACTGCTGGCAGGCCTGGTGGCCAGCGAGCTGGAGCGCATCCTGGTCGATGGCTCCATCGTGGCCGTGGGCATGGGGCGCAACGTGTCCTCGGTCTCCGAGCACGCCCTGTCCGCCACACGGCGGGAATGCCACTTCGTCAGCGCCATCGGCGGCTCCTACCGTGGCGGGGAGGCGATGAACGCCGACCACATCGCGCGCCGCCTGGCCGCGCGCTTTGGCGGCAAGTCCGAATCGCTCTATGCGCCGGCCCTGGTGGGCGATCCGCAACTGCGCAAGGCGCTGCTGGACAACGACACCGTCAGGCACACCCTGGACAAGGCGCGCCGTGCCGACATCGCCCTCATCGGCGTGGGCGATGTCAGCGTGGACAGCAACATGGCCCGCATGGGCTGGTTTTCCGCGCAGGAGATCTCGGACGCCCGCCGCGCGGGCACGGTGGGCGACATGATGGGCTACGACTTCATCGACATCCACGGCCAGCCGGCCGCAACCCCCATGCAGGACCGCGTCATCGGCCTGAGCCGCGAGGACCTGCTGCGCATACCCAACGTCATCGCCGTGGCGGCCGAATCCAGCAAGGTCACGGCCATCCTGGGCGCCCTGCGCACCGGCGCCATCGACACGCTGGCCACCACCACCGCCAACGCGGCGGCCGTGCTGCAGCTGGACGATGTCATGGGGACGACGCGCTGACGCAGTGGGGGAGGCGAGGCTCTTGCGCGGCGCGCCTAGTTCGACGCGCGGCGGTAGAAGGCCAGCGAGCCTGCCAGCGCCAGCAGCATGCCGCCGCACAGGCGGTCCAGCCACATCACGGCCCGCCCGCGCAGCAGCCGCGCGGCGCGTGATCCTGCGAAGGCATAGGCCAGCATCACCAGGAAATCGATGAGCGCGAACACCAGCGCAATGGCGATGTACTGCGGCGCCTGGGCGGCCGCCGGGTCGATGAACTGGGGCAGCAGGGCCGAGCAGAACAGGTAGCCCTTGGGATTGGTCACGGCGACCAGGAACGATTTGAACAGCACGGTGCGGGCGCTGTAGCCGTCGGCGCCTGCCTCCGCCTTGCCGTCGCCCTGGGGTGCCGACAGCGATCCGCCCCGGCTGCGCAGCATGCGCAGGCCCAGCCAGGCCAGGTAGGCCGCTCCCGCCCACTTGACCACCGAGAACCAGAACTCCGAGGCCGCCAGCAGCGCGCCCAGGCCCAGCGCGACCGCGCCGACCAGCACGAAGTCCGACAGCACGGCGCCCAGCATGCCCGGCAGGGCGCGGCGCACGCCGTGGCGCGAGCCATTGGCCAGGGCCAGCAGCACGGTGGGACCGGGGGTGATGATCGCGATCAGCGCGACCAGGGAGAAGACGAGCAGGGTGGCGAGGGTCATGTCGGCGAAGGCTCATGCGGTTGGCAACAGCCTGCCACTGTGCCAGCTTTGCCTGCCGTGCGCAGCCCCTGCCGACCCGGGGCAGGGCAAACGGGGCGGGCAGGCGTCAGTCGCTGCCCACGCCGCCGGCGGCAAAGACCGGGCCGCGCGTGCCGGGCACCCAGCCCGGGTAGGTTTCCATCACTTCGGCGAACAGGGCCGAGTCGATCCAGCGCTGCAGCCAGGCCTGCAGGTGCGGCCAGGGCTGCTCGTTCCATTGCGACTCGTCGATGCGTGCGTACTGGCGCACGAAGGGGCGCAGGGCCATGTCGGCCAGGCTGGGGTTCTGGCCGAACAGGTAGCCGGTGGCCTCCAGCTGGTCGTCCAGCTCGGCCAGCCAGGTCAGGGCATCGGCCTGGGCGTGGTTGACCTCTTCGGCCGTATAGCGCTCGGGGTACTTGCAGCGGTCCAGGGCGTGCTTGAAAAAGCCGTCGTTGCGCTCGATCAGCGCCAGCATGTCCTGCAGCGAGCCGCTGGTCGGTGCCAGCCAGCCGTCCGGGTCATTGGCGCGCAGCGCGTGCAGCATGACATCCAGGCTCTGCTCGATCACGCGGCCGTCCTCCAGCACGGGCACCGTGCCCTTGGGCGAGGCGTCGAGCAGCGCCTGCGGCTTGTTGCGCAGGTTGATTTCGCGCAGCTCGCAGGCCAGGCCGGCATGGGCCAGCGCCAGGCGGGCGCGGATGGCGTAGGGGCAGCGGCGAAACGAGTAGAGAACCGGCAGGGTCTGGGTCATGGAGCGGGGACGGGGCTAGGGGCCAAAAGCGGCAGATGATAGCGCCGGGGCCAAAGTCAGGCGGCCTGCGGGTCTTGCCGCGGGCGTCCGTGGCTATTGCAGCTGCGCCAGCAGCCATTGCCTGAAGGTCTTGAGCGCCGCGCTGGGTGCGCGCGAGCGCAGGTGGGTCAGCCAGTAGGCGCCCGTGTCCACCTCCTGCTCGAAGGGGCGCACCAGCCGGCCCTGCTGCAGCAGGTGCTGGAACATGCGCGCCGGCAGCAGGGCCACGCCCGCGCCCTGGGCCGCCGCCTCGGCCAGCGTCAGCGAGGAGTCGAACATGGCCCCGCGCGCCAGCGGCGCGCTCTGGTCCAGGGTGGCAAACCAGCTCTCCCACTCCTGCAGGCGGTACGAGCGCAGCAGCGTCTGCCCTGCCAGGTCGGCCGGCTGGCGCAGGCGCTGGGCCAGGGCCGGGGTGCACATGGGCGTCAGCGGCGCGCGCAGCAGCAGCTCGGCGCGCGTGCCCTGCCAGGCGCCGTCGCCAAAGCGCACGGCCGCATCCAGCCCTTCGCCGGCCAGGTCCACGCGGTTGTTGTGCGTGAGCAGTCGCAGGTCGATGTAGGGGTGCTGCTGCTGGAACTGTCCCAGCCTGGGAATCAGCCAGCCGATGGCGAAGGTGCCGACCACGCCCACGGTGAGGACCTCGCGCGGGCGCGGCTCGGCCACCTGCTGCAGCGAATGCTCTATGCGCGCAAAGCTCTCGGCCACGGCAGGCCACAGCGCATGGCCTTCGTCGGTCAGCGCCAGGCCGCGCGGCAGGCGCCGGAACAGCGGCTTGCCCAGGCGCTCCTCCAGGTTGCGGATGTGCTGGCTGACGGCGGCCTGGGTCACGCACAGCTCGTCGGCCGCCCGCGTCAGGTTGAGATGGCGCGCGGCTGCATCGAACATGCGCAGGGCATTGAGGGGCAATTGCATGGTGAGCCAATAGTTTTTCTAAGGGATGCTGCCAATTATTCACGCTGGTCGCAGCTTGGGCGCGGCGCTATCGTTGCGTTTGTCGATCTGCAACTGAAAAGGAAAAACAATGCAAAGACGCGATTTTCTGATGACGGGCGGTGCTGCGGCCTGGATGGCGGCCGGGCTGGCCGGCTGCGCCCTGCCATCAAAAAAACAGGGGGCTGCCGACCAGGCCTTCAGGACCGAGCTGGCGCGCATCGAGAAAAGTGTGGGCGGCCGGCTCGGCGTGGCCGTGCTGGAGGCGGAGTCGGGCGCCAGCGTGGACCACCGCGGCGACGAGCGCTTTGTCATGTGCAGCACCTTCAAGCTGCTGCTGGCTGCCCAGGTGCTGGACCGCGTGCAGCAGGGCGATGAGCGCCTGTCGCGCCGCGTGCACTACGCCAGCTCCCGGCTGGTTCCCTACTCGCCGGCCAGCGGCCCGCGTGCCGGCGATGGCGGCGGCATGACCATCTCCGAGCTGTGCGAGGCCGCCGTGGTGCTCAGCGACAACACCGCCGCCAACCTGCTGCTGGACGCCAGCGGCGGACCGCAGGCGCTGACGCAGTGGCTGCGCGCCAGCGGCGACGAGACCACGCGCCTGGACCGCATGGAGCCCGAGCTCAACGAAGGCCTGCCCGGTGACGAGCGCGACACCACCACGCCGCTGGCCATGGTGCAAAGCATGCAGCGCCTGCTGCTGGGATCGGTGCTGGACGGCCATGGCCGCGCCCTGCTGCAGCAATGGCTGGTGGCCAGCCGCACCGGCGACAAGCGCCTGCGCGCGGGTATGCCGGCCGGCTGGCGCGTGGGTGGCAAGACGGGCACCGGCGATCGCGGCACGGCCAACGATGCCGTCATCGCCTGGCCCACGCCGCAAAGCGCACCGCTGCTGGTGACCGGCTACCTCACCGAATGCCCGGCCGATGCGCCGCAGCGCGATGCGGCGCTGGCAGCGGCCGGCAAGGCGGCCGCACGCTGGCAGGCAGCGGTGCAAGGCTAAGTTGCGCCACCACGTCGCTTGATTTGGGCGATTTCAAAAAATTGGCGCGGCCTGAAGACGAGAGACACCGAGGAAGGGCCTGGGCCGGCCGCGCCGCCCCCGCACCGAGGGTGTCGCCGGCCGCCCGTATGCCCCCTCGTGAGGGGGAAGGCGCACAGCGCCTCAGGGGGTTACAACTTCTTGACCAGGACCTGACTTTTGCGGTCCCAGTTGTACTTGGCCTTGCGCGCCTCGGGCAGCCAGTCGGGGTCCACGGGCTGGAAGCCGCGCTTGATGAACCAGTGCATGGTGCGCGTGGTCAGCACGAACAGGCTGTCCAGGCCCTGGGCCTTGGCGCGCTGCTCTATGCGCTTGAGCAGCTTCTCGCCATCGCCCGTGCCCTGGCTCTTGGGCGAGACGGTGACGGCCGCCATCTCGGCGGTCCGGGCGCTGGGGTAGGGGTAGAGCGCGGCGCAGCCGAAGATCACGCCATCGTGTTCGATGATGGTGTAGTGGGCGATGTCGCGCTCGATCTCGGTGCGGCTGCGCTTGACCAGGGTGCCGTCCTTCTCGAAGGGCTCGATCAGCTGGATGATGCCGGCCACGTCGTCGGGCGTGGCCTCGCGCAGCTCTTCCAGCTTCTCGTCGATGATCATGGTGCCGATGCCGTCGTGCACATAGATCTCCAGCAGCAGGGCGCCGTCGATGGCGAAGGGCAGGATGTGGCTGCGCTCCACGCCGTGCTCGCAGGCATGCACGCAGTGCTGCAGGTAAAAGCCCGTGTCCGTGGGCTGCTCGGGCGTGGGCAGCTCGGCCAGCATGCGGCGGGCCGTGGCCAGGGGCAGCTCGGTGTCGATGGGGTTGGTCTCGTCGGCCGGGCCCGTGGGGTCCATGCGGATGCCCGGCACCTCGGTCATGAAGATCAGCTTGTCGGCCTTCAGCTCGATGGCCACGCGCGTGGCCACCTCTTCCATGCTCAGGTTGAAGGCCTCGCCGGTGGGCGAGAAGCCGAAGGGCGACATCAGCACCATGGCATCCATGTCCAGTGCGCTGCGGATGCCGCTGACATCGACCTTGCGCACCAGGCCCGAATGCTTGAAATCCACGCCGTCCACGATGCCCACGGGCCGCGCCGTGAGGAAGTTGCCCGAGATCACCCGCACCCGCGCGCCGGCCATGGGCGTGTTGGGCAGGCCCTGGCTGAAGGCGGCCTCGATCTCGTAGCGCAGCTGGCCAGCGGCTTCCTGGGCGCAGTCCAGCGCCACGGAGTCGGTGATGCGCACGCCGCGCGAGTACTGGGCCTCGTGGCCCTTGGCGGCAAGCTGTTCGTTGACCTGGGGACGGAAGCCATGGACCAGCACGATCTTCACGCCCATGGCCTGGATCATGGCCAGGTCCTGGACGATGGAGCTGAGCTTGCCCGATGCGATGGCCTCGCCCGTCAGTCCCACCACAAAGGTCTGGTGTCGGAACTTGTGGATATAGGGAGCCACGGACCGGAACCAGGGGACGAAGGTGAAGTTGAAGACGGTGGACATGGTGGTCAGTCGGGGCATCGGGCCGATGCCGGGCAGAAAAAAAAGGCCTGCGGACAGGTCCGCCAGGACATGCTCGCGCAGGCAGGCGCCAGTGTAGCGGCATGGCGCGGCACCTGCGCACAGAAATGGGATGGAACGCCACGCAAATCGGCCCTGCTGCACAGTGCCGGGGGCACAAGGCACAGGACCTTGTCCGACGGGGGCCCGCCTGCAAGCCCGTGTAAGCTTCGCCACCATCGGTGAACCACGCAAGGCGCCCCCATTCATGCCATTGAGCGCTTCCATGTTTTTTCCGTTGCTTGCGCGGCCCGCGCGCCTTGTGCCGTGGCTGGCGGCGCTGGGCATGGTCGCAGGGGCAGCCCAGGCTGCAGGGGAGGCTCCGGCCTCCCAGGCTGCCGCCGCGATGAGCTTCGTGCAGGCCCGCCAGGCGCTGCTGCAGGGCTCCGACCAACTGGCCGCCTCGGCCAAGGCCGTTGAAAGCGCGCGCCTCAGACGCCAGGGTACGCAGGGGCTGGGCGGGCCTTCCGTGGCCATCACGGGCCTGGGCTACCGCTACTCGGCCAATGCCGACATCGATCTCGATCCTGCGCGGCGCACCCTGGACGGCGTCCTCGGCCAGCTGCCGCCCTCGGTGGGGCCGGCCATTCCCTCGCTGCCGCAACTGCCCACCTCCTATGCCTTGCAGCGCAAGAGCACGAATGCCTCGGCCAGCCTGTCCCTGGTCTGGCCGCTGTACCTGGGCGGCCTGTCCGATGCGGTGCGCAGTGGCCTGGACGCTGCCACCGACGAAGCCCTGGCCGATGCCGCCAGCAGCAGCCACGCCCTGCATTCGCTGCTGGTGCAGCGGTACTTCGGTGCCCAGCTGGCCGAGCGGGCCGCACGGCTGCGCGAGCGTGCGCTTGAAGGCGTGCGCATGCATGACGCGGCGGCGCAAAGCATGCTCAAGGCGGGCGTGATCTCCCGGCTGGAGCGCCTGCAGGCCCGTGCCGCGCTGGCCGACGCCGAGCAGCAGGCGCGCAAATCGCGCGACGACGCAGACCTGGCCGCAGCGGCGCTGGCGCGCACGGTCAAGGCGCAGCGGCAGGTGCTGCCCAGCACGCCGCTGTTCGTCAGCAGCCGGCCCTTGCCGCCGCTGGACGGCTTCGTCGCCGCGGCCCAGTCGCACCATCCGGGTCTGGACAAGGTGCAGGCCAAGAAGCGCCAAGCCGAGTCGCTGCACGATGCCCAGGAGGCGCTGCGCCGGCCGCAGCTGCTGGCCTTCGGTTCGCGCGAGGTCAACACCAGCGGCAAGCCCAACTGGGTGGCTGGCGTGGCCGTGCGCTGGACGCTGTGGGACAGCATCGACCGCGATGCGCTGGCCGCCTCCTCGCAGCGCAAGATCGAGCAGGCCGAGCTGACCCAAGCCCAGGCGCTCAGCGACATCGCGCTGCTGGTCGAAAAGAACTGGCTGGGCGTGGAGCAGGCACGCCGCCAGTACCAGGCCCAGCAGGCCCAGGAGGATCTTGCGCGCGAGCTGCTGCGGCTGCGCGAGGCCGGCCTGCGGGAAGGCACCAGCACCACGCTGGACCTGATCGATGCCAGCCTCAATCTCGCCAAGGTCCAGACCCAGCGTGCCGAACTGGCCAACCAGTATGTGCAGGCCCTGGCCGCACTGCTGGAGAGCACGGGCCAGAGCGAGGAATTCGACCGATTCATGGCCCAGGCCGACATACAGATCCCACCCGACGCACCATGAGCACAGCCACGCCCGACCATCCCCGCAGCGCCACCGAAGCACCCGGCCCCGCGCCCGTGCCGCCGGGGCACAGGCGCCCCTGGCTGGCCCTGGCCATCGTGCTGGCCGTGCTGCTGCTCGTGGCCTGGGGCTTTTGGCGTGCGGCGCAGCCCGCCCCCCTGTATTTCCAGGGCCAGATGGAAGCGCGCGAGACCGACATCGCGCCCAAGGTCACGGCGCGCATCGCCAAGGTGCGGGTCACCGAAGGCCAGAAGATCCAGCCCGGCGATCTGCTGGTGGAGATGGACAGCCCCGAGGTGCGCGCCAAGCTGGCCCAGGCCGAGGCCGCGCGCGATGCCGCCCAGGCCCAGGCCGACAAGGCGCAGGCCGGCGCCCGCCCGCAGGAAGTGCAGATGGCGCGCCTGAACTGGCAGCGCGCCCAGACGGCCGCCGACCTGGCCCAGACCTCGCTGCGCCGTGTGCAAAGCCTGTTCGACCAGGGACTGGTTGCGGCCCAGAAACGTGATGAAGCCGATGCCAACTGGCGCGCCTCGCGCGACCAGGCGCTGGCTGCGCGTGCGCAGTATGAAATGGCGGCTTCGGGCGCGCGCCAGGAGGATCGCAGCGCTGCCCAGGCCCAGGCACGCCAGGTGCAGGGCGTGGTCGCCGAGGTGGAGGCCGCGCGTGCCGAGACCGAGCTGCGCAGCCCCGTGGGCGGCGAGGTGGTCCAGGTGCTGGCCCGCCAGGGCGAGCTGTCCCCGCAGGGCGTGGCCGTGGTCACCGTGGTGGATCTGGCCGACCAGTGGGTGGTGCTCAATGTGCGCGAGGACCAGCTTGCACGCTTTGCCCAGGGCAGCCGCTTCACCGGCCGTCTGCCGGGCCTTGACAACCGCGAGGCCGGCTTCGAGGTCTACTACCTGGGTGTGCTGCCCGACTTCGCCACCTGGCGCGCCACGCGCGCGGGCCAGGGCTTCGATGCGCGCACCTTCGAGGTCCGCGCGCGGCCACAGCAGCCCATTGCGGGCGCGCGGCCCGGCATGAGTGTGGTCGTGGAAGGCGGCCGTTGAGCGGCCGGCGGCAGTGAGCGCGAACCCGCCCACGGCCTTTGCCGCCAGCCTGCGGCGCGAATGGCGTCTGCTGCGCGGGCGGCCCTGGGACCTGGCCATGGTCAGCTGGGTGCCGCTGCTGGCGCTGCTGCTCATGGTCTGGATCTTCTCGGCAGGCCTGGTCCAGCGCCTGCCCGTCGCCGTCTGGGACCAGGACCACAGCGCCCTGTCGCGCCAGCTGGTGCGCATGCTGGATGCCACGCCGGGCCTGGCCGTGCAGTCGCAGGTGCTCAATGCCTCGGAGGCGCAATGGGCGCTGCAGTCCATGAATGCCTACGCCGTGGTGCAGATCCCGCCAGACTTTGCGCGCGACATCAAGCGGGGCCAGGGGGCCGACGTGGTGCTCATGCACAACGCCCAGCTGGCCACGCATTCCAGCCTGATCCAGCGCGACCTGCGCCAGGTGGTGGGAACGCTGTCGGCCGGCGTGGAAATGCAGGCCCGTGCCAAGCGCGGCGACCCGGCCCAGGCGCTGCGCGTGCGCATGGAGCCCATACGCACCAACCTGGTGTCGCTGTTCAACATCTCCACCAATTACGAGCAGTTCCTGGCGGCGGCGCTGATTCCCGCGCTGCTGCACATCCTGGGCATGACGGCCGGCGCCTGGTCCGTGGGGCGCGAGCTGCGCGACCGCACGCTGGGCCAGTGGATGGCCGAGGCTGCGGGCCCGGGAAAGCCCGGCTGGAGCGCCATCGCGGGCGCCTTGGCGGGCAAGCTGGCGCTGTCCTGGGCCAGCCTGGGCCTGGGCGGTACGCTGGCCATGCTGTGGCTCACGGCCGGACGGGGCTGGCATCCGGGGCAGGGCGCTGCCAGCCTGGCCTGGGTGGCGCTGGCCCTGCTGCTGCTGATCGCCGTGAGCCTGGCGGCCGGGGCGCTGCTGGCGGCGCTCACGCTGTCACTGCGCACGGCGCTGTCGGGCGCGGGCCTGCTGTCGGCGCCGGCCTTTGCGTTCAGCGGCGTGGGCTTTCCGCTGCTGGCCATGCCGGATTCGGCGCGTGCCTGGGCCCTGTCCATGCCCTATACCCACTATGCGCGGCTGCAGATAGAGCAGTTGCAGATGGGCGCGCCCATCGTGCAGAGCCTGCCCGTGGTGGCCGGGCTATTGCTGGCCGCGCTGGTGTTGCTGCTGCTGGCCACGGCAGGCCTGGCGCGCGGCCTTTCCCGCCCCGACAAATGGGGAGGGCGTTGAGATGGCCAGGGGCTTTGCGCATGACTTCATCAGCGCCCTGCGTGCCGTGTTCGGCGACGTGGGCGTGCTCATGCTGCTGGTGGGCGCGCCCGTGCTCTACGGCTTCTTCTATCCCTGGTTCTATGGGCAGGAGGTCGTGCAGCGCGTGCCCGTGGCCGTGGTGCAGCACGACGGCAGCGGCCTGGCACGCCAGATGCTGCGCTTTGCCCAGGCCAGCCCGCGCATCGAGGTGGCCCTGGTCACGGGCGACGAGGCCCAGGCGCAGCAGGCCCTGCTGGATGGCCGCGTCATGGGCTACGCGCTGCTGCCGCGCGACCTCAAGCGCCGCGTGGTGCGCAGCGAAGAGGCCGTGGTCCCCGTCTATGCCAACGGTGCCTACCCGCTGGCCGCCAAGCAGGTGCAGTACGGCTTTGCCGAGGCCTTCGGCACGGTCTCGGCAGGCGTGGAGCTGCGGCGGCTGACGGCCGGCGGACAGAGCGCACTGCAGGCCCAGGCCAGCCGCTCGCCCGTCAACCTGCAGATGCAGGCTTTGTTCAATCCGACGGAAGGCTACGGCAGCTTCGTCGTCGCCGCCGTGGCCATCATCATCCTGCAGCAGACACTGCTCATGGGCGGCGCGCTGCTGGTGGGAACCTGGCGCGAGCAGGGATTGGACAGGGCGCCGGCACGCACCTGGCTGGCGCGGCTGCTGGCGCTGTGCACGCTGGGCTGGCTCTCGGGCCTGTACTACTTCGGCTGGATCTTCGTCTGGCACGACTATCCGCGCGGCGGCAATCCCTGGGGTGCGCTGGCGCTGCTGGCCGTCTTCGTCCCGGCCGTGGCGGGAGCGGCGGCGCTGCTGGGCTGGTGGCTGGCCAACCGCGAGCGCGCCATGCAGGTGGTGCTGTTCACCTCCATCCCGCTGGCCTTCGTCGGCGGCTTCAGCTGGCCGGCCGAGGCCCTGCCGCAACTGCTGCAGGCGCTGCGCTGGCTGTCGCCCAGCACGGCGGCCATCCAGGCCTCGCTGCGCCTGAACCAGGCCGGCGCCCCGCTGGAGGCGGCGCTATGGCATCTGTCCGTGCTGCTGGCCCTGGCGCTGCTGGGCTGGGTGGCCGTGCTCTGGCTGGGAAGCCGCCGCGTGGACCCTGGCGATTGACCGGTCGGGGCTTCAGGCCGGCGCGCCCGCGCCGCGACCCCGTCCCTGCACGGCCAGCATCAGCAGCACCACGCCCACGATGGGCAGCAGCCAGGTGTTGATGCCGTCCCAGCCGGCCGTGTGCAGCAGCTGGCCCGAGCCGAACGAGGCCACGGCCACGGTGCCGAAGACCAGGAAGTCATTGAGGGCCTGCACCTTGGCGCGCTCGGCAGGGCGGTAGCACTCGGTCACCATGGCCGTGGCGCCGATGAAGCCGAAGTTCCAGCCCACGCCCAGCAGCACCAGGGAGCCCCAGAAGTGCAGCAGCTCCAGCCCCATCAGCGCCATCAGGGCCGAGGCCGCGATCATCACCAGCCCCAGCGCCGTGATGCGGCGCTTGCCAAAGCGCGCGATCAGCCGGCCCGTGAAGAAGCTGGGCGCGAACATGGCCAGCACATGCCACTGGATGCCCAGCGCCGCCTCGCCCACCGTGTGGCCGCAGCCCACCATGGCCATGGGCGCGGCCGTCATCAGAAAGGCCATGAGACCGTAGCTGACCACGCCGGCCGAAGCCGCCACGATGAACTGCGGCGTGCGCGCAATCTCGGCCAGCGGCCGGGCCTCGCCCGCCACGGCGCGGGCCTGGGGCGGCGGCAGCTTCAGGCCCAGCAGCAACGGCAGGGCCAGCAGGGCGAGCACGGCCTGGCTGTAGAAGCTGCCGGCGAACGGCGTCATGGGCAGGGCGTCGCGCGTCCAGATCACCACCTGCGGGCCGATGATGGCCGCGATCAGCCCGCCGATCATCACGCGCGAGATGGCGCGCGCCTGCTCGGCGGGGTCGGTCATGGCGTCGGTGGCCGCAAAGCGGTAGCTCTGCACGCAGGCCGCGTAAAAGCCCGCCAGCGCCGTGCCGATGCAGAAGGTCACGAAGTCCGATTGCGCAATGCCCTGGGCCGCGATCACGCCCGAGACCACGCCCAGGATGGCTCCCAGCACATAGGCCGTGCGCCGCCCCATGCGCTGCATCAGCCAGGCCGCGGGCAGCGTGGACAGCGCCAGGCCCAGCTGGTAGATGCTGACCGGCAGCGTGGTGGCCGTGGGATTGGTGGACAGCTGCTGGCCGACCAGGCCGCCCAGCGAAATGATGATGGGCGGCGACGCGCCCCCCAGCGATTGCGCGGCCACGAGCAGGCCGAGGTTGCGGCGCTGCAGCGCTGGAGTGTGTTGTTCTGGTGTCATGGCTTGTGCGGCGGAAAGACCGCATCTTCACCGAAAAGCATGAGGGCTGGGTTAAGCGTTGTTCCGTGTGCCTGCCCTGTCCAGGCGCTGCTGGAGCAGGGATTTGCTGTACGCCTCCTGGAAGATCTGGTGGATCAGCTCCCTGAACCATTTGTGCCCCGCGTCATGGTCGTTGCGCGGATGCCAGACGGCGTCGATGGACAGGGCAAGCTCGGGCAGGGGCATGGGGCGCGCCACGCAGTTGGAGCCGGACAGCACGCTGTGCATCCAGTGCGCGGGCATGGCGGCCACCAGGTCGGTGGATTCGATGACGGGCACCATGCCCAGCCAGGTGGGCACCTGGAACATCACGCGCCGCGCCAGCCCGCGCTCGGCCAGGAGTTCATCCACGATGCTGCTGCCCACGCCCGTGACCTTCAGGTGGCCCTGCTCCAGGTATTTCTCCAGCGTGAGCGGGGAGGCAGCGGCCGGATGGTCCTTGCGCATCAGCACCATCCACTGGTCGTCCAGCAGGCGGCGTGACGCCGACAGCACCGAGCGACCGCGCGAGACGGAAAGGCGGATTTCCACGCCTTCGTACTCGACCCGGTCCGAGGGCTGGCGGCCGTCGAAGGACTGCACCGACAGGCTGATGCCCGGCGCCACCGCACGCAGATGGATGCACAGCTGCGGGAGCAGCAGTACGCCCACGTAGTCGGACAGGCGCAGGTGGAAATTGCGCCGCGCCGTGGCCGGATCGAAGCCCTTGCTGACCTCGATGGCGCTTTCGATCTCGCTGAAGGCCTTGCGGAAGCTGCGCGCCAGGCGCACGGCCTCGGGCGTGGGCGACATGCCTTCGGCCGTGCGCAGCAGCAGCGGGTCGTTGAACTGGGTGCGCAGCCGGCGCAGCGCATGGCTGACGGCCGAGGAGGTGATGCCCAGCCGCGCTGCGGCCTTGCCCACGCTGCGTTCTTCCACCAGGGCCTCGAAGATCACCAGCAGGTTGAGGTCGATGCTGCGCAGGTTGACCGGAGCCCGGGGCGCGCCGTCTGCATGTTGAATGCTGTTCATTTTGATGATGACAAAGATGAGCTTGACTGAATTTTACGTGCGTCACGACAATGCACCAGCTTTGAAATGAATGCCCATGAATTCACCCAGTTTCAACCGCTGTGCCGGTAATTGCGACGCAGTAGAAAATCCAGCGGAACAATATCTGTTTCCAGAAAATTCCTGCGATACCCATTTCCATGTATTTGGTCGTTCCGATGATTTTCCGTTGATTGCGGAACGCGCCTATACACCGGCCGTCGCGTCCATGGACGATTATTGGAAAGCCTTTCGCCCATTGGGTGTGGACCGTTGCGTTCTGGTCCAGCCCAGCGTGTATGGCCGCGATCACGGCCTGCTCAAGCAGACGCTGCGCCATGCCGAAGCAGGCCGCATGCGGGGCGTGGCCGTGATCTACGAGGACACGCCGGATACAGAGATCGAAGCGCTGCACGCCCTGGGCGTGCGCGGCGCGCGGTGCAATGCGCTGTTTTCGGGCGGAGTCTCCGTCTCCAGCCTGCGGGCCGTGGCCGACCGCATCCGGGGCCTGGGCTGGCATGTGCAATTGCTGGTGAACGTGGATGAAGACCCTGGCCTGGCGCAGCGCGTGGCCGACATGGGCGTGGCCGTGGTGGTGGATCACTTCGGCCACCCGTCGCGCCAGCTGGGCGCCGGCGGGCCGGGCAGCCGCAACCTGCAGGCGCTGATGAAGGAAGGGCGGGCCTGGGTGAAGTTCTCGGGCGCCTACCGGATATCGGCAACGGCATCGGCCGTGGACCCGGCCGTGGTTCCCATTGCACATGCCCTGGTGCAGGCCAATCCGCACCGGATCGTATGGGGGTCGGACTGGCCGCATCCCGGAATAAAGGCCCGTTCGAATTCCGCTGGCGAATTGGCACAGGCATTGGTGGATTGGGTTCCGGAGGAATACAGGCACACGGTATTGGTCGATAACCCCGCGCGCCTGTATTGGAGTCATTGATTTTCAAATAGCAGGAGACATAGAAAATGAATCGAATCACATCGGGCCGCAGAGGCTTTATCCGCACGGCGGTATCTTTCGCGGCGCTGGCTGCGGCATCGGCTGCATCGGCAGTGCAGGCGCGCGCATTTCCCGCCAAGCCGCTCACGCTGGTCGTGCCCTTTGCTCCGGGCGGCAACGTGGACATCGTGGCCCGCACGCTGGGCATACCGCTGTCCCGGCATGCGGGCCAGTCCGTGATCGTGGACAACCGTGCGGGCGGCGGTGGTGCCGTGGGCTCGGGCTGGGTGGCGCGTGCCGAGCCGGACGGGCATACGCTGCTGGTGGCCACGCCGGGCCAGTTGGGCACCTTGCCCGAGATGATCAAACTGCCCTACCGCGCCGACAGCTTTGCGCCCATTGCCGTGGTCAGCCGCACGCCCGTGGTCGTGGTGGTGCGCGCCAACGACGCGCGCTTCAAGACCGCTGCCGATTTCATCAAGGCGATGAAGGCCAAGGATGGCAGCGTGACCGTGGGCCATGCCGGCCCGGGCTCGCCCAATCACCTGGCCGTGCTGCAGCTGGAAGATGCGGTGAAGGTGCGCGTCAATCCCGTGCCCTACAAGGGATCGGGGCCGGCCCTGGTCGATCTGATCGGCGGGCAGATCGATGCCGTGGTGGACCAGATCACCAGCTCCACGCCGCATATCAAGAGCGGCGCCCTGCGCGCGCTGTTCGTGCTGGGGCCGCGCGCCGGGGGCGGGCTGGCCGATGTGCCCGACCTGGCCCAGATGGGCCTGCCGGTGTTCGATGCCACCACCTTCGTGGGCGTGTTCGCGCCCAAGGGTGCGCCCACGGCCAGCGTGGACAGCCTGTATGGCTGGATCTCCCAGTCTGTGGCCGACCCGGAGTTCAGCCGCCTGATCCGCGAACTGGGCAGCGAGCCCTTCCCGGCCAGCGCGGCCGTGCTGCAGCGCCTGGTCAGCGAAGAGGCCGCGCTGGCGGCGCGGCTGACCCGGCAGGGGCGTCTGCGCGCGGAGTAGCCGCCGCGCGCACTTCTAGTACCCGGCCGCCAGCCCGTCGCGGCGCGGGTCGCTGGCGATCTGGTAGCCCTCCACGGCGGGATCGCCCATGCGCCAGATGAACTGGCCGGCGCCGAAGTCCTGGTAGGGGTCGTGGATGACCTCCACCTGGTGGCCCAGCGCCTGCAGGCCGGCGATGGTGGTCGGGTCCATGCCGCCTTCCACGTTGATGGCCAAGCCTTCGTTGACGCGCCAGCGCGGCGCATCGCAGGCCGCCTGGGGCGACTGGCGGTAGTCCAGCATGCGCACCACAGTCTGCATGTGGCCCTGGGGCTGCATGTTGCCGCCCATGACGCCGAAGCTCATCACGGGCTGGCCGTCGCGGGTCAGGAAGGCCGGAATGATGGTGTGGAAGGGGCGCTTGCCCGGGCCCACCAGGTTGGCGCGGTTGGGATGCTGGGGGTCCGTGCCGAAGCCGTGGCCGCGGTTTTGCAGGCTGATGCCGAAGGTCGGCTCCACCACGCCCGAGCCAAAGCCCGAGAAGTTGCTCTGGATGAAGCTGACCATCATGCCGTTCTCGTCGGCTGCCGTCAGGTAGATGGTGCCGCCGCGCACGGGGTTGCCGGCCTTGAAGTCCTGCGCACGGCGCGGATCGATCAGCCTGGCGCGCGAGGCCAGGTAGGCGTCGTCGAGCATCTGCGCGGGCGTCACCTCCATGTCCGCGTCGGCCACGTAGCGGTAGATGTCGGCAAAGGCCAGCTTCATGGCCTCGATCTGCAGATGCTGGGAGGCCACGCCATCCACCGGCAGGCTGGCCAGGTCGAAATTGGACAGAATGCCCAGCGCAATCTGCGCGGCAATGCCTTGCCCGCCCGGCGGGATCTCGTGCAGCGTGTGGCCGCGGTAGTCCTTGGCCAGCGGCTGCACCCATTGCACCTCGTGCGCGGCCATGTCGGCCATGCCCAGGCAGCCGCCGTGCTGCTGCACGAATGAGGTCACGGCCCGTGCAATCTCGCCTTCATAAAAGGCCTTGCCGCGCGTGGCACCAATGGCGCGCAGGGCGCGCGCTGCAGCGGGAAAGCAAAACAGCTCGCCCACTTCCGGCGCGCGGCCCCGGGGCAGGAAGCTTTCCCTGAACCCCGGCTGCGATTGCAGCTCGGGCGCGCCTGCGGCCCATTTCTGCTGGACCACGGGCGGAACCAGGTAGCCGCGCTCGGCGATCTCGGCGGCCGGCTCCATCAGCGCGTCAAAGGGCAGCTTGCCGAAGCGCTCGTTCAGGGCCACCCAGGCGCTGACGGCGCCCGGCACCGTGATGGAGTCCACGCCCCGGCGCGGCGGCTTGTCCTGGCGGCCGTAGCGCTGGTGGAAGTACTCGGGCGCCCAGCCCTGCGGTGCGCGGCCGCTGGCGTTGAGCCCGTGCAGCTCCTTGCCATCCCAGAGGATGCAGAAGGCGTCCGAGCCCAGGCCGTTGCTCACCGGCTCGACGATGGTCATGGCCGCCGCCGCCGCAATGGCCGCGTCCACCGCGTTGCCGCCTGCCCACAGCATGCGCAGGCCGGCCTGCGCCGCCAGCGGGTGGGAAGTGGACACGGCATTGCGCGCGAACACGGGCACCCGCCTGGAGTCGTAGGGGTTGCCGGGAGTGAAGGGAGAGGAAGATGCGTGCATGAAAGAACCTGCCTCAGTCGGCGGTGATGCCCATGGTCTTCACGTCGCGGCTCCAGCGCGTCAGCTCGCGGTCGATCTGCTGCTTGAAGGACTTGGGGTCGCTGGTCTCGGGGTCCAGGCCCTGGGCCTCGAACTGGGCCTGCACTTCGGGGCGCTCCATGATCTTGCGCACTTCCTGGGCCAGCCGCTCGACGATGGCCGGGTCCGTGCCGCCCGTGGTGAACAGGCCGTACCAGGACGTGAAGGCATAGCCGGGCAGACCGGCCTCGGCGACGGTGGGCACGTTGGGCAGGTTCTTGACGCGCTGCTTCGTGGTCACGGCCAGGATGCGGGTCTGGCCGGTCTTGGCCGAGGTGATGGCGGGCGGAATGCCCGAGAAGATGGCCTGCACCTGGCCGCCCGACACATCGGTGATGGCCGGGCCGTTGCCGCGGTAGGGCACGTGCACGAGGTTCACGCCGGCCTGCTGCGCGAACAGCGCGCCTGCCAGGTGCAGCGTGGAGCCGTTGCCCGACGATGCGTAGTTGATGCTGCCCGGCGCCTTGCGCGCGGCCTCGATCATTTCCTGCACCGTCTTGTAGGGCAGGGCGGCGTTCACCAGCAGCGCGTTGCCGGACTCGGCCACCAGGGTGATGGGCTCCAGGTCCTTGCGCGGGTCGAACGACAGCTTCTTGGCCAGCACGGGCGCCACGGTGTTGCTGCCGATGGAGCCCAGCAGCAGCGTGCAGCCGTTCTTGGGCGCCTTGGCCACCACTTCGCTGGCGATCAGGCCGCCCGCGCCGCCGCGATTCTCCACCACCACGCTCTGGCCCAGGCGCTGCTGCAGCTCCTTGGCCAGGATGCGGGCCACGATGTCGTTGGCGCCGCCGGCGGCAAAGCCCACCATGATCTTCAGCGGCTGCGAGGGCCAGGCATCGGCGGCGGGCGCGGCCCAGCCGGGCGTGGCGCAGGTCAACAGGGCGGCGCAGCAGACGAGCAGGCGGCGGGACACGGGTGCAGGCATGGAGATCTCCAGAAATCCGGGAAGTGGGAGGGTGCGATCAGGACGATCGGCTATCGGTTGCCAGCGATTTTGATGATAGAAACTGTTTGGTGAAAGCTGTAATTTCTTACGAATCTTGAAAGTAAAACTTTTATGCCAAGCCTGCGCATTCTTCGCACTTTTCTGGCCGTGGCGGCCGAGGGCTCCTTCACCGCCGCCGGACAGCGCGTGGCGCTGACCCAGGTGGCCGTGGGGCTGCAGATGCGCACGCTGGAAAACGACCTCAAGCGCAAGCTGTTCGCGCGCCAGGGCAAGCTGGTCACGCTCAACGAGCAGGGCCGGGCGCTGGTGCCCATTGCCACCCAGCTGGTGGCGCTGTACGAGCAGGCCAAGCACGGCACGCGGGCCGACGCACCGCTGGCCGGCACCGTGCAGTTCGGCTCCATCGTCTCGGCGCTGAGCCAGCTGGTGCGCGCCACGCTGGAGCTCAAGCGCCACCATCCGGCGGTGGACCTGCATGTGGTCTCGGGCAAGTCCAACCGGCTGATCGCCCAGGTGGAGAACCATGAGCTGGATGCGGCCGTGGTGGTCTACAACCCGGCCATCAAGCGCCCCTCGCTGGTCTGGACACCGCTGTACGCCGAGCCCATGGTGCTGCTGGCGCCGCGCGCTGCCCGGCCCGCGGCGCCCGCCGACATGGTGGAGCGCTATCCCTTCATCCGCTTCGACCGCACCGAGCACACGGGCGAGCTGGTGGAGCGCACGCTGCGCCGCCTGCGCGCCAAGCCCCAGGAGTTCCTGGAGCTCAACTCCATCGAGACCATCGTGGAGCTGGTGCGCGACGGCATGGGCGTGGCCATGCTGCCCAATCTGGCGCGGCATGGCTGGGAGGGCGACCCGCGCCTGCGCGTGCTGCCCATTGCCCAGACCGCCGAGAGCCGGCAGATCGCCCTGGTGCAGCTGCGCACGGCGGCGCGCGCCGAGATCATTACCGCCGTGGGCCAGCAATTCGTGGCGGCGCTGGCTGTGCCGGACTGAGTGTGCCGGCCTGAGCGCGGCGCTGTGGGTGTTGCGCTGATCCGCGTGTCTTAAGTTGCGTATTGCGCGAGCCCGTGGCCCATGGACCAGTTCTCCTTGTCCACCTCGACCAGGTTGACGAACACGTCCTCGGGCCGCAGGCCGGGGCTTTCGACCAGCAGCTCGGCGATGCGGCTGAACAGCGCCTTCTTCTGCTCCAGGCTGCGGGTGTTGCTGACCGTGAGCTGCACCAGCACCAGATCGTCGCTGCGCGCCACGCCCAGGTAGGAGGCGCTGTAGCGGAAGTTGTCGCCGTCATGCTCGGTGATGGTCATGAACTGGTCGTCCTCCGGCACGTTGAAGGTCTCGCGCATGGCGCGGTAGAGGCTGTCGCAGATGGCTTGGCGGTAGGCGGGGGACTTGCCGGCGCGCATGTTGATCCGGGTCATGGGCATGGTGTGGCTCCTTTGCGTTGAGTTGAGTTGCGTTGCTTTGCGTTGCTTTGCGTTGTGGGAGCCTCGAAGGTAGGCCGTGCCAGATATTTTGAAAAGCCATGATTGCTGATATCAGTAATAATGAATTGCAATGATTCAACGACCCCTTGACCTGGATGCCGTGCAGAGCTTCGTGCACATCGCGGAGCTGGGCAGCTTCACGCGCGCGGCCGAAGCCATGCAGACCACGCAGGCCGCCGTCAGCCTCAAGCTCAAGCGGCTGGAGCAGCGGCTGGGCTGCAGGCTGGTCGAGCGCACGCCGCGCCATGTGCAGCTGTCGGCGCTGGGCGCCGACTTCCTGCCCCATGCGCGCGAACTGCTGCAGGCCCATGAGCGCGCACTGGCGCTGGCCGTCAGCACGCGCCAGCGGCTGACCATCGGCATCAGCGACCACGTGGCCGGGCCTGAGCTGCCGGCCCTGATCGCCCGCATGAATGCGCAGGACCCGCAGCTGCTGATCGACATCCGCATCGCATCGTCCGGCCCGCTGCTGCAGGGGTTTGACCGGCGCGAGTACGACACGGTGATCGTGCGCACGCATGCCGGGCGTGACGACGGCGAGCTGCTGGCCGAGGAGCCCTTCGGCTGGTTTGCCGCGCCCGGCTGGCAGCACCGCGCGGGCGAGCCCCTGCCGCTGGCCACGCTGGCCGAGCCCTGCGGCGTGCGCGCCATGGCCGGGCAGCTGCTGGATACGGCGCGCATGCCGTGGACCGAGGTGTTCGTGGGCGGCGGCGTGGCAGCTGTCTCGGCCGCCGTCATGGCGGGTCTGGGCGTGGCCGCGCTGGCGCCGCGCATGCTGGCCCTGGGCGCCGTGGACGTGGGCCCGCGCCTGGGCCTGCCCACGCTGCCGCGCCTGCCCGTGCTGCTGCACACCCGCGTGCGCGAAGGTCGGCCGCGCGCGGCGCTGGATGCGCTGGGCGCCGCCTTCAAGTCCGCCGTGCGTGGCTAGCAGCCAACAATCGGCCCGGCATGGCACGCAGCCGCTTGTGCCTGCGGGCCAACGGGCGATAGACTCGCTCCCCTCCCATCCACCCTCACCCTTTCGAGGTGCACCATGCCCCGCCGCACAGCTTCCTGCTGAACGACTTCGTCACACGCTGATCCTGGCCTTGCCCCGGATGTCTTTTGCGTGTGCGCTGCGGTGCGTGGCCTTTTGAGGGCTTGCGGCTGACCGTCCGGTTTGCGGACGGTGCCGACAGTCCTGCCATCTTCCCCTTCGACAGCCTGCCGGCCCGGCCACCACGGGCCAGGCCGCGCTGTCGCTGCATCCCCTGCATTGCGGCGCCTGGCGTCGTCGTCGGCTTTTCCCGCCCCATGGCATGTCGCCGTGGGGTGCTGCATCGTTTTCGGAAAGCACGACATGACCCCATCCATTGCCCAAGGCGCTCACTTTCTTTCGAGCGTCGAGATCCTCAAATACCCCCGCACGCCGCACCTGCGCGGTTCGCGCCTGCAGTCCGGTGACCAGGACGACGCCGTGCCCTATGAGCGGCTGGCCGGCCGGCACATCGTCGTCGAGGAAAAACTCGACGGCGCCAACGCCGCGCTGAGCTTTGCCGGCGACGGCCAGTTGCTGCTGCAGTCGCGCGGCCACTACCTGGACAGCGAGCGGCCCGGCGGGCGCGAGCGCCAGTTCAACCTCTTCAAGCAATGGGCCCAGGCCCATGAGGGCGCGCTGCTGTCCCTGCTGGACGACCGCTACCAGGTGTTCGGCGAGTGGATGTATGCCAAGCACTCGCTGTTCTACGACGCGCTGCCGCACTGGTTCTGCGAGTTCGACATCTGGGACCGCTCGGCGCAGTGCTTCCTGGACACGCCGCGCCGCCATGCCCTGCTGGCCGGCGTGCCCGTGGTCTCGGTGCCTGTGCTCTACAGCGGGGCGGCGCCCCGGCGCATGCAGGACCTGCTGGCGCTGCTGGCCCCCTCGCTGGGCCGCAGCGCGCGCTGGCGCCAGGCCTTCGAGCAGGTGGTGGCCCGCCAGAAGCTGGACCTGCCTCTGTGCTGGCGGCAGACCGACGGCTCCGAGCTGGCCGAGGGCCTGTACCTCAAGGTGGAGGAGGACGGCCAGACCGTGGCGCGCTACAAGTTCGTGCGGCCGGACTTCGTGCAGGTCATCCTTGACTCGGGCTCGCACCACAGCGAGCGGCCCATCGTCCCCAACGGGCTGCGCGAGGGCGCAGACATCTTTGCGGCAGATATTTCAAAAAGCTGGTGAGGCCTGCAGCGCAGACCCATCGCAAGGAGATTTCCATGACGAACTGGAAACAGATCCAGTCCCTGGTGCCGCAGCCCGGCGCCGACCCCGACTTCGCGGCCTGCCTGGCCGCCTTCCCCCAGCTGGAGCAGGCCAAAACCACGCCGCAGGACCCGGTCTACCACGCCGAAGGCGATGTCTGGACGCACACGCAGATGGTGGTGCGCGAACTGCTGGCCGATCCCGGCCATGCGGCGCTCACCGCCACCGAGCGCGAGACGGTCTTCCTGGCCGCGCTGCTGCACGACGTGGCCAAGTGCTCGACCACCGTGGTAGGCGAGGACGGCCGCATCGGCCAGCCCGGCCATTCGCGCCGGGGTGCGCTGGATGCGCGGCTCATGCTCTGGGAAGCCGGTGCGCCCGTGGACCAGCGCGAAGCCATCTGCCGCCTGATCGCCGTGCACCAGGTGCCGTTCTTCGCCTTTGCCGACTCGCGGCGCGGCCTCTCGCCCGAGTTCATCGTGCGCGAGCTGTCCTGGCAGGTGGACCTGCACCTGCTCACCCTGCTGGCGCGGGCCGACATGCGCGGGCGCATCTGCCCGGACATTGCGTCCGTGCTGGTCAACATCGAACTGGTGCGCGAGTTCGCGCTGGAGGAGGGCTGCCTGCGCACGCCACGCCGCTTTGCCTCGGCCGAGACGGCGGTGCGCTACTTCCGGGGCGCGCAGCTGCATCCCGACTATGCGCTGCACGAGCAGGCCGGCTCGCGCGCCATCGTCATGTGCGGCCTGCCGGCCAGCGGCAAGAACACCTGGGTGGCCGCCCACCATGGCGACCTGCCCGTGGTCTCCTTCGACGATGCGCGTACGGAGCTGGGCCTGCGCCACGGCCAGAACGAGGGCGCGGCCGCCCACCACGCCGTGGACAAGGCCAAGGCCCTGCTGCGCGCGGGCCAGCCCTTCGTTTGGAACGCCACCCACCTGTCGCGCCAGATGCGCGGCAAGACCGTGGACCTGTGCCTGGCCTACGGCGCCCGCGTGGAGCTCGTGCACCTCGAAGCCAGCCGCCCAACCCTGCTGGCCCGCAACCGCGCGCGCGACACCACGCTGACCAACGCGGCCCTGCTCACTTTGCTGCAGCGCTGGGACGTGCCTTTGCCTACCGAGGCGCATGCGCTGTCGTTGGTGGTCAATGAGGGGTAGGTCGGGGGTGGGGGTAGGCCCGCCTTTCGCTCAGTCCCTTCGGATTCCGCGCTCCTTCACCAGCCGGCCCCACTTGGCGGCTTCGCTGTCGATGAAGGCGGCGAACTCCTGGCTGCTGCCGCCGCCGAACTCGTTGCCCTGGGAGACGATGCGTTCCCGGACTTCCGGGTGCTCCATGGCCTTGGCGAACGCCTTGTTGAGCCGGGTCACGATCTCGGGCGGCGTGCCTTTGGGCGCCACATAGCCCATCCAGTTGGAGACGGTGACCTGGGGGAAGCCGGACTCGGCGAAGGTGGGCACGTCAGGCAGCATGGCCAGGCGCTGTGCCGAGGTCACACCCAGCGCGCGGATCTTGCGCGCCTGTATGGAGGGCGCGGCCGCACCGGTCTGCTCGAACATCAGGTCCACCTGTCCCGACAGCAGGGCGGTGGCGGCTGGACCACCGCCCTTGAAGGGCACGCCGATCATGTCCAGGCCTGCCGCCGCCTCGAAAAGCTCGGCCGAGAGATGGTGCGCGCCGCCCGGCCCTGCATTGGCGATGTTCAGCTGCCCCGGCCTGTCCTTGGCGGCCGTCACCACATCGGCCACGCTGCGATAGGGCTTGTCGGCGGGCGTGACCAGCACCAGCGGGCTTTTCTCCAGCAGGATGATGGGGACAAAGGTCTTGGGATCGAAGTTGAGCTTGGGATAGATCCAGGGATTGACGGCCAGCGGCCCGAAGCTGCCCATGGCGATGGTGTAGCCGTCGGCTGCGGCGCGGCTCACGAACTCCATTCCGATGTTGCCGCTGGCGCCGGGCTTGTTGTCCACGATCACGGGCTGGCCCAGTATCTGCGCCAGCTGCCTGGCCACGAGCCGGGTCTTGACGTCGGTGTTTCCGCCGGCCGCGAAGGGCACGACGATGGTGACGGCGCGGACGGGGTAGCCGTCGGGGGCGGTCTGGGACCGGGCCGTGGCCGAAGCCAGGACCAGGATGGCGGCGGCCGTGGCGGCCAGCGCGGGATGAAGCTGCATGTCGTCTCCTGTGGTTTTCTGAAGGGAAAGGCAAATGCCGGGAAAGGGCGCGCCCTCACTCGGCCACGATGCGGGCCGAAGTCACGATGGCGGCGTACCTGGCGGTCTCGGCGGCGATGAAATCCTTGAACTCCTGCTGGGACATGGGGGCGGGCTCGCCGCCCAGTTCGCGCAGGCGCTGCGCCAGCGCGGGATCCTTGAGCGCATTGACCACCGCCGCATGCAGCCGCGCCTGGACGGCCGGCGGCGTGGAGGCGGGCGCGAAGAGGCCGAACCAGTTGTCCAGGTCGTAGGAGGCCAGGCCCGTGGACTCGGCAATGGCGGCAATGCCGGGGGCGAAGCTGGCGCGCTGCGCTGAAGTCACCGCCAGCGCCTTGACACGGCCGCTCTTGATGAAGGGCGCGGCCCCCGCGTAGCTGACGAAGGCCAGTTCGACCACGCCCGAGGACACGTCCACTAGCTGGTTGGCCGCGCCCCGGTAGGGCACGTGGTTCAGCCGGATGCCGGCCAGCGACTGCAGCAGCTCGCCATTGAGGTGCTGGGGATTGCCCACGCCGCTGGTGGCGTAGCCGAGCTTGCCGGGGCTGGCCTTGGCCAGGCGCACCAGTTCATCGATGTTGCTGGCCGGCAGGCCGGGCGAGGCCACCAGCACGTTGGGCACGCGCGTGACCAGGGTCAGGGGGGCCAGGTCGCGGGACGGCTGGTAGGGCATGCGGCCCTGGTGCACCAGCGGGGCGATGGCGGTTTCGCCGGCCGAGCCCAGCAGCAGCGTGTGGCCGTCGCCCGCCGCGCGTGCCACGGCGCCTGCGCCCAGCATGCCGCTGGCGCCGGGCCTGTTGTCCACCACCACCGGCTGCTTGAGCGTCACGCGCAGCCGCTCGGCCAGCAGCCGGGCCATGGCGTCGACGCCGCCGCCTGCCGTGAAGGGAACCACGAGAGTGATGCTGCGCTGCGGCGCGTCCTGGGCCGCAGCGGGCAGGTTGCCGATGAGGCTGATGAGGCCAATGAGGCCGGCGAGCAGCGCGTTGCCCAGGTTGCGCAGCAAGCTGCGGCGGGAGGGAGCGGACATGTCAAAACTCCTTGGCGGCCTTTTAGCCGGGGTTTCAGGGAAAGCGAGATGAGGCGTTTGATTGCATTTTAGAAATTCAAAATGCAAAATATCAGCTATGGAAAACACCGAGAACCCCTTTTCCCGCATCCTTGAACTGGACGGAGTCCGCTACCACGCTGCCGATGTGCCGGGCGTGCTGGGCGAGTGCCTGCCGCGCCTGCCCGTGGTGCTCAGGTTGTTGCTGGAGAACGTGCTGCGCCACATGGAGGGGCAGGAAAGGGACGCTGCCGTGGCTGCCCTGCGGGCCTGGCTGGATCACGGCAGCAGCGAGGCCGAGATCGCCTTCCAGCCGGGCCGCGTGCTCATGCACGACACCACCAGCACGCCGGCGCTGGTCGACATCGCAGCCATGCGTGATGCCCTGCACGAAGAGGGCGTGGATCCGGCCGTGCTCAATCCGGTGCTGCCCGTCGACGTGTCGGTGGACCACTCGCTGGCCGTGGAGGCCTATGCAGCGCCGGGCGCCGCCCAGGCCAACCTGGAGCACGAGATACGGCGCAATGCCGAGCGCTACCGCTTCCTGCGCTGGGCCTCCAGGGCCCTGGCCCATGTGACCATCCACCCGCCGGGCACGGGGATCATGCACACCATCAACCTGGAGCAGTTGGCCACCGTGGTGACCACCGAGGAGCGCGGCGGCAGGCTCTGGGCCGTGCCCGACATGATGCTGGGCACGGACAGCCACACACCCATGGTCAACGGCATCGGCGTGCTGGGCTGGGGCGTTGGCGGGCTGGAGGCGCAGACCGTGATGTTCGGCATGCCCACCATGCTGCGCATCCCCGATGTCATCGGCGTGCGGCTGACCGGCGCGCTGCACCCCGGCGTGCAGGCCAGCGACCTGGCCCTGGTCGCCACCCAGCGGCTGCGCGCCCTGGGCGTGGCCGGCGAGTTCGTCGAGTACTTCGGCCCCGGCGTGTCCACGCTGACGGCGGGCCAGCGCAGCGTGGTGGCCAACATGGCGCCCGAGTACGGCGCCACCACGGGCTACTTCGCGGTCGATGGCCAGACGCTTGACTACCTGCGCGCCACGGGCCGCAGCCCGCAGCGCGTCGCCCTGGTCGAGGCCTATATGCGTGCCCAGGGCCTGTGGTTCGATCCGCAGGCCCAGCCGCGCTACACACGCCAGATCGAGATCGACCTGGACGCCGTGGGCTGGCACATTGCCGGTCCGCGCCGCCCGCAGGACCTGCTCGACTATGGCGACAGCGCCCGCGCGCTGCAGGCCGTGGGCTTTGTTGCGTCCGGCGCGCAGGCCGGGCTGCCGCGCCATGCCGTGGCGCTGGCCGCCATCACCAGCTGCACCAATACCTCGGACCCCGCGCTGCTGGTCGCCGCCGGGCTGGTGGCGCGCAAGGCGCGGGCGCTGGGGCTGAAGGTCCCCGCATGGGTCAAGACATCGCTGGCACCGGGCTCGCCGGCGGCTGCCTCCTATCTGGCGCGCGCCGGGCTGCTGCAGGACCTGGAGGCCGTGGGCTTCGGCATCGTGGGCTACGGCTGCACCACCTGCATCGGCAACCCTGGCCCGCTGACGGAGCCGGTGCGCCAGGCCCAGCGCGCCGGCCAGGCCAAGGCCGTGGCCATTTTGTCGGGCAACCGGAATTTCCCGGGCCGCGTGCATCCGGACATCGAGCTGAGCTTCATCATGTCGCCGTCCCTGGTCATCGCCTTCGGCCTGGCCGGCGACGCGGCCCGCAACCTGCGCCTCGAGCCCGTGCAGCACCTGGCCGATGGTCGGCCCGTGTTCCTGGTCGACCTCATGCCCACCCGCGAGGAAGTCCAGGCGGCGCTGGCGCTGGGCCTGCACCCGCAGGACTTCGGCCGCGACTTCGCGCGGGCCACGCTCAACCCGGCCTGGCATGCGCTGAAGGCGCCCGAGGGGCCGTTGTTTCCCTGGGACGCGCGGTCCACCGCGCTGCGCCGCCCGCCCTTTGCGGCGATGTCCGAGGGCAGCCAGCTGGGCCGCTACCAGGCCCACCCGCTGCTGGTGGTGGGCGACGACATCACCACGGACCATATCTCGCCGGCCAGCGCCATCCCGCCCGACAGCCTGGTGGCCGATTTCCTGGTGGAGCGCGGCGACGACCGGGGTGATCTCAACGTCTTCGCGTCGCGGCGCGGCAACTGGGAGGTGATGGTGCGGGCGGCCTTTCACAGCAAGACGCTGAAGAACCTGCTGGCGCCCGGTGCCCCCGTGGCCCATGGCCTGCATGCGCCGTCGGGCGAGATCGCGCCGCTGTGGGACATCGCGCAGCGCTACCGCAAGGCGGGCCAGTCCGTGGTGCTGGTGGCCGGCGAGCGCTACGGCACGGGCTCCTCGCGCGACTGGGCCGCCAAGGGCCAGCGCCTGCTGGGCATACGTGCCGTGCTGGCCCTGAGCTTCGAGCGCATCCACCGCTCCAACCTCATCGGCATGGGCATCGTGCCGCTGCGCTTGCCTGCGGGCATGGGCCCGCAGGAACTGGCGCTGCAGCCGGGCGACCGTATCGAGATCGATGCACCGTCCGACGCCCTGGCGCCGCGCTGCGCCGTGCCCGTGCGCATACTGCGCGGCGATGGCAGCGTGCAGGCGCTGCAGGCCACGGCCGCCGTGGAGACGCAGCTGGAGGCCGGGCTGCTGCGCAGCGGCGGCGTGATTCCTTCCATCCTGCGGCAGGCGGCCGGGCGCTGATGTGGCATGGCATGACAATGGGGGCATGAAGACCTCCACCCAGCTGTGCTCGCAAATCCTGGCACTGGCCCGTTCCGAGCAATGGGACAGCGGAACCCACCTGGCCGCCCAGGGTCTGGCCGACCGGCTGCGCGTCTCCCGCCAGCCCGTCAACGAGGCCTTGCAGCAGCTGGAAGAGCAGGGTGTGGTGCGGCGCGAGCGCAACCGGGGGTTTTTCCTGGCCCTGCCGCATGACCGGATTCCGGCCGAACTGCTGGCCGAGGCGGCGGCCGGCGACCAGGACCTGACCGAAGCCATCTACTTTCGCATCGCCGAGGACCGGCTGCGCGCCAGCCTGCCCGAATCCGTCACCGAGGCCGCGCTGCGCACGCGCTACGGCCTGAGCAAGGCCCAACTGGCGGCCGTGCTCAACCGCATCTCGCAGGAGGGCTGGATCGAGCGCAAGCCCGGCTACGGCTGGACCTTTGCGGCCATGCTGACCACGCCCGACAGCCTGCTGCAGTCCTACCGCCTGCGTATGGCGCTAGAGCCGGCCGCGCTGCTGGAGCCCGGCTACCGGCTGGACCGCGCCGTGCTGCAACGCTGCCGCGCGGCCGAAATCCACTTGCTCGAAGGCGGCATCGCCACCGACCCGGCCGACCGCATCCACGACCGGGGGGTGAACTTCCACGAGTCCCTGGTCGAGGCCTCGGGCAACGTGTTCTTCATCGACACCATCCGCCGCGTCAACCGCGTGCGGCGCCTGCTGTCCTACCGCTCCATGCAGGACCGGGCGCGCTACCGCGAGCACTGCGAGCAGCATCTGAACATCCTGGAACTGCTGGGGCGCGAGCGCAACGAAGAAGCCTCCCTCGCCATGCGCGAGCACCTGGCGAGCACCTTGCGCAACCTGGCCAGCATCAGCGATCTCCTCGGTCCCGGCGCAGCGTCCCCAGAACCTTCGCGTACCTCTTCGCGTATCCCTTCGCGTACCTCTTCCACGCCCCGGCGGGCATCCCGTTGACCCTTGAAGCGAGCCATCCATGAACCTTTCCTCCCAGCTGCTGTCCACCCTCGCGCCGCTTGGCCGCATCCGCGCATCCATCAACACCGGCAATCCCATCCTTGCGCGGCTGCAGGCCGATGGCCAGCCCGCAGGCGTGTCCATCGACCTGGCCCGGCGCCTTGCGCAGCAGCTGGGGCTGGAGCTGGAACTGGTGGTCTTCGATACGGCCGCCAAGTCGGTGGATGCCGTCACGCGCGAGGAGGCCGACTTCGGCTTCTTTGCCGTGGACCCCGTGCGCGGCGCGGGCATCGGCTTCACGGCGCCCTATGTGCTGATCGAGGGCAGCTACCTGGTGCGCCAGGATTCGCCGCTGACCGACAACGCCCAGGTGGACCGGGCCGGGCACACCGTGGTGGTCGGCAAGGGCAGCGCCTATGACCTGTACCTGAGCCGCGAGCTCAAGCATGCGCAGATAGAGCGCGCCGTGTCCTCGCCCGCCGTGGTGCAGACCTTTGTGGAATCGACGGCCGACGTGGCCGCCGGCGTCAAGCAGCAATTGGAGGCTGATGCCGCCCGCCTGCCCGGCCTGCGCCTGCTGCCGGGCCGCTTCATGGTGATCCAGCAGGCCATGGGCCTGCCCAAGGGGCGGGGCGATGAGGCCCTGCGCGTGCTGGCGGCCTTTGTGGAGGAGGCCAAGGCTTGCGGCTTTGTGGCCGAGGCGCTGCAGCGCCATGGCATTCAGGGCGCGGCCGTCGCACCGCTGGCGGGCGCATCGGCATGAGCACCTCAGCGTCGCGCCCCCTGTACGCCTACGTGGGTTCGCGCACCACGCGCGAGCGCGACGCACGTGGCGAGGGCATCACCGTCTATCGCGTGGACGAAGCCACGGGCGGCCTGCAGCATCTGCAGACCGTGGACGGGCTTTCCAACCCCTCGTTCCTGGCGCTCGATGCAGCCGGCACCCGGCTCTACACCGTGCATGGCGATGGCCATGAGGTCAGCGTCTTCGCACGCGATGCCGCAACGGGCCGCCTGGCGTTGCTGCAGACCCGGGACTGCGGCGGGCGCAACCCGGTGCACCTGGCCATCGCCCCGGGTGGACGGCAGCTGGTGGTCTCCGACCATCTGGGCGAGCCGGCTGCCAGCGATGGCCACCAGGGGTATGGCGGGCCAGGCGGTACGCTGGCCGTGATGTCGATCGCACCGGACGGGCGCCTGGGCTCCGTGCAGCAGCGGCTTGCGCTACCGGGCCAACCCGGGCCGCATCGCAAGGAGCAGCCGTTTGCCAAGCCGCACTTCAACCCCTTCTCGCCGGACGGGCGCTTCGTGCTGGTGCCTGACAAGGGGCAGGATCGGATCTTCATCTTCGCCTTCGAGCACGGGCGGCTGGCGCCTGCGCCCCAGCCCTGGCTGGACTGCCGCGAAGGCTCGGGCCCGCGGCATATGGCCTTCCATCCTGCGCTGGCCTGCGCCTATGTGGTCAACGAACTGGACAACACCGTGCTCACCTGCCGCTTCGATGCGGCCACGGGGGCGCTGCAGGGCTTGCAGATCCTGTCCACCCTGCCGGAGCGCTTTGTGGGCAACAGCCGGGCGGCGGGCATCGAGGTCTTGCGCGACGGCCGGCAGGTGCTGGTGTCCAATCGCGGCGCTGACGGCATTGCGGTCTTCGATGTCGATCCTTTGACGGGGCTGCTGCACGCCAGTGGCGGCTTCGCCTCGGGCGGGCGCACGCCGCGCTTTTTCACGTCCTCGCCCGACGGGCGCCTGCTCTATGTGCTCAACGAGGACAGCGACAGCATCGTCTGCCATGCCCCGGATGACGCCTGGCGCCCGCTGGCCAGCACCCACTGCGCCAGCCCGGTGTGCATGGTGTTCGCGCGGTAGCCGTCCACGCTGCCCTCCGGGGCAGGGTCAGGCGCCGCGCAGCACCAGCAGGTCGATGCTGGCCGGCACGCCCAGGCGCACGGCAAAGCCGGCCCACAGGCCTGCGCCGGCGCTGACGAAGAGCTTCATGGCGCCGACCTCGTACTCGCCGCGCACAAAGCCGTCATTGGCGGGCGCCACCAGCCATTGGTCCATGCCCAGGATCAGTCCGCCGTGCGTATGGCCCGACAGCTGCAGGCCCACGCCGTGGGCCGCATTGTCGCGGGCGGTCTTGGGCTGGTGGGCCAGCAGCAGGTGGTATTGCGCACCGGCCTCTTTGGCCTGGCGGGCCACGGTCTCGATGTCGGGCGGCACGCCTTCGGCCACGGAGGGGTCGGTGTTCTGGCGCGACAGGCGGCCGTAGGCCGGATCGCCGATGCCCGACAGCGCCAGGCGCGCGCCCTGCACATCGATCAGCTGCATGCGGTTTTCCAGCAGGTTCAGGCCCAGGCGGCGGAATTCGGCCATCCAGGCGTCGTAGCCGCTGTAGTACTCATGGTTGCCGGGCGCGGCCCAGACGCCGTAGCGTGCCTTGAGCTGCGCCAGCGGCGCGACGTTGGCGCGGCCGCTGCCCACGTCGCCGTCCACCATGTCGCCGGGCAGCACGATGAGGTCGGGCCGCGCCTCCAGCGTGCGCTCCACGATGGTCTGCACATAGCGCGCGTTGTTGATGGGGCTGGCGTGGATGTCGGCCAGCACGGCCACGCGCAGGCCTTCCAGGCCGGTGGGCAGGCCGGGCAGGCGCAGCGTGCGTTCGTGCACCTCGGGCGGGCGCAGCGCATTGGCCACGCCCCAGGCCGACAGCAGGCCCGCCAGGGCCAGTGCGCCGGCCGTGAGCAGCGGGGCGTGCAGGCGCTGCTTCCAGTCCTCGCGCCGGGCCACGGCGGCCAGCGCCCAGAGGCCGTCGCGCAGCACGATGAAGACGGCCAGCATCAGCAGCAGGGCCAGCACCCAGCCGCCCGGCACCTGCAGATAGGCCAGCGTGCGGTACTCGACCGTGCCCTCGCGCAGCAGCACCAGCAGCAGGGCGGGCGTGCAGCCCAGGGCCGCCGTGGCGACGGCCGCCATCAGGCGTGCGCGGCGCGGCATCAGGCGGACGGGCCACCACAGCCACAGGGCCAATAGCGGGATGACGAGGGCGGCAAGAGTAACCATGGGGAGCTGATCGAGGAAGACGGGTGAGGCGGCCAGCGCCGGGAGCGGCAAGGCGAGCGCCGATTGTGCGCAATGCCATGCATGCCGCTGGCCTGACTTGGCGAAGGCCCTGGCATGCGGGGGTTTTCATGCGGGCGGCACAGGGCAGGCGTATGGAAATCTGCAGCCGCGTGGCGCCGCCGGCATGGCGCGGGGATAATCCAGCCCCTTATGCCTTTGAAGATCAGCTTCCCTGAATCCCTGCCCGTATCCGCCCGCCGTGAGGAAATCATGGAGGCCATGGACCGGCACCAGGTCATCATCGTGTGCGGCGAAACGGGCTCGGGCAAGACCACGCAGCTGCCCAAGATCGCGCTGGCGCTGGGCCGGGGCAAGGTCAACGCCACGCCCGACGACAAGGGCCAGGTGCGCGGCCACCTGATCGGCCACACGCAGCCGCGCCGCATTGCCGCCAGCTCGGTGGCCAAGCGCATTGCCGAGGAGCTGAACACGCCGCTGGGCGATGTGGTGGGCTACAAGGTGCGTTTCCAGGACCGGCTTTCCAAGGACGCCTCGGTCAAGCTGATGACGGACGGCATCCTGCTGGCCGAGACGCAGACCGATCCGCTGCTCAAGGCCTACGACACCCTGATCATCGACGAGGCCCACGAGCGCAGCCTCAACATCGACTTCCTGCTGGGCTACATCAAGCAGATCCTGCCCCGGCGCCCCGACCTCAAGGTGGTGGTGACATCGGCCACCATCGATGCCGAGCGGTTCTCCAGGCATTTCGAAGGCCCCAAGGGGCCTGCGCCGGTGATCATGGTCTCGGGCCGCACCTACCCCGTGGAGATGCGCTGGCGCCCCTTCGAGGAAAAGCGCGACCACGACCTCAACGACGCCATCGCCGAAGGCGTGGACGAGCTGTGGGCCGGCGGCGTCAGCGGCGACATCCTGGTGTTCCTGCCCGGCGAGCGCGAGATCCGCGAGGCGGCCGACCACCTGCGCAAGCACCTGGCACAGCAGCCCGTGCTGCGCCATGCCGAGGTGCTGCCGCTGTTCTCGCGCCTGTCGCAGGCCGAGCAGGACCGCATCTTCGACAGCCACACAGGCCGGCGCATCGTGCTGGCCACCAACGTGGCCGAGACCTCGCTGACCGTGCCCGGCATCCGCTATGTGATCGATGCGGGCACGGCGCGCGTCAAGCGCTATTCCTTCCGCAGCAAGGTCGAGCAGCTGCTGGTCGAGCCCATCAGCCAGGCGGCGGCCAACCAGCGCGCCGGCCGTTGCGGCCGCGTGGCCAACGGCATCTGCATCCGCCTCTACGACGAGGCCGACTTCGGCACGCGCGCGCGCTTCACCGACCCTGAAATCCTGCGCTCCTCGCTGGCCGGCGTCATCCTGCGCATGAAGTCGCTGGGCCTGGGCGACGTGGTGAATTTCCCCTTCCTCGAAGCGCCCTCGGGCCGCGCCATTGCCGACGGCTACCAATTGCTGGGCGAGCTGGGCGCCGTGGACGAGCGCGGCGAGCTGCTGCCCATGGGCCGCGAGCTGTCGCGCCTGCCGCTGGACCCGCGCGTGGGCCGCATGATCCTGGAGGCGCGCACGCGCGGCGCCGTGGCCGAGGTGCTGGTCATCGCCTCCGCCCTGTCCGTGCAGGACGTGCGCGACCGGCCGCTGGAGGCCCAGCAGCAGGCCGACCAGCAGCACGCCAAGTTCGACGACGAGAAAAGCGAATTCAGCGGCTACCTGCGCCTGTGGAAATGGCTGCAGGATGCGCGCGGCGGCAAGGTGGTGGCCAAGAGCCGCAAGGAAATGGCCACGGCCCAGGCGCCTGCCGCCAAGCCATCGGCGCGCAATGCCGCCTTCCTGCCCGTGGCCCAGCGCAGCGGCGGGCAGAGCGTGGCCGCCCCGGCGGCCGAGGCGCTGGCGGCCTTCCATCCGCAGGACACCGGTCCCGGCACGGATGACGAGCCCTCGCACAAGCTCAGCAACCGCCAGTGGGAGCAGCTGCTGCGCCAGAACTTCATCAACATCCGCCGCGTGCGGGAATGGCGCGACATCCACTCGCAGCTGCTGACCGTGGTCAACGAGCACAAGTGGAAGATCAACACCGAGCCTGCGGGCTACGACGCCGTGCACCTGTCCATGCTGTCCGGCCTGCTGGGCAACCTGGGCTACAAGGGCGATGAAAGCGACGCCTACCTGGGCGCGCGCGGCATCCGCTTCTACCCGCACCCGGGCGCCCACCTGTCCAAGAAGCCGGGGCGCTGGATCGTTGCGGCCGAGCTGGTGGAAACCTCGCGCCTGTACGGCCGGGGCATCGCCGCCATCGATCCGCAGTGGCTGGAGGAAGTCGGCGCCCACCTGCTCAAGAAGCAGCTGCTCGATCCGCACTGGTCCAAGAACCAGGCCGATGTGGTGGCGCTGGAGCGCGCCACGCTCTACGGCCTGGTGGTCTACAACGGCCGGCGCATGAGCTATGGCCGAATCGACCCGCAGTCCGCGCGCGAGATCTTCATCCGCCAGGCCCTGGTGGAGGGGCAGTGGGATACGCGCTGGCACTTCCTGCCCGCCAACCTCAAGCTGGTGCGCAAGGTCGAGGAGCTGGAGCACAAGAGCCGCCGCCAGGACGTGCTGGTCGATGACGAGCTGATCTACGCCTTCTACGACCAGCAGATCCCCAAGGACGTGTTCAGCGGCGCCACCTTCGACCATTGGTTCCGCGAGGCGGCCAAGGAAAACGCCGACCTGCTGCGCCTGTCGCGCGACGAGCTGATGCGCCACGAGGCGGCCGGCATCACCACCCAGGCCTTTCCCAAGGTGGTCAAGCTCGGCGGCGTGGACTGCACGGCCAGCTACCTGCACAGCCCCGGCGACGCGCGCGACGGCATCACCGTCACCGTGCCGCTGTTCGTGCTCAACCAGGTCAGCGACGAGCGCGTGGAATGGCTGGTGCCCGGCATGCTCAAGGACAAGCTCCAGGCCCTGCTCAAGAGCCTGCCGCAGCGCCCGCGCAGCCGCTTCGTGCCCCTGCCCGAAAGCGCCCAGCGCCTGGCCGAACTCTTCACCACGCCCGAGCGCTGGGGCCAGGGATCGCTGATCGATGCCCTGCTCAAGCAGGTGCGCGACGAGACCTCGCTGGACGTCAAGCGCGCCGACTTCAAGCTGGACATGCTCAGCCCGCACCTGTTCATGAACTTCCGAATCACGGACGAGCATGGACGCCAGCTGGGCCAGGGCCGCAACCTGGGCGCGCTCAAGGCCGAACTGGGCGCCAAGGCGCGCGGCGCCTTCCAGGCGCTGGCCGCGTTGAAGGTGGCGTCGGTCACGGAGGCCCCTGCACCCGCTGCCAACGCTGCCACCGCGCCCGAAACTGGGAGGAAGCCAGCGCCCGCTGCCAAGGCGGAAAAGCCCGACCAGGCCACGCCTGCCAGGAATGCCAAGCCCAGCCAGCCCGCCGACAGCCGCTACAAGGAATGGAGCTTTGGCGAGCTGCCCGAGCTGATGGAGATCGGCCGGGGCGGGCAGACGCTGATCGGCTTCCCTGCGCTCATCGACCATGGCGATGCCGTCGGCATCGAGGTCTTCGACGAGCCCGAGGTTGCGGCCGCACGCCACCGCGTGGGCCTGCGCCGCCTGTTCGCGCTGCAGATCCGCGACGCGCTCAAGTACCTGGAAAAGAACATTCCAGACCTGCAGAAGATGGCCGTCGCCTACATGCCGCTGGGCACGCAGGAGGAACTGCGCGAGCAGATCATCGACGTGGCCATAGACCGCGCCTTCCTGCAGGAGCCGCTGCCCACCAACGACGCGCAGTTCAAGCAGCGCGTGCAGGACGGACGCGGCCGGCTGACGCTGATCGCCAACGAGGTGGCTCGCATGGCCTCCACCATCCTGGTCGAGTACGCGGCGGCGCAGCGCAAGATCAAGGACACCAAGAACGCGCCTGACGCCACGGCCGACGCCGCCCAGCAATTGCAGCGCCTGGTGCCCAAGAACTTCATCGCGGCCGCGCCCTGGACCCAGTTGCAGCATTACGCGCGCTACCTCAAGGCCATCACCAGCCGCCTGGACAAGTACCGCGCCGACCCTGCGCGTGACGCCAGCCGCCTGACCGAGCTGCGCCCGCTGGAGCAGCGCTACTGGCGACTGGTGGCCGAGCGCAAGGGCCACATCGATGCGCGCATGCAGGAGTACCGCTGGATGCTGGAGGAGCTGCGCGTGAGCTTCTTCGCCCAGGAGCTGCGCACGCCGTACCCGGTCAGCATCAAGCGGCTGGACAAGGTCTGGCAGCAGCTGCAGAACTAGCGCCGCGCCGGCCTGCGGCCCTTTCTTGAGCGGGAGGGCCGCAGGCCATGTTTCAATGCGGCATCTCCACCTTCACCGGCACGCGGCCGGTTGGAGCGATGCAAGGCCCAAGGCCTTATGCGCCATCACTGAGATGGGGTATTTTTCAAAGCACGGGTGATCTGTGCAGAACCTGCACAGATGCTGGCCGCTCCGTGGCGTTGCGGCGGGCCCTGTGCGTTTCTAGACTGCAGGCATCAACCACTTCCCGTTTTCAGGAGCACTGCATGTCACTCGCAGAACAGGCCAGCCAGGCCACCCAATCCACCAGCCATCCCACCCTCCGCGCCCTGTCCGGCGCGCCGGGACGCAGCCAGTTGCCACGGGGTGCCACGGCGCTGCTGGTCATCGACTTCCAGAACGAGTACTTCAGCGGCCGCCTGCCCATCCCGCGCGGCCCGCAGGTCCTGGAGCAGGCCCGGCGCCTGCTGCAATGGGCCGATGCCGGCCAGGTTGCCGTGTTCCACATCCAGCACATTGCCCCTGAAGGTGCGCCCGTGTTCGCCGTCAATGGCAGCACCGTCCAGTTCCACCCCGGCCTGCAGCCGCGCGCGGGCGACACCGTGGTGCAAAAGCGCAGCGTCAGCGCCTTCGTCGGCACCGACCTGGCCGACCAGCTGCGCGCGCGTGGCATCACCACCGTGGTCATCTGCGGCCTCATGACCCACGCCTGCGTGGCCGGCGCCGCACGCGATGCCGCGCCGCTGGGCTTCGAGGTCGTCGTGGCCAGCGATGCCGTGGCCACACGTGCCATCACGCGCAGCAACGGCGAATCCGTGGACGCCGACAGCCTGCACCGTGCCGCGCTGGCCGAGATCGAGGATGTGTTCGGCGATGTGCTGTCCACGGACGGCATCCTGGAGCTGGCGCTGCGCTGAGCGGGCTGGGCGGCATCAGCGGTCCATGCTCCACAATTCCCGCCAAAGGAGTGCATGAGCAATGGACAGATGGCAAGCCATGCGGGTGTTCTGCGGCGTGGTGGACGCGCAGGGTTTCACGGCGGCCCAGGATCGGCTGGGCATGACGCATTCCACGGCGTCGCGCCATGTCAAATGGCTGGAGTCGGAGCTGGGCACGCAGTTGCTGCAGCGCAATTCGCGCGGGCTGAGCCTGACCGATGCGGGGCGCAGCTACTACCTCAGTTGTGTGCAGTTGCTGGAGCAGCTCGATGCGGCAGAGGCCGCTCTGGCGCAGCGCCGCGCACGCGTGGCAGGCGTGCTGCGCATCACGCTGCCGCTGGCCGTGGGCGCCATCGAGCTGGGCGACTGGCTGCCCGAGTTCGAGCAGCAATTCCCCGAGCTGGAGCTGCAGCTGCTGTGCACCGACCGGCTGGTGGACCTGGTGGCCGAGGGCGTGGATGCGGCCGTGCGCATCAGCCGCCAATTGCCGGACAGCGGGCTGCAGGCGCGGCTGCTCACGCATTCGCCGCTGGTGCTGGTGGCGTCGCCCGCCTACCTGATGCGCCAGGGCGTGGTGCAGGTGCCCGGGCAATTGGCCGAGCACCGCGCCCTGGCCTTTGCGGCGGGCCCGGCCCCATTGCGCTGGAGCGTGGTGTCCGGGCAGGGCGCCGTGACCGAGGTGCAGCCGCACACGGCGCTGCGCACCGATTCGGTGGCCACCATCTTCGAGGCTGCACGCGCAGGCCGGGGCATTGCGGCGCTGACCTGGCATACCGTGCGCTCGGCCGTGGAGCGCGGCCAGCTGGTGCGGGTGCTGCCCTGTTTTCATCTGGGGCAGTACAGCTACCACGCGCTGTATCCGCGCACGCGGCATCTGCGCCCGGCCGTGCGCGCGTTTGTGGATTTCATGGCGCGGCGCTATCGGCAGGGGCCAGGCGGCTGAGCATGGTCTTCTGGAGCCGGCCACTGGATGCGCAGGAGCAGGCCTTTGTGCGCACGCATTTCGGCGCCTCGCTCGATGCGCTGCTGCCGCGCCTGCGCCTGTACCAGCGGCGGCTGGGCGATACGCGCAGGGCGCTGTCCATGAATGGCGGGCGCATCTTCATGCCGCGCGCCTTCTTCACGCAGTCCGATCCGCGCCAGCCGCTGCGCCTGTCGCATCCGCAGATCGCAGGCATCTTTGCCCATGAGCTGCTGCACCAGTGGCAGCGCCTGCAGGGCATGCCCGTCACGCGGCAGGCCGCCTGGCTGCAGTTCAAGGCACTGTGCACGCGCGGCGATCCGTATGCCTATGAGCGCTGCGACGATCCCCGGCGCATGCTGCAGCGCTTTGTCCATGCCCAGGTAGAGCAGCAGGGCCAGATGTGGGAAGACCATGTACGCGCCTGCGTGGCGGGGCAGGGCGATGCGGCGGGCGCCCTGATCGCGGCCCACGTGCGGGGCGCGTGAGTCAGCTGGGCTGGATGCTCAGTGCTTCGATCAGGTCATGGGCCGACACATCGCGCGCCGCGCCAAAGCCCGCCACGTGCCGGGCGATGGATGGCGTGATGCAGACAAAGCGGAAGTCGCCCAGATCGGTCATGAACGCGGCTTCGGGGAAGCGCAGCACATAGCTGTCGCGCGCGCCATCGGCCAGCACGCTGCCGGGCGGCGGTGTGCTGGCCACGCCTTCTATGGCCACGCGCTCCAGTGCATGCACGCCCTCGCCGTCCACTTCGGCCGCGCACACCAGCAGGCTGACGGCCGGGTGCAGCTCCATGGCCCGCGTGTGCGCTGCCAGTGCGCTGACGTGCAGCACAAAGCAGCCAAACTGCGCATTCCAGGCCCAGGGCACCATGGACAGCCGGGGAGCGGGCAGTGCATCGCCAGCCCCGGGGGCAGGGGAGTCGGTGGGCTGGGTGGCCAGGGCCGCGCTGCGGCGGCGGGCCAGCAGATCGCGCAGCGACAGCTGCAGGCGGGACAGGTGGGGCGTGGAGGGCATGGCGGGCGTGGAGGGCATGGCGCCATCGTACCTGTGGCCGGCTTGCGAAAGCACAAGGCGAGTTGCGGTGGCAGCGGTATGCCATGGGCGCTCAAGCGTCACTTTGGCGACGATCTCCTGGGGCCTTCCCCAATGCCGGGAAGCGGGTGTGGGCCTAGCCTCGCTGGCAAGGCGGATTGCCGCCGTCCCTTCCACTCACCGACACTTCAAAGCCCATCCACCCATGCCCTCCCAGCCCGCGCACCACGCTTTCTGGCCCAGCCGCCTGCCCCATTCCATCACCGTGCCCGCCACCAGCGTCTGGGACAACCTGGCCGTCAATGCGCGACGCTACCCGGACAAGGCAGCCATCCGCTACTTCGGCAGCTCCATCAGCTACCGCGAGCTGTGCGAGGGCACGGAGCGCATGGCGGCCTACCTGCACAGCCTGGGCGTGCAGCGCGGCGACCGCGTGATCCTGCTGATGCAGAACACGCCCCAGCTCATCCTGGCGCACTACGCCATCTTCCGCGCCAATGCGGTGGTGGTGCCGGTCAATCCCATGAACATGGCCGAGGAGCTCAGGCACTACATCACCGACGCCGACGCCAAGGTCGCCATCACCACGGCCGACCTGGCCCCCGAACTGGCCAAGGCCAGCAATGCGCTGGCGCCCGGCCAGCGGCTGGAGCACCTGGTCGTCACCCAGTTCACGGACGCCTTCGATGCCGGGGTGCAGGGCGACGACGCCCCGCCCGTGCAGTGGCACGACTGGCTGCTCACCCGGCGTGAGCCGGCCGTGCTCGATGGCGGCAGCGTCCACACCTGGCAGCAGGCCCTGGCCTGCAACGACGCCGCGCCGCCCCATGTGGTGGGCCGCGACGACATGGCCGTGCTGCCCTACACCAGCGGCACCACGGGCCACCCCAAGGGCTGCATGCACCCGCACCGCTCCATCAACCACAACGCCGTGGCGGGCAGCTACTGGGGCAGCGGCACCAGCGAGACCGTGGTCCTGGCCGTCGTGCCCATGTTCCACATCACGGGCATGGTCTCGGTGCTGCACACGGCCATCTTCGTGGGCGCCACCCTGGTCGTCATGCCGCGCTGGGACCGCGAGCTGGCGGGGCGGCTGATCTCTCGCTACCAGGTCACCAGCTGGACCAACATCCCCACCATGGTCATCGACCTGCTGGGCAGCCCCAACTTTGCGCAGTTCGACCTCACCAGCCTCAAGTACATCGGCGGCGGTGGTGCGGCCATGCCACAGGCCGTGGCCCAGCGCCTGCTGGAGCAATACGGCCTGCGCTTCAGCGAGGGCTACGGCCTGACCGAGACGGCCGCGCCCACGCACAGCAACCCGTTCGAGCATCCCAAGCAGCAATGCCTGGGCATTCCCTTCATGAGCACCGAGGCGCGTGTCATCGACCCCGAAACCGGCGCCGATGTCCCGCAGGGCGAGCAGGGCGAAATCGTCGTCCACGGCCCCGAGGTCTTCGACGGCTACTGGAAGCGACCCGACGCCACGGCCCAGGTCTTCATGGAGATCGACGGCAAGCGGTTCTTTCGCACCGGCGACCTGGGCCACGTGGACGAGGACGGCTACTACTTCATCACCGACCGCCTCAAGCGCATGATCAACGCCAGCGGCTTCAAGGTCTGGCCGGCCGAGGTCGAATCGCTGATGTTCCGCCACCCCGCCATCCAGGAAGCCTGCGTGATCTCCACGCGCGACGCCTACCGCGGCGAGTCGGTCAAGGCCGTCGTCGTGCTGCGTGCCGGCAAGGAAGACACCACGGCCGAGGACATCATCCAGTGGTGCCGCGAGAACATGGCCGTCTACAAGGCGCCCAAGATCGTGCAGTTCGTCAAGGCCCTGCCCAAGAGCGGCAGCGGCAAGGTGATGTGGCGGCAACTGCAGGAGGCGGAGGCCGGCTGACCGGCCCCCAGGGCCTCAAAGCCTGAAGCCCTTGCCCTCGGCGCGTTCCTGACGCGGCCGCCGAGGACGCTGTGGGTGATGTTTGCTGCATGGGCGTTGCGAAGGCTGCGCGCGCATCTATGATCGCGCCAGACACTAACACTGCATCAGACAGCACACAGTACACAGCACATGCATGGATTTCCTGGGTCCGCTGCCACGGTCGTGGCAGCATTTTTTTGCCTTCCCGCTTGCGCGCACGAACTGTGCACCATCGTCGCCGACGCCGACACGGGCCAGTCCCTGGTGCACAGCGGCCCGGCCTGCGCCGAGCGGGTCACGCCGGCCTCCACCTTCAAGATCGCCATCAGCCTGATGGGCTATGACGCCGGCATCCTGCAGGACGAATCCCGGCCCGCGTGGCCGTACCAACCGGAGTATCCGGACTGGGGTGGGGATGCCTGGCGGCGCGAGATCACGCCCCAGGCGTGGATGAAGGACTCGGTGTTCTGGTACTCGCAGCAGGTGGCGCGGGAGCTGGGCCAGCAGCGGTTTGGCGCCTACGTGAGGGCCTTCCAGTACGGCAACGAGGATGTCTCCGCCGTTGCCGTGGCCCATCCCGGCCACAACGGCGCGTGGGTGGTGTCCTCGCTGCGCATCTCGGCGGCCGAGCAGGTGGCCTTCATGCGCAAGATCGTGCGCCGGGAACTGTCTGTGAGCAGTCAGGCCATCGACATGACTGCGCGCATCACCCGGTACCCCGTGCCTGTGGACGGCTGGACCGTGCATGGCAAGACCGGCACCGGGTCGCCCGGCAGCGACAACCGCTACGATGCCAGCCGGGCCTACGGCTGGTATGTGGGCTGGGCCACCAAGGACCAGCGCAGGCTGGTGTTCGCCACGCTGATCCAGGATGAGCAGGCCCAAAAGCCCAATGCCGGCCTGCGCGCACGCGATGCCCTGCTGCAGCGATTGCCTGCCGCGGACCGCTGACAATGCACGGGCGTCTTCCTTTCCGCACCTCGCCCACATACCTCCCACACATCTCCCGCACCTCTCCCGCATATCTCCCACATATCTCCCACATATCTCCCGCACAAGAGCGACAGACCGACACCCGATGAAGACCATTGACGAAATGCTGAACCTGGACCTGCTCACTCCCGAGCAGCACGTTGAGATCAGCGACTGGATTGCCCGCGCGAACTCCCCCGAGGAAATACTGCAGATGCCCGCCCCGCTGTGGCAGGCCGTGGAGCGGGCCAGCGAGGCCATGGGCGTCAATGCCGATCTTCTGCGGCCGCCCTCGCTGGATGCGGGCGGCGCAGTTTTCGGATAGGGTGGGCGCCGCAGCTCACCATCCCATCATCGACCGGTGCGCGCCAATGCCTGCCATGGCGCCATCGCTCACCGCCATGGCCGCGTTGCCGGCCGCGCGGGCCGCGTCGCCACAGGCGAACACGTTGGGGACGCTGGTCGCCTGGCCTTCCGCGACCTTGATGAAGGTGCCCATGGGGCCTTCTTCCAGGGCGCAGCCCAGCTGTTCGGCCACGGGACTGGCGATGCGGGTGCGCGGCTGGGTGAACAGGCCGTCCATCACCAGGCGGCGGCCATCCTGCAGCAGCACGTCGGCCCGGCCTTCCAGGCGGGCAATGGGGGTGGCCTCCACCTGCGTGCTGCGGCGTGCGAAGGCGGCCAGCTCATCGTCACTTGGCGTGTAGGCGCCGTTGAGCAGCAGCGTGGTCTGGCCCCAGTCGGGCAGCATGACGGCGTGGTGGTGGGCCAGGGCCGAGCTGGCGATGATGCCGATGCGCCCCGCATTCATCTCGTAGCCGTGGCAGTACGGGCAGTGAAAGACGCTGCGGCCCCAGCGCTCGGCCAGTCCCGGCACCGGCGGCAGGCTGTCATGCACGCCCAGTGCCAGGACGAGGCGGGCGGCGCTGATGGCAGTGCCCGCTGCACGGAACTCCAGCCGGCCATCAGGCGCCACGCGGGCGTCTTCGGCCGTGCCGTCCAGCCACTGCACGGTGGGGTAGGCCATCAGCTGCTGCCGGGCCTGGGCAGCGATCTGGGCGGGGGCGACGCCATCCTGGGTGAGAAAGCCGTGCGATGTCTCGCCGGCCTGGTCCACGAAGCGGTTGCGCCGCAGCCCGGCATCGACCACCAGCACCTGGCGGCGCGCACGCGCCAGTTGCAGCGCGGCGGACAGGCCGGCATAGCTGCCGCCGATGACGGCGAAATCAACGTGTTTCATGCGAGTGCTCCTGCAGTTGGTGCCAACCCTGGCCGCCTGCTGCGCGATGGCGGGCCAGGCGGGCGTGGAAGTCATGGGACAGGGCAGCCAGCGTCACCGTGCCCAGGCGTGCAAGCAGGGCGGCCTCGGCCTGCTGCACGGCGTCGCTCAGGGCTTCGTTCACGGCCTGGGCGACCAGGCATTCGGGCCGGTCTTCCCTGAAGCCCAGCGCCACCAGGCCGGGGGCGCCCAGGGCCTCATGCACGTCGCGCAGCGTGGTGCGGTCCAGTTCGCAAGAAAGCACCCAGCCCCCGCCGTGGCCCTTGGCGGAGGTGACAAGGCCTGCATCGCGCAGGCCCGACATCAACCGGCGCAGCACGACCGGGTTGGTTTGCAGCGCGGCGGCGAGCATGTCGGAGGTGGCAGGTCCATCGCCCTCGGCCATGTGCAGCAGCACATGGAGGACGTCCGAGAATTGGCTGTTCTGTTTCATGCAACATTATTTGTTGCATGAGTGTGGCCTTGTCCCGTGAAGGGGAATGGGCCTGCCGCCGACTGATCAGGACTCGCCCGTGAACCCGATCTGCTTGACCAGCGAACTCCAGCGCTCGAACTCGGCCTGCTGGTCGGCCGCCATTTCCTGCTGCGTGCTGCCGCGCGCCAGCAGGCCCAGGGCGGCCAGCCCGTCGATCACGGCCTTGTCCTTGAGCGCGGCCGTGATGGCCGCGTTGGCGTTGGCAATGGTGGTGGCCGGGGTCTTGGCGGGAGCGTAGAAGCCGAACCATTCCTCCACCGTGACATCGGGGAAGCCCAGTTCGGTGAAGGTGGGCACGTCGGGCAGGAAGGGCGAGCGCTGCTTGCCTGAGGTGGCCAGCACGCGCAGGCGGCCGGCCTTCAGGTATTGCAGGTAGTCGCCGCTGGGGTTCATGGTGGCCGCGACCTGGCCGCCCACCAGGTCGGTGATGCTGGGCACGGTGCCGCGATAGGGCGCGTGCTTGAGTTCTACCCCCGAGCGCAGGCTCAGCAGCGCGCCCAGCAGGTGCGGCATGGAGCCCGCGCCCGGCGAGCCGAAGTTGGCCCGGTCGGGGTGGGCCTTGGCCCAGGCCAGGAAGTCCTTGAGGGTCTTGACCTCGGCTGGCACGGCAGGCCCCACGGCCAGGCCGTGGTAGATGACGGCGCCGATGGAGACGGGGATCGCATCCTCGGGCTTGTAGGTCAGCTTGGGGTAGATGTGCGGGTAGACCGAGAAGGCCGACACGGGCGCCAGCGCCAGCACCGAGCCGTTGGGCGAGGCGTTCTTCAGGGCCTCCACCGCGATGCGGCCACCGGCGCCGGGCTTGTTTTCCACAAAGCCCGGCCCTTTGCTGTAGGGCGTGCCGCCCAGCCGCTCGGCCACGCGGCGGGCCACGCTGTCGCCCGAGCTGCCTGCCGGAAAGCCGTACATGATCTTGACCTGGTCCAGCGCCTGGGCCAGGGCCTGCAGTGGCGACAGCGACCCCAGGGCGGCGGCGCTGCCCAGGGCCTGGACGAAATGACGGCGATGCATCTGCATGGATGTCTCCTGGTGAAATCGAAAAAAGGAAAAGCTGGAAAGAACAGGCTCAGAACATGTGGCGGATGCCGACGTTGATGCCGGTCTGCGAGCGGCCGGGCGCGGTGTTGCTGCCCGGGGCGCCGCCGCTGACCGAGACGGTGGCCAGGCGGTCGTTGCGGATGTGGCCGAGCTGGGTGTAGACCGCCGTGCGCTTGGACAGGTTGTAGATGGCGCGTGCCACCAGCAGGTCGGAGTCGTAGCCCGAGACGCCGCGGTAGCGCAGCGTCAGCCACTGGGTTTCGAGCACCAGCGCCTCGGTGACCGGGTACGAGGCGCCCACGTACCAGAGGTTGCTGCGCGGCTTGACGGCGTCGCCATCGTTGTCGCGGCGCAGCAGGCCGCCGCCGACCTTCACGCCGGCCAGCTTGAAGTAGCCGCCCAGGTGCAGGCGCTCGTCATGCTTGGCGCTGGAGGTCATGCCGCCGAACACCGGGTCGGTGGACGAGGCCGGCGTGCGGCCATTTTGCTGCTCGTAGCCCAGCGCCAGGCCCCAGACGGGCGTGTCGTACTTGGCGTACAGCGACCACTGGCGGCAGGCCTGCGTGTCCGATCCGCTCTCGCCCGGGCAGTTGGTGCCCGCGGGGCTGGGGCCTGCGTTGACGGCATCGCGCCCGAAGCTGTAGCCCGCGCCCAGTGCCAGGCCGCCGAAGTTGCCGCGCCAGGCCAGCATGTTGTCGGCGCGCGAGTTGGGGATGTAGGCATCGAGCGAGCCCATGGCGAAGACGGCCGGGCCGATGATGTCCGAGTCCAGCAGTGACCAGAACAGCATGGAGTTCTGGCGGCCCATGGTCAGGCTGCCCCAGTTGCCGCCCAGTCCCACCCAGCTTTGGCGCCCAAAGCCGCGCCCGCCCTGGTTGAAGGTGCCCTGGTCGGGCGCAAAGCCCGACTCCAGCGTGTAGATGGCCTTGAGGCCGCCGCCCAGGTCCTCGCTGCCGCGCAGGCCCCAGCGCGAGGGCACCAGGCTGGTGGTCGATGGCATGCGGCTGAGACCGCCGCCCGCCGCCACGTTGTTCACGTGCTCCACGCCCACATCGACGATGCCGTAGAGCGTGACGCTGGAGGTGCCTTGCGCGAAGGCGCCGAAGCTGGCGCCGGAGCCGGCCAGGCCCAGCACGGCGGCGGCCGCCAGGGTCAGCGGGGAAGGGGTTTTTTGCATGGTGATGTCTCCTCTGGTTTGAAAAATCGTTGCCGTCTTGGCGTGGGTGTCCGCGCGCCTTTTCTCGGGCGCAGCGGTGCCCGGCCCCGCCGGGGGCGGGACTGCGGACAAGGGGTGGATGAGGGCGGAGGGGGCGGGCCGTTCAGGAGACCGTTCAGGCGCCGCCCGCCGTCACGGCACGGTCAGCGGCAGCTGAAGCTGGCAGCGCTTTCCATGTCGCCGCTGCCGTTGTAGCGGGCGGCCAGCGGATGGGGGCACAGCGGCCGGGTGCGCGTGGGCGACCAGGTGGCGGGCAGGTCGGTGTTGGCGCCGCCCGCATTGCCTGCGCCGCGCGCACTGGCGATCACGCGGTCTGGCGCCTGGCCTTTCTCCACCCAGGCCACGAGGGAGCTGAGCATGTCGAACTGATCGGTGGCCGGGCCGCCGCTGCAGTGGTTCATGCCGGGCACCAGGTACAGGCGGGCGAAGTCGGCTGCGTCGCCATGGTTGCGGCGCAGCGTGTCGTACCACTGCACGGTGTCGTCGCTGGAGAAGATGGGATCGGCCGTGCCGTGGTAGACCATGAGCTTGGCACCCCGGTTGCGCAGCACGGGCAGCTTGCCGTAGTCGGGCGGCATCATCAGCGACAGGCCGCTTTCCGTGAAGGTGCCGTTGGTTGCCTGCACCTTGGCCAGCATGCTGTCCACGCTGCCGTTCAGGGCGAACTGCGCGTCGTTGAAGCTGGCGGCGCTTTCCGGCGGCGTCTGCCAGATGAAGGCCACGGCACCGGAGTCGCGGCTGATGGGGTTGGAGAATTTCCAGCCGGCCCAGCCGGCCGTATCCAGGCCCGCGTCATACGGGAAGCTGCTGTAGATGCGGCTGCCGCCGCTGGTGGTGGCGCCCTTGAACAGGCCGGCAATGGTGCTCTTTTGCTCGGCGCTGAGGCAGCTGCCGTCGCGCGCGCCGCCGCAGGTGGGCACGTCGCGCGCCAGGTCGAAGCTTGCCTGGCAGGCTGCGCCGGCCTGCACCATGCCGTCGGTGGCGCCGTCCAGCGCATCGCACCGTGCCAGCACGGCCTGGCTGACCAGGCGGCGCTCGGCCTGGGTGAAGCCCGTGCCCAGATCCTGTGTCGTGGTGGCCAGCTTCGCATAGCCCTGGGCACCGGCAATGTTGGCAATGGCCGCCAGCGGCAGGCGCGTGCCGGGGTTGCCGGCAATGATGCCGTCGTACTGGTCGGCATAGCGAGAGGCCGCCACCATGGCGTGGCGCCCGCCGTTGGAGCAGCCGCCCAGGTAGGAGCGGTCAGGCCCCTTGCCATAGGCCGTCTGCAGCGCGCTGCGCGCCATGGGCGTGAGCTTGCCCACGGCCTGGTAGCCGTAGTCCAGCCGCGCCTGCGGATCCAGCCCGAAGAAGGGACCCAGGCTGCCTGCATGCCCGGCGTCGGAGCTGAGCACGGCAAAACCCATCTGCAGCGCATTGCCCAGCGGCCCGCCGCCCAAGGCTCCCACGGCCGTGCTCACGACGCCGTCCAGCCCGCCGTTGGCCTGGTAGAAAAAGCGCCCGTTCCAGTCGCGCGGCAGGCGCATCTCGAAGCCCACGGCGTAGTTCTGGCCATCGACGGTGCTGACGCGCTCGTGCATGCGGCCGGTCACTCGGCAGTGCTCGGCAATGGGCTTGCCTGCCACCGTCAGCGTGCCGGCTGCCACGGTCTCGGCGGCGGTGATGCGGGTGTTGGGGAAGGATATTTTCGCGGCCAGGTCCGTGCACGACAGCAGCGTGGCGGGGCGGGCTTCGGCCAGCTGCGCGATGCCGTCGCTCGAGCCGCCGCAGGCCGACAGCAGCAGGGCGGGAAGGGCGGCGGCCAGCGCGGCCGGCAAGGCGCGGGAACGGGTCTTGTGGATCTTTCTGTCCATGTCTGTCTCCTCGGAAGGTGGTGTGAAGCCTCAGCGCGAAACCGTTGCGTGGCAGCCGTTGCCCGCATCCGCATCGCTTTCTGATGGCCGCGATTTTGGTTATATTTAATAACCAATTCAAGCGGCCTTTGCGAATTTCTTATTGGGACTTCCCCTTGATGCCGGGGCAGGCAGCAGGCCGCACAGGAGACAGACATGGACCACGAAAAGCTCATTGCCATCGACATCCACACGCACGCCGAGGTGAGCTGCTGGAACCCGTTCGACAACTACGGCGAGGAGTACGACCGCGCCGCCGACAAGTACTTCGGCAACGGCCGGCGCCCGACCATCGCCGAGACCGTGGCCTACTACCGCGAGCGCAACCTGGGCCTGGTGATGTTCACGGTGGACAGCGAGTCGCAGCTGGGCCGGCGCCGCATTCCCAACGAGGAGATCGCCGAGGCTGCGCGGTCCAACAGCGACATGATGGTGGCCTTCGCCAGCATCGATCCGCACAAGGGCCGCATGGGTGCGCGCGAGGCGCGGCGGCTGATCGAGGAAGAGGGCGTCAGGGGCTTCAAGTTCCACCCCACGGTGCAGGGCTTCCATCCCTACGACCGCATGGCCTGGCCGATCTACGAGGTGGTGGCCGAGTACCAACTGCCGGCCATCTTCCACACGGGCCACAGCGGCATAGGCAGCGGCATGCGCTGCGGCGGCGGCCTGCGCCTGGCCTACAGCAATCCCATGCACCTGGACGACGTGGCCATCGACTTTCCCGACATGCAGATCGTGATGGCCCATCCCAGCTTTCCCTGGCAGGACGAGGCCCTGTCCGTGGCCCTGCACAAGCCCAATGTCTGGATCGATCTGTCGGGCTGGAGCCCCAAGTACTTTCCCCGGCAGCTGGTGCAGTACGCCAACACCCTGCTCAAGGATCGCGTGCTCTTCGGCAGCGACTATCCGCTGATCACGCCCGAGCGCTGGATGAAGGATTTCCAGGAGGCCGGCTTCAAGCCCGAGGTGATGCCCGGCATCCTCAAGGGCAACGCGGTGCGGCTGCTGGGGCTGGAGCAGCCGGCAGCGGAGAAGGCGGACTGAGCGCGCTCAGTTGTAGATCTTCTGCAGCAGCTGGATCAGCGTCCTGCGCTCGGCGTCGGTCAGGCGGTAGGTGGCATCCAGTTCCAATTCCGCCGCCGTTCTTTCCGCCCGGGCCGTGAGCTCGGCGCCGGCCGGCGTCAGGTGCACGCCCACGGCGCGGCGGTCGGTGGGGTGGGTGCGCCGCTCGATCAGCTTGCGGCGCTCCAGCGCTGCGATCAGGCCCACCAGGTTGGGCGGCATCACATCCAGCGCCGCGCACAGCTGGCGCGAGGTGATGCCGGGGTTGTGTGACACCAGGGAGAGCACGGAGAACTCCACCATCTTGAGATCGTGGGTGGCCATGCGCTCCACGAACACTTCGATGATGGACAGCGAGGCACGCCGGGCGTTGTAGCCCACCAGGGTGTGCAGGAAGGAGGCGTCGATGGACGGTCCCGGCGCTGCAGTGCTGGACGGGGCCGTGTTCTCTTCGGCAGGAGCGGGCTTGGGTGTGCGGGCGCGGGGCATGGGGACAAGGAGCTGAAAGCCGAATCATAGTGGGGCGCGGCTGCCATGTCCCGATGCCGGCGCAGCGCACTTGCCCTGGTGCTAAAAGTCGAAAAGATCGGAGAGAAAGCCTTCGCGCTTCTTGCGGCGGTAACCATCGTGGCTGGAGTGCTCGCGCCGGTCATGGGATCCGTCAGGGCCCGCGCGCCGTTCCTGCGGGCGTTCATAGGCTGCTGGCGCTGTGGGTGCCTGGGCGGCTGAGCGCTCGATGAGCTTGTCCAGCTCTCCGCGGTCCAGCCAGACTCCGCGGCATTGGGGGCAGTAGTCGATCTCTATGTTCTGGCGCTCGGAGATGATGAGCGTGGCATCTCGGCAGGCGGGACATTGCATGACAGTTTCACCTTTGCCTGTTCAGGCAGTGGCTCCATCGGCAACGATGGAGTGTGGGCCGGGCTGTTATGCGTTGAGGTCTCCAGCGAAGGCCGTTCGACTGCGGGGGCGATGGATAGTTCCCGTCGCTCCAAGCGCCATCACCATGTCGTGCCAGTTCATGCCGCCCCCGGGGCCGAAGGCCGTGGCGACTGGCCGCGTTCGCCTTCAGCCTGTCTTCAGGCGCGCTTCAGCGCCACTTCAGCGCCACTTCAGCGCCCCTTCAGCACCCCTTCAGCCTGTGCGTGCGCCATGTGGCCGGACGGTCCTACATTGCGGCCTGCCCCCTTGCGGGCATGACTGCATCAGCAACCAGGAGGACCATCCATGATGACTTTTCGCCATTCCCGCGCGTGGCTCGGCGCGGCCGGCATCGCCACCCTTGCCCTGGGCCTCGCGGCCTGCGGCGGGGGCTCTTCGGGCAGCACCAACCCCGGGCCGCGCATCTGGGGCTACATCCAGCTGCCTGACGGCAACAAGATGCGCTATTCGGTGGTCTTCCCCAAGGGGCCGGGGCCTTTTCCCGTGCTGATGGAGTACGACGGCTACGGATCGGGCTCGGTCACGGACCAGACCACCCAGGAATGGACCAAGGAAGGCTATGCCGTGATGGGCCTGAACGTGCCCGGCACGGGCTGCTCCACGGGCGAGAACCAGTGGGCCGACGCCTCCGTGGGCGCGGCCGGGGCGCATGCGGTGGAGTGGGCGGCGCGCCAGGCGTGGTCCACAGGCAAGGTGGGCATGGTGGGCTATTCGTACTCGGGCTACGACCAGCTGTGGGTGGCGGCCCAGCGTCCGCCCAGCCTCAAGGCGATTGCTCCTGGCAAGAACGTGGCCGATCCCTACCGGGACGTGGCCTATCCGGGCGGCATCCAGAACATCGGCTTTCCCGCCAACTGGTGGCGGCAGTTCCCCGCGATATGGCGCAAGGCCGCCGACGATGCCAGGGCGCTGGATGGCGATACCGGATGCGCCCAGGTCGTGGAGGACAACATCCGCAAGATCCAGCGCCCTGACCTGGACATGGCGCGCTGGCTGGACGAGGACCGCTTCTTCGGCGCCCGCTACGCGCTCAAGAGCGCCATGAACTCCACGCACCGCATCGACATCCCCACGCTGGGCACCCAGTCCTGGCAGGACGAGCAGGTGGGCACGCGCATGGGCTACTACGAGGACAGCATCGCCCCGGACAAGATGTGGCTGATCAGCTCCAACGGCGACCACCACACCGACAACGCCCCCTTTCTGCGCGAGACCATGAAGCGCTTTTATGCGCGCTTTCTCAAGGGCGAGAGCAATGGCTTCGAGCACACGCCGCGCGTGCTGCTGGCGCAGGAAATGCAGTGGATGAACGGTGGGGGCGACTATGGGCAGCTGCGTCCCTCGGCCGTGGCCAGCTTTGACCGGCTGCCCGTGCGCGTCACGCCCATGACGCTGTGGCTGCAGCCTGGCGGCGGGCTGGGCGATGCGCCGCCGCAGGCCGAGCGCCAGTCGGCCAGCTACCGCTACCCGCTGCCGGGCGCCGAGGCCAACCATCCCGACGCGGACACCGAGTCCGGCGCGGGCCAATGGACGGCCAGCCCCGCCGGGCAGGGCCTGCTGCGCTTCACCACGGCCCCGCTGCCGCGCGCGCTGAGCTTTTATGGCGAGGCCTCGCTGGACCTGTGGCTCAGCGCCACGGCCGGCGACACCGATGTGCAGGTCACCGTCTCGGAGGTGCGTCCCGACGGCCAGGAGATGTTCGTGCAGCGTGGCTGGCTGCGTGCCTCCATGCGCGCGCTGGACGGCCAGCGCTCCACCGCCTTGCGGCCCTGGGGCGATTTCACCGAGGCCGCCGTGCGCCCGCTGCGCCCCGGCGAGCCCACGCTGATGCGCGTGGAAATCCAGAAATTCGCCCATGTGTTCCGCGCGGGCTCCAGCCTGCGCGTGACCCTGGACACGCCTTCGCAGACCGGGTACTGGGCCTTCGACCATCTGTCCACGCCTTCGACCAACACCGTCTGGCTGGACCGCAGCCGGCCCTCGAAGATCGTGCTGGGCCACATCGCCTATGCCCATGAGCGGCAGCTGCCGGACTGCCGGCGCATGCTGCGCCAGCCCTGCAGGCCCAACGAGGAGGCCGTTCCTTCGGGCGTGGGCCCCCTGCCGCCGCTGTGATTTCATGCCCCGGTGTTGACCATGAATGAACGTTCGTTCATCATTCGGGGCATGAAAAAGAAAGAAGACATCAGCGAGCGCCGGGCTGTCATCGTGGAGGCCGCCCTGCAGTGTTTCGTGGAGCGCGGCTTTCACTGCACCAGCATGCGCGACATCGCGCAGGCTGCCTCGGTGAGCCTGGGCAACCTGTACAACCACTTCGACAGCAAGCAGGCCTTGATTGCCGAGGTTGCCACGCAGGAGCAGACCGAGCTGCTGCCCTTGCTGCAGGCGCTGGAGCGGGCCGCAGCCCCTTCGCTGCCTGTGGTGGCGCAATTCCTGGCCGCCTACCAGGCGCTGTGCCGCCAGCGGGAATGGGCCGTGCTCAGCGCCGAATGCCTGTCCGAGATCGCGCGTTCGCCCGGGCTGGCGCCGGCCTTCGAGGCCAACCGCAGGCGCATGCTCGACGGCCTGGCAGGCTTCATGGAGCGCGGGGCGCAGCAGGGCCTCTTGCGGCCCGCCGTGCCCGTGCGCCTGGCCGCGCAACTGCTGCTGGATGCCGTGGAAAGCGATGCGCTGCGCTTTGCGCTGGCGGTGACGCCGCAAGAAGACGCGGGGGCGGATGAAGGGGTCGATGTGCTGCATCCCGCCTTGCTGGCCTGCCTTCTTGGAGGCGAGGCATGGGGGGACGCGACATGAGGCACGCCACCGGCAGGGGCGCCCGCCTGGCGGGGCTGGACCTGGCGCGCTACCTGGCGCTGGCAGGCATGGTGTTCGTCAACTTCAAGCAGGCCATGCATCCTGCGCTGCAGGAGCCTGGCTGGCTGCTGTCGTTCTTCCATTTCCTGGAGGGCAAGGCCTCGGCCACCTTCGTGGTGCTGGCGGGCCTGGGCCTGGTGCTGGCCACGCGCTCGCTGGAGCCGGCCACGGCGCGCCTCTGGACGCTGCGCCGCGCGCTGTTCCTGCTGGTGGCCGGTGGCATGAACCTGCTGATCTTTCCGGCCGACATCATTCACTACTACGCGGTGTATTTCGTGCTGGCCATCGCCTGGCTGCAGGCCGGCGCACGGGCGCTGCTGGCCGGCATGGCGGCAGTGGCCGTGCTGTCCGCATGGGCCTTGCTGCAGCTGGACTACAGCCAGGGCTGGGACTGGGCGAGCCTGTCCTACCAGGGCCTGTGGGAGCCGGCCGGCTTTGCGCGCAACCTGCTGTTCAACGGCTTCCATCCGGTGCTGCCCTGGTTTGCGTTCTTCCTCTGCGGCATGCTGCTGGCACGCCTGCCGCTGGCCGAGCCGCGTGTGCAATGGGGTCTGGTGGCTTGCGGTGTTGCGATGGTGGGCTTGGCCTGCGCCGTCTCGGCAATTGCGGCACAGAGTGAATGGGCTGCCTGGCTGGCCACCGGCCCCATGCCGCCCGGCCCGGCCTACCTGCTGATGGGCCTGGGCTGCGCCAGCATTGCCATAGGCACCTGCCTGCGGCTGGCCGACCGCTGGCCCGCCGGACCGTGGCGCGGCCTGCTGCCGGCCGGGCGCATGACGCTGACCCTGTATCTGGCACACATCCTCATCGGCATGGGCCTGCTGGAAGCCATGGGCGCGCTGGACGGATCACGCAGCCTGCGCGAAGTGGCCGTGGCCGCCGCGCTGTACGTGATCATCGCCAGCCTGGCCGCCTGGGCCTGGAGCAAGAAGGTGGCGCAGGGGCCCGTGGAGTGGGTGATGCGGCGGCTGACGGCACTGGATTGATCCACAGTCTGGAAATTGCGCTCGAATGAAGTCATCGTTTTGATGGCCGCAATGCCTTGTTTGTCTACACTTGCCTCCATTCAAAAATGGGGGAGATTCAATGGCTGAGGCGGTTTGCAAGAAATGGCTCAGGGCTGTGATCGGGCTGCAATGCCTGCTGATCCTGGCCTTTGTCTTTCGGGGGTGGCTGTTGCCCGACCCATTGGGCCCCAGGCTTCCCTCAATCCAAGGCAATACAGTGTGGATTCAAAGCCATGGCGCTTTGCATCAGTTTGATCGGCAGGGCACACGCCTGCAGCGTCTGGAGTTGGCGCAATTGGGTTTGACCCCATCGGTCAGCAGCCTTCAGTTCATTGGAGAGAAGACGCTTTGGGCGCATGACCAGGGACGTGTGCATCGCTGCGATCTGGCAATGCAGCGCTGCGTGGCGCTGGATCTGCCCGATTTGTCCACACGCGGTGGCTATCGCTGGATGCGGGTAACGGCCGATGAAGCGCAGATTGTGGTCTCCGACGCATCCAATCACCGCGTTCTCGTTTACCAGCGCGACGCCGCTTCCAGTGCAGCGCAAGCCTATGTGCTGCTCAAGACCTACAGCGAAGGCCTGCGCTTTCCGAATCAGACGCTGCAGGTAGGCGAGCGCATGTGGGTGGCCAATACCAACCGCCATCAGATTGCGCAAATCGATACGGCACAGAGCACCCAGGCCGCGCCTGCCGTATTTCCCGTGGAATATGCGGGCCTGCGTTCCGGGCGCCGCTTCCCGTTCGCCATGCAGCTGGATGGCCAGCAGCGTCTATGGGTGCTGGTGGCAGACTCGAGCATGCGGGGAGCAGATCTGCTGTTGATGGATTCCCAGTTGAGGCCTGAACGGGTGCTGCCGCTTTCGCCCGACCAGGACCCGAACGCCATCGCCATGGTGGGTCAGGAGTTGTTGCTGCCGGACATGACCCAATTCACCGTCCATCGCGTGGATCTGGACGGCCGCGTGCTGGAGCCTTTCGGGGATGCTCCATTCCGCGGCGAGCTGGCGTCTGCCCGCTCGTCCTATGAATGGGGCAGGCGGTTGCCTTCGTTCCTGCTGGGCAGCATCGGGGTATTGATGGCTCTGGGACTGTGGCTTGCCTGGAAGGCGGGGGAATTGCGCCAATTGGGCGGCAAGCGCTGGCAGGAAGTGGGCGACACCGAAGCCTCCAGCGCGGCAGTGGCTCCCTCGCCGTCCCAGCACGCCGCGCAGGCTTCTCAAGCCTCGGAAGGAAAACCGCTGGTCACTTCGGTCACGGCGCTTGCGGGAAGCACCGTGAAGCGCAGGCGTGCGCTTGCCATGGTTGGCGTTCTGCATTGCCTGGTCGCTGGCGGGATGGTCTATTGGTTCTTGCCGCTTTTGCACCAGCGCGACTGCGGTCCGGACAAATCGTGCGATCCAACGGGCATGCTCGGTGTCCTGCTGGTGCTTTTGGCCGTGTTGCCGCTGTGTCTGTATGCATGGCTCTGGCGCAAGCTCAAGCAGCTGGAGACCATGCGCATAGCCACGGACGGGCATCGGATCGCGGTACGCATGGCACGCAGGACCCGCAAATTCGATGCCAGTCGCGTCACCTGCACGCGCCAGCATCTGTGGATGGGCCTTCGCGCCATTCCCCTGCGACTCAATGGCAGTCCCCTGTTCGACGAGGCCGCGTTCAGGCGCGAGATCCTGGCGCGGTTGCCGCAGCTGCAGGTGCGCGATGGCGCCTGGGACTTCGCCGTGGCACGCCACTTCTGGTCCAACAGCGGTGTGCTGGGCAAGGCCTTGGTGCTGCTGTACGTCGCGACCTTGCTGGGTTTTGTGGTTCGCCTGCTGGCCTGACGGGGTTGGCGACCCTGCTGTAAGATAGCCCTCCGCTCCGGGGTGCACGCCAGTGCTGAGATCCACACCCGAGAACTTGAACCGGGTCATTCCGGCGGAAGAAGAGCTTGCACCCCTGCGTGGCCGCCCATGCGCCACGGGCGGGGGAGCCTTCGGAGCATCACGTCCCAGCTCTCGAAGGAATTCCATGGACAAGGCCCGGCCCCAGGCGGCTTCTCTGGTCGCAGACCTGCTTGCATTCATCGCCATGGACGGCTGCACCGACGAGCAGTTCGATGCACTGGCCCTGCGGCTGTTTGCCTACCAATACGAATCGAATGCGCCGTTTCGCAGCTTCTGCCAGCGGCGCGGTGCCACGCTGCGCAATGTGAAGACCTGGAGCGACATTCCAGCCGTGCCCATTGACGCGTTCAAGGCCATGGAGCTGCGCAGCGAGCCGGCCTCGCCCGCGGAGCGCGTGTTCATGACCAGCGGCACCACGGGCCAGGCCAAGGGACTGTCCGCGCGCGGGCGCCACTTCCATCCCGCGCTCGATGTCTACGATGCGTCGATGACGCGCAACTTCGCGCAGCGCTTCATGGCCGGGCACGAGCGCCTGCCCATGGGCATCCTCTTTCCCGACGAGCAGGCCATGCCCAACTCTTCGCTGGCCCACTACCTGGCGCTGGCCAAGACGGAATTCGGCACTCCTGACAGCCGCTACTTCCTCACCCCCGACGGCCTGGACATGCCCGGCCTGTGCGCCGTGCTGGAGGAGTCCGAGCGCAGCGGCCGCCCCTATGCGCTGCTGGGCGCCAGCTTTAGCCTGGTGCATGTGATGGATGCGCTGCGCGAGCAGGGCCGCAGCTTCCGTCTGCCGCCGGGCAGCCGCATTCTGGACACGGGCGGCTACAAGGGCCAGTCGCGCGAGCTGCCGCTGGAGGATTTCTACGCCGACCTGGCCCGGCTGCTGGGCGTGCCGCGCAGCCACTGCATCAACATGTACGGCATGACCGAGTTGAGCACGCAGTTCTATGACGACGGCAATGCCACGCTGCCCTCGGTCAAGTCGGGGCCGCACTGGATACGCTCGCGCCTGGTCGAGCCCGTCACCGGCCGCAGCGTGGCGCCCGGCGAGCGCGGCATTCTCGTGCACTGCGACCTGGCCAACTACAACGCGGTCACCACCATCCTCACCGAGGACGTGGGCCTGTGGGCCGGCCATGGCGAGAACAGCGGTTTCCTGTTGCTGGGGCGTGCCGAGGGCGCAGCGGCCAAGGGCTGCTCGCTGGCGGTCGATGAATTCGTGAAGGCCGCTGCTGCATGAACATCGAGCGGATCACGGCCGGCTACCTGCCCGAACTGCCTGGTTTGCGCGAGGACGAGGTGCAGTGGCATGTGCTGCCCTTCGAACGCGGCGGCGTGCGGCTGGAAGTCTCCGTGCCCCTGCTGACCGGCCCGCAGATGCATGCGCTGGCAGCCCATGTGCGCCGTGCCGCCGACCGCCACCTCAGGGCCATGCCCGTGGCCGAGATCATCGACGCCATCGACCGCGCCATTGCCCGCCTGCTGGACCGCAGCGATCCCTATCGGCGCCAGGCCGAGGCCTGGCTGCCCGTGGTCAGCGGCTATGACGCCGACATGGTGCGCCTGGGGCTGACGGGCTTCTTCAAGACCTTTCGCGCCGCGCAGCTGCGGCGCTTCGTGGCCGAGGACTTTGCCAACCCGGCCGTGCTCGACGGCTTCCAGCCCGCGCCCAAGGGCGGCGCGGTGCGTGCCTTCGGGCCGGATCTGCTGATGCACAGCTGGGCCGGCAATGTGCCTGCGCTGTCGCTGTGGAGCCTGGTCTGCGGCCTGCTGGTCAAGGCGCCCGCCATTGGCAAGCTGGCCAGCGCCGAGCCGCTGTTCGCGGGCTGGTTCGCACGGCTGCTGGCCGAGGTGCATCCGCCGCTGGCCGATTGCCTGGCCGTGGTGTGGTGGAGCGGTGCGGGGGGTGTGGATGGGGCGGATGGCGCCGATGGCGTGGATGGCGGTGGAGCCGCCGCGCTCCACGCCGAGGCCGACACCGTGCTCGCCTACGGCGGCAACCAGACGCTGCAGGCACTGCGCCAGCGCCTGCCCGTGACCACGCGCTTTCTGCCGCACGGCCACAAGCTGGGCTTTGGCATGGTGGGCGCCCAGGCGCTGGACACGCTCAAGGCGCCCGCCGTGGCGCGGCTGGCGGCCTGGGACGTGATGCGCTACGACCAGCAGGGCTGCTACTCGCCCCATGTCTTCTACGTGGAGCGCGGCGCCCCCGTCTCTGCGCGTGCCTTTGCCGACTATCTGGCGGCCGAGCTGGCCAACCTGCAGCGGCGCTTTGCGCGCCGGCCGTTGGAGCTGGAGGAGGGCGCCGCCGTGGCCCGCTGGCAGCAGTCCGTGGAATGGTCGGGCGACGCGCAGCAGCTGCTGGGCCCGGTGGATGCACCCTGGAGCGTGGCGTACAGCGACAGCTTGCAGCCGTTGGCGCCCACGGCCCTGTACCGCACGATTGCCGTGGTGGGTGTGGACCGCCTGGATGACGCCGTGCCCGTGGTGGCCGAGCAGCGCGAATACCTGCAGACGGCCGGCATTGCCGCCTCGCCCGAGCAGCTGTACCGGCTGGCCGGCCTGCTGGGCGCGGCCGGCGTCACGCGCATCAGCGCCATCGGCTCCATGAGCATGCCCGAGGCCGGCTGGCACCATGACGGCCGCTTCAACCTGCTGGACCTGGTGCGCATGACCGAGATCGAGCAATCTGCCGAGGCGGCGGCGCAGCCGTTCGCCCCGTATGCGGATTGACATCCATGCACACCGGCACGACGGGCACAACGGGCATGACGGGCATCACAGACGGGGCTGACGGCATGGCGTTTCTCGATATCGAACAGGTGGTGTTCACCTACCCTGGCCGGCCGCCCGTGGTGGACGGCGTGGACTGGCGCGTGCAGGCCGGTGAGGTCCACTGCCTGCTGGGCCGCAGCGGCTGCGGCAAGACCACCTTGCTCAAGCTGGCGGCGGGGCTGCTCAGGCCGCAGTCGGGCCGCATTCTGCTGCGTGGCGCCGAGCTGGCCGAGCCCGGCCCGCAGCTGGGCTTCATGTTCCAGGCGCCCACGCTGCTGGAGTGGCATACGGCGCTGGGCAATGTGCTGCTGCCCGTGTCGCTGCAAAGGCGCCCCGCGCCGCAGGACGAGCAGCGCGCCCTGGCGCTGCTGGAGCAGCTGGGCCTGGCCAGCCACGCGCAGCGCCATCCGCGCCATCTCTCGGGCGGGCAGCAAAGCCGCGTGGCGCTGGCACGGGCGCTGGTGCTGGACCCGCCGCTGCTGCTGCTGGACGAGCCCTTTGCCGCGCTGGACGCCATCACGCGCGCCGAGCTGCAGGACGACCTGCTGCGCACCTGCCGCGAGCGCGGCACCACGGTGCTCTTCGTCACCCACGACATCAACGAGGCCGTCTACCTGGGCGACCGCATCGCCCTCATGCACGGCGGGCGCATCGTGGCCGATATGGCGGTCGATCTGCCCGCGCCGCGCACCCAGGCCATGCGCCACGGGCCGGCGTTCAACGAGCACTGCGCCCGCGTGCGCGCAGCCATGGACAGGACGGCGGCATGACGGTGTCCTTGTTCCATGCCCGCCTGCTGGCCGCCGCGCTGGCGCTGGTCCTGCTGGGCCTGTGGGAGCTGCTGGTGCGGCAATGGGGCCTGTCCGCCCTGGTGCTGCCGGCGCCCTCGGCCATTGCGGCATCGCTGTGGACGGGGCTGGCCACGGGCTATTTCTGGCCGCACATCCGGGCGACGCTCCAGGCCCTGCTGCTGGGGCTGGCGGCCGGCAGCGCGATCGGCCTGCTGGCAGGCATGGCCCTGGCTGAATCCGAGTTGCTCGAGCGTGTGCTCAAGCCCTATGTGGTGGTCAGCCAGGTCGTGCCCAAGCTGGCGCTGGCGCCGCTGTTCGTGCTGTGGTTCGGCTTCGGCATGCTGCCCACGGTGCTGATCACGGCGCTGATCTGCTTTTTCCCGCTGATGGAAAACACCCTGACCGGCCTGCGCCAGGTCGATGCCCAGCGGCTGCAGCTGTTTCGCATGCTGGGCGCCACGCGGCTGCAGACGCTGCTGCGCCTGAAGCTGCCCACGGGCCTGCCCGCCATTCTTGCGGGCCTGCGCGTGGCCGTGGTGCTGGCCCTGGTCGGCGCCGTGGTGGCCGAATTCATGGGCGCCAGCCGCGGCCTGGGCGCCGTGGTCATTGCCGCCCAGGGAATGATGGACACCACCCTCATGTTTGCGGCCCTGGTGCTGATCGCCGCCATGGGCCTGCTGCTGTACCAGGCCTGCCTGGTGCTGGAGCGCCGGCTGCTGCGCTCGCGCGCCGCCTGACCACCCTGAACACTTCCGAAACCTTTTCCCCAAGCGCCATGCACACTCCGCAATCCCCCTTCCTCACCCGCCGCAGCCTGCTGGGCGCCTCTGCCGGTTTTGCCGGCCTGGCGCTGGCCGGCAATTGCCTGGCCGCTCCTGTGCAAGGCAAGATCCGCCTGGCAGGCTGGAGCAAGCCCATCAGCGAGATCACCAACATCCTGGCCGAGCCCGACAAGGGCTTCTTCAAGGCCCAGGGCGTGGAGCTGGCCTACCTGCCCGGCGCGGGCGGCGGCGACGCCATCCGCAACATGCTCAGCGGCCAGGCCGACGTGGCCTTCACCGACCCCGGCTCCTTCTTCATGGCGCTGGACAAGGGCGAGAAGCTGGTCGCCATCTACGACATCTACCCGCAGAACGTGTTCAACGTGGTCTCGCTCAAGTCGGCGGGCATCCGCAAGCCGGCGGACCTCAAGGGCAAGAAGATCGGCGTCTACAGCCTGTCCAGCGGCACGCGCCAGAACCTGCTGGTGATGCTGCACCAGGCGGGCCTGAAGGAATCGGACGTGACCATCGTCGTCACCGGCCTGCTCAACTTCGCGCCGCTGATGCAGGACCAGGTCGATGCCACGGCCGCCACCGACACCGGCCTGGCCGTGGGCCTGCGCAAAGGCATTGGCGAGGTCGATGTGATGCAGGTGCGCGACCACCTGAACATCTCCAGCGACATGTTCGTGGTGCGCGAGGACACGCTGCGCGACAAAAAGGACCTGCTGCGCGCCTTCCTCAAGGGCTACCGCGACAGCGCCGCCTGGATGATGGCCAACCCCGATGAGGCCGCCACGCTGGCCGGCAAGCACGCCATCGACGGCACGCAGCGCGATATCAACCTGGATGTGATCCGCCTGCGCAATGCGTCTTCGCAGCCGCTGCAGGCCGGCAAGCCGCTGGGCAGCTTCGACCTGGCCGCCCTGCAAAAGGGCGCCGACGCCTACCGCGCGCTGGGCATGGTGCAAAGGCAGATCAAGGTGTCCGACGTGGTGGACACCAGCCTGCTGCCCGGGGCCTGAGATGGCACAGCCGTCTTCCCTGGGCCTGCAAGGCAAGGTGGTGCTGGTCACCGGCGCCGGCCGCGGCATAGGCGCGGCCATTGCCACCGCCTTTGCGCGCGAGGGCGCCACCGTGGTGGTCAACCACCTGTCCAACGACGAAGCCGCCGCCCGCACCGTGGCGGCCTGCCAGGCAGCGGGCAAGCAGGCCGGAGGCGATGCCTGGGCCATCAAGGCCGATGTGGGCTCGCAGCCCGCCGTCCAGGCCATGGCCGATGCCGTGGTGCGCGAGGCGGGCGCCATCGACATCGTGGTCAACAACGCCTTCAAACCCTACGCCTTCGACCCCGAGCGCCGCCGCCGCTTCGACGACCTGCAATGGAGCGACTACCAGGCCCAGTACGACGGTGCCTTGGGTGCGGCCTTCAACGTCTGCCGCGCGGTGCTGCCGCAGATGCGCCAGCGTGCGCGGGGCAGCATCGTCAACATCGCCAGCAACCTGGTGGAGCACCCCGTCGTGCCCTACCACGACTACACCACGGCCAAGGCCTCGCTGGTGGCCTTCAGCCGCAACCTGGCCAGCGAGCTGGGGCCCGTGGGCATACGCGTCAACTGCGTGGCGCCGGGCCTGGTCTATCCCACGCAGGGCACGCAGGACACGCGCGAGTCCTTCCGAGAATCTCTGATGGCCGCCACGCCGCTGCGCCGCCTGGCAAGCCCCGAAGACGTGGCGGGGCCGGTGCTGTTCCTGGCCTCGGAACTGAGCGGCTTCATGACGGGGCAGCTGCTGTTTGTCGATGGCGGCCTGGTGATGCGCTGAGCCTGTTCTAGAACTGCTCCCACTCCTCCGCCATCTCGGCTGCCGTGGTGCGGCGGGGTGCTGTGGTCCTGGCAGGCAGCGCCACAGGCGCGCTGGAGGCCGCCGCCGCTGCCGCACGCAGGTGCTTGGTACGGGGCGCGGCGGGGGCCAGCGCTGGAGACGGCCTGGCGGTCTGTGCGCGCGCCGGCACGGCCGCTGCCACCGGCGTGGACTTGGACAGGGCGGCCTGGGGGCGGGTCGTGTTCTCATCCAGGCGGAACACGCTGACCAGCTGCACCAGTTGCGCCGCCTGCTTGTTCAGGCTGTCGGCGGCAGCGGCGGACTCTTCCACCAGGGAGGCGTTTTGCTGCGTCACCTGGTCGAGCTGCTGCACGGCGTCGCTGACCTGGGTCACGCCCTGGGACTGCTCCTGCGTGGCGGCACCGATATCGGAGATCAGTTCGGCCACGCGGTGCGTCTGGGTGACGATGTCATTAATGGTGCTGCCGGCCTCGGCCACCTGGCGGGAGCCGGCGGCGACCTTGCCCACGCTCTCGCTGATCAGGCCCTTGATTTCCTTGGCCGCGTTGGCGCAGCGCTGGGCCAGCGAGCGCACCTCCGAGGCGACCACCGCAAAGCCCTTGCCCTGTTCCCCGGCACGCGCGGCCTCCACGGCGGCGTTGAGCGCGAGGATGTTGGTCTGGAACGCAATGGCGTCGATCACGCCGATGATTTCCTCGATCTTGCGCGAGCTGTGCGTGATGTCCTCCATGGTGCTGACCACGCCATGCACCACCTCGCCGCCGTGCACGGCCGTGGCGCTGGCCGACTGGGCCAGGCCCGAGGCACTGCGCACCGTGTCCACGTTCTGCTGAATGGTGGCGGTCATCTGCTCCATGGAGGCTGCCGTCTCCTCCAGGTTGGCGGCCTGCTCTTCCGTGCGAGCGCTCAGGTCGGCGTTGCCCGAGGCGATCTGGCTGGCGCCCGTGGCAATCGATTCGCTGCTGTGGCGCACCTGGCTGACGATATCTGCCAGGCTCGCGCGCATGGAGTTCAGCGCAGCCAGCAGGCTGGTGGTGTCACCGGGCCGCAGCGCCACGGCCACCGCCAGGTTGCCCCTGGCGACTTCCTGCGTGATCTGCGCCGCGTAGGCGGGCTCCCCGCCCAGCAGGCCCGTGATGCGCCGCGTGATGGCCCAGCCCACCAGCGCGCCTATGGCCAGTGCGGCCAGCGCCAGGGACAGCATCAGCCGCCCGGCAGCCAGGGATTTGTCCTCGGAGGCCTGCGCCGTTTCCGTGGCGCGCACCTGCTGGTGGGCCAGGATGTCATTGATGGAGTTGAAGAACGCGTCCTGGCGTTTGCGGAACTCCCCGCTTTCGCCAAGCATGGCCGAGACGGCCTGCAGGTCGTGGCGCGTGGCCGCCTCCATGAATTGGTCGAGCAGCGGCAGATAGGCAATGCGCGCGTTCTTCATGTTGTCGTACAGGGCAACGCCCTGCGGTGTGCTCAGGCCTTCGCGGAATTTCTCCATCAACTGGCTGATCTTCTGGCGCTGTGCATCCAGTGCGGCCTTGGCCAGCTTCTTTTCCCCGGCGTCCTCCATCAACGCCATGCTGCGCACGCCGCGAAAGATGAACTCCACCGAGCCCTTGATCTCCACCAGTCGGAGCAGGCTGGTGATCCGCTTGTCGGCCAGGTAGGCCACATCATCGGAGGCCTGTACCAGCTGGGCGCGGCCATACAGCGCAATCGACAGCGCGATGGCAATCAGAATCGAAAATCCCAGACCCAACATGGAGCCCGTCTTCATGTTTTTCAGGTATTTCATGCGTATTCCTTTCAGTATTCAATAGGGCTGCATGCCACGCAATCGGGCCGCATCGCATAAAAATCCGGATCAGGCCAATCGATGATGGCGTACCCAGACAGACGGCGGTATTCCATAATGTCCGGAGAAATCTCTGGAAAATGATGAGAGCGAGGAATAACCAAGCTGCGAGGAAATCTGTCCTATGCTCTGGTCGGTGGTCAGCAGCGATTCGGCCGCAAGATGGATACGGCTTTGCCTTATATACTCACCGATGCTGCACGACCGGCTGTTGCGAAAGGAAACCTCCAATGTGCGCCGGCTGACGCGGCAATGGTCGGCAATGGTCTGGATCGGTAGTTTCTTGTCCAGGTTTTCCTGTATGTATTGGAGAGCGCGCTTGACATAGGCGGGTTCCAGATCGTGCAGCCGTGCCTCGTCCATGGCCGTGAATCTGGATTTCTCCAGATAGGGGCTGATGGCCATGCTCTTGAGCCGCATGATGTTCAGCGCCTTCAGCGTGGACAGGGCGCCTGCAAAATCGCCCTGCGTTTCCTGTATGTGGTACTCGTAGACCAGGGCATTGCGGCACAGGCCTTCGAGCTGGTAGGTCCGGGCCGTGGACTTTGCCAGCATCACCGCCTGCAGGGCCTGGGCATATTGGCGCTTGCTGCAGTGCACCAGTGCGCTGCTCAGCCAGGCCCAGCCGGCAATCGGCGGGTTCTTGATCTGGTGGCGGACGCCGATGCGTTCAATGGCACGGATCACGCCAGCGGCTTCGCGGCGGCCCGCATCCAGCCCTTTGACCGAGAGCTGCAGCAAATCGCTGTAGGGCCAGGCCAGGCCCGTTGGCAGCTGACGGCCAACCCGCTCCAGCAGCGCCTGCAGGTCGGCGCTGTCGGGGGCGGCGGCACCGAGCTGGACCAGGCCTGAATCCGGGGGCGGACCGCACCACAGATTCTGGTGATTCTTGTAGAGATAGATCTTCCACAGAATCTGCGCCCTGGCCCAATTGATCAGGGCGGACAGCCAGGGCGTGATGCCCGGCGCCATCAATGCGAAATCATGGTCCTTGCCTTCGATCAATTGCAATGCGGTATCGAGCTCGCCCAGCCGGCTGTGCGCCAGCGCCCTCACATAGGTGGCACAGGCCATGGATTCCGGCTGCAGCAGCGCGGGATTGGCCATTGCCGCAGTGGCCAGTGCAATCGCATTGCGCTCTTCGCCCAGCTGGCAATGGATGAAGGCGGCTGCAATGCGGCATGAGACCACGCGGTCAGGCATGCGGTGCAGCTCGAAAATGGCCTGTGCTTCCTGCACATATCTGAGCACCAGCAGGGGATATATGGAAGGCTCTGGCCATTTGCAGGCCTGTAGCAATTCCTCGGCCCGGCTGATCTTGTTATATCCAGTATCGGCTTGCTGGTGATGGGCGGATATTATTCTCCATAATCTGGATGCGCTCTCATCTTGGTGGCCGTGGATGTGTTGCGTCAAAAGATTGAATGAGTAAGAATTCTTATATGAAAAAATCAATGGCCAGGCGGGTGCGATGCATTTTCCCGATGAATGCATCGGCAAGGTGCTTCACAACACCCTCCTGGGGAAACACTGATTGACTGGAAGAATCTTACAGGCCAGATAAACAATTGTTTACATTTGGATTTTATTTTTCTTGCCGGATCGCGCAGGCACTTGTCTTTTTGCGAAACTTTCTCTCTTGCGAATCGCCTAATTCGCTGATTGGACAGACTTTTTCTGATTGGAAAAATCCATTCAAATAGGCGAAATATTCCCTGGATTCCATGGGGTTGTTACAACGGCCAGACTCCAGCCAGGCCGCCCTGTCGGCATGGCAGGCGCTGGCCGCGCCTGCCCCGGCAATCAGAAGGCGTGCGATATGCCAAGCACCACCGAGCTGGGCCGGCTGCCTGCCTGGACCACCGGCCCCGCATTGCTGGCGGTGTTGATGGTGAAGGCGGCGCCCGCCTCGTTGTGGATGCGGCCCACGCCCGCATAGAGCTTGGTGCGCTTGGACAGCGAGTGGTCGTAGCGCACGCTCAGCGCACGCGCATCGCTCTGGGCGCGAGCCTGTCCGTGGTAGGCGCCATAGGACAGCAGCCACTGCCCCGCCATGCCCATGGGCACGGTCACGCTGGCCTCGTAGAAACGGCCCTGGCCGCTGGTGGCGGCAGGCAGGTCGTCGTGCCGCGTGGACAGCAGCAGCGCGGCACGCGCCACGCCGAAGTCATAGGCTGCGCCCAGCAGCGCATAGCGGTCGGTATTCACGGCCGTGGTGCGCCGCTGCATCCACGATGCACCCAGTGCCCAGGGCCCGGCCGCATAGTCCACGGAGCCTCCGTACAGGCTGGCCACGCTGGAGCCCGCCGCCTCGCCGAACGAATACATGCCGCGCACCGTGAAGCCGCCCATGTTCGGCGACTGGTAGCGCAGCGAATTGCTGGCGCGCAGCACCGTGCCGTCGCGGAAATAGTTGGCCGCGTTGCCCCAGATCAGGCCGGTGAGCGCATAGCTGGCCAGCGAGGTGTGCAGCGTGGTGTAGTGGCGCCCGGCCGTGAGCTGGCCCCAGCCGCCGCCCAGGCCCACGAAGACCTGGCGACCAAAGGCGAGGCCGCCCTGGCCGCTGGCCCCCGTGTCGCCGTTGAATCCGGCCTCCACCACATAGAGCGCGCGCTGGCCGCCGCCCAGGTCCTCCGTGCCGCGCAGGCCCCAGCGCGACCCGGCGATCACGCCGCTTTCCAGCCGCTGCAGGCCGCCATTGCCCGTGCGCGCCGACTCCACCGCCATGTCCACGACGCCGTACAGCGTCACGCTGCTGCTGGGGATCGCGGGCGGGGCCGATGTCTGCGCTTGTGCCTGTGCCTGTGCCTGCGCATGCACCTGGCTTGCCAGGGCCAGGGCTGCGGCGCCCACGGCCCAGCCTCCTCGTTGCAAGGTATTCATGATGTCTCCTCTATGGGGTATGGAAAAATGGGGCGCTGGCCGTTGCTTGCTGCCTGGTGTTGCCTGGTGCCGCCTGGCGCTGCCCCGTGCTGCCTCGATTGGCGTTGTCCGCTCAGTCGAGCCGGATGTTCTTCTTGGCGATCAGCGCGCCGTAGGTGCGGTTGTCCTGCGCCATGCGTGCGGACAGGGCGGCGGGGCCGACATCGTCCACGCGCCAGCCCTGGGCCAACAGCTTGTCGCGCACTTCGGGCGAATGCAGGATGCGCTCCAGCGCCTGCGACAGCCGGGCACGGTGGGCTGCGGGCATGGAGGCCGGCGCCATCACGGCATTCCACACCTCGATGTCCACCGCGCCCGCACCGATCTCGCGCATGGACGGCACGCCGGGCGCCAGCGGGCTGCGTTCGCTGGAGGTCACGGCCAGCGCCGCCAGCTTGCCCGACTGCACCAGCGGCATCACGGTGGAGGCCGGCAGCAGCGCCATCTGTACCTGGTCGCCCAGCAGGGCGTTCACCACGGCCGGGCCGCCGTTGTAGGGCACATGGGCCAGTCGCAGGCCCATGGATTCCTTGATCAGTTCGGCCCCCAGGTGCGTGCCCGAGCCCTTGCCGACCGAGCCGAAGTTGAACTGCCCGTTCTCGGAACGCAGGGACTGCAGGTAGGCCGCCGTATCGGTGGCGGCGGCGCGCGGCGCCACCCAGACCAGCGGCGCCGATCCGATCATGGCGATGGGCGCAAAGTCCCGCCCCGGGTCGTAGGGCAGCCGGGCGTAGAGGTATTTGGAGCTGGTCAGCGGGCCGTTGCCGATCACGCCCAGCGTATGGCCGTCGCCGGCCTTGGCCACGGCATCGGCGCCGATGTTGCCGCTGGCGCCGCCCTTGTTCTCCACCACTACGGGCTGGCCCAGGGCGCGGCCCAGCGGCTCGGCCAGCAGGCGCGCCTGCACGTCGGGCGAGGAGCCGCTGGCATAGCCCACGATCAAGCGCAGCGGGCGCGTGGGCCACGCATCCTTGTCGCCTGCGGCATGGGCGGGGAAGACCGGCGAGAGCGCGGCAGCGCACCACAGCAGGGCGGCGCGGCGCGTTGACGGCTGCAGCAGCGGCTGCCTGCTTGTCTGGGGCTTGTTCATGTTCTTGTCTCCTGGAATGTTCATCTGCAATCTGGCTTCAGCGCGAAAAATACCGGTTCATGGGCCCCAGGCGCGGCGGCAATCGGGAGTGCGGGCGCTGTGACACATCCGCAGGCAGGTCGCCGCGCACCGCCTGGCTTTGCAGCACAAAGGATTCGGCCTGCGCGCCCGGCAGGCTCCAGGGCGCAAGCCGCTCCAGCAGCCACTGCGCACCCTGGCGCGCGCCCTCGGCCGTGCAATGCTCGGCCAGCAGCACCACCGTGGTCTGGCCGGCCACGGCCTGGGCAATGCGTTCGCCGCCCACGGGGTAGGCCAGGTCCAGCGCGGGCGGCACGGCGCCCGCGCTGGCGCGCACCAGCAGGGCGCTGTCCTCGGCCTCGGCCAGCGCCTGCGTGGCTGCGGCGGACCAGCCGGGCAGGTCGGCGGTGGTGGCGCGCACCGCCACCAGGTGCGCGGCGGTGGAGGCGCCTGCCGTGGCCACCAGCGCGCAGGGCCGGCGTACAAAGGCGCTCAGCCGGGGCCGCATGCGGGCGGACCAGGGCGTGGGATGGGCGATCACATCGGCATACTGCGCCGTCTGCAGCGCATCCAGCCCCTGCAATCCATAGACCGTGAAGTAGCTGCTGCCTGCGGCAGATGGCTCACCGCCTGCATCCGAGCGGCCTGTATCCGAGCCGCCTGTATTCGAACCGCGTACATAGCGGCGCGCCCACAGAAATCCCGGCAGGCCCACGCGCTCGGGCACATGTTCCATGGCGTGCCAGGCCTCGTATTCCTCACGCGCATCGCTGCGGTCCAGTCCGTTCCACAGCGCAAGAAAGGCGTTGCTGCCACTCATGCCTGGTGCTCCGGCTGCACCAGCACCTTGCTGGCATGGCGCGCGCGCGCCAGCGCAAAGCCTTCCTCGGCACGCGACAGCGGCACGCGGTGCGTGATCATCTGGCGCAGCAGGGGCTGATGTTCCTGCATGAAGCGCACGACCTCGGGCCAGGCGCTCTCGGGCGCGCGGTAGGAGCCGCGCAGCTCCTGGTGGTTGCGCACCAGCGCCGTCAGGTCGATGGGCACGGGCGCTGCATGGATTCCCGTGATCACCAGCACGCCATGCACCTTGAGTGCGCGCAGCGCCGGCGCAATCACGGCGGCCGCGCCCGTGGCCTCGATCACGGCATCGAACCGGCCCCGGGCCAGATAGGGGGCAAGGGCCGCATCCATATCGCTGCCCTCGAAGTCCAGCACATCGTCAAAGCCCATGGCGCGCAACACCGCCAGCCGCGGCGCATCGCCATGCCCGGCCACCACCACCTGGGCGGCGCCTGCGGCCCGCGCGAACAGCGCAATGCCCTGGCCGATGTTGCCCGGCCCCAGCACCAGCACGCGGTGGCCGGGGCGCACGCCGGCCGTGCGCACGGCCTCATGGCTCACGGTCAGCGGCTCGGCCAGCGCGGCCACATCGCCCTGCACACCGGCCGGGACCGGCACGCAGTTGCGCAGCGGCACGGCGGCCCAAGGGGCAAAGCCGCCATTGCGCAGCACGCCAATGCCGCGCCGCGTGGTGCAGCCATCGAAGTTGCCGCTGGTGCAGGCCGCGCAGCGGCCGCAGGTGACCGAAGGCCGCACGGCCACCATCTGGCCCACGGTCAGGCCCGGGGCCAGGTTCTCGGCACCTTCGCCCAGCGCGGCAATCTCGCCGCTGAACTCATGACCGATCGTCACAGGCAGGGCGGGGGTCAGGAAGTGGTAGCTGCGGGTCCATTCGGCAATGTGCAGATCGGTGCCGCACACACCGGCCGAATGCACGCGCAGCAGCACTTCGCCAGGGCCGGGCGCGGGCATGTCCGCTTGGGTCAGTGTCAGGCCGTGGCTCGGCTCGGTCTTGCGCAGTGCTTGCATGGCGTGGGGGCCGCTGGCCCGTTGGAAATTGGCGATGGCGGCAGTGTCTCCATACGCCAGAGGTATGTCCAAGACTGAATTAGTATCTGAAGCATACGAAGCAAGTATGTTTTCAAAGGGTGAACACCTATGGAATTGCGCCATCTGCGCTATTTCGTCGCCGTGGCCGAGCAGGGCAACGTCAGCCGCGCCGCTCGCAAGCTTTTCATTGCCCAGCCGCCGCTGTCGGCCCAGCTCAAGCAGTTGGAGGAAGAGGTGGGCGCAGCCCTGTTCACACGCCTGCCGCGCGGCGTGCGGCTCACGCCTGCGGGCGAGTCCCTGCTGGAAGACGCGCGCGCCATTCTTGCGCGCGCCCAGCAGGCCCCGCTGCGCGCCCGCGAACGCCAGCAAAGCCGCCAGGGCGTGGTTCGCCTGGGCCTGGTTCCGTCGGCCATGCACTCGGTGTTGCCCGGCCTGCTGCGCCGCATTGCCGACGCCGGCTGGAACCTGCGCGTGGAAGCCCGCGAGATGATCACCTCGCAGCAACTGCGCGCCCTGCGCGCCGGAGAGCTGGACCTGGGCTTCGGGCGCCCCGGCAAGGGCGAGCCCCTGGCCGAGGAAGTGGCCGGCATGGACGATCCCTACTGCCTGGCCATGGCGCCATCCCATCCGCTGGCGGCTGGCGAAGGCGCGCTACCGCTGCAATCTGCTGCGCATGAGCCCTTCGTGGGCTTTGCACGCTACGAGGACGCCGACTACTTCGACCGCACCGTGGCCCTGTGCCTGGATGCGGGCTTCACCCCTTCCATACGCCACGAGGCCGGCCAGTTCGTCAACGTGCTCGCCCTGGTGGCCTGCGGCCTGGGCGTGGCCATCGTCCCCTCGTCCTTTGCCTCGCTGTACCGGGGCAAGCTGGTGTTCAGGCCGCTGCAGCAATCGCGCTACCAGAGCCGGCTGGCGGTGCTGGCCGTGGCCGGGTCGACTGACGGCGAAAGCGATGCAGGACGCGTGGCGCAGGCTGCCGCGCTGGAGTTGAAGCAGTTCGGGCGGAGATTGGCGCGGCTGCGATAGCAGGGTGCAGATGTGTTGATGGGCAGCCTGATGCTTTCACTGCGAAGACAGGGCGGGGCGGTAAAAAGCGGCACGGTGGCTCTGTTCGACCTTGCTGCAATAAAGATAGCTGTCGGGCCCGTTCGGCAAACCCCAGCGAGTCCATTGCACTGGATAAACAATCAATGAGCCACCGGATTTTTGATGAATGTCGTCACTTCGCCTGAGCTGCTCAAGCCAATGGCCTGAAGATTGTTCTGGTGGAATTGCATAACTCGATGGTATGCTTGCATACAAAGCGTTACGAAAGACGCGCTTTGTGCTTCCAATACAAGATTTTCGTAAACCCATGGATTGAGCCCTTGAGGCGATTTCCATGGGTTTGCGCGTTTCAGACTTATGTACATCGCCACAAGCATGCCAGGGATGGGGGCTTGCCGATCTTGGCGGATGGCCTGATGTGAGCGTCCTTTTGACGTGTATGCGCCTCCGGTGAGAGGGATGGCGCTGCATGCGCGTAAATGGGTCCGGTCATGTGCATGGGCTGTTGGGATTTATCGAAGGGTTTCGAGGGATGGATTCTTGAGCCAAGGGCTCAAGTGGTGCGCTGCTGTGCAAGAAGCTTTGACAGCGCACATCAAAGAAATTTAACGACTGTCAGGTTTTTTGATTAGCAAGCTAGCCAAAAACAAGGGCGCCGGGGAGGAGAGGATGGGAAATATCAAGAGAGGCATTCCAGCCATTTTTTCGCTGGCAATGCCTGGGCCATTGTGGGCCCGTGGAGATGTGTGGCTAGGCATGGCTGCAGTAGTCAGGGGTATTGCAGTCACGGCTGCGCAGATGCTGATCGCGCTCGCAGTATTTGCCCTGCCGCTGATCTCCACGGCCCAGACCGGGCAGCAAGATGGGTCTGCCGCCGCCCGGGATCGTTGGCGCTGGGCGACAGCAGATCAGGCCGAGTTGCAGGTGGTTGCGCTGGATGCGCGGCGCCAGCAGGTCGTGGTCAAGGCAGCTGGAGCGGAACTGGCCATACTCCGGCAAGGCGCCCAGGTTCCCCGTCTGTCTGTGTCGCTGGAGTCCGTATCCGGCAACACAGCCGTGTTCCGTCCCATGAACGTGCCCGGGCGGGAGTCTGTCGAGCGCATCGAGATCACTTCAACCGATGGCCGCCAGATGACCCGGAAAATCCAATCGGCGGCCCCTGCGCGGTCCATGACAAGTGGATGGATGGTTGTGTCGCCATGATGCGGGCGGCAGTGGAGAGCCTCCTGGCTGCAATGGCCCCCTGCGGGCAAATGGACCAACGGTTGATGCAGTGGCTGCGCAATGCAGCGGCACTGCTCCTCCTGGTACTGCTGGCAGGCTTTTTACAGACCGCAGCCGCGTCGTCGCAGCATCAGCAGGCTTCTGCCACTGCCCGGAAATCTTCGACCGATGAGCCGGGCATTGCGCGCTTCCTGCGCGATGACAAGGGTGTCAGCATCATCGAATTTTCCGGCAAATACGGTATTGACCTGCCTGCACCCGCCGAAACGGTGGGAAAGGAATTCTTTCGCACGCATGCCGATGTCTATGACTTCCTTGTGGTGTTTTCGAGCTTCGAATACCCCACTGCCTCAGCCGACGGAGAGAACGCGCTGGCTTTTCACCGGGGCGTGCGCAACGACACCGCTGGCATAGGCATCAAGCAATTTGACAACTCACAGGCGTATGGCAGCAAGGGCGTGTTGCAAAGCTATATCGACATGGCAGCGACCTCCCGCTGGACAAGCGCAACGTCCAGTGCCGACTATGAATCCATGTTGTCCACATTCGCGCACGAGATGCAGCACCGATGGGCAAGCCATGTCAAATTCCGGGACTGGAATGGGCAGATCAGTTCGGGGCTGCTCGGCAAGGATGGCTCCCATTGGAGCTACCTGTTGGAAAGCCATGGCTCGGTTCTTTACGGTGCGAGTTGGCGTGACAACGGCGATGGCTCTTTCACGGCGACGGATGCCGAAAGCACCTTCAGCCCGCTGGATCTGTACCTGGCCGGATTGATCGACAAGACGAAGGTGCCTCCCTTTTTTCTCATCGAGGCTCCCGACATCGATGCCAATGCACTGCCCCCTCCAGTGGGAACCACCATCCGGGGCATCAAGCGCATCGTCACGATAGACGACATCATCGCGGCCGAAGGGCCGCGCGTTCCCTCTGCCGATGTTTCACAAAAGACGTTCCGGTTCGGCTTCATCTATCTGGTCAGGCCCGGTGAAACCATCAATCCCGCAGACCTGGACGTGGTGGTGCAGGCCCGCAGGCAAGTCGGCCTGCGCTACAACGCGCTTACCCATGGCCTGGGAGCCGCCAACGTCTTTGCTGAACCGCCGAACACCACCTCGCCAGGCGTGCCCGGCACCACCTTGCCTCCGGGTGTTCCGGGAACAGGCAATCCCGGCAACAATGCGGCCGGCCTGTCCTGGCTGAAAGCCCAGCAACGGTCCGATGGATCTTTCATGGACGCAGCGGGACTTGCGCCGCGTGACACGCTGCTGGCCCGCGCGTACCTGCGAACCGCCGACCCCGCTCACAGCGGACTGGGGCCGGCCGGAGCCTGGATAGCGGCCCGCCAACTGGGCAACACCGATTTTCTGGCCCGAAGGCTGATAGAGAGCACCGCCGGCGAGCGCCGGGCCGAGGATGTCTCTGCCCTGCTGGCAGCGCGCAATGGCGATGGCGGATGGGGTCTGGGCGAACGCCTTCGCAGCAACCCGCTGGACACGGCGCTGGCCATACAGGCCCTGCGCCTGGCCAACGCCGATGAGGGCGTGATCCGGCCTGCCGTGGACCTTTTGCTGTCATGGCAGAACCTGGACGGCGGCTGGGGCAATGCGGCCGCAAGCCCCAGCCGTGTCCATGTCTCGGCGCAGGCGCTCAAGGCCCTGGCCGGCCTGGCCAATGCCCAGCCGTCCATCGCCAAGGTCCGTCCTTTTCTCAAAAGCCGGCAGAACGCCGACGGCGGCTTTGGCGACGGCGCCAGCTCCATTCACGACACGGCCCATGCCTCCATGGCCATGGGCGCCGCCGGCTTCGGCTCGGAGATCGACCTGTCCGCAGCGCAGCGCTTCGTTGCCGAGAACCAGCGGATGGATGGAAGCTGGCAGGGCAGCGTCTACAACACCGTGCTGGCACTGCAAATGCTGCGCAGCGCGGCCACCGCCAACCTGGCGATCGGAAACCTGCAGGCTTCTCCGCTGCCGATTTTCGATGGACAGCGGGTCACCCTGTCCGCCAGGGTCGTCAACGCGGGCTCCCTGCAGTCCCAGGCCAGCACGGTGCGCTTCTTTGATGGCGACCCCGCCGCAGGCGGTGTGGCCATCAGCGCACCCATCCCCATTGCGGCCCTGGTCGGTGGAGATGGCACCACTGTGCAAGCCACCTGGAACACGACATCGCGTGCCGGACCGCGCACAGTCTTCGCTGTCGTGGATTTCGAGCAGCTGACCGCCGACCTGAGCCGGCAGGACAACATCACCTCCTTGCAGCTGATGGTGGAAAGCGCCAACCCACTCGCGGACCTGCTGCTGGGTGATGGCGATGTGCTGGCCACTCCTTCGACGGTGACCACCCTGCCGGCTACGATCCAGATCGATGCGCTGGTCAGCAACGCCGGCATGGCCGCCGTGAGACAGGCCAAGGCCGTGCTGTGGAGCGGTACCGGGGCCACCCGCGTGCGTGTTGCCGAAACCACTTTCGATCTGGCCGCACGCGCCACGACGGCACTGCAGTTCAAACCCACGCTGTCCGAGCCCGGCACCACGGTCTATACCGTGGAGCTGGACCCCGATGGGCTGCTCAAGGAAGCCTCGCGCGCCAACAACAGCAGTTCCGCCACGGTCAGGACGGCAGGCGGCGTCTCGCTCGCCGTGAGCAAGGCGGACATCTCGCTGAACCCGGTCGCACCACGGCCCGGCGCAGACGCCATGTTTGCCGTGCGCCTGCGCAATGCCGGCACGCTGGACTCGGCGTCCTTCAATGTGCGCTACAGCATCAGGTCCGGTGCAGGCACCACGGCGCTGATGACCAATGTGGTGCAGATCGCCGCAGGCAGCGCCGTGGAGCAGCAGATCCCCTGGCGCGCAGGTCCGGGCGGCGACTACAGCTTCATCGTCGAAATGGATTCCGAGAAGAAGAGCGGCGACAGCGATGCCTCGGACAACACCGCAGTGCTGGACTTCAAGGTGGCCGCGAAGGCCGGCCTGAATCTGGCGGTCAGCTACAGGGACCTGGCGTTTTCGCCGAGCCCGGCGCTGGAAGGCTCGGTCATGGCGCTCAATGCGCTGGTGCGCAACGTGGGCGACGTGGATGCCTCCGGATTTGACGTGGAGTTCTTCGACGGCGATCCAGCCGCTGGAGGTATTTCCGTCGGCGCCACGCGGGTGGCATCTCTTGCTGCCGGTGCCAGCACCACGGCGACCGTGAACTGGGAAGTCCCCACGGCCAGCGAACGCCTGATTTTTGCCGTGGTCGATCCGAAGCGCTTGCAGCCCGAGGAGATCACGCTCGAAGACAACGTGGCCTTCGCGTCGCTGAAGGTGTTGACGCTGCCGGACTTTGCGGTTTCGCAGGGCGCGTTGAGCCTGGCGCCGCCATTGCCCAAGCCGGGCGAGGCCGCCACCCTTGCCGTCACGGTCGCCAATCTGGGCGACCAGGGCGCCCGAAATCTGGTAGTGAGTGCCTTCAACGGAAGCCCTGTCGCAGGTATCCGGCTGGCACCCGATGTGACCGTGCCCACATTGGCCGGAAAGGCTGGCGCCACGGTGCATTTCTCCTTCGACGCCCCGGCCGATGCGGGCCTGGCCTCGATCACGGTGGTCGTGAACTCCGACGCGGCCATCAAGGAACGTGTGAAGGACAACAATACGGCGACCATTTCTCTGGCCACCCAGGTTGGCGACTATGCAGTGTCGGAGGCGTTCATCTCGCCCAATGGGGATGGCGTCAAGGACAGCACGGTGTTCAGCTACCGCCTGCCAGAGGCTATGCCCGTGACCATCCAGGTATCGGACGAACAGTCCCGGTTGTTACGCACTGGCCGACCGGCCGGCACTGCAGCCTCGGGTGCATGGTCCTGGGATGGGCTCGACGATGAGGGCCGGCTGGTACCGGATGGTCGATACGAATTGGTGGTGCGCAATGCAGACGGCCTGGTCCTGGGAGGCGCCACGGTCGAAATCGACACCAACCGAAGTTCCCTGCTTTCGGCCATGGGGACACCGTTGGGCATCAACGCCGGCCTGACCTGCTCCCTGCCCAGAAATGTTCCCGTGGAGTCGATACGCGAAGGCTCGGGTTTCTATCTGAATGTGCCCACCGCGCAGGATGTCGCCATCGACCTGCCTGCCGGCATTTACCGCCAGGACGACTGGGGCCGGGGAATGCACCTGGTGCTTGGTGGCCTATCCCGGCCGGGCGATGTTTCCAGCGTTCCCTCCGGGTGGCGCTCCTTTGTCGCGGACGAGCAGGGTACGCGCCTTGTGGCATACAACTCGGACTTGGATCATTTGGTTGCGTCCGGCGGGGAGGGGGAGGGGCGCAAACTCATTTCCACCAAGGCTCTGCGCTCCCTGATCAGTCTGTCCCATGACGGCAGCGAGGTGTTCGTCCATTTGGGCGACGGCAACCTGGGCGCAATCCACATCGGCACGGGAGCCGTGCGTGCACTGGGGGCGGAATCTGTTTACGACGTACGACTTTCGCCCGACAGGACACGATTGCTTGCCGAGGCCAGCGCTATCGGCACGCTGTTGGTCAACCTGGTGAACGGCCATGTGAGGGCATTGCCGAATGACCACCGATACTATTGGTCGCCCGATGGGCGCCTGGTGGTGGGCCAGACGCAGACCGAACTGCTGGTGCTGAATGCCGACGGCAACGAATTGCGTCAGGTCAGCCTGGAAAACGTGGTTGGGCAGGAGGCATGGTCCGAGGATTCTGCAGAGCTCTACCTTCCCGTCGCGCCGGACTGCACTGTCTCGGAAGATGGCGCTTCCAGGCGCTGTGCCATCACGATCCGCCGCATTGAAATCGTGTCCGGCCGCGTGACCGATATCCCGCCGTTCGTCGAAACCTTTGACACGGCCAATGGCCGCCCGGGCTCGCTGATCGTGCATTTGGTGGCTGTACCGGGTCGCCATGAAGTGCTTGCCAGCGTGAGCATGGGGGGTGACATCGGCGTGTCTCGAAGTGTTGTACCAGTCACCGCCAGTGGGGCCGTCGTGCGTGCGCAAAGCGGCCAGGACGCTCCCCGTTACCGCCTGATCGATCTGCGAAGCCCCCATGCGGTTTCCTCCCTGGCTTTCGGCGAAGCGCCGCCCTTCGTCCAGCCTGGATATGAGGGACTCGACCGCAGTGGCGTGAGCCGATTCATCGAATATGGCCGCGGGATACAGTACGAAGCTTGGGACAACCCGGGGCAGTTGTCCTCGTGTGTTCCCTTTGGTGATCGCCAGCCGCGGGACACCTATGTTTTCCGTACCCTTGCCAACCTGCAGACCGACCTCGTTTTGTCGCGGCGCGCCGATGGTGTGTCTGTCAAGGTGCACGGGGGCGTGGCGGACAGGAACTTCGCTCGCTATTGGCTTGACTATGCCAGCGATGATGCGCCTGAGACTTGGCATCCCATCGCCCCGCCCAGCTCCACGCCTCTGTGGGACAAGGATCTCGCCATGTGGGTTTCGCCAGGCGTGGGCCGCTATACCGTGCGGCTGATGGCGGAGGACCGTGCCGGCAACCGCCGACAGAAGCTGCGCCGTGTTGCCATTGCCCAGGCAGGTCCGCCGATTACCAATGTGGTGCGCGAGCCGTCCCATTTCTCGCCCAATGGCGATGGCACCAAGGACGTGATGAGTCTCAGCTACCGGGTCCTGGAGCCCGTGAACCTGGAGTTCAGTGTCTTCAATCGACAGGGTGGCCTGGTTCGGACGTTTTCACGCAACCATCCGGCCGGCAATGTGGATGCCTCCATTGTCTGGGATGGCCGCGACGACAACGGGCAGATCGTGGTGGATGGCGAATACAGAATCCACGTGGTGGGCTTTGATTTCTTTGTCCATCTGGACAACTCGGCACCTGTCATCAATGAATTGAAGAACGAGACACCGTTCTCTGACTGTCTTGGAAGCCGCTGCCGGAGGACGCAATTGAGTTGGGACGTATCTGACGCCTATTTCGACTCGGTGCAGTTGGAGGTGAGTGATAGCATCAATCCCGGACGCTGGAGTCCCTATGTATTGGGCGGCGATAAGCACAAGAAGCAACGCTATGTGCACCTTCTGTCGCTGGCGGAATATGTAGGAAAGCGTTATCGGCTGACTGTCGCCGATCTGGCTGGCAATCGTACGGTTGCGCAGTTTGCGCCTGCCCAGCAGGAATTGCGGTTGATTCTGGCCGGACAGATTCTTGCCAGGGATTTGCAGGAGGGGGAGGTGCCTGCGCCCCCGAATATCCACGGACCAATGTTTGGCGAGCGGGAGTTGACGTTGCGTCCTGCTTCGGGCATTGCACTGATTTTTGCGGAAACACTTGATGATCCGGTGGTGTCCGTGTCTTTGCAGTTCAATGAGGTACAGATCGCGCAAAAGGGAGAGTGGCTTGAGCAGCCCCATCTGCAGGTGTATCCCATAAAGGATGGTCAGAATGTGCTGGTGGAGACGCGGGGCCCGGAAAACCAAGTCAATCCGATACTGATGCAAGAACGCTCGTCCTTCGAGTCTGACGGGCCCATTCCTCAGAATTATGGTCTTGTAGGTTTTTACAACTCCAGCATCGCTGTGGACAACGGGATGAGCATGCGTCTGAAACTCACCGGAAAAAGCGGGGCGCAGTACATCACGAATGAGATCGTTACGAAATCCGGCAACAAGCTTTCAATCAAGGCCACCGGCCTGGATGAGAACATGCTGGGTGGGATTGTCGATCTGACAACAAGCCGGGCGGCCAAAAGGCTGGAGGTCTTTGTCTCCAGCCCGACTGACGCCTATCACGCCATCGAGCGGCGCATCCTGCTGCAGGAACTCAACTCCATTGTTCCGCCCGATACCATCTTTGGATTCCAGCAAAGCGGCCGTTACCTGTCCTGTACTGTTTATAGGGTGCGGGCGCTTGTCACCTTTGACAATGGCAGCACGATGCAGAAGGAAGACCGCATCCAGAATTGTGGTGGTGTCGACTTCCAGATCAGACCGAATTTCGCCTCCTCCTGCGAGGCTGATGCCTCGCACCAGCTGCATGGTGTGGTAAGACCAGTTCCGGCGGGAATTGTCATGACCCCGCTGCTGTCACTGGAGGTCTTTGCCGAAGTTCCCAATGGCGGGCGGCGACTGGTTTTCAATGTGGTCAATCCACGGTACCAGGACTATGAATTCACCTTTGACCACGGCGGCCTGCCGGGGGGTCCGGCGGTCTTTACGGGAATCACGACGGACCGCGATGGTGTGAAACGGTCTGGTTCGTTCAGAGCCCCCGTGGACCACTCTCCCGCTGCATTGCGCATTACCTATCCGCAGGAAAACCAGCGTGTCTGCGCGGTTCCTGAATTGCACCCAGCCGGCCCGGACAGGGAAGACAAGATAGTCAACGCCCTGCGGCCCCAAGTGGAAATCGATGATGCCGCCGGTTTTGACTACCTGCAGGAGTTCCGCCTGGGTGATGATGAAAATGCACCCTGGCAGCCTGTTGACGGAGCATTGCCCAGCATTTATGGGCCGGACCCCCGTGATTGGAAAGGGGAGGGGGCAAAAATGCCGTATGTCTCGCAGGAATTTGCCACTTCATCCAAGAAATCGCGTCCATACATGAGCGGCAAGCGCCTCGCCGGCGCACTGGGGCCGATCGTGAATATTTCCGGTCAGGTGACAAGCCGAGTGACGGTCTTTGACTGGTCTGGCGCACAGTCTTGCCGGCAGGTCAGGTTCTATCTGGACGGAACGCTGGAGGCCGGTCCGGCATCCGTGGACAAGCGGCTGTTTGCGCCAGGCACGGCCAGCACTCTCGATTCGATGATCCTGACCATCCAGCCTCTGGAGCCCATGGCTGTGACTGTCGTGGTGCGCCGTGTGGTGCAGGGCAAGCTGGTGCCCGTGGGGAGCGGCGGGCTGGTACGGCACCTGACCAACAGGCTGTCGGTGTCCGCCGGTGCCCGTGACATTGTCTGGGATGGGCGCAACGATGCGGGCCAGTACGTGGAAGATGGCTACTACACCTTCGACGTCACTTACGAGGATGGCTGTGGCAACCTGAAAGCACCGAATCCCGACAACGAATTGAATCCGGTGCGCCGCAGCCTGCAGGTCGAGGTGGACAGGACAGCGCCCGCGCTGCTGCTGGACAAGCCATTGGCCGGGGAGGTCACGCAGTCGTTCCTGGACATTGTCGGCAGTGCCACGGACAAGAACCTGCAGCAGTGGATTCTGGACTACAGCCAGGGCGACGTGTGGACCGCGCTGGCCTCGCAGACCTCGGGAGTCGATCTGCGCAAGCTCGCAGCGCTGGATGCCAGTTCGCTGGAGGGCGTGGTCACGCTGCGCCTGCGGGCTTTCGACCGGGCGGAACTGAGCTCTGAACTCACCCGAGACCTGAGGCTCAAGGCCCCCGTGGCACTGATCCGCAAGTTCGCAGTGACACCCAGCACTTTCTCCCCCAATGGAGATGGCCGGCTGGATAGCGTGCGCGTGACCTATGACGTGCTGCAGCCGGCGTTTGTCGATCTGACAATCCGGCGAGGTGCTTTGGTCGTGCGCCGTCTGGTGTCCCAGTCCCTGGCATCTCCCGGCGAAACCGTGGTGATCTGGGATGGTCTCAATGACGCGCTCGCACCCGCTCCCGACGCGGAGTACACGGTGGAGATCCGGGCCACTTCCCGCGCCGACCAGACCAACGTCCAGAAGGAGGAAAGTGCGGTGCTGCTGGACGCCACGCCACCGCTGTTCACGCTGGATTCGGTACTGGGCGAATTCATGCCTGGAAATGCTGGACTTGTGGGCTCCGTGTCCGACAGGATGCTGCGTGACTATCAGATCTTCGTCGAGGGCCCGCTGCCATCGACCAAGCGGGCATTGATGGCCGAGGGGTCTGAGGTCCTGGTCAAGTCTGCGCTGGGCAGCCTTCAGCAACTGGGCCTGGATGACGCCCGCTATCGCCTCAAGGTCATCGCCAGCGACGAGGCAGAGAATGCCTCCAGCTACCAGTCTGCAGAATTCGAGCTGGACTCGAAGCTCCCCGAGGTCTCGTTTTCCAGTCCGGCACCGGGCACCTTTGTCAGCCGGGTGCGGCCGGCAGATGTGGCCGGCCTGGTGGCCGACCACAATCTGGCGAGTGCGCAACTGATGATCAATGGACACGCCGTTCAAGCGGTGCCCGTCGTGTCCTCGCCGGCAGCCCTGTCCCTGGCCTTCGATGGTGCGGCCCTGCAGGACGGCCGCTACAGCATGCAGCTGGTAGGCACCGACAAGGCCGGCAATGTGGGCCAGGCCACCGTCAGTATCAATGTCGACCAAACGCCGCCTGTGGCGCAGATCACCGCGCCCGTGGCCCATGCCGCCATCGGCACGATGGTGCCGGTGGTGGGTACGGCCAGCGATGAGCATATGGACTCGTGGACGCTGGAGCTGGGCAGCGGTGTTGGCGAGACGCTGGACGCTCTTACAGTCATAGGCCGCGGGACGGCCAATGTGGTCAATGGGGAACTCGCCAGATTGGTGGGCCTGCCGCCCGATGGACCGGCCACTTTGCGTCTGACGGTGCTGGACAAGGCCGGCAATGCCTCCAGGTTCGATGTGCCGCTGCAGATTGATGCCATGCCGCCCCGGCCGCCGATATTGTCGGGGCGGCGCGAGCAGCGCAGCGATGTCCGTCTGGGCTGGCTGCCGAACAACGATGTGGCGCGCATCGTGGGCTACCGCATCTATCGCAACGGCCAGAAGCTCAATGAGCAACCCTGGACGGGCACCGAGTATCTGGATGCCGGCCTGATCGACGGAGACCATGCCTACACCGTGACCGCGCTTTCCCGCAGCGGCGTTGAAAGCACGCACTCCAATGTCTTCCAGGTCCGTATCAAGGCTTCGGGGCCCCTGGCGCACATCAGCAAGCCTGCGAACGAATCGGCGGTGGGTGGCCTGCTTTCCATCGAAGGCAGCGCCTATGCGCTGACCAATTTCCTGGCCTACCGGGTCTCGATCGGGGAAGGGATCTCGCCCAAGGAATGGAAAGTACTGCGCACCTCCGCACTGCCGGTGCAAGGCGATGTGCTGGCTACCTGGCCCACTGCCGGTTTGCCGGAGGGCTCCGTCTACACCATCCGGCTCGAGGCCCAGGACACCGAAGGCGGCCTGTCAAGCGCCCAGGTGCGGGTGCTCGTGGACAACCTGCCGCCGGCCAAGCCCTTGGGGCTGCGCGCGCAGCTGTCCGGCACGCAGGATGTAAGCCTGACCTGGACGGCCAGCACGGAGCCCGATCTTGCCGGCTACCTGCTGTACCGCAACGGGCAGCTGGTTAATCAGTCCGACCCTGGCGACAACGCCATCCGCCCCTATCTGATCAATGGAACAAGCTATCTGGACAAGGCCTTGCCTGACGGCACCTTCGTCTACACCGTGGTGGCAGCCGACAAGGCGGACAACCTGAGCAGCCGCTCCGATCCGGCCAGCGTGACGGTGGACAACCGGCCGCCCAAGGCAGTCATCGTTCAGCCTTCCAATGGCGCAAACGTCGATGGCGTGACCTATGTGCGCGCAGAAAGCCCGGATTCGGACATCGCCTCCGTGCGGTTCGAGTACAAGGCCGACGCCGATGCCAGCTGGACATTGATTGGCACCTCCAGCACCAAGGCCCCCTACAGCCTGAACTGGGACACCAAGGCGCTGAAGCCTGGCCGCTACCAGTTGCGTGCCGTGGCCACGGACCTTGGCGGCCGCACCGATCCCGCGCCTGCAGCCATCAGCGTGGTCCGCAAGAATCTGCAAAGACCCATGCCGGCCACCGACCTCATCGCGCAAGTGGATGGTGGCGATGTGTCCTTGCACTGGACAGCCAGCCCGAGCAGCAGCGTGCGGGGCTACCATGTCCAGCGCATCGATGCGGTAGGTGACGTCACCCGTGTGACGACCGCTCCCGTCGTAGCCACGCAGCTGGTGGACGCAGGCCGACCCGATGGCCGCCATGGCTACCAGGTGTTGGCCGTGGATCAGGACGACAACGAGTCCGATCCCTCGTCCGAAGCGAAGGCCTGGGTCTATACCACCGCGCTCAAGCAGCCATACACCCCCCTGGCATTGGCGGCGACCCCTCTGCGGGGCCAGGGACCTGATGCCGTGCGCGCCGTCGCGGTGACAAGCATGCCGGAGACCGGCACACCCGCGACGCTGTCTCTTTCCCCGGATGCCGGGGGCGCATTCCAGGCGGATGCCGTGTCATTGGCCATGGGCGCCAACATCATCACGGCGCGCCAGACCGACGAAGCCGGCAATCGCAGCCGGGCTGGCCAGGTGCGTGTGGCGCGAGGAGAACTGCCGGCAGCCCCCGGACAGTTGCAGGCCGTGGCGTCCGGCGGCGTGCTGCGCGCCACCTGGTCCGCCAGCAGCAGCGCTGACGTGACGGGCTATGTGGTTCGTGTGGACGGCAAGCCCGATCCCAGGCCGTTTGATTTCGTTGCCGCTGTGGCCAGTACCGAGGAAGGCAGCTACGCCCGGGCCGGCCGGGCCATCGATGGCAATGACGACACGGCCTGGCTGCCCGACGAGCAAGACCCGGCACCCTGGATTGAGCTTTCGGCTGCACGCAAGGAGCTTGTGCACGAGCTGTCCATTGTGTGGAGTACCTACATGGCGCCTCCGGCCAGCTATGCCGTCGAGGCCTGGGATGGATTTGTCTGGGTGCCGCTCAAACAGGACAACACCAATCAAGAGAAGAGTCTGCAGCTCGTGCTGGATCCGCCCTATCTCACGGAGCGCATTCGCATATCTCTGGGTGCGGCTGCCGATGGCGTTGCGGCGCGGCGGGTCGGCGAGGTGCGAGGCAGGTCGCTGGCCGTGCTGGGCGGCACCGAGGCCGATGTCGCGGTGCCAGGCGGTCGCCACACGGTTTCCGTGCAGGCATTGAGCCAGCTGGGCCTGCTGGGGATGGCGGCCAACGCCAGCCCTGCAGGTATCGGCGACGTCACGCCACCGCCTCCCGTGCAAGCCCGTGTCGAAGTGGACGGGGCCATGGCCACGGTGGGCTGGACCGAAAGCGCCGCGGATGACCTGGCCTCCTATGAGGTGCTGCGCGACGGCGTGGTGATTGCCACTGTGGCCGCCACCAAGCCAAGGTTGCATGTGGATGGCCCTCTGGCCAATGGCTCCTATGCCTATGCCGTGCGTCCGGTGGATGTCGTCGGCAATGTGGGCGATCTGTCCAATGAGGCCGTGGCGCAGATTGCTTCCGTGCGTCCAGGCGCACCCCTGCAACTTGCGCTGGTGGCGCCTGCTGCCGGTGCTGAACTGCGGCTGTCCTGGCAGGCGCCAGCGCCTGCGGGCGGCACGGCATCCTATGTGCTGTACCGCGCCGCTGTAGCGGGAGGACCCTACAGCGCGATCGCCAGGACGGATGCCCGGACCCTGGCCTATTCCGACCATGAGGTGGTCAACGGAGTGCGGTACTACTACGTGGTCCGATCGCGGGATGCGGCTGGCAACGAGGGGGATTCTTCCAACGAAGTGGATGGCGTGGCGCTTGATCGCATGGGGCCTTCTGCTCCCCTGATCTTTCATCCCACCGACAGCGCCCATCCTCTTGTGGTGTCGCAGTCGAGCACGGCCGTGCGTGTCTTCAGCGAGCCTGGGGCAAGGGTGCAACTGAGCCGCGATGGTGTCGTCCTGGCATCGGCCAGTGCCCTCGCAGGCCTGCGCAAGACACGGGTGTTCGATCGCCCGCAGTCCATGGCGCTGGCTTCCAGTGCGGACCTTGTGGCAAAGACATCCTTCGACGGACTGAGCATCTTCCATGTACAGCCATTGCTTGATGGCAGTGCAACACCAGCCACCCTGTACAAGTTGCCGGGCGTTGGCATGGGAGGCATCCCCGTGTGGTCACCTGATGCCTCCCAGTTGCTTGTACAGGGCGCTGGCGGCACGGTCCATCTTGTGCAAGTGGCTGATGGCAGTGTTTCGGACCCAGGGCTGGATGGCTCTGTCCGCATGCTGGACTGGCATCCTGATGGCAAGCGCTGGCTTGGTATGACGAACGGTGGTCGAGAACTGGTGGAGGTGCCGATGGGCGCTGGAGCCAGCCGTACCGTGGCGCGTGCATCCCGATGGTTCAGCAACTTCGCGATTGCTCCCGACGGGCAGCATGTGGCGGCCGTCGATGGCGGGCAACTCGTCCTGCTGTCACTGCCGGACGGGCATGTCCTTGCGCAGTCCCAGCCGGGAGCAGACGACTACGAGCCGCTGCAATGGTCGTCGGATGGGCAGTCTGTCTATTTCCTTGCCAGGCAAGGCGATGCGCAGGCCTACCAGGTGCATCTCCAGCAGGTGGGCCAGGCGGCGCCTGTCGTGGTGACGGCCCATGAAGAGGGTGTGGACCACTTCTCCTTGTCTCCCACCGATGTGCTTGCCTTTGTGCGTGGCACTCAGCTTCATATCGTGGACGCCGCCGGTGCGGCACCGCGGTCCATCGACATGGGCATCCATCCCGAAAGCATGGCGTGGGCCCGCTCGGGGCTGCTGTTCGTCACGGACTCGGATGGCGTCACATCCCTGGCATTGCCTGGAACGGCCCTGTTCCCGCCCATCGCACTGCGAGCCGGCAGAAATCTGCTGGTCGCGCAGGCTACGGACCTTGAGGGAAATGCCGGAGCGCAGTCCGCTGCCATCAGCGTGACATATGACGCCCAGGCGTCCGCCTTGCCCGATTTTTCCGTGCAGGGCGCCGATGTCACGATACTGCCCCAGATCCCCCGGGCTGGCGAGGCAAGCCGTGTCACTGTGGTGGTGAACAACGTGGGCATCGCCGACGCCCCAGGCGCCCGTGTGCGCATGCTGGCCACCTCGCCTGGCGGAACGCGTGTCGAACTGCTGAACACTCGCACCACGGCCATGGCGGCGGGCGGCAGCCAGATATTGCGAGCCGATGCCATTTTCGATACGGCAGGCAATTGGTCGCTGAGCATCGCGGTTGACGCTGATGACGAGGTGCAGGAAGTCTCCGAGGACAACAACGTGCTGGTGCTGCCAGTGCGCGTCGTGGGTGCGACTGCCGCACGTACCGTAGCGGTGGGTGTCTTCAGTCCTGCCTATTCCGTGGGGGCTGTGCTGAACGGCAGCGTCACACTCTTCAACGGCGGTGCGGACATCTCGGGACAACTTCAGCTGGGCATCGAAGACGCCCAGGGGCATGCCGTTGCCACGCTGCCGGCGCAAGCCCAGTCCCTGCTGCCTTACGGACAAGGCCGGAGCGTGGACTTCAACTGGAGCGTTCCAGCCATCTTCGACGGCCCGTACAAGGTGCGCGCATCCTGGATGGATGGCCCGGTCGTGCTGGCCCAGGCAACAGCGCCTTTCTTGGTCAAGCCCCATGTTCGGATCGAGGCCAAAGTCCGCAGTGACAGCGTCACCTATACGCCCGGCACCGTGGCGCGCATCGTGGCGCAGGTCGATCCTGCGGGTTCCTCCCCGACCCTTGGCAAGGCGCAGTCCTTCGTCCGCGTGCTCGACCCTGCTGGCAAGGCCGTGTTGGAGACCTCGGACGAAGTCGGTCTTGTCGCGGTCACCCAGATGGCCAGTACGCTGGATACGGCCGGCCTTGCCCAAGGCGCCTACACGGCCGATCTGTGGGTCGTGTTCGAGGGGAGGGAAGTCGCGCGCAGCAACACCACATTCGACATCGTGGCGGTCACCCATCCGGTGGCCTCGCTGACTGGCAACATCGTGCTGGACCGTGACAGGCTGCCGTACACGGGCAGCATTGCCGGCACGGCCATCCTGACCAACAGCGGGCAGACCGATCTGGGCGACCTGCAGTACGAGGTGGTTGTGCTGGAGCCCCGCTCGAACACGGTGCTTGCGCGCTCGTCGCACGGCGTTGCCTCTTTGGCGCGTGGTGCCGAAACGCGCTCGGCTTTCAGCTTTTCCGCGCAGGGCATGCCTATCGGCGCGCTGTGGATCCAGTTGCGCACCTCGTTGGCACCTGCGCCTGGAGCGGGGCGGATGTCCCTTGCCAGCGCACCGCAGCCGCATTTGCTCAGGCAGCGTGAAGTGGCGGTGTTCGAACTCGATCCACCGACGGTCCTGATCAGGCAGCCTGTGCAGGGCGCCCATCTGCGCGCGGCGCAATCGGTGCAGGTCGCGGCAACGGACCTCCTGTCTGGTGTGCGCACGGTCGAGCTCCAGGTCAATGGCGGCAACTGGCAGGCAACCACCCTGTCGGACCCGGTCAGCTCCAGCTATGTGGGGGTATTGCCGTCCCTGGCCGACGGCACGCATCAGCTCGCAGCGCGTGCCACCGACCATTCCGGCAACGTATCGCAGCCCGTGCAGCGCAGCTTTGTGCTGGACAGCCAGCCTCCGGTGATCGCCATCTCAGGTGTCGCCGAAAACGTGTACGCGAACCCCGTGACGCCCACCATCGTGGTGACAGATCCGAATCTGTCCGTGGCGCAGATCCGACTCGATGGTTCGACCTTTGCATCGGGCACGCGCATCAGCGACACGGGCTCCCACGTGCTCCAGGTGGATGCCATCGACCTGGCGGGCAACACCGCCAGCCGGACGGTGCGCTTCAGCATTCAGTCCACTACCGTTGACACCACGGCACCTGTGATCGACATCAGGACACCGCTGGCCGGTGCCTACCTGCGCCGCGCCACCACCGGCCTGACCGCCGCCATCGTGGACGCCGAATCCGCTGTGGCAGAGGCGCAGTTCAGCATCGACGGCGGAGCCTTCGTGCCCCTGGCCGTCGACACCAGCCAGAGCGATGCCAACCTGTATGCGGCCTCGCTGGACGCGCTGGCCGATGGTGTTCACAGCGTCGTCGTTCGCGCCCGGGATACGCAGGGCAACGAGGCCGCCACCGATGCACGCAGCTTCACCGTGGACAACACGCCTCCCGTGATCACCATCTCCGGAGTCGCCGCAGGGCAGTACGCTGCGGCGGTGACGCCTGTGATCGGCATCACCGATCTGGCACTGCTGGGCAGCTCCATCACCCTCAACGGTTCTGCCTATGCCAGCGGCACGCCTGTGGCCGCCAATGGCGACTACACCCTGAGTGTCGAGGCCGTGGACAAGGCGGGCAACGGCGCCACGGCCTCGCTGCAGTTCTCCATCCGCCTGCCCGTGGCTGACACCACGCCGCCTGCCGTCTTCATCGATCAGCCGGCCGAGGGTGCGCATGTGCGCCGTGCGGCGATACTGAGCGTTGCGGCCACGGACAGCGGCTCCGGCGTGGCTTCGGTAGAGCACAGGCTCGATGGACAGCCGCAGTGGAGCAGCCTGGCCCTGTCGCCCACCACCGGCAAGCACACACTGGACGTGGGCGACCTGCCCGATGGCGCACACGCCGCATCGGTGCGTGCCACCGACAACGCCGGCAACGTCTCGGACGTGCAGGTCCGACGCTTCACCGTGGACAACACGGCGCCCCAGGTGGTTGTCAAGGGCGTGGCTGAAGACGGCCGGTATACCGGCTCCGCCAGCGCCGCTATCGCGATCAGCGATACCCATCTGGCCAGCAGCTCCATCATGCTCAATGGGCAGCCCTACGTATCCGGCAGCCCCGTCGGCACGCCCGGCACCTATGTCCTGACCGCTGCAGCGCGCGATATCGCGGGGAATGAAACCGTCGTGACGGTCAGATTCCAGGTGACTGCAGGCAGTGGGGGCACGCCTGCTGTCACCATCACGGCGCCAGCGGCCAATGCCGTGGTCCGATCCGGCGTGCCTGTGCTGGCCAGGGTTGTGCCTGCCGCGAATATCAGCCGCCTGGAGATGGCCATTGCTGCTGATGCTTCCTACACCGCAATGGCATCGCGTGGCGGTGGTGCCCATGAGACGGTTCTTGCCCAACTGGCCGATGGCCCTGTCCTGTTGCGCGTGCGTGCTGTCGACAGCCAGGGCGTCAGCCATCCCGACGTGGTCCGCACGGTGACGGTGGACAACACGCCGCCTGCCATCGAGCAACTCAGCGTGGCCGATGGCGGCCGCTATCCCGCCGGCCAGACCATCTCGTTCAAGGTCGTGGACGCGCACCTGGAAAGCGTTGCCAGCACCCTGGACGGGCAGCCGTTCAGCCAGGGCCAGCGCGTGGGCCGTCCGGGCTCCCATGTGCTGCAGATCACCGCCCGCGACCGTGCAGGCAACCAGGCACAGCGGACCGTCGTTTTCACGGTCCTCGGCACCGCAGTGCAGGAGCCTGTTGCAGTGCCTGCTTGGCCCTCGGACCGGGCCATGCTGGTACTGATGTGCCTGGCCATGGCATTCGTTGCCCATCGCGCTCTCGGAAAAACACGAAAAAAATGATGTCTTCAGCTTCCTTCTGCACCCGTGTCAAGACCTCGGCCTGGCTGCGCCACCTGTGTGTCGTCATGGCTCTGGCCACTTTGTTCCCGGAGAGCGCGCCGGCCCGGGCTGCGGAGCCATCGACCCCTGCGCCCGTGACGCAGGAGGACGTGATCAACGCCATCTCGGCAGGCCGCGATGCCTCGGCCCTGCTGCGCAGCGTGGACAACCGGTCAGGCGGCGGCATTGCCGCGCGCAACACCACGGGCAAGCAACTGGCCCAGGCCTTTGAGGCCATGGCCGAAGCCGTGGCCACCGGGGATGTGGCCCGCATCCGGCAGGCCCATGAGCGCGTTCGTGCGAGTGCCATGCTGGCTCAGGAAGACAGCTTGGATCTCAAGGGCCGGCTTGCCGATCCGTCGCTGCCCGCAGCCTTTGAAGCGCGCCGTGCTTCCGTGCAGACGCAGATCGACCAACTGCTGCAGAAACTGGCCGCCGCCATGCCAGGGCTGGATGGCGACAGGCAGCAAAAGGCACAGGCCATGGGGGCGCTGCGCGAGGCGCTTCAGGCGACCAGCCACGCCCAAGTCAATGCTCCGGTACTTCGCGCCGCGATGCTGCCCGTACGGCCGCTGGGCCTGGCTGTGCGTGCGCCGGTGAACGCCCCGGCCATCCTGCCCAGCTACGAGGCGGGGCAGGAGGTTTCCGCCACGCCGGAGGACGTAGCCGATGCACCGGAAGCACCGCTGAGCGAGGAAATACTCGCCAAGGCCAAGGAACTCGGCTACGACTATGTGCGCATCTACGAGTACGTGCGCAACGGCATCCGCAGCGAGTGGTATGCCGGCAGCATCAAGGGCGCCCTGGGCACCTTGCGTACGGGCGCGGGCAATGCAGTGGACCAGGCCTCGCTGCTCATCGCTCTGCTGCGTGCTGCGGGCGCACCAGCCCGCTACGTGCAGGGCGTGGCGGAGATCGGCGTGGACGGCATTGCCAGCGCTGCTGGCCTTAGCGATCCCGGCCAGGTGCCCGAAATGCTGGCTAAGGCCGGCATTGCCTACTCGCCCGTTGTGCAGGGTGGGCGCGTTGCAATGGTTCGCATCGAACACACCTGGGTGGCCGTGCAGGTCCCCTACACCAACTATCGCGGCATCGTGCTCGATGCCTCCGGCAAGACCTGGTTGCCGCTGGATGTGTTCCACAAGACCCTGCAGCCCAAATCCGCCAGCGCGGGCCTGGCAGGTCTGGGCCTGGATCTCCAGGAGCTTGCCAGCCAGTACCGCTCCAAGGTGCAGGCGGTGGACTTCGGCACCTTCATGCGCGAGCGCGTCGATGCGGCACTGCAACTCAAATCCTTCAGCTACGAGGCCGCCGTGGCGCCTGCGCCCATCAGGGCTCAAACACTGGGCTTGCTGCCCAACACCCTGGCGTTCACGGTGGTGGCCGCCACGGCGGAATCCTCTGCGTTGCCAAGCGCAGTTCGATCCACGGCCCGCCTGCGCCTGTTCAACGACGCTGCGGGAGCCGGTGAGGCCGGCCTGGATATCAGCCTGCCCGTACACGACCTGTTCAACCAGCGTGCCACCATCAACTACATCCCGGCAGAGCTTGCCGACCATCGCGCCATTTTGTTGGCAGGCGGTCTGGACCTGGCGCCGGTCTACCTCTATCAACTGCGCCCGGAACTGCGCCTGGACGGCTACCAGCACAAGGTGGGCCTGACACCCCTGGCGGGCGGCAGTCAGGTCAAGTTCCGCCTGGATATCCAGACACCGGCGAACACGCAGACCGTGGAGCAGAACTTCCTTGTCGGTGCCTATCACGCCATCGGCGTGGGGCAGTCCGGCGTGGCCCGCAGCCCCACACCTTCGGCGCGCGATGGCGAATATGACGCCGCCCGCCTGCTGGATGGCATCGTCCAGCGCTACGAATCGCAGTGGAGCGCCTTCGAGGCAGGCGCCGCTGCGCTGAGCGGCGCCGCCGTCGTGCACCCGGCGCCGTCGGTGACCATTGTCAGCAATGCCTTGAACGCCTACAGCATCAATGGTGTGCCGTACACGCTGGAGTGGAAGGGCGTCACCATGGACGCTGCAGCACACCCCACCGAGGTCATCGCCGCCGATGCGGCAGGTGCGCGCAGGTTGCAGGCGGCCATCGGGCTGGCTGGTTCTTCGCTGGAGCACAGCGTTTTCCAGTCGCAGTTCGGCGCCGAGTCCGTGTCCGCGGACAAGCTCATTACCCTGGCACGGGCCCAGAACGCCACCGTGCTCACGCTCACCTCGCCCAATGCGCCTGAGCTGGCCGCGCTGCCGGTGGCACAGGCCACCCGGGCCGAACTGCGCTCCTGGCTGCAGTCGGGCTACAGCGTCGAGATTCCCGCGCAGAGCATCGCCCATGCCGCATGGCGCGGCATGGGCTGGGTCGTCAGTGATCCAGCCACGGGCGCCAGTGGCTACTTCCTCTCGGGCGGCATTGCCGGCGGGGCCACGGTGCAGAGCCCCTGGACGCTCCAGTTCCTGACCGATGCCCTGGCAGGCGCCCATACCGATGCGGCCAACAACGACCCGTCTTCGGGTGCCAGCGTCGAGATGCTCAATGCCGGAACAGACCTTGAAGGCACGGTCGGTCAGTCGCTGGCGGGGCAGTCGATGAGCGTGCGCGTACGTGACCGCGACGGGCGGCCAGTGAAGGGGGCCAGCGTCAGCTTCATGGCTGTTCGCGGCGGCGGAAGTGTCAGCCCGGCGACCGGCACGACGAACGCATTGGGCATTGCCAGCACCACGGTCACGCTTGGCCAGTCCACCCTCGCGTCGTCGGTCTATGTCCTGGTCAAGCCTGGAGACAAGCATGTCACGCAGGCTGGCCTGAACATCTTCGATGTCTCCGTAGCCTCTGCGGCGGGAACTCTCAAGCCCCCGCAGCCTTTGCGGGTGCTGGCGCTTCCGGGCGTTGCGGCCACCCTCACCACCAAGCGGCTTGGGCAAGGCAGTCCAGTGCCTGGACTGGCCAGTTTGCAAAGCAGCTTTTCCGTCGAGGTCCTGGACAAATTCGCCAATCCTGTGGCCAACGTCCGCGTCACGGGCACGGGCCTCGCACCCTCCGCAAATTGCGACCCTGCTGTCAGACCTGTACCCGCCACGGCGGATGGTCCCCATGACACCAACACCGACGGAGTGGCGTTCCTGGAAATCACTCCAGGACCGACCAATGCCACCCGGTCACCGGTACAGATATCCGCAGGCGGCCTGTCCACCACGGTCGAGGTCCAGGTGGAAACGAGCTGTTCGGCATGGCCCAGATTGCTCAGTCTGGCAAAGGCCTACTGGGACAAGGATGGCCGGCCCAGTGCCGCGACGGGTGCGGGCAAGCGCTTTGCAAGGCCCTTCGGACTGACGCTTTTTCAGGAGCGCGCCAGCACGGGTACGGACTCCAGCGGCCGTTGTGTCTTCACCGGAACACGCACTTTCGAGCCCACCGTGGGCGCCACGGCCTCACTGCAAGTGTCCGCCGGTGGTCGGGCGGTGAATTTTTCACAGGTGGGCGCTGCCGAGTGGCAAAGCCATGTCATCACGGGTGCCAGTCCCGCCAGCAACGATTTGCTCTGGAATCTGGGGGGAACTTACACCCTTGATGTGATGGGGACGGGCTGTAACCCCGTGTCGAGGAGCGAGCCATTGACCATGGCCTCGGCAGGCGGGGCCGTATTCGGCGTACGGACCGCCATCAGCGTGATTACGTCTGCCAATACCGATCAAGGTGTGGACCCCGGGCGCCTTTATCTGTCGGATGCGGGCCTGAACGTCTACCCCATACAGGTCGGCTTCCAGGTGGAGCCTGACGACTATGTTGCCCCAGCGGTTCAGGTGCGCGTGTTCGAGGACGGGCAGCTTGTGGCTGTTCGCCCTTCCGAGAGCCGGCAGAAACAAGGCAATGCACAGATCGAGCGCGGCAACCGCTTCGACATCGCCAAAACCTACCAGGCCGACGCCTACATTGACGACGACATCATCTCCGAGAAGATGGAGCTGCCCTTCAGGCAGCGCATCGTCACCAGCTACGACCGCGTGCTGCGCTTGATGCGCGACGTGGATATTGCCAATGACCGCTTCTGCGCTCAGGGCAGTGCGCTCAACTTCATCCTGAGCCAGAACGCCAGGATCACGCTGGAGGCCACCCGCCTCAGCGATGACGACAATCCGGTGCCCACGGGCAGCCCCGTGCGCCTGGTCGATGGCCAGGCATTTGCCACGGGCGCCAACAGCATCACGCTGGCGCCCGATGCCCTGCTGCCTGCCAGGAACGGCTATGCCTTCACCCTCACGGCCGTCAGTGAAAAGGATGGATCGGTCGAGCCCAACCAGGGTTTGGTCATCTCCAAACTGATGCTCAACGACGCACTGCCGGTGGGCAACATCCTCATCCAGGGCGTCAATGTCAAATCCGGCCGCATCAATTTGTCTGGCATGGGAATGGGCGTGGCCGCACGCGGGCCGCAGCTGGCGCTGCGCCCGTCCTACTCGTCCGGAGGATCGGGCAGTGTCGGCGTACTGGGCGTGAACTGGGGGCACAACTTCGATGCCTCCCTGTCCACCACGGCCTGCGGCGACATCCTGGTCAATGCCGGAGACGGCGGCTTCATCCGCTTCCTGCCCCAGGGCAACGGCTCGCTCACACCGGCCAAGGGCTACCACGGCACTCTGATCGCCAACAACGGCGACCGCAGCTACGACTTCTATTCCAAGGATGGCACGCGCTATCACTTCGGCTTCATCGGCGGCAAGCGCCAGTGGGCCCTGCAGTCCATCACCGACACCAACGGCAACGCGCTGACCCTCACCTATGACATCGGCGTGGATGCGCCCTTGTTGCAGGTACAGAACGCCTATGGGCAGTCCCTGCAATTCTTCTACCAGACCCGGGCCTTCGTGGGCTCGGGCGCTGCGGTCAACGTCCTGCAAAAAGTGCAGGGCCCCGAGGACATGGGGCTGGCGTTCGAGTACGACGCCGCAGGCAACCTTGTCAAGATCACCCGCACCGACGCGCCGGAGGCCACCGAGAGCTATAGCTACAGCGACCACACCGGCCCGCTGGGCATGTCCAACCTGCTGCTCAGCCACACCAACGCGCTGGGCCAGGCCACGCAGTTCAAATACCACTCCGGTCCCGTCCTGCGCCAATTCGGCAATGGCCAGATTCCTTCGTTCGAATCCACCGTCATCGGCGTCACCGCCGCCGATGGTGCCCACACCGCCTTCGCCTACAACGCCAAGCCGGAGGAGCCGGCCACCGATGTCACCGACGCCCGTGGCAAGCTGACGCGCTACGCCTTCAACAAATACGGCAACCCGCTCACCATTGCCGGCCCAGCGGGCACCACGTCCATGACCTGGGCTGTGAACGACGTGCTCATGCTGAGCAAGACCGATGCCAACGGCGTCGTCACCAGCTACACCTATGACGCCAACGGCAACCAGACCAGCGAGCAGGTGAGCGGTGGCGGCGGCACCCAGGCCGTCTCCACATCGCAGACCTGGCTGGCTCAGACCGCGCCGCCCTTCATCAAGAACAAGCGCCTGAGCTTCACAGACCGCCGTGGACTGACCTCCACAGCCAGCTTCGATGCGCGCGGCAACCTGACCGGCGAGCAAATGCCCGATGGCAGCCGCATCAGCCACAGCGTAGCCGCCAACGGAGACCGACAAAGCACCACCGATGTGCGCGGCAATGTCACCCACATGCGCTACGACGCACGCGGCATGCGCAACGCCGTCATTGATGCCCTGGGCGGCACCACCGCCGTGCGCCACGACAACCGGGGCCGGCAGATCGCCGTGGTCGATGCCGAAGGTCGCACCAGCGAAATGCAATACAACACCCTGGACCAGCTGACCCATATCACGCTGGCCGCAGGCACGGCCGATGCAGGCCAGCGCATCCAGACCTGGGATGCGGCGGGCAACAAGCTCAGCGAAACCGACGAAGAAGGCCGCACCACCAGCTACCAGTACGACGCCATGGGCCGCGTGCTGCGCAAGAGCCTGCCCTCGGGCGCCATCGTCACCACCTACGATCTGCTGGGCAACAAGACCAGCGAAACCAATCTGCGTGGAGACAAGACCACCTACGCCTACGACGACGCCAACCGCCTGGTCCTGCGCACCGAGCCTGCAACCCCGCCCAAGACCACCGGCTACGCCTATGACGGCGTGGGCAACATCACCACGGAAACCGACGCGCTCGGCCGGCAGACCACCCATACCTACAACCATCTCAACCAGCGCACGGCAACCAAATTTGCCGACGGCACCACCAGCACTGCCGTCCATGACGGCAACGGCAACAAGACCAGCGAGACTGATGCGCTGGGCCGCGTCACCACCTATGTCCATGACGCGCTGAACCGGCTGCTCAGCCAGACCATCGCGGGCCGCAGCAAGCGCAGCATGGTCTATGACGCAAGCGGCAACCTCATCAGCCGCACGGATGCCAACGGCAACACCAGTGCCTTCGCCTACGACGCCCTCAACCGTGTGGTGGCGGAGACCGATGCCCTGGGCCGTGTCACCCACACCGACTACGACAAGGTCGGCAACAAGCTGCAGGTCACCAACCCGCTGCGCCAGACACAGAAATGGCAGTACAACGCGCGCAACTGGATCGTGGCGCAGCAGGACGGCGAAGGCCACCAGACCCGGTACGGCCACGACAAGGTCGGCAACCGCGTGACGGAAACCTGGCCCAACGGCAACATCGTCAACTTCGAGTACGACGCGCTCAACCGGCTCATCCGCAGCGAGGACTCCATCGGCCTGCTCGGCACCACGGCCTATGACGCCGACGGCCACATCACCAGCCAGAGCGATGCGCGCGGCAACGCCACCAGCTTCACCTGGGACGCCATCGGCCGGCAGCTCAGCCGCAGCAAGCCCACGGCAGCGGGCAATGCCGTCACCTCCACCGTTTATGACGCAGCCGGCAACATCGTCAGCGTGACCACGCCCGGCGGCAACGTCATCACTACGAAATACGACAGCCGCAACCGCCCCATCGAAGTCCGCGACAGTCTGGGCATCGCCAGCGCCACCACCTATGACGCGGTTGGCAACCCCCTGACCCAGACCGATGGGCGGGGCAGGGTGCTGACCCACCAGTACAACGACTTCAACCTGCGCACGGCCACCAGCGACGGGCTGGGCCAGGTCGGCACGGTCGAATATGACCTGCACGGCAACAAGACCAGCGAAACCGACGCCAACGGCCACGCCACCAACTACCAATACGACGCGTTCCACCGCGTCATCGCCACCACCCGCGCCGGCATCCAGCTGCAAAAGACCGAATACGACGAAGCCGGTCGCATCCAGTTTGAAACCGATGCGCGTGGCAACAAGGTCGGCTACGAATACGACAAGCGCGGCCTGCTCGTCAAAACCAACCGCAGCCTGGGCGCCATCGACCTGTTGCAGCGCGACAGCATGGGCGACGTCACCCTGGCCACCGACCCCGAAGGCCGCACCACGGCCACCGGCTACGACAAGCGCCGCCGCGCCATCAGCGTGGCAGACGGCCTGGGCAACACCACCCAAAGCACGTTCGACCTGGCAGGCAACCTCACCGAGGCCAAGGCCCCCAACGGTGCCACCGTCAGCTACGCCTACGACTCGGCCAACCGCCTGGCCACCATCACCCAGTCCCTGGACAGCGGCCAGGCGCAGGCCACCATCACCTACGACACCAGCGGCAACCTGCTTGAACAACGCGATCTCAACGGCCAAAGCACACGCCATGCCTACGACGCGCGCAACCGCCGCATCCGCACCACACTGCCCGCTACCCAGGCCGGCGAAGCCGTACAGACCAATGGCTACGACAACGCAGACGGCCTGACCGAACACACGGACGCCAATGGCAACCGTTTCGTCCACACCCTGGACATCCGCGGGCGGCGCACTCAGACCGTCACCACGGCCAGCCAGGGCAACGGCCCGGGCAGCGTGCTGCAGACCACCTTCGGCTATGACGCCAACGGCAACCTGACCAGCACCGCCCAGACCGACAGCCAGGGCACGCGTACCGAAACCACCACCTACGACGCCTTCAACCGGCCCGTCAAGGCCACCGACGCCTGGGGCAACAGTCTCACGCACAGCTACGACCCCCAGGGCAACCGCATCGGCACCACGGCCGCCACGGCATCCGCCCCGGGCGGCAGCGTCACCACCATCGAGTACGACGCCCTCAACCGCCGCAGCAGCCAGAGCGGGGCAGGCGGCACCACCCGCATCAGCTACGACAAATCCAGCCGTGTCACCCAGCTGCTGCACCCCGATGGCAGCAGCACCAGCACCCGCTACGACAAGGCCGGTCGCGTGGCTGGCGAAACCAGCAGCACCCAGGCCACGGCAGGCGCAGGCAACACCCTGCTGGACGTTGCCTACACCTATGACGTCAACGGCAACCGCATCGGCAGCAGCAGAACGGAATCCCTGTCTGCCGCCAACCGCAGCGCGGCCCTCAGCGCCCACCTGCCCGGTGGCAGCAACAGCGCCAGCCACAACCGCACCCGCGTGGAAAGCTGGACCTACGACGCCCAGGACCGCCTGACCAGCCACACCACGCCCGAGCGCCGCACCACCTGGCAGCTGGATGCGGGAGGCCGGCGCATCCAGCAGACCGTGGTCGCCACCGTCGGCGCCACGGGTCCGCCTGTCGGCAGCCCCAACGGCCTGGAAACTGGTGCCTCGGCACCTGAAGGCACGCTGGACTACCACTACAACGGCCGTGACCAGCTCGTGCAGATCAGCGGCGTGGCCAGCGCCAGCTACACCTACGACGCCAACGGCAACCGCCTCACGCAGGCGCAGACCAAGGGTGCCGTCACCTCCACCACCAGCTACCACTGGAACGCCCAGGACCAGCTCGTCCGCGTGGAGCAGGACCAAGGCAGCGGCGCACAGACCCTGGCCCAGTACCGCTACAACGCAGGCAACCTGCGTGCAGAAAAATTCCTCAGCAACGCGGGCCTGAACAAAGCCACGCAAGGCAGCGCGGCTACCTACAGCCCGCTGGCCTACGAACGCATCCAGTGGGATGGCCTGCACGCCCGCCGCAGCTTCGAGATCAGCGGCGCCGACAACAGGCAGACTCTGCATAGCGACACCGACGCAGCCATGCTGGCCGGCAACACCGCCCCCTGGCTGTTCAACCGCACGCAATACGCCAACGGCCTGGGCAGCACCAGCAGCACCACGCAACTGCATGCCGACAGCAACGGCAACCTGGTGGCCACCGTTGCCAGCGAAGGCGGCACGGCCAAGGCCGACAGCCTGCTGCTGTACGGCGCCTACGGCAGCGTGGACAGCGAAGCCAGCGGCAACGCGGGCATAGGCCTCAAGAGCAACGGCAACAGCTTCGGCAGCTACTACGCGGACCCGGAAACGGGCCTGCTGTACGCCAGGGCACGCTACTACGACCCGGCCAGCGGCCAGTTCATCAGCCGTGACCCGGTGGAGGGTGAGGCGAGGCTTCCGATCACCTGGGGTGCGTACCAGTACGGCAGGTACAACCCGTATCGGTATGTGGATCCGAATGGGGAGCAGTCGACCTCCACCCTGATCGACAACGCTGCAGAAGGATGTGGCCGCTTCACCTGCGCCCTCTACGCCCTGGGCAAAGGCCTATACGTGGCCTCCACGCTGGGCTTTGCCAGCGTGCACGACCCCATGCGAGATGCCTACAACGAGGGCAAGATCAGCCAAGGTCAGTATTGGGGCGCAGGCGTGGGCGGCGGCCTGGCCGTGGCTGGACTGAACGTGGCTACTGGAGCTGCTGGAGGTGCCTTGGTGGGCGCAGCCAGCAGCACCGCAGGACGAGTAGCAGTGGCTGCTGTTGTAGGAGCCAGCAGCGGCGCGGCAGGCGATGCTGCCACGCAGGCGGCGCACATGGGTGGTGGCATCCAGAGTGGCTATGACCTGCAGCAAACGGCAACGTCGGCGGCCGTGGGTGGTGCGTTGGGGGCCGGATCGGTACCTCTGGCAAATGCCATCAAAAGCAGCCTGGATCGGAGGACCGTAGCAAGAGCACTGGCAAAGGAGCTCCAAACCACAGAGCCTGTGCTGGCAGCTAAGACGCCGACCATAGAAGCGGCAAAAGTCCGGCCAGAGGTGAGCGATACAACGCCGACACTGGTGGCCGAAGGGCCCAGGCTCCGAGCGACAGGAGAAGGGCAGTCGGCCACCAGGACAGCGAGGGCTGTACCCAGCGAAGGTCCCTGCTGCTTTGCGCCGGGCACGCTGGTCTCCACGGAGGAGGGCGACCGATCTATCGAAACCATCCAGGTGGGCGAGCGTGTCTGGACGCGCATGGAGGACGGTTCAGGCGAAGCCTTCCTGGCGCCGGTGACCGCAACGCATATCCGTGATGACCGTCCAATTCTGCGCCTGACAGTCGAGCAGGTTGCACTGCCGGGCGAGGAGACCGCACAGACTCGCACGGAAGATCTTCTGGTCACTCCCGGCCATCCCTTCTATGTTTCGGGGCGCGGCTTCGTCAGCGTGGAAGAACTGCAGGTGGGGGATGAACTGGTATCCCTCGCCACGCAAACCCACTTGCGCATGCGCGCTCTGCGCCTGGAATCGCGTCAGGGGACGACATACAACCTGACGGTTGAGACGGGGCACACGTTCTTTGTGGGGGGGCTGGGGACTTGGGTGCATAACGTGGGGCCGTGCAATACTTGTGTAAATGGGACGTGCGGCGTGGATTTGGAAGGCGCCTCTACAAATAAGCTGACGGGTGGAGTAGATGTAAGTGGTGTGCCTAGTTTCCCTATCAGAAGTGTTGAAAGCTCTTTGGGAAAAATTGATCAATTACGGCGGTCCTTGGAAGTTGGAGGGAGGCGGAATATAGCATTCGCAGAATACAATATTAATGGAGAGATTGGAGAATTAGTGGGGATTAGTGGTGGCGCCTCACGATTGGGGACTGTTGGAGTTCCTGAAAAGCGTTTATTTGAAACTATTGCGACAGGTAACAATTCTAGAATGATGGATTCTGAGGTAAAAATACTTGAGCATCTCGGTGGCAATATTCCATTTGATGCAACGGGTACATTGCATTTGTTCTCGGAACTGCCACTTTGTATTTCTTGCTCCGGTGTGGTTTCTCAATTTCATGAATTATTTCCAGGGATTAGAGTAATTGTTAATCATGGGCCTAAAAGATGATGCTGAATAAAGAAGCTATTATCTCCTGTTTGATTGATAAAAAAATCTGCACAAAAGAAGAGATGGAGGGTTGTTCTTTGGAGAATGTTGAGATGCTGGAGAAAAATGCGTCACTTAGTCTACCGCTGCAATATAGAGAATTTTTGCTTGGAATAGGGAGGGGGGCTGGCATCCTTTTTCAAGGAACAGATATTTTTTTTCCTAGTATTATTGGATTAAAAACTGATGCCGTTAATTTATTGAAAGAAAATGGTGAAAACTTTACTCTTTCGAGTGTTGATTTCGTATTTTCGATGCATCAAGGGTATGAGTTTTGTTATTTCAATACTTCTGAAGGAGATGACCCTCCGGTCTATCAGTATATTGAGGGCAGTGGGTCGCCTATGATTGTCTGGAAATCATTTAGTGATTTCTTAATGGATTCGATAGATATCTATTCTCGTTCGCGGAATATGTAGATTATCATGAAGATAGATAATTATTTAATTCGTGCATCTCAGGGGGAAAGCTAATTGGTGTCAATATTAAGGTCCACTCATCCTTATGCCATTATCAGCTTGCTTTGCATCCATAAATTGCCCAGCGCAAACAGCGTATGCAACTGCGTGGTGAAGCGATACAGCTCCATGGTTAAGACAACGCTGATGGCCTGACCGTGTATTGACCCAGTGAATTCCTGCTCAGGTGTTAACGTTGAAGGAAACGACGATGAGCACCCTGATAAGACGGTTCAGGTGAGGCGTTCCTGGCGGCAGTAACCGCAACGCATATCCGTGATGACCAGCCGATCCTGCGACTGACCGTCGAGCAGGTTGCACTGCCTGGCGAGGAGACCGCACCGACTCGCACGGAAGATCTTCTGGTCACTCCCGGCCATCCCTTCTATGTTTCGGGGCACGGCTTCGTGAGCGTGGAAGAACTGCAGGTGGGGGATGAACTGGTATCCCTCGCCACGCAAACCCGCTTGCGCATGCGCGCTCCGCGCCTGGAATCGCGTCAGGGGACGACATACAACCTGACGGTTGAGACGGGGCACACGTTCTTTGTGGGGGGGGGCTGGGGACCTGGGTGCATAACGTGGGGCCGTGCAATACTTGTGCGGATGGGGTATGCGGGGTTCAATCCGTAGGTGAGACGGGCCTGCTGTACGCCAGGGCACGCTACTACGACCCGGCCAGCGGCCAGTTCATCAGCCGTGACCCGGTGGAGGGAGAGGCGAGGCTGCCGATTACCTGGGGTGCTTACCAGTACTGCAGGTACAACCCGTATCGGTATGTGGATCCGAATGGGGAGCAATCGACCTCCACCATGATGACAACGCTGCAGAAGGATGTGGCCGCTTCACCTGCACCCTCTACGCCCTGGGCAACGGCGACGTCTGCGGCCGTGGGTGGCGCGTTGGGGGCCGGATCGGTACCTCTGGCAAATGCCATCAAAAGCAGCCTGGATCGGAGGACCGTAGCAAGAGCACTGGCAAAGGAGCTCCAAACCACGGAGCCTGTGCTGGCGGCGAAGACGCCGAGTGCCGATGTCGAGGCGGTACTGCCTAAATTAAACGATGCGACGCCCAAGCTGGTAGCAGAAAAGGACGCGCTTGTAGCTTCACCACAGACGCAGCCAGCCGTTAAGACTGTGCAGGCTAGGAGGGGTGAAGTAAATGGCAGTACTTCATTGGTGGAAAATAATACCGTCAGAATTCTTGGTGCGAAGGGCCCAAATAGTGGTAGAAATTTTGAACCGGAAAATGTCGGCGGTATTGTTCGTGAGCTGAATACAAATCGAGTAAAGGTAACAGAGCGCGGAATTGGTGTGGTTGAGGGGCATCTTGCGAGGTTTGGTCAAGATGATTCCAATAATTTTATTATTTCCAGACTAAAAAGTATTTCTAATGGCAAAATGCCTGCTGAACAAGTCGATTTAAATTTCTATACTCATGAATTGAGGGAGTATGTTCGATACAGAATGTTGGGTTGGGAAAAGGGAGTTCCATCCTCTTCGGATGAGGCATATCGACTATGGAACAATACCCACACGGCAACGCTTAAATATTATGGGCTTAACGAAAAGATGATACCAAATCCGCTATATCATAAGGATGCGCCATGATCTCTCGAGATATAAAAATTTTTATACTTGGTTTTTTCGAAAAACGGCCAAAAGGTGTAACTTGGTATAACTTGGAAGTGGCATTGTCTAGAGCAGGCTTTGGAGGTGAAGTAAATGCACTTGAATTAATGACGCAGTTGGTTTCTGAGGATATGTTGAGTGTTTCTGCTAGTGATATAGAAGCTCTTCCTTGGTATAGACTGACAGAAGGTGGGCGAAGATTTCTAAAAGAATGTTGCTTCAAGTGAGCGTTTTCGTCGAAGCAAGTTGCTTGATATGACGCGCTGTCACTGACAGCTACAACGCAGGCAACCTGCGCGCAGAAGAATTCCTCAGCAACGCAGGCCTGAACAAGGCCACGCAAGGCCGCACGGCCACCTACAGCCCGCTGGCGTATGAGCGCATCCAGTTGGACGGCCTGCACGCCCGCCGCAGCTTCGAGATTCGCGGGATCGACAGCACCCAAACCCTGCACAGCGACACCGACGCAGCGGTATTGCCCGGCAACACGGCCCCCTGGCTGTTCAGCCGCACGCAATACGCCAACGGCCTGGGCAGCGCCGTCAGAATCAGCCCCTGTCGGTTAACTGCGCTGGCCTTGGTGCGAGGTGTTATCCGGGCCTCGGCGCAGTCGGACCTCGCCATGAGAGAGTTGGTTCTCTTGACCCACGCAATTCAACGCCGCTCTTCAGCAGGCGCCGACTGTTCCTGGCCAGCCTTGGATGCGCGAGGAGGTGCACCGGTATGGGAAACCCCACAAGCGCAAGCGCCACCGCAAAGGGCAGCAGGCAGTAGAAAAGCACGCGCCTGGGCTTCACTCGCCAGACATCGGGAGCTGGGCCGGTCTTCAAGTGCCCCGTATTCCTGGCTGCAAATCAGTGCGCGGCGGCTGAACCAGAAGTGGCCAATGAATGGACCATGGCGGGTGCTACTGCGGATCGGCCTGGTGCCTATGCACCGCTTCAGCGTTGCGGTGCGCAAAGTAGATGCTGGAGCCCCTGGTGAACACCGCCCAGATGAGCAACGCATAAACGATCAGCTTGGAGACAATCCCCTGGGCAGCTTCCAACCCTGACAGCGCGGGGGCGGCAATCATCGCGACCAGCCCCACCACCAACAGCGGGCGTGCCCGGGCGTCGCCCCTCAGGATGCCGATGCCCACCACGGTCAGCACCACCCACAGTACATGCATCCAGGCCAGGAAAAGCAGCGGGATGCCCAGGGGCGCGACGCCCGACAGGAGAGCCTTCACCGTACCCGGAAGGAAATAGCAGGACATGCCTGCGCCCCACAACAGAAGTACGGCAGCGACAACTGTCAGATACCAGGGGCGTCGGATTGCGCTGGACTGTTCGTTGGAAGAAGGCATGTGACTGGCTACATTGAGCAGTTGATGGGAAGGAATGCCGTGGCATTTTGCCCAGGCTTTCGTGCCGCACAAGGCGGGATTGGCAGGCGCAAAGCCGCGCCGCCCTGCCTACATGAAATTGCGCGTATGCAGCGAAGCCAGCCGCTCGGCATGCCCGCGCTCGAAGCCCAGCCGCAGCAGCTTGGAAAACCGGCCGTCGGCCATGTCGCGCATGAGCTGCTGCACGCGGGCGGCGCCCCGGGCCAGGGCTTCGGGGGTGAGGGCGCCGGCGGCGATGAGGATCAGGGCGTCGAAGACTTCCTCGTTCAGGCCCGAGGTGCCGGCCAGGTTGTCGAAGCGCTGCTCCACGGCCTGGGCCAGCTGGTGCTGGAAGCCGGGCTCGTGCTGCAGGCGGTACAGCAGGTGGGACATGCCCAGGGCCACATGGCGCGCCTCGTCGCGCGCGGCCAGGCGGCAGATCTGGCGTGTTAGGGGGTCGGGCGCCTCGGTCTGCAGGAACTGCAGCAGGTGCACGAATGTGCCTTCGCCCAGCACCGACAGCAAAAAGCCTGCCACGGAAAAATCCGTCTCGTCCAGCAGGCTCTTGAGCGAGGCCTGGCCGCCCGCCGTGGACAGCGCAGGCTCGCGGCCGTGACGGCGGATGCGGCGCGTGAAGACATCGATGTGCCGCGCCTCGTCGGCCACCTGGATGGCCAGCGCCGCCTGCAGCTCGCGGTAGTGCGGGTGCAGCTGGCCCAGAAAGCGCGCAGGCACCAGCAGGGCCGCGTTCTCGTTCTCCACCATGTAGGTCATGAGCTGCACGATGGCGTCCTCCACGGGCGCGGGCAGCTCGGGTGCATCACACCAGTCGATGTCGGTGTCGGCGTTCCACTGCGCGGCCACGGCCTGGGCGTAGAGGTCGGCGGCGCTGTCGGTCCAGACCTGCAGCTTGTTGCTGAGCCGGAAATGGAAGGCCGGCGCTCCGGCTTCCACCTGTGCGCCACGCGCGGCCAGGCCCCAGGAAGGCTGGGCCTGCGCGGCCACGGCATCGCCGCCCGAGCGCGCATCGCTGCGGCCCGTCTGCGCCGCGCCCCGCCAGCGCCCGGCCTGGGCGCCGCCGCGCGCCACGATGGCCATGGCCTGTGCTGCACCCGCGCCATCCTCCCAGCGCAGGCCGTGGCCCTGGTCGCTGCACCAGCCCGACAGCTGGGCCTGCCAGCCCGGCGCGCTGCCGGTCACGCGCAGCTGCCCGCCCACGGGCAGGGCGGCCAGCGCGTGCTTGACCAGAAGATGGGCACCGGCATCGAAGCCCAGGCCCTGCAGGTCGATGACAGGCAGGGTGGAGGCGGGCAGGGCGCGGGCGTGCAGGGCGCCGCTGTCGGAATCAGGCATGGCCATGGCGCGTATCAGTAACGGTAGTCCTGCACGGTGATGCGGCCTTTGGCGTCGTAGAAGGCCTCGTCCGTCACCGCGCGCTCCAGCAGGCCGTAGCCCGTGCCGCGGCCCGGGTGCCAGACCTTCAGGCCTTCCAGTTCCAGCAGCGGGCGCACGGCCGCGTCGTCCCAGGACATGGCAAGCAGGATGTCGCGGAAGGCGGCGGCGCGTTCGGCATCGATGTGCGGGCCGGCCGTCATGTTGCAGTGGTCGAAGGCGCCCGAGGTGGCCAGCACGCGCGTGCCGCCGGCCGGCAGCGTGCCTTCGCGCGCAAAGGCCTGGTAGTTCTTGCCCACCATCCATGAAGCCTGTATCTCGCCGGCCACCATGGCGGCGGCGGCCAGGCGCTCGCCGCCGATGTGGTCGCCGTGCTTGCCGCCCAGCACGTCAAAGCGGCGCGCCGTGTAGTCGCGCCCGGCCAGCAGCCCTTCCTGGCGCAGATGGTCCAGCGGGATCAGCGTGGCCTGGGGCGAGTCCACCGCACCGAAGCCCACGGTCTTGCCGCGCAGGTCCTGCACGCTCTGGATGGGGCTGTCGGCGGGCACGACCAGCAGCGAATGCAGGTCCAGGTCGGTATCGCGCATGGCGATGGACTCCACGCGCAGGCCGCGTGCGCGGGCCATGCGGTCGGCGCGGACAAAGGCCAGCGGCGAGTTCCAGGCCAGGTGCACATCGCCTGCGATCAGCGCCTCGGTCAGCGACTCGTAGTTGGAATAGAGCACGTAGTCGAAGTAGTAGCCGCGCTCGATGAAATACGCCTTGAAGCCTTCCCAGATGGTGATCACCTTGGGGGCGTAGGCCACGGCGCCGAGCTTGATCACGGGGGCGGTTGTCGTCATGCGGAAGTCCTTTGCTGGATGGGGAAGGGGATTGAGGCTATCGGCAGGATCTGCGGCGCAGGTTCAGGCAGCGGCTTCGCACATGGCCTTGCCGAGCATGTCGTAGATCACGTCGGTGGTGGGCGCCATGACCGAGGCGGCACGCGCATCGCGGAACAGGCGCTCTATGCCCAGCTCCTTGCGGAAGGCGGCGCCGCCGCACACGCGCATGGCAATGTCGGTCACCTCCAGCGCGGCTTCGGCGGCGGCGGCCTTGGTCTGCAGCAGGCGCGTGCGCGTGTCGGGGCGGGCGGCCTGCACGGCGGCCACGGTGTCGTCGCGCAGCAGGCGCGCCTGCTCCAGGCGCAGCTGGGCGCGGGCCAGGTAGGCGCGGATGGTGGGCAGGTCGGCCAGCGAGCTGCCGCTTTCCGCAAAGCGCGTGCCGGCCACATGGGCCACGGCGCGGCGCAGTGCGCCCTGCATCAGGCCGATGGAGGTGGTGGCGATCAGCGTGGGGAAAAAGGGCATCAGGTGGCGGCCCTTCACGGCCTCGCCCTCGCCATCTGCGCCCAGCATGCGGGCGCGTGGCACGCCCACATCGCGCGCCTCGATGGGCGACGACGCATTTCCGCGCAGCCCCATGCCGTTGAAGCGCCCGGGAATGGACAGCCCCGGCAGGCGGCTGTCCACCAGCCACAGCGTATTGCCCTCGCCCTGCGTGGCGCGCGAGATCCAGACATAGGAATCGGCCTCGCCGGCCGAGGTGATCATGCTCTTGAGCGCATTCAGGTGGATGACATCTTCAGCGGCGGTGGCCGTGCCCGTGGGCGCCCAGATATGGCTGCGCGATCCCGCCTCGGACACGGCCAGCGTGGTGATGTGGCGGCCGGCGGCAATGTCGCGGCGCACCTCGTCATCGGCAAAGGGCTCGATCAGTGCCACGCCGCAGTAGTGCATGGTCAGCACCATGGCCGTGCAGGGGCAGTCCTGGGCAATGCGCTCGATGACCTGTACCGCCTCGGCCAGGCCCTTGCCCCGGCCGCCCACCTCGCTGGCGCTGATCAGGCCCAGCAGGCCGGCTGCGGCCAGCGCATCCAGCGCAGCGCGCGGGTAGCGCGCCTGCTCGTCAATCTGGGCGGCCTGGGGCGCGATGATCTCGCGCATGAGGGGTTCGAGTTGCTGCAAAACTTCCATCTGGGTTCACCGTAGGCATGCCCATGGCCGCCTGCCGAGAGGCACTTGCTGGAAGTCTGGGGAAATGCTGGAGCGCCGCGATGGCCGCTGGGCGCGCCTGCCGCATGCAGACCTGCAATGGCGGATGGGCTGGGGGAAAGAATGCGAAAGATTATGCGCCGGGTGCGCGACGGCCGGGCGCAATTGCCGGTGGCGCTTGATTTCGGTCAATTGGTGGCTGGGTACTGCCTTCGGCGGTTTCGGCCAACAGGCGGCGGGCAGCCAGGCGAGGATGCCTGCAGGAAGATCGTGGTCTATATTGCAGCGCCCATTGCCAGCGCCTCTTGCGGCCCTATCGGCTTGGCAAAAAAGTAGCCCTGGGCCAAATCCACGCCCAGGCTCGCCAGAGTGTTGAATTCCTCGGCTGTCTCCACACCCTCGGCAACCACCACGCTTCCTATCTCGTGCGCGAAGCTCGTGAGGCCCTTGGCCAGCGCACGGCGGCTGCGGTCGGTATCGACATCGTGCGTGATGCTCATGTCCAGCTTGATCATGTCTGGTTGCAGATGCAGGATGTGCCGCATGCTGGAGTAGCCGGCCCCCGCATCGTCGACTGCCAAGGTCGCGCCCCGGCGCCGCAGCGGCGCCAGTGCATCGGCCAAAGCCCTGTAGTCATCCACGGCGGCATGCTCCGTGATTTCCAGCGTCACGCGTGAGAGATCCCGGTCCGAACCCAGAAGCCTGGGCAACTGCCCTGACTGAATCAACTGCGGCGAGCAGTTGACGGCGAGCAGCCAGTCGGTGGGCAGGCTGCCAAGTGCGCCAAGCGCTGTGTCGATCGCATGGCGCTCCAGCTCCAGCCCCAGCCCCACCTCGTGCGCTGCCTTGAACCACTGGTCGGGCGGGCGACGTGGCTCCAGGTCAAAGCGTGACAGACATTCGAAGCCGTGCAGCTTTCCGGTCGCGACGGTGTATACGGGCTGAAATACAGGGCGCAGCGCATTGCCTTGCATTGCAAGCCGAATTTCGTGCGTCACTTTGTCTCTTGCATGCCGAACGGCAGAAGTCGCACTGAAATGAAGTCCCAATAAATCGGAGAATGCCCGCAGCAGCGACATATCGTGCACATTCAGCGCAGGATTGGGCTGGTGGCTGAAGCAGCACAAGGTGCCGAACAATTGGTTGTCATTCAGTCGGATGGGAACGCTCAGGTGCGAGCCGATAGGAATGGTGTGCGTTTCCGGTATCTCCTGGGCAGCGGCCAACAGGGAGGTGTCGGGAATCAACTCCGGCAATTCGCCATTGACCACTTTCTGGCAATAGCCCTCGCTCAATGGAATCTTCTGATGCTGGAAAATCACCCCGGCAGTGCTCTCGTCCACATGCTCCAGCACCCGATCCTCTTCCCGGAATCGGGCCACGAAGGCGACATCCATGCCGAGATGCCGACGAACGACAGACAGAACACGGTCGACTCCATCCAGTTCAATGGCAAAAGCGAAAATTCTGCTCAAAGGTGCGAATGTGGATTTACGAAGGGTCATTTCGTTGATCTGCTCTATCAGATGTGTACGCACATTGAATTCACACGCTGCCTGCGGGCTGGCTATCCTAGGTTCCGAGTGCGATGGCCAAGCGGTACGATATGAGTTGATAAAAGGAATGAATTATCATTAACCCGCTCCATTGACCGATACGAGGCACATCGTGGCTGCCACGCGATAGAGAATCCCAATCGCACCTCCAGTTGCAACCTCAGTGGCAACCTCGTTTGCAACCCAAAGCAGTAGTGAGAAGAACAGGCATAAGTATGCGCGGTTGAAGTGCGCAGGTCGAGTCCGTCTGTTCGGATTGACAATAGTTATGAAAATCCAACACGGGCAGCTGAAAGGGCCCGGCACTCCCTGGAAAGCCCCTCAAGCGCGTCAAGCCCTATGCCCTGGCTGTGGCTGTCTCAGGTGCTCCATCGGCCATTGCTTGCCCGTGTGACGAATGCGAGCCGGGTACTGGCGGGGAGTCAGCCCCAGAGTCTTGCGGAAAGCGACGCCCATGTGCGACTGATGGCTGAAGCCGCAATCGTGGGCGATACCCGCCAGGGAATGGGTGTCTGCCCGCATCATGGAGCGGGCCGCCTGTACGCGGGTTTCCACAAGAAAGGCATGCGGCGTCATGCCCAGCAGTTGGGAAAACTCGCGCAGAAACTGCAGCGGCGTGCGATGGATCATCCGTGCCAGCCGGGCAATGCTCAACGGCCGTGCAAATTCGGCCGCCATGCGCTCCAGGACAGGGCGGTACACCGGGCGCAAGGCCTCGACGCGGGCGGTGGGCGCATGGCATTCCATGAAGCACACTGCGGGCATGAACTCAAACCACACGGAAATTCACCGCGTCATCGGTCTCATCGGTGGCATGAGCTGGGAGTCCAGCGCCGAGTACTACCGGCTCATCAATCAGGGCGTGCGTGACAGGCTGGGTCCGCTGCGCTCCGCAAAACTGCTCATGTACAGCGTGGATTTTGGCCCCATCGAGCAGGCCCAGCATGAAGGCCGATGGGACGACGCCGCCGCCTTGCTGGAAGATGCCGCGCGGCGGCTGCAGCAGGGCGGGGCGGACGGCGTGCTGCTGTGCACCAACACCATGCACAAGCTGGCAGACCGCATTGCGGCAGCGGTGCGCATCCCTTTTCTTCACATTGCCGACCCGGTAGCCGACGCAGCCCGCACACGCGGCTACCGGAAGCTGGGGCTGCTGGGCACACGCTTCACCATGGAGCAGCCCTTCATGCGCGAGCGGCTGCAGCAGCAGGGTCTGGAGGTGCTGGTGCCGCAGGAGGCAGACCGCGCCGAGGTGCACCGCATCATCTACGAGGAACTGTGCACGGGTCGGATTCTTGAAGAGTCGCGGCGCACGTATCAGCGCATCATGGCGCAGCTGGCCGGGCAGGGTGCGCAGGCCATGGTGCTGGGCTGCACGGAAATCAGCCTGCTGGTGCAGCAGGAGCATTGCCCTGTGCCCGTGCTGGATACCACCGCCCTGCATGCGCAGGCGGCGGTGGACTTCGCTCTGGAGCCTTGAGCGGCCAGCGGGCCATGTCCAGGCCTGCTTTCAAAGGCGTGCACCCCCGGATTGCCGGGGCGCCTTGAGCCGTTGTGGCAACCCATCGGCACAACGCCTCGCGCCTCACGCCTCGATGCGCGCTGAACCACTAGACCACGGCGGCGCTGAACGACTCGGGCAGGCGCGCAAGCAGATGCGACAGCCGTTGAAGGCCCGCCTGCAGGCGTCCACGGTCCTTGATGCTGCCCAGGGAGATGCGGATGGCATTCACGGATTCGCCGCCGGTGGCGAAGGCCTGTGCCGGCGTGACGGCGATGCCCTCGCTGTCGGCGGCACGCGCAAGCTGCGAGGGGCTCCAGTAACTCGGCAGCTCCAGCCATACATGCAGGCCGTCTCCCGCGCCGCTGTACCGGCCGGCCAGCACATCCCTGGCCATCCGGTGGCGCAGGCGCGCCTCCTTGCGCACGCCTTCCATCAATTTTCCGGCCGAGCCGTCGAGGATCCACTGCGTGGCCAGGGCGGCCGTCAGCGGCGTGGCCATCAGCGCAAACGATCTCAGCGCGACCAGGAAACGCTGGCGCTCGTGCGGGTCAGGCAGGAGCACGAAGGCCACCCGCAAACCGGGCGTCAGGCATTTCGAGAGGGTGGAGATGTAGTACACCTGCTCCGGGGCAAACCTGGCGATCGGCGGCGGCGGGGCATCGGCCAGCAGCCAGTAGGGATCGTCCTCGACGATGCGCACATGGCAGCGCTTTGCGATGCTGGCGATCTCTTGGCGCCGGTCCTCGGCAAGCGTGATGGCGGTCGGGTTCTGCAGCGTGGGGTTCAGGTAGACCAGCCCGGGCCTGTGCTGTCGGCATGCCTGCTCAAGCCGCTCGGGCATGATCCCCTGGCTGTCCGCTTGCACCGCAATGATGCGCCGGCCGAACTGGGCCGCTGCGGCACGCAGGCCGGGATAGCTGGTGGGCTCGGTCAGGATCACATCGCCCGGCTCCGTCAGCGCAAGCACCAGGGCGGCAATCGCCGCCTGCGCGCCCGGGCAGACCACCAGCTGCCGGGCATCCACATCTCCGAACATGGGCTGCAGCCACCTGGCGCCCGCCTTGCGGTCGGAGTCGCTTCCCCCGCCCAGGTGGTAGGTCATCAGCAACTGGGCATCCGCACCCATCAGCACTTGCGCCAGGCCCTGCTTCAACATGTCGTCCAGGTCCACGCCAGCCGGCGGTGGCGGGGTGTTCATGCTCAGGTCCAGCACGGCGTTCAGCTCCACCTTGGGCGCCGCGACATAGGTGCCTCTGGCGCCGCGTCCCTCCAGCAGCTGGCGGCGCCTGGCTTCGTCGTAGGCGCGCGTGACCGTCGTCAGGTCCACATCCAGCTGGGCAGCCAGCCGGCGTTGTGGGGGCAGGCGGTCACCGGGCTTCAGCGATCCGTCTGCCACCGCTGCCTGCAAGGCATCGGCGATCTGCAGGAATCGGGGGCCGCCCTGCACGGCCAGTTGCGGCAACCAGAGGGGCAAAGGCTCATCTTGCATGGATTTAAGCGGCGACGTATGGGCTCATGTATGGAAATTGCTTTTGGGTAGTATGCGCCAGAAGGTGTGGCAGCACCGTGCTTGCATGGCCGTCGCTGACGCTCTCGCCTCCCATGTCCGGGAGGGAGGCTCCCCACCATGGACAGTGCCAAGTCATTGGCTGGAAGCTCTCAAAATGATCGATTGGGTCCCCATAGTCTTCGTCACCTTCAAGGTGCTCGTGTTCGGCACGGCCATGTTCTTCGCCATCAAGTGGCACTACGACCAGGGCAAGAAGAAGGGGGCGAGCCGGCGCGAGCTGCTCATTGCCAGCGGCAAGATCGTTGCCGTCTTCACGCTGCTGCTGCTGTGCGTGCTGCTCTTCACCTTCGGCCTGGCCACCATGCTGGGCATGGACCTGAGCCTTTGATGGCAGGTGGCGCTGCCAGCGCCGGGCCTGTGCCCCCAGGCCGTGCCCAGCGCGCGGCAACCATCCCCCAGCTGCCTATTTCGGTGTGAGCCGATACAGACCGCCCTTGCGGTCGTCCTCGATCAGCCACAGCGCACCATCCGGCGCCTGCGCCACGTCGCGGACGCGAAAGCCTACCGTCCAGTGCTCGGCAGGCGTGGCGCTCGCGCCGTTCACCTCGATCCGGTGCAGGGCGCGGGTCAACAGGCCGGACGCAAACGCCGAGCCCTTCCACTGCGGAAACATCTCGCCGCTGTAGAACATCAGGCTGCCCGGCGCGAAGACAGGCGTCCAGTAGATCACGGGCTTGGTGAGGTCCCCTCGCGTATCCGGGCTGGCAATGGGCACGCCGTTGTAGTTCACCGCATAGGAAACCAGCGGCCAGCCATAGTTCTTGCCCGGCTCGATCAGGTTGAGCTCATCGCCGCCGCGCGGCCCATGCTCAAGCTCCCAAAGACGCCCATCCGGCGCGAACGCCAGGCCGTAGGGCGTGCGATGCCCCGTGGACCAGGTCTCGGACGGCGTCAGATTCGGACCGTCAAAGACAAACGTGCGCAACACCGGCGCGGTCTTGGCGGCTTCGGTGTCCTTGGGCGGATCGATCACAGGAACCGACGTTGCGCCGGTCTGCCCCTGCATCGGATTGCCGGGCGCGGGCTTGCCGTCCAAGGTCAGCCGCAGGATCTTGCCGGCCGGCTGATTCGGGTCCTGGGCAGGCGTGAAGCGCTGCCGGTCCCCGGCCGTGAGGAACAGAAACTTCTGGTCCGGCGAAAAAGCCACGGCGGCACCCACCTGCCCGCCCTTGCCCTTGACCGGGTCGCGCCAGATGACCTTGAGGTCTTCCAGCGCAGCGGTGCCGGCACCGATCCTGAGCGTGGCGCTCGCAAGCGCCAGGCTCGACGTGCCGCGGATTTCTCCGGGCTCCGAATAGGTCAGGTAGATGGCCCCGTCGCTCGTATACGAAGGGGCCAGGTAGACACCCAGCAGGCCGTTCTGGTTTTCATGCAGCACGGGCGGCACGCCGGTGACTTCGAGCTTTTGCCCGTCCTGGGCCGCGAGAAGCAGCTTGCCAACCTTCTCGGTGACCAGCATGCGCCCGTCCGGCAGGAAGGCGATGCGCCAGGGCAGATCGAATTGCGCGACCTTGCTGACCTTGAACGGGGGCGATGCGGTGGCAGGCAGGGTTCCCGCATTGATCTGCGCCAACACAGGGGTTGCAGCCATGAGCAACCAGGGGATGAGTCCAGACTTCGGCAATCGCATGCTTTGCTCCGCAGTGGGGGACGGGACAGTATCCGCGCATCACCGCCGCACCGCAGAATGCACCGCCGAATTCCGGGCTATCTGCGCGGCAAGCCTGAAGTTGCGTCCAGCCGCGTTCAGCCTCGCTCACCCAGCGGATGCAGGCATGGCCGCCGGGTCCATCCACAGTGCCGCCCACATGTGTCCATCAGGATCGGCCAGATCGCGCGTGTACATGAAGCCGTGGTCCTCCATCGGATTCACGTCGGCCTGCCCGCCATGGGCCGCGGCGGCCTCGTTCATGGCATCGACGGCGGCGCGGCTCTCAAGGGCCAGTGACAGCATCAACCCGCAGGAGCCGGCCGGCGGCAACGGGCGCTGCGTGAAGGTGCGCCACTTGGCATGCGTGACCAGAATGACCTGGATCGCCTCGCTCCAGACCATGGCTGAACCATCCTCACTGCTGAACTGCGGGTTCTGGCTGAAGCCCAGGGCTTTGTAGAAGGCGGTGGAGGCGGCGAGGTCGGTCACGGGGAGGCTGATGAAGAGGGACTTGGTCATGCTTGGCTCCGTAGGTTGGGCTGCAGTTCTGGTGGGTGCAGGACTGCTCGGTCAGAACATCCATCATGCAGCACCTGCACTCCGGATGCTGCCCCATTAATTGGAGGAGCCATTGAGCTGCTGAAGCTCAAGTTGCCTGGCCGCACTGGCTTCAAGGTTTGCGCGCTCCGCGTCCAAGTACCGATAAATGCTTTTGAGGTCAGTTATTTTCTTTCTGATTTCCGCCATCTTCTTTTCAATCAGTCTTGCACCCCCGGCGCAATCTATTGAATTATTTCTCTGAGCATTCAGAATTTCGCCTATTTCCCCAAGAGAAAATCCCATGCTTTGTGCTCGCTGGATAAAGTCCAGGTCTTGCAGGGTTTGCGGTGTGTAAACGCGATAATTGTTGGTTCGCCGCAAGGGTGAAATAAGGCCGATTTTCTCGTAATAGCGCAAGGTATGGCGCGTGGCGCCGCTGCGGACCTCAAGTTCCCCGATATTCATGGAAAAAATCGCTTGACTGTAGAGTTGAGTCGACAGTCTACACTTGGTTTTTTCATCGTGCCAAGGAGCAGAAAAATGAGCGTGGAGTGCTTTGTTACGGGAGGGACGGGCTTCATCGGCCAGCATTTGCTGTCGTACCTGAGCGCGAAAGGTCACACCATTCGGGTGCTGATGCGTCGCCCGGAGCGCCTCGCTGAACTGCGCCAGCAGGTCGATGGTTTGGGTGGCGTTGCAGCCCGCGTCTTTGCCGTGGCCGGCGATCTGGAGCAAGAAGACCTCGGTCTGAGCCTTGCGGATAGAGAGGTCCTGCGGCAGGCCAAGGTCGTATTCCATCTGGGAGCCCACTTCGCCTGGGGCCTTTCGATGGAGCATGCACGTGCAGTGAATGTGGAAGGGGCAAGGCGCGTGGCGCAGTTGGCGGCCGAGCAAGAGAGCCGGTTGGTGATGATCGGTGGCTACATGCTGAAAAACAATGAACATCTGCAACGCATCGGGATTGATCCCGGCCATCCGGAGCTGACGGATTGGCCTGCCATCTATCGCCAAGTCGGTGCTTACGAGGCGAGCAAACTGGAGGCGCATTTCGCGACCCTCGGCTTCATGAATGCCAAGGGTGGAGAGATGACCGTTGTACACCCCGCCACGGTTTGCGGTCATAGCCGCACGGGGCATATCGCGGACGGCCAGCCGCTGGTGGATCTGATACGCAATCTGGTGCAGGGAAAGCTGGCGGCAGTACCCGGTACTGCCGCGCACTGGTTGCCACTGGTCACTGTGGATTATCTGGTCGAGTTGGTGGCGGCTTGCGCCTTTGATCCTTCCATGGTGGGCCAGGAACTGCTGGCCCTCGATGCCCAGAGCCCTGGCTTGCAGGAACTTCTCACGCAGGTGACACAACCTCTTGGGCTGAAGGCGCCCGGGCGTCATATCCCGCTGCGATTGCTGAAATGGCTTTTGGGTATTCGTCCCATTGCGAGGTTTTTGAATACCAGCGCCGAGGCCCTGGATTTTATCCAGACAACCCGTTTTGACACGACGGAAGTGGAGCAATTTGCCCGAAGACACGGAATCACAAAGCCGGATATGCGCCAGTCGTTGAGGAATACTGCAATATATGTCAGCTCATATTGCATTACAAAAGGCAAGGCCCGCCGACTTGCCCCTCCACTGCGCAGAACATCATAATCACCGCTTTCAATGGTGCCCGAGTTGCCGCTGCGCACCAAAATCAAGGAGCTCGTTTCGGTGAATCAACCAACCCATCCACGCATCGCGGTGCTGGGGCCCGGGGCAATCGGGACAACGGTTGCTGCTGCGCTGCATGAAGTCGGTCGCACGCCGTTGCTGTGCGGTCGTACGCCGCGCGACAGCCTGACGCTGCACGGCAGCGGTCTTCGCATCGTGGTTCCCGGCCCGGTCAGAACGGATCCGGCCCAGGTCGAAGGTCCGGTGGACCTTGTTTTTCTCGCGGTCAAGGCGACTCAAACTGCTGCGGTTGCGCATTGGCTGGCGGCGTTGAGCGGTCCGCAAACCGTGGTGTGTGTCCTGCAAAACGGGGTTGAGCAGGTGGAGAGTGTCACCCCGCTGTGCCCGCAGGGGCGAATCGTTCCCGCAGTCGTGTGGTTCCCTGCACAGGCGCAACCCGACGGGTCGGTGCTCTTGCGCAGCGACGCCCGGATCAGCCTGCCTGACGAGGCTGCGGCCCTCGTGGTCGCGCAGGCGCTGCAAGGCACCCGATGCTCGGTAGACCTGGTTTCGAATTTCAAATCCCTGGCGTGGCAAAAGCTGCTGCAGAACGCAGCGGCCGGGCTCATGGCTCTCACGCATCGCCGCTCAGGCATGTTCGGCCGGCACGACATCTCTAAGCTCACTCTGGACTATTTGAGGGAGTGCCTGGCCGTGGCACGCGCCGAAGGTGTTGAACTGGGCGATGAGGTCCCCCAGGCGATCCTCGACAAGTTCCAGGCATTTCCGGCCGACCTGGGCACGTCCATACTGGCGGATCGTGAAGCAGGCCGGCCGCTCGAATGGGATATCCGCAACGGTGTCATCGCGCGCCGAGGCCGGGCGCGCGGAGTTCCGACACCGATTGGTGATGTCCTGGTGCCGCTTCTCGCCGCAGCGAGCGACGGCCCCGGCTGATCATTCGTGCCTTGACCACAAAGCCCGCGATCGCCAAAGCAAGGCTTCAGCCCATGAACCCCAGATCGATGGGATACGCCGAGCCGCCGAAGTTGCCGATGTGCGGCAGCACCCCCGCCAGCTCGGTATTCGACACGCCGAACCAGCGCGCCAGGGTGGCGGCGTACTGGTCCACGGCGGTGCTGGGCAACAGGCGCCCCTGGCCGACATGCCACTGGTCTTCGCTGCCGCTGCCGTTGCCCACGCTGATGGGCGGAGGCGCGCCATAGAAGGACGCGCCACGCACCGCGCCGCCCACGACGAAGTGGTGGCTGCCCCAGCCATGGTCGGAGCCGTCGCCGTTGGAAGTCAGCGTGCGGCCGAAGTCCGACGCGGTGAAGGCCGTGACCTTGTCGGCCACGCCGAGTTCGGCCGTGGCGTTGTAGAAGGCCGTCATGGCGCTGCTCACCTTGTCGAGCAGCTGCGGCTGGTTGGCGATCAGGTTGTCGTGCAGGTCGAACCCGCCCAGCGAGACGAAGAACACCTGCCGGCGCGTGCCCAGCGCGCTGCGTCCGGCGATGAGCCGGGCCACCACCTTGAGCTGGTCGGCCAGCGGGTTGCTGGCAGGGAAGGCGGTGGACAGGCTGCCGCTGGAGAGGGCCGAAGAGATCTGCCCCTCGGCACTGATGGAGCGCTGCGTGACGCGGGCGTACTCGGCCTCCATTGCGTGGCTGCCGGCCGTCTGCACCAGCTCGCTCAGCAGGCCGCGCACGGCGGTCAAACCATAGACGTTGGCGCCCTTGACGGCGTTGATGGGCACGGCGCCGCCCGGGCTGATCTGGTACTGCAGCGCCTGGTCGCCCGAGAGAAACACGGCGTTGCCCGTGGCCGAGATGCAGGTGAAGAGCGACGTGGCGTTGGACGACAGCGCCAGGTCGCCCAGGTTGCCGCCCCAGCCCACGGTGGAGCCTTCGGCGCCCTGCGACTGCCAGACCGACTGCTGGTCGTTGTGCGAGAAAAGCTTGGGCGGCAGCGGGTAGCTGCGCCGGTCGCCGGTGGCATATTGGGCCCGCGTGAGCGGCACCAGCAGCGGGCCGACGTTCAGCTGCACCGCCGCGCGGCCCGCGTTGAAGAGGCCGGCCAGGCCCGTCATGGACGGGTGCAGCGCGTACTGCATGCCACCGGCCAGCGCCGTGCGGGGTTGCAGCAGCGTATTGCCCAGCGCGGCGCGGGCCAGGGCAATGCCACCGGCCGTGCCGTCGCTGTTGCCGCCGCGGATGGCGGAGTACTGCCCGTAGCGGGTGCTGTCGTAGGGCACGACGGTGTTGGCGTAGTCGCAGCCGCCGTAGAGGAAGACGCAGACCAGCGCCTTGTAGTCGTTCGCCTCGAAGGCGGCGGCCTCGCCCAGTGCGGCGAGGTTCAGGGCGAAGGGCAGGGCGGTACCGGCGGCGGCCAGTTGCGTGCTGCGGCGCAGGAATGCGCGGCGCGTGTGGCGGGCGGGGTCGATGAAGTTCATGGCGATATCGCTTTGCTTTGCAGACGGTCGGTCACCTGTTCTGTCACTTGTTCGGTCACTTCTGCACCAGATATTCGGGACTGGCCATCACCAGCAGCACGGCGGCTGCCACGCGGTTGAGCTGGGTGGCGGTGTTGCTGGTGGCCGTCACCGGCGTGGCATTGAGCGCTGCCACGATGCGCGTCTGCGTGGCGGCCGATACCTGCCCTGCCGACAGCAGCAGCGCCACCTTGCGCACCAGCGCGGCGGCGTCGGCCACCAGGGGCAGCAGGTTGGCGTAGCTGCAGGTGATGTCGAAGCCGTTGGCCGCGCTGCTGCCGCCCTGGGGCAGGTCTGGCGCGTTCACGTAGTAGCCGAAGCGGATCACGTTCTGCATGAAGTTCAGGTAGCCGCTCACGCTGGTCTCGGTGACGATCTGGAACTCCGGCGCCACCTGGCCCGTCGTGGCCAGGGGCGTGGAGGGAGGCACGTAGCCCGGGCGGAAGAAGTTGAACACCGAGCCCGAGCGCAGCGGGCTCTGGCCCAGGCGCGTGGCCGGGTCGCTCAGGTTGTCGATCTTCCAGGTGCCGCGTGCCGACCGCAGCCCGAAGGTGCGGCCCCACTGCACGAAGCGCACCATGGGCTCGCGCAGGCGGCCGTACTGGGGGCTGGCAAGCCCTGCCGCGCCCCGCGCCTCCGGGTCCAGCAGCACGGTGGCGATCACGGCGCGCAGGTCGCCCCGCGTGCCGCTGCCGTTGTCGGCGAAGGCGGCGGCCACGCGCCCCACATAGGCGGGGCTGGGGTTGCTGGTGACCAGGCGCTGGATCAGCTGGCGCCCGATGAAGGGCCCGACGTTGGGGTGGTTGAACAGCGTGTCCAGCGCCGCCTTCAGCGCCGCTGGCCCTGACGTGCCCGCAGCCACGGTGGTGCCCAGGAAAGTGGCGGCCAGCGTGGAATGGCGCGCTGCGTTGAATGCCATGGGCAGCAGCGCCTGCTGCAGCCCCGTCACCGTGCTGCCGCTCAGGTTGGTGGGCTGGTTCTTGCTGGTGTCGTAGTCGTAGCCGGTGAAGACGCGCGCCAGGTTGCTCACGTCGGCTGCCGAATAGGTATCGATGCGGTTGCCGCTGCCGTCGCGCTGCTCGGTGCCGTCGGGGTTGAGGCGGTAGAGGCCGATGGTGAACAGCTGCATCACCTCGCGGGCGTAGTTCTCGTCGGGCTGGCGGCCGCTGCGGGCGTCTTCCTTCTGGTTGCCGCGCGTGCTCAGGTAGATGCCCATGGCCGGGCTGAGCGTGACGGCCTCCAGCAGCGTGCGGAAGTTGCCGAAGGCATGCTGGTTCAGCAGATCCCAGTAGCCGGAGGCCAGGAAGATGCTCCAGGGCTGCTCCAGCCCCGTGGTGGAGACCACCATGATCTCCGACAGCGCCAATGCCACACGCTTGCGCACGGCGTCGCGCTCCGTGAAAAGCTGGCTCCAGAGCATGAAGTCGGAGGGATACGAAACGTTGTCGTAGCGCGTGCCGGCCTCTGCCACGCCGTAGCCGCGCTGCATCAGCCAGGCCGTGCCCGTGGTGTCCACGGGCAGCGCGAACTGCTCGGCCAGCCAGGGGCCGTAGCCCTTGGCGCGCAGCGCTGCGATCTCCTCGTCGGTGGCCGAGAACTGCGCCTGCAGCAGGAAACGCGCGGCTTCTTCGTCGCTGGCAGGGGTGGCCGTGGTGCCGGTACCCGTTCCGCCACCAGGGCCGGTGCCCGTGCCCCCAGTGCCGCCGTTGCCTCCATTGCCGGTACCGGGTGCCGTATCGCCCCCACCGCCCCCGCAGGCCACCAGCAGCGCGGCCGCCAGGGAGGCGGCCATGGCGGGGGGCATCAAGGAATTCTTGGCTTCGTGGCCGAGATGGCCGGGCTCTGCGCAGGCAGGCAAGGAGTCCGCGGGCGCGCGGTCGGGCGGCTGCAGCGTGGAGGCTGCAGCCTGTGGGGTGGGGTGCATTGCGGGCTTTCAGGCAGTGGCCGGGGCGTGGCAATGAACTGCCTCGCTCTTCGGCGCGTGGCGCAGAGTGTTCCAAGGTTTTCGGATGTGAGCGGACACTTTGCAGCCCTAAAGCGTGTCAAGATGTTATGCGATGCAGGGGCGGCATGCAGAAACACGGCGTTGGGCCAAGACGCATGGGTCTCGCCCGGGGCCGTCGCCGGTTGACGCGTCTTTTGCCATCCATGGCTTCAACCTCCCGCTGGCCGTCCTCTCGCACATGCTGGCAATTGGCCAGCATGCCTCCTGTTCTTTTTCAGTGACCAGCGTGTGCGCTTCGGTCTTGGAATCGCCAACTTTAAAATGCCCCCCCATGACTCCTCCCTCGGCTTCCCCCCATTCCTTCGACAAACTTGCGCTTTCGCCGGCAACGCTCGCCAATCTTGAGCGGCTCGGCTACCTTGAAATGACGGCGATCCAGCTCGCCAGCCTGCCCCCTGCGCTTGAAGGCAAGGATGTGATCGCTCAGGCGAAGACCGGCAGCGGCAAGACCGCAGCCTTTGCCCTGGCGCTGCTGGCCAAGCTGGATACGCGCAATTTCTCGGTGCAAGGCCTGGTGCTCTGCCCCACCCGCGAGCTGGCCGATCAGGTGACGACCGAGATCCGCCGCCTGGCGCGTGCGGAAGACAACGTCAAGGTGGTGACCCTGTCCGGCGGCGTTCCGCTGCGCGGCCAGAACGCGAGCCTGGAGAACGGCGCGCACGTGATCGTGGGCACGCCCGGCCGTGTGATCGATCACCTGGACCGGGGCAATCTGAACCTTGATTCGCTGAACACCTTGGTGCTCGACGAAGCGGATCGCATGCTCGACATGGGTTTCGTCGATGACATCGCGAAAGTCGCCAAGCAGTGCCCCCCGCAGCGCCAGACCTTGCTGTTCTCCGCAACCTACCCTGAAGGCATCGCCAAGCTGGCCGCGCGATTCATGCGTGACCCGGTCACGGTCAAAGTTGCCGCGCAGCACAGCGGCGAGCAGATCGAGCAGCGCTGGTACGAGGTGGACAAGGAAGAGCGCTTGCCTTCGGTGGCTCGCCTGCTGGAGCATTTCCGGCCCGAGAGCACGCTGGCCTTCTGCAATACCAAGGCGCGCTGCCGGGCCCTTGCCGAGCTGCTGCAGGCCCAGGGCTACAGCGCGCTGGAGCTGCACGGCGATCTGGAGCAGCGTGACCGTGACCAGGTGCTGGTGCGTTTCGTGAACGGCAGTTGCTCCGTGCTGGTCGCCACCGATGTGGCGGCTCGCGGGCTGGATGTGACCAATCTGGGCGCCGTCATCAACGTGGACATCACGCCCGACCCTGAAGTGCACGTGCACCGCATCGGCCGCACAGGCCGCGCCGGCCAGAAAGGTTTGGCCCTGAGTCTCGCGACGATGGACGAAATGGGCGCGGTCGGAAACATCGAGCAGATGCAGGGCAGCCCATCCGTCTGGTACCCGCTGGACGAGCTGACACCGGCTCCCGGCGGCCGGCTCCTGCCATCCAAGGCCACCATCCACATCAATGCCAGCCGCAAGGACAAGATCCGCCCGGGCGACGTGCTGGGCGCGCTCACCGCAGACCTGGGCTACACCCGCGAGCAAGTGGGCAAGATCGACATCAACGAGTTCGCAACCTATGTGGCCGTGGACCGCAAGATTGCGCATGACGTGGTTGCCCGGCTCAATAGCGGGAAGATCAAGGGGCGAACGGTGAAGGCGCGCTTGCTCAAGGATTGAGGGGTTTCAGGCGCATCAGTCGGCGTGCGAATGTATGCACTTGGCTGAACGCGCTCCGCCCCTTCAAGCGGCCCTGCCTAACCCGCAGGCCCCCTCATGACCTCCCTGGCCTGCACTGCCTCAACAGCCCCCTGCAGCGCCTCCCGCTGTGCAATCAGGAAGCTCAGCAACGCTTCAGTCCCGACCGTGGTCTGCACGGCAGAAATCCCGGAGCCCAGGTCCACAAGCAGCGATATCTGCTGCATGCAATCCTGAACCACTTGCAGCTCTTCCTCGGCAATCGGGTAGTACATGCCTGCCCCTTTCAGCGATGAGCCAGCACGGCCTGCTGGTGCCTTGAGACAGGAATGAGAACTGGCGCGCCAGCATGCGCTGTGCGGGGGAGGGTGGTGTCGGTCAATGGCGGCTCCTGTGCATGGATGTTTCGCATGGCTGCGTTGAAATGAAGCCATGTCCAGCGCAGCACTGGGAAAACTGAAAGCTGCACACCATCAAGAGGGGGGCGGCTGCTGCGCCTGTGTCCGGGCCGCCAAGCCCGTGTCCGCTGAGGGACGGCGAAATGTTATCGCAAATGCGTTGCCTACCCGGCCGGCAGCCCCCCAATCCCAACCCGTCGGGCCGATTTTTCCGAAGCCGGGGACAATACCGGGTTCGCGGGTTTTTCCGGCTTGACTTGGATCAAGGTCGGAAACGCCCGCGCAAAGACGCTGCCCAGGTGCTGAGCCGGATGCAGAAAACCCAAGATCGGACGGCAGCAGGACTGCCGAGATGGCGCAGGTGCATGTGATGGAGAGGGATTGGTGGACAAAGGCCTGGTGCGGGGGCAGAGGCCGGCCCGTGAAGCGTGATGCCCGCCTGGTGGCCTGGTTGCTGGCGGTGGTGTTCGTATCGGTTTCTGCGGCCACGGTCTGGCAATTGGTGGCGGCGCGCCAGCGCACGCTGGCCGAGGTCGATACCAGCAACCGCAACCTGGCCCAGACACTGAACACCTATGCCGAGGGCGTGATCACCCAAAGCTCCATGCTGCTGCTGGGCATTGCCGAGCGGCTGGAGGTGGATGGCACCAGCCCCGTGCTCCTGGAGCGGGTGCTGTATCTGGTCAACCGGCAGGAGCAGCTGCTGAACCAGCTCAACGAGCTGCTGATCGTGGATGCGCAGGGCCATTGGCTGATGTCGTCCAAGGGCGTGTTTCCCGAAGGATCGGAAAGCTCCGGCCTGGACTACTTCACGCACCACCGTGACGACGCATCGTCAGGCATCTACATCGGGCCGCCGATCCGCAGCCGCTCCACGGGCGAATGGGTGATCACCATCAGCCGGCGCTATACGGACGCCGAGGGCCAGTTTGCAGGCGCGGTGGTGGTGGCGCTGGGTGTGGAGAATTTCCTGCGGCTGTTCGGCAAGATCGATATCGGCGAGAAGGGGGCCATTGCACTGAGCACGCCGGGCGGGCAGTTGCTGGTGCGCCACCCGTTCCGCGAGCAGGACCTGGGGCGGGACTTCTCGCAGTCGCCCAATTTTCTGCGCCACTACGTGGGGGCGATGTCGGGCACGGCGTCGTTCCGCTCGGCCCTGGATGGCACGGAAAGAATCTATGCCTTCCTGCGCAGCGAGCGCTATCCCCTGGTGACCACGGTGGCCCTGGGCCGCGATGAGGCGTTGAGCTCCTGGCGGCGCCAGGCGCTGCTGACGCTGGCCGTGGTGCTGGGGCTGTTTCTGGCGATTGCGTTGATCGGCTGGCGCCTGACGGCCGCGATGCGGCTGCGTTCGCGCGCCGAATGCTCCCTGGTCAGCGCGCGCGAGGAATTGCTGGACGCCAATCGCCGGCTGGAAGTGCTGGCTGCCCAGGACCAGCTGACGGGCCTGGCCAACCGCCGCCGCTTTGACGAGGTGCTGGAGCGCGAGGCCCGTCGCGCTGCGCGCGAGGGCACGCCGCTGTCGCTGCTGCTGATCGACCTGGACTACTTCAAGGGCTACAACGATGCCTACGGCCATGTGGCGGGCGATGCCTGCCTGCAGGCCGTGTGCAGCGCGCTGGCCCAGGCGGTGCAGCGGCCCGGCGACATGGCGGCGCGCTATGGCGGGGAGGAGCTGGCCGTGGTGCTGCCCAATACCGACAAGGCCGGCGCGCAGCAGGTGGCCGAGCGGCTGCGCGCGCGCATCGAGGGCCTGGCCCTGGAGCACCGCATCAGCCGCTTTGGCCATGTGACGGCCAGCATTGGCGTGGCCACGGCGCAGGGCGATGAGGCTGGCGCGACCCAAGGCGCTACACAAGGCACCACGCAAGGCTCCACCCAAGGTGCCGCCGTGGCGCTGGTGGAAGCGGCCGACCGTGCGCTGTACCGCGCCAAGGCCGCAGGGCGCAACTGCGTGCAGGGCTGAATGGGCTTGGGTCTGTGCGCGCTCAGTCCGTGGGCGAGCGGTGGGCCACCACCTGCTGCTTGAGGTCGCCCAGCGCCTGGTACAGGTCGTTGCGGCTGGCCTGCGGCATGTCGCCGAACATGCCCATGACCCAGGACTCATGCGCCTTGGCCATGCGCGCAAAGGTCTTGCGGCCCAGCGGGGTGAGGTGCAGCACGGAGCTGCGCCGGTCGGACTCCACCTTGGTGCGCACCACCAGGCCCTCTTTCTCCAACTGGTCGGTGATGCCGGTGATGTTGCCGTTGGTCACCATCATGTGGCGCGACAGCTCGCCCATCTTCATGCCCTCGGGCGCGCGCTGCAGCTGGGCCATGAGGTCGAAGCGGGGCAGGGTGGTGTCGAATTCGCTGCGCAGGCGGTTGCGGATCTCGCCTTCGATGAGGTTGCAGCAGGTGAGCATGCGCAGCCACAGGCGCAGCGCATGGTGGTCGTCGGGCGCGGCGCGCGACTCCAGGTCGGGAGCGTGGGTCATGGCTGGTTCTGCGGTGTGGGGGCGCTCAGGCCCATCTGCGCGAGGATGGCGCGCGTCAGCGGGCTGGCCGGGTCGTTCAGGGTGAGCACGATGTCGAAATGGTTGGTGCCGGGCATGGCCACGTACTGGCCTGACGATGGACCGGGGCCACGGCGCTGGTTCCAGGCGGCCAGGTAGTCGTCGCTCTGGCGCTTGAATTCATCGGTCTCGCTCTCGCCGTAGCTGACGATGAGCGGGCAGGCCGCGCCGTGCGGCAGGAGGGCGGGGCTGTTGCGAATGGCGTCCTGCTCGCTCAGGCGCATCCATTCGTTGATGTGGGTGTGCACCAGCGGGCGCAGGTCGAACAGGCCCGACAGCGGTGCGGCGCCGCGCACCACGTCCTCGGGCACGCCGTAGTCCGCATGCCAGCCACCGGTCAGCAGCATGCCCGCCAGGTGGCCGCCGGCCGAGCTGCCGCAGACATGGATGCGGCCCGGGTCGCCGCCGTAGCGGGCGATGTGGGCATGCACCCAGGCCAGTGCGCGGCGTGTCTGGTCCACGATGCGGTCCAGCGTGACGGCGGGCGCCAGCGAGTAGTTCAGGGCCACCACCACGGCGCCGGCGCGCGTGAAGGTGGGCGCCATGCTGCTGGAGTCGTCCTTGGACAGCAGCCGCCAGTAGCCGCCGTGGATGAAGAAGAGAACAGGGGCGCCTGCCGCCCCGGTTGCTGCCGGGAAAATGTCCAGCAGCTCGTCGGCATGCTCGCCATAGGCCACGTTCAGCGCGCAGGGCAGGCTCTGGCGCGCGGCCCGGCTGTCGTCGGCATAGGCCTTGATGATGGGGGTGATGTCAGGTACCGTCGCGCGGGCGTTGTACTGGACATCGAGTCCGGCGCGGTCGTAGTGACGGTAGAGTGCGGGCATTGGAACGGAGATGGCGCGAAATGGTTTGTATGGCAGGTATTGGTACAAGTCCCAGACTTGTTCTGCAAAATACTTTAAACCTAAACTAAGACCCGCGCCAACCGTTCCAGCCCTTACAGAGTTTCCCGTCCAGCGTGACGGAAGACTGCCTCACCACCGATTGCCATCCGCGCGGCCCGCGCAAGGAGCACAGCAGCATGCGTTTCCTCACCCCCTTCCTGGCCGCAGCGGCCCTGGCCCCTGCCTTTGTTCCCCCGCTCGCGCAGGCGGACACCATCAAGGTCGGTATCGCCAACGATATTTCCGGGCCGTTTGCCGCGCTGGGCGCCGAGGCGCGTGACGGCTTCAACCTCGCCATCAAGCAGCTGGGCAGCAAGCTGGGCGGCCAGCCGGCCGAGTTCCTGCAGACCGACATGGGCGGCAACCCCGACCAGGCGCGACAGCTGGTCACGCGCTACATACAGCGCGACAAGGTGGATTTCTTCACCGGCCCCATCGGCTCCAACGTGGCCCTGGCCGTGGGCCCGGCGCTGTTCGGCGCCAAGGTGCCCTACCTGTCCAACAACCCCGGCCCCAGTCAGTTCGCGGGCGCGCAGTGCAATGCGTTCTGGTTCGGCACGTCCTACCAGAACGATGCCTTCCACGAGGCAGCCGGCAAGCTGGCCGCCGACCGTGGCTTCAAGAAGATGTTCATCATGGCGCCCGACTATCCGGCGGGCAAGGATGCGCTGGTCGGCTTCAAGCGCGGCTACAAGACCGCGCCCGGCGAGGAGGTCTACACCAAGCTGGGCCAGATCGACTACGCGGCCGAGCTGGCCCAGATCCGTGCGGCCAAGCCCGATGCGGTCTACATCTTCCTGCCGGGCGGCATGGGCATCAACTTCGTCAAGCAGTTCGTGTCCACGGGGCTGTCGCAAAGCGTCAAGCTGATCGGCCCGGGCTTCTCGGCCGACGAGGACGTGATCCAGGCCGTGGGCGAGCCCATGCTGGGCATGGTCAACACCGCGCAGTGGGCGCATGACCTGGACGTGCCGCAGAACAAGGCCTTCGTCGAGGCTTTCCGCAAGGAGTACAAGGGCCGCAACCCCTCGGTTTATGCGGCCCAGGCGTATGACGTGATCATGGCCATGGATGCGGCGGTCAAGCAGGCCGGCGGCAAGGCCTCGGACCGCCAGGCCATTGTCAAGGCGCTGGAGAAGGCCGACTACGCCTCGGTGCGCGGCCCCTTCACGTACGGCAAGAACCACTATCCCATCCAGGCCTACTACCAGCGCGTGATCGAGAAGGACGGCAGCGGCCGCATCACCAACAAGCTGGTGGGCAAGGTGTTCGACAAGTACCAGGACGTCTACGTCAACGACTGCAAGATGTGACCCCGCCGCCGCGCCCCCGTCGGGCGCGGCGTGCCTTGATCTTGATTTTCAAAGCCGGATGATTTGTTGACCGCGCGCGGGCCACTGCGCCTGCGGCAGGGGGCGTGTGGATGACGTGGACGCTGCTCTTGGAGCAATTGCTGAATGGCCTGCAGTTCGGGCTGATGCTGTTTCTGATCGCGGCCGGGCTGACCCTGGTGTTCGGCATCATGGACATCATGAACCTGGCCCATGGCTCGCTGTACATGGCGGGCGCCTATGTGGCGGCCGAGACCATGCAGCGCACGGGCTCGTTCACCGCGGCCGTGCTGGTGGCGGCCGTGGCCACGGGCGTGGCGGGTGTGGTGCTGGAGCTGGTGCTGATACGGCGCCTTGCCGTGCGTGACCATCTGGCCCAGGTGCTGGGCAGCTATGCCGTCATCCTCATTGCCAATGACCTGGTCAAGATGGTCTGGGGCCCGGCTCCGGTGATGCTCAACATGCCGGCTGCGCTGTCGGGCCCGGTGCAGTTGCTGCCCGAACTCATGTACCCGGCCTACCGGCTGATGATCATCGTCTTCGGCCTGGCCGCCGCGCTGGGCCTGTACTGGTTCGTGACGCGCACGCGCGCCGGCGTGCTGGTGCGGGCAGGCGCCTCCAACCGCCAGATGGCCACGCTGATGGGCGTGCGCGTGCCGCTGCTGTTCCTGGGCGTGTTCACGCTGGGCGCCATGCTGGCGGCGGTGGCGGGGGCGCTGCTGGGGCCCATCACCTCGGTGCAGGTGGGCATGGGCGAGGACATCCTGATCCTGGTGCTGGTGTGCATCGTCATCGGCGGCATAGGCTCCATACGCGGCGCCCTGGTGGGCGCCCTGCTGGTGGGCATGGTGGATACGGCGGGGCGGGCCTTTTTGCCCATGCTGCTGCGCCAGGTGTTCTCCCCGGCCGTGGCATCCAGCGTGGGGCCTACGCTGGCGGCGATTTCCATCTACGTGCTGATGGCGGTGGTGCTGGTGTACCGTCCTTCCGGCCTTTTCCCTGCGCGAGGCTGAGCATGGAACACAGCACATTGCAAGGCAGGTTCCAGGCCCGGTTCTTCTGGACCGTGCTCGCGCTGCTGGCGCTGGCGGTGTTCCCGCTGGTGGCTCCGGCGCTGGGGCTGGACTTCTACATCTCCTTCGTGCGCCGCGTATTGATCTACGCGCTGGCCGCCACCAGCCTGAACCTCATTCTGGGCTATGGCGGCATGGTGGCGCTGGGGCATGCGGCCTTCTTCGGTGCGGGGGCCTATGCGGTGGGCATCCTGGCGATGAACGGCGTGACCTCGGCCCTGGTGGCCTGGCCGGCAGCCGCGCTGCTGGCCGGGCTGCTGGCCGCCGCCACGGGTGCCGTGTCGCTGCGCACGCGCGGCGTGTACTTCATCATGATCACGCTGGCCTTTGCGCAGATGCTGTTCTACATCTTCATCTCCCTGCGCCAGTACGGCGGCGAGGACGGGCTCAACCTGCCCGGCCATTCCGTACTGCCCGGGCTGGACCTGGGCCACGATGTCTCCTTCTACTACGTGGTGCTGGCGCTGTTCGCGGTGCTGATGGCCGTGTTCGGGCGGCTGGTGGATTCGCGCTTCGGCAAGGCGCTGCAGGGCGTGCGCGAGAACGAGTCGCGCATGGAGTCGCTGGGCTACCCGGTCTATCGCATCAAGCTGGCAGCCTTTGTGCTCAGCGGCGCCGTGGCCGGGCTGGCGGGCGCGCTGCTGGCCAACCACAACCTGTTCATCTCCCCCAGCCTCATGCACTGGACCCAGTCGGCCAACCTGCTGATCATGGTGCTGGTGGGGGGCGTGGGCCTGCGCTGGGGCGGCGTGGCCGGCGCCGTCGTCATGCTGACGCTGGAGGAAGTGCTGCGCATGTGGACCGAGTACTGGCACCTGCCGCTGGGCCTGCTGCTGCTGTGCGTGGTGTTCGGTGCGCCGCGCGGCCTGATGGGCCTGTGGCCCGCACGCGGGAGGCAGGCATGAGCGGCGCGGCCACACTTATCTCCATTCCCACTCCGGCCCTGGAAGCCAAGGGCCTGGTGCGCCGCTTTGGCGCGCTGCTGGCCACCGACCATGTCTCGCTGTCGCTGGCGCCTGGCGAGATTCATGCGCTGATCGGCCCCAATGGCGCGGGCAAGTCCACGCTCATCCATCTGCTGTCCGGCACGCTGGCGGCCGATGCGGGCACGCTGGTGCTGGCGGGGCGCGATGTGAGCGCGCTCAACGCCCACCAGCGCGTGGCGGCGGGGCTGTCGCGGTCTTTCCAGATCACCAACATCTTCAAGCAGTCCAGCGTGCTGGACAACCTGGTGCTGGCCGTGCAGGCGCATGCGGGCAGCAGCTTCAGCTTCTGGCGCCCGCGCGCGGCCGAGACCGCGCTCTACGAGCAGGCCCGCGAGCTGGCGCGCGAATGCGCCATTGACGCCAGCCTGCTGCAACGCCCCGCAGGCACGCTGCCGCATGGCGAGCAGCGCAAGCTGGAATTCGCGCTGGCCCTGGCTGCGCGCCCCGGCGTGCTGCTGCTGGACGAGCCCATGGCCGGCATGGGGCCTGATGAAACACTGCGCCTGACCGAGCTGATCGAGTCCCTGCGCGGCCGTGCCGCCATGCTGCTGGTGGAGCACGACATGCAGGCCGTGTTCCGCCTGGCCGACCGTATCTCCGTGCTGGTCTACGGCCGCATCATCGCCACCGGCACGCCCGACGAGATACGTGGCAACGCCGATGTGCGCCAGGCCTACCTGGGCGACGAAGAAGTGAAGGAGGGCGCGTGATGCTCGAAATGCAGGCCGTGCAAAGCGGCTACGGACCCAGCCAGGTGCTGTTCGGCGTGGACCTCCGCATCGAGGCAGGCCAGGTCGTCACCCTGCTGGGTCGCAACGGCATGGGCAAGACCACGCTGCTTCGCACGCTGCTGGGCCAGCTGCCCCTGCGCGCCGGCCGCATGGTGTTTGCCGGGCAGGACATTGCCGGCTGGGCCACCGACCGCATCGCCCGCGCCGGCGTGGCCATCGTGCCCGAAGGCCGCCAGTGCTTTCCCAATCTCACGGTGCGCGAGCACCTGACGGCCTTTGTGGCCCATCGCAATTCGGGCAGCCCCGGCGCGGCCCAGCCCTGGACGCCCGAGCGCGTGTTCCCGCTGTTCCCCCGCCTGCGCGAGCGCGCCTCCAACATGGGTAACCAGCTGTCAGGCGGCGAGCAGCAAATGCTGGCCATAGGCCGCGCCCTGGTCACCAACCCGCGCCTGCTCATCCTGGACGAAGCCACCGAGGGCCTGGCCCCCCGCATCCGCGAAGAGATCTGGGCCTGCCTGGCTCAGCTGCGCGCCGCCGGCCAGACCATCCTGGTCATCGACAAATACGTGGAGCGCCTGCTGGGCCTGGCTGACCGCCACCTCATCCTGGAGCGCGGCAAGGTCGTGTGGAGCGGAGACTCGGCCGCGCTGGATGGGGACAGAGCGCTGTGGGAACGGTATTTGGGAGTGTGAGCACGCGCAATGCATTCGCAGTTCAAGGCGAAATTCAAGGCGCGATGGAGGGTTGAATGGCATTGAAGATCAATGGGTGGCATGCCATTCAAATACATGCCTGTATCCAAGATAGGCAATTGCTTACATTTACAGGATGTATCCGGCCCTGCATTTGATTGCCCTATGGCCATCGGCTTGTCTATGATCCCCGCTCACCAAGAGCAGGGAGGCCGCCCCCAGGGCGGCGCGCACTATGACACGCCGAGTCACCATACACACGCCATTGGGCGAGCAGCTGCATTTCCGTGAATTGCGCGGCCAGGAAAACATCAGCCAACTCTTCAGCCTCGATGTGGAAATGCTCAGCGAAAGCGAAAGCATCGATCCCAAGGCCCTATTGGGTAAAAACGCCACCATAGAAATAGAAACCCAGGGCGGCGGCAGGCGCTTCATCGACGGCATCGTCACCCGCTTTGGCATGCAGGGCCAGGACCACCGCCACTACGCCTACAAGGCCCGCCTGAGCCCCTGGCTGTGGCTGGCCACGCGCAAGAGCGACTTTCGCATCTTCCAGAACCAGACCGTGCCCGACATCATCGAGCAGGTATTGGGCGTCTATGGCCATCCCCTGCAAAAGAAACTCACGCGCGCCTATCGCAGCTGGGACTACTGCGTTCAATACAACGAAAGCGATTGCGACTTTGTCTCGCGATTGATGGAGCACGAAGGCATTTACTACTTCTTCGAGCATGCCTCGGGCCAGCACACCCTGGTGCTGTGCGACGACATCATTGCCTCGCACAGCGTATTGCCCGGGGGCGCCTCCATTCCCTTTTATCCCCCGGAAAAAGCCGCTGCAGGCGATCAGGAAAACATCCACGCCTGGCAGCTGGAGCAGGAAATCAAACCAGGCCGCCATTACAGCGACGACTACGACTTCAAGAAGCCCCGGGCCGACCTCACCCACCTGCGGCGCGACCCGCCGGGCCACGCCCATGACGGCCATGAAATCTACGAATGGCCGGGCGGCTACACCCAGCTGAGCGACGGCGAGGACTACATCCGCGTGCGCCTGAAGGAAAGCCTCACGGGCCAAAGCCGGGTGCGGGGCCAGTCCTGCCACCGGGCGCTGGCCACGGGCTACACCTTCAGCCTCTACAACTACCCGCGCGGCGACCAGAACCAGCAGTACCTGATCACGGGCCTGAGCTACCACTTGAAGGAGAACCCCCGCGTCAGTGCCGTGGCCCCGGGCGCCAAGGGCAGCGCCGCGGAAGACGGCTCCTTCCAGCGCTACGAGTTGCAGGCCCAGCCCACGAGTCTTGCCTACACGCCCGCGCGCACCACGCCCAAGCCGCGCACCACGGGCCCGCAGACCGCCGTCGTCGTGGGCCCGGCCGGAGAAGAAATCTGGACCGACGAATACGGCCGCATCAAGGTGCAGTTCCACTGGGACCGCCTGGGCGCCATGAACGAGAACTCCAGCTGCTGGATCCGCGTGGCCACGAACTGGGCAGGCCCGGGGTTCGGGGCCATCTCCATTCCCCGCATAGGGCATGAAGTCGTCGTCGACTTCCTCAATGGCGACCCGGACTACCCGCTGGTCACGGGCTGCGTCTACAACGCGGCCAACATGCCGCCCTGGGCGCTGCCGGCCAACGCCACGCAATCGGGCATCAAGACAAGATCGAGCAAGGGCGGTGCCGCAGGCGCGGGCCTGAAGAACGGCCCGGGCGACGCCAACGCCATCCGCTTCGAGGACAAGGCGGGCGCCGAACAGCTGTGGCTGCACGCGCAAAAGGACCAGCTCACCGAAGTCGAGAACGACGAGGACAAATGGGTGGGCAACGACCGGCGCAAGACCATCGACCGCGACGAGACCAACATCATCCACCGGGACCGCACCGAGACCGTGGACCGCGACGAGACCATCACCGTGCACAACAACCGCACGGAGCGAGTGGACCACAACGAGAAGATCAGCATTGGCGACAACCGCAACGAGGATGTCGGCATCGACGAGAACATCTCCATCGGCAAGAACCGCAGCAAGACCGTTGGCAAGACCGAGACCGACAAGATAGGCCAGAACTGGCACGTCACGGTGGGCCTGCTCAAGACCCAGACCATAGGCATGGCCTACATGCAGAACGTGGGTGTGATGAAGATGATGAACATCGGCGTCAACTACATGGAGAACATCGGCGTGGCCATGCAGACCACGGTCGGCATGAGCCAGAACCTCACTGTGGGGCAGGAGCGCCAGGTCAAGGTCGGCAGCAAGCAAAGCACGGAAGTGGGCTCGCAGTACTCGCTGACCGTGGGCGGTGGTGGTGGCGCGGGAGGCGGAGGCGGAGCCGGTGGCGGCATGGCCATGAACATCACGTCGCCCGGCAGCGGTGGGGGCGGTGGAGGCGGAGGTGGCAAGGCCTCCCAGCTCACCATGGATGGGCAAAGCATTGAGCTCAACGCCGCCAAGATCCGGCTCGAAGCCCAGCAGGAAATCCTGCTGACCTGCGGCAAAAGCACCATCCGCATCACGCCCGGCGACATCCAGATTCTCTCGCCCACGGACCGGCTCAACTGCTGAGGCCCGCATGTCCTGCAGCCCCTGCATTCCCCTCATCCGCCGTCCCGTTCTCTCTCACCTCTCCAGGAGCAGCCTCGCATGAGTGGCAAACCCGCAGCCCGCATCACCGACAGCGTCGTCAAGGGCAAGATCGTCACCGGTTCGCTCACCGTGCTCATTGGCAGCCAGGGGGGCCTGGCCTGCTCCGTCTGCCCGGGCGGCATCACCGTCGGCTCCCCCGTCAACCCCCAGCTGGGCGCCAAGGTCCTGCTGGGCGCACAAGACCTGGACTTCGCCCTGCCATCGGCTGCGCTGCCTGTGGCCTGGCAGCGCCAGTACAGCAGCTACGTCAACCCCGAGCACGGCGCCGCCTGCGGCCTGCTGGGCCATGGCTGGCACCTGCTGCAGGAGCTCAGCATCCGGCTGCAGGACGAGGCCACCTTGCTGCTGGATGCCAGCGGCCGCGTCATCACCTTCGACCAGCCTCTGGTGCCGGGCGGCCAGCTGCACAGTGCCAGCGAAGACCTCTGGCTGCTGCGCGGCGGCAGCACGGAGCCGGACGGCGGTACCGCGCCTTGGGCCGCCAATCCTCGCTGGTCGCATGTGGAGCAGGCACTGGTGCGCAACCCGCAAGCCATCCTCGCGGTCAGCGGCGATGGCGACACCCTCTGGGGCTTTGGTCCTGCGCCCGGTGAACCTGTCGACGGTCCCTGGCGCCTCATGGCCCAGATCGACCGCTTCGGGCGCCGCCAGCTCTACCACTACAGCGACGGCACCACGCCCGAGGCCGGCCACAGTGCGAGCAAGGACCTCATCCCCGCAGGCCGCCTGGTCTCGCTGAGCGACGGCACGGGCCGGCGCTACCGCCTGCTGCACCAGCGCATCCATGGGGGCAAGGATGCGCAGGGACTGAACGGACTATGGGGCGCCGACGACGGCTGGCGAGTCACAGGCGTGGACCTCACACAGGACCCGTTGAATCCCCTGTCCACCCCCATCGCTCCCATCACGCTCGTGCGCTACGGCTACAGCAGCGCAGGCGACCTCATCACCGTCCACGACCGCGCAGGCCAGCTCGTGCGTGAATTCGAATGGGACCACCACCGCATCAGCGCCCACCGCCATGCCAGCGGACCCTGGCACCGCTACCGCTACGAGAGCGCCCAGCCCGGCGCCCGCGTCATCGAGCACAGCAACCAGGAAGGCCTCAGCTACCGCTTCGACTACCTGGCCCAGCCCCCGGGCCCTGACGGCCAGCCGCGTGCCGCCACCCGCGTCAGCGACAGCCTGGATCGCATCGAGACCTACTACTTCGAAGGCGCAGCGGGCCTGTCGCGCCTCATCGCCCACCACAAGGCCGATGGCAGCCGCTGGCTGCAGGCCTACGACAGCTTCGGCCGCCTGGCCTCGCGCACCGACCCGCTGGGGCGCAGCGTGCACCTCAGGCGTGATGGCCAGGGCCGGCTCATCGGCGTGCAACTGCCCGACGGGCGCAGCACCCAGCAGGAACACGACGAAGCCACCGGCCGCCTGCTGCAAAGCACTGACACCGCAGGGGCCACCACCGGCTACCAATACGACGCCTGGGGCCGCCTCACCCAGATCACCCAGGCCGATGGCAGCACCGAGCGCTACCACTACCCCGACCCCCAGGAAGCGCCGCTCACCTGCGACAGCCCCCGGCGCATCGAAGACGCCCAGGGTGGCAGCAAACAGCTGGCCTGGAGCGACGCGGGCCAACTGCTCAGCTACACCGACTGCTCGGGCCACAGCACGCACTACCACTACGACCGCTGGGGGGCGCTCATCGAAGTGGACAACGCCCTGGGCCAGCGCCAACGCCACCAGCGCGACGGCCAGGGGCGCATCGTGGCCAGCGAACTGCCCAACGGCCAGATCGAGCGCTACCACTATGACAGCGCAGGCCACCTCACGCGCATCGATCCAGCCCAGCCTGCGGGCACCTCCAGCGAAACCCAGACCGCCGACCCCAGCATCCACCTGCGCTACGACCTCTGGGGCAGGCTGGTCCAGCGAACACATGGCGGCCTCACCCTGGCCTTCGAATACGACAGCGCCGGCCGCCTCCTGCGCCTCGTCAACGAGAACGGGTCGCAAAGCCGCTTTGCCTGGGACGCGCTGGACCGGCTCGTGCAGGAAGAAGGCTTCGACCAACGGCTGCAGCGCTACCGCTGGGACGCGGCAGGCCAGCTCATGGAAGCCACGGACGGCAACGCCGCGCAGCAAAGCAGCAGCCACTATCGCTGGGACGAAGGCGGGCGCCTCGCCGAACGCCAGCTGCCCGCTACGCCCCACGCGCCCGCACAAACCCACCGCTACGAATGGGATGCGGCCGGGCGCCTCACGGCGGCCAGCGTCTGGCAGCACACCGGCGAGAACACCGCAGAGAACACCATCCAACGGCAAAGCCGCATAGCATTGGAACGCGACGCCCTGGGCCGCATCACGGCAGAAGTGCAGCAGCTGTACCGCCCAGGCAAGGACGGCAACGTGGGCGGCGGCGCAGACCAGATCGAATACGAACACCGCATCGCCCACACGCTGGACCGCCTGGGCGGACGCCAGCACAGCCAGCTGCAAGGCCTGGGAGAGATCGCCTGGCTCACCTACGGCTCAGGCCATGTGCACGGACTGCAGCTCAACGGAGCCAGCCTCATCGACTTCGAGCGCGACAACCTGCACCGCGAAGTCCGCCGCAGCCTGCACCCACCCACCCCTGCAGCAGACGCACACCACCCCCTGCAGGTGCAACGCCAATGGGACAGCCTGGGCCGCCTCACGGCCCTGGGCACCACGGGCCTGCAAGCGCTGCAGCCCACCGACGCCCAGGCCCACGCCCTCATCGGCCAGATCCTCGGCCGCCGCTACCACTACGACAGCCTGGGCCAGCTCGTCGCCATAGAACAGGCCGGCGCCCCGGGCCAGGCCGCGCAACTGCTGCGCTACGGCTACGACAGCGCCGGGCGCCTGAGAGCGGCCACCGACAGCCAGCACCCCCAGACCACCACCCGCTGGCAGCTCGACCCCGCAGGCAACCGCCTGCCAGCACCCGGTGCACCCGGCGCAACGGGCCAGACGAACACCCAGGACAACTGGGCCGCCCAGGTCCACGCCCACTGGCGGCACACCGACTTCAACCTCATGGGCCTGGGCCACCTTGCAGGCCAGCGGCAAGGCCCCGTGCAGCGCTGGGAAGACAACCGCATAGGCTTCACCGAAGACCGCGTCTGGCGCTACGACCCCTGCGGCAACCGCATCGCGCAAATGCAGGCAGACCACAGCCAGCAGCAACTGCACTACGACGGAGCCCACCAGCTCATAGCGGTGCGCAGCAGCCAGATCCAGGGCAACGCCGAGCAACTGCGCCACCACAGCCGCTACACCTACGACGCCCTGGGCCGCAGGCTCAAGCAGCAAGTGGAAAGCGCAGACGGCAACCCCACCCGCACCCACTACTACGGCTGGGACGGAGACCGCCTCATCCACACCGAACGCCAGCAGCATGGCGACGACACCCGCCACATAGAACACACCATCTACGAACCCGGCAGCTTCACGCCCCTGGTGCGCCTGAGCACTACGGCCAGCGGCGACCCCCAAAACGAGCCCCACCTGCTGGTGCAGGCCATCGCCGCAGGCCTGCCCGACCAGGACGACCCCAATCACAGGCCGGCCCTGGCCCTGATGCAAACCATGCTCAGCGCCATGCCGAGGGACATGCAGCAAGACGCCGCCCGCCACCTGCGCCACACCCTGGAGCACGGCCTGCCGCCCGGCGCCCAAGCCATGCTGGGCGAACAGGCCGAGAGCACCGCGCGCCTGCTCAGCGGCATGCAGGCAAAGCTGCAGGAACAGGAAAAAGAACAGCACGCCCGCATCGCCATCCACCACTACCACTGCGACCACCTGGGCACACCCATGGCCCTGACGGACCAGACCGGCCAGGTGGCCTGGGCCGCAAAGCTGGACCCCTGGGGCAATGTGCTGCAGGAATACAACCCGCAAGGCATCCACCAGGCGATCCGGCTGCCGGGGCAGCACCATGACAGGGAAACGGGGCTGTATTACAACCGGCATCGGTATTACGATCCGGTGGTGGGGAGTTATGTGAATCAGGATCCGATTGGTTTGGCAGGTGGTGTAAATAAAATTTTGTACTCAGAGTCTTCTCCAACATCAAAAATTGATCCCACAGGATTGAATACAGTCGCTATAGGGGCAGGAGTCGGGGCTTCTGTTGGTGGACCAATAGGTGCAGTAGTGGGGGCTGCGATTGGTGTCGCGGTTCTGGGGGTTCTTTGGATGGCATCCAGGCCAAGTTCAAATACGACTTCTGTATCAAAAACGGCAAGTGAATTATCTATTGCACACAATAATGCAGCCCAGATAGGTGATCGCTCATCGTATCAAGGGTACGGAGGGAATTGCACGCCAGATGATCATGACAAACTTGACGATGAAAAGAAAGATGCATGCGATAAATCAAAAGGTCTTACGTGCGGAAAAAATGAAATTGATTATGGGAAGGCGGATAAGATCAAGAAATGTATTGATGCTCGAATAAACATTGCAAGAAAATGCTTTAATGGTGGTGATAAAGGGCATAATACACAAATAAATCAATTGTATTCCATAATAGGAAAATGCACAGGACAGGCGGAATAAATATGAATTTAAATAATATAATTTCAGAAAGATTGCGTGATAGTAAACTTGAGCCTTCTTTACGGGAAAGGTACAACATTGCATTAAAGAAAGAATTTTCTGATGATCTGCCGAATTGCGGATTGTTTATTGATAATACATTCTCCGGGGATGATTCTATTGACTATGAGAAGGGTATTAGACTATTTCTAGGAAAAAAATGGACCGAAGTTGATCTTGATTATTTGTATGAAGAATATGTGCAGTTTTTAATGTTGAATGACGACGGTTTTATTTATTACCTTCCGTCATTTTTGCTATATTTCTATGATCTAAAACATTTTGCATTGGAATATTATATTTATTTTATGGATAAGTTGGAGTTGGGGCTGAATGAATCCAAGGCTACTTACAACGTAGGCAGACGACGGCAGGATTATTCTGGATTCAACAAATTGAGTCACGAGCAATCCAAGCTTGTTGCATTGTTTTTGGTAAATACAGCTAATTTGCTTCCAGATGGATACATGGAGAAGGCGCAAGCACAGAGAGCGCTAACCAACTATTGGGGTAATTTTTTACTATTCTGATTAATAAATCAAGGGGTTCATATAATCTTATTGATTAATGCATTCATTCTTTGATTAATGATAATTAGATTGATATAAAAGATTAATGACCAAGAGTTGGCTATGCTACTCTAATTATTATCTCCAGAACATAGCCTGAAATACTGCTACGACATGCAGACAAAGGTTCAGGAACAGGAAAAAGAACAACACGCCCGCATCGCCATCCACCACTACCACTGCGACCACCTGGGCACGCCCATGGCCCTGACGGACCAGACCGGCTAGGTGGCCTGAGCCGCAAAGCTGGACCACTGGGGCAATGTGCTGCAGGAGCACAACCCGCAGGGCATCCACCAGGCGATCCGGCTGCCGGGGCAGCACCATGACAGGGAAACGGGGCTGTATTACAACCGGCATCGGTATTACGATCCGGTAGTGGGGAGTTATATCAATCAGGACCCGATTGGTTTGATGGGTGGGACTAACCCCTGCGGATATGTTAGAAATTCGCCTGTTAATCTGGCCGACCCGCTTGGTCTTGAGCCAGGAACAATGGCGCAACGGGGCTATTTAGAGTGGCTAACACCACTTCGTCACAGGCCCCCGCAGAGCAGTTATGCTCGCTGCCCTCATGGCAAGACGACCCGTTAGCAAAGAACTGTGGCGACAGCTACAACCCCTGATCCCAGCCTTCGTGCCTTCTGCCAAAGGCGGTGCGCGCAAACTCGCAGTCAGCGATGAAGCTGCCCTCAACGGCATCTTGTTCGTGCTGCAAACAGGCATTCCATGGGAAGACCTTCCCCAATCCCTGGGCTACGGCAGCGGCATGACTTGCTGGCGGCGTCTGCGCGACTGGAATGCCGCTGGTGTCTGGGAGCAGCTGCACCAAGCCATGCTGACTCGCTTGCGTGAACATGACCAAATCGATTGGAGCCGGGCCAGCATTGATGGCTCCTCGGTACCAAGCCCCCGGGGGGCCAGGAAACGGGCCCAAACCCCACGGACAGAGGCAAGCTCGGCTCCAAGCGGCACATCGTCGTAGATGCCAGAGGCATCCCGCTGGTGATCTTGGTCAGCGGCGCGAACCGGCACGACTCCAAGATGTTCGAGAGGTGCGTGGACGCGATTCCTGCGATTGCTGGCCTGCCAGGACGTCCCCGTAGAAGACCGGCAAAGCTGCACGCCGACAAAGGCTACGACTTCAAGCGATGCCGAGCCCACCTGAGGCAGCGGGGCATCATTGGCCGGATTGCCAGACGAGGCATTGAGAGCAGCGAGAGGCTGGGCAAACACCGGTGGGTGGTGGAGAGGACGCACAGCTGGTTTGCAGGCTTTGGCAAGCTGCGAATCCGCTTTGAACGACGGCTGGATATCCACGAAGCGCTGCTGAAACTGGCAGCGGCGATCATCTGTGCGCGCTTCGTGGATCGGTGGTGTTAGCCACTCTTAGTGATCTGGGCCGCAAAGCTGGACCCCTGGGGCAATGTGCTGCAGGAGTACAACCCGCAAGGCATCCACCAGGCGATGCGGCTGCCGGGGCAGGCTCAAGACGCCGCCGCTGCTCGTTTAAATAGAACAAGGTATTGATTATGGTAGATTATTCCCTTATCAAAAATATTGCTTTTGGCATTAAAAAATATGTAGAAAAACAGGAGATTCTACATCTTTCTTTCATCAGAGCCCATAGTGATCTTGTGAAGCTATCAAATATAGAATTTCTTCCTCGCAACGGATTTGTTTTTGATGAAGAAATGAATAAATGGGAATTTAAAAAGCATGGGTGTGGTTATGAATTTTCTCATGAAGGTACGGTTATTGATATAAATGATTATTTCCTGTCGAATGGAGATTTTTTTAGCGCAAATAGATTGTTCTTCTATTTTGAATCGATTAAATTTAATTTCAAAAACCAAGATGCAGACGATGCGATTAAATCTGCCTTGATTTATTTGGAATCTACAGGGGAGATCGTGAAGGTGCTACCAACGGGGTATTATAAGTTCCTTTCGTCTTAATGCTGTCATTAATTTAATTATTAATCTAGTTAATAAAGGAGATAAAATCTTATTGATTTTATAAAGTGCATAACACGCTCCAGGGCTACTCACAATCGGCGGGTAACAGGATAGGAAGATATTGAGATGCCTCGCTTGAGATATCCAGAAATGAGGATGGAGCTGCTAGGCTATCTAAGAAAACTCAAGGATTTGAAGTATCAAATGAAAGCCTGGGTGAACCATGATTTCCCTGCAGACGTTCAATACGACCATCTTGATTTGGCCATACATTTCATTTTGATGATACGGATCTTGGCAGTGATGCTCGTATGGCGATCGGTGAAATTCTTCTCGATGAGCAGGAGGCAGCACTGATGGGGCAATTGGTGGATGCCATCAATGCCGTCTTTGAGGCGTACGGCACGGACATGCCGGACGGCTTCTACATACAAGTTGCCGAATGGACGAGAGTGGTGGCCTGTGCCGAAAGGGCGTTCGATTGTCTGGAGGGGCGCCACGCCGCTGGCTGCCCCGAGCCGCTGGATTGACACGGGCATGCCTGCCAGCCGACTGGTCGGGGCAAGACCATGGCTGATCGTGATGTCCAGTCGGTGGTGAAGACTACCGTACCGTTTCCCGGTTCGTGGAACAGCAAGATGTTTTCCACGCCGGTAGCCCGCCCCCAAACCTGCCGGACAATCCATGGAAACCAAGGCACCGTTCCATGACAACTTCAACCCCCCTTCCCGAACCCGAATTGAGGGCCTTCGCTGCGGCGGCGGCCGAGCAGCAGCGATGCGCGGACTGCGCTGTGCTGTGGAGGCCGGGCTGGGAGTCCTTGTCGGGGGCGGACAAGACTTCGCATCTGCAGCAGGTTGGTGCGCTGGGCACGCCGGAGACACGGGAATTGCTTGATGAATACCACCCCCAGGGCACGAACCAGTGGTCACCGGATGCCCCCATCGCCCTGGGCTGGCACCCGTACAACCGCTGCACGCTCTGGCGCTGCCACCATTGCAATGCCGCCTTTCTGCGCTACACGGAATACGGCGGCTACTACCAGGACGATCGCATCCGGCCGCTGCTGGCGCATCTGATCGTCACGCCTGAGCAGGGCCGCGTCTGAGCGGCGCTGCTCGGCCGGCTCAGGTCCAGTCGAACGTGAACAGCACCGTGCGGCTTTCCGGCTCGTAGAACAGCAGGATGCTGTCCGCACCCGTGGCGCACCAGTTGTAGCCGGCCACGTTGGCCACGTGGAAGAAGGGCTTGCCGTCGCGGGTGATGCGGATGCCGTCGTCTTCCAGTTCATCGCCCATGCCGGCGTTTTCCGCTTCGTCCAGCTGGAAGGCCGGGGGAATGGGCGGGTGGCTGGTCCAGTTGCCGTACCAGATGCCGCCGCCCAGGCTGTCCAGGTAGTCCTGCTCCATGGGCTCGCCCTTGCCGTAGCGCGAGTAGCTGGCCAGGCGGCCGTGCTCGGCGTAGTAGGCACTGGCCTTGGCGTGGCTGGCCAGCATTTCGTCGGTGTGCTCGCAGGCGAAGGCATCCTTGGTGAACTGGCCGCCATGCTGCGGCGCGCGCTGGAAGAAGCCTTCGTTGCCCAGGAAGCGATAGCGGTTGTCGGGCGTCAGCTCCAGCGCAAACCAGTTGGGGGCGGTGAAGGCGTTGTGGTGGGCTTCGGTCTCATCGCCTATGCAGCCCTCGAAGGGCTCGACGGGGCACAGCATGTGGACCACGGTGCCGGCCAGTTCGGGCCGCACCAGGCCCAGGTCGATGGAGATCAGCGGCAGCAGGTGCTCGGCCAGCCAGGGCTGGTCGGCCACGAAGATGTCGGCGGCGGCGGGAAAGGGGCTGAGGCCCGGCTTCAGTTCGCGGACTTCGGTTTGCTGGGTCAAGAGGAACTCCTGGGTGAGGGGTTGGTGGTGCCGGGGGTGATCTCGAAGATGTCCTGGTCCGATGCGGCCGCGCTCTCGTGGTAGATGTCGTAGAGGTACTGCGCCAGTTCGGCATGGGTGACATCGCAGGGAATGGCCAGCAGGGCGGGGGCGCGCTTGCCGTCGGCGCCGACGTTGAAGCAGCGCCACTGGGCCTGCGCGCGTTCGATGGCGATGATGCGGCCGAAGACATTGAACCGGTATTTTTCCAAGGGAGATCCTCCTGGCGATCCGGCATCGTAGCGGCTGTCGGGGGGCTCATGCGTGTTCTCCCTAGGTTCGTGCCGGCGTTTCGTCTATATATTTCAAACCTAAACTATTCAGGCTTAAAGTTCTTGGGCCTGGATTCTGAACCTGGGGCGTCCTGTGCCGTCGCCCTGCGAGAAAAGGGTTTGCGGTATGAAGATCGTCTGTATCGGTGGAGGTCCCGCCGGCCTGTACTTCGGCCTGCTGATGAAGCTGCAGGACCCCGCCAACGAGGTCACGGTGGTGGAGCGCAACCGGCCCTACGACACCTTTGGCTGGGGCGTGGTGTTCTCGGACGCCACCATGGACAACCTGCGCGAGGCCGACCCGGTGTCGGCCCGCACCATTGGTGACGCCTTCAACCACTGGGACGATATCGACATCCACTTCAAGGGCCGCAGCCTGCGCAGCAGCGGCCATGGCTTCATCGGCATAGGCCGCAAGAAGCTGCTCAACATCCTGCAGGCGCGCTGCGAGGACGTGGGCGTGAAGCTGGTGTTCGAGAACTTCGTGCAGGACGACCAGGCGATGGCGCGCGAGTACGACGCCGACCTGGTCATCGCCTCGGACGGCATCAACAGCCAGGTGCGCACGCGCTATGCCGATACCTTTCGGCCCGATATCGACCAGCGCCGCTGCCGCTTCGTGTGGCTGGGCACGACCAAGGTGTTCGATGCCTTCACCTTCGCCTTCGTGCAGACCGAGCACGGCTGGTTCCAGGCCCATGCCTACCGCTACGAAGACGGCATGTCCACCTTCATCGTGGAGACGCCCGAGGAGACCTGGCAGGCCGCCGGCATCGAGCAGATGAGCCAGGAAGAGGGCATTGCCTATTGCGAGAAGCTGTTCGCCCCCTGGCTGGACGGCCATGCCCTGGTCAGCAATGCCACGCACCTGCGCGGCTCGGCCATCTGGATCCGCTTTCCGCGCGTGATCTGCAATACCTGGGTGCACTGGAATGCGCTGGACACGCCGCGCGGCCCGCGCAGCGTTCCCGTGGTGCTGATGGGCGATGCGGCGCACACGGCGCATTTCTCGATTGGCTCGGGCACCAAGCTGGCGCTGGAGGATGCGATCGAGCTGGCGCGCAGCCTGCGGTCTGCGGGGGGCATCGAGGCCGGCCTGCGCCACTACGAGGAGGTGCGCAGCGTGGAGGTGCTCAAGATCCAGAACGCGGCGCGCAATTCCACGGAATGGTTCGAGAACGTGGAGCGCTATGCGGGCCTGGAGCCGGAGCAGTTCGCCTATTCGCTGCTGACGCGCTCGCAGCGCATCTCGCACGAGAACCTGCGCCTGCGCGATGCCGCCTGGCTGCAAGGCTTCGAGCGCTGGATTGCCGAGCATGCGGGCGAGACCGTGCCCGCAGGCCGCCGCCCGCCCATGCCCATGCTCACGCCCTACCAGGCGCGCGGCCTGCGGCTGAAGAACCGCATCGTGGTCTCGCCCATGGCCATGTATTCCTGCACCGACGGCGTGCCTGGCGACTTCCACCTGGTGCACCTGGGCGCGCGCGCCATGGGTGGTGCGGGCCTGGTGATGGTGGAGATGACCTGCACCTCGCCCGACGCGCGCATCACGCCCGGCTGCCCCGGGCTGTGGAACGACGAGCAGGCGCAGGCCTTTGCGCGCATTGTCGATTTCGTGCACGCGCAGGGCGGTGCGCACATTGGCGTGCAGCTGGGGCATGCGGGGCGCAAGGGATCGACCCAGCTGGGCTGGCAAGAGATCGACCATCCGCTGGAGCAGGGCAACTGGCCGCTGCTGTCGGCATCGGCCCTGCCCTATATCGAGGGCCTCTCGCAAGTGCCCGCCGCCATGACCCGCGCCGACATGGATCGCGTGCGCGAGGACTTCGTGGCCGCCACGCGGCGCGCCGCGGCAGCGGGCTTTGACTGGCTGGAGCTGCACTGCGCCCACGGCTATCTGCTGTCCAGCTTCATCTCGCCGCTGACCAACCGGCGCGATGACGAATATGGCGGCAGCCTGGACAACCGCCTGCGCTTTCCGCTGGAGGTGTTCGAGGCGGTGCGTGCAGCCTGGCCGCAGGACAAGCCCATGTCGGTGCGCATCTCGGCCCATGACTGGGTGGAGGGCGGCATCACGCCCGACGATGCGGTGGAGATCGCACGCCGCTTCAAGGCGGCGGGCGCCGACATGATCGACTGCTCCTCGGGCCAGGTCAGCCCCGACCAGAAGCCGGTGTACGGCCGCATGTACCAGACGCCGTTTGCCGACCGTGTCCGCAACGAGGCTGGCATACCGACCATTGCCGTGGGCGCCATCTTCGAGGCCGACCATGCCAACGCCATCATCGCCTCGGGCCGGGCCGACCTGTGCGCGCTGGCGCGCCCGCACCTGGCCGATGCCGCCTGGACGCTGCGCGAGGCTGCGCGCCTGGGCGCCCACGATGTGGATTGGCCGCCGCAGTACCAGCCCGGCAAGCGCCAGTTGGAAACCAACTTTGAACGCGCCGCCGCCATGGCGCAAACGGAATCCAAATGACCATGACTTCACAACCCCTGGAAGGGCGCCATGCCCTGGTGACGGGCGGGGCGCGCGGCATAGGCCTGGCCTGTGCGCGGGCGCTGCTGGCGCGCGGCGCGCGGGTCACGCTGCTGGGACGCGATAGTGCGGCGCTGGAGGCTGCCGTGCGCGAGCTGGGCGGCACGGCACAGGCAGCACAGGAAGCACAGAAGGTGCAGTCCGTGCAGGCGGATATTGCCGACGAGGCCTCGGTGCGCCAGGCCTTCGCGCAGGCCGAGGCGGCCTTCGGCCCCGTGCAGGTGCTGGTCAACAACGCGGGCCAGGCCAGCAGCCAGAAGTTCGAGCGCACCGACGCCGCACTGTGGCAGGGCATGCTGGCCGTCAACCTCACGGGCACCTTCCACTGCATGCAGGCCGCGCTGCCGGGCATGCTGGCTGCGCGCTGGGGCCGCATCATCAATGTGGCCAGCACGGCAGGGCTGATCGGCTATGCCTATGTCAGCGCCTATTGCGCGGCCAAGCATGGCGTGATCGGCCTCACGCGCTCGCTGGCGCTGGAGACCGCAGGCAAGGGCGTGACGGTGAACGCCGTCTGCCCCGGCTATACCGAGACCGACATCGTGCGCGGCGCCGTGGCCAACATCGTGGACAAGACCGGCATGACGGCGGATGAGGCCCGCGCCAGGCTGGCCGAACGCAACCCGCAGGGCCGCCTGGTCCAGCCCGAGGAAGTGGCCGAGACCGTGGCCTGGCTGTCCCTGCCGGCGTCCGCCTCGGTCAACGGCCAGTCCATTGCCGTCGACGGCGGCGAGGTGATGACCGGCTGAACCCGGTCCACTCCCCCCGTTTTCTGAATTCTTGATGGAGACACCATGAGCACCCAGCCCGAAGAACACAGCATGAAGCACCACAAGCGCCCCCTGGCCGGCTACGAGGCCAGGACCTTTGTGTGGCAGGTATCGGCCGACGGCAAGATCGGCACCATCACCCTGAACCGGCCCGAGCGCAAGAACCCGCTGACCTTCGGCTCCTACGCCGAGCTGCGCGACCTGTTCCGCGCCCTGGTCTATGCCACCGACATCAAGGCCGTGGTGGTCACGGGCGCGGGCGGCAATTTCTGCTCTGGCGGCGATGTGCACGAGATCATCGGCCCGCTCACCAAGATGAGCATGCCCGAGCTGCTGGACTTCACGCGCATGACGGGCGACCTGATCAAGGCCATGCGCGCCTGCCCGCAGCCCATCGTGGCGGCGGTGGACGGTATCTGCGCGGGCGCGGGCGCCATGGTCGCGCTGGCGGCCGACATGCGCCTGGGCACGCCCGCGGCGCGCACGGCGTTTCTCTTCACCCGCGTGGGGCTGGCCGGTGCCGACATGGGCGCCTGCACGCTGCTGCCGCGCATGATCGGCCAGGGCCGCGCCTCCGAGCTGCTGTACACGGGCCGCGCCATGACGGCCGAGGAGGGCGCTGCCTGGGGCTTCTTCAATGCCCTGCATGGCGCCGAACAGATCGGCGAAGCCGCCCACGCGCTGGCCGCCCAACTGGCCGCAGGTCCCACCTTTGCCCATGGCGTGACCAAGAAGCTGCTGCACCAGGAATGGAACATGGGCGTGGACGAGGCCATCGAGGCCGAAGCCGAGGCCCAGGCCATCTGCATGCAGACGCGCGACTTCCACCGCGCCTACGAGGCCTTCGTGGCCAAGCAAAAGCCTGTCTTTGAAGGAAACTGAAAATGCGTGATTCCTCCTGGCTGGACTGGCCCTTCTTCGACGACGCCCACCGCACGCTGGCGCATGAGGCCGATGCCTGGTGCGCCCAATCCCTGGGCGACGTGGACCACCACGATGCCGATGCGGCCTGCCGCCAACTGGTGAAGGCCCTGGGCGAGGCCGGCTGGCTGCGCTATGCCGTGCCGTCCGGCCCCGGCGGCGCATGGGGCGGGGCCTTGCCCGAGGTGGACTCGCGCGCGGTCTGCATCCTGCGCGAGACCCTGGCCCGCCATGAAGGCCTGGCCGACTTCGCCTTTGCCATGCAGGGCCTGGGCAGCGGTGCGATATCGCTCATGGGGTCGGATGCGCTGCGCCAGCGCTACCTGCCGCGCGTGGCGCGCGGCGAGGCCATTGCGGCCTTTGCGCTGTCCGAGCCCGATGCCGGCTCCGACGTGGCCGCCATGGCCTGCGAGGCGCGGCTCGAAGGCGACCACTATGTGCTCAACGGCGCCAAGACCTGGATCTCCAACGGCGGCATTGCCGACTTCTACTGCGTGTTCGCCCGCACGGGCGAGGCGCCGGGAGCGCGCGGCATCAGCGCCTTCGTGGTCGATGCGGACACGCCGGGCTTTTCGATCGGCGAGCGCATCGAACTGATCGCGCCGCACCCGCTGGCCACCATCCGCTTCGACAACTGCCGCATACCCGTGTCGCAGCGCCTGGGCGAGCCGGGGCAGGGCTTCAAGCTGGCCATGATGACGCTGGACATCTTCCGCGCCTCGGTGGCCGCCGCCGCACTGGGCTTTGCGCGCCGCGCGCTGGACGAAGGCCTGGCACGCGCCAAGTCGCGCCGCATGTTCGGCCAGACCCTGGGCGACCTGCAGCTGACCCAGGCGGCGCTGGGCGACATGGACACGGCCATCGACGCATCGGCCCTGCTGACCTACCGCGCCGCCTGGATGCGCGATGTGAAGAAGACGCGCACCACGCGCGAGGCGGCCATGGCCAAGATGACGGCCACTGAATCGGCCCAGGCCGTGATCGACCGTGCGCTGCAGATGTTCGGCGGGGCGGGCGTGGTCTCGGGCATGCCGGTGGAGACGCTGTACCGCGAGATCCGCGCGCTGCGCATCTACGAGGGCGCGACCGAGGTGCAGAAACTCATCATCGCGCGCGAGCTGCTCAAGGCCTGAGCGGCAGGCTGCCCATTCAACGCAAAGCCAGGGAACATCGCATGCAAGCCTCCGCCCACATCGATACTTTCGCCCGGGACAATCTGCCGCCGCCCGACCAATGGCCCGAGTTCCTGCTCGACGGGCCGGACGTGGCCTATCCCGAACGCCTGAACTGCGCGGCCGAACTGGTCGATGCCATGGTGGCGCGCGGCCAGGGCGGGCGCGTTGCCCTGCGCTGGAGGCAGGGCGCGGACCAGGCCGCCATGACCTATGCCGAACTGCAGGCACTGACCAACCGCATCGCCCATGTGCTGGTGGAAGACCTGCAGCTGGTGCCCGGCAACCGGCTGCTGCTGCGCGGCCCCAACAACGCCATGATGGCCGCGTCCTGGCTGGCCGCCATCAAGGCCGGGCTGGTGACGGTGCCCACCATGCCGCTGCTGCGTGCCAAGGAGCTGCAGCAGATCATCGCCAAGGCCCAGGTGCAGGCCGTGCTGTGCGATGTGCGCCTCAAGGACGAAGTGCAGCTGTGCCTGCAGCCCGGCCATGAACACCATTGCCCGGGCCTTTCGCGCGTGCTGTATTTCAACGACGGCGCAGCCGATGCGCTGGACGCCCTGGCCGCAGCCAAGCCCGACACCTTTGCCTGCTGCGATACATCGGCAGACGATGTCTGCCTGATCGCCTTCACCAGCGGCACCACGGGCGCGCCCAAGGGCTGCATGCATTTCCACCGCGACGTGCTGGCCATGTGCGACCTGTTCCCGCGCCATGTGATCCGGCCTGGCCCGGACGACATCTTCTGCGGCACGCCGCCGCTGGCCTTCACCTTTGGCCTGGGCGGGCTGCTGTGCTTTCCGCTGCGCGTGGGCGCCAGCACCGTGCTGGCCGAAAAGCTCACGCCCGAAGGGCTGCTGCAGCTGGTGCAGGATTTCCGCGCCACCATTGTCTTCACCGCGCCCACCTTCTACCGGCAGATGGCGGCGCAGGCAGCGCGCTTCGACCTGTCGTCGCTCAGGAAAAGCGTGTCGGCCGGCGAGGCCCTGCCGGACGCCACGCGCCAGCTGTGGAAGCAGGCCACGGGCATCGAGATGATCGACGGCATCGGCGGCACCGAGCTCATCCACGTCTTCGTGTCCAGCCCGCCCGAGGAGGTGCGCGCAGGCGCCATCGGCAAGGTCGTGCCCGGCTACGTGGCCCAGGTGGTGGACGACGACATGCAGCCCGTGCCCGACGGCACGCCCGGCCGCCTGGCCATCAAGGGACCGACCGGCTGCCGGTATCTTGCAGACGAGCGCCAGAAGCGCTTTGTGCAAAACGGCTGGAACCTGCCCGGCGACACCTTTGTGCGCGACGCCGACGGTTATCTGTTCTACCAGGCGCGCAATGACGACATGATCATCTCGGCCGGCTACAACATTGCCGGCCCCGAGGTGGAGGATGCGCTGCTGCGCCACGAGGCCGTGGCCGAATGCGGCGTGATCGGCGCGGCAGACGACGAGCGCGGCCAGGTGGTCAAGGCCTTTGTGGTGCTCAAGCCCGGCTTTGCGGCCGGCGACGACATGGCCGCCACGCTGCAGGCCTTCGTCAAGGCCAGCATTGCGCCCTACAAGTACCCGCGCGCCATTGTCTTCGTGCCGGCCCTGCCGCGCACCGAGACCGGCAAGCTGCAGCGATTCGTGCTGCGCAAGATGCCGTGAGCGCGCGCCATGGCCTCCGCCTTCGTCAGCCAGGTGCAGGTGCTGTTTCGCCATTGCGATCCGGCCGGCATCGTCTTTTACCCGCGCTATTTCGAGATGGTCAACGACCTGGTCGAGGAATGGTTCGACAGGGGAATGGGCCTGCCATTCCACACCCTGCATGTACAGCGCCAGGTGGGCACGCCCACGGTGTCGGTGCAATGCGATTTCACGGCGCCCAGCCGCTGGCACGACACGCTGCGCCAGGTATTGGAGGTGCGCCGCATCGGCGGGGCATCGTTCCAGTTCGATGTGCGTTTCGAGGGGCCAGATGGCCAACGCCGGCTGTCTGCACGCATGACCATCGTCACCATGGATTTGCGCAGCATGAAGGCCACGCCACTGCCTTCCGATCTGCGCGAGCGCCTGCAGGCCTATCTGGTGCCGCAGGACGGTTTTACGGATTCAACGAGAACAGGATGAAGCAATGAAGACTCTGCAACCCCCGGACTGGCTGGCGCCCCGAGGCTATGCCAATGGCATCCTGACCGAGATGACGGTCGGCTCCCGGCTGGTGTTCGTCGGCGGCCAGATTGGCTGGAACGGCCAGCAGCAATTCGAGTCGGACGACTTTGCGGAACAGGTGCGGCAGGCGCTGGCCAATATCGTCGCCATCCTCGCCGAAGGCGGCGCCAGGCCCGAGCACATCGTGCGCATGACCTGGTATGTGACCGACAAGCAGGAATACGTGGCGGCCTATCCGGCCATTGGAAAGCACTACCGCGAACTGATCGGGCGGCATTTCCCGGCCATGACGGCGGTGGAGGTGGCGGATCTGGTGGAAGACCGGGCCAAGGTGGAGATCGAGGTCACGGCGGTGGTGCCTGCATGACGCTCATCCGCGCATGTGCGCCGCCGTGCGGGCGGGCCCATGCGCGGCAGGGACTCACTTGATTTCGAACAGGGTGCGGTCCTTGCCCAGGATCCAGTTCGGCGGCTTGCCGCGGCCGGTCCAGGTCTTGCCGGACTCGGGGTCCTGGTATTTGGCGGGAGCGCTCTTTTTGCCATCGGGCTTCCAGGGGAAGACCTGTTGTGCCGTGAAGCCGAACTCACGGACCAGCTCCTGCACCGATGCCAGGGCCGCTTTGGACTCCAGCTTGCGGGCATCGTCGATTTGCTGGTCGAGCAATTTTTTCTGGGCAATCAGCTCTTGGTATGTAGTCATCTTGATGGAAGAATTTCTAAGTGCGGCTATTTGTGTGAAAACTGCGCAGCAAGAGCCTGGACCCAGGACTCTTTGCAGAATGGTCAATTCTGGTGCATGTGCAGTGGGGATGAAGAACTCACCGTAAGTACAAATACTGATGATGTTGGCGCTCTATGGAGGGTAGGGCGCTTCTTCTCATGCCTGGGCATATTCCAAGGCGATCCGCATTATATCCAGGGCAATCTGGATAACCGGCACTTTACAAAAGCTGTTGTGCCGTTGTTACATTTGCAGAGCACTGTGGTTGGCGCTTCCTCCTCTGGAGACGACGTGCTGTCATGGCTTTTTCAGGGGAGTGCGCAAGGTTGGCCGCGAAAGTTCCGCCTTGGTTATGGAAAACAATCAACATTTGCATTTTAACAATCAAATCATAAAATCGATTTATAAAATATATTACATGTGATTTGATCGAGTTATTCAATGCATTTATTGATGCATGTGGTTTCATTTGAATAATCGATTTGCGGGATAGGTTTTTTTATTGTCAAAGACCGCTTGTTCGAATGGTGAATGGCGGCGCCTTCTGTCTATACAGGACAAGCGCATCGGCTTCCCGATTGCCGGAGCCATTGCAGCCTGCAGTTGTTTCAAGGGTGATTCCTGAATCGGATTTCGCGGCCCGGCCATGCGGCAGTCGGCGGGCGGCAGGCACCGAACGCTTGATTGGCGCGCTACCAACAGCCTGTTAGGATCGCCGCACTACAACGATCCACCACCTGGCAGACATGGCAAGAAGGCAGACCAGCGCCCACGACGGCAACGAGACCCGCGAGACCCTTCTCAAGCTGGCCGCCCGCACCTTCGGTGAGCAGGGCTACTCTGCCACCACCATGCGCAACATTGCCGAGCAGTCCGGGATCGAGGCCGCCAGCATCTACTACCACTTCGCCTCCAAGGAGGAGCTGGTGGACGAGGTCATGGAGCAGGGCGGCAACCGCATCATCAGCCAGCAGCAGGAGCGCCTTGCCGCGCTGGGCGCCGACGCCACGGCCGAGCAGCGCTTTCGCGCAGCCGTGCTGGGCCAGATGGCGGGGCTGGTAAAGCATGGCGACTTCGCCCTGGCCCACGGCCGGCTGCTGGGCCAGCTGCCCGACAAGGTGCGCGAGCGCCAGATCAAGCGCCGCGAGCGCCACCAGAAATTCTGGAGCGGCCTTCTCGAAGACCTGCGTGCCGAAGGCCGCCTGCGGGCCGACGCCGACATCCACCTGGCGCGCATCATGATCCTGGGCAGCATCAACTCCATACAGTCCTGGTTCAACCCCCGCAAGGGCTCGCTGGAGAAGGTGGCGGACCAGATCTGCGACATGTTCTTCCGGGGCGTGGGACCGGCAGATAAATAGGCGCAAGGCTGAAAATCGCCAATCGGCCTGTCACATGCCGGTGGCATATTCCCGCGCTGCTGTCCCGGCCCTGTGCAGAAAATGGCGGCGGGTTGTTAATGATATTCAACTGTCAATAGTAAGATCGCCGTCTTATGCGTCTGCTTGTTTTGCGCCTGCTATTGCTGGCCGTGTTCTTCAACACGGCCATTGGCATGCCCTTGCACGGCGCAACGCATATCCGGCAGGCGGCGGCCGGGCCTGCCCAGGCTTTTGTAGGCCTCAACGGCTGCGAAGATGATGCGCTGACCGGCCAGGCCGGCCAACGCGGCCAGGCTGGCGAAAAGGCTGAAGTCGTCGAAGCCGCCGAAGCCGTCTGCGTATGGTGCATGGGCCATGCACCGCATGCGGCGGCCTGGCTGCCGCACTTCGGCCTGCCGCTGGCCGTGGCCGCGCCGCCCGAGAGGGTGCCGCCGCGCACCGTGGGCGGCACCATCCCCTCGCAGAACCGCTGGGCCTTTGCATCGCGCGACCCGCCGCGCTGAACCCGCAAGCACTTTTCTCCTTCTCTGCCGCCAGCGCCCATTGGTGCTGGCGGCATGTCCGTGTTTGCGCGCGCCGGCTGTGGATGCCGGCGGCATGCGCCTGTGCCCGTTTTCACCATGACTGCTTTCTTCTTCCCCGCGAAGCCGCTTCCCCGCCTTCGCCCGCTGCCGCTTGCCCTGAGCGCTGCCGCCTTCCTGTCCATGCCCGCACTGGCCCAAGGCCAGGATCCGTCCTCCGGCCCCGCCCCCGCCGCCGCCACCGCCGCCTCCGCTTCCCCGCAGGAGCAGGTGCTGCTGCCTGCCGTGGAAGTCGTGGGCCGAACGGCCTCGGGCGCCTATCACACCGACGAGGCGGCCGGCGCCAAGACCGACCTGCCGCTGCGCGAGCTGCCGCAGTCGGTGCGCGTGATCACGCGCCAGGCCATGGACGACCTGGGCGCCACCAAGCTTGACGACGTGCTGGACTACGTGGGCGGCGTCTCGCGCCAGAACAACTTTGGCGGGCTGTGGGACAACATCGTCATCCGCGGCCTGCCCGGCGACCAGAACGTGGGCATGGCCACCCTGTTCAACGGTTTTTCCTCGGGGCGCGGCTTCAATGCGCCGCGTGATCTGGCCGGCGTGGAGCGCATCGAGTTCCTCAAGGGCACGGCCGCTGCGCTCTACGGTAGCAGCGAGCCGGGCGGCACGCTGAACGTCGTCTCCAAGCGCCCGCTGTGGACGTCTTCGCATTCCGTGGAAGCCTATGCGGGCAGCTACGGCCTGCGGCGTGGCGCGCTGGACACCACGGGACCGGTGGGCGAGAACTTTGCCTACCGGCTCAACATCGCCGTGGAGGACCGCGACAGCTTCCGCGATTTCGTGGGCGCCAGCCGCCAGGTGATCGCACCGGCCTTCACCTGGAAGCTGGGGCGCGATACGGTGCTGGAGTACTCGGGCGAGCTGCTGCGCCACAAGACGCCGCTGGACCGCGGCGTGGTGGCCGTGGGCGACCGGCTGGGCGCCATCTCGCGCAGCCGCTTCCTGGGCGAGCCGGGCGACGGCGATGTGACGGTGGAAAACCGCACCCACCAGTTCATCCTCTCGCACGAGTGGAACGCGCAGTGGCGCAGCCGCCTGGGCCTGTCCTATCGCGAAACCTCGATCAACGGCTTTTCCACCGAACCCCACGCGCTGCTGGCCAATGGCGACCTCACGCGCCAGCGGCGTTTCCGCGACTACCAGTCCGACGATATCGCCGTGCAGGCCGAGCTGCAGGGCACGGTGAAAACGGGCGCCGTCGAACACGAGCTGCTGCTGGGCCTGGAGAGCTTTCGCTTCGAGATGGACACGCTGATGCTGCGCGCCAACCCGACGGCGGCCAATCCCTACGCCATCAACATCTACAACCCCATCTACGGCGGCGCGCGCCCCGTGCCCACGGCCAACACCGACACCTTCGAGCGGCAGCGCAACACGGCCTTCTACCTGCAGGACGCCATCAAGCTCTCGCCCCAATGGCGCGTGGTGGCCGGCCTGCGCATGGACCGTTACGACCAGTCGCTGCACAACCGCCGCACGGGGGCGACCACGCAGCAGGACCCGGCCTCGACCTCGCCGCGCTTGGGCCTGAGCTGGCTGCCGCTGCCGCAATGGACCTTCTATGCCAACGCGGGCCGCTCGTTCCGGCCCAACGTGGGCATCGATGTGGCCGGTGCGGGCTTCAGCCCGGAATCCGGCCGTTCCATGGAGCTGGGCGCCAAGTGGGAAAGTGCCGACCAGCGCATGGGTGCCACGGCCGCGCTGTTCGACATCCGCAAGCGCAATGTGCTGACGGCCGACCCGGGCAACGCCGGCTATTCGGTCTCGGCCGGCGAGATCCGCAGCCGGGGCCTGGAATTCGACTTCGCCGGCCAGGTCACGCAGCGCTGGCGCCTGAATGCGAGCCTGGTGCTCAACGATGTAGAGATCTCCCGCGACAACACGCTGGAGGTGGGCGGGCGCCTGCTCAACGTGCCCAAGGTCAACGGCAGCGTGCTGGCGGTCTACGAGAACGCCTTCTCCAACGGCCAGCGCTACGGCATCGGCGGCGGCGTCACCCACATGGGCAAGCGCCTGGGCCAGGCCCGCACGCAGGCCGAGGCCGATGCCGGCAAGGCCGCCTTCGAGCTGCCCAGCTACACCACGGCCAAGCTGGTTGCCTACTGGCGCATCAGCCCCACGCTGCGCCTGACGCTGGACGTGGACAACCTCTTCGACAAGACCTACTACACCAGCTCGTACAGCCGGCTGTGGGTGACGCCGGGCACGGCCCGCACCGTCACCGTAGGCCTTCAAGCAAAGTTCTGAGCCCCGCCATGCATCCATCCCTTCCTGTTTCTTCCAACCCCACTTCTGCCTCCACGCCCGTGCTCCAAGCGCTGGGCGCCGTGGTGGACTATGGCGAGCGCACCATCCTCCAGGGCCTGGACCTGGCCGTGAATGCGGGCGAGATCTATGCGCTGCTGGGCGCCAACGGCGCGGGCAAGACCACCACGCTGAGCATGCTGCTGGGCTTTGTGCGGCCGCGCAGCGGACAGGTGCGCGTGCAGGGCGTGGACCCGGTGACGGCGCCTGCGCAGGCGCGTGCCCTGATCGCCTATATCCCCGAGAACGTGGCGCTGTACGAGCACCTGAGTGCGCGCGAGAACGTGGCCTACCTGCTGGAGCTGGCGGGCCAGCCGGCCGCGGCCGGCGCCATCGGCCAGGCGCTGTCTGCCGCAGGGCTGGACGCTGCCGCGCACGACCGGCGCGTCTCCGGTTTTTCCAAGGGCATGCGCCAGAAGGTGGCGATTGCGCTGGCGCTGGCGCGCAGGGTGCCGGCGCTGCTGCTGGACGAACCCACCTCGGGCCTGGACCCGCAGGCCACGGCCGAGTTCAGCCGGCTGCTCATGCAGTTGCGCGGGCAGGGCGTGGCCATTCTCATGGTCACGCACGACCTGCTGGGCGCCGCCGACGTGGCCGACCGCATGGGCTTCATCGCAGGCGGGCGCCTGGTCGAGGAAGTGGCGGCCAGCGGAGAGGAGCGCTTCGATGTGCGCGCACTGCACCGCCACTATGCAGGGGTGGGCACACACACGGGCACGGACACGGACGCGCACACGCACATTGAAGCCGACACGCAGGGGGCAGCGGCATGAGCGCGGCCTGGACCATTGCGCGCGAGGAATGGCGCCTGCTGCTGCGCGACCGCGTGGCCGTGCTGGGGATGGCGCTGTGGCTGCTGCTCAGCGCCGCTGCCGCCTTCACCGCCTGGGACCAGCGCAGCGCGGCCCAGGCCCAGCGCGAGCGCCACCAGTCCCAGGTGGACAGCGAGTTCGAAGCCCAGCCCGACCGCCATCCGCACCGCATGGTGCATTACGGCCATTTCGTGTTCCGCCCGCTCAATCCGCTGGCGGCCTTTGATGCGGGCATCGACGCCTACACCGGCCACACGCTGTTTCTGGAGGGCCACCGCCAAAACAGCGCCAACTTCGGCGATGTGCGCCAGTCCTCGCTGCTGCTGCGGTTCGGCCAGCTCACGCCGGCCTTTGTGCTGCAGGTGCTGGCGCCGCTGCTGCTGATCTTCATGGGCCATGCCTGCATTGCACGCGAGCGCGAGGCCGGCACCCTGCGCGTGCTGCTGGCCCAGGGCGTGGGCACGCGGCAGTTCTTGGCCGGCAAGCTGCTGGCGCTGGCGGGCGTGGCGGCCCTGGTGCTGCTGCCGGCCCTGCTGGCCCTGGCCTGGATGGCCGTGGCCACGCCGGTGCCCATCAGCCTGGTGACCACGCTGGCGGCAGGCCATGTGCTGTGGCTGATGCTCTGGGCGGTGGGCATCGTCGCTGTCTCGGCCTTCATGCGGCGCGGGCGCGATGCCTTGCTGGCCCTGCTGGCGGCCTGGGCCGTCGCCGTGGTGCTGCTGCCCCGTCTGGTGCCTGAGCTGGTGGGATCTGCCCTGGCGCTGCCCACGCGCTTCGAGACCGACATCGCCACCGCGCGCGAGCTGGCGGCGCTGGGCGACAGCCACAATCCCGACGATCCCTATTTCGCCGCTTTCCGCGCCAGGGTGCTGGCGCAGTACGGTGTCTCGCGCGTCGAGGACCTGCCCGTCAACTACAAGGGCCTGGTCGGCATGGAAGGCGAGCGGCTGACCAGCGAACTCTTCAGGCGCCATGCCGAGGCCAGCTTCGATCTGCAGGCCGAACAACTGCGCCGGGCTGACGCATTTGCCCTGATCAGCCCCGTGATCGCGCTGCGCCGCCTGTCCATGGCCGTGGCCGGGACCGACCTGCAAGGCTACCGGCGCTTTCTGGAGCAGGCCGAGCAGCATCGCTACCGCATGGTGCAGGCCCTCAACCGCCTGCAGGTGGACAAGCTCAGCTATGCGGGCGACCGATCGAGCCGCGACAACCGCATCGGCCACGAGCACTGGCGCGGCGTCTCCGATTTCCACCACGAGCCCGATCCACCGCTGGTGGCCCTGCGTCGCGCGGCGCCTGCCGCCTATGTGCTGCTGGCATGGCTGGCTGTATTGACGGTGGCCTTGCTGCTGGCCACGCAACGGCTGGGGAGGGTGGCGCGATGAGCTGGCTTCTGCATGAATGGCGTCTTCTGACGCGCTCGCGCCTGGCGCTGTGCGCCCTGGCCCTGCTGTTGCTGCTGTCCACGCTGGCCGTGCTGTCGGGCCTGCGCGAGATCGCCTCGCAACGCCTGACCCTGGACCGCCTTGCGCAACTGCAGCAGCAGGACATGGCGGCCCAGGCAAGCCGGCATGCGCAGTCCGGCGATGCAGGCTCGGTGGCCTACTACGGCTTTCACGCCACCTGGGATGCGCCATCGTCCACGGCCTTTCTGGCCCTGGGCCTGCGCGATGCCGCGCCCTATGTGCTGCGCGTGCGCGCGCTGGCGCTGCAGGCACAGCTGCATGAAGGCGAAAGCTTCAACCCGGAACTGGCGCTGGCGGGCCGCTTCGACTTCGCCTTTGTGCTGGTCTACCTGGTGCCGCTGTTCCTGATTGCGCTGCTCTACGACCTGGTCTCGGGCGAGCGCGAATCGGGCCGCCTGGGCATGCTGCAGGCCATGCCTGGCACCGGGCGGCGGCTGTGGCTGCGCCGCGCGGGACTGCGTTCCGTGCTGGTGCTGGCCTGCGTGGCGCTGCCTGCCCTGGCAGGCGCACTGGCCGGCGGGGCAGCGGCGGGCGCCCTTGCCACGGTGCTGCTGTCCGCCACGGCCTATGTGGTTTTCTGGAGCGGCCTGTGCCTGGTGGTTGCCGCGCTGGGCGGCAGCTCGGTCGCCAATGCCATGGCCCTCATGGGCTGCTGGGCCGTGCTGACCCTGGTGCTGCCCACGCTGGCCAATGCCGCACTCTCGCGCGCCATCCCCGTGAGCCAGGGCGTGGAGCTGATGCTGGCCCAGCGCCAGACCGTGCATGGCGCCTGGGACCTGCCGCGCGAGCAGACCATGGAGCGCTTTTTCCGCAGCCACCCCGAATGGCGCGACACCGCGGCTCTGCCTGCAGGCTTTCACTGGAAGTGGTACTACGCCTTCCAGCAGCTCGGCGACGAAAGTGTCGCATCCCAGTTCGCCGCCTACCGCGCAGGCCTGCAGGCACGCCAGGCCTGGACCGGGCGCCTGGGCTGGCTGCTGCCCGGCGTGGGCGTGCAGGCCGCATTGCACCGCCAGGCCGGCACCGACCTGCTGGCGCAACTGGCCTATCAGGACGACATCGCCGCCTTTCACGCGCGCCTGCGCGCCTTCCTCTATCCCTACCTGTTTGAGGACCGCACATTCGGTGCGCAGGATTTTGCAGCCCAGCCCGTCTTCACGGCCAGCCCACGGCCTGCGCGGCAGGCCTGGGGGCAGACGGCAATGCTGTGGGTGGTGGCTGCGCTGGCCTTGCTGGCCGGCGGTGCTGCCGCAGGCCGCGTGCGGCCGGGCAGGCGCTGAGGCCAAGGGCGGGTGAAAAAAGAAACAGCCATGGTTCAGGCAGGGCCTGCACCATGGCTGTCATCTTCTTGGATCCGTGGGCCCGAGACTGAGCCCGAGGCGGGCGGCTCCCTGTTATTGCACGTTCTGGTGGCAGTCGCTGCAGACGCCGTACAGCGTCATCTCATGGCGCTCCACCACAAAGCCTTCGGGGGCGATGCGCTGCATGTCGCCCGGACAGCCGGGCACGTTGAACACGCGGTTGCAGCTCATGCAGCGGAAATGGTGGTGGTGGGCGCGGCCGCTGAGTTCGTAGCGCGTGGCCTCGCCGGGCAGGTCCACGGCCTGCACTTCGCCCGCTTCCATCAGCTGCTTGATGTTGCGGTACACCGTGGCCAGCCCGATGGCCGGCACCTCGCGCTGCGCTGCGCCGAGGATCTCGGCCGGAAGCAAGGGGCGTCCAGCCTCTTCCATGACCGTGCGTATCGAGCTGCGTTGACGGGTCGAGCGTTCCATAGGCCTGAACAAGCGCTCCACGATGGGCTGAGTGTGTCTAGTCATGGTGATTCCGTTATTTACTATAACAATCTCGACGCGATTAATCAGTGCTCACGAGCGCTCACAGCTGAAATTTACACTGTGTTTACCTGCGGGTCCCGCAAGCATGGAGACGCAGTGTGTGCAATGGATCTCTGCCCCAAGGAGAAGAAATTCCATTTGACAGACACCAGATGCTCCATTCCTGCCAGTTTTCGCGAGTATATGTTGTGAGCATTCGATGGACCTTATGCGCCGGTTAAATGCCATAGCCGTCAACAATGCTGTAATGGGATGTAATTGATCTATTGATTGAAGAGTGCTTGGAATGGGGTGTGTGCGGTGCTTCCCGTCTGGGCTGCAAGAGGCGGTGCTGGCCCAAGGTGAGATGCAATTACTTACATGGACAGTGTATTGCCAATACGGGTAGATTGCCTCAATGCGCTTCGTTTGTCCATGATCCGTTTCCTTGAAAGGGGAAGGGAGGCCGCCCCGGAACTGACAACCAGGGTGGTTTGCACAATGACATGCCGATTCGCGATCCACAGACCATTGGGCCATGAAGTGCATTTTCTCGAATTGCGCAGCCGGAAAAAAGTCAGCCAGCCTTTCAGCCTCGATTGGGAAGTGCTCAGCGAAAGCATCTACGCAAAGGCGCTATTGGGTAAAGCACCACCATGGAAATACAAATCCAGGGCGGCGCAATGCGCTACATCGACGGCATCGTCGCCCGCCTGGGCATGCAGGGCCAGAACCACCGCGGTTACGCCTGCAAGGCCCGCCTGAGCCCCTGGCTGTGGCTGGCCACGCGCAGGAGCGACGTTCGCATCTTCCAGAACCAGACCGTGCCCGACATCATCGAGCAGGTATTGGGCGCCTATGGCCATCCGCTGCGAAAGAAACGCACGCGCGGCAATCGCAGCGGGGACTGCTGCGCTCAATTCAACGAAAGCGATTGCGGCCTTGTCCCGCGGTGGATGCTGCACGAAGGCATCTACTTCTTTTTCGAGCATGCCTCGCATGGCGCATTGCCCGGGGATGAATCCATTCCTTTCCATCCTCCTGGAAAAGCCGGCGCAGGCGATCCGCAAAACATCCACGCCCGGCAGCTGGAGCAGGAAATCAAGCCGGGCCGCCATTGCAGCGACGGCCCCGAAGTTGCACGGGCAGGCATGGCCAGGACGTACCGGTAAGCCGCAGGGGACAGATGCGGTCCAGGCGCCGCGGCCCCTGGCCTGGGCATGCCGGCCAGGGGTCTCGTTCAAATCCGGTTGATGGACACGCCACCATCGACCACCATGGCCGTACCCGTGATGAAGCTGGATGCGTCCGACGCCAGAAACAGCGCCGCCGCCGCGATTTCTGCGGGGGTGGCGAGGCGCTTGAGCGCGTGCAGGTTTTCGACGAAGGCGCGCGCCTCGGGCGTGGGGGTGCTGGCGCGGCCCATGGGAGTGTCGGTGCCCCCGGGCAGCAGGGCGTTGGCGCGCAGGCCGCGGGGGCCGTATTCGGCGGCGATGACCTGGGTGAGGCCGACGAGGCCGGCCTTGCTGGCGGCATAGGCTCCCATGCCGGGCAGGCCCGCCGTATGGCCCACGAAGGTGGAGGTGAAGATCAGCGAGCCGCCACCGCGTGCCAGCAGGGCCGGTATCTGGTGCTTGGCGCCCAGAAAGGCACTGGTGAGGTTGGTGGCGATGGCGTCCTGCCAGGCCTGCAGCGAGAGATCGGGCAGGGCACAGGGATCGCCGGTCATGCCTGCATTGTTGAAGGCGATGTCCAGGCCGCCAAAGCGCTCCGTGGCGGTCTCGACCAGGGCCTGTGCCAGCGGCTCGTCCCGCACGTCGCCGGCCAGCGCGATGGCCTGGCCGCCGTCCTGCTCGATCTCCGCCACCAGGGCCTGCAGTTCCGGCTGGCGGCGGGCCGTGAGGACCAGCCTGGCGCCGTGGCGCGCAAACAGCCTGGCGGCTTCGCGGCCTATGCCTGAGCTGGCGCCCGTGATGAGGGCGACTTTTCCGTGGAGTTGCTGTGGCGATGGCTGCATCTCGCACCTTTTCTTTCCGTGAATGAGGGAAAGCGGTTTGTAGTGCGGCGCAGGCGGACGTGCATCCCGCTTCTTGCACGAGCGCCGGGCCGCCCTTGGTGGAGCCGTGCCGCGCTGCACATGGTCGCAGCGGGCTAGGGAGAGCTCAGTCTTCCCCCAGATCCAGGTGCGCGAACAGGTCGGCCAGCGTGGGCGTGGAGCGTGCGGGCCAGATGGCGCTGAGGTCCAGGCTGGGCAGGGCCTGGCCGTCACGCACCTCGCAAAAGCGCACGCCGCGAAAGTCCATGGAGCGTATCCAGCTGGGCAGAAGGGCCACGCCGCAGCCGCCGGCCACGCAGGCCAGCACGGTGAGGGTGCGGTTGGCTTCCTGCGCCACATGGGCCTCGTGCCCGGCCTTGCGCAGCGCGTCGAGGATGCCGGCATGCAGCACGGGCAATTGCGCCTGCGGGTACATCACCAGCCCGGCCTCGGCGATCTGGGCCAGGCTGACCTGGCCGTCCTCGCCGATCTGGAATTCATCGGGCACGGCGGCCACCAGGCGCTCGCGCAGCAGCTGGCGCTCGCGCATGCGCCCGCCCACGGCCACGGGCGTGTGCATGAGGCCGATGTCGATGGCGCCGGTCTGCAGGGCCTCGGCCTGCTCGGCATTGCTCATCTCGCGCAGGATGACCCGCACGCCGGGCGCCTGCTGCCGCAACGCGCGCAGGGCGCGGGGCAGGGTGCCGAACAGCGCCGAGGACACCAGGCCCACGGTCAACTGGCCCGCACTGCCCCTGGCGATCTCGCGCGCGCGGCTGGCGGCGGCATCTATGCGGGCCACGCTGGTGCGCACATCGTCCAGCATGGCCAGGGCGGCCGGGGTGGGCAGGGCGCCCTGGCGTGAGCGCTGGAACAGCTGCACGCCCAGGTCTTTTTCCATGCGGGCCAGGGTCTGGCTCAGGGCCGGCTGTGCAATGCCCAGCCAGTCGGCTGCGCGGCTGACGCTGCCCTGGTCCACCACCGCGAGAAAGTAGCGCAGATGCCGGGTTTCCATATTGATCCGGTATGAATAAATCCGTTTTGAAGAATGGAAATATATACCCCCCGTTCCTAGAATCCGGCCCCATGCCCCCAGCGCCGCGCCTTGCGTGGCGCAACCCACAAGGAGTTCTTCCCGTGTCTGCCGTGCCCCGGTTCGCCATTGCGTCCAGCGTCGATACCCACGCCCATGTCTTCGAGCGTGGCCTGCCCATGCCGGATGCGCGCCGCTACGCGCCCGACGAGGACGCGCTCCTGGGCACCTATCTGCACCACCTGGACACGCACGGCATGGCCCATGGCGTGCTGGTGCAGCCCAGCTTTCTGGGCACGGACAACAGCTACCTGCTCCAGGCGCTGCGCGCCCAGCCGCAGCGCCTGCGCGGCGTGGCCGTGGTGGATGAGAGCACGGGCGATGAACAACTGCAGGCCCTGGCCGATGCCGGCGTGGTGGGCATGCGCCTGAACCTGATCGGCCTGCCTTTGCCCGATCTGAATGCGCCCGGTTGGCGCCGCGTGCTGGAGCAGGCCAACACCCTGGGCTGGCATGTGGAGCTGCACCTGCAGGCCGGGCGCCTGCCGGACCTGCTGCCCGCCTTGCTGGCGGCCGGCTGCCGCGTGGTGGTTGACCACTTCGGGCGTCCTGACCCGGCCCTGGGCGTGCGCGACCCGGGCTTTGGCTATCTGCTGCAGCAGGCCGGCAGCGGCCGTGTGTGGGTCAAGCTGTCCGCGCCCTACCGCATCTGGCAGGCCGCCGACTGCGCCGCCTCGGGCCGGCAGGCCACCGCGCAATTGCTGCAGGCCTTCACGGCCGGGCGGTTGCTCTGGGGCAGCGACTGGCCGCACACGCAGCACGCCGGCCAGGCCAGCTATCCGGCGGCCGTGCGCTGGCTGCAGGACTGGCTGGACGATGCCGGCCCCCTGCAGGCCGTGCTGGGCCGCACCGCCTTCGAGCTGTTCCGATTCCAAAACGACATGCCAAACCAAGGAGACACACCATGAATTCCCTGTCCAGACGCACCGCCAGCCTGTGGGCGGCAGCAGGCCTGCTTTCGGCCGTTGCCGGCATGGCCGCGCCGGCCGCTGCGGCTGCAGCGGCTGCAGTGGCCAACTACCCCGAGCGCCCCGTCACCCTGGTCGTAACCTATCCGCCGGGCGGCACCGTCGATGTGGTGGCGCGCCTGATCGGCCCCAGGCTGTCTGCCGAGCTGGGCCAGCCCGTGGTGATCGAGAACCGGGGCGGGGCAGGCGGCATGATTGGCGGTGCCCAGGTGGCCAAGGCCCAGCCCGACGGCTACACGCTGATGCTCGATGCCTCCAACCACGCGCAAAACCCCGCCATCCACGCGCGCATGCAGTTCGACACGCTCAAGGCCTTCGCGCCCGTGTCGCTGCTGCTGCGCGTGCCCAATGTGCTGGTGGTTGCGCCTTCGTCGCCCATCAAGAGCGTGCAGGACCTGATCCAGGCCGGCCGCTCCGAGGGGGGCGGGCAACTGTACTTTGCGTCCGCAGGCCCGGGCTCGGCCCAGCACCTGGCGGGCGAACTGTTCAACCTGCTGGCCAGGACGCAGCTGCACCATGTGGCCTACAAGGGCGGCGGCCCGGCCATGATGGATGTGATGTCGGGCCAGGTGCCGCTGATGTTTGCCAGCATGGGCTCGGCCTGGCAGCACGTGAAGACCGGCAAGCTGCGCGCGGTGGCCGTGGGCGGGCTGGAGCGCTCCAAGGCCGCGCCCGAGCTGCCGACCATTGCCGAGTCGGGCGTGCCCGGCTACGAGACCTATGAATGGAACGCCATCTTTGCGCCGGCCGGCACGCCGCCCGCCATCGTGAACCGGCTGTCCACGGTGCTGGCCAAGGTGCTGCGCGAGCCCGCCATCGTGGAGCGGCTCGCTGGCATAGGCGCCGAGCCCATAGGCTCCACGCCGGCCGAGCTGGAGACCTTCCGCCGCGCCGAGATCGCCAAATGGCAGAAGGTGGTGAAGGATTCGCGGCTCAAGCTGGACTGAGCGCGTGCAGGCCAGAAAGCGGACCATTGCGGTCTGCTGTACACCGCAGGCAGCCCTGGCGCGTTGAACAGGAACGGGCGCTGGCTTGAACGGGTTCTTACACCTTTTCAGGCGCAGCGGTCCACGCGGCCCCGCGCGCTTGGTAGAAACGGGGCCTTTCCTGTTTCACCCAATTCAAAAGAACATGGCCCTGCTCACCTTGCGAACCACCTTGCGCGCCGCGGCCGCCTTTGCGCTGGCCTGCTCGGCCCTTGCGGCCCAGGCGCAGACCTACATCAGCGGCTCGGTCTCGGGCCAGCTGGCACCGGGCGTCTACGGCACCGTGGACATCGGCAACGCGCCGCCGCCAGCGCTGCTGTACCAGCGCCCCGTCATCATTGCGCCGGCCCCCATGGCTCCGCCGCCTGTCTACATGTGGGTGCCCCCGGGCCACGCCAAGCACTGGGGCAAGCACTGCGCCCGCTACGGCGCCTGCGGCCGCCCGGTGTACTTCCTGCGCAACCCGCCGCCGCACTGGCATGCCGGGCCGCCGCGTCCCGATCCGCGCTGGCGCGAGGAGCGCCGCCACCGCGAATGGGAGCACCGCCGCGATGACCGCCGCTGGGACCGTGACGACCGCCACGATCGCCATGGCGGGCGTGGTGATGACCACCGTGGCCCCGGGCATGGCCATGATCGCGGCCGGGGCCATGGCCGCGATTGAGCGGCACCGCACAAAAATAAGTTGTATCAAGCAGTTGCGGCGCACGGGCGCCGCAACCCGCAGCGCAAGCCTGGTACTGAGCTATGCCGGTTTGCTATAGCTGCTAGCGGGCTTGCTCAGTGGTGCCTGGCCCGCGCCATGCTCACAATAGCTGTCATACCCATACTGATAGAGACAGCCATGCAAACGGCCATTCCCTGCCTGCTGATGCGGGGCGGTACTTCCAAGGGCCCCTTCTTCCGGGCCACCGATCTTCCCTCCGACCTGCCCACGCGCGACCGCGTGCTGCTCGCGGCCATGGGCTCGCCCGACAAGCGGCAGATCGACGGCGTGGGTGGTGCGCATCCGCTGACCAGCAAGGTCGGCATCGTCAGCCTCTCCGACAAGGAGGGCATCGACCTCGAATTCCTCTTCGCCCAGCTGCAGCCCGACAAGGACACGGTGGACACCACGCCCAACTGCGGCAACATGCTGGCCGGCGTGGTTCCCTTTGCGCTGGAGACCGGCATGGTCTCCTCGCGCGGCGAGACCAGCACCTTCCGGGTGCTGACGCTGAACACCGGCATGGCGGCCGACATCACCGTGCAGACGCCCGGCGGCCAGGTGGAGTACGAAGGCTCGGCCCGCATCGACGGCGCGCCCGGCAGCTCGGCACCCATCGAAATCAGTTTCCTGGACACGGCCGGCTCGGTCTGCTCGGGCCTGCTGCCCACGGGCAAGCCCCGGGACACGGTCACGGTGACGGGCGAGGGGTTCGAAGACTTCACGCTTGACGTCACCTGCATAGACAACGGCATGCCGCTGGTGATCTTCAAGGCCGCCGACGTGGGCGCCACCGGCCTGGAGACCGTGGCCGAGCTCAACGCCGACACCGATCTCAAGCGCCGCATCGAGGCGCTGCGCCTGCAGATCTCCCGGACCATGGGCCTGGGCGATGTCTCGGCCAAGAACTACCCCAAGATGACGCTGATCGCGCCGCCCCAGCATGGCGGCGCGCTGACCACGCGCAGCTTCATCCCCCACGTCTGCCATGACGCCATCGGCGTGCTGGCAGCCGTCACCGTGGGCACGGCCGTGAAGATGCCGGGCACCGTGTGCGACGGCGTGGCGCAGCTCACGCAGGGCGCGGGCCCGCTCACGGTGTCGGTGGAGCATCCCACGGGCGAATTCAGCGTGACGCTGGACAGCGATCCGGCCCATCCCGAGGTGGTGACCAAGGCGGCCCTGCTGCGCACGGCGCGCCTGCTGATGCGCGGCGAGGTCATGGTGCCGCGCTCGGCCTGGGACGGCCGCAGGCAGGACTGAAGAAACAGCGCAGGGGCTTGCCGGCCCCTGCGGTGCAAGGTGCGGGCCGCGCGCGCAGATGCGGTATCCGCCAGGCCGAGAGACAGTGGAAGAGACAAGTCATGACATCCGTCCAGAAGGACGCCGCAGCAACCGGCGTCAATGTGCAGACCCTGCTCAACGAGCACCCGTTCTCGGGATTCCAGTGGGTGATCTTTGCGCTGTGTTTCCTGATCGTTCTGCTCGATGGCTTTGACACGGCGGCCATCGGCTACATCGCGCCCTCGCTGATCGGCGAGTGGGGCGTGAGCAAGCCTGCACTGGCGCCCGTGCTCAGCGCGGCGCTGTTCGGCCTGGCCGCAGGCGCCCTGTTCTCTGGTCCGCTGGCTGACCGGCTGGGCCGCAAGACCGTGCTGGTGGGTTCGGTGGCGGTGTTTGCCGTGTCCTGCCTGGCTTCGGGCTTTTCGCCCGACATCTGGACGCTGGCCATGCTGCGCTTCGTCACCGGCCTGGGCCTGGGCGCCGCCATGCCCAATGCCGTCACGCTGATGAGCGAGTACTGCCCTGATTCGCGCCGCGCCACGCTGACCAACGCCATGTTCTGCGGCTTTCCGCTGGGCGCGGCCTTCGGCGGCTTCCTGGCGGCCTGGATGATCCCCCATTTCGGCTGGCGCAGCGTGCTCATCCTGGGCGGTGCAGCGCCGCTGCTGCTGCTGGTGGCCCTGATCGTGCTGCTGCCGGAGTCGGTGCGCCACATGGTGGCCAACAACTACCCGGCCGAGCGCATCCGCAAGGTGCTGGCGCGCATTGCCGGTGATGCCGTGCAGGGCGTGCAGCGCTTCGTGATGACCGAGTCCAAGCCCCAGCCCGAATCTCGGGCCAGCAGCGGCATGGGCGTGGTGCTGTCGCGCGAGTACCGCGTGGGTTCGATCATGCTGTGGATCGCCTACTTCATGGGACTGGTCATCTTCTACGCGCTGATGAACTGGATGCCCGTGCTGTTCAAGGAAGCGGGCCTGGACCCCAAGACCGGCACCCTGGTGGCCGCGCTGTTCCCGCTGGGCGGCGTGGGCGCCGTGCTGTTCGGCTGGCTCATGGACCGCTTCAATGCCAACCGCATCATCGCCATCGGCTATGCGCTGACGGCGGCCTCCATCTGGTGGATAGGCCAGACGGCCGGTCACCTGGGCTGGCTGGTGGTGGCCGTTTTCCTGGCCGGCACCATCATGAACACCGCCCAGTCGTCCATGCCGGCGCTGGCCGCCGCCTACTACCCCACGCGGGGCCGTGCCACGGGCGTGGCCTGGATGCTGGGCATTGGCCGCTTCGGCGGCATTGCGGGCTCCTTCCTGGTGGCCGAGCTGTCGGCGCGCCAGCTGGGTTTCAGCGAGATCTTTGCCGTGGTGGCCATTCCGGGCGTGATCGCCATGGCCGCCCTCATCATCAAGCAGTACAGCAGTCCCGAGCCGCAGGGCGGCGCGGCGCCTGCCGCACCCCTCCACTGACCCCTCCACTGACACATTCCCACCCCATAAAGACGCAGGAGACCATCCGATGATCATCGACGTACACGGCCACTACACCACCGCGCCCGCGGCCCTGGGCGCCTGGCGCGACCTGCAGATCGCAGGCCTCAAGGACCCGTCCAAGGCCCCCAGGGCCAGCGACCTGAAGATCAGCGATGACGAGATCCGCGAGACCATCGAGACCAACCAGCTCAAGCTGATGAAGCAGCGCGGCTCCGATCTCACCATCTTCAGCCCGCGCGCCAGCTTCATGGCCCACCACATCGGCGACTTCCAGACATCGAGCACCTGGGCCGCCATCTGCAACGAGCTGTGCTACCGCGTCAGCGAACTGTTCCCCGAGCATTTCATCCCCGCCGCCATGCTGCCGCAGTCGCCGGGCGTGGACCCCGCCACCTGCATCCCCGAACTGGTCAAGTGCGTGGAGCAGTACGGCAACGTGGGCATCAACCTGAACCCCGATCCTTCAGGCGGCCACTGGACCTCGCCCCCGCTGTCGGACCGCTCCTGGTATCCCATCTACGAGAAGATGGTGGAGTACGACATCCCCGCGATGGTCCACGTCTCCACCAGCTGCAACGCGTGCTTCCACACCACGGGCGCCCACTACCTGAATGCCGACACCACGGCCTTCATGCAGTGCCTGACCAGCGACCTGTTCAAGGACTTCCCCACGCTCAAGTTCCTGATCCCCCATGGCGGCGGCGCCGTGCCCTACCACTGGGGCCGTTTCCGCGGCCTGGCGCAGGAGCTCAAGAAGCCGCTGCTGGACGAGCACCTGCTCAACAACATCTTCTTCGACACCTGCGTCTACCACCAGCCCGGCATCGATCTGCTGACCAAGGTGATACCCGTCAAGAACATCCTGTTCGCCAGCGAGATGATCGGCGCCGTGCGCGGCATCGACCCGACCACGGGCCACTACTACGACGACACCAAGCGCTACATCGAGGCCACGGCCAACCTCACCGAAGAGGAGCGCTACCAGGTCTACGAAGGCAACGCGCGCCGCGTGTTCCCGCGCATGGACGCCGCCCTCAAGCAAAAGGGCCTGTAAGCAGGCCGCCACCACAGATCCAAGGAGAACACCATGTACGAACTCGGTGTGGTTTACCGCAACATCCAGCGTGCCGACCGCGCGGCCGCCGACGGCCTGGCTGCCCTGGGCTCGGCCACCGTCCACGAGGCCATGGGCCGCGTGGGCCTGCTCAAGCCCTATATGCGCCCCATCTATGCGGGCCAGCAGGTCTCGGGCACGGCCGTCACCGTGCTGCTGCAGCCCGGTGACAACTGGATGATGCATGTGGCCGCAGAGCAGATCCAGCCCGGCGACATCGTGGTCGCGGCCGTGACCTCGGAATGCACGGACGGCTACTTCGGCGACCTGCTGGCCACGAGCTTCCAGGCGCGTGGCGCACGGGCGCTGATCATCGACGCCGGCGTGCGCGACGTGAAGACGCTGCAGGAAATGAACTTCCCCGTGTGGAGCCGCGCCATCTCCTCCAAGGGCACGATCAAGGCCACGCTGGGCTCGGTCAACATCCCCGTGGTCTGCGCGGGCATGTGGGTCACGCCTGGCGACGTGATCGTGGCCGACGATGACGGCGTGGTCTGCGTGCCCGCCGCCAAGGCCGCCGAAACCCTGGCTGCCGCACAAAAGCGCGAGAGCTTCGAGGGCGAAAAGCGCGCCAAGCTGGCTTCCGGCGTGCTGGGCCTGGACATGTACAAGATGCGCGAGCCCCTTGAAAAGGCCGGCCTCCGTTACATCGACTGAAGGAGGGAACATGAGCGCTTTTGAAAAAACCCCCGGCTGGCTGGACTGGTACGCCGGCCCCTCCAAGCCCAAGTTCCAGGTGCCTGCAGGCGCTGTGGATGCCCACTGCCACGTCTTCGGCCCCGGCGATGAATTCCCGTTTGCGCCCGAGCGCAAGTACACGCCCTGCGACGCCAGCAAGCAGCAGCTGTTTGCGCTGCGCGACCACCTGGGCTTTGCGCGCAACGTCATCGTGCAGGCCACCTGCCACGGCGCCGACAACCGCGCCATGGTCGATGCCTGCAAGGCCGCCAACGGCAAGGCGCGCGGCGTGGCCACGGTGCGCCGCAGCGTGACCGATGAGGAGCTGCAGGAGCTGCACGCCGCCGGCGTGCGCGGCGTGCGCTTCAACTTCGTCAAGCGCCTGGTGGACTTCACGCCTAAGGACGAGCTGATGGAGATCGCGGGCCGCATCGCCAAGCTCGGCTGGCATGTGGTCATCTACTTCGAGGCCGTGGACCTGCCCGAGCTGTGGGACTTCTTCACCAGCCTGCCCACCACCGTGGTCGTGGACCACATGGGCCGCCCCGACGTGAGCAAGCCCGTGGACGGCCCCGAGTTCGAGCTGTTCCTCAGGTTCATGCGCGAGCACCAGAACGTCTGGAGCAAGGTCAGCTGCCCCGAACGCCTGTCCGTCACCGGCCCCAAGGCGCTGGACGGCGAGCAAAATGCCTACCGTGACGTGGTGCCCTTCGCCCGCCGCGTGGTCGAGGAGTTCCCCGACCGCGTGCTGTGGGGAACCGACTGGCCCCACCCCAACCTCAAGGACCACATGCCCGATGACGGCCTGCTGGTCGACTTCATCCCGCACATTGCACCGACTGCCGAGCTGCAGAAGAAGCTGCTGGTCGACAATCCGATGCGCCTGTACTGGCCGGAAGAAGCCTGACGGCAACCATGTCCGGCCTGGGTGCCGGACATATTCAAGGAGATATCCATGGCATTGGACAAACCCTATCTGGACGTGCCCGGCACCATCATTTTTGATGCCGAGCAGTCCCGCAAAGGCTACTGGCTCAACCAGTTCTGCATGTCGCTGATGAAGGCCGAGAACCGCGAGCGCTTCAAGGCCGACGAGCGTGCCTACCTGGACGAATGGGCCATGAGCGAGGAACAAAAGCAGGCCGTGCTGGCCCGCGACCTCAACTGGTGCATGCGCACGGGCGGCAACATCTACTTCCTGGCCAAGATCGGCGCCACGGACGGCAAGAGCTTCCAGCAGATGGCCGGCTCCATGACCGGCATGTCCGAAGAGGAATACCGCAACATGATGGTGGGCGGAGGCCGTTCGGCCGAAGGCAACCGCCGCGTGGGCGAGGAGGGCGATGCCCAGGCCCACCGCCAGCCGCAGGGCAAGGCCGGCAGCGTGGACAAGAACAACAAGGAAGGCAACTGACATGGCGCGCATCACCGCATCCGTCTACACCTCGCATGTACCCGCCATCGGCGCGGCCATGGACCTGGGCAAGGCCGACGAGCCCTATTGGCAGCCTTTGTTCAAGGGCTTCGAGCACTCGCGCCAATGGCTCAAGGACAACAAGCCCGACGTGATCTTCCTGGTCTACAACGACCACGCGACCGCGTTCAGCCTGGACTTCATCCCGACGTTTGCCATCGGCACGGCCGCTGAATACCAGCCCGCCGACGAAGGCTGGGGCCCGCGCCCCGTGCCCAAGGTCGTCGGCCATCCGGAGCTGGCCAGCCACATCGCGCAGTCGGTGATCCAGCAGGACTTCGACCTCACCATCGTCAACAAGATGGACGTGGACCACGGCCTGACCGTGCCGCTGTCGCTGATGTGCGGCGAGCAGGACGCGCGCACGGGCGCCTGGCCCTGCCCGGTGATTCCGTTTGCCGTCAACGTGGTGCAGTACCCCGTGCCGTCGGGCCAGCGCTGCTTCAACCTGGGCCGGGCCATCCGCCGCGCCGTGGAAAGCTTCGACGAAGACCTGAACGTGCAGATCTGGGGCACGGGCGGCATGAGCCACCAGTTGCAGGGCGCGCGTGCGGGCCTGATCAACAAGGAGTGGGACAACCGCTTCCTGGACCTGCTGATCGAGAACCCGGCCGGCCTGGCCAAGATGCCGCATATCGACTACGTGCGCGAGGCCGGCTCCGAAGGCATCGAGCTGGTGATGTGGCTGATCGCGCGCGGCGCCATGGCCGATGTGGATGGCCCCGCGCCGCTGCCCAAGGTCAACCACCGCTTCTACCATGTGCCCGCGTCCAATACGGCCGTGGGACATCTCATCCTGGAGAACGGCTGAGGCCCCCACGTTCATCACTGCGTGTATTCACTGCCCCCCGAGGGGGCCTTCGCCTCCTTGAGGCGGCTCTACGGAGACTCATATGAGCAACAAGACCATTAAAGTCGCCCTGGCGGGCGCCGGTGCCTTCGGCATCAAGCACCTGGACGGCATCAAGAACATCGACGGCGTTGAAGTCGTCTCCCTGGTGGGCCGCGAGCTGGCCAAGACCCAGGAAGTGGCCGACAAGTACGGCATCAAGCATGTGACCACCGAGCTGGCCGACAGCCTTGCCCTGCCCGAGGTGGACGCCGTCATCCTGTGCACGCCCACGCAGATGCATGCCGCCCAGGCCATCGAATGCCTGAAGGCCGGCAAGCATGTGCAGGTGGAGATCCCGCTGGCCGACAGCCTCAAGGACGCCCAGGCCGTGGCCGATCTGCAAAAGCAGACCGGCCTGGTGGCCATGTGCGGCCACACGCGCCGCTTCAACCCCAGCCACCAGTGGGTGCACAAGAAGATCGCGGCCGGCGAGTTCAACATCCAGCAGATGGATGTGCAGACCTATTTCTTCCGCCGCACCAATATGAACGCGCTGGGCCAGGCCCGCAGCTGGACCGATCACCTGCTGTGGCACCACGCCGCCCACACCGTGGACCTGTTCGCCTACCAGGCCGGCAGCCCCATCGTGAAGGCCAACGCCGTGCAAGGCCCCATCCATCCGGAGCTGGGCATTGCCATGGACATGAGCATCCAGCTCAAGGCCGCCAATGGCGCGATCTGCACGCTGAGCCTGTCGTTCAACAACGACGGCCCGCTGGGCACCTTCTTCCGCTACATCGGCGACACCGGTACCTACATCGCGCGCTATGACGATCTGGTCAACGGCAAGGAGGAGAAGATCGACGTTTCCAAGGTTGATGTCTCCATGAATGGCATCGAGCTGCAGGACCGCGAGTTCTTCGCCGCCATCCGCGAAGGCCGCGAGCCCAATTCCAGCGTGGCCCAGGTCCTGCCCTGCTATCAGGTCCTCCATGATCTAGAGCAGCAACTGCAGGCCTGACCCGCCCGGCGAGCCGTCGCAGCGCACCATGTTTCCATCCGGAGTACCGCAATGACCGATTCCTCCTCCAGCAGCCGGGAAGACGTGCCCGAGGCGTCCAATCGCCTCGGGATCGACGGCATAGAGTTCATCGAGTACACGACCAGCCAGCCCCAGGCCCTGGGCCAGGTGCTGGAGGGGCTGGGTTTTCGCCCCGTGGCGCGGCACCGCTCGCGCGAGGTGACGCTGTACCGGCAGGGGGACATGAACCTGGTGGTCAATGCGGGCGCTGCCGATGCGCTGGCCAATGCCGCCTCGGACGGGCAGCCCGTCATCTCGGCCGTGGCGCTGCGCGTGCAGGATGCCCTGCAGGCGCATACGCGCTGCATCGAGCTGGGGGCCTGGGCGGCGCCCAGCCAGGCCCAGGCGATGGAGCTGCACATCCCGGCCATCCACGGCCCGGGTGGCAGCCGCTTCTACTTTGTCGATCGATGGCAGGAGTTCTCCATCTATGACATCGATTTCAAGCCCATCGCCGGGGCCGATCCCCATCCACCGGCGCTGGCCGGCCTTGGCTATTTCGGCGTGGTCCAGTACATAGGGCGTGGCCGCAGCGCCGACTGGATCACCTACTTCGAACGCATGTTCGACTTCCACCTGCTGCCCGACGCGCAGCGCTTCGGCATCCTGCCCAAGGGCAAGCTCATGCGCAGCCCCTGCAAACGCTTCCTGTGGCAGCTCATCGAGCCCGATCCGGGCCTGGAGTGGGACGACATGCCCGAGCGCCTGCAGCGCATCGGCCTGGGCACCACCGACGTGCCTGGCGCCGTGCAGGCGCTGCGCCAGCGCGGCGTGGAGTTCGTGGAATCGAGCCGCCTGCACCCCGATGACCGCGGCGCGCTCACGCGCAACGCCATGGGCACCGTGGTGTTCGAGCTGGTGCACCGCGACGCCTAACGCGAAACTTAGTGCGACGTCTAGCGCGCCGCCGTCCGATTCAACCGCCGATACACACAACGATCCTGGAGGGCAGCATGGGCTTGCTGGACAGCTATGGCATGGACACCATCACTCTGAATGGCTCGCTGGAGGCCAAGCTCGACGCCATACGGCGCGCGGGCTTCACCCAGGTCATGCTCAGCGCGCGCGACCTGGCCGGCCACCCGGGCGGCGTCAAGGCGGCAGCGGCGGCCGTGCGCGCCAGCGGCCTGCGGCCCACGGGCTTTCAGGTGCTGCGCGACTTCGAGGGCCTGTCCGACCACCTGCACCACTACAAGGTGGACATCGCCAAGTCCATGCTGGAGATGTGCGCCGAGATCGGCAGCCCCGTGCTGCTGGCCTGCTCGTCCACCTCGCGCCATGCCACGGGCGATCTCGACGTGATTGCGCGCGACCTGCGCAAGCTGGCCATGCTCGGCATTCCGCTGGGCGTGAAGATCGCCTACGAGGGGCTGTCCTGGGGCCGCTCCGTCAATGAGTTCACCACCAGCTGGGACGTGGTCTGCCGTGCCGACACGTCCAACCTGGGCATTGGGCTGGACTCCTTCCACATCCTGGCGGCCAAGACGCCGCTGGACGCGCTGGAGCTGATCGACCGCGACAAGATCTTCCTCGTGCAGCTGTCCGACTTCATGTGGCACGACGCGCCCACCTTCGAGGAACGCATGGCCACGGCGCGCACCTTCCGCGTGTTCCCGGGCGAGGGCGTGCACAGCGAGCGCCTGGCCGACCTGGTGCTGCGCCTGGACCGCCTGGGCTACCGGGGCGACTACAGCTTCGAGGTCTTCAACGACGACTACCAGCAACTGCCGCTGGACACCGTGGCCGAGCGCGCGCGCCGCAGCGCGCAGTGGCTCAACGACGACGTGCTGCACCGGCCCGTGCCGCTGCCGGCCTGGGCGCGCACGGGCGTGCGGGGCACGTCGGTTTGACGGCAAAATGGGCCTTCGACATTGCAAGGGAGCGCTGGCCGCTCCCTTGCTTCTTTTCCCTGTGAGAAAACCATGACCAACCTGTCCACACGCCACCTGGGTCCCTTCTCCGTCAGCGCCGTCGGCCTGGGCTGCATGAACCTCAGCCACGCCTATGGCCATCCGCCGTCGCCCGAGCAGGGCAAGGCCGTGCTGCATGCGGCGCTGGACGCCGGTGTCACGCTGTTCGACACGGCGGCGCTGTATGGCTTCGGCGCCAACGAATCCCTGGTCGGCCCCGTGCTCAAGTCCCACCGCAACCACATCACCCTGGCCAGCAAATGCGGCATGGCCGGCGTGCGCGGCGACGACGGCGTGGTGCGCCGCGTGATCGATGGCCACCCCAAGACCCTGCGCCGCAATTGCGAAGACAGCCTGCAGCGCCTGGGCACCGATGTCATCGACCTCTACTACCTGCACCGCTGGGACCGCCGCGTGCCCATCGAGGAATCGGTGGGCGAGATGTCGCGCCTGGTGGAAGAGGGCAAGGTGCGCGCCCTGGGCCTGTCCGAGATCGGCGCCGACGCGCTGCGCCGCGCCCACGCCACCTTCCCCATCGCCGCGCTGCAAAGCGAGTATTCGCTGTGGTCGCGCAATGCCGAGCTGGGCACGCTGCAGGCCTGCAAGGAACTGGGCATTGCCTACGTGGCCTTCAGCCCGCTGGGCCGCGCCTTCCTCACCGGCAAGCTCCAGGAGGTCGAGGGCCTGGTCAAGGGTGATATCCGCGCCGCCATGCCGCGCTTCGCGCCCGAGGCCTATGCGAAGAACCTGCAGCTGCTCGCGCCCATGCAGTCCATTGCCGAGCGCGCCGACTGCACGCTGGCCGAGCTGGCCATCGCCTGGGTGCTGCACCAGGGCGAGCATGTGATTGCCCTGCCGGGCACCACCAGCGTGGACCACCTGCACGAAGACCTGCGCGGCGGCGCCGTGCGCCTGGACGCTGCCCTGCTGGCCGAACTGGACGACCTCTTCAAGCCCGAGCGCATCCAGGGCGACCGCTATGCCGTGGCTTCGCAGCGCGAGGTGGACACGGAAAAGTACGCGTTCGAAACCGTCTGAACACGCCGCAGGCCGCTCATGGCATGGATGCGGCCAGGTCGAATGGCGCCGTGGGCGTGCCCTGGTGGAAGCGCATCTGCCAGCCCCGGGCCGTGCGCAGCCAGACCGAGGAGCGCAGCGTATGCCGGCCGGCCGTTCCATCCTCGGCCACGCTGGCCGAGCGGTAGGTCAGCAGCGCGCTGTCCGGTCCCAGGCGCGCCAGGGCAAAGCCGCCTGACACCAGCCGGGCAGGGGCCTGTGCTGGCAAGGCGGCCGCCAGGCTGTCCACGGTGGCGGCCCGGTCGTGCACGCCGCCCGAGCGGCCGAATTCCAGGAAGTCTTCATGCAGCAGCGCCTGCAGCTGGCCTGCGTCCGATCGCACCTGCGGATCGTGCAGCCGCACTTCCAGTGCCTGCAGATGCTGCAGCAGACGGACGTCGCCGCCATGCATGTCCAGGTCAGGAAGTTGCGCCATGGCCATGTCGTTCACCATCAGATCAGATCCCGCATCGCCTGCGCCGTCTCGCGCAGCATGGGCAGCACGCGCGCCACGGCGTCCTTGCCGGTCTCGCGGCCCATGGGCATGGTGATGTTGAGGGCGCCTGCCAGCGCGCCGTGGCGGTCGCGCAGCGGCACGGCAATGCCGCGCGAGTCCAGGTTGAGCTGCTGCTCGCACAGCGCCCAGTCCTGGGTGCGGATCAGGGCCAGCTCGCGGCGCATTTCGGCGGGGCAGGTGATGGTGTGCGAGGTGAAGACCGTCAGCGCGCGGTTGTCCAGCCAGTGCTCCAGCTCGGCGTCGCTGCGCATGGACAGCATCAGCATGCCGGCCGCCGTGACCTGGGCCGGCACGCGTGCGCCCAGCACATAGCCGGTGTTCATGTTGCGGTTGGGGCCGTTGCGCGCGATATAGACCACCTCGTCGTCGTCCAGCACCGCCAGGTAGGCGGTTTCATGGGTGCCGGCCGCCACGCGCTGCAGGAACGGCTGGACGATGCGCGGCAGCCGCGCCGACTCCAGGTACGACTGCCCCAGCCGCAGCACGCGCGGCGTGAGCCAGAACAGCTTGCCGTCCCCCGCCACGTAGCCCATGTGCTGCAGCGTCAGCAGGTAGCGCCGCGCAGCGGTGCGCGTCATGCCCGTGCGCTGGCCGGCCTCGGCGGCCGTCATGCGCGGGTGGGCGTCGTCAAAGGCTTCGATGATCGATACGCCGCGTTCCAGTCCGGCAATCCAGTCGCGCTGGGCGAGGGTGGAAGGTGTTGTCATGGCGAGCTTGAGTTTTCCGTATTAACCCTGGGTGCGTGCGATTATCGAACAGCGCGGTGCGATCAGCGCACATGCCTTTCGAAATTGGCTTGGGCGCATCCATAGGCGGGAACTACATTTTTTACATCCCGCTGGCCTGGCCGCAAGCATCGAGCAGGGGCCTTTTCTACATGGAGGAGACAACACATGAGCGCAACCCCGATACACACACAGCCCACCGGGCACCAGCCGCGCAAGGCCGCTACCAGCGGCTGGATAGGCTCGGCCCTGGAGTACTACGATTTCTTCATCTACGCCACGGCTGCGGCGCTGATCTTTCCGCAGATCTTCTTTCCGCAGGGTGATCCGGCGATTGCCATCATCGCCTCGCTGGCCACCTATGGCGTGGGCTATGTGGCGCGGCCCATCGGCGCCTTCGTGCTGGGCCACCTGGGCGATACGCACGGGCGCAAGCAGGTGCTGGTGTGGTGCATGTTCCTGATGGGCTTTTCCACCATCGCCGTGGGGCTGCTGCCCACCTATGACCAGGTCGGCCTGTGGGCGCCCGCGCTGCTGGTGCTGATGCGGCTGATCCAGGGCTTTGCGGTGGCCGGCGAGATCTCGGGCGCCAGCTCGATGATCCTGGAGCATGCCCCGTTCGGGCGTCGCGGCTTCTTCGCCAGCTTCACGCTGCAGGGCGTGCAGGCCGGCCAGATCCTGGCAGCGGCCGTGTTCCTGCCGCTGGCGCACTACATGCCCACCGAGCAGTTCAACAGCTGGGGCTGGCGCATTCCCTTCATCCTGAGCTTCGTGGTCATCATCGCGGGCTGGATCATCCGCCGCGAGGTCAACGAGACCCCGGCCTTCACCGCCGCAGGCCGCAGCGAGGCGCGTCCGCGTTCGCCCGTGGTCGAGGCCTTCCGCCACCATTCGCCCGACATGCTGCGCGTGGTCTGCATGGCGCTGATGAACGTGATCCCCGTGGTGGCCACCATCTTCGGTGCCGCCTATGCGGTGCAGCCCGCCTACGGCATCGGCTTCGCCAAGGACATGTACCTGTGGATTCCCGTGGTGGGCAACATCGTCGCGGTGCTGGTGATCCCCATGGTGGGCAACCTGTCCGACCGCATCGGCCGGCGCCCGCCCATCATCTTCGGCGCGCTGCTGTCCGGGCTGCTGGCCATCGGCTACCTCTACGCCATCAGCACGCGCAACATGCCGCTGGCCTTCGCCATGTCCATCCTGATGTGGGGCGTGGTCTACCAGGGCTACAACGCGGTGTTCCCCAGCTTCTACCCCGAGCTGTTCCCGACCCGCACACGCGTGTCGGCCATGGCCATCTCGCAGAACGTGGGCACGGCCATCACCGCCATGCTGCCCGCGCTGTTCACGGCCGTGGCGCCTCCGGGAGCGCACAACATCTGGCTGACCGTGGGCCTGATCGCCTTCGGCATCACCGTGGTCGCAGCGCTGGCCGCCTGGAGCGCCCGCGAGACCTACCGCGTGCGCATGGAAGATCTGGGCGAGGCCGGTGCGCAGCCTGTGGACGCCGCCGAGTACGAGCGCCTGCGCACCCAGGCCCTGGCCCAGTCCGCCCGCTGAATTGCACACGCCACATTCCGCCAACCCAAGCATCCGAAAGCCCAGGGAATGATTTCCGGAAAAACCACCCTCATCGCCCACATCGGCGACCCGACCGAGACCTTCAAGTCGCCCATGATCTACAACCCGTGGTTCGACAGCCGGGGCATTGATGCCTGCGTCGTGCCCATGGGCGTGAAGGCGGCGCATTTCGCGCCGGACTTCGCGGCCATCATGCGTTTCACCAACCTGCGCGGCGCGCTGATCACCATGCCGCACAAGGTGTCCGTGGTGGACCTGGTGCACGAGGTCACGCCCGCCGTGCACATTGCAGGCGCCTGCAATGCCGTGCTGCGGCGCGAGGACGGCACGCTGCTGGGCGACCAGTTCGACGGCGCGGGCTTTGTGCGCGGCGTGCTGCGCAAGGGGCGGCAGCTGCAGGGCGCGCGGGTGCTGATTTCCGGGGCAGGTGGCGTAGGGTCGGCGATTGCCGCCTCGCTGGCGGCAGCCGGCGTGGGCGAGCTGATGCTGTTCGACACGCGGGCTGAGAGCGCGCAGGCCCTGGCAGGGCGGCTCGCTGCCTACTACCCGAGGATGAAGGTGGGCACGGGCTCCAGGGACCCGCAGGGCTTCGACGTGGTCGTCAACGCCACGCCGCTGGGCATGAAGGACGATGACCCGCTGCCGTTCGATGTGCAGCGCATCGCGCCCACCACCTTTGTGGGCGAGGTGGTGATGAAGTCCGAGTTCACGCCCCTGCTGCGCGCCGTGCGCGACAAGGGCTGCGACTTCCAGGTGGGCACGGACATGCTGTTCGAGATGATTCCCGCCTACCTCGAATTCTTCGGCTTCGGCAGCGCCACGCCCGACGAGCTGCGCGCCACCGCCCACATCTCCTACTGATCCAGCCGACAGACAACCGGCCCTGAATGCGTCCAGGGCAGGGCGCAGCCACGCCCGAAAAAGCATTTTTCACAGAGAAGGAGACAAGACCATGCAACAGCAAATGCACCAGACACCGCGAGTGCCGCAGCGCGGGGCCCTTCGCATCCTGGCCCTGACCACCGTGCTGGGCGCCTGGGGCGCGGGTGCCCACGCCCAGTCCTCGGTCACCATCTACGGCAGCGTGGACCAGTACATCAACCACATGCGCAGCAGCTCGGGCGCATCCATGACCACGCTGGAGGACGGTGCCCTGCTGCGCAGCCGCCTGGGCTTTCGCGGCCACGAAGACCTGGGCGGCGGCCTGTACGCGAAGTTCCAGCTGGAGATGGGCATCAACGCCGACAACGGCACGCAGGCCGACAGCACGCGCGGCTTCGACCGCCAAAGCTGGGTGGGCCTGGGCGGCGGCTGGGGCGAGGTGCGGCTGGGCCGGCAGAACACCGTGATCTTCGGGCGCGGCGACTACATCGACTTCACCTCGCGCACGTTGGGATCGATGGTCAACAACTTCGGCGTGCCCTCGCGCTTCGACAACGACATCTCCTACACCTCGCCGCGCATGGCCGGCTTCCTGTTCGAGGCCCACTACGCCATGGCCGAAACGGGCGCTCCCGCACGGCAGGCCATCTACCAGCTGGGCCTGGACTACCTGAACGGCCCCTACCGCGTGGGCTATGCCGGGCTGTATGCGCGTGCGCCGCAGAACGCGGCCTATACCGACGCGGTCCGCTACGACAACCTCTACGCCAACTACGACTACGGCAAGGGCAAGGTCCAGCTGGCCTTTGTGCGGTCCAACAACAGTACGGCGGGCTCGGCGGGCAACAACACGGGCACGGTGCTGGGCAATGTGGGCGGGCTGGTGGCGGGCACGAATGCCGATGTGCGCCGCTTCTACCGCGTCTGGCAGCTGTCGGCCGACTACCGCGTGACGCCGCAGCTGCGCGTGGGCGCACTGTGGGGCCGCATACAGGATGGCTCGGACAGCGGGCGCGGCGCATCGGGCGGCGCGGTCGCGGCCTACTACGACCTGTCCAAGCGCACCATGCTCTACGCGGTGGCCGAGCAGTTGAAGAACGACCGCAATGCGGGCTTTAGGCTGGCGGCCTCGGGCGGCATGAAGCCCAACTTCACATCGGCCGACGACGTCAACGGCCGCACCATCAAGGGCGTGCAGCTGGGCGTGCTGCACCGCTTCTGAGGGGGCATGCCATGGCACAGTTGCACCCGCTTCGCATTGCCGTGGCCGGCGCCGGCGCGATCGGCCAGGCGCATATCGCCGCCATCGGGGCCCAGGCGGATTGCCGCCTGTCCGCCATCGTGGACCCGGCGCCCGCAGCCCGGGAGCTTGCCCAAAGGGCCGGGGTGCCCCTGTGGCCCGACCTGGGCGAGCTGATCGCCCATGACCGGCCCGACGCCGTGGTGCTGGCCACGCCCAACCGCCTGCATGCCCCGCAGGCAGCGCAGTGCATGCATGCGCGCCTGCCCATCCTGCTGGAAAAGCCCGTCACCTCCACCGTTGCCGAGGCGCAGCGCCTGGCCGCGCTGGCCGAGCGCAGCGGCGCCCGCGTGCTGGTGGGCCACCACCGCGCCCACAGCCCGATCATGGCGCGGGCCGCAGCCCTCATCGCCCAGGGGCGGCTGGGCCGCCTGGTGGCCGTGACCGGCGCGGCCCTGTTCTACAAGCCGGACGCCTATTTCGAGGAAGGCCCCTGGCGCCGCGAGGCCGGGGGCGGCCCCATCCTGCTCAACATGATCCACGAGGTCCACAACCTGCGCATGCTGTGCGGCGACATCGTGGCCGTGCAGGCCTTCGCCTCGCATGCCACGCGCGGTTTTGCCGTGGAAGACACGGTGGCCATCAACCTGCGCTTTGCCAGCGGTGCGCTGGGCAGCTTTGTGCTTTCGGACACGGCCGCCAGCGCGCGCAGCTGGGAGCAGACCTCGCAGGAGAACAAGGCCTATGCCAGCTATGAGGACGAAGACTGCTATCTGGTGGCGGGCACCTTCGGCTCGCTGGCCATACCGAGCATGCGGCTGAAGACCTATGCATCGGCCGGCCAGCGCTCCTGGAATGAGCCCTTCGACCTGGATGTGGCCGCCGTGGAGCGCGAAGACCCGCTGGTGCGCCAGATGGCGCATTTCGCGCAGGTGGCGCGCGGCCTGGCGCAGCCCCTGGTCAGCGTGCACGACGGCCTGCGCAACCTGCAGATCACCGAGGCCATTGCAGAAGCTGCCCGCATGGGCGCCGCCATCGACACCACGGTGTGACCCGGGCATCACCGGCGCGCCATCCTTCATCCATGACATCGAGCCACGGAGCCTCCATGAAAAAGATCCTGATGCTGCACGGCATCAACCACAACATGTTCGGCCAGCGCGACCCCGCCCAATACGGCACGGTCACGCTGGCCGAGATCGACGTCTCGCTGCGCAGCCTGGGCAGCCAGCTGGGCTGCGAGGTAGACAGCTTCCAGACCAATTGCGAAGGCGCCATGTGCGATCGCATCCACCAGGGCTTTCGGGACGGCGTCGATGGCGTGCTCATCAACGCCGGCGCCTGGACGCACTACAGCTACGGCATCCGCGACGCGCTGGCCATGCTCACCGTGCCCGTGGTGGAGATCCACATGAGCAACATCCACGCGCGCGAGCCCTTCCGCCACCACTCGGTGTTTGCCGACATCGCCCGGGGCCAGATCTGCGGCTTCGGCGCGGACAGCTATCTGCTGGGCCTGCGGGCCGTGCTGTCCGCCGTCGCATAGGATGCATGGCGCGCAACTGGCCATGTATCGTCCTTCGAACTCCCTCGCTCGACGCGCTGCATGCCGTGACCAGGCTTCATTGAGATGAACTTCGCCGATCCCGGCCCGCGCCGCTCCGTTTCCTTCCTCCTGCTGCTGCCGCTGCTGCTGGCCGCGCAGCCGGTCGCCACCGATGGCTATCTGCCGGCGTTGCCCGAGATCGCGCGCGACCTGGGCTCGGCCAGCAGCAGCCTGACCGTGTTCATGCTGGCCTTCGGTGTCGCCCAGCTGGTGTGCGGGCCGCTGGCCGACCGCTTCGGGCGCCGGCCCGTTCTGCTGACGGGTTTGGCCTGCTACACGGCAGCGGCGGCAGGCTGTGCGCTGGCGGGCAGCGCGGACGCACTGGTGGCCTGGCGCGCCGTGCAGGGCGCGGCCATGGCGGCCATCCTGGTGTGCGCCCGGGCTGCGGTGCGCGACCTGTATCCGGCCCATGAAGGGCCGCGCATCATGGCCCGCGGCCTCACAGGCCTGGGGCTGGTGGCCCTGGTGGCGCCGATTGCCGGTGCATGGGGAGTCCAGGCCACCGGCTGGCGCTGGGTGCTGGTGGCGATGGGCGTCTACTCGCTGGCTTTGCTGGCACTGTGCTGGCGCACTTTCAGCGAGACGCGGCAAGCGCCGGCGGAGTCTGCCCCGGTCCTCGTACCCGTATCCGTATCCGCTGGCGGTGTGCGCCAGGTGATCGCCGACCCCGGCTTTTGCGCCTGGACGGCACTGGCCGCAGCCACCTACGGCGGCATCTTCTGCTTTTTGCTGCTGTCGCCGATGGTGTACGTCGACCTGTTCGGCCTGTCGCCCGTGCTCTACGGCTGGATTCCAGCGGGCGGCTCGCTGGTCTACATCCTGGGCATCACATGGTGCCGGCGCCTGCTGTCGCGCCACGGGCCGGTGCGCACGGTGCAGCTGGGCGCTTCGCTCAGTCTGCTGGGGCCGTGCATCCAGATCGCCGGCTGCGTGCTGGCGCCGGCCTCGCCCTTTCCACTGCTGCTGGGGCACGCGGTGTATGCGCTGGGCCATGGCCTGCACCAGCCTTGCGGCCAGGCGGGCGCGGTGGGTGGCCTGCCGCCGCAGCTGGCCGGGCGGGCCGTGTCGTGTTCGGGCTTCGCGATCATGTGCGTGGCCTTCTGCGCCGGCCAGCTGGCGGCGCAATTTGTCGATCCGACAATGCGCCACGGTGCCTGGCCAATGGTGTTGCCCATGGCGCTGGCAGGCGTTGTGCTGGTCCTTATCGCCTTTGTCTGGCTGCCGTGGCTGTACCGGTTGCGGTCAGCGCAAAGGGTTCAGCCTCGGTCATGACACTGTTCATGCATCCGCGCGGTATTCCCCCCGATGCTTCATGAACCGGTGGTAGGACATGCGCAGGTGCAGCTGCATCACCTGGCGTGCCAGCTCTCCATCCCTGGCACGTATGGCGATCACCAGGTCGCAGTGGTGGTGCAGGCTTTGCACCAGCTCTTCGGGCGTGTAGATGTAGAACGACCGCTTGATGATCGGCATGTCGATCATCGTCGCCAGCATGGTCTTGAGGCGCGGCGAGCCCGATGCCTCGATCAGCGCGTGGTGAAAATCCCGGTTGGCTGACTGCACCTCGCCAATGCCGTCGTGGCCAGCGGCAATGCCGGCCTCCATGCGCTGGTTGCTGGCCTCCAGCTCATCGGCCAGCCCCTCGCCGCCGCGCGTGGCCGCGAGGAACGAGGCGTACGGCTCCAGCAGCATGCGCAGCTGGAAGGTCTCCTCCACATCCCAATCGCTCCACTCCGACACGCGGATACCCTGGCCCGCGCCGTCGGTGGCCAGGCCATCTTCCACCAGGCGGTGCAGCGCATTGCGCACCGGCGTGCGGCTCAGTCCCAGGTCGCGGGCAATGGGTTCCTCCTTGAGCTGTTCGCCGGGTCGGTAGTGGCCGCCGATGAGCCGCTGCCGCAGAACCTCGTACGCCTTGTCTTTCACGTTTTGCACTGTGTTTGCACCAGGTGGGTGGGATGGTGCGCCGATTCTAGGTGACGGCGGAAGGGCTCGCTGCGCTGCGCTTCATTCGGAAAAATACAAAACAAGTACAAATATTCGCAGTTCTACGGGAAATCTCTATGGATGGATCGGAGGTGCACTCCATAGACTGCGCTCAATGTTTTAAATTTGTACTTTTATGAAGTTCGCAATACTGGGTGGTGGAATGGTCGGCGCCTGCTACATGCAGGCCTTTGTGGAGCAGGGGCACAGCCTGGTGGGCCTGTGCGACCTGCAGCCCAACGCTGCGGTGGCCGACGCCGTGCAGGCCGCTGGTGCGCAGGTGCATACCGCGCCCGGTGCCTGGCTGGCCGAGGCCGACGTGGTGGTGAGCGCCGTGTTCGGCACCGTGGCGCGCAGCCTGTTCGAGGCCTGCCTGCCCCATCTGCGCCATCTGCGCGAGGGCGTGGTCTATGTGGACATGACCACGGCCGACCCGCAGGAGATGCGCGAATGCGGCGAGCTGGCCCGGCGCGTCGCCCAGGGCAGGGCGGTGCACTTCGTGGACGTGGCCATCACCGGCGCGGTCAACCTGGGCGGCAGGAAGACGCCGCTGCTCGTGGCCGGTGGCAAGGCCGGTTTTGTACAGGAATTGTTCTTGCCCTTTGGCGGCTCGGTTCGCGTGGTGGGCGGACAGCCGGGCGATGCTGCCGCGCTCAAGCTCCTGCGCAGCATCTACACCAAGGGGACCGAGGCGCTGGCCGTGGAGTGCCTGGTGACGGCCCAGCAGATGGGCCTGCGCGAGCAGCTGCATGCCGTGCTGCAGGACATCGACGAGACACCGCTGCGCACGCTGATGGAGTCCATGGTGCGCACGCACATCCCGCATTCCGCACGCCGCCGCAACGAGGTGGCCGAGGCCCGGCAGCAGATGGCCCGCAACGGCCTGTCGCCCATCGCCTCGCCCGCCGTCGAGGCGCTGTTCGCCGCCACGGCCCGGGCGCATGCGGCCCAACCGTTCACCGGCACCTCCACCGACGAGGCCATCGATTGGCTGGGCAGCCACGTGCTCGCCAGCCAAGCCTGATCACCGTACCCCTGCGCCAACCGACACCACCAAAGGAGACATCCGCAATGACGACCCCGACCCGACGCCGCCTGGCCCTCGCCGGCCTGCTGGCACTGACCGCTGCCGCCATGGCCCCGGCCCATGCCCAGGGCACCTATCCGCAGCGGCCCATCAGGTTCATCGTGCCCTTTCCGGCCGGTGGCGGCACCGACAACCTCACGCGGCTGGTCGGCACCAAGCTCACCGAGGCCCATGGGTGGGCCATCGTGGTGGAGAACAAGCCCGGTGCCGGTGGCAACCTGGCTCTGGACCAGGTGGCCAAGGCCCCCGCCGACGGCCTGACCCTGGTGATGGCGCAGACCGACAACGTGGTGCTCAACCCGCTGCTGTACTCCAAGCTCACCTACAACCCCGACAAGGACCTGCGCGCCGTGGCCCTGGTCGCAGCCGGCCCGGCCGTGCTCGTGGTGAATGCCGATTCGCCGTACAAGTCCCTGGACGACATCGTCCAGGCGGCGAAGAAGGACCCCGGGCGCCTGAGCTTTGCCACGCCGGGCACCGGCACCATTTCGCACCTCATCAGCGAGGCCTGGCAGAAAAGCTCGAATGTGAAGTTCACCCACGTGCCGTTTCGCGGCATGGCGCAGGCCATGCCCGACCTGCTGGGCGGGCGCATCGACATGTACATGGGCTCCGTCCCCACGCTGCTGTCGCACATCCAGTCGGGCAAGGTGCGCGCCATCGGCGTGACCACCGCGAGCCGCTCCAAGCTGCTGCCCGACGTGCCGACCTACACCGAATCCGGCATCAAGGGCGTGGAGCTGGCCAGCGTGTGGGGCGTGATGGCCCCGGCCGGCACCTCCGACGCCATCGTCAAGCAGCTCAACGAGGCCATCAACAAGGTGGTGAACGCACCCGACACGGCCAGGAAGATCGCCGACTCCGGCGCCGAACTCATCACCGGCACACCGCAGGACATGGCCAGGCTCTACGCCAGCGACCGCGCACGCCTGGCACCCATCGTCAAGAGCTCTGGCACCACGCTCGATTGAGCGGCACGGCTTTCATTCCATCCACTCTGAGAACCACACCATGATCGGTCTTCAAATTCTGAAGCGGCAACGCGCTGTCAGCCTTGATATTGCCAGGCGCTATCTCGACGTGCCTGTTGCCAACGTCAGCGACTGCATGGCCCGCATGACGGCGGGCGGCGCGCGGTTGCGCCCCATGCACGGCGGCGGGCGCATGGCCGGCCCCGCGCTGACCATCAAGACACGCCCGGGCGACAACCTCATGCTCCACAAGGCACTTCAACTGGCCAGCCCAGGTGACGTGATCGTGGTGGATGCGGGGGGCGACCTCACCAACGCACTCATCGGAGAAATCATGGTCGGAGACGCCATGCGTCGCCAGCTGGGCGGCGTCGTGATCAACGGCGCGATCCGGGACGCGGCATGGATTCGTGCTGGCAGCTTCCCGGTATTCGCAGCGGGCGTCACGCACCGCGGACCCTACAAGGACGGCCCTGGCGAAATCAATGTGCCCATCGCCATCGATGGCATGGTGATCGAGCCCGGTGACCTCATGATTGGCGACGACGATGGCTTGCTGTGCGTACCGTATGCGCAGGCGCAGGCCTTGCTGGATGCAGCACTCGGGAAGCAGGTCGTTGAGGCCAGGATGGTGGCCGACATCGCTGCCGGTACCTACAGCGCGCCATGGATAGACGAGACGCTCAAGCGTCTGGGGTGTCCGATTCAGCCGTAGGGCCGGCGCTGCATCATCCATACAGCACCCATCCAGCACCCATGGCCCGTCCGCCTCAGGCCTCGGCCAGCGCCTTCAGATGGCTTTCCAGGCCGCCCGTGCCGCTGGCCGCGTTCACATGGTCGAAGTAGCCGTACCAGCCGCTGGCCTTGATGCCCGCCAGCAGGGCATCGCGGGCGGCGGTATCGGGAAAGCGCCAGATGCCCAGGAAGCGGTGCGGGCTGGCCTGGTCCAGGCCGCGCTCGGTCTCGGCCAGGGCCAGCACCTGCACGCCCATGGCAGCCAGGCCGCCCATGGCGCTGGCAACCGCGTCCAGAAACTGCTGGCGCTGCGCGGCGGGCAGGGCCAGCCAGGCGGGGTTGGGGGAATAGAGCTCGACCAGATAGTGGGACATGGTGTTTCCTGGGGTTGAGGCGCTGTGCGCCGGGTGTGATGCTGGCATATTGTATGGTAGCTAATTATATGTTGGCACCATGGCATGCAGCCTGTGCCGTCCATGGCTATGCTCTGGCGCTGCCTTCCATCAGGGGTTTGCGCATATCCATATGCGGCAGGCTTGTTTGCGATGGCCGGGCTGGCCTTTAGGCTGGCGCGCTTTGACCATGCCATGTCCAGCCCCGTTACAACCGTCCATTCCGATTCCCGCCCCGGCGCCTTTGCCATTTCATCCCAACCCGCCACGGCCTTGCACCGTGCCACGCCCGCCACTCTGGCGGCCGTGCTGGAGCAACTGCCCCCGGCCCAGGCCCGATGGGCGCGCGCCGCAGGCTTTGATGCGCAGCCGGGCCGCATCCTCCTGTTGCCCGGCATGCAGAGCGAAGGGCAGAGGGAAGGACAGAGTGAAGTGCAGGGCGAGTGCACCGCCCTCGCTGGCGTGCTGGTCGGCGTGGACCCGGACCAGCCGCTGTGGCAACTGGCCGGCCTGCCGGCTGCGCTGCCGCCCGGCACCTATGCGCTCGCCGATGCGGATGAGGCTCAGAGGCCGCATCTGCTCCTGGGCTGGGCATTGGGCGCGCTGCCATCGACCCGCCAGGCGCGGCAGTCGGATGCGGCAACCGCTCCATCACTCGCTCTATCACTCGCTCGGTTGGTGGCAAGCCCCGATGAGCAGGCCGCCGTCGCGCCAATGGCCGCCGCCATTGGCGAGGTGCGGCGGCTGGTCAACCTGCCTGCCAACCAGCTGGGCCCCGAACAGCTGGCCCAGGCCGTGGCCGACTTGGCCGCGCGCCATGGCGCGCGCTACCGGCAATGGGTGGGCGACGAGCTGCCCGCCGCAGGCTTTGCGCTGGTGCACGCCGTGGGCCAGGCTGCCCAGACGGCGGCTCAGGCGCCGCGCGTGGCCGAGCTGACCTGGGGCGATGCCGCGCTGCCCCATGTGGTGCTCATCGGCAAGGGCGTGTGCTTTGACTCCGGCGGGCTGGACCTCAAGCCCGCCGCAGGCATGCGCTGGATGAAGAAGGACATGGGCGGCGCCGCACACGCCCTGGCCCTGGCCGATCTGCTGATGCAGGCGGGCCTGCCCATCCACCTGAAGCTGCTGGTGCCTGCGGTGGAGAACGCCGTGGGTGCCGGTGCGCTGCGGCCCGGCGACATCATCGAGGCCGGAGACGGCCGGCGCGTGGAGATCGAGAACACCGATGCCGAAGGCCGGCTCCTGCTGGCCGATGCGCTGCACCACGCCATTCGCAGCGCGCCCACGCCGCCCGCGCTGCTGATCGACCTGGCCACGCTCACGGGCGCTGCGCGCACGGCGCTGGGGCCGGACCTGCCTGCGCTGTTCAGCAACCATGACGGCTGGGCCGATGCGCTGCTGGCCCAGGGCCGCGCGCAGGCCGACCCGCTGTGGCGCCTGCCCCTGTGGGCGCCGTACCGCCGCATGCTCCATTCCGACCAGGCCGACCTGCTCAATGCCGCCAGCACGCCGCAGGGCGGCGCCATCACGGCTGCCCTGTTCCTGGAGAGCTTTGTGCCGCCCGAGCTGCCCTGGCTGCACCTGGACCTGTTCGCCTGGAATCTGGAGGAGCGCCCCGGCCGGCCCAGGGGCGGCGAGGCCCAGGGCCTGCGTGCGCTGTACGCCCTGCTGTCGCAGCGCTTTGCATCTGCGCGCAGCGCATTTGCATAGGCGCAATCGGGCTTTGCGGCGGGCTGGTGGCTCCACACAATCGGCCGTCTGGTGCAGCCGGCGCGGCACCCGCCGCCGCCTTTCTGCGATCTTGTTCCGGCTGCCAGGACACTTCATGACCCAAAGACGCTTCCTGCCTCGCCTTTCCCTGCTGCGCACCCACTTGCGCACCCTGCGAATTTCCGCACTGCTTCCCGCCCTGGCCGCAGCCCTGCTGTGCGCACCGCCCGCCCAGGCCGAAACCCTGCGCTGGGCGCGCTCCACCGACGCATCCACGCTGGACCCGCATGCGCTGAACAACGGCCCCAACCACAACCTGCTGCATCAGATCTACGAGCCGCTGATCATCCGCACGGCCGATGGCAAGCTGCTGCCCACCCTGGCCACGTCCTGGGCGCTGACTGCCGACCCCTCGGTCTGGGAGTTCAAGCTGCGCAAGGGCGTGAAGTTCCATGACGGCAGCCTGTTCACGGCCGACGACGTGCTGTTCTCGCTGCGCCGCGCGCGCTCGGCCACCTCGGACATGCGCTCGCTGCTGACCTCGATCACCGACGTGACCAAGGTCGATGCCTTCACCGTGCACATCAGGACCAACGGACCCAACCCGCTGCTGCCGGCCAGCCTCATCAACATCCAGATCTTGAGCGCCGCCTGGGCCAAGGCCCATGGTGCCGAGCAGCCGCAGAACGCGCTGGCCAAGGAAGAGAACTACGCCACGCGCAACGCCAACGGCACGGGGCCCTACGTCATCGCCTCGCGCGAGCAGGACACGCGCACCGTGCTGCGGCAGTTTCCCGGCTACTGGGGCAAGGGGCTGTTCCCGCTGGAAATCGACGAACTGGTCTACCTGCCCATCAAGTCCCAGGCCACGCGCGTGGCGGCGCTGCTGTCGGGCGAGGTGGACTTCGTGCAGGACCTGCCCATCCAGGACATTGCGCGCCTGAGCGCCGACCCGCGCTTTCGCATCAACCAGGCCGCCGAGAACCGCACCATCTTCCTGGGTCTGAACGTGGGCGCCGCCCCGCTGTCGCATTCCGATGTGAAGGACAAGAACCCCCTGGCCGACCTGCGCGTGCGCCAGGCCTTCCAGCTGGCCATCGACCGGCAGGCCATACAGCGCGCCGTGATGCGCGGCCTGTCCGTGCCCACCAACATCATTGCGCCGCCCTTTGTGCACGGCTACGAGAAATCCTTTGGCGCCGTGGGCAAGGCCGACCTTGTCCAGGCCAGGAAGCTGCTGGCCGAGGCCGGCTATCCCAACGGCTTCGGCATCACCCTGCATTGCACGAACGACCGTTATCTGAACGACGAGGCCATCTGCCAGGCCATCGCCGGCTTTCTGGGCCGCATCGGCGTGAAGACCGCCGTGTCGTCGCGGCCGCTGGCCATCCAGACGGCGGCCATCAACAACCAGGAGACGGATTTCTACCTCTACGGCTGGGGCGTGCCCACCTATGACTCGGCCTATGTCTTCGACTACCTGGTGCACACGCGCGGCAAGAACGGCCGGGGCAACACCAATGCCACGCGCTACAGCAATGCCGAGCTGGACAGCCAGATCGTCTCCCTGGCCTCCGAGGGCGATGCGCGCAAGCGCGATGCCACCATCCACTCCATCTGGAGCACGGTGCAAAAGGAGCTGATCTACCTGCCGCTGCACGACCAGATCCAGACCTATGCCATGGTGCGCAAGTTCGACATCCCGGTGAATCCGTCGAACACGCCTTACTTCAAGCTGTTCAAGCAGCCCGGTGCGCGCCAGGCTGCGGTGGCCGGCGCGCAGTAGGCTCAGTGTGTCGCAGCCGGCTGCGGCCGGTTGACCTCCACCGTGACGTGGACCAGTTCCTCGTGCACGCCAAGCAACTGGCGCACGGCATCGGGGTCCACGCCTGCGGGCGCGTCCAGCGCCACGATGCAGGCGTAGCGCGCCTTGCCCACGCGCCAGACATGCAGGTCGGAGATCTGCGCGGCAAACGGCGCCTGGGCGATGGCCTCACGCACCTCGCTGACCACGGGGGCGTGCATCTCGGCGTCCAGCAGCACGCGGCTGCTGTCGCGCAGCAGGCCCATGGCCCATGCCGCCACCAGCACGGCGCCGGCCAGGCCCATGGCCGGGTCCAGCCATCCCAGGCCCCAGGCCATGCCGCCGAACAGGGCGGCGATGGCCATCACCGAGGTGGCGGCATCGGCCAGCACATGCAGGTAGGCCGAGCGCAGGTTGAGATCGCCGTGGTCGCCATGGTCACCGTGGTCGCCGTGGTCGCCGTGATGGCGGTCGCCCGCGTGGCCGCCGTGCGCATGCCTGCCGTGCCCGTGGTGATGTCCGTGGTCGTGACCGTGACCGTGACCGTGACCATGGTGATGCCCGTGCCCGCCCTTCAGCAGCCAGGCGCAGACCAGGTTGACCAGCAGGCCCAGCGCGGCCACGCCCAGTGCCTGCTCGTAATGGATGGGCGAGGGCGAGAACAGGCGCTGCACCGACTGCCAGGCCATGCCGCCCGCCACCAGCAGCAGCAAGATGGCGCTGGTGTAGCCGGCCAACACCTCGATCTTCCAGGTGCCGAAGGCAAAGCGCGTATCGCCCGCCAATCTGCGCGCGGCCGCATAGGCGCCAGCTGAGAGCCCCAGCGCCAGCGCGTGCGATCCCATGTGCCAGCCATCGGCCAGCAGCGCCATGGAGTTGAATCCGTACCCGCCTGCGATCTCCCCGACCATCATGGCCGCCGTCAGCCCCGCAGCCAGCATGGCACGGCGCTCGCCCAGCGGGTTGCCTTCGTCGAAACGGTGTGAATGCTGCCTGGGGCTGGCGCCGCCAGCGGTCGAGAGGGATGGAATGCTGTGCATGAAGATACTGTACCCCAGTATGTGCAGGCGCCTAGAATGGCCCTCATGGCACATACGATTCAGAACAAGAAGCGCTTGCTCACGCGCATCCGCCGCATCCAGGGCCAGGCCCAGGCGCTGGAGCGCGCGCTTGAGGCCGAGCACGACTGCGCGGCCATCCTCCAGCAACTGGCAGCCGTGCGCGGCGCCGTCAACGGCATGATCTTCGAGGTGCTCGAGGGCCATGTACGCACCCATCTGGGCGAGGGCACGGCCGGCGGCCAGGCCCGTGAAGACGACGTGGACCTGGTGCTGTCGGTGATGCGCTCGTACATGAAGTGATTGATGAAGTGATGGCCGGCCCTGCGGATTGGCGCTCTCGGCGCGGTTTCCTGCTCTCATTTTTTGCAAACAGTGACCCCTGAAAACCGCCCATCTCGGACACGGCGCCCCATTCGCAGCGGACAATCGTCGGGCCAGGAATATGACGGGATTTCGACAGTTCCCGCCGCCTGCTGGCCAGCCAAGGACTACCGCGCATGACAGAAGACCCCCGCCGAGATTCCCCCGCAGATGCCGCCCCCGCCGCCGCCCAGGCGCCGCAGACGGCCCCGCAGCTGCGCATCGGCACCGTCGCCAAGCTCAATCTCGCCGACTTCCAGAACGCCGTGCCCGCGCTGCTGGAGCTGGCCATCGTCAACGAGGGCGAGCTGCCGCTGCAGGCGCTGAGCCTGCACCTGGCCTCGGAGCCTGCCTTCATCAAGCCGCGCACCTGGCGCCTGGAGTCGGTGGCCGCGCACAGCACCTATGCGCTGACCGACCTGGATGTGGCGCTGGACGGCGCCTTGCTCTCGCGCCTGACCGAGGCCGAGCCTGCCGTGCTGCGGCTGGAGCTGCGCAGCGGCCAGCCGGCAGAGACGGTGCTGGCCCGGCACGAACACCCGCTGGAACTGCTGGCACGCAACCAGTGGGGCGGCCTGGGGCATTTGCCCGAGATGGTGACGGCCTTCGTGCAACCCAACGACCCGGCCGTGGACCGCATCCTTAAAGGCGCGGCGCAGGCGCTGGAGTCGGCGGGCAAGTCCGGCGCCATCAACGGCTATGAACAGGGGCCGCAGCGGGCCTGGGAACTGGCCTCGGCCATCTGGACTTCCGTGCTCCAGAAGAAACTCAACTACGCGCTGCCGCCGGCCAGCTTCGAGCATGCGGGCCAGAAGATACGCGGCGCGACCCAGGTGCTGGATGCGGGCCTGGCCACCTGCCTGGACCTGACGCTGCTGTTCGCCTCCTGCCTGGAGCAGGCGCACCTGAACCCGCTGCTGGTCTTCACGCGCGGCCATGCCTTCGTGGGCCTGTGGCTGGGCAGGCAGGAATTCTCGACCGCCGTGGTCGATGACATCACGGCCGTGCGCAAGCGGCTCAAGCTGCAGGAGCTGGTGGTCTTCGAGACCACGCTGGCCGCGCAAGGCCAGGCCGTGGCCTTCAGCCAGGCCATTGCCCAGGGCGCGCGCCAGCTGGCCGAAGAGCATGAGGACCAGTTCGAGCTGCTGGTGGACGTGCGGCGCGCGCGCATGCAGCGCATCCGCCCGCTGGCGCTGGCCCAGCCGCAGGACACCGCGCCCGAGGCCGGCGAAGGCCAGGCCGAGCCACGGCTCACCGTGGAGCCGCCGCCCGAACTCCTGGCGCAGGCGCAGGCACGCGAAGTGCCCACCTCCCAGCTCGATCCCAAGGACAGGCTGGCGCGCTGGCAGCGCCGGCTGCTGGACCTGTCGCTGCGCAATGCCCTGCTCAACTTCAAGCCCGGCAAGAAATCGCTGCTGCTGCAGGTGGCCGCGCCCGCGCTGGAGGACACGCTGGCCCGGGGCCAGGTGCTCAAGCTGCTGCCCAGCCCCGATCTCATGCAGGGCAAGGATCCGCGCAGCCAGCCATTGCACGAGGCGCGCAGCCTGGAAGACCTGCGCGGCGCGCACGCCGAAGAGGCGCTGCAGCGGCGCGAGGTCTTCATCGACCTGGAGCCGCTGGAGCTGGACAGCCGCTTTGTGGAGCTGTTTCGCGGCGCGCGCAATGCACTGCAGGAAGGCGGCGCCAACACCTTGTTCGTGGCCCTGGGCTTTCTGGTCTGGAGCCGGCCCGACAAGCCCGATGTGCGCGTGCGCGCGCCGCTGATCCTGCTGCCCGTCACGCTGGAGCGCAAGAGCGCGCGTTCGGGCTTCACGCTGCAGGCGCATGAGGACGAGCCGCGCTTCAATCCCACGCTGGTCGAGATGCTGCGCCAGGACTTCCAGCTGGAGCTGGGCGTGCCCGCAGGTGACCTGCCGCGCGACGAGGCCGGGCTGGACATCGCCGGCATCTGGGCCCGCGTGCGCGAGGCGATCAAGGACGTGCGCGGCTGGGAGGTCAGCGAGGACGTGGTGCTGTCCATGTTCTCCTTCGCCAAGTACCTGATGTGGAAGGACCTGGCCGAGCGCGCCGACCAGCTGCGCAGCTCGCCCGTGGTCGCCCACCTGATCGACACGCCGCGCGAGCCCTATCGCTCGGAGATCGCCTTTCCCGACACGCGGCGGCTGGACCAGGAGTTCGCGCCGCAGCAGGTCTTCAGCCCGCTGCCGGCCGATTCATCGCAGCTGTCGGCCGTGATGGCCGCTGCGCGCGGCAAAGACTTCGTGCTCATCGGCCCGCCGGGCACGGGCAAGAGCCAGACCATTGCCAACCTGATCGCGCAATGCCTGGCCGAGGACAAGCGCGTGCTCTTCGTGGCCGAGAAAATCGCCGCGCTGGACGTGGTCTACCGCCGCCTGCGCGAAGTGGGCCTGGGCGAGTTCTGCCTGGAGCTGCACTCCAACAAGAGCCGCAAGCTCGACGTGCTGGGCCAGCTGCAGAAATCCTGGGACTCGCATGGCCAGGTGGATGCCGAGGCCTGGGCCGCCAAGGCCAGCCAGCTCGGCCGCCTGCGCGAGCAGCTGTCGGCCTATGTGCAGCACCTGCACCGGCGCCACGCCAACGGCTGGACCATCTACCGCGCCATTGGCGCCGTGGCCGGTGGCGAGGCGCTGCCGCGCCTGGGATTTCACTGGCCCACGCCCCAGGCCCATGACGAAGCGGGCCTGGCCCTTTTGCGCGAGACTGCGGGCCGCCTGCAGGCCAATGCCCAGGCCGTGGGCACGCAGCATCTGAAGGACGGGCCGCTGGCCACGGTTCAGGCCAGCGACTGGTCCGTGCGCTGGCAGCAGCAGATGGTGGATGCCGCCCAGGCGCTGCACGATGCAGGCCAGGGCTTTGCCGAGGCGGCGCAGCAGCTGGGCCGGCTGCTGCGCATCGAGTGGCCGGCGCTGGGGCGCCAGGCGCGCTCGGCGCTGGGCGTGATCGCACGGGCGCTGCCTGCGGCCGCAGGCCGCAACCTGGCTTTCTGCGTGCTGCCTGACGGCGCGCGCATTGGCGAATCCCTGCAATCGGGCCTGCAGCTGCTGGCGCAGCACGGTGATCTGTCCGCACAGATTCCGGCGCCCTGGCCGGCCGAGCTGCAGGCGCGCCTGGCCCAGGCGCTGGACCTGCTGGCGCAGCGCCGGCGCCTGCAGGCCGGGCTGGGCACCCCCTGGCCCGTGGCCCTGGGCGACGAGCTGGAGCGCGGCCTGCAGTGCATCGACGAGATCGCGGCGCTGCTCCAGGGCCTGTCCGTCAAGTACGGCGCGGGCGTGGGCCAGCTCAACGTGGCGCAACTGCAGCGCGAATGGGCCAGGGCCGGCAAGTCCTTGTGGCCGCTGTCCTGGCTGGGCCGGCGCAAGGTGCGCGCGGCGCTGGAGGCCACCATCGAAGGCGCGGGCGAGCCGCGCGTGGCCGATGACCTGGCCGCCCTGGTGCGCATCCGGGGCCTGCGCGAGGAACTGGACCAGATCCAGCCGGGCGCCGCAGCCGACGGCCTGTGGGCCGGACACCGGACGCGCACCGACCATGCGCGCAGCGCCCTGAAGGCCAATGCGGCCCTGCTGGCCGCGCGTGCGCAGAAATCCTTCTCGCTCGACGGCCTGGAGGCCGTGGCCGAAGGCCATGGCGGCGAGCGCTGGGCTGCCGAAGTGCAGCGCCTGCAGGCCCTGTACCAGATCGACCGCCAGCTCGATGGCTACCTGCCGCTGGCCGATGCCAGCCACGGCCTGTGGCGCGGCCTGGAAACCGATGCCCAGGCCTTGCAGGACGCGCTGGCCTTCGAGCGCGAGCGCCTGCAACTGACGCGGCGCGGCGGCCTGATGGCCTCGCACGCCGCCGTGGCCCAGGGCCGCTGTGGCGCGGCACTGCAGCAGGCCCATGCGCAGCTGGCGGCCCGCAGCGCCATCGAGGAACAGCTGCTGGCGCTGGACGATCTGCGCTTGCGCTGCCCCGGCGTCTGGGACGGCCTGGACACGCGCCCGCAAGCCGTGGAGCATGCGCTGCGCCTGCAGGGATCTCTGCAGGCAGGGCTGACCGGGCTGGGCTGGCAGGAGGCCGAACTGGCCCAGGCACGCCAGGCCCTGCACCAGGTGCTGGCCTTGCGCAGCGCCGAGCTGGGCGAGGGCGCCGCGATCGGCATGGCCTGCCAGCAGTTGCTGGACAGCCTGGCCGGCCTGCACGCGGCCATAGACCCCTTCAGCGCGGCGGCAGCCCATGGCGAGCCGCAGCAGCGTGCCCTGGCCCAGCGCACGGCCGAGCAGCTGGCGGCCACGGCGGGCGGCGTGCTGGCCGGGCAGGGCGGCCTGCATGCCTGGTGTGCCTGGCGCAACGCCCAGGCCGCGGCCCGCGCGGGCGGGCTGGGTGCGCTGGCCGATGCCATCGAGTCCGGCAGCCTGAAGCCGGCCCAGGCGCCCCAGGCCTTCGAGGTCAACTACGCGCGCTGGTGGCTGGCGCTGGCCGTGGACGAGGACGAGGTGCTCAAGCGCTTCGTCTCTGCCGAGCATGAGCGGCGCATTGCCGACTTCCGCGCGCTGGACGATGAATTCACCTCGGTCACGCGCCAGTGGATACGTGCGCGGCTGTGCGCGGGCCTGCCGTCGGCCGACAGCATCCAGCGCAACAGCGAGTGGGGCATCCTGCGGCGCGAGATCACCAAGAAGCGCCAGCACCTGCCGCTGCGCCAGCTGCTGGAGCAGATCCCCTCGGCCGTGCTGCGCCTGACGCCCTGCCTGCTGATGAGCCCGCTGTCCATTGCCCAGTACCTGAGCGCCGAGACCAGCAACTTCGACATCGTCATCTTCGACGAGGCCTCGCAGATCCCCGTCTGGGACGCCATCGGCGCCATGGCGCGTGCCAGGCAGGTGGTCATGGTGGGCGATCCCAAACAGCTGCCGCCCACCAGCTTCTTCGGCCGTGCCGACACCTCCGACACCTTCGACGAGGACACGCAGGGCGTGGAAGGCGACATGGAAAGCATCCTGGACGAATGCCTGGGCGCCAGCCTGCCCACGCGCAACCTGTCCTGGCACTACCGCTCGCGCCATGAAAGCCTGATCGCCTTCAGCAACCACCGCTACTACGGCGGCGGGCTGGTGACCTTTCCCTCGCCCGTCACGGACGACCGCGCCGTCAGCTTCCACGCCGTGCAGGGCCGCTATGAGAAGGGCGGCGCCCGCATCAACCAGCCCGAGGCCAAGGCCCTGGTGGCCGACCTGGTGGCGCGGCTGCAGTCGCCGGGGTTTGCGCAGTCGGGTGCCACCATCGGCGTGGTCACCTTCAACTCCGAGCAGCAAAGCCTGATCGAGGATTTGCTGGACGAGGAGCGGCGCAAGGACCCGGGGCTGGAGCCGTTTTTCTCCGATGCGCTGCTGGAACCCGTCTTCGTCAAGAACCTCGAAAGCGTGCAGGGCGACGAGCGGGACATCATGTACTTTTCCATCACCTACGGGCCCGATATCTCGGGCGCCGTGTCCATGAACTTCGGCCCGCTCAACCGCGATGGCGGCGAGCGGCGGCTGAACGTGGCGGTGACGCGCGCGCGGCAGGAGCTGCGCATCTTCTCCAGCCTGCGCGGCGAGCAGATGGACCTGTCGCGCACCCAGGCGGCGGGCGTGCGCGACCTCAAGCACTTCCTGGAATTTGCCGAGCGCGGCCCGCGCGCGCTGGCCGAGTCGCACCATGGCAGCCAGGGCGATTTCGACAGCCCCTTCGAGGCCAGCGTGGCCCAGGCGCTGGAGCGCAAGGGCTGGCGCGTGCACACGCAGATCGGCGCATCCTCGTTCCGCGTGGACCTGGGCGTGGTGCATCCGGACCATGCGGGCAGCTACCTGGCGGGCGTGGAGTGCGACGGCGCCACCTACCACCGCTCGGCCACGGCGCGCGACCGCGACAAGCTGCGCGAGCAGGTGCTGCGCGGCCTGGGCTGGCAGATTCTGCGCATCTGGTCCACGGACTGGTGGGTCAACCCGGGCGGCACACTGGAGCGCATCCACGCGGCGCTGACCGCGCTGCTGGAGCAGGACCGGCGCAAGCGTGCGGCCGAGGTTGTTGAGGTGCCGCAGGCGGCCGCAGTCGCCGGGGCAGAGCCAGCGCCAGAGACGCCTGAGGCGTCCGAGGCCTCCGCGTCCTCCGAGGCATCCGTGGAGGATGGCGAGGCGCAGAAGGCGTGAGGAAACGGGTCTTGAGAAGACGGGTCGCGGGAACGCCGGCAGCCCGCTGCCGGCCGCCGCTCAGTACAGATCCGGCACGTACATGTGCTGGGGAACGGGGTTGCGTGTGTATTCGGGATTGCGCGTGCGCTCGGGCAGCACGATGGCCGGGTGCTCTATCTCCTCGTAGGGCAGCTGGGTCAGCAGGTGGGAGATGCAGTTGAGCCGGGCCTTCTTCTTGTCCACGGCCTGCACCAGCCACCAGGGCGCCTCGGCGATGTGGGTGCGCTCCAGCATGGCTTCCTTGGCCTTGGTGTAGTCCTCCCAGCGGCGGCGGCTCTCGAAGTCCATGGGACTGAGCTTCCACTGCTTGAGCGGGTCGTGCACGCGGCCCAGAAAGCGCAGGTGCTGCTCGTCGTCGGTGATGGAGAACCAGTACTTCACCAGCGTGATGCCCGAGCGCACCAGCATCTTCTCGAACTCGGGCACGGAGCGGAAGAACTCCTCGTACTCCTCGTCGGAGCAAAAGCCCATCACGCGCTCCACGCCCGCGCGGTTGTACCAGCTGCGGTCAAAGAGAACGATCTCGCCGCCCGCAGGCAGGTGGGAGACATAGCGCTGGAAATACCACTGCGTGCGCTCGCGGTCGTTGGGCGCGGGCAGGGCGGCCACGCGGCACACGCGCGGGTTCAGGCGCTGGGTGATGCGCTTGATCACGCCGCCCTTGCCGGCCGCATCGCGGCCCTCGAAGAGGATGACCACCTTTTTCCTGTGGTGCTGCACCCAGTCCTGCAGCTTGACCAGCTCGCCCTGCAGGCGCAGCAGTTCGCGAAAGTAGGTCTGGCGGCTCACGGAGTCGGCACCGTCCACATCGTCGCCAACGCTGCCCAGGCGGGCGTCGTCTATCTCCATCTCCAGTTCTTCGTCGTAGCTGTCGAGCAGATCGCGTTCGATGCGCTGCATCAGCGAATCATGGTGGTCGGGCAGAAGTTCGTCGTACATGGTGGGGAATCCGGGCGTCCAGGAGTTGGCGCCTGGGATGGTGGCGTGGATGTGTGACGCGGCTGTGACGGTGCGGCTGGGTGAATACCCTGGCACCGCTCGCCTTCCCGCTGCCTACAGCCACCCCGCCTTCCCGCTGCCTACAGCCACCCCGCCTTGCGGAACTTGTAGTAAAGCAGGCCGCAAACACCCAGCACGAACAGCAGTGCGGCCGGATAGCCGTATTGCCACTTCAGTTCGGGCATGTTCTCGAAGTTCATTCCCCACACGCCGAAGAAGGCCGTGCAGATGGCGAAGATACTGGCCCAGGCTGCCAGCCGCTTGGTGACTTCGTTTTCCTCGATGGACACCATGGACAGGTTCACCTGGATGGCCGTGCCCACGGTGTCGCGCATGGTGTCGATCTGGGCGTTGATGCGGCCCAGGTGATCCATCACATCTCGGAAGTAGTCCCTGGAGCCCACGCAGATCTGGGGGACGCGCCCGCCGTTGAGCTTGCCCACGGCTTCCAGCAGGGGGGCCACGGCGTGCTTGAGGTCCATGGCGCGGCCCTTGAGTTCATACAGCTGCTTGATGTTGTCGCGCGCCGCGCCCTTGGTGAAGATCTGCTGCTCGATCTGCTCCAGCTCCACCTCCAGCGCGTCGATGATGGGAAAGTAGCGGTCCACCACCGCATCCATCAGCGCATACAGCACAAAGCCCGAGCCGTGGCGCAGCAGCTCGGGCTCGCTCTCGCAGCGCTCGCGCACGCCCAGGAAGCCGCGCTTGCTGCGGTTGCGCACTGACAGCACATAGTTGGAGCCCACGAAGACATCGACCTCGCCGTGGTTGAAGTGGCCGGGCCGCTCGGGCTCGGGCTCCAGCAGGTGCATCACGGCAAACAGCGAGCTGCCGTACTCCTCCAGCTTGGGCCGCTGGTGGCCGTGCAGCGCATCCTCCACGGCCAGGGCATGCAGGCCGAATTCCTGGCGCATCTCCTCCAGCTCGGCCGGCGTGGCGTCCGCCAGCGCCACCCAGACGAAGCAGCCGGGCCGCTCTATGTAGTTGCTGATGTCGGCGACGGGAATGTCCGCCAGCTTGGCCCCGTTTTCGTAGGCGACGCAGTTGATCAGCATGGGAGTTCCCTCGGTAATTCTGGTGCTGGTGATCCTGCCATAACGGGGAGTGGGAAAAGCCAGTGGCCAAGGTGCCGGCAAAACCGCCAGCAGCCCAGGTTTGCGCATCTGGTAACAATACGTGTATAACCTGTCACGACACTGCTGGGCGCCGCCCGGCGCTTGCGATCCAAGGACTTCGATGATCTTTCGCCAGTGGGGAATTGCGTTGGGTGCGTTGGGCCTGTCGGCCTTGAGTTGTGTATCTGCAGCCGGTGTGCTGGACAAGGTCCAGGCCGGTGGCGCGCTGGTGATTGCGCACCGGGAATCGTCGGTCCCCTTTTCCTACATCGACACGCGCAGCGGCAAGCCCGTCGGTTATGCGCTGGATCTGTGCCTTCGCCTGGCCGAGGCGGTGCGCAAGCAGACAGGCAGGAAGGACATGAAGGTGGAGTTCCTGATGGTCACGCCCGCCAATCGCATGGCCGTGATCGAGCAGGGCAAGGCCGACATGGAGTGCGGCTCGACCACGAACAACGCGCAGCGGCGCCAGACCGTGGCGTTCACGGTCCCCCATTTCATCACCGGCGCCCGGATGCTCGTGAAGGCCGACAGCACCATCAACGCGATGGAGGATCTCAAGGGCAAAAAGCTGGTTTCCACCAAGGGCACCAGCCCGATGGCCCTGGTGACTCAGGCCAACAGGCAGCGCCTCATGGGCATCACCATTGTGGAGGCCCCCGATCACGCGAGGGCCCTGGAGATGGTGGAGAAGGGCGAAGCCGACGCGTTCGTGATGGATGACGTGCTTCTCAACGGGCTGGCCGCTGCACGGCCCGATCCACGTGCCCTGAAGGTGGTGGGCAAGTTCCTGTCCACCGAACCCCTGGCGATCATGCTGCCGAAGGCCGATACCGCGTTCAAGAAACTGGTCGATGAAGAGATGAAGCGGATCATCACCAGCCGCGAAATCCACCCCATCTACGAGAAGTGGTTCCTGCAGCCGATTCCACCCAACTCCACGAATCTGAACCTGCCGATCAGCTACCTGCTGCGCGACTTCTGGAAGTACCCCACGGCGGACATTCTGCTGTAGGCCCGTCTGTGCAGCCGCAGCGCCGCATCGGTCAAGCCGCCAGCGCTTGCTCCCTTGGGCGGGCGGCTGGGGCACCACCCGCCCCCGTCCCCGCCAGCCCCCCCAGCCCGAAATGCCCGCGCAGCGTGCGGCTTTCGTATTCCTCGCGGAACAGGCCGCGCTTGCGCAGCAGGGGGACGACTTCGCTGGTGAACAGCTCGAACTGCTGGTTGAGTATGGGCGGCATGACGTTGAAGCCGTCGGCTGCGCCGTGCCTGAACCAGTCTTCGATGATGTCGGCCACCTGTTCGGGCGTGCCGGCCACGGCCAGGTGGCCGCGGGCGCCGGCCAGGCGCTTGAGCAGGCCGCGCAGGGTGAGGCCGTCGCGCAGGCTGGTTTCCACGTAGCCCACGGCGCGGCTGCGCGAGGCTTCGACCTTGTCGGGATCGGGGAAGTCGTCGCGCGTGAGCAGGCGGTCCAGCGGCACGGCCGAGAAGTCGTGGCCGCCAAAGCGTGCGGACAGGCGGGCCAGGCCGACCTCGATGCTGGTCAGGCTGTCGAGCTCTTCCCAGACCTGGCGCGCCTCGTATTCGGTGGAGCCGATGGCGGCGCTGATGCCGGGCAGGATCACGATGTCCTGCGGGCGGCGGCCCAGCCGCTGCGCCTGTCCCTTGATGTCGGCATAGAAGGCCTGGGCCGATTCCCGCGAGCCGTGGGCCGTGAAGATGGCCTCGGCCCATTGCGCGGCAAAGGCGCGGCCGGACTCGGACTGGCCGGCCTGCACGAAGACGGGCCGGCCCTGCGGGCTGCCGGGCACGTTGAGCGGGCCGCGCGTGCGGATGTATTTGCCCTCGAAGTGGATGGGCCGGATCTGCGATGCGTCGAGGAACTGGCCGGCCGCCGTGTCGTCCAGCAGGGCGCTGGCTGGAAAGCTGCGCCACAGCGCATCGACGGCGGACACGAATTCCTCGGCGATGCGGTAGCGGTCGCCGTGGTCCACGCTGTCGGCCAGGCCGTAGTTCAGGCCCGCATTGGGCGCCCAGGAGGTGACGATGTTCCAGCCCGCCCGCCCCTTGGACAGATGGTCCAGCGAGGCGAACTGGCGCGCCAGCGTATAGGCATGGCTGTAGGTGGTGGAGGCGGTGCCGATCAGGCCGATGCGCTCGGTGCGCAGCGCCAGTGCCGTCAGCAGCACCAGCGGGTCCAGCAGGCCCGAGGTGATCTGCTGGCCGTTCTCGGGCCCGACCAGGCTGTCGGCCAGGAAGACGGCGTCGAATTTGGCGGCCTCGGCGATGCGTGCGGCATCGACGTACAGCTCCAGGTCGGTGAGCGCCTTGCGGTTGGCGCCGGGATGGCGCCAGGCGCCTTCGTGGTGGCCGCGCGTCATGAGGAACAGGTTCAGGTGCAGTTGCCGAGACATGGGAGCAGTCCTTTGTTGTGTGGGTTGTTTCGCGGGCGGGGCCGGCGTCAGGCGATCTCTGTCTCGACGCCCAGGCTGCGCAGCAAGGTGGCGCGCAGCTGCATGAAGGCAGGATGGTCGGGGCGGCGGGGATGGGGCAGGCCCACGGCATGGTCCTCGGCGATGCGGCCGTCCCTGAGCACCAGGATGCGGTCGGCCAGCAGCAGGGATTCGTCCACGTCGTGCGTGACGAGGATGACCGTGGGCCGTATGCGCTCGACCAGGCGCAGCAGCAGTCCGTGCATGCGCATGCGCGTGAGCGCGTCCAGCGCGCCGAAGGGCTCGTCGGCCAGCAGCACGTGCGGGTCGCGCAGCAGGCTGCGGGCCAGCGATGCGCGCTGCTTCTGGCCGCCCGACAGCGTGGCGGGCCAGGCGCCAGCCTTGTCCTGCAGGCCCACGTCGTGCAGGATCTGCTCGGCTGCAGGCAGCACGGCGCGGGCGTCCAGCCCCAGCGTGAGGTTGTCCAGCACCGACAGCCAGGGCAGCAGGCGCGCGTCCTGGAACAGCACGGACACATTGCCCTGCGCACTGGCCGCGCCGCTGGACTGCGCATGGCCGTCCAGCCCGGCGAGCGCGCGCAGCAAGGTGGTCTTGCCCGAGCCGGACTCGCCCAGCAGGGCCACGAACTGGCCCGGGGCAATGTCCAGGTCGATGGCGTCCAGCACGTTCTTGCCGCCAAAGCTGCGCGTGAAGCGCTGCAGCCGCACGGCGCCCGGGGTGGGGTGATGGCTCATGATCCCAGCGACCTCCGGTAGGACAGCACATGCGCCTCGATGCGGCGCACCACGGCGTCGGACAGCAGGCCCAGCAGGGCGTAGATGAGGATGCCCACCACGATCACATCGGTCTGCCCCCAGTCGCGGGCGCGGTTCATGAGGTAGCCGATGCCGGTCTGCGTGTTGATCAGCTCCAGCACCACCAGCGCCGTCCAGCACAGTGACACGGCAATGCGCAGGCCCACGAAGAAGCCCGGCAGTGCGCCCGGCAGCGCCACCTTGCGGATGAATTCGGCGCGCGACAGGCCCAGGGTCTGGGCCAGCTCCACATGGCCGATGTCGATGCCGCGCAGGGCCGCGTGGGTGTTGATGTAGACGGGCACCAGCACGGCCGTGAAGATCAGAAAGATCTTCATGGACTCGCCAATGCCCAGCCAGATGATGGCCAGGGGAATCAGCGCCAGCGTGGGCACGGCGCGCTTGATCTGCACCAGGCCGTCGAGCAGGGCCTCGCCCGTGCGCGTCAGGCCCGAGCCAGGGCCAGCAGCACGCCAGCCACCACGCCCAGCAGCAACCCGCTGTAGGCACGGCCTGCCGATGCCAGCAGGTGGGGCAGCAGGCTGCCGTCGGCCACCATGCCGTAGCCGGCGACCAGGGCCTGCGAGGGCGCGGTCAGCGTCTCGGGCGACAGCCAGCCCAGGCGCGAGGCCGCCTCCCACAGCACCAGCAGCAGGCCGGGGCCCACCAGCAGCGCGCCCTGCGACAGGCGCGCGGGCACCAGTTGCACGGCGGCCCGGGTGGCGGGCGCGTATTGAGCGGTTGCTGCGGTGGCCGGTGCCAGACCGGCCGTGTTGATGTCCAGTTGCGCTTGCGTCATCGTGTGTTTTCTGGCCGGTTCATCGGTTGGCCACGATCACGCGGTCGTAGGTGGACACGAAGGAGCCGGCCGCATCCAGCCGCTGGGGCAGGCTGCCGGCGGCGTGCAGGATGTCGATCAGCTTCTGGTGGTGGGGTTGCGCCTCGGCGGCCGTCTGGAACAGCAGGTCGGACTGCGATGCCAGGATGGCCGCCGTGCTCTCCGCATCGATGCGCTGGAACTGCGTGTAGTAGTGGCGGCCCCATTCCTGCTCGTGGCCATTGCTCCACTTGCCTGCGCGCACGAAGGCGCCCAGGAAATCGACGATGGCCTGGGACTTGGCCGGGTCGGCCAGCACGTCGGGCCGTGCGTAGATGTACGAGGTGGCGGGCAGCAGCGTGCGCTCCTGCGGATCGGGCACGGGCCGCGCGCCGATCTGCTTGCCCAGGCGCGTGACATGGGGCTCCATGAGCACGGCCACGTCCACGGCCTTGGCGCGCAGCGCGTCGTTGAGTTCGGCCACGCGCAGGTTGACCAGCTTCACGTCGGCCAGCGTCAGGCCCGCGCGTGTCAATGCCTCGATCAGGAAGACCTGGCGGCCCGAGCCTTCCACATAGCTCAGGCGCTTGCCGCGCAGGTCGGCCAGGCGCTCTATGCCTGCATCGGCGCGCTGCACCAGCCGGTACTGGGCGCGCTCGCGCGTGAAGGTGGCGATGATGGGCAGCTGCACGCCGGCGGCGCGCGCCTGGATGGGCGGCGTGTCGCCCACATAGGCAATGTCCAGCGCGCCTGCGCGTATGGCCTCGAAGATGGCCGGGCCGCCCGCGAAGTTGGGCAGCTCCAGCTGAAAGCCCAGGCGCTTGCGCTCGCCGCTGGCATCCAGCAGGTGGCGCAGCAGCTCGCTCTGGTCGGCGACGACCAATCGGGTCCTGGGGTCGGCCGCAGCCCGCGCGGCGGTGGTGGAAGCCAGGGCGGCAGCGGCCAGCAGGGAAGGGCCGGCCAGCAGGAAACGACGCTTGTTCACGCGCTCCATCCTCAAAAGATTGCAATGGGATGGATGCTAGTTAGCGTGCTTCAGTTGTGAAAATACCGATTCCGTATTTGCAAACGCGCGCCACGCACATGGACGTGGCGCGGGGGGAGGTTCAGCCGAACACCGGGCGCATGAAGCTGCGCTCGTAGCTCAGGATGCAGCGCGTGTCCTCCGCGTAGCGGAAGGCGGCCTGGCACTCGGGGTCCTGCATGGACTTGATGCGGTACTCCTCGTACAGCGCCATGCTGGGGAAGCTGAACATGGCCAGCGCCACATTGTTGGCGCCTTCGGACGGCAGGAAGTAGCCGTGGTGCTTGCCGCCGAATTTCTCGACCAGCGGAATCCAGGTCTTGCCGTACTCCTCGAATTCCTTGGCCTTGAACGGGTCGATGATGTAGCGCAGGTAGCAGGTGATCATGTCTGAAAAGAGAAGGGAAGCGAAGCCTAGAGTTTGAACGATGCCGTCAGGCGGGAGAGCTTCTCCGACTCCTGCTGCAGCACCTGCGTGGCGGCCGAGGACTGCTCCACCAGTGCGGCGTTCTGCTGGGTCACGCGGTCCATGTCGGTCACGGCATGGCCCACCTGCTCGATGCCGGTGCTTTGCTCGCGGCTGGCCGAGGCGATCTCGGTCACGATGCCTGTGATGTTGCGCACCGTGGTGACCACTTCGCGCATGGTCTGCCCGGCCTGGTCCACCAGGGTGGCGCCGGCATCCACACGCTCCACCGAGGCCTGGATCAGCGTCTTGATCTCGCGCGCGGCCGAGGCGCTGCGCTGCGCCAGGGTGCGCACCTCACCCGCCACGACCGCGAAGCCGCGCCCCTGGTCGCCAGCGCGCGCAGCCTCCACGGCCGCGTTCAGCGCGAGGATGTTGGTCTGGAAGGCGATGCCGTCGATCACGCCGATGATGTCCACCACGCGGCGCGACGAGGTATTGATCTCGCCCATTGTGCTCACCACCTGGTCCACCACGGTGCCGCCGCGCTCGGCCACCGCGCAGGCGCCCGAGGCGATCTGGCTTGCCTGCTGCGCGTTTTCCGCGTTCTGGTGCACGGTGGCGGTCAACTGCTCCATGGACGCCGCCGTTTCCTCCAGCGAGCTGGCCTGCTGCTCCGTGCGCTGCGACAGGTCCAGGCTGCCCGTGGCGATCTCGCCGGCCGAGCGGTGGATGATGCCCGCCGTGTCATGGATGCGCGTCACCAGTTGGCGCAGCTGCTCGCTCATGCGCTGCACCGCCGCGATCACGCTGCCTTCCGGTGCGTGCGATGTCCCCTCCAGCCCGGTTTGCGACAGATCCCCGGCGGCGATGCGGTTGGCGATCGCTGCTGCTACGGCCGGCTCTCCGCCGATGGCCTGGAGCACGCTGCGCGTGACCATCCAGGCGATCAACGACAGCAGTGCGCCCAGCACCGCCAGCGCCGCCACCGACTTGATGATGGTGGCGATGAAGGCCTGCTGGATGTCATCCACATAGTCACCCGCGATCAGGTCCCAGTTCCAGGAGGTGGATCGCTTGGCATAGGCCAGCTTCTCGCTGGGCTCCTTCGCGCCGGGACGGGGCCACCAGTAGGTGAGGTAGCCGTTGCCCTGGGCAGAAGCGCCCACGGCGGCAATGTTGCGGTAGAGGTAGCTGCCCTTCGCGTCCTGGAAGCCGGCCATGTTCTTGCCGTTGATGCCCGGGCTTGCGGGGTTGTTCAGCACCACGGAATCCGTCGTGATGCTGGTGATGTAGCCCGCACCACCGGCATAGCGCAGCTGCCCCACGCGGGCAATGGCCGTGGCCTTGGCGTCTTCTTCAGGCAGCTTGCCGGCCTTGGCCTCTGCCGCAATGGCGGCAATCAGGCTGTCTGCCGAATCGACAAAGTCCCGCAGCGCCTGCTGCCGGGCCTCATAGGCCTTGCTGCGTGCCTGGTAGGCGTTGAACAGGGTCAGCGCAAGCAGCGCCAGCAGGCAGAAAACCAGCGGAGCCAGCAGTTTCTGGCGAAGGGACAGGGCAGGCATGGAAGCGGGTTCGAAGAAGAGGCAGGGACGCCGTGAATGCTACATAAACTTCTTCTTTGGTTTCATGTGTTTACAAATTTTTCCGCGCTCGCACAGTGCCGGCGCGGCCCCGTTTCTGCCGAACCTGTCCTGCCGCTGCCAACCTCGGCACCGGCGCGTGCACCGCACTGCCAGGCTTGCGGTCCATCACAAGGGAGAATCACCCCATGCAAGAAACTCCGTCCCCCGCCGCCCAGCCCCGCAATCCGCTGCACGGCGTCACGCTCGAAGCCATCGTCCGTGCCCTGGAGGCCCGCTATGGCTGGCCCGCCCTGGCACGGCAGGTTCCGGTGCGCTGCTTCACGCTGGACCCCAGCGTCAGCTCCAGCCTCAAGTTCCTGCGCAAGACGCCCTGGGCGCGCGAGAAGGTGGAAGCGCTCTATCTGGACATGCTGCGCAAGGACAGGCGCAGGCCCGCTTCCACAGACTGAAGGCGCAAGCCGGATGCCACCGGACAAGATGTCCAGTGCGCAGGCACAGGCTGTGCCTATCATCGGCACCGTCTCCGATCCCGCAACCCTTCCAGACACCACCATGACCCAGAGCCAGAACCCTGTCGCCGTGATTGCCTCCGCCATGAAGACGCACGGCATCGTGCCTGCGGATTTCGACATCGCCTCCATCGAGGACGAGTACGCCTTGATGGCGGCACTGCGCCAGCACACCAAGGCCGCCCAGGTCAAATTGTTCGATGGCGGCATTGGCGAAGACAACGATGCCGACGAAGACTACGTGGCCCTGCTCAAGCGCTTCGCCAAGGCTTGCGGTGGCGCCATCGGCTATGAGGGCATCGAATCCGGCATGGAGGGCGACACCGTCACGCTGCGCTTCCAATCGGGCGGCCAGGAGCACAGCTGGTCCTTCGAGCAGGACGGTGACCGCGTCAGCGAGGAGTTCCTGGACTTCATCATTGACCACTCCAAGTCCTGCACGGCGGGGGAGTTCATCAATCTGCTGGACGAGAACTCGCTGCTGACAGGCTTTGTGCCCAAGGACATCTCCAGGCTGCTGTACGAGCACGACATCGTTTACTGAGTGCGGATGGCGGTGGCGGCGCACCCGCCTCGACTTCACATCACGCGCACGCCCAGCCCGCCCACCAGCTCGGCAGCCTGCTCATGCGAGATCAGGCTGCCCTTGAAATGCTGGCTGAGCGAGGCAATCGTCAAGCCGCGCAAGTCCGCCGAGCGCAGGTCCGCGCCATCGAACCGGGCATTCTTGAGGTGGGCATCGCGCAGGCTTGCCTTGTGGAAAACGGCATCGCGGAAGTCGCAGCCGGCCAGATCGGCATCGCTGAAGTTCAGGCCCTCCAGCGTTTTCTTGCGGAAGGACACGCCGCGCAGATCGGCACCAATCAGCAGGGACTCATGAAAATCAATGCCCAGGGTTTGCGCACCGCCAAACCTGGCGCCGGTCAGCTTGACTTCAAGAAAGCGCGCTGAGGCCAGCTTGGCCAATTCCCAGTTGGTGTTGTTCAGGTCGCTCTGGCAAAACAGGGCGTCCGTCAGGTTGGCCAGCCGAAAATCGGCGCGGCCCGCCTTGCAATGCAGCCAGCGGGTGCCGGCCAGTTGGCAGCTTTCAAAGCAGGTGTCGGCAAAACTGCACTCCACAAATTGCGCGCCCTGCAAATCGAGTTGATGGAGATTCAATCCATCGAATTCGCATTGCTCGAAAACCAGGCCATGAGAGGCTTCTTGTTTCAATAGCTCCGATAGACTGTCCTGATCAATAATCTGATTGACGATGGTTTTTGTGGAAGGCGTTGTATGCATGGTCAATATCAGGCATGGCGTATTTCAGAAAGGCTGGGCAGTGTATGGCCTTGCCGCGCCCAGGTGTGAAATGCCCTTGGAATTTTCCAAGGGCATGCATTGCGCAGTTTGACGGATGAGAAAACCTGTGAGCACACGGTTTGCGGGCTGCTTCCCGCGCCGGTTGCGCCCTCCAGGAAGGGCGGAACCGGCGTGCCCATGTCACCCGTGGCTGCTTACCGGGAGCTTGCTGGCCGGGGGCTTGCTGACCAGCTGGCGGCTTGGCGGACATGCATCTGTCGAAAAACCCTTACAGGAAGATGCCATTTGATATTACAAATTGTGTCTCGTGTGGCGAGGGCATCAGTGAATAATCTGTAGAAAAACATGGTTGGTACACCATCTGTATTTTCACCAATGCAGTTCTCTGGCAGCCTCAACGAATAATTTATTTGAAATCCAGCAAATATCTATGACCGGAATTATCCAGCAAACACTCCAAAATGATATTGATGCCTTGATCCATGATTGGATGGCCCAGGCCAGCGTGGGTGATTCCACGCTCGGGAAGAATGCTGAAAAAGATGCGCGCGGGATTATCAACGCCATTGTGGGCGCCTTCGCTTCCGGCGCCGATCCGCAAAGGTTTTCGGACGAGGGCTGGAATCCCGCGCGGCGCCTGCTGGCCGAGCTGTCCCGCACCCGCGCCGCCCAGGGCCAGCGTGCCGGTGAAACCAGCCAGTTCATCCTGTCGCTGAAAAAGCCGCTGTTCGCACACATCCAGCGCGGGCTGTCGGGCGATCCTGCTGCGGCCATCCAGGAAATCTGGAGTGCCACCGTGCTGGTGGACAACATGGCCCAGCACACGGTCAGCAGCTTCCAGCAGGCACGCGAGGAGATCATCATCCGCCAGCAGGAAGAGCTGCTGGAGCTGTCCACCCCCGTCGTCAAGCTGTGGGAGGGGGTGCTGGCCATTCCGCTGATCGGCACGCTGGACAGCAACCGCACCCAGGTGGTGATGGAGTCCTTGCTGCAAAGCCTGGTGTCGACCGAGTCTGAGCTGGCCATCATCGACATCACCGGCGTGCCCACGGTGGACACGCTGGTGGCCCAGCACCTGCTGCGCACCGTGACGGCCATTCGCCTGATGGGCGCGGACTGCATCATCAGCGGCATCCGGCCCCAGATTGCCCAGACCATCGTGCACCTGGGCATCGACATGCGCGACATCACCACCAAGGCCACGCTGGCCGAGGCGCTCAAGCTGGCCATGGGCAAGACCGGCTGGCGCATCACCCGCCAGACACAGGAGTGAGCCATCCATGGACCGCATTCCAATCCTGCGCATGGGCGATGTGCTGCTGGTTTCCATCCAGATCGACATGCAGGACCAGACGGCGCTGGCGCTCCAGGACGACCTGGCCGAGCGCATCGCGAGCACGGGCGCCAGCGGCGTCATGATCGATATCTCGGCGCTGGAGGTGGTGGACTCCTTCGTCGGGCGCATGCTGGTGACCATCTCGGGCATTGCCCGCATCCTGTCTGCCGCCACCGTTGTGGTGGGCATGCAGCCTGCCGTTGCAATCACCCTGGTGGAGTTGGGCCTGTCCCTTGGCGGGGTCAGGACGGCGATGACCGTCGAGAGGGGAATGGCCCTTTTGCGGGCCCAGCAGTCGGGAGCCACCCTTGGAACATGATCGCAGCGGCCAAATGCCGTTACAAAACGAGCAGCAGATTGTTGCCACGCGCCAAACGGTGCGCTCGCTTTGCCAGATGCTGAAGTTCTCGCTGGTCGATCAGACAAAGATGATTACCGCTGCAAGCGAGCTGTCCCGCAATACGCTGATTCATGGAAAAGGTGGCCACATGAACTGGGCCATCATCGAAGTCAATGGAAAACAGGCCTTGCAATTGATTTTTGAAGACACAGGGCCTGGAATCAAGGATCTGAAAATGGCCATGACCGATGGTTTCACCACCGGCATGGGAATGGGCCTGGGCCTGCCGGGAAGCAAGCGGCTGGTGAATGATTTCAAGATAGAAACCGAGCTGGGTCAGGGCACACGAGTGAGTATCACCAAGTGGAAGTAACCCGGGGCTGGACCCATCGTTCATTTCCAATAGGCGATGCGAGCCGTGTGGGTGAGGTCAGGCGCCATGTGGTTGCACTGGCCTCCGACATGGGCTGGGGCGACGAGGACATGGGCCGTTCTGCGCTGGTGGCGACCGAGCTGGCCACCAACCTGGTGCGGCATGCCCGGGATGCTGAAATCTGGATAGCCGAGCGGCCGCCCCTGCACGACATCGAAATCATCTGTGTCGACCGCGGCCCGGGCATCGAGGACATCGCCACCGCCATGCAGGACGGGGTGAGCACCGGCTCGGGCTCGCCGGGCACGGGCCTGGGGGCCATCTCCAGGGTGGCAGACGACTTCTTTGTCGTCTCCGAAGCCACCGGCACGGTAAGCCTGGCGCGGCTGCGCGAAGGCCGCAGGGCGCCGTCGGCACTGTCGCTGCGCATGGGCGCCGTTTGCCTGGCCGTTGCGCCCGAGACCATCAGCGGCGACGCCTGGGCGGTCAGGTCGGGCGCGGGGCTGGCCGAGGTGCTGGTGGCCGATGGCCTGGGCCATGGACCGCTGGCGGGCGAGGCGGCCCGTGCGGCGGTCGATGTCTTTGCGTCGCAGAACTGGAATGGGAACGGGAACGGCGGTGCCGATGCCGCCATGCCGCTGGAGGAGTTCGTGGCCCAGGCCCATGCAGCGCTGCGCGGCACGCGCGGGGCGGCCCTGTTGGCGGTGCGCTTCGGCGCACAGACCGTGCACAGCTGCGGTGCGGGAAACATCAGTGGCAGGCTTTTCAATGGCGTGGCCAGCCTTTCCCTGAGCAGCCAGCACGGCACGGCAGGTGTACAGATCTCGCGGCCCAGGGTGGCCGACTGCTCCAGCCTTGACCATGGCGTTCTGGTGCTGCACTCCGACGGCGTGTCTGCCCGCTGGAAGCATGAGGACTATGCGGGCCTGCTGGGCAGGGACCCCGGCCTGCTGGCCGCCTGCCTTCTCTGGCACAACACCCGCAGCAGGGATGACGCCACCGTGGTCGTCCTCAAGGCCGAGGAAGCGCAATGAACGAAGACGATCTCAAAGCTGAACTGGAACTGTGCCGCGCCGAGATCAGGTCCTTGCGCGAGGAGCTGGACGAGACCAATCGCGGCGTGGTCGCGCTCTACGGCGAGCTGGATGTGCAGGCCGAGAAGCTGCGCAAGGCCACCGAACTCAAGAGCCATTTCCTCTCCTACATGAGCCATGAGTTCCGCACGCCCATAGGCGCCATCCGCAGCAACGCGCGCCTGCTGCTGGACCATGTGGATGGACCGCTCACCACCGAGCAGACCCGGCAGGTCGGCTTCATCCAGGAAACCGCCGCCGAGTTTTCCGAGATGGTCAACGACCTGCTCGACCTGGCCAAGATCGAGGCGGGCCGCCTGGAAATCTCGCCGGGCTGGTTCGAGATGATGGATTTGTTTGCCGCCTTGCGCGGCATGTTCAAGGCCATGGCGGACAACGTGGAGTTGAGCCTGGTGTTCGAAGAGCCCGGTGATCTGCCGCGCTTCTACACCGACAACCGCAAGCTCTCGCAGATCCTCAGAAACTTCATCTCCAATGCACTGAAATTCACGCCGCAGGGCGAGATCAAGGTGTCGGCAGAACTGGTGGGGGACATGCTGGTGAAATTCTCGGTGGCGGATACCGGCATAGGCATCGCCTCGGAATTCCACGACGCGATTTTCAATGACTTTACCCAGGTCGATTCACCCATCCAGAAGCGCCTGCGGGGCACGGGCCTGGGCCTGGCCCTGTCCAAGCAGCTGGCACAGCTTCTGGGGGGCTGGGTGGAAGTGCAAAGCGCCCTGGGCGAAGGCTCTACCTTTTCCGTGATCGTTCCCGCGCATCTTCCGGTCGATACCAAGGATCTGAAGGCCTGATACGGCCAAGCCGGTCTTCATCCCATCAAAAACAACAGGAACATCATGCCCAAGAACACGACTGGAATGATTCTTCCCTCATTCGACCGAAGCCTGCACACCATTCTTGTCGTTGACGACAACCCTGCCACGCGCTACTCCACGGCACGGGTCATCAGGGCGGCGGGATTCCAGACGGTCGAGGCGGAAACCGGGGAAAAGGCCATTGCCCTGTCGGAGACCGGCGTGGCAGCCGTGGTGCTGGATGTGCACTTGCCCGATATCTCGGGCTTCGACGTATGCCGCACCATCCGCGGTGCGCGGCATACCAGCCTGATTCCCGTGGTGCACCTGTCGGCCGAGTATGTGCAAAGCAACCACCAGGTGGCGGGCCTCAACGCCGGGGCCGACGCCTACATGGTGCACCCCGTGGAGCCGCAGCTGCTGATTGCCACGCTGCATGCCCTGATCCGCGCACGCCTGGCGGAAGACGGGCTGCGCCGCAGCGAGTCACGCTTTCGCGCCATCTATGACCAGGCGCCGGCGGCCATGATGCTGGTCAGCGCCGACGGCCTGATCAGCGATGCCAACTCCCAGGCGCAGGCACTGCTGCAGCGCGGCATTGATGACCTGGCGGGCAAGCCGCTGGCCGGCTTTGTTCCGCAGGCCGTTCGGGAAAAAGCTGCGCAGCAATTGGCAGAAGACCCCGAAAAGTCCTGGCGCGGCGAGTTCCCCATCCTCCCGGCAGACGGGCAGGAGCGCCTGATCTCCTGGAAGTTCTCCGATCCCATCGAGCCCGGCATCCGCCTGGCCGTGGCCCAGGACCTGACGGAGTCCCTGGAGTTCGAGAGGCAGCGCCAGCAGATGCTGGAGCAGGAGCAGGCGGCGCGCGTGGCCGCAGAGCGCATCAGCCGCACCAAGGATGATTTTGTCGCCGTGCTCTCGCATGAACTGCGCACGCCGCTGTCCCTGCTCAACGGGGGCACGCATTTGCTCAAGCGCGCCAACCTCAGCGAGGCCATGCTCAAGAAAGGCATAGATGCCATCGAGAAAGGCGTGAAGGCGCAAAGCCGCATCATTGCGGACATTCTGGATATCTCGCGCCTGACGACGGGAAAACTCAATCTGCACCGCGAGGAGGTCAATGTCTGCTCATTGGCCGTGCAAAGCCTGGAGCCGTTGCGCGACAACGCTGCCGACAAGAACATCACCCTGCAGTTCGAGGCGCCGTCCGATGACATCATGGCTTGGATCGATGTCACGCGATTCCAGCAAATCCTGTGGAACCTGGTCTCCAACGCCATCAAGTTCTCCAATGCGCGCAGCGTGGTGAAGGTGGGCCTTGAAATCAGTGACGAAAGCCTGGTGATGAGCGTGGCGGACGAGGGCGTGGGCATCGCGCCTGAATTCCTTCCGCATGTCTTCGAGCGCTTCTCGCAGGCCTCCGCCCCCGCCACCCGTGGGCATTCCGGCCTGGGATTGGGGCTGTCCATCGTCAAGCACCTGGTGGAGCTGCATGGGGGCACCGTGCGTGCCCACAGCGAAGGCGTGGGCCGTGGCGTCACCATGCGGGTGGAGATTCCGCTGCACGAGGCAAGCGCCTCCCAGGCCGACCCGATGAATGCGCATCTTGAAAATGGCGAATCCCTGGAAGGCAAGGACATCGTCATCGTTGAAGACAATGCGGACACCAGCGAAATACTGAAAGTGGTGCTGACCGACCAGGGCGCCACCGTCAGGAGTGCCGAGAACTTCGACCAGGCCATGGCCCTGGTCCAGGCGCAGTGGCCCAGCCTCATCGTCAGCGACATAGGGCTGCCGGGAAAGGACGGGTTCCAGCTGGTCAAGGCCCTGCGCGAAGCGGAGGCCGCGCACTTTGGCGGAACAAGACAGGTAAAGATCGTGGCGCTCAGCGCCTTTGCCCGCGAGCAGGACCGCACCCAGGCGCTGCAGGCAGGCTTTGACCAATATCTGGAAAAGCCGCTGCAGCCGCACCTCCTCATCCGGGTGCTGCTGGGGCAGGGCTGATCGTCTGGCCCAGCGCCTGGGCCAGGAACTCGGCCGTGACGCGCACCCTTGTCGTGCGCTGCAGATCGGGGTGCATGACCTGCCAGACCTCGTAGTCGTCCGAGCGCTGGCGCTGGGGCCAGATGCGCAGCAGGCCTTCGCGCTCGCCCATGCTCACGGGCATTTCGCCCAGGCCGATGCCGGCCGCCACGGCCTTGCGCACCAGCAGGCTGGAGTTGGCGGCCATGGCGATCCGGGCATGGCGCGCGGGCACATCGACCATGGTGGGAACGGGCCGCTGTTCCAGAAAAGGGCCATAGACCACGAGGTGGTGGCCGCGCAATTCGTCCTCTGCCGACGGCTGGCCAAAGCGCGCCACGTAGGCTGCGCTCGCAAACAGTCCCACGGGCCAGGCGACCACGCGGCGCACCACCAGCTCGGGTGCCTCGGGGCGAACGTTGCGAAACGCGATATCGGCCTGGCGGCGGCCCAGGTTCAGCATGTGCGTGGATACCTCCAGATCCACGCGGATGCCGGGCCAGCGCTGCTGCAGGCGCTCGATGGCGGGCAGCAGGAATTCGGTGGCGATCGAGTCGGTGCTGGTCACGCGCACCAGGCCGGCCGGGCTGTCGTCCAGCCCCTCGATGCGCGTGCGCAGGTCCAGCGCCGCGCCTTCCATGCGCCGCGCGGCGCCCAGCGCGGCCTCGCCGGCGGCGGTGAGCAGGTAGCCATCCCTGGCGCGCAAAAACAGCTTGCTGCCCAGCTCGGCCTCCAGCGCGTTCAGGCGCCGGCCCACGGTGGCCTGGTCCACGCCCAGGCTGCGCGCGGCGGCGCGCAGGGAGGGCGTGCGCGTCAGCGCGAGAAAGATGCGGGTGTCATCCCAGTTCATGGCGGTTTTGGTGATGCAGATTTGCAGCACTGTAGAGCGAAATCGCTGCGTTTGAGCGGCCTGGAGCAGTCGTAAGCTTTGGGTATCGGACCTTCAACCCTTTTTTGAATACTCATTGCGCAATGAAAGACAGCACAAGCATGCAAGCCATTGTTTTCGACGACTTCGGCGGCCCCGAAGTGCTCGTGGCCCGCGACGTGGCCCGGCCCGAAGTCCGGCCCCATGACCTTCTGGTGCGCAACGCCGCGATTGGCGTGAACCGGGCCGATGTATCCCACCGCAAGGGCGCCTATGGCCGCGCCCACTTTGGCGAATCCGACCTCATGGGCCTGGAGATCGCCGGCACCGTGGTGGAGGTGGGCGCGCAGGTGCAGGGCTTTGCCGTGGGCGACCGCGTCATGGGCATCGTGGGCGGCGGCGCCTATGCCGAGCTGTCGCGCATCGACCACCGCATGGCCATGCATGTGCCCGAGAGCCTGTCGCTGACCGACGCCGGCGCGGTGGCCGAGGTCTTCGTCACCGCGCATGAGGCGCTGTTCCACCTGGCCAGCCTGCAGCCCGGCGAATCGGTGCTGATCCACGCGGCGGGCAGCGGCGTGGGCTCGGCGGCCGTGCAACTGGCGCATGCGGCCGGCGCGCGCGTGTTTGCCACGGCCAGCGGCGACAAGCGGGACGCCGTCACGGGCCTTGGCGCCGATGTGTTCATCGACTACCGCAGCGAAGACTTCCAGGCCGTGGTGGCCGACAGGACGGACGGCAAGGGCGTGGATGTGGTGGTCGATTTCATTGGCGCCCCCTACCTGGAGCGCAATATGCGCTCGCTGGGCATGGGCGGGCGCATGGTCTGCGTGGGCCTGCTGGGCGGCGCGCTGGCGGCGGCCGTGCCCATGGATGTGCTGCTGTACAAGCACCTGCGGATCTTCGGGACGGTGATGAAGTCGCGCCCGCCCGAAGTCAAGCAGGCCATGGTCCAGCGCTTCGCCCAGCGCTGGCTGCCCGCGCTGGCGGCCGGCACCATCCGCCCGGTGATCGACAGCACCTACCCGCTGGCCGAGGCCGCGCAGGCGCACCGGCGCATGGAATCGGGCCAGAGCGTGGGCAAACTGCTGCTGATCCCCGAGCAGGCCGGACAGTAAGGCGCCTGCCCGGGGCGCGCATCCCCTGGGCAGGAATCCTCAAGTTCTGCAATATTCCAAGTCTCCGGATGCGCGCAGCCCTGCGCGCATCCAGTCTCTCAACCAGGAGCGATGACCCCGGCCGCCCTCCTGCGCCGACATCGAGCCGCCTCTCCAGGAGATATCCATGATTGTTGAAATTGCCGAACTGAGGGTCGATCCCGCCAGGCACGAGGAATTCGGCCAGGCCCTGACCCAGGCCGTGGCCGAGGTGCTGTCCAAGGCCGGTGGATACCGTGGGCACAGCATTCTTGCCTGCATGGAAACGCCCGGCCGCTACGTGCTGCAGGTGAACTGGGAGACCCTGGAAGACCACACCGTGGGCTTTCGCGAGTCACCCGCCTTCGCGCAGTGGCGCGCCATCATCGGCCCGTACTTTGCGCAGGCACCGCATGTGGAGCATTTCGTGGTGAAGGATGCGCAGGCGAACTGAGCCTGGCATCTGCGGCCGCGCCGCCCGCCCTTCGTGGGCGTGGCGGGCGCTGGGGACGGGCTTGCATTGGCTTGCGCAGCGGGCCAGCCCGTGCGAGCAAGGGCTGCGCACGCACTCAGCCCAGCTTGTGCCGTGTCCTGAGCAGTCCCACGCCCAGCGCGATGAAGGTGCCGCCCACGATGCGGTTGAACAGCTTGGCGTGTGCCACCAGGTGGCCCTTGATCAGGGAGATGAGCAGCACGTAGCAGGCGTGCGAGATCAGGGCGCAGACCGCGAAGGTGGTGGTCAGCACCAGGTACTGAGTGAGCAGCGGCTCGCCCGGGACGACAAACTGGGGAAACAGCGCCGAGAAGAACAGGATGGCCTTGGGATTGGTCAGCGACACGCCCATGCCCTGGGCCACCAGTTGCCAGTTCCTGCGCTCGCGCCGCTGGGTGGGGGCCAGGCCCGCATCGCTGCCCAGCAAGCCGTCCTTGCTGCGCCAGCGCTTGACGCCCAGCCAGATCAGGTACATGGCGCCCGCCACCTTCATGGCCAGAAATGCATGGGCCGACATGGCGAGGATGGTCCCCATGCCGATCATCGCCAGCCCGGACACCACAAAGATGCCGACCGAGCTGCCCAGCGAGCTCAGTGCCGTTCGCCTTGCGCCCACGTCCACCGAGTTGGAGATGGCCAGCAACACGGCGGGGCCAGGGGTGAAGCACATCAGCAGCGAGACGCCGCAGAAAACAAGCCAGTGGGCGATGGTCATGATCGGGGGGAGGTCGGTGGGGTAAGACAGCCGACATTCTCGTGCAATTGGGGGGTCTTCGCGGCCTTGGCGTTGCCAATGGCACCGGCCCGTGCAAACAGCTGCATGGCCCAGCCCGCGCAGGCCGCCGCACAGGCCCAGACCAGCCCCCAGCCCTGGGCCGACAGCAGATGCGGTATGGCCAGGGGCACCAGAAAGCAGACCGCGAACACGGAGGTATTGGCCATGCCCAGCGCCGTGCCCGCGCGGGCTGCACCGGCCAGCCCGGCCAGCTGCGTGTAGGCCACGCCATGCCAGGCGGACACGCAGATGCCGCAGATGCCCAGCATCACCATGAGAGCCACACCCATCGCGGCAGACCCGGCCGGGTGGCCGGCCCAGCTCAGGACCGCAAGGCCCGCGAACAGCGCCAGGGTGAGCTGGCAGCAGGCGCGCAGAAAGGCGGGCCTGTTCCGGTGCCTGTCGGTCCAGCGGCCGCTCCAGATCCGCAAGGCCATGGAAGCCAGTTGCACGACCGACATGACGGCCGCTGCCGCGCCCAGCCCCAACTGGGCATGGTCATGCAGGAACACCGTACCGAAGGACAGCACGGCGAACTGCGGGGCGCACAGGATGCCGATGCCGGCGGCCATGCGCCAGGCCTGCAGATCGCTCAATGGGCTGGGCGTGGGGGTTGCGGCGCGGTCCGGCGCGGCGGCCTTGCCTCGAAGCGGGGACTGCGGCGGCTCCTGAATCCACAGCGGGGCGAATGCGGCAGCCCCAAGGCACAGCGCAGCCAGCACGCCATAGACGGCGGCAAAGCCTGCATGCGTGGCCAGGCCGGTCAGCAAGGGCGCGCCGATGGCGCCACCCAGCGGCACGGCGGTCTGGCGGATGCTCATGGCCAGGCCGCGCTCGCCTTCGGCAAACCAGCCCATGACTGCCCGGCCGCTGGCGCCGTTCACGCTGCCGCCCAGCAGTCCCACCAGCACCAGGCCGCCAGCCAGCAAGCCAAACGGCGGGATATGGGCCGGCGACGGCGAAGCCCATAGCGCCATGGCCGCCAGGGCCACGGCCGTGCCGCACAGGCCGAGCAGCAGCACCGGCCGGTCGCCCCAGCGGTCCGTCAGCAATCCCCAGGGCAATTCACTGAGCGCAATGCCCAGGCCCATCAGCCCCAGCGCCAGGCCCAGCGTCCGGGTGTCCAGCTGGTAGCCCGAACGCATGAGGATGGCCGTCATGGGAATCCCGCTGAAAACCACGGAAAACGCGGCATTGGCGATGACGCCTGCCGCCAGCACCTTCCATCGGTGGCGGGGCGGGGCGGGCAAGGGCAGGGGGCCCGGATCGGCGCCGGGTGCAGGAGAAGAGGAGGTCATGGGCGTCAGTATGTTGGGCCTCAACCATCCTGAAAATCACATAATTTCGTATCTACAATCCATTTTTTCAGCACGATCGGGAGCTTGGCAATGACACGCGTTCTCTATGACCTGGATGTGCTGCGCACTTTTTGCACCGGCGTCGAACTGGGCAGCTTTGCCCGGGCGGCGGACCGGCTGGGCCGCTCCACATCGGCCGTCAGTGCCCAGCTCAAGAAGCTGGAGTCCCAATGCGGCACGCCCTTGCTGCGCAAGTCCGGCCGGGGGCTGGTGCTGACGGAGGCGGGGGAAACCTTGCGCGGCTACGCGCTGCGCCTGCTGGAGCTCAACGACCGCGCCGTGGCGGCCGTGCGCGGCAGCGAGCTGCGCGGCCTGGTGCGCCTGGGCCTGCAGGAAGACCTGGGCGAAAGCGTGCTGCCCCATGTGCTGGGGCAGTTCGCGCGGGCCCACCCGCATGTGCGCATCGAGGCCAGCGTGGCCCGCAGCGATGAACTGCGCGAACGCATGGCCCTGGGCCAGTTCGACCTGGCGCTGCTCTGGGATGTGGGCATGAACCATGCCTGCGTGCATGGCGAGCACATCATGCGGCTGCCGCTTCAGTGGATTGGCCCGGCATCGCTGGATGCGGCCGAAGCCGGCTGGGCGCGCGGCCTCAACGGCGGGGCGCAGGGCGATGAGGCGCTGCCCCTGGCCATGCTTGAGGCGCCTTGCCCCCTGCGGGACATCGTGACGGCCGCCCTGGACAAAAAGGGCCTGGCCTGGCGGCACGCCTTCAACAGCGCCAGCCTGACCGCCGTCTGGGCCGCCACGGCGGCCGGCCTGGGCCTGTCCGTGCGCACGCCGTTCGGCCTGCCCGCCCACGTCAGGCCGCTGGATGCGCAGGCCCTTGGCCTGCCGGCCCTGCCGTCCATGGACCTGATCCTGGGCCGCGCCGCGCTGGATGCCCCGGAGCCCGTGGACCGCCTTGCGCGCATCCTGGTCGATGCAGTGCGCGAGCATGTGCGCAGGCAGGAAATCGCAATTTGAATTTATTTCTTCGTGATCAGGCCACTGAAATACTCATTCAAGTCACGAAAATCCTTCACCGTCCAGGCATGGGGCGGTACTTTCACGCCGTTTTCCCGCAAGGTCCGGGGAATCAAATCTCCATTCGGGCGAAGAATGACGGACGAGACAATCACGCCCGGATAATCATGCAGCCTTTTTCTGAAGGCGGCGGTCGTGAGGTCGGGCGTGGGAGGGTTGCTCTTGTTGGCCAGCGGGCCCGTGCCCCTGGCGTCTGCCCCGTGGCACATGGCGCATCTCGATGAATAGAGCTGCTTCCCATTGCTGTTGTCCGCAAAGCAGGGCGATGCCTGAATGGCCAACGATATTCCCAATGACGCGGCGAGGAGTATTTTCATTTGCTCGTGGATTTTTTGTATGAATCTGATCCGCCGCGATCATATTGCCTTCCACGGCCACGCTGGACGCTTGCCTGGCTGCCAGCCACGCGCCCACGAAAAAGCCCTGCAGTGCAGGGCTTGTGAATGAGGCGACAGGGCGCGCCTGGCTTACTTCTTCGCGTATTCGAACTTGGGCAGTGCCTTCAGCGCGTCCTTGGTGGCGCCGGGCAGGGTGATCTTGTTGTTTTCCACGCGGAACTGGTTAACGGGAATGGCCACGTCATGCTTGCCCATGCCCAGGAAGCCGCCTGCGCCGATGATGGCGTACGACACGGCCTTGTCGGGTGCGACGATCACATCGTCGATCTTGCCCACGGACTTGCCTTCCTCGTTGTAGACGCTCTTGCCCAGCACGGACTTCTTCAGGCTCCAGCCCGTGGCCACGGCCTGGACTTCAGTGGCCGCCACGCCCAGCGTGGTGGTGCCTGCCACGGGCTGGGCCCAGCTGGTGGAGGCTGCACCTGCGATCAGTGCGGCAGCGATCAAACCCATCTTCAGCGTCTTGTGACCTGTCATAGAGAACTCCTGGAAAACAAAATTTGAAGCCCTCATTAGGAGCGCTGCGCAAGCGCACGGAGATCGGAAAAGCAAGCAAAGGCCTGTCAGCCAATCGAGCGGCGCGGCGAGGAGCTTGCCTACAAGCTCCCGCAACCGTGCGCTGGCGGGGTGCAGGCCCCCAATCAGATGGCGCTCAGATGCTCATACAGAATCACCGAGCCGATGCCGATCAGCAGCACACCGCCAACGGCCTCCGCCCAGCGGCCCGCAATGCTGCCCAGCAGGCGGCCGACCATGACGCCCAGGGTCACCATGGCGAAGGTAGCAAAGCCGATGGCCAGGGCCACGGTGGTGATGCTCACATCCAGGAAGGCCAGGCCCACGCCCACGGCCATGGCGTCGATGCTGGTGGCGAATCCGGTGGCCACCAGCAGCCAGAAGCCGTGCCGGGCGGGCTTGGCCTCTTCTTCGCCGTCGGCGGCCTTGAGGGCGCCCAGCAGCATGCGGCCGCCCAGCACCAGCAGCAGCACGAAGGCAATCCAGTGGTCCCATGCCTTGACATAGTCGGAAGCCGCATAGCCCAGCGCCCAGCCGGCCAGCGGTGTCAGGGCTTCGATGATGCCGAAGATGGCGCCTGTGCGCAGGGCTTCGGACCAGCGGGGTTTGAGCAGGGCGGAGCCCTTGCCCACGGCAGCGGCAAAGGCGTCGGTGGACATGGCAAAGGCCAGGAGCAGGATGGATGCGGCGTTCATCTGGGAGGGGTTCTTCACGGCCGGGCAAGCGCACAACGGCACTTCACCGCCGCCCGACCTTGTGACCTGTGTCGCGGTGAAATGCCGATGGTCTCGCCAACCGAAGAACGGATGCCTGCACCACAGCATGCAGGATGCCGAGTGTGTTGACGCAGGCGCTTGCAGGTTGCAAGCAGGCTACTCCCCAAGGGATGCGCGATTCTAGGAGCGCGGGGCGTGATCGGGGCCTATGCCCCCATCGGCATGCGGCTCTCTGGAAATGATTCGTATCTTCGCGGCTGCCGCTATTTTCCGTTGGCGTACCGGTTGCGCTCTTCAACGAATTTCCTGATTTCCGACGCTTCAATGGGCCTGCTGAAATAGTAGCCCTGTATTTCATCGAAACCCAGGGAAACCAGTAAATCAAAGACTTCGGCGCTGTCAACGCCCTCTGCCACCAGGCGATAGCCAAGATCCGAGGCCATGGTCATGATGGATTTCAATACGGACAGGGCCCGGTCATTGGTATCGATGTCGCAGACCATGGACCGGTCTATCTTCAATATCTCGGCAGGCAGATTCTTGAGTGATGCAAGATTGGAATATGCGGCGCCAAAATCATCCAGTGCAACCTTTATGCCGAGTTTTCTGATGTCTTGAAGCGCCTGAACCGTGCCCTGGCCTGTCAGCACATCGCTTTCTGTGCACTCGATCACGATGTTTTTCAGCGGAACGCCGTGCTGGTTGCACATGGCGTTCAGGTAGTCCGGAAAATCGACCTCATCCAGATTGCGCGGGGAGATGTTGATGGAGACCTGAAGATCGAGTTTCTCGGCTTTCCAGGCCGCCACCTGCGCCAGCGCCGTTTTGATCACGAACCGTGTCAGGCTGTGGATCAACGGCGTGGCTTCAACCAGGGGGATGAATTCGCTGGGCGGGATTTCTCCCATTTGAGGATGCTTCCAGCGTATGAGGGCCTCCAGCCCCTTGCAGCTGAAACTGTGGTTGTCGAATTTGGGCTGGTACACCAGCCGCAGCTGCCCATTGCCCAGCGCATGTCCGAAGTCCCGCAGGAGCCGATAGGACCTTTGCTGGAGACTGTCCTCATTCTCCTCATAGCGGTGAAATGATCGTGCGTTGTATCCGGCCTGCTGCACGCACACCATCGCGTTGCGGATGACATCGTCCACCTCGTGCTGGTTCAGGTAGAACCGCACCACGCCTGCCCTGGGTTGAAGTTCGAACCGCAGATCGGCGCTGGTGATGGGTTTTTGCAGGTATTCCAGCAATTGGTTGACCAATGCCTCCTCATCTTCTTGCCTGCCTGCGCTGATCACCCAGGCAAACCTGGCCAGGCCCACGTGGTAGACGGTAGCGTGCGTCCCCGTCATGTCCGTGACCGCCTTGGCAATGTCGCGCATGAGCTGCTCGACATAGCTCAAGCCCAGCGCATTGCTCATTTCCAGCAGGCTGGCGTGGTTGAGCACCTCCATCAATACCAGGCCGCGTGCCGCTCCCGGGGCCAGAATGCAAAGGCTCTTCAGGTCCAGCTTGAGTTGCGTGCGATTTGGCAGGCCCGTGACTTCGTTTGTTTTTCCAATTCTGTGATGGTATTGGAGTTGAGCCTGAACGATGGCGGCCATGGCTTGCAGTTGCTGGCCTTGCTCTTCGGAGAATGTCCTGGGCCGGGTATCGATGATGCACAGGCTGCCGATGGCGTGACCGGATTCCATGATCAAAGGCACACCTGCATAGAACCTGATATTGGGCTTATGGGTGACCAGGGGATTTTCTGAAAATCTGCTGTCCAGGTGCGTATCGGGAATCACCATGATTCCTTCGTTTCTGATGGTGTGGTCACAGAAGGCATCCGTGCGCAGGCTGCCATCCATATCCACACCCACAGGTGCCTTGAACCATTGCCTGTGCTCGTCCAGAACCGTGATGATGGCAATTGGAGCCATGAACATGCGGCTGGTGAGCTCGGTGATGCGCTGAAATTCCTTTCTGGCATTCAGGTCCAGGATTTCAGCGGTCTGCAGTCCGAGCAGTTGCTCTTTCTCGGATTCGGTAGTCCAACGGGTAAGCATCGATTTCCTGCCTCAGTGAACCCATACTATAAAACTGCCGCGCCTTTGGGGGTAAAGGGATTACTGGGCATCCAGCAGCGGTAAAAGCTCCTGCAGTTTTTCCAGTGCGCCTGGGCCTTGAAGCTCGGAGATGGTGCCCAGCGGCTCCGTGTCTTCCACAATCACATAGGCCATGGACCACTTGGCAAAACGCCTTTGATCAATGCGTGCCTGCGGAAACAGGGGCGTGAAGTTGATGTGTCTTTCATCGCGCGAGATGGACTCCACCAGCAGCGCCAGTTGCTCTGGCGGCCCTTCGACATACTGGAAGAAGCGTTCACCGTCGAAAACCAGCATGCCCGTGATCCCGGCCGACCAGTTGAAGGTGCGCGCCGCCTTGATGATCGCCGCGATGCATGTGGTGTCAGCCCCTGGGGCCAGCTGGCTGTGATAAAGGAAACATTCGAGAGAATTTTCTTGCATACCCTCCGCCTTTCTGAGTTGTTGGGCGGCGATGGTATTCGTTGCGCGAGGGGGGGTCACGTAGGTGCGCAACCCGTTGTTGCATATGTAACCATACTCCTTGCACCCTGGGCCTGGGCGGCTGCGGGGCCAACGAGAACAAGCCCCCACAAACGCTGGCGGGCAGGGCTTGCGGGGGCTTGTGCAAGAGGAGGACGGTGTTCCAGTCCTGGATTGACGTGGCCGGCCTCACAGGCGCGGCATAGCCTTCATTGCTGCTGCTTTTGCGGCAAGGGCTGGCCTATCTGGCGCTGGTTGGCCTTGGTCTGCTGCTGGGTGTAGTTGCCGTCGCTGATGGGCTGGCCCATCTGCATGGGGACATACGAACGGTGGTGGGACCCTGCCATGGGAATGAGCTGCTTCATGGAGAGAACTCCTGATCCGGCGGGTGGCGTCCGGGGCCGATGTCGCCGGTCTTTAGGGATTGCGGGAAGAATGCAGCAAGTGTGTGGCGCGCCGTGAAATCCAGGTGTAGGAAAGATCGGAAGCCGTGTAGTCAAGCCTGCGCAAATGCAAGAAAGCGCTGACCTGCACGAAGGGGCAGGGCACCCCTTGGCACAGATCAGCGCTGTACAGGCCGTGCCTTGTCCGTCAGAACTTCAGGCTGTCGCTGCCTTCGGCGCGCAGCGTCCTGGCGTCGAAGTCCACCGAGAAATGGTCGCTGGGCTTGCCCGAGCCCAGGCCCTTGAGGATGGAGAACACCTGCTTGAAGCTGTACTGGAAGGGCTGGCCCACGGGCGTGCTGTCGGCCAGCTTGTCGCCTGTTTTCTGGGGCGCCGAGGTCAGGGCAGGGAAGGCACTCATCAGCAGGCGGTACTGCTCCACGCGCTGCTTGCCCATGTCGTTCAGCGACAGGCCGCCCGCGTAGACGGTGCGGTGGAAGTCGCCGTAGAAGGTATAGGCCGACACCTTGGCCAGCGCGTTGAAGTCCACGCCCGCGGCCTGGGCCTTGGCGCGGGCGGCGTTCTCGGCCACGCTCCAGTCGGCGGCCCACTGCGCGGCATTGCCGGCCACGGGGCTGCCTTGCAGGCAGCCGGCGCTGGGCTTGAACGGCACGGCAACGCCTTGCGCGGCCAGGCCGGCGAGCTGGGCGTAGGTGACCTTGGTGTCCAGCTGGGCCATGGTCAGCATCTGCTGCAGGTTGAGCTGGCTGACCAGGTCCTTCATGTCGCAGGCCCAGTACTCGTCCAGGAAGCGCAGGCGCGACAGCTCGCCGAAGTAGCGGCTGGTGAAGTCGCCATAGCTGGTGCTGGACAGAATGGCCTTGTCCCAGCGGCGCTTGGCGTCCTCGGGCTTGCTGCTGCCTTCCACGTACTTCCATTCCATCTCGTACAGCGGAAAGAGCTCGTTGAAGCGCGGCACGTTGTTCAGCGCCACGGTCTGCACGTCCACCTTGCGCGGCGTGTCGAAGCGCACGATCTTGTAGGCCGCGCCATAGACGGCCAGCGACGGCGACTGCACGTTCACCAGGTACTTGCCGCTCTTGCTCAGGTAGTCGTTGGTGCCGTTGAAGTGCATGTGGCCGCCGATGTGCAGCGGCAGGCCCGTGGCGGCCACCGCCTCGGCCGTGGCCTGCTCGGGCACCCGCGCCGTCTGGAAGGCGCCGGGCTTGAAGGCGGCCTTGATGGCATCGGTCTGGTTGGCGTAGAAGTCCATGGTCGGGTAGTGCGAGAAGGCCACCAGCTGCTTGCCCTGGGCCTTGGCGCGCGCGCTCACCGATTCGATCCACGCCATCACGCTCTTCTTGTGCGTGGTCATCTTGTTCCAGCCTGCATTGCCGGCGCCGGTGAAGCCCTTGGGCGAGTTGGGCTTGGCGGGGTCCAGCTTGTCCGGCACGAAGACGTTGGCGTCCACCGACAGCAGCCACAGGCCCTTGACGGGCTCGACCAGGTAGCTCACATCGGCAATGCTGGTGCAATTGGTGTAGCCGGCCTGCTTGAACCTGCCGCCTTCGCCTTCCTTGCAGATCTCGTAGCTGCGCTGGCCCAGCTGGGCCTGTCTGGCCGCCTCGGCATAGCTGTACTTGTCCTGCGCGTAGGTGCTGTAGGGGGTCTCCCAGTACACGTCCTTCTCATTGGGCATCAGGCCGTAGGGGGCCAGGTCGCGCAGCAGCGAGGCATAGCCTTGCTCCATCAACTGGTCGGTACAGACCACGTTGGCTTCGGCGTTCAGGCAGCCCTGGTAGTTCTTGGCGTAGACCTTGACCGTGCTGCCGTTGGCGGCCATGAAGTCGTCCTTGCCCTTTTCGTCGTCGTCGTAGGGGGCGACAGGGTCATGGTTGCCGGGCGCGATGAAAAAGCGCATGCCCTTTTTCTCGTACTCGGCCAGCACGGCGCGAAAGCCGTTCACGTTCAGCGGCTGGCCGTCGTCGGAGAAGTCGCCGGGAAAGGCCACCAGCTTCACGCCCTTGGCCAGCGAATCGTCCAGCGCGGCGCGGAAGGCGAAGTAGTTCTCGTTGAACAGCCGCGTGGAAGTCAGCTGCGCATACATGGTGCGGATGGTGGCGAACATGCCATTGGCGGTGGGCACGCCCTTGAAGCTGCTGTTCTTGAGGTCGCCGTACACATCCTGGAAGTGCACATCGGCCATGAAGGCCACGGCCTGGCTGTTCGTTCCCCCATCTGCCCTATCGCCATCGCTGCCACCGCAACCCGCCAGGACCAGCGCTGCGGCACCGGCCACCATTCCCAATTTCCAGACTTGCATTCTTCGTGTTGCGCGGGGCGCTCTGATTGACAAAGTCCGGCATTGTCTGCAGCCGATGTTTCATGGGTGTGACAGGGCAACCCAGCCTGGCGTGGTAGACGGCGTCCGACTTTTGCACGGGGGCGGGCGCGCGGCGGGCACGCCGATTGCCATGTATCCATGGCCTGCAACCACAGGCGGAGAGTGCCCATGAATTCCATGAATCACCCCTTGCTGAGGCTGGCCGATTCAACCTCGGCTCTCAGGCCCGGCAAGTACACGGACCACCGCAGGTCGGCCGTCTTGCCGCAGCTGCGCAGAATCGGCGTGTTCCGCGCGCGCCGCTTTGGGGATCTGCTGTGCGCCACGCCCGTTCTGCGTGCATTGGCTGCGGCCTGGCCCAAGGCACGCATCACCCTGGTGGGGCTGCCCGAGGCCGAAGGCCTGGCGCAAAGGCTGTCTTCGGTCGATGACTTCGAGCTGTTTCCCGGCTGGCCCGGTCTGCCCGGCGTGCCCTCGGCCAAGGCCGATGAATACAGCTTCTTCCAGCGCCGCATGCGTTCGCGCCGCTTTGACCTGGTGGTGCAGCTGCACGACTCGGGCCGCAACACCAATGCCCTGGTCGCCAACTTTGGCGCGCGCCGCAACGCGGGCTTTGCGGACCCCGATGACTGGGTGCCCGAGGCGGATGCGCTGCGCTTTGTGCCCTGGCCCGGGCACGGCAGCGAAGTGCTGGGCCTGCTGGCCCTGACCGACTACATGGGCCTGCCGCGCCGCGGTCTCAAGCTGGACCTGCCGCTGAATGCCGATGACCGCGCCCGCGTCCGCCCGCTGCTGCCCGCAAGCCGCCGCTACGCCATCGTGCACCCGGGCGCGCGGCTGGCTGTGCGCCGCTGGTCCGCCAGCGGCTTCGCGGCCGTGGCCGACCGGCTGGCGCAGGCGGGGCTGGAAGTGGTGCTCACCGGCAGCGAGGACGAGCGCGCCCTGGTGGCATCGGTGGCCGCGCAAATGCGCCACCCCGCGCTGGATCTGAGCGGCCGCACCGACATCTGGATGCTGGGCGCGGCGCTGGCATCGGCCAGCGTGGCCGTGTGCAACAACACCACCGTCTCCATGATGGCTGCTGCCCTGGGCACGCGCAGCGTGGTCGCCTCGCAAGCCGGCGAAGTGGACCGGGGCCCGCCGCTGGACCCGCAGCGCCACCGGGTCTTCACCCCCGGCAGCGATGCGCATGCCGCCGAACTGCTGGCGCAGGCAGCGCTGGCGCTGGCCGATGAAGAGCTGGCGTGAGGCATGCCCAGGGCCAGGGTACCCTCGGCACCCTCGGCACCCTCGGCGCCCTCAGTGCGGCCGCCCGGGCGCAAGCGGGACCAGTTCCATCCGGTCCCGTCCCTTGCGCTTGGAGGTGTAGAGGGCTTCGTCGGCCTGCTTGAGCCAGTGGGACAGCTCCACCCCGGGCTGGTCGAACAGGGTGGCACCGATGCTCAGCGACACCGGCTCCGGCGTCTCGAACAGGGTCCGCGCCTGCTGCGCGAAGGCCTCGCGCAAGTCCTGGCCCAGCGCCTGCGCTGCCGCGTGGTCGACGCTGCGCAGCACGATCACGAACTCGTCCCCGCCCAGCCGTGCGGCCAGTGCGCCGCGCGGCAGCGCGCTGCGGATGAGGTCGCTCAGGGTCAGCAGCAGGCGGTCGCCGGCATCGTGGCCGTGCAGGTCGTTGACCTGCTTGAAGTGGTCGATATCGATCAGCAGCAGGGCGCAGGGGCTGGCCGCTGAGGCCTGCTCCAGCAGTTGGGGTGCGCGCAGATAGAGCGCGCGGCGATTGTCCAGTGCGGTGAGCGGGTCGCGGGCGGCGATCTGCGCGATGCGTTCCTCGCGGCGATGGCGCTCCGTGCCGGTCATGGACATGGCGAGCAGCATGATCGCCATCACGCCTTCCACCAGCGAGACCAGGATCACCGTGCCGTGGAAATTGGCCAGGTTGATGAAGGTGTCCAGCGCCACGGCCGAGGCGGCCTTGGTGAAATAGAACAGGCCGTGGACCAGCAGAACGAAGCGCAGCTGCGCCGCGCCCACGCCCAGCGTGCCGCCGTGCGGGCGCAGCAGCAGGCTGGCGCGCAGGCTGATGACGGCGATCAGCAGCGACTGCATGCCCAGCATTGCCCTGGACCACCACGGCCCGCTGGGCAGAAACAGCATTGCCAGCCAGACGACGGCCACCAGCCACCACAGGCGCGGCAGCCGGGTGTGCGTGAACGCGGCAACGCCGGCCAGGAACAGCCAGTGCGCGCAGATCAGCAAGCCGTTGGGAAACCAGATGCCCAGCAGCATATGGCCGCTGGAGCGCAGCAGGGCCAGCACACAGCCCACGGCGATGATGGCAAACCCCCCGCTCCACAGCAGCAGCGAGCGTTCGCGCACGCTGCCCCATTCCGCAGCCAGATACAGCGCCGAGGCGGCGGCCATGGCCGTGGTGAGAACGAGCAGGGTGAAGGGATCGAGAACCATGGACGATGAAGATATCGGCGCAGGCAGGCCCCGTGCAATAGCTGCCGGGCAAGGCGCAATGCGGCGCAGGTCGGGGCCGTCGCATTGAAATGGAGCGGAGCGCGCGGGCCGAATTGTCGCAGGATGCGGGCCTTCAGGCCCTTGCTGCGCGGCAGTCCGTTGGGTGGAAGTCACGGATCGGGCGGCCCGTGAACGGGAGCCCGTTGCCTGATTTTCGGCCTGATTTCCGTGATGCAGCCGCCGTGGTGCCGGTCAGCGCGGATGCGGCTGGAGTCTTGAACAGCCCGCCACAGCGGAGCACCGAGGGTGCGGTGACCGGGAAGCCGGCTGTCAGATGGCCGCTGCGTGCAGGCGGGTGTTGAAAAGCGGCCCTTGCGTGAAGGCGGCCAGACGCTTGGCCAGCCACAGCACGGCCAGGTCCACCAGGGGCTCCACCAGCACCACGCACATGTAGGCGGCACCAAAGCTTGCGACCTCGGTCATGGTGGCCAGGCTGGCGCCATGGCCGTAGATGGCCCAGAAGGCGACCCACAGCACGATGCCGCCCTGGTAGGTGGTGGACAGGGCCAGGGCCTGCCGGTAGCTGATGTCCACATAGGCCGTGCCGGCCGGAATCAGCCGGCGCGCCAGCTGGCTCACCGCATACAGCGGCACCAGCAAGGTGGTGACGTTCATGCCGTACTGCGGCAGGTCGAAGGGTGCAAAGAACAGGCCCTGGACCAGCAGGCCGCACGCCAGGCCAATGGCCGCAGCACCCGCGCCGAACATCAGCAGCAAGGTCGAGCCCAGAATCAGATGGACCTCGGATACGCCGACCGGCTCATGCGGAAACACCTCGAAGAAGCTGAACACCAGCGCGGTGGTGATCACACTGCGCACCAGCAGCGCGAGCGCGCCGCCGTTGTCGCGCAGGCTTTGCCGTGCCAGGGCGGCGGTCAGGCCGAAGGCCGCTGCGGCAGTGACGTAACTGAGGGCGATTTTCTCGGGGCTGACGACGCCGGGTTAGATGTGCATGGGAGGTCCTGGACAGGCAAGGTCCGTTGGAGAGCCGGCGGGCACCGACTGCGCAACGGCAAAGGCACCGAGCATAGCCGGGGATGGTGTGCTGCGCCATGCCGCGCAGCCACGGAGGCAGATTTTCGGTGCCGGTCAAGCGGGCTTTGCCGCGCATCGGCACGGGCGCAGCCCAGGCTGCTGGCCTGCACCGGAGCCCCCTCCTGAAGCACCGGGCCACCTTCCACCACCTTCGGTTGACCGGCGCCGACCACCTCAGTGCACCGGCCGGTTCAGCCGCCTGCTCGCCCTCGATATCGCGTAGTTCACCAGGCAGTACAGCACCGCCACCACCAGGTACACGGGCACCAACGCGTGGTAGTTGGCGATGAGTACCTTGGCGTTCTGCATGAGCTCGCCGTAGGTGACGATGTAGCCGAAGGTGGTGTCCTTGACCACGATGACCAGCTGCGCGACCAGGGCCGGGACGATGTAGCGCAGGGCTTGCGGGAAGACGACGAACCGGAAGACCTGGACCTCGGTCAGCCCCAGGCTTCGCGCGGCATCGGTCTGGCCGCGAGGGACGGCCAGCACGCCTGCGCGGTAGACCTCGGCCACCACGGCGGCAGTGCTCAGGCCTATGGGCAGGGTCAGCATCCAGTACGTGCCGAGCTTGATGCCGGCTGCGGGAAGCACCAGAAAGCACACGTAGATGAGCAGCAGCGTGGGCGTGCCGCGCAGGAATTCGATGACGGCGATGCTGGGCCAGCGCACGATGCGGGGCCGTGCCAGGCGCCCCGCCAGCAGCACCAGCCCGAGGCTCAGCGCAATGACGGCGGCCATGGCCGAGGATGCCAGCGTGCCGAGCAGGCCCTTGGCCAGAAAGGCCCAGGTGGTGGGCCAGGCGAAGAATTCCCAGAACCGGGCCTCGAGCTGGCCTGCGGAATGAAAACGCCACACGACGCCCGCAGCCAGCGCAATCAGCCCGGCCGCGGCGATCAGGCTGACCGCCTGCGTGATCTTCCTGGCCTGCGGGCTGGGCGCGCCAAACAGAATGTCTTCCAGAGAACGGCTCATCGCAGTATCCGCAGCTTCTTTTCCAGGATGGCGCCCACCCAGGCAATGAGCAATCCGGTGGCCACGTACAGGGCGGCGGCCACCGCGAACGCGGCCATGCCGGCAGCGGAGTCGTTGGCGATCTTGGACACGAGCGCCGTGAGCTCCCGGCCCGCCAGCGGCACCTGGGACGCCAGCGAGGTGGACAGCATCAGCGCAATGAGCAGCGACGTCATCGGCTGCACCACCGAGCGCAGCGCCTGCGGCAGCACCACGGCCGAGATGATCTGCATGGGCCGCATGCCCAGGCTGAGCGCGGCCTCGATCTGGCTGCCGGCAATGGTGTTGATGCCCGCGCGCAGATAGTCCGCCGTGAACGCGGAGCAGACCAGGGTCAGGGCCAGGATCACGCTGGGTTCATAGTCGATCACGACATTGAGATCGGGCAGCGCGAACACGATGAAGATCAGCAGCGCCACGCTGGGAATGTTGCGGAAGATCTCGACGTAGCCCGTCAGCACGAAGCGCAGCGGCGGCAGCGGAAGCAGCCTGAGCACCGTCACGACCACGCCCAGCAGGAAGCCGGGCAGGAACGAGAAGGCGGTGAGCTTCCAGGTCAGCAAGAGGGCCTGCCAGAAGGCAGGCCCGTGGTCGGAAAGGAGCCGGGAGATGTCACCCATCGTTCAGGGCAGGGCGGGCGGCGTGGGAACGGCCGTGCTGCCGGTGCGCTGTCCGATGGAGATGGTCCAGAGCTTGGCCCAGGTGCCATCGGCTTCGATTTTCTTCAGGAAGGCGTTGATGAAGGCCACGCCGTCCGAGCCCTTGGGCAGGCCGATGCCGTAGGAATCCTGGGCGCCAAAGGGCGCGCCTGCCAGCCGCGCGTCGCCGGTGCCCAGGCTCAGGGTGTTGAGCAGCAGGGTGTAGTCGGTCACATAGGCATCCACACGGCCTTGGCGCAGGGAGTCCAGCGCCTCCTGGTGGGTCTGGAACTCCTGCACGACCGCCTTGGGCGCGTGCTGCGCCAGGATGGCGGGGCCCGTGGAGCCGGCCTGCGTGGCCACCTTCTTGCCTGCCAGGTCGCTGTAGGACTGCACGGTCTTGTTGCTTGCCTTGACCAGCACCCCGGCCTGCGAGGTGTAGTAGGGGCCGGCAAACGAGATCTTCTCGGCACGTGCGGGGGTGATGGAGTAGGTGGCGATCACCATGTCCGCCTGGTTGTTGATGAGCACCTGCTCGCGCGTGGACGAGGTCACCTGTGCGAACTGGTACTTGGACGCATCGCCCAGGATGTAGCGCGTGAGCAGCTGGGCCAGGCCTGCGTCGAAGCCGCGGATCTTGCCGTCCTTCTCGTTGAGCAGGGAGAACAGATTCGAGGTCTGGGTGCTGCCCAGGCGCAGCGTGCCGGTCTGCTTGATCTTGCTGGCCCAGGTGCTCGATGCGATGGTCGCGGCGTCGGCCACGGGGCCTTGCGCCACCAGGGCGTCAAACGCCGCTGTGTTCAGGGGTGCGCCCTGCGCAAAAAGCGATCCACTGCCCACGATCGCCAGCGTCACCACGGTGGATTTCAGAATGGATTTGATGGGCATGTGGTCTTCCTGCTTGGTCTGTGATGTAAATCTGGGGATGGCTGCCAGGGGCAAGGGCCGATTATGGCGACTCGCGGCCCTTGCTGCCGCACAAGGGCTCAGTCCCTGGTCACGCGCCGGTCATGCGCCGGCCATGCGCCGACCGGGTGCGATGGTGGGGGCTGCGGCATTGAGCGTCTCGATCGCATAGCCGGCCGCTGCCTTGTAGCGGGCCATGAAGCCCTCGCGCTCCTCGCGCGGCAGCACCTCGTCGATATGGTCGAAGACGCCGCCGCAGCGCTCGTCCACCAGTCCCAGCAGGCCGAAGGGGCCGGCCCCGCGGTTGCGCAGCACCAGGGCCGAGATGTCCTTGCACAGCCTGTCGTCATAAGCGCGCAGCGCCTGCGGACCCACGCCGTGGTCCAGCAGCTGCGCGCCCAGCACGCGCGCGTCCACGATGGCCTGGCTGGCGCCGTTGGAGCCCACCGGGTACATCACATGCGCCGCATCGCCCAGCAAGGCCACGCGACCGTCCACCCAGGTGGGCACGGGGTCGCGGTCGATCATGGGGTACTCGAAGACATCCGTGGCGCCGCGCAGCATGGCCGGCACGTCCAGCCAGCCGTAGTCCCAGCCGTCGAAGTGGTGGATGAATTCCTCCAGCGCCACGCGCCGGTTCCAGTCGCCTTGCTGCCAGCCGCCGTCGTTGTCCACCGTGATCTCGGCGATCCAGTTGATGGTGGCCAGGCCCGTGACGGGGTCCGGCGGCGTGATGGGGTACAGCACCACGCGATGGCGCAGCGAGCCCACGCCCACGAAGGACGCACCGGTGCGCACAGGCACCCCGGGCGTGGTGCCGCGCCACATGATGGCGCCGCCCCACTGGATGGGCGGCTGCGCGGGGTGCATCTGCGCGCGCACGGCCGAGTGCAGGCCATCGGCCGCCACCAGCAGCGAGCCCTGCACCTCCAGCCGCTGGCCATCGCGGGTGTCGATGAGCGCGGTCACGCCGTCGGCATCCTGCCGGTAGCCCACCACGCGCTGGCCCAACTGCACGGCGTCGTCGCCCAGGCGCTCCCGCACGGCGTTGAACAGCATCATCTGCAACTGCCCGCGGTGCACCGCGTACTGCGGCCAGTGGTAGCCCGCCTGCAGCCCGCGCGGCTCGGCATACACCTCGTTGCCGTTGCGGCCCACCAGCGCCCATTCCCGCGCCTGCAGGCCGATGGTGTCCAGCACATCGTTGCCGAAACCCAGGTCATGCAGTTCCCGCACCGCGTTCGGCTGCAGGTTGATGCCCACGCCCAGCGGCTGCAGCTGCGCCACCGACTCGAACACGATGCAGGGCACGCCGATCTGGTGCAGCGTGAGGGCAGTGGCCATGCCACCGATGCCGCCGCCGGCAATGAGCACGGGGCGGGATGGTTTGTTGTGTGAAGCAGCAGCAGACATGCCGGGATTGTCCATGCAATGGCTGCGGGCGGATGTCCCATCTGCGGCGCGTGCATGGCGCAAACAATGTATGATGACCATCATGCGAAACACAAATTCCAGCGCCCGGGCTTCCGCCAAGGAGGCCACGCATGAGCGCATCGTGTCCGTGGCGGCGCGTGCCATCCGCCGCAGCGGCTATGGCGGCACCGGGGTGGCGGACATCATGAAGGAGGCGGGCCTGACGCACGGCGCCTTCTACGCCCATTTCGCCTCGCGCGATGCCATGCTGGCCGAAGCGGCGGGCAAGGCCTGCGCCGAGTCCTGCGCCGCTGTCGCCGACGTGGTGGCCAAGGCGCCGCCCGGCATGGTGCTGCAGGCCATGCTGGCCGCCTACCTTTCCAAGGAACATGTCCAGCGCGCCGAGGTGGGCTGCCCCCTGGCGGCCCTGGGTTCCGAGACCTCGCGCCAGGCGCCGGAGGTGCGCCGCGTGGCCACGGGCCACATCAAGGAAATGGTCGATCTCATCGCCCGCCAATCGCCGGACTGGGGACAGCCCGCCGCCCATGAACGTGCGCTGGTCACCTTGTCCACCATGGTCGGCAGCCTGCTGCTGGCACGGGCGGTGGACGATCCGGCCCTGTCCGACAGCCTGCGCGAGGCAGCACTCAAGCACCTGGCGCCGGCCAGCCAGTGATGGCGCATGCCCTGTGCATGTGCCTGGTTTTTTTCGTCTTTACATATGATGGTCATCATATAAAGGAAAGCCATGAAGGCATTCATTCTGGAAAGCTATGGAGCGAACCGCGCCTTGCAGCTGGCAGAAGTACCCGAGCCGCAGTTGCGTGACGACGAAGTCCTGGTCCAGGTCCATGCCGCAGGCGTGAACCAGCTGGACTCCAAGATCAAGGACGGGCAATTCAAGCTCATCCTGCCCTATCGCCTGCCCCTGATCCTGGGCCACGACGTGGCCGGCGTGGTGGTCAAGGCCGGCCCGCGCGTGCGGCAGTTCAAGCCCGGCGACGAGGTCTATGCACGCACGGACGATTTCCGGATCGGCACGTTCGCGGAGTTCGTGCCGGTCAAGGAGTCATCGCTGGCGCCAAAACCGAAGGGGCTCACGATGGAAGAGGCCGCCTCCCTCCCCCTGGTGGGCCTGACGGCCTGGCAGGCCCTGGTGGAGACGGCGAAGCTGTCGAAGGGGCAAAAGGTCTTCATCCAGGCCGGCTCCGGTGGCGTGGGCACGTGCGCCGTCCAGCTGGCCAGGCACCTGGGCGCCACTGTGGCCACCACCACAAGCGCTGCCAACTTCGAACTGGTCAGGAGCCTGGGTGCGGATGTCGTCATCGACTACCGCACGCAGGACTTCGAGGATGTCCTGCACGACTACGACGTGGTGCTCAACAGCCAGGACGGCAAGACGCTTGGCAAATCCCTGCGCGTGCTCAAGGGCGGCGCGAAGCTGATCTCCATCTCCGGCCCGCCCGATCCCGCATTTGGCAGAAACATCGCGGCGCCCGCATTCGTGCGGCTGGTGATGCGGCTGCTCAGCTCCGGCATCAGGCGCCGGGCGCGAGGCCGTGGCATTGACTACTCCTTCCTCTTCATGCGGGCCAACGGCGGCCAGCTGCGCGATATCACCCGCCTCATCGAAGCGGGCGCCATCCGCCCGGTCGTGGACAAGGTCTTCGCATTCGAGTCCACCAACGAGGCCCTTGCCTATTCCGAAGCCGGCCATGCCAAGGGCAAGGTCGTCATCAAGATCCGTTGAATCTGTTTTCCCCCACCCCTGGAGTGCTCCATGAAAATTGAAAACGCTGTTGTTCTCGTCACCGGTGCCAATCGCGGCATCGGCCTGGCCTTCGCACGCGAGCTGCTTGCCCGTGGCGCCCGCAAGGTCTACGCCGGCGCGCGCGACCCCGCCACTGTCACCCAGCCCGGCGTGCATGCCCTGCAGCTGGACGTGAACCGCCCGCAGGACGTGGCCGCCGCCGCGGCGCTGGCGTCGGACGTCACGCTGGTGATCAACAACGCCGGCATTGCCCAGCCCGGCGGCTTCATGGCGCCCGACAGCGAAGAGGTCGCCAGGCGCATCTTCGAGACCAACTTCTTCGCCGTGCTGCGCATGAGCCAGGCCTTCGCGCCGGTTCTCAAGGCCAACGGCGGCGGGGCCTTGCTCAATGTGCTGTCGGTGGCCTCCTGGGTGAACGGCGGCGAGCTGGCCGCCTATTCGGCCAGCAAGTCGGCCGCCTGGTCGCTCACCAACGCCCTGCGCAGCGAGCTTGCAGGGCAGAAGACACAGGTGCTGGGCCTGCACATGGCCTATGTCGACACCGACCTCACGCGTGGGCTTGACGCGCCGAAGTCCAGCCCCGAGGACATCGTCAGGCGCGCGCTGGACGGACTGGAGGCCGGGCTCGATGAAGTGCTGGCCGACGAGCTCACCCAGCAGGTCAAGCGCGGCATGACGGCGGCCCGGCCAAGCTATCTGCCGCAGGGCGCCTGAGGTCGGACCGTGCCCGGTTGCCTGCGCTTTTCAGCAACCGGGCGCGGCGGTCAGCCATGGGTGCCCATCCGCATGGGGTGGCGTGGGTTGGCATGGGCAGGCACGATCGGTCAGCGCCGATTTGGCCTATATTTCCATATTTGTTGAAATATCGTATGATTTGCCCATGGATGAATCTGAAGTCGTCGAATCCCTGGCCGCGCTTGCCCACCCCTTGCGCCTGCGCATCTTCCGCGCGCTCGTCGTGGCCGGGCCCGAGGGGCTGACGCCGGGCGTCATGGCAGAAAGCCTGGGCGCCGCCAACACCACGCTGTCTTTCCATCTCAAGGAACTGACCCGCTCGGGCCTGGTGACGCAGGAGCGGGCCAGCCGCAACCTGGTGTACCGCGCCGCCTATGAGCGCATGAACGGCCTGCTTGGCTTCCTGACGCAGAACTGCTGTGCAGGCGCGGCATGCGAGGTGGCCGACATGTCCTGCAAGTCCTGCTGACGCTGCTCCCCTGGTTTCCCCGCCCCGAACATTTCCTGCCATGACTTCCGACAAACCCCTGAACGTCCTGTTTCTGTGCACGCACAACTCTGCCCGGAGCATCCTGGCGGAAGGCCTGCTGAATCACCTCGGCGGCGGGCGCTTCAAGGCCTACTCCGCAGGCAGCAGCCCCCGCGACAACCAGCAGCCCCATCCGATGGCGATTGCGGCGCTGGAGCAGGCGGGCGTGTGCACCGAAGGCCTGCGCAGCAAAAGCTGGGATGAGTTCGGTGCGCCCGATGCACCCCCTATGGACCTGGTCATCACCGTCTGCGACAGCGCCGCTGGCGAGGCATGCCCCTATTGGCCGGGCCAGCCCGCCACCGCGCACTGGGGCTACGCGGACCCGTCGCGGGCCGAAGGAAGCGACGAAGGCAGCGACGAAGGCCGGCAGGCCGCATTCCGCCAGACCCTGCTGGCCATGCGGCAGCGCCTGGAGCGGCTCGTCAACCTGCCGCCATCGTCCCTGGCCAGGCATGCGCTGCAGCAGTCTGCCCGCGACCTGGCCCGTGACTGACGCCTGCCACCGACACCCGCCACCGAAACCGCTGCGGCCCCCGCTGCCGCCTGCACATCCTCGAAGAAAACAGCACATGCTTGCGGCCCTCCTGATCTTTGCAGCCACCCTTGTCCTGGTCATCTGGCAGCCCGCAGGCCTGGGCATCGGCTGGAGCGCGTCGCTCGGCGCCATCGTGGCACTGGCCCTGGGGGTGGTGCACTGGGCCGATGTCGCCGTCGTCTGGGGCATCGTCTGGAACGCAACCGCTACCTTCGTGGCGGTCATCATCATCAGCCTGCTGCTGGACGAGGCCGGGTTCTTCGAATGGGCTGCACTGCACGTGGCCCGCTGGGGGCGCGCAAGCGGCAGGCGCCTGTTTGCCTTCATCGTGCTGCTGGGCGCCGTGGTGTCTGCGGTCTTTGCCAACGATGGCGCCGCGCTCATCCTGACGCCCATCGTGATGGCCATGCTGGTGGCCCTGGGCTTTTCTGCCGCAAGCACCCTGGCCTTCGTCATGGCGGCAGGGTTCATCGCGGACACGGCCAGCCTGCCGCTGGTGGTGTCCAACCTGGTCAACATCGTCTCGGCGGACTTCTTCGGCATCGGCTTCAACGACTACGCGTCGGTCATGGTGCCGGTGAACCTGGTTGCCGTAACCGCCAGCCTGGGCGTGCTGTTCCTGTTCTTCCGCAAGGATCTGCCCCGCACCTACGCCTTGGAGCGCCTGCAGCCCCCATCGGCCGCCATCCGGGATCTGGCCACCTTCCGCGCAGGCTGGGCCGTGCTGGCGCTGTTGATGCTGGGCTTCTTCGGGCTGGAGCCGCTGGGCGTTCCCGTCAGCGCCGTGGCCGCAGCCTGTGCGCTGCTCTTGCTGGCCGTCGCCGCCCATGGCCGGGTCATCAGCGCAGGCCGGGTCCTGAAGGGCGCGCCTTGGCAGATCGTCGTGTTCTCACTGGGCATGTACCTGGTGGTCTATGGCTTGCGCAACGCTGGGCTGACCGGCGCCCTGGCCAGGGTGCTGGAAGTATTTGCGGGCGGCGGCGTGTGGGGCGCCGCAATAGGCACCGGCTTTATGTCGGCGGGCCTGTCTTCCGTGATGAACAACATGCCCACGGTGCTGGTGGGCGCCCTGTCCATCGAACACTCCGGGGCCACGGGGCTGGTGAAGGAAGCCATGGTCTATGCCAATGTGATCGGCTGTGACCTGGGCCCCAAGATCACGCCCATCGGCAGCCTGGCCACCTTGCTCTGGCTCCATGTGCTGGCCCGCAAGGGCATGACGATTGCCTGGGGCTACTACCTGCGCGTCGGCATCGTCCTGACCCTTCCGGTCCTTGCCATCACGCTGGTCGCGCTTGCCTTGCGGCTGAGTGTGGGCTGAGCGTGGTCTGGGCGTGGTCTGAACGCCGGCCGGCCGGCGTGCTGGCGCATCAGCTGCTGCCGTCCTGCGCAGACATCGGCACATTGGCGCGGCGTTCAAACAGGTGGGCCATGGCCTTTGCCGCCGCCTCGGCCGCTTCGGCGCGGCGCATCTCGGCCGCGTCTTCGAACCCGCAGCCCATGGCCTGGGCCTCGGTGCCCGCGTAGTCGGCCAGCGTCTCCGCGCTGTCGCGGATGCTTTGCAGTGCGCGGGCCACCACGTCCATGTGGCGATGGCCCTTGGGCGTCTCCAGCCATGCCAGGGCGAGCTGGGCGATGGCGGAAATTTCTGCACAGCCTTGCTGCACGAGATGGTCCACCTGGGTGAGGGCGTTGGACAGCTGCCGGGTGCTGTGGCTGTCTGTGGTGGGGGAGGGCTGGGTGGGGTTCATGCCATGTCCCTCCGCAGTTGGCCGGGCACAAAGGGCTGGCATGAGGGAGGGACTGCGCCAAAAGACAGCGCGCAGGCGAGAGAAACGGCGTTCATTGTTCCGTGCTCCATTGCGGATCGAATCCACAGGCCATTGCATCTGCATTGACTGATGGATTCGGTGTACCAAGCCTCGCTTTCGGAGAGGCTGTGCCGCTATACGACGGATGTTTTGAAGCATCAGCCCCGGGACAGGGGGCCGGGGCTGATGATAGCGCGGGTAGGAAGGGGGCGAGCCGTTTTTGGGGATGCAGCTCGTAGTGGTGGAGTTGTCTGCTGCCGGACCTGAGCCACCATTCGCGCAGTTGGTGCAGATGGCAGCTTTGCAGCGATAACTGTGCCCACTGCCTCATCGCGAGCGTGCGGTCACAACCACATGCGAATTGATCGGATGCAGGGAGTCCAGCGAGCATCATTCGATGCGCAAGAGACTGCCGAAGCCCTCCCCTTGCGCTGGCGCGCCGTCGGTGCAGACAGGCATTGGCAGGCCCTGTGCCCATCCGGCTGCCAAGACCTGCACGTCGTGCATCGGATTGGACGCCTTGGCACGCTCATTGCGTATGCGGCAGGCTTCCGGATCGGTGCCGAACAGCCCGCGTGCGAAGACCCGACCCTGTTCCGTCAGCCTTGCTGTTTTCGGGGCACGGATTCTCGCAAACGCCTGGAATACATCGTCCAAGCCGCCGCTTGTGGCATCCAGGCACCGGGCCAAATGCCACGCATCTTCCAGCGCCTGGCAGGCACCTTGCCCCGATGTCGGCAACGGCGCATGCGCGGCATCACCCACCAGCAGCACGTTCGCCCGGCTCCATGTGTGCAGCGGCTCCAAGTCATGCACCGCAATCAGCCGGATGGCATTCGCGGGCGTGGCCCGGATGATATGCACGACCGGTTCAGGCCATCCCGCGAACAGGTCATCGACCTCCTTGCGCATATCTGCGGCCGGTCTGGCCTCAGACAGGGGCCGAGCCTGGGCCGCAGCCCAATACACCAGTTCGGGGCGAATCGCCACGCAACCAAAGCGCTCGCCCGCCCCCCAGAAATCCTGAATCGCAATATCGTCCACCAGCGCATGCTGCGCCTGCGCCACGCCGATCCAGTTCACGAAGCCCTGATAGACGGGCGTGTTGTCACCTGCGACAAACTTGCGCGCCACAGAATCCATGCGACCGTCTGCGCCAATGAGCAGGTCCGGGCGAGTGCTCGCACCGTTATCGAAATGGGCCATGGCCCTGCCATTGGCATCCAGCTCAATGGCCACCGCCCGGTGCCCGAACTCCACTGGTATCCCTGCCCGAGCCGCATGATCCAGCAATACCTCCTGCAAGTGCCTGCGCAGCACCGTGTAGGTGGGGTATCCCATCATCCGGTCCAGCAAGGCAATATCGAGGCCTCCCAATGCATTGCCCACGGCATCCTGGCGACGCATTGTCAGTGGTCGGCCGCCAATGGCCTTGATGTCTTGCAGCAGTCCCAGCTCTTGCAGCACAAAGCTGGCATTGGGCCAAAGCGTCACGCCGGCCCCCATGGTTGCCGGCGCCGTTCGGCGCTCGTAGACCCGAGGGTTGTAACCCTGCCTGCGCAAAGTCAGTGCCACGCTCAAGCCTGCAATTCCACCGCCAAGTATTCCGATTTCCACGCTGAATCTCTCCTGTCGATATGGAGCCCTACGCATAGCCCACCGCGTTGCATCGAGCAAAAGTGCATCTTAAATTTCGCCACTACAGGGAACTAGCATGCAAAATTGGGACGTTTTCATACCTCAAACGGGATAATCAATGCGCGATGCACTCGATCTGAATGCCGTCCGCGTCTATACGGCAGTTGTTGATGAGCAGAGCTTTGCCGGCGCATCGCGTTTTTTGGCCATGCCTTCCTCCAACGTCAGCCGCCACGTTGCAGCACTGGAGCGCAGACTCGGTACACGCCTGCTGGAGCGAAGCACCCGTCACCTGCGTATGACGGAAGCCGGCCGTCTGCTCTATGAACGCGCCAAGCCCTTGCTTGACACCCTGCTCTCCACAGAGGAGGAGCTTGGCGCAGTGCAGCGCGAACTGCGCGGTCCTTTGAAGATCTGCATGCATGGCGAGGCACCCAGGCTGATGGCCCCCATCCTCGCTGAGTTCTGTAGCCTTCATGCGGGGATTGAGCTGGAATGCGATACCCGGATGACCGGACTGGAAGTGCTTCGAGAAGACGTTGACCTTTCCATCGTCTTCCACCGGGGTCCTCAGGAAGACAGTGCTTTCATCACCCGCGAACTGGCCACACTGCCCAGCATCGTGGTTGCCGCCCCCTCCTTGCTGGCCAAAACCGGGATGCCACGCCACGTGCGCGAGCTGAAATCTCTGCCCTGCATCACCACCCTCAGCGCGCTGAAGGGCCAGCCCTGGCAGTTTCAAGACGCAGCGGGAGAAATCGTCAAGGTGCCGGTCCGCAGCCGCTACCGCGTCAACAGCGGAGAGCTGGCCGTTGCAGGCGCACGGCAAGGCATCGGCTTCGCGATTGTGGCGGCCTACCCCTGCCAGGAAGACCTTGCAGCAGGTCGATTGCAGGAAGTGCCACTAGACCTTTGTCCTGCCCCTTTGCAATTGCTGGGGGCATACAGCCATCGCCATTCCGTGACTGCGCGTGTCCGGGCGCTGCTGGAATTGATACAGGTACGGTTGGCTGGATCAGTTAACCCTCCCATGACACCCCGATCTCATGGGTCGCCCTAGGATCGAAGTGATGCACTGGGCTCAAAGTGGAGACCTTCGGAGCGCGAGCAGTCGCTCGGCATGACTTTTAAATGTCAGCTTGTGGCGGTGCGCGACCTTCGCTGGTCGCGGCCCAGGGTGCCGACCGAAAGGGCCCCGGCTGGCGCCCGCTTTGCAGCGATTGCTGTCGCTCATGGTCTCATTCAGTCACGGTCGCATGCCGGTCATCCGAGCACCAAGGCTCAAGCCGGCCCAGCGACGGACTTCAGTTAACTAGCCGACGGTGACCCAGGCGGCTCCTGGAAATCCGCTATCGCGGCCCACGGATAGGCGCTGGCGACACAAAGCCGGCGTTCAGCGCATTCCACAGGAGCCGAGGCGACTTCGCAGCTGTGTACCGTCATACTTCACGCAAGCTGAATCATTTGCAAAGTTGCCATGTACACACTCCGCGCATCACGTCCTGAAGATGGTGCCGCCCTGGTTGACCTTTGGCGGCGTTCCGTAGACGCCACCCATCACTTTCTCAGTCCCGATGATCGAAAGGCAATTGATGCCGAAGTGGTCGAGTTTCTGCCTCATGCGCCGGTGACTGTTGCTGTCGATGAACATGACCAGCCCCATGGCTTCATGCTGATCGATGGCACGCACATGGAGGCGCTGTTCATCGATCCGGATGTCCGTGGCACCGGCATCGGCCGCAGGTTGTTGCAGCATGGATTGGCGCTGCACGGGCAATTGAGCACAGACGTCAACATGCAGAACTCCCAAGCCGTTGGCTTCTATCAACGGATGGGGTTCGTTGAAACTGGACGTTCGGAGGTGGATTCGCAGGGACGCCCTTATCCTCTTGTTCACCTGCGATACCAGGGCTAGCTGGAAGCAGGCCGCAGCTCGCATGGGGCCTGCCTTGCAGCAGCAGCAACCCCTTACTGTGGACTGCTGCCCCCTTGGTTGACGCTCAGATACACGGTCGGCAACCACCGTTTTTGTACGCTTTGAATTTGATGGATAGACAACCAGATACAGGCATGAATTTGAAATTTAAGCGGCTCACTGAAGTTGATCCGGCTCATATTGTTTCGCTGAACAACAATCCAGATGTGCTGCGACAAATGCCGCTTGGAAGTGCGGATTTCGACCTGGCGAAAGCAAATGAATGGGCCCAGAAAAAAGATGCCCAGTGGCAGCAATACGGCTATGGGCCATGGGCGTTTGAAATTGATCAGCAATTTGCCGGCTGGGGCGGCTTGCAGTACGAGCAAGGTGATGCCGACCTCGCTTTGGTGCTTCACCCCAAGTTCTGGGGAAGTGGCAAGGCCATCTATCAAGAGATAGTGAAACGTGCATTCACTGGCTTGGGGCTGAACTCCATCACAATTTTGCTGCCACCTTCAAGAACCAGAATAAAAGGAGTTCTCAAGCTGGGATTTCGGCCAGATGGCGCATTGGATATCGAGGGGACTCGCTTTTTGCGCTATCGCCTGCATGCACCCGGCAAACCCGTTTGACCAAATATTTGAGCAGCGCGTCTTGATCCCACGCACTCATACCTTGGCGAGGAAGGCCGCCGCATCACCCGCTTCACACTTCCAGTCTGCGAAGACCCCAACCAAGTTGCATTCCACGCAGTGGCAAGCGATGTAGTACCAGCGCACGTCGTGTGTGCCCTCGTACACGGAGACGCCGGACATCAGTTCGAACGTCTCGTTCTCGCACACGCACTCGTGTGCCTCGGGGGTGGCCTCTTCAACATATTCCGCGCTGTCGCCCATCAGGTGTTCCTGCCCGCAGTCGGTGCAGGTGCGGATGGCCACGCCGGCTTCTTCATCCGTCTGCAGCGCAAAAGTCCGGCACCCGCAATCGCATTTGGACGAGGCAAACCGGACGGCCTCATGAAGATTCGCAATGCTGTAGCTGCGCAGCTCGGCTTGGGTGTCGCCGGACGTTGTTCCGTACCAGAACTCGCCCTTCTTCGTCAGTGCCATTGATACTGTTCCATTCTTCAAGTTGGGCCTCTCGGCAGACCTGACGCCAAGCTTTCCCGATGTTCCGGATTTTGCCTGATGGCACGGTGAATCGTCGCCAAGGGGCCGGGCCGAGGTGGACGCCGATTCTTGGAGATTGCAGCCAGCGACCATCAAGTTCAGCTGTCGATCGCCGCCGATGTTCGATGTTGAAGCTCCTGCGTCAGTTCTCAGCCTGAGACCATTGTTCGGAGATCTGCAACTGCCGGCTGCTCCGCAGCGATTGCTGCAGCTCGTGGTTGCATCTCGAACTATCGGTCACGCACCATAGCGGACATCCGAACATCAGCGCTGGCGGCCACCCAACGACAGGTTTCAGTTGGGCAGCCGACAGTGGCCTTCATGAATGCAATGAACCTGACCTATCACCCACCTCCCTGATAACTGGTCCAAGGCGTCAAGATGCTCAGAACGGCTTGCTGACCGAGACCAGGAAGGTGCGCCGTGGTGCGAACTGTGGTGCGCCCACGCCTATGCCGGTGCCATCGCGCAGCTCGTAGCTGCGGTCAAACAGGTTCAGTACTGACACACGCGTTTTCAACTTGCCAACCATTGGCAGGTCGAAGTCGCGCGCGGCGCCCACGTTCAACTGCCAGTAGGCGGGCAGATGCTCGGTATTGGCAAAGCCGCGGCGCAAACCCGAGCCGAACAGTGCGCTTGCCGTCCAGGTCGTTCCCGCCTGCAGGTACGACACGCCACCCGAGACCGTCAGTTGCTGGTCGTGATCCAGGTGCACCCAGTTGCTGTTGATGTAGGCCAGCTCCTCGGCATCGAAGTTGAACTGCCCGGTCTCCAAGCCCTTGCCCATGGCCCGCGAGACCGCTACGTTCAGGTAGGCGCCGAAATTTCCCTGGCGGTAGTTGGCCGAGCCCTCGATGCCGTAGATACGGCCGCGCTCGTAGTTGAACGCCGAGTACAGCAGCGCGTTGCCGAACTGGCCCTCGTCCTGCAGGTGGCGCACGTCGCGGTAGTAGGCATCGAGCCCGAGGGTCAGGTTTGGCGTGAGCTGGTGCGAGAGGCCGATGTCGAAGTAGTTGGAGCGCTCGGAGCGCACGGCGGTGTTGGCATCCGACGGCAGCGCGTTCGTAGTACCCAGGAATTTATCCACCGTCGTGGCATCGAACTTCTCAGTCGGCGGCGGCGTGAAATAGCGCGCATAGCCGGCATGCAGGCGTGTGCGGCTCGACCAGTCGTAGGTCACGCCCAGGCGCGGGCTGAGCTGCTGTTCGCTAACGATGGTGTTCACATGGTCATAGCGCACACCGTAGTTGACGGTGAGCTTTTCGCTCGGCTTCCATTCGTCCTGCAGGTACACGCCCACCGTGCCGCCGGTGCTGCGCGCATTGTCGGTGATGGTGAGCGGCGTACCGCTGGTCTGAGCGCCGCTTTCGTCGGCCGGGAAGACCTGAGAGCTGTTGTCTACCCCGTAGCGCTCGCGCTGCAGGAACAGGCCGGCACGCAGCGTGTGGCGCTCGTTCAGCTGATAACTGGCATCGCTTTGCAGGCCGTAGGCGCTATTGGTGCGCCTGATGTTGGACGCCACACCGTTATAGACCAGATCACCTACCGGGTCGGGTAGGTAGTCGATGCGGCTGGAGCGGCGGAACAACGAGACCTGGTAGTCGAGCTGCGGCGACACCTTGCGCTGGTACGACAAAATCTGGAAGTCCGTCTGCTCGCGCTGGTTGGCATTGAGGTCCTGCGAGTTGGGAGACACGGCGCCATCCAGCGTGAATTGCGGCGTCAGGCCCGGCCGCGTGGGAATCTGGAAACGACTGTTCGACGTACCGAACATGAAGCCCACGCGGCTGTCGGCATCGAGCATGTACGACAGCATGCCGAATGACTTGTTTTGCGTGGTGTGGTCGTGCATGGCGCTGCGCTTGCCGGTGGGATTCTCTATACCCAGATTGCTTTCGGCGATGGTGCCGCTCAGGTAATAGCTCCAGGGCCCCTGCGCGCCTTGCACCTGGGTATTGAGACCGCGTCGGCCGTTGCTGCCAAGCACGGTGCCGACCTCTCCTCCGAAGGGCCTGGGCTGGCTCTCATCGTCGTCGGCCGCCCCTTTGGTGTGGATGTCGACCACGCCGGCAGTGCGGTAACCGTATTGCGCCGGCAACGCGCCGGTGAGCACGTTGATCTGGTTGGCGAAGCGCGTGTCCAGCATCTGCCCGAAGCCGCTGATCGGCTCTGGGACCACCACGCCATTAATACGGTACTGCAGATTGGAATGGTCGCCACGCACATGCAACTGACCATACGAGTCCTGCACGATTCCCGGCGCTTGCAGCAACACTTGGTTGAGCGGTGTGGCCGAGCCCTGCGGCAAACGGGCGATGTCGTCGCTGTTGAAGTTGTAGAGGGAGCTACCGGTGTCGGGCGAGAGCGCATTGCGCGCCGCATCCAAGCGCTTGGCGCTCACGCGCACCTCGCCCAGACCGCCGGCAGAGGTACTGGGCTGAACTGTGACGGTGGCCTCAGGCACATCGGGAGATTGGGAAGGGCTGGCGGCCTGCTGCGCAAGCGCAGGAACAGAAGCCAGGGTGGGCAGAACGGCAGCAAGTGCCGCCACCAACGCACGGGGCGGGAAAGGAGTCATGGCAAACCTTTGAATCGAACGGATGCAATCAACACCGCCCCAGGCATTCATGCAGGGGGTGGCGGGCAAAAAGGATTCAAGGCTTGGATGGCGGATCACGCGCACACAAAGCCACCGCAGACACTGGGGCGCGAGCGCAGGGCTTGAGAGATGGGAAATGCCAGCGCAGTGCCAGGTCCAGGGCCCAGAGCAGCGCCACGGGCAATGCCATGTCCAAGTCCAGCGCGGCAAACGCCGCGCACTCGGGGCAGGCGGTATGGTCCGGTGCAGGTGACGGCTCGGTCCCCTGGCCAGCACCGGACCATGCCACGCCAGTCTGCGGCAGGTGCGACAGCGTGTGATGCAGAGCCCCCTGTTCGACGAACAGCAGCAGCAACGCCAGCAGGCAGGCCAGCCAGCGCAGGTGTGGGGACGATGGGCGGAGCATACGCAAAGGCAGGGGGACGGCGCAGGTCAATCGTTGTGGATTGTGGCATGCCGGCTTACCCGGTACAAATGGACAGCAGCGGCACGACTGCTCCTGGCCGATAGCCGAACTTACGAGACACGGAAGACTAGGCTGGAGAGCATGTCGTTGAGCTCCGTGTTGTCAGCACCGGCTGCAGAAGCATGTCCGCCTCGTCCGCCGTGAGGACTGATGGGAATGTGACCAGCGCAACTGCCGTTGGCTCAATCTGGAAATAGGTGGTGTGTTTCACGAGGTCCAATGCTCGCTTCGAATGCCAGTTTGCAGGCGTGGATTCTGCCTATACCGCGAATGGTCGGTTGAAGTCACAACCGAAACCAGCCGTTTAATCAACCTCTTCCCAGTCCACCCACCCCATCCCCACGCCTCGATTCACATGCCGCTGCCCACCCACCACTAACTCCGAATCCAGCGTGGCCAAAGCAACAGAGATCCACGCGCCCTCTGCGTAATGCGCGCTGTGCCACGTCAGCGATGAGCCGCATTGCTGGCAAAAGCAGCGCGTGATGCCGGGCGATGAGGCAAAGGAGCGCAATTGCTCCTGGCCCTGGGTGAAGACCAGGTCCTTTGCCGGCACGCTGCCGTAGGTGGCGAATGCGGCGCCGTGGGCCTTCTGGCAGATGCGGCAGTGGCAGTGCGACACGGCCTTGGGGCTGGACCGCAGTTCATAGGCGATGGCGCCGCACAGGCAGCTGCCGGTCAGGGCAAGAGGGGGGCTATCCGGGGCGTTGCTCATGGTCGGTCGGGCGCAAAAAAGGCGCATGCCATTGTGCATGCGCCCCAATGCCGCGACAGGGACGCGCGGCAACCCCAGGAGTCATCCGTTTCGTCAGTCGCCGATGACCTGCAGCCCGCTGCCGTCCCCATGCGCCTGCAGGCACATTCTTCCGAGGTCGTTGAGAAAGCGCAGCACGGGCATCTCGCCCACGCAGGCGGGGATGGCGGCCATGATGTCGTTGTGCAGTTCCAGCAGCTGGTCGGCGGCGACGAACATGGCGGCGGATTCGCCGTAGTAGTGCCGCCAGAAGTCCTGCAGCAGGCCGTGGCGGGCCTTGCCTACGACCAGGGGATAGCCGTTTTCCCAGACCTGTGCGTCCATGGAAAGGCTGGCCAGGCCAGGGTCAACAGGCCGCGCGCTGGCGGGGATCAACAGTACACGTCGCATGTCCATGCTCATTTGCGTCTTCCAGGTGCGCCAGTGGACTCGGGCAACCCGGTCCGGGAGGAGGGTGAGAGGGTTCGCACCGCAGGCGGCAAGAACCGGCTCCCACTTTATTCACGTGTGCACAACAAGAAAATTACAGCTGATTACATGCGGCGAGCGATGCGCCGTGTGCCTGCCGTTCTCCGTTGCAGTTCGCCGTTCAGGCGCTGCGCGCCCCGCCTTCGATCTCGAACGGAAAGTCCCCGAAGCGCAGGCTGCCGCGCCGCCGCTCCACCAGGGCGGGCGAGGCAGCGCATTCGGGCAGGGCGCTGAGGATCTGGTGCTTGGCGCGGAAGATCTGGATGTTCACGTACGAGGGCTCCACGCCCAGCATGCGTGAGAGTGCATCCAGTTCTATCCAGCCCTGGCTTGCGGGGGCCAGGCCTTTTTCTGCGTCCTGCTGGCGCACGCGGGCCAGGGTGACCAGGGTGTAGTGGTGTATGCGTTCGCCCAGCGCAATGGGCTTGCCGTCGCTCATGACGGTCAGGCTGGCGTGCTCTTCGTTCTGGCTGACGGTGAAGCGAAAGGACACCTCCGGCGGCTTGGGCGCACGCGGGTCGAAGCTGCTTTCCCGCGTGGATTCCAGGTCGTCGCATTGCACGAATTCCCAGCTGCCTGCGGAGGTGTGGACCATGGCACCGTCCACCAGGGGCTCGGTGCCGTCGCCGGACTCCTGCAGCCAGCGGCCGTCCTCGAAGAAGACGTTGGCTTCGGGCTCCTGCGCGTCGGGCAGCAGGGTGCCGCGCGGGTTCAGGGCCAGGGGGCCGTCCTGGGGCAGTCCCGGGCCGGGGCTCAGGCAGGTGATGGGCGGTCCCAGGTCTTCCACGGTCCAGGCCGCTTCTGCGCCTTCGCCCATGCTGAGCTTGGCGCCCACCGCCAAAACGGTCCAGCGGCCGGCGACCAGGCGCACGCCGTTGAGCATGGTGCCGTTGCGGCTCTGGTCCACGATTTCCCAGGTCTGCCGGTTCCAGCGGAACAGTGCGTGGACCTGGGAGACGTCGGGCGCCTTCATGACGGTCTGGCAGACCGAGGGGTGGCGGCCGAAGGTATGCAGGGGCCGCAGCACGACGATGCGGCCGTCGAGTTGGTTACGAAAGAGGGCCATCGCCTCGAATTCTCCTTGGGGCTTGTGTGAACAGGGGGTGGGCTGGGGGCGCATTGGCCCGGAGCCGGCAGCCTGTTGCCAAGCTGAGAGAGTACATGCCCGCTGCGCTGTTCAGTTTGTCAAACGTACAGAGCCAGCGGATTCAGTTCGGATTCCTGCAGCGGCCGGCTGTGCCAGCCCAGGGCCACGGGTACGTTGCGCAGCCGTGGATTGCCCAGTTCCGGCCAGATATGGCACAGGCCGGGAATCACGATCTTGACGGTGTGCACAGGGATGTCGGGGCGCGAGTAGTCGTAGACGATGGTCTCCAGGCCCAGGCCGCGTGCGATGTCCACGCAGCGCGCAATGGCCTGGGCAATGTCCGGCGGCGTGGTGTCCGGCGTGTGCCCAGACAGAGACGCAGGCTGTTGCGGCGGTGCATCGGCGCTGTCCGCAGGGTGCAGGAAGGCCTGCAGTGGCTCGGGCACGGCAAAGCTTTTGCCGGCCGCGATCAGCTGGCTGATTTCGGTGAGGGCGCGTTCGCAGGCCAGGGCGCGGTCCAGGCTGCAGCCAAAGCCCACGGCCCATTGGCCGGTGTCAGCGTGGCGGCCCACGGAGACGACCACCGGTATGCCGAAGTCGTGCGTGATGTCCAGCAGCCAGTATGACCATTGCGGGCCGCAGCTGCGGTCCAGTCGCTGGCGTGTGGCCTGGTCGATGCCTTGCAGCGCAATGGCGGGCCTGCGGATCTGGCCGTACCACCAGATGGCGGCGGCGTCGCGTTCCACCAGTTCCATGAAGCCTTGCAGGATGGCTTCTTCCCGCGTGTTGCCTGCGGCGCAGCCGTTGGAGGTCCAGCCCACGTGGTACTGGCTTTGCGCAGGCGCATGGGCCAGGCAGAAGGCCAGCGGCAGGTAGCGGCGCGCATCGGCGGTCAGGGACCAGGCGGGAGCCCACCACAGGGGCTCGCCCTGGCCGGTGCTGGGGGCCACGGCATGCGGTGGCTTGTCGGTGGCAAAGCCGGCGGTTTGCCGCTCGCTGAAGCGGGCCAGTTCCGTGGGCGCGATGCAGGGCGCGTCCAACTCGGCGGCGGGGGCGATGACCACGGCTTCGTCGCCTTGGTGGAAGGCGGCGTAGCGCTCCACGGCTTCGCACATGGCGCTGGCGCGGGCCTGCACGGCCGACAGGCCCTTGCCCAGGCACAGCTGTGTTCCGGAGCCGGCCAGGCTGGTGCTGCCGGGGGCCGGTGTTCTGAAGATTTCGCTGCGGTAGATGGTGAGCGCTTCGTCGGTCTCGGCCGTCAGCGGCGTGACCCGGGCAATCACGCCGGTCAGCGGGCTGACGTGCTGCGACAGGCGCTGCACCGTGGTCTCGGCCGGCACGCTGCGCCAGCCGCCATCGGCGCGCGCGGCATGCGTGCCGGGAACTGGCGCAATGCGTTCACGCTGGCGCAGGGCCATCAGCCCTGGCGTGCCGCAGTGCGGGCATTGCGGGCGGGCGGCCACCGGGTGGGGCTGGTCAGGCTCCAGCGTCCACACGGTTTGCGCCGCATCGGTGTGCGCCAGCAGGCGCTGCACCATGGGCAGCAGGGCCTGCAGCCGCGTGGCGATGAGGTCGGCGCCGGCGCGCACGGGCGGGCAGCGGTCGCTGTCCTGAGGCTGGCCGTGCTTGCCGCCGCGTGCGGGATGGTTGCGTTGCCAGCGGTGTGCGAGGCAATGCCAGCAGGCCGCTGCCTGGGGTTTGAAAAGCGGCCCCGCCATGGCCTGCTCGCCCGCTGGCCGCACCAGCAGCCAGGGCCGGCCTGCGGCACGCTGGCCGGCGTCAATGGCGCCCAGGCGCGGGTCCAGATAGTCGTCGCAGAAAACGATGGTGAGTGGGGTGGTGGCGGGTGCCTGCGTGGCCCCGGCAACGGCCACAGCCCAGTGGCAGGCGGCTGTGCTGTCAAGCGCTGCAGTCAGCATGACGATGTCGATCTGCTCCGATGCCTGCAGGCGCACGGGCGGGGCCGAGAAATCCGGCTGCAGATAACCGTGGCCGTTCAAGCCGCTGTGCTGTACCGGCTGGACCAGGCCCTGGCGCAGCAGGGCGCCCAGGGCGTGCAGCATCTGTGCAAGCGGCGCATCGGGCACCGCAGCGCAGTGCTGCATGAGGCTGGTGCCTGCCTGCAGCGGGGCGTTCAGCGCCAGCACGGCGGCAGAACCCAGGGCCAGGGTGTCGCGTTCGCTGGCCAGCAAAAGGCGGTCGCCCTGCTGCACGGGCGGCAGGAATTTCTCGTGCCAGCGAAAGGCGTGGGCGAACAGGTCCGGGGCCGTGGGCTCAGGCAAGAGACGGTGCTCCGAGTTCAAGGCGGACGACGGCATAGGGGTGCTGGCCGGTGGTGGCGTGGAAGGCGGTCTCGAACAGCTGGTGCTGCTGCGAGAACCGGGCATACAGGTGCTCTTGCAGGCTGATGCGGATGGCGGGGTGGATGCGCTCTATCTGCGCGCCGTCCGCAAAGCCGGAGACGACGGGCAGGCGCATTCCGCCCACCTGCATGGGCAGCCTCGCAAGGGCCGGGTGCACATGGTCGAGCACGACGGTGCACGGCGGGCTGCCGGGCGCGGCAAAGCGCTGGGCCAGCTGCTGCAGCATGGCCTCCAGCGCAGCCTGGGGAAGATAGGGGCAGACGCCTTCCAGCAGCACCAGAACGGGCTGGTTGCCGGGCAGGGCGGCGGTGTCCAGCCACGAGGTGTCGAGGATGGAGCAGGCGAGGTTGGCTTCAGGGCCTGCAATGTATTGCGCGCGCAGGGCGATGGCGTCGGGCAGGTCCACGTTCAGCCAGCGTGCGGTGCCGGCCTCGGGTGCCAGGCGGTTGCGCCGCGTGCACAGGCCTGCACCCAGCGCAATGCACAGGCCGGACGGATGGGCGGTCAGAAATTCGGTGGTGAGCCGGTCGAACAGCTGCGAGCGCAGCACCACGCTGCGTACAAAGGCGGGGTCGGCCGCATGGGCCTCGCTGGCCTGGGGCAGGGCGGCGGCAATGCGGCGCGCCTCGGAGTCGGAAAAAGGCGGCAGGTCCGGCAGTTCCGTGGAAGCTGCCGGACCTGCCGCCCGGGCACGTGCCGCCAGCGTCAGCAGCAAGGTGGCCGTGGCCCCTTGCAGCTGCGCCGGTGCCGTATCAGCAGGTGAAGGGGTAGGCGTCACCGGTGTTGTTGTAGGAGGTGAGGGCGATGGCCCACAGGTCCTGCTCGGCGGGTGCCACCGGGTAGTTCAGCACGATGCCGTTCTTGATGGCCGTGCCGTCTGCGCGCTGCAGGTTCCATTCGCCGCGTGCCGCATCCCAGGTGAAGGCCTGCTCGGTCTCGAAACGCACCTGGAAGTTGAACGGGTTGTTGTAGCCCAGCCATTGGCTCAGCACGGGGGCCTTGTCCTTGCCGTCGTCACGCGTCAGCTCTGCGTGGAACTCGGGCGACTGCCAGGCCAGGGCGATGGCGCGCAGCACCACGCCGCCAAAGGCCAGCAGCGAGTCGGGGCCGCCGCCGGGGATGCCCAGGCCCGTGGGCAGGGCGGCCTTGAGCGTGCCGTTGCTCGGTTCCTCGAACGAGGTGCTGACGCCCATGAAGTTGGGGAACAGCTGGTAGTAGGCGGCCAGGGCCTCGGAGGCGTGGGTCTGGGGCGCCTGGGGCAGGACGATGACGAATTCATCGTCAGGACCGATCCAGCCGGCCGTGAGCACGGGCTTCCATTCGGCGCGCTGGGTGGGGTCGTCGCTCAGGCGCAGCGACACATCGACCTGTGGCCACTGGGTCGGCAGGCTGAAGTCGCGGTGCAGCATGGGCTGGATGTCGCGCTGCCCCAGCAGGTCACGGCGGTAGGCGTCATCCTGCCAGGAGCGGGCGATGGCCCGCAGATAGGCAAGGCGGAATGCGAGCAACGGTTCAGTATTCTGCAGCTGGGTGGTCATGTGACTTCATCCTCGGTTCAAGATAAATGCGCCTGGCCGGGCAGAGGCCCGGACAGGAGCACGGACAGTTCAGGCCGCAATGCGGCCAGCTCACTCAGGCGCGCGGCCACGTCCGGCCTGGCGGGTGCCAGGGCCAGCGACAGGACCAGCGCCTCGGTTTCGGTGCGGTGCTTGCCGGCGGTGCGCGCAGTCCCTGCCGCCTGGGCCAGGCTGTCCTGCACGGCTGCGTGGTCGGCGCCCATGGCCAGCAGGAAGCGGGCCTTCTTCAGGTGCAGCTCGCTGCTGTGCAGCCGTTCGTCCAGCACGTCGGCCAGGCGCAGGCATTCGTCGATCTTGTCCAGGGCTTCGGTCCAGCGCCCGCTGGCCGCCAGCATTTCGGCGACGAAGGAGCGGTAGTAGGTCTGGCAGTAGCGGCAGCCCATGTCCCAGAGCAGCTGCGCCGTGCCGCTGGCGCGTTCAATGCCCTCGGCGCTGGCGCTGCCTGCGCTGTCACCCAGCGCCCAGCAGCGGATGATGTCCGCATAGCCCGAGAACGCGGGCAGGCCGTAGCGGGCCGTGATGTCCAGCAGCTCGCCCGTGGTGGCCAAGGCGCTTTCCTTGTCGCCACGCGCCTGGTGGACCAGGGCCTGGTAGAGCAGGGCCATGCTCAGGGAGGGGATGTGCGAGACCTCGTGCGCCAGGCGCACGGCGTCGTTCGCATCGGCCAGCGCGGCCTGGTCGAAGCCGGCGAACCAGCGCACCAGGGCGCGCCCGCAGGTGGCCCAGACGCGCGTGTCGAAGCCGAACTCGGCCGCATGGTGGGCATGGGCCACGGGGTCGTAGCGGGTGATGGCGTCGGTCAGCGCTTCTTCGGCCTGCTCGAATCGGCCGTCGGAGTAGTGGGCCAGGCCCAGGTAGGTCTGCGCGGCCACCAGCACGCCCGTGTCCTGCTGGCGCACGGCCTGCTCCAGCAGGCGGCGGCTGAGCTGGCGCACTTCCTCGCGGTTGCTGGCCACATGGTGGTAGGTGATCAGCATCCACAGGTGCTGCACCTGCTTGTAGTCGGCCACCGCGTTGGCGCCGGGGCCGGCCAGCAGCTCCTGCGACAGCGCGATGCTTTCCACCACCTGGGCATGGGCCCAGCCGTGCTTGTTCATCAGCGCCTGGGTCACGTAGCTGTTGACGTCCAGCCGCGCCTCGCGCTGGGCCACGCCCTGGAGCTGGTGCAGCCAGTCGTCGATGTGGCGCGCGTAGGCAATGGTTTCATCGTTGAGCGAGCGCAGCTGCGTGATGCGCAACTGCCGCACCGCAAGCGCCACGGCCTGGGCATGGTCGCCCGCGTCTGCCCAGTGCTGGGCCACGCCTGCGGGTTCTGCGGCAACGCGCTGGGGCTGGTGCTGCATCAGGGCCAGGGCCACGTCGCGGTGCAGCAGCCGGCGCTGCGATGCCAGCATGCATTCGTAGGCCGTATCGCGGATCAGCGCGTGGCGGAACATGAAGGCGCCGGCGCCCGCACGTTCATCGGCAATGACCAGGCCGGCCTGGCCCAGCTGCGCCAGTTCCTGCTCGACCTCGCCTTGCGGGCGTTCCACGCAGGCGCACAGCAGGCCGAAGTCGAAGTGCCGGCCCATGGTGGCGGCCAGTTGCAGCAGCGGCTTGAGCGGGCCGATGCGGTCAAAGCGGCTGACCAGCGAGTCGCGCAGGGTCAGCGGAATGGCGGCCGGCAGCCCGGCATGGCGAAAGTCCCAGACGCCGTCCTGCTCCACCAGGTGGGCATCCAGCAGCATGCGCGCCATTTCCTGGATGAACAGCGGCACGCCGTCGGTGCGCTCCACCACGTGGCGGATCACGGCGGGGCTGAGCCTGCGCGGCGCCAGCGTCTGGCGGGCCAGCTCGGTGGCCTGGGCGTCTTCCAGGCGCCGCACGTCCACGCACTCGGCCTGCAGGCCTTCGGGCGGCTGCCATTGCGGCCGCGCCGTCAGCACCAGCAGCACGCGCCGCCCGGGCAGGCGCGCTACCAGTTGCTCCAGCAGTTCGATGCTGGTGGGGTCGGCCCAGTGCACGTCTTCGACGACCAGCAGCAGGGGCTCGGCTTCGGACATGTGCAGCAGCCATTGCGCGGTGGACTGCAGCAGCAGCGCCCTTTGCATGACGGCCGAGATGCGGCTGGGCTCGCAGTCGCCCAGGGGCAGCGAGAGCCAGGCGCACAGAATGGGCAGGGCGGCCTCGGCATCGCAGCCTGCGGCGCGCAGGGCTTCGCGCATCTGCTCGCGGTGGTCCTGCGGGGGATCGGCCGACTCCAGCCGCTGCCGTATCAGGCCCAGGAAAGGGGTCAGCGCGGTGTTGCGGTGCTCGGGCTGGCATTGCAGCACCACGGTGTTTGCGCCCTGTGCCCTGGCGTGGACGAGCAGCATGTCGGCCAGGCAGGATTTGCCGATGCCCGGCTCGCCGCGAATCCACAGCGCATTGCCCCCTGCTTCGCGGGCCCGCGCCCATGCGTCGTGCAGGCGCTGCAGTTCGGGTTCGCGGCCTATGCACTGCAAGGCCGCATCGGACACAGGCCCTGGCAGTGGCTCGGCCGGCTGTTCCAGCTCCAGGCGATAGGTCTGCATGCCCGTGGGCTGGCCGGGCAGGCGCAGGCTGCCGGCTTTCTCGAAGCGCGCATGGCGGGCCAGCAGGCGATGGCTGCTTTCGCTGGCCAGCAGGGTGCCCGCATCGGCGATGGCCTCCAGCCGCATGGCCACGTTGACGGCATGGCCCGAGGGCGCTTCGCCGCCGACCACCACGGCCATGCCGGTGTGCAGGCCCATGCGGATTCCCAGGTGCAGTCCGTGGACCTGCTCGATGGCGGCCGCGCGGCTGCGGCTGAGCGTCAGCAGCTCCTGCGCCGTCATGCCGGCCTGGCGGGCATCGGTGTCGCTGGTGTGCGGGTAGCCGAAGAGCACCAGCATGCGGTCGCCCAGCGTGCCCGCCAGCATGCCTCCGCGCCGGGTGGCAACGTCGGAGAACAGCGTGAGTTCCTCGCGCTGCAGCAGTTCGATGTCTTCGATGTTCAGCCCCTGCGAGGGCTGGCTTGAGGTGCCCGTCGTGCCGTCCATGCCGTGGGTATCGCTGCCCGGCCAGAGGGAGACGCTGCAGCACAGCACGGTGAGCTGGCGCACTTCGGAGAACACCCGTGTGGTGGCCACGGTGCGTGTCAGGTCCGCCTGCTGCACCTGGGCGGCGGCGGGCAACTGGCCCACCAGATCGTCCAGCCGCACGCGCATGAGGTCCCTGAGCAGGGCCGCCGCCGAGTCGCTGCGCTCCGCGGGCCGCTTCTTGAGCGCCTTGCGCAGCAAGGTGGCGATGGGGTGGGTGGAGATGGCCGGCGGCAGCTGCACTTCCTGCGGGCTGAGCTGGCGGTGCACGATCTCGGCCACCGAGGCACCCTGCACGGCGGGCGTGCCCGTCAGGCATTCAAGGAACATCAGCCCCCAGGCATACAGGTCGGTGCGGGCGCTGGGCGGCTCGCCGCGCAGCTGCTCGGGGGCGCTGTAGGCAGGCGTGCCCAGGCACTCGTCGCCCATGGTGAGCTGCGAGACCTGCGGGCCGGCAAACTGCGGAATGACGGTGCCGATGCCGAAGTCCAGAACCATGGCGTGCCGCACGGCGCCCGTGGAGGTGACCATCACGTTGTCAGGCTTGAGGTCGCGGTGCACGATGCCGGCGGCATGCGCGCAGTCCAGCGCATCGAGCACCTCGGCCATGAGGCGGCCGGCCTCGGCCGCCGTCAGCACGCCCTGGCGGCGGATCAGGCTTTTGAGGGTCTCGCCGGGCACATATTCGAAGACGCCGTAGACGCAGTCGCCTTGCTCGCCCTTGTCCAGCAACTGGACGATGTGCGGATGGTGCAGGGACGCGCACAGCATGGTCTCGCGGTGGAAGCGCTCCACCTGGCGGCCGCCTTCCTGCAGCCTGACGACCTTGATGGCCACCGATGCACCCGTGCGCCGGTGGCGCGCGCGGTAGACGGTGCCGTAGCCACCCGATCCCAAGGTTTCCAGCAGTTCGTAATCGGGTATTTCCAGGGGGGCTGGCGCCACCGGGGTCACCGCAGCTTGCGTGGGGTTGGTGATGGCATCGTGCATTTCAGCCTCGGTTGGGGGTCCTCCTGGAGGGTATCCAGTCGTCCATTTGTCATACGGCAGACCGTGCTTTTGATACCGTTCGTTACTATAGCGTACGTCCGAATGCAATTGACTGTTTTTGCCTACGTGCTTGCCTATGGTTGCCGTCGCCGTGGCGTCCGGCGCTCAGTCCAGTTGCAGCAGTGCGCTGACGGCGGTCTGCAGCGTGTCCACCAGTTCCGGGTCCATGTAGCGGTACTCGTCAGGGATATCGAGCACATGCAGGCGCTTTTGCGCCAGCAGCCGGCCGAAATCGGCCTTGAGGCGGGACTGGTGCCTTTCCTCCATCACGAGAATCACGTCGGCCCAGGCCACATCGTCGGCCGACACGCGGTGGCGGGCGCCCGCACTGGTGCCGCCCGAGCGCACCTGCAAGGCAGGGTGCCTGCGCCAGACCTGCTCTGCCGTGGGACTGCGCCACTGATTGCGGCTGCAGACGAAGAGGACCTTGAGGCGGTTGTCATTGCGGGGCATGGCTGACAAGGGGGATGGGTGGTTGAGAGGACTGGCGCGCAGTGTAGGGCGCCGCGGTTTGCAGGTGCTGCGCCATCGCCTATGATGCGCGGCACCTGTGAATAATCACAGCTACTTGCAACCCACGGAAAGGTCCACGCACCATGAACGGTCACTGTCTTTGCGGCGCTGTCAGCTTTGTCTCTCCCCAGGCCCGGGAAATCGGCGCCTGCCACTGTGGATACTGCCGGCGCTGGGGCGGCGGCCCCATGCTGACCGTGCATTGCGGGCCCGATGTGAAGTTCGAGGGCGGCGAGAACATCGGCACCTATGCCTCCTCCGAATGGGCCGAGCGCGCCTTCTGCAGGCAGTGCGGCACGCACCTGTACTACCGGCTGCACGCCACGGGCGAGTACTTCGTGCCGGCCGGCGCCTTCGAGTCGCAGGACTTCGAGCTGGCCACGCAGATCTACATCGACAGGAAGCCCGGCTACTACGACTTCGCCAACCAGACACCGACCATGACCGAGGCCGAGGTCATCGCCCAATACGCGCCCCCGCAGGAATGAGGCACAGCCCCATGCCCCTGCACGATGACTCCAGCGGCCTGGCAATGGAGCCTGCCGCACGGCCCGGCGATCCGCTCGACCGGGTCGATACACCCAGCCTGGCGCTGGACCTGACTGTCTTCGACGCCAACCTGCGCACCATGCAGGACTGGGCCGACCGCCACGGCGTGGCGCTGCGCCCGCATGCCAAGGCGCACAAGTGCCCGCAGATCGCGCTGCGCCAGCTGGCGCTGGGCGCGCGCGGCATCTGCTGCCAGAAGGTGAGCGAGGCCGTGCCCTTTGTGGCGGCCGGCGTGCGCGACATCCTGATCAGCAACGAGGTGGTGGGACCCGCCAAGCACGCGCTGCTGGCCCGGCTGGCGCGCAGTGCGCGCATGGCCGTGTGCGTGGACAACGCGGCCAACCTGGTGCAGTTGTCCGAGGCCATGTCGCAGGCGGGCGTGGAGATCGACGTGCTGGTGGAGGTGGACGTGGGCCAGGGCCGCTGCGGCGTCACGGGCCCCGAGGCCGTGCTGGCCCTGGCGCGGCAGGCGCACGACCTGCCGGGCGTGAATTTCGCGGGCCTGCAGGCCTACCACGGCGCGGTGCAGCACCGGCGCAGCCGCGAAGAGCGTGCGCAGGTCTGCCGGGAGGCGGCGCGCCAGGCGGCGGCATGCGCGCAACTGCTGCGCGACAACGGCATGGCCTGCCACACCATCACGGGCGGCGGCACGGGCAGCGTGGAGTTCGACGCGGCCAGCGGCGTCTACACCGAGCTGCAGCCGGGCTCCTATGCCTTCATGGATGGCGACTACGGCGCCAACGAGTGGGACGGGGCGCTGGCCTTTCGCAGCAGCCTGTACCTGCTGTCCACGGTGATGAGCACGCCCGCGCCGGACCGCGTCATCCTGGACGTGGGCCTGAAGTCCACTTCGGCCGAATGCGGGCCGCCTGCCGTGTACGGCACGCCGGGCCTGCGCTGCGTGGCCATCAACGACGAGCACAGCGTGGTGCGCGTGGAGCCGGGCGCCCAGGCGCCCGCCCTGGGCAGCGTGCTGCAGCTTCTGCCCTCGCACGTGGACCCGACATTCAACCTGCACGACGAGCTGGTGGTGCTGCAGGACGGCGTGGTCCACGCGCTGTGGCCGATTGCGGCGCGCGGGCTGTCGCGCTGAAGACGGCATGAAAAAAGCCGCCGGCCTTGCGGCGCGGCGGCTTTTTTGCGTCTGCGGCCTGCTTGTGGCCTGTGGCTTACAGCTCGATCTTGGCGCGGCGGATCACGTCGCCAAAGCGCTTGTTCTCTTCGACGATGAAGGCCTTGAACTCTTCGGGCGTGGGGAAGTAGTTCTCGTAGCCGAAGGTCTGGAACTTGGGCTGGATGTCGGGCTCGCGCAGAGCCTTCATGGTGTCCTGGCGGATCTTCTCGACCACGGCGGGCGGCGTGGACTTGGAGACGGCAAAGGCATTCCAGCCGGTGACCACGGCATCGGCCGGGCCGCCCGATTCGGCCACGGTGGGCACATCCTCGTAGCCCTTGAGGCGGTGGGGTGCCAGCACGGCCAGGAAGCGCAGCTTGCCCGAACGCATCAGCGGGCCGGCCGTGCCCGAGGAGCCCAGCGCAAAGGCCAGCTCGCCCGTGGCCACGCTGGTGTACAGCTGGCTGGTTTCCTTGTAGATGACGTGTTCCATCTTGGTGCCCGTCAGCGACTCCAGCAGGGCCGAGCCCAGGTGCACCGGATTGCCCACGGACCACGAGCCGTAGTTCAGCTTGCCGGGGCGCGCCTTGGCGTCGGCAATCAGGTCGGCCACGGTCTTGTAGGGGCTGTTGACCGGCACGCAGACGAAGAAGAAGGTGCGAAACAGCGGCAGGACGACCTCGAAGTCCTTGTCGATGTTGTAGGGCAGCTTCTTGAACAGGTGGGGATAGGCGGCCAGGTGGACGTTGTCCAGCTGGATGATGTCCGTGCCGTCGGTGGCGCCGCGCTTGAAGGCCTCGATGGCGATGAAGCCGTTGCCACCGGGGCGGTTTTCCACGATGACGGGCTGGTTCCACAGGCGCGCCAGCTTGTCGGCCACCAGGCGCGAAGTGCCGTCCGGACCGCCGCCCACGGGGAACGGATTGATGATGCGCACCTGCTTGGTGGGCCAGTTGGCGGCGGCACCCGACTGGGCACGCGCGGGCGCCAGCGCGCCCAGGGCCAGGGCGCCAAGGGCGAGGCCCGCCTGGCGGCGATTGATGCTGAAGGCGCTGTCTTTCATGGTTTGTCTCCGAGTCGCTGTTGGGCTTGCTGGGTGGCTTGGCCCTATGCCGGGAATGCACGGGCCGCTCTTGTTTTTTCGCTCTCTTGCGGGAGCGGCTGGATCATCCAGTCGCCGCATTGTGTCAGTTCGCTGCAAAGCACCTAGCCATGGCCGCCGCTAGCAGCTATAGCAAAATGGCATAAGTGAGGAGACGATAGAACATGAATTTGCAGCAGATAGAGACCTTTGTGCATGTGGCCGAGACCGGCAGCTTCAGCAAGGCGGCCGTGCTGCTGGAGACGGCCCAGCCCGCACTGAGCCGCCAGGTGCGGGCGCTGGAAACCGAGCTGCGCGAAACCCTGCTGATCCGCACTGGCCGCGGCGTGACGCTGACCGACGCGGGCCGCCGCCTGCTGGAGCACGGCCACGCCATCATGCAGCGCGTGGCGCTGGCCAAGGAGGATCTGGGCAGCCAGCGCGACGAGCCCGTGGGCCGCATCGTGGTGGGCCTGCCGCCCAGCCTGGCGCGGCGCCTGACGCTGCCGCTGATCGACCTGTTCAGCAAGGACATGCCCAAGGCCCGCCTGGCCGTGGTCGAGGGCTTTTCCATGAACATCGCCGAATGGCTGACTTCGGGCCGCATGGACCTGGGCCTGGTCTACACGCCCGAGCCGCATCCGCACATCGAGGTCACGCCCGTGCTGGAAGAGCGCCTGTGCCTGATCGGCCCGGCGCGCACCCTGGGCGGGCGCAGCGGCGTGCGCTTTGACGAGCTGTCGCAGTTTCCTTTGATCATGCCGCAGCACGGCCAGATCTTCCGCAAGCTGATGGAAGCGCAGGCCACGCTGTCCCAGGTCAAGCTCAACGTGGTCTGGGAAGTGTCCAGCGTGCCGGCCATCCTGGACCTGGTGCGCGGCGGCTACGGCTACGCCGCGCTGACCGACAGCGCCATGCGCAGCCACCTGACCGATGCCGAGCTGGTGGGCATTCCCATCGAGTCGCCCCATGTGGTGAGCACGCTGTGCCTGGCGCAGTCGGCCAAGAAAAAGGCCACGCCGCTGATCCGCAAGACCTCGCTGGCCCTGCGCGAACTGAGCCGGCTGGTGTGCGCGCCGCTCTGAGCGGCTGCAGCGACGGAGGCAGGCCGCAGGTCAGCAGGCCTCAGAGCAGCGGCCGCAGCTCCCGCGCCGCCTCCTGCAGCAGCGGCAGCAGTTCGGCCGCCATGTCGGCGGGCGCCATGCGCTGGGGCGAGGTCACGATGTTGAGCGCGGCCACCGTGCGGCCCTCCATGTTGCGCAGCGGCACGGCCAGGGCCTGCACGGCCAGCTCATGCTCTTCCAGGGCCAGGCAGAAATCCTGTCGGCGCACTTCGTCCAGCACGCCTTCGAGCGCTGCGCTGTCCGTCACCGTGTGGGCGGTCAGGCGCCGCAGATCGTGCGATGCCAGCCATTGCCTGAGCTCGGCCGCAGGCAGGGCGGCCAGCAGCACGCGGCCCGTGGAGGTGGCGTGGGCGGGCAGGCGGCTGCCCAGGTGCAGGCCGTGGGCCATGAGGCGTTGGCCGCGCTCGTGCAGGGCGCTGCGCGCGACGATGACCACCTCGTGGCCATCGCGCACCACGCAGGAAAACGACAGCTGGGTCTGCGCCGCCAGCCGGTAGAGCACGGGCTGGACGATGCGCGGCAGCCGCGCCGAGGCCAGGTAGCTGCCCGACAGCCGCAGCACCTTGGGCGCCAGCCAGAAATGGCTGCCGTCCGTCTCCAGGTAACCCAGGTGCGTCAAGGTCAGCAGATGGCGGCGCGCGGCCGTGCGCGTGATGCCAGAGCGCTCGGCCGCCATGGTGGCGTTCAGGCGCTGGCGCTCGGTGTCGAAGCTCTCCAGCACGGCCAGGCCCTTGGCCAGGCCGGCGATGAAGTCATCCGGGTCGATGGGAAAGGGCTGGTTCATGGGCGGGGAGGGCGGGCATGCAGGTAGTGCGCGATTGTCGCGCAGATTGCGCGATCACCGCGCAACGCGTGCTGCAGCCCCTCGTCTTTGCGCTGCCTCAAAACTAATCTCGGGCGCAGGCCATGGCATGAACCGGCCATGACATCGAACAACGCAACGGAGACAAATCAATGCGCACCCAAGTCGCCATCATCGGTGCAGGCCCTGCCGGCCTGCTTCTCGGCCAGCTGCTGTACCGCGCGGGCATAGACAACGTCATCATCGAGCAGCGCAGCGCCGACTACGTGCTGGGCCGCATCCGTGCCGGCGTGCTCGAACAGGTCACGGTGGACCTTCTGGAGCAGGCCGGTGCCGACGCCCGCATGCGCGCAGAAGGCCTGCCGCACGATGGCATCGAGCTGCTGTTCGGCGGCCAGCGCCACCGCATCGACCTGCATGGCCTGACCGGCGGCAAGCGCGTCATGGTCTACGGCCAGACCGAGGTCACGCGCGACCTGATGGAAGTGCGCGCCGCCGAGGGCCTGACCACGGTCTACGAGGCCGGCAACGTGCAGCCCGTGGGCTTCGATGGCGACAGCCCCGTCGTGCGCTACGAAAAGGACGGCCAGGTCCATGAGCTGCAATGCGACTTCATCGCCGGCTGCGACGGCTTTCACGGCATCTGCCGCGCCAGCGTGCCCCAGGACAAGGTGCGCACCTTCGAGAAGGTCTACCCCTTCGGCTGGCTGGGCCTGCTGTCGGACACGCCGCCCGTCTCGCACGAACTGATCTACGCCCAGACCGAGCGCGGCTTCGCACTGTGCAGCCAGCGCAGCGCCACGCGCAGCCGCTACTACCTGCAGGTGCCGCTGACCGAAAAGGTCGAGGACTGGAGCGACGAGGCCTTCTGGAGCGAACTGCGCCTGCGCCTGGACCCCGAGGCACGCGAGCGCCTGGTGACCGGCCCCTCGCTGGAAAAGAGCATTGCCCCGCTGCGCAGCTTCGTGACCGAGCCCATGCGCTTCGGCCGCCTGTTCCTTGCCGGCGACGCGGCCCACATCGTGCCGCCCACGGGCGCCAAGGGCCTGAACCTGGCCGCCTCGGACGTGGGCTACCTGTCCAGCGCCTTCGCGCAGTACTACCGCGACAAGGCGCCCGAAGGCATCGACGGCTACTCCGAGCAATGCCTGCGCCGCGTCTGGAAGGCCGAGCGCTTTTCGTGGTGGATGACCTCGCTCATGCACCGCTTCCCCGATGCAGGCGGCTTCGACACCAAGGTGCAGGAGGCGGAGCTGGACTACATCGTCAACTCCCGTGCAGGCTCGACCTCGCTGGCGGAGAACTATGTGGGGTTGCCGCTGGTGTGAGCCCAGGGCAATAGCGAGGGGCAGCGCCCGCATTGATGCGCGCCTGTCGCCACAGCATTGCGCAAATTTGCAGCCCGCCTCGCCCGGACGGGTGCGGGCGAGGAGTAAGCTTGTCGGGTTATGGCGCACATCACGTTTCCCCCTCCCTATATCGCCCCCCAGAATGCAGCGCAGTCGCTGCGCGACGCAGGCTATGCGGTGCTGCGCCCCGATGAATTCGCGGCCTGGACAGGCGTGTCATTGACCGAGCTGCATGCGCTCGATGCCGACTGGGCCCAGCTGCCGCCCGATGCCTTTCTGAAGGACGGCGGGCGCTACCGGCGCCGCCGCCATTCCTGCTTCATCGCCGGGCAGGACGGGCTGCAGCAGGTGGAGCACCGCGCGCACTGGCAGCCGGTGGAATACAACGCCCTGCATGGCGGCATGCTGCGCATGTTCGATCCCATGCGCGACGCCACGGCGCAAAGCGCCACCTGGAGCCGGCTGCTGCTGGCGCTGGCCGGCCTGTCCGACCAGGTGTTCTGCGCCCGGGGCAACGATGTGCAGCACGAGCGCTGGTTCATCGAGTCCCACCAGTTCCGCATCGACACCACGGACGGCATTGGCCGGCCCACGCCCGAAGGCGCGCACCGCGACGGCGTGGACCTGGTGGCGGTGATCCTGGTCGGGCGCGAGGGCGTGAAGGGCGGCGAGACACGCATCTTCGAGGCCACGGGCCCCAGCGGCCAGCGCTTCACGCTGACCGAGCCCTGGTCGGTGATGCTGCTGGACGATGCCCGCATGATCCACGAGACCACGCCCATCCAGCCCGAGCAGCCGGGCGGCGTGCGCGATACCCTGGTGCTGACCTATCGCCGCCAGGGTTTCCAGGGCTCGGAGCTGACGCGTCGCCGCAAGGATTGATGCAGCTCAAGATGCTGGCGCATGATGGGCGCACACTTTGGTTCATCGACCCGGCCGCCCCCGATTGCTGACGGCGGCCAAGCACAAAGGAGAAAACGCATGTTCAAGCACATCCTGGTTCCCGTGGACGGCTCCAACAGCTCGATGCTGGCGGTTCACAAGGGCGTGGAGCTGGCCAAGGCCTTTGGCAGCACGCTGACGGCGGTCTACGTGGTGGACCCCTATCCGTTCACGGGCGTGGGCGCCGACTTCGCCTACGGCCAGTCGCAGTACCTGAGCGCGGCCACGGCCGAGGCCAACACCACGCTGGACGCCGTCAAGAAGATCACCGACGAGGCCGGCATCACCGCCACCACCGTGGTGGGCGAAGGCCATGCGGTGCACGAAGGCATCGTGCGCGTGCTCGAGAGCACGGGCGCCGACCTGATCATCATGGGCTCGCAAGGCCGCCGTGGCCTGGAAAAGCTGATGCTGGGCAGCGTGACCCAGCGCGTGCTGGGCGCCGTGCGCGTGCCGGTGCTGGTGGTGCGCGAGTAATCACCGGGCCGCTCGGCCCTTCGCCGGGTGAAACGTCAACGGCTCCCTCGGGAGCCGTTTTTGTTGGTGCGCTGCAGGGGGAGAGGGCGATCAGCGATTGAGCAGCCGTGCCAGCCAGCCCTTTTTCTTGCGCTGCAGTTCCAGCTCCTGCAGCACTTCGTTCTTGAGCCTTTCCTTCTCGGCGGCAGGACTGGACTCGCGCGCCATGCGCAGATAGGCCTTGGCCGAGTCCACGTAGCCGGTGTCTTCGTTGCGGATGTGGTTGAACAGCCAGCGCGAGAGCATGCCGTGCAGCTCGGCGGCCACGTCCTCGCCCGCATCGAAGCGGGTCTGCATCTCGATCACGCGGCGCGTGAACAGCTCGTGCACCTTCTTGTGCGGGCCGGCGAACATGTAGCCGGCGCTCTCGATCAGGCTTTCCTCGAACACGAAGTGCGAGACGGTGTAGTCGATCATCTCGCCGATGACATCGCCCAGGGCCTCACGGTCGGGCGACGAGCGCAGCTCGTAGAGCTTGTTGATGTAATCGACGATGCGGCGGTGCTGCCGGTCGATTTCTGCAATCCCGGTGTCCAGCTCGGGGACCCAGACCAGCAATGCCATGACGTTCTCCAGGAATTCGGTGATTTCCAGAGAAGTATTCACGGGACTGTCACATAGCTCCTTGATGCAGATCAGGCTGATCTGCATCAATGAAATGCGGCGTTGGCCATTGCAGGCGGTGCCGGGCATGCAGCCCTGGCACCGCAGGCATGTCACTCGATCTTGGCGCCCGAGGACTCGACGATCTGCTTGGACTGCTTGAAGTCGGCCTGGAACATCTTGTCGAAGTCGGCCACGCTCATGGACTGGGGTTCGGCGCCCTGGGTCTGGATGGCGTCGCGCACTTCGGGCATGGCCAGCAGCTTGTTCACTTCGGCGTTGACCTTGGTCACGATGGCCGTTGGCGTGCCCTTGGGCATGAACAGGCCGTACCAGGTGCTCACGTCAAAGCCCTTGAGGCCCGCTTCGGCCAGCGTGGGCGTGTCGGGCAGCGAGGACGAGCGCTTGGCCGATGTGACGGCGATGGCGCGCAGCTTGCCGGCCTTGATCTGGCCGATGGCCGAGGGCACGGAGGACACCAGCAGGTCCACGTTGCCGGCCAGCGCGTCCATCAGGGCCGGGTTGGAGCCCTTGTAGGGCACATGCACCAGCTGGATGCCCGCCGCCTTCTCCAGCAGCACGCCCGAGATGTGGATGCTGGTGCCATTGCCCGGCGAGCCGTAGGTCACCTTGCCCGGGTGCTGCTTGGCAGCGGCCACGATGTCGGCCAGGGTCTTGTAGGGCGAGTTCACGCTGGTGGCGATCACGATGGGCGTGTAGGCCACGTGGGCCACGGGCACCAGGTCCTTGACCGGGTTCCAGGGCAGGTTCTTGTAGAGGTAGGGGCCCAGGACCACGTTGTCCTTCTGGCCCATGACCATGTCGTAGCCCGTGGGCGCTGCCTTGGCGGCCTCGGTGATGCCGATGGTGCCGCCTGCGCCCGCGCGGTTGTCGGGCACCACAGTCCACTTGCTGACTTCGGTGAGCTTGTTGGACACCACGCGCGCGAGGATGTCGGTGCCGCCGCCGGGCGGGAAGGGCACGATCATGCGCACGGGCTTGTTCGGATAGTCGGCCGCCGTGCCTTGGGCGGCTGCGGAAAAGCTCAGGCCCATGGCGGCGGCCACGGCGGTGCAGGTGATCAGTTGGCGGAACATGAAAGAAGAAACTCCAGGGTCTGATGGGGCGGTGCAACCTTCTCGCAGCGGACCGGCAGCGCCGGGCCGCCCATGCGGTGGGTTGTCGATGATCGGGGAGGGTGGTTCCGCCATCTTGCATTGGGAAACCCGCTATTTGGGCGGATTTCCGCAATCTGTGCCACAGGGGCTTCCACCAAGGAGCAGCTTGTGCCTGCTCCAGAGGGAAGCGGGCTATTTTATGCCGCCTTGGACGCTGGCCCCAGGCCAGGCGCTCAGCCCTGCGCCAACTGCCTGTCCAGCACGCGCACCGTCTCGTACAGCACGCGCGTGCCGTCCAGCAGCTGGGCGGGTTCTATCCACTCCTCGGGCGCGTGGCTGCGGCCGTGGAGGCAGGGGATGAAGATCATGCCCATGGGGCCGGTGGGCGCCATGTAGACGGCGTCATGGCCGGCGCCGCTGGGCATGCGCATGTGGGCGTAGCCCAGGTTTGCGCAGGCCTGCTCCACGCCCTGCATGACCAGGCCAGCGCAGTCCGTGGGCCGGGAGCGGCTCACGTCGGACATCTCGGCGCGCACGCGCAAGGCGGCCAGGCCGGGCAGGACTTCGGCCAGCAGTTCCTCGGGGAAGCGCTCCAGCACGCCCGCGTGGTCGCTGCGCACTTCCATCATCATCTCGACCAGGCCGGGCACGGCGTTGGAGGCATTGGGCGTGAGCGATAGCCGGCCCACGGTGGCCACCACATAGTGGGGTTGGCCGCTGAGCGCAGCGGCCTTGCGGTTGGCCGCATCGACGATGCGCGCCGCGCCCACCAGCGCGTCCTGGCGGATGTCCATGGGCGTGGTGCCTGCGTGGTCGGCCTGGCCGCGCACGGTGAAGCTCACGCGGCGGATGCCCACGATGTTCGTCACCACGCCGATCGGCAGGCCGCGCCGCTCCAGCACCGGGCCCTGCTCTATGTGCAGCTCCACGAAGGCGGCCGTGCCGCCGGCGCTGCGCAGCGGGCGGTCCAGCGCCTCGGGCCGCGCGCCGATGCGGCGCATGCCTTCGGCCAGGGTTTCGCCCTCGGGGTTGCGGGCGGCCAGCATGGCGGCGTCCAGCTTGCCCGACAGTGCGCGGCTGCCTATGCAGGAGATTCCATAGTCGCTGGGTTCTTCGGACAGGAAGTCGATCACCTCGAACGGGTGCTGCAGGGCGATGCCGTTTTCGTGCAGGCAGTGCGCGACCTCGATGCCGGCCAGCACGCCGATGATGCCGTCGAAGCGCCCGCCCATCATCACGGTGTCGCAGTGCGATCCGGTGGAGATGGGGGCGCGTTGCACCGGGCCTGGGGCAGCCGGCAGGCGGCCCATCAGGTTGCCGCCTTCATCCAGATGGACCTGCATGCCCGCTGCCTCGAACTGCCCGCGCAGCCAGGCGCGGGCCTGGTCAAATTCAGGGGAGAAGGCGCGGCGCGTCCACGGCACGTCGGGCAGGGTGAAGGTGGACAGGGTCTCCACGCGGCGCCACAGGCGCTCGGCATTGATGGGGGGAAGGTTGGGGGCGGAGGAAGCGGGCAGGGCGGTCATCGGTCTCGGTGGCGTCTGGGGCAGCTGGGATCGGGCAGCCCGAATTCTCGCGCGAAAAAAGCAGTCCTCACGGCAGGGGGCGCAGGCCCGCCAGCAGACGCTCGAGCGTGTCGAAGCTCACGGGTTTGACCAGGTGGTGATCCATGCCGGCTTCCCGCGATCGTCTCAGGTCCTCCTCCTGCCCCCAGCCCGTGAGCGCGATCAGCACGACCTGGTCGCGGCCGTGCTCTGCACGGATGCGGCGGGCGACCTCCAGGCCGTCCATGCCGGGCAGGCCGATGTCCAGCAGCACCACTTCGGGCCTGAACGCCGCGTGCATGGCCAGGGCTCCGGGGCCGTCGCGGGCAATCTCGACTTCGGCGCCCAGCAGCCTGAGCAGCATGGCCAGGGTGTCGGCGGCGTCGATGTTGTCATCGACCACCAGGATGCGGCCGAAGGCCGTTGCATCCTCGGGCTGGGCATTCGGTGCCTGTCCCGCCGGGGGCTCCGCCTGGGTGGGCAGGGGCAGGTACAGCCTGAATTCGCTGCCCTGGCCCTTGCCTTCGCTGAGCGCCTGCACGCTGCCGCCGTGCATCTCGACCAGGCTGCGCACCAGGGTCAGCCCGATGCCCAGGCCGCCCTGCCCGCGGCGGCCGTTGCGGTCCACCTGCATGAACAGATCGAACACCTTGCCCAGCAGGGCGGGCGGGATGCCGATGCCGTTGTCGCGTACCGAGACCACGGCCTGCGCGCCATCGGTCCAGGCGGCCAGAACGATGTGGCCGCCGGAGTGCGAGTACTTGGCGGCATTGTTGAGCAGGTTGGAGACCATCTGCGCCAGCCGCATCGGGTCGGCCAGCAGCGACACGGGCGCGGCGGGCAGCTCCAGGCGCAACTGGTGGCTGCCTGCCTCCATGACCGCGCCGCTGGCCGCCACCACGCCTTGCAGCACATCGTTCAGGTCCACCAGTTCCTTGCGCAACTGGACCTTGCCCGTGGTGATGCGCGAGACCTCCAGCAAGTCGTCCACCATGCGGATCATGTGGTTGACCTGGCGCTCCAGCATCTCGTGGCTGTGGCGCACGCTGTCGTCGCCGCTGGCGGTGCGCTTGAGGATTTGCAGGCCGTGGCTGATGGGCGCCAGCGGATTGCGCAGCTCATGCGCCAGCGTGGCCAGGAATTCGTCCTTGCGTCGGTCGGCTTCCTTGAGGTGGTGCTCGGCCTGTTTGAGTTCGGTGATGTCCTGGATGACGGAGCAGGTGCCTATGAGCTGGCCGTCGTCATCGCGCAGCGGCGCGCAGCTGACGCGCATCCACCATTCGCGCCCATCGTCGTCGGTGTGCAGCATCTCCAGCCCCGGCATGACCACTTCGCCGCGCAGCGCGCGCTTGCCTGGCCAGTTCTCGGGGGCAATGGGCTGGCCCTTGTCATCCCATCCCTTCCAGCGCGGCATGCGGTCCGCCAGGGTGGAAGGAATGGCGCGCGGCACGAAGCGGTCCATGATCGCATTGCTCAATACCATGGTGCCGCTCATGTCGGAGACGCCCACGCCCGCGGGCATCTGGTCGATGATGGCGCGCAGCTTTTTCTCGTTGGCCTGAACGGCGGCGTGGGCCTGTTCGCGCACACTCACCAGCTGCAGCAGCGATGCGATGCGCGCCAGCAGCTCGCGCGCCGAAAAGGGCTTGACCAGGTAGTCGTCCGCGCCCGCGCGCAGGCCTTCGACCTGGGCCTCCTGGCCGGCCCGCGCGGACAGCATGATGACGGGAATGGCGCGCGTGGTCTCGTCACTGCGCAGCGCATGCAGCAGCTCGAAGCCGTCGAGCACGGGCATCATCACGTCGGCCAGCACCAGGTCGGGCCGCTGGCGGTGGATGCTGGCCAGCGCGGCGCGGCCATCGCCCACGATCTCCACTTCATACAGCGGCTCCAGCAACTGGCCGATGTAGCTGCGCATGTCGGCGTTGTCATCGGCGCAGACGATGCGGGCACGCGGGGGTAGGGCACCACCGTGCATGTCCTGCTGCATGGGCCTGGCTTCGTCGCTGGCAGCCGGGGCGGGCTCGCCCGGCAGCCAGCGCAGGGCCTCATCCACCTGCGGGTGCGCGGCAGGCGGGCGCGCGGGCCGGTGCTCGGCCGGAAGATGCGCATGCCCCCTGGGCAGGCGCACGGTGAAGCGGCTGCCTTCGCCCTCCGTGCTGCTGACCGTGACGGTGCCGCCATGCAGCCGAGCCAGCTCCTGCACCATGGCCAGGCCGATGCCCGTGCCCTCGTGCGTGCGGGCCGGCTTGCCGGGAATGCGGTGAAAACGCTGGAAGAGATGGGGCAGGTGCTGGGGCGCAATGCCCGATCCGGTGTCGGTGACGGACAGCTCCACCGCACCATTGGCCCCGCCCGCGCCGTGCGCATCGTGCACATCGGGCACATCGCGCAACGCCACGGCGATTTCGCCTTGCAGCGTGAACTTGAAGGCGTTGGACAGCAGGTTGAGCACGATTTTTTCGTACATGTCGCGGTCCACATGGACCGGTCCGTCCAGCGGCGGGCAATCCACGCGCAGCCGCAGGCCGGCTTGCTCCACGGCCGAGCGGAACATGCTGGCCAGCTCGGCCGTGGTGCGGGCCAGGTCCGTGGGCTCGTAGCTGGCCTGCATGCGCCCGGCCTCGATGCGCGAGAAGTCCAGCAGGGCGTTGACCAGTTTTTGCAGGCGCAGCGCGTTGCGGTGGATCATCTGCGTCTGCCCGGCCGGCACCTGGCCGCCGTGCTCGCGCAGGGCATCTTCCAGCGGGCCCAGGATCAGCGTCAGCGGGGTGCGCAGCTCGTGGCTGATGTTGGAGAAGAACACGGTCTTGGCGTGGTCCACCTCGGCCAGGGCCTTGGCGCGCCGTGCTTCCTGCTCGTAGGCCTGGGCGTGCGCGACCACGCTGCCCGTGTGGCTTGCCACCATGTCGAGGAAGGCGCAATAGTCCACATCCAGCGGGCGGCGCGGGCTGACGCCCAGCACCATCACGCCCGAGACCTGGCCGTCGCCCGACCAGCGCACAGGCACGATGCGCGCCAGACGCGAGGCCTCGGGCCAGGGGCCGCCGGGCAGGAACAGGCCCAGGGACGCCAGTTCCACATTGACGGGCTGGCCCGGTTGGGCCGCCTGATGCGCCTGGTCCGTTAGGTCCGCTCGGTCAGATGGATCGGATTGCACGGCCCGGTCCAGCGGCCAGCGCGAGGGGTCGGCCGCCAGGTCCATGTCCAGATCCATGCCCGTGGCGCAGAGCATCCTGAAGGCCGGGCCGCTGTCGCCTGCGCTGCCCGCGGCAGGGGTGTCCACGCATTCGTAGATGATGGCGAAGGGCACGTCGTAGGGGTTCTCGTCCAGCACGGCGCAGACTTTCTGGGCGGCGTCCCTGGCGTTGTGCATGTCCAGCGTGCGTATGCCCAGGCGGTGCAGCGTCTCCAGGCGCCTGCGGCTGACGATTTTTTCCGTGGTCTCGGTGCAGGGGCAGAACACGCCCTGCACGGTGACGCCGTCATCGGCCAGGATGGGGCCGTAGGTGAAGGTCACGAAGACTTCTTCCTGCGGCAGGTCGCGGTCGAAGAAGTAGCGGGCGTCGGTGGACCAGGTGGCCTCGCCGGTACGCATCACGCCTTCCAGCATGGGGCCGATATCGCTCCAGATCTCGCTCCAGCAGTGCGCGCCGGCCTGGCCCAGCGCCTGGGGGTGCTTGCTGGTTCCCAGGAAGGGGATATAGCCATCGTTGTAGATCAGGCGGAAGTCTTCGCCCCACCAGATGGTGATGGGAAAGCGCGAACCCAGCGCAAGGCTCACGGCGTTGCGCAGGTTCTGCGGCCAGCCGTCCGGCGATCCCAGGGGCGTGGCCGCCCAGTCGTGGGAACGCACGCGTGCCGGCATTTCGCCGCGCTGCGGCAGGAATCGAAAACTGTCTTCTGAGTTCACACTTTCTCCCACGGCAATTGCGGGTCTCGGGCCTGGCCGCAGTCGCGGTTATTTTGACTTGGACTGGCCCGCGTGCCTGCCCCGGCCCGAGCCCGACAGCTTGCCGCCGCCGCTTTGCCTGTTCACGGTGGCCCAGGCGCGCTTTTCAGCTTCTTCGTGGCCCACGCCGCCCGACTCGTAGCTGTCTTCGATATGTCGAGCCTGGCGCTTTTGCTTATCGGTATAGGCCGATTTGTCACCTTGTGGCATGTCACTCTCCCTTGCGCGTCTGTTCCTGCTCCGGGGACGGTGGCAGCTCGATGGGCGGCGCCGTGGTGGGCGGGTCGATGGGCTCGGGCCCGCGCGGGCGGCCGGGCTGGCGGTTGGGATCATCGGGGGCCACGGGGTCATTGGGCGTGGTCGGCACCTGGGGAATATTGGGTGCGTGGGGCAGAGGGTGGTTCATGGTGCGTGTCCTTTGGCGGGTGTGTGGTGATGAGGGGTGGATGCCCGCTCAGCGCGCAGGCGTGGAGGTGGGGGCAGGCGTCGTGGCCGGATCAGCCTGCTGCGGCGCGGCGGAAGGCGCGGGCTGTGTCGCGGGAGACGGTGAGGGCGAAGGTGAGGGCAACGGTGAGGACGAAGGCGTTCCAGTCGCTCCAGTGGCACTGGGCGCATCCAGCCGGCCCTTGGGGGCCATGAAGTTGAACATCAGCACCAGGATCAGTGCGACGGCGGCGGTGAGTGCGCCTATGCGCAGGGGCCAGCGTCCGTCGCGGATGTGGTTGTTCTCGCTGCGCTGGCGTTCGAGGGGGGCATGCATTCGGCGGGGTGAGTTGTCCATGGCGGGCTCCTTCAGTCCATGAGCTTTCACCTTAGGCCGGGCGGCGGCCTGCAACTGTCGGACAAGGCATGCCCTGCGGGAGCGACAAGCCGCTGCACGGCGGTGGGGCTTGGCAGGACGGGCCGGACAGGCTTTGGACAGGCACGCCGCTTGCCACCAAGCCAGGTTTCAGGCGTGGCGCCTGCGCCGGTCGGCCGGTTCTATGCGCAGCAGCTGGCGGTATTTGGTGACGGTGCGGCGCGCCACGACCAGGCCCTGGGCACTCAGCTGGCGTGCGATTTCGACATCCGACAGCGGCCGGGCATCGGACTCGGCCGCGATGATGTCGCCGATCAGCTCGCGGATGGCCGTGGCCGAGCAGGCATTGCCGCTGGCGCTGAGCATGGGGCGCGAGAAGAAATGCTTGAGCTCGAAAACGCCCGTGGGCGTGGCCATGTATTTGTTGTTGGTCACGCGCGAGACGGTGGACTCGTGCACGCCCACTTCCTCGGCAATCTCGCGCAGCACCAGCGGCTTCATGGCCATGGCGCCGAACTCCAGGAACAGCTGCTGCTTGCGCACGATGGCCTGCGCCACGTCGAGGATGGTGGAAAAGCGCTGCTCCACGTTGCGCACCGTCCAGCGCGCATCCTGCAGGTGGTCGGCCAGTTGGTTCTGGCCGCTGCGGCGGTGGCGCTGAAACAGTTGCTCGTAGACGCGGTTCAGGCGCACGCGCGGCACGACCGCGGGGTTGAGGTGCACGTTCCAGCCGTTCTGGCCCCGGCGCACGATCACGTCGGGAACGATGTAGTCCACGTGGGAGGAGCCGAAGTTCCAGCCCGGCCTGGGGTTCAGCCGACGTATGCAGTCCAGCGCCTGCGTGATCTGCGCGGGCGGCACCTGCAGCGCCCGGGCCAGCCGGGGCACGTCGCGGGCGGCCAGCGCATCCATGTGGTCCTGCACCATGGCCTGGGCCAGCTGGCGCAGGCGGGCATCGCCGATCTGCGGGCATTGCAGCAACAGGCATTCGCCCACGCTGCGGGCGGCCACGCCGGCCGGGTCCAGCGATTGCACCAGGCGCAGGGCAATGAGCATTTCCTGCGCGTCAGGTGCGGGGCTGAGGGCCAGCAGGCCGGCCAGCTCCTGCAGGTCGGTGCGCAGATAGCCGTCGTCGTCCAGCGACTCCACGATGGCCCGGGCCATGCACAGGTCGCGTGGCGTCATCGCCATCACATTGAGCTGGCCGTGCAGGTGCATGGCCAGCGTGGTCTCGCAGGCGGCCAGATCCATGGCCGTGCCTTCTCCATCCACCCCCTGGCGCGCGCCCGTATGCATGTCGGCCAGCCACAGGTCGCGGTCGTCGGCGGGTTCGGTGGCGGGGCCGGGCAGGTGGTCGGCCGGGTCGGGCGGGTGCTGCATGCCGGGGAGGTCGCGGTCCATGTCCATACCGATGCCCATGCCGATGCCGTCATCCATGCCGGTGTCCGGGGCCAGGCCTGCCTCCGGGGCCAGCCTGCCCATGCCGCCTTCCCGGCCCTCTTCACCCAGCTCCTTGCCGTCGAGCAGCCCCTGTTCGTACTCGCCGTACTGCGCATCCTGCGGGTCTTCCAGGAACGGGTTGTCCTCCAGCTTGCTGCGCACCACGGCGGCAAAGTCCAGCGAGGACATCTGCAGCATCCGCACCGCAAGCTGCAGGCGGGGAGAAAGCGTCTGGGACTGGCGTATGTCCGCCCTGAGGTGCATGGAACCCATTTCATCTCCTTGGTGCAATGACACGAAGACGCAAGCTCCATGCCGCCATGCGGGCGGCGAATCGTCTGGATACACTTTGGGCACGAAACCTGCTGTGGTCTCCCTGCGCAGGCGGCACGGGGCCCAGGGTTTTGCCGCCGCTGCGGGAGATCGGTTCTGGAACAGCGGGGCCGGTCATGGCGTCCACGGCAGAAATTGCCGTTTGGGCGCAAGGTTTTCTGCAAACTTTGCCATGTACCAGTCCACCAGCTTCCACACGGTCCCGCCCCCGGGGGCCCAGAATTCCGTTCCACGGGAGGCGCCGCGTGATGCCCTGCCCGAAGATCCCATGTCCATACGCCTGAGGTTGGTCCTGCTGCTGCTGGCCTTGCTGGTCTTTGTGCTGGCGGCCTCGTCCTGGCTGCTGTTGCGCGCCTACCAATCCGAGCATGCGGCGCAGGAGCAGGCCGCGCGCGTCAGCAGCATGGCCGTGGCCCGTCTGCTGGACAAGGAGCCGGGCACGGCCGGCGTCGACCAGGTGCTGGCGGCCCTGGGGCCCTTGCTGGACTCCGGCTGGCCCGGCTTTCTGGTGGACAGCACAGGCCGCGCCCTGCCGGCCGGGCCCGGCGCGGCAGCCGACCTGCCTGCCTTGCCCGCCGATTTCAGCGAGCGGCTGGCGGCCAGCCTGGCGCAGGCTGCGCCCGGCGTGAGCAGTGCGGGGCAAGGCGCAGAGCAAAGCGCAGGTCAGGGCGCAGGGCAGGGAGCTTCGCAGGGCTGGCTGGATCTGCCAGATGCGCAGGGCGGGCCGCTGCGGGCCTTCTTCAGCAAGTCCGCCCAGGGCTGGACCTGGGTGAGCTGGGTTCCCTGTTCTGCGCTGGACCCCGCATGCTCCCGGCCCCTGAAGGGGGTGATCTGGGTGGCCATCGTTTTGTTTGCGGTGGCGGGCCTGGGATTGGCGCGGCTGGCGCTGCGGGGCAGCGCTTCCCTGGTGTTGCCGGCAACGGGCGGCAATGCGCAAGACCATGGCCAGGGCGGCGGCGGTGCCGGCCTGTCAGAAGGCGCTGCGGTGGACACTGCCGGCCTCGAAGAGGCCGCTGCCCGTCTCCAGAGCGAACGTCTGCAGGTGGTGGGGCGGCTGGCAGGCCGGTTTTCCCATGAGTTCAACAACCAGCTGGGCATTCTGAGCAACAGCGCCTATCTGATAGAGCGGCGCTCCGAGGACCCGGCACTGAGCCTGCCTGCCCAGGCCATGCTGCGCTCGGTGGACACGGCCAGCCGCCTCACGCAGCAACTGCTGCGTTTTGGGGCGCACCATTGCACGCATGCGCTGGTGGTGGACCTGTACCGCTGGCTGCCCGGCCTGCAGGGCACGCTGGCCGTGGTGCTGGGCAAGCGCATGGCGCTGGAGGTGGCGGAGCCTGCCGAGGCCAGTCAGCCCGGCCAGCCGGCGCCGCGATTGGGCGTGCACGTGGACCCGGACGAGCTGGAACTGGCGCTGATCAGCATTTTTCTCGCCATCCGCGAAGCGATGACCGATGGCGCGCAGGTGCACATGGCCGCCCGGCCCCTGTCCGAGGATCAGAACCAGGATCAGGACCAGGCCGCAGCTTCTCGAGGGAATGCGCTGGTGGAGATCCGCATCGAGGCCCTGGCCCACGGGGCGGGCGCGGCCAGCACCGGCACCGGCGAGGCGGGCGCGTCACTGCTGGACAGTGTGGAAAGGCAGGACCCGCCGCCTGTCTTCACTCCCTTGAACGATTCCGATGCGGACGCCACCTGCGGCCTGAGCCTGGCGCGCCGCCTGTGCCTGGAGCGCGGCGGCGTGGTGCGGGCCGAGGGCGAGCATGGCCGCTGCCTGGCGGTCTCACTGGTGCTGCCGCGCGTGGCCATGGCGGCGCAGGACTGTCTGGCGCAAAGGCTGGACTGACAGGCTGCCTGGCCGCTTTCAGCGCGGCACGCTCGGCTTGCACAGGTTGAAGATGGCCAGCAGCGCAACGGCGCAGGCCAGAGAGACGAAGATGGACATGGAGGTGGCCGGCGCCTCCGTCTGCGCATTCATGGCCGAAGGCCCCAGCAGCGGCGCCAGCAGCCAGCCGCCCAGCAGTGCGCCAATGGCGCCTATGACCACGTTGAGCAAAATGCCTTGCTCGGCCTGGGTGTTCGTGACCATGCTGGTAATCCAGCCGACCAGGCCACCCACCATCAGCCAGATGAGGAAGTCCATGCCATTGCCCTTGAAAAAAAGTTACGGTTGGTTGTCAAGGGCAATCGGCGTGCCTGGCTCCTGCAGGCCGTTCAGAGCCTCGGCTTGGCAGGGGCGGTGTCCTGGTCCGAAGCGGGGCGCAGCTCTGCACGCTCCGCCTCATGGCCCGAAGGCGTCTGGGCATCCAGGCCCCGGTCGGGCGACTCGCTGACCTGGGGCAGGTCGGCGGCGTGCTCTATCAATTCCTCGATGATGAAGCGGCCATACAGTTGGGCGCGCTCGGCGCCGGCGGCCTTCAGGGCATCGGCGGCCGTGCGTGCGGCCTCGTCGTTGTCCACGCGCACCACCAGCCAGTGGTAGCCGCGTTCGGCCAGGGCCTGGTGGGCCTTGACCAGGTTGAGCTCCTGGCCCACGGCGGCAACGGGGCTGGCCTGGCGCAGGTCTTCATCGATCTGGGCCAGCATTTCCCGGTCGGAATAGCGCTGGATGTCCTGGGCGGGCAGCTCAAGCGCCTGCAGCGCGGCCACGCCGTCGTCGGCCTGCGCAGCCGTGGGAAACGAGACCACCATGTGGCCCACGGGCTTGAAGACACCGTAGGCGCGGGGAGGAGAGGAGTCCATGGGCTTGTCCTCGGTTGCAACGAAGGTGCAAGCAAGGCGGCAAGCAGCGTGCCTGCAAGTTTGGGTGTCAGCCGTGCTCGGCGTCCGTCTCGCCCTTTTTGCCGCCCGCATAGTCCCTGAGCCGGTTGTACAGGGTCTTGAGGCTGATGCCGAGCACGGCTGCCGTGCGTTCCTTCTGGTACTTGCACTGCTTGAGCGTGGCCTGGATGAGCAGCCGCTCGGCCTGCGCCATGGTCATGCCGATGGGCAGCTGTATGGTGGCCGGCTCCGTGTCGGGCAGGTCGTAGGTGGCGACTGCATGGGCGTGGTCGGCGGGCGCATGCGCTGTGATGGTGGGGGTGATGGGGGCGGTCAGTGGCGCGCTCACTGGCGCGTTCAATGGCGCGCTCATTGGCATGGACCGCGCCTGCGGCATATGTGGCATTTGCGGCATTTGAGGCACTTGCTGCAGGTGCAGGGCGTGGGCGGCCGGATGCACCGGGACCGGCTGCTGGGCAATGGCCACGGGCGGCCGGGGCAGCCATTCCTGGCCCACCAGCGGGCCGGGCTCCATCACATAGGCGCGCTGCACGGCATTGCGCAACTCGCGCACGTTGCCGGGCCAGCTGTATTGCGCAAGCTGCTTGAGGGCCGATGCCGTGAATTGCTTGGCCTGGCCCTCGCGCTGGGAGATGGCCTCCATGAAATGCTGCGCAAGCAGCGGAACGTCGGTCAGGCGCTCGCGCAGCGGCGGCAGCTCGATGGGGAAGACGTTCAGGCGGTACAGCAGGTCTTCGCGCAGCTTGCCGCTGGCCACGGCCTCGTAGGGGCAGCGGTTGGTGGCGGCGATCACGCGCACATCGGTCTGCAGCGTCTGGGTGGAGCCCACGCGCATGAAGCGCCCGGTCTCCAGCACGCGCAGCAGCTTGACCTGCAGCTCCATCGACATTTCCGTGATTTCGTCCAGAAACAGCGTGCCCGTGGCCGCGCGCTCGAAAAAGCCCTGGTGCTGGCGGTCGGCGCCGGTGAAGCTGCCCTTTTCGTGGCCAAAGATCTCGCTTTCGATCAGGTGCGGAGAAATGGCACCGCAATTGACCGCCAGGAAGGGCCGGCTGCGCCGCTGGCTCAGCTCATGCAGGGTCTGTGCCACGACTTCCTTGCCGGTGCCGCTTTCGCCCGTCAGAAAGACCGTGACCGAGGTGCCCGCCACGCGCTCCATCTGCTGGTACAGCCGCTGCATGGGGGCCGAGCCGCCCCACAGCCGGCCAAAGCGCCCTTCCTGCGCGCAGTAGCCGGCGCCGGGCCTGTCTTGCGGGGTGATCTGGTCGAAGGCCGCGCCCGTGACGGTGCTGGTGCCCGTCTCCGGCAGGCCGGCCGTGGGGATCAGAAAGCGCGAAAGAATGTCCTCCAGCCGCCCGATGCCCACGGGCTTGACCAGATAGTCCATGGCGCCGCGGCGCAGGGCCTCGATGGAGGAGTCCAGGCTGGCGTGGCCGGTCACCAGCACGATCTGCGAGTCCTGCGGCACCTGCTGGTCGCCAAAAAGGTCCATGCCGTTGCCATCGGGCAGTTGCAGGTCCAGCAGCACCAGGCTGGGCGGCTGCATGGCCATCTGCCGGCGCGCGTCGCGCAGGGTGTGGGCCACGGCGACCGAGAAGCGGTCCACGCCCACGAGTTCGCGCATGGTCGCTGCGGAATCCGCATCGTCATCGACGATCAGCACGTGGTTCATTGCATGGCCTCCAGGGGTCCTCGCCGCAACGCGTTTTGACAAAATTTCATGATCTGCCAGTTTAAGGGCGAGCATGCGGGCGTCTTGTCAGTCCACAGGCACAGTGTTTGCCGGGCGTGCGGGAGGCGGCATCAGGGAGGCGGCTGGCGACTGGCGCGCCGGCCGCTGCGGGGCTGCAGCAGCCCCAGGAACAGGCATTCCTTGGCGCTCAGTCCGCGCGGGCGCCTGTCCGGTGCGGTGGGAATGTCCTGTCCAGGTTGCTCGCACAGGGCCAGCACCTGGGGATGGATGTAGAACTTGCGGCAAACCGCACAGGTATTGCCCAGGCGCCGGGCGACCTGCGTGACCAGAGCGTTCAGCGCCGCCGCACTGGTGCCTGCGCCTTCTTGCGACGCTGCCTTGCCTGCGGTCAGCGCCAGTTCCAGCGCCAGTTCCAGCGCGTACACGCTGGCATGCCAGGTGCGGAAATCCTTGGCGCTGAAATCCGGGCCGTCTGCGGCATCTGCGGCATCAGCGGCATCAGCCCCATGGGCCGCAGCCTTGCCGCAAATCCTGCGGATGTAGTCGTTCACATGCTCGGATCGCACATGGTGGACTTCGCCTTCATCGTCGATGAACTGGAACAGCCGCTGGCCCGGCAACTCCTGGCAGCGCTTGACGATGCGGGCCACGGCCCGGTCGGACACGCGGGCCTGCTGCAGCACGCCGCTCTTGCCCTTGAAGCTCAGCGTCAGCTCACCCGCGTGCACCTGGGCATGGCGGTTCCTGAGCGTGGTGAGGCCGTAGGAGCCATTGCTCTCGGAATACTCGTCATTGCCTATGCGCAGGGCCGTGCAGTCCAGCAGCCAGACGATGGCGGCCACCACGGTGTCCAGCTGCGGCCGGCCAGGCTTGAGGTCGCGCGCCACCGCCCGACGGATGGCGGGCAGGTGGCGGCCAAAGGCGCGCATGCGGTCGAACTTGACCTGCTTGCGCTGTTCCTGCCACTGCGGGTGGTAGCGGTACTGCTTGCGGCCCCGGGCGTCGCGGCCCGTGGCCTGCAGGTGGCCCTGGGGATCGGGGCAGATCCAGACATCCACATAGGCCGGTGGAATGGCGAGTTTGCGGATGCGCGCCAGTGCCTGGGCATCGCGCACGGGCTTGCCGTCCTGTGCCACATAGGAAAAGCCCTTGCCGCGCCGCACGCGGCGCCAGCCGGGCATGCGGTCGTTCACATAGGTCAGGGCAGGGCCGGGGCCGTCTGCGTTCGCTGCCCTGTCCCTGGCTGGCGCGGAGCTCAGTGCACCCCCTGCGGCGGCGGTGGAGGCGGGGCAATGGGCGGGTCGGAATAGGGCGAAGGTGCCGGGGCCGGTGGCGGGTCGCCCACGGGCGGAACCAGCGGCTCGGTGGGTGGCGGGTTGACGGGGGGCGCAACAGGCGGGGTGACAGGTGGGGTGACAGGGGGTGCAGGTACCGAAGTGATCATGGGAAGTTGCTCCTGTAGGGGTGGCAGGCGGGGCCGGCCTTGGCGTTGCCGTGGCAAGCGCCATGCCTGGACCCGAGGGAAATGGCCCGGGTACAAGGCTGGTTGAAGTCCGGCGCGGTGCCATCTGGTGGCAATGATGTGGCGCACGCCGGGGCGGGGGGTCAGGCCAGCGTTCTCAGCTTCGCTTCGCGGGCCCAGAAGCGCTTTTTGGCGCCTTCGATGAAGGGTTCGGGCTTGTCGATGGGGAACACGCCCTCGTCCGGCGTGATGCCGGCCGTCTTCATGATGTGCTGCGTGGCCTTGCAGGCGGCAATGGCCTTGAGGTGGCCGAAGGCGTCGCGGAACCAGTCCTGCGCGGCTGCCTCATGGGCCAGCGCCTGGCCGCGCTCCAGCGTGATGATGGACACCACGGCATCGAACTGCGCGGACGGCGATCCGGCCAGCTGGCCGTCGGCGGGCAGGTGGCTGCCGTCGTCCAGCGTGGCGCCGCCGATCTTGGGCGCAATGATCTTCACGCTGGCCTTTTGCGCCACCAGCGCCTGGTGGAAGGCGGCAACGTGCCGGGCGCTGGAGCCTTCGTCCACCAGGATGGCAACGCAGCGGCCCTGCAAGGTGGGCTTCATGCGGTCGATGATGCGCGTGGCCGGGCTGGGCGGCAGCTTTTGCGGGGGCACGGCAGGCTTGGCGGCAGGCGGCAACTGGGGCAGGCCCAGGCCGTCGGCCACGCGCTTTGCCAGGTCGGCGTCTATCACCTGCAGGTGGCCGACCACGGCCAGGCGCACATGCGGCGTCTGTACCTTGGACAGCTCGAACACCAGGGCGCTGGCGATGTGGGCCTGCTCCTGCGCGCTCTGGCTTTGGTAGAACATGCGCGCCTGGCTGTAGTGGTCGGCAAAGCTCTCGGGGCGGATGCGGCCCTTGGCGCCCTCCTGCGCGGGCTGCGCAAAGTGCCGCAAGCCGCGGGCTGCCGAGGCGCGCGGGCTGTCGGCCTGCAGGCTGGAGGGCTCGTAGGCCACGCGGCCCTTGGGCACCTCGGTCTGCATGTGGCCGTCGCGCTGGTGGTGGGCGAACGGGCATTTGGGCGCGTTGATGGGCAGCTGCGTGAAGTTGGGCCCGCCCAGGCGCGACAGCTGGGTGTCCAGGTACGAGAACAGGCGGCCCTGCAGCAGCGGGTCGTTGCTGAAATCGATGCCGGGCGGGATATTGGCCGGGCAGAAGGCCACCTGCTCGGTCTCGGCGAAGAAGTTGTCGGGCCAGCGGTCCAGCACGAAGCGGCCTATCTTGCGCAGCGGAATTTCCTCTTCGGGGATGAGCTTGGTGGGGTCCAGGTGGTCGTAGGGCAGGGCGTCTGCCTGCTCCTGCGAGAACAGCTGCACGCACAGCTCCCAGGCCGGGTAGTCGCCCGCCTCGATGGCCTCGAACAGGTCGCGACGGTGGTAGTCGTTGTCTGCGGCCTGCAGCTTGAGGGCCTCGTCCCAGACCGTGGACTGGATGCCCAGTTCGGGCCGCCAGTGAAACTTCACGAAGGTGCTTTCACCCTGGGCATTGACCAGCCGGAAGCTGTGCACGCCAAAGCCCTCGATCATGCGCAGGCTGCGTGCAATGGTGCGGTCGCTCATGATCCACATGACCATGTGCATGGACTCGGGCATGAGGGAGATGAAGTCCCAGAACGTGTCGTGCGCCGTGGCGGCCTGCGGAAAGCCCCGGTCGGGTTCCATCTTCACGGCATGGACCAGGTCGGGGAATTTCATGGCGTCCTGGATGAAGAAGACCGGTATGTTGTTGCCCACCAGGTCCCAGTTGCCCTCTTCGGTATAGAACTTGATGGCAAAGCCGCGCACATCGCGCGGGGTGTCCACCGAGCCTGCTCCACCGGCCACGGTGGAGAAGCGCACAAAGATCGGCACTTGCTTGCCGGTTTCGGTCAGGACCTTGGCGGTGGTGTACTCCTCCAGCGAATCTGTCAGCTGGAAATAACCGTGGGCGCCTGTGCCGCGTGCATGGACGATTCGCTCTGGAATGCGCTCATGGTCGAAATGCGTGATTTTCTCGCGCAGGATGAAATCTTCCAGCAGCGTAGGGCCTTTTTCCCAGGCGGTGAGAGAGTTCTGATTGTCAGGAACCGGAATTCCTTGCTGCGTGGTCAATCCGGGGTGCTGTCCGTCGGCCTGTTGCTGTAATTCTCCGCCATGGCCCGTGGGGGATTGCTTGGACGATTTCTTTTCACCAGGGGATTTCTTAGCCACGATTTACTCCTTGAAAGAAAGAGGCTGGCCTGTTGTATGAGGCAATAATTATTGGAAGAGGCGATTGGCTGAGCCAAAGGGCATCGTCAGCAAAGCTCTGGAGATAAAAAAAGGGCCCAGGGGGCCCTTTGCCAGTTCACGCTATCGGCAGCTTAACGCTGCTGATGGCTGCCCTGCTTTTGCTGTTCCCCTGGTTGGTTGCGCTGGGGATTGCTCTGTTGCTGCTGTTGGTTGGGATTGTTCGGGTTGTTGGGATTGCTTTGCTGCTGCTGCCCCGGATTGTTCTGTTGCTGCTGCTGCTTGTTCTTGTCGTTTTGCTGGTTGCTGGCCGTGTTGCCTTGAGGGTTGTTGGTCTGTTGCGTCATTTCCGTACTCCTTAAGTAAACAGCGATGCCGTCATCACTGCAATTTCATTGTGCGACCGTGAAAATGGCCGGCTTGTAGGATATTTGGAAGATTACTTTTGGTAAAGCATTGGAATTTGCTATGGAGTGGTCTTGTTCCATTTTGTCGGTACAAATGGATGTATTTCTTATAATGAAATTGCTTTTGTAAAAAATGCAGCCAGGCCAAATATGGGGTTATTTGGCGGCGGGGCGTTTTGCAGGGGCCCTGGCCGGGTTTTTTGTGGATTTTGTCGATTTTCTGGGCGCTGGGGTCTTTGCATTTTTTACCGTTGACGCGGTATTTTTTTCCTTGGCTGCGGTGGCGGATGGTCCGCCTGCGCCCTTGCCCAGGCTGTTCTTGAGCAGGGCCGTCAGGTCCAGCACGGCCGCGTTGGCCGGCGCGGCGGGTGTGGTCTCCTGTTTTTCCACGTTTTGCACATCGCCCGCATGCGCCTTGGCCTGCACGAGCTGGTGGATTTCCTCGCTGAAGGAGTTGCGGAACTGGTCGGCGTCCCAGGCCTGGCTCATGTCCTTGATGAGGGCCATGGCCATGGTCATCTCGGCGCTCTTGATGCCGGCGGCCTTGGCGTCCAGCGGCGGAAGGTCCAGCTGCTCGAAGGAGCGGATCTCGCCGCCCCAGCGCAGCAGGTTCAGCACCAGCGCCCGGCCGCAGGGAATCAGGATGGCCAGGTGCTGCTTGGTCTGGATGACCACCTTGGCCACGCCCACCTTGTTGCTCTTGCGCAGGGCCTCGCGCAGCAGGGCGTAGACCTTCTGGCCACGGTGCAGGGGGGCGGTGTAGTAGGGGCGTTCCAGGTAGATGAAGGGGATGTCCTGGGCATCGACAAAGGCCTCGATCTCGATGGTCTGCGTGGTCTTGGGAAAGGCGGCGGCAATCTCTTCAGCGCTCAGCACCACGTAGCGGCCTTCTTCGAATTCCACGCCCTTGACGATGTCGGCCGTGGCCACTTCCTTGCCCGTGACCTTGTTGATGCGCTTGTAGCCCACGGGCTGCATGTTGCGCTTGTCCAGCCAGTCGAAGTCGATGTCCGAGCTGGCCGTGGCCGCGTACAGGCCGATGGGAATGTGCACCAGGCCAAAGCTGATGGCGCCCTTCCACATGCTGCGCGCGGAGGTGGACGGGCTGGATTTGGGGGAGGCGGCTTTCTTCATGGCGGTGCTTTCTTCGATTCCTGCAGGACGGTGCTCAGTGCTGCGCCTCGAAGCCCAGCGCCTTCATGGCGCGGCCCAGGCCCACGGCGGCCGTGCCGTAGTGCTCCCAGGGGGAGTTGCCCAGGCGCAGGCGCTGGTCTACCGAGCGAATGGTCCAGTGCGCGCCGCCCGTGAGCCTGTCCAGCTCGTTCCAGGCCACGGGCACGGAGATGCCCATGCCCGGCCGCGCCCGGGCCGTCCACGCGCAGGCCGTGGTGGCGCCGAAGCCGTTGCGCAGGTAGTCCACAAAAATCTTTCCCACGCGGTTGCGCGGCCCGCTTTTGGCCACGAAGCGCTGGGGCACGGCATGGGCCAGGTGCTGGACCACGGCCTGCGAGAAGGCCTTGACGGTGTCCCAGTCCAGCAGCCGCTTGATGGGCACGACCACGTGCAGGCCCTTGCCGCCGCTGGTCTTGAGGAAGGCCGGCAGCTCCAGCTCCTGCAGCAGCACATGCAGCAGGCTGGCGGCCTCCTGCACCTGCTGCCAGGGGACGCCTTCGCCCGGGTCCAGGTCGAAGGTCATGCGGTCGGGCCGGTCGATGCGGTCCTTGCGCGCGTTCCAGGTGTGCCATTCGATGGTGTTCATCTGCGCCGCCGCCACCAGGCCTTCGCGCCGGGACACCTCCATCAGCGGGGCATGGCCGGGGTCCAGTTCCGGCGTCAGGGCGGCGATGCCCTGCAGCGGCGCCTGGTCGAGGTGCTTTTGGAAGAACAGCTCGCCCTCGATGCCGTCCGGCGCCCGCACCATGGCCACGGGCCGGGACTTGAGGTGGGTGATCATGAAGGGCGCCACCGTGGCGTAGTAGCGCGCCAGATCCATCTTGGTGATGCCGGTGGAGGGATCGATGACCCGCTCGGGATGGGTGATGGTCATCGAGGCGGGCAGTCGCGCCGCCCTGGCATTGCGGGTTTGCGTTCGTGCGGCGCCAGGCGTGGCTGCAGCGCTGGCGGAAGATGCGGTCGATGGCACGTGCTGTGGCTCCTCTTTGACAATGCTGCGCGCAGGCTTGTCCGCACGCAGGCCCTGGAATACGGCATGGCGGACCTGGCCGTCCTCGGTCCACTGCGCGAACGAGACCTCGGCCAGCAGCGTGGGGCGCACCCAGTGCACCCCGCTGCCAAGGCCCCGGCTGTCCGCCAGCGGCGAGGTGCCGGTGGCAAGGCGCTCCAGGCGCTGGCGCAGGTCGGCCAGTGTGCGCCTGTTGAACCCCGTGCCCACCTTGCCTGCCGCGCGCAGCTGGCCGTCCTCGCCATGCACGGCCAGGACCAGGGCGCCCAGGCCCGTGCGCGTGCCCTGGGGATCGGTGTAGCCCGCGATCACGAATTCCTGGCGCAGGCCGCACTTGAGCTTGATCCAGTCCGCACTGCGCCGCGAGGCATAGGCGCTGCCGCGCCGCTTGCCGATCACGCCCTCCAGGCCCAGCTGGCAGGCGGCGGCCACCAGGTCGGCGGGCGGGGCGTCAAAGGCCTCGCTGAAACGAAGGCGGTCCGAAGGCGCCTTGTGCAGCAGGGCCTGCAACTGCTGGCGGCGCTGCTCCACGGGCTGGGGCCGCAGGTCCTGGCCGTCATGCCACAGCAGGTCAAACGCGAAGAACACCAGGTGGTCGGTGCGCTCGCCGTCAAAGGCGTTTTGCAGGGCCTGGAAGTCAGGGCGGCTGTCGCTGTCCAGCATCAGCACCTCGCCATCCACCCAGCCCGATTGCAGGGGCAGTGCGGCAAAGGTGTGGGCCAGGGCGGGCATTTTGGTGGTCCAGTCCTTGCCGTTGCGTGTGAAAAGGCGAACGGCGCCGTCCTCGATGCGCGCCAGCAGCCGGTAGCCGTCGAACTTGCTCTCAAAGATCCATTGCCCGGCATCTGCAGGTGCATGGTCCACCAAGGTTGCCAGCTGCGGGGCGATGCTCTGCGGCATGGGCGCGGTGACGGGCGTAGCGACGGGCGTGGTGACGGGCGCTGTAGCGGTGGGCAGGGGAAGGCCGGCCACGCTGTCGGGCATGTCCTCGACCACGTTGAATTCGCTGGCAGCACGTTCCAGGCCGTCGTGCTCCTTGATCAGCAGCCAGGCGGGCTTTTTGGCGTCGTCCTTGCCGCGCATGCGCACCAGGGTCCAGCGGCCCTGCAGCTTGTGGCCGCGCAGTTCGAACTTGAGCTTGCCCTTGCGATAGCCTTCGGCCGCATCGCCCTCGGGCAGCCAGGTGCCACAGTCCCAGATGATGACCTTGCCCGCGCCGTACTGTCCCGGTGGAATCTGGCCCTCGAAACGGTTGTAGGCCATGGGGTGGTCTTCCACCTGGACGGCCATGCGCTTGTCGGCCGGGTCGTAGCTGGGGCCCTTGGGCACGGCCCAGCTTTTCATGCTGCCGTCCAGCTCCAGCCGAAAGTCGTAGTGCAGGTGGCTGGCCCAGTGCTTTTGAATGACAAATTGCAGGGCGCCCGCGCCGGGCTGCCCTGCAATCGTCTCACTGGAAGGTTCTGCCGAAGGTTCCGGTGTGCGCGTGAAGTCGCGCTTTTGCCGGTACAGCGCGAGCGAGGCCTGGGGTGTCGCCGCCTTGGCCGCCCCATTGGTGGGGCGGGCCTGGCGGGATGCCTGGAACTTGCTGCGCGTGGCCGGCATGGCGGCATCCGTCAGTGGATGAGCGCAATCAGGATGATGATGGGAATGGGAACGCCCAGGAGAAAAAGCAGTATGGATCGCATGGCAAGCCTCCGTTGAATGGATTGAATTGGATTGATTGGGTTTCAGTGCCGGGGATTATCAAAAGGCATCGCGTTGACGACCACCCCAGGTGGCGCACAGGCTGCCCACAAAAGCGCCCAGCATCAGCGAAACAAACAGCCAGAGCATGGAATGGGCCGTGGCCTTGCGCGCCTCTTCGGCTGCCTGCTTGGCCTTTTGCTTGGCTTCTTCAGCCTTTTGCTCGGCCTGCTTTATCTGCATTTGCACGGAATCAAAGGTGCTACGCACTTTCTTTTGCGCATCTTCCACGGACATATCGGAATTGCGCGCAATCAGCTGGGCCAGGTATTGCTCGTCGGCGGGAGACAGCTGGCCGGTGCGCAGCGACTGAGCAAAGATCACGCCGGCCTCGCGGGTGGCGCTGGCCAGGTCGGCGGGGGTGGCATTGCTGGTGGTGGTTGCGGCGCCGGAATTGCGGAACAGGCTGCCGGTCCAGTAGGCCAGGCCCTGGGGCGAGGCATCGGCGCCCGAGGCGCCGGCCATGGCTGCGGCACCGCCTGCAGCCGCACCGCCGGCGGCGCCGATCGCGCCGCCCACCACGCTGGAGGCGCTGGTGGCCACGGTCTGCGCGGCCTTGAAGGCGCCGGAGACGGCACCGCCTGCAGCGGCGCCCATCAGGGCCACCATGGCCAGCGTGGCCAGTGCCCAGGACAGAAAGCCGTGGGCCGTGTCGCGGAAGTAGACCTCGTCCGTGTGCACGCCTTGCCAGCGTGTGCGCAGCCGCCCGGCCAGATAGCCGCCCACGCCGGCCGAGGCCAGCTGGGTGAAGGCGATCCAGGCCACGGCCGTCAGGCCCAGGGCGCCGGCATCCAGGCCTTCACCTGACCATACCGACACCGATGACAGGCCCAGGCCCGTGCCCAGAATGAACAGCAGCAGCGACAGCGATGCCGCCGCCATGGCGCCGGCAAATATCGCGGCCCATGAAACGCCGCTGCGTGAGGTATCTACGGTGGCGACCGTGTTGACCACTGGCGCTTCAGCCAGGGGCGCGGATTCGGAATAGGCAATGGACATGGCCGACTTTCTTGGAGTTGAGTGCCCCATTCTTGCCAGTCGCAATAGACGCCGCTGTAGGAGGATTGGAAATGCAGGACTGGCAAACGCAGATGAAAAACGTCATCCTTTGCCAGATGACGATTTTCAAGCGAATGCGCAGGCTGGATATGGAAAATGCTGCCTGCAATCGGTAATTCTTGCAGAACATTTTCCAGGGCGGGTATTGGGATTATTCAGGTCAGTGCGGCGACGCCTTTTTCCATTGCCGGATATTCATCGCCGCATTGAGGCTGCCATCCGGAAAATGCTCAGGGCTGGCGCACGTCGGCCACCACCTGCTCGCCAAAATCGGCACGCTGCAGCCAGCCCAGCACCTGGGCTGCCGCTTGCTCGGGCGTGGACAGCTTGCCGCCCTCCTTGAGCTGGGCAAAGTTGCCTGCGTCGGGGAAGGCGGCGGCATCGGCGCTGCGCAGCTGCACCTGCATGTCGGTATCGATGACGCCGGGCGCCAGCGAGCAGATGCGCGCGCCGTGGGGCTTGAGCGCCTCGTCCAGCGCCACGCTGCGGCTGAAGTGGTCCATGCCGGCCTTGGCCGCGCAGTAGGAGGCCTGCGAGGCAATGGCGCGCCGGCCCAGGCCCGAAGAAATGTTGAGCACCTTGCGCGGCACGGCCGTCCAGCCCTCGGTGGCGGCCAGGAAGGCGGCCGTCAGCAGCATGGGCGCCTCCAGCCCTACGCGCATGGCCTGGGCAATGTCGGCGGGCTGCAGCTGCGACAGCGGCGCAATCTGCGGAATCACGCCCGCGTTGTTGATCAGGGTGACGCTGGCGTAGCGCGTGGCGTCCATGCCGGCCAGCCAGTCGCCCAGCCTGCGGGCTGCGGCCTGGGGCTCGCCAAGGTCCACGCTCCACTGCTGCAGCGGCGCGCCCGCCGTGGCGGCCGCCTGGGCCAGGTCTTCGCTGGTGGAGCGCGACAGCGTGACCAGTTCATGGCCGGCATCCAGCAGTTGCCGGGCCATGGCCAGGCCCATGCCGCGCGAGGCGCCGGTAAGAATCGTCAGGGAAAGAAGAGGCGATGCATTGTTCATGCGGGCGATGGTATCGCTTGTGCCCGTGCTGCCGGCCCGGCCGCTGCCTGGGCGGCGACAGGGTCCGATGGCAGCAGCAGCTCGGCGCTGTGCGCCTGCCGGGTGCGCTCCAGCGCCTGCACGATGCGTTCGCAGGCACGCTCGGCCGCCTCGTGCAGGCTGGCGCCCTGCAGCCAGTGGCCGGTGAGTGCGGCACTGAACAGATCGCCCGTTCCCTTGGGCACCGCATCCACCCGCGCGTGGGTGATCACATGCACGTCATCGCGCGTGACCAGGGCCACGCGCATGCGCTGGGCAGGCTCGCCGTCCAGCTCGGGCGATGCGCTGGTCACGGCCACCCACTGCGTGCGTCCCTTGAGCAGGCTGCGCGCGGCCTGGACCACATCGTCCATGCCGCGCACAGGGCGCGCGGTCAGCCGTTCCAGCTCGAAATGGTTGGGTGTCAGCCCGTCGGCCAGCGGCAGCAGGTGGCGCTGGTAGGCCTCGACCATGGCGGGGTCCACATAGATGCCGCTGTCGTGGTCGCCGATCACCGGGTCCACCACCACGCGCAGGCCGGGCCGCTGCGTCAGCAGGCCGGCAACCCAGTCCGCCAGCAGCGTGGCCTGGGCCGGCCCGCCCAGGTAGCCGGCCAGCACGGCCTGCAACTGCCGCAGCCCGCCGCGCGCGCCCAGGTCCTGCAGATAGCCCGCAAACCACTCGGCGGAAATTGCTCCGCCGTGGATGCTGGGATAGTGCGGCGTGTTGCTGAACACCACCGTGGGCACGGCCGCCGCCGCCAGCCCCAACGCTTGCAGCGTGGGCATGGCCACGTTGTTGCCAACGCGGCCGTAGACGACCTGGGACTGCACGGACACCACGTCGATGGCCAGGGGTTGCAGCATGTCTTGGGGGGCGCAGGCGTTCATGGGCGTGGGGGAGCAATGAGAGGCAGGGACGTGTTTTATAACGCCTGCGCCCAGGCCGCAGACCCCACAATCGGCCGCGCATGACCAGACCACTGTGCGATCTGCGCGTGAAAAGAAAAAGGCCCGCCGAAGGGCGGGCCCGTCGAGCGCCAAGCGCCTGTGCGTTGTCAGGCGCCCAGGTAGGCGCGGCGCACGGCGTCGTTGGTCAGCAGGTTGGCGCCGGTGTCTTCCAGCACCACCTTGCCGGTTTCCAGCACATAGCCGCGGTCGGCGATCTGCAGGGCACGGTTGGCGTTCTGCTCGACCAGGAAGACCGTGACGCCGGCCGTGCGGATGGTCTGGATGATCTCGAAGATCTGCGCAATGATCAGCGGCGCCAGGCCCAGCGTGGGCTCGTCCAGCAGCAGCAGGCGGGGCTTGCTCATCAGCGCGCGGCCGATGGCCAGCATCTGCTGCTCGCCGCCCGACATGGTGCCGGCGCGCTGGTGGGCGCGCTCACGCAGGCGCGGGAAGAGGCCGAACACATGTTCGATGCTGGCCTCGATCTGCGGCTTGTCCAGGAAGAATCCGCCCATCTTCAGGTTGTCCGTGACCGTGAGGTCCGAGAAGATGCGCCGTCCCTCGGGCGAGACCGCGATGCCCTTGCGCATGATGTGGTGCGAGGGCAGCTGGGTGATGTCCTCGCCCTCGAACGAGATGCGGCCCGAGCTGGCGCGCGGGTTGCCGCACACCGTCATCAGCAGCGAGGTCTTGCCGGCGCCGTTGGAGCCGATCAGCGAGACGATTTCGCCCTGGTTGACGTGCAGGCTCACGCTGTCGACCGCGCAGATGGCGCCGTAGTGGGTGGAGATGTTCTCCAGTTGCAGCATGGCAGGCATCAGGCTTCTCCCAGGTAGGCCTTGATGACCCGTTCATCGTTGCGGATGGCATCCGGCAGGCCCATGGCGATGGGTTTGCCGTACTCCATGACGAGGATGCGCTCGGACACGCCCATGACCAGGCCCATGTCGTGCTCGATCAGCAGCACGGCAATGCCGTACTGGCGTCGCAGCTGGTCGATCAGGCCCTGCAGGTCCTTCTTCTCCTGCGGGTTCAGGCCGGCGGCCGGTTCGTCGAGCATGAGCACGCGCGGCTTGGTGATCATGCACCGCGCGATCTCCAGGCGGCGCTGGTGGCCGTAGGCCAGGTTGCCGGCCTCGCGGTTGACGAACTCGCGCAGGCCCATGACGTCCAGCCAGTGCAGGGCGCTCTCGATCTTTTCCTCTTCGCTGCGGCGGTAGCTTGCCGTGTTGAACAGGCCCGACAGCAGGTTGACGCCTGAGCGGCGGTGCTGTGCCACCAGCAGGTTTTCCAGCACCGTCATGGACTTGAACAGCCGCACGTTCTGGAAGGTGCGCACCACTCCGTGGTTGGCCACGTGGTGGCTGCTGCGGCCCTCGATGGCGCTGCCGTCCAGCGTGACGGAGCCGCTGCTGGGCTGGTAGAAACCGCTGATGCAGTTGAACACCGTGGTCTTGCCGGCGCCGTTGGGGCCGATGATGGCAAACACTTCCTGCGGGCGCACGTTGAAGCCCACATGGTCCACGGCCAGCAGGCCGCCGAAGCGCATGCACAGGTCTTTGACTTCTAGCAAATACTCGCTCATTGCCGGCCCTTGCTGCTTTCTGTTGTCCCAAAAATCATGGTGTCGGCATGCCTCATGAGCGCACCTCCACATGGTGGCGGCGCATGGGCAGCAGGCCCTGCGGGCGCCAGATCATCATCAGCACCATCACCAGGCCGAAGATCAGCATGCGGTACTCGGAGAACTCGCGCGCCAGCTCGGGCAGCACCGTCAGCAAGATGGCCGCGATGATCACGCCCAGCTGCGAGCCCATGCCGCCCAGCACCACGATGGACAGGATCAGCGCCGATTCGATGAAGGTGAACGATTCGGGGTTGACGATGCCCTGGCGCGCCGCGAAGAAGGCGCCGCCCAGGCCGGCGAACATGGCGCCCAGCGTGAAGGCGGACAGCTTGATCTTCATGGGGTTCAGGCCCAGGGAGCGGCAGGCGATCTCGTCCTCGCGCAGCGCCTCCCAGGCGCGGCCTATGGGCATGCGCACCAGGCGGTTGGAGATGCACAGCGTGATCACGGCCAGCAGCAGCGCCATCAGGTACAGGAAGATCACCATGTGCAGCGAGCTGAACTCCAGCCCCAGGAACTGGTGGAAGGTCGTGCCGCCCTCGGTGGAGGGGGTGCGCGTCATCTCCAGGCCCAGCACCGTGGGCTTGGGGATGCTGGAGATGCCGTCCGGCCCGCCCGTGATGCTGGTCAGGTTGACCAGCATCAGGCGGATGATTTCGCCGAAGCCCAGCGTCACGATGGCCAGGTAGTCACCGCGCAGCCGCAGCACCGGAAAGCCCAGCACGAAGCCGAACATCGCGGCAGCGGCGCCAGCCAGCGGCAGCGCTTCCCAGAAGGACCAGCCGGCCCAGTGGAACAGCAGCGCATAGGTATAGGCGCCCACGGCGTAGAAGCCCACGAAGCCCAGGTCCAGCAGGCCGGCAAAGCCCACGACGATGTTCAGGCCCAGGCCCAGCATCACGTAGATCATGGCCAGCGTGGCGATGTCCACCGCGTTGCGGCCCGCGAAGAAGGGCCAGGACACGGCGATCAGCAGGGCGGCCAGGATCAGGCCGTTGCGGTGGCTGGGGCGTGCGTGCGGCAGCGAGGGCAGCGAGACCTTGGGCATCTTCGCTGCGATCAGCGGGCGCAGAAGCTGCACCAGGAAGACCAGGGCGCAGGCCCAGGCCACCACCGTCCAGTCGGGGTTGATGATGGTGCGGGTGCCGGCGCGCTCCAGGTGCAGGCCGAAGATGGGCGTGACGACCACGGCCGTCATCACCGTGGCGATCAGGGCGTCGCGCAGGTTCAAGGTGGGTTTGGCTTTCATCAGACCTTCTCCACTTCAGGCTTGCCCAGCAGGCCCGTGGGGCGGAACAGCAGGATCAGCACCAGCAGGCCGAAGGCCACGATGTCCTTGTACTCGGACGAGATGTAGGCTGCCGCAAAGGTCTCGGCCACGCCCAGCAGCACGCCGCCCAGCATGGCGCCGGGGATGGAGCCGATGCCGCCCAGCACCGCCGCCGTGAAGGCCTTGATGCCGGCCAGAAAGCCGATGAACGGGTTGAGCTTGCCCACGGCCAGCGCGATCAGCACGCCGCCCACGGCTGCCAGCATGGCGCCGAGCACGAAGGTGAACGAGATCACGCGGTTGGTGTCGATGCCCAGCAGGCTGGCCATGTGCATGTCCTGGGCGCAGGCGCGCGAGGCACGGCCCATGCGGGAATGGCGGATGTACAGCGTCAGCAGCACCATGAGCACGATGGCGACCACGATGATCAGGATGCGCGAGTAGGGCACATAGATCTCGAAGCCACCTTCGGCGCCGAAACGCAGCGCGCCGGGCAGCAGCGAGGGCACGGCCATGTCGCGCGCGCCCTGGCCCAGGGCCACCCAGTTCTGCAGGAAGATGGACATGCCGATGGCCGAGATCAGGGCCACCAGGCGGGGGCTGCGGCGCAGCGGCTTGTAGGCCACCTGTTCCACCACCAGGCCGTAGACGCCGGTGACGAAGACCGACACCACCAGCATCAGGCCGATGATGGCCCACACGGGCAGGCCGCTTGTCGTGCCGATGGCCGACAGCGTGACCAGGCCGATGTAGGCGCCGATCATGTAGATGTCGCCGTGGGCGAAGTTGATCATCCCGATGATGCCGTAGACCATTGTGTAGCCGATGGCGATCAGGGCATAGATGGCGCCCAGGGACAGTCCGTTGAACAGCTGCTGTATCAGCTGAGGTAAGAGTTCTGACATGGTGTAATGCCGCCCCAAAACAGGAAAAGGCCTAAAAGGCCAGGATGCAGACAACCGGGACACGCGCAAGCGTGCCCCGGCCAGTCAACGAGGGGGATTACTTGGCAGCGACCGACTTGCTGCCGTCCTTGTGCCATTCGAACACCTGGAAGTCGAAGGACTTCAGGTCGCCCTGCTTGTTCCAGCCCACCGAGCCCAGAACGGTCTCGAAGTTGGACTTGTGCAGGTGGTCAGCCACCTTGGCGGGGCTGTCGCCCACGGCCTTGATGCTGTCCAGCAGCACTTGCGTGGCGGCAAAGGCGGTCAGCTGGAAGGCGCCCGAGGGATTGCGCTTCTTGTCCTTGAAGGCCTTGACCACGGCGGCGTTCTTGGGGTTGGCCGAGAAGTCTGCAGGCAGGGTCACCAGCATGCCTTCGACGGCGTTGCCGGCGATGGCGTTGACTTCGGGGTTGCCCACGCCTTCGGGACCCATCATGCGGACCTTCAGACCCTGCTCGGAAGCCTGGCGCAGCAGCAGGCCCATTTCAGGGTGGTAGCCGCCGTAGTAGACGAAGTCCACACCGGCGCTCTTGAGCTTGGTGATGACGGCGGAGTAGTCGCTGTCGCCGGCGTTGATGCCTTCGAACAGGGCCACTTCCACGCCGGCCTTCTTCAGGTCGTCGCGCACGGAGGAGGCAATGCCCTGGCCATACGACTGCTTGTCGTGCAGCACGGCAACCTTCTTGGGCTTGGCCTTGTCCAGGATGAACTTGGCGGCGGCCGGGCCCTGCTGGTCATCGCGGCCGATGGTGCGGAAGATGAAGTGGTAGTTCTTGCCGTCGGTCAGGGCCGGGGAGGTGGCCGAGGGGGTCACGACGACCACGCCTTCGTTGTTGTAGATCGGGGCGGCGGCAATCGATGCGCCCGAGCAGACGGGGCCGATCACGTAGCCGATCTTGGCGTTGACCACGCGGTTGGCGGCCACGGGGCCTTGCTTGGGTTCGCAGGCGTCATCGACGGACACCAGCTCGATCTTCTTGCCATTGACGCCGCCAGCCGCATTGGCCATTTCCACGGCGGTGTTCACGCCTTCCTTGACCATGTCGCCGTACTGCGTCAGCGGGCCAGTGGTGGGAACCACCATGGCGATCTTGATTTGCGCATGCGCTGTGGAGAACAAGGCGGCACCAGCCAAACCCAGGGCGGCGACGACGGTGTGCATGCGGAACGGAATGCTCATGAGTACTTCCTTCAACTTTGGGTAAAGCGTTCTGAAAAACGCGGTGGCTCCTGTAGGGGCGATCCGCGCAAAGAAGCACAGATTAATCTCCTGGTTACCAATGGCAACAGGGTATCCCGGGGCTGGCGCGCATGCAGGCTTTTCGCTAAGGGCTGGATGCCATCGCAGGCCGCTTGTCAACGCCGGTTTTGGGCGACGAAAACGCCTGATGCCGACGGTGCACCCGGACGGTGCTGCATGAAACCAATATGACCGACTGCAAGAAGGGGAAACACGTACACGGAATGTTGCATTGCAGCAACGCGCCAGAGGGCGCCGGTTTCCGTGTTTCTGCGGTGGATCAAAACGGCACGGCGGATTCGAAACGCAGCGTTTGGCCCGACAGGGGATGGGCCAGCTCCAGCTGGTGCGCATGCAGCAGCAGGCGCGGCGACAGGGCCTGCACGGCGGCATCGGCATAGAGCGCATCGCCCAGGATGGCATGGCCCAGCGCCGCCATGTGCACGCGCAACTGGTGGGTGCGGCCCGTCACGGGCTGCAGCTGCACCCGCGTGGTGGGTGTGTCATGGCCTTCGGTGGCTGCGGGCATGGCGCGCCACAGGGTCTGGCTGGGCTTGCCCTGCAGGGCGTCGATGATGCGCAAGGGGCGCCGCTCCCAGTCGGCGGCTATCGGCAGGTCGATGCTTTGCCAGGCGTCGGCCTGCTGCGCGGCAGGGCGGCCGGCGACCACGGCCACATAGAGCTTGTGCACGCGGCGCTGCGCAAAGGCTTCGCTCAGGAGGCGCTGGCTGGCCAGGCTGCGCGCCATGACCACCAGGCCCGAGGTGGCCTGGTCCAGCCGGTGCACGACCAGCGCATCGGGCCAGCGCTGCAAGGCGCGGCCGCTCAGGCAGTCCTGCTTGTCGGGGCCGCGCCCGGGCACGCACAGCAGGCCGGAGGGCTTGTCCAGCACCAGCAGCTCGGCGTCCTCGTACAGGCAGGAGACACCTGCATCGATATCGGCATCGGCAGCAGCACCAGCACCAGCACCAGCACCAGCACCAGCACCGATGCACTCCTGCGGCGTTTCAGTGCTCAAGCCGCTCACCGTTCATTGAGGAGCCTGTGCACGGTGGCGCACAGCTCCTCCACGTCATTGGGCTTGTGCACCAGGGCCCGGGCGCCTGCGGCCATGGCGGCCTGCTCGATCTCGGCGGTGATGTAGCCCGAGGCCAGGGCGATGGGCAGCAGGGGCTGGATGGACAGCGCCTCATACACCAGGTCGATGCCGCTGTAGCCCGGCATGTTGTAGTCGGTGACCAGCAGGTCGTAGTCCTGGGGGGCGGCGCGCAGCGCCTCGGTGGCCTCGTGCGGATCGGTGAAGCCGCTGACCTGGTAGCCGCGACGGCGCAGCAGGCGCTGCACGAGGAAGACCAGGGCCTGGTCGTCGTCCACGTACATCACATGCTGCTGTGCGGCCTGCGGGTCGGGCAGCAGGGCGAACTGCGGGCCGGTCGGGGTTTCTGCGGCTGCCAGCGGCTCCGGCAGGCTGGGCGGCGTTTCGGCCACGGACGCCTGGGCAGGTACGTACTCGGCGGGCGCCAGGGCGTCGGCCGGGGGAAAGTACAGCGTGAAGCGGCTGCCTTGTCCTGGAATGCTGTACACGTCCACGGCGCCGCCGTGGTTGCGCATGACGCCGTGCACCACGGGCAGGCCCAGGCCCGTTCCCTGGCCCACGGGCTTGGTGGTGAAGAAGGGCTCGAAGATGCGCTGCAGCGTGCGCGCATCCATGCCGGGGCCGTTGTCCTGCACCGACAGCGCCACGTAGCTGACGGGCGGCAGGCCCAGGCGCTCGCACAGGCGCTGGTCGGGGCGCACCAGGTCGGCGTCCATCTGGATCAGGCCGCGCCGTTCACCCAGGGCGTGCATGGCGTTGGTGCACAGGTTGAACAGGGCCTGCTCCACCTGCATGGCGTCGGCAAGCATGGGGGGCAGCTGCGGCGGCACATGCACCTGCAGCTCCACGGCGGGCGGCAGGGTCACGCGCAGCAGCCGCGCCGTGTCGCCCATGACTTCACGCGCCTGCACGGGCTTGCGCTGGGGTGGCTCGTTGCGGCTGAAGGTCAGGATCTGGCGCACCAGGTCGCGCGCGCGGCGGCCGGCCTTTTCGATCTCCTGCAGGCTTTCGATGGCTGCGGCATTGCCGCCGCAGTCGGCCTTGGCCAGCTCCACGTTGCCCAGGATGGCGCCCACGATGTTGTTGAAGTCGTGCGCAATGCCGCCGGCCATGGTGCCCAGGGCCTGCATCTTGTGCGATTCGCGCAGCTGGTCTTCCAGCTCGTTGCGCTGGGCCTCGGCCTTCTTGCGGCTGGTGAGGTCGCGCGCGAACACGGTGGTGGTCTCGCCGCCGCTGTGGTGCTCGAAGGAGACACTGACCTCGACCGGAATCTCGCGGCCGCTGGCCGTGCGCGCCGTCATCTCGCCCAGCACGGCCTGCGTGGTCAGCGGTGCAAAGGACAGGGCCTGTGCCGCATCGGGCAGGAAACGCTCCAGTGGGCTGCCCAGCGCGTCGTGCGGCGGGCACAGGAACAGGGCGGCGGCCGTGGGATTGAAGACGGTGATGCGCTGGTCCGAGTCCAGGCAGATGATGGCATCCAGCGCCGAGTTGATGACCGATTCCAGCCGCCGCTCGCTCAGGAACAGCTGGTGGTTGCGCTGCTGCAGCGCCAGGCGCTCGGCCAGCAGCGGGCCCTGGTCCACCACGGCGCACAGGTACTGGGCAATGGGCGGGCCGCTTTGCTGGGGGATGGCGATGCAGGCCACGTGCAGGTCGGCGCGCAGCTGGTGCTGCTCGGTGATCTCGAAGCAGACCTCGTGGGCCTCGGTGCGGCCCAGCTCGCGTGCGGCGGAGAAGGTCTCGCGCACGCGCTCGGCGTCGTCCGGGTGCACGAAGGGCGCGAAGTTCACCAGCAGCCGGTCATGCTCTGAGGGCTGGAAGGCGCTGTGCGCCATGGCGTTGGCCTGCACCACCATGTCGTGCTCGTCCACCACCAGCAGGGGCAGGGGAATGCTGGCGAACAGGGCCTCGAAGCGCTCGGAGGCGCTTTCGGCCACGGCCTGGCTGTAGTCCAGCACGCGGTTCTGGATTTCCAGTTCGCGCTGGTAGTTGCGCAGCTCGGCCACCAGAGCCTGCAGCGGGTCGTCTTCGGGCTGGAAGGGGGGGAAGCGTTCGACGGGGGGCAGGTCGGCGCCGGGCGCCAGCAGCGCATGCAGGGGCAGGTGCTCGTCGTCGCGAGGCGGATCGGAATGGTCTGGGCTGCTCATCGCGGGCTGGCGCTGGGGAAAGCGGCACATGCCGCACAAATCCTGGGGCCCGCGCCCGGCGTCCGGCAGATTACCGGCGCCCGGCGCGGGCAGGGCCGCAGTGTACGCGCGCCAGGCGGGGCGCCACAAGCGCCCCTTTCGGTGGCAGGTGCTTCAGCTCAGGTAAGCGTCCACGGGGATGCAGCTGCAGTACAGGTTGCGGTCGCCGTAGACGTTGTCCACGCGGCCCACCGGGCACCAGTACTTGGACTGGCGCAGGGCAGCCACCGGGTAGGCGGCGGCCTCGCGGCTGTAGGGGTGGGCCCATTCCGAGGCCAGCAGCGTCTCGGCCGTGTGCGGCGCGTTCTTGAGCGGGTTGTCGTCCTGGGGCAGTCGGCCCTGCTCGATGGCGCGGATTTCCTCGCGGATGGCGATCATCGCGTCAACGAAGCGGTCCAGCTCGTACAGGCTTTCGCTTTCGGTGGGCTCCACCATCAGCGTGTTGGGCACGGGGAAGGACAGCGTGGGCGCATGGAAGCCGTAGTCGATCAGGCGCTTGGCCACGTCCTCGGCCATGACGCCCGTGCTTTCCTTGAACTGGCGCAGGTCCAGAATGCACTCGTGCGCCACATGGCCGTGCTCGCCCGCGTACAGCGTGGGGTAGTGGTCGCGCAGCCGGGCGCTGATGTAGTTGGCGCTGAGGATGGCGGTCTCGGTGGCCAGGGTCAGGCCCTGGGCGCCCATCATGCGGATGTACATCCAGCTGATGGGCAGCACGGCCGCATTGCCCAGCGGTGCGGCACTGATGGCACCCGTGCCGCCCGCAAGGCCCGCCGTGGCATGGCCGGGCAGGAAGGGGACGAGGTCCTCGACCACGCAGACGGGGCCCACGCCCGGGCCGCCGCCACCGTGCGGAATGCAGAAGGTCTTGTGCAGGTTCAGGTGGCTGACATCGCCGCCGAAGCTGCCCGGCGCGGCCAGGCCCACCAGGGCGTTCATGTTGGCGCCGTCCACGTAGACGCGGCCGCCATGGTCATGCACCAGCTTGCACAGCTCCTTGACCTGGGTCTCGAACACGCCGTGCGTGCTGGGGTAGGTGATCATGATGCAGGCCAGGTTGGCACTGTGCTGCTCGCACTTGGCCGCCAGGTCCGCCATGTCGACGTTGCCGTTGGCATCGCAGGCGGTGACCACCACCTGCATGCCCACCATCTGCGCGCTGGCGGGGTTGGTGCCGTGGGCGCTGCTGGGAATCAGGCAGACGTTGCGGTGCGACTGGCCCCGGCTCGCATGCCAGCCCTTGATGGCCAGCAGGCCCGCGTACTCGCCCTGGCTGCCGGCATTGGGCTGCAGGCTGATGCCGGCGTAGCCCGTGGCCTGGCACAGCCAGTCGCGCAGCTGCTTGTCCAGTTCCGCATAGCCCTGCTGCTGGTCGGCCGGGGCAAAGGGGTGCACCTGGGCGAACTCGGGCCAGGTGATGGGAATCATCTCGCTGGTGGCGTTGAGCTTCATGGTGCAGGAGCCCAGCGGGATCATGCTGCGGTCCAGCGCCAGGTCCTTGTCCGACAGCTGGCGGATGTAGCGCAGCATGGCGGTCTCGGAGCGGTGGGTGTTGAACACCGGGTGCGTGAGGAAATCGCTGCTGCGGCGCAGGCCGTCAGGGATCAGCGGCTCCACGCCCTTTTCGAAGGCGGCGAAGCTGGGCAGGGCCTGGCCGTCCCGGGCGAAGATCTTCCACAGCAGCTCGACATCGGCGCGCGTGGTGGTCTCGTCCAGCGAGATGCACAGGTATTCCTTGAAATACACGCGCAGGTTGGCGCCCAGGGACACGGCACGCTCCACGATGGCCTGCGTGGCCGCAGCCGTGTGCAGGCTCAGCGTGTCGAAGCTGGGCACCTCGCGCAGCGGCGCGCCCAGCTCGGCCAGGCCGCGCGCCAGGATGGCCGTGTACGAGGCCACGCGGCGGGCGATGCGCTCCAGGCCCTCGGGGCCGTGGTAGACGGCGTACATGCTGGCCACCACGGCGGGCAGCACCTGGGCCGTGCAGATGTTGGAGGTGGCCTTTTCGCGGCGGATGTGCTGCTCGCGCGTCTGCAGTGCCAGGCGGTAGGCGGGCTTGCCATGCACGTCCACGCTCACGCCGACCAGGCGGCCGGGCAGGGAGCGCTTGAACTCGTCGCGGCAGGCCATGAAGGCGGCGTGCGGGCCGCCTGCGCCCATGGGCATGCCAAAGCGCTGGGTGGTGCCCACCACGATGTCGGCACCCCATTCGCCGGGCGGTGTGATCAGGGTCAGCGCCAGCAGGTCGGTGGCCACGATGAAGGCGGCCTGCTTTGCATGGGCCTTGTCCACGTCGGCACGCAGATCGTCGATGCGGCCGCTGGTGGCGGGGTACTGGGCCAGCACGGCGAAGTAGTCGCCCTCCATCAGCTGGTTCCATTCCTCCAGCGAGTTGGCCAGCAGCACCTCGATGCCCAGCGGCGCGGCGCGCGTCTGGATGACCTCGATGGTCTGCGGGTGGGCATCGCCGGCCACCACGAAACGGTTGCTCTTGCTTTTGACGGAGCGCTTGGCCAGCGTCATGGCCTCGGCGGCCGCCGTGGCCTCGTCCAGCATGGAGGCGTTGGCAATCGGCATGCCCGTCAGGTCGCAGACCATGGTCTGGAAGTTGACCAGGGCCTCCATGCGGCCTTGCGAGATCTCGGCCTGGTAGGGCGTGTAGGCCGTGTACCAGGCGGGGTTCTCCAGAATGTTGCGCAGGATGACGCCGGGCGTGTGCGTGCCGTAGTAGCCCTGGCCGATGAAGCTTTTGAGCAGCTGGTTGCGGCCTGCCAGCGCCTTGAGCTCGGCCAGCGCCTGTGCCTCGGTGGCCGCTGGCGGCAGCGCCATGGGCTGGTGGCGCCGGATGGAGGGCGGGACGATGGCGTCGATCAGCGCATCGCGCGATGCCGCGCCAATGGCGCCGAGCATGTGGGCCTCGTCTTCGGGCGCGATGCCGATATGGCGGGCCACGAATTCGGTGGCGTTCTCGAGGGCGGCAAGGGGCTGGGTGGAGGACATCAGCATGGAGGGACCTGTCTCAAAAGCTGAAAAGCGCCAGGGCGGGCCCTGGCGCCCGTCCTGGCCGGAAAGTGGCGTCAGTTGCTCTGTGCGAAGGCCGTGTAGGCGGCTTCGTCGAGCAGCGCGGCCAGCTGGCCTGCGTCGCTGAGCTTGACCTTGAAGAACCAGCCTTCGCCCAGCGGGTCGCTGTTGGCCAGGGAGGGGTCGTCGCGCAGGGCTTCGTTGACTTCGACGATCTCGCCGCTGACGGGCATGTAGACATCGGCGGCGGCCTTGACGGACTCGACCACGCCGGCCACATCGCCCTGGTTGAAGCTGGTGCCCACGGCGGGCAGATCGACGAACACCACGTCGCCCAGCGCATCCTGCGCGTGGAGGGTGATGCCGACGATGGCCGCGTCAGGGTTGGCGGCGTTGATCCATTCGTGGTCCTTGGAATACTGGATGCTCATGGCTTGCTCCGATAGAAACTGAAAAAGAAACCTGTGAAAGGCGGTTTGAGAAAGGTCAGTGCGCACTGTAGCGGCATGCGATGGCAGGAAAAACGAATCCGCCGAACTCGATCCACGCCAAGCGCGCAGGCTGTCCTCAACCGCGGTGATAGCGGGGCGCCACGAAGGGCGTGGCCTGCACCTGCATGGGCACGGCCTTGCCGCGCACCATGGCCTGCAGCGTGGTGCCGATGGCGGCGCTGCCCGGCTCCACATAGGCCAGTGCCACGGGCTGGTTCAGCGTGGGCGACAGCAGGCCGCTGGTGACCTGGCCGACCTTGCGGCCGCTGGCATCCAGCAGCTCCGTGCCTTCGCGCACGGGTACGCGCTCCAGGGCCACCAGGCCCACGCGCTTGCGCGTGAGCAGCTCGGGCGACTGCAGCTGGGCCAGCACGGTGGCCGCGCCGGGAAAGCCGCCTTCGCGTTCGCCACCAATGCGGCGGACCTTCTGCACGGCCCAGTTCAGGGCGGCCTCGGCCGGGGTGGTGGTCGTGTCCAGATCGTTGCCGTACAGGCACAGGCCGCCTTCCAGGCGCAGCGAATTGCGCGCGCCCAGGCCCACGGGCCTGACTTCGGGCTGGGCCAGCAGGGCACGGGCAAAGGCCTCGGCGTGGCTGGCGGGCAGGGAGATCTCGAAGCCGTCCTCGCCGGTATAGCCGCTGCGCGTGATGTACAGCTCGGCGCCTTCCCAGTCGAAGTAGCCGCCCGTCATGAACACCAGCCCGGCCGTGTCGGGCAGCAGGCGCTCCATGGCGGCTGCTGCCTGCGGGCCCTGCAGTGCCAGCAGGCCCCGGTCGAACTGGGGCTCGATTTCACAGCGCTGGCCGATGCGGGCCTCTATGTGCGCCAGGTCTTCGTGCTTGCAGGCGCCGTTGACGATCAGGAACAGGTCGTCCTCGCGGCGCACGAACATCAGGTCGTCCAGAATGCCGCCCGCGTCGTTGAGCAGCAGGCCGTAGCGCTGGCGGTGTTCGCCCAGGCCCAGCACGTCCATGGGCAGCAGCGATTCCAGCGCCGCGCCGGCATCCGGGCCGCGCAGGCTGATCTGGCCCATGTGCGAGACATCGAACAGGCCTGCCGCCTCGCGCGTGTGCAGGTGCTCGGCCATCAGCCCCTGCGGGTATTGCACGGGCATGGAGTAGCCGGCAAACGGCACCATGCGCGCGCCCAGTTCCTGGTGCAGGTCGAACAGCGGGGTCTTGAGCAGATCGGTGGTGGAGGCGGCGGTCAAGGAGGGACTCTCTTTTCGGCAAGGGGCAAGGCACAACGCCATCCCGGAATCCCGGGATGTCCTGCCCTGCTGTCCGCTTTACCTGAGAGATTCACCCGCACCTTCCATGCGTGGGGCTTGCTCCTTCGGTGGATGGGGCACACCGCCGTGCCCTGCATCTCTCTCCAGCTAGGAACGCCTGCGGCCGTGGCGGCAGGCGGTGCCAGTCCTTTTGCCTGAGCGTTCGGGGCGAACCCTGCGCCTTCGGCGGTGCCGCTGCCTGTGACCATTGCGGCCGGGCGGGCACTCTCTCCTGACCGGCGCATTCTAGCTGCGGCCAGCGTCCGCGCGGCTTCGGGATTTCCGCGGGCCGGCCCCAGCTCCATGCGCTTGCCTGCATGGATGCATTTGCAAATTGCATAACTGTCTAAAAAATCTCCTACATTGAGATGCATCGATATATGAAATCTCGTGAGCGAGAAGGAAGAAGCGCACATGCAGCAGACGCTGGGAGACACATTGGCCTGGCCGGCACGTTACCTGCCGAACAAGGAAGCCCTGGTCGCGTGGGAGGGCGGCGAGCGCCGCGTCTGGACCTACGCCCAGCTCGATGCCGAAGTCAACCGCCACGCGCACGGCCTGGCCGAGCTGGGCATAGGCCATGGCGACGTGGTCGCGGCCTTTCTCTACAACACGCCGGCCTTTGTCTTCACCATGCTGGCGGCCGCGCGCCTGGGCGCCATCTTCAACCCCATCAACTACCGGCTGGCGGCGCAGGAGCTGGCCTTCATCCTCAAGGACGGCGCAGCGCGCGCCCTGGTGTTCGAGCACGAGGGCGGCGAGGTGGCCGCACGCGCCCAGGCCCTGCTCAAGGCCGAAGGCGGCGGCACTGGCGCAGGCATCGAGCACTGGATCTTTGCCGACGATGCCCCGGCCGACCCGCTGCCGGTCTGGGCCACGCAGCGCCTGTCCGCCCTGGCCAGGGGCCGCAGCAGCGCGCCGCCCCAGGCCCATGTGCGCGAGAGCGATCCCTGCATCCTCATGTACACCAGCGGCACCACGGGCCGGCCCAAGGGCGTGCTGCATACGCACCGCAGCAAGCTGGCGCACAACGCCCTCATGCACCAGACCATGCAGTTCACGCGCGACGACGTGGGCCTGGCCATGGCGCCGCTCAACCACACGGCCGAGCTGCACACCAGCTTTTTGCCGCGCCTGCAGGCCGGTGCCACCCAGGTGCTGCTGCGCCGCTTCGACGTGACCGAGGCCTGGCGCCTGATCCACGAAGAGCGCGTGAGCTTCTTCTTCGCGGCGCCCACCATGGTCACCATGCTGCTGGCCGACCCCATTGCCTCGCCTGAGCAGGCGCCCGCGCTGCGGCTGGTGGAGTACGGCGGCGCCTCCATGGCGCCGCACCTGATCCGCGAATGGACACGCAAGGTCGGCAGCGACCTGGTCCAGGTCTACGGCACCACCGAGATGGGGCCCTGCATGTCCATCCTCCTGCCGCGCGAGCAACTCTCGCACGCGGGCTCGGCGGGGCTGCCCTCCATGGGCCATGACCTCATCGTGGCGCGCCTGCGCGAAGACAACGCCCCCACCGATCCGGCCGAGGCCTGCCTGCCCGGCGAGGTGGGCGAGATCCTGGTGCGCGGCCCCTGCATGATGGCCGGCTACCTCAACCGCCCCGACGCCAACACCCGCGCCCTGGCGCACGGCTGGTACCACACGGGCGACCTGGGCCACATCGACGACGACGGCTATCTCTGGATCCGTGACCGCATCGACTACATGATCAATTCGGGCGCCGAGAACGTCTATCCCCGCGAAGTGGAAGACGCGCTGGTCGAACACGCCGATGTGCTCGAGGTCGCCGTCATCGGCGAGGCCGACGAGCGCTGGGGCCAGATCGTCGCCGCCCACGTGGTCGCCAAGCCTGGCGCCACGCCCACGGCCGAGGCGCTGGACGCCTTCCTGGTCCACGGCGACCGCCTGGCCGCCTACAAGCGCCCGCGCCGCTACCACTTCCGCGAGGCCCTGCCCAAGACGGCCAGCGGGAAGATACAGAAGCAGTTGCTGCGGGTGGTGGTGGCAGCCTGAGGCTGCGGCCTGCGTTTACTTCTGTGTTTGCCCCTGCGCAGTGCAGCACTGCGCCATCGAGTTGCGCAGCCACCGGTGCATGGCATCCCCCTGCTTGCGCACATGCCAGGCCTGCTGGTAGGCAAACCGGGGCAGCTCCAGCGGCGGAGCGAAACGGCGCAGCGTTTTGTGGCGGCGCAGGTCTCCGATGGCGCGGCTGCCCACTGTCAGCACGAGGTCGGTGCCTGCCAGCACCTCCAGCGCCGCGCTCCAGTGGGGCAGGGCCAGCACTACGCGGCGGCTCAGGCCTTGGGCGGCAAGCGCCCGTTCGATTTCCTCGCTGGCGTCGGGCCGCATGGCCAGCATGACGTGCGGGCGCTGCAGCCAGTCCGGCAGTGACAGCCCGCCGCGTGCCGGCAGCACGGCCTGGTCGGCCACGCTCACGAACTGTTCCTGGAACAGATCCTGCACCTCGATGCCTTCGGGCAGGTCGGGTGCGTAGGGGAAGGGGCCCAGGGCCAGGTCCAGTTCGCCATCGGCCAGCTGGGCCAGCATCACCTCGCGCGTGGACTGGCTGATGGCCAGGTCCAGCCCGGGTGCGTGCTGGCGCAGATGCCGCATCAGCGGCGGCAGCACGATGCGCGATGCGTAGTCCGACAGCGCCAGCCGCAGCCGTCCGCGTGCGTGGGCCGGGTCGAACTCCGCCTGTGCCAGCAAGCCGTTGAGGCTGCCCAGCGCATCCGCCAGCGGTTGCACCAGGCCTTGTGCGCGTGCCGTCAGCGCCATGCGGCCGCCGCGCCGCACCAGCAACGGGTCGCCCAGGTGCTCGCGCAGCTGCGCCAGCGAATGGCTCATGGCCGGCTGGCTCTTGTGCAGCCGCAGGGCCGCGCGCGTCACATGTTTTTCGGCCAGCAGGGCGTGCAGGGCCAGCAGCAGGTTGAGGTCGATCCGGCGCAGTTCATCCATGCCATGAATATAGACCGTGCACACAAACGATTTCCATCAGCGTGCTGGATGCGAGAGCATGCAGGCATCGATTGACAGAAGAAGAAAGGTCTTGCTGCATGACAGGTAAAAGCACATTCACCGCCCTTGCTCCCGTGGCCCTGGCGCTGCTGGCGGGGGCCATCCTGCCATTCCAGGCCGCCAGCAATGCCTTGGTGGGCCGCCTGCTGGGCCACCCGCTGTGGGGCGCGCTGGTCTCGCTGGCCGTGAGCGTCATGGTCGTGGTGCCTGCACTGTGGGTGCTGCGCGCGCCCGCTCCGGCCATGGCCCAGGCGGCAGTGGGGCCATGGTGGCTATGGATAGGCGGTGTGCTGGGGGCCATCTATGTGGCCAGCGCGGCCGCCGTCACGCCCAGACTGGGCGCAGGCGGCTTCCTGGTTTGCGTGGTGGCGGGGCAGATCGTGGTCTCGGTGCTGGTGGACCACTTCGGCCTGATGGGCCTGGGTGCACGGCCGGTCAATGCGACGCGCCTGGCCGGCGTGGCCTTGATCCTGGGTGGCGTGCTGCTGGTGGTGCAGGGCGGGACGGCCCGTGCAGCGGCGGCCCCATGAGCGCCGCGAGCACGCCCTGCTTCACCGGCGAAGGCCCCGGCCTTGCCCGCGTCAGGCGGGCATGCCCGGCGGCACGGCGGCCGGCCTTGCCGCTGGTGGACGTTCCTGGCGGGCATCTGCCGTGCCGGGCAGGAACCGGCCCAGCCGGATGACAAAGCAGGCCCCGCCTCCGGCAGCCGGATGGAAGAACGCGTCGCCTGCGTGCAGCCTGGCGATGCGCCTCACCACGGACAGGCCCAGACCATGCCCGTTGACATGCCGGGTGGCGCTTGCGCGTTCATAGGGCTCGAAAACCTGTCCTGCCGCTTCGGGCGCAAGGCCCGGTCCCTGGTCGCTGACGGAAATCAGCAGGTCACCGGACGCATCGCAGCGGGCGGCCAGGGTGATGTCGCCCGCCTTGGCATATTTGATGGCGTTGCCGACAAGGTTGGAGATGGCGATGCGCACCAGGACAGGGTCGCATTGCCATTGCTGCGGGCCGTGTTCCAGATCCAGTTTCAGGCGATGCCGCCGGGACCAGCCGACGAGCTCTGCAGACTCCTCCAGGAGTTCATCCAATGGCGTCTGCTCCAGTTGCAGCCGGAACGCGCCCGCGTCCAGCCGGTCGTTGATCAGGCAGGTGTCCACCAGGGTCATCAGCCGGCGCGAAGCCCTGCGTATCTGCGACGCCTGCTCGATGAGGGAGTCCGCGTCCGTCGTCGGGAACGTCTGCAGCTCGGTCGCGGCGCCGTCCACGATGGTGAGCGGGGTGCGGAACTCGTGGTTGATCATGTTGAAGAACTGGCGCTGCTCCAGCCGCATCTTGCGCTCGCTGTGCAAGGCGGTCTGCAAGGCCTGCTGGGCCGTTTGCAGTTGTGCGGTGCGCTGCAGGACCTTGGATTCCAGCTCGCGCTCGGCAGCCTGGGCGCGTGACAGGGCCTGCATCCGCTCACTGCGCAGGGCACGCTCCGCCACCCGCGTGCGGTTGGTCACCGCCATTCCCAGCAGGATGGCCTCGGAAACACGCCCGGCAAACCACAGCATCTGGGCCGATGGCAGCGCCACATCCGGCAGCAGGCCCTGGGTTCTCAGCAGGTTCAGGATGCCCAGGGCGGAAGGCACCGCAAATGCCAGCGCGCCCGGCAGGTATTGCCACTGCCTTCGTACCACCAGCAGGTACAGCACGAAGACCGCACCGAACGATGTGGACACCAGGGCCGTGAACACCACGGCACGCGAGATCTGCGGATAGCCACCCAACAGTGCCAGGCCCAGTGCGATGGCATTCAGCCAGGCCACCACGCTGAAGAGGTGCGCAGCCCAGATCCAATAGCGACGGAACTCGAACAATTGGCTGAAAAACACCGTCGCCACCACACAGAAGCTGCAGTAGGCGATGGACAGCGCATGCTGGGGCTGGTCGGCGCCGGGCAGCCACAGGCCTTGGGGCCGGTAACGGAAGGCGGCGTAGGCAAAGCCGGCTGCCAGGAGCGCGGCGCAAAGAATGTAGAGCCTTTCCCTGAGCCAGCACCACAGGATCAGGCTCATCAGCGTGATGGCCAGGGCCGAGCCCATGTACGCGTAAAGCAGCATCGCGGCCGGCGCCATGCTCCTGCCGGGAAAGACCGCAATGCCCTGGGCGGCCTGTGGGTTGGGCAGCAAGCAGGTGAGCAGTGCCAGAAGCGCTGCAGCTGCCAGGGCTTGCGCCAGGGTCTGCACCAGCCATTGCGCTACAGCACCCGTTGGCCAGTGCCCCCGGCCGCCTTCGGTGGGGTTGTCTTGCGTGTGGATCAAGGGTCCGATTGGTTGATGTGGCGTGCGCCCGTATATGTCCGCCGTGCAGGCTTGCGGGGGGCCATTGTGCACCGGCGGCCATCGCGGGAAAGCGCTGTCTGTCGTCTGCCAGGTGCCCCAATGCAACAGGCCGCCCCGCTGCGGATAAGCGGGGCGGCCTGTAACGGGCTCCTGGTCTGGATCACGCATCCGGGCGCTGGCGGTAGTCGGCGGGGCTGGGTGAATGGTTTTGCTGCGCCGGTAAGCGTGCTCCCATGCAGACAAGTGTGCGCGTTTGGTCTCAGAAAATGCTGCTTTATTTCTTCAAAACAGGCGTTGCTACAGAAAATTATTCTGCGCCTGCCTGTTTTGCAGTAGATTGCCGGCCATGGACATCCTCGACAGAAAGATTCTTTCCGCCCTGCAGGCCAACGCGCGCGCCAGCCTGCAGGAAATCGGCGCCGCCGTGGGCCTGAGCGCTTCGCCCTGCTGGGCACGCATCAAGAAGCTGGAAGAGGCGGGGGTGATCGAGGGCTATACCGTGCGCCTGAACCCGCTGGCGCTGGGCCTGGGCGATACGGTGCTGGTGCAGGTCACGCTGGACAGCCATTCGGACAACACGCTGGAGAAATTCGGCGAGATGCTGGCGACCATTCCCGAGGTGGTGGAGGCGCATCTGGTCTCGGGCGAGTATGACTACCTGCTGCGCGTCGTCGTCAAGGACACGCGCGACTACGAGCGCCTGCTGCGCGAGAAGCTCTACAAGATCAAGGGCATACGCCACAGCCAGTCCAGCTTTGTGCTGCGCACGCTGAAGAAGGCCGACCTGCCGCTGGGGGTCTGAAGTCCATGCCCTCTGGCCAGGCGCCGCTGCCCGCCCCCTACCGCGAACACTCCCCGCCGCCTGCCCTGCAGCCGCACTTCCAGTGCCTGTGGAGCAGCACCGTGGCCCCGGACTATGCCGGTGGCTTTCTCGTGGTGCCCGATGGCTGCGTGGACATCGTCTGCAAAGGCGGGCAACTGCTGGCCGTGGGGCCTGACAGGGTGGCTGCGCGGCCCACGCTGGTGCCGGGGTCCGAGGTATGGGGGGCGCGCTTCGGCCCCGGTGCGGCCAGCGCCTGGCTGGGCTTGCCCATGGACGAGATCGTGGGGCAGGCGGTGGAACTGGGCGATCTGCTGGGGCCGCGCGCGCGGGAGTGGGTGCAACGCATCAACGATGCGCAGCCGGGCGCAGGGCAGGCCGTGTTCATCCATGGACTGGTGCAAATGGGCCGCGACGCCCCGGCGCCGGACCGGCAGGCCATGGAGCTGTTCAATGTGGCGGCTGCAGCCGGGCGGGATGAATCCGGTGTGCTGGCCGCCATGCGCGCGCAGCTGGACATGCCGGAGCGCAGCCTGCGCCGCCTGTGCCACGCGCAGTTTGGCTACGGCCCCAAGACGCTGGAGCGCGTGCTGCGCTTTCAGCGCCTGCTGGCCCTGGCGCGGTCGGACCGGCAGGCAGGTCTTGCGGCCCTGGCGGCGGACGCCGGCTATGCGGACCAGGCGCATCTGTCGCGCGAAGTGAGGGCGCTGTGCGGCATCACTCCCCGCGCTGCCCTGCAGCAACTGCTGGATTGAGTGGCCCGTCTGGCCGTTTTGTTCAAGATGCCGTGCCCCTGCGTGGCCGATGATGGCGGCCTACCGACATTCAATGGAGCATCACATGGGCATCAGGGGCAAGAACCACCAGATCGACAACATCGAGTTCAACGTGGCCGACATCGCACGCAGCAAGGCGTTCTACGGCGAGGCCTTCGGCTGGACCTTCACCGACTACGGGCCGAGCTACACCGAGTTCAGCGACGGCCGACTGACGGGCGGCTTCACCACCGGCGAGGAGGTGCGGCCCGGCGGCCCGCTGGTCATCCTCTACGCCGACGATCTGGCCGAAGCGCAGCGCCGCGTGGAGGCGGCCGGGGCCGTGATCAGCCGCGCGGTGTTCGCGTTCCCGGGTGGCCGCAGGTTCCACTTCACCGATCCGGACGGCTACGAGCTGGCCGTGTGGTCGGCCGATGCCTGAAAGCCAACAGCCCGCATCTGCGGGCTGTTTTTTCATGGGGACCGGGCCGGGCGTCAGTCGACGTTGGAGCCCAGCTGCATGTCCTTGTACTTCACGATGTGCGTGCCCTTGACCAGGCGGTAGCCGCCCCAGATCAGCAGGAACAGCGGCAGGCCGATGTAGGTGGCGACCACGCCGGTCCAGTCGATGCGGTCGGCCATGAAGGCCTCGTAGTTCTGGCCCAGCGTGATCACCATGCACAGCACGAAGGCGAAGATGGGGCCGAACGGGAACCAGGATGCGCGGTAGGGCAGCTGGTTCAGGTCCAGGCCCTGGGCCTCGAAGCCCTTGCGAAAGCGGTAGTGGCTGATGGCAATGCCCAGCCAGGCGATGAAGCCCGTCATGCCCGACAGATTCAGCAGCCAGATGTAGACCAGCTGCGGGCTGAAGATGTTGGTCAAAAAGCACAGCGCCGCCACCACGGTGGTGGCCAGCAGGGCCATCGTGGGCACGCCGCGCTTGTTGACGTACGAGAACATGCGCGGCGCCATGCGCTGGCATGCCAGCGTGTAGAGCATGCGTGTGGAGGCGTACATGCCCGAATTGCCGGCCGACAGCACCGAGGTCAGCACCACGGCGTTCATCACGGCTGCGGCCGACAGCAGGCCCGCGCGCTCGAAGACCAGGGTGAAGGGGCTCACGCTGATGTCGCCCAGATCATTCTTGAGCAGGTGCGGATCGGTGTAGGGGATCAGCAGGCTGATGACCAGAATGGCGAAGACGTAGAACAGCAAAATGCGCCAGAACACCTGGCGCACGGCGCGGGGCACGTTCTTGGCGGGGTTCTCGGATTCGCCGGCGGCAATGCCGATGAGCTCCGTGCCCTGGAAGGAAAAGCCCACGATCATGGCCACGCCGATCAGCGCCGAGAAACCGCCCGCAAAGGGCGCGTCGCCTTGGCTCCACAGGGCAAAGTTGCCCCAGACGCCTTCAGGCGCGCCACCCCGCACGATGCCCAGGATCATGAGCACGCCCACGCCGATGAAGAGGATGACGGTGGTCACCTTGATGGCGGCGAACCAGTACTCGGCCTCGCCGAAGCCTTTGACCGAGATGGCGTTGAGGCCGAACATGATGGCCAGGAACAGGGCGCTCCACAGCATGCCGTTGCCGTCGGGGAACCAGTAGGCCATGACCAACTGGGCGGCCACCAGGTCCACGGCAATGGTGACGGCCCAGTTGTACCAGTAGTTCCAGCCCAGCGCGAAGCCGAAGCCTTCGTCCACATAGCGCGCGCCGTAGGTGGCGAACGAGCCCGAGACGGGAAGATTCGCGGCCATTTCGCCGAGGCTGGTCATGAGGAAGTAGACCATCAGGCCCACGATCATGTAGGCCAGCAGGGCGCCGCCAGGGCCGGCCTGCGAGATGGTGGCGCCCGAGGCAACGAAGAGGCCGGTGCCGATGGAGCCGCCGATGGCGATCATGGACAGATGCCGCGCCTTGAGTTCGCGCCTGAGCGCGGTGGGAGCGGCATTCTTGGAGTTGTCTGCTGCCATGGATGTGTCGATTGGTGGATCAGATCCCGCGCGGCCGCTGGCCGGCGCGGGGGCAGGAATGCAAAACAGGAAAAACAAAAGAGCCGCTGTGTCGCGGCCCCATCAAGGTGCATGCACCACGAAAAGGCGTGATTGTCCGAGAACGCTGCCATCGTGGAAAGGCAGGAGTTTAATCCCCCTTCACCCACATAAGCGGAACTGAATCCGAACCCACTGTGTGCATGGCGCCACGCCGTCTGCGGCCCGCCTGCCTGCCTACCACTGTGTCTGCGCCAGCAGCAGCTGGGCCAGTGCCTTGATGCGCGGCGAGGCCTGGCGCGTGCGCGGGTAGACCAGGGACAGTTCGCGGGCGCGGCCTTCGTGCTGGGGCAGCAGCCGCACCAGCCGGCCCGCCTGCAGGTGCTCGCGCACCGCGAACTCCATGACCTGGGCCACGCCCAGGCCGCCCAGCGAGCCTTCCACCAGCGGATCGCCGCTGTCGAAGGTCACGGTCTGCGGCGCCGGCCAGTCCAGCATCTCGCCATTGCCGGCCAGGAACTGCCAGGGCACGCGCCGGCCCAGGTAGTGGTTGTACACGGCCATGCAGCTGTGCTGCGCCAGCTCCTGCAGCGTCTGCGGCGTGCCGCGCGCCGCCAGGTAGGCGGGCGAGGCCACGGTCACCCAGCGCAGCGGCGGCAGGGCGCGGGCGATCATGCGGCTGTCTGCCAGCGGGCCGATGCGCACGGCCGCGTCAAAGCCTTCCTCCACCATGTCCACCATGCGGTCGGTGAAGCTGGTGTCGATCTGCAGCTGCGGATGCTCGCGCAGCAACTGTCCCAGCAGCGGCACCAGCACGATGCGGCCCAGCATGGACGGCGCCGTCATGCGCAGCACGCCGCTGGGCGCGCAGCGCCGGTCGCTGACCAGCTGGCGCGCCTCTTCCAGCCCGGCGATCAGCGGGGCGCAGCGGTCCACCAGCGCGCAGCCATCAGGCGTGAGCGAGACGCTGCGCGTATTGCGGTGCAGCAGCCGCGTGCCCAGGTCCTTTTCCAGCTGGGCCACGGCGCGCGAGATGCGAGGCTGGCTTGTGCCCAGCAGCGTGGCGGCCTGGGTGAAGCTGCGGCTTTCGGCCACCTTGATGAGCAGGTGCACGGCGTTGAGATCCATGGCATGTCTCCAGATTCGATTAATGCAGTTTTGCATAAGAAAAATGAAAATCTGCTGTTTATCTTCACAAGTGCATTAATTAGGATCGGCGCCATGCCAATGACCGATTCCCCCGGCGCCCTGCGCCACCCGCGCGCCGCCCTGGCGCTGCTGTCCCTGTCCCAGCTGCTGATTGCGCTGGATGCCACCATCGTCTTCGTTGCGCTCGACGCCATGGGCCAGCAGCTGCAGATGGACGCGCACCATCTGCAATGGGTGGTCAGTGCCTACAGCGTGGCCTTTGGCGGCTGCCTGCTGCTGGGCGGGCGCTGCGCGGACCTGCTGGGCAAGCGGCGCATGTATGTGGCGGGCATGGCGCTGTTCGGCCTGGCCTCCCTGGTCGGCGGCTTTGCCTCGCAGCCCTGGCAACTGGTGCTGGGCCGCGCAGGGCAGGGCGTGGCCGGGGCGCTGCTGTTTCCGGCCACGCTGTCGCTGATCAACACCTTGTATGCGGCAGGGCCCGAGCGCAACCGCGCCCTGGCCGTGTGGAGCATGGCGTCGGCCGGCGGGCTGGCGGCCGGCGCGCTGCTGGGCGGCGTGCTCACGCAGACGCTGGGCTGGAACTGGGTGCTGTGGGTGCTGGTGCCCGTGGCCTGGCCGTGTGCCATGGCGGCGCTGCGCTTTCTGCCGCCCTCGGCCCAGACCGGGCGCGCCGCGCCGGGCCAGGGCTTCGATCTGGCCGGCTGCCTGAGCGTGACCGTGGGCAGCAGCCTGCTGGTGACGGCCCTGGTGCAAGGCCCTGAATGGGGCTTTGCCAGCGCCGCCACGCTGGGGACGCTGGCCGTGGCGATCGCGGCGTTGGCGCTGTTCTGGCGCATCGAGGCGCGTATTGCCTCGCCGCTGATGCCGCTGTCCCTGCTGCGCGTGCCCAGCCTGCGCGCGGCCATGCTGCTGACCATGATCTTCATGAGCAGCTTTGGCGTGCAGTACTACTTCCTGGCGCTGTACTTCCAGCAGATCTTCGGCTGGAGCCCGCTGCAGGCCGGCATGGCCTTTTTGCTGCCCACGGCGGTCTGCACGCTGGGCATCCGCTGGGCCGAACACTGGCTGCACCGCTCCACGCCGCGCGCCGTGCTGATGGGGGGCTGGGCCGCAGGCACCATCGGCCTGGCCTACATGGCCTGGGCGCTGCCGCTGGGCGGCAGCTATGTCTGGCTGGTGCCCGGCTTCGTGGTGCTCAGCCTGGGCCAGGGCGCGTGCTGGACCGCCATGTGGGTGGTGGCCGGCCAGGGCGTGGCGGCTGCGCAGCAGGGCGTGGCCTCGGGCATTGCGGCCACGGCCCAGCAAGTGGGCGCGGCACTGGGGTTGGCCCTGCTGGTCATGGTGGCCACGGCGCCGCTGGCCGGCATCACGGCGCCCGATGCGCTGCGCGAGGCCACGGCCCGGGGGCTGCAGCAGGCCGAATGGGGTGCTGCACTTATCGCGCTGCTGGGGTGGGTGGTGTCTGCGGGCATGCGCCGCGCACCGGCAAGCCAGGCCGTGCCGGGCGCGGAGCAGCCGGCCTGCTCGCCTTGAGGTCACTGGCCCGCAGTTACCATCTGCGGCTGCTTTGCACACCCCTCACCACCAACCCACATGGCAGAAACGAGCATCTCCAGCGACTGGGTCCGGCATTCGCAGCTGGGCGCTGGCCTGGAGCGCATCGAGGCCTATTTCGGCGGGCACGGCTATGCGCCCCACAGGCACGACACCTATGCACTGGGCCTGACGCTGTCCGGCGTGCAAAGCTTTGCCTACCGCCGCAGCCAGCGGCACAGCCTGCCGGGCGGTGCCATGGTGCTGCATCCCGATGAATTGCATGACGGCCACGCGGGCACCGACGCAGGTTTTCGCTACCGCATGGTCTATGTGGAGCCGGCCCTGATCCAGCAGGTGCTGGGCGGCAGGCCCTTGCCCTTTGTCGAGGGCGGGCTGTCTGCCGATCCGCGGCTCAAGGCCGCGCTGCTGCCGCTGCTGCAGGGCCTGGATGAAGACCTGGAGCCGCTGGCCCGCGACGACGCCATCTACGACCTGGCATGGGCGCTGGACGCCGTGGCGGGCCGGCGCAACGTCCGGCGCCTGCCCGACCTGGGGGCCGTGGAACGCGCCCGCGCCTGCATCCACGACGCGCTGGAGCAGGGCGTGACCCTGGAGGACCTGGCTCGGGCCAGTGGCCTGGACCGCTGGCGGCTGTGCCGTGACTTCCGCGCGCTCTACGGCACCAGCCCCTACCGCTACCTGACCATGCGCCGGCTGGACACCGTGCGGCGCCTGCTGCTGGCGGGGCAGCCCGTGGCCGATGCTGCACTACAGGCCGGCTTCTTCGATCAGAGCCACATGGCGCGCCAGTTCGCCATGGCCTATGGCGTGCCGCCCGCACGCTGGCTCAGGCGCCTTGGCGCGGCCTGAGCTGCACGATCGTGCAAGACCGGAGGGATGGCGCTTCCTAGCATGGAGGTTTCACACGCTTTCATAAGGTCTGCCCATGACGTTCCCCGTTGGAAACCGCCCCTACGAGGCCATCAACTTCCCCGAGAAATTCAGCCGCTTCACCGGTCAATGGAGCCCCCGCGTCGTTGCCGAGATGAACGACTACCAGTTCAAGATCGTGCGCGTGCAGGGCGAGTTCATCTGGCACTCGCATGCCGAAACGGATGAAGCCTTCCTGGTGCTGGATGGCGAGCTGCGCATCGACTTCCGTGATGGCCATGCGCTGCTGCGCCAGGGCGAGCTCTACGTGGTCCCCAAAGGCACGGAGCACAAGCCCAGCGCCGAGCGGGAAGCCCGCCTCATGCTGATCGAGCCGCGCGGCGTGCTGAACACCGGGGAGGAAGGCGGTGAGAGGACGGCGCCCAACGATATGTGGGTATAGCCAGCCCTTAGCCATCCCATGAACAAGGGGCGCCGCAGCGCCCCTTGTTCCCGGAAGTGCGGAGCGCTCAGCCGAGCAGCAGTGCGTCGTCGGCCAGCTTTTCGCCGCGTACCTTCTCGAACATGTGCAGCAGGTCGGGCACGTCCATGCGGGCGCGTTCCTCGCCGCTGACGTCGAGCACGACCTGGCCCTGGTGCAGCATCACCGTGCGCTCGCCCACGTCCAGCGCCTGGCGCATGCTGTGGGTGACCATCATGGTGGTGAGCTTGGCCTCGGAGACGATGCGCGCCGTCAGCTGCAGCACGAAGTCGGCCGTGCGCGGGTCGAGCGCGGCGGTGTGCTCGTCCAGCAGCAGGATGCGCGAAGGCTGCAGCGCCGCCATCAGCAGGCTCACGGCCTGGCGCTGGCCGCCAGAGAGCAGGCCGATGCGGTCGGTCAGGCGGTTTTCCAGGCCCAGGCCCAGGATGGACAGGCGCTCGCGGAAGTTGTCGCGCATCTCGGCCTTGACGGCGCGGCTCAGGCGGCGGAAGGTGCCGCGGCGCTGGGCGAGGGCCATGTTTTCCTCGATGGTCAGGTCCTCGCAGGTGCCCGCCATGGGGTCCTGGAAGACGCGGGCCACGCGTTCGGAACGTGCCCACACGGGCAGGCGCGTCATGTCCTGGCCGGCGATCTCGATGCGGCCCTTGTCCACGGACAGGTCGCCCGAGACGGCGTTCAGGAAGGTGGACTTGCCGGCGCCGTTGGAGCCGATGACGGTGACGAACTGGCCGTCGGGAATGTCCAGCGACATGCCGCGCAGCGCCCGCGTTTCGATGGGCGTGCCGGGGTTGAAGGTGATTTCGAGTTGTTGTGCGCTCAGCATGAGTGCAATCTCCGGTATTTCTTCGTTCAGTCGCTCAAGGCGTGGTGCTTGAACTGACGCGGTCCAAACTCAGGGACGCCTAGCAAGGGCCGCCCCGCAGCGATGGCGTCGTTCCCCTCCCTCGCGCAGCGAGTAGAGAGGGGGAAGCGGCATAGCCGCTCAGGGGGTGTCATTTCCTTTGCGCAAACTTGCGCTTCAGTTGGGGGATCACCAGGGCGACGGTCACCAGCAGGGCGGTGACGAGGTTCAGATCCTGGGCCTTGAGGCCGATGAAATCGCTGTTGAGGGCCGCTGCAATGAAGAAGCGGTAGACGATGGCGCCCACCACCACGGCCAGCGTGGCCCAGACGATGCGGCGCGAGGGCAGGATGGACTCGCCCACGATCACGGCAGCCAGGCCGATGACGATGGTGCCGATGCCCATGGAAATGTCCGAGCCGCCCTGGGTCTGCACGAACAGCGCGCCGGCCAGGCCGACCAGGCCGTTGGAGATCGCCATGCCCAGCAGGATCATGGCGCCTGTGTTCACGCCCTGCGAGCGTGCCATGCGGGCGTTGGAGCCCGTGGCGCGGATGGCCAGGCCCCGCTCGGTGGCGAAGAACCAGTCCAGGCCCAGCTTGGCGATCACGACGATCACGAACAGGATGACCGGGCGCATCACATAGTCAGCCACGCTGTCGGGCTGCAGCAGGGTGAACAGCGTGGTCTCGTTGATCAGCGGCACGTTGGGGCCGCCCATGATGCGCAGGTTGACCGAATACAGGCCGATCATCATCAGGATGGAGGCCAGCAGATCCATGATCTTCAGGCGCACATTGAGCCAGCCCGTGATCAGGCCTGCGACGGCGCCCGCGGCCGTGCCGGCCAGCGTGGCCAGCCAGGGATTGGTGCCCGTGGAAATCAGGATGGCGCAGACGGCGCCGCCCAGCGGAAAGCTGCCGTCCACCGTGAGGTCGGGAAAGCGCAGCAATCTGAACGAGATGAAGACGCCCAGCGCCACCAGGCTGAAGATCAGGCCGATCTCGACGGCACCGAGCAATGAGAAAAGAGACATAGGAGGAGCGACAGGCGCGTGGGACAGAAAACGACTTAAAAAAAGGGCAGGGCCATGTTGCCATGGCGCCTGCCACCGTGGGCGCACTGCCCGGGTTGGTCCCGGGCAGGCAAACCCCGGGTATTACTTGATCACCTGGGCGGCCGACTTGACCAGCGCGTCGGACAGCTTGACGCCTTGCTTCTCGGCGGCGCCGGGATTCACGAACAGCTCCATCTTGGTGCTGACTTCGGTCTTCATGTCGCCGGGCTTTTCGCCCTTGAGGATGCGCACCACCATGCGGCCGGTCTGCTCGCCCAGATCGCGGTAGTTGATGCCCAGGGCAGCCACGGCGCCGCGCTTGACGGAGTCGGTGTCCGAGGCCACCAGCGGGATCTTGGCGTCCTGGCCGACCTTGACCAGCGACTCGTAGGCCGAGACCACGTTGTTGTCGGTGTTGGTATAGATCACGTCGACCTTGCCGACCAGGCTGCGCGCGGCGCTGCTGACGTCCACGGAACGGGGTGCGGCGGCTTCCACCAGGGTCATGCCCAGCTTGGGCAGCAGGGCCTTGAGTTCCTTGACCACCACGGCGGAGTTGGCCTCGCCGGGGTTGTAGACCATGCCCACGCGCTTGGCGTTAGGCACGACCTGCTTGACCAGATCCATCTGCTTGTCCAGGGCCAGCAGGTCGGACACGCCGGTCACGTTGTTCTTGGACGGCTCCCAGCTGGGCACCAGCTTGGCGGCCACGGGGTCGGTCACGGCGGAGAACACCACGGGCACGGTCTTGGTCGATGCGACCACGGCCTGGGCCGAGGGCGTGGCGATGGCCACGATGGCGTCAGGCTTGTCGCCCACGAACTTGCGTGCGATCTGCGCGGCCGTGCCGGTGTTGCCCTGGGCACTCTGGTACTGCCACTTGAGGTTCTTGCCGGCTTCGTAGCCTGCTTCCTTGAGCGCGGCCTGCACGCCGTCGCGCACGGCGTCGAGTGCAGGGTGCTCGACGATGGCGGTCACTGCGACCGACTTCTCGTCAGCGGCGTGGGCGCCGCCCGCAATGGCGGAAATTGCCAGGGCCAGCGCGCCCAGGGGCGCCCAAGACAAGTGCTTCATACGTGTATCTCCAACGTGCTTGTGGTTGTTCCTGTTTGCTCAGCAGAAGGCCGCACAGGACGGTCGCGGCGCTTCGCGGCAAAGTCTACTGCAGCCGCCCTGTACGCCTTGGCGTTTGGACGACCCGGTTTTCACCTATAGGTTTGTATCTAAAAATTGGCATGAAATCTGCGGGGAATGCCCTAGGTGCAACTTTTTCATGCGTCTTGGATAGGTTTGGCGGTGCAGGTTTGCGTCTTCAGGGGCTTGTTTTTGGCTTTGTCGTGCATTTTTATTGCGTGCAAGTGCCTTTCGGATGGCCTTCTATGCTTTCTGGGCCTGCATGGCTTTGACGGCGCTCAAAGAAAAAGCCTGCACAAGCAGGCTTGGGCAGGCTTCAGAGGAGGGCCGGTGTGGCGTGCGGATCACATGCCCGCGTAGTTCGGCCCGCCGCCGCCTTCGGGCGTGACCCAGACGATGTTCTGCGTGGGGTCCTTGATGTCGCAGGTCTTGCAGTGCACGCAGTTCTGGGCGTTGATCTGCAGGCGCTTGCCGCCCTGGGCCGTGTCGTCCACGAACTCATAGACGCCGGCCGGGCAGTAGCGCTGCTCGGGGCCTGCGTACTTGGCCAGGTTGATGGCCACGGGCACCGAGGCGTCCTTGAGCGTCAGGTGGGCGGGCTGGTCTTCGGCGTGGTTGGTGTTGCTGATGAAGACGCTGGACAGTCGGTCGAAGGTCAGCTTGCCATCGGGCTTGGGGTAGTCGATGGGCTTGCACTCGGCAGCAGGCTTCAGGTAGGCGTGGTCGGGCTTGTCGCGGTGCAGCGTCCAGGGGATGTTGCCCTTGAGCACGAACTGCTCGATGCCGTTCATCAGCGTGGCCGTGGTCAGGCCCTTCTTGAACCAGGCCTTGAAGTTGCGCGACTTGTTCAGCTCTTCGTACAGCCAGCTGTTCTCGAAGGCCTCTACATAGGCGCCCAGCTCGTCGCCCTGGCGGCCCGCGACGATGGCGTCATACGCGGCCTCGGCGGCCAGCATGCCGGTCTTGATGGCGGCATGGCTGCCCTTGATGCGGCTGACGTTCAGGAAACCTGCGTCGCAGCCCACGAGCGCGCCGCCCGGGAACACGAACTTGGGCAGGGACAGCAGGCCGCCGGCCGTGATGGCGCGCGCGCCGTAGCCCAGGCGCTTGGCCGGCTTGATGCCCTTGGACTCGTCGCCTTCCAGGTAGTAGCGGATGTTGGGATGGGTCTTCCAGCGCTGGAATTCCTCGAAGGGGCTCAGGTAGGGGTTGGCATAGTCCAGGCCCGTGATGAAGCCCAGCGTGACCTTGCTGTCGTCCAGGTGGTAGAGGAAGGCGCCGCCGTAGGTCTTGCTGTCCATGGGCCAGCCGGCCGTATGCATCACGAAGCCGGGCTTGTGGCGTGCCGGGTCGATTTCCCACAGCTCCTTGATGCCCAGGCCGTAGCTTTGCGGGTCCTTGCCGGCGTCCAGCTGGTACTTGGCAATGATCTGCTTGCCCAGGTGGCCGCGGGAGCCTTCGGCAAAGATCGTGTACTTGGCGTGCAGCTCCATGCCCAGCTGGAACTCGCCCGTGGGCTCGCCGTCCTTGCCGATGCCCATGTTGCCGGTGGCCACGCCCTTGACCGAGCCGTCGTCGTTGTAGAGCACCTCGGCGGCAGCAAAGCCCGGGAAGATTTCAACGCCCAGTGCCTCGGCCTGCTCGCCCAGCCACTTGACCACGTAGCCCAGGCGAACGATGTAGTTGCCATGGTTCTGGAAGCAGGCCGGCAGCAGGAAGTTGGGCGTGCGCAGGGCGGATTTCTCACCCAGGAAGACCATGGCGTCGTCGGTGACGGGCTGGGTCAGGGGCGCGCCCTTTTCCTTCCAGTCAGGGATCAGCTCGGTCAGCGCACGCGGGTCCATGATCGCGCCGGACAGGATGTGGGCACCGGGCTCGGAGCCCTTTTCCAGCACGACGACGGAGACATCCTGGCCTTTTTCGGCCGCCAGCTGCTTGAGGCGGATGGCCGTGGCCAGGCCGCCGGGGCCGCCGCCAACCACCACCACGTCGTATTCCATGGCTTCGCGCGGCCCGTACTGGGCCAGGATTTCTTCGTTCGTCATCGGGGTGTCTCGCTTGGATATTGAAAAACAGGATGGTCGGCAGACCGAACGTTCGTTCGGCTGCAGCGCAAATGCCGCAATGCGGTGGATTCTATGACGTGCGTGGACCCCGTCGTTGCTGATAGGTGACAGCGCGGGAATCCGCCCTGCTGCACAGTGACCGGGGGCTGCGGGGCATGGTGCCTTGCGGTGGCGCTACAACAAGGAGACTGCAGGCATGCGCATAGAGATTCCAGAATATAAAAAATGGGTTCACGAGATGCGATTCAAAGTGCGCTGGGGCGACATGGACGCCATGGGCCATGTCAACAACGCCATGTACTTCCGCTATCTGGAGACTGCCCGCATCGACTGGATGGTCGAAGCGGGCATGGCGCCTACGCCGGGCGGGCAGGGGCCGGTCATCGTCAATGCGTTCTGCAACTTCCACCAGCAGCTGGCCTATCCCGACGAGGTGCTGCTCAAGATGTACGTCAGCGACCCCGGCCGCACCACCTTCGAGACCTGGGGAACCATGGAACGCGTTTCCGAGCCCGGCGTCATCTGCGCCGCCGGCGGCGGCACCGTGATCTGGGTGGACTTTCCCAGGCAGAAGGCCATCGAGTTGCCGGACTGGGTGCGGGAGATGGTGGGCGCAGGCACCAGTCCCGGCTGATCGCACGCCCGGATTCAGGCCGACTTGCGCAGCACCAGCTTCGGTCTGGCCAGCAATTGCTGGCGGGGCAGCCTGGATGAGCCATGCGCGCCAGCAGCGAGGCGGCGGCCTGCTCGCCGCGCTCGGCAGGGTGCGCATGCCCCTTTGCTCAGAGGGGGAGGGGAATGCGCGACGGATTCGTTGAGCCGTGGAGCATCGGCTGCAGCCCGAGCATCAGATCAAGGTTTTGCACCGCCGCGCCGGCGGCGCCCTTGCCCAGGTTGTCGAACACGGCGGTCAGCAGTACCTGCTGCTCCTGCGGCTGTCCGAACACCGCGAGCCGCATCCGGTTGCTGCCATTGAGTGCGCGCGGATCGAGCCGCTGCGCATCGGCGTCCTCCTCCAGGGGTTGCAACTCGATGCAGGGCTGGCCCTGATACCGCGCCTGCAGCGCAGCGTGCAGGCTGCGGGCGGTCACACCAGCGGGCAGCAGCCGCAGATGCAGGGCGATGGTCAGCACGATGCCTTGCCGGTAGTGGCCATAGGCCGGCACGAACACCGGCGCATGGGCCAGACCGGCATGCTGCTGGATCTCGGGCACGTGCTTGTGGTGCAGTCCCAGGCCATAGACCTGCAGGGGCACGGCAGTCGCGGCGGCAGCGCCCTCATGGTCCAGCAGTCCTGCGCGGCCCCGTCCCGAATAGCCCGATACCGCGTGAATGGCCAGCGGGTAGTCGGGGGGCAGCAGGCCCGCGTCGATCAAGGGCCTGAGCAGTGCCAGCGCACCTGTCGGATAGCAGCCGGGATTGCTGACGCGCCGGGCATGGGCGATGCGTTCAGCTTGGCCTGCCTCCAGTTCCGGCAGGCCATAGACCCAGCCCGGCGCGGTGCGATGCGCAGAACTCGCATCGATCACGCGCACGCCGGGCCGGCGCACCAGCGCCACCGCCTCGCGCGCAGCCTCGTCCGGCAGGCACAGCAAGGCGATGTCGCAGTCGTTGAGCGCCTCGGCGCGGTGCGCCGTGCTTTTGCGCTGGTCGGCCGGCAGTTGCAGCAGGCGCAGGTCGGTCCGATCCGCCAGCCATTCGCGCACCTGCAGGCCGGTGGTGCCTTGGTCGCCATCGATGAAAACAAGAGAGGTCATGGGTTGCTCCGATTGGGTGTGGAGCGCATGGTGCAGCGCCTGCCGCATGCAGGCCAGTTGAATCTGACAAACTACGGATTCATGATTCCTGAATTGCTGGCAACCTGGGATACCGCACCATGCGCGAAATCAATCTGGACCGTCTGCGCACCCTGCTGACGGTGGCCGACCTGGGCTCATTCGCTGCCGCCGCCAAGGTGCTGCACCTGGCGCCGCCCACGGTGACGCTGCATGTGGCGCAGCTCGAAGAGCGTCTGGGAACACGTCTATTGCACCGCGCACCGGCCGGCGTCACCGCCACATCGGCGGGCAGCCTGCTGATAGACAAGGCGCGCCAGCTCCTGGCCGAGGCCGACGATCTCCTGCAGACCGTGCAGCGCCAGATCGCCACGCGCGGGGGCCGCGTGCGCCTGGGCGCCTCCACTGGCGCACTCGCGCACCTCTTGCCCCAGGCACTGGAAACCCTGGCCACCCGGCATCCCGAGATCGACGTGCAAGTGGCGGTGATGACCAGCGAGGAAGCCCTGGCGCGCCTGGCCGCCGGCAGCCTGGACATCGGCATCGTTGCCTTGCCGCAGCCCGTGCTGCGCGGGCTGCAGGTGCAGGCCTGGCGCCAGGACCCGGTGCTGGCCTTCATCCCGGCCGCCTGGAAGCCGCCGCGGCACATCACGCCCGCCTGGCTTGCGGCCCGTCCGCTGATCGCCAACGACCGTGGCACCCGGCTGTCGCGCCAGACCGCCGAATGGTTCGCCGCAGGCGGCGCCCGGCCGCAGGCACGGATCGAGCTGAACTACAACGACGCAATGAAGAGCCTGGTGGCGGCGGGCTACGGCGCCGCGCTGCTGCCCCACGAGGCCGGCGCACCGCAGCCTGACCCCCGCATCACCACGCGACCCCTGCGGCCAGCACTGTCAAGGGCGTTGGGCATCGCGCATCGCAAAAGGCCGGATGACGACGCGACGACGGTGACGATTGAGGTTTTGATGGGGATGCGGGGGCGTTGACTTTGCTGATTGATGCCTGCTTGACAGCAGGAATCAATAGAGCCGGTGAGCGGACCGGAATAAACATCAGCTTCATCCCGGTCCGGTTCGGTGCCTTGTTGATGCGATGGCACCATCACCGGCTTGACACTACGCTGGAATGAAAACGCCTGTCGCGTCAACATTTGTGCCGGAGCGACCAAAGAGTCCACCCGCTGAGCGAGCCGGCGGGTTTGTCTTCGACCTGATATCAGGGACCTGTAGTTTTGCCGCTTGACCTTCAACTCAAGTTGAAGCTTAAGCTCCTTGTCCTCTCATCACACAAGATGCTGCAAGGATCGATATGCAAACCATTTTGGGCGCCAATGGCCAGATCGCGGTGGAGCTGGCGCGCGAGCTCCACCGCAACTACACGCAGAACCTGCGCCTGGTCAGCCGCAAGCCGCGCAAGGTGAACGATACGGACGAGCTGGTGTCCGCCGACCTGACGAATTCCGCGCAAACCCTGGAGGCCGTACGTGGCAGCGAGGTCGTGTACTTCACCGCCGGCCTGCCACCAGACACCGAATTATGGGAAAGGCAATTTCCTGCCATGCTGCGCAACGCACTTGATGCCACGCGGGCAGCGGGTGCCAAATTTGTCTACTTCGACAACACCTACATGTACCCGCAAACCGCGCAGCGGCAGACCGAGGAAACCGCCTTTGCCCCGGTGGGCCGCAAGGGGCGCGTGCGCGCCTTGATGGCCGAGATGGTGCTGGCCGAGATGCAGCGCGGCGATATCCCCGTCGCCATTGCCCGCGCGCCGGAGTTCTACGGCCCCGGCAAAACCCAAAGCATCACCAACACCCTGGTGATCGGCCCGCTCAAGGCGGGCCAGAAGGCCAAAGTGCCGGTCCGTGACGACAAGCTGCGCACCCTGATCTGGACGCCCGATGCAAGCCGCGCCATGGCAGCCATCGGCAATGCGCAAGATGCGTATGGCCAGACCTGGCATCTGCCTTGCTGGGACGAGCGGCTGACCTATCAGGCCTTTGTGAACCTGGCGGCTGCAACCTTTGGGGTTGAGCCGCGCTACAAGGTACTGAGCCACCTGGCCATGGTGGCTGCTGGCTGGGTCTCCAAGCCCGTGCGCGAACTGCGTGAACTGCTGCCACGCTACGCACACGACAATGTGTTTGATTCGTCCAAGTTCAAGCGCCGCTTTCCCGACTTTGCTGTCACCAGCTACGCACAGGGCCTCAAGCACATCGCGCAGGAGTCTTCATGAGTACGCCACGTGTCTTGCATGTCGTCACCAATGTCGCCCATTACGACGACCCTGCGCACGCCACAGGGCTGTGGTTGTCGGAGCTGACCCATGCCTGGGATGTGTTTGCTTTGCAAGGGTACCCGCAGCAACTGGTGAGCCCGCTGGGTGGCGCCGTACCGCTGGAGCCGCGCGCACTCCAATGGCCGCTCTTCGATGCTTCGGCCAAAGCCTGGCTCAATGATCCCGCGCGCATGGCCCTGCTGGCGAACACTGCGGCACCTGCCGATATCGTCGCGAACGATTTCGATGCCATCTACTTCACGGGAGGGCATGCGGTGATGTGGGATTTTCCCGATAGTGCGGGGCTGCAGCGCATCACACGCAGCATCTGGGAGCGTAGTGGCATCGTTGCATCGGTTTGCCACGGCTACTGCGGCCTGCTCAATACGCAGCTCAGCGACGGCTCTTTGCTGGTCGCGGGCAAACGGGTCACGGGTTTTTCATGGACGGAAGAAATCCTGGCCGGAGTGGCCCGGTCCATGCCCTACAACGCCGAGCAGGAGATGAAGATGCGCGGTGCGCGCTATCAAAAAGCCTTGCTGCCTTTTATCTCGTATGTGGTGGCCGATGGCCGCCTCATCACCGGGCAAAACCCGGGTTCGGCCAAAGCGACTGCAAAGCAGGTGGTGCAGGCTCTGGCAAGGCGCTAGGGCCGCGTTTCAAACTGGCGCAGGCCTATGCCACGCTTGCCCGCTTCTTGTGTCCTGTGCGCATGAGCTTGCCCATTTTTTCTTCGGCCGCTGCTTCAGAGGCCAGGGATTCGGATTGCTGGGCCAGTACATGGGAGAGCACGCGGCGTGCGTTGTCGTGGCAATCCATGTTGTCTGGCCGCGCTTCAATATCGGTCAACAAAGCCTGCAACTGCTTTTTGCTGGTTTGCAGCTTTTTCTCCATGGCCTTGATATCGGCAATTTTTTGGCGCAGCGCGCCCACGACGGCCTCATGGTCCCAGCCTTGCAGGCCGGGCGGCAAGAGTGCACGAATTTCATCCAGGCTGAAGCCCACGCCTTGCGCCATCGCAATCAGCTCCAGCATCTGCACCATCTCAGGCGGATAGCTGCGGTAGCCATTCAAGCCACGCTCAGCCGCTTGCAGCAGGCCGCTTTGCTCATAAAAACGAATGCGTGATGTGGACAGGCCTGTGCGTTTGCTCAGTTCACCAATGTTCATGCGCAACCTTCGGCAAGGGTTCCTTGACCTTCAACAAGACTTGAAGCTTATCGCATTCGCAAGCCCTTCGCTCCGGCGGCAATTTGCGGCGGGCGCAACGTGCAAGCGATGCAATCTGACGCAGCTCGGTCAGCCGCTGCCTGCGCAATAGACCCCCTGTGCGCGAACTGTATGGATGGACAGTAGAATTTCGGGCTCGATAGTTTCCACAAGGGTCTGGACATGTCCGCAGAACTCGAACAAGAAGTCGTCTCGATCTTCGAAGACCGCCTTTGGCATCACAACGGCTGGGAGGCCCGCGTCATCAAGAATGAAGACGACGATGGCTGGGCCGTTGCCATGACCCAGGACGGCCAGGTGGAGCCAAGCCTGGTCGGCCCTTGGACCATGGGCCGCGACAAGAAAAATCCCAAGCCGCTGGACGTTTCCGCCTTCAACACGCTCGTGAAGACGGCGCACGAGGTGATGCGCCGGCATGAGCAGCATCTGGCCGCGCAGTTGCACAAGGATGTGCAGATCGTGGTGGGCGGGTCACGCGTGACCGTATCTCTGGATATCGAGCCTGATGAAGACAATCCCAGCGCCACGCTCACCGCCACTGCCGCCGACGGCAGCGAGCTGGCCAAGGTAGGAGTCAGGCCGGACCATCAGCTCACCCGGACATCTGCGCAAGCCTGGGCAGAGGCAGGCTACCCCCGTCCCAGCGAGGACTGAGCCGCGGGCAAGGCCGGGGAATCAGGGGGCTGTTTCACAGCTGCCTTCCAAGGCGGATATGCGGCTTTGCGGCTTTGCCACAGGCTCTAGATGTGCAGCATGGCCAGCCCGCCCACGCCAAGGCCTAGCGCTGCCACGCCGAGCATGGCGTATTCCAGCCATTTCTTCTTGGTCAGCAGCGCGATGGCTGCAAGGGCAATGGCGACCTGCAGCGCGGTGGTGGCCTGCGCCCAGCGGTGATGCAGGTGCATCTGCATCTCTGACTTCTCGTCCCATTGCCGGGCCTCGGCTTCCAGGCGGTCGGCATCGCGCTTGATGTCGTCCTTTTCCTTTTCGTAGCGCTCCACCTTGGCCTGGTAGGCCGCCCGCCTGTCCTCCGTGGTCGCCAGATCACGCGCGAACTCGGACAACGATTGCTTGGTGCTCTTGGCCTGGAAGAAGGCCCATTGGTTGGCCGCTTCGGTCTTCTTGATGGCTGCGTCGTTCTTGTACAGCCCGGCATTGGCCTGGGTGGCGCCGCCCATGTACGCGAAGATGGCGCCCACCGTGGCGATGACTGCCGTGCACATGGCGATCTGGTTGGTCAGGCTGCCGCCGCCGATGCCGTGGTGGGCGGTTTGGCCATGCTCGCCCTGGGCAGCATGTTCGAGTTCGTGATCGTGTGGGCCGTGGACGTGAAAGCCGCCGGAAGACATAGGTGCCAATTCCTTGATGCAATGGGGTGGCGCATTATGGGGCCGGCCTGGCGGCAATCCAGGGCTCCCAGGATGTGCGGGGCGCATGGCCCGCTTGGAGGTCAGCGCCTTGGCTGGCGGCCTGCAGATGGGGGAGTGGGATCAGGCGGCAGTCGTGCGGTGCGGCAGCGCTGCGAGCAGTATTTGACCTCGTCCCAATCACGTGCCCATTTTTTGCGCCATGTGAACGCAAGACCGCAGCACGCACACAGCTTGGAGGGCAGGTGGGGCTTCTTGTGCATGGCGTGGGCGTTCCTGCAGTTCAGCGCGTCAGCGTGGCCAGGGCACGCCGGGCCAGCGCCCGTCCGCTGAGCCAGGCGCCTTCGACGCCTGCGCCGCACATCCAGTCGCCGCACAGGCCCAGGCCCGCAGGCGCGTCCCACCAGCAGCGGTTGACCAGGTGCGGCGCCGGCAGCGCATAGCGCCAGCGGTGGGCAGTGACGCGCAGGCCGCCTGGCAGAGAGCCGGTCAGAGAGCTGGCCAGGGCCTCGAATGCCTGCAGCAGTTGCCGGGCCACGGATTCGGCGTCCGATTCGATGTGATCCTGGCTCCACCGTGCACTGGCATGCAGCACCCAGGTCTGAGGTCCTTGCGGCACTTGCGGCCCCTGTCGCCCTGGCTTGGCGCTGTCGCTTGCCACCCAGCACAGCGGGCCATCCGTGATTTCTGCCGCATCCCAGTCCAGCGGCAGGGGGGCGTCGGTGCGCAGCATGGCCACCCAGCAAGGCTGCATGCGCGCGCTGGCAGCCAGTGCCGACGCATAGGGCGAGACCGGCCCCAGCAAGGCTGCCGCCTGCGGTGCAGGCACTGCCAGCACCAGGGCGCAGTATTCCGATCCGATCTGCCCGTGTTCGGCACAGTGCACAGTCCAGCAGGCAGATTCGTACTGCAACTGCTGAACCGTGGCTTGCAGGTGCAGCCGTGCGCCATGCCCCTGTTGTGCAAGCCGCTGGACAAGAAACGCTGCGGGAGAGGTCATGCGCGGCACGCCCACCCAGCGGTCGGGGCCCGCATCTGCTGGCACCACGTCTTTGCCCTGCAGGCGCACTGCGCGCGGACGCCAGGCGGCGACAACGCCGTGCTGCTCCCACTGGCGCACCTCCTGCACAAACTCCGGGTCCTGGGCCGCAAACGATGGAGCGCCGTGATCGCACTGCCACGCACCCTGCGGATCCTGCGCGCGCCGTGTGCTCATGCGCCCCGATGGGCCTCGGCTTTTCTCGAAGATATCCACGCGGCAGCCAGCCTCGGCCAGCAGCTGTGCACATGCCAGACCTGCCATTCCCGCGCCGATCACCGCGACGGGGGGCGCGCCGTTCACAAGGCCTCCTGGCTGTGCGCTTCCTGGTGGCGCTCATGGCTGACCCAGATCAGCGCGCCGGTATCGACGCCCAATTCCGCGGCCTTGGCGACGATGGATTGCAGGGTCTGCGGGGGCAGTTTCGGCTCCCTGGCCAGTATCCAGCAGTACTGCGTGTCCGGCCCAAGGACCAGCGCCCAGCGGTAGTCAGGGTTCAGGGCGGCCACATGGTAGCCGCCGTAGAACGGGCCGAAGAAGGAGACCTTGAGCGAAGCCGTGTCCGGCTTGCCCGTGAACAGGGCCTTGCCGACGGCACGCTGCCACTGGCCCCGGGGCACGGAAAACCCCCGGTTCACCACCTTCACGCTGCCGTCTGCCTGCGGCGTGTACTCGGCGGTCACATCGGTCATGCCCCGCTCGAAACCATGGTCCAGCCGTGCCAGTTCGTACCACAGGCCCTGGTAGCGCTGCAGATCGAACGGTGAGACGGGCGTGACCGAGCCGGGCGGGCGCATGCTGGCGCAACCGCTGGCCAGCAGGCCTGCGCCAAGGGCCGTTGCCAGCAGGGTGCGCCGCCTGGCGGTGAAGACGGGGCGGGGGGCGGGAAAGTTCATGCGGATGTCCTTGGTGTTCTTGTCGTCTGCCGCCATCGGGCGACCAGCGGTTGCAGATCCGTGAGATGGCGCACCGGCGTGATGCCCGCGACCGGGCTGGAATAAAGCGCCGGGCATGCTCCACCGGCCCACAACTCGATGGCCGGCGGCAGGTGGCTGCGCAGCTCGCCCAGGCAAGCCTGCGCCATCGCTCCGTTGTGCGAGCTGCTGAAGCTCAGCCCCACGATGTCGGCGCGATGCGCCCGCGCGGCCTGTGCCACGTCGCCGATGGGCGTCTGGGTGCCCAGCGATACGCAGTTGCAGCCTTCCAGGGCCAGCAGGGCTTCGACCATGAGCAGTCCCAGACCATGCATCTCCTGCGGCAGCGTGGTCAGCAACACCTTGGGCACGGACGGCGGGGAAGGAGGGGCGAGCGAGACGATCGCCTGCCTCAAGACGCCGGTGAGCACCTCGGTGTACAGGTGCTCTTCGAACACTTCAAAACGCCCCTGTGCCCAGAAATCGCCGACCGCCGTGGTCAGCGGGGCCACGAGCGTGGTCACGAAACCGGCCAGGCCCATGCGCGACTGGGCCAGGCTCAGGCAATGCCTGAGCTGGGCGGGATCATGTGCGGCAATGGCGTTGAGCATGGGGGCGAAGCGGTCATAGTCCGCTGCATTCTCTGAATTTGTCCTGGACAAATCCTTGCCCGGCGAGGTGTCGGCGCGGGCCAGCAGCGCCTGCAGGCCGTCCAGATCCACGCCCATCAGCTTGCTGGGGCGCAGCCCCGTATCCATGAGCCGCCGGATCAGGGTCAGTTGTCGAACCTGGTCTGCCGGATAGCGGCGATCGCCGGCCGAATCCCGTTCAGGCCTTGGAAAGCCGTAGCGTCTTTCCCAGACACGCAGGGTGTCCTTGGCAAGTCCGGTCTCGCGTTCGACGGCCGAGATGGGCAGCCCGGGGCCAGGCGCCAAAGGCAAGGGGTCAGAAAGTGGCGTCATTGATCTGAAGGGGACAAAACGTCCGGTCATGGCCGGGATGTTTTGAGGGATTTTGCGAATTGTCTAGGACAAAGATATGTTTTGTCCAATATATTACATAGAGAAACAAAGCGCAGGCCCGCTGGCCGCCACCCGGCAGCCGCTGGCGCGAGTGCTTTGTAGATCCCGGCCAGGAGATGACGGCCCCAGGCGCAGGCGAGGCTTCACACCATGATCGCCGCGCCCTTGTGCAGTCTTTCCGGCCACGCAGTTCGTACCGATGATCATCATGAATTTGTCCAACTGGCCACTGGCCCGCCGTCTCGCAGCTGCCTTCGCATGCGTCATCGCCATTTTTCTTCTTGTCATCGCGCTGGCCGTGAGCAGCCAGTCCCGGCTCAAGGAGGCCCAGCAATAGAACGAGCACACCTTCAAGGTGATGTCCCAGGGACAGCGCATGCTCACGGGCATGGTCAACATGGAGACGGCCTCGCGAGGCTATCTCCTGTCGGGCGACTCCCGTTTTCTTGCCCCCTGGGATGAAGGACTCAAGGAGTTCGAGGCCTCCTGGCAGGAGGCCGTACGCCTGACCGAGGACAACCCCGCCCAGCAGCGCCGCCTGGACGGTATCCGCCTGCGCCATCGTGAATTCGTTCAGGCGGTACAGCCGCTGCAGGCGCTGCGGCGGCAAGTTCAGGAAGGCTCGGCAACGGTCGAGGATCTGGTTCGCGAGTTCTCCCTGGGGCGCGAGAAGGCGGCCATGGATGGGCTGCGCGCACTGCAGGCGGACCTGGTGCGAGAGGAGGAGCAGCTCATGGCCGAGCGCCTGACGCGCACCGAGTCGCTGGCGGCAATGACGCTGGCGTTCGAGCTGGGGGGGGCGCTGGTGGCCGTCGTGCTGGCCGCCTTGCTGGGCACCTGGGTCACGCGCTCCATCACCGGCCCCATCGGCCGGGCCATCCAGGTGGCACGCGCGGTGGCATGCGGGGATCTGACGCAGCGGGTGGAGGCCACCACCCACGATGAAGTGGGGACCCTGCTGCGCAGCCTCGGCGAGATGAGTGATGCGCTATCGCAGGTCGTGGCCGTCGTGCGCAGCGGCAGCGAATCCGTGGCAAGTGCAAGCACGCAGATTGCCCAGGGCAACACCGACCTGTCCTCGCGAACCGAGAGCCAGGCCAGCGCGCTTGAACAGACGGCGGCCTCGATGGAGCAGCTCGGAGCGACCGTGACCCAGAACGCGGATGGCGCGGGCAAGGCCAACGCGCTCGCGCAGCAGGCCAGCGGCGTGGCCGTGCAGGCGGGCGAGGTGGTCACCCAGGTCGTGGACACGATGAAGGGCATCAGTGAAAGTTCGCGCCGCATCGCCGACATCATCAACGTCATCGACGGCATCGCATTCCAGACCAACATCCTGGCGCTGAACGCTGCGGTGGAGGCTGCGCGTGCCGGAGAACAGGGCCGTGGCTTCGCTGTGGTGGCCTCCGAGGTCCGCAGCCTGGCCGGCCGCAGCGCGGCGGCGGCCAAGGAGATCAAGGCCCTGATCTCCGACAGCGTCGAGCGGGTCGAACAGGGCTCTGTGCTGGCCGACCGCGCGGGCGGCACCATGGCTGAAGTGGTGATGAGCATACGCAGCGTCACCGACCTCATGGGAGAGATCAGCGCGGCTTCCGCCGAACAACGCAGCGGCGTTGCGCAGGTGGGCGAGGCGGTCATGCAGATGGACCAGGCGACACAGCAAAACGCGGCCCTGGTGGAGGAAATGGCGGCGGCAGCCACGAGCCTGCGGCAGCAGGCGCATGACCTTGTGCAGTCCGTGAGTGTTTTTCGCCTGGGGCCCCAGACGCAGGGTTGAGGCAGGGTTGGCGCTCGGTTGATGCACCGGTGAAGACACGGTGCGGGACCCTGGGAGAGCGGGCCCCTCTACAGGCGCCGGAGCATCAGCTGCTGCTGCCGTCCTGCCCGGGCACCGGCCGGCGTTCAAACAGTTGCGCCATGGCTTTGGCGGCTGCCTCGGCCGCTTCGGCGCGGCGCATCTCGGCCGCGTCTTCAAACCCGCAGCTCATGGCCTGGGCCTCGGGGCCGGCGTAGTCGGCCAGCGTCTCGGCGCTGTCGCGGATGCTTTGCAGTGCGCGGGCCGGGAGGGCCGGAGGCCGCAGGTCTTGCCATCCGGTTTTCCGAACGGCGCCTGCACTTCATCGTTCGGATTTCCGTGCCACCTTATGCATGAAAGTAAGGTCGATATAGGCGAATCAAGCAGTTAGCGCGGGGTGCAGGTGCCGGATGCGGCTGGCACGGTCTGTGCACTGTCAGGCGCAGGCCACGTGCATCGTGGTTGTGTATGCAGGGAGACAAGCCCGTCTTCGCTGTGGCATCCGGCCCGTGGCCGGCAGCCGTGGTGGCCGGGCTCGCTTGCAAGACCGAAATACGTCCAACGAAAAAATCCGCATGAAATTCAACCGCTTGACCACCATGGTGCTCGTGGCCATGGTCCTCGGCGTGCTGGTGGGCTATGCCTGCAACAGCTACGCACCCACGCCCGAGGCCGCCAAGGAGATCGCCAGCTACTTCGGCATCCTCACCGATGTCTTCCTGCGCATGATCAAGATGATCATCGCGCCCCTGGTGTTCGCCACCCTGGTGTCGGGCCTGGCCAACATGGGCGACGCCAAGGCCGTGGGCCGCATCGGCGGCCGCGCGCTCGGCTGGTTCATCGTGGCCTCGTTCTGCTCGCTGGCCATCGGCCTGATCTATGCGAACGTGCTGCAGCCCGGCCATGGCCTGAGCGTGGCCCTGCCGTCGTCGGCCGAGGGCCTGAACCTCAAGACCTCGGCGCTGAACCTCAAGGACTTCATCGCCCACGTGTTCCCCAAGAACATCTTCGAGGCCATGGCGACCAACGAGGTGCTGCAGATCCTGGTGTTCGCGCTGTTCTTCGGCATTGCGCTGGGCAACCTGCACAACCAGGCCGCGCGCTCCATGGTGGGCCTGATGGACGAAGTGGTCCACATCATGCTCAAGGTCACCGACTACGTGATGCGCTTCGCCCCCGTGGGCGTGTTCGGTGCCGTGGCCGGCACCATCACCATCCATGGCCTGGGCATGCTGTCGGTGTTCGGCAAGTTCATGCTGTGCTTCTACCTGGCCCTGGCCACGCTGTGGGTGCTGCTGATCGTGGCCGGCTACTGCGTGCTGGGCCGTGACATCTTCCGCCTGCTGAGCCTGATCCGCGGCCCGCTGCTGGTGGGCTTTTCCACGGCCAGCAGCGAATCGACCTATCCCAAGCTGATGGAGCAGCTGGAGAAGTTCGGCATCAAGCCGCGCATCATCGGCTTCGTGCTGCCGCTGGGCTACTCGTTCAATCTGGATGGCTCGATGGTCTACACCACCTTCCTGGCCATCTTCATTGCCCAGGCCTACGGCATCGACATGACGCTGACGGCCCAGATCACCATGCTGCTGGTGCTGATGGTCTCCAGCAAGGGCATTGCCGGCGTGCCGCGCGCATCGCTGGTGGTGGTGGCCGCCGTGCTGCCCATGTTCGGCCTGCCCGAGGCGGGCATCCTGCTGATCCTGGGCATCGACCACTTCCTGGACATGGGCCGCACCCTGACCAATGTGCTGGGCAATGCGATCGCCACGGCCGTGGTGGCCAAGTGGGAAGGCGCCGTCGATCCGACCGCGGCCACGGATGACGACGAGTCCCTGCTGCCCACGGACCATTCCGAGCAAGGGCGGCCCGCTGTCTCGGCCTGAGGCCCAGGCGGCGCTGGGGGGCACTGATAACATCGGTGCCTTCACCATGCCCGCCCGCCGCCCCCTGCGCCAGCTCATCCTGCTTTTGCTGTGGCTTGCCCTGAGCGGGCTGAGCGGCTGGGGTGCGTACCTGCTGGCGCAGCGGCTGGGCATTGCCGATCTGCGTGCCACGGGCATGCACCGGCTGGAGCTGTACGGCGCCAGCCTGCAGCGCGAGATCGGCAAGTACGCCTTCCTGCCCGACGTGCTGGCACTGGAAGGCAATGTGCAAAGGCTGCTGGCCGAGCCCGGCGACGAGCAGCTCACCAACCGCGTCAACGCCTACCTGGAGCAGCTCAACGACCGCGCGGGCACGCTGACCGCCTACCTGGTCGATGCGCGCGGCCACGTCGTGGCCTCCAGCAACTGGCGGCGCTCCGACAGCTACATGGGCGAGGACCTGAGCTTTCGCCCCTACTACCGCACCGCCATGGCCACGGGCAGCGCGCGCTTCTTCGGCATAGGCACCACGCGCGGCGAGCCCGGCTACTACCTGGCCTCCACCCTGGGCGACGACACCCACACGCTGGGCGTGGCCGTGGTCAAGGTCAGCCTGGACCAGCTGGAGCAATCGTGGTCCACGGTGGAGGCGCCCGTGCTGGTGGGCGACGAGAACGGCGTCGTCATCCTGGGCACGGTCTCCGACTGGAAATTCACCACCTTGCGCACGCTGGACGAGGGCACGCGCGCCGCCTTCGACCACACGCGCCAGTACAACCGCCGCGCGCTGGAGCCGCTGGGCCTGCAGGTGCTGCGCGACCTGGGCCAGGGCGCGCGCCTGGTGCGCATTGCCCGCCATGGCGAGGAATCGCCAGGCTCGGTCTACCCGGTCAGCGGCCGCTTCCTGGCCCAGTCGCGCCAGCTGCCTGGCACGCCCTGGACGATCACCGTGCTCTCGCACCTGGAGCAGGTCGACCAGCTGGCCCAGAGCCGCGCGCTGGCCGCGGCCGTGGGCGCGGCCTTTGTGTTGCTGCTGGCCATGATGGTCAACGAGCGCCGCCGCCACCTGCGCGACCGGCTGGCCGCGCGCGAGGCTCTGCAGGCCGCGCACGACGAGCTCGAGCGCAAGGTGGAGCAGCGCACGGCCGACCTGTCGGCCGCCAACGAGGCGCTGCAGGCCGAGGTGGCCGAGCGCACCCACGCCGAGGCCACGCTGCGCGCCGCCCAGGACGAACTGGTGCAGGCCGGCAAGCTGGCCGTGATAGGCCAGCTGTCCACGGGCGTGGCCCATGAACTCAATCAGCCGCTGACGGCGCTGCGCACCCTGGCCGGCAACAGCCAGCGCTTTCTGGAGCGCGGCGATACCGAAACCACGCGCGTGAACCTGGAGCGCATGGCGCAGCTGGCCGACCGCATGGGCCGCATCACCGGCCAGTTGCGCAACTTCGCGCGCAAGTCCAGCGGCGCCAGCCAGGCCGTGCCGCTGGCGCATGCGCTGGACAATGCGCTGGCGGTGCTGGAGTCGCGCGTGGCCGAGACCGGCGCCCGCATCCTGCGCGATGACGGCGTGCCCGAGGCCGTGGCCTGGTGCGACCGCAACCGCATCGAGCAGGTGCTGATCAACCTGATCAACAACTCCCTGGACGCCATGCGCGGCCAGCCCGCGCCCTGCCTGGAGCTGGCCTGCGCCGTGGCCGATGGCCGCGCCCAGGTCACCGTGCGCGACCACGGCCCTGGCCTGAGCGAAGCGGCGCAGGCCCATCTGTTCCAGCCGTTCTTCACCACCAAGGAAGAGGGCGTGGGCCTGGGCCTGGGGCTGGCGCTGTCGGCCGGCATCGTGCGTGAATGCGGCGGCACGCTGACGGGCAGCAACCATCCGGGCGGCGGCGCCGTCTTCACGCTGAGCCTGGCCCTGGCACCCTCCACACCTTCTGCCGACACACCATGACCGACGCCCTCAAAGTCCTGATCATCGAGGATGACCCCGACATCGTGCTCGGCTGCGAGCAGGCGCTGCAGCTCGAAGGTATCGCCTGCGAAAGCGTGGGCAGCGCCGAGCAGGCGCGCCGGCGCCTGTCGCGCGACTTCGCGGGCATCGTGGTCAGCGACATCCGCCTGCCGCGCATGGACGGCATGGCCTTTCTGCGCGAACTGGTGGCCATGGATGCCGAGCTGCCCGTGGTGCTGATCACCGGCCACGGCGACATCTCCATGGCCGTACAGGCCATGAAGGACGGCGCCCAGGACTTCATCCAGAAACCCTTCGCCCCCGAAACCCTGGTCGGCGCCGTGCGCCGCGCCCTGGAGCGCCGGCGCCTGGTGCTGGAGGTGCGGGCGCTGCGTCAGCAGCTGGACCAGCGCGACAGCCTGGAGCACCGGCTGATAGGCCGCGCGCCCAACATGCGCCAGCTGCGCCAGATGCTCACGGGGCTGGCGCAGAGCGCGGCCGATGTGCTGATCCAGGGCGAGACCGGCACGGGCAAGGAACTGGTGGCGCGCTGCCTGCACGAGGCCAGCGCGCGGCGCGATGGCAACTTCGTGGCCGTCAACTGCGGCGGCCTGCCCGATACGCTGTTCGACAGCGAAATGTTCGGCAGCGAGGCCGGCGCCTATACCGGCGCGGGCAAGAAGCGCATCGGCAAGCTGGAGCACGCCAGCGGCGGCACGCTATTCCTGGACGAGATCGAGAGCATGCCCCTGCCCATGCAGATCAAGCTGCTGCGCGTGCTGCAGGAACGCGTGCTGGAGCGCCTGGGCTCCAACACCCTGATCCCCATCGACTGCCGCGTGATCGCGGCCACCAAGGTGGATCTGCTCGAGCTCAGCAGGCAGGGCTTGTTCCGCGCCGACCTGTACTACCGCCTGAACGTGGCCACCGTCTCGCTGCCGCCGCTGCGCGAGCGGCGCGAGGACGTGCCGCTGCTGTTCGAGCACTTCGCGCTGCAGGGCGCCGCGCGCCACCAGCGGCCCGTGCCCGAGCTGACCACGGCGCGCGTGCAGCAACTGCTGGGCTATGACTGGCCCGGCAACGTGCGCGAGCTGCGCAACGTGGCCGAGCGCACGGTGCTGGGCATCGAGACCGGCTCGCCCCCCTTCGGCCAGCCGGCCGGCACCACCGCGCAGGACGCCGTGCCCCGGCCGCTGTCCGCCGCTGTCGAGGCCTTCGAGCGCGCCCTCATCGCCGACGCCCTGCGCCGCCACGCCGGCAGCCTGGCGCGCACGGCCGAAGCCCTGTCCATGCCCAAGACCACGCTGCACGACAAGATCCGCAAGTACGGGTTGGATGGGTAGGGGCTGGTCGCCCGCCTCCAACCCGGATTTTCGGGAAACGGCCTGGCCTACCTGGATTCGTAGGACGGGCGCAGTGCCGCAATCGCCTTTTGAATCGCAGCGCGCACGTCGGGCCGGTCGATCACCTCGCCACAGTGCAGCACGGGCAATGGCTTGCCCTGCCCGGGACGGGTTTCGTCGCGCATGACCGCCACATCGCCGTTGGCGCCCTTGGTGTTCTCCCGCTGCACCTGCTCGGCAATGCCTGCCAGCACTTCGATATCCCCGTGCATGCGCTGCACGATGACGGATGCCCAGGCATCTCCTTGGTCCTTGAGATAGGGCTCGGCCTGCTGGGTCAGGCAGCTTGCGATGGCATAGCTTTCAACGTCGCGCTGCACTTGCGTGCGAGTGCCACCTGCGGGATTCGTGTCTGGGGTGCATCCGGCGATGACCAGACCACATGCCAGCAAAGCCATGCGCATCAAGTGAGCTCCCAAAATTCACCAAGTGAAGTTTTGATGGATGGGTTGTCCGGATTTGTGTAAGTGGAGTAGTTGTCATAGCCCGGTTCACGATAATGGACTCCATTCCATAAGGCGATATGACCTGTGGCGCCACTCCAGTTCACGCTGAAGGCAATGATGCCTTTCAGGCCGCGAAATTTGTCATCATATGGGCTGACGGCATCAGTGGATGGTTTGCCAAGTGATTTCAAAAGATAGGATCGAAAATCTGCTACGCCATAAATGATGCGAGAACCGTCTTTTGTTCCCAATGTCCGTGCACCAGCCGTACCCGCCAAGGCTGCGTTGATCGGCGCACCGGCCTTGTTGAAGGCAACGCTCAACCGGCTGGCACATGTGTTTCCGTTGGGACCGAAGCCTGGTAAGTAGATATTTTTCTCGGCAGCACCACCCAGTTCTGTGTATAGATCTTTCATGGTCTTGAATCTGACGTGGTCAGGAAACTCCTGCCATAGCCGATGAAAATTTGGTTTGATCAAAATTTGCCTTTCGTTGCTATACGCCAATCTTCATGTCGATCCCGCAAAGTGATGGAGAGTGTCCGGGCTGGCTGCAATCGGGATGGGGGCTTACCACTCGCATTTTTCCCTTGATCGACAGGCCGGCGTGCAGGTTTGCAATCCCCAATTGGGGCGGATCGTTGTCTGGCGGCAAGCATCGTAACAATCTTCTGTCCGACCTTTTCTTTTTTGTTTCAGGTAATTACATTTATCTCGAATGGCCGCTGGAATGAAAGTAGGTCCCATTGAGTCTGGGCCTACTCCAGTGACTGATGGCCATTTCTCTGCAGTACGGGGCGTAAGCCTTTGAGGCCTGATGCCCCAATTCCCTCAGCCCCGCTCCCCGAACTCCACGCTTTCGCGCGTCCAGCGCCGCGCCTGCTCGCTCAGGCTCAGTCCCAGGCCGGGGCGCGTGGGCACGAGCATGCGGCCATTGGCGATTTCCAGGCGTTCGTTGAACAGCGGCTCCAGCCAGTCGAAGTGTTCCACCCAGGGCTCGTTGGCGCAGGTGGCGGCCAGGTGCACGTGCAGTTCCATGGCGAAGTGGGGCGCCAGGCTCAGGTGGGCCAGTTCGGCCTGGGCCGCGATCTGCAGGAAGGGCGTGATGCCGCCCACGCGCGGCGCGTCGGGCATGAGGAAGTCGGCGCTGCGGTGGCGTATGAGATCGCCGTGCTCGGCGGCGCTGGTCAGCATCTCGCCAGTGGCGATCGGCGTGTCGAAGCGCGCGGCCAGCGCGGCATGGCCTTCGTGGTCGTAGGCGTCCAGCGGCTCCTCGATCCAGACCAGGTTGAATTCCTCGAAGACACGGCACATGCGCTGGGCCGTGGGGCGGTCCCATTGCTGGTTGGCATCAACCATGATGGGCGCGGCATCGCCCAGGTGGGTGCGCATGGCCTCCACACGCCGTATGTCCATCGCGCAGTCGGGCTGGCCCACCTTGAGCTTGATGCCGCCAATGCCGCGCTCCAGCGAGGCGCTGGCGTTGCGCTTGAGCTCATCGAGCGGCGTGTGCAGAAAGCCACCCGAGGTGTTGTAGCAGCGCACGGATTCGCGCTGCGAGCCCAGCAGCTTGGACAGCGACAGGCCCGCGCGGCGCGCCTTGATGTCGTACAGCGCCACGTCGAAGGCCGCGATGGCCTGCACGGCCAGCCCGCTGCGGCCCACGGAGGCGCCGGCCCAGCACATGCGAGTCCACAGCCGTGCGATGTCGCTGGGGTCTTCGCCCAGCAGGGTGGGCGCGATTTCGCTGGCATGGGCGAACTGGCCGGGGCCGCCTGCGCGCTTGGCGTAGCTCAGGCCCAGGCCCCGGTGGCCGTCGCGGGTCTGGATCTCGGCGAACAGCATGGCGACCTCGGTCATGGGCTTTTGGCGGCCCGTGAGCACCTTGGCATCGCTGATGGCCCGGGCCAGGGGGAGGTAGCAGGACGACAGGCGTATCCACTGGATGCGGTCCTGGCTGGTGGTTTCGGAAAGCGCGGAAGAGGTCATGGCTGCGGGAGTGCGGTGGTTGGAAAAAGGACAGGGGCAGGCATCAGTCGATGCTGATCTTTCCGGCCTCGATGACCGTCTTCCAGCGCGCGTATTCCTGGCGCTGGAACTCGGCGAACTGCTGGGGCGTGCCGGCCACCATCTCGTAGCCGATGGAGACGAACTGCTCGCGCACCCTGGGATCGTTGAGCGCCTCGACAAAGGCCGCATGGGCCTTGTCGCGCAGCGCAGGCGGCAGGCCCTTGGGCGCGACGATGGCCTGCCAGGAGGCGACCTCCACGTTCTTCACCCCGGCCTCGGCCAGCGTGGGCAGGTCCGGCAGCACGGGCGAGCGGCGCGGGCTGGTCACGGCCAGGGCGCGCATCTTGCCGGCCCGGATGTGCTGTATCACGGCATTGATGTTCTGGAACGAGGCATCGACCTGGCCGCCGATCAGGTCGGCATGGGCGGGCGCGCCACCCTTGTAGGGGATGTGCACGCCCTGGGTGCCCGTTTGCTGCCAGAACAGTTCGGCCGTCAGGTGGTCGCTGGAGCCGTGGCCGGCCGAGGCAAAGCTCATCTTGCCCGGGTGGGCCTTGAGGTGGGCGACCACGTCGGCCACGCTTTTGTGCGGCGAGCTTGCAGGCACGACCAGCACGTTGGGCGACTGCACGGCCACGGTGATCAGGTCGAAGTCCTTGAGGGCGTCGTAGGGCAGGTTCTTGATCAGGTGGGGCACGATGACCAGCGGACCCAGCGAGGTGACGAGAAAGGTCTGCCCGTCCGCTGCCGCGCGCTGCACGAAGGCCGCGCCGATGGTGCCCGTGGCGCCGGCCTTGTTCTCCACCACGAAGGACTGCCTGAGCTTCTCGCCCAGCCTGGGCGCCACGGCGCGCGCGACCTGGTCGGTGGAGCCGCCGGCAGGGAAGGGCACGACCAGGGTGACGGGCCTGTCGGGCCAGGCCTGGGCCGATGCAGAAAAGGCGGTGAGCGCGGCCAGGGCCAGCGCCATGGCACGAAGAATGTGATTCATCTTGTCTCCTGATTTGTGAATGACATCGTTGTCATTTCCGGGGGAATGAAAAAGCGCCGATGCCGTTTTTTAGATGCAAGGATTTGCGCTTTCAGCAAAATGATATCGTTGTCATTTTGGCTGTCAATCACGATTTCTGCGATGCAGGGCAGGCCTGGCGCCCGTGCGTGGAGGGCGGTCTGCTATCTTCAGGCCCGTCCCCGATACCAGCCCGCGATCGCGCTTGCCCATGAACACACCCACACCACCCAGGCCCGCCACGCTGCACGACGTGGCCGAGGCGGCCGGCGTCTCGCTGATCACGGCCTCGCGCGCACTGGGCAATCCTTCCATCGTTTCGGAGAAGACGCGCGAGCGCGTGCGCCAGGCCGTGGAGGCCACGGGCTATATCCCCAACCTGCTGGCCGGCGGGCTCAAGTCCAGGCGCAGCCGCATGGTGGCGGGCGTGGTGCCTGCGCTTTCGGTGTCGCAATTCCTGCCCACGGTGCAGTCATTGACGGCCACGCTGGCGCAGGAGGGCTATCAGCTGCTGCTGGGCCAGACCTTCTACGACGAGCAGCGCGAGGAGGAAGTGCTCAACGCCATGATCGGGCGCCAGCCCGACGGCATTGTGATGATGGGCCTGGTGCAGTCCGACAAGGCGCGCGAGCGGCTGCGCAGGACCGGCATTCCCGTGGTGGAAACCTGGGACTTCAGCGACCGGCCGCTGGACATGGTGGTGGGCTTTTCCCACCTGAAGGTGGGCAGCGCGCTGGCCGGCTATTTCCTCTCGCGCGGCCTGCAGCGCGTGGGCATGGCCACGGGCAGCGACCACCGGGCCCAGCAGCGGCGCGAGGGCTTTCTCGCAGCCTGGGGCCGCGAGGTGCCCACGGTCACCGTGTCCGCGCCCGGCAGCCTGGAGCTGGGCCGGCAGGCGCTGGGCCAGTTGCTGGCGCAGCAGCCCGATCTGCAGGCCGTGGTCTGCAGCTCGGACATGCTGGCCCACGGCATTTTGGTGGAAGCCCAGGCGCGCGGCCTGCGCGTGCCCGTGGACCTGGCCGTCTCGGGCTTCGGCAATGCCGATTTCGCGGCCCACCTGCTGCCGTCGCTGACCACCGTGCATGTGGACGGACCGGGCATAGGCCGCCTGGCCGCCGAACTCGTGCTGGCACGCTGCAAGGGCCACAGTGCCGGGCGCTCGGCGTTCGACCTGGGGTTCGAGCTGATCGAGCGGGATTCGACCCGCCGAGCTTAGAGGGTCAGCACACGGCAGCCGCCTGGCGCTCGGTTGCCAGCCCGAACAGGCTGCCCAGCACGTGCTGGATTTCATCAGGCGCGAGCTGCCTGGTCTCGGTGCCGCTGGCCGTGACGGTCTTGAGCGCGTCGCCCACCAGGATCATGCGGCCGGCCGGCTGGTGCAGCACCACCACCCGCTTTTGCACGAAGATGGCGTCCGGGTGCGTGGAGTTCAGGTAGTTGGCGGGGGCGAAATCCACCCACTCCTGAGGCGACAGGTTGAAGGCGTACTGGTTGGCCCATTCACCGTCCACGCGGGCCTGCAGCAGGTATTCGCCCTGGTCGTCCAGGCTCAGGCGGAAGGTGTCGCCGTCCTGGCGGACCTCGGTGTCCAGCACGTCCAGGGCCATGGGGGCGCGTATGCCGTAGCTGCCAAAGCCCAGGTCGCACAGCCAGCGCCGTCCCTCGACCTCGGCCACCAGGGCCATGTGGGTGCGGGGGCGGCGTGCCGGATAGAACATGGGCCGCGCCGCCACAAAGCGGTAGGCAATGCCCAGGGCCTGCAGCGCCATGGCGAACAGGCCGTTCACCTCGTAGCAGTAGCCGCCCCGGGCGCCGCCGAGGATCTTGCCCGCAATGTCTTCGGGCACCAGAGAGACGATCTTGCCGGCCTGCACGTCGAGGTTCTCGAAAGGCACGGAAAACAGCTGCTGGCGCATCAGCGCATGCAGGGTGGCGGCATTCGCCTGGGCGGAGTCCCCGGCACTGAAGCCGATGCGGCGGAAGTAGGCCTGGAGATCGAAATTGCTGGCTTGCATGGGTTTCCTCGGGTTGCTTGATGGCTGCAACGATAAATCGGGGCCATCAATGCCTGTATAAGCAGAATCCAAGAAAACTGACCTGTACAGATTGGCATGCCCACCACCAACGAACCCTTGCCCCAGTACCGCCGCATTGCCCAGGCCCTGCGCCAGACGCTGGCCTGCGGCGCACTGCGCCCTGGCGACAGGCTGATCTCCGCCCGCAGCCTGGCCGAGCGCGAGCAGGTCAGCCTGCCGACCGCACTGGAGGCGCTGCGCTGCCTGGAGGCTGAGGGCCTGATCGTCGCGCGCCCGCGCTCGGGCTACTTTGTGCGGCAGGCAACCGGCGGCGCGGCGCTGCAGGCGTCCCGCCCGTCGTCGCGCCCCGTGCCCGTGACCCTGTCGGCCCTGGCGCGCTCGCTGTTCAGCAGTCCTGACACGCGCCTGATCCCGCTGGGTGCGGCATTGCCCGATCCGGCCTGGCTGCCCACGGCCCGGCTGCAGCGCGCGCTGCAGACCGCCGGGCGCCGCCTGGACGCGCACGGGCAGACCTACAGCATGCCGCCGGGCCGTGCCGACCTGCGCGGCCAGATTGCAGCCCGGGCCGCGCAATGGGGTGCGCGCTTCGGCCCCGATGACCTGGTCCTGACGGCAGGCGCCACCCAGGCCGTGCGGCTGGCGCTGCGCGCCGTGTGCAAGCCCGGCGATGTCGTGGCCGTGGAGCGGCCCGCCTATTTCGGCAGCCTGCTGCTGCTGGAGGACCTGGGCCTGAAGGCGCTGGAGATTGCCACCGATCCCCGCGAAGGCCTGCTGCTGGAGCCGCTGGCCGAGGCCATTGCCCGCCACCGGCCGGCTGCCGTGCTGGCATCGCCCACCGTGCAGAACCCGCTGGGCGCCAGCATGCCGGTGGAGCGCAAGCAGGCCCTGGTGGCGCTGCTGGAGCGGGCGGGCATTCCCTTGATCGAAGACGATGTCTATGGCGACCTTGCAGGCGACGGCCAGCGCCCGCCGGCCTGCAAGGCCTTCGACGGCAGCGGCAACGTGCTGTATTGCGGCTCCGTGTCCAAGACCCTGGCGCCGGGCTGGCGCGTGGGCTGGATTGCGGCGGGCCGCTTCCATGCCCAGGTGCTGCAGGTGCGCCTGGCGGGCGACTGGGCCGGTGCGCCGCTGCTGGAGGCTGCCGTGAGCGAGGTGCTGGCCAGCGGCGACTACGACCGGCACCTGCGCCGTCTCAAGTCCCGCGTGCAGGCCGGGGTGCAGGCCGTCACGGCCAGGGTCGAGGCCAGCTTTCCGCCCGGCACCCGCGTCTCGGCCCCGCGCGCGGGCTTTCTGCTGTGGGTGGAACTGCCGCGCCAGGTGAATGCACTGGAGGTGCACCGCCGCGCGCTGGAGCTGGGCATTGGCGTCAGCCCCGGCCCGCTGTTCTCATCGCGCTCGGACCTGCCCAACCACCTGCGCCTGAACTGCGCCAACGAGCCCACGCCGCGCCTGCTGGGGGCCGTGGGGCAGGTGGGGGAGATATGCCTGGGTTTGGTCGAGGGTGCTGCGGCGCGCCAGGAGGCACAGGTCGGCCAGCCTACTTCTTCTCGCGCGGCACGCGCCCCATGAGGAAGAACTCGGGATTGGGCTGCATGCCGGCAAAGCTGGCCATGCGGTTGGACAGGCCGAAGAAGGCGGTGATGGCGGCGATGTCCCAGATGTCCTCGTCGTCGAAGCCATGCGGGTACAGCGCCTCGAAGTCGGCCTCGCAGATTTCATGGCTGCGTTCGCAGACCTTCATGGCGAAGTCCAGCATGGCGCGCTGGCGGGCGCTGATGTCGGCCTTGCGGTAGTTGACCGCCACCTGGTCGGCCACGTAGGGCTGCTTTTCGTAGATGCGCAGGATGGCGCCGTGGGCCACCACGCAGTACAGGCACTGGTTGGCCGCGCTGGTGGTGGTGACGATCATCTCGCGCTCGCCCTTGGTCAGGCTGCCTTCTTCCTTGAGCATGAGGGCATCGTGGTAGGCGAAAAAGGCGCGCCATTCGGCCGGGCGGCGCGCAAAGGCCAGGAAGACGTTGGGAATGAAGCCTGCCTTTTCCTGCACTTCAAGGATGCGGGTGCGGATGTCCTCGGGCAGGCTGGACAGTTCGGGCTGGGGGTAGCGGGCGGTGGCCATGTGTCTTGTCTCCTGGGTGTGGTGGTTGTCGTTGCGGGCCATGTTCGCATGGCCTGCTCTGCGCGGGGTGAACGCGCATGACAGCCTGTCTGCCGCCGAGGTTGCAGATTGCGCCCGGGCTCAGGCGGGCGCCATGTCCGGCTCAGGCCGTTGTGCAAACCAGTCGCCCAGAAAGCCGGTGAGCGCGCGGATTCTGGCCGACATCTCGCTGCGCGTGGCGTGCACCAGGTAGATGTCGGCCGCAGGCAGCTGCCATTGGGGCAGGACCTCGCGCAGCGCACCTGCGGCCAGCGGCGCGGCCACATCCCAGAGCGAGCGCTGCAGGATGCCATGCCCGTCCAGCGCCCAGGCCAGGGCCGCTGCGCCGTCGTTGGTGCTCATCACGCCGTTGACCTTGATGTTGTGCTCGCTCAGGCCCTGGCGCGTGCGCCGGCTCAGGCGCCAGCTGCCATAGGTTTCGTCGCTCTCGCGGATCACGATGCAGCGGTGGGCCTGCAGGTCGGCAGGCTGGCGCGGCTCGCCGTGGGCGTTGAGGTAGGAGGGCGCGGCGCACAGCACGCGGCGGTTGGGCAGCAGCAGGCGGGCGGTGAGGGCGGAGTCGGGCAGGGCGCCAAAGCGCACCACGGCGTCAAAGCCCTGCTCGACCAGGTTGACGGGCCTGTCCGTCAGTTGCAGTTGCACCTGCACCTCGGGATAGGCGCGGGCAAAGGCCGACAGCGCGGGCGCCAGCCGCTGGCGGCCAAAGCCCAGCGTGCAGGCAATGGACAGCGGGCCGCGCGCCGTGGCGCGCGTGCCCGAGATGCTGCGCTCCAGCGCCTCCAGGTCGGCCAGGATGCGCGCGCCGTCCAGCAGGTAGGCTTCGCCCTCGGGCGTCAGGTGGATGCGCCGTGTCGTGCGCTGCAGCAGGCGCACGCCCAGGCGCCGCTCCAGCAGGGACAGGCGGCGGCTGACGGCGGGCGGTGTCACCCCCATCTGCTGGGCCGCGGCGGCCAGGCTGCCTTCGCGGATCAGCAGCGAGAAGAAACGCAGGTCGGAAAAGCCGTCCATGGTGGATGCGGTGGATGGTTGATTCGTAAATTTAACTGATGGATCAATGCAGTATTTTGCTATTTATGCAGCCTGGTTTACTGATTAGCATGGCAGGCTGACAGTCATGAACAACGTAGAAGGAATCTCCGGGATGCACACAGATCCATGGATGCCGGGCCTGCGCCAGCAGCGCATCACGGTCGATGACGGGGTGGAGATCAACGCCTGGGTGGGCGGGCAGGGGCCGGCCTTGCTGCTGGTGCACGGCCACCCGCAGACCAGCGCCATCTGGCACCGCGTCGCGCCCCGGCTGGCGCAGCAGTTCACCGTGGTGCTGGCCGACCTGCGCGGCTATGGCGACTCCTCGCGCCCGGCCGGCGATCCCGAGCATGTGAACTACAGCAAGCGCACCATGGCCCGCGACCTGCTGCGGCTGATGGCCCGGCTGGGCCATGAGCATTTCAGCGTGCTGGCGCATGACCGGGGCGCGCGCGTGGCGCACCGGCTGGCCATGGACTATCCCGCCAGCGTGCAGCGTCTGGTGCTGCTGGACATTGCGCCCACGCTGGCCATGTACGAGCAGACCGGCGAGGCCTTTGCGCGCGCCTACTGGCACTGGTTCTTCCTGATCCAGCCCGCGCCGCTGCCCGAGCGCCTGATCGAGGCCGACCCCGCCGCCTATGTGCGCGAGATCATGGGCCGGCGCAGCGCCGGCCTGGCGCCCTTCGATCCCCGGGCGCTGGCCGAGTACCAGCGCTGCCTGGCGCTGCCGGGCAGCGCGCACGGCATGTGCGAGGACTACCGCGCCTCGGCCGGCATCGACCTCGACCATGACCGCGAAGACCGCCAGCTCGGGCGCAGGCTGTCCATGCCGCTGCTGGTGCTCTGGGGCGAGGAGGGGGTGGTGCACCGCTGCTTCGATCCGCTGCGCGAGTGGCAGCTCGTGGCCGACGATGTGCGCGGCCGGCCGCTGGCCTGCGGACACTACATCGCCGAGGAAGCGCCCGATGCGCTGCTGGACGCGGCCCTGCCTTTCTTGCTGCAGGCCGGGTGAATGCGGCCATTGCCGGCATACGACCGGCATACGACCTGCATGGGGGCGCAATGACAGGCCGCATTGACGGCAAGTGAAGACACCGCAAAAGCCGAAGAATTCCGCAAAGGCCTGATTGACGCCATATCCATGGCGGCATAGCGTACGTTGCGCATTCCATTGGCATGCCAATCATGCGCGGCAATGGTAAGCAATTGAAAAAACCGGGCGCCTGTCGCGCCTGGGCAATTCCATGGGCGCGGGCCTTGAGAACGGCGCAAGACAAGGCCTGGCAAGGGCTGCGCAAAGGCGTGCGCCCACATGGGCCTGCCACGGGTGGCTCAGATGCGCCATTGCATGGGCCATTGCCGTTCCGTGGTGAAACGCCGAACTGATACAGTCGCGCGGCCCGCCCGAGGGGGAGGGGTCTTATTCATCACGGGATATTCACAATGAGCAACAAGAAAACCGCAGTGGCCGCTGCCGTGGCATTGGCCGTCGTGGCCTATGGAGGAACCACCTGGTATACCGGCCAGCGGGCCGAGGCTGGCTACAAGGAGGCCGTGGCCGAATTGCGCAAGGTGCTGGGCGAGAAAGTCGTCGTGACCGACGAGTACCACAAGGGATTCCTCTCCTCCCAGGCCAAGCTGGTGCTGCAGTGGCCTGCGGCGGAAGCTCAGGCCGCCGATGCGGCTGGAGCGGCTGACGCGGCAAAAGCAGCCGACACAGCTGAAGCGCCCGCCGCCGCAGAGCCGGTCGCTGCGTCCAAGCCCGTGCGCCTGGTGGTGGACACCACGGTGCGCCACGGCCCGCTGGCCGGTGGCCGACTGGCGGCAGCGGTTTCCGAGACACGCTTTGCGCTCGACGGCCTGGACGAAAAGAGTACTCAGATGCTGGCCAAGGCCGCAGCCCCCACGCTGACCAGCGTGCACCACTTCACGGGTGGCCAGGATGTGCGCCTGCTGCTGCCCGCCGGCGAGCTGGGCGACCAGGAAGTCACCATGCGCTGGCAGGAAATGGTGCTGGACACGGCCCTGGGCGGTGGCAGCGTCAAGGGCACCTGGCGCTGGCCCGAGGTGGCCCTGCTGGGCCTGCCCAGCCGCGACAAGTCCATGGGCGTGGAAGAGGAAGAGGGCGACGAGGAGGAATCCGACAACGACGAGGCCCTCCCCACCCAGCCGGCCGCAGTGCCGGTGGAGCGCACCAGCATCATGCTCACGGGCCTGGAGAGCAGCTTCGAGAACAAGGTCATCGACGGCCTGTGGGGCCTGGGCCCCGGCAAGGCCAGCGTGCGCATCGCCCGCTTCGGCATGAGCAGCACGCCGGCCGAAGGCGGCGAGGCCAAGACGCTGCTGGACCTCAAGAACGTGGACGGCAGCTCGGTCATCGAGTCCGACAAGACCACGCTGGGCATGACCACCCAGGTCAAGGGCACGGGCCGCATCGGCCCCATCGATTTCGAGTCCGTGGGCTACGAGGAAAAGATCCAGCGCCTGGACATCGAGGCGCTGCGCGGCTTCCAGCGCGTCATGGTCGAGGGCTACCGCAAGGAGGGCCTGGCCAAGGCGCTGGAATCGCTGGAAGAGCAGGGCATGGGCGTGCTGATGCAGAACGCCCCGCGCCTGGTGGCGGCCCTGCCGGCCTACTCCATGAAGCTGCAGGCCACCTACCAGGGCCAGACCGGCCACCTGGAGTACGGCGCCGAAGTGCAAAGCGCGCCCACGCAGGAGCAGGTCGCCCAGGCCGGCTGGATGCCGGCGCTGCTCAAGACCTCGGCACTGCAGGCCAATGCCAGCCTGCCCAAGGCCTGGCTGGAGCCGCTGCTCAAGGCATCGGGCAAGCCCGATGTCTCGGCCGAGGATGTGGAAGGCATGCTGGGCATGGCCCAGGCCACGGGCTATGCCCGCCTGGAAGGCGACAAGCTGGTCAGCGCGCTCAAGATGCAGGCCGGCCAGGTCACGCTCAACGGCAAGCCCATCGCCCTGCCCATGGGCGCGCTGCAGTAAGCGGCCATCCACCTTCCGGGCGTCGCCCCGGAAGGTGGTCTCAGGGATGCCACTGGCTGGCGCGCACCACAGGGGCCTGTGTGCTGGCGCTTCCCGCCAGCGCATAGGACAGCTGGTTGGCCGCCGCCACCACGGTCTGCGCCATGGCTTCCAGCCGGGACTCGGGCAGGCGCGATGCCGGCCCCGAGATGCACACCGACCCCATCAGCCGCCAGTGCATGCCGAACACCGGCGCCGACACCGTGGCCACGCCCTGTTCGCGCTCGCCGATGGACCAGTGGTAGCCGCGCTGGCGGATCTGCTCGTACACCGGCCCCGGCTCGCCTGAAAACGCCAGGATCACGCGCCCTGGCGAGCCCTGGTCCAGCGGCAGCCCCTCGCCCATGCGCGCATGGTGGCGCAGGGCCTGCGGCCCTTCCACGCGCACGAGGCAGGTGCGCACATTGCCCTCGCGCACATAGAAGGCCGCGCTCTCGCCGCTGGCCTGCGTGAGCGCGCGCAGCGCGGGCTCCAGCACGTTCTGCACATCGAAGCCCGCCTGGTAGCGCGCGCCCAGCCAGCCCGCCGCCGGGCCCAGGCGCCAGTCCCCATCGTCCCTTTGCACCATGAAGCCCGACTGCGCCAGCGTGCGCGCCAGCCGCAGCACCGTGGTCTTGTGCAGCGCGCAGCGCCGGCTCAGTTCCGCCAGGGACAGGTGCGACTCCCCGAGGGCGAAGGCGCCAAGCAGCTGCAAGGCACGCGTGACGGCGATGACGCCGCCGTCCTTGGCCGGGCTGGACCTGTCATCGGGTGGCTGCGCCGGGGAAGGGGTGCTGGGGGGCTTGTTCATGGTGCAAGGCATGCAATTGGTTGCGCTGTATGAAACGGAATTGTATGGGTTGAAACGTTTTCATAAAGTTCGTCCCACGCACCGCAGACATGCGGGCGTTGGACACAACAAACGGAGACAAACCGCCATGCCGATTCCCTCGCTTTCGCGTTGCCTCAACGCACGCCTTCTTGCCGTCCTGGTCGGCGTTGCCGCCATCGTGCCCATGGGCGCTGCCCAGGCCCAGGACGCCTATCCCCGCAAGCCCATCCGCCTGGTCGTGCCGTTTCCGCCCGGTGGCGGCACGGACATGATCGCGCGCACCGTGGCCCAGCGGCTGGCGGACCACAACAAGTGGACCGTGGTGGTGGACAACCGGCCCGGCGCCGGCGGCAACCTGGGCGTGGATGCCGTGGCCAAGGCCGCGCCGGACGGCCATACCCTGGTCATGGGCCAGACCAGCAACCTGGCCATCAATCCCTCGCTGTACGCCAGGCTGCCCTATGACCCGCTGAAGGATCTGGTGCCCGTGGCGCTGGTGGCTTCCGCGCCCATCGTCATGGCCGCGCCGGCCAACTCGCCCTACAAGACCTTTGCCGACCTGGTCAAGGCCGCCAAGGCCAAGCCCGACGGCCTCACGCTGGGCTACCCGGGCAACGGCACGGTGGCGCACCTGGCCGGCGAACTGGCCGAGAACGCGGCCGGCATCAAGCTGCGCCATGTGCCCTACAAGGGCGCAGCCCAGGCCATGACCGACCTGGTGGGCGGGCAGATCGATTTCTACATGTCCGCCGTGCCCACGCTGCTGGGCCAGGTGCGCAACGGCAAGCTGCGCGCGGTGATGGTCACCTCGCTCAAGCGCTCCGCCCAGCTGCCGCAGACGCCCACGCTGGCCGAGTCCGGCTACCAGGACTTCGAGGCCGTCACCTGGTTCGGGGTGCTGGCGCCGGCGGGCACGCCGCAGGCCATCGTGCAGCAGTTGAACAAGGCCATCAACGACGCGCTGCTGGTGCCCGAGGTGGCCGAGAAGCTGCGCTCCGAAGGCGGCGAGGTGCTGGGCGGCTCGTCCGAGAAGTTCGCCGCGCTGCTGCGCGCCGAGGTGCCGCGCTGGGCACGCATCGTCAAGGACTCGGGCGCCAGCCTGGACTGAGCCCGGGGGCAGGGGCGCCAGCCCTTTCGCTTCCTTCTCGCTCCCACCTCCCTTCCTTTCCTTTCCTCCATCGAGATCTCGCCATGGACTGCGACAGCCTTGCCGTGCCCGTCCGTTTCTCGCAGGGCAGCGCCCGGCCCCGTGCCACGCTGCCCCCGGATGCCTGCGACTGCCATGTGCATGTCTATGACGGCCGCTACCCGGCAACCCCGGGCGCGCGGCTGCTGCCGCCCGACGCCTCGGCCGGCGACTACCGCGCGCTGCAGCGGCGCCTGGGCACCTCGCGCTGCGTGCTGGTCACGCCGTCCACCTACGGCAGCGACAACCGCTGCATGTTGGATGGGCTGGCCGCCCTCGGCCCGCAGGCGCGGGGCGTGGCTGTGATCGATGGCAGTGAAAGCGATGACCAGCTGCAGCGCCTGCACGGCCTGGGCGTGCGCGGCGTGCGGCTGAACCTGTCGCTGGGCGTGACGGGCACGGCCGAGCTGCTGGTGCCGCTGGCCCGCCGCATCGCGCCGCTGGGCTGGCACCTGCAGCTGCTGATGGCGCCGGACCTGCTGGCGTCCCTGGCCGGCGTGCTGCGGCAATTGCCGGTGCCGCTGGTGTTCGACCACTTCGGCCGCATCGCCCCGGTGCAGGCGGGGCGCCATGCGGGCCATGCGCTGCTGCTGGAGCTGCTGGAGGGCGGCAGGGCCTGGGTCAAGTTGTCCGGCGGCTACATCGTCAGCGCGCTGCAGTCGGTCGAAGACCCGGCGCTGGATGCCCTGGCCGCCAGCTTTCTGCACTGCGCGCCCGAGCGCGTGCTCTGGGGCAGCGACTGGCCGCATGTCAGCGCCTTGGCAGGCATGCAGCCCCTGCCCGATGACGCCCGCCAGATCGACCGCCTGGCCGACTGGACCTCCCATGCCGGCGGTGCCGCCACGCTGCAGCGCGTGCTGGTGGACAACCCCCGGGCGCTGTACGGCTTCGAGACGGCAGCGCCGACATCGCTTTGCACACAAGCAGGAGACAAACCATGAACACCTTCCATCCCGCGCGCCGCGCCCTGCTGGCCGCAGGCGGCGCCGCCCTGCTGGGGCCGCTGTGCAGCCCCGCCGCCCAGGCGCAGCCCGCATGGCCGGCAGGCAAGCTCATCACCTGGGTCGTGCCTTACCCGCCCGGCGGCAGCACCGATGTGCTGGGCCGCCAGGTGGCACTGCAACTGGGCAAGGCCCTGGGCAGCACCGTGATCGTGGACAACCGCGCGGGCGCCACGGGCACCATCGGCGCGGCCTACGTGGCCAAGGCGGCGCCGGACGGCCACACGCTGCTGGGCACCTCCATCGGCCCGCAGGCGATCGCGCCCCACCTCATGGGCAAGCTGCCCTATGACCCGATTGCGGGCTTCGAGCCGGTCATCACCATAGGCACCATCCCCCATCTGCTGGTGGTGGGCGCGGCCCAGCCCTGCCAGTCGGTGGCCGATCTGCTGGCCGCCGCCAAGGCGCAGCCGGGCCGGCTGGCCTTTGCCTCGGGCGGCAGCGGAACCATCTTGCAGATGCAGGGCGAGCTGCTGCAAAGAAAGGGCGGCGTGCGCTTCATCCATGCGCCCTACAAGGGCGACACGCCCGCGCTGCAGGACACGCTGGCGGGCCAGGTGCAGTTCATGTTCGCCCCCGTGGCCGCGGCGCTGCCCCATGTGCAGGGCGGCAAGCTGCGTGCGCTGGCCGTGACCTCGGCGGCGCGCCTGAAGGCCCTGCCTGACGTGCCCACCATGGCCGAAGCCGGCATCGGCGACTTCGTGGTCGAGCAGTGGCAGGCCGTCTTTGCGCCGGCCAGGACGCCGGCCGCCATCGTGCAGCGGCTGAACCAGGAGATCGGCCAGGCGCTCAAGGACCCGGCCGTCGTGGCACTGGGCGAGCGGCTGGGCGTGGCCCTGGTCGGAGGCACGCCGCGGCAATTGGGCGAGCTGCAGAAATCCGACTCCGCCAAGTGGGCCCAACTCATCCGCGAGGCCGGCATCAAGGCCGACTGACGCGCTTGCTTCTTCCTGTTTTCCTTCACCTCATCTCACTGGACCATCATGAGCCAACTCCCAGAAATCATCCGTGACATAGAGCGCGTGGACGCCCAAGTCGTGCAACGCGCAGCAGGCTTTCAGGCCGCCATCCTGGCCGACGTGGCGGGCCGCCGCGGCACCATGCATGCGCGCGTGGCGCCCGTGCACCAGGGCATGAAGGTGGCCGGCCCGGCCTTCACCGTCGAGGTGCGCCCCGGCGACAACCTCATGATCCACGCCGCCATCGCGCTGGCCCGGCCCGGCGACGTGCTGGTCATCGACGGCAAGGGCGACCAGACGGCGGCGCTCATGGGCACGCTGATGCTCAGCGCCTGCAAGAAGCTGGGCCTTGCCGGCGTCATCGTGGACGGCGCCATCCGCGACCGGCTGGAGCTGCTGGAGCTGGACTTCCCCGTGTTCAGCGCAGGCTTCAATCCCGCAGGCCCGACCAAGTTCGTGCCGGGCCGCATCAACCACACCATCTCCGCTGGTGGCACGACGGTTCACCCGGGCGACCTGGTGGTGGGCGATGCCGATGGCGTGGTCGTCATCGAGCGCGCCAAGGCCCCCGCCATGCTGGAGCTGGCCGTGAAGAAGGTGGCGGACGAAGCCGCCCGCATCGAGGCCATTGCGCGCGGCGACACCGCATCGAAGTGGCTGCCCGCAGCCCTGCGCGCGGCCGGCGTGCTCAAGGAAGGGGAATCGCTGTGAGCACCATCATCGTCACCGGCGCCGATCTGGCGCAACAGGCGCTGGAGCTGCTGGCGCAGCACGACATCGTCTATGCGGGCAAGACGCCCACCGAAGAGGACCTGGTCGCGCTGTGCCGCGCCCATGATCCCGTGGCCATCATCGTGCGCTACGGCAAGGTGGGCGCGGCCGTGATGGACGCGGCGCCCTCGCTGCGCGTGATCTCCAAGCACGGCAGCGGCACGGACACCATCGACAAGGCGGCCGCCGCCGAACGCGGCATTGCCGTGGTGGCTGCGGCCGGCGCCAACGCGGCGGCCGTGGCCGAGCAGGCACTGGCCCTGCTGCTGGCCTGCGCCAAGTCGGTGGTGGCGCTGGATGCCCGCATGCACGCAGGCCACTGGGACAAGGCCACGCACAAGAGCCTGGAGCTGGGCGGGCGCACCGTGGGCCTGGTGGGGCTGGGCGCCATCGGGCTGCGCTTTGCGCGCATGGCCGATGCGCTGGGCATGCGCGTGATCGGCTTCGATCCCTTCGCAAAGAACCTGCCCGCCTACGTGCAGCCCGTGGACCTGGAAACCATCTGGCGCGAGTCCGACGCGATTTCGCTGCACTGCCCGCTGACCGAGGAAAACCGGGGCATGCTCGGCGCCTCCACGCTGGCGGCCTGCAAGCGCGGCGTGATCGTGGTCAACACCGCACGCGGCGGCCTGATCGACGAGGCCGCGCTGCTGGCCGCCGTGCGCTCGGGCCAGGTGGCGGCCGCAGGGCTGGACAGCTTTGCGGTGGAGCCCATGGTGGCCGGCCACCCGTTCCAGGGCGAAAGGAACTTCGTGCTCAGCCCCCATATCGGCGGCGTGACCGGCGATGCCTACGTGAACATGGGCGTGGGCGCGGCCCGCAATGTGCTGGAGGTGCTGGCCCGCGTGCCTGCGGCGGCCGGCGTCTGAGCCAGGGCAGGGGCGCCGTGCGCGCTCTTGGCCCATGCATGTGCATGCATGTGATTTGAGGAGACAAGCGATGTCGAGGAATTTCCAAGAGGTCCGCCGCCTGGCCTTGCGCGGCAGCCTGCTGGCCGCCGTGGGGCTGGCCGCGCTGGGCGCCCAGCCCGCGCTGGCGCAGAAGGACTATCCGGCCAAGCCCGTGCGGCTGGTCGTGGGCTTTGCGGCGGGCGGCCCCACCGACGTGGTGGCGCGCGCCTTTGCCGACCATGCGGGCAAGGCGCTGGGCCAGCCCTTCGTGGTGGACAACAAGCCCGGGGCCAACACCATCGTGGCCGCGCAGGCCGTGGCTGGTGCGCCGGCCGATGGCTACACCCTGCTGTTCGGCGCCACCAACCACAGCATGATCCCGGCGCTGTACCAGGGCCGCGTGAAGTTCGACGTGGTGCGCTCGTTCCGGCCGCTGTGCACGGTGGCCAGCAGCCCCACGGTGCTGGTCGTGGGGCCGGGCATGCCGGCGCGCAGCCTGCAGGAGTACATGGACCAGGCGCGCAGCCGGCCCGGCAGCGTCACGGCCGGCACGGCGGGCATGGGCAGTTCGGGCCATTTCGCCACCGAGATGTTTGCGCGGGCCAAGGGCCTGAAGCTCAACCACGTGCCCTACAAGGGCGCGGCGCCCGTGGTCACGGATCTCATGGGCGGCCAGCTCGACAGCTCCTTCGCCACGCTGGGCTCGGTGCTGCCCCAGGTGCGCAGCGGCAAGCTCACGGCGCTGGCCGTGGCCTCGCCCAAACGCGCGTCCCTGCTGCCCCAGGTGCCGACCTTTGCAGAAGCGGGCGGCGGCGACTACTCGGCCGATGTCTGGTACGGCGTGCTCGCGCCGGCCGGCATTCCCGACGGCGTGGCCCAGGCGCTGGAGCGCGTGGCCGTGGAGTTTGCCAAGAGTGCCTCGGCTGCGGACAAGCTGCACGGCCTGGGCATGGATGCCGAGTCGAGCTGCGGCAGCGCCTTCGCGCAGCGCGTGGCCAGCGAAGCGGCGTCCTATGCGCAGATCGCCCGCGAACTGAACCTGAAGGCGGATTGATTCGGCCGCCGCCCCTCAAAAAAATCTGGAGACAAGCCATGAAATTCCTTGCCGGAACCCTGATCGCGGCCTGCGCCCTGGCCGCCGCCGTGGCCCAGGCCGCCTTTCCCGAGCGTCCCATCACCCTGGTCGTGCCCTATGCGCCCGGCGGCGGCGCCGACGCGGCCGCGCGCCTGCTGGCCACGCGCATGGGCGCGCGGCTGGGCACCAGCATCATCGTGGACAACCGGCCCGGGGCCAGCGGCACGATTGGCGCCAGCCAGGTGGCCAAGGCGCGCGCCGACGGCTACACGGTGCTCTACGACGCCACGCCGTTTTCCATCAACCCGCATCTGTTTGCCAGGCTGCCCTACGCGCGCAGCGCGCTGCAGCCGCTGTCGCTGGTGCTGCTCATGCCCAATGTGGTCGTGGTCAAGGCCGACTCGCCCGTGCGCAGCGTGGCCGACCTGGCGGCCAGGGCCAAGGCGCAGCCGGGCAAGATCAACTTCGCCTCGGGCGGCAGCGGCACGGTGCAGCGCCTGGCGGCCGAGCTGTTCCGCCAGCGGCTGGATCTGGACATGGTCCACGTGCCCTACAAGAGCGGCGGGCCGGCCATTGCCGATGTGATGGGCGGGCAGGTGGACTTCATGTTCGGCACCATGGCGGCCACCTATCCGCTGGTCACGGGTGGCAAGCTGCGCGCCCTGGCCGTGGCGGCGCCCCAGCGCTCGGCCCGCCTGCCCGATGTGCCCACCGTGTCCGAGACCGTGATTCCCGGCTACGAGGCCTATGAGTGGAACGGCATCTTCCTGCCCACGGGCACGCCCGAGCCCGTGGCCGCGCGCCTGCACCAGGCGCTGTCCGAGGTGCTGCAGGAAGCCGAGGTGCGCCAGCGCCTGAGCGACCTGGGCGCTCAGCCCATGACATCGACGCCGGCCGAGTTCGCCGCCTTCCTCCAGAAGGAAGACGCCAAGTGGGGCGAGGTGGTGCGCAAGGGCGCCATCGTGCTGGACTGAGCGCATGGCCATGAACGCATCGACCATCGCCGTTGCGCATTCGGCCGGCACGAACCGGCCTTTGCGCACGCTGCCGCCGCTGGCCTGCGACAGCCACATGCACATCTTCGATGCGCGCTTTGCGCCGTCGCCGCACTGGCCGCGCACGCCGCCGCAGGCCGACGTGGCCATGTACCGTCAACTGCAGCAGCGCCTGGGCACCTCGCGCGCCGTGGTGGTCACGCCCTCGACCTATGGCACGGACAACGCCTGCACGCTCGATGCGCTGGATCGCCTGGGCGATGTGGCACGCGGCGTGGCCGTGGTCGCCCACGACGTGGCCGATGCCGAGCTGGACCGGCTGGCCGCGCACCGCGTCTGCGGGGTGCGCGTGAACTTTGTCTCGCCGCAGTCCTGGGGCGAGACCACGGCTCACATGCTGGTCACGCTGGCGCACCGGGTTGCACGGCTGGGCTGGCATGTGCAGGTCTTTGTGCAGCCCGAACAGCTGGTGGCGCTGGAGCCTGTGCTGGGTGCGCTGCCTGTGCCCCTGGTCGTGGACCACCTGGGCCGCATCGACCCGGCTGAAGGCATGGAGGGCGCGGCCCATGCCGCGCTGCGCCGGCTGCTCGACGGCGGCAACACCTGGGTCAAGCTCTCCGGCGCCTATATGCGTTCATCGGTGGGCGGCCCTTCCTATGCCGACACGCTGCCGCTGGGCCGCGATCTGGTGCGCGCCGCGCCCGAGCGCCTGGTCTGGGGCAGCGACTGGCCGCACACCACCGAGGCGCCGGGCTCCGTCAACGATGCCGACCTGGTGGACCTGCTGCAGGCCTGGGCGGGCACGGACGAGGCCATGGACCGCATCCTGGTGGACAACCCCGCAAGGCTGTATGGCTTCGACGGCGCGGCCTGACACTCCAAGAAAGACAGACACCATGTTCCTGCTGCAAGCCCCCCAGGTCTGCGAACTCGAATCGTTCACCACCATGCCCGACGCGCTGCGCCACCCCGAGCGCAGCGACTGGGCCGATGCCAACCGCAGCGGCGCCGTGACCGACTCCTTCCTCGAAGGGCCGGTGTTCGACGCGGCCGGCCATCTGTACGTGGCCGACATTCCCTGGGGCCGCGTGTTCCGCATCGATCCGCAAGGCGCCTGGACGTTGGTGGCCGAGTACGACGGCGAGCCCAACGGCATGAAGTTCCTTGACGAGCGCACGCTGCTGATCACCGACTACAAGAACGGCCTGATGCGCCTGGAGGTGGCCACGGGGCGCATCAGCCCCTATCTGCAGCGGCGCAACAGCGAGCGCTTCAAGGGCGTGAACGACCTGGTCTTCGATGCCGAGGGCAACCTCTACTTCACCGACCAGGGCCAGAGCGGCCTGCACGATCCCAGCGGCCGCCTGTACCGCCTGCGGCCGGACGGCCGGCTGGACCTGCTGCTGGCCAACGTGCCCAGCCCCAACGGCGTGGCGCTGTCGCCCGACGGCCGCGTTCTCTACCTGGCCGTGACACGCGGCAACTGCGTCTGGCGCGTGCCCCTGCTGCCCGATGGCAGCGTGGCCAAGGTGGGGCAGTTCTTCACCTCCTACGGCCCCAGCGGCCCCGACGGCTTGGCCGTGGATGACCAGGGCCGGCTGCTGGTGGCCAACCCGGGCCTGGGCCTGGTGTGGGTGCTCAACCACCGTGCCGAGCCCGTGCAGGTGCTGCGTGGCGTGCCGGGAAGCTCGCTCACCAACCTGGCCTTTGGCGGTGCGGACCGCCGCACGCTGTATGTGACGGACTCCACGCACGGGCGCATTCTGCGTGCCCGGCTGGAGGCGCCGGGGCTGGCGCTGCACGGCTTGAACAAGGGCTGAGGCGGCCGTCGCGACCTTCTCAGCCGTCTCGGCAGTCTCAGTCGTCGCAACCGCTCCTCAGGGCTTGGCCGGCATGTCCAGGATCTCCCGGGCTTCCTGCAGCAGGCCTATCCACAGCTGCTCCTGCTGTATGCCGGCCTTGAGCACCAGGTGCTGCAGCCGCCGCTCGCGCGTGGGCGGCTTGTCCAGGAAATCGCGCTGCTCCAGGCGCTGGTAGACGTCCAGCTGCGCCTGGTGCAGTGCCAGCAGCCGCTGCACTTCGTCCTGCAGTCCGCAGGGGCCCACCACCGCCTCGGCACGCAGGCGGACCATCCATTCCTCGCGCAGCGGCTTGGGGTCTTCCTGCTCGGCCACCCAGCGCTTGAGCTCCTTGCGGCCCGTGGGCAGGATGCGGTACTGGCGCTTGCGGCCCCGGCCGGATTCGGCGGGCAGGGCCTCGATCCATTGCGCCTCCTCCAGCCGCGCGAGTTCGCGGTAGATCTGCTGGTGCGTGGCGTTCCAGAAGTAGCCGATGGAGCGGTCGAAGCGCTCGGCAAGTTCCGAGCCCGAGCAGGGGTGCTCGACCAAGGCGGTGAGAAGGGCGTGTGGCAGGGACATCGGCAACAAGAAAGGCGCTGGAGCTGGGCGCCATCTTACGGGCCTGCATGGAGGTGCGGCCAAGCGCTGCAGTCATTTCTGCAATTTTTTGCGCAACCAGTTGCATAAATAAAGGAGGCTGACTACATTCATGCAATCAGTTGCATAAAAAAGCGAGACAGGCATGACCCACTACCCCCACCTGAATGCCGAACTGGACCTGGGCTTCACCACGCTCAGAAACCGCGTGCTCATGGGCTCCATGCACGTGGGCCTGGAGGAGGCGCCCCACGGCTTCGAGCGCATGGCCGCCTTCTACGCCGAGCGCGCGCGCGGCGAGGTGGGCTTGATCGTCACGGGCGGCATTGCCCCCAATGAGCGCGGCCGGCCCATGAAGGGCGGCGCCATGATGGTCAATGAGCACGAGGCGGACCAGCACCGCATCGTCACGCAGGCCGTCCATGCCGAGGGCGGCAAGATCGCCATGCAGATCCTGCACTTCGGCCGCTATGCCTACCAGCCCGGGCTGGTGGCGCCCAGCGCGCTGCAGGCGCCCATCAACCCCTTCGTGCCGCATGCGCTGACGGGCGACGAGGTGGAGCAGACCATCGAGGACTTCGTGCGCTGCGCAGCCCTGGCCCGGCATGCGGGCTACGACGGCGTGGAGATCATGGGCTCCGAGGGCTATCTGATCAACGAGTTCATCGCTGCGCGCACCAACCACCGCGATGACGAATGGGGCGGCAGCTACGCGGGCCGCATGCGCTTTGCGGTGGAGATCGTGCGGCGCACGCGCCAGCGTGTGGGGCGGGACTTCATCATCATCTACCGCCTGTCCATGCTGGACCTGGTGGAGGGCGGCTCCACGCTGGAGGAAGTGATCGCGCTGGCCCAGGCCATCGAGGCCGCAGGCGCCACGCTGCTGAACACGGGCATAGGCTGGCACGAGGCGCGCATTCCCACCATCGCCACCAAGGTGCCGCGCGCCGCCTATGCCTGGGTCACGCATCGCGTGATGGGGCAGGTGGGCATCCCGCTGATCACCTCCAACCGCATCAACACGCCCGAAGTGGCCGAGCGCCTGCTGGCCGAGGGCTATGCCGACATGGTCTCCATGGCCCGGCCGCTGCTGGCCGATGGCGACTTCGTGCGCAAGGCGCGCCAGGGCCGGGCCGACGAGATCAACACCTGCATTGCCTGCAACCAGGCCTGCCTGGACCATACCTTTGGCGGCAAGATCACCTCCTGCCTGGTCAACCCGCGCGCCTGCCACGAGACCGAGCTGGTGATTGCGCCCGCGCCCGCCGCCAAGCGCATCGCCGTGGTGGGCGCCGGCCCGGCGGGCCTGAGCTTTGCCGTCACCGCCGCGCAGCGCGGCCATGCGGTGACGCTGTTCGATGCGGCCAGCGAGATCGGCGGGCAGTTCAACATTGCCAAGAAGGTGCCCGGCAAGGAGGAGTTCTACGAGACGCTGCGCTACTTTCGCCGCCAGCTGGAGCTGGGCGGCGTGGACCTTCGCCTGGGCCACCGCGTGGAGGCCGCCCAGCTCATCGAGGGCGGCTATGACGAGATCGTGCTGGCCACGGGCATACGGCCGCGCGTTCCCGCCATCGACGGCGTGGACCATTCCAAGGTGCTCGGCTACTTGGACGTGCTGCAGGGCGACAGGCCCGTGGGCGAGCGCGTGGCCATCATCGGCGCGGGCGGCATAGGTTTCGATGTGGCCGAGTACCTGACCCATGCCGGCGACAGCGGCGCCGTGGCGCCCCGCAAGTTCTATGCGGAGTGGGGCATAGACACCGGCTACGCCCGGGCCGGCGGCCTGGCGCAGCCGCAGGCCGAGCCCTCGCCGCGCCGCGTGCACCTGCTGCAGCGCAAGTCCACCAAGGTGGGCGACCAGCTGGGCAAGACCACGGGCTGGATACACCGCACCTCGCTGAAGGCGCGCAGCGTGGCCATGGGCTCGGGCGTGGCCTATGAGCGCATCGACGACGCCGGGCTGCACATCACCGTGGACGGCCAGCCGCAACTGCTGGAGGTGGACAACGTCGTGCTCTGCGCGGGCCAGGAGCCGCAGCGCGAGCTGCATGCGGCCCTGAGCGCGGCGGGCTGCAGCGTGCACCTGATCGGCGGCGCCGACGTGGCGGCCGAACTCGACGCCAAGCGCGCCATCGTGCAAGGCACCACGCTGGCGGCCAGCCTTTGAGGGCGCCGCCCGATTCCGTTTTCCACCTCAACCACCAGGAGACAAGCATGTCCCAGCCCCCGAAGAACGCCCATCCCGCAGTCGCCCGCTCCCTGCAGCTGTGGCATCGCATGGTTGCCGCCAGCGACCTGGGCGAGCTGCACACCATCGTCCATCCCGATGCAGTGTTCCGCTCGCCCATGGCGAACACGCCCTATGCCTCGGCACCCGCGCTGATGCTGGCGCTGTCCACCGTGGTTCAGGTGTTCGAGAACTTCGCCTACCACCGCCAGATGGCCAGCGATGACGGCCTGGACGTGGTGCTGGAGTTCAGCGCCAGCGTGGGCGGCAAGAACCTCAAGGGCATCGACTTCATCCGTTTCGACGAGCAGGGGCTGATCCGGGAATTCGAGGTCATGGTGCGCCCCATGAGCGGCCTGCAGGCGCTGGGCACGGAGATGGGCAAGCGGCTGGGCGACAAGCTTCCCGCCTTCAAGGCCGTGGCCTGAGGGCAGGGCGCGCCATGAAAAACGCCCCCGGCGATGCGGGGGCGTTTTGCCGTGGGCATCAGCCGGTCAGAGCGTGCCGGCCTTCTGGCGGGCAATGGCATCGGCCACGCCCTTGCCGTAGGCCGGGTCGGCCTGGGTGCAGTGCGCTATGTGCTTTTGCACGATGTGCTCGGACACGCCGGCGATGTTGCGCGCCGTGTTCTCGAACAGGCGCTGCTGCGCATCGGGCGTGAGCAGGCGGAACAGGTCGCCGGGCTGGGTGAAGTAGTCGGCATCGTCCTCGCGGTAGTTCCAGCGGTCGGCCGCGCCGTGCAGGGCCAGCGGCGGCTCGGCGAAGGCGGGCTGCTCCTGCCACTCGCCCTTGGTGTTGGGCTCGTAGGCGATGGTGCCGCCGTAGTTGCCGTCCACGCGCATGGCGCCGTCACGGTGGTAGGCGTGGTAGGGGCAGCGCGGCGCGTTCACGGGGATCTGGTGGTGGTTCACACCCAGGCGGTAGCGTGCGGCATCGCCATACGAGAACAGGCGCGACTGCAGCATGCGGTCGGGCGAGGGGCCGATGCCCGGCACCAGGTTGGCCGGCGTGAACGAGGCCTGCTCCACATCGGCGTGGTAGTTGCGCGGGTTGCGGTTGAGCTCCATCACGCCCACTTCGATCAGCGGGTAGTCCTGCTTGCTCCAGACCTTGGTCAGGTCGAAGGGGTGGAAGCGGTAGGTCTCGGCTTCATGCTCGGGCATGATCTGCACGCACAGCTTCCAGCGCGGGAACTCGCCGCGCTCGATGGCTTCGAGCAGGTCGCGCTGGCTGCTTTCACGGTCGGAGGCGACGACGGAGGCCGCCTCGGAATCGGTGAAGTTCTCGATGCCCTGCTGGCAGACCCAGTGGAACTTGACCCAGTGGCGTTCGTTGCTGGCGTTGATGAAGCTGTAGGTGTGCGAGCCGAAGCCGTGCATGTGGCGGTAGCCGCGCGGAATGCCCCGGTCGCTCATGACGATGGTGATCTGGTGCAGCGCCTCGGGCAGGCCGGTCCAGAAGTCCCAGTTGTTCTCGGGCGAGCGCAGGTTGGTGTAGGGGTCGCGCTTGACGGCCTTGTTCAGGTCGGGGAACTTGAGCGGGTCGCGGAAGAAGAACACCGGCGTGTTGTTGCCCACCAGGTCCCAGTTGCCTTCCTCGGTATAGAGCTTGACGGCGAAGCCGCGGATATCGCGCTCTGCGTCTGCCGCGCCGCGTTCGCCGGCCACGGTGGAAAAGCGCGCGAACACTTCGGTCTGCTTGCCGATGTCGGAGAACACCTTGGCGCGGGTGTAGCGCGTGATGTCACCCGTCACGGTGAAGGTGCCGAAGGCGCCCGAGCCCTTGGCGTGCATGCGGCGCTCGGGAATCACTTCGCGGTTGAAGTGGGCCATTTTTTCCAGATGCCACAGGTCCTGCAACAGCATCGGGCCACGCGGGCCGGCCGTGAGCGAATCCTGGTTGTTGGCAACCGGGGCGCCTGCGGCGGTGGTGAGCTTGTGGGTCATGGTCTCTCCTTGATCGAGGGGTGGTAGCGGCGCCGGCTTGCACTCAGGCAGCGCGGCGCTTGGAAAATCAATAGCTGCGTGCTATCGAATTGCTTTTATTGTTGTTTCGTTCTATGGATGCGGCAAGGCTTTGGCGATTGGCAAATCTCAACTGCGCCATAGCCAAAAAATTTCACCGCCACCCGCATGCGCCGTGCCGGGCATGCTTTTTGCCAAGGCATTGTGTTGCGCGGGCGGATACGGCCCGTGTAGGCCGTCGCCCTGTCAGCCAGAGACCAGCTTGTGGACCAGGTCGGCGGCCGTGGAGGCGCCGTACTTGCGCATCAGCCGTGCGCGGTAGATCTCCACCGTGCGGTGGCTGATGGCCAGGGCGCGGCCGATTTCCTTGGAGGTAAGCCCCTCCAGCAGGCGGGCGGCCACCTCGCGCTCGCGCCCCGTGAGCTCGGCCTTGACGGGACGGTGGGCGCTGAGGTCCTCGAAGCTCCAGATGCCCGATGCGTGCGGGTCGCTGCGGTCCAGCGTGCGGCCCGTGACATGGCACCAGAACGTTTCGCCGTTGGCGCGCTTCATGATGCGGTTGTCCGAGTAGAAACCCCGGGCGTTGAGAATGGGCGCGATGCGCGCGCCCAGCCGCTCGTACTCGTCGGCGCTGGGGTAGAGGATCTGGAAGGTCTGGCCGATCAGCACCTCGCGCGAGGCCTCGAACATCTCGCAGACCTGGCGGTTGCAGTCGATCATGGTGCGATTGCGCGAGATCACGAGGCCGACGGGGGCGGCTTCGAACGCCAGCCGGTAATCTATATCCATGGGCAAATCTTTACGAAAAACTACCTATGTAAGTACGTAGTATCGTAGCGCATCCAATCTGAAGGAGACATGTGTGAAAAAGCTCTACCCCTCCGCGGAGCAGGCGCTCCAGGGCGTCGTGGCCGACGGGCAATTGCTGGCTGTGGGCGGCTTCGGCCTGTGCGGCATTCCCGAGGCCCTGATCGACGCGCTGCGTGACAGCGGCGCCAAGGGCCTGACGGTGATTTCCAACAATGCGGGCGTGGACGGCTTTGGCCTCGGCAAGCTGCTGGAGACGCGCCAGATCAAGAAGATGATCTCGTCGTATGTGGGCGAGAACAAGGAGTTCGAGCGCCAGTACCTGGCCGGCGAGCTGGAGCTGGAATTCACGCCCCAGGGCACGCTGGCCGAGAAGCTGCGTGCCGGTGGCGCCGGCATTCCCGCCTTCTTCACCAAGACCGGCGTGGGCACCATGGTGGCCGAGGGCAAGGAGCTGCGCGAATTCGACGGCAAGACCTATGTGATGGAGCGCTCGCTCGTGCCCGATGTCTCCCTGGTCAAGGCCCACCGGGCCGACAAGAGCGGCAACCTGCAGTTCCGCCTGACGGCGCGCAACTTCAACCCTGCCGCCGCCACGGCCGGCAAGGTCTGCATCGTGGAAGTGGAAGAGGTGGTCGAGGTCGGCGAGATCGCACCGGACGACATCCATCTGCCCGGCATCTACGTGCACCGCATCGTGCACAACCCGAATCCCGAAAAGCGCATCGAAAAGCGCACCATCACAGAAAAACAAGGAGCCTGACCATGCCGTGGACCCAAGACCAGATGGCCGCCCGCGCGGCCCAAGAACTCGAAGACGGCTTCTACGTCAACCTGGGCATCGGCATTCCCACCCTGGTGGCCAACCACACGGGTGACAAGGAAGTGTGGCTGCAGTCCGAGAACGGCATGCTGGGCATCGGCCCCTTCCCGACCGAGGATGCCGTGGACGCCGACCTGATCAACGCCGGCAAGCAGACCGTGACGACGATTGCCGGCTCGTCCATCTTCGGCAGCGACCAGTCGTTCGCCATGATCCGTGGCGGCAAGATCAACCTGTCCATCCTGGGCGCCATGCAGGTGTCCGAGAAGGGCGATCTGGCCAACTGGATGATTCCCGGCAAGATGGTCAAGGGCATGGGCGGCGCCATGGACCTGGTGGCGGGCGTCAAGCGCGTCATCGTGCTCATGGAACATGTGGCAAAGAAGAAGGACGGCACGACCGACCTCAAAATTCTTCCCGCCTGCACCCTGCCTTTGACCGGCGTGGGCGTGGTGGACCGTATCATCACCGACCTGGGAGTGATGGACGTGACGCCGCAGGGCCTGAAGCTCGTGGAACTGGCCCCCGAAGTGAGCTTCGAGGACATCCAGTCCAAGACCGGCGTGACGCTGATTCGCTGATGTTGCCGTGCACGGCCTGCCTTGGCTGGCCTGCGCAACGAGAGCCCGCCTTGCGCGGGCTCTTTTGCTTATATTTCAGATTTCGAGCCAATGGGAGCCTCTATGACGGATGTCGCGGCCGTGCGCAATCCACCGACAGCGCAGGGATGGAAGGACGAGGGCGTGCATTTCCTGCGCGCCGTCACCGACATGGCCGAGCATTGCAACGTGGTCACCGGCGAGCCCATCTTCAACGACAAGGGCGTCAAGCTCGTGGACAAGGGTGCGCGCATCGACGGCAACATGTACGAGCGCCTGGTCAAGCACAAGCTGCGCGACCCCATCGACAAGCACCTGGGCGTGGACAACCGCGTGGACGTGCTGGCCATCGAGGCCCAGGCCATGGTGCAGTGCGAAACCGTGGACCTGATGCGCCGCCTGGTGCAGTCGCTGGGCGGCACGGACCGGCTGCTGGCGCCGCTGCGCCTGATGGTGCTGCCGCCGCAGATCGCCTTCAAGCTCACGGTCATGCGCGAGCAGCGGCCCGAGCTGTTCGCCCACAGCCTGCAGATGATGCTGGTGGCCGTCTACCTGGCGCTGCAAAGCGAATGGAGCGAGCGTGAATGTGGCCCGCTGGCCACGGCGGCCCTGCTGCACGACGTGGGCATGCTCTACATGGACCCGGCCTGGACCGACCCCAACTACCGGCTCACGGGCGCCGAGCGCAAGCACCTGGTGGCGCACTCGGTCACCGGCATGCTCATCATGCGGGGCGCGGGCGCGTATTCGCAGGACGTGGAAATGGCCGTGCTCGAGCACCACGAGCGCATGGACGGCACGGGCTATCCGCGCGGCGTGCATGGCGAAGCCATCTCCAAAATGGGCCGTATCCTGTTGCTGGCCGAGGTGGTCTCGGCCTTCTTCGACAAATTCCAGGACCTGCCCGGCCAGCGCCTGTCGCTGATGCTGCGCATGAACCACCGCCGCTATCCGGCCGATCTGGTCGGCATCCTGCTGCCGCTGCTGTACGACGAGATCTCGCCGGGCACGCCGCTGCCGCCGCTGCAGGCCGAGGTCACGCACAGCGTGGCCGCCCTGTCGGCCGCCTTCCAGATGTGGGACACGTTCAGCCAGGCCTTCCCCGAGCGCTGGCAGGCCATGCCCGACCACCAGGCGGCCGTCTACATCGACTCCAGCATCGGCGGCCTGCAAAAGCAGCTGGCCGAGGCCGGCCTGCATCCCAGTCAGCAAACCGACCTGCTGGCCTACCTCAAGGACGATGTGCAGGGCATGAGCGAACTGGCCCTGCTCAGCCGCGAGGCACTGTGGCAACTTCAGGCCATCGTCAACGCCTGCCTGCGCCGCTGGCCCGCCATTAACGCCCGCACCCACGCCGTGGACACAGCGGTCGCGCAATGGTGCGAAGCCTGCATGCAGATCGACGCCACACCCCCAGCGGGCGGCGCAGCGAGAGCGCCAGCGCACTGAGACAGCCGGGCTTGCCCGGCTTTTTTACATCCGTGGATCTCTTGGAAATCAAGAGTGCTGTATATTCATACAGTATTTGAGATTTTCCCCATGACCACCCCCCACGCCTCCCAAACTGCGCAGCCCGCCCTCATGGCGGGCGCGGCGCGTGTGCTGCCTCAGTTGCAGGGCGTGTGGCGTGGCGATGGCTGGCAGCAGGCGCTGCAGCAGCGCGTTCAGCCTTCGGGCCATGCGCTGCTGGATGCGCAATTGCCGGGCGGGGGCTGGCCGCTGGGTGCCATGGTCGAGCTGCTGCAACCCGCGCATGGCCATGCCGAGTGGCCGCTGCTGCTGCCGGGCCTGGCGGCCCTGATGCAGCGCAGCGCGGGCCAGGTGGTGCTGGTGGCGCCGCCTTGCAGGCCTTTTGCACCGGGGCTGGAAGCGGCAGGCGTGGCGGCGCACCGGCTGTGCTGCGTGGAGGCCGACACCCACCCGGGCGCCCACCCCGGCGCCCACCCGGCAGGCGATGGGGCAGGGCTGGCCTGGGTCTGTGAGCAGGCACTGCGCTGCCGCGACGTGCTGGCCGTGCTGGCCTGGCTGCCAGCCGGTCTGCCCATGGCCACGCTGCGCCGGCTGCAATGGGCGGCCGCTGCGCAGGGGCGCATTCTGTGGCTGTGGCGCGAGGCCTCGGCCGCCCTGCAGACGGTGGCCTCGCCCGCGCCGCTGCGGCTGCGCGTGGAGACAGAGTTGGGGGAGCCGGGCGAAGGCGGCACGCCAGCCTGCCTGCGCGTGCAGTTGCTCAAGCGCCGGGGGCCTGCGCTGGAGCATCCCTTGAAGCTGCCCCTGCACCACTGGGCCTGGCAGGACGTGCTGCAGGCCCAGGCCCAGCGGCGCACCCGGCAGGCGGACGAGGCGCAGCGCTGGCTTCATGGACACGGGCAACTGCTGCCCGCCGAGGCGCCCGCCCTGCAGGCGGCAGCGCATACCCTGGGGTGAGATGCCATGGCACAGCCGAATCAAGCACTGCACTGGATTGCCTGGCCGCTGCATGTCGCGCAGGGCGATGGCCAGGGCAACGGCGACAGTGATGGCGAACGCAGTGCCTGCGCGCAGCAGGCCTGGTGGGCCCTGCGCTGGACGCCGCGCGTGGCCCTCTGGTACGGGGCAGGGCAGGCCGTGGCGTTGATGGAGGTGGGCAGCGTGGAGCGCCTGTGGGGCGGTCGCCAGGCCATGCTGCTGGGCCTGCTGCGCGCGCTGCGCGAACAGCAGCCCGAGGGCGGTCAGGCGGGCGGCCCCCGGATGCCGTTCTGGGCCCGGGGCGCCACGGCATGGCAGGCGCTGGCGCGTCTGCGCTGGCGCATGCAGGGCACGGATTCGCGCCAGCCCTGGCCGCCTGCCGACGCACTGCCCATCTGGACACTGCCCGCACTGGAGCCGCATGCGCCGGCCCTGGAGCGCATGGGCTGCCGCCGCTGGGGCGAGCTGCGCGCCCTGCCGCGCGCGGGCCTGGCGCGGCGCATCGGGCTGCCGGCGCTGCTGGCGCTGGACCAGGCCTATGGCAGCAGCCCCCATGCGCTGGACTGGCTGGAGCTGCCCGAGCACTTTGCATTGCGCGCCGACCTGGGATATCCGGCCAGCGACGCCCAGGCCCTGCTGCAGGCCGCCCGGCCCCTGCTGCTTGCGCTGCAGGCCTGGCTGCAGGCCCGCCATCAGGGCGTGCTGGGCCTGCAACTGCGCTGGCACCACGATCTGCGTCGCGTGGACGGCACGCAGCTGCCGGCCTGGGAAGCGCTGGACATCCGCACGGCCCGCCCCGCCCAGGCGCTGGAGCACATGGAGCGCCTGCTGCGCGAACGCCTGGCCCGCACGCCCTGGCGCGCGCCTGCGGACATGCTGGAGCTGGTGGCGCTGGACACCGCGCCTTTCGCGGCCGATGCCGGCAGTTGCCTGCCACCGGCCGCGCCCGGCCCGGCGCCACTGGGCGAGGCGGCAGGCGCGGCAGATGGGGCAGGCGCGGCCAGCGGCATGGCCTGGCATGAATGGGTGGAGCGCGTCTCTGCCCGCCGTGGTGCGCAGGGCGTGCGGGTGGCGCAGCTGCAATCGGACCACCGGCCCGAGGCCATGCAGCGCTGGACCCCGGCCTGCGAGGCCTTGCAGACCCCGCAGGCAACGCGGCGGCCCGCGCACGCGCGCAAGGCGGCCAACCCCTGGCAGGGCCTGCTGCCGCCCTGGCTGCTCGATCCGCCCCAGCCGCTGCTCCTGCAGGGCAGCCGCCCTTGCTGGCAGGGGCCGCTGCAATTGCTGGCCGGCCCCTATCGGCTGGAGGCCGGCTGGTGGGGAGAGCCGCAGGCCGATGCGGCGCTGGCCGTGCGTGACTATTTCGTGGCCAGCAACGCGGCTGTCGGCCATGTCTGGATCTACCGCGAGCGCACGCCTGCATCGGAGCGGCTGCCAGGCATGCCGGCCCTGTTGTCGCCCGCCGCCTGGTTTGCGCAAGGCATCTATGGCTGAACAGGACATCCTGCTGGAGCCGCCGCCCCCGCAGCTGCAGCGGCTGCAGCCCCCGCCCCAGGCCACCGGGCCGGTGTCCGGTATGGCATCGGGCCCGGGCCTGCCCGGCTATGCGGAGCTGCACTGCCTGTCGAACTTCAGCTTTCTGCGCGGCGCCTCTTCGCCCGCCCAACTGGTGCAGCGCGCCAAGGCCCTGGGCTACCAGGCGCTGGCCCTGACCGACGAATGCTCGGTGGCCGGCGCCGTGCGCGCCTTCGAGGCCGCGCGCGACTGCGAGATGGCGCTGATCCATGGCAGCGAATTCGCCTGGGGCTCGCTGCGCGTGGTGGCGCTGGCGCGCGATCTGAACGGCTGGGGCAACCTCTGCGAATTCATCAGCGCGGCGCGCGCCCGTGCCGAAAAGGGCCGGTACCTGGTCGATGCCGACAGCCCCTGGCATCTGCTGCGTGAAGGCTGCGAATGCATCGTTGTGCCGCAGCGTGCGCAGCTGTTGCCCGGCGATGTGCCCGCCATGGCCGAGGCCGTGCAGGCCGCCGTGGCGCAGCTGGGGCCGGGCTGCTGGCTGGGCGTGGAGCTGCTGCTGGCTCCAGACGACAGCCTGTGGCTGCAAAGCCTGCAGGACGTGGCAGGGTTGCTGGGCCTGTCCTGCGTGGCCTGCGGTGATGTGCACATGCATGCGCGCTCGCGCAAGCCGTTGCAGGACCTGGTGACGGCGCTGCGCCTGGGCTGCACGGTGGCCGAGTGCGGCTTCGAGCTGCACCCCAATGCCGAGCGGCATCTGCGCTCGCGCTTGCGGCTGGGCGGCATCTATCCACGTGCCATGCTGGATGCAACCTTGCAGATTGCCGCGCGCTGCGATTTCAAGCTCAGTGAGATCAGCTACCACTATCCGCAGGAAAGCGTGCTGCCCGGCATGGATGCACGCCAGACCCTGGCCTGGCATACCTGGCAGGGAGCGGCGGGGCGCTATCCCGAAGGCATTCCCAAGAAGGTGCGCAAGCAATTGCACAACGAGTTGAAGCTGATCTCCATGTGCGGCTACGAGATGTACTTCCTCACCGTGCACGACATCGTGCGATTCGCTCGCAGTCAGGACATCCTGTGCCAGGGCCGGGGTTCGGCCGCGAACTCGGTGGTCTGCTTCTGCCTGGGCATCACGGCCGTCGATCCCACCCTGCAGACGCTGTTGATCGCGCGCTTCATCAGCCGCGAGCGCAGCGAGCCCCCAGATATCGACGTGGACTTCGAGCACGCGCGGCGCGAGACCGTCATCCAGTACATCTACGAAAAATACGGCCGTGACCGTGCGGCGCTGACGGCCGTGGTCAGCTGCTGGCGCACGCGTGGCGCACTGCGCGACGCGGGCAAGGCCCTGGGTGTGGATGCGGCGCTGATCGACGCCATGGCCCGGCAGCACCACTGGTTCAGCGATGCCGAGGACCAGGCGGCCGAGCCGGAGCCCGAACCCGATGACCCCGCCCTGGGCTGGGTGCGCTCCAAGCTGCTGCGCCTGGCCCGGCTGCGCGAGCGGCTGGGCGACGACTGCCCGCAACTGTCGCCCCAGCGTGCGCGGCTGTGGCTGGAGCTGGCCTTGCAGCTGCGCGACAGCCCGCGCCACCTGAGCCAGCACGTGGGCGGCTTTGTGCTGACCGACGGGCCGCTGACGCGGCTGGTGCCCGTGGAGCCGGCCGCCATGGAGGGCCGCTCGGTCATCCAGTGGGACAAGGACGATCTGGACACCATGAATCTGCTCAAGGTCGATGTGCTGGCCCTGGGCATGCTCACCGTGCTGCGCGGCAGCCTGAAGGCACGCGCCGCGCTGCGCGGGCCGCGCTGGGAGCTGGCCGACATCCCCAAGGAGGACGCCGCCACCTACGACATGATCTGCCGCGCCGACACCGTGGGCACCTTCCAGATCGAGAGCCGCGCGCAGATGAGCATGCTGCCCCGGCTGCGGCCGCGCGTGTTCTACGACCTGGTGGTCGAGGTCGCCATCGTGCGGCCCGGCCCCATACAGGGCGGCATGGTCCATCCCTATCTGCAGGCGCGCGAGCGTCGGCGGCAGGGCGGCGAGCTGGTCCTGGAAAAGCCCGCGCTCGAGAAGGCGCTCAAGCGCACGCTGGGCGTGCCCATCTTCCAGGAGCAGGTGATGCAGATCGCCATGATTGCGGCAGATTTCTCGGCGGGAGATGCCGACGAGCTGCGCCGCTCCATGGCCGCCTGGCGGCGCAAGGGCGGCGTGCACCGCTTTGAGCGCCCATTGATAGACGGCATGCTGGCCAACGGCTACAGCGCCGAATTTGCCCAGGCCATCTTCCGCCAGATGCTGGGCTTCGGCGAATACGGCTTCCCAGAAAGCCATGCCTACAGCTTCGCCATGCTGGCCTATGCCAGCGCCTGGCTCAAGCGCCATGAGCCGGCCTGTTTCCTCATGGCCTTGCTCAATGCCCAGCCCATGGGTTTCTACACCCCCTCGCAGCTGATCCAGGACGCGCGCCGCCACGGCGTGCGCGTGCTGCCCGTCGATGTGCGCCACAGCGACTGGGACTGCACGCTGGAGGCGCCGCACGAGCGCATTGCCGGCGTCGAGCTGCCGCAGCCGGCCGTGCGCCTGGGTCTGTGCATGGTGGCGCAGTTGCCAAAGACTTCGGGCGAGCGCGTGGCGCAGGTCCGCGCGCAGGCGCCGTTCAGGAGCACCGAGGACCTGGCCCTGCGCGCCCGGCTGCAGCGCGCCGAGCTGCAGGCCCTGGCGGCGGCCGATGCGCTGCAGGGCCTGTCAGGCCACCGCCGCCAGCAGATGTGGGATGCGGCGGCCCTGCAGGTGCAGCCGCCGTTGTTCGCGGGCGTGCCCGTGCACGAGGCGCCCGTGCAACTGGCCGCCGCGCCCGAGGGCGAGGAAATCCTGTTCGACTACGCGGCCACGGGCCTGAGCCTGCGCCGCCATCCGCTGGCCCTGCTGCGTGACCGCCTGCGCCGCCACGGGCTGCGCACGGCGCTGGAGCTGCGCGACACGCTGGCGGGCATGCGCGTGCGGGCCTGCGGCATCGTCACCGTGCGCCAGCGCCCGCCCACGGCCAAGGGCACCCTCTTCATCACGCTGGAGGACGAGACGGGCACGGTCAACCTGGTGGTCTGGCCCGATACCGTCACGCGCTGGGGCGAGCCCTTGCTGGGCGCGCGGCTGCTGGCGGTGGAGGGCATCTGGCAAAGCAGCTCGGATTGGGGCGGCGGCAAGGACTGCGGCGAGCCAGCGCCTGCAGAGCAGGCCAGCCAGGAGGTGCCCGCCGTGCGCCATCTCATCGTGCACCGCGCCCGCGACATGAGCCGCTGGCTGGGCCGCCTGGGCGGCGCCGGCGTGGCAAGCCGCAATTTCCACTGAGGGCTGTTGCCGTTGCTGCCGAAGCAGGCTCAGGCCATGCGGGCGTCCGCGCGGATGTCCGGCATCTGGTCTATGCGCTTGCCGAACCAGCCTATGCGCTCGGTCTGGCGCACATCCAGCCTGGGCACGTAGGGCTTGATGTCGAGCACGGGCGTGCCGTCCAGCATGTCGTTGCCCAGGAAATGCAGCAGCAGTCCTTCGCGCCGCACCAGGCGCACGATGGACAGGCCCAGCCGGTTGGGCCGCGCCGGGGCGCGCGTGGCGAACACGCCGTGGCTGCTGTCGTCCATGAAGGGCACGACTTCCAGCTTTTCCACGGCCTGGTGCAGGTGGGTGATGAGGATCAGGTAGTCAAAGCCTTCGATGTCGCGCAGCCCGGCCTCGAACTCGGGCAGCAGCTCCACGCTGCCGGCCTCGTCGGCCGCGCCCGCCGTCTGTATGGGCATGCCCACCGGGTCGGTGAAGCGGCTGCGCACATGGCCGATGGGGCGGCAGGCGATGGCCTGCGCCGTGGAGCCGGCCGCGCTCATGCGCTCGTTCCCTGGGGATTGAGCAGGCGCGTCAGCGCGGCGATATCGGCCGCCGCCGCCATGCGCGCCGTGGTCTCTATGGAGCGGTAATGCCTGACGATGGCTTCGCCCGTGGAGGTGAGCGAGGCGCCGCCGCCATGGGCGCCGCCGGCGCTGGTGTTGACGGCCGGCGTCTGCAGCGCGCGGTTCATCTCGTCGACCAGCACCCAGGCGCGCCGGTAGGACATGCCCAGCGATCGCGCTGCAGCCGAGATGGAGCCCGCCTCGGCAATGGCTTCGAGCAACTGCACCTTGCCGGGACCGATGGCAATGGTGCTGTCGTTGTATACGCGCAGGCGGAACTGGACTTTGGAGGACATGGGGAAAGGACTTGGCACAGGAGAAAAGCGAACGTCAAGGTTAAGCGAAATCAACGGCTTGCGCCGTCACAGGGGCTAAGGGGAAATACGCAATGCATGGATCGCTACAGCGAAGGGGTGCTCTGGCAGGGCGTTCCTGCACACGGGCCGTCGGGGCCGGCGCGCTGGCGCTGCCGCCAGGGCGCCCGCTGCCTGCGCATCGTCTGCGAGTGCATTGGCGAGGCCCTTGACCTGCCGGCGCCGCGTCTCGATGCCTGTGTGCTGCGGCGCTATTTCGTCACATTGCCACCGGGTTTGCTAGCCTTTTTGCGCCAATGCAGCGCGGCGCTTGCCGCGCATCCTGGCCACGCGTTTACTTCTTGCTGCTTTCTGCCAGCAGGCGCTGGCATTGCGCATCTTCCTCGGCGGCCGGCACCGTGAGCGGCACCAGCGCCAGGGCCGCTGGCGCCACCACGGCGGCGGCTACGGCCGCGCCCGCGCGCAGCAGCAGCGGGCCGGGCTCCACGCCCACCTTGGGCTGGGCGAAACTGCCGCGCACGTACAGCGGCGTGCGCAGCGAGAAGAACTTCCACTTCAGCGACTCGGGCACGATGCGCAGGTCCATGGTCTCCTGCGCCAGGCTGATCTGTCCGGTGGCCTCGATGATGGCCTCGGGCGTGGCCAGCTTGACGTTGCGGGTGCGCGCAATGCCCTGCTTCACGGTCAGGTCGGCAACGGCGCAGTTGAGCTGCACTTCCTTGTCGGCGCCGAACAGCTTGGTGACGATGACGCTGCCCAGGTTCAGCGCGGCCAGGTCCAGGAGCTGCTTGCTGAAGCGGCCATCGCGCACATACAGGCGGATGTCGCCCGAGCTGGTGCCCAGCCATTCGGCAATGGACTGGCCCCGGCCCTCCAGCCCCAGCGCGCCGTCCATGCTGCCCAGGCTTTTCTTCATCAGTTCGATCTCGGGGAACAGGGCCGACAGCTGCAGCCCCTGGACCTTGCCCTGGAGGCTGGCCTTGGGCGGCTTGGCGCCGCTGTCCACCACGGCCTCGATGTCCAGCCGGCCCTTGGCCATGCCGAAGCGCAGCGGGGACAGGCGCAGCACGCCGTTGTCCATGACGGCATGCACGCTGAAGTCCTCGATGGGCAGGGCCTGGGGGCGCTCGATGCGGTCGCTCTTGAAGCGCACATCCATGTCCATGGCATTCCACTTGCTGGTGTCAAAGCGCTGCGTGGGCAGGGCCTTGCCGCTGGCCGCCTGCCGGGTCTTCTGTCCCTGCTTGGTGGACGGTGCTCCCACCACCGGCCCCAGGTCGGCCAGGCGCAGCTTGCGCGAGGCCAGATCGCCGCTGAGCTTGGGGCGCGGCTTGCCCGATGCGTAGTGCAGCGTGCCGCGCAGATCGCTCTGGCCCACGCGGCCATCGAATTCCTCGTAGTCCCAGACGGCGCGCCCCGGCTCCAGGCTGCCGACCAGATGGCCATTGGTGTCGAAAGGCGGTGTGCGCGGCAGCAGCAGACCCGTCAGCGGGAACAGGTCGGCCATGCTGGAGCCGCGCAGGCGCACCTGCAGGTCCATGCCCTTGAGCGCCCTGGGATTGTCGAGAATGCCCTCGGCCCGGGCGCGCAGGCTGCCCGCATGGGCCCACAGCTTCACGGGAAAGCGTGCCTGTTCGCTTTGCAGGTCCAGCACGGGGCCGATGAGGCCCTGTGCCTCGACCGTGGCCTTGGCGATGCGGCCGGTCAGGCCGACGCGCATGCCATACGGAAAGTCTGGACTGGGCGGCTGCACAAGGCTGTCCAGGCGTGCGCGCACCGCCATCTGGCGCACGCCATCGCTCCAGCCCACCAGGCCGCCGCGCAGGCTCAATTGCGCTACCTGAAAACGCCAGCGCGGCCCTGTGGACTCGGGGCGCTTGAAGGTCCAGTTGTTGCTGCCATCCTTGCGCCGGGCAAAGACCAGGTCAGGGCCTTCCAGTTGCAGATGGTCCAGCAGCACATGCCGGCCCAGCAGCGGCCACAGCCGCAGGCTGGCCGTGGCGCGCGCGGCCGTGGCCATGGTGCCGGCGTCGCGCGGGGGTGGGGCCATTTTCTCGTCGGCCAGGACGATGCTGTCGCTGTCGATCTTGGGCGCGGAAGGGCTGGCCTGCGAGTCCTTGTCCTTGCCTTCGTCCTTGTCCTTCGCCTTTCCCTTGGGCTGTTCCTTGGCTTTCTCCTCGGGCAGGCGGCCCTTGTTCAACTGGTCGGGCGGCGCGGGCAGGGCTGGCAGTTCGTCGCTGCCCTTGGCCGGTTCCTGCTCGACCTGCCAGCCTTCGGGCTGGCCCAGGGCCAGTTGCTCGGCCTCGATGGTCACGCCCGGGACCCAATGGCGCCAGCCCTGGTCCAGGGGCTGGGGCCAGGTCCAGCGCAGGCGCAGGTCGCCTTCAATGGCGAAGTGGCGGCCGGTACTTTCGCTGACGCGCTCGTTGACCCAGGGCTTGGCCCGGTTCCAGTCGAAGGTGGCAATCAGGACCACAACCGCGGCGAGCAGCAGCACCAGGGCCGAAACCGTCCACAAAAGGGCGCGCAGCCAGCGGCGGCGGGCTGGGCGGTGGGGTGCTGGTGTGGCGGCGGGGCTGTGGTTCGCTGTGTCGGTCGCTGTGTCTGTCATGGCGCAGGGGGCCGCTAAATGGGGTTCGGTCCATCCTATCGCCATGAAAACGCTTGCCAAGGCCCGGGACGCGCTGGCGGGCAGCCGGCAGGCCCGCATACAGGAGATTGACCTACAGCGCGGCCTGCGGCGGGGAAGGGGCCGTCATCACGGCGTCTCCTGGCCCTGGCGCAGCCGGGTGGATGCCAGGGCGGCCACCACCAGCAGGCCCGCCATGATGAACAGGCCGTTGCGCGTGCTGCCTGTGGCCTGTTCGATCATCCCCATCACCGTGGGGCCGATGAAGCCCCCCACCAGGCCGCAGGTATTGACCAGGGCTATGCCGCCCGCCAGCCCCGCGCCCGCCAGCCTCGAGGCGGGAAACAGGAAGACCACGGACTGCACCACGAAGAACATCAGCGCCGTCAGGCTGAAACCCAGCAGTCCCAGGGCTGGAGAGGCCTTGCCCGCCAGCGCGGCCACCAGCAGGCCGGCGGCCATGGTGGCCAGGCCCGCCAGCAGCATGCGCCGGCAGCGCTGCGGGTGGGTGGCAAAGCGCGGCAGCCAGGCCGCACCGATGGCCGCTGCGATCCAGGGCACGGAGTTGAGCGTGCCGATCTGCAGCGGCGAGAGCTGGCCGTAGGTGCCGATGATGCCCGGCAGGAAGAAGATCACCGTGTAGATGCTGATCTGGTGGCAGAAGTAGACGAGGATGGCCAGCCAGATCTGGCGGTCGCGAAGGCAGTCCCTGAGCGAGTGGCCCACCTGGCCGGCGCTGGCCTGCTGGTCCTGCTCGGCCTGCAGGCGATGCAGTACCTCGCGCGATTCGGCGGCCGTCAGCCAGGGCGCGCTGGCCGGGCCGTCTGGCAGCTTCTTCCAGACCACCCAGGCCAGGGCCACGGCGGGCAGGCCCTCGATCACGAACATCCATTGCCAGCCGTGCCAGCCCAGGAAGCCGTCCATCTGCAGCAGCGCGCCGCCCACGGGGCCGCTGAGGATGTTGGCAATGCACACGCCCAGCAGGAAGTAGCCGATGGCGCGGGCCCGTTCCTCGCGGCCGAACCAGTAGGTCAGGTAGAGCATCACGCCGGGGAACAGCCCCGCCTCGGCCGCGCCCAGCAGCACGCGCATCACGTAGAACGAGGTCTCTCCGGTGATGAAGGCCATGCCGGCCGACAGCAGGCCCCAGGTCACCATGATCCGTGTGATCCAAAAGCGCGCGCCCACCCTGTGCATGATGAGGTTGCTGGGCACTTCCAGCAGGGCGTAGCTCAGGAAGAACAGCCCCGCGCCCAGGCCGTAGGCGGCCGCCGAGATGCCCAGGTCCACCTCGATGTGCGACTTGGCCAGCGCAATGTTGGTGCGGTCAATGAAGCTGATCACATAGGACAGCACCAGCAGCGGCATCAGCCTGCGGAAGATGCGGGCGTTGAGCGCCGCGCTGGCACTGCTGGCCGCATTGCCAGGAACTGGCGGCGGCGCATGGACGGAATGGCTGGACATGGTGCTTGTCTCCTTCAAGGCTTGGGGGGCGTGGGGCGGAACTTCCAGGGGCCGGCCCGGCCTGCTGCTGCAGGCTCTGGTGCTATGTGCTGGATGGTGGGAAAGGGGGGCTCAGAAGGCGACGTTGGCCGCACCCTTGAGGCCCAGCATGCTGCGCGCCTCGTCAGGCGTGGCGACGTCGACATTCAGGGCCTCGAGCACGGTGCGGATGCGGCGCACCTGCTCGGCGCTGGAGGTGGCCAGCTGCCCCGGGCCTATCCACAGAGAGTCTTCCAGCCCCACGCGCACATGCGAGCCCATGGCCGCGCCCATGGTGGCCAGCGGCAGCTGGTTGCGCCCGGCGCCCAGGATGGACCACTGGTAGTTGCTGCCCAGCAGGCGGTCGGCCGTGCGCCGCATGTGCATCAGGTCCTCCGGGTGGCCGCCGATGCCGCCCAGGATGCCGAACACCGACTGCACGAACACGGGCCCCTGCACCAGCCCGCGGTCCACGAAATGCGCCAGGTTGTGCAGGTGGCTGATGTCGTAGCACTCGAACTCGAAGCGCGTGCCCTGGGCCTGGCCCAGCCGCAGGATGCCTTCGATATCGGCAAAGGTGTTCTTGAAGACCAGGTTGCGGCTGTTTTCCAGATGCTCGCGCTCCCAGGCGTGTTCCAGGTTCGGGAAGCGCTCCAGCATGGGGAACAGGCCGAAGTTCATCGATCCCATGTTCAGCGAGGCCAGCTCGGGCTGGAACTCGGTGACGGGCCGCATGCGCTCTGGCACCGTCATGTGCGGGCTGCCGCCCGTGGTGATGTTGACGATGGCATCGCTCTCGGCACGGATCGCCTTGAGAAAGGGGCGGAACAGATCCGGGTCCTGCGAAGGGCGCCCGTCGCGGGGATCACGGGCATGCAGGTGCACGATGGCGGCGCCGGCCTCGGCGGCATCGATGGCGGCGCGGGCAATCTGCTCGGCCGTCACGGGCAGGTGGGGCGACATGCTGGGCGTGTGGATGGCGCCCGTGGGCGCGCAGGTGATGATGGCTTTGGTGCGGGTGGCCATGGAAGGTCCTTGCAAACGGTGAAAAGACGAGAGGAGGGGAGGAGGAGAGGGCGCTCAGCTCAGCGCCTGTGTCAGCCCATCGACGGCCAGCTCCTGGCCCGTGACATGGCCGGCCAGCGGGCTGGCGGCAAACACGGCCATGTTGGCAATGTCGCGCGCCGTGGCCATGCGGCCCAGCGCGGCCTGGTGCGTGTAGCTGCGCGTGACGTCCTCCAGCGGCAGGCCGCGCGCCTGCGCCTTGGCGGCAATCACATCGCGGATGCGCGGGCCGTCCACGGCGCCCGGCAGGATGGCGTTCACCCGGATGCCGTCGGCGCCCAGCTCCAGCGCCAGCGACTTGGTGAAGCCGATCACCGCCCACTTGGACGCCGAATAGGCCGAGCGGCCCGGCATGCCCAGGTGGCCTGCCGCCGAAGACAGGTTGACGATGGCTGCCTGCCGGCCCTCGCGTGCCGATTGCCGGAGCCGGGGCACGGCCAGCCGCGTGCACAGGAAGGCGCCGGTGATGTTCACATCCAGCGTGCGCTGCCAGTCGGCCAGGTCCAGCGTCTCCACCGCGCCCGTGGGGCCGGCCACCCCGGCGTTGTTGACGAGGATGTCCAGGCCGCCCAACTCGTTGTCCACGGCCTTGAACAGGGCCTGCACCTGCAAGGCATCCGACACATCGGCAAGACGGCCGCTGGCGCCGGGCAGGGCGGCAGCCAGCGCATCCAGGCTGGCCTGGGCCACGTCACAGACCATGACGCGCGCGCCGGCCTCGGCAAAGGCGCGGCTGATTTCCAGGCCGATTCCGGCGGCGCCCGCCGTCACCAGGACGCGCTGGCCGGCCAGAAGATCGTTTTTCCACATGCGGGGACTCCTTGGGAACTCAAACAAAGGTGAAAGGGATTCGGGTTGGTTTTGGATTTTGTATCTGTGATCACAGATCAAATATGGTGAATACCCTATGCGGCATGACAGCGGCGGCGCCGCGCTACCATCGCCGCCATGGCCATCAACGAACTAGTCACCCCACTCAAACGGCAGACCCTCAGCAGCGATGTCTATGCACAGCTCAGGGAATTGCTGATCACGGGCCAGATGATTCCGGGCGAGCAGATCTCGCTGCGCACCACGGCCAGCGCGCTGGGCGTCAGCGTCATGCCCGTGCGCGAGGCCGTGCACCGGCTGGTGGCCGAGCAGGCGCTGGAACTCACGCCCAACCGCGCGCTGCGCGTGCCCTTGATGACGGAAAGCGCCTTCCGCGAGATCACGCGCATCCGCGTCAACCTCGAAGGCCTGGCCACGGAGCAGGCGGCCCGGCAACTGCCGGCCGCCGAGCTGGAACGCATCGCCGCCCTGCAGGACCGCTTTGCGGCCGAGATGGCCAGCGCCGTGCCGGACGGCGCGCGGCTCATCGCCTTCAACAAGGATTTCCACTTCGCCGTCTACAGCGCGGCCGGCATGCCCATGCTGCTGCAGATGATCGAGGCGCTGTGGCTGCGCATAGGCCCCATCCTCAACCACGACATGCGCTCGGGCTCGCGCCGCGTGAGCGAACAGGTGGCGGTCGGCCACCACGCGCGCCTGGTCGAGGCCCTGCGTCGCGGCGATGCGCCAGCCGCCAAGGAGGCGCTGCGCGGCGACATCGAAAGCGCGGCCGACTACATCGTTTCGGCGGGCGTGCTGGTGACGGCGGACAGCGGGTTGAACGGCGTGAGTGGACTGAGCGGGCCAGCCTCGCCAGGTGAAGAAGCCCGGTGAGACGCAGAGGAATGAGGTAAGGAAGTAAGATTTCCGTGTTTTCTCTCATTTGCAGGAGCCGGCCATGCTTGCCAAATTGACGTCGAAGAACCAGATCACCCTGCCCAAGGCCGTGGTGTCCGAGGTGGAGGCCGCAGAGTATTTCGAGGTGGCCGTGGAAAACGGCCGCATCGTGCTCACGCCCGTGCACGTGCAGCGTGTCCAGCGCGCACAGGCCGTCCGCGACAAGCTGCAGCAGATGGGCATCACCGAAGAGGATGTGCAGGAGGCGACCTCCTGGGCGCGCAAATGATGCGTGTCGTCCTGGACACCAACGTCGTGCTCTCGGCATTGCTGTTCACGTCGGGCCGTCTTGCGTGGATACGCCGGGCCTGGCAGCACCAGCAGTTGAAGCCCCTGGTCTGCAGGGAAACGGCCAGCGAATTGCTGCGCGTGCTCGCCTACCCGAAGTTCAAGCTGTCAACGGCCGAGCAACAGGCCTTGCTGGAGGATTTCCTGCCCTGGGCCGATGTCGTCACACTGCCGCAGCCCTGGCCTGCATTGCCGCTGTGCCGGGACGACAAGGACCAGGTGTTCCTGGTGCTGGCGCATGTGGGCCGGGCCCAGGCGCTCATCACCGGCGACGGCGACCTTCTGGCGCTGCGTGACAGCTTTCCCGGCCTGATCGTGACGCCCGATGAGTGGGCAGCGCTGCACAAGCGCTGAGGGCAGGAATCCATGCACAACGCCCACGACCCCAAGGTTCTTCCCATACGCGACGGCGTCAGCCCCAGCTGCGTGGTGCTGCCCAGCCAGGGCGGCGGGTTGCTGATCGATTTTCTGGCCGAGCGCCTGCCGGCCGTGGCGCGCGAAGACTGGCTGCGGCGCCTGGCGCTGCGCGAGGTGGTGGACGAGCATGGCCGCGCCGCCGATGCAGGCACGGCCTTTGCGCCGGGCCTGCGCTACTACTACTACCGCGAGCTGCAGGCCGAGCCGCCCATTCCCTTCGAGGCCGAGGTCCTCCACCGCGACGCGCATCTGCTGGTGGCCGACAAGCCGCATTTCCTGCCCGTGGTGCCGGCCGGCAAGTACCTGCAGCAGACGCTGCTGGTGAGGCTCAAGCGCGAGTTCGACCTGCCCGAGCTGTCGCCCATCCACCGCATCGACCGCGACACGGCGGGGCTGGTGGTGTTTTCGGTGCAGCGCGCCACGCGCGGCATCTACCAGGCGCTGTTCCGCGACCGCGCCATCCACAAGACCTACGAGGCCGTGGCCCCCTGGCGCGAGGACGTGGTTTTCCCGCGCACGCATGAAAGCCGCATGGAAGAAAGCGGCCATTTCTTTCGCATGCACGAGGTGGCCGGCACACCCAACACCCGCACCCACATGCAGGTGCTGGAGCAGCACGGCCGCTGGGCGCGCTACCGGCTGGAGCCCGAAAGCGGCAAGCGCCACCAGCTGCGCGTGCACATGGCCGCCCTGGGACTGCCGCTGTGGGGCGACGGCTTCTATCCCGAAGTGCATGACATGCCCGAGGGCGACTACTCGCGCCCGCTGCAGCTGCTGGCGCGCAGCCTGGCCTTCACCGATCCTCTGGACGGCCAGTCGCGGCGCTTTGACAGCCGCCGCCAGCTGCTGCCGCTGACCGACCTGTAGAGGCCTTGCCGCTGCTGGAAACCGCTGGCTTTTTTGCCCATGGCCACGCCATGGGATAGGCCGGTTGCGGACATTTAACGGACAACTTTGTCCGATAATTGTCCGCATGACTTCCAAAAGACCCAGTGCCGATATCCGCCGCGCCCAGTTGCTGGACGCGGCCGATGCCGTGTTTTCCGAGCATGGCGTGACCGCGCCGCTGGACCTGGTGGTCGAGCGCGCCGAGGTCGGCCGCGCCACGCTGTACCGGCAGTTTCCTGACCGGCGTGCGCTGATGCTGGCGCTGCTGGAGCGTTCGCTGGACAACATGCGCCTCGCGGCCGAGGCCATGGCCGAGGACGACGATGCCTTCTACAAGCTGCTGTCGCGCCTGGCCGAGCGCATTGCGGTCTCGGCCCCCATCACCGATTACTGGCGCACCGTGGAGCGCGGCGACGAGGTCATCGCCCAGGCGCGCGTTGCCATGTGGCAGATCTTTCGGCCGGCCATGGACCGGGCCGTGGCCTGCGGCCATTGCCGCCAGCCGCTGACGCAGGCCGAGCTGTCCCTGGTCTTCGGCATGCTGGGCGCCTCGCTGCGCGGCGAGACGCCGCAGCAGCGGCGCACCCTGGCGCGCAAGGCGCTGCAGATCGTCTGGCAAGGCCTGAAGGCCTGACATGGCCACCACACCCACTCCACCGGGGCCCGTGCTGCCCCCGTCGCCCCCCGTCGTCTACCTCAAGCCCCCGCCGGACTGGGAAGAGCATGAAAAGCCCAGCCTGCCGGGCTCGCCGTCCATGCCGCTGCACCAGCCGGCCGTGCGCGCCGCCTATGGCCTGATCGCCGTGCTGGTGGCGCTGACGGGTGGCCTGGGCAATGCACTGTTCACGGCCAACCTGCCCACCATCCAGGGGCAGATGGGGCTGACGTCTTCCGAGGCCGCCTGGCTGACCGGCGCCTACGTCATGCTCAACATGACGGCCAATTTGCTGGTCTACAAGTTCCGCCAGCAGTTCGGCATGCGGCTGTTCGCCGAGATCGGCCTGGGCCTGTATGCGCTGCTGACGCTGCTGCACCTGGTGCTGGGCAGCTACACCAGCCTGCTCATGCTGCGCGCGGCCAGCGGCCTGGCGGGCGCCACCTGCAGCACGCTGGGCACGCTCTACATGCTGCAGGCCGCGCCGCGCAAGCATGTGCTCAAGATGCTGGTCATCGGCGTGGGGCTGGGGCAGATCGCCACGCCGCTGGCCTGGATCCTCTCGCCGGGCCTGCTGTTCAACAGCGAGTGGCACAACCTCTACCTGTTCGAGGCCGGCCTGGCCCTGATCTCGTTCGCGGGCGTGGTGGTGCTCAAGCTGCCGCCGGGCGTGCACATCCGCAGCTTCGAGCGGCTGGACTTCCTGACCTTCTTCCTCATGGTGCCCGGCGTGGGCCTGCTGATCGCCGTACTGGTGCAGGGCTACAACCACTGGTGGCTGGACACGCCCTGGCTGGCCTGGATGCTGATCGGCTCCATCGTCCTGCTGAGCGTGGCGCTGTACATCGAGCACCACCGTCGCAACCCCATGCTGCAGACGCGCTGGTTCGTGCTGGCGCCCACGGTGCGTTTCGTGATCGGTGCGCTGCTGCTGCGCTTTCTGACCACCGAGCAGACCTATGGCGTGATCGGCATGCAGCGCATGCTGGGCATGACGGTGGACCAGATGCAGCCGCTGTTCATCGTCATCCTGCTGGGCACCATCGCAGGCATTGCCGTGTCGGCGCTGACCTTCGGGCTGGAGAACATGGGCAAGCAGATCGTGGGCTCCATCGTGCTGTTCGCGCTGGCGGCCTGGCTGGACCACAGCCGCACCAGCCTGGCCCGGCCCGAGGACTTCTTCGGCAGCCAGTTCCTCATGGCCGTGGGCGCGGGCCTGTTCATGGGGCCGCTGATGCTGATCGGCGTGGTGCAGGGCCTGAAGTTCGGCGCGCACTACATGCTGACGGCCATCGTCACCATCTCCATGACGCAGGCCATGGGCGCGCTCATGGGCTCGGCCCTGCTGAGCACCTACCAGATGCACCGCGAGCAGGTGTATTCGGCCGCCATCGTGGCCGACGTCGACCCCACCGACCCCATCGTGGCCGACCGCCTGCGCCTGCAGCAGCAAAGCCTGGCCCGCGTCATTGCCGACCCGGCTCTGCGTGCGGCCCAGGGCACGGCCCAGCTGGCGCAGGCCGCACGCCGCGAGGCCAATGTGCGCGCCTACAACGACGTGTTCGCCCTCACGGCCGGCGTGGCCGTGCTCTACCTGCTGTGGATGCTGGCCCTGGCCGGCCGCGCACGCCAGCGCGCCTTCGTGGAGCGCATGCGCGCCGCCGCTGCCGATGCCTCGGCCATGCGCGGCACCGATGCCGCCGCGCCGCAGGACGCGCCGGGCCAGCCGCCCACCCAACCCGTCGCCCGCGCCTGAAACCGTTCGCCCAGAGAAAAGACAACAACATGAGTGACTCCGAAAATTCCAATGGCGGCACGGCCGCCTCTGCCTCGCCTGCGCCGGCTCCCGCTGCGGCGCCATCGCCTTCGCCTTCGCCCAAGCTCATCAAGCCCTCGCTGCGCAGCGTGCTGGTGATGCTGGTGGTCGCACTGGCCGGCGTGCTGCTGGTGCTGCGTGCCTGGAACCTGTTCCCCTTCGCGGGCACCGTGGTCAGCACCGACAACGCCTATGTGCGCGGTGCCGTCACCGTGCTTGCGCCCCAGGTCAGCGGCTATGTGACCGAGGTGCTGGTGCAGGACTACGAGAACGTCAAGGCCGGCCAGCCCCTGGTGCGCATCGACGCCCGCACCTACGAAGCCGCCCAGGCACAGGCCCAGGCCCAACTGGCCAATGCCCGCGCACAGCTGGCCAATGCCGACCAGACCCAGGCCCAGAACCGCGCCACGCTGGGCGCCAGCCGCGCCGGCCTGGCGGCGGCGCAGGCCGAATCCGACCGCGCCGCGGCCGAGCTGCAGCGCGTGCAGGCGCTGTCCGAGCGCGGCTCCGTCTCGCTCAACGAGCGTGACAAGGTGCGTGCCACCGCGCGCCTGGCGGCCACCAACGTGGCCAAGGCCCAGGCCGACATCGAGATCAACGCCCAGAAGATCAAGGCCACGACGGTGAACCGCGCCTCGCTCGAAGCCCAGGTCCAGATGGCCGAGGCCCAGCTGCGCCAGGCCCAGATCAACCTGGACAACACCGTGGTGCACGCGCCCGGCGATGGCCAGGTCAGCGAAGTCGGCGTGCGCCGGGGCCAGTACGTCACGGCCGGCTCCCAGCTCATGTACGTGGTGCCGCATACGCTGTGGGTGGTGGCCAACTTCAAGGAAACCCAGACCGCCCAGGTGCGCATAGGACAAGCTGTGCGCTTCAGCGTCGATGCGCTGGGCGGCGCCCACCTCACGGGCCGCGTGCTGGAGATCGCGCCGGCCACGGGTTCGGAATTCAGTGTGCTCAAGGCCGACAACGCCACGGGCAACTTCACCAAGGTCGTGCAGCGCCTGCCGGTCAAGATTGCAATCGATCCCGACCAGGAGCTGGCCGCGCGGCTGCGCGCGGGCATGTCGGTGGTGGTGCGGCTGGATACGGCGCAGCCTGAGCCCCAACCCGCACAGCAGCCCGCACAGCAGCCCGCACCCCAACCGGAGGCCCGCCCATGACCGCCCGCGCACTGGCCATGGCCATCGCCTGCGCCGCCGCGCTGGCCGGCTGCAGCGTGCCGCCGCTGAGCACCGCGCCCGAAGCGGCCCGGCCCGCCATGCCCGCCCAGTGGAGCGGGGCAGGGCAGGAGCCGGCCGCCGCCGTCCAGGCATCGTGGTGGCAGGCCTTTGGCGATCCGCTGCTCACGCGCTGGGTGGAGCTGGCCCAGTCCCGCAACAACGATGTGCTGCTGGCCCTGTCGCGCGTGGATGAGGCGCGGGCCAACCTGGATGTGGCAGGCGCTGCGGGCCTGCCCCAGCTCTCGGCCACGGCCGGCGCCTCCACGGGCCGCAGCCTGGGCGCGCGGGGCCTGGCGCACACGCGCTCGGTTCAGCCCGGCCTGCAGGCCAGCTGGGAGCCTGATCTGTGGGGCCGCATCGCCCACCTGGAAAAGGCCGCCGCCCTGCGCCTGCAGGCCAGCGAGGCCGACCGCGACGCCGTGGCCCTGGCCGTGGCCGCCACCACGGCCCAGGCCTATGTGGGCCTGCGCTCGCTGCAATCGCAGCTGCAAGTGGCCCAGGCCACGGCCCGCTCGCGCGAACAGGCCCTGCGCCTGGCCGATGAGCAGGCGCGCGTCGGCTACACCTCGCAGCTACAGCTCACCCAGGCGCAGGCCGAGCTGCAATCCGTGCAGCAGGCCGTGGAGCAGCTGGAGCTGTCGCTGGCGCGCCAGCGCACGGCGCTCCTGCTGCTGGCCGGCGGCGAGGGTGACGAGCAGGCAGCCGCGCTCATGGCAACAACCGACAGCCAGTCCGCTGCGCTGGGCGCACCGCCGCCTGCACCGGCCGCCGGCCTGCCTTCGGCCTTGCTGCAGCGCCGCCCCGACATTGCACGGGCCCAACTGCAGCTGGCGGCCGCCGACGAAAGCCTGGCCGTGCAGCGCACCGCCTTCCTGCCCCAGGTCTCGCTGACGGCCAGCGCCGGCAGCCTGCTGGTCAACGCCCTGCAATACCACCCGGCTACGGTCTGGGCCCTGGGCGGCAGCGTGCTGGCGCCGCTGTTCACGGGCGGCCGGCTGCAAGGGCAGTTCGACGCCGCCGCCGCCCAGCGCGACCAGGCCGCCTATGCCTACCGTGGCGTGGTGATCAAGGCCCTGGCCGATGTGGAAAACGCCCTGGTGGGCACCCAGCGCCTGCAGTCGCAGTGGCAGCACGCCAGCGAGCGCGAGGCGGTGCTGCAGCGCTCCCTGGGCTTTGCCAAGGACCGCTACGAGGCCGGCTACGCCAGCTACCTGGAAGAGCTGGACGCCCAGCGCAATCTCTTCCAGGCGCAGCAGGAGGTGATACGCCTGCGCCAGAGCCAGCTGGAAAACGCCATTGCGCTGTACCAGGCGCTGGGCGGCGGCTGGCAGGCCGCCACCACACCAGTCGCTGCAACCGTCACTGCACCTGTCGCCAGCCCCGCCCGCTGATCAGACCTTCTCGATGCGCGCAGGCAGGCCCTGGCGCACCGTGGCGCCGGACACCCAGTCCACCCACACGTTTTTGCAGCCGGGCCGCGTGGGATCGGCAAAGCCCAGGTCGTTGAGGTTCACGCCATTGGCATGCTCGGCGTTCACCGGCATGGGCTGGCCGTCGATGCTGTGGCGGCCCGCGCCCAGCTCGCGGTGGCCGTAGCCGTGCTCGATGGCCACGGTGCCCGGCATCACGCCGTCGCGCACCATGGCCACGGCCGTCACCGCGCCGCCCGGCGTGCGGATGCGCACCGTGTCGCCGTTGGCGATGCCCAGCCGCTCGGCGTCATCGCGGTGCAGGGACACCGGGTTGTGCGGATGCACCTGGCGCAGCCGCGAGACGGCAATCGACATGGAACTCATCAGGTTGGACTTGTACGAGGTCAGCAGCAGCGGCCATTGCTGCTCGCCGAAATGCGTGCGCATGGCGCTGCCGTCGGCCAGCCGCGCCGGATACCAGGTGGGGCAGCCGCTGTAGCGCTCGCCCGTCATGGCGTGGCGCATGCGGGCCAGCTCCTCGCTCCAGACCTGCAGGGCAGGCGCGTGGGCCTTGCGGGTGTGGCCGTCCTTCCAGGCGTCCTCGATGCGGTCGAAGCGCCCGCCGCGCGTCAGCAGCATGGCCACCTGGCGCCATTCATCGTCCTTCAGGCGCTGGCGCAGCGCGGGCACCAGCCTGTCCACGCCGGTGATGGCGATGTCGTCATCGCTGGCCGCCGGCACGGGCTTGCCGCCTGCCCAGGCCACGTTGGCCAGTGCATGGATGAAGAAGTCCTCGGCCGAGCGCAGCGCATGGGGCTGGCCCTGGGCGTCTTTGATGGCGGCCTCGCCAAAGCCGGGCAGGCCCAGCCGTTCTGCCACGGCGAAGAGGAAGCTCTCCACGTTCACGGGCTGGCCGCCGGCCGTGCGCGCCACGGCGGGCTGCACCACGGGCCAGCGCACGGTGGAGCTTTTGGCCACCACGTCGGCCCAGGGCGCCGAGATGCCCCAGCTCTCGTAGGTCACGGTATCGGGCACGATGAAATCGGCCAGCGCGCTGGTCTCGTTGATGAAGGGGTCGATGGAGACGATCAGGGGCAGCTTCTTCGGGTCCTTGAGATCGTCCACCAGCGCGTTGCGAAAGCCCGCAATGCCGTAGACGGGGTTGCTCATGTGGTTGATCCAGGCCTTGGCGCGGTAGGGGTAGCCGGCCAGCGCGCTGGCCAGCATCTCGCTGGACAGGCCGCCCACGGCCGGGTACCACGGGGCCTGGGCGGCGGGGTAGTCCTTCGCGCCCTCGGGCTGGCCCTCGCGCTTGCGCTGGAATTCCGCGCTTTTCTCGTAGGGCTGGCGGTGGCGTGACAGCGCCAGGCCGCGCGGCTTGACCTTGCCGTCGAAGTTGGCGAAGTCGTAGCGCGGGCCCGGGCCGAAGGGGCCGAACGGGCCGGCATCCAGCACCAGGCCGCCCTGCACGTTGAGGTTGCCCACCAGGGTGTTGAGCATGCTGATGGCGTAGGCGGTGTAGAAGCCCGCGCCGCTCATGGTGCCGCCATGCGCATCGGCTACGGCGCGCTTGCCATGGCTGGTGAACTCGCGCGCCAGCGCCTCGATCTCGCCGCGCGCCACGCCGCACAGCGCCGCGTACTCGTCCAGTGTCTTGAGGCTGGCCTGCTCATGCAGCTTGGCCAGCGAGGAGCAGACCGACAGCTCGGGGGCCTGGTCCGCGCCTTCGGCCTTCAGGCCGGGCACCGCCACGCGGGTGCGCACCATCAGCTGTGCAGGCTCGGCCTGGGTGTGCGGCGCCAGGCTGCCATCGGCACGCTGCACCACGAACACATCCTGGGACGGCTTGCCGTCTTCGGCTGGCGCGGGCAGGGCCCAGCCCAGGTCGGCGCCACGCAGAAAGCTGCCATGGCGCGGGTGGCCGGGCTCGTTGACCAGCAGGTGCGTGGCATTGCTCCAGGACGCCTCGCCCGCCGCCTGCATGGCGGCCGGGCCGGGCTGGGCGAGAAAGCCCGTGTCATGGCGTGCCTCGTCCAGGATGACGCGGATCAGCGCCATGGCCAGAGCCAGGTCGCTGGCCGGCTTGACGGCCAGCCAGCGGTTGCCGCTGCCGGCAGCCAGGCTGGACGAGGTCGGCAGCACGGGCGAGACCACCACGTAGCGGAAACGGTTGTCCTCGCGCGAGCGGGCCTCGGCCAGTTCGCGGCCCTGGCGCTGGAAGGGGTTGCCGGACTGCGCGGGTGCCGCGCCGATGAACAGGCCGAAGCTGGCATGGCTCCAGTCGGGCTTGCCGTGCGGCATGCCGGGCAGGTCGCCCAGGGCCGCTGCCGCGCCCACGCGAAAGCTCTGGCCGCAGTAGGCGCCGTGGTTGCTGACGTTCACGGTGCCGAAGGACGGCCCTGCAAAGCGGCGCAGCAGCTGGGCGCGGCCTTCGTTGGAGGCGTCGGTCACCAGCAACTGGTTGGAGCGCGGACCGAACTCGGGGTTGTCGGCGTCCAGCGGCGTCTTGGTGTCCCAGATGGCGCGCAGGCCCTCGACCTGGCCTTCGCCGAACAGATCGCCGCCATCGCAGACTTCCTGCACCAGCTGCTCGAAGGAAATGCTCTGCCAGCGACCGCTGCCGCGCGGGCCCACGCGCTTGAGCGGGGTGAGCACGCGGTGCGGCGCACTTTGGTGCTCCAGCATGGACGAGCCGCGCGCGCAGGACGTGGCCCGGCCCTCCAGGCCCAGCTCCTTGCCCAGTTTGGCGTAGACCTCGCGCACGGGTTCTTCCATGGCGGCAGGGCGCGTGGTGGCCAGCGGGTGGTAGGGGTTGCCTGCCACGCGCAGGATGCGGTTGCTGGCGGTATCGACACGCACGCGCACGCCGCACTGCGTCCAGCAGCCCAGGCAGCTGGAGGGGCTGACCACCTGGCCGGGCTGGGTGGCGAGCGCGCCCGTGGCCGGGTCGATGCGGAACTCGGGCGTCAGCGAATTGCCGCGCGTGGCGCTGGCCGTGGGCGTGCCCGAGGTGCCTGCGACCAGGCCCTTGGCACCGCGCGCCAGTGTTTCCCCGTAGCCGGCCGCGAAGGCGGCCAGCCCACCGGCGGTGAGTCCGCCGCGCAGCAGCAGGCGGCGGCGGGCGGCCTCGGCATCCAGGGAATCTTCGGGAGCTTGGGGGAGTTTCTTCTTGTCGGTCATGAAAGGCTTTCTGTGGCGCGGCCGGCCGGTGGCGGGCCGCGCTCCGTGAATGGGTGAGGGGGCGTCAGGGCGGCGGTGTCAGAGGGCGCGGGCCGCGGCCGAGCGCGCGGGAAACAGCTCCAGCGCCCAGGTGGCCAGCGTCACCAGTGCAATGCACAGGCCGGCCACGCCCAGCATGCCCAGCAGGCCGTCGCCGCCCAGCGGCATGTGGTAGATGTACAGGCCCGCGCCGTACTTGGGCACGCCTTGCACGCCCATGAACAGCGCCCAGCGGAAGGCCCAGGCCGCTGCGGCCAGGCCCAGCCCCAGGGCCAGCGTGTAGCGCGGGCAGGCCATGCGCTGCCCACCCCGCACCAGGGCCCACAGCAAGGCGGCACCGGCCACGGCCGAGCCCAGCATGCTCAGGCGCCAGACCGGAAACTGCTGCCACAGCTGCAGCGCCGCCTGGAAGGAGCGGCCCTGGCCCAGCCAGCCGGCAACGGCCCAGACCGCCACCATGGCCAGCAGGCACAGCGCCAGCGCCAGGCCCAGCATGCGCAGGGCCTGCAGGGCGCCGGCATCGGGGCGGTGGCGGGCGGGCAGAAAGCGCGCCGTCACCAGCATGCAACCCACCGTGGCCAGCCAGCCCGTGAGTGCCAGGTTCAGCGGCACCCACAGCGTGTTCCACAGCGGGCGCGAGCGCACGGCCATCAGCTCGGCGCCGGTATAGGCGGTGATGGTCAGCGCCGACACGGCCAGCAGCGGCGCCAGCCAGCGCAGCCACTGCGGCCGGCCCAGCCACCAGGCCAGCACGAAGGCCAGCGCCAGTCCCACGAAGACGGGCAGCAGCAGGGCGCCCACCGACATCCACGACCACGGCGTGAAGTGCGCATAGAAATGCCAGAAGCGCGCAGGCTGGTGCAGGTCGGCCAGCAGCGACACGGGCGCGGCGATGGCGCTGACGGCCAGCACCAGCACGGCGGCCGGCAGCAGGCGCGCCATGGCGCTGCCGCGCGGCGCCCAGGCGCAGGCGGCGGCCAGCAGGGCGGCGCCCGTGGCAATGCCGGCCAGGAAGAAGTACTGCACGGCCCAGGGCAGCCAGGCCGATTCGTAGGCGGGGGTCAGGAGTTCGACGATGTGCATGGGGTGCTCCTTGCGTTCAGTGGGAAGTGACCAGCCGCACGCTGGCCTGCCCGTCCACGCCGTCAACGAAGGCGTCGGGCAATCCCAGGTAGTACACATGCGGGTCCGTGCCCATGGCGGGCTTGAGCACCTTGAGGTCCTTGGCGTGCTCGCGCATGCGCTGGCGGATCTCGCTGCCCTCGTCGTTGAGGTCGCCGATCACGCGGGCGCCGCCCACGCAGCTTTCCACGCAGGCCGGCAGCAGTCCGGCTTCCAGGCGGTGCTCGCAGAAGGTGCACTTGTCGGCGGTCTGCGTCTCGTGGTTGATGAAGCGTGCGTCATAGGGGCAGGCCTGCACGCAGTAGCCGCAGCCCACGCAGCGCTCGTTGTCCACCAGCACGATGCCGTCGCTGCGCTGGAAGGTGGCCTGCACCGGGCAGACCGGCACGCAGGGCGGGTTGTCGCAGTGGTTGCACAGGCGCGGCAGGTTGAGCATGGCCGGCGGCAGGTCCTCGTTGCCCGCGTGCTGCACCTCGTACTGCAGCACCGTGGTGCGGAACTGGCCCAGCGGCGGCAGGTTCTCCATGGAGCAGCTCACCGTGCAGGCCTGGCAGCCTATGCAGCGGCGCAGGTCCACCAGCATGCCGTAGCGCCTGCCGGCCTCGCCGGGACGGCGCGGCGGCTGGAAACCCGGGGTGCCGGGCGCGGCCGCCGCCACGGGCAGGGCCACGGCCGCCATGGCGGCAGCCAGCAGGTCCTGCAGGAAGCCGCGCTTGCCGGCGGCGGGCTGCGCATGGGCGGCGGTGCGGGCGGGGATGTCCTGGGAGGAGGGCTTGCAGCTGCAGTCGTTGCAGCCGCTGCCGGCGCGGGATGTTTTTGGCATGGCCTGTCTTTCATCGTCCTGCGGCCACGGAGGGTGGTCGCTCAAACCCAATAAAGCATTAAAAATATGCTTTTTATATTGAATTTAATATATGAAATTCAGGGCCTTGGCGGCTTGATGTGAGTCAAGCAATGGGCTTGCAAAGCGCCACCGACTGCCTGCCATGGACAGGCGCCCAAGGCAGTCCATAGCGTGTGGCGCAGGGATTAAGACGGGGTTAACAGGGTGACTGCATTCCTCGGGAATGCGGGGCGCGTATCGGAAATCACCCTCTTGTTTCCGTGCGCGGCCCCGGTCTACGCTGCTTGTGTCGCCACTGCCAAGGAGTTCTCCATGAACCATGCCCTGAACAGCCTTGCTTCGGAACTGGACCTTGCCGCCGAAGCCGGCGAGCACCTGAGGCTGCAATTCACGCAGGCCTGCGTGGACCGCATCGCGCACCTGCTGGAAGACCCGGACGTCATCCGCTGCGCACAAGGCCTTCGCCGCTACCTGGACGGCCAGATCGACAGGCAGGAACTGGACCGCCTGGCCCGCGAGGCGGCCAGCCTGGCCAACCACCACCAGGGATCACGCTCCCTCGACGGCTGCGGCCATGCCGCCGTGTCCGCCACCTATGCCACGGCCCATGGGCTGGCGGGCCGGGCGCTGCAGGCGGCCGACTATGCGGCCTACGCCATGGTCTATGGCGAGGGCGGCCACGGCGCCGTCACGGACCGGGAATCGTTCGAGCCCGAGTACCAATGGCAGGCGCGCTGCCTGGCCTCGCTGGCGCAGGCCGCTCAGCAGCGCACGTAGCACCAGGCCGACTGCTGCAGCAGGGCCAGTGACTCGATCCCGCCCTGCGGCAGCACGCGCATGCCGGCAGGCGCCTCGCGGCCCAGCTTCCTGAGCGTGTTCGGGCAGACCAGCGCATGGGCCAGGGCGGCCGCATCCAGATGCTGCGGCGTGCCCGGCGCAGCGTCCAGCAGCGCCTCGACGGCCGGGCCGTTGATGACGATGCGGACTTCGGCACCGGGCCGGTCCTGGCGCAGATTGGCCAGATTGCTGCGTGCACGGGCCAGGGCGCCGGGTGTGGGCGCATGCAGCACGATGCGCAGCGGCGACGCATCCGGCCGGGCGGGGAACAGGTCGCTCCAGTCGCTGGAGGCGGTGGAAGCGGCGGGAGAACGGCTTGTGCTCATGGTCGTCCTCGTCATTTCCTGCCACGCGGCCCCATGACCTCTTCCAGCAGGCCCGGCGGCAGGCCGGTGCGCACCTGCACCAGCCCCTTGTCATCCTTCCAGACCAGGGCCGGCGTGGCACGCAGGCCCCAGGTGGACATCAGCGAGGCATGGTTGGCCAACACCTGCCGCGTGGCCTGCGGCACCGGGGCCAGCGGCGTGGCGCCCGCGCCCTCTGCGCTGGCGCGGCCGGCCTTGGCATAGGCGCGTGCGTGCTCGGCCAGGGCCTGCTCGGGCTGGCGCGTGGTCAGCAAGGCGGCGGCCTTGCCCTCGCTGCTGGGCTTGAGGATGCCCACCAGAATGTGGCGCAACTGCACCTGGCCGCTCTCCACCCAGGGTCGGGCATCGTTCCACAGCTGGTTGCAATAGGGGCAGTTGGGGTCGGTGAACACATAGACCGTGCGCGGCGCGTCGGCGCGGCCATCCGGTATGGACTGGGCGCGCTGCACATCGCCCCACAGCTGCTCGCCCATGGGCTTTTGCACGGCGGCCTGCAGGGCCTGGGCGTTCACGTCGCGGCCCTGGGCGTCGATCACCGTGCCCAGCACCCAGTGCTTGCCGTCGGGCATGCGGTAGATGGGCACGGGCTGGCGGTCGCGGTAGGCGGCCCAGGCCTTGAGTCCGCCCACGGCCGGCAGCGGTCCCACCAGGGTCAGTCCCTGCTGGGCCAGGAAATCCTCCGATGGCAGCTCGGACGCCGCAGCCGGCAGGGCCAAGGCTGCCGACAGGGCCAGGGCTCCTGCCAGTGCAGGCAGGGGGAACAGGGGGGAAGCGCTCATGAACATTCCTTCAGATGCTGGGCCAGGCTGGCGCGCGACAGCTCGCCCATGCGCATGCCGCACAGCCGGCCGTCGGCGCCATAGAAATAGGTGGAAGGCAGGCCCCGCTGGCGCCAGTGCCGGCCGGCCTGCTGCTGCGGGTCGAACAGCACCTGGGCCAGCGGCAGCGGGGCTGCTGCCTGCTCGCGCCGCAGGTAGCCCGTCACGGCCTCGGCTGACTCGCCCTGGTTGATCCAGATGAAGCGCACATCGGGCCGCTGCTGCTGGGCCTGGGCCAGCACCGGCATCTCGCGTCTGCAAGGCGGGCACCAGGTGGCCCAGAGGTTGATCACCATGGGCTTGCCATCGGCCTGCTGCAGCTGCTGCAGCGAGACCGGCTGCGCCTGCCCGTTGACCAGGGTGAAGGCCGGCAGGGCCGGTGCATCTGCGGAGGGCAGCGCCTGCAGCAGGCTGCCCGGCACCAGCAGGGCAGCCCCCGCGCCCAGCGCCAGCCCTGTGGCGCGGCGCAGCACCGGGGAGCGGCGGCTGCGCCACAGCATGTACAGCAGCGCGGCCAGCAGGCCGGCCCAGAGGTTCCATCCCCCGTCGCGGATATCGACGACACGGCCTGCGAAGGCCGGCATCCCGCTCCAATCCCAGGGGGCCGGCGCGACCTCGGTCCACCACTGCGCGACATAGGCCAGGCGCGCCGCCAGCAGGCCGGCCAGGGTGCTTTGCCACAGCAGCGCATCCACGGCCTGGCCCGTGCGCCTTTCATTCCTGCGCGCCAGCCACTGCGCCAGCAGCCAGGCCAGCATGGCCACCACCACGCCCATCGGCAGGACCAGCGGGCCCAGCGCCAGGCTGGCAGGCAGGTGCAGCCAGGCGCCCAGCGCCGATAGCGCTGACGGCCCGCCAGGCTCTGCCGGTCCGGCAAGACCAGGCGAAGGCGCCAGCAGCAGGCCGGCAAGCAAGGGCAGGAAGGACGAAAGAAGAGGGGATGACCGGAGATGCATGGGCAAGGAGTTTCAGCCATGCAGGCTGACAGGTCGTGGATGCTGGCAGCGGGGAATTAACGGGGGGTTAACGGCCTCATGGCCTCACGGCCTCACCTGGCTTGCCGGGCGGCAGCGCCACCTCATGCGCTCGCAGGAAAAGGATTTTCTGCAATCGCAAGAAAATCCATCTCATGGATCGAGGGTCAGAACTTATTCCAGAGTGCTGCAAATACGCTGGAAAAAATCACAATGAAGATGGAAATTTTGAAAGCCAACCTGTTTTCCGATGGCATGCAGGGTCGCACCATCTTGTATTTGAAAGTGAGCATGATGGCGAAGAGGATCAGGGCGCCCACGACGGCAAGCCCTATTTGAAGTTCATTCATTGCATTTCTTTCCATTCAGCGGGATATGGGGGCGAGAGCTATGCAGCCCCTTGGGAGGCAAGGGTTGAATTGTGCATTGGTGATTGCAAGATCTACTGCAGTAAATCGCCGGGAGGATTCTGAAATCTTCCAGGATTTTTCTTAGTTGCCATAGGACTGGTCCTGCGTTTTTTCAGATTTTTGAATAGCCAATTATTTTCTGAAGAACCCAAGAATTGCGTTTTGCTCTCAGTCCCTGAAAGTCCCATGGGCACATGGCTGCAAAGCGAGCTGGCGGCCCGAACGTCGCGCCAACGCCTGGCCGCATTCTTGTACGCGTGCCTGCGAGATTCGGCATGCTGGCGCACACCTCGCTACAAATCTGCGATGCTCAGTCGCTTTTCGTTCCCGACTTGGATACAGACGGCGGGGCCTGGCGCCAGGCCCTGCGGACAACAACATGCATGTTCTCTTGGTGGAAGACAACGCGCTGGTGGCCAGCGGCGTGCGAGCCGGCCTGCAGCTGCAGGGCTTTGGCGTGGATACCGTGGCCTCGGCCGGGCAGGCGGATGCGGCCATCCGTTCCTCGCATTTCGATGCCTGTGTGCTGGACCTGGGCCTGCCGGACGAGGATGGTCTCTCGCTGCTGGCGCGCTGGCGCGGCCAGGGCCTGCAGGTGCCCGTGCTGGTGCTGACGGCGCGCGATGCCGTGTCACAGCGCATCGAAGGCCTGCAGACCGGCGCCGACGATTACCTGGTCAAGCCCTTTGACCTGCACGAACTGGCGGCGCGCCTGCATGCGCTGCTGCGCCGCGCGGCCGGCCGCAGCGTGGACTGGATCGAGCTGGGCGAGGTGCGCATCAACCCCGCTGCCGGCCACATCCAGCGCCAGGGCCGCACGGTGGAGCTGTCGCGCCGCGAGTGGTCGCTGCTGCGCGCGCTGCTGCAGTCGCCGGGCCGCATCCTGAGCACCGAGCAACTGCGCGACAGCCTCTACGGCTACAGCCAGGACGTGGAGAGCAATGCCGTCAACGTGCATGTGCACCACCTGCGCCGCAAGCTGGGCCATGAACTGGTGGAGACGGTGCGCGGCGAGGGCTATCGCCTGGGCCTGCACCCATGATGCGCAGCCTGCGCGTGCGCCTGCTGGCATGTCTGTGCCTGGCGCTGTGCACGCTGTGGGGCGGGGTGGCGGCCTGGATGTTCTCGGACATGCGCAACGAGCTGCGCACCGTGCTGGATGACCGGCTGATCGCCTCGGCGCGCATGGTGGCAGGCATCGTCCACCAGTTCCGGCCTGCCCGGGAGCTGCCGCAGGACTGGAGCCCCATGCTCAACGTGATCGCGCGCGACGGCGTGGCCTGCGAGGTCAGCCTGGTGCGCGGCGAGGTCCAGCCCGTGCGGCCCGAATCGGCCCTGCCGCAGGTGCTGGCCAAGACCGAGGGCAGTCCCGTGTTCCCGCAGAGCATGCCGCTGGGCTTCTCGACCATCATCAAGGGCGGCAAGCCCTGGCGCACCTATGTGCTGGAGGACCACGGCGTGCGCATCGCCACGGCCGACCGCATCGATGTGCGCGAGGGCCTGATCCACGGCTTTGCCTACACCATCGTCCTGCCCTTCGTGCTGGCGCTGCTGGCCAGCATGGGGCTGATGTGGTGGGCCGTGACCCAGGGCCTCAGGCCGCTGGAGGCCCTGCGGCGCGAACTGGCGCGCCGCCCGCCCGGCGACGACTCGCCCGTGGCCCAGGGCCTGCAGACGCGCGAGCTGGCGCCGCTGGTGGGCACGCTCAACCAGCTGCTGCACCGCGTGCGCGCCGCCATCGACCGCGAGCGCCGCTGGAGCGACGACGCCGCCCATGAGTTGCGCACGCCGCTCACCGCCATCAAGACCCATGTGCAGGTGGCGCAGATGGCGCTGGCGGCGCCCGGCATGCCTGCCGGCCTTCTGGCCGCGCCGCCCGGCTCCATGGCCCGCGATTCGCTGGCCCAGGCGGGCGAGGGCGTGGAGCACCTGCAGCACACGCTGGAGCAATTGCTGCTGCTGGCGCGGCTGGAGCAGCATGAACCTGGCGCTACCTCCGTGCTGGCCTGCGGCGATGCGCCTGCCGATGCGCTGCAGGCGCTGGACAAGGCCTGGCAACTGGCTGTGAATGCCGTGAGCGCCCAGGCCCCAGCGCCCGCGCTGCGCACATGGCTGGACAACGGCCAGCCCGTGCAGGACTGGCCTCTGGCCATCTCCGAGCCCCTGCTGGTCTCGGCCCTGCGCAATCTGCTGGAAAACGCCCTGCGCCATGCGCCGCAGCATGCCGTGGAACTGGCCGTGCGCCCCATTGGCGCCATGCCGGGCAAGACACAGCAGCCGGGCACAGGCTATGTGGAGTTCACCGTGGCCGACCACGGCCCGGGGCTCAGCGCCGAGGAATGCGAAGAGGCCACGCGGCGCTTTTGGCGCAAGCGTCCCCAGGAGCATGGCAGCGGCCTGGGACTGCCCATCGTGCAGCGCATCGCCGAATGCGCAGGCGGCTGCCTGCTGCTGCAGCCGCGCAGCCTGTGGCGGCCCGAGGAAGGCCAGGCCAGCGGCCTGGTCGCGCGCCTGTACCTGCCGCTGGCGGACGGCCCGGGCCCGCAGGCCCCGGCCCCCGGCCCGTTAACGCCGGCCCATTAACGCCGGCCCATTAACGCCGGCCCATTAACGCCGGCTTAATCTCGTTTCCGTATCGTGCGGGCCTGGCTGGCCAGCCCTGCGGGCATTGCGCCTTGCGGGGCGGCGGCCGGTATCCCTATTCGATCCTGTCCGCCGCAGCCGCGCGCTCCTCGGTGCGTGGCGCGGACGCATGGCAGGGCAAATGCCTCTTCCCACGATGATCCGCATGAACAAACAGACCCTGTCCCGGTCGTGCATCGCCATCGGCATCTGCATGCTGATGGGCAGCGCCTGGGCGCAAGACGCCGCGCCCAAGGCACCAGCGCCCGCAGCAGCGCCCACAGCTGCGGTGCAAGGCAGTGCAGCAGCCGGCCAGAAAATCGCCCAGTCGGGCACGCCCCAGGGTGCGGCGGCATGTGCCACCTGCCACGGCGCCAAGGGCGAGGGCATGGCGGGCTTTCCCGCCCTGGCCGGCCAGCACGCCGGCTATCTGGCGCGCCAGCTCCAGCACCTGGCCGACGGCAGCCGCCAGGCCCCCGTGATGGCGCCCATGGCCAAGGCCCTGTCGGCCCAGGACCGTGCCGACGTCTCGGCCTATTACGCCAGCCTGCCGCTGCCCATCCAGCCCGTGCGCGGCCCCCTGCCCAAGGGCAAGGACGATGACGGCGCCTGGCTGGTCGAGCGCGGCCGCTGGGCGGACGGCATTCCCGCCTGTGCCCAATGCCACGGCCCGGGCGGCGTGGGCGTGGGCGCCGATTTCCCGGCCATCGGCCACCTGACGGCCGACTACATGCAAAGCCAGGTCGCCGCCTGGAACAAGGGCCAGCGCGAGGCTGGCCCGCTGGGCCTCATGGGCAAGGTCGCGCAAAAGCTCACGCCCGCGGACATCCAGGCCGTGGCGGCCTACTACGCCCGCCTGCATGGCACCAGCTCCAGCACCAGCACCGCAGCCACGGCCTCCGCGCCAGCCAAACCCTGATGGACCGGGAGCCGAACATGTCCGACACACAACCCACCCGCGCCTCCAAAAACTCCAATACCGCCGAGTACGTCGTCGTCGCCTGCCTGTTCGCCGGCCTGGCGGGCGCGCTCGCCTATGGCATGTACATCAGCCAGCCAGACATGCCACCTGCGCCGGCCCGCGTGGGCGCGGTCCCCGCTGCGGCTGCCACCGCAGCCAGGGTCGATGCAAACGCGAATGCCCAGGTCACCTCCCAGGCCGTGAAAGTGGCTGCCGACGGCGAAGCCTTCACACCCCCCGGCGCCCGCGACATTCCCGACACGCCCATGGGCGAGTGGATCCGCCGCGGCGAGGCCATCTTCCTGCGCACGCCGGCCAACGCCGTGGGCTTTTCGGGCAACACCCTCAACTGCGTGAACTGCCACCTGGACGCAGGCCGGCTCAAGGGCGCCGCACCCATGTGGGGTGCCTACCCGCTGTACCCGGCCTACCGCAAGAAGACCAACCACGTGGACACCTTCGCCGAGCGCGTGCGCGGCTGCTTCATGTACAGCATGAACGGCAAGGCCCCCGATGACGGCCACGACATCCTCGTGGCGCTGGAGGCCTACGCCTACTGGATGGCCCAGAAGGCGCCCACGGGCGAGAAGCTGCCGGGTGCGGGCTTCACCAAGGTGGGCAAGGCCGCGCAGGAGCCCAGCTTCGAGCGCGGCGCCAAGGTCTACGAGGCCAAGTGCGCGCTGTGCCACGGCGTGCAGGGCCAGGGCCAGGAAACCGGCGGCGTGACCGTGTTCCCGCCGCTGTGGGGCAAGCAGTCCTACAACTGGGGCGCGGGCACGCATGAGGTGGACAAGGCCGCCAGCTTCATCAAGGGCAACATGCCCTACGGCAACCCCACGCTGGATGACCAGGAGGCCTGGGACGTGGCCACCTACATCAACAGCATGGAGCGTCCCCAGGACCCGCGCTTCACCGGCAACGTGGCCGACACGCGCAAGCAGTTCCACGACACGCCGTTCTCGCTGTACGGCACCGAGGTCAACGGCCGGCTGCTCAAGGGTCTTTGAGCAGGTCGGACAGGCAACGGCAGGCCGGGCGCAGGCCTGCGTTGCCGTACATGGCAGGGCGCTGACGGCCACCCTGCAAACGCATCTGCGCCGGTGCGGCCTTTGCACCAGACGGCGTACGGTCATCGGTTTGACGGCCGGCATTTCATGATTTAATAAGAATCATTCTCACTGATTTGCCAGCGCATCCGGCTTGCACCGCAGCACACCGCCTTGCCGGCAAGCCAGGCCCGTGCCGCACAGGGCCATGCGCAAAGGCCTTCGCGCGACCACCGCGCAATGCTCAGGTTTGCCGAGGAAACCATGACCCAGACCTTGGACGACATTCAGCAACTGGCGCATGAGCACCAGGTGCTGCTGCGTGGCTACGGCCACGCCCAGTTGCGCAGCAGCGAGCTGCTGTGCCTTCAAGCCCAGGAAATAGAGAGGCTGCAAAGGCTGGTGATCCGCCAGCGTGCGGCCTTGATGGCCAAGGAAACCCAGCTGCTGTGGGCGCGCGAGGAGCGCGAGGCGCTGGAGAAGGCCATTCCCGGCCTCTCGCGCCGCGTCACGCTGGCACGGCGCGTGGAGTCGCTGCTGGTGCGCGTGCAGGACCTGCTGCGCGAGCGTGCACGCTGGCAGCGCCAGACGGCCGCGCCCCTGGCCCAGCCCGCCATGCCTGCGCGGGAGCCCGAACAGGACGCCGAGGCCTTCGAGGCCAGCCTGCGCGAGGCCGATCTGGTGATCTGCCAGACCGGCTGCCTGAGCCACGGCGAGTACTGGCGCGTACAGGACCATTGCCAGCGCACGGGCAAGACCTGCGTGCTGGTGGAGCAGCCCGATGCGCTGCGCATTGTCCGCATACACCGGGGTGCCGAAGGCGGCGACAACCCCGCCATGACACTGACACACGGAGACACCACCGCATGACACGCAGCAAGATGCCCCTGAGCCCGGGCGGCGAACCCGAACTGCGCAGCGTCGGCCTGAAGGCCACGCTGCCGCGCATGCAGGTGCTGGAAATCTTCAGGCAGAGCGCATCGCGCCACCTGCATGCCGAGGACGTGTTCCGCCTGCTGGCCGAGCGGCGCGCCGAGGTGGGCCTGGCCACCGTCTACCGCGTGCTGTCGCAGCTGGAGGCCGCAGGCCTGCTGCTGCGCCAGACCTTTGAAAGCGGCAAGGCGGTGTTCGAGCTCAACGAGGGGCCGCACCATGACCACCTGATCTGCCTGCAGTGCGGACGCGTGGATGAATTCAGCAACGACCACATCGAGGCGCTGCAGCACCAGGTGGCCCAGGCCCACGGCTACCGCCTGGCCGACCACCGCCTGGCCCTGTACGGCCATTGCGGCGCGTGCTCGCAGCTGCCACCCGAATCACCGGCACAGCCCGTGCAGGCAAGACAGCCTGCGCTGCAGGACAACGAATGAGCACCAACGACAGATCCCTGACTCCCGAGCAGCGCGCCGCGCTGGACCTGCTGATGTCGCGCCAGTCACGCTGGCCGCTGCAGGAGCCGGCGCCCGGCCCCGGCGTGATCGACACCGTCATCGACGCGGCCTTGCGCGCCCCCGACCACGGCCAGCTGCGCCCCTGGCGCTTCGTGCTGGTGCAGGGCGATGCGCGCCATGCGCTGGGCGAGGTGTTCGTGCAGGCCGCCAAGGCGCGCGATCCCCAGGCCGACGCCGAGCGATTCCGCGCCAAGGCCCTGTCCGCCCCGCTGATCATCGCGCTGGGCGTGCACCTGCAGCCCGAGCACAAGGTGCCTGAAAGCGAGCAGCTGCTGGCCGGTGGCGCTGCCGCCATGAACATGCTCAACGCCCTGCACATCCTGGGCTTTGGCGGCTTCTGGGCCAGCGGTGCCAACAGCCACGATGCGCGCGTGCGCGAGGCCCTGGGATTCGAGCCCCATGACCGGCTCGTCGGCCTGCTGTATGTGGGCACGCCCGTCTCGTCCGGCCGCGAAGCACTGCGGCCGCCGCGCAACCGCTTTGTGCGCGAATGGCAGCCCGGGCAAGACCTGGCCCTGTCCTCCAGCGCGGCCGACGAAGGCTGATCCTGGTTCCCAGAAACAAGGATGCCCGGCTTGACCGGGCATCTTTCATTGCGGCTGCTCAATCGGCCTAAGCCGCCGTCTCGACCGACTTCAACTGGTAGATGGCATAGAAGTGCACGCCAAAGGTCCAGCGGAATGCCGGCCCCACCAGCGAGTAGGGCGGGCCGTAGCCTTCCATCACCTGGTGCGCGGCCACCAGCTGCAGGCGCGGATGGGCTTGCGCCAGATCGGCCTCGCGGCGCAGGCCCCAATGGAACTGGGCCTGGGTGAGCCGGACCGAGGGGTGCTGGCTTGCGCGCCCGGCGGCCAGCCAGCACATGGCGTCGAACACCAGTTCCGAACCCGGCGGGCTGCATTGCGCAAACGTGGTCCACAGCGCCTGTATCTGCTCTTTTTGCAGGTACATGGAAACGCCTTCGGCCATCATGAAGACGGCAGGCCCTGACCTGTCGGCCGGCAGTCCCAGCCGCTGCCACCAGTCGGCGTCGGCCAGGTCGAATTCACGGATCTCCTGGCGCTCCGATTGCCAGGGCAGCAACCGCCTGCGCAGTGCAACGACCGGCCCCAGGTCCGCATCCGTCATGTGCATCTGCCCGTTGTCCAGCCATTGGAAATAGTCGCTGAGGCCGCAGCCCAGGTTCACGACATGGCCCTGCGGCTGGCGCCGGAGAAAGTCCTGCGCCAGCGCGCGAAAGCAGTGCGTGCGCGCCAGCACGCCGTAGATGCTCTGCCTGTCCTGAAGCCAGCGGCTGCCGTCGTCGCCCAGCTGGGTCAGCGTGTCCAAGGCATGGGCATCGCTGACGGCCATGCCCGGAAACAGCCGGTCGCCCAGTGCGCGGGCGGTCAGCGGAATGCGCAGCGTCTCGCTGACGTCGGACAGTTTTTCCTGCCGGGGCGTGGAGGGCGGCGCATCGGTGAAAGCCGGGCCGGCCGACGGTGCAAGAGGTTCGGGCATTGCTCGCTCCTGTGGTGCGCTGCAGGCCAGCATGCCAGGCCTGCGCACGTCATGAACCAGTTAACGGAAATCATTCATATTGGTTTGATGCAAGGCTGCCACGGCACGACACGTGACGCTGCCATGGCCATCATGCGCGAAGTCCGTTCAGAACCGGCAGTCCGCAGTCTGCACCAGTTGCGCAAAGGCGCCGCCCAGCGTGCGGTTGTGGTGGCCGATGATGAGCTCGGCCTGCAGCAGCGGCGAATCGGTGGTGGTATGGGCATCCGCCACCAGCACCGGGCGAAAGCCCAGGCCGGCTGCGGCACGGCAGGTGGTGTCCACGCAGAACTCGGTCTTCATGCCGGCGATGACCAGTTCGGCAATGCCGGCTTCGGCAAGCCAGGTGGCCAGGCCGGTGCCCTCGAAGCAGCTGGGCCGTGTCTTGTCGAAGACGCGGTCCCGCTGTGCCTCGATGCCCAGCTGCGGCAGCAGTTGCGTGAGCGGGCTGCCCGGGGCGATCGGCGAGCCTGCAGGGCCGGTGTGGCGCGCAGCGAAGATGGGCGCGCCGGCTTCACGGGCGCGGGCGATCAGTTGTCCGGTGTTCGCCAGCACGCGGTCCTTGTCGAACGGCGCATCGCTGCCGTTGAAAAGACCTTGCTGCATGTCGATGACGAGCAGGGCACGCCGTGGGCCGTCCGGTGCGGCCGTCGAGGAGGAAGCGGCGGAAGGGGCGGAAGGGGAAATCTGCATGAAGTCTCTCCGGTGATGCCCTGGATGCACGGAGAAACGCAAAGGCCCCGACCATCGTGGGCGGGGCCTTGGGGGATGGTGGCTGCCTTGCGGCGCTCAGGTATCCGTCCACGGTCCGCCGTTGGCGGTCGTGGTGGTGGTCGTGAGGCGGTGCGTGGCAAAAACCATCCGCGCATCCTGAGGCCGGCGATGCGGCCTGTCAACCCTTGCGTGCGCGGGCCTGGCCCTCACGACTTGTTGACCTTGTGGTCCTCGCCCTTGGCTTCTTCCATGGCCTCGGGCTCCAGCTCCTCGGCGGAGCGGTTGAGGTGGATGAAGGCGCCCCAGCCCAGCAGCAGGACACCCACGGCGCTGACCAGGGCGGCGGGGTAGAGCAGGTGGGCGGGTTCTTCCTGCGTCTTGAAGGCGGCGACCAGGGCCTCCACGGCCAGCGCGACGACCAGCACCACCAGAAAGCGCGAGAGAAAGCGGCGCACGCGCGTGGGGCCGCTGATGTGGGCCTCGCGTATGACTTCCTCTTCGGTGATGGTCTGGGCGATCTGCAGTGCAACCACGCCGGAGGCCAGGATGCCCAGCGCCTCGACGATGCGCAGGCCCGATTCGCCATCCACGCCATGCGCCATGGCGTTCCAGCCCTTCAGGCCCGCGATCCAGAGCAGGGCCACGGCGGCCAGCGAAAACAGCAGCGCGATGAGGGCGTGCAACACGGTGAAAAGGGTATGGATGGCTTTCATGGCAGAGGGCGGAGAGTGGGCCGTGGCGCATGTTTCCACGGCGCCGGCGCGCCGCTTGTAGGAAGCGGCGAACAGCGGTGGACAGGCGGCCTGCCTGTCTGCGGTTCACGGGCATGGATAGAATCCGAAGACCATGTCCAGATGGTTCATCGCGGTTTTCTCCCTGCACTTCGTCGTCAGCGTGGCCTTGTCCACGCTGGGGCTTGCGCCATGGCGCGCCCTGCCGCACGAGCCATGCGAGCCGCCCGGTGTCCACCCGCGCGCGGCCTGCGCCGGCCCGGAGCGCGCGGCGGCGCCGCGGGTGGACACGGTGTCCCTGCTCGATGACTTCGACCACGCGCTGATGGACGATCAGCAGGACCTCCCCGATGTCGTGCACGCCGTGGACGGCATGCCGGCACCCCGCCTGCAGGCCGGGCGCCACATCACCGCCAGCCTGCGCGAAGGCCCTTGGCGCAGCCTGGCCCCGCCCGACCGGCCTCCCCGGGCAGCCTGATCCCCATTGCCGTTTTTCTGACCTGCAGTGCCCTGCGCCTGCGGTGCCTCTGCCGCTTCGGGACCCTGTCCTGAATGCCCGGCTGCCGGGCTGGCCCCTGGCTTTCCTTCTTCCCGGACCCATCGCCGCATGGGCCCTTTCTGCCGCAGCTGCGGCTTCCGGTTCCCACAACACGCATCATGGAAATTGCCATACTTTTTGCGCTGATCCTGCTCAATGGCGTCTTCGCCATGTCCGAGATCGCGCTGGTGACGGCGCGCAAGGCGCGCCTGCAAAAACTCATTGACGAGGGCGATGCCGGCGCCGCCGCCGCCGCGCAACTGGGGGCCGACCCCACGCGCTTTCTGTCCACCATCCAGATCGGCATCACCTCCATCGGCGTGCTCAACGGCATCGTCGGCGAGGCCGCGCTGGCCGCCCCCCTGGCCGAGTGGCTGCAGCGCCTGGGCGTGCCCGCGCCCTACGGCGGCTACACGGCCACGGCGCTGGTGGTGGTGCTGATCACCTATTTCTCCATCGTCGTCGGCGAACTGGTGCCCAAGCGCATCGGCCAGACCTATCCCGAGACCTTTGCGCGCCTGATCGCACGCCCAGTCAACTGGCTGGCCCATCTGACCAAGCCCTTCGTGGTGCTGCTGTCCGTGTCCACCCATGCGCTGCTGCGCCTGCTGGGCGTCAAGGAAAACAGCGGCAGCGCCGTCACGGAGGAAGAAATCCACGCCATGCTGGCCGAAGGCACGACGGCCGGCGTCATCGAATCGCACGAGCACACCATGGTGCGCAACGTGTTCCGCCTTGATGACCGCCAGATCGGCTCGCTGATGGTGCCGCGCAGCGACGTGGTCTGCCTGGATGCGGATGCGCCGTTCGAGGACAACCTGCGCGTGATCGAGCAGTCCGACCACGCGCGCTTTCCCGTGGTGCGCGGCGGCATGGATTCCATCATCGGCGTGCTCAACGCGCGCCAGTGGCTGTCGCGCGCGCTGCAGGGTAAGGAACAGGGCCTGACCGACCAGCCCATGCAGACCGCGCTCTATGTGCCCGAGACCATCACCGGCATGGAACTGCTGGAGAGCTTTCGCCTGTCCGACGTGCACATGGCCTTCGTGATCGACGAGTACGGCGAGGTCCAGGGCATCGTCACCCTGCAGGACCTGGTGGAGGCCATCGCGGGCGAATTCCAGCCGCGTGACCCGCGCAACTCCTGGGCGCTGCAGCGCGAGGACGGCAGCTGGCTGCTGGACGGCCACATCCCCGTGCCCGAACTCAAGGACCGGCTGGAGCTGGCCACCGTGCCCGAGGAAGAGCGCGGCCGCTACCACACGCTGGCCGGCATGGTCATGCTGCTCACGGGCCGGCTGCCGCGTGTCACCGACACCGTGCAATGGGAAGGCTGGCGCTTCGAGGTGGTGGACATGGACGGCAAGGCCATCGACAAGGTGCTGGCCATGCGCGTGGACGTGTCGCTGCAGGTACCGGGTGGTGAAGACGTCGGTGCAGCCCATGCCGCGCGCTGAACGCCGGGGCCCGCGCGGCGCATGGAAACTGCTGGCATGCGCGGCGGCCGTGGTCTTCATGGCCGCCTGCCTGGACGGCGTGCAGGGCTATCCGCAGCAGCAGGCGCCCATCATCAGCCCCTACGACATGACCCAGGAGCAGCGGCTTGCCGAAATGAACGCCATGGGCGCGGCCGGCCACGCCGACCATCGCTGGACCTACGAACTGCGCCCCGGCTGCGTGCTGCGCGTGGACCTGGACGGCCCGCAGGGCCCCAGGCCTTCGCATGACATCGCCCTGCTGGGCAGCGTGGTGGCCGTCACGGCCCAGCGCGAACGCGGCAGTTTCCGCGTGGAGCTGCAGCCCGGCGACGGCCTGCAGGCCGCGCGCTCCCTGGTGCTGGAAAGCGCCAAATGGGCCGACGCCAGCTGGACCCAGCTGCTGCTGCGCCTGATGCAAAAGGGCTGCGTGGAAATGCAGGGCCTCTCGCATGGCAGGGGGGCCGCAGGCCGGCACTGAAGAGGCATGAAGCGCGGCGGGCAGGCTGCTTGCTCCGATCTCCACAAATGAGAAGCGGCACCGAAGTGCCGCCGTATGGAATGCGGGGCACAAGGCCCCGCGCACAAGGCAGATCGCCGGCTTACTTGGCCAGCGTCAGCGTACCCTTCATCAGCGCGGAGTGGCCGGGGAAGGAGCAAAAGTAGCTGTAGGCCTCGCCGGCCTTCAGGGCGGCGGTGGAGAAGGTGACGGAATCGCTCTCGCCGCCGCCGATCACCTTGGTGTGGGCGATCACGCGGGCATCCTTTTCCTTCACGAAGTCCTTGGCCGCGCCAGCGGCGATGCCGTCATTGGCCACGGGCTGCAGGTCGGCCGTCTTGCTCAGCACCCAGTTGTGGCCCATGGCCGTCTTGGGCAGCTTGCCCACGTGCTTGAGCTTGACCGTGAACTGCTTGCAGCTGGCGGGCACGCTGATGGTGGGCTTGTTGAATTGCATGGCGTCGTTGCCTTCGATCTCGACGGCGCAGTCGGCGGCCAGCACAGGCGCGGCGACGGCAGTCATTGCGAGGGCCAAGAGGACGGGCTTCCATTGCTTTGCCATTGTTTTCTCCTTGAAAAGCGGGTGAGGTGGCTGGCATCCGAGGGCCATGGACCGGCAGGCGGTCTGTCGCCATGGATGCTTTGTATGGCTGCCCCAAGCATAGACAGGATCGGGGGCGGCAGGTTGATTTGAATCAAGTCAAAAGAGTTCGAAGACTTGCGCTTGGAGCATGCGGTATGGCGTCGCGCATGCAGGGCATGCATTCGGGCCGCCGCAGGAAAACGGTTTTGCCGCCCGTGGTCTTTTGGCGACGGGCAACCCCACAGCTCGCATGCCTCTACTCACGTCAGTCACATTTGGGTACGATTACTGAAAATAGAGGGAATGTATGAGATTTCTTGTTTTCATAGGCTCAATCATCGGCGCCATCTTTTTGCTGACGGCGTTCTTCGTCGACAGCTCCCATCAACAGGCGGCGCTGGCGGCCATGGCCTGCGCCAGCGTCCTCATTCCCTATGTGCTGTTCAGATTGCACTCGATCGCCGTCGAGCATGACCAGCTCGACCAGATCCTGCAACTGGTGCGAAAGTCCGGCAGCCAGGGCGAGGGGCTGGCCCAGGGAGGCGAGGGATCCCCTGACGCGAGCGGGCCTGTGGCGCCCAGGTCCTGGATGTCCTGAGGCCTGGCATCAACAGGTCTGGGGGGGTGTCAGGCGAGCTGCACCACCACGCGCCGGTTGGTGCGGCTTTTCTTCTCGATCTTGGTGACCGCCACCGTGCCTATCTCGGCCGTGCTGCGCACATGCGTGCCGCCGCAGGGCTGGCGGTCCAGGCCGGGGATGTCGATGATGCGGATCGTGGAGGTGCCGCCCGGGGGCGCGGCGCCTGCGGTGCGCACCAGGTCGGGCTGGGCGGCCAGTTGCTCGGGCGTGATGCGGTCCACGTTCACCGCATGGCTGGCGGTGATCAGGGCGTTCAGGCGCTCCGTCAGATCGGTCTTGTCCAGCGTGGACTCGGGCAGGTCGAAATCCAGGCGTGCCGAGTCCGGCGAGATGCTGCAGCCCGTCACGGGCACAGGCACCAGCACGCCCAGCAGGTGCAGGCAGGTGTGCAGGCGCATCAGCCGGTGGCGCCTGTCCCAGTCGATGGCTACCTGAACGCGCTCGCCCACCTGGGGCGGGGCATCGGTCTGCAGCACATGCAGGATGCGCTGACGGTCATCGGCATAGACGGTGTCGATCAGGGCCAGACTGCGGCCATCGGCCAGGGTCAGCGTGCCGGTGTCGCCGGCCTGGCCGCCGCTGCGGGCATAGCAGACCGTGGCATCGAGCTCGACGCCCTCGGCGCTGACGGCCGTCACGGTGGCTTCGCAGCGGTCCAGGTAGGCGTCGTCGTCAAAGAGCTTGTGCGTCTGGGGCATGGGGTGTCTCCGGGGTCGTGGTTCTTGGGTTAGGGGCTTCAGCGCAGGGCGCACAGGCCCTGGGCGGTTTCCATCTGGGGATCTGGGGGCGTGGGAGCCGCCGGCCCGGGGTGCAATGCCCCGAAGGTCGGCCACATGCCGGCCGCATGCCGGGCGCCGCGGTCCAGACCGGCTGCGGCGGTGATGAGATGGTCAGGCTCCCGTGTCATGGCGCGTGTCATGTCGCGGTCCATGGTATAGGCGGCATGGCGAGGCCGGGCAGTACGCCTGGGCGAAAAGTCCCCAGTACAGTCCATGGCCCGCAGCGGTGGCAGTCGCCTGCTTGACAGCCTGTCAAGTGGCGGTGCCCGCGACCTGACAAGATCGGCGCCCGCGCCGCGTGCGTGCCGGCGATCGCTGGCTGGCCTTTGCGCGGCTCACCGTGCCGCGCGGCCATGTGCTGTCGGGCCGCAGCGAGGAGCTGACCAACGCCCATGTGGCTGCCGAAGTGCGCGTGCTGGCCAAGCAATGGCTGGCCCACGCCCGTAGCGCCGACCTGCCTGTGTACAAGGGCATAGGCTTGGTGCTCAGCTATCCCGGCATGCCCTATGACGAGGTGACGTCCACGCTGGACTGGGCGCTGGCGCTGCGCGAGGAGGCCGGATTCCGCCGCCGCCATGAGTACCACGCGGCCTGGAAGCCCCTGGTCGCCCAACTGAACGATGCCGACCTGCTGCGCTACGCCGCCGTGGGCGGCAAGCTGTTCGACGATGTGCTGCGCACCGCTGCTGGCCGCAGGCCGGGCCTGGGCCGATCAGGCAGCACTGCTGGGCTGGTCCGCCCTGGCACGGCAGATGGACGACGTGCTGGACCTGCAGCTGCCGCCAGCGGAGCGCGCGGCCGCCCTGCTCGATATCGCGGTCTGGGTCATGACCGCGCAGCGGCTGCAGGCCGGTGCGGATCAGTCCTTGCCCTGAAAAAACCTATTGAGTTCGGCGCCCGGCGTGGCCTGGGCGAACGCGTCGAAGCGCCCCGTCTCGGCAATGGAGCGCGCCGCATGCAGAAAGCCGCCCCAGGCTGCGCGCGCCAGTGCGCCGCCCACGCTGATGCGGCGCACGCCCATGGCCTGGGCATCCTGCAGGCTCCATTCGCTGGCCCCGCCGATCAGCAGATTCACCGGCTTGGGTGCCACGGCCGCCACCACGGCACGGATCTGCTCGGCGCTCCGGATGCCGGGTGCGTACAGGCAGTCCGCGCCGGCCTCGGCATAGGCCTTGAGCCGGGCAATGGTGTCGTCCAGATCGGGCCGGCCCACGAAGAAATTCTCCGCACGCCCGACCAGCAAGGTGCCGCCACCGGCCTCGTCGATGGCGGCACGGGCGGCGCGCAGCCGGGCCACGGCTTCCTCGATGCTGCGCAAGGGGTTGGCTGCATCGCCCGACGAGTCTTCGATGGACAGGCCCGCCACGCCGGTGTCCACGGCCATGCGCACGCTTTCGGCGACCTCCTGCGGGCCCAGGCCGAAGCCGCTCTCAAAGTCCGCATTTACGGGCAGATCGGTGGCCGCGACCAGGCTGCGCAGATGCTCCAGCGTCATCTCGCGGGAGATGGCGCCATCGGGCTGGCCCAGCGACCAGGCATGGCCCGAGCTGGTGCTGGCCAGCGCCTTGAAGCCCAGGCCCTGCAGCATGCGGGCGCTGCCCGCATCCCAGGGGTTGGGCAGCACAAAGCAGCCCTGGCGGTGCAGGGCGTGGAAGGTGGCGCGCTTTTGTTCGGTGGTGGGGGTCATGGGGGCACTCCGTTGCGGGGTCAGGGCGCTGGTGGAAACAGCAGGGGCCGCGCGGCCAGGGACGGCAGCACGCAAGCCACATCATGGGCGCAGTCCGGCACCACGACGAAGCGGCGTGGCCGCTGCGGCGCCAGCAGCTCGCGCTCGTAGGCCGCGAAGGCGTGGCCTCGCTGCAGCCGGAACGGGCCTTGCAGCATGGCGGCGCAGGACTTGTCGAGGATGGGATAGAACGCGCCCTTGTCCGCGCTGCTGTCCAGGGCGCCTTCCAGGTAGTCGATCTGCGCGGCCGCATAGCGGGCCCGCGCGGCAGCCGCATCGCGCCCCAGGTGGCCGGGCAGGTCCTGCAGGCCGTACTTCCAGCGGTCATGGCCCGGGCAGGCGCTGGCTGCGGGCGGCGCATGGAAGACATAGCTGCACGCTCCCGGAAACGCCGCGCCTGTGCCGCAGGCTGCCCAGTCGGTGCTCTGCCCGGCTATCTTCGGCTGTGGCCGCACGGGATCGAAATACAGCCAGGTGCCCGGATCGGCGATCACGTAGCGCAAGGTCACGGAACCCGGCGCATCGGCTGCAAAGGCCACGCTGTGCTGCAGCATCTGCGCCCCAGCCGAAAACCCCGCCAGGGTCACGCTGCGCAGGCCGGGCCAGCGCTGCACGAGCTCGGCCACCAGCGCATCCAGCGCGGCGAAAGAACCTATCGGATGCGGCCCCAGCGAGGGCTCGCCGGCCAGCCAGCCCGCGCAGGTCCATACCGCGTCTGCGTTCCCGGCTGCGGGCACGCCACGGCTGTGGCAATGCGCAGCCTGGTCCTCGGGCACCTGGTACAGCGGGGCGATGACCAGGGTGTCCTGCAGCCGCTGTGCGCCTTCGGCGGCCCGCAGGCCGGCCTCGAAGCTGCGGTTGGCATCGCGTGGATGCCCGTGCATCACCAACAGCGCGGACCGGGGCATGGCGCCGTTGCTGGCCACCGGCGCCTGCGATGCGTAGTAGCGCATGCGCCCCGCGTTGCCGGGCAGGTTGAAGGATTGCAGGCAGGCGGTGTCGGCCCGGTGCCTGCAAACGGAAGCATCGGCGGTGACAGGTTCGGGAGATGGCGCTTGCGCCAGCGCCTCGACCGAGATCGCCAGAAACAGCAAAAGCAGGGAGCGCAGAGGACGGATGGACGGCATGTGCGGGACGTCATTCGCAGGGGTGGGTCGGGCTGCTAGTATGCGGGCGGCCGCAAGCCATGGCCTGGCTTGTTTCTCAAGACCCACTCCCTTGTCGCATATGCCACTTCTGCCGCGTTTCAGCCTTGTCCTTGCCTGCCTCGCACTGCCGGCCTTCGTTCACGCCGCAGACTTCGACAAGAAAAACTGCACCTACAAAGGCATCCGCCTCTACGGCAAGGTCCAGATCGTGCACTCCTTTCCCGACATCAAGGTCCAGGCCACCAGCTCTTTCCCGGACCTCAAGGTCAAGGTGGTGGACTCCTTTGCAGACAGTTGCGGGGAGTGGAAGATCGTCACCTCCTTCCCCGACTTTAAGGTCCAGATGGTCAGTTCCTTCCCGGACCTGAAAGTCGACATGGGCAGCTCGTCGCCCGGCGTGCGATAGCCGCCTGGCGCTGTCCAGCATTGCCCCATCGCAGCACCGTGACCTCCTCCACACCCGACGAATTCGAAGCCCTGCACGACCAGGCCTATGCCGACATGGAACGCGGCGCGCTGGCCGAGGCTGCCCAGGCCTTCGAGGCGCTGGCAGCCCATATGCCGGACAACCGCCACTACCACTACATGCTGGGCCTGGCGCGCAAGTACCAGCGCGATTGGCAGCCATCGCTGGACCACAACCTGCGCGCCATTGCACTGGCCGGCGAAGACGATGAAGCCAGCCTCTGGAATGGCGCCATCGCGGCCACGGCGCTGTCCGACTGGGCCACGGCGCGCAGGCTGTGGAAGGCCTGCGGCATCCAGGTGCCCGGCGAGCAGGGCACCATCGAGGGTGACTACGGCGTGGCCGTGGTGCGCCTGCACCCCTGGCAGGGCGGCGAGACCGTGTTCATGCGCCGCATCGACCCCGTGCGCGCGCAGTTGCTCAACGTGCCGCTGCCCGAAAGCGGCCATCGTTTCGGCGACATCGTGCTGCACGACGGCGCCTCCACCGGCCAGCGGTTCAACGGCCAGCGCGAAGTGCCGGTCTTCAACGAGCTGCAGCGGCTGGAGCCCTCGGCATTCCAGACCTTCGTGGTCTTCATCACCTGCGCCAATGCGCAGGACTTGCAGGAATTGCTGGGTACCGAAGCCCCGGGCATAGGCTATGCCGAGGACTGGACGGCCAGCATCCGCCACTACTGCATGCGCTGCAGCTACGGCACGCCCCACCAGCATGCCGAGGAAACTTCGCCACGCGAGGACGAGCCGTCCTGGCAGACCGATCGCAACCTGGGCATCGCCGCAGTGGACCGCGCCGCCGTCGATGTCTTGCTCAACGCATGGCAAGCCGGTGGCGCAGGGCGCCGTATCGACGCAGTGCAGACCCGCGAACTGCCCGTGCCCGACGAGGAAGAAAGCTGGGCCTGGTGGGTAGGGCCGGAGGGCGCGGAGGATGAGGCGCCGTAGCTGAGCAATGCGAGCGAGCATGGCCCGCATCGATCACCGACCCTGTGCGCGGGCCCCCTCAAGTCCGGGCGCGTGAAGCCGGACCCTGAAGCCTTCCGCGACGCTGTAGCGAGGGATGCCGTGCCCCTCATACCGCCGCATCAGGCCAAGAAAGCGGTGCTTGAGCTGCATGGCCGCGCTGAACTCTTCCCAGGCGATCAGCGCACAAGGTGAGTCGCCGTAGGTGCTGCAGATGCGCACCTGGCGCTGGTCCGGCTCCATCTGCGCCCAGCCGTCCTCGCGCAGGCTGACGGCGCCCACCTGAGGATTGCGCAGATCCAGAAGCTCGGCGAGATAGGGCAGGTCCAGGTCGTTGAGCCAGAAGTAATTGAAGAAGTGGTGCATCACGTCCAGTGCATCGGGCGAGCCCCTGGCTTCGAGATCCATGTGCATCCGTGCGATGCCATCGCAGACGCTCATGCCCCGCACGCGCACGGCGCTCAGCTGGATGTCTTTGGTGGTGTTCTCGCAAGAGAGGGTGTGCTGCATGCTGCCTGGTGAGGTGGGACGGATACGGTGCTTGCCAATGTAGCGTGCGCGGCCCCGGATGGACGATGGACTTGCTTGATCCGCGACGGATTGGCCTTGGCCGTGCGTTGAAGTGATGTGGCAAGCCGACATCGGCTTTCTGCAAGCAACGTCCGTCCACATCCTTTCAAGGAGAAACACCATGTCCCTGCGCAAAGCCTTCATGCTCGTCATTGCCACTGTTTCGTTGGCCGGCCTCGGCAGCGCCGCATCCGCCGCCACCTGGGACCAGGCCCATCCGCGCCGTGCCGAGGTCAACGGCCGCTTGGCCAACCAGGACCGCCGCATCCACAACGAAGTGCGCAAGGGCGAGATCAGCCATGGCCAGGCGGCTGCGCTGCACCAGCAGGACCACAAGATCCGCCAGGAAGAACGCCTTATGGCCAGCCAGAACGGCGGTCATATCACGCGCAGCGAGCAGCATGTGCTGAACCAGCAGGAGAACCAGGTCAGCCGTGAGATTGGCCACTGAGCGGCCACTGGTCAGATCTCGCCAGATCTTGCGCACATGGCACAAGGGCCGGCCGCCTTGAGGCGCCGGCCCTTTTTCACGTTGGCGTGCGGCCCGCGTTCATGCTCTCAGCAATGGCGGCAGCGACCGCGCCGGGGCACCGCCTGGCAGGGCATGGCCTTCGGGGAACAGGTTGCGCGCCAGCCGCTGCGGGTCGATGCCGAAGCACTCGCCGGCGGCCGAGGCAATCAGCGCATCGACGCTGGTGGTCGGTTTCAGGTCCCGGTTCTCCAACAGCTGGCCGGGCTGCAGGCCAGGCCAGTCGGCCAGCACGCGGCCGCCCTGAACCGCGCCGCCCATCAGCATGGCGACGGCGCCTGTTCCGTGGTCGGTGCCACCGGTGCCGTTGGCCGCAGCCGTGCGGCCGAACTCGGTGGCCACCAGCACCACGGTCTGCGACCAGGCATCGCCGAGGCCGTCATGCAGCGCCGCAATCAGTGCATCGAGGTTCTTGAGCTGGGCCGCCAGCCGGTTGTTTTGTGCACTGTGCGTGTCCCAGCCGCCGGTTTCGATCATGGCGATGCGCGGCCCGTCCTGGCGGGCAAGAAAGCCGGCTGCCAGCTTGCCCAGGCTTGCGCCATCCAGGCGCGGCCGGTTGTTGCCACTGTCCATGGCCACGCCGCGCGTGTCCATGGCGGAAGTCCAGAGAGCATGCAGCTGCGCATCGCCCTCGTAGAGCCTGGCCACGCGCAGCAGCAGGTCGTCACTGGCCTGGGGCAGGGAGGACGGCGCGTAGGAGGCCACTTCCGCCGGCCCGCGCAGCGCCATGGGCACGGTGGGCGCGAAGGCAATGGCCTCTTGCCGGTGCGGCAACTGGGCGACCAGGCGGTTGAGCCAGCCGTCCTTGACCTGGTAGGGCGCGCTGCCTCCGGTTTCCAGCACGTTCTGGCCGTCGAAATGAGAGCGGTCACTGTAGGGCGATGCGGCCGCGTGGACGAACAGCGCCTGGCCCTGGGCGTAGAGCCTGCCGGTCTCGGCCAATGAGGGATGCAGCGCGAACATGCCGTCCAGCCGCGTGGCCGCAGCCGTGTCCACGGCGATGGCGCCGCGCAGCCGGGCGTAGCCGGGGTCGGCATAGGGAATCAGGGTCTCCAGCCCGTCGGCCGCGCCGCGCTGGATGATGAACACGAAGCGGCGCTCGGTGGCAGCACGCGCCAACGCCAGGTGGGGCGCTGCCAGTGCCAGCCCGGTGCCTGCGGCCAGCAGGCCCAGGAAATGTCGGCGATTGCGCCTGGCCATCGTGCTGGTCGCGATGTTCGTGGCGTTCGTATGGATCGTGGTCATGGTGTTCACCTGCGCAGGAAGTCGGGCGAGACCAGCAGCAGCGCGAGTGCGCCGCTGCCGCTTTCGGATCGGGCAATGGCCTCGGCCGTGCCCGCGCCCAGTGCATCGCCGGGCAGCAATCGGGGTGCCAGCGCGCGCGCATCGACGCTGTTGCCGGCCTGGGCTGCGAGCCGCTGCGCCAGCTCGACACGGCGTACCAGCGCATCGGGCGCAGCCCAGCTGGCGGCGATGTCGTCGTAGCCGGCCGGCGAGCCGGGGCGCCACACTGGCTGGCCGAGCTGGTTGAGCAGGCCGGCGGCCTGAGCACCTTTCAACTCGCGCCGGCCCAGTGCGCGCATGGAAGAGACGGCCCATTCCCAGGGCGTCTTGAACTTCGTGGCTGGCGCGGCCCAGGGTTCTGGCGAATCGATCAGCGCGCGGTAGACGGCTGGCAGGTCCCCGCCGCTGCGCTGGTAGGCGGCCGCAAGGCGCTGCACCAGCGCGGGCGGCGGATCGTCGGCGACGAAGTGCCGTGCCAGCTTGGTCGCGACATGGAGCGCGGTAGCGGGGGAGGCTGCCAGGTCGCGCAGGATGGCCAGCGCCTGCTCCTGCCCGCCTGCGGCATAGCTGCGGCCCAGCAGGCGGCGCGGTCCGGGCTCGTGCAATGCCGGGCGGTACTGGAAGCCGGCGGCCGGGCTGCCAGCGTCATTGCCCAGGCTCCAGCCGGTGAGCGCGCGGGCGAACTCGGTCACGTCCTGCTGGGTGTAGCCGCTGCGCACGCCCAGGGTGTGCAGCTCCATGATTTCCCGCGCCAGGTTTTCGTTCAGGCCGCGTGTCTTGTCCGGGTTGCGCCGGGCGGCGCGCTGTGCAGCGGGGCTGGCGGGTCCCACCGACTGGGCCTGGTCCAGATAGACCAGCATGGCCGGGTGGCGCACGGCGGCAAGCAGCAGGTCCTCGAAGCGGCCCAGCACGTGCGGGCGTATGGCCTCGGCCTCGTAGGCGCCGGCCAGGTCGAGCACCACGGGCTTTTCCACCGAGACCGCGAAGTGGTTCGACCAGAAATGCACCAGGCGTTCCACAAACGGCGTGGGTGTGTCGATGGCGCTGGCCAGGCGCGCGTTCACTGCGTCCAGGTAGCCGTTGCGTGCGCCACGGCGCAACTGCTGGCGGGCGGCGGCGCGCTGGTCTTCAGGCAGGCTGCGCAGCTCGCGCTGCCGGGACTGGTAGTCGGACAGCAGCGCGTCCGTGTCCGTGTGACCGGCCCAGGCAGGGGGCTGTGGCTGGTAGCGCGCGAGCTGATCCAGCAGCCAGCGCTGCGGGTCGGCGGGCAGTGCGTCGTCAGGGCGGGCGCCCAGGCCGAAGCGGTTCAGGGCGATGGCGGCAGAATTCATGACTTCACCTCGAAAAATCGCGGGCGCGGCGGGCGTGGCGGGCGTGGCAGGCGTGTCCTGTGCTCCTCAGCGCCTGGCCGGAGATGCGGGCACATGGAAGGGGCCTTGCTGCGCTGCCAGCCCCTGCACCAGTGTCTGTCGCTCGGCCGGCGTGAGCTGGGCCGCGAAGTCGACCACGTGCGCCTCCACGCGCTCGCGCACCGCCGTGTCGGCGGCCCGGGTACGTGCCAATGCAGCCTCGACGGCAGCGCGGTCGAACTGCGGCGCAGCCAGCAGGCGAACCACCTCGGCGCGGCCTTCGCGGCTGCCTTGGGTCAGCGCAGCAGCCTCGCGCCGCACTTCACGCAGTCCTGTGCGGAAAGCCTGGCGCCGCTCGGGCGGCAGGCCGTCTGCGGCAAAGCGCAGTCCGCGCGCAGTGGCCGGGGAGCTGCCCGCCGGTGCTCCGGTGGGTGTTCCTGTCTGCGTGGACGTGGCTACCGACCTGGCCTCGGCCTGGTGCGCCCACCAGCGCCAGGTGCCACCGGCAATGCCGCCCACCAGAAACAGATTCAGCAGGGCAGAGGCCCACAGCCAGCGGCGCAGGTGCGTCGTGCGGGGGGCATCGCCGATGGGGGATTCGTTCATCGTCATTCCTCGCTTCCTTCCACCAAGGCGCCGCCCGTGTCGAAGGCGGTGCCCGGCCACCAGCCGCCTTCGGACTGTGCCGGCCGGGCCGTGGGCAAGGCCGTGCCTATCAGCAAGGCCATGGCCAGGGCGCCTGCGGCCACACCGGCCAGGCCCGCACCGGCGATGCTGGCGCCGGACCACCAGCCATGCCAGGGCTTGCGGCCGCTGGCGCGCACCGGCCGTGCGGGCGCGGTACGACGGGGCTGCGGCCATGCATGCGGCGATGGTTGGCCTGGCGCATTCGCCATGCCTGGGCGAGCTTGCAAACCGGCCAGTACCGCGCTTGCCAGCGCTGCGCTGGGGGGCGCGACGGCATGGCTGCCGAGCAGCGCGTCGAGTTCATTCGCACGGGCGAGCAAGGCCCGGGCCGCAGGCGCAAAGGCCGGCTGTTCCATCAGCGCGCGTGCCGCCGCCTGCTCCTGTGCCGGCCAGCGCCGCAGGTCGGCGCCCCAGGCGTCGGCCAATTGTTCAAAGCGATCTGGCGTCATGGCGGTGATCCTCCAGGGTCTGCGGGTGCGGCGATTGCGCTCGTGCTTGCGTCCTGCAGGCGGGCGCGCAAGCTGCGCCGCGCACGGGCCAGCAGGCTTTCCAGGGCATCCACGGAGACGCCCATGAGTGCTGCCGCCTCGGCCTGGGGCAGCGCCTGGTAGTAGTGCAGCACCAGCGCCTCGCGCTGGCGCGGCGGCAATGCATCCAGGGCAGCGGCGACCCGGGCGCTGTGCTGCGCGTGGTCCAGCTGCTGCTCCGGTGTGGGCCCGGGGTCGGCGAAGGCGGCGGCTTCGGCGTGCTCGTCCAGCGCTTCTTCGCGCCGCACCGCGCGCCGGCGGAGCCGGTCGCGGCACAGGTTGAGCACCACCTCATGCAACCAGGTGTCAAAGCGGGCCTGCCCCGGCCGCCAGTGGCCCACCTGCTGCCAGGCGCGCACCAGGCCTTCCTGCGCCACCTCTTCAGCCTCGGCCCGGTTGCCCAGCAGGCGCTGGGCCAGACCCAGCAGGCGTGGCAGCTTGCGCTCCACCAGTTCGCGGGCGGCCTGCGGCTCACCGCGGGCCAGTCTTGCCAGCAGGTCGGCATCCGGGTCATCGATTTCAGCCAAAGGGCATCGGTGTAGTGGCGGGGTCAGCCAGTGTCGCGCGGCTCAACGCCAGCCGCGATGCCAGCCGTAGACCGGATGGTGCCAGCCCCAGCCGTAGCGCGGGTGGTATTGCCACACGAAGCCGACGCCGGGCATCGGATAGGCAGGCGCCACATAGGCGACGCCCGGCGGCACCACATAGGGGCCGGGCGCCACGGGCGCAACAGGCGCTACCACGCAGCCGGCCAGCGCGGCCAGGCTGCCGGCGGCAAGCGCCAGCGCAAGCGGACGGACGGCGCGGCGAACGGTCAAACGCAATGAGGACATGAAAGACTCCTGCATCGGCCACATCAGGCGGCCTTATTGCGTTCAACGCGCGGGCAGCACGGATCCGTCGCGGGGGAGCGAAAAAATGTCGCGGAGAAAAGCGGGGGAGAGGTCGGAGGCGGGAGAGATCGGGCCCGCGCGGAAGGCGGTCCGTGGGATATCGGTGGCGGATGTGTATCCGGGACTGATGGGCTTTGCTCCAGGAAATCTGGAGCGGGCGAAGGGAATCACCCAAGGCAGCCAACCCATTGATTAATAAAGATTTTTTCTGGTTATTAAAACCAGAAGTGGCCTCTGAATGTACCACATCACCCCTCTTGGCGAAAGGCATAAATCCACCGCCTTCTGCTGGCAGCTACCGACAGCCACTGCGATCAGGAAGGGAGCGCTTTTGCGATCTGCAGTGCCCTGCGCTCGAACCGTTCGGAAACAGGGTTCGCTTGCCCCTGGGGCCTATGCAGGTGCGCCACGATTTCGTAGGGGCCGTCGTCCAGTGGTCGCATGCTGACTCCCCATCCAGGGGCGTGCTTGATACGCGATTGTGCGGATACCCCGACACCGTAGCCGGCAGAAACCCATAGCGCCATCATCTCGAAGGAAGTCACGTACTGAAGGTTCTGCGGGTCAGCAGGCAGACGCGCGAGCAGCCGACGATCCAGCGAAGAACAGGTCTCAGCCTCCCAGCGAAAGATCGGATAGTTCTGGAGGTCGGCGATGGTGAGCGATGCCTGCTCAAGCAAGGGAAGCCTCAGCGGTATCGCAACGGCCATGTGCTCAATCCACAAGGGCTGGGTTTGGATGGCCGGATCGCTCGACCCTTGAAGCGACAGCCCTACGTCATAGCGGCCTTCACGGAGTCCATCAAGCAACTCGTCACCAGCAACCTCAAAGAACGCGATGCTGACCTCGGGTTCTTCGGCACGTTGCAGCGCGAGTAGCACCGAAAGCTGCGATGACGATACGCCTGGCGCTATCGCAAGCCTGAGGTGGGCGGGTTGGCTGGTGAGGTTGTCCATGGAGAACCCACAGAAGCGACGAAGCGGGTCAAGGGAAAACCAGCATCATAGTAAAGAGAGAACTTTAACGTCTATATGTTTAACGTGGTTAATTTAAGAGGTTTGTTTGACGCTTCTGTCGATGCAGAAGCTTACTATTCAGCCAGGTCGTCCACCTGGCACACCCACCTATGAATCCGAACCAGCATTAGCTTTCGGGCGGGCCGTGCGTGCCGCTCGCGTCGCGCAAGGCGTCGCTCAAGACGACTTTGCATTTCAGGCTGGAATATCGCGTTCGCACATGGGCAAGATCGAGCGCGGGGAGCATGTGCCTACGCTTCCCCTGATACTGAAAATTGCTACCGCGCTCGGGATCAGCGCCAGCGAGTTGATGGCGGCGACTGAAAAAAACCTCAACTCTGGCAGTGAGCTGCAAGGCTCGCCATAAGCGGCCGCGAACTTCAGTTACGGCCCTTGCCGCCGCATCAATCGCCCGAGTGCTCGCGCAGGCGCGCGATGAATCGCTCCACCGACACCGGCGAGTCCTCGCCGGCGGGCCGTAGCAAGTAGGTCGTGATGACTGCGGAATCCATGGCCAGAGGGCGGATCACCACGTCGGGGCGCAGGCTCGCCGCGATCCTGGTTTCGGTGATGAAGCCTACCCCGTAGCCGGCACCGACCAGGGTGAGCATCATGTCCAATGACGACACGTGCTCGGCGACGTCGGGTGGACGCTCCAAAGGCCGCAGCAGCCGCGCCAGTTCACGATAGTAGCCTTCGCATACCTGCGGATCGCATAAGACCAGTGGGTAGATCGCAAGCTGATGCAGCGGAACAGCCTTGTGTGAAAGCAAAGGATGCCGGGCGGGCACGGCAACCACCAGCGGATCGTGCCAGAGTGGCTCGGTAACGATGCCGTCGCCGACCTCCGCCGTGTGCGCAAACCCGATCGAGAAGTCGCCTGAGCGCAAACCACGCAACTGATCGGCTAACGGCACTTCCGACAGGCGAATCTCGATCTCCGGCTCTTCCTCGCGGCAGCGGGCCAGGAGGGCCGACAGCCTGGGATCGATTGCACCGTCGGATACGGCAATGCGAAGGCTTCCGCTCAGGCCCGCAGCGACCGCCTGTACGTTCTCCTGAGCCTGTTTGAGGACGGCGAACACTCTGCGCACATCTTGCAGGAACGTTGCTCCCGCCTCGGTCAGTACCGTGCCTCGGCGGTTGCGCTCGAAGAGCACCACACCCAGATCATCCTCAAGCTCTTTGATGGCGCGGGACAAGGGTGGCTGTTCGATATGCAGGCGCTCTGCGGCCCGTGTGAAGTGCAGCTCTTCTGCGAGAGCCACAAAGCAGCGAAGGTGTCGCAGTTCCATGGGTCGTGCTCCTGTTCCGTATCAGCGATCTATTCGCACCAGCTCTCGTCCGCAGTGACCTGCTGGATGCACGTCCAGTCCACGTCACTCCTGGCGCGCTGCGCTGGACTGAAGCGCCTGCCAGTCCACGCCGGATCACTCATTTGCGCCTCAAAAATGGTTATCATAATGCAGCTAACTAGTGAATCAACTTAGATTTATAGACGTCTTTCCACACAGACCATATACTTTCTGCAGAAATTTACACGAGCATTCGCTAACCCGAACGAGCCAGTCAGGATGCCCCACCAACAGCTTGCCAATCTCACCCAGCCACAGCGTGACCGCCTCGCGTTCGTGGAATTGCGTCTGCGCTTCATTGGGGAGATGCGCCGCCAGGACTTGGTCGCGCGTTTTGGTATCCAGTCCGCTGCCGCGTCCAGGGATCTGGCGCTGTACAAGGACTTGGCTCCGGGCAATATCGACTACGACGGCAAAGGCAAGTTCTACGTCCTGGGTTCGAGCTTCCAGCCGATCTTCGATTTCCCACCCGAGCGGGTGTTGTCGTGGCTGACCCAGGGGTTTGGCGACGGTGAACCGATGCACATCAAGGCGTGGGTGGCCAGCGAGAGCCCGTCCCGGCTCACTCACCCTGACCTGGCAATCTTGGCGAGCGTCACTCGGGCCATTCATTACGAGTGCCCGCTCGGCATCGAGTACCACTCCATCTCCAGCGGTCGCACCGCGCGGGAGATCGTCCCGTTCGCGCTGATCGACAACGGCCTGCGCTGGCACGTGCGCGCCTTCGACCGCAAATCGCAGGAGTTCCGCGATTTCGTCCTCACCCGGATCAAGCGCCCTGTGGTGCGCAAGGGGCAGCCCGTAGAGTCCCACGAGATGAGCGATCAAGACATCCAGTGGACCCGGATTGTCGAGCTGGAGCTGGTCCCTCATCCCGACCAGCCTCGGCCAGAAATCACCGAAATGGACTACGGCATGCAGGGTGGTGCGCTGCACATGAAGCTGCGCGCCGCCACGGCGGGCTACATCCTGCGCAAATGGAGTGTGGACTGTTCCCCCGACCATCGCCTGCGCGGCCCGGAGTACCGGCTTTGGTTGAAAGACCATCTGGCGATCTACGGCGTGCGCAATGCGGTGCTGGCGCCGGGGTATGCGCCGCCAAGCGCAGAAACGTCGATTGATGACTGAACGGAAGCGACCATGAAGCTGATCCAAAACACCGGAACACAGCGCGTCATCGACTTGATGAGGCCCAACCTCAAACACGGCAACCGACTCGACTGTGTAACGCCTTCGTTTTCTCTCTACGCCTTCGCAGAAATCCGGGAGGCGTTGTCCGCTCTGGATCGAGTCCAATTGATCGTGCCTCCCGATAATGAGGCGCTCGAACTCCTGGGCACGGAGGGCGACCGCGCTGCGCGCAATCGTCTGCAGGCACGTTGGCTGGCCAATCAGTGCGCGAAATGGATCAGTGGAAAAGTAGCGCTCCGGCGGGCATCGAGGTCGGTGCCACAGGGGGCTGCTGTCTTGCGCAGCCCGGATGGGACACCTGCACAAGTGGTTCTGGGCTCCTTTGCCTTCAACACATCTGGCCTTGGCCTGACGCCAGGCAATCCATTGAACCTGATTCAGGCGTCAGAAACGGCCGAGGAAGCCGCGCAGCTCGCCCAATGGTTCGATCACCAGTGGGCAGCCTTGCAAACTGCTGCTTCAACCGACCCCGAGGGTCAGGAAGAAGAGCACGAATCCGTTCTTGAGGCGTTGCGAGCCCTTGGCGAACACCGTGACCCGTTCACTATCTACACCTTGATGCTGCACCGCCTGTTTCAGGACAGCGGTGACGAGATGGACGAGGAGCGCATCGTCAAGTCTGCCACTGGCATCCGTAATACCGTGGTGTGGAAAAAGCTCTTTAAGTTTCAACGCGATGGTGTGGTGGGTGCCATCGACAAGCTGAACCGCTTTGGCGGCTGCATCATCGCCGACAGTGTAGGGCTGGGTAAAACCTTTGAAGCTCTGGCCATCATCAAGTATCACGAGCTGCGCAACGACCGCGTTCTGGTGCTGGCGCCCAAACGCCTGCGCGACAACTGGACGCTCTACAAGGCCAACGACAAGCGCAACATCCTTGCGGCTGATCGGTTCAACTACGACGTGCTCAACCACACCGATTTGTCGCGCGATGGCGGCCTGTCGGGTGACATCGACCTGTCTCATGTGAACTGGGGCAACTACGACCTGGTGGTGATCGACGAGTCGCACAATTTCCGCAACAAGGCCACGCACAAGGGCAAGGAATCGCGCTACGACCGCCTGATGCGACGCATCATCCGTGAAGGCGTCAAGACCCGCGTGCTGATGCTCTCGGCCACGCCGGTGAACAATCGCCTGGCCGACCTGCGCAACCAGATTGCCTTTGCCACCGAAGGCGATGACGCCGCCCTGATGGAGCATGGCATCGCCAGCATCGAGGCCACGACCCGCAAGGCGCAGGCGCAATTCAATCGCTGGCTGGCGCTGGACGAAGCTGAAAAGACCCCCAGTCAGTTGGTAGAAATGCTGGGGTTCGACTACTTCACCCTGTTGGACCATCTCACCATTGCCCGCTCCAGGCGGCATGTTGAGAAGTATTACGGTACCAGCGAGACCGGCCGCTTCCCTGACAGACTGCCGCCCATCAACATCAAGGCCGACGTGGACCTTGCGGGCGAATTCCGTGCCATCCGCGACATCAACCAGGAAATCCGTCGGCTCACGCTCGCCAGCTACGCGCCGCTGCGCTATGTGCTGCCCCACAAGCAGGCGGCCTACGACGCCAAATACAGCACCCAGGTGCGTGGCGGCGAAGGTTTCTTCCGCCAGGCGGATCGTGAGGAAAGCCTGATCCACCTGCTGCGCGTGAACGTGCTCAAACGCATGGAAAGCTGTGTATCGGCCTTCACCCTGACCGTGCAGCGCCAACTCAAGGATGTAGAGAACACACTGGCACGCATCGAATCCCATGCCGAAGCACTGGAGGAAATCGACATTGCCGACGTCGATATCGACGACCCGGCGTTCGAAGCCTTGCTGGTCGGTCGCAAGGTCAAGGTGCTGCTGGGCGATGTGGATCTGATCCGCTGGAAGCAGGATCTGCTGGAAGACCGCAACCGCCTGGCGACCCTGCTGGCGGCAGCGCGCCAAGTGGATGCCGCTCGCGATGCCAAGCTGGCAGCCTTGCGCGACATGATTGCCCGCAAATGCGCCCAGCCCATCAACAGCCACGATGGCAAAGCCAACCGCAAGATCATCGTGTTCACCGCCTTCTCGGACACGGCGCACTACCTCTACGCCCAGCTCGCCCCCTGGGCCAGGGATACGCTGGGCATGCATGCGGCGGTCGTCACCGGCAGCGCCGGCATCCAGGTCACGTTGCCGGGCCTGCGCAAAAGCATGGGCAATGTGCTTTCGGCCTTCGCCCCGCGCGCCAAGGAGCGCCCGCAAGACATGGCGGGTGAAGGCGAGATCGACTTGCTGATCGCCACCGATTGCATCTCCGAAGGGCAGAATCTGCAAGACTGCGACTGGCTGATCAACTACGACATTCACTGGAACCCGGTGCGCATCATCCAACGCTTCGGGCGTATCGATCGCATCGGCTCGCCCAACCAGCGCATCCAGTTGGTGAACTTCTGGCCCAACATGGAGCTGGAGGAATACATCAACCTGGAACAGCGCGTCAGCGGCCGCATGGTGCTGCTCGATGTCTCGGCCACCGGCGAAGAAAACCTGATCGAACAGCAGTCCGGCAACGCCATGAACGATCTGGAGTACCGGCGCAAGCAACTGCTCAAGCTGCAGGACACGGTGATCGACATGGAAGATCTGTCCACCGGCGTGGCGATCACCGACCTCACCCTGACCGACTTCCGCATCGACCTCGCGCAGTTCCTTAAAAGCCACCCCGGCAAGCTGGACACCCAGCCGCTGGGGGCTTTTGCGGTCACCACCACGCTGGATGCCGACATTCCCCCTGGCGTGATCTTTTGCCTGCAAGCCTGCGGCCCGACGGCAAAATCCGCCGCGTCGTCCGACTACCCGCTCGCGCCGCACTACCTGGTGCATGTCGGCGATGACGGCCACGTATTGCTGCCCTACCCGCAGGCCAAGCGCATCCTGGATCGCCTCAAGCGCCTGGCGCTGGGGCGAGAACGGCCGGATGACAGTGCCTGCGCGCGCTTCGACAAGGCGACAAAAAGCGGTGAGGACATGCGCCACGCCCAGAAGCTGCTCGCGGCGGCCGTGGCATCCGTCGCCGGCAAGCATGAGGAACGGGCCGTTGCCAGCCTCTTCACACCTGGCGGCACGCACGCCATGAAGGGCGAGTTCGCTGGTAGTGACGACTTCGAGGTGGTGGCATTTCTGGTGGTGCTGCCCGAGCATGAAGCGGCATGACAATGGCAACATCACGCGCGCTTCTTGATGCTTTACAACTGCCCGACAGCGCACGGGTAGACCAGCGGGTTCCCAAGAAGCTGTTGCTGGAGAACGGTGCGCCCACGGCATCCGACAAGCGCCTGATCACGGACGCCATTGAAGAAATCCAGTGGCTTGCCGCACTCAAGCCCAACACCATTGGCGTACCCAGCTACCGGGACGCGCAGCGTGAATACCTGGAAGTCACCGTGCTTGGCTTGACCCTGCGTGGCACCGTCAAGCCCGCCAGTCTCGCTCGCCTTGCCGAATTGATGCATCGGGCCGTGCCGTATCCCGTGTTGCTGCTTGTGCAAGGCCAGGCACTGACCCTCTCGCTGGCGCACAAACGCTGGGCGCAGAACGAGGCAGGTAAGGTCGTGCTCGACGGCGACCCCGTGTTGGCCTCGCTGCCCCACGCAACCGAAGATACCGCCGCAGTGGAAGACGCAATAGCCCCCGAAATCGAGCGCGCCTTCGTGCAGTCCCTGTCGATTGCACGCCAACCCCAGACCACGCTGCATGCCCTTTATCAGGGTTGGATGGAGCGCGTGTGGGCCTTGCAGGCGGCACGGCTGACGGGAACCTACCAGGCTGACACAACCCCGGAACAAGCGGCTGCCCGCTGGCAGGCGCTGGCTGATTGTGAGCGGCTGGAGAACGAGATCGGCCGCCTGCGAGCGCAAGCCACCAAGGAAAAACAACTGGCGCGCCAGGTAGAACTGAACCTGACGCTCAAGCGCATCCAGGCCGAACTGGCCGCTGCGCGCCGACAACTTTGAAGATTGAACGAATGACGGAGAAGACCATGGAAAAACTCACGGCAGCCAGCCCCGAAGCCCAGTCCGCCGACTTGGTGGCGGCAAATATCGAACAGCTCAAGGCCCTGTTCCCGGAATTGATTACCGAAGGCGCGGACGGCGTGGCGGTGAATGTGGACGTGCTCAAGGCGTTGGTGGGTGATGCCAGCGTGACCGACGCCGATGAGAAGTACGGCCTCAACTGGCACGGCAAACGCCGCGCGCGGCAACTGGCGCTGACGCCCAGCACCGGCACCTTGCGCCCCTGCCCGGAAGACAGCGTGGACTGGGAGACCACCCAGAACCTGATGATCGAGGGCGACAACCTTGAAGTGCTCAAGCTGCTGCAAAAGAGCTATGCCGGCAAGGTTAAGCTGATTTATATCGACCCGCCGTACAACACCGGCAAGGATTTTGTGTACCCGGACAATTTTCAGGACAACATCAAGAACTATCTGGAACTGACCGGACAGGTAGAAGGTGGGCAGAGAATTAGCAGCAATACCGAGGCCAGCGGGCGGTTTCATACCGACTGGCTGAATATGATGTATCCACGACTTAAGCTGGCAAAAAATCTTCTTCTCGATAGTGGATTAATAATTATCTCCATTGACTCTTCTGAAGCCACTAACTTGCGGCTAATTATGGACGAAGTTTTTGGTCAAGAGAACTTCATCGGCTTACTGCCGACTATCATGAATCTGAAAGGCAATAACGATGCCTTCGCTTTCGCGGATACTCATGAATTTACAGTTGTTTATGCTCGGAATAAAGAAAAATGTGTGGTTTTTCAACTTCCAGTGTCAGAGGAATCGCTAGATGATTGGCTGGAAGATGAGCGTGGCCTCTACAAGCGCGCTGACACTTTAAGGCGGACAGGGCAGGATGCATCGAGGGAGCGCCGTCCTAACGGGTGGTTTCCAGTCTTTATTGACGAAAAGGGTGAAGTCTACGCGACGCTTGATGATGAGCCTCGCTCAGGTTCAGATTTAACTCTATGGCCAGTTTCAGAGGCAGGCGAAGAGCTCTCTTGGACGTGGAGCAAAAAGAAAATAAACGATGAAAACTTTAACTTGATTGTTGTTGAAGGTAGGTCAGGAAAGAATATCTACAAAAAACAACGAGCCACTCTCGGCGACCTCCCAACCAGCAAGCCCAAATCGATTCTCTACAAGCCTGAGTACAGTAGTAGTAATGGAACGGCCGAAATTTCATCGTTGCTGGGAAGCAATGTGTTCGATAGCCCTCCAAAACCTCGCTCATTAATTCGTGACTTTGTAACAATTGGTACGTCTCCTCAGGACATCATTCTTGATTTCTTTGCTGGAACTGGAACAACTGGTCATGCAGTAATGGCACAGAATTTCTTAGATGAAGGAAACCGTAGATTTATTCTTGTTCAACTCCCCCAGTATCTCGATCCGGAGGATAAGGGGCAGAAAAATGCAGCCGAATTCTGCGACCAGATCACCAAGCCTCGTTCTATCGCAGAACTCACTAAAGAGCGCTTACGCCGCGCAGGCACCAAGATTAAGGCTGAAAGCTCTGGCTGGCAGGGCGACACCGGCTTCCGCGTCTTCAAGCTCGACACCTCCAATATCCGCGTCTGGAATCCCAAACCAGACGATCTGGAAGCCACACTATTCGACCATCAGGATCATCTGCTCGAAGGTCGCAGCGAGGCTGATGTGCTTTACGAACTGCTGCTCAAGTTGGGGCTGGATCTGTGTGTGCCCATCGAACAGCGCAATATCGAAGGCCTTCACGTCCATGCCATTGGCGGCGGCGTGCTGCTGGCGTGCCTGGCTGAGACCATCACCCGCGAACAGGTAGAGCCGCTCGCCCAGGGCATCATCGGCTGGCACAAGGCGTTGGCCCCTGCCGGTGACACCACCTGCGTGTTCCGCGACAGCGCCTTTGCCGATGACGTGGCCAAAACCAATCTCGCAGCCATTCTGGAGCAACACGGCATCCAGAACGTGCGCAGCTTGTAAGGGGGCTTGCCATGAAACTGCACTTCGAGCCCAACCTCGACTACCAGATGCAGGCCATCGAGGCTGTATGCGATCTTTTCCGTGGTCAGGAGGTCTGCCGCACCGAATTCACGGTGACCATGAAATTGCCCGATGACGTGCAGATGTCACTGGGCGTGGCGCAGTCCGACCTTGGCGTTGGCAACCGCTTGACCCTGCTGGACGATGAACTGCTCAAGAACCTCGCGGACATCCAGTTGCGCGGTGGCTTGCCGCCTTCCAGTTCGCTGACTTCGGGCGACTTCACTGTGGAAATGGAGACCGGCACCGGCAAGACCTATGTGTATCTGCGCTCGATTTTCGAGCTGAACAAACGCTACGGCTTCACCAAGTTCGTGATCGTGGTGCCTTCAGTGGCGATCAAGGAGGGTGTTTATAAAACCCTGCAGATCACCGAGGAACACTTCAAGGGGCTCTACGCGGGCGTACCCTTCGATTACTTCCTATACGACTCCGGTAAGCCGGGGCCGGTGCGCAATTTCGCCACGAGCTCCAACATCCAGATCATGGTGGTGACGGTGGGCGCCATCAACAAGAAGGATGTGAACAACCTCTACAAAGAGAGCGAGAAAACCGGCGGCGAGAAGCCCATCGACCTGATCAAGGCCACCCGGCCGATAATCATCGTGGATGAGCCGCAAAGCGTGGACGGCGGCATGGAAGGCCGTGGCAAGGAAGCACTGGACGCCATGAACCCGCTCTGCACGCTGCGCTACTCCGCTACCCATGTGGACAAGCACCACATGGTATTTCGCCTCGATGCCGTCGATGCCTACGAGCGCAAACTGGTCAAGCAGATCGAGGTGGCGTCGGCCACGGTAGAGGACGCGCACAACAGGCCCTTTGTGCGCCTGGTGAAGGTGGAAAACAAGCGCGGCCGCATCAGCGCCAAGGTCGAGCTAGATAAACAGACCGCCACTGGTGTGCAGCGGGCTGAAGTGACGGTCAGCGACGGCGACGACCTCCAGCAGAGCGCCGATGGCCGCGCGATCTATGCCGATTTTCGCGTCGGCGAGATCAACACGGCCAAGGGCGAAGCGTTCATGGAGCTGCGCTACCCCGGTGGCGAGGTGTTTTTGCAACCTGGCCAAGCCCACGGTGATGTGGATGCGCTTGCCGTGCAACGCGAGATGATCCGCCGCACGATCAAGGAACACCTGGACAAGGAGAAGCACCTGCGCCCGCTGGGCATCAAGGTGTTGAGCCTGTTCTTCATCGACGCGGTGGACAAATATCGTCAGTACGATGCGGACGGCCAGCCGGTCAAGGGTGTGTATGCGCAGATGTTCGAGGAGGAATATCGCCGTGCCGCCAAGTTGCCGGCTTACCAGAGTTTGTTTGCCGAGATCGACCTGGAGTCCGCCGCCGAAGAAGTGCACAACGGTTATTTCTCCATCGACAAGAAAGGCGGCTGGACTGACACCGCCGAGAACAATGCGGGTAACCGGGAGAATGCCGAACGCGCCTACAACCTGATCATGAAGGAGAAGGAGAAGCTGCTGTCCTTCGGTACGCCGCTGAAGTTCATCTTCTCCCACTCCGCCCTCAAGGAAGGCTGGGACAACCCCAACGTGTTCCAGATTTGCACCTTGCGCGACATCCAGACCGAGCGCGAGCGCCGCCAGACCATTGGCCGTGGCCTGCGTCTGTGCGTCAACCAGGATGGCGAGCGGGTACGCGGCTTTGAGGTCAACACCCTGACCGTGGTGGCCACGGAAAACTACGAACAGTTTGCCGAAAACCTGCAGAAGGAAATCGAGAAAGACACAGGCATCCGCTTTGGCATCGTGGAGCAGCACCAATTTGCCGCCATTGCCGTGACTGGCGCTGATGGGCACGCCGCACCGCTGGGCATCGAGCAATCAAAGGCACTGTGGGAGCACCTGAAAGCCGCCGGCCATATAGATGCCAAAGGCAAGGTGCAGGATTCACTGAAAACGGCGCTGAAGAACGGCACCTTGGAACTGCCGGACGAGTTTGATGCGCAAAAGGCCCAGATTGCTGAAGTGCTGCGCAAGGTGTCGGGCCGGCTCGATATCAAAAATGCCGATGAACGCAGGCAAGTGCCGCTGCGCAAGGGCAAGGATGGCAAGGCCGTTTATCTGAGTGACGAGTTCAAGGCACTGTGGGACCGCATCAAGCACCAAACAACGTACCGCGTGCAGTTCGATAACGCCAAGTTGGTGACGGATTGCATCGCAGCGTTGCAGAAGGCCCCGGTGATTGCCAAAGCACGACTGCAATGGCGCAAGGCCGACATCTCTATCGGCAAGGCGGGTGTCGCCGCGACGGAGAAAGCGGGCGCGGCGACCGTGGTGCTGGACGAGGCGGATATTGAGCTGCCGGATTTGCTGACCGACCTTCAGGATCGCACCCAGCTCACCCGGCGCACCATCGTCAGCATCCTGACGGGAAGCGGTCGCCTGAACGACTTCAAACGCAATCCGCAGCAGTTCATCGAATTGACTGCCGAAACCATCAACCGCTGCAAGCGCTTGGCCCTGGTCGATGGCATCAAGTACCAGAAGCTGGGTGACCAGCATGTCTATGCGCAGGAGCTGTTCGAGAAGGAAGAGCTCACCGGCTATCTCAAGAACATGCTGCTGGATACCCAGAAGTCGATCTACGAGCACGTGGTGTACGACTCGACCACTGAGCGGGATTTCGCCGATGGGCTGGAGAAGAACGACGCCATCAAGCTCTACGCCAAGTTGCCAGGCTGGTTCAAAGTGCCCACGCCGCTGGGCACCTACAACCCCGACTGGGCCGTGTTGGTGGAAGAAGACGGCACTCAGCACCTGTATTTTGTGGTGGAAACCAAGAGCAGCCTGTTCACCGACGATATGCGCGACAAGGAAAGCGCCAAGATCGAATGCGGCAAGGCGCATTTCACTGCGCTGGAGGGCGGCGAGAACCCAGCCCGGTATGTGGTTGCGCGCTCGGTTGGTGATCTTTTGACCGAGGCGGCAAAGGGGTAGGTTCTGCCGTCGCGACGGCACGATAAGTTTTCGTCATGCACACGAGCGGACACCGTAGCTTTGAATAAAGGAGTTTTTATATGAGCAATATCCCATTCGACCCGTCGAAATTCACGGCACCGAAAGCGAAGCCTCTACCAGTCGTGCTTCTTCTCGATGTCAGCGGCAGCATGAGCGGAGAGAAAATCCGCAATGTGAATGATGCCGTTCGCGATATGTTGGATACGTTCAGCGACACCGAGAACGGTGAAACTGAAATCCATGTTGCGATCATCACTTTCGGTTCTCAGGTAGCGCTGCATCAGCCGCTTGCCAGCGCCAGCGATATTCATTGGCAGGACCTTTCAGCTGGCGGCATGACTCCGCTTGGCACGGCATTGCAAATGGCCAAAGCGATGATCGAAGACAAAGATGTCATTCCTTCGCGTGCGTATCGTCCAACGGTCGTATTGGTCTCTGATGGTGGGCCTAATGATGCGTGGGAAAAACCTCTGAACGCGTTTATTAGCGACGGACGCTCTGCAAAATGTGACCGTTTGGCAATGGCGATAGGCGCTGATGCTGACGAGGCGGTACTTGGGAAATTTATCGAAGGCACCTCGAATCGCCTCTTCTACGCAGAGAACGCCAAGCAGCTACGTGACTTCTTCAAGTTTGTCACCATGTCGGTGACCATTCGCACGAAGTCACAGACGCCAAATAATGTACCTGAAGCGAGCACCATTGACATCCAGCCGGCCACAATCGAAGCACGCCAGGATAAACAGAACTCTGTGACACAAAGTTCTTCGACAGAAGATGGAGGGTATTGGTAATGGCACAAGCAATCGGCGATCCAGAAGAACTTGAGCGCTTCGCATATTCGTTACAACAATTTATTGATTCGCTCAACGATGCTGTCGGCAATCTTAACGGTGCCTTTGCTTCACTCGGAGACACCTGGCAAGACGAAAAGCGGGCGCGATTTGAGGAGGATTACAACGCGCTCGTTCAGCAGTTGCAACACTTCAACGACAACGCGTCTGAGCAGGTTCCATATCTGGCAGCGCTCGCGGCGCGGCTGCGGGATTATTTGCAAAGCTAAGGGCAGCGAGGTCGCAATGGCACAAGTTTCAATTGGGCAAGTGGAGAATTTGGAAGACCTCGTGCGCGATCTGCAGTCAGTGCGCGAGGCGCTAGAGGCCGCATGCCGCGAACAAATTGCTGTTGCGGAGCAGAAATGCGCAGAGGCTCGTGAAGAAGCGCAGAACAGCGCAAGCATGTTGGAAAGTGCCATCCAGCAGGAGCAAGCCGCCACGCAAAATGTTGACGGCGCTGAGCAAGCGCTCGATAGCAGTCAGAGCTCGCTTTCTTCCGCCGAGTCTGCGCTATCTGCTTGCCTTGCTCAGCCGCACGATGACGATGGACGTTGCCCGGACTGCTCCGGCGAGGACTCTGCCGTGGCTGAAGCAGAAGCCGCTGTTGAGCAGGCTCAGAGCATGCTGGAGCAAGCAAGAGCAGAGCTTGAGGTGGCGAAAGGAGATCGCATATCCATGGAGCAGCGCGTGGATCTTGCGAATCAGGCCGAGGCGATGGCGGAACATACCCTGGAGCAGACCCTACAAGCATGCAATGCGCACTTGGCAACTGTCGATCAGGCGATTGAAGCTGGCACTGCACGCTTGATATCCGCGCAACAAGCACTGGATGCTTATCTCGCGACAAACCCGTCCGCTGCGCAATTCCATGCTTGGTTGAAATGGGACCCTGCCAAAGATGGCCGCCCTGTGACTCCGGATATGTTGCGAGACCGCATGAACCTATCGTCAGAGCAGAGACGATTGCTTCAGGAATATCTTTACGACCGTGATCCAGCGTATCGCAAGCAGGTCGATAAATTTCGGAACCAATGGGTAGCCGCCAAGGGTGATGCAGAGCGAAACATCGTCGCACGTAAGGCACGGATACACCTGAGCGGTGAATTCGGGGAGCAGATAGTTCGGCACGCACTTGCGCCACTTGGCGGCCGGATCGAGACGCAAGGGCGAACCTTTGTGGGCGATAACGGACGCTACACAAAAACAGATTTGATAGTCACTGACTTGCGGGTTCCGGTCATTCTGGGACGTGGTGAGGGCATGGGGGCTCCTGTGGGAGGCTCGATGGCATTCGAAGTGAAATGCGGCAAGGCGGAATACCTCTATTCGCAGAAAGATCACATGATTTTTCAGGCCGAAGGGCACAAGCAAGCAGACGCGCAATGCACTCTTTGCTCACGAGACATCCACGATTTGCCAGAAGAAAAACAGAAAGAACTGCGCGATGCCCTGCGCGAAGCTGGCTCACCGATGGTGGGAATGCTGCCAAGGAAAAATGAAATAGATCAGTCCTGTCTTGATTTCATCCGCCAAAACGAGGAGGAGCAACCATGAAAATACGTTTCGCAATTATTAGCCATGACCTTCTCGCACAAGTCCGGGCTGAGGTTGATGTTCTCCTGCGTGCAGTCAATGTCGGAAATATGGACGGTGTGGATGCGTCCACCGCACGCCTCTTGGAGCTGACAGTTAATTGCAGATCGATTGAGTTGTCCGAGCAAGAGTGGCGCGCATTTCTAAGCGAACTCAGGGCCAAGAGCCCGGAGTTCGAATCGAGCTACCTTTTGCCTGGGACTATTTGCGCACCCCTGTTTCCCAAAGTCTCGGTAGCTGACCACTATGTTCTCGAACTTCCAATCGATGGTGATATGGAAGAGGAGGAAGCTGATGTTTGATGAGGCTTTTGGAATGGCTGCGATGTGTGCTGGAAAATTTCGCGAGGGAGTGCGTGATACGTTCGGCGCGTCCATTGTTGCCGATGTACTTGATCCGATTCTCAAGGAAGTCGATTCACTCTGCATTTTCAATGCTGCTTTTCAGCAACAATCGCTCGCCATTGATCGAACTTTGAATGACGTTCGCGAGCTTCAATTCAAAGACAGCGGGTGGAATCAATGAGTGGAAGCGCAAAGGATTTTCAGAGCATCATTTCCAAGCTACACAAGGCAGTTGCGGACTATCAAGAAGGTTGTGCGCGCATCGACCGCGAATTCGATACCACCAAAAAAGCATTAAGCGAAGACCAGGAACGCAATCGAAACATAAGGAGGTCGAATTGGCAGGCAGGTTTTTCCAAAGAGTGGGAAAGAAATGCAACTGCTATAGCGAACGCAAGCTCGCAGCTCAGACAACAACAACCTGCCTTCGTGGATTTTTGTGTAGATAAGCCATTGATGGCATCAGAAATTCCAGCAGGTCTTGTGCTTGGCACGGAGCAAGTCTCTTTTGAGAAGCTATCTTGTCAGGCCCCTAAATTCATCTCATTCCCCTTATCCAGTGCTCTTGTTTTTTCACAAGGCGATGCAGAGCAGAAACGCCTCGTGCATTGTCTCTTGTTACGGTTGCTGCAGGCTTTGCCTGCAGGTCAAGTAGAGTTGACACTGATTGACCCCCTGCAGCAGGGGCAATCGGTCGAGCCGTTCCGGCCATTGCTGAAGGTAGAGCAATTGGTGCCGCAAGGTCATGTTCTTACTCGTTCGGATGAAATCGAAGCTGCGCTCGGAAAGCTGACGGACGAAATTGAGGAGTTGATCCAGCAGCGGTTCAATGACAAGGCATCCAACTGGTCGGAATACAACGCGATCAACCCCGGCAATTCATTACCTTACAAGGTGGTGGTGCTTTTTGATGTGCCAGAGCAGATGTCGGAAAAATCTCTCTGGTTTCTTGGCCGCATTTTTGAAAACGGTCCACGCTGCGGCGTGCTGCCCATCGTTGCAATTGATGAGCAGCGCATGGAAGACCGGCGATATGAAAAGCTCAACGCCACGCTGAAAAACTCAACCATGCAACTGAATGATCTGTTGCAGCGCGCTGGGGCTGGCGAGCTGTCATTCACATACCAGCCGGAGCAATGGCCGCGACAGGATGTGCTGGATGGCTTTCTCGCAAAGCTCGTTGAAGATTGTGCTGCTAAGACGCGCTTCAAGAAAACGATGCCTGATCTCTGGACGAGCTTCGGCAAGGGTGAGACGACTCTTGCTGGCTTTGATATTCCCATCGGCTGGACGACCACAGGCGACTTCGCTCCCCTGAGACTGGGCGCGACGGACTCCGAGCATCATGTACTGCTTGCGGGGAAGACAGGCTCGGGAAAATCCAATCTGCTCCATGTTTTGATTCACACGTTATGCGAGAAATACCCGACCGAGGAGCTTGATCTTTATCTACTGGATTACAAGGAATCGACTGAGTTCAATATTTACGCAACTCCCCCAGTCCCACAAGCCCGCCTTGTCGCTACGGAAAGTGACCCTGAATATGGCGTCACTGTATTAAGGCATCTTGTGGATGAACTGGAAACGCGTGCACGCATATTCAAGTCAAAAAATGTCAACGATTTCAGCGAATACCGAAAATCAAGCGGGATACGGTTGCCACGCGTCCTGCTAGTCATAGATGAGTTCCAAATTCTGTTCTCAGAAAGTCGCCAGGTGGCAGAAGCTGCTGAGCAGTTGCTGTCGAAGCTCTTGAAACAGGGGCGCTCGTTCGGTATTCACATCCTCCTGGCTACTCAGACTTTGAAAGGCATCAACGCACAGTCAATCGGAAGCATCATCACCCAGTTGGGATGCCGTATTGCACTGGCTTGTGGGCAGGAAGACTCCGCAATGATCCTCGGGGGCGGGAATTGGGCAGCCGCAGAGCTGCGCAGCCCACCTGAAGGCATCATCAACAATGCTAATGGTGCCAAATCCGGCAATGTGAAGTTCATGATTCCATTCGCCGGAGAAAGTGAGCATCGACGTGATTTGTTGACGAAGTTGATAGCGCGTACATCTCTTTCTGGGGTGGCTGAAAAAACCAAAATCTTCAGCGGTGCATTCCTTCCGCAGATACCGTCTCCCTTTGAATATCAGACAGCTTGTGCGCATGAAGAAGCTCTTCTTTTGGGCGAAAACCTCGCATTCGATTCAAAACCGTTGACGGTACCACTTACTCGTCGATCCGCGTTCAATGTTCTATTCAGCGGCTACAATGACCACATTCACGATGGACTCCTGTCCGCTACGCTTTTTAGTCTGACTTTCGTCGATGGCTTTGATGAAATCGTGTACTTCAACGCGCGCGGGATCCCCCCAGGAGGAGGATTCTCAGCCGCAGCGCAGATGCTCGGTGCACGCCTCAAGATATTCGACGATATATCCGAGCTACCACTTCAAGCGATATCAGACGATATTGGGAATCGCCGCGTAGCATTGATTATCGATGGCCTGGATTCCGAGAAAGTACTACAGCCAGCCCCAGCGTTTAGATCGCCCAAGCCTGGCGAACCACCTACCCCGGCTGACTTGTTAAAGCGTCTCGCCGAGGACGGCCCAAGAAAGGGGACGTTTGTATTTATTTTTGTTGACCGTTGGCAGCGCTGTGCCAGTGCCTGCAAAGACCTTTTCTCCTTTTTCGAATTGCGCGTGGCGTACTGCATGAATGAAGACGATGCCGGATCGCTTGTGAGTGGCGGTGTTGGTAAGTTCAAAGGTATTGAAAAACCGAGCCGAGCTGTATTCGTAAACAAAATGACGAATGACATCACATGGTTCCGGCCATATGTTCAGGAAAGCACTCAATGAAGAGATTTCTGCTCACGTGGTATGGAATCACCGATTTTCGCGCGTCTCTGGGGTTTGAGAATACCGACGGCCCTATTGCGAGCGCCCTTGCGGGCGCGTCCTACTCGGACATCATTATCCTGGGTTACACCCGGACGGATAATGATGCCAGCGAATTGATCGAGGCACAGAAGACGTTCACGCTTGAATTGGCGTCAATACGAAGCATGGGGCAAGAGAAAGACTGGAAGCTTACTAATCAGTTTGTCTCCAGGTTCGCCAATACCTCTGTCGCACATGAACATTTTGAAGCCTGGCTGAAAAAGAAAGCCGCCGCCCTGGGCTGCAACGCAAGGATCCGTTTAAATAGCGAGAAACTTTACCAGCTCAACGACACCGAAGGTATTTACGCTAGCGCAATGCGGGCGCTGGATGGGGTTGAACAGGAGCCAGGTGAAAAGCTCGTCACGCTCTATCTCAGCCCAGGAACTCCGGTGATGGCCTTTGTCTGGGCGCTCGCGGCGCTGAGCTACCCTGAGCTCAAAAAAAGACTCATAGCATCGTCCATCATTGGCAAAGCACCTGAAGTCATAGCGTTGCCTGCTGAGTGGCTTGAGCGACACAGCTCAAAACAGGCTGCGATCCGAGGCATCTCCAACGGGTTCGATGTGACATTCCATCTTTTTGGTGAGCAACGGATGCCTGCCTTGTTGAGCATCCGGCAATTTGAGTCGGCGCATCACATTTTTGTCAACTCAAAAGACTTCCCTGCTGCATGTATGCAAACCTTTATTGGCTCTCGGGACCTGCATGAACTTACCGTTGACCCCTGGGATGATCGCGCTGTTCACGAACAAATCACCGAGCTGGCAAAGCAATTTCCAGAAAAAACACGAATTGGAATCAATTTAACTGGCGGCACAAAATTGATGTTTGCTGGCGCGCTCTCTGCTGCACGTGAACTGGGCGCTGTTCCGTTTTATTTTGACAGCAAGAATCGTCGCGTCATATTCATTGACAGTGTTCGGCGCGAAAAAATCAGGCAGATTGATTCAATCGAGACATTTTTGCACCTGAATAGCGATGGTTTGGAGATTGCAGGCAGTTCCTTCATGAAGGATATATCGCCAAGTCGCCAACTTCTGACCGAGACCCTTTGGCTGCATCGTGACAAGGTGCGTAGATTTTATAGAGAACTGACCGACTATAACAATGCATTCAGGCCATTCGAGATTTGTCGTGACGGCTTCAATTTCAAGCTGGATGACATGGAGGCAGTATCCGTCCAGGGCTACGGATTGGATCTGAGATTTGAGAAATGGCCTGATTTCGCCAAATACCTATCTGGCGGCTGGTTCGAGGAGTTTGTTTATTTGCAGTGCAAACCCTACGAGGATGCTGGCGTCATTCAAGACTTGCGCATCAATGTCAAGCTGAACTTGAATTTAGAAGAGTCAAAAGGCTATTCGAGCTTCGGTGTTGAATACAACGAGCTGGACATCACATTCACCGACGGTTATTCGCTTTATGTCGTGGAATGCAAGGCGGGCAATGTAACGCAAGAGCAGATTATGAAGCTGCAGAACCTTGTGCGCTTCTACGGAGGAATTGAAGGTCGCGGTATCGTTGCCTGCTGTGTTCCGCCAAATACTGAGTCGGCCAAGAAAAAAATAAAAGATGCCAGACTGATGCTTTGGAGTGGTGCATCACTTTCTGAGCAGATAACGGCAATGATGAACAGCATCACTGAGCGGGCTGAAGCGAGTGAGGCAACGCCATGATGCTCCATTTGGTTTGCGACATCTCCGGCAGCATGAGTGAAGGAGGCAAGCCCTTCATCCTGCGAACCTTGGCCACGACCGTGGCGCAATGGGTGCGGCAAGGGTATGGAAAGGCGGAAATCCGCCTTTGTGCTTGGAGCAGCGAGGCACGCAGCATCCCGGACTGGAGCGTCACGGACGATCTCCCGGTCGAAATGCTGGTTTGCCATGGAAGCACCAATGGCCAGGCGCTGGTTCAACTGCTGGGTAACGAGCCGGATGGAAAGGTTCTGATCCTCACGGATGGATTCTGGACAAGAGACGACGTGAAGACCCTGAGCCGCTGGCAGGAAGGTCTACCGCCGGACACGCTGCGCGTCATCCAAATCGGCGCGGATGCCAACCCACATCTTTCCAAGGGGCTCAAAGGCGCAAAGGTGTTTGCCGCAGAAGAAGTGCTCGCCGTACTCGATAACTGGCTGCAGGCGGATGAGGAATGGGCATGACGCTTTGGAAAAGTTTTGGGGCAAGCGTTCGCGGCCCGAGCCATATCGCCGAAGGTTTGCCAAATCAGGATGCATGGGCGAAGTTTCACCATGTTTGGGGTGATGGCATCGTCGTGTCCGACGGAGTTGGCTCCAAGCCCTTCTCCAGCTTCGGCAGCCATGCTGCCTGTCTCGCCGTCGAGTTCGCAGCCCGGGCTTGTTGCACCGGTGGTGAAATCGAACACAACGCGCTGTTTAGCAACATCCAAGCTAACTGGCTGAGGCTTGTCGCTCCGCTGGAACCTCGCGATTGCGCGGCCACCTGTCTCTTCGCACTACACCTGGATGGCGTAATCCACCTAGGGATGCTTGGCGACGGACTTGCCGCTATTGCCAAGTCCGATGGATCAGTGGTTTCGCTGTCGGAAAACAAGACGCAAGGCTTCTCCAATATCACTACTGCGCTGTCCTCCAAGGTCTCCGCCAAAGACTGGCAGTATTTGTCGCTGCCGGGGGAGCAGTGCATCGCAGTATTGCTCTGCACCGATGGGGTGGCTGACGATTTGGATAACGCTGACGGGTTTGTGAGCAGTTTCGCCGAAACGCATCGAACCCTCGCACCGGTAAGTGCCAACCGGCGCATCCACGAGATGCTCGAAAACTGGCCCACGCCCAAGCACAGCGACGATAAAACCCTCGCCTGCCTGTGCAGTGAGGAGGTTGCAGATGAGTAACGCCGAACACCAGGCTCTGAAGCCACTTGTGGATGAATACAACAATGTTCATCAGATGGCCGATGAGCTTGCGCGCGGTGGACAAGGCGTGGTCTATCGCACCAAGGATGCGGATTTGGCCGTCAAGCAGCCGCTGGACGCTGCCGGCCAGCCGGACAAAAACGCCAATCTGCGCGAGCGCTTCCAGCACGTCCGCCTGTTGCCCATACCACGGCGCATCCCCGTTTCCCTGCCACTCGCCATCCTGCGCGACGAGCCGGGCTATGTGATGCGTCTGTTGAACGGCATGAAGCCCTTCGCCAGTTTCGATTTGGACGGCAGAAGCAAAAAGAAGCTGGAAGATCAAAGCCAAGCCTTGCCCCAATGGCTGACGAAGATTCCTGACAAGGACCTGGCGCTGCGACTACTGCATTACGCACAAACTGGCTCCACCCGCCGCCGTTCGCTCGCGCTTGCCAAGTGCGCTGCCATCCTCGCCCGCCTGCACAGCGCTGGACTGGTCTATGGCGACATTTCCACCAACAACGCTTTCATTGGCGAAGACGACACCACCGATGTCTGGCTCATAGATGCCGACAATATGCGCCTGGAGTTACCCAGCGGCGGTGTGTCCGTCTATACGCCGGGCTACGGTGCACCGGAGGTAGTGCAGGGCCGTGACCAATCCCGCCCGCGAACCGACTGCTGGGCTTTCGCTGTGATGACATTCAAGCTACTGGCGCTTTGCCACCCTTTCATTGGCAAGAAAGTACTGGAGCCCGAAGATGAAGAAGACGGCTGGGATGCCGACCCTGCGCCCAATGGCACTGCCACCGATCTGAACGAACAGGCATTCGCTGGTTTCTTGCCTTTCGTGGATGACGAAGATGACGATTCCAACGAAGGAGTTGGAGGCCTGCCCCGTGTATTAGTCGCAACAGAAGGATTACGCCGCCTGTTTCAGGAAACTTTCGGTGCAGGACGTGAACTGCCGCACCGCCGCCCGACAATGGCGTTCTGGACATTGGAGCTTGCGAGGGCGGCGGATCAGTCGCTGGATTGCCTCGAATGTGGCATGAGCCATTTCGCCGATGAATACGCGCAATGCCCGTATTGTGGCGCGGCGCGCCCGGCTTTCATTCGCGTCAAAACGCCACGTTGGGAAATCCTGATTCCTGGTGGTGCCACGGAGTTCAGATTGCCGCAGCGGCTTTTTCACCCGTTTTCATTCGAGTATTTCGATAACACAGCATACGAAGCCATGCTGAACTGCGCGGCCAAAACCGCAGTCCCCGTGCGGGGCACGCTGCCTTTCCCGGACAACCTCACCTTTGAGTTCGTGGAGGGCTGCAAATGAAGTTTCAGGACATTCCTGTCAACATCATAACTGTCCGCATCAAGCGGTCTGACAATGTCGAAGCCCTGCAAGAGCAGCCAGTATTCTCGGTAGAGGCCAGCCTATCCCGCGCAGATGAATTTGAAATCCGCCTGAGAGACGCGGTTGTTTTCGTTCGCCCCGTCGCGGCTGTTGACATCCGCCGCCTCAACGCTGAACTTGCCAGTGGGCGTTCCCTGCTTGCACAACTTGAAAACCCTGCCGCCGATGGCAGCATCGAGCTGAAGATCGGTTTTTTCACCGGCGTCTGCCTGGAAATGGGCGATGTTGAAATCGGTGTGGATGAGTATGTGCAAGAAAAGATGCGGACGAAGGGTGAGGCACTTTACAAGAGGCTGGGCGAACTTTGCTGCTTCCAACAGGGAAACGACGCATTTTTCTTCCTGACTGCTGGCCCGGCGATTGATGAAGAACTGAAACCTGTCGGCGAGGACACGCCACGCGATGCAGCTGCGGAGCCGACCCGAATAAACGCTTTCTGTGTTACTGGCGAAGGTATCCGCTTCATTGCCACCGAAAAAGCAATGCCAGGCGGCCAAACTATCTACATCGCCACCCGTCTAACCAAGCCAAAGAAGGAACCTGACCGCACCTTACGCCTGGCCAAAGGTCGGCTGCGTTTTGTGGACTGGACACAGGCGGGACAAGTGCAAATTCTTGCCAAAGCGCAAATGACAGCACTCACTCAGGACGATGGAAGCTATCTGAAAAAGTGGGACGAGTTTGGTGAGGTTGAAGGTGAACTGCTGCTCAAGCAAGCACGCGAAGTGGGTGCTTTGCAATTCACGGAGATGGTGCCGAAACGGGATGGAACTGTCGGAGTTCGTATTGCGCAGGCATCAGATTCTGCGTGGGGCGCACTGAGACAAGGCGCAGTACCTGAAGTTGAACTGGTGGACGAGTTGCCGGACTACTTGCAGGATGAAAACCTGAGCTTCACGGATTTTGCGAGAGGGATCGAAAAAAAGGAGGGGGAACACAGCAAGCTCGGTGAAAAACGCGAGCTGCGCGAGAAAAATACCTATTTCAGTGTCGCAGAGTTTGACGAGGAAACTCGCGTACTCACGCTTAAAGCCGAGGCTCTACCCAAGGAATTCGGCACGCTCATCCTGTCGCTGGCGGGCGAATCTGCTCAGATCAAGCGCCGCATGGCCGCCCGTCAAGCCATTCTGGAAGGCCGTGCCGCCAACCCCCAGCTTGGGCTGTTGATTGAGGCGCAGGGGCGAATCACACAGATCCGGCCATCGCAAAAAGTTCAACCGCTCACGGCCTTCGTTCGCAACAAGGTCTTTCGCAATCCGCCCACCGTCATGCAGGAAAAGGCCATCGAGGCCGCCCTAAAAACGCCAGATATAGCGTTGATCCAAGGCCCGCCCGGTACCGGCAAGACCACCGTCATCGCTGCCATTCTGGAGCGCCTGAACGAGATGGCCGACAAGCGCGGCGCGAGCATCAAAGGCCAAATTCTGTTGACAGGCTTTCAGCACGATGCGGTGGAAAACATGATCGAGCGGCTCTCGCTCAATAGCCTGCCCGTGCCGAAATTCGGCAAACGGTCTGGCGCGACGGAAGACGATCTCAGCACCTTCGAGCGCAATCTTGAGGATTGGTGTTCAAAGTTGGCCGCCGAACTACGTGAACGAAACCCACAGATTGCCGAAGTTGAGCAGGAACGGGAAATAAAAAACCTGTGCCTGCAATATGTCCAAGCCCCGTCACGCGTGCTGGCCGCCAGCCTTGCTAGGAAAATCGCAGCGCTCGGCAGTGTAATTCTTGGCGAAGACGGCGCTCGACGGTCGACGAATTTGGCGAAAAAGCTCGCGCACGAGGAAAACCTCAACGATGGCTCCACCCAATGGCTTGATGCAGCGCGCCGTCTGCGCGTTCGCCATGAAAGCTTTTCTGACGACGGGCCAGAAAGGGCGATGGACGCACTGGATGACCTGCGTGATGTGCTTGAAGAAGACGAACGCAAACTGCTGGACAAAGCCAGTCTGTGGCGCAATGAAGATGGCCCAGCGCCATTTTTGGACAACCTGGTCGCGTTGAAAAAGAGGCTCCTCGCCCGGTTCACCGCTCCACCGATTCTTCGCGTGGAAAAGCAGAACGACGCAGTGCTTGCATTGGCAGAATTCGCCATACAACGCATCAAAAACGCCGAGTATTCGGCTAAGGATAAAAAATCTGCTGCGCTGGCCGAGTTTCTAGCCGAACTGGAAGGCAACCCCTATGGCATGGTAGATGCCCTGTCCGAATACAGTTTTGCCTTTGCCGCCACCAGCCAGCAGAGCGTCAATCGTGCAATGCAAAAACGCAAAGGGCTTGTCGGGCGCGATGTCAATCAAAACCAGAAAGGCATGGAATACGAATATGTCATCGTGGACGAAGCCGCCCGTGTCTCGCCTCGTGATTTGATGGTGGCTATGGCGCAAGGCAAGCGCATTATTCTGGTCGGCGACCATCGACAATTGCCGCACATCATTGACGAAGAGGTGGCTCGCCAGATGGAGGAAGGCGAAACGGGTGAGGACGAAAATGACTGGCTAAAAAAATCCATGTTTCAGTATTTGTTCTCCGAGCGTTTAAAAACACTGGACAAGAGCTTCCCAATTATCGACAGCACCACTGGCCGCGTTACACCACGTTGCATCACGCTGGACAAGCAATACCGCATGCATCCGCTGCTGGGCAGCTTTATCAGTAGAAATTTCTATGAACGCTTCGACCCGGAGGAGCAATTTGGCTCCGGGCGACCAGCAAGCGATTTCGCCCATGATCTGCCAGGCACGAACGGCAAGTCTGCCGTTTGGATGGATGTACCAGCACAAAGAGGAAAACATCAAAAGGACGGAACCAGTTGGACGCGCCCCGCAGAAGTCACTGTCATCGCTCGCCAGTTACAGGCGTGGATGAGTTCGGATGCAGGGAAAGATCTCTCCTTCGGTGTTATTTCATTTTATAAGGCGCAGGCCGACAGCATCAGGGAACAACTCAAAAGGAAATTCGGCGGGATCGTGAACGATGACAAGCAACTGCGTGTTGGAACGGTGGACTCTTTCCAAGGCATGGAATTCGATGTCGTCTTCCTCTCAATGGTGCGAACCTTGCCGCAAAACTGGCAGCCAAAGGATGATGACCGCGACAAACAAGCTAGAGCGCTGTTTGGCCATCTCTGTCTTTACAACCGTCTGAATGTCGCCATGAGCCGTCAGAAGAAGCTGCTGGTGGTCGTTGGAGATACGGGGTTGCTACAAAGTGAACTCGCGAAGGAGTTCGTGCCTGGACTGGTGGATTTCCTTCAGATATGCCGCGAGCAAGGGGTGATGCTGCCATGTTGAGGCTCCTTGATTACGGCAAACCTGCCCCCTTCGGTGAGACCATCGGTAGGCCGCGCCACCTTGCGTGGCCGCTGAACGCATACCGCGTGACCTTGCCCAGAGTTCTTGACGATGGCAATGGCTTGAACGCATTTGAGCGTGTCATCCTGAAACTACTCGACGCTGCCGGTCGTATGGATGCCGATGCGCTGGCGGCTGAAACCCGCATCCCACTCGATTTGGTCAAGAGCGTTCTGCTTCGTTTGCAAGACAAGGACTTGATTGACGAACACAATGCCGTCATTGAGCGGGAGCGTGAAGATGAGCGCGCGCCGGTGTTTGTCACTGCGCTGGTCTTTCGCGAACTCGCCACCGGGAGAATTCTGCCTTTTCTGCATCGGCTGGACGACACAAACCCCATGCGGAAAAAGGAATGCGAGGACAAAGACTTCCGGGTAATCCGCTGGGATGGTGACCGCAGAAAAGCGATACCAGCGCCGCGTGATGTAATCAGAACTTTGCGCGCCATGAAAAAGCGTTCGTCTGCGTTCGGCCAGGACAGCAAGATGCCCGCAGTCCAACAGATCACGATAGTCGCCGAGCCCGAGCTGCTTCACCTTGACTGCCCTATCGCCATCCAGAAAAGCGATGGCGAGTTCCGTATAGCTGACCCGTTCGGCAACGGTTTCTCCTTGATTCTCGAAAATGCGTTCGAGAAACTTTTGGAGCAGGATGAAAGCCTCAGCAAGTGGCTGCATGGTTGGAAACAGTCATTAAGCACTCCTCGTCCAGAAAAGCAGGATGCCACGCCAAAAGAGCCGTTCGACAACGATGCCAACCGGCAACGCTACCCGAAGCTCGTCGCCAATTTGCGCCCCTTGCGGAATAGCCCGTTCCGCTCCATCGCCCAAATCCATGCCGCAATCGAATGGGCGCTGTTCTATACCTGCTGCCGCAGACCGGTTGATTCCGTTATTGCAAGGCTGAAATTCACTACGCAAGACCAACACGCAGCCCTGCTTGAGCAGGCCGCGAAAGCCCTCGGTCTTGAGCAGCCGCCGATTGGCTTCAGGCCGATTCGGGAAGGTAAGCTGCGGGAATTTGAGGACGGCGGCGCGTTCCAAGAGACGGTTCTTGCCATAGCTTTGCTTCAAGCGCAAGACGACGCTTTGCATCCCTTGCGCCGTGTTGCGGCCGCGTATTCAGACCTCATCACTCGCCTGTTCGCTATCAACGCCAAACGCAACGAGAAGGGCCACGGCAAGGGCGGCGCAGACGCACCGCAGCAGGCACTAACTGACGATTCGTTCATGCGCGAAGTCGTTCATGCGCTTGTGCCAGGCATCGTGTTTACCGACACGCCTCCTACCGCGCCAGACAAGGACGAGCAGGGTGATGCACTGCTGGATGCCCGCACTAGCATTCAGGAGGAGTTCGGCCACCAGTTGTTCAACCGCCTGGGCGCAAACTTGCAAGACCGGCTGGTTCACGCGGAACGTTTTTTCCAGTCTTGCCATGACGGGGATGACGCTTTGGCCTATGTCCGCGACCTTTATGCCGCAATCCAGTCATCATTTGAGAGAGCTTTGACAGGCAGGCTGCCGTCCGATACCAGTGACGCGCAGCTCAAAGACACGGCTGAACGCAAGGCTGTTGAGGCTGGTTTCTGCGAAGGCTTGTCGGAGAGCCTGCGAACCGTCAAAACATCGGCTGTGCGCCAGGCATTGCAAGGCGGCAGCCAAACGCTCGGGGCTTGCGTTCTTGCATGGCTGCTGGTGAGCGATGCTGATGAACTTGCCGCAATTCATGACACGCAGCCGTCCTTGATCGGCGATATGGCAAACCTTATCGCTCGGCGTGGGCATGGCAACGAGCCGCTGCCATTGCCCAAAGAGAACATCGCACAGCTTCGCAAAGCTGCTTTCACAACTATCAGAACACTTATGGAATCTTGAAAATGAACAGCCCCGTCCAACCCGACACCGAAGCCCAGCGGCTTGCCGATTTGAACGCGCGTGAGAGCTGGATAAACACCAAGGAAAGCGAAATCGCCAGCCGTGAAACCGCCGTGGCTACACGTGAAAGGGATGCGACTGCAGAGCGTCAAGTCATCGAGCAAGACAAGGCCAAGCTGGCGCAGCGCGAGCAGGCCGTCACGCAGGCTGAGCAAAAGTGTGATGCAGGTTTTGCCGATGAACGAGCCGCGCTGAATGATGAGCTGCGTGAAAAGCGCGCCCAGGGCGAAAGAGCAATTGCCGAGATGCGAGAGAAAAACCTTTCAGCGTTGGAGGTTGAAATTTCCGAGCTGAAAGCAAAGCGACTGGGTGCGGTTGCCCATGCCGAAAACGCCGAACGGGAGCGCATTCGGACAGAAATCGCCCAAGAGCGCGATGCATGGACAAAACAACAGGGTGACGCTCGAAAGCAGTTGAATGCAGAGCGCACGGAATTTGAGAAACAAAAAGGCGCACTCTCCGCCTTGCAAAGCGAAGTCGAAGGAAGACAGGCAGAGCTTGAGACTTCAGAGCGGACACTCGAACGCAAAGAACAACGGCTGGAACAGCAGAACCAGAGGCGCAGCGAGCAACTGGACGATGAGGTTGAGAGGCGTGTTGAGGATCGCCGAAAATCGCTAGAGGCTGCTCTGCAATCTGCCAAAGAGGAAAACATTCGACTGCGCGAGGCGTTTAAAACTCAAGACGAACTTCTCGGCGCGTTCGAACAGTTAAAGTTGCAACTTGGTGGCAAAGACCCTGCTGAAATTCTGCGTGCGCTGAACAGCCAGGCCGACGAACTCAAACGCCTACGAGAGGAGCTTGCTACCCGACCTACTGAGGAAATGCGCGAGCGGTATCAAGCCCTTGAATCAGAAGCCAAAAATCAGAAAACACGGGCAGACCAGTTAGAACGGCAACTTTCCACCAATGAGGCTGCGGTCGCTGAAATTGGCGAGCTGCGCCGTCAAGGCTCGGAGCTCAACGCCGAAAACAAATCTCTGGCGCAAAGGGCATCCATCTTCGAGGGAGCAGCCAACGAAGCGCAAGCCGAACTCAAGCGTTTGCGTGCAGCTTATGAGCGCCCTGCTGAAGTTACCGCTCGCTACAAAGAAATTGAGATGCCGCACATCAGTGTGGATAAGGTCAAGCAGCCGGTGCAGCACGAGATCGATGAGCTAACTTGGCTCACTGGGATTGGTAATGCTTGCGATACATACGGACTACATTTCAATCCACGTATTTTGAAAGCTTTTCATACAGCTCTCAAAACAGCGGAATGGTCGCCGCTCACTGTCCTGGCAGGGGTTTCCGGAACCGGAAAATCCGAACTGCCGCGCCTCTACTCGCACTTTGGCGGAATTTATTTCGAGCCGCTGTCTGTCCAGCCTAATTGGGATTCGCAGGAATCCATGCTGGGCTTTTTCAATTCCATAGACAATAAATTCGATGCACAGCCGGTGCTGCGTTTTCTCGCGCAAAGTCAGATATCAGGCCGCGAACAATATGAACAGCGCATTAGACGTTGGCAGAGTATGTCGCCAGATCAGCAAATAGCACTTGACCCTGAGAAGGACAAAGAGCTGATTGAAGCGTTGAAACAAGCAGATTATCCAGGATTGCAGGACGCAGTGTGTCTTGTTCTGCTTGATGAGATGAATCTGGCACACCCTGAGCTTTATTTTGCAGAGTTTTTGAGCAAGCTAGAACTGCGGCGTGGCAGAAAGGGTGATGATGTTCCGTTCATACCGGTGAAAATTGGCGCCGGCATGGAACCCTATAAGCTCCCCCTCGGTCGTAATGTACTCTGGACAGGGACGATGAACCAGGACGAAACCACCAAGTCCCTTTCGGACAAGGTGCTTGACCGTTCCATCATCATCAACTTTCCGCGCCCGACGGAACTCAAACGTCGCCTGAAGCTTGCTCCACTTGATGACAAAAATCGAGGCCCGGCGCTACACAAAACGTCGTGGCAGAGTTGGCTAGCACAGGGCAGCAACTTCTCCGACGATCAAGTCAGCCCGTTCAAAAAATTCATTGAAGCAATCAATGCTTCTTTAGCGGTTACAGGCCGTGCCCTCGGTCACCGCGTTTGGCAATCCATTGAATACTACATGGCCAATTACCCGGATGTCCGTGCTGCACGCGATAAAGATGCGCTTGCCAGAGCTATGCATGTCGCCTTCGAGGATCAACTCGTGCAGAAGGTCATGCCCAAATTGCGGGGTATTGATACACGCGGCAAGAGCAAGACAGAGTGCCTGGACAGGATTCGTGGACAACTCGTTACAGGAATCGGCAGTAACTCATTCAATCTGACAGAGGATTTCGACCTTGCCTGTGATCTTGGCTATGGTCAGTTTATTTGGCAGTCGGCAAATTACCTAAACGTCGGTGACACGGAAACCAATGATAGATCCACGGCCAGTCGAGACTCGGACAATGCTGAATTGCCACACTCCCTTTTTATGAAAGATGAACCAGATTCAGACAAGCGTCATAAAATGTGGAACTTAAAGACACCAGAGCAACGAGATGAGCTGCGCGTGAAACTTGAAGAAAATGCCAGAGCAGGAAGGATTCACGCCAAGCAATGAGTATTACTCTGGAAAAAATCTATACCGACTTCCGTGCCAAAGAAAAACTTGCCAAAAAACTGCTTGAGCAAATGAATTGGTTTGGTTCAATCACGGATTTCGATCCTAAGACCGGCGCGGCTCTGCCGAAATCCTTGTCAGGGTTCCTCGCCAAAGTCGCACAGCCAGAAGCGAGTGAGATAACCCGTGACCGCCTTTGGCGCATAACGGAACACTGCCGCGCTTCTGTCGAGCGATTATTTCATTCTCTCAACGAAAGTCCTCGCCGCGAACACGCTCTACTGCCTGTTCATGCTGTGCGTGAACTGGATGCCAACAGTTTTATTAAGCTGAGTAATCGTCCGGGTCGTACCATTCGGGAAAAACTGGCAGGTAACCCCTACATACAGGCTGTGCGTCGTTTTCAATCCGTCGACCTGCCGGAAAATCGCTTGCTGAAAGCCTTTGCCATTCGCCTTGCGGAAATGCTTGATTTACGCGGTGATTGTCTCGGTCAAGAGGATGAGCTTCTATCAAAAATCTACTTATGGTTGCGTTCTGATGAGGCGCAAGCCATCGGCAATTGGGAAAATCTGCCACCTAACAACACGCTACTAGCACACCGAGATTACCGTCACGTGTGGGATGCATGGCGCTGGCTGCAAACCCTCGATGAGGACATCACCAGCGACCTTTCTCAACTGGATGTCCGCGAGAAAACCATGCGCCTTTGGCAGCAATGCGCGCAAATGTGGCTTGATGGAAAGCATCTTTTTGCTGAGATACCGTTACTATTCGATTATGAAAAGTTTGAGATTCTTCCGTGGACTTCCAAGCCACCTTTGTTCAAGGAAGTGAAGTACAAGATGCCCCGGCATTTGCGACAAAGCGCGAGTGCCGAACCAATTTGTGTTGATATCACAGCCCTGCATCCCCGCTATGCCAGTGGTGACGGAAAAGGAGCGCAGTCGCTGGCGGCCCCCTTTCTTTGGCAGAGGTGGCAGCGCGAAAATGAAACCGTTGACATCGAACTCTTTGGTTCCGATGCCGTTTGGCTGAATCCCGATGCGACCACCATTTCTGCGCCAGATCTGTTTTTCGCCAAAGACAACGCCACTGAGCTTTTTGACCCCGCCGCCCGCGCGTTCACTACTCGGCTACGCGAAGAGTTCAAGAACGATACACTCATCTGGCTTGCGCCTGACTTTCTCAACGATTTCGAGCTTGAAGTCATCCGTCGCAACCTCAACGCGCGTTTCCCGAATGCCGAGCCGTTGCCGCGAAGTGTGGCGGCCGTGTTCGCTCAAGCTGACCCGGCCAAAATCACGGGCGAGGGTTACGCCATCATCGTCGTTGATTCCATTGGCGGCAAGACGACCGCCACCAAGCTCATCGCCAAGCGCGACAAAGACCTGGCGAAACGTCTTCCCATCACCAAAGGCTTTTATTGGGAGCGTTGCCCGCCGGTTGTTATCCCTGGCGAGGAAGCAGAAAGGCTAGGTGGCAGCGGCTACGACATCATCACGCTGGATGCCAACGGGCGGTGGCACGATGCGATCCGCCCGGCAAAGCCCCCATTCATTGAGGCAGCACACCTGAAGCGTATTCCAAACATCGGGAATTTCGCGTTCTGCATCAATTTGATGGAAAGCCCCGTTATGGGCGGAATCCATCTACATGCTTTACAACAACAGGTGGCTGATATTCCACTTTGGCGCGACCAGATTCCTGAGCTTTCAGTCAAAGTGATGAAGGATGGACATCAGCAACGATTCCACCTGGTTTTGCGCGGAACGACAGTCAAACCCATTCGGGGTAAACCCGTCACCATCCCGGTTGATGAATTCTTCACACTGCCCGCTGGCAGGCCGCATTACTCGTTTCCGCTCTATGTCGGCGATAAGGGTGACGACTTCGGTTTCTCTGCTCGTCTCGATTCACCCGCCTTCCCATTGGAAAACAAGGTTGACTGCGAGTTGAACCTGACCTTTGAATACGGCGCGGATGATCCCTATAAACTCGTCTTCACACCGCGCGACAAATCTTTCCCACCCATCCGCGCTACCTGGCGACGCACGGAAGAAATCACCGATGCCCCTGCGCCGGAATATCCGCAGCCAATGACTTGGGCGGAGTTGCAGCGGTTTCCGAAGCAAGACAGTAATAAAACCTCTGATCTGTTGGACTGGGTGGAAAGGGCAATTGAACAGCTTGACCGTGATTTTTACATCCGCCCCAAACAGAGGACGACTGGCACGGTAAACAGAAAGTGGCTGACCGACAAAATAGGCGGGCAGTTTACCTTTGCTACATGTAAATCCACCGATGAGTCTGTATTCATTCATCAGAACAGTTTTGTTCATGAACTGAGCTACGCCGACTTCACTGAGGGGGCAGAAATTTCATTCGAGCTTCAGGAGCGCGATGGGAAATTCTCTGGCTGGAAAGTGGCAGGGCCGAGATACAAAGATGAAGTGCGTCTGAAAAACTTTGACGAAGAATCAGCAAAAAATCTGGTTGCCAGTATACGCAAGAGACTTTACTTTCCTGTCATTCAGGTTTGGCGCGATGGGCGCTCGACTGGAGACCGTGAATGTCCGAAAGGGTTTGCCGACGCAATGAAGGCCAGAGGAGAACACCTCGTTGCCCTGCTGAACGAGAGTGGCATTCCTGAGCAAGTAAAGAATGAAATTCGATTTCTAATGGCCTGTATGCACAAGGATGCGCCTGAAAATTGCGTTCAGTGGATAACCGGGCAGGTTGAGGGTCAGAAAATTCGTGACCTGCGAGCCGTCGGCTTCGCGCTTGGTGATGTTTCGCAGCAATGGCAGAAAGATTTGCTATCCCAGCTCGTTGCGAATCCGTCAAATGACGCGCTCAGTATTTTGGCCTATGCCATCTGGCGAGAGCAGCAGTTTGTTGAGAAATTCAGCCTCGCCAACTTGCAGTCCATTCTGAATGCTCTGAACATCATGCTCAACATCAAGCAATATCCGCCCCGGAAAGACGAGTGGACTGCTCGCAACTGGATTCGCGCCACGACAGAACCGCTTGAACTTCTGCTCGGCCTGCTTCGCACCCGTGCATCATCCACCCCCGAAATCAAGATTCTCCTTCAGCCGCATCAAAAAATCACCAAGGAATTGGCCAAGAAAATCGAGCGAGTGACAGAAATTGTCACACTGTCCAACATCAAGCTCTTCTCCCGTGTGAAAATCAACATCCAGAAACCCTCAGGCGACCGCACCCCCGATCTGCTCTACGCGCTGCGCCTGTACCTCACTGGTGACGATGGTGCGAACGCTATTCACATATCTAGTGTTTCTGATGGAAATACTGATGAGACCATTTAATTTTGATAGATGATTTTCATATCTTGATCTTCATAGGCCGGGAAATTTCATTGAAAATAGATATGGGTTATTTGGAGGCGTAAATTCGAAAACCATTTCTGGTTTGATAAGTAAATAGCCATGTAGCTTCCTCGATTTTCTGGCGCCTGTGACTTCGCAAGTCCAGATGTTCAGGCCACTTGGTTGCTTGCGATGCAATTGCAGTCGCTCGAAGCGCTTCTGCACCCACTGCCAATCCTGCAGGTTCTCCTGTTTGGCCAGTTTGCCTACCTGCGGGTGTTCCTGCGCATAGCGCTGGAACACGCCAGGGCTGACCAGGTAGGCGGTGTCGCTCACGGTATGCACCAGCGCTTTCGCATCGTTGATGATGAGCCGCCGCGTGGCGATGCCATGTTTCAGCCACGCCATGAAGTGCTCGCCGGATGGCTGTGTCGTCGAGGACGTGAAGGCCGGTGACGAAGGCGCAGCGGCGGCCAAGGGCGGCTGGGTCGCATCGGGGAGAGCTGCGGGTACTTCGTCCGGGGCGGTTTCCACATCCTCGGTGGTTGACGAATCCCCCATTCCCACCATCGCCAGCATGTCCGCCATGACGTCGGGGCTGGCCTGGGCCTTGGGTGGAGAGGCCGAGACGATGCCACTACCTTCCGCTGGCGGAGCGTTTTGGTTCTCGGAGGCGGACGCTGCGCCGTCCGCAGAAAGCGTGGCCGCTGCCTCGGCAGCTTCGCCCGCCAGTGCCGCGTCGGTCGTCACCGTCCCGGCAAAGGGCGCTGGTCGCTCACCAGATTCCCAGATCAGCGCGGGTGCCAGCCGTAGCAACGTAAACAAGTGGGTCCAGCCGGTGGAACTGGTCACGGTAGCGCGCCAGATCGCTTTGCCGTCCGGCGTGGGCTGCAACATGCCGTGATCCTGCAGCACGTTGAACACGGCGGTGTTGTTTGCCGGGATACCGTCAACGCCCTGCGACAGCAGGTGCGCGCGCAGCTTGTCGGAAACTGTCTTGCTCACCAGCCAAAGCGCGCCATCGGTGAGCCAGCCATCGGAGGCTTCGGGCTGGTTCAGCTTCAGCTCCTCCTTGAGCAGGTAACGCAGCCCTTCCAGCAGCTTGCGTTGCAGCGCGTGCTTGGGCGCGGCCATGGCGCGTGTGGGGTCGCCGCCCAGTTCCTGGGCCACGGAAGCACGGTCGGCCTGCACCACCAATTCGCCCAGCACGCCAGCGTGCTCGTACTGCCCGGCCAGGACGTAGAGCAGCGGTGCCCACAGCGACGGATAGCAGCTGAGCCAATCCAGGACTTCACGGTCAAGCAGTTGCCGGTAGAGCAAGCCTGTCGCGGCGCTGTGGAGCCGGTACTCGCGATCGTCACGGTAGCGGAAGCGGTATGGTTGACGCAGCGGGCCGTGCCACGGATGCCAGGTATTGCCGTCGGCTAGCTCGACGTGCAGATCGACAGCGATCTTGCCGACGTCGTGCAGTAGCGCGGCATAGGCAACTGCAGCGGTCCAGGCTTCCTCCTGCGCCGCTTGGTCCTCAGGACTGGCGCCAATGGGCAGCAGATGGGACTGCCGCAGCTTCAGGCTGTAGGCGACGATTTCGAGACCGTGGTCGAGCATGCCTCCCGGGTAGGCATGGTGATGCGCCTCGGAGGCCGGGAAGGCCTGGACCAGCTCGGCGTAGCGTTCCAGGGGCGTGCGGTACAGGGTGGCGAATTGCCTGCGCGAGAGCGAGGTTCGCTGCCAGATGTGTTCCAGCAGCTTCTGCCGGCGCGGTGTCGCCAGCAGCGATGCGGCCGATTCCGGTTGCAGCAGCCCTTTCGGGAGATCGGTGACGGGTGCTGGCGACGGAGCGGCAGCGACCGGAGGCCGTTTCCGCTGGAACAGAGAGAGCATGTGGGTGTCCTGGTGGCGGGCAAGCGGGCGGCCTTTTCGCCTTTTCGGGTAGGGCCTTTCCCCTTGCACCCCATTCCCTTGCCATTTCGGCCCTTTACAGCCTTTGGGTATAGGGCGACGGGTGCCGGCCGTCCACCTCCAATACGAGTTGCGGCAGGCCGGATTGATGCAGGAAGGCTGGCTGTTTACGCCTTACGATGGACCGATTCTTGGACTCGGGAGAACGCCGTGAGACCTCAGATTGACAAAGTAAGGAAATTTCCTTACCGTGCGGGTATCGCAATCAGGAGAGCCACCATGCCTGCCATTCACGAAGTTGCCACGCTGACCTCCAAAGGTCAGATCACGCTGCCCAAGTCCATCCGGCAGGCGCTGGGGGTGGATACGGGCGGCAAAGTTGCGTTCGACCTGCGCGGCGGCGAAGTCGTCGTGACCCGCGCTGATGCCGAGCACGAGGACCCTGCCATTGCCGCGTTTCTGACCCTGCTGGCCCGCGACATTGAAGCGGGCCGAAATGTGCGTGGCCTGCCCGAGGATCTGGCTCGCACCATGCTGGAGCACGCTGGGCACAAGGTGGACCTGGGCGATGATTTCGATGAGGACGTGGAGATCTGATGCAACAGCATGGCTGGTCACTGCTGTTCCACGACAACCTGATCGAGCAGATGATGAAGCTGCGCGCGGCCGTGCTGCGCGCCCAAGAGAACGACCCGGAAGGGTTCGGATCGAACGCCAACGTCAAGTTCTTCCGGGCCTTGGTCCAGTTGATGCAAGACGTGGTGCCGAGTGATCCGGCGCGCGACGAATACCGCCAGGGCAACACCATGGGATCGGCCTATCGCCACTGGCGGCGGGCCAAGCTCGGAAGGCGATACCGACTGTTCTTCCGCTACGACTCGAAGGCCAAAGTCATCGTGTACGCCTGGGTCAACGATGAGCAGACTCTGCGGTCTTCGGGAAGCAAATCAGACCCGTATGCCGTGTTCGAGAAGATGCTCGGGCGCGGGAACCCGCCGGACGAATGGAGCGCATTGGTACAGGCAAGCAAGCAGGATTGGAGCAAACTGGAGTAGCGATTTCACATGTAGCAGGTGACGACCATGAGCACGACGACCCGCATCAGCACCGCAGAACGCCTCGGCCGCAGCTTTGGCCGTGGGTGGCGCGCCTATGCGCGTGGCGAACGGCGGGCGTCGAACTGGTTGGTATCCAAGGGCGTGCCGATGGCAGGTGCCACCGTGCTGCTGTGGACGGTCAAGCTGGTTGTGCTGGGATTGCTGTTCTATGCAGTCTTCTGGATGGCGCTGCTACTGGTGTTCGTCATGGTGGTTGCCTGGATGGCGCGCAATGCCGACTTGAACGATGAACTGCCCGAACCAGAATGGCGAAACGGGCCTGCCGGATTCGGCCTGTACACCTACGATGGTTTTCGCATTGACCCTCATGTCCAGGACGATTAGCTGTGCTCACTTCTTCGGCACCGCGCTGATTGCGGTACTTCCTCCCTTTCCGCCAGCGGCCTTGGCATCTCCGGTAGCTCCAGCCAGGCCTTGTAAGACGTTACCGGCGCGAACGCCCGCCCAAGCCAGGGCCATGATCCAGAACGTAGGCAGCACAATAAACATCGTTCCCGTGACGAACATCAGGAGCATGTCGCCAAAGGCGTTGTTCAGCCCCACCAGCGGGTCGAAGTTGCTGTGTGGCCGGTTCCAGCCGAAGCCCCAGCCGTAGAGCGCATCGAGGATGGTGCTGTCGATCCAGCGCGCGAGCTGGAACCAGAAATCGACGAAGAATAGCGCGAACTGCACGACGCTCACGGTAACGACGGTCTTCAGGTCGTAGGTGCCCACGACCAGCACCAGCGGGATGCAGATGACCAGCGCCATCTTGAGCAAGGCGAGCACCATAGGCAGCGCCTGGCGCACCACGTCCATGGCGGGAAACGCGGCAATCGCGCCGAAAGCCATGCCGACGTCGCCCGTGGCCCGCGTTACGATGTTCGGCAGGGTCTTGTCGATCTGACCGCCGTAGTCCGTATAGACGCTGCCCTGGTTCAGTTTCTGCTGCCTCGGCGAGGCGATGGTGCGGATCACCGAGTCGTCCACATCGGCACGGGTCAGGAATCCGGCCCAGCCCGCCAGGCGATTCAGCAGGCTTGGGTTTACCTGCCCCAGCAGGCGTGCACGCAGGCCATTGCTGCCATCGGCCCACCACTGCCTGCAGGACGGATAGCCGCCACCGCTGGCCACCTGCGCAAGCCCAGCATCACGGTTGCTGTCGTAAGGCCAGTCATCGCGTGGTGTGCTGGAGCGGTAGGTGTCGTAGTAGCCGCCCGTGTCAGTGAAGAAGCGCGAGCCGATCCAGGTCACGTCGTGCATCTGCGCCTCATCGAGGTTCGGGCGCTGCATGAAGAGTTTGGCGCGCGCCGGTCCGTAGCAGTCGCGCGAGAAATCCGCCACTTCCTGAGCCAGCACCGGGTTGTCGATGCGGGTCGCGTCGATCTCCATGCGCATCTGCCGCAAGTCGGTGCCGCAGGGAATCGCCGCCACAGAGGCACCGGTCACTGCTCGCGAGAGTGTGTGCATAAAGGCCCACCAGACGGGCACCTTCGCCGACTGGTTGTTGATAGTGCTGAAGGACTGCGACCAGCCGGTATCGGTGGGCTGCGGCACGCTGACCTGGCATTGGGCCGAGCGCGAGCTGTCGTAGCGGATGGTGTTGAGATCCACGTCGATGAATGGGATGCCGGCGAACATCACCACCACGATGGCGACGAAGACCCGGTTCTCGATGCGCGCAGCCGAGAGCACGCCCTTGTTGCCTTCGTCGGCGCCTTCCGCGCGGGCCTTCAGCCACTCCTGCACGATGATGGCAATGAAAGGCAACGCGAATACACCGCTCGCCACCAGCACGGCCCAGATGCCGTTATGGACGATCCACGACACCAGCGTCAGGTAGTACTCCAAGTAGTCGGTGGTGAAAAGCGTCATGACCCCGATCTCCCCTCAAGCGGCCTGCAGCAACAGGCTGGCTTCCAGCGCCACAATGGCGGCGACGCCAGCGATCTCGCTGCGCAGCAGTCGCCGCCGCGCCTGCCTATCCGCCCCGCGTTGGGCCTCACGCGCCAGCAGCCGGCGACGCATCCAGACCCAGCCGTAGGCGGTTGCGCCATACAGGCACAGCCGCCACACCAGGAAGTAGCCCGCCGTGGCCGTCAGCCAGCGCTCCCAGTTGTCAATGCTGCCGACGAGAAAAATGCCGACGATGTTGGCGCCCACGGCAGCGGCGACGAGCACCACCGTCCACAGCAATGCCTTCGCCGCGCGCCGATTCAGCAGCCAGCGCGGGCGCAGCCAACTGGCGCGCGTCGGGTTCATGGGTTGCCTCCCGGATTGCCCTTCTGGAGCCGGTCAAGGCGGTCGGGAATGGGATCGCCTTCGTAGATGCCACGCGAGCCAGCCGCGCGCGTGCCGTGGCGCTGGATGATGGCCATGGGGGAGTTGTTCGCCAGCTCGCGGCGCAGCTCCAGCTCGGTCTTGAGGTTGCGGATTTCCTGGTCGAGCGTGTCGCTCTCGTGGTTCACGGCCTCGACCGCCAACTGGTTCGCCGCGACGTTGGGCTCCTTCTTGCCGGTCAGCAGGGTGCGCTGGAGCAGCAATGCCTTCTCCAGCACCGACGCCAGCGCGACCTCCGAGGCCAGGCGCCGCGCCAGCAGGTCTTGATCCGGCTCGTCGCGCAGCGCCTCGATGACGCCGCGTGTGATGGGCAGCGAGGTGCTGCCAGCCGCACGCAGGTTCTCGAAGGTGGTGTTGCGCGTTCCCGAGACCAGTTCCTGCAAGGCTTCCAGCTTTGCCTCGTACTCCTCCTGGATCAGCGGCGTCAGCCCGACGCCGGGCACCGTTTCGGTCTTGGTGCAGGCATCGCAAGTGCGCTGCACCTGTTCGCCGAGAACCCGTGTGGCCCATTCGGTCGCCTGCTGTGGCGAGGTCCAGGTCTGGCAAGACAGACTCGCGCAACTGGCGGCAGCGATGGACGATGTGTCGGTCACGCTGCGGCCGTTGACCAGGTTGTAGCCTGCGCGGGTGACGTCGCCGACCACGCGGATGGCCGACTGGCCTGCGCCGCCCGCATTGCTACCACCCACCCAAGGCACGCCGTCGTTGCCGCGGCGCGTCTCCGCCTGTTCAATTGCCGACACGGCATCCGTGCTCGACACCGCATCGCGCAGTGCCATGCCTTCGGCCATCTGGCTCCAGCCGAGTTGTCCGCCCGCCGTGTCGGCCATCTTCTCGGCCATGGCACGGCAGGTCAGCTTGGATCGGTCGAAATCCAGGCGCGCCTGCAGCACGCCGTTGGTCAGCAGGTTGTACAGGCCGGGATCGGCGCGCTGGATGATCAGCGCAGGCAGCGATGCCACCGCGCTGGTGGCGCTCTGGATCACGTTGCTCATGATCTGCTGAAAGCCGTTGGTGACGCCGTTGAGCTGGTTGCGCAGCGTGGTCTGGATGCTCATGTCGCCGCAGATCAGGTTGCTGTTCCAGCCCACGCCAACGCCGATCGAGCGCATGCCGGCCACGCGGCCCATGGACACCGCGCTGCCGCCGCCAATCGAATACATCACTTCGTCGCCGATCACGGAGCCGCCGGTCTGAAATCCGGCCTGCGCCCACGCCAGGCCGCCGCCAAGAACGAGTGCGCCAGCCAGCAGCCCAGCCAATACCGTGGGACGCAGCAGGCGGCACGCCTTGGTGGAGAGGTTTGTCAGTTCAGGACGCTTCATCGCCGTACCCTCATTGGAAATCGACGCTGCCGAGGAATACCTGGCCGCGACGTTCGCAGCACGCATAGGGCCGCCACAGCGCCCAGGCGTAATCGCCCTGCTGCGCCTGGGTCAGGAAGCCGCTGCGCGGGAACACCGTGCAGGACGAGGACAGGACGGGCGTGAGTTCCTGCCACTTGCCCGTCGAGGCATCGCCTTCCATCAGCGCGCCGGCAGGCCAGTAACCGGGCCGCGAGTTGGCGAGCAGCGGCTGATAGACGTGAATCTGCCCACGGCGCGTGACGACATCGCCGGCGCGCTGGGCCACCACGGCGCCGGCCTTGTGGTCGTCGGCCTGGTGCAGGAAGCCGCCGCGCGGATAGACGTTGCCCCACAGGTTCATCGTGGTGCGCGCGCCGACCTCGCGCCTGCCCGGAATTAGTGCCTCCGGGTAGGCCATCTCCGGCACGTTGTAGCGCCAGGCCAGTGTGTCCAGGGTGCTGAGCAGATACGGCATGAACGCCGTGCCCGCGCCCTCGCAGAAGTAGCCCGACGATGAGACGAACTGGTTGAACACCTCGACGCCGGGATGGCCGATGACGTCCGCGTTCTTGAACTTGGCGAGATTGTTTTCGTGGTCTTCGTTGGTGGTGCCGTCCCCGCCGGCCTGCGCGGATGGGTTGGGCGCGCTCATCGCCCGGACTTCGACCCAAGGGTTCTCGCCGGTGTTGCTGTAGCTGGAGACGACCGCATCGGGGATGTAGTGGCGGACCTTGATGGATGTGCGCACCGTGCAGCCCGTCCAGGTGCAGTAGAGCCAGTAGCAGATGCCGACGACGCGGTATTCGAGGCAGTCCGGCGATGCCACTGAGCCAACGATGGTTGCGGTGTTGAGGGCGTAGCTGCCCGTGGCGCTGAGCAGCAGCACTGAGACCACGCCAGCACGCAGGCGGCGCATCCGCTCGAAGGGTCGGGTCATGGCTGCGGCCTCCGGTGTTGCTCGATGCGCGCGACGGCACGGGCCACGTCCGGCTCGCCATAGACCACGTAACGCTGATCCACCACGACCGCCGGGATGCTGGTGACGCCCAGGCTCCATGCGTCGGCGACGCCCTGGTATGCGGAAGCAATGCGGCGCTGGAGGTCGGCACCGCCGTTGTTCAGACGGCGCTTGACGATGGCCGTGGCCTGCTCAGGATCGGCGGGCAGCTGTGCGGAAAGCTCGGCTTCGATGCGCGGGCCTTCATCCAACTCGATCAACCGCTCGCCACCCATGGTCTTGACCGGGTGGCGGCTGTCGGTGACGACCACCACATCGGCGGCGAAGGTGGCTGGGCTGAAAACGGCCAAGGATGCCGGCAGTGCAACGGCCAGGCCAAGGGTTCGCCAGCCGGATGCGAAGCGGAATAAAGATGCTGGCATGTCGCGTGCCCTGGAAGTTGATCAGAGCCATAGTCGAACGCGAACCCGCTGCCGCCCCAACAAACAATGCGCATCGCGGGCACCCCGCATACCTGTTCGGTGCTGCCGCATGGAAAAAAGCGGAGGCCGAAGCCCCCGCTGTGATCAGTGAACCACGGGCCTTCCTACAAAAGACCAGACTCGGCGAACGAGTACGGTGTGCCCTGACCAATCACGAAATGGTCAAGTACCCGCACGTCGATAAGCGCCAAGGCCGTCTTCAACTGCTCGGTCAGCAAGCGATCCGCATTGGATGGCTCGGTGGTGCCCGAGGGGTGCTGATGGGCGAAGATGACCGCAGCGGCGTTCAGTTGCAAAGCGCGTTGCAGCACGACACGCGGATAAACCGAGGTCGCATTGATCGTTCCATGGAACATCGGCTCCACGGCCAGCACGTCGTGCATGCTGTTCATGAACACGACGACGAATATCTCATTGGGCTCGGCGACCAGCTTCAAGCGAAGGTAGTCCCTGACCGCAGCGGGCCGTTCAAGACGTGGCCCTGCTTTGAAAACCCGTCGCTCCAGCAACACGATGGCTTGCTGGACGATCCAGTCCTCGTTCTGAACAGAAATATCGGAAAGCGACTCCAGGCAGGAGTCATTGATGACGACAGACATGGCGAACCTCCAGGCAGGGAAATCGGAGGGCGCACATGCCCCTGGAGGGCAGGCCCTCCAGGGAATGGAACAAGGTGCATCCATCACCGCAGCAGCGGTGATCGTTCGCGGCCAGGATGCGGGGCGAACGGGTAGCGGTCAGCGCAGCGTGCTGCGCCGTAGCCTCAATGACCGCGGGCTACCTGGGCATGTCGCCGACGACGTCGGCAGGCATTTCCGTAGTGGGTGAAACGACCGAATCCTCAGCTGCCAGCATGTCCATGGCCGACAGCAGTGCATCGCCTTCGATAGGCCCCTGCAGCAGGATCGCCTGGCTGGTCTGGCGATCGTGTAGTCGCAGGGATGGCGTCGCGGTCACGCCGCCCTTGGTGGCTTCCTCGGCCTGAGCGCGAATCAACGTTTCGGGCCGCTCGCTGGCCAAACACTGCTCGACGGCTGGGTTTAGGCCGGGATAGCGCAGGCCCTCGGGCAAGCCCAGGCCGTCACTGCGCGTGTGCGCATAGACCCATTCAATGGCCTGCCAAAAGGCCACATGCCCGCCACTTTCGGCGGCGCACTCGGCCAGGCGTGCCTCGGCAGAGGCGGCCGGTTCGTGCGCGGCCAGCGGCTGGTGCTGCCATTGCAGGGCTACGTCCGCGTTGGCGCCCACCCAGCGTTTGAGTTGCGGAAAGTACTCCCGGCAGAACGGACATTCGAGGTCGGCATAGAGCGTCAGCGTGAACCGGCCCTGCGCGTTGCCCATTTGCCAGGGCGGCCCGGCCACCTGCGCGGTACTGACCGGCGCGGGAGCCAACGACGCGGGTTCGCTGGGTGCGCGGGACACGAGCCAGATCAGCAGCAGCGCGATCAATCCAGCGGCCAAGAACCAGGGCCAGCGCTTGCGCGAGCGCCGATGGCGGAGCGCCTGGACTGGCATCGGAATGGAAGGATGTTTCGGTTTCACGGCAGTCTCCGGCGGCTATTGCGGCAGGCCCAAGGCCGGCGACTCGATGCCGCGCGCCTGGTCGATCTTCTCGGCCACCTTGAAGGCCGCGTCGAGTTCACTGATGCCGTGCTGTTGCATGAGTTGGTAACGCTCGGCTTTCTCCTCGGGTTCGGTCTGCGCAAGCGCGAGATAGAGGCTCGGTGGCACGGCCCGAAACAGCACTTCCAGGCTCTTGGAGAGGATGACGCCCTCGGTGAACTTCCCGGCTTCCTTGCGCGCCGAAAGCATCAGCGCCTTCTGCGCAGGCGAGAGTTCGCGGAAGCGGGCGATCTTCTCCACCTCATCGGGTGGCATCGACAGGCAGATCCACCACTCGATCATGTTGAGCATGGGCTCTGCGGCGCGCGGCAGATCGTCGATGTTTTGTGTGGCGAGCCAGAACCAGGCCCCCAGCTTGCGCCACATCTTGGTGATCTTCACCACGTAGGGGGCGAGCAGCGGGTTCTTGGTGATGATGTGCCCTTCGTCGGTGACGTTGATGATCGGGCGGCCCAGGTACTGATCGCGCTCGGCAATGTTGTTCACCGTGCTGATCAGGCTTATGTAGGCAATGGAGAGCTGCGCGTTGTAGCCCTCGCGGGCATAGGTCGCCAGATCGACCAGGGTGATGTCGGCCTCGGGCCACGGCGAACCGTCGCGGTCGAACATTTCACCGTCCGTGCCTTGGCAGAACATGTCCATGGCGTCGGCCATCTCCAGCAGTCGCACACGCCGCATTTCCGGCAGCGTCGGGTCCTGGCTGCGCGTGCGCAGCGCATTGCGCACATCGCGCGTGAGCACGGTGCGCTTCTCGCCATCCTTGCTGTGGCAGTGTTCTGCGGCATCGAGGATGCACTGACGGATCAGCGAGCGGTCGGCCCGCGTCATCCGGGCTTCTTCCTTGTCTTCGCCACCGGTGATCATCAGCCTCGCGGTGATCTCCAATTCGCCCAGTACGTCGCGCTGCTCATCTGCCTCCATGGCCACAGCATCGGGCGGCAGGTCTTCGTCCAGGGCATCGGCGTCGAGCGTCTGCACGTCGCTGGGCGTCTCGATCAGCCGGCGCGCATCCGCGAACGGCGCCAGGGTAACGCCCGAGCCCGGCGCGAGCTTGACCCGGTTCACGGTCAGGCCCAGGCGCCGGGCAAAGTCGCTGAACAAGCCAAAGCTGTTGCCGGCCTCGACAATGAACAGGCGGGGTCGGTAGATCGCCGTGACCTGATTCAAGAGGTTGTTGAGGGTCGCCGACTTGCCCGAACCCGTCGGGCCGAACAGGAACAGGTGGGCGTTCATCTGCCGGTCCAGGCGGTTGAGCGGGTCGAAGGTGATCGGCCCGCCGCCGCGGTTGAACATCGTGATGCCGGGGTGCCCCGTACCCTGGGCGCGGCCCCACACCGGCGAGAGGTTCGCCGCGTGCTGGGCGAACATCAGTTGGGTGTACCACTTGCGCCGATCCTGGCCGGGGTTGTAGCAGCACGGCAGCCAGCGCAGGTAGCTGTTGAGCGGTGCCACCTCGTCGTCCTCGCGCACCGGCTGCAGGCCAGCGTTGAGCATGACGTTCGCCAGATCCAGGCCGCGTCGGTCCAGTTCCGCCTCATCGCGCCCGCGCAGGTAGAACGCCAGCGTGCCGCGATAGAGCTTGTGCGCGCTGCCGATCAGGGAACGGGCTTCATGCACGTCCTTGAGCGTCTGCTCCGACGCCAGGGTTTCGCCGACCGCTTTCTTGGCCAGGTGGTTCAAGTCCGCCTCAAGGACATCCTGCGGCGTGGCGACCATCGTCAGGCAAAGGGTGGTGTCCTCGGGCATCTGGTCGAACAGCGTGTTGATGGCATCGCCTTTGCGTGTCTCGCCGGTCAGGTGCCCTGTGCCCGGCGGCATGCGCAGGCGGTCGGTGATCAGCACGCGGTGCGGCAGGCCGTCGAAATGCCAGGTGCCCTGCGCCACGTCGGAGCGCGGCTGGCCGAAGAACAGCCGCTGGCTGAAATCCCGCCCGCTCGCCAATTCGATCTCGCCGTCTTCGCCGGCCTCCGTACTGTCGGGGTAGCGCGCCAGCGCATAGAAGCGCTCCCTGTCTTCGGCCCCAGGCCCAAGCAACGTGGGACGCGGGTTGAACCAGCGCAGCAGCCAGTCGTGAACATCCGCAGCCACCATGCGCCGGGCCTGAATGCCGGCGTTCGCCAGTCCGCCGCACAGGCGGTCGCAAACGATATTGAGCATCTGCTCGGGCGTCTGCCCGCGGCGGCTGTTTTGCCCTTGGCCGGTCACGCGGCGATAGACCACCATGCGCACACGCCGGGTCTGGCCGCGCCAGCGCAGCCGTGTGACCACCGTGTCCTCGAACAGACCGCCCGGCTTGGCCACCGCGCGCAGGTGATGGCCGAAGAAGCGCAGGTAGAACTCGGTGAACGCCGTCTCACGGGCGCGCGGCTGCACATAGTCGCGCAGGGTCTGCATGTACTGGTCGAAACTGGGCTCGTCCTGAGCGTAGAGCTGCAGCACCCAGGGGTTCTCATCCAGTTCATCGAAACTGTCCTGCAGCGCGTTTTCCAAGGCATCGCGGGCCTGCGCGAGCCAGCCAGGTTCCCGGCCTTCGGTGCCCAGCGGCACCAGCTCGTAGAACGCCGCCACCGATTGCCCGTCCTCCAGCAACATGGCTTTCGACTGCGCCAGGAACTCCACCCAGGGCAGCAGTTCCACGAACGACGGCGCGACCTCGTACAGCGCCTGCTCGTCTGCCAGGGTCGCCGGCCTGCGGCCTTGCACCGCCGTGCCGGGTTCGGGGATGCCGGCCTGGCGCAGTGCCTCGACGTGGCGTTGCCAGCCGTCCGGCTGCTCGTCGTCGTCAGCATCGGATGCGGCCAGCTTCGGCGCGGTCGGCTTCGGTCTGGGGATTTTCCAGCGCATCAGTAATCCTCCACGCGCTCGCCTGGCATGGCGTACTGCACGCGCTGGTACAGCGGGAACACGGTCGTATAGCCCGGAATCGGCACTGGGTCGGTGCCCGCCAAATGCGGATACACGTACATCACGAGATCGGGGTTGGGCAGGCGCTGGAACTGGCGGTAGACCTCGTTGCGCGCCGTGCGCGTGTAGCGCATCTGCTCGGCAGGCGCGGCCTGCACGTCCATCTCGGTCAGCGGCCTGCGCAGGCTCTGGCGCGCATCGAGCAACTGCCTGCGCGCTACCTGGCCGGCACCACCGCCGCCGTCGCCGGCGTTCTGCTGCCAGATGTTCATCATCGTGCTGTCTCCGTGGGTCAGCAGCTTTTCCTTGCTGGTGGCGCAGCCACCGAGCAGCGCGACGGCCAAGGCCAGCGCCAGGCCCTGAGCCCAGCTATTCAAGTTCGAGGGCATGGCTTTCTCCTGCGCGGTGATCGACCTTGCGGCCTTCGGGATCGAAGTCGATGGCGAGCGGCTTTTCGAGGTGGACGGCGACCTTGGCACCGGGCTGCACATAAACGGCAGCGAAGGCCTGGCCGTAGAGCTTGTTGACCCAGCTCGACATGTCCTGGACGCCGCTGGCGAGAATCCGGCCCACGGCTTCCTGGCCGCTGATGCCCACGCTGCCGATGGAGCCGTCGGCGCCGACATAGGACGCCCTGCCACTGTCGGATTCGATCAGCGAGGCCACGCCAGCCCCAGCCGCCGTGATCAGCGCCTGGGTGCCGAGGTACTGCTGCGCATTGCTGCGCCGCTCGCCGCTGACACAGGGAATGCCGTGCGGGTCGCTGATCCAGCCCAGGCCGTCGCGTTGTTGGTTGTTCTGCTGGTTGCCCTCACGATCCTCGGGGATGGTGCGGATGGTCCCGTCATGGAACACGAAGGTGATGCTGCGCACCTGGCCGCGCACGCAGGAGAGCGTCCAGTCGCCCGATGCGGTGCCGGAGAACACGGCCCCGGCCACATCGGGAATGTCGATGCCGTTCGCGGTCAAATTGTCAGGCCCGACCAAGACCTTGAAGGGGTATGGATCGTTCACCGTGCCGTCGATCGGCACGCGGCCAATCAGCGCCGTCATCGCCACCGACCCCATCAGCGTCGAGTTGGTCGGCACGGTATAGACGGGCGTCGGGCTCTTGACGCCTGCCGCGCGTGCGCCCGCGTTCGCCACGGTTTGCGCTGTGGTTTCCAGCGTGCTCTGTGCGGAACCGAAGCTGGTGGGGAAGCTTATGCCGCCATTCGACCTGCCACGCCCGTCGCTTTGTTTCGCGTCATCCGGCTCCACCCAGCGCATACCGCCTTCCATGCCGGCCTCGTCGCCGTCACGCAGGCCCAGCCCCACCGGCAAATCGGCATGGCCGCCGCCACGCCCGCCGATGCTGTCCAGGCGCTGCTGCAGGTCAGCGAGCAGCCCCTCGGTCTGCTGGCGCGCGCTGGCCGCCTGCTGTTGGTCGCGGCGCAGGTTGGAGCGCTCGGATTCGAGGGCGGAACTGATGCGTTGGTCGATGGCGTTCTCGCGCTGGCGCAGTCGCTGGTTCTCCTCACGCTGCGACCTGTTGTCGGACAGCGCGGTCTGAAGCTCGGTGCGCAACTGCTTCACCTGGGCAACCAGCGTCGCCACGGTGTCGCGCGGGGTGTCACCCTCGATGCCCAGCGCCTTCATTTCTTCCGGCGTAAGCCTGCCGCCGCCATCCGCGACAGGCGGTGCCGACGCACCGCCACCGGAAAACAGCCGGATGGCGACAAACAGCACCAGCAGGGCCACGGGGATCAGCAGCCACTTCAGGAGTCCGTTACTGCGCATGGCGGGCCTCCCTGTCGTCGCTGGCTGCTGCTTTGGGCTGCGGGAGATGCACAGCGGGGTCGAAGCGATGGATCGCCGGCAGCAGCGATTGCGCGAGGCCGTGCCCGCGCGTCACCAGGTACAGGACGGTGGTGTCCTCGGGGGTTCCGCGCGGGCCAAGCGCCTCGTGCTGGAAGGTGGCGGTGAGGAAATCCCCTTGCAGCACGCGCGGGTCGAGGCTGATCCAGTCGTTGCTACTGTTGGTCAGGCGCACGGCAGTGACCCACTGGTCTTCCAGGCGCCACGAGGCGAGCGCGACCGCGCGTGCCGGCAAGGTCGGCATCAGCGTGCCGAGGTCGAGGTCGCGGCGCAGGTTGACCCGCATGACGCCTGGCAAGGCTTCCACGGTGCGCAGCGGTGCGTAGAGGTTCTGCGCAGCAAAACGTGTCAGCACGACGGGGATTGGCGTTTCGCGCCGCGCCGTCCGGGTGCCCGCCTGCTCCTGAGCGCGTGCATGGGGCGCATCGGCACCGTCAGGCTGATCGCCATAGCGCGCTGTTGAGTTGTTGCCCTCGACGATTCGCACCGGTTCCAGCTCGGCTTCGCCGTCCTTGGGCGGCTCCGCCGCAATGTCGAGCAGGATCAGCGCGCCGGTGTCGGCGTCCTGCAATTGCAGCCGAGTGGGCTCGATCGGCTCGCTGGCGCGCAGGTACACCGCGCCGCCCGCGCTCTGCACGCGCAAGCGCTCACCGACGCCTGCGGGAACGCCCACGCGGACGTTTCGGTCGATGAACACGATGCGCTCCTGGCCGACCTTCAACGGCACCGCCAGCGGCATGCGCTCCCAACGCAGGATCTCCACCGCCTGGACAGCGGGGGACACGACCACTGCGGCGGCCACGGCCAGCAGCCCCAGCAGCGCGAGTACAGGATGCTTCATGGGCTTCATGGGGAATTACCTCCTTGAGGCGCTTGCGGCGTCAGGCCACCAGGCACCGGGCGCGTCGGCTCCGGTGCGCTGATGCGCTGGGGCGTGCCCTCGTAGCAGTCGATCACCAGGCCGAACGGGTTGCGTGCGGGATCGACGTCCACCCGCGCGACCTTTACGGGGTAGCGCACCAGGGCGCGTTTGACCTGCTCGGCGCCGTAGTACTCGTCGGCGCTGATGTCCAACGTCACCACCCAGTCGCGGTCGGAGATCACACGCACGCGCGCCGTGGGGTTGTCGCCATAGCTGCGACCGGGGATTTCGTAGATGCCGCGCACCCGCTGGCGCAGTTCGCCGGTGCTGCGGCGGTAGTCGTAGTCCGCCTTGAGGAATGCCTGGCAGGACGGGGTGAGGTACGGCGAGAGCGTATGGAGGTTGCGCGGGTAATCTTCTTCGCCATTCGTCGGCCAGCGGTTGAGGGTCTGGAACACGTAGAACGTGAACGCATAGACCGACTCGGGCGGCACTTCCCACCACTTGCGGGTACTGCCGGAGCGTAGGTCAGGCGGGACGTGGATGGTCAGATCGCGCGGTGCGCTCCACCAGCCGCCGCCCATGACCAGGGCGACGATGACCAGCGCACCCGCGCCGAGGCGCAGCGTCTTGATGTGCGCCTGCAGGTGGGTGATCTCGTTCTTGAAACGGCTCATCGCGCGCCCCCGTGCATGCCCCTGCGGATGGTCCAGAAGCCGGAGCGCGAGATCAGCACATGGCCGCCCACCCAAGCGGCCATCAGCGGATGGCGCGTGGCAATGCGCCACTGCAACTGCCGGTACAGCCAGGTGTCGGGACGCCCACGCTTGAGACGGCGCAGGATGCCGCCGCCGATGAAAACGCCCAGCGCCACGCCCAGGACAACGAAGGTCGGCGCGATGGCAATGGTGCGTAACACCCAGGACAGCGGCGCGCCAACCACCAGGCCGGCAGCGCCGGACAGGCCGCAGCAAATCCACAACTCATCGGCAGTGAGGCCGCGCACGACCACCGGGTGCCTGTTGAGCCGGTGTGGAAGGAACGTGACTGTCCCATCGGCACGGACATGCTGTTGCTCGGACATAGCCCGTCCTCGCTTACAGGATGCCGGTGGCTTCGGTGAGCAGCCAGATGCCGATCACGAGCAGGACGGCGCCGATGGCGACCGTGAGACCGAACTGCCCCCAAGTCTTGCGACCGGTGTGGATTTCCGCGTAGGTGCCGTAGGCGTGGTAGCACACGCCAATGAACATCGACGCCACCACCAGGAGGGCCACGAGCATGATGATGTCGTAGCCGTAGTTCCTGATTGTTTCCATGATGCCGCTGCCGGCGCCGCGGGTCGGGTTTTCCAGCTGCGGCAGACCTTGCGCAAACGACAGCGCGGGCAGCGCGGCGGCACCCAGGGCGACGGCGGCGCGTTGGACAAAACGAGTAGTGAGGATGCGGTTTGGCATGGTCAATCCCTTCAGGTCAGGAGAGGAGGAAGAACGTCATGACGAGGTACATCGCGACGAAGCGGATGCAGACGCCGAGGAACTGGCGTTGGTTGAGGCGGTTCTCGGCCCACCCCACGTAGGCCGTTCGGATGGCCCAGACGCCCCAGACGAGCAGAACCGCAAACACGATGCCGACCAGAACGGTCGCCATCGCGGACGGCGCGATACCGCTGTTGGCTTGAAATGCCGAGACCTGGGCGCCGTTCATGGTCTGCCCTGCGCAGTCGTCGGCAGCGATGGCGGGGCGGTCCGCTCGGTGCGGTACTCACCAGCCAGTTCGGAGAGGTCGCGTGGCTGGGCGCGCGACGGTGTGAGATAGGCCTGGATGCCGGCGCGCACACGCGCCAGATCAGCCAGCAGTCGTGGGTAATCGAAGTGGTAGCGCTCGCCCGGCTGGATGGGTGCGTGTGCAGCGCCATCCGCGATGGTGCGCTCCAGCGCGTCGAGCTGGCGTAGCGCGGCAACCAGCTCCTGGCGCTGTGCCGGGGATTCGGCCAAGGCAACCGGGAACTGACCCATCAGCAGGGCCGTCACGAGAAAAGTTGGCACGCCGCGATGCGCGGCGCGCAGCCAGATCGGAGCCAACATCGCGCCATTCCTGTGTGATAAGCAATGGCTTGATCGTGGCGATCAAAGGCGTATCAGGCCGCAAACAATAAGAACCTGCGGATGACCGGATTGATGGCCTAGAGGTACTTCTTGAAGCTCCCTGCAGTCAGGCTCACGGCCAGCCCCAGCAAGCCGGCGCTGGGCAGCAGGATCAGCAGCGGATGCACCGAGATCGGCAGCGCCAGGTACGTGACCCAGGGCAGCACGGCCAGCGGCATCAGGCTCGCTTTCGCTCGGTGATAGATAAAGCCGGATTCCCGGCCTGCGCCGAACCGGCGCACATCCCGCCGTACCAAACCGTCGATCAGGCCGACGAAAGCGGCCGTGAAGATCAGCGGCAGCGTGAGCGCCAGGACCAGCAGGCGCACGAGGAAAGTAAGCGTCGTGAAGGCTGCGGCGATCAGGTAGCTCTCCGTCCAGACATAGACCTGGCTGATGAAGTAGCGGAAGTTGCGCCCTCCGTCCTGGTTTTTCCCCTGGCTGGGCGCGCGGGCGCGCTCGGCGGTCTGGCTCATGCGCTCCAGGAGCCCTGATCGCACGAACACCCATTCATAACCCGTGTCCACCAGCTCGTGCGCCGTTCGCCCCGGCTCCTGCACGACCACGCTGCGCGTGAAATGCTTGGACAGGTGCCCCAGCTCGTACTGCAACATTTGCTGGGAGTGCTGCCAGCCCTGGTCTTTCCAGAACAGGTGCATGCCGATGCACTCCATCAGGATCGAGAACAGCAGCGAGCCGACCAGCACCCCGAGCAGCCGGAGCGGCAAGGTGATGGTGCCGACGATCAAGCCCTGGCGGCGGTTCTGCTCGCGCTGCGCAGTCGAGGCGGCATCGCTCATGGCGCGGCCTCTTCGCTGGCCGTGTCGCCCGTGCCGGTGGTGGGTGTGGCGATGGCCGTCTCATCGAGCAGATCGTCCGGCAAGGCCGCGTCCTGCAAGACCGGGGAGCTGGTGAACTCCCACCACTGCGTGGCCTCGCTGTAGCTCTGGCGCATGTGCCCGGCCAGTTGCTGCAAGTCCGCCGGCATCACTTCATCCGGGTCTGGCGCCGGCAACGGCATACGCACCTTCCAAAGCTGACCGCCCTGCAGCAGCGCGAAGCACTGGCCTTTGGGCAGGCCGACGATGTGCGATGGCTCGATCATCGGCACGCTGGACATGCTGATGCGGTCTTGGGTGTTTGACGTAAAGTCTGTCGCTCCACGAATATCGGAGCTGTCGGTCGCGCCGCTGACGATGGTGGTCGTATAGACCTCGACCTTCGGCAATTGCCGGGTCAGCAATTCAGCGGTAGCCGTCTCGCGCACGCGCAGCATGAACAGGTTGTTGAAGTTGCCGATCACCTGACCGGCCTTCGCGCGGTTGCCAATGCGTGCTTCGATGTCCGAGAGCGTCTGTGTGTACGCGGTGACTTGCAGGCCAGCGCCGCCGCCCTTGTTGATCAGCGGGATGAACTCGTCGCCCATCAACTCGTTGAACTCATCGGCATGGACGTTGATCGGCACGCGCGAGCCAGCCGATGCGCCCGGCAGGCCGTCGTCGATCCCGTGCTTGTAGATGTGGCCGGCGACCGAAACCAGGTCGGAGAACATGGAATTGCCGACTGCGGCGGCGACCTCGGCGTCGGACAGCGCATCGAGGCCGACATAGACCACGGCGCGCTTTCGGATGACCTGCATCCAATCGAAGATCGGGCGTGGGTCGGCCAGGTCGGAGTAGTTCGGGGCCAGAAGCTGGGCGATCTTGCCGCTGGTGAGCTTCTCCAGCAGCGGCAGCAGCGATGCGACGATCTTGTCGAAGTAGGTCTTGTCGTAGCGCACTGCCGAGCGCAGGCCGTCGAGCACCGGGTCGTAGTTGCGCGCCTGCGAGAGGTACTGCTCCAGCGCCACCACGCGCTTTTCGCGCCCGATCATGTTGCGCGGGATGTTCTTCTCGTTGAGCTTGGCCTCGATCTGGACGATGACCTCCCAGGCCTTGGGCTCGGTCTTGGCGAAGTAGTGTTGGGCGTACTCGATGAACAGCGCGTCGATGTTGATCACATGGCGCTGGATCAGCATGTAGTCCGGGCGCTGCCCCAGTTCCACCAGGGCGCGGGCGATGATGTTGACGAAGCGCCACGCAAACTCGCGAAATGCCGCGCTGTTGCCTTCCCCGGAGAGCTGCCCTGCAACACGGGTGGCCACCTCGCTGATGCGCCCAAAGCGGCCCACAGCGTTGTAGCGCGCGGAAATGTCGGGCCAGCCCAAGTGGAAGACATAGAACTCGCCCTCGCGCCCCGCGCGCTTGGCCTCGACGTACACTCGCTTCAAAAGATCGGCGTCGCCCTTGGGGTCGATGACGATGACGACCTCGTGCTCGCCGTCGGCGTTCTTGCGCCGGATGTCCTGAGTCACGAACAACTCGGCCAACCGCGTCTTGCCCACGCGCGTGGTGCCCAGCACCAGCGAATGCCCGACGCGCTCACCCAGCGGTAGGCTGACGTCCACCTCATCGGGTTCGATGCCGTGCAGGCGCGGCAGGCCGCCCACAGGCGGCAGCGGGCGCACCGGGTTGAAAGGCACATCCCAGCCCGTGAGCGCAGGTAGCCGGGACAGCGGGAATGGCGCGAACTCCAGCCGTTCCTCCAGCCTGCGCGCCAGCCGGTAGGCCGGCGTCAGCTCGACGTAGCGGCGAAATTCCGGTCTGTATGTCTGCATCAGCCGATGGGTATGTTTCTGCTCCCACAGAAATCCGCGTCCCACGAACAGACGCTGCTGGCTGACCGGCACGTCCTTGCTGGTCATCACATAGCGCGGCAAGCGGCGAATGTTGCGTCGGTAGCGCAGGATGACGCGGGCATCGCGGTAGCGGATGGCACCGTAGATGCAGAACGCCAGCGCACTGCCGACGCCCATGGCGGGGCTCAGCGCGAGCGACCACGGGGCCACCAGGGACAGAAACGCGGCGCCTGCACACGCCGCGACGGTATAGAACTCCACCGCTGGGCGCAGCAGAACCTCGACCGGCTGTTTCCCCGACATGGCTTCATTGCTCGATGCCGGTGGCTGTGATCAGCACCGGGTAATGCCGCAGACCCAGGCGCTCGGCCAGGTCGTCACCGGCCACAGGCGCAAGGGGCACGCCGGGCACCAGGGCGCGCAGCCGTGCCAGGCCCTGCATGGTCTCGACGTTAACCACCAGGCCCACCGCGCCGCGCTCGCGCAGCGAGCCCGCCTGGCGAAGCAGCCAGGCGTGGGAAGCTTCGTCGTCGCCGACGACTACGAAAGGCCGCAGGCCCGGTGCCTCGATCACGCGCCGCGCGACGGTGCCAGGCGTGAGCTTGGCACTGCGCACCGGCAACATCGCGGCCTCATCCATGGGCGTGGCGGGCACCGGGAGCATCGGGATGGGCGGCCCGGCCGGAGCATTGGCGCGCGGCTGAAGGTTCAGAGCCTCGTAGTACGGCAGCGCCGACGTGCCGCCACGGTCTTCGACGACGATCAGGGGCTCTCCGGCGCGCGAGGCCAGTGGCAGAGCCGCCAGCAGCACGAGCAGGCCCTTCAGTGTGAGATGGGTCAAATGGCATGTTTTCATGGGGTGCTCTCCTGGTGCACGGCGATGGCCGCGGCGGTTGGGTGTGTGCCCTGCACACGGGCAAGGTGGCGCGACACGCTGCGCCGGTAACGAGCCGCAGGTTCTCCGCCCGCAGGACGGTGGTAGCGACCGATCGCCGGCAACCAGTCCTCGCCCGAGGTGTGCTGCTCTTTCAGGATTTCAGCGGCGATGGCGAGGTTGCTGTATGGGTCGAGCAGGTCGCACGGGCTGGCGTAGCGCTGCTGGTGGTAGCCGAGGTTGATCTGGCCCAGGCCCGCGTCGATGCGTGTGTGCGGCGTGGCGCGCATTGCCTGCTGCAAACCAGCGCAGGCGTCGGCACGGGTGGTGAAGCGGCGCGACTGACCGGCGACGTTGAGGGACCACGGCCACGGGACGATGCGCCCGTTGCGGCGGATGCCGCTTTCCTGCAAAGCCACGGCGTAGAGCACCGTCGAGGGGATGCCCGCGCGCTGTGCGGCAAGCTGGTAAGCCGGTGGCGGAAGCTCCTGGGCATGGGCGGCGCAGGCGCACAGGCCCGCCGCGATCACCAGTGCGCGCAAGCACTGCGAAACGGAGGTGGCCGCTATGGCTGGCGCTGCCATTGACCGTTCACCTCGCGCACGACCGCAGGAAGGTCTCCGGGCAAGCTCAGCGACAGCCACCGCCCGCCATCATGGTTGAGCGTGATGCCACCGCTGCGCACGCGCGCCGGATCGACGTTCGCACGCTTGGCCCAGTCGCGGATGCGCGTGTCGTCTTGGCGGCTGCCGACCATGTACAGGTCGAACTCGGTGCCGGAGGATTGCAGGCGCTGCACGAGTTGCCCGCAGGCCGCGCAGCCGTCCTTGACGAACACGGCCGTGCGGCCTGAACCGCGCAAGGGATTGGCGCTTGTGCCGGCGCCGGGTTTTTCGTCAGGCAGGTTCACCCGCTGCATGCCGGGACTCAGGCGCTGCCAGGCCTGGTCGTAGGCACGCTGGTAGGCGAGCAGCTTCTCGATACGGCGCGCCTCGACCTGCACCTGCAGCTCTGCGTAGCGGCGCCGTTCCTCGTCGGTGCGCGCCTCGATGCCCAGGGCGGACAGTGGGTCCAGGTTGGGCGAGTAGATGCCCAACGGCCCGTCCATCAGCTCGCGATAGCGAGCCCACTCCTGCGGTTGCAGGCCCCAGTCGCCTGCCACTCGGTCGTCCAGGGAGCGAGTAACCAGCGGGCGCTCCTGGCTGTGCGCACTGCCGGCGGGAGCCGTGGCCGGCTGCTGCGCCCAGGCGGGCAACTGGGCAGACGCGAGCAGGAGCGCGGAAAGGATGATCGACGGTTTCATGTCGTGCGCTCCGCTCAAGGAATCGCCATGCGACGGGTCTGGTCGCCGGCCTGGAACACCGCAGTGTTGCCCTCGACTGCCTGCAGGCGCCACGGGCCGACGGCATCGCCGGGAAGCAGCACTTGAAGCTGGTCGGGCGTGAAGTTCCCGTTATTCGGTGTGACGGACAGGCTGCGCTGGCCGGCGCGAAGTTCGGCGCCGACGATGCGGAACGGCAGTGGCGGCGGTTCTGGTTTGGCGGTGGGCCTGCTCGGTGAGCGCGGCTGGGCGGGCGCTGCGGCACGCAGGGCGCTTGGGCGTGCCTTGATCTGCTCGACTTCCGCACGAAGCGCCTGAAGGTCTTCGGCAGCGGCATAGCCGCTCAGCGTTGTCTCGACCTGGGCGGCGCGTGCTTCCAGGCGTTCGCGGGTATCTTTGAGGTCTGCCGCTGTTGCGACGACTGGACGCTGCTGGATGGCCTCAATGGTCTCGGCCAGGCCCACCGCCTGCGCTTCGAGACGTTGCAGGCGGGAATCAAGCAGCGTCTGGTCGGCCTGGTCGTTCATGGTCTGGTAGCTCAGGGCAGCGAAAACGCTGAGGCTGATCAGCCAGAGCCACATTAGGCTCTGCAACACCACGGCGGAGATCGGGCGCCGGGGAGCCTGCGCGGTATTCATGGCTGGCCTCCCGAAACCGAAGGCATCAGCGGAAACGTCTGCACCGCCTCGGCAACAGGCGGCTCGTGTGCGTGCTCGGCGGTCGCACTGCCTCCAGGCTGCTCAAAGCAAATCTGCCGTGCCCGTTCATCCGCATGCAGTTCCCAGGCCGGGCCGGCCAGGGTGAGCAGCGCATCGCGCAAGGTCATGGGGCCAAGATGCCGGTGCGCCGCCGGCAGCGGCAGCGCATACAACTCGGTCACGGCGCTGGGCGTCTCGCAAAGCTGGTAGCCACTGCGTTTGAGCACATGCCGCAGCCCATCGCCCACCGTGGCGCGGGCATCCTCGGGCATGGACACGTCGATGGTCTGCAACAGCAAGTCACGCTGCGCCGCCGTGGGTGCCAGCTCGACCAGCGTGTAGCGGCCATAGCGCACGACGGGAATGAACTCGGGTGCCTCGGGTTCGGGAGCGGAGGAGACGCCTTCTATGGCGTCTGGCACCAGCGGCGCGGTGGTGGTCGCGCAGCCGCTGGCCAGCGCTGCGGCCAGGAGACCAGCGCCGACCAGACGCCGGGATACAGGGATTGCGGGCATGGCATCGGCTCTTCTGTTGCGATGCCGATACCTTGGCGGAGCGCCGTTGAGCGGTCAGCTAGGAATGCGGACTGATGGACGACCGCTTTTTCAGAAACATGCGAAGACCGTGCTGATTTGGACAGTACTCGCTACCAGCTGATTACAAAAAAATGCTGCGGTCTCCCGATGGCGTCAGGATTGTTGCTCTCTTCATAGCTCTTGTGACTGCGACCCGCAGTGCCAAAAGGGCTTGGCTTTGACGAGAAGTATCTGCATTCGCAGGCACAATTCGTCCAGCATATCGCCCTTCGTAAATCAGTACCTCGTCAAACTCCTTACCCTTTGCTTTGTGAATGGTCATGAGATGAACTCCACGCCATTCCTTGGCGGCTGCTGTGAAATGCTCCTGCAGCAAAGCGCCCCGGACAGCTTCGATAGCGCCGACATACTGTCCTTGGGATCTCCAAAGCTCTGACAAAGACGCCCGCAGGTTTGAGCCCTTGTGAAGCAGGCGGAGATACTTGGCATCAGCGGCAACGCGCGACAGTTGGCCAACGGCAGACGTCGCGAGAAGCCCCCGCGCAGTCAACCAGTCTTCTTCAGGATGGCCGGTGAATACGACGTCCTGGCGAAGCGCTGCTAGGCGCGCGCACTCGCTGATCAACGCTTGGCGATTCTTGCCGCGGATCTTTCCGGAGACCAAGTATTGGTCGATGGCGTCGGCCATGTCGAGTTCCGCCTGCGCAGGGCGTTTGGTGCCACTGCGGCCCCGGATGTGGGTATGTAAGGCGGAGAGTAGCCGCGCAGCCAGAAGCTCCGAAGGGCCTCCTTCCATTAGCGTGGCGATGACGTTTGCCGCAAGCGCCGGGGATTCCGCGTCCATCGCCACCTCGTGGCGAAGGTTGGGCATGCCATCGGACTCCGCGGAGAGGTAGTCGGACACTTGAAGCATGAAGGCCTTGGATGGGACGAGCACTGCGATGGACCAGGCCGGCTCCTTGCGAAGTCGCTTGATTGCCTGGATGAGCTGGGCCTTCGCATGGAAATGCGGACCCCTTCCGTAGTACACGCCGTACTCGACCACCGACACATTGGCATAGACGGCGCCCTTGTTTTTCCCGGTGAGCAAGTCTGAACCGTACGTTGCGATGTCGGTTCCGGCACTGCGATGATTCTCCCCTTCAAACTCGACTGGCAAGGGGTCGAACTGGTCCACGAATTCCTTGAGCCGCTGAGGATCGGCGCCGCGGAATTCGTAAATACGCTGGTCGGGGTCGGCCAAGGCAATGATCCTGCAGCCGCGTCCAAGCTCGCGGACCATCGCCCATTCGTCGGCGTTCGTGTCCTGGAACTCGTCCACGACGAGTATCGGGTAGGTCGCTGTGTAGATACCTGCCAGCCGCCGGCTGCGGCGCAGCAGTTCAGCCGTCAACTGGGCGAAGAGGTCGAAGTGGAGCAGCCCCTCTTCATGGAAAAGGCGCAACTTCTCCTGGTGATGCTGCTCCTTGGCAAAGTGAGCCAAGCGCGCGGAGCCCTCGGGAGGTGGTAGGAGCTGGAGCGGCTTTCCGTTGCTGAGCAGATAGCCATGACTTCGCAGAACGCTCCATGCGAAGCCGTGATAGGTGTTGACATCTAGAAGTCTCAGATCATCCGCGGTGATGAGTTCCTTGGCTTTCTCAAGGACCCGTGCCACTGTGGGCCTCGCGAAGCTGAGAAACAGGATGCGCTGGCCTGATAGGAGCTTTGCTGATCGAATCTCGTCCCTGGCTTTGACCAGGGCGACATGCGTCTTTCCGGAGCCTGGACCACCCATGGCGAGCACGTGCCCCGTGCTTTGCAGAAAGTCCCTCTTCTGCGGTGTCCAGTCTTGTTCGACCGTCATAACTCTTCGTCATCGAACGGTGCTGCCGCCGCTGACGGCACGGGTGGCAGCGGCGGAGGTTCGACGGTGATGTGGATCACCCGCAGCGTGTCCCGGACATACTGCGGCATCTCCGCCTCGGTGCAGCACCCGAGCAAGTCGCCGGCATCGCCGCTTCCCTTGGCCCAGCCAAAGAATTGCCGCAATGCGTCGCGAATTTGCTCCACGGTCTGGGCGGCGTTAGGAGTTTTGGCGATCAGATGGTTCGGCCACGCGTTCTCCGCGACGAGGCTGAGCGCATATCGACGAAGGGCTGCCTCCGCGGTGTGGTGCAGCACTACGTTCTCGAAACCTTTCTCGGCAGATTCAAATGAGTGGTGCACGGCGGCCTTGATGGCAGCGGAAGCGGCTGGTTCCTGCTTGTCGAACACAGCAAAGACCGTCTTGCCCAAGTCTCTAAAGAACTTGCCGAGAGGCGCAACCTGCGCATCGGTTTGCGCATCGATGACGGCCACCCCCAGGGCCTCAAGCGTCTTGTATTCTGTGGGGTTCAAGTCGTTAAGCCGGCGCGCCGCTGCAGGTATCGCATCGAACTCCGTTCGACCTTCGACAACAAGTACATATCGGGCAAGCAGCGCTTCACAGAAGCGGGCCCTGAACTCTGCCTTGTATGCCTTGGGCTTGACCGCTGGTGGGTATGTCGCCAGCATCGCAGAAAGCTTGCCCCCGTCACGCCGCAGCACATGCATCTCGGACGGCGCGAATTCTTCGAGCACATAGGGCGAGTGCGACGTGAAAAGCGCCTGTGCCGACGTCTCGCGCACGCTGTTAACGATGCGCTTCTGGGTATGTGGCGGAAGGGCGATCTCGGGCTCCTCCATCGCGAAGATGACGTTCTGCTTCAGGCCCGCGATGATGGATAGCAGCGCCAGCACCAGTGTATTGATCGTGCCGGTGCCCTGATGGTGATATGGCGCGCAATAGGTGCTGCCGTCCGGACGCTTCGCGCCGGTGCCCATGAAAACGGTCAAATCCTTGCGCAGGGCCTCTCTAGTGAGATCCGACACGCGCATGTGAGGTTCCTCTGCCCAGTCAGAAGGAACGAATCGGCGAACAGCGTCCTGGACGTCCTTCAAGAGCGGGGCGATGCCGAGTTCCGGCTTATCGGCCACGGGGAGTTTGCGCAACTCGTTCAGCAGGTCTTCCCACATCGTCACGCGCTTGTCTTGAAGCCTGAGGATGACATCAAGCAACGACCCGCGCTCCAGGCTCAATGCCCGCGCCCCTGTCCTCAGCGTCCGGAGGTACAGGAAGCCGCACTTGCGCTTGTCGGTCGTTTTGAAAGTTGGGTGAGTACCTTCAGCTAGCACTGGGGTCGCGAAGAAAGTATTGCCCGTGAAGTCGTCTTCTTCCTTGTCGTAGCGACCCTCGAAAAACACCCGCAGCGCGGCCGACACGTCTGACGCATCCGTGCCTTCCGGGGGCGGGCCTACGAGTAGCGTCTTTTCCGTGGCGGACCACCACTCGATGTGGTCACGAAAGTGTCGCTGCTGCTCGGCGGACAGGTCACTGACGATAACTTCAATCCGAATGAGAACCGGATCTCCCTCTTCATCCAGGTAGCGCCCGGCGTGGAAGTCGTGCTCGTCGATGACGGGTCTTCGGGAGAGCCGTTCCGGGCCGAGGACGAGATCTATGGCCTCCAGCAGCGTTGACTTCCCGACGTTGTTGTCACCGAGAAATACGCTGTGGCCTGACAGCGTCACGATGCCGGATTCAATCCCACGAAACTTTTCGACCTTGACTTTTGCAATCTGCATTGGCTCCCCCGATTCTGCTCATGTGAGTTTAGCCAGTAACCAATCGTTTCTCCAAAGAGAGTCCACACTGAATCTGAAAGGACGCAGCCACGTCCTGCGGAGACTGCGGGACGTGGCTGCAAGGTGGGAAGAACAGAAAGCCGGCGGCGCTAGGCCGGCGATGGCGTGGAAATTAGGTAGCGACCAACTGCCGAGCCAGTGCGACCTCGACGGAATCACCGTCCTGGTTCAGAACATCCAGCCCCGATTCGGGCACATCGCCCGAGGTGGACTGCGAGACCATGATCTTCTTGGCCATCAGTTCCAGGCAGGTCATCTGCGAGGAACCGGCGTAGCCGAGGTAGATCACGCGCACGGGCTGTTTCTGCCCAATGCGCCAGGAGCGGCGTGCTGCCTGTTGGAGCGAGTACACGTTGTAGCCACTTTGCATGAACACAATCGTCGGGAACTCCAGCAGGTCCAGCCCCGTCTTGACCAGCTCGGGATTGGTGACGAGCACGTCGATGCCCCGGTCCAGTTGCTCGGCGATCCAGTCCTCGCGGCGGCTGGCATCCACGCTTGCGCGCAGTACCGCCACCTTGAATCCTTCCTGCTCCAGCAGCCCCTTCAGGCGTGACGTGGTGTCGCGCGTTCCGGTATAGACCGTGTAGGCCAGAACCTTGCGCCCCTGTTCCTTCTCCGCTTTGCAGATGTCGATCAGCTCGCGCTCCTTGGGGCTGATCTCGAACTCATTGAACTGAGCCGGGACAAACGCCAAGGTGTTGCGCGTGCGCGGATGCACCACGGTCTCCGACCGGAAGCAGCAATCCGGCCAGGCCAATAGCACGTTGAGCACCACCCCCAGCAAGGTCGTATCGCGTCGCGCCAGAGCCTGTTTCAGTTCTGCGGTCAGCCGACCCGCCAGATCGCGGTAGGCCGCAGCTTGCGCCACGTCCATCTGGACTTCACGAAACTCCTCGTCATACGGCGGCAGGACGTTGCCACCGATGTCCTTGAGCTTGAGGAAAATCGTAAACGGCAGGATGCAGCGCAAGACGCCTTTCGGGCCGAAGCCGGGAGCCTTGACCGTGCGCACCGATACCTTGGTGCCTTTGGCTGTCTTGTGCGCCGTGCCGGCGCTCTCGGAGTAGATGTCCTTGAGGACGCCGTGATCGCGCATGAATGCCATCGCAGCCGAGGTCATGCTGCCGCTCGTGGTCGGGCGGTAGCCGTCTTCGATCATCCGTCCGGGCAGTGCCCGGAACAGCAGGTAGAACAGATCATCGCCGTAGCCGCCCATCAGCGTGCCGGTCAGCAGCAAGGTCTTGCGAGCCTTCGCCGCCAGCACGCCCATGGCCTGGCCCTGGGCACTGCCACCGTTCTTGTACTCGTGCGCCTCGTCGGCGATGAGCAGGTCGAACGTGCCTTGCGGTAGGTAGCGTTTGATGAACTCGGACGGTTGGTAGCCGCCTTCGCCAAAGCCAAACTCCATGTTGGCCATCGCACGTTCCATGCGCGTGGCCTGACGGTCGGAAAACACCAGCTCGCCGTTGCCATCCATGAGGTTGATGAACTCATGGATGTTGTCGCCCAGCATCGAGGCCAGGAAGCCGTCACCGAACTTCTGCATCAGCTTCTGTGCAGTGACTTCCCCGATGGTCGGGATGCGCTTCAAGGCTTTGAGGACGACCGAGGACTGGTCGCTGCCGGACAGGCTACGCGGGCGGATCAGCGTCCACAGGGGCGCGGCGCAGTGGCTGCACTTCCTGCGGGACTCCTCGGCTTCGAGCGCGACCGGGTTGACCGGCTCGCCGTCGAGGTCGGTGATGAGTGTGCCGCAGTCCGGGCAGGCTGCCACGTCGCCGTGGCGGGTGCGCCGCTGGGTGAAGACAGGTTTCCAGTGGAACCCCATCCGCATCCTGACGCGCCCCAGGATGAAAAACTCCTGGCCCGTGGGCTGCACATGGTGGTGTCCTCGGATGAACGGGAACAGCATCGCCCGCAGGGGGCAAGCACTGCCCCTTGGGGTGGAAAAAAGGCGTCCCTGACTCAGACCGTCAGCGCCGTAGCTGGAGCTGTGGCTTCCTTGGATGTGCGCCGCCGCGCGTGGTAGGCGCGAACGCCTGCACGCCAGTCGGCGGATTGCTCCGGTGCGAGGTTCAGATAGGACAGCGGGCACGAGTAGTAGTACGGGTGCATGGATTCGTCCAGTGGCTTATAGCCCCACTGGCCGCCGCTGCGTTCCAGCAGATCGCAGCGGATGGTGCACAGGGACTGGCCCGGTGCGAGATCACGGTGTACGCCTTCGGCCTTGGCCGTCACTTGCACAACAGACCAGAGGACGTTGCCACGCAGCGCGTGGGCGATGACCTTCACGCTGGCGCGTTCGGTCTCTTGCGGTGCGATCAACTCCGCGATCAGTTCAGACCGCGATTGGGGTGAGAAATACCAGCCCATGAGAGGCCTCCTGGAAAAATTGAGCCAGAAGCCTCCCCGGTGGGGAAGACCCCCGGCGGGTGGATGAAGCACACCGCAGATGCGGTGCCCAGTACTACGCAGGTTGCAGTTCGGCCTGGCGGCTCCACTCCTGCGTCTTGAAGTCCAGCGCGTAGCCCAGTTCGCCCAGGCGGACGATCTGCGCGCGCAGGGTGCGGCGGTCGATGGTCGAATCCAGTTTCACGGACTCGCCCAGCGGCCAGAGCAAGCTGAACAGCGCGGCGTCGCCATCTTCGGTACTGCAGGGAGCAGTTGCCGCAGCGGGCGTCGGCGCATCCACGCCGAAGGGCGTGGTATCGACCAGCGGGTCTGTGGATGCCTGTACGGGTGCGGGCTTGGCGGGCCTGGAGGTTTTGCTGGGCTTGGCCGGTGTTGCCGGTGTTGTTGCAGGCTGTGCGCCCAGCTCTTCATCAAGTGGATCGAGGTCCTGGGTGGCGAAGCTGCGTGCTTCGTCACGGCTCAGTTTGTCGATGTCGTAGAGCGTCATTCCGTCCAGGCTGGCGCGGATCTCGAAGCGCATGCCGCCACCGACCGGGTAGGACTTCGGGAAGATGTACCTGATGATGAACTCCCCGTCGTACTTGCCTTCGGGGTATTGCTCCAGCTCCGGGTCCTTGACCTCGAACGTACCAAGGTGCGTGGCGAGGCGTCCGACCGTGAAGGGGCCGTTCTTGCCGCGGATGGTACGCAGCGTGAGCTGGCCGGGGACGATGATGGGCGAAACCGATTGCTCGGGTGCCGATTTGGCTGTCATGGTGGTACTCCTGATGATGAATGACGGACGGCTGGTGGCAGCCGGTGGATGAGAGGAAATGAACCTCGCCCGAGGTGGGCAAGGTCCACTTGGCATCACGCCTTGAGCTGGCGCATGCCTTCGGCCAGGAGCCACAACGCCCGGTTCAGGCGCAGGTTCTGGTCGATGCCTTGCACCGGGCGGGTGCGCTGATTGCGGCCATTGGCCGAGCGTCCATTCAGGCCCCCCTTGACGAGGTTCTCTTGGACACGGTTGAAGACGGCCCACAGGTCATCCCTGCGGTCGTCCCAGCGCCTGGGCGCGAGCAGTTGACGCTCCGTGACAGGCGTCGGCTTGGCAGGATCGTCGTACTTGAGTGCCAGCGCTGAGTGCGCGAAGATTTCTGCTTCGCCCTCATCGAGGGTGATGGTGCGCATCGCATCGCGCGAGTCCTTCACGCGCTCGAAGCCTTCAAGGACTTCGTAGGCGCCTTCGATCACCTGGCTGGCCACATCCCCCTTGTGCGGGACACGGATGTCGGCGGTGGTATCGCCGCAGACCAGGCCGTTGTGGCAGACGAATCTGAACATGCCTGCCAGCATCTGGTAACTGCTCGTGCCGTCGTGGCTGTTGAGCAGGATGATCTCGTTCGCCTCGTCGCCGTTGATCTGGCTGGCATGGCGAAGTCGGATGAGATGCTTGGTGTGCTCGCGCCGATCCTCGTTGCGCACGCGCGTCTGGCACACCATGAAGGGCTCGAAACCCTCCTGGCGCAGCTTGGCGAGCACGGTCGAGGTCGGTATGTAGGCATACCGCTCGGATCGGCTCCCATGCGGAGCGTCGGCGAAGATTGATGGAGCAATGGCGCGAATGCGGTCGTCCGAGAGCGGGCGATCTGAGCGCAGGATCGGGGACTGCGGAGCAAAACGGGATGCCAGAGACATGGCTGTTCTCCTGTGAAAAATGCGACAACCGCGCGGCCGTCTGACCACGCGGAACTCGGGGGAAGAAATGCGCGAGCGCGCTATGCGGATGGAGGACGCTGCAGATGCAGCAAGGAGAAGCGGCAAGGCCCCATGAGGGGCCATGCCGGATCAGAACGAAGCAGCCAATGCCGGCTCCTGCTCCTCGACTTCACCTTCGGGCTCGCACTCGGCGGGCTCGGCAGGCTGATCTGCAGCGGGGGCGGCGTCCTCGGCTTCGGGCGCGGGAGCGTCCTGGGCCGGCGGCGAATCTGCTTGCGCGGGGCTCGTCGGATAGACCTTGGTGCCGTCGATCTTGATCAGGCCGATGTGGATCAGTGTCGAATCCAGGCTTGCGGCCGGTTCCCCAGCGCGCTCACCCTTGGTGCGGATGTACGGATCGATCTTCATGTCGTTGAGACGGAAAGCGATCAGCACCTTGCAGTCCCCTTCGATGGCCTGCACGCACCGGCGAACCAGATGCTCGGCTTCAGGGGTGGTGACGATGCTGTCGAAGTACCGATACTCCGGTTCATCGACAGGCCCGGCCAGAGCGGCGACGGTGCAAGAGAGGAACGGGTCGCCATCTTTGGGTGTGACGTCCTTCGGACGGCTGAGGTAGCCGATGCCGCGGGTGACCAGCTCGTGCTGCCTGATCGAAGCCAGTTCGGCCCGGTCAAGCGGCTCGGCCTTGAGCAGTCGCGCCTTGAGGGACGCGGCGGCTTGGCCTTTCTGCTCACCCTTGTCGCGGATATACGCATCGCCCCACAGGTCGCCGAGGCGAAAGCGCACCAGTGGGCGCTGCTTGGGATCGTCAACGCCGATGTAGCGCTCGACCAGCTTCTTGGCCTCGGCACCCGAGACCTTGACGTCGAAATAGCGATAGCTGGGATCCTTTGCGGAACCGACCAGCGCGGCGATGGTGCATGCCAGGAAAGGCTGCGCACGGCGGCCGCCCCGAACAGGCACTTCACGGGCACGCTGGATGTAACCGATGCCCGAGGTGTGGAGGTCGAAATACGATTTCTCGTTGGACGTGGTGCTCATGGTGAATCTCCATAGGGATGAAGCGGAGACACACCGGCCCCACGCAGCGGGGAAAGGTGCGTAACCCCGCGATGGGTTGATAAGGCGAAAGCATCCACCACCAGAGACTGGTGGCCGCTCGCGGATGGATGCGGTGCGAGCTGGCTCGGTCACGCAGTGGGAACTGCGCCGCAACCTCGAAGACCGATGGTTGCCTGGCATGTCGCTGACAACGTCAGCAGGCATGGGCTCAGCATGGCCAGGCCTCGCGCGCGAGGCAGCCATCAATCGGTATCCGATCGTTTCCCTTTGATGAAATCTCCCACGGCAGAAAAAAGGCCCTCCTTCCGAATGGAGGGAGAGCCTGTGGGGGCATGTCGCCTGGTACTTTTCGTGGTGTCACGCCGGTACAGCGCGGCGCCGTCGGGACGTCTCCGCGCCGATCACGCTCACGTCGATCAGGCGCCAGCGCCCGTCGTCTATGAGTCGCTCCAGCACTTCGCCGAGCATGTCGAAATACACCTCGTCGTGCCGATCGACCAACTCGCCGTCGCGGCGCAGCTCCACCGCATAGGTATCGCTGCCGGGCTGGTAGAGGATCGTCACCTGGCCGGCGAACTTCGCGGTCGAAACCGTGAAACTGATCGCCGGAGGCGTTTCGATGATCCTGGACGGCGTCGGATCGACCCAGGTGAAGTCGTGGGCGCCCGCATCGACCAGCATGTGGGTGATGCGCCGGAACCCGTCGGGCGCCGGCATTTCCTCCAACTGCTCGATGAGCTGACCCAGTTCCATGCACTGCGGCTCGGGAATGGGCAACTTGGCCGGCGCGGAGCCGAGGATGTGTGTCTTGACGGTGTAGGGCGTGCCGTCGGACATCATCTCGGTGCGCTCTTCTGGCGTGTCCGCACGCAGACCGTCGAAACGACGACGGGCATAGGGTTGGACATGCACCTTGGTGCCCTCGCTGGGAACGGTGGTCACCAGGTTGGGATCGAGTACCGCGAACTCGCTGGGCTTGAGCTTGACGACGATGGCGTCTTCGCTGGCTGCGACCACCTTGCCGTCGAAGGGCTGGGGATCAATGACAAAGCCCAGTGTCGAGGACTGTGGCTGATCATCGAACACGCGGTACTTGAACGACCGCACGTTGCGGGGCACATGGCCTGCGACCAGCGAAGGCATCAGGGTCTTGATAAGAGAGCGATCCATGTGAATCTCCTTGAGGAAGAACAAGGGATTCCCCGCCCGCAAGGGAGAGGTCCCTTGTGGGTGGATGGGCGCGATGCGTCCGTAGAAAGAAACAACCAGCACGGTTTCCCGCGCTTGCAGCCTTGAAGGTCTTGGCTGCCTGGGCATGTGTCGGCAACGCCGACGAACATGGGGTAAAGATGGCCCTTGAGTGAGCGGCCTGCGCTCAGGAAACCGCACCGCGCCGCACCCGCTTTCCTGCGCCGCGACAAGAAAAGGCCCCTCGAAAGCGGCTGGGTGGTCAGACTTGGTACACGAAGTAGTGTTCGCGCTGACGTGGAAAGAACACGTGCTTCCACGAGTCGCCGCCGGTATTGCCGCCGTCGAAGACGACCATTTCGTAGGCATCAATGTCGGTGTCTGCCAGATCGGCGCTGGCGATATGGCGCATGTGCAGCATGCCGCTCAAGCGCTCGAATACCAGGATCTGGCCGATGGCGTCGTCCTGGCCCATGGCGTTGACGCAGGCTCCAAGCTGATGCTCGAAGTCGCGTGCGGGCGAGATGAGGTCGGGGAACATAAAGTGCTCCTATGGAATTGGACCAGCCCGGCTCCCAGAAAGGAGACGGGCTGGCATGGAGGGCAAAGAGGAAGGTGGGCGCGTGGTGTGTTTGCTAGGGCTCGGCCAGCGGCAGGCCCAGCAACACGGGCGCGTCAGCGTCGAGGATGAGGATGCGCACATCGGCCTGGCCAGCCAGCTCCAGGATGTTCGCCAGGTCGGCGGGCATGCCCTTGCTGCGGTGCTCCTGCCGAAGCTGCTCGGCGGTGATGCCCTCGGCGTGCTCCAGGTTCTTGTCCGTCCAGGGCGTGGAGATCAGCTTGACGCCGATCGCCGGGCTGTACGGAACCCGAAAGGCGATGAACAAAAAGGCCTCCGGCGTGGCAAGGTCCGCCAGGTTGGCGAGGTACTGGCCGGTTTCCTGGCTGATGTGCGCGCTGCTGATCTCCCAGCATCGGCTGTAGTAGCCGGTCTCGAAACTCAGGCGCTGCACAACTTCCCGCGCGGCTTCGACCGAATAGCTGTCACCGACGTGGATCAGGCGGCCGTCGAAGTCCTCGCCATGAATGGCATAGACCACGGCACCGATCACGCCTTCGCCGTTAACGCCTTCATCGGCATCGCATTCGGCCAGTGCTTCGGCACTCACAGGTTCAGAGCCGTTCGTGACCACCGCAAAATCGCTGGTGACGATGCAGGACGATGAAATCAATTCCTCGTCGGAAAGATGTTGTTGGCTCGGGTGGATGTTTCGCCAGACATGCGGAATTCCGTCCTCGTAGCTGATGGACAGCGTGCGGACGATCTTCAAATTCCAGTAGCCACGGAGAAAGGGATTGGGATTCTGGGACATGGGAACTCTCCAGATTGAATAATGGAGCCAATTCCCGCCACCGGGAATTGGACCCGGTGGGTTGAAAGGGGAAAATGCGTCAGTCGGCGCTGATCGTTGGCTTTGATTCAGCCGCTTTACGCTGGGCAACGGAAAGGAAATCGAGGGACATGGCTGTGTGGGCGCATGTCCCTCGTGGGGAACGAAAAGACGGGGGTGTGCCGGAAACGGGCTCACCAGCCGCTGTAGTTCAGCATCAAGTCGGCAATGACCTTGCGGCGTTCCAAGTCGAGACCGTCGAAGTCCGACAGCCCGTGGAAATGGCAGCGTTTGAGCATGGCACCGCCCTCGTGCGCGTTGTAGAAGCTGACCATGGCGGACAGAAACATGCGTTGCCCGCTGCTCAGGACACCGAGGGCATCGTTGAGCCGCAGCATGTTGGGACGCAGATCCCACTTGCTTTTGGCCTGGTTCAGGCCGTCACGGGTGCCGTCGCCGAACCATTCGGGGCCAGCGATCTCGGCACCACGCTTCCATGCCTCGAAGAAGGCTTGGGGCGCGGCAGCGAAATGCTGCTCTTCCCGCATGATCTGATCGACGACTTCCTGCGGCAGCAGTTGATTCATGGCGTGATTCCTCCAGTTGGATCAGGGAATGGCGAGCTGGGACCAGCCGCCTCTTTCGAGGGCACGTTGAGCCGCCGCATGGCTGCGGAAGTACTCGTGCGATTCCCGCGAAACGGGACCTTCGGTATCGCGCGTGCCGATGTAGTGGCCGGCGGCGCTTTGCAGGACTTCGAGCGGCAGGAACTTGCCGCAATAGGTCAAGGCCAACTGGCCGAAAGAGGCTTTGTGGGACATGGGTAGGCTCCTTGGAAAAGCGGGGCCTTGTCCCTCACGGGATGGCAGCTCCCGCACGCGGTGGATAAAAAGCATCGGCGTCACGGGGACGCGTGTCCGCAGACTTGATGCGATACGGACTGGCGGGTTACGCGGGAAGAACCCACGGCAGCCTGGAACCCATGGCTGCTGGCATGTGCTGACGAATCAGCGAACATGCGGGCAGCTTCGTCCGGGGGCCGCGCTGCGTCAGTTGGAAAACGACATTCGGCCCAGCCCGGATTGATGGGCGCAGAGACAGAAAACCCGCATCGAGTGCGGGCTGTCAGGGGGGGCGTGGGTGCGTTGGCTCACTCGGTCGTGTCGCCCAGGACATGCTGCTTCCACAGGGCGAATGCCTCGTCCTGTCCCAGTTCGGCCAGGACCACAATGGGTTGCGCCTGCCGCGCACGCAGCGAAGCGAAATACGCCTTACGGTCGGCGATGGCCTTGAGATTGATGCCATCGATGAACAGCAGTTTGCCGCCCTTGATGAACAGCACCTTGTTGCCAAGGTCGCGCTCGAACGCGGCTCGTACTTTCTCCGGTTGTTGCATGCGTCGGTTTCCTGTTGCTGTGGCCGGCCGTTGGCTCGGAACGTTGATCGGCGAGATGAAGATGCCGAAGGCTCGCTGACCTTCGGCTCGGGAGGAAATAACCACCCGTGGGCTGTTGCAGGCCCGGTCGTCGCTAGAACCGTCTGCTCATCAGCAATCACACCCGGCCCATGTCGTGGCTGGGGCCGGCATCGTCTGGCGCACATCCGCGCACAAAGGGAGCCCGTTTTTGCGCCGGTGGGCACCGGCACCGAATACCGCTGACCACAAAGGGTCTCCGGGTGGCTCGCGCTGCCTGGTAAGCCATCGGGGGACCCTTCGCAGTGGGCGGGAGAAACACAGACCAGCAGAACACGCGGGAGACGGTTCGCGGAAAAGCTACCTTCAGGTCCCGCAGCCGGGGACGGCTGGGCGGGACGCGCACACGGACAAGAAGGTGTTGCGCGCTGGGCGACCCGCAGGGGCGTGCGGGACACGGGCCACGCCTTTGAAACAGGGCGCGGCCCACGGGAAACGGAGTCAGTCAGGCGCCTTTGCGGCCGCTGCTACGCGAGCGCGAAGCGCCACGCTTGGGCGTACCGGATTCGACCGGCAGCGTGCCTTTGCAGTCGGGGTAGCGACTGCACGACCAGAATGGGCCGCTCTTGCCGGTGCGCTGGCGCGTCGCTGCGCCGCACTGCGGACATGCTGGCCCATGGGGAAGCTTGATGGACAGGGACATGCTGCCGTACTGCGCGATCAACTGCGAAATCCAGGCGGCCTGCTTGCTGAGGAATACGTCCAGGGTGAGCTGTCCCGCCTCGATCATGTCGAGCGCCTGCTCCCACACTGCCGTCGTGCCGGGGTCTGCAATCGCTGCGGGCACGGCGTCGATCAGCGTGAACGCCGCATCCGATGCGCGAATGGAGCGCCCCTTCTTCACGATGTAGCCACGGGCGATCAGCACGCTGATGATGTTGGCCCGCGTCGCCTCGGTGCCGATGCCCGTCGTGTCTTTGAGCTTCTGCTTCAGGCGCGGGTCGGTCACGAAGCGCGCAATGCCCTTCATCGACTTGACCAGTTCGCCCTGGGTGTAGGGCTTGGGCGGCATCGTCTTGAGCGCCTTGATCTCGACCTCAGCCACCTGGCACGCCAGGCCCCCACGCAGCGGGGGCAGCACCTGGCTGCGCGCCGCGTCGTCGCCGTCCTCATCCGCTTGCGGTTCGGCCAGCACCAGACGCCAGCCTTTGACGACCACCTGTTTACCGGTGGCCACCAGCATCTGCTGGCCGCAGGAAAACTCAGCCACGGTACGGTCGAACTCGTGGTGCGGGAGGAACTGCGCCAGGTAATGCGCCCGGATCAGCCGGTACACCGCCAGTTCCTTCTCGCTCAGAGGAGAGAGGTTCGCGGGTTCGAGCGTCGGAATGATGCCGTGGTGCGCCGTGACCTTGCCGTCGTTCCATGCACGCGAACGCTGGGAGCGGTCGAGCTGGCTCATGATCGGGCGCAGCGACGGATCGGTCTTGAGCAGGCTGTCCAGGACGGCGGGCACCTCGGCGAACATGCTTTCGGGCAGATAGCCGGAGTCCGAGCGCGGGTAGGTCGTGGCCTTGTGCGTCTCGTACAGGGCCTGGGCGATCTGCAATGTCTCCTGCACGTCCAGCCCGAGCTGCTTGGAACAGACCTCCTGCAAGGTGCTCAGGTCGAACAACAGTGGCGGGCCTTCGCGCACGCGCTCGGTCTCGACCGACACCACCTGGGTGTTGTCCGCGACGCGAATCTGCAGCGCCGCCTGCTGGGCGACCGGCTGTTGCAGGCAACGACCGGCGTCGTCGGTGCAGCCGTCGGGCGCAACCCACTGCGCGGAGAAAGCCTGACCCTCTGTGGACAGAGACACGTCGATGGCCCAGAACGGCGCCGACTTGAAAGCCGCGATTTCGCGGTCGCGATCAACGACCAGCTTCAGGGTCGGGGTCTGGACACGTCCGACCGACAGCACGCCGTCGTAGCCCGCCTGCCGCCCGAGCAGCGTGAAAAGACGGCTGAGGTTCATGCCCACGAGCCAGTCTGCCCGCGAACGCGCCAGCGCCGAGTAATACATCGGCAGCGTATCGGACGACGGTCGCAGCTTGCCGAGCGCGGTGCGGATCGACGCATCGTTGAGCGCCGACAGCCACAAGCGCTCGATGGGACCACGGTAGCCGCACAGGTCGATGATCTCGCGGGCGATCAGCTCGCCCTCGCGGTCGGCATCGGTGGCGATGACGAGATGGGTCGCCTTCGCCAGAAGCGCCTTGACGACCTTGAATTGCGTGGCGGTCTTGGGTTTGACCTCGACCCGCCACTGCTGGGGAATGATGGGCAACTGCTCCAGTGACCAGCGCTTGAGCGCCGCGTCATAGACTTCGGGTGCTGCCGCTTCTACGAGATGGCCGATGCACCAGGTAATCGTGACGCCGGAGCCGCTGAGGCAGCCTTCACCGCGCTGCGTCGCGCCGAGAATCCGGCCAATATCCTTGCCCTGGGAGGGCTTCTCGCACAAGAACAGCCGCATGTCCGTCCATCCGATTTCCGTGGTTCATTGAGTTGCTGGAATCGAGGATGCCGAGCACCGCCAAGGGCAGCAGCAAACAAGTCGCGAGCGGTGGCGACCTCTTTCACGGGATGGAATGGCTGGGGTGGAGATGGCGTGCAGCCGGGGGGTGCGGGCCGGGAGCCGCGATTTTCGGGAGCGCGTGGAAGCCGGTGGACGTTGATGGAGCTATCCCCTGGGGATAGCTCGCGGGTGCATGGAGCGGCGAACAGTGGCCGGCTCATACCGGGTCACTTCCTACGCCGCGGCTCTTTTGGCGCAGCCGGTTCCTGGGCGGCCTGGGACTTTGCCTCCGCATCCTGCGGCTTCGGGCTGAGGGTCACGGACTCGATGCGAAACGGCAGGATGCCGACGCTGCGCGCGTTGATCTGCCAGGTTTCGCGCGGCTGATCCTCATTGTCCGTCCAGGGTTCGCGCTCCATGCGTCCGACGACCAGCACGCGCATGCCTTTCTGGTACAGATCCTTCCAGTGTGCGACGTCACGGTGCCAGATTTCCACCGGTGCCCAGAAACCGCCGCGATCCTCGAAGTCGCCGCCTTTGGTGGGAACGGGGTTGTCGAAGTACACGTTCAGCCGCAGCAAGCGCCGCGGCTCGTCGTTGCCGTTGGGGAACTCCCGGTACTCGGGCGGTGAGCCAATGTTGCCTTCACCCCAAAAATGCGTGCTCATGTTGCAATCTCCATGGTGGTTGAAATACCCGTGCCGCGTCGGCGTCGGGCGCGTACTGGGGTGTCCGATGCCATCACCGATCACGCACTCCAGGTGGGATGGACTTGAGCCGTCGCAGGTAGGCGTCCTCCGCCTTGGCGGCCTTGCTGGCGCACTCCTGGGCCTGCCTGCCCAAGGTGTGCAACAGGCTGATCTGCATGTTCAGCGTGATGCGTTGAAGCTCGATCGCGTGCAGCTCGGCCAGCAGGTTGACCGGCGTGCCGGTGCTCGCCATCAATTCCTGCCACAGGGCTACGCCCATGGCTGAGCGGTCGTGCTTGCGCCAGCGCAAAAACGCCGTGCCTGCGCCCGTGGTCTGCTGGGCCAACTCCACGGGCAGTAGGTGGAAGGGATGCCCGACTGCCTGTTGCAGCACCTGCCGCTGCGCCATGTCAATCAACTCGTCGCGCATGGCGAAACACTGACTGGCCCAGGTCTCAAGATCCCCCTTACCCTTAAAAGGCTTTAAAAGGCCTTTTAGAGAGGCAGCGTGTTCCAGCTTCATGAAGGCTGCCTGTTGCAGGCCCTGGAAGTAGCGGGGTTCGCGGTTCGGATCGCTCATGCCTGCTCGTCCTCGACCTCGCCGGCGCTGACTTCGGGTGCTGCGTCAGTGGCGGGCTCGTCGGTGGTGGCCGCGTCGTTGGGGGCAGGCGCTGCAGCAGGACTCTGAGCACGCTGTTGCAGGCCACGGCGCACGATGGGCGGCGCGAACTTCGAGCGGCGCGTGCCTTCCAGCACGTCCTGGGGCAGTTCGCCGAATTTCTCCAACGCCGCCCGTGCTGCGGCGTTCTTTGACACGAAATCGTCGCGCGTGCAGCCCGAATAGCGGTATTGCTGGGCCAGCGAAAACAGGCTGCGCAGTGCATGGGCGCCCTCGTTAAGCCAGCGCTCCAAGGTGCTGCGGTCGATGAGCGCCGTGTGGTGGGCGAGGATCAGTTTGCGGGCGATGTCGTCGTAGTCGGCCAGCAGATAGACGGCGGCAAAGCCGAGCTGCGCATTGACGAACAGCGGCAACTTGACGGGCTGCACGTTAAGGTTCTCGCCCAGGCTGAGTGCCGGCGGCACGCTCGCCAGTGCCTGATCCACCTGCTCGCGCAGCGATTGCAGCGTGGTCTTGGTCTGGTCGAGCTTGGCCTCGATGCGCAGCATCCACCAATCCGAGTACGGGTCGTCCTGCTCCGAACCGCGCCGCATCTTGTTCATTTGGGCGATGTAGCCGTTCAGGCCGACGATGCCCGGTCGCCCCTCGGCGGCGGCACGGCCATGCCAGATGCGCGAGGCGTGGTGCGTGTGAAGCGTCAGCGACATCGCGCTGCGCAGGGAGCCGAGATTCAGTTGCAGAGGTTCATTGGTTGCCATGGTGTCCGCTCGTTGTGGGAAAAGGAGCGGTCAGCTTCGGCAGGAAGCGGAAGGCAGTCAGTCAACAAACCGAAACCAGCCAGACCCCGGTTCAGCGCGTGGTGGCCGCATGCGGCGCGAGCTATCCCCAGGGGATAGCTCCATGGAGCGCCAACGAACGCTGCACGTCGGGATCAGGACGGGCAACGCCGCTGCTGCGGCAGATGTTCGATGTCAGGTCTGCGACTGCACAGCATCCGCCCCAACGGTGGAACTATCCCCAGGGGATAGCTCTATTGGCATCCATGGGTGTCCACTTCACCGCCTTGCCAGCCTGCTCACTTGCTGGCGAGCAGATCTCGAAGCCGCTCGATGTGCTGCCTGGCGACTTCTGGTGGCACCGGCTTACCCTGCGTTTGGGCCGGCGGTGCGGGTGGTGGCCGTTCGTTTGGTTGAGTGGGTGCCGGTGGCGGGTCTTTCTTTGCCCAGGCATTGAACTCACCGTGGATGGCCCGCTGGATGATGCCGAACAGATACCCTGCGGGATTGCGGATGCCGTGGTTGCTACAACGCGCGGCCCATTCGTCCAGCACGTCCTGCCTCAGCGAGGCATCAACCTGCTGCAATGCCACCTTGGCACCCGCCTGCTGTTCCGCCTTCAGTTGCGCAAAGCGCTTGGGCCATTGCAGATCGCCCAGCGCGCGCGCCTGCGCAGTAGTACGTATTTCATTAATACAACTACTACGTACTGTACGGGCCTGCTTCGGATTCCGAAGAGAGACGTCTGGCGCGGGTTTCGACCCTGCTTCGGAATCCGTAGAGGGGCGTTCGCCATTCCGAAGAAGGCTCGGAGCCCCTTCTTCGGAGTCGTGAATGGCGTCTTCCTGTGGATAACTATCGCTGGCCGTGAGGTCCTGCTTGGCGAGACGTTCGGCCATCACCTGCAACCGTGACGGGAGGGTGCGTCCGGCCAGTAATGGGTCTTCACCGATTTCCTTGAGCGTGTGCAGGCCCACGATCTGCACGGCCTTGGCAGAATGGCCGAGCGCCTGGCTGACGAGTTGCAGGTAGTCCGGGTCGAGCTGCATGGCCTCGAACGGTGTCAAGGGTTCGTCGTGCAGCACGTACAGATTGCCGAGGATGCGGCCGGTTTTGGGGTCACGCCGTCGCCGAACCAGGCTCAGCCAGCGAGACAGGCGCATCAGTGTCAGCGCCCGTGCCACGGTTTCATGCGAGGCCTGGCCTGCGCAGGGCATGGACGCCAGCCAGGGCCGCAACTGCTCGTAGGTGGGAAATGCGGTTACGCCATCGTCGTTGAGCATCAGCCGGAACACTTGCCAGGCGTTTCGTTCCAGCGGCGTCAAGCGACGGTCGAGGAACAACTTGCGTGGCACCGTCTCGTGCCGGTTGCCACTGAACAGGAAAGCATCGCCGGAGGTGGGCGTGGGCGACTGTGCCGGTGTAGACGCAGGTGCGCTGGGGGCGGGCTTGGGCACAAGGTCTTTTAGCGCAGCATCGAACAGCTCTGCGAGTGCGATGGGGCCTTGGCGTAGGGCTCGTGGTGCGGTGTCGTCCACGGCCATGACTCAAGCCAGTCCCTGATCGACCCAGCTCTTGATCGAGGCCCAGACCACCGACAGAGGCAGCGACATGCCTTCGGCCAAGTCCATGGCGGCATCGAGGATGGAAGTTTCGTCTTCGAGATCGACGGTCCTGCTGTTGGTCACGGCCTTCCATTGCCGCCACAGCTCCGTGTCCTGCTCCTCGTCCAGCACGGGGTGCCGACCCTTCCGTTTGGGCAGACCAAGGATTTCACGGCGAAGAGCCACTTCCTGATGCGTCAAGCCATAGAACTTGCTGACCATCTCCGTGCTCGCGCCCAGCCTGAGCATGCGATCGACTGTGGCGATTTCCTTCTCCACATCCTGCGCCTGCTGGAGCAGCCGCCGCAGCACTTCGCGGTTGACCGTCACTGAGCACCAGGAGACGTTGGCGTTGGCCAGCACGCTGATCAGCGCGGGATGCTTGAGGGCGTCCAGCTCTGCCTCGCCAAACCCCATCAGCTTGCAGCGGCGCAGTTGCCCATTGCGCAGGTCATAGAGGGCCTGGGCGATGACAGCCTGGTTGAGTGGGTGTGCTGTGGACATGCTGGCCTCCCTCGCTTAGGTTCCAGAGTCCGCAGCGCCGGCTTCGAGATCGAGCAGGCGGCGGGCCAGTCGCAGCAGGCGGAACAGCTTGACCAGCGCGGTGTCGCTCAATCTTCGGGTTACGTCGCCCTGGCCGTACAGCAGCGCCGGCAGGTCGATGACGACTTGCCCGTTGTCCAGACCGACGTCGGCGGGCTGCTGACCGGCCAGGCAAGCCAACAGCGTATGGACGGCACGGCCCTTTGGCGCCAGGCTTGAGGTATGGGCACGGCAGGCGAAGCCGATACCGTCTGGGCGGTCATCGATGCACTCGCCCAGGTCTGCCTCGACCGCAATCTCGCGGGCGAACTGCGCGACGTGGATGCGCAGGTGCTCGGGTGTGTCCAGGCCGGGGGCGATGTACCAGACATCCGAGATCGGATAGAGCCCGCCAGCCTGCACCGGGATGGACTGCAAGACGTTCGCCGAGAAGTCGCGCGGCAGTGCATCGCCCAACTGGTCGGCGACCATGCGCTGGATGGACTCAAGCCGTTCGGTTGTCGGCGCCGGGGAGACGATGTGCTCTTGAAGCAGGCTGCCATCCGTGTCGCTTTTGCCCGTTGATGGCGTTGCCGCAGGCTTCGCGGCGGGTGGCGCGGTATCGACAGGTGGGCGCGCGATGGCCTCTGGCTCTGGCAAGGCAGGCGGTGTCGAGGGCGGCGTCGGCTCGCTGACCAAGGCACGCTGGCGGCTCTCGGATTCGGTCATGTCCAGAGCGAGCACGTCGTAATCGACGTCCAGCAATTCGGCCATCTGGCCGATCAGCTCGTCCTGTACGCGCTGCGTAGAGAACTCGTCGGCCTGGACATCGAATTGCGACAGCACTTCCTGAAAGAACTCGTCGAAGTCCTGAACCAGTGAGCGGCCTTTGGCGTAATGCTCCCAGGTGCGCTCGCAGGCCTTGCGCATGACCGACAACCGCTCGACCTGGTGACGCCCCAGGCCGGCGTAGAGCACGGTCGGGATTGCGGGCAGCAGGTAGCGTACGGCGTCGGCCATCCGGCTGATGTGCGACTGCTGCACGGGGTATCCGTCGGCGGCCAGGCGGCGAGCCAGCTCGGACTGGCTCAGGGTGGAGCGGATTTCCAGTTCGTAGAACTCGCGCGCTTTCTCGACGCCCAAAGCGCGCTCGATGAAGGTGAGGCCACCGCGCAGTTCGTTTTCCGCAAGATGCCCGGTGAGCGCGACGATCTCACCACGCTCGGGCCACGGGCGGAACAGGCATGAGACCCGAAAAAAGCGTTCGTCCTTGGTCTCCGACCAGAGTTCGCGCAGGATTGCCAGTCGCGTGTTGCCGCCATTGCGGATGATGTAGTGATCGTCGCCGGGCCGCCGGGTGATGGCCGGAGCCGCGTCCAGGCCACGCTCGCGGATGGATGCCTTGATTTCCTCGTACACCGGATTGCGCTTCTTGCGCGGGTCGTGGTCGTAGGGGTGCAACTGGTCGAGCGTCACGACCATGGGCGTGTCGGCGATCGGGTCGCTCAAGGTCGTTGCTGACGGGCCGCTGCGCTCGAACCCGGACGCAAGCAGTTTGCCGGCCATCTGCTGGGAGGTGATCTCAGTCATGGCCGCCTCCCTGCGCTTGGGATCGGGTCTCGCGCTCGGCACGACGGATCTGCGCACGGGCGTTGAGGGCTGCCCGGTGATCGCTGGCCGTCGAACTGGTGTAGATCGCGGCGCAGCCTGCCTTGGTGAACTTGAGGTGACCGCCCGCCGTGCGCTTGACGTGCCAGCCTTCGCCGACGGCGAACTCGATCAGGGCGCGCAGCCGGCTGTGGCCTCGGGCCAGTTCATGTGCGTTGGCCATGGGGCCTCCTGGTATCAAGAGGCTGTGGCGGACGGCCGGACACTGCGGCAAATCGATCCTGCCACTGCGGGAGCAATTCGCCGGCAAGATCGCGCATGGTGGCGAGCGCGGCGGGAGCGACTCTGCCCACTGGCTGGCGGTACTCGACCCGATGCACCGGCAGACCGCGCGTCGCGGCACGCGGATAAGCCTCAATGGCCGGCACGTCGGTGGCCAGAACCCGAATGCCGGTGTGGCCCTGGAACAGATCGCGCAGCGCCTGCTGGATCAGACGGGCGTTGGCGGACACCGGATGGACGCGGTTGATGAGCAGGTGCAGCGGCGGCGGCTCGATACCCAGCTGCCGGTACGGCGCAATGTCCGCCAGCAACTGCATGGTGCCGCGCCGCAGTTCGCGGGCGGCGAGGATTTCCGGGGTCACTGGCGACAGCGCGAGGTCGGAGGCCAGCACCGCCATCTCCAGCAGCACCGAGCGCGCGCCCTGGGTGTCGATCAGCACCAGGTCGTAGAGGGGGTTCAGTATCGGCAGCAGGTGCCGCAGCCGCAGTCGCCCGTCTGGCGCGTGCAGCAGCAAAGTGTTCAGTTCGCCTCGGTGGTCGTTGGAGAGCACCAAGTCCAGGCCCGCGATGATCGTGCGGGACACAAGCTGGCCAAGGTCACGCTCGTTGAAGGCCAGCAATTCATAGATACCGCCCGGCGCACGATGGGCCAGCTCGTAGTAGGAGGACAAGGTGGGCTGCACATCAAGATCGAGCAACAGCACGCGCAGCCCGGCGTCCGCAGCGAGACCGCCCAGGTTTGCGGCCGTGGTGGTCTTGCCGACCCCGCCTTTGGTTGAAATGATGGATACGACCTGCATGGCGTTCTCCGTGTCAGGATGGAAAGTCCGCGGGAGAACGGGTCAGGCCCTGTTGTTGACGCGCTCGTCGATCCACTGATCGATTTCGATGGAGTCCCAGCCCACGGCGCGCACGCCCAGACGCAGCGCCTGCGGGAACTGGCGTTTCTTCATCAGGTTGTAGATGTGGGCGCGCTTGAAACCGGATTTCGCTTCGACTTCTTCCAGGCGCAGGATGCGGCGCTCGTTTGGCGGCAGTACAGGTGTTTGCGACATGGCGGTCACTCCTGAACGCTCAGTGGCGTTTGTTGGCGTGACCTCTATTCAATAGACACGGCAGCGAAAAGACATTGCAAATGCAATCTCCGCGACTGCACATACAAGCTGGCAAATCTCAGCGGGAGGCGCTACGCAACCGGCGCCTGGCGGTGGCGAACTTGCCGTTCAATGTCCGCTCCGCGATACCCATGGCGCCGCTGTGATGGGCGACCAGCGCGCTGACCACGGCCTCCTGCGTCTTGAAGCTGGAGTACGGCGTGCCCGATGGCGACTGGCCGAGCATCAGCTCTAACAGGCCGCCAACGATGTTCAGGTAGGTGGCCTCGGCCCGATCACTGATCGGACACTGCGCGCATGCCGAAATCACCGTGGACTGCTTGAGCAGCGCGTCATGCTTGTCCTGCAACTCGCGAAGCTGACGTTTGGTCTGTTCCAGGGCGGATTTCAAACCCTGGCGTTCGACCAGCATGGCTTGCCCTGTTTCCAGAGAGATGAAGGGATGGATGATGCGCTCGCTGCGGGAGAAGAGAAAGCCGGGCCGCTGCTCGGGGTAGTGCTGGCGCATCCAGCACTTCAGATCGACATGACGTACCGTCAGATCAGGCGATTCGATCAACGCGGTGTCGCGTGTCGTGATGCCATGCTGCCCGAAGGGCAGTTCCCCGTTGAGGATGCCGTCATAGATGCGGTCGGTGTACAGCCGCAGTTCGCCCAAACGCGGGCAGTCCAGCGACTGCGGCAGATCCATAGGCGACGAGACCGAAGCCAGGATCACCTGCTCGTATCGCAGCAGTCCGGCCCAGCGGATGGACGCTTCGAGCGGGCGGTAGAACACCTTTGATGTTGGTGCATCATTTTTGTTCTCGTGCATGCTCCGTCTCCTTCCAGGAGAAGAACTACAGGGCCGACTGCTTTTGCAGCCGTCCTCATGGTCGGCCTGTTGTCCGCGCAAGACGCGAGTGATGACGCCCGCTTTTGATGACTTCTGATCAGTTCGCGCAATGAGTAGGCGTTGTGTGCTCGATGTGCAAAAATCCATCGGGCACAAGAAAACCGAGCGTCTGTCGCGGCTCGACAGTGACGCTTGCGCTATCAGGATCGTGAGAAGTGGCTGCTCTCGCAAAACCGTATCGGTATGGTCTGATGCGCCAGCGGTTTCAAAAAGCGGCGAACGCTCGGAATCTATTGATCGGGGCTTGAGATTGGCAACGAAAATCCGCTGGTGTCATATCCGATCGAGATACTGATATAGCGAGATAGCATTACCGAGAAGTCGCCTATGGTGACTGCCGAGCGCTGATCCGACGCTAAACGCTGCCTGCCAAAACGTGGAAATTGCGAGTTGGCCGCGCAGAAGACGGATGGGCGGCCATGCGAAGCGATCGACGTTCCCTCCTTTGACCTTGACCGGACGGTGCTGCCGCCCGGCCTCAGCTCAACGGGCGACGGGATCTTCGGGCATATCAACCAACATTGCCGTTTTTACCAGGCGCTCTACAGTCTGCCTGGCCAGCACCGGAGACGCCTCCGATTGCTCTGCAAGCTCATCGGTTTCTATGGTATGTGCGGCGACCAGTCGAGCTGCAAGATGCAGGTTGGTCGGATCGACGGCCTCGATGACTGGACACTTGCCCAGGGCATCGTATGGCCGCAGCAGTGCGTGATAGATGTGCCAGGTGTCGATACCGCGCGGCACCAGCTTCAGGACAGCCTGAATCAGCTTGCGCTTGATGGGGTCGAGTTGCCAGTCCGGGACGCGCTGCCCACGGTGACCCAGATGGATCGACAGGAGATTGCCGGCCTGAATCTCGTAAGTGATCCAGCGGCGGGACTTGCCAACCAGCTTGGCGTAATCGGCCACCGACAGGTTGTGGGATGCCTCGAATATCTCCAGCAATTGCAAGCGCTCGCGCTGCACCTCTGACAGCGTGGGTCGCGCGTACTCGGGCAGATGCACCGCCGAAAGTCGATAGACGGAAGCTGGAACCGCTGGTGCATCGGGTGCAGGCGCAACGATCAACTGAGGGGCGTTTGGATTCAGGGCGGGCGGCTGCGCTGCCGCCTGTCCGGCGATTGTGGGCAGGCCCTGCAACGTGATGGTCAAGTGCGTGCTGGCAACTTCGACCTGATTCTGCTCGAACAAGTCCAGCCGGTCGGCCCAGTCCTGCATCATGACGCGGCGTTGCTCGACGTACTCGGCGTGGTTGTAGGTCGCGCTGATCCGATCCGGATCGGCATGCGAAAGTTGGGCGTCTACCCACTTGGGCGGATACCCCAATTCATTGAGCGCAGTCGAGATGGTGGCGCGAACGCCATGCCCAGTGAGTTGGTCTTCATAGCCCATACGCTTGAGCGCGCCATTGAGCGTGTTCTCGCTCAGAGGGTTTTTCAGGCACCAATCACCGGGGATGAGATACACCTGTGCTGGCTTCAGATTTCCCAGCAAATGACGAACGACCTCTTGTGCCTGCAACGACAGTGGCACGATGTATGGCGGGATGTCGGCGAAACGCTGGCGCTTCTTCTTGGTGAGCTGCTTGCGTTGCTTGAGCCTGACAACCGGGATGATCCACAGACCGCGCTCCAGATCAAACTGATCGGGCGTGGCGTAGCGCAATTCACCGGTGCGCACGCCCGTGAGCAGCAGCAGACGTAGACCCAGTTGCGTATTCAGGCGACCGCTGTACTTGCGCAACGTCTGCAGCATTGCCGGCAGCTCGGGCATGCGCAAAAAGGGATTGTTCTCCACCGGGGGCAGCGGCATCGCCACCACGTCCAAATCCTTGGCCGGGTTGTCGCCCATGTTGGGCACCACCACCGAGGCGTAGGTGAATAGCTGGCTGAACCAGGTGCGCAGCTTCTCGGCCACCGACAGCGAGCCACGCTTTTCCACTCTGCCGATGATGTCCAGCAGGTGGGCGCGGGTGACGTCGTAGATGGTCAGGTGGCGCAATACGGGAAACACGTCCTTGGCGAAGACGCGCCCGATCTGCTTGGGCGTACTTTGGCGGCCCTCATTTTCCAGAGAGAGGCTGCGGTGGGCCAGCCATTTGTCGTAGATGGCCTGGAAGGTGTGCTCGCCCGCCAGGACGATGGCGTGGCGCTTGCGCTTGCGCTCCGAATGCGGGTTGATGCCCTTGGCCAGCATGGCCCGGGCCTCGTCGCGCAGATTGCGAGCGTCTTTCAGGGAAAGCGCGGGATAGCCACCGAAGGACATGCGCTCGCGCTTGCCGCCCCAAGTGAAGCGGAAGTGCCAGGCCTTGAAGCCGGTGGCGGAGATGTAGAAGTAGAGACCGTCGAAATCGACAAGCGAATACGCCTTGCCGGTCACCTTGGCCTGTCGAACCTGGAGGTCTGAAAGCATGAGCCCAACTCCTGCGAAGCGAGTTGGATGCCATGTTCCCGACGGAACCCCGGCTCCTCCAGCAACAATACGGTTTTGGGGACCTCCGTATTGCCAGTGTACCGCTCAACGTACCAGTTAGAACCGGCTGGGAGTGGATTTCGCTGGATGTCAGTGGATTGAGATCAGGTAAAAATCTCAATCCTGACAATGACTTACGACGTTCTCTGGCGTTCGGTGGAAGTCCCTGGAAAGTCGAAGTGGAGCGGGCGAAGGGAATCGAACCCTCATCATGAGCTTGGGAAGCTCAGGTCCTGCCATTGAACGACGCCCGCTTTGGCTAAGTCATTGTCAAAGCACGAATTTCTTTGCTAAGTGCTTGCTGCTCTTCAGGATTTCACGCACTGCTTGCCGCAAAACTTCAAGTTAGCATCCAGCGAAATCTATCTACACTTACGACCTTGGCGTAGGTTCTAGCGTAGGTTTTTGCTTACCCTACGCGTTTGGCAATAAAGCCTACGCCATGACTCTGGGGGAATTCTAGTGCTATTCGATTCGCGGTCCGCAAAGCAGCTTCAGCCAGGCTCGCATCTGCTCGTGCAGGGATGCGATGGATTGAGATTGGTCGCGTCCCAATCGCGCAAGACCTGGACCTATCGCTACAAGGACTCTGCTGGACTGATGAAACAGGTCAGGCTCGGCCATTGGCCGGAGATGTCGCTGGCTGAAGCCGTTTCGGCTTGGGGAGAAAAGCGCGATGGCCGCAGTGCTGGAGTTGATCCCGTTGCAGCGCGTCGCCAGGCAACCATGGCCAAGAATGGCCCAGCAGTGGCTACGACCGTGCGTGCGCTGCTGGAAGGCTTCCGCGATCACCTGGCGGGGCTGCGCCAAGCCGAGGGCGCGGCCCGGGCGTGGAGCGCTCTGGAGCGAATGCTGGATGAGGAGCCGGAGCTCGCAAGGACGGCGCCGCGTGACGTGAGTCGCGCACAGGCCTACGACGTGCTCGACAAGCGACGAGACCTTCCTGCGGCAGCCAAGAAGCTACGGGCGCTGCTGGGGCAGGCGTGGGACTGGGGGCTCGATGCTGGGAAAATCGATGGCGCGGCGCCGAATTGGTGGCGCAGCCTTTTGAAGGGCCAACTGCGTTCAAAGGGGAAAATCGTCGGGGGGGAGCATGTGGGGTTTCGGCGCCGGGTGCTGTCTCAGGCGGAGCTGCGCAAGCTCCTGCCGTGGGCCCGGGCCAATATGTCGCAGAGCGCGCTTGATGGGCTGCTGCTGTACCTCTACACCGGCATGCGGGGTGTCGAGATTTTTGCCTTGCGTACTGAGTATGTGACGCAGGAAGAGGACGGCTGGTGGATCACGTTCCCCGCCCACCTGCTCAAGATGGAACGGGATGCGGACACTGTGGACCACCGGGTTCCGCTGTTCGGTGAGGCGCTGGAGATCGTGCAGCGCCGCGTAGCCGAGGCCTGGGAGGGATGGCTATTCTTCACGGGCCGGGGCGGGAAGTTCCGGCCGTATCACCGCAACACGTTCTCCAGCTACGTCTATTCGCTGATGCCGGAGTCCGCCAAGGCCAAGCGGCGGGCAGGTGACGGGCTGATCTGCCCCGTGGTGGATTGGTCGCCCCATGCGTTGCGGCGCACGGCGCGCACGCTGCTCAGCGCCATTGATTGCCCGGAGGATGTGGGCGAGGCCATCATCGGCCACAAACCCGGGGTCATGGTGGCCAGCTACAACCTCCACACCTTCGATGCCCAAAAGCAGGTTTGGGTGAAGAGGCTGTACCAGACCGTGCGCAAGCTTGAGGGCCTGCCTGCTTAGCCAGGTGGTGAGGCGGACTTGCCAGGTTTCCCTGCGCGGCCGTAGCCGCTGTCTGGCGCCGGCAGGCACTCGGACGGTGGCCGCGACATCACCCAGGCCTCCACCTCTGCAACGATGAAGCCCACGCGGCGCGCACTGAGCTGCCGAGGCCTGGGGAAATCGCCGGTCTGCACCAGCTTTTGTATCTGCGACTCGGACAGATCCACCGCCCGTGCTGCCTCTTGAAGGCTGATCGAGATGGGGCGCATCGTCACGATGGCCAGTGCATCACCGCCGCTGGCAGCTTCGATTTTTTCTTTCTTGGTCATGGCGTGTTCCTCGCGTGCCTGCGGTTGGTGCCAGGCGTGAAAAGGCCAGCGGGTGCTGGCCATGTGATTGGTTCATCGTCCGGGTGAGGCGCGCGCTTGTCGCGCCATTCCTTGGGCTTCTTGCTGGGCATTCAGGCCTCCTTGGCGGGCGACGGCGCCTTGCGCGCCTCCAGCTCATCGATGAGGGTGGCCATCCGCTGGATCTGTGCGCCCCTGAGCGCGTAGTCTCCGCGCAGGAGCTCGTTGTCGGCCTGCAGGCGACCCAGTTCATCGACTGCATCCGAGGCCCAGGCGCGCAGGGTCTCAGGGTGCATGCTCGCGCGGTGCTCGCGGATGAGCGCATCGGCCCGGGAGGGTGTTGGTGCTGTGGTCACGGGGTCTCCCATGTCAGTTCGTGGTATCGGTCAGCCGGATGCTCAGCGAGACGCCGAACCCTTCCAGCCCATCAATCCCAGCGGCGTCGGTGTGCGCGATGAGTTCTGCGGCTGCGAGCAATGCCGCTTGCTGCAGCTGCTCGCGTTTTGCATTCCAGTCGCTATCTGCGGGGCCGAAGATTTCGGCCGGTGTGTGCGTGGTCACGGGGTCTGTCCTTTCTCGGCGGCCGGCGCTAGTTCATCGGGCACGTCCACGCTGTCGCCCAGCTTGCTTGCCACGTAGCAGCGCATGGCCGCAGTCAGTGGCTCGGTTTCGTGCCACGCGATGGAGCGGCGGCCATTGGCGCCTGCATGCCATGTGGTAGCGGTCCAGATGCCGGAAGGCCCCCAGCCTGGACTGTTGCCGCCATTGCGATGGACGCGCGATCCAGGCGGGCTGATGCCGATCTGCTCGCGGCAGATGATCGGCCCCGCCTGTGCCCAGTTTTGACTTGGCTCGTAGCGCACAGCGTGAGCGCCATCGGCGCCGAAGCGGCTTTGCTGCAGCAGCCGGTCCTTGAAATTGCTGCGCGGCAGGTTGAAGAAAATGCAGATGGTTTTGCCATCTTCCGCGTCAATGCCGACAGGCATGCCGCCAATGACCTTGAACATAATTCCTTCGCACTTCTCTGCTGTTTGCGCCACAGCCCAATCAAGTGCGGGGCCAGTGAGTTCGCTGGTGCTGATGATGGTCACAATGCAGGTCCTTTCTGCTGCGCCTGGGCGCGCAACGGAGATTTGCGGCCATAGAGCACGGCGTGGCGATATGCCGCGTACTCATCGACCTTGCCTTCCATGTCGTCGGGCGACGTGAACCAGCGCGCTGGCTTCAGCCACTGCACCACGTTGATCGGCTCGTAGTTGCCGTCGCGCCATCCGTTGTAGCCGGCCAGAACCACACCGCTGGTGATGTCGCCATTTTTGAGGCGGACGGCCTGCCAGACGCCGGTGAGGGGCCAGATTTTCTGGGCGAACCATTGATCCTGGTCCACCCACCAGCCGCGCTCTATCTGGTTGCGCACGGTGATTTCGATAGGTTCTTGCATGTCAGCTCTCCTTGTGCGCCCCTTGGGCCAGGGTCTCGAAATAGAAAATGATGGGCGTGGCCTTCAGTTCGACCAGGCCGTATCGGACGGCGCGGCGGAACGTGCTGACATCGCGCATCAGCACCTCGTTGCTGCGCTGCATGAGCGCGCGCCAGTTCTCCAGGGTGAGGCTGTGCTTGTCGAGGTTGCAGGGCGCGCAGGCTGGGTTCATGTTCTCCAGCGTGTCGCGCTCGGGCCTGAGCATGCGTCCGGTGGTGACGATGCCTTTGCCGGGGACGAATGCCAGCTCGCGCTCCACATACTCGATGTGGTCGGCGTGCCAGCGCTCGCCCAGCTCCTCGCCGCAGTACGCGCATCGGCCCCCGAACTTCTCGCGCAGGGCCGCGCGCTGGCTCTTGCTGAGCTTCATGTGCTCTCCTTGTGCCCAGTGGGGCGCTGTGGCCAGGAGCCCCAGCCCCAGGCCTGTTTGTCTTCGGTGGGATGCTTGTCGGTGCGTGGCCGGCTGGGGCAGTCCCAACTGCGGCCATGCACGGTCCAGAGCAGAGCCCAGTTGCTGGCGCGCAGGCTGGTGCCCGACTCGCTGGAGAGGATGTAGGTCAAGCCGCGTCGATAGCCCTTGGCCTCTGCCGCGCGCCTTGTGGCTGCGTACAGCAGGCTGCAGGCGTTGGTGGCGCCATCGGTGCACAAGCGCGTGACTTCGACGGTCAGACCGTCATCCAGCGCGCGGGCCACGGGTCGGCCCACGACAGCGACACCCACAAGTCGGCCGGCGTCGTCGTGCACGGCCTGGCGCCAGAGCGCGCCAACCGGGCAGCCGTGGTGCCGGTGGTGCTCGCGGATGAAGGCATCAGCTTCGGCCCGGGTGATCGGTCGCAACTGCAGCATGGCTACGACCCCTTGGCTGCTGCCTGGGCTGCGATAGCGGCACGCAGGGCTTCGCGCGGGGTGTTGCCGCTGGCGATGGGGTGCGCCTCCGCTTCATCGTTGAAGATCTCAGCGTCCCAAGGACCCTCGAACTCGGGCACGAGCGCGATGCGGTGCCGCTGCATGGCATCCAACAGGGCCGTGTCGCTGCTGGCATCCACTGCAGGCGCAGCAGGTGCTGCTGGTCCCGTGGACAGCACGCGGCGGCGTGCCGGCACGCTCACGTCATAGGCCGCTTCACTCGCGTCCCTCCAGGTGTTCTTCGGGTCGGTGTGGTAGGGCTGGGAGATCTGGTAGACCGGCTCGGAGGGCGCAGCAGGTGCCTGGGGCGCTGCTGCCGCGAGGTGCAGGGCGCTCGCCAGCCAATCGGGGCGCCGCGGTGGCTCGTCGCAATCTGCCTCCTCCCGGTAGATGGCATCCAGCCGGATCAAGGCGTCAGCCACGATGCGGGCCGGGGCTGCAGGCGCTTCCAGGGCGGGCGCGGCCGGGGCGGTGGGAGCGGCAGCTGTCGAGTGGAATGCAAAGGCGCCATCAAGGAATGCCCCTGCAAACTTGCGCGCCATGTTTTGGCATTCGACCTCGCGGCCGACATAGAGCTGCTGCGTGCCGTCTCCGGCTACGACCGCGTGGCTCCAAAGCATGCTGGCGTTAGAGGGCACAACTTTGTAGCGATCGAGCGCCATGGCATCCATTTGCTCATGCGGGTATTCGCCCCGGGGCGCCACAGCGGCAGGAGCTGCCGGCTCCTCGATCTGGTCCAGGCACTTCGAGTTGCGCGCCGCGGCAAACACGTCTCGGCCGTAGGCCAGCAGTGCTGCGCGATCTGCGCCCGTCACGAAGTTCAGGGAGTGGGGCGACATCAGCGACGTCAGGTGCAGGTCGTCGCCGGGCTGGATCTTGGTTGCTGTCATGAGGCTTCCTCTACGCGCCATAGCGCTTTGGTGGTGTTGATGACGTGGCCTGCGCGCTGCAGCAGCGGGCACTGGGAAGAGTTGGAATTCACGGGATGAAGAAACAGGAAAGCCCTCGCGGCATACCGGGAGGGGAGGTATCAGGACAGCGCCCATGCGCTGTGCTCATGCCTCTGGGATCAGGGTTTCGTGAAAGTGCGCCTCGTGGTCATCACCTGCTCTTCGGTGCAATTCACGTCATAGGCTTCATTCATCCACGGGATGGAGTCGGGGTCGCTGTGCTTGCCGCCGCCGTAGTAGTGGGTCCAGCCCACCCAGGATCCGTCTGGCATCTGCTTGGCGACCGCTTCGGTCTCGTAGTTGCGCGATCCAGGTGCGCTGAGGCCTGTTTCCTCGCCGGTGCTGCGGAGCTCATTGCGCGCGTCTTGCAGCATTCCGTCCCGGTCGTGCTCTTCGTAGAGTGCGTCCACGTTCTCGGCGGTGATCGCTGCATCAGCGTCGAGGGTGATGTCTTTCCACTTGGCGGCAAGCAGCAGGATTGCGTGCTTCAACTTCTGTTCGGGGGTCATGGTGGTCCTCGGTGGTTGTGATGGGAGCGAGGTCAGGCGGCGGAGATCAGGAACGGCGCGCGGTCCTTGCCGTTGATCCAGTTCGGGGGCTTGCCCCGGCCGGTCCAGGTGGCTCCGGTGGCGGGGTTGCGGTACTTCGGCACGCCCACACTGCCTGCCTTTGCCTTCGCGGTGGGGAAGACATCGGCAGCGGTCAGGCCGTGCTCTGCGATCAGCGCGCGGGCCGCGGCGATGCCCTCGGCTTTGTGCTCGGCCTGGGCCTGGGCGATCTGGGCGTCGAGTTCGGCCTTGCGGGCCAGCAGGGTCTTGTAGTCGGTCATGGGTTTCCTTTCTTGGCGCGGGCGCCGTGGTTGGTTTCAGGCTCTGGCGTCTAGCCGATTCTTGATCGCTTCGACCTTCTGGTGGTACTCGTTGGCCGCGTAGACCCGCTCCAGCGCATCGCGAAGCTCTCTTCGCGTGCACTGCTGCTGCATCTCATTGCAGATGCGCAGGGCCTCGTAGATGGCGTCGTACTCTGGCTTTGACGCTCCCCAGGTGTCGGCGCGTCCATGGCGGGCGCTGATTGAGCGCATGGCGTCCTGTGCGGCCACCATTGCAGGCTCAGCGTCTGGGAAGTGATCGCTTGCCAGGAACCTGCCCCAGTTGATCCGCAGCGTCAGCGTGTGCCACGTCGATTCGTCGGCAGTGCCTTCGATCAGCGTAGTGGCCAGGCCGAGCGGCACAAGCTGCAGCTGAGTCTCGTCTGCTTTGCCGAACCGGATGTTGATGGGCAACTGGATGTGCCCAGCGCCAGGAACAGGGCGCCGCTGTTTCTTTGCTGCGCGGCGCTGGGCTCTGTTGAGTTCCATGATTGCCTCTAGTAAGGGATGTCATCCCTTGCGTCTTGGTATTCATTGCGACCTTGTCGCGCAGGGGTGCTTTGATGGCCATCGCGCGGCTTTGGCTCGTTGAGGTATGCCCAACCATCCCAGCCCATCGGCACGGCTTCGAGCTTGAGCATCAGGCCATTGCGGCCTTCAATGACCGCGCCGATGGTGAGGTAACGGTTCTTTTCCTGTCCGTTGCTGTCTGTGTATTTGCCTGTGACGGCGGTGACTTCGTACTTGCGTGCCATGGTGGTCTTTCAGTTTTTGATGGATTGGGCATGAGCCTTGAGGCTGCTGCGTGTCTTCGAGTCAAGCTTTGGCCAGAGGTATGTCTTCTCTTCTGGATCGGTGATACCGATCAATTCGCCGTAGGCGCCATGCACGTCGTTGGCATCCATGCGCTCATTAATGGCCCGAACAACGCTGTCACATACAGCCATGCGCTCTGCAGACACCAAGGCGCCATCAGTTGGCTTGTGACGCGGCGCAGGCTTCTTGGAAGCAGCATTGCCGTCATCGTCTTCCGGGGCGATACCGCATGCCGCCATCAGTCCGTAGCGGCGCGCGTAGGTCAGTGCCGATCCATAGCCTTGGGGGTCCTGCTTGGACGCCGGGACGTGCAGCTTCCCTGCGCTGATCTGCTCGCCGGATTCGTGGATGAACAGCGTTTCTACGGTCACGCCACTCGGGTCTTCATGGCACGGCTGCATCAGCATGATCCCGTTGTTGTTGAGGCCGTCGATCACGGCTTCAACGCACGCGCTCAGGTCTGCGTACTTGCTGCGGAAATGGGGGTTCTGGCTGGTCTTGAGCGCAGGGCCAAACTCCTTCTGGGCCTTTACCAGTGCTGCCGAAATTGCTTGCATGATTTCTCCTAGAAGGCGGCTTCCTCGTCGCCGTATGTGTCCACGTACCATTCCGCTGTTTGCCGTGAAACGCCGTATTCGGTGATCCATTGCTGGATGGCTTGTTCACGTTGTTCGTCGCTCATATCGATCTCGGTTGCGCTAGAAGGCGCCTGAGTTGAAAGCGGCCACGGCCAGCGTCAGCGCACTGATGCCGGACCACAGGAATGCGTAGAAGAGGTGTTTCATTGCCGCTTCTCCTGCTGCAGCGCGGCCCGGTAGCCGTTCGCCGTGGCGATGCCCGTGCCTTCCGTGAGAAAGGCCCAGGTGCTGGACCAGCGCTCGGCCTTTTCGATGAGTGGCAAGTACCGGAGCATCTCTCCGCGCAGCTGGGCGATCTCTGCCTGCAGCTCTGCGTATGTGGGCATGTCTGAGCTCATGATGGCTCCCTAGTCAGCAGTGCTGTGATTGCTTCCTGTGCTGCGCGCGCGGCCTTCTCGGTTGCATAGACGCGTCCAAGCTTTTGCAGGTCAATAGGAGGGTTGAGATTTGCGTCCTCGAACCAACGGAAAACATCGCCGTAATTCGTGATGTAGAACCCCGGGCCGGACTTGATGGGCGCCTCGATCTCGCGGTCTCCTACCGTGATGGTCTTAGGCTTGATGCGGAATTCAAGCCGGCCTTCGTATCCACGCACCAGTTGTGCAATGACATACTGGTCAAAGGCATCCGGGAATGGCTCCCAATCGCCCAAATCGCCCTGATGCCCACGGCTCCTGGCCTCAACCGTTTCGCCATCTGCGATCCAGCGCAGTACCTGTGCGTGCGGGTGCTCTTCCTTCATCTCATCTCTCCTTGAGGCACTGGACCTCTGTATTGCTGATCCATTCGGCGTGCATCCCAGGGCACAGCCACTTGCCTGCAGCCGCGCGCTTGAGTTCCTGCGCTGTATCCGTGGGCTGCTCCTGTGCGCCAGCCTGGCTGCATCCTGTGAGGGCCAGCAGGAGCAGGGCGGACAGCACCATCAGCAGCCAGCCCCCGGGCACGCCATCGGCTTCCGGCTCATGGACCGGTCCAGGGGTCGAGCACTCGCGCAGGTAGCGGGCGTCGGGGTCGGGGTTGAAGGGCTCGGTAGGGGTCACTCGTTGCATTGCTGTGGCTCCTGAAAAGCGAAGCCCGCCGGGAGGGGCGGGTTCTGTGGGGAGTTGGATGGGCGGGGTCATGGGGACTCCTGTGGGGCTAGCGCGGCGGCAATCTCCATTGACGCCTGTAAGCCTTCATTCGAAATCTGCTCACACGCTTCGAGCATCATTTGCTCATCGCCTTGAGCCCCGTTTTCTGCCTCGGCCTTCATGCTGTTGATTGCGCACCCGGCATCCTCCAGGGCGCATTGGAGGGCCATGATCTTCGCGTCCTGGAGGCGGAGAGCAGAGACAGCATCAGCAGCCCACAGGTGCAGCACATCGGCCGGCATAGAGGCGCGGTACTCGCGCGCCAAGCTTCCGGGGGATGCGTGTTTCTTTGTTTGCTTCATGTTGTCCTCAAATGGCATCGGCGCTGAACTCCAGCGCCTGGGGTTGTTGGGCGAGCGCGGCTCGCCCGTTCTTTTCTGCGATGCGTGCGTCAATGGCTGCCCCCAACTCGTGTCCATGGAAGCCGATGGATGCATAGACGACCTGCCTGGGATGCGTCAGAGCTTCGGTTTCGCCAGATGTGCCGAACTGCTTGATGTAGTCGTAGCGCGCGGCTTTTTTGACTATTTCCGCATCAACGTTGGAAAGTGCAGTGGCAAGTTGCATTTCTAGGTCTCTGATGCGCTCCTGCTGAAGCAGGATCAACGCCTCAGCAATTGCGGGATGCGCTGCTGCCTTTGCTGCGTCAAGCATTGCGGGCCTCCTGCATGTCGCGGCGGGCGCACTGGTATGCGTACTTGCTCAGCCAGTTCTCAATGGCTTCGCCCTGGGCCTTGTAGTCCTTCAGTTCAGCGATGACCTTCGCGAGATCGAACGGGATCTCCTTCATTGCCTCGATCACGAACTCAGGTGCGTAATCAGGCCCGTAGTGGATCTGCACGTATGCGTCGAGGAACGAGTCCTCTGCGTCGTACTCGCCCTGCTGGTGGGCCAGAGCATCAGCGTCTCGGCTGGCGAGGCATGGGATACATGCGTTCATGCAACCACCTTTTTGATCTCTTGTATCTGCACGTCGAGCCATCCAGCCTTGCTCGCCAGCTCAGCACACTGCTTTGCCGCCGACTCCAGGCCGTATAGCTTGCTCCGCACTGCAGATCGCTTGGCATTGCGCTGCCACGCCACTTGGTCAAAGTCCTCAATCGGCTTGCCGCCAGCCTTGCGCGCCATAGCCTGCAGTCGCTCGCGAGCTGCGCGCGCATCATCCAGCAGGCCAGGGGCAACGCCGGTGACGCGCCAGCCCTTGTGCACAGACACCTGATCCGCCTTGTTCGCCGCACGCCGCTTGCGCTCGATCTCCAGGCCCTCCGCCTTCATGGCGCCGAGCTGCAGTTCGCTGATTTGCTGGCCGTGGATATTCACAAAAGAAAGACCCATGAGAAGCCTCCTTGCGGCCCGCAGGCCAGAAACGAAAAAGGCCCTGCATTGCAGAGCCTGGGTGTAAAGAGCCGCGTGGTGCGCGCCACGTTCCGTGCGATCAATCCCCGATTCCTGGGCGCGCGCGGCTGGAAAACCATCACAACTGCAACCGGCAGAGCTGCAGCACTATCCCGAGGGACCCAGTTGCAGATGTGATGGGCCCTGGGCTTGCCAGGGCGGGGGATCAGGGCCGCTTGCGCACGATGGCCGCGTGCCTCATGTTCATGCTCCAGTCAATGTCGTAGCCGAATTCATCAGCCAGACTGGCCAGTGAAGCCCCCTCGAAGTGATTTGGCAGAGGCCCGTTGTCGTCATGCCAACGGAACGCATCGCGCCATATCACCTTGTCGCCTTCCTTCAGGAAAGGGCGCAGCAGGTCGGCAACCTGCGCGTTTATGGACTTCATCTCTCATCTCCTTGTGTGCCCCGGCTACGAGCCGGGGGAGGGGTCAGGCTGCGGCTGGCGCGCGCTTCGTTACGGTCACGTCGTAGGTCTCGCCGCCGCCGACGATCTCGTATGCGCCGCCCTTGGACTGCGCGTATTCGATGGTCAGTCGATGGAAGTCCTGGGTCACGTCATGGCGCAGGGTTGCAGATTTGTAGTTGCCGCTACCAAGGTCGGTTACGCGGCCGGCGTATACGGTGCCCGTGAGGGGCGACAGCATCACGCGGAATTCAGTCTTTGCTTTCGCCATGTCTTCTCCTGTTGAAAAACCAAAGGCGCCGCAACGGGTCATGGCGCCTTTGGTTCTGCCCCTGTGCGCCAGGGGCGGGCGGTCAGGCGGACGCCTTCGGGGCGATGCTGAACTCCTGGCCATCCAGGTAGTAGTAGGTCTTGTCGTGGCGGTTGTATTCGCACTTCAGTGTGGCAACGTAGACCACATCGCCAACCATGAACTCCTGCTCATAGACATCATTTCCACAGTTGTAGGCGCCTTGGCAGTCATCGAACGCGCGGTTCGCCAGGACCTCCTCCAGAGCCTCGGCATCTTCCAAAGATGGGAAGACGTTGTTCTCGGCTGCCTGGTCGAACTCGTCGTAGGCCTGCTTCGCAGCCTCCAGGGCCTTCTGGGCGGCGTTGATTTCAGCCTTCAAGGTCTCGCGTGTCTGTGTGCTCATGAGTCACTCCGTGGTGGTTGAAAAAACGAAGCGCACTCGGCGAATGCGCTTTGTTTTGCCCAGATGTCGCTCTGGGCCGCGCCGGTTTCCCGGTCTCACGCTGTGGCTTCACTGATTGCGTTGAGGGGTCGCCACTCCCAAGTACCCGGTGCCTGATGGTTCCATGCCCGGTAACTCGCCTTTCGCATGTCCGCGAGACTGCGCGGCCAGGTGGTGGCCGGGTCTGCCGGCTCAGGTGTGTCGCATGTGCTCTCCTTCGCAGCGCGGGGCTGCTGGTGTTTCGCCGGATGTCCGCGCCGGCTCGCGAGTGCTTTTTTGATCTACCCCAGCTGGGGCCTAGGTCGCAGGTGTTGGTTCGTGCGCTCGCTGTCTTTTCGCTTTCGCTTCTGCCGACAGATCACAGGGGCAGGGCCTTGCGGCCTGTTCATCCTTCGTTGGAGAGCTACAGAGAGATGCGGGCAGGACGGCCATTCCCTGCTATGACACTGTCTGACGTGCCTCGCAAGCCACGCTCCCGCGCTTTCGCGCCGTCTTGGGCATGGACTGATTGCCTTCCCGAGGTCATCACCCCTCGCGTTTCGACTGTGGTGCACCCCCGTTACCTTTGGTGCCGCCGCATCTCTCTGTAGCCCTCGGTTGTTAAAGACCAGTCGGCGCAGGCTCTATCGCCTCCCACCCACCGCAGCCGCCCTGGGGCGTTTGTTGCTGCGATGGGATGTACTGTACCGATATCGGTATGAGGCGTCAATACCGAAATCGGTACGTGGCGGATATTTTTTTGCCCCTGCGTTTTGCGCTGCCGCCCAGACGCAAAAAAGCCCCGTCGTGCAGGGCTTGTGTTGGGGTGGGGCGGCTCAGTTGGCCGATGGCGCCAGGGTTGGGCGGCTACAGAGATCGCAACCTGACCAGGCGCTGATCGTCGGCCGTGGTGCCGCCCGCAACCAGCTCATCAATCGACTGTTGGACGCGCAGCTCGAGCATCTCGACATCATCTTGGCCTAGATGCGTTTTCGAGACGGCGCGGGCGTTTGTCAGTGCATCCGCCAAGGTCTCGATGTCTTGCAGGGTCGTGTAGGGCATTCAATGCTCCAGTTGCGCCGCAACAGCGCGGCACCACCATCTTGCTGTCACGACTGCCTGCCTGTGGGCAGCCGGGCATGAAAAAGCCCGCTCGGGGCGGGCTCTATTCGTTCTCTAGGGCGCCTATGCGCGAAGCTGGCGGCAAGTAAAAATCACCGCGAGTCGTGTAATGTTGGTACATGTCCAGAAGGGTTATCTCGTCCCCGCTGTTTCTCCACTGAAAGTGCAGTAGCCAGTCGGATGTGCCGCCAACAGACCTGCCTCTTCGGTACTCGGGGAGGCCCAAGTGGTAATGCCACAGGTCATGGCGCTTAGCAAAATCAAAATTCTGCGCGCCGGCATTAAGCCAAGAGGGGGAGATTCTGCCCGGGTACTTTGTTGGATCTTGCAGCCCGCAGCTTTGGAAAGTGCTAACGAATTCGCCAACAGCCAACTGCTGGTCCTCCCGCACTCTCGTCAGCTCTTGCGCGAACTGAAGATTGAAATGAACGATGTAGTTGCTCATGCGCCAGTTTTTGCGGCTGCTTTCATGAACGCAACGATCTCCAGCGGGCTAAGACCTGGCGGGACGGTGAAACGCGGACTGGACAAGGCCTTCTTCATGCGACTTTGATCGAAGTCGCCAGGCAACAGGTCGCCAGAGGCGCGGCCATCTGGCGCGTCTGGGGTAGCGTTCCTCGTCTTCTCTATGATCATAGTGATGATGTCATCCATAGGCCACCTCACGTAAGCGCCACCTGAAGCACAAGTCCAGTGCTTCAACGTACGACTACACGTTGCATGTAGTGCCTAGTGTCGCTAGGTAAAAATTGGCAAAGCCCTAAATTTTAGCACGAAAATTCATGACATTCTTTGTTCTGAAATTTCGTCGGTTAGGGCAGCTTAACACCCTTCTTCGCCTATATCTAGTGTTTCGATGCGAACTTCCGGGTGTTCCTCTGTAGGTTCGACGCTCACACGGTGCCAGTTGTGGGGTGTTCGCATCGTCCTTCGATGCTTGTTCGATGCTGCTTTCGCTTGGAAGTTCGGTAGCGAATGTCGTGAACCTGGTCGGTCTGGGCAGCATGGTCATGACCCTGAGCGGCCAGCCCTACAACCTCGCGGCGTCGGCCTTGCGCCGCTAGCCTCCTGGGCAGGCAGCGCCGATGCCGGTGTTGGAGGCGGCGTTGACCGTTGCGTATCTTGAGGATTCGTCCCGCAATGTCGCGCCTTTGATACCGGCCACGAACGACTTAAACCCAGCGTACCCACCGTAGCTGTTTTTCGCATTGACCTGCCCGCATACAACAGCTCCATCAAAATACGCTTTAAGGCGAACGTCGCGAAACTTTGCGCTGTCTGGGTCTTTTAGCACATGCAGAACAGCCTTCTTCCCCAGCTCAATCGCCTCAATTTCGTTGCCGCCTGAGTAGAGGAAATCCTTGATTTCATTTGAATAGGCGATGACTTCGTTTAGGGAGGCATCGCTAAGATCATCCACTGCTGTGCGATACGGCGTTGGCGCACATCCGCAAAGTGCGACAACCAGCGCTGTAATCAAAACTTTCTTCATCCCTCTCTCCTTCGTTGGCCTCAGAAGTCCTTGGCGCCGGCCTTGGTCTGCTGTTGCTGGCGCGCTTGCTCCTCGGCCTTAGCTGCCGCGCTACGGATGGAGACTGAGCCTTCGTCAATCTGGGAAGCGCGCAGCCTTGCGACCAGGTCAGAGTCGCCCTTTGCCCAGGTCTTGACCCAGTTGTCGAACTCTGCGCCGGCGCGGTTTTTCACAGGCTTGGTATCTATGGTTGCGGGCTTGCCGTACTTCTCTTCGAGGGCATCGCCAACGACACGCGCATGCGCAATCGGAAAGATCAGGTACAGGCTGGAGAACTTCCCATCAATGAACTTCGCTCGCCCATAGGTCACCATCCCGCCGCCAAAAGAGGTGCCCTCGCGGCATTCAGCCAGCTTCTGCTCGAAAGCTGCGGCCCCGCCTCTCATGTAGGTCGGCGCGCATGAATCACGCGTGTAAGTGCAAGCATCATCCTTGCACTGGTAAAGGGGTAGAGCCGCTTGGAATTGCTCCATCGAGGCGCCAAGACTTACCCCCTTATAAGAGAAGTCGTCAGCCAAAGCTGTGAGTGAACACGCTGCGAATGCAGCGGCAATGATCAAATTTTTCATCCCTCTCTCCTTCTTCAGAGCTTGGTTCCCATCCATATCGCGCGACCCTGGATTAAGGCTTCGGCCTTTCCGTCAACCACGATGTCTGGATGCTCGTCTTTGTCCGCATTGTCAGATACGGCATGCCATACATCGCTTACCCTCTGGAAGCGCTTCACGAGCATGTCTCCGTCCCAGGAGAACGCGTAGATACTGCCATTGCGCGGCTCTTTATCCGCCCGGTTCAGCAGCAAGATGGAGCCATCTCTGATGGTCGGCTCCATGCTGGTCCCCACCACATTGACCACTGCTGCGTTCAGTGGACTGACGCCTGCGGCGCGAAGGAAGTCTCGACGGAACTGAAGGGCGCTCAGGTGCTCGACAACGCCGTTTGACCGACCTGGCCCAGCGCCCACCTCGACGCTCAGGCGCGATATCTGGATGTAGTCATCCTCATCATCCACCTGCCCACGAAGCAGGGTGTCTATGTCGACGCGGAAGTAGTCGGCGAACTTCTGCAGCGACTCCATCCGGACCCCGGTTTCTCCGTTCTTGATCCGTCCAAGCGTGCCTTGCCCGATGTCGTAGCCATCCCGCTTCATTTCAGCCCGAAGCCCAGCGATGGACTTCTCGCCGAAGAGCATGGCGGCGTTCGCCGCGAGGGTTTCGTTGTTCGCTCCTTGCATGCGCGCGATTCTTTGCGCTTGATGTACCGATATCGGTATGTTAGAGTTGTACCGAAATCGGTTTATAGCTCTATCCATGAACACACCCATCACCACCTATTTGCAAGAGAAGTTGACCGAGGTCGGTACAGCTGGCTTCGAGCAGCTGGCCGCTGACACGGGAGTCAAGGTCAGCTTCATCCGCAAGTTCTTCTACGGAGGCCGCAAGGACCCGCGGGTGAACACCATCCAGCCGCTGCTGGACCACTTCCAGGCGCAGGAGCGACCCAGGGCCCGCCGTCGTGCTGCGTCGGCCGCCGCCCCCGCCCAGCCCAAGGAGCAGGCCCATGCTTCGTGATGACCTTGCTCTTTTGAAGATGGCTTGGCTGAGCCATGCGATGGCCAGGTACGACACGTTGGAAGAGGTAGCCCGCGAGGCCGCAGCAGCTCTGCCGCTCCTCCAGCGCGAGTTCACAGCCGAAATTGCATCGTTGAAGCTGAAGCAGGAGGAGGGTCGTCCTTCTTCACCTCCGCCACGCCTGCCAGAAGGCCGCGATACGCCTGAGCAAAGGCTGACGCGATGACCTCCTCCGTGATTTCTCCGTATATGGGCTGCGTCTGCCTCAGCACCTCGGCTGTGATGACAGCGGCTGGTGCGATCAATTCCTCTTTCATGTCCGCCCTCCTTGGCGATGTTGGTAACGGTTTGGAAGCCACCAGCATAGCCCAGCGAGTGGCGGGCACCTTTTCCTGAATTCAACCCAACAAGAACTGCCTGGAGGGCATACCAACCATGACATACCGCAACCGTGACCTCATCCGTGAACCCCTCTGCATGCTGCGTGCCAGCAAAGAGGAGCGGGAGAAGCTGATCGCTTGGGCCGAGCGCCGGTCCAACGGGGGAGCGGTTGCCCCGACGTTGCTGGACGCCTTGCTGCGCCTGGCCGACGACGAGATTCGTGAAGAAGAGCGTTCGCATCGGACAAATGCTACGCAGCGCCACGGCCTTGACAGGAACGCCTTCGGCGCTCTCCTGGCCGCGTGATGGCTTCTTCGGACCCGCCACATGACCAAAAAAGAAGCCACCCCCATGACCGAACCGCCGATGCAAATCGACTTCGGCAGCGCGTCGCCTGAACAGGTGCGCGCTCTCCAAAAGCTAGCAGATCGCGCGGGGCTCTCCTTCGAGGACTTCGCGCTGAAGCACCTGCTCTTGCTGGCTGAACGCGATGAGAAAAAGCCCGCGCAGGGCCCTATTGGGCGACTGCTGGGTTTCCGCCGCGCTCACTAGGCCGGCACTTTCCAGTTACTGCAAAGCAGCAATCCCATGAAGCCCACCGCATTCCACATCCCCACTCGCTCCGTGATGGCCGGCGCCAAGCCGTACAAGCCCGTCACTCCGAGCGCCATCAATCACATCCGTGTGGTCAGCAGCGCAAAGAGCCGCATTGACAACGACCGCCGCCGGGCAAATCGCCTGGCATCGATATGAAAGGGCAAAAGCAAAAACGCCTGCAGCTGGAGAGCTAGCAGGCGTTCTAGGAGTCTGGTCTCGGGTGCAACCGGGATTCAGACGAATCTGGAAAACACATGCGCATTTTATGGCCCCACCGGGCCAGCGCACAAGAGGAATCGAATGGCCAATGGTATTGACTGGTTCCGATGGCATCACGGCAGTGTCACGGACCCGAAATTTCAGCTAGTGGCGCGTCGCGCGGGATGCCGCCTGCCTGACGTGATCGCTGCCTGGGCGTTCGTTCTGGAGCAGGCCAGCGCGTCCAGCGACCGTGGCTCTTATGGTGATCTCGACTTCGAGTCCATCGACCTGCTGATGGGATTTGACGATGGCGTTACCCAAAAGATCGTGGCTGCCATGGAGGCGCGCGGCCTGCTGGTTGACGGGATGGTTGCTGCTTGGACGAAACGCCAAGTCAAGCGCGAGCGTACCGACGACAGCAGCACCGAGCGCGTGAAGGCGTTCCGCGAAAAGCAACGCCAAGAAACGCCGGAAGCTGGTGATGAAACGCCAGGAAACGCCACGCAACGCCAGGAAACGCCTAGAGAAGAGAAGAGGAGAGAAGAAGAGAAAGAAGAAGCTAAAGCTTCTTTGTCGACTTCGTCGCCGGAAAAGCCGATGGACGAGCTGTTCGCCGACGAGGGCAAGGCCAAGACCGCTGGCGTGCCGAGCTGCCCCATCGATGCCCTGCTGGACGCTTACGAGGAACTGCTGCCCACGCTGCCGGCGCCGCGCCGCTCGCTGTTCAAGGCCGGCAAGCGTGCCGCGCCGATGCGCCAGCGCTGGGCCTGGGTGCTGACGGCAACCCATGAGCGCGGTCCCCGTGCCGGACAGCGCCTGGCCACCAACGCCGCCGAGGGCGTGGAGTGGTTCCGCAAGTACTTCGAGCACGTCGCCAAGTCCGACTTCCTGACCGGCCGTGATGGCAAGTGGACGGGCTGCAACATCGGGTTCCTGATGCAGCTGGAGAAGTTCAGCAAGGTGCTGGAAGGCGCCTACCACCAGGCGGAGGTGTCCCATGCGTGAGCAACTGGCAACCCCCGTGAGCTACGAGACGGAGCGCGCGCTGTTGGGCGGCTTGCTGCTGGACCCGCAGGCGTGGACGGCTCTCCCTGAGCTGGACGATGCGGCGTTTTACGCCCCGACGCACCGCGACGTGTTCCGCGCCATCAAGACCTTGGCAACAACGGGCGCACCGACAGACCCGATCTCGGTCTTCGAGCAGCTGCGGCGCCAGGGCCTGGAGATCGAACTGGCGGATGTGACGGATCTCGCCCAGTACACGCCCAGCCCGTCGAGCATGCGCCGGTACGCCGAGGAGATCCTGGGCCAGTACCGCCTGCGGCAGTTGATGGACGCCGGCCGCGACATCGTGGACTTGGCCATGACGCCGGGCAACACGGCGGCGGAGCAGATCGACAAGGCCCAGATGATGCTGGCCAAGCTGGCGACGGTGAAAGCCAAGCGCGATCCCCAGTACATCCACGAGTCCCTGGAGAAGTACATCGCGCTGCTGCAGGACCTGTCGGAAGGGAAGAACCCCGCCATCGCCACCGGCATCGGCGGCCTGGACAAGCTGCTGAACGGTGGCATGCGCCGCGGCGAAGTGATGGTGATCGGCGCCCGGCCGAAGCACGGCAAGACCGCGCTGGCCCTGGCCATGGCCCGGAACATGGCCCGCGACAACAGCGTGCTCTACCTGAGCCAGGAAATGCCCGTGAACCAGCTGATGCACCGGCACACGGCTGCAGCAGGTTCGTTCGACATCTCCCGAATCCTGGCCGCGAGCGAGGCCGACACAGCCATGTGGGACGCGGTTGGTGACGCCGCGCGCCGCCTGGGGAATCTGCGCCTGAGCCATGACGACCAGTGCAGCCTGTCCCTGATGGATATCCGTCGCAAGGCGCTGAAGGTGCGCCGCGAGCGCGGCCTGGACGTGCTGTTCGTGGACTTCCTGCAGCTCATGGAAGGCGCCGGCGAGGAAAACCGCAACCGCGAACTGGACGTGATCGTCAACGGCATCAAGTCCTTCGCCCTGGACCTGGGCATCTGCGTTGTGGTCTTGAGCCAGATGAGCCGCAAGGCCGACGAGCACTACGGCCGTCCCACGATGAGCCACCTGCGCGACTCCGGCGCCATCGAGGCCGCAGCCGACCAGATCGCACTGCTGTTCACCGACTGGGCCCACCCGCAGAGCAAGCGCACCGCCGAGTTCGAGGGCTATGCCGAGCTGGAGATCGTTGCCCACCGCAACGGTCCCCAGGGCGTGGTGCCCATGGAGTTCATCGGCAAGTACCAGCAGATGGGCGATTGGCTCAAGCCGCTGCCCGTCCGTCGCCCAGTTGCAGAGCCCACCGGCCGCGCCCGCGCCGCCAATTTCTAGGAGACCCCATGAGCCAAACGAACCATCCCTATGCGCTCCTCTGGAGCCAAAGCCAATGCGCCATGCACATCGAACCCGTCATGGACATGCTGACCGAGAACCGCCGGGCCTGCGCGGAAAACCGCCGCATGGACTACGTGCCCATCGCCATCGGGACGCGCGAGGAGTGCGATGCCGCCGCGAGCCGGCTGCGGCCCGTCCTCTGCGAGCGCCGCAGCGGCGCGAAGCGCGCGGACATATGCCAGGAGCCCGCATGACACCCGATAAGCAAAAGCAAAAGCTCGCCGGCCAGACGGCCATCGCGCAGAAGGTGTTCCAGGCCGTGCCCATCGCCGAGGCCTGGACCGTCGCCCAGATCTCGCAGTCTCTGCACCGCACGACCGGCGCCCGCCTGGACCGCCACACGCTGCAAGGCTGCCTTCGCGCCCTGGCCGACTCCGACCTCATCCGCTCCACGGAGCACGGATCGCTGCACCAGCGCGTCGCTGTTTCCGCCGCTCAATCCACCCCGCCCAAGACCAAGGAATCGACCGTGACCCAGCCCGCCAAGCCCGCCACCCCACAACAAGCCGCGCCCGCGTCGGCCATCGACGTGCTGGGCTGCTTGGCCCAGAAGATGCGCGCCCTGGCGGATGAAGTGGACGCCGCGGCGCTGGCCCTGGAGGAAGAGCAAAGCCGCACCACGGGCGAGGCCGCGAAGCTGAAGCAGCTCAAGGCCCTGCTGAAGGAAATCGCATGACCACCTGCAGCACCTGCGTGCACTGGCAACGCAAAGAGACAGACCCAGGCATGCGCCGTCTCGGATTCGCCCAGTGCATGAAGCGCACCAAGGGCCACACGTACAGCGCAACAGCGCCGGCCTGTGACCAGCACAAGGCAGTAACTCAAGAGCAGGCCACCAAGCGGGCCGAGTGGATCAACAAAGGAGTGGGGCAATGAGCAAGACAGAAGCGAAATCGAGCATGCAACTGCCAGAGCCGGACGCATTCATGGATGTTGAGGATCAGCACCTCATGGGGACATCGGGCGAATGGTGCGTGAGCGGCCGCCGTTGCGACGACGAGGATCTCGCGCTCTTCAGCCAGAAGACTGTTGAGGAACTGCTTCAAAAGCAGCGTCAAGACATCGCCAGTGCACTGGCCGAGTACGACAAATTGCGCGACGCGATGAGCGCGCAGTCGGGTTGCAGGGATGGTGGCTGCCTGGTGAAGCGCCCGCAGGGCATGCACACGAACGGCGGCTGCAAATGCCACCGTGACCAGATTGTTTCCCAGCGAATGATGTACGCCGGCCAGCGCCTGGCTGATGTCGTCCGCGCTTTCGTGCAGGAGGCAGCATGAGCAAGACAGAGACACAGAGCGAGGCGCTGAGGCTGGCCCTTCTGCTGCGCATGCAGCGCGATTCGGCCTCTGGCGTTATCACGCACAACGCGGCATCGCGTGCAGCTGCAGAACTGGAATGGCTGGACGCAGAGAACAAGGCCCTGCGCGGCCTGGCAGCCACCTGCTACGCAGGCCTGGGCGCCGAATGCAACCTCCCCGAGAACTGGCTGGATGCGCTGAATGCTGCAGCCAATGGCCAGGCATTCGACACCGAGGGCCTGCTGCCGTTTTCAGCAACCGAGGCTCGCGACGAGACCATCCGGCAGCTGGAGGCGCAGGTCAAGGGTGCGGCACTGTCCGAGCGTGAGCGCATCTGCGCAGCCATCAAGGCCGAGGACGACTACTGCGTCACCCAAGGCGACTACATGCTGGATTCCGACGACTGCATCAAGGTGGCACGCGGTGAATGGGAGCGGCCCGTCTATGAGGTCGAGGCCGCAGCCAAGACAGGAGACGCAGCATGACCGAGCGCGAAATGCTGGAGGCGGCGGCTCGGGCCATGGGACTGCAACAGACCGGGTGGCTTGATGGGCATGAGCCAATGCAAGCCGTTCTGGTTGCCGATGGGGACTATCAGCGGCTGTGGAATCCGCTCAATGACGGAGCGCAGGCTCTTGACCTGGCCGCCGCCCTGCGCATCAGCGTGGAGCACAACCACCCGGCCGACAACCATCCGTGGGTCTGCGCCAGCGTTGATGGGTACGTTGGGCGGGGGCAGCAGTTTGTCGAAGACGTCCCCGACGAATCCCAGCGCGCGGACCGCATGCGCCTGGCCATCCTGCGCTGTGCTGCGGCTCAAGCGCCGAAGGAGCAAGCATGAAAACGCTCTTCATCAACGCCCTCATCGGCATGGCATCTGCGTTTGTGGCCGTGGCATTTGCAACGTGGTCCATTGACCCGTCCGGCTGGGAGCGGATTGACCGGCAGATGTTCCTGTTCATCGCCGCCATCGTGGCATGGCTGCGTTATGCGTGCGGCCTGATAAGGAGGCAAGCATGACCCCGACCGGAATTGAAGCCAAGGTCTGCGAAGACATCGCGCGCCGCCAGCAGTTCGGCCTGCACAAGTACGGTACCACGGTGGCCGAGAACCCCCTGGAACTGCGCCAGTGGCTCCAGCACGCCTACGAAGAGGCCCTAGACCAAGCGATCTACCTGCGCCGCGCCATGGCCGAGCTCGACGCCATCACGGGCCATGACGAGCTGGCCGACATGGTGCGGGCGGGGAAGGGGGCTCAGGCATGAGCACGACCCCCGCACACGTGGTCATCCAGTTCTGGGTGGTCTCGGCCCTCTACGCGAGCGAATGCCACTGGCTGTCATGGCTCTATCGGCGTGACTCGACCCTGGGGCGCGTCCGGCGCTATGCCAACGCTGCCCGGGCGCGCGCTGTCGTGGTCTATGACCGCGTGTTGAATCAGGAGGACCTCATTGACTGACCGCACCCCCATCGATCCCCAGGTGGCCGTGGACTACATGCTCCAGACCGCGCCCCGCTACGCCGCTGCGAAAGCAAAGCGCGTGCAGCTGGAGGAGTTCCGCAAGAGCAAGAAGGCCATCCTGATGCAGCAGTCCGAAGGGAAGACCGTGGCGGACCGCGAGGCCTCTGCATACGCCCACCCGGAGTACATCGAGCTGCTGAATGGCCTGGAAGCTGCCGTGGAGGCCGAAGAACTCTTCCGCTGGAAGATGAAGGCGGCAGAGCTGCAGGTGGAGATTTGGCGCAGCCAGGAGGCAAGTAGCCGCGCAGAGGGGAGGGTGGTTCGATGAAAGCCGACCAACTGGCAGAGATCATTCTTCGCGCATCGACCCGCAACTTGGATGATGAAGTTCGGATCGTCGTTCACAACCCGGGGAAGGTTGGGCCGCGTTCTTCTGTCCCCCTTCAGGTGGCTGGATACGGGATGGATTGGGAGCGCGGCACGTTCGAGTTGATCCCGGCCATGCCTCTGACTCGCCTGACACCAGAGGATGTGGCCGCGATCCACAAGAGCGTCAGCGCAGGCTCATCCTGGCATGCATACCAGGCGCACAAGAAGCTGCACGAGCGCATTCAGCAGCTTGAGGCCGAGATTGCGGCACTGAAGGGAGGCCAATGACCTTCCGTCGCACACGCTGCGCCCACTGTCGCGCCAAGCTGGACCCCGGCCAGCGCATCCACCCACATTGCATTGCCGGTTACGCCGAAGCCGAGGGCGCCAAGGCAGAGCGCAAGCGACAGAAGCAGGCGAGAGCTGCAGCCAGGGTAGAGAAGGCAGAGACACGTCGGCGCAAGGAGGCCACCAAGCCGCGCGCCAAGTGGCTGTCCGAGTGCCAGGACATCATCAACAAGATCGTCCGTCTGCGCGACAAGCACTTGGGCTGCTGCTCATGTGACCGCGGCCCCGAATGGGATGGCCAGTGGCACGCATCGCACCTGCGTTCCGTGGGCGCCGCGTCAGCAGTCCGGTTCAACCTCTGGAACATCCACAAGGGCTGCTCCATCTGCAACAACCACCTGAGCGGCAACCTGGCCGAGTACCTGCCGCGCATCCGTGCCCGCATCGGCGACGACAAGGTGGACTGGCTCTACACCCAGAACCAGGTCGTGACCCACGACGTGGAATACCTCAAGAAGTTCAAGCGAGTGATGGGCAAGCGCCTGCGCCGCATGGAAAAACGCTGCAACTGAAGAAAGAGAGCCACGCATGAAGCGAGACCTGAACCTGACCGTGCCCGTGGAGTTGCGACAGGCCGAGGAGTTACTGGAGCGGTACGGCCGCTGGGCGCAGGACCGATACAAAAAGCAGCGGTGCGCCAGCGCCGAAGGCAAGTACGTGCCGCCGCCGCTGCCCATGAAGGACCGAGAGGAACCCATGGAGCCTTTCATGCCGGACTGGAGCGCCATGCAGGTCCAACGCGCGCTGCAGGTCGTGCCCATGCAGTTCCGCCGCATCCTGCTGGCCCTGTACATCCCTCAGAAGGAGCATCCCAATGCCGCGCGCCGGCGCATGAACGCCACCAATCAGCAATGGCACCAGGGCCGGATCAATGGCCTTCGCTCTTTCTGGTCGTCATATTCGCGCCGGGACTTGCGAAACTTGACACGGGATGCAATAATCGCGACCAATTACCGCGACACTGAGTCGTGCGCCCCGGTTACCTGAAGGTAGCCGGAGGCGTGAGAAACACAAAAGCCCGCATGGTTCGCGCCCTGCGGGCTTTTCCATTTGCGCCCGAACCAGCCGGGACGCGCGCTGCGGGATTGGCGCGCGGGAATGTCTCGCCACAAGCTGCGGAGCTGGTCAGCGAACGGCATCCCCCCAGCGCCCCAGCAGGCGTAAGTCCGATGGGGTGACTATCAACACGGCCTCGCTGACGCGGGGCCTTTTCGTTTCCGCCACCGCTCGGGCGCGCCCAACACGCCTCACTCGCCAGGGACGCCTTGCCCGCAGCGGTGGCCCCCATCACCAAGGGGTGAGTACTTCGCCAGTCCTCACAACCACGAATGAGCCATCGGCGCTCCGGTTTAACTTGTTGCGGTTCATGTCTTCGTAATACGCAAGACCCGACTGCACAGTGCGGCCATTAAGGGAGTCCGACACGATGAACTCCTGGTACTTGATGACCTGCAGCTTACTGCCGTGAGCATCCTTCACGTAAATGCGCTCAATTTCCTTGGGTGCCATTGATAGTTCCTTATTGAAATTACTTACAGATATTCCCATGAAGCTAACTCCGAAACAAGAGCGCTTTGTGGCCGAGTACCTGGTAGACCTGAATGCGACTCAGGCCGCGATCAGGTCTGGCTACAGCGCAAAGACGGCCCCCGAACAGGCAAGCCGACTGTTAAGCAATGTCAAGGTATCAGAAGCGGTCCAGGCAGCCATGCAGGCCCGTTCGCAGCGCACCGAGATCACGCAGGACATGGTGCTGCGCGAGTTGGCAAAGATCGGCTTCAGCGACATCCGCAAGGTGGTGCGCTGGGGTACGACGGAGCTGCGCACGACCGAAGGCAAGGACGGCGAGGCCGTGACGGAGCCCTATCACGGCCTGCGCTTGGTGGCGGCCGATGAGATCGATGACGACACCGCTGCCGCGATAGCCGAGGTGAGCGAGGGCCGCGACGGGCTTAAGGTCAAGTTCCACGACAAGAAGGGCGCCCTCGTGGACATCGGCCGGCACTTGGGTATGTTCAAGGACCGCGTGGAGCACAGCGGACCGGATGGCGGCCCCATCCCAACGACGCCGACCGTGATCGAACTGGTGGCTCCGAATGTCCAAGGCAAGGATTGAACTGCCGCCCAAGCTGATCCCGGTGTTCAGTGGTGAGGCGCGATACCGGTGCGCGCACGGTGGCCGGGGATCTGCAAAGACCCGCAGCTTCGCGATGATGACGGCGGTCCGCGCGTACATGTTCGCCGAGGCCGGCGTGTCTGGGGTGATCCTTGGCGCGCGGGAATACATGAACAGCCTGAGCGAGTCCTCGATGGAGGAGATCAAGCAGGCCATTCGCTCGGTGCCTTGGCTTGATGCCTACTTCGAGATCGGTGAGCAGTACATCCGCACGAAGAATCGCCGCGTCTCCTACGTGTTCGCCGGCCTGCGCCACAACCTGGACAGCATCAAGTCCAAGGCGCGCATCCTGATCGCCTGGGTGGACGAGGCCGAAAGCGTCAGCGAGGTGGCTTGGCAGAAGCTGGCCCCCACGGTGCGCGAGCAGGGCTCCGAGATCTGGGTGACATGGAACCCGGAGAAGGACGGCAGCCCCACGGACAAGCGATTTCGCAAGGAGCCGCCACCGAATTCGAAGGTTGTCGAGTTGAATTACTCGGACAACCCCTGGTTTCCCGAGGTGCTCGACCAAGAGCGCCAGGCCGACCGCGACCGGCTGGACGACCAGACCTACGCCTGGGTATGGGATGGCGCGTACCGCGAGAACAGCGATGCGCAGATCCTGTCTGGCAAGTACCGCGTGGCCGAGTTCGAGCCTCAGCCGGGCTGGGATGGACCGTACTTCGGCCTGGACTGGGGATTCTCGCAAGACCCGACCGCCGGCGTGAAGTGCTGGGTCGGGGATGGCCGGCTCTGGATCGAATACGAGGCCGGCAAGGTCGGCCTGGAGAACGACGACATCGCCGACTACGTGATCCAGCGGCTGCCGGGCATCGAGCAGCACACGGTGCGCGCCGACTCCGCGCGCCCCGAGACGATCAGCCACGTCAAGAGCAAGGGCCGCGACGGCAAGCGCCAGTGCCTGCCCAAGCTCGAAGCCGTGGAGAAGTGGAAGGGCAGCGTAGAGGACGGCATCGCCCACCTGCGCGGCTACAAGGAAATCGTCATCCATGAGCGCTGCACTCAGGTGCTGCGCGAGGCCCGGCTCTACAGCTACAAGGTGGACCGCAAGAGCGGCGACGTGCTCACGGACATCGTGGACGCGAACAACCACTACATCGACGCATTGCGTTATGCGCTTGGCCCGCTGATCAAGCGCGCTGGGTATTCCTGGAGAGGCTTCTGATGGGCATCATCAAAAATTTCGCTGATGGGCTCGTCAACATCGTGGCGAACCTGGGCACCGGCCGCGACAAGGCGGCGCACAACCAGTACGTGGACACGCTGCTGGCCGGCCCGGCTCTGCTGGCCGCGTACCGCAACTCCTGGCTGGCCCGGGCCATCATCGACTACCCAGCCGAGGATTCAACCCGGAAGTGGCGCCAGTGGCGCGCCGAGTCCGAGCAGATCACCAAGATCGAGCGGCTGGAGAAGGCGCTGCACCTCAAGCGCCGCGTGCAGGACGCCGTGACGGCCGCGCGGCTGTACGGCGGGTCGGCGATCTACCTGAACACCAAGACGGCGAAGCAAGAGCTTCCGCTGCAGGTGGGTAAGGAGGAGATCCGGTCCCTGGTGGTGCTGACCCGGAACAACCTGACCCCTGACCAGGTGGTGCGCGACATCGACAACCCGTACTACGGGCGGCCGGAGTTCTACACCCTGGCCACGGGCGACAACGCCGGGCAGGTGCGCATCCACGCCAGCCGCTTGGTGATCTTCCAAGGCGCCACGGTGCCTAGCGATCCCAGCACGGCCATCGTGCAGCAGGGCTGGGGCGACAGCGTGCTGCAGTCCACGATGGACGCTGTCCAGCAGATGGACGGCACCATGGCCAACATGGCCTCGCTGGTCTTCGAGGCGAAGGTGGACGTGTTGAAGTTCAAGGGCTTCGCCGACCTGCTGGCCGACGAGGGCAATGACGCCCAGGTCACGCGCCGGCTAAGCACGCAGGCGGCCATGAAGGGCATCAACGGCGCCCTGGTCATCGACGCCGAGGACGACTACGAGCAGAAGAGCGCCAACTTCGCCGGCCTGCCGGACGTGGTGGCCAAGTTCATGGACGCCGTGGCGGGCGCCTCGCGCATCCCGGTCACGCGCCTGTACGGCCGAGCAGCTGTGGGGCTGTCGGGCTCTGGCGATGGCGACGAGCGCGTGTACTTCGACCGCATCGGGCACATCCAGGCCACGGAGATCCAGCCGGCCATGGAGCTGCTGGACGAGTGCCTGATCTGGCAGGCCCTGGGCGCGCGTCCCGAGGAGATCTATTTCGAGTGGCGCCCCTTGCGGCAGCTGACCGAGACGGAGCGGGCCGACATCTTCAGCAAGACCGCATCGGCCGCGCGCGCCTTGGCCGGCAATAACGAGGGCGCGCTGATTCCCATGGATGCCCTGTCCGACTCCCTGGTGAACGAGTTCACTGAGCAGGGGATGCTGCCCGGCCTGGAGCAGGCCATCGAGAAATACGGCAGCTTGGGAGAGCAGGGACTGCCGGCCGAGAGCGGCCAAGAGGAGCCGCTGCCGAGCACTGGAGAGGAGCAACCATGAACGTGAAATTCGCTGACCGCGTGGCCGTGGGCGAGCTGAAGGAAACCCGCGAGGGCTACCTGGTAGCCACGGCCCGTGTGGCGCGCACCGGCGTGCAGCTGTACTACGCGAGCGAGCTGGGCGACGTGGCGCGGGATGCCGGCTTCAAGCCTGGCGACGTGGTGCGGGTCTATCGGCATGCCGACGAGGTGTTCGCCAAGGACTCGCTGGCCAGCATCACACGCCTGCCCGTGACGGTTGACCACCCGGCCGAGGAGGTCACCGCAGCGAACTGGCAGCAGCTGGCCGTGGGGGAGGTGGGCGACGCCTACGCGACCGAGCCGGAATGGATCGTGGTCAATCCCATGATCAAGGACGCCGGGGCGACAAAGGCCGCGCGCACGACCCATCAGGAAATCTCGATGGGCTACAGCGCCGCGATCGTGCCGGCCCGCGATGGCCTGGAGGCCGACTTCGAGCAGCGCGGCATTCGCTACAACCACCTCGCCCTGGTGCCCAAGGGCCGCGCCGGCGAGATGGCGCGCATCGGCGATTCCTGGGGCGCGAGCCCTGTCCAAGATTTTCAACCGGGCATTTCGCCCAAATCCAAAGGAGGGCTTATGCCTGACATGAAGACGGTGGTGCTGGGCGACAAGGCCGTCCAAGTTGCCGACACCGATGTTGCTCTGATCGAGCAGTACAAGACCGACATGGCGCGCAAGCTGGCCGATGCCGAGACCGCCAAGAAGAAGTCCGACGAAGAGAAGGACGAGGAAATCGGCAAGCTCAAGGCCGAAGTCAAGAAGGCCAAGGACGCCGCTGTCATCGACGTGGACAAGCTGGTGGCCGACCGCACCGAGCTGGTGGGCCTGGTCAAGACCATGGACGCCAGCATCGACCCCAAGGGCAAGTCCGACGCCGAGCTGCGCAAGGCTGCCGTGCTGGCCAAGCTGGGCGACTCCATCGTCAAGGACGCCAGCGATGCCGAGATCACCGGCATGTTCAAGGCCCTGGCCAATGATGCCGCCACCATGAACCCCGTGGCCACCGCGCTGCGCCAGGGCGTGGTCAACGTGGGCGACGCCCAGACCCAGGCCGACAAGGCCCTGGCCACGGCCAACGCGGACCTCAACGCCTGGCGCACCAAGCAGTAAAGGAGGGCACACACCATGCCTATTCAGTTCAAGAAAAACCTCGTCGCCTTCGCCGTTGGCCGCCGCGTCAACATGGAAGAGTGGAACACCTTCACCCGCACCAAGGAAGGCTCTGGCACGCTGGGCTTCGGCGTCCCGGTCAAGCCCGGCACTGGCGCACACACCTGCGTCCAGATCACGGCCACCACCGGCGAGAACGTGCTGGGCATCACCGAGGCCTCGCAGGTCCTGCCGCGCCCCGGTGACGGCTACGCGCAGTACGACAACGTCGGCATCTGCGAATCCGGCGTCATTGGCGTGCTGCTGGGCGCCAACGTGACCAAGGGCCAGGCGGCCCGCTGGAACACGGCCGCCAACAACTGGACCGGCGCTGCCCAGTCCGCCACCGTGGTGACCATCCCCGGCGCGCAATTCGAAGAGGACGGCGTCAGCGGCGCGGTCGGCGTCGTGCGCTACCGCCGCCCCGTCCCCTCGCTTTCTGTTTCGGGAGCCTAAAAAATGCACCAATTCACTGACCAACAAGCACTCGCGTTCGTCACCGGCCAGGCCTACCAGGTCAACCAGCGCGTGTACGAGGCGCGCCATCCTGATTGGGACTTCGGCCGCCTGATCTTCGTGGACAGCTCGGCGCCCGAGTGGTCCCCGGGCATCCTGACCTACACGTCCGACAGCACCGGCCGCGCCAACTGGCAGTCCGGTTACGCCAAGGACATCCCCCTGGCCGATGTCAACCAGGACATGCAGACTAAAACCTTCCAGCTGGCGGCCATCGGCTACCAGTGGAATCTGGAAGAGGTCAACACGACCATGGCTTTCCCTGGTGCAAGCCTGTCGGATCGCCGCGCGCGCGCCGCTCGCCTGGCGTACATGAAGTTCATGTTCGACCTGACCCTCAAGGGATCCCCCGAAAAGGGCATGGGCGGCCTGATCAACTACAACGGCGTGGTCGTGGCGAATGCGCCTGCTGACGGCACTGGCGGCTCCACGCTGTGGGTGAATGCGGCCGGCGTGGGCCAGAAGACCCCGGCCCAGATCGTGCGCGACATCAACATCGCGCTGCAGGGCATCTCGCTGGCCACGTTCGAGACCGAGCTGGCCGACACCATCCTGCTGCCCGTGGAGGCCTTCAACTACATCGCCGCGACGCCTTACAGCGCCACGACGATGGAGACCATCCTGTCGTTCGTGATGCGCACGAACCTCTACACCATGCAGACCGGTCGCCCCCTGACCATCCGCACGGTGCGCGAGCTGGGCACGGGCGCCGCCAACGGCACCACGGGCCGCATGGTGGCCTACAAGAACGACGGCGAGTACGTGAAGCTGCACCTGCCCATGCCGCACCGCTTCCTGCCGGTGTACCAGGACGGCCCGCTGAACTACGCGGTGCCAGGCATCTTCCGCACCGGTGGCGTCGAGCTGCTGACCACGGTGGCCATGCGCTACATCGACCAGATCAGCGAACCGCCCACCCCCTGACGGGCCTGGGTTGAGGGCTACGGCCCTTGACCCGGCATACCCAGCCCATTGCCCAGCAGTGGGCTTTTCTATGCCTGGAGCGACCATGAAAAAGATCACGAACCTGACCAACAGCCCCTTTGACCTGCAGGGTGTCGATGGACTGGTACGCCTGCCGGCCTTTGACAGCGTCAAGGGCGAGTTCTCTGGCGAGTACCTGGACCTGCTGGAGGCCAGCATGGCCGTGAGCGTGGAGGATACCGACGCAGAGCCTGAAGGCCAAGCGGCAGAGCAAGGCGTGTCCGAACCGAAGGCCAAGCGCGCGAAGAAGGCGGCCTGACCATGGCGGCATACGGAACCGATGAAGGCCTGCAGGCCTGGCTGACGGCCCAGGGCCTGACCTTGCCAGTGGGCGCCGTGCCCGCGACTCTGCGTGAGATCGGCAGCGCCTATGTGGATAGCGTTTACAGCCATGCACTTCAGTGCAGCAGGAAGACGAATGGATGGAATCAAGAGCTTGAATGGCCGCGTGCTGGACATCGCATAAAAGGCCAAGAGGTGCCCGACACGCTGATCCCGTTGGCCTGGGTAAATGCTTCTTATAGGGCAGCATGGCTAGAAGCAAATAACCCCGGATGGGCGACTGGCAGCAACGATCCAAACCGCGTCACCAAGCGCGAGAAGGTCGATTCCATTGAGCGCGAGTTTTTCTCGGCTGCTGATGCTGGTGGTTCGGCATCGGCTCCGGGGGCGGTTGCTGACGCCTTGATCAACGGAATGATCGCTCCTTGGCTCTGCTCGAAAGCTAGGCGCGCAGATGCGCTTTTCCGCGTCATTTAGCTGTTTATTTATCCAGCGTTGGCCCCTAAAATAGTCGAGCCGCCAAGGTGCGCTAACACCAAGGCGGCTCTAACCAAACCATCATTTTTAGAGGAAATGAAAGCATGGCTGCGCGCATTTTACCGACGCCCGAGCAACTGCGAGAGCTGCTCCGCTACGAGCCCGACACCGGCAAGCTGTTCTGGAAGGAGCGGGGACTTGATTTTTCCCGATGCAAGAGCCAGCAGCAGCGCTGGAACACCCGGCATGCCGGGAAAGAGGCGCTAACTTCGATTAATAACAGCGGATACAGAAATGGCCATGTTCTGAACTCTGCAGTTTTGGCTCATCGAGTTATCTGGGCGATGGAAACCGGCAAATGGCCGGATGTTGATATCGACCACAAAAGTGGTGACAGGCTTGATAACCGATGGAGCAATCTAAGGCAGGCGACAAAGCTGCAGAACGCAAGAAACAAAGCAAAGACCAAGGGAACGACTTTCGGGTTAAAGGGCGTGGCAGCAGTGGCCGGGAGCCTCAGGTTTCAGGCCCGAATCAGCGTTCTTGGAAAGCTCCTCTATTTGGGTATCTTCGATACGGCAGAGGCTGCTCACGCCGCCTACTGTGAAGCCGCGAAGAAGTACCACGGCGAATTCGCAAGGACTGAATAAATGGCCGACTTCTACACCGAAATGGCCGCCATGACGCGCGGCCTGCTGGCACCGACCAGCCAAGGCGGCCTGGGCCAGGGCGAGATCGTGCTGACCCGCAAGACGCCTGGCACGCCCGGGCCGAATCCCTGGGACCCCGTGGAGCCCGTCACGCAGGCAGAGACGTTGCGCGGCGCGGTGCGCGGGGTGAGCCAGCGCCTGGTGGGTACGGAGATGGGCGGCACGGTGATCCTGGCGTCCGACCGCCAGGCCATCTGCGAGGTACCCCAGATGCAGTACCAGGCCGGCGACACGCTTACGGTGGACAGCGTGCCGGTCCACATCATTGCCTTCGAGCGCATCCCGGCTGCGGGCACCACTTCGGCGGTGAAGTTTACGATTCGAGGTTGACCATGGCCACGCGCCCCACGATGTCCCAGGCGCGCCTGTTCGCGCAGCTGATCGCCGAGCTGTCGCCCGAGGTCTGGCGCGCCTTCATGGCCAGCGTCACCGACCTGCAATCGCAGGTGGACTGGCCGACACTGCTGGACGCTCTGGAGCGCATGGACACGCCAGCGGCCATCGCGGCGCTGCACATCGACCCCGCAGCCTGGGCTGTCTACAGCGCCAAGGTGAGCGAGGTCTACGCGAAAGCTGCGGCATCCACGATCGCGCAGATCCAGGCCCAGGGCATTGGCGGCATCGGCGTGCGGTTTCGCATGACCGACCCGAGCGCTCAGGAGTGGATCCGCGAGAACGTGGCCAACCGCGTCGTGGGCTTCAGCAATGAGCAGGTGCAAGTTGCGCGCAAGGTCATCGAGGCCGGATACGCGCAAGGTCAGGGACCGCGCAACATCGCTGTGGACCTGGTTGGCCGGGCCACGGGCGGCACGGCTCGTGAAGGCGGTGTGCTGGGCCTCGACGGTCCGCGCGCCGCGCGCCTGCAGGCTGTGACGCAGGGCATGCGCACGGCAGAAGGCGTCCGAGACCTGGTGATCGAGCATGCGGACGGCACGGTGTCGGTTCGGTACAAGGTCAATGAGGCGACAGCGAAGCGCATCCTGAAGGCTCACAAGGCTGGCACTGCAGTGCCAGATGCGGAGCGCGCGATCAGCGAGCGGCAATATCGGAATGCCTTGCTAAAGGACCGCGCCGACACCGTGGCAGCTACGGAGACCGCCAACGCAGTGATGGGTGGGCGCATGGAGCAGTGGAGGCAGCTGGTCGATTCAGGCGTTGTCGATCCCGCGAACGTGATCAAAACCTGGCAGCACAGGCGCGGCGCTTCGCTCTACCACCGGCCCGACCATCTGGCGAAGTCGGGGAAGTCTGTGCGCGGCCTGTTTACTCCCTTCGTTTTCCCCGATGGCGCGCAGCTGCTGCACAGCCATGACCCGAAGGGTGGGGCGAAGCACAACATCAGATGCGGATGCGACACGACGTTCCGCCTGGATCACACAGTAGGGCTTGAGTAATGGGTGCTTTCGCAGATCAGCTGACCGATTGGGCGAAGAAGACCGAAGCCCGCACCACAGCCGTCTACCGGCGCAGTGTGGAGCTCCTGGCCGACGAGATGAGGACCACGGATGAGCAGGGAGGCCGCGTCCCGTTCCAGGACGGCGAACTCGCGCGCTCGCTCCAAGCATCGACTCAGGCCATGCCGACGACAGCGCCAGGACCATTCCCGGGAAACGATGTCGGCGCGGTAGTGGCGACCCTGAAGCTCGGTCAGCCCATCTGGCTGGGTTACCAGGCGGTCTATGCCCGCCGGCAGAACTATGGGTTCGTCGGCGCCGACAAGCTGGGCCGCGTGTTCAACCAGCAGGGCAGCTATTTCGTGGAAGGCGCCATCGAGAAGTGGCCGCAGATCGTGGCCCAGGCCGCCAAAGAGATCCAGGGTGCCGTGGAGGGCCGTCAATGAGCGCAGGTATTGAGACATCCATCTGGCTGGCCCTGAAGTCGCGCATCGACACGCTGCCGCTGGCGTACCCCAGGGCCTGGCCCGGGCAGACGTTCCAGGTGCCCAGCTCTGGAGGACTGCCGCAGCCATACCTGCGTGTCGGCCGCGTCAGCGCTGACCCCGTGCGCTTGTTCCTGGGTGACGGGGAGCCGCACCGGCGCACGGGCTCGCTGATGGTCACTCTGGTGCACCCGCTGGGCCAGGCCGTGGCGGTCTACGACCAGATCGCCGCCGGCATCGCCGCGCACTTCGTGGACGGCACCGAAATGGCCTACGGAGACCTGGTGATCACGGTCCGCGACTACCCGCACGTCCAGGAAGGCTACGAGGACACCGGCTACTGGTCGGTTCCGGTCCGCATCCCCTGGCGCTGCTACGCATGAAGAGTTGAGCCACCTCCGGGTGGCTTTTTCACGCCCGATGAGGGCAGACACCGCCCGCACCTCGCGGGCTTTTTCTTTGAAAGGCCCTCTATGGCATCCGTACCACTGCCCAATGGCGCGCAGGTCGCCCTGGCAACCACGCTCGCAGCTGCGATCACCATCTCGGACATCTCCAACGCCAATCCGGCCGTGGCGACTGCTACCGGCCATACGCTGGTGGCTGGAGACATCATCCTGCTGAACAACGGCTGGCCCCGCACCGACAACAGCGTGCGCCGCGTTGCCAGCCCCACCACCGACGAGTTCGCCATCGAGGGCCTGAACAGCACGAACCTGGACCGCTTTCCGGACGGCGGCGCCGGCACTGCGCGCGCGATCACGGCCTGGACACAGCTCCCCAAGATCCCCACCTTCGAGCTGACCGGCGGCGACCCCAAGAACGGCACCACCAGCTACATCGACTACGAGAAGGACTACGACTACTTCACGGGCACCAACCCCGAGCGTCTGAACTTCACCATCTCGTATCAGCCCGGCACGGCCGCGTATGACGCGCTGGTCGCGGCCAACGACAGCGGCGTGCTCCAGGTGATCCGCCTGGTGCTCAAGGATGGCTCCACGCTGTTCTACCCGGGCCAGCTGTTCTTCAACAAAGCGCCCGTGACCGTCAAGGACCAGGAGATGGTCAACAACGTGTCCCTGGCCCTGCAGGGCGAGATCACGCGCTACGCCAAGCTGCCCTGATCCACCGCACCGACCGGCCATAGCCGGCTGCGCATTTCCGCCCGCCTGTCCACTGCCTTTTAGCGAGGGCAGGGCAGCGGGCTTTTTCGTCTCCCCTCGCTAAGGAATCTGTCATGGCAAAAATCAAGTCTCTCGTCGGCGCGCCCCCCGAATTCCACCTTCCCATTGCGCTGAAGGATCTGGACGGCTCGGATGCCGAGGTCATCTTCAAGTGCGTGGGCCGCACGCTGCGCGACTGGCACCCGCTGGCCATCAAGCGCATCACCGATGACGCGAACGCGATGCTCGAAGTCGAGGAAGCGCGCGAGGTCCTGGAGGCCAAGAGCGATGAGCCGGCCGCCGCCGCGCCGAAGCGCAAGACCAAGGCCAAGCGCTTCGAGGTCAGCGACGAGGATCTGCAGCAGTCCATCGACAAGGGCCTGGTGCAGACGACCGAGATCATCCGCGAGGTGGCCACCGGCTGGGATCTGGACGACGAATTCACCGACGCCAACATCGCCCTGCTGTGCTCGCGCTTCCCTGGTGTGCACCAGAAGCTCTGGCAGGCCTACGATGCCCGCATCCGAGGCGACCGCCTGGGAAACTGATGGCCGTGGCGCGCGCGATCTACAAGCGCGCGCCATCGGCACAGGAACTGGCTGCCATCGGCCTGCGGCCAGAGGACTACGCGGACGACGAGGCTGCAGTTGAGGTCTGGCCCGAGAACCTGGCGGCCTATGACCTCTGGGTCGAGGTGGGCGATCAGTGGCGCATGGGGCCAGGTGGACCGGTAGCCATCGACCTGATCCCCGTCTTCCACGAACTCGACCGCATGGGCCTGGACAAGGAGGCCTACGACGACATGGTCCTAGCCATCAAGACCATGGCCCGGGTCGCGCTGGAGGAGATCCATGGGGAGTGAGGGCGCCATTTGCTACGATGCACCGCAGGTCATCACTGGAGATGGTATGCGACTGCTTATGATCTCCGCGGCTTTTGCTGCGGCTGTATTGGCTTCATGCGGTGGATCGAAAGCGATATCTGAAAAGAGAGGCTTTGTATCGCATGGAATGCGCGATCCTGCATCCACGCAATTCCGCAACGAGAAATTGCGAGAATCCGGATGGTTGTGCGGAGAGGTTAACGCAAAAAATGCGTATGGCGCATACGTTGGTTTCAAGCGTTTTTTAGCAAAAGATGCCGCGAGCGTTTATGTTGAAGGTGCTGGCAAGGTAGGCGTCGGAGAATCTCAGCATCAGGAACTGATAAGAGATATTGAGCTTGAGACTCAGGCGATGAAAGAGTCTTATGAGCTTCGTCAGCAAGGAAAATTGACAATAGATTCATATGCTGACTGGGTAAAGCAGCGGGTTTTCGATATTCGATGGAAAGATATCTGCGCCTAATTTGATTTATAAAACATGCCACCTCAGGGTGGCTTTTTTTATGCCCGCACGGTTCGCGCCTTGCGGGCTTTTGCATTGGGGAAGCCATGGCGAATGAAGTTGCAAGCCTGGGCGTGAAGGTCGATGCATCTGGCATCGAGAGCGGGACGAAAGCCCTTGATGCGCTCGCTCAGCAAGGCCCAAAGGTTGAGCAGGCGATGGCTGGCGTTGAGGGCGCTGCCGTCAAGACCGGGAAGTCCCTCAAGACGATGGGCGATGGATCTGCAAAAGGTCTGGACGAGATCGGCAGGAGCGCGCCGAGGGCAGCCGAGAGCCTTGGCCGTGTCGCCAAAAGTGCTGAAGATGCCACGCGTGCATTGGCAGGGATCAATGCGTCCGTGGCCAGCCTGGGCCAGGTCACTACTGTTGCCGGCCAGTCAGCACGTGGCATAGCTGGATTCAGTGCAAGCCTGCAGGCATCTCAAAAGAGTCTGACTGACATGCAGGCTCAAGTGCGCGCTACCTCTACTGTCGTGGCTCAGTTGAGCACCGCATTGACCGCCACTGTCCCGGCAGCCCAGGCAGCCGCAAAAGCCCAGGCAGACGCCGCGAAAAGCGCGGTAGACATGAGCGCTGCATTCAAGTCTGCCAGTGACCAGTTCCGCGCGTATTCGACGGTTGCCGTCAGTGCCTCGGATGCTGGGCAGAAGGCGGCAAAGTCCATGGATACGACCGCGACGGCCGCCCGTGCACTTACCTCAGCCATGGCTATGGTGGGCGTTGGCTTCGGCGCGCAAGAGCTGATCACCCTCGCAGACGGATATGGAAAGGTTACGGCCCAATTGCGCCTTGCTACCAACGGGGCAAGCGACTACGCGGCTGCAATGGAGTCTGTCCGCCGGATCTCTCGGAGCGCTCAGCAGGGCCTGGGGGAAGTGGGAACCCTTTACGCGCGGATCGCCAACGGTACTGCGGAACTCGGCATCAGCCAGCGCCGACTCTCTGAGATTACCGAGGTGGTTGCCCTGTCGCTGCGCGCGAGCAATGCCACCGCCTCCGAGGCTTCCTCGGCCATGCTGCAGCTTTCTCAGGCATTCGCTTCGGGCGTGCTGCGAGGCGAAGAGTTCAATGCGGTCAATGAGGCAGCGACTCGCCTTATGAAGGCTCTTGCCGACGGCATTGGCCAGCCGGTTGGCGCTCTACGCAAGATGGCGGAAGAGGGAAAGCTGACCGCCCAAGTGCTGGCCACTGCGCTGCCCAAGGCATTGGAGGAAGTCCGCATCGAGGCCGCCAAGATGCAGACCATCGGAGGCTCTTTCACCGTGCTCAAGAACTCCATGATGGAATTCTTCGGCACGACGGCGCAGTCGTCTGGAGCTGTCTCCGGCATCACAACGTCGGTAGAGCTGCTGGCCGACAATTTGAACCTGTTGACGGCTGCAGCTATTGGCTTTGGTGCGACGAAACTCTCCCAGTTCATGGTGACAGCCGGAGCGGCTGCAACCAAGAACGCGACCGATACGATTGCATATGTCGCAGCGCTGAACCAACAGCGCGCTGCAGCCATTGCAGCGGCAGAGGCTGAGGCTGCTGTGAGCGCTGCCCGTGTGGCAGGGCTGAGTGCTCTGCAGGCCAAGCTGGTCGCAGAGCGCCAGGCCGCGCTGACAGAGGCATCTGCTGCCACCAGTACAGCTGCCCGTACCCAGGCGCTTATGGCCGCCTCGGTTGCGGAGCTGAACCTAACGCGGACATCGGCTCAACTCACGACGGCTACCGTTGCCCAGACTGCCGCGCAGACAGCGCTCACGGCTGCAGTCACTGCGACAAGCACAGCTGCGACCGTTGCATCCAGGGCGTTGACGCTGGTTGGCGGCCCTATCGGGCTGATCACCACCGCCTTGGGCTTGGGGGTGACTGCCTGGGCGGCCTGGGGCAGCAGCGCGGAGAGTGCATCGGCCCAGGCAAAAAACGCCATCGTTTCCGGTCACCAAGACATCGTAAGTCGTCTTGATGAGCAGATTAGGAAACTGTCACAGCGCGCCGGGCTGCTGGCCATAGGCAACGTGGCTGCTGCGCGCGATGAAGATCCGGCAGCCCAAGAACTGGGGCGCCTGAATTCGCGCATTCAGGAAATGCGGGCGCAAGGCGCATCTCTCAGTGGACCCGACCAAATCGTATTGATCGAACTTCAGCGCCAGTATGAAAACCTGAACTCATCCTTGGAAAAGCGCAAGGGCCTGCAGGAGCAGATCAATGGCCTTGGTGTTCAAGACCGCTTGAACGCACTGGAGATGAAGAAAGGCGGTTTCTCGAAGGATTGGCTCGAAGAACTCAAGACTCGCCAAGATGCCCTGAAGGCTGGGATCATCACCGCCAAGGAGTATGCGGCCGCCGTCAATGAGATGAACAAGCGGCGTTACGAGTCCACGGCTGAAGGCAAGGAGGCTGCAAAGCTGGCTAGGGCTGGCAAGGCGGGAGCCGGGCGCATCGCCAAGGCGGACCTCTCCTCCGACCTAGCCGACATCCAGATCCAGTACCGCATGCTGACCACGGCCTCGGGCAATGCCGAGCGCCTGCTTGACGCGCAGCGGGCCGCCGGCCTGGTGAGCGAGCGCGAGTACTACGCCCAGAAGCGCAAGTTCGTGGAGGACAACGCCGCGCTGCAGATCCGCGAGTTGGAGGACGAGAACAAGCGGTATGCCCAGCAGGCCGCGACCGGCGCCGACAAGATCAACAACGAGAAGAAGATCGCCCAGAACACGGCGAAGATGGCCGAGATCCGCGCCAAGGCGGACACCGACATCAAGATCTCGACGTTGCAGCAGGAAGAGGCCAACCGCCAGTTGGAGGCCTCGTACAAGGCCTTGGAGCAGTCCATGGCCGGCTACCTGAAGACCAGCGCCGACCGCTACCAGCGAGAGCTGCAGGGCATGGGCCTGGGCAACCAGTGGCGTGACCAGAACGCGGCCGCGAACCAGATCAACGACCGCTACGAGAGCCAGCGCAACGACCTGCGGAACAACCGCGAGCGGCTGGAGCTGGAAAAGAAGTGGAACTCGGACCTGGAGGAGCAGTACCAGCGCCGCCTGGAGATCATCAACGATGCGAACCAGAAGGCTCTGGGCCTGGATGCCGACTACTGGCGCCGGCGGCTGCAGATGCAGCAGGACTGGACGGTGGGCGCGTCGGAGGCGCTGACCAACTACCTGAACGATGCCAACAACACGGCCGCGCTCACGGAGAAGGCCTTCACGAACGGAATCTCCGGGATGGAGGACGCGCTGGTGAGCTTCGTCACGACGGGGAAGCTCAGCTTCAGCCAACTGGCGAACAGCATCATTGCCGACATCACCCGGATCATCATCAAGCAGCAGCTAGCCGCGGCGATTGGTGGTGCTGGTGGCTCGAACTGGCTGGGCGGTCTGGTGGGTGGCCTGTTCGGCACCTCCGGCACGGCGGCCGTGGCCAACGTGTTGCCGGGGAACCCGCTCGACAACCTGCTGAACCTCACAGGCAACTTTGTGGCCAACGCAAAGGGTGGCGTCTACGACAGCCCCAGCCTGAGCATGTACAGCAACCAGGTGCACAGCACCCCGAAGGTCTTCGCCTTCGCGAAGGGCGCTGGTGTGTTCGCCGAGGCCGGGCCGGAGGCAATCATGCCGCTGACCCGGAACTCGGCCGGCGTGCTGGGCGTGCGCGCCATGCGCGATACGGCTGGCGGTGATGGCGCGGGCAACTCGCGCAGGGCAGCCGCGCCGATCAACATCAACATTCCAGTTGCAGGGCAAGTGGATCGTCGCACCAAAGATCAGTTGGCCTTCAGGGCCTCCCAAGAGCTGCGGCGCGTGCAGAGGTTTTCATGAGCTTCATCGACGTGCAGATCAACGCCAAGACGAACATCGGGTTCGCGGGCGGGCCGGAGTGGCGGACGCTGGTTGTGCAGATGGCCAGCGGCCGCAACCGCCGGCGCCAGGAGTGGTCCATGCCGCACCACAAGTACACGGCGGACTACACCACGCTGCGCCCGCAGGACCAGAACGACATCCTTGCCGCGTTCATCGCGGCCAAGGGGCAGATGCACACGTTCGCCATGCGGGACTGGAACGACTACCGCGCGCGCGGCGAGGTCATCGGCCAGGGCGACGGCACAACCACGCCGGTGCAACTGGTCAAGACCTACGCATTCGGTCCGGCCAGCTACGTGCGGCCCATCACGCTGCCCGTGGAGCGCTCCGTGCGCGTCTATCAGGGCGGCGTGCTGGTGGCCAGCACTGTGGACCGGCTGACCGGCCTGGTGACGCCAGACGCTCCGTGGGAGGACGGCGTGGAAATCACTGCGGACTTTGATTTCAACGTCCGCGTGCGCTTCGCCTCCGACTATTTCCCCTTCACGCGCGACTCGAATGTCTCGGCTCAGACCACGGTTGAGCTGGTAGAGGAATTCTGACCATGAGAATCATCCCCATCGCATTGCAGGAGCACCTGGACGGCGACGCCACCACGGTGTGCCTGCTGGTGCGCATTGAGCCCGTGGCGCCTGGGTTTGACCCGGTGGGCGTGACCACGCTGGACCGTGACGTGTTGTTTGACGCCGGCACGGGTGCGCTGCTGTACCGCGCGGCCGTGGGTGTTGACTCCAGCGCGCGCGTGAGCAGCTCGGACATGGCAGTGGACAACGCAGAGGGCACAAGCCTTGTGCCGGAGTTCGACGTGCCAGTATCGGAGCGCGACCTGGTGGCAGGCGCCTACGACTACGCCCGCTGGACCAGCTACCTTGTGAACTTCGAGGACACGACGCAGTTTGTCGAGCTGGCGCGCGGCGAGCTGGGCCAAGTGCGCGTGTCGCAAGGCATGTCGTTCACCTTCGAGATGCTGGGGCTGACAAAGCGTCTCAAGCAGACCGTGGTTGAGAAAGACTCGCTGCGCTGCCGTGCGATCTTCGGCAGCCAGCCGCTAGGCACCCCTGGCGCCACAGTGACTCAGCTCTTCTACTGCGGGCGTGAGGTTGATGGTCTCTTTGTGGGATCACACGTCGTTGCACCAGGGGAGGAAAACACAGTCAGCTTCAGCACTGCGCTGTCTGAGCCGGATGGCTATTTCAAGCCCGGCATGTTGCGATGGGTCACGGGGGCAAACGCGGGCCGCGTCTACGAGGTCGAGGAGCACAAGGCCGGGGTGCTGTCGCTCACCTTCGGGGCCATGTTCCCTGTCCAAGCGGGCGATGAATTTCGTGTCCGCCCCGACTGCACGAAGTGGAAGGATGGCCCGAACGGCTGCAAGCACTGGTTCGGCGCCAACTGGGTGCTGCACTACCGTGGAGAGCCGTACATCCCCGTCGGCGACACGGGCCAGATCAACGCCCCAGGGGCCAGCGTATGAGCGATCTGATCGACGCAGCGCGCAAGTACCTGGGCGTGCCATTCCGACATCGCGGCCGCACGGCAGCAGGCCTGGATTGCGCCGGCCTGGGCGTGCTCGCATACCGCGACTGCGGCATCGATGTGCCCGACGTGCGTGCATATGGCCGTGAGCCTTTCAAGAACGGTCTCATGGAAGGGCTGCGCGCGGCCCTGGGAGACCCCGTTGATGACGGACCACTGCCTGGCGATGTCGTCGTCATGCGCTTTGACAAAGACCCGCACCACGTCGCCTTGATCGCCAAGGCTCCGTATGCGGACGAATTGACCATGATCCACGCCGACTCCATGCATGGCCGTGTCGTAGAGCACCGGCTGAGCGAGGACTGGCGCGCGAGGATCGTTGCTGTGTACCGGAGACCTCTGTAATGGCTCGACTCGCTCTTTCTGTTGGCGGCGCCGCCCTGGGCTTTGCCATCGGCGGCCCAGCTGGCGCCCAGTGGGGCTGGCTCGGTGGATCACTGTTGGGCTCGTTGGTGCCGCAAACAATACGTGGTCCAAGCATCGAGGAAACGGGGGCGCAAACAACCCAAGAGGGCGCTCCTCGTGCCGTTGTCTTCGGCACCGCGCTGGTAACTGGCAACGTCATCGACGCTGGCCGCACGCGCAAGATCACGCGCAAAGAGCGACAAGGCAAGGGCGGCCCATCTGTTGAGACCGAGGCCCTGCTGCGCACATATGCGATCCGCATTGCCGAGCCCATCGCTGGGATCATCATGGCCAAGAAAGACGGCAAGATCGTCTATGACGCCCGTGACCCCGAGTTCCAGGACGACAACGATAAATTCCTGGCCGGCTGCCGAATTTACAAGGGTGATGAGCAGCAACTGCCCGACCCAGACCTCGAAGCTATTCACGGCGCAGGCGAAGTGCCCGCGTATCGCGGAAGCTCATACATTGTTTTCATTGACGACGATGTGACAGACCGTCGCGGGTCTATTCCTCAATACGAGTTCGTTGTTGGTCGTGCTGAGGCAAACCGATTGGGAAATCCCGGGGACCCGATCCCATCCGAAGGCAGATATGTTGTTCAGGGCACTACTGGGGGAGGCGATCTTGCTTCGGCAAGACTACCCGGTAGTTCTATGGATACCTCTGTAAATAACACGTACTTTATCGGGTGGTATGTTGAGCCAACATTTGGGCAGCCGGCTGTTAATGCGACTTTCTATATAGAGATAAACGGCCTAGAGGTCTACAATTTTTCAGGAGATGCTTCTGCAGATAATAGGCTGTACCATTGCATTCAATTTCGACATCAAAACAGATCCGATATTTGCGTTGTTGGAATGAGGTGTACTCCTCCTTCTGGAGGGCAATTCCATTTAACATGGCAGGCAATTGATTCAACAAAGATATATACACCTGCAAATTCTGCTGATGTAGTTCTGTCAGGCGACCCGCTTTATGGGTTATTTCTTGATGAAGACGAGAAATTATTCACGATGCACATGGATATCCCTCAGTGCCCGCCGGAATGGTCATGGGGCGCAAATGTGCTGACTGAAGAGGCTGTCGAGGCTGGCGGGACAACGGTGAAAATTTCTCCAGTGCCATTGCATGAGATAGTGACTTCCATCAGTGAGCGCTGCAACGTTGGGCCGGAGAATTACGACACGTCCGAGCTTGTTGATATGGTGGACGGATTTGTTATGGCCAGTGCTGGCTATAGTGGAGCAGACGCTATCAATAGCCTGCGGGCGCCGTATTTCTTCGACTGCCCAGAATATGGCGGAAAGATCTGGTATCACAAGCGAGGTAAAGCATCTGTCGCTGAAATAACCATGGCTGACATGGTTGAAGAGCCTGACGATAGTGAGCGGCAAGCGCAAATTGAGTATCCGAGGAAGCTGCACCTGACGTTTCAAAGTGCTGCCGTCAATTACCAGACAGCGCAAGCAACGAGTGAGCGGGTCTCTCCTGATGTGCGCGTCACTGGAGAATCGGCGATGCAGGTTGCTGTGGTGATGACCTCGGAGCTTGCCGCACAGAAAGCGGCCATGCTGCACAAAGTGTCCTGGTCCGAGGCAGAGGGCGAGGTCAAATTCTCGCTGCCGGATTCTTGGCTGCGCCTTGTGCCAGGCGATTGCGTTGTGCTCAAGCCGCGCGACACGGCGCGGCGCGTGCGCATCGACGGGATCGAAATGTCGGCTGGGGTGATGCAGATTACTGGGCATGTGGACCGCCGCAGCGCTTATGCATCAACTGTTGGATACGTGCCGCTGCCGGAGCCCACAAAGCCCCCTTCAAGCGTTGTAGGCGACACCGTGCTGGCCGTGCTGGACGTGCCACTGCTGCGAGATGACGATGACGCCCTCTACTACTACGCCGCAGTCACTGGCGACCGCTCTGCATGGCGCGGCGCCCAGGTGCAACGCAGCCTGGATGGCGGAGCATCCTATGTCGATGCTCTGGGCATCAGCTTCCCTGCAACGATGGGCCGGCTGCGCGCCGAACTGCCCAGTGCGTCCCCCTGGTACACAGACAGCACAAACGTGATCGACGTGGACCTGATCCGCGACGGCGACAGCCTGGACAGCGTGACTGCGGCCCAGTTCCTGCAGCGTGCAGGCGCCGTGGCGCTGCAACTGGCAGACGGGTCTTGGGAGGTCGCACAGTACCGCGATGCAGAGCATGTCAGTGGCTTGCGCTACCGACTGAGCACATTGCATCGGGGGCAGCTCAATACCGTGCCAGGGGCGCACGCGGCTGGCGCGATGCTGGTGCTGCTTGATGACGTGAGCCGCATATCTGCGCAATCGGCATGGCTGAGCCGCGTCTTGACGCATAGAGCTCCAAGTTTTGGCGGAGCCGTGGAGACAGCTACACCTCAATCCATGACGTATGCAGGCCGTGCGCAACGTGAGTGGCCTGTTGCATCGCTGCGCATCGCCGCGACTGGTGGCCCGGTGGGCGGCAGCATCGTTGCCAGTTGGGCGCCGCGTCATCGACTCGGGACAGACATACTGCCTGTGGCGAGCCAGTATTTCAGGGGATTTAGGGTGTACGCGACCGATGCTGGTGGGCTGTCAATGACAGCCGATGTGACGGCTCAGACGCATACCCTACAACTCGGCGGAATGACATGGCCAATCCGGGTGCATGTGGCTGCCCTTAATGCGATCACAGGCGCAGGCCCGTGGCGCTGGGTCAGCACAGATGGTACGAGCGGTGAGGGCGATGGACCGCCTGAGGAGGATCCTGGTGGTGAGACGCCCGTGGGCGATGGAACGTTCCAGCGCGGCATTGCGATGTACGGATCTGCGCGTGCAGGAGCCTATGGGCAGCTCATGGGCGGAGATCTGTTCGCCGCCCAAAACTCTGGCGCATCCTGGCAGTTGTTCAAGCTGCGTGCAGACACTCTGGAAGTGATCAGGGCAGCGTATGCGGGCCCGTTCCTGTTCACGGTTATCAATGACGGCGCGAGCCTATACGGCGGAAGCGATGGCCTTGTGCGCAAATGGGATGCTGATCTCAACGAGACAGCCCAGGCTCAAGTCGGGTTCACTGGAGATGCCCAGGGCCTGGCTCTCTGCGGCGGTAGCCTGTGGGTGTCGGTGCCTTATGAGCCGGCTGTCAAAAAGCTCAATCCCTCTACGCTTGCGGTGCAGGCCACTGTGTCCGGGATACGCATCAACAGCCTGGTCACTGATGGGTCATATCTGTACGGCGCGAGCCGTGCAGACAACTGCATATACAAGCTCGACGGGTCCACTGGAGCGCTTGTGGCCACGTTCCCCACTGCCGGCTACCCGGCTGATCTTGTGGTCCACGGCGGAAAACTCTGGGTGATCTGCCTTCACGACCTGCCGGTGCGTCTCTACAAGCACGACGCTGGCACTGGTGCGAAAGAGGCATTTGAGCTGGAAGTGACATCGACGCCTGGACGGCTGGCAATTACGGGCGATGTGCTGGGTGTTGGCGGCCGCGTGAGCTTCGCCGTCAACACGCTCACGGATTCCGTGATCGGCAGTTTCTCGATACCGCTGGACAACCCAAATCAGGTGCAGCCGCCCACTGCATCGCTCATCACGCCCACGCGCTTTGTCGCGGGGGGATTTGACTGGACTGCTTACTACGACTTGATATGAGCACACCAATACTTCCATTCGCGGTCTGGGAGCCCGGGACAAACCAGGCCTCGCTGCCGGCAAACGACAACGCGCTACGCTCCGAGATCCTCGCGGGCCGTGTCATCAGCAAGACCACAGCCGCGCAGCCCGTTGGCGTCGATGGCGCGATCTACATCATCCCGGCCGGCGCCACGGGGGCGATGTGGTCAACCTTCGGCGCGGGCGATCTCGCGATCTTCCGGGGTGGCACTTGGTACGCATATGCGCCAGTCGCGGGCGTGGTGGTCCACATGTCGGGGAGCCTCCAGCAATGGGACGGAGCTGCGTGGGAAGAGATCTCGGGCGGCGGTGGAGGCTCGGATCGAAGCACAGTCACGGCACTGTCGATTTCTTCCGGGACCGTCGTCGTTGACTGCTCGCTTGGGGACTATTTCACACTCGCGCTAAACGCAAACGTGACCAGCTTGTCGTTCAGCGGGCTGCCCGGCAGCGGCCACGGCGCAAGCCTGATGCTGCGCTTCACACAGGACTCAACGGCCCGCACACTCGCTTGGCCATCATCGTTCCGATGGGAGGGTGCCGCCCCCGCAATATCCACGGCAAGCGGCGCTGTAGATTTGCTAGCGATCACCACATTCGACAACGGAGTGACATGGCAGGCGACTCTGAGCAAGGGGCGGTCATGAGCGGGATCATCGGTCATCAAGGTATTTTGCTCAAACAGCAAATGGCTGGCACTGAGGTGCTAAGAATGCATCTTGATACCAGCACCGGCTTCTCTGATTCCACAGGGATAAACGTTCCTGTAGCTGTTGGTGATGTTGCTATTTCTACAGATGAGAAGACCACAGGAGATGCGAGTGCTTTCTTCTCCGGAGGATCTGGAGCTATAAGAGTTCCTTGCACTGATCCTAATGCACTTATAAATCCTTATGACAAGGATTTCTCAATATCCTGCGATGTTTTTGTACAGGGTTTCCAAGATGGCGGCTCCACTGGGTACATCATATCCCATGGAGGAGGTTTGAATTATTCTTGGCCAAACATATCATTGTCTTATTTATCCACTGGACAACTGTTATTCGCATTGAGGAGCTCTCAAACTTCTGGTGCGCCAGATATATCATATTTTGTACCTATAGGTAGTATGAATATGAATGAATGGGTTGAGGTTTTAATATCAAGAAGAAGCGATAAATTCCGAGTGAGAACTAATGGAGTATTGCTTTATGAAGTAACCAGCAATCTCCCCGTCCAAAGAACTGCAAATAATGCGGGACTAGGATTTGGAGCAGGAACCTACTCTAATGAGGGGAACGTGCCAAAAGAGGGAATAAAGGGATATATAGATAATATAAGAATGGTTGTTGGTGGATCTCCTGGATTCTGAAAATTCAACAATTTTATTACCCGCTTCGGCGGGTTTTTTTATGCCCAAAACAGCCCGGAGGAGGAGCTGATGAATCAACTGGAACCGACGAATGTGGCCATCGCGCTGGCCTCGGTGTTGTTCGGGCCGACGCTGGCCGCCCTTGTGGGTCCGTATGCCGTGATCCTGATCGCGTCCACCGTGGGCGCGGCCTGGGCGCTGGGCCGGCGTGACCCGAGTGCGCGCCTGGGCGCTGCTGGGTACTTCCTGCGGCTCAACGTGACCGCGTTGCTCGTGACGGTGGGCCTGGCTACGCTGGCGGGCCGCTGGCTGGGTTTCGATGAGACCAATTGGATGCTGGCACCCATTGCGCTCGTCGTGGGCGGCGTGGGCGACGACTGGCCGCGGCTCGGCCGCTGGGTCTTCGAGCGCGCCGGCCGCGTGCTGGAGCGAAAAGCGGGCGGCGGCGGGGAAGGGGGCACTCCATGACATGGCAATCCCATCAGCTGCTCGCGATGCTCAATCTCGCGATTTGCGCCGGCATCGGCTGGGCGTGCATCTGCCGGCTCAACTCCCACGTTGCCCGCGTGCACAAGCTGGCTCGCGCCAGGTATGCGCTGCTCCTGGCCGGCGCGCTGGCCTCGGGCATGCAGCCGGCCCTGTGGGGCACCTGGACCACCGTGGGCGACACCATTTTCTCGGCCTGCGTGCTCGCGGGCCTGCTCATCAACGTGGCGCGCTGGCACTCGGCTGCGCACCCCATGCGGAGGCAAGACGACCATGAACTTTGACCAGGCATTCGACCGCCTGCTGGGCCATGAGGGCGGCTACAGCAACAACTCAGCGGACCCGGGCGGCGAGACCATGTGGGGCGTCACGGCCCGTGTTGCCCGCGCCGACGGCTACTTGGGCGAGATGCGGGACCTGCCGCGCGACCGCGCAAAGAGCATCTATCGGCGCCTGTACTGGACGCCCGTGCGAGCCGACGAGCTGCCCGAGGTGGTGCGCTTCGACGTGTTCGATGGCGCCGTCAACAGCGGGCCCGCGCAGTCCATCAAGTGGCTGCAGCGCGCGGCGGGCGCTGTGGATGACGGCATCCTCGGCCCCAGGACCATGGCCGCAGCTGTCGCCGCTGGCCCGGTGCTGGCGGCGCGCTACAACGGCCACCGGCTGCTCTTCCTGGCCGACCGCCCGACATGGGGCAGCTTCGGCAAGGGCTGGGCCCGGCGCGTCGGCAAAAACCTTCTGGGTGCCTGAGCATGATGACTCCCACACAAATCGCCCTTGCCGCGCTGGCGGCCGGAAACCTGCTGCTGGGCTGGGCCTGGCTGTCTGCGCGCGACGATGCGGCCACGGCCCGCACCGAGTTGATCGGCATGCGGCAGCAGCGCGACGGCGCGCTCAAGGGGGCACAGGCCTGCAGCGATGCCACCGAGGCCCTGGGCGCGGTGGCCGCGCAGCGTGCTGCAGATGCTGCGCCGGCCCGTGCTGCTGCCGCTGGCCAGGCCGCCGCGCTCAACGCCCGCGCCGACTACACCCTGGCCACCGCGCCGGCCGCGCCCGGCGACAGCTGCGCGAGCCTGCAGGCCCTGGGTGCAGACTGGCTCAAGGGGAGGGCCAAGCCATGATGCGCGCCATCCTGCTGCTGGCTGCGCTGGCCCTGGCTGGCTGCGGCGCCGTGCCCAGGGTCGAGGTCCAGGAGGTCAAGGTGCCTGTGCCCGTGGAGTGCCGCGAGCCGGTGCCGGACAGGCCCAGCATGCCCACCGAGGCCCTGGCCGACGATGCCGATCCCTTCGAGCTGCTGCGTGCTGCCCTGGCCGAGATTGACCGCCGCGAGGGCTACGAGGTGCGGTTGCTGACCGCCTTGATGATCTGCACGGCGCCGCTGACGCAGCGCTGATGCGGGATGCGTGGCCGATCAGGCAGTAGGCTCCGACTCAGGCGGCGCAATCGACACCACCGTGCCGTCGATCGCGACCATTTCGCCCTTGGTGCTGGGGTCTGCGTCGAGCGGCACACCCCACATGATTCCCGGGTGCTCGCCCTTGTGCATCACATGGTCCAGGTGATAGAGCTCTTCGGGTGGGAGGCGAAAGCGTTGCGGGTACTTGTTGTCGTGCCCCGCCCAGTGCCCCTGGAACGCCTGGACAACGCGCTTGTGAACTGTGTGTTTCGGATGTGTGGGATCGATCGGCATGGCCGGCATTGTGCCGTGCTCAGCCCTCGGGGCAGCACTCCATGGCCCAGTCCAGCGCCTCAGCCGCAGTAGGATGCGGGCCGTCGAATGCCTTGATGCCGCGCTCATCGTCCCATAGTGCCCCGGACCAGCGCCGTGCGGCAGGGAAGGGTAGGCGGCCGTAATCCACCACGCATGCGTACCAGCCAGGGGCCTTGGGTGTGCTGCCCCAGGTGAGGCGTTCACTTGTCACGATGGTCCGGATCTGGGCCACCGCCGTGGCTGCGGCACATGGCCTCCATAAGCTCCTCCTCAGTGTCTGGCACTATCCGCTCGACCCGAGTTTCGGGGAGCATGATGGCCTCCGGATGGCTTTTCCTGATGAACTCCTCAGTGCAGTCAAAGCGTGTGGTGCGCCAGCGACCCATGTGGTTCTGGTAGCGCCAGAGGTAGGTAATTTGGGTTTTCATACTGGTTATTTAACCAGTGTTTTTTGCGGATTGCGTAAGTTAGCATCCACTTATGTGCAATCGATATAACACCCCGCGTGAGATCGAAGTTGAGCGCATGTGGCGGGTCGACCGGCAGGCGCCACTTCCATGGTGGAAGCCGCACGTCACACCACTGGCCCTGGGTCCGTACATCAAGCCTGGCGGAGAGATGGAGGTGGGTCAGTGGGGCATGATCCCGCGCAGCTCGAAGACTCGGCGGCCCATGACGGCCGACGGTAAGCCCATGTCAACGAACAACGCTCGGCGCGAGACCCTGGCGAAGTCCTGGACGTTCGCCCCGGCCTGGCGCGCGGGCCAGCGCTGTCTGATCCCGGTCGAGTCCTGGGTAGAGCCCTATTGGGGACTTGGCAGTCGGAATGTCTGGTGGTCGTTCAGGCGCGCGGACGGGCAACCAGCAGCCCTGGCCGGGCTGTATTCGGAGTGGGTGGATCCGGCGACTGGCGAGGTCGTGCCGAACTACACGATGATCACCCAGCCGGCGGACGGCCACCCAGTGCTCGCGCTGATGCACAGGCCCGGCAAGGAAAAGCGTGGGGTCGTGATGCTGGAGCCGGGCGACTGGGATGCATGGCTGCACGGCACGGCCGCGCAGGCGGATGAGCTGATCAAGCTGCCGGCCCCGGGCGTTCTGAGATCCGGCGCAGAGAAGCCGGAGGAAGAGGCTCTGCTGCCGGCCGAGCAGCTGCAGGCGCTGCGTGCGGAAACCTGAAGCGACCCGAAGTCTCACCAAAAAGACGGCCCGCGATGCGGGCTTTTTGCTGTCCAGTTCGGCGTAGGTTTTGGCGTAGGTTTTCGGGAATTCTCGCTGTTTTCAGAGGAGGCTTACGTCCTGCCATTGAACGACGCCCGCTTCTACTGGTGGATCAGCATCTTACGCGATGCCGGCATTTGACCCAATGCGGAGCGCTCCGCATCTTCAACATCCTGTCCTTCATGCCGCACTGGCACAAGCCTCTGCTTGGTCGCCTGAACCTTGGCGCCGCTGGCGCTTCGCTGTGCGCACCCGATGTATGCCCGCCTTGCATCTCTACAAAGCGGGCCAAAGCCGCAAGCGGCCCCCCACAGAAAAGAAGCCCGCCAGCGGTGCTGCGAGCTTGTGAATGCCTGCGACGTGCAGGCACGGGGAAGAAAAAGTCCGGTGCCCTTTTCAGGGCATGCCTATGAATTCCAGGAGGAGAACCATGAGTCAACCATAGGCCCGGCTGTTAACCGCATTTCAGCTCGTGACCGGGAACATCGGCCCTGCCAGCGTGGAGATGTACAGCGAGATGAGGGTCACCACGGACCAGAAAAATGTGAGGAAAATATGTCGCATCACAATCTCCTTCAAGTCATTGAACAAGTGCGCGAACCGCCCGAATGCAAGCCTTCGCAAAACGTCGGAAGGGGCTGCGAGATCTGGTGCTGCGCAACTGAATGAGCTGGTAGCTGTCCCTTACCGGAAAGGCATCCAGGAGACTCCGGTGGTAGCGGGCATCAGGGTCCGGATTGAAAGACTCACTCGGTACGACTTGACTCATGCTTATCTCCATCAGCAGGGCATTGCGGGTCTCGGGACAGACGCTATTTCAACTGCTTGTGAGGCTTCCCTGTGCGAGCCAAGTCAGGGTGCTCATGTAGGTCGAGCATGCCCCGTATGTATAAGTTCTTTCGACAAGGTGTCCGCTTGGAGCTGCGGCCGTTGAAGGGGCAACGAAAAGGGCCCGCAAGCGGCGAAGCTGCGGGCCCTGGAAGAAAAATGCCGATGCCGTGGTGGCGTGCCTGGGGAAGGGATTTGAGAGGGAGGGAGGAGAAAGCTCCCAGGCTCGGCGGAATCCGTTGCTGGCCAGTATGCAGACCTTTTCTGAAGGAAAGCTTTACGTCGTGTAAAGAACTTGCAGGTCTGCTGTGTGATGCAGGTGGAACGTGGCTTGACTGCGGCCGGGTTCGCACCTGCTCCGAGCGTATAGCTGTGCATTTGCGCTGTGCCTCCGCGCAGTGACGGCGAGGCGTTAACGGCTTGCTTGTGTTGCGTGCAGAGCGCTATCCCACTATTTGGCCGGATGGTCCTTGCGGTACAGCGTCCACTCTTCCATTTCCGTGCCGTTCGGCAGCACGCAGATGCCTTCCTGGCCCTGGGGCGTCTTCTCCATCCGGACTTGTCCGCCGATTTCACCGCAATAGACCGATGCGGGATTGGCCATGCCCACGGAGGGTGCCAGCTTCTGTTGGGCGCATGCGCTGAGCGCCAGTGCCACCAGGGCCACCAGCGCGATTCCTGAGAGTTCCTGTGCTTTGTTCATTGCGCCACTCTATACCTCTGGAGGTTGGGAGTGTTGTTGCGTCCGCAACCTTCGGTTTGCGATGCAAAGGTATGTCAGCGCGGCATTTTGTGCATAGAATGCTGACTCGCTAGCATACAACCCAAGAAAAGTCCATGACACCTGATTACAAGACGCTCCTGCAGCAAAAGGCAGAGATCGAAGCACGCATCGCCGAAGTCCTGAAAGCCGAAAAAGGCGGGGCCATCGCCAAGGTTCGCGAGCTCGTCCAGCAATTCCAATTGACCCAGGAAGATGTGTTCAGCACGGGCAAGCGCAAGTCGCCCGTCGGTGCAGGCGTGCCCAAGTACCGTGATCCGTCCACTGGCGCAACGTGGACCGGCCGGGGCAAGCCTCCTGCGTGGATCAAGGATGCAGTGGACCGCACTGCCTTCGAAATCTGACCAGCAGCCCGCACCCGCGGGCTTTGTCTTTTCTGGCCACTTGCGCTCAGTAGGCCCACGGCAGCTCACAAGCGTCACCTTGCGCCAAGGCCGACGCCCTTGTCATGCTCTGCGCTGATTGCCTTAGCTGTGCTTGTCCGACAGGGGCGGTCCCGGGCGGCGCCCATGCTTGAGGCCATGAACACACCTACTCCCAACACCCCTGGCCAAGTGCCCACCTCGTCGTCCCGCAACCGGTTCGCCACCAAGCGAACCATGTACATCGTTGCCGCTCTCGTGGCTGTGGCACTGGTGATCATGTTTGTGCCCTGGTAGGCGCGCATCGACGTCCCGCTCGCGCCCCCGCTCATGTCCGCGATGGCATGAGAAAGCCCGCCATCTGGCGGGCTTTCGTTTTGGGGAATCGCTTGCCTCAGTGCGCGTGGTGCGCCGTGGGTGCTTGCGCCGGGGGGAGTTGGGCCAACTTCTGCGAGCAGTCGCTGCACACATGCCACGCGTGGAATTGGCGGGCTCCTGTGGCGGGTTTTTCCTGTTCGCACTGGATGCAGAAGACGGCGGGGGCCAGGTCCATGAGCCGGATCGGCTCTCGGCCTTTCTTGGGACTACGCATAGCTCTCCTTCAAAGTGTTGCTCCTCGGTATCCATTGGGCGCCGGGTTGGGAAAGGCCGGTCGTCAGCGGGCGCGCCATGGCGCAGCAGAAGCCAGCGCCATCGAGGGTGCGTGTTCAACTTACAGCCAAGTCGTCTCACGGTTGTGACTTCCGCATGACCGTGTGGGGAACGCGCCGCAGTGGTTTGACAGTGCAATTTGCGCAGTCCTAGAATTTGCCGCCTACATCCCTGCGACCGCTGCGAGCCCGACATGAACCTGTGACGCCTTCGGACCCTTGTCCGACCGATCCCCCGAAGCCCCTTGCCGGCCCACGGCGGACGCCCGCGTCACCACCTGCATGCCCGTTGACTGCTCCGCGTTGTCTGAACGCAACCTCGCGTCGCCGTGCGGCCTCTTTTTGAAAGAGTGCCCATGACAGAACCCATCGACATCCTTGCCCACAACACCGCTGCCTGGAACCTGCAGGCAGCGAAAGACTGCGACTGGTCGCGCCCGGTCGACAGCGCTGAAATAGCCCGGGCACGTGCCGGAATCTGGCAGGCGCGGCTCACGCCCGGCCCCTTGCCAGCGGGCTGGCTGGATGATGTGCGCGGCCTGCGCATCCTCTGCCTTGCCAGTGGAGGCGGCCAGCAAGGACCCATACTTGCGGCGGCAGGTGCGCAGGTCACCGTGTTCGATGCCTCCGCCGGCCAGCTTGCGCAGGACCGGTATGTAGCCGAGCGCGAAGGCCTTGCGCTGACCTGCGTGCAGGGCGACATGCGCGATCTGGGCGTTTTTGCAGATGCCGGCTTCGATGTGATCTTTCACCCCATCTCCAACCTCTACGTGCCTGATGTGCGGCCCGTATGGCGTGAATGCGCGCGGGTGCTCGCGAAGGGTGGGCGCCTTCTGTCCAGCTTCTGGAATCCGGTGGTCTTCGTGGAGGACCGCGATCCCGCGTTGCGCGAGCAAGGGCTCATGCGGCCTGCGTGGCGCCTGCCGTATTCCGATGTGGTGGATTTGCCGCCCGCAGCGATCGATGCCAAGCGGGAGCGCAATGAGGCGCTGGTGTTCGGCCATACGCTGGCCGATCAGATCGGCGGCCAGCTGGATGCGGGGCTGGTGCTGACGGGGTTTCATGAAGACTGGCAGTCCCATGCCCGTTTTGTGATCGAGAAGTTCGTGCCGACCTTCATTGCGACACGTTCTGTGAAACTCTGAAGGTGCTGCGGCCTGGCCTTGCCGCCCTCAACTCGTCCTCAGGTGCGCAAGGCCGGTGTCCAGGTCTGTTGCTGGGCGGGTTCGGTCACGGGCTGCGCCGGCTTCGGTCGGGGAGCCGGGCCCTTGGCCTGGGACGATGGCTGGGCCTGCCGTGCTTGCTCGGCGCCGGATTTGGCCAGCAGCATCATCACGGCCATGCAGATCAGCGTCAGCATGAGCACCACGCAGATGGGGCCCAGATCCACGGAGGCGATGTCCAGCCCCTTCAGCGACTGCCAGCGTTCTGAGCGTACTTCCAGTGGTTCTTCGGGATCAGCCATGGCACCTCCACTGCGTTGAGTGTGGATACATGCTAGGCGTAAGTGAGCATGCAAACAATATGGGGACTTCGCCAGGATGTGAGGGTATACAGCAGCACCGGCTCGGTTGGCTTCACGCTTGAAGGCGCTTTCCGCTGCTGCCGTGTGACAGCTACTTGACCCACATCAACTGCACCGCCACGGCCAGGGCGATGGCCAGCAGCACCAGCAGCACGGCCACTGCCACGATGGTGACCGCCCTGCGGCGCTTTGCCTTGCGGGGGTTGCGCAAACGGGGCGGTGTGGGAGGGGGCTGCGTGGCATCCAGGGCCGCAATTCTTGCCAGCCAGTCTTCGGCGGTGGTCAAGGTGGGGGTGGGCGATGCGCAGGGTGAGGCGGGGGGCGATGCGGGTGGTGAGACGGGCTTGCCACGGTTCATGGCTCCAGCTCCTGCCGCATTTCCTCGAGCACCTGGATGGCGCCCTGGATCATGGCCTGTCTGTGCTCCAGCGCAGCCTTTTGGGCCTGCAGCCTGTCCAACTGCTCGGCGACCAGCACCTCGTCGGCCCGCAGCTTCTTCAGCCGCTCCTGTATGGCCTCCATTTCCGGGGCGCTCATCTGCCAATCCTCCAGCATCGAAGGGCTCGGACCCTTCTCACAATTCACACGAATGCCGGCAATTATCTGTGCGCCTTAGTGATTGGCTATGAATGAATTGACATAGATTGTCATCGACCCGGCGCCCAGCGTCCGGAGGCTGCCGGCGCGATCAGAGCAGCCAGGTGCGGTTGGGCCGGTTGCCGTCAATCCCGACGATGCCCGCGTCCTGCAGAATCGGCAGGATGTAGGTGATCACCACGGCCGCGTTGTCGTTGGCCTGCTTGGCGGCAAAGCCCAGAAAGCCCGGTACGTCATAGCTGGATGCCACAACGCAGGGGCGCTCCAGGCCGTGATGCTCCTGGGCAAGATGGCGCAGCACGGCGCAGAAGGCTTCTCGCCGTATGCGCACCGTGTTGCCCTTGTTCGTTCGGACTTCCAGGCCGGTGGCATTGCGGCGGGTGACGGTGAAGGACGCGGTGCGACCCTTGTCCGGCGTCCTCAGGGGTTTGTCCTGGGCGATGCCTTCCCAGAAATCATTGAAGTCATTGTTCGAGAGCTCGCGCACAGAAGGGGGTCCATTGCCTGGAAGTTTTCATGGGCGTGGAGTCTCCCCGGCTTTGTGCGGTCGAAGATGAGCGAATCTGAGCAGTGCGGATCAATGTGCGAGAAATTTGAGGAAGATCCGGCCTTGCCGCGTTCTGACCTCGGTCCCTTCGATAAAGCCCATCAGTCTGGCCGAACCGTCCATGGAGTACAGCGCCGGTCCTTCGATGCGGTAGATGAGCCTGGTCCCGCACCGGACGAATTCATCGCCTTCGACACGCCCGATTTCGCGTCCGTGCCCATCAAGCACAGTCCACGAGCCTCCTGCAATCATGGCCTCACCCGGCAGTTGCCGGTCCCCAAGTGAAACCACCAATCTAAGGAACGCGAGGTGGCTGAATCTGAGCGAATCTGAGCAGTCGTGTAAAGCTGGGCCGCCGACGCCTTGGGCAGGGTCCTGTGGAAATTCGTGTGCGCCAGGCCCAAGCCGCATCGCACCGGCCAAAAGAAGCTGGCTGCGATCTAGGGGCACTGCATGCGTGGGCGATTGAGCGGTTCGCAGCCAAGTAGAATTGTTTCATATCAAAGACATGCTGCTCTGAAAGTTGCAGCGACCGGGCCCGCTTGGCGGGCCTTGTGCATGGGGCGCGGTCCCGCAGCCGGTATCTGGGTGCATGTCCTGATTCTCTGTAGGCCCGGCCTGCGATCCAATCTCGCGCATGGGGCTGAGCCTTCTCGTCAAATTGCTCTCATTTATGAAGATCTGCTGTCGCCAACCGGATGCGCCTGCGGCATTGCCTTTCGGCTTGCCCGGGGGCCATGCCGTGTGGTGCACGCCGCGCTGCGGAGGGCGGGCGTGAGCGAACAGGCGCTGTACGATCTGGCCCCCGTTCTGGAGCTGATGCTGCTGGGCCTGTTGCTGGCGCTGGGCCCCCTGGCCTGGGTGTGGCTGCGCAACCGCAGCGGCGGCTCGCTCAAGCGGCTGCAGGCGCTGTCGGTGCTCACGCTGTTCCTGACCTTCGATCTGGTGCTGTTCGGCGCCTTCACCCGCCTGACCGATTCCGGCCTGGGCTGCCCCGACTGGCCGGGCTGCTATGGCAGCGCCAGCCCCATGGGCGCCCGCGCGCAGATTGCCGAGGCCCAGGCCGCCATGCCCACCGGGCCGGTGACGCATGGCAAGGCATGGATAGAGATGGTCCACCGCTATCTGGCCACCACCGTGGGCGTGCTCATCATCGCCATGACCATCATGGCCTGGCGGCGCGCGCGGCGCCTGGGCAGGGCGGGTGGCGCAGGGGCCGGGCGTACAGGGGCGGAGGGCACAGGCGGTGCCCTGAGTCCGTGGTGGCCCACGCTGGCGCTGTTCTGGGTCTGCCTGCAGGGCGCCTTTGGCGCCTGGACCGTGACCATGAAGCTTTTCCCGGCCATCGTGACCCTGCACCTGCTGGGCGGCACGGGGTTGCTGGCCTTGCTGTGCGTGCCCGCCGTGGGGTTGAGCCGTGCTGCGAGCCAGCAAGGGGCGGCCGTGATTTCACCCGCGCTGCGCGCGGGGCTGTGGCTGGGCCTTGCGCTGCTGGTGCTGCAGGTGGCGCTGGGCGGCTGGGTCAGCACCAACTATGCGGTGCTGGCCTGCAGCAGTTTCCCGACCTGCCAGGGCAGTTGGTGGCCGGCCATGGATTTTTCGCAGGCGCTGCAGATCTGGCGGCCGCTGGGCCTGCTGCAGGACGGCAGCAACATCAGCTTTGCGGGCCTCACGGCCATCCACTACCTGCACCGCCTGGCGGCCTATGTGGTGGTGGCTGCGCTGGCCGGGCTGTGGTGGCGTTTGGGTGAAGTGCCCGCACTGGCGTCGCAGCGCCGCGTGCTGGGTGCGTTCTTGGTACTGCAGGTGCTGACAGGCCTGTCGAACGTGGTGCTCGATTGGCCGCTGGTGGCCGCGGTGCTGCATACGGGCGGCGCAGCTGCGCTGGTGACCGTGATTGTTTGGTGCCTGGCGGCCAGCCGCCCGGGCGCACTGCGGGACGGTCTGCCGGTTGCCCGTGGAGAGATTGCATGAGTAAACAAGCTTCCCTGAGTGTCGAGCCCTCGCGCTGGACACAGTTCTATGCCCTGACCAAGCCGCGTGTGGTGCAGCTGATCGTGTTCTGCGCACTGATCGGCATGGTGCTGGCCGTGCCGGGCTGGCCCAACGCCGACCAGTGGCTGCACATGGCGCTGGCCTGCCTGGGCATCTGGCTGGTGGCGGGCGCGGCTGCCGCCTTCAACTGCCTGGTGGAGCGCCATATCGATGCGCGCATGAAGCGCACCTCCTGGCGGCCCACGGCGCGCGGCGAGCTGAGCAGCCAGCAGGCGCTGGCCTTCTCGGCCATCCTGTGCACGCTGGGCGCGCTGGTGCTGCTGCTGTGCACCAACCCGCTGACCATGTGGCTGACGCTGGCCACCTTCGTGGGCTATGCCGTGATCTACACGGTGATCCTCAAGCCTGCCACGCCGCAGAACATCGTGATCGGCGGCGCCTCCGGTGCCATGCCGCCCGTGCTGGGCTGGGCCGCGATGACGGGCCAGGTCGGTCCCGAGGCGCTGATCCTGTTCCTCATCATCTTCCTGTGGACGCCGCCCCATTTCTGGGCGCTGGCGCTGTACCGCGTGGAAGACTACCGCCAGTCCGGCCTGCCCATGCTGCCCGTGACGCATGGCAGCGAGTACACGCGGCTGCAGATCCTGCTGTACACGGTGATCCTGTTTGCGGCCTGCATGCTGCCCTTCATGTACGGCATGAGTTCCTGGCTGTACCTGGTGGTGGCCGTGGTGCTGAGCGTGGGCTTCTGTGCCTATGCCTTTGCACTGTGGCGCAATTACTCGGACCAGCTGTCGCGCAAGACCTTCCGCTTCTCGCTGATCCACCTGAGCGTGCTGTTCCTGGCGCTGCTGATCGATCACTACCTCTGGCTGGGCTGATGGGTTGATGGCCCGAGGGCCATGGCCGCGCAATGAAAAACCGGGCCCTTGAGGCCCGGTTTGTCTTGGTGCCTGCCGCCTTACTTGATCTGCCGCTTTTCCAGCTTGCGCGCCAGCGTGCGCCGGTGCATGCCCAGGCGGCGGGCGGCTTCGGAGATGTTGAAATCGCTCTCGGCCAGGGTTTCGTGGATGTGTTCCCACTCCAGCGTCTTGATGGAGGTGGGGTTGCGCGACAGTTCCACGTCGGTGCGGCCTTCGAGGCGGCCGAAGGCGGCCTCGATATCGTCGGTGTTGGAGGGCTTGGCCAGATAGTGGCATGCGCCTAGCTTGACCGCCTCCACCGCCGTGGCAATGCTGGCATAGCCGGTAAGCACGACGATCAGCGCCTCGGGGTTGTGCTGGTGCAGCATCTGCACGCAGCTCAGGCCCGACGCGTTGCCCGCCAGCTTGAGGTCCATGACGGCGTACTGCGGCGAGTGCGTCTGCAGCAGCTCGCGCACTTCCTCGGCGCTGGCGGCCTGCAGCACGCGGTAGCCGCGCCGCTCGAACGAGCGCGTCAGCGTGCGCGCAAAGGTCGCATCGTCTTCAACCAGCAGCAGGAGGCGGGAGCTGTCCATGGGCGATTCGGGTTCCTGTGGGCGCCGCTTCAGGCGCCGGGTTCAATGGCAATCGATGACAGGGGCAGGCGGATCTCCACCTCACTGCCCCGCGGCGGGGTGTTCCTCACCTGAACGCGTCCGCCCAGCGAGCGCGCCACGTTGAGCACCAGGAACAGGCCAAGCCCCCGGCCCGGGCGCTCCGTCTTGGTGGAGATATGGCGCTGGCCCAGCTGTTCCAGCACGGCGGGTGCAAAGCCCGGTCCCTTGTCGCGCACGGTGATGCACAGCATGCCGGTGCGCACGGCCAGGTGCAGCGCCACATGGCGTGGGGAGGCTTCGGCCGCATTGTCGAGCACATTGCAAACCATTTGCTGCAACGCGGTATCGGAAAGAATGGGGAAGTCCTCGTCGGCCTGGACATAGTCGAAATGCTCCACGGCGTGGCGTGACTGCCAGTGCGCGACCACGCCGTCCATGAAGGCGCGCAGCGTGGTGGCCTGGGGCGCATCGGCGCGGGTCTCGCCGGCCGACATGAGCACGCTGGAGACGATGGACTTGCAGCGCAGCAGCTGCTGCTGCATTTCCTGCAGGTCGGCCAGCAGGTCGGGGTCTTGCGTGATGGCGGGCATGCGCTGCCAGTCGCCCAGGATGACGGACATGGTGGACAGCGGCGTGCCCAGCTCGTGCGCCGCGCCCGTGGCCAGCAGGCCCATGCGCACGATGTGCTCCTCTTCGCTGGCACGCTGGCGCATGTTGGCCAGCCGTGCGTCACGCCGGCGCAGGTTGGAGACGATGCGGCGCAGGAAGACGACCAGCAGCACCGTGGTCAGCCCGAAGCTGATCAGAATGCCGCTCACGTACAGGCCGGGCAGCCCGTCCGGTCCCGCCGCGCCAATGGGCAGGGGCCAGTGCACGATGGCCAGCACCAGGGTGCACAGCGAGGTGCTGGCAACGATGATCCAGGCGTGCACGGGCCTGAGCAGCACGGCGCCCAGAATGCCCTGCAGCAGGAACAGATAGATGAAGGGATTGCTGGCGCCGCCGCTCAAATACAGCTGTATGGCCAGGGCGAGCACGTCGGCCAGCAGGGCCAGGAACAGGTTGCGCGCCGAGATCTGGCGGCGGTGGCTGCGGTACCAGTAGATGTAGCCAAGATTGGTGAAGACGCTGGCCAGCAGCACCAGGGCCATGGCCGGCAGCGGCAGGGTGATGCCGAAGCCGTAGTGCACAAGGGAGATGGTGATCACCTGCCCGACCACGGCAAACCAGCGCAGCTGTATCAGCAGCTGCATGTTCTGGCGTTCGGTGGTGCGCTCGACGCGGAACAGGGACTCTGAAGGCGAATTCACGCGGGCGATTGTGCGCTACCGCAGGCAGCCGTGGCGCGGCAGGGTCTTGTAGAGGACTGGCGTAAAAAAGGCCACCGATGTCATCGGTGGCCCTGTTGCCTGGAGCGACGGCTTTACGGCTTGCTGCTTGCCTGCCGGTCATTGCGCCTGACCAGCCAGGCCGCGCCGACCACCATCAGCGCAAGCCCATACCATGTCAGCGCATAGACCAGGTGGCTGTTGGGGAAGCGGATCACGGTCATGCCCGGGCGCGGCCAGGTGCCGTCTGCCACGGGCTGGCCCGGCAGGCCTGCGTCGATGAAGTAGGGGGCTGCATGGTCCAGGCCCTGGGCCTGTGCAATGGCCGCCACATCGCGCGAGAACCAGCGCTGCTGCGCGGGATCGTTCTCGCGCAGGAAGCCGCCGCGCGGCTCGCTGATGCGCAGCAGGCCGTCCACCGTCACCGGGTCCTGGGGCGCCTGTGCGGGCTGATCCTGCCAGCGCGCGCGCTGCGCTGTGGGAATGAAGCCCCGGTTCACCAGCACCTGGTTGCCGTCGTCCATCTGCAGCGGCGTCAGCACCCAGAAGCCGGCGCCCAATTCGGTCACGGCCTGGGTCAGCACGGTCTTGCCGGCCAGCCAGTGGCCGCTGGCCTGCACGGCGCGGTACTCGTGGTCGGCGGCCGTGATCTGCGGCCATTCGGCGGGCGGGGGCAGGGCAGCGGGTGCGGCGTGCACGCGCTGGTCCACGCGCTCTATCAAGTCCAGCTTCCAGGCACGGCGCTGGACCTGCCAGCTGCCCAGGAAGATGAAGCCCAAAAACAAGGCGATGCCCACCGAGATGAGCATCGCCTGAGCGAGTGGGCCACGCCGGCGCGATGCGCCGACGTGGCTGGAGGGCCCGGAGTTTCCGGATGCGGTCAAGGCGTGACCGAGGCCGGAGCCGTCTGCGCGGCGGGGTCGGCCGGCATGGTGTGCTGGGGCATCATGTTGGTGTTCATGTGGAACATGACCCACAGGGTGCCCGCAATGCCGATGGCCACGAAGACCACGGTGAAGATGGTGGACAGCAGGGTCCAGCCGCCTTCGATCTTGCCGTTCATGTGCAGGAAGAAGACCATGTGGACCAGGATCTGCACCACGGCGAAGCCGCCGAGCACCATCACGGCCGTTGCACGGTCCGAGATGACATTGCTCATCACCAGCCAGAACGGGATGGCCGTCAGGATGATCGAGAGCACGAAGCCCCACATATAGCCCGAGAACGTGCTGTGCGGGCCTGCGTCGTGGTGGTGATCGTCATGGCCATGATGGTCGTGGTGACCGTGGCCATGGCCGGCGTGGATGTCGTGTGCAGCCATTTACAGCACCCCCATCAGGTAAACAAAAGTGAAGACGCCGATCCAGACCACGTCCAAGAAGTGCCAGAACATCGACAGGCACATCAGGCGGCGGTTGTTCTCGTGCGTCAGGCCGTGCTTGTTGATCTGGATCATCAGCGTGACCAGCCAGATCAGGCCGAAGCTCACGTGCAGGCCGTGGGTGCCCACCAGCGTGAAGAACGAGGACAGGAAGGCGCTGCGCTGCGGGCCTGCGCCCTCGTGCAGCAGGTGGGAGAACTCATAGAGTTCCAGGCCCAGGAAGCACAGGCCGAACAGGCCGGTGATGGCCAGCCACAGCTGGGTGCCGCCCAGCTTGCCCTGCTGCTTTTGCAGCATGGCGAAGCCGAAGGTGATGGACGACAGCAGCAGGAAGGCCGTGTTCATCGCCACCAGGGGCAGGTCGAACAGCTGGGCACCCGTGGGGCCTGCAGCGTAGTTGCGGCCCAGCACGCCATAGGTGGCGAACAGCGCTGCAAAGATCAGGCAGTCGCTCATCAGGTAGAGCCAGAAGCCCAGAGCGGTGCCGTTTTCGGGATGGGGCTCCTCGGCGAGGTGGTACTCGCGCGGGGCCAGGGCGGCAGCGCCGCCTGCGGTGTAACGGGTATCAGACATGACGTGCCAGCTGTTGTGTGCGCAGTTCTTCCGTGGCCGCGACTTCCGCGGCGGGGATGTAGTAGTCGCGCTTGTAGTTGAACGTGTGGATGATCGACGCCAGCACGGTGGCGGCGAACGACGCAATGGCCAGGGGCCACATGTGCCAGATCATCGCGAAGCCGAAGACCGTGGACAGCGCAGCGATCACGACGCCGGCGCCGGTGTTGGACGGCATGTGGACGGGCTTGAAGCCGGTCAGCGGACGCTGGTAGCCGTGCTTCTTCATGTCCCACCAGGCATCGATCTCATGCACCACGGGCGTGAAGGCGAAGTTGTACTGGGGAGGGGGCGAGGAGGTGGCCCACTCCAGCGTGCGGCCTTCCCAGGGGTCGCCGGTCACGTCGCGCAGCTGGTCGCGCTTGAAGTAGCTGACCACCAGCTGGATCAGGAAGCTGCCGATGCCCAGTGCCACCAGGCCGGCGCCCAGGGCGGCGATCACGAACCAGATCTGCAGCGAGGGGTCCTCGAAGTGGTTGGCACGGCGTGTCACGCCCATCAGGCCCAGCACGTACAGCGGTGTGAAGGCGACCCAGAAGCCGACCAGCCAGAACCAGAACGAGCACTTGCCCCAGAACTCGTCGAGCTTGTAGCCGAAGGCCTTGGGGAACCAGAAGTTGATGCCGGCGAACACGCCGAACACCACGCCGCCGATGATCACGTTGTGGAAGTGGGCGATCAGGAACAGGCTGTTGTGCAGCACGAAGTCGGCCGGGGGAACGGCCAGCAGCACGCCGGTCATGCCGCCGATGGCGAAGGTGCACATGAAGCCCACGGTCCACAGCATCGGCACCGTGAAGCGGATGCGGCCGCGGTACATGGTGAACAGCCAGTTGAAGATCTTGGCGCCCGTCGGGATCGAGATGATCATCGTCGTGATGCCGAAGAAGGTGTTCACGCTGGCGCCGGAGCCCATGGTGAAGAAGTGGTGCAGCCAGACCAGGTAGGACAGGATGGTGATACACACCGTCGCGTACACCATGGAGGTGTAGCCGAACAGGCGCTTGCGGCTGAAGGTCGAGACGATCTCAGAGAAGATGCCGAAGCAGGGCAGGATCAGGATGTAGACCTCGGGGTGGCCCCAGATCCAGATCAGGTTCACGTACAGCATGGGGTTGCCGCCCAGCTCGTTCGTGAAGAAGTTCGTGCCGACGTAGCGGTCCAGCGACATCAGCACCAGGGCTGCGGTCAGGATGGGGAACGAGGCCACGATCAGCGCGTTGGTGCACAGGGCGGTCCAGGTGAAGACGGGCATCTTCATCAGGTTCATGCCGGGTGCGCGCATCTTGATGATGGTCACGATCAGGTTGATGCCTGACAGCGTGGTGCCGACGCCGGCCACCTGCAATCCCCAGATGTAGTAGTCAAGCCCGACCCCGGGGTTCTGCGCCCCCAGGTTGGACAGTGCCAGCCAGCCGGAGGTGGAGAACTCGCCCAGGAACAGCGAGATCATCACCAGCACGGCGCCGCCCGTGGTCATCCAGAAGCTGAAGTTGTTCAGGAACGGGAAGGACACGTCGCGGGCGCCGATCTGCAGCGGCACCAGATAGTTCATCAGGCCGGTCACGAAGGGCATGGCCACGAAGAAGATCATGATCACGCCGTGGGCCGTGAAGATCTGGTCGTAGTGGTGCGGAGGCAGGTAGCCCAGGTTGTCGCCGAAGGCCATGGCCTGCTGCAGGCGCATCATCAGCGCGTCGGCAAAGCCGCGCAGCAGCATGACCAGACCGAGGATCATGTACATGATGCCGATCTTCTTGTGGTCGATGCTGCACAGCCAGTCGCGCCACAGCGGGCCCCACAGGCGGAACTTGGTGAGCAGGCCCAGCACGGCAAGGCCGCCGAGCACCACGGCGATGAAGGTCGCCAGCACGATGGGCTCATGCGCCATCGGGATGGAGTCCCAAGTGATGCGTCCCAGCAGCCAGTGAGCCTGTGCCGGGGAGGTATGTTCAGACATATCGAGTCTCTTAGGTCGTGATGGGAGCGGGCGGCGGTCTGGCCGTCGTCCGCGTCCGCTAACTGCTTATTGCTGCGCAGCGGCTGCGGAGCCGTCGCGCTGGTCCAGGAAGGCCACGACGCGGTCGGCGTTTTGCACCGTGCACACATCCTGGGGCAGGTTCATGCCCACGGCCTTGAGATAGGCTTCGCCGCCGGCAGCGTCGATGGCCATCATGTGATGCATGCACATCTTGCCTTCTTCGACACAGCGGTTGAGCACCTTGTCGTACAGGCCTTCGTCCACCGTGGCGAAGCGCTCGACCGGGTTGCGCTCGCTGGGCTTGACCAGGTTCAGGTAGGTATCGCGCGTCAGGGCCTTGCCTTCGGACTTGGCCTTGGCAACCCACTGATCGAACTCTTCGTTGCTCAGGCCATGGAACTTGAACGTCATGCCCGAGAAGCCGGCGCCGCTGTAGTGCGATGCCAGGCCGTGGAACACGCCGGGCTTGTTGATCACGGCGTTCAGCTCGGTCTGCATGCCGGGCATGGCATAGATCATGCCGGCCAGGTCAGGCACGTAGAAGGAGTTCATCGTCGAGGTGGCGGTCAGCTTGAAGTGGATGGGACGATCCACGGGAGCGGCCAGCTCGTTGACGGTGGCGATGCCTTTTTCAGGGATGAAGAACAGCCACTTCCAGTCCATGGCCACGACCTGCACCTCCAGCGGCTTGACATCGGTGCTCAGCGGCTTGGTGGCCGAGACGCGGTCCAGCGGACGGTAGGGGTCCAGCTTGTGGGTGCTGATCCAGGTGATGGCGCCCAGCGCGATGATGATCATCAGCGGCACGGACCAGATCACCAGCTCCAGCGTGGTGGAGTGGTGCCATTCGGGGTCGTAGTGGGCCTCGGTGTTCGACTGGCGGTATTTCCAGGCGAAAAGCAGCGTGAGGATGATCACCGGGATGATGATGATCAGCATCAGCAAGGTGGCCGTGACCACCAGGTTGCCTTGCTGCGCGGCGATGTCGCCGGCGGGGTTGAGCACGACGGCTTTGCTGCAGCCAGTGAGACTGGCTGTCAAAGCGGCCGCGGTGAGCCACGCAGGCCCACGGAGTTCCTTGATTTTTAGCATGCTAGGGGCGCAACAAGAGCGCGTTTACATAGAAACGCGGATTACAAGATCCGGGCAAATGTATTACGAAGTATAAATTTGTCCATTGGACATTTTGTCCAACGTCAAGGAGAACCCGGGAACTTTCTGCTACCTGGGCGGGTGCACGGCAGGTGCCTGGCGGTCCGGAGGCCGCATTTTCGCCTCGCGCGCAGCAGGACAAACACCGAGGCCGGTCGAGGTGGAAACCGCCTTGCGCCAGATCAAGCGAGGGCGTAGAACAGAGCTGTCAGTGAGACGAGACAAGGAGCATCCATCTATGAGCGGCCTCGACACAACTGCAAGCTTCCCCGGCGGAAGCTATGAGAGCAAAGAATCTCTGTCCCGCGCCGACACCCACGAAGATGTCACGCCCAACGAAATCGCCGTCGGCGTGATCATCGGGCGATCCTCGGAGTACTTCGACTTCTTCGTGTTCGGCATCGCCTGCGTGCTGGTCTTCCCGGCACTGCTGTTTCCCTACCTTTCCAAGCTGGACGGCACGCTGATGTCGTTCGCCATCTTCTCGCTGGCCTTCGTGGCCCGGCCGCTGGGCACGGCGCTGTCCATGGCCGTGCAGCGGCGCTGGGGGCGGGCGACCAAGCTGACGCTGGCGCTGTTTCTGCTGGGCGTGTGCACCGTGGGCATGGCCTTCCTGCCCAGCTACCAGCAGGCGGGGGTGAACGCCATCATCGTGCTGGCGCTGCTGCGCATAGGCCAGGGCATTGCGCTGGGTGGTTCGTGGGACGGCCTGCCGTCGCTGCTGGCCATGTCGGCGCCCAAGAACCGGCGGGGCTGGTATTCGATGATGGGCCAGTTGGGGGCGCCGCTGGGCTTCGTGCTCGCGGCAGGGCTGTTTGCCTTCATCTACGCCCATGTGGGAGCCGACGAGTTCCTCAGCTGGGGCTGGCGCTATCCCTTCTGCGTGGCCTTTGCCATCAACGTCGTGGCACTGTTTGCCCGGCTGCGCCTGGTCGTGGGCCAGTCCTACACCGAACTGCTGCAGCAGCGTGAGCTGGAGCCCATGGGCGTGCTGCCGCTGATGCGCGACGAGGGTCGCAACGTGGTGATCGGTGCGTTTGCTGCCCTGGCCAGCTTTGCGCTGTTCCACCTGGTGACCATCTTCCCGCTGTCCTGGATCTCGCTGTATTCGGACCAGTCGGTGACCCATGTGCTCGGGGTGCAGATCGTGGGCGCCTTCTGTGCGGCTGCCGCCATCATGGTCTCGGGCTGGCTGGCCGACCGCGTGGGCCGGCGCAACACGCTGGGCACCATGGCCTGCCTGATCGGCATCTTCAGCTTCCTGGCGCCCTGGCTGCTGGGCAGCGGAACGGTGGGGAACAACGTGTTCATCATCGTCGGCTTCATCCTGCTGGGCCTGTCCTATGGCCAGGCGGCAGGCACGGTGACGTCCAATTTCCCCTCACGCTATCGCTACACGGGGGCCGCGTTGTCCTCGGACATGGCCTGGCTGGTGGGCGCGGCATTCGCTCCGCTGGTGGCCCTGGGCGTGTCCTCGCGCTTCGGACTGGTGGCGCTGGGGATCTATCTGCTGTCGGGTGCGCTGTGCACGCTGGCGGCACTGGGCATCAACCGCGCCATCGAGACGCGCGACTGAACGGACCCTTGCAAGCCAAAGGCCGGCTCTGCCGGCCTTTTTCGTTGTGACTTCGCCTCAGGGGTTTTCACCGTAGCGCTGCTTGAAGTCGAATTCGAGCCTGTCGCAGTCCTGCACCGATTCAAACTGCTGCGTCTTGCGCTCGGCCTCAGGCCTGGCGGTTTCCTTGCGGCAGATCTTGATGGTTTCGCGCTCCACCCAGCGCGCCTCGCCTTCGGGCGTGGACAGCAACTGGCCAGCCAGCATGAGCACAGCGAAGAAGGCCACGGGCAGTCCGATGAGCCAGGGCACGATGCGGCTTTTTGGCGGCTTGGACGGCTTGGGCGGTGTTGGCGGTTTGGCCGGATCGGATCCGTTGGCGCTGGCAGCGGGGGCCGGTTCGCTGGAATGAGGCTCGGGTGTCTGTGGTTGCGCCATGGTGTGCTTGCTGTGGTTCCGGCTGGCGATTATCCAGGGCGCCCATCGCGCGCAGTCTGAGCGGGATCAGTGAACGGCGAGATCGCCTGTGCCAGCCATCTCCCCCATCTCCTGCACCAGCCATTTCTCCAGCGCAAGAATGTCGGCCCTGCGGCCCGGATGGGGCGCCACCCACAGCTGCATGCGCCGCGGACCGGCCAGTCGCGCGCCGCTGTTGCGCGCGCATGTCAGCGATCCGGTCAGCGACGGGCTGGAGATCGTGCTCAAGGGCGGGCAAATGGGAGGAGAGGCCTTCTTTGGCCACGTGCGTGATGGAGGCCAGGCAGGGCTCGCTGCCGCAACCATGGGGCAAACCTATAATGCGCGTTGGTCCCGACGGGACACCCTCCCGCCAGGGACAGCGCCCCGCGTGCGCGCTCCGAACTCCTAGACACCATGAGCACACCCACTTTCACCGTTGCCGACATTCGCAAGAGCTTTCTGGACTTTTTCGCATCCAAGGGCCACACCATCGTGGAGTCGAGCCCTCTGGTGCCCGGCAACGATCCGACGCTGATGTTCACCAACTCGGGCATGGTCCAGTTCAAGGACGTGTTCCTGGGCACCGACAAGCGCCCCTACAAGCGCGCCACCTCGGTGCAGACCTGCCTGCGCGCAGGCGGCAAGCACAACGATCTGGAAAACGTGGGCTACACGGCCCGCCACCACACCTTCTTCGAGATGCTGGGCAACTGGTCCTTCGGCGACTACTTCAAGCGCGAGTCGCTCAAGTGGGCCTGGGAGCTGCTGACCGAGGTCTACAAGCTGCCCAAGGAACGCCTGCTGGCCACGGTCTACGCCGAGGACGACGAGGCCTACGACATCTGGACCAAGGAAATCGGCCTGCCGCCCGAGCGCGTGATCCGCATCGGCGACAACAAGGGCGGCCGCTACAAGAGCGACAACTTCTGGATGATGGCCGACACCGGCCCCTGCGGCCCCTGCTCGGAAATCTTCTACGACCACGGCGCGCACGTGGCCGGCGGCCCTCCCGGCAGCCCTGACGAAGACGGCGACCGCTTCATCGAGATCTGGAACAACGTGTTCATGCAGTTCGACATGGACGAGCAGGGCAACGTCAAGCCGCTGCCCGCGCCCTGCGTGGACACCGGCATGGGCCTGGAGCGCCTGGCCGCCATCCTGCAGCATGTGCACAGCAACTATGAGATCGACCTGTTCCAGGCGCTGATCAAGGCCGCTGCGCGCGAGACGCACATCGCCGACATCGAGACCCCCTCGCTCAAGGTGATCGCCGACCACATCCGCGCTACCGCCTTCCTGGTGGCCGACGGCGTGATCCCCTCCAACGAAGGCCGCGGCTACGTGCAGCGCCGCATCGTGCGCCGCGCCATCCGCCACGGCTACAAGCTGGGCCAGAAGACCCCGTTCTTCCACAAGCTGGTCAAGGACCTGGTGGCCGTGATGGGCGATGCCTATCCCAAGATCCGCGAGCAGGAAGCGCGCATCACCGAAGTGCTGCGGGTCGAGGAAGAGCGCTTCTTCGAGACCCTGGCCAACGGCATGGAAATCCTGGACGCGGCGCTGGCCGGTGGCGCCAAGGTGCTGCCCGGCGACGTGGCCTTCAAGCTGCACGACACCTACGGCTTCCCCCTGGACCTGACCAACGACGTCTGCCGCGAGCGCGGCCTGAGCGTGGACGAGGCGGGCTTCCAGACCGCCATGGAAGAGCAGAAGAACAAGGCCCGCGCAGCAGGCAAGTTCAAGATGGACCGCGCCCTGGAATACACGGGCGATGCCAATGCCTTCACGGGCTACCAGAAGCTGGCCGAGGCCGCCAAGGTGGTGGCACTGTATGCCGAAGGCAGCGCCGTGCAGGAACTCAAGGCCGGCCAGAGCGGCGTGGTCGTGCTCGACACCACGCCTTTCTACGCCGAGTCCGGCGGCCAGGTGGGCGACCAGGGTGTGATCAGCACCGCGGGCGCACGCTTCGCGGTCGAGGACACGCTCAAGATCAAGGCCGATGTGTTCGGCCACCACGGCGTGCTGGAGTCCGGCAGCCTCAAGGTGGGCGATGCCGTGCAGGCCGAGGTGGACACGCAGCTGCGTGCGGCCACCATGCGCAACCACTCGGTCACGCACATCATGCACAAGGCCCTGCGCGAAGTGCTGGGCGACCATGTGCAGCAAAAGGGCTCGCTGGTCAACGCCGAGCGCACGCGCTTTGACTTTGCCCACAACCAGCCCGTGACCGCTGAAGAGATCCGCGAGATCGAACGCCGCGTGAACGCCGAGATCCTGGCCAACACGCCCACCGATGCGCGCGTGATGGACATCGAATCGGCCAAGGCCACGGGCGCCATGATGCTGTTCGGCGAGAAGTACGGCGACTCCGTGCGCGTGCTGGACATCGGCAGCAGCCGCGAGCTGTGCGGCGGCACCCACGTGCAGCGCACGGGCGACATCGGCCTGTTCAAGGTGGTGGGCGAAGGCGGCGTGGCCGCTGGCGTGCGCCGCATCGAGGCGGTGACCGGCGAGAACGCGCTGGCCTACCTGCAATCGCTGGAATCCACGGTGGACCAGGCCGCCGCCGCGCTGAAGGCGCCGACGGCCGAGCTGAACACCCGCATCGGCGGTGCGCTGGAGCAGATCCGCGCGCTGGAGAAGGAAGTGGCTGCGCTCAAGGGCAAGCTCGCTTCCAGCCAGGGCGACGAGCTGGCCGGCCAGGCCGTGGACGTCAAGGGCATCAAGGTGCTGGCCGCCAGGCTGGAAGGCGCCGACGCCAAGACCCTGCGCGACACCATGGACAAGCTCAAGGACAAGCTGGGCGCCGCAGCCATCGTGCTGGCCGCCGTCGATGGCGACAAGGTGCAACTGGCCGCAGGCGTGACCAAGGCCGAGACCTCGCGCATCAAGGCTGGCGATCTGGTGAACTTCGTGGCCAGCCAGGTCGGCGGCAAGGGCGGCGGCAAGCCCGACATGGCCATGGCCGGCGGCACGGACGCTTCGGGCCTGCCCGCGGCGCTGGCCGGTGTGCACGCCTGGGTGGCAGAGCGCGTCTGACCCAGCTGCGCGGCAGATGATTCCTGCTGCTCCTTCTTCGGGACGCCCCGGTGGACTCCACCGGGGCGTCTTGCCGTGGGCGCTGCGTATGACCTACATGGCCTGGGTGATGGGCGTGCTGGCGCAGTCGGCCGCTGCCGCCGCGCAAAGCGTGGTCTTCATCAACCCCGGCCGCTCCGACGAGAGCTACTGGACCACGGTCAGCGAGGCCATGCAGGACGCGGCCAGCAGCCTGGGCATGCAGCTGCAGGTGCGCTATGCGCAGCGTGACCACCTGCGCCCCATCGAGATTGCGCGCCAGATTGCCGCCTTGCCCAAGGCGCAGCGGCCCCGCTACGTGATGTTTACCAACGACTACAGCGTGGCGCCTGAAATCCTGCGCACGCTGGAGGCCGCAGGCATCGACAGCTTCATGGCCTTCAGCGGCGTGCCCGAGACATTGCGCGGCCAGACCGGCGTGGCGCGGGAGCGCTATCGCCACTGGCTGGGCAGCCTGGAGCCGGGCGCGGAGGAGGCCGGCTACCTGACCGCCAAGTCACTGTTCGCCGCTGCGCGGGCATCGGGCCAGGCGCGTGCGGCCGATGGCCGGCTGCACATGGTGGCCATTGCCGGGGACCGCTCCACGCCCTCCTCGGTGGAGCGCAATGCCGGCATGCGCCGCGCGGCGGCCGAGGCCAGCGACGTGGTGCTGCAGCAGGAAGTCTTTGGCGAATGGCGCCGCGAACGCGCCGAGCAGCAGGCGGCCGTGCTGTTCCAGCGCTATCCCGAGGTGCGCCTGGTCTGGGCGGGCAACGACGAGATGGCCTTTGGCGCCATGCAGGCCTGGCGGGCGCGGGGCGGCTCGCCGGGGCGTGACGCCTTCTTCAGCGCCATCAATTCATCGGCCGCCGCCATGACGGCGCTGCGCACGGGCGAGCTGTCGGCACTGGCGGGCGGCCATTTCCTGACCGGCGCCTGGGCCCTGGTCATGCTCTACGACCATGCGCACGGCGCCGATTTCGCCTCCGAAGGGCTGGAGCAGGTGCGGCCCATGTTCACGCTGCTGGACAAGTCCCAGATCGACCGCTACGAGCACAGGATCAGCGCGCCGCTGGCCCCTCTGGACTTTCGCAGCTACAGCAAGCACCTCAATCCCCGGCTGCGGCGCTACGGATTCGAGCTCAAGCACCTGCTGCGCTGAGCGCCTCCCATGCCCCGCTTCCGCTCGATTGCCTCTTTGCTGATCCTGCGCATCATGCTGCTGGCCGTGGCCTGCATGCTGGTGTTTGGCGGCGCCCACGCCTGGTGGGAGTACCGCAAGGGGCAGCAGGAGTTTCGCCGCTCCATGGAGACGCTGGTGGCCAACAGCATGATCTCGCTGTCCGCCGCGTTGTGGGACATCGAGCCGGCCCTGGTGCGCGAGCAGGTGCAGTGGCTGGGCAAGCTGCCCCTGGTGGGACATGTGCAGCTGCGCGTCACCTCCACGGGCGAGATGTACGAGGCGGGCGAGCCCAGGGATGGCCGCGCGCCTGCCGTGTCCATGCTCATTCCGGCACCGCGTCACAGCCAGTCCAGCCTGCCGCTGGGCGAACTGCAGGTCTGGGAGAACCGGGGCCACTACCTGGAGGTGCTGCGCGACTCCACGCTGCGCGTGCTGCTGGGCTATGCGCTGTTCACGGCCCTGGTCTGCCTGATGGTGGCCTGGGTGATGCGCAGGGAGCTGCGCCAGCCGCTGCAGCAGATTGCGGGCTTTGCGGCCAACCTCAAGCCCAATGAGTTGTCGAGGCCCTTGGTGCTGGAGCGGGCGCGGCGCGGGCAGCGCGACGAGATCGACATGGTGGTGCAGGGCTTTGGCCAGTTGCAGCATGACCTGCGTGGCCACATCGAGCATCTGGACCTGCTGGTGGCCCAGCGCACGGCCCAGCTGGAGGAGCTGGTGGAGGAAGTCAAGCGCATGTCGCTGACCGATGCGCTGACCGGATGCCTCAACCGCCGCGCCATGGACGAGCGCCTGGCCTCCGAGGTCGCCCAGGGCCAGCGCCTGGGTGCGGCCCTGAGCGTGATGTTCGTGGACGTGGACCGCTTCAAGCAGGTCAATGACAGGCACGGCCATGCCGCAGGCGATGCCGTGCTGCGCGAGGTGGCGCTGCGTTGCCGGCACGCACTGGAGCGGGAGCCCTCGGCGCAATGGATGGCGCGCTATGGCGGGGAGGAGTTCCTGATCGTGATGCCCGGTGTGGCTGCGGCCCAGGCCTGGGCGCTGGCCGGGCAGCTGCGCGAGGCCATACGCTCCACGCCCATACAGGTCCATGGCCTGGAACTGGCGGCGACGGCCAGCTTTGGCGTGGCGCAACTGCAGGGTGCCGAGAGCGCGCAGGAACTGCTGCAGCGCGCCGATGCCATGCTCTACGAGGCCAAGCACGCCGGGCGCGACTGCGTGCGCGTGGCCGGCCTCACCTGAACGGCACGGCGCCAGGGCCGGCTCAGAACAGTTCGATATCGTTGCTGTTCACCTGGGGGGCCAGCAGCCCCTGGGTGATCAGATCACCGTAGTACCAGGTCTGGTTGCGGCCATGCTCCTTGGCGTGGTAGAGGGCCTGGTCGGCATGGCCCAGCACCTCCACGGGTGCGCCCGTGCCCATGGCGGCAAAGCCCGTGCTCACGGTGATGCGGCCGACCTGGGGGAACTCGTAGCTCTCCACGTCGTGGCGCAGGCGCTCCAGCGCCTTGCGGGCATTGACCAGGCTGACCGAGCGCAGCAGCACCACGAATTCCTCGCCGCCGAAGCGGAACACACGGTCCTTGGCGTCGAAGCAGCTGCGCAGGATGTTGGCCACCAGGATCAGCACCTCGTCGCCATACAGGTGGCCAAAGCGGTCGTTGATGCGCTTGAAATGGTCGATGTCGATGGCGGCCAGCCACTGGCCGGGAACGTCTTCCGTGGCCACGCCCGGCATGGCCATCGGCGCCTCCTGCAGCGACAGGCGCAGGAACTGCTCGTCGAAGGTCTTGCGGTTGAGCAGGCCGGTCAGCGCATCGCGTTCGCTGTAGTCCAGCAGGCTCTGGTAGTTGTGATAGACGCCGAAGATGCCCTGGATCACATCGAGCCGGCTGGGCGAGAAGGCCGTGGACTGCGTGATCTCCAGGCAGTGGTAGGCCGTCTCCTGGCGCCACAGCGGCAGCCACAGCACGTGCTGGCCATCGGGCTGCACGGCCGAGGCGATGAGGGCGCGCTGCTGCAGCGCCTGCTGCAGCGCGGGCATGGAGGCCAGCTCCACGCTTTGCGGGTCATACAGGGCCTCGGCATCGGTGGACATGACCTGATCGCCCTGGCTCCAGGTGCGCGCACGCACGCAGTGCCTGCCGTCGGGCATGGCGAACAGCTCCAGCGCCCGCACCTGCACCACGCCATTGAGCTTGAACAGGGTGGACAGCACCGAGATTTCCAATCGCAGATGGTCCCTGTGGGCCGTCATCTCGACCAGATTCTGTAGCAATGGCTGCATGCGAGGCCTTGTATTGGAAGAGGGCGCGACCGGCTCAGCGGCGCTCAAACACCAGATCCCACACACCGTGGCCCAGGCGGATGCCACGGTTTTCGAACTTGGTCAGCGGCCGGTAGTCGGGCTTGGCGGCATAGCCCTCGGCCGTGTTGGCCAGCAGGGGTTCCGCACCCAGCACCTCCAGCATCTGCACCGCATAGGGCTCCCAGTCGGTGGCGCAGTGGATGTAGCCGCCGGGACGCAGCCGTCGTGCCAGCTTGGCTACCAGAGGCTCCTGGATCAGGCGGCGCTTGTTGTGCTTTTTCTTGTGCCAGGGATCGGGGAAGAAGATGTGGATGCCGTCCAGGCTGGCCTCGGGCAGCATGTTGTCGATGACTTCGACGGCGTCGTGCTGCAGGATGCGGATGTTGGAGATGTCCTGCTCGCCAATGCGCTTGAGCAGGGCGCCCACGCCGGGCTCGTGCACCTCGCAGCACAGGAAGTTGTCATCGGGGCGCACGCGCGCGATGTGCGCCGTGGCCTCGCCCATGCCGAAGCCGATCTCCAGGATCAGGGGTGCCTGGCGGCCATAGGTGGCAGAGGCATCCAGCGGCGCGGCCTGGTAGTTCAGCACGAAGCGCGGACCCAGCTCCTCGAAGGCCTTGGCCTGGCCTGTCGTGGTGCGGCCGGCGCGGCGCACATAGCTCTTAATGGTCTTGGGATGGGCCACGCCCTCGGGCGGCTGGCCGGTACGGGCGGCCGCAGGTGTGGAGGGCGAAGAGGAATCGTGCGGCGCACCGGGGGCAGCGGACATGGTGTTCGGGGTATCGCCGTCCATGGACTGCTCGGCTTGGGGGGAAGAAGTTGGGTTCACGGGCTCAATTGTATGTATGGCGCCAGCCCCTGACCCAGAACTGCAGCGCTTCGCCCAATGCGGCCTGGGGTGATGGCTGGGGCAGTCCCAGGTGGGCGGCTGCGGTGCGCAGCGCGGTCACAGGGGCGCTCAGGTCCAGTGCGGGGGCGCCGTGCTGCTTGGAAAGCTTTTCGCCGTCGGGCATGAGCACCAGCGGCGTGTGCAGGTACTGCGGGTGATCTATGCCCAGGGCGCGCTGCAGCAGCATCTGGCGGGGCGTATTGTCGGCGAGGTCGGCGCCGCGCACCACATGGGTGATGCCCTGCAGGCCGTCATCGACGACCACGGCCAACTGGTAGGCCCAGAGGCCGTCGGCCCGGCGCAGGACAAAGTCGCCCACGCCGTGGATCACATCCTGCTGCTGGGCGCCCAAGCGGCGGTCCTGCCAGTGCAGCACGGGGTCGTGGCGGGTGAAGCGGTCCAGCGCAAAGCGCCAGGCCCGGGCGCTCTTGCCGTGCAGGCCGTCGCGGCAGGTGCCGGGGTAGGGCCGCTCCACATGGCGCTCATGGGCCCAGCCCAGGTTTTCCCAGGCTGCCTCGATGTCCTTGCGCGTGCAGCCGCAGGGATAGGCCAGGCCGCAGGCCTTGAGCCGCTCCAGTGCGCTTTCGTAGAAGGTGTGGCGGCGGGATTGCCAGACAGGCTCTTCGTCCGGCAGCAGGCCGCAGGTGGCAAGCTGGTTCAGGATGGCGGTGTCGGCACCGGGCTGGCAGCGCGGAGGGTCTATGTCCTCGATGCGCACCAGCCAGCGGCCGCCATGGGCGCGTGCATCCAGCCAGCTGGCCAGCGCCGCCACCAGGGAGCCTGCATGCAGCAGGCCCGTGGGTGAGGGCGCAAAACGGCCGACATACGGGGATGGGGCGGGTGCGGGGCCGGTTTCGGCGGATTCAGGGGCGGCGGGAATCATCGGGGCCGGATGTTAAGGCCTTGCGCCGCCCCCTGCCAGGACCTGGTGGCCTGGTTCAGCCCGCAACCAACGCCAGGGCCATTTCCAGTCCCGAGACAAAGGCATCCTCCACGCGGCGGCCAATGCACCAGTCGCCGCACAGGCCCAGGCCCGCATCCTTGTTGCGCAAATGGCTGCGGCCCAGCGGCGACAGGGTCTGCGCATGGGGCCAGAGGTAGACGCTGGCATGGCGGGGAGGGATGCGGATGCGCGTGATCTCGCCAAACGCCTTCTGCATCTTGGCCAGCACGCGCGGGGCGTCGTCGGCACGGTGCTCCTGCGACCATTGGGGACTGGCCAGCACGGTCCAGCGTTCGCTTTGGGAGCGGCCCGGCTTGGAGGATTCTCGTGCCACCCAGACTGCGCGCTCATGCGTGGTGCGGGCCGCATTCCACTGCGGCCCCAGGGTGGACAGTCCGGCCTCGGTGGCCATGGGGTAGGACAGCGTCAGCGCCCAGCAGGGCGCCATTTCCACGGCCGCCATGCCCTGCACCAGCGACAGGGCCAGGGGCGTGGTCTGCAGCAGCTGGCGCGCCTGTGGGGCGGGCAGGGCGAGTATCACTTCATCGAATCCCGTGCGGATCTGCGTGGTCGGCTCGGTCGTCTCCACATGCAGGCTCCAGCCGCGCGGGCCGGGCTGGCGTTCGAGCCTGGTCACGCGCTGGCCCAGGTGCAGGCGGTCGGCATCCCACAGCGGCGCGGCCCAGGCCAGCGGCAGGGCCTGCATGTCGGGCGTGGCTACCCAATGGGCTTCGGTGGGTGCGGGTGCAGCGCTGGACTGGCGGCCCTGCGCATCCAGCACGCGCAGCGTGCTCACGCTCCAGGGGCGGCACAGGCCGGGCACGGTCTGCAGGGCCAGCTCGAAGCGCTTGTCGCGCACGGTGAAATACTGCGCGCCGATGTCGAAGGCGCCATGCGCGGCGTTGACGGAGCGCATGCGCCCGCCCACCTGGGGCAGCCGTTCGTAGACATGGACATCGTGGCCGGCCTGCATCAGCGTGCGGGCGCAGGCCAGGCCCGCCATGCCGGCGCCAATCACGGCAATGCGGCGCGCGCCGGCCTTGGGGCGCGCCTTGGAGGCTTCGGGGGGCTTGGTGGCCTTTTTCTTGACCGTGGACTTGGAGGCGGCGCGGGAAGCGTTCATGGAGCAGACCTTTGCGGGCAGTGGCAGATTCCGGGAAGCATGTCCTTGCCGGCCTGCTTCGCCGCAGCGGCGGAGCAGGCCGGGACCTGTAACCACTCTACACCCGCACAGACCGCCCGGCGGCGTGCGCCAGCTCAATGTCGGTGATGATTTTCCATGAGAGCGCGGCGCGTGGCGGGGCTTTCCAGCTGCTGCAGCCACCACTGCAGCGCGCGCGGCGGGTCCTGCTGCGGCGGGCAGGACCATGCGTAGTGCATGCGCACATTGCGCGAGGGCCGGGCGACCTGGCGCGTTACCAGCAGGCCGGCCTGCACATAGACGTCGGCCATGAAATGGGGCAGGAAGCCGCAGCCTATGCCGCGCACCTGGGCCTCGATCTTGGCCTGCATGGAGTCCACGGTGAAGATGTCCTGGCCGCTGAGCAGGCCCATGCTGGCGCTGTCGCGCAGGCCTGAATCGGCCACGGCGATGATGCGGTGCTGCAGCAGCGTCGCGTCGGTGATGGGCTCGGGCGCCGTGGCCAGCGGATGGTGGGGCGCCACGGCAAAGACGAAGTCCAGCTCGCCCAGCTCGCAGGCCTGCAGGCCCGCCACGTTGCTGGAGTTGACCGCCACCCCGATGGCCAGGTCGGCCCGGCCCGAAGTCAGCGTCTCCAGCGTGCCGGTGAGGATGCCATCGCGCAGCTTCAGCCGCGTGGGTGGCTGCATGGCGTAGAAGGCCTCGACCAGCTCCAGCATCGGCGTGCGCGCCACGGCGCCATCGACCACGATGGTCAGGTGCGGCTCCCAGCCCGTGGCCACGCGGCGCACGCGATGCGCCACGGTGTCGATCTCATGCAGCAGGCGCACCCCCTCGCGCAGCAGCTCCCGGCCGGCCTCGGTGGGCTGGGCGTGGCGCGAGCGGCGGTCGAACAGCAGCACGTCCAGCGCATCTTCGATCTGGCGCACACGGTAGGTCAGGGCACTGGGCACCAGGCCCAGCTGGCGTGCAGCGGCGGCAAAGCTGCCGGCCTCGGCAATGGCCTGGAGCATGGCCAGGCTGTCGGGGGTGAGCACGTCGCGGGGGCTGGGCATGGGGCGTTATGGCTTCAAAAGCTTTGAATGATGCCATCAATCCTGCTGCGCCTTGCCTGAGGCAGCGGCTTCTACAGTGGAGCCATCGACGCAAGAGTTTCGAAGATCTGACACGTTGGAAAGGGACAAAAACATGATCGCCCTGCGCAAATCCCGGGAACGCGGCCATGCCGACCATGGTTGGCTGCGCTCGCACCACAGCTTCTCGTTTGCGGGCTACCACGATCCGCGCCACATGGGCTTTGGCAACCTGCGCGTGATCAACGAGGACCACATCGCCCCGGGCACGGGCTTCGGCTCCCATGGCCACAAGGACATGGAGATCATCAGCTACGTGCTCGAAGGCCGGCTCTCGCACAAGGACAGCATGGGCAACGAACAGACCATCTCGCCCGGCGAGGTGCAGCGCATGAGCGCCGGCTCGGGCGTGGTCCACAGCGAGCACAACCATGCGCCGGGCCAGACCACGCATTTCCTGCAGATCTGGCTGCTGCCCAGCGAGACGGGCATTGCGCCCGGCTATGCGCAAAAAGCCTTTGCCGACGAGGAAAAGCGCGGCCGGCTGCGCCTGGTGGCCTCGCCCGATGGCGCCGAGGGCTCGGTCACCGTCCATGCCGATGCCCGGCTCTATGCAGGCCTGTTCGACGGCGATGAGCAGGCCGAACTGGAACTGCCCGCCGGCCGCAAGACCTATGTGCACCTGGTGCGGGGCGCGCTGAGCGTCAATGGGCAACGGCTGACAACGGGCGATGCGGCCCTTGTGGAGAATGAACCGCGACTGCGCCTGCACGACGGGGAACAGTCCGAGGTCCTGGTGTTCGATCTGCAAGCCTGAGAGCGTGCACAGCACGCTCTGAAGATTCACGAGGAGTAACCATCATGCTGAACCGTCTGAGCAACCCGCTGGCGCTGGCCGGCCGCATCCTGATCGCGCTGATGTTCGTGCCTGCGGGCTTTCAGAAAATCGGAGGCTTCGCCGGGACCGTGGGCTATGCCGCATCGGTAGGCATGCCCATGCCGCAGATCGGCGTGGCCATTGCCCTGGTGGTGGAGATCGTCGGCGGCCTGGCCTTGCTGCTGGGCTGGTGCACGCGCTGGGCGGCCCTGGTGCTGGCGTTCTTCACGCTGGTGGCCAGCTTCTTCTTTCACACCTACTGGAGCGTGCCGGCCGACGCGGCCATGATGCAGCAGCTGCTGTTCTGGAAGAACATCGCCGTGACTGGCGGCCTGCTGGGCTTTGCCGCCCACGGTGCCGGTGGCTGGAGCGTGGATGCGCGCCGCCATTGAGTGGGTCGGGCGGCGTTGGCCATGCCCTGATTTTTGTTAGGCTACTGTCTTGAGTGGGCCCCGCAGCAGCGCTGCGGGGCCCTTTGGCGTGAATGGATTGATGAATGCGGCGCTGGCTGGCCTGTGGCTGCGCAGGGCGTCCGAGGATTGGATTTCTTGTATGTCAGATATCGTGGTGGTCTACCACTCGGGTTACGGACACACCCAGCGCATGGCCCAGGCCGTGGCCGACGGCGCAGGCGCGCGCATGCTGTCGATCGACAGCGACGGCCAGCTGCCTGCGGGAGGCTGGGAGTTGCTGGCGGCGGCAGACGCCATCGTCTTTGGATCGCCCACCTACATGGGCGGGCCGAGCTGGCAGTTCAAGCGCTTTGCCGATGCCTCTTCCAAGCCGTGGTTCGTGCAGGCCTGGAAGGACAAGCTGTTCGCCGGCTTCACCAACAGTGCCAGCGTCAACGGCAACAAGCAGACCACGCTGGACTACCTGTTCCAGCTGGCCATGCAGCATGGCGGCCTGTGGGTGGGCAGCGGCATGCTGCCGTCCAATGCGCGCGCCGCGCAGCGCAATGACCTCAACTGGATAGGCGCCTTCAGCGGTGCCATGGCGCAATCGGCCTCGGATGCCTCGGCCGCCGAAATGCTGCCGGGCGACTTGGAGACGGCGCGCGTGTTCGGCGAGCGCGTGGCGCAGCAGGCGCTGCGGCTGAAGGCCTAAGCCTTGCCTGGCGGGCTTGTCGGCTGTATCGGCTCCAGCGGCTCTGCCGGAGCCAAGGGCGTGATGGCCAGGTCTGCACCCACGGCCCGGCGCTCGTCAAAGACGAAGCAGCCGCCGTCATAGAAGGCGCCGTCGGTTTCCTCGAAGTACTTGAGGATGCCGCCTTCCAGCTGGTAGACATGCTCCAGGCCCTCGTCCCGCATCAGGATGGCGGCCTTCTCGCAGCGTATGCCGCCCGTGCAGTAGCTGACCACGGTCTTGTCGGCCAGCTCGGCCTTGTGGGCGCGCAGCGCGGGCGGGAATTCGGTGAACTTGGTGATGCGCCAGTCGATGGTGTCCTTGAAGGCGCCGGCATCGACCTCGAAGTCGTTGCGCGTGTCCAGCGTCACCACCTCGCGGCCCTCGTCATCGTGGCCCTGTTCCAGCCAGCGGCGCAGCGTGGCGGGGCTGACCGATGGCGCGCGGCCCTCTGCCGGGCGGATGGTGGGGTGGTCCATGCGGATGATCTCGCGCTTGACCTTGACCAGCATCTTGCGAAACGGCACGGTGTCGGACCAGCTTTCCTTGGGGGCCAGGTCGGCAAAGCGGTCATCGGCGCGCAACTGGTCAACGAAGCTGTGCACCGCCTGGGCGGGGCCGGCCAGGAAGAAGTTGATGCCTTCCTCGGCCAGGAGGATGGTGCCCTTGAGCGCCAGGGCCTGGGCGCGTTCGGCCAGGGTGTCGCGCAGCGCCGCTGCATCGGGCAGCGGCGTGAACTTGTAGCAGGAAATATTGAGGATGTCGGACACGGGCAGGCAGGCGGGTGCGGCACAGGCCGCGGGTTGGGTCGGGGCGCCGGCGAGAGGCGGCCCGATCAGCCGCCCGACACCAGCAGGGCCTTGATTTTATTGGCCAGCTGGGCCACTGCCAGCGAAGCCGGTGCGCCGGGCATGGACTGCAGCAGCAACTGGCGGCGCATCACCGCCTCGCGCACGGCCGGGTCGGACGGAATATCGCCCAGGTGCGTGAGCCGCAATGGCTCGCCGGAGGCCGTGTTGACAAAGCGGTTGAGCACCTGCTGCAGCTGGCCCGTGATGGCGCGGCCATCTCCGGGGCGTGCCGCCTGGTTGATGGCCAGGCGGATCTGCTGGCGCTTTTGCTGGATGGCCAGCACCTTGATGGCCGCATAGGCATCGGTCAGCGAGGTGGGCTCGGGCGTGGCGATGACCAGCACCTCGGTTGCCATGGACACGGAGAACAGCACCACGTCCGAGATGCCTGCGCCGGTGTCCAGCAGCACGATGTCGTAGCGCGGGGCCAGTGTCTCGATGGTGTGCGTGAACTGCTGGCGGATCTCGGGCGTGAGCCGCGAGTACTCGATCATCCCGGAGCCGGCCAGCAGCACCGAGTAGCCGCCGGGCGCGGGCAGGATGGCTTCCTCCAGCGAGGAACGGCCGGTGAATACATCGTGCAGCGTGACCTTGGGGTAGAGGTTGAGCACCACATCCAGGTTGGCCAGACCCAGGTCGGCGTCAAGCACCAGGACCTTGAGGCCATGGCGTGTCAGCGCTGCGGCCAGATTGGCCGAAACGAAGGTCTTGCCCACGCCGCCCTTGCCGCTGGTCACGGCGATGATGTGTCCGCGCGGCTTGGCGCGCACGGCATCGCTCATCGGAACGGCAGCGGGCAGGGAGGGGTGGGGAATGGCGTTGTCGCTTACCACCTGGCTATCAGCGGAGTCCATCTTCGGGGTCCACATCGGTTGCAATATCTGGATTCAGCCCATTGTCAAACGGGGACGGGGCATACAAAGGTCCGAAAAGCAGGCTTTTTTCCTCCGCGCTTACCGTACTGTCAGGTTGTTCTTCAATGTGCACGCGGTTGCGGCCGGCGGATTTGGCCAGGTACAACTGTTTGTCGGCACGCTCGGTCCACAAGGTTGTGGTGCTGCGTATCCACTGCAGCGCATAGGCGCCGCCGATGCTGATGGTGATCTGCAGCGTCAGCGTGGGTGAGATGACGACCGGCATGCGCTCGATGGCGCTGCGTATGCGTTCGGCCACGGAGAGACCGAAGGTCGCAGGGCAGGCGGGCAGCACGATGGCGAATTCCTCTCCTCCGTAGCGGGCCAGCGTGTCCATGGGGCGCACGCAATTGGTCAGGGTACGGGCCACCGACTGCAGAACCCGGTCGCCCACGATATGGCCGTGCTGGTCGTTGATCTGCTTGAAATGGTCGATGTCCAGCATCAGCATCAGGGCCGCTTCGCCAGACCGCGCCACGCGGTCGATCTCGCGCTCGGCAATGGTGCGGAAATGGCGGCGGTTGGCCAGCCCCGTGAGCGGGTCGCGCAGCGACAGCGAGCACAGTTCATCGATCAGCGCCTGCAGATATCGCGTCGGCGAATCCGTGGGCAGATGGACCGCCCCACCAGCGTGGGTAACCAGCGCGTGGGCTGTGGCCAGGCGCAGGTCGCGCAGGTATACGGATTGGTGGGATGCGGGGGCAGTCACGGAGGGCTGAATGAAAAGCCAGTGAAGTGTATCAGTGTGTAGGCTCGATTGTCGCCGCGCCGGCATCGACTTTTGCACCATCGGTGGTAACAGATGTTGATCCTGGTGCAGGCACGAACGGCGGCAGGGCAAGGGAGGCGAGGAATTCCGCATCGGTGCGGTACAGCCGCAGGTGCGGTCCGCGGTGCAGGGCGCCCGCCCGCAGCAGCACCTGTTCGGCCGGCAGCTTCAGGCCCACCACATGCAGCACGCCGCTGCGCTTGGCCGCCAGCAGTTGCAGGCGCACGAAGGTCTCCACGCCCGTCACGTCGATGCGGTTGATGGGCTGGGCCAGCAGGCACAGATGGTGTGTCTCCGGGCGCAGCGCCCATTCGTCACCGATACGACGCTCCAGGGCCGAGGCCGAGCCGAAGTCCAGCTCGGCATCCATGCGCAGGGCCAGCAGGCCCGGCGCCAGCGGGGGCAGCTGCCAGAGGTTGCGGTCGCGCAGGCTGCCGTCGGGATGCTGGCCCACCTCGATGATGCGCGGATGCAGGCGCTGGTAGAGGAAGTAGCCCAGGCTCAGCACAATGCCCGCGAACACGCCCCAGTACATGCGCGGCGCCGTGACGATGGTCAGCAGCAGCGTGGCCAGCGCAATGCTGCCCTCCACGCGCGACACCTTGAACAGCTGCAGCAGCACGCGCGGCTTGACCAGGTTGACCACGGCCGTGATCACGATGGCCGCCAGCGCCGCCTTGGGCACGTGGTACAGCGCCGGGATGAACCACAGCACCACGATGACCACCAGCAGGATGGAGAACACGTTGGACCAGCCCGTCTTGGCGCCGGCCAGCAGGTTCACGGCCGAGCGCGAGAACGAGGCGCTGGTGGCAAAGCTGCCGAACAGGCCCGCACTGATCTTGGACAGCCCCTGGGCGACCAGGTCCTGGTTCTCGTTCCAGCGCGTGCCGGCCTGCTGGTGCTCCACCTGGGCGCTGGAGGCCGTCTCCAGAAAGCTCACCAGCGAGATCACCAGCACCGGCATCACCAGGGCGCCGAACTCGTCCCAGCTCAGCAATCCCGGCAGCTGGAAGCTGGGCAGGCCTGCCGGCAGATGGCCGACCACGGCGCCACCGTCATCGGCAAAGTCCGTGGCCCAGCTGATCACGCCGGTCAGCGCAATGATGAAGATGGCCGAGGGAAAAGCCGCGCGCCAGCGCTTGGCCAGCACCAGCAGCGCAATGCTGGCAAGGCCGTAGAGGATGGACTGCCAGTCGAAAAGCTGCAGCGAAGGCGTGTTCCAGACCGCGCTCCAGGTCGAACGCAGTCCCAGCAGGGTGGGCAACTGCGAGGCCAGGATCAGCAGCGCTGCCGCCTGTGTGAAACCCGTGAGCACGGGCGAGGTCACCAGGTTGAGCAGCCAGCCGGCGCGCATCAGGCCCAGCGACCACTGCACCAGGCCCGACAAAATCGCCATCCAGGCGGCCAGGGCCACCCAGTGCGCGGAGCCGGGTTCGGCCAGGCCTGTGAGGGAGGCGCCGATCAGCAGTGCACTCAAGGCCGTGGGCCCCACACCCAGGCGCGGCGAGCCGCTGAACATCACGGCCACCAGGGCAGGGACGATGGAGGCGTAAATGCCGGTGATCAGCGGCATGCCGGCAAGCGCCGCATAGGCCACGCCCTGGGGCAGAAGCATCAGACCAACGGTGAGACCTGCCCAGAACTCCCCGCGCAGCACGGCTGCCGAGGGTTTGGGCCATGCCAGGAAGGGAAACCAGCGCGCCAGGGAATGCATGGCCGCTATTGTCATGCTAACTGGATGGTGCCGGGATGTTCGGGCTTGTCCTACAGGCGCTTGCGTCGGCGTCGTATGGGTTTGTCCCAGGGCCCTAAATAAAGTCGAGGCCTGTGTTGACCGCCTCACAACTATTCAAGGAGTAACCGCATGACTTTCATCACCCAACGCTGCTGCCACATCCTCGCCGTGTCCGCCCTGGCCTTCGGCCTCGCCGCATGCGGCAAGACCGAAGACACTGCCGGCCAGAAGCTCGACTCCGCCGTTCAGCAGTCCCAGCAGGCCGCGCAAAGCGCAGGCCAGAAGATCGACAACGCGATGAGCAGCGCCGGCACCAAGATCGAGGAAGGCGCGATGAAGGCCGAATCGGCCACCACCAACGCCATGAGCCAGGCAGGCGCCGCGCTCGACGATGCAGGCATCACCGCGCAGATCAAGGCCGACCTGATCAAGGAACCCGATATCTCCGCCCTCAAGATCGACGTGGACACCAAGGCCGGCGCCGTCACGCTGACCGGCTCGGTGCCCAGCGATGCGCTCAAGATGCGCGCCGGCGAAATTGCCAAGTCCGTCAAGGGCGTGAACAACGTCAGCAACATGCTGGAGATCAAGGCCAGCTGATCGCAGCCACCGGCTTTGCTCCCCCAATGAAAACCAGGCGCTTTGTCCGTCTGGTTTTTTATGCCTGAACGCCGTTGTCCAGCGCATAAGATGCGCTGCATGAGCACACCCGACCTGCAGATCAGCACCCATCTCATCCACCATCCCTACCAGCCGCCCGAAGGCTTTGTCGCGCCGCAGCCGCCGGTGCACAAGGCCTCGACGGTGATCTTCGAGAACGTGGCGGCCATGCGCCGCCGCCAGTGGCTGGACAAGAGCAGCTACACCTACGGCCTGCACGGCACGCCCACCACCTTCTTGCTGGAAGAGCGCCTGAGCGCGCTGGAAGGCGGCCTGCAATGCCTGCTGGTGCCCAGCGGCCTGGCGGCCATCGCCACCACCTCCCTGGCCCTGCTGCGCACCGGCGACGAGATGCTGCTGCCCGACAACGCCTACGGTCCCAACAAGACCCTGAGCGAGGGCGAGCTGGCCCATTTCGGCGTGCGCCACCAGTGCTACGACGCCATGGATGTTGCCGGCCTCGAAGCCAAAATCACGCCCAAGACGCGTTTGGTGTGGCTGGAGGCGCCGGGCTCGGTGACCATGGAGTTCCCTGACCTCATCGCCATGGTGCGCCTGTGCCGCGCGCGCGGCATCACCACCGTGCTGGACAACACCTGGGGTGCGGGCCTGGCCTTCAATCCCTTCGACCTGCTGGGCGACGGCTCGCACAGCCTGGGCGTGGACGCCACCGTCCATGCGCTGACCAAGTACCCCAGCGGCGGCGGCGATGTGCTCATGGGCAGCATCATCACGCGCGACCAGGCGCTGCACATGCGCATCAAGCTGGCCCATATGCGCCTGGGCCTGGGCGTGGGCGGCAACGACACCGAGGCCGTGCTGCGCTCGCTGCCCAGCATTGCGCTGCGCTACCACGCACAGGACCGCGCCGCGCGCGAGCTGGCGCGCTGGCTGCAGCAGCAGCCGGCCGTGGTTCAGGTGCTGCATCCCGCGCTCGAGGGCGCTCCGGGCCACGAGAACTGGAAGGCCCTGTGCGGAGCCGCCGGCGGCGGCGAGGGCGTGGCGGCCGGCCTGTTCAGCGTGGTCATCGACCCGCGCCATGGCCAGCAGGCCGTGGACCGCTTCTGCGACAGCCTGCGCCTGTTCAAGATCGGCTACAGCTGGGGCGGCCCCATCAGCCTGGTAGTGCCCTATGAGCTGCCGTCCATGCGCAGCTGCCCCACGCCCCAGCTGCGCAGCGGCACCGTGGTGCGCTTTGCCATCGGCCTGGAGGCCGTGCAGGACCTGCGTGCCGACCTGGAGCAGGCCCTGGCCGCCGCGTTCGCATAGTTGAGCGCCAGGCGCCGGTGACATGCGCCTGTCACCGGCAACACCGATGCTCGTTGGCTTCATACCATCCCACGGGGGCCTCCAGGCCCTGGTCCAGCATGAAGCACAAAGAGAGCATCACCAATATCCTGCAGCACGCGAAGACCGCGTCCAATGGGCCCGGCATCGTGGCCAGCCGCCGCCATTTCGTGCGCGGCATGGGCGCATCGGCCCTGGCGCTGCCACTGGCCGGCTGCGGCGGCTCCGATGGCGACAGCAGCATTCCCGTCGAGTTCCGCCACGGCGTGGCCAGCGGCGACCCGTTGAGCGACCGTGTCATCCTCTGGACCCGCGTGACGCCGCCCCAGGGCCATTCCAGCGACATCGAGGTGGAGTGGGAGCTGGCCTCGGACGCCGACTTCAAGACCATCGTGGTGTCGGGCAAGGCCATGGCGCGCGCCACCCAGGACTTCACCTTCAAGGCCGACGCCACGGGCCTCAAGCCCGCCACGCGCTACCACTACCGATTTCGCTGCCAGGGCATGACCAGCGCCACGGGCCGCACGCGCACCCTGCCCGTGGGCGCCGTGCAGCAGGTCAAGCTGGCCGTGTTCTCCTGCGCCAACTACCCGGCGGGCTACTTCAACGTCTACGCGCATGCCGCGCGCCAGGGCGACCTGGATGCCACCGTGCACCTGGGCGACTACATCTATGAATACGCACGCGGAGGCTATGCCAATGGCAAGGCCGAAGCCATGCAGCGCCAGAGCCTGCCGGCCAACGAAATCGTCAGCCTGGCCGACTACCGCCAGCGCCATGCCCAGTACAAGAGCGATGCCGACCTGCAGGCCCTGCATGCGGCAGCGCCCATGATTGCGGTCTGGGACGATCACGAAGTCTCCAACGACACCTGGATGCACGGCGCCGAAAACCACCAACCGGCCACCGAGGGCGATTTCGAACTGCGCAAGGTGGCCGCGCTCAAGGCCTATCACGAGTGGATGCCCACGCGCAACGCGCAGCCCGAGATCATCTACCGCAGCTTCGCCTTCGGCGACCTGCTGGCGCTGCACATGCTGGACACGCGCGTCATCGGCCGCGACAAACAACTGGACTACGCCGACTACTTCACCGCCCAGGGCCTGGACGCGGCACGCTTCACCTCCGACATGGCCAATCCTGCGCGCCAGCTCATGGGCGCCACCCAGACCCAGTGGCTGGGCCAGCAGCTGGCAGCCTCGCAGGCCACCTGGCAGGTGCTGGGCCAGCAGGTCCTGATGGGGCGCATGGAGCTGCCGGCGCCCTTGCTGATGGACATCCTCAGCCCCGGCAGCGGTGTCTCGCTGCCGGCCTACGCGGCGCTGCTGGCCAAGGCACAGGCCAACCCGGCCAGCCTGACGGCGGCGGAAAAGGCCATCCTGGCCCAGCCCAGCATTCCCTACAACCTCGATGCCTGGGACGGCTATGCCGTGGCACGCGAGACCGTGCTGGCCACGGCGCGCAGCCTGGGCAAGAACCTGGTCGTGCTGGCGGGCGACACCCACAACGCCTGGGCCAGCGAATTGCGTGACCGCAGCGGGCAGGCCGTGGGCGTGGAGTTCGCCACCTCGTCCGTCAGCTCGCCGGGTTTCGAGGAATACCTGTCGGGCCAGGATCCGGCCCAGCTGCGTGGCGCGCTGCTGCAGTTCATCTCCACGCTCAAGTACTGCGATACCTCGCGCCGTGGCTACATGATCGTCACGGCCACGCCGCAGGCCTGCCAGGCCGAGTGGATCTACGTGGACACCGTGTTCAGCCGCCAATACCAGGCTGTGCGCGATGCGGCCTGGAAGGTGCTGCCCGGTCAGCCGGGCAAGCTGGTCCAGGCCTGAGTGCAGACTTGGGCACGGACCTGGGCGTCTGGGCGGGCCTCGGTAGTTTCCGCCATGGCAGCAGTGCCATGGCTGCGATAACTTTGGACTCGCTGATCCAGGAGGTCCAGGCATGCAGGCATCCCCCGCTCCCGAGAAAGCTTCCGACAACCCGGCCGGCATGCTGCAGGTGCAACTGCTGCGCATGGCCGATCCCTGGCGCTGGCTGGCCCTGGGCTGGCGCGATCTGCGGCGTGCGCCCGGCGTGGCGCTGTTCTACGGCCTGTGCTTCTGGGCCATGGCCCTGCTGATCGGCTGGGTGTTCCGCGCCAGCCCGGAATACAGCATGGCCATGGCCAGCGGCTGCCTGCTCATCGGCCCCTTCCTGGCCATGGGCCTGTACGACACCAGCCGCAGGCTGGAGCGGGGCTTGCCGCCCCAACTGAGCAGCTCGCTGACCTGCTGGGACACGCAGATGGGCAGCATGGGCATGCTGGTCATGGTGCTGCTGGTTCTGGAGATGCTCTGGGCGCGCGCTTCCATGGTGGTCTTTGCCGTGTTCTTCGATACCGGCATGCCCACCACGGCCGGCATGCTGCAGGCCGTGGCGCGGCCCGAGAACTGGGAATTCCTGGCCATCTACCTGCTGGTAGGCGGCGCATTCGCGGCCCTGGTATTCGCCAGCATGGTGGTGGCGCTGCCGGCCATGCTGGACAGGGGCAGCGATGCGCTCACGGCCTGCATCACCAGCATGCGCGTGGTCGGCCTGAACCTGGCCGTCATGCTGCAGTGGGCCGCGATCATCACCGTGCTGGTGGCGGTTGCCCTGTGGTGGCATGGCGCGGGCCTGCTGCTGGTGGGGCCTTTGCTGGGTTGTGCCAGTTGGCATGCATACCGTTGCAGCGTGGGCGATTACGCCGTGCCTGCGTCCACCATATCCTGAGGTTTTCCTGGCAGGCCCCGTCTTGCGGCTACAGTGGGGCTTGCAACAACAGAGGAGTCCACCTGTGGCGACACCCAATTACGCCTATGAAAAACGCCAGCGCGAACTGGCCAAGAAGCAGAAGAAGCTAGAGAAGGAGAAAGCCAAGGCCGAAAAAAGACCCGACGAGCATGAGGGCGGCGGCTCAGAAGGTAATGCGCAGGCATCTCCTGCAGCAGCCCGTCCCGGCGAGGAAGGCCGCGGCAGCTGACACCCGGCCTGCCCTGAGCTCAGGGCAGCAGCTTGCTGAGCTGGGGCCAGACGTTGTCCAGCATGCGCGGCTGGGCCTTGGCCGTGGGGTGGATGCGGTCGGCCTGGAACCACTGGGCCGAATCGGCCGCATCACCGATGCCGGCCAGCAGGAAGGGCACCAGCGGCACCTTCTGCTCCTGCGCCACCTTGGCAAACAACTGCTCGAACTGGCGCGTATAGCCGCTGCCATAGTTGGGCGGCACCTGCATGCCCACCAGCAGCACCTTGGCTCCGGCATCCCGGGCCGCGCGCACCATGGCGTCCAGATTGCCCTGCGTGCTTTGCAGCGGCAGACCCCGCAGCGCATCGTTGCCACCCAATTCGATCACCACCACCGATGGCTTGTGCTGCTTGAGCAAGGCAGGCAGGCGAGAGCGGCCGCCCGAGGTGGTCTCCCCACTCACGCTGGCGTTGACCAGCGGCACATTCTTTGGGCTCTCCTGCAGGCGCTTTTGCAGCAGTGCCACCCAGCCCGTGCCACGGGCCAGTCCGTATTCGGCACTCAGCGAGTCGCCCAGCACCAGCAGCGGGCCCGTCTCGGCTGCCCACGCGGACGTGGCCGTCCAAGTACCCAGCAGGCCGAAGGCCAAGCCGGCCGATATAAAGTGGCGGCGTCGGCGCATTGCGCGCAGCTTGTCTTGCATCGTCTTCCCATCCTCCATGTCACAAAGCACTGCCCAGCCCCTGATCGAAGTCGAGCATGTCTTCAAGTCGGTCAGCGATTCGACCGGAACACTGGATATTCTGCGGGATATCGATCTGCGTTTTTCCGCAAGGGAAACCGTGGCCATCGTCGGTGCCTCGGGCTCGGGCAAAAGCACGCTGCTGTCCATTCTTGCCGGCCTGGATACGCCCACGCGCGGCACGGTGCGGCTGCAGGGCCAGGACATGTTCGCGCTGGATGAGGATGCACGCGCTGCCGTGCGCGCGCAAAAGCTGGGCTTTGTCTTCCAGAGCTTCCAGCTGCTGGGCAATCTGACGGCGCTGGAGAACGTGATGCTGCCGCTGGAGTTGGCCGGCAGCCGCGAGGCCCGCCGCCGCGCCACCGAGATGCTGGAGCGCGTGGGCCTGGGACAGCGCCTGGGCCACTATCCCAAGCTGCTGTCGGGCGGCGAGCAGCAGCGCGTGGCGCTGGCCCGCGCCTTCGTGGTCGAGCCCGCCGTGCTGCTGGCCGACGAGCCCACGGGCAGCCTGGACTTTGCGACCGGCGAAACCATCATGGAACTGATGTTCGCACTCAACCGCGAGCGCGGCACGACGCTGGTCATGGTCACGCACGACCGAGCCATCGCCGCGCGCTGCGAGCGCCGCGTGACCATCGAGGCCGGCCGCGTCGCCAGCATCGAAGAGGGGCAGGCGCTGGCGGCCTGATCGGACGCCAGCAAGGGGTGTCGCTCAGGCCGCCACGGCCTCACGGCGCCCGGCTGCCTCGCAGGCAGCTGCCGTGAAGATCACGTCGGTCGAGGAATTCAGCGCGGTTTCGGCCGAGTCCTGGATCACGCCGATCACAAAGCCCACGCCAACCACCTGCATGGCCAGATCGTTGGAGATGCCGAACAGGCTGCAGGCCAGCGGAATCAGCAGCAACGAGCCGCCGGCCACGCCCGAGGCTCCGCAGGCGCAGACCGCGGACACCACGCACAGCAAGATGGCGGTCAGCAGATCGACCTCGATGCCCAGCGTATGGGCCGCAGCCAGCGAGAGCACGCTGATGGTGACGGCGGCGCCGGCCATGTTGATGGTCGCGCCCAGCGGGATGGAGACGCTGTAGGTGTCCTCATCCAGGCCCAGGCGCTGGGCCAGCGCCAGGTTCACGGGGATGTTGGCGGCCGAGCTGCGCGTGAAGAAGGCTGTCACCGCGCTCTCGCGCAGACAGGTCAGCACCAGCGGATAGGGGTTGCGGCGCGTCTGTGTCCAGACGATGAGCGGGTTCACCACCAGGGCCACGAAGAGCATGCAGCCCAGCAGCACGGCCAGCAGGTGCGCGTAGTCCAGCAGCTTTTCCAGGCCCGACTGGGCAAAGGTGCCGGCCACCAGGCCGAAGATGCCCAGCGGCGCCAGCCGGATCACGCCCTGGATCACGCGGGTGATGGCCTGGCCCAGGTCCTGCATCACGGTGCGCGTGGACTCCGAGGCATGGCGCAGGGCCATGCCCATGGCCAGTGCCCAGGCGAGGATGCCGATGTAGTTGGCATTCATCAGCGCACGCACGGGGTTGTCGAAGGCGCTTTGCACCAGGGCCATCAGCACTTCGCCAATGCGCCCGGGCGCGCCCTGGGCCGGGGCGGCATCCTTGAACTGGATGGTGGAAGGGAAGGCCATGCTGGCCGCCACGGCGACCACGGCCGCCGCAAAGGTGCCCAGCACATACAGCCACAGGATGGGGCGGATCTGCGTGGCCTGGCCAGGCCGGTGGTTGCTGGTGGCCGAGACCACCAGCAGCAGCACCAGCACGGGCGCCACGGCCTTGAGGGCGGAGATGAACAGCGTGCCCAGCAGGGACACGGACTGGGCGGCCTCGGGCCAGAGCCAGGCCAGCAGGCCGCCAGCGACCAGGCTGATGGCGATCTGGCCGACCAGGCTGGTGCGGGCAAGCCGGGCGAAGAGGGCTTTGAGCATGATGGTTGGCAAAGAAAAGGAAAAAACTCAAGCGTGGAAAAATGCAAAGCGGCATGCCCGTGGCTACGGTGCATGCCGCAATGTGCAGGGGCTGCTGGAAGGCGGCCAAGCCGCGCAGTGTAGCGGCTACGTAAAAACCACAGGAGCCGTTGCGCGCAGACGGGCTTCGCAAGGCGGGGCCCGGGGCACCGCTCAATTGGCGGGATAATTGCGCCCCATGTCGTCCCCCAAAGTTCTCTTCGGCTTCCACGCCGTCGGCGTGCGCATGAAGACCGCGCCCCAATCCATCATCGAGGTCTACTACGAGGCCACGCGCCGCGATGCGCGCATGCGCCAGTTCCTCGACCGCGCCAAGTCGGCCGGCGTCCGGCTGATCGAGGCCGACGGCGAACGCCTTGCCAAGCTGGCTGGCAGCCATGGCCACCAGGGCGTGGCCGCTCGCGTGGAGGCCGTGGCCCAGGTGCATTCGCTGGACGAATTGCTGGAGCAGCTGGAGGCAGACGGCATCAGCAAGCCGCTGCTGCTGGTGCTGGACGGCGTGACCGATCCGCACAACCTGGGGGCCTGCCTGCGCGTGGCCGATGGCGCCGGCGCCCATGCGGTGATTGCGCCCAAGGACCATGCGGTAGGCGTGAACGCCACCGTGGCCAAGGTGGCCAGCGGCGCGGCCGAGACCGTGCCCTATTTCATGGTCACCAACCTGGCGCGCACGCTCAATGAGCTCAAGGAGCGCGATATCTGGATCATCGGCACCAGCGACGATGCGCCCAAGACCCTGTACGAGGTGGACCTCACGGGCCCCACGGCCCTGGTGCTGGGCGCCGAAGGCGACGGCATGCGCCAGCTCACGCGCAAGACCTGCGACGAGCTGATCGGCATCCCCATGATGGGCGCCGTCTCCAGCCTCAATGTGTCCGTGGCCAGCGGCGTGTGCCTGTACGAAGCGCTGCGCCAGCGCGGTCAGGGCACCACGCCTGCCGTGTCTGCCGCCCCGGCTGACCAGATCTAGGCCGGCGCGCCGCTGGCGCCCGCACTTGCACCTTCACCCGTGCCCAGTTCCACCACGCTCTCGAAGCCGCCCCAGAACATGCGCTTGGCGTCGAAGGGCATGGTGGCCGGGTCCATGGAGGCAATGCGCGGGTCCTTCATGACGGCGGCATTGATGCGATCGCGCTCTGCGCGCGACGCATAGATGATCCATGAGAAGAACACGACCTCGCCTTCCTTGAGCTGCACGGCCTGGGGAAACGAGGTCAGCTTGCCCATGGGCACGTCATCGCCCGCGCATTCCCAGTACTGCAGCGCGCCGTACTCCATCCATACCTTGCCTGCGGCCTGCGCCACCTCGCGGTAGGCCTGCAGGTTGGCCCGGGGAACGGGCAGCACGAATCCGTCGATGTAGTGCATGGCTCTCTCCTGGTGAAATCCGGCTTCAGAGCCGGGCTGCGAGCTCGGCCAGCTGGTCCGTGCACTGGTCCCAGCCGGTGTGAAAACCCATGGCTTCGTGCTGGGCGCGGTCGGCAGCACTCCAATGGCGCACCCGGGCGGTATAGCGGGTCTGGCTGCCTTCGGGATCGAAGCTGACGATGCCCGTCATGAAGGGCTTGTCGGCAGGCACCCAGCCTTGGGTGAAGGCGTCGGTGAAGACCAGGCGGCGGTTGGGAATGACTTCCAGATAGACGCCGCGCCCGGGCATCTCCTGCCCCTCGGGGCTGCGCATGACGATGAGGCTGTGGCCGCCGGGCCGCACATCGTTGTCCACGCGGGACACGCTCCAGGGGCTGGGCGCAAACCATTGCTGGATCAGCGCGGGTTCGGTCCAGCAGCGGTAGAGCCTGTCGGCGGGGATGTCCAGCAGGCGCGTGAGCACCAGGTCATTGGCATGGTCGGGAATGTCTTGTGCTGTCATGGCGCTCCTCATTGCATGGAGTGCAGGCCGATGCAGTTGCCTTCGGTGTCCACCACGAGCGCGCAGTGGCCGTAGGGGCCGATGGAGAACTTGGGCTTGTGGATCTGCCCGCCCGCCGCCACGACGCGGCCCTGCTCGACCGCGCAGTCCTCGCAGCCGAAATAGACCAGGGTGCCGCCGCCACCGGGCGCCACCCCCTCCATCTTCACCAGCGTGCCGGCCGCGCCAGAGCCCGGCATGTCCATGGGAAACGCCAGCATCTCGTTGCCCGAGGCCTGCCCTTCGGGCGCGGGCAGGGGCTCCAGCTGGCACTGGAATACGGCCTCATAGAAGCGCCTGGCGCGCTCCAGGTCGTTGACGTGGATCTCGAACCAGACGACGGGATTGGGTTTCATGTCTGCTCCTGGCAAGGATGGCGAAAGTGGAACGAAGTAGGGGGTGAGGGAGCGCAGTGCGGGGCGGGCGCGCAGGTATCAGGCCTCGCCCCTGACGTTGACCATCCAGGGCGTATTGAAGCGGTCCGTCACCATGCCAAAGCCCGGCGACCAGAACGTGGCCTGGAAGGGCATGGTCACCTTGCCGCCTTCGGCCAGCGCGTTGAAGATGCGGCCGCCTTCGGTGGCGTCGTCCACGCCGATCGAGATCCACATGCCCTGGGCCTGCTGGTAGCCGCCGCCACCGCAGTTGTCGGTGGCGTCCGAGGCCATCAGCGCCTGGTCCTTGATCTGCAGGTGGGCATGCATGATCAGATTCTTGCCGGCCTCGGGCATCTGCTCGAAGCCGGGAGTCTCGCCGAAGGTGCTCTGGTGGACGATGGTGCCGCCGAACAGCCTGGCGTAGAAGGCAAAGGCCTCGGCGCAGTTGCCGTTGAAGTTCAGATAGGGGATGAATTGCATGGAAGGCTCCTGATGTGGATGGTGGCGAGCGAAGGCGAAGGCGAAGGAGGGGAGGGTGGCGGGGCGGAATTCACGGGCCGTCATGCGCGCGCTCAAGGGCGGCGATGTCGAGCTTTTGCATGCCCAGCAGGGCCTGCATCACGCGCTGGGCGGCGGCTGCGTCAGGTCCTCCCATCCAGCTGGCCATCTGGGCCGGAACGATTTGCCAGGACAGGCCGTAGCGGTCCTTGAGCCAGCCGCATTGCCGGGCCGCAGGGTCGCCGCCGTCCGACAGGCGGCTCCAGTAGTGGTCTATCTCATCCTGGGTATGGCAACTGACCATCAGCGAGACCGCCTCGTTGAAGCGGAACATGGGCCCGCCGTTGAGCGCCAGAAAGGGCTGGCCCTCCAGCTCGAACTGCACCGTCATCACACTGCCGGCCGGCCTGCCGTGGATGTCACGGCCGGCTTCGCCATAGCGGGCAATGGCGGTGATGCGTGAATCGGGAAACACCTCCGTATAGAACTGCGCTGCCTGCTCGCCCTGGTTGTCGAACCAGAGGCAGGGCTGGATGCGGCCGGCGTGCAAAGCCATGCTTGTCTCCTTGGTGACGGTCGATGCCGTTGTTACCGTTGTGTGCCGTTTGGAACCGGCTTTTCATGGATTTCTGCGCGGCGCTTGCACGCCGTCCACAGATGCTAGGGACTAAAATGGACGCTGTCCACATCGAGCCTTGTCAGCCTTGGTGTCAAGCTGTAAATCGATGGCGGGGCGCAGCCGCCTTCTTTCGGAAGGCGGCTGCCCTGTCGGTAAGGAAGGAAAGAAAACAGTGACGCAGCGACGTGTCAGCCGTGAGTCATACCACCACGGCGATTTGCGCCAGGCCCTGGTCGAGGCCGGCCTGGCACTGGCGCGCGAAGGCGGCCCCCAGGCCATCGTGCTGCGCGAGGCCACGCGCCGGGCGGGCGTGGCGCCGAACGCGGCCTATCGCCACTTTGCCAATCGCCAGGCCTTGTTTGACGCCGTGCGCGCTGCCGCCCTGGGCGCGCTGGCCGCGGCCATCGAGGCCGAAATGGCCCAGGCCCGTGCCCTGCCCGACGCGCTGCTGCGCTCACGCGCCTTGCTGGCCGCCGTGGGCCGGGGCTACCTGGGCTTTGCGCAGACGGAGACCGGCTGGTTCCGCACGGCCTTTGCCTCCGTCGAGTACGACGTGGACCTGCCGCCCGACACCACGCGTGCGGCGGCCATGGGCCTGAACCCGTTCGAGCTGCTGGGCTATGCGCTGGACAGCATGGCCGAGGCCGGCGTGCTGCCGCCCGAGCGCCGGCCCCAGGCCGAGTTCCTGGCCTGGTCGGCCGTGCACGGCATGGCCTTGCTGGTGATTGACGGCCCGCTGCGCCGTGCCACACCCGAGCAGCGGCGTGCGCTGGCGCTGCGCCTGCTGGAGATGGTGGAAAAAGGCATTTGATGCGCCCTGGGGCGGCGCTGCCGCACAATGGCCTGCTTTTTTTCCTTCGCCCTCCGATGCCCGACGAACCTTCCCCCACTTCGCTGCCTTCGGCTGCCGCTGAACTGCCCGGCCAGGGTGAGCTGCACGAGCTGCACGAGTTGCACGAGCGCATCGCGCATGCAGCGCACATCGCCGTGCTCACAGGCGCAGGCGTCAGTGCCGAGTCCGGCGTGCCCACGTTCCGCGATGACAAGAACAGCTACTGGGCGCAGTTCAACCCGCAGGACATGGCCAGTGAAGCGGGCTTTCGCGCCCATCCGCAGCGCGTGTGGCAGTGGTATACGCACCGGCGCGAGGCCGTGGCGGCAGTGCAGCCCAATGCAGGCCACCATGCGCTGGCGCAGTGGGCCTTGCAGCACCCGTGCCGCATGACCCTGGTCACGCAGAACGTGGATGGCCTGCACCAGCGCGCGGGCAGCCCCGGCGTGCTGTGCCTGCATGGCGAGTTGATGCGCGACCGTTGGTTGGAGCGGCCCCGCGCCTGCTGCGACCTGGCCGGGCTGAACCCTGGCGAGCCTCCGCAGTGCCCGGTTTGCGGCAATCTGGTGCGCCCGGGCGTGGTCTGGTTCGGCGAGTCCCTGCCCATGGGCGTATGGCAGGCCGCCGAGGCTGCCGTGCAGCGCTGCGAGGTGCTGCTGGTGGTCGGCACCTCGGGCGCCGTGTATCCGGCCGCGGGATTGGCCCGAATCGCGCGCCGGGCAGGCGCGCACGTGGCCGTCATCAACCCGGCGCCTTCCGAGCTGGATGACGCAGCGCACCAGTGCCTGCGCGGCCCATCGGCCCAGATCCTGCCCGCGCTGCTGGCGGGTTGAGAGGCCCCGGGCCAGGGCGGGCAGGCTGCCCTGGCCTGCGCAGGTCAGTCCCTTGCGCCTTCTTCCTGACTGGCCTGGTTGAGTTCGGCCACGTCCTGAGCCGACAGCTGCAGGCGCGTGGCCTGCACCAGTTGCTGCAACTGGGCCAGCGAGGTCGCGCTTGCGATGGGCGAGGTCACAAACGGGCGCTGCATCTGCCAGGCCAGGGCCACGCACGCGGGCTGGCTGTTCAGGCGCGCAGCCACGGCGTCCAGGGCCTGCACAATGCGCAGGCCGCGCGGATTCAGGTAGGTGGCCACGGTCTTGCCGCCGCGCGCACTCTTGGCTGCGTCTTCGCTGCTGCGGTACTTGCCCGTCAGAAAACCTGCTGCCAGCGCATAGAAGTTGATGATGCCCACCTGCTCGGCCGCGCACAGCGGCGCCAGATCGCGCTCCAGCACGGCGCGGTCGTACAGGTTGTACAGCGGCTGCAGGCTCTCGTAGCGCGGCAGGCCCAGCTCGGCGCTGGTGCGCAGGGCCTCGGCCAGGCGCGGCGCGCTGTGGTTGGAGGCGCCAATGGCCCGCACCTTGCCTGCAGCAATCAGGTCTGCAAAGGCGCCCAGGGTATCGGCCAGCGGCACGCTGGCGTCGTCGTCATGCGACTGGTACAGGTCGATGTAGTCCGTCTGCAGGCGCTGCAGCGAGGCATCCACGGCCTGGCGGATGTACTCGGGGCGCAGGCCCACCCGGCCTTCGCCCATGTCCTTGCCGACCTTGGTGGCCAGCACGATGTCGGCGCGCCGTCCGCTGCGCCTGAGCCATTTGCCGATCACGGACTCGGACTCACCGCCCGCATGGCCCGGCGCCCAGCGCGAGTACACGTCGGCCGTGTCGATGAAGTTCATTCCGGCATCCAGCCAGGCGTCGAGCAGCGAGAACGACGTGGCCTCGTCCACGGTCCAGCCGAAGACATTGCCGCCAAAGCACAGCGGCGAGACCTGCAGGCCGCTGCGGCCCAGGGAACGGAGGGAAGGGGCTTGCGCCATGTACGGCTCCTTTTGACGAAAAAACCAGGGTAGTCCTCAGGCCCTCTCAGATCCAGCCCAGCGCACCCAGCAGCGCGCCCGCGCCCAGCAGCCACAGCAGGTGGATGCGCGTGCGCCACACCAGCAGGGCGCAGGCCAGGGTCAGCAGCCACAGGCGCCAGTCCTGGGCCGGGCGGCCGCTGGCGCTGCCCAGCAGCCAGCCCGTGGCCAGCAGCAGCCCGATGACCAGCGGCCCCATGCCCTGCTTGAAGGCACGCACGCCGCGCCGGTTCCTGTTGCGCTGGCCCCAGCGCGACGCCTGCCAGGCCAGCAGGGAGCTGGGCAGCAGGATGCCGACCATGCAGATGGTCACGCCCAGCGCGCCAAAGGTCCATGCCAGCGGCCCGGTGCCCCCGCCCGCGTTCAGGCCCAGGTTCCAGCCCAGCAGGGCGATGAAGAGCACATTGGGCCCGGGCGCCGCCTGGGCGATGGCGATGGAGCTGCTGAACTGCGCCTCGCTGAGCCAGCCGTGGCCATCGACCAGAAAGCGGTGCATGTCGGGCGCCGTGGCAATGGCGCCGCCCACGGCCATCAGCGACAGCGTCAGGAAATACAGCAGCAACTGAAGCCAGTCGGCGGGCTGCAGGTTCAGGGCGATCTGGTGGGCGGCGTTCATGGGGCGAGCTTTCTCCAGGTCAGCACGCAGCCGGCGCCGCCGACCACCAGCAGCACCCAGGCCAGCGGCGCGCGCAGCACGGCCATGGCAATGAACGAGGCCAGCGCCAGGGCCGCGCTGCACCAGCGCCCCAGCGGGTGGCGGCTCAGCGTGCTGGTCAGCTTCAGCCCCATGCCCGCCACCAGGCCGGCCGCGACGGCGCCCATGCCGCGCAGCGCCCCGGCCATGGCGGGGTGGCCGGCCAGCTGCGAATAGATCACGGTCAGCGTCAGCACCAGCAGCATGGGAAAGCACAGCATCCCGCACACGGCCACCACGGCGCCACGCCAGCCGAAGTAGCGCTCGCCAATGGTGATGGACAGGTTGACCACATTGGGCCCGGGCATGATCTGGGCCACGGCCCAGTCCTCCACGAACTCGTCGTTGGTCAGCCAGCGCTTTTTCTCGACCAGCTCGCGCTGCACCACGGCCAGCACGCCGCCAAAGCCCTGCAGGGCCAGCCAGGTGAAGGACCAGAACAGGTCGCGCAGGTTGGCGGGGGCGGGGCGCTGTGCAGGCGCATCGGCGGTATCGTGTGGCGGGGAAGCCTGGGGCGGCGATGCGGGCATGTTCTGGCTTGTATCTGGGCCGCCCGGGCAGGGCCCGGGGACGGCATCGCTGTTGTCATGGGGTGGAACCGTGCGGGCCGATCCTGTCTCCGTGCCTGCCTCGGGGTGGCACGCACGGAATATTAATCCTGCGCAGCGGCCTCGTCGGCAGCGGCCCCATCGGCAACGGCGATGGGGGCATGACCACTGCAGATGGGCACCTGCCCGTTGTTGTCGCGGCCGCCTCATGCCTTGTTACAGACTTTGCCATCCAGGCTGTCTTGTGCACCATCGAGCAATATGAGCGGTCCACCATGGGCAGCATCACTCTGGGAGAACGCCATGCTTGCATATATCCCTTCCCGCCTGGCCATTGCCGCCATCACCTGCGCAATGGCTGTTCCGGCTTTTGCGCATGGGGGAGGCGGGCACGCCATGGGTCACGGGCCCGGCATGGCGGGCGGGCATTCCATGCCGGCACAGTTCGACCACAGATATGGCCACGACCACTACTATCCGGCCCGCGGCACCTGGGTGTCCGGCCTGCCGGCCGGCAGCCTGAGCGTCGCCTATGGCCGCGCCAACTGGTATTTCCACAGTGGCATCTGGTACCGGCCCTATGGCTCGGCCTTCATCGTGAGCCTGCCGCCGCTGGGCATCGTCGTGCCGCTGCTGCCGCCGGCCTACACCACGGTCTGGCTGGATGGCAGCACCTACTACTATGCCAACGGCATCTACTACAGCGCAGCGCCTGGCGGCTATACCGTGGTCGCGCCCCCGCCCGATGCAGGATCGGCCCAGGTCATGCCGGACCAGTCCGTGCCGATGCCCGTGCCCGAATCCCTGGTCGATCCGGTCATCTACCCGCGGGCTGGCCAGGGGCAGGCCCAGACCGATGCCGACAGGCAGGCCTGCCAGCAATGGGCCATGGCCCAGCCAGGAGCCGAGGTTGATGCCGGCGTGCAGCAGCGCGGACTGGCTGCCTGCATGGATGCCCGCGGCTACACGGTGCGCTGACAAGCTGCAGGCCTCATAGCTGGACGCGGTTGCCCAGCTCGATGACCGCGTTGTCGGGCAAGCGAAAGAAGTGGGAGGCGCTGCCCGACAGGCGGCTCATGCCCACGAAGACATGGCTTCTCCAGTGGGACAGGCCATGTCCTTTTTCCGCGACCAGCGTCGGGTGGCTGAGAAACCAGCTGGCGTGCAGCGATGCCGTATCGATGCCCGGAATGTCCAGCAGCGCCAGGGCCTTGGGCACGTCAGGCACGTTCATGAATCCGTAGTGCACCGTGATGCGCCAGAAGTCATGGCCCAGGCTCTGGCTTTCGATGCGCTCGTCCATGCGAACCCAGGGCTCCTCGTGGAAGCGGACATGGACGATCAGGTTGTGCTTGTGCAGCACCTGGTTGTGCTTCATGTTGTGCAGCAGGGCATTGGGCACCATGGTGGGGTTGTTCACAAGGTACAGCGCAATCCGCTGGGCGCGGTGGATGTCGGCAATGTCGGCCGTCTGCAGGAAATCGCCAAGGGCGATGCCTTGTTCGCGCTCGGTCTGCAGCAGCCGGGCCCGTCCCCAGGACCAGGTGCTCATCAGAATGAACAGCAGCATGCCCAGGCCCAGCGGGAACCAGCCGCCATCGAACAGCTTGACCGAGCATCCTGCAACCAGCAGCAGGTCAATCACGGCAAAGGGCAGGGCCGCCAGCGTGAGCACGCCGGCGCGCCCGGGCCAGCGCGCGCGCGCCGCATGCCAGGCCAGCACCGTTGTCAGCAGCATGGTCAGCGTCACGGCAATACCGTAGGCTCCGGCCAGGGCGCTGGAGGAGCGAAAGCTCAGCACCGCCAGGACCACGGCCACCAGCAGCAGGCTGTTGACCGCGGGCATGTAGATCTGGCCGGAATCCTGGGCGGATGTGAAGCGCACGGACAGGCGCGGCAGAAAGCCCAGCTGTATGGCCTGCCGCGTCATGGAATAGGCGCCCGAGATCACCGCCTGCGAGGCGATCACGGCGGCCAGCGTGGCCAGGACGACCATGGGCAGCGCCAGGGCTTGCGGGAACATGCGGAAGAACGGATTGTCCACCGCCGCCGGCGTGCTCATCAGCAATGCGCCCTGACCCATGTAGTTCAGGGCCAGCGACGGCAGCACCAGCACTGTCCAGGCCAGTTGTATGGGGCGGCGGCCAAAATGTCCGAGATCGGCGTACAGGGCTTCGGCCCCCGTCAATGCCAGGACAATGGCTCCCATCAGCGCGAACAGCTTCCAGCCCCTGGCCTGCAGGAACTGCCAGGCTTCAAGCGGGTTGAGGGCTGCCAGGATGGCCGGTTCCCGGATCACATGCACCAGTCCCGAGACGGCCAGCACGCCGAACCACAGCAGCATCACCGGGCCGAAAGCCTTGCCCACGGTGCCCGTGCCCCAGCGCTGGATGGCAAACAGCGCCGATAGCACGCACACGGCAATCGGCAGCACCCATTCGCTCACTGCAGGCGCCACCACCTGCAGGCCCTCCACCGCGCCCAGGACGGAGATGGCGGGCGTGATCACGCTGTCGCCATAAAACAGCGTTGCCCCTGCCACGCCCATCAGCAGCAGTGCGGCGCGCCGAGGCCGGGCCCCACCGTCGCCGCCATGGGCCGCCAGCGAGGCCAGTGCCAGGATGCCGCCTTCTCCCCGGTTGTCGGCCCGCAGTACCAGGATCACGTACTTCAGCGTCACCACCAGCATGAGCGCCCAGAAGATGGTCGAGATGGCGCCGACGACATGCTCCGGCGCCACGGACAGGCCGGTGTCGGGGCCGAAGACAGCCTGCAGCGTGTACAGCGGGCTGGTGCCTATGTCTCCATAGACGACGCCCAGGGCCCCCAGCGTCAGCGCGGGCAGGGCCGTGCGGCGGGCTGGCACGGGCTGCGGGCTGCACTGTCCTTGTCCGGAACCGGGGGTTGCATTCATGCGGCGATCCTGTAGTGCGGAAAGGGTGGCGCAAGCGCGCCAGGCCATGGAGGCATCATCGGGGAAACCGGGCCGGCCAGCCATCAGGGTGTCTGGCGTGCCACGATGATCAGGCCGTGTCCTACATATGCATATATGTTGTTCCGAGCCTTTCCGCAGGCTGGAACAGGAGTAGATTTGCTCCCAGACAAACCAGGGGCATTGAGAATATGGACATGGATTGGAGCAAGGCACTGCAGGACAGCCTGGCCTGGCTGGCCGTAGCCTCGGCGATCACCGTCGTGGCGTTTGCGGCAGTTGCGGTGCTGTTGGTTCGCTTCACGCGCTGGGGGCGGCAGTTCTGGCAACTGGCCGGACCCTTCCTGCATCCCCGCAACGGCTGGTGGCCGACACTGGTGTTCGCGCTGCTGCTGGTGCTCTCGCTGATCTCGGTGCGCATGAACGTGCTGTTCTCCTTTTGGTACAACGGCTTCTACAGCGCGCTGCAGGAGCTGGACCAGAAGGGCTTTTGGCGATTCCTTGGCATCTTCGCGGTGCTGGCCACCATCCATGTGATGCGCGAGCTGTTCAACTACTACGTGAACCAGGCATTCCGCATCCGCTGGCGGGTCTGGCTCAATGAGCGCGTGACCACCGACTGGATGCGCGGCGACGCCTACTACCGCAGCCACTTCCTGGACGAGCCGGTGGACAACCCCGACCAGCGCATCGAGCTGGATGTGAACACCTTTGTCTCGAACTCGCTGACCCTGGCGCTGGGTGCCGTCAGCGCCGTGGTCTCGCTGGTGGCGTTCACGGGCATTCTCTGGGGGCTGTCCGCGCCCATTGCCGTGGCGGGCGTGGAGGTTCCGCGGGCCATGGTCTTTGCGGTCTACGTCTACGTGATCATCGCCACGCTGATCGCCTTTCGCCTGGGCCAGCCGCTGATCCGGCTGAACTTCCTGAACGAGAGGCTCACCGCCAACTTCCGCTACGCCCTGGTGCGCGTGCGCGAATACGCGGAGAACATCGCCTTCTACCAGGGCGCGGCCATCGAACGCAACACGCTTTTGACGCGCTTCTCGGCATTGATCGCCAATGTCTGGGCCCTGGTCTACCGCAGCCTGAAGTTCGACGGCTTCAACCTCACCGTCAACCAGGTGGCCGTGGTCTTTCCCTTTCTGCTGCAGGCGCCGCGCTTTTTCAGCGGTGCCATCAAGCTCGGTGATGTGATGCAGACCTCGCAGGCCTTTGGGCAGGTGCAGGATGCGCTGTCCTTCTTCCGAACCTCCTACGACACCTTCGCCCAGTACCGCGCTGCGCTGGACCGCCTGTGCGGCTTTCTGGATGCCAATGCCCAGACCCGCGAACTGCCCCAGGTCGTCCACAAAGAGCAACCCGGCGCCCTGGACATCGAGGGTCTGCAGGTCAGCCGCCCTGATGGCCACCATCTGCTCAGCGACCTGCAACTGAAGCTCATTCCCGGCCAGGCGCTGCTGATCAAGGGGCCTTCGGGCAGCGGCAAGACCACCTTGCTGCGGTCCATTGCCGGCCTGTGGCCGCACGCCGAAGGCACGGTGGGCCGCCCGGGCGGCCACCAGGCGCTGTTCCTGTCCCAGCGTCCGTATCTGCCGCTGGGTGACCTGCGCACGGCCATTGCCTATCCTGCCGATGCCTCGCCGCAGGACGATGAGCGACTGCAGCAGGCGCTGCGCCAGGTCAGCCTGGCCCATCTGGCCGACAAGCTGGATGTCAACCAGGATTGGTCCCGCATCCTGTCGATTGGCGAGCAGCAGCGCCTGGCCTTTGCCCGCGTGCTGTTCAACCGGCCGGCCATCGTCTTTCTCGATGAATCCACCTCGGCCATGGACGAGGGCCTGGAGCATGCGCTGTACACCCTGCTGCGCGAGCAGATGCGCTCGACCATGCTGGTGAGCGTGGGCCACCGCAGCACGCTGGCGGGTTTCCATACCCACGCGCTGGCGGTCGATGGCAATGGCGGCTGGACGCTGTCGGAAGGAAGCGCACCGCAGAGCGCGCCCCAGGCTTGATCGGTGAGCGGCCCTGGGCCGCGATCAATCGTCCATGGGCAAGGGATCACAGTTGCCCAGGTCGGACGGCGGCGGCTCGCGCAACTGGCGTACCGCGTCGCGCAAGGCGGTGCGCAGGCCCTCTTCCAGCACGGGGTGGTAGAAGGGCGCACGCAGCAACTCGTGCACGGTCAGTTGCTGCTGCACGGCCAGGGCCAGCAGATGGGCCAGATGCTCGCCGCCCGGTGCGCACATTTCCGCGCCCAGCAGCAGGCCGCTGGCCGGGTCCGCATAGACATGAAGCAGGCCCGCGTTGCGCTGCGCAGCACGGGCGCGTCCCTGGTGCGCAAAGTCCACACGGCCCACCACAAAGTCCTGACCCAGCAGCGCCTTCATGGGCTGGCCCACGACGGCTGCCTGGGGCGAGCTGAAGACAATGGACAGCGGCGTGCGCCGCTCGAAGCAGGCCACGTTCTCTGCCATGGCGTTGGTGCCCGCGATATGGCCTTCGTCCACGGCCTCATGCAACAAGGGGCGGTCGCCATTGGCATCGCCCGCGAGAAACAGCGGCAGCTCGCCGACCTGCAGTGTCTCGCGGCTCACGGGCGGCTGGCCGTGTTCGTCCAGTTCAAGCCCCAGCGTCTCAAGGCCCAGGCCTTCGAGCTGCGGGCGCCTGCCCATGGCGGCCACCACATGGTCCACGACAATGCGGGTGTCGCCTGCACGCACGACGATGCTGCTGTCCGGGCCCTTGCTCAACTGCACTTCATGGTCGGTGATCACCACCATCTCTTTCTCAAGCAGATGCCGCAATGCGTCGGTGACATTCGGGTCGGACAGGCCCGCCAGCTTCGGGCCGCGTCCCAGTGCGGTGACATCCAGGCCCAGCCGCGCCAGCGCCTGTGCAATCTCCACGCCCAGCGGGCCCAGGCCGACGACGGCCACGCGCGGGCCCAGCGTCTTGCGTTCGAACAAGGTGTCGGTGGTCAGGATGCGCTTGCCAAAGCGCTTCCATTCCTCCGGCACCACGGGGCTGGAGCCCGGAGCGAGGATGAGCTTGCGCGCAGCCAGCACCTTGCCATTGACCTCGATCCGATTGGCTGCCAGCAGCCTGGCACGCCCGTCGATGGCCCGCCAGCCCAGGCCCTCCGTGGCCTTGATCGTGCTTGCCACGAACTCGTCGCGCAGCTTGCGCACGCGGCGCAAAACGGCGGGCAGGTCCAGCTGCAGCCCGCTTGCGCCGCGTATGCCGAAGGCATCGAAGTGATGGCGTGCATGGAAGGCGTTGGCCGCCTCGATCAGCAACTTGGACGGCATGCATCCCACCCGCGCACAGGTCGTTCCCCAGGGCCCGTCGTTGACGATGGCGAAATGCTCCGTGTGCTTGCGCACCTCGCGCAGCGCCGACAGTCCGGCCGAGCCGGCACCGACGATGATCACGTCGAGGGCGGTGGTGGGTGGGTTTTTCATGCTGTCTGATTCCTTTGACTGTGGCACCAGGTCCCGTGGAGGTCTCCGCTGCCGGTGGATGTGCCGAAAGGTGTGCCGACGGGAGTGCCGACTGAAGTGCCGACAGATGGTCGAGATGACTGCCTCGCCTGCCATGGGACATGCGTGCCAGTCTGCATGCTGGCGCTCGCGGCAGTCGTAGGCGAAGGGCCGAAACCGCTGCTGGACATTCAGGGCCCGGCCCCTGCCGCGCAGAGGCTAGCCGGATGCCCAGTGTTGCCATGCCGCGTCCGTGCGGCTGCCTGATGCTCCGAAATCCGCTTCCCGCGCAAAGCGCCTGAGGGATGTCTCGGTAACCCTCAAATGGCTGACACGGCACAAGCGGCTTTGCGCCGTCTGCAGCCAGCGGCGCAAGGACCAATCAAGCTGCGCCATAACCCCACCATGCACCTGTGCGCTGTGCAGGCGCAAGCGGCCATCGAGGATGAAGGCCTTCACCGTCCGTGCGGACAGCTGCAGATCCTCGCAGACCTGCCGCAGCCCGACGCCCTCGCGGACCCGGGTGCTCAGGCGGCGCCTGTGCATCTGGCAGCGAACGGAGCGTTCGCTGCGGTCCAGCCGGAGGCAGATCACTTGCACGGGCAGGACGCCGGCCCAGCGTTCGAGTGCAAGCAGTTCTGCGGGACTCCAGCGGCGGCGAATTGCGCCATTCGGCCATGCGCTGTCGGATGTCAGGCAGTGTTTGATTGCCATGGAAAGCTCCCATTCATATGGCGCTGCGCTGTGGCATGGCCTGAATCCCGGATGCCGATGAGACAATTATTGATGGGGGATTCTTTTGCAAGCTTTTGATTTTGTTGATTGTTTTTGTTGTTTTGATTGCTGCTCGGATGGACGGCTCCATACCGCGATGCCTATCGTGGGGCCGGGATGCGGATCACGGAAATAGCGTCTGCACCGGCGCGCATATGCCAAGCCCCATGCGGATTTCCTGTTCGGCACCCGATTTCCATGAACGACTTCTTTGCTTTTTCAGGAGAACCCTTCATGCGCCTTCAGCCAAAGCATTTGAATTTTTCCGTTGCGTGCCTTGCGTTGCTGGCACTGCCGGCCGCGCAGGCCCTGCCCATGCAGGACGTGGGCACGTCGGCAGGCCCGCAGTGCGTGGGCCTGGACATCAACAACAGCGGCCATGTCGTGGGCGCCTGTGCAGAGAGTGACGGCTCGTCCGCAGGCTTCGTGTCGCTGGCGCCGGGCAGTGCGGCAGACCTTGCACGCCTGTCGCCGGGGCGCAACTGCAACGCGGCGGCCATCACCAACAGCGGCCAGGTGGTGGGCAGCTGCCTGGACGGCAATTCGGTGTCCGTGGGCGTGTTCTGGAATGCGGCCACGCCGGCCACGGTGCAGACACTGCAGCCGCTGACGCTCGATGTGCGCAGCATGCCCACGGCATTCAACCAGGGCGGCTATGTGGCAGGCGTCAGCCTGAGCGGCAGCAACACGGCCCGCCCTGTCATGTGGCGCAACAATGAAACCACGGCACGCGCGCTGCCGGCGGGCCTGCTGGGCCTGAACAGCACCAACTGCGTGCCGTCCGATGTGGACAATTTCGTGGTGGGCGGCAACATGCCGGGCATCGTGGGCAACTGTCCCGACAACAGCGGGCATCCGCGTCCTGTCTATTGGTCTGCCGCAGTCCTGGGCGGCTATATGGCCACGGCCCTGAACCTGCCTCTCAATGCCGTCTTCTGCCGCGCAAAGACCGTCGTCAATACCCGCATCATGGGCTACTGCGATTTTGGTGCCCAGGGTGGACGCACCGTCGTCTGGCTCAACTCGTCCTCCAGTCCGCAGGTGCTGTCCATATCGTCCCCGCCCGCGCGAAACAGCGGCGTAGATCTCAACATCCTCGGCGAGGTGATTGGGCACTACCAGTTGGCAGACGGGCGCAGCATGCCCTATTACTGGAACAGCCAGACCGGTGTCATCCGCGATATTCCTCCGCTGCCTGGCGGCATGAATGCACGTGTGGTGGATATCGGTGACAACGGAACGGTGGCAGGCCACAGCGAACTGGCCGACGGAAGTTCGCACGCCATCACCTGGACCCCCTTGGGCGGCACCGTGGACCAGGGAACCCTCGCAGGCGGCGAGAACAGTGCGGCCTCGGCACTGAGCCAGGATGGCTGCTACATGACAGGAAGGAGCGAAGTCGCGCAATTGGCCACGCATGCCTTCGTGCAGAACCTGTGCACGCCATGAAGGCGCAGCCTCATCTCACACCGTGCATAAAGGAAATACCATGAAGATGCGATATCCAAGACTTGCAACCACACTGGCAATTGTTGTGTGCGGGCTCTGGGTCCCTGCTGTGCAAGCGAACGGCATTTCATTCGAGAATTTTTCCTCCTCCAATGCGGCACAGGCTTTTTTTGGCTCATATAGTATGTCGCCCCTGATGATGATGGCGCAAACGAGCGAGTCGTCGAAATTGATGGAAATGATGACTGCGAATACAGGTAAAACCGAACTAATGCCACTTCAGATGATGGCGAAAGGAATATGAGCATGTTTGCGGTATGAATGCGCCTATGGTGAATATAGACGATGCCGCAATGGTGGCTTGCCACAGCGAAATGAGCGATGAAAGCTTTCGCGCCATCATCTGAGCGTCCACAGACAACGCGAGCTGTGTGCAGAATCTGTGGACTACTGCTCATCAGTATCAATTCGAAAACTATGAGATAAAGGGGCTGAAATGAGAGTTCGATATGAAAAATCATTGTCCACTATAGTGGTGTTTGGTGTTTTAATGTCCTCCTCCGCGCTCCATGCGAAGAATATTTATCTTTCGGAAGATAGTCCAATAAATTTGGAAAATAGCAGCCTGCATGCGAATGGTGGTTTAGCTGGAGCTGGCTTTTACTATATTTGTGGAAGTATTTTTGTGGGGGTTAGAGTGCTGACGGCTGCTCATTGCCTGGGGCATATTTCTGGGAAATTTCATTAGCCAGGCCTTGAAAACAGGCTGTGCAAACTATTTAATTTGACATGGCTTGTTGTCCCGGCTTGCGATTTTGCATTGAGGGTAGTCGATGGGTGATCACCAGCATCAAATCAGTCTGGCAATGCCATGCGGCCCAGCCTTCCGCCATGGCTGGGCGCCCGTTCCGGCGCAGGGGCATCGTCGGCCATCAACTTCCCCATCAGGCCTCGCAGGATTGCCAGCGTCGGCGCCTCGCTGCGCTGACGCAGCGTGACCAGCCCGAAGCGGGCGGTGCTGCGCATGGGCGGGTCCATGGGCAATTCGGCCAGGTCCGGGGCGACGGCGCGAACGGCCAGCAGCACGGTGTCGCTGTTGCGCGCAACGTCCACGAGGCTGGGCAGCTCCTCGCACTGCAGTGTGACGAACCGCGCCGGGTGGGCCGTGGCGCCATAGGTCTCCACCAGCAGCCAGGCCACCTGGTCGCTCAACGGGGTGGAGGCGACGGGGTAGCGCTGCACATCCTCGAAGCGCAGATCCCGCTGCAGGCGGGCGAGTGGATGGTCGGTGCGGCACATGAAGGCGGCGCGCATTTCGTGCACGACGTCCAGCGCAAGGTCGGGTGCGGGCCGCAGCGCGCGCAGGTCCACGACCAGGGCGTCGAGCAGGCGCTCGCGTAGCGAGTGCACCAGCAGATCGGTGCTGCCGCGCGCCACCTCGGTTCGCACGCCGGGATGGTGCACGGTCATGTGCTGCAGGAACGGCGTCATCAATATTGCGCCGGGGCCCGATCCCAGGCCCACACGCACGGTGCCGGCCGCACCCTCGCGCAATTGGCGCCCCCTGTCACGCAGCTCGTCGGCTTCAGCCACCAGGGCGCGCGCCCGTCCCAGCATCTCGCGGCCGAAGGCTGTGAGTTCGCTGTGGCGGCCGATGCGGTCGAACAAGGGTATGCCCAGCTCCTGCTCCAGCGCGCGCACGCTGCGGCTGAGGGCGGGCTGTGTCAGATGCATGGCCTCGGCCGAGCGGCTGAACGAGCCGGTCTGCGCCACCGATATGAGATGCCTGAGCTGCACCAGCGTCATGATTTTTCGCGCCCTGAAGTCTGCATGAAACTCATGCTAATGCAGCCAACAATGCATTGGACGTTCGATGGCCCGGCTCCTAGGATGCCGCGTATCCGGCCGACCGAGCCGGAGCCATCCACCAAGGAGACATGATGAGATTTTTGTTCCAGCGCGTTTGGCTGACGGGCGCCGGCCTGCTGCTGAGCGCGGGCCTGGCCTGTGCGCAGAGCCCGTCCTCCAGGCCCGTAAGCCTGATGGTTCCCTATCCGGCCGGCGGCCCTTCGGATGCCATTGCCCGCATCTTCAGCGTGCCGCTGTCCAAGGCACTGGGCCAGCAGGTCATCGTGGAGAACCTGGGCGGCGTGAGCGGCGCCATGGCCGCGCAAAAGGTGCTGGCAGCGCCGCCCGACGGCCACTACGTCTTCCAGGGCTCGCCCAACGAGGTGATCCTGTCGCCGCTGGCCAATGCCGCCGTGCGGCTCAAGGCGGAGGATTTCCGCTTGGTCCATCCCGTGGCCGAGGCCGTGATGGTATTTGTCGCCCGCAAGGACCTGGAGGCCGGCAACGTGGATGAGCTGATCGCACTGGCCCGCAAAAGCGCCAGCCGGCCGCTGTCGTACGGCAGCGTCGGCATTGGCTCGCTCTACCACCTGATCCTGGAGAAGGTGCAGCAGGACGCCGGCATACAACTCATGCATGCGCCCTACAAGGGCAATGCGCCGCTGCTGCAGGACATAGGCAGCGGACAGGTCGATTTCGCTGTGCTCGTATACAGCGCTGCCATGGGCGCACTGGCCGAGCAGGGCCGGCTCAAGATCCTGGGCCAGCTGGGGGAGCAGCGATCGGAGCTGCTCAAGAATGTGCCCACGGTGCGTGAGGGCCGGGAGCTGAAAAACTTCGCCTACAAGACCTGGACCAGTTTCCTGGTGCGCAAGGACACGCCGCAGGAGGTGGTGCAAAGGCTGCACCAGGCGATAGGCGCCATGCTCAAGGACCCGGGCGTGCGCGAGCAACTGGCCCTGCAGACGCAGCTGGCCGCGGCGCCCATGTCGCTGGCCGAAGCCGCGCAGTTCTATGAGGCCGAGACCGCCCGCTACCGCAGCATTGCCCGCTCCATCCGCCTGCAACCCCAGTGAGATGCCGCACATGAACACCCTTCTGGACACTTTGCGCGGCTCGGCCGCAGCCTTCGTCGAGGTGCGCCGCGACATCCACAGGCACCCCGAGCTCGGCTTCGAGGAACACCGCACCAGCGCCCTGGTCGCGCAGCAGCTGGAGCAATGGGGATACGAGGTGGAGCGCAGCCTGGGCGGCACCGGCGTGGTGGGACGGCTGGTGCGCGGCAGCGGCAGCCGGCGCCTGGGCCTGCGTGCCGACATGGACGCGCTGCCCATCACCGAGGCCAATGCCTTCGCCCACGCCAGCACGCATGACGGCGTGATGCATGCCTGCGGGCACGACGGCCATACCGCCATGCTGCTGGCAGCGGCCCGGCATCTGGCCGAGCACGGCGGCTTCGACGGAACGCTCACGCTGATCTTTCAGCCTGCGGAGGAGGGCGGCGGCGGGGCCTTGCGCATGATGGAGGACGGCCTCTTCGAGCGACATCCCTGCGACGCCATCTTCGCCATGCACAACATGCCGGGCTTGCCCCAGGGGCGGCTGGCGCTGCGCGAGGGCGCAGCCATGGCGTCCTCCGACTACGCCACGCTCACCCTCACCGGCGTGGGCGGGCATGGTGCCATGCCGCACCGCACGGCCGATCCCATCGTGGCGGCCGCCAGCATCGTCATGGCCTTGCAGACCATCGTCTCGCGCAACATCGATCCGCTGCAGATGGCGGTGGTGACCGTGGGAGCCATCCACGCAGGCAAGGCCAACAACGTGATTGCCCACAGCGCTGTGCTGGAGTTGAGCGTGCGTGCACTGGATGCCGATGTGCGCAGGCTGCTGGAGCAGCGCATTCGCGATCTGGTGAGTGCGCAGGCCGAGAGCTTCGGCGTGCAGGCGCAACTCGAGTGGCGACCCGGCTATGCCGTGCTGGTCAACACGCCCAAGGAGACGGACTTCGCGCGCCAGATCGCGCTGGAGCTGCTGGGCCCGGAACATGTCACGCTGCAGGCGCCGCCCTTGCCGGGCAGCGAAGACTTTGCCTTCATGCTGCAGCGCGTGCCAGGCAGCTATCTGCTGATTGGCAATGGTGAGGGAAGCGAGCAAGGCGCCTGCATGGTGCACAACCCGGGCTATGACTTCAACGACGACAACATCGCCGTGGGCGCCGCCTATTGGGTGCTGCTGGTGCAGCGGTTTCTGGTGGCCGGTTGAACTGCTTGAGCCCGGCGCATCTCATTCGCAGGGGTGGACTTCCATCCAGCCCACGCGTCCTTGACCGCTCTCGTTGAGGCGGCTCACAAAGCCTTCAGCCTGCGACTGCGGCAGGCGCAGATCGAACTGCACCAGCGATCCATGCTCGACCTGGAGCAGCTCGGCGCCTGCCGCATCGATCTCGCGGCGCACCAGGCCTTCCAGCGCATAGGGCACGGCGCAGCGCAGCGATTGCATGCGCTGCAGTGTCACTTTCTCGGCGGTCAGCAGGGCCTGGGCCACGGCATCGGTGTAGGCGCGCACCAGGCCACCTGCGCCCAGCTTGACACCGCCGAAGTAGCGCACCACGGTGGCCAGCACGCCTTCCAGATCCTGGTGGCGCAGCACATCCAGCATGGGACGGCCTGCCGTGCCGCTGGGCTCGCCGTCATCGACGGCTGCCGACTGTCCGGCTGCCAGCAGCGCCCAGCAGACATGGGCGGCGCCGGGGTGCTCGCGCCATAGCGCATCGACCACCGCCTGGGCGCTGGCGCGGTCGGCCATGGGCTGCACGCAACCGATGAAGCGGCTTTTCTTGATGATGAGTTCGCTGTGCGCGGGCGCGCGGAGTGTCTGTGGCATGGAGGGCGGCAAGCTTACCCGATCGCCCCTGGCCCGGGGTTTGGCGCATGGATTCATTACGCCTTTATTACGAAGCGCTACACATTTGTGAGCATGCGTACCTTGTGTCATTTCAGCTTCAGAGGGTTGCATCCAGGTTTGTCCTACAGAAATCGTGAAAGATTCGCAGTAAGCTTTCTGTCAAGGAGGCGCAACCATGAACACCCCACCTTCCCGCGATCCCGTTCTCACCGAACACACCTTTGGCCGCGATCATTTCAGTCCCCCGCCCATGGCGCTGGAGCAAGCTGGTCAGGACCATGAAGCCGCTGGCGGCGGCATTCCTCTGGATCTGGACCAGCGCATCCGCAACGTCGGCGAATGGTGATGGCAGGTGCCGCCTGGCCAAGAGCCTGCAGCGGCATCAGTGCTGTCAGGTCCGGCTGGACCGTGCAGCGACCCGCCGACAGGCGGTGACCCTCAAGCGAACAGGCCGCGAACCAGGCGCAGCAGGCTCTTGCCTCGCTGCGCTGGATTTATCATTCCAGTTTCCACATACTCACCCAGGCCGGCTGCGCGAAGCGCCGGCCTTTTTGCATTCCTGCAGGAACCATGAGCACTGACACAGGGCGCAGCCATTGGCTGCTGGCGCCTGCCTCCGCCAGCGACGCCAGCCTGCCCGTGCCCCTGGGCGATGTGACGGCGCTGCTGGAGCAGGTGGGCCGCTCCAGCGCCAGCAGCGACGAGGTGGCCGGGCAGTTGCTGCATTTGCTGGGCCGGCACGTGCCGCTGGCGCAGTGCACCATCTTCTCGTTCCAGGGCCGATCACGTCCGCGCATCGTGGGTTTTGGCGACCGGGCACGCACGGGGGCGCTGCCCATGATTTCGCAGGACTACAGCGAGCGCTTCTATCCACTCGACGGTGCGCAGCGCGTGATGCAGGCGGAACTTGCGCGGCAGCAGCGCGACCCCCAGGCTCCCGCGCGCGTGTGGCTGCACCGCCAGCGCCCCTGCGATGTCAGCCATCCCGAGTACCGCCATGTCTGCTATGGGTTGCCGCGCCTGGTGGAGCGGCTCTCGCTGCTGACCTTGCAGCCTGGCGCACGGTGGCTGGCGGTGAACCTGTACCGGGGCGAGGAGCACGGCTGCCTTGATGCGCAGTCCATCGCACGCATCGAAGCCTTTGTGCCCCTGGTCATGCAGGCCATGCGCCTGCACTATGCGGGCCAGGCGCTGCAGGACGATCTGGCGGGGCTGGTGCTGGCGCGCCTGGCAGGGCGCTTTGCCCATCTCACGCAGCGCGATCTGGACGTGGTGCGCTGCGTGATCGAGGGGCTTGATGCCGAGCGGCTGGCGCAGCGCCTGGGCATCACCGTGTCCAGCGCGCGAACCTATCTCAAGCGGGTCTGCGCCAAACTGGGCGTGCAGGGGCAGCGTGAGCTGTTTGCCTTGTTGATGGCGCCCGAAGCGCTGTCCTGAGCCCCGGAGGCGGGCGCCGCAGTCTGTCCCCATCTGGGGACATCTTCAGGGCTGGTGCTGCCTACACTGCGCCCTGAACAAGACGCACGACGGAGACCCCCATGCACCAGCCCCATGCCCAGCCCAGGCAGTCCATCTACTACCGCTACCAGGTGCATCGGCCCTGGCTGCCATCGGAGCATCCGGGGGTGCAGCGGCACCCCGTCGTCATCGTCGGAACGGGGCCGGTAGGCCTGACCACGGCACTGGAGCTGGCGCGCCACGGGCAGCGATGCGTGCTGCTGGAGTCCGAGCTGCAGGTATCCGAAGGCAGCCGTGCCATCGTCTTCACGCGCCGCTCCATGGAGATCCTCCAGCAGGTGGGCGTGGCCGGGCGGGTCAGCGACAGCGGGCTGCCATGGCGCTTTGGCAACTCCTTCTACCGGGGCCAGCGCGTGTTTCGCATGGAAGCACCGCACAGCGAGGACGACCGCTTCTTCCCCATGACCAACCTGCAGCAGCAGTACCTGGAGGAGTACCTGGTCGATGCCGTGCTGGCCCATCCGCTGATCGAGTTGCGCTGGGGCAACCGCGTGGAGCGGGTGGAGCAGGCTGGCGAAGGCGCCGCGGCAAAAGCGCGGCTGCAGGTGGACACGCCCGAGGGGCCGTATGCGCTGGAAGCCGACTGGCTGGTCGCAGCCGATGGCGCACGCTCGGGCATACGCACGGCCATGGGCCTGGTCATGGAAGGGGCGTCATACGAAGGCCGCTTCGTGATTGCCGACATCCGCATCGACCTGCCGCTGCCCACCGAGCGACTGGCCTTCTTCGATCCGGTGTGGAACCCCGGCAACACCATCCTCATGCACCGCGAGCCGCACGGCATCTGGCGCGTGGACTACCAGTTGCCTGCGGGCGAAGATCCGCAGCAGGCACTGAAGCCCGAATCGCTCAAGGCGCGCATCGACGCGCAACTGGAGATGATCGGCTTTGGCGGCACGCCCTGGGAGATGGACTGGAGCTCGGTCTACTCGGCGCGGGCGCTGACCTTGCCGGACTACGTGCACGGCCGCGTGGTCTTCACGGGCGATGCGGCCCACCTGCTGCCCATCTTCGGGGTGCGCGGCGCCAACACCGGTTTCCAGGACGCCCAGGCCCTGGCCTGGCGCCTGGCCCTGGTGGCGCGCGGCGTGGCGCCGGCCCGCTTGCTGGACAGCTACAGCAGCGAGCGCGTGGGCGCGGCGCGCGAGATTGTTGAAGAGGCCGGCAAGAGCACGCGCTTCATGGCGCCGCCTTCGCGCGGCTTCCGGCTGCTGCGCGATGCCGTGCTGTCGCTGTCGCTCACCCAGGCCTTCGTGCGCCCGCTGTACCACTGGCGCACATCACGCCCCCATGAGTACGCCCGCTCGCCCCTCAACAGCAGGGACGACGACAACCATTTGTTCAAGGGCGGCCCCGCCCATGGCGCGCCGCCGCAGAACGTGTGCCTGGCGCCGGACGACTATCTGCTGGACCACCTGGGCGGCGGCTTCGACCTGCTGTATTTCACCGATGGCTCGGCCGTGCCGCCCGCGTTGAGCGAAGTTGCCCGCGTGGAGCGCGGCCGCGGCGTGGGCCTGCGCATCGTGGCCATCTCCAGCCAGGCGCAGCCGCAGCCAGTTCAGGGCGCTGACCTGACCCTTTCCGATAGTCAGGGCCGCTGCCGCGAACGCCATGGCGTGCCTGCCGACCCACCTTCTGGCGCCGCCTACCTGCTGCGGCCCGACCAGCACGTCTGCGCACGCTGGCTGGCGCTGGATGCGCGGCGCCTGCAATCCGCACTCGACAACGCCACCTGCACGCAAGGAGCCCAGGCATGAGCCAAGCACACACATCGCCCGACGCGCTTGAATCGCCCGGCACCCTGGATATCGCCGGTCTGGAGGCCGTCTACGACCAACTGGCCACGGCCATTGACGCGGCAGGCCCGCAGCAGTCCGAGCTGTTTCTGGTAAAGCTGGCACTGCTGGCGGCCGAGCGGCTGGGCAGCGCCCAGCAGTTCTCCGAGCTGGTGCAGGCGGCGCAGCAGGATCTTCAGCCTAGGGTAAACAGCTAGCCCTGCCGGGTGGTTGCGTGGCCGGCGCTGGCTAACATCGGCCCGGAATCAAGGATGCCACGACCCCATGGATGTGCTGAGCGAAGTTCTCGATATTTGCCGGTCAGAGCGCGCCGTGACGGCGCGTTTTGCGCTGACCGCGCCGTGGAGCCTGAAGTCCACGGGCGTCACGGGCGCCATGATCCGCATGGCGCGCGGTGCGCCTTACTGGATACAGGTGGAGGGCATGCAGCCGCTGCGGGTCGAGCCGGGCGACCTGGTCATGCTGCCCATGGGTGCGGCACATGTGGTGGCCTCGGACCTGGGCATGGCCTGCGAGCTGTTCTCGCGGCTGATCTCCCGCCATGCCGAAGGCCCGCAGGACGAGAATCCGCTGGTCTTCAGCCATGGCGGTGGGGGCGAGGCGACCGACATGTTTTCGGCCCTGCTGTGGTTTTCAGCCTATTGCCGGCATTCGGTGTTTCGCATCCTGCCGCCGCTCATCCACATCCGCGCAAGCGATCTGCCGCTGGCCGATTGCCTGGCCGCCACCATGCAGTCGCTCACGCTGGAGACGCTGGCGCGGCGCCCGGGCTGGCGCCTGTCGGCCGCGCGCATGGGCGAGCTTTTGCTGGTCAACATCCTGCGCGAGCATCTGGCGCGCGAGGCCGCCGTGGGTGAAGGCTGGCTGCGGGGCCTGGGCGATGCCTGCATTGCCCGCACCATCGTCTGCATGCACCGGGAGCCGCAGCGCAGCTGGAGCGTGGAGACGCTGGCGGCCGAGGCCGGCATGTCGCGCACCCGCTTCAGCATGCGTTTCAAGCAGCTGGTGGGCGCCACGCCCATCGGCTACCTGACGGCGCACCGCATGGCGCTGGCCGCACAGCAGATGGAGGCCGGCGGGCTGTCATCGGCCCGCATCGCAGAGAACGCGGGCTACGACTCTCCCAAGGTGTTTGCGCGGGCGTTCCGCCGCTGGTCCGGGCATACGCCCAAGGCCTGGCTGGCGCAGGAGGCCGCGAAGAGGTCGGGCTGGCAGCAGCAGGAAGGCCGTATCAGGGGGCTGGAGCAAGACCCTTAGCCAGCAGGGTTGAGTGCCGAAACGTACACTGGCCGGTTCCTTCCGCACAGGCTCCCAGAAGCCGAACCGCCCATCATGAACGCCCCCGTTGACGTTTCCTTTTTCCATCGCGCTGCCAAGCCGCTGACCAGCTACCGACCGTACTGGGCCAAGCGCTTCGGCACGGCCCCGTTCCTGCCGATGAGCCGGGCCGAGATGGACCAGCTTGGCTGGGACAGCTGCGACGTGATCCTGGTGACGGGCGATGCCTATGTGGATCACCCCAGCTTCGGCATGTCGGTGATCGGCCGGGTGCTGGAGGCGCAGGGCTTTCGCGTGGGCATCATCGCCCAGCCCGACTGGCAAAGCGCCGAGGCCTTCAAGGCCCTGGGCCGTCCCAACCTGTTCTGGGGCGTGACGGCGGGCAACATGGATTCGATGATCAACCGCTACACGGCCGATCGCAAGATCCGCTCCGACGATGCCTACACGCCGGGCGACGTGGGCGGCAAGCGCCCTGACCGTGCGGCCATTGTCTACAGCCAGCGCTGCCGTGAGGCATACAAGGACGTGCCCATCGTGCTCGGCGGCATCGAGGGCAGCCTGCGCCGCATCGCCCACTACGACTACTGGAGCGACAAGGTGCGCCGCTCCATCGTGGTGGACAGCAAGTGCGACATCCTGCTGTACGGCAACGCCGAACGCGCCCTTGTCGAGGTGGCCCACCGCCTGGCCGCTCGCGAGCCCGTGGAAAGCATTACCGATGTGCGCGGCACGGCCTTCTTCCGCCGCGAGTCGGAAGCGGGCTGGTTCGAGCTGGACTCCTCCGTGGTGGACGAGCCCGGCGTGGTCGAGCCCCACATCAACCCCTACATGACCACCAGCGAGCAGGCCGAGGCCCAGGGCCAGACCTGCTCCAAGGAAGAGGGTGATGCCGCCGCGAAGCCGGACGGTGCCTCGGTCGCCGCCGTTCAGACCATCCAGTTCGTGCCCAACCCGTCGCTGCGCGGCAAGGGCAAGCAGCCGCCGCGCGACAAGACCGTGCTGCGCCTGCCCAGCTACGAGCAGGTCAAGGCCGACCCCATCCTCTACGCACACGCCAACCGCGTGCTGCACCTGGAGACCAACCCCGGCAACGCCCGCGCCCTGGTCCAGGCCCACGGCGAGGGCGTGACCGCGCGCGATGTGTGGCTGAACCCGCCCCCCATTCCGCTGACCACGGCCGAGATGGACTGGGTCTTTGGCCTGCCCTATGCGCGCAGCCCCCATCCCAGCTATGCCGACGCCAGCGGCAGCCATGAAGGCGAGACCAAGATCCCGGCCTGGGAGATGATCCGCACCTCGGTCAACATCATGCGCGGCTGCTTCGGCGGCTGCACCTTCTGCTCCATCACCGAGCATGAGGGTCGCATCATCCAGAGCCGTTCCGAGGAGTCCATCATCCAGGAGGTCGAGGACATCCGCGACAAGGTCAAGGGCTTCACCGGCACCATCTCCGACCTGGGCGGTCCCACGGCCAACATGTACCGCCTGGGCTGCAAGAGCCCCGAGATCGAGGCCGCCTGCCGCAAGCCGAGCTGCGTGTTCCCCGGCATCTGCCAGAACCTGCACACCGACCACGCCCCGCTGGTCAAGATCTACCGCCGCGCGCGCAATCTGCCGGGCATCAAGAAGATCCTGATCGGCTCGGGCCTGCGCTACGACCTGGCCGTGAAGTCGCCCGAGTACGTCAAGGAGCTGGTGCAGCACCATGTGGGCGGCTACCTGAAGATCGCGCCCGAGCACACCGAGTCCGGGCCGCTGACCAAGATGATGAAGCCCGGCATCGGCAGCTATGACCGCTTCAAGCAGATGTTCGAGCAGTTCAGCGAGGAAGCGGGCAAGAAGCAGTACCTGATTCCGTACTTCATCGCGGCCCACCCGGGCACCAGCGACGAGGACATGATGAACCTCGCCATCTGGCTGAAGAAGAACGGCTTTCGCGCCGACCAGGTGCAGACCTTCTATCCCAGCCCCATGGCCACGGCCACGGCCATGTACCACTCTGGCCGCAACACGCTGACCAAGGTGCGCCGCCAGATGCGCGACGTGAACGAGGAGTCGGTGGACATCGTGCGCGGTGAAAAGCGCCGGCGCCTGCACAAGGCCTTCCTGCGCTACCACGACCCGAACAACTGGCCGCTGCTGCGCGAGGCCTTGAAGGCCATGGGCCGTGCCGACCTCATCGGCAACGGCAAGCAGCACCTGATCCCCACCTTCCAGCCCCTGGTCGATGGCGGCTACCAGAGCGCGCGCCGCAAGAACAGCACGCAGGGCACGGGCGTGGCCGCACGTGCCGTGGTATCCCAGCAAGGCAAGGCCTACGCCCTCAACAAGGCCGGCGGCAAGAATGCCGGGCCGGGCAAGGTGCTGGCAGAGTCGCGCGAGCCTGCGGGCGATGTGCGTTTCCGTTCCAGCCAGCCCCAGCCGGGCCGCATGCTGACCCAGCACACAGGCCTGCCGCCGCGCCCCGGTGTGGGCGGTCCTTCCCGTTCTGCGGGCGCTGCCGGTTCGGGCCGCAAGGCGGCGCCGGGCGGTCGCAAGACGCGCTGACGCGACTTCGCCTCTAGCTGGCGGCCGGCGCCAGCGTGCCCTGCCATTCGCGGCGGGCGGCCTGGGCGCCGCTTTCAAAGTAATGCGTGTCCAGCGGCACGGGCCGTGCCAGGGCAAAGCCCTGTGCATAGTCCACGCCCACGGCCTGAAGGGCCTGGGCGATCTCGCGGGTTTCCACATACTCGGCCACGGTGCGCTTGCCCAGGATGTGGCCTATGCGGTTGATCATCTCCACCATGGCGTGGTTGCTGGGGTCCTGGAGCATGTCGCGCACAAAGCCGCCGTCGATCTTCAGATAGTCCACGGGCAGCTGCTTCAGATAGGTCAGCGAGGACATGCCCACGCCAAAGTCGTCCAGCGCAAAGCGGCAGCCCAGGGTGCGCAGGGCCTGGATCAGCCTGGTGGCACTGGACAGGCTGGCGATGGCACTGGTCTCCGTGATCTCGAAGCACAGCAGCTGCGGCGCAATGCCGTGCGTGCTCAGCTGTTCCTGCACGAAGTCCAGCAGCCCGTCGTCATCCAGGCTGGGGCCTGACAGGTTGATGGCGCAGGTGTCGATGTGGCGCAGTGCGGCCGGATGCTGGGCCAGCGTGGCCAGCGTTCTGGCGATCACCCAGCGGTCCACCGTGGGCATGATGCCGTAGCGCTCGGCCGCGGGAATGAAGGTGGCCGGCGAGATGATCTGGCCCTGCTCGTCGCGCAGCCGCAGCAGCACCTCGAAGTGCAGGCCCCGCTGGCCGTCGGGCTGCAACGGTGCAATGCTCTGGGCGTACAGGCAAAAGCGCTCCTGCTCCAGCGCCATGCGTATGCGTGTCACCCATTCCATCTCGCTGACGTGGCGGGTGTACTCGCCATCGTCGCTGCGGTAGACGTAGATGCGGTTGCGGCCGCGCTCCTTGGCGCGGTAGCAGGCCATGTCGGCCATGCGCAGCAGGTCCTGGGCCGACTGGACCTCGCCGCCGATGTGCACCAGGCCGATGCTCAGGCCCGTGCGCAGCACCTGCTTGCCCCAGTGCACGTGCAGGGCCTCGGTCGCCTGGCGCAGCTTCTCGGCAATGCGCAGGGCGGGCTCGGGCGGGCAGTTCTCCAGAAGAACGCCGAATTCATCTCCGCCCAGCCGCGCGAGGGTGTCGGTCTCGCGCAGGTTGTGCAGCAGCAGGCGGCTGACCTCGCACAGCATCTCGTCGCCCGCCGGGTGGCCGCAGGTCTCGTTGATGAGCTTGAACTGGTCCAGGTCCATGTACAGCACGGCCGAGGGCCGCAGCCTGTGCTGGCCCTGGTTGAGCAGGCGCTGCAGGCGGCGCTCGAACTCGACGCGGTTCTCCAGCCCGGTCAGCCCGTCGTGGCTGGCATGCCAAGACAGTTGGTCCAGGTACTGCTGCTCGCGCGAGACATCCCTGAGCACGATCACCGCACCGGCCGGGCGCTCTCCGCCGCCGCTGATGGCCGACCCCATGAGCTTGACCGGCACGATGCTGCGGTCATGGCGCCGCAGCCAGCGCGTGTGCTCCTCGCGCAATTGCTGGCCCGACAGCAAATGGGCCAGCAGGCTTTCCGCGGTCTGGGTGGTGTCAATGCTGTTGAAATGCAGGCCCTTGGCCAGGTGCTGGCCCTTGAGCTGCTGCTCGCTGCTGCCCAGCAGGCCCAGCGCGGCGGGATTGGCATAGTCCACCACGCCCTGGGCGTCCGTGGTGATCACGGCGTCCCCCAGCGAGGCCAGCGTGGTCTGGGCCCTTTCCTTTTCCGTCAGCAGGTCGTTTTGCACCTGCTGGCGCTGCTGCAGCATGCGCCGTGTATGCCAGAGCGCCACGAGGATCAGCGCCACACCCAGCACCAGATGGATGCCCTGCAGCCACATCACCATCTGCCGTGAACTGCGGCCCAGCGAGGCGCTGAACTGCTGGGTGGCCGTCGTGACGCCGGCGTTGATTTGCTCGATCTCGCGCTTCCAGGTGATGGCGTCCTCGGCGCTGACGCTGCCCACGGCGTGGCGCTGCTCTATCTCCTGGGCCAGCCTGTCGAGCTGCTGCAGGTACTGATCGCCTTGTTTCCAATAGCGATAAGGCTCTTCCAGAAGCTCGACATGGCGGAAGGTCTGCATGAGCCAGATCAGCGCCTCGGCATCGTCAGGGTGGTTGCCTCCCAGAAGAATGCCGTCACGCGCATCCTTGACCCTGGCTGGCACATCGTCCAGCGCCATGCGCGCCTGCCAGTCGCCCGCGGGAATGGCCATGGCCTGCTCGAAGCGCGCCAGATCTCGCGCCGAGCCGCTGTCCACATAGCGGCTCAGGGCGTAGATGGCGTCCTTCTGTGCCTTGGACCACAGGCTTTCCCCGGCCACGAAGGCCCGCACCGCAGACACCAGGTACAGGCTGCCGCTGGCCATGACCACCAGCACCACGACCACCAGCACCAGGGGCCAGATGCGCTGCACCAGCTGCAGTACCGGCACATGGGCTGGGGGCTGGCTTTGCATGGGTGGAGCAGGGGAGGGTTGGCCGTGTGGGCGGCTCAGGCGCTGGCGCCAATGCGCCGCAGAACTGGCGCCGTATGGCTGGGTGGCTGACGCGTCCCGGATATCCGGGCGGTTGATGGATGTTCTCGAACCATGGGGCTGCCTCCAGATAAGCCGATTATGGGTGTTTCCAGATGTGTTCGGGTTGTCCGGTTGTATGCGCACCTCCGATTTAAGAGGAGCGGGCTATTACGGTAAAGAGGGTCATTGGCCGCAGCGTGCCTGCATGCTGCGGCCAGCCATGGCCTGCGCGGCTTGTAGGTTGCGGGCAGGTGGTGCTTTTGGGTGTCCGCCTACAAGCGGGGTGGTGCCTGGGGTGGGGCGGGCAGAGGGTGCAGGGGCAGATCGTGCTGCTCGGCCAGGTCTGCCAGCTCGGCGCAGGACAAGGGGGCCAGGAAGGCTTGCAGAGCTGCATGCGTGGCGGGGCTGCGCATGCTGGCGATGCTGCCATCGCCATTCACCGACGCCACGGCGCACAGGCGGGCCGCGAAATGCGGCTCCAGGGCCGCCACGGCCACCGATCCATCGGCGCAGGCGTAGACGCGATAGCCTGCGTGCGCGCCGCCCACATCGCCATCGGGCCGGGTCAGGCCCCAATGCCAGGGCAAAGCCAGCCACTGCGCGGCCTGGGCCAGGCCTGTCTCCTGGAGACTGCCGTGGCCGCTGCGCTGGCGCAGCAGCCAGGCCTTGAGCACGGCTTCGCTGGCCATCAGCGCACCGGCCATGTCGGCAAACAGGCTGGGTGGCATGGCGCCGCCCTGTACCAGCCCCGCCTCGGCCTGGTAGGTCAGGTCATGGCCCGGCACATCGGCCAGGGCTCCCGCGCTGCCGACGATGCGCACCAGCGACAGCTGCGGATGGCGCTGCTGCAGCGACGCCCAGTCCAGCCCCAGCTTGGCCAGTGCGGCGGGGCGGAACGAGGTGAGCAGGATGTCGGCCGCGTCCAGCGCATCGTGCAGCGCCGCCTGTCCTTCCTCGCTTTTGAGCTGAGCCTGCCAGACCGCAATGCCCTGGTGCATGTCGGCATAGGCTCGCGGGCTGTAGTGCGCCATCGGGTCTGCACCGGCCGCACCGGCCGCAGCTGGCTGTGCAGCCGGAGGCTCCAGCTTGCTGCACTGCGCGCCCATGGCGGCACAGCGCATCAGGGCGGCGGGGCCGGGCAGATTCAGGGCCAGACTCAGGATGCGCACGCCCGACAACGGCTGCCCGTTGTTGGGGGAAGGGTAGAGGGGCGCTTGTAGCGCAATGGGTTCAGGAGGCGCGTGATCGGGCATGGGAATGGAGCGTCTCGTTGTGCATTCGGTGTTTCAACTGCACGCATGATCGCACCCATGCCTCCAAGGGCCTGGCGCATACCGGACGGTGAGGATGCAAAAGCCGCCCGGAAAAAGAAAATGCCGCCAGGGCAATGCACCGTTGGCGGCATTTCTGCAAACCCGGCGCATGGCCGGGTAGCCGGGGCGGGGGTCAGACCACCTTGGCGATCGACTGGCAGACGTAGTCGATGTTCTTGCTGTTGAGCGCGGCCACGCACATGCGGCCCGTATCCGTGCCGTAGACGCCGAACTCGGTGCGCAGGCGCACCATCTGGTCCTTGCTCAGGCCGGAGTAGCTGAACATGCCGATCTGGGTGGTGATGAAGCCCATGTCCTGCTGGACACCGGCAGCCTTCAGGCCGTCAACCAGCTTCTGGCGCATGGCCTTGATGCGCACGCGCATCTCACCCAGTTCCTTTTCCCACAGTGCGCGCAGCTCGGGGTTGTTCAGCACGGCGGCCACCACGGCGCCACCATGGGTTGGCGGGTTGGAGTAGTTGGTGCGGATGACGATCTTGAGCTGGCTCAGCACGCGGGCCGCTTCTTCCTTGTCGTTGGCCACCACCGACAGCGCGCCCACGCGCTCGCCGTACAGGCTGAAGCTCTTGGAGAACGAGGTCGAGACGAAGATGTTCAGGCCGGCGGCCACGAACTTGCCGATCACGGCGCCGTCTTCGGCAATGCCGTGGCCAAAGCCCTGGTAGGCCATGTCGAGGAAGGCCACCAGACCCTTGGCCTTGACGGCGGCGATCACCTGGTCCCACTGCTCGGCCGTGATGTCATAGCCGGTCGGGTTGTGGCAGCAGGCGTGCAGCACCACGATGGTGCCGGCGGCGGCCGCGTTCAGGTCGGCCAGCATGCCTTCGAAGTTCACCTTGCGGTTGACCGCGTCGTAGTAGGCATAGGTGCCCACTTCGAAGCCTGCATTGGTGAAGATGGCCTTGTGGTTTTCCCAGCTCGGGTCGGAGATCAGCACCTTGGCGGCGGGGCTGATCTTCTTGAGGAAGTCGGCGCCGATCTTCAGGCCGCCGGTGCCGCCGATGGCCTGCACCGTGGACACGCGGCCGGACTTGACGACGTCGGACTCGGCGCCGAACACCAGGCCCTTGACTGCGGCATCATAGGCAGCGATGCCGTCGATGGGCAGGTAGCCGCGGGCCGTGGGCTTGTCCATCATCGCCTTCTCGGCGGCCTGCACGCATTCGAGCAGGGGCAACTTGCCGTTGTCGTCGAAGTACACGCCCACGCCCAGATTCACCTTGCTGGGGTTGGTGTCGGCAGCGAACTGCTCGTTCAGACCCAGGATGGGGTCGCGGGGGGCCATTTCGACGGCGGTAAACAGAGACATGAAGCGTCCTTGGGATGTCTTGGGAGGTGGAAAAAACGCGGCTAGCCCCAAGCTACGGTAGGCTTTCGGGTTAACCCATGAATTCTAGCGATCTCGCCGGCCGATACTCACTTTTGCGAACCCACGTCATGCACGAAGTCTCTGATTCCTCTCCAGCACCTGAGGCCTCCGGCCAGTTCGTGCATTTCGCGGACTCCCCCTTCGAGCTGTTCCAGCCCTATCCGCCGGCCGGCGATCAGCCCGCAGCCATTGAAAAGCTGGTCGAAGGCATCCAGGACGGCGAATCCTTCCAGACCTTGCTGGGCGTGACGGGCTCGGGCAAGACCTTCACCATGGCCAACGTGATCGCCCGCCTGGGCCGCCCGGCCATTGTCTTCGCGCCCAACAAGACGCTGGCAGCGCAGCTGTACAGCGAATTCCGCGAGTTCTTTCCCAAGAACTCCGTCGAATACTTCGTCAGCTACTACGACTACTACCAGCCCGAGGCCTATGTGCCCCAGCGCGACCTGTTCATCGAAAAGGACAGCGCCATCAACGAGCACATCGAGCAGATGCGGCTGTCGTGCACCAAAAGCCTGATGGAGCGGCGCGACGTGGTCATCGTCGCCACGGTCTCGGCCATCTACGGCATCGGCGAGCCCGAAAGCTACCACCGCATGATCATGACGCTGCGCACCGGCGACCGCATCAACCAGCGCGACGTCATCGCGCAACTGATCCGCATGCAGTACCAGCGCAACGACCAGGACTTCAGCCGGGGCAAGTTCCGCGTGCGCGGCGACACCATCGACGTCTTCCCCGCCGAGCATTCCGAGCTGGCCATCCGCATCGAACTGTTCGACGACGAGGTCGAAAGCCTGCAATTGTTCGACCCGCTCACGGGCCGCGTGCGCCAGAGCATTCCGCGCTTCACCGTCTACCCCAGCAGCCACTACGTCACGCCGCGCGACAAGGTCCTGGCCGCCGTGGAAACCATCAAGCTGGAGCTGGCCGAGCGGCTCAAGCAACTGGTGGGAGACGGCAAGCTGGTCGAGGCCCAGCGCCTGGAGCAGCGTACGCGCTTCGATCTGGAGATGCTCACCGAGGTCGGTCACTGCAAGGGCATCGAGAACTACACCCGCCACCTCTCAGGCGCCGCACCCGGCGAGCCGCCCAGCACCCTGACCGACTACCTGCCCGGCGACGCCCTCATGTTCCTGGACGAGAGTCACCAGATGATCGGCCAGCTCAACGCCATGTACAGCGGCGACCGCTCGCGCAAGACCACGCTGGTGGAATACGGCTTCCGGTTGCCTTCGGCGCTGGACAACCGGCCGCTCAAATTCGAGGAATTCGAGCAGCGCATGCGCCAGGTCATCTTTGTCTCCGCCACGCCGGCAGACTACGAGAAGACCCACTCGGGCCAGGTCGTGGACCAGGTCGTTCGCCCCACAGGCCTCATCGATCCTGAAATCGAAGTACGCCCGGCCACCAATCAGGTGGACGACGTGCTGCAGGAAATCCGCCTGCGCGTCGAACGCACGGAGCGTGTTCTCATCACCACGCTGACCAAGCGCATGGCCGAGCAACTCACTGACTACCTGAGTGAAAACGGCGTCAAGGTGCGCTATCTGCACTCCGACGTGGAAACGGTGGAGCGTGTGGAGATCATTCGTGACCTGCGCCTGGGTGTCTTTGACGTGCTCGTGGGCATCAACCTGCTGCGCGAGGGGCTGGACATCCCCGAAGTCTCGCTGGTCGCCATCCTCGATGCCGACAAGGAAGGCTTTCTTCGCGCCGAACGCAGTCTCATCCAGACCATCGGCCGCGCCGCACGCAACCTGCATGGCAAGGCCATCCTCTATGCGGACCGTGTCACGGAGTCCATGAAGAAGGCCATTGGCGAGACCGAGCGCCGCCGTGCCAAGCAAATAAGCTTCAACGAGGAAAACGGAATCGAACCCAAGCAGATTGTCAAGCGGGTGAAAGACCTGATTGATGGTGTCTACAGCGAAAAAAGTGGCAAGGAAGCGGAACGCCTGCAGGCCAATCAGCTCGAAAGAGCGCGTGTCGAGGACATGTCCGAAAAAGATGTGGCCAAGGAAATCAAGCGTCTGGAGAAGCAGATGCTCGAACATGCGCGCAGCCTGGAGTTCGAACAGGCTGCGCGGGTGCGCGATCAGTTGGCGCTGCTCAAGGAGCAACTGTTCGGAGGCTCATCCGTGCAGGTTTCCTGAGGCGGCGCCTGGTCTGAAGCCCGTTAGCTCCTGTTACCCGACAAAATTGATGGGGAATGTGGTACACTAAGGGTCAACACTCAACAACAACAAAAACTTCGATGAAAAGAAGGGCTCTGAACCTTTTGAACAGGACGGAGTAAGGGCGGAGACTGTGCCCAACTCCAGTCAAATCGCTGGAGCGGGTGTTTCTGTAACGTACAAGCCTGACTGAAGGAGCTCGTAATGCGTCTCACCACCAAAGGCCGTTTTGCGGTCACTGCCATGATTGATCTGGCCCTGCGCCAGAACAATGGCCCTGTCACGCTGGCAGCCATCAGCCAGCGGCAACAGATTTCCCTGTCGTATCTGGAACAGCTGTTCGGCAAGCTGCGCCGCCATGAACTCGTCGAGTCCACCCGTGGGCCCGGCGGCGGCTACACACTTGCCCGCAAGGCCGGCGACATCACCGTGGCCGACATCATCGTCTCCGTGGACGAACCCATTGACGCCACCCAGTGTGGCGGCAAGGAAAATTGCCTGGGCGAAGCCGGCCGCTGCATGACGCATGAGCTGTGGGCCGCACTGAACCAGCGCATGGTCGAGTTCCTCGATTCCGTGACGCTGCAAAAGCTTGTGGACGAACAACTGGCCAAGGGCATCCAGATCGAGGACAAGCCCGTGGTGCGTCGCGCGATTTCCACGGCTCCCGTGGTCAAGCCCATCCGTGTAAATGCCCCGAACTCGGTATTCGCGCTGGGCAATGCCTTCGCCAAGTCCTGATCGACCTTTGACACCCTGAGGGCAGGGCACCGCCGCGCATGGCTGTGTGGCGCGGTGTTGTCCGCCTGGATGGATTCACCGGAGTTCATCGCCTTCCCGTTTTTTGCCAGCCTGAACCTTGATAAGAGCCAGTCATGGACATGACCCCGCATTTCCCCATCTATCTCGACTATGGCGCGACCACCCCCGTGGACCCTCGCGTGGTGGACGCCATGATTCCTTGGCTGCGTGAGCATTTCGGCAACGCCGCATCGCGCAGTCATGCCTGGGGTTGGGAAGCCGAGGAGGCCATCGAGAAGGCCCGCGGCCAGGTCGCAGACCTGATCGGCGCGGATCCCCGTGAGATTGTCTGGACCAGCGGTGCCACCGAGTCCATCAACCTGGCCATCAAGGGCGCGGCGCATTTCTACCAGGGCAAGGGCAAGCACCTGATCACGCTCAAGACCGAGCACAAGGCAGTGCTCGACACCATGCGTGAACTCGAGCGCCAGGGCTTTGAGGTGACCTACATGGACGTGCAGCCTGATGGCCTGCTCGACATCGAGGCATTCAAGGCCGCTCTGCGCCCCGACACCATTCTGGTCAGCGTGCTCTTCGTGAACAACGAAATCGGCGTCATCCAAGACATTCCCACCATCGGCGCGCTGTGCCGTGAGAAGGGCATCCTGTTCCATGTGGACGCCGCGCAGGCAACGGGCCGCGTGGAGATCGACATGTCCAAGCTGCCGGTGGACCTGATGAGCATGACCGCGCACAAGACCTATGGCCCCAAGGGCGTGGGTGCCCTGTATGTGCGCCGCAAGCCACGTGTGCGTCTGGAAGCGCAGATCCACGGTGGTGGCCATGAGCGCGGCATGCGCTCGGGCACGCTGCCTACGCACCAGATCGTCGGCATGGGCGAGGCCTTCCGCATTGCCAAGGAAGAAATGGCTGAAAGCAACGCCAAGGCCTACGCGCTGCAGCAGCGTCTGCTCAACGGCTTGAAGGACCTGGAGCAGGTCTTCATCAACGGCAGCATGGAGCACCGTGTGCCGCAGAACCTGAACATGAGCTTCAACTTCGTCGAAGGCGAGTCGCTCATCATGGGCATCAAGGGTCTGGCGGTGTCCTCGGGATCGGCCTGTACGTCGGCCAGCCTGGAGCCCAGCTATGTGCTGCGTGCACTTGGCCGCAGCGACGAACTGGCGCACAGCAGCCTGCGTATGACGATCGGCCGCTTCACGACCGAAGAGGAAATCGACTACGCGATCAGCACCATCCGCACCAATGTGGTCAAGCTGCGCGAACTCAGCCCGCTGTGGGAGATGTTCAAGGACGGCATCGATCTCAGCACCATCCAATGGGCGGCTCACTGAGCATTGGCCGGCAGGCGAATCAAGTATTGAAGAGGTAGACATCATGGCTTATTCCGACAAAGTGGTAGACCACTACGAAAATCCCCGCAACGTGGGCTCGTTCGACAAGAACGACGAATCGGTGGGCACCGGCATGGTCGGCGCTCCTGCCTGCGGCGACGTGATGAAGCTGCAGATCAAGGTCAATCCCGAAACCGGTGTCATCGAGGATGCGCGTTTCAAGACCTACGGCTGCGGTTCCGCGATTGCCTCGTCTTCGCTGGTGACCGAGTGGGTCAAGGGCAAGACGCTGGATGAGGCGGCTGCGCTGAAGAACAGCCAGATCGCCGAAGAGCTGGCTCTGCCTCCCGTCAAGGTGCACTGCTCCATCCTGGCCGAAGACGCCATCAAGGCAGCGGTCGATGACTACCGTGCCAAGCGCACTGCGGTGGTGGCCGCCTGATATGGCGATCTCGCTGACCGATTCTGCGGCACGCCACGTGAGCCGCTACCTGTCGCGACGCGGCAAGGGCATCGGCGTGCGCCTCGGGGTCAAGACCACGGGCTGCTCTGGCCTGGCCTACAAGCTGGAGTATGTGGACGAGCAATTGCCCGAGGACGTGATCTTCGAGGACCACGGCATCAAGGTGCTGGTCGATCCCAAGAGCCTGGCCTACATCGACGGCACGGAGCTGGATTTCGTGCGTGAGGGCTTGAACGAAGGCTTCAAGTTTCACAACCCCAACGAGCGTGATCGCTGCGGTTGCGGCGAGAGCTTTCGCATCTGACCGGCATCTGCCGGGTGGCCGGGCCTTTGTGGCCTGGCGGCATGCCCGGCAGACCCTGATTTCTTCTACTCCCTCAAGAGGCCGCCTTCGCTTCGGTGCTGGCGGCTTTTTATCGACATGAACCTGCAATCGGACGATTTCGAGCTGTTTGCGCTGCCGCGCCAATTTGCGCAGGAGCGCAGCACCATTGACGCGCGCTGGAAGGAGTTGCAGCGCGAGGCCCACCCTGACCGCTTTGCTTCGCAGGGAGCCGCCGCGCAGCGCGTGGCCATGCAATGGTCGGTGCGCATCAACGAGGCCTATCAGCGGTTGAAAGAGCCACTCAGGCGCGCAGCGTATCTCTGCGAATTGCTGGGTGCACCCGTGCGTGCCGAGGACAACACGTCCATGCCCACTGCCTTTCTGATGCAGCAAATGGAGTGGCGTGAGGCGTTGGAAGAGGCGCAGGACGAGGCTGCCCTGGATGCGCTGGACGACGAGGTGCTGCAGGCGAGAAAGAGCATGCTGGCTGAATGCGGTCGTCAGCTGGACGAACTGCATGATGCGCAGGCGGCTGTGCAGCAGGTCAGAGCCCTCATGTTTGTTGCGCGATTTGCGCAGGACATAGAGCGTCGCCGCGATCAACTGGGACAATAACCCGCGATCCGCACCTCCCACGAGAGACCCTCATTCACAAGGCAGGCCGGCCGGCCCGGACCTGCAATTTCCCCGAGTATTTTCATGGCGCTTTTGCAGATTTCCGAACCCGGTCAGTCCCCCGATCCCCACCAGCGGCGCATTGCCGTGGGCATCGACCTGGGCACCACGCATTCGCTGGTCGCCGCTGTCCGCAATGGCGTGGCCGAATGCCTGCCGGATGACCAGGGCCGAGTGCTGCTGCCTTCTGTCGTGCGCTATCTGCCCCAGGGCCGCCGCGAGATCGGCCACGCCGCCCAGGCTGCACTGTCTACCGACGCGGGCAACACCATTGCCTCGGCCAAGCGCTTCATGGGCCGCACGCTGGCTGACATCGATGCGCCGGAAAAGCTGCCTTACCGCTTTGCGGAGCAGGAGGCCGGCCGTGGCGTGATCGGGATCGAGACCGTCGATGGCACCAAGACAGCCGTGGAGGTCAGCGCCGAGATCCTGGCTACGCTGCGTTTCCGTGCCGAAGACACCTTCAATGACGACATCCATGGCGCCGTCATCACCGTGCCCGCCTACTTTGACGATGCACAACGCCAAGCCACCAAGGATGCGGCAAAGCTCGCCGGCATCAACCTGCTGCGCCTGATCAACGAACCCACGGCTGCAGCCATTGCCTACGGCCTGGACAACGGCTCCGAAGGCGTCTACGCCGTCTACGACCTGGGTGGCGGCACCTTCGACATTTCTATCCTGCGTCTGTCCCAGGGTGTGTTCGAAGTCGTCTCCACTGGCGGCGATTCGGCCCTGGGGGGTGACGACTACGATGCGGCTTTGGCCGAGTGGGTGGCCCAGCAGACCGGCGTGGTTCCCCAGACGGCCGAGGACAAGGCCCGCTGGCGCATGGCGGCGCGCCTTTGCAAGCAGGCATTGACGGATGCACAGGTCGCAACGCTCACGGCCGAGCTGTCCACCGGCGCTGTGCATTTCGATGTAAAGCGCAGCGATTTCGATGCGAGCACGGCCCATCTGACGGCACGTTCGCTGGCGGCCGTGCGCCGCGCGCTCAAGGACGCAGGGCTGGCGCGCGACGAAGTGCAGGGCGTGGTGCTGGTCGGCGGTTCCACCCGCATGCCCCAGGTGCGCGAGGCCGTGGCCGAGTTCTTTGGCCGCGATCCTCTCATCAATCTCAACCCCGACGAAGTCGTCGCGCTGGGGGCCGCCATCCAGGCCAACCAGCTCGCTGGCAACAGCTCCAGCGGCGACATGCTGCTGCTCGACGTGATTCCTCTGTCCCTGGGCGTGGAGACCATGGGCGGCCTTGTCGAGCGAATCATCAGCCGCAACGAGACCATTCCCACAGCCCGTGCCCAGGACTTCACCACCTACAAGGATGGTCAGACGGCCCTGGCCGTCCATGTAGTGCAGGGCGAGCGCGACCTGGTGGCGGACTGCCGCAGCCTGGCGCGTTTCGAGCTGCGCGGCATCCCGCCCATGGCGGCTGGTGCGGCCCGCATCCGTGTGACCTTCACCGTGGATGCCGACGGCCTGCTGTCGGTAGGCGCCAAGGAGCAGACCAGCGGCGTCGAGGCCCATATCCATGTCAAGCCGTCGTACGGCCTGTCGGACGACGAGGTTGCCCGCATGCTGCAGGACGGCTTTGCCACGGCCCAGCAGGACATGCAGGCCCGCGCACTGGTGGAGGCACGTGTCGACGCCGATCGCATGCTGATGGCCACCGAAAGCGCTCTGCAGGCCGATGGCGATGTGCTCGCCGCGGACCAACGCGCAGCCATCGATGCGCTGATCGACGCCCTGCGTGCCAGCGTGGGCTCCGAGGATGCCGCCGTCATCGAGGCCGCGACACAAGCGCTGGCCAAGGGCACGGAGTCCTTCGCCGCCGAGCGCATGAACCGCAGCATCCAGCAGGCCCTGGCCGGCAAGAGCGTGCAATCCCTTTCCTGATTTCTGATCCGACAGCAGATCCGTCATGCCCGTTATCAAAATACTTCCCCACGCCGAATACTGTCCCCAGGGAGCCGAAATCGAGGCGCCCGCCGGAACCTCGATCTGCGAGGCCCTGCTGGACAACAACGTCAAGATCGAACATGCCTGCGACATGAGCTGCGCATGCACCACCTGCCATGTGGTGGTCAAGGCGGGCTACAACTCGCTGAACGAGGCCGAGGAAGAGGAAGAAGACCTGCTGGACCGCGCCTGGGGCCTGCAGCCGCAGTCCCGACTGTCCTGCCAGGCCATCCTGGCACGCGAGGACGTGACCATCGAGATTCCCAAGTACTCGCTCAATCACGCCAAGGAAAACCACTGAGGGCCAGCGCATGTCGCGTCAAATCATTCTCGACACTGAAACCACTGGCCTGTCAGCCGACAACGGCGACCGGCTCATCGAGCTGGGCTGCGTGGAGATGGTCAACCGCAAGCTGACCGGCAACAACCTGCATCTGTATTTCAATGCGGGGCGCGACAGCCATCCGGACGCGCTGCGCGTGCACGGCATCACCACCGAATTCCTCAAGGACAAGCCGCGCTTCGAGCACAAGGTCGATGAGATCTGGGAGTACCTGCAGGGCGCCGAGCTCATCATCCACAACGCGCCATTTGACCTGGGGTTCCTGAACAAGGAGCTGGAGCTCGCCAACCGCCCGCCGATCCGCCAGTGCGTGAGCGGGGTCATCGACACCCTGGTCATGGCCAAGGAGATGTTCCCTGGCAAGCGCAACTCGCTCGATTCGCTATGCGATCGCCTGGAGGTGGACAACTCCGGGCGCACGCTGCACGGCGCCTTGCTGGATGCGGAGCTGCTGGCCGATGTCTACATCAACCTCACGCGGGGCCAGGAAGCCCTGTTGATGGCGGAAGAGCCTGTCCAGTCCGAGGGTGGGCTGGTCGTGGCGCAGGTGGATCTGGCCAGCTTCAAGCTGCGCGTGGTGCACGCCAATGATCAGGAGCTGGCCGCACACGAGGATGTGATGGTGCAGATGGACAAATCGAGCGGCGGCAAGACAATTTGGCGCGGCTTCGAAAATCGGTCCTAGAAGTTATGACATAATCTAAGTCTTGTCGCAGTAACGACATATGGGTGATTAGCTCAGCGGTAGAGCACTGCCTTCACACGGCAGGGGTCACATGTTCGATCCATGTATCACCCACCATTTTTTCCAAAGAGGTTGGCCTAGCAGCCAGCTTTGCGGGTGATTAGCTCAGCGGTAGAGCACTGCCTTCACACGGCAGGGGTCACATGTTCGATCCATGTATCACCCACCAGTTTTTTCCAAAGAAGTTGGCCTAGCAGCCAGCTTCGCGGGTGATTAGCTCAGCGGTAGAGCACTGCCTTCACACGGCAGGGGTCACATGTTCGATCCATGTATCACCCACCATTTTTTCGAAGAAGTTGGCCTAGCAGCCGGCTTCGCGGGTGATTAGCTCAGCGGTAGAGCACTGCCTTCACACGGCAGGGGTCACATGTTCGATCCATGTATCACCCACCAATCAAGCCCTCCTGAAACCTGTTCAGGAGGGCTTTTTCATTTCCGCGCGGTGCATGGTTTTCAGGCCCTGGAAATTCCAATGTGTCCAGATGATCTGTGGGGCATTCGTGTCTGACACCGTCTGATAATCGGCTGCCGGACGGCGAAAGGGCAGACAAGATGAGCGAACAGGTCGATTGCGTGGTGGTGGGTGCGGGCGTGGTGGGGCTGGCGGTGGCCAGGGCGCTGGCGTTGCAGGGCAGGGAGGTCATGGTGCTGGAGGCGGCTGAAGCCATTGGCACGGGCACCAGCTCGCGCAACAGCGAGGTCATCCATGCCGGCATCTACTATCCCGAAGGTTCGTTGAAAGCCCGTTTGTGCGTCGAAGGCCGGCAGCGTCTCTACGCCTACTGCGGTGAGCGCGGCATTGCCCATCAGCGCTGCGGCAAGCTCATCGTGGCAACGGATGCGGCGCAGCGCGGCCAGCTCCAGGCCATTGCACGAAAGGCCGAAGCCAATGGCGTCCACGACCTGCGCTGGCTTGAAGGCGCCGAGGCACGTGCCATGGAGCCCGCGCTGCACTGTGCGGCGGCGCTGCACTCTCCCAGCACCGGCATCATCGACAGCCACGCACTGATGCTGGCCCTGCAGGGCGATCTCGAAAACGCAGGCGGCATGGTGGTCTGCCATGCCGAGGTGCAGGAGGCAGCCATCCGTCCAGGCGGCGTGTGGCTGCGCACGGCCGATGGGACGGAACTGACGGCCCGCACCCTGGTCAATGCGGCAGGTCTTCATGCGCCATTGCTGGCGGCCCGTTTGCAGGGATTTCCGCAGCAGTTCGTTCCGCAGGCCTTCTATGCCAAGGGCAACTATTTCACGCTGTCCGGGCGGGTACCGTTCTCGCGCCTGATCTATCCCGTGCCCGAGGCGGCGGGCCTGGGCGTGCATCTCACGCTGGACATGGGTGGCCAGGCCAAGTTCGGCCCCGATGTGCAGTGGGTCGAGAGCCCAGGTGATCTGCAGGTCGATCCCGTGCGCGCCGACGCCTTTTACGCAGAGATCCGCCGGTATTGGCCGGGTCTGGCCGATGGCGCGCTGGTGCCCGGCTACGCCGGCATCCGCCCCAAGATCAGCGGCCCCGGCGAGGCCGCCGCAGACTTCGAGATTCAGGGGCCTCAGACCCACGGCGTTGCAGGCGTGGTGCAACTGCTGGGCATCGAGTCACCGGGATTGACCAGCTGCCTGGCCATTGGCGCGCACGTGGCGCAATTGCTGGCCTGAGGATCTGCCGGTTCACGACACACGGCCACGGCAGGCCTTGTCTGACAAGGCTCAGGCCCCCTCGCTTCCCGGAAGCCCGGGAACAATTGGATAAGATGCTTGCATGTAACAAGGGCCTAGCCCATGTTGCGTGACAGGTATCGGGCGACATGATTGCCTGCTCCCCGCTGTATTTGTTTTCACCTCAATAGAAAGGCTCATCATGACGAAATCGATCACTGACACCGTCTCCACCGCACAAGCCGATCTTGAAAAACTGGTCGGCGACCTGCGTGGTCTGCTGTCCGCCAAGGAGCTGGATGCCGTGCCCGAAATCCATATGCTGCGCCAGCGTATCGATGATGGCATGTCCAATGTGCGTGAGTCCGCCGTGCGTGCGGCGCAGGAAGCGGCCCGTCAGGCCAAGGATGCCGCCTACGCTGCCGATCGCTACGCCCACGATGAGCCGTGGCGCGTCGCAGGCGCTGCCCTTGCCATGGGCGCCTTGCTGGGCTTCCTGCTGGGTCGTCGCTGATCAGCGGCATGCCTGACCAGAAAAGGATGCCTGTGAATTGGATTTCCCTTCTGGGTTTGGATGCCTGGGTGGCGCGCTGGCGCGCTTCCGTGATCGAGCTTGCCATTGCCGCAGAAGACCGCACGGACCTCGCGCGGCTTGAATGGGCGGAGCACAAGCGCAGCATGCAGACGGTGGTCGTGCTGCTGATTGCGCTTGCTGGTCTCAGCGTCGTGGTCATGCTCACGCTGTCGGTGGCCTTGCTCGTGCAGTTCTGGGACACCGAGCACCGCGTGCTGGTGGGCTGGCTGGTGGGCGGTGGCTGGCTGGCGGTCTGGGCCATTGCCCTGTGGCAATTGCTTGCTGCCGTGCGCCGCCTGGCCCGCCCCTTCATCCTTACCCGCAACGAGCTGAGCCAGGACTGGCAGGCGCTGAAGAAGAGGCTGTAGCCATGGTCGATGCTTCCAACGCTTCCCCGTCCCGCAACGCTGTCACGCCGCCCGCGCCCACGGGGCTCAATGCGGAGCTCTGGGTCACATCCACCGTTGAGCAGCAGCAGGTGATGCAACGCATTGCCCAGCAGCGCGAGCGCCTCAAGGCGCGCTCTGCGGCTGTGGCCCAGGCCCGGGCATTGAGCCGCTCTGCCACCCAGGTGCAGCCCGATGCACCGCTGGTGGAGCGTGCCATCACCTTTGCGCGCCTGCATCCCGTGGCCGTGGCCGTGGCGGCCGGTGCCGCGCTGATGGTGGGCCCGCGCAAGCTGCTGCGATTCGGCACCACCGTCATGCCTCTGATCCTGCGCTGGCAGCAGCGCAGGGGTTGAGGGCCGAGAAGCCTGCTTCTCTCCCAAAGAAAACGCCCGGCATGCCGGGCGTTTTCGCGTTCTGCGTTCAGTGCGCCAGCACTGGCTGTGTGGTGTCTTGACTCAGCCGCCTTGGCTCGAAACGGCCAGGCAGCCACCTGTCTGGCACGGGCCTCAACGCAGCTGGGCTATGGCGCGTGCGGTCTCGGGCACCAGGGCAGGGCCTCGGTAGATCAGGCCGCTGTAGATCTGGACCACGTCGGCGCCTGCGCGAATTTTGCTGACGGCATCTTCGCCGCTGAGAATGCCGCCCACGCCGATGATGGGGTAGCGGCTGCCCAGGGCGGAACGCAGCTGGCGGATGACCTGGTTGCTGGCCTCCAGCACCGGCGCACCGGACAGGCCGCCCGTTTCCTGCGCGTAGGGGAGGCCCTTGACGGCTTCCCGGCTGATCGTGGTGTTGGTGGCGATCACGCCATCCATGCCATGGCGCTGCAGCGTGGCGGCGATGACGCCGACCTGCTCTTCATCCAGGTCGGGTGCGATCTTCACGAACACCGGCACCCGCTTGCCATGCTGCGTGGCCAGTTGCTCACGGCGCTCGGCAATCGCACCCAGCAGGGCGTCCAGCGCTTCGTCGCTTTGCAGGGCGCGCAGGTTCTTGGTGTTGGGCGAGCTGATGTTCACCGTCACGTAGTCGGCATGCGGGTACACGCCGTCCAGCGCCTTGAGATAGTCGCTGGTGGCATCTTCGATGGGAGTGGTCGCGTTCTTGCCGATGTTCAGCCCCAGCAGCATGGGTTTGCCCTGCGCGCGGGCCTGCGAGCGCTTGACGTTGCTCAGGAAGGCATCCAGGCCTTCGTTGTTGAAGCCCAGGCGGTTGATCAGCGCATTGCGTTCGGGAATGCGGAACATGCGCGGCTTGGGGTTGCCCGGCTGCGGGCGGGGTGTCACGGTGCCCACCTCGACGAAGCCGAAGCCCATGGCGGCCAGCGCGTCGATGCAGCGTGCATTCTTGTCCAGACCCGCTGCCATGCCCACGCGGTTGGGGAACTTGAGGCCGGCAAGCTCGACGGGGTCACTCACCATGGGCTGTGCCCACGCCTGCTGCAGGAGCGTGTTCTGCCCCTTTGCCATCAGGTTCATCGTGAGATCGTGGGCGGATTCGGGGTCCATGCCGAAGAGAAAGGGACGGGTCAGGGCGTAGGGGATCAGAGACATGGGGATAATCAAAGGATTACCTGGATTTTCCCTCATGACGACATCTGCTGCCTCTTTTTCCCAAGATGAACTCAAAGCCCTGGTCGGGCAAGCCGCCCTGGCCTATGTGGTGCCCGGCGAAATCGTCGGCGTTGGCACCGGCTCCACGGTCAACAAGTTCATCGATGCACTGGCCACCATCAAGGACCAGATCCCGGGCGCCGTGTCCAGCTCCGTGGCCAGCACCGAGCGCCTGAAGGCGCTGGGCATCAACGTGCTGGATGCCAACGAAGTCGCCAGCCTTTCGGTCTACATCGACGGAGCCGACGAGATCGACGGCCGCGGCTACATGGTCAAGGGTGGCGGCGCCGCGCTGACGCGCGAGAAGATCGTCGCTGCGCTGGCCGAGCGCTTTGTCTGCATTGCCGATGCCTCCAAGCGCGTCGAGGTACTCGGAGACTTTCCGCTGCCTGTGGAGGTGATTCCCATGGCGGCTGCACAGATTGCGAACCACTTCAAGGCCATGGGTGGCCGTGCCGAGATCCGCATGAAGGACGGCGCGCCCCTGGTGACGGACAACGGCCAGCACATTCTTGATGTGCGTGGCCTGAAGATCGCCGAGCCCCTGGCCTTCGAGTCCGAGGTCAACCAGTGGCCCGGCGTGGTGACCGTGGGAGTGTTTGCGCACCAGAAGGCATCGGTCTGCCTGCTGGGCACGCCCGAGGGCGTGCAGACGCTCAACTATTGAGCGAAGGCCCTCCGGCCTCGGCTAGCCGAGGCTCTCGAACGCCACGGCGCTTGCGATCCACGCGAGCAGGGCCAATGCACCCAGGCACAGCGCGCGCAACGAGGCTTGCGCGCGCTGTTTTTTGTGGCGCTGCATGAGCAGGGCGATGGCCGCCAGCCCCGTGTAGGCGGCAAGGAACGCAGCCGTCGCCATGTAGTAGGCCAGACGGTTGAGGCCATTGCCCAGGCCTCCGTCATGCATGAACCACAGCGTGATCAGGCAAGGCACCAGCACCAGGCTGGCCAGCCTGAAAGGCTCGCGCCATGAAGGCCTGGCAACCAGGGTCCACGCGATGAGCGCGGGCAGGCCGACAAGCGTGGCAAGCCTTGCCATGGTCCAGACCACATCGGACAGCATGGAATCCACTGGCGGGCTCCTGATTGCGGCAGGCGCTTGCCTAGAAGCTCAGGCCTGCGGGGTTGTCGTTGGTGCGTGCACCAGGCGCTGGGGCGGGCATGGGGGTGCGCCGGCTGCCCGGCGCCTCGGCAGCGGCGGGTGCTGCTGCGGGCGCCGATGCCGCCGCCGATGCAGCGGGCGCAGGCGTGGTCAATGGCTGTGCCGATGGCCGCTTGTACTGGGCCGGCAGTTGCGAGGTCGCAGGATAGCCTGCGGCATCCAGGTACTGAGTCCATTCGCTGGACGAGAAGCCGCTCAGGAACTGCTTGCCAACGGTGGCGAACGGCAGGCTGTTCTGGCCGCTGAGCTTTTGCAGGGCAGCGGCGTCCGCCTCGGTCTGCACCAGGCGTTCGGCATAGGGAATGCCTCTGGATTGCAGCAACTGGCGCGCGCTGTCGCAGGGCGCGCAGTCGGACGAGGTGTACAGCGTCACCGGAAAGCGGCCTGCGATCTGGCGCAGCGCATAGGGCAGGTTGGCATTGCTGTCAGTGGTGCCCGCGACTGACGGGGCGGCAGGGGCGGCAGGCGCTGCCTGCTGCTGGGCGCTTTGGGCCGGGCGGTCCGAGAAGGTGACTTTTCCATCGGGCCCGACGATACGGTAGACCTGTTGTGCGCTGGCCGGCAGCGCGGCAGCGAGGCAGACGAGGGCGAGGCATGGCATCAGGTGGCGCAGGGCGCCGCGGCCAAGGCTGGGAGAAGACTGCATGGACGATCTCGGTTTCGGAAGAAGGGTTTCGTGCCGGGGGCCACCACTCGTCGGATGGATGCCCGCACAGGAGTGCCTGCAAGCATAGCGTGCCATTCATCCTGGGCCATCTTCTGGAGCCACAGGATGTGGCCGCGCGCATCCGATGGGGTGGCCGGGCCAGGAAAAAGCGCCCCGTCGGGGCGCTGCAGACCTGGGACCGGGCTCTCAGGCCTGGGCCATGCCCTGGTGGCGCAACAGCGCATCCAGCTGGGGTTCGCGGCCACGGAAGGCCTTGAACGACTCCATGGCCGGGCGTGCCCCCCCGGCCTCCAGAATCGCCTCACGGTAGCGGCGGCCTGTCTCGGGGTTGGGGGTTCCATCGGCCAGCATGGTTTCCTCGAAGGCCGCATAGGCATCTGCCGAGAGGACTTCAGCCCACTTGTAGCTGTAGTAGCCGGCTGCATAGCCGCCTGCAAAGATGTGGCTGAAGGTGTGGGCCGAGCGGCTGTAAGGAGTCGACGGCAGCACGGCCACCTCGGCGCGCACGCGGGCCAGCAGCGGCATGATGTCTGCCTTCGGATCGTGCTCGGTATGCAGCAGCATGTCGAACAGCGAGAACTCGATCTGGCGCAGCGTCTGCATGCCCGACTGGAAGTTCTTGGCCGCGATCATCTTGTCGTACAGGGCGCGCGGCAGCGGCTCGCCGCTGTCCACGTGGGCGGTCATGTGCTTGAGCACTTCCCATTCCCAGCAGAAGTTCTCCATGAACTGGCTTGGCAGTTCCACGGCATCCCATTCCACGCCCGCGATGCCCGAGACGTCGCGCTCGTTGACCTGGGTCAGCATGTGGTGCAGGCCGTGGCCGGTTTCATGGAACAGCGTGATCACGTCATCGTGCGTGAGCAGGGCCGGCTTGCCGTCAACGCCGGTGGCAAAGTTGCAGACCAGGTGCGCGACCGGCGTCTGCAGCCTGTGGTTGTCAGGGCGCAGCCAGCGGGTACGCACATCGTCCATCCAGGCGCCGCCACGCTTGCCCGATCGCGCCGGCTGGTCCAGGTAGAACTGGCCGACCAGCTCGGGGCCTTGCGGCGTGCTGCGCTCGATGCGGTAGAACTCGACGGCGGGATTCCAGACCGGCGCCGCGTCGCGGCGGATGGCCACGTCGAACAGCGTCTCGACGATCTTGAACAGGCCGGCCAGCACCTTGGGCGCAGGGAAGTACTGCTTGACCTCCTGCTCGCTGAAGGCATAGCGTGCCTCCTTGAGCTTTTCGGAGACATAGGCCCAGTCCCAGGGCTGGGGATCGGCCAGGCCCAGCTCATCGCGTGCGAAGGCGCGCAGGTCGGCGACATCCTTCTCGGCATAGGGGCGGGCCCGGTGCGCGAGATCGCGCAGAAAGTCGATCACCTGCTGTGGCGAATGCGCCATCTTGGGAACCAGCGAAATCTCGCCGAAATTGCGGTAACCCAGCAACTGCGCCTCTTCCTTGCGCAGGGCCAGGATCTCCGAGATGTTGGCCGTGTTGTCGAAGCGGATGGCATCGCCCTCGGCCTGGTCGGAGGCGCGTGTCACATAGGCGCGGTAGAGCTTCTCGCGCAGCGCACTGCTGGCCGCGAACTGCATCACGGGCAGATAGCAGGGCATCTTCAGCGTGAGCTTGAAGCCTTGCTTGCCTTCGGCCTCGGCGGCGGAGCGGGCTGCCTGGCGCACATCCTGCGGCACGCCGTCCAGCTCCTCGGCCGTGGCGTAGTAGGCGAATGCATCGGTGGCGTCGAGCGCGTTCTCGCTGAACTTCTGCGTCAGTTCGGCCGAGCGTTCCTGGATCTTGGCAAAGCGCAGCTTGTCCTCGCCCCGCAGCTCGGCGCCGGAGAGCACGAAGTTGCGCATGGCATGGTCCCAGGCCGCACGCTGCTCGACATTGAGCGTGGCGGGGTCAATGGCCTTGTACTTGGCGTACAGGCGTTCGTCGGCACCCAGGCGCGTCCAGAATTCGGTGACCTTGGGCAGGGACTCGTTGTAGGCAGCGCGCAGCTCGGGCGTATCGGCCACGCTGTTGAGGTGGCTGACGGCGCCCCAGGCCGTTCCCAGCTTCTCGGTGGCGACATCGAGCACGGCCGAGATCGAATCCCAGCGCGCCGGAAAGTCGGGCGCCGTGACGGTCTCCAGGGCCTCTTCGGCCCCGGTCAGCAGGATATCGATGGCCGGGCCGACATCGGCAGGGCGTATGCGATCGAACAGGGGCAGGTCGGAGGATTCGAGGAGAGGATTGCTCATGCGTGTCAGATGCCGTCGGGTGCATTGAAATCAAGCGGCTCCCCGGGGAGCCGCCCGATGCTTGTCAGCTCCTGGTCAGCCGGCGGCGCGCTCGGCCGCCTCCATGGTGTTGACCAGCAGCATGGTAATCGTCATGGGGCCGACACCGCCGGGTACGGGCGTGATGAAGCCGGCCACTTCCTTGACGCCGTCAAAGTCCACGTCGCCGCAGAGCTTGCCTTCGTCGTTGCGATTCATGCCCACGTCGATGACCACGGCGCCAGGCTTGCACATGTCTGCAGTCAGCACATTGCGCTTGCCCACGGCGGCAACCACGATGTCGGCCTGGCGCGTCATGGCGGCGAGATCGGCCGTGCCGCTGTGGCAGATGGTCACGGTGGCATTGGCGGCCAGCAGCATCATGGCCATGGGCTTGCCGACGATGTTGGAGCGGCCGATGACCACGGCGTGCTTGCCGCGCAGGTCCTTCATGCCGATGGATTCCAGCATCTTCATGCAGCCGTAGGGGGTGCAGGCCTTGAAGCCGACCTCGCCCACCATCAGCGCGCCTGCACTGGCCACGTGAAAGCCATCCACGTCCTTGAGCGGCGAAATGGTCTCGATGACCTTGTGGTCGTCGATGTGTGCGGGCAGCGGCAGCTGGACCAGGATGCCGTGGATGCTGGGGTCGTTGTTCAGCGCCTCGACGCGGGCTAGCAGTTCGGCCTCGGTCATCGAGGCATCGTACTTCTCCAGCACCGAATGAAAGCCCGCGTCCTCGCAGGCCTTGACCTTGTTGCGCACATAGACCTGGGAGGCAGGGTTGTCGCCGACCAGGACCACGGCCAGGCCGGGCGTGGTGCCGCGGGCCTTCAGGGCGGTGGCGCGCTGGGCGACTTCGGCACGCAGTTGGCGGGAGAGGGCGTTGCCGTCGATGAGTTGGGCTGTCATTGCAGTGAATACCAATAAAAATGCTGCTAGGGCTTGTTGATCAAGCGCTAGCAGCTCTTTGAAAAAAAGCGGTGGTGTCTGGGTTTATCCGGCGACGGCTGCCTTGGCCGCTGCAGCGGTCTGGCCCTGGCCAAGGGCGATCTTGAGCAGATCGGCCACGGTGTTGGCGTTGAGCTTTTCCATGATGTTGGCGCGGTGCGCCTCCACCGTCTTGATGCTGATGCCAAGATCGTCGGCGATCTGCTTGTTCAGCCGGCCGGCGACGATGCGCTCCAGCACCTGGGCTTCACGGCTGGTCAGCTTGGCCAGCAGCGCATCGCGGCTGGCGGCCTGCTGGTGGCCGGCAAAGGCTTCGCGGGCATGGTCCAGCATGCGCTCGACCAGGTTCAGCAGTTCCTCTTCGTTGAACGGCTTCTGGATGAAGTCCAGTGCGCCCTTCTTCATGGTGTTCACCGCCATGGGCACGTCGCCGTGGCCGGTGATGAAGACGATGGGCAGGGGGGACTTGCGTTCGATCAGGCGGTCCTGCAGTTCCAGGCCCGTCATGCCGCCCATGCGGATGTCGACAATGAGGCAGGCGATCTCGCGTGGGTCGTAGCGCGAGAGGAAGGTCTCGGCCGAGTCGAAGCAGCGCACACGATAGTCCTTGCCCTCCAACAACCATTGCAACGAATCACGAACCGCTTCGTCGTCATCAACTACGTACACAGTGCCTTTTTTCGGGATCAAGCTCATGCAATCGTCCTTGTTGTGGGTTCAATGGTCGCTGCCGGCGTTGTCGCGTCGCCCGGCGGGGCCAGCGGCAGCCAGAATGAAAACCGGCAGCCGACAACCTCGGAACCATTGTAGAGGTTCTCGGCACGCATCCGGCCCTGGTGGGACTCGACAATGCTGCGGCACAGATTCAGCCCCATGCCCATGCCTTCGCTCTTGGTAGTGAAGAAGGCCTCGAAGAGGCGTTCCAGCACCTCCGGCGGCAGGCCCTTGCCGGTGTCCTGCACGTTGAATTCGATGACGCGCTGGTCCTCGATGGTGCGCGGCACCACGCGCAGCTCCACATTGCGCTGGTGGCTGGGGCGGCCCGACTGCTCGATGGATTCGGCGCCGTTCTTCATGAGGTTGACCAGCACCTGCTCGATGAGGATGGTGTCGGCCATGATGGCCGGCATGCGCTCGGCCACGTGGTAGGTCAGCTGCACATTGCGGCGGCGCAGCTCGATCCCGGCCAGTTCCACGGCCTCGCTGACCATGTCGGTGACCTGGGCCAGTGTGCGGTTGGGCTCGCTGCGCTTGACGAAGGAGCGTATGCGCAAAATGATCTGTCCCGCGCGCTGCGCCTGGTGGGCGGTTTTCTCCAGCGCGAATTTCATCTGCTCTTCGGTCAGCGTGCCCTTTTCAAGCCGGGTGAGCATGCCGCTGCAGTAGTTGCTGATGGCGGTCAGCGGCTGGTTGAGCTCATGGGCGACGCTGGAGGCCATCTCGCCCATGGTGATCAGGCGGCTGACGGACTGGGCGTGCTCGGCCTGGCGATCGGCCTGCTCCTCGGCCAGGCGGCGCGGCGTGATGTCGGTGGCGATCACCATCTGGGCCAGGCGGCCGTCCACCCAACTCAGGTAACGCGATCGCACTTCCAGCCACTTGCCCAGTTCCGGCAGGTAGATCTCGGCGTTTTCGCTGCGTGCGCTGGTCAGCGAGTCGGTGGGCAGGCCCATGAGGCCGTCCTCGTCGTCCATGCCTTGCGGCTGCGAGCGCACGGGCAGCACGCCGGCCTGGGCGACGAGCTGCAGGTGGCCATCGGTCTGCGAGCCGAACCACTGCCGGTACAGCTTGTTGGCGAACAGCAGCTCGGCGCTGCCCAGCGGGGCGACGGACACCGAGGCGTCCAGCGCCTCCAGCACGATGGTGAAGCGCTCGTAGGAGGCGGACAGTTGCTCGCGGATGCGGTTGGGCTCGGTGATGTCGGTCATGGACGACATCCAGCCCGTGTGCTGGCCATGGGCGTCGATCAGCGGCGAGACATACAGGCGCGCATCGAACTGCGTGCCGTTCTTGCGCTGCACGCGCACCTGAAAGCCCCCGACGATGGTCTTGCCCGAAAGCTCTTCGCGCAGCTTGGAGTGCAGGTTGTCGTAGTCGTTGTCGGGCCAGTAGGAGTAGGGCGGCATCTGGCCGACCAGCTCTGATTCGCTCCAGCCCGTCATCTGGCAGAAGGCGGCATTCACATAGGTGATGCGGCCTTGCAGGTCCAGCGCGCGCATGCCGGTGAGCACGGAGTTTTCCATGGCGCGGCGGAAGTTGGTCTCTGCGACCAGGGCCTCCTGGGCGCGCTGGCGGCGGCGCGTGTGGCGCCAGGTGGCCAGCAGCAGCCATGCCGTCATCGCACTGAGCGTGCCCACCAGCCAGAACAGGCCGCTGCCGACCACGCCCAGCGAGGTGCGATAGGCCTGGGCACGCAGCACCAGGCTGTTGCCCACGGGGGCGACGGGTGCCTCGTCCTCGTTGGCAACGGTGCGCCAGCGCAGCAGTTCGGTGGCGGTCTGCTTGCGCGGTGTCAGCGGCGTGCCTGCCAGCACCTGGCCCCGGCTGTCGAGCATGGTCATGGCGTAGCGGGCCATGATTTCGGTGGGTGTTCCATAGCGCAGCAGGCTGTCGATGGAGTATTCGCCCAGCAGCTCGCCGATGTAGCGGCCGTCCTGTGCCAGCGGCACATGCAGTTGCAGCAGCGGCGCGGCTTCCCCCTTGTGGGCCAGTCCCTGCACGTAGATGGGTTGCTGCATCTCGCGCGCGAGCTGGTAGGCCTCCAGCGCGTCTCCGGCGCGCAGCACTTCACGCGGGATGCGCAGCTGCTCGCTGCTGACGGTGGGGGCGGACTGGCTGGCCAGGATGCGCCGCTGTGCATCGATCCAGGTGATGGACTGCAGTTCCGGGTACTGGCTGATGAGTGCTTCGGCGCGGCTGGCGAAGTCGGATTCGCCCAGGTCGTGGTTGCCTATGTCGCGCGCCATGCGCATCAGTTGCTCCTGGCGCTCCAGCAGGCGCAGGCGCACGCGTTGCTGGGCATATTCCACGTCGCGGTGCAGCGCTTCCTTCTCGCGGTCTATCTCCTCCATGCGCAGGTACCAGAAGGAGGCCACGATGGCCGCCATGAACATCAGTACGGCCGCGAGGGGGGCGAGCGCCGCGAAGCGGTCCTGGCGCGTGGGGGAAAGACTGCGCCACCAGCTGCGCCACCAGCGCACTGGCGCGGCCACGCCTGCCATGGGGGCAGGGCTGTGCGTGCCGTGCTCGGAAGGGGAGGATTGCATGCGCCCAGTGTAGGGGAGAGTCTGACTGTTTTTAAGGAGTATTGGAGTCGCCGCCGAGGCGCTTCGGCGACGTTCTTTGGGGTCTTCACTGTATGTGCGTTTGCAGCAAAATTTCAAATTATGAAATCAAAAAGCACCATTTGAAATTCGAAAAAAGTATGCGACACTCGCCGAGCATTGAGGCAGTGAATCGGTATTTTCAAGTTCGCCAGACAGGGTCTGTGCCGCGCAAGGCGTGGTGAACTACCCGCCTGCGTTGGCGCGCTGCGCCGCTCACTGGTTCGACCCCAAGACGCTACCTTCTGCAAGGAGACATTCCCATGACAGCTCAGACTGACCCGCAAGGCAATGCAGGCGTTCCCGCCGGCCTGGACCAACAAGAATCGCGCGAATGGATGGACGCCCTGTCGGCCGTCATCGACCGTGAAGGCGCCGAATACGCGCACAAGCTGATCGAGGACCTGCTCGAACACGCACGCCAGAACAGCGTGGACATGCCTTTCTCGGCCAACACCGGCTATGTGAACACCATCGAGACCTCGCAGGAAGCCCGCTGTCCCGGCAACCTGGAAATCGAAGGCCGTCTGCGCGCCTACATGCGCTGGAATGCCATGGCCATGGTGGTCAAGGCCAACCGCCTGCACCCGCCCGAAGGCGGTGACCTGGGTGGCCACATCGGCTCCTTCGCTTCGCTGGCCAACATGTTCGCGGCCGGCTTCAACCATTTCTGGCACGCCGAAAACGAGAACCACGGCGGCGACTGCCTGTATATCCAGGGCCACGTCTCGCCCGGCATCTATGCCCGCGCCTACCTGGAAGGCCGCATCTCCGAGGAGCAGCTGCTGAACTTCCGCCAGGAAGTGGACGGCAAGGGCCTGTCCAGCTACCCGCACCCCAAGCTGATGCCCGAGTTCTGGCAGTTCCCCACGGTGTCCATGGGCCTGGGCCCGCTGATGGCCATCTACCAGGCGCGCTTCCTCAAGTACCTGCATGCCCGTGGCATCGCCGACACCGAAAGCCGCAAGGTCTGGGTGTTCTGCGGCGACGGCGAAATGGACGAGGTCGAGTCGCTGGGCGCGATCTCGCTGGCCGCGCGCGAAAAGCTGGACAACCTGATCTTCGTGATCAACTGCAACCTGCAGCGCCTGGACGGCCCGGTGCGCGGCAACGGCAAGATCATCCAGGAACTCGAAGGCGAGTTCCGCGGCTCCGGCTGGAACGTCATCAAGCTGCTGTGGGGCAAGGGCTGGGACGAGCTGCTGGCCAAGGACAAGGACGGCGTGCTCAAGAAGATCATGGCCGAGTGCAACGACGGCGACTACCAGTCGTTCAAGGCCAATGACGGCGCCTACGTGCGCAAGAACTTCTTCGGCCGCGATCCGCGCGCGCTGAAGATGGTCGAGCACATGAGCGACGACGAGATCTGGAACCTGCGCCGCGGCGGCCACGATTCGCAGAAGGTCTACGCTGCCTTCCATGCTGCCAATTCGCACAAGGGCCAGCCCACCGTGCTGCTGGTCAAGACCGTCAAGGGCTTCGGCATGGGCAAGATCGGTGAAGGCAAGAACACCGTTCACCAGACCAAGAAGCTGGGCGACGAGGACATCAAGGCCTTCCGCGACCGTTTCAACATTCCCATTCCCGACAGCCAGATCGCCGACCTGCCTTTCTACAAGCCGGCCGACGACACCCCGGAAATGCGCTACCTGCACGAGCGCCGCAAGGCCCTGGGCGGCTACCTGCCGCACCGCCGCGTGAAGGCCAGCGAGCAATTCACGGCGCCTGCGCTTGATACCTTCAAGGCCATCCTCGAACCCACGCCCGAAGGCCGTGAGATCTCGACCACCCAGGCCTATGTGCGCTTCCTCACGCAGCTGCTGCGCGACAAGGAAATCGGCCCGCGCGTCGTGCCCATCCTGGTGGACGAGGCCCGTACCTTCGGCATGGAAGGCCTGTTCCGCCAGATCGGCATCTACAACCCCGCTGGACAGCAGTACACCCCGGTCGACAAGGACCAGGTGATGTACTACCGCGAGGACAAGGCCGGCCAGATCCTGCAGGAAGGCATCAACGAAGCCGGCGGCATGAGCAGCTGGATCGCGGCAGCCACGAGCTACAGCACGAGCAACCGGATCATGATCCCGTTCTACGTGTACTACTCGATGTTCGGCTTCCAGCGCATCGGTGACCTGGCCTGGGCGGCCGGCGACATGCAGGCGCGCGGTTTCCTGCTGGGCGGCACTTCGGGCCGCACCACGCTGAACGGCGAAGGCCTGCAGCACGAAGACGGCCACAGCCACATCCTGGCCAACACCATTCCCAACTGCGTGAGCTACGACCCGACCTTCGCCCACGAAGTCGCCGTGATCATGCAGGACGGCCTGCGCCGCATGGTGCAGAACCAGGAAAACGTCTTCTACTACATCACGCTGCTCAACGAGAACTACGCCATGCCCGGCCTCACGCCCGGCACCGAGCAGCAGATCATCAAGGGCATGTACCTGTGCAAGCCCGGCCAGAAGGTGCCTGAAAGCGGCCTGCGCGTGCAACTGCTGGGTTCGGGCACCATCCTGCGCGAATCCTTCTTCGCCCAGGAACTGCTGCTGGCCGACTGGGGCATTGCCGCCGACGTGTGGAGCTGCCCGAGCTTCAACGAGCTCACCCGCGACGGTCAGGAGGCCGACCGCTGGAACCTGCTGCATCCGCTGGACACCCAGAAGGTGCCCTTCGTCACGCAGCAGCTGCAGTCGCACAATGGCCCGGTGATCGCATCCACCGACTACATGAAGGCCTACGCCGAGCAGATCCGCCCCTACATGCCCAAGGGCCGCACCTACAAGGTGCTGGGCACCGACGGCTTCGGCCGCTCGGACTTCCGCCGCAAGCTGCGCGAGCACTTCGAAGTGGATCGCCACTACATCGTGGTTGCCGCACTGCGCGCGCTGGCCGAAGAAGGCAAGATCAACGCCACCACCGTGGCCGAGGCGATCGCCAAGTACGGCATCAAGGCCGACAAGATCAACCCGCTGCACGCTTGAGTAAGAACGGGAGACACATATGGCATTGGTAGAAATTCAAGTCCCCGATATCGGTGATTTCGACGAAGTTGCTGTGATCGAAGTGCTGGTCAAGGCCGGCGATCAGATCAAGGCCGAGCAATCGCTGATCACGGTGGAGTCCGACAAGGCCTCCATGGAGATCCCCTCCAGCCACGCTGGCGTGCTCAAGGAGCTGCGCGTCAACATGGGCGACAAGGTCAAGCAGGGCAGCATCATTGCCGTGGTCGAGTCGGCGGAAGCCGCTGCCCCGGCACCTGCAGCCGCCGCACCGGCCCCCGCCGCTGCAGCCCCGGCCCCGGTGGCTGCGCCTGCACCGGCCGCTGCTCCTGCTGCCGCGCCTGCGGCCTCGGGCGCCGCCACGCAGATCGACATCAAGATTCCCGACATTGGCGACTTCAAGGACGTGGCCGTGATCGAGATGCTGGTCAAGGTCGGCGACACCGTGACGGCCGAGCAATCGCTGTTCACCGTCGAATCCGACAAGGCCTCGATGGAAATCCCGTCGCCAGCGGCCGGCACCATCACGGCGCTGACGCTCAAGATCGGTGACACGGTCAACGTGGGCGACGTGGTCGGCCAGATGAGCGTGCAGGGCGCTGCCGCGCCTGCAGCCCAGGCTGCGGCCCCGGCACCTGCTGCTGCAGCCCCTGCACCGGCAACTGCTGCCCCGGCCGCTGCAGCTCCGGTGGCTGCCGCTGCAGCATCGGCTCCCGCCGCTGCGCCTGCGCACAACCCCACCGTGGCACCCACGGGCAAGCTGCCCCATGCATCGCCCTCGGTACGCAAGTTCGCCCGCGAGCTGGGTGTGCCGCTGGACGAGGTCAAGGGCTCGGGCAACAAGGGCCGCATCACGGCCGACGACATCCAGGCTTTCACCAAGTCCGTCATGGCGGGTACCGTGCAGACCAAGGCCCAGGCCGCGACCGCTCCCAAGGGTGGCTCCGGCGGCGGCGCAGGTCTGGACCTGCTGCCCTGGCCCAAGGTCGACTTCGCCAAGTTCGGCCCGGTCGAGCGCAAGGACCTGTCGCGCATCAAGAAGATCAGCGGCGCCAACCTGTCGCGCAACTGGGTCATGATCCCGCACGTCACCAACAATGACGAGGCCGACATCACCGACCTGGAAGCCTTCCGTGTCTCCACCAACAAGGAGAACGAGAAGAGCGGCGTCAAGGTGACCATGCTGGCCTTCGTGATCAAGGCGGTGGTTGCGGCCCTCAAGAAGTTCCCCGAGTTCAATGCCTCGCTGGACGGCGACACCCTGGTCTACAAGCAGTACTTCCACGTCGGCTTTGCGGCCGACACGCCCAACGGCCTGGTGGTCCCCGTGCTGCGCGATGCCGACAAGAAGGGCATCCTGCAGATCAGCCAGGAAATGGGCGAACTGGCCAAGAAGGCCCGCGACGGCAAGCTCGGCGCTGCCGACATGCAGGGCGGCTGCTTCTCGATCTCGTCGCTGGGCGGCATCGGTGGCACGAACTTCACTCCCATCATCAACGCTCCTGAAGTGGCCATCCTCGGCCTGTCCAAGGGCCAGATGAAGCCGGTGTGGGATGGCAAGCAATTCGTGCCGCGCCTGACGCTGCCGCTGTCGCTGTCCTATGACCACCGTGTCATCGACGGTGCCTCGGCCGCGCGCTTCAATGCCTTCCTGGGCCAAGTGCTGGCGGACTACCGCCGCATCCTGCTGTAAACGGAGGCCCGACACATGGCAATCATCGACATCAAGGTGCCCGACATCGGCGACTTCGCCGAAGTGGGCGTGATCGAACTGCTGGTCCAGCCCGGTGACACCGTGGCCAAGGACCAGTCCCTGATCACCGTGGAGTCCGACAAGGCCTCCATGGAGATCCCCTCCAGCCATGCCGGCGTGGTCAAGGAACTCAAGGTCAAGATCGGCGACAAGATCGCCGAAGGCGGCCTGATCCTGACGCTGGAGGCCGCTGGCGAAGCGGCCGCCGCACCCCAGGCGGCCGCACCGGCCCCTGCAGCGGCGGCTCCAGCGCCTGCCGCTGCAGCGCCCGCAGCATCGGCTCCCGCTCCGATCGCAGCCAGCTACGCCGGTGGCGCGGCCGACTACGACTGCGACGTGGTCGTGCTCGGCGGCGGTCCTGGCGGCTACTCGGCAGCCTTCCGTGCGGCCGATCTGGGCCTGAATGTGGTCCTCGTCGAGCGCTACAAGAGCCTGGGCGGCGTCTGCCTGAACGTGGGCTGCATCCCGTCCAAGGCGCTGCTGCACGTGGCCGCCGTGGTGGACGAGGTCAAGCACCTGGAGGTGGCCGGCGTCAAGTTCGGCGCGCCCGAGGTCAACATCGACCAGCTGCGCGGACACAAGGACAAGGTCATCGGCAAGCTGACCGGCGGCCTGGGCCAGATGGCCAAGATGCGCAAGGTCACCGTGGTGCGCGGCTACGGCAACTTCGTCGGTGCCAACCACCTTGAGGTGGAAGAGACCACGGGCGACGGCCAGGAAAAGACCGGCAGCAAGAAGATCGTGCAGTTCAAGCGCGCCATCATTGCCGCCGGCAGCCAGGCCGTGCACCTGCCCTTCATGCCCAAGGACCCGCGCGTGGTGGACTCCACCGGCGCGCTGGACCTGGCCAGCGTGCCCAAGCGCATGCTGATCCTGGGCGGCGGCATCATCGGCCTGGAAATGGGCACCGTCTACTCCACGCTGGGCGCACGCCTGGACGTGGTGGAGATGATGGACGGCCTCATGCAGGGCGCCGACCGCGACCTGGTCAAGGTCTGGCAGAAGATGAACGCGCCGCGCTTCGACAACATCATGGTCAACACCAAGACCGTGGGTGCCGAAGCCACGCCCGAAGGCATCAAGGTCAGCTTTGCGCCTGCCAAGGACGGCATCACCGTGCCCGAGCCCCAGGTCTACGACCTGGTGCTGCAGGCCGTGGGCCGCACGCCCAACGGCAAGAAGATCGCTGCCGAGAAGGCCGGCGTGGCCGTCACGGACCGCGGCTTCATCGAAGTCGATATCCAGATGCGCACCAATGTGCCCCACATCTTCGCCATCGGCGACGTGGTGGGCCAGCCCATGCTGGCGCACAAGGCTGTGCACGAGGCCCATGTGGCCGCCGAAGTCATCGCCGGTGAACTGCAGGGCAACAAGGAGCTGGCTGCCAGCGCCTTCAACGCCCGCGTGATCCCCAGCGTGGCCTACACCGACCCGGAAGTGGCGTGGGTGGGCCTGACCGAGGACCAGGCCAAGGCCCAGGGCATCAAGGTCAAGAAGGGTGTCTTCCCCTGGACGGCTTCGGGCCGCGCCATTGCCAATGGCCGCGACGAAGGCGTCACCAAGCTGCTGTTCGATGACAGCCCCGAGGCGCACGGCCATGGCCGCATCCTGGGTGGCGGCATCGTCGGCACGCATGCGGGCGACATGATCGGCGAGATTGCGCTGGCCATCGAAATGGGTGCCGACGCTGTGGACATCGGCAAGACCATCCACCCCCACCCCACGCTGGGCGAAAGCCTGGGCATGGCGGCCGAGGTGGCGCACGGCTCCTGCACGGACCTGCCGCCGCAGCGCAAGTAAGCGCAAGGCCGGGCGTTCAGGCCAGGCAAGAAAAGAAAGGCAGCTTCGGCTGCCTTTCTGCTTTGGGATACGCAGACAAGGACACAGGCATCAGCCCAGACACCGGTCCAGACACAGGCACGGCAAAGAGGGCAGACCTGTTCAGGCCTGGGCGCGCAGCCACTGCAGCAATTGGTCGTGCACGCCATCTGGCGTGGGCGGAGCGGGGGACAGCAGGCAGTAGCGCGAACCGTCCTCGACAAAGCCCATGGGCGCTGCCAGCACGCCGTTGGCGATGTCGTCGCGCACCAGTTGCCAGGGTCCGATGGCCAGTCCCATGCCTGCCACGGCGGCCTGCAGGCTGAAATAGAAATGGTCGAACTGCAGCTGGGATCCCGACGGCGGCGGCTGGCCGCTGTGCTCTGCCCAGGTGGACCAGGCCCCCGGGCGGGTGCGGCTTTGCAGCAAGGGCGCCTCCGGGCGCAGCCCGGTGGCATGCCCCTCGTCGGAGCGCGTGCACCACTGCGCCAGCCGCTCGGGTCGGCAGACCGGGCCTATGCGCTCGGCAAACAGGGTCTCCGCATGGCAGCCCGCTGGCGGAGAGAAGTCATCGCGTCGTATGGCCAGATCGATGCCGTCCGCGAAAGAGAAAGGCCCGCCGCCCGCCATCAGGTGCAGCTGCAACTCCGGGTGCTGTTCCTGGAACTGCGGCCAGCGCGGGATCAGCCAGCGCATGAGCAAGGTGGGCTCGCAGGACAGCACCCAGCGGCGCGCCTGCTGCGCGCGCGAGCGCAACTCCTGCGTGGCCTGGCGCATGCGCTCCAGGCCTTCGTGCACGGCCTGGGCCAGGTGGCGGCCTGCCTCGGTCAGGAAGACGCGGCGGCTGCGGCGGTCAAACAGGGTCACGCCCAGATCGTCCTCCAGCAGGCGCACGGCCCGGCTGATGGCGCCATGGGTAAGGTGCAACTCTTCTGCCGCCTTGCTGAAGTTCTCCCGCCGGGCGGCCGCTTCGAAGCAGCGCAAGGCCTGCAGCGACGGCAGCCGCTTGCTCGGGGTTTGTGAGTTGAGTTCACCAACTGTGTCAGAAAACATCGTTATGCATTTTCATGGAAGGCCAATACTATCCGGCGCGTTGCATTGAATCGAATGGATAACCGATGACCGAATGGATAGCTGTAGTCACCATTACCTTGCTGGCCGTCATCAGCCCAGGGGCGGATTTCGCCATGGTCACACGCAACAGCCTGCTGCGCTCGCGCCGCGCGGGCCTGCTGACGGCGCTGGGCATTGGCCTGGGGGTGCTGGTCCATGTCGGCTATACCTTGCTCGGGGTCGGACTGCTCATGCAGCAGTCCACCTGGTTGTTCGACGTGGTCAAGCTGCTGGGTGCAGCCTATCTGATCTATCTGGGCGTGACCATGCTGCGCAGCCGCCAGGAGGACGATTTGCCCAGCCAGCCCGTGGCCGCGCTCTCCGACATGGCGGCGCTGCGCACGGGCTTTCTGACGAATGCGCTCAATCCCAAGACCACGGTGTTCGTGGTCAGCCTGTTCCTGCAGATCGTGGGACAGGACACGCCGCTGGCCACGCAGCTGGCATATGGCGGATTCATCTCGCTGGCCCATGTGGCGTGGTTCTGCATCGTGGCGCTGTGCTTTTCGGCCCAGCGGGTGCGTGCGCGGCTGCTGGCCGTGCGGCATTGGATAGACAGGGCCTTTGGCGGCATGTTGGTGGGGTTTGGTTTGCTGCTGGCAACGGCCAAGCTGCGGCTGTGATGTGGTGATGGTCTGACAGAAATTGGTGGGGGAGGACGGGCAGGCAGGCGGCTGCTGCCCGGCATGCGAGGCCTGCGGGGTGCCATCTGGTACCTCGCAGGCCTGGCTGTTTCTGGCGAGTGTCATGTTCGCTCGGCAAGCGGGCCGGCGTCCCAGTGGCTTGCGGTTCGACCTGGCACGGCAGGTGTTCATGGTGGGGGCGTGCCATCGTCTCCATGGTGAACGCCGACGCCAAGGCCTGCTCCCATGCCCAGGCCGCCCATGCCTGCGGCGCCCATTCCTGCGCCACCACCGCCGCCGCCACCGCCACCGCCACCGCCCTTGCTTGAAGCGCCGGATTCCGCGCCACCTTTGCGCGCCCCGCCCGTCGTGCCGCCCGGACGCGTGGGGCCCTGGTTGGGAACGCGCAGGCTGTCGGGGATCGGCTCCAGATCCAGCGCTTCGCGGATGAAGGCGCGCAGCGAAGCGACGAGTGCCGCAGTCTCGACAGGCTGGCCTGCCACCATGTCCTGGGCCGCCTGGGCGGCCATGCGCACCTGGTCTTGCGTTCCGAGCAAGATGACATCGGACAGCGCGGCTTCGACCGCATCGCGAATGCGCCGTTGGCGCTCGCTGCCAAAAGCCGGTGGTGCATCGGCATCGGCATCGTCGGCGGCGGGCCTGCGCAGATCGCGCAGGTGCAGGGGATTCACATGCAGCGTGCCCGTGAAAGAGCCGCCCAGCGTCTTGTAGGCGGCGATAAGCGACTTCAGGCGTTCATTGATCTGGCGGTTTTCACGCTCGCGCCGCTTTTGCACGGTCTGCATGAACAGCAGGCGAATGCCCATCATCAGGCAGGTGACCAGCAGCAGGCCCAACACCGTGGACAGCAGCGAAGACCAGGAGCTGAAATCTAGTGATGAGCGCATGCGCAAGGCCTCGGGAGTTGATCCAGGCCTTCAGTGTGCCTTCATACAGGCGGGGCGGCGGGTAAGAAGAGTGCTGTTTGCAGGCGCCGCTTGGCCTATGCTTTCGATACTTCACACATCAGCTACAGGGCGCATGGCATGCGCCCCCGGGAGACAGCATCCAGTGAAAACAACGAAGCAGGGGGTGCATCCCTCATGGATCGTCGTGGCGGCCGGCGTCAGTGCGGCTCTGCATGTAGGCAAGCTGCCGCCGGCTGTGCCGGTGCTGCAGCAGCAATTGGGCCTGTCCCTGCTGCAGGCCGGCTTTCTGCTTTCCACCGTGCAGGTGGCCGGCATGGTGCTGGGCCTGGTGGTGGGTCTGGGTGCAGACCGCTGGGGGCTGCGGCGCAGCATGCTGGCAGGCCTGCTGTTGATGGCGGGTGCCAGCGCCCTGGGCGCCACCGCTACGGGGTTTGCAGCGCTGCTGGCCTTGCGTGCCGTGGAGGGGCTGGGCTTTTTGCTGGTGGCCATGCCGGGGCCGGGTCTGATCCGGCGCTGCGTGGCGCCAAGCGATCTGAGCGCGCGCATGGGCTGGTGGGGCACTTATATGCCGCTGGGCAGTGCCATCGGCTTGCTGCTGGGGCCGTGGGTGATGGCCTGGGCATCCTGGCCCGCATGGTGGTTGCTGTTGGGACTGATTTCGGCACTCGCATGGGTCGCCGTCTGGTGTGGCGTGCCGGCAGACAGGCCGGTGCCCCTTGGCACGTCGGTGGCGGGCGGTGGCTGGCGTCCTCGCCTGGCGTTGACCCTGCGCAGCCCCGGACCCTGGTGCGTGGCTGTGGCCTTTGCCGTGTACTCAGGGCAGTGGATGGCCGTCATCGGCTTTCTCCCCACGGTCTATGCCGAGGCTGGCCTGGGCGCCGCATTGTCGGGCACGCTGACGGCCGTGGTGGCGCTGGCCAACATGGTGGGCAATGTGGCCTCGGGCCGTTTGCTCCAAGGCGGCTGGAGCGCCACGCGCGCCTTGCGCCTGGGCTTTGGCTGCATGGCGGCGTGTGCGCTGCTGGCCTATCTGCAATGGCAGGGGCAACCGCTGGCGCCGTTGTGGCTGCGCTTTGTGGCGGTGGTGTTGTTTTCGGCGGCGGGCGGGCTGATTCCAGGCACGCTGTTTTCCATGGCGGTGCGGCTGGCCCCCGATGAGTCCACGGTATCGACCACGGTGGGTTTCATGCAGCAATGGTCCAGCGTGGGGCAGTTTGCAGGCCCGCCTCTGGTGGCGGCCGTGGCCGTGCAGGCGGGCGGATGGCAGTGGACCTGGGTGGTGACGGCGGCCATGTGCGCTATCGGCTGGTGGCTGGCCGGCGCGATCGGGCGCATCGGCGGTGCGGGTGCAGCGTCGCGCGGGCGCGCTGCAGTCTGATCACGCGTCGCGCGAGCCTATCAACGCCTTCAGGGCCTCTTCCATCTGCTGCGCATGATCCAGCGCGGGCAGCCAGGCCTGGGGCACCGGCTGGGCGGGGGCCTGGGGTGCGGATGCGGCCAGTTGGGCCAGGGCGTCATCGGGCTGCAGGGCCACCACGTTGCCGTTGGCGGACAGCTGGCGGCAGGCATCGACCAGCCATTCACAGTGCAGCACGATGGCGCGCGGCATGAGGCCACTGTCATGCGACATGCCGCGCACCAGGCTTTCGCCCAGCAGCAGTGCGCTGGCATACAGGCGCACGGCGTGGCGGTCATAGCGCCCGGTGATGGTCTGCAGCCCCGCGCCACCCAGGCGGCCGCGCAGGGACCAGCGGCTGGCGCTTTGCGCCTCCACCATGGCTGCGCGCAGTGCGCTCAGCGCATCGCTGCTGCGCGTGAGCTGGCCCAGCGCGACGGTGGCATCGGGCGTGTCGTGGGTGGCGGTGGCGCGCAGGGTGGCTTCCAGCCCCTCGGCCAGCTGGCCCAGCAAGGCGCTTGCCGAGCGCGACACGGCGCGCAGCGGATTGGCCGTGAAGATCACCTGGCTGAACATCAGGCCGACACCGGCGCCCACCAGTACGTCAACCAGCCGCGTCTCGCCCGCGGCGCTCGGCCCCATGCTCAGCACCAGCACGACGGAGACGCCCGCCTGTATCGGGACGACTGGCGGCTGCCCGAGCATGGCGGCCAGAGACAGGGCGACCAGCGAGGCCAGACTCAGCCGCAGCAGCGGAATGGTGTCGGGCAGCAGCCAGGCCAGTTCGCCGACGATGATGCCGATGGCGCAGCCCAGCACCAGGCCCCAGGTCTGCTTGAGGTGGCTGGGCAGGCCGGGCGCCAGGCAGACCAGGGCGGTGACAGCGGCAAAGACGGGTTTGGGGTGGCCGAGCAGGTAGTGGGACAGCTCCCAGGCCAGCATCGCACCCAGGGATGCGGCGATGGCGTCGCGCAGCGCCAGCCGCAGGCGGCCGGGCGCAGCGGCCATGCCGCTCTTGGGAGTTCCAGGGGGTGTTTTTGCTTTTGCTTTTCGCCAACGCACGAAGATTCTCCCTCCAGCATGCGAAATCCAGGTTCGCAAATGCCCAAAAGCATAGCGGCCAGTCCAGGTTCGGCGTGCAGGAGAGAAGCTTCTTGCTTGTAAGAAAGCAGCCCGCAGCGGGCGGGTCGGCAGCTCAGGCGGGTTGGAGCAGGCCTTCGATGAAGGCCCACTCCTTGGGCGTGACCGGCGTGATCGACAGGCGGTTGCCCTTTTGCAGTACGCGCATGCCGGCAAGCTCGGGATGCTCGCGCAGCTCGGCGATCTGCAGCGTGCGTGTCTTGCGCAGCGCCTGCACGTCCAGCGTGAGCCAGCGCGGCTTGTCGGGCGAGGACTTGGGGTCGTAGTAGGGACTGCGCGGGTCGAACTGCGAGGCATCGACGCGCAGGTTGCCTGCAATGCGGGCGATACCGTAGATGCCGGGCTCGGCGCAACTGGAGTGCCAATACAGCACCCCATCGCCCACCTGCATGGCATCGCGCATGAAGTTGCGCGCCTGGTAGTTGCGCACACCGTCCCAGGCGATGGTGGCCTGCGGCGCGGCCAGCGCGTGGTCTATGGAGAATTCGTCTGGCTCGTTCTTCATGAGCCAGAACTGGCGGGCGGAGGTGGGGGCGGCAGTCATGCCGCGATTGTGGCAAATCCCCGGACGCCGTGGCGGCGTTCCGCGCGCGCCGGCAAGAGCGCGCCGGTGACGGGACAATCGCCTTCAGCCGGGCACCTCTCCCCAGCCCGCGAACCACAGGAACCCTGCATGACCGACAGCTCCACCTATGTCCCGCCTGCCGTATGGCAGCCAGCGCCTTCGGGCGGCACCTTTGCTAACATCAACCGCCCGGTCGCCGGTCCCACCCATGACAAGGCATTGCCGGTGGGGCAGCAGCCGCTGCAGCTGTATTCGCTGGCCACGCCCAACGGCGTGAAGGTCACCATCATGCTGGAGGAGCTGCTGGCGCTGGGCCATGCCGGCGCGGAGTACGACGCGTGGCTGATCCGCATCAGCGAAGGCGACCAGTTCTCCAGCGGCTTTGTCGAGGTCAATCCCAACTCCAAGATCCCGGCGCTGGTGGACCGCAGCGTCGAGCCGTCGGTGCGCGTGTTCGAGTCAGGCTCCATCTTGCTGTACCTGGCCGAGAAGTTTGGTGCGCTGCTGCCTGCCGAGCCCGCTGCGCGCACCGAAACCCTGAACTGGCTGTTCTGGCAGATGGGGTCGGCACCTTACCTTGGCGGCGGTTTCGGGCATTTCTATGCCTATGCGCCCGAGAAGTTCGAGTACCCCATCAACCGCTTCACCATGGAGACCAAGCGCCAGCTCGATGTGCTCGATCGCCAGCTGGCCCTGCACCCGTTCATTGCAGGGGCGAACTACAGCATTGCCGATATCGCCATCTGGCCCTGGTATGGGGCCCTGGTGCTCAACGAGGTGTATGGCGCGGCCGAGTTCCTGTCTGCCCATGAATACACGCATGTCATGCGCTGGGCCAGGGAGATTGCCCAAAGGCCGGCCGTGCTGCGGGGCCGCCGCGTGAATCGTACCTGGGGAGATGAAGCCACCCAGGTGCCCGAGCGCCATCAGGCGTCGGACCTGGGCTGATAGCCGTCTACTGGGAGCGGCCCCAGGGGCCGCGATCGGGCTGGCGCCAGAAGCGCGGGCGCTTGCCGGAAGGCTCGGGGGCGGGCTCGGCCTCGCGCCCGTCCTTGTCGGTCCTGTCGGCCTTGTCGGTCTTCTTGGCCTTTTCCAATTGCTGACCTGTCTGCTCGACCTTGCGCGCCGTGCGATCAAGCCGCGAGGGAATGTCGAGTTCTGCGTGCTCCACCACACGAATGCAGTCCTGGATATGCCGCTCGCCCAGATAGCGCAGCGTGGCATAGCCCAGCGCTGCCGCTGCAGCCTGGCCTGCCAGCGGCACGTACTTGGCGGCCTGCGTAGCCGTCATGCGCATGCCGGCCGCGCGCGCCAGGCGCACCACCATGTCGCGCGTGATCAGCTTGCCGATCAGCACCGAGCCCACCATGGCCACGGCCTTTTGCACCTGCTCGCGCTTGCCGGGTTCCAGCTTGTCCAACTGTTCGGGTGTGAGGCCGAATTCGCGGTTGATGCGCGGCAGCAGCCGCGCCAGCAGGGCCGCATCCACCAGCCAGTCCAGGCCCGGAATGGGCAGGCTGCTGGCCGCTGCGCCGACCAGCGCACGCCGGTGCAGCAACTTGCGCGCGCTCTCGGCCGCTTGCGCCACATCGTGGCGCGGTGGTGGAGGGGGAGGGGTTTTGTCCGATGTGCGAAAGATCATGCGTGCCAGTGAGGACGGGGCAGATGTCGATCAAGAGAATGCACCAGCCGGCGGATGCGGCTGGCGCGCAGGGTGGTCAGCGTGCGCTCTTGCTGCGCACCAGACTGTAGATGAAGAGGATGACGATGGCGCCCACGATGGAGGCGATCCAGCCGGCGGGTTGCCCGGCCTCGTACCAGCCCATGGCGACACCAACGTAGCTGGCAAGAAACGATCCTGCCACGCCGAGCAGGATGGTCATGATCCAGCCAAGGCTGTCATCGCCGGGTTTGAGTGCCCGCGCCAGCAAGCCAACGACCAGGCCAACGATGAGGGTACCAATCAAGGACATCATGCTTTTCTCCGAACTGAAGCTTCCATGCCGCGACTCTAGGGCCCGGCACCGGGTGGCCCTGTCGGACAGCATCTCAACCTGGGACGAAGCCAGAGCAGGGTCCTGAAAAACAAAACGCCTGCATGTGCAGGCGTTTGTGGATTGGCGCAAAAGACGCTGCGATCACTGCAGCTGGCTTGCCTGCATCTGCAGGGCCAGAGCGGCCTTGCTGGCGTCAAGGCCCAGGCCGTCGGCGTCCTGCACGCGGCGGGCGCCATCGAAGCGGCGAGCCCAGTACGCGCTTTGCATGCTTTCCACGCGAACCTGCGCACCGGTGCGCGGTGCATGGATGAAGTTGCCGTCGCCGACATAGATGCCGACATGGCTGAAGGTGCGGCGCATGGTGTTGAAGAACACCAGATCACCGGGCTTGAGTTCGTTCTTGTCGATTTTCTCCGTGGCCTGTGCCTGCTGGTCAGCGCGGCGCGGCAGGACCTTGCCCAGGGTTTCGGAGTAGATGGCGCGGACGAAGCCGCTGCAGTCGAAGCCGGTCTCGGCACTGTTGCCGCCGCGGCGGTAGGGAACGCCGATGAAGCCCATGGCGGTCACGACCAGATCGGAGGTCTTTTCGGCGACGCTTTGTCGTGCTTCCTTGACGAAGTCGGAAGTGCGTTCCGCCATGTGGTGGCGGGCTTCGCGCAGCTGCGAGATGAGGCTGCGGTTGACCAGCAGCTGGTTCATATCGTCGTCACGCATTTCGGGCGGAGCCGCGTGTGCCGTGACGCTGACAAACAGGAGTGCAATAAGCCATCGGGACATGGGGCGCGAGATTACCACGCAAAAACGTAGGACAAATTCGATAAGACCCCCGAAAACCTGGGTTTTTGAGTTACCTCAGGAATCCGGGCTGCGCGGCAGGGAGCGCACGCAAGCTGCGACAATGGAAAGCTTTCCCTTTTGTCCTCTATAAGAAGGGCGGCCCGCGCCGCCCCATATTCCCAAGAAAGATCCGCCATGCTGCTTGAAGCCACCGACTCCCAGCTCGTACTCGTCGATTACCAGGAGCGCCTGATGCCGGCCATCTTCGAGGGACCGGCAGTTCTGGCCAATGCCGTGAAGCTGGCGCGCCTGGCGCAGCTGGTGGACGTGCCGGTCTTCGGCACCGAGCAGAACCCCTCGCGCCTGGGCGCCAACGACGCCGAACTGCGCGCGCTGTGCGACCGGACCCTGTCCAAGATGCATTTCAGCGCCGTGGCCGAGGGCCTGGGCGAGTGGCTGCGTCCTCCTGCCCGACCCCAGGGCGGCAATGCACGCAGCCTGCCCAAGCACCTGCAAAAGCCCCAGCAGCAGGCGCCCGAGCGCAGCATGGTGGTGATTGCCGGCTGTGAAGCCCATGTCTGCCTGCTGCAGACGGCGCTGGAGCTGCTGGAAGATGAGTTCGATGTCTGGGTCGTCACCGACGCCTGCAGCTCGCGCACCGAGCGCAACCGCGATGCCGCCTTCGACCGCTTGGCCGGCGCAGGTGCCGAGCTGGTGACCACGGAGATGGTGGCCTTCGAGTGGCTGCGCAGCTGCGAGCATCCGGCCTTCAAGGATCTGCTTGCCCTGGTCAAGTAAGGCCTGGGTTCCTGGGTCCGCCGTCTTGGGGCGCTCTTTGGAGCGCCTTTTTTCATGGTGACCTGTCTGCTCTCGGGAGGCGGGCTGCCGCTGCACCGCGTAGTTCTACGGAGCTGCGTGCGTAGCCGGCCGAATAGGCGCGGGCAGGGCGTTTTTCTACAGTGGCGGCATTCCCCCAAGAGAGACTGTATGAAGCACGTTCTGACCTTCACCGCCCTGATCCTGACCGCCTCGGGCAGCGCTTTGGCTGCCGACAATTTCTATGGCGCCGTCCGCATCAATTCCGCCAATTACAAGGCCCACGACATGGACTCCAGCGCCCGCCCCGGCCTGGGGCAGTTCGTGCCTGGCGACGACAGCCGCCGCGCTACAGGCGGCTCTCTGGCCCTGGGCTATCAGCTCCCGTCGGACTGGCGTCTGGAAGCGGAATACACCCTGCCCAGGAGCAACGAATTCACCAGCGGCTCCACGCGTTTTCCCACGAGCTTCAATCACCACAGCATCCGTTCTCAGCGCCTGATGATCAATGCGTACAAGGATTTCCCCCTGAACGCGCAGTTCTCCGTGTACGGCACGGCGGGCCTGGGCCTGGCCCACCTGCAGTCCAGCGGCTGGCAAGGCAATCCGAATCGCCAGTACTTCAGCGATTCCCAGAACAATCTGGCCTATGCGCTGGGCTTTGGCGTCAGCTACTCGCCGATTCAAAAGGTCAGCATCGACCTGGGCTACCGCTATGTGGGCATGGGCAAGACCCACAGCGGCGCCAACAACTTCACCAATGTCCGTGGCCTGCAGGATGAGCAGATGCGCGCCAAGCTGAGCTCCAGCGAGATCTCGGTCGGCCTGCGCTACAGCTTCTGAGTTTGAAGGGGCCTGTCTGCCCGCGCAGCGCGGAGTTGTCAGCTTTTGGCAAGCGCATTATGAATAATTATGAATTCAGAAGCCGCCAATCCATGACAACGACAGGAGACAGACAATGGCCCCGCGTTTCGACGATTTCCACCGCCGCTCCATCGAGGAGCGCGATGCCTTCTGGGCCGAGCAGGCCCGCCGCATCGACTGGCATGTGCCGCCCCAGCGCATCTGCGACTACGACAATCCGCCATTTGCACGGTGGTTTGTCGGGGGGCAGACCAATCTCTGCCACAACGCCGTGGACCGGCACCTGGCCGAGCGCGCCGACCAGAACGCGCTGATCGCCATCTCCACCGAGACCGGCACGGAAAAGGTCTACACCTACCGCGAACTGCATGCCGAGGTGCAGCGCATGGCCGCCGTGCTGCAGTCGCTGGGCGTGCACAAGGGCGACCGCGTCCAGATCTACATGCCCATGATTGCCGAGGCGGCCTTTGCCATGCTGGCCTGCGCGCGGCTGGGTGCCATCCATTCGGTGGTGTTCGGCGGCTTTGCCTCGGCGGCGCTGGCCTCGCGCATCGATGATGCCGAGCCCAAGGTCATCATCAGTGCCGACGCGGGCTCGCGCGGCGGGCGCGTCGTGGCCTACAAGCCCTTGCTGGACGAGGCCCTGCAGCTGGCCAGCCACAAGCCAGCGGCCGTGCTCATCGTGGACCGTGGCCTGGCGCCTGCGCCCATGCGCGCCGGCCGTGACCACGACTGGGCCAGCCTGCGTGCGCTGCACGCCGACGCCCAGGTCGCCTGCACCTGGGTGGAATCCACCGACCCCAGCTACACGCTCTACACCAGCGGCACCACGGGGCGCCCCAAGGGCGCGCAGCGCGATACGGGCGGCTACACGGTGGCGCTGGCCGCCAGCATGCCGCTGATCTTCGGGGCCGAGGCAGGGCAGACTTTTTTCTGCACCAGCGACATCGGCTGGGTCGTGGGCCACAGCTACATCATCTATGCGCCGCTGATCGCAGGCATGGCCACCGTGCTCTACGAGGGCCTGCCCATACGCCCCGACGCGGGCATCTGGTGGAGCATCGTGGAGAAATACCGGGTCACCCACATGTTCTCGGCGCCCACGGCCATCCGCGTGCTCAAGAAGCACGATGCCGAGTACCTGCACCGCCACGATATCTCCAGCCTCAAGGCGCTGTGGCTGGCCGGCGAGCCGCTGGACGAGCCCACGGCGCAGTGGATCAGCCAGGCCCTGGGCAAGCCCATCATCGACAACTACTGGCAGACCGAGACCGGCTGGCCCATCCTCACGCTGTGCAACGGCGTGGAGCAGCAGACCACGCGCTTCGGCAGTCCCGGCAAGGCCGTCTATGGCTATGACGTGAAACTGATCGACGAGGCCACGGGCGAGGAACTGCTCGGTGCCGGGCAAAAGGGCGTGCTGGCCATCGAGGGACCGCTGCCGCCGGGCTGCATGCAGACCGTCTGGCGTGACGACCAGCGCTTCGTCAACACCTACTGGAAAAGCATTCCAGGCCGCATGGTCTACAGCACCTTCGACTGGGGCATTCGCGACGAGGACGGCTACTTCTTCATCCTGGGCCGCACGGACGACGTGATCAACGTGGCCGGCCACCGTCTGGGCACGCGCGAGATCGAGGAATGCATCTCCGCCCATCCCCAGGTGGCCGAAGTCGCCGTGGTCGGCGTGGCCGATACGCTCAAGGGCCAGGTGGCGCTGGCCTTTGCCGTGCCCCGGACGGCGCTGGAGGGCGAGGCCGAGCGCGCGGCGCTGCAGGCCGATGTGATGAAGCTGGTCGATGCGCGGCTGGGCGCCGTGGCCCGGCCCTCGCGCGTGGTCTTCGTCAGTGCGCTGCCCAAGACGCGCAGCGGCAAGCTGCTGCGCCGCGCCATGCAGGCCGTGGCCGAGGGGCGCGACCCGGGCGATCTCAGCACCATGGAAGACCCGGCTGCGCTGGCCCAGGTGCAGCAGCAGCTGTGAGGCAGGGCACGCGCCGCAACCGCTTGCAGCCGGGGTGATGTGCGCCGGCGCCCCTGCCTGCCGCGCCTACAATCGCGCCTTGGGCCGCAGCCGGGCCAGGTCCCCAGGCTGCGGCGCCCTGTTTTCAACCGACGAGAAAGCGTTTTCGACGTGCAGGTCGCATCTTCCATCTTCAAAGCCTATGACATCCGCGGCATCGTGCCGTCCACGCTCAACGAGGAGGTCGCGCTTGGCGTGGGCCGCGCCTTCGGCATGGCGGCCCTGGCGGCTGGCGAGACCGTGGTGGCCGTGGGACGCGATGGCCGCCTGTCGGGACCCTCGCTGTCCGCGGCGTTGATCGCCGGCCTGACCGAGGTCGGCATCGAGGTGATCGACATCGGCCTGGCCACCACCCCCATGCTATACTACGCGGCCAGCACACTGGCGCGCTCGGGCATCCAGGTCACGGGCAGCCACAACCCCAAGGACTACAACGGCTTCAAGATGGTGCTGGCCGGCCGCGCCATCTACGGCGAGGAAATCCAGGCGCTGCGCCGCCGTGTCGAGAGCGACGACTGGACGATCACGGGCACCGGCAGCGTGCGCCGCGCCGATGTGCAGACCGACTACCAGGCGCGCATCGTGGGCGACGTGAAGCTGGCGCGCCCCATCAAGATCGTGGTGGACTGCGGCAACGGCGTGGCCGGGGCCTCGGCGCCCGGCATCTTCCGCGCCCTGGGCTGCGAGGTGATCGAGCTGTTCTCCGAAGTGGACGGTGAATTCCCCAACCACCATCCCGATCCCAGCAAGCCCGAGAACCTGCGCGACGTGATCGAGGCGCTGCGCACCTCGGACGCCGAACTGGGCCTGGCCTTCGACGGTGACGGCGACCGCCTGGGCATCGTCACCAAGGACGGCCAGAACATCTTCCCCGACCGCCAGATGATGCTGTTTGCCAAGGACGTGCTCTCGCGCGTGCCGGGCGGCAGCATCGTCTACGACGTGAAATGCACGCAGCGCCTGGCGCCCGCCATCCGCGAGGCCGGGGGCGAGCCCGTGATGTTCAAGACCGGGCACTCCCTGGTCAAGGCCCGCATGAAGGAACTGGACGCGCCGCTGGGCGGCGAGATGAGCGGTCACATCTTCTTCAAGGAACGCTGGTACGGCTTCGATGACGGCACCTACGCGGGCTGCCGCCTGCTGGAGATCGTCAGCCGCGAGGCCGACCCCAGCGCCTTGCTCAACGCGCTGCCCACCAGCTTTTCCACCCCTGAACTGAATGTGGCCTGCGCCGAGGGCGAGCCCCATCGCCTGGCCGCCGAACTGCAGGCCCTGGCCGCCGAGACCTTTGCCGCACCGGCCCAGGTCAGCACCATCGACGGCCTGCGCGTGGACTGGGCCGACGGCTTCGGCCTGATCCGCGCCAGCAACACCACGCCCGTGCTGGTGCTGCGCTTCGAGGGCCAGACCCAGGAGGCGCTGTCGCGCATCGAGGCGCAGATGCTGGCGCTGCTGGAGCGCGTCAAACCCGGCGCGCAGGTTGGCGGCGCCGCGCACTGATTTGCGCGCCAGGCGATGACTTCACGCTCTCCCACGTCCTGGGCGCGCGCGCTGTACAGCGCCGTGACCTGGGCGGCGCAGCCGCTGCTGCGCCGCAAGCTGCTGCGCCGAGCCGAGGCCGAGCCCGTCTATGCCGAGCACATTCCCGAGCGCTTTGGCCGCTACCAGCCGGCCACGCTGGGGCAGGACGGACGCGGCCGGTGGATCTGGATCCATGCCGTATCGCTGGGCGAGACGCGCGCTGCCGCCATCTTGCTGACCGCGCTGCGCGAGCGCCTGCCCGGCATGCGCCTGCTGCTGACCCATGGCACGGCCACGGGCCGCACCGAAGGCCGCCGGCTGCTGCAGCCCGGCGACCTGCAGGTCTGGCAGCCCTGGGATACCCCAGCGGTCGTGCGCCGCTTCGTGCAGCAATTCAGGCCCGCGGTCGGCGTGCTCATGGAGACCGAAGTGTGGCCCAACCTGGTCGCCATCTGCCGCGAAGAAGGCGTGCCGCTGGCGTTGGCCAACGCGCGGCTCAGCGACAAATCGCTGGGCCAGGCGCTGCGCGTGGCGCCGCTGGCGCGGCCCACCTATACCGCCCTGGCTGCCGTCTGGGCACAGACCGAGGACGATGCCCGGCGCTTGCGCCTGCTGGGTGCGCCCGTGCGCGGCGTGCTCGGCAACCTGAAGTTCGATGCGCGTCCGGACGCCGCGCTGCTGGAGCGCGCCCGGCAATGGAAGTCCGGCCTGTCCCGCCCTGTGGTGCTGCTGGCCAGCAGCCGCGAGGGCGAGGAGGCCATGCTGCTGCCCGCCCTGCGCACGCTGGGGCCGGCAGGCCGGGCCGTGCAATGGCTGGTCGTGCCGCGCCATCCGCAGCGCTTTGACGAAGTGGCGGCGCTGCTGGCTGGCGGCGGCCTGCATGTCTCGCGCCGCAGCCAGTGGGTGGGTGGCCCGCCCTGCGGGGCTGCGGCGGATGACATCGACATCTGGCTGGGTGATTCGCTGGGCGAGATGGCCCTGTACTACGGCCTGGCCGACGCCACGCTCATGGGCGGCAGCTTTGCGCCGCTGGGCGGCCAGAACCTCATCGAGGCCCTGGCCTGCGACTGCCCCGTGGTGCTGGGGCCGCATACCTTCAACTTCAGCGAAGCCTCGGATCTGGCCTGCGAAGCCGGCGCCGCGCTGCGGGCGCCCGACATGGAGCACGGGCTGCGCCTGGCCGTGGACCTGGCCGGGGACCGCCAGTCCCACGCCCATGCCGTGGCCCAGGCGCGCGGCTTCCTGGACCAGCATCGCGGGGCCGCACAGGCCACGGCGCAGGCGGTGGCCGGGCTGTTGCAGTCGCTCGCCTGATCCTCCTGTGCCAGGGGTGGGCAGGCAAGACTGCGCAGTAAAAGGGCTTTTGCCCGTTCAGCGAAAGGGCGACTCAAAGGGGTTGACAAGCGCCACGCCAAAATCCGTGAAGTCGCGAATGTTGCGTGTGGCCACGACCAGCCTGTGGCGCATGGCCGTGGCTGCAATCATTGCGTCCTCATACAGCGCCTCGGAGCGCCCGTGCATCAGCCGGGCCCAGATGCGGAAGGTCTCGGCATCCATCGGCAGCACGTTGTAGGAGGCGGAGACCAGATCTGCCCAGCGTTCGATTTCCTGGGCCTTCTCAGCATCCTGTTGCCGGGTCAGCTCTATGCCCGCCTGGATTTCGCCCAGGCTGACCGCGGACAGATGGAGCTCCGGCTCAGGCAGGGATTGAAGCCAGGCCAGGACGGCTCCGTGGGGCCTGGGGCGCCGCAGCTCTGAAATGATGTTGGTGTCCAGCAAATACATTTCTGGCGCACTCAGTTGGCGGGTTCGATGGGCCTGCGGTGTGCCAGGCCGCGCGGCGGGATCAGCAGGTCTGCGCGGCCCACTTCCGAGAGCAGCAGTTCCTTGAGCGAAGCAGGTTCGGCAGCGGGATGCAGGCGGCGCCACTCTTGCATCGGAACGAGCACGGCAGTGTCTGCGCCACGCCGGGTCAACACTTGCGGGCCATCGGTCAGGCAGGCTTCGAGAAGCTCGTTGAAGTGGTCTTGGGCATCTTGCACAGGCCAGGATTTCATGATTGCGCTCCTTCGCTCACGGGTTACGGGCCCAGTCTAGTTCCTGGACTGTTGGCTCTGCAATCCTGGGCCCATGCACGCATCAAGGGCCCTATCCTTCCTGCAGCACCGGCAGGCTCACACTCGCCAGCAGCCCGCCATCCTCCACACTGAGCAGCTCGATGCTGCCGCCGTGCCGCTCGGTCACGGTTCTGGCGATGGCCAGGCCCAGGCCGCTGCCGCTCTGGCTCTGGTCGGGTACGCGGAAGAAGCGGTCGAAGACACGCTGGCGCCAGGCCTCGGCGATGCCCGGGCCACGGTCGCGCACCTGGAGCACGGCCTGGTCGCCCTGGCGCTGCAGGCGCACGCTGATGGTGGCGTGCGCGGGGCTGTATTTGATGGCGTTGTCCACGAGGTTGTCGATCAGCGAGACCAGGCCTTCGCGTTCGCCCATCACGCTCAGTGGCTCGCTGGCTTCCAGGGCCAGTTCCACCGGGCGGCGGCAGGCCAGGGCGTCGAGTGCGGCGAGCCGGTCTTCCAGCAGCAGGTCCAGGCGCAGCGGCTGCATGGCCATGCCGGGCGCTTCGGTCTCGCTGCGCATGAGTTGCAGCAGCTGGGCCACCATGCGGCTGGCGCGCTGGTTGCTGCGCAGCAGGCTGTCCATGAGTTCCTGCTGGCGCGGTTCGCTGCCAAGGCGCAGCAGGGCCTCGACGTTGACGTGCATGGCCGCCAGCGGCGTGCGCAGTTCGTGGGCTGCATCGGCAATCAGGTTGCGCTCGCGCTCGCTGCTGGAGCGCACGCGGGCCAGCAGGGCGTTGATGTCCTGCACCAGCGGCCGCAGCTCGGCGTGTGGCGGCGCATAGGTGAGCGCGCTGAGGTCGTCGGGGCCGCGCGTGGCCAGCTCGTCGCCCACGCGGCGCAGCGGGCGCAGCGCCGCGCGCACCGACCACCAGGCCGGAAAGGCCAGGAAGGGCAGGCTGATCAGCAGCGGCAGCAGGTAGTAGCTGCGGGTGTTGAGGGTGATCAGCAGTTCCTTGAAGGACGGCAGCATCAGCGTGACCTCGGTCTGGCCCGAGGCCGAGCGCAGCGTGCTCATGCGCCAGGTCTGCCCTTCGAAATCTATGTCCTCGACCGTGTCCAGCACGCGGTTGCGCAGGGTGGGTGCCGGCGTGGGCGAGCGGTACAGGAGCTGGCCGCGCTGCCAGACCAGCAGCGTGGGCGTGAAGCGGATGTCGTCGTCTCCGTCGCCGTACTCATGGCGCAGGGCCGTGTCCAGCGCGGCCAGGCTGTGCTGCTGGCGGTCCGGAAGGTCGGCCAGGTCCTCGGCCACAGCCATGACGAGTTCGTAGACAGGCTTGCTGACCAGCAATTCATTGTGGAAGTGGGCCATGTAGATGGCTGCCACCAGCAACGCGGTCCAGATCGCGGTGAGCACGCCCATCTGGGCCAGCAGCATCCGCCGGCCCAGGGTGGGCCGCAGCCAGCGGCGCCATCTCGGGCTGGCCTGTTGCCCCTGCAGGGTGTGCGATGTCATGGTCAGGACAGGGGGGCCATCGGCTGCGAGTCGATGACATAGCCAATGCCGCGCACCGTGCGTATGAAGCCCGGCCCGATCTTGCGGCGCAGGTTGGAGACATGGACCTCCAGCGCATTGCTGCCGTTGGCGCTGCCGCCCGGGATGACTTCCTCCTCGATGCCGCTGCGCGTGACCACGCGGTCCATGCGCCGCAGCAGCAGGGCCAGCAGGTCGAATTCGCAGCGGGACAGCTCGACGTTCTGGCCTGCAACGCTGACACGGCGCGTGGGCTCGTGCAGCGACAGGCCGCGCAGATGCAGCGTGCCGTCGCCCTGCCCATAGCTGCGGCGTGCCAGGGCGCGCACGCGTGACACCAGTTCGACCAGGGCAAAGGGCTTGACCAGATAGTCATCGGCGCCGCTGTCCAGGCCGTGCAGCCGGTCGTGCAGGCTGTCGCGTGCGCTCAGGATAAGCACGGGCAGGCGGCGCCATTCGCGGCGCAGGCGCGTGAGCAGGCTGATGCCGTCGCCATCGGGCAGGCCCAGGTCCAGCAACACCATCTCGAAGCTTTGCTGCTCCAGCGTGCGCAGCGCATCGGACAGGCGGCGCACCCAGACCACGTCCATGGCGTGATCGCCCAATGCGATGCGCACGCCATTGCCCAGATCCAGATCGTCCTCCACCAGCAGCAGTCTCATCGTGTGTTTCCTGTGCCGCTCCCATGCCGCGGACCGGCGCCTGCGGGAGGGCTGCCGCGAGTATCGGTCAAGGCGGGGACGATGCGCTTCAGCATCCCTTCAGGAAAGCCGGGGCAGGTCTTCAGGCTGGTTTGCCACAGTGGCCCGCTCGACAACTCCCACGAAGGCAAGGCGCGCATGCCAAGACTCTCCCGCTGTTCCTTGCTGAGCCGCCTGGCGGCGCTGTGCGCGCTGGCTGCCTGGATGCTGGTCGTGGCGGGTTTGCGTGCCTCGGCTTTGCCAGAGCACAGGGCTGCGGCGCCAGGCGCGCGGCCCGCGGCGGCCGGGCATCAGCCCGGGGCACTGCCGGCCGTGCGGGCGTTTCAGGGATTCAAGGGGCTGGCGCGCGGAGCGACAGCGCATCGATGGCGCGCAGGTCGTCGTCGCTGAGCGTGCCGGCGGCCTGGCGCAGCTTGAGCTGGCCCAGCAGCACCTGGTAGCGCGCCAGGGCCAGGTCGCGCTGGGTCTGGTAGAGCTGGCTTTGCGCGTTGAGCACGTCGATGTTGATGCGCACGCCGACCTCGTAGCCGAGCTTGTTGGCGTCCAGCGCGCTCTGGCTGGACGCCAGCGCGGCCTCCAGAGCCTTGACCTGGGCCTGGCCCGACTGCACGCCGAAGAAGGCCGTGCGCGTGCTCTGCTCCACGTTGCGCTGGGCGTCGTCCAGCTGCGCGCGCGCCTTGTCTTCCAGTGCCAGGGTCTCCTTGATGCGGTTTTGCACGGCAAAGCCGGCGAACAGGGGCAGGTTCATGACCACGCCCACGCTGGCGGCATTGGTGCGGTAGCTGGTGCCGATCTGCGGTGTGACCGAGCCATTGGGATAGCGGTTGACCACGTAGCCGGCCTGCAGGTCCACGGTGGGCTTGTGGCCGGCCTCGGCTTTCTTCGTTTCCAGCTGGGCAATGTCCAGCGCCAGGCGGGCCTGGCGCAGCTGGGGCTGGCCTTGCAGTGCGGTGTCCACCCAGGCCTGGGCATCGGCGGGCATCAGGGCCGGCAACTGCAGCGGCTGGGCCAGGGGGCGGGGCACGGTGCCCACGGCGCCAACGATCTGGTCCAGAACCAGGCGCTTGACGCGCAGGTCGTTCTCGGCGGCGATTTCCTGCGCGCCGGCCAGGTCGAACCGCGCCTGGGCTTCGCGCGAGTCGGTGATGGTGGCCGTGCCGACCTCGAAGTTGCGCTTGGCAAATTCCAGCTGCTGAGCAATGGCTGCCTTCTGTGCCTTGACCACGGCCAGGCTGTCCTGGGCGCCGAGGACATCGAAGTAGGCCTGGGCCACGCGAACCAGCAGGTTCTGCTCGCCGCTGTCCAACTGGGCACGCGCCACGTCCACGCCGCGCTGGCCCTGGTCGTAGGCGATCTTGTTGGCCGGGCGGTACAGCGGCTGCTGGGCGCTGAGCTGCAGGTTCTGCTGGGGCGAGCGAAAGCTCCCCGGCAGCACGCTGACTTCCACATGCGAGGTGTTGGCACCGGCCTGCAGACCCACGCTGGGCAACAGGCCCGAGCGTGCCTGCTCGGCGCGGCTGGCGGCGGCCTGGGCGTCGGCCTGCTGGGCCTGCCACTGGGCGTCGTAGCCGCGGGCCTTGGCCACCAGTTCGGACAGGTTCTGGCCCGTGGGCGCAGATGCTGTCAGAGAGGGCAGGGCAGACTGCGGGGCCGCAGGGGCGGGCGCAAGGACGGCTGGGGCAGGAGCCTGTGCCAGGGCCGAGCCCATGCCGGCCGCGCACAGCAGCAAGGCCATGTGGCGCAGGGGCCAGGCGTATGGGCGGGTCAGGGCGGAAGCGACAGGGGCAAGGGGCCGAAGCAGGGGCATAGAGGTCCTCGAATCAAAACACAGTCGTCACGAAGCACCGGGGACGGCGGGTGTACCGCCGTGTCCCGGGTTTCTTTTGCGTGTTGCCGCTCAGTAGCGCGGCACGCCTGGGTCGCGCTCGCGCGACCAGGCATCGATGCCTCCGCTGATATTGGCCACGGTCTCGAAGCCGTTGTTCATCAGGAAGGCAGCGACATGCATGCTGCGTGCGCCGTGATGGCACAGGCAGGCTGTGGGGTGATCCGGATCGAGTTCCTGCAGGCGAGAGGGAATCTCGCCCATGGGGATGCAGCGCAGCTCGAAGCCCTCGGGGCGTACGCTGGCCTGGGCCACTTCCCAGGGCTCGCGCACGTCCAGCACCAGGGGCAGGGCATCGGAGCCGCTGGAGTGCTGGTTCAGCCAATCGTTGAGTTGCGCGGGAGGCACTTGGGGAAGCATCGGAAAGATCCTTGCGGAATGGAGTGGAGTTGCCGCAGCGGCCGAAATCCTCTGGACCCCGGCCGCCGTGGCGGATTTCAGAACGTGAAGCGCGAAGGCTCTTCGAAGTTGGCCAGGCGTGCGGTCACCACGTCCCAGGGCTGGCTGGTTTCGAACTGGTGGCCGTTCTTTTGCACCAGCGTGAAACGCATCATGGGCAGTTGGCCGACGATGGCTGCCAGGCGGCCGCCGTCGTTGAGCTGGGCCAGCAGGGCCTGCGGCACCTGGGCGACCGAGCCGCTGAGCACGATGGCGTCGAACTGGCCCAGGGCGGCCGCTGCCGTGGCGCCATCGGCCAGCTTGACCTCGGCATTGGTGATGCCGGCGCCCAGCAGGTTCTCGCGGGCCATCTCGGCCAGCTCGGGCACGATCTCCAGTGTCACGACTTCCTTGGCCTGGGCGGCCAGCAGGGCGGCCATGTAGCCCGAGCCGGCGCCGATTTCCAGCACGCGGTCGGTGGGCTTGATCTTCAGGTCCTGCAGCATGCGGGACTCGATGCGCGGGGCCAGCATGCACCAGCCCTTGGCGGCGGCTTCCTCGGCCGGGGCGACCAGGGGGATTTCCAGGTCCATGAAGGCCAGGCCGGCATGCTCGGGCGGCACGAAATTCTCGCGGTGCACCTTGCCCAGCAGTGCCAGCACTTCTTCATCAAGCACGTTCCAGGGGCGGATCTGTTGCTCGATCATGTTGTAGCGCGCGTGCGCTTGGGCGCTGTGGTGTTCGGGCAGGCTGTTCAGGGGCAGGCTCATGGGGTATCTCCGGAGAAAGACTTGTCAGGACAAACCTTTGATTCTACGAGTCTCGCGGCGGGGTGGGGGCGCTGGCGGCGCCTTGGCCGGGTGCCGCGTCGTGCCGGTTGCCGTTCCACAGGCGCCGCAGCCACTGGGAGAAGTCGTCAAGGTAGCAATAGACCACGGGCACGACCACCAGGGTCAGCAGCGACGAGGTGACCACGCCGCCGATCACCGACTGGCCCATGGGCGCGCGCTGCTCGGAGCCTTCGCTGAGCGCGAAGGCCAGCGGCACCATGCCGAAGATCATGGCCAGCGTGGTCATCAGAATGGGGCGCAGCCGCACGCGTGCTGCCAGCAGCAGGGCCTGCTCGCGCGGCAGGCCGTCGCGGATCTGGCCGGTGTCCGGGTCGCTGTGCGGCCCGCGCGCGCGGATGGCGAAGTCCACCAGCAAGATGGCGTTCTTGGTGACCAGTCCCATGAGCATGACCACGCCGATGATGGAGAACATGGACAGGGCCGAGCCGAACATCATCAGCGCCAGCACCACGCCGATCAGCGTCAGCGGCAGCGAGGTCATCAACGCCAGCGGCTGCAGGAAGCTCTTGAACTGGCTGGCCAGGATCATGTAGATGAAGATGATGGCCAGCGCCAGGGCGGACACCGCATAGCCGAACGATTCGTTCATGCTCTTGGTGGCGCCGCTGAACTGCGTGCGGTAGCCGGGTGGCAGGGCGATGTCGGCCAAGGCATTGAGGATGTCGGCCGAGACCTCGCCGCTGGAGCGCAGGTAGACGTTGCCGCTGAAGGCGACCTCGCGCGTCATGTCGCGGCGGTTGATCTGGCTGGGGCCGGTGCTGGGCGTGACGGTGGCCACCTGGTTCAGCCGCACGATGCGCATGCCGCCGTCGCCCGAGGTGGAGGGCAGGGCGAAGGGCAGCCGCTCCAGGTCCTGGGGCGTGCTGCGCGACTCGGGCGCCAGGCGCACCTTGACGTCATAGGTCTGGTCGTCGCTGGCGCGCCAGTTGCCCACGGTCTGGCCGGCCACCCAGGTGCGCAGAGCCGTTGCCATGGAGCCTACCGACAGGCCCAGGTCGGCGGCCGCATCGCGCCGCACGGTGATGTCGATCACGGGCTTGTCGGGCTTGAGGTTGCTGTCCAGGTCCACCAGTCCGGGAATGCCGCGCAGGCGTTCCATCACCACGCGGTTCAGGCGCTCCAGCTCGCCCAGGTCCGGGCCCTGCAGTGAGAATTCGACCTGTTTTTGCCCGCCCACGGGCTCGCGCTGGCCCACATGGGTGACGGTGATGCCGGGCACGCTTTGCAGCTGCTCGCGCAGCACGCCCGACAGTTCATCGCCGCTGCGCTGGCGCAGGTGGCGGTCCAGCAGGCGGATGTAGATGCTGGCGTATATCTTGCCCTGGGCCGTGCCGGTGTTGATGGTGGCCAGCGTGTAGCGGACCTCGGGCAGGGCGCGGATGATGGCATCGACCTGGCGGGCCTTGGCCTCCGTGGCCTCGATGGACGAGCCCACGGGCGTGTTGAAGCTCACCGTGGTTTCCGAGAAGTCGGCCTTGGGCACGAATTCCGTGCCCAGCAGCGGCACCAGGAAGATGCTGGCCACGAAGATGGCCAGCGCCGCCGCCAGCGTGGTGATCTTGTGGCGCAGCGCCCAGCCCAGCACGTCCTGGTAGAAGTGGGACAGCGAGTCGGTGGCGCGCTCGAACCAGGCCGTGACCCGGCCCAGCGTGCGGTCGTAGAGGCTGCGGCCGCGCTGCTCGCCATGGGCGTGGATGGTCGGGTCATGCCAGACGCTGGAGAGCATGGGGTCCAGCGTGAAGCTCACGAACATGGAGATCATCACGGCCGCCACGATCGTGATGCCGAATTCGTGGAAGAACTTGCCGATGATGCCGCCCATGAAGCCGATGGGCAGGAACACCGCCACGATGGACAGCGTGGTGGCCAGCACGGCCAGGCCGATCTCCTGCGTGCCGTCCAGCGCGGCGGCATGCGCGTCCTTGCCCATCTGCACATGGCGCACGATGTTCTCGCGCACCACGATGGCGTCGTCGATCAGCAGGCCCACGCACAGCGACAGCGCCATCAGCGTGATCATGTTGATCGAGAAGCCGAACCAATACATGAACAAAAAGGTGCCGATCAGCGCAATCGGCAGCGTCAGCCCCGTGATCACCGTGGAGCGCCAGGAGTTCAGGAACAGGAAGACGATGAGCACCGTCAGTGCCGCGCCCTCGATCAGCGTCTGGCGCACGTTGTTGACGGCCACGCGGATGGGGCGGGCGCTGTCGGCAATCGGCTCCAGCCGCACGCCGGCCGGCACTTCGGCGGCGATCTCGCGCAGCGTGGCGTTCAGGCCGTCCACGACTTCGATGGTGTTCTCGTCCTGGGCCTTTTGCACGGACAGCAGCAGGGTGCGGCTGCTGTTGTACAGGGCCACGGTTTCCAGTTCGCCCGCGCCGTCCTGCACGCGCGCCAGCTGGCCCAGCCGCACGGGAGCGCCGCCGCGCTGGGCGACGATGATGCGCTCGAAGTCCTGCGGGCGCTTCATGCGTGCGTCGATCTGCACCACGCGCTCCTGCTCGCGCGAGCGGATGGCGCCCAGCGGCAGGTCCTGGTTCTCGCTGCGCACGGCGTTCACGATCTGGTCGGGCGTGATGGCATAGGCTTCCAGCGCCTCGGGCTGCAGGTAGATGTTGATCTCGCGCGGCGTGGCGCCCACCAGGTTGACGGCGCCCACGCCGCGCACATTCTCCAGCCGTTTCTTGAGGACCTGGTCGGCCCAGCTGGTCAGCGCGACGGCATCGGGCGCCTTGGCGCCGGCATCGGCCTGGGGCAGCACGGCCACGGACCAGATGGGCGAGCTGGCCGGATCGAAGCGCAGCACGCGCGGCTCCTTGACCTCGTCGCGCAGGGTGGGGCGCACCGAGGCCACCTTCTCGCGCACGTCTTCGGCAGCGCGGCGGCCATCGACATGCAATTGGAATTCGATGATGACGACGCTGGTGCTCTCATAGCTGCGCGAGGTCAGTGCGTTGATGCCGGCAATGGAGTTGACGCCTTCCTCGATCTTCTTGGTGACCTCGGACTCCACGATCTCGGGCGAGGCGCCCGGATAGTCCACCGTGACCACGACCACGGGGAAGTCCACATTCGGGAACTGGTCCACCTTGAGTCGCTGGTAGGAAAACACACCCAGCACCATGAGGGCCAGCATGAGCATGGTGGCGAACACAGGGTTGGCCAGGCTGACGCGCGTGAACCACATGGTCAGCGGGCTCCGGGGGCTGGCGCAGCCAGGGACTGCGGGGCCTGCTGCATTTGCTGCATCTGCACCGCCGTGCCTGCGCGCAGGCCGCCCACACTGCCGGCCAGCACCCGGTCACCGGCCTGCAGGCCGGTGGATACGGCAATCCAGGTGGCGCCATCCTGCGCGCTCTGGCTGCCCAGCGTGACCGGGCGGTGCTGCACGCGCAGCAGGCTCTTGTCCGCATCGGACTCGCCCGCAGGCTGCAGCAGCTGTACATAGGGCTGGGGCTGGTCGGTGCGCACGGCGGTCAGGGGCACGGCCAACTGTTCGGTCTGCCCCGTGACAATGCTGCCCTGCAGGTACAGGCCCGGGCGCACGATGGGGATGGATCTGCCGGCGGCGCCTGCGTTGACCGGTGCAGCCTGCACACGCAGATAGACGGCCACGCTGCGCGAACCTGCCTGGGCGCTGGGGTTGATGCGCACCACGCGCGCGGGCACGGCGGCCACATCGTCGCCCGCACCCTGAACCTGCAACAGTGCCTGCTGGCCGACCTGCACGCGCACCGAATCGGCGGGCGCCAGCTGGGCCACGACTTCGAGGTCGGACGGATCGACGATCTCCAGCACCCGCGTTTCCACGCCCACGCGCTCGCCGTCCTGCACCAGGCGCTGCGCGACCTGCCCGTCCATGGGACTGCGCAGCACGCTGTCGGTCACGCTCTTGCGGGCCACATCGGCGGCGGCCTGGGCAGCGGCCAGGTTGGCGCGTGCGGCATCGAGGTTGGATTGGGAGGTGGCCAGCGCCGTGGTCGAAATGAAGCCTTGCGTGACCAGGGCCTGGTTGTTGTCGTGCTGGCGCTGGGATAGCTGCAGCTGCGCCTGGGCCGCGTCGGCCTGCTGGCGGGTCTGGCGCCAGCGGGCCTCGACCTCGGTGGCGTCCACGCGGGCCAGTTCCTGGCCCTTGCGCACGCTGTCGCCCTCGCGCACCTGCAGGCCGCGCAGCTCGCCGGCCACATAGGCCTTGACCACGGCGCTGCGCACGGCCTGCACCACGCCGCTGACTGGCACGGTCAATTGCAGCTGGCGCGGCTGCAACTGCACCACTTCCTGCGGACCCACGCGCACCGGCATCTCGCGCGGCTGGGTGGCTGCGGCGATGGCGCTTTGCTTGCTGTGCCGGGTGGATGCGGCGCGCCATACGCTGGCGCCGATGGCGATCAATAAGGCCAGGCAGATCAGCCAGCCGGTGCGACGCTTCATGGTGTGGGCGGGGAGGAGGGTGGCGTGGTGGCTGCAAGGGGCTGGCACATGCCATGCAGCAGGTAGTCGATCTGGGATTCCAGAAACAGCTCGGGATCGAAGTCGCCATGGGGCAGGCAGCCGCCCAGCGAATGCTTCCAGATCATCAGAAACATCATCGGGGCGACCACGCAGTGCACGGACAGGTCCAGTTCCATGGGCCGGAACTCGCCGCGCTCGACGCCGCGCTGCAGGATGCGCCGGATCAGCTCATGGCCTGGAAGAACCACTTCCTGGTGGTAGAACTGAGACAGCTCGGGAAAATTGCCCGCCTCGCTGAGCATGAGCTTGGTGATGCCCGACGCCTTGGTGCTGCCGATGCGTTCCCACCAGGACTTGAAGCAGTAGCGCAGCAGATCGGTTGAAGGTGCGCAGTAGTTGTCGAGCTCTTCGCTCCACTCGCCGAAGCGGCCCGCGATGCTGTGGCGCACCACGGCCTTGAAAAGCTCCTGCTTGCTCGCGAAATAGAGGAACAGCGTGCCCTTGGAGACCCCGGCGCGGGCGGCGACTTCTTCGACGCGGGTGGCGGCGTAGCCCTTTTCCACGAAGAGGTCGAGTGCCGCTTCCAGCAACTCGCCGGGACGCTCCTGCTTGCGGCGGCTGCGCTTTCCGGAAGGCTCGGCGGGGGCGGGTGAAGAGGCGGGGGAGTCGGTCACGGAAAATTAATGACTGATGGGTTAGTTATCGTAACCGCAGAACCGTTCGTCGTCACCTGGCTTGTGCATGGGCTAACCTGTAGGTGCAACGGCCCGCATGCATTGCGTGTGGTCATTTTTTCGATTTCTTCACAGAAAAGGCGCATATGGCGACTGAAACCATTTATCTGGGCGGCGGCTGTTTCTGGTGCACCGAAGCCGTTTTCGACCGCGTGCGCGGCGTGAGCGACGTGCAAAGCGGCTACGCCAATGGCGATCTGGACGATCCCAGCTACGAAGACATATGCACCGGGCAGACCGGCCATGCCGAGGTCATCCGCGTGCAGTTCGATCCTGCCGTGATCCCGCTGCGCGACCTGCTCACCGTGTTCTTCGGCACGCACGACCCGACCACGCTCAACCGCCAGGGCAATGATGTGGGCACGCAGTATCGCAGCGGCATCTACACCACGAATGAGCAACAGGCCGAAGTGGCGCGCACGCTGATCTCCGAACTCACCCAGGCCGGTGCCTACGACGCGCCCATCGTCACCGAGGTGCAGCCCCTGGCGAGCTACTGGCCGGCAGAGGACTATCACCAGGACTACTTCCTCAACCATCCCAACCAGGGCTACTGCGCCTTTGTCGTGGGGCCCAAGGTGCAGAAGTTCCGGGGCGCCTTTGCGCGCTGGGTCAAGCCCTGAGCGGGTGGCGGCGCGTGATGTAAGCGGTTGTGATTCGCAGGCATAATGCAACCCGGTTGCGATAATGCCGCCTGGCTGCCCTGCCGTGTTCAGCGGCCTGACCTTTGATCACCCATGTCCTTGCCGACCCCCACTTCCCTGCCCATACCTGCCGGCATGCGTTCGACGCGTGCCACGCGGGCCGTGCTGGCGATGTGGGAGTCGCGGGCCGACGCACTCCTGAGCGAAGCCGATGTGGAAGCGGCCCTGCACGCCCAGGGCGTGGAGGTCAACCGCGTCACCGTCTACCGGCTGCTGGACCGCCTGGCGGCAGCCGGTGTGTTGCGCCGCAGCGTGGATGCTGCCCGCGTGGCCCGCTACGGCCGGTCCGTGCCGGGCGCAGGCAGGCAGGCCGATGCCGCTGCGCATTTCGAATGCGCGGACTGCCACAGCGCTTTTCGGCTGGGCGGCGAGGGCGGTGGGGGCGGCGAGCCGCTGCAGGCCGCTTTGCTGCAGCTGCACCAGGCGCTGGCCGCCAGTGGCCTGCAGGGCCGGGCCATCGATGTGGCGGTGACAGGGCTGTGCCAGGACTGCAGCAGTGCAGGGCCATCCCGAAATACCCCGTCCGCCTGAAGTGATCGCCTTGGCCCCTTTCTTCTCTTGCATAGTTCTTCAGGATTTCGCATGACCCTTGCACCGTTGCGCTCCGTTTCCTTGATCCTGGCCGCTGTCTTCCTGGCCGCAGCAGCCCAGGCACATGACCACGACCACGCGAAAGCCCAGCCCGACGCCAAGGCACAGGGCGCCTCGGCGCCGCTCGATGCCCATGCCCGGGCCGATATGGAACGCCATCGCGCCATGGCCAAGGCCCACGAAGCCGCCGCGCAGTGCCTGGCCGCCGGCCGCGACCATGAACAATGCCAAAAGCAACTGCAGGCCGATTGCAAGGGCCTGGCGCTGGGCAAGTTCTGCGGCATGCGCCATGCGCATTGAGTGTGGTCCTGCCCGCCGTGTGGCGCCGTGAGCAATCGCCAGTCTTTGTGACGGGATGGTGAAGCCTGCCCCGCAAATTGGCGCATACACTCTGCGCTGCCCATCCAGCCCCTGATCCCTCCATGCCCTTGCATTCCCCGGAACGTCACTTGCCAGCGCAGGCCTCAAGGCTTGCGTTGCGCGGCGCCGTGCCGGGTCGGGCCTGGCTGGTGGCCTGGCTGCTGGTCTGCTCCATTGCCCTGGCGCCGTTGCTGGGCCAGATGCACCGCGTGGTACACGCGGGCGGCCTGGCCGCAGCCACGCTCCATGTCCCGGTGGAGGTGGTTGCCACTTCCTGCAATGCATCCGTCGATTGGGTCCATGCGCTGTTCTCGAGCCACGGCCCGGCGGATTGCCAACTGCTGGACCAGTTGCACGAAGGCATGGCGGGGCCGCCATCCGCCGTGGTTTTGCCGCCTTTCTGGGGCGAGCAGGCCGAACCCGTCCAGCCGGTCATCGTGCGCGATGGCCGCATGCTGGCGGCCTTCTTCGATGCGCGGGGTCCCCCGCATTCCATCACTGTCTACCTGGCGGCTTGAATCTCCGGGACTGGCGCTGCATGCGCCTGCCCTGCACAGCCGTTTGGCCGCGCCTTGCTGCATTGATCGCAACAAGGCGCCGCGCCCAGGTCCGGCAGTTCCTTGAATGCATATCCGATCGGATGGCCGCATGCGCCTGCAGGGCGCGCCGTGGCCGTCCGCTTCCGACGCCATTTTTTGCAGCGCCCGGATTTCCACGCCCCGCAGGGACGTGGCCGGCCGCTGCCGGGAAGACCAGTGATGAGAGTGACAACAAAGCAATACCACCAGGACGCCAAGGCGCAGGGGGAGAGGACGAAACTGCGCCCGCTGCTGCAGCAACTGCTGCTGGCAGGCGTGCTGGGCCCGGCGACGGGCGGCCTGGCCATGGCGGCAGAGCCTGCCGACCCCGTACCCTCTGCAGGACCCGCAGCCGCAGCTAACGCTGGGGCGGGCGCGCCGCGCAGTGATGCCCCCGTGCTCAATGAGGTGACGGTCAAGGCCAGCGGCCTGGGCCTGACCTCGGCCGACATGTCCACGCCGGCCACGGTGCTGGAAGGCGACGTGCTCACGCTGCGCCAGGCCGCCACGCTGGGCGAGACGCTGGACGGCGAGCCCGGCATCCATGCCAGCCATTTCGGCGCAGGCGCAAGCCGGCCCATCATCCGCGGCATGGACGGCCCGCGCGTGCAAATCCTCAGCGATGGCTCCGAGCTGCACGATGCCTCCACCATCAGCCCTGACCATGCCGTGGCCAGCGAGCCCATGCTGGCCACGCAGATCGAGGTGCTGCGCGGCCCCTCTGCGCTGATCTACGGCGGCGGTGGCGCCATGGGCGGCGTGGTCAACATTCTGGACGACAAGATTCCCACGTCCATTCCCAGGAACGGCATCACGGGCTCGGCCCAGCTGCGCGGCAGCACGGGCGCGGGCGAGACGGCGGGCGCTTTCTCGCTGACGGGCGGCGCCGGCCAGCTGGCCATCCACGCCGAGGGCATGGCGCGCGATGCCGGCGACTACCGCGTGGGCAGCGGCTGGGCGCCCAACGGCCAGTCCCAGGGGCGCGTGGCGGGCAGCTTCAACCGCACGGACACGGGCAGCCTGGGCCTGTCCTGGATCGGCACGCAAGGCTACCTGGGCCTGGCCTACACGCGCCAGACCGCGCGCTATGGCCTGCCGGGCCACAACCACAGCTTCGAGGGCTGCCACACCCATGGCGACCATCTGCACTGCGGCGGACATGACCACGGCGACGAGGATGGACATGACCACGGCGGCGATGACCACGACCATGGCAGCGTGCCGGTGGTCGATCTCACCAGCGAGCGCTGGGATCTGCGCGGCGAATGGCGCAATCCGACGGCTGGCATCGCGGCGCTGCGCGTGCGCGGTGGCTGGACCGACTATCGCCATGATGAGATCGAAGGCGGCCAGGTCTCGACCACGTTCAAGAACCGCGCCCATGACCTGCGCGTGGAGGCAGACCTGGAGCCCATCGCCGGCTGGCGCGGCGTCATCGGCCTGCAGACCGTGCAGCGCAAGTTCAGCGCCGAGGGTGAGGAGGCCTATGTGCAGCCCACCGAAACCCGCCGCAACAGCATCTACCTGCTGGAGGAATACCGCTGGCAGGACTGGCGCTGGCAGGCTGCGCTGCGCCACGAGCGCCAGACCGTGGACGCCCAGCAAAGCGGCATCTCGCGCAGCCACAGCGGCACATCGTTCTCGCTGGGCTCGGTGTGGAAGTTCACCCCGGGCTACAGCCTCTCGGCTTCGCTGACGCAGGGCAACCGCCTGCCCACGGCCGAGGAGCTGTACGCCAACGGCCTGCACATGGCGACTTCCACCTACGAGCGCGGCAATGCCGACCTCAAGCGCGAACGCTCGCAGGCGCTGGACATCGGCCTGCGCAAGACGGCAGGCGACACCACGTTCAGCGTCAATGCCTTCCACCATCGCGTCAAGGGCTACATCTACGGCGCCACGCTGGACGAGCATGACGGCCTGCAACTGCTGCAGTACACCCAGGCCGATGCGCGCTTCACCGGCGTGGAGGGCCAGGTGCGCCAGAAGCTGTCGCGCCAGTGGGGCGTGACCCTGTTCGGTGACGCCGTGCGTGCGCGGCTGGAAGACGGCTCCGCCTTGCCGCGCATCCCCGCGGCGCGCGTGGGCCTGCGCGTGGACACCTTCTACAAGGGCTGGGATGCCCAGGCCGAATGGGTGCAGGTGCTGCGCCAGAACCGTGTCACCGCCTATGAGACCGAGACGGACGGCTACGGCATGCTCAACGTCTCTGCCAGCTACACGCTGCGCACCTCGGGTGGCATGCCCTGGCAGTTCTTCATCAAGGGCAACAACCTGACCAACCGCCTGGCCTTCGCCCACACATCGTTCATCAAGAACGCTGCGCCGCTGATGGGGCGCAACATCACGGTGGGCGTCAAGGTGTCGTTCTAAGGCGGATTGCCCGCTGCGCTCCCCGCGCCGTCTGCTACAGGTAATGCTGCAGATGGCGCAGGGCGCGCGCGCTGTCAACGCCTATCCACTGCACGACTTCGGTCTCGGCACGGCCCGCGCGCAGCCACTGCACGATGGCCGTGTTGCGCAGCACCTGCGGGCCGACGCGGTGCAGCGGCGCCTGCTGCGCCGAGGCAGGCTGCGCGGCATGGGCACGCTGTATCAGCTGTGAAGCCACATGGAACAGCACGCGCACCGACAGCGGCTGCCCTTCACGCGAATAAAAGACCGTGGCATCGGGTTGAACGGCCTGCGGCCCGCGCTGGCCGGCGCTGAAACCTTTCCAGTCCTGCAGCGCCTTCACCACCGTTTCCGACAGATCCAGCGTGCGCTGCTGCGCGGCGCGTGCGCCATCGATATGCAATTGACAGGGGAGGCCATCGCCTGGTCCTGCGCATTGCACATCGCGCCAGCACAGGCCGCGCACCTCCTCGGGCGCCAGCGCCAGTTCGTACAGCAGCAGCAAGATGGCGCGGTCGCGCGCCGACTGAAAGCCGTCGGCCATCGGTATGTGGCGGGGCAGGGCATTCCACAGCGGCGCGGGAAGGCAATGGCCCTGGCCGTCTTCGGCAGGTGGGCGTTCCTGCGGCGCCAGCCCTGCGGCGGGATTGGCGCTGACCCAGCCGTGGTCCAGCGCATGGTCGTAAATGCGTTCCAGCAATCGCCAGTAGCGCCTGCGCGTGACCTCGCTGATGCGGCGGCCGGGCTGGTGGCCCGACAACTGGCCTTCGCGCGGGCGCAGGAAATTCTGGACATCAACGGCGGTGGCCTGTTGCCAGGCGCGGGCCTTCGCCTTGACTTTGCCTTTCGGGGGGGCGGGGGAGGGGGGATCTTCTTTGGCTGACATGCCGACATCGCCCAGGCTGCGCAGCCAGGCACGCCATACCTTTTCGTAGCCGCTGTCGGGTGCCGTGTCCAGGGCATCCCAGCCCTTGGCGCCCTCGGTTTCCAGCCAATGCCGGAACAGGGCCAGTCCGTCGGGGACAGTGGACGGCGACTTGCCGGCAGCGGGTGCCTGAGATGGTGATGAGGTCATGGGCGTTGAGAACAAAACAAGTCAACCAATGGGGTTGTTTAATGTAACTTACATGAAGTCAAGCGGCAACCTTGTTATCGACTGATGAACACCAGTGGCGACAAGTCGCCAGAAAAAGGGCCGTTCGGCTTGGATTCGAGTCCTTGGCACGTCTCTAGAGTGTGTTGTGCACTTTCAAGCACCCGCGCCGGCTCTGCGCGCTGGTGATCGCAAGCGCTGGTCCAGGGGAAGCAAGGGGAGGGCAGAAGGCGGCCCCTGTCTTCAGGACAGGGGCCGCAGCGGTCAAGCTGCCATGCGCCCGAATCGGCCAGCGTTGAAGTCGGCAATGGCCTCGCGGATCTCGGCCTCGCTGTTCATCACGAACGGGCCGTGGCCCACCACGGGCTCCTCGATGGGCTCGCCCTCGAGCCACAGCACGGTGGCGTCGTTGTTGGCCTCCAGGCGCACCATGTCAGCCTCGCGATCGAAGTGCACCAGCTGGCCTTCGCGAACAACCTCGTCGTCGTTGACCAGCACCGTGCCATGCAGCACGACCAGGGCCAGCGTATGTCCAGGCTTGGCGCACAGTTCGGTGCTGCTGCCGGCTTTCAGGCGCAGGTCCCAGACATTGATGGGCGTGAAGGTGCGCGCCGGCCCCTGGCTGTTGCCAAAGGCTCCGGCAATCACCCGCACCCGGCCTGAGCCGCCTGGCAGTTCCACGGACGGGATCTGTCCATCCACCAGGGTCTGGTAGCCAGGCGCAACCGACTTGTCCCTGGCGGGCAGGTTCACCCACAGCTGCACCATCTCCAGCCGCCCGCCGCGTTCGGTGAACGCATGGGAATGGAATTCCTCATGCAGGATGCCCGCGCCAGCCGTCATCCACTGCACGTCGCCAGGGCCGATCAGCCCGCCAGCACCGGTCGAGTCCCGGTGCTCGACTTCGCCCTCATAGACGATGGTCACGGTCTCGAAGCCGCGGTGCGGATGCACGCCCACGCCGCGAGGCTGGGCAGCCGGCTCGAAGCTGGCGGGGCCTGCGTGGTCCAGCAGCAGAAAGGGGCTCAGAGCCGCACCATGGTTGCCATAGCTGAACAGCGAGCGCACGGGAAAGCCGTCGCCCACCCAATGGGCACGGGGAGCGCTGTAGACGCCGAGCATCTTCTTGAGCATTTGCTTCTCCTTGGGAATCGTGGCTGCCGCAGCGTTAGCGCCAGCCATTTTTTGCACATGGGAGAATCTTAGGATTTGAACGATGAATGCGGTAGATAGCAAAATTTGCCTTCATCGTCCTGAATAAAGAACAATGACCATGCTGCGTGTGCTGGCCGAAAGGGCGCAGTGCCTGGTTGCCAGCCCCGCGTTGCTGCAGGCGAATGAGGCAGGGCCTGGCCTGCGGCGCATAATCTGCGCGCGCCGCCAGCCTGCGCAGGCGCAGCTTCCCGATCCCGCTTCAGTGAACTCTCCCGTCTTTGCCTCCCTCATCCCCGTCATTCTTTGCATTGGCGCAGGCTTTCTCGCCGCCCGCCTGGGCTGGGTGCGGGCCGCCGCCATCAAGGATTTGTCCAACCTCGTTTTCCTGGTGCTCACGCCGGCGCTGCTGTTCCGCACCATGGGCGCGGTGCGCATGCAGGAGCTGGACTTTCAGCCCGTGGCGCTGTATTTCCTGGCGACTGCACTGATCTTCGGGGTGTCCATGGTCCTGGGCGGTTTTTCCACGCGTTCGGCCGCGCGGGGGCTGGCCAATATGTTCAGCAACACCGTCATGATCGGCGTGCCGCTGGTGGGGCTGGTCTACGGGGAGGGCGGTCTGGTGACGCTGTTCACCCTCGTTTCGCTGCACGCGCTGATTCTGCTCACGGCGGCCACCATCGTGTTCGAGCTGGCCGAGGCCCGCGAGCACCAGCGGTCGGGCCAGAGCGCGCCGCGCCCCATGTGGCGCACGGTGCTGCAGGCCGTGCGCAACGGCATCGTCCATCCTGTGCCGCTGCCCATACTCGCCGGCCTGCTGTTCGCACAGACCGGGCTGGCTCTTCCTGGGGTGGTGGATCGCTCCCTGCAGGTCTTGGGCCAGGCACTGGGACCCATGGCGCTGCTGCTGGTGGGGGTGACCCTGGCCTATACCAAGGTGGGCCAGAACCTGCGCGAGGCCGTGGGCATCGCGCTGGTCAAGAACCTGGTGCATCCGCTGCTGCTGCTTGCGCTGGCCTGGACCTTCGGCCTGGGCAGCCTGCCGGTGGCCGTGATGTTCACGGCGGCGGCACTGCCCGTGGGGGCCAACGTGTTCCTGTTCACACAGCGCTATGGCGTGATGCAGGAGGAGGTGTCCGCCAGCATTGCGGTATCCACGGCGCTGGCCCTGCTTACCGTGCCGCTGATGCTGTGGCTGGCCCAGCGTTTGCTGGGCTGACGGCTTTCAGCAGGAGCAGCGCCAGCAATCCAGGGGATCAGGGCGCCAGGCGCTGGCGCAGCCAGGTTCCAGCTTCCAGCTGGTAGCAAAGGCGGTCGTGCAGCCGGCTCTTGCGGCCTTGCCAGAATTCCCAGCGTTCGGGCACCAGCCTGAATCCACCCCAGTGCGGAGGGCGCGGCGGGTTCAGCAGGAATTGCGCGCCGTACTTGGCCGCATTGGCCACCAGGACGCTGCGGCCGCTGATGACCTGGCTTTGCGGACTGGCCCAGGCACCGATGCGCGAGTCCAGCGGGCGGCTGTTGAAGTAGGCGTCGCTCTCGGCATCGCTGACCTTTTCCACGCGGCCCTCGATGCGCACCACGCGCTCAAGCTCCACCCAGTGGAACTGCAGCGCTGCAAACGGATTGCCCGCCAGTTGCTGGCCCTTGCGGCTGTCGTAGTTGGTGTACCAGACCAGGCCGCGCTCGTCATAGCCCTTGATGAGCACGATGCGCGTGCTGGGCCGCAGGTCGCCGCCCACGGTGGCCAGCGTCATGGCATTGGGCTCGGGCACCTGGGCGCTCAGGGCTTCCTGCAGCCATTGGTCAAACTGCTGCAGCGGATCGGCCAGGGAGGCCGATTCGCTCAGTTCCGCGCGCTCGTAGCTTTTGCGCAGATCGGCGATCGAGGTGGAAATGCTGCTCATGGCCTGCATTGTGCCTGCGCCCAGCCTCTCATTTGCTGCGCTAGAGTTGCGCATGCTCACAGACTTCAAAGGCCGCCCCTGCGTGCTCATCCTTGCTTCGGGTCGTGGCGAGCGTTTCCGTGCCTCGGGCGGCACCATGCACAAGCTGTCCGCACCGCTGGGCGGCAGCACGGTGCTCGATCACACGCTGGCCGCCGTGCGCGCCAGCGGTCTGCCCTGGCACCTGGAGGATGCAGGCCACCCGGGCATGGGTGACTCGCTGGCCGCCGCCGTGCGCGCCACGGCAGATGCGCCAGGCTGGCTGGTCTTGCCAGCCGACCTGCCGCTGGTGAGCCCGCAGACGCTGCTGAAAGTGGCCGATGCGCTGCGCAGCGGAGCGCAGGCGGCGCAGCCCATCCATGCAGGCCAATGGGGGCATCCCGTGGGTTTTGGGGCGGCCTGCGGCGAGGCCCTCATGGCGTTGAGTGGCGAGAAGGGCGGTGCGCCTGTGCTGAAGGCGCTGCGCCAGGCCGGAGATGTGGTCCAGGTGGAGGTGGACGATGCCGGCGTGCTCACCGACATCGACACCCTGGACGATCTGGCGCGTGCAGAGTTGGTGCTGCAGGCGCGCCTGAAGTTGATCTGAGCCCTGCCCAATCAACCGCGCGTGATCACCGCACAGGCCAGGCGCGCGCCCGAATTGCCGGTGGGTTGCGTGGTGTAGTCGTCCGGGTCCTTGTGCACGATCAGGCCACGACCCACCACGCTGTTGGGGCCCTGGTCCAATGCCAGGCCGCGCGACACGAAGTCGATGCTTGCCATGCCTTGCGCATCGGATCGCAGGCTGGGCAGGTCGCCCGTGTGATGGGTCGACGAATCGAAGCGGCCATGGGCCTGGCCGGTCGGGTTGAAGTGGCCGCCCGCGCTCAGGCCGTCAGGGCTGGAGCAATCGCCTTTTTCATGGACGTGAAAGCCGTGCTCGCTATTCGGCGCCAGCCCCTGCACCGAGCCTTGCACGCGCACGCTGCCATCGGCCTGTGCCGTGAACTGCAGGCTGCCGCTGACCTTGCTGCCTTGCGTGGGCTGCAGCTGGGCCATGGCTACATTGCGGGAGGAGGGCGCTGTCGTTACGGCTGCCGGGGTCGATGCGGAGGCTGCGGCAGGAGGCTTGGGCTGGCTGCCACAGGCGCCCAGGGCCAGCACCATGCCGGCAGCCATCAACAGCTTCACGGCGGTGGACGGGGTGGAGGGCTGCGAAGTGGCGGCGTGGCTGGATTGGGAAGCGTTCAAAGGCATGGCAGCAATCTCCTGGTTGGAATGGGAACTGGAAAAGTCACGGGGGCGCACGGCGCGCAGCCGCCATCATGCAGCGTGCGATACGGCGGCCATGTCGGAGAGCACAGCGTTCTGCAGCCGTGCGCGGCGATGGCGTCAAACGGGGCCTTGCCGCGCGCCTGCGTCGGGCTGGCCCGCGTAGCTGAGCAGGCGCTGGAGCGCGCGGTCACGGATGCCCAGGCGCTTGAGCTCATCGAAGGTTGCGCGAGCATAGTCATGCGTGCTGCCGTAGATGCCCTTGGCCTCGCTGAAAATGCGGCGATAGTCCTCGGGCGCCAGCTCGCCCGTGTGATTGGGGCTTTGCCGGGACAGCGTGAACGCCAGCGCCTGCACCGTGCCCTGGCCGGTGCGGCAGGGCAGCCAGCGGGGGTCATAGACGGCATTGGCCATCTCGCGCTGCCACAGCTTTTTCATGACGTCGTGGCCGTGGTGCCGGGGAATGCGGAACACCATGCCCTGGCAGCTGCCACCGGACAGCATGCCAAAGACCAGACCAGGGTTCTGGGGGGTGCCTCGGTTGATGGTGCTCCACATCTTCAGCGCCCGGTGCCAGCCAAAGACACGCGCCGTGCGGCGTTCGCAGAAATCGAAATCCGGCCGCCAGATCAGCGAGCCGTAGCCAAAGATCCAGAGGTCATCGCTCCCACCCCATCGGTGCAGCGCCTCGTCCAGCATGGGCTGTGACTCTCGGCGGGCGAATGAAAATTCTGGCAGGGCGGACATGGGCGCGACAGCATGAAAGAACAATGACGTTTTAACGCCTGGACGCCCAAACGGTGCACAAGCGCGTGCTTTGCCCTTGCAGGGCTGGTCTTCTGTCTCCGCCGCACCACAGTTTTTGCCAGCCGTCAGCGCGGGGTTTGGGCGTGGCACGGGGCCCTCGACGGTGGCCCTCTACAATCCACCGGTTTTTCGCAGTCTTTCTGGTTTTCATCCAACAGCTCATTCACGGAGAGTGCTTCATGTCCTTCAGTCATTCCGACGACGACAGCCAACAACGTTTTGCCCTGGGTTTCCTGTTCGCGCTGATTGCGCTCGTCGTCTCCACGGTCGTCGGCGTCGTCGTCTACCAGCGCGGCATTGCGCATGGCCCGGCGAAGACAGCAGGCGGCGCTACCCCTGTGGCAGCAATGGTGCCCGTGGTCTTGGAGGAAGATGTGGCCCGCGTCGTTGTCGAAAACGGCGTGGTCAAGTTCTACTTCGCATCGGCCAAGGCCGAGCTGGCCGTGGGCGCCAATGAAGCGCTGGCCGACGTGGTCGCCGGTGTGAAGGGCGGCAAGCGCGCCGTGATCTCGGGCTACCACGACGCCACGGGCAGCGCAGAACTCAACGCCGAACTGGCCAAGAAGCGCGCCCTGGCAGTCCAGGCCGCCCTGTCCGCGCTGGGCGTGGCTGAGGAAAAGGTCGAACTCAAGAAGCCCGAGCAGCTGCAGGCTGACGGCAGCAACGCCGAAGCCCGCCGCGTGGAAGTGATCCTGGTGGACTGAGCCTCAGTCTTGCCGCTGTAAACGGCCAAAAAGAAAAGGCCCGGAGCGTCAATCGCTCCGGGCCTTTTGTTTTGATGGCTGCGTGGATCAGGAATTGCGCAGCGGGTCGAACTTCGCGTCGCCGTCAGGCTGGGTCCCGGCATGGGCTCGCGAATTCTCTTGTATGAGTTCGATCTTGTAGCCGTCCGGATCCGTCACAAAGGCAATCACCGTGGTGCCGCCCTTGACGGGGCCTGCCTCGCGCGTCACGTTGCCGCCGGACGCCTTGATCTTCTCGCAGGCGGCATACGCGTCCGGCACGCCAATGGCGATGTGACCGTAGGCCGAGCCCATGTCATAGGACTCGGTGCCCCAGTTGTAGGTCAGCTCGATCTCGGCCTGGGCCGGGTTGCCGCCCTCGAAGCCCAGGAAGGCCAGGGAGTATTTGTACTCCGGGTTCTCGGAGGTCCGCAGCAGCTGCATGCCAAGAACCTGCGTATAGAAATCGATGGAGCGCTGGAAGTTGCCAACGCGCAGCATGGTGTGGAGGATTCGCATCCCTCGATTGTGCCGGGATTCCGCCATCTCTTCAGCTGCCCGCCAAGCGCCGCAGTGATCCCATCGCGCACAGGTCTGGCGCCTTCCCGCAGATCGGGCACTTCGGGTTCCGACGGCATCTGGCCCGAATCCATTCAACCATTGATTCAACTGTCTGTTGAATTCTAGGAGTGGATCCTAGGACTGATGCCCGATTTTTAGCCATTAAATCTTGCAAATCAGACAAATCTTAGATTTTTGGATTGAAAAATCAGACAAATCCAATTAAATCCTAGTAGCCGGCTGCCTAGAATAGGAATGTTCTTCGTGCGAATTATCTAAATTTTTTGAGTCATGAAAAATTTCGTCTTGCGGATATTAATTGCCGATGACCATCCGGCAGTTCTGGCAGGCATAGAAAGTGTTTTGGAGGACAAGCATGAAATAGAGATTGTGGGTCGAGCAAAAAACTCCACGGAAATCATAAGCTTTCTGAAGAAAAACGAATGTGATGTGCTGGTGACTGATTACTCCATGCCCGGTGGAGCCTACGGTGATGGTCTGGTGATGCTGAATGTCATTCGTAAAAGATTTCCAAGTGTCAAGATCGTCATGCTCACAATGATAGAGAATATTGGAATCATCAAATCTCTTACCAACCAAGGAATCTACAGAATTGTCCATAAAACGGATTCTTTGGGAAGTCTGCTGCCCGCCATCTACGCTGCATACACGGATGGTCAATTCATATCTCCCAGTGCAAGCAAGCTGCTGGGAGGAGAATGGCTGGGCGCGGTGCGTACATCGATAGAGCTCTCAAAACGGGAAGAAGAGGTTCTGCTTCTTTTCATCTCTGGCATGACGGTGTCCGAGATAGCAAAAAAACTCTATCGCAGTATCAAGACGGTCAGCACGCACAAGGTGGCTGTCATGAACAAGCTGGGTATACGCAAGGACATTGATCTCATTCGCTATGGAATTGAGATGGGCTGGATTGACGTAAGAAAATAGGTGCAGAAATGCATCGTCATTGCCGCAGACGATCCGACCGAGTTCCATGCCATCCGCAGCTTTCTTGCAAAGATTCCATTTATTACATGAGGAGATTCACAGCCTGATTAACGGTTGTGTCTTGATGCGCAGATGGAAATATACAAAAAAGAGGCTGGAGAAAAGGAAGAGCTCCATCTTCTATCCAAATATAACAAGACACTGCTTTTTGGTGGTGGCCTGGTTTTCTCTCTTCTTGTCATTGCTGTGGCAATGCTTGCGACCCTGTTTGAGTTCAACGACTTCATAGAAGAAAGAAAAGCGGTATTTCAGAGCAAGAGAACCAGAGTGCTGGTGGAGGTGGAAACAAAGCAAGTCATCATGATGCGTGGGATAATTGCATCAGAGTTGCTTTGGGGGCAGCCGCATATATCTCATTCTGGTGTCTTTGGCGGGGCAGATGCTGTAATAGCAGGTGTAAGCCCTGTGGTATTGCTTGAGGACAAGATTGACAAGAATGTACACAAGCCTTACAGAGATATTTTGGTAGAGCTGGCATATTTGGCCAACTCCAGCTTTCTTCAAAATGGGAGAGCAATATCTGCCTATGTCTTCAGTCCGGACAAATCGTTCATAGGCGTCCTTGTTCCACAGAAATTAAACGAGCATGAGCGAGAAAACATGCTCTTGAAACTCAGGGACCAGATTTCGACCTTGCCTGAAGACAGCCGTCCCACCATTGCGTCGGCCAAGCTGCGCCATCCCATATGGTTGCCTCCCGGTAAAAGCATTCTGACTGGGGAGATGTCATTTCAGATTGTTGTCTCGGCTTTCCACGAAGGCAAGCCATTTCTCACGGTAGTGAGTGACATGCCTACTCAATATATTGAGAGCCTGATGCAACAGGGCGAAGACAAGCACTCTTTTTTTATTATTGATTCGCAAGGAAACATTGCGCTGGGTGGAGAAAAAACCGGCGATGCAATAGGTGATTTTCTTGATATAGAAGCGTCGAAGCTCAGCGGCGGTCTGATGAGTCGATATATTCTTGGAAAGTATGGCGCCGTCTATAGGAATGGATGCTTTTATTATTATTCGAGGATATCGAATACAAACATGGTATTTCTCCAGGTTTTCTCCTGGAGAGATGCCGTTTTTTTGAATGGGAAGTCTCTTGTATATTTGCTGCTTTCATTGATATTCATCATTCTTATATGGTGTTTTTTGATATATTTCTATGGCAGGGTATTTATTCCGGTATATGGAAAGGCCAAGGATGTATTCGACTCGGAGCATCTGAGTCGAACCATCATTGCCATGGCTCCTTATGGACTTGGTCTTCTTGACTTCAAGGAAAAGAAGATGCTGCTGGAAAACAGCATGATGTACAAGTACAAAGAAAGCCTGGTGTTGGATGATGAGTCCACTGGTGAGCGGTTGATTGAATATTTTCTCAGATTCTACGGTGAGAAATATCTGGATGGAAAAAAGCCTGAATATTCTCCGGTGGTCAGCGAAATCGTGGTCTCTTACAATGGAACAATTGCAGAGCTTTCAGTGATCATGGTGAAGGCCAGATATCAGGGGCGGCGTGTCCTGCTGTGTGGATTTGCCGATATCACGGCGCACAAGCAAGTGCAAAGAAATCTGGAAGATGCCAGAAAGGCGGCAGAAGAAGCAAACCAGGAGAAATCTTCTTTTCTAGCCGCCATGAGCCACGAGATACGTACGCCACTGAATGCAATATTGGGCAATCTGGAAATACTGGGAAGAAGCTCCATGTCAGAAGAGCAGCAAACCAGGCTCGCCACCATATCATCTTCATCCCATTCTCTTTTGACCCTGCTGAATGATGTCCTCGACTTCTCGAAGATCGAGTCTGGTCAGATGAGTGTGGAATTGACCAGCTTTGATCTCAAGTCCGTGATCCGGCAAGTGGCCGCCATTTACAAACCGCTGGCTGCTGAGTCGGGAATAGAATTTTCCTTGATTCTTGATGACTCGCTGAAGGATGGATATATAGGGGATGGCGAGAGAATAAAACAAATCCTGAACAATCTTCTCAGTAATTCCTTGAAATTCACCAAGGCAGGCAAGATTGACGTGTTTGCATCAGACAGGGCAGGTGAGCTGAAGATCAAAGTGTCGGATACCGGGATAGGCATTCACCCTTCACAGCACGCTTTCATCTTTGACGCATTCAAGCAGGCCGGCTCGGATATAGCAGCGGAATTTGGTGGTACGGGGCTGGGCCTGACGCTGTGTCAGCGTATGGCGCATCTCATGGGCGGGGAAATCCGGTTCTTCAGCGTGCCAGGAAAGGGCAGCATATTTGAATTGACCGTGCCTGCATACCACGCCCGGCCTGTTCCTGCTTCGGTGGGGCAGGACGATGACGATGCCATGCTTGCAGACGATGAAAGCGCGGGTGGTTGCGCGAGGGTTCTCATAGTCGATGATCACCCGGTCAACAGACTGCTGCTTCTGGATCAGCTGAAAATCCTCGGCTTCGAGGCAGAATCTGCAGAAGGCGGGGAATCCGCATTGCGAATGATGTCGCAGAATATCTATGACCTGGTTCTTACGGACCTGCAAATGCCTGGCATGAGCGGTTATGTACTTGCTCAGCGCATCAGGCAGAATTATCCGGGAATTCCTGTGGGAGCAATAACGGCACATGCAGGCAAGCAGGAAAAATTCAAATGTGCAAAATTTGGCATCGCAGATATTCTTGTCAAGCCGGCCTCCTTGAAAAACATCAAGGAATTCATTGGGAAAAATATAGGAAAGTCCGGCAAGGGTGCCGTTGAAGCTGCGGAAGTTCAGGGCAGCAGATTGCCTTATCGTGATGTATTGATTTCAGCAACCGAAAGCTCATTGGCTGCGTTGAGAAAGCATTTGCTGCAAGGTGATCTGATGGCTGTGCACCGTGAAATTCATGCCATGAAAGGGTCATTTGCGGTGGCTGGGCTGAAGGATAGAGTGGAAGATATGGACCGATTGTCATCACTTGTCAATATGCGGCACTTCCGTGCAGTGGATGATGCCCTGGCTGGCCTGCTGGAGAACCTGAGAGATATCTGATGAGCCGTAGTGCAATGATGCTGCACTGAACGATTGTGTTTATTCCGTTGATGGTGCCAAATCATGTTTTCCAATACGAATCATAGAAAAGATTTGAATATATCCGTACTGCTGGCCGATGATCATCCTGGAATCATCTCAGGCATCCGGCATGAGCTGTCTTCCGAGCTGGAAATCCTGTTGAAAGCCAGTGTTTCAAATTCAACCGATCTGGTAAAAAAATTGGATGAGGGTGGCTTTGACGTGCTTGTGTCGGATTACTCCATGCCTACAGGTCAATACGGAGATGGCTTGAATCTGTTTGGCTACATATCCAGAAGATTTCCGAACCTGGGTTTGGTGGTTCTGACCATGCTGGACAATTCGGCCATTCTCCAGGCGCTGGGCAAGGTATCGAACATCAGCATCGTTAGCAAGGCGGACCCGGTGCTGCATCTGGTTCCAGCCATTCATGCCGCCTATACAGGAGGGACATACTTCTCTCCCGCCATTTCCGAGCGACTGGAAAAAATGAATGCGGGTGTCATGGGCGGCGAAGGAAAATCACCGGGGGTGCTCAGTCCCAAGGAATCGGAGGTGGTAAGGCTTTATGCGGCCGGTTTGCGTATCGACGAGATCGCGGCCAAGCTGAACAGAAGCAAGAAAACCATCAGTACCCAGAAAGTCAAGGCCATGCACAAGCTTGGAATTGAACGGGACATTGATCTGATGAAGTATGCCCTTGAGTGCGGATGGGTGACCTCATCGAGATCTCAATGACGGCCGGTTTTTTATCTGTCGTTCGAGATCCGGATTTCTTCCAGGAGCTGGTCAAGCTGCGATGCCAGCGCCAGAAGCGAATGCGCATGGTGCATCAGTCCATCATGGTTGATGCCGTTTTCCAGCCCGGCGCAGCGTATTGAAAGCTCAGTCAGGTCAAAGAATCGCAGTGAACCGGAAAGATTGTGCAGCTCTCTTTGCACATCCTTGCGATTCTTGCTGGATTTGATGATCGCCAGCGACGAGCGTGCAGACTCCAGAAAGGCCGTTCTGATGGGGGCCGGGATCTGTTGAAAATGGGCGACGTCATCGGTTGAAGAAATGCGGCCGCTGTTGGCAGGCCGGGGCTGAACGGCCAGTTGCAGTGCATCAAAGAGGCCCTGCAGCGAACGCCAGGAGACTTCGATGATGCGGGCGTTGATCACCTTGGGTTGCAGGGGGTGATCAGCCTCGCATTCGATGATGCTTGCAGCTCCTGCCACCAGGCGGTTTTCATCCTTGGGATTCCAGGACGTTTTCGGTCCGCAAAGCACAACAACCTGGAACTTCTGGAGGCGATCCTGGCGAATGGCCGTGGGATGGTGGCAGGCCGTGGTCGCCAGGCCCCAACTTTTGAGGTGCGGGAGCAGATGGGCGTGCAGTTCATCGGATGACGAGATGAACAAAACCTGCTCGCCTGAAAATGACAAAGCGGAGGAGGGGGGCTCTTCTGTGGCGGTTATCGATTCGGCGGCAGTCGAGATCTTTTCAGAACGGTATGGTGTGGGTGCACTGTCCAAGGTGGATGTCTGTTTTTTCATGGGTGACCGAGTATCTGGAGCCGGCATCTGCAGTCAGTCACTCGCTGGAGGCTTCAGATCCGGCTGGAAGATTGGACCACGGCATCCATCCATGGTGCATGTTTAAGGACATGTCCATAGAGCATCCTTGTTTCACCTGCGTGGCGTCTGGCCTTGGAAGCCCAAGCCCGGGCATTCAGGTGTGGCAGCAAGTGCCGCCAGAATGAAAAAAGCCTGCAGAGAACTGCAGGCTGTTTTCATGGAGGCGTTTATCCAGGCTTCAGATGGCGAACTGGGCGCGATCCTTGTCCTTGATCCAGGCGGGGGGCTTGCCACGGCCGGTCCAGGTGTCACCGGTTTCGGGATTGCGGAACTTGGGGGCCACGGTAGAGGGGGCGCGGCGTGCCGTGAAGATGTCGTCGGCAGTCAGGCCGTAATCCTGAACCAGGCCGCGAATCTTGGCGATCACATCACTGACTTCTTGTTTGCGTGCTGCCTGGATCTGGGCCTCGAGTGCCTCGCGCTGTGCCAGAAGTTCTTTGTATGTGGTGTTCACGGTAGTTTGCCTTTCATGGATTGAAGCGCAAATATTAACGGTTTTTTAAGAACAAGTTTGCATGCTTTCGATCATTTTCTCCTATGACTGCCATTGGCTGTCCTGACCGTGTTCAAAATGATCGGTCCACGCCAGGTAAAGGCCATGTAAAGAGCCGGCAGTTATGGGGCGCTGTATGTTCCGGAGCCCTTCAAAATCCTGTATGCGCTCGCTTTCAGGTTTGAAGCGCCGTAGTTCACAGAGGTGAGTGATCGGCTGCGAAGGAGTTTGGCTTATTGAAGGGGATGTGAAAGGCGATGCCGTGATCAAACTGCACCGCACATTGGAAATTCTTGAAGTCCAGTCTGTACGCTGCTTTCCAACGGCTTTTTGCGTGTGCTTGGGGGGAGGGTGGCGAGCGGACTGCAAGCGAAAGATGAGGGTGTTGGTGGTCCCGTGACACCCTTCGCAAAAGAGACGTGGTCTTGCCTGCAAAACTGTTTATTCATACAGTATGATGCGGTCATGAGCATCGATCAGATCGCCTTCGCACTCCCCGCAGTCCTTGCCGTCTGGCTGTCGCAGTCCCGTTCCGTTGCCCTGCGGCGGTGGGCCTGCCTTCTCGGCCTGGGATGCATGCCTTACTGGATATATGTGGCCCTGTTGGCCGGGCAGTGGGGCATGTTGGCCTTGGCAGGCGCCTTTGCGCTGGGCTGGCTCAAGGGCCTTTGGGTGCACTGGCTGGCACCTCGTCGGCGTGAGGCCGTGGGCTCGGGCCTGGGCACCATCCAGATCACGCCGGGCACCCGTTGACGGCTGGGCCGCTGGTCCGCGCCTTGTGTTCATTGATGCTGCAGTCGGGCGCGTGTTTTGCGGGCGCTGTGCATGGCGTGCTCGGGAATTTCAAGCGTTCTCACTGGAATTTGATGCAGATAAAAGCCGAGTGTTTTGCTTGGTTGAAGTGATGGCCGTGCCGATGCGCCGGCTGCCAGGGGGCTTGCTGTCTTTATGCCCAGCCGTGCATGGCTGCAAGACTGGGCCGGGGCTGTGATGCAAGGATTTCTGCCCTTTGTGCACTGTGGTGGTGCACATCTTTCGGGTCTTGGTGCAGGTTTCCGGATCGGCTGGTATCGCTATGTTTTTGTGGATATTTCCGATCTGTATGGTGAGTTTTGTGAGCAAAAAGCCACGGAGTTTGCGGGTCTGTGCAGGTCCTTGGACGGACGCCAGCTGGCAGTGATGGGCAAGTCCGAGGCATAGAATCGTTTGCATACAACAGGCAGTCATCTATCAGAGTTGCCTCTAAAAACCACGTGAAAACAGCCCACCCCGCTGGCGGTGGGCTTTCTTTTTCGGGCTTGGCCGCGGCGAGCCCGTCGCCTGATTTTTCAGTGCGCACCTATGGTTTGCACCTGTTGTCAACCACAAGGTTTGCATACGATGAAATTCACTCTCAACCAACAAGAGGTCGAGATCCAGGGCGTCAGCCCGGAGACGCCGCTGCTTTATGTGCTGCGCAACGACATGCAGCTCAACGGCCCCAAGTTCGGCTGCGGCCTGGGCGAATGCGGCGCCTGCGCCGTGCTGATCGACGGCAAGGTGGCCCGCTCCTGCTCCGTTCCCGTGAGCGCGGTCCAGGGCATGAAGGTCACGACGCTGGAAGGCCTGTCCCAGGATGCGACCCAGGCCGAGCACGCCCGCGTGGCGCGTGACTGGGAAGCAGCCCATCCGGCCGCCGTGCCGGGGATGCCTGCCGGCAAGCCGGCAGCCGATGCACAGGGCAAGGCCGTCTACCGACTGCACCCTGTGCAGCAGGCTTTCATTGACGAGCAGGCCGCCCAGTGCGGCTACTGCACCAACGGCATGGTCATGGCCCTGGTGGCCTTGTTCGACCACAAGCCCACGGCCACCGACGAGGAAGTCACCCAGGCCCTGTCCGGCCACCTGTGCCGCTGCGGCACGCATGTGGAAATCATGCGGGCCGCCGCCCGCGCCCGCGTGCTGATCGCCCAGGGAGGTGCAGCATGAGTGCATCCAACCCCCTTCAACTGACGCGCCGCAACCTGCTCAAGCTGGGCGGCATGGTCATGGTCAGCTCGGTGGCGGCCGCTGGCCTGGTGGCTGAAAGCACGGGTACGGCGCCCGCCGTGGCCGGCGCCTTCCCCATTCCCCCGATCGACCGGGTGAGCAGCTTCATCGCCATTGGCGCGGACGGCAGCGTCACGGCCTACCACGGCCACGTGGACCTGGGCACGGGCATCCGTACCTCGCTGGCGCAGCTGGTGGCCGATGAGCTCGATGTGGAGTTCGAACGCATCACCATGGTGCTGGGCCACACGGGCCGCACGCCCAACCAGGGCCCGACCATTGCCAGCAACACCATCCAGGTGGATGCCATCCCCATGCGCAAGGCCGCCGCGCAGGTGCGCCAGCTGCTGCTGGGCCTGGCTGCCGAGAAGCTGCAGCAGCCCGTGTCCGCACTGACCACGTCCAAGGGCGCGGTGGTGGCCAAGGGCGGGCGACGCATCGGCTACGGCGAACTGGCCCAGGGCCAGGACCTGAACATTGCGCTGGACAAGGAAGTGCCGCTGCGCACCGGCGGTTTCAACTACATCGGCAAGTCCGTGCAGCGCGTGGACATTCCGGCCAAGGTGCTGGGCGCGCTGGCCTATGTGCACGATGTGCGCGTGCCCGGCATGCTGCACGGCCGCGTGGTGCGCCCGCCCTATGGCGGTGCTGATGCGTCGGCGCCTCTGGGCAGCAGCCTGATTTCGGTGAACGAACAGTCGGTCGCCCATCTGCCGGGCATCGTCAAGGTGGTGGTGCAGGGCGATTTCGTGGGCATCGTGGCCGAGCGCGAAGAGCAGGCCATTGCCGCCATGCGCCAGCTGGAGGTGAAGTGGAAGGACTGGGCCGGCGTGCCCGACCTGTCGCTGAACGCCATGCACGACACCCTGGTCAAGCACGAGAAGACCGACCGCATGCTGCGCGAGGACGCGGGCATTGACGAGGCCTTCTCGGGCGCCAAGAAGGTGATCGAGGCCGACTACGTCTGGCCCTACCACCTGCATGCCTCCATCGGCCCGTCCTGTGCCGTGGCGGAGGTGTCCGCCAGCCAGATCCAGGTCTGGACCGGATCGCAGAACCCGCACGACGTGCGCAAGGACATCGCCACGCTGACCGGCATGGCGGCCGACCAGATCAATGTGACGCGCCTGGAAGCCTCGGGCTGCTATGGCCGCAATTGCGCGGACGACGTGGCATCCGACGCCGTGCTGCTGTCGCAGGCCGTGGGCCGCCCGGTGCGCGTGCAGCTGATGCGCGAGCAGGAAGCCGCCTGGGAGCCCAAGGGCACGGGCCAATTGATCCGCGTGCGCGGCGGCCTGGACGAGAACCATGCCGTGCTGGGCTACGAACTCAAGACCTGCTACCCGTCCAACGATGCGGCGGCCCTGGCCCTGATCCTGACGGGCAAGGTGCCCAACAAGCCCAAGGTGCTGCAGATGGGCGACCGTACGGCCATCCCGCAGTACGAGTACCCCAAGATGCGCGTGGTCTCGCAGGATGCGGCGCCCATCGTGCGCGCTTCGTGGATGCGCGGCGTCTCGGCCCTGCCCAACGTCTTTGCCCATGAATGCTGGATTGACGAATGCGCCTACCTGGCCGGTGAAGACCCGCTGGCCTACCGCCTGCGCTACCTGAAGGACCCGCGCGCCGTGGCGCTGACGCACGCTGCGCACAAGCAGGCCGGCTGGCAGGATGGCCCGGCCCACCGCAACCCCGCGCCGGCCGACCAGCGCCTGGTCAAGGGCCGCGGCTTTGCCTATGCCCGCTACTACCACAGCAAGTTCCCTGGCTACGGCGCGGCCTGGGCCACCTGGATCTGCGACGTAACCGTGGACCGCGAGACCGGCGTGATCAAGGTGGACAAGGTCTTCGTGGCCCATGACTGCGGCGAGATGGTCAACCCGGCCGGCGTGCGCCACCAGGTGCACGGCAACATCATCCAGTCCACCAGCCGCGTGCTCAAGGAGTACGTGACCTTCGACAGCAAGGGCGTGACCTCGCTGGACTGGGGTGGCTACCCCATCCTGCGCTTTGACGAACTGCCCGAGATCGACGTGCAACTGGTCGAGCGCCCCGGCGAAGACCCCATGGGCGCGGGCGAATCTGCCTCCGTGCCCAGCGCCGCCGCTGTCTCCAACGCCGTGTTCGACGCCACCGGCGTGCGCCTGCGCGAAGTGCCGTTCACCCCGGCACGCGTGCTGGCCGCACTCAAGGCAAAGGCTGCCGATGCAGCCCCGGCCGACAAGGCACAGAACTGAGAGCGGAGGACCGGAACATGCACACACTCAAGAAAATCACCCTCGGCGTGGTCGGCCTGGCCGCCGTGGCCGGCGCCGCCTTCTGGCTGGCCACGGGCCGCAGCGAAATCGCGCCCCTGCAGCAGATCCCGGTGCAGGAATTCAGCCAGCAGCAGATCGACCAGGGGCGCCGCCTGGCCCACATGGGCGACTGCGCGGTCTGCCACACTGCCCCGGGCGGCCAGCGCAACGCAGGCGGCCTGGCCATGCCCAGCCCCTTCGGCACCATCTACTCGACCAACATCACGCCCGATGCCGAAACCGGCATCGGCCGCTGGTCGTACGAGGCCTTCGAGCGCGCCATGCGCCATGGTGTGGACCGCGAGGGCAACTACCTGTACCCCGCCTTCCCGTACACCGCGTTCACCCGCGTGACCGATGAGGACATGAAGGCGCTGTACGCCTTCCTGATGACCGAGCCGGCTGTCTCCAACGAGGCACCCAAGACCGCGCTGAACTTCCCGTTCAACGTGCGCCGCGGGCTGGCCCTGTGGAATGCGCTGTACCTGGAGCCGGGCGAGCAGCCCGCGCCCGCCAACCAGTCGGGCGAGTGGATTCGCGGCGCCTACCTGGTCGAAGGCCTGGGCCACTGCGCGGCCTGCCACTCGCCGCGCAACCAGTTCGGCGCCGAGAAAAAGGGTGCCGACCACCTGGCCGGCGCCTTCATCGACGGCTGGGATGCGCCCGCTCTCAACGACAAGGCCGTGGCTCCGCTGCCCTGGACGCGCGAGGACCTGGTCCGCTACATGCAGACCGGTTTCTCGGAGCGCCACGGCGTGGCCTCCGGCCCCATGGCGCCCGTGATCGAAGGCCTGTCCCACCAGTCGGCCGAGGACATCAACGCCATGGCCACCTACCTGATGTCGTACCGCAAGCCCGTGGCAGACGCCGCTGGCGCAGGGGACGCCCAGGCCCTGGTGAAGGAAAAGACAGAGGTTGCCAAGCTGCCGGTCGACGCCCAGGGCTACCGCCTGTACCAGGGCGCCTGCATGGCCTGCCACCGTGCCGATCCCAGCGGCGTGCTGGCCGGCAGCAGCTTCGGCGTGCGTCCCCAGCTGTCGCTGAACACCAACCTGTACAGCGACTCGCCGACCAACGCCATCCATGTGGTGCTCAACGGCATCACGCAACCGGCGCGCCCGCAGCTGGGCACCATGCCCGCCTTCCGCCACAACCTCAGCGACGATCAGATCGCCACGCTGCTCAACACCATGCGCAGCCAGTACGGCCTGCAGCCCTGGGCTGGCCTGAGCGACAAGGTCAAGGCCCTGCGCGAGGAAACACGCCCCGGCAAGGTGGCGGCGCACTGAGCCTGCGCTGCGTCATCTGCGCAGCCTGTGCGCTGCGCTAGGATGGCAAGGGACCGCTGTGCCCACAGCGGTCCCTTTTTTTATGGTGACCCGCAAGATGACAAGCCACATACCCGATTTCCCCCTGCTGACCGGCGCCGACCGCCAATGGCTGGATGCACGTGCCCAGGCGCTGGATGCCGGCAACGGCGAGGCCACGGCCGCCGTCGTGCCCTATCTGGCCGAAGCCGGGCTGCTGGGCCACGGCTTGGCCGATGCCTTGGGCGGGCAGGGCGGCAGCGCCGGCGATGCCATCGAGGCGATTGCCCAGGTGGCCACGCACTCCATGTCCGCCGCCTTTGCCTTCTGGGGCCAGCGTGTGCTGATCGAGATGCTGGCGAACACCGGCAATGCGGCCCTGCGCGAGCGCTGGCTGCCTGCGCTGCTGGCGGGCGAGGCGGCCGGTGCCTCGGGGCTGTCCAACATCATGAAATTCCTCAGCGGGCTGGAGGCACTCAATATCCGCGCCACGGCCCGGGAAGGCGGCGGCTGGCTGCTCAACGGCAGCGTGCCCTGGTGCACCAACCTGCGCGGCCCCCGCTTTCTGGCCGCCATTGCCGTGGCGCGTGACGACGGCGCGCCGCCCATGATCGTGGCCCTGCCGTCCGATCGTCCGGGCCTGGAGCGCTCGCCGGATCTGGAGTTGATTGCCCTGCGCGGCACCAACACCGCCGCCTTGCAACTCAAGGACGTGGCCATCACCGAAGGCGATTTGCTGGCCGAGCGCGCCGGCGGATTCCTGCCGCGTGTGCGGCCGGCCTTCCTGGGCATGCAATGCGGCCTGTCCATCGGCCTGGCGCGCGCGGCCTGTGCGCAGGCCGCCTCGCGCATGGGGCAGGGCGGGCATGTGCTGCAGCAGCCGCTGGACGATACCCGCAGCCATCTGGAGCAGGCGGTGGCGGCACTCAAGGCCGGTGTCGAGGCCGGCGATTTCGTGGAGGCGCCCGAGCGGCTTTTCGCGCTGCGCCTGGCCCTGCACGACTGCGTGCAGCAGGCCATGCAGCTGGAGCTGCAGACGGCCGGCGGCCGTGCCTACAGCCTGGACGCGGACGATGGCTTTGCCCGCCGCTGGCGTGAATCGGCCTTCATCCCCATCGTCACGCCCAGCGTGATCCAGTTGCGCGCCGAGCTGCAAAAACTGCAAAAGCTCGGCGCCTGACGGCTCAGCCCGCCTTGGCAGCGGGCTGCAGCGCCGGCTCCAGCGCCGTGTCCAGCAGCAGCAAGGCGGTTTGCACTGCAGCCAGCAGCCGCTGGCGCGGCACGCCATCGCGGGCCTGCACGGAGATGCCGTGCAGTTGCGTGGCATAGAAATCGCCCAGCGCCTGCACGTCGGTGCCGGCGCGCAACTCGCCCTCATCCAGCGCGCGCTGAAGGCGGTCGATCAGGGACTGCGTGCGCTGGCGGCGGTGTTCGGCCAGCCAGGCGGCGACTGCCTCGTTTTCCTCGGCGCAATTGGTGGCGGCGGTGACCACCATGCAGCCCAGCGGATGGGCATCGTCCGTATAGGTGGCCACGGCATCGCGCAGCACGCGCGCCAGGGCGTCGCGCACGCGCGGCTCCTGGGCCATGGCGCGGTCGGCAAAGCCGCCATCACCGGCCTCGTAGCGCTGCACGGCCTCGCGGAACAGGTCCTGCTTGCTGCCGAAGGCCGCATAGATGCGCGCTGACGCAATGCCCAGCGCCTGCACCAGGTCGGCCATGGACGTGCCCTCGTAGCCGCGCCGCCAGAACGCCAGCATGGCGCGCTCCAGCGCCTGGTCTCGGTCAAATTCCCTGGGTCTTCCGGCCATCTTCCTCATCCTTCTCAACAGTCAGGGCGGCATCTTAGCGGCGCCGTGATGCTGTCTTGCATCGGCTTCGCAAAAGCAGCCGCATTGGCGTGATACTATTCTTTGTCGATCAACAAACAATAGCTCAACGCAAGGAAATCACATGCAGACCATCAAGGGCCCAAGCCTTCATTTGGCGCAGTTCGCCGACAACAAGGCACCGTTCAATTCCCTGGAAGACATCGCACGCTGGGCAGCCGGCGTGGGCTTCAAGGGCCTGCAGATTCCCGCCTGGGACCAGCGCCTGTTCGACGTGGCCACGGCCGCCAGCAGCCAGACCTATTGCGACGATGTCAACGGCATGCTGGCCTCGCACGGCCTGGTGGCCAGCGAGCTGACCACGCACATCTTTGGCCAGCTCGTGGCCGTGCACCCGGCCTACGACGCCATGTGCGACAGCTTTGCGCCCGAGGCGCTGCGCGGCAATCCGGCCGCACGCACGGCCTGGGCGCTGGAGCAGCTCAAGCTGTCGGCCAGTGCATCGCGCCGCATGGGGCTGAGCGACATGGGCACGTTCTCGGGCTCGTTCGCCTGGCCCTATCTGTTCCCGTTCCCGCAGCGCCCGGCCGGCCTGATCGAAACCGCCTTCGAGGAGCTGGCGCGCCGCTGGCGCCCCATCCTCGACGCCTGCGATGAGCAGGGCGTGAACCTGTGCTACGAAATCCACCCCAGCGAAGACCTGCACGACGGCACCAGCTTCGAGCGCTTCCATGAGCTGGTGGGCCAGCACACGCGCTGCAAGATCCTGTTCGATCCCAGCCATTTCGTGCTGCAGCAGCTCAACTACCTCGACTACATCGACATCTACCGCGAGCACATCCGCATGTTCCATGTGAAGGATGCGGAGTTCCTGCCCAGCGGGCGCCAGGGCATCTACGGCGGCTATTCCTCGTGGCTGGAGCGGGCAGGGCGCTTCCGTTCGCTGGGCGACGGGCAGGTGGACTTCAAGGCCATCTTCTCCAAGTTCGCCCAGTACGACTACCAGGGCTGGGCCTCGCTGGAATGGGAGTGCTGCCTCAAGGACCAGGAAGACGGTGCGCGCGAGGGCGTGGACTTCATCAACCGCCACATCATCCGCGTGACCGACAAGATCTTTGACGACTTCGCCGGCGCCCCCGTGGACCAGCGCCAGATCAACGCCATGCTCGGCATCGCCTGAGCACGCCCGCAGCCAAAGAACCTCAAAAAGAAGCAAACAATGAACGCTTTCACATCGAACGCCCTGCGCAAGCAGGAAGACCAGGCCTGCGAGTTCTCGCACGACTACGTGCGCATCGACGGCCGCCGCATCCACTGCATCACGGCCGGGCAGGGCGCGCCCGTGCTGCTGATCCCGGGCTGGCCCCAGACCTGGTATGCCTGGCGCCACGTCATGCAGGCGCTGGCGGCGCAGGGCTTCCAGGCCATTGCCGTCGATCCGCCGGGCACGGGCTTTTCGGACCGGCCCGACACCGGCTACGACACGGGCTCCATTGCGCTGACCCTGCACCGCACCATGCTGGCGCTGGGCCATGAGCGCTACCAGGTCGCCGGCCACGACGTGGGCATGTGGGTGGCCTATGCGCTGGCCAGCGACCAGCCGCAGGCCGTGCAGTCCCTGGCGCTGACCGAGGCCGTGATCCCTGGCCTGGCGCCCGAGCCCAGCATCTTTGCGCCGCCAGAGCAGAACATCTTCCTGTGGCACTTCATGTTCAACCAGCTGGCCGACCTGCCCGAGACCCTGATCGCGGGGCGCGAGCGTGCCTACCTGGAGTTCATGTTCAACCGCTGGTCGCTGCGGCGCGACCGCGTGGCCGTCGACGTCTATGTCGATGCCTATGCGGCGCCCGGTGGCCTGCGCGGCGGCTTTGCCTACTACCGCGCCATTCCCGAAACCATCCGCCAGAACCGCGAGCGAGCGCTGCGCCCGCTGGCCATGCCCGTGCTGGCCATTGGCGCCGAGCACGCCACGGCCGATGCGCCGCTGGCCACGCTGCGCGGCCATGCCGATGACCTGTCGGGCGTGATCGTGCCGGGCTGCGGCCACTTCATCATGGAGGAAGCCGCCGAGCCCTTCATCGCCGAGCTGCTGCCCTTCCTGCAAAGGACGCTGTGAGCATGGGCCTGGACGCTGACATTGCGCGCTATCTCGCCGAGCTGGCGCAGGCAACCCAGGCCGTGGCCCCGCCCACGCCGCCCACGCTGGCAGCGCTGCGCGAGGCCACCGACGCCGGGCTGCGCGCCCTGCACGGCCCGGCCGAGGCCATGGCCCGCACCGAAGACTTCACGCTGCCCGCGCGCGACGGTGCGCCGCTGCGCGTGCGCATCTACCGGCCGCTGGCCTCGGACACACCCACGCCCCAGCCCGCCCTGGTCTTCGCCCACGGCGGCGGCTGGTGCCTGGGTTCGCTGGAGGTCTACGACAACCCCTGCCGCGCACTGGCCGCGGCAACGGGCGCCGTCGTGGTCTCGGTGGACTACCGGCTGGCGCCCGAGCACCGCTTTCCCGGGCCGCTGCATGACTTCTGCGATGCCATTGCCTGGACCTTTGAGCAGGCCGATGCGCTAGGGCTGGACAGCAGGCGCATCGGCGTGGCCGGAGACAGCGCGGGTGGCAACCTCGCGGCCGCTGCCTGCCTGCTGGCGCAGGAAAAGCAAGGCTGGGGAGCGGCGGACGCACCGGCCATCGCCCACCAGCTGCTGCTGTACCCGGCACTGGACGCGGCCATGGATTCGCCGTCGTTCCAGCAGTTCGGGGAGGGCCACTACCTCACGCGTGCGGCCATGGAGTACTGCTATGGAGCGTACCTGGGCGATGCGGCACCGGGGCGGCACGAACTTGTCTCTCCGCTGCGCGCCGAACACCTGGCAGGCCTGCCCCAAGCCACGGTGATCAGCTGCGAATACGACCCGCTGCGCGACGAGGCCGAAGCCTATGCGCAGCGGCTGGCGCAGGCCGGTGTGGCGGTGCAGGCCGTGCGCCTGCCCGGCATGGTGCACGCCTGCATGCACATGCTGGGGATGGCGCCGGCATCACGCCGCCTGTTTGACGAAGCGGGTGCCGCCGTGCGCCAGGCTTTGGGCACGGCCATCGGCTGAGGGTTGCTGGGTGCAGGTCAGGCCTGCGCCAGGAACACGGCCACCAGCGCATTCGCATGGCCGTGCCCCATCTGGTGCTGGGCCTTGAGCCAGCCCACCAGTTCCATGTGCTTGCGGGTGTCCTGCTGGTGCAGCAGGTCCATCCAGTGCGCAATCGGCTTGCCGTAGGTCTTCTCGATGGAAGGGAAATACGAGGCCGGTCCCTTGACCTTGCTTGTCTCCGTCATGGCGCTTGTCCTTTTTCTGTGATGCGGGTGGCAGATTGTGCCGCTGGCGCTGTCCGGGCCGGCAGGCAGGGTCAGGTCAGAAACAGCACATCCTTGTGCTGCGGCGCAGGCGGCAGCACCTCGCCGGTCAGCTCGCGCAGCGTGGCCTCGATCATCTGCGACATGGCGTCCAGCGCCAGATCGTTGGGCGCCGTGCCGAAGGGCTCCTCCAGCTCGGCGCCCAGGGCCTCCAGCGCGAAGAAGGTGTAGGCGATGAAGGCCACGATCACCGGCGTCATGAAGCCGATGGAATCCACCAGGCCGAAGGGCAGCAGCAGGCAGTACAGGTAGATGGTGCGATGGATGATCACCGCGTAGGTGAAGGGAATCGGCGTGCCCGCAATGCGTTCGCAGCCGCCCAGCGCCTCGCCCAGCTTGCACAGGGGCGCCTCCATGGCGGGCACCAGCACGGGCTGCAGGCTGCCGTCTTGGCGGCGCGCCTGCAGCCATTCGCCGGCCATGAGCAGCAGCACGGCAGGCTTGAAGCGCGCCGTGGCCAGGCGTTCGCAGTCGGCGGCGGGCAGCAGGCGGCGCATGTCGGCCGCGGCATCGGTGCCGCGCAACTGGTGGCGCAGCGCATGCACAAAGGCCGCCAGAACCATGGCCAGGGCCGGGGCGTGCTGCGGCACGTCCGTCAAGGTCCGGGCCTGGCGCACCAGGGAGCGCGTCTCGTTGAGCAGGGTGCCCCACAGCGTGCGCGCCTCCCAATAGCGCGCATAGCTGGTGCTGTTGCGAAAGCCCAGGAAGATGGCCAGCGTCAGCCCGATCAGCGAAAACGGCACGAAGTTCAGCGGCACCTTCCAGGCGAACAGCTGGCCGTGCAGGGCCGTGACCAGCACGGCGAACAGGGTGGCAGCCATCAGCTGGGGCAGGATGTCGGGCAGCACCGAGCCGCGCAGCACGAAGAGCATGCGCAGCCAGTGGGGGCGGGGCCGGATGATCATGAAAGCTTGTTCCGTGATGGAAAAGAGGGCGCAAGAGGGCGCAGCAGCCCCGCAACTCTAACCGCCCCGCGCGGTCAGTGCGCCACCTGCGCGCCACCTGCGCGCCACCTGATCGCCACTTGTGCGCCACCCTGCAAGCGCCGGCTGCGGCTTCAAAGATCGCTGCCGTGGCTGTCGTGGTTGCCGTCTGGCTGGAGAAGGGCATGTGCCGTGACCGCTGCTGCCTGCTCCGCCTGCCATGCCGTGCGCATGCAAGAGGGCGACACCGTTGCGCGCGGGGATGGCTGGCTGGTGATGGTGCCCAGGCTGATGAAGCCAGCCAGGTGCTCGCCCTCGCGCAAACCCAGCGCTGAATGCAGGGCCGGGTCAAAACAGCGCTCGCCACTGAGCACGATGGCACCAAAGCCCAAATGGTGGGCGGCATTGAGGAAGTTGCCCAGGGCCGCACCCGCGGCCAGCCATTGCTCACGTACCGGCACGCGCGAGCGCGGCCGGGGCGAGATGATGAAGGCGATCAGCGCCGGAGCGCGCGTTGCATGCTCGCGCGCACGTCGGATATCGTCGGCCGGGGCCAGCGGGTCGCGGCGCAGTTTTTCCTGCTCGAACAGGCAGGCCAAGGCCTCGCGCTGGTGGGCGGGAAACTCCAGAACCCGCCAGGGGTGCAAGGCACCGTGGTCCGGAGCGCATAGCGCCGCCTCGATGATCAGGTCCATGTCCCCGCTGTCCGGGCCCGGCATGGCCAGCCGCCTGGGCGAGACGGAGCGCCGCGCCAGCAGGGGCGCCAGGCCTGCCCGCTTGCGCGTGTCGGCAAAGCAGTGCTTGAGTGCATCCACCGCCTGGACGAACTGCCGGGCCCAGGCCAGCACCTGTTCGCCCTCCGGCGTGAACCCCTGGAAGGGCCGGCCCGCACGCACCAGCGCGTGGCCGAACTCCGCCTCGGCCGAGCGTATGGCCTGGGCCAGCGCGTTGTCGGAGATGCCGCAGGCCTGCGCTGCGCGCGCCCAGTCACGCTCGCGGTCCAGGGCCAGCAGATGGGGGATGTATTTTTGCGTCAAGTCGGTTCTCCAGCACAGCCCGGCGGACTCCGGCGGGCTCCGAGGGGGCGAAGTGCTCCATGAATGGCTTCGTTATATCCGAAAAAATACAATGAAATTCGTCACTCCAGCTTGAACCGAGGCCTGGTGCGGCTTGCGGGCCTGCCGCGATGGCGGGGGCTTGCTTTGGTATGTGACAGGTGAATGTGCCCTTGCCGAACTGCGGGATTGAACCGATTGCGCAGGCACCGGCACTACAATCCCCGGCCATGTTGCATGCCATCCGGAGCCTATCCATGCGGAGCGCCTTGCTGCTGCTCATCATGGTGGCGCAGCTGCTGATACCGCTGCTGCACAGCCATTTCGGCACTCCGAACCAGGCCGGCCTGCACATCCACGCGGCGCCGTCGCGGGTGGCCGACTCGCATTTCCACCTGTTCGTGGCCCACGGCTCCTTCACCGATGTGGATGAAGACCATGTCGAGCCTTTCGAGGTCGATGTGCAGGACGCTATACAGCCGCTGGACCTGCTGCCCATGCCTTTGCTGGCCGTGGTCGGCCTGGTCTTGCTCACCCTGGGCCTGCGTGCCGCGCGCATGCGCTGCATTGCGCCCCGGCCCGCCCTGCCGCTGCAGCCCATGCGCCTGAGTCCGCGCTGGCGCGGGCGCGTGATACGGCCTTCTCCCGCCCAGGCACCGCCCCTGGCTTCCTGACCTCCCCGGCCTGGTCCACAGGCCCGCCTCAGTCCTTCTTCGCCCGCGCGCCGCGAACCGCCTGCGCGTGGACGGCGTTCGTCTTTTTTCCCGGAGTCAGGAATGATGTTTTCCCCATGGCTGCTGGCCGGCGCACTTGCGCTGCCAGCCGTCGGCATGGCCGCCCAGGCCCAGGCCGCACCCGCAAGCCCGTCCAATCCCCCGTCCGCATCCGTTGCCTTGTCCGCCGAACAGGCACAGGCGCTGGGCGTGCGTTTCGAACCCATTCAGGCGGCACAGCGCATCGAGGTCTCGGCCCACGCGCGCGTCGTGCTGCGGCCCGATGCCCAGGCCGTGGTGGCTGCCCCCTATGCGGGCGCGGTGCCGCGCGTGCTCGTGGCCCTGGGCCAGACGGTGCGTACCGGCCAGCCCGTGGCGGTGTTCACCAGTCCGCAGCTGTATGAGGCGCGGCGCGCGCTGCTGGAGGCCGAGTCCCAGTCGCGCCTGGCACGCCAGGCCCTGACGCGCGACCAGGCGCTGCATGAGGACGGCATCATCGCCGCCAGCCGCTGGCAGGCCACGCAGGCCCGCGCCGCCGAGGCCGCGGCCATGGCGCAGGCGCGGCGCGCCGAACTGGCCGCCAGCGGCCTGCAGTTCGTGGGCAACGAGGTGCACCTGGTGGCGCCCCGCGCAGGCCTGGTGACCGAGGTGCTGGCGGTGCCGGGCGCGCGGGTGGAGGCCTCGGCGCCGCTGCTGCGCGTGGCCGACCCCAAGGCGCTGGAACTGGACCTGCTGCTGGGCCGCGAGGTGCCACTGCCCGGCGTGGGCGACCGCGTTCAGGTGGCGGCGCGCGGTGCGCAGGGCAAGGTGGCCGGCATGGCCCCGGTCGGTGACGGATCGGCCGGCATGCGGGTGCGCGTTGCGCTGGAACGCGCTGGCGACCTGCGCTTGGGCGAAAGCGTGACCGCGTCGCTGGCCCTGGCCGGTGCGGACGCCGGGCCTTCCGGCGGATCTGGCGGCGGCTCTGGCGGTGCACGCCTGCGCGTGCCCGCTGCGGCGCTGGCGCATTGGAACAACCGCACCGGCGTCTTTGTCGCCACCGGGCAGGGGGCGCGCTTCATGCCGCTGTCCGTGGAGGCCAGCGACGAGGCCACGGCCGTGGTGCGCGGCACGCTGCCGCCCAAGGCGCGCATTGCCGTGACGGGCATTGCCGCGCTCAAGGGCCTGCTGGGCGGGGGTGAGTGATGCTGGCGCGCCTCATCGATTTTTCGCTGCGCCAGCGCGCGCTGGTGCTGATGGCCGCCTGCGCGCTGGCCCTGGCCGGTGCCTGGGCCTATGTGCACCTGCCCATCGATGCCTTCCCCGACATCTCGCCCACCCAGGTCAAGGTGATCCTGAAGGTGCCCGGCATGACGCCCGAGGAGGTGGAGCAGCGCGTCTCCACGCCTGTCGAGCAGGAATTGCTGGGCCTGCCGCACAAGACCATGGTGCGCTCGGTGTCCAAGTACGGCATCAGCGACGTGACCGTGGATTTCAGCGAGGGCACGGACGTGTACTGGGCGCGCCAGCAGGTGTCCGAGCGGCTGGCCGGCCTGCAGCGCGAGCTGCCCGCCACGGCCGAAGGGGGGCTTGCCCCCATCACCACGCCGCTGGGCGAGATGTTCATGTTCACCATCGACGGTGAGCAATGGTCTCTGGCCGAGCGCCGCCATGTGCTGGACTGGGTGATTCGCCCTGCGCTGCGCACCGTGGCCGGGGTGGCCGACGTGAATGCCCTGGGCGGCATGGTGCGCGGCTACGAGGTGATCCCCGACCCCGCCCGGCTGCGGGCGCGCGGCGTGACGCTGGACCAGCTGCGCCAGGCGCTGGAGGCCAACAACCGCAACGACGGCGCAGGCCGGCTGGACCGCGGGGAAGAGCACTGGGTGGTGCGCGTGGAAGGCGGCGTGCGCGGGCTGGACGACCTGCGCGCCATTGTCGTGGCGCCCGCCCATGAGGGGCGCGTTGCCGCCACCGTGGGCGATGTGGCCACCGTGCGCCTGGGCGAAGCCACGCGCAACGGCGCCGTCAGCCGCGACGGACGTGGCGAAGCCGTGCAGGGCCTGGTGCTGGGACTGCGCGGGGTGGATGCGCGCAGCCTGGTGGACGCCGTGCAGGCGCGGCTGGACGAACTGGCTCCCCGGCTGCCCAAGGGCATGAGCACCCAGGTCTTCTACAACCGGGGCGACCTGGTCTCGCGCGCGGCGGGCACCGTGGTGCGCGCTCTGGTCGAGGCCAGCGTGCTGGTGCTGGTCACGCTCTACCTGTTCCTGGGCGGGCTGCGTGCGGCCCTGGTGGTGGCGGCCACGCTGCCGCTGTCCATGCTGGCCACCTTCCTGCTGATGCGCCATGCGGGCCTGACGGCCAACCTGATGAGCCTGGGCGGCCTGGCCATCGCCCTGGGCATGCTGGTGGATGCTGCGGTGGTGGTGGTGGAGAACATAGAGACCGCGCTGGCGAATGAGTCTGCGGGCGCAACGGCCATCGAAACGGCAGGCAGCTCCCCGCCGCAGGACCGGGCCGTGCTGATCCGCCAGGCGGTCTCGGCGGTCTCCGTGCCCATGTTGGCCGGCGTGTCCATCATCGCCATCGTGTTCCTGCCGCTGCTCACGCTGCAGGGGCTGGAGGGCAAGCTGTTCGCGCCGGTGGCGCTGACCATCGTGCTGGCGCTGGGAGCCTCGGTGCTCATCGCCTTCACCGTGGTGCCTGCGCTGGCCTCGCTGCTGCTGCGCTCGCATGGCGGCGATGAACCCTGGCTGATGCGGCGCGTGGCCCGGGGCTTCGAGCGCATGCAGCGCTGGAGCCTGGCCCACCGGCCTGCGGTCTTCGGCATTGCCGGGGCATCGCTGGCCGGGGCGGCCGTGCTCTACCTGTCCGTGGGCAAGATCTTCATGCCCACCATGGATGAGGGCGACATGATCGTGCAGCTGCAAAAGACGCCCTCCATCTCGCTGGCCGCTTCGCTGGACATGGACGGGCGCGTGCAGCGCGCGCTGCTGGAGCAGGTGCCCGAGATCCGCTCCATCGTCGCGCGCACGGGCTCGGACGATCTGGGCCTGGACCCCATGGGCCTGAACGAGACCGATACCTTCCTGGTGCTGCGCCCGCGCGACGAGTGGCGCGGCAGCAAGGAAGACATCGCCGAGGCCATACGCCAAGTCATGCAAGGCTTTCCGGGGCTCATCTACGGCTTCACCCAGCCCATAGAAATGCGCGTCTCCGAAATGCTGACCGGCACACGCGGCGACGTGGCCATCAAGATCTTCGATCCCGATCTGGCGCGGCTGGACACTGCCGCCCAGGCCGTGGCCGCGCGCATGCGCGCGGTGGCCGGGGCCTCCGAAGTCATCGCGCCCAGCAACAGCGGCGTGCAATACCTGCAGGTGGCGCTCAACCGCGCGGCGCTGGGCCAGTCCGGGCTCAGTGGCGATGGCCTGCAGGCGCAACTGCGCGCCCTGGTGGAAGGCGAGCGCATTGGCATCGTGCCCGAAGGCGTGGCGCGCACGCCGCTCATCCTGCGCGGCGGGGCGGCGCTGCGCCAGTCGCCCGAAGGCCTGGCCGGCCTGCTGGTGACGGCGGCGGACGGCAGCAGCTGGCCATTGACCTCCCTGGCCACGCTGGTGGCCCGCGACGGCCCCGTGCGCGTGGACCACGAAAACGGCGCACGCTTCGCCGTGGTGCAGGTCAACGTCGAAGGGCGCGACCTGGCCAGCTTTGTGCGAGATGCCCAGGCGGCCGTCGCCGGTGATGCCGGCCTCAAGGACATGCGCATCGTCTGGGGCGGCCAGTTCGAGAACCAGCAGCGCGCCGCCGCACGGCTGGCGCTGGTGGTGCCGCTGGCGCTGGGCGCCATCTTCGTGCTGCTGGTGCTGACCTTCCGCTCGCCCAGACAGGCGCTGCTGGTCATTGCCAACATCCCGTTCGCGCTGGTGGGCGGCATGGCGGCGCTGAGTGCGGCGGGCGAGTACCTGTCGGTGCCTGCCTCCGTGGGCTTCATCGCGCTGCTGGGCATTGCGGTGCTCAACGGCGTGGTGCTGGTATCGCACTTCAACAACCTGCTGGCTGCGGGCCAGCCCCTGTCCCAGGTGGTGCGGCACGGCGTGCGCGACCGGCTGCGGCCCGTGCTGATGACGGCCTGCATCACCGCGCTGGGCATGGTGCCGCTGCTGCTGGCCAGCGGGCCGGGCTCGGAGATCCAGCGGCCGCTGGCCATCGTGGTGGCGGGCGGGCTGGTCAGTTCCACGGCGCTGACCCTGCTTCTGCTGCCTTTGCTGTTCGAACGCTTCGGCCTGTCGCGGCGTGAGCGGGAGGCCCGGTCATGAGCACCACCCACACCACCACCCACACCACCACCTCCTCCCCCCACTGCAGGGCGCAAGGCCTTGCCGGACTCTCTTTCAGGAACATGCCCATGAAACCCCTGCTGCATGCCTGGGCCGCTGCCTTGCTGTGTGCCTGCGCTGTCCAGGCCCAGGCCCAAAGCCATCTGCCGCCCGAGGCCGCCGTGCGCGAAGCCGTGGCCCGCTCTCCTGTCGTGCAGGCTGCCGACGCCGCGCAACGCGGCGCTGCGGCGCGCGCCCAGGCCCTGCGCGCCGGCCCGCATGAAACCGTGGTGCGTGCCAGCGGCCAGCGCCGCTGGGTGCACGACGGCTCGGGCCAGCGCTTTGCCGAAGGGCAGATCGCCATCGAGCGCCCGCTGCGCCTGGGCGGCAAGGCCGAATCCGATGCGCAGCTTGCCGAAGCGACCCAGGCCGCATCGCGCGTGGCGGCCCAGGATGTGCGGCACGAAGCCGCACGCCAGTTGCTGGCGCTGTGGTTTGCCGCACAGCGCGCAGGCCAGGCCCAGCAGACCGCCCGGGACAATGCCGACGCTGCCGCCGAACTGGCCCGCGTCACCGAACGCCGGCTGCGCGCAGGCGATGCCGCCAGGCTGGACGCCGAACTGGCCGCAGCCGAGCACGCGCGCATGCAGGCCGCGCTGGCAACGGCCCAGGCCGCGCACCAGGCGGCCCAGGCCGACCTGCAGGCGCGCTTTCCGGGCCTGGAGGCTGCCCGGGCGAAGGAGGGGGAGGCTGCGCCACCGCTGCTGGATCTGCCACCGCTGCCCGATCTGCCACCGCTGCCGCAGCAGTCACCGGCCCAGCTGCGCCTGCGCTACATAGAGCACAGCCACGAATACCTGCTGGCCCAGGCCGAGGAAACCCTGGCCCTGCGCCAGGCCCGCCGTGCCGATCTGGAGCGCCGGCCCGACCCCACCGTGGGCGTGTTCGCCACCAGTGAGCGAGGGGGCAGCGAGCGCATCGCAGGCGTCAGTCTGTCCGTGCCCCTGGGCTCGGTGCACCGCCAGGCCCAGGCCGACCAGGCCCTGGCCGATGCCGACGCCGCGCTGTCCCGTCGCCTGGCGGCCGAGCGCCGCCTGGGCGCGGAGTTCGACGTTCTCTGGAGCCTGCTGGCCGGCAAGCGTGCCGCCGCCCAGGCCCAGGCCCGCGCCGCCACGCTGCAGCAGGGCGCCGCCGACCGCGCACTGCGCGCCTACCGTGCCGGTGAATCGGGCCTGACCGAACTGCTGGCCGTGCGCCGCACCCTGGCCGAAGCGCTGCTGGCCGAACGCCTGGCCCGCAGCGAGGCGCTGGAGGGCGATAGCCGCCTGCGGCTGGATCTGCATGAGCTGTGGGATTTTGATGACTGAGCGAGCGAGCAGAAGCCGCTGCGGATTTCTCAGGCAACTCCAGACTTGCTCTGCGCCTGGCCCAGCGTCGCAATCAACTGCCCGTACATGGCATCCACGGCCGCCGAGCCCTGCGAGGCCTTGCTGCGCAGGGCCGACACTTCCATGGACACCAGCGGCGGCAGCTCGAAGCCGGCCGGCAGGTTCTGCAGCACCTGCAGGTGCGGCGGCACGCTGCAGCGCGTGAACACGGCCACGGCCAGGCCGCTTTCCACGGCGGCCAGCTGGCCGGCAAGGCTGGAGCTGTGATAGACCACGCGGTGCGCGCGCCGCTGGGCCGCCAGGCTGGACAGCGCCGCCGTGCGCGCCAGGCTGGCGGCCTCGTAGACGGCAATCGGCAGGGGATTCTTCCTCCACACCTCGTGCTGCGGCGCGCCCACCCAGACCAGGGGCTCGTGGAACAGCAGGCGCCCGCGCTGGGGCCTGTCGCGTGAGACCAGGGCCAGGTCCAGCGTGCCGCGCACCACCTGCGGGATCAGCGCGGTGGACTGCTCGCAGGTCAGCTCGATCTCCACGCCCTGGTAGCGGCCTGCAAAGCTGCGCAGCACGGGCGTCAGATAGGTGGATGCGTAGTCGTCCGGCACGCCCAGCCGCACGCGCCCGGACAGGTCGGGGCCGAACAGGGCCGCCTGCGCCTGGGCCTGCAGCTCCAGCATGCGCCGCGCATAGCCCAGCAGCTCCGCGCCTGCGGGCGTGAGCTGCAGATGGCGCGGGCCGCGCAGCAACACGGGTTGGCCCAGGGCGGTCTCCAGCTTCTTGATCTGCATGCTCACGGCGGCCTGTGATCGGTGCAGCAGCGGCGCGGCAGCCGAGAGCGAGCCCGCATCCACCACGGCCACCAGGGCACGCAGCCAGTCGATCTGCAGGTCAGGGTGGTTCACGGCACGCTCCATGGATTCGAATATCGAATACTAAACCTGCAAACTATTTGCTTTACGAGAATTTACTGCCACGAGACGATCGCGGCCATGCAAGATAGAACCCATTCCTTACAGGCCGCATCCGTAGCCTCCACCGCGCCCGCTCCCACGCCCGCACAAGCCGCTCCCACAGCGCAGGAGACACGCGGCCAGTGGCTGATGATCGCGGGCGGCGTGCTGCTGGGCACGGTCGGCATATTTGTGGAAGAGGCCCGCCAGCACCCGTTGGTCACCGTGCTGTTTCGCTGCGCCTTCGGCGCGCTGGCGCTGCTGGCCTGGGGGCTGGCCACCGGCCGCGTGCGGGAGTTGCGCGTGCGCGGCAGGAGCTGGCCGGTGGTGGTGGCCACGGGCCTCCTCATGGTGCTGAACTGGGCGCTGTTCTTTGCGGCCATACCGCTGACCTCCATTGGCGTGGCCACCATCGTGTTCCACATCCAGCCGGTGTGGATCATGCTGTTCGGCACCCTGGTGCTGCGCGAGGCCGTGGCGCCACGGCAGGTGGCGGCCATGCTGGCGGCGTTGCTGGGACTGGTGTTGGCCACGGGGCTGCTGGGTGGCGATGCGGCGGCCTGGGGGCCGGACCATGTGTCCGGGCTGCTGATGTGCCTGGCCGGCTCGCTGTGCTATGCGGCCGTGACCATCCTGGCCAAGACCGAGAAAGTGGTCACGCCGTTTGCGCTGGCCTGGTGGCAGTGCGCGGTCGGCACTGTGCTGCTGCTGTGGGTGCCGCTGGTTCATGGCTGGCCGCAGGCGCCGTCGTCCTGGGCGTGGCTGGCCGGGCTGGGCGTGCTGCACACCGGCCTGGCCTACGCCATCCTTTTTGCAGGCATGGCGCGCCTCACGCTGGGCCGCATCGCCGTGCTGCAGTACGTCTATCCGTTGACGGCCATCGTGCTGGACTGGGCCGTCTACGGGCGTGCGCTGGGCGCGGTGCAACTGGCCGGTGTGGGCCTGATGGCCGGGGCACTGCTCGTGGTCAAGGCCCGACAGCTGCGATGAGCCGTGCGGGCGATGAGCCGTGCGGGCCTTGTGCGCAGGGCCTACTCCTTGCCCAGCGCCTTGTACTGCTCGTACAGCTCGTCGGCCAGCCGGCGCAGGGCGCGGCCTATGGCGGCGTACTCGTACTCGTTGAGGTTGGCCAGCGAGGCACGACCGGAAGGGCGGTCGGACCCGAAGCCCCGGCCCGGCAGCAGCACGATGCCGGTCTCGTCCGCCACGCGGAACAGCATGTCGCCCGTGGACGACTGCTGCACCGCCCATTGCGAGAAGGCCTCGCCGTAGAGCCGGCAGGTGACGTTCTGCAGGTCGATCAGCGTGTAGTAGTTGACCGAGTTGGGATTTTCCAGCGGGGGCATGCCCAGCTCGCGGTACAGCGTGGCCTCGCGGCGGCGGATCAGTTGCTTGAGGGCCTGCTTGTAGGCGTCCGCTTCATCCATGAGCGCAAACAGCGAGAACAGCACCATCTGCACCTGCTGCGGCGTGGACAGGCCGGCCGTGTGGTTCAGCGCCACCACGCGGCTGTCGGCCACCAGGCGGTCTATGAACTTGAGCGAGCGCACATCGGGCAGCAGCGAGCGGTAGCGGTGGTCCAGCGCCTTCTTGGCGGACTCGGGCAACTGCGCCAGCGCATGGTCGAACACGTTGTCCTTGTGTGCCGCGATCACGCCCAGGCGCCAGCCCGTGGCCCCGAAATACTTGGAGAACGAATACACCAGCAGCGTGTTCTGGGGGCAGACCGAGAACAGGGACTGGAATTCATCGGCAAAAGTGCCGTAGACATCGTCGGTGAGGATCAGCAGGTCGGGCCGCTGCTCGGCCACGATGGCGCGCACGCGGTCCAGGCTGCGCTGGTCCATCTTCACGGACGGCGGGTTGCTGGGGTTCACGCAGAAGAAGATCTTGACGTCCGGGTCCTTGAGCTTGTCCAGCTCGGCGTCGGAGTACTGCCAGCCATTGTCGGGGTCCGCGTGTATAGGCACTTCCTTGAGGTCGTACTGCGCCAGTTCGGGGATCTCGATATACGGCGTGAACACCGGCATGCCGATGGCCACCTTGTCGCCGGCCTTGAGCAGGCCGCTGATGCGCAGGCTCTCGAAGATATAGGCCATGGCCGCCGTGCCGCCCTCGACAGCGAACAGGTCCACCGACTCGGGTGGCACGGCGCCGCCTGCCATCTCGCGCACGATGTACTGGCGCACGACCTGCTCGCTCACGGTGAGCATGCGCGGCGGCACGGGGTAGTTGCAGCCCAGGATGCCGTCCACCATCTCATGCAGGAAGGCGGCGGGGTCCAGCCCCAGCTGGTCGCGCACATAGCTCAGCGACTTGCCCAGGAACTTCACGCCCTCCTGGTCGCGGTGCTCGGCGATGAAGCGCTCGAAGCGCCCCTCGATGCCGTCGAGCTTGGCCAGCCCGCCCACGCCCACCGTCATGTAGGAGTACGACAGCTCCGACTCCGCCGCCGCGAACAGACCCAGCCGGAAGAACGCCCGGCGCGGCGTGGTCGCCAGGAAGTTGGGATTGCCGCGCCCCGCATTGAGCATGAGGCGGTTGGCCTTGCCCGAGGCCACCTTGATCAGTTCGTCCTTGAGTTCGAACGGGCTCAAATTCGCCAGACTCCGATAATCCTTGCTCATTGCGCAGCTCCTTGTGATGGTCCTTGGTGGTCCTTGGGGATCGGTCAGGGGTGATCAGGGGTGATCAGGCAAAGGCGATGACCAGCGGCCCCAGCAATGTGAGGAACACATTGGCCAGCGCATAGGTGATCGCAAACGGTGCCGTGGGAATCGAGTTGCCGGCCTTGTCCAGAATCTCGCCAAACGCCGGGTTGGCGCTGCGCGCCCCGGACAGCGAGCCCGCGAACACGGCCACGTTGTCATAGCGCAGCACGTACTTGCCGAACAGCATGGCGATCAGCAGCGGCACGATGGTCACCACCACGCCCAGCAGGAACAGCGTCAGGCCCTGCTGCATCACCGTGGTCACGGCCTGCTGGCCCGACTGCAGGCCCACCATGGCCACGAAGCCGGCCAGGCCCAGGTCGCGCAGCAGCGTGGAGGCGGCCGTGGGCATGTTGCCGAAGGTGTGCTTGCGGCTGCGCCACCAGCCGAACAGCAGGCCCGCCAGCAGGGCGCCGCCGCCGCTGCCCAGCGTGATGGGAATGGAGCCCAGGCGCAGCACCAGCAGCCCGATCAGCAGGCCCACCGTGATGCCCAGGCCATGGAAGACAAAGTCCGTCTTGTCGCTGGGCACGATGATGGGGCCCACCGACTGCGCAGCCTTCTGCACATCCTGCGGCGTGCCGAACAGCGTCACCACATCGCCCGGCATGACCATGGTGGCCGGCGCAATCGGCACCGGCGTGCCCGCGCGCATCAGCGCCACCGCGTACACGCCGTGCTTGAACTCCTGCGACAGGCTGTCCAGGATGTCCTTCACGCTGCGGTTCAGGTACTGGTTGTTGGAGATGGCCACGTCGCGCCGCACCATCACCACGTCCATGCCCTCGGCGCCCTGCAGTTCCTCGCCCACCGAGGCGCCCAGCGCCACCACGGCCGCACGCCGGCCCACCAGCAAGATGATGTCGCCGGCCTCCAGAGCCAGGCTGCCGTCCACGCCCACCAGCGCGTTTTTGCGCTGTATGCGCTCCACCGTCACCGTGCCGCCGTTGGCGGTGGCGCTGGCCTCCAGCTCCGCTACGGTGCGGCCTGCCTGTCCCACGCGGAAAATGCGGCCCACCAGATCCGGCACGGCCGGTGACTCGCCGGTTCCGTACACGCGCACGCCCTTGAGCAGCTCCTGCTCGGCCTGGATCGCGTCCTCGCGGATATTGCGGCCCGTCAGCCACTGCAGCACGTTCACGCACATGATGATGGCGCCGAAGGAGCCGAAGATATAGGTCACCGCATAGCCGATGGCCACGTTGGCCTGCATGCGCTGCACCTCGTCGGGCGCCAGCCCCAGCTTCTCGATGGCCGAGCCCGCCGTGCCGATGATGGCCGACTGCGTCAGCCCGCCCGCCGCCAGCCCCGCCGCCAGCCCCTTGTCCAGATGGAACACCCGGGCGATCACCACCACCGTGACCAGCCCCGACACGGCCACCACCAGGGCCATCAGGATCTCCTTGACCGACTGCCGCCCCAGCGAGCGGAAGAACTGCGGCCCGCTCTCGAAGCCCACGGCATAGATGAACAGCGCGAACAGCACCGCCTTGATGCCCGAATCAATGGTCACCCCCACCTGGCTGATCAGCACCGCCGCCAGCAGCGACCCCGCCACGCCCCCCAGCTGGAACGACCCGAACCTGAACTTGCCCACCCAGTAACCGAGCGCCAAGGCCGCAAACAGCGCGATTTCCGGAGCCTGATGAAAGATGCTTCTGAGAAAGTCCACAGCCACCTCTGCTTCTGGGTTGAGGTCCACGGCGGCGCAAGGCAACGGAAGCTGCTGCCCCGGGAGGGCAGGGGGCATTGCGTGCGCGTGGACTGGGAAACGGCGAGTCGCTATTGGAAATAGCTATCGAAAATACTTCTGCACAAATGATTGTGACCAAGAAATATTCAATCGAATATGGCTATTTCATTGGCTTCTTTTGGTCAATCCTTGTTGAGAACAGAGCCACTATTCACGACAAAGACCAACGGCAATGTAGGACTGCGCCGTCAGCAAAAGCGGATACATATACAGGTCTGCCTTGCATGCAGGCCATGGGCGCCAGTTTTCGGATGAAATCTATTGGCGGCGAGATGAATTCATCAATTACGCATCTCGCGACCAGATGAGGTGGAGCTCTCCATCCACAAAACCGGCGCTCACCGCTTGCGACTGGCGCAGCCGAAGAGCTCCTGCCGCTTCCGAGGCCACGTAGGAGCCAAGCAGTTTCCTGGCAGCAGCAAGTCCCTTCTCCCACTCGCTTCCCACGACTTCGTGCGGCAACTCGAAGTGAGGGTCGTCGGACATGAATATGTCATCGCACGCTCAGTCCGGGTCCTGCGGGGCGTAGGTCGGGCAGCCCACAATCTGGAGCTCGTGCGATGTGGGCGAGTCATACAGATTGAAGTGAAATGCTGCGATTCCTTCTGGCAGATCGCCGGAAAGTGTTTCGTCGACCCATTGGGAAAATTGCTTTTCAATTGCTTTCATGGTTTCAATATTCTGATGCAATGTGGATCAAAAAATCTTTCCATCATATAGGGAAGTCTGAAAGAAAGAATTGATTTGCATGCTTCAAAAAATATCCGGCTCCGGCACAGCCCGCCCAAAGCCCGTCTCCAGAAAATCAAAATCGCATCCCTCATTGGCCTGCAGGATATGGCGGCCGAACAGCCAGCCATAGCCGCGCTCGTAGCGCGCGGGCGGGGGCGTCCATGCGGCGCGGCGGGTGGCGAGTTCTGAGTCGCTGACTTCCAGGTGGATGCGGCGGGCGGGCACGTCCACCGTGATGCGGTCGCCCGTGCGCACCAGGGCCAGCGGCCCGCCCACGGCGGATTCGGGTGAGCAATGCAGCAGGCAGCCGCCGTAGCTGGTGCCGCTCATGCGGGCGTCGGACAGGCGCAGCATGTCTTTCACGCCTTGCTTCAGCAGCCTGGTGGGAATGGGCAGCATGCCCCATTCGGGCATGCCCGCGCCCTTGGGGCCGGCGTTGCGCAGCACCAGGATGTCTTCGCCGTTCACATCGAGATGGGGGTCGTCCACGGCCTGCTTGAGGCTGGGGTAGTCGTCGAACACCAGGGCGCGCCCCGTATGGCGCAGCAGGTGCGGGGCGCAGGCGCTGGGCTTGATGACCACGCCGTCCGGCGCCAGGTTGCCGCGCAGCACGGCCAGCGCCCCTTCGGCGTAGATGGGGCGGGACAGGGGGCGGATCACGTCGTCCTGGTGGACCTGGCTGCCCGCAATGTTCTCGCCCAGGGTCTTGCCGTTGACCGTCATGGCCCCGGTGTCCAGATGCGGGCGGATACGTTCCAGCAGGGCGCGCAGGCCGCCTGCATAGAAGAAGTCCTCCATCAGATAGCGGTCGCCGCTGGGCCGGATGTTGGCGATCACGGGCACGCGGCGGCTGAAGGCGTCGAAGTCATCGAGGCTGACCGGATGGCCCGCGCGCCGCGACATGGCGATCAGGTGAATGATGGCGTTGGTGGAGCAGCCCATGGCCATGGCGCAGGCAATGCCGTTCTCGAAATGCGCACGCGTGAGCATGCGGGCGGGCGTGAGGTCTTCCCACACCATCTGCACGATGCGGCGGCCGCAGTCGGTGCTCATGCGGATGTGGTTGGCGTCGGCGGCCGGAATGGACGAAGCGCCCGGCAGCGCCAGGCCCACGGCCTCGGCAATGCCCATCATGGTGGCCGCCGTGCCCATGGTCATGCAGGTGCCGTGGCTGCGGGCAATGCCGGCTTCCATCTCGCGCCAGGCCTGCTCATCCAGCCGGCCGGCGCGGCGTTCGTCCCAGAACTTGAAGGCGTCCGAGCCCGAGCCCAGCACCTGCCCCTTCCAGTTGCCGCGCAGCATGGGGCCGGCCGGCAGGTAGATGAAGGGAAGGCCCATGGAGATCGCCCCCATGGTCAGCCCCGGCGTGGTCTTGTCGCAGCCGCCCATGAGCACGGCGCCATCCACCGGGTGGCTGCGCAGCAGCTCCTCCGTCTCCATGGCCAGGAAGTTGCGATAGACCATGGTCGTGGGCTTGACCATGCTTTCCGACAGCGAGATGGCTGGCAGCTCCAGCGGAAAGCCGCCCGCCTGCAGCACGCCGCGCTTGACGTCTTCCACGCGCTGCCTGAAGTGGGCATGGCATTGGTTGGCATCGCTCCAGGTGTTGACGATGGCGATCACGGGCTTGCCCATCCAGTCCTCGTAGCCATAGCCCATCTGCAGCACGCGCGAGCGGTGGCCGAAGGAGCGGAAATCATCGGGAGCAAACCAGCGTGCGCTGCGCAGGGATTCGGGGGAACGTGTCATGGTTGTGGGGCTCCTCGGTAGCTGCCGGCGGTGGATGCGGGCCCTGGTGGGTTCGCGGCCAGCGGCCCTTTCCTGAAGCGCGCCGCCGCCGCATCCAGCCCGTCGCGCAGCAAGAGCGTGTCCAGCGCCACGGCCACGAACTGCGCGCCCAGCTCCAGGCATTCGCGCGCCCGTGCCTCGTCCACCATCAGGATCCCCGGCGCCTTGCCGCAGGCGCGGATGCGGGCGATGGCCTGGTCGATGGCCCGGTTCACCACAGGGTGGCGCGCCTGGCCCGGATAGCCCAGGCTGGCCGACAGGTCGGCGGGGCCGATGAAGATGCCGTCCACGCCATCGACGGCCGCAATCGCCTCTATCTGCTCCAGCGCCTCGGCCGTCTCCACCTGCACCAGCAGGCACAGCTCGTCGGCCGCACGTGCCACATAGTCGGCCGTGCGCCCGAAGTTGGCTGCGCGAGTGGAACCGCCCATGCCGCGCATGCCCTGGGGTGCATAGCGCATGGCGCGCACGGCATCCCGCGCTTGCTGCGCGTTCTGCACAAAGGGCAGCAGCAGGGACTGGGCGCCCAGGTCCAGGTAGCGCTTGATCAGCACCGCATCGTTGCAGGCGGGCCGCACCACGGCATGCACGGGCAGGGCGCCCGGTGCGGGCAGGGCGGCGGCCACGGCCTGCAGCTGGCCCAGCATCAGCGGCACGTCGGTGGGCGTGTGCTCGGTATCGAGCAGCACCCAGTCGTAGCCCGCGCCGCCGATCATCTCGCAGACAAAGGGGGAGGGAATGGTGGACCACAGTCCGATCTGCGGGCGGGCTTCGCGCAGCGCGCGCTTGAACGTATTGGCGGGCAGCATGCTCATGGGGGCTCTCCTGAAGCTGTTCATTGGACCTGGATGTTTCCCTTGCGCACCACCTCGCTCCATCGCGCCACCTCGGCGGCGATGAAGCTGGCGGCCTGGCCGGGCAGGCCCGGCGTGGGCTCGTTGCTCATGGCGGCCAGGCGGGCCACCACCTCGGGTTCGGCCAGGAGGGACTGGCAGGCCTGGTTGAGCCGCTCCACCACATCGGCCGGCATGCCCGGCGGCCCCGCCAGGCTGGTCCATGAATAGTTGACGACCTGCGGCTGGCCGGCCTCGGCCATGGTGGGCACATCTGGCAGGGCCGCCAGGCGCCGCTCGCCTGCCACGGCCAGCGCACGCAGCTTGCCCGCCTGCGCAAAGCCCACGGCCGAGGTGGCGGGCACGAACAGCAGGTCTGCCTGGCCGCCCATCACATCGGTCATGGCGGGCACATCGCCCTTGTAGGGAACGTTGTTGAAGCTCACGCCGGCCGCCTGGCGCAGCAGCTCCGTCGTCACATGGCTGGACGAGCCAATGCCCGTCAGCGCCACATTCACCGTGCCGGGGCTGGCCTGGGCCAGGGCCACCACATCGGCCACCGAAGCGACCTTCAGCCTGGGCGAGGCCAGCAGCAGCATGGGCACGCGCCCCAGCATGGCAATGTGCGTGAAATCCCGCCGCGCGTCGTACTTCACGTTGGAATTGACCAGCTGGTTGATGGCATGCGTGCCCGGCCCGCCAATCACCAGCGTGTAGCCATCGGCCCGCGCCCGCGCCACGGCCTCGGAGGCCAGCGAGCCATTCACGCCGGGCCGGTTCTCCACCACCACGGGCTGGCCCAGGCGCTGCGACAGGCGCTCTCCCACCAGCCGGCCCACCACATCGGTCTGGCCACCGGGAGGGAAGGGAATCACCAGCGTGATCGGCCTGACCGGCCAGGCAGCCTGGGCGTGTGCCGGGGTCAGCATCGAGGCCGGAGCCAGGGCCGCAGCCAGCAGGCGCGCCATGGCGCTGCGGCGGTTGGAGAGCGAAGGGCGCATGGTGGTCTCCTCTTGAATGATTGCGCAATCATTTCAAGCAAAGGCAGCGCTCTCCATTCGGACGTACGAGGGGAAACAATCAGACCGTGCTGATGGACGTCATCGTTAACATGACCGCGCAATCATCCTCAAGCCGCCTCTCCATCGCCATTCCAGGCAAAGGCCTCGCATGACCCTCCGCACCCTGCGCAACGCCACTGCGCCCACGCTCAAGGACCTGGCCCGCATTGCCGGCGTGTCGCCCATCACCGCCTCGCGCGCGCTGCACCGGCCTGAACTGGTGGCCGAGGCCACGCGGCTGCGCGTGGCGCAGGCCGTGGAGCAATCAGGCTACGTGCCCAACTCCCTGGCGGGCGGGCTGACCTCGCGCCAGACGCGGCTGGTGGCGGCCATCGTGCCCTCGGTGGGGCACTCGCTGTTTTCCGACATGCTCGATGCGCTCATCCACACCCTGGCCGCGCAGCGCTATGAAACCACGCTGGGCATCTCCAGCTATGACCCGGAGCATGAGGAAACCTGGCTGGCCGCCATGCTCAGCCGCCGCCCGGACGGCATCGTGCTCACCGGCACCGAGCACACGGCCCGCACGCGGCGCCTGCTGGTCAATGCCGACGTGCCGGTGGTCGAACTCTGGGACTACCAGCCCCATCCGCTGGACATGGTGGTCGGCTTCTCGCAGGAAGACGCGGGCCGCGCAGCCTTCCGCCACCTGGCCGCCTGCGGCTACCGGCGCCCGGCCATCCTGCGCGCCGACGACAGCCGCGCCGCCCGCCGCGCCCTGGGCTTCACCCGCGCCGCCGCGGAAGCCGGTGCCCCGGTTCCTGCGCAAATCGTCTTCTCGGAAGCCATCCCCCAATCCGGCCGTGGCCGCGATGCCCTGAACGCCCTGCGCGCCCAAGCACCGGAGGCCGATGCCGTCTTCTGCAGCTCCGATGCGCTGGCGCAAGGCGTGCTCTCCCACGCCCACGCGCTGGGCCTGCGCATGCCAGAGGAATTCGGCGTGCTGGGCTTTGGCGACCAGGCCCTGGCGCTGGACGCCTGGCCCGCCCTGTCCACCGTGCGCGTGGACGGCGCCGCCATCGGCCGCCTGGGCGCAGAGGCGCTGATTGCGCGCATGGCCGGTGGCGTGGCGGCGGCCGCGCAGGATGTGGGGTTTGAGGTGGTGGGGAGGGGGAGTACGCGGGGGCACCAGGCTGCGCGCTGAGCGCCAGCGTGAGGCGATGGCCGGGCAGCGGCAGGAAGACCGGCTTTATCTCAGTATCAGCAAGGCGCCGCGCTAGTCCATAACCGGGCCCCAGCCCACGCCCAGCAGGCCGGCGCCCAGTACCAGCCAATGCTCGCCGGGAAGGCCGGGCCGGATCCTGTTCCCCTGCCATGAGCGCGGGCGCCAGGGCGACGGCGGTCCGGCCCGGGCGCCTGCGCCAAGGGTAGGCGTATTACGACGCACAGGAAGGCGTTGGCCCGATGGCTGTACCGAGGGCCACACCGCATCCTGAAGGCGTTACGGACCAAAGCCCCACCATGAACACAGAACTGCTGGACCCCCCACGTACCGAGCTGGCCGCTGGCGCAGGCACGCTTGAGCCTTCTTTCCTGCATGTGCCGCTCTACGAGCGCCTGGCCAACCATCTGCCCACCGAACAGGAGCGCGAGGCTGCTGCGGACTTCCTGCACGGCGTGATCGCCGAGACCTCTGCCGATGCCGATGGCCTGCCGGACAACCCGGAGCACCTGACCGACTGGATGCGTGCCAATGTCGAAAAAGTGCACGCCCAGTACCAGGCATACCTGGCAGAGCGCAAGGCGGGTGCGGCACGCCGCTATTTCGGCAACCGCGCCCATGCGCTGTACTTCCTGCGCAATGTGGCACCTACCAAGCTGGTGGACGGTTCCTGGCTCTACGGCCTGTGCGCTCACGCGGGCAACTCACGCATGTCGGACCTGGTCACCACCTATGTGGAAGAACTGGGCGACGGCATGGCCGACAAGAACCACGTCAAGCTCTACCGGGAGCTGCTGGCCAGGTATGGCCTTGATCCCGTGGAGGATCTGCCCGACGAACTGTACCGGCAGGGGCTGGTACAGCTGGCGCTGGGCTGGAATGCGCAGCAGTTCCTGCCCGAGATCGTGGGATTCAACCTGGGCTATGAGCAATTGCCGCTGCACCTGCTCATCACCGCCTACGAACTCAATGAGCTGGGAATAGATCCCTACTACTTCACGCTGCATGTCACCGTGGACAACGCCGACACCGGCCATGCCCGGCGCGCCTGCATTGCCGCCTGGGAGAACGCGCCGCGCATTGACGATGGCGGCGAATACTGGCGCCGCGTACGCGCGGGCGCCCGGCTGGCAGACACAGGCACCAGCACGCTGGACGTGATCAGGTCCTTCGACATCGAAGCTGAGGTGGTGCGCATCCTGGCGCGCAAATCGCCTTCCGGGCATGGCGCGCACTCGGACTTCTGCAAGGTGGCCGGCCGCAGCGTCAATGACTGGCTGTCCCGTCCGCAGGACATGCCTGCCTTCCTGGGCGCGCTGGAGCAGGCACGCTGGATACAACGCAACCGGCCTGCGGAGGAAAGCCGCTTCTGGCAGCTGCTGCAGGGCGAGCGGGCAGAGATGTTCGGTGTTTTCTCTCCCTATGAGCTGCAAGTCATTCATGACTGGCTGCGTGGGCCGGCCAGTGCGGATGGCGCCTCCTTCGAATCCGTGGCCGAGCCCGGCAAACCGGCGCGGCGCATGAGCTTTCGCGTGGCCGAGCGCCTGCGCACATCCCGTGGCGCGCGGCCGGACCCGGGCCGCAGCGCGCAGGAACTGGACACCGACCTGATGCTCTTCGAGCAGCGCTACCCCACGCTCGATCCAGCGGCCCAGCATGAGTTGCTGGTACAGGCCATGTCACCGGGCCTGCACTGGACGCCCCTGGGCCTGCGCGCCACCCGCCTGTTCCTGGGCCGGTAGGCTATTCGACCCTCTTTACCTACCCGGGAAAAATCATCTGGTCATTGGGCAAGACGGGCTTGCTCCTTGACCCATTCCCGGCTTTTGCCGCGCACACACCATTCTGAGTTTTTGACCCAGTCCATAGAATCTTTATTTGGGTGACCTTCTAGAATATTACAGTGTGTATATCCGAGTTGGGGCATGGCGTAGTACTGCAAAGGTAGTATTGCAAAAAATCCGACAGCGGCAAAAAATATATTGACGCAAGTGGAAGAGAGGAGAATGCATTCCACCTTTTTAAGTGTTTGCTTTCTGAAAGGAATTGCGTTGGCAATAACTGCCACTATCAATGTCAATGGGATTGCCCAGAAGGAGCCTATCATTGGAGATAGCGGTGTTATTCTAACGACTGGTGAAAGATTAAAGAGATCTAGAGTCTCCGGTATAACAATTTCACGGATAAGGTACAAATCGACAATAAGCAGCGCTATGGCAAAAGGAATAACCCAAATAGCATTTTTTCTGTTCTGCTTGACGCGATATTGCATTGTGTACTCCTGGTTGCTAATTTTTGCTGCTGTTTCTGCGCGGCAAGACTGCTTGGTCGTCGATCAATAAAATTGAGCCAATTTCAGTAAATATAGTAACTGCAGCCGTTGCGTTCAAAAGAGTACGGCTGCCTTATTTCCCCAAACGAGCTTGCTCATTGACCCATTCCCGGCTTTTGCCACGCACACACCAATCCGGATTCTTTACCCAGTCCGTGAAATATATGGTGGGATGATCTTCCAGAATGTTGCAGCGGGTATAGCCCAGTTTTGGCATGGAATAGTATTGAAAAGGCGTAATTGCAAAAATACAAAAAAACATAATAAAAACTCCAACGGCTATGGCGGATAAAAAAATACGCGTTGGGATTTTCATGGCGTCTTCTGTACAAGGGACTGATTTTTGTATTGCAATGATAATTCCTGTGATTGAAATTATTGGCACACACAACGCAATTGGATCAAATGGTGTGATTCTTACTGATGGTGCGAGTTTATTCAAATCATTTACGGTTTCGCATAGGGAATAGAAAATACTCCAAATTGACATTGCTAGAAGCAGCAGAAAAAGTGGAATACTCCATATTAGTGATTTTCTGATTTCGGTTAGATTTCTTTTGTCCATTTTAAGACTCATCAATTTTTGCGATTGATAGGGGATGGAATATTGTTAGGAAATAAAATTTTTTATTACCCAATGTTTATCGATTCTATTTAAATCTACCTCGGTAGAGGGAGCCATTAAGGCAATGGCTGCGCGTTTCGGGTCCAGTACCCGCTTCATGCCACCGCTATTCGCTGCCCCCACCGCTGCTAAAGACTGGGCCTAGCGTTTGCGTGGAAGCGTAGTGATTTCTGGGGAGCCGCGAGGAGTTGTTCTGACACACATGCAACCACACTACGCGGATAGGTCAGAAAGATGTAGGCCTTGTGATCTGCACTTTTTGTTTATGGATTTAGCTCGGTGCTACCGCCTAGAAGGGCTTGCTCATTAACCCACTCCCTGCTTTTGCCGCGTACGCACCAGTCAGGGTTTTTCACCCAGTCTGAAAAATAAATATTTGGATGGCCTTCTAATATATTGCAGCGTGTATATCCTAATCTTGGCATGGCGTAATACTGAAAAGGTGTAACAACAAGAAGGCAGAAGAGCATGATTCCTCCGCCTGTGATGACAGAAATCGCAAGAATGCGCTCTGAGATTATTTGAGTGCCTGCTCTGCAGGGGATTGCTTTTTGTATCACCGATACAAGTATCGCAAGTCCCATTATCGGGAAATATACCCCTACCAAATCACCAGGTGTGATTCTTACCGAGGGCGCTGAATTCTTTAAATCGGCGATTGTTTTTAGAAATGAATGTTCTGTATTCCAAATTGAGAAAACCAAAACAAATAGAATTGATGGAATTCCATATATCAATGATTTTCTGACATCGACTAGGTTGTTTGTTTCCATTTCGATATCCATCAATCTCTCCGGCTGATAGGGAGTGCCAGATTGTCTGGTTACATCCAAAGATTAGATTTTGCTATTTATTCTTTCATGGGTGTCGCCTAATTAATCGAGGCAATGACGGTGGCACTGGTTTCCCATAGGCACCAAGGCAATCGGCTTTAAAATGAAAACACCTTGAATGCCATTTCATAAAACTCGATGAGATGAGTTATTTGGAAAGACGGGATTGCTCATTCACCCATTCCCGGCTTTTGCCACGCACACACCAGGCGGGATTCTTTACCCAGTCTGTAAAATAAATAGTGGGGTGGTCTTCCAGAATATTGCAGCGTGTATAGCCTAATTTTGGCATGGCATAGTATTGCAAAGGAGTTATTACAAGAAGACAAGTAATCATGATAACTACTCCCGTGATTGTGGTAATCGTGAAAATACGCTCTGAGATTTTCAGAATACTTGATTTGCAAGGAATTGATTTTTGTACAAGAAAAATAATTCCTGTGATTGACATTATTGGGAAATACGCCACAAGCAAACTGGATGGTGTAATTCTTACGGATGGAGCGGAATTTTTTAGATCAATTATTGTGTTTAGAAATGAATATTTTATGCTCCATATTGATAGTGCTGAAACCAATAGAAGGGAAGGAATGCCATGGATTAAAGATCTTCTGAATTCAGTCAAGCTATTTTTCTCCATCTTGGTATGTATTAGCATCTTCGATTTATGGGGCATAGTTGATTTTCAGATGCTTTAGATGGATTGGTGAATTCAATTTTTGTTTTTTCAAGTTTTTCACTGAATTCTTCCATGCTAACATTGACGCGATATAGTCCCGAAGGTGTACTATTTGTTAACATTTTTAATGCACTAATTACATTTCTCTTAATTTCAAAAAATTTATCGGTTTCATTTAAGACTATTCCGCTCACAAACACGGCTAACGCCATGAAAGTCAAAGGCAAAATAGCAAGAGTTGTTGCGCTGGCAGCAAACGCTCCTCCTATGCTGATACCGACCATCGTCGCCAACCCAGCCTTGACCGCCTCCACTCCAATCCCTCCAACCAGGTCATGCATGGTCTTCTCGTCGTTGAAGATGAAATCCAATGTCTCCACGCCGATACCCACGACCAAGCTCAAGATGAAGCCCCCTCTGGCCACGCCCTGAAGGCCGCGCATGCCCAGGCCCATCTGGACCATGCGGGGATTGGTGGTGAGAAAGCGCGTGCCCTGCAGCAGATTGCCGCGAAACCCGGCTCGGCCCGTGATGATGATATAGGTGCCCTTGGGAGTCGCCTTGACATAGGTGCGCGCACCGGCAAGGCGCAATGCAATCAGCGTTCTGGTGAGCAGGTACGCGTCATTGGCCAACATGGAGGCGGGGATGGTCCAGGGTTTGCCGGCATTGGGGCTGGCCGTCTGCGTCCAATACCGGCCCAGGGCGCTTTGGGCCAGGATGGCGCGCAGGTTGGCCTCCAGGCGCGGGTCATTGCGCGACCTGTCTTGCAGGACGCCTAGGAACTCTTGCGGCGTGAGCACCACCACGTCCACCTGCTGACTGTCCATGGCACGGGTGATCTGCCTGTTGAAGGCCTTTTCATAGCTGATATACGGGCGGGTGAGATCTGTGGATGTTGCCATGGCCTGCAAGCGAATGGTTAATGGAATGAATAAGGAAATGGCGGTTTGCCAAATGCCAGAAAAATCACGAACGCAGGCCTCCCATCAGGCCTGTGATGAATCAGGCCCGATCAGGTATCGGAGTGGGAATCACGCGTTCGTAATCATCCCCAAGGCCAATGTCAATCAGTGGCCCGGGTATTCCTTTGGGGTAGACCTGCTATTTGATTTCTTGGGTATCTGGAAGTCAAGCAGAAAGGCAGGGGATTGATTATTTTCAGATTATTCCGAGATGCATGCCTTGCGTGCAGGCGATATGGGTCTTGGAATGGGGAAGAGGGCGGTGATAAAGCCCTGCCAGTCAGGGCTGCCATTTGCCCCGGTGGACGCAGGCCAGCTGGCACCGTCGTGCTGCCGGCCTTTGCGGCCACAGGCACGGCGCCGTGGCGATACGGACATGAAGACCTGGTACAAGGAAACCGCGCGCAGCGGGCTGGCGGTCCCTATCATCGAGTGCTGCGCGGGCACGGCGGCGCGGCCCCACCGCAACGGCCAGGGGCCATGATCCAGCCCGTTCACAACCTTGTACATCCATGACAGCCGGTGAAAGATTGAAGGCCTGGGCACGACGCATCAAGCGCGATGGCGTCACCCTGTGGTTTGCCTGCAAGAGCCCCAAGACGCCCTGGTACGCCAAGGCCCTGGGCGCCTTTGTGGTCGCCTACGCCCTGAGCCCCATCGATCTGATCCCCGACTTCATCCCCGTGCTGGGCTATGTGGATGACGTCCTGCTGCTGCCCGCGCTGATCTGGCTCACCGTGCGGCTGCTTCCCCCGGCCGTGTTGGCCGACAGCCGCCAGCAGGCCGAGGCCTGGATGCAGACCCAAGGCTGCAAGCCCCGAAGCCGTGCTGGAGTCGCCCTGGTGGTAGGCGTCTGGCTATGCGTTTGCGTGGGGGCCTTCCTTGCGTTCCGAGGGCGCTGGGGTCTTTGAGCGCGGCGCTTCGCCGGGCTGAGCTGCGGCGGGTGGGCAATACAAGGATGCGGGAGCTGCGCCTGAGCGCTGTATCATCTCGCCCAGGTGCTGAACACACCTTCACAGGCGGTCACGCCACACTCCCGAAAGCAGTTGGACGTACTCACAGGAGGCCTTATGGCTGCTTTCCTTGCGGGCGTATCAATGCCCGAACCCTCTCCCCATCCATGGCATGGCTCCGTGCTTCTGGCGCATGAGCATTCCTTTGTTTCAGCCGCCAAGCGTGCTCATTGAGGAGTTGCCATGCTGTACTTTCAACTTTCCGAGCCGGAGTACAACAGCCTGCGGCGCGTGCAGGATCAGTTGGGGCTGATTTCCAGTTTGATCATTGGCGCCTACCCGGGGCATGCCTTGGAACCGGTGACTCCTGGGCAATTGCTGGCGTTTATTCAGGCGCAGGAAGAGGCGCTTGAGGGGGTGATGGGGGGAGTGAGTGAGCGCGGTGTAGTGCGGGGGATGGATTGACTGGGTGCTGTGCTGGGAGGCCATGCATGATATGCGTGGCCTTTCTGGGTGGTTTGGGGCTGCTAGCGGGGTTTGGAGCATGTGGACCGTCAGTCTCTTGAGGACTGCTCTCGGCCAAAAGGAGCCCGTCGAAGGCATCCTGGAAATCAGGGGCGATTCACTGACCGTTTTGAGGTGCTCAAGACGATCTGCCGGTTGTTTCCAGTACCCGCTCTCCCAGATCATCTTGTGAGCCCTATTAAGTCACTTCGATTTCTTGATCAAATAGCTGCTGACCGAGGCGCACAGGCCAACTACGAGCTCTGCCTCTTCGAAAGACGGCTCACGCCCTTCCTGGATGTGCCGCCCGAACTCCGAGGCATACGCCCAGGTTTTGATGACAGCCTGATCCAATGGCGCTGGAATCAGAGTTCGGGAATCATTCATTATCTTCCCGAGGGTCGCTTGTTGGTCGCCAGTGACCTGCCGCGCGACGCACTCAAGCGAAGCCATGGCATGCTGTATCGCCCCCGTCGGGTCTGGAGACGGTCGGCGTGAAAGATCAGCAATCGCTTGGTGTAATTCCTTGCTCGCCGTGACGTGCCCATGTTGATGCTCAGTTTCTTTCGCCGAGGTCAAAACCTGTTCAAAGGATTCAGAGCCACGGATTTCGATGCGACCACCCAGCAGCTTCCACCCTATGCCGTGCTCAATGAAGAACTCGTTCAGCTCTGTAGTGAAGTGCTCGTACACGCCAGAGTCATAGTTATGGTTGCCGAGGTAATCATCGAGCTGCTCAATGACGTCATACACCTTGAACCACTTGCACTGCCCAAGCCGCTGAACGTTTTCCTCGTGGATGTTCGGCCTCTCACTCCAGTTCTGCTTGTCGGGCAAGACCTTCAATGTCTGGCAGATGATTTTGCGCAGATCTGATGGCTTGAGACCACATTCATAGCTCAATTGAATCAGATACTCCTGCAGCGCTTGCGGTGCGTCTTCCCGGATAGTGATTTCGGCTTCATCGACCTGCGAGAAACCGTTACGCCGTGAAAATGAGTCTTTCATCCTTATCCTCCGTCTCACCTAGTCCACTGGTAAATCGCCATAGCAATGTGGCTCGATAATGCCTGAAAACCCGGGCTTGGGATAGGTGACGAGAACCGACGCTTGACCTGGCCTGAGACTGCGCACTCACCCGCAGCTGTCCATTCAAGCCGCGAGCTTTGAGAAGCGGCCTCAGTTCTTGCCCGAGCTACGAGTGAAGGGTGTCGCCAGGGTGTGTGATTCAAAGCCCCCACTGGCCGCTTTGGGTTGTGAATTCAATCGATCGATGCAACACAATGACTGCACCTAGCGCAAGGAGTTGCGGTCTCCTGTGAAGGTCTGCTTTCCGGACGCTTCTGCGAGCGGCGAACGACCGCAACGGGTCGAAAGCAGACCATCTAAAAAATCAATTCCCATCCCCAACCCCAGCCATCTCCCGAGTCCCCCGACACCCCGCACCAAACGCCGAGCATCCCCAAAATGCCTTCCCAGCCGCAGGCCCTCGCTTGGCAACCCGCTGAACCATGGCTTTTCCGCATTGAGGGCAGCCGGGTATTGGAGAAGCAGCCGGTTGCACTGTGTCAAAAGCAGGCTCCGTCTTGACGGGCTCGACCACAGGCACAGGGCTCGCCAAAGGTGCAGAAGTCCGAGTCTTGATGGCTGAAGCCGCTCCTGTCTGGGCCTTTGCTTCCTTCAGCAATTTCATGAGCGCGGCGCCGTCCATGAGGTGGATATTCCTCCCTGCAGCAAACGCCACAGCTTCCTGAGTGAACCGGCCAGAAGTCACCACAAAGCCGGCAGCGGCCCCATCGGCCGCCATGACGCCATATAGCTCGCGCACCGTGGAAACGCCCACCTTGAAGGCTTTCCACTGCTTGCATTGCACCAGTGTCTTTTCGCCATCCTTCGAGAGGACCAGGTCCACGCCACCATCGGGCCCGCCGCCACCGGTTTCCTTGACGCTGTAGCCGCGCCGCCGAAATCCCTCACCCACCAGCGTTTCGAACTCCCGCCATGACATGTTCTGCAGCGCATCCGCGCTGGAGCTGGCCGAGGTGGTTTCGAACAATTGGCTGCGGCGGCGCTTGCGCACGGCGGAAATGGCCGCGCCGGCCAAGCAGATGAGGGGCAGGATGTATTGGCCCCCGATAGCCAGGCCTTGCCAGATGGCGGTGGTGGCCAATTGGCCGATTTGCTGCGGGCTTTGTGCTGCAGGCAGGGGACGGATGGCAATGGAGTGCAGCATCATGTAACTGGTGAGTGCCAATGCAATGCCGGCCCACCAGGGCAGCATGGCGATCAGATCCATGAGGTCTTCTGCCGTGCTGGTCTTTCGTTTTCTTGCCACTCCCGCTCCTCCATCGTTCAAATTGCCAAACATTTTGCAACATTTATGGGCTAGGCGAATTCCTGTGCCAATGAGTGCGGTGAAATCAAGAGAAATTGACACTGGTGGTATCTTCTGGCTGGCGATGAATGTGTGCAATGCGCTATTGATTGCGTAGCAGGTTGCGTATGCCTGGTCTACGAAATTCCTTGCCTTGTCATTTGGGGCAATGGATTGATCGTGCTCATTGCCATGGGTCGCGCAGGGGACAGGCGCCATTGGGTGTGAGAGAGCAGTCCGGCGGCTGTCCTTATCCCCAGTGCTGTATGAATTTGTGTCACTTGTTTGGGGGACATACAGGGCCATGGTGGCTACCTAGCATCCGGTCGACTGGAGCGCAAAAGCAGGGCGGGCGATGACTGCAGTGCGGTCATTTCTTCAACGCCGCCGCTTGTTTGCACACCGATTCGAGGCCGAATCCGGCCTTTCACCATCAGGAGCCTTCGCCATGTCCGACCCTGCAAATTCAACGAATGCATTCACACCGTCTGCCGATATCTACAAGGGAATCTCGGTTCTCAGTTCAGAGGACTGGATCGGGCTGACGACGTTCTTCGAGTCTGCAGTCACCGACAACCCGACCACCACGGAGCTGATGCGCGCCATGCTGGGCATGCAGAAGCAGGATGCTTTCAGGCCGGAGTTTTCCGAAGCGGTGGAGCTGTTCGTCACGCTCAAGGGTGTCGGCCAGAAGTTCAAGGCCGATGTGCAGGACAAGATGCTGACCCTTGCCGACGATATCGTTCAGTACAACGATGTGGCGGCAACCACCTATGAACGGCTGATCGAGCTGGTGGACCGATTCGATCTGGAGGGGGCACCCACCCCATCGGCGGAGCCGGCGGTGGAAGCCAAGTGGAAGGCCCTGGTCAAGGTTTGGGAAAGCGATACGCCCAGCGGGCGGTCGGAGCAGATCAAGCGCAATTTCAGCAGCGCGCTGGAGCAGTTGATTGAAGACGCCAATGCGCGATCGGTGCGTGCCTTCGCGCTGCAGAACTCCATTCTTGACAACGGCAACGGAATACTGATGCGCCTGAATGCCTGCAAGACCGCATTCAATGGACAAAAGCAGAAGTTCACGACCACGCTGGGCGCCGAGGGTGCTGCCAACCAGAAGCTGAAGGCCGCAGTGGAGAAGCTGGAGAACGACTTGAAGGCCCTGCGCCGCAAGGAAAAGGATGAAGTCATCGTGCTGTCCACTTCTCCGGCCTATCTGGCCATTCCGCTTTTCGGGCCGCTGATTCTGGCGGGGGTGGATATCGGTGTGGGTGCGGACCTTGCGGTCACGCGAAGGAAGATTGCCGAGAAGGTGGATGAGGTGAGAACCATCCAGGCCACGATGGCTACGAACGAGCGCTTCATCGGCTACTACAACCGAAGCAATGATCGCTTTGACAGCATCAGCAAGAGCATCGAAGACCTGGGTCCCAAGCTCAAGACGCTGGGCGAGGCATGGCGTGCGATTTCTGCCGATCTGGGCAACATACACAAGGTCTTGAGCACCACCGGCCGCAAGTCCCTGCAAGGGGAAAACTGGTTCAGCCTGACGGTGGTGCTGGGCACGGCCAAGAAGGGCTGGGCGCGTGTCGCCGGGCAGGCAGACCATTTCCGCCGTTTCGGCGGCACGCCGAAGAAGGCACAGAGCGTGGACCAACTGGTGGAGCTTGCCAGCAAGAAGGCAGCCTGAGTGGTCTGCTCCGGCCTTTGTCCAATCGCTGCACAGGTGCAGTGCCTTACCTGGAATCACCCGCCATGACTTCAGCAATGACTCCCGCGCTCACTGCCGCGATGACTCCCGTTGAATTGCGAACCCTGATCGATCGCTACCGAGCCGAGGGCCTGGTGCCGCCAGGGCCGCTGGTCTGCAGCGGTGGCCGCGCGCCGGACGGCAGCTTCAATCCCTTCGGCACCGTGGCCGATCTGGTGGTGGACCTGAAGGTGTTGCTGGACGAGGCCGACGCGGCTGGCCTGCAGGCGCTGGACATCCATGCCGATACCGTGGTGGTGCCCGAGGGGTTCGACAGGCGGCTTGACGGTGCGGTGCGGCGGCTGACGGTGGTTGCCCGCCGCATTGTTTCCGAAGGCACGACGGTGCTGCGCATGCTGCATGACGAGGACAACGAGCTCAGCAGGGTGCGCATTTTCGTGGAAACCGTGGAGGGCCGGTTCACACTGTACGGCGGCCCCACGCGCGACACCCCTTATGCGCTGGAGGCGGCCTGGGACACGGTGGCGCGGCCGCAGTTCAGCAATTTCCTGTGGCAGGACAACCGGGCTGTGGTGAAGCACACCCCCGTGCCGCCCGGCCTGCTGGAGCATGGCGAGCCGATGCACAGGGTGCTGGCCGCGCTGTTTGCCTTGAGCGCCGGCATGGCGGGCAGGCCCGGCCACAGCGCGGCCGAACTGGCGTTGTGCCATGAGGCGCTGGGCTGGATCACGCGCTGGTCAGGGGTCGAGTCCGGGTTTGGCGAGTTGATCCAGGCGGCGGGTTCGCTGCAGCGTCTGCTGCCGGTCATGGGCGTTGACGGGCTGGCCAGGCCGATTCCTGATCTGAGCGCCGGCAGCTATCTGTCGCTGGCCAAGGCCCGGCAGGAGGTGATGGCAGCCATGGAGGCCCACCTGCGCAGCCTGCGCGCCAGCGGCGAGCTGGCAGGTGCCGTGGGCAGCGTCGCGCAGGCTTTTGCCGACCGGGATACCTTGGACCTCAAGACGCTGGAGGCACGTTGCACCGAGCTGGAGCAGCGGCTGATTCAGCAGATCGAGGCCCTTGACCGCGCCGCACGCACGGTGCGCCAGGAGGAGCTTGAAGCGGAACTTGCCGCCATGCGGCTCAAGCTTGAAAGCGACGTTGCCCAGATCGTGCGCACCGTGAAGATGAGCCTGGAAATCGCCTTTGGCGTCATTGCGGTCGCGGGCAGCGTGGCGGCCCTGTGCGTGGGCGTGCCGCCCGACCCGAAGGCGCTGACCGAGACCGGTCAGAAAGGCGTGCTCGGCCTGAAGGATTTGTACGGGCAGGCCAAGACGCTTGGCGGCAGCATAGACGGCCCGCTCAAGGCGCTGAAGGCCCTGGGCCAGTCGTTTGCCATTCCGCTGCAATGGGCCAGGCACAACTCCAGCACGCTCAAGAATCTGGTGGATCCCGCCAAGGGCGCATTGAATGCGGTGCTGCCGGTGATCCGTGGGCCGCTGGGCGGGCTGGATGTCGAGGGGATTTCCCGGGAGCTGGGCGACACCATGCGTGCACTTGCGCTCATGCCGGATGCCAATGAAGCCAAGGCCGCCTGGACGGTGCTGGAAAACGATGCGGTCAACCGGCTGGATCTGGTGCTTGCCACGGAAGGCACCGAGGCGGCCGTGCGCAACGCTGCCAACACCCTCAAGACACAGGTGCAGAAGGTGGCCGTCTATGGCCGCCTGCTGGCAGAGCAAAGCGCATCCAAGAATGCCATTGCCCGTGAGCTTGCCACGCTCAAGCTGGAGTACGTTGCGGTGATCGGCAAGCGCAAGCGCCTGCAGGCGCTGGAGCAGCAGGCGCTGACAGAGCTGGAGCGCAGCGCGCGGCTGCAGGGGGAAATCACCCTCAGGGCAGAAAGTGCGCGCCGCGGCTTCTTCGTGGACTGCTTCGGGGTCCGCGCGGCACAGGCCTACGAGACCGGCAAGCAGCCAGGCCACCGTCTTTCGATGCCGGGCACGGCCGCTGCCATGGCAGATGCACACGCCACCCTGCTGGCAGACCACGCCAGCGCGCAGGCCGCCAATGCGAGGACCAAAGGTGATCTGCGGCGGGAATTGCGGGTCACTGACACCGCGCTGCTGCAGCAGCTGGCGCATGGGCAGCCCATCAGCCTGTCCATTGCCACCAGCCATCCGGCACTGGCCAGCTACCGCCGCATCCGCCTTTCGTCGGTGCAGGCCTGGCTGGAGTTTGCCGATGCCTCGGCCCAGCGCATCAATATCGACATGGTGACCGGCAGCTACTTTCACGACAGCACGGGCAACGGGGACGAGAGGCTTTTCTGCTCGCCCCTGAAGATCAACTTCACGTACGCCGGCGACCAGATCGAGTTCTCGCAGCATCTGGGAGACGTCTGCCCGACGCCGTTCACGACGTGGCTGATCGAAGTGTTGGAGCCCCGACAGATGCCGGCAGCGCCTCGGGCCCTGCGCCTGTTGATGGCCGGCACTGCTGCCAAATGACCCGGCTTCTGTGGCTGCCCGCCGCTGCCACGGCGCTGTGCTGCGGTGGCGCTCTGGCATCAAGCTGCCGCGTCGAAGCCGAGCCCGCGCGTGAGCCAGTCGCACGGCAGGTATGGACCGATATCGCCGAGTTCTCGTTCCTGACCGGGCTGGATCTTGACGATGCCAGCGGCCGCATGACGCTGGTAAGGAGCCTGGAGAGCATGCAGTCGTTCCCTTCGCTGAAGGCGGCATCGGCCGCTTGGGGCACGCTGCGTGCCCGTATCGACGGGCTGGCCGATACGGTGCAAAAGCTGGGGCAGGCCGTGGGGCGTTTGCAGCAGCTGTGCGACCAGCTGGATGCCGTTTCGCTGGCCCCCGACGCACCGCTGGACGAGGCCCGATGGAATGCGGGTGTCGCAGCCGTCGAGACGGAGATGGATGCGGCCATTGCGGCGGCTGCACCCGTCGTGGCGCAGCTGGAAAGTCATGCCTCGCTGCTTCGCGTGGCCGCCGCGCACCATGCCAGGCAGCCGCCACCGGCAAACGCGGTGGTCCGCCTTGGGCCTGCGCCGCAGGCGATGGCAACGGAATTCAGCACCCTGGCATTGCGCTGGCGGGCCGTGGCCTCCGACCTTGCAAATGCTCGCCGCATCTTGCAGGTAAGGCCGGTGCGCGGCTCGTCTGCGCCCTTGATCGCCATGACGGCCGCCATGCGGGAACTGGCACGGATCTCCGCCGAGGCGCATGCACTCTCGGCCCAGCGGCTCAGCGATGCGGATTTTCGGCGCTACGAGACGGGCGACTACCTGTACGACCAATGCCCCATGCTCAAGGACCGCCAATGGGTCGGGCTGCAAAACCTGTATTGGAGCGAAAGGCGCAACGCGGTAGCGCTGCTGCAGGGCACGGGCCTTGTGTCGCCCCCGGGGCTGTACAACGTCAAGCCATTGCAGATTTCCGTCCCGGCCATGATTGGGGGCGCCGACAGATGGAGGTTCATGCGCACCGGCAAGGGCTACTGGCTTGTCCAGAATGCGGCGTTCGGACCGGGCACCATGGCGCTCGATGTCACCAGCGTGGCCGGGAAATCGCATCTTGAACTGAAGATGACGGCGTCAGCGGGAGACTCCCCACGCTTCAGCGGTCAGCAATGGCGCTGTGCGCCCAGTGACCTGCCGGGTCAGTTCCATCTCTACAACCGCTTCCTGTCGGATGCCATCGTGCTGGACACGGCCAATGACAATGGCATTGCCGTCATGCTGCCGGCCACCAGCCGCTTCTCCGGCCAGTATTGGCGTGTGATCGAGCGGTAAGAGGTACTTGGGGGCAGGGCCCCCTTGATCTCAACCGCACTTGAGGTTGCATGCTCCGGGCTTCTCGTCGCCATGGCACTGCGCCATGGCCGGCGCAGACCCTGCAACCAAGAAGCATCCATGCCCCATCAAGATTCCCTTACGCTGGACGATCAGGTCCGGCCGACGACCACCAAGAGCTGGTCCATCCTGTCCTCCCCCTACCGCCTGACGACGATCGGCATCGTCTCGCTGGTGGCCTTGATTGCCTTTGAGGCCCTGGCCGTGGCCACCGCCATGCCGGCCGTGGCCCGCGCGCTCGATGGGGTGCCGCTGTATGCGGTTGCGTTTGGCGTGACCCTGGCCACCAGCGTAGTGGGCATGACGGTGGCGGGCGGCTGGTGCGACGCGCGCGGGCCGGCGGCGCCGCTGTGGTCTGGCATGGCGTGTTTTGTGGCGGGGTTGCTGCTGGCGGGCTTTGCGCCTTCCATGCCGGTGTTTCTGGCGGGGCGGCTGGTTCAGGGGCTGGGGGCCGGTGGCATGTCGGTGGCGCTGTATGTGCTGGTGGGCCGGCGGTATCCCGAGGCACTGCGGCGGCGCATTTTTGCGGCGTTTGCCACGGCCTGGGTGGTGCCCGCGCTGGTGGGGCCGGCGTTGAGCGGCCTGGTGGTGGAGCACCTGGGCTGGCGCTGGGTGTTCCTGGGCGTGCCCCTGCTGGCCTTGCCGGCCGGGGCGATGCTGCGCCCGGCGCTCCAGGGCCTGGGCGGCCATGGCCAGGGCATGCAGGGCGGTGTGCGGCGCGGGCTGTGGGCCCTGGGCGCGGCCACGGGCATCTGCCTTCTGTATGTGGGCGGGCAGAGGCAATCGGCGGGCGCCTTGGGGGCGGTGGCTGTGGCCGCGGCCTTGTCGCTGGTCTGCACCTGGAAGCTCTTGCCGGCCGGCACGCTGCGCGCCGGGCGCGGGCTGCCCAGCGTGATCGCCTTGCGCGGGCTGGTGTTTGCAGCGTTCTTCGGGGCCGAGGCGTTCCTGCCGCTGGTGCTGGCGCGCGAGCACGGGCTGTCAGCGCCCATGGCGGGGCTGGTGCTGAGCGCGGGTGCGCTGGGCTGGTGTTCCGCCTCCTGGTACCAGGGACACAGCCGCAACGGCTGGAGCCGTCACCGCTTCCTGCGAGTGGGCACCAGCGCGGTGCTGGCGGGCGTGCTGCTGACGGCATCGGTGGCCTGGCCGGCCGTGCCCGTGTGGGTGTCGGTGGTGGGCTGGATCGTGTCGGGGCTGGGCATGGGCCTGCTGTCGGCAAGCCTGTCGGTGCTCACGCTGTCCATGTCCGCACCCGGCGAGCAGGGCGCCAACAGCTCGGCCCTGCAGCTGTGCGAGGCCATTGCCGTGGCGGCCACCCTGGCCATTGGCGGATCGCTGTTCGCGGCCTTGCTGGAGACTTCGGCCCAGGCGGCCTATCTGGCGAATTTTGGGGTTGCGGCCGGGGCGGCGGTGCTGGCGGCGGTGATCGTGGGGCGAACGGATACGCGGCAGGTGTTTGTGGGGTGAGCTTTGCCGTTGGCGGTGCCTATGATCGATGGTCGCCTGCGCAGCACAGGCCGTAGATTTATGCCCATAACTCGCTGTCATCATGAAACACGACAAGAACCTTTCCCCCGTCGGCTGGTATGTGGTGTCCTACCTGCTTCGATTCGTGGAGCTGAACGATGAGCGTCGGGACGACGAACAAGACCGCTTTGTGTCTTGGGAGAACACGGTGCTTGTGCGCGCCAGCACATTGGACGAGGCCTATGAAAAAGGCTTGGCGTTCGCCGGTGAAAATGCGAAGCCCTACAAGGGTGGCCCGGATGGCGTGCCTGTCCAATGGGAGTTGCTGGGTATTACCGAGGTCCTGCCCATTTACGAAGAGCTGGCGGACGGTGCGGAGATTATGTGGACTGAGCGCGCTCCGCGAAAACTCAAGAATCTCCGGCAGTTGGTCAAGCCCAAGGGGGCATTCCAGCAGTAACGGTGGGGCGTGCGGGCAGCCTGCTACAGGAACCACCGCCCCCGATTGCTTCGGTGTAGGACGTGCTCTCAGGGGCGCGCGGGCCCCGGGACCACGCCTTGCCCCGTGGCGCCTGTGCTGTGATGGCGGCTTGTCCAACCAACGCACAGGAGAAACACATGTCCGAGAAAACCGCTTCCGTCCATTGGGAAGGTGCAGGCAAGACCGGCCAGGGCCGCATCAGCACGGAGACCGGCGCGCTCAAGGACCATCCCTATGGCTTCGGCAGCCGCTTCGGGGATGACCGCAAGGGAACGAATCCCGAGGAGATCGTGGGCGCCGCGCATGCGGCGTGTTTCACGATGGCCTTTGCCTTTGCCTGCGAGAAGGCGGGCATTGCCACCGAGATGCTGGACACCACGGCCAAGGTCCGGCTTGCCAAGGATGGCGAGGGCTTCAAGATCGACCGCATTGCCCTCACGCTGCAGGCCAAGGTGCGCGGCATCGACGATGCGCAGTTCCAGAAAATCGCCCAGGAGGCCAAGTCCCAGTGCCCGCTGTCCAAGGCGCTGGCAGGCGTGCCCGAGGTGACCTTGGTGGCCACGCTGCTGCATTGAGTTCGCTCAGGCGCTTGTGCCGGGCGGTGGGGCAGGGCAGGTGCAGCACTCTGGCTTGCCGGGCACTCAATCCTGGGCCGTGAAGCCTTTGCCGCAATCGCCGCAGATCAGGTTCAGCCCAGGTTTGCCCCAGACATTGACGGGCGCCGCGCAACCGCCGCAGCGGTACTTGACGCGCAGGGACTTGTTGACGGGCTGCACCATGGTCTCGCCGGTGGTGGAGCCCGGCACCGCCACCGAGGTGCCCACGGGCCGCACGGCTTCGGCCAGGGCGGGCACGGAGGACATGGGCGGCTGGGTGCCCTGCATGCCCTGGATCTGCGTGGCCATGCTCCACTGGCCCGTGACCACATGCTCGATGGCCGGGAAGCGGTCGTACCAGCTCAGTTGGAAGCGCGTGGTCAGCAACTGCTCGCAGGCCGCGAGGAAGGGGCCGCCCGCCATGGCGTAGTCGGCCATCATGTCGCCCGTGCGCCGGCCGCCCGGCCGGCCCGTGGACGAGGGCATGAGGCCCAGCGATTCCAGCTTGTCCGCCCATTCCTCGTTGTGATACCGCGCGCGGCCCGGCTTGCCGAAGTGGTGCTGCCACAGGTGCGTCATCTCATGCACCAGGGTCTGCAGCGTCTCGATGATGGGCACGGCCGCGAAGTAGGCGGGATTGAGCGCAATCTCGTCCGTGGTGCTGCCATCCAGCGACGCAAAGCGCGCCGCAGAGAAATAGCCGCAGGTGCGCTTTTCGCGCTGCAGCGTGATCAGGCAATGGGGCAGGGCATCGTCGAACAGGCGCTGGTTGAAGTGCTCGTAGGCCTGCTGCAGTTCGGAATAGGTTTCGCGCGTGGGGACTGCGCGCGCAGAGGAAAGGGAAGAGGCAAGGGAGGAGGCAGTGGCCGAGAGCATGGCTGGATTGTGCAATACAGCCATGCAGCCATTGGCGAGTTTCAGGGCGATCCGTCCTGCACGTTCAATGCCTGCCCAATCGCATAGAACTGCCCACCCGCCACGTAGTGCAGGCTGCGCAGCGCGGGGTCGGCGTCCTCGAAGTGCCAGTGGCCGTCGCTGAACACGCGGGTGTCGGACCAGGCGCCCACGATCTCGCCGATGAATAGGTCGTAGGCCTGCTGGTTGTGGGGCTCGGGGATGAGTCGGCAGGCCAGCCAGCCGGCGCAGCCGTCCACAAAGGGCAGGTCGAACCCTTCCATGCCGAACAGCTGAACGCCGCTGGTGGCGAGCTTGCCGGCATCGGTGGAAAGGGTGTGCGTGCCGACCTGGTGCGTGAGCTGCAACTGGGCGGCCGTAGGCACCTGGATCACGAACATGCCGCTGTGCTCGACCAGGGCGCGCGTGGCCGTGGCCTTGTCCAGCACCACGGTGAGCTTCGGGGGCGCAAAGTCCAGCGCGCAGCACCAGGCTGCGGCCATGACGTTGTCCACGCCGCCATGGCGGGCCGAGACCAGGACGGTGGGGCCGTGGTTGATCAGCCGGTAGGACTTGGCGAGATCGACCGGGGCGATATGCGGGTTCATGCGAGCTTTCTGAGAGGTTCTTGACTGTGCATGGTGTTCACTCGGCCAGCGCCTCGGAACCCACGATATGCACGCCGGGTCTGGCGTTGACAGCAGCCTCTATCAAAGCCTGGGCAATGCGGTGCGCGGGGTTGAGCCGCCAGCGCCGGGGCAGCAGCGGGCCCAGGTCGCCAAGAACGCCGACCATGAAGCGCTCACCCGCGCGGTGCTCGGTGCGCGGGCCGCTGATCAGGCCGGGGCGCACGAAGGTGAGGGAGGCAAAGCCTTGCGCCTGCAGGTCGCGCTCGAGCTCACCCTTGACGCGGTTGTAGAAGATGCGCGAGCCGGCGTCGGCGCCCATGGCCGAGTTCAGCACATAGGTGGCTGTGCCATGGCGCCGCGCCAGCTGTGCGGCCAGCAGCGGATAGTCATGGTCCACACGCCGAAAAGCAGGCCGGCTGCCGGCTGTCTTGATGGTGGTGCCCAGGGTGCAGACCAGGGCATCGGCCCGCCACCAGTCGGCGTCTTCGGGCAGGTGCTCGAAATCGACGAGGGGGGCGAGCAGCCTGGGATGCGCCGGCAGCGCCCGGCGTACCGGGGCCACGACGCGGGTGATGCGGCTGTCGGCCAGGGCCTGTTGCAGCACCTGGCTGCCCACCAGCCCCGTGGCGCCCACGATCAGCAGTTGCATGGCTTGGTCTTTCGATGGGTCATTCGATGAGGACGCAGGTCAGCCAGTGTGCCGCAGATCGCGGGGCGCCAGTCCTGTGCTCAGGCTGCCACAGGCCAGTCGATGTAGCCCTTTGCGCCGCCGCCGTAGTAGGCCTCGTGCGGGGCCACGGCCAGTTCCTTGCCGTGGCGCAGGCGTGCCACCAGGTCGGGGTTGGCGATGAAGGGGCGGCCGATGGCCACGGTGTCGATCAGGCCCTTGGCGCGGCGGTCCATGGCCAGTTCCAGGTCATAGCCGTTGTTGCCCATGTAGGCGCCGTCAAAGAGCTTGCGCAGCGCGTCCAGGTCCACGCCGGGCGGCAGTTCGCGCGAGCCGCCGGTGGCGCCTTCCACGACGTGCAGGTAGGCCAGGCCGAAGCGGTTGAGCTGGGGGATGAGGTAGCCGTAGAGGGCCATCACATCGCTGTCCAGCGGCGTGTTGCCGGCGTTGGGTGTGACGGGCGACAGGCGGATGCCCACGCGGTCGGCTCCCCAGACCTTGGCCACGGTGTCGGTGACTTCCAGCGTCAGGCGGGCGCGGTTTTCGATGCTGCCGCCATAGGCGTCGCTGCGGTGGTTGGTGGAGTCGCGCAGGAACTGGTCGAGCAGGTAGCCGTTGGCCGAGTGCACTTCCACGCCGTCAAAGCCTGCACGCTTGGCGCATTCGGCCGCGTGGCGGTATTGCTCGACGATGCCGGGGATTTCGCTGGTTTCCAGGGCGCGGGGCATGGACACCTCGGCTACGCCGTTGGGCGTGAAGGTGACGCCTTCGGCCTTGATGGCAGAGGGGGCGACAGGGGCCACGCCACCGGGCTGCAGGTCCACGTGCGAGTAGCGGCCCACGTGCCACAGCTGGGCCACGATCTTGCCGCCGGCCGCGTGCACGGCGTCGGTGACCTTCTTCCAGCCGGCGACCTGTTGCTCGGTCCAGATGCCGGGCGTGAGGTTGTAGCCCCGGCCCTGTGCGGAGATGTTGACGGCTTCGCTGATCAACAGGCCCGCGCTGGCGCGCTGGGCGTAGTAGGCGGCGTGCAGTTCGGTGGGCACGCCGTCGTCACCGGCGCGGCTGCGGGTCAGCGGGGCCATGACGAAGCGGTTGGCGAGCGACAGGCCGCCCAGTTGGGTGGGGGAGAACAGATCGGTGTGAAGGCTGTGGTCGGTCATGGTGTGCAGTGGTGGTGGTTGAACAAAAGGAAGAGGGATAGGTAAGAGGTGAAGGGTTTGAAGTTGACCAGTCGTCTATAAACAAGGCAAATAAAAAGCGGCGGCCCGGCCTGCTCAGCCCAGCAGCCGCTTCGTGGACACAAGGGCTGCGGCAAATGGCTCCTCATGCCGGCCCAGCTTGGACAGCAGGGAGGCGCCCAGCCACAGCTGGTACAGCGATTCGGCCAGCGCAGGCGCGTCCAGGTCGGATGTGATGGAGCCATCGGCCTGGCCGGCGCGCACGCAGTCGGTCAGCCGGGTGATGATGGCGTCGGTGCCGGTGCGCAGCACCGAGCGCATGTCGTCGGACAGGTCGCAGACCTCGGGGCCCAGCTTGACCACGAGGCACTGGCCTCCTGCATGGGCCGAGCACTGGTTCTGCGTCCAATGGCGGAAGTAGGTCATCAGCCGGGAGATGGCCGGATCGGGCGTCTCCATGAGCGCATCGATCTTGGCCAGGTACTCGTCGAAGTACTCCTGCAGCAGGGCCTGGCCGAACTCTTCCTTGGACTTGAAGTAGTAGTAGAAGGAGCCCTTGGGCACGCCCGCAGCCGCGACGACCTCGGCCAGGCCGACGGCCGTGTAGCCTTTCTGGGTCATCAACGCCTTGGCCACATCAAGGATGTGCTGGCGTGTTTCCTGTGCGGGTTTCTTCATGGGATCGAAGTCTAACGTAAAAACCGACCAGTCGTCTACAAACTTTGTTCCCGCGTCATTCCGGCGGTCGCAAGGCCTGCGCCGTGTCGGGCAAGTCACCCGGCCGGATGATGCGCGCAAGACCCATCCTGTCGCTCAGAAAGTCGATCAAGGCCCGGGCGGCGCCGGACTGGAAGCGGTTGGGCATGTACAGCATGAACATGCGGCCCTGGTTGATGCTGAACTCATAGTCCTGCATGGCCAGCACGACGCGGCCATCTTCCACTTGGCTGCGCACCATGTAGTCGGGCACCAGCCCCACGCCCAGGCCGCCGGTGATGCAGTCGCACAGGAAAGGGTAGCTGCGCGACATCAGCGTGGGCGTGATGTCCAGCTCCTCCAGCGGCTGGCCGTTCCGCGCGATCTGCAGGCGCACCTTGCCGCTTTCTCCGCCCGATGTGATGAGCGGCGTGCGCGACAGCTCGGACGGGGTCTCCGGCAGGCGGTGGCTGCGCAGCCAGTCGCTGGATGCGCACAGGCTGTAGCGCACCGGCCCCATGTCGCGCGCCACCAGCATGGGTGGCGGGTCGGACATGACGCGGATCGCGATGTCCACGCTGTCCTTGAGCAGGTTGTCTATGAAGTTTTCCAGGCGGATGTCCAGCACCACCTGCGGATGGGCGCGCTTGAACTCGATCAGCCACGGCGCCATGACCAGGTGGCCGTAGCCGGTGGGCACGCTCAGCCCGATCTTTCCCGAGATGTCGTCCGTGCTGCTTTGGGCCAGCTCGCGCACCAGTTCGGTCTCGTTGAGGATGTTGCGCGCATGGCGGTAGATGCGCTGGCCGACCTCGGTGGCCTCCACGCCCTGGGGCGTTCTGCGCAGCAGCGATGCGCCAAGGGACTTCTCCAGCCGGGCCAGGTGGTAGCTCACGTTGGCCCGCGACATGTTCAAGAACTTTGCCGCCTGGCTCAGGTTTCCGTGTTCGATGATCTGGACAAGGATGTTGAATGCCAGGAAATCCATGCGCTGCAGTCCAAGGGGGTGTCAATATTGTTTGACATGATGTCAACCGCCGCCGCCATTGTCAAAGAGGGTGCGCTGGGCAGAATGGGCCAGCCAGAACACATAAACATTCAAGGAGACAAGATGGCAGGCATCACAAAAAGACAGGCGTTGGCCAAGGGCATGGCGCTGGGCGCCATCGGCGTGGCTGCGTTCGCATCGCTGTGCGGCGCGGCGCAGGCCAATACCGATACCGGCGCCTGGCCCGACAGGCCGATTCGCCTGGTCGTTCCCTTCCCGCCGGGTGGGCCCACCGATGGCGCGGCGCGCGTCTACGCCGAGGCGCTGGCGCGCCAGCTGGGCCAGCCCGTGGTGATAGAGAACAAGCCCGGCGCATCGGGCGCGGTGGCGGCGGGCCAGTTCCGCACGGCTGCGCCTGACGGCTACACGCTGATGATGATGGTCACGCCCACCATCATGGCGCCGCATTTCTTCAAGAACGTCAAGTTCCACACGGCCACGGATTTCGCCCCGGTCACCAAGATCTACGACCTGCCCAATGTGATTGCGGTCAATGCGCAGTCGCTGCCCAAGGTGACGGACCTCAAATCGCTGTTCCAGTACGCCAAGGCGCAGCCCGCCACGCTGGACTACACCAGCTCCGGCGCGGGCAGCTCGGGCCACCTGAGCATGGAGCTGATGAAATCCGCCAAGCTGCACACCATGCAGCACGTGGCCTACAAGGGCAGTGCGCCCGCCATGAACGACACGCTGGGTGGCGTGGTGCCGGTGATCTATGCGGACATGGTGTCTGCGCTGCCCCATATCCGCAGTGGCCGGCTGAGGGCGTTGGCGGTGGGCACGCCGCAGCGCGTGAAGGCGCTGGACGGCGTGCAGACCATGGCCGAGCAGGGCTTTGGCGGCTATGAGGCATCGTCCTGGGGCGGCCTGGTGGCACCCAGGGACACGCCGCGCGCCATCATCGACAAACTCAGCGCCACCTCGCGCCAACTGCTGGCCACCGACGAGGTGCGCGACCGCTTCGAGAAGATCGGCGTGACGGCCGCCTACCTCAACCCCCAGGATACCGAGGCCCTGATCCGCAGCGACTACACCCGCTGGGGCGAGGTGGTGCGCACCAACGGCCTGGGCGCGGAGTGAATCCATGGCCATGAGTCCTATGCCTGCGCAATCCATGTTCCGGCCTCTGCGGGCCGTTTGCAGCCTGGCCGATGTCGAAGCCATCGAAAGCCGGCCCATGGCGCAGCTGATCACCGCGGCTTCGGTCTACGACCTCTTTTGCAACTCCGCGCGTGAGCACGGCCAGGGCAGGGCGCTGAGCTTTCTGCCCCAGGCCGGCAGCGTTCATGACGCCCGGCACCTGAGCTATGCCGAACTGCTGGGCAAGATCCACCAGACGGCCAACGCCCTGCATGCGCTGGGCATGGGCGCCAGCGACACGGTGGCCATCCTGCTGCCCGGCTGCATGGAGTACCACTTTGCGCTGTGGGGCGGCGAGGCGGCGGGCATCGTGCAGCCCATCAATCCGCTGCTGAGTGCCGAGAAGATCTCTGCCCTGATGCGGACCACGGGCGCGCGCTTTCTGATCGCCTGGGCGGACGAGGACGATGCCGGAATCCGCGAGAAAGTCACGGCGCTGGATGCGGACCTGGCGCATGTGCTCTGGGTCTCGCATGAAGGCCGGGTTCCCCAGGGGGATGGACAGCGCTGGCCCGCCTGCGATCTGCATGCCGCCCTGGCCGCCCAGCCCTCCGACCGGCTGGTGAGCGGGCGCCAGCCCCAGGCCGGCGACGTGGCGGCCTATTTCCATACCGGGGGCACCACGGGCGCGCCCAAGATTGCCGTGCAGACGCATGGCGCCCAGGTCTACACCGCCTGGGCCAGCGTGCAGATGCAGGGCCTGAACACGGCCGACCGCACCATCAACGGCTACCCGCTGTTCCATGTGGCCGGAGTGCTGCCGGGCTCGCTGGCCTGCTTCTCGGCCGGAGCCCACGTCATCATTCCGACCACCGGTCTGTTTCGCAACAAGGCCGTGATTGCCGGCTTCTGGCGCATGGCGGCACAGTGGAAGCCCACGCTGATGTCGGCCGTGCCCACGGTGCTGGCCGCGCTGGTGGAGGTGCCGCTGCAGGGGGCTGATGTGTCCTCCATCCGCTACTTCCGCACGGGCGCCGCGCCGCTGTCGCCCGAGGTGGCGGCGCGCTTCAAGGCGCACAGCGGTTTCCATGTGCACGAGAGCCTGGGCATGACCGAGATGACGGGCATCTCCACCATCACGCCGCCCGGCCTGCACGCGGCGGCGGGCCATGTGGGCCTGCGCCTGCCGTTTGCGCGCCTGGCCGTGCGCTGCATGGGGCCGGACGGCAGGCCATCAGGGCAGGAAGCCGCGCCCGGCGAAACCGGCATGGTGGTGTTCCAGTCGCCCAACCTGTTTTCCGGGTACCTGGGTGGCATTGAGCCGTCCAGCTACCTCACCGATGACGGCTGGCTGATCACGGGGGACCTGGGCTCGGTCGGCGACGATGGCCTGCTGCGGCTGCGCGGGCGTTCCAAGGACGTCATCATCCGCAGCGGCCACAACATCGATCCGCAGGTGATAGAGCAGGCGCTGGAGCGCCATCCCGCCGTCAAGGCCTGCGCCGCCGTGGGCGCACCCGATGCCTATGCGGGCGAGGTGCCTGTGGCCTTTGTCGCGCTCCAGCCCGGCGCTCATGCCGATGAGACCGAACTGCTGGCCTTTGCCGCAGCCGGCGTGGACGAAGCGCCTGCGCGCCCGCGCTATGTGCGCATCATCGATGCGCTGCCCACCACCAACGTGGGCAAGGTCTACAAGCCGCGCCTGCGCAGCATGGCTGCGGAAATCTACGCTCGCACCCTGGTGGCCCAGGCGCATGAGCGCATGGGCCTGCCGCTGCCGCCCGCGGCCAGCACCACGCATGCGGAAGGCGAGGGCTTTGTGCTGCGCCCGGCCAGGGCGGCTGACCGGAGCCCTTGGGAGCAGGCTGCCGAGGCGCTGGCCTTCACGGGCGAGCCGGTGCGCATCGAGGATGCCGCCTGAACGCTGGGCCGGACCCCATTGCAGCTACCTGGTGAACTGCGCCGGAGCGGTGCGCAATGCGCATAGAATGCAAACCATTCGCATTCAATAATCAATGCGGCGACATGCGGCCGCACCCCACTCCCCAAGCACGTTCATGCCGTCGGCCCGTTGTGGCGCCGATGGCTGTTTTTTTTGTCCTTTGAGGAAGCTGCAATGAAGAAACACTGGATTCTTGTCTCCGCACTCCTGGCCGCCAGCGGCGCCAGCCAGGCCCACCAGATCTGGCTGGAACAGCCGGCCGGCGAAACCGCCGTGATCCGCTTTGGCGAGTTTGGCGACAACCTGCGCGAGACATCGCCGGGCCTGCTCGACAAGTTCGGCAAGCCCGTGGCCACCCTGGTGTCTGCCCAGGGCGAGAAGGCGGCCGATGGCCGCAAGACCGGCACCGGCTTTGCGCTGCCCTTCAAGGCCGGCCAGGGCGACAGCATCGTGGCCGAGGATGCCGGCTACCCGCTGTACACCAGCAAGAAGGGCGAGCAGGAACTGCGCAACTGGTACCACCCGGCCGCGCGCCTGATCACCGGCTTTGCTGCCCAGGCCTCGCGCCTCACGCTGGATGTCGTGCCCTCGGGCAAGGCCGGCGAGTTCAAGGTCATCTACAAGGGCCAGCCGCTGCCCAAGGCCAAGGTCGTGCTGACCGTGCAATCGGGCTGGAGCAAGGAAGCCCACGCTGACGAGCAGGGCCTGGTGCAGTTCGACATGCCCTGGAAGGGCACCTACGTGGCCGAAGCCACGCACGACGAGCGCAGCGGCGGTGAGCGCACCGGCCCGAACGGCGCAGAAAAATACGACGGCGTGCACTATGTGACCTCGGTCACCTACGTCAAGCCCGAAGGCGTGGCGCCCATCGCTGCCGGCCCTGCGGCCAAGCCCAACAAGTAAGCGCTGCGGCCAAACACCTTGGCCCGAGACGCAGGCAGCCATGCCTGCCGGCCTCCATGCCTCATGCATGGAGGCTTTTTTATGGGCGCTGCAGTAGGAACACATGGGTGGGTGCGGGATTCATCGTATACGATTGAATATTTCGTAAAGAGAGGGGCGTGGGCTTCAACGCCGCGTTCTAGAGGAGGAAATCCATGTTCAAACGCATACTGTCCCGCGGCCTGGCGCCGCTCCTGGCGCTGTTGTTGGCTGGCTCGGCCAGCCTGGCCCATGCCGATGAAGGCCTGCTGCTGGCCGCTGGCGCCGGCTACCGCAAGCCCGTGCTGGAACTGCTGCAGGCCTTCAGCCAGGCCACGGACATTCGCGCCGAGGCCAGCTTTGGCAACATGAAGCAGATCGAGACCCAGGCCCGCCAGAACCCCGAGATCGCCGTGCTGATTGGCGACCGCGCCTTTGTCGAGCCCATGCAACTGGCCGAGCGCTACATCACGCTGGGCCAGGGCCAGCTGGTGCTGGTGGCCGCGCGCGGCCAGCGCCTGGAAAGCGTGCAGGACCTGGCCAGGCCCGAATTCAAGCGCATTGCCATCGCCGACCGCAGCAAGGCCGTGTACGGCAACGCGGCGCGCATCTGCCTGGAGCGCCTGGGCCTGGCGCAGACGCTGGGCGAACGCCTGGTCGAAGTGGCCACGGTGCCCCAGGTCAGCGCCTATGTGACCACCGGCGAGGTGGACGCAGGCTTTGTCAACAAGACCGAGGCCCTGGTCCTGAAAGACCGCGTGGGCGCCAGCGTGCCGGTGGCGGCCAGCTGCCATCCGCCCATCGAACTGAGCCTGGCCGTGCTCAAGGGCCGCGCCTCATCGCCGCAACTGCAGGCGCTGCTGGACTTCATCGCCACGCCGCAGGCCCGCCAGGTACTGGAGCGGCACGGCCTTTGATGGGCCACCTAATCCCTGCTGGCAACTGACAGTCCATGACCGACTCCGTTTGCGCCCAGGCGCCGCTGGCCCTGACCGCGCATGTCATTGCCTGGAGCCTGATGCTGCAATTGCTGGTGGGCGCAGGCCTGGGCTGGCTGCTGGCACGGCGCCGGTTTGCGGGGCGCCAGCTGGTCGATGCACTGGTCAGCCTGCCGCTGGTGTTTCCGCCCATCGTGCTGGGCTATGGCCTGCTGGTGCTGCTGGGCCGGCAAGGGCTGCTCACCCAACTGCTGCCCGATGTGCTGCGGCCCGACATCGTGTTTTCGCAAACGGGCCTGGTCATTGCGGCCTTCATTGCCGGGTTGCCGCTCATGGTCAAGCCCACGCAGGCCGCCTTTGCAGGCACTTCGCCACGCCTGCTGGAGGCGGCGGCCATGCTGGGGCACCGCCCCTGGTCGGTGTTCTGGCGCATCGGGCTGCCGCTGGCCCGGCGTGGCATTGCGGCCGGCCTGATCCTGTCGGGGGGCCGTGCGCTGGGCGAGGTCGGCCTGTCGCTCATGCTGGGCGGCAACATCATCGGCCGGACGGAAACCCTGTCACTGGCCATCTACAACAACGTGCTGGACGGCAATCTGGCCTGCGCCAATCAGCTCTCTCTGATGCTGGGCGTGCTGGCCATGGCGGCCTTCATGGTGCTCAGGCGGTTTGGCGCGCTGTGAGCAGCGGGCAGGGCCGGGCAGGGCGCAAGCTGGAAAGGACTCAGGGCAGGAAAGGCGAAGACAGCAGGCGCAAGCCGATGGAAAACCACCGCTCCTGCGTGCTGCTGCCTGCGCGGTTGCCGTAGGTGGCATCGATCTGCACATGTCCAGGCACCAGCCAGTAGCGCAGGCCCATCTGGTAGAAGGGCTTGCCCTGGTTCTGGCCGAATGTCTCGGCAATCAGCCAGGTGCTCTGGCTCAATTGGGCCTCGGTTGCCAGGCCCCAGGTCATGAGGTTGCGATGCGTCTGCGCCGTGCGCAGCCAGCCCACGTTGGTGTGGAAGAACAGCCGGTCATCGCGCATCGAGAACGTGACGGGCACATAGGCGTACAAATCTCCCCGGCCCTGGCCCTCGTCATTCGGATGCCGGGCATTGCCCACGGCCAGGCCCCAGCCCCAGCCATTGGGCTGCAGTTCCTTGAACAGGGTCTTGCCCTGGATCACCACATCCGTGGTCCGGCTGCTGCCGTCCTCTCGCGTGCGTGCCGCGCCCAGCGTCAGCTCCAGATTGCCCGTGAAATTGCAGGCCGGCTGCGCCCAGAACTCCGTGCTGTCCTTTTTGGACTTGACCCAGCTTTCCAGCTGGCAGGACTTGGCATCGACGATGCGGGCATCGTCCGTGATCATGGGCCGGGCTGCATGGGCCGGGCTGGTGCCGAGACAGGCTGCCAGGCCCAGGGCTGCCGCCGCCCAAAGGGAGTGGGGATTGCGCATGGCCCGCCATCCTAAAGCCGAAAAATGACGCCACCAGAACATTGCTGTGCCAGGCGCGCCACAACAACGGCTGTGCACGGATTTGCCCCATATGGCCCTGTCCATCGCCAAACTGGGTCAGGCACACATCCCCGGACGGATCGCGCTGGGGAACTGCGTCCCCGCACACATACAGCCGCTCCGTGCCTGCCTTCGCAACGTACTCCCACTCATGGTCCCAAGGCAGGCGATAGCCCGTGGCGGCCAAAAAGCGCTGCGCTTCCTCTTGCGTGACATAGGCGGGGAACGGCCCGTCCTCGCTGGAGAAATCAGGCCGCTCCAGCCCATCGCACAAATCCACATGCTCTTCAATCACCCACTCGAACGTAGGAAAGCGGCCCATCAGAAACGCGGGCACATGCACGGGATCCGCCTCCTTCGCTGCATGGACCACCGGCGCAATCAAGGACCAGTCCTCAGCAGGGATCGAATCGCGCAGCTTGTCCAACCGCTGCGCCCTTGCCCCGTAGGTGAAATCGCCGCCCAGGACCAGGGTCAGCGTGGTCTCATGCTGCGCATCGTAAAAGCAGGGAACCTCCCATGCCGCGCCCTCAGCAGGTTCCGTAGAGACGAATGGTTTGGCGAACTCGAAGCCGCGCGGCAGCCCCTCCAGAATGGCTTGGGCAATCTCTGCGCGGCGGGAGGGCAGTGTGGATTGCCAGGATTGGGGGCTGGCGAGTTCAGGGATGGTGTGCATGGTCGGGACAAAAATCACATGACTTCAAACAGATGAAATTTGATGCTGTGCGGATTTTTGCCGAAATCTCCAGGCAGTTCGCCACGCATGGTCAGATCGCACCTCTTGTCTTGCCTGAAAACATCCATCTCGTAGCCCCAGCCTCCGTAATTCAATCGATAGACCCTGATTGAGGAATTTTCATCGTCGGCACAAATTTCATCTTTTTCCAGAACGAGCTGGCTACCTATTGGAGGAGGTGCAAGCGAGGTGAAATCGTCTTTGCCGAGATGATTTTCCAATGCTTCAAAAGCCTCATCCATTTGCAGTGGGCTGATACCGAAGTGGGCTTCAAGGGTTTTCAGATCTTGGTGAAAGAATGCGGTCGCCAGCAAGCGGATGGATTTCTCTGCGGTCTCCAGATTGAGTGTATGAAGATTTGGGTCGTATTCATATGAATGGGTAGATGCCATGTCTGGATGTTAAATAAAGATTGTAGGATTATTGGTGGTAATTATTTCAATATATGACCCTTGGCTACCAATATTTGTTTTATTTTTCTAAGCTTCCTGTTACTCCTTCTCGCCAGTACTGCAGATATTTCAGTGAAGTCATTTTCAACAGCCTTGGTGGAGATTTTTCTGTTTTTCATATCATCGATTATTGCGGCATTGGTCTCAAATGTAAGCGCTAGAGGGTTCTCCTTAGGATATGAAAATCTACAAACGCATAGATCATTAATGATGAGTGCGCCATCGGAGTTTTTTTTGTCAAGGAACAATCTCATGTTGGCTGGCTTATTAATCATCTTAAGGATGGTGGATAACCTGAATCCATGGAAATCAAGGCCGCTGCTCCATATTTTCCCTTTGAACGTGTATATCTTGAAGTTGATTCCCTGATTTTTATTAACTATGGAATAATATTTCTCGAATAATTCATGGTCATTCGGATCTCCCTCTCTGGAAAACCCCTTGGATGCCAGGTCTTCTATGCTTTCTGGCACCGTTGCTGATGTTTCAACATTCAGACATATTTCTCCAAATAAATATTTGTTTAAAATAATTCTTATCTTTTGGTAATCGATTGTCATAATGGAAGGGTTATGTATCCAACTGTATGGGCTTCAATAATACATTTGCCTTTTGCAAAGGTATCGTGTGGCAGCAAAGAAATTCAGGCAATCGGCTCTGATTCTTAAGATGTTCAGTCCCGCAGTGAGATGCCACGACCAGTAGTCCAAGAGTGGGCCGTGGTGCGGCCCAGGCCCCTTGGCCCTGTTCGTCGGTGATCCAGTGGCGACCGATCTGGTCGCACTGGTACCAGTAGGTGCTGTGCTCTTCGCCCGCTCCCTGAATGGTGGCCAGCGGCACAAAGCTCCCCGGCTCGTAAATATAGAGCGCCTGTCTTGTACCTCGCTGGCTGTGCACCGTGAGGTCGCCATCCCAAAGGTAGTGGATACTGCAGAAGGCATCGCTTTTGGCGACACATCGGCCCGTGGGGTCGTAGGCGTAGCGGGTGGCCTGGGTGACGCCGTGGCGCGTGGTGTTCGTAGCGGCCGCACAGGTAGTCGCCACGGGCCACAAGCTGGCCTGCCGCTGCCGGTCCGAGTTTGTAAGGATTAATTTGATTATTGGGGCAGGCCTAACGAATTTACACATTCACCAAAGTCTAAGAAGATATCCTTCATCGAAAAGATCCCGATTAAAATTATTTCTTGCATCCTCAATATTTATTGAAATCCATTTCGCATTTAAATTAACGGTAGATTGGTTGTTAAATATGAATTTTGCAATATTTGGAATAATGCAATCATTGGTTAATCTATTTTCAATAAAATTGAATAATATTTTTATATTATCTGCGCGTTCACTGTTTTCCTGAAAAAATCCGTTGCAACTTTGATGCGTCTTATCTGAAATAATTGCCGCATTAAAATTGCGGCCGTTAATGGTTGCGCGGATACTGCCGGAAAATATAGTTTCAGGTGTCTGAAATAATCCAACTTCAGCAAATCCTTTGTAATTTTTAGATTCTTGATTTATTTCTTCGAAATACAATAAGAAGGATGACATAATATTATTTATCGGTCGATCATGGATGTTGTATTTTTCAAGAAAATCTTCCAAACGCTGATCTTTTGAAGAACAACCGAGGAAATTAATTAGCACTGAAGAAAATATGGAAGATGGGGGTTTCGTGATCTGAAGCGGTTTATCTGATTTTTGGCGAGTCAGATGACTGGATATGGATGCATAAATATTCTGCTTAATTAGAGGCAAAGTCCATGTTTTCTTTTGCCATTTGTAGGAACGCCAAGCTGAAAGAACTCCAATTTATCCTCTTCGAAAGCGACTGTCCATACAACTCCGTCAAGAAAATAATTATCAATCTCCGGCATTCTGCGCTTAAGTTGTCCCAGTTTTTTTTCTACCGCATCCCTGCTGTCATTGGCACTCAAACCATAAGGTAAATGTCTGCTGTAAATTCCATTCCTTCCGTCATCTCCAGATATTCGAATTTCAAGTTGGCTAAATATGAATGCACCTTCGCTTTTGGGTGCTATCCCATTTCCTTTTGCATCGATTTCAAATGACATTGAAAGACCTTGTCCTTTTATAGGAATGAGCGTTTCCAATGATCGGCCTGTTTTCGGTCGACTCTTAATGCCATTTTTGGTTAAAAACTCGTCGAACGGTTCATGCGTGCTACTATGGCCTAAAAAAATCATCAGTTCTATTGCATTCATTTCTTTGCCTTTGTTTCGTTGGTGATGGCATCCTGAATATATTGATTCCAATCCATGTTTCTCAACTCTTGCGCAATTTTGTCATAGGCATCCTTGCATTCAAGATCCTTGTTTTTCATAGCCTTGGAGATGGCATCTGTATTTCTTTTTACAGCTTCATTGAGGTTTCCCGCGTCCTGAGAGATTCTTTCAGTAGTGTTTTATATCGCCAAGTTTGTCCTTCAGCATGAATATCTGGAGGAACAGCAATTGTGGGTGCATTGTTCCAGACAGATTTTCTGATTTCTGAGGCTTGAGCATCGCTAATTTTTACACCAGAAACCTTTAGTTCATTGAACTTGTCCGATAGCTGAGGGTGAGCGATGTTGATCTTGTGAAGGTGGCCCGAGCCATAGAACAGCCAGTGCAGGGTGCGGCCGTCAGGCATGCGGGTGTGGGTGCGGTCGGCCCCATCCAGGCAAGTTGCTTGGAGTCGCCCTTGGCGTCAATGACTTCCACGGTGCGTCCCCGGGCGTCATGGCGGTAGCGCGTGGTGCAGCCCAAGGGGTCGGTGGCCTGCACAAGGTGGCCGCGGCTGTCGTATTCCTGTTGCCACTCGTGACCGAGGGCGTCGCGCAGCGTGGTGACCAGGTCCAGCGGGTTGTATTGCAGCGTGGTGGCATGGCCCATGGCGCCGATGATCTGGACCAGGTTGCCGCGTGCATCGCGGCGCAGGGTGGTGCGGCGTCCCAGGGGGTCGATGCGGCCCGTGGAGGCGCCGGTGGCATCGGTGGGCGTCTGCTCGATGATTTGCTCGGGCGTGCCTTCCGCGATGACGGTAGCAATGATGTTGAAGCGCGCATCCCAGTGGTAGGCGGTGGTGCGGCCCAAGCCGTCGGTGTGGCGCGTTCGTTGCAGTAGCCTAGTAGCAATCCAGGCGCGGGCTGCCGCGTTGCTAGGGCCTGCAAGGTGTGTGCAGAATTTGTAGGCTGCTCGTATGTTTTTCGCCTACGTAGTCTGCCCACCAACGAGGAAAGGCAACGTAATTGGTCGTTTGCTCAGACCTTATCTTGCAAATGGTGCAAAAAACGTAATTCTATACAGCTGCCAGTCTATCAAGCTATAGACAATATGTACTCTATACGACGGAAGGTCCCAGATAAAATATCCAGTGTCTGAGGATGTGCCCTTTTTGTCAGGTGGTTGCCCCATGTGCTTCAAAATTTCCAACGGACTATCATGAAAGCTGAGACCAAAGGGCAGTTGTCCTTGGAATCCATCGCTTTCCATATCTCCCGCTCTATTGAGACGGTAACCAGCAAAAAATGTTCCGTACTTGGGGAGTGGATTCGATTCTCTCCGGAAGTCCTTACCTTCTCTGAAATACAGAGTGAGACCATAGTTCTTTATGTAGCGGAATACCTCCTCTGTATGATTGGCTTCATTTAGCGAGTCTTGATCCCAAATTATGGGTTTGAAGGCATCAGCCAATCTGAAATCATCAATTGAAAAACCCAGCGCTTGCGAAAGGTTGTGCGGACTGGGCATGCGATCTCTGATCGCAGAAGAAATATCCGGTGAATGATTGCCAATCATTCTCAGATCATAGATATTGGGTCTGCGGATATGAATTATGGCAATGGTTCCAGAGAGATGTACGTAGCTTATATTTATGTGCCAATCTGGGGTTACCCAAAGATCGGCGGATAGGTTATGAATAAACCTGGAGGCAATGGGTTGCCCTAGTTTTTGATGTACTAAGGTTTGGGTATCTGAAAAAACAAGGCCAAAAGGTAGAGTCCCCTGAAAACCACGATAGCTAGATACTCCTTGAGCATAGAACGCTACCTGTTTGAGAATAAAATCTCCGTCCATATGGATGGAGTTATCTTTGAAGATTCGATTATAGTTGTCTTGATTTTCATAGATCAACGCAATGCTATGCTTCTCGTTTTCTTCAATCTCGCTATTTCTTGCATTTATCGCTGCTGCTTCAGTATCCTCTTCGTATTCTTCGTCTTGCTCTGCAAGATGAGGTCGTTCAAAGATTCGATGCTCCTGAAGCCAAGCATCGAAAGAGGGATCATTGGGAGATTTTCCAATGAATGAAACGAGAATTTTTCCATCCATAGAATATGAGATCCTATTTAAGGTTGAGATTCTTTGCGTCGAATTTGTTAATCTTTCTTATTCTTATGGTTTCTATGCCTTTCCACTTGTTTTTATAGAATATGATAATTATGTGGTTGTCCTTTTGATACGCTTGAACAAGGTCTTCCTGATTCTTGCTGACTGATTTCCCCAATTTTTCTTCAACCTGTGATTTGTCCATTGCAAAAGCGAGGTTGAATGGATTTTCTTTTTCAAAGCCTTTATTTATGTCGAAGGATTCAAAAGTGAACCAGCCGTCCCCAATGGGTGGGGAAAGATATTTTTCCTTGTATGAATCTGTGGGGTCAAATTCCATGGAAATCAATTTGTCTTTGGTTTTTATTCTTGTTGTTGAATCTCCCTTTGGCATCTTTTTTATGTCATTCTCGAGAAGAAATGACTCAAAATCATCACTTGTCGAAGTATGACCTAGGAAGGATAGCAATCTTTCGGTATTCATCATATTTCCTTATGTTGATGGTAATTTTGGTTTCACGGCTTTATGAGATAAAGCCATGTCTTCGACATATTTATCAAAATCAAAATCCTTTAGCTCTTCCACTGATCGCATGTACTCTTCAAGGCATCCATGGTCTTTCCCTTCCATCGCTTTTCTAATGGCTTCTGTGTCACGTTTGAAAGCGTCCTTCAGTCCTTTCGAGTCCCCCTGAATCAAAGGCTTGTTCTTGCTGCCATATGTTCGGCCCTCTTTGTGAATATCTTCAGGGACAGTGATGGTCGGCGCATTATTGTAGACTCGGTTGAGAACTGATTTTTGCTGCTTTTCTGACAGGCTGTCCCATATGCCTTTTTCGACCAACAGATCTTTTGCCGCTTGCTTGAGAGCCCCTCCGGACGGCACATGATCCGCATTCAGTTCTCCAAGTTTTTTAGGTGCCTTGTTGTAGGTCGATCTTTTACCGCAAAGTTCGTGCTTCTTGGGCTTTCCTTTATCTTTTCCACCACCTTGCCCATCTGCTTTCTTTGCAGCAGCTTCTTCAGCCTCTTTGGTTGCTTTTTGTGATCCAGCTTCTGCCGCTTCGCGGCCGGCTTTCTTGCCTACAGCCTCTGTTGCCGCTGCTGCTGCCTTCTTCCCATACTTGGCCCCGGTGGCCGCCATCCCCGCGCCCGGGATCATGGCTGCCGCGCTCAAGGCAGCGTTAACTTTATCGCCCTCGGCAAGATAGATCAAAGCGTTGGCGCCGTCGGCAATTTCGCCTACGCCGGGGATGAGGCCCACGACATCCAGACCAGTGTGCACAACGTCGCTGCCCCAGCGCTGCCACCAGCTTTTTTCCTGGGCGACGGGCTTGATGGCGGGAGCCGTGGCTCCGTGGAGGTTGGGCGCCGTGTCGGGGATGACCAGTCCCGAGGTGTTGCCTATCGGCCCTGGAGAAGGGTAGGCGTTGGGCTTGACCTGTGCAGTTTGTGACTGCGCTGCAGGCAGTTGTTTTTTTCTGGTGGCCATGGCGCTTCAGGGCTTCTTCCAGTTCATCCACATCTTGTCGCCGGTGCGCACGATGGCCCGACCATTGACGTAGACGGTCTTGCTGTGGTCTATGTCGTGGCTGATGCGCATATTGGTCTGGCTGACCACGCCCTTGCCTTGTCCGGGTTCATCGCCCATGACGTTGTCGACATAGCTCTGGTTGTGCAGGTAGACAGGCTTGCCTTGCAGGAAGACGTTGGGAGAGCACTGCCTGCTCTGGTTCATCTGGTGCGTGATGGGGTAGGGCACCGGGACGCCGTTCTTGCTCGGTGTCAGGCATACGTCTGGGGTGAGCGAAACGATGCGAAACCGCCCGTCCTTGGATGCAATGTTTTCGTCAGCCACGGCGTGCCTCCTGAGGTTTCGCGCGTTCGCTGGCTGCGCGCTGCATTTCGGCATCCAGTTCCATGCCTGTGCCTTTGGGCCAGGTGCCCAATTCCAGCTGCCTGACATCTGTCTTGGCGCTGATGATTGCCCGCCTGACGGTAGTCACAGTGCCGGTCGCCAAATCCAGGATCACCGTGTCTATGTTCATGGGCGCAAACATCACCACGCCCACATTCAGGCGTACCAGCAGTTGCAGCTCCTGCGTGGGTAGCTTGAAGCGGAAAATGCCCTGGTATTTGTCGGCTGGAATGAGGTTCAGGAGCATGACCTCTTCGCCACCCTGCGGGTAGTCGATCTGCTGGTCTTCCGGCGCACAGTTCCAGTAGCGGTAGTCATGATCCAAAGGACTTTTGGGCCACTGGGATTGCTTCCATGCGTCGTCATGCGTCCCGGCTAGGGAAACCCGAGGACTCCACCAGCGTCCAATGGCGCCCACGCCTACGACCGGATAGTCCTGCTGTCCGTCATAAGGCTGGTTCAAGGCTTCAATCTGCGGCGCTGCGTAGTGCTGCGCGGACTGGGGCTGCCGCTGTGTGTGGGTTTCCAGTTTCGCAATGGCTTTGTCGGCGTCGTGGACCGCCTCGGGAAGCCTGCCGCAACCAATCGGATTGGGCGTGTAGAAGGCGGGGAGCGCGTGATGCGCCTGTTGGGCGATCTCGCGTTGGGACTTTGTGATCCTGACGTCGTCCCTGTCATCCAGAAACTCCTGCAGAAGTTGCTCCTGGCGAATGACATTGGGGCCCCCGAAGGCCAGCTCATAGCACAGCGGCACCTGAGTGACCGGTTTCGGGGCGCCGGGACGCAGCGCTCCGAGGCTGGTCAGAGAGCGCTCGAATTGCCGCGGTCCGGTGACCTGAAGCGTTTTGATGATGCTGTCTGCAAACCTGAAGCCGGCCGGCCACCGCTCATGAGGCTTGCCGTCTGGCGTATATGCAAAGGCATTGGTGAGGATGACATCGCACTTTGGCTTGTAAGGAGCAAGATCGCTTTCCTGCAGCACGCTGCTGATGTTCACGTTTGCGTAGAACTCGTCTGCGGTGCAAAGCGGTGTCTGTTGCTCGGGCGGCAGGACAGTGGGCTCTATGAGATCGCCATTTTTCTGTACCGCGCGCAGCGTGTAGGAGATGCGGCTGACCATGACGTGAAAGATCTCGCCATGTGGGTCCACATGCTGGAAGTACTGGCTGGGCCAGGGCGTGTGGTTGACCACCTCCGGCAAGGGGGCGGACTCCACCGGACTGGGCATTGCGTGGGAAGGGCGCTCCATTCGGGACTCCTCAGTTCAGGTCAATACGCTTGGAGTCGAGGCCGATGTGCTTGCTGCCGACCACGTCGATGTTCTTGCCATTGATGGTGATCGTGCCGTCGCTTTTCATTACCAAGCTGGCAGCGCCCACGGTGATTAAGAGCTCGTCGCCGGCCTGAATGGCGTAGCGCTTTCCTACCGTGGTCTGCTGGTTGCCCTGGACCCTGACGGAACGGTCCACCAGCACCGTCGTGCTCTGGCTCAGCCCCACATTCACCACCATGGCCGCGCCCACATTGACGTTGTAGGCGGCGCCGATGTTCACCATCTTGGCCAGGCCCACGTTCTGCATGTAGGCCAGTCCGATGGTCTCTGTCTTGAAGCTGCCCACCTTGATCGACCAGTTGTTGCCGATCTTGTCCTTCTCGTTGCGGCCTATGGTCTTGCTGCGGTTCTTGCCGATGGAGATGTTCTCGTCGATGCCAACGTCTTCGTTGCGGTTGTCGCCGATGCTGATCTTCTCGTTGTGGTCCACCCGCTCCGTGCGGTTGTTGTGCACGGTGATGGTTTCGTCGCGGTCCACGGTCTCCGTGCGGTCGCGGTGGATGACGTTAGTTTCATCCCGGTCGATGGTCTTGCGCCGGTCGTTGCCCACCCATTTGTCCTCGTCGTTCTCGACTTCGGTGAGCTGGTCCTTTTGCGCATGCAGCCACAGCTGTTCGGCGCCCGCCTTGTCCTCGAAGCGGATGGCGTTGGCGTCGCCCTGGCCGTTCTTCATGCCCGCGCCCGGTGCGCCGCCCTTGCTGGATCTGGTCTTGATGCCCGATTGCGTGGCGTTGGCCGGCAGCGCCCAGGGCGGCATGTTGGAGGCGTTGTAGACGCAGCCCATGACGATGGGGTAGTCCGGGTCGCCGTTGAGGAAGTCCACGATGACTTCCATGCCGATGCGCGGGATGTGCACCGCGCCAAAGCCCGGCCCGGCCCAGCTGGTGGCCACGCGCATCCAGCAGCTGGAGTTCTCGTTCATGCCGCCGATGCGGTCCCAGTGGAACTGCACCTTGACGCGGCCGTACTGGTCGCACCAGATCTCTTCGCCTGCGGGGCCCACGACGACGGCGGTCTGCGGGCCCGTGGTGCGTGGTTTGGCGGTAATGCGCTGGGGCTTGAAGGGCAGGCTGGTGGGCTGGGCCTGGAGCACGAATTTCTGTGTCGAGCCCTCGCCGCTGCCGCCGTCGCTGACGCGCGGGTTTTCTTCGAAGGCGTAGTCCACGGCCGTGACCAGGTAGGCCTGGTTCTGGTCGCCGCGCGGGTAGTTGTCCAGCGTGAAGGTGTAGCCCGGCGCCATGGCGCGGTGGTTGGAGCTGCCCTGCACCGTGCTCTGGCGCGTGAGGCTTTGCTGCAGGCGCACGCGGATGTAGTCCTCGCCGTCGCCGGTTTCGGTGTAGCCGCCCGGCCATTCGTAGATCTCGTAGGCGTCGTGCGCATGGCCGGGCGGGTTGCGGCGCATGTTGGACAGCTCGGCGCGGGGCTTCTTGAAGTCGTAGTCGTCGTTGTAGTGCCGGCCGGGCTTGACGCGCTGGTGCAGTTCCCAGGCGTGTATGCATTCCTCGCGCGCCACGGCTGCCTTGCCCGGCGGGTGGAAGGGGATGACGGCGCCGCCCTGCAGCGGGTCGTGCGAGGCGACGATGTCGTCGCCCAATGTCAGCACGTGCTGGCCCGCGCTGTGCTGGTGGTAGTAGCAGATGCCCTCGTGCTCCATGAGGCGCGAGACGAACTGGAAGTCCGTCTCGTTGTACTGCACGCAGTACTCCCAGGTGCGGTAGGAGCGCGTCAGGCGCTGCTGCATGGGGTGGCCGTAGATGCCCAGGACCTCGTTGATGATGTCCGGCACGGTCTTGTTCTGGAAGATGCGAAAGTCGCTGCGGCGCGTGGCCAGCCACAGCCAGGGCGACAGGCGCGCGCGGTACAGGAAGTTGCGGTGCTCGTCCTGGCCGCGCATGCCGAAGGCCGTGACCAGGCCATCGATGTAGCGTTTGCCGCCGTCCTGGGTCTCCACCACCACGGTGGCGCCCTTGCCCAGCAGGGCCTTGGGATCGATGCTGTCGCTTTCGCTGAGCAGGTCGATCTCCAGGGCGAACAGATGGCTGATTTCCTCGCGACCCTGCAGCCGGCGCAGCTGCAGCTGGTCTGCCAGGGGAGTGTTGATGGTGACTCTGCGTGTCATGGTGTCGGATCTCGCGGTGCTTGGATGTAGACAAGGGGCGGGGGCGTCAGGTCCGGGTGGGCGGACCTGCGTGCGCCGGCGGTGGATCGGGTGGAGAGGTGCCTTTGCTGCTATCGGGCTGCGTACACCAGCCCTGGACGGGCGCCGTCTGCGTCATCCAGGGCTGGATCGATGACGGGATCGGGGCGAAAGGTGTGCCCCAGCGCGATGAACTGGTAGTTGCCGCGTCGGTCGGTGAAAACAGCCAGGCCGCCAGGCGTCAAGGCCACGTTGAACCAGTCGTTGTCGGTGCGCGGTTGGTCCAGGTCCAGCTTGCCGGACTGGCTCAGTGCAAGCACGCTGCCTGCCAGGCTTTCCAGGTTCAGAACGCTGAGCTGGCGGCCGTCAGCGCCATACAGCCGTAGCTCTCCGGTGGCTTCGACCTTGCTGAGGCCCTCGCCAAGGCGGACGGATCGCTTCATGGTGGCCAGCACGAACTGGCCGCCCGGCGCCAAACGCAGGTCCGGGGGGATGTCGCCGGAGCCATGGCGGAATTCGGCCAGGCGCACGATGCGCGCACCCGTGCGCAGCGCCAGCGCTGCGCCCGTGCCGCGCTGATCGGGCAAGGCATAGGTCAACAGCACATTGCCTGCTGACCATTCGATGGCATTGGCCCAGGTCATCGCATCGGCTCCCGCCCAGGACTGAACCTGCGCGGCCATGGCTGCAGCCGGGTCCTCGTCCCGGGGCTGCACGGTCAGGCTTGCGTTGGCGGAGATGGCCAGACGGGGCGGTGCATCCAGGCTGCCCAGGTTGCGGGTCTGCTGCAGTGTCCATTGGGGCAGCTCGAATGTCAGCAACTGATACGGCTTGCGGCCATCGGCATCGGGATCCACATGGCTGCTGGCAACGATGTGGACCATTGCGGCAGTGCGATCCTGCGCATCGTCCGTGGCCACGGAGCGGGCCAGGCAACCGCCGGGGCGCACTCCCGGCTGTGCAAGCGCCGCAACGGCAGGGGGGCTGCCGCTGCGCTCGGACAGCTGGAAACTGCCCACTTTGGATCGTTGGACGAGGTCCAGGCGATCAACGGTGCCGTTGCAGTAAACGGTATAGAGATAGCGGTACGGGTCCTGGTCGTTCGACGAGGCGAAGCTGGCCGGCTTCGCCTGCCCGGACGAGACGGCAGGGCTGTCATCCGCATTGCGCGTGCATGCGGCCGACAGCAAAGCGCTGGCCAGCATTACGCCAATGGTCGCGAAGCGGCGGGAAGTAGCACTCCAGGGCATGGCTAGAAGTCCTCGCGGGCAAGCACGTTGTCGACATAGTTGCGATCGCCCACGGCGCCGCGCTCGGCGGCGGGAATCCTTTCCCATTCGGCGCGGGCCGTATTGCCGTCGGCGCTGACCGTCACCCACAGTTGATCGCCTTGCATGCGTATGCGGTACTCATGCAGATTGTTGGCATAGCCGTTGAAGCCGCGCAGGGTGTCGAGTTCGAGCTGCTCGGCCGTGTAGTCCGGCAGTTCCACGGGAATGGCTGGCAATCCTTGTGCGGTTCGGGCCTGGTTCCAGGCTCTGACCAGACCTTTGAACCGCTCGCCCTTGCGCTGCTTGCCAGGATATGCCCTTGCGAAGGCCTCCTTTTCCAGGAAGAGCTTCCAGCCGCCGCGCACGTTGTCCTTCCAGTTCCAGGTCTGATTGGCGGTCGGTGCCGGTCGGGTGAGTTGGCACAGGCCCACGCCACCCAGGCCATCGCTGCTGTATTTCGGCCAATTGCCGGGAGTGCGGAATTGTTGCAGCGAGCTTTCCTGCCGCATTTTTTTTCGAAACACGATCCTGTCGGCGCCAATGCTGTTGGCAAAGGCACGGATGGCGGTGTTCGTGGGATTGGTGCCGACGATGGTCCAGGTGGCGCGCGCCCGGCGCTCCACACCGGCCGCCCGCATCGTGACCTGCACGGTCAGCAGGCCTCCACGGACTTCGGTGAACGGGATGCGCCAGCTCGGGCTGGCGCTGGTCTGCGGTGGCAGAGGGCTGTGTGCAGTGCTTCGGCCACTTCCATACGCGGTGTTGGTAGGCGGTGTGCCGCCTTCGAACGTCAGCGTGGCCGACCATTCGAAGATGGGCGTGCTCCCCGCAGGCAGCGCTTCGTTCTGCAGGACGGCAGTCACCGTGATGGTGGGCATTTGGGCATCGGCCGTGATGGCGAACTGCGGTCCTGCGGGCTGGCTGGTAATGGCAAGTGGCATGTTCAGGGGTCTCCGTAAGACGATGGATGGCTGGTCCTAGCGCGATGCCTGCACAGCGCGGGCGCGATCCAGGTGCAGCACGGCGGCATCCAGCAGCGGGTCGCCGCCGGCCTGGACGGAGGCGGTGAAGGCCGCGTCCACGGGCACGCGCAGGCGCGGGGTCACGCCTTGGGCTTGTGCGGCGGTGTTGTTGCCGCCAGCGGGGCCGGTTTCTGCGAGCAGGGGGACTTGCACGATGAAGCCGGCCGGCAGGTGCACGCGCGTTGCCGGGCCGGTGGCGCCGGCCGTGGCACTGGTGGCGACGATGTCGGCACGCTGGCTGTGCTGCAGCCAGGCAGCGAACAGTTCGCAGGGGCCGGCGCAGCCGGGGCCGGTGAGCACGGCGACGGGGGCCGTGAAGGGCGTGCCCGAGGCGGCCAGCGGCAGCTGGGCCGGCAGGCCCAGGCCGCCGCGGCTGCGCCAGACGCGGGCGGCGGGGTCGAACAGGCGCTGGGCGGCGTCCTGCATGCGCAGCGGCTTGTCGCGCGTGTAGAGCGAGGCCAGCATGTGGGGCACCAGCTGGTAGGCGTCGTCGCCCCGGTGGGCGCGCAGGTCGATGACCAGGCCCGTGACCCTGGCCTGGGTGGCGGCGGCCAAGGCGCCCTCCCAGCGGTTGAGCTGGCCGGTGGCGCCGTCGGCAAAGCTGTCGAGGGCGATGTAGGCCAGGTTGCCGCCCTGGGCGCTGCGCAGCAGGAAGGAGGCGAGGGCGGGCTCGGCCGCAGGCAGGGCCGTGGTTGCGGCGGGGGCGGCGTCCAGGCGCAGGGTCTGTTCCTGGTTGCCGGATGCGCTGCTGGATGTGCTGTGGGGTGTGCCGGCTGCGGTGCGCAGGCTCAGCGTGGCGGGCGTGCCCAGGTCCAGCGCCAGCAGGTCGGCGCGGCGGGCGTCGGCACCGGCGCGCAGCGAGGCGGGGGCAATGCGGTCCAGGTAGCGGGCCGGGCTTTCCCCTTCGATGGCAAGGATGTCGCTGCCGGGCTGCAGGCCCGCCTTGGCGGCGGCTGAGACTGGCGCCACGCTGGTGATGGCGATGCGGCCGTCCTCGCGCAGCCAGGTGCGCGGCATGGGCAGGTTGACGCTGCCGCGTGCCAGCAGCTGCGGGGACAGGCCCCGGTCTGTGCGGGCAGGCCAGGCCTGGCCGCCGGGCAGCAGAACGCGGTACTGGCCATCGCCCAGGCGCTGGCCCATTTCTGCCAGGGCCTGGGCCTGCGCGGCGCTGTCGCCGCGCTCGGCGGCGGTCTGCAGGCGCTGGCCGTAGTCGGCACGCAGCTTGCCGGCATCAAAGCCGCTGGCAGCGGCCAGCGGGTGGCGCTCGGCAATGAGGCCGATGAGGGCCTGGGCCGCATCGCCTGCACCCAGGCGGGACAGGTCGATGTCCTGCGCGGGCTGGACGGCGTGGAAGGCCAGGGCGATTTCCCGGGCGCGGTCGAAGCGCAGGCCCTGAGGCTCCAGCGTGACCACGGTGTAGCCGCGCGGCAGGGTGACCATGGGGTCGTCGGCGGTGAACAGGCGCCCGTCGGCGCCAAAGCCGGAAGGGAAGCGCTGAGTGGCATCGCTGGCCCAGACCAGCAGCTTGCCGCCCGTGGGCTCCAGGATGTCGCCGCTTTGGCGCGGCCATTCGGTGCGCACCGAGCTGGCGCGCAGCATGGCGTGCTGCTCTATGGCGTCGAGGCTGCGCCGGCCCGCGCGCTGGGGCACGTCGGCGTGGACGGACAGGGCGAAGATGCGCACGCCCCGGCCACCGGGGCGCGCGCGGCCGGTGGACAGGTCATAGGTCGTGCCGTCGGGGTCGCTGGGCAGTTCGATGGCCACGCCGGTGCTGTCGCCGCGCGGCAGGGCCAGCCATTGCGACTTGGCCGGCGCCACATGGGCGGCCTGGCGCTGCACGAGGTAGGGGCCCTGGTCCATGAGCGCGACCACGGCCTGGCCGCGCCGGGCGCTGTCCGTCCAGGCGTCGCCCAGCACGGCCATGACGCGGCGTGGGCCGCCCTGGTCGTCCTGCACGGGGGCGGCGCCGGAGGGCGGCGACTGTGCCGCCTCGGGCTGGGCCTGGTTGCGATCCCACCAGGCACGGGCCTCGCTGGCGGCACCGGTGGCCGCGTTGGTGGCCGTGCTGGCTGCGCTGCGGCCGGCCTCCAGCGCCTGCTGGCCGGCCGTGGCGGCGCCCGAGGCCCGCTGCACGGTGTCGGCAGCCTGGCCGATGGCGCCCAGGTCCAGCGCCTGCGCGGCTGGGGCCGCCAGCAGCGCGGCTGCAATCACTGCCGTGGTGGCGCGTGGAAGACGGCGCCCGCTCATGCGGGCTCCGCAGCGCGGGTGCGCACGTCCAGCGTGAAGTCGTCGCCGCTGGCGCCGGCGTGCAGGCTTTGCAGTTCCTGGCCTTCCACGGTGGCCTGCAGGAAGTGGGTTGCCATGCGCGGCAGCAGGTTCTGGGTGAGGATGCCGTCCACCATGCGCGCGCCGGACTCGACCTCGCTGCAGCGGCGGCGCACCAGGTCCACGGCGGCTTCGTCGAAGCTGAACTGCGCGCCGTGGCGCTCCTCGATGCGCCGCTGTATGCGCAGCATCTGCAGCCGGATGATCTGCTCCAGCATGGCGTCGGAGATGGGGTAGTAGGGCACCACCGTCAGGCGGCCCAGCAGCGCGGCGGGGAAGGTCTGCAGCAGCGGCTGGCGCACGGCCTGGGCCAGGCCTTCCGGCGTGGGCGCCAGGTCCGGGTCGCGGCACATGTTGGCGATCAGGTCCGAGCCCACGTTGGAGGTCAGGATGATGACGGTGTTCTTGAAGTCGATGTAGCGGCCCTCGCCGTCTTCCATCCAGCCTTTGTCGAAGACCTGGAAGAACATCTCGTGCACGTCGGAGTGGGCCTTTTCGATTTCGTCGAGCAGGACCACGCTGTAGGGGCGGCGGCGCACGGCCTCGGTGAGCACGCCGCCTTCGCCGTAGCCCACGTAGCCCGGTGGCGCGCCCTTGAGGGTGGAGACGGTGTGCGCCTCCTGGAACTCGCTCATGTTGATGGTGATGAGGTTTTGCTCGCCGCCATACAGGGCTTCGGCCAGGGAGAGGGCGGTTTCTGTCTTGCCCACGCCCGAGGGGCCGGCGAGCAGGAACACGCCGATGGGCTTGCCCGGATCGTCCAGCCGCGCGCGCGAGGTCTGGATGCGGCGCGTGATGGCCTCCAGGCCGTGGCGCTGGCCGATGACGCGCTTCTCCAGCGTGTCGGCCAGCGAGAGCACGGACTGCACCTCGTCGCGCACCATGCGGCCCACGGGAATGCCGGTCCACTCGGCCACCACGGCGGCGACCACGCCGGCATCGACCACGGGCTGCAGCAGCGGGGCATCGCCCTGCAGCTCGGCGAGCTGGCGGCGCAGCGCTTCCAGCGTGGCCACGCTGGGGGGCTCGGCAGGTTCGGTTGCGGTGGCTTCGGCGGCCGTCTCCGGCGCCGCAGCGGACGGGTCTGTGGCGGCGCCGGTGGAGAAGACCGGTGGCTTCAGGCCCATGAGGGCGGCCTCGGTTTCCAGGATGCGGCGGGCCAGCGCGCTTTCCTGGCCGAAGCGCTCGGCCAGCGTGGCCTGGCGCTCGCGCAGGCTGGCCAGGTCGGTTTCCAGCGCCTGCAGGCGCTCGGCCGTGGGCAGGCCGAGGGCGGCCTCGCGCAGCAGCACTTCCTGCTCCACGCCCAGGGCCTCGATGCGGCGCTGCACGGCTTCAAGCTGGGCGGGCGTGGCATGCAGGGCCATGGCCACGCGCGAGCAGGCCGTGTCCAGCAGGCTGACGGCCTTGTCGGGCAACTGGCGCGAGGGAATGTAGCGGTGCGACAGGCTGACGGCCGCGGCCACCGCGTCGGCCGCAATGCGCACCTGGTGATGGTTTTCCAGCTTGGCGGCCACGCCGCGCAGCATGTCCACGGCGCGGGGCTCGTCGGGCTCGTGCACCTGAACGAGCTGGAAGCGGCGGGTCAGGGCCGGGTCTTTTTCGATGTATTTCTTGTACTCGGCCCAGGTGGTGGCGCCGATGGTGCGCAGCGTGCCGCGCGCCAGGGCAGGCTTGAGCAGGTTGGCGGCATCGCCCGTACCGGCCTGGCCGCCCGCGCCCACCAGGGTGTGGACTTCGTCGATGAAGAGCACGATGGGCGTGGTGCTGGACTGCACGGCGTCCAGCAGGCCGCGCAGGCGGTTCTCGAACTCGCCCTTCATGCTGGCGCCGGCCTGCAGCAGGCCCACGTCCAGCACGCGCAGCTCCACGCCCTGCAGCGGCGGCGGCACGTCGCCCTGGGCGATGCGCAGGGCCAGGCCTTCGACCACGGCGGTCTTGCCCACGCCGGCCTCACCCACCAGGATGGGGTTGTTCTGGCGGCGGCGCAGCAGGATGTCCACCATCTGGCGCACTTCGTCGTCGCGGCCCGTGACCGGGTCCAGCTCGCCGGCCTTGGCGCGGGCCGTCAGGTCCACCGTGTACTGCTGCAGCGCACCGCCCTGGCCGGGCGCGGCGCCCGTGGCCTGGCTGGCTTCGCCCGGCGTGCCTTCCAGCCCGCTGCCATCGGCCGCGCGCATGCGAGCCTCGGGCGAGTCGGGCAGCAGGCGGGCGAAGGCATCGCTGAGCGCGGGCTCGGAGATCTTGTCGAATTCGCGCGAGATGGAGCGCAGCTCATTGGCCAGCGAGCGCGTGCGCACCATGCCCGACAGCAGATAGGCGCTGCGGATCTGGCTGTCGTTGAACATCAGCGTGGCATAGACCCAGCCGCGCTCGATGGCGGTCTCTATGTGCTCGGAGAAGTCGCTGATCGAGGTGGCGCCGCGCGGCAACTGGTCCAGACGGCGCAGCACATCGGCGGCCAGGCGGTCGGAGGCGATGTCGAAGTGGCGCAGGATGCGGATCAGGTCGCAATCGTTTTCCTGCAGCAGCTGGTGCAGCCAGTGCACCAGCTCCACATAGGGATTGCCGCGCAGCTTGCAGAACACGGTGGCGCCTTCCAGCGACTTGAACAGCAGCGGGTTGAGCTTGCCGAAGAGGGATTGGCGGCTGATTTCTGTCATGGGTCTTGGGTGCGGAAAAAGAGTGGATGAATGGGGGCCGGGCATGCCGGCTAGCGGAGGGGGCGGACTTCGACCTTGCGGCCCTTGGCCTGGCACTGCGCCAGCAGCCGGTCGACCCAGGCGCGTTCGACGAGGAAGCTGCTGCCGGTGATTTCCTGCGCCGTTTCACGGACGTCGGTGGCGAGGTGGATGGTCTTGGCTTCAGACAAGGCATCGCCATCCCATTGCGCTTCATCCGGCGACGGTTTGGCGGTGAAGCGGCGCTGCCCCAGGTTGGCGATCTGGCCACCTTCGAGCCAGACCATCCAGACCGACGATCGCGCAGGGACTGCGCTGCGGTTGTGCTGTTGCACGAAGCAAAAGCGCTGGAGGGCTGCAGGCTTTCCGGGGCCAGTCGATGCCTGGCGGCTCTTCAAATGGATACGCAGGGCGGCTGGAGAAGGAACCAGGGATTGCGCCGGACGCGAGAAATCGGAGGCCCGCCCGCTTTCAGGCGCTGCCAGCAAAGGCAGGGCCGATCCCGCCAGGGTGGCCAGCAGACACCTTGCGAGCAGGCGACGGCCTTGCCTGACACGGCATGGCCCGGGAAAGCGGTTGCGTCCCATATGCGGCATGCGGCTATCGGGCAGGAGCCACTTTGATGGTGCGGCCCTTGGCCTTGCACTGCGCCAGCAGTCTGTTCACCCAGGCGCGTTCGACGAGGAAGCTGCTACCGTAGATTTCCTGGGCCGTTTCCCGCACGTCGGTCGCGAGCTTGATGGATTTCATTCTTGCCAGGCTTTCACCATCCGCTTTGGCGTCTTCTTTCGTCAGCGTTTTGGGCGAATAGAGATGCCAGCCCATATTGACGATCTCGCCGCCATTGAGCCAGACCATCCACACGTTCGGTTCGGGATCGGACGGATGGTCGGGACGCTGCTGCACGAAGCAAAAGGTATTGCTCTGGCGGGCTCTTTGGGTTTCCCAGACTTCATCCTTGAACTTCAGGTATTGCCGCAGCGCAGTCATGGACGCGACTCTTTCCTGCGCAGGCCGAGAGTAGTCGGCAGCCGTCGGCTGGGTTTGCTGGCTGCTGATTTCAGCCGGCGATGCTGGTGGCTGCGATGATTCGGAGGCTTGGGCACCCATCAAGCAGGCGCTCACTGCAATGGCAATGGCAAGGCTGGCCATTGGGAAATGGCGATACGGTTTTAACGTGCTTGATCCAGTATGGGTTGGTGACATGGAGTGGCCTCCTTGGTTTTCGATGTTTTTGGGGATCAGTCGCGTTTGCGCAGCCGGGCATGTGTGTAGAACATATTTCTAGCCAGCGCGGCGTGCTGAATGAAGTCGGCACCGGGAGAGCTGGATTTCGCAGTTCTCCAGGCGAACAGGCCTGTGGGGGTTGGGTCTGGCGGCACCGCGCCGGTGGCAACGTCCAGGGCCGCCTGCACAAAGTCCAGATAGGCCTTGCGTTTGGGATGCAGGCCGTTGTTGGCGTTGTCCACATAGTCGCGGAGGTTCTTGGCAATGTCGGGACCCAGCTTCGGATAGACGTTGAAGCCATGGAATTGGACCGATCCCCGGTCATCCGCCATGACGATGTCCTCGACGCTGGTGGCACCGCGGGCCATGAAGTCTTCAGGCTTTCCGCTTTTCAAGCGGTTCTCGATGACTCGGCGCATCCATTGCATTCCGGTTTTCACGTTGTCGAGATTCCAGGCCAGTGAGGTGTCGCCCGGCGAGACGCTTTCCGCCAGGAACAGCCTTGCCAGCATCCCCTCCGTCGTGCTCTCCGCAGGCAGCGAAATGCTTTTCTCCACCTGCACGGTGATGGCTGCGGGCATGACGCTGAGCCCGGTTCCCTGCACGGCCACGATGCTGAGCTTGGTGAGCCCGGGCTGCTGGGCCACGAAGTCGAATTGCCAGCTGTCGGCGCGGGCGTTGTGTACGGGGGGTTGGGCCGCAAGAATGCTGGGCGCATCGATCCTGGCGCCCAGCTTGTAGGTCTTTGCGACGGCCTCGATCTTGACGCGCAGGCGGTTGCCTTCGACCAGCGTCAGCGTGGAAGGGACCGGGGCGTTGTGCGGGAACTTGATCTGTACGGTGGGCATGTGTGCGAGCAGGGAAGTGGTGATTCAGTGGTTCGGTGATTCAGTGGTTCGGTGATTCAGTGGTTCGAGGGCTGGGGCCCGGGCGCCGGCCGCGCACGGGCTGGCGGCGCTGGCGCAGCCAGGCTTCGGGGTCCAGGCGGAAGTCGCGCGCGTCCTGGGCGGGCTCGGCGTGGGTGAGCCAGGTGGTCCAGCCCAGCTGGGTGCTGCTGCCCAGCCGGGCTGCAGGTACTTCCTGGCGGCGCAGCACCAGCACGTAGTCCCAGGCGAATTCGATGCCCAGGTAGTTGCGAACCCAGTCCACCAGGGTCTGGAACAGTGCGGCCTGGGGCAGCAGCTGCCGGTATTGCTCCAGACCCAGCGGGCCGAGCACCAGGCGGAACTTGCTTTGCGCATCGGGCACGCGCGAGCCCACGACGGCGTCCACGCCCAGACGCGAGTTGCAGGGGCGGCCCTGCAGCCGGGTCTGCTGCTCGGGCTCCAGCTCCAGGTGGTGCAGGCAGTTTTCTTCCAGCTTCACCGGAATCTGGAAGTAGTGCGACAGGGCCTGGCACAGTCCTTCGGGGTTGCGCGTCCAGCGGGTCAGATGGCCGGCCATGAAGCGCTTGGCGTGGTCTGGCACGTCGTCGCGCGCGCGCTGGCTGGGCAGGCCGGCGCCTATGAAACTGTCTATGTAGCGGCCAAAGGGGTCTTCGCCCGGGCGGTCCAGCGATGCGGTGGGCTGTGCGTCCGACCAGGCGCGGAACAGCAGCAGCAGCATGCGGTGGTGAAAGATGTCGGAAAAGCGTGCCAGCGTGGCGTCGTCATGCTGGCGCAGGCGCTCGCGCACGTATTCGGTGATGTGCGTGGGCAGCGGGCCGTTGGGGCCGTAGAGGCCGAAGTTCCAGACCGTCATGCGCTCGGGCTCGCCGGCGCGCGAGGGCAGGATTTCGGCAATGGTGGCGGGGGCGAAGGCCAGCGACGGGTCCTGGCCCAGGCGCAGCGGCTCGTCCTTGGGGCGCGTGGCCTGGCCCAGGCGCGGCAGCGCGGGATGGCGTGCCTGCAGGTAGCGCAGGCTGTGCATCAGGTCGAACTGGTAGGGCTTGGCGCTCAGGCGCTGCCAGAACAGGCGCGCCCGGGCGTCTTCGGGCCCGGTGGCCTGCACGGGCGCACGCGCGGGCGCCGGAGCCGGAGCCGGAGCCGCAGACTGGGGGTGTTCCGGTTCGGGCAGGGAGGCGTGGGCGGCGTTGCTCATATGCCGGGCCTTTGTCCGGGGCGCGGAGTCCAGCGCGCGACGGGACCGCGCTGGCGCGAGTGCAGCTGCAGCTCGGTGAAGCTGTTGACGCCCACATGGCGGGCGAAGAATCGCTCCAGCACATTGGACAGGGGCCAGGGGCTGACGCCAGCCATGGCCGGCTCGTCCACGCTCAGGTGTACGCCCACGCCGCGGCCGTAGACCAGCTGGCGGTGCTGGGGCAGGCGGCGCGTGATGGGTTCGATGCGCATGCCCTGGATGGCGGCGATCTGCCCGGCCAGCTGGTGGTTGCCCAGGTCCAGGTACAGGCGCAGCAGCTCCTGCAGCGTGGCCGCGCCTTCCTCGTCGGACAGATCGGTCATGGCCAGGTAGTTCAGGCTCAGGTGGGAGATCAATCGCCAGGTCAGGCCTCCGTCGGCCACGGCGGGGATGGGCGCGCTGGGGCCGGCGATGGCGCGGGCCCATTCCACGGGCGCCGATTCCTGCAGCGCAAAGTCGCCGCCCGGCTGGTTGACGCGCATGAGCAGGGGCAGGTCGCGGTTGGTGCACAGGGTGTGCATGGACAGCTGCTTGAGGTCGTCGGAGAACGGGGCCTCGCGCTGGTCCACCAGGGAGATGAAGACTTCCGAGCCCAGGTACTGCGTGCGCGGGCCGCTGCGCAGGCTGCGCTCGGAAAACAGCCGGGGCTCGCGCCGCGTGGTGAAGTAGGCCTGCTCGGTGGAGTGCAGGCCGTGCGTGGATGCGTACAGCGGCGCGAATTCGCGGTCCTGGGTCTTGCCTTCGTGGTGGCCGGTGACGGCCTGCACGCCGTAGACCTCGAAGTCCAGCGGCCGCGTGCGGTCGGGAATGACGTGGTACTCGTGCACGTTGGAGGCCACATGCAGGCGGTCCGCCGTGTACTCGAACAGGTTGATGGCCGGAATGCAGTGCATCAGCAGCTTGGCCGCGTCGATCTGCGGCTCCAGCGTGGGCGCGGCGCGGCGCAGCAGCACGGTGATGCCCACGCCGTCATGGGCAATGCGGCGCATGCTGCGCGACAGGCCGTTGATCGAGAAGAACCGCTGCCGTGCGGGAAACGCAAAGTACTCGTGCAGCAGACGGTGGCCCTGGAAGGCGCGGTGCGAATAGGGAATCAGCGCCTGCTCGCTGTCATGGCCTTCGGCGCGCAGTGCATCGGGCTGCAGCACGTCCCAGACCTGGCGCGGGTCCTGCGGGTGGTGGACAACGATGGCCAGCGTCTGCGTGTGGATGAGTTCCTGCAGGTGGGAGGCGACGACATCGCCCGCATGGATGTAGACCCACAGCTGGTCCATCGCCAGCTGCATGCACTGCGAGGCGTCCAGCGTGGCCAGCTGCAGGCGCAGGTGGCCGCCGGCCTCGCCCAGCTGGGGTACCAGGGCATGGGGCAGGTCCAGCGCCGGGCCGCCCAGGCGCGCCTGGCGTATCTCCAGCGGCCACAGCGTCAGCGGCCCGCCGGTGCGGAATTCGCAGATGGTCTGCTCTTCCTGTGACTTGTGGGTGCGCAGCACGCTGCCAGAGGGCAGGGTGAAGCCGTCCACGAGGTTGCCTTCCTTGGCGCTGGGCTTGAGCTGGACCACCACCATGGATGGCGTGGGCGCCAGGTAGTGGGGGCAGACCATCTCCATCATGCGCTGGGACAGGCGCGGAAACTCCGCATCCATCTTCAGCTGGATGCGCGCGCTCAGAAAGCTGAAGCCTTCCAGCAGGCGCTCCACATAGGGGTCGGCCACATCGGTGTCGTGCAGGGAAAGGCGGCCCGCCACCTTGGGGAAGGCGGCGGCGAACTCGGCGCCCAGCTCGCGCAGATAGGCCAGTTCGCGGTTGTAGTACTCGACGAGGCGGGGATTCATGGTGTGGGTGGCGGCGTCCGGGCTCAGGCCCTGAGGTTTTGCAGCGAGACCTGGCCGGTCTCCAGGTCCAGGCTGGTCTTGAGCAGCAGCTCCAGCGGATAGGGCATGGACCAGAACTGGCAGCGGATCTCGAACTGCAGCGTGTTGTGGTGGTTGAGCTGCTCGGTGGAGGCCAGCAGCGTCACGGCCAGCGTCTTGGGCAGGATGCGCGGCTCGAAGGCCAGGATGCTTTCGCGGATGCTGCGCTCCACATGGCTCCAGTCCAGCTCGGACAGCAGCTGGCCGGCCAGCGGCGGCATGCCGTAGTTGATGACCGAGCGCTGCACATGCTCCAGCCCCTCCATCTCCACGTGGTCCCAGGCATCGCGCGCATTGAGCAGCCAGCCCAGGTCGCGCAGCAGGGCCTCGCGCAGGCGGGATTCGTTCACGAAGACCGCGTCGGGCCGCTCGGTGCGCAGATGGGGCTCATGGTCGGTCAGCCGGTCCAGCAGGGCGGGCTGCAGCCGGTCCTTGGCTGCGGTCGCCTGGTTCTGGCGCGTGCGCAGCGTGGGCATGGGGTTGAGGGGACTGGGGCGCATGGCTTGTTTCTTCAGGAACCGGCCGGCCGGGCAGCCGCCAGGGGGGTCACGGGCTCCTTCGCCTTCAAAGCCGGGTCTTGGCGGCAGGCGGAAAGAGGGCGCGAACGGGCAGAGAAGATCTGAACGATCTGCTCCTTGTCATCGGTGGACACCTTCATGCAGGCGCAGCCATAGCCGTGGCTGCCATGGCCGGTACGCACCCAGTCACGGTCTGCAAAGCGGGGCCAGTCGCCCTGGGCCTGGTGGCCGCCCTGCACGCCAACGGTCCAGTCGGTATCGCGATCGGTCAGCGAGGCATTGGCGGGCGTGGGGTTGTCGAACCAGCCGCAGCGCTGGGCATTGGCCGGGCCGTGGCTGGAGGCCGATGCAGGCCACGGGCCCAGACACAGCAAGGCAGCCAGCAGCAAGAACGGGCAGCGCAGGGCTTGCGTGGATGCGGGGGCGACTGTTCCGTGCATGGCCTGCTCCGTCATCGCGTGGCGGTTTCCAGCGCCAGCTGGCGCACCTGCAGCATGGGAAAGTCCTCGGAGTCGGTGACCCAGGTGCGCTGGCCGTGGCCGGCCACGTGGCCCGAGGATTCGTCAGGATCGGAGGAGCCTGTGTCCAGCGGGCTCCACTGCGTGCGGCGCGACATGCGGACGGCGTCGTCATCGCCGGGCGCCAGCGGATAGCGCGCGGGCATGAAGCCCTGCAGCGCGCCGCCCTCGCGCAGCGTGACCTCGCAGGGCAGCCAGATCAGGTCGCGCAGGTCCTGCACGGGCTCGAAGCCGATCTGTGCAATGGCGTCGAAGGGCAGCCAGTAGTAGCTGCCGTGCGCCAGCAGCTCGCAGACGGGGCCCAGGCGGGTATCGCTGTCGGCCAGCCATTCGAAGCGGTGCTCGCCCATGTGGCCTGCGGTGGCGGGCGCCTCGTCCAGGGCGCGGGCGCGCAGGTCCTGGGCGGCCGCTCCTTCATGGGCTAGGGCGTCGATCAGGCAGGCCAGCCATTGCGCGGGCTCGCCCATGAGAAAGGGCTTTTTCTTGCCGGCGAAGACCTCGGCGCGCAGCACTTCGCAGCGGATGGCCTCGCGGTAGGCGCGCGCCATGGGCTCGCACGACGGGTCGAGCTGGGCGCACAGCTGCAGCTGCTCCAGTGCCTTTTGCCATTCGCCCAGCACGCACAGCAGCTGGAAGTAGTAGACGCGCAGTGGCACCGAGGCCGGGGCCTGGCGGATCTGGTCCTTCAGGGCCTTGAGTTGCTCGTCCAGGGAAAGCTGTGAGGTGAAACTGGGCAGGGGCATGGTGAAAACGCAGGAAAAGGAGAGGGGCGGGGTGCGGCTGCGCCCCGGTCAGTCGTCGTAGGAGCGGCAGCCCCAGCGCATGGCGTCGGGCGCCTCGCCGGCCACATGGCCGATGACGATGCGCGGTGGCGTCTCGTCCAGGCCCTTTCTGAGCGGCATGGCGCGCGTGTACTGGGCGGGCAGCTCGCCAAAGCCTTCAAGATCCCAGCGGCTGCGCGCCTGCGGCCGGGCCTTGGTGCGCTGGACCAGCGCCTGCAGGCTGCCCGTGGCGCGCGCCGCGACAATGCTGCCGCTGCCGCCGCGCACGGTGATGGAGGACACCTGCGTGCCATCGATCTCCAGCGGCGTGGCAAACAGGTAGAGCAGGTCCAGGCTTTCGCCGGGCGCGCGGTCCACCACGGTCACGCCCTGCGCGCGCAGGCGCTGGGCCAGCGCTTCGTCGCGGCCATCGGGAAACTCGATGCGGCAATGCAGGGCGTCGGTGAACAGGGTGGTGATGTCCGCTGCCGTGGCGGGGGCGGCCTGCACCGTGGCGCAGGCCGTGCCGGCCAGCAGCAGGGTGAAGAAAGCTTTGGAACAGGCGTTCATGGCGTGGCTCAATGGGCGCATCAGGCGCTTCAGGGATGGCGGTAGATCTTGAAAGCGGGCTTGTGGGTGCGGTAGCCGGGCCCTGCCCAGAAACCGTTCTGCTTGAAGTCCGAGATCCAGACGCTTCCGTCGAACATCTGCATGTGGCCGGCGGGCGATGAGGTGAAGCCCTCCATCACCGCCACATCGCCTTTCTTGTAGCCACCTTCTGGCATGGCGTCGTAGCGTGTGAAGCCGGCGGCCACCAGGCTGGTGCCGTAGTCCTTGGCATCGCGCGTGCGCTGCAGTGCGATGCCGCCAGCGCCGATCGCATCGCGCACATAGCGCGCGCAGTAGCCGGCCGAACTGGCGCGGGCATTGGTCTGCAGGGTGGCGACGGCGTTGTCTACATTCCAGGGCATATGAAAATATCCTTTTGATTTCTCTTGATTCTTGATTTGGAGATATTGCTGAAAAGCCTTGTTGGTGACACGCGTTTCACCATGAAAATTTCAGAGGAACCGGCAGGCGCATGCGGTGCACATCCGAAAGAACCATGAAGTCCCCACCATGGCCGTTCTTATCCCTCCATTCCAGGAAATGCTTGTTCTGTACTATGTATTTGCGCCTTTGCGCCTCGTCTGGAGGTACGTTTGCCGTCTCCTGGCCTATGTTGACGCCAGGACGTGCGCCACCCCAGCAATCCACACCCTGGAAACCCCAGCAGCCCAGAGGCTGCGAAACGAATGAGTCACTGTCATTGAAGTCATAGCAATCACGAAGGTAGAACCCAAGTTCATCAATTTCCACGGACATCTTGCCCGGCTCCTCTGTGGTGACCAAGCCAGATACAGCCAGGTTGAGTTGAGACTCGCCCATGGCACCGTAGAAATCGTCCATAGGATCCAGCATCTTGCCAAATACCAGGAAATTCACCTGGCAGGTGTCTTCGAGGATTTTTGCGGGATTGTTCAGGTTGCCAAAGCGCCAAATATTTTGTCCTGAATGTGCAGTTTCCTGGTTTTTAATTCGACGTTTCAGCTGCTCAATCCCGGCATGGCTGTTCCATTTGTTCTTTAAAGTTTCTTGGGCATTTTTTACTCGCTCGAATCCTAATGCCCATTTCATGGTGACACTGGTTTCATCCAGATGAACTGATGGCAATTGACTCAGGCGATAGGGATCCAGGCTTCTCTTTGCCAATGTCGGCATTTTGTAGGCCGCCCCATTGAACCATCGTTCCATTAGTTTTGCTGCCACAGGCCACCCCATGCGTGTACGCATCACGGCCGGTATATCCCGAATTTTGAATACCGGAGTCTGGTATTTTGGTGCGTTCAATGATTCCAAGTGACTTTGTAAGTCACGCTGAAATGATTCGGTATCTATCGAAAGAATGCTCCCCATGTTATCCCTTTAATTTTTGAGAAATATAAAATATCTCAGGTTAGGTTTGCTATTTTTGCGAAAGATGGCAGTTTCAAGGCATTATTTGTTTTTCGGTCAATGGAGGACAGTCCGTGCATTCAGGTGGAATACCTTCAAAAACCACATCTCTGCCAACCTGAATGGTACTGATGGGAGGATTGAGGTACCAATATAACTGTCCGTTGATCCATAGATCAACCACTTTGCTCTCTTCCATCAATGTCTCAGGATTGATTCGATACAGTCGAACGAATCCAGGTAGTTTCATATCCATGTGGAAAAGTCGTTGCAAAGGAGATGCATCGTAGTACTCCAGTCGATAGACTTGCCGCGGACTAATGGATGTTCCAATCAATTTTGGGGTCAGACCATATGGAACCCACAATGCCAGACTCACGGCAATCACCGCAAAAAATGCCCAGACCAAATATTTCAGCAATCTTTTCATGATTTTCTTAGGGCATGGAATGGCTTCTGGCGTACAACAAAATGCATCTTTCCTGTAATCAGGTACCGCTGACGCCGACCCGCCGCAGCCGGCCGGCGACATCGTCTTACTTCGCGCCCTGCTTGACCGAAGGCAGCTTGGACACCAGGCGCAGCGACACGGTCAGGCCTTCCAGCTGGTAGTGGGGGCGCAGGAAGAACTTGGAGGTGTAGTAGCCGGGGTTGCCCTCGACTTCCTGCACCTGCACCTCGGCGGCGGCCAGGGGCTTGCGGGCCTTGGTCTCCTGCGAGGAGTTGGCCGGGTCGCCGTCCACGTAGTTCATGATCCAGTCGTTGAGCCAGCGCTCCATGTCGGTGCGCTCGCGGAAGGAGCCGATCTTGTCGCGCACGATGCACTTGAGGTAGTGCGCGAAGCGGCAGCAGGCGAACATGTAGGGCAGGCGCGCCGACAGGTTGGCATTGGCCGTGGCGTCGGAGTCGTAGTACTCGGCGGGCTTGGCCAGCGACTGGGCGCCGATGAAGGCGGCCACGTCCGAGTTCTTGCGGTGCACCAGGGGCATGAAGCCGTTCTTGGCGAGCTCGGCCTCGCGGCGGTCGCTGATGGCGATTTCCGTGGGGCACTTCATGTCCACGCCGCCATCGTCGGTGGGGAAGGTGTGCGCCGGCAGGTTGTCCACCGCGCCGCCCGATTCCACGCCGCGGATGGAGGTGCACCAGCCGTAGTACTTGAACGAGCGGTTGATGTTGACCGCCATGGCGTAGGCCGAGTTGGCCCAGCAGTACTTGCCGTGGTCGCCGCTGTCGGTTTCTTCCTCGAAGTCGAATTCATCGACTGGGTTGGTGCGCGCGCCGTAGGGCAGGCGTGCCAGGAAGCGGGGCATGGCCAGGCCGATGTACTTGGCGTCGTCGGACTCGCGCAGGCTGCGCCAGGCGGCGTACTCGGTGTTGGTGAAGATCTTGGTCAGGTCGCGCGGGTTGGCCAGCTCCTGCCAGGATTCCATCTGCATGATGGCAGGCGCCGCGCCCGAGATGAAGGGGCAGTGGGCCGCGGCGGCCACCTTGGCCATTTCACCGAGCAGCTCCACGTCCGGCGGGCTGTGGTCGAAGTGGTAGTCGCCCACCAGGCAGCCGAAGGGCTCGCCGCCGAACTGGCCGTACTCCTCTTCGTACACCTTCTTGAAGACGGGGCTCTGGTCCCAGCCCACGCCCTTGAAGCGGCGCATGTTGCGGTGCAGCTCCTTCTTGGAGATGTTCATGACGCGGATCTTGAGCATCTCGTCCACCTCGGTGTTGGTCACCAGGTGGTGCAGGCCGCGCCAGGCGCCTTCGAGCTTCTGGTAGTCGTCGTGGTGGATGATGCGGTTGATCTGCTCGGACAGCTTGCGGTCGATCTCGGCAATGATGGCCTGCACCGTCTGGTAGGCATCGTTGGACAGCGTGATCGCCGAGCCCAGGGCCTGCTGGGCCAGCGTCTGCACGGCCGCTTCCACGGCTTCGCGGGCCTGGTCGGTCTTGGGCTTGAATTCCTTTTGCAGCAGGCTGCCGAATTCGCTGCCGGCCAGCGCCTGGGTCGATTGTTCGAGTTGGGTTGCGGTATTCATGACGTGCTTGCCTTCCTGATGTGCTGCCTCAAGCCTCGGATGCAGGGCCCGAGGCCTGCGGGGCAGTGATGTTGGGCGCGGCGGCCAGCGACTTGAGCAGCGCAGGGTCCTTGAGCACCTTGCCGATCAGCTCCTCGGCGCCCTGCTTGCCGTCCATGTAGGACAGCAGGTTGTGCAGCTGGGTGCGTGCCTCCAGCAGCGAGTTGAGCGCGCCCACGCGCCGCGCGATGGCGGCGGGGGAGAAGTCCTCCATGCTCTCGAAGCTCAGGTCGATGTTGAGCTTGCCCTCGCCCGTCAGCGTGTTGTCCACCTGGAAGGCGACGCGGGGCTTGATGGACTTCATGCGCGCATCGAAGTTGTCGATGTCGATTTCCAGGAACTTGCGGTCGGCGATTTCGGGCAGCGGATCGACGGGCTTGCCCGACAGATCGGCCAGCACACCCATCACGAAGGGGATCTGCACCTTCTTTTCCGAGCCGTAGATCTCGACGTCGTACTCGATCTGCACGCGCGGCGCACGGTTGCGCGCGATGAATTTCTGACCACTCTTGCCGGTTTTGGTGAGCGACATGCGGGTGTTCCTTTCAAGAAAAAAATGGGTCGCAGAAGTAAAAAGCCTGGAGTCCCGCCTTGCGGCGGACCGAAGGGCTGAGGGCGCAAGAGGCCGTGTGGAAACAGGTGGTTGGGGTGGGTGTCATGGGGCAGCCAGCTCCTTGAAAGCGAAGTCCGAGTCCAGCAGGTCCGTGCATTCCTCGCAGTAGAGGTAGGCGATGGAGCGCTTGTTCTCCGCCGTCCCCCAGCCCGTGCCGCCGTCGATGGTCAGGTTGACCTGGCGGCCTCCCTTGAAGCGCACGACGGCACTGGCACTGCAGCTACCGGTTTCATAGGCATGCGCGTAATTGAACTGGCTGCTGGGCCTGGCGTGGCGCAGGAAGTAGCGCGCGCGCTTTTCGTCAATGCGCAGTGAATTGCAATGGATGCTGGGGTCTTCGCTTTTGGCGGTGCCGTCGCGGATCGTGATGCGCTCGATGGCGTTTGCAGGCCGTGCACCGGCATCTGCGAAGGCTGGCGCCGAGAGACCCACGCCCAGGGCCATGAAACAGCATTTGGCCTTCATGTCTGCTGCTCCTGCAGGTGGGCGCCCGTGATCACTTCCACCTGGGCCAGGCTGTCGGGGGACAGTTCGCGCAGGATGTCCATGAAGCCCATGCGCATGAAGCGGGCGGCGCGGCGGATGAGCAGGGGGGCGGGGTTGGAGGGCTCGGTGCGCTCCACGAAGGCGGCGATTTCCAGCAACTGGGCAATCGCCTGTTCGCGGTTGCGCGCCGGGGCGGGTGCCGAACCTGACGCGGGGTGGGCCACCGTGCCGCCCTCTGTGTCGCCCTCTGCACCGGTTCGTGCGGCCGGATCGGTTTCAGCGTCCGTGTCGGCATCGCCTGTGGACTGGGGCTGCCATTGCTTGAGGGCCAGCAGCAGCTGGCGCAGGCCGTCGAGCTCGGGCTGCTGGTGGCTGGGCAGGTGCTGTTCGCAGCAGGCGCGGATCCGGTCGAGTTCCTGCAGCGCAGGGGTGACGGCCAGCAGGGTTTCGTGGCCCTCGGCATGCGCGCGTGCCGAGGCCATGCGCAATTCGTCGGTGGTCAGGTGCGGCAGGTCCTCGGGCACGTTGCCCTTGGCCATCAGTTCGGCGTCGCGCACGCTGATCTGGCCCAGCGCGCCGCGCAGGAAGTCGGCGTTGCGCAGGTCACGCACAAAGCCTGTCACATCGGACAGGGTGCCCAGGGCGTTCATGCGCATGAAGTAGTCGTCGCCATCCTCGGGCAGGGGGTGGACATGCTCCCAGTGGCGCTCCAGCAGGGCGCCGCACAGCTGCAGGCCCTGCAGCGTGCCGGGCAGGCCGTGCAGGATGGTCCAGGCACGGCACAGTAGCACGGCCACGCGCAGGTCCTTGGTGCGCTGCATCAGGGCCGAGGCCTGGCGCTCCACGTCGCGCCAATCCGGTGGCTCGGCGGGGATGACGGTGTCGCCGAACTGCTGTTCTACCTTGCCCTGGGCAGCGCTTTCCATGGCCTGGAAATCGTTGTCATAGGTAAGGTCCGGGCCGCAGGGCGGCTCGGCGGCGGTCTCGGTCAGCAGGTCCTGGATATTGGCCATGGGCGGGTCGGTGTTGCTTGGGTACGGTATTGGCTGGACGGTGCGATCTGGACGAACTCAGGCGCCCTTGAACAGCCGGGTGAACAGGCGGCGGTGCAGCACTTCGTGCTGGACCACTTCGTCAGGGGCGTGGCGCGGCGTGGCCGAGATCCACCAGACGGAGGTGGTGGAGCCCGGGCGCATGCAGGCGCGCCAGTCCATGCGTGGCAGGCGCGCGGCGTTGCCCTGCGAGGCGCCCATGTCAAGGTCCGCCAGCAGGCTGTGGATGGAGGCGCTGCCCGGCGTGCGGCCGTCCTGCTGGAACGGCCATTGCAGGGTGGCCAGCCGCTCGTCGAGCTGCTGGGCCGACAGGGGCAGGCGCCGCGCGTCGATGAGCGCATCACGGGCGCCGCTCAGAAAGCGTTCGATGTCCTGGTCGGACGCCGGCATGCCGGAGCTGCCGTCCACCGTGGCCATGATGGCCAGTGGAAAGAGCCGGCCGATGCGGTCGGAGCTGGGCCCGATCACGCCCACCATGGGCTGGCCCAGGATGGAGGCGGGGCACAGGAAGAACCACAGGGGCGAGTGCACGAAGCGCGTGGACCAGTTGTCGGCCGCATCGCTGCGCAGCTGGTCCATGCCGTTGCGCAGCCACTCGTCCCAGCGCATGGTCAGTGCGTGGGGCATGCGCCGGCCGACGAAATCGCCCTGGCTTGGCAGCTTGCCCCACCAGGCGGCGCAGGGTCGCTGGAGGGTCATGGCGTTCACAGCCGGTCCGGACATTCGAATTCCTCCATGGCCTTGAGCCGGAATGGGTTGAGGACGCTGCTGGTGGTGACTTCCATGCGCAGCTTGCGTCCGTCGATGGTGAAGATGGCCGTGAAACGCTCGGGCGAGTTGCCCGGCAGGATCTGGGCACGGTCGAACAGGCGGTGCAGCGCCCAGGGGCCTTCGGTCACGATGCCGGTGTTCTGGGCGCCGGCGGCCGTGATCTGCAGCCGGGCCTGGCCGGTGCCGCGCGTGCCCGGCCAGGAGACGGCCTTGGGGATTTGCGGGCCGTGCTGGTAGCGCACGATTTCGCCGTCCACGTCCAGCACCATCTGGGAGATGGAGGCGTCCATGTCCAGCGGCTTGATCTCCAGCCGGATGCCGGGCGTGTTGCCGCCTGCGCGGAAGAACACGTCGCGGATGGAGGCCGCGCGCTGGAAGGCGGCCAGCGAGGCAGAGCCCCCCACCGGCGTGCCGTCCACACCCTGCTTGAAGGTCCAGGGCACGGTGGAGATGTCCACCATGGTCTGCAGCTGGGTGCGGAAGAACTCGTCCATGGTGCCGCCGGTGGCGAACAGGCGGGCGAAGTCGTCCGTGGTCACGTCGCGCGTGGCGCTGCGCGTGAAGGGGTAGCGGCCCAGGATGGCCCGGCGGCAGAAGTCGCCGATGGTGGCGTTGAGGTTGCCGCCCAGCGTGCTGCGCACGCTGCTTCCCACGAAGGACGAGGTGGACGTGGCCAGGGCCTCGTACATGCTGTTGAGCGGAGGCGGCACGCGCTTGGCTTCCGAGCGCACCTTCTCCAGCGTGCCGCTCAGCGAGGGAGGCACGCCGCCGCCCTGGATCACCTGCTGGCGCGCCGAGGCGATGACGGCCGCCGCCTCGTTGAGCACCTGCAGGCTGGCGGTGATGGGCGCCGGGCCCGAGCCGTTGCTGGTGGCAAGGCGCCGGTATTCGCGGAAGCGGAAGTCCACGATGTCGGCCTCCAGCGTGCCGGTGGCCAGCATGCCGCCCACGTTCAGCGGCTTGCCGGTCAGGCGGCTGAGCTGGTGCTGTTCCTCGCGGATGCGCTGCAGCTTCTCGCCCAGCCAGCTGCTGGTGCTGCCCGAGCCGCCGCCTTCCTGCTGGTCCGGGCGGCGGGCCAGCGTGGTCTCGCGTGCCACGGCGCGGATGAACTGCTCCAGGCTGGAGTTGGCGGACGAGTACAGGCGGGCCTGCTCGCCGGCCTGCTCCAGCGAGGCCGTGCGTATGGGTCGGATGTCGGCCAGGAAGGTTTCCCACAGGCGCGCGTACTCCATGAGGTACAGGCGCTTGACCTCGTTGGCCAGCTGGCCCGTGAGCACTTCCTGGGCCACGCTGCGCCGGCCTTCGGCCTGGCCCAGCACCCAGGTTTCCTCCTTGGCCAGCAAGGTGGTGACCTTGGGCAGCTCGTGCAGGAAGAGGCCGTGGTAGCCGTCATAGGTGAACAGGCCGCTGATGCCCTGGGTGAGCGGCTTGCCGCTGGCACGCGCAAAGACCTGGGGCGCCTCGGGCCCGCTGGCACGCACCACGCTGAAGTCGGGCGGCAGCTTGTCGCCGGTGTTCAGCAGCTGCTTGAGGCGGCTGTAGGCGCGCTGGGCGGGCGACATCTGGGCCAGGCGCTGGCGCACTTCGGCGACCAGGTTGGCGTCGATGGGCTGGGCGGAGACCACCACGCGGCCGTCGATGAGGCGGTCCAGGTGCTCGGACAGCTGGTCCACCAGGCCAGCCTGCACCAGATGCTGGGGCAGGGTGTTTTCCCAGTCGCTGCGCAGCCAGGCCTTGACGAAGGTGGCGTCGAAGTGGTCGGGCTCGTAGAGCATGAGATAGGCCTTGAGCGTTTCGTAGCTGGCCTCGGGGCTGCCGGTGCTGACCTGGCGCAGCGAGCGCGCGACATGGCTGCTCAGGCGCGGCAGCCAGGCATCTTCCAGCAGGCGCAGGTAGGTGGCGTGGGCGGCCGTCTGCACCTTGGGCACCTGCAGCAGGCCCCAGCGCCAGCCCAGCGGGGCCGATTCCTCGAAGCGGCTGCTCTGCGCCACGCGCGCCGCGTGATTGAGCATGGGCACCAGGGCGACCACGTTGTCGGGATCGGTGGCCTTGGATTCCTCCACGGCCTGGCGCAGCGTGCCGGCGTTGTCGGCCACTTCGTTCAGGTAGCGCTGGTTGTTCTCGTAGCTCAGCGTCCAGGCCAGGGCCGCGCCGCCCAGGGCCAGCAGCAGCGCGCACAGGCCGGCGGCCTGCATCAGGCGCAGCTGGCGCTCTTTCTTGGCGTTGCGCCCGGTCAGGCCGGACTCGTTGAACATCACGTCCTTGAACAGCGACTCCAGGAAGTAGCTGCGGCCCTGCTGCGGCACGGCATCGGCCGGCAGGCGGCCACGCAGCGCAAAGCGGCGCGACAGGGCCGACATCACGCGGTCGAAGGGCATGCCCTCCTGCGTGCCGCTGGTGAAGTAGACGCCGCGCAGCAACGGTTTTTCCTTGAAGCGCGAGGCGGAGAACGCCGCATCCAGCGTGTCGCGCACCACGTCCTTGAGGCCGGCAAACTGCTGGGGCAGTGCGTAGAGCAGGCTGCGGCGCGCAAGGTCGGGCTCGGTCATCAGCCGCTGGGGCAGCAGGCGGTTGATCTGGGCGACCAGTGCGTCGAACTCCTCCATGTACAGGGCGCTGGCGGCCTGCGGGTCGCTGGCGGGCGAGCGCTGGGTCTTTTCGTCATAGGGATAGGTGAAGCCCCAGACCTGGGCGCGCTCCTCGCGGCTCATGGCCCCGAAGAACTCGTTGAAGCCCGCCAGCAGGTCGCTCTTGGTGACCAGCACGTAGACGGGGAAGCGGATGGTCAGCTCCTCGCACAGCTCGCTCAGGCGCAGGCCGATCAGCTGGGCCAGCTGGGCGCGCTCGGCGTCGCTGGCACTGAGCAGTTCCTGCACGCTGAGCGTGACGATCACGCCGTTGACGGGCTGGCGTCCGCGAAAGCGCTTGAGCAGCTGCATGAAGCCCTTCCAGGCTGCCTTGTCCTGCTCCGCATCGCTTTCCTGGGTGGTGTAGCGGCCGGCCGTGTCCAGCAGCACGGCCTGGTCGGTGAACCACCAGTCGCAGTTGCGCGTGCCGCCTATGCCGGGGATGGCGCGCTTGCCGAACTGGGCCGCCAGCGGGAAGTCCAGCCCCGAGTTGATCAGGGCCGTGGTCTTGCCCGAGCCCGGCGAGCCGATGATCAGGTACCAGGGCAGCTGGTAGATGTAGCGCTTGTTCCAGCGGCCGAACAGGCCGCCTTCGGTCTGGCCGAAGCGGGTCTTGCTCAGCGTGTCCAGGGCTTCCTTGAAGCGCGACTCCAGCTCGGCCACTTCCTCGGAGCCTGCTGCGGGCGTGCCGTCCGCCTCGCGCGGCGAGGTCAAGCGGGCCAGGCCGGTCATGAGGTGCTCGTTCATGCGCTGTGCGCGCCACCAGCGCAGCAGCAGGCGCAGGAACCAGAGGATGAACAGGCCGGCGATGATCCACCAGCGCACGGTGGGGCTGCCCAGCGGCTGGTAGGGCTGGATGAAGACGAGCGGGCCGACGAACCAGATGAGCAGGCTCAGGGCCACCAGGCCCAGAAGCTCCAGCATGTAGCGGTTGAACAGCCATGAGGCGATGCGACGGATCATGGGATCAGTTCCTGGTCTCGGGTGCGGCAGGCAGGGCCTGCAGTTGCTGGTCACGTTGCTGGGGCGCGACCAGCAGGACGATTTCCACCCGCCGGTTCAGCGCCCGGCCTTCTGCCGTGTTGTTGGGGGCGACGGGGTCGCTGTCGGCACGGCCCTCGGCATGCAGGCGCTGGCGGTCGCGCAGCGAGCCGCCCAGCATCTGGGACACGGCCTGGGCACGTTCCTGCGACAGGTTCCAGTTGGACGGGAAGCGCGCCGTGCGTATGGGCAGGTTGTCGGTGTAGCCGTTGACGACGACCTTGCCCGGCACTTCGTCCAGGGCCGCTGCCACGCGGTGGATGACCTGCACGTAGCGGGGCTTCACGACGGTGGCGGCCGGGTCGAACAGGCCGTCGCCGCGCAGGATCACGGTGCTGCGGTCGGCCTCGTCGCGCACGCTGACCAGGCCTTCGCGGATCTCGGGCTCCAGGAACTGGCGCAGCCGCGGCTTGAGCGTGGCGACGGTGGCGGCCGCCGAGGTGCGCGGGAAGCGGATCTCGTTGATGGCGGCGAACAGGTCGTCCGAACTGTTGGACAGCCGGTAGCTGAACCACAGGTAGATGAAGAACGCCAGCAGCAAGGTGATTGCAGCCGCCACCCACAGCGGCACCATGGCCCAGGGCGGCGAGGCCAGGCGCTGCACGCCACGCCAGTGCACGGACAGCAGGCTGCTGCGGTCGCCGCGCGTCGATTCGATGAGCTGCAGCAGGCGCGCCTTCAGCGTCTCCAGCTGGGCGCGGCCGTTGTCGATCACGCGGTAGCGGCCTTCAAAGCCCAGCATCACGCAGTAGTACAGCAGCTCGATCAGGTCGATGTGCTGGTGCGGCGTCTGCACCAGGCGGGCCAGCAGCTGAAAGAACTTCTCGCCGCCCCAGGTTTCGTTGTGCAGGGCGACCAGCAGGCTGTGCTTGGGCCAGACGCCGGCACTGCCCCAGGGCGTCTGGGCGGCGGTTTCGTCCAGCACCGTGCAGATGCAGTAGCGTGCACCGATGATGGTTTCCATGGGCACGCCGCTGGCGCCTGCGCGCTGCTCGAATTCGCGGATGTGCTCGAGCAGCAGTTGTTGCAGCGCGCGCGGGTCCTCGTTGGTGACCATGGCGCGGATCTGGGGGATGAGGTTCAGCAGCCGGTTGGCGGCGGCCACCAGCGGGTTGCCGCCGCTGACCACGTCGGGCAGGTTGGAGCGCAGCGGCTCCTGGCCGGCAGGCGCGGGCGCGGCGCTGGCCGCGCCTTCGGCACGGCCCGTGTCGGCGTCGCCGCCCCAGGGCATTTGGTGGCTGATGTTGGAACTGTTCATGTCGGAAGATGCGTCGCGCCGTCAGCGGCGGATGGCCCAGAACTCCAGTTGCAGGTCGGGGAATTCGCCGGAGACGTGCATGGCAAGGCCGCCGGAGCTTTGCAGCTGGTTCCACAGGTCGTGCGTGGTGTCCACCTCGAAATAGTTGTAGCCCGCGTGGTAGGGAATCTCGCGCGGGGCAATGGGCAGGGGCCGCAGCGTGACGCCGGGCAGGTGCAGATTCACCAGGTCGCGTATGCGCTCCACCGGGCCCAGCTTGGTCTGGGTGGGGAAGTGGGTGCGCAGGAATTCCGGCGTGGTCTGGGCATGGGCGGCCAGCACGAAGTCGCAGGTGGTGAGCAGTTCGGTGGACGGGATCAGCGCCACGCGCACGCCGTACTGGCGGTCGTGCAGCGGGATCTGGATGGCGTTTTGCTCCAGCACCGAGGACAGGCTGCGCCGCAGCTCCAGCATCAGCGGCGGGAAGCTGCGCCGCAGGTCGTCATGGTCGTAGGCGGGCAGCACCTCGGGGCGGCGGCGCTCGTGGTCGAAGGTGGTCAGCTCGGCGGCCAGGCGCAGCAGTTCCTCGAACAGGCGCTCGGGGTGGATGCTGGCGGTGCGCACCCAGTGCTGGGCTGCGCCCGTCCAGTGGTTGATGAGCTGCAGCAGCAGGAAGTCGCCGACCTCGCCGATGCCGCCGCGCTCGGGCTGGATCATGCGCTGGGCCAGCACTTCGCCGCGCTGGCGCAGCAGGCCGTGGATTTCCTTGCAGAAGGTGTTGAGCACCGAGCTGGGCCCGTTGTTGACCACGGTGGGGATGAAGCCGGGCTCCAGCAGCACGCCGCCGCTGGCCTGGCGCTCCACCACATGGGCCACGGGCAGGCTGACCCAGCCTTCGGTCAGTTCGTGGGCGGGGCGCAGGCTCAGGCGCAGCCGGCCCAGCTGCACCTCGGCGGGCTGGGCACCCACGTCGTTGCTGTCCGCCACTTCGGTCACGTCGCTGAGATAGCGCGCAGGGCTCTGGGAGCCTTCGCCAAAGGTCACTTCGCTGCCAGAGAAGCGGCGCAGCGGCAGCGCCAGGTGGACCACCACGTCCTTGAAGTCCTTGCCGATGTCCAGCGGGGTGGGCGCCTCGTCGTCGCCCGGCAGCTGGAACGGCGTGCCGTCGGGCAGCACGCCGTGGGCCGAACGAATGCCCAGCTTGCCCATGCGCAGCAGATCGGTGTCCAGCTCCAGTTCCGAGAAGCCCCAGAAAAAGGGCTGCCCCGGCAGGCTGCGTGACTGCAGTTGCCGGAACAGGAAGCGCTCCTGCTGCTGGAAGTGCTGGGGCCGAAGGAACATGCCCTCGGCCCAGATGACTTTGCGTTGCCAGACCATGGTGGATAGATGTGCGTTTATTGGGATGCGGGTTGAATGCGGACGGTGACCTCTTCGCGGGTCAGGTGCACCTGGTAGCGCACGGGCTGCAGCTTTTCGGTGGAGCCCATGCCCCACCAGCGCCGGCGCAGCTCCACGGAGTTGGGCGCGACGGCCGAGGCGCGCCAGGTGCTGCGCTCCAGATCGCGGTAGGCGGCGAACAGGCCGAAGGCGCGCACATCTGGGTTGCCCTTGCGCTCAATCACCTGGCGCTGGCCGGGCGCGACCAGGAATTCCTCGCGCCGCACGAAGTCGCTGCCCAGCTGGCCGTCGTCCTTGTCCTGCAGGTCGAAGAAGCCGGCGCGGTCGAAGGCGGCGGAGGCGCGCAGCTCGTAGATGCGCAGCAGCACGGGCTTGGGAATGCCTTCACGGTCCGGGTTGATGTCCATGTCCGCCACCACTTCGAATATGGCGGTGGGCACGGCTGTGGGCGCCACTTCGGGCGCGCGGCTCAGGGGGTTGAGGGAGCCGCAGCCGGCCAGGCCGGTCACCACGGCCGTGCCCAGGCCCAAGGCGCCCAGCGTTTGCAGCGCCTGCCGGCGCCCCTGCGATCCCTGCGGTTCCTGTGATCTCCACATGGCTTCTCCTGTCTCGATGTCAGTCATTGGTTTCACGCGGGCAGATCCACACCGTCAGCGCGCTGAGGTTGTCCTGGTGCGGATTGCCGCTGGATACGACGCGGCCGACCATGCGCTGTATCCATTCGTCGGGGCGCTGGCTGGCGGTCAGCAACTGCTCCATTTCCGACTCGTGCATGCCTTCCCACAGGCCGTCCGAGCACAGCAGGAAGACATCGCCGGCCTCCAGGGCCACGGCGTTGGCGCGGATGCTGGGCGGCACCTGGCCCTCGGCGCCAATGGCGCCTGCCAGCACGTTGCGGTTGGGCAGGCGGCGCGGGTCGTTCTCTTCGTACAGGCCGGCGTGCAGCAGCTGCTGCACCAGGCTGTGGTCTTCGGTGCGCAGGTGCATGCGGCCCGCGCGGAACCAGTACAGGCGCGAGTCGCCCCAGTGCGCCCACAAGGCCCGGCCCTGCTCGGGATCGATGCACAGCACCACCACGGTGGCGCTCATGTGCATGCGCGAGGCCGAGGTGGACTGCTGGCCGCTGACGCGGTGCTCCGCCTGCGAAATCAGGGAGGCCAGACTGGCGGGGGCGAACAGCGGGTTCTCCCGGAAGCCTTCCAGCACGGCCTGGACCGTGAGCTGGGCGGCGAGCTCGCCGTGCCCGTGTCCGCCAGCGCCATCGGCCAGGGTGCAGCACAGGCCGCCGGCGCCCAGGTCCATCAGGCCCATGGCGTCTTCGTTGCTGGAACGCCTGCCGCTGTGGGAGGCGCTGGCCACCTGGATGCTGTAGCGGTGGTCGGCTCCGTCGAGGTAGGCGATCACGGCTGGCCTTTCACGGACTGCTCGGCGTTTTCGTAGGCCTCGACGAAGGTGCGGCCAGAAAAGGCCATCAGGTCGTCCTCGGCATGGCGGCGCAGCACGTCGAAGTTGTGCTTGTAGTCGTCCCACAGGGCGGCCTTGCGGCCATTGGTCAGCAGCTTGTCCAGCAGGCCGGGGTTGGTTTCTGTTCGGCGCTCCAGCTCGGTCGGATCGAACCGGGTCAGGGCCTCGGCATAGGCGGCGCGGATGCCGGCCATCAGGGCCAGCTGGTGCACATGCAGGTCCTGGAAGGCGTCCTGCATGGCAGGCAGCGGCTTCATGAAGCCCGGGAAGGTCTGGTGGACCATCTGCATGAGCACGCCCTCGGAATTGGGCAGGAACTTGAGCGGGTTGTTGGCGCCCGTGGCAATGATGGTCACGCCGGCGCGGAACTCGCGCTTGATCTCGGAGCGCGCGGCCAGCAGGTCGATGGTTCCCTGCACGGCAATGCGCAGGGCTTCGCCGAAAGTGCGCATGAATTCCGGTGTGACCTCGAAATGGGTCTTGGCCGGGTTCAGGCCTGCGCCCTCCATGAAGGCGGCGGCCAGTGCCTGCAGATCGGCGTTGGCGGCCGGCTGGGGCTGCACGGGAATATCGACAGGCGCGGCTGTGGAGGGCAGGGCGCCGATGGGGATGGCGGCGTCGCCCTGGCCGAGGATGCTGGAGGTCGCGGGGATATTGACGTTGATGCCTGCGTCAAGGGGGGGAGCCGAGGCAGCGGCAACGGTAGCCCTGGCGACGGGCGCAGCATGGGCAAGACCGGACTTGAAGAGGTCCAGATCCAGTCCATTGGTGGGCAGCAGACCGTCCAGCGCGGCCGGCTCGGCGGGGATCTGGGGCACGGGCGCCGGGGCAGGCGCGGCAACCGGGATGTCCTGTGCCTGTGCCCGTGCCTCTACCTGTGCAGGAAGCTGCTCCTGCACTGCAGGAATCACGGTATCGATCACGGGCGGGAGTGCGGGCTGGGCCGGTGCTGCCGCCTCCTGCGGTGGCACCGGCTCTGCGGGCTGTGCATGCGACTGCATGCGCGGCAGATTGAAGGCCTGGCCCAGTTCGGAGCCCCGGCCCGAGGCCTGCTGCAGCGGCTGCGCATCGGGGGGCAGTCCACCCTGGTCGAACAGCGCAAGCGGGTCGAGCTTTTGGGATTGCTCGAAGCACGAAGGCAGGCCGGTATGGGAGGCATCATGCAAGGCCTCGGTGCTCAGGCCCTTGAGCGGCAGGGTGTGTACCATGCCGTCATGGCGCTGCTGTATCAGCTCGCCCGTGCCTTGCGATGGCAGGCCGGCCCAGCCTTCCTCCTGCTGGCGAGCTTGCTGGGGCGGCGGAGCAAAGGGGTCGAAATCATTGGGGATCAGCAGGGGGCGATGCTGCGGCTTGGCGGGCTGCGGCATGGCCAGTGCAGCCTGCTCGGGCGGGATGGCGCTCTCGATCGAAGGCACGGCAGGGGTCTGGATGGCATCCAGGCTCAGTGCCGTCAGGCCTTCCCAGGGATCGGCGATGCCGGGGGCGGCGGCAGGCAATATGTCTGCCAGCGGCGTTGCTTCCTGCAGCGGGGGCTGGACGGCGACGGGAGGCGGGACGATCTGGGGCTGCGGGGCGGCTGTGGCGGGTGGGGCCGCTGCCTGCGTTGCTTGCGCGGCCTGCGCGTTTTGCATTGCAGCCGAAGGCGGTGCCTCGAAAGGCGTGCCCGGCGCCACGGCGGCCAGGGTGTAGGCGCCGATACGGATGCGCGCGCCCAGGGGCAGGCCCACTTCCTGGCCCGAACGCACGGGCTGCTCTGCCACCCAGATGGGATCACGCTCGCTCAGGTTCGCAACAAAGGCTCCCTCGGAATCCAGCCTGACCATGGCGTGCACGCGCGCGACGGAAGCGTCCGGGTCCGAGATGATGAGCTTGTTCTGGCCACTGCGTCCGATCGTGCCGCCGGCCATGCCGAATACGGCATGCCAGTGGCGATCGACCGGAACGCCATCGTGGTCCACGACCCTGAGTTCGATTTTGTCCATGGAGTCTTAGGCTAGGCAGTTTTCAGGAAGCGTCGGGATGCCTCAGGAGGCTTTGCGCGCGGGCGCAGGGCGCTTGTTGCGCAGCGCGGCACGGGCGTTGTTGAACTCCCGGCCCCAGATGGGATGGCCCTTTTCGGCCTCGGTCAGCTGGAAGGTGGGGTCCAGGGCCAAGGCCATGTCGAAGTGCTGGCGGCAGGGCTTGCGGCGGCCTTCCACGCAGTGGCTGAATGCGATGTACTTCAGCGCCTTGACCTGGCTGCTCATGGGCAGTTCCTGCGCGGTGGACAGGGGCGTCAGCGCCGTGATGGCGTCCTCATAGCGGCCGTCCACATACAGCTGGATGGCTTCGACCAGCTCCTGCTCCTTGATCACCACGGGGTCCACGGGCTTGACGGGCTCCGGAGGCTGGACCACGGTCGGGGCCGGCTCGGGCTCCACGGGCTTGGGCGCGGTTTCACACGCGGCCAGGCCGAAGGCAACGGCCAGGGCAAGGGTCAGGCGCTGGATGGAGTGAGGAATATTCAGGGTCATGGACATGGTCAGCGGGCATCAAAGTCATGGGAAAGGGTCACCGACTGGCCGTCGGTGATGCGGATCACCTGCCGATAGCTCTCGAAGCCGGGATTGCGCAGCTCCACCGTGTGGGAGCCTGGCGCCAGCTTGAGCAGCACGACGGGAGGGGTGACGCCGGACGGCTTGCCGTTGATCAGCACATTCGCCCAGGGGCTGACCCTCAGGCGCAGGTTGTGATCTGTCCGTGGCGTCTCAGACCGTGCGGCCAGCGCTGCGGAGCGCGCTGGAGCAAGGCCGGGTGTCAGGGCGGTGATCGAGGTGATCACGCGGCTGTTCAGTGCAAAGCCACCGGCCGTGGGTGCCGCAGGCTCCGTGCGCAGCCGCTGCGCTGAAGGGCAGCGCTGGATCCAGCGGTCCTGGGCGCGGCTGTAGGCGTCCCGCCACGGTGTGCCCGTGGTTTCGTAGGCTTGCAGTGCAAAGCCCGGGTGTGCGGAGAACGCGGAGTCGAAGGCCGCCTCGCAGCGCGCCCATTCCTTGTGCGTGCAATAGGTGTAGGCCAGGTACTTGTGGGCGGAGGCCCGCTCCATGGGATCGGCCAGCCCGCCAAACAGCGCAGCCTGCAGCGCACGCTCGGCCTGGGCCAGGTCGCGCGCCTCGAACAGCGCAATGCCCTGCGCCAGCTGCGGGCGTCCTGCCGAGCCGGTTTGGGCGGGCGCGGCCTCTTCGCATGCCGCCTGGGAATGCGCCAGGCAGGGCAGGCCGAGCACTGCAGTGCACAGCATCCATCGCCAGCGGTGGTTCATCAGTCGAGCCATGGGCCGCGCTCATTCGAAAAGATGGTTCACGGTCACCGACTCGCCCTTGGTGACCGTGATGGTCTTGGTCACCGTGGAGGCCGCACCCGGGTTGCTGATGTCGATGCGGTACTCGCCCTCTGGCAGCTCCATCTGGGTCAGCGGCGGGCTGGTCCGTGCCGGGGCGCGGTTCACGGAGACATAGCCCCAGGGCACGACCCGGAACACCACCTTGCCCGTGGCCGCTGCGGGCTTGACGGGGCGGGCGTCGGTCTTGGGCGGCTCGGCGGGCAGCGGCTCGGAGCCGGTGGCCACCGTGACGGGGACGACGGGCGTGCTCTGCTCGGGCTGCGAAGGGGCAATCTCGGGCAACGCGGCCTGCTGCTCGGGCGAGGTCATCGGCTGCACCTGCTCCGTGGAGGCCAGCGAGGCCTCGTTGAGCAATTGCTTGAGCAGCGCCTGGGCCTCGGTGCGGTGCTGTCCTTCGGGGAAGCTGTCCAGGTAGTCCTGCAGGCGGGCCAGGCTGGACTGGCTTTGCGCCTGCTGCCAGGCCAGGCTGTCGCGTGCTGCCAGGGTCTTGGCGCGTGCCTGGTCCTGGGAATGGTCGTACCACAGCACGCCGCCGCCCGCGATGGCAGCCAGCACCAGGGCGCCGATGGCCAACGGTACGGCCATGCTGCTGCGCCTGGCCTTGGGTGCAGCCTGGGCCCCCGCAGCTGGAGGCCGGGCAGCCGCAGGCTTGGCCTGGGCGGCCGGCGCTGCGGCGGGCTGCTCGGGAACGGGTGCCGGTGCTGAAGCCGGAGCCTGAGGCGCCGGCATGCCTGGCAGTGCCTGGTCGATGTCGATGAACGGGCCGTTGCCCAGGCCCATCGGGTCGGCTGCAGAGGCCTGGGGCGCAGATGGGGGTGTCATCTGAGGCGTGGCCATGGCAGCAGGTGTGCTGGGGGCCGGTGATGCCGGGGCCACGGGTGGAACCGTTGCAACAGGCGGCACAGGTGGCACAGGTGGCACAGGCATGACCGTCGCCATGGGCGCAACCTGTGGGGTGGGTGCGGGAACGTAGGTTTCCGTGATCGGCAGGAACCGGGGTGCCTGCGCCGATGCCGACTCGCTGGCCATGGCGGCCTGAACGGCCGCAGGCGTCGTGATCGGGATGTAGATGGGGCTGGGGCTGGGCTCCACAGGCGCAGGCGCCGCCCGGTTTTCGGCAGACAGGCCCAGCAGGCTGCGCAGTTCGGCAATCGACTGGGGACGATCCTGCGGGCGCACGGCCAGGGCTTTTTGCATGCCCTGCAGGAAGGCGTCGGAGTAGCCGGGAACCTGCTCGGAAGTCAGCGGCTGCATGGGGTCCGTGACCATGCGCGCCACCGAGGTGGCAGGAGTGCGGCCCGTGGCGGCCTGGTGAATGAGGGCGCCGACCTGGTAGATGTCCGTCCACGCGCCCTGGGGCATGGCGCCGTCGTCCACGTACTGCTCGATGGGCGCAAAACCGGGCTTGAGCACCATGGTCAGCGCCTGGGTCATGTCGCCGATGATGCGGCGCGCGGCGCCGAAATCCAGCAGCACGGGGCTGCCATCGCGCTGCACGAAGATGTTGTCCGGGGCGATATCGCGGTGGAAGCAGTCCTGTGCATGCAGGACCTCGAGCACATCGAGCAACGGAGCCAGCAGGGTGCTGAGCCGGGCCTGGTCGATGCGGCCCGACGATGCCTGCAGCACGCGGCCCAGCGTCTGGCCCTCGTAGTGGCGCATCACCATGTAGGCCGTGCCGCCGGCTTCGAAGAATCGGTAGACATGCACCAGGGTGGGGTGCGAGAAGCGCGCCAGCAGGCGGGCCTCGTTGATGAAGCTGCGCAGCCCGGCGTCGAACGCGCCCCGGTGCTGCGAGCGCACATGCACCTGATGGGAGCTTTGCCGCCCGGCCAGGGCCGAAGGCATGTACTCCTTGATCGCGACCTCGCGGTCCAGCGAGAGGTCACGGGCCTTGTAGACGATGCCGAAACCGCCTTCGCCGATGACATCGAGCACGCGGTATTCGCCAATCTGGACACCTGCCGGAAGGCAGTTGGTCGAACATGCTGCTTCGCTATCCATGCAATCCCACCCAAGATGTTGTTTCACACCCTGGCGGGCGATGTCTGTCGCGCAGCCAGGGTGCCGAACCTGTTCGAGGCCATTGGTCAAGGAGAAAGCCGGCATCACACCGGCAATCTGTCTCTGTGCCCGTTGGTTTTCCTCAATCAGCCTATTGTCTGAAGCCAGGGGCCAAAGACGAGCGTCATGGATTCGTCATGAATACAAGATCGTATTTCAATCGGACTCCGAATGCGGCGTGAGTGTAGCTTGAGTTCCGCAAAAAGCCATGACACGAATCGAATGGATATGAGGTGGATACATTTTTTTTCAGATGTATCTGCCGTAACAATTCAGTCTGCTCAATTGTTTGTATTTTGCCGGCCTTATCCACTATCATCGCGGCTCCAACAAAGGAGGGCGGTTCACGACAGTGAGGATAGCAGGCGATTGTCAATACATTCCTTGACCATCCAGGGTATGCGCCGCACTGATCTGAATCACGTGTTAAGTGAATCGGTTTCGTGCGCTCTACCCGAGAGTGGTTTCCCCTTTGTTCGCGTGTGAACTATCCGATGCAATCAGGCTATTGGGTTGCATGCGAACGTTTAATCCATTAGTTCGAGAGGTGTGCAATGTCCGTTGATATGTTCATGAAGGTCGAGGGCGCCAGTGGCGAGTCCCAGGATTCCAACCACAAGGGCTGGACCGACATCGACTCCTTCACCTGGGGTGCTACCCAGCCCAACACCATGTCCAGCGGCGGTGGTGCCGGCGCCGGCAAGGTGAGCTTCCATGACCTGAACGTCATCGCCAAGGTGGACAAGTGCTACCCCGCCGTGCTCAAGCACTGCGCCACGGGCAAGCACCTGGGCCAGGTCGACATCTCGCTGTGCAAGGCCGGCGGCACGCAGATCGAGTTCACCAAGATCACCCTGACCGACGTCATGGTGACGAACGTGACCGTCAGCGGCGCCAACTCCTCTGACACCGTGACCGTGAACTACTCGTTCCAGGCTGCCAAGGTCAAGACCCAGTACTGGGAGCAGACCAACCAGGGCGGCAAGGGCGCCGAGAGCCAGATGGGCTTCAACATCAAGGAAAACCGCGAAGCCTGAGCTTCCTCCCGCAGCTGCGCTGCTGCGGCAACCCGCGCCGGACGCGTCTGGCGCGGGTGTTGCCGTGGACGTGCGGGAATATGGCCTCCATCTATCGATGGAGGCTTTTCAGTATGGAAAGCCGAAATCGGGCTGTTGAAGGAATATTGGGGAGACGTGCCTTGAGGCCGCGTGGGTAACCGCGTGCCTGGCTGGTTTTTGTGTCATTTTTTTAACGTGGTCCAGCTTTCCATTCCTGTCAAAAGCTGAATGTCGTTAGGCTTGTCAATCTTTGACAAACACAAAAACCCATGGCTGCGGGCATGGGGAGTCGACTTGCTCGCTGCACTATCAATGTGCAGAAAATTTCTGATAAAAATGAAATGCCGTGGATATGCGCAGGATTACCGCGCGTGGGTTCCTGTGTCTATTGATCAGGCACATTGAATGCCTGGTGCCGGGGCCTGCGAACCGTTGTGGTGCGTTTGGCCCATACTGCGGCGAGTGGCGGAGCATACACGAACATCGGACGTTGTCGAGAATATTTTTGCCGGTCCAATTATTAAAACGCAATTCGTTTCTTTAATAAATTCCACTGCCAACTTGTGTACAAGAGAGAGTACTAAATGCGTGAATGGACCATTGCCCATTGCCGGCGTGCAAACCCGTCAGAGAGATTGCAGCAGCAATCGGCGTATACCCTGTCACCGGCCGCAAATCTGCACGGTGCCGCAGGCATGGCTTCGCTCTTTTCCACCGCCCTGCGCCGGGTCCTGGCTGGCCTTGGCTGTCGCCAACGGCAGGGGCGGTGTTCTCCAACCGGCATGGCAGTCGCATGAGCATCGCGGTTGCCTCCCCGCCCGTGTGCGAGACGCGCCAGGGGCCTGCAAGCAGCGCGCACTCGCTGGCCGCGCAGATCTACGCTTGCCTGAAGAACGACATCTTCGACTTCCGCCTGCTGCCCGGCGACCGCTTCAGCGAGGGCGAAATCGCCACGCGCATGCAGGTCAGCCGCACGCCTGTGCGCCAGGCGCTGTTCTGGTTGCAGCGCGATGGCTATGTCGATGTGCATTTCAAGAGCGGGTGGCAGATCAAGGCCTTCGACTTCAAGTACTTCGAGGATCTCTATGAGGTGCGAACCCTGATGGAGACCAGCGCCGTGGCCAGCCTGGTGGGCGAATCGCTGAAGTCATTGCAGCCGTTGCGCGAGGTCTGGTGCGTGCCCGAGGAGCAGCGCGAGACCGACCCCGCCGTGGTGGCCTCGCTGGACGAGGCCTTCCATACCGGCCTGGTGGCCGCGACCGGCAACCAGGAGATGGCGCGCATCCACCTGGACATCACCGAGCGCATCCGCATCATCCGGCGCCTGGATGTCATCAAGCTGCCGCGGGTCTCGGCAACCTATGACGACCATGCCGCCATCCTCGCGGCCATCGAGGCTGGCGATGCGGCGCGGGCCCAGTCCTGCCTGAGGGAGCACATCGCCGACAGCCGGGCCGAGGTCAAGCGCATCACGTTCTACATGCTGCAAACGGCGCGCGAGCGCTATGGCGCCCTGACGCAGATGGCCTGAGGGCCGCAATGTGTTGCTGGAGGGCCTCTTCTGAGGCCCTTTTTCATGGCCGGGCCGCCGCGGGAAGGCGGCGGACATTCGTTCCCGCGCAGCAAAGCCTGCAAGTCGCGGGCAAGGGGCCTGCTTTTCCCCGCATCGCTGCGGCGGCGTCCCGGTAGTCTTCCTGCCAAACCGTGGACGGGCCTCGCGCCCGCGCCATCTGCCAACTCACAGGGAAGAGAACATGAGCATCAGAACCGACAACCTGAACGTGCAAAGCCTGCTGGCCCGCGCCCAATCCAAGCTCAACAGCAGCACGACGCAGGCGGCTTCGGATTCGGCCGGCAAGAAGAGCGCTGCGGAGACCAGCGCCACCAAGACGGACAGCAACAGCACCAAGACCGAGACCACCGAAGCGGAGAAGGTGCGCAAGCTGGCGCCGTCGCTGACCAAGGCGCACGAGCGCATTGCGGCCCAGGCCCAGGCGGGATCGACTTCGCTGTCGGCGTTGGGGCAGTTCAAGTCATCCCTGGTGGACCTGGCCTCGGCGGGCAAGGATGTGGCCGCGCTCTCGGCCACCAGCACCACCCAGTCGGTGCAAGGCGCGCTGGAAAAGCTGGTGGCGCGCTATAACTCCAGCGTTGCCAAGGGCAGCGTGAGTGCGGCGGCCGGCTCTTCCACCGATGTGGGTGCCACCCGCGCCCTGCGCGAGCTGCGCTCGGCCATCATGAGTGTCACGGGCAGCGCGACCGCGCCCAGCCTGGGCAAGCTCGGCATCGTCCAGCGCCAGGACGGCACGCTGGCGGTGGATGCCAAGGCCCTGGAAAAGTCCATGGCCGCCGATGCCGCCGGCGTGACCTCGGCCCTGGCCGGCATTGGCAAGGCGGTGGAGAACAGCGCCAACTCTGCGCTGTCCACGGGCAGCCGCCTCAGCTCGTCCATGGCCAGTCTGGGTGACCGGGTCAAGACGCTGCAGCAGCAGCAAAGTGCGGTGGTTGCCACGGCCGAGAAGCTGGGCGACTCCCTGGTCGGTTCGGCCAACTGGAACCGCATGGTGCTGGACGCCTACCTCAAGAACTGATTTCGGCACCATCCCCGCCCTGCATCCTGCTCCCGGAAAACATGAAAAACCTGCGCATCGGCCTCCGTCTCGGAGGCGGCTTCACCATTCTTTTGCTGATCATGCTGTTGATCAGTGTCACCAGCATCGTCAGCATGGGGCACATGGCCCGCTCGACCACGGAAATCACCGAGGTGGCCCTGGCCAAGGAGCGGATGATCAGCGACTGGTTCCGCAACATCCACTCGGGCTCGCGCCGGACCACGGCCATTGCCAAGAGCAGCGATCCCTCGCTGGCCACCTTCTTTGCCGAAGACGCGGCCGAGTCCTCGCGCCAGTCGAGCAAGCTGCAGGACCGCATCGAGCCGCTGCTGCAGACGCAGGAAGAAAAGGACATCTGGGTCGAGATCAAGAAGGCGCGCGCCGGCTACCTGGCGGGCCGCGACGTGGTGACCAAGGCCAAGGCCGAAGGCCGTGCAGAAGATGCCGAGCGCCTGTTCACCCAGGAGTACCAGCCCGCCACGCAGCGCTATATAGAGATCGTGCAGCGCCTGCTGGACATGCAGCGCGCCGCCATAGACAGCTCCGCCGCGGAAGTGCAGGTGCGCTTTTCTGCCAGCCGAGCCACCATCATCGCCGTGGTGTCCCTGGCGGTGGTGCTGGGCGCGCTGGCCGCATGGTGGATCACGCGCGGCATCACCGGGCCGCTGGCCGAAGCCCTGCGCGTGGCGCGCACCGTGGCCAACAACGACCTGACCAGCCGCATCACCGTTGATTCGCGCGACGAAACCGGCCAGTTGCTGCAGGCGCTGCGCCAGATGAACGACAACCTGGCCCAGGTCGTGGGGCAGGTGCGCTCGGGTGCGGACAGCATCGCCACGGCTTCGGGCGAGATCGATGCGGGCAACCAGGACCTGTCCTCGCGCACCGAGCAGCAGGCCAGCTCGCTGGAGCAGACGGCTGCCGCCATGGAGGAGCTGACCAGCACGGTCAAGCAGAACGCCGAGAACGCACGCCAGGCCAATCAGCTGGCCGCTTCGGCATCGCAGACTGCGGTGCAGGGCGGCAAGGTGGTGGCGGGCGTGGTGGACACCATGGGCGGCATCAGCGAGTCCAGCCGCAAGATTGCCGACATCATCGGCGTCATCGACTCCATTGCCTTCCAGACCAACATCCTGGCGCTGAACGCGGCCGTGGAAGCGGCGCGTGCCGGTGAGCAGGGCCGTGGCTTTGCCGTGGTGGCGGGCGAGGTGCGTGCGCTGGCCCAGCGCAGCGCCTCGGCTGCCAAGGACATCAAGGACCTCATTGCAGATTCCGTGTCCAAGGTGGACGCGGGTACGCGCCAGGTGGCCGAGGCCGGTCGCACCATGGACGGCATCGTGCAAAGCGTGCAGCAGGTCAGCGACCTGGTGGCCGAGATCACGGCCGCCAGCCAGGAGCAAAGCAGCGGCATCAACCAGGTGCACCAGGCGATTTCGCAGATGGACACGGTGACCCAGCAGAATGCCGCGCTGGTCGAGGAGGCAGCAGCTGCGACCGGCTCGCTCAAATCCCAGGTGAATCAGCTGGCAGCGGCCGTGAGCGTGTTCCGCATCGACGGCGTGGCGCCGGCCCGTGCAGGGACAGGAGCGGCTTCGTCTTCAGTACCTGCCGCGCGCGCGCCTTCTGCGGCAGTGCCCATGCGTCCTGCGGCCAGACCGCTGGCCGCGTCCGCCCCTGCTGCTGGCACTGCACCCGCTGCTGCCGCACGCAGCGCATCTGCCGCCCCAGCGCCCGCCGCAAAGCTGCCTGCCGCCAGGCAGACCGTGGCGGCCAAGGGCAATGACGACGGGGACTGGACTTCGTTCTGAGTCCGCCCGGCTCCGGTTGAGTTCTGCCGGGTTTGGCCGAGTTCAGCTACTTGGGGGCGCCCAGTTGGTACTTGGAGCCCTCGCCCTGGCCATCGGAGATGGCAGCGGCCTGGCCGGCGGCAGGGTTCACGCCGCCGGCATCTTCCTTGTTCGTGGCTCCTGCGCCGCTTGCGGGCTCCGACGCCTTGGCGGGCAGGGGCGCGGCTGGCGGCAAGGGCTCGTGCGGATCCTCCTTGGCATGGGGCATGACCTGCTCGGCCATGATCACGGGCTGGCCCAGCAGGGGCTTGTCCGGCGGGGGCTGGTTGAAGCGCGGCACTTCGGCCATGGGAAATCCCGCGCGCGTTGACGAGGTCTCGCCCGAGCAGGCGGCCAGCGCCAGCAAAGAGGTTGCGGCGACGCCCAGGGCCAGCCGTCTGGCGAGTGTCGTGGCCTGCACAAATTCATGGGGCATGGTTGTTCTCCGATGTCGATCTTCCGGCCGACATGCTCCCATGTGTCCAGGACTGGTGGCGTAGGTCCATGCCGGATTCCCGGTGACAGGCCACCGCGATCCTTGCTCAGGGCTGGCTGCCGCTGGCCTTCCACGAACCATCGGACTGCTTGCAGAACCAGAAGCGCCAGTTTTCCGAGGTCTTTTTCAGGCGCACGTCGGCCGACAGCAGGCGGCAGCTTCCGGCCGAGCCGGTCTGCACGGTCTGCTGCGGCTGCAAGGCCATCGTCACGCGCTGGTTGGTACGGTTCGGGCCGCTGGTCCATTCGGTCACGGAGCCGTCGGCGGCCTCGTTGAGCACCTTGGCCACGGCGGCCTTTGCGTCGGGCAGGTCCCTGGCGGGAATGCGTGCGGCGATGGTGTCGTTGAGGAAGATCGACGCTGCGGCATTGGCGCTGGTGGACACCAGCGAAGCGGCGGCGGCCAGCGATGCGACGGTGAGGGCAAAGGTTTTCATGCAATGGTTCCTGGAGTGTGGGCCGACGACCGCAGCGGGATGTCGGAAGGAAAGTATCGGGCCATGTTAACGGCTGCCGTGGTGGCGCCGTGCGTCGCGCACCGCTGAAACCAGCGCGGACTGCGGCCGAGTGTGGTCGAGTGCTGCCGAGGGCCGCGCAAAACCGTTACAGTCCCTGGCGGATTCCTTCGTCCATTTCCGCCAGAAATTCCACTGCATGCCACGATCTTCCAGCCACCAGACCACCCAGCGCTTTGCCGTTCCATGGACGCTTGTTGCAGGCTTTGGTGCAGCGGCCCTGGCCACCCTGGTCATCGCCTTCGTCAATTTCCGGTCGTCCGAGGCGCGAGGCCAGGCCGTGAATGCCATGGACCGCACGACGCTGGCCATGCGCCAGCTCAGCCAGCTCAACGCCTCGCTCAAGGATGCCGAAACCGGACAGCGGGGCTTTCTGCTGACGGGTGACCAGGCCTATCTGCAGCCCTACCAGCAGGCGCGCGATGTGCTGCAAAAGCAGCTGGAGGCGCTCAAGGCGCGCACGTCCAGCGACTCCGTCCAGCACCGGCTGCTGGACCAGATCGAGGACATCTCGACCCAGAAGCTGCGCGAGCTGCAGGAAACCATAGACTTGCGCAAGGCCGGCGACCTGGACGCCGCCATGGCCCTGGTGCGCCTGGACGTGGGCAAGAACGCCATGGACCGGCTGCGCGAGCTGATCGATGATCTCTACACCCGCCAGACCCGTGAGCTGGAGCAGCGCCGCCAGCTGTGGGTGGAGGCATCCACCACCTCGACGTACTACTCCTGGGGCGGCTCCCTTATCTTGCTGGGCCTGATCCTGGCATCGGCTGCGCTGACGGTGCGCGAGTACCGCGTCAAGGCGCGCCAGTCTTGGGTAACTTCCGGTCTGTCCGGCCTGGGCCAGCAGTTGCAGGGCGACCGCCGGCTGGAAGACCTGGGCCAGAAGGCACTGGAATACCTGGCCACCTACCTGCGCGCCGAGGTGGGCGCCGGCTATGTGGTGGACTGCGCCGACGGCGGTCTGCGCCTGTTCGGCGGCTATGCCTTGCCGCGCGAGCGCCTGCAGCACAAGCTGCTGCCCGGCGAGGGCCTGGCGGGCCAGGCGGTCGCCTCGCGCAAGCTGCTGCATGTCAGGGACGTGCCCGCGCAGCACCTGCCGATTTCCTCGGGCACCGGCCAGTCCAGCCCGTTGCAGCTGATGGTGGCGCCCGCCATGGAGAACGGCGAAGTGTTCGCCGTCATCGAACTGGGCTTTCTGCGCGGGGTGAGCGAGGCAGAGCGCAGCCTGCTGGAGCGGGCGTCCGAAATGCTGGCCGTGGCCATCCGCTCGGGCCTGGACCGTTCGCGCCTTGAGACCTTGCTGGAAGAAACGCGCCGCCAGTCGGAAGAGCTGCAGGCCCAGCAGGAAGAGCTGCGCGTGAGCAACGAGGAGCTGGAGCAGCAAAGCCGCATCCTGCAGGAGTCGCAGACGCAGATGGAGCACCAGCAAAGCGAGCTGGAGCAGACCAATGCCCATCTGGAGGAGCAGACCCAGCAGCTGGAGTACCAGCGCGAGCAACTGCTGCGCGCCCAGGGTGCGCTGACCGACAAGGCGCACGAGCTGGAACTGGCCAGCCAGTACAAGAGCGAGTTCCTGGCCAACATGAGCCACGAGCTGCGCACGCCGCTGAATTCCACGCTGATCCTCGCCAAGCTGCTGGCCGACAACAAGCCCGGCAACCTGCAGGCCGATCAGGTCAAGTACGCGCAGACCATTCATGCGGCGGGCAGCGACCTGCTGGCGCTGATCAACGACATCCTGGACCTGTCCAAGATCGAGGCCGGCCAGGTCAGCGTCCTGGTGGAGCCCATGACCATCGCCACCGCCTTGCAGGCGCTGATGGAGCCGCTGCGCCCCATCGCCCGCGAGAAAGGCCTGGAGCTGACATGGACGGTGGACCCCGGCGTGCCGGCCTCCATGCAGACCGACCCCATGCGGCTGGCCCAGGTGCTCAAGAACCTGCTGTCCAACGCGCTCAAGTTCACGGCCAAGGGCTCGGTCGGCCTGCAGGTGTCCCGCGTGCCCGGGGGTATGCTGGCGTTCGCCGTGCGCGATACCGGCATCGGCATTGCCGAGCAGCAGCAGCAATTCATCTTCGATGCCTTCCGCCAGGCGGACGGCAGCACGCATCGCAAGTTCGGCGGAACGGGCCTGGGCCTGTCGATCTCACGTGATCTTGCCGGGCTGCTGGGCGGCACGCTGACCGTCTCCAGCACGCCGGGGCAGGGCAGCGTGTTCACGCTGACCGTGCCTGTGATCCTGGAGCTGGTGGAGCCTGGCCAGGCCTTGGCTGCCGCGCCGCTGCCCCGCCCGGCGCGGGAATCGCTGGCGAATGAGCAGACGCAGACGCAGGTGTCATCGCCCGCTTCCGTGCCCGCCGTCGCCTCGGCCCATGTCGCGCCGGCTGCGCCCGCGTTCGCGCCGGCCATGTCGCCAGCCATGTCTGCGCCGATGCTGTCGCCTACCTCGTCCGCCGCGGATGCCCTGCGAAAGAGCGGGCAGAGCGGGCGCCGCATCCTCGTCATCGAGGACGATCGGCGCTTTGCCGACATTCTTTCCGAGCTCGCGCGCGAGATGGATTTCGAATGCGATGTGGCCAGCACCGCGTCCGACGGCCTGGCCATGGCGGCAAGCAACCAGCCCAACGCCATCGTGCTGGACATCAACCTGCCCGATTTCTCGGGCCTGGGCGTGCTGGACCAGCTCAAGCGCAACCCCGTCACGCGCCACATTCCCGTGCACGTGGTCTCGGTGGCCGACTATTCGCAGGAGGCCATGGGGCGCGGCGCCGTGGGCTACGCACTCAAGCCCGTCAAGCGCGAGGAACTGGTCCATGCCCTGAAGCGGCTGGAGGCCAAGTTCACCCAGGACCTGCGCCGCGTGCTGGTGGTGGAGGACGACGAGCGCCAGCGCGAGAGCGTGCGCCACCTGCTCAGCCGCAGCGACGTGGACATCGTCTGCGCGGGCACGGCGGCGGCGGCGCTGGAACATCTGCGCGGCGCCACCTTCGACTGCATGGTGATGGACCTGAACCTGCCCGACATCAGCGGCTACGAGCTGCTGCAGCGCATGACGGACCAGGACGATGTTTCCTTCCCGCCTGTCATCGTCTACACGGGCCGCGCGCTCTCGCGCGATGAAGAGCAGCAGCTGCGGCGCTTTTCCAAGTCCATCATCATCAAGGACGCGCGCTCGCCCGAGCGCCTGCTCGACGAGGTCACGCTGTTCCTGCACCAGGTGGAGTCCGAGCTGTCGGCCGAGCACCGCCAGATGCTGCAGGTGGCGCGCAGCCGCGAGTCGGCGCTGGAAGGGCGCACGGTGCTGGTGGTGGAGGACGATGTGCGCAATGTGTTCGCGCTGTCCAGCATCCTGGAGCCCACGGGCATCCGCGTGGAGATCGCGCGCAACGGGCGCGAGGCGCTGGAAACCCTGGAAGCGCGGGGCACGGCGCAGGCCGGCATCGACCTGGTCCTGATGGACATCATGATGCCCGAGATGGACGGCTACACCGCCATGCGCGAGATCCGCAACCGCCCGCAATGGCGCCGCCTGCCCATCATCGCCCTGACCGCCAAGGCCATGAAGGACGACCAGGAGAAATGCCTGGCCGCCGGTGCCAACGACTACATCGCCAAGCCGCTGGACGTGGAGAAGCTGCTGTCGCTGGTGCGGGTGTGGATGCCCAAGTAGCAAGGAGGACGCGATGCCTCAGCTGAAAAAAGCCCGCACCGCCGACATCGAGCAGCGCCTGCTGATCGACGCCATCTACCACCGCTACCACTATGACTTCCGGGGCTACGCCCAGGCCTCGCTCAAGCGGCGCCTGCAGTCGGCCCTGGTGCAGTTCGACTGCAAGACGCTGTCGCAGCTGCAGGACCGTGTGCTGCACGATACAAGCGTGTTCCCGGCCCTGCTCGAGTACCTCACGGTTCAGGTCAGCGACATGTTCCGCGACCCGACCTACTTCCGCTCGCTGCGCACCGAGGTCGTGCCGCTGCTGCGCACCTATCCCTCGCTCAAGGTCTGGGTGGCCGGCTGCAGCGCGGGCGAAGAGGTGTATTCGCTGGCCATCCTGCTGCATGAAGAGGGCCTGCTGGACCGCACCCTGATCTACGCCACCGACATCAATCCCCATGCGCTGAAGGCGGCAGAGCAGGGCGTGTTCGACATGGCGCGCGTGGCGGCATTCACCGACAACCATGCGCGCTCGGGCGGGCACAGCTCGCTGTCGCACTACTACACGGCGCGCTATGGCCGTGTGGTCTTCGACAAGGGGCTGCGCGAGCACATGGTGTTCTCCGACCACAGCCTGGCCACCGACAGCGTGTTCGCCGAGATGCACCTGGTGTCCTGCCGCAATGTGCTCATCTATTTCGAGCGCGAGCTGCAGGACCGGGCGCTGGGCCTGTTCCGCGATGCGCTGTGCCATCGCGGGTTCCTGGGGTTGGGCTCCAAGGAGTCGCTGCGGTTTTCAGGGCATTCGGAGGCCTTCGAGGACTTCGTGCTCGAAGACCGCATCTACCGCAAGAGGGCCGGGCTGTGATGCCCGCGACCACGAACACACCCGCCTCCGACGCCGCCACAGCCTACGAGGCCATCGTGATCGGCGGCTCGGCCGGCGCGCTTGATGCGCTGTCCGCGGTGCTGCCCACGCTGCCCGCCAGCCTGCGCGCTTCGGTGCTGGTGGTACTGCACCTGCCGCGCGACCGGCGCAGCCTGCTGGGCCAGCTTTTCGGGCCGCGCTGCGCCCTGCCGGTGCGCGAGGTGCAGGACCAGCAATGGCTGGAGCCGGGCTGCCTGTACTTTGCGCCGGCCGACTACCACCTGCTGGTGGACAGCGGTCCCAGGCTGGCGCTGTCGCTGGATGCGCCCTGGCATTTTTCGCGGCCCTCGATCGATGTGCTGTTCGAGTCGGCTGCCGACTGCTATGGCGAGCGCCTGCTGGCCGTGCTTCTGTCCGGCGCCAACGAGGATGGCGCCCAGGGCATGGCCAGCGTGCACGCGGCCGGCGGCCTGGCCGTGGTGCAGTCGCCAGACAGTGCCGCAATGCAGACCATGCCGCGGGCGGCCCTGGCCCGCGTGCCACAGGCCCAGGTGCTGGCGCCGCAGGGCATTGCCGCGCTCATCGCATCGCTGCACGGCCAGGGGAGGCTTTGAATGTCCATTCAGCGCGCTCCCACCAGACAAAATACCGAGAGAGAATCCATGTCCCAAACAGATCGCGTCAAATGCCTGATCGTCGATGACATTGCCGAGAATCTGATCGCCATCGAAGCGCTGCTGCAGCGCGACGGCATCGAGTTCCTCAAGGCGCATTCCGGCCCCGAGGCGCTGGAGCTTTTGCTCGACCATGGCGATGTGGCGCTGGCCCTGCTGGACGTGCAGATGCCCGAGATGAACGGCTTCGAGCTGGCCGAGCTGATACGCGGCAGCGAGCGCACGCGCCACATCCCGCTCATCTTCATGACGGCGGGCTCGCGCGAGCACAACTGGCAGTTCCGCGGCTATGAAAGCGGCGCCGTGGACTTTCTGTACAAGCCCATCGACCCGCACATGCTGACCACCAAGGCCAACGTGTTCTTCGAGCTGCACCAGCGCAAGCAGGCGCTGGCCCAGCAGCTGCAGGAGCGCACCGAGGCGCTGCGCATCAACGAGATGTTCATGGCCGTGCTCAGCCACGACCTGCGCACGCCGCTGCAGTCCATCAAGGCGGCGGCCACCGTGCTCACGCGCCAGCCCGATCCCGGCAAGGTGGCCAACATGGCCGAGCGCATGCTCAGCAGCAGCCAGCGCATGTCGCGCATGATCGAGGATCTGCTGGACGTGACCCGCATCCGCCAGGCAGAAGGCCTGCCGCTGTCGCCCCAGCCGGCCAGCCTGCAGACGCTGCTGCAGCGCACGCTGCAGGAGGTGGAGACGGGCTTTCCGGAGCGGCGCCTGGAAAGCGAGATGATGGGCAATCTGGAAGGTATCTGGGATGGCGAACGCCTGTGCCAGGTACTGACCAACCTGCTGGGCAATGCCATGCACCACGGAGATCCCGCGCAGCCGGTGCAGGTGACGGCCGATGGCCGCCAGGACGATCGCGTGTCCATCACGGTGCGCAACGGCGGCACCATTCCCGCGGAACTGCTGCCCACGCTGTTCAACCCGTTTCGCGGTGGTGAACGCCGGCCCGGCCAGCACCAGGGACTGGGCCTGGGGCTGTTCATTGCGCACCAGATCGTGCGTTCGCACGGCGGGCGCATCGATGTGCGCTCCGCCGACGGAGTGACCAGCTTCAGGGTGGAGTTGCCGCGCGTGGCGGCGGTGGGAGGCTCCAAGGCCGTGCTGTGACGGCGGGAGCCGGGGGGCGCCGGGGGGCGCGAAAGCGCGAACGCTTCAGTGGGCGGGGTTGCCGAGCGCTTCCTGGATGGAGTCCAGCAGCGTCTCCAGGTCCTCGATCTCGAAGGGCTTGAGCAGGGTCCGCACATGGGGGCCCCAGGCCGTGGGGTAGGGGCCCAGGTCGTAGCCGGAGCACAGGATGATCCAGCGCTGCGCATCGGCCTCCAGCAGCTGCCGCGCCAGGTCGGTGCCTGACAGGCCGGGCAGGCTGACATCGGAAACCACCACGTCGAAAGGCTGGGCCGCATCCAGTTCCAGGGCCTGCTCGGCGGTGGCGCAACTGGTCACGAAGCGTGATTCGCTCTCCATCAGCAGGCCAATGGTTTCGCGCAGGTCGGCATTGTCTTCAACGTACAGGATTCGCATATCTCTTTGTTGCGGTGCATCATGCTGCTATCAAAAAGGCAGCATTGACGAGGGCTGATCATCCACACCCTCGGGCAGCCATCGCGTAGGACAGCATGCAAACTTTTCTGCCGCCGCCTGCATGGAGGCCGAGGCGGTGGATTGTGCAATACAACGAAGAGCACCAGAACACGGTTTGCGCGCGTTCAGCGGGTGGAGGCCTGCGGCGGGTCCAGAACATGCTTTTGCACGGGCAGGAATTCATCCGCCTGCCGTGAATAGTCCCAGCGCGTGAGCTCGCGGCGCAAGGCCCGGCCCTGTCCAGCGGAGTCCTCCTGCTGCTCCAGCGTGAACAGGCTGTTGGGCGCATGCGCGCGCAGCCGCAGCGATACCGCAGTGCCCGCCTGCGCCGCCCACAGCCCCGGCAGCGGCTGGACCAGGCCGGGGTCATGTCCATGGCCTGACAGCATCAACTGCGCTCCGGCGTCGCGCCAGGCCGCCAGGGCCGTCGCCGCGCGGTGCGGGCGGTGGCTGCGGTCCTGTGCATGGGCGGCTGCCAGCGGGTGGTGGCTGACCACAATGCGCCAGTCGCCGGGGCTGGCCTGCGCCAGCCTTTGGGCCACCTGCCGGATCTGGCTGGCCGACAGGCTGCCGCGCTGGTGGCGCCACCAGCGCGTGGTGTCCACGCCAATCACGCAAAAGCCCTGCTCTGCGCACCAGGGCTGCAGTTCGGCACTGATCCAGCGGGCGTAGCGATCATGGGCATGGCCGCCCAGCCGCTCCCACCAGGCAAGCAACGGCAGATCGTGGTTGCCCGGCACGACCAGGCGGCGCGGTACGGGAAGGGCATCGAGAAACTCGCGCGCCTGGGCAAACTGTGCAGCCGTGGCACGCTGGGTCAGGTCGCCGGAGACCACCAGCAGCGCCACGGGCAGACGTGCGGCCAGTCTTGCCGCGGCGGCGCACACGGCCGGATCGTGGGCGCCGAAATGCAGGTCCGACATATGCATGAGCAAAGCCATGGGCGTTCCTTGTCCCTTGATGATCAGGAGGAGGGAGCGGCCTCACCCGGCACGACCAGCCACAGCGGCTTCTCGCCCAGGCGAAAACGAATGGGCGGCGCCATCCATTCGCGCTCGCCATCAAAGGCCACCTTCAGGCGCCGCGGGCGCCGGCCTGCGGGCTCTGCCACCAGCTCGGTGCAGGCCAGGCTGGCCACGGCATCGTCCTGCGCCAGCCGTCCCAAGACGGCATTCCAGACCACGCGCGCCGGGGCCTCGCTGGCCTGTGGCAGCAGCAGCACGGCGGCCAGATGCTGGCCGTCGGCCACGGCGCGGGCTTCGGCAATGCCCACGCGCTCCAACTGCATCGGGTTGTTGCCAACGAACAGTGTGCTGGCCAGGTGCTCCTGCTGCTGCAGCGGCGCCTGGCGGTCGGAGCGCAGGGCGATGCGCCAGCGGCGCGCGCTGCCACCGCGAAGAATGCTCCAGATGGAGGCCGCAATGGCCACCAGCCGCGTGCGGCCAAAGCGTGTGGACGCGCGCTCACGTTCGTCCAGCAGGCGCGGGTACAGGCCCAGGCTGGCGTTCACCAGAAACAGGCGTTCGTTGACCAGGCCCACGTTCACGGGCCGCATCTGGCCGGCCTGCAATGCCTGAAGAATGTCCTGCACGGCCTGGGCGGGGTCCAGCGACAGCGCCTGCTCGCGGGCGAAGTAGTTGAAGGTGCCCAGCGGAACCACGCCCATGGGCACGCCCCGCGCCCAGGCTGCGGCGGCCACCGCATTGATGGTGCCGTCACCGCCGGCGGCCACGACCAGGCCGCCATCCTGGCTGGCCCTGTCCACGGCGCGGGCGGCCAGGTGCACGATGTCGGCGCGTGCGCCAGGCACATGCCACTGAACGCTGCGCTGCTGCAGCGCGGGCACGCTGGTGAGGCGGGCGCGCAGCTGTTCCAGGTCGGCGCCTGGGCGCAGGGGCACGATCAGGTGGATGGGGCCGGCGGGGTCCAGACGGGGCGGGGGCGGCTGGCTCTCGGAATAGGTGGGCGTCATGGAAGGCGGGAGGCTGGAACAGGCGCCGATTGTTTCGTGGATTGCACCTGCATGTGCACCGGATCATGCAAGCGGCACACGTCAGCCAAAGCCGACAGGCAGGGCACCACAAGGCAGCAGCGGCTCACCAGCGACTCCCTGGTGGCTCACTGGTGGCTCACTCATGCCAGGGAGCGCGGTACTCCAGCATCTGCGCCAGCGGCACCGGCCGCTCGAACAGATAGCCCTGTGCATGCTTGCAGCCCAGGGCATGCAGCAGCTTGGCCTGGGCCTGCTCCTCCACGCCTTCGGCCACGACCTTGACGCCGAAGCCCTGGGCGATGCGCAGCACGGCGGTCACGATGGACTTGTCGGATTCGGACTCCGGCAACTGGCCGACGAAGCTCTGGTCGATCTTGATGCAGTCAAAGCGCAGGCGGCTGAGATAGGCCAGGGAGGAGTAGCCGGTGCCGAAGTCGTCAATGGCGATCTTCACGCCCAGCGCGCGGATGGCGGCAATGCGCTGCAGCGTGGCGTCGCTGTCGTCCAGCAGCATGGACTCCGTCAGCTCCAGGGTCAGCAGCCGGGCGGGCAGGCCGCTGGTGGCCAGTGCCTGCTCCAGCGTGGAGGCGAAGTCGGACTGGATGAGCTCGCGTGCCGACATGTTGACGTGCAGCTCGAAGTCAGCGGGCAGCCGGGGCAGGTGGGAGGCGATGTCGTGCGCCGCCGTGCGCAGCACCCATTCGCCCACGCTCAGGATCAGGTCCGACTCCTCGGCCACCGGAATGAAGACGCCGGGCGGCACCATGCCGCGCGTCGGGCTGTTCCAGCGCACCAGGGCCTCGGCGCCGACCATGCTGCCTGTGGCCAGGTCCACCACGGGCTGGTAGAACACGCGCAGCTCGTTGCGCTCCACCGCCTGGCGCAGCTCCATGGCCAGCTGCGTGCGGCCCAGCATTTTCTGCGCCAGGCTGGGCTCGAACAGCAGGAAGGGGTGCGAGCCGCGCTGCGCCTCACCCAGCGCAATGCTGGCGTTGCGCAGCCACTCGGGCAGCACGCCCGGCAGCAGCTCGCCGCTGACGGCGCCCGCGCAGGCGCGCAGCACGATGTCGTCCTTGCCCACGGAAAATGGCTGGTCGAAGATTTCCAGCAGATGGCGGCATTTGTCCTGCATCTGCTGCGGCGTGCAGTCATGCAGCCACAGCATGGCGAACTCGTTGCTGGCCGTGCGCGCCAGCAGGGCAGGAAACTGCAGATGGTGGTTGCGCAGCCGCTCGGCCACGGCCCGCAGCAACTGCTCGCCCGTGCCGTGGCCCACATCGTCGCGGACGCTGCGGAAATTCTGCAGCTCCAGCAGGCACAGCGCGGCAGGGCAGGGCGTGTTGGCGGCTGCCGCCGCATCGGCCTGCTCGATCAGGCCGGCGCGCGTGAGCAGCTGCGTCAGGCTGTCGTACTGCAGCAGGGTGCGCATGTGCTCGAACGATTCCTGCAGCCGCTGCGCCATGTTGTGGAAGGCCGAGACCAGGGACGATGTCTCGACCAGGGACGTATCCGGCAGCGCCCCTACCGCGCTCCAGTCGCCCTTGGCCAGGCGGTTGGCCGCATCGGCCGTCACCGCCAGGGGGCGCAGCGCCCGGCGCAGGCACCACACGCCCAGCCCCAGTCCCAGCAAGGCCAGGCCGAAAGCGAGGACCAGCGCATGGCGGCTGTCCGCCCGCATGCTGCTGACCAGATCGGATTCGGGCTGCAGCACCAGGATCCGCCAGTCGATGCCGCGTGCATCGTGGAATGCGGTGACCTGGCCGTGGTAGATCTGCCCCTGTTCCTTGAAGCTCAGGTTGATGGTTTTCTCGGGACCCGCTGGCGCCGATGAATCCGCGCTCAGATGCGCAGGCAACAGGGCGGCCAGGCTGCGCAGCGCAAGATCGGGACTTTCGGACAGCCGCAGGCGCACGGGTGGGTCATAGGGGCCTTCGCGCCGTTTCAGCACCGACAGCTCGGACGAGTGCGCCACCATGTAGCCCTGTGCGTCGACCACGGCGATATGGCCGTTGCCACGCAAGGGCTCATCGCGCAGAAAGCGGTTCATGCTGCTCAGCCGCACATCGGCGGCCACCACGCCGGCCAGCTGGCCGGACACCCGCACGGACGTGGATGCGGAAATCGTGGTGTCGCCCCGGTCGCCAGTCACCGTGTAGATGGGCGACCAGTGCGGGCCGTCTTTGTGGATGGCAGGCTGGTACCAGGGGCGCACGCGGGGGTCGTAGCCGGCAAGGCTGGACATGGGCGGGCCGGGCTCCAGCCCCTCGAAGATCTGCAGGGCGCCCTGGGTGCTGCGGTCCTGAAGAATCAGGCGGTAGCGGCCATCGGGCTCCAGCCGCACGCCCGTGTATTCACCTTGTACGCCGCCAAAGCTCAACAGGCTGATCTGGTGGTGCTGGGCATACAGCTCGGTGAATGAGCGTGTCAGATAGTCATAGATGGGGCGCAGGTCGCCGGGGGTGTAGAGCGCCTGCCGGGCCACGGTCTCGGCCAGGGCCTGCTGCACGCGCAGCGGGGTCTCCAGGTAATCGGCCAATTGGTGGCGCGTGGTGGTGGACAGGGAGTCGAGCAGCCGCAGGCTTTCGCGGTTGATGAGTTGGTCCACCTGGCGCTGCTGCCATGCCGCCAATAGCCCGGCCGTGACCACGAACACCGCTATGAAGGGGGCTGTGACTGCCGTGCGAAGTGAGAGCCTGAAGGCGGGCATGCAGAGGTTTCCGTAGCGTGCGCCGGGCAGCCAAGGGCCGGATCTGCCTGCGACAGCGGCCATTGTGCAGTGCCTTCGCAGCCCTGCACCGCCCCCGAAGCAGTCCGCCCCTGGGCGCTCCCGTGGTTGATAGGAAAATTTGTTGATAAATGGTTTCCGGTAGAAAAAATGAATTCTTGATGGTGATTTGCCAGAACGCAAAGGCGGGCCGTGGCCTGCGCAAAGCCGGCCATTGCGCCACTCGGTTTACATATCCGTTTACAAATTGATCGCCATTACATGTAGACATCACATGTAATGGTCGCTATGGTATCCGCATGGAACAAAAGACATCAGCCCATTACCAGCGCCTGCACCGGCAACGGCTGCGCGAACAGGGGCTGGTGAAAAAGGAGGTCTGGATTCTTCCAGAGTACGGCGCGGCATTGCAGCAATTGGAAAAGCAAATGCGCGTGCCGGGATTGCAACCGGAATCAATGGTTCTCATCCACAAGGAGGGCGGCATGGACAACAGCAGACAGGCATATCGGGATATTCACGCCTTGGCGGGCGATCTGCAGCAATCGGCACTGGTGCAGGGCGGCCGGCTCCATATCGAGGTGCTGGAAGGCGCAGACGCAAGTTTGCTGGTCAGCCTGCCCGAATTCGGCGATCTGCCGGTGCATGTGGCGCTCTCGGGCGACCAATTGGTGGTGGAGGCCTTTCTGTGGCCCGCCGACCAGGTGCACGACCGCGCCGGCCTCAACGAGCAGATGCTGCGCCTGCAAAAACTGTTTCCCTTCACCACGATGGCGCTGGAACCCCAGGCCCACGGTGGCGAGGGCTACGTGATGTTCGCCGCCCTGCACGCCAGCAGCAGCGAGGGCGACATCATTGCCGAGATCCTGACCCTGGCCGACAGCGTCATCCAGGCCACCGAGGCGCTGGCCCACTACCTGACGCCGGTGCCCACATCCGCATCCGCACCCGCATCCGCGCAGGCCTGACGCCCCGCCCGTTGAAGACACTGAGCCCCTAGGAGATCATCATGACCATCTGGAACAAGCTGGTGACAGCGTTGCGCGGCGCCGCCCACGAGGCCGGCGAGGCGGTGACCGACAGCCAGGCCCTGCGCATCCTGGACCAGGAAATCCGCGATGCCGACAGCGACCTGAACAAGTCCAAGGAAGCGCTGGCCGACATCATGGCCAAGCAAAAGCTGGCGGCCGGCAAGCTCAAGCAGACCCAGGAACGCATTGCCGAGTACGAGGGCTATGCCGTCAAGGCGCTGGACACCAGCGACGAGGCGCTGGCGCTGGAAGTGGCCGGCAAGGTCTCCGTGCTGGAGACCCAGCGCGACGAGGAGCAATCCCAGCTGGACGCCTACACGCAAAGCGTGGAGCAGCTGCGCGTGGCCATACAGACGGCGCAAACGCATATCAAGCGCCTCAAGCAGCAGGCCGACACGGTCAAGGCCACGGAAAGCGTGCAGCGCGCCCAGGCCACGGTGGCCGGCCGCTATGCAGGCTCGCAGACGCGCGTGCAAAGCGCACTGGATTCTCTGGAGCGCATCAAGCAAAAGCAGGCCGAGCGCGGTGCGCGCATGGAAAGCGCGGCCGAGCTGGCGCGCGACAGCAGCGAAGATGCGCTGGATGCCAAGCTGCGCGCTGCTGGCATCACGCCCCAGGCGGGCAATGCGCAATCGGTGCTGGAACGCCTGAAGGCGCAGCGCGCCGCAACTGGCGGAAAAAACGCTTGATGCGCGGCCGTTGTCCAGGCAGGCACTGCCAGGCCTGCCGCCTCGGCTGCCGGATTTGAGGGGAGGGGAAAAACATGTCTGCGTTCCTGCAATACGCGTTTGGCTTTCCGACTTTCATCTTTGGCGCCTTGCTGCTGTTCATGCTGCTGTACTGGCTGATCGCCATGCTGGGCCTGCTGGAGGTGGACTCGCTGGACCACTGGGTGCTGTTCGACGGCAGCGACCATGCGCACGGCGTGGAGCATTCGGTCAGCGCGCTGGCCGGGCTGCTGCTCAAGGTGGGCCTGGGCGGCATTCCGCTCACGGTCATCCTCACCGCGCTGTTCCTGATGTCCTGGCTTGCCTCGTATGTGCTGTGCCATTTCGTGCCCATGCCCCAGGGCTGGACCCTGGTGAACCTGCTGACCGGCTCCCTGGTGGCTGCGGCAGCCATGGTGCTGGGCTTTGCCTCCACCGTGCTGCTGCTGCGCCCGCTGCGGGGCATCGTCAACAAGGTGGCGCCTGCAGAGGAGCCCAAGGTGCTGCTGGGCCGAACCGGCCTGGTGCGCAGCGCCGTGGTGGACGGCACGCAGGGCTACGGCAGTGTCGAGGACGGCGGCGCGGGCCTGAACGTGCAGATGCGCTCGCCCGAGCGCGCACTGGGCCGGGGCACCGAGATCGTGCTCATCGAGCACCTGCCCGAGCACAACGCCTGGCGCGTGGTCAGCAAGGCCGAGTTCGACGGCACCGAGCTGCCGCGCTAGTTCCGGGATTCCCACAAGGCCCGAGCGTCCGTTCGGCGGGCGCGGCCTTTCCGTTTTTTCAGCGTTTTCACAGATAGCAATTCACAGGGGAGATTCGCATGAACATGAGCAACATGGAGTGGTACATCGTCGCCGGGGTGGTGATCGGTTCCGTCTTCGTCGTCATCCTCGGGCTGTTCGCCCTGGTCAAGGCCTTCTACATCAAGGTTCCGCAGGGCACGGCGCTGATCATCAACGACACCACGTCGCAGCCCAAGGTCAAGTTCACGGGCGGCCTGGTGCTGCCGGTGATCCACAAGAAGGAATTCATGCAGATCTCGCTGCTGACGCTGGAGATCGACCGGCGCGGCAAGGAAGGCCTGATCTGCCGCGACAACATGCGCGCCGACATCACCGTGGCCTTCTACCTGCGCGTCAATGAAACGGCGGAAGACGTGCTCAAGGTGGCCAAGGCCATCGGCGTGGACCGGGCCTCGGACAAGACGGCCGTCAACGAGCTGTTCAACGCCAAGTTCTCCGAGGCGCTCAAGACCGTGGGCAAGCAGATCGAGTTCGTCAAGCTGTTCGAGAACCGCCAGGATTTCCGTGACCAGATCATCCATGTCATCGGCAACGACCTCAACGGCTATGTGCTGGAGGACGTGGCCATCGACTACCTGGAGCAGACGCCCAAGTCCTCGCTGGACCCCAACAACATCCTGGACGCCGAGGGCATCCGCAAGATCACCGAGCTGACGGCCAACCAGAACATCGTCACCAACGAACTGGAGCGCAACTCGGACCTGGCCATCACCAAGAAGAACGTGGAGACCAAGGAAGCCATGCTGGCGCTGGAGCGCCAGCAGGCCGATGCCGAGGCGCGCCAAAAGCGCGAGATCGCCACCATCCAGGCGCGCGAGCAGGCCGAAACCCAGAAGGTGCAGGAAGAAGAGCGCCTGAAGGCCGAGCAGGCCCGCATCCAGACCCAGGAGCAACTGGACATCCGCGAGGAAAACCGCCAGCGCGAAGTGGCCGTGGCCCAGCAAAACCGTGAGCGTGCCGTGGTGATCGAGGTCGAGAAGGTCACGCGCGCCAAGGAGCTGGAGATCGTGGCCCGCCAGCGCGAGGTGGAGCTGCAGCGCATCGAGAAGGAAAAGGCCATCGAGGTCGAGAAGGCCAACATCGCCAACGTGGTGCGCGAGCGCGTGGTGGTGGAAAAGTCCGTGGCCCAGGAAGAGGAACGCATCAAGGAAGTGCGCGTCGTCTCCGAGGCCGAGCGCATGAAGCAGGTCACCGTGCTGACCGCCCAGGCCCAGGCCGAGGAAGACATGGTGCGCCAGGTCAAGAAGGCCGAGGCCGAAGAGGCTTCCTCGCGCCACAAGGCCGTGGAAGTCACGACCATGGCCCAGGCCGAGCTGGAAGCGGCCAGCAAGACCGCCGAAGCCAAGAAGAAGCTGGCCGAGGCCATCGAGGTCGAGCGCGCCGCGCCCGGCCTGGCCGATGCCAAGGTGCGCGAAGTCACCGCCGCCGCCCTGGAAAAGGAAGGCCTGGCCCAGGCCCGCGTGATTGCCGAGAAGCTGATGGCCGAAGCCAAGGGCCATCAGGAAAAGGGCCTGGCCGAGGCGCGCGTCATCGAGGCCACGGCCGACGCCAACGAAAAGCAGGGCCTGGCCGATGCCAAGGTGCTGGAAGAACGCCTGCTGGCCCAGGCACGCGGCGAGGCCCAGGTGGGCGCCACCAAGGCCACGGTCACGCGCGACGTGGGCATGTCCGAGGCCGATGTGCTGCGCGACAAGCTCTTCGCCGAGGCCAAGGGCCTGACCGAGAAGTTCACCGCGCTGGCCTCGCTGTCCGACCAGGCGCGCTCGCATGAGGAGTTCCGCATGCAGCTGGAAAAGAACTTCGAGCAGGCGCTGGCCGCCATCGAGGCCAACAAGAGCGTGGCCAAGGACCAGTCCGAGGTGCTGTCGGCCGCACTCAGCAAGGCCAACATCGACATCGTGGGCGGCGAGGGCGCCTTCTTCGACAACTTCGCCAAGGCGCTGTCCGTGGGCAAGGCCGTGGAAGGCGTGGCGGGCAAGAGCCCCATCGTGCAGGACCTGATCAGCAAGTTCCTCAGCGGCAAGGGCGGCGCATCGCTGCTGAACGCGCTGGGCGACGGCAAGGGCCTGCCGCCCACGCAGAGGGTCGACTGAACGGGGCGGCCGCCCGGCCGCTCCCTCCACCGGCTGCCCAGCCTCCCGCATCCGCCTTCCTCCGCCCGCCTGCCAGCCAGTCAGCTGGCCAGGGAGGGCGTGAATGGTCCCTGACACGCGAAAGCCCGTGACGCCCATGTCCCAACCGTCCCCATCGTCTTCACAGTCCCTGTCCCCCGACACCGCGGCCTCCGCCGTGGACCAGGCAGTCGCCAGCGGCGGCTCCTACGAAGTGCTGGCCAAGCGCCTTGACGGCCAGGGGCAGGCGCTGGAGACGCTGGCACGCCAGCTCAACGAGGAGCGGCTGGAGGAATTCGGCCGCAGCCAGATGGAAGTCATCGGGCGCATGCGCGTGCGCACCGAAAACAACTGCCTGGGCCGCGACATCGCCCAGGTCGGCGGCTATCTGCTGTTTGGCTACAACGTCTTCATGGGCCTGAAGCAGTCCACGCGCGTGGAAGACGTGTTCGTGCTGTACCGCCTGCACGAGGGAGAGCAGGGCTACGAGGTCACGCCGGTCGATCTCAAGGACAGCTTTCTGGGCATACAGAGCTTCGTGCAGGACTTCCAGGAGCTGTACGCCTACTACAAGAACACCCGGCTGATGCAGCTGGCCGTGCGCGATGGCAAGCTGCTGGCGAGCTTCCAGATCGGCGAGCGCCTGTCCGATGTGCGCGTGTTCCGCTGGTCCGTGCCCGTCGATGGCCAGCCCATCCGCTACATAGACAACCGGGGCGAGCGCGACATCGAGCTGCCTGCGCCCCACGACTTCGAGTGGCAGCGCGCCGGGCGCGAGCAGCTGGTGCAGGGACGCCATCCGCACATCAACATCCTGGACAAGGTCTTCGTCGAGACGCTGGGCGGCGACCTGACCATCAAGGTCGAGAACAACACCAACGACGGCCTGGGCATCTACCGCGAGCCCGTGCAGGAGAAGAACCAGTCGCTGGACGACGCCGTGTTCGAGTACGCCGCCGTCGGCAGCCTGATCCTGCTGAAGATCCTGCCCTACCGCGAAGAGCAGTGGCGCTACCTGATCTTCAACACCCTGTCGCGCCAGGTGCTGCGCATGGACGCCATCGGCGCGGCCTGCATCCAGCTGCCGCAGGACCACGGCATCATCTTCCCCGGCGGCTACTACCTGCAAAGCGGCGAGAACCGCTCGTTCGAGCAGAACATGCAGGGCATGCGCTACCGGCGCAGCATCCGCTCGCCCAACGGCGAGGATGTGCTCTACGTGTTCTACGAGCCCGAGAGCGGGCGCATGGCGCTGTTCAAGTACAACCTGATCGAGCGCGCCCTGCAGCCGCCCATCATCGGCCACGGCTATGCGCGCATGGACGACGGGCGCGTCGTCATCTTCGCGGCCGAGAGCAACGAGGCCTCGCGCGTGCACCCCATGCAGGTCTGGCGCACGCCCTTCGCCTCGGACGACTATGCGGCACGCCAGCCGCAGCGCGACAGCTTCCTGGGCCGCATCGGCAATGCCGAGCTGGTCAGCGGCATCTCCGACCTGTACAGCGTGCGCAAGGAAATCGCGGCCACCGAGGTCTCGCTGCCGCGCTACGAGCGCCTGATCGACGCAGCGCGCCGCCTGTTCGAGCGCTACCACTGGCTGGGCGCGCCGCAGCTCAAGGGCGTGCACGAGACCCTGCTGGGCATTGTCGCCACGGGTGATGCGGTCATCGACGAGTACGAAAAGGTCGAGAGCATCCGCAACGCCTCGGCCAAGGCCATGGGCGAGGTTTCCAGCCGCCACGGCCAGTTGCTCAAGACACTGCGGCTGGCCGACTGGAAAAGCATTGGCGAGTACGTGGACGCGCTCACCCAGCTGGGCCAGTTGCGCGGCCAGCTCATGGCCACGCGCGACCTGCGCTATGTGGACCAGGCCGCCATCGACACCATGGTGCAGGGCGTCAACGAGGCCCAGGCCGAAGTCTCCCAGCGCACGGCCGCCTTCATTGCCACCGACGAGGCCATGCAGCCCTATGCCGAGCAGCTGCAGGCGCTGGACCAGGCCGCGCAGGCGGCAGCCACGGTGGCGCAGATCAACGAGCCGCTGGCGCGCATGGCCGACATGGCGGCTGCGCTGGACATGCTGTCCGAGCTCATGGGCAGCCTGTCCATCGACGACGCCACGCAGCGCACCCAGGTGGTGGATCGCATCTCGGCCGTCTACGCGCGCCTGAACCAGGTGCGTGCACGCGCCGAGCAGCGCAGGTCGGGCCTGGGCGGCGCCGAGAACGTGGCCCAGTTCGCCGCCCAGCTGGCGCTGTTCTCGCAAAGCATCGTCAGCGCCCTGGGCCTGGCGCAGACGCCCGAGAAATGCGACGAGCAGCTGGCGCGCCTGCTGGTGCAGCTGGAGGAGATCGAAAGCCGCTTCGGCGAGCACGAGCAGTTCCTCGGCGACATCATGGCCAAGCGCGAGGAGGTGCTGGAGAGCTTCGAGGCGCGCCGCCAGTCGCTGCAGGACGAGCGCCAGCGCAAGGCCCAGGGCGTGCTGGACGCGGCCCTGCGCATCGTGCAAAGCCTGCCCAAGCGCATCGAAAAACTCGCCAGCGCCGATGCCCTGCATGCTTTTTTTGCAGGCGATCCGCTGATCGGCAAGCTCAAGGAGCTGGCCCAGCGCCTGCGCGAGCAACTGCATGACCCGGTCAAGGCCGACGACATCGACGGCCGCGTCAAGAACCTGCGCGACCAGGCGTTTCGCGCGCTGCAGGACCGCACCGAGCTTTACGAAGGCGACGGCGCCATCATCCGCCTGGGCCGCCACCGCTTCAGCGTGGGCAACCAGGAGCTGGACCTGACCCTGCTGCCGCGCAACGGCGAACTGTTCCTGCACCTGGTCGGCACCGAGTATTTCGAGCCCATGGACAACCCGGAACTGGCCGCCCTGCAGGCCTACTGGGATGCCTCCACGCCGGCCGAATCGCCGCAGTTCTACCGGGGCGAATACCTGGCCCTGGAAGTGGTGCTGGCCGCGCGCCAGCGCCGTGACGGCTGGAGCGAGGCCCGGCTGGCCCAGTTGCTGCCCGACGAGGCGGCACTGACCCAGGCCATCCGCGAGTTCTCCGCGCCGCGCTACCGCGAAGGCTATGAGCGCGGCATCCACGACCATGATGCGGCCCGCATCCTGCAGGTGCTGCTGCCCCTGCGCGATGCCGCCGGCGTGCTGCGCTTTGCGCCCGACGCCCGTGCGCTGGCCCTGCTGTTCTGGAGCGCACAGGCCCAGGTGCAGCAGCCGCAGCTGGCTGCCGCCATGGCGCAGTGGCCGCTGCGCGCCCAGCAGGCCCAGGCCATGCAGCAGATGTTCGGCAGCGAGGCCGAACAGCTGAGCCTGCGCACCGACATCTCCGAGCGCCTGCGCGCCTATGCCGAAGAGCGGGGCCTGCTGCGCGACCTGCTGCCAGGACAGGCGGCGCCCGCAGACAGCGATATCGACAGCCTGATCCACGGCGCCGCCGACTACCTGCAGGCCGAGCTGGCGCAAAAGGCCGTGCGCTTTTCCTTCTCCAGCTACAGCCAGTCGGCCATTGCCGCGCTGCAGGCCGCCGTGCAGCAGCAGGCCCAGCCGCTGCAGCGCTGGGAAGAAATGCAGGCCTACTGGCAGGGCGAGGACCGGCGCGACAAGGCCGTGGCGCCGCTGGACCAGCGCTGGCGCAGCGCGCTGCACTGGCTGCAGACCGCCTGCCGCGCGCTGGACGACGGGCAAGGGCAGGCCTGGCTGGCCTATTGTGGCGAGGCCGCCGCCTGGCTGTGCTGTGCCGGCCAGTTGCCCTGCAAGGTCAGCAGCGTGGACCTGCGCCACGAAGTGCCGGGCCTGCTGGGCCAGCATCCGCGCATTGCGGACGGCCGCATGTGGCTGCAGATCGACGACCTGGGCCAGCGCGCCGCGCGCCATTTCCGTACCTTTGTTCCCGAATTCGGCCGCTACCAGGCGCTGCGCCAGCAGCTGCTGCAGGACTGGCGCTCGCGCGTGCGGGTGGAGGAATTCAAGGCCCGGCCGCTGTCGTCCTTTGTGCGCAACCGGCTGATCAACGAGATCTACCTGCCCGTGATCGGCGACAACCTGGCCAAGCAGATCGGCGTGGCCGGCGAGAACAAGCGCACCGACCAGATGGGCCTGCTGATGATGATCTCGCCGCCCGGCTACGGCAAGACCACGCTGATGGAGTACGTGGCCAACCGGCTGGGCCTGATCTTCATGAAGATCAACGGCCCGGCGCTGGGCCACTCCGTGCGCTCGCTGGACCCGGCCCAGGCGCCGGACGCCACGGCGGCCAAGGAACTGGAAAAGCTCAACCTGGCGCTGGAGATGGCCAACAACGTGATGCTGTACATCGACGACATACAGCACACGCACCCCGAGTTCCTGCAGAAATTCATCTCGCTGTCGGACGGCACGCGCCGCATCGAGGGCGTGTGGAAGGGCCAGACCCGCACCCACGACATGCGCGGCAAGCGCTTTTGCGTGGTCATGTCGGGCAACCCGTACACCGAGTCGGGCGAGGTCTTCAAGATCCCCGACATGCTGGCCAACCGTGCCGACATCTACAACCTGGGCGACGTGCTGGGCGGAATGCAGGAGGTGTTCAAGCTCAGCTACATCGAAAACAGCATGACCTCGAACGCCGTGCTGGCGCCGATGGCCGCGCGCAGCCTGCAGGACCTGTACCTGCTGCTGGACAAGGCGCAGGGCCGGGAGGTCTCGGGCAATGCGCTGTCGCACGACTATTCATCGGCTGAGCTGCGCGAGATCGAGGCCGTGCTGGCCCGCATGGTGCAGGTGCGTGAACTGGTGTTCAAGGTCAACCAGCAGTACATCCAGAGCGCCGCGCAGGACGACGGCTACCGCACCGAGCCGGCCTTCCGGCTGCAGGGCAGCTACCGCAACATGAACAAGCTGGCCGAGAAGATCACGCCCGTGATGAACGACCAGGAAATGCAGCAGATGCTGGCCGACCACTACCAGGGCGAAGCGCAGATGCTGACCACGGGCGCCGAGGAGAACCTGCTCAAGCTCGCCGAGCTGCGCGGGCAGATGAGCGACGAGGACAGCGCCCGCTGGCAGCAGATACGCCAGCAGTTCCTGCGCCGCCAGGCCGCAGGCGGCGCCAATGCCGACGCCGCCACGCGCGTGACGGCGCAACTGGTCGATCTGGTCGCCGCCACGCGCGAGGTGGCCCAGTCGGTGTCCCAGTCCCAGCAGCAGGCGATGCAGGAAGACGCCGACCAGGCCCACGCATCGGCAGCGGCCGCGCAGGCCGCCACCAGGGACGCTGACCAATCCCAGACGCTACAGGCGCTTCAGGCTCTGCTGGCGCGGCTGCTGCAGACGCAAAGCGCCGCAGGAGACTCGCTGCACGGCATACGCGAGCTGATGGCGCAAAGGGCGGCCAGCGAGCCCGTCCGCACCCAGGCCAGCACCCCGTCGGAGGTACAGGCCGCCCAGGACCGTCAGGCCCTGGTCCACATGCTGGGCCAACTGCTGACCCGGTCGCTAGCCCAGTCCCTGGAGCCCGTGGTCACGCACCTGGACCAAGCCCGCCGCCAGCAGCTGGGCCTGCACCGCGTGCTGATGCAGGTGGCCACGCGCATGCAGGAGCAGATCGACGCCCAGCGCGCGGGCCGTCCCGTGCCGGCTGCGGGCGCCATACGCTCCGAGGAAATCGACAAGGCATTCGAGCGCATGCAGCGCGGCGACGTGCCGCCTGCGGCCTAGGCTCATCGCTGGGGCAAAGACGGGGCAGGGCGCATCGGCAAAGGCTGGGGCGCCTTGCTGGCGCTGCCTTTGCATGGGCCATGGGGCCCTCGCACGTCTGCATGCGCTGATCCGTCATCGGACAACCCGATGTCCCGGACGTTGGACCATCACCTACAACCCGGGGCGCGTCCCGAACCGATGCTTGGAGTGGCGTGTTCGCAGCAGTGTGCACGCCCCACGAAGAGCCAACACGATGGACGCCCCATGGAACACAACACCCAGCTTTCCGTTTCGCGCAGGGACCTTCTGATTGCAGGTGCCTCCACGGCTGCGGCAACGGCCGTGCCTCGATCGGCCGGCGCGCAAGTGCAGCCTCCCTCCATCCCCGAAGGGGTCCAGCTGCCCGTCACCCTGCAGGTGAACGGCCAGGAACACCGCCTGGACCTGGACACCCGCACCACGCTGCTCGACGCCCTGCGCGAGCATCTGCACCTGACCGGCACCAAAAAAGGCTGCGACCATGGTCAGTGCGGGGCCTGCACGGTGCTGGTGAATGGCCGGCGCGTGGTGTCCTGCCTGAGCCTGGCCGTGATGAACCAGGGAGCAGCCGTGACCACCATCGAAGGCCTGGGCACGCCGCAATCCCCGCACGCCATGCAGGCCGCCTTCGTGCGGCACGACGGTTTCCAGTGCGGCTACTGCACGCCGGGGCAGATCTGCTCTGCCGTAGGCATGCTCGATGAAATCAAACGCGGCATGCCCAGCCATGCCAGCGAAGACATCGTGGCCCAGCCCCTGGTGTCGGCCCATGAACTGCGTGAACGCATGAGCGGCAACCTGTGCCGCTGCGGGGCGTATTCCAACATCGTCGATGCCATCACCGAAGTGGCGGGGGAGGGGCGGACATGATTGCCTTCACCTACGAACGCGCCCAATCCCCCGCGCAGGCCGCCGCCGCCGTAGCGGCCCGGCCGGGCGCCCGCTTCATCGCCGGGGGCACGAATCTGCTGGACCTGATGAAGCTGCAGATAGAAACCCCCGTGCATCTGGTCGATGTGAACGGCACCGGCATGGACACCGTGGAGCCCACCGCGCAGGGCGGCTTGCGCATAGGCGCGCTGGTGCGCAACAGCGACCTGGCCGCCCATGCGCGCGTGCGGCGCGACTATGGCGTGCTGACCCGCGCCCTGGTGGCCGGCGCCTCGGGCCAGTTGCGCAACATGGCGACCACAGGCGGCAACCTGCTGCAGCGCACCCGCTGCCCGTATTTCTACGACACCAATATGCCGTGCAACAAGCGCGTGCCGGGCAGCGGCTGTTCGGCCATTGCCGGCGTGAGCCGCCAGCATGCGGTGATCGGCGGCAGCGAGGCCTGCATTGCCACCCACCCCAGCGACATGGCCGTGGCGCTGCGCGCGCTGGATGCCACGGTGGAGACCGTCCAGGCCGACGGCAAGGCCCGAGTCATCCCCATTGCCGACTTCCACCGGCTGCCCGGCAGCACGCCGCAGGTAGAGACGGCCTTACAGGCCGGCGAACTGATCACCTCCGTCACCCTGCCGCCGCCGCCGGGCGGCACGCACATCTATCACAAGGTACGCGACCGGGCTTCCTATGCGTTTGCGCTGGTGTCGGTGGCCGCCATCGTGCAGCGCGACGGCAGCGGGCGCGTGGCCCTGGGCGGCGTGGCGCACAAGCCCTGGCGAATGGAGGCGGCCGAAGCACAGATGCCACAGGGAGCCAAGGCCGTTGCCGACCGCCTGCTGGCGGGCGCCCGGCCCACGCAGGACAACGCCTTCAAACTCCCGCTGGCGGAGCGCACGCTCGCCGCGGTGCTGGACCAGGCCAGGAACTGACGCCATGAAATTCGACACCCCCGCAACCCTCAACCCGATTGACCAGCTAAAGACCATCGGCCAGCCGATGAACCGCATCGACGGCCTGCTCAAGACCACCGGCACGGCGCCTTATGCCTATGAACGGCATGACGTGGTCCAGCACCCGGCCTATGGCTATGTGGTGGGCTCGGCCATCGCCAAGGGCCGCATACGCAGCATCGGGCTGGCGCAGGCAAGCCGCGCGCCCGGCGTGCTCGCCATCGTCACCGCACAGAACGCTGGCAAGCTGGGCCAGGGCAAGATGAATACCGCGCCGCTGCTGGCAGGCCCCCAGGTGGCCCACTATCACCAAGCCGTGGCCCTGGTGGTGGCGGAGACCTTCGAGCAGGCGCGCGCTGCCGCGCAGCTGGTCCGTGTGGACTACGAGCCCGTGGCTGGCGCCTATGACCTGGCCAAGGCCAAGGACTCCGCCGTGCCACCCGACAGCATCAATGGCGATGCGCCGGACACGGCCATTGGCGATTTCGAAGGCGCCTTCGCTTCGGCCGCCGTGAAGGTGGACGCCACATACACCACGCCAGACCAGTCGCACGCCATGATGGAGCCCCATGCCACGCTGGCCGCATGGAAGGGCGACCAGCTCACGGTATGGACCTCGAACCAGATGATTGCCTGGGGCCAGGGCGAGCTGGCAAAGACACTGGGCATTCCCAAGGACAAGGTGCGCCTGGTCTCGCCATTCATTGGCGGCGGTTTTGGCGGCAAGCTGTTCCTGCGGGCCGATGCGCTGCTGGCTGCATTGGGCGCTCGCGCGGCAGGCCGGCCCGTCAAGGTCGCACTGCAGCGCCCGCTGATGGCCAACAACACCACGCACCGCCCGGCCACCATCCAGCGTGTGCGCATCGCGGCAGGGCAGGACGGCAGGATCACCGCCATCGGCCACGAAAGCTGGTCGGGCGACCAGCCCGGTGGATCGGCGGACGGTGCCGTGGACCAGACCCGCCGCATGTATGCCGGCACCCACCGCATGACCGCCACGCGCCTGGCCGTGCTGGACCTGCCCGAGGCCAATGCCATGCGTGCCCCGGGCGAGGCCACGGGGCACATGGCACTGGAAGTTGCCATGGACGAGCTGGCGGAAAAGCTCGGCATCGATCCCGTGGAACTGCGCATCCGCAACGACACCCAGGTGGTGCCGGACAGCGGCAAGAAGCCGCAAGCCAAGGCGAAGGAAGGCACCCCTGCCCAGGAGCACAAGCCGTTTTCCCGCCGTGAATTCGTGCAGTGCCTGCGCACGGGCGCCGAGCGCTTCGGATGGAGCCAGCGCAATCCCCAGCCGGCCCAACGACGCGAAGGGCGCTGGCTGATCGGCCTGGGCATGGCCGGCGCCTACCGAGGCGCGCCTGTCATGAAGTCCGCCGCCCGCGTGCGCCTGGACAGGCGGGGCATGCTCACCGTGGAAACCGACATGACCGACATCGGCACGGGCAGCTACACCATCATTGCCCAGACGGCGGCCGAGATGCTGGGCCTGCCGCTGCAGCAGGTGCGCGTGCGGCTGGGCGACTCCGGCTTTCCCGTGTCGGCCGGCTCGGGCGGGCAATGGGGTGCGGCCAGTGCCACCTCCGGCGTCTATGCCGCCTGCGTGAAGCTGCGCGAGGCCGTGGCGCGCAAGCTGGGCATGGACCCGGCGACGGCCGAATTCTCGGATGGGCATGTGCAGGCGGGCGGCAAGCGCCGGGCCCTGGCCAGTGCTGCCGGCGACGCCGACCTGACGGCCGAGGATGCCATCGAATTCGGCGTGCTGGACAAGAAGATGCAGCAGTCCACCTTTGGCGCTCACTTCGTGGAGGTGGCCGTGGACGCATTCACCGCCGAGGTCCGCGTGTGCCGCATGCTGGCCGTTTGCGCGGCCGGCCGCATCCTCAATCCCAAGACGGCCCGCAGCCAGGTCATCGGCGCCATGACCATGGGCGTGGGAGCGGCCCTGATGGAAGAGCTGGCCGTGGACACGCGCCTGGGCTATTTCGTCAACCATGACCTGGCAGGCTACGAGGTGCCCGTGCATGCCGACATCCCGCACCAGGAAGTGATCTTTCTGGACGAGGTCGATCCCATGGCCTCGCCCATGAAGGCCAAGGGTGTGGGCGAGCTGGGCATCTGCGGCGTGAGCGCAGCCATTGCCAACGCCATCCACAACGCCACCGGCGTGCGGGTGCGCGACTACCCGATCACGCTGGACAAGCTGCTGGCAGGCCTGGGGAGGCTGGCATGAGAGGGGACTGCACCTGAGGCAGCCCGCTCAGTCCCTGGATTCTTGATGAAAGAAGGCCGGTCACCTCTGGGTGGCCGGCCTTTTTGCACGCGGCCATCAATAGAACGCATAGCTTGCGCGTCCGTCGGCATTGGCCTGGAAAGGCTGGCGTGGAGATACTTTTTGCACTGGGGAATGTCGGCGCTGTGCGCTCCGAACGCAGCCTGTCCCCCAGTTTTCCCCACAAAAGAACCTGGCCTGGGCGCAAAGCGCCTGCCAGGGCAAAGAGACAACCTGCTCCGACAAGGACTTGTATGAAAGATATCCGCAAGACGATGGACGAGGGCGCCATGGCGCCGTTCCAGTGGCTGGCCGTGGCCATCTGCACCCTGCTCATCATGCTGGACGGCTTCGATGTGCTGGTGATGGCCTTCACCGCCTCGGCCGTCGCTGCCGAATGGAAGCTCAACGGGGCCCAGCTGGGCGTGCTGTTCAGCGCCGGTCTGATCGGCATGGCCCTGGGCTCGCTGTTCCTGGCGCCCGTGGCCGACCGCCGTGGCCGGCAACCCATCATCGTCCTGTGCCTGGTGCTGGTGTCCGTGGGCATGCTGCTGTCTGCGGCAGCGCGCAGCCATGTCGAGCTGGCAGCCCTGCGCGCCATGACGGGCGTGGGCATTGGCGGCATGCTGGCCAGCGTGGGGGTGATCACCTCTGAGTATTCATCGAACAAATGGCGCAGCACGGCGATTGCGCTGCAGGCCACGGGCTATCCGATTGGCGCCACGCTGGGCGGACTCATGGCCGCCTGGCTGCTGACACACCATGGTTGGCGCTCGGTCTTTGTGTTCGGCGGCCTGGCCACGGCGCTGATGGTGCCCATCGTGCTGTGGCGCCTGCCGGAGTCGGTGGATTTCCTGATGGGCCGTCGCCCGGCGCGTGCGCTGGAAAAGCTCAACCGCCTGATGGCACTCATGGGGCACCCCGCCATGCTGCAGCTGCCCGCGCAAGCCGGCCGTGACGTCCAGCAGGGCAATACCGTGGCCGCCTTGTTCAGGAACGGCCTGGCGCGCCCCACGCTCATGCTCTGGGCCGGCTTCTTCCTGCTGATGTTCAGCGTCTACTTTTCCCTGAGCTGGACGCCCAAGCTGCTGGTGCAGGCGGGCCTGTCGGCGCAGCAGGGCGTGACGGGCGGCGTGCTGCTCAACCTGGGCGGCATTGCCGGCGGCAGCCTGTTCGGCCTGCTGGCGGTGAAGGCCAAGCTGCGGCATCTGGCCATGGGCAGCCTGCTGCTGAATGCCTTGTTCACCGCGCTGTTCGGCCTGGCCTCGGCCAGCCTGGGCTGGGCGTTCGCCGCAGCGGTGGGCGTGGGCGTGTTCCTGTTCGCCTCCATGGCCGGGCTGTACGGGTTGGTGCCGGCCACCTATCCGGCCCAGGTGCGCGCCACCGGCATGGGCTGGGCCATAGGCATTGGGCGCATAGGCGCCATCGTGGCGCCCACCATGGCCGGCCTGCTGCTGGACGGCGGTTGGCAGCCCGCCTCGCTGTACTACGTCTTTGCCTTGCCGCTGATTGCCGCTGCGCTGGCCGTGTGGGCCACGGGCGCCGGCCGCACCCTGGCGCCGGGGGGTGGCGCGCTGCGAGCGCCTGGTGCTTGATCCTTGAACCCCTATCCGTGAGCAGGAGAAACACTTCCATGGCATTGGACAAACCCTATCTAGACGTACCGGGAACCACGGTCTTCGACGCCGAGCAGTCCCGCAAGGGCTACTGGCTCAACCAGTTTTGCATGTCGCTGATGAAGGCCGAGAACCGCGAGCGCTTTCGGGCTGACGAGCGCGCCTATCTGGGCGAATGGGCCATGACGGCCGAGCAAAGACAGGCCGTGCTGGACCGCGACCTGAACCGCTGCATTGCGCTGGGCGGAAACATCTACTTCCTCGTGAAGATCGGCGCCACCGACGGGGTCAGCGTGCAGAACATGGTCTCGACCATGAGCGGCATGAACGAGGAGGACTACCGCCAGATGATGCTGGGCGGCGGACGCAGCATCGAAGGAAACCGCTACCTGCATGAGCAGGAACGACAGGAAAAAGGCATCTGATGGCACGCATCACCGCATCCGTCTACACCTCGCATGTGCCCGCCATCGGCGCGGCCATGGACCTGGGCAAGGCGGGCGACCCCTATTGGCAGCCGCTGTTCAAGGGCTTCGAGCACTCGCGCCAATGGCTCAAGGACAACAGGCCCGACGTGATCTTCCTGGTCTACAACGACCACGCGACCGCGTTCAGCCTGGACTTCATCCCGACGTTTGCCATCGGTACGGCCGCCGAATACCAGCCCGCCGACGAAGGCTGGGGCCCGCGCCCCGTGCCCAAGGTCGTCGGCCATCCGGAGCTGGCCAGCCACATCGCGCAGTCGGTGATCCAGCAGGACTTCGACCTGACCATCGTCAACAAGATGGACGTGGACCACGGCCTGACCGTGCCGCTGTCGCTGATGTGCGGCCAGCAGGATGCGCGCACGGGCGCCTGGCCCTGCCCGGTGATTCCGTTTGCCGTCAACGTGGTGCAGTACCCCGTGCCGTCGGGCCAGCGCTGCTTCAACCTGGGCCGGGCCATCCGCCGCGCCGTGGAAAGCTTCGATGAAGACCTGAACGTGCAGATCTGGGGCACGGGTGGCATGAGCCACCAGCTGCAGGGCGCGCGTGCGGGCCTGATCAACAAGGAGTGGGACAACCGCTTCCTGGACCTGCTGATCGAGAACCCGGCCGGCCTGGCCAAGATGCCGCATATCGACTACGTGCGCGAGGCCGGCTCCGAAGGCATCGAGCTGGTGATGTGGCTGATCGCGCGCGGCGCCATGGCCGATGTGGATGGCCCCGCGCCGCTGCCCAAGGTCAACCATCGCTTCTACCATGTGCCCGCGTCCAATACGGCCGTCGGCCACCTCATTTTGGAGAACGCAGCATGAGCCGGCCTTGCGTGGTACTTCTGCCGGGCCTGCTGTGCGACGAGACGGTCTGGCACGAGCAGCAGGCGGCCCTGTCCTTTGCCGGTGTTGCCGAGTGCATTGTTCCGTCCTATGGCGCGGCGGCCACCATCGAAGACATGGCGCGCCTTGTGCTGGACTGCGTGGCGGCCGAGCGGTTTTCGCTGGCGGGCCATTCCATGGGCGGGCGCGTGGCCCTGGCCATTGCCGACATGGCGCCCCAGCGCGTGGAACGGCTGGCCTTGCTGGACACCGGCATGGACCCCATCGCCCCGGGCGATGCCGGCGAGAGCGAACGCGCCAAGCGCATGGCGCTCTTGCAGATCGCCCGGCACAGCGGCATGCGCGAGATGGGCCTGCAATGGGCGCGCGGCATGGTGCATCCCGACCGGCTTGATACGCCACTGTTTGGCGAGGTGCTCGACATGGTGGCGCGCTTCACGCCCGAGGTGTTTGCTGCGCAGATCAATGCCTTGCTGAACCGCCCCGATGCGGGCGATGTGCTCCGGCAACTGCGCTGCCCGACCCTGCTGGCCTGCGGTCGCCAGGATGCCTGGAGCCCGCTGTCACGCCATGAGCGCATGCAGGCCCTGTGCCCGGGCGCCGAGCTGGTGGTGATCGAGGACAGCGGCCACATGAGCACCATGGAGCAGCCGCAGCAGGTGTCGCGGGCACTGCTCGACTGGATGGGGCGCTGAGCGAGCGCTGCGCTCAGGCTAGGCCGGCGGATCGCCCACGGCCCGCCGGCAGGCCTGCATGAACAGCTCCAGGTCCTGCGATGCCGTGCTCAGCGCACGCGTGGCCAGCCCGATGCGCCTGCGTGTGGAAGGCAGGTCCACAGGCACGATGGACAACTGGCCGCCGTGGTCATCCTGCAGGGCCTGTCCGCGCGAGGCCAGGGCCAGCCGGCCGGTCTGCAGCACAAAGGCCAGCGTCATGGTCGGGCTGCTGGCGCGCAGGCTGGCGCGCGGCGGCTCCAGGCCCTGGCTGCGGAACAGCTGGACCATGGCGCGGTCGGCCGGCGTGCCGGGCAGGGGCGACACCCAGGGCCATTGCAGCAAATCCTCCAGAACCAGCTGGCCGCGGTCCAGGCAGGCATGGCCGGCCGGTGCCACCACGACCAGGTCATCGTCGAACAGGTGCAGCTGGCGTACCTCATCGGATGGCATGTCGGCGCGCAGGGCGCCGGCGATGGCGTCGATGTCGGCGCTCAGCAGGTGCTGCACCAGGCTCTCGTAGGTGCCGTCCACGATGCTGACCTCGATGTCCGGGTGGCTGGCGGCCAGGCTGTCGACCGCGCGCGGCAGGAAGATTCCCACCGACAGCGGCAGCACGCCGACCACCACGCGCCCCCGGATCTCGCCGCGCCAGGCGGAAATATCGCTGTCCATTCCGCGCACCTCGGCCAGGGCCAGCTTGACACGGCGCAGCAGCGCTTCGCCGGACGGCGTCAGCCGCGTGCCGAAGGCCAGCTTGTAGAACAGCTGCATGCCCAGACTGGTTTCCAGCCCCTGCAGCGCCGCATGCACGGCGGGCTGCGTCAGGCCCAGCCACTGCGCGGCCAGGGATTCGCTGCCGCAGTCGGCAATGGCCATGAGGGCGCGCAGCTGGCCCGCAGGCACGGTCTCGGCAAAACGCTCGGGCAGGGGAGGGCGCCTGGCCGCCAGCGTGGCGGCGGCCTGGGCGTCGGCCGCGCCGCTGCCCAGATGCTGGAGCATGGACTCGATGCGGGCGGCCAGCTGGCTGCCCAGCGGGGTCGGCATCATGCCGCGCGCGCCCCGCATGAACAGCGGCAGGCCACAGGCCTCTTCCAGTTGCAGCACCGAGCGCGCCACGGCTGGCTGAGAAAGATGCATAGCCTGGGCGGCCCGCGTGGTGCTGCCGTGGCGCACCACGCCCAGCATGGCGCGCATGGCCCGCAAATGGCCTGCCAACTCGGGAAAATGCGAAGGATTGCTGGTGGCCGGGCCGGTCCAGGGGGCAAGGTAAAGGTTCATGGAAAGGCGCTGAACGGCACGTTGGAAAACCGTGTTTTGATTGTCCCATAAGAAAAACGCATTGATGGCCGGGGCTCCGGCATTGGCCGGATCGATGCCAGCGTGGAATGCTTGGAGCCTGGATCAAGACAGCCCATCGCAGGCTGCGAATTCCGGGGAGACAAGAAACATGAACCATGAAATCGACCGGCTGCTGGCCCGCCAGGCCTGCCTGGACCTGGTGCTGCGCGCTGCTGCCTTTGCGGATGCCGGTGATGCCCAGGCCCTGGCGCAGCTGTTTGCCGAAGACGGCCAGCTGCAACGGCCCGGCGGCGAGGTGCTGGGCGGGCGCGCAGCCATCGCCGCCGCGTACTCCCGGCGTCCCGCGGGCCGCATGACCCGGCATCTGGTCACCAACACGCTGGTGGAACTGCAAGGCCCGGACCGCGCCAGCGCGCGCAGCCAGGTGCTGCTGTGGTCCTGCGACGAGGCCGATGCCATCACGCCGCACGGCCGCCCGGCCCAACCGCGCCAGCTCGTTGGCGAGTTCGATGACATCTTTGGCCGCAGTCCTGAAGGCCATTGGCTGATCACGCGCCGCGTGGCGCGCTTCGTCATGTACCGGGACCTCCCGGGCACCTGAAGCGCAGGGCGCCCAGCCGCTTTCTCCCATTTCCCCGCGCCCACCACTCTCGCCTTTCCCAAGGCGCAGCGTTGCGGCGTGCCGATTCCGCAACGACAACAACAGGAGACAAAAGCATGAAACGCACTCTCAAGAGCATTCCCCAACCCCCAGCCAAGCGCCCACTGCGGGCTTGTCTGGCCCGCCTCGCCCCACTCGCCATGCTGGCAGCAGCAGGCGGCGCCCAGGCCCAGACCGGCTCATCGGTGACGCTGTACGGCCATCTGGACACCGGCATCGAGCACCTGACGAATGTGCAAGGCGGCGGATCGCTGACGCGCATGCCCGGCCTCACGGGAACGGCACCGTCGCGCTGGGGGCTGCGCGGCAGCGAGGATCTGGGCGGCGGCCTGAGCGCCGTCTTTGCGCTGGAGTCAGGCTTTGGCCCGGATGCCGGCACCTTCAACCAGGGCGGGCGGGGTTTCGGGCGCCAGGCCTGGGTGGGACTGTCCGGCGGCTGGGGCAGCGTCTCGCTGGGGCGCAACTACACCATGCTGTACTGGGCGCTGTTCGACGCCGACCTGCTGGGTCCCAACGCCTTCGGTCTGAGCAGCCTGGACAGCTACATCCCCAACACGCGCACCGACAACTCCCTGGCCTACCGGGGGCGCTTTGGCGCCTGGAGCCTGGGTGCGGCCTACAGCCTGGGACGCGATGCCGTCAACGCCGGCCCCAGCCCGGCCGGCACCAACTGCGCCGGCGAATCGGCCACGGACAGGCAGGCCTGCCGCCAATGGTCCGCCATGCTGAAGTACGACACCGCGCCCTGGGGCTTTGCGCTGGCCGTGGACGAGATGCGCGGCGGCGCCGGCGCATTTGCAGGCCTGACGCGCTCGGACCTGAAGGACCGCCGCATCATGCTCAACGGCTATGCCGCGCTGTCACCCACCATCAAGCTGGGCGCCGGCCTCATGCGCCGCGACAACGACGCGGCCCAGGCGGCCTCGGCCAGCAACGGCGCCACGCCGCGCAGCACCCTGGCATGGGGCGGCCTGTCCTGGTCCCCCAGCGCCGCCGTCGTGGTCGATGGCCAGCTGCAGCAACTGCGCTACGCCCAGGGCGGCGACCGCTCCACCCTGCTGGCCCTGCGCGCCACCTACAGGTTCTCCAAGCGCACGGCGGTCTATGCCCAGGCCGCGCGCATTGACAACGGACAGCGCCTGGCCATCTCGGTCAGTTCGGCCGCAGCCGGTGGCAGCCCGCTGGCGGGCGCGTCGCAGACCGGCCTGATGCTGGGCCTGCGCCACTCGTTCTGAAACCGAAGGCCAGGCCGGCCGCATCCAATGCGACGCATGGAGCGTGTGATCACCAGCGCGAAGAGCCGACGCGCGGGCACTTGAAAGTGCACACCACGCTCTAGATCTGTACAGCGCGGCCGATGAACTGAATGGGCCCTGTCGGGCGACCGATCGGGGAGCCGCCTTCTGGCTCCAGGGTGAGCTCGAAAAGCTGATTCGGCTGCAGAGGCGGCAACTGGTCTACCGGCACTTCGATGGCTTCGCCCGGTTTGACCAGACCCAGGGACACCGGCGCTTTCCAGCCGTCGGCCTTGGTCCAGAACTGCAGGGATTTTTCCGCCGGAATGGCATCCTTGCCCAGTGGCAAAAGGCGCAGACGGCCTTCAGACTGGGCCTGGACCACCCACCCGGGGGCCTGATTCTGCGGCGCGGCCAGCACGACGAAATAGCGCGGGGCAGCCGGCGGTGATGCCTCTCGCACCACCAGCACAGCCGCTAGCAGTGCTGCAGCTGCAAAGCCGCCACCCGCCAAACCGCGCCAAAGGGCAAGGCTATCCCAGTGCCACCAGGCACCACGCTGTGCGCGGACCGCTGGCCGGGCCGGCTTGACGCTGGCTGCGATGCGCTGCCACAGCGTTGCGGAGGGCTCGATGGGGGGCGCCAGCTGAACCAGCGGCAGGAGCCGTTGCTCCCACGCCTGCACGGCCGTGCGCAACGCAGGCTCGTAGGGCAGACGGGATTCGATGGAGCGGCGCTGGGCTGCATTGAGGGTGCCCAATACGTACTCGCCGGCCTGCATCTGGAGATCGTCCGGGGAGCCGTCATCCGTCGACCCTGAGGGATTGGGGTGGGTGTCGCCGCTCATTGCATGCACTCTCTCAGGGCACGCAGTCCGCGTTGAACCCAGGCCTTGACCGTACCAAGCGGCGCCTGCACACGCGCCGCAATTTCGCTGTGGCTGCAGCCGTCCACGTAGGCGTGCAACAGGCAGGCGCGGCGCTCGGGCTCCAGCCGGTCGAGGCAATCGCCAAGACGACCCAGCGTCGCCTGCCGCTCCCATTCACTGCCGCCTTCCTTCCATGCCGAAAGTGCGGCCTGGGCGTCATGCGCTTCATGGGCCGTTTCATCCAGCAAGGTTTCGCGTGCGCCATCCCGTACACGGTTGAGGGCGGCGTGCCGCACCACGCTGTAGATCCACCCTCGACCACTTCCGCGATTGCCGTCGAAGGTGGATGAGCGGTTCCAGATGGAGACAAACGCATCGTGCAGCACGTCTTCCGCAGCGGCGCGATCGCGGACGATGCGCAGTGCCACGCCGAGGAGAAAGCGCGCCTCGGCCTCATAAATGCGCTGCAAAGCATCGCGTTCGCCGCGTGCACATGCATGCAATGCTGCGTCATGGTCGAAAGCTTCGTTGTTCTGGGAGGCAGCGGGCGGCACGAAATGGAGCGAAGGGGGCGTTGCGGGAAATCCTTCGTCCAGTGTATCCGCGCCGCTGCCGGCTCTTACATGGGCTTCCAGAAGATGTAGTCGGCCTGGTACTTCACGGTGGTCTTCTGGCCCTTGTTGGCAGCCATGCAGGGCTTGTCAGCCGGCGCCACTCCGCCCTGGAGCGCCACGCGCTGGATGTAGCTCACACCCTCCAGCGCACCGCTGCCCATGGCCGGGTTTGCCTTCACCAGCTGGTAAGGCAGATTGCCTGCGCCGGACGGCGCCACAGCCAGCTGGGTGGCGGTGAGTTTGGAGCCGTCGTTGGCCTCCCAGGTTGCAGGGGGGCCGTAGTAGCGGCCCACTTGTTTGCCCATGCGGTCCTTCAGTACTGCATCGGGTCCCACAAAGACCCATTCCGTCTGGCCAGGCGCGTTGGCCTTGTCGCGGCACTCGTAGGTGATGTCACCGCTGCCTACGGTTTCCCACGCGACCTTGTTCCCTGCAGGAACCTGTATGGGGGCGGGCAGCGATGCCTGGGAGAAAGTGCTGGCCGGCTTGTGCATCGAGCCACAGGCAGCGAGCAGGGCCGCTGTGGCTACAGCGAAAGAAACGGCGGCGGTGCGGGATGCGGAACGAGAGGTCAACATTGCAATTCTCCAAACGGTTTTGTGAAGGGGACTGAAGCAGCGCATTTTTTGGGCTGCTGCTGGTACTACCCGCCATCGCATCGTTTGGATGCACTCCATGCGAAAATATTTTCGAGAAATGCCAGCGCCAGACTCCATCAGACTGCGGTTGGTGACATTCTTGACCTGCAGCACCCGGGCCACCTCTCCCGAGGCGCGCTGCTCCCAGTACGATCTCAAAGATGGGCGAGCATGTCCTTTGACGGAACGAAGAAGGCAATGCCTGTCACCGCCGCCGAGAAGTCAAGGATGCGGTCGTGGAGCGGGGGCGGGCTTCCGATGAACATCCGTTCGAGCATCTGCTCGATCACCCAAAGGTGCCTGGAATAACCGATGAAATAGGTTCCGTACTCCTTGAGTGCAGGCCTCGCGAGCTACAGACAACATCACTGACGGCTTCGCCAGATCCTCACTCCCATTTTTTCGGCATCTTCCCGGTACTCCTGGATTTTCTGCTTCAGGTACTCCTGCAGCGGCCTGCCGACCAGGGAGTAGGGGTACAGGTCGAAGTTCTCCAGAAGTGCCATGTAGCCAGGAAGGCCCATCGCCTTTTGCAAGGTGTCGGACCAGTAGCGTATTGCCGATGGAGGCGTGCCTGCCGCCATATAGAGCCCCCTGACCGTCATCCAGGTCACATCGACGCCTTGCTCCATTGCGGTCGGTATGTGCGCGAGTTTTCCGGGTACGCGGTCCGATGCCAGGATGGCAAGTATCCTGATCCTTTCCCCGGCGGAAATGGCATGCTGGGCTTCGGCCGCATCGCCAGGAAATGCGACCACATGCCCTCCGGCCAGGGCGCGCAGCGCCTCTCCGCCTCCCTCGAATGCCACGAATCTCATCTCGCGTGGATCACGTCCGGCCGCCCGGACCAGGCGGGCCGCCTTGATCCAGTCCTGGCTGCCCACCGTGCCTCCCGCGCCGAAAGGAATGGCCGCTGGATTGGCCCGGATCGCTCGCAACAGGTCGTCAAGCGAGCGATAAGGTGAATCGGCCCTTACCGCAACCACTCCATAGTCTGCGGCCAGGACCCCCAGCCAGTTCACCGAGGCAATGCTGTGAGGCCCGAATCTTCCTTGGGCAATATTGAGCAGCGATCCGCTGGAAAAAGCGATCAGCGTGCGTTCATCACCGAGCTGTTGCGTCGCGGCCTTGTCATAGGCCAGCGCACCAATTCCTCCCGGCAGATACTGAATCAGTGTTTTCGCATCGCCGCTGCGCGCGCCATCGAGCGCCTTGGCTGCCAATCGGCATGTCAGGTCAAAACCGCCGCCCAGCTTTGCCGGGGCGATGCACACGGCATTTTTGTTGACTCCCGGGTCCAGAACTTGCGTAAACGCGCTTGGCGATGTGGCCAGAACAGGAATGGCCGTCAACAGGGCTCGGCGTGTTTTGCACGCGGCATCCTGACGGGACGCAGCCAACCAGGGATTTTGCATTTGTCTCCATCCTTATTTTTTGGCAAGTGGCGCACTGTCCGTGTCTTCCCACTCAAGACTCACCAGCAACCCCCTTGCGCCGGAACCGTGCGCCAGGGTGAGCTTTCCTTTGTGTCTCTGTGCAATGATTCTTGCAATCGCAAGGCCCAGGCCGGAGCCCGAACCATCCATCGGTGATTGGCGGCCTCGTGTATAGCGGCGGCCCAGCAGAGCCAATTCGTCCTCCGGCAGCCCCGGTCCATTGTCTTCGACGGCCAGAATCCATCCGGTATCCGAACGCCGGCCCGTGATGGTTACCACGCTGCCACAAGGACAGTATTCAAGTGCATTCGATGCCAGATTCAGCACGGCCTCTTGAAGCAGCAATTCATCGCCCGTTGCAAATACTTCCTCCTCCACATTGACGCCCAGGTCGATGGAGCGCTGCCGTGCCTGGGGCAGCAAAGAGACGGCAATGCGCCGGACCAGCTCGCCCAGGTCGAAGGTCCGGAGATTCACCTCGGCCGACTCGCTTCTGCCCAGGGCCAGCAATTGCTGGGTCGTACGGGTCACGCCTGTCAGCTCTGCGTCCAGAGCGCCCAATGCATCATGGATCTGCGCGACATCATTGATCCGCTGCGCATAATCCATCTGTATGCGCAGCGTGGTCAGATGTGTGCGCAGTTGATGAGATGCGTAATCCAGAAATTCATGCTTGGAGGAAACAACAGCCTTCGTCACTTCAATCTGACGATTGACCGCCATGACCAATGGCCGCAAGTCCGATGGAAGCTCCTGCGTGCTTATCGGCGCAATATCATCGGCCCCGCGTTCCCGTACCTCTTTGGCCAGGCGGGTCACCGGCCTGAGCGCCGCAGCAACTGCAAGTGCCGTGGCGATCATCATGGAAAGGAACACGAAACCATCACGAACAAGGGTCCGCTGAAAGAACTTGTCAATGAATTGCTGGCGCGATTGCTTGCTTTCAGCCACTTGCACCGTGACCGTGTCGGCGGAGCTGCCGACAGGCTTTGCCGACAGATCTCTCATCAGCGCTGCCACCCTGACAGGTTCGCCAAAATAGAAGCCGTCGTAGAAAATCGGATTCTTTGACAGCGATGTCGGAGGCGGCGGCATGTCGGCGCTTCCCAATTCCACCAGATTGTCCGAAGTGGCAACCCGAAAATACACTTGGCCGCTCGCCGTGAGCTCAAAAAGATCGAATATGGAATAGGGGAGTTCAACCGAAAGTCCCCCTGAAGCGGTGGAGATGTTTGAATCTATCGAGCGAAGTGCACCCAGCAGCGATCTGTCATAGGCAGCGTTGGCCGAATCGATGGCATCCTGGCGCGTCAGATAAAGCTCCACGGATGTCACGGCGCCAAGAATCGGCACCAGAACCAAGCCCAGTCTCTGCCATAAGGTCAGCTTAGAAAGAAGGCTTGGGAGCATCTATTTCCAAGGCGTAGCCAAGTCCTCTCAACGTGACGACGCTGACACCACTGCCTTCCAGCTTTTTGCGCAGTCTGTGAATGAAGACCTCGGCCGCCTCCAGATGGACATCAGACTCTTCGGGGAAGACGCGCTCGATGATCTGCTTTTTTGTGAACGGCTCACCAGAGCGCTGGATAAGCACACGAAGTACCGAATACTCGCGTTTCGAGAGTGGGACAGGCGCGCCATGCAGCATGAATTGCTTGGTGACACCGTCCAGGACCAGCGGGCCGCAAGCGAGCCTTGGGTGATCGCTCCCCCTGGCGCGGCGCACCAGCGCGTGCAATCTTGCTTCAAGCTCTGCCAGGGCAAAGGGTTTGGCCAGGAAGTCGTCCGCGCCCGCATTGAGCGCGCGGACACGCTCGTCAACCGAGTCGCGCGCCGTAAGAATCAGCGCGGGCAGACGCTGGTCCCGTGCCCGCAGCCTCTCCAAGACGACATCACCGCTGAGGTCAGGCAGGCCCAGATCGAGGACGGCAGCGTCGTAGTCCTCGGTGGCCAGCCGCCGATCGGCAAGCTTGCCGTTGTCCACCCATTCCACCTGAATTCCCACTTGGGTCAACGCCTTGGACAGCCATGTACCAAGGGCGTGCTCATCTTCGGCAAGCAGGATTCGCATCGGGAAAAACAGGGTTTCTGACGGCCTCCGGGCACATCAGTCGGCTTTGATCTGCGCCTTGGCAATGACTTGCTTCCAGCGCGCCTGCTCGCGGGCGATGAATTCGGCAAACTGTGCCGGGGTATCGCCAATGATTTCGGCGGCGTCTGCATGCAGACGTTCGACCGAGGACGGAGCCCGAACTGCCTTGCTGGTTTCGGCAGCCAGCAGGTCTATCTCACTGGAGGAAAAATTGGCCGGGGCGAGCTTGCCATACCACTGCGTCATCTCGAAGCCGGGGAAACCCTGTTCCGCGACGGTCGGCACGTCGGGCAGTTGGGGAATGCGCTTGCTTGAACCCGTGGCGATGCAACGCAGCTTGCCGGACTTGATGAACGGGATCACGGCCGCAGCCCCGATCGCCGAAGCGCCCACGCGGCCGGACAGCAGGTCCGTCATCATCGGGCCGGTACCCCGATACGGGACGTGCAGCATGGAGAACCCGGAAGTCAGCTTCAGGTATTCAAACGCCAGATGACCCGCACTTCCATTGCCGGCAGAGCCGTAGCTTAGGCTTTCCGGATTGGCCTTGGCATATTCAATCAGTTCCTTGATGTTTTTCACCGGAACCTTGGGATTCACGACATAAAGACTCGGTACTTTGGCCAGCAAACTGATTGGCTTGAAGTCCTTTTCCACGTTGTAGGGGAGCTTGGCGAAAATATAAGGATTCACGGCCAGGGTGCCGATATGGCCGAGAATGACGGTGTGGTGATCCTCGGCACGGGCGACTTCAGACATCGCAATATTGCCCGCTGCGCCAGGCTTGTTGTCCACGTAGACACTCTGGCCGATCGTCTTCGTCATCTCGGCTGCCGTGGAGCGTGCAACTATTTCAGAGCTGCCGCCAGGGGCAAACGGCACAACAAATCGTATTGATTTATTCGGCCATTTCTGGGCGAGGGCAGGGGTGGCAATATGGGACAGACCGACCGCACCCGCCAGTCCAAGCAGCTTGCGGCGATCAATAGGGTTGAACAGGCAGGAGGGCAGGTTTTCTTGCATTGCAGTCTTCCAAATGATTAAGTCGAATGGAAGATGCTACACAAGCCAAACTTTCAGATGGCTGTCAATTTTCTGTGCCGCTCTTCATAAATCATGGGTAAAAACCCTAGGAAAGTTTATCTTTTAGCATATTTCAGCTTTCAAAGTGCTTTCAATTTTCAAAATACCTTGCGCTCAGTGCTTACACCTAATTCCCGTGAATGACAGCCACTTGAAAGTTCCACGGAAATAAATTTGCAATGCACAACGCTGTGGGCGTGAAGTGTCTTATCAACGATTGATCATCAGGAGACAAACAATGAAAAAAACCGCAATGACTGGACTGATTGCCATGGGAATTTCGGCTGTGGCTGTAACCGCGTGCGGAGGCGCAGGGGAGGGCGCATCCCAACCCACGGAAATACGCACGACATGGTTCGGCATCAGCAACTTCCATTATCAAATCGGCTCCACCGGCATCATTCTGGATGGTGAGGTGGTGAATACCGGCAGCGCGCCGTCGCCATCAGCAGTCACCAAGGTGCTTGGTGCGCTTCGCAAGCGTGGCTCGGTGGACTATTTTCTGGTGGGTCATGAGCATGGTGACCATGCCTTGCAAATTCCAGAGTATGCAAAGCAAACCGGCAAGCCCATATATGCCCCGGCAGCCGTCTGCCAAAAGGTCGTCGCCTATGGCAATCCGGCGGCACAGTGCACGACATTGAAGGGCGGCGAAGTGATTTCGCTCAACGAAAATACGACGGTTCGCGTGGTGCGCTGGCTGCACAGCATCGACTGCGGCGAAGTCGGCGCGGGAACGGCTGGAGTAGAAACGTTTGGATTTCTGATCACCACGAAGACGCCGGACAAGGTTCTTTCCGTCTATGCATCGGACAGCGGTGCGGGTGGACAGGAATTGTTCTATCCACGCATCGTCAACAAGGGCCTTCCCAATCAGGTGGTCTACGGATCGCCATTCGACAATCTGTCTGCTGCCGTGAAAGATGCCGGAATATCCAACATCGACCTGTGGCAAGGCGGCCCCGAGTCGAATGTCGTGGCACAGGCCCGCGTCATCATTCCGGCCTTCAAGGTGAAGTATTTCCAGCCGCATCATCTCGGAACCCGGGCAACCAAGGTGGATGGAAATTCCGTTGGTTTCAGCCTTGAATACGGACTGCATTTTCCCTATCTCGAAACCGAAGTGCCACGCCTGACGGACTATCTGAAGTCTGCGAACGCGGTTGCCTACAACCCCGTGAACTATTTCGATGCATGGTCTCTGTCCAAGGACGGCTTCAAGTCACAGGACAACGCCGACGTGAAGGCCGTGTATGGACTGCCTGCCACCGGTCCCGGCCCTGGCAAGCAAGGTCCGAACCCGCGGGCTGGCCAATTGGAGTGCACCGGTGCGTAAGAATTCTTGCCCTCTGTGAGCGCGGGTGTCGGGGTCGTGACGCCGCAACCGGAGCTTCTGCTTGGTTCGATACGATGTATATTATGTTAAATCACAAACGCAGATAACAGCCTGAAAACCAAGGCAAGGCACTCCTCCAGTGCCTTGCCTGCTTCGTTTTCAGCTGTTCAAGACGGTTTCCAGGCCTTCAAGCTCCTGCTTCAGCAAAAGCGCGGTTTCCTGTGGCTCGAACTGGCGCTGCAGCAGCGGGATGGTGAAGACGTAGCTTGCATCGTGCACGCCGTGGGTTTCATCGCGGCGCAGGACGTAGGCCAGTTGCAGGCGCGCCAGGGACCGGCGCAGGGCCTGGGCCTGGCCGGTGGCGCCGTGGGACTGGACCAGGGCGTCGAGTGCGGTCAGGCTGGTCTGTCCTTGCTGGGCCGTGTGATAGACGGCGATGCGGTCCAGGCGGCAGGCCTGTTCGTCGGTGCTCAAGCGGCCCCATCCCACCAGCGCGTCCTGCACAGGCTGGGATGCCATGGCCTGGCGCAGGTGGCGTTCTTCGATGACGCGTTCGTCGGGTCCCAGGGCTTCCAGGCATTCCTGGCAGAGGATGGCGACCAGGTTGGCGCGCCTGCCGCTGGCCTCTATCAGCCGCTCGGCCAGAGCGTCGTTGGCAAAGCCCAGGCGCAGCCTGCGCAGCGGTTCGGTGGCCAGGGCGTGGCATGCCGCTGGCTCCAATCCCCCAATGGCCAGGATTTCGCCGAAGTTGCGCAGCGGCGACTGGTAGTCGAGCAGCGCTGCCGCGTACAGATCCCAGAATCCCGCCAGCATGAACCAGCAACGGCCCTCCTCGCTCAGCGCACGCAAGGCGCTGAGCTGGGGGTAGCCATTGCGGGCTTCGTCGCGGAAGAACAGGTCGGCCTCGTCGATCAGCAGGTACAGCCGCCTGCCCTGCGACTGCTTTTGCAGGTGTTCGATGATGGCCTCCAGCGGTGTTTCCACGGGAAGCCCGAACTGCGTGGCCAGGCGCGGCGTGAGGCGGTGGTCGCGCAGCGAGATGTAGTGGCAGGCGATGGCCGGATGCTCCTGCAGCCGCCGCTGCACGGCCTTGAGCAGGCTGCTTTTGCCGAGCTGGCGTCCTCCCACGACCAGGTAGTTGGCCGGCTCGCGGTTGAGCACGCGGGCCAGCAGGCGCTCGCGGCCAAAGAAAACGTCCTCGCGCGTCACGCCGCCGCGCGTCTGGTAGGGCGATATGCGCGTGACCTGCAACTGCGTGGCCAGCAGCCGCAGCAGCACCTGGTCTGGAGCGCCGCAAAGCAGCCATTCGGTCTGCCCCGGGCTGTCCAGCAGCACGTGCAGGTTGGCGCGCTCCTGGGCATGGCGCTGCAGCAGCGGCATGGGCGACTGTGGATGGTGCGGGCTCACGATGAGCACCACATCGCCGCCGGTTTGCAGCAGGCGCAGCTGGCGCACGAGTTCGCCCTCTTCCAGCTCCGCTGGGGGTGCATAGACCAAGCAGCGACCCAGGGCGATGGGCAGCTCGGGCGGCAGTGTCCACTCGAACATGTCGCCGGGCACGGGCCACTCGCCTTGCGCCGGTTTGCAGGCGGCGGACAGGCGTTCGGCCAGGGCCCGCACGCGGGCGCCTGGGCTTGCGCCGGCAAGGCGCAGGGCGCGCTGCCAATCCGGCGGGCGTATGCCTGCAGCGCGCAGGACGGCGGAACGGCGGCCTGTGAGCCGCAGCAACCGGTCCAGTTGGGGCAGATGCTGGTAGGGCTTGCGGCGCAGGCGCTCGGGCTTGAGCTGTGCCGGGCCTATCAGCGGATGGCGCACCAGCCACAGCAGGGCCAGGCAGCCAAAGACCAGTGCGCTGGTCCAGATGACGCTGCGCAGCCATCCAAAGGGTTCATGCTCGGGCTGGCCCGGCGAGGGGCTGCAGTTCAGCGGCAGGTAGCGCGGCGGAGTCGGAGGCAGGCCGCCCTGGCAGCTCCAGTCCCAGCGTTGCCTGTCCAGTTGCAGCAGGACCTGGGTTCCGGCGAGCACGCCCATCTGGCTGTCGCGCACCACGTCCGCCTGCAGCACGAATGGACTGGGCGAGCTCATGCGCACGCGTGGTTCGGCAATGTCCGGCGCCACGCTGGCCAGGTCCTGCGGCCAGCTTTCATGCTGGCGCACATGATCCATCAGGGCCAGGCGCCACAGGATGATCTCGTTCCACACCCGGCCCGAGCTTTCCGCGCCCTGCAGGCTGCTGCGGGTGACGGGGTTGTAGCGGGGCAGCAGGATGGCCGTGCCGATGAACAGCGTGACCAAGGCGAGCAGCGCGGCGCGCCACCAGGATCTCGGCAGTTGCACAAGCCGGCCCAGGCCGCTCATGCCTGCAGTACCGCCACGGCGGCTTCGCGGGCAATGTCGCAGCGCCAGTGCAGATGGGCGCCCTCGCCTGCTCCGCGCACCTGCAGCAGATTGCCCCAGAACAGGCGCCGCAGCACGGCATCCTGCAGATAGGGGCGTGCACGGCCCAGCGATGCCGCATCCACCAGCCCGCGCAGTTGCTCGCGCGTGGCAGGTTCCTGCGCCAGGGGCAGCAAGGTCTGCCACAGGCGCGCGCTGGCCACCAGATGGGCGCGCAGCAGGGGCGAGTGCACGGAAGCGACGCCCACGCCCTGCTCCACCAGCCATTGCAGCGCTTCCTCGAAAAGCGCGGGATGCCCGCCCGTCAGCGCCTGCAATGCCTCGATGACCTCGGCCGGCCAGGCCGTGCCGGGCCAGCGCTGGCGCGCCATCAGGACCAGGTCTTCCAGCGTGGGATCGGGCCAGTGGGCCACCTGGCCGATGTTGAGCAGCGACAGATCACCGCTGCGGTACTTGAGGTCGGCCAGGGCCTCGCTGCCGCACAGCAGCAGGTGCAGGCGGCCGCTGTGCATTTCGCTGAGGCTGCGCAGGATGCCGGCCAGTGTCTCGCGCAGCTGCGCCGTGCCCTGCTCGAAGCGGCTGACCAGGCAAAACAGCCGGCCGCCGGCCAGCAGGCGCTTTTCCAGCAGGGCCTCGAATTCGTAGTCCGATCCTACTTCGCCCAGCCCGCATTGCCGGCCCAGGGCCGCAAAGTAGTCGGCCGCAGCCGTGCTCACGCTGTAGGGCGGCTGGATGTGCAACACCGCCTCGGCGCCATATTGGGCGCGGGCGCGCAGCAGCAGTTCCTGGCGAAACGGGGGCTGCCCCCAGTGCGCGGGCGACAGCAGCATGGTGATGGCATAGGGCCTGGCCTGGGCCAACTGGGCGAAAAGCCGGTCCATGAAGCCTGCAAAAGGCTGGGCGCCGGCGGCGGCGGCCTGCAGCGGAAACTCCGTGGCAAAGCCAGCAGCAGAGAACAGGCGATTGGTCTCCGCCTCCGTCAGGCGCAGGTACTGGGCGCAGGCGGCCAGCCGGTCGCGCGAGCGCGGATTTGGCAGGGAAACCCCATTCCTCCAGTTGTTGACGGCTTCCCGGCTCAGCCCGATCTCGGTGGCCACGCCCGAGGCGCTGGCGCGGATGCGGCGCATGTACAGCCCCAGCAAATGGCCGAAATCCTCGTGAACGCCTGGTGCCACGGCAGCACCCTGTTCAATGGCGGTGGGCTGCATCAGCGACGGCTCCGCTCAGGAAAACAGCGCCTGCTGGCGCAGATCCATCCTGCCGGGGCCATGGTTCGTATCCTCATCCTGTTCACCCTCTCCTGGGATTCAGCGGGTCTTGTGCAATTTGTTTCATTTTGCCGAGCGCGGATTGTCTCAGGATGCGGCATCCCCGCCGCCCTGCCCCGCAAACTCCCGTCGCGCGCCGGCCATGCGGTACAGAGGCAGCACTACCGCCAGCACCAATCCCAAAGCCAGCCAGAGCCACAGTCCCTTGCCTCTGAAGGCCAGGGCCGCAATGACGGTAAAGGCCACGGCCTCGCACAGCCCGCGAAAGCCGGCCCGCAGCATGAACAGCCCCACGATGCCCTGCACGGGCGATACGCCGCTTTTGCGCAGGCTGGCCATGGTGTCCAGCAGGGCCTGCACGGATTCCTGGGCCTGGCGGTCACGCTCCTGGTCCCGCTCGCGCAGCCGGGTGATGGTCATGGGCTGGGCCGGATTGGTGAGGGCGGTGCCGTCGGCGCCCTCTTCCTGGCCGGGCTGCGGATAGACCTCGCCATCCGTATCGACCAGCACCTGGCGCTCCGGGTAACGGGACAGCCAGGCGTGGTGGCTGACCCATTGGCCGGCATCGAAGTGGTAGCGCTCGCTCTCGCCCACCTGGTCGTAGAAGACATGCAGCACCGCCGCCTGCAGCCCGTGCTGGAACAGCGTCTCCAGCAATCGCCAGGGCATGCCGGCCGTGGTGCGGGTGTCAAAGCCCAGCTCCAGGTGCTGGGGATGGCCCAGGGCGCTGGCATTGGCCCAGTCGTCATCCCACAGCGCGGACCGGTCCAGGGCGGGGGATCCAGCGCTCGGCCTGCTCCCAGTACTGCCGGGCCAGGTACTGGCAGATCAGCTGCACGCGGCGCAGCTGCAGGGGCGTATCGAAGAAAAGATAGAGGTGATGGACGTTGCTGGACATGGCGGGCCTGAGGCGTTTGCAGGAATGCCGCGATTGTTCAATTGCAGCCGCCAGCCGGCCCTCCCAGGCCTGTCCAGCAGGCGGCTGGCAAGCGCTCCCACCGGTTGACATTCTGTCCACTGCAAGAAGCGGGATGCAGGCGCTGCGGCGGAGCCCTAGACTGCGGCAATTGCCCACAGCGCCCATACCGCCAACCCCGCCCATACCGCCAACCGCGCCCATACCGCAAACCCCGCCCGCCATGCACAACCTCGGTCTTTTCGACAACGAAGCTTGCGAATCCGCCCCGCCCTGCCACTGGACGCAGATGGAGCACCAGCTCGATGAGCAAGGCTGCGCGCGCCTGCGCGGCCTGCTGGATGCGCAGCAGTGCCGCGACCTGGCCGCTCTCTACGCAAGGGAGGACGGCTTTCGCTCCCGCATCGTCATGGCACGCCACGGTTTCGGGCGCGGCGAGTACCAATATTTCGACTACCCCTTGCCACCGCTGCTGCAGCGCCTGCGCGAGCAGCTGTATCTGCGCCTGGCGCCGGTGGCCAATCTCTGGAACCAGCGCATGGGGCTGGAGGTGCGCTATCCGGACCGGCTGCAGGACTTCCTGGCGCGCTGCCACGCGCAGGGCCAGTTGCGGCCCACGCCGCTCATCCTTCAATACGGTGTGGGCGACTACAACTGCCTGCACCAGGATGTCTATGGAGAGCATGTGTTTCCGCTGCAGGTGGTGCTGCTGCTGTCGCGGCCCGGGCGGGACTTCACGGGTGGCGAGTTCGTCATCACCCAGGCCGACGGCGACCGGCAGCGGGCCGATGTGATGGCACTGGACCAGGGCGATGCACTGGTCCTGGCCGTGCGCCACCGGCCCGTGCCCGGGCGGCGCACCGGCTACCGCCGCGTGGCCATGCGCCATGGGGTCAGCCGCATCCACAGCGGCCATCGCCATACCGTGGGGCTGATCTTTCATGACGCACTTTGATGGATGGCCGGTATGAGCACGCTGGATCTTTTCGCCGATGAACATCCCACCGGGGCCGAATCCATAGGCCCCCAATCCGTGGTGCTGCGCGGCCATGCCCTGCCCCATGCCGCGCAGTTGCTGGAGGCGGTCGAAGGCATTGCGGCGCAGGCGCCGCTGCGCCATCTGGTCACGCCGGGCGGCTTCACCATGTCGGTGGCCATGACCAACTGCGGCGCGCTGGGCTGGACCAGCGACAGGCGCGGCTACCGCTACAGCGCCATCGATCCACTCAGCGGCCAGCCCTGGCCGGCCATGCCGGCCGTGTTTGTCCGGCTGGCGGGCGAGGCGGCCGCTGCGGCGGGGTTCGATGGCTTTGTGCCCGATGCCTGCCTCATCAACCAGTACCTGCCCGGCACCCGGCTTTCCCTGCACCAGGACCGCGACGAACGCGACCTGGGCGCGCCCATTGTCTCGGTGTCCCTGGGCATGCCGGCCACGTTTCTGTTTGGAGGACTGGCGCGCGCGGACAGGACGGCCAGGGTGCCGCTGCAGCATGGCGACGTGGTGGTCTGGGGCGGCGTGGATCGGCTGCGCCACCACGGCGTGTTGCCGCTCAAGGACCAGCCTCACCCGCTGCTGGGCGGGCGGCGCATCAATCTCACTTTTCGCAAGGCGGGCTGAATGGTTGGACGGTCTGAAATGGACAGGCTCAACAGCCAGGATCGCTTCGCCCGCCTGGATTGGGCGCGGATTGCCGCTGAGCTCGATGCCGAAGGCCATGCCCTGCTGCCGCAGCTGCTGACTGCGGATGAAAGCCGCGCCTTGGCCCGCGAGGCGGCAGCCGTGCCTGGCCTGCCGCCCTGCATGCAGGCATGGCGCCCGGTGCTGTACGGGCATCTGCTGGCCCTGGCCAACCGCTGGCGTGAACACATGGGCATGCAGCCTGGGTTGCCAGGCTGCTTCGAGGATTTCATGCGTGCGGGCCGGCCAGCAGGCCAGACGCAGCCGCAGCCGCAGCCGCAGCCACATCTGCTGCGCGTGCCGCAAGCGGGTCATGCCCCGCTGCGTTCATACAGCGAAGGTGCGGCGGTGTTTCCGCTGCAGCTGGTGCTGCTGCTGTCCCGGCCGGGCCAGGATTTCGAGGGCGGCGAATTCGTGATGACCGAGCAGCGCCCGCGCATGCAATCGCGCCCCATGGTGCTGCCGCTGGGCCTGGGGGATGCGGCCATCATCGCCACGGGGCCGCGCCCGGTGCGCGGTGCTGCGGGCTTTTACCGCGTGCACCTGCGGCATGCCATCAGCCGCGTTCACCGTGGCGAGTGGCTGGGTCTGGAGCTGCTTTTGCACGACGCGCCCTCGGCGCCAAAGGCTCTGCAAACAGACCGCTGGCTATAATGCCGCGCCTGCAAAGGCATCCGTGCAACAGGTGTCCGCATGCCAGCCATGGGGATGAAACGGGAACAAGGTGACTGCCAGCAAATGCTTTTTGCGCTGCCGGCACAGGCCTTGGCTGCCCCCGCAACGGTAAACAAGTCAAGGCGCTCCATGCCTGTCCCGCCAGTCTCCGCAACCCTGCGGAGGGGCGATGACAGGCTGTCACTGGTTCATGGCGTGGTCTGCAACATGCAGCTTTTCGCGGGTGGATTGGGAAGACGGGGCGCTGGGCGCAAGGCATGTCCTTGCGCCGCTTGTGAGCCCGGAGACCGGCCTGCTGCGTTTCGCGCCTGCTGTGCAGGCGTTTTCTTGACTGTCTGCGGGGTGCGGATGGCAACGTCCTGCGCCCTTTCCTCCCACGCTGGCTGGAGAGGTGGCAGTGCCTTGCTTTCGCATCAGACGGTCGAAGACCGATGTTCGAAATGCATTCTTCCTTTTCCAGGGTTTCCAGCGCTCGCGCTGCCCAGTCCCTTTCCGTGCGGCTGAGCCCGCTGGCCCTGGCCTGCGCCTTCATCTGCCTGCCGGCGCAGGCTCAAACCCAAACGCCCACGCCCACGCCAACGCCCCCATCAACCGCCCTGCCCGAGGTCCAGGTCACCGGCCAGGCCGAACGCATCGGCCAGCAACTGGCCCAGCCTGCGCGCTCTGCCAGCCATACCGGCGTCTCCAACCAGGAAGTGCCGGCCAGCGTGGATGGTGTTTCTGCCGAGCAGATGCAGGAGCGTGGCGACTACGCCCTGGTGGACGCCGTCACGCGTACCGTGGGCCTGACGGCCAGCAGCACGCCGGGCAACGGCGGCCTGGCCTTCAGCAGCCGCGGCTTTGCGGGGGTCAATTCCGTGGGCGTGGCCGAAGACGGCATGGTGCTGGGCGTGGCCGCCGGCACCACGGCCTATCCTGGTGACAGCTGGGGCTACGAGCGCATCGACGTGCTGCGTGGACCGGCCTCGCTGATGTATGGCAGCGGCACCATGGGCGCCACCGTCAACGCCATCCGCAAGCAGCCCAGCCGCACCAGCTCGGCCGAGGTGCTGGTGGGCGCGGGCACGGACGACACGCTGCGCCTGGGCCTGGGCGTGACCGGCGCCCTGGGCGCCTATGCCAGCTACCGCATCGACAGCTACACCGCGCGCAGCGCAGGCGAGCGCGATCTGGACCAGTCGCGCAACGGCAAGTTCATGAGCACGCTGCGCTTGGAGCCCACGAGCGACCTGCAGATCGACCTGATTGCCGACCGCAGCGTGCAAAAGCCCAGCCGCTACTGGGGCACGCCGGGCCTGGACGGCAAGGTGGTGGAGTCGCTGCGCGACCGCAATTACAACGCCGAAGACAGTGTGCTGCGCTATGCCGACGAGCGCCTGCGCGCCAAGGTGCAATGGAAGGCCAATGACTGGCTGACGGTGCGCAACGAGCTGTACCACGTGAAGTCCGACCGCCACTGGCGCAACATCGAGGCCTACGCGCTCAACCCCGCCACCTGGACCGTGGGCCGCTCCGACTACCTGGAAATCCTGCACGACCTGGAGCAGACCGGCAACCGCCTGGGCCTGAACGTGGACCGGGGCTCGCACAAGATCGCCATGGGCTGGGAGGCCGCGCGCATCAACCTGCGGCTGTCCAACAACTCGCCCTATGGCGGCTCGTCCACGGTCTCGGCCTGGGACCCTGTGCATGGCAGCTGGGCCAGCCCCGATCTCACCGCCGCCAAGACAGAAACCGGCGTGACCCAGCATGCCCTGTACCTGGAAGATGCCTGGCGCATCAGCAACCGCTGGCTGGCCATGGCCGGCCTGCGCCGCGATGTCTACGACTTTGCCAGCCACTCGCTGGTGGGCGGCACGGACTTCGACAAGACGCTGGCCGCCACCTCCTGGCGCCTGGGCCTGACCTATGAGCTGGCCCGCAACACCCATGTCTATGGGCAGATCAGCTCGGGACACGATCCCGTCAACAGCCTGGTGTCGCTGAACCTGGCCAACACGGCTTACAAGCTGAGCAAGGGCCGCCAGGCCGAGATTGGCATCAAGCAGCAGGTGGCCGGCGGGCGCGGCGAATGGACGCTGGCCGTGTTCGACATCAAGAAGGACGACATCATCACGCGCGACCCGGACCGGCCGGCCATCTCCATCCAGGGCGGCAGCCAGTCCTCGCGCGGGGCGCAAGCCACTGCCGCCTTCCAGGCCACGCCTGCCCTGCGCGTGGAGGGCAATCTGTCGTACGTGGATGCCCAGTTCGACAAGCTCATCGAGGCTGGCGGCAACCGCGCAGGCAACCGTCCGCAGAACGTGGCCAAGACCACGGCCAACCTCTGGGGCCACTACCGCGTGGGCGCCTGGCAGGCCTCGCTGGGCCTGCGCTACGTGGGTGACCGCTTTGGCAACAACGCCAATACCGTGAACCTGCCCGCCTACACCGTGGCCGACGCCGCGCTGAGCTGGCAGATGGACCCGCGCACCACCCTGAGCCTGATCGGCCGCAACCTGGCCGACAGGGTCTATGTGGGATCGAGCTACGGCAGCCAGTTCCTGGTCGGGCAAGGCCGCCGCTTCGAGATCGCGGCCCATATCCGGTTCTGATGGCCATGGCGCGCTCCAAAAGCCTCCACGGTCTCCACGGCCTGTGCGCTGGCGCCCTGGCGGCCACCCTGCTGCTGGCCGGCTGCTCGCGCAGCGATTCCGGCACCACCAGTGAACTGCCGGCACCGGCTGCCGCACCGCAGGCGGCCGTGACCGTCAATGTCTGCGGCAGCCCCGTGACCTACGCCAGCGCACCGCTGCGCGCCGTGACCCATGACGTGAACATCACCGAGATGTTCCTCTTTCTGGGCCTGGGCGACCGGCTGGTGGGCTACAGCGGCATCACGCAGGCCAAGCAGATCGACCCGGCCTTCCAGGCCCAGCTGGCCCGCGTGCCCCGGCTGGCCGAGCGCGAGATGAACCTGGAGGCCATCCTGGGCGCCTCGGCCGACTTCGTCTTCGGAGGCTGGAGCTACGGTTTTCGCCAGGGCCAGGTCACGCCCGAGGTGCTGCAACGCCACGGCATTGCCTCGTATGTGTTGTCCGAATCGTGCATCCGCGTGGGGCCGCGCAGCCAGGTGGCGCTGGAAGACGGCCTGACCGACCTGCGCAACCTGGGCCGCATCTTCCGCATCGACGCCCATGCCGAGCAACTGGCGCAGGGGCTGGAGCGCGAACTCAAGGACCTGCGCGAGCGCATGCAGGGCGTGCGGCAGCGGCCTTCGGTCTTCGTCTACGACAGCGGCCAGGACATCCCCGTGACCGTGGGCCGCTACGGCATGCCGCAGGCCATGATCGAGGAAGCGGGCGGGCGCAACATCTTCGACGACATTCCCAGCAACTGGCCTGCAGGCAACTGGGAGGACGTGGTGCAACGCAACCCGCAGTGGATCGTCATCATCGACTACGGCCAGCCCCATGCCCAGGGCAAGATCGACTTCCTGCTGGCCAAGCCCGAGCTGGCCGGCGTCGATGCCATCCGCGAAAAGCGGTTTTTCGTGATGACCTATGCCGAGGCCACGCCCGGCCCGCGCAATATTGCGCGGACCCGCGCCCTGGCGCAGGCCCTGCACCCCGACCGCATGCCGGCGCCCAGCCATGCGGCCAACTGACTCCCGCTGGCCCAGGCGCCCGGGCGCCGCCCGCCTCTGGTGCCTGCTGCTGTTCGCGGCCCTGTTGCTGGTGATGACGCTGGCCATCACCTGGGGGCCCGTGGACATGCCGGCCGGCACGGTCTGGCGCATTGCCTGGAGCCGGCTGCTGCAGGTGCTGGGCATGCAGCCGCCGCCGCTGGAGGGCATCACGCCGCAGCACCAGCAGATCGTCTGGCTGATCCGCATGCCGCGCGTGCTGCTGGCGGCCCTGGTGGGCGCGGGGCTTGCCGTGGTGGGCACCATCATGCAGGCCATGGTGCGCAATCCGCTGGCCGATCCCTATCTGCTGGGCGTGTCCTCTGGTGCGTCGGTGGGTGCCGTGGCCGTGCTGGCCTTCGGTGCGCTGGCCTCGGCCGGCATGTACGCCCTCACGGCCGGGGCCTTTGTGGGGGCGCTGGCGGCCACCGTCGCCGTCTACCTGCTGGCGCGCTCCCAGGGCCGCATCCATGCCACGCGGCTGATCCTGGGCGGCGTGGCCATCGGCTATGTGCTGGCGGGCGTGACCAGCCTGATCACCCTTTCATCGGGCCAGCGTGACCTAGCCAATGCCCTGCTGACCTGGACGCTGGGCAGCCTGGCCGGCACGCAGTGGGAGGAACTGGGCATTCCCGCCGCCGTGCTGGCTGCGGGAATGCTCTGGCTGGGGCTGCAGACGCGCCCGCTCAACGCCCTTCTGGCCGGTGACGAGGCCGCCGCCACGCTGGGCGTGGACACGGCACGGCTGCGGCGCGCACTGTTCCTGGCAGTGTCGTTGCTGACGGGCACCATGGTGGCGGTCAGCGGCGCCATCGGCTTTGTGGGGCTGATCGTGCCGCACGCCGCGCGCATGCTGGTGGGCACGGACCACCGGCGCGTGCTGCCCGTGGCCGCCCTGGCCGGCGCCCTGCTGCTGGTGCTGGTGGATCTTGTCGCGCGCACAGCCTTTGCGCCCATGGAACTGCCCGTGGGCGTGATCACCTCGTTGATCGGCGGACCCTTCTTCGTCTGGATGCTGGTGCGCCAGCCGGTGCAGGGAGGGCGCGGCCCATGAAGCTGCAAGCCCAGGACCTGTGCTGGAGCGCCGATGCCCGGCGTGCCGACGCCCGGCGCATCGTGGACCAGGCCAGCCTCGCCCTGCACAGCGGCGAATGCGTGGGGCTCATCGGCCCCAACGGCAGCGGCAAATCCACCCTGCTGCGCATGCTCTACCGCGTGCTGCGGCCCGACGCAGGCTGCGTGCTGCTGGACCAGCGCGACATCCGGGACATGACGGCGCGCGAGTTCGCGGCCCAGGTCTCGGTCCTGGCGCAGGAGGCGCCGCAGAGCTTTGACTTCACCGTGCGCGAGGCGGTGATGATGGGCCGCATCCCCCACCAGTCCCCCTGGGCTGGCGACAGCGCCGAAGACCTCGCCTGCATGCGCCAGGCGCTGGCCCAGGTGAACGCCCTGGCGCTGGAGGAGCGGCGTTTCTCCAGCCTGTCCGGCGGCGAGAAGCAGCGCGTTCTCGTGGCCCGCGCGCTGGCCCAGCAGCCTCGGCTGATGCTGCTGGACGAGCCCACCAACCACCTGGACATACGCCATCAGCTGGAGTTGATGTCACTGGTCCGGCGCCTGCAGATCAGCAGCATCGTCGCCCTGCACGACCTCAACATCGCCGCCCACTACTGCGACCGTCTCTATCTCATGGAACAAGGCCGCATCGTTGCCCATGGCACACCGGCGCAGGTGCTGACCCCTACCACCATCGGCCAGGTCTACGGCGTGGCTGCCGAGGTGGACATCCATGCCGCCACCGGCCGGCTGCGCATCAGCTTCATTCCCGATGAACTCCTCTGAAACATCCATTCCGCCCGGGCCCGACGCCGTGATCGTGCTGGGCCGCGGCGGCACGGGCGCAGCCTCGCGTCAAAGCCTGATCGAACTGGCCGATGCCTTGCGCCAGACGCTGGAGCCGGCCTGCAAGGTCGTCACATCCTTCGTGGACAAGGCCGCACCCTCGCTGCCCGAGGCGCTGCAGCAATGCCTGCCGGCGCGCTCCATCGTCGTGCTGCCCCTTTTCTCGCCCGACGAGCCTGCCCTGCTGCGCTGGCTGCACAAGCTGGCCATGCGCTGGCGCTCGCAGTTGCCGGACCAGGGCGTGCAGGTGCGGTTTGCCGACCATCTGCTGGGCGCTGCCGCCATGCCCGCGCTGCTGCTGCCGCAGATCAGGCAGGCCCTGCAGAACCCGGACGTGGCCGAAGCCGCTGGCGACCAATGGCAGCACGATCCCCAGGCCTGGTCCCAGGTGCCGGACCACCAGCACCACGCCCTGGTCTGCACGGGACCGCGCTGCACCGCCCTGGGCGCCGTGGCCGTCTGGCAAAGCCTGGGCGAGGCCGTGCAGGCCAGCAGCGAACTGCGTGCCAGGCTGCGCCTGCTGCAGACCAGCTGCCAGTACCCCTGCAACCATGGTCCGCTGGCCATCGTCTATCCGGATGGTGTCTGGTACGGGCGGCTGACAGCCGGGAATGCGGCCGAGGTGGTGGAGGCTCATGTGCTCTCGCGGCAGGTTTGTGCGGAGCACCATGTGCACGGGCCTGTGGAGCTGGGAACGCAGGCTTCGTGATGTCTCAGGGCTGTGCCGCCTCCAGCTCGGCCAGCCTCACCGCCACAAAATCCCGCAACGCACGCACCAGCGGCGTGAACTGCCTGCGACTGGGGGCGACCAGGAACAGCGGCACGCACTCGGTCGTCCAGTCGGTGCACAGCGCAAGAAGGCGGCCCCGGGCCAGGTCCTCGGCCACGTCGAAATACGATTTGTAGGCAATCCCCCGCCCGGCCACGGCCCAGCGTCGCACGGCATCTCCGTCATTGGCCACATTGCGGCCGCGCACCCGGACATGGACGGGCTCAGGTACGGCAGCCCCCTGCCCTGCCGGCCAGAAGCTCCAGCGGTCGTGCACTTCCTCGCCCAGCATGAAGCATAGGCAGTCATGGCCGGCCAGGTCGTGGGGGGTGGCGGGTGCGCCGCGTTCCTGCAGATAGGAAGGCGCGGCGCAGAGCACGCGGCGGTGCGTGTCCGACAGCGGCAAGGCCACCAGGCTGGAATCCTGCGGCCTGCCATAGCGAAAAGCCGCGTCCACAGGCTCGCTGTAGACATTGGCAGCGCGGTCGGACAGGTGCAGGCGCAGATCCACGCCTGCATGCTGGCTCTGGAACTCGTCCAGCCAGGGCATGAGCACGTTGCGGCCCAGGTCGGAGGGGGCGGCCAGTTGCAGCGTGCCGCGCAAAGCGGCCTGGCCGCCAGCCAGCTGGTCGCGCACCTGGCGCAGGCCGGCCAGCGCGGGGCGGCAGTGCTCCAGAAACAGCTCGCCCTCCTGCGTGAGCCGCAGGCTGCGCGTGGAGCGCACGAACAGGGTCACGCCCAGCTCTGCCTCCAGCCGCTTGAGCGCTGCGCTGGCCGCAGCCGGGGTCAGGTCCAGGGCACGCGCAGTGGCCGAGAGGCTGCCGCTGTCTGCGGTGCGCACGAAGATATCCAGGTCTTGCAGGCTTTTCATGGGCATTCGCCAGGCTTTGATTTTCAAAAACTATTTGAAGCTTAGTCCAACGAGAAAGCCATTTGTCGTGCTTGCGCCAACTGGGCGCAGGGCCTGGGATGGAAGCCGGCTTCCATCCTTTGGCAGCGGATCTTGGCGCCGCGGCAACCGTAGTATGGTTGCCGCCATGCAGCTCAAACATTTCGCCGGTGCCCTGGCTGGCAGCCTTGTGTTCGCCACAGCCACGGCAGGGGTCACCGCAGCCAAGACCCCCTCCTATCCCGATGCCGATGCCAGCGACCCCGCAAAGCTGGGCTGGATGGTGGGCTCGCCGCCACCGCCGGACCGCATGCTGCGCTTCGACGACGGCTCCTATTTCCAGTTTCCCGCCATGCGCTGGAGCGTCTCGCACTTTCGCCAGCTCATGCCCACGGTGAATGTGTCGCGCGGCCTGGCGCCTGCAGCGCCGCTGGCCCAGGCGTTGCGCGAAGACATCGACGAGCTGCGCTTCACGCCATTGGGGGCCAGCCAGTCCATGACCTGGCGCGATTCGCTCAAGGCCAACTACACCGACGGCATCGTGGTGCTGCACAAAGGCCGCGTGATCTATGAGCGCTACTTCGGCGTGCTCAAGCCCGAAGGCCAGCACGGCGCCATGTCGGTGACCAAGTCCTTCGTCGGGACGCTGGCGGCCATGCTGGCTGCCGAGGGGCAGCTCGACCCCTCGCGCCGCGTGTCGGAGTACGTGCCCGAGCTGGCGGCCTCGGCCTTCGGCAACGCCACGGTGCGCCAACTCATGGACATGACCACGGGCATACGCTTCAGCGAAGACTATGCGGACCCGCAGGCCGAGGTCTGGGCGCATGCAGCGGCCGGCAACCCGCTGCCCAAGGCCAAGGACTACACCGGGCCGCGCAGCTACTACGAATTCCTGCAGACCGTGAAGCCCGAAGGCGTGCACGGCAAGGCCTTCGGCTACCGCACGGCCAACACCGATGCGCTGGGCTGGGTGCTGGCGCGCGTGAGCGGCCAATCGGTGGCCGATCTGCTGTCCGAGCGCATCTGGAGCCGCCTGGGCGCCGAGCAGGATGCCTACATGTCGGTGGACTCCACGGGCACGCCCTTTGCAGGCGGCGGTCTGAACCTGGGCCTGCGAGACCTGGCGCGCTTTGGCGAGATGCTGCGCAACCGGGGCCAGTTCAACGGCCAGCAGATCATTCCCGCAGCGGCCGTGGACGATATCCGCCGGGGCGGCGATGCGGCGGCCTTTGCCAAGGCCGGCTACAAGCTGCTGCCGGGCTGGACCTACCGCAACATGTGGTGGGTCACGCACAACGCCCATGGCGCCTTCGCCGCACGCGGCGTGCATGGCCAGACCGTCTACATCGATCCCAAGGCACAGATGGTGATTGCGCGCTTCGCCTCCCACCCGGTGGCTGGCAATGCGGCCAATGACCCGACCTCGCTGCCCGCCTACGAGGCGCTGGGCAGGCTGCTGGCGGGGGAACGCTGACAGTGCTGAAGCGCTGAAGGGGCGCGAATTTCCCGCATAGGCTTCGGCGGCCAGGGGGCACCGTCTGCAAGAATGCGTATTGTCAAGAAAATTTGCTAACGTATGTAGCATCTTCTTGCAATAAGTAATTCTTCTATGTTCCAGTCCCTGCGTGCGCGACTCATCGCGCTCAGCGTGGCCATCGTCACCGTGGCCATGCTGGCCCTGGCCATTGCCAACTTCCTCACGGTGCAGCGCCATGTGCTGTCCACCCTCGACGACCAGAGCCGCCAGCTCGTGAACGCCCAGGCCCAGGTACTGGGCGAATGGGTGGCGACCAAGCGCCTGCTGACCCATACCCTGGCGCAGGCGGTCGATACGCCGGAGCCGCGTGCCGTGGTCCAGGCTCTGCGCGACGGCGGCGGCTTCTCGGATGCCTACTTCGGCTACACCGACAAGCGCATGTTCTTCCTCAACGAGATGGCTGCCGACTACGACGTGACGGCCCGCCCCTGGTTCAGGCAGGCGCTCAAGGAAGGCCGCCCCATCGTGACGGCGCCCTATCTGTTTGTCTCTCCGCCCGAAGTGGGCGTGACCTTTGCCGAGCCCGTGGGCCCTGCCGGCAATCCCGTCGCCGTGGTCGGCACCGACGTGCTGCTCACCACCGTGGTGCGCACCGTGGGCGCCATCCGGCCCACGCCGGGCAGCTTTGCCTTCTTGGTGGATGAGGCGGGCGCCATCGTCACCCACCCCGATCCGGCACTCACGCTCAAGCCCGTCTCCGCGCTCTCGCCCCAGTTGCGTGCCGACGCAATCCAGGCCCTGCCCAAGGCGGACTCCGGCATGCGCACGGCCGTCGGCGGCAAGGACTTCCTGCTCTACGGCCAGGGCGTGCCCGGCACGAACTGGCAACTGGTGGTGGCCGTGCAGCGCGACGAGGCGCTGTCCGCGCTGGGTTCGCTGCTCAAGGTGTCGGGCGCCATCGTTGCCATTTCGCTGATCCTGGCGATTGCGCTGCTGGGCGCCGTCATCGCCCGCGTCACGCGCCGGCTGGCCGTGGTGCGCGATGCGCTGGAAGACATCGCCTCGGGTGACGGCGATCTCACGCGCCGCCTGTCGGTGCAAGGCAACGACGAACTGACGCAGATCGCACGCGCGTTCAACCACTTCACCGACAAGATCGCCTCGGTGCTGGTGCGCATCCGGGAATCGTCCGAGACCGTGCGCCATGCTTCCACCGAAATCGCCAGCGGCAACCAGGATCTGTCGGCACGCACCGAGCAGCAGGCCAGTTCGCTGGAGGAAACGGCTGCCGCCATGGAGCAGCTCACTGCCACCGTGCAGCACAACGCCGAGAATGCGCGCCAGGCGCGCCAGCTGGCCAGCAGCGCCTCGGACATCGCCACGCATGGCGGCACCGTGGTGGACCAGGTGGTTCGCACCATGGGCGGCATCGAGCAGTCCTCGCACCGCATTGCCGACATCATCGGCGTGATCGACTCCATTGCCTTCCAGACCAACATCCTGGCGCTGAACGCCGCCGTGGAAGCGGCCCGTGCCGGTGAGCAGGGCCGGGGCTTTGCCGTGGTGGCCTCCGAGGTGCGCACGCTGGCCCAGCGCAGCGCCACGGCCGCCAAGGAAATCAAGGCGCTGATCGACGACTCCGTGGGCCAGGTCGATGCCGGCAGCCGCCTGGTGCAGGACGCGGGCGCCACCATGGGCAAGGTGGTGGAAAGCGTGCAGCGCGTGACCGCCATCGTCACCGAGATCAGCAATGCCAGCCAGGAACAGAGCACGGGCATTGCCGAAATCGGGACCGCCGTCAGCCAGATGGACCAGTCCACCCAGCAGAACGCGGCCCTGGTCGAAGAGGCCACGGCCGCGGCGCAGTCGCTGCAGCAGCAGGCCGCGCAACTGGCGGACGTGGTGGCAGGCTTTCGGCTGGACAGCGAATCATCCCGGTCCAGAAGCATCGCCCTGCATAGGTGAAATCGGCACCGCACGGCAGGCAACCCACCGCCGTGCCCCACCGCCCTGCCCCGGCGGCGCCGGTCCGGTTACTGCAGCGCGATTGCGGCCTGCCGCACCAGCTTCTCCGTGCGGGGGACCTCGGTTTTGACGAAGGCCTCGAAGTCGGCAACGCTGCCGCCACGGGCTTCGGCGCCGGTGGCCACCAGGCGCTCGCGGAACTCAGGGGTGTTCAGCAGCTTGTTGATCTCGGTGTTGAGCCGGGAGACCACGGCCGGCGGCGTGCCGTGGCTGGCCACGATGCCGTACCACGGGGCGATGTCAAAGCCCGGATAGCCTTGTTCGGCAATCGTCGGGATGTCCGGGGCCATGGCGGCGCGGCTTGCGGTCGATACGCCCAGGGCGCGCAGCTTGCCGGCCTTCACCTGGGGCAAGGCGGTCATGATGGTGTCGAAGTACAGGGAGACCTGGCCCGATATCAAGGCCGGGATGGCCTCGGCCGCACCCTTGTAGGGCACATGCACTATGTCGATGCCGGCGGCCTGGCGCAGGAACTCGCCAGCCATGTGCGAGGTCGTGCCGGCCCCGAATGAGGCATAGGTCAGCTTGCCGGGGTTTGCCTTGGCATAGGCCACCATCTCAGCCAGCGTACTGAACGGCAGGGACGGGTTCGCCAGCAGCACATTGGGCGTGACCGCCACGATGGCCACCTTCTCGAAGGCGTCCGGGTTGTAGCTCAGCTTCTTGTAGAGAAAACGGTTGGTGACCATGGAGGCCGGCCCGCTCATCAGCAGGGTGTAGCCGTCGCCCGGGGCCCGGGCCGCGGTGTCGCTGCCGATCATGGCGGCGGCACCCGGCTTGTTTTCCACCAGCACGGGCTGCCCCAATGAAGTGCTCAGCCCGGCCCCCACTTGCCGGCTCAAAAGATCCGTGGCGGACCCGGCCTGAAAGGGGACGACGATGCGAATGGGCTTGCTGGGCCAGGCGCCGGCCCCCTGGGCAGAGGCTTGAGCGGATGCAACAAGGGCCAGGGCGGACAGCAGGGCCGTGGCCAGGGGAGTGCGGAGCGTTTGGAGGGGCATGGTCTTCATCAGGTTGGAGAGCAGGCATGGCGAAGGAACAGGTTCCGGCTGCCATGGGGAAAATGCATAGATATTTAGATATTTGTATCCAATCATGCAGAAGACTAGCAAGCAATAATCGAACCAGCTCTAGGGAAAACCGCCTCTTGCCATCACCTGCACAGGCATGGCTGCGTGAAAACCGGCACAAACGGGGTCCCGGGAGGCGCAGGCAGGTCCCCGTAGAATCGGCGGGCCCCTGCCCTGGGCGAAAGACACCGGATAAACCATGCTGACCGACCGACGCGCCTCGTTTGACACTGTCCATGCCACGGCACAGGAAGAGGCCTACCAACACATCAAGCGCGGCATACGCACGGGCGAACTGCGCCCGGGCATGCGGCTGGCACCGGATGACATCGCGGCCGAAATTGGCACCAGCCGCATGCCCGTGCGCGAGGCGCTGAACCGCCTTGCCACGGAAGGGCTGATCGTCAACCGCCCCAACCGTGGCTCGGTGGTCCGGGTGCTGACCGAAAAAGAGGTGCGCGAGGTGTTCGCCATGCGTTCGGTGCTGGAGGGCCTGGCAGCCACCCTGGCGGCCGAGAACGTGACCACCAATGACATCCACGATCTGGAGCAGTTGCTGCAGCGCATGCACCGCAGCGGCCTGAATGCATCGGAATGGATCACGGCGCACCGCCAGTTCCACGAGCGCCTGTGCACCATTGCCGACGCTCCCCAGCTGATGCGGCAGATCGCGTCCCTGCACTCAGTCTCCGAGCCCCTGATGCGGGTGTGGCTGGAGGGCAAGCCATCGACGGACTACGTGCACGACAGGCACGAAGAACTCATAGGCGCATTGAAGGCCAGGGATGGCGCAAAGGTGGAGGCCCTGATGCGCGCCCACATCCTGCGCACGCTTCCAGGCATCCTCCAGGCGAACCAGGCCGACTGAAATCTGCGCTGAAATCCGCACTGAAAGCCGCGCCGGCCCCTTCGCTGTCACGAAGCCTGGAGCCAGCGCGCAGGCTGCCGTCCGTCAGGAGCGGTTGGCGCCCATGGCGCAGCCGTCCTTGCGGTGGTCGGATGCGCCGTGCAGCACACCGTTGTCCCAATCCACCCGGATGGCCTGGGCGCCGCCGATGGCAGGATAGCCGGGCGCCACCAACTGGTAGCCCTGCTGCTCCAACGCCTGCGCGACATGCTGCGGCAAGGTGCTTTCAACCTCGACCTTGTCGGTGCCGGGAATGGGGAACAGCCGGGGCAGATCGCTGGCAGCCTGGATATCGCAGCCGTAGTCGATCACCTTGGACAGAAAGTGCGCATGGCCCATGGCCTGGTAGTGGCCGCCCATCACGCCGAACACCAGCTCCACGCGGCCATCCTTCGTGGTCATGCCGGGGATGATGGTGTGCAGGGGCCGTTTGCCGGGCCCGATGCAATTGGGGTGGCTCTCAGCCAGTTCAAAGCTCTGGCCCCGGTTGTGCAGCAGCACGCCTGATTTGGGCGCCATCAGGCCGGAGCCGAAGGGGTGGAAGATCGAGTTGATGAAGCTGGCGCAGTTGCGATCCTTGTCCACCACCGAGATGTAGACCGTGTCCTTGTGCTCCGCTGCCGCATTGGTCGCCGGGGTCTTGAAATGCTCCGGGAACTCGCCGTTGCGCAGCTGGGCGGCCAGCTCCTGCGACAGCAGATAGTCGACGTCCACATCGGCAAAGCGCGGATCGGCCAGCAGCGCATCCCGCACCCGGTAGGCCATGCGCGTGGCATCGATCTCGGCCTTCAGCCGCTCGGGCGAGAGCGGGTCCGTGCCCGGCTCCAGGCCCTGCAGAATGTTCAGCAGCAGCAGGGCAATGATGCCTTGGCCCGGAGGCGGGCACTCGTGCACCACATGGTCTCGGAACCTGCTCTTGACCGGCTGCACGAACTCGCCACGATAGGTGGAGAAGTCCTCAAGCGTGTGCACGCCACCGAGGCTGCGCAGATAGGAGACGATGTCCTGCGCGACCTCTCCCTCGTAGAAGCCGGCGCGGCCCTGCTCGGCGATTTTGCGCAAGGTGGCGCCCAACTGCGGCTGGCGGTGAACCGATCCGATGGCCGGTGCCTGGCCATCGACCAGCATGATGTCGCGCGCAGTGGTGGCGGCCAGCAGTTGCGTGTGCATGGCCCAGTCGGTGCCGGCGCGCGGCGCCACGGCATAGCCTTGCTCGGCGAAGCGGATGGCATCTTCCAGAAGGCGGCCCATGGGCAGCCGGCCGAACCGCTCCGTCAAGGCGACCCAGGCGTCCACGGCGCCAGGCACCGTGACCACGTAGGGCGACTGGCGGCGCAATTGCTTTTCCTCGCCCGAGGCAAGAACGGCCTTCAGGGAGGTGGCCTGGGGCGCCCAGCCGGCGCCGTTGTAGGCCGTGATCCGGTCGGAGCCCTTCTCGCTGTACAGCGCAAAGCAGTCTCCTCCAATGCCGGTGGAGCCAGGCTCCACCACGCACTGGACCGCACAGGCCGCGACGGCGGCATCCATGGCGGTGCCGCCGGCCTCCAGGACGCGAACAGCGGCCTGGGTGGCGGCCGGGTGCGAGGTTGCCGCCATGCCGTGCGTGGACATGACGACGGAACGGCCAGGATTCTGGAAATTACGCATAACGGTTCTTCTTCCTTGTGTTGCTGGGACTTGGATTTCGGGCAATGAATTGGGGGGCCGGGGGGCTGCCAACGCTGCTTGCAGCGGACCGCCATCGACGCAGGGCGCGATGGCAGCCTCGAGATTACCGTATCCTGATATCTTTGTATCCAATTTTTCCAAAGATACCCAAGCAATCACCATGCCTGGATTGGCCGTACACAATGCACCATCAGAGTGCGCCCTGGACCCTGACAGCCAAACCTAGAATGACGACCGGGCTCCGCCCACCCCAGAACCATCACCATGCCGCCACTTGCCACCCCCTCGCCCGATGCGGCACAGACCAGTGCCCACGAAGAGGCCTACCAACACCTCTCTCATGGCATCCGCATGGGGCTGCTGAAGCCGGGCGACAGGCTGGTGGCCGATGACATTGCCAACTCCATCGGCATGAGCCGCATGCCGGTCCGCGAGGCCTTGCGCCGGCTGACTGCGGAAGGCCTGTTGGTCATGCCGCCGAACCGGGGCGCGATCGTGCGGGAGCTTTCCGAGAGCGAGGTCATCGAGGTTTTCGAGATGCGTGCCGTGCTCGAAGGCCTGGCCGCAGCCATGGCCGCCAGGCGCTGCACCCAGGCGGATGTGGACGACCTGCAGGACCTGCTTTTGAAAATGAAGCGTTGCGAGAGTGACCAGTCGGAATGGATCACGGTGCACCGGCGCTTTCACGAGCGCTTTTGCCGCATCAGCGCAGCCCCGCGCCTGTGCGAGCAGATCTCGGCCCTGCATTCGGTGGTCGAGCCGCTGATGCGGATCTGGCTGGAAAACAACGAGCCCTCGCCGAAGTTGCAGGAGCACCACCAGCAACTGGTGGCCAGCCTGCAGGCCGGTGACCCTGATCGGCTGGAGCGCGAAGTGCGCGCGCATGTGCGTGGAACGGTAGACAGCATCACGCAGGCCATGCGCAGACATCGGCCGCCCCAAGGCAAATCGCGCGCCAAGGCCTGACCTTGGCCTGGGCGATACGCCCTAGCCTCTTCTGTCCTTGAGGCGCGTCATGGAGCGGCGCGCCGCGGACAGGCTGCCGCGCCGGCCCAGCGAAAGCCCCGTGCCGGCATCCGGCAAGGCACCGCCAGCGGCCAATCGCTGCTGCGCCTCCAGCAGGCTGCGCAGGTCCGCCGCACGCTCCTGCGCCAGGGCGGCCGCATTCTGGGCGGTCTGCAGCTGGGAGTGCAGGCTCAACTGCTCCTCCTCACTCTTTTCATAGCGGCCTTGCAGCTCTGCAAGGCGAGTCGTTGCCTTGCGCTCCTGCTCGGTGGCTGTCTTGCGCGCAGCCGCCAGTTCCTGGCGTGCACGGTCCACTTCGTTGAGCATGTGGCGCTCATTGCCTGCGTATTGCTCGGCCATGCGCTGGCGTTCCAGCGCAGCAGACTGCATTTCCTCGCCATGCTTTTGCTGCAGCGCCTCGCGCTGGCGGGCCGCTTCGGCCAGCGCATCGCGCATTTCCTCCAGACGCTCGTCGCGGTCCTGCAGCTGCTGCTGCATTTCGTCCAGCCGGCGCGACAAGTCCTGTGACTGCGCCTGGGCCACTTGCAGGGCCTGGTCCATGGCCTCTTTCTGCGCCTGCATGGACGCCTCGCGCCGCGCCATTTGCTCTTGCTGCTCCTGCAGCTCGGCCTGCGTGGCCTGCGCCGCTTCCTCGCGCGATTGCAGCGCGGCGCGGGCGGCCTCCATGGCGGCTTCCTGGGCAGCGTCCCACAGTTGCTGCGCCAGGCGCTGAACGGGATCGGGCACCGACGAGGGCAGCCGCTCGCCCTGCCCTGCCGCCACGCCCAGGCGCTGGCCCAGGGTGGCAAACCAGGTCTCCAGCATCGGGCTGACGGTATTTGGCGAGCCTCGGCCGATTTGCTGGCGCACGCGCTCGATGGTCGGCCGCAAGCCCTGGGCGATCAAGGCGTCTGCCGCGGCCCAGACATCGGCTTCCTGCACGCCGCGGGTGGATGTTTTCTGCATATCGTGAACTATTTTCCAGATTACCAACGATAAGTGATTGTTATCGTGACTTATTTTAATATTGCGTAATACATCATATGTGCCATGTATTAAATATTACATATGAAATTTTCATACAGTATGGATACGCACATTACACGGCTTTGCCCAGGCAAAAAGCCGCTGCAGCCTCTGGAAAGCTTGGAAACTGAACTTTGCATGGCCTGCATGGCCTGCATGGCCTGCATGGCCTGCATGGCCGCAGGCTCCGCGGCGGGCAGCCATGTTGCGCCGAGCGACAATCCACGGATGCGCAACGGCCCCTCTTCGCTGATTCCCCAAGACCAGCCTCTGGAAGACACAAAGCAAGGCAGCACCCTGCCCTCCGCTGGGCTGGAGCCTGCCTCCCAGCAGGCCGTGCGCGAGTTGCTGCGCGAGGGCGAATCCACCAACACCAGAAACAGCTACCAGAGTGCGATGCGCTACTGGGCCGCCTGGCATGCGCTGCGCTTTGAGCGGCAGATGCAGCTGCCGCTGGATGTGGCCTGCGTGCTGCAGTTCATCATCGACCACGCCCAGCGGCAGACCGGCGCGGGCCTGGCCAGTGAAATGCCGGCGCACATGGACCGCGCCCTGGTCGAGGCCGGATACAAGGCCCGCGAAGGCCCCCTGTCGCACAACACGCTGGTGCACCGCATGGCGGTGCTTTCCAAGGCCCATCAGGTGCACGGTTTGGCCAATCCTTGCCAGGACGGCGCGGTGCGCGAGCTGATGTCGCGCACGCGCAAGGCCTATGCGCGGCGCGGCGAGCAGCCGGCCAAAAAGGATGCGCTGACGCGCGACCTGCTGGAGCAATTGCTGCAGACCTGCGATGACAGCCTGCGCGGCCGCCGTGACCGCGCCCTGCTGCTGTTCGCCTGGTCCAGCGGCGGGCGCCGCCGCTCGGAGGTGGCCGGGGCCGACATGCGCCACCTGCGCGCCGTGGGGCCGCAGGAATTCATCTACACGCTGGCGCACTCCAAGACCAACCAGTCCGGGCGGGATGTGCCCGAGAACCACAAGCCCGTGACCGGGCGCGCGGCCCAGGCGCTGGCCGATTGGCTGCGTGCCGCCGCCATACAGGAAGGGCCGATCTTCCGGCGCATCCGCAAGGGCGGCCATGTGGGCGAGCCCCTGTCGCCGGCGGCCGTGCGCGACATCGTGAAGCAGCGCTGCGCGCTGGCGGGCGTGGAAGGAGATTTTTCGGCGCATTCCCTGCGCTCGGGCTTTGTGACCGAGGCCGGGCGCCAGAACGTGCCCCTGCCCGACACCATGGCGCTGACGGGGCACAGCAGCGTCAATACGGTGCTGGGCTATTTCCGTGCGGATTCCGCGTTGAGCAACCGTGCGGCCCGGCTGCTCGATGCCGGCGACGACGATGCGGCCGCCGCCGTGCAAGGCAGCGGCCGGCCGCAGTCCTGAGCCGCTGGCTCAAAAGAGCTCAAAAGCTCAAAAAGCTCACTCCTGTACCGAGGTCCGCGTGCCGCTCAGGCCCAGCTTGCGCAGCAGCGTGGTGTCGGCTTCCACATCGGGGTTGCCGGTGACCAGCAGCTTGTCCCCGTAGAAGATGGAATTGGCGCCAGCCATGAAGCACAGGGCCTGCACGGCGTCGCCCAGTTGCTGCCGGCCCGCCGACAGGCGCACGCGCGCCGTGGGCATGGTGATGCGCGCCACCGCGATCACGCGCACGAAGTCCAGCGGATCGACAGGCTCGCTGTCCGCCAGCGGCGTGCCGGGCACGCGCACCAGGCTGTTGATGGGCACGGATTCGGGATGGGGGTTGAGATTGGCCAGCTGGGCGATCAGGCCCGCGCGGTGCACAGGCGCCTCGCCCATGCCGATGATGCCGCCGCAGCACACGCTGATGCCCGCGCCGCGCACGGCCTTGAGCGTGTCCAGGCGATCCTGGTACTGGCGCGTGCTGACCACGTCCTGGTAGTACTCGGGCGCGGTGTCCAGGTTGTGGTTGTAGTAGTCCAGGCCCGCTTCGCGCAGCGACTGCGCCTGATGTGGCTGGAGCATGCCCAGCGTGGCGCAGGTCTGCATGCCCAGACCCTTCACGGCGCCGATCAGCTCGTTCATCTTCTCGATGTCGCGGTCCTTGGGCGCGCGCCAGGCCGCGCCCATGCAAAAGCGCGTGGCGCCCGCGTCCTTGGCGGCCTGGGCGGCCCGCGTGACTTCGTCCACGCTCATGAGCTTTTCCGCCTTGACGCCGGTATCGAACTCGGCCGCCTGTGGGCAGTAGCCACAGTTCTCCGGGCATCCGCCCGTCTTGACCGACAGCAGCGTGGCCAGCTCGATGTCGCCCGCAGGCCAGTGCTCGCGGTGCACGCTCTGGGCCTGGAACATCAGGTCCATGAAGGGCTTGTCCAGCAGTTCCTGGATGGCCTGCACGCTCCAGGCGCCTTCAAACGGCAGCGTGTCGCTTTTGGAGGGGCGTGCGTGCCATTGCAATGGGCTGCCGGCCGCAGGCTGTGCGGAGGTGGCGGAAGTCGTTGGGGTGGTGCTGCAGGCGGTCATCAAAAACTCCTCTGTGGGTCTGCTTTTTTCATTCTGATGAGCAAAAAAAGCCTTGGGAATGAAAAAGCCGGCTCCTTGGCAAAAATAGTTGCTCTATTTTCATGGCCTGCAAAAAGAGCGAACTTCGCTTATTTTTGAGCGATGTTCGCGGCGTTTTGGCAGAAGTTTTTCTGCCTGCATGCTTCATGCTGCAAGCGCGCAGCCATTGGCGGCCAACATCGCTCAATTGTCCGATGCAGGCCGAAAAAGATGTGCAAGCGGGCGCCGGCCTTGATTCCCAATACCTGCCAGATGCCTCTCCAAAACGACCACAATGGGTGCCCGCCGTCGTCGCCACGGCGGTTTTCATTGCCACGGCCCGTGCTTCCACCCGCTTTCCACCACTTTCCCCCGATTCGCTCCGATGTCCCTGCGCTCCCTGGAATTTCCCACCGATCACGGCCAACCGCTGCTGCTGTCGCGCGAGCAGCAGGCCATCCTGGCGCATGAGGGACGTTCGGCCATCGTGGCGGCGCTGGCAGGCGTGGGCAAGACGACCACGCTGGCCTGCAAGGTGGTTCAGGCCTGCCGCAGCGGCCAGGCCCAGCGCATCCTGGTGCTGGCCTATTCGCGCTCCGGCGTGGCGGCCTTTCACCACCGGCTCAAGCAACTGGTGCGCGAAGTGCCGCCCCAGGTACAGATCACCACGGTGGAGCGCTGGGCGGCCCAGCAGATCCGCCGCCGCGACCCTGCGGCCCGCTTTCTGGCCGACCGCGTGGCACTGCAGGCCCGTGTGCGCGAGGCACATGCCGCGCTGTGCGAGCGGCTGGCCTGGCAGCCCGACCCTTTGTTCGAGCAGCCCGGCGATCTGGATCTGGACGCCTTCTGGGACTTCAACCTCAGCGCCAAGAAGTCGTTGATGCCCCAGCGCCTGGCCGAGGAAGGCATGGGACTGGCCAGTTTCTGCGAGGAGTATTTGCTCGACTACCGCATGGCCGGCCTGTTCTTCGAGTACGAGCGCCGCCGCATCGACCACTGCGGCGACCCGCTGTACTACGCCGAAGGCGACTGCAGCCATGCACTGGCCAGCGACGCCCTGCAGGGCCAGGCGCTGGATCTGCCGCGCTACGACCTGGTGGTGTTCGATGAGATGCATGACCTGGACCCGGCCTCGCTGCAACTGCTGCGCGCCCTGGTCGGAACCAGCGGCTGCGCCTTCCTGGGCGCAGGCGATTTCAACCAGCACATCGAGGCACAGGCCTGGTCCGTGTTCCGCGACAAGCTCCACCAGCTCGATGACTTCCTGCCCCAGGCCACGGCCACGCTGGCGCTGACCCAGTCGCGGCGCTTTGGCCCGCAGATCGCCAAGGCGGTCAATGCGCTGTTCAACGTTGGCCTGACTGCGGCGCCCACGCGCTTCAGCACCGTGCAGCAACTGCAGCACACCGATGACAGCCAGTGCATTGACCAGCTGCTGCAGATCCAGGCCGGTCTGGCACGCGGCACGCCAACGGCGGCGCCGGGTGAGCTCCCGTCGCCCGGCGCGCGCAATCCCTCGCTGACCGTGATCCTGCGCCATGAGCAAGATGCCTGCGCGCTGGAATGGGCCATCCACCGCGCCGGCAAGTCCGCCAGCTTCTACGGCTTCAAGCGTTTTTACCTGCAGCGCGAGATTGCCCTGCTGCTGGGCCTTTGCTATGCACATGGCATGCAGGCGCTGTCATGGAAGGCCGAGGTCAGCGTGCTGGGCAGCGAGATCCTGGCGGCCTTTGTGGAAGGTGCGCTTTTCTACGGCAAGGGCAGCGTGGATGGTGCCGACATGGCCGATCCGTCAAGCCGCCATACGCTGGCCCAGCGCATGGCGGGCGAGATGCTGCACAACCCGCAGATCATCTGGCGATTCCTGGGAAACCAGTCCAGCCTGCAGGGCGGGCAACGCAACTTCCAGGCCTTTGGCAGCTTCTTGCAACTGCCCCTGGCGCTTCAGTCAGACGCACGCAGCCTGCTGGAGCAGGCCGATGTCTGGGGCCTTTTTGCGGGCGTGGCCCTGTCGCAGGCCCAGACGGCGGCCTTGCGTCAGCGCGTGAAGGCTTTCATGGATTCGGTGGCGGGCATGGCCGTGCCCGACATGCTGGTCCAGGTGGCCGCCATGGCCACGCGCTTCGAACGAACCGTGCGGGCCGAGCGCGGCTTCGACTTTCATCTGAGCACCATCGAGGAAGCCAAGGGCAAGGAATACGAGCATGTCGCCCTGCCCTTCATGGAGCCTGGCCGCTTTCCGGCCTCGGCCCCGCACGCGCTGGCCTTTCTGGAGCGCAACCGCCTGTACGTGGCCATGACGCGCGCCCGAAAAAGGCTGTGGCTGCTGGAGCATGCCGAGCGGCGCGTCCAGCCTTTCGCCTGAAGGCGTCTCAGCCCAGGGCGGCGATCACCTCGGCCGGCGCCTGCACCAGCTCGATCAGCACGCCCTCGCCAGCGATCGGAAACTCGTCATTGCTCTTGGGGTGAAGAAAGCAGATGTCGTAGCCGGCCGCGCCCTGGCGGATGCCGCCGGGCGCAAAGCGCACGCCCTGTGCCGTCAGCCACTGCACGGCCAGCGGCAAGTCGTCGATCCACAGGCCGATATGGTTCAGCGGCGTGGTGTGGACGGCGGGCTTCCTGTCGATGTCCAGCGGCTGCATGATGTCCACCTCGACCTTGTGCGCGCCCTGGCCCATGGCCAGGATGTCTTCGTCCACGTTCTCGCGCTCGCTCTGGAATGTGCCGGTCTGGGTCAGACCCAGCATGTCCACCCACAGGCGCTTCATGCGCTGCTTGTCGGTGCCGCCTATGGCCACCTGCTGTATGCCCAGAACCCGGAAAGGACGCTGTTCGCTTGCCACTGTCTCACTCCTGTTGATTTATGAAGAATCACATTGTGGAGCCAATCCGCAAGGCCGCAGCCCATCGCACAGGCGGCTCAGAACTCCCCCAGCACCCAGCCGCTGATCACCGCAAAGTACTCGCGCAGCCAGGCGTTGGCGCGGATCGTCACGGGCGTGGGCGCACCCACGGTGAAGGCCTGGCCGTAGCCGCTGCGCTCGGCTATCCAGCCGGCGCGCAGGGTGTGGAAGTCGCTGGTGACGATGGCGATTGCCGCCTGCGGCTCCACCCCGCGCGCCTGCAGCAGGGGCAGGCTCCAGGCCAGGTTCAGCGCCGTGCTGGTGCTGCGCTCCTCCATCAGCAGGCGCTCGGGTGGCAGGCCGTGGCGCTGCTGCAGATAGCGCGCCATGATGGCGCCCTCGCTCTCGCTTTCCCCAAAGTCCACCCCGCCGCTGGTGAGCACCAGCGCCTTGGGCTGGCGGGCGGCCAGCTCGGCAGCGCGGTCCAGCCGCTGGGCCAGCGTGAGCGACGGCTGGCCGTCACGCGTGGCACTGCCCAGCACCACGATGGCCTGCACCGGCTGGTCCGGTGGCAACCCGGACGAGGCGGACAGCAGGTGCGCCCAGAACACCAGCAGGCTGACCAGCCACATCGCCAACGCCGCCCAGCCCAGCCACCAGGCGCGCCGCAGCCAGGCACTGGCGCGCAGCCTGCGCGCAATGGCCGAGCGCCAGAGGCTGCAGGCCATGAACAGCAGGCCCAGCACCGCTGGCAGCGTCACGCCCAGATTGAACATGCCGCGCGCCATCAGCACCACGGCATCGCCCAGCAGCACGGCGCCAGTGATCAGGCCCAGCCACTGCAAGGGCCCCAGCCGCCGCAAGCCCGCGACGGCGTCACGTCCGGGCACTGGCCCGGGCGCGGGAGAGAGCTTGTGCAACAAGCGCCCTCAGTTCCAACGCTGGTTCGGGCCGCCGGCGCAGGACCACACGATCACGGGCTGGCCCGGCCGGGCATTGCCGCCTTCGATGTCCAGGCACTTGTTGGCAAAGCGGCTGCGGATCTGGCCACGGCTCCAGTCCCATTTCTGGTTGGGCTGGTTGCGGCATTGCCAGGCAATCACCCGCGCACCATTGCGGGTGTTGCCATCGGCCACGTCCAGGCACAGGTCGCCCACGCGCATCTCGCCATCACGCGTCAACGTGAAGCGCTGATTCTCACCGCCGCTGCAGTGGTAGACGATGAGCCCATTGCCTGGGCGAAGCCCCCCGGATATATCCAGGCACAGCCCGTTCTGGCCCCGCACCTCCCGTCCGCCCCACGAGGGATAGCCGGGCTGCTGGCCCGGATAGCGGTCATCGTTCCACTGGTCGTCGCGGTCACGCTCGCGGTCCTTGTCGCGCTTGTTCGCCAAAATGGCGGCGCCGGCAATGGCTGCCACGGCGGCACCGGCGATCCATGCTCCCGTGTTGTCGCTCCCGCCTTCCTGGCCTTGCGCGCCCTGGGGCAGGCCGGTCAGGATGCGGAAACGCCCGCCGCAGCCGCCCTTGACCCACATCTCCCGGCGGCCCAGGTCATAGCCCCAGTTCTGGTTGTAGCTGCAGTTGCCAGCCAAGGTCTCGACCAGTTGTACCTGCTGCGCATCGTCGGGCAGGCTGTAGGTCTGGTAGCGGCCATTGGACATGAGTTGCACCGTCTCTTCGCCCGCAAGCGCAGGCACGGCCGGGGCAATGAAGCTGCTGGCCAGCAGGACGGAAATGCATTTCTTGATTTGCATGGGATTTCTCGGGCTGCGTTGATCTGAGGGGCGGCCGCATTGCGCACGGCACTCGACTGCGAGCCCAGCATGAACCCGGCTTCCCTCGACAAGCCATGGAGTTTAGCCAAGCATTTTGTAGGAACAGGGCGAAACCACACCGCACGGCCACTCATGGCAGGCGTTCAATGATCCGGAGGCAAAAAAAAGAGACGGAGGGCAGGCCGCACATGGCTTGTGCATGCATCCTGTCTCGGATTCGCTGCGGGTAACAAAACCATACATATGATCACGAGTTCGACATACAAGGAGCCAATTCATGATCATCGGGATTGACCTGGGCAGTACCAATAGCCTGGCTGCAGCATGGCAGGATGGGAAAGCAGTTCTGATTCCCAATGCCCTGGGCGATTTCATGACGCCTTCCTGCGTCAGTCTGGATGATGATGGAAGCGTGCTGGTAGGCCGTGCGGCGCGGGAACGTCTGCAGACCCATCCGGAACGCACTGCCGCAAATTTCAAGCGTTTCATGGGCAGCAACAAGGGGGTGCATTTGGGGGATCGACAGTTTCGCCCGGAGGAGCTGTCGTCACTGGTGCTGCGGGCACTCAAGGCCGACGCCGAGGCATTCCTGGGCCAGCCCATTGAGGAGGCTGTAATCACCGTACCGGCCTATTTTTCGGATGCGCAGCGCAAGGCCACGCGAGCGGCTGGACAGCTTGCAGGCCTGCGCGTCGAGCGGCTGCTCAATGAACCCACTGCCGCCGCCATGGCTTATGGCCTGCACCAACAGGACGCTGAAACCCGCTTCCTGGTCTTCGACCTTGGCGGCGGGACATTCGATGTCTCCATCCTGGAGATGTTCGATGGCGTAATGGAGGTGCGCGCATCAGCCGGAGACAACTTTCTGGGAGGAGAGGACTTCCTGCAAGCTCTGGTCGATCTCTTCATTGAGCGTCAGGCGCTGTCCGGAGACCTACTGAAGGATCGACGCTTCATGCAGCGGCTCCAGGCTGAGGCCGAGCGTGCCAAGAGGGCGCTGAGCGACCAGCCGAGCACCTCCATCCGTCTGGAGCACGAGGGCCGCATCCTGGAGATGCCGCTGGATGAAGCGCTTTTGGAGCAAGCCTGCAGAAGCTTGCTTCAGCGGCTGCGCATGCCGGTCGAGAGAACGCTGCGCGATGCCAACCTTCGAAGCGCCATGCTCGACAACATCGTGCTCGCCGGAGGGGCCACCCGCATGCCGGTGGTGAGGCGCCTTGCAACAACGATGTTTGGCCGGTTTCCTGCGATCGATTTCAATCCTGATGAAGTCGTGGCACTGGGTGCCGCGGTGCAGGCAGGGCTCAAAGCCAAGGATGCTGCGCTCAGGGAAGTTGTGATGACGGATGTCTGTCCCTACTCGCTGGGGGTGGCAGTCAGCAAACGCATGCCGGATGGCTCCACGATCCAGGGGCACTTCGACCCTGTCATCGAGCGCAACACTACCGTGCCTGTCAGCAGGGTCAACAACTATGTGCCGACTTCCCCGTACCAGTCGTTCATCGACCTCGAGGTTTACCAAGGGGAGTCCCGCATGGTCCGCGACAACATTCATCTTGGCGATTTGCGCATTGAATTGCCTGGATTGGCTCTCGAAGATTCTTGCGTGGATGTGCGCTTCACCTACGACGTCAATGGATTGCTGCAGGTTGAAGCCAAAGTACTCAAGACGAACCGGACATTCAGCCTGCTCATCGAAGGAAATCCCGGCGTGCTGTCGGAAGAGGACATCGTTGAACGCCTGGCTGCGATGGATGCGTTGAAGATCCATCCTCGCGACACCATCGAAAACCGCACCACGCTGGCGCGGGCCGAGCGCGTCTATGCACAGATGCGCGGCAATGCCAGGCAGTGGCTGAGTGAGCAGATTCTTCAGTTCGAAGCCAGCCTGGCAACCCAGGACTCCCGTGTGGCGAACAAGGCACGTGCGCTCTTGGACGAACAGCTCTCCCATCTGGAGCGCAGTGCAGCGGTGCTGGCTGATGATGCAACCTGACCCGCCGACAGCGACGTACATGCCTCTTCCCTTTCTTGCTCGGCTGGGTCTGGATCTCAACGCTGACGAGCGCGCGATTCGTCGTGCCTATGCCCGCGCACTCAAGGAAATTGACCAGGAAACAGACCTTGACGGTTTTCAGGCACTGCGGGAGTCCTATCAGGCCGCGCTTGCCTGGCATGCCCAGCGCCGTCCTGAAACGGCAATCCCACCCTCAAGTTCAGACAGCAAGGAAGACGCACCGCACTCGCGAAACTCGTCCGACGCGCATATCGATACGGGGAATACGCCTTCCCGCAAGGCAGACCCTGCATATTCCGCCCGCACCATCGACCATGCCCGGCAGATAGCGCACGCACTGCTGGCAGACCTGCGCAAAAAGCTGGCAGCCGGGTGGCCCCAAGACCGTACTGCTGTCAGCATCTGGCTGAACGAGGTTCTGAAGGACCAGCGCCTGATCGACATGGATGCGCGCCACTTCTTTGAATGGGGCATGGCAGCCCTCCTGGCTGAGGGCTGGCAACCCCGCAAGGAGTTCCTGTTCGGCCCTGCGATAGATTGCTTTGGCTGGAAGCAAGACCGTGGCCGCCTTGCAGCATTTGGCCACGCCGGGGCCGTCGTGGCATCCGCCATTGGCGAACTGGAGTTCTTCGACACCAGGCCAAAGCACGTACGGGTAGCGCAAAAGGAATTGATCCAGGGTCTGCGCGAAAGCAGCAAGCCGCCGACATCGACCCTCTTGAAGCACAGGGCCACGTTGCGGGATGTCGTCCAACACTACCCTCACTGGCTGCACGTCATCACCGACACACGCAATGCGAAGCGCTGGCTTGAGTGGGCAGATCAGATACCGCGATGGCGTCAACGACTGGCTCCCAGCGCCTCGTCCAGTACGAGCGAGAGAAAAGGTGGAAATTTCTGGTTTGGCTGGATTTTTCTTCTCGTGCTTGTCCTGTCAACACTGGGGAAGATCTCCGCGCTCGTGAACTCATCTGGGCCATCCGTGCCGAGGCACAGCCCTCCCTTGACCACTCAGTCGTTCGCACCGCCTGCGGCTGCAACTGACGGCACTGCCTCCAGCTTTACCAGAATCGTCAAGGACTTGCCTGCCTCAAGCGCGGCGCCTGTCCCCCTTCCCCTGGACGATGACTCCCTCAAACTGCCGCCTGCGGCCGAGCTTCCTCGGCATCTGCAGGCTCCGCGCCTGGCTTATCCGGAGCAGGCCAAGCGCCTGCGACAAGAGGGCAGGGTCGTGATCAAGGCGCGAATTGATCCTGACGGCAAGATTCGTCGTGCAGAAATAGACCAAAGCTCAAGCCACGCCATCCTGGACGAAGCAGCGATGGCCGCCGTGTTGAAGGCTTCCTTCATTGCGGCGAAAGACAGCTCAGGCGCATCGGTCCCCAGCGTCATCAAGATTCCTATCAAATTTGAGCTCGGCAACTAGAACGTGTTACGGGCCTGCGGAGGGAATGCGTGCCTGCTTCGATCAAGTTCCTGTAAACCGCGCCACCCCCGCCCGAAACTCCCCACTCCCATAAACCACCGACACCAGATCCTCATCATCCAGCCGCTGCTCCACGACGATGCGCCTCAGGCTTTCCTTGACTGCTGACTGGGTGGTTGCCGACAAGGCCATGAGCTGCTCGGCCAGCGCCTGTGCCTGGGCTTGCAATTGATCTGCCGGCACCACCGCATGCACGAACCCGCAGGCCTCGGCCTGCCCGGCTGACAGGTAGTCCGCCAGCAGCAGCATGCGCTTGACGCGTGGCACGCCCAGGCTGGCCAGCAGGCGCGCGATGTTGCGTGATGACAGCGTGTTGGACAGCGTCTTGGCAATCGGCGCACCGAAGCGCGAGCCCGTGCTGCAGATGCGAAAGTCGCATGCCGTGGCCAGGGCCAGGCCGCCGCCGACGGCCCAGCCGTCGATGACGGCGATGGTGGGCACGGCGATGCGCTCCACGGCGTCGATCACGCGCTCCACGAATGCTTCGTAGGCAATGCCTTGCTGCCCGTCATGGAAGTCCTTGAAGTAGGCGATGTCCGTGCCCGAGATGAAGGATTTGCCGCCCGCACCGCGCAGCATCACGCAGCGGATGGCCGGGTCGGCCTGGCAGCGCTCCAAGGCCGTGAGCAATGCCTCGTACATGGGCATGCTCATGGCGTTGTGGCGTTCGGGGCGGTCGATGAGGATCTCGGCCGCGCCCCCGGCGTGAACGGCCAGCGCCACGGATTCATGCAGGGCCGGGCTCATGCGGCGGCCTTCAGTGCCTGGAGCTCGGCCATGATTTCTGCGTTGTGCTCGCCCAGCAGCGGCGGATGGCGGCGCACCTGCTGGGGCGTGCCGAGCATCTTGACGGGAAAGCCGATGTTCTTGACCTTGCCTTCGATGGGATGGTCGATCTCCATGCACATGCCGCGGTGCTGGCCGTGTTCACCCTCGAAGGCCTGCGGATAGGTGAGCAGCGGGCCTGCGGGAATGCCTGCCTCCAGCATGCGGTCCACCCAGTCGGCGCTGTCGTGGTGGGCGAATTCCGCTTCCAGCTCGCCTATCAGCGCCTCGCGGTGCTTCAGGCGCAGCGCCACGGTGGCGTAGTCCGGATGTTCGACCAGGTCCGCGCGCTCGATCAGCGCGCACAGCCTGGCCCAGAGCTTCTGGTTGGTGGCGCCCATGACGAAGTAGCCATCGCGTGCCTTCACGGCCTGATAGGGGGCGCTCATCTTGTTGCTGGTGCCCAGCGGCGCGGGCGGCACGCCGGTGCCCCAGTATTCGGACATGTCCCAGATCGAGAAAGCCATGGCCGAGTCGAACAGCGAGGCGTCTATGTGCTGGCCCTGCCCTGTCTTCTGCGCGCCGATGTAGGCGGCCAGCAGTCCGTAGGTGGCGAACAGTGCGCAACCGATGTCGGCCACGGGCACGCCGGCCTTGACGGGCTTCTCTCCCTTGTAGCCGGTGACGCTCATCACGCCCGACATGGCCTGGGCCATGAGGTCGAACCCCGGCCGCTGGGCCCAGGGGCCGCTTTGGCCGAAGCCCGAGATGCTGACATAGACGATGCGCGGGTTGATGCGGCGAATGCTTTCATAGTCGATCTTCAGGCGCTGGACCACGCCTGGCCGGTAGTTCTCCACGATGACATCGGCTGTCGTGGCCAGCTGGTAGAAGGCCTCACGCCCCTCCTCGCTCTTGAGGTCCAGCGTCAGCGACCGCTTGTTGCGGTTCATGTTAAGAAAGCCCATGCTGTCCGGGCCCTTCATCTTGAAGCCCATGGCGCCGCGCGTCTGGTCGCCGGTGCCCGGAGGCTCGACCTTGATGACATCGGCGCCGAGGTCGGCCAGCAGCATGCAGGCAAATGGGCCGGCCATGACCTGGCTGACGTCGAGCACGCGGATGCCTTGCAGGGGCAGCTGCAGCGGGTTGGATTGGGGATTGCTCATGCCGGGTCCTCAGCTTTCTTCGGTGATTTTTGCGGCGCGCACCACGTCGCCCCACTTCTTGTATTCGGCAGCCATGAAGGCCGCGAACTTGTCAACGGAGCCGCCACCGTCCTCCACGCCGTATCCGTCGAAGCGGCTGACCACGTCGGGCATGGCCAGCACGCGGTTGATGTCGGCATTGATGCGCTGGGCCAGTTCCCTGGACATGTCGCGCGGGCCGACAACGCCGTACCAGCTTGATGCGTCAAAGCCCTTGAAGCCCTGCTCGTCCATGGTGGGCATGGCCGGGAATCCCTTGGCACGGTTCACGCGGGTCTGGGCGATGCCCAGCATTTTTCCTGCGCGGACCTGGGCAGTGGCGGCCGTCATGGTGTCGAAGCTGAAGTCGATCTGTCCTCCGATCAGGTCGGTCTGCATGGGGCCGGACCCTTTGTAGGGAACGTGGATGCTCTTGACACCTGCCGCCATGTTGAACATCTCGGCCGCAAGGTGCTGCACCGAACCTGTGCCCGAAGAGCCGAAGCTGACCTTGCCGGGGCTTTTGCGGCACAGCTCCACCACTTCCTGCACCGAGGCATGGCCGTTCCTGCTGCTGGTCACCAGGATGTGGGGTGTTGCGCCGATCAGGGCGATGGGCGCGTAGTCCTTGAGCGGGTCATAGGTGATGGATCTGAAGATCTGCGGCGAGATGGCGTGCGTGTTCACATGGGCCATCAGCAGGTTGATGCCTTCTGTGAAGCGGGTCTTGGCAAAGTATTCGGCCGCCAGCGAGCCCGTGGCGCCGGGCTTGTTCTCCACGATCACGGGCCGGCCCCAGATCTCGGACAGCTTCTGGCCCACGATGCGCGCGAACACGTCGGTGCCGCCGCCCGGCGCCCAGCCAACCAGGATCTTGACGGGCCCCTTGGGCAGGTCGGAGGGCGGGGGCGCGGCCCCTGCCCAGGGTGCGGCCAGCGCGGTGGCGCCGGCCGCGATGAAGTCGCGGCGTTTCATGTTTGTCTCCTGCACATCGTTGTTGTGCAGTCACTGTCGCCGGGCACCGATATCGCGGCAAGCCTGTGTGCCACATGCCTGGTTTCGCAATCTGCGAAACCAGGAGGGTCAGATCGCGCGTTCGCCCTGCAGCAGGGCGGCGACGACGTTGCGCAGCGCCTGTTCCTGGGCCTGGCCTTCGATGAAGGACAGCACGTAGCTGCGCTCGTGCCAATCGCCTTCCAGGGTGGCCCAACCCAGGTCGGGCTCAGGGTGGAAGCTGCGCAGCACACCGGGTGGCATCAGTCCCACACCCAATCCTTCGCGCACCAGGGCCAGCATGGTGTCGAAGCCGCTGACGGCGAAATCGTTGCGGAACACCCTGCCCCGGCTGCGGTGGGCGCGCCGCAAAGCGGCCAGGATGGCCGAGCCCCGGCCCAGGCTGACGATGGGGCAGTCCAGCAACTGGTCCAGCATCACAGGCTCGACGGCAAAGCTGAAATGCCTGCGGCTGTAGACCAGCACCAGGCTGTCCTTGCGGTAGTCGGAGCGTGGCAGATCCACGAAGCCGCTGGTCTTCTCGAAGATGCCGATGTCGATGACCTTGTCGCGCAGCAGTTGCTGGACGATGCGGCTGTTCTCCTCCATCACCTGCAGCGTGATGTGGGGATAGCGGCGCTGGGTGACGGCGATGTCGGTGGCCAGGAACTGCAGGATGGCGGATTTGGGGGCGCCGATGATGATGCGGCCGTCGCGCCCGCGGCCCAGCGCCTGGGCGTCGGCTTCCAGCCGCTCCACCAGGTTGCCTATCTGGCGGATATGGGCCAGCAGCTTGAGGCCAGGCTCGGTGGCGCGCACTCCATGGGGCTGCCGCTTGAACAGCCTGGCGCCCAGTTGCTGCTCCAGGTCACTGAGCCGCCGCGAGGCCGCTGCCACCGCCAGTTGCAGCCTGTCGGCCGCGCGCGAAATGCTGCCCTCCTCGGCAATCGCAAGCACAAGCTGCACGGTGGTGGAGTCGATCTTCATCATGGCGGCAAGGCCCTCTTGCGCAGGCGGCGTCTGCTGAGGGCGCGATTGTGCCCCAGTGCAGCAACCGTGCTCAGGCGTGCGCGGGACACTCCAGCACGTCGCTGAGCCTGAAGCTCTCCAGGAACGGCAGGACATGCTCCTCGTTCATCGGGCGGGCGATAAGGAATCCCTGGACGTACGTGCACCCGAGCTGCTGCAGGTGCAGAAACTGCTCCGTGGTTTCCACGCCTTCCGCGACGACTTCAAGGCCCAATCTGCGGCTCAGTGCCAGCGTGGCCTCGACAATCGCGGCAGCCCCGGCGTCCTTGTCCATGGCCTGTATGAAGCTGCGATCGATCTTGATCAGGTTGAAGGGAAAGCGGTGCAGGTAGGAAAGGCTGGCATGGCCGGAGCCAAAGTCATCGATGGCGAGATTCACGCCCAGCGCCTTGACTTGCCGCATGACGGACAGTACCTGCTCATCATCTTGAAGCAGGGCCGATTCCGTCACCTCGATGTAGCAGCGCTCGGGGTTCAGGCCGGCGCGGTCCAGATGGTCCTTCAATTGCACCGCCATGCCTGGATCGAGAAATTCAAAGGCCGGGCAGTTGATGGACACCGAGATATCGGACGGCCATCCGTTGGCAACCAGCAGCGGGGAGCGCTCCACCATTTGGTCGATGGGAAGCAGCAGGCCGCGCCGCTCTGCCATGGGAATGAAGACACCTGGCGGCACTGACCCTCTGGCCGGGCTGTTCCAGCGCATCAGCGACTCGAACCCCGATATTTTTCCCGTGGCCACATGGCAGATCGGCTGGTACGCCATGAACAACTGGCTTGTTCCGATGGCGGACCGGAAATCCTGCTCCAGCAGCAGTTGCTCCTGCATGGGGCCATCGGCGGAAGGCTCGAATTTCACGAATCGCCCACGTCCCTGGGATCGCGCCCGCTCCATTGCCGCGCGGCCGTCGCGCAGCAGTTGATTCCAGTCCTCGTTGTTCTTGCAGACCGCCGTCCCTACGCAGACAGACAGCAAAATGCTGCGCTCACCCAGCATGTAGCGCTTTTCACCCAGTCGGATGGAGAGCGTTTTCGCCATGGAATCGGGGTCTCCTTCATATTGGGCGACACAGAACTCCTCGATGGCAAGGCGGGCGGCGACGTCATTCTGTCCAATACAGGAGCGCAATTGTTTTGCCAGTTGCAAGATCAGTGGGTTGTCCATTCCAGGAACCAGCGTATCTGCCAGCACTTGCAAATGCTCGATACCGATGACATGGATGGCAACAGGACGCCGCTGTGCTTGCGTTCTGTTCAGAAGTTGCTCAAGTCCGGTTGAATTGAGCAATTCGGAAGCAGGGTCGTGGAAAAGATGGTGCCTCAGCTGTGAATGCACCTGCACCAGATCCCTTGCCTCGAAATAGGATCTTCTGCGCTCACGCATCCACAATTGCGCCAGCAACAAAAATGAAGCCAGGCTGATGGCCGCCCATGCCATGATGGTTTTTCCAAACCTCCACCATGGAGCCGCGAGCTTTGCCTTGGCGGCCAGCGTGGCATAGGCGAGATCCATGCCGCCTGGGCTGGAGTGGTGCATGGCGACGATCCAGGGGTGTCCAAAGCCATCGTCAGCGTCCAATATGCCCTCGCCTGCAGCCATCATTTTTGCAAGGCCGGAATCCATCCCGTCCAGAATGTGCGGATGCTCCTGGGGAATTCTGACCAGGTCTTTGCCATTTGGCAGGCTGACCATGACCTGATGGCCATCCAGCAGCAGTGAGCTGAATGCCTGGCGAATGGAATCCACGGCAACGAAGGCCACCACAATGCCAGTCAGCGCCCCACTGGAGTCACGTACCGGACGCCCCAGCACCAGGGACGGTATATCGAAGACCGGCGATTTGCTTGAATCCAGCAAGAAGAAGCCGCCAGGCTTTGTCTGCAGCGCTGCATTCCAGATGGGGCGCTCGGGGTTGTCGGGAGACAGCGGCAGCTTGCTGAAACGTGAGGAAATGGACCATTTCCCATGTCGATCAAGCACGCTCATGCTGATGACGCCGGGCAGCGCCGCCACCTCCTGGATCAATGCATTGCGGATATCGGTGCCGGCATCAGGGTCTGCCGTGATTTCGCCTTGGCGGCCCGGTGCCAGCAAAAGTTGTTCTGTTCTCTCTACCGCCAAAGAGGTGGCAAGAATGATCTTGTTGGTTTCAGCGGCAGAGGCAGAGAGCGCATGCAGGAGATTCGACTTCTCTTCATGGAGCGCCGTTTCGTAGCTGGAGAGCAGAGAAACGCCCGCAACGCCAATGATCACCAGGCATACGATGAAAATACAGGCATACCAGCGCCTGGGCTGCCAGCTTGGCGGTCTTCTCTCTGCATGCATCATTCAACGCTCGTCTGGTCAAAATTCCAGCGAACAGGCACCGTTCTCCTGGCAGGCAAGCCTGCCAGGAGAACCGCTCCCCGTTGGCTGTGACGCACTGGTCTGAAATTTCCGTCAGGACGCGGAAAGACTCAGCGGTCTCATGGGTGAGGGGATTTTCCTCAAGACAGGGGCCTCCTTTTCCGCGGGGTCCAGCTTGAAAATGGAAACTGCCGAAACCAGGGCCTGCGCCTGCTGGCTGAGACTTCCGGCCGCCGCTGCCGACTCTTCCACCAGCGCGGCATTTTGCTGGGTGACCTGGTCCAGCTGGATGATCGCATCATTGATCTGATCGATGCCCTGGCTTTGCTCCCTGGTGGCCCCACTGATCTCTTCGATCATGCTGGATACCTTCTGGACCTGGGTGACGATATCTTCAATGCTGCTGCCCGCAGCCTGGGCAAGCTGGTGGCCATTGCCGACCTTGGAAACACTGTCCTCGATGAGAGACTTTATCTCTTTTGCGGCCTCTGCACTTTTCACTGCAAGGCTTCGAACTTCTGCGGCAACCACCGCAAAACCACGGCCCTGCTCTCCGGCGCGGGCTGCTTCGACAGCAGCATTCAAAGCAAGAATATTGGTTTGAAAAGCGATTGAATCAATGACGTTGATGATGTCCTCGATTTTCTTGGAGGACGTGTTTATTTCATTCATCACGTCCACCATCTGCCGGGCCATGCCCCCGCCGTGCGCTGCGGCATCGCGCGCTGACTGGGCGAGCATGGTGGCGGTGATGGCCGCATCGGAATTGCTTTTCACCGTGCTGGCCAGTTCCTCCATGGAGGCGGCAGTCTCTTCAAGGTTGCTGGCCTGCTCTTCCGTTCGGCTCGACAGGTTGGCATTGCCTGCATCAATCTGCGTGGCGCCTGTGGCAATGCTGTCGCTGCTGCTGCGCACGGTGGCCACAATGCGTTGCAGCGATACCTGCATTTCCTGCATGGCCGTGATCACACTGCCAGGGCGAGCCCTGGACAGGTCGATCCTGGAGGTCAGGTCGCCTCTTGAGATGTTTTCCGCAATGTGCGCCACATCTGCCGGCTCTCCGCCCAGCTGGCGTGTGATGGAAATTGTGATGATCACGCCAATGGCCACCCCCACAATCACGCCGGAGATGGTCAGGAGGGTGAGCATCAGCCGGATATTTTCGTAGATCCTGTCGGTCTCGTCGTTGAGCCAGCTGGCATTCTTCTTCTTGATATCGACAACTTCCGTCATCAGGCTGTCGATCTTGTCGGACTCCACCCGGAATCTGTTGATCAGATCAATCGATTCCCTGGATTCCGAAAGATGTTCTGACTTGATTCTTTCAATCGTCTGCAGCAGACCCTTTTCATAGATGACGAGGGTTTCATCAATGGACTTGAGCTTTTCCTTGCCATCGCCCTCGGCAAAAAGCCTCTTGCTGTTGTTCAGTGCCTCTTTCAGCAGTTGCAGCCTTTGCAGCACGGCGTCCGTGTGCCGGTTTCTGCTTTCATCATCGTTTGCAAGCACGGCATTTCTGATGGCCCGGCCCGCCGCGATCAGCTGGACATTGGCCTCGGATATTTGTGACAGGCCCAGCAGTTCCTTCTCGTACATCTGCGTTGCGAGATCATTGATTTCCCCTGCCTTCAGTATTCCATTGATACCGATGAATGCACCAATGCATGAGACCACAAGAAAGCCCATGGTCAGTTTGGTGATCACTTTTGATTTTTTGAAGCTCAACATCTTGATTGCCGAATGAATAATTTTCAACGATGAAATATTTGCCCTGACACCAGGATTCTTCGGCCGTAGAAAATCGGGAACTTGAAAAAAAATAATCCACATCTTCTAAAAAAGACGTGGATTATTCTCGAAAATGATATATTGATGTTATAATTGCTCGATGCTCGATGCTCGATGCTCGATGCTCGATGCTCGATGCTCGATGCTCGATGCTCGATGCTCGATGCTCGACCAATAAAAATTGGCACTGGCGCCGCGAGGCGCCAGTGCCAATTTTTATTTCCAGGCCCTGCAACGGCAATTGCATTTTTCTTGGTCGGTAAAGAATGATTGCGGCGGAAACTTCAGGCGGCAATTATTCTTGTGCATATGCGAATGTTTCAAGACAGCCTATTGATATCGTCTTGTCAAAAGGCTGTTTGAAGGATAAGCAATGATTGTAACGTTGTGTTATGAAATCAATCCCTCCTTTCCTCGCACCTTGACTTTGCATTTTGCGCAAATATTGCCGCAATGCGCATAATTTTCAATGGATTCAAGTCCCCATCCCCAATCGATGGCCCAGACAAACAAAAGCGGCCCCTTGGGGGCCGCTGGTTCCGGGGCAATGGCGACTCAGGCGCTGCGCAGGCTTTTGGCTGCGCCGGCCAGTGCGGTGATCCGCTGCCAGTCACCCTGCTCCAGCGCATCGGCAGGCACCAGCCAGGAGCCACCGACGCAGACCACGTTGGACAGCGCCAGGAATTGCGCCGCATTGTCCGCAGACACGCCGCCCGTGGGGCAGAACCGCACGTCGCCGAACGGGCCTTGCCAGGCCTTGAGCATGGCCGTGCCGCCCGCCTGTACGGCGGGGAAGAATTTCAGCTCGTTGAAGCCGTCGTCCTGGGCGGCCATGATTTCGCCGCTGGTGGCCACGCCGGGCAGCAGCGGCAGCTGCAGGGCCTGGCAGGCCTGGCCCAGTGCGCCGGTGTAGCCGGGGCTCACGGCAAAGCGCGCACCGGCGCTGGCGGCGGCACGGGCATCGGCGGCGCTGCGCACGGTACCGGCGCCCACGATGGCCTCGGGCACGGCACGTGCAATGGCTTCGATGCTGGCCAGGCCCTCGGGCGTGCGCAGCGTGACTTCCAGTACGCGGATGCCGCCCGCGACCAAGGCCTGGGCCATGGGCACGGCATGTGCGACGTTGTTCAGGACGATGACCGGGATGACCGGCGCGTCCTGCATGATGGCCAGTGCCGTCAGTCGTTGATCCATGTACAAGCTCCCTCTTCTGCGCTGAGCGCGTGGCGCCGGAATCCGGCAAACAGTTCGCGGCCAAAACCCCGGCCATTGGCCTGGCGCAGTGCCTGCGGCATGGTGGCCAGGGGCCGCTGCTGCCATTCGGTGTCATCGACCAGCACGGCCAGGGTGCCGGCCACGGCGTCCAGGCGTACCAGGTCCCCGTCTTGCAGGCGCGCCAGCGGCCCGCCCACGCAGGCCTCGGGCGAGACATGGATGGCGGCGGGCACCTTGCCCGAGGCGCCGCTCATGCGGCCGTCCGTGACCAGGGCCACCTTGTAGCCCTTGCCCTGCAGCACGGCCAGCGGTGGGGTGAGCTTGTGCAGCTCGGGCATGCCGTTGGCGCGCGGACCCTGCCAGCGCACCACGCAGATGACATCGCGGTCCAGCTCGCCGGCCTTGAACGCCTGCTGCAGCGCTTCCTGCGAGTCGAAGACGCGCGCAGGCGCCTCGACCACATGGCGGTCCTCGGGCACGGCGCTGACCTTGATCACGCTGCGCCCCAGGTTGCCGGACAGCAGCTTGAGCCCGCCCGTGGCTCTGAAAGGCGCATCGGCCGGGCGCAGCACGGAAAGGTCGCCGGAGACTTCGGCCTCGTGCCAGACGAGATGACCGTCTTCCACGGCGGGAATGCGTGCAAATTCCTGCAGGCCCTCGGGCCGCACGGTGAGCACATCGCCATGCATGAGGCCGGCCTTCAGCAGCTGGCCGATCACATAGCCCGGCCCGCCTGCGGCCTGGAACTGGTTCACGTCGGCGCTGCCGTTGGGATAGACGCGGGCCAGCAGCGGCACCACGCCCGAGAGTTCCGAAAAATCATTCCAGTCGATGACGATGCCTGCCGCACGCGCCACGGCCACCCAATGGATCAGGTGGTTGGTCGATCCGCCCGTGGCCAGCAGGGCCACCATGGCGTTGACGATGCAGCGCTCGTCCACCACATGGCCAATGGGTGCGAAGCGGCGGTTCTTGGTGATGGCCAGCACGCTGCGCATGGCCTCGCGCGTGAGCAGTTCGCGTTCGCCGTCGGCCGGGTTGATGAAGGCCGTGCCCGGCACGTGCAGGCCCATGGCCTCCAGCAGCATCTGGTTGCTGTTGGCCGTGCCGTAGAAGGTGCAGGTGCCTTCGCTGTGGTAGGCAGCCGTTTCGGCGGCCAGCAGTTCCTTGCGGCCCACCAGGCCCTGCGCGGCCTGTTCGCGCACCTTGGCCTTGTCGCCATTGGACAGGCCCGAGGTCATGGGGCCGGCCGGCACGAACACCGTGGGTAGATGGCCGAAATGCAGGGCCCCGATCAGCAGGCCCGGCACGATCTTGTCGCAAATGCCCAGCATCAGCGCGGCGTCGAACACGTCATGCGACAGCGCGATGGCCGTGCCCATGGCAATGGCATCCCGGCTGAACAGGCTCAGTTCCATGCCTGGCGCGCCCTGGGTCACGCCGTCGCACATGGCCGGCACGCCGCCGGCGACCTGCGCCGTGGCGCCAAGCTTGCGCGCCTCGTCCTTGAGGATGTCGGGATAGCGTGCCAGCGGCGCATGGGCCGAGAGCACGTCGTTGTACGCGGTGACGATGGCGACGTTGGGCGCCTTCTCTTCCACGATGCGTATGCGGTCGCCGCCTGGAATGCCCGCAAAGGCATGGGCCACATTGGCACAGCCCATGGACTGGGCGCCGGGCGGGCGCGCGGCCATGGCGTCCACCTGCTCCAGGTAGGCGGCGCGTGATTGGGCACTGCGCTCGCGGATGCGGCGCGTGACCTGCTCGACGATGGGGTGGATGGTGCTCATGCGGGGTTCCTGCGGATGCGCTGGTGCGCGTTTTCTCTCTGTCGCGTTGTCTTTATGGGAAATGTCGGCCGGGGCATCCCTCCCAGGTGCGTCCGGCCCTGCACCGAAGCTTACTTCACTGCGCGCGCCTGCTTGACGGCGGCCTGCACCTCGTCCCACGTGCCCTGGCCCACGGTCTTGGCAATGCCGGCATTCACCGCCGCGAGCTTGTCGCGCATGCGGCTGGCTTCTGCGGCGGGCAGCTCGTTGACCTGCATGCCCTTGGCCTTGATGTCGGCCAGGGCCTTGGCGGCTTCCTCGCGCGTATCCTTGCGTTCGAACTCGCGGCTCTTGACGGCGGCATCCTGCAGCACCTTCTTCTCGGCCGGGCTCAGCGTGTCCCACCACTTCTTGCTGACGGTGACGATCCAGGGGCTGTAGACGTGGTTGGATACCGTGAGGTACTTCTGCACTTCATAGAACTTGCTGGACAGCACGGTGTTGAAGGGGTTTTCCTGGCCATCGACGGCACGGGTCTCCAGCGCCGTGAACAGCTCGGAGAACGGCAGCGGAACGGCATTGGCGCCCAGGGCCTTGAAACTGTCCAGGAAGACGTTGTTCTGCATCACGCGCAGCTTCACGTCGGCCAGGTCTTCCATCTTGGCGATGGGGCGCTTGTTGTTGGTGAGGTTGCGGAAACCGTTTTCCCAATAGACCAGGCCCACCATGCCCTTGGGCTCCAGCGTGGCCTTGACCTTCTCGCCCACGGGGCCGTCCAGCACGGCGTCGGCTTCCTTGACATTGCTGAACAGGAAGGGGGTGTCCCAGACGGCCATCTCGGGCGACAGGCCCACCAGGGTGGCGGTGGAGCCGACCATCATCTCCTGGGCGCCGCCGATCAGCGCCTGCTGCATCTGCGTGTCCGAGCCCAGCGAGGCATTGCCGATGGCACGCACCTTCATCTTGCCGCCCGTGGCCTTCTCAACCTCCTTGGCAAAGAAGCGCGCCGCGCGGCCCTGGTTGGACTCATCGACCAGGCCATAGCCGAAGCGCACGATGCGCGGCTTGAAGTCCTGGGCCATGGCCTGGCCCGTGGCGGCCAGCGTGGTGACGGCGGCCATCAGGCCGGCGAGTGCAAAGGGAATACGCATGTTCATCTCCTTGGGTTGTAGTGAGGGATCAATGCATCCAGCGCAGAGGGGCCAGGATGATTTGCGGAAAAATCACGAAAAGCACGGCAAGCAGCACATAGACCATCAGGAACGGGTTCGTGCCCTTGATCACGGTCTCCATGCGCAGCCGGCCCACGCCGGCCACCACGTTCTGCACCGTTCCCACGGGCGGCGTGATCAGGCCGATGCAGCCCACATAGATGAACATGAAGCCGAAGTAGATGGGATCGATGCCGGCCTTGACGGCCAGCGGCGCGCACACGGGGCCGAAGATCAGGATGGTTGGCGTCAGGTCCATGGCCGTGCCCACCACCAGCAGGAACAGCATCATCGTGGCCATGAACAGCACGGGACTGCCCAGCAGGCCCGAGAAGCTGTCGGCCAGCATGTTGGGCAGGTCGGCCAGGGTGATCATGTAGGCCGTCACCGTGGCGGCGCCGCACAGGAACATGACCACGGCCGTGGTCTTGGCGGCGGCCAGGAACACGGCGTACAGACGGCTCCATGTCATCTCGCGGTAGATCACCATGGACACGAACAGCGCGTAGACGGCTGCGACCACGGCCGCCTCGGTGGGCGTGAACACGCCGCCCTTGAGGCCGCCCAGGATGATGACCGGCATCATCATGGCCCAGAAGCTCTTGGCCAGTGCCTTCAGACGCGGGCCCCAGGCCATGCGCTCGCCGCGCGACAGGTCGTATTTGCGGGCGATGGACCACCAGGCAAAGATCAGGAACACGCCCATGATCAGGCCCGGCACCACGCCCGACAGGAACAGCTTGCTGATCGAGGTGTTGGTCGTCACGCCGTAGATCACGAAGGGCATGGACGGCGGAATGATGGGCGCGATGATGCCGCCCGAGGCGAGCAGGCCTGCGCTGTAGCTGTCGGGATACTTCTGGTCGCGCATCATGGGCAGCAGGATGGTGGCCAGGGCGGCGGTATCGGCAATGGCCGAGCCGCTCATGGACGCCAGCAGCACCGCCGCGCCAATGGCCACATAGCCCAAGCCGCCACGGATATGGCCCACATAAGCCCGCGCCAGGTCGATGATGCGGCGCGACAGGCCGCCTGCATTCATCAGCTCGCCGGCCAGGATGAAGAAGGGCACGGCCAGCAGCGGGAAGTTGTCGAAGCCGGCCTGCAGGTTCTGCGCAAGCAGCTGCGAGTCGAAGAAGTCCAGGTGCCACATCAGCGCCACGCCGGTCAACACCAGCGCCTGGGCGATGGGCATGCCGATCACCATGCCGCCAATCAGCACGGCCAGAAAGATCAGGGTCACAACCATGGTGCGTACTCCTTACTCGACCGTCGTTTCGGCATGGTTTTCTGCCGGCGCGCCGCGGCGCAGGTCGCGCAGCGTCACCACCAGAAGGCCCACGGCCAGCACCAGGGTGGCCGCGGCGCCCAGGGCCAGCGGGTAGCCCAGCACCGTGCTGTAGCTGTTCAGCCCGGCCTCCACCTGGGCCCAGGAGCCCCACAGCAGCAGGCCCATGCAAACCAGGACCAGTGCCTGCGACACCCAGAACAGCGCCTTGCGTGCGCCAGGCCCCACGCGGGAGGTCACGAGGTCGAAGCCCAGGTGGCTGCCCTCGAAAGCGGCCACGATGGCGCCAATGGCCACCAGCCAGACGAAGAGCAGGCGCGAGATTTCCTCATAGGAAACGATGCTGGTATGGAACACATAGCGCAGCACCACGTTGATGAACACGGCAATGACCATGCCGGCCAGGGCCAGCACCATCAGCACCTCGGCAAAGTGCTGCAGGCGCGGCTTGGGCCGGACTGCGGGGGAATCGGATTGCATGGGGCTTGTCTCCTGGCGTTATGGGTTTTGGGAGAAGGTGTCGGCCTGCGCCGCGGGCAGGACCTGCCAGCTTTGGGCGCGGTGCACGATGTCGGTCAGCGGCAGCGTGGCGTCCACGGACAGCACGGCGCATTCGCCATCAGGGCGTTCCAGCGTGGCGAACTGGTTGGCCACCAGCTCGGGCGAGAAGAAGTGGCCGGCGCGCTCCTGCACGCGCTGCAGCGCCGTGTCGTAGTTCAGGTCCAGAAACACGAAGCCCACGGCACCGGCCGGGCCGGCGGCACGCAGCCGGTCGCGGTACTTGCGCTTGAGGGCCGAGCAGGTCAGCACCACGCCCTGCCCCGGCATTGCCTGGGCCAGCAGCTGGGCCAGCCGGTCCAGCCAGCCGCTGCGGTCGTCGTCGGTCAGGGGGATGCCGGCCTGCATCTTGCGGATGCTTTCCTCGGCATGATGGGCATCGCCCTCGTGCAGTGTCCAGCCCAGGGCATCGGCCAGGGCCTGCCCCACGCTGGACTTGCCGCAGCCGGAAACGCCCATGACGACCAGCGCCCGTGGGCGGGTGTCTGCGGGGGCGGCCTCGGTGGTTGTTGGGATAGCGCTATCCATGTTCTTGCAAAAATTGGCAGACCAGGGTCTGCCTTGGATTTCGGTGTGCTTCAGAGGCCTTCGTCCGGGTTTACACGCAGGAGCAAGGGCCTTCGAATGATTGGGATAGCGCTATCATAATCTTCAACCCTCCCGCCCCCGACCTAGGACAATCCCTTGGCCCGTCAGATTCCGCCTGCCTCCCCAGAATCGCCCTCCGCCGATGTTTCCGGCCCGGCCCTGCCCGCCACGGGACGCGCACGCTCCTCGCGGGCCAGCGGGCGCATCACGCTCAGCGATGTGGCACAGGCCGCTGGCGTCAGCCCCATGACGGTCTCGCGCGCCCTGCGCGGCGAGCGCCGCGTGGACCCGGCCCTGGTCGAGAAAATCCGCACGGCCGCCGCGCAGATGGGCTACGTGCCCGACCCCGCCGCTCGCGCCCTGGCCTCGCAGAAAAGCGCCCAGGTGCTGGTGCTGGTGCCCATGCTGTCCAACACCCTGTTCGTGGACCTGATCGAGGCGGTTCACAAGGTGCTGTTCTCTGCGGGCTACCACGCGCTGATCGGCGTGACCCACTACGACCGGGCCGAAGAAGAACAGCTGCTGCGCACCTACCTGCCCATGCGCCCGGCCGGCCTGCTGCTCACGGGTTTTGACCGCAGCCCCGCTGCGCGTGAACTGGTGCAGGCCAGCAAGGTCCCCTGCGTGCACCTGATGGAACTGGGCGGCGAGCCTGGTGCGCCCAGCGTGGGCTTTTCGCAGGCCGAGGCCGGGGCCGCCATCACGCGGCACTTGATGGAGCGCGGACACAGGCGCATTGCCTTTTGCGCAGGCCAGCTCGATGCCCGCGTGATGCAGCGCGCCGCGGGCTACCGCCATGCCCTGCAGGCGGCGGGCCTGCATGACCCCGCCCTGGAACTGCTCTGGCCCCGCCCCACGTCGATGGCGCTGGGCGCCGAGCTGCTGGACGCGGCCCTGCGCCTGGACCCGGCCGTCGATGCCCTGTTCTTCTGCAACGACGACATCGCCCAGGGTGCGCTGCTGGAGGCTCTGCGCCGGGGGATACGCGTGCCCGAGCAGATCGCCATCGCAGGCTTCAACGACCTGCCCGGCAGCGACCAGATGGTGCCGCCGCTGACCACCATCCGCACGCCGCGCGGCCATATCGGCACCGAAGGTGCGCGCATGCTGCTGCAGCTGATGCGTGGCGAGGCCGTGGAGCCGCCCAGCGTGGATCTGGGCTACGAACTGGTGGTGCGGCAGAGCAGTTGAAGCGAAGAGGGCTTTGTGCGCCCTCCTCCGTGGCCATCAGCCCGGCAGCAGACGGCGCAGGGTCTCGGCCAGATCCTCTGCCGCGAACTTGGCCACGTAGCCGTCCGCGCCAACGCTGCGCACATGGTCTTCGTTGGCCGATCCGGACAGCGAGGAATGGATGAGCACGGGAATGGAATGGAAGCGCGCGTCCTGCTTGATGTGGCGGGTGAGCGTGAAGCCGTCCATCTCGGGCATCTCCAGGTCGGTCAGCACCAGGGCGACCTTGTCGGCCACCGTCAGGCCCTCTGCCTGGGCACTGTCGGCGATGGCGTTGAGGCGGTCCCAGGCCTCCTTGCCGGACTTGAGCATTTCATACGGTGCCTGCAGGACCTTGAGCTCCTTCTCGATCAGCGAGCGCGCCACGAAGGAATCATCGGCGGCCAGCACGATGGCGCCGGGCTTGAGCTTGAGCCTGGCGCCCACTTTTTCCGGCGTGATTTCCTGGGCGTCGGTGGGGGACACCAATTGCAGGATGGCCTCCACATCCAGCACCTGGGCCAGGCGCGAGTTGTCGGTGTCGCCATCCAGGCGGGCGATGCTGGTGACCAGCTTGCCGCCGGTGCCGCTGGCCTCGGCCGACAGCACCTGCTTCCAGTCCAGGCGCACGATGTCCTCGACGGACTCCACCGCGAATGCCTGGGTGGTGCGCGCATATTCGGTGACCAGCATGATGTTCAGGCCGGTCTGGGGCTTGCAGCCCATGATGGCGGGAAGATTCAGCACCGGGATCACCTGCCCGCGCAGGTTTGCCACACCCAGCGAATGGGCCGTGCCCCCCGCGATGGGCGTGATGTGCGGCATGGCCACGATTTCGCGGACCTTGAACACATTGATCCCGAACAGCTCGGACTGGCCCAGGCCGGAGTCGCTGCCCAGCCGGAACAGCAGCAGCTCGAACTTGTTGTTGCTGGTGAGGTTGGTGCGCTCGTCGATCTCTCTTTGAGCTGCCTTGGAATTGAGGTTCATGCCGGTCCTGGAGAGTGACACATCTTTTTACAAATTCTAAAGCGAGCGCCTCGGATTTAGCAAAAATTTATTGCGCAACGCAGCTTGCCTGTGGCGTCAACAACGCAGCAGCGCTGGCTCAAGGTATGGGCAGGCCTGCGACAGCGCCGTCGGGTTCAAGGCCGGATCTGAACAGACAGGTCCATATCCGGTCAATATAGCAAGATGGATCTTTCCGCCAGCACCATGAGGAGCGCGCCATGCCACCCGTTACCGCCCAACTTTTCGCCACCGATGGCGTTCAAGCCGTAAAGCTGCCTGCCGAGTTTCGCTTCGAAGATCGAGCCGAGGTGTATATCCGCCGCGATGAAAACACCGGAGACGTCATTCTTTCGACCATTCCTCGCGCGGACTGGAGTGAATTCATGCGGCTGCGCCACCAGCTGGGGCATGCGGCCGAGTCGGCCCTCCCCGTGCGCCAACAGGGCAGCGAGCAACGCGATCCCTTCCAAGGTTGGGAGGAATGATGCTGTACATGCTGGACACCAATGCCGCCAGCGAAGCCATCCGGGGCAATCCCTTGTTTGATGCGCGCTTGCAAGCCCTCGCACCAGGGCAGTGGTGCGTTAGTGCAGTGACCTGTTCCGAGCTGCGCTATGGAATTGCCCGGCGGCCCGAGGCGGTACGGCTGGCACGGATCGTGGAGGCGTTCCTGCACATCACCGCCATCCTGCCCTGGGACGCCAGGGCGGCCAACCAGCATGGTCAGTTGCGTGCTTATCTGCGTGCCCAGGGCTCGCCGATTGGAGACTTCGACGAAATGATCGCCGCACATGCGCTGGCCCTGGACGCGATCCTGGTCACAGACAATGTGCGGCATTTCGAACGCATTTCCGGGCTCAGGATCGAAAACTGGCTGCGCCAGGGGCATTGATCCCGGCGCCGGGAAAGAGGTCACGCGCAGGAATCACTCGAATTCCAGGATCACATCGTCCACGGCCAGCGAATCGCCCTTGCTGGCGCTGATCTTGCCGACCACGCCGTCCTGGGACGCGAACAGGATGTTCTCCATCTTCATCGCCTCGATCACCGCCAGCTTCTCGCCCGCCTGCACCTTCTGGCCCGGCTGCACGGCCACGTCCACCAGCAGGCCCGGCATGGGCGACAGCAGGAACCTGGACAGGTCCGGCGGCGCCTTGTAGGGCATGAGGCGGTGCAGTTCGCCGCCGCGCGGCGAGAGCACCAGGGCGTCGATCTGCGTGCCGTTGTGGATGACGCGCAGGGCCAGCGGGTTCCTGGCCGTGCCGCGCTCGACCTGGGCCGTGAAGGGCTTGCCGTTGCAGCTGCCCTGCACGCACATGGCACGCATGGGGGTTTCGCTGCGGAAGGTGTAGGGCTTGCCATCCACCGTGACGGTGCTGGCGCGGCTTTCGGCGTCGAAGTCCGAGACCTGCACGGCGCGGTACTGGTGCTGGCCTTCGGCGCCCAGCACGACCACGCAGTAGTCGGCCGAGACCTTGAGCTCGTGCCCCCGCATCTGACCGCTGATGGTGGCGGCGCGCGCGCGGTAGCGGCGGTTTATGTGGCCGGCCAGGGCGACCAGGAAGTCCGGATCGCCGTGGGGCACGTCCTCGGCGTGGAAGCCGTGGGAGTAGTGCTCGGCGATGAAGCCGGTGTTGAAGTCGCCGCTCTTGAACTTGGGATGGGCCAGCAGCGCGGCCTGGAACGGGATGTTGGAGCTGATGCCCCGGATCACGAAGGCATTGAGCGCCTCGCGCATCTTGGCGATGGCGTCGTTGCGGTCGCTGCCGTGCACGATGAGCTTGGCGATCATCGAGTCGTAGAACATCGGAATTTCGCCGCCCTCATACACGCCCGTATCCACGCGCACGCCGTGCAGGTGGCCGGTGTCGGCCTGCCACATGGTCTGCTCGGGCGGCGCAAAGCGCACCAGGCGGCCCGTTGAGGGCAGGAAGTTGCGGAACGGGTCCTCGGCGTTGATGCGGCACTCGATGGCCCAGCCATTGCGCTTGACGTCTTCCTGCGCGATGGCCAGCTTCTCGCCAGCGGCCACGCGGATCATCTGCTCGACCAGGTCCAGGCCGGTGATGCACTCGGTCACCGGGTGCTCCACCTGCAGGCGGGTGTTCATTTCCAGGAAGTAGAAATCCTGGTCTTTGCCCACCACGAACTCCACCGTGCCCGCGCTCTGGTAGCCCACGGCCTTGGCCAGGGCCACGGCCTGCTCTCCCATGGCGCGGCGCGTGGCGTCGCTGATGAAGGGGGACGGCGCCTCTTCGATGACCTTCTGGTGCCGGCGCTGGATGGAGCATTCGCGCTCGTTCAGGTAGATCACGTTGCCGTGGCCGTCGCCCAGCACCTGGATCTCGATGTGGCGCGGCTCCTGCACGAATTTCTCGATGAAGATGCGGTCGTCGCCAAAGCTGTTGCGTGCCTCGTTCTGGCAGCTGGCAAAGCCCTCGAAGGCTTCCTTGTCGTTGTAGGCCACGCGCAGGCCCTTGCCGCCGCCGCCGGCGCTGGCCTTGATCATCACGGGGTAGCCGATGCCCTTGGCGATTTCCACGGCGGCCTCGGGGCCGGCAATGGGGTCGTTGTAGCCAGGGATGGTGCTCACGCCGGCCTTGTCGGCCAGCTTCTTGGAGGCGATCTTGTCGCCCATGGCCGCAATGGCCGCGTGCTTGGGGCCGATGAAGGTGATGCCCTCTTCTTCCACGCGCCGGGCGAAGGCCTCGTTCTCGGACAGGAAGCCGTAGCCCGGGTGCACGGCCTGGGCGCCGGTCTGCTTGCAGGCGGCAATGATGCGGTCGGCCTGCAGGTAGGACTCGCGGCTGGGCGCGGCGCCGATGTGCACGGCCTCGTCGGCCAGCTTGACGTGGCGTGCCTCGCGGTCCGCATCGGAGTACACAGCCACGGTCTGTATGCCCATCTTGCGGGCGGTGGCGATGACGCGGCAGGCAATCTCGCCGCGGTTGGCAATCAGGATCTTCTTGAACATCTTCTTAGCCCATTCTTGGAACTAAATCATGGGAACCGGAGCTGTCGTCAGCTTCGCTGTCCCTGTTTTGCGCTTCGCCAGCACTGTCAGTAACCGGCGCGACCAAAGCGAGGGACACCGAGGAAGGGCCGCCCCGCACCGAGGGTGTCGTCCCCCTCCCTCGCGAAGCGAGTTAGAGAGGGGGAAGCGGCGGAGCCGCTCAGGGGGTGCTTCACAAGGGGATGTTTCCATGCTTGCGCCACGGATTTTCCAGCTGCTTGTTCTTGAGCATCTGCAGCGAGCGGCAGATGCGCTTGCGCGTCTCATGCGGCTGGATCACATCGTCGATGAAGCCGCGCGCGCCTGCCACGAAGGGGTTGGCGAAACGGGCCTTGTACTCGGCCTCGCGCGCTGCCAGCTTGGCGGGGTCGTTCTTGTCCTCGCGGAAGATGATCTCCACGGCGCCCTTGGCGCCCATCACGGCGATCTCGGCATGGGGCCAGGCCAGGTTGACGTCGCCGCGCAGGTGCTTGGAGGCCATCACGTCATAGGCGCCGCCGTAGGCCTTGCGCGTGATGACGGTGATTTTCGGCACCGTTGCCTCGGCATAGGCGTACAGCAGCTTGGCGCCGTGCTTGATGATGCCGCCGTACTCCTGGCTGGTGCCGGGCATGAAGCCGGGCACGTCCACGAAGGTGACCACGGGGATGTTGAAGGCATCGCAGAAACGCACGAAGCGCGCGGCCTTGATGGAGCTCTTGATGTCCAGGCAGCCGGCCAGCACCAGGGGCTGGTTGGCGACGATGCCCACGGTCTGCCCGTCCATGCGCGCGAAGCCGGTGATGATGTTCCTGGCGTAGTCGGGCTGCAGCTCGAAGAAGTCGCCGTCGTCCACGGTCTTGAGGATCAGCTCCTTCATGTCGTAGGGCTTGTTGGCGTTGTCGGGCACCAGGGTGTCCAGCGACTTGTCGGCGCGGTCCACGGGGTCCGAGGTGTAGCGCACGGGCGCCTTCTCGCGGTTGTTCAGCGGCAGGTAGTTGTAGAGGCGGCGCAGCATCATCAGCGCCTCCACGTCGTTGTCGAAGGCCATGTCGGCCACGCCGCTGCGCGTGGTGTGGGTGATGGCGCCGCCCAGCTCCTCGGCCGTGACCTCCTCGTGCGTCACCGTCTTCACGACTTCGGGGCCGGTGACGAACATGTAGCTGCTGTCCTTGACCATGAAGATGAAGTCCGTCATGGCCGGCGAATACACGGCGCCGCCCGCGCAGGGGCCCATGATCATGGAGATCTGCGGCACCACGCCGCTGGCCAGCACGTTCTTCTGGAACACGTCGGCATAGCCGCCCAGCGAGGCCACGCCTTCCTGGATGCGGGCGCCGCCCGAGTCGTTCAGGCCGATGACGGGGGCGCCGACCTTCATGGCCTGGTCCATGATCTTGCAGATTTTCTCGGCATGGGTCTCGGACAGCGCGCCGCCGAAGACGGTGAAGTCCTGGCTGAAGACGAAGACCAGGCGGCCGTTGATCATGCCGTAGCCGGTGACCACGCCGTCGCCGGGGATCTTGCTGTTTTCCATGCCGAAGTCGGTGCAGCGGTGCTCGACGAACATGTCCCATTCCTCGAAGGTGCCGTCGTCCAGCAGCAGCTCGATGCGCTCTCGCGCCGTGAGCTTGCCCTTCTTGTGCTGTGCGTCTATGCGCTTTTGGCCGCCACCCAGGCGGGCCTGTTCGCGCTTTGTCTCCAGTTGATCCAGGATGTCTTGCATGCTGCGATTCCTCTAACGTCTAACGGTACGGGTTGCTGGTGTTGTCTTGTCTGCGGTCACTGCGGCGCTGCGGCGGGTGCTGTCGCCGGCGCTGAAGATGGCGCTGGAGATGGCGCCATTGCTGGCCCGGCCTGCGCCTGCAGCAGGTTTCTGGCGGCCGTGCTGGCCGCGATCCGCCCTGCTGCCACGTCGGCCTGCAGTTGGGGCAGCAGCGCCCGCACCTGCGGATGCTGCCGGAAGGCCTGCTTGAGGCCGGAGTCGATGCGCTCCCACATCCAGGACAGGGCCTGGCGTTCGCGGCGCAGCGCCAGGCGGCCGTTGGCCTGCTGCAGGCGGCGGAACTCCTCCACCGCGCTCCAGAAGCCGTCAACGCCCTCTTGCTTGAGCGCGCTGATGGTGATGACCCTGGGCTGCCACAGGCGCTCGTCGTGGTGGGCGTGCTCGGGATTGCCGTGCATGCCCAGCAGGCGCAGGCTGGAGGTGATCTGGGCCTGCGCGCGCGTGGCGGCATGGGGATCGATGTCGGCCTTGTTGATGACGACCAGGTCGGCCAGCTCCATTACGCCCTTCTTGATGGCCTGCAGGTCATCGCCCGCATTGGGCAGTTGCAGCAGGCAGAACATGTCGCACATGCCCTGCACGGCGATCTCGCTCTGGCCCACGCCCACGGTCTCGACGATGACCACATCGTAGCCAGCCGCCTCGCAGACCAGCATGGCCTCGCGGGTTTTCTCGGCCACGCCGCCCAGGGTGCCGCTGCTGGGGCTGGGGCGGATGTAGGCGTCCAGGTGGACGGACAACTGCTCCATGCGCGTCTTGTCGCCAAGGATGGAGCCGCCCGACACGGTGGATGAGGGGTCGATGGCCAGCACCGCCACCCGCAGGCCGCGTGCGATGAGGAACAGGCCCAGCGTTTCGATGAAGGTGCTCTTGCCCACGCCCGGCACGCCGCTGATGCCCAGGCGGAAAGACCCGCCCGTATGCGGCAGCAGGGCCGTGAGCAGCACATCGGCCGCCGCACGGTGGTCGGCGCGCGTGGATTCCAGCAGGGTGATGGCCTTGGCCATGGCCCGGCGCTGAACGGCGGGGTTGCCGTTCAGGATGCCGTCTTGCATTTGCTCGGGAGTCACTGCGGCGGGCTCAGAGGCTGTTGGCCTGGCGGATCTGTTCGAGCACATCCTTGGCGCTGGCCGGGATGGGGGTGCCCGGGCCGTAGACGCCCTTGACGCCGGCGTTGTAGAGGAAGTCGTAGTCCTGCGCGGGAATCACGCCGCCCACGAAGACGATGATGTCGTCCGCGCCCTGGCGGCGCAGCTCCTCGATGATGGCCGGCACCAGGGTCTTGTGGCCGGCCGCCAGCGTGGACACGCCCACGGCGTGCACGTCGTTCTCGATGGCCTGGCGCGCGCATTCCTCGGGCGTCTGGAACAGCGGGCCCATGTCCACGTCGAAGCCCAGGTCGGCAAAGGCCGTGGCCACCACCTTGGCGCCGCGGTCATGGCCGTCCTGGCCGAGCTTGGCGATCATCACGCGCGGGCGTCGGCCCAGCTGCTCGGACGATGCATCGATCTCGCCCTTGAGCTTTTCCCAGCCCTCGGCCGAGTCGTAGGCTGCTGCATACACGCCGGTCACCTTTTGCGTATCGGCGCGGTGGCGCCCGAAAACCTTCTCCAGTGCGTCCGAGACCTCGCCCACCGTGGCACGCAGGCGCACGGCCTGGATGGCCAGGTCCAGCAGGTTGCCCTCGCCGCTTTCGGCGGCCTGGGTCAGGGCCTGAAGGGCGGCCTCGACCTTGGCCGCATCGCGGCTGGCCTTGATCTGGTTCAGGCGCGCGATCTGGCTGTCGCGCACCTTGACGTTGTCCACCTCGAGGATGTCGATGGCGTCTTCCTTGGCCAGCTTGTACTTGTTGACGCCGACGATGACATCCTTGCCCGAGTCGATGCGCGCCTGCTTCTCGGCGGCGGCGGCCTCGATCTTGAGCTTGGCCCAGCCCGAGTCCACGGCGGCGGTCATGCCGCCCATGGCCTCGACCTCCTCGATGATCTTCCAGGCGGCGTCGGCCATGTCCTGGGTCAGCTTTTCCATCATGTAGCTGCCGGCCCAGGGGTCGATCACATTGGTGATGTGGGTCTCTTCCTGGATGATCAGCTGCGTGTTGCGCGCAATGCGGGCCGAGAACTCGGTGGGCAACGCGATGGCTTCGTCAAAGCTGTTGGTGTGCAGGCTCTGCGTGCCGCCGAAGACGGCGGCCATGGCCTCGATGGTGGTGCGCACCACGTTGTTGTAGGGGTCCTGCTCGGTCAGCGACCAGCCGGAGGTCTGGCAGTGCGTGCGCAGCATCAGGCTCTTGGCCTTCTTGGCGCCGAAGCCCTTCATGATGCGGCACCACAGCAGGCGGGCCGCGCGCATCTTGGCGATCTCCAGGTAGAAATTCATGCCGATGGCCCAGAAGAAGGACAGCCGGCCCGCGAAATCGTCCACATCCATGCCCTTGGCCGTGGCGGTCTTGACGTACTCCTTGCCGTCGGCCAGCGTGAAGGCCAGTTCCAGCGCCTGGTTGGCGCCCGCCTCCTGCATGTGGTAGCCCGAGATCGAGATCGAGTTGAACTTGGGCATGTTCCGGCTGGTGTACTCGATGATGTCGCCGATGATGCGCATCGACGGCTGGGGCGGGTAGATATAGGTGTTGCGGACCATGAACTCCTTGAGGATGTCGTTCTGTATGGTCCCCGACAGCTGGTCCTGGGCCACGCCCTGCTCCTCGGCCGCCACCACGTAGCCGGCCAGCACGGGCAGCACCGCGCCGTTCATGGTCATGGACACGCTGATCTTGTCCAGCGGGATCTGGTCGAACAGCACCTTCATGTCCTCGACCGAATCGATGGCCACGCCGGCCTTGCCCACGTCGCCCGTGACACGCGGATGGTCGCTGTCGTAGCCCCGGTGCGTGGCCAGGTCGAAGGCCACCGACACGCCCTGCCCGCCGGCGGCCAGCGCCTTGCGGTAGAAGGCGTTGGACTCCTCGGCCGTGGAAAAGCCCGCGTACTGGCGAATGGTCCAGGGCCGGCCCGCGTACATGGTGGCCTGCGGGCCGCGGATGTAGGGCTCGAAGCCTGGCAGGCTATCCGTATGGGGCAGGTTGGCCGTGTCTGCCGCCGTGTACAGCGGCTTGACGTCGATGCCGTCGGGCGTGGTCCAGTGCAGTGCCTGGATGTCGCCCCCGGGAGCGGCCTTGGCGGCCGCCTGGGCCCATTTCTGCAGGTCGGCAGTTGCGAATTCCTGGCCGTTCTGCGCTGTCGGATGGTCTTGTCTCATGTTCTCAGGCTCGTGAATGACAGGTGCCCTTGAGGGCATGCCCCAGAGCTGCCGCAGTTTACATCATTCATAATTATTCATTCAAAATATCTTTGCCGATACAATGCGGGCCACATGTCGACAAACACCCTCACTCCCCGCGCTCTCTACGAACAGGTTGCAGAGAAGCTGCGCCTGCGCATCTTCGAGCACGAGCTGGCGCCCGGTGACTGGATCGACGAACTGAAGATTGCCGAGGAGTACGGCATCAGTCGCACCCCGCTGCGCGAGGCCCTGAAGGTGCTGGCCGCCGAGGGCCTGGTCACCATGAAGGTGCGCCGTGGCGCCTATGTGACCGAGGTGTCGTCCAAGGACATTGCCGATGTCTATCACCTGCTGAGCCTGCTGGAATCCGATGCCGTTCAGGTGGTGGCCGAATCGGGCAGCGACGAAGAGCTTGCCGCCCTGCAGCAGACCCACGAGGAACTCAAGGCGCAGACGCGCGATGCAGACCGCTTCTTCGAACTCAACGAGAGCTTTCACATGCAGCTGCTGCAGATTGCCGACAACCGCTGGCGCAACCAGCTGGTGGCCGATCTGCGCAAGGTGATGAAGCTCAACCGCCACAAGTCGCTGTTCAAGCAGGGCCGCATCGAGGATTCGCTGGCCGAGCACGAGACCGTCATGCAGGCCCTGCTGCGCCGCGATGGCGCTGCAGCGGCCCAGGCCATGCGTCAGCATTTTCAGAACGGCCTGGCTGCGGCGTCCTGAAGCCTGCCGTTCGGCGCTCTTGCACAGCCGGCACCATCTGGCGCGGCCATGACGCGCAGGCGGCCGCCCCGTCTGGAATCGGGCCCGGTGTGCAACGGTGGCGACGTAGGCAGACATGCGGCTCCTGGTTGGTTTCAGAGTGGACACCCGAAAACGCTGCAGTGCAGCATAAACGCGTGCGCCGCGCCCTCTCATGTCCGAAGCTGACGCCAGGGCCTGCGGAAAGCCCCGGCTATCATCGGCGGCTACATCCACTTCGGCCTGCACCCTCCTCGCATGAGCATCCAAGACCCAGCCCGCGCCCCTTCCCTGGCCATGAGCCTGCCAGCCGATGCCAGCATGGCCACGGCCTCCACCCTGGTGGAAATGCTGGCCCTGCGCGTGCAGCAGACGCCCGCAGGCGAGGCCTACCGGGCCTATGACGAGGATGTGCGCAGCTGGAAGACCCTGAACTGGGCACAGGCCGGCGAGCGCGTGGCCCTCTGGGCGCAGGCGCTCGCCGCGCAGCAGCTGCCGGCAGGATCGCGCATCGCCATCCTGCTGCCCAACGGACTGGACGCCATGTCCATCGACCTGGCCAGCCTGCGCTGCGGCCATGTGCCCGTGCCGCTGCACGCCATAGACAACGCGGGCAGCATTGCCTACATCCTGGCCAATGCCCAGGTGTCCATGCTGTTCGTGGCACAGCAATCCACTTGGGACAAGATCTGCGCCACAGGCCAGGCCCTGCCCGCGCTACGCAAGGTGGTCGTGGCGTCGGCCAAGCCGGCTTCCCGCGCCGCAGAGCCTGAAACCGAAGGCGATGCCGCCGTCCTGGAGGCACTTCGCCAGATCCCCGTGCAGCCGCTGGCCCCATGGCTCGCTGAAGGCGGCGCAGTCCCTCTGCCCCCGCCTCCCTCTGCCGAGGACCTGGCTGCCGTGGTCTACACCTCGGGCACCACGGGCAAGCCCAAGGGCGTGATGCTCACGCACCGCAACGTGGTCTCCAACGTGCAGGCCGTGATGCAGCGGCTGCAGCCTCGCAGCGACGATGTTTTCCTCTCCTTCCTGCCGCTGTCGCACACCTTCGAGCGCACGGCTGGCTACTACCTGGCGCTGGCCGTGGGCGCCTGCGTGGCCTATGCGCGCTCGGTGGCCCAGCTGGCCGAGGATCTCAAGACCCAGCGCCCCACGGTGCTGGTGTCCGTGCCACGCATCTACGAGCGCGTGCACGCCAAGGTCATGGAGACGCTGGCCCGTGCACCGCTCAAGGCCCAGCTGTTCGAGCTGGCCCAGGCCAGGGGCTGGCAGCGATTTTGTGAAACACAAGGCATTGCCGATGCGCAAGCGCCCCAGCCCGAAGTGCCGGGCTGGATGCAATGGCTGCCCTGGCCGGTGCTCAACCACCTGGTGGCCAAGCCGCTGCTGGCCCAGTTCGGTGGCCGCGTGCGCGTGGCCGTCAGTGGCGGCGCGCCGCTGTCGCCGACGATTGCGCGCTGTTTTCTGGGCCTGGGCCTGCCGCTGATCCAGGGCTATGGAATGACGGAAACCTCACCCGTGGTCTGTGCCAACACGCTGGAGGACAACCACCCCGCCACCGTGGGCCACGCCCTGCCCGGCGTGGAGGTGCGGATTGGCGAGAACCGGGAACTGCAGGTGCGTGGCCCCTGCGTGATGCGCGGCTATTGGGAGCGCCCCGAAGACACCGCCAAGACCTTCACCGACGACGGCTGGCTGCGCACGGGCGACCAGGCGGTGATCGAGGACGGGCGCGTGCGCATACAGGGACGCATCAAGGAAATCATCGTCACCTCCACCGGCGAGAAGATTCCACCGGCCGACCTGGAGCTGGCCATTACCGGCGACCCGTTCTTCACCCAGGTCTTTGTCGTGGGCGAAGACCGCCCTTTCATCGCCGCCGTGGCCGTCATCGAGCGCGGCGAATGGCAGACCATGGCCCGGCGCCTGGGCCTGGATCCCGAAGACCCCAAGAGCCTGAACCACTCCGCCGCCGAACGCGAGGCACTGGCACGCATCGAAAAGCAGGTGGCCAGCTTTGCCCGCTATGCCGTGCCACGCGCCGTGCATCTGGAGCTGGAGCCCTGGACCATAGAAAACGGGCTGATGACGCCTACCCTCAAGCTCAAGCGCAACAACCTCATGACGCGGTTCGAGTCGCAGATCGCCGCCATGTACAGCAAGCCTGCCGAGCGCTGGCAAGGCCGCAACAGCGCGGGTTGACCCCCTGTTCCTGACAAGCAGCCGCCGCTCAAAACGGCGGCTTTTTCTATTTTTGATATGGATTTGATTTATGTAAGTTACATTGAACTGATCAAAAAGAAAGGAAGAGCGCACTGCGCACGCTCTTCCCGGGTCTGCGTCAAGCAGCTGCCAGTGTCAGGCCGGGGCTCGCCATGCCGATCTCCTTCGCCGAGCTGATCTGGAACGTGGCCACCGCCTGTGCCAGCACCCGCGCCTGCCGTTCCAGGCTGGCTGCAGCGGCTGCCGACTCTTCCACCAAGGCGGCATTCTGTTGCGTGACCTGGTCCATCTGGGAGACGGCCTGGGTGATCTGCCCCAGGCCACCGCTTTGCTCCACGCTGGAGGCGGAGATGGCCTCGATCAGTGACGCCACCTCGCTCACCTGGGCTTCAATGGCGTCCATGGCCTTGCCTGCTTCCCGGACCTGGTTGCCGCCTGTCCGCACCTTGTCGGTGGATGCCGTGATCAGTGCCTTGATCTCCCGCGCCGCTGCGGCGCTGCGCTGGGCCAGGGAGCGCACTTCCCCGGCCACCACGGCAAAGCCCCTGCCCTGCTCGCCTGCCCGCGCGGCCTCCACCGCTGCATTGAGCGCCAGGATATTGGTCTGGAAGGCAATGGAGTCGATCACGCCCGTGATCTCGGCAATCTTTCCGCTGCTGGCCGAGATTTCGTCCATGGTGCCGATGACCCTGGCGACCGCTCCGCCGCCCACGCCGGCCACCTCCTTGGCACGCACGGCCAGGGCGCTGGCCTGCCGCGCGTTCTCGGAACTCTGGCCCACGTTGCCGGCCAGCTGCTCCATCGACGCCGCCGTCTCCTGCAGGCTGGAGGCCTGGTGCTCAGTGCGGCTGCTCAAATCCTGGTTGCCGGCAGCGATCTGGCTGGACGCCGTGGTCACCGACTCCACCCCGCGCCGCACATCGCCAACGATGTTTGCCAGCGACTCGCGCATGGCGCTCATGGAGCGCAGCAGGTCGCCGACCTCGTCACGCCCAGTGGCCTGGATCTCGGACGCCAGGTCGCCCTGCTCGATATGCCGGGCCACTTCCACGGCCGACTTCAAGGGCACCGTGATGGAGCGCGTGACCATGTAGCCCAGGGCCACGGCCAGGATGACGGCCGCCGCCACAAAGCCGTAGATCAGCATCTGCGACCGTGCAAAAACCTCCCTGGAGTCCCCATAGACATCCTCCGACGTCTTGAGCTGCAGCTCGACCAGCTCGCCGATCTTGGCGCTGATGGGATCGATGCTGGCATACAGCGCGCCGTCGAACTCATCCAGGCTGCCGGCCTTCTTGCCGTCCAGCTGCTTGAGGCGCTGCAGCAGTTTGTCGATGCTCTGGTTGGCCGGCGCGAACAGCGCCTGGGCCTGCTTGGCCAGCACGGCCTCCTGCGCTGTGAGCTGGGTGGACGAGTAGCTGCGCCAGGCGGCCTCGATCGCGGGCAGCGTGCCCGAGATGCTGGCCGATGCCTCCTGCGCCGTGATCAGGCCCGCATTGGCTTTATTGACCGTGTCTATGACGTTGACGGCATAGGCATCCGCAATCTGCTTGAGCTGCTTGAGTGGAACCACACGGTCCTGGTACAGGGTCTCCGTGCCCGAAAATACATGGCCCAGCGCCCTTGCGCCGACGCCCCCTACGGCCATCAGACAGACCAGCAGGACAAGAAAGACGGCTGTAAGCCGGGTACCGATACGCACATCGCTGAGTTTTTTCATCGCAGAACCTCTGGCCCAGTGCTGCCTTCGGTATAGGCCATCGCTATCGCATCCAGGCAGTCACATTAGCTGCCTTATCGGTAGCGGTGGCCGATTTCTTGAGAGACAAAACTCAATAAGTTCCGCGAGATGTGTAAAGACACCCCCCACAGTGCGAATGCCCCGCCCCTGCCCTCAACCCCGTTGCCAGGCCAACCCATCCAAGGCACGGCCAATCCATTCATGTAAGTTACATTGATATCATCAAAAAAATGGCCCGTGAAAGCACGAGCCATGTCCATTCAGACGTAGACGTCGACCACGCCACCCAGTCCGGGCGCCTTGTTGCTCTTTGGCTGGGACGGCGACTTGGCTTCGGCCGCCTGCTGCTGCTCGCGCTGCTTGTCGATCTGGGCCTGCTGCCTGGCGCGCATGAGCGCCTCGATCTGGCTTTGCACCATCATGATCTGCGACTGCAGCAGCTTGGCCTTCGTCTGCTTGGCCTTGGCGTCGATGTTCTCGGAAGACACTTCCTTGAGCGCCTGCTGCAGCTCCTTGAGCTTGCGCTGCAACGCAACGATGTCATTGCCGCCGGAGGATGAAGCGGCTCCCGAGGCGGAAGCCGATGTGGAGGATGAGACTTGCATGCCTCATACATCGTCCACCGCCGCACAAACTGAAGGCCGAAAACACGCCTGCCCCGCCAGTAGTCACCCCAGCCAATGCCGCAGCGCTCCCGCCGATGCAATGCCGATCAGCACCGTCGGCAGAATGGGCAGCCGGCTCGCGGCCACCAGCGTCACCACCAGGGCCAGCAGATCGGCCGGCCGCTCGGACACAAACGCCGGGGCAATCACCGAGATCAGCACGCAGCCCGGCAGGCTTTCCATCACGTACTGCATGCGCGGGCTCAGCGTGCGCCCGCGCAGCAGCAGGTAGCCGATCACCCGCGTGAAATACGTGCTGCACGCCATGAGCACCAGCGTCAGCAAGGTTGTGGCTTCCATCGCTCAGCTCCTGGGCGCCAGCAAGGCCGCGCAGATCAGGCCCGAAACGGCGCCGGCCGCCACATACCAGGCGCCAGGCACCAGCTTGTAGACCAGGGCCGCCGTCAGCAGGCTCACCAGCCAGGGCCGGCAAGGCCTGACGCCCTTCCACATGCCGCGCAGCAGCACCAGAAACACGGCGGTGAACGCCATGTCGAAGCCGTACTGCTCCAGGTCGCCAATGCGCGGCCCCAGAAACGCACCGGCCGCCGTGCACGACACCCAGGCCATGTACAAGCCTGCCGACACGCCCATGTAGTAAGGCAGGCTCACGCGCCGGGCGGCACTGCGCTGCGCGTCTGCCAGGGCCAGCGCCCAGCTTTCGTCGCACATGAAGAACAGGGCCGGCAGCGCACGGCGCCTGGGCAGATGGCGCAGATAGGGCGCCAGTGCCGCCCCCATCAGGATGTGCCGGCAATTGACCAGGAAGGACATGGCGACGATCAGCAGCGCATGCGGCGGCGAGGTCCACAGCCGTATGGCCGTGAACTCCGAGCCGCCGCCGAAGTTCATCCCGGTCATGAGAGGAACCTCCAGCGGTGCCAGCCCCTTTTGCACGGCCTGGGCGCCCAGCACCAGGGCAAAGGGCACGAAGCCCAGCATCACGGGAATCGCATCCCTGAAGCCGCGAAAGGCCTCGGAACTGCGGGAGACGGAATCTGCCGAAACGGCAGCGGGGGAAAGTGGAATGGATGAAGACATGGAGAGCGGCGATTGTCGGCCTGTGCCGCTGGAATTTGCTGCCGATTCATGCTTTCGCCAGCCATTTCACGGCCGTTTATGCCGATCTATTCGAGCAACTGGAAATAATCTGCCGCACAAGCGCTGCACAAGCGCCGCTCAACCCATTTCCATGGCTGGCGGCGCTCCTCGGATGGCCGCGCCTGCCCTCCTGACATTTCACGAAACCCAACAGCCATTGGCTCCCGCCATGCTGCAGTGCGTCGCAAACGGCTGTGCCAGCCAGGGCGGCAGCGGGACCATGAAGCCCTCATCACTTCGCTTCACCTGAAAGGTTCCCCATGCGCACTTCCGACTTCACCCGCTTCATCGCCCTGACCGCCCTCAGCCTGGGCCTGGCCGGCACCGCCCTCGCCCAGGACGCCACGCCCTCCTCCACTGCTGCCCCCACCGACCTCAGCCGTGCCCAGGTGCTGGCCGACCTGGAAATGTGGCACCGCGCCGGACTCACCTATGTCTCGGACCGCGAGATCGATGTCCGCTCCACCGAATACCAGCGCGGCCTGGAGCGCTACCAGCAACTGCGCGCCAGCCCCGCCTACCGTGAGGCCGTGGCAAGGCTGGAGAAGGGGCATGCGGTGGCCCAGGACAAGTGAGCTTGAAGGCGGCCCGTGGCGGATCTGGGGAGCTGAAAGCCACCGGCGGATCTGGATAACCCTGATACCGTCCCCGGCACCCTCACGTCACACGGTCAACCGGTGTTTCTGCAATAATTGCCGCAACAATCATTGCGCAGTCAATTATTTCACCCGCAGACACCATGACCCAGCCTCCCCTGCCCAACGGCCTGCAGCCCTCGGACTTCTACAGCCCTGGCAGCTACACGCCCTTCGAGAGCGTGGGGTTCCTCATGCGCAAGGTGCTCAGCTCAATCCTGCAGCAGGCCGATGCGCAGTTGGCCGAGCATGAGCTGACCTATGTGCAGTGGCTGCCGCTGTACAAGCTGCTGCTGTGCAGCGATGCCACCAATGCCGGCATGGCGCGTGACCTGGGGCTGGATCCGGCCTCCATCACGCGGGCGCTGGACCGGCTGGAGTCCAAGGGCATGCTGCGGCGCGAGCGCTCCACCGTGGACCGCCGCGTGGTCAAGCTGGTGCTGACCGATGAAGGCCGTGCCATGGCGGCCAAGGTGCCGCAGGTGCTGTCCAGCGTGATGAATGCCCATATGGCCGGCTTCAGCCATGACGAGTCGCGCCAGCTGCTGGACATGCTTCGCCGCCTGCTGACCAATGGCGATGCGATGCGCGCGCCGGAGGCTGCGCCGCCGGCCCCTGCGCCTGCCACGCCTGTCGGCTGACAGCGCCAGCGCCCTTTTCCCGCCCCGGTTTCCGATTTCCTGATTCTTGACCCCCAACAGGCAGACCACCATGCCCAAATCCTTTGTTTCCGTGTCCGCCGCGCCCCGCCGCGTGGCCGCCGCAGCGGCCACCCTGTGCGCCGCGCTGGCCCTGGCCGGTTGTGCTTCCCAGGGCCCGGCCCATGAGCCGCTGGCCCGGCTGGGCGCCTCCGACCTGGGTCTGACGGCCCAGTCCGAGACAGGCTCCAATACCAGCCTGCCCGCCGCCGATTGGTGGAAGTCCCTGGGCGATGCCCAGCTGGATGCGCTGATCGCCCAGGCGCTGCAGGGCAGCCCCAGCCTGGCCATGAGCCGCGCCCGCTTCGACAAGGCTGCCGCCCTGGCCACGGCCACCAGCACGGCCACCGATGTGCGCGGCACGCTCGGCGTCGACGCCACGCGCCAGCACTACAGCGCCAACGGTCTGGTGCCCGCACCCATTGCCGGCCATACCTACAACACCGGCAACCTGCAGGCCGGCCTGAGCTGGACGCCGGATTTCTTTGGCCGCCATGCCGCCGACCTGCAGGCCGCCCTGGGCCAGGCCCGTGCCGCCCAGGCCGACAGCGCCGCCGCCGCCAACCAGCTGGCGGCCCAGGTGGCGCGCAGCTATGTGGCGCTGGCTCGCCTGATTGCCCAAAAGGATGTGGCTGGCCGCACGCTGACCCAGCGCCAGTCTCTGCTGGACCTGAGCCAGCAGCGCACGCGCGCCGGGCTGGACAGCCAGGTGGAGCTGACCCAGGCCCAGGCCGGCCTGCCCGACGCCGGCACCCAGATCGAAATGCTGGACGAGCAGATCACGCTGGCGCGCCGCACCATCGCCGTGCTCTGCGGGCAGGCGCCCGAGGCGCAGCTGCAGCTGTCGCCCCGCCTGGCAGCACTGCAGATCCAGGCCGTGCCCGGCCAGTTGGGTGCCGATCTGCTGGGCCGCCGCCCCGATGTGGTGGCCGCGCGCTGGCGCGTGGAGTCCGCAACGCAAGGCATAGAGAGCGCGCGGGCGGATTTCTACCCCGATATCAATCTCACGGCCTTCATCGGCCTCAATGCCATCGGCCTGGACAACCTGTTCAAGGGCAGCTCGCGCCAGATGGGCATCACGCCCGCGCTGCGCCTGCCCCTGTTCGACGGCAAGCGCCTGCGCGCCCAGTTGCGCGGCACGCAGGCCGACCTGGACACCGCCATTGCCCAGTACAACGGCGTGGTGCTCGATGCGGTCAAGGAAGCGGGCGACGCCATCACTTCCGTGCAATCGCTGGTGCGCCAACAGCAGCTGCAGGCCGAGTCGCTGGAGAAGGCCGAACGCGCCTACGACTTTGCCGTGCAGCGCTACAAGGCCGGCCTGGCCAGCCAGGTGACGGTGCTGAACACCGAAACCCAGGTGATCACCCAGCGCCGCCTGGACGTGGACCTGCGCGCCCGTGCGCTGGACACGCGCGTGTCGCTGATGAAGGCGCTGGGCGGCGGCTGGACCGATGGCACGGCTGCCGTGCAGGTCAGCCAGCACTGAGATCGCAACCCGCACAGGAATCCACCGCACTCTTGACCCTCCACCGGGCAGACCGCCAGCCAGCGTGACAGACCGCCAGCTTCCTGCCCCGGCCGCACAACCACATTCACAGATAACAAAGCGCCGTACACCATGACCGACACCAACAAGCAAGCACCCAGCCCTGCCGCCGCACCGGCCGCAGCCTCGCCCGTGGCCAATCCGCAGGGCCGCCGCAAGGGCCTGACCCTCGTCGCCGCCGCCGTTGCGGTCGCCGCCGTCGCCTGGGGCGGCTGGCACTGGATGGTGGCCCGCAACTACCAGACCACGGACAACGCCTATGTGGCGGGCAACGTGGTGCAGATCACGCCGCAGATCGGCGGCACGGTCATCAGCATCGGCGCCGACGACACCGACTACGTCAAGCCCGGCCAGCTGCTGGTGCAGTTGGACTCGGCCGATGCCCTGGTCGCCCTGTCCCAGGCCGAGTCGCAACTGGCCCAGACCGTGCGCCAGGTGCGCACGCTGTACGCCAACAATGCCCCCCTGGTCGCCCAGGTGGCCCAGCGCGAGGCCGACCTGGCCCGCCTGCAGGCCGACGCCGCCCGCGCCCGCGAGGACGTGGACCGCCGCCGCCCGCTGCTGGCCACGGGCGCCGTGGGCAAGGAAGAGTTCGACCATGCCCAGTCCCTGGCCCGCACGGCAGGCAACGCCGCCTCTGCAGCAGAAGCCGCCGTGCGCGCCGCCAAGGCACAGCTGACCGCTGCCGAAGCCCAGACCAAGGGCAGCAGCGCCGAAGAGCACCCCAGCGTGATCGCCGCTTCCGCCAAGGTGCGCGAGGCCTATCTGGCGCTGCAGCGCACGCGCCTGGTCTCGCCCGTGGAAGGCTATGTGGCCAAGCGCGGCGTGCAACTGGGCCAGCGCGTGGCCTCGGGCGCGCCGCTGATGACCGTGGTGGGCCTGCACAACCTCTGGGTGGATGCCAACTTCAAGGAAAGCCAGCTGGCCCAGCTGCGCATAGGCCAGAAGACCGAGCTGACGGCCGATGTCTACGGCGACAAGATCAGCTACCACGGCACCGTGGTGGGCATGGGCGCAGGAACCGGCGCGGCCTTCTCGCTGCTGCCCGCGCAAAACGCCACCGGCAACTGGATCAAGGTGGTGCAGCGCGTGCCCGTGCGCATTGCGCTGGCGCCGGAAGACCTGGCCCAGCACCCGCTGCGCGTGGGCCTGTCCATGGAAGTCAAGGTGGACGTGCGCGACCAGCAGGGTGAAGTCCTGGCAACCGCCACGCGCAATGCCCCCGTGGCCCAGACCTCCATCTACGACATGGCGTTGCCCCAGGCCGAGGAGCGCATCGCCCACATCGTGGCAGGCCAGAACGTGGCGCCGCTCAAGCAATTGCCCGAGCTGCCACCCGTTGCCATGGCCGATGCGCAAGACAGGGCACAGGGCAAGGCGCCAGCCGCAGTGGCCTCCGCGCCGGTTGACGCGCAGGCCACGCAGTCCAAGTAAGCAGGCATCGCTTCCCCGCCTTCCCAGAACCTACGCGGACTGCCTATGACTTCCTCTACCACCGCCGTGCCGGAGTCGGCGCAGCCGGGTGGGCCGACCGTGCCGCCTGCCGCGCCACCCTCGGCACCGCCTGCCATGCCCGCACGGCCCGCACCGCTCAAGGGCGCCCAGCTGGCCCTGGGCACGCTGGCCCTGTCGCTGGCCACCTTCATGAACGTGCTGGACTCGTCCATTGCCAACGTCGCCATTCCGGCGATTTCGGGCGACGTGGGCGTCAGCCCCAGCCAGGGCACCTGGGTGATCACCAGCTTTGGCGTGGCCAACGCCATCTCGGTGCCGCTCACGGGCTGGCTCACGCAGCGCTTCGGCGCCGTGCGCCTGTTCACCATGAGCGTGCTGCTGTTCGTGCTGACCTCCTGGCTGTGCGGCTTTGCCTCGTCGCTGGAGATGCTGGTGCTGTTCCGCGTGCTCCAGGGGCTGGTCGCCGGCCCCATGATCCCGCTGTCGCAGACGCTGCTGCTGTCCAGCTACCCGCCGGCCAAGGCCGGGGTGGCGCTGGCGCTTTGGGGGATGACCACCCTGGTGGCGCCCGTGGTCGGGCCACTGCTGGGGGGCTGGATCACGGACAACATCTCCTGGCCCTGGATCTTCTACATCAACGTGCCCGTGGGCCTGCTGTCGGCCCTGATGACCTGGAGCATCTACCGCAGCCGCGAGACCCCCACGCGCAAGCTGCCCATCGACTCCGTGGGCCTGGCCCTGCTGGTGCTGTGGGTGGGCGCGCTGCAGCTGATGCTGGACAAGGGCAAGGAACTGGACTGGTTCGCCTCGGGCGAGATCGTCACGCTGTGCGTGCTGGCCATCGTGAGCTTCGTGGTCTTCCTGGTCTGGGAGCTGACGGATGCGCACCCGGTGGTGGATCTGCGCCTGTTCATGCGCCGCAATTTCGCGGCGGGCTCGGTGGCACTGTCGATTGCCTACGGCCTGTTCTTCGGCAACGTGGTGCTGCTGCCGCTGTGGCTGCAGCAGTGGATGGGCTATACCTCCACCACGGCCGGCATGGCGCTGGCGCCGGTGGGCATCTTCGCCATCATCCTGACGCCGCTGGTGGGCCGCAAGGTCACGCAGTGGGACCCGCGCAAGATGGCCACGGGCGCCTTCGTGGTGTTCGCCCTGGTGCTGTGGATGCGCTCGCGCTTCACGGTGGAGACGGACTTCATGCACATCCTGGTGCCCACGCTGATCCAGGGCGGGGCCATGGCGTTCTTCTTCATCCCGCTGACGACGATCACGCTGTCTGGCATCTCGCCGGACCGTATCCCGGCCGCCGCCGGCCTGAGCAACTTCGTGCGCATCACGGCGGGTGCCATGGGCACCTCCATCGCCACCACGCTGTGGGAAAACCGCGCCGCGCTGCACCACGCCCATCTGACCGAAGGGCTGATCCAGGGCCAGGGCGTGTTCGGCGTCACCCTGCAGGGGCTGCAGGCCGCAGGCCTGAGCCAGGCGCAGGCGCTGGCCCAGATCAACCGGCTCATCGACCAGCAGGCCTATACGCGGGCGGCGGACGACATCTTCCTGGCGTCGTCCGTGCTGTTCCTGGTGCTGATCGTGCTGATCTGGATGACCAGGCGCCCTGCGGGCCATGCCGGTGGTGCCGAGGCGGCCGGCGCCCATTGAGGCCCAGCTTGCGGCCATCACGACAAGGAGCTGCCTGCAGGGGCAGCTCCTTTTTTGTTTACATGACGACACGCAAGGCGCCTTGAATCGGGCCGCCAAGACCACCATCTCGACAGGGCTGCGCCACCGGTTCCATGATGGCGGCGGCCTGAACACCGACGGAGCACCGTGAAAACACCCCGCATCTTCCGCGCCCCGATTGCCGACTACGCCCAATCACCCCAATCGGCGGGCGGGCGCTTTCGCAACGTCCATCCCCGCCCCGCCAACGCGCCCCAGCCCGACGCCAAGGTGATGTGGGACTTCTTCTTCAACAAGCCCAAGGACACCGAGCCTGCGGCGCCCCTGCCCGTGCAGCGGCTCACCCCGGCCGACCTGGCCGCCGCGCCCGAGCGCAGCCTGTACCGCCTGGGCCACTCCACGCTGCTGATGAAGCTGCGCGGCGGCTGGTGGATCACCGACCCGGTGTTTGCCGAGCGCGCCTCGCCCTTTTCCTTCATCGGCCCCAAGCGCTTTCATGCGCCGCCCATCGCCCTGCATGAACTGCCCGCGCTGCGCGGCGTGGTGCTCTCGCACGACCACTACGACCATCTGGACCGTGCCACCATCCGCGCCCTGGCGCCCCGGGTCGACATCTTCCTGTGCACGCTGGGCGTGGGCGACCGGCTCATGGACTGGGGCGTGGCCCCCGAGAAGGTGCGCCAGTTCGACTGGTGGCAGGACGTGCAGGTGGACGGCCTGCGCTTCACGGCCACGCCGGCCCAGCATTTCTCGGGCCGGGGCCTGCGCGACGGCAACCGCACGCTGTGGGCGTCCTGGGTCATCGAGGACCTGGAAAGCGCCGACACGCTGCGTGTCTTCTTCAGCGGCGACGGCGGCTATTTCGATGGCTTTGCGGAAATCGGCCGGCGCTTCGGTCCCTTCGACCTCACGCTGATGGAAACCGGCGCCTACGACCCGCACTGGCCCTATGTGCACATGCACCCGGCCCAGACCGTGCAGGCCCACCGCGACCTGGGCGGACGCTGGCTGCTGCCCATTCACAACGGCACCTTCAGCCTGGCCATGCATGCCTGGTGGGACCCCTTCGAGCGCGTGCTGGCCCTGGGTGCCGAGCACGGCATTGCCGTGGCCACCCCCATGATGGGCGAGCGCGTGGACCTGGCCGCCCCCCATGCAGGCGAGCGCTGGTGGCGTGCCCTGGTATCCCCTGCCGTGCAGGACGCAGCCGCGTCAGCGCCACAGGCCCAGCCGCGATAAATCCGTTTTTGCTGCATTGCGTCATCGGCCTACGCGGGCCGGCATCCATCTGGATAAAGTGAACCCAGCTTCAGGAGTGCACATGGCAAATCGCAAAAATCCCCGGGCCGCCCTGGTCGCCCGCCAAGCCACCGACCTGGCCGTCGCAGCGCCCCAGGTCGTGGCCCATCGTCTCACCCGCATGGCCATGGCAGGCGCCAATCCCTCCGCGCGGGACCGGCGTGAATTCACACGCATGGTGTCCGAGAAACAGACGGCCTTCCAGCAATCCTGGGCGGCGATGGGCATGCAGTCCATGGTTGCCAGCCAGGCCCTGATGCAGGCCTGGATGCGCATGTGGTGGACCCCCTGGAGCACCTCCACCTGGAACGGCGGTGCCCTGGCATCGCAGGCCTCGCAATGGCAAAACGCCATGTGGGGCGTGGTGGGCAAGGGCCTGGCCCCCGTGCACCGCACGGCGGTGGCCAATGCCAAGCGCCTGGCGCGCGGCTGAGCGCGGCTGAGCGCGGCATGAGCACGGCCAAGTGCGACTGATCGCTGCTCAACGCGGCTGATCCACCCATATCAAGCCCGCTCCATTCACCGGAGCGCGGCCGCGCGGCAGGGCCGATGCGAGGGCGAGGTTCGGGTATCCTCGCGGCCTTCGTTCCGTTTTGCTGCGCTGCCGCATTTCCAGGCATGGACTCCATGCAGAGACTGAAAACACGGCCGCGGCAGGCGGATTCCCCCTTTCTGCCATGGCTTTGCCAGTCTTTCCCGGAGTTCTCTGATGACACACAAGGCCCCGCCAGCCGGCCAGGGCCTGCACGGTCAAGACGACCTGCAGCGCAATCTCACCAACCGCCATATCCAGCTCATCGCCATCGGCGGGGCCATCGGCACGGGCCTGTTCATGGGCTCGGGCAAGACCATCAGCCTGGCCGGCCCGTCCATCATCTTTGTCTACACCATCATCGGCGTGATGCTGTTCTTCGTGATGCGTGCCATGGGCGAGTTGCTGCTGTCCAACCTGCAGTACCGCTCCTTCATCGACTTCTCGTCCGACCTGCTCGGCCCCTGGGCCGGCTTCTTCACGGGCTGGACGTACTGGTTCTGCTGGATCGTCACGGGCATTGCCGACGTGATTGCCATATCGGCCTACTCCCAGTTCTGGTTCCCGGACCTGCCGCAGTGGGCACCGGCCATCGCCTGCGTGGGCCTGCTGCTGGGCCTGAACCTGCTGACGGTGAAGCTGTTCGGGGAGATCGAGTTCTGGTTCGCCATGATCAAGATCGTGGCCATCGTGGCCCTGGTGGGCACGGGGCTGTACATGGTGGGTGCCGCCTTCGTCTCGCCTGCTGGCCGCACGGCCAGCCTGTCAAATCTCTGGAATGACGGCGGCATGTTCCCCAACGGGATGATGGGTTTCTTCGCGGGCTTCCAGATCGCGGTGTTCGCCTTCGTGGGCATCGAGCTGGTGGGCACCACGGCGGCCGAGGCCAAGGACCCCGAGCGCACGCTGCCGCGCGCCATCAATTCGATTCCCGTGCGCATCATCGTGTTCTACGTGCTGGCCCTGATCGCCATCATGGCCGTCACCCCCTGGCGCGACGTGGTGCCCGGCAAGAGCCCGTTCGTGGAGTTGTTCGTGCTCGCAGGCCTGCCGGCCGCCGCAGGCGTGATCAATTTCGTGGTGCTGACCTCGGCCGCCTCGTCGGCCAACAGCGGCGTGTTCTCCACCAGCCGCATGCTCTACGGCCTGGCGCTCAAGGGCGATGCGCCCAAGACCTTCCACCGGCTGTCGCGCAGCAGCGTGCCTTCGCGCGGGCTGCTGTTTTCCTGCACCTGCCTGCTGGCCGGCGCGTTTCTGATGTGGGTGGTGCCCGATCTGGTGGAAGCCTTCACGCTGGTGACCACGGTATCGGCCATTCTGTTCATGTTCGTGTGGTCGCTGATCCTGCTGTCCTATATCGCCTACCGGCGCCAGCGCGCGGCCCTGCATGAGGCTTCGCGCTACAAGATGCCCGGCGGCGTGGCCATGTGCTGGGCCTGCCTGGTGTTCTTTGCCGCCATCCTGGGCCTGCTGACCCTGCAGGCCGACACGCGCCAGGCGCTGGTGGTGACGCCGGCCTGGTTTGCCCTGCTGGCCATCGCCTACCAGTTCGTGCGCCGCCAGGCATCGCGCCAGTCGGCGGAGCGCTCCACCGCCCTTGCGGGCACGGCAGCCGAACCGCGCTGACCCTCTTCCGGCCGCCCCCCCTGCGCATGGGGGCGGCCATTGCAGGGTGCCTTTGGCGCCCGCGCTCCCTCTGCGTCCCCTTCTGCGCTCCCCCTTCTGCGCTCCCCTTCTGCGCTCCCCTTCTGCGCCTCCGCGGCCCCTCTTGCCGCGCACCAAACTTGTGCACAGCATCTTTGGCCTGTCCAGCAGTTAGATAACGAGTGAACAAAAATACAACTGTCTTTACGCCAACAAAAAGATGTGGATACAAATCGTTATCATTCGCACCTTGATTTTTAACCAAACCGGAACTTTACAAAGATGGTCAGAATCTCGGTGCTCCGCCCGCTTCCTCTTTGCGCCGCCCTGGCATGCACAGCCATGGCCCATGCCCAGTCAGCCGACAACAAGGCCGACACGTCCCTGTCCACGGTGGTGGTGACCGCCTCGGGCACAGCCGTGGACATCAAGGAAGCGCCGGCCAGCATCAGCGTGATTACCCGCGAGGACATCGAGCGCAAGCCCGTCACCAGCATCGGCGAGCTGCTGTCCACCATTCCCGGCGTGACCGGCGGCCTGTCCGGCACGGGCGCCCAGTCCAAGATCAAGCTGCGCGGCCTGCCCGAGAAGTACACGCTGATCCTGGTGGACGGCAAGCGCCAGGGCAACTCGGCCGGCATCAACTACCGCGACGACCTGGGCTCGCAGGATCTGGACTGGATCTCGCCCGAGATGATCGAGCGCATCGAGGTCGTGCGCGGCCCCATGTCCTCGCTGTACGGCTCCGACGCCATGGGCGGCGTGATCAACATCATCACGCGCAAGATCGGCAAGCGCTGGAGCGGCTCGACCACGCTGAACTACAGCAAGCCCTCCGACGGCGACCGCGGCGACACGCGCCAGCTGGGCTTCAACATCAGCGGCCCGCTGTCCGACAAGTTCGGCCTGCGCCTGGGCGGCAACTACACGGACCGCGCAGCCGACGAGAGCACGGGCGGCTTCCCGGGCACCTACCAGTCCACGGCCGGCTCGCGCAAGCAAAACCTCAACGCCCTGCTGAACTGGCAGCTCACGCCCGACCAGGTGATCGGCATCGAGGCCGCGCAAGGCATCCAGCGCGCCACGGGCTCCGACGCGCGCACGGCGTCGGGCGACCAGGTGGTCTATCCCTGGGGCCTGAGCAAGCTGGAGCAGACCAAGTTCGGCATCAGCCATGACGGGCGCTGGGGCGACCTGACCTCCAAGCTCAACCTCGTGCACAACAAGTATGAGGACAAGGGCGACACCATCGGCAACAACTCCAAGGAAACCACGCTGGACGGCCGCATCGACAAGCCGTTGAAGCTGTGGGGCCTGGACCAGGCCATGACGCTGGGCATGCAGTGGCGCCGCGAGTCGCTGGACAACCGCGACACCATCGGCCTGGCTCCCATCGACTACGCGGGGCGCCCGGTCTCGGGCTCGGGCCTGAGCGCCACCACCTGGGCGCTGTTCGGCGAGGACCAGATCTTCCTGCGCGACAACCTGGCGCTGACGCTGGGCCTGCGCATGGACCATCACCAGAAATACGGCAACAACTGGAGCCCGCGCGCCTATCTGGTGTACCACCCGGCCTCGGAGTGGACGGTGCGCGGCGGCGTCTCGCGCGGCTTCCGTGCGCCCAACCTGAAGGAAAACTCGGCCAGCGCCGCCACGCAATCCGGGGGCAACGGCTGCCGCAGCCTGGCCGGCATGGGCTGGACCAGCACCAGCGTGAATGCCGACGGCACGCGCGGCTGCTACATGGCCGGCAACCCCGACCTGCAGCCCGAGACCAGCACCAACTTCGAGCTGGGCACCAGCTGGGACCGCAATGGCTGGGCGCTGGGCGCCACCTACTTCCACACCAACTTCAAGAACAAGATCGACTACCAGCCGCTGGGCTTCTACAACGGCTTCTGGTGGACCCGCATGGCCAACGCCCAGCGTGCCCGCACGCGCGGCCTGGAAGGCTTCGTGAACGTTCCCCTGGCAAAGGGCCTGACCTGGAACACCAACATCACCAAGATGTTCGAGTCCAAGAATCTGAGCACGGGCGCCTCGCTGCTGGCCGTGCCCGAGCTGTCCATCTACTCGTCGCTGCAGTGGCAGATCCGCCAGGGCTGGTCCGCCATGTTCAGCGCCCGCCACGTGGGCAAGGAAGTCGTGACCACGGGCACGGCCACCACCTTCGCCAAGGCCTATACGACGTTCGACGTGTCCATGAACTACAACGTGACCGACACCCTGACCCTGCGCGCCGGCATCATCAACCTGGCCGACAAGGAAACCCGCACCATCGGCGCCAACTATGACAACGGCGGCCGTACCTACTTCGTGGGGATGACGGCGCGGTTCTGATGGCGCGGTTCTGATGGCGCGTTATCGGCCCTTGCGCTGACCCAGACAAAGCGCCCGTTGTGACGGGCGCTTTTTTCATGGAGAGGAGCAAAGCCTCACTCCCAGACACCGCCCTGCGCAGGGGGCTTGCGCGTCAGCAATTCCTCGTCTGTCAAGGGCCGGCCTGTCCAGACATTCACCTTCGAGGCGCCGGCCGCGTTGGCCAGCTCGCGCAAGGCCCTCAGTTCCACCTGGGTGAATCCGCCCTCGGGGTCGCCGAGCGGATGGATGACGATGTGCGGGGAGGCCGCAAGCCAGGCACGCCGATGCATGCGCCTGAGCTGGTACTTCAGAAGCTGCTCGGCCAGGATGAAGTCCGATATCAGCGAACGCGGGTGGGCGAAGGGATTGACGACTTCGGCAGGCTCCGATGCAGCCGCGAGCCTGGCCTGCGGGCCGGCCGCGAGAATCCGGCGCCGGGGCGGCGGACTCAGGGCCAGCTCGGGAACCTCCGACAGGGTCTGCCCGGTCTTCGGATCCTTCAGCGTCAGGCGCTCGGGAGAAATCTGTACGTAGATGAGTGATATGAAGGCAGAGAGCATGGATATCCATCAATCGATTTTCTGAACCACGGTCTGGCCCGGCAGCAAGGCCCGGCCATCACCACCGCGCGGCAGCATCGGCGCGACAGGCTGGCCGGTCTGGCGGTCCAGCAGCAGCGAATGCGCCTCGCCCGGCGCGAACAGATGGCCTTCGCCCCATTGCCGCAACGCCACGATCACCGGGAACAGCTCCAGTCCCTGGGCCGTGAGCACGTATTCCAGGTAGGCCGAGCCTTCTGCGGCGGGGCGGGTTTCGAGGATGCCGGCCTCCACCAGCCGGCGCAGCCGGTCGGCCAGGATATTGCGGGCCGCGCCCAGGCTGCGCTGGAAATCGCCAAATCGGCTGATGCCGTCAAAGGCATCGCGCACGATGAGCAGCGACCAGCGGTCGCCGATCACATCCAGGGAGCGGGCCACCGGACAGGGCTGCGGTGTGTCAGGACGGATGTCTTCTTTCATGGCGCTATTTTGGTTGCATTTCAAAACTGGTTCAACTAGCATCAAACCAGTTTTGTTTTGCAACTGGATTCAACCCATGAACGCCTTCCCAGCCTCGGACACGGTCCGCATGCCGCGCAGCCTGGTGCTGCTGTTCGCCGCTGCCAGCGGCCTGAGCGTGGCCAATGTCTATTACGCCCAGCCGCTGCTGGAGGCGCTGGCGGCCGACTTCGGCATCAGCCATGCAGCCGTGGGCGGGGTGGTCACGGCCACGCAGGCCGGGTGCGCGCTGGCGCTGGTGCTGCTGGTGCCGCTGGGCGACCGGCTGGAGCGGCGGCACCTCATGCTTTTGCAGTTGCTGGGCCTGGTGCTGGCCCTGGCGGCCGTCAGCACCGCGCGTTCGGCCGTTCTGCTGCTGGCGAGCATGCTGGCCGTGGGCCTGCTGGGCACGGCCATGACGCAGGGGCTGATCGCCTATGCGGCCAGCGCCAGCCAGGCGCATGAGCGCGGGCGCGTGGTGGGCGCAGCCCAGGGCGGGGTTTTCATCGGCCTGCTTTTGGCGCGCGTGTTTGCCGGCGCCGTGGGTGACCTGGCTGGCTGGCGTGGCGTCTATGCCTGCTCGGCCCTGTTGATGCTGGCCCTGGCCTGGCCCCTGTGGCGGCAACTGCCCCGGCTGGCGGTGCCCTTGCATGCACCCAGCTACACGCAGCTGCTCGCCTCCATGCTCCAGCTGCTGCGCCAGGATCGCATGCTGCGCACACGCGGCATGCTGGCCCTGCTGATGTTTGCCACCTTCAATATCTTCTGGAGCGCCCTGGTCCTGCCACTGAGCGCACCGCCCTACAGCCTGTCGCTCACCGCCATCGGCGCCTTTGGCCTGGCCGGCGTGGTGGGCGCACTGGCAGCAGCCCGTGCCGGCCACTGGGCCGACCAGGGTTTCGCGCAGCGCACCAGCCTGGGCGCGCTGGTGATCCTGCTGCTGGCCTGGGCGCCGATTGCGCTGCTGGAGCAGTCGCTGTGGGCGCTGGTTGCCGGCATCGTGCTGCTGGACCTGGGCGGCCAGGCCCTGCATGTGACCAACCAGAGCCTGATCTTTCGCAGCAATCCGCAGGCCCACAGCCGGCTGGTGGGCATGTACATGCTGTTCTATGCCGTGGGCAGCGGGCTGGGCGCGCTGATATCCACCAATGCCTACGCGCGGTTTGGCTGGCACGGCGTCTGCGTTGCGGGCGCGGCGTTCAGCCTGGCAGCCCTGGTGTTCTGGGCCATGACGCGGGAAACGGCTGTCCAGGCCAGCGTTCCCGCCTAGACCCGGCTCACCAGCTCCGAAGGCACCCGCCCCAATGCCTTGCGGAACATGGTGGAAAACGCGCTGGGGCTGTCATAGCCCAAATCCAGCGCCACCTGCGTGACCAAGGCGCCCGCAGACAGCCGCGACACCGCCGCCAGCAGGCAGGCCTGCTGGCGCCAGGCGCCAAAGGCCATGCCTGTGTGCTGCTGGAAAAACCGGCTGAAGGTACGCAGGCTCTTGTTCAGCGCCTGCGCCCAATCCTGGGGCGTGGCGCGGATGCTGGGCTGGGCCAGGAACTGCTTGCACAGGGCGGCCAGCTTTTCGTCGCGGGGAATGGGCGCGAACAGCGGCAGGCTGCGGGCCGAGGCCAGCTCATGCAGCACCAGCGTGACCAGGGCGCCGTCGCGGCCTGCTTCGTCGTACAGCGCCGGCAGGTCGGCGCAGGACAGCAGCAGCTGGTGCAGCAGCGGGGTGACGACCAGGGCCTCGCAGTGCACACCCGGGCGGGGCGCAGCAGCCGGTTCGATGTACAGGCTGCGCGTGCTCACGCCCTGCATGCGCACGCTGTGCGGCTTGCTGGCCGGAATCCACACGCCGCTGTAGGGCGGAATGGTCCAGGCGCCGTCGTCGGTTTCCACTTCCATCAGCCCGCTCATCCCGTAGAGAAACTGGGCACGCCGGTGGCTGTGCGTGGGCAGCAGCGTGCCAGGCGTGTAGTCGGTGCCGATGGCCAGCACATCGCGCGCCACGGCGTCCACGGAATGCAGCGGGATGTTGAGCATGAGAGGGTTCGGAAAACAGCCAACAGGCTTTGGCAGGAATTCGAGGATTATTGACCTATCCGCGAAAGCAGGCCAAACCGCGGCATCCTAAGGTTCAGTCCTTGCTCGTTTTTTCCAAAGGACTGTCTGTGTTCCCTCTCCTGCTGCTGGCTTTCGGTGTGCTTGCCGGCGTGACCACCGTGCTCTTCGGCTTTGGCGGCGGCTTCGTGGCCGTTCCGCTGCTTTATGCGCTGCTGACCTCCATCCACGGCGCGGACTCCGCCGTTGGCCAGGCTGCCATGCACATTGCCGTGGCCACCTCCACCTGCGTGATGATTTTCGGCGCCTCCATGGCCACGCTGCGCCAGCACCGCGCGGGCGCCCTGCCCTGGGATCAGGTACGGCCACTGGCTGGCTTCATCGCGGCCGGCGCCGTGGCGGGCGCGGCGGCCGCCACCTGGATCAGCGGGGAATGGGTGCGCTGGGCCTTCATCGCCTACCTGGCCCTGACCATCGCCGACGCGCTGCTGCGCCCGGGCTTCGTGCACGGCACCGCCGCCGGCATGCAACCCATGGGCCGGCGGGCGGCGGCCACGGCGGGCCTGGCCATTGGTGCGATCGCGGCCTTCCTGGGCGTGGGCGGCAGCGTGATGACCGTGCCGCTCATGCGCCGGCGCGGCGCCAGCATGGCGGCTGCCACGGCCATGGCCAGCCCGCTGTCTCTGCCCATGGCCGTGGCGGGCACCGCTGCCTACATGCTGGCATCGCAGGGCGCGGGGCTGGGCCCCTGGCATGTGGGCTATGTGGACCTGCAGGCCTTTGCGCTGCTGACGGCCGGATCGTGGACCGGCATCAGGCTGGCGGCCCCGCTGATCGGCCGCATTCCCGATGCCCTGCATGCCAAGGCCTACCTGGCCCTGCTGGGCCTGGTGCTGCTGGTCATGATCGTGGCCTGAGCGCTGCGCTCAACCCTCCTGGAAGATCGCCTCGATCCGGGTCTCGAACACCCGGGCAATGGCGAATGCCAGCGGCAGGCTGGGGTCGTAGCGACCCGTCTCGATCGCATTGACGGTCTGGCGTGACACGCCCAGCAGGTCCGCCAGCGCGGCTTGGCTCCAGCCGCGCTGGGCGCGCAGTTCACGGATGGTGTTTTTCATCGCCGGGCCGCCCCAAGATGAAAAGGCACCCCCTCGGGGGGCAGCGGACCTTGCACAGCAAGGGGAGCGCGGGGGTCATTTTTCATGGGAGGGGCACTTTGGCGGAACAGCTCATCGGCTGCGCAGCCAGTGGGCCACCGAGGCAGCCACCCAGAGCGCCCCCATCAAGGGCCACACCATGAACATGCTGAGCTTGGGAAAACCTGCCATTTCCAGGAATCCGTAGGTGAAGGTGATGCCAGCCGTGCCCGCCGCTGCAATCGCCAGTTGCTCCAGCATGGACTTGCGCAGGAACTCGTCGGTATCGCGCACCAGGCGCACGATGGCCCGCACGGCCAGCGCAAACGCCAGCATGGGGCTGAGCAGCAGCGCCGTGCGCAGGGCCCCGGCCTGCATGTCGGCGCTGAGCAAAAGCGCCCCCACAAGCAGCGCCATGTAGAGCAGCAGCGCAAATCCCAGCTCCTTCTGGTAGCGGCGGTTGGTGACCGTTGTTTGATTCATGGAAGTCTCTCGCAATGTGTAAAGGATGCTTTACATTGTGCGATGCCACCCGCGGAAATGTCAAGCAAGCTTTACATCGGCAATGAGCGCCCCGCCGTACAATCGCCGCCGTTGGTGCCAGCAGCCCCAGGGGCTGCGGTTAAACGGGAAACATGGGGCGGCCAGATAAAGCCGCCCGCATGTACTGCCCCCGCAACAGTGAGTGAAACGCCGCGTGCATGGCACCGGCCCCCGCCAAACCCGTGCCACTGGGCGTACAGCCCGGGAAGGCCTTGGCGAGTGCGTCACCAGTCTGGATACCGGCCAACAGGCGGCCGGCCGCGCATGCAGCGCAGCCGGTCTTTGTGGTTTCCGTGCCGGCGGGGTCGCTGGCGCGCAACTGGCTCGCATCCATGCACACCCTCGCCCTCGCGCGCGCCCCTGGCGCCGCTCTTCGCTCGCCCTCGGCGTTCCCCGTACTGCGCACGTTGTCCGCCCTGGCTGCGGCCTCGCTGCTGGCCTGCCAGGCCCAAGCACAGGTACAACAGGCACAACAGGCGCAGCGCGCACAGACCTCCCAGCTCGATACCGTGGTCGTCACCGCCTCGCGCAGCGAGCAGCCCCTGCGCACCGTCACGGCCGACATGACCGTGATCGACGCCGAGACCATTGCCCGCAGCGGCGCCACGGGTGTGGCGGACCTGCTGGTGCAGGTGCCGGGCGTGCAGATCAACCGCAATGGCGGGCCGGGCCAGGTCACCTCGGTCTACCTGCGCGGCACCAGCAACCAGCACACTGCCGTGTTCATCGACGGCGTGCGCTACAGCTCGCAGGAGCTGCAGGGCGGCGCGGTCTGGTCCACCCTGCCGCTGGCGCAGATCGAGCGCATCGAAGTGCTGCGCGGCCCGGCCGCCGCCATCTATGGCTCAGACGCCATGGGCGGCGTGATCCAGATCTTCACCAAGCGGGCGGACGGCCAGACCCGCGCCTATGCCGAGGCTGGCATAGGCAACCAGGGCACCAGCAAGCTGGCCACGGGATTTCAGGGCGGAGCCGACGGCTTCACCTACGGGCTGAACCTGGCTGACGAGCGCAGCGACGGCTTCGACGTCTACCCCGGCAACACCTTCTCGCCCAACCCGGACAAGGATGGTTACAGCAACACCTCGCTGGGCCTGAACGCGGGCTACAAAACGGGCATCCACCAGATCGATGCCAGCCTGCTGTACAGCCGCCTGCGCACCCACTACGACCAGAGCCCGCCGCCGTTCGACGACTACGACGTGGTCAAGAACACCACCGGCAGCCTGCGCTGGCAGGCCGGCTGGAACGCCATGTACAAAAGCGTGGTCCAGATCTCCCATACCGACAGCCAAAGCGACCGCCACACCCAGTCGCCCGAAAGCGCCAAGGGCCGCTCCACCAACTACCTGCTGCAGAACCTGTTCACGCTGGGCCAGCACCGTTTCAACATCGGCCTGGAGCGCCGCGAGGACAAGCTGGACACGCAATACGCCTGGACGCAGAACACCGACAGCCGGCGCGTGCAGAACTCCCTGTCGGCCGGCTGGCGCCTGACCGAGGGCCGCCACCAGTTCGACGCCAACCTGCGCCACGACCAGGTGCGCGACCAGCAGAACAAGACCACGGGCGGCCTGGGCTACGGCCTGCAGATCGACGAGCGCTGGCGCTGGGTGGCATCGGCCGGCACGGCCTTCCGCACGCCCACGCTGTACGAACGCTTCACGGGCCAGGCGGCGGCCGACCTCAAGCCCGAAAGCAGCACCAACGTGGAAACGGGCCTGCACTATGCGGCCGGTGCCAACCGCCTCTCGGCCGTGGTCTACCGCAACAAGTTCAAGAACCTGATCACCTACGACTGGAACAGCGCCGTTCCCTGCAACTGCTACCGCAACTGGCAGAGCGTGGAGATCACCGGCCTGACGCTGGCGGGCAGCACGCGCCTGGGCAGCGCCAATCTGGGCGCCTCGCTGGACTTCATGAACCCCGAGAACCTGGAGACCGGCAAGCTGCTGCCCTACCGCTCCAAGCGCATGCTCAAGCTCAACGCCGACACCCAGGCGGCCGGCTGGACGCTGGGCGGCGAAGCGCAGCTGTACAGCGGCCGCTACGCAGACGAGGCGAACACCTTCAAGCTGGGGGGATACGGCGTGGTCAACCTCTACGCCCAGCGCCAGCTGACCAGGCAATGGACGCTGCTGGCCCGTGTCAACAACATCGCCGACCGCGACTACGCCCCCACGCGCGGCTATGCCAACGCAGGCCGCACCGTGTTCGTCAGCGTGCGCTGGACACCTCTGCCCTGACCGCCATGCACCTGCTTGTGCGCCTGCCCCGCCTTCTGCTGCTGATCGCCGTGCTGGCCTGCGCGGGCGGCACAGGCAACGCCTTTGCGCAAAAGGCGGCGGATGCGGGAACGGGCGGGGCAACCACCGCCTACACCGTCACCGACATGCGCGGCCGTCAGGTGCGCCTGGAGCGCGTGCCGCAGCGCATCGTCTCGCTGCTGCCCTCGCTGACCGAATCGCTGTGCGCGCTGGACGCCTGCGAGCGCATCGTGGGCGTGGACGAGTTCTCCAACCACCCGGCGCGCGTGGCCGCCCTGCCCAAGCTGGGCCACACCTTTGCCCCGCTGGTCGAGGCCACCGTGCGGCTCAGGCCCGACGTGGTGCTGATGGCGTACTCCGCACCCGTCATCGCACAGCTGGAGCGCTTCGGCATTCCCGTGCTGGCACTGGACGCCAACGACATGGCGCAGCTGGAGCAGGTACTGCACAAGCTCGACCAGCTGCTGCAGGTGCAGCGCGCCAACGCCCTGCTGGCGCGCATGCAGGCCGAGGTGGACCAGCAGGCCAAGGCGCTGGCGGCGCTCACGCCCGCCGGGCAGAAGGTGTATTTCGAAGTGGACGCCACGCCTTACGCGGCAGGGCCGGACTCCTTCATAGGCCAGCTGCTGCAGCGCCTGGGCGCGCGCAATGTGCTGCCGCAGAACCTGGGGCCCTTCCCCCGCATCACGCCCGAATACGTGCTGCGCCAGCAGCCAGAACTCATCATCCACACGCCGCAGACGCCATCGGCCAGCTTTGCCACCCGCCCCGGCTGGAGCCGCATGCCCGCCGTGCGCTCGGGCCGCATCTGTGCATTGGACCTGGTCGAAACGGACGTGGTCTCCCGCCCCGGCCCGCGCCTGGGCGAGGCAGCGCGGGCGCTGGGCCGCTGCCTGCAGATGCCGGGCGCAGCGCCGCGTTGACTTCCCTTGCCTGATTGACCCGCTTGGTCTGCTTGGCCGATGGCCCTGCCTACTCCAGCACCACTGCCGTGCCGCTGGCAGACACCATCAACATGCCATTGCCCTGGCCCAGCACTTCGTAATCCAGGTCCACCCCCACCACGGCATTCGCGCCCAGTTCCTGGGCGCGTTCCTCCAGCTCCTTGAGCGCAATCTCGCGCGCCCGCTGCAACTCGCGCTCATAGGTGGCCGACCGCCCGCCCACGATGTCGCGCAGCCCGGCAAACAAATCCTTGAACACATTGGCGCCCAAAATCGCCTCGCCCGCGACCACGCCGCAGTAGCGGGTGATGCGGCGGCCTTCGATCTGGGGGGTGGTGGTGATGATCATGAGAAATCCTCGGTGAGTGACGGAGATAAGCCTTGAGCGCAAAGCCGGCCGGCGATCGGTTCAAGGAAGAACTGAACCAGGGCAGTCTGCCATAGGCCTGGAGTATCATCTCGCGCAAAGTGCTGAACACACTTCTTGCTAGCCGGTAAGCCGCTCCCGAAAGCAGTGTTGGAAAAATGCTTGGAGGCCTTATGGCTATTTTCTTTGCGGGCGTTTCAAAGCCCTTCCCCATCTCAATTTCCACTGCGCCACAGCTCTCTGATCTGTACATCGCTTCTTACCCTTTCTCCGCGCCCGGCTCCAAGCCATTTCGCTAAGGAGTCGCCATGTTGTACTTTCAGATTTCAGAAGACGAGTTCAACAAGCTGAATCGTGTGCATGATCAATTGGGACTGATCTCCAGCTTATTGATTGGTGCCTATCCTGGAAATGCCCTGGAAGTTGTTGAAACCGATCAGCTGCTCGCGTTCATCAATGCGCAGATTGAGACTATGGAATTGCTTACGGGAGCGGTTAGACAGCGAGGGGTGATGAAGGAATTGCTTGCTCGCTGAGCAGTTTTCCAGCCCCCCCTGCAGCGATACTTCCCAACCATTTCTATCCATAGATGCCTCGCCGACTAACCAGCTCGGCAAGGCATCGCCGCCCTAGGCGGGCTCTGAAATTTTGTAGCCGTTAGTTTTACAGATTACAGGTTAGATGATGCAAATGAAAGCTAAGCGGATCTGATTTTTTCTCTTGCCTCGCATATCGACCGGAATGGTGTCTTGCACCTGCTTGTCTTCAGGTGCTTGCCGAAGTTGTAGCTTTGAAGGAGTGCCTGGATTGACTGCTCCCTGCCAGCCGTAGCGGTAGTACAGGCCCTGCATTCTTGTAAGCAATGGGTGCAGGCCTTGCGGATCCACATCGTTGAGCGGGTTGTTTGCCACATACCCAAACCGATTCCACCCATCCTCCAACCCGATCGGGTCCGCCTGCATATACCGCCCCGTCGCCGCATCGTAGTACCTGTGCAGGTTGTACGACAGCCCCGTCTCTTCATCAAACACCTGACCCGGATACCTCAGGTCGAACTTCACCGCCTGCGCATAGCTGGGGCCGCTGACGGTTCGGCCGTAGCCACGGGCGCCCGTGGTGGGCCGCACTTCGTCAAATCCCGAGATCAGCCGGCTACCCTGCTGCAGGGGCATGTTCAGATGCTGCGTGTGACTAATCCACTCGAGCCGCAGGTACCAAGGTAATACCTGCACATCCTGCATCTAATCTATACATCAAGTCCGCTATTTTCACGCCACTTTTACGATAACGCATCGAATAAACCATCCTTTTTGGCATTGCATTTACCTCTTCGATAATGATCATTTCTTCACTATCCCAAGCAATAGATTTTGCGGCTTTTGAGAAATCTGAATTACTTGAAGCACATTGCTTCGGATTGGAAATAAATTCTTCGATTTTATCCAAAATATCTCCGGGAGAGGGGTACGTAGAGATAAATATCGCACCAGAGAAAATCAACCCCACAAAAACCAACAAAATCATATAGAATTTTTTATTCAGTAATTTCATTATCTTAAAAAATTCCATATTTTTGCCTTACAAGAATTAACAACGCACTTCTGCACACACTGCTGCGCAGTGCTCATGCAATTTTCATTAAATAGATTATATTTACTCGGCTTATTCCCACCAGACCTACAATCCAGAACACATTGGTCAATATATATTTCATCACAGCCAGCAACTTTGCCACAGTAACTTTTATCCACAATATCGCTGTCATCAACATACGCACCATTGCTATTCATTATTGCTGCCCATGGTCCTTTTAGTTTTGCCCCGCTATACCCCGATGGATACCAGCCAGCGCAATTAGCATTAACACAAGTAAATACATGAGGCCAGTCGTTATTAAATCCAGGATAAGTACATATTTGAGCTTCAAGCCCCTTAGGGCCAATGAAATTCAATGGATTTCCACCCACATACCCAAACCAATTCCACCCACCCTCCAGCCCAATCGGGTCCGCCTGGATATACCGCCCCGTCGCCGCATCGTAGTACCTGTGCAGGCTGTACGACAGCCCCGTTTCTTCATCAAACACCTGCCCCGGATACCGCAGGTCGAACTTCACGGCTTCCGCATACCTGGGACCGCTGACCGTCTGGCCGTAACCCCGGTCGCCCGTGGTGGGACGCACCTCCCCAAACCCCGAGATCAGCCATTGCCAGGCCATCTGCCCCTGCTAGCCGCCTGGGAGTGTCAGATGGTCGTGTGGATGGCGTACAGGCGCCCGTTGATTTCTGCCGCAATGGGCATGGGGCCAGCTGGCCGTAGGCAAGCAGATGATCTCGGTGCTGTCGGACGCGTTAAGACCGCAAAGCCTCCCACTTCATAGCCCTCCTGTGCTTGGCAGCAAACCTGACTTGGTTACCTACTTGAATTTCGATTACGCCAAGTTATACATTTCGAACGCTACCTGCAAGAGGCAGATGCTGCAATACCACAATCTTCCTCGAGAATAAATATTGGAGCCACTATATCTTTCATCTTCATCATGACAATTCCAAATTTCTTCGAGTAGAAATATTCCATTCCTGTCTTTTCATGAGTCACTTTATAAGAATCTATTTTCTTTCCAAAAAGTCTCAGCGGAACAGGCATTTTTATTAATTTATATTTTTCATCCCCCTTCTCCCAAACCATTTCCTCACCCTTAATAAATTTTGGGACGGAGAACTTCAAAAAATCAGAAGAGAAATAGAAAAACTCATCATCAACCTCACAGAATTTTATTTTCCCCAAATAAAGATGAGATTTTATTTCCCCAGTTTCTTTCGAAATGGATATCGCTTGCTCATAGCTCCCAGGAGGAGAGTATGTCCAATTATCAGAGTTTGCAAAAACTGGTAAACAGATAGCGAATGATATAAAAATATTTAACGCCGCAAACTTCCGCATGTGCATTTCCCCTTAAAAAGCTCTAGAGCGTATGAGTCGGCATCAAGTTCAACAGCCAAACCTCCGGTTGTTCCATTTAATCTATACTTCAAATACTCTGATCCGCCTGGACTAAGTATGCGATTCCCCTTCATCAAATGACGGAATTCATGTAAAAATACCGCATAAGGATCCTCTCTACTATTCTCGAACGGATTTATAAAGTTACTTGTTAGCCCAAAATAGTCAGATGTGAAATTTGTATGAAAATTATCTACATCCGTTGTAGGACTTCCACGCCGACCATCAGTACCAACCGTCCATTTATCAAAATATGACTTCAAATAAGAACTATCAGAAGCGCAAAGTGAATCTATCTTATCTTCCAGTTTTCTTCCATATTCACGCAACTGCTTCACCCACGGAGGTGGAGGGGTTGCAAAGCTGTCTCCCTTCCACATTACCTTGAACAATCCTTGTGGATCACCATAAATCAATGGGTTGCCCCCCACATACCCAAACCGATTCCACCCACCCTCCAACCCGATCGGGTCCGCCTGGATGTATCTCCCCGTCGCCGCATCGTAGTACCGGTGCAGGTTGTACGACAGCCCCGTCTCTTCATCAAACACCTGCCCCGGATACCGCAGATCGAACTTCACCGCCTGCGCATAGCTGGGGCCGCTGACCGTCTGGCCGTAGCCACGGTCGCCCGTGGTGGGACGCACTTCCCCAAACCCCGAGATCAGCCATTGCCAGGCCACCTGCCCCTGCTGGTTGGTCAGGCGCCTGGGAGTGTTCAGGTGGTCCGTGTGGATGGCGTACAAGCGCCCGTTGATCTCTGCCGCAATGGGCATGGGGCCGCTGGCCGTGGGCAGGTAGATGATTTCCGTGCTGTCGCTCTGGCCTGCCGGAGCTGCGCTGGTTGGCTAAGAGTGGCTAACACCACTTCGTCACAGGCCCCCGCAGAGCAGTTATGCTCGCTGCCCTCATGGCAAGACGACCCGTTAGCAAAGAACTGTGGCGACAGCTACAACCCCTGATCCCAGCCTTCGTGCCTTCTGCCAAAGGCGGTGCGCGCAAACTCGCAGTCAGCGATGAAGCTGCCCTCAACGGCATCTTGTTCGTGCTGCAAACAGGCATTCCATGGGAAGACCTTCCCCAATCCCTGGGCTACGGCAGCGGCATGACTTGCTGGCGGCGTCTGCGCGACTGGAATGCCGCTGGTGTCTGGGAGCAGCTGCACCAAGCCATGCTGACTCGCTTGCGTGAACATGACCAAATCGATTGGAGCCGGGCCAGCATTGATGGCTCCTCGGTACCAAGCCCCCGGGGGGCCAGGAAACGGGCCCAAACCCCACGGACAGAGGCAAGCTCGGCTCCAAGCGGCACATCGTCGTAGATGCCAGAGGCATCCCGCTGGTGATCTTGGTCAGCGGCGCGAACCGGCACGACTCCAAGATGTTCGAGAGGTGCGTGGACGCGATTCCTGCGATTGCTGGCCTGCCAGGACGTCCCCGTAGAAGACCGGCAAAGCTGCACGCCGACAAAGGCTACGACTTCAAGCGATGCCGAGCCCACCTGAGGCAGCGGGGCATCATTGGCCGGATTGCCAGACGAGGCATTGAGAGCAGCGAGAGGCTGGGCAAACACCGGTGGGTGGTGGAGAGGACGCACAGCTGGTTTGCAGGCTTTGGCAAGCTGCGAATCCGCTTTGAACGACGGCTGGATATCCACGAAGCGCTGCTGAAACTGGCAGCGGCGATCATCTGTGCGCGCTTCGTGGATCGGTGGTGTTAGCCACTCTTACTGGCCCGGTACGGTGCTGCCTATGCCGATTTGTTATTGGATTTTTATTTTTAACCTCCAAAAATTTAAATCATCTCCATCTCCCGATTCATCCTTATTGTTTTCACCAATCGAGTAAAGCTTAAAAGTCTTCGATTCCGTTGGAGTGTATTTGTAAATAATTGGTTGTTCCCAAGCATCAAGAATTCGTGCAGTTGGGTAAATAAAATCTCCTTCGGGCGGAGCCAACTCATCTAAATCTTTGGGATAGCGGTTAAATTTCTCTTTAAACAAATATATTGCTCTTCCGACTCCAGCAAGACTGTGACTTGTAGTCTGCATTCGCTGTTTTTTCGGATTTCCCTCAAAGAAAAACAATCCCAAAATTAGGCATACAATGAAGAAGAATAGTAGCACCAACTTTAATCGACCCATAATATTACCGACTATCTTCTACATGCGCAGTCAGAAACATGGTTTGAATAATCTCCATATATCTTATCGGCATCCACTGGCTTCCCTTTCGGACCGCCCCAGATATCGCCTTTCCTTTTCCTCTTACTGGAATGCAAGTCGCCAAACCCCCATCGCTCTCTATTCCAAATCAAGTTGCAATTTCCATAGTGCCCAAAAATTCTTCGCAAAATACTATCTGCGCCATGCATTCCTTCATGAAAGACTTTATGATCCGCGTATAGAACTCTGCAGAGGACAAACATCAGGACTCCGACCACACTGGCCGAAATTTATCAAATTCAAGCTCTTAGCTTGAGGAAAATTCAAAGGCGCCTACCGGGCTTCCACCTGTCTACTTGACCTCTGATGAGCCAGGCCCAGTGCATTTTTGAGACAACTGCATGAGGTCACGAATTTCGCTTTCTAACCCTCTTTTTTCGAGAAAGTCCCCTAGATATGCGATCGCCTTTTTGTCGCAGAGCTGCGCTTTTAGCTTCGCATCTTTGATTTTCTCGAGACTGTAAGGGTCATATAAAAATGAATAGCAAACAACCACAAAAAACACCACGAAAAAAGTAATCCATATTTTCTTTACGCTTCTCATACTATTACTTTTTGAAAGTTACCCAAGATCCGCGTTTAAACAAATTCGGCGCATCGCCAGCAGAGTTCGCATTAAATGGCCCGATATCAATTGGACCTATGTTCCAAGTTTGAGTGGTTGGCGCTGTCACTGGCACTCCCAATAACTTGGAAAGTTTTGCGGCATAAGAATCATCACCGCCAACACCTGTGTTGCAGGCATTTAAAAGAACTGGGCGATGATCACCGGCCTTCCAACTTGGTAAAGTCTTGATCAGATCAGCCAGTTGAGCAGGGCTTTTCATATTGACTGACGTTGTCGAGCCGTGCGAGATGATGGTTAACAGACCGTCGTTGTCCGGGTAGGTTAATGCTGCCGCAAAAGTCCATCCCTCTCTCGTCGGAATCAGGATCACCTTTTCTAATCCCAACGGATCGACAAACGATAACGGATTCTCGCCCACATACCCAAACCGATTCCATCCTCCAGCCAGCCCGATCGGATCCGCCTGGATGTATCTCCCCGTCGCCGCATCGTAGTACCTGTGCAGGTTGTACGACAGCCCCGTCTCTTCATCAAACACCTGACCCGGATACCGCAGGTCGAACTTCACCGCCTGCGCATAGCTAGGGCCGCTGACCGTCTGGCCGTAGCCACGGTCGCCCGTGGTGGGACGCACTTCTCCAAACCCCGAGATCAGCCATTGCCAGGCCACCTGCCCCTGCTGGTTGGTCAGGCGCCTGGGGGTGTTCAGGTGGTCCGTGTGGATGGCGTACAGCCGGCCGTTGATCTCTGCCGCAATGGGCATGGGGCCGCTGGCCGTGGGCAGGTAGATGATTTCCGTGCTGTCGCTCTGGCCTGCGGGCGCTGCACTATTGGCGCTCCGCTGGTTGGCGTACTGGCCCAGCACGGTGCTGCCTATGCCGTCTTCGGCGTACAGGGTCTGCAGCGTGGCCGGTTGACCTGCGCCCCGGGCATCGCTCTTGAGCACGCGCTGGCCCAGGGCGTTGTAGACGTAGCTGACCGCTCGTGCGTCGGCCGCGTCCGCGTATTCGCCGGCCTTGGCGATGCGGCCGTCCGCGCCGTAGTGCAGGTGGTTGTCGCCCTTCTTGACCAGGGCGCCCGCAGCGTCGTAGCTGAAGGTCACGTTGCTGTTCTGCGCCGCGCTGCCCGGGCGCTGCAGCGTCTGGGCATAGCTTTGCAGGCGGTTGGTGCCCGCAGCCGTCTGGTAGTTGCGCTGCAGCGTGGACGTGCCCGATGCCAGGGCATTGCTGTAGTGCACCTGGGTGCGGTTGCCGTTGGCGTCCCACGCGTAGCCGGAGGCGCTGAGCTCGATGGTGTCGGCCAGGCTCCAGCCCGTGGGCAGGGTGAGGCCCGAAGGCGCGCTGTGCGCGCTGGCCGTGAGACGGCCCACGGCGTCGTAGCTGAAGGCGCTGGACAGCTTGGCCTGCTGGGCTGCGGCCGTACCCGGCAGCATGTGCCGCTGCTGGATCAGGCTGATGCGGCCTGCAGCATCCCAGGTCAGGTTCAGCAACTGGCTGCTGGCCAGTTGGCCTGCCGTGTTGTAGCTGCGCTGCTCGGCCAGGACTGCCGTGGCGCCGGGCTGCTGCACAAAGCCCTGCCATTGCCAGGCCGTGGGCTGTCCCAGCGGGCTCCAGGCCAGGCCGGTGACCAGGGGCTGGCCGTTCCACTGCAGGCCCGTGATCTGGCCTGTGCTGTCATACAGGTAGGTGGCCTGCTTGCCGCTGGGGTAGGTGATGCTTTGCAGTTCTCCGCCTCCGCCCTGCCCAGCAGGTACATACGAGTGGATCAGCGACTTGGTGTCGCCATTGGCAAGGATCTGGCTCTTGCGCAGCACCCGGCCCAGGATGTCGCGCTGGTACTGGGTGGTGACGCCGGGGTCCTGGATCTCGCTGAGGTGGCCCGTGCTGGCCTTGGGGGCGCCGGGGCCGTTGTAGGTGGTGCCGGGCAGGTCGTAGCGCAGCGTGGAGGTTGCGGTGCTGCCGTACTGGAGCTGGATGGGGCGGCCCAGGGCATCGCGCTGCACGGCGAGGGTGCGGCCTGCGGCGTCCTTGGCGGTCGCGATCAGGCCCAGGGCGTCGTAGGTGGTGGTGCTGTTGCCAGCGTCGGGGGTGGTTTCGGCCTTGGCGTTGCCCAGGGCGTCGCGGGTGTAGGTGGTGGTGACGCCTTTGAAGTCCTGGGCGGCGGTGACGGCGTCCAGGGCGTTGTAGCTGAGTGTGGCGCTTGCGTTGAGAGGGTCGGTGATTTTGGTGAGGCGGCGCAGACCATCGACGTCCAGCGTGGTGGTCTGCCCCAGGCCGTTGCTGGCCGTGGCCAGATCGCCGTTGGCGTCATAGGTCAAAGCAGTACTTTGGTTGCCGCGTATGGTTTCGCTGCTGATGCGATTGATGCCGTTGATGGAGCGCTGCATCTGCAGGGCTGTCTGGGCCGCGCTGTCCTTGATGAGCTCACTGGTGCGGTTGTCCCACTGGTCCAGAACGTACTGGCCGGAGTTGCCACGGTTGTCGCTCCAGCGATTGATGCGCCGGGCGTCGTCATATTGGTAGGTGATGGCATGGCCGTTGGCGAAGGTGATCGTGCCCAGCCTGTCATTGGGCAGGTAGGTCAACGTGGTTTGCTGCCCGCCGACGCTGACGCGCGTGAGCTGCCCCCGGGGGTTGTAGCTGTAGCTGCGCTCCAGGCCCGAAGGGGCCATGGCCGTCAGGATCCGGCCCGCGCCATCATGGGCGAACTGGTGGACATGTCCCAGGGCGTTGGTGACCTTGTTGCGGTTGCCCCGGGTGTCATAGCCAAACAGGGTCTGGCCGGCAGCATCGGTATAGGTCTCGGGCAGGCCCTGGGCGTTGTAGCTCCAAGCGCTTGAGTAGGTGGTATTGCTGGCGTTGTCCGTAAGGGCGGCGCCCACCAGTCTGCCGCCACCGCCGTAGCTGAGCTTGGTCGTGCGGCCGGTCTCCGTGATAAGAGTGGGCAAGGCCAGGGTGTCATGCCAATCAATTTGAGTGCTTTGGGCCTCCGTGCGATTGAAAGCAGCCACGACCTTGGTGATCAATTGGCGATTGGCATTCCACTGGTAGGAAGTTCTGTTCCCTTTAAAGTCTTCGATATAGGCTGGAAGAAGATCAGCATTCAACTCCTCCTTGAACTTTGCCCAGAAAGTGGCCTTGCTCTGCCCGACCAAGCGCACGCCGGCAGCCGATCCTTGGTAGTGGCGCGTGGCGCCGTTGCCATCCGGGGCTGTCGTGGTGACCGAGGCTTTGTACCAGTTGGGATCATCAGCGCCGGGGGCCACCAGCATGCCTGCCGTTCCTACACTGGCAGCGCCTGAATAAGAGACGCTGTAGACACCGCTTACCCCAGCCCTTGATGTGTGTTTGAGCGAGCCATCGGAGTTATAAACAAATCCCAGCACTTGATTACCCTGGGAATCGCCAATGGCAGTCAAGAGGCCCGGAGAAACACTACTTTCGTAGCTGTATGTTCGAGTCTGAAAGCCATTGACCTTGACGGAACTGAGATTTCCCTTCGCGTCGTAGTCATAGCTCACTGTATTGCCGTCAGGCAATGCAACGGAATTTAGCTTGCCATCTGCCCGGTAACCAAAATCCACCTGTCGACCGAAGGAATTTGTCACAGACAGAACCTTGCCGTTATTTTGCAATATGTTGTAATACCAGCCATTGCGCAAAGTGACGTTAGTCAGCCAACCCTGACTGTCGAAGTTCCACCAACTGTCGTCGCTGGCGCGATAGTATTTCCAACTTCCTCCCACCGAACCCAATAACAAATCAGGCCCAGTGGCGGCATGCCATGGAGATTGCTCGCCAGGCTCTTTCAGAAATAGCACTGAACTGGCGTCGGGCAGCAGGATGCTGATGCTGGAAGGGTGGCCTGATCTATATTCCGTAGGCAACTTGAGGCGTCCCGACCAAGAGTGTACCCAGCCTTTACCCATGCCGATATCTGCATCTTCATCAGGGCCGCCAAAACTTCGGTAGATATGGCTGACAGTGAGTGGGTTGGGGCTTTGATCTATCCAATCCGTTTGGACCTGGAAATTCTCGGGACCTGAGGGAATGCTTTGTGCCTTGGCAAAGTTAAAAAATAGACAAAATACACCCAAGACGACCAACGAGCGAGAGCACGACTTCAATGGAAAAATCGACAGCTTGCGCAGAATTTTCAGATTTTTATTCATAGTTTGTCTTTAAACAACACAATCATCAACGGCAATTCAAGTGCTTCACCCGGCACCCTCCAACAATTCACTCACATTAAATTCAATAAAACTCTTTCAAAGGCACTTACCCGCATTAGAAATCACGCCGCCCACAAGATGCAGCGGATTCTTCATCAACACTCAAATCACTCATCAATACTTTGATATTCTTCTTGGCCACTTCAATGCATTTTGAGCATTCCGCCTTCATTTCCACAGTTGTGGATTTTAGGTATGGCGGAATATACAACAATTGAGCCTCACCGTTGACATTGGTTCTTAATGAGAAATTTTGAAATGAGGCAGAATCTTCTTCTTTTAGGCTAATCGACACGTCAGTGAAGGCAGCAGGCTTACCACCACGTCGAACCAAAATATCTTGCATGATAGGCCCAGCCAAAGAAGGCAGTGATTGCGTAACTTCCGGCCCACTGATCTTGATTTCCCACAACCCCTTCTTGCTGCAAACCCTGACATCATCCGGCACTCTATTTGCAGGTAAAAATCCGGCCTCGCATTCTTCTTCGACCAAATATCTGGTGATATAAAATTGATCCGTCAATTCCCTTGGCGTTGCACACGATATAGGACCAGGCTCTGGGTAAGGACTTCCTTCTTGAGAAACAACCGTGCCCCAATTCTGGGATTGGATCTCATGCAGCCTCAATGCCGATATATCTCCAGACCAATTCCCATAAGGCCCTTCCAATCTCAATGGCTTGCATTGCTTAGAGCTCCCACTATCCCAGTAAGCACTCATAAAACCCATGCGCCACCTTAGAGCTTCCTCGGGAGAAGAATAGTTTGCAGCATGAGATGCTGTTCCACCGCACGAAACGGTCGAGGGATAGCCAGGCACGCAAAAATCTCCGGCCTCATGTCCATATCGCAAATATATTTCCCTTGGAACGCAATTATCAAATTCAGGGTTGCAACAACTCGCTTCATTGGGATATGTGGCGCAATAATTCTGCGCCATCGACGGGACCGACATCAAACCAGACAAGGACACTATAAAAATATTAATCAATTTCATATTAGATAACTAGAGCGTTTTATGAACTTCTGGCAGAAACCAAGTACCTGCATGGCCGCGAGCTACATCGGCACTGCAAAAACCAGAGTGGGACAACTGCCTTTACATAGGCATCAGTCGCATGGAGAGCACACGAGCATACTGCTTGAGCTGCGCTGCAGATGAGAGACGCAACATGTGAGATCCGAACTCCACGCAGAGCACGGCAAAGCCTTTTCTCGAGATCTGGAATGGGGCTCCCGGCAGATAGCGTCTGGCATTGCACCAGTTCGGACCATCTTGTTCGACGACAATCCAGTAGGCCATGGTTTCGGCACGTCAGTCTTCAAAGAATTCGAACCATTGGCGAAGCGCTGTCACAGGCCATCGCCTTCAGCGGTATACAAGGGGTGGATTGTGTCGCAAACAAGGGAAAGCCATAGTCACAAACGAGTCAAAAAATTGGCGACAACTTCTACGCCAATTTCGACTGCATCATGCTCGACACCGGCGGCATCCATATCGGCAACGACGTGCTGCGGGCCCGGGGCGTGGGTATCTACACGCCCAACCATTCGGTCCATGCCGCCGAGAGCGCGGCAGGTGGCTGTTTTCCCAGGCAGGTGCGGATTGCCAGCCGGGTCTGGATTGGCACGGGCTGCCACCTGAACCCGGGAGTGACCATTGGCGACGTTTCCATCATCGGTTCGGGCAGCGTGGTCAAGAAGGACATTCCGCCGGGCGTGATAGCCGCAGGGGCGCCCTGCCGCGTCGGGCATGCGATCACGGATGGCACAGCAAAGAGCTCTGACGGGCAAACAGCCTTTTGTCGCCCGGCATGACCCTGAAGACAGGCATGTCTCGCCCGAACAGCCCCATAATCTGGCTTCAAAAATTTCGCACCCCTATGACACAGTCCCTCAAAGAACTCCTTGCGGCCAAGGCCGCGCTGGACATGGAAATTGCCAAGGCCCGCACCTCGGCGGCCGACGCTGCCCTGTCCAAGGTCCAGAAGCTGGTGACCGATTTCGGGTTCACCCAACAGCAAGTGTTCCCCTACATCCCTGAAAAAACCAGTGCGCCGGCGAAGTATCGCGATCCGGCCACGGGAGCGACGTGGACAGGTCGAGGCAAGCCTCCGAACTGGATCAAGGACCAGGATCGCGACGACTTCCTCATCGAAAGCAAACCCGAAGCGGCCCAAGGCCCGTTCCTCGCGGAAATGGCGGCAGCGGCAGCTCGCAACTGAAGGCGCTGCACACGGCGGCACGCAGGATGCCGTGCGGTGCGGTGGGGTTCCGATGCGAAGGAATCTGTGCCTGCCGAAAAAAAGCCCTCTGAGCATTCAGCGGGCTTTTTTTCCGGCCTGGCGCCGGCAGCGTAGTCACTGCCGGCATCTTTCGAGGGCGTGCATCGCGCTCCGGCAGGGGGAGCAGCCGGGCCTTTGCGGCACCGCCAGCGCTCAGGCATGGCTGACGGGGCAGCTGCCCGCCTTGCCCATGATGCTGTCCGCAGGCGCCTGCGCGCGGTCATTCAGGCCGTAGTCGCGCAGCACCTGGGTGACGCGCACGCGGTAGTCCTTGAAGATCTTGTCGCGGCCGGCGCGCTGGGCACTGAGGTGGGCTTCCACGTTGCGCCACTGGACGACGGCTTCCTCGTCGCGCCAGGTGGTGACGGACATGACTTTCTCGGGGTTGAGCGTGCTCTGGAAGCACTCCACGGAGATGAACCCCTCCATGGGCTTGAGCATGGGGGTGAGCTTGTTGACCAGGTCCACATAGGTCTGGTTCTGGCCGGGCAAGGCCTGCAGTTCGAACAGTACGACAACCATCTTCAACTCTCCTTTTTTCGGGAACAGAGATTCCGGCGCCGCGCAGCGGCGGCTCCGGCGTGGGGGAAATGGGTGAATGGGCGCCGCCGCAGGTTCAGCGGCTGCGCGCCAGGTTGGCCAGCCATCCGGCCAGCACATCGCGCGCGGCCAGCGCCAGCAGGCCGCCGTATTTCTGGGCATCGGCGCGCAGCGTGCGCGGGTCCACCTGGGCGACGCCCAGTTCGCAGGCATGGCCCACCAGCCAGCGCTCCAGCCGGGCCGCGTCGGCCTCCAGATGGAATTGCAGGCCCAGCACCTGCGAGCCGACGGCGAAGGCCTGGTTGGCGCCGATGGCGGTGCCAGCCAGGTGCACGGCGCCTTCGGGAATGTCGAACTGGTCGCCATGCCAATGAAGCACGGGCACGCCGTCCAGTTTGGCGAGGGGCGAGGCCAGGCCGGCGTCGGTGAGCGTGAGCGGCGAAAAGCCGATTTCCTTGACGCCCAGCGGGTAGACCCTGGCGCCCAGCGCGCGCGCAATGAGCTGGGCGCCCAGGCAGATGCCCAGCAGCGGCTTGCCGCTGTCCAGCCAGCGGCGCACGGCCGCCAGCTCCTGGGCGACGAAGGGATAAAGCGCCTCGTCATAGGCACCTATGGGGCCGCCCAGCACGACAAGCAGGTCGGCACGGCCCAGGTCCAGGGTGTCAAGCTCGCCGATGCTGGGATCGACGTACTGCACTTCGTAGCCGCGGCTGGCGAACTCGGCATGCAGGGTGCCCAGGTCTTCGAAGTGGATGTGGCGCAGCGCGATGGCTTTTTTCATGGGAGGAACTCAGGTGGATACAGGAGGGTGGCTTGGAACGTGCGGAGCCCGTCAGGCGCCGGGCTTGAGATCGACGTGGATATGGCCTGCCGAGGGGAAGGTGCAGCAGGCCAAGGCATAGCCGGCTTCCTTTTCCCTGTCGCTGAGGCAAAAGTCCGCCTCCAGCCGTGAACTGCCTCCCGTGATGCGGATGCGGCAGCTGCCGCAGATGCCGGCCCGGCACTGGCTGCGGATGGCAATGCCCACGCCTTCCAGGATTTCGAGCAGGCTTTTGCCGGACGCGGCTTCGACAATCTGCCCGCTGTGCGCGATCTGCAGCTGGCATGCCTGCGCGGTCTCGCCTGGCTGGGCGGTGGATGCGGCAGGCGGCGTGAAGGCCTCGATGTGCTGTATGGCACCGGGAAAGCAGGCCCGCGCATGCTCGCGAAAGGTCTGCGCAAAGGCGTGGCCACCACAGATGACCACCGCCTGGGGCTGGCCCAGCGCCAGCAGGGACTGCTGCGAGGGGCGGCCCGGCACGAAGGGGCCGTGGGCGGCAATGTCTTCGCGCGTGATGTGGATACGCAGGTCGAACCAGGGGGCCGTTTCGCACAGCTGCTGCAGCTCCTGCAGGAACGGAATGTCGGCCATGCGTGCAAAGCACAGCAGCAGCGTGGTGCGCGGCACGCGCCGGCCCTGCTGCTGCAGCCGATCCAGTTCGCGCAGCAGCGCCAGCGGCAGGGTCAGGCCGATGCCGCCGGCCAGCATGACCAGGGAGTCCAGGCCCAGCACCAGGTCGGCCGTGATGTCACCGGCCACGTGGCCGAGCGGCAGCGTGGAGCCTGCGCGCAGCACTGCATGCATGTGGTCGGAGACGCTGCCCCGGCCCGAGCTTTTGACGGCAATGTCGAACTGGCCGGCGCCGTCGTGCTCGCTGCAGGGCTCGTAGCGGGTGATGGAGTACAGCCGCTGCTGCACGGCGCCACTGGCGTCGGCATGCTCGATGGCCACATGCCGGCCGGGCCGCAGGCCGCCGAGGAACTGCGCCGAGGCGCCCTGCACGCGCAGGGTGTAGACCATGACGCCGCCCGCCTCTGCCCGTGCCGCGGCGCAGCGCGCCAGCGTGCTGCCTGCCTGGAGGGCGGCGCTCATGCCTGCATCTCCTCGAGGACCGAGGACACCAGCGCCACGCTGCCGCCCAGGTTGCGGCCCGCCAGGCCGATGCGGTCGATCAGGCTTTGCACCGAGTCGGTGTAGACGCCGATCTCGTTGCTGTCGCCCACGTCGTGCAGGATGTCGCGCGCATGCGGCATGCCGACCATGGTGAAGACGGTGGACCAGGCGCCCAGCTCGTTGTTGGCGAACATCTGCACGGTCTTGAGGATGATGGAGCGCAGGTAGCTGCGCTCGCGGTTGCTCAGGCCCTGGACGATGTCGGTGGCCACCGAGCTGAAGACGCTGGAGTGGCTCCATTCGTCCACGGCGTGGGTGCGCGTGACCTCGTGGCAGATGGGCTGGATGGAGCGGTCCTCGGCCATGGTCTTGAGGTAGTCGGTGATCAGGGTCTCGCTGGCGCAGGCAATGGCGAAGCGGGCCAGGCGGCGCTCCCATTCCGCGCCGCACTGCGCCAGCACGCCGTTGCGCCAGCCGACGAGGTTGAAGTCCGCGTAGTCCAGCGGCGCCAGGCCGCGCATCTCGTAGATGTAGTTGCAGGCCATGATGGACATGCGGGTGTGCAGGGCCTCGTCCAGCAGGGCCTGGGACATGACGTCCTGCAGCAGCGCCCGGTTGGCGCTGGGCGGCGGGGTCTTGATGATGTCCTCGCAGGCCGGCGTGACCACGTTGCACTCGATGTAGATGGTCTTGAGGTTGTAGATGCCCCAGGCGTAGGACAGGCATTGGTCGCGCAGGTGCTGTGGCGCCTCCACCCATGCCTGGTGGTCGCGAAACGGCAGCAGCGAGGCGGTGAAGTCCTGCCGGGCGGGGTCGAACGCCAAGCCGCAGTAATCAGGCAGGTCCTGATTCACGGCCGCTCTTGACTTCCACAGCAGGGACAGCTTTTTGAGCGCATCGCGCACGGCGTCATCTGTCCGAGAGATATCGAGATTCATTTTTCAACTCCGTGTGATTGAACTTGATTGATCTGAGTCAAATCGCCTATTCCCTCCCCCGCTTTCTCCATCTGCCGCAATCACCAATGGCGCCGCAAATAGCGCTTCAAATGACGCTGCAGATGGCAGATACGTTGTCATGGATTTCTTCACTCTGTCATATTCCACCTTGAATCAATCTGCCCGACTGCAGATTGCGGATGATTCGTGGCGGTATTGGATCTCATGACTTTCAACGTCTGGCGGCGAATTCTATGGAGAGAGCATGGATTCAAACAGACCTATTTTCGACAATGAACCAGACCGCTTTTTTCCACGGTTTACATTGGCATGCCACCTTAATTGGTCTGCTCACCCGCTGAAACATGGTCGGAATCAAGGCCGCTGCACTTTGTAGACTGCCCATTACCGATGCGCCCTGGTTTCCAAATCCTTCCATAAACCGGACGCTGCCGATTCCCGTGCTTCAGCGCCTCCAAGACAGCCAATGCGACATGGACGATTTATCGCTCCCCAAAATCAATTCACTGGATCTTCAACAGGCAGACAGCGAGGCCTGGGATGCCATCGCGGCCGAGCGGATTCGCCAGTCGCGCTCGATTGAATTGATTGCCTCTGAAAACTTCGTGAGCCGCGCGGTGATGGAGGCGCAGGGCTCGGTGCTGACCAACAAATACGCCGAGGGCTATCCGGGCGTGCGCTACTACGGCGGCTGCGCCAATGCCGATGCCGTGGAGAACCTGGCCATTGCGCGTGCCAAGGCGCTGTTCGGCTGCGCGCACGCCAACGTGCAGCCGCACTCGGGCAGCCAAGCCAACCAGGGCGTGTACCTGGCTTTCCTGGAGCCCGGCGACAAGATCATGGGGCTGGACCTGCGCTCGGGCGGGCACCTGACGCACGGCTCCAGCGTGAGCGTGTCGGGCAAATGGTTCCAGTCCATCAGCTACGAGGTGGACGCCCGCTCCCAACTCATCGACATGGACCAGGTGCGGCGCATTGCGCTGAAGGAGCGGCCCAGGCTCATCATTGCCGGTGGCTCGGCCTATTCACGGCAGATGGACTGGGCCGAGTTCCGGCGCATTGCCGACCGGGTGGGCGCCATCTTCATGGCCGACATCGCGCACGTGGCGGGGCTGGTGGCCGCGGGCGTGTTCCCCTCGCCCGTGGAGCACGCCCACGTGACCACGACCACCACGCACAAGACGCTGCGCGGGCCGCGCGGCGGCATGATCCTCTCGGCCGACGCCGAGATCGCCAGGCGCATAGACGCCGCCGTGTTTCCTGGCCTGCAGTCCGGGCCGCTGATGCATGTGGTGGCGGCCAAGGCGGTGGCGCTGGGCGAGGCGCTCAAGCCCGCCTTTCGCACCTATGCGCGGGCCGTGGTGGACAACGCCCGCGTGCTGTGCGACCGGCTGTCGCAGGGCGGACTGTCCGTGGTGTCCGCAGGCACGGACTGCCATCTGGGCGTGATCGACCTGCGCCCCTGGGAGCTGACGGGCAAGGCCGCCGAAACGGCGCTGGAGCAGATCGGCATCACGGTCAACAAGAACGCCGTGCCCGGCGATGGCGCGCGGCCGCTGGTGACCTCGGGCATCCGCGTGGGCAGCGCGGCCTGCACCACGCGCGGCATGGGCGCCGACGAGTTCCGCGAGATCGGCGACATGATTCTTGCCACGCTGGGCGGCATACGCAGCGGCACCATGAACGCGCGCACGCTCAAGTCCATCCACGAAGGCGTGTCCGACCTGACCGGGCGCTTTCCCCTGCCCTATTGAGGCATGCAGCGTCCGGTGTCTCCCAACCTGTCAGGGTTTTCGCAGCGCGTTGGCCAGGCGCAGCACGGCGGCCTCGATCTCGTAGGCCGTGAGCGAGGCATAGCCCAGCAGCCAGCCCGGCTGCCGCTGCTCGCCCGCGTACAGGCGGCTGAGCCCCTGCAGCAGCACGCCGGCCGCGGCGGCGCGGCGGATGGTGTCTTCCTCGGACCAGCCGGGCTCCAGCAGGCAGGGCACCTGCATGCCGCCCTGGGGCCGTGGCGCGGTGACGATGCCGGCCAAGTGCCTGCCTATGGATTCGAGGATGACCTCGCGCCGCCCCGCGTACAGCTTGCGCATGGCCCGCACGTGGGAGTTGTAGTGGCCGTCTTCCATGAAGCGCGCCAGCGTCAGCTGCTGGATCTGGGGCGTGTGCCCGTCCATGATGCTGCGCGCCTGGACAAAGGCGCGCACCAGCTCCTGCGGCAAAGCCATGTAGCCCATGCGCAGGCCCGGGTACAGGGTCTTGCCGAAGGTGCCGATGTAGATGGTGCGCGCGTGCTTGTCCAGGCCTTGCACGCAGGCGGTGGGCATGCCGTCGTAGTGGAATTCGCTGTCGTAGTCGTCCTCGATAATCCAGCGCCCGCTCTCGAAGGCCCAGCGGATCAGGTCCAGCCGCCGCTCCAGCTGCATGGTGACGCCCGTGGGGTACTGGTGCGACGGCGTGACATAGACGCAGGTGGCGCCGCTGCGGTCGGCGTGCAGCAGGTCCGTGCGTATGCCTTGCGCGTCCACGTCGATGGGCAGGACCTTGGCCTCGGCCGACTCGAAGGCCTTGCGGGCGCCGAAGTAGCCCGGGTTCTCCAGCAGGATGGGCCGGCCCGCATCCACCAGCAGCTGGGCGCACAGGAACAGCGCCTGCCGCGTGCTGCTGAGCACCACGATCTGCCCGGCGTCCACCTTGGCGCCACGCTCCAGGTTGAGGTAGGTGGCTATGGCCTTGCGCAGCGGCTCGGCGCCCTGCGGGTCGCCGTGCAGCAGGACGCTGGCGCGGTAGTCCTTGAGCGCCTGCCGCTGCAGCCGCTCCCAGACATCGGTGGGAAAGGTGCGCGTCTCGGGCAGGCCGGTGGCAAAGGCCCGAATGGTCTGCTGGTCGGCGATGCCTCCGCCGTCAACAATGGCCTGGCCGCGCCGGCTCAGGCCGGCACCGGCCCTGCCCGCTGCGGCCACCTGGGCGCTGCGCTCGTGCTCGGGCGAGCGGCCGCGCCGCGCCGCCCGGCCCCGCAGCTCGGTGCCGATGGTCTCGGAGACATAGCTGCCCGATCCCTGGCGCCGCACGATGAAGCCGTCGCGGTGCAGCTGGGTGTAGGCGTTCTCCACCGTGTCGCGGGCAATGCCCAGCGAGTCGGCCAGCGAGCGCGTGGCCGGCAGTTTCAGGCCCGGCAGCAGCGCCCCATCCAGGATCAGCGCACGCATGGCGCGCTGCACCCGCTGGTGAAGGTCCAGCTGGCGCAGGTCGGTATCTCCCATGCGGATCTTCAGGGTCTCAAGCTCGAAGGTCTTGCTCATGCGGTCTGCTGCCTTTCATCTCATTGCACCTCTTGGGCAGGCCATTGTACTGACGCAAACGCTGCGCGTTCATTACAAAGTGGTCTGAAACAAGATAGCGAAGTGTATGGATCACTCAGTCCACTTCGGCGCTCAAATACCCCTTTCTTCAGACAGCCAGGAATCCAACCCCCAAGGAAAACGAGAAGACCATGCCTTCATCAGACACACACTCACCCCTTCGCTTCAGCGACCTCATCCACCCCGTGGTGGCCGGGCTGATCTCGGTCATCGTCAACTACGGCGGCACCTTCATCCTGGTGTTCCAGGCAGCCAAGGTGGCCGGCCTGAGCCCGGAACTCACGGCTTCGTGGGTGTGGTCGATTTCGATTGGCGTGGGCGTCACCGGGCTGGTGCTGAGCTGGCTCTCGCGCGAGCCCATCATCACGGCCTGGTCCACGCCGGCCGCCGCCTTCCTGGTGACGGCCCTGGCCACCACGCCGTATGCCGAGGCCGTGGGCGCCTATGTGGTGTCGGCCGCGGCCTTCGTAGTGCTGGGACTGTCGGGCTGGTTCGAGCGCGTGATCCGGCTGATTCCGCCCGGCGTGGCCTCGGGCCTGCTGGCGGGCATCCTGCTGCAGTTCGGCATCAAGGCCTTTGGCGGCATGAGCGTGGACCCGCTGCTGGCCGGCCTGCTGATCGTGGCCTACGTTCTGCTCAAGCGGCTGACGGCGCGCTATGCGGTGGTAGGCATCCTGGCGCTCGGCCTGGCGTTTCTGCTGGCGCAGGACCGTGTGGACCTGTCCGGACTGCAGCTGCGCTTTGCCGCGCCCGTGTTCACGCGGCCGGAATTCACGCTCAACGCCCTGCTCAGCGTGGCCTTGCCGCTGTTCCTGATCACGCTGACCGGCCAGTACATGCCCGGCATGCTGGTGCTGCGCAACGACGGCTTCAAGACCAGTGCCAACCCCATCGTCACGCTGACGGGCCTGGGCTCGCTGCTGATGGCGCCGTTCGGCTCGCACGCCTTCAACATCGCCGCCATCACGGCCGCCATCTGCACGGGCAAGGAGGCGCATGAAGAGCCGTCCAGACGCTGGATCGCGGGCATCGCTGCGGGCGTGTTCTACATCCTGGTGGGCGTGTTCGGCGTCACGCTGGCGGCCGTGTTCATGGCGTTCCCGGCCACCTTCATCACCACGCTGGCGGGCCTGGCGCTGCTGGGCACCATCGGCGGCAGCCTGGCCAATGCGCTGGCCGACGCCAAAACCCGCGAGGCCTCGCTGATCACCTTCCTGGCTGCTGCAGCCAACATTTCCATGCTGGGCATAGGCGGCGCCTTCTGGGGTTTGGTCATCGGCCTGGTGGCCCATGCCGTGCTCAACGGCCAGTGGCCGCGCCGGGCCGCCCGCAGCGAGGCGGGCACCGGCAACGTGCCCGCCGCCGATGCCGCCATCAAAAGGAGCTGAAACCATGTTTGCGACACAAGACACCACCGGCGGCACCGCCCAAGCCGCCGACACCCTGACCCGCCACGACCAGCACGGCCGCTACCCCCAGGCCGAGACGGTGGACGATTTCCGGCACAACCTGGCCACCGTGCAGGCGCGCATGGCCGCTGCCTGCCGCCGCGCGGGGCGCGACCCGGCCAGCGTGCGCCTGCTGCCCGTGAGCAAGACCAAGCCCGAGTCCAGCCTGCGCCTGGCCCACGCGGCGGGCTGCCGCATGCTGGGCGAGAACAAGGTGCAGGAAGCCTTCGGCAAGTGGGAGGCCATGCAGGACCTGGCCGATCTGCAGTGGTCCGTCATCGGCCACCTGCAGACCAACAAGGCCAGGCTGGTGGCGCGCTTTGCCAGCGAGTTCCAGGCGCTGGACAACCTGCGCGTGGCCGAGGCGCTGGACCGCCGCCTGCAGGCCGAAGGCCGGGCGCTGGACGTGTTCGTGCAGGTCAACACCTCGGGCGAGGCCAGCAAGTACGGCCTGCCGCCCGACGAGGTGCAGGGATTTGTCCAGGCCCTGCCCGCCTTCAGTGCGCTGCGCGTGCGCGGCCTGATGACGCTGGCCCTGTTCTCCAGCGAGGCCGAGCGCGTGCGCCAGTGCTTCGTGCTGCTGCGCCGCCTGCGCGACCAGCTGCGCCAGAGCGCGCCGGCGGGTATTTCGCTGGACGAGCTGTCCATGGGCATGTCCGGCGACTTCGAGATCGCCATCGAGGAAGGCGCCACCGTGGTGCGCGTGGGCCAGGCCATCTTCGGCGCCCGCGCCCAGCCGGACAGCTTTTACTGGCCCGCAGGCGGCCCCGATCCCGCGGCCCTGGCACTGCCCTGAGCGCGCCCCCCTCGCCACCCTTTTCGATTCAACCCTGACCCCGCTTGAGGACCTTGACATGCAAAAAGCCATGCAACCCCTTGATTCCCGCCTGATGAAGGCCTATGCCCGCCAGCCCGTGTCCTTCGTTCGTGGCCGTGGAGCCCGGTTGTGGGACGAGCACGGCACCGAATACCTGGACGCCATTGCCGGCGTGGCCGTGACCAGCCTGGGCCACGCCCATCCGGAGATCGCCGCCGTGATTGCCGAGCAGGCCGGCCTGCTGCTGCACACCTCCAACGTGTTCCGCATCGACTGGCAGGAACGCCTGGGCCAGCGCCTGTGCGCCCTGGCAGGCATGGAGACCGCCTTCTTCTGCAACTCCGGCGCCGAGGCCAACGAGGCCGCGCTCAAGCTGGCGCGCCTGCACGGCCACCGCAGGCAGGTGGCGCGGCCGCAGATCCTGGTGATGGACAACGGCTTTCACGGCCGCACGCTGGCCACGCTGTCGGCAACCGGCAACCCGGCCAAGCAGCGCGGCTTCGAGCCGCTGATGCCGGGCTTCGTGCGCGTGCCCTATGACGACATCGCGGCCGTGCACCACGCCGCCGCCCAGCATGGCGACATCGTGGCCGTGCTGATCGAGCCCGTGCAGGGTGAAGGCGGCATCCGCCTGGCAAGCCCCGACTACCTGCGCCAGCTGCGCAGCCTGTGCGACCGGCATGGCTGGCTGCTGATGCTCGACGAGATCCAGACCGGCCTGGGACGCACCGGCGCCTGGTTCGGCCACCAGCATGCGGGCATCGCCCCCGATGTGATGACCCTGGCCAAGGCCCTGGGCAACGGCATTCCTATCGGCGCCTGCCTGGCGCGCGGGCCTGCGGCCGACCTGATCTCGCCCGGCCAGCATGGCTCCACCTTCGGCGGCAACCCGCTGGCCTGCCGCGTGGGCTGCACGGTGCTGGACATCATGGAGAGCGAGGACATCCCCGGCCGCGCCAGGCAACTGGGCCGGCGCCTGCTCAACGGCCTGCAGCAGGCGCTGCACGGCCACCCCGACGTGCTGGCCGTGCGCGGCCAGGGCCTGATGGTGGGCATCGAGCTGAACCGCAACTGCCAGGACCTGGTGGGCCGCGCGCTGGCCCAGCAGCGCCTGCTGATCACGGTGACGCGCGAATCCACCATCCGCCTGCTGCCGCCGCTGATCTGCGACGAGCGCCAGATCGACGACATCGTCACCCGCCTGGCCTGCCTGCTGGAGTCGGCCAGCGCCGCGCAGGCAGGCGCGCCCGCGGCAGGCCAGCTGGCAGCTGCATGACCATCGACTCCCCCAGCCCTTGCCCTGACACAGGAACCACTCACCCATGTACGACGCATCCCTGACCCTGGCCGACTTCGACCTGCAGCTGGCCAAGGCCATCCAGAGCGAGAAACGCCGCCAGGAAGACCATGTGGAACTCATCGCCTCCGAAAACTACGCCAGCCCGCTGGTGATGGCGGTGCAGAACTCGGTCTTCACCAACAAGTACGCCGAGGGCTACCCCGGCAAGCGCTACTACAGCGGCTGCGAGAACGTGGACGTGGCCGAGCGCCTGGCCGTGGAACGTGCCATGGCGCTGTTCGACTGCGACTATGCCAACGTGCAGCCCCATGCCGGCGCCCAGGCCAATGCCGCCGTGTTCCTGGCGCTGGCCCAGCCCGGCGACACCGTCATGGGCATGAACCTGGCCCAGGGCGGCCACCTGACGCATGGCAACCCGTCCAACTTCTCGGGCCGCCACTACCGCATCGTCCCCTACGGCCTGGACCCCGCCACGGGCCTGATCGACTACGACGAGATGGAGCGCATCGCCCTGGAGCACCGGCCCCGCATGCTCATCGGCGGCTTCTCTGCCTACTCGCGCCACAAGGACTGGGCCCGCATGCGCGCCATTGCCGACAAGGTGGGCGCCGTGTTCTGGGTGGACATGGCCCATGTCGCAGGCCTGGTGGCTGCGGGCGAATACCCCAGCCCCCTGCCCCACGCGCATGTGGTCACCAGCACCACGCACAAGACGCTGCGCGGCCCGCGCGGCGGCCTGATCCTGTCCAAGGGACAGGACGAAACCTTCAACCGCCGCCTGAGCTCGGCCGTGTTCCCCGGCGTGCAGGGCGGGCCGCTCATGCATGTGATCGCCGCCAAGGCCGTCGCCTTCAAGGAGGCGCTGCAGCCCGGCTTCAAGGCCTACCAGCGCCGGGTGCTGGCCAACGCCCGCGCCATGTCCGCCGTGATCCAGCAGCGCGGCTACCGCATCGTCTCGGGCGGCACGGACAACCACCTGATGCTGATCGACCTGTCCGACCGCAGCTACACCGGCAAGGATGCCGACGCCGCGCTCAGCGAGGCGCACATCACCACCAACAAGAACACCGTGCCCAACGACCCGCGCTCGCCCTTCGTGACCTCGGGCCTGCGCATAGGCACGCCCGCAGTCACCACGCGCGGCTTCGGCCAGGCGCAGTGCGAACAGCTGGCCGGCTGGCTATGCGATGTGCTCGATGCGCTGGACGCGCAGGAAGGCGCCCGCTTTGCCAAGGTGGCGGCGCAGGTCAGGGAGCAGGTGACGGGGCTATGCGCCCGCTATCCGGTGTACGGATAGCCCGCGCGCAGTCGTGGTGGATCAGGGGTTGGGGTTGGCGCAGGCGCCGTCCATCCCCGCCATCTCCGCCAGCTTCTGCATGCGCGAGCGCTGGTCCAGGCAGGCCTGGTGCTGGGCTTCGGCCGCCTTTTGCTGCGCCAGCTTCGCGGCCTTGGCGCGCTCGGCCTGCAGCTGGGCGATGCGCTCGCGGATCTGGGGCATGGCGGCCACGGCGGCCTTTTCGCCTTCAAGAATGGCGCTGGCGCGCTGGGTGAAGTCGGCCGGGCCGATGTCCAGCACCTTGGGGCGGATGGTGATGTCGGCGCGGGCCAGCTCGGCCTGGCCCAGCTTCTGGCCCATGATGGCAATGGACTGGCCCAGGGCGCCCAGCATGTTCTCGGGCGCCTTGCCACGGGCCTTGTTGGAGATGTCCACGGCAATCACAAGATCGGCGCCCAACTGGCGCGCGGCGTCCACGGGCACGGGGCTGGTGATGCCGCCATCGACGAAGTGGAACTTGCCGATGGCCACGGGCTGGAACACACCCGGAATGCTGCTGGAGGCACGCACCGCCTGCCCCGTATTGCCGCGCGCGAACACGGTGCGCTCGCCGTCTTCCAGCCGCGTGGACACGGCCACGAAGGGCTTGGCCAGCTGCTCCAGCGGCTTGCGGCCCACCTGTTCGTTCACATAGTCTTCCAGCTTCTGGCCCACCAGCAGGCCACCCGAGGACAGCTGAAGGTCGCGGATCCTGGTCTCATCCAGCGCAACGGCCTTTTCCTGCAGCTCGAAGGCGTTCATGCCGCTCGCATACAGCGCCCCCACCACGCTGCCCGCGCTGGTGCCGGACACCACCGCAGGCGCAAGGCCATTGGCTTCCAGCATCTTGATGACGCCGATATGGGCAAAGCCCTTCACAGCCCCGCCGCCCAGGGCCAGACCGATCCTGATGGGCGCCACGGGTGTGCTCGGCGCGGTGGGCGTGGACTCGGGCGTGGCCGCCGAGGGGCTGGGCGGGTTGCTGCCGCAAGCGGCCAGCCCCGCCAGGCTCAGATACACCAGTGGACGCAAAAGGGCTTTCAGGCGCATGCCAGGGATCCTGCTGTCGGATGACGAGATTCGGGGCGGGCAGTATAGCGGCAGGGGCCTGACCGCCGCAGGCCCTCAGGCTCTGGGCTTCAGCAAGCCGCCCATCCCCTGCACAGCCTCCCGCAAAAACCCCCAGACCGCCTCAATGCGCTGAACCTGCCGGGCATCCGAGGGCATGCTCATCCAGAAGGTGCGGGTGAAGCAGGCCTCGGCGGGCAGCACGCGGCTGAGCACGGGGTCGCGGTCGGCAATGAAGGCAGGCAGCACGGCCAGGCCGGCGCCGGCGCGCACGGCCTCGTACTGGGCGGTGATGCTGGTGCTGCGAAAGGCAAAGCGCTCGGGCTGGAACAGGGTGGACAGCAGCTGCAGCTCGCGCGTGAACAGCAGGTCGTCCACATAGTGGATGAAGCTGTGGTGGCGCAGGTCCTCGGTGCGCGCCACCAGCGGGCGGCGCGCAAGGTATTCGCGCTGGCCGTAGAGGAAGAGCCGGTAGTCCGTGAGCTTGGTGACCACGGCCGAGCCGCGCGTGGGACGCTCCAGCGAGATGACGATGTCGGCCTCGCGCCGCGACAGGTGCAGCAGGCGCGGCAGGGCCAGCAGGTCGATGCTCAGCAGCGGATGGCGCTGCGTCAGCGCGGCCAGCTGCGGGGCCAGCAGCTGGGTGCCGAAGCCCTCGGTGGCGCCCACGCGCACCAAGCCGGACGGGCCCTGGCTGGTGGATTCGGCCGCCAGCGGCATGCGCTCCAGCCCGGAGGCGGCGCGCTGCATGGCGTCTGCCACGCCCAGCAACTGTCGGCCGGCCTCCGTGGGCCGCCATTGGCCCGCTTCGCGCTCGAAGAGCACGGCCCCCAGCTGCTTTTCCAGGGCCTGGATGCGGCGCGACACCGTGGTGTGCTCCACGCCCAGTTGCCGCGCGGCGGCGGCCATGCTGCCGCTGCGCGCCAGCTCGCCAAAGAATCTCAGGTGGTCCCAGTCCATGGGTCGAGGCCGCCTCAGTCGGCTGCGGCGCGGCGCGCGGCCAGCGTGCTGGGCGCACGCGCCAGCTCGTCGTTTTGCCGCACCAGGACGGCCATCATGTCCATGAACAGGCCCCGCTGCTCCTGCGGCAGCGGCTCCAGCATGCGCTGCTGGGCCCGCAGCACCGAGGGCTCGGCAGCGGCCAGCAGCGCAGCGCCTTCCGCGGTGACCGAGAGCAGGCGCACGCGCCGGTCGGCCGGGCTGGTGTTTCGCACCATGAGGCCGCGCGCCTCCAGCCGGTCGATGACGCTGCCAATGGTCGAGGTATCGAAGCCGATCATCCGCGCCAGCGTGCGCTGGTCCACGCCGGGTTGGCGCAGCACGGCAGACAGCGCCGCGTACTGCACGGGGGTCACGCCGAATTCCTGGGTCTCCTCCATGAAGACGGCTACCGCGATCTGCTGCAGGCGGCGGATGTGGTAGCCGGGGTAGTTTTCTAGTTCTGCGGGTTGGTAGTCCATGGCCATTGCGCTCTTTTCCGGGTCCCTGCGGGCAAGCGCAGATGTTCGCATGAACCGCGCCCTCCGTTGGCCTTGGCTGGCGGACAGGTGATTCACCCGGACACGCTGTCCGCCGTCGTTTTGCCTGCATCCAGGGAAACCCCAGGCTGGCCTGATGCAAATCAACACTACACTCATCGTCAGCATACTGTTTAATTAGTCGCGACGCAGCTGATCCGCAGGCTGGCGACACGCACCACGAAACACAGGACATCCATGAGCACCAGCATTTCTTCCCGGGCGCTGCCCGTTCTTGTGGCGGGCGGCGGCATTGGCGGCGTGGCGGCCGCGCTGGCCCTGGCGCGCCAGGGATTCGCCGTCAAGGTGCTGGAGCAGGCGCCGCAGCTGGGCGAGATCGGCGCCGGCATACAGCTGGGCCCCAATGCATTCGCGGCCTTCGACGCGCTGGGCATTGGCGAGCTGGCCCGTGGCCGCGCGGTCTATACCGACGAGATGGTGATGCACGACGCGCTCGATGAAAGACTGGTCGGCCGCATTCCCACGGGCGAGCCGTTTCGTGCCCGCTTCGGCAACCCGTATGCGGTGATCCACCGCGCCGACATCCACACCTCGCTGCTCGAAGGCGCGCGCGCCCACGGCCAAATCGAGACGCTGACGGGCACCCGCATCGAAGCCGTGCAGCAGGAGGGCGACACCGTCACCGTGCGCGACCAGCACGGCCAGGTCCATGTGGGCCAGGCCCTGATCGGCGCCGATGGCGTGAAGTCCGTGGTGCGCCAGCAGTACGTGGGCGATGCGGCGCGTGTCTCCGGCCACGTGGTGTACCGCGCCGTGGTGGAGAAGAACGACTTCCCCGAGGACCTGCGCTGGAACGCGGCCAGCATCTGGGTCGGCCCCAACTACCACCTGGTGCACTACCCGCTGCGCGGCGGCGAGCAGTACAACGTGGTCGTCACCTTCCACAGCCGCGAGCAGGAGGAATGGGGCGTGCGCGAAGGCAGCCGCCAAGAGGTGCAAAGCTACTACAGCGACTGCTGCCCGCGCGCCCGCCAGCTCATAGACCTGCCCAAAAGCTGGAAGCGCTGGGCCACGGCCGACCGCGAGCCCATTGGCCAGTGGAGCTTCGGCCGCGCCACGCTGCTGGGCGATGCGGCCCACCCTACCCTGCAGTACATCGCCCAGGGCGCCTGCATGGCGCTGGAAGACGCGGTGACGCTGGGCCAGGCGCTCAAGCACTGCGGCAACGACTGGCCGCAGGCGCTGCGGCTGTACGAGCGCTCGCGCATCGCCCGCACGGCGCGCGTGGTGCTGTCCGCGCGCGAGATGGGCCGCATCTTCCACGCCAGCGGCGTGGAGCGCCTGGTGCGCAACGACCTATGGAAAGGCCGCACGCCCCAGCGTTTCTACGACGCCATGGAATGGCTGTACGGCTGGAAGGCCGAAACCTGCCTCGCCGAAGACTGAACACAAGGAGACCGCCATGCAAGAACTTGGCCGCCTGGAAGACCTGCCCCAGGACTATCGCGACGAACTCACGCGCAACAACCTGGTGCCGCTGTGGCCCAGCCTGCGCAACGTGATGCCGCCGCACACGCCGCGCCCGCGCACCCAGCCCATTGCCTGGCCCTACCAGGCCATCCGCCCGCTGCTGATGCAGGCCGGCGAGCTGACGCCCATCGAAAAGGCCGAGCGCCGCGTGCTGGTGCTGGCCAACCCCGGCCATGGGCTGGAGAAGATGCAGGCCAGCTCCTCCATCTACCTGGGCATGCAGCTGCTGCTGCCCGGCGAGTGGGCGCCCTCGCACCGCCACACACCCAATGCCGTGCGCATGGTGGTGGAGGGCCAGGGCGCATGGAGCCTGGTCGATGGAGAGAAATGCCCCATGGAGCGCGGCGACCTGATCCTCACGCCCACGGGGCTGTGGCACGAGCATGGCCATGACGGCGACGAGCCCGTGGTCTGGCTCGATGTGCTGGACCTGCCCCTGGCCTACTACCTGGAAGTCACCTACCACGTGGACGGCCCGCGCCAGCCCGCCCTGCCCGGCCGTGGCGACCGGGCGTATGCGCGCGGCGGCCTGGCACCCACGCAGGTGTTCGCCCGCAGCGCCAAGGCCTACCCCATGCTGCGCTACCCGTGGAAGGATGCGCGTGCCGCCCTGCTGGAGCTGGCCGCCGACCGGCCGGACCTGGACTGCGTGCAGCTGGCCTACACCAACCCCGAGACCGGGGCCGACTGCGAAAACATCCTGGGCTTCTACGCGCTGATGCTGCGCCCGGGCCAGACGCTGCAGTTGCCCGCCCGCTCGCCGGCCTGCGTGTTCCATGTCATCGAGGGCGGCGCCAGCGTGGCCGCCGTGGACCGCCACTTCGACCTGGCCCCGGCCGACACCTGCTGCGTGCCCGGCTGGGCGCCCGCCACGCTGGCCAATGCCAGCGCCAGCGAGCCCGCCTTCCTCTTCCTGGCCGACGAGGCGCCTTTGCACCGAAAGCTGGGCCTCTACGAGGTCCGGCCTTGAATCCTCCGATGTCTCTTTCCTCCCCCATCGCCAATACCATGACCGCCCCCCAATACCTCTGGACCCCGCCCCCCGTCCAATCCCTGCCCGTGCGCGGCAGCACGCAGCGCCTGCCCGTGAACCGCCTGTTCTTCGTGGGCCGCAACTACCACGCCCATGCCGTCGAAATGGGCCGCCCGGTGGACAAGGGCGTGGAGCGCCCCTTCTACTTCACCAAGGCCCCCTCCACCCTGACCGAATCGGGTGCCACCGTGGCCTACCCGCCCGAGACGAACAACTACCACTTCGAGATGGAACTGGTGGTGGCCATCGGCAAGGCGGGCTTTCGCATTGCGGCGGACCAGGCCCATGAACACATCTACGGCTACGCCTGCGGCCTGGACATGACGCGCCGCGACCTGCAGCTGGTGGCGCGCGACAAGGGCCGGCCCTGGGACCTGGGCAAGGATGTGGAGCAGTCTTCGGTGGCCAGCGAGATCGTGCCCATGCCGGGCCAGGTGATCGAATCCGGTGCCATTGCGCTGGCCGTCAATGGCGAGACCAGGCAGCAGTCCGACGTGGACAAGCTGATCTGGAACATCCGCGAAATCATTGCCGACCTCTCGCTGTTCTATCACCTGCAGCCCGGCGACCTCATCTACACGGGCACGCCCGAGGGCGTGGGCGCCGTGCTGCCGGGCGACCGCATCACCGGCCATGTGCAGGGCGTGGGCGAGATCGCGCTCACCGTGGGCCAGCCCGAATAAGACCGGGGAGACCACCACCATGAAGCTCTACAGCTTTTTCCGCAGCGGCACCTCGCACCGCCTGCGCATCGCGCTCAACCTCAAGGGCCTGCGCCCTGACTACTTTCCCGTGGACCTGCGCGTGGACGAGCAGGCCCAGGCGCCGTTCAAGCAGGTCAACCCGCAGGGCCTGGTGCCGGCGCTGACGCTGGACGATGGCCGCACGCTGATCCAGTCGCCGGCCATCATCGAATGGCTGGAAGAGCGCCACCCCGAGCCGCCGCTGCTGCCCGCCGACCCCGAGGACCGCGCCCAGGTGCGCGCGCTGGCCGCCATCGTGGGCTGCGACGTGCATCCCATCAACAACCGCCGCATCCTGCAGACCCTGCGCCGCCAGTTCGGTGCGGACGAAGCCGCCATCAACGCCTGGTGCGCCACCTGGATTGCCGACGGCTTCGACGCCATCGAGGCACTGCTGGCGCAGGACACGCAGCGCGGCGACTTCTGCTTCGGCCACGCACCCACGCTGGCCGATGTCTACCTGGTGCCCCAGATCGAAAGCGCACGCCGCTTTGGCGTGGACCTGGACCGCTGGCCGCTGATCAGCGCTGTGGACAGGGCCTGCGCGGCGCTGCCCGCCTTTGCGCAGGCCGCGCCCCTGGCCCAGCCTGACGCCGGCTGAACCTCGCCTGAACCCCGCCGCGCCTTCGCCGGCAGCCCTACCCCGCCCCGAGTCCTCGCCAGAAGGACCGGGGCATTGCAAGCAGTGAAAAAAGCAGATCCAACAGGAGACAGACTGTGAAAGCATCCCCATCCAGCCGCCTCGGCGCCGCCCCCTCCCGCCGCAAGGCCCTTGCAGGCGCCGCCCTGCTGCTGGCCTCCATCGCCCCGCTGCATTGCGCCTGGGCACAGGCAGGCTCCAGCAGCGCCGCCAGCTTTCCCACGCGCCCCGTCACCGTGATCACGGCCTTTGCCGTGGGCAGCGGCCCTGACGCCGTGCTGCGCATCGTGGGAGAAAAGCTTGCCGCCCGCTGGAAGCAGGGCGTGACCGTGGACAACCGCCCCGGCGGCGGCGGCTTTGTCGCCATCGAAGCCGCACGCCGCGCCAAGCCCGACGGCTACACCCTGCTGCAGCTCGACAGCGAACATGTCTCCGCCCTGCCCTACCTCTACAAGCAGCGCAACTTCCATCCGCTGCAGCACTTCGACCCGGTGGCGCCGCTGTTCCTCACGCCCTTCTTCGTGGCCGTGCCCACGAACTCGCCCTGGAAGAGCATGGGCGACCTGATCAAGGCGGCCAAGTCGGAGCCCGGCAAGGTCAGCTACGGCTCCTGGGGCGTGGGCAGCCCCGGCCACCTGGGCGGCGAATGGCTGGACTTCCTGACCGGCAGCAAGATGACCCATGTGCCCTACCGCGAGGTCAGCCAGCTCTACACCTCGGTGGCCAATGGCGACCCGGCCTGGAGCTTTGCCAGCATTCCCTCCAGCCAGGGCATCTACAAATCCGGCAAGATCCGCTACCTGGCCGTGGCCGCACCCCAGCGCATCGCCCAGATGCCCGACGTGCCCACCGTGGCCGAATCGGGCGGCCCCGCCGACCTCATCGTGAACTCCTTCGTCTCCCTGCTGGCGCCCAAGGGCGTGGACGCCGCCCTGCGCGACAGGATCCATGCCGACGTGGTCGCCGTGCTGCAGGACCCGCAGGTGCGCGAGAAATTCGCCACCTTCGCCTTCCAGCCCATCACCTGGGAAGTGCCTGAGATGGAGAAATTCGCCAAGACCAAGGCGGACCAGTACAAGCTGCTGATCCAGAAGGCGAATATCAGCCTGGATTGAGCCCGCCGCCTGCCTCAACCCTGCGACTGCGGATTCGCAAACCCTGCCACCTGCTCGTAATGGCGGGCAATGGCACGCAGCTCATCCTGACTGATCAGCTCGTCGATATGGCCGAAGGGCTGACCGCCGCTGAGTTCGTCCGCCTTCATGATGATGAAGTCGGGCGGCGTGGAGCGGTTGGTCAGCACCACCTGGCTGGTGGCGGGCAGGCGGCTGGCCTCATAGGCGGCCAGCAGCGCCAGCGGGTCGCCTTGCGGGTCGGCGGCCAGCAGGTCGGCCAGCACCCGCGCATCGCGCATGGCCTGGGCCGAGCCGTTGGAGCCGCGCGGATACATGGGGTGGGCAGCATCGCCCAGCAGGGTCACGCGGCCGAAGCTCCACTGGTCCACGGGGTCCTTGTCCACCATGGGGTACTCGAAGATGGTCTCGGCCGAGCGGATCAGGGCCGGCACATCCAGCCAGTCGAAGGTCCAGCCACCAAAAATCTCCAGCACATCCTCCATGCGGCCGGCGCGATTCCAGTCGTTCATGCGCATCTGCGGGTCGCGGATCTCGGCCACCCAGTTGATGCGCTGCATGCCCTGGCCGTCGATATCGTCCTCAATGGGATAGATCACCATCTTGCCGGTATCGACCGAGCCGATGCGCAGATAGCTCTTGCCCGTGAGGATGGGCTTGAAGCGCGAGACGCCGCGCCAGGTGTTGATGCCGCCAAAGGCCAGCTCCTCCTGCGGATAGAACTGGCGCCGCACGGCGGAGTTGACGCCGTCACAGGCCACGACGATGTGGGCCGTGGCCGACGGCGGCACATGGCCCTGGGCATCCGGCGCGAAATGCACGGTGGCGCCATGGGCAGACTGGTCCACGCGCACGCAGCGGTGGCCCGTGTGCACGGCACCCGGTCCCAGGCGCTGCACGGCGGCCTCGAAGAGAACGCGGTGCAGGCGGCCACGGTGGATGCCCAGCTCGGGCAGCTCGTAGCCCGCATGGCGGCCGCGCGGCTCGCGGTAGACGAACTGGCCATAGCGGTTGAAGAACACGCTCTCCAGGTTCTCGATCGCCAGGGCCTCCAGCTGCGGCTGCAGGCCCAGGTCGCTGAGCTCGCGCATGGCATGCGGCAGCAGGGTAATGCCCGCGCCGATCTCGCGGACCTCGGGCACGGCCTCGAAGACTTCACAGGCAATGCCTCTTTGATGCAGGGCCAATGCCAGGCACAGGCCTCCGATGCCGCCCCCCACGATCGCTACTTTCATCCGCTGACTCTCCATGCTTTCTCCTGGGGCGCTGTTGGCGCCCGCCCCGCCTACTCGGCGGTAATCCCCCGCGCCTTGACCAGATCGGCCCAGCGCCGGGCGTCCTTTTGCACCAGGGCCTTGAACTCGGCCGGCGTGCTGCCGGCCGGATCCATGCCCTGGGGCGCGAAGGCATGCCGGACTTCCTCCGACGCCAAAATCGCGCGGATCTCGCGATTGAGGGCATCGACCTGGTCCGCCGGCATGCCGGCCGGCGCAAACACGCCGTACCACATATCCACGTTCACATCGCCCGCCTTGGCCTCCTTGAGCGTGGGCACATCGGGCAGCAGCGGGTGGCGCTGGTGGCTGCCAATGCCCAGCGCGCGCAACTTGCCGGCCTTCACGTGCACCAGGGCCACGTGAATGGGCAGGAACATGCATTCCACCTGGCCGCCCAGCAGGTCGGTCAGCGCCGGCCCTGTTCCGCGATACGGGATGTGCGTGATCGACACCCCGGCCGTGCTCTTGAAAAGCTCCATCGCCATATGGTGCGGAGTGCCCACTCCCGGCGACGCGTAATTGATGCGGCCCGGCGAGGCCTTGGCGGCCTTCACCAGATCGGCCGCCGTCTGATAGGCCGAGGCCGTGGGCGTCACCAAAATCAACTGCCCCCAACTGGTCAGCGTCACAGGTTCGAGGTCTGTCAGCGGATTGAATGGCAATTTGGGATACAGCGATGCATTCATCACCAGGGTATTCACTGTCACCAAAAGCGTCTGGCCATTGGCGGGCGAGCGCACAACGGCCTCGGTGCCGATATTTCCAGAGGCGCCCGGCTTGTTCTCCACCACCACGGGCCGGCCCTGGCGCTTGGCCAGCAAAGGTCCGATGGTTCGCGCTATCGTGTCGATTCCAGTCCCCGGAGTGAAAGGCACAATCAATTTCAGAGGCACACTCTCGGTACTGGCGATGGCACCTGCTACGGGTAAACCCAATACTCCCAATCCGCTCGTCTTCAAAAATTGCCGTCTGCCAACAAAATTTCGCATGTAGACCTCTTTTGTAGTTAGCATGCAAACGCATGGTAATCATGCACCAAAATGGGCACAATTGGTGGAAATCGAATGAATACTGGACACTTCTGCAAGAATACTAGACGCATATGGACACGATGACGCCTGCACCACTGCCGCTATATCAGCGCCCTGGCTTTTTGCTGCGGCGCGCCCACCAGATTTCGGTCGGCATTTTTGAAGAGCAATGCCGCCCCCTGGGACTGACGCCGCCACAGTACGGCGCCCTGGTGCTGATCGACGCATCCCCCGGCTCCGACCAAAGCTCCCTGGCGCGCGCCATGGGCTTTGACAAGGTGACCACGCTGCGCCTGGTGCGCGGGCTGGAAGAGCGCGAATACGTGCACCGCGCCCTGAGCACGCGCGACCGCCGCCAGCACGAACTGACGCTGACCGACAAGGGCCGCGCCCTTCTGGCCGCCAGCGTGCCGCTGGTGGACCAGGCCTACCACCGCCTGGTGTCCCGCTGGAAGACGGCGAGCTGCAGGAGCTGCTGCGCCTGCTGGCCAAGCTGGAGTCCGGCCTGGGCGCCAATGCCCGCGTGAAGCTGGAGCCGCTGCGCAAGCCCGGCGCCCGCGCCGTTCAGACCCCGGCTCCTTCCGACGACGCCCGCCTGCCGGCCACCGGCACGGACTGAGCCGCTGAGCGCCTGAACCAGCATGGCCTGCGCCTGCCGCAGGCCATGCTCTTTTTTGCGCCCGCCTGTGCAAAAACGCACATGCATACTGCAAACATCTCCATTGCTTGCGAAAAACCGCACAGCTACCATGCGATGAACGCCCGGCGCACGGCATGCCGGGCTGACACCACCGCAACAGGAGACAAGCCATGAATGCATCCACGTCCGCCAAGGTTTTGGCGCCCACGGTCAAGCTGCTGATCAACGGCAAGCTGGTCGAATCCCAAAGCACCCAATGGCGCGATGTGGTCAACCCGGCCACGCAGGAAGTGCTGGCCCGCGTGCCCTTTGCCACGCCCGACGAGGTCAACGCCGCCGTCGCCAACGCCAAGGAAGCCTTCAAGACCTGGCGCAAGACCCCCATTGGCCAGCGCGCCCGCATCTTCCTGAAGCTGCAGCAGCTGATCCGCGAGAACATGAAGGAGCTGGCCGCCCTGCTGACCGCCGAACAGGGCAAGACCCTGCCTGACGCGGAAGGCGACGTCTTCCGCGGCCTGGAAGTGGTGGAGCATGCGGCCAACATCGGCTCGCTGCAGTTGGGCGAGCTGGCCAACAACGTGGCCAACGGCGTGGACACCTATTCCGTGCTGCAGCCCCTGGGCGTTTGCGCAGGCATCACCCCCTTCAACTTCCCGGCCATGATTCCGCTGTGGATGTTCCCCATGGCCATTGCCACGGGCAACACCTTCGTGCTCAAGCCCTCCGAGCAGGACCCCATGGTCACCATGCGCCTGTGCGAGCTGGCGCTGGAAGCCGGCATTCCGCCCGGCGTGCTGAACGTGGTGCACGGCGGCGAGGACGTGGTCAATGCCATCTGCGACCACCCCGATATCAAGGCCATCAGCTTCGTGGGCTCCACCAAGGTCGGCACCCATGTCTACAACCGTGCCAGCCTGGCCGGCAAGCGCGTGCAATGCATGATGGGCGCCAAGAACCACGCCATCGTCATGCCCGACGCCAACAAGGAGCAAACGCTCAACGCCCTGCTGGGCGCAGCCTTCGGCGCGGCAGGCCAGCGCTGCATGGCGCTGTCGGTGGCCGTGCTGGTGGGCGATGCACAGAAGTGGATTCCCGAGCTGGTGGAAAAGTCCAAGACCCTCAAGGTCAGCGGCGGCACCGAGCCCGGCACCGACGTGGGCCCGCTGGTGTCCTGCGCGGCGCTGTCGCGTGTGGAAAGCCTGATCGAACGCGGCCTGGCCGACGGCGCCAAGCTGGAACTGGACGGCCGCAAGCCCCAGGTGGCCGGCTACGACAAGGGCAACTTCGTCGGCCCCACCGTGTTCAGCGGCGTCAAGCCCGGCATGAGCGTGTATGACCAGGAAATCTTCGGCCCCGTGCTGTGCCTGGCGGCTGCCGACAGCCTGGACGAGGCCATCGAGTTCATCAACGCCAACCCCAACGGCAACGGCACGGCCATCTTCACGCAGTCGGGCGCTGCGGCGCGCAAGTTCCAGGAAGACATCGACGTGGGCCAGGTCGGCATCAACGTGCCGATTCCCGTGCCGGTTCCGCTGTTCTCCTTCACGGGCAGCCGCGCCTCCAAGCTGGGCGACCTGGGCCCCTACGGCAAGCAGGTCGTGCTGTTCTACACGCAGACCAAGACTGTCACGGCGCGCTGGTTCGACGACAGCACCACCAGCCAGGGCGTGAACACCACCATCAGCCTGCGCTGATGCACGGGTGGTCGGGCCTGGATTGATCCGGGGCAGGCCCCGGCTCTGGGATGATGGCGGCATGCGTTTTCCAATGACCGCCTCCCTCTCCCGGGGCCTGAGTGCCGCCTTGCTCACCGCCCTGGCCGCCCTGCCCCTGACCCTTCACGCGCAGGCCGGTGCAGCCTGCGACCCGGCCTCCACCGCCGCCGCCAGCCGCAATGCCTGCGCGGTCCAGGCCTTCCAGGAGGCCGACACCGCGCTCAACATCCGCTACCTGGACGTCATGCAGCAACTGCCCCAGGGCAAGCGCACGGGCCTGCGCCACGACCAGAACGGCTGGATCAAGGGCCGCACGGCGCGCTGCAAGGCCGCCACGCGCGACAGCGAAACCCAGCCCGAAGGCCCGCGCCTGTACCACGACTGCCTCACGGCCGCGACACAGGAGCGCATGCAGGCGCTGGAGCGCTGGCTGCAGCACTGACCGCCGCACGCACTGACAGGCCCCGAAAGCCCCCCAGAACAACAAGGGCCCCAGAGCCCAACGCAGGAGACAAGCCAGCCATGGACTTCGAACTCAACGACGACCAGCGCGCCTTTGCCGAATCGGCCCGCGCCTTTGCCCAGGCCGAACTCGCGCCCCATGCCGCGCACTGGGACCGTGAATCCATCTTCCCGCGCGAGGCCATCGCCAAGGCGGGCGAACTGGGCTTTTGCGGCCTGTACGCGCCCGAGAACGCGGGCGGCCTGCAACTGCCGCGCCTGGACGCCACCATGGTCTTCGAGGAACTGGCCGCCGTCGATCCCTCCACCACCGCCTTCATCACCATCCACAACATGGCCACCTGGATGCTGGGCACCTGGGCCACCGACGCCGTGCGCGCCGAATGGGGCGAGGCCCTGACCAGCGGCCGCAAGCTGGCCAGCTACTGCCTGACCGAACCCGGCGCGGGCTCGGACGCCGGCTCGCTCAAGACCCGGGCCGAACTGGCGGGGCATGAATACATCATCAACGGCGCAAAGGCCTTCATCAGCGGCGCGGGCAGCACCGACATGCTGGTGCTGATGGCCAGAACGGGCGACGCCGGCTCGGGCGCCAGCGGCATCTCCGCCTTTGCCGTGCCTGCCGACCTGCCCGGCATCAGCTACGGCAAGAAGGAAGAAAAAATGGGCTGGAACAGCCAGCCCACGCGCGTCATCAGCTTCGACAACGTGCGCATTCCCGCTCAGAACCTGCTGGGCCGCGAGGGCGAAGGCTTCAAGATCGCCATGAAGGGCCTGGACGGCGGGCGCATCAACATCGCCACCTGCTCCGTGGGCGCCGCCCAGGGCGCGCTCACCCAGGCCCAGCAGTACATGCACGAGCGCAAGCAGTTCGGCAAGCCCATTGCCAGCTTCCAGGCGCTGCAGTTCAAGCTGGCCGACATGGCCACCGAACTCGTGGCCGCGCGCCAGATGGTGCGCCTGGCCGCCTCCAAGCTCGATGCCGGTGCGCGCGACGCCTCCACCTACTGCGCCATGGCCAAGCGCTTTGTCACCGATGCCGGCTTCATGGTCTGCAACGAGGCCCTGCAACTGCACGGCGGCTACGGCTACATCCGCGAATACCCGCTGGAGCGCCTCATGCGCGATGCCCGCGTGCACCAGATCCTCGAAGGCACGAACGAAATCATGCGCGTCATCATCGCGCGGCGCATGCTGGAAGGCGATGCGCCGGACATGATCCGCTGATCCATCCACATCCAGCCCGCGCCATGCCCGCCCGCCCGCTTTCCGACACCACGCTGCACCTCATAGACGCCGTGCGCGAAGCCCTGGCCGGCTGCGACGACGTGCAGGAAAAGCGCATGTTCGGCTGCCATGTCTTCATGGTCAACGGCAAGCTGTGCCTGGGCGTGGAAGACGACGAACTGCTGGTGCGGCTGCCGCCTTCGCAGCACGCCGCCGTGGCCGAGACGCCGGGCCTGCGCCCGCTCTCGTCCAAGGGCCAGATGGACGGCTACTTCTTCATCGGCCCCGCCGCCTACGCCACGCGCCAGCAGTGGCAGCACTGGATTGCCCAGGCCCTGGCCTTCAACCCCCACGCCAAGGCCACGCCCCCGAAAAAGCGCAAACCCCAGGCCAGCGAACCCGCGCCCGCCGACGCAAAGACACCGCCAGCGCCCCCCGCCCCGGCCGGGCGCCGCACACGCAAGCACCCCATCTTCGGCGACGAATAAGCCCCTTTGCAGGAGAGCCCCATGCCCATCCGCATCGTCCAGCTAGGCAGCCCCCGCCACGCCGATGAAGGCCTGCGCATAGGCACCGTGCGCCGCCCGCCGCGCGGCGTGCCCAAGGCCGAATTCGCCAGCCGCGACTACTACGACGTCTGGTACCCCGAACTCTCGCCCCAGCCCGACACCATGCACACCGCGCTCGAATCGCACCGGCTGCAGGACCACGGCCAGCAGGCCGAGGCAGACAAGCTCTGGCAGCAATTCGTGCGCAAATTCCGCAAGGAAATGGCCGAACCCGCCGCCAGCCGCACCCTGGACCTGCTGGCCGCCCTCTCGCAGCAAAGCGCCTTTGCCATCGGCTGCTACTGCGAGCAGGAGGCGCGCTGCCATCGCGGCATCCTGCGCTCCCTGCTCAAGGAACGCGGCGCCGACATTGCCAATGGCGACACGAACACTAGCGACACCGGCCACTGAGACACACCACAAGCTTCACAACACAGGAGACAAGCACATGCAGATCGCATTCATCGGACTCGGCAACATGGGCGGCCCCATGGCCATCAACCTGCACAAGGCAGGCCACACGGTCAAGGCCTTCGACCTCTCCAAGGACGCCTGCGCCAAGGTCGCGGCCGAAGGCCTGGCCATTGCCGCCACCGCCGAAGACGCCGTACAGGGCGCCGAAGCCGTGGTCTCCATGCTGCCCGCCAGCCAGCACGTGGAAGGCCTCTTCCTCGGCCGTGACGGCGCGGCCGGCCTGCTGCAGCGCATTGCCAAGGGCGCGCTCATCATCGACAGCTCCACCATCGCCGCCGCCACCAGCCAAAAGGTCGCCAAGGCCGCACAGGCCGCAGGCATCGCCTTCATCGACGCCCCCGTCTCCGGCGGCACGGGCGGCGCCATTGCAGGCACCCTCACCTTCATGGTGGGCGGCAGCGACGCCGACCTCGAACGCGCCCGCCCCCTGCTCGAAAAAATGGGCGCCAACATCTTCCACGCCGGCGCCGTGGGCGCGGGCCAGACCGCCAAGATCTGCAACAACATGCTGCTGGGCATCCTCATGATCGGCACCAGCGAAGCCATCGCCCTGGGCGTGGCCAACGGCCTGGACCCCAAGGTCCTCAGCGAAATCATGCGCCGCAGCTCGGGCGGCAACTGGGCCCTGGAAAAATACAACCCCTTCCCCGGCGTCCACGAAAACGCCCCCGCCTCCAAGAACTACGCAGGCGGCTTCGGCACCGACCTCATGCTCAAGGACCTGGGCCTGGCCCAGGAAAACGCCATGGCAGTCAAGGCCTCCACGCCCCTGGGCGGCATGGCCCGCGCACTTTATGCCATGCATTCCTCTTCAGGCCAGGGCGGAGCGGATTTTTCAAGTGTGATCCAGTGCTTTCTGAAGCGCTGAAAGCCTGCATTCCTTCCGAAAGCCTTGTTACACTTTCAAGTGTTTGACGGGTGTTGTCGGTGAGCAAGGGTTTATCAGGCGCCTGGTCAAACGATACTCCCTTCACCAATGGCAGACTTTTCTGCCATTGGTGCAAGCGCTCCACCTCTCAGCTTTCTTACCGTCCTGATGATCCGCGTCCTGCAAAAATTCAACTCAGCGGATATTTCACCTGCAGAATACGCCGGTCTCTCTCTGATGGGAATCGGCCTGGCAGCAGGCCTTGCATTCTCCAATAGCCATATAGACATCCCCAGAGGCTTGCATATTTTTGCGTGGATACTTGTCGCCGTATTTCTGCTGCTGGCCTTGATCCGCTCTCTCTCAAAAGCATTGACTAGCAACAACTGGCCGTCGCTTCTCTTTGCAGCCTTGCTGCTATTTTCCGTATACCAGTCTGCCATCAAACCCACCAGCACAGGCTTCGCCAGGCATGACGAGATCTACAGCTGGGGAATGTGGGCCGTGCAACACTTTCTGGGAAAGCCGTACGACACGTACTATACCCAGGCCGCATATCCCCAGCTATTTTCCTATGAGCTGAGCTCCATATTTTTGGATCAAGGTAGCCACATACCCCATTTTCTTGCAAAGTTGATTTGCGGGATACCCGCCACTGTCGTTTGCATTGCACTCTTCGAGTTCACGGGCAAAAGCTCCAGCAAGCTCACCAACTGGCTGACGCTGCTGCTGAGCACCACCGCCCTGTTCAGCCTCGGCAATCTCCTGTACTGGGCCTATGCCGATCCTGTTGCAAGCGCTCTTATCCTCATCAGCTTCACCCTGCTGATGCAGTACTCCAGAAATCCAGAAAACATACGTCCGCTGCTCCTGTCTTTGTCCTGCGGCATGCTGGCCTCACTTGCAAAGCAACCTGGGCTGGTCTGGTGCCTGCTTACACTGCCTGCACTCGTGGCATATGGCGCATGGCGCTGGCGTTGGAAGGCCTCCGGCCTGGTCATGTGCATCACAGTCATGGCAGGTGCAGCCATCTGGCCGCTATTCATTGCGCCCGGCTTTACAGGCAATCACGGCGTTCTTGACATCGCACAGAAAAATGGCGGCTTGCTGGCCTCGGTATTCTTGTCAATTCAGAAGTATGTCATCAAAACCCCAGGAATAGGTCTCTTGCTTCTGGCCTCACTGGTGATTTCATCACTGTCCAGCCGAGGTCGCATTCTCTGGTCCATCTGCATCGCGCCCTATCTACTGATATGGTTTACCGTCGGTTCCTACGAACTGCGCCATGGTATGCATGTGGTATTCATCTCAGTGGCCCTGGCCAACCACCTGCTCATTCAGAAGAATCCAGAAAATACGCAAGCCTCAAAATCTTCCGGATATTCCGTCTTCAAGGGTTTCAAGCCATCAAGCACGGCCATTGCCAGCATCACGGCGGCAATTTTGGGCTTGTCCGTTTACTTGGCTCATCAGAAAAATGCAATGGCACTCCAGGATGGCAACCAAGCCATTTTTGTTTCCCAGTTTGGCAAAGACTCTCTCAACATCTACGACGACATCGTGGACCACCAGCGCCGTATTTTCGTCATCAGCAATTATCAATACGGGATTTTCTACAACAGAACCATTATTGGTCGCCCCGATATCAACTCGGCACCACCCACACCCCAAACCCTTCTCGATCAGCTCATCCAATTCCAGCCGGACTACCTCTTCGACGCAGGAGAGTGGACCTATGGCCCCTACTCCCCGCACCTCAAGGTCTTGGCAGCACGGTGCTCTTCCGCCTTCACCGTATTGAAGCGAAATACCGTTCAACCCTATTCGGCCATTTACAAACTTGACGGACATGCGCTGAAGACCGACTGCTCCCTTGCCCTGAAAAGTGCGCAGGCCCAAGAAGGCCTTGCGCCCCTCAGGCCACAAGCCAGTCCAGCTCCAGCTACGACCTCGGCCCGATAATCGAAAAAGACTCGGTAAACACAGGTTCATCAAGGAGACACCATGACATCTGCCTTCGCTCCCATGCCCAACACCGAGGGCTACTTCGGCCCCTACGGCGGCCAGTTGGTCCCGCCCCACCTCAAGCAGGCCATGGACGACATCAACACCGCCTACGCCGAAATCACCAAACGCCAAGACTTCCAGCAGGAACTGGCCCAGCTCTTCGCCGACTACGTGGGCCGCCCCAGCCCCATCTTCCACGCGCGGCGCCTGTCGGAGCAGCTCGGCGGCGCACAGATCCACCTCAAGCGCGAAGACCTCAACCACACCGGCGCCCACAAGATCAACCACTGCCTGGGCGAAGCCCTGCTGGCCAAGTTCATGGGCAAGAAAAAGGTCATCGCAGAAACCGGCGCCGGCCAGCACGGCGTGGCCCTGGCCACGGCCTGCGCGCTGGTGGGCATTCCCTGCGAGATCCACATGGGCCAGGTGGACATCGAGAAGGAACATCCCAACGTCACCAAGATGCGCATCCTGGGCTGCAAGCTCGTGCCCGTCACGCGCGGCGCGGCCACGCTCAAGGAGGCAGTGGACAGCGCATTCGAGGAATACCTCACCAACCCCACCGACTACATCTACGCCATCGGCTCCGTGGTCGGCCCCCACCCGTTCCCGATGATGGTGCGTGACTTCCAGAGCATCATCGGCCGCGAGGCGCGCGAGCAATTCCAGGCCAAACACGGCAAGCTGCCCGACCATGTGGCAGCCTGCGTGGGCGGCGGCTCCAACGCCATGGGCATCTTCACCGCCTTCCTGGGCGATGCCTCGGTCAAGCTCGTCGGCGTGGAGCCCTCGGGCGAAGGCACGGACAAGCCCGGCCGCCACGCAGCCACCCTCAGCATGGGCAAGCCCGGTGAAATCCACGGCATGAAGTGCTACGTGCTGGAAAACGCGGACGGCACGCCCGCTGCCGTGCACAGCATTGCCTCGGGCCTGGACTATCCGGGCGTGGGCCCGCAGCACAGCTACCTCAAGGATCTGGGCCGCGTGCAGTACGAATCCGTCACCGACAAGGAATGCCTGGACGCCTTCATGCAGCTGTCGCGCGTGGAAGGCATCATCCCCGCGCTGGAAAGCGCCCACGCCGTGGCCTGGGCCATGCGCGTGGCGCCCGGCCTGCCCAAGGACCAGCACATCCTCATCAACCTCTCGGGCCGGGGCGACAAGGACGCCGACTACGTGGCCAAGGTGCTGGGCCTCTGAACGCAGAGCTTGCGCTGGATCAAGCCACAGCACACCGGAGGGGGCAAAGGGCGCCCTCTCCGACAACCGCTCTCCGGGACGGTGGAGACAATGGCCCCGACCGTTGTCTTGTCCAACCCCATTCCCGGAAGGAGCCACACCCATGAAGCCTGCCCCGTTCGCACGCACCGCCGCCCTCTCCATCGCCCTGGCACTGACCTGCGCCACTGCCGCCCTGCCCGCCGCCGCCAAGTCGGTGGCCGAATGGCAGACCATCACCAGCCAGGCCAAGATCCCGCTGGAGCAGGCCGTCACCCGCGCCACCCAGGCCGTGCCCGGCAAGGCCATCGAAGCCCAGCTGGACGACGGCGACGGCATGGGCCTGCGCTACGAAATCGAAGTCATCACCCCGGGCGGAGACAGCGTGGAAGTCTGGGTCAACGCCATCACCGGCCAAGCCGCCCAGCACAAGAACGACGGCGCCGCCAAGCGCAAGGACCGCCAGCGCCTGGAAAAGGCCAAGTCCACCATCGAACAGGCCATACAGGCCGCCACCCGCCACACCCCGGGCACACCTGTCAGCGCGGAACTGGACTCCCACTGGGGCCAGACCAGCTACCAGGTCGAAGTGCTGCAGGCCAACGGCACGCTCATGGAAGTCAAGATCGACGCCGTGGGCGGCGAAGTCATCCGGGCCAAGAAGGACTGACCCACGGCCCCAACCCGGCAGCGCGCTTCAGCATGGGGCGCGCTTTTTTTCGCCCATTTTTTGCGTCGTTCCCGCCATATCCGCAGGCCATCCGCGCCTGCAGCACTCCTCAGGCCAACGCCACCGACACCCCCTCATCCGCAAACCGCTTCGCAGCCCTGAGCAGATAGCTCACGGCATAAAGAATGGGGTCGTCGGCCTCATCGCCATTGAGATGCTCCACCACCTCAATGACATAGCCCAGGTTCACCGCCGTGTCGTGCAGCAGGCCCACCAATTCCTTGTCCTCAGGCTCCAGCGACTGCGCCTGATCGGCCTTCACGTAGTAGATGCGCAGCAGATCCCGGCACACGCAATTGATGGCCGTGATGTTGTGGCGAGCGTGCAGGTCCAGCACATCCAGCGCAGCGCCCATGTGCAGGACGGCGTCTATGGCGAGGTCTTCGAGTTTGGGTGGGGGTGTGGTGGCGGGAGTGGGCTTGGGCATTGGGGGTACTGTCGAGCAGGTTTAGGACCCCCTGGTTCACAGGACGTAGAGGGAAGCCAGATAGCAAAGCTTGGAGCTTCGCCAAGCCGTTGTCTGCCACCTGTAGTTGGAAATTTGTAAAGCTGCAGGGAGACTCTGTATGGATGGCTGATACGCGGCCAAGCCCTCTCTCTTCGAGAGTTGCAAAGTGATGAGGTTACGCTAGGGAATGTGTGTCTGGCGATGTGGATAGGTGAACTGGGATCGACAGCAGTTGGCCAGAAGCAGCCGCTCGCCCATGAGGTACGGCCGGTCACCGTCCGCTGACGATGAAGTGCAATGTTTATTGAAGTAATCATTGATTCGCGAGCCGGCTGCTCGCAGACTGCCCCGAGTGTTTGGCAGCGCCAACCGTCGGATCCTTCTGCAAGTTGACATGAGTGCTTCTAAGTCACGTTTTTAACCTTGCCGCAGGACTGTAACTGGGATATAACAATTTCTTCCATTCATCCGCCTCATACGGGCAATTAATTCAAACGTCAAATACCCATGGCAATAGCAAAGCTTTCCGATGCCCATCTAGCCGCACTGCGTCCTTTGGAAGCAGAGCTAAAGAAAGCTGTCGCGGCAGCGGAGCCTGATGCGGCAATTGAAGCAGCCGCAAAAATTCAGGGATTACTGGACTTCGACCGATCTCATCACCGCCTCCTTCGCGCAAAATTATGGGCGTTCGAAGCCTGTGTTGATGCAAATCGACTGCCATACGCAGAGCGAGGACTGATCGGCGTTCGTAATCGTGCAGGAAGTACAACTCGTCTATCGCTGGAGGCAGGTGCGCTACTGGCAGTCGTTCTTCTCCGCCAAAAGAAGACACAAGAAGCTAAGAAGATGATTAAGGATGTCATCGGGAACATCAACAACATTTCATCAGATCGAACTCGGCACCAATTTCAGAAGCGCTTAATCGGAAGGATTGAGGAGGAGTGCATCCTAGCCGAGCTCATCGGAACGGAAGAAGGACCGATAAATGTTGAAGAAGTTCAAGCGAAAGCAGTGCTCTTGCTTCAACAGAATAGCGACGATGAAATCTTAAGACTGATTGGCAACTCACTTCCAGTCGCAAGCATCAATCTACTGAGCAACGTGAGAACGTACTCGATCCTCCAACTTCCGGCACCTGATCGCAAGTTGCTGCCACCCCCAGAAAAAACACAGGAACCAAAGAGCATAGGCAAGATCACTTTTGCTGTCCTCAGGAGAGTTGCTTGGAAGACATTTTGCAAAACAGATAGCCCTGTCTACAAAATGTGGTCAAAGAAAATTCCTGAGGTTTTTAATCAAGGCTACTTCTCCGCAGCGATTCTATCCACATTCGGAGACTTTCGCATCGGCTTGCCGCTCGTCGCAAGCGGAATAGCTGCCTTGGTCATGAAATACTCAGCGGAAGAGTTCTGCACACTTACCAAGCCAAAAGGCTTAATGATTTCTGGCGAAGACAAGGAAATCTGATTTTCACTGGGCAGCCTTCTGCAAACGTCGAGAACTCAATATCGGATACTCACCTAAAACAAGTGCCATAGCCCAGTCTAAACTGTGCATTCAATCTCCCAACACAACACAATGGCTTAACTTCACACAAAGATTTTTGAGAATTGATAATTCAAACACCAAGAGCGAAATTTAACAGGTGGCAGCCATACTTCATTTCCGAGCTCATAGGTACTTCTGCTTACTTGGAGATTAGCTTGCTAATCGCAAATAAAACAAGATCGATAGAAAATTCGAGTTCACCATCAAAAACATACGCACCATCTGCAACCTGCACCAAACTACCATAATACGCCAGACATCTTCCCGATGCGTCATTTACACACGATACTATTTACGCAAAGAAATAGGCATCATATTCTTTCGACAATTAATTGAAATATCATACTTAAATGAATAATCTACACAAGATAATAATTGATGCAACCAAAGACATACCTATTGCATTTCTCAAGAAAATGTTGAGAGAAAAAATTACTAATGCAGGAAAAATTCCTGACGAAGAAATGATAAATAAATTAGTAGATCATATACGCGAAAAGAATAGTGGTACATTCCAATGGGGCGATAGTGCAGATGGCCCAGAAGAAAATATATCCATATCTTTCAGCAAGGAAGATATAGATGAATTAGATAAAAAGACGAGAAATTTTATAAAAGAAAATCTTCCGGAAATAATAGTCAAAACGGCAGAAGATAGCGCAAAATTAACACTTGCCACATTGAATAAAAACTGGATAGAGCAGTATACAAATGAAAAAATAGAAAAATACGCATTCGAACAAAGACTTGAGCTCAGATGGGGGAATGCTTTTAAGAAATTTCGCATGCTTCTCACAATATCAAGAGAAATAGGAGTAGAGAAGTATGAGAAGTTCATAAAATCCAACGCGAAAAAGAACAGATATAAAAACGAAGTAATACACCAACTTTATGGAAGAGCATGTCGAACCATGTCAGAAATAGAAAGGCTTCTTTCTGGCGGATATGCCGACGGCGCTTTGGCACGCTGGAGAACTTTACATGAAATTTATATAATCTCTGAAATCATCTCTTCGGGCAATGATGATCTAGCAGAAAGATATTTAGCTCATGAGATCGTCGAAAACAGAAGAGCTCATAAGGTTTATGAAGAAAGCCATAAACATTTGAGCAACTCTTCATCACACGCAAAGCACGCAAAAATAATAGAAAAAGAATACTTGGAAGCCACAAAAAAATATGGACAAGATTTCAAGAATGAATATGGCTGGGCCAGCGCACTCAGCAACAAAAGCTCTCCAAATTTCACTGATCTGGAAAAGCTTGCAGGCCAGTCAAGGATGCGCTCGCATTATAAGTTGGCAAGTTACATGGTGCATGCGAGTGTGAAAGGTATTAGATTAAATTTAGGTCTGCTTAGGCAGGAGGAATTCATACTTACAGGCGCCAGTAATGCTGGCCTTGAAGAGGCTGGTACAAATTCCATCTTAACGATGGGGAAAATGGCAATGACGCTATTCCATACACGCCCAAATTTCGACGAATTGATAAAAATTAATATAATAAATATCATGGTATCTCAAGGCATCTCAGAATTCATTAAGGCAAGAAAAAAACTCATAGCCGAAGAGAATTCATTATATATAAATCAATAGAATTAATTAAATATTTCTCAATAATAACCAATACCTCAAAGAATAATTCTTTAATTTTCCGAAATTATCAACCTATATGGTGAATTATTCCGAACTTAGCAGCAAGCCATTTTCGTCACACTCCTCCAAAAATCGATCAACGCACATTGCCACCACCCAAATAAACAGCGAATTTGGCCATAGCGAAAGATTGTGAACATAGATTGAGCTTCAATCAATGATGGTATCTACTGTACTGCAGGCGTTCATCGTAGTGCTGTGAACGACTGCAATCGATCGACTTCCGACAGCCAGCAATTTGGATTACTCCGATGGTCATGAATCATTGGGTCCCATATCACACCCCCATCCACTTAACCTTCCGCAGACGCGTCCAGCGCCGCGCGAAGTCATGACATTGAACCAGCGGCGAGCGAGGTGGTGCGCACCAGCCCTTGCAGCAACCTCGAGCTTATCCAGTGGCCTTGCACCACAACGACAGCGCTGCTGAGCGGCATCAGGGCCTCTTGGAATCGCCCTTCGTTTGCGCGGCAGCCAAGCATTCATGACGCATAGAATTTCACTCTAATTCCTGTGTGTGTCCGACGCTGCAACTGGTACTAGAACACGCCAACCCTTTTTTTCGTGCAATGTCGATTCGCAGACAACTTGCACTCTTTTGCCTACAACTCCACTATCTAAGGATGCCCAACCTGATTCAAGTGGAACGACGCACTGTTCGACTATTATTTTTGGATTGATTCGAACAGCAGTGAATTGCGTTCTCTTCTGCCTTTTTTCTTTCATCAAAAATTCATCTACAGATCTCTTTATTTCTTGCAAATCTTGGATTGGTGGTGAATTTTTCTCACCAGCAGACGTGGTGCCAGAAATCATGATCCCCACCAAAATAAAGAAGATTCTCGTCATTGTCTTTGCACAGTTGATTTACGGCGGTCTCAAATATGAAGTGCAACACCTGAGCCTTAGGTAACTTGCACGAATGACTTCACCATACACACACTGACAATCAGAAGATTGCCTGGCCTTGGCATCCCTAGTGCGTCTGAGCCGGGGTGCAGCGTTCAGGAGCCTTGCCATGCGAACGCCAGGCGACAGATACCGCTCGGCAACGCTGCTCCGTGCAAACGCACAGCTGCCGCAGATCGGCAACTTCGGCGGCTCGGCGTATCCCATCGGTCTGGGGTTCATGGGCTGAAGCCTTCCACGAGGGGCCTGCACCGCCGATTCGAATCAGCCTATGGGTGGCCCTGAGGGCGCCTTTGAAAATTCCGAATTTTCAGGGATCGGGATTACGAAGACGATGGGGCCACTCAGTTCAAGTGGAGACAAAAATGCGATTCGAATTCCGCCCCATTGCCACAACAATTGCCACCCCAATTGCCACGCTGGCCCGGCATGCACAGCATGGCTTGTTCATCGCAGCGGCCCTGTCCGGCGCGCTGGCCCAGGCGGCACCGTTGCCGTTCGACACGGCCACCACTTCCGAGCAGCGGTTTCAACTGGCCCTGGAAGCCCAGACTGCGGGTGACTACGCCTCCATGCTCGCATTGCTGCGCCAGGCGGCCCGGGATGGCGAGCCACAAGCCCAGGAAACACTGGCATGGATTCTTCTGGCAGGCCCAACTCTGTATGGCACCGCGGTGAAAGCGGATCGCTGTGAAGCAGTGCACTGGCTGCGGCAAGCCGTGGCAAAAGGGAATCAAACGGCCAAAAGCCAGTTGGATTTCCTGAACCGCCTGCGCAATGCGCCGAGTGGCAAGATGGCCTGCGCATCCGAGTGGGAAGGGTGACATGCGCAAAATCCTTTTCGGATCGCAGCGCCATCCTCAAGAATGCGCTGCGGGCACAACGCTACTGGGACCACGCCTGGAGCACTGACCACCTCACGACGGACTTGTGCCCGTCCTCACCCCGCATCCACCAGCGCCTTCGCAAACGCCCCTTCTCCCGCCACAGTCAACACCAGTTTTTGTGTCGCCCGAGTCGCAGCCACATAGAACAGTTTGGCCTCGTCCGCCGCATCTTCGCCTTCACGCGGCATCTGCCCCACTCCTGCGACGGCCACGACCGGGAACTCCAACCCCTTGCTGGCGTGCATTGTCATCACTTTGATGGTGTCGGCCAGTGGATCGAAGTCACCTGACCGATGTCGCACGCGATGCGGCAGTTTTCGGCGGCCAAGTGCCAGGGCGCACTGGTTCATGGAGTCGTGATCGCGGCACAGGATGGCCATGTCACCCCAGGCGTGGCCTTCCTGATGCGCAGCAGCCAGCAGCTCGGCGATCTTGGCGGGCTCGTCCCGCAAGCTCGGCAGGCGCACGATCAGCGGCTCCTGCCCTTCGCGGCCGCAGCTGATGGGTTGCACCAGCGGAACACCGTCATCATCCTGGGCATTGGGTTGCAGGAACTCGGCGGCGACGCGGTTGGCGATTTGCAGAATCTGCCTGGTGTTGCGGTAGTTGATCTTGAGAATGGTTGTGCGCCCAGAGGCCTGGATTCCCACGCTCTTGAAGCTGAACCCACGCGCCTTGCTCTTGCCATAGATGTTCTGGGCGCTGTCGTACAGGATCAACAGGCTGTTGGTCTCGGGGTCCACCATCTGGGTGACGAGCTTGAGCCATTCAGGCTGAAAGTCGTGCCCCTCGTCGACCATCACGGCCTGGTACTGCCCGGACGGAATCTGTTGCCGGTCCACGCCGCGAATTACAAACTCCACCATCTGATCAAACATGCCCGGGCCCTGAGCGGGTAGCGTCTGACCATAGGCCACCAACTGCTGGCGACACCACTTGTGGAAGTTGCGGGCGTGCACCCGATCGGCCAGGCCCTTGGCCGCAAACCAGGCATTGAGCTTCACTGCCAAGGGCTCGTTGTAGCAGAGCACGAGGATGGGCTTGGTCGAAGCGGTCTTGGCCAAGTGTTCCGCACGATAGCCAAGAATCATGGTCTTGCCTGAGCCGGCAACTCCGTGGATCACGCGATGCCCATCGCCCAGGCTGCGCGCGAGTTGCTCCTGCTGCAAGTCCATGACGCGCATGATGTCCGGCAGCTCGTCCGCGTCTTCCGGCAGAAGGCTGCCTTGCACCGGAACACGCACCTGCGGGAACATGATCCACCGCGTGCGCTCGAGCTGCGGCACCGACATGGCTTTGCCGAAAGCGTGGGGGAACATGTTCCACAGGCGCTGCTGGAAAGCCTCTGCATCAACGGATTCCAGCATCTCGTCCTTGCAGATGACAAGGTGCGCATCAATCGTCTGGTCCAGTGCAGACTCTTCAAACTGCTTGCGCGTGATGTTGGTGAACACCACGCCGCTGCCCCAGGGAAATGCCAGCTTTCCCTGATGAGGGCCTTCGTCGTGAATGAGTTGCTGATCCCGCTCCAGTGCATTGACCACTTGAATGGCGCAGTGTCGCGCCTGAGCTGCCGGATTGATGACGACCTTGGGCCTTTCATCCACGATGAGCGTCCAGGCCTGTTTGGTCGCCTCTTGAACCGTCTCGAGCCGCCAATCCTTGGTCTCAAGAATCAGAACGCCCCTGCGTGGATGAATGACGACGAAGTCAGGATGCGTCTGCTTGGGACCGATGGGTACGTCATACCAGAGCATGTAATCGTCTTCGAGCTTTTGCTCCAAACGCTCGGCCAGCCGTCGCTCGCCGGGCGTCATGCGCCCAACGCACGCCCCCATCGCAGGAATCAGTACCGCCACTTTCTTCTCCTCCACAGAGCGGCTGAGGATACCGCACGCGCCATCTCTTCAGGAATTCGATGACTGGCCAATCCCAAGCCATCGGAAATCCGAGAGGGATTCTGAACGGGACACTGCTCACTGTTGAATTTCCTCGATTCACGGGGAAACCAGTATGGAATCCGAGGGCGCTTTTGAAATGACCAAACAGAGGGGGATTTGATTGTGAAAGTGCTTGGCTCGGACGTATGCCTGTCATCTACGCACTCAACGACTACCGCTTTGGGCAATGCCGGAACACTGCCGAAGGTCGAAAGGACCAGCCATTGCGGCAAGCCCACACTTGCGCCGCAACGGCGGCGCTGCTCCGTGCAGATGCCAGAGGAAGCGGCATCAGCGTTGCGGCCCGTCGCAGCGCCTTCGCGCTGGACGAACCGCCCTGGATCGCCGTGGCCCCGTTGTCTTGCCTATGCCATGCAGTCGCAGTCGTTCAGGGAGCGCCGTATTCGCTCAGTTTCTTGCTGAACCCAAAGGTCCACAGTCGCTGCGTGCGATCGTTGACGTCATTGGTGGTAAAGCGCAGGCTCGCCGCGCCCTTGGCGCATTGGCCGTCGTTCACGATCTTGCCTTCGGCGTCCACCATGCATTTGGTGACGTCCGAGCCTTCGATTTCCTTGCCGCTGGCGTCCAGCACGGCCAGCGAAACACCGAAGTCGGTGTCGTTGGTCAGCGCCAGCGTGTAGTCATCGACCAGTGCCAGGCCTTCGGCCTTCTCGGCCACCCAGCCGGTGGCGTTCAGGTTGAAGAGCCGGGTCTTCTTGAGCGTCACGATCTTGGAATAGTCCGAGCCATTGACCGGCTTGCCAGTCAGGCTGCTCTTTTCCAGGTCGGAGCCCAGCGCGGTGATGTCGGTGGCGTTGGCCGGAAACTCGATCAGAACCAGGTCGTTGAAGACTTTCTTGTCCTTGCCCGTGCCTTGCTCGATGGCGATGAACTTCCCCTTGCCCAGTGAGACCACATCACCCAGCTTGGCATTGCCGGTCTTGCCTTGGTTGTACCAACGGCTGTCCACGGGCAAGGCAAACAGGCGGGTTTTCTCGGTGGTCGGGTCAAACTCCACCCAGCGCACAAAGCGAGCGTAGTCGCGCACGTTCTCCGATTTGCCAGTGGCGTCGGCAACGGCAGCGGTGGTGTAGTCGGCCTTGCCGTCGTCCAGGGGGCTTTGCAGGAAGCCGTGCAGCTTGCCGCTGGCCGCATCGATGCTCAGCCCCTCCATGCCACGGTTGGCGCGGCGCTTGGCGAGAATGGCCGGCAGATCGGCCGCGCCGGTGCCGGGCCCGTATTTCTTCTGGATGATGCCGGTCGCCGGGTCAATCTTCACGATGAAGGGTCCGTATTCGTCGGACACCCACAGCGCATTGCGTGCGGCATCCACCACCACGGATTCTGTGTCCAGGCCGAATTCGCTGTAGCCCTTGGCCTTGCCGGGATAGGTGAAGGAGTCGTCCAGGACTTGCTCGCCCGTGTTGCCTGTGAGGCCCCGTGGCTGCACGCGGCCGTTGGCGTTCTGTGTGGCGCTGAATCTGAGCGGCAGGGTGGAGACGAGCCTGGCTCCGTCCTTTCCGAGGGCGATCACGCCGATGGACGGAGTGAAGTTGGGCGAAGGAAACACCGTGGAACTGGCAAAGCCCGCGGGATTGGAGCCGTCGGTGATCTGCGTGACCGGGCCGGTGGTCGCGTTCGGGCCGCGATCGGTGATGGCGTAGAACTCCAGCGTGCCGTCGGCACGCCTGCCCTTCAAGGCCAGGCCCGAACCGTAGGCTGGCAGAAAGCCCTTGGGAAAATCGGCCTTGGTGGCGGGGTGTGGGCCTTCGTAGGGGAAATAGAACCTGTCGTCGAACTGGACGTCCTGGCGCGTGACGGTGGCACGGATGCTGCCGACGCCGGTGGTCTGCGTCACCGTCTCGGAGCCGGCGGCCTGGAGCGGGCGGGTGTCGGCGCAGGCGCTCAGCAAGGCAGCCGCGGCGGCGATCACTGCCATCAGGCAGGAAGAGGAAGTGGGGGGGCGCATGGCGAGTAGGTCTTGAGAAGAAGAGGCAAGCCTGATAGGTAGATCGGCAGATCGGCAGGCCCTGCGTGGCAGGGCCTGCCCAGCCTTGAAGGCTTCGTTTCTGGAAAAGGCGCTGTGCCGCTCAGAACGAGTGGCTGATACCCAGATCCACACCGGTCGAGCCGGCGTTGGCCACACCCGCAGGGCCGCCGATCAGGCCGACGCTGGCGCCGTTCTTGTTGTTCACACGCGCCAGCCCTGCGTACAGAGAGGTGCGCTTGGAGAACTCGTAGACATATCCGATCGAATACTTGTCGGCCTTGCCGCCGCTGCGCGTGAGGGCAGAGGCGTTGCCGCTGAACTTGGCGCTGGCGTACTTGACGCGCAAGCTGCCTGGCCCCATGGGGATGGTTGCGCCCAGGTAGAAACCGTCCACCTTCCCGGAGGTTGCGCCGTTGACGGGCTCCCACTTCAGGCTGTTGTATCCGCCATTGAGCAGGAAACTGCCGAAGTTGTACGAGGCGCCCAGCACCAGGTCTTCCAGATCGCTAGTTGCGGCGATGGCGCTGGGCGAAGCCACGGCTGCGGTACCGTCGATCCGGCCGTAGCCGATACCCACGTTCAGCGGGCCGGAGCGATAGCCCAGGTTGCCGCCTATGTACCTGCGGGCCTTGCTTGCGCCAGAGCCGGAGGCGTTCTCGTCGCCAAAGGAAACCGAGAACTGGCCATAGATACCGCCCAGGTCGCTCGGCAGGAAGTAGCCCACGGCGTTGCTGATGCGCGTGCGGTCGACCACGCCGCTTTGGCTGGCGGCGTTATAGGCAGTCTGGCGGATCGTCTGGAACAGATTGGCCTGCACACCGGTGGTGGTGTCGGGGCCCGCGAAAGCGGTGAAGATGTTGTAGCTGGGGGTGTAGTCGCGACCCAGCCGGATTTCACCCCAGGAATTGTTGCTCAGCCCGATCGTGGAGCGGCGCTCGAAGCCAAGGGAGCCGCTGCTGCCGCCAGTGCCGACATCGGGGTTGAGGCCGCCTTCAAGCCAGAGCTGAGCTCGGTTGCCGCCGCCGAGGTCCTCCGTGCCGCGCAAGCCAAGCAAGCTGGTCTTGCCTTGGCTGGAGTTCAGTGCATTGAGCCTGTTGCTGCCGGACTTGGCAATGGTGACACCGACGTCCACCACACCAAAAATGGTGACGGAAGATTGCGCCAAGGCCAAGCTGGAAGAAGAGGCGAAGAATGTGCCCATCGCGAGTCCCAGAATGCGCGAGCACGTTTTTTGATTTTTCATTGGCGAGATACGAACTGAACTTATTAATGAGAATGACGGTGGCCTCCTGCCACCGCTGCGGGAACTCTAGGCAACACATAAGTATTCTTCGTGACAGCTGTGCCGTGTGACATGAAAGTCACAGCAGCGGCGGTGCCTGCGGCACGCTTCCTGCAGGGAAGCCCTATCGCCGCCACCCTTCAGCCATGGCCTGCACGACGGGGCAGATCATTCATTGCCGATTTGTTTGATTCATATTCGAGAAATTGGCGGAAATATGCATTCTTTTGCCATTTTCCCAATAAGGTTCTCGACTTCCATATTTTCAATGGCACATTTCGAGCGTTCGTCGACCGATTCATCGGTCATTGGGGCCCCAAATTCAGCCCATTGCACGGCCAGTTCAACCCCATAGTCCCTGGGAGGGCGAAGTCCCACAAGAATTGCCGCACCGAGGACTGCAGCCTCAACATCGGTCGCACCAGCAGTCACAGCTATGATCCCCAGGCAGCATCGCCGTCCCCGCCAGCGGCGAGCTGCCCCCTCTCCTCCACCCAACGCCCCGCTCCATCCCCCCCCATGATCCAAGAGTCCGAAGAGATTGCCCTGCTTCGCGAGGAAAACGCCCGGCTGCGGGCGCAACTGGCGATTGCCACGGCGGGCCATGCCAGCGCCGTACAGGGCGCGGGCGCCAGCGATCAGGACCCCTTCGATGCGCAGGTGGCAGACCAGAAGACGCTGTTCTCGGATTTCATCGAGCATCTGCCGATAGGCCTGTGCCTGGTGAGCAAGGGCGGCAAGGTGCTGATGTCCAACCCGGCCTACCGCCATTTCCTGCCGGAGACCCCCATCCCTTCGCTGCTGTCGGCCGAGGAAGACCGGGGGCGCTGGCGCAGTTGGGACAAGGACGGCAAGCCCGTCCCCCGTGACCAGTTTGTGGCCGCCCGCGCGTTCCGCGGTGAGCTGGTGGTGCCGGGCGTTGACTGTGTCTATGACACGCCCCAGGGGCTTGAGGTATGGACGCGCGTGTTCGGGGTGCCGCTGCGCAATGCAGACAAGGAAGTCGTGGCCACGGCCATCGCCATTTTGGACATCGATGCGGAACGACGCGCGCTGGACATGTTGCGCCAGAGCGAGGAACGGCTGGATGCGCTAGTGCGCTCCTCCTCGGAAGTGCGCTACTCCATCAGTGCGGACTGGAGCGAGCTGCACCAGCTGGCAGGCGGCGGGTTCATCCCCGACACGCAGGCGTCCAACACGAACTGGCTGGAAGACTACATCCCCCCGGAGGACCGCGACCTGGTGCGCGCGGAGATCGCGCGGGCCATCCGCACGAAGACGGACTACGTGATCGAGCACCGGGTGAACCGGGTCGATGGCAGCGTGGGCTGGGCGTTCTCGCGCGCCGTGCCGCTGTTCGATGCCGCAGGCGCCATCACCGGCTGGCTGGGAGCGGCCTCCGACATCACCGAGCGCAAGCAGGCGCAGGCCGCGCTGGAGCGCTTGAATGCCACGCTGGAGGAACAGGTGGCAGAGCGCACGGCCGACCGCAACGCGCTGTGGCAGCTGTCTTCCGACATCATGATGCGCTGCACGTTCGAGGGCATCATCACTGCGGTCAACCCGGCCTGGACCGAGGTATTGGGCTGGCGTGAAGACGAGCTGCTGGGCACCACGCTTTTTCATCTCATCCATCCGGAGGATCTGGCGCGCACCATCCAGGACACGCAGGAGCTGGCCACAGGCATGGCGCATGCCCGGTTTGACAACCGGTATCGCCATCGGGACGGGAGCTACCGCTGGATCTCCTGGTCCACCCGTTCGGCGGCAGGCCGCATCAATGCGGTGGGCCGCGACATCACCTCCGAAATGGCCAAGGCCGAAGCGCTGGCCAAGGTACAGGAGCAACTGCGCCAGTCGCAGAAGATGGAGGCCGTGGGCCAGTTGACGGGCGGTCTTGCGCACGACTTCAACAACCTGCTGGCGGCCGTCATGGGCAATCTGGAGCTGCTGCAGCGGATGCTGGCGCGCGGCCAGGTGGACAACCTCACGCGCTTCATCCATGGAGCGCAGGGGGCGGTGCGGCGCGCCGCCACGCTCACGCAGCGGCTGCTTGCGTTCTCGCGCCGGCAGATCCTGGACTCCAAGCCCACCGATATGGCCGCGCTCCTGGCCGATTGGGAGGACCTGCTGCGAAGGACGGTGGGCGCCAGCGTGGACATCGACATCGTGCCGGCAGCCCATCTGTGGCATGCGCAAATCGATGGAACGCAGCTGGAGAACGCCATCCTGAACCTGTGCATCAACGCCCGCGATGCCATGCCCGAAGGCGGCCGGCTGACCATCAGGACAGCCAATATCGAGCTTGAAGAGGCGGCAGCCCGGGAGTGGGATCTTCCGCCGGGCGGCTATGTGTCGCTGTGCGTCACCGATACGGGCACCGGCATGTCGGAGCAGACCATTGCGCGCGCCTTCGAGCCGTTCTACACCACCAAGCCGGTGGGCCATGGAACAGGGTTGGGGCTGTCGATGATCTACGGCTTCGCACGGCAATCGGGAGGAGCGGTCAGGATCTTCTCCCAGCCGGGCCAGGGCACCACCGTCTGCCTGTATCTGCCCCGGTGCGACGCCGCACCCGTTGCAGAACGCGCGGTCGATGCGGCACGGCAGGTGGTCGTTCCTGCCCAAAGGACCTTGCTGGTCGTGGATGACGAAGCCCCGATCCGCCATCTCATCGACGAGGCGCTTGTCGATCTGGGCTACACGGTGCTTGCCGTGGCAGATGCAGCCGCCGCGCTACAGGTACTGCTTGCCGGAACCCGGGTGGACATGCTGATCACGGACATGAGGCTTCGCGGCGGAATGAACGGCAAGCAGCTTGCCGACGAGGCACGCCTGGCCCGTTCCGACCTGCCGGTGCTCTTCATCACCGGGTTCACCGAGGCATCTCCGCTCAGCCAGGAAAACCTGCACCCCGGTACGCAGCTTCTGACCAAGCCGTTCACATTGGATGCGCTGGCGCTCAAGGTGGCGGATATTCTGGGCAGTACCGACGCTGTGCCATCGGACTGAGTTGCGCGGCTGGCGCCGTGGTGACCCGCAGATTCCGGGCGCCTGTCTCGCAGCTCAAACCCTGCCATATCTCATCTCCCTCGGCCCTCGTAGTGGCTATGTGGGCAGACTCGATCGCCGACGACAAAGGGGCACTGCCAAAGCGGCAAGAGCACTCGGATGCACGGCACCAGGAATTTACGGATTCATCAAGCCTGCGAATCAACGCAAGCCTTGCTCATGAGGCCATCCGAATGCGTGTGTTTAGACCGTTGATCGTCAATTCACGTCAATTCCTAGGAAGCATCTTATTTTTCAGAACAAACAGAAAACGACAGCAGTCTGCACTTGATCTGAAAATTCGAAAGAACTTAGACTAATAGCGCCACTCACTGCCATGTGGCAGCAAAGGCTTATTAACATTTCAGCACAGAGGGAACTATGCCAAGTAAAATTCTGACCGGATCTATACTTTTTCTCGTATCAATCTCTGCAACGGCTCAAGATTTTCTGATAGGGAATGAGGAAATTGAAAAGAACGGCATGCCAATGGTCGCCAGAAGTATTTCTGGCAGCATGGCTGGAATGAATGGTACTGTGACCATAAATCTAGTCAAGCTATCAAATGGATCGTATCTCTACGAAACCACCAATCAAAATGATGAAGCAATTGAATTCAACAAGAGGTTGTGTAAAATGTACGGAGACAAAAATCCAGAGTCTCCTGGAAAAATGGTAATTGGCAGCGATGAAAGGAATATACCCCTTCATTGTGAACCGCCTTCCCTTCAAAAGGAAATGTCATTTAAGCAACATTCCAACTACTATTACATGCCTGGTGGCCAATGGGACTACAGACCTGTTCTATCTCTAAGCTACGACCCTTACTCACGTGCTGGCTCATATACAAGAGTATCTGCAAGTGCAGGAGTTGACTTTTCTGTCGCGAGAGGTGGCGATCTTTCACTCGCCGTTGGAGTTCGAGGAATTCCAAATTGCTATAACAATGGTTTCACCATGGCTGGTAGCATTCCAGTAGCAAATTTGCAAGTCGCAGTTCTGTGCTACATGTACCCCCATTTGGCCGGCACACGGGGAAAGGCCGTTTCTGCTCGAGCAGTTTCGGAAAGCAAATACTCAGCCAGTGAAAATGGGATAATGGAAATCTATTGAAGCAACAATAAATCAAGTGTATGACACCAGGAAGCCATGGTGGCTTCTTCAGCCTAAAACAGAAGAAAGTACCATGGCAACCCGTCTTTGATGATGGTGCCCGCACAACGCCGCACATCCGCGCATAACTCCAGCCAGTATCCGGCCATCAACGGCTTTGGCCAATTACTTCACAGGCCGCTGATATGAAAAAACCATGTCAAGATACAGTTTTTTTCGCAGTTTTTTGGCTGGCGCAGTCTTGCTGATCACCGCATACGGGGACGCAAAAAACGCAACCGCTTGCGAAAACCATGACTTTAATCTGGTTCGGACGAATGTACTGAAAAAACTGAAAGAGAAGTTTCCTCAGTACGCATTCGACATCACCAAGGTGACGTTTTCTCCGGGAGAAAAAGTGCCTTTTTGGCACGTGGAGGCCATCACCCAATCGAATGGTAAGGAGCTGGTGGTTTTCGCCATGCACTACTGCGAAGGGTCTGTAGAGGTGACAGCCCTCAACCCCTACCACCCTTGACGGCGGTGGATGCCATCGCCCTCACCCTCTCAATGAAAGCCTGCAGCAACGCCGCAGGCTGGTCCGCCCGCCAGGCCATGACGGCGGGCGTCATGGCCTGCTGCGGACCGCGCAGCGGCACGAACACCACGCCGTTCATGCCCACGCGCTGCATGCAGCTGGGCACCAGGGCCACGCCCTGCTCTGCCGAGACCAGGGCCATGACGGTGAGCCACTGGCGCGCGGCGTGGCGTGTGTGGGGGTGGATGCCGGCCTGCTGCAGGCAGGCGATGACGTTGTCGTAGTTGGCCGGGGCCACTTCGCGGGCGAACATGACGAAGGTGTCGCGGGCCAGTTCGCGCAGGTCGATGTCGGGCTGCTGCGCCAGCGCATGCGTGGCGGGCAGGCAGCAGACAAAGGGTTCCTCGCCGATCGACAGGGTCTGCAGGCCGTCTGGCGGGGAGGCTATGTTGAGAAAGCCGCAGTCGATCTGGCCGCTGGCAATGGCCTGCAGTTGCTCACGCGTGGACATTTCATGCAGGCAGACTTCGACCAGGGGGCGTTCTGCGCGGAAGGCGCGGCAGAAGTCGGGCACCTGGCGGTAGACCATGGAGCCGGTGATGCCCACGTCCAGCCGGCCCTGCATGCCCTCGGCCACGCCGCGCACCACGTCGGCCGCGTGCTGCAGCTGGGCGAGCACCTTGCGTGCCTCGACCAGGAAGGCCTCGCCCGCAGGGGTGAGGCGCACGTTCTTGGCGTCGCGGTCCATGAGGCTGGCGCCCAGGTCCTGCTCCAGGGTCTTGAGCGCCATGCTCAGCGGCGGTTGGGTGATGCACAGCCGCTGGGCCGCGCGGCCGAAGTGGCGTTCCTCGGCCAGGGCGACGAAATAGCGCAGCAGGTGGGTCTTCATGAGAGGCGGCGGATGGGGAGCAAGCGAGATGGCATCTTGCACCATGGCTACCTCTGAAATACAGATTGATAAATCATGGGACTTCAGATGGTTCGCAGCCACAAAACCCGCGCACCTCAACTTTGAGACACCGAGAAAGGGCCGCCCCGCACCGAGGGTGTCGTCCCCCTCCGCGCAGCGAGAAGGGGGAAGGCGCGAAGCGACTCAGGGGGTCAATACGATTTAGGCAAGCCCAATACCTTTTCGGCGATGAAGCACATGATGAGTTGCGGGCTGACGGGCGCCAGGCGCGGGATCCAGGATTCGCGCATGTAGCGCTCCACGTGGTATTCCTTGGCGTAGCCCATGCCGCCGTGCGTGAAGATGGCGGTTTCGCAGGCCTTGGCGCAGGCTTCGGCCGCCAGGTACTTGGCGGCGTTGGCCTCGGCGCCGCAGGGCAGGCCCCTGTCGTAGAGGAAGGCAGCCTTTTGCACCATGAGGTGGGCCGCCTCAAGCCCCATCCAGGCCTGGGCGAGCGGGTGCTGTATCCCCTGGTTCTGGCCGATGGGGCGGTCGAAGACCACGCGCTCCTTGGCGTACTGGGTGGCGCGCGCCAGGGCGGCGCGGCCCAAGCCCACGGCCTCGGCGGCGATGAGGATGCGCTCGGGGTTGAGGCCGTGCAGGATGTACGAGAAGCCCTTGCCCTCTTCGCCGATGCGGTCCTCGGCGGGGATGCGCAGGCCGTCGATGAACAGCTGGTTGGTGTCCACGCATTTGCGGCCCAGCTTGTCGATCTCGCGCACTTCGATGCGTTCGCGGTCCAGGTCGGTGTAGAACAGGCTCAGGCCTTCCGTGCCCTTGCACTCTTCCACGGGCTTGGTGCGCACCAGCAGCAGGATCTTGTTGGCGACCTGGGCGGTGGAGATGAAGACTTTCTGGCCATGGACCACGTAGACGTCGCCATCACGCACGGCGCGGGTCTGCAGCTTGAGGGTGTTGAGGCCCGCATTGGGCTCGGTGACGCCGAAGCAGGCCTTGTCCGTGCCCGCGATCAGCGGGGGCAGCCAGCGGCGTTTTTGCTCGTCCGTGCCGAAGACGACGACGGGGTGCAGGCCGAAGATGTTCATGTGCACGGCCGAGGCGCCCGACAGGCCTGCGCCCGTGGCCGAGATGGTGTGCATCATCAGCGCCGCTTCGCTGATGCCCAGGCCCGCGCCGCCGAATTCCTCGGGCATGGCAATGCCCAGCCAGCCCGCGTCGGCCAGGGCCTTGTGGAAGTCGTGCGGGAAGCCGCCTTCGTGGTCCTTGCGCAGCCAGTAGTCGGCATCGAAGGGTGCGCAGGCGCGCTCGACGGCGTCGCGTATCTGTTCCTGTTCTTCGTTCCACAGAAAGTCCATGGTGAGTTCTCCGTTGCTTGTTGCTGTTCGCTTGTTGTGTCTGTGGGGTGACGGCGCTCAGGCTGCCGGTCGGCGCACGCGCTCGGGGTTCTCGCCGTACGGCGGGCTGTAGAAGACCAGCAGGCGCACGGGCTCGGCGCTGGTCACGCGGAAGATGTGCATGCAGTCCTCGGGGAAGAAGCAGGTGTCGCCGGGCTGCATGGCAAAGCGTTCCTTGCCGTCCGGGGTGTCGATTTCCACTTCGGCCGTTCCGGCCAGCAGGTAGCAGGCCTGCTCCATGCCGGGGTGGGCATGGGGCAGCGCGCCGCCGCCCTGCTCCAGCGTGCCCAGTACCAGCTCCATGTGGCGCGCGCCCACGTTGGCGGCGCTGACCAGGCGCCGGTTGACGGTGCCGTGGTGGTTGGCGGGGCTGTAGCCGGGCACGTCTTGTTCGCGGATCAAATAGCGGGGCATGGGCGGTTTCCTTCTGTTTGTGCTTGTGCTTGTGCTTGTGCTTGTGCTTGTGCTTGTGCTTGTGCTTGTGCTTGTGCTTGTGCTTGTGCTTGTGCTTGTGCTTGTGCTTGTGCTTGTGCTTGTGCTTGTGCTTGTGCTTGTGCTTGTGCTTGCGCTTGTGTTTGTGGTGGGGCGTCTTGCAGCGCGGCAGCCTGGCTGCAGGCGCGGCTGGCCTGCAGGGCGGCCAGCTCGGCCTCGGTCAGGCCCGCGTCGCGCAGCACCTGCAGGGTGTGTTCGCCCAGGCGTGGCGCGGGGGCGGCGCGTTCTGCGGGCGGCGTGGCGCTCCAGCGCGTGGGGCTGGCCGTGGTGCGCAGCCGGCCTTCGCTGGGGTGGTCTATCTCGTGCACGAAGCCGGTGGCCTGGTGCTGGGGGTCGGCAATCAGGTCCTCCGGCGAGGCCATGGGCATGTTGGGCACATCGGCCGCGTCCAGCAGCGTGCGCCATTCGGCGGTGGTGCGCCCTGCCATCAGCCGCGAGACTTCGGCATAGACGGCATCGATGTGCAGCGCGCGCTGGCTGTGGGTGGCGAAGATGGGCTCGGCCATGCGCTCGGGCTGGCCTATGGCGTTGAAGAAGCTGTGCCAGTGCTTGTCGTTGTAGATGAGAACGCACAGGTGGCCGTCGCTGGTGCGATAGGGCCTGCGGTGGGCCGTGAGCAGGCGCGCATAGCCGGGACCGCCCAGTTGCGGCTCGAACGACAGGCCCGCCATATGGTCGCCCAGGATGAACTGGGTCATGGCCTCGAACATGGGCACGACCACGGCCTGGCCCTTGCCGGTCTTCTCGCGCGCATAGAGGGCGGCCGTGACGGCGTAGACCGCGTGCAGGCCGGTGACGCGGTCGCCCAGGGTCATGGGGGCATAGGCCGGCTCGCCACCGCCGTATTGCTGCGCCAGCCAGGGCACGCCGGTGGCGCCCTGGATGAGGTCGTCATATGCGGGCCGGGCCGCGTAGGGGCCGCGCTGGTCGAAGCCGCAGCAGCTCACGTGGATGATGCGCGGGTTGCGCGCCGCCACGTCCTCGTAGGCCAGGCCCAGGCGCGCCATGGCCTGGGGCCGCACGTTGCTGACCAGCACGTCGCAGCCTTCGGCCAGGCGCAGCAGGGCCTCGCGCGCGGCGCCCTGCTTGAGGTCCAGCACCACGGAGCGCTTGCCCTGGTTGGCCTGCAGGAAGATGTGGCCCATGGCGGGGTTGCGCATGGGGCCGACGTGGCGCATGTTGTCGCCCTCGGGCGATTCGACCTTGATCACCTCGGCCCCCAGGCCTGCAAGGATCTGGGTGGCAAAGGGGCCCATGACCACCGAGGTCATGTCCAGCACCTTCACTCCGGCAAGAGGGCCTTGCTGCCCTTGCTGCGCTTGCTCCATGCGGCTCTCCTTCACTGCGCCTCGATGCCCGCCTGCTTGACCAGTTGTCCCCAGCGGGCCATCTGGTCCTTCACATAGGTGGCGAACTCGGCAGGCGTGGCCGTGGGCCAGACCTCGAAGCCGACCTGGGCCAATTGCTCCTGCACGGCCTTGTCCTTGAGGATGGCCTGCAGCTCGGTGTTCAGCCGCTCGGTGATCTCGGCGGGCATGCCGGCCGGGCCGAAGATGCCGTTCCACGACGTGATGTCGAAGCCCGGCAGCGTCTTGCCGATGGCCGGCACATTGGGCAGCAGGGTGGAGCCCTTGGCCGCCGTGACGGCCAGGGTGCGCACGCGGTCGGTCTTGATCGTGCCCCAGGCCGAGCCCAGATCGGCCACGTAGACCTGGATCTGGTTGCCCATGAGGTCGGTCAGCGCCTGCGGGCTGGACTTGTAGGGCACCGAGGTGATCTGGGTGTGCGTGACGTACTTGAAGGTTTCCGAGGCGACCAGCGAGGTGCTGTTGGGCGTGCCGTAGGACAGGCGGTCGGGATTGGCCTTGGCGTAGTCGATGAGTTCCTGCACGGTCTTGGCAGGAACGGAGGGGTGGACCAGCAGCGCGAACGGCAGCTCGCCCACGCGCGCCACAGGTGTGAAGTCCTTGACGGGGTCGTACTTCAGGCCCTTGACCAGCCAGGGGTTGGCCGAGTGCGAGGTGTTGGTGGTCATGAACAGCGTGTAGCCGTCCGGCTTGGCCTTGGCCACATGGTTGGCGGCAATCTGGGCATTGGCGCCGGCCTTGTTGTCCACGATCACGGGCTGCTTGAGCCGCTCACCCAGCCGGGTGGCCACCAGCCGCGCCACGGCGTCCGTGCCGCTGCCGGCCGCGAACGGCACGACCAGGGTGATGGGATTGGAGGGGTAACCACCCTGCGCCGACACGCAGGGCGCGGCCACGGCCGCAATGGTGCTGATAGCGCCAAGGGCCAGGGCCCTGCGCAACGGGGAATGCTTCATTTGCTTGTCTCCTGTTTCCTATGGAAAGCGGCGCTGTGTGTCCAGCGCTCGCCGCCATGGTGCGGGCGTCAATGATTCAAGTCCAATTCTTTAAAACCAATCAAGGATTCGATTTATGAATCATTGAATCGTGCGCCAGGCTCCAGGTCCCGCCTCTTGCGCAAGGACTGCATCGGTGCGAGGCTGGCAGCCTTGCACGACACCACGCCAAGGAGTTCCGCATGTCACACACCGTCCACACCATCCGGCTGCACCGCGTCCTCAAGGCGCCGCCGCAGCGCGTGTACCAGGCCTTCACCACGGCCGCTGCCCTGGCCAAATGGCTTCCGCCCCACGGCTACATCTGCGAGGTGCCCGAGTTCGACGCCCGGGTCGGCGGGCGCTACCGCATGGCCTTCGTCAATCTGTCCACGGGCGGGCGCAGCGGCTTCGGCGGGGAGTTCCTGGACCTGGAGCCTGGCCGGCTGGTTCGCCATACCGACCGCTTCGACGACCCGCAACTGCCCGGCGAGATGATCACCACCATCACGCTGCGCGAGGTGTTCTGCGGCACTGAAATGGATGTGACCCAGGAAGGCGTGCCCGCCGTCATTCCCGCCGAGGCCTGTCACCTGGGCTGGCAGGAGTCGCTGCAGTTGCTGACCCTGCTGGTGGAGGCCAGCGTGCCGGGCTGAGACCCTGCACAAGCCCCTGCTGTCACACAGTTGCGGTTGATGGATTCCCGTGCTTCGGAGGACAATGGCTGTATTGCCCGCCAACGCCCGGAGGTCCGCCATGGCCACCCCCCTTGCACTGACCGCTCAAGCCATCGATGTCCTGCCGTTTGGTGCGCGGCTGGCGGGCGCACGGACCTGCGCCCTGTTCAAGTCCCAGGACATGGAGGTCATCCGCGTGGTGCTGCGCGCCAGCCAGTCGCTGCCGCCGCACAAGGTGCCGGGCAGCGTCAGCCTGCACTGCCTGGAAGGCGAGCTGGAGGTGATGCTCGGCGAAAGCCGCCAGTCCCTGCAGGCCGGCCAGCTGATGCACCTGCCGGCCAACATGGCGCATGCGGTACGCGCCATCGAAGACACCTCCGCTCTGGTCACCATCGTTCTGTGTGACGCGTCCTGACGCTTGCCACTTCAGCGCATTCAGCCCACTCAGGGCCTCAGCGCCTCAGCGCACCGGCAGGAACTGCATGAACGGCCCGGCCACCAGTCCCTGCCCGTAGCCAATGAAGGAGCGCCGGTAGCGCTCGGTGGTGTAGTTGGCGATCAGGTCCAGCCGGCCGATGATCTTGCCCATCTCGCGCTCGAAGCTGAGGTTGCGCGCGTCGTCGCCCAGGTGGTTGGACAGCAGCAGCGGCCCGCCCGCGGCATTGCGCCGTGAGTTGAGAATCCAGTTGGCCACTTCCACGTTGCGTGCGGCGTTGTAGATCAGCTGCGGGTCCAGCCCATGGACCAGGGTGAAGCTGGTGCGCCCGCCGTGGGCGGTGATGATGGTGTCGGCCAGCGCATGGACGAAGGCGGCCACGCGGTCGCCCTTGAAGTCGGGCTGCAGCGCCAGCGAGAGCGCGGCCACGTCCTGGGCACCGTGCAGGTCGGCCCAGGGCTGGCGCTCGGTGATGGCGATGCGCACGTAGGCGGATGCGGCCTCGCGGCTTTCGGCGGTTTTCTTCCACTCGGCGGGGTTGCGCAGGTACAGCTTGTCCATGATGCGCATCAGGCTGTCCAGGTTCTCCTTCATGGCCAGGGTGGCCATGCGGTTGCTGTCGGACTGCACGATTTCACCGGGCTCGAACGAGGCGCCCTCCACCTTGCCGCGCGGCGCGGGCGTGTCGGCACAGCCCGCTGTCAGCAGCAGCGCCAGCACCGGCGCCAGGCGGCGCGCCGCGCCACCTCCCGGTCGGGGCCGGCTGTCGTTCACCCCGGCTCTGCGGCCGGCCTCCCCTGGCAAGACAAGCTCAATAGTCATCCCGGAACGATAGCAGCGCACTACCGGGGCGCCGAGGCACGATGCCCTGTCTTACATGCCCTGGCGCCGGCAGCGTCAACCTCCCGTCAGGCAGCGCTGCTGCACCATCCGGTCATCCACCACCGCCACGGTGCTGCGCCAGCAGGTGGCCAAGGATCTTCCAGGTCTGGGGCTGCTCCACCATGGGCACGGGAATGCGCAGCATGCTGCCTGCGGCCTGCCTGGGCGAAAACAGCAGGCCCGGTGCCAGCAGCAGGCCCTGCGGCGCGGCATGGCGGGCCAGCACCTCCGAGTCCACGCCGCAGTCCACCCAGGCGAACATGCCGGCCTGCGGCTCGTGCGGGGCGCGGCAGTCCAGGGCTTCGAGCATGCGCAGGCAGCGGTTGCGCGCGCGGTCCACGCGCTCGCGCAGGCGGTCCACATGCTTGCGGTACTGGCCATCGGCCAGCACGCGGTGCACCACCTGCTCGCCCGGCAGCGCCGTGGTCAGCCCGCCCAGCAGCTTGAGGTCGGTCAGCCGCCGTATCAGGTCGGTGTGCGCCGCGACATAGCCCACGCGCAGGCTGCCGGCCAGGGTCTTGGAGTAGCCACCCACCAGGAGCACGCGCTGCAGCCGGTCCATGGCAGCCAGGCGCACGGGCACGCCGGGCAGGAAGTCGGAGTAGGTGTCGTCCTCGGCCAGGTAGAAGTCGTGGCGCTCGGCAATGCGCAGCACCTCGTGGGCCACGCCGGCCGACAGGGTCTGGCCCGTGGGGTTGTGCACGGCCGTGTTGAGGATGAAAAGCCGGGGCTGGTGCTGGCGGGCCAGCCGCTCCAGCGCCTCCACGTCGGGGCCGCCGGGCAGGCGGGGCACGCCGACCACGTTCACGCCCAGGGCGTTGAGCCGGCCGAAAATGAGAAACCAGCCCGGGTCTTCCACCAGCACCGTATCGCCGGGCCGCACCAGGCTGCGCACGATCAGGTCCAGGCCCTGGGTGGCGCCGGCCACGGTCATCAGGTGGGCCTCGGGGTGGGCGGGCACGTCCTGGGCCTGCAGCACCGAGGCGATCTGCTGGCGCAGCGGCAGATAGCCCTGGGGCACGCCATAGGTCAGCAGGCTGGTGCCCGTGCTGCGGCCGACGGCACGCAGGGCCGAGGCCAGCATCTCCTGGTCCAGCCATTCCGGCGGCAGCATGCCGGCGTCGCCCGAATGCTCCGTGCCTTCGCGGAACATGCTGCGCAACAGAAAGGCGGTATCAAAGGCCGCGCCCTGCTCCAGCGTGGGCAGGCCGTGGCTGGCGCGCGGCACGGCCTGGGCCGCGCGCCGGGCGCTGACGAAGACGCCGGAGCCGCGCCGCGAATGCACAAGGCCTTGCGCGGCCAGCCGGTCGTAGGCCTGGACCACGGTATCGCGGCTGACGCCGGCCTGCTGCGCCAGCGCGCGCACCGAGGGCAGCCGCGAGCCCGCGCGCAGGCCATGGTGGCGGATGAGGCCGCCGTAGTGGTCCACGAGCTGCTCGACCAGCGAGAGATCGGAGGAGCGCAGCGGACGCCAGGGCGCAGCGGCCTGGAAAGCCGTAGCGGAGGATGCACTCGATGTCTGCGGTGTCTGCTGTGCCTGCGCTTCCTTCAGCGTGGCTGCGGGATCAAGTGTCAGGGTCATGTGGGCAGGCCAGTTGGCAAATTGTTCTGGCAAAGTGTACTGCTACTGTACCGAACACTGACATTAGCATGGCCTGACGGCGCCGCGGCCTGCGGCATGCGCAGACAGGGCGCCGGATCCCCTGTCATGCCTGTTGCCACCATGCCCTTCGATACCGCCCACACCTCGTTCCTGCTGCCGCTGGCCATGTTCTCCTTCGTCAGCTCCGTCACGCCCGGCCCCAACAATGTGATGTTGACGGCCTCGGGCGCCACCTTCGGCTACCGCCGCACGGTGCCCCATATGCTGGGCATCACCCTGGGCGTGGTGGTCATGGTGCTGCTGGTGGGCGCGGGCCTGGGCGCGGTGTTCGAGCGCCTGCCGGTGATCTACACCGCGCTCAAGTACCTGGGCGCGGCCTACCTGGTCTGGCTGGCCTGGAAGATCGCGGGCAGCGGCGGCATCGACGGCGGCAACGCGGGCACCCGCCCCTTCGGGTTCTGGCAGGCGGCGGCGTTCCAGTGGGTCAACCCCAAGGCCTGGATCATGGCCATCGGCGTGATTGCCACCTACACGCCGCGCGAGGATTTCTTCATCAACCTGGTGCTGGCCGCCCTGGTGCTGGGCATCGTGAACTATCCCAGCGTCAGCGTCTGGACGCTGTTCGGCAGCGCCGTGGGGCGCGCGCTGCGCTCGCCGCAGGCACTGCGCCGCTTCAACTGGGGCATGGCCGCCCTGCTGCTGCTGTCGCTGTACCCGGTGCTGGCAGATTCACACGCCTGATTCAAACGCCTGATCCACCCGGCTGCTTCATGCGGCCGATGCCCCATCCAGCGCCAGTATCTGCTGCGCCAGCGCGGCGATGCCGGCCTCGCTGAGGTCGTCGGCCTGCACGCTGCGGCGCGTGCGCCACTGCGTGAAATGCCGCTCCTGCGAGCGCTCGTAGTGCGGGTCGTAGTGCTGGGCCATGAGCTCGGAGAACAGCGGCGAGAGGCTGCGCTCATGCGCCCAGGCCTGCCAGCGCGAGATGGTCTCCTTGCCCTGCAGCTCCTTGAGCCAGCCCAGCTTGTCGGCCAGCGTCTGCGGATCGTCGCCCAGGTAGGCGTAGTCGCGCAGCAGGTAGGCCAGGCGCGCCTCGGGCGTGGCATCGAGCGCAATCACGGGCGACTGGCGCATGTGCTCGACCAGCACCAGCGGCAGGGACACGCGGCCGATCTTGGCGCTCTCGCCTTCCACGTACACGGTGCGCGACGGATCGAAACTCTCCAGCTGCTGGGCCAGCAGCGTCTCGAAGTATTTCTGGCTGGGCTGCTCCACGCCGGGCAGGTTGCCCAGCAAGGAGCCCTTGTGGCTGGCATAGCCCTCCAGGTCCAGCACCTGCTCGCCGGCCTCGGCCAGGGCATGCAGCACCCGGGTCTTGGCGCTGCCGGTGGCGCCGCACAGCACCTGCAGGCGCAGCTGGGGCACCAGGCGGTCGATCAGCTCGATCACATGGCCGCGATAGGACTTGTAGCCGTTTGCCAGTTGCTGCGCATCCCAGCCGACCAGGCGCAGCCAGGTGACCATGGAGCCGCTGCGCAGGCCGCCGCGCCAGCAGTAGACCAGCGGCTTCCAGTTGGCGGGCTTGTCGGCGAAGGTTTCCTGCAGATGGCGCGCCAGGTTGGCCGAGACCATGGCCGCACCCAGGCGCTTGGCCTCGAAGGGGCTGACCTGCTTGTAGATGGTGCCGATCCGGGCGCGCTCCTCGTTGTCGAGCACGGGGCAGTTGATGGCACCGGGAATGTGGTCCTGCGCGAATTCGGCAGGCGAGCGGGCGTCGATCAGGGTGTCGAACTGGTGGCGGTCGGCGATGCGGATGGGCTGGCGGTGGGACACGGGCAAACGGTGATCTGGCGATCATGCGGGAGGCAGAAACAACCGGCGCCATGGCCTCAGGGGCTCATGGGCCGGCACCGGAACCAGGAAAGTGGATCGAGCCTCGACACGCACCGGCCCGCCCCGCTTCGCGCCCTGCTTGCGCGAGCCGGGCATGCAGCCGACCTTGGAAGCAGGGATTCTCGCACGCCCGACGTGCCCGCGCTCGGCTGTCAGGGCAAGGCTGTCAACGCCAGGCAGTCAACGCAAGGCAGCGGCGATCAGGCCCTGCACGGCGGCCACGCGCTGCACCTGCTGGGGGCTGTCGTAGTTGCCCATGAAGACGGCATACACCAGCGAATGCTGGGGCACGACCACCAGCCGCTGGCCGCCCAGGCCGATGGCCATGTAGTACGCCAGGCCGGCGCGGGTCTGCCCCACGTACCAGTGGTGGCCGTAGCGCAGGCCGGGCCAGGCGTCCACGCGTGGCTGAATGGATTGCACAATCCAATGTCGGAGTACCAGCGCCCGGCCTTGCCTTCCACCCGGCCACTCGCCCTGCTGCAGCACCAGCTGGCCGATGCGGGCCAGGTCCCGCGCCCGCAGGCGCAGGCCGGAGGCGGCGGCCGCCTCGCCGTTGGTGCCAGGCGTCCACTCCGCCTTGTCGATGCCCAGCGGAGCAAACAGCTTGTGCCGCGCATAGTCCAGCAGCGGCATGCCGCTGCCCTGTGCGATCAGGTGGCCCAGCAGTGCCGTCGCCCCGCCGCTGTAGCACCAGCGTTCGCCGGGCGGGGCGACGATGGGCTGCTCCAGCACGTAGCGGTAACGGTCGCTGCTGCGCTCCATGGCGATTTCGCTATTGCGCGGGTCGGAATACGGAAGGTCCTCGTCCCATTGCAGGCCCATGGTCATGCCCAGGGCATGGGAGACCAGGATGCCGCGCCGGCCCTCATCGGCCGCCAGATCGCTGTAGGCGGGAAAGGCCTGGACCAGGGGCGTGTCCAGCGCGGGCACCTTGCCTTCGGCCAGGGCCATGCCGTAAAGCAGGCCGACGATGCTCTTGCTGACCGAGCGCACATCGTGCAGGGAGTCGGCGTTGAAGGCCACCTTGCCCAGCGGCTCGCCCCAGCGCTCGTCCTCGCCCTCGAAATAGCGCTCCAGCGCCAGCCGGCCGTGGCGCATCACGACGACGGCGTGCAGGTTCGCCAGTTCTCCGCTCTGCACGCCCTGGTCCAGGCGTTCGCCCAGGTCTTCGGCCAGGCCGGTGCCGGTGGAAGAGGCACCGCCCTGCCCCATGCTGGCACAGGCCGTGCAGCCCAGCGCCGCCAGGGCTGCGCCCGTCTGCAGCCATCTGCGCCTGTCGGTGCGAAAGGCGTTGTGTGTCATGCCCCTCTCCCTTAACTTAATTAATTGCTTACGTACTTACTGCCTGGGCGAAGACCCGCTGCCGCGCGGATGGATCAGCATGCGGTCGCCGCGTATTTCCACATCGAACTGGCGCAGGAAGTTCTGGCCCAGCAGCGCATCCCTGTCCGTGCTGCCGGTATAGCCTGTGCCCACGCGCAGGCCGCTGACCACCAGGGAGGCCACGCGCACCTGCTCGGCCACCACCATGCGGCCGTCGCGCTCGCCATTGGCGGTGCGAAAGCGAACCGGCTCGCCGCCGTCCAGGCCTGCGCGCTCGGCCAGCGGCTCGGTCACGCCGACCATGCTGGCGCCCGTGTCCACCAGGAACATGACGGGTTGCCCGTTGACGGCCCCTTCCACGCGGAAATGCCCGTCGCGGTCACGCGCAATGGCCACCGTGCCATCGGCCTGCACCTTGACGCCTGCCGGCTTCAGGTACATCTGCATGGCCCAGTACAGCACGCCCATGACCAGCAGCCAGAACAGCAGAAAACCCAGCATGCCGCGCTGGGCGACGGACTGGACGCTGGGCTCGGCGGCCGGGGCGGAGGCAGCGGAAGGATCGGACGGAGGCGGCGTGGATTTGAGGCGCATGGCAATGCAGACGGGATCGGCGATGGCAGCACGGTGGCTGCACGGCGGCAGTCGCCCATTCTGCCTGCGGCCCTGCCCCGTCACGGGCAAGCCAATAGCCGCTACAGTGGGCGCCTTCATCACAGCCCGCTCCTGCCATGACCACGACCGCGCAGCCGCCCTTTGTCCTTCACTACATCTTCGACCCGCTGTGCGGCTGGTGCTATGCCGCCGCGCCCCTGGTCAAGGCCGCGCGCAGCGTGCCCGGCGTCACGCTGCAATGGCATGGCGGCGGCATGCTCACGGGCGCCCATACCCGCACCATCACGGCCGACTGGCGCGGCCACGTGATGCCGCACGACCAGCGCATTGCCGAGATGACGGGCCAGCCCTTCGGCACGGCCTACTTCGACGGCCTGCTCAACGACCTGGGCGCCGTGCTGGACTCCGAGCCGCCCACCACGGCGCTGCTGGCGGCCGAGGAACTAGCGGGCCGGGGCCTGGACATGCTGGCGCGCCAGCAGCAGGCCCACTATGTCGAAGGCCGCCGCATCAGCGATCCGGCCGTGCTGCTGGAACTGGCCCGGGACCTGGGCCTGGACGTGGCGGCCTTCACCGACGCCTTCCAGCGCCTTTCGGGCGCCGCCACCCAGGCCCATATCGCCCAGGCGCGCGAATGGCTGGAACTGGCACAGGGCCAGGGTTTCCCGACCTTCGCGCTGGAGTTCGACCACCCCGAGGCAGAGCAGCCGGGCCAGCGCGCCATACAGCGCATCGACATCGGACCCTGGCTGGGAGATGCACAGGGCTGGGCAACGCAGCTGGGCGAGTGGGTCGCACAGGTGTCGGCACTTCAGGGTGGAACAGCTACCCCCACCGACGCGCCCGGATGTGATGCAGACGGATGCGCCCTGCCCGGGCAAGGCTGAGGAACCAAATCGCTTGCTGGATCCGCGTGCAGGTTACGACATCGAAAATTGGCATATTTGATAAAACATAATTTGATAAAAATATTAAATTTACCTACAATTTGCGCACCAGCACACCCGTACGAAAGGCGGGGTCGCAAAGCCTCCGGTCTACCCCCGCCCTTTGACGGGCGGGCATGACAGCGGGGTTGCCAGGTGCCGTCATTCCTGCCGGTCCCTGCATGCGACTTCGCCAAGGGCCGTGCATGGCCACACTTGACGGAGATCAGCATGGCACCCTGCCGCACGATTCGCTTGAACCTTTTCCTCGCACCACCGCGCTGGTGGGCCATCACGGCGCTGTGCGCAGCAGCCCTTTCAGCCTGCGGAGGGGGAAGCGATACGGCAGCCCCCTCCCAAGCGGTGGCCGGCCCGCTGGCCTCCGGCACGACGACCCTCGAGAACCTCGTGGTGCTGGACGACACCGTAGGCTCGGCCGTAGCGCAGCCGCAGTTCCACATTGCCCCGGTATTTGTGGAGCCGCCACAGGGGCCGGGCGTCGCAGTTGCAGGCGACGGGGCGCAGCTGCCGCCTGTGGCCAGCATCCTGCCGCCTCAAACCAGATCGCTGTCCACCCGCAGGCTCACCCCCGATGAATTGCTGGCAGCCCAGCGCGGACAGCCGTCCATGGAGATCACCTCCCAGCAGGGCACGCCCACGCCCTTGGCCTCTGGCTCCATCGTGACCTATACCCCGGCGCAAGTACGAGCAGCCTATGGCTTTCCCGGGCTGGCACCGTACGGCAGCCCGCTCACACCGGCACAGGCAGCGCAGATGGGCGCAGGTCAGACCATCTACGTCGTCAATGCCTACCACAACCCCAACGTCGCGACCGAACTGGCCACCTTCAACCAGCGCTTCGGCCTGCCCAACTGTACTGGCCGCATATTGGCGCCCGCTGCCCCGCTGCCCATGCCCGCGGCGTCCTCGACAGGCTGCGAGCTGCTGGTCGCGTACAGCGACACGTCGGGCCAGTTGGCGGCACGCGCACCGGCCTACAACGCGGGCTGGGCCACCGAGATCGCGCTGGATGTGCAGTGGTCGCACGCCATCGCACCGCTTGCACGCATCGTGCTGATCGAGGCGCCTGACGCATCGACCAACAGCCTGCTGCGTGCCGTGCAACTGGCCAATGCCATGGGCCCTGGTGTACTTTCCATGAGCTTCGGCACGGCCGAGGGCAGCTGGACCACCTCCGTGGACTCCGTGTTCGGCGCCAGCCAGATGACCTACCTGGCTGCCACCGGCGACTGGGGCGCGGGCGTGTTGTGGCCTTCAGTCTCCTCCAAGGTGCTCGCCGTGGGAGGCACTTCGCTGAGCTACTCCGGAGCAGGCAGCCGATCTGAGGTGGCCTGGTCGGGCACGGGAGGCGGCATCAGCGCCTATGTACCCGCATCGGCCTACCAACAAAGCGGCGTGCCGGGCGTGGGCGGGCTGAGTCGCCGCACCGTGGCCGACGTGGCAATGAACGCGGATCCGTCCACCGGGCACTATCTGGCCGTCATCCCCTCGGGCGGCACGGCCGTGCAGTGGGTCAGCGCAGGCGGCACCAGCCTGTCTTCCCCGATGTGGGCTGGACTGGTCGCCGTAGCCAACGCCATGCGAGCCCAATCTGCGCTGGCGCCTCTGGGCAGCACCCAACCCATGCTGTACGGCAAAGTGGCAGCAACACCCACCAGCTACTCCAGGGCATTCGCCGACATCACCAGCGGCTCGCATGGCAGTTGCGCCACCTGTTCTGCGCGTGCAGGCTTTGACGAACTCACCGGCCTTGGCACGCCCAATGCCACGGATCTGCTCAGCGCACTGGGCGCCGCCACACCCGCTGCGGTGGCACCGGTCGTGGCTGCGGCCACCATTTCGGGCGATGCCGGCAAGGCCCTGAGCTTCACCGTGTCGGCCACAGGCAGCAACCCGCTGAGCTACAGCCTGGCAAGCGCACCAGCGGGAATGGCGGTCGCAGCCGCGACGGGAATCGTCACCTGGACAGCCCCCGTGGCGGGAAGCTACGCCATCACGGCCCGGGCCACGGACACGAAAACAGGCCTGACCGGGCAGGCGGCCTATACGGTCAGGATCGCACCGGCCCAGCCTCCCGTGGTCACCGGAGCCAGCATCAGCGGTACGGCCAACGTGGCGCTGTCGTTCAGCGCCGCCGCAACCGCGCCCCACCCCGTCAGCTACAGCCTGGTCTCCGCGCCCTCCGGCATGGTCATCAGCACCACCGGCCTGGTGAGCTGGCCCAAGCCCGTGGCAGGTAACTACAGCGTTACGGTGGTGGCCCGGGACACGGCGACCGGACTGAGCGGCAGCGCCGTCTTCACGGTGAAGGTGGCCCCCGCCGGTACAGCAGGCGCCGACCTGGCCATCACCGCCGCCGCCGTGCAGGGCAAGGCAGGCGTCCCCCTGTCCGCAACGATCAGCGTGTCGGCGCCTGGCGCGACCTCCGTGTCAGTGTCCCTCTCCGGCGTGCCGCTGGGCATGGTGTTCACGGCCCAGGGCTCCGCGATCAGCATGCGGTGGGCCCAGCCGGTGGCCGGCAGCTATGCGCTGCTGGTGGTGGCACGTGATTCCCTGGGCCGCAGCGCCCAGGCAACGATGCCCGTCACCATCACGGCGCCTTGAGTTTGGCGCGGCCACGCGGGGCGGATCGCCGCGCCGTGGCTGCGCAGTTCAATCCATCTTGGAGATCATCACCTCGCCAAAGCCGGAGCACGACACCTGGGTGGCGCCGTCCATAAGGCGGGCGAAGTCGTAGGTCACCTGCTTGCTCTGGATGGCCTTTTCCAGCGCGCTGATGACCAGGTCGGCCGCCTCGCGCCAGCCCATGTGGCGCAGCATCATCTCGGCCGAGAGGATTTCGGAGCCCGGGTTCACATAGTCCTTGCCAGCGTACTTGGGGGCCGTGCCGTGCGTGGCCTCGAAGCAGGCCACGGAGTCGGACATGTTGGCGCCGGGCGCAATGCCGATGCCGCCGACCTGGGCCGCCAGCGCGTCCGAGATGTAGTCGCCGTTGAGGTTGAGCGTGGCCACCACCGAATACTCGGCCGGGCGCAGCAGGATCTGCTGCAGGAAGGCGTCGGCAATGGAGTCCTTGATGACGATGTCGCGGCCCGTGCGCGGGTTCTTGAACTTGAGCCAGGGTCCGCCGTCGATGGGCTGGGCGCCGAACTCGCGCGCGGCCAGCGCGTAGCCCCAGTCGCGGAAGCCCCCTTCGGTGAACTTCATGATGTTGCCCTTGTGGACCAGGGTCACGCTGGGCTTGTCATTGTCGATCGCGTACTGGATGGCCTTGCGCACCAGGCGCTCCGTGCCCTCGATGGACACGGGCTTGACGCCGATGCCCGAGGTCTCGGGGAAGCGGATCTTCTTGACGCCCATTTCCTTGACCAGGAAGTCGATGAGCTTCTTGGCGTTGTCGCTGCGGGCCTCGTACTCGATGCCCGCGTAGATGTCCTCGGAGTTCTCGCGAAAGATGACCATGTTGGTCTTCTCGGGCTCCTTCAGCGGCGAGGGCACGCCCTTGAAGTACTGCACGGGGCGCAGGCAGACGTAGAGGTCCAGCTCCTGGCGCAGCGCCACGTTCAGCGAGCGGATGCCGCCGCCCACGGGCGTGGTCAGCGGGCCCTTGATGGAGACCACGTACTCGCGCAGGGCCTGCATGGTTTCCTCGGGCAGCCAGACATCGGGGCCGTAGATGCGCGTGGATTTCTCGCCCGCGAAGACCTCCATCCACTGGATCTTGCGCTTGCCGCCATAGGCCCTGGCCACGGCGGCATCCACCACCTTGATCATCACTGGCGTGATGTCCACGCCGGTGCCGTCGCCTTCAATGAAAGGAATGATGGGCTGGTCTGGCACGTTCAACGACATGTCGGCGTTGACAGTGATCTTCTGGCCCTCGGCCGGCACCTGGATGTGCTGGAAGCGGTTCATGGGGACGGGTCTCCGTTGGCTGGTGCACGAGGCAAGAGTGAATGCCCGGATCGGGCACGAATTTGGTGCAGAAAATTCTAACGACAATCGGGCCGCCCTCCTGTCAACGGCGATACAGTAAGCGCGTTGAGCATGTGCGGTGCATCAAGAATTTCGCACCGTTGTCTGATTCAACTTGGCTTCTACCGCTTTTCTAGGAAATGGCATATATGAAAAAACTCCTCGCTGTCCTGATCGCCGGTTCGTTTGCCGCAGGCGCCTTCGCACAGGCCGCCGCAGCACCCGAAGCGCCGATGTCGGCTCCCACGGCCGCTTCCGCAGCGGCTCCCGCTCACACAGCCAAGAAGGCCAAGGTCGCCAAGAGCGGCAAGCACTCCGGCAAGAAGCACGCCAAGCGCTCCACGAAGAAGGCACACAAGGCCGTGGCCTGATCCATGCCGCGGGATGCCAGCCGGCATCCCCTCAAAAAAAGCCCGCAAGTCAGCAATGCCCTGCGGGCTTTTTGCCGCCAGCCCGGCCATGATGGCCGGGCCAGGCCGATTTTTGCGTCCGGCCACGCGCCCCCTGCGACAGAATGTGCAAGATGACGAAGCCTTCGACACCCCTCCACACATCCCTTTCCCGCCGCGCGCTGCAGCGGTTGCTCATGGCCGCCTGCCTGGCTGGCGCCGCCGTATCGGCAGGCGCACAGCCCCAGGGCAGCCCCCAGATGAATCTGCGCCGCGTGGAGTTGACGGCCGGGTTCCACCGCATCGATGCCCAGGTGGCCGCCTCGGACCGCGAGCGCGCCATCGGCCTGATGTTCCGCCAGGACATGCCCGCGCAGGAGGGCATGATCTTCGTCTTCGAGGTGCCCGCCGTGCAGTGCTTCTGGATGCGCAACACCCTGCTGCCGCTGACCGCCGCCTTCGTGGCCGATGACGGCACCATCGTGAACCTGGCCGACATGAAGCCCATGACCGAGGACTCGCACTGCTCGGCCAAGCCCGTGCGCTATGTGCTGGAGATGAACCAGGGCTGGTTCGCCAAGCGCGGCATCCAGGCCGGAACCAAGCTGAGCGGCAACCTGTTCACCCCAGCCCCAAAACCGGCACCGGCAACCGCCCCCAAGCCATAATCACGCCCCATGCAAGCGCTTCGCTCCTCGTTCTGGCTCACCCGGCTGATATTGGCCTGGTTTGCCGTGACGCTGGGCGTTGCCGTGGCCTCGCCCCTGGTCCATCCCCAGGGATTCGAGCTGGTCTGCACGGCCAGCGGCGACGTCAAGCTGGTGGCGCTGGGCGACAGCGCAGCCCCGGGCATGGGCCACCACCAGCTTGACTGCCCCATGTGCCTGCCCGCCGGCGCACCGCCGCCGGCCCTGCCGACGATGGCCGTGCCCCACCAGCAACCGCTGGCCCACGCGCTGCTGCCGCTGGTGGCGGCGCACATTGCCTCCGTCACACGCGCGCCGCTGCCGGCGCGCGGCCCTCCCTTGCTGACTGCCGTGTTCTCTTGAATCGCCGCCGGGCCTGCTGATGAGCGCCCGGCCCGCCTGTGCCGCGCCTGTGGCCCAGGACTGCGCCGCATGCGCGGTGCAAGACCCGGAGTCAGTTCGTGAATTTTTCCCCTTTCCCCGCGATGGCGGCGCCGGTGCGCGCGTCCACGCACGCCTTTCGTCTCCATCCACTGGCCACGGCGCTGTGCTGCGCGCTGGGCGCCGCATGGACGCCTGCCGCGCACGCGCAGGCCCTGGCCGAGGCGGCACTGCCCGCCGTCGAAGTCTCCGACCAGGCCACGGCCGACGCCAACGGCCTGCTGCCGCTGAACAAGACCGTGGGCACCGCCAGCCGCCTGGGCCTGACGGCGCGCGAGACACCGGCCTCGGTGCACATCGTGGACCGCGCCGCCATCGAGGCGCGCGGCGCCCAGGACACGCAGGAGATCCTGCGCTCCATTCCGGGCGTCACGGCCTACAGCCCGCCCGGCAACATCGGCATCAGCTACCGGGGCTTCGGCACGGGGTCGGTCAGCCAGCTGTTCAACGGCATCAACCTGCAGTACTCCATTGCGGCACGGCCCGTGGACAGCTGGATCTACGACCGGGTGGAGGCCATTGGCGGTGCCTCCGGCTTTCTCTACGGCGCAGGCGGCGTGGGCGGCACGCTGAACTACATCACCAAGCTGGCCCAGCGCGACAGCTTCACCGAAGGCCAGCTACGCCTGGGCAGCTACGGGCTGAAAGAAGCCTCCGTCGGGCTGAACCGCCGCCTGGGCGATGCCACCGACAGCCAGGGCACCACCCATTACCTGCGCCTGGACCTCAACCACCGCGATGCCGGAAGTTGGGTGGGCGGCACGCAGTCGCGCTCCACGCAGCTGGCGGCCTCGCTGCTGTCCGACCTGGGTGGCGGCCTCACGCACACCCTGGCCTACGAAGCCCAGCATGAGCGGGTGGACCGCCCGTACTGGGGCACGCCGCTGCTCAACCCGCTGCGCGGCCAGGCGCGCATTGACGAGGCCACCCTCGGCAAGAACTACAACAGCGCCGACGGCCTGTACGCCCAGCGCGTGCAGTGGCTGCGCTCCATCACCGAATGGCGGGCCAGCGACCGGCTCAAGCTGAGCAACACCTTCTACGCCTATGACGCGCTGCGCGACTACCGCAACGTGGAGACCTACCGCTTCACGCCCGACAACAGCGCGGTGGTGCGCTCGGCCGCGCTGCTGCAGCGCCATGACCAGCGCATGGTGGGCGACCGCATCGAAGGCAGCTACCTGGGCGAGCTGGCCGGCCGGCGCAGCGAATGGGCCTTTGGCCTGGATGTGAGCGTGAACCGGCAGACGCGCTTTCCGAACAGCCTGTCGGGCACGGTGAGCACGGTCAACCCGTACGACTTCACCACCGAGAACTTCTACGACATCCCAGGCATGGCGCCGGGCTTCAGGCCTGACCGCGACAACAAGGTCACCACCACCGCCCTGTACCTGGAAAACCGCACGGCCCTCACCCCGGCCCTGCACCTGCTGACGGCGCTGCGCCATGAACGCATCGATGTGGACCTGACCAACCGGCGCGATGTAACGCCCGCGCTGCCCGCCAGCTACAGCCGCAGCTATAGCCCGACGACCGGGCGCGTGGGCCTGGTCTGGGATGCCACGCCCGAGGCCAATCTCTACGCCCAGTTCTCCACGGCGGCCGATCCGCCGTCGGGCATGCTGATGGGCGCCTCGTTTGCCGACGCCATCAACAACACCGGGCTGACCACGGGCCGCCAGGTGGAGGCGGGCAGCAAGCTGTCGTTCTGGCAGGGCAAGGGAACGGCGGCGCTGGCGGTCTATCACATCACGCGCCGCAACATCTCCACCCAGGACCCGCAGGACAGCACGCGCACGGTGCTGGTGGGCCAGCAGTCCTCGCGCGGGGTGGAGCTGTCCATGGGCCTGGCGCCCACGCCGCGCTGGTCGGTCCAAGGCAACTGGAGCCATGTGGACGCGCGCTATGACAACTACCAGCAAGGCGGCGTGTCCCTGGCGGGCAAACGGCCCACGAACACGCCCGCCAGCGTGCTCAACCTCTGGACCAGCTACCGCATCACGCCGGCGCTGGAGGTCAACGCCGGGCTGCGCCGCGTGGGAGGCATCTATGCCGATGCGGCCAATACCCTGTCCTGGCCCGCCTACACGCTGCTGGACCTGGGCCTGAGCTACCGGATCGACCCGCGCATGACCGTGATCGCACGGCTGCGCAATGCCACGGACCGCGTCTACGCCGCCAGCCTGACCAGCACCATGGCCTACCTGGGGGCGCCGCGCACGGCCGATATCACGCTGCGCGTGGCGTTCTGAGCGAGGGCCGCGCCATGCGCCTTCACCTCAAACGCTGGCTGTTCCTGCTGCACCGCTGGCTGGGCATTGCCGTGTGCCTGTTCTTTGCGCTGTGGTTTGTCTCGGGCATGGTGATGATTTACGTGGGCTACCCCAAGCTCACCGAAGCCGAGCGGCTGCGCCACCTGCCTCCGCTCGATGGCAACGCCGCCCTGCTCGCGCCCGCCGAGGCGCTGCGCGCGGCCGGCATCGACGGCCCGCTCAAGGATCTGCGCCTGCATGCCGGCAGCGCCGGCCGTGCCAGCTACCTGGCCACGCCCGAGGGGCGGCGCCAGCCCGTGGCCATCGATGCGGCCAGCGGCCAGGTGTTGGGCGCCACCAGCGAGGCGCAGGCCCTGGCCAGCGCGCGCGCCTTCGCGGGGGACGGCACGGGCCTGTACTACCTGGGCACGGTGGATGAGGATGCCTTCAGCCACTCGCGCGCGCTGGACATCCACCGCCCCCTGCACCGCGTGCAACTGGACGATGCCCAGGGCACGCTGCTCTACATCTCCGGCCGCACGGCCGAGGTGGTGCGCGATGCCACGCGCACCGAGCGCGGCTGGAACTACCTGGGCGCCTGGCTGCACTGGCTGTACATGTTCCGGGGCAATGCCTTTGATGGCGCCTGGGCCGACATCGTCAACGTGTTGTCGCTGGTCGGCATTGCCGTGGCCACCACCGGCACCGTGGTCGGGGTGATGCGCTGGCGGTTCAGGCAGCCCTACCGCAGCGGCCGGCGCACGCCCTACCCGGGCCTCGCCATGCGCTGGCACCATGTGGCGGGCCTGCTGTTCGCGCTGACCACGCTGGCCTGGATCTTCAGCGGCCTGATGTCCATGAACCCCTGGCGCCTGTTCGACACGGGCACGCCACCACTGCACATGGCCCGGTGGCAGCAGGGCCCTCTGCGCCTGACAGGGGGCGACGCCACGCCGCAGTCGCTGATTGCCGCAGCGGGCGGACCCGTGCGCGAACTGCGCTGGCTGCGCACCGCAGGCCGCACCGAGGTGCTGGCCCAGCCCGCAGCCGGCACGCCCCTGGTGCTGGACAGCGCCAGCGCCGCGCCCGTGACCCATTCGCGCGAGGCCCTGCTGGACCGCGCGGCCGTGCTGATCGACGCCCCCGTGCTGCGCAGCGAATGGCTGACCGCGCACGACCTGTACTGGTACGAGCGCGCCGAGCACACCATGATGGGCGGCCATGACAAGCCCCTGCCCGTGATGCGCGTGGTGTATGGCGATGCTGCGGCCAGCTGGGTGCACATCGACCCGCACACGGGCCAGGTACTGGGCCGGCTGGACGGCACCCAGCGCCTCAAGCGCTGGCTGTTCGCCATGCTGCACAGCTGGGACTGGCTGCCGCTGCTGCAGCGCCGGCCGCTGTGGGATGCGCTGCTGCTGGCCTTCAGCCTGGGCGGCCTGCTGATGAGCGCCACGGGCGTGCTCATAGGCGTGCGTAGGCTGCGCCGCAAGCGCAGTCATCGCGCACAGCCATCTGCTTGCCTGGAGGCGCAGCCACATGGTTAGCCACCATACTGTATGCTTGCCGCATGCAACTCGAACAGAAATACCAGGCCCTGCTGGCCGAGGCCGAGCGCCGCAAGCTGGACGACGTGGACAGCATGCGGCTGTGCTTCCAGACCCTGTCCCTGGCTGCGCGCATCGACCGTGACTGCGCCGCACTGCTGGCGCCCCATGGCCTGTCCGAAGGGCGCTTCGTGCTGCTGTTCCTGCTGGAATCCGCCAGCGAAGGGCTGGCGCCCAACCACCTGGCCGAGCAGGCCGGCATCACCCGCGCCACCGTGACCGGCCTGCTGGACGGCCTGGAACGCGAGGCCCTGGCCGAGCGCCTGCCTGACCCGGCCGACCGCCGCGCGCTGCGCGTGCAGCTCACCGCCAAGGGCCGCCAGCTGGCGCGCAAGCTGTTTGCCCGGCACAGCCAATGGATCGCCGGCCTGTTTTCCAACCTGTCGCCCGCCGAACGCGGCCAGTTGGGAAAGCTGCTGGCCAAGGCCGCCGCAGGCGTGGAGGCCAGCGCATGACGGCGCCCGCCCCCCGGCGCAAGGGCGCCAACCGCACGGCCGATATCACTCCCGAACTGCTGCAGGCCCTGTCCCTGGGCGAGATCGAGACCGCCACGCTGACCGAAAGCCTGGCCGTGGACCAGGCCCGGCTGCTGCAGGCCGTCTTTCCCGACGCGTGGCCGCAACTGGAGGACACGGCGCAGGCGCTGGGCCAGCTTGGCATTCTCAAGCGCATGGAGTCCATTGGCGGCCTGCTGTGGCAGGCGCTGGGCCAGGCCGGCTGGCAGCGCTGCCTCACGCACCGCTCTGACACGGTGCGCGGCTGGGCCTGCTTCATGGCCGGTGCGCAGCCGGGCCTGACCCTGAGCCAGCGCCTGGAGCTGCTGCAGCCGCTGGCCGATGACTCGCATTTCGGCGTGCGCGAATGGTCGTGGATGGGCGTGCGCCCGCATCTGGCCAGCGATCTGCCGCAGGCCGTGGCCGAGTTGTCCCGGTGGACAAGGCGGACCTCCGACCGCCTGCGCCGCTTCGCCAGCGAGGCCCTGCGGCCGCGCGGCGTCTGGTGCAGCCATATCGCGGCGCTCAAGCAGCAGCCGGAGATCGCCCTGCCCCTTTTGCAGCGGCTGCGCGCCGATGCCTCGCCCTATGTGCAGGACTCGGTGGCCAACTGGCTCAACGACGCGGCCAAGAGCCGGCCCGACTGGGTGCGCGCCCTGTGCGCGCAATGGCTCGAGGAATCGCCCGTGCCCGCCACGCGCCGCATCTGCGAGCGTGCGCAGCGCAGCCTCAAGGAGAGCTAGCCTCCTGCCGGCCCGCCAGCCGCTCGCAGTCGGGCTGGATGCAGCGCCCGTAGAGGATGTGCGAGTGCTCCACGATGGCAAAGCCATGCGAGCGCGCCAGCAGCTTCTGGCGCTGTTCGATCACGGCATCGTGGAACTCCTGCACCAGGCCGCAGCGCGTGCAGATCAGGTGGTCATGGTGCTCGCCGTCGTCGAGTTCATAGACCGCCTTGCCCGCCGCAAAGCGCTGCTGGCGCAGCATGCCGGCCTGCTCCAGCTGCGCCAGCACGCGGTAGACCGTGGCCAGGCTGGTGCCCCGGCCCTGGTCATGCAGCTGGCGGTAGACCTCCTCCGCCGCCAGATGCCGCTGGTCCCCGTGGCGAAAGATGTCCAGTACCCACAGTCGCGCCAGCGTGGCCTTCAGCCCCAGGTTCTTGAGGTCAGCGGAATCGGACATGCAGCCCTCCCGGCCGGTCAGAACTCATTGTGGATGGCCTTGTAGCCGCGCACCAATTCGTTGTTGGTGCGGACCACGTCCTCGGAGAAATCGCTGGCGTCGGCGGGCACCTGGGCCAGCGTGGACAGGTCGGTCTCCGGGCCTATGCGCGCAGTGGACGGCACATAAAAGCCTGGCGGCAGGTGGCATCCATCGACCACGGCGTTGTAGCGCACCACGCAGCCGTCATCGACCACGCAGTTGAACAGCACGCTGTTGAAGCCGATGAACACGCCATTGCCCACGGTGCAGGGCCCGTGGACGATGGCGCGATGGGCGATCGAGGTGTGCTGCCCCACGCTGACGCGCGCGCCGGACTTGGAGTGGATCACCACCCCGTCCTGGATGTTGGAGTGCGCACCGATCACGATGGGGTCGATGTGGCCTTCCGCATCCATCTCGTCGGCACGGATCACCGCATAGGGGCCGATGAAGACGTTCTCTTCCACGACCACCAGTCCGCACAGGATGGCCGTGGGGTCCACGAAGGCGCTGGCATGGATGCGCGGCAGGTCGCCGCGCGGGTTCTTGCGGATCATCCCTTGCGCCTGTTCCTTGCGCCGCCCTGGCGGGCCTTGAAGCGCGGGTTGCTCTTGCAGATGACGTAGATGCGGCCGCGCCGGCGCACCACCTGGCAGTCTCGATGGCGCAGCTTGGCTTCCTTGAGGGACGAGAGAACTTGCATGGGAAAACTCCTTGGGTTGAAGAGAAACGGGTGCCGGCTCGCCGGTCATGCCCAGGCCACGGCATCGTGCGGATGCAGGCTCTCCATGTGGCGCACATGCACGCGCGGCCGGGCGTAGATGCCTTCCAGCGCGGCCTGTATGCGGCGCGCCGCATCCTCGACAAACATCAGGTTGCGGCCGTTGAGCGCGGCAAAGGCCTGCTCGTCGGCGCGCTTGACGGCGGTCTGCACGGGCGTGCCCAGCGCCTGCTCCACGCGGGCGATCAGGGGCAGGATGCCGAGGTCCGGCGCATCACAGGCCAAGTCCACGCTGACCTGGGCCTCGCTGCGCTGGCTGTGTGCCGTGGCCAGCGTGCCGTGCCGGCGCAGCCAGGAAGCCACCTGGTCCGGCTCCACCAGGGGCTCGCCCGCAAAGGCCTGCAAAAAGCCCTGCTCCAGCAACTGGCGCGACAGTGCCGCCGAGCAGGGGCAGGTCGAGGAATAGCCCACGCCCACCTGCAGCCGCAGCTGGAACACGCCCTGCGCCAGCGTGGCGTCCAGGCGCACGGGATAGGACTTCCAGCCCGACAGATCGTGGGTGACCAGGGCGGGCCGCTGGGCCAGCAGGTCCAGCGACAGGCGCATTCGGGCGCTGCGGCTTTGGCAGTCGAGGTGGCTGTCGATCATGGCCTGCAGCGCATGGCGCAGCGCCAGGGCAGACAGCGCGGATTCCTCGGCCAGGCTGTCCAGTTGCCGGTACAGCCGGGACATGTGTATGCCCTTGACATGGGCCGCAGGAAGATCGACCTGCACATCGGCGCGCGCATGCAGCTCGCGCCAGTAGCCGGGCTCGGCCACGGTCACGGGCAGGTCTATGCCCTGCATGCCCACCCATTGCAGCGGGCTGAGGCTGGGCGCGGGATCGGTCAGGGAAACATCGGGAAGAGGTGCAAGCATTCGGGGCTCCAGGGGCCGCGCCCGCGAGGGCGGCGCGGCAAGCGTTCAATGTCGACTCAGGGCCAACTCAGGGCCGGCTCGGTACCGGCCGGGCATCAGTTCCATCCGGGAAAGGGGTTGTCCCACTGCGTCCAGGCCTGCGGGCCCATGGCCATTTCCGCATCGGTCAGCAGGCATTCGTCCAGGCGTGCGCGCAGCGCCTGCTCGTCCATGCCCATGCCGATCAGCACCAGTTCCTGGCGCGCGTCGCCCACGCCATCGACCCATTTGTCCAGGATGCGCTCCACGCTCTCGGGGTCGCGCGGCCAGCGCTCGGCCTCTACGGCGGCCCACCAGTGGCCGGCCGGGCCATGGCGGGCCACGGCGCCGGCCTGGGACCAGGAGCCGGCCAGCGCCGGATGGCTGGCCAGCCAGAAAAATCCCTTGGAGCGCACCACTCCCGGCCATTCGCTTTGCACCAGGCCGAAGAAGCGCCGGGGATGAAAGGGGCGGCGGGCGCGGTAGACAAAGCTGGCAACGCCATAGGCCTCGGTCTCGGGCTGGTGCGTGCCACGCAACTGCTGCAGCCAGCCCGGCGCCCTGGAGGCCTCCTCGAAATCGAACAGCCCGGTATCGAGCACGCGATCCAGCGGCAGCTGGCCGAAGGAGGCGGCCTCCAGCCTGGCACGCGGGTTGAGCCCGCGCAGGATGGCCATGAGCCGGCTGCAGTCCTCATCGGTGACCAGGTCGATCTTGTTGAGCACGATCACATCGCAGAACTCCACCTGCTCGATCAGCAGATCGACCACAGTGCGGCGGTCCTCCTCGCCCAGCGATTCGCCGCGCGAGCGCAGGCTGTCACGCGAGCCATAGTCGTGCAGGAAGTTGAAGGCATCGACCACGGTTACCATGGTGTCCAGCCGCGCCACATCGCCCAGGCTGCGTCCGTCCTCGCCAGCGAAGGTGAAGGTCTCGGCCACCGGCAGCGGCTCGGAGATGCCCGTTGACTCGATGACCAGCTGGTCGAAGCGGCCCTCGCCCGCCAGCCGCGCCACCTCCAGCAGCAGGTCCTCGCGCAGCGTGCAGCAGATGCAGCCATTGCTCATCTCCACCAGCTTTTCGTCGGTGCGCGACAGGCCGGCGCCGCCATCGCGCACCAGGGCCGCGTCGATATTGACCTCGGACATGTCATTGACGATGACGGCCACGCGCCGCCCTTCGCGGTTGTGCAGGATGTGGTTGAGCAAGGTGGTCTTGCCTGCGCCCAGAAAGCCCGACAGCACGGTCACAGGCAATCGGGCATGCGGCGGCTGAACCGGCGCTACGGTATGCATCATGGAATCTCTCGAACAGGGACAGGGAGCACGCGGCGGGCACTGCGGCCGCATGCGCAGGGAAGGGTCTCAGGCGGGGAGCGCGGTGCAGCAGGCGGAGCACTTGCCATGCAGCTCGATGTTCGAATGGGCCAGCGCAAAAGCATTGCCATGCGCCCAGCTGCCCAGGCAGCGGTTGAGCGCGTCGTCCACGAACTCATCGACCTGGCCGCAGCTGTCGCAGATCGCAAAGGCCGAGAAATCATGGCTGCCCTCGTCCGGATGCGAGCAGCAGACATAGGCATTCAGCGACTCCAGGCGATGGACCACGCCCTGCTCGGCCAGCTTGTCCAGCGCGCGGTAGACCTGGGTAGGAGCCGTCAAGCCGTGGTCCCGCAACTGGTCGAGCAGCGCGTAGGCCGTCAGCGGCGCGCCGGCCTGGCGCAGCGTGTCGAGCACGCGTTGTTGCTTGGTGGTCAGGGAGTGGGACATGGTGGTTTCCTGGTCAAAAAGGGCGGGCAGCGACCTTGCCCTGCATCAAAACAGTTACGTTATAACATAACAAAATCGGCGGCCACGCACTGTTTTACAATTAAAAAGAATATTAAGTTGCGCCTAAATACACAACAGGTTATAGTCAGCTCCGTTGTTGAGGCCAAGCGCTTAAGCCGCCCACTTCCCTTCCCTGCACAACGGCTGTCCGCCGCTCCCCGCAGGATGTCTCTTGCGACCTTTGTCGCACAGTTGGTCTGTAGAGCTGCAGCCAACCGAGTTCCCAGATGCTCACGCAGGCCTGTTCAAGGCTGCGAACCTGACTGAACCACATTTCAAACACTGGCATTCCCATGGGCAAGTACGTCGTCTCGCCCTCGACACACCCGACCGACTGCGGCCGCTTCCGCGCCTCCTTCGCGGTCCATCGCTCCCAAGGCAACGGCAGCTACTGCCGCGTATTCCGTTTCGACAAGGCGTTCGCCTCCCGCGAGGCAGCACGGCTGTTTGCCGTCACCCAGGGCTGGCTCCAGACCTGCATGCAGCACCCGCCTGCGTGCTGACGGCTCGCCTGCCGCCCTCCCACCCATTCACCGCCGCGGATTGCACAGTCCGCCGCATGCATGCCAACGGTGCGCCCTTTTGCGCACATCCAATCGAAGAGGTTTTCCTATGACCACCAAAATCTACGTGGGCAATCTGCCCTACTCCGTGACCGACTCCAGCCTGGAAAGCAACTTTGCCGAGTTCGGCAACGTGGCCTCCGCCAAGGTCATGATGGACCGCGAAACCGGCCGCTCCAAGGGCTTCGGCTTTGTGGAGATGGCTTCTGCCGAAGTCGCCCAGGCCGCCATCACCGGCCTGCACGGCATGTCCGTGGACGGACGCTCGATCGTCGTGAACCTGGCCCGTCCCCGTGAAGAAGGCCGCAGCTCCGGTGGTTACAGCCCGCAGGGTTACGCCGGCAAGCGTTCGGACGTCGGCTACGGCAATGGCGGCCACGGCGGCGGTCGCTACTGATCACGGCGCAGCTTCCAAAAACCGGCTCTCTGGGCCGGTTTTTTTTCGCCTGCGGTTTTCTTTCCTGCCGTTGCAGGCATGAAAAAACCGGCCGCCCTTGCGGGTCGGCCGGTCATGGCTGAAGCCTGCCGGGGCCAGGCCCCGGCACAACGGCTTACAGCAGCGCGTCGATGGCTGCGTTGAACGTGGCGCTGGGGCGCATCACGGCATCCATCTTGGCCACGTCGGGCATGTAGTAGCCACCGATGTCCACGGCCTTGCCCTGCACGGTGCGCAGCTCTTCGATGATCTTGGACTCGTTGTCGGCCAGTTGCTTGGCCAGCGAAGCGAACTTGGAGGCCAGTTCGGCATCTTCCGTCTGCGCCGCCAGGGCCTGTGCCCAATACAGGGCGATGTAGAACTGGCTGCCACGGTTGTCCAGCTCGCCGGTGCGGCGCGAAGGCGACTTGTCTTCGTCCAGCAGCTTGCCCGTGGCTTCATCCAGGGTCTTGGCCAGCAGCTTGGCGCGGGCGTTGTCGTTCTTGATGCCCAGGTCTTCAAGCGACACGGCCAGTGCCAGGAACTCGCCCAGCGAATCCCAGCGCAGGTGGTTTTCTTCCACCAGCTGCTGCACGTGCTTGGGAGCCGAGCCGCCAGCACCCGTTTCGTACATGCCGCCACCGGCCATCAGGGGCACGATGGACAGCATCTTGGCTGAGGTGCCCAGTTCCATGATGGGGAACAGGTCGGTCAGGTAGTCGCGCAGGATGTTGCCGGTCACCGAGATGGTGTCCAGGCCGCGGGCCACGCGCTCCAGCGTGTAGCGCATGGCGCGGACCTGAGACAGGATGTGGATTTCCAGGCCCGTGGTGTCGTAGTCCTTCAGGTAGGTGTTGACCTTCTTGATCAGCTCGGCCTCGTGCGGACGATAGGGGTCCAGCCAGAACACGGCAGGCATGCCGGAGTTGCGGGCACGCGTGACGGCCAGCTTGACCCAGTCGCGGATGGGAGCGTCCTTGACCTGGCACATGCGCCAGATGTCGCCCTGCTCCACGTTCTGGCTCATCAGCACTTCGCCGGTGGCCAGATCGACGATGTTGGCAACGCCGTCTTCCTCGATCTCGAAGGTCTTGTCGTGCGAGCCGTACTCTTCGGCCTTTTGCGCCATCAGGCCCACGTTGGGCACGGTGCCCATGGTCTTGGGGTCGAAGTTGCCGTGCCACTTGCAGAAGTTGATCATCTCCTGATAGATGCGGGCAAAGGTGGACTCAGGCATCACGGCCTTGCAGTCGTAGGGCTTGCCGTCGGCGCCCCACATCTTGCCGCCCTGGCGGATCATGGCGGGCATGGACGCGTCAACGATCACGTCGTTGGGCGAGTGGAAGTTGGTGATGCCCTTGGCCGAGTCCACCATGGCCAGCGCGGGACGGTGTTCCTGGCAGGCGTGCAGGTCACGGATGATCTCTTCGCGCAGCGAGGCGGGCAGCGTCTCGATTTTCTCGTACAGCGTGGACATGCCGTTGTTGACGTTCACGCCCAGCTCGTCGAACAGCTTGCCGTGCTTCTCGAAGGCTTCCTTGTAGTAGATCCTCACGCAGTGGCCGAACACGATGGGGTGCGAGACCTTCATCATCGTGGCCTTGACGTGCAGCGAGAACAGGATGCCGGCGTCGCGGCAGTCGTCCAGTTCCTTTTCGTAGAAGTCGCACAGCGCCTTCTTGCTCATGAACATGGAGTCGATGATCTCGCCGGCCTGCAGCGCGACCTTGGGCTTGAGCACCACGGTCTTGCCGCTCTTGGTGGTCAGCTCCATCTTGACGTCGCGGGCCTTGTCCAGGGTCATGGACTTTTCGCCGTGGTAGAAGTCGCCGTGCTCCATGTGCGAGACATGGGTTTGCGACCACTGCTTCCACTCGCCCATGGAGTGGGGGTGCTTCTTGGCGTAGTTCTTGACGGCGGCAGGAGCGCGGCGGTCGGAGTTGCCCTCGCGCAGCACGGGGTTCACGGCCGAGCCCAGGCACTTGCCGTAGCGTGCCTTGATGTCCTTTTCCTGGTCGTTGGTCGGATTCTCGGGGTAGTCGGGCAGTGCGTAGCCCTTGCCCTGCAGCTCCTTGATGGCAGCCGTCAGCTGGGCCACGGAGGCGCTGATGTTGGGCAGCTTGATGATGTTGACATCGGGCTCCAGCGTCTTCTTGCCGAGCTCGGACAAGGTGTGGGCCACGCGCTGGTCTTCGGCCAGGAATTCGGAGAACTCACCCAGGATGCGGTGGGCCACGGAGATGTCGGCGGTCTCGACATTCACGCCGGCGGGTGCGGCAAAGGCGCGCACCACAGGCAGGAAGGCACTGGTGGCAAGGCGCGGAGCCTCATCGGTCAGGGTGTAGATGATGGTGGGTTGCTGCGTGCTCATCTCTTGTCTCAGGTAGTGAAAAGGTAGGGGTCGCGCCGCAGGCCGTCGAACCGGGCATCCGCTAGGGGAAACGGGGCCGGTGCAGCCTGAGGCAGTAGGACCGTCACGCAATGCCCCGTCGCGCCAGCATGCTGCCCCGGCGTTTTCTGCAATGCGATCCCACAATACAAAATTCTAAGCGGAACCCGCCACATTTTTTAAGTCTTGTAGAAGACTTAGGGTTTTACAGCGGCATTCAGGACCTGTTTTCACAGGGAAACGGCTTGCAGCCCCCGCGTTTTCTACCATGCAAAAAATGCTGTAGCGTGACGGACACGCAAGCGGAGCAGACCCCCGGGTCAAACCCAGAGCCGATACATCCAGAACGATTCATCGTGCTCGAAGCGCCGCGCAAACTCCCCCGGCGAAAACCCCGTGATCTGGCGTACGGCGCGGCACATATGGGCCTGGTCGGAGAAGCCCTCGTCCAGCGCCAGCGCGGCCCAGTCCAGCGCCTGTCCCTGTTCATGGTGGCGCCGCGCCGCATGGAACAGGCTTTCCGTGCGCACCATGCCCTGCCACTGCCGCAGGGAGCGGCCGCTGAACTGCTTGATGCGCCGCTCCACCTGGCGCGCGCCCAGCGTTCTTTGCCATTGCAGCGCCTGCATCCCCAGCCAGGCCACCCAGTGGCGCCCATGCTCGCGCAATGAGGGCAGCACCTGCAGGGCGCTCCCCCGGACCTCGCGCCAGCGCGGCGCCAGGTGGCGCTGCAACGCGTCCAGGGTGCCGGCATCGTCCTGCGCGTGCAGCAGGGCCTGGCACAGCGCGGACCAGGACGGCCCCAGCACCCCGGATGCCGCGACAAAGCCATCCTGCGCCTGCAGCACGCCAGGGCCGAACAGCTGCAGCGCGGCATCCAGGTGCAGGCAGACCATGCCGCCACGGCCCGGCCCGCTGGCCCAGCTGGCCGTGGGCGCGGTCTGGCTGCCCGAGAGCATGACGGATGCCTCAAAGGGCTCGCAGCCGTGCACGCCCACCAGGCCTGCGGCCATGTCCTGGTACCAGGACAGGCAGACCATGGGGGTGGCGGGAAAATGCGACAGCCGCTGCGCATCGTCCAGGGCCACGCCCCGCGTATCGCGGCAGACGACGGCCACCACCGCACCATGCAGCCCTGCAGGCGCGGGATACAGCATGGAGTGCGGCTGCCGCCCCTGGCCTGCCCAACGCGCTGCCCTGGCATCCAGAGGGGGACAGGCAGCAAAGGCACTGGGAACACAGGCTTCGGTTTCGGGCTCGGCTTCGGGCATCACGACGGCATCCATGGAGGCGCAGTGTAGGCCTTGCCGCCCGCCGATCCCGTGACGCTTTCGTTCAAGACCACGGGCGGCGTGACCAGCGAGCATGGGAACATGAACCGCCCGAATTCCACGCAAGATACCTGCACACCGGCGCCGTCGAATGCGGCCTCCTGCCCCTTCGCCACGCAACCCGCGCAACCGGCGCAACCCGAGCAATCCGAGCAGACGGCCTCCACGGCCCGGCCACCCGGCCCGGCACCGGGGCTCATGGGCTGGGGCCTGCTGCGCCGCATGTCGCGCGACCTGCTGGGTACGCTGGCGCAGTGGCGCGGCGAGCACGGCGATGCCATCCATCTGCGTATCTGGCCAGAGCACCAGGTCGTCGTCACGGATCCCGAACTGGTGCGCGAGCTGCTGGTGGGCCAGCACGATGCGCTGGTGCGCTGGGAGCACGGCATCTCGGTCTTTGCCCAACTGCACGGCCACAGCGTGCTGGTCAGCGAAGGCCAGCCCTGGCGCAGCAAGCGGCAGGCCCTGCTGCCGGCCTTCTCCCCCAAGGCGGTGCAGGCCCAGATACCGGCCCTGGCCGCAGCCGCGCAGGCCGCGCTCCAGGCCTGGCCACAGCAGTCCGAGGACTTTCCCATGGAACAGGCGCTGACCGCCCTGGCCATGGATGTGATCATGCGGCTGATGTTCTCCGGCGCCATCGGCGAGGATGCGCGCTCCGCGGAGCAGGCCATCCGCGAAGTCAGCCATGCCGCCAACAGCGAGTTCTACTGGCCCCTGCGCTGGCCCGATGCCATGCCCTGGAAGCGCCGCAAGCGCCGGGCGCTTGCCTGGCTGCGCGGCTTCATCGCCCGGCAGGTCCGGCTCCGGCTGGCGCAGGCCGATGCAGACTGGCCCGAGGATCTGCTCAGCCGCCTGCTGCGCCTGCACCGGGGCGATGCCCAGGCCTGGACGCTGCAGGCCGTGCGCGATGAGTGCATGACGGCCTTTCTGGCAGGTCACGAAACCGTGGCCAGCAGCCTGACCTGGTGGTCCTGGTGCATGGCCACCCATCCCGAGGCGCAGCAGCAGGTGGCCGACGAGATCCAGGAACAGCTGCAGGGCCGCACGCCCACGGCGCAGGACCTGCCCGCGCTGCGCCAGTTGGGCTGGAGCCTTCAGGAAGCCATGCGCCTGTACCCGGCCGCACCCGTGCTCATCAGCAGGCGTTGCACACGGCCTGTGCAGTTGGGTCCGTGGCGCCTGCCCGCGCGAACCCTGTTCATGATTGCGCCCGGCCTCATGCAACGCGATGCGCGCTGGTTCCCGCAACCCGATGCCTTTCAGCCGCAGCGTTTCGCCGATGCCGACAAGGACGGCGCCCCTGCCGCGCCGCGCGGCAGCTGGATGCCCTTTGGCACCGGCCCGCGCGTATGCCTGGGCCAGCACCTGGCCAGCACGGAGATGACGGTGGTGGCGGCCATGGTGCTGCAGCGCCTTCGGCTGAGCGTGCCCGAAGGTGCCAGCGCGCCCCGCCCTGTGCTGCAGGTCACGCTGCGGCCATCCACGCCCTTGAGACTGCGGCTGCAGTCGCGCAGCGGCGCACAGGCCGGGTAAACGTGGCGATATATTGCGCCAAATCATCTACAAAGCACGCCAATTACGCCAAATTGTCACCCATCCGCATTTATTCTGTCTTTTTGACTAGAACCACTGGACTGGAGACGATTTGAGTACCCTGGCAATCGTGATTTCACTGGCGGGACTGATGTTCCTGGCCTACCGAGGCATCTCCGTGCTGCTGCTGGCCCCCCTGATGGCCGCCGTGGCCGTGCTGCTGTCCGGCGACCTGGGCCACATGCTGCCGCTGTACACCAGCACCTTCATGGGCGCCCTGGGCAACTACATGCTGCAGTTCTTCCCCGTGTTCTTGCTGGGCGCGCTGTTCGGCCAGTTGATGGCGGACTCGGGCGCGGCCACCGCGATATCGCACTGGATCATGCGCGTGCTGGGCGAGAAGCACGCCATCCTCACCGTGGTTCTGGCCTGCGCCGTGCTCACCTATGGCGGCGTGTCGCTGTTCGTGGTGGCCTTTGCCATCTACCCGATTGCCAAGTCGCTGTTCCGCGCGGCCCATGTGCCCAAGCGGCTGATACCGCCCACCATCGCGCTGGGCTCGTTCACCTTCACCATGACGGCGCTGCCGGGCACGCCGTCCATCCAGAACGCCATTCCCATTCCCTACTACGGCACCAATGTGTTCGCGGCGCCGGGCCTGGGCATCATCGGCGGCATGACCATGCTGGCCCTGGGCCTGTGGTGGCTGCAGTCGCGCGCGGCCAAGGCGCGCGTGGCCGGCGAAGGCTACGGCGACCATGACGACGCCGTCGAGCAGGGCCTGCATGAAGAAAGCGATCCCGCCCTGCACAGCCGCCGGGACCTGCCGCTGCTGCTGGCCCTGCTGCCGCTGGTGCTGGTGATCGCGGTCAACGCGCTGCTGACCTACGGCGTGTTCCCGCAAATGGATTTCGGCTTCCTCAAGGACCGTTTTCCTGCCGTGAACCCGGCCAAGCAGACGGGCCTGTGGGCGCTGATCCTGTCCCTGGCCGTGGCCTGCGCAGCCCTGGTGCTGCTGGGCCTGGGCCGCTGGCGCAATCTCAAGGAGTCGGTGAACAAGGGCGTGCTGGGCTCCATGCTGCCCATCTTCAACACCGCCTCGGAAGTGGGCTACGGCGCCGTCATCGCGAGCCTGGCCGGTTTTGCCATCATCCGCGAGGCCGTGCTCAATGTGGCGCCCCACAACCCGCTGATCTCCGAGGCCGTGGCCATGAACGTGCTGGCCGGCATCACGGGGTCGTCGTCAGGCGGCCTGTCGATTGCACTGTCCACGCTGGGCAAGGACTACCTGGCCATGGCCGCCCAGCTGGGCATCAGCCCCGAGCTGCTGCACCGCGTGGCCGTGATGGCGGCCGGCTGCTTCGACACCCTGCCGCACAGCGGCGCCATCATCACGCTGCTGTCCATCTGCGGCCTCACGCACCGCCAGTCGTACGGCAACATCGCCATCATGACCATTGGCGCGCCACTGCTGTCCCTGGTGCTGGTAATCACGCTCGGCACCATGTTCGGGTCCTTCTGAGGGACCAGGGCGCAGAGCGCGCGCGGGAAATACCACGGCATCGCGCCCGCCACAACCGGCATATGACGTATATGCACGGGGCGGGTGCATGGCAACAATGCATGCACGGCGATAAGGCATCGCCCCGATTCATTCCCGCATCACCGACAAGACGACATCCGCTGCCAAAGCTGCCAGCGCCGATGTCGGGCAACAAGGCCCGAACCGCTCCCTGACCCGGAGCGGTTCGGGCCTTTTTTTGTGGGCCGGGAATCGAGGGGGCAGCGATGCCGCACGCCGCCCCCTCAACCCCTTCAGGAGCAGCAGCATGAGACACGGAGATATTTCCAGCAGCAACGATTGCGTCGGCGTGGCGGTGGTCAACTACAAGATGCCGCGCCTGCACACCAAGGCCGAGGTGCTGGACAACTGCCGCAAGATCGCGGACATGCTGGTAGGCATGAAGCGCGGCCTGCCGGGCATGGACCTGGTGATCTTTCCCGAGTACTCCACGCACGGCATCATGTACGACGCCAAGGAGATGTACGACACGGCCAGCGCCATCCCAGGCGAAGAGACCGAAATCTTCGCCGACGCCTGCCGCAGGGCCAACGTCTGGGGCGTGTTCTCGCTGACGGGCGAGCGCCATGAGGAGCACCCCAACAAGGCGCCCTACAACACCCTCATCCTCATGAACAACCAAGGCGAGATCGTGCAGAAGTACCGCAAGATCATGCCCTGGGTGCCCATCGAGGGCTGGTACCCTGGCGACTGCACCTATGTGAGCGAAGGCCCCAAGGGCCTGAAGATCAGCCTCATCATCTGCGACGACGGCAACTACCCCGAGATCTGGCGCGACTGCGCCATGCGCGGCGCCGAGCTCGTCGTGCGCTGCCAGGGCTACATGTACCCGGCCAAGGAGCAGCAGATCATGGTCTCCAAGGCCATGGCCTTCATGAACAACTGCTACGTGGCCGTGGCCAATGCGGCGGGCTTCGACGGCGTGTACTCGTACTTCGGGCACTCGGCCATCATCGGCTTCGACGGCCGCACCCTGGGCGAGACCGGCGAGGAGGAAATGGGCATCCAGTACGCCGAGTTGTCCAAGCACCTGATCCGCGATGCGCGCAAGAACGGCCAGTCGCAGAACCATCTGTTCAAGCTGGTGCACCGCGGCTACACCGGCACCATCAACTCCGGCGACGGGGACAAGGGCGTGGCCGCCTGCCCCTACAACTTCTACAGCCAGTGGGTCAACGATCCCGAGGGCACGCGCGAGATGGTGGAGTCCTTCACACGCACCACCGTAGGCACGCCCGAATGCCCCATCGAAGGCATTCCGCACGAGGCGCCCAAGCACCGCTGATAGCGTCCTGCCACCGAGCCTGCAGGCCTGGGGGCAGTCCCGCCCATGAACACGCAAAGGTGAAGAGTGAAGATGAGCACGACAACAATCACAGGCCCGCTGCACGCTCCTGCCAACCAGGCCGCCGACCCGCTGGCGGCCTACCGCATCGAGGAAGAACCCTTCTACCGCCCCTCGGGCCGCGAGGTACAGCTGTACCGCCAGGCCTACCAGCACCGCATGCCGCTCATCCTCAAGGGCCCCACGGGCTGCGGCAAGACGCGCTTTGTGGAGTACATGGCGTGGGCGCTCAAGCGCCCCCTGGTCACGCTGGCCTGCAACGAGGACATGACGGCCTCCGACCTGGTGGGCCGCTACCTGCTGGATGCCGACGGCACGGCCTGGCACGACGGCCCGCTGACCCTGGCCGTGCGCCACGGCGGCATCTGCTACCTGGACGAAGTGGTGGAGGCCCGCCAGGACACCACCGTCGTCATCCACCCGCTGACCGACGCGCGCCGCGCCCTGCCGCTGGACAAGAAGGGCGAGGTGGTCCACGCGCACCCCGACTTCCAACTGGTGGTTTCCTACAACCCCGGCTACCAGAGCAGCGCCAAGGACATGAAGCCATCGACCCGCCAGCGCTTCGCGGCGCTGGACTTCGACTACCCGGCGCCCGAGATCGAGGCGGACATCGTGGCCCACGAGACCGGCATTTCCCCGGCCACCGCTCGCAGCCTGGTCAGCCTGGCGCGCAGCACGCGCGAACTGCGCCACCGGGGCCTGGACGAAGGCGCCTCCACCCGCATGCTGATCTACGCAGGCCTGCTGATGCGCGACGGCGTCTCGGTGCACGACAGCTGCGACATGACCATCACCAGCGCCCTGACCGACGACCCCGACACTGCCGCCGCGCTGCGCCAGCTGGTCGAAGCCGAGTTCGGCGCCTGAGGGCCGCACGCCATGGCCATCGTCTCCGTTGCCTTGCCCGAAGAGTCCCGCCTGCTGCACACGCTGGGCCTGCTGGCCAGCGGCTTGGCGCGCCAGCCTGTCGCCGTGCAGGCGCTGGCCAGGGCGCCGGCCAGTGCCCCGGCGCCGGGCCAGGCCCACGCCCTGCCGCCGCGCGCCGTGCTGATCAGCCAGCCTGCCCGGCTGCTGGTTCCCGCCAACTTGCCCATGCAGGCACACCTGCACGCAGCCACGACGGCCCATGCCGCAGCCCATCTGCGCTTTTCGCCCGCCCGCCAGGACAGCAGCGCCCTCAAGCCCATGGGCCAAGCCGTGGTGGGCGCACTGGAAGATGCGCGCGTGGAGCGGCTGCTGTGCCTGCAGCACCCCGGCGTGCGCCGCTGGTTCGAGGCCTGCATCGCCCCCGAGCCCGACCCATCCGACCTGGGCTTTGCCGCCTTCATGGCCCGGCTGGACCGCATGCTGCTGTGGCCAGAGCGCATGGACGGCAACCACTGGATCCACAAGGCCCGTGACCTGTTCGAGAACACCGCCACGCGGCACGGGCTGGAGGACTACGCCGCATTCCGGGCCATTGCCTCCATCCTGGCCAACGACCTGGGACAGATGCGCGTGCGCATGGACCCGCAGCACCATGCCGTGCCCAGCATCTACCGTGATGACAACAGCTATCTCTGGCAGCATCCGGAGTCGCCCCAGGGCGAGGAAGACACACTCGCGCTGCAGCAGTCCGCTGCGCGCGCGGCTCCGCCTCCATCGGCCGGCGCAGGACAGCAGTCCGATGCCCAGGAAGGCCAGTCGCTGGAGCTGAACCCAGGGCTGGAACTGTCGCGCCACAGCTATCCCGAATGGGACCGCAGGTCGGAGCGCCTGAAGACGGACTGGTGCACCGTCATCGACACCCTGCCCGCATGGCAGGCCGAGGCTTTGGCCGGGAAAAGCTCCCAGGCCGGCAGACAGACACTGCCGCACCTGCCGCTGCCGCCGGCACGCCAGCTGGACCGGCGCCAGCGCCTGCGCCGCCAGTGGGAAGGCGATGACCTGGACTTCAATGCCGCCATCGAGGTCCAGGTGGACCGCCGCCTGAACCTGCGCCCTGAGCCCCGCCTTTTCATGCGTGCCGGCAAAGGTCCGCGCCCCACCAGCCTGCTGGTGCTGATGGACGCTTCCGAATCGGTCAACACGCCCGCCCCCCACTGCGCCAGCCTGCTGGAGCTGGAGAAACAGGCGGCGCTCATGCTGGCCGAATCGCGCGCAGGCCACGGGACCGGCGTGGACCGCCTGGCCATCCACGCCTTTTCGTCCAACACGCGCGCCGAAGTCCGCTACCTGCGCCTGCTGGACTTCGGCCAACCCTTTGCCGCAGCAGCGGCCGCCCGGTTGCAGGCACTGCAGGGGCGCCATTCCACCCGCCTGGGCGCCGCCCTGCGCCACGCCAGCAGCCTGCTGGCAGCCGAGCCTGCTGGCCAGCGCCATCTGCTGGTGATCACCGATGGAGCACCCGCCGACATCGACGTGCATGACGATCGCTACCTGATCGAAGACGCGCGCCATGCCGTGCAGCAGGCCCGCGCCGCAGGCATACGCATCAGTTGCCTGGCCGTGGACAGCCAGGCAGACGGCTATGTGCGCCATATCTTTGGCGGGCGCAACTACGGCATTGCCGACGACGCACGGCATCTGCCAAGGCGGCTGTCCCAGATGGGCGCAAGGCTCGCAGCCGGCCGCTGACCACGGCAAGCGCCACGGAAATCTCGATTAACCTGAAGCCTGCAAAGAACGCACGCCAGCACCTGGCACAGAAGGAACCCATGAACGACCCCGTCAGAGTCGGCATTCTTTACTCGGCCACCGGCACCACATCGACCATCGGCCAGTCCCAGCTGCAGGGCGCGCAACTGGCCATCGACGAAATCAACGAGACGGGCGGTCTGCTGGGGCGTGAACTGGTCGCCGTGCGCTACGACCCGGCCTCCACGCCGGCCCGCTATGCGGCCCTGGCCGAGCAACTCATCGTGCGCGACGGCATCAACGTCATCTTCGGCTGCTACATGTCCAGCAGCCGCAAGGCGGTCATCCCCATCGTCGAGAAATGGAACAAGCTGCTGTTCTATCCCACGCTCTACGAAGGCTTCGAGTTTTCGGGCAATGTCATCTACACGGGCGCCGCGCCCAACCAGAACAGCGTGCAACTGGCCGACTACATGACCAGCAGCTTCGGCGCGCGGGTCTACCTCATCGGCTCGGACTACATCTACCCCTACGAGTCCAACCGCATCATGGGCGAGCTGGTCATGCAGCACCCGGGCAGCGACAAGCTCGGTGAACACTACCTGCCTCTGGACGCCACCGAGCGCGACTACGCGGCCATCATGCAGGACATCCGCGCCAGGCAGCCGGACTTCATCTTCTCCACCGTGGTCGGCGACTCCACGGCCAGCCTCTACCGCGCCTATGCCGATGCGGGCTTCAACCCGCAGACCATGCCGATTGCCAGCCTCACCACCTCCGAGGCCGAGATCGCCCAGATGGGCGCCGATGTGGCGGCCGGCCACTTCACGGCCGCGCCCTACTTCCAGTCCATCGATTCGCCCGCCAACGCGCGCTGCCTGGCCCGGCTGCGCCAGCGCCTGGGCGACGACTGCCGGCCCAACCTGTGCTGGGAGGCCGCCTACTTTCAGATGCACCTGTTCGCCAACGCCTTCCGCCAGGCCGGCAGTGACCGCATAGGCGAGCTGCTGCCCCATCTGCTGGGCAGCGAATTCGACGCGCCCCAGGGCCGCATCAGGCTGGACCCCGACAACCACCACACCTGGCTGCACCCGCGCGTGGGCCGCGCCAACGCACAGGGCGGCTTCACCATCGTGCGCCAGGCCACCCGGGCCGTCTCGCCCGACCCCTACCTGGTCACCCACTCCCTGGGCGACTGGACCGCCAGCCTCGGTGCCCTGGAGAACTGAGCGTGGATGCCGCCCCGAACAAGGACGCAGGCAGCGCTGCCACAGGCCGGCCGCTGCTGGAAAGAAAACCGCTGCTGCGTGCCACCTCGCCCCAACTGAAGGAACTGCGCCAGCTGCGCATTGCCGTCGTCCACCCCGACGACGCGGACGGCCGCCTGCTGGCCCAGCAGCTGCAGCGCATAGGCTGCCAGGTCCAGGCCATCTGGCCGCCCCAGCCCAGCCTGCCCGAGGGTACGGACGTGGTCTTCCTGGCCGTGCGCCCCGATCACCTGCAGTTGAACTACGCCTGGACCCAGGGCGAGGGGGAGAGCCCGCCCACCGCCATCGCCGTGGTCAACTACGAGAACCCCACCATCGTCTCCGCCGTGCTGGAACTGCAGGTGCAGGCCATCCTGCCCTCGCCCATCCGCTCCTTCGGCCTGCTGTCCACATTGGTGCTGGCGCGCAGAAACCACAAGGAATCACGCCAGCAGCAGCAGCGCATCGCCAAGCTCCAGGCCAAGCTGCTGGGCCAGCGCCGCGTGGCCGAAGCCAAGGCCATCCTCATGCAAACCCACCAGATCAACGAAGACCAGGCCTACGAAATGATCCGCGCCCAGGCCATGAGCCGGCGAAGCTCGGTGGAGGAGATTGCCCAGGCCATCGTGCATGCGAGCGAAATACTGTCGCTGGGCAAGGGCGTGGGCAGGTAAATCACACAGGACTCCTGCCGCCAGCAGCCATGGCTTGACCCCGGGGAACCAGGGTCCTCTTTTTTTGAACGCATGCAGCGTGTGAAGAAGAAATGGCTCCCGATGCGGAGCACACAGGGCTTGTGAATACTTTGATCAAAAGTTACCCACCAAACCGCCCACGTATGTGAATGTCACTCTCGTTCGATGAGAATCTGATAATGGATTATCAAAATCAATTACTTTGTCAAATTTTGCATCGATTGCAAAATCGAACGACTCTCAGATTAGTATTTCATCCTTGAGCATTGACGTGTTGGGCGTCAACAATAAACCATAATATCGCGAGGCATAAAATGATAGAAGGCGGATGGTGGAAAGCCTATACCAAAAATGGCCGGTATATAGGACTGATTGAAGGAGATGAATTCATAGTCGGAGACAAGAGAATTTTATACAGAATAAGCAACAGCAAGCTATATTCCACAGAAGTGCCACCTTCACATATAGCTGACATATCGGAAAAACAAGCGATTACATCCAACGGTGAAATTCTGCTGAAATTCTTCAAGACGACCAGAGAACAAAAACCATTAACAACTTGATCAAATCCATACCAAATAAATTACAAAATCTCGAAAATCATCAAACAGCCGAGGCCATGGCACGAATCGGCAACTTCCGGCCAAGATCAACACGCAATTGCATTCTGCGTATCAAGTCCGTCGTCAAAACTCGACCTGCCGTAAGCAATACCAAACCTTCCCTCGATACGAAGTCTTGAGCCAAAACCATTCCTGGCCGGAGCTCCGAACAGGGAACATAAAGGGGGGCTGGGTCGGCAACGGGGATTGCCTGTATCAAAATCTGCAAGAAAGCATCGACAACCTCTGGGTCAAATTGTGTTCCTCTACCATGCGAAATGAGGGTTCTTGCCTCTGCACAATTTAGTGGCTTGCTGCTTAAATGTCCTATCATCAGGTCATCGTAAAAATCAGCAACCGCTATTATCCGAGCTCCTATTGGAATATCCTTCCCTTTCAGGCCATCAGGGAAACCTGCCCCGTCAAATCGCTCATGGTGGGACCTGACGAGAGTAGCGACCGGGTGCGCATCGTCTATCGGCAGAAGCAACTGCTCTCCCAAGCTGCTGTGATTCCTATATTTTTCCAGCTCTTCATGACTCAAGCTCGGGACGGGCTTGTTCAACATCCCATCGGCAAGAGTAATATGGGCAATATCATGAATGAGCGCAGCAACAAAAGAATTCTGCTGATCTTCTTCGCTTAGCTGCATGATATTTGCAGTTCGACGGGTCAGGTCCGCAACGCGTCTAGAATGCCCTGCAAGCAGCCCACCCCGCCACTCAAGAAGATTGGAAAACATCCGGATAGCTGCGACGAAATTCTTTTTAAGCTTCCTATGCGCCTCCAACAATTCGTCGTCGTGCACATGGGCAGCAAGCTCAACAGTTGCATTTAATTCTGCCAGCTCCTTCGTCAGCGCTTTATTTTTTTGATCCAGACGAATATTCTCATGGCGTGTGATTTTCTGATCGTTTAATTGATCAATGGCATCCAAAAATTGCTCACTATTCCAAGGTTTTACTATGTGACGGTACAAACCCATCAAACGACCAACGCCTTTCGGAATCACAGTTCTGCCGTATTCCGAAAGAAAAATCACAAACAGGTCAGGGAACTGTCCAACAATGCTCTCCAACCACTGTCCGCCATCCTTGTCAAGTACATGCGTATTGCATATCAACAAGTCAATTCGTCCACCAGAAAACTCCGCCAATGCTTCTGGCGGGCTTGCTGCCATCCGCAGATCATATCCAGCCTGACCAAGCAACAGGTTTAACCCTGCAAAGTCCTCCACCTCCGGGTCAATCAACAATGCCTGCAACCGCGATTGCTGTGCAAATGATTCTTGTTTATCTTCAGCATTCATTTGGCATGCCTCCAATTTCATTATTCGATGCGTCGATCGATGAGTCTCAAGAATATGACATCGAAAGGCATTGGTGAAGATAGTAATTCTTTACTAGCATCACGCAATTGAAGATCAAATCCATTTGAATCCCCTCATTCACTTACACACAGTTACAACAACCAGCCTCGTGCAATGGATGATTTTTGCGTCAGTGATGCCACTCGCTTGGAAGGCCGAGCCGGATGCACGCATCGCGGAAATGATGGAAACAGAAAAAGCCGGTGCGCTGAAAGAGGTTCGCGCCCAGGTTCAGGAACGCCAGTTGACCGAGCAGAACGTGTTCCCTGCCAGCGGCTCCAAGGCGAAGAGCTTCGTGGCCACGCCCAGATTCCGCGCCCTCCCCCCGAGACGGGTGCTCCCCGGATCGGCTGCGGCGAGCCGCCGAACTGGATCAACGGCAAGAACCGCAGGCAATTCCTGATCGAAAAAGCCAAAAGTTAGGCGGCGTGCAGCCGATACACCAAGCAAGGAGGTGCGCGCCAAGTCTAGGCGGCGCCTCAAGCCCCCGGGGTGCGTGCGCGCCAGGGGCTTTTTCTTTGGAGAGTGACCCTTCCGAACTGGACCGTGAGCTTGGAGGCCTGGAGGTCAGCCAGCATGTTGCGCATGTCCGTGGCGCCCATGATGACTGGATACATTTTCATAAAAATCTCTTATACAGCAACAACTTAGCATTATCACTCAGCCACCATGTAGCAATTTTGCTGCACCCGACAGCTGACCCAGGCTTTACAGGTGTACCGGCGGTCGACCGTTCCAAGCGCTTCACCGAATGAAGTTATTGCTACAGACCGGGCATCCAAGACGCCAGACGTACAGTGAATGAATCGTGCAGTAGGGAGCGCTGTCCATTGGGAGAAAGCTAGTGACGGTCAGGCGAGCGCTTCCAGCCTCCACGAATGCCGGTAGTTGCCCAAGTTCCGTTTGAGCATCTTCCCAGCCAAGATGCTTGAGCAGCTCAATATGACGCCCCTCCTCGACTGCACTGCCAAGCCGGCTGTAGACGTCAATTTCTCGCCAACCGGTTTGGCCTGCCATCCACTTGCGGAACTCTCGCTTGTCGGCGGGCCGTACCTTCGCCCAAATCGCGAAGTCTGCAATTTCAGTCATGCTCCTGCCTCATTTCTTGGGTCACCTCAACTCCGAGAGCGGCCTTTGTGGCAAGCAGCAATCTCTCGCCCTTGGCTCGACCTGCTCCGAAAGCTATGGTGGCACCCATTTTGACCACCTGACTCATGCATTGCGCGTCCGCCCAATAGTTTCCTCAATATGGAAGCGCCAAAAACCTACTCGGAACCCTTCTGAGTACCGAGGAGGCTTTGTTTGGGCTGGACTCGGTGCTGCGAGCTGGAGTCAGCGACGTGCCTGGCCCAGCACCTCCGTGGCTTGGTTCAGCCTATGCATAGAAGCCTCAATCTCCGCATTGACCTCCTTCAACAGCTCGCGCTTGTTCGGCGGTTCGCTCGCCTGGATCCTCCGGCGCATCTTCACCAATCGGAGATTTGCTCGTCCACCAAGCCAGCAGATCCGCGCAGTTGGGCTAGCGGTACATCCAGCAGCACCGCATCGGCATCCTCCCCTCGCTCCACCCGCCCCTTCGCCTCGGCCATCATCAGGTAGCCCGCCATGGCCGACACCATGCCAAGGGCCCCTCCCATCATGACCTTGCGCCCGGCCGGCCCAGCCAGCGTCTCCAGCATGCGCTTGTTGCCCTGTATCGCCGCGTTCAGGAAAGCGAAGTGCGTGCCGGCCACGGGCATGTTCCGTCCCTTGCGGTTGAAGTTCACCGTGATGTTCTTGGCGATGCTAGAGGCCTCTTGGCGGCTGATGCCCTGGTCCAGCGCAGCCTTGTAGACGCCCAGGCGCGTTGTGGCTTCCAGGGTCTCATGGAAGCCCGGCAGCCAGGCCAGCAGCGCGCGGCCGTTGCCAACCACCTTGCCCTCGCCCACCTGGTCCAGCGCCCTGTGCAGTGCCTTGGCGCGGTCCTTGGGATCGGCGTGCAGGTCACGGTAGCCCGTGGTGCCGCCGTCCAGCTGCAGCTGCTCCCACAACTTGGCCCATTCGCTTGTGCCGGCGCTCTCCTCCCTGCGCTCGCGGCGCAGATCCTTGTAGATGGAGCGGGTGTTGCGCCGGATGTTGCGGAACACCTCGGCCTGCTTGCCAGCCAGCGGCGTGGTGGACAGCTGCAGCATGGCGCCCTGCAGGTCGCGCGCCAGGTTCATGACGCCGAACACCGGGTTGTACTGAGTGTTGACGGATGCTAAGAGTGGCTAACACCACCGATCCACGAAGCGCGCACAGATGATCGCCGCTGCCAGTTTCAGCAGCGCTTCGTGGATATCCAGCCGTCGTTCAAAGCGGATTCGCAGCTTGCCAAAGCCTGCAAACCAGCTGTGCGTCCTCTCCACCACCCACCGGTGTTTGCCCAGCCTCTCGCTGCTCTCAATGCCTCGTCTGGCAATCCGGCCAATGATGCCCCGCTGCCTCAGGTGGGCTCGGCATCGCTTGAAGTCGTAGCCTTTGTCGGCGTGCAGCTTTGCCGGTCTTCTACGGGGACGTCCTGGCAGGCCAGCAATCGCAGGAATCGCGTCCACGCACCTCTCGAACATCTTGGAGTCGTGCCGGTTCGCGCCGCTGACCAAGATCACCAGCGGGATGCCTCTGGCATCTACGACGATGTGCCGCTTGGAGCCGAGCTTGCCTCTGTCCGTGGGGTTTGGGCCCGTTTCCTGGCCCCCCGGGGGCTTGGTACCGAGGAGCCATCAATGCTGGCCCGGCTCCAATCGATTTGGTCATGTTCACGCAAGCGAGTCAGCATGGCTTGGTGCAGCTGCTCCCAGACACCAGCGGCATTCCAGTCGCGCAGACGCCGCCAGCAAGTCATGCCGCTGCCGTAGCCCAGGGATTGGGGAAGGTCTTCCCATGGAATGCCTGTTTGCAGCACGAACAAGATGCCGTTGAGGGCAGCTTCATCGCTGACTGCGAGTTTGCGCGCACCGCCTTTGGCAGAAGGCACGAAGGCTGGGATCAGGGGTTGTAGCTGTCGCCACAGTTCTTTGCTAACGGGTCGTCTTGCCATGAGGGCAGCGAGCATAACTGCTCTGCGGGGGCCTGTGACGAAGTGGTGTTAGCCACTCTTAACCAAGTGTCTTTGAAACCGACAGCAGCCCATGGGATGAGAGGTTGTAGCTGTCGCCACAGTTCTTTGCTTACGGGTCGTCGTGCCATGAGAGCGGCGAGCATAACCGCTTTGCGGGGTCTATGACGAAATGATGTTGGCCACTCTTATCAAGCGTCTGCGTTTGAAATTAATAGCTCATTTTTAGTCAATGGTGGAATTTGGCTTTTATATTTTCGGAAATTGGCTTTTCAATGTATCTAAAACTAAGATATGAAACCACCAGAATTAAGACAATAATTAAGATTATTGTTATTTTCTCATCAAAGGAAAATTTGTTGGTAAATTTTATGCAGATGGGAATTATAAGCGGGTGAAATAGATAGGTTGAGTATGACCAGTTACCCAGATGATTAGAGTATTTAAAATTACTGAAATATCTTTCCTGACTTATTGCTGATATAAATATAAGTGAGCAGGGTATTCCATTTTTTATGGGATCATGAGAAACACCTCCCGCCCTATATAGCAAGTAAATACCGATATAAAGCAGTATTATCGATGTGACTAGGTTTGCGTTTTTGTATTCTTTTTTTTCGTAGAAAGCAGCTATTAAAATTCCCATGCAAAATTCATATATTATACTTGAGGAATAATACTGAAATACAGAGATATATTTTGCTAAAATTGAATTTAGTATAAATATTCCAATAAATACTGTGAAAATTAATCTATTTTTACCAAAAAATAAGGCAAAAAATAATATAAGATAAAATATCACTTCAAAATTTAGAGTCCAACCAACCGTGACCAAGGGGTATATTCCAAATCCTGATGGGTGTGGTGATGGAATAAATAAAAGACTTCTAATGAAAAATAATGAGTCCACTTCAATAGATGGTATGAATTTTGGCAAAAAAATAAAAAGCAAAGCAGTAATAAATGTACAAAGCCAATAAATGGGAATTATTCGAGCAGCCCTGTGAATTGCGAAATTCAATGGCGATGCAGTATTTTTTCGGGCAGAATTGTATACAACAAAACCACTTATAATGAAGAAAATATCTACACCAATAGCACCATAGTTTGAAAGAAATGCGAAATATGGAGTTTTTTGACTAAAACCGTGGGCCTGCACGTAGTGGTGAGCAACGACAATCCAAGCAGCTATAGCTCGTAGTGTTTGTATAGAATAAAGCACAGTTCTGTTTTAAAATTATTTATAGTGAGATTTGACTTGAATTAATATCTATTGAGTAATATTTTAAAATAAATTTAGAGAAATTGATGCAATATAACAATTTTTATTTATTGCGATTTTACCGAACTGCCTGCCGCGCCTGGGGAAGGTCTTCACAACCTTGGCTCTGCCCGCTTGATGCTGAAGCATTGACGCATGAAAAATGAGCATGAGTGAGGGCATATACGAGCGCAGGAGCCAAACGGACGCGCGAGCTCCTCGACGAGATGACTCTGGTGGTGCCGTGGATTGAATTGGTGTCGCTGATTGCGAAACATGCGTCCGCACCCCTGGTGCTAAGGAAGATCTGCATAATCGCCTGACCCGTTTGACATCGTGAGCTGCTCCCCATAGGGCATACCAGTCGAAGGTTAGTAGAGTCCGTTTTCAGAGGAAGAGCGGACATGAAGAAGAGCAGATTCACCGACGAACAGATCATCGGTTTTCTCAAGCAGGCCGAGGATGGCATGCCCGTCAAGGAACTGTGTCGCCTGGGAGGTTTCAGCGATGCGACCTTCTACAAGTGGCACGCCAAGTTGGGCGGCATGCAGGCCGGCGAGGCCACGCGGCTACGCGAGATCGAGAGCGAGAACGCCTGGCTCAAGAAGCTGCTGGCCGAGGCCCACCTGCACATCGAAGCGCTGAAGGTGGGCTTCGGGGTAAAGCGCTGACCCCGCAGGCCAGGCGCGAGGTCGCTGCCAGGATGGTTCAGGGACTGTCCATCAGCGAGCGCCGCGCCTGTCGCTATGCGGGGTTGTCCAGAACCAGCTACCGGGAGCCGCCCAGCATGAACCAGTCCACGGCCAGCCTAAGCACGCGCATCGTCGAGTTGGCGCACGAGCGCCGGCGCTTTGGCTACCGGCGCATCCACGACCTGTTGAGCCTTGAAGGCCACCAGGTGAACCACAAACGCGTGTGGCGCCTGTACAAGCTGGCCAACCTGTCGGTGCGCAAGCGCCGCAAGGTCAAACGCCCCACTGGCGAGCGCCAGCCCCTGGCTGCCAGCCAGCACGTCAATGACACCTGGAGCGCAGACTTCGTGATGGACGCACTGGCCAACGGCCGGCGCATCAAGTGCCTGACGGTGGTCGATGACTTCAGCCGCGAGTGCGTGGACATCGCGGTGGACCACGGCATGGATGGCGAGTACGTCGTGCGCTTGCTGGACCAGGCAGCGCAGTTCCGCGGCTACCCGCTGGCCATCCGCACCGATCAGGGGCCTGAGTTCAGCAGCCGGGCCTTCATGGCGTGGACAGCGGCACGCGGCGTTCGGCACCTGCTCAACGATGCCGGATGCCCCACCCAGAACGCCTACATCTAAAGCTTCAACGGCAAGTTCAGGGACGAGTGCTTGAACGAGCAATGGTTCGAGACGCTGGCGCAGGCCCGTCAGGAGATAACACGCTGGAGGCGGGAATACAACGAGGTGCGGCCCCACAGTTCACTGGGGCGCATCTCGCCGGCCAGCTTCGCTGCCTTGCATCGCCAGCGCGCTGGCGATGCAAGGCAATCACCGGAGATCAAGTAGTTTCCACAATCTTGGACTCGCTAAGTGAACATTGGCACGTCTAAAGGGGGCAGGTCACACGCGCGGTTCACCATCGAGTCCGGGGTGCGCGTCTTCTTTGCCGATCCGCACAGCCCATGGCAGCGCGGCACGCACGAAAACACAAACGGCCTGCTACGCCAATACTTCCCCAAAGGCACCGACCTGTCTCGCTGGAGCGGGCAAGAGATTCAAGCTGCAGCCCGGACCATGAACAACAGGCCGCGTAAAACGCCGGGCTGGAAGACACCGGCTGAGATGCTGAATGACTACCTAAAATCCGTTCAACAACCCGGTGTTGCGTCAACCGGTTGAATACGCCCAATACACCAGCGAACACTTCCAGCGTGTGCTGACTGAGCAAGGCATCGTGTGCAGCATGAGCCGTGCTGGCGAAGTCTGGGACAACTCGGCAATGGAGAGCTTCTTCAGTAGCCTGAAGACGGAGCGCACGACTCGCAAGGTCTACCGCTCGCGCAAGCAAGCGAGGTCAGATGTGTTCGATTACATCGAGCGGTTCTACAACCCGACGCGTCGGCACTCGACGCTTGAGTACATCAGTCCGATAAAGTTTGAAGAAGCTCGAGAAGCTTAGGTCTGTGTCTAAGAGTGGCTAACACCACTTCGTCACAGGCCCCCGCAGAGCAGTTATGCTCGCTGCCCTCATGGCAAGACGACCCGTTAGCAAAGAACTGTGGCGACAGCTACAACCCCTGATCCCAGCCTTCGTGCCTTCTGCCAAAGGCGGTGCGCGCAAACTCGCAGTCAGCGATGAAGCTGCCCTCAACGGCATCTTGTTCGTGCTGCAAACAGGCATTCCATGGGAAGACCTTCCCCAATCCCTGGGCTACGGCAGCGGCATGACTTGCTGGCGGCGTCTGCGCGACTGGAATGCCGCTGGTGTCTGGGAGCAGCTGCACCAAGCCATGCTGACTCGCTTGCGTGAACATGACCAAATCGATTGGAGCCGGGCCAGCATTGATGGCTCCTCGGTACCAAGCCCCCGGGGGGCCAGGAAACGGGCCCAAACCCCACGGACAGAGGCAAGCTCGGCTCCAAGCGGCACATCGTCGTAGATGCCAGAGGCATCCCGCTGGTGATCTTGGTCAGCGGCGCGAACCGGCACGACTCCAAGATGTTCGAGAGGTGCGTGGACGCGATTCCTGCGATTGCTGGCCTGCCAGGACGTCCCCGTAGAAGACCGGCAAAGCTGCACGCCGACAAAGGCTACGACTTCAAGCGATGCCGAGCCCACCTGAGGCAGCGGGGCATCATTGGCCGGATTGCCAGACGAGGCATTGAGAGCAGCGAGAGGCTGGGCAAACACCGGTGGGTGGTGGAGAGGACGCACAGCTGGTTTGCAGGCTTTGGCAAGCTGCGAATCCGCTTTGAACGACGGCTGGATATCCACGAAGCGCTGCTGAAACTGGCAGCGGCGATCATCTGTGCGCGCTTCGTGGATCGGTGGTGTTAGCCACTCTAAGAGACCGGCAGCAGCCCACGTTCTCGGCTGCGCTGACATAATCCCGCAGTAGCTCCCCCCCTGAAACTCTCTTGTGCTGCATCTGCCCGATGCGCGCTCCTGCTCAATTTTCATACACGCGCCTACGCAGCCACTCGTCCGCCAAAACCTTCCGATGATGGCCGGACTCTCGCTGTGGATGAAGGTACTGCTCCCATTGGCAGGACCTGTACGGTGTCAGCCAGCGAGCCGCCTGCTCGCTTGTGTGCGGTGATGATTCCCATTGAGTGCTCAGAGTTGAACAAACAGGAAAACGGGGTTGAATGGCGAAGAATCAGGCAACGACGCCAGAGCAAAAAACCCAATCAGATCAATGACGAACGTAGAAAATCAAGCACCTGCCAGCATGTGGCGCATGTCCGTGGCGCCCATGATGGACTGGACCGACAAACACTGCCGCTACCTGCACCGCCTGCTGAGCCGTCACACCTTGCTCTACACAGAGATGGTGACGACGGGCGCTCTGCTGCACGGGGATGTGCCGCGGCATCTGCGTTTCGAGGCCGAGGAACACCCGGTGGCGCTGCAACTCGGCGGCAGCGAGCCTTCCGATCTGGCGCAGGCCGCGCGGCTGGGGGCGCAATGGGGATATGACGAGATCAACCTCAATTGCGGCTGCCCCAGCGAGCGCGTGCAGCGCGGCGCATTTGGCGCCTGCCTGATGAACGAGGCGCCGTTGGTGGCCGATTGCGTGAAGGCGATGGTGGATGTGGTGGATGTGCCCGTCACGGTGAAGCACCGCATTGGCATCGACAAGGATGAGAGCTACGAGTTCGTGCGCGATTTCGTGGGCACGGTGGCGGATGCGGGCTGCCGCGTGTTCATCGTGCATGCCCGCAATGCCTGGCTCAAGGGCCTGTCACCCAAGGAAAACCGCGAGATCCCGCCGCTGCGCTACGAGATCGTGGCCCGGCTCAAGCAGGATTTTCCGGAACTGACCATTGCCATCAACGGCGGCATCAAGGCCGATGCCACGGTGCAGGACCTGCTGCAGCAGGTCGATGGCGTGATGGTGGGCCGCGAGGCCTATCACAACCCCTGGTGGCTGGCCTCGTGGGATGCGCTGTACTACGGCGATGCAAGCGTGGAGCACACGCGCGAGTCCATCGAGGAGCAGATGGTGGCGTATATGGAGCGCGAGGCGCGCACGCATGGCACGCACTGGTACTCCATCGCACGGCATATGTTGGGGTTGCGCAACGGGCTGGCGGGGGCGCGCCGCTGGCGCCAGGTGTGGAGCAATCACCAGCTCAAGCAATTGCCGCCTTCAGAGGTGATGCGGCTTGCGCGCACCAAACCGGCCGAGGCGGCGCTTGCCGCCTAGCGCGGGGGACTGCATTGCAGGATGGCCAGGGCTGAGGCGGCCGGTCGCCCAGGCCTATCGGTAAAAACTATCACTTACGCGACAGCATCAAAGGGGTTTTACTACCAATTTTCTTAGCTTGCTGCTGATATATTGCACTGCAACATATCCAAACAACCCCTTGTATCCATGCTCTATCAGCTCTACGAAATCCAGCGCGCCATGGTCGAGCCCTTTGCCGATTTCGCGCAAGCTGCAGCCAAGCTCTACAGCAACCCCCACTCGTTGCTGAGCCAAGGTCCGATGTCCCAGCGCATGGCCGCCGGGTTCGATCTGTTCTACCGCCTTGGCAAGGATTACGAGAAGCCCGAATTCAACCTGCACAGTGTGGATGTGGGCGGCGTTGACGTGACCATCCGCGAGCGCGTCGAAGTGGACAAGCCGTTTTGCGAGCTGCGCCGCTTCAAGCGCTTCTCCGACGACACCGATACGCTGCAGACCATGCTGAGCCAGCCCGTGGTGCTGATCGTGGCGCCGCTGTCGGGCCACTACGCCACGCTGCTGCGCGATACGGTGCAAAGCATGCTGGGCGACCACAAGGTCTACATCACCGACTGGAAGAACGCCCGCCTGGTGCCCCTGGCCGATGGCGAGTTCCACCTCGACGACTACGTGAACTATGTGCAGGAGTTCATCCGCTACCTGCAGGGCAAATACGGCCAGTGCCACGTGGTCAGCGTGTGCCAGCCCACGGTGCCGGTGCTGGCAGCGGTGTCGCTGATGGCCAGCCGTGGCGAGACGCCCCCGCTGTCCATGACCATGATGGGCGGCCCGATCGACGCGCGCCGCTCGCCGACCTCGGTGAACAACCTGGCGCAGAACCGCAGCTTCGAGTGGTTCGAGAACAACGTGATCTACCGCGTGCCCGAAGGCTATCCGGGCGTAGGCCGCCGCGTGTACCCGGGCTTCCTGCAGTACTCGGGCTTCGTGGCCATGAATCCGGACCGCCACGCCAAGAGCCACTACGACTACTTCAAGGACCTGATCAAGGGTGACGACGCCAGCGCCGAGCATCACCGCAAGTTCTATGACGAGTACAACGCCGTGCTCGACATGGATGCCGACTACTACCTCGAGACCATCGCCACGGTGTTCCAGGACTACAAGCTGGTCCATGGCACCTGGGAAGTGCGTTCGCCCGAAGGCCAGGCCGAGCTGGTGCGCCCGCAGGACATCAAGGGCAGCGCCCTGCTGACCGTCGAAGGCGAGCTGGACGACATCTCCGGCTCGGGCCAGACGCGCGCAGCGCACGATCTGTGCACGGGCATCGCGGCAGAGCAGCGCAAGCACCTTGAAGTGCCGGGCGCCGGACACTACGGGATTTTCAGCGGCAGGCGCTGGAGAGAGATCGTCTACCCGCAGGTGCGCGAGTTCATCAGTGCCCACCAGCCCGAAAGCGCCACAGCCGCCAGCGCGGCAGGTCACACCAGCAGCCTGAGCGATGACGCGCCCTCGGCCACCGAGCAGCCGCGCAAGCGCGGTGCCAAGGTGCAGGCAGGCTGAGCACCGAGCAAGCCCGGCACGCCATGTCCGCCTTCGCAATCCTTGCCCGCGACGATCTGGCAGCACGCATAGACGCGGCGCTGCCGCAGACGCAGTGCACGCGTTGCGGCTACCCCGACTGCGCCAGCTATGCCCAGGCCGTGGCCTCGGGCGAGGCCGGCATCAACCAGTGCCCCCCCGGGGGCGCTGCGGGAGTGGAGAGGCTGGCTGCACTCACGGGCCGGCCCGCTGCCCCACTGAGCGCCGAGCACGGCACGGAAGCCCCGCGCACCGTGGCCGTGATCGACGAGGCATGGTGCATCGGTTGCACCCTGTGTATCAAGGCCTGCCCCACGGATGCCATCCTGGGCGCCAACAAGTTCATGCATACGGTGATCGCAGCCCACTGCACGGGCTGCGAGCTGTGCATCCCCGTCTGTCCCGTGGATTGCATCGAGCTGCACAATGCCAGCGGCCCCGCCACAGGCTGGTCTGCGTGGAGCCCCCAGCAGGCCGAGCATGCGCGACAGCGCTATGTGCTGCGCCGAGAGCGTGAACAGGAGCGCGAGCGCCTGGGTGCCGCCCGGGCGCAGACGCCTCTTGCATTGGGTGAGCAGCAAATGGCCGACGACGCCAGCCCTTCCACGCCCTGCCCGGCGCCCCCGCTGGCGACCGAAAGCAAGCAAGCCACCATCGCAGCCATCCTGGCCCGCGCACGCGCCCAGCGTGCGGGTGGCGCCTCGACGCCCAAAGGGCATTGAGTGGATGTGGGCGGGCAGCGAGACCCGCCTACGCCCGCCAGTACAAGCCTATGGATGCCCATAGATGGTCATAGACCGCCATAGGCACCCACGCAGGCCGTGGCAGGCCTACGCAGCCAGCGCCAGGCTCTTGTAGACCCCGCAACCCCAGTACAGCCCGCCATGCTTGCAGACGAAGGACATCTTGGTCTGTACCTGTTGCGTGGCAGGGTTTCTGAAGTCGTACTCCACCCAGCCTGGGCCGCGCTCGGCCTGGGCAATGATGTCGGCCAGCAGCTGCTCACCCCGCACGCCTGGCAGCTCCTGCACGCGCACGCCCACACGCGCAGGGTTGCCGCCGAAGGCGCGGTAGCTGCCGTCGGCGGCCAGCGCGAAAACGTACATATCGCGGTCATGGAAGGGCTGGCCGGGGTCGTTCACGGCGGCCAGCAGTGCCTCGGTGGCCACGCCGCGCCGCGCCAGGCCCAGGGCCGACTCGACCAGGGCCACGGCTTCCTCCGCCGTGCCCTGCTGCAGCCGAAAGCGCGACACCGCCCCTGAAAGCATCTGCGCGCGCTGCTGCAGCGCGCGTGCCTGGTCCAGCGCGTGGCCCACCATCTGCGCGTTGTGCTGGGTGATCTCGTCGATCTGGTGCACGGCGCGGCTGATCTCTGCCAGGCCCGTGCTCTGGCTGCCGGTCGATTGCGAGAGCTCGCCCATGTGCTCGGCCACCTGGCGGATGCCTTCGGTCACGCGCTCCATGCCACGCCCGGCCGTGCGGATCAACTCGGTGCTGTGCTCCACCTGGGTCAGCGCATCGCCAATCAGGTGGCGAATCTCGCGCGCCGCCTCCGCCGAGCGGCCGGCCAGGGAGCGCACCTCGCTGGCCACCACGGCAAAGCCCCGGCCCTGCTCGCCAGCCCGTGCGGCCTCCACGGCGGCATTGAGCGCGAGGATATTGGTCTGGAAAGCAATGCCGTCGATCACGCCGATGATCTCCCGCATGCGCCCGGCGCTGTTCTCAATGGTCTCCACCGACTCCACGGCGCGGCCCATGGCCACCACGCCTTCATCGGCGGCGCCGCGCACGGCGCTGGCCTGGTGGTGGACCACGCCCACCACATCGGCGTTGTGCTGCACGGCGCTGCTCAACTGCTCCACGCTGACCACGGTCTGGGCCAGGTTGGTGGCCTGCAGCTCGGTGCGATCGGAGAGCGCCTGATGCTCGTTCACCAATTGCTGCCCGGCCTGCGCCACCAGCGCCGCATTGCTGCGCACATCGGCCACCATGCCCGACAGCGAGGTGACCATGCCTCCCAGCAGCGCCTTGGGCGTCTGGACGGCACCGGCGCCCTCCTGCGAGGCGGCCGCCTCCACGGTCACGCGCTGACTCAGGTCGCCCTGGGCGATGCCCTGCATGGCCTGCTGCAGCAATTCGCGCTCGCCGATCACCCGCAACCAGAGCCTGTGCATGCCGCCCAGCAGCAGCCCGGCCCACAGCAGCAAGCTTCCCCAAGCCCAGGGCCCCATGTCCGCCGAGCCTGCCACCAGCGCCAGAAGCGGCCCCGCCAATGCCCACACGGCGCATACAAGGAAGCCGGCCCCGGGGCCGGATGTATGCTTACGATGCCTGTTTCCCACTTTTTCCATGCCAGCGCCTGCCTGCATAGCTGATTGCCTCTCTAGTCATTGGTATCTGGAATTCACCGTTCACGAGGCCCCGCCACACGAGATGGCATGGCCCCAGTCGAGACCATGCCAGAATAGGTAACAGAATGCAAAAAAGCCAGCGTGCAGACCCGCAGTCCCCTGTGACAACGGCATGCCGAAAGCGCATCAATCCATAATGCGAGCCCATGAATCCCCTGCTCTCCCGACTCCAGCCCTACCCGTTTGAGCGTCTTCGCAAACTGTTCGCCGGGGTCCAGCCACCGGCGGGCGTGCGCCCCATCAGCCTTGGCATCGGAGAGCCCCGCCATGCCACGCCGGCGTTCATCGAACAGGCGCTGAGCGCCGACCTCGGCGGCCTGGCCAAGTACCCCGCCACGGCCGGCGAGCCCGCGCTGCGCGAGGCCTGCGCCCAGTGGGCTCGCCAGCGCTATGGCATTGCCCTGGACGCCGCCACCCAGGTGCTGCCAGTCAACGGCTCGCGCGAGGCACTGTTTGCCTTCACCCAGGTGGTGGTGGATGCCAGCCAGGACGGCGCGCGCGTGATCTGCCCCAACCCGTTCTATCAAATCTACGAAGGCGCCACCCTGCTGGCCGGCGCCCAGCCGTACTACGCGCCCAGCGACGCCGCGCGCAACTTCGCAGTGGACTGGGACAGCGTGCCCGCCGACGTGTGGGAAAAGACCCAGCTGATCTTCGTGTGCTCGCCCGGCAACCCCACGGGCGCGGTGATGCCGCTGGCCGAGTGGGAAAAGCTGTTTGCGCTGTCCGACCGCTACGGCTTCGTGATTGCCAGCGACGAGTGCTACAGCGAGATCTATTTCGACGGCACCGCCCCCCTGGGCGGCCTGGAAGCCGCGCAGCGCCTGGGCCGCACGGACTACAAAAACCTGCTGATGTTCACCAGCCTGTCCAAGCGCAGCAATGTGCCCGGCCTGCGCAGCGGTTTCGTGGCGGGCGATGCGGCCCTGATCAAGGCCTTTTTGCTGTACCGCACCTACCACGGCGGTGCCATGAGCCCCGTGGTGCAGACGGCCAGCATCGCGGCCTGGGGCGACGAGGCCCATGTCGAGGAAAACCGCCGCCTGTACCGCGAAAAGTTCAACCAGGTCACGCCCGTGCTGGCGCGCGTGATGAATGTGCGCCTGCCCGACGCAAGCTTCTACCTGTGGGCCGGCATTCCCGAATCGCTGGGCCTGGACGACGCCGACTTTGCACGCGAGCTGTATGCCGCCACCGGCGTGACCGTGCTGCCCGGCAGCTACCTGGCGCGCGAAGCCAATGGCCGCAACCCCGGCGCCGGGCGCGTGCGCATGGCCCTGGTGGCCGAGACCGCAGAATGCCTGGAAGCCGCCCAGCGCATTGCACAGTTCATAGAATCGCGCCAGCGCTGAGACAGCCCTGCGCTCCCCTTTCCTCACAAACCCTTTGATCACCAAAGCCATATGACGCAACAGCTGCAATCCATCATCGACACCGCCTGGGACAACCGTGCCAGCCTCTCCCCCGCTGCCGCCCCCAAGGAAGTGACCGAGGCCGTGGACCACGTGATCGAAGCCCTGAACAACGGCCAGCTGCGCGTGGCCACGCGCGAAGGCGTGGGCCAGTGGACCGTGCACCAGTGGATCAAGAAGGCCGTGCTGCTGTCCTTCCGCCTCAAGGACAACGTGCTGATGCAGTCCGGCGACCTGAACTTCTTCGACAAGGTCCCCACCAAGTTCGCCGGCATGACCGAGGCCGAGATCGCCGCCACCGGCGTGCGCGTGGTGCCCCCGGCCGTGGCCCGCCGCGGCAGCTTCGTGGCCAAGGGCGCGATCCTGATGCCTTCCTACGTGAACATCGGCGCCTATGTGGACGAAGGCACCATGGTTGACACCTGGGCCACCGTGGGCTCCTGCGCCCAGGTCGGCAAGAACGTGCACCTGTCCGGCGGCGTGGGCCTGGGCGGCGTGCTGGAGCCGCTGCAGGCCAACCCGACCATCATCGAGGACAACTGCTTCATCGGCGCGCGTTCCGAAATCGTCGAAGGCGTGATCGTGGAAGAGAACTCCGTGATCTCCATGGGCGTGTACATCGGCCAGTCCACCCCCATCTATGACCGTGCGACCGGCGAGACCAGCTATGGCCGCGTGCCTGCCGGCTCGGTGGTGGTGTCGGGCAACCTGCCCAAGGACAACGGCCGCTACAGCATGTACGCCGCCATCATCGTCAAGAAGGTCGATGCCAAGACACGCTCCACCACGAGCCTGAACGACCTGCTGCGCGATTGATCCGCATCCGCACCGCGCCGAAGGCGTGGTTGCGGCGCCAAAACATCCCCTGTTCAGGGGATGGAGCAAGGCATACTCTCGAGGGCGTCCCCGGCCACCAGGCAGCGGACGCCCGTTTCACGTCACAAGAGCGTGCAGACGATCCAAGAACAGCGGCAGTACACGAATTTGGGGGAAAACATGGGCACGATGGAGAGGATTTTGCGCCTGATGGGCGAGAAGCAGGCGTCCGACGTCTACCTGGCGGTCAACGCGCCGGCGCTGATCAAGATCAACGGCGAATGCGTGCCCATCAACAACCAGCTGCTGCCGCCCGACGCGCCGCGCAGCCTGCTGGCCGAGATCGTGCCGGCCGAGCGCCTGCAGGAGCTGGACGAAACGGGCGAGCTCAACATGGGCGTGCCGCTGCGCGGCGTGGGGCGTTTTCGCGTCAGCGCCATGCACCAGCGCGGCAGCTGCGCCGTGGTGATCCGCTTCATCGCCCAGCACATTCCGGCCATGGACACGCTGAACCTGCCGCCCGTGCTGGGCGAGCTGATCATGCAAAAGCGCGGCCTGCTGCTGGTCGTGGGCTCCACGGGCTCGGGCAAGAGCACGACGCTGGCCTCGATGATCGATGCGCGCAACGAAAAGCTCACGGGCCACATCCTCACCATCGAGGACCCCATCGAATACCAGTTCCGCAACAAGCGCTCCATCGTCAACCAGCGCGAAGTGGGCTCGGACACGGCATCGCTGCAGATCGCGCTCAAGAACGCGCTGCGCCAGGCCCCCGACGTTATCCTGATCGGCGAAATCCGCGACCGCGAGACCATGTCCTCGGCCATGGGCTTTGCGCAGTCGGGCCACCTGTGCCTGGCCACGCTGCACGCCAACAACAGCTACCACGCGCTCAACCGCATCCTGTCCTTCTTCCCCGAGGAAATCCGCCCCACCATGCTGGGCGAGCTGTCTGCTGCGCTCAAGGGCGTGATCTCCCAGCGCCTGGTGCGCACCGTGGACGGCGGCCGCATGCCGGCCGTCGAGGTCATGCTCAACACCAAGCTGATCGCCGACCTCATCGAGCGCGGCAACTTTTCGGGCGTCAAGGAGGCCATGGAAAAATCCATGGCCGAAGGCTCGCAGACCTTTGAAGAGGCGCTGGCGCAGCTGGTCCGCTCCGGCCGCATCGACCGCGCCGAAGCCCTGGCCTTCGCCGATTCGCCCACCAACCTGATGTGGCGCCTGGAAAACGACGTGGTCAAGGCCAGCCATGCCGCGCCGTCCAGCCAGTTCGCCGAACTGGCCACGCCCGGCGAGGACGACATGCCCTCGTTCACGGAAATCATGCTGGAAGTCAAGCCGAACTGATCGGCTGGCCCCGCAGCGTTCACAATGTCGGAGCACGCTGGCGGCAGCCGGCCCTCCGACTTTTTTGTTTTTTGATTCCACCCACCATGTCCCGCACCCTGCAACTGACCGAGCAGCTGATCAGCCTGCCCTCCGTCACTCCCGAAGACGCCGGCTGCCTCGAACTCCTGGCCGATGCCCTGCAGCCCATGGGCTTTGCCTGCGAGCGCATCGACAGCGGCCCCGACAGCTTTCGCGTGCGCAACCTCTGGGCCCGGCGCTCCGGGACAGGCGCCGACCGGCCCGTGCTGGTCTTTGCCGGCCATACCGACGTAGTGCCCACCGGCCCGCTGGAGCAGTGGAGCAGCCCGCCCTTCGTGCCCACGCACCGCGACGGCAAGCTGTACGGCCGCGGCGCCAGCGACATGAAGACCTCCATCGCCGCCTTCGTCGTGGCACTGGAGGAATTCCTGGCCGAGACACCGGCCCCCTCCTTCGACATTGCCCTGCTGCTGACCAGCGACGAGGAAGGCCCCTCGGTGGACGGCACCAAGGTCGTGGTCGAGCTGCTGCGCGAGCGCGGCGAGCGCCTGGACTGGTGCATCGTCGGCGAGCCCACCTCGGTGGAGCGCACGGGCGACATGATCAAGAACGGCCGCCGGGGCACCATGAGCGGGCGCCTCACGGTCAAGGGCATCCAGGGCCACATCGCCTACCCGCAGCTCGCGCGCAACCCCATCCACCAGGCCCTGCCGGCCCTGGCCGAACTGGCCGCCACGCGCTGGGACGAGGGCAATGCCTTCTTCCCGCCCACCAGCTGGCAGATCAGCAACATGCATGGCGGCACGGGCGCATCCAACGTCATCCCCGGCCATGTGACCATCGACTTCAACTTCCGCTTCTGCACCGAGTCCACGGCCGAATCGCTGCAGCAGCGCGTGCACGCCGTGCTGGACCACCACGGGCTGGAGTACGAGCTGGCCTGGACCATTGGCGGCCAGCCCTTCCTGACCACGCCGGGCACGCTGGTGAACGCCGTGCAGGCCGCCATCCGCGCCGAGACCGGCCTGGAGACCGAGCTGTCCACCACGGGCGGCACCAGCGACGGCCGCTTCATCGCCCAGATCTGCAGCCAGGTCGTGGAGGTGGGCCCGTCCAACGCCAGCATCCACAAGATCGACGAGCACATCGTGGTGGCCGACATCGAGCCCATCAAGAACATTTACCGCCGCACGCTCCAGGAGCTGCAGCGACAGCAGGCCGTCTGAACGCGACCAAGGAGCCGACGATGACATCCGCCCCCACCCCTGCCAATATTCCCGCCATCTCGGGCAGCACCATCGCCGACCTCGTGGCCTCCGGGGCCGCAGCGCTCACGGCGGCCGGCGTGGCTTTCGGCCACGGCACGGCCACTGCCGAAGACGAAGCGGCCTGGCTCACGCTGTGGAAGCTGGGCCTGCCACTGGACAGCGAACTGGCGCCCGGCGCGCCCGAATCCCTGGCCGACCAGGCCGTCAGCGCCCAGCAGCAGGCCGAAGTGGCCGAGCTGTTCGCAGAGCGCATCCAAACGCGCAAGCCCGCCGCCTACCTCACGCGCGAGGCCTGGCTGCAGGGCGTGCCCTTCTACGTGGACGAGCGCGCCATCGTGCCGCGCAGCTTCATTGCCGAGCTGCTGGCCGACGGCAGCATCGACGGCTGGCTGTCCGACCGCACGCGCCGCGTGCTGGACCTGTGCACCGGCAACGGCAGCCTGGCCTGCCTGGCGGCCATGGCCTGGCCCGAGGTCGAGGTCACGGGCGCCGACATCTCGGCCGATGCGCTGGCCGTGGCGCGCATCAACGTGGACCGCCATGAACTCGCCGAGCGCGTGCAATTGCTGGAGAGCGACGGACTGGCCGCCCTTCCCGGCCCCTGGGACCTGGTGCTGTGCAACCCGCCCTATGTGAACGCCGACAGCATGTTGCGCCTGCCCGCCGAATACCAGGCCGAGCCCGAACTGGCGCTGGCCGGCGGCGCCGACGGCATGGACTTCATCCGCCGCCTGCTGCTGGATCTGCCGTCGCGCCTGGCCAAGGAAGGCGTGGTCGTGCTGGAAATCGGCAATGAAAAGGACTTCTTCGAAGCCGCCTTCCCCGACCTGCCCGTGTTCTGGCTGGACACCAGCTCGGGCGACGAGCAGGTGCTGCTGATCACCCAGGAGGCACTGCGCGCCTGGACCGAAGGCGACATCGAGGCCCTGCGCCCCACCTACCGCCCCCTGGGCTGAAATGGACCTGCGGGCGCTGCGCTACTTCATCGCGGTGCTGGAGGCGGGCAGCCTCTCGCGCGCCGCGCATTCGCTGTACGTGGCCCAGCCCGCGCTCACGGCGCAGATCAAGAAGCTGGAAGGCGAGCTGGGCGCCCAGTTGCTGGAGCGCAGCCACGCCGGCGTGACCCCCACGCCGGCCGGCGCCCAGCTGTACGAGGACGCACGCCGCCTGCTGTCCGACGCCGATGCCATGCGCGAGCGCATACAGCGCCTGCCGCAGGGCCCCGAAGGCTCGGTCACCATCGCCCTGCCCTTTTTGCTGACCAGCCTGCTGGCCGGCCCCGTGATCGCCAGCCTGCGCAACAGCCACCCGCGCATACGCATCTTTGTGCTCGACGACCTCAGCCTCATGGTGCAAAAGGCCATGCTGGACCGGCGCGCCGACCTGGCCATCCTCGTGGACACGGCCAGCCTGCACGACATGCAGGTGCAGCCCATGGCCGAGGAATCCATCTACGTCTGCGGCCAGGATGTCGATGGCAGCGTGGCCCCGCTGCTGCGCCCCGCGCCGGACGGCGGCCTGCCGCACATGGACTTTGCCCACGCCTGCCAGCTGCCGCTGGTGCTGCAGTCGCGGCGCTTTTCCATCCGCCAGACCGTGGAGGCCGCGGCCGACGCACGGGACCTGCGGCTGAACATCGTCCACGAACACGATTCAGCGCGCGTCATCCGCTCGCTCTACCACTGCGGCGCGGGCTTCACCTTCACGCCCGCCTGCTCGCTGAGCGATGCGCCCGCCTGGCTGCGCGAGGAAGCCAAGGCTGCGCCCACGGCCATCCAGCACGGCTGGATCGTGGCCCAGGTCACGGCGCCCGAACTGCTGCGCCGCTACTTCCTGGCCGTGCAGGCCAACCGCAGCAGCGACCCGGCGCTGCAGGTGGTCCAGCAGGCGCTGATGGCACAGGCCCGGCAACTGATCACGGCCGGCATCTGGCAGGCACGCTGGCAGCAGGCATGACGGCATGACCGCAGGGGTCTGGGCACGGGCCATCAGCAAATACCGCAAGGGTTGATCTGGACATCAATTTTTCTGATGCGCCTGAATCACTAAACGGTATTTCCCCGCTCCAGGCCTCTTCTGGAACAGTGCATGGCACGCCACGCAAAACGCGCGGCTTCAGCCAAGGAATGCCATGCACGAGACATCCCGGCCCACCGCAGGCCACCCCCATTCCCACTCCCTTCCCATCCCCAATGTCGGCGAACTGGTCGCGCGCAGTTGCAGGGCCCACGGCGCGCAGCCGGCCGTGACCAGCGCCGCGCGCAGCATCAGCTACGCCGAGCTGGAGCAGCGCTCCAACCGCCTGGCGAACGCCCTGCTTGCCCAGGGCCTGGCCCGTGGCGACCGCGTGGGCATCTACCTGCCCAACTGCGTGGAAATCGTGGAGATCGAGATCGCCTGCTACAAGGCCGGGCTCATCAAGGCGCCCTTCAACGCACGCCTTTCGCCGCGCGAAGTGGGCGATATCGCGGCCAACAGCGATGCCGCCGTCATCGTGACCACCGCAGCGCGCGCCGAGGCCTTCAAGCCGCACCTGCAGTCCGCCGACGTGCGCCTGCTGCTGCTGGACGGCCCCGCCGGCGAAAGCTACGAGGCCCTGCTCGCCCGCGCCAGCGACCGCTTCCAGCCCGTGGCCGTGCACGAGCACGAGGTGGCCGTGCTGCACTACACCTCGGGCTCCTCGGGCGTGCTCAAGGCCGCCATGCAGACCTTCGGCAACCGCCTGGCCCAGCTGCGCAAATTCCTGATGCGCGGCGAGGGCATGCAGGCCGGCCACGTGCTGGGACTGGTCGGTCCGGTCACGCACGCCTCGGGCATGCAGATGGTGCCGGCGCTGTGCACGGGCGCCACCATCCACCTGTTCTCGGGCTTCGAGCCGGGCGCCTTCATGGCCGAGATGCAGGCGCGGCGCGTCACCCATACCTTCATGGTGCCCACCATGATCAACATGCTGCTGGCCGAGATCGGCGGCCGCTACCGCCCCCTGCCCGACCTGCTGCGCCTGGGCTACGGCGCAGCGCCCATGGCGCCGGCGCGCATCCTGCAGGCCATGGACGTGTTCGGCCCCATCCTGTCCCAGGGCTATGGCGCGGGCGAGACCACCTCCGGCGTCTGCGGCCTGAGCGTGCAGGACCACCTGCAGGCGCGCGCATCGCGCCCAGAGCGGCTGGCTTCCTGCGGCCGGCCCTTCCTGGAATCCCTGGTCGAGGTGCTGGACGACGAGGGCCGCCCGGTGCCCGAGGGCGAGATCGGCGAGATCGTGGTCAGCGGCGCCGATGTCTTTGCAGGCTACTGGCGCGCGCCCGAGCTGACGGCCGAGGTGCTCAGGAACGGCCGCTACCACACGGGCGATCTGGCCCGCATGGACGAGCAGGGCTTTGTCTACATCGTGGACCGCAAGAAGGACATGGTCATCAGCGGAGGCTTCAACGTCTATCCGTCCGAGGTGGAGTCCGTGCTCTACGAACACGCCTCGGTGGCCGATGCCTGCGTGTTCGCCATCCCCGACGACAAATGGGGCGAGGCCGTGGCCGCCCACATCGTGCTCAAGCCCGGCCTGGCCGGCGACAGTGCCGCGCTGGACCGCTTTTGCGCCGAGCGCCTGGGCGGCTTCAAGCGCCCGCGCCACATCGAATTCGTGCAGCAGCTGCCCAAGAACCCCAACGGCAAGGTCATGCGCCGCGCCGTGCAGGCGCCCTACTGGGCCAACCACGCCCGCAAGGTAAACTGAGATGAACGCCAAAGACACTCTCCCCGCCGCCAACGCTGCCCTGCTGGAAATGCCTTTTGAAGGCTCCGAGCGCGCAGCCGGCCTGATCGACGCGCTCAACGCCTTCATCCACGGCGAACTGGCCGACCTCGCCCGCGCGCATGGCGTGGACCATGAAAACAGCGCCTCCACCGAGCTGCTGCGCCAGGTCTGGAAGCTGTCGCATGCGCGCGGCTTCTACGGCATGACCCTGCCCGAGGCCATGGGCGGCGCCGGCCTGTCCGTGCTCGACCAGGTGCTGGTCAAGGAGGCCATCTACGCCACGGGCTCGCCCTTCGCGCCCCATGTGCTGGGCGAACTCAGCGGCCCGCCGCGCATAGGCGCGCTGATCCGCAAGGCCACGCCTTTGCAGATGGAGCAGTTCATCCTGCCCGTGGCGCGCGCCGAGAAATCCATCTGCTTTGCACTGACCGAGGCAGCGGCCGGCTCGGACGCGGGCGCGCTGGAGACGCGCGCCGTGCTCGAAGGCGACCACTACGTGCTGCACGGCCGCAAGCGCTTCATCTCGGGCTCTCCATTCGCCGACTTCGCCGTGCTCATGGCCTCGACCGCGCCCGAAGGCAGCCCGCAGCGCGAGATCAGCGCCTTCTTCGTGGACCTGCATGCCCCGGGCGTGCAGGTGGTCAGCGGCTACAAGACCATGGCGGGGCAATCGAGCACGGGGGACATCGTGCTCGACGGCTGCCGCGTGCCCGCTGCCCAGTTGATCGGCGAGCCGGGCCGGGGCCTGGCCCTGGCGCTGGGCCGCATCACCGTCAACCGCCTGCTGCACTGCCCGGCCATGCTGGGCCTGGCCCAGGTGGCGCTGCGCGATGCGCGCGACTATGCGCTGGGGCGCCAGCAATTCGGCCGCAGCATTGCCCAGTTCCAGTCCATACAGCACATGCTGGCCGACATGGCCACCGAATGGATGGCCGCGCGCGCACTGATGGTGCAGACGGCCCGCGCCATCGACGCCGGCATTGATGCGCGCGCCCAGGCCTCGATGAGCAAGCTGTTCTGCTCGGAGACGGCGTTCCGCATCGCCGACCGCGCCGTGCAGATCCATGGCGGCGAAGGCATCGTCCAGGGCCGGCGCGTGGAATTCCTGTTCCGCATGCTGCGCATGTACCGCGTGCTCACGGGCACCAGCGAGATACAGCGCAACACCATCGCCAAGGAACTGCTGGAGCGGGCCGGCGCCTGAGGCCGGCCGGCATAGAAGCGAAAAGACAAGGAGACAACGCCATGCAAGACAATCCATCCCAAAGGCCGGACCGACGCCGATTCCTGCGCGCTGCGGGCGCCGCATCGCTTGCCGCAGGCCTGCCCTGGGCCACCACAGCCGCCACAGCCACCACACATGACAGCGCCTGGCCCACGCGCCCCATCAAATGGGTGGTGCCCTACCTGGCCGGCACCAGCCCCGACACGGCCGCGCGCATCGTGGCCGAGGCGCTGTCGGCCCAGCTGGGCCAGCCCGTGGTGATAGACAACCGCGCAGGCGCGGGCGGCAACATCGGAGCACGCCAGGTGGCCAAGGCGCCGGCGGACGGCTACACCCTGCTGTACTCGGGCTCGCCCATGGCCGCCGCCATGCGCATGTACAAAAGCCCGGGCTACGACGTGTTCAAGGACTTCCGCCATGTGCTGGGCATGTCGCGCTCGGACATCCTGGTCGTCGTGCATGCCGACTCTGGCATGCGCACGCTGGACGACCTGGCCGCGCGCGCCAAGGCCAGGCCGGGGGCGCTGGACTATGCCTCGGGCGGCGTGGGCACGCCGTCGCACCTGGGCGTGGAGATGCTGGCCTCCAGCATGGGCCTGCAGGTCAACCATGTGCCCTACAAGGGCGCGTCCGAGCTGGTCAATGCCGTGCTGGGCCAGCAGGTAGCGTTCGGCGCCCCGCTGTTTTCCGTGGCCTATCCCCAGGTGCTGGCCGGCAAGCTGGTGCCGCTGGCCATTGCCGGGCCGCAGCGCAACGCCAAGCTGCCCCAGGTGCAGACCCTGGCCGAGCTGGGCGTGCCCAATGTCAACCTCACGTCCTGGGGCGGCGTGTCCGTGCCGGCCGCCACGCCCGAGCCCATCGTCCAGCGGCTGCGCACGGCGCTGGAGGAGGTGCTCAGGCAGCCCAGGGTCATCGCCTTGCTGGAGCAGGAAGGCGGCAAGGTCGCCATCACCAGCGCCGACGCCTATGCCAAGGGTTTCGAGCGCGAGATCCAGTTCACCCAGTCCATGATGCAGCGCGTGGGCATACAGCCGATCTAGGGCCTGGTACCAGGGCTTTGCACCGTGGCCGGGCACGGGCATGGCGGGCGGCAATACTGCCCTGGCGCAATCGCTGGGATAATCCTGCCCATTCATGATCAGCCTTCGCAACATTACCCTGCGCCGCGGCACCCGCGTGCTGCTGGACAGCACCTCCGTCTCCATCAACCCTGGTGAAAAAGTCGGCCTTGTCGGACGCAATGGCGCCGGCAAGTCCAGCCTGTTCGCCCTGCTCAACGGCAGCCTGGCCGAGGACGGTGGAGAGTTCTCCATCCCTTCGCAATGGCGCCTGGGCCAGGTCGCGCAGAACATGCCAGAGACCTCGGAGACGGCCACCCAGTTCGTGCTGGACGGCGACACCCGCCTGAGCGAGCTCAACGCCCAGCTCGCGGCCGCCGAGGCCAGCGAGGACGGCATGGCCATTGCCCACGCCCACGTGGACCTGGCCGACGCCGGCGCGCATGATGCCGTGCCGCGCGCCCAGGCCCTTATCCTGGGCCTGGGCTTCAAGGTCTCCGAGCTGGAGCACCCCGTCAACAGCTTCTCCGGCGGCTGGCGCATGCGCCTGCAGCTGGCGCGCGCGCTGATGTGCCCCTCCGACCTGCTGCTGCTGGACGAGCCCACCAACCACTTGGACCTGGACGCCCTGGTCTGGCTGGAAGCCTGGCTCAAGCGCTACCCCGGCACCCTGGTCGTGATCAGCCATGACCGCGAATTCCTGGACGCCATCACCAACACCACGCTGCACATAGAAAACGCGCAGGTCACGCGCTATGGCGGCAACTACAGCAAGTTCGAGGAACTGCGCGCCCAGCAGATCCTGCTGCAGCAGGCCTCGTTCGAGCGCCAGCAGGACAAGATCGCCCACCTGCAGAAATTCATCGACCGCTTCAAGGCCAAGGCCTCCAAGGCCAAGCAGGCGCAAAGCCGCGTCAAGCAGATCGAGCGCATGGAAAAGGTCGCACCCATGCTGGCCAGCGCCGATTTCACCTTCGAGTTCAAGCCGCCGGCCAACCTGCCCAACCCCATGCTGGCGATCACGGACGCCGCATTCGGCTACGTGGACGACGAAGGCCAGGCGACCACCATCCTGCGCGGCGTCAACCGCTCGGTGCTGGCGGGCCAGCGCATCGGTATCCTGGGCGCCAACGGCCAGGGCAAGTCCACCCTGGTCAAGACCATTGCGCGCGAGATGAAGGCGCTGGCCGGCACCGTGACCGAAGGCAAGGGCCTGAACATCGGCTACTTCGCCCAGCAGGAACTGGATGTGCTGCGTCCCGGCGAAAACCCCATGGAGCACATGATCCGCCTGGCACGGGACACCGGCGCCACCGGCCCGCAGGCCCGCGAGCAGGACCTGCGCAGCTACCTGGGCACGTTCAACTTCAGCGGCGACATGGTCAAGCAGGCCGTGGGCAGCATGAGCGGCGGCGAAAAGGCCCGCCTGGTGCTGGCCATGATCGTCTGGCAGCGCCCCAACCTGCTGCTGCTGGACGAGCCCACCAACCACCTGGACCTGGCCACGCGCGAGGCCCTGGCCATGGCGATCAACGACTTCGACGGCACCGTCATGCTGGTCAGCCACGACCGCGCGCTGCTGCGCTCGGTCTGCGAGGACTTCTGGCTGGTCGGCCGTGGCGTGGTCGGCCCCTTCGACGGCGACCTGGACGACTACCAGCGCTACCTGCTGGAAGAATCCCGCCGCCTGCGCGAGGAAGCCCGCAAGGCCGAACAGGCGGCTGCGGCCACCAGCAAGGCGGCAGCGCAGGTGGAGCCCGCAGCACATGCAGCACCTGCAGTGCAGGCCCCCGTGGCTGCTGCGCTGGCCCCGGCCCCCGCTGCCCCGTCCACGCCCCCGGCCGCCAGTGCCGGAGACCAGCGCGAGCAACGGCGCCTGGCCGCCCTGGCCCGCCAGCAGATGGCCGAAAAGACCCGGCCGTTCAAGAAGGAACTGGAACAGCTGGACAAGCGCCTGCCCCAGCTGCAGGCCGAGCGCACGCGGCTCGAAGGCCTGCTGAGCCAGCCCATCTCGCCCGCCGACATGGCCGAGACGGGCCGCAGCCTCAAGGCCTGCAACGACGAGATAGACAGCCTGGAAGAGCGCTGGCTGGAACTGAGCGAGCAGATCGAGCAGCTGTCGGCCGCGATTTCCGACTGATTCCAGTCGTTCTCGAAAACCAGGCGGTCCCATGGGACCGCCTGCCACAAGCGTCGTCCCGCGTGAAGACGGCGCTCCACTTCGGCTCCGCCCAAGTGCGCCCCTGAGGCCTCGCCCTCCCTCCACTCCCCTCGCGCCCCCGCATTCCCCCGCACCCAGCGGAACGCATGGATCGTTTGATTCAGGGTTTTTCCTGAATGAAAGATTTCATTCTTAAAAAATAATGAATGAAAGAGACCATTCACTTTCATTCATTCATGGAACTCCACCCCCACCCCGCCGTACAGGAACTGCTGCGCGCCAGCGTCGATGGCTCGCCCGCCGTCGCCCGGGTCGGCCGCTGGATGGCCGCGCATCCGGTGCTGGCCGTCACGCTGAGCGCCGAAGAAGTGGCCAATGCCTGCGGCGGTTCCCTGGCCGCCGTCAATCGCTTCGCCAAGCACGCCGGCTACGAAGGCTTTGCCGATTTGCGCCTGCACCTGGGCCGCCAGCTGCAGCAGGCCCTGGAGCCCGTGAACAAGCTGCGCGCGGCGCATGGGCCCGAGGCCGCCACGGCAGGCGCCGTGGGCACCATGGGCGAGCAGGCTTTCAGGCACACGCAGCGCAACCTGCAGGCGGCTGCGCAGGCCTGCGACCCCGGACTGCTCGACCAACTGGCCCAGCGCATCTGCCGCGCACGCCGTGTGCTCTTCATGGGGTTCGGCAGCTCCCACCATGTGGCGGCCTTTGGCGCCGACGTACTGCAACCCTATCTGCCGCAGGTGGTGGAAGTGACCTCCGCAGGCGGATCGGAACAGGCGGTGCGCCGCATGACAGGGCTGACGGAGCAGGACGTGCTGATCGCCATTTCACTGCCGCGCTACTCGCGCGAAGCCGTCGCGCTGACGGCGCACGCACGCCAGCGGGGCGCCCTGACCATCGCCATCACCGACGAATCCACGAGTCCGCTGGCCCGCGAGGCCGACTACACGCTGCTGGCGCCCGCCTCGCATCCCCTGCTGCCTTCATCGCCAATGGCGGCCATGGCCATGGTCGAGGCACTGGCCACCCAGGTCATCCGCGCCACGCCCCAGGCCGTGCGCAGCCTGGTCGAACTGTCCGAGTCGGTGCTTCCCTACCTGACTCCGGACGCCGATACCGCTTCGCCGGCGGCAGGCAAGCCGCAGCCCCAGGCCCCCCATCCCGCTGGAAAGGATTCACCATGAACGCCCCTGCCCGTCTGCGCCTTGCGCTTGCATCGATGGCCGCCCTCCTCACACTCGCTGCCGCGCCCGCCCACGCTGGCAAGACGCTGGACGGCATCAAGCAGCGCGGCGCCGTGGCCTGCGGCGTGCACACGGGGCGCGCAGGCTTTGCGCTCGCCGACGGCAGCGGCAACTGGTCCGGGCTGGACGTGGATCTGTGCCGTGCCGTGGCTGCAGCCACCCTGGGCGACGCCAGCAAGGTCAAGTTCATTCCCACCAGCGGCCAGACACGCATCACGGCGCTGCAGTCCGGCGAGATCGATCTGCTGGCACGCAACACCACCTGGACCTTCACGCGCGACAACGGCCTGGGCCTGATGTGGGCGGGCATCAATTTCCACGACGGCCAGGGCTTCATGGCCAGGAAGAAACCCGGCCTGAACAGCGTCAAGCAGCTCTCTGGCGCCACCATCTGCGTGATCAGCGGATCCACCACGGAAAAGACCCTGTCGGAGTACTTTCGCGCCCACAAGCTCAACTACAAGGCGGTGGTGTTCGACAACCCCGAAGCGGCCCTGCAGGCCTTCAGCAGCGGACGCTGCCAGGCCTATACAGGCGACCTCGGCGCCCTGGCCGTGCTGCGCGGCAAGGAACTGGCCAACCCTGACGACTACGTGATCCTGCCCGAAGTCATCTCCAAGGAGCCGGCCGGCCCGGCAGTGCGCCGCGGTGACGACGAATGGTTCGCCGTCGTGCGCTGGACACTCAACGCCATGATCGAGGCCGAGGAACTGGGCATCACCCAAGCCAATGCCGACGAGCTCAAGACCCGCTCCGACAGCATCCAGGTCAAGCGTTTCCTGGGCCAGAGCGACGACCTGGGCAAGCAGCTGGGGCTGGACAAGGAATGGGCGCTGCGCATCGTCAAGGCCGTGGGCAACTATGGCGAGAGCTATGAGCGCAACCTGGGCGCCAAGTCCGGATTGAACGTGCCGCGTGGCAAGAACGCGCTGTTCACCAAGGGCGGCCTGATGATGTCGCCGCCGATGAACTGACGCGCCGAGGGCACCCTGCCATGAACGCCGCGAACGCTGTGGATGCTGCGAAAGCCGTGAATGCCATCGACACCGGGGCACGGCAGCCACCGGCCCCCACCCGGCCACGCTGGGGCCGGCTGGCCTTGCAGCTCGCCATCGGCTGGCTGCTGATATTGCTGCTGGGCTGGCTGGCGCACAACGCCAGCCGCAACATGGCCGCGCGCGGCATTGCCGGGGGCTTCGGCTTTCTGGAGCAGACGGCCGGCTTTTCCATCTCCGAAGGGCTGCTGCCCTACGAGCCCGGCGACAGCTACCTGCGTGCGGTCGCAGCCGGCGTGGCCAACACGGTTCGCGCCGCCGTGCCCGCGCTCGCGCTGGCAACCATGCTGGGCCTGCTGCTGGGCGTGGCCGCCGTGGCAAGGCATCCGCTGCTGCGCGGCGCCGTGCGCCTCTATGTCGATGTGGCGCGAAATATCCCGTTGCTGGTGCAGGTGCTGCTGTGGTATTTCGCGCTGACTTCGCTGCTGCCCGATGTGGACCACCCTCTGGCCATCGGCCCCCTGGGCTTTCTGAGCAAGGCGGGGCTGGCCCTGCCCGGCCCGGTGTACGACAGCGCGGCGGGCTGGCACTGGAGCTCGCCGCAGCCGGGCATGTTCAGCATTGACGGAGGACTGGCGCTGACGCCGGAATTCCTGGCCCTGGTGGGAGCCCTGGGCCTGTATGCCGCCGCCTATTGCGCGGAAATCGTGCGCGCCGGTCTGCAGGCCGTGCCGCGCGGGCAATGGAATGCCGCCTCGGCCCTGGGCATGCGCCGCGGCCAGCAGTTGCGCCTGGTCGTGCTGCCGCAGGCCCTGCGGGTGATCATTCCCCCCTATACCAACCTGGCGCTCAGCACCATCAAGAACTCCTCGCTGGCCGTGGCCATCGGCTACCCCGACGTGGTGATGGTCGCCAACACCGCCATGAGCCAGACCGGCCAGGCCATCGAGTGCGTGACCATCATCGCGGTGGTCTACCTGGCCATCAACCTGCTGACCTCGCTGGCATTGAATGCCTTCAACCAGCGCAGTGCCTTCATCACACGCTAGCCGGGAAAGACCTGCCCATGAGTGCCGTACTCCGCGCACCGGCCCTGCCGGTGGCCCCGCCACGGGTTCCGCTGGCGCAGCGCCTGCGCGCCAGCCTGTTTCCGGATGCGCTCTCCGGGCTCATCACCGCCACGCTGCTGCTGGCCGCGCTGTGGGCGGGCTGGAAGCTGCTGGCCTGGGGCCTGCTCGACGCCGAAACCGCAGCCAACCCCAACACATGCCGCGCTGCGGCCGGCGCCTGCTGGGGCGTGGTGCGCGACAAGTACCGTCTGGTGTTCCTGGGGCGCTACCCCATGGCCGAACAGTGGCGCCCCGTCGCCGCCAGCCTGCTGCTGCTGGGCAGCGTGGGGGTGGCGGCACTGCCGCGCTTCTTCGGCCGCGCCGGCATGGCAATGCTGCTGGCCGGGTTGACCGGCTTTGGCGTGCTGATGGCGGGCGGTGTGGCCGGCCTGGCACCCGTGCCCAGCGATCTGTGGGGTGGCCTGCCGCTGACCCTGTTCCTTGCCGTGATCGCCTGCCTGGCCGGTGTCCCGCTGGGCATTCTGCTGGCGCTGGGCCGGCGCTCCAGCCTGCCCTTGATCCGCATCCTGTGCACGGGCTTCATCGAGGCCGTGCGCGGCGTACCCCTGATCACGCTGCTGTTCTTCGGGGCCTTCGTGCTGCCCATGCTGGTGCCCGCGCAATGGCGGGTGGACCCCATGGTCCGCATCGCCGTCTGCCTGGCGGCCTTCAGCGCCGCCTATCTTGCCGAGGTGTTTCGCGGCGGGCTGCAGGCCGTGCCCCAGGGCCAGGTCATGGCGGCCCAGGCCATGGGTTTCACCAGGGTGCAGGTGCTGCGCCATGTGGTCCTGCCGCAGGCACTGCGCGTGACCATCGCGCCCACGGTGAGCAACTTCATCGGCGCGGTGAAGGACACCTCCCTGGTGGCGATCGTGAACATCTACGACATCACTGGCTCCCTGAAGATGGCCATGAGCGACCCCCACTGGATTGCCTACTTCGTGGAGATGTACATGGTGGTCTGTACCGTCTACCTGCTCATCGGCCTGGGCATCGCCCGCTATGGCCGCTTCCTGGAATCGCGCTACGCACTCCAATGAACATCTCCCAGAACTCCCGAAAATTTTCCATTGCCGTGCACGGCGGCGCAGGCACCGTCATCCAGGGCCAGGCCGACGAGGCCCCCTACCACGCCGCGCTGGCCCAGGCGCTGGAGTCGGGCGCCGCCCTGCTGCGGCGCGGCGCCAGCGCGCTGGACGCAGTCCAGGCCGCGTGCCAGTCCCTGGAAGACTGCCCGCTGTTCAATGCCGGGCGCGGCTCCGTCTACACACGCGACGCGCGCCACGAGATGGATGCCGGCCTGATGGACGGCAGCAACCTGCGGGCCGGCGCAGTCGCCTCCGTCAGCCAGGTGCGCAATCCGATTGCGCTGGCACGGCATGTTCTTGACGACGGCCAGTGCGTGCTCCTGGTCGGCGAGGGGGCGCAGAGGTTTGCCGATGAGCGCGGGCTGGCGCGGATGGATGCCGGCTACTTCGACTCTGCCGAGCGCCTGGCACAGCTGCGCCGGGTGCAGGCGCAATCCGGCCAGACCGCGCTGCTGGACCACGACGCCAGCGGACTGGCGGCGCACCCTGCTCCGTTGAACGAGAACGGCAAGATGGGCACGGTCGGCGCCGTGGCGCGCGATGTGCATGGCAACCTGGCCGCCGCGGCATCCACCGGCGGGCTGACCAACAAGCGCCCCGGGCGCGTGGGCGACACGCCCGTGGTGGGCGCAGGTTTCTACGCCGACAGCACCACCTGCGCCGTGGCGGCCACCGGAACCGGCGAGCATTTCCTGCGCGCAGCCATCGCGCACGACATCCATGCGCGCATGCGCTACCTGGGGCAAAGCCTGGAACTCGCAGCCGACGCCGCAGTGCGGGGCACGCTGACACACATCGGTGGCCAGGGCGGCGTGGTGGCCGTGGACAGCCAGGGACGCGTGCACTGCCCCTTCAACAGCGCCGGCATGTACCGCGGCTACATCGTGGACGACGCGCCTGCCGTGACCCTGATTTTTGCCTGATGGACGTTTTCGCCCCGGGTTGACCTGTGCCCACGCATTGCGGGCAACGAGGCGTAACAGCATCGGCATTGGCTCGCCGTGCCCGTAAGCCTCTGTCAGGAAAAGGATTTTTTCTCACCGCACCAGAAATCTGTCTTCAAACTGACAGACCCCCACCTCCGGGCTTGCAATTGCTTGCGTCCTGGGGCAATCCCTGAGTCAACCTGCAGCCACTTGCCCGCGTTGAACACGCAACAAAGGAGTGATTGCACATGACCGACATCTTTTCCCACACCGCCCTGCAGACCCGCTTTGCAGCCGCTGCGCTGGCCCAAGCTGTCTGGCCATGGGATGACCGTGACCGCAAGCGCGGCCCCCGCAACGCCTGAAAACCGGGTCACAAAAAAGTTTCGACTTCCTTCGAAAATTTTTTGAAAACCTGTCAACCAGCTGAATCTGGCCCGCGTTAAGAGAGCAATACAGGAGAAAGTTTCCATGCAAACGACTGCCATCATGTCCATCTGGCCCGAAGACGAACGCGATCGCAAGCGCTGAGGCGCTGGCTGGCGCACACGGTGCCCCAGTCTCTGACACCACCGGTCTGACGGCTTTCCGTGCAGACCCCATCTTCCACAAAACCCGCTTCAGCGGGTTTTGTCATTTCTGGGCCATTTGCAGCGGGGCTGCCCAACAAAAAAGGAGCCCGAAGGCTCCTTTGCAGCGCGAACCCTTGCAGGTTCAATGCATGTGCAGGCCACCGTTGACCGAAAAATCGGCGCCGGTGGAGTAGCCGCCTTCCTCCGAGGCCAGCCAGGCGATGATCGATGCGATCTCGCTGGGCTCGCCCAGGCGCTTGACGGGGATGGTGCCCACGATCTTCTCCAGCACGTCGGGACGGATGGCCTTGACCATGTCGGTGCCGATGTAGCCGGGGCTCACGGTGTTCACGGTCACACCCTTGGTGGCCATCTCCTGCGCCAGCGCCATGGTGAAGCCGTGCATGCCCGCCTTGGCGGCCGAGTAATTGGTCTGCCCGGCCTGGCCCTTGGCACCATTGACCGAGCTGATGTTGATGATGCGGCCCCAGCCCTTTTCCACCATGTCGCCCACGACCTGCTTGGTCACGTTGAACATGGAGTTGAGGTTGGTCTCGATGACGGCCTGCCAGTCTTCCGGCGTCATCTTGATGAACATGCGGTCACGCGTGATGCCGGCATTGTTGACCAGCACATCGATGCTGCCGTGCTCGGCCTTGGTCTTGCTGAAGGCCTCGACGGTGGAAGCCCAGTCGCCCACATTGCCGACCGATGCATGGAAGTTGTATCCCAGCGCCTTTTGCTCGTCCAGCCACTTCTGGAAGTCGCGCGACGGACCGCAACCTGCGATGACCTTGAAGCCTTCCTTGTGCAGACGCTGGCAGATAGCCGTTCCGATGCCTCCCATTCCCCCTGTGACATACGCTACTTTTTGAGCCATTCTTCTCTCCTGTCAATCAATGGTTGCTTCAGATCAATCTATCCACGACAACCGGGGCATTGACTCCGGTTATCACCAAGGGTGCCTGAACCTCTGGGTCCGGCACCCCCGTATGGCTAGTATGCAGCGCGTGCGCTGCGCCTCTCTTCGGGCAGGCCCTAGGCAGGCCTAGGATCTACCCTGAAAGCTTGCTAACGTTTTCCCGGAGCCCTTCAGACGCGCTCCACCGCCATGGCCACGCCCATGCCGCCGCCGATGCACAGGCCGGCCAGGCCCTTCTTGGCGCCGCTGCGCTGCATCTCGTGCAGCAGGGTCACCAGGATGCGGGCGCCCGAAGCGCCGATGGGGTGGCCGATGGCAATGGCGCCGCCGTTGACGTTGACCTTGGCCGGGTCGATGCCCAGCTCCTGGTTCACCGCACAGGCCTGGGCCGCAAAGGCTTCGTTCAGCTCGAACAGGTCCACGTCCTGCGCTGTCCAGCCCGCACGCTCCAGCGCCTTGCGCGAGGCGAACACCGGGCCCAGGCCCATGGTGGCGGGGTCCAGGCCGCTGGTGGCGTAGGAGACGATGCGCGCCAGCGGCTTCAGGCCCAGGGCCTTGGCCTTGGAGGCGCTCATCACCACCACGGCGGCCGCGCCGTCGTTCAGGCCCGAGGCGTTGCCGGCCGTCACCGAGCCGGCCTTGTCGAAGGCCGGGCGCAGGCCTGCCAGGGCGTCGGCATTGGTCTTGCGGTTGATGTACTCATCGGCCGCGAACACCACGGGATCGCCCTTGCGCTGCGGAATGCTGACGGGAACGATTTCGTCCACGAACTTGCCTGCGTCCTGTGCGGCCGTGGCCTTTTGCTGGCTGGCCAGGGCCAGGGCATCCTGCTGCTCGCGGCTGACGCTCTTTTCCTTGGCCACGTTCTCGGCCGTGATGCCCATGTGGTACTGGTTGTAGACGTCCCACAGGCCGTCCACGATCATGGTGTCGGCCATCTTCCAGTCGCCCATGCGCTGGCCGTCGCGCGAGCCCGGCAGCACGTGGGGCGACAGGCTCATGTTCTCCTGGCCGCCGGCCACGACGATCTCGCTGTCGCCCGTGGCCACGGCCTGGGCTGCCAGCATCACGGCCTTCAGGCCCGAGCCGCAGACGGCGTTGATGGTGAGGGCCGGGGTTTCCTTGGCAACGCCAGCCTTCATCATGGCCTGGCGTGCGGGGTTCTGGCCTGCGCCAGCGGCCAGCACCTGGCCCATGATGACTTCACCGACCTGGTCGGTGCCGACCTTGGCGCGGTTCAGTGCCTCGCGGATCACGATGGAGCCCAGTTCGGTGGCGGGGATCTTGGCAAGGGTGCCGCCAAACTTGCCAACGGCAGTACGGACAGCGGAAACGATGACGATGTCTTCCATGATGACGGACCTTTCTTTGGACTCTTGAAGGGATGCCCGGGCGCACATTGCCGCAGTCGCGGCAGCGGCACCCTGCATTCAAGCCGCAGCGTTATTGCACTGCAGCATCGAAACGATTGTGCCTCAGGCCTTGACCAGTACGTAGCGGCCCGGGGCCGGCTCGATGGCCGTGTATTCCCTGCCTTTGCCATACTGCTTTGGCGCTGCGACCAGCTTGCCGCCGTGCTCGGCCAGCCAGGGGCTCCAGTCGGCCCACCAGCTGCCCGGGTACTCGTCGGCGCCGGCCTGCCACTCCTTGAGCGTGGGCGGCAACTGGCCGTCCTCGCGCAGCCAGTAGCTGCGCTTTTTCTTGGCCGGCGGATTGATCACGCCCGCGATGTGGCCCGACGCGCCCATCACAAAACGCTTGTCGCCACCCAGCACCTGGGTGGACGCATAGGAGCCGCCCACGGGCACGATGTGGTCCTCCCGCGAGCCATAGATATAGGCCGGCAGGCGCAGTTGGTGCATGTCGATGCGCTCGCCGCAGACGGTCAGCGCGCCGGGCTGGGCCAGCTTGTTTTCCAGGTAGAGGTTGCGCAGGTACCAGGCGTAGTAGGGGCCGGGCAGGTTGGTGGAGTCGCTGTTCCAGTACAGCAGGTCGAACGGCGGGGGCGTCTCGCCCTTGAGGTAGTTGCCCACCACGTAGTTCCAGACCAGGTCGTTGGGCCGCAGAAAGCTGAAGGTGGACGCCAGGTCCTGGCCCTTCATGAGACCGCCCTCGCCCATCTGCATCTCGCGGAAGCGCACCACGGATTCGTCGATGAAGACATCGAGGATGCCGGTGTCGCTGAAGTCGATGAAGGTGGTCAGCAGCGTGACGCTGGCCACGGGAAACGGCACGCCGGCCGGCGCCGTGGCGCGGGCTGTGGATGTGCGGGCGGCGCTGCGGCTGCCAGCCGCGCGCTTGGCCGCAGGCGCCTTGGCCGCCGCCGGAGCGGCAACTGCGCCATGCTCGCGGTCATGGCGCGCCTGCAGCACTGCCAGCGCGGTGGACAGCATGGTGCCACCCACGCAAAAGCCCAGCACATTGATCTGCTCGGCTCCTGCGATCTCGCGCGCCACGCGGATGCCGGTGAGCACGCCGTCCTCGATGTAGTTGTCCCAGGTCTTGCGCGCCAGGCTTTCGTCGGGGTTGCGCCAGCTCATCACGAAGGTGCGATGGCCCTGGCTGACGGCGTAGCGGATCAGCGAGTTGTCGGGCTGCAGATCCAGGATGTAGAACTTGTTGATGCAGGGCGGCACCATGAGGAAGGGCCGCTCGTGCACCTTGTCCGTCAGCGGCTTGTATTCGATGAGCTGGAACAGCTCGTTCTCGAACACCACGGCGCCTTCGGTGGTGGCGACGTTCTTGCCCACGGTGAACAGGCTCTCGTCGGTCATGGACACATGGCCCTGGCGCATGTCGGCCAGCAGGTTGGCCACGCCCTGGGCCAGGCTCTCGCCCTGGGTTTCGATGGCTTTCTTCTGAGCCTCGGCATTGAGTGCCAGGAAGTTGCTGGGCGCCATGGCCGCCAGCCATTGCTCGATGGCGAAGCGCACGCGGTTGCGCGTCTTGTCATCGGCCTGCACGGCATCGGCCAGGCCCATGAGCATGCGGCTGTTGAGCAGATAGGTCGCAGCCGTGGCCGCCGTCAGCGGATTGCCGGCCCACGATTCGGTGTTGAAGCGCTTGTCCTTGGCCAGCAGCGCCTGGGCGCCGCCCTGTTCGGCCATGGCCTTGGCACCATCCAGGTACTGGCGCTGCAGCTCCAGCAGCTTTTCGGGGTCCAGCGACAGCGCGTTCTCGGGCAGGGCGCCGGGTTCGGGGACGGCCGCTTTCCAGGCCTGGGCCATGTCCGGCATGCCTGGCATGCCCTGGGTTCCCGGAAGGCCTGGTTGCCCCAGTTGCTGCAGTGTCTGCAGCGTGCGGCTCCATTGCTCGTTCCAGAATTGCTGGACGGATTGGCCTGACAGGCCAGCGAGTGGGTCAAAATTCATGCTGCATCCTTGTTCGTGGATGCCATGCAATAGCCTGGGGCTTGCGGGGCATCCGTTTTGATTGTGACCCAGGCGAGCCCCGCCTTGCCCGGCACAGACCTCCACGAAAACCCGTGCCTCGCTCGTTTTTTTGGTTCGACCATGTATCTCGTTGTTATCGCCTGGCTGTATGTCACTCTGATGATGGCAGTGGCCGAGGCCGCCAGCCCCACGGGCAGCATACTCGGCGCCGTGATCACGTTCGCACTCTATGGACTGCTGCCACTGTCCATCGTGATCTACATCATGGGCACGCCCGCGCGCAAGCGAAAACGCCATGCACGCGAATTGGCCGAGCGCGAGGCCTGGCTGGCGCAGCAGCAGGTCTCGCAGAGCGGCCCCGGCACGCAGGCGCGCTCAGTCCTTCCAGATGCAGGCGGCGAACCGCCCGCTGCTGCCCAGGCGGGCAGCGTCGCGCCGGTGCGAAAAGAACCGTGAGCCGTTGAGCACCGTGCACCATGCGTCGCCGCCGTCATTGCCGTAGATGGCGGTGATGCCCAGCGCCGCCAGGCGCTGGCGCGCAAGCCCGGCCAGGTTGGCCAGGTACTTGGGTGCGCCCCCGCCCTCTTGCGGCACGGCGGTGAAATGCGCCCCGGCCGCCGCGTCATGCGCGATGAAGGCCGCGCGCACCTCAGCGCCCACTTCGAAGGAACGCGGGCCGATGCAGGGACCGAGCCAGGCCAGGGTCTGCTGCGCCGCTTGCCCGGGCGGTGTCTGGATCTGGCCAGCAAAGCGCTCGAACAGCGTCTCCAGCACCCCGCCCGCCAGCCCGCGCCAGCCCGCATGGGCCGCGCCCACCACGGCACCGCTGCGATGGGCCAGCAGCACGGGCAGGCAGTCGGCCACCATGATGGTGCAGACCACGCCCGAGGCGCGGGTCACGCAGGCATCGAAGGCCTGGCCCTGCGCGCTGCCTGCATCCAGGGCCACGACATCCACGCCATGCACCTGCTGCAGGAACACCGCGCAGGCGCCCGGCGTATGGGCGCGCACGATCTCCTGCAGCCGCTGGCGGTTGGTGCGCACGGCCTGCGGGTCATCGCCCACATGGTCGCCCAGGTTCAGGCTGCCCCAGGGCGCCGTGCTGACGCCGCCTTCGCGCGAGGTGCACAGCGCGTGCACGCCCGGCGGCGCGGGCCACTCGGGCACCAGCCAGGATGCGGGGATGGTGCCGGGGAGGGAGTCAGGCCGGGCCGCGCTCATTCCGCGTCGGGGCAGGCCGAGGGATGGGCCTTCTGGAAGGCCGGCAGCGCCTCGCAGCGATCGACGATGGCCGCCAGGCGCGGCAGGCCGTCCAGGCTCACGTTGAAGCGGCGGCCGTTGAAGATCTGCGGCACCAGGCAGCAGTCGGCCAGCGTGGGCGTGTCGCCCCAGCAAAACAGCGAAGGCGCCAGGCCTGCGGCTTCGCGCTCGGCGGCCAGCAAGTCCAGCTGGCGTTCGAAGGCTTCCAGGCCGGAGCGCACCCAATGCACGTACCAGGCGCTCTTGGCCTCGTCGGAGACACCCAGGTTGCGCACCAGGTACTTGAGCACGCGCAGGTTGTTGAGCGGATGGATCTCGCAGGCCACCATCTGGGCCAGCGCGCGCACATGGGCACGGCCCAGGGCGTCGCGCGGCAGCAGCGGTATTTCGGCATGGGTCTCATCGAGATATTCGATGATGGCCATGGACTGGGTCAGCCAGTGGCCGTCCTCGGTTTCCAGCGCCGGCACCAGCGCATCGCCGACATGCTGGGCATAGGCCGGCGCCCTGTGATCGCCGCGCAGCAGGTGCACGGGTACGGATTCATAGTCCAGGCCCTTGATCTGCAGCGCAATGCGCACGCGGTAGGAGGCCGACGAGCGGAAGTAGGTGTGGAGCTTCATAGACCGCAAAGCATACCGTGCGACCCGGGGTCTGTTCCGGCTCATCCGGCCATCGCGTTGCCCCGTTGCGGGGCCACAGGCATGGCACACTTGCGACGGCGCCCACGAGACAAGGCGCCAGAGGAACACCGACATGAGCTACGTTTTCAACCCGCCCGCCGTGGCCAGCGTACCCGTCCTGGGCCGCCCCGAGCGTTTTCCCGTGCACCGCATCTACTGCGTGGGCCGCAACTACGAAGAGCACGCCAAGGAGATGGGCTTCACCGGCCGCGAGCCGCCCTTCTTCTTCCTCAAGCCTGCCGACGCCATCGTGCCCGTCGAGGCCGGCACCACGGGCACCATGCCCTACCCCACGCTGACCTCCAACCTGCACCACGAGATCGAGCTCGTCGTGGCCATCGGCAAGGCGGGCAAGAACATCCTGGCCGCCGACGCCCTGGACTACATCTGGGGCTACGCCGTGGGCCTGGACATGACGCGCCGCGACCTGCAGAACGACATGAAGAAGCAGGGTCGCCCCTGGTGCATCGGCAAGGCCTTCGAGCATGCCGCGCCCATCGGTCCCATCACCCCGGCAGCCGAGGCCGGCGACATCGCCAAGGCCATGATCTCGCTGCAGGTCAATGGCGCCGACCGCCAGCGCAGCGACATCGGCAAGCTGATCTGGAACATTGCCGAGACCATCGAGCACCTGTCGGCCGCCTGGGAACTGCAGCCCGGCGACCTGATCATGACGGGCACGCCCGAAGGCGTGGCCGCCGTGGTGCGCGGTGACCTGCTGGAAGGCCGCATCGATGGCCTGAGCCCCTTGAGCGTCAAGATCGCCTGAGATCCCTGTGCCTGGCGACAGGCCGGCAAGGCAGCGGGGAGCGCGCTCCCCGGCCTGCCGGCCTTCGTTTTTCTGAACCCACAGTCCGCCGCACGGAATGCCTTCCTGCCTTCCGTCTGGCGGCGCTTTCACTTCCATGGTGTCGGCATGATTTTTCGCAGCCCCATCAAGTTCTGCCGAGCCTGCGGCACGGCCGTGGTCTACCGCATTCCCGACGATGGCGACACGCGCGAACGCGCCGTGTGCCCGCACTGCCACACCATCCATTACGAGAATCCGCTGAACGTGGTCGGCACCATCCCCGTCACCGACGACGGCCGCGTGCTGCTGTGCAAGCGCAACATCGAGCCGCGCCGGGGCCTGTGGACCCTGCCTGCCGGCTTCATGGAACTGGCCGAGACCACGGCGCGCGGCGCCCAGCGCGAGACCGATGAGGAAGCCGGTGCCGACATCGAGATGGGACCGCTGTTTTCCATCGTTGACGTGCCCAAGGTCAGCCAGGTCCACCTGTTCTACCGCGCCCGCCTGCGCAGCGAGCAGTTCTATCCAGGCCCCGAGACCATGGAGGCCCGCCTTTTTGCCGAGGCCGAGATTCCCTGGGAGGAACTGGCCTTTCGCACCGTGCGCGTGACGCTGGAGCGCTACTTTGAGGACCGTGCGGCCGGCCTGCTTGACGCGCACCGCGTGCACTCCATCGACCTGAGCCTGTAGGCGCATGCACCGCCGCCCGGCACCACCGTGCTGCACGGCAGTGCCGGACGCACCCCGGTGACGCCAGGCCATGCCCCGGCGTGGCGCCGATGGGGCGGCGGGTGGGGCCGTGGATGGGGTGTGGATGGGGGGCTGTCATACCTGTGTCACCTTGCAGACACATTTAGTCACAAGCTGGCCTCCTTCTTGCTCGTTGCATCAGGCTTTTCCCTGATCGGGGAAAGCGGGTTTCACCCAGCCTGAACCTGACTGCGGAGCGCTCCATGGCCACATCCCTGCCAACCGACCTGATTCTTCCCCACCTGCGGGAACTCAACCGCAACGCCGCCGACCTGCGCGAAATACGGCTCATGTGGCGGCTCATCGAAGCCTCAGCCCGCATGCAGGCCTCGCAGCAGGGGCAGGCCCTGGTGTCCATGCTCACCGACACGCGCCAGGGACTGGAGCAGCTGGAGCAAGGCCTGCTGCAGTCGCAGCTGGCGCAGTCCGCTCAGGAGGCCATGGCCCAGCTGGGCATGCAGTCCGCCCATGCCATCGACCTGCTGGTGCGAAGCCTGTACGAGCGCACGGCCGATGTCGGCTTTCTCGCCGCCGATACCGTGCTCTGCGAGGCCATGGCCCGGCTTGACGATGGCGATGGCGATGACTGTGGCCTGCCCGACATGGCGGCCGGCGGTCTGCGCGCATGGCAGGCACCGCTGCAGGCGCACCTGCAGAGCTACCGAGCCAAGTACACGGTGTATGACGACATCCTGCTGCTGGACACGCAGGGCCAGGTCTGCGCACGTGCCCAGGCGCAGGCAGGCCGCAAGCCGCCACCGCCCTGTGCCGAGGCCTGGTTCCAGCAGTCCCTGCAGCAGGCCGGCCATGTCAGCCATTTCGGCGCCAGTTGCGTGCTGCCCGGCGCTGACCGCCTGATCTACGCTCAGCGCCTGCTGCACCCACGCACCATGGCGGTGCTCGGCGTGCTGTGCCTGAGCTTCGACTTCGCCGCCGAGATGCAGGCCATCTTTGCCTCGGGCGGGCCGCGTGCCCAGGTGGGACTGCTGCTGGACGAGGGCGGACTCGTCATCGCCAGCAGCGACGCCCACTGGATAGCCCCCGGCAGCCGCGTGCCCATGCACCATGGTGATGCCGTGCAGCCGCTGATCCATGCAGGGCGCACCTACCTGGTGCGCACGGCGCGCGCCCTACCCTACCAGGGCTATGCGGGGCCGCAGGGCTGGCAGACCCAGGTGATGGCACCGCTGGACCTGGCCTTCGCCGCGCAGCAAAGACCGCAGGTGCTGCAGGCGCTGGAGCCGGCCATTGCCGAGGGGCTGATGGCCCAGGCGCGCGGCTTTTGCCCGCCGCTGCACGCCATGGCCCGCGCGGCCGACGACATACGCCGCGTGGTCTGGAATGGCCAGGTGCTGGCTGCCAGCCAGGCGCCGGAGTCCCCCGTGCAGGGCACGGCCCACCCGGACCCGCTGCAGGCCGTGCTGGAGCAGATGGGCGAGACCGGCGACCTGACCCATGCCGTGTTCACACGCGCCATTCACGGCCTGCACGAGACCGCGCTGTCCACCCGGCTGCAGGAGCACAGCACGCTGAACCGGCTGCTGATGGACCTGCTGGAGCGCAATCTCTATGAACGTGCCAACGACTGCCGCTGGTGGGCCCTGACGCCGGGCTTGCAAAAGGTGCTGGAAGACAACAGCGGCTGCCTGGCCCTTTCGGTACAGGCCCACGACAGCGCGCAGCGGCTGCTGGAGCAGCTCAATGCGCTGTACACCGTCTATGCGCGCATTGCGCTGTACGACGCCCAGGGCCTGGTGCTGGCCTGCAGCCATGAGAACGAGGCCGGCCTGCCCCTGGCTCCCGGCACGCGCGTGCAGGCATCGGCCCTGCAGGCCACTGTGCTGCTGCGCGATGCCCAGGCCTACCACGTGCAGGAGATGGACGATGGAGGCCTGCCCGTCCATGTCTACCATGCCGCGCTGCGCGCGCCATCGCCTGGGAGTGAACAGCCGCACGGACATGCACACGGCGGCGATCAGGGCCCCGTCATCGGCGGCATCGCCCTGCTGTTCCACACGCGGCGCGAGCTGCAGGCCATGCTGCAGGCCGCAGCGCCAGAGCAGGCGGCAACGGCAGAGCACTCTGCAGCCACCGATCCCGAAGACAGCGGCCTGCCGCGCCTGCCGATGGAAGCGTTCTACGTGGCGCGTGACGGGCGCATCGTCGCTGCCAGCCATGGCGGGCGCCCGCTGGGCAGTTGCATCGCAGGCGTGGCCGGCCTGGCATCTCTGGCCGATGGCGAGGTGCGCAGCAGCATCGAGGAGATCGAAGGCCACTACTGCATCGTCGGCATGGCCGCCGGGCGCGGCTACCGCGAGTTCCGGCTGGACCAGGGCGCGGCACGCGATGCAAAAGAAAGCGCAACGGACGACACACTGGCCGGCCTCGTCAGCCTGAGCCTGCAGCGGCTGGGCCCCGTGCATGCCGATGCGCGCAACCGCGCGCTGCGCCTGGCGTCCGCCACCCGGCTGGATGGCGCCCGGCCCGCTACGCACGGGCACGGGCGCGCAGCGCATGGCAGCGGCGACGCGCCTGTGGAACTGGCCAGCTTCTACGTGGGCGCCAGCCTGCTGGCCCTGCGCGCGGGCGATGTCTGCGAAGCCCTGCCCGCCAGCGCCATCTCGCCCGTGGCGGCAGGACGGCTGCCGTTTTGCGTGGGCGCGCTGGCACGGCGCAGCCAGGGCAGCGTCAGCGGCTATGTCTGGGTGTTCGACCTGGCCGCGCTGCTGCAGGGCCAGCCCGGCGTGGTCACCGAGCAGTCACAGGTCATCGTGGTCCAGCATGGCGGCCTGCGCGTGGGCCTGCTGGTCAGCGCGCTGCAGGGCGTGCACCGGCTGCCAGCCAGCGCGCTGGTGGATTCGCCCATGCTGAACGCGGCCGACACCGCGACGGCCCTGGTGCGCAAGCTGGTGCATGCCGACTCGGGCCTGCCGCTGATCCAGTGCCTGGACCCCGCCGCGCTGATGCGAAGGCTGCAGCCTTCGCGCGTTGCCGCGGCCAATGCCGACCGCAATGCGGTCAGCGTGGAAAGAGAGGCGGCCTAGCCCGGGCCTGTCGGGCCTATGGGCATGTCGGGCGCGCCGGGCCTGTCGGGTGTGCCGCGCCTTTAGCGCTTCAAAGGCCCCAGTGGCGCAGGCCCGGCAACGCGGCCTGCGCTGCCTCGTAGCCTTCGTCGATGGCCTCGCGCGCGCGGTGGAAGTCCAGCAGGCCCAGGTGGGACAGGCGCGGCGCGATCACCAACTCGGGCGGGTCGCCCGCCATGCGGCTGCGCGTGATGCGCATCTGCATGATGTTGACGCTGGTCATCACCACGTCCAGCAGCGAGGGGGGCCGGGGCGGGGGCTCGGTCTCGCGGCCTGCCTCGTCGCGGTGGTGGCCGGGCATCCACCCCATCACGCCGCGCTGCAGCCTGCGCACCCAGGCCGTGCCGGCCACGGCACTGGCCTGGCCGGCCAGGTCTTCGGGCGCCACGCCCTGCTCCACGGCGGGCGGGGCTTCCTCCAGCGGCGGCGCGGCAGCCATGGCGGCGGAGGGAACCAGCGGCCGCATGTGGCGCCGCATGATGTCGGCATTGAGATCGACCGCGATCACGATGTCCGCGCCCATGGCGCGCGCCAGCGAGGCGGGCACGGGGTTGACGATGCCGCCATCGACCAGCAGCCGCCCCTCGCGCTGCACGGGCGTGAACAGGCCGGGCAGCGCGATGGAGGCACGCACGGCATCGGCGATGGAGCCCTTGCGCAGCCAGACCTCGGCGCCCGAATGCAGGTCGGTGGCCACGGCGCCGAAGGGAATCTTCAGGTCCTCGATGGCCGAGTCCACGAAGTGCTCGCGCCAGAACGCGATCAGCTTCTCGCCCTTGAGCATGCCGCCCGTGATGTTGAAGTCCATGAAACCGAACACCTTGCGCATGCCCAGTCCCAGCACCCATTCCTCGAAGCGCTGCATCTCGCCAGCCGCATAGGAGGCACCGACCAGGGCGCCGATGGACGAGCCGCAGATGATGTCGGGCCTCAGGCCCGCATCCTCCAGCGCGCGCAGCACGCCGAAATGCGCCCAGCCACGCGCCGACCCGCTGCCCAGCGCCAGGCCGACCACGGGTTTGCGCGGACTCAGCGCCATCAGCGGTCCCCGCCTGCCAGCAGCGCCAGCATGCCGGCCTCGTCCAGCACGGTCACGCCCAGTTCCTCGGCCTTGGCCAGCTTGCTGCCGGCCTCGGCGCCAGCCACCACATAGCTGGTCTTCTTGCTGACCGAGCCGGAGACCTTGGCGCCCGCGGCCTCCAGCATCTCCTTGGCCTGGTCGCGGCCCAGCGTGGGCAGCGTTCCCGTGAGCACCACGGTCATGCCGGCCAGCGGCTGGGCGGTCTGCTCGCGCGCCGCGCCCTCTTCCCAGTGCACGCCGCAGGCACGCAGTTGCTCGACCACCTCGCGGTTATGGGGCTGGGCGAAGAAGGTGTGGATGCTCTCGGCCACGATGGGCCCCACGTCGCGCACCTGCAGCAGTTGCTCGACGCTGGCGTCCATGATGGCGTCCAGCTGGCCGAAGTGGCGGGCCAGGTCCTTGGCCGTGGACTCGCCCACCTGGCGGATGCCCAGGCCGAAGAGGAACCGCGACAGCGTGGTCTTCTTGGATTTTTCCAGCGCGTCCAGCACGTTCTGGGCCGACTTCTCGGCCATGCGGTCCAGCGATGCCAGGGCCACCAGGCCCAGGCGGTAGAGATCGGGCAGCGTGCGCACCACGTGGCCGTCCACCAACTGGTCCACGAGCTTGTCGCCCAGGCCCTCGATGTCCATGGCGCGCCGCGCGGCAAAGTGCAGGATGGCCTCCTTGCGCTGCGCCGGGCAGAACAGGCCGCCAGTGCAGCGGTGGTTGGCCTCGCCCTTGGGCCGCGCCACGGCGCTGCCGCAGATGGGGCATGCAGCGGGCATGCGGAAGTTGGGCACATAGGCCGGCCGGTCGCCGGGCACGCGGCCCACGACTTCGGGGATCACGTCACCGGCGCGGCGCACGACCACGGTGTCGCCCGTGCGCACGCGCTTTTTGCGGATCTCGAACAGGTTGTGCAGCGTGGCATTCGTGACGATGACGCCGCCCACCGCCACGGGGGCCAGGCGCGCCACGGGCGTGAGCTTGCCCGTGCGGCCGACCTGTATGTCGATGCCTTCCATGCGCGTGGGCATTTCCTCGGCCGGGTACTTGTGGGCCACGGCCCAGCGCGGCTCGCGCGAGACAAAGCCCAGCTGGCGCTGCTGGGCCAGGCTGTTGACCTTGTAGACCACGCCGTCGATCTCGTAGGGCAGCGTGGCGCGCTCGGCGCCCATGCGCTGGTGGAAGGCCACCAGCTCGGCTGCGCCCTTGGCGATGCAGACCTGGGGCGCCACCGGAAAGCCCCAGTCGCGCAGCGTCTGCAGCATGGCGTAGTGGGTGACGAAGTCGGGGCCGCCCTGGGCAGCCGGCGTGATCTCTCCCAGGCCATAGGCGAAGAAGGACAGCGGGCGCTGGGCCGCAATGCCCGAGTCCAGCTGGCGCACCGAGCCTGCGGCCGCATTGCGCGGATTGGCAAAGCTCTTGCCGCCGGCGGCCTGCTGGCGCTCGTTGAGCTTGACGAAGTCGGCGCGGCCCATGTAGACCTCGCCGCGCACCTCGACCACGGGCGGCACGCCCTTGCCTTCGGGCAGGGACAGCGGAATCTTGCGGATGGTGCGGATGTTGTGCGTGACGTCCTCGCCCACCTCGCCGTCGCCGCGCGTGGTGGCCTGCACCAGGCGGCCGTTCTCGTAGCGCAGGTTCATGGCCAGGCCGTCGAACTTGGGCTCGGCCACGTACTCCACGGGCGGCGCGCCTTCGGCCAGTTCCAGCTCCTTGCGGATGCGTGCGTCGAAGGCCTCGGCACCCGTGGCCTCGTTGTCGGTCTCGGTGCGGATGCTGAGCATGGGCACGGCATGGCGCACGGGCATCAGGCCGTCGAGCACGGCGCCAATCACGCGCTGCGTGGGCGAGTCCGGCGTGACCAGTTCGGGATAGGCACCTTCCAGCGCCTGCAGTTGCTGGAAGACGCGGTCGTACTCGCCGTCGGGCACGGTGGGCGTGTCCAGCACGTAGTACTCATGCGCCCATTGGTTGAGCTGGGCGCGCAGCGCCTGCACCTTGGCCAGCACCTTGTCGGGGGCGGCCCCGGACTCCGGCGCCGCGGGGGCTGCGCCGGAGAAAAGATCCAGATTGTCGTTCATGGGGTTGAGGCCAGGAGCCTGTTGTGCACCAGGGGCACCGCGCCGCGTCAGCTGAACAGTCGCCGCGCCAGCATGGAGCCCGCCGACAGCTCGCGGCTGTCGAGCTTGTCATAGAGATGTTCCAGGTCGTGCTGGATGGGGTCCAGCGCCATGGCCGGCAGCAGGTAGCCGTTCTGGTCGCAGAGCACGCCGTCCATGGTCTGACACAGGCGCTCGGCCACCTGGCGCAACTGCACGAAGGCCTGCTCGCCGCGCGGCACCTGGGGCACGTCCAGGCTCAGCAGGAACTCGCGCACCACCGAGGTGTCCAGGTCGTCGGCCATCGCCGCCTGCGGGTCGTAGTTGAGCACCAGCACCGGCGGCATGCCGGGCGTGGGCGAAGGCAGGGCCATGCGCCCGGGCATGGAGCCCGGCAGAAAGCCCTGGCGCGATGCGTTCTGCTGCACGTAGCCCGCGCTCCAGGAGGCCTGGCGTGCGCGCAGCATGAAGGTGAGCTGGGCGTCGTGCTCGCTGGCGAACTGGTCGAGCTCGCGCGCTCGCGCCACTTCCTGCAGCATGTCGGGCACGTCGGGCGTGGCGCCCAGCGCGTCGGCAAAGCGCTGCACCTTGGCAACGAACTCGGAGAACTCGATCTCGTTGAGCGCACCCGTGCGGTTGGCCAGCTGCACGCCGGCCTGGAAGCCCAGGTAGCGCTGGCCGGGCTGCAGCGGCTCCCACTGGTGGGTGGACTGGTTCATGCCCTCGATCGCAAAGGGCTTGTTGCCCGCGCGCCGCGTGGCGGGCTGGGCCTGCAGCGCCAGTTCGCCAGGCACGGCCTGGCCGACCTGCACGGGGGCAATGGCGTCGATCAGCGCATCCAAACCCGGGCGGCTGGCGGCCGCGCTGGTCAGGGCCGCGTCGTTGAGGGAAGGCTCGATGGACTGCGGTGCCGACGGGGACGCCGCAGGCACGGACACAGATTCAGATGCGGGTGCCGAAGCGCTGGCGTCTTCGCCCGCCTGCAGGGCATGGGCGGCCTGCGCGGACTGCACTGCCTGGGCGGCCTTGGCAGCCAGCGCAGCCTGGGCCGCGGCCTGGCGCTGCTGCTCTTCGAGCTGGACCAGATGGGCCAGCTCGGCGTCGGTTTCGGCGAAGCGGTCCACAGAGGCGGGGCTCTGGCCCGGCGCGGCGGAGCCGAAGTCGCCCAGCACGGGCTCGCGCAGGCTGTGCGTCAGGTCCGGGCCGTGGCCCACGGTGTCCATGCCGGGCTCATGGCGCGAGGGATCGCGCTGCGCTTCATCGACGGGGTCGGCGCGCTTGGGTGCATTGCGGCGCGCGGACCAGCTGTTGTAGGCAATGATCAGGGCCAGCACCACAAAGCCCAGGACGGCCAGACTGATTTGCAGGTTACTCATGGAATGAAGGAATGAAACGTCGTTCCAGCAAAGGGGTTTGAAAGGTTGCGGACATGCTCAGGATAGCTCAGCCATGGACAGCGCGGACTCCATGTCCACGGCCACGATGCGGGACACGCCCTGCTCCTGCATGGTCACGCCGATGAGCTGCTGGGCCATTTCCATGGCGATCTTGTTGTGGCTGATGAACAGGAACTGCGTGCTCTTGCTCATGCTGGCCACCAGCTTGGCATAGCGCTCGGTGTTGGCGTCGTCCAGCGGCGCGTCCACCTCGTCCAGCAGACAGAACGGGGCCGGGTTGAGCTGGAAGATGGCGAAGACCAGGGCAATCGCGGTCAGCGCCTTCTCGCCACCCGACAGCAGGTGAATCGTCTGGTTCTTCTTGCCGGGCGGCTGCGCGATCACCTGCACGCCCGAGTCCAGGATTTCATCGCCCGTGATGACCAGCTTGGCCTGCCCGCCGCCGAACAGCTCGGGGAACATGCGCCCGAAATGCCCGTTCACGGTCTCGAAGGTGCCCGACAGCAGCTCGCGCGTCTCGGCATCGATCTTGCGGATGGCATCTTCCAGCGTGTTCATGGCCTGGGTCAGGTCCTCGGTCTGCGCGTCGAGGAAGGTCTTGCGCTCGCGCGCCAGCTTCAGCTCGTCCAGCGCCGCCAGGTTGACCGCGCCCAGGGCCGCGATCTCGCGGTGCAGGCGGTCGATCTCGCCCTGCAGGCCGTGCATGCGCACATTGGCCTCGGCAATGGACTGGGAGACGGCGGCCAGGTCGGCGCCCGCCTCTTCCAGCAAGGTGGAGTACTGCTCCAGGCCCAGGCGCGCGGCCTGCTCCTTGAGCTGGAATTCGGTGATGCGCTGGCGCAGCGGGTCCAGCGCCTTTTCCAGTTGCTGGCGGCGTTCGTCGCTGGCGCGCAGCTTGTTGGTCAGGTCGTCATATTCGCTGCGGCGCGCGGCCACGGCCTGCTCGCGCTGCATCTTCAAATCCAGCGCATCCTGCAGGCCGCCCTGGGCCGCGGCATCGGTCAGGCGCGTGAGCTCGTCCTGCGCGCGCTGCTGCTCGTCGGCCAGCGAGCGGGCCTGCTGGCTGGCCGTCTCTATGGTGCGGCTGAGTTCGCCCCGGCGCGCTTCCAGGCTGCGGCGCGAGAACGTGGCCTCCTGGGCCTGGCGTTCCAGCGTGCGCAGCTGCTCGCGCGATTCGTTCAGGCGCCGCTCGGACTCCAGCACCTTGTCGCCGAGCTGGGCATGGCGCTCCTGGCTGTCGGCCAGTTGCATGTCCAGTTCCTCGAAGCGGGCCTCGGCCGCCACGCGGCGCTCCTCGATGTCGGACAGCTGGGCCTCGACCTCGGCCAGGTCGGCGCTGATCTGGGCATTGCGCGCGCGGGCCTGCTCGGCCAGCTGCGACAGGCGCAGCGTCTCGACCTGCAGCTCGTGGGCACGGCTTTGCGATTCGCTGGCCTCGCGCCGGGCGCTGACCAGGCGCTGCGAGGCCTCGGCATAGGCGCTTTCGGCACGCACCAGGGCCGTGCGTGATTCATCGGAAATCAGCGCCTGGGCGCGCACTTCCTTTTCAAGGTGCTCTATTTCCTGGGCGCGGGCCAGCAGGCCGGATTGCTCCGAGTCCTGCGCATAAAAGCTCACGCTGTGGCTGCTGACGGCATGGCCCGTGGGCACGTAGACGGTTTCACCGGGCCGCAGTTCGCTGCGACGCGACAGCGCCTCTTCCAGAGTGGGCGCCGTGTAGCAGTCCTGCAGCCAGTCGCCGAGCACGGCGCGCAGGCCGGCATCGTTCACGCGCAGCAGGTCCGACAGGTGCTGCCAGCGGCCGGCGGCCGGCGCGGGTGCGCCCTGCGGCGGGCTGAAGAAGGCCAGGCGCGCGGGCGGCGCATCGTGCCCGCCTGAGCCCAGAAAGCCACGCACCATGTCGAGCCGGCCCACTTCCAGCGCGCCCAGGCGCTCGCGCAGCGCGGCCTCCAGCGCGTTTTCCCAGCCGGGCTCAATGGCAATGCGGCTCCACAGGCCCTGCATGCCGTCCAGGCCGTGCTTGGCCAGCCAGGGCTGGAGCTTGCCGTCTGTCTTGACCTTTTCCTGCAGGGCCTTGAGCGCTTCCAGCCGCGCCGACAGGTCCGCGTGGCGCGCGGCCTCGGCATTGACGGCCTGCTGGCGCGTGCGGCGGTCCTCGTCGAGCTGGGGCACGGAGTCCTGCAGCTCGTTGAGCACGGCATCGGCCATTTCAGCCAGTTCGCGCGCCTCTTGCAGCTGGGACTGCAGATTGTTCAGGCGGGCCTCGTCGGGCGTCTCCAGCGCGTTGCGGTCGGCGCGCAGGCGCTCGAAGCGGGTCTCGAACTGGCGGCGCTGCTCGTCCAGGCTGCGCTGCTCGGCGGCCAGCACCTGGATCTGCTGCTGCACCTGGACCACGCTGGCGCGCTGGTCGGTGTCGGCCTTCTGGGCATTGCGCAGGGCGTCCTCCAGGTCGGGCAGGCGCATGCTTTGCTCCTCGACCTGGGCGGCCAGCATCTCGGCCTGTTCCTCGGCGTCCATGCCGGCGCCTTCGAGGTTCTCGATCTCGGCTTCGGCTTCCTCGCGGCGGCTGTTCCACAGCAGCACCTGCTCGGACAGCTGCTGCAGCCGCTGCTGCACGCGCTGGCGGCCTTCGAGCACGTAGCGGATCTCGGCCTCCAGCTTGCCGACTTCGGCCGTGGATTCGTAGAGCTTGGCCTGGGCCTGGTTGACCTGATCGCTGGCGTCGTAGTGGGCCTGGCGCAGGGTTTCGAGTCCGCTTTCGTTGTTGCGGATGTCGGCCATGCGCTCTTCGAGCTCGTTGACGGCCTGCAGGCCCTCCACGCGCACGCGGTCCTGCTCGGCCTCGGCCTCGGCGCGCTTGAGGAACCACAGCTGCTGCTGCTTGAGCGTGACCTGGGACTGCAGCGCGTTGTACTGGGCCGCCACCTCGGCCTGCTTTTCCAGCCGGTCGAGGTTGTTGTTGAGCTCGCGCAGGATGTCTTCCACGCGCGTGAGGTTCTCGGTGGTGGCCGAGAGCCGGTTCTCGGTCTCGCGCCGGCGCTCCTTGTACTTGGACACGCCTGCGGCCTCTTCCAGGAACAGGCGCAGTTCCTCGGGGCGCGACTCGATGATGCGGCTGATCGTGCCCTGGCCGATGATGGCGTAGGCGCGCGGGCCCAGGCCCGTGCCCAGGAACACGTCCTGCACATCGCGGCGGCGCACGGCCTGGTTGTTGATGAAGTAGCTGCTGTTGCCCTCGCGCGTGAGCACGCGCTTGACGGCGATCTCGCCGAACTGGCCCCACTGGCCGCCCGCGCGGTGGTCACTGTTGTCGAACACCAGTTCCACGCTGGAGCGGCTGGCCGGCTTGCGGTGCGTGGTGCCGTTGAAGATCACGTCCTGCATGGACTCGCCGCGCAGCTCGCTGGCCTTGCTCTCGCCCAGCACCCAGCGCACCGCATCCATGATGTTGGACTTGCCGCAGCCGTTGGGGCCCACCACGCCCACCAGTTGCCCCGGCAGCATGAAGTTGGTGGGCTCGGCGAAGGACTTGAAGCCGGACAGCTTGATGGAATTCAGGCGCACGATGCAGGCAGATGGCGGTCCGCGGCGAACGGACGAATGAGGACGTGGGGGAACAACAGGGAAGCTCGGAATGATACCGCGCGCCACCCCTGCTCAAGAATGGAAAGCGGCCCGCGCGGGGCCGTGTCGAATGTCAAGAATGGTTTGAGGGGGCGTCCGGCACCCCGCTGCCATCCGTGCACTCCACCACCTGGGGCCGGTCCTGCGCCTCCTGCGCCTGCTGCGGCAGGTTCGCCGGGCTCAGGGCCGGAGGGCGCGACACGATGGCCTGGCGCACCAGTGCCTCGAAGCTGCGCACGGGCACGGGCGGGCTGAGCAGGTAGCCCTGCCAGGCATGGCAGTGCTGGTCTTCGAGGAACTGGCGCTGCGCCTCGGTCTCCACACCCTCGGCGATGACCTGCAGGCCCAGGCTGGTGCCCAGGGCGACGATGGTGCGCGCAATGGCCGCGTCGTTGGGGTCGCTGAGCACGTCGCGCACGAAGCTGCGGTCGATCTTGAGCTGGTCCAGCGGCAGGCGCTTGAGATAGGCCAGCGAGGAGTAGCCGGTGCCGAAGTCGTCCAGCGAGAACCCCACGCCGTGTGCCTTGAGCGTGGCCATCTTGGCCGCCGTGTCGTCCACGTCGGCCAGCAGCAGGCTTTCGGTCAGCTCCAGCTTGAGCAGGCGCGGGTTGGCACCGTGCTCCTTGAGCGCCTGCAGCACCTGCTCCACGAAGCGCGCCTGGTGGAACTGGCGCGGGCTGACGTTGACGGCCAGCATCAGGCAGGCCATGTCCGGCTCCGCCGCCCATTGCGCCAGTTGCCGGCAGGCCTCGCCCAGCACCCATTCGCCCAGTTGCTGGATCAGGCCCGTTTCCTCGGCCAGCGAGACGAAGAGCGACGGAGGCACCAGCCCTTCGCGCGGGTGATTCCAGCGCAGCAGGCCCTCGGCGCCGACGATGCGCCCGTTCGCCACCTGCGGCTGGTAGTACAGGACGAATTGCGAGCGCACCAGACCCTCGCGCATTTCCTGCTCCATGGCCGTGCGCGATCTCAGCACGGCCTGCAGTTGCGGATCGAAGAACTGCAGCGTGTTGCGCCCCATGCCCTTGGCCTGGTACATGGCCATCTCGGCACGGCGCAGCACCTCGTCGGCACTGAGTTCCTGCTCGCCGAACAGGCTGGCGCCTATGCTCAGCGTGATGTGGCAGGACTGGCCACTCAGTTGCAACGGTTGCAGCAGCAGCGAACGCATGCGCTGGACCTCGCCTTCGAGCTTGGAGGCGGCGTGCATGGAGTCCTTGCCCAGATCCTCCAGCAGCACGACGAAGTCATCGCCGCTGTGGCGGGCCAGCGTGGCCTCGCGGCCCAGGGACTGGGCCAGTCGCTCGGCAATCATGCGCAGCAGCACGTCGCCCAGTTCCAGCCCCAGGCTGTCGTTGAAGGCCTTGAAGTTGTCCACGTCCAGCAGCATGACGGCGCCACAGCGCCCGCGACGGCGGCTGGAGGCCAGCGCCTGCTGCAGCCGGTCCACCAGCAGGCGGCGGTTGGGCAGGCCGGTGAGCGCATCGTAGAAGGCCAGGCGGCGAATTTCCTCTTCGGCGGTCTTGCGCTGGCTCTGGTCCTGCAGGATCAGCAGGCAGCCCTCGTCCAGCAGCATGCCGCCGATGGATACGGAGCGCGCGCAGCCGTCGCTGCCTATGAGCTGGTACTCCTCGGAGTTGAGGGTGCCGCAGCTGTCGGACTCGCTGCCATGGGGGCTTTGGGCAACGCGCGCCCGCGCCTGCGCGGCTTCGAAGCGGCGCTGCATGCGCTGGCGGCGGGCTTCATCCGGGCACATGTTGCGCCACCAGCCGTCGCCATCCATGCCGGCCGTGGCGCCGTGGCCTGCCAGGCGCATGAATTCCTCGTTCCAGTAGGCGAAGCGGCCATCCTCCTGCAGCATGGCCAGGCCCAGGGGCAGGCGCTGAATGACCATGCGCAGGTGGCGCGATCCGTCGCGTTGCATTTGCTGCAAGTGGCGGCGCGCGCTGATGTCCTGCACCAGGGCCATCAGCCGCAGCGATGGGCCGTGGCCCAGCGCGGAGATGTGCAGTTCCACCCAGACCAGGCTGCCGTCGCTGCGCCGCAGCTGCCGCTCGATCTGCAGGGCGCGGCGCTGGCCCGCAGCCAGTTCCTGCAGCAGCAGCCTGTCGCCCTCCACCGTTTCGGCGGCCACCAGGGCCAGCAGGGGGCGCTGGCACAGCTGCTGTGCCTCGTGGCCGGTGATGTCGCAATACCTGCGGTTCACATGCAGGACATTGCCGTTGGCCGCGTCGATCTGCACCACGCCCACGGCGGCCTGCTCGAACAGTGCCTGAAAGCGGGCATCGCTCTCGCGCATGCTGCGGGAAGAGGCACGCAGCTGCGCCCAGCTGGACGGATGGCGTCGCCACCAGGCTGCCGCCAGCGAGGCCAGCAGGACTGACACCAGCATGCCCAGCGCAAACAGCACCAGGGGCTGGGCGCGCTCGGTCCAGGACAGGGCCGTGCTCACGGGAATGAAGTTCAGCCGCCACAGCCGGTCCTGGGCCTGCAGCGTCTGCTCCAGCACCACCTGGCCGGTGTCGCCCAGGCCTACCGCTTCCTGCCCGCGCTCGGGCCAGGCAGCACCCAGATACAGCGGCAGCGGCGATACGCCGGCCGGCGGCAGGGGCGAGACCGGGCCTGCGTCATGCATGGCCAGCGCTAGCCGGCCCAGGAAGCCGCGCTCATGCAGGTCCTGCACCAGATCATGCACACGAATGCTGACGTCGGCCGTTCCCAGGAACAGCGGATGCGCGGCCGCGCCATCCGGAGACTGGTGGTCCGCAAGGGCAAAGACGGGCGCGCGCACCAGCACGGCGGTGGCATGCTCGCCGGGCTGCTTCATGGCAAACGGCGCCGAGACCACGGCGGCCGCGCTGTCCCGGCTGCGCAGCATGCTGGCCATGAGACTGGGGCGGTCGTGCATGTCCAGGCCGGCGATGGATTCATTGCCTTCCACCGGCCAGAGATAGTCGATGAAGAAATAGTGGGGATCGGGCCTGAACGAGGCCGACGGATCCTGGCTGGCCTGTCCGCGCTCCGTTGCGGCCCGCGTAAAGGTCAGCGCCTGCATGCCGGGCTGTATCTGTATGCGCAGCGCCTGCGCAATGCGCGCGAAGGCCTGCTGCCCCATCTCGGGAGAGGCGGCCAGCTGGTTGGCCACATGCTGGACCATGACGGCATAGGCATCCAGGCGCATCTCCAGCGCCTGGCGGGCAGACTGAGCCTGTTGCGTATGGCGCTGCAGATCGATGCGCTCCAGCGCCCTCTGCTGCTGCAAGGCGAGCGCGGCGCTCAGGCACATGCCCACCGCCATGACGGTGGCGGCTGGCCAGGCGGTCCGGATGGCTACAAGCGTGCGCTGGGCAAAAGCTGACATGGAGCGGCTAAGGCTGAATAGGCAGTCACGGGGGAATCGGTCCAGGAGCACGGAACCACTCGTTGCCAGCCCCATGGCCAGCCACCCGAAAAGGCCGGGCAGGCCATGTGGAGCAGAGAGCGAGGATAAATGGATTTCGGCATCCGGCAGGCAAATCACATGTAAGACAAATCCTACAAACGCCTTTGATCTATCGTCGGAATGCGCTCTTGCTGAAGCCCTCCACGGGCAAACCCTAGACTGCAGGCAGCAAGGTGCTTGCACCCGGCCCCCATGTACCCGAGCCTGCCGAGCCCGCCGGGCCTGCCGGGCCTTGCCGGGCACCAGGGGTGGAGGGCGAGGCATTGCACAAGCCCTCATCCATGAAATCAGAGGCTGCAGTTTTGAAACATCAATGAAACGGATCGTGCGGCAGCAGGTGGCGCTGCAGCCCTTCAGCCTCTGGCAGCAGGCTGTGATGCTTGCACGGGTTTCCCCTTGAGTCGGATGGCATGCCGCTTGCAACAAGCCTGGTGCACTGCCAACCATAACTCTGCAGGAGACACCAACCCATGAGCATCAACCGCCGCCGCTTTTGCGCCGCCCTGCCCGCCCCGCTGGCCGGCCTTGCGCTGCCGCACCAGGGTCTGGCCCAGGAGGCCTTTCCCAGCAAATCGCTGAAGATCGTCTGCCCCTTCGCGCCCGGCGGCGGTTCGGACTTCATTGCGCGCGTGGCCTCCAACGTGCTCAACGACAGGCTGGGCCAGCCCGTGGTGGTGGAGAACCGGCCTGGCGCCGGTGGCACGCTGGGCACCGAGTACGCGCTGCGCTCGGCGGCCGATGGCTACACGCTGCTGCTGGTGGCGGGCAGCTATACGGTCAACCCTTCGCTGTACAAGCTGCGCTTCGACCCCGTGGCCGACATGACGCCCGTGATCCAGCTGTCCAAAGGCGCCTACGTGGTCTGCGTGAGCCCCCGCGTGCCCGCCAGAAACCTGCAGGAATTGCTGACCCATGCGCGTGAGAACCCGGGCAAGCTGACCTTTGCCTCGGCCGGCAATGGCAGCCATCTTCACATCGTCACCGAGTACCTGTTCGGCATGGCCAAGGTCAAGGCCACGCATGTGCCCTATCGCGGCACGGGCCCGGCCGTGACCGATTTGCTGTCGGGCAACGTGGACATGCTGGTGGCCGGCACCGAGGCGCTGATGCAGCACGTCAAGAGCGGCAAGCTGCACGCCCTGGCCGTGACCACGGCCCAGCGCCTGCCCGCCTATCCCGAGATTCCGTCGGTGGCCGAAAGCGGCCTGCCGGACTATGACGTGGTGGCCTGGCACGGCCTGCTCGCGCCCAAGGGCCTGCCGCCCGCCGTGCTGTCGCGCATCAATGCGGCGTTGGACACCGGCCTCAAGGCGCCGGCACTGCTGGCCCAGCTGGAGCCCACGGGCGTGTCCCCGGCAGGCGGCACACCGGCCCAGTTCGGCGCCCTGATCCAGTCCGAGATTCCCCGCTACGCCAAGGTGGTGAAAGACAACGAAATCCGCGCACAGTAATCGGCGCACAGCAATCGGCTCACGCAGGCCCGAGAATCCATCCGCCCCCATGACGTCCCGCTACAAGAAACCCCTGCCCGGCACCACGCTGCACTACATCGACGCCCGCGCCGCCGTCGATGCCCTCTCGCCCGGCGCCTGGGCACGCCTGCCCTACACCGCCCGCGTCCACGCCGAGAACCTTGTGCGCCGCGCCGATCCCGCGCAGCTGGACAGCTACCTGCTGCAGCTCATCGAGCGCCGCCGCGACATCGACTTTCCCTGGTACCCCGTGCGCGTGGTCTGCCACGACATCCTGGGCCAGACCGCCCTGGTGGACCTGGCCGGCCTGCGCGACGCCATTGCGGCCGAAGGCGGCGACCCCGCCCAGGTCAACCCCGTCGTTCCCGTGCAGCTCATCGTGGACCATTCGCTGGCCGTGGAGTGCGGCGGCTTCGATCCCGACGCCTTCGTGAAGAACCGCGCCATCGAGGACCGCCGCAACGAGGACCGCTTCCACTTCATCGAGTGGACAAAAAAAGCCTTTGCCAACGTGGATGTGATCCCCGCAGGGAACGGGATCATGCACCAGATCAATCTGGAAAAAATGTCCCCCGTGGTGACCGTGCAGGATGGCCTGGCCTTCCCCGATACCTGCGTGGGCACGGACAGTCACACGCCCCATGTCGATGCCCTGGGCGTGATCGCCGTGGGCGTGGGTGGCCTTGAGGCCGAGAACGTCATGCTGGGCCGCGCCTGCTGGATGCGCCTGCCCGAGATCGTGGGCGTGCGCCTCACGGGCCGGCGCCAGGGCGGCATCACCGCCACCGACATCGTGCTGGCCCTGACCGAATTCCTGCGCCAGCAAAAAGTTGTCGGCGCCTATGTGGAATTCTTTGGCGAGGGCGCCGACAGCCTGAGCATTGGCGACCGCGCCACCATCTCCAACATGTGCCCTGAATACGGCGCCACGGCGGCCATGTTCTCCATTGACGACCAGACCCTGGCCTACCTGCGCCTGACCGGCCGCGACGAGGCCCAGGTGCGCCTGGTCGAGGCCTATGCGCGCACCGCGGGTTTCTGGAGCGACAGCCTGGCCGATGCCCAGTACGAGCGCGTGCTGCAGTTCGACCTGTCCACCGTGGTGCGCAACATGGCCGGCCCCTCGAATCCGCACCGGCGCCTGCCCACCTCGGCCCTGGCCGAGCGCGGCATTGCCGATGCGGCCAAGCTGCAGGCCGCCCGCGCCCAGGAGGCGGAAGGCCTGATGCCCGATGGGGCCGTCATCATCGCCGCCATCACCAGCTGCACCAACACCAGCAACCCGCGCAACGTCATCGCCGCGGCGCTGCTGGCGCGCAATGCCAATCGCCTGGGTCTCACGCGCAAGCCCTGGGTCAAGACCTCGCTGGCGCCGGGCTCCAAGGCCGTGGAGCTGTATCTGAAGGAGGCCGGGCTGCTCACCGAGCTGGAGCAACTGGGCTTTGGCATCGTCGCCTTTGCCTGCACCACCTGCAACGGCATGAGCGGCGCGCTGGACCCCGCCATCCAGCAGGAAATCATCGAGCGCGACCTCTACGCCACGGCCGTGCTCTCGGGCAACCGCAACTTCGACGGGCGCATCCATCCCCAGGCCAAACAAGCCTTCCTGGCCTCGCCGCCGCTGGTCGTGGCCTATGCGCTGGCGGGCACGGTGCGCTTTGACATCGAGCAGGATGTGCTGGCTGTGGTGGACGGCCGCGAGATCCACCTCAAGGACCTGTGGCCCGCCGACGAGGAGATCGACGCCATCGTCAAGCAATCGGTCAAACCTGCGCAATTCCGCGCCGTCTACGAACCCATGTTCGCCCTCCGCAAGGACGATGGAGACCGGGCACGGCCCCAGTACGACTGGCGCCCCCAGTCCACCTACATCCGCCGCCCCCCGTACTGGGACACCGAAGGCGTGGGCGCGCTGGCGGCCTTCCCGCGCACGCTGCGCAACATGCGGCCGCTGGCCCTGCTGCCCGACAACATCACCACCGACCACCTGTCGCCCTCCAACGCCATCCTGGCCGACAGCGCCGCGGGCGAATACCTGGCGCGCATGGGCCTGCCCGAGGAGGACTTCAACTCCTACGCCACCCACCGCGGCGACCACCTCACCGCCATGCGGGCCACCTTTGCCAACCCGCAGCTGGTCAATGAAATGGCCGTCATCGACGGCGTGCAGCACAAGGGCTCGCTGGCGCGCATCGAGCCCGAAGGCCGCGTGGAGCGCATGTGGGAGGCCATGGAAACCTACCTGAACCGCCGCCAGCCGCTGATCATCATCGCGGGCGCCGACTACGGCCAGGGCTCCAGCCGCGACTGGGCGGCCAAGGGAGTGCGGCTGGCCGGAGTCGAGGCCGTGGTGGCCGAAGGCTTCGAGCGCATCCACCGCACCAACCTCATCGGCATGGGCGTGCTGCCGCTGCAGTTCGTGCCGGGCACCGACCGCAGGACCCTGGGGCTGGACGGCACGGAGATCTATGGCGTGGAGGGCGAGCGCACGCCGGGAACCCAACTCACTCTGGTGATTGAACGAAGAAGCGGCCAGACGCTGCGCGTGCCGGTGACCTGCCGGCTGGACACGGCCGAGGAGGTATCGGTCTACGAAGCGGGCGGCGTGCTGCAGCGGTTTGCCCAGGACTTTCTTGCACAGACACAGGACGCTTGATGAACACCACACCCCAGATCCGCATTCCCGCCACCTACCTGCGCGGCGGCACCAGCAAGGGCGTGTTCTTCCGCCTGCAAGACCTTCCGGAGGCTGCGCAACAGCCGGGCCCCGTGCGCGACGCCATCCTGCTGCGCGCCCTGGGCAGCCCCGACCCTTACGGCAAGCAGATCGACGGCATGGGCAATGCATCGTCGAGCACCAGCAAGGCCGTGATCCTCTCGGCCAGCACGCGCGAAGGCCATGACGTGGACTACCTGTTCGGCCAGGTCTCCATCGACCGGCCCTTCGTGGACTGGAGCGGCAACTGCGGCAACCTCTCGGCCGCCGTGGGGCCCTGCGCCATCCACATGGGATTGATAGCCCCTGCGCGCATTCCACGCAACGGCACGGTCACCCTCCGTATCTGGCAGGCCAATATCGGCAAGACCATCGTGGCCCATGTGCCCATCACGAACGGCCAGGTGCAGGAGACAGGCGACTTCGAGCTCGATGGCGTGACCTTTCCTGCGGCCGAGGTGGCGTTGGAGTTCCTGGACCCTGCCGATGAGGGAGAGGACGGAGGCGCCATGTTCCCCACGGGCCATCTCGTGGATCGCCTGGATGTGCCTGGCGTGGGCAGCTTTGCAGCCACGCTGATCAATGCGGGCATTCCGACCATCTTCCTGAACGCAAAGGACCTGGGCTACACGGGCTGCGAGCTGCAGGACGCCATCAACGGCGATGCCGAGGCGCTGGCGCGCTTCGAGGCCATACGCGCCCACGGCGCCCTGCAGATGGGCCTGATCCAGGAACTGTCCGAAGCCGCCAGGCGCCAGCACACGCCCAAAATCGCCTTTGTGGCACCGCCAGCGCCCTACACGGCCTCCAGCGGCAAACGCATCGAGGCAGGCGATGTGGACCTGCTGGTGCGCGCCCTGTCCATGGGCAAGCTGCACCACGCCATGATGGGCACGGCGGCGGTGGCCATCGGCACGGCGGCAGCGGTGCCGGGCACGCTGGTGAATCTGGCGGCGGGCGGCGGCGAACGCGGTGCCGTTCGCTTCGGCCATCCCTCCGGCACGCTGCGCGTGGGCGCCGAGGCCCGGTTGGTGAATGGCCAGTGGCATGTGACCAAGGCCTTGATGAGCCGCAGCGCGCGCATCCTGATGGAAGGCTGGATCAGGGTGCCTGGCGAAGTGTTGAACGCCGCGTGAATGCGCAGGTCCGGGTTCAGGCCTGGGCTCTCAGCGCCGCTGCGTGCCACGTCCGCAGTTGCTCCAGCGTGTTCGTCGTGCCGCCGCAGGCCACCACCAGCACGCGCTTGAAGCCTTGCAGCGCAGGTGCGCCTGCGTAGGCCAGGGCCAGCGCGGCACCGCAGGCGGGCTCCACATGCAGGCGATGGTCATCAATGAAGCGCAGGCAGGCATCCAGCGCCTGCGCATCCGTCACCACGGCGCTGCGCACGGGGTGCACCTGCGCCAGATCGAAGGCCCGCTGGCAGACTTGGCGCGCGCCCAGCGAAGTGGCAACGCTGGTGATGCGGTCCAGCAGCACGCGGCGGCCCTGGGCCAGCGACTGCGCCAGGGAGTCGGCGCCGGCCGTCTCCGCGGCAATTACGGGCACATCGGTCCAGCCGTGGCGCTCCAGGCCCTGCACCACGCCGGCCAGCAGGCCGCCGCCGCCCACGGCCAGCACCACGGCGTCGGGCTTGAAGTCGGCAGCAGCCAGCTCATCGACCAGGGTGGAATGCCCCGTCCACAGCAGCGGGTCGTCAAACGGATGGACAAAGGCATCCTCGGCGCCCAACAGGGACTGGGCCAGGGCATTGGCCTCGTCCCAGACGGCGCCATGCACGATCAGCTCGGCGCCCTGGGCACGGATCAGTGCCCGCGCATGCTCGGTCGTGGTTTGCGGTACGACCACGGTGACGGGCATGGACAGCTGCCGCCCGGCATAGGCCACGGCAATGCCGGCATTGCCGCCCGATGAGGCCACAAAGCGCTTCTTGCCCTGGCGCGCCAGGGTCTCGCAGGCATGGCCTATGCCGCGCAGCTTGAACGATCCGCAGGGCTGCAGCGCATCCAGCTTGAGCCAGATTTCAGGACCACCGGCGTGACTCAGGGCATGGGACGGGATAAGGGGAGTGAAGGTGTGCAAAGGCATGGGGTGGCAGTGTAGGACTGGCGTTCAGCCGCGATAATCCCTTGGCTTTTCAAATATTCTTTGCGCCATGAGCACAAATCAAGCCCTGCCCCTGTTCGGAGAAATGGCCATCTTCGTCAAGGTGGTGGACACGGGCAGCTTCTCCGAGGCCGCACGCCAGCTGGGCAGCACGCCATCGGCCACCAGCCGGGGCGTGGCGCGGCTGGAAAGGGCACTGGGTCTGCGCCTGCTGGAACGCACCACGCGCAAGCTGCGCCTGAGCGAGGCCGGCCGCGAGGTGCATGCGCGCTGCCTGGACATGGTGGGCGCCGCCCAGGCCGTCATGGCCGCGTCCCTGCGGCAGGACGCGCAGCCGCGCGGCCTGGTGCGCATCAGCGTGCCCAAGGCCGTGGGCCGTACCGTGGTCCATCCCCACATGCCCGACTTCCTGGCCCTGTATCCCGAGGTCGACGTGCAGATGCGGCTGGAAGACCGCTACATGGACCTGATCGACGACCCTGTGGACCTGGCCATACGCATCACCAACCACCCGCCGCCGGGACTCATGGGCCGCCACCTGATGGACATCGACCATCTGCTGTGCGCCTCGCCCCAGTACCTGGCCCGGCACGGCACGCCCGTGCATCCGCTGGAGCTCAAGGCCCACAGCTGCATCTACCTGGGGGAGGAGCCCGGCGACGCGCACTGGAAGCTGCGCGGCCATGGCAAGACCGTCACCGTGGCCGTGCGCGGGCGCTATGCCGCCAACCACACCGGTGTGCGGCTGGACGCCGTGCTGCAGCACATCGGCATCGCCAGCCTGCCCCGCTTCACGGCACGCGAGGCCCTGGCGGACGGGCGCATCGTGCAGGTGCTGCCGGACTGGAACTTTCTGCCCAACTACAGCGGCCAGCTGTGGATTCTTCACCCGCCCACGCGCCACCTTCCGCTCAAGCTGCGCGTGCTGATGGATTTCCTTGCTGAACGGCTGGGCGGGGTTGATGGGCTGCAGTTTTCATGATTCTTCCATGTGATTTTCAATAGCCAATGGCAATCACGACGACCATTTCATTCGAGCAGAAAGCCAAATGACTCCGTCATCCCGGGCGATTCAGCATTCCGAAGTGGATCGCGGTTAAAGTCCGGCATCCATTCGATTCAATATCCCCAAAACCAACGGAGCAAGCATGTCAAAGCGACTGAATGGCCTCATGGCCGCGGCCCTTGCCGCCTTCATTTCCACACCCGCGCTGGCCATTCTTCCGGATTCGGGCATGTGGAGCATTGGCGCGGAACTCAATGGCAATCCCGGGCGCGGCATTCAGATCGACAGGCAAGGCGGCTCCACGCTGATCCTGACCTATTTCGGTTATCGCGCGGACGGATCGTCCCTGTTCCTGCAGGCCGCAGGCACGCTGAAGGACGGCAAGCAGTTTGACGGCGTGCTCACGGAATACCGCAATGGCCGCGCACTGGGTGGCCAGGCCCGCGATGGAGAGTTTGCACAGGAGGCTGGCCCGGTCAGGATCGTCTTCGATTCCTCCACCACGGCGACGATCACCCTGCCCGGCGAGGCTCCGCAGCGCCTTCAGCGCTTCCAGTTCGAGGATCTCAGGAACCGGCTCAACTTCACGTTCTTCCATTCGAGCGCACAGGACTATGCACGAATGTCGTCATCTGGCGAAATAACTTTCAAGGTTGATGCGAACTCATTGATCGCCGTCGAGAGATCAAATGCTGGAAGCATTGCCTGCGAGTACAGTGGGAATTTGCAACCGACGGGTGATTCCTTCAGCTCCGAAGGAACTGCCCAATGTTTTTTTGGGGCCACGTCGCAAGCCTACCTGTACAGCATGAGAGAACTGAAGGTGGATGAGTTCGGCGCGCTCACTGCACGTTTTTATTTCAGGCATCCCAGCTATCCCGAACTGCGACCTTCCCTTCGGTCGGTCGCTGGCATATGCAAAGGCAGTGCTGCCAATATTGACGTCTACCGTTGCGATCCATCCGATTTGAAACTTGACCCTGGCCTCTGGAAAGAGTGGTGACAGCTCGCGTCAGTCGTTTTGGCTACGCAACCTGCGCCACAGCGTGGCCCGGCTGATGCCCAGGATCTCGCAGGCGCGGCGCTGGTCGCCCTGCACCTGCTCCAGTACTTCGCGCATGCGCTGGCGCTCGGCATCGCGACGGGCCTCGCGCAGTTGCAGTTGCCGCTGCTGCGCTGGCAGGGCCTGAACGGTACCCTGCCCAGCCCCGTCGCATTCAGGAAACAGCTCCCGCAACCGGCCCATGTCCACGCGGCCCGCGCCGTCACGCAGGTCGTGGCGGCAGGCCAGCAGGCGTTCCACCCAGTTGTCCAGCTCTCGCGCATTGCCGGGCCAGCGGTGCGCGGCGGCCAAATCCAGCAGGGCTTCCAGCAAGGGCTCCAGTGAAGAGGACTCGGCCTGCAGTGACTGCGTGCGCAAACGCCGCGCAAGCATGGTGCGGGCCAGGGCCTGGACATCGCCCTGTCCGCGTTCGTGCAGTCCGGGCATGGCCAGGCGCAGCACGGCCAGGCGGTAGAACAGGTCGCGCCTGAATTCACCGCGCTCGACCAGGGCCGCCAGATCGGCATGCGTGGCGGCGATGACGCGCAGGTCCACGGGCACGGACGTGGTGGAGCCCACGCGCAGCACTTCGCGCTCCTGCAGCACGCGCAGCAGGCGGGACTGCAGGGCCAGCGGCATGTCCCCGATCTCGTCCAGGAACAAGGTGCCCGTATGGGCCGCCTCGATCAGCCCGGTCTTGCCGCCGCGCCGCGCGCCGGTGAAAGCGCCTTCGTCGTAGCCGAAGAGTTCGCTCTCCAGCAGGCTTTCCCCCAGGGCCGCGCAGTTGACGGCCAGAAAGGGCTGGGCGGCGCGCCGGCTGGCGCGGTGCATGCCCTGTGCCAGCAGCTCCTTGCCCGTGCCACTGTCGCCCTGGATGAGCACGGTGGCATCGCTGGCCGCGAACTGGCGCGCCAGGCGGCGCACGCGCTGGGCGGGTTCACTGTCGCCCGCGTAGTCTTCGATGCGCCAGCGCACGCCCGCGCCGCGCAGGCTGCGGTTGGCGCGCAGGTGGCGGTCGGCGCGCTGGATGGTGGCGGGGTCGCGGCAGACCAGCAAGGCGCCCGTGAGCTGGCCGTTTTCCACGATGGGTGCGCGCCGTACCACCAGGGTGCGCATGGCCAGCTGGACCACGTCTTCACTGCCTTCGGGCTCCAGGGACTGCGACTGCAGCGCCTGTGCCAGCGCCAGCGCGGGCGCCACCTCGTCCAGCAGCCGGCCATGCAGCGCCCTGGCGGGCGCTCCCAGCAGGGCTGCCATGGTGGGGTTCAGTGCCTGGATGCAGCCTTGCGTATCCACGGCGACCACGCCGTCCTGCAACTGGCCAAGCACGGTTTCCAGCCGCTGGTGGCGGGCACGCTCGGCATGGCGGTGGCGGGCCAGCAGCACCGCGTCGCGCAGGGCCTGCAGCACGGCGCCGTCGGAGTACAGCAGCACGCTGGGAATGCCGGCCTGCTCGGCCAGGTCGGCAACCAGACCTGGCGCGACCACGGCACCCACGCCTGCGGCCTGCAGCGCACGCACGCAGGCCTGGGCATCCTCGGGCCCGTGGTAGCTGAACTGGGCAATGCCGGCGCCGAACAGCGCGTCGAACTGGGCCAGGTGAGGCGAGGGATGGTCAAACGACACCAGCCCGATGCGCGGCGTGCCGCCCGCCTGCGCCAATTCCCGCGCGCTGGCCAGCGCCTGCAGCAGATCGAAGCCGCGCACCTCGATCATGACCACGGGAATGTCGACATGCTCGCGCACCCAGGCACCACTGGCGCCGGCGGCCACCAGGGCGTCTATGGGCTCGACCGCCTGCAGCGCACGCACGGCCTGCACGGCGTCGTCAAAGGCCGCGCTGACATGCTCCACACGCACCTGGTCGCCCACCGCCAGGGACATGCGCTCCAGCACGCGGCCGATGCGGTGGCGGCCTATGGTGACGACACGGGGCCATGCCGCGCGGGGGCCGGACGGGGTTCCAGGGACAGGGGGCACGACTGATTCATTCATGCAACCGATTATTTCATTCATGCAACATCGCGCTGCGTGAATCCCGCAGCAGGTTCCGCCCCATCCTCTTGTGAACTTAAAAATGCATTCAGATCAATGGCTTGCAATGACAAGGGTTTACCCTTTATTGCCATGGCATGCAGCTTGCAAACAAAGCCGGCGTTTCAATCATTTCAAGTATTTCCAGGAGACTCCCCATGCACCAGCCATCCCGCCTGCCCCGCCGCACCGCCCTGGCCGCCCTGCTTGCCACCGTGCTGCCGCTGGCCGGCGTGTCGTTTGCCGCGCCTGCCGCCGATGCCTGGCCCACCCGCCCCATCCGCCTGGTGGTGCCGTTCTCTGCAGGCGGCGCCAACGACCTGATGGCCCGCTCGGCCGCCGAAGGTGCGTCGAAAATCCTGGGCCAGCCGGTGGTCATCGACAACCGGCCCGGCGCAGGCGGCACCGTGGGCGCCGACATCGTGGCCAAGGCCCAGCCCGATGGCTACACCCTGCTGGTGAGCGCAGCCGGCGTGATCTCCAACAGCATGATCAAGAAGACCATGCCGTTCAAGGACGATGCGCTGGTGCCCGTGGCCATGATCGGACTGGCGCCTTCGGTGATCGTGGTTCCCAAGAACGCGCCCTACCAGAACCTGCGAGATTTCGTCGAGGCATCGAAGAAGGGCCAGGGCTTCAATTTCGCCACGGCCGGCACGGGCAGCACGCCGCATTTCGTGGCGGAGATGCTGAACGTGAAGTACGGCGCACAGCTGCAGCCCGTGCCCTACAAGAGCGGATCGGAAAGCACGACGGCCGTGCTGGGCGGCCAGGTGGAGGGAACGTCGGAGGCCAGCATCATCGCCCTGCCCCACATCCTCAATGAGGGCAAGTTCAAGGCCCTGGCCACGACCTGGACGCAGCGCATCTCCGCCTATCCGCAGCTGTCCACCGCCGTGGAGCAGGGCTTTGCCGAACTGCAGATCGCGCACTGGGCCGGCATCCATGCGCCCAAGGGAACGCCGCCCGCCATCCTGGACAAGCTGGCCGCCGCCGTGGACCAGGCCATGAAGGAGCCGGCGACCGTGGAGAAGCTCAAGGGCCTGGGCATCGAGCCCATCGGCGGCACGCGCGCCGAGTTCGTGAAATTCACCGATGCCGAGCGCAAGCGCCTGGGCGAGATCGTCAAGGCCGCGAAGATGCAGGAAAAGTGAGCCGCTCCCGCCACAACCACGGATCCCAACCGAGACAAGACACCATGAATACCCGCCGCAATACCCTCCGCCTGAGCTTGGGGCTGGCCCTGAGCGCCACCGCCGCCGCTGCGGCCCTGCTCGCCGCCCCCGCCACCGCCGTGGCCCAGGGCGCAGATGCCTGGCCCTCGCGCCCCATCAAGCTCATCGTGCCCTATGCGGCCGGCGGCTTTGCCGATACGCGGGCCCGCAAGATCGCCGACAAGATAGGCCAGAGCCTGGGCCAGCCCATCGTGATCGACAACCGCGGCGGCGCGGGCGGCGTGACGGGCACGGATGCCATTGCCAAGGCCACGGACGGCCATACCTTCGGCTTCGGCTCGCCAGGCCCGCTGGTGACCAATCCCATGCTGATGAAAAAGCTGCCCTACAACGCCGCCCGCGACCTGCAGCCCATCATCCTGATCGAAGAGGCGCCGCTGATCCTGACCACGGCGCCCAACCAGCCGTTCAAGACCGTGGCCGAGCTGGTGGCTGCAGCCAAGGCCAAGCCGGGCACGCTGACCTATGGATCGTCGGGCGTGGGCGGTGCCCACCACCTGTCGGGCGAGCTGCTGGCCTTCCAGACGCGCACGGACATGGTCCATGTGCCCTACAAGGGCGGCGCGCTGGCAGCCACCGACCTGATGGGCGGGCACCTGGCCTTCATGTTCGAGATGGGCTATGCGGCCCTGCCCGCCATCCAGGGCGACAAGGTCAAGGCGCTGGCCGTGTCCAGCAAGCAGCGACTGAAGGTGCTGCCCAGCGTGCCCACGCTGGATGAGGCGGGCATCAAGGGCTTCGAGTCGTACAACTGGCTGGGCATGATCGCGCCGGCCAGCACGCCGCCGGCCGTGATCGAGCGCCTGAACAAGGCCGTGAACGAGGCACTCAAGGACGCCGAGGTGCGCGCCATGATCGAGAACACGGGCGGCATGGTCATGGGCGGCACGCCCCAGGCCTACGGCAAGTTCATCGAGGCCGAGCGCGCCAAGTGGGGCCCGGTGATCAAGAACGCCAACATCACGCTGGACTGAGCGCCAGCCCGCGCATCGCTTTTTCCCATCCGACAGAACCATCCATGAACACCAAGCAACAACTCAAGGCCCTGGCCGAAGCGCGCCGCGGCGTGCTCGTGCCCGGCGCATTCAACGCGCTGTCCGCGCGCGTCGTGGCCGATCTCGGCTTCGAGGCCATCTATGTGACCGGCGCCGGCGTGACCAACATGTGGTTCGGCCTGCCCGACCAGGCCTTCATGGGCCTGACCGACATCGCCGACCACACGGCCCGCATCCGTGACGCCGTGGATCTGCCGCTGATCGTCGATGCCGACACCGGCTTTGGCAACGCGCTCAACACCTATCACGCCGTGCGCACGCTGGAGCGCGCAGGCGCCGACTGCATCCAGATTGAAGACCAGATCAGCCCCAAGCGCTGCGGCCATTTCAACGGCAAGGAAGTGATTTCCACCGACGAGATGCTGGGCAAGATCAAGGCCGCCGTGGACGCGCGCCGCGACCAGGGCACGCTGATCATGGCGCGCACCGATGCCTGCGCCACCCAGGGCTTCGAGGCCGCCGTGGAGCGCGCCCAGCGCTTTGCCGAGGCGGGAGCCGACATTCTGTTCGTGGAAGCCGTGACCCAGGCCGATGAGATCCGCGCCCTGCCCCAGCTCCTGTCCACGCCGCAGCTGATGAACATGGTGATCGGAGGCAAGACGCCCATCACCGACGCGGGCGAGCTGGCAGACCTGGGCTATGGCCTGGTGCTGTATGCCAACGCGGCCCTGCAAGGCGCCGTGGCCGGCATGCAAAAGGCGCTGGGCCAGCTGCGCAACGAGCGCAGGGTGGACGAGAACCCCGCTGTGGTCGCCCCCTTTGCCGAGCGCCAGCGCCTGGTCAACAAGCCGTTCTGGGACGCGCTGGAAAAGAAGTACGAGTGAAGCGCGAGTGAAGCACGAGCGAGGGCGGGCTGGCACAGCGCCGCTCAGCCGCTCAGCCCCTCGCAGGCGCCTTCCACCCCTTGAGCGTCAACTCCAGCGCCTGCAGCGCCTGCTGCAGGCGTTCGGGGGGCGCCCCTTCCTCGGCAATCCAGAATGCCGACTCCACCAGGCAGCCATTGAGCAGCCGCGACATGGCCAGAGGATTGGCACGCACGATCACGCCGCGCTCCATGAGTTGCTCCAGGTAGCCGGCCACGAAGGCGATGCAGGCGCGGTGCTGCTCGCCCTGGTCCGTGCCCGTGAGCACGGCGCGCGCATCCTGCAGCACGATGCGGCGTATCTCGCCCTCCTGCGCCATGGCCAGGTAGGCGCGGCAGTAGGCCAGGAACCCCTCCCAGGGGTCGGCATGGTCGGCCAGCACCTGCTCCAGGCGTGCGTCCATCTCGGCATCCATCTGCGCCACCACGGCGGCCAGCAGGCCCGGCTTGCCACCGAAATGGTGGTACAGCGCGCCGCGCGTCAGCCCGGCCTTGGCCGTCAATTCGTCCATGGAGGCCTGGGAATAGCCCTGGCTGCCAAAGGCCTCGCGCGCAGCCTCGATGAGTTTGGCGCGTGTCTCCTCGATCATGCTGGCCCGGCTTTTGCGCATGGCGCACTCCATTCACATACAAAACGTATGCCAATGATACGGCGCGTCATGGGCAGCCCGTAGAATTGCTGACATACGCCGCGTATGTGATTGCAGCGGCCTGTCCGTTTTCCGAGGTTTCCATGTTCCACGCCTACCGCCAGCTGTTCACCCGGCCCGGCACGGCCGCCTTTGTGCTGGCCGGTCTCCTGGCCCGCCTGCCCCTGTCGATGACGGGCATCGGCCTGATCACCATGCTGTCCCAGCAGCGCGGCGCCTACACGCTGGCCGGCGCGGTCGCTGCCTGCTTTGCGCTGTCCATTGCGGTGCTGGCCCCGCGCATCTCGGCCCTGGTGGACCGCCATGGCCAGCGCAAGGTGCTGCCCTGGGCAGCGGCCGTGAGTGCTGCCGCCATGTTCGCGCTGCTGGCCTGCGCGCATTGGCAGGGACCGGATTGGCTGCTGTTGGTGCTGGCAGCGCTGGTGGGCGCCCTGCCCAGCATGCCGGCCATGGTGCGCGCGCGCTGGACCGTGCTGCTGCGTGGCACGCCCCAGCTGCAGACGGCCTATGCGCTGGAGGCCGTGCTGGACGATGTCTGCTTCATCGTCGGCCCGCCGCTGTCGGTGGGCCTGAGCATGGTGCTGTTCCCCGAGGCCGGGCCGCTGGCCGCCTCCTTGCTGCTGCTGGTGGGTGTGGCGCTGTTCGTGGCCCAGCGCCGCACAGAGCCGCCCGTGGACACATCGCAGCAGCGCACGCGCCAGCAGTCGCTGGCCCGCCATCCCGTGGTGCGCACGCTGGCGCTGTTCATGCTGGCCCAGGGCATCATCGTGGGCACCATCGACGTGGCCAGCGTGGCCTTTGCCACGCAGCAGGGCCAGCCGGCGGCGGCCAGCATCGTGCTCTCGTTCTACGCGCTGGGGTCCTGCGTGATGGGACTGGTCTTCGGCACGCTGCGCCTGAAGGCGCCGCTGCACCGCCAGATTGCCTGGGTGGGCGCCTCGGTGTGCATCACCGCCGTGCCCCTGCTGCTGGCCACCAATGTGTTCACGCTGACCCTGGCCGTGTTGCTGGCCGGCATTACCTTCGGGCCGACCATCACCGTAGCCATGGGCCTGGTGGAGCAGCAGGTGCCGCACCAGCGCCTGACCGAAGGCATGACCTGGCTGCTGACCGGCATTGCCATGGGCGTGGCCCTGGGTGCGGCCGCCGCAGGCTGGGCCACCGACCTGTGGGGCGCGCGCATTTCCTTCGTGGTGGCGCTGCTGGCCGGTGTCGCCATGTGGGCCCTGGGCGTGCTGGCCGCACGCCAGGCACGAGCGAAAGAGAGCCCGCCTGCCGAAGACGCAGCCGCCGCCTGCACCTGAACACGGCCGCAACGCCCGCGCCAGCCCAGACTGCTCAGGCCGTGGCCATCAGCGCCAGCAGCTCGGCCAGGCGCTGGCGCATCCACAGCGCTTCGGCCCCGGGCGCCAGCCCTTCCAGCCACAGCATGCGCACGGTCAGCGGCGGCAGCGCCAGCCCCTCGCAGGCGCGTTGCCGCAGGTGCGGGCGCAGATCGGCGAACTCGGCAATGTTGACCGGCAGGATGGCCCAGCCCAGGCCATCGGCCACCATGTCGGCAATCACATAGAAGCTGTTGGAGCGCCAGACGGCGGGACTGAGCACGGTGTCCTCCACGCCCTCGATGTGCATCAGCAACTGGCGGTGCGCGGCCAGCTGCCTGCGCGTGAGGGCCGCCGTGCCATCGAGCACATGGCCCTTGGCCACGCAAATGGTCTGCGGCACGCTGCCGATATGGCGCTGGGCGCAGGTGGCGGGCGCAGGCGCTCGGTCGAACTGGAAGGCAATCTGGGCACGCTGCGCCGCCACATGCTCGGCCACTTCGGAGGCCGTGCCGTTCAGCACGGTCAGCTCCATGGCCGGAAAGCGCGCCGCCAGCTCCTTGAACAGCTGGGCCAGCGGCACATAGGGCAATGCCTCGTCCAGCGCAACGGCCAGGCGTGCCTGCCCGCCTGCGGCCAATGCGCGGGCGCGGTGGTCCATGGCCTGGGCCTGGTGCAGCAGGGACCGGGCCTCCAGCAGCATCACCTCCCCTGCCGCCGTCAACTGCACGCGGCGCCCCACACGGTCGAAGAGCTCCAGCCCCAGGTCGGCTTCCAGCAGGCCGATGGCCGTGCTCACGGCCGATTGCGCACGGCCCAGGCGACGGGCGGCCTCGGTCATGGTGCCGGCTTCGGCCACCGCCACAAAATGCTTCAGCCTGTCGAGTGTCCATTCCATTCATCAATTTTATGGATGGAATCAAACTTTGATTAATCATTTCATTGATGGAAACTGTGGTTTTCATCAAGAAGGAAGCCCTGGCCCACAAGGCCCGGGGCAAACAGGTGCTTTATGGCGTTCACAACGCAAACCCAGAACCCCGTTTCGGGGCATCTTCCAAAATCCCAGTCGGCCGATCCGCGCCGCTGGCTGGTGCTGGCCATCGTCTCGGTGGCGCTGCTGCTCATCGTCATCGACATGACGGTGCTCTACACGGCGCTTCCGCGCCTGACGCATGACCTGGCGGCCACGGCCTCGGCCAAGCTGTGGATCGTCAACATCTACGCGCTGGTGGTCTCCGGCCTGCTGCTGGGCATGGGCACGCTGGGCGACAGGCTCGGCCACAAGCGGCTGTTCATGGCCGGGCTGTGCGTGTTCGGCGTGGCATCGCTGTGCGCGGCCTTTGCGCCCTCGCCCGCCTTGCTGATTGCAGCGCGTGCGCTGCTGGGCGTGGGCGCGGCCATGATGATGCCGGCCACGCTGTCCCTGATCCGCCTGAGCTTTGCCGATGAGCGCGAGCGCGCGCTGGCCATCGGCATCTGGGCCTCGGTGGCCTCGGGCGGTGCGGCCTTCGGGCCGGTGGTGAGCGGGCTGCTGCTCGAATACTTCTGGTGGGGCTCGGTGTTCCTGATCAATGTGCCCATCGTGCTGCTCGCCCTGCCCCTGGCCGGCTGGCTGATTCCCGCAGGCACGGCCACCTCGCAGCGGCCCTGGGACTTCATCGGCTCGTTGCAGGTCATGGCAGGCCTGGTGGGCAGCACCTACGCCATCAAGGAAGCCGGCAAACAGTCGCCCGACTGGGCCCTGGCCGCCGTGGCTCTGGTGCTGGGCCTGGGCTTTCTCGCGCTGTTCGTGCGGCGCCAGCGCCGCAGCAGCGACCCGCTGCTGGACTTCGCGCTGTTCCGCAACCCGGCGTTTGCCACGGCCGTGGCCTCGGCCCTGGTGGCAGCGGCCGCGCTGATCGGCATGGAGCTCGTGTTCAGCCAGCGCCTGCAACTGGTGCAGGGACTGTCGCCACTGCAGGCCGGCCTGGCCGTGCTGCCGCTGCCGCTGGCCGCCTTTGTCGCAGGCCCCGTGGCAGGCAACTGGCTGCCACGGCTGGGCGGCGCGCGCATGCTGCCGGCAGCGCTGCTGCTGTCGAGCCTGGGCATGGGCGGCTATCTGCTGGTCCACGACATGGGCTGGTGGCCACAGGCGGCAGCGCTGGCCGTGCTGGGCCTGGGCATAGGCGCGGCCATGACCACGGCGTCGAGCACCATCATGCAAAGCGCTCCCGCGGACCGTGCCGGCATGGCGGCCTCGGTCGAGGAGGTGTCCTACGAGCTGGGCGGCGCCCTGGGCGTGACGCTGATGGGCAGCCTGCTGTCGGCCGTCTATGCAGGCTCATTGCGCCTGCCGGAGGGCCTGGGCCTGGCCCTGCCCGCTTCCGTGCGCGACAGCCTGGACGAAGCCCTGCTGGCTGCCGATCAGCTGATGCCTCAGGCCGCGCACCAGTTGACCGAGCTGGCACGCACGGCCTTCGGCCAGGGCTTCAGCGCCGTGATCGCCAGCGCCACGCTGCTGCTGGTCTGCACGGCACTGTGGACGGGCTGGCGGCTGCGCGGTCCGCGCCGCTGAGCCGTCGCCTTCCCCTCAAAAAGCAAAAAGCCCCGTCCGGGGCTTTTTGGGTTGCGTGCACATGGTGTGCACACGTCGTACCTGCGCTTCGATCAGGCGAAGTTCTGCTCGGCAAACTTCCAGTTCACCAGTTGGCCGAGGAAGGTCTCGACGAACTTGGGACGCAGGTTGCGGTAGTCGATGTAGTAGGCGTGTTCCCAGACGTCCACGGTCAGCAGGGCCTTGTCTTCCGTGGTCAGGGGCGTGCCAGCGGCGCCGGTGTTGACGATGTCCACCGAACCGTCGGCCTTCTTGACCAGCCAGGTCCAGCCCGAGCCGAAGTTGCCCACGGCCGACTTCACGAAGGCTTCCTTGAAGGCGGCGTAGCTGCCCCACTTCTTGTTGATGGCGTCAGCCAGTGCGCCGGTGGGCTCGCCGCCACCGTTGGGGGCCATGCAGTTCCAGAAGAAGGTGTGGTTCCAGATCTGGGCTGCGTTGTTGTAGATGCCGCCGGAAGACTTCTTGACGATCTCTTCCAGGGTCATGTTTTCAAATTCGGTGCCCTTTTGCAGGTTGTTCAGGTTCACCACATAGGCGTTGTGGTGCTTGCCATGGTGGTACTCCAGCGTTTCCTGGCTGTAGTGGGGTGCCAGCGCGTCAATCGCATAGGGCAGAGGGGGCAAGGTATGTTCCATGGTGTTTCCTTCGTGGTTGAAATCTTTTAGGACGGGCCAGCACCTGTTGCGCAGAGCGCCTGCAGCGCCTGCCGTGACCGTCGCGCGGGGCCTGCACTGCGCGCATTGCTGCGAGCCCTGGCCCTCACGCACCCGAACGGGCATTGTAGGAACAACTTCGTGACCCTGCGGCGAAAGCGCGCGCCAAATGGCCCATCTTGGCCCGCTGCTGCGGGGGTGGATGTGAATTGACCTTGATCCGGCCAATCGGCCTACACGGATACTGCCTGCCACCCGCCACTCCCCGCACGCCGAACGCTGCACACAGCGGGCCGCAGTTCAGAGCAGGCGCGGCTGCGTCACCACCAGGTCCAGGCTGCCGTCGGCCAGCTGTGCCTGCAAGGCCGTGCCCGGTGGCGCGCTGCGCGCCTCGGTCACGGGATGACCCTCGGCATCGGTCAGCAGGGCATAGCCGCGCTGCAGCACCAGGCGCGGGTCCAGCAGCTGCAGGCGAAGCTCCATGCGCGCCAGGTGATCCGCGCGCCGGTCCAGGCCGCGACGCATGCCGGCAGGCAACTGCGCCTGCAGGCCCTGCCCCGCATGGTCCATGCGCTGCAGCCGCAACTGCATGGCATGGCGCAGTCGCTGGGCCTGTCGGCTGAGCTGCAGCCGGCTGCGGGCCAGTTGCTCGCTGGGCCGGCCCAGGCGCTGCGCTGCCAGGTCCAGGCGCTGCTGCTGGCGGTCCAGCAGCCGCTGCACACCGTCCTCCAGGCGGCCCTGCATGAGCTGCAGCGCACCCATCCAGACCTCGCGCGGCTGGCTCACCAGTTCGGCCGCCGCCGTGGGCGTGGGCGCGCGCAGGTCGGCGCAGAAGTCGGCAATGGTGAAGTCGGTCTCGTGCCCCACGCCGCTGATCAGCGGCACCGGGCTTTGCACGATGGTGCGGGCCAGGCGCTCGTCATTGAAGGCCCAAAGGTCTTCGATGGAGCCGCCCCCGCGCACCAGCAAGATGGTGTCGATGGGCGGCGCGCCGGCCACCGAGCCATCAACCGAGCCCGCGCCTTCCCGCGCCAGGCCATAAAGCCTTTGCAGCGCATCGATCAGGGAGGCCGGCGCCTGCACGCCCTGCACCAGGGCAGGCACCAGCACCACGGGGATATGGGGCACGCGGCGGCGCAGCGCCGTGATCACATCGTGCAGCGCAGCAGCCCCCGGCGAAGTCACCACGCCAATGCCGCGCGGCAGCGGCGGCAGGCTGCGCTTTCGGGCCGCGTCGAAAAGGCCTTCGGCCTCCAGCCGCGCCTTCAGCCGAAGGAACTGCTCGAACAGGGCGCCCTGGCCCGCACGCTGCATGCTTTCGACGACCAGTTGCAGGTCGCCACGCTGCTCGTAGACGCCCAGCCGGCCCCGCAACTCGACCAGCTCGCCATCGCGCGGCGAAAAATCCATGAGCTGGGCCGCACGCCGGAACATGGCGCAGCGGATCTGCCCGCCCGCATCCTTGATGCTGAAGTAGCAATGCCCGCTGGCCGCGCGGGAAAAGCCGCTGATCTCCCCGCGCACCGCCACCGGATTGAAGCGTGCCTGCAAGGCGTCGCTCACGGCGCGGCACAGCGCGCCGACTTCCCAGACCAGCGGCGCCGCTGCTGGGTTCATTGCGCCGAATGCACCACTCATGCGGCCTCCCGGTCTGCATGCAGTGCAACATTCTCCACAGGCAGGCGGATGCAGACCCGAGCAGGCACTTTGGCGGCAATTTGCAGAAGCACTCTCAAAAACACCTCGCAAGCAATTGATTCATAAAGATTTTTTTGCTGCAACAAAGAATTCACATTTGTCACAGTGTCCATTCGCCGCCGCAGCGGCGTTTGCGCAACCCGCTTGATAACAAAGTTATCCACAGAAATCTGTGCTATAGCGACCATCCAAAATCCCGAATATGGGGAGCCGCCCGTTGCCTGGATGCTGCGCCGGGTCACAGTTTTCAGGCGATCGCGGACACGAGACGCCTGGACCGGCCATATGGCTGGGCCATAATCGTCGGCTGCAGTTAAACGCGGGGGGAAAACAACTTGCTGTCGATCATACAAGCCGCAGGCTGGCCGATCTGGCCACTGATTGCCTGCTCCATCCTGGCTCTGGCCCTGGTCTTTGAACGTTTCGTGGCGCTGAAAACGGCCCGCGTGGCGCCGCCCGCCCTGCTGGGCGAGGCGATTTCCGTGTCCTCGCGCGGCCTGCCCAGCCAGGAAGTCGTGCAGCAGCTGTCCCAGAACTCCACGCTGGGCGAAGTCCTGGCAAGCGGACTGCGCGCCCTGCAGGCTCATCCGGACAGCAGCGAAGAAGAGCTTCGCGCCTCCATGGAAGGCGCCGGCCGCGCTGCTGCCCACACCCTGGAAAAGCACCTGAGCGCGCTGGCCACCATCGCCTCTGCAGCGCCTTTGCTGGGCCTGCTGGGCACGGTGATCGGCATGATCGAGATCTTCGGCTCGCAAGGCGGCGCATCGGCCACCGGCGGCGGCAACCCGGCGCAGCTGGCGGCCGGCATCTCCATCGCCCTGTACAACACGGCCTTCGGCCTGATCGTCGCCATTCCGGCACTGATCTTCTGGCGCTACTTCCGCGCCCGCGTCGATGGCTACCTGCTGGGCATGGAGCTGGCTTCCGAGCAGTTCGTGCGCCACCTGGTGCGCGTCGGCGGCAAGTGAACCCGCAGAACCCGCACGCAAGAGACCTGCCATGAACTTCCGTCCCCGCCGCCGTGACGAGCCCGAGATCAACCTGATCCCGTTCATCGATGTGCTGCTGGTGGTGCTGATCTTTCTGATGCTGTCCACCACCTACAGCAAGTTCACCGAGCTGCAGCTGACCCTTCCCGTGGCCGATGTCGAGCAGCAGCGCGACCGGCCCCGCGAAATCATCGTCGCCATCGCCGCCGACGGCCGCTACGCCATCAACAAGACCGCCGTGGAAGACCGCAGCGTCACCGGCCTGACCCAGGCACTGGCCGCAGCGGCCGTTGCCGGCAAGGACAGCGTGGTCATCATCAGCGCCGACGCCACCGCGCCGCACCAGTCCGTGGTGTCGGTGATGGAAGCCTCGCGCCGCGCCGGACTGTCCCAGATCACCTTTGCCACGCAGACCTCGGCCAGCGCCGGGCGCTGAGGGCAAGGCCTCCATGCCCGGGAATGGCCCCGCCCCCGCAGCCCGGGGGCTTCGCGCGGCCTGGCGCCACCGCGGCCCGCTGGCCTGCGCGCTCCTTCCCCTGTCCCTGCTGTACCGTGCCCTGCTGGGCCTGCATCGGCTGCCCTATGCACTGGGCTTCAGGCGTGCAGGCCAGGCCGGCATTCCGGTCATCGTCGTCGGCAATGTGATTGCGGGCGGCGCCGGAAAGACCCCCGTCACGCTCGCTCTGGCCCGCCATCTGCGGGACAGCGGCTGGAGCCCCGGCATCGTCTCGCGCGGCTATGGCCGCAGCACGGATGATTGCCGAGAAGCCACGCCCGAAAGCGCCCCCGCCGATGTGGGCGATGAACCCGCGCTGCTGGCGCGTGCCAGCGGCGTGCCGGTCTTCGTGGCCCGCAAGCGCATCGAGGCCGTCCAGGCCCTGCGCGCCCGCCATTCGCAGGTGGATGTGGTCATCAGCGACGACGGCCTGCAGCACCTGGCCCTGGCCCGCGACATCGAGCTGTGCGTCTTCAATGACGACGGCATCGGCAATGGCTGGCTGCTGCCGGCCGGCCCGCTGCGCGAACCCTGGCCGCGCCCCGTCACCGCCGTGCTGCACGCGGGAGCCTGCCCTCCAACGGATGCGCCCGCCTTTGCCATGCAGCGCCAACTGGCCGCTGAAGGCGTCAATGCGCACGGTGAGCGCATTCCCCTGGCGGCCCTGCGCGGACGGCCCGTGGAGGCCGTGGCCGCCGTTGCCCGGCCCGAGGGCTTTTTCTCCATGCTGGCCAGCGAACAGGACCTGGCGCTGGAGCATGCCCAGGCGCTGCCGGATCACTATAATTTTGAGAGCTTCCAGCGCCTGGGACGCAATGAAGACCCGCTGGTCTGCACCGAAAAGGATGCGGTCAAGCTGTGGCGAACCCATCCCCAGGCATGGTCCGTTGCGCTGCAATTGCAGCTGCCGCCAGATTTCTGGGCGCTGCTGGATCAGCGGCTGCAGGCGCTGCGCAGGCCACGCGCCTGACTATCATCACCGTCTTGGCTGGCCGCCACGGCCCGCCCTCCCCCTCCAAAACACAGGATCCGAAATGGACGCCAAACTTCTCGAACTGCTGGTCTGCCCCGTCACCAAGGGCCCGCTGCGCTTTGACCGCGAGCACCAGGAACTGGTCTCGCGCAGCGCGCGCCTGGCCTACCCCGTGCGCGACGGCATCCCGGTGCTGCTGGAGGCCGAAGCCCGCACGCTGGACGACGACGAGCTCGAGGACTGATCGCGCCCGCAAGGCCCGATTTCCGACGACGCCCGCGCCCGCACTTTCGACCTTCTCCGCAACGCACCATGCCCACCGCGCCCTTCACGGTTCTGATTCCTGCCCGCCTTGCCTCCAGCCGCCTGCCAGGCAAGCCCCTTGCAGACATTGCAGGCCTTCCCATGGTCGTGCGCGTGGCACAGCGCGCCGGCCTCAGCGGCGCCACGCGCTGCGTGGTCGCGGCGGATGACGAAAGCATCGTCGCCGCCTGCGCCGCGCATGGCGTTGCGGCCGTGCTCACCCGCAGCGACCACGCCAGCGGCAGCGACCGCCTGGCCGAGGCCTGCGAACTGCTGGGCCTGGATGGCGACGACATCGTCGTCAACGTCCAGGGCGACGAACCGTTGATCGCTCCCGACCTCATCGATGCCGTGGCCGCCCTGCTGCCGCAGCAGCCCTCGGCCAGCATGGGCACGGCGGCACATGCCATCGACAGCCTGGCCGACTTCACCAACCCGAACGTGGTCAAGGTCGTCTGCGATGCCCAGGGCATGGCCCACTATTTCAGCCGCGCCCCCATCCCCTTTGCGCGTGAACATGCAGGCCAGGCATGGTGGGAGGCGGCATCTGCAGCAGCATCTGCAGCGCCGGGCCACCCCGGCTTCGCGCCACTGCGCCACATCGGCATCTACAGCTACCGTGCCGGTTTCCTGCGCAGCTTCCCGCAGCTATCTCCCGCCCCTACCGAGGTGCTGGAGGCGCTGGAACAGTTGCGTGCGCTGTGGCACGGCCACCGCATCGCCGTCCACCTGACGCCCCATGCACCAGGCCCCGGCGTGGACACCCCCGAAGATCTGGAGCGGGTGCGCGCCCGGTTGTCCGCCTGAATCCGATCCCGCATACGCCAATACAGATGCGCCAACGGCGATGCCCGGCATCGCCATTCACAACACAACTGCACATGCGGTTTTGTCGGACAGCAAAACGCAGTTTTTGGAGATTGCACAGGCGACAGTTTTGCCCTCTGCGTGTAAGCCAGTGTTAGCCCTGTGCGTGCTATCCTTGCCCGCGACAAAAATATGACGCATGGACTGTCCGCCCCGGTGGGCCGATCCGGCAGACAAGAATTTCTACTCTCCTCAAGGACTTCCATGAAACTGATTTTGTTGGGCGCACCCGGCGCCGGCAAAGGCACGCAAGCCGCTTTCATCTGCCAGAAGTACGGCATCCCCCAGATTTCCACCGGTGACATGCTGCGTGCCGCCGTCAAGGCCGGAACGCCCCTGGGCCAGCAGGCCAAGGCCGTGATGGACGCCGGCCAACTGGTCAGCGACGACCTGATCATCAATCTGGTCAAGGAACGCATCGCCCAGGCCGATTGCGCCAACGGCTTCCTGTTTGATGGATTCCCCCGCACCATTCCCCAGGCAGACGCCATGAAGGCCGCTGGCGTGAAGCTGGACTACGTGCTGGAGATCGACGTGCCCTTCGACGCCATCATCGAGCGCATGAGCGGCCGCCGTTCCCACCCCGCCTCTGGCCGCACCTACCACGTCAAGTTCAACCCGCCCAAGGTCGAAGGCCAGGACGACGTGACCGGCGAGCCGCTGGTGCAGCGCGAAGACGACAAGGAAGAAACCGTCAAGAAGCGCCTGGACGTCTACAGCAGCCAGACCCGCCCCCTGGTGGACTACTACCGCGCATGGGCCGAAAAGGAAGCCGCAGCGGCGCCCAAGTACCGCGCCATCAGCGGCCTGGGCTCGGTCGAGGACATCACCCAACGCGCACTGGCTGCACTGGCTGAGTGATGCAGGCCATGTGCCGCAACGAAAAAGCACCCGCCGGGTGCTTTTTTGTTGACCGCCAGCAACTGAAGAAATGCCGGCGTAGCCGCCCGGCTCAGTCGCGCGGCTGCGCTGCCAGCTCCAGCATCATCGCAATCCGGGCCTTTGCCACGGGCAGATGCGCCAGATCGGCCTCTGCCGGGTTGGTCCCAAGGCCGGAGGCCACGGGCAGGCCTTCTGCACAGCGCGTGCCCCGCCAGATCCAGACGCCCTTGTCGCGGGCACGCTGCAAGGCCGCTTCCATGCCTTCGTGAACCGTCGCATTGCCCGTGCCAGCCACGACGATGCCACGCACGCCTGCCGCCACCAGCGCATCCACGCCGCTGGCACGCGCCAAGGCGCCACTGAACACCACCTCGACCCAGGGCAGCTCATCCAGCGCCAGCAGACCAGAGGACATGGCCGCAGGCACCATGGCCCGCGCGGACGGCGCGGCGGGCACCAGCCAGCGCACACGCCCTTCTTCCACCAACGCCTGCGGCCCGCCTTCCACGGAGCGCATTGCCTGCAGCCGGTAGGGATGGACCTTCTGCACCTGGGCTGCCGCATGCACCTCGCCGCCTGCCACCACCCATACGCCGCTGCGCCCGCCGCTGGCAGCCACGGTCACGGCATCGCGCAGATTCTGCGGTCCATCGGCCAACAGGGCAGTGGCCGGGCGCATGGCGCAGGTCAACACAATGGGTTTGGTGGCCGGCAGCAGGCTGTGCAGCAGCCAGGCCGTCTCTTCCAGCGTGTCCGTTCCATGCGTGATCACCACGGCGCGTGTATCCGCATCCTCCAGTGCCTGCGTGCAGGCGCGCAGCAACGCGCGCCACACGGGCCAGTCCATATCCTTGCTGTCCACCTGCGCGATCTGCTGCGTCTGCACGGGCCCCAGCGCCTGCTGCTCCAGGTCCGGCACGGCCTCCAGCAGCGACTGCACCGTGATCTGCCCGGCCTTGTACCCCACGCCCTGCGACTGCGAATCCGCCCGGCCGGCGATGGTCCCGCCCGTGCCCAGAATCACCAACTTTGACTGCCCCACTTGCACCTCTTGGAAAACTGGTTAAAAATACAGATACTGTATAAATCATCAGATGGCCTCCCAGCCTGCCATCTGCCCTCAAGGACCGGACGCACGCCATGCTCGACCATCCCAAGCTCACCGCCCGCCAGCAACAGATCCTGGACCTGATCCAGGCCGCCATCTCCCGCACGGGCGCGCCTCCCACCCGCGCGGAAATCGCCAACACGCTGGGCTTCAAGTCCGCCAACGCTGCCGAGGAACACCTGCAGGCCCTGGCCCGCAAAGGTGTGATCGAACTGGTCAGCGGCACCTCGCGCGGCATTCGCCTGCGTACCGACACCGTGCGCAACATCAATGCCGCGCGCGGCACCAGCTTCGGACTGCCGCTGTCGGCCCTGGCACCGCTGATGCTGCCCCTGGTGGGCCGCGTTGCGGCGGGCTCGCCCATTCTCGCGCAGGAACACATCGACCAAACCTATTCCGTCGAGCCCAGCCTGTTCCAGACGCGCCCCGACTATCTGCTGCGCGTGCGCGGCATGTCCATGCGCGACGCGGGCATCATGGACGGCGACCTGCTGGCCGTGCAGTCCGCACACGAAGCCCGCAACGGCCAGATCGTCGTGGCGCGCCTGGGTGACGAAGTCACCGTCAAGCGCCTGCGCCGCACCACGCAGGGCGTGGAACTTCTGCCGGAGAACCCCGATTACCCGGTGATCCGCGTCGCCCCCGAAGAGGCCTTTGCCATTGAAGGCCTGGCCGTGGGGCTGATCCGCAACAGCATGTCCATGTAAGCCGGACTGGCGGCCCTTCTCAGGCCGCCTCATCCCATTTCACGCACCGCCCAGGTGGTAGGCGCGAAGCCTTGGAGCTTCGCCCTGGGCGGAGCTTTGCCCGCAAACCGCAATCCTGCCTGTGTCCATGCCTCTTTGAAACACGCCAACAGGAGTCGTCACATGGGATTCGCTCTGCCAACACTGTCTTCTTTTTCCTTCCTGCGCCTGGCACATGGCATCCGCCTGACTGCGACCGCCATGGAGTCGGCCATGCCACTTGCACAAGCCCCTGAGTGCCAGCCATTACCTGCCGCAGCACCCGAGCCCGCCAACGTGATCTCTTTCAGCAAGGCACGCCGGCGCAGCCAGCAGCGCCGCGGCAAGGCAGCACGCGCTGCAGACCATGGAGATGCCCAGCTGATCCTGCCCTTGCTGCCGACGCAGCCCGCCCTGCAATCCGCACCTGAGCGGCCTTCAGGCCTGCGCATCATCCAGCGGTCGCCGCAGGAGCAGCCGGAATGCCTGTTCATCTCCGGGCGCATGGCCGATGTCTGCGCCGCGCTGGAGCGCATGGAAGCGCATGGCGGACCAGCAGCCAACTGAGGCCCCGATGCAAGGTGTGCGACACACCTTGCACGACACAAACCTGGGTGGCGCGGACCGCGTGCCGCACGAGGAATCGGCCTGCGCAAAGCTGATGCAGGCTGGCGGCCACCATTGCCCTGTAGCGCACATGCAACAGTGGACGCCCTCTTTGCGGGAGGGGTGCCGGCCTGAAAGATAATTGATAAGCATTCTTATTATCTTTTGCAGCAGCGATTGCCACTGCGCCGCCTCCTCCGCCCCAGCCTTCTCCGTGCACAGCCTCTACCAGAACCACCATCCCTGGCTGGAAAGCCTGCTGCGCAAACGCCTGGGCAACCGTGACGATGCCGCCGACCTGGCCCAGGACACCTTTGTGCGCCTGCTGCGCTCGCCCCTGCCGCAGCAGGACATCCGCGAACCCAGGCGCTACCTGGCCACCATCGCCCGGGGCCTGGTCGCCGACCTGTTTCGCCGCCGCACGCTGGAGCAGTCCTATCTGGACTATCTGGCCCAGTTGCCACAATCGCTGGCGCCTTCGCCCGAAGAGCAGGCCATCGTCCAGCAGACCCTGCTGGATGTGGACCGCATGCTCCAGGGCCTTCCTCCCAAGGTTCGCGAAGCCTTCGTGCTGGCCCAGTTCGAGGAACTGAGCTACCCAGAGATCGCCCAGCGCCTGGGTGTATCGCTGCGCACCGTCAGCAACTACCTGACCCGGGCGATGGAGCATTGCTGCCTGGTCCTGGCATAGCCACATGGGCGAGAGACATCTGGAAGGCAACGACCGCCGCGCCTTGCATGAGGCCGCCGCCTGGCACGTGAAATTGCGCGGCGCCTCTGCCACAGAGGGCCTGCAACAGGACTGGCAGAAATGGCATGACGCCGATCCCGCCCACCAGCGCGCCTGGCTGCGCGTGCAATCCGTCACCGCGCAACTGTCGCATCTGCCCGCACCCCTGGCGCGCCAGGCGCTGGGCCGTCGCGCCTCGCCCACCCGCCGCTCCGTGGTGCGCGGCTTGGCTCTGGGCCTGGGCAGCGGCGCCACGGCCTGGATGGCCTGGAAAGGCGCACCACTGGAAAGCTGGCAGGCCGGGCAGCGCACAGCCACGGGCGAGCGCCGGGATCTAAAGCTGCCCGACGGCTCCCTGGTGGCCCTGGATACGGCAACCGCCTTGGACACCGTTTTCGACGACCGGCAGCGCGTGCTGCGCCTGCACCGTGGCCGCATCCTCGTCGCCACCGAGCCCGACGCGCTGGGCCGCCCCTTCAGCGTGCAGACCCCGCAAGGCCATGTACTGGCCCTGGGCACGCGCTTCACGGTCCATCTTGCGGACGATGGCCTGTGCCATGTCACCGTGCTGGAAAAGGCCGTGCGCCTGCAGCCTCTGGACGGCGATGCGCCCTCCGCACAATTGCAGGCCGGACAGCAGGCCGCCTTCTCGTCCAGCGCCACCCAGCCGCCCACGTCCGCAGACCCCTTTGCAGCCAGCTGGCATGAAGGCGGACTGGTCGCGCTGGACATGCCGTTGGGCCAGCTGATTGACGCCCTTGCCCGCTACCGGCCCGGCTACCTGGGCTGCTCGGCCGAGGTCGCCGGGATGCTTGTCTCGGGCGCCTTTCCCGTGGATGACACGGATCGCGCCCTGGCCGCGCTCGTCAGCCGCTTTCCTCTGCAACTGCGCAGCCGCACCCGCTATTGGGTGGAGGTGCAAGCGCGATCAAGCTGAGATGGTGGGATGAGGCCGTGGCGAAGTCTCTTTTCCAGGCCGGCACTTCAGACAGGCGCGTACGGGTGACGCACCACGTCGAAGCCCTCCTCGTCGGAGGGCGCGACAAAGTAGCTAGTGATCAGGTCGAATTGCTCATCGCTGGCCTGAAACGGATGCTCGCCTGCCGCATTGCGCACACGCAAGCGCTGCTTGCAGACCTCGTCAGGCACATCCAGAAAATGCAGGCGGTGCGAGGCGCCCACTTTCTTGAACACGCTGCGCGCCCAGCCCCGCCCCTCCAGGGTATTGGCCGGAAAATCCAGCACCACCGACACACCAGCGTCCAGCAGCGCCTGTACATGCGCCCCCATCAACCCCTTGAGCCGCGTGCTGCAACGCACGTAATCGGCCACCGACTGCATCTCGCCGGGGTACAGGCCGGCCAGCCAGGAATCCTCGCTGACCAACACCGTTCCGGGCTCGGCCGCCAATTGCCGCGCCAGCGTTGACTTGCCCGAGCCGATCTTGCCGCAGACCATGTGCAGCGTGGCAAGCCGCGCGTTGGCGGCAGGGGCATCGGCATATTCTGCGCAACGGGGCCGGGACTGTTCGGAAACCTGCATATCCATCTCCTGAAAGGCTTGAGAAAACCCCGGAGACGGAATGAAAAAACCCGCCTCCTCTGGGCGGGTTGCATGGCGCTGAAGGCCGCTGGCTAACCCACCATCCAATGGATGGTGCGAATAATCTGCGTTGCGTTCACGCGGGCCATGGCGCACAGCATAGCGCAATCACGGTGTCTCAATGGGCCACCATGCGCACCAGCCCCAACCCCGCAAACAGCGCAGCCACGCCCAGCACCAGCGAGCCCAGCGCATACAGCACGGAGGCCAGCCAGTCGCCACGCTCATACAGCATGCCGACCTCCAGCGCGTACGTCGAAAACGTGGTGAAGCCACCCAGAATGCCCGTGGTGATGAACAGCCGCGCACTCTGCGGCAGCGATGTCTTGAGCGCAAACCACTCCACCACCACCCCCATCACGAAAGCGCCCAGCACATTGATGGCCAAGGTGCCCAGCGGATAGGCACTGCCCACCAGCCGCAGTGCAAGCAGGTTCGCGCCATGCCTGAGCGCGGAGCCGAGGCCGCCGCCAACGAACACCAGAATGAAACCGTAGAACCCCATGACCGTCCTTTCATCGAATAACCGGGACGGGCGTGCCGGGCAGGATCAAGACATGGCCCCGCCACCGGCAGGACCCATCCCACCAAGGCAGGAGCCATCAGCCCTTCGCAGGGAGGTTTCGGGAAGCTCCATTCCCATCGTGCAGCGAGTGCTGGCTGCGGGGCGAGTTTACTCTGGACCTGGCAAGCGGCACAGGCGTGAGATTGCGTTGCAGACGCTGGCTGTACCCTCCAAATGACCAACGGCACAATGCAACAATGAAATTCATCGTGCTCCTGATCATTGCAGCGGCCTTGCTGTACGGCACAGCAAGGCTTTCCAACATTCACATCGGTGAGCGCGCCGCAGGCGGCCATGACGGCACATCGACCACAGCACAAGAACGTTTCAGGCAAGCCGAGAAGGAGGCTCAGGAGACCGCTGAAACAGCCCGCCGCGCTGCCCTGCGGGACGCCGAGTGAAGCGGGCCATTCGAACCAAGACGAAAGTTGTCAGGCATGCGGGTCAAAGGACTATTCTTCGTCTGTAATTCGATTCCGATCAGGCCCATCAATTCTTCGATTTGCATATGCGACTCTTGACCACAGCAATCTTTACAGTACTTTTCGCATTGCCTGCCGCAGCCCAGGTCTTTCAATGCAAGGATGCTTCTGGAAAGTCGACTTTCTCAGACAGTCCTTGCAGCAGCACTGACGCTGGAGCTCTGATACAGCGCAAAAAATCGGACGATGAGATCTCCCGTGAGCGGGCTGATGCAGCACAGGCGAATGAACAAAAGTATCAGCGCCAGATGAACGAAATGCAGCAGCGCCAGATCGAGAGCCAGCAGCGTGTCATCGAGCAGCAAGCCCGCCAGACAACTGCTCCTGCGCCGGAGCAGCTCGGCGCGTCCCTTCAGTGCAAGCAGGCGCGCAAGGAGCTGGAATTCGTCTCCAGCATTCGCACCATTTCCCAAGACGAAAAACGGATGCGGACCAATGCCGCGATCACGGGTGTCAATGCTGCATGCGGCTCAAATACGCCCCTGATGCAGGAGCCGCCGAAGGTTATTGGGAAACCGCGAGTACCCCACTCCATTCAGCAACCAGTTTCTCAATGAGAACCAGGCACGGAACTGCCAGATATCGAGCGCAATCATGACCTCGCTCCCGCCACTCACCAGCGGGGGAGCATGTTCAGGCATTCTCCCACGTCAGACCGCCGCCAACCCGGTCTTCACCGACTTTGCCAACAGGCGGCCATCCACCAAGCCTTCTCGACATCGTCGTCGCCAAGACGTTCAGTGTGTAAGGAACGCTGTTGCTCGTGCCCGAGGCAAGGCGCGCAGCCTGCTCACGCCGGACTTTCCCAGGAAAGTTCGACGCTCCAGCATTCGTCCGCCGCTCAGATTTGCTCAGATTCAATATGTTTCAAGACGTTATGATCCTCAACAAATTTATCTAGGAGGATTGACCAATGAAATACAAGATTGCTGCGGCACTGATCGCTTTTTCAGCTTTCTCAGTCCAAGCCGCAAACGTGGCCTTCTTCAATAACCCAGCGTTTGTGGACGTGGCACAAGAGGGACTGAACCTGCGCACCACCCTGGTATCGGGAGGCCATACGGTAAGCGACATCACCGGGTCAGCACTGGCAGATTTCAACACCGGGCTGTCGGGAAAAACAATTTTAGTGATCCCCGAACTTCAGAATGGTGACTTGGCCGCAGCACTTGATGCTCCCACGCGCGCAGCCATCGCTAACTTTGTCAATGCTGGTGGCACCGTGCAAGTACATGGAGGAACAACACCAAACGATGTGAATTTCCTGAATGGAGTTTTCGGATACAGCATCACTACCAACGGCTACGCATCTGCCCCCTCTACCAAAACTGCGGCTGCCGCAGGTACTCCGTTCGCAAGTGGGCCCGCGTCACTAACGAGCAATAGCGCAACAACACAGGTTGCAGCAGCGGCACTCCCAGCTGGAGCGAAAAGCATATACAGCCCGGACGGTGGTACCAACAGTGTGATGTTCACTGTTGCAAATGGCACCGGCCAAGTGATATTCATGGGTTGGGATTGGTTCGGCGCTCCTCCTCAAGGGGCCGCCGACGGTGGATGGTTGACCTTGGCTAGCTTGGTTAGCACAGCGTCTGCTACGCCTGGCGGAGTAACCCCCGCCTCGACAGCCAGTATCCCCACGCTGAGCGAATGGGGCCTGATCTTCATGTCCTCGATCCTTGCCATGGTTGGTATCTCGAGAATGCGCCGCCGCCAGCGCTGAAGCACAAGCCACCCGAGGGTGGCTTTTTTTATTTCGACGGATTTACAGGCCACGCATCAGCGCTGCGTCAGCGGCATGGCCATCGGCCGCTCGCGCGGCGCCTGCACAGTGCTCTGCCATCCTTCCACCTCGGTCTGCCAGCTCCTGGAGTACTGCTGTGCAGGTTGGGTGTACTGAGCGAGGGCGGGCTGGGCAGCTCCAGCGATGCGCTCCGGAAGGCCGGCAAAGTCGCCACGCATGCCTGCAGTAACAGTGCGTAGTTCGCGCAGGCTACGGTCCAGATCCTGCCCGCCCGCCGTGGCTGACCGCCTGACCTGAGGCTGCACGCCCACGGCACCGGGCTGGTACGCATGCGTCGTGGACTAGGGCCGCTTGCCCTTACCCGCAGCCAGGCGCTGGACCGGCGCCCGCCGGGATGATGAGCGAGGCATCAAGGCATTCGACGGGCCGCACGCCGACGCCGAGGCGGCCCTGGAATGGGCCATGGAGCGGTGCCCGGATGATTGAGGTCTCCAGATTGAGTGCGAGCAATGAGAAATGACAGGCATTTACCGGCTTATTCAGTGAAACTGAATTAATCAGAACAATAGAATGAACACCTCATTCAAGGAGGAGTTTTTATGCCGATTAAACAAATCATTTCTGCCGCAACAATTATATTTTTCGCCGGAACATCTTATGCGTGGAATTTGGTTTACGCTCATGATGCAAGCGGAAATGCGACAGCAGGATCGCTGCAGACACTGCGGACGGCTGTGAGCAATGGCTCTAGTGTCAAGGTCGCCGTAAATTACAAAAACACCCATACTTGGGCATTTAACTGCACGCATGTGTCTCTACGACAAGAGGCATCTCAAGGCGTTGTTTGCCTCAGCGGCACAGGGCTCGGCATAGATATTACCCCGGGTCCGACATTTGCAGCTGTGGTTACTCCACCGAACTCTGTCCATTACGCAGTCAACACCCTTGGACAATTTGTCGAGACCAACATAAATCACAATGGAGGCTCAGTTCTTTGGCGTCAGTCAATTAATCAACCTATGCAATGGTTCGTTGACTAATCTACGGCCTGCAGGTTCGGGATCACGGGCCAGGCGGCGCCGAGGGTTTGGACATCAGCTGCGTGGCCTGCAGCCTTTGCTGCCATGTCCCCATACGCTGCGCGGCAGTCTTCAAATACGACTCCGAGGGCAGTGGCGTACTCAATGACGGCAGCAGGGGGAGCGCTGGCAAGTCGGTGGGCGGCATCTGCGGATTGCTCGCGCAGGCCGTCAGAGACAGCGCGCAGCTGGACAAGATCACGGCGCAGCAGCGCCTCGCGGTCACGGGCGGCATTGAGAGCTCCTTGGTATTTGGTGGTTATGGCCTTCTCGGCCTGGCGCACGCGGGCGTCCGCCGCGCGCTGCGCGGTGCTGGTGGCCAGTTGCTGGGTGGTGGTCTCCAGCCGGGCCTCGGCCAGCTCGGCGCCCAGGCGCGCGCCCTGGAACTACCACGCCAGCGCGGCGGCCACGGCGGCGGCTCCCAGATGGGTGTAGAGCACGGGGATCGTCGCCCGCCCCTCCACCGGTACCACCACATGGCAACCCAGATCGGACTCATGGCAGCCCCTCCAGGCACAGTGCACGCTCGGCCTGGCGCCGGTTCTGCAGGCCCTGCACGAACACCCCGCCCGCATAGGACCAGTTCGGCCGGCCGTCGGGCGTGCTCGCAATCAGGTCGCAGCCGGCGTCTACCGCGCCAGCGTTGATCTGGCGCACCGCCTGCGAACCGCAGGCCCCGTCCTTGCCCACGTTGATGGCGAACACCGTCAGGCCGATCAAGCGCCGCGCCGTCAGGTAGTCCCAGTTCACGCAGCCCAGCACGGCATAGCCATATTCGAGGAGCGTGGTCTTGTTGATGGACTGGCACTGGTCGCTGGTCAGCTTGGTGCCAACCACCGCAGTCGGGTCCGTGCGGCCAGCGCAGTAGGTGGGCAGGCCGCCGGCCAGATGGTCCGCATAGACCTGCAGCACATTGCCCTCCCAGCGCTCCAGGGTCTGGAAGGCCAGCGGGCTGGTGAGCGCAGCCAGCAACGTGGCGGGGATCGCTCCCTTTCGCAGCAGAGCGGCAGGCATGCGCGGCCCTGTCATGTCAACGGCCCCAGGTCGGTTTCCGGCTCGGGCTGCAGCCGGGCCAGGCCCGCCAGCCGCTCGCGGTCGGCGCGCCGCTGCCGGTCCCGCTGGTAGTCCCGGCGCCACTTCCAGACCAGATAGCCGGCCTGGAGCGCGATGAACGCCAGCGAGGCAATGACCAGCCACTCGCTGAGCGGCAAGTCCCAGACCTTGAACACCCCGGTCGCGGCGGCGCCCGGCGTGGTGTGCATCGCGGCGCCGATCAGGTCCTGCCGCTGCTCGGCGCTCAGGTGCTGGTGGATGCCCATCAGCGCGAGCAGGGATACGAGGTGTTTCTTCATGGCCCCGATGTTTCCGGGGCCGGACCGCGCTGGCGAACCCTACAAGGGGGGCCATGCGCGCTGCGCCGCCGCCCAAACAAACAGCGCGTCCACCTGCTCCGCTGTCAGGCCCAGCACAGCGGCCACCGCCGCCACGGTCTCGCTGTCGCGCAACCAGTCCTTGGCATCGTCGAGCACGGCGTCCACACGGTCCAGCAGTTCGCCTGGCTGCAGCATCCTCCGCACGCTGGCGGCCCTGCTGGTCTGCCTGGCGGGCGCGGCGGTTCGCCCCGCCGCTCACATTGGCGCCAGCCCCCATCACGCCGCCTGCAATCGCGCCTTCCGTGCTGGCCCTGGCCACGCCCTCCATCAGCGGTTTGCCCTCAGCATAGTTCGGCCACATCTGCTCCTGTGCCGACTGGGGCAGTTCCTGCAGCACCGCTTCGGAGACCATGCCCCCAAGATCCGACGCTGGGCCGACAGCGGCACCTCCGCGGTCGCGCCCGTGCCGATATTGGCCATGGCCGTTTCGGCCGTCTCCAGGCCCAGGCGGTTGGCCACCCGGCCCGCGCCCACGCCGATAGCACCCGTCAGCGCGCCCGCGCCCAGGGCAGCCAGAGCATTCCGCTGTTGATTCTCGCCCGTGGCCTGCTCCATCTGCTGGCCGGCCGTGACCACGCCCTCGCCCATACCTGCCGCCACCGGCGCGGCCCACTTCTCGCCCACCGTGCGCGCCAGCACGCCGGGAGCTGCCGCACGCGCCGCTGTGCCTGTTGCTGCGTTGGCGGCAACTGCGCCAGCTCCCACGACTGCGCTCCCGAGGACGCCGCCAGCCACCATCGACGGCAGCGACTCGGCCACCTGGTTCGCCGTGTACGCCGGGTTCTTCAGGTAGGCCAGCGCGATGTCGCCGACCGATCCGTCCTTCCAGGCCTCACCTTCTGGCGCCCGGCCTCATACGCCGGGGAGAACTTCGTTTCGTCGGCCCACTTGCCCGGCTGGAATCCCGTGGCCTCGCCCAGCGCATCAGCAGCCGCGGTGACGGGGCAATAGGCAGATCTGCCAGACCCGTGACCATGCCCGGCAGCCGCTGGGCGCCGGCCTTTACGGACTTGCCGAGGTCGGAGAGGGTGCTGGATTTGGCGGGTTCAGGTGTAGAGAAAACGCCCTTCTCCCAGTCGGGCGCGCCACCCGCATTCGGTGCGGCAAAGGTACCGCGTTCCCAGTCTGTATTTGCCATGCCCCCAGTGTTCCCACGCGGGGCGCTCGGAGCGAACCCTACGCGGGGTATGAGGGGTGTGCTTCAACCCACGCGTCTGTTCAGGGCGCGACGAGGCAGTCAACCCGCGCGCTAAGGGGCAGGTCGAGTTTCAATCCACGCACCTACACGGAGGTGCGACGCCAAGCCCAAATCCCGCAACCCTCTCGCCATCCTATTTCAATGCGCGCACTTGCGCGAAGTGCGACGCGGGCCCTGTGCCCAATCGACGACCATCTCCTTGTTTCAATCCACGCACCCACGGGCGCGACTGTGTAGTTATATCGTAGTTGCGTCCTGCCGGTAGCCAGCGGGATCGGGCGAACCTTGGGCGGGGGCGTGAAAAAAACCCGCTGGTGCGGGCTCTATCCAGTGGCCCAGGATAGCCGGCGAGAACGGATGTTGGGACAAGAAAACGTGGGTAGGTAAACGTCGCGCCGCTTTGGCACGGAGCTCGATGACGTAGGCGTGGCTACTTCTCAACCGAAAAGAACTTCGCGCCGAGAGCGACTTCACGCGTGTTGATCGCAAAACTCGCTTCGATCGCCTCCATCAGCCGTTCCCTGTCCATGCAGAACTGCCGTTCAACCTGAGACTGCTTGCCCTGCTGCAGTCCCGTTCTGAGGAGCGTAATAGCCTCAACGATCTGCTGCTGGTGGGGCACCCTTTCCTTCTCCATTGCCAGATATTCTGGAGAGGTGAGGTACCGCTGCACCTCCCCACGGAGTTTGGCCGCATCCCAATTCTTCGCCCTTGCCTTCTCCATGGCGATGCCCTTTACGCGCTCGCCCTGTTCTCGCTGAGCCTTCCCTACGCTATCGAGGCGATCTATTAGTGGTTTCAAGCTCGCTTCGACCTGTTCACGACTACTACATTGCGGCGCTGCCGCCACTCCGCCACAGAACAAAACCGCGCAGACAGCTGTAAGCAAAGAAAAACGACTGCGCATTGGTATCAAGGTGAGAGAACAGGACGGGCCGAACTATAGCTGACCCGTGCACCGTGCTTACCGGATGGGCGCATTTTCTTCGCCCCGGCTCAACACCGGTGCGGAATCGCGCGAACCCTGGGCGGGGGCGCGGAGTAGTACGCTTCGGGCACTGCCGAAGAGGCAGCTCAGAAAGGTGTGTGATGCCAAGGCCAGCGCACCCCGGCGTTCACTGCCGTGTAGGCAGCTCAGAATAAGGCGCCAGGTCGTTTACCGCCCGACCATGCGTTCCCTGCCGCACAGGCAGCCATGCCCGCCCAGCGGGCCTTTTTCTTAGGCGCTGCTCACACGGGCCGCGTCCGCACCTCGGCTGTCCAAGCAGATTGCCCTCGGGGCTGCAACGAACCCCGATCCGTTGCAGCGATGTGGAGATATTCGCTACCCCTCAAGGCCCGCGCCTGCTGCGACAGCTGCTCGCGCACGTCATTGGATTCAGCGCGGAGCTTGCTGATCACCATTTTGCTCACCTTCAGCTCGCGACAACAGCGGCAGGAAAAGTGCATCCACTTTCCATAGTCTTCGAGGTAGGCAATGCAGGGGAGATTGCACAAGGGGCATGGACTTTGGATGGAATCTGGCATGGCGACACCCCGGGTAAAACTGTGCGAAAAAATGCGCTGAACCTGTTGTACCCCACAGGCACGCCCCAAAACCAAGCGCCGAGTTAGGGGTTGTCCGAACCCCCTCTGGAGCGCTGGCGATCGCCCATGTCGGCAACTACCGCCCCAGTAGCGCTCAGAAGGCACATAGAGCTACCCCACGACCAAAGCACTCGAACTCTCTTGAATCGCGCTGGTGTCCCTGGTGCTCAGCGCAGGCGCCCAGCAGCAGCTGACACCCTCTGTCGACAGAGCCATTCCCGCATCGTAAAAAGCCAACAGTTCTCATCCGACACCTGTAGCAGAATGTCACAGACGCCCCATACCGGTGCGTCCATTCGAACGTTTAAAGGGAGTCAGAATGAAGAAAACAGTGATCCTGATAGCGGCAATTTCGGCATGCACATTGGCGCTGGCCAAAGGCGGAGGTGGCCACAGCGGAGGGGGTTCGAGCCGGGGAAGCAGCAGCTACCACAGCTACTCCGGCTCGCACAGCGGTGGCTCGTCAAGCAGCCACTCTGTCCAGGGCTACACCCGCAAAGATGGCACCTATGTCGCCCCCCACCACGCCACCAATCGAGATGACACAAAGAACAACAACTGGACCACGCAGGGGAACGTGAATCCGCACACTGGCAAGCCAGGGACCAAGCCTGGGGACTGATGACGACGAGGCCCGTTCAACGGGTCTTTTCATATACCAATTCTCCCAGCAGGGCGCCGCCTACAACGGCAATGACAGGGCGCTGACAGCACACCACCAGACCTCGGTTCGTTAATCAGAGTGCAGCATCAGCATTGCTGCTTCAACTCACGAGGTCGGTAAATGACATTCAAACGAATCGCCGCTGTAGGACTTGCATCTGTGGGGCTGGCGTCAGCCCTTGCCCTGACTGGATGCGTTGTTGCGCCGGAGCGGCACCCACGACCGGCGCCTGCTGTCCACGTCCAAGAGCGCGTGATGCCGGAAGTGATCGTGGAAGAGCGCGGTGCACCCCCTGCGCCTGGTTGGCACTGGGTGAACGGGTACTGGCGCTGGGAGCGGGACCAGTGGGTTTGGCAGCGAGGTCACTGGGTTGCCAACACCGTGCCGCCAATGCCTCCCGTCATCGTCGAGGTGAGGCCAGCGCCACCCAGCCCGGTTCACTACTGGGTGCCTGGCCACTGGGTGTGGCGCGCGGACATCAACAACTGGTTCTGGGTGAAGGGCCAGTGGCACGGCTGATCAGCCCAACTTCACAGGCCCGCCCAGCGGGCCTTTTTATTGGGCGCAGTGCCAACGCTCAGAAACGACCAAGCCCGCGCGGGGCGGGCTCCATTAGACGAGTTGCAGAGACGGCCGCTGCTTCACGGGCTGATTCTTGGCAAACAAACCTGCGGCTTCGATCTGGGGGATGCGGTTCTGGCCTATGACGGGCGGCGGCTCCGAGGCATAGTAAGCCAGCCCACGGGCGGCCTGCTGGCTCCGAGGGCTGATGCCGCCACCGTTGCGAGGGACCTGGCCGTTGATGCTCACGTCGCCCGACACGTTGGTGCCGGAGTAGCTGTTGCCGTCGCGCGTGACAGCGCCGCTTGGCGCCGTTGATGCAGCCGGCTGAACAGGTGCTGGAGGAGCGGCCGGCGCGAGAGTTGGTGCCTGGGAAAAGTCGTTGACTGCGGAGAAGTCGGCATACGGAGCTTGAGCAAAGGAGGCTGGCACGGCAGGAGGCGCCGCATTGCTGGCCGAAGATGCGCTCGGCGGTGCTGGGAGGCGGTAGCCCACGCCGACACAGGCACTGGCAGGCTGCGGCGTGCTGCCCCCGAACGTCAGCGAGCGCGGATCGCTGGCGGCGTTCATCCGCATGGAGCCCGCGTCCAGGCTCTTGGCTGGCTCGAACGAGCTCGGTCCCGTGGCGGCGTAGGGCTGCATCATGCCCGGCCGCGTGCCTGCGGTTTCGGGCCGGCGGTAAACGCCGAACCCAGTGCCGTGCGTCACGTTGGAGGATGCAGGCGCATACGGTTCTTCACCGTTCTGGCGCCGCAGTGCTTCGAGGATGGTGGTGGCCATGAGCGTTCCTTGGTTGCTTCATGGCAGTCTGATTAGAGAAAGCCTTCTCATCAAACACTAATGGGGGTCTCTCCTACTCTAGACCTCAGGGATGAACTTCCGAGAGGTAGCACTCATTGCGCACACGGTAGGTTTCTCACCGTTGACTCGCTCAAGCAACTGGCGTAACTTTTGTAACTACAAATGATTTTCGGGAGAAGAAATGCAATTCGCAAAAATCAGCCTCATGGCTCTGGTGGGTTTCGCGATCATGGGATGTGCTTCCCAAGCCCCTATGCAAACGCCCTATCCATCCATGCCAGCATCTCCCGCGCCGGCACCAGCCACTGCACCTGCCCCGATTCCAGTTCCGACACCGACCTCAGTACCTGCCCCAGTCGGGACCCCTCGACCGACAGATCTGTTTCCCCCATCCGCTGAAGCAGTGATTCCGCCTGGGTTGACGAATCCAGCTCCAAATGCAGGAACATCTGTAAATGTCTGGTACGCGACGAACAGACAGATAACCGCGCCATTTAAATTATCCGACCCATACACAACATTAAGAGATGATAAGCTGAACTATGGGATAGCAAATGTGTGGGTTCCAGAGAATAGGCGACGTGGCTCGATGGGCTCCATATGGGGAGAGATAACCCAAAAAAATCAGAAAGTAAAATATCGCAGATCTGACCCAATGTTGCCTAGCGATTTTTGGCCCAGCTTGGCAAGCAAGCTAAAAACCTCTCCAGAAGGAAAGGTCGTTCTCGTCTTTATTCACGGATACAACGTAAATTTCGTCGATGCAACAAAACAAACGGCTCAACTCTGGCACGACCTTCGACTACAGGGCGCTCCTGTCTTATTTTCTTGGCCTTCAAAAGCAGATCCCAAGAAATATATCCTGGATGAGGCTAGCGTTGAATATAGCGAACTACACCTAGAAAAATTCCTTGTTGCCCTAAGGAATGAAGTTGGATCAGCACAACCAATTCACGTAATAGCGCATAGCATGGGGAATCGTGCGCTACTTAGGGTGGCGGAACGAGTGCAAAAAAAACTAAACTTTGGGCAAATTATTCTGGCTGCTCCTGATATTGATGCAGACCTCTTCCATCATCTAGCTCAACACTACGGAAAAATCTCAACAAGAACTACAATATATGTAGCAAAGAACGACCTTCCCGTTTCTTTATCAAAACAAATCCATGGAGCGGATAGAGTAGGTGCGCCGCCGTATTTCATACAAATACCAGGCATTGATACCGTAGAAGTAGTGGCTTCGAAAAAGCTCTACGAAATGGGGCATTCATACTATGCCGAATTCAATCCCATGCTTGATGAAATTGAATATCTTTTCAAGAACAATCCAAAGCACGGTGCGCCTATTGTCACTCCGCGTGTTAGCACAAAGGAATGCGCCGAAAGCGAACCAGCTTATAAGATAGAGAAAGCATGTTGGAGAATATCCAAAATCGCAAAATAGAGACCGGCATCAACACACCACAGACTAAGATGTTCAGTCCCACAGTGAGATGGTGCGGATGAAGTCTAAAGCGGCTTGGATCTTTTTCCCATGCCTCGCAAATCGCCCGCAATGGTGTCTTCCACCTGAGCGCCTTCAAGTGCTTGCCGAAGTTGTAGCTTTGTATGAAGGCCTGGACATGCTCCCGTAGCTGCTCCAGCCCCTCGTACTCGTAGGCCTTGATCGTGGATTCCTTGGTGGTCCGGTTCATGCGCTCGACCATGCCGTTCGTCCAGGGGTGATATGGCTTGGTGTGCCTTTTATCGACGCCATTGAACTTGCAGATGCGTTCAAAGATGTGACCGATGCATGTGTCGGTGATGCCGCCTCTGAAGCGTTCTTGTCCCGTAAAGGCCATGCCGTTGTCCGTCAGAACGGTATGTATGCGGTACGGAAAGGCTATAAGCACCTGCCGAAGGAACTGTGCTGCATTGGCTTTCGTGGCCCTGTCAAAGAACGCGACATGCGTGAATTTTGTGACGCGGTCTATGGCGACAAACATGTGCTGTTTGCCGCTGGAGATCTTCATTTCGGCGCTGTCGATGTGCACGAAGCCCAGCGTCGTTTCTTCAAACTTTCCGTGCCTTCGTGGCAGGTGCGTTACGGGTTGTCGGCTGATTCCGTGACGCTGCAGGCATCGATGCAAGGCGCTGCGGCTGAGCTTGGGTGCTGTCTCCAGGAGCTGTCCCATGAGATCGTCCAGCGACAAATGCCCTTGCTTGCGTAACGCAATTGCCAGATGTTCTTGCATCTTGAGAAAGATGCCGGCTTGCTCTGTCCCGAGGACCCATGGGCTCGTCGAGCACCGAGGTGCGCGCACGCCACTTGGCCACGGTCTTGGGATTGATGCCGTAGAGCTTGGCCAAGGACCGATGGGAGCCGGTCGCTAGCTGGAGTTCTGCGCGGATACGCGGCGTTGAGCGGGCGCTGCCATGCAGGCGGATTGCAATAGTGCTTTCTCCTGTTTCAGGCTGAAGAATGCACCATGACTTCCTGGGACCGTACATTTAATTCCCAGGCACGCCTTCACGGCATCGGCACTTTCCTCCAAAAGCCCGCAGCACTTGCTCGCGGGCCTTTTTCATTCCCGGCCCGCAGCGGCCACCGCCATAGCAGATACCACCGTGAATCACACCCTGGACAAGATAGCCATTGCGTGGGGCACCGCGCCCCAAATCGGCCAGCAGGACAGCGTGCCGAAAGGAATGGGCGCCCTCGCAGACTTCACCCCCAAAGCTGCCCAGAGCGCGACAGCAACCGCCATGGCCGGCGCCAAGGAACAGGTCGGGCAGGTGCAGGCCACGCTGCGGCGCCTGGGCAAGCGTTTGGCGCCGGTGCTCGGCCCGGCTGCAGGGCAGACAGACGGCGATTGCGCCCAAGGCAACCAGAAGGCGAATTCCGCGCCGTTGGTCTCCCAGATCGACGCGCTGACCCACGTGCTGCGGCTGGTGCGGACCGAACTGCAGGACCTGGAGCGGCGCCTGGCGTTGTGATGGGGATGGCGAACACCTTCGGGGCGCGCCTGATTCGCGCCCGGGTCGCAAAAGGGCTGAGCCAGTCGGACCTAGCCGCGAGCAGCGGCATAGCGCCCGCTCAGATCTCGCGGTACGAAGCCGACAAGAACCAGCCTCGTCTGCATATCCTCCGCAAGCTGGCTGCCGCACTGGATATTGCTCCCGACCGGCAGTTGGCCGGCGACGATGAAGCCGATACCGAGCCTGCAGACACGGCACCGACGACGCAGTGCAAGGCGCATCCCCGTCGATATGCATGCGTGCCTCAGCAAGCTGGCGGGCTCGTCCAACCGCAGCCTCAACGCCGAGATCGTTCACCGCCTGGCCCAGACCCTGGGCGAAGACTTCGCCGCAGGGCAGCCCGCTGCGCAGCCGGTGCTGGCCGAGAGCTGGCCCAGATGCGAAAGCAAACCGACTGCCTGCGCGAGTTGGTGGAGCTGGCGCGCCCTGCAAAGCCCGAGCGAGCGGATTGGCAGTCACATCGAGTCCAAGCACCTTGAAAAGCAACAGGCACAGGTGCCAGGTTTTACCCCCAGTGATTCAATTCAGCGAATCGTAGATTTGGTTTTCCCTTCTGAATTCATTTTTGTGACTTCTGCACCTTTCATTAATGGAGAAGATTTCAATATTGGTCGAACAATCCTGTAAAGTTTTTCTGCATCCCTGCCTCTTATATCAAAATACCCATCATTACCGTCAGCATGGAGCTCTGGCTCATCCAATTCTCCAGCCCCAGATCTCTTCAGTGCTTTGACCAACTGCTTCTGCAGATCACGAACATCGGCATATTCCTCTGGATTGTATTCAAAATGAATCGAAAGCGTAGGACCATTCTGTGGAGAAGCAACCGCTACCAGCGATGCTGTGCAAAGCATTAATGCGACAGATGATATTTTTATCATATAAACAGCAGAGCAATTTTTAATACAAACTCTGTCGAGGATTTATGCAAACATCTTAAGACAAATAAGTCTGGTATTTTATACGGCCGGAGTTATCTAGCGCCCTCTAGACCAAAACTCAACATAAATTACCCAATTTCTGCAGACGCTGCTTTGGCCTGATTCAACACGCCATCACGCAGGCGCCCTGCCCCCCGGAAGCCGCCGCGATGGAGCTGGAGCCATTTCGGCATCTCTACCATTGGAGTGGGTTCTGACCCGGCTTCATCGACCTTCACCACCACTTTCCAGCCGGGCCCTGGGGGACTATCTCCAACCCTCCCTGACTCCCCAGGCGTGCCCATCCGGGCGCCGGCTCTTTCCAATGACCACCAGCGGCAGCCAGCAGCAGCTGATCGCCGCGCCCCTGTGCACGCTGCGCAGGAACAGCGTAGGCAGCGACATTCGCGAGCCTGTGCCCACCGTCACGGCCGGGGCCGGGGCCGAGCACCATGCCCTGATCCAGTACCACCTGGCGCTCGTGACCGTGTGGCTCAAGGGCGAGCCCTGGGTGATCGTGGACATCACGCTGCGCATGCTGGTGCCGCGTGAACTCTACAACGCTCAGGACTTTCCCCCTGGCCGACCGGACCGGCTCCGGCAAGCCTCTGACGAAAACGGTCCAGAGTCGGCAACTCCGTGAGCCCGCTGCCTATGCGGCAAATCGTCTCGCTCAACTCTCCCGAGGCCACGGGCTGGCAACTGCGCCGGGCCGCCTGATCTTTCCAACCTGGCCCGCCCAGCGCGGTCCGTCCTAAATGACCAGCACCCGCTGGCCATATTCTTTGAGGCCAACCATGTCCAAAAGCATCACCCTGAACTTTGCACCTGCCGTGCTCGGCCGCGAGCATGCCGCAGCCTACGTGGCGCTGAGCGTCAGTTCCTTCGAACAACTGGTGCGTGAGCGCCAGATACCCCAGCCACGCCAGCTGTCTGCCAGGCGCGTTGGCTGGCTGCGCGCCGAGCTCGATGACTGGTCCGCCCGGCGGCCGGCATCCGAGCTGCTGCCACCGGAGAACACCGGCGCCCCTAAGCCCCGATGAACTCCTCCAACTTCGCATCGAGCGCCGCCAGCCATTGGCCGCGCTCGGCGTCGTACCGGTAGAGGTTGTAGTCGCCCGCCACGCCAGGGAGGACGTGGCCAAGGATCGCCTCTCCAACCTCATGCGGACAGCCCATCGACGCAAGGATGGTGCGCCCCGTCCGCCGAAGATCATGCGGTGACCAATGCGTCACGGTCAGCCGCGCCCGCCGGTGCTCGGGCTTCGTCTTGCTGTAGGGCTGCAGATAGTGCACCTTGGTCTGCATGTAGGCCTGGGTCTGTCCTTTCAGCACACCATCGCGCCCGATGCTCGGGAACAGCCATTGCCCCTCATTCGCCAGCAGACGACGCACGATCTGCTCGGCACGACCGAACAAAGGCACACGCAGGTCATGCGCAACCTCAACGTGCCGAATCTTCATTGCCTCCTTGGGCACGGTCCACCAAAGCACACCCCCCTCCTCCGACAACTGCTTCTTCTGCATCTGGCAGATCTCCCCGCCTCGCGTGCATGTCCACAGCTGCAGCGTCAGGAAATCCTGAACCTGCTGGCTGAACATCGACAGCTCGCCGCCGATCAGCATCTTGATCTCCGCGCCGCTCAGCACGCGCTTGCTGGTGCCCTTGTCTTTGCCCTCGCGCACTGCGCCTTTGCTGCGCAGTTTGTGGGACGTGCGTTCCGCCCACCAGTTGGGCATGCCATCCGGAATTCGCCCTGACTCCAGCCCCACGCGCCATGCAGCTGCCATCTCCGTCTTCACGGACTTGGCCAAGACGGGGCGGTCGGCCAGACCTTCAATGACGTCGTAGACAAAAGAGCGCCTCACCTCGGCCACGGATGTCGACTCCCGTCCCGAGATCGCATTGCGCAGACGCTGCTCGATGTTGCGCGCGCCCTTGGCTCCCGGTTGACCAAGAGATACCGGGCGGCATGGTCGTCAACCAGCATGGTCAGTGTGTAAACCTGTGCAACCGGTTGCGCCAATGCCTTGCGCGCCAGCTTTCGCTCATCCGCCGGATCTCTTCCCTGCTCACGCAGGTCCCGTGCTGCCTGCCATTCGGCTGCAGCCTGAGCTGGCGACATGGCTGGCCATTGGCCGAGCTTGACCTGCTTGAGCTTTGCCGAATCCGCCAAGCTTCTGTAACGATAGGTCCAAGATTTCGTGCTGGCCGTCGCTTCGAGCCTCAAGCCTGGGCAACCTTGTACGACAATGTGTTCGCCCTGCTTTAGGGTCTTGGCTGAACGTGCGTCAAAGAACATCTGAAGCTACACCTTGAGTGCCGGAAAAACCTACACAAAAACCTATACCGAGCGGTGAAGTGCAGACGAGTCCAGGCAAGTGCAGATGAAGCACAAAGGTAAGCGCAGGAATGGAATAAATCATTTGCCGACAACATCTTGCGCGGCAAACCAGAGATAAATCAAAGGCTTATGACGGATTCACAGGCAATGAACATCATCATTCTTGACGACTACCAGGACGCCGTGCGCAAGCTGGACTGTGCTCGTCTGCTGGAGCCCTTCAACGCCAAGGTCTTCACCAATACCGTCAAGGGCGTTGGCCAGTTGTCGGTGCGGTTGCGCGATGCGGACATCATCGTGCTGACCCGCGAGCGCACGCAGATCAGCCGGCAGCTGCTGGAAAAACTTCCGCGCCTGAAGCTGATCGCGCAGACCGGCAAGGCCGGCGCCCATATCGATGTGCAGGCCTGTACCGACCAGGGCGTTGCGATTGCCGAGGGCGTGGGCTCGCCCATTGCGCCGGCAGAGCTGACCTGGGCGCTGATCATGGCGGCCACGCGGCGGCTGCCGCAGTACATCGCCAACCTCAAGCACGGCGCATGGCAGCAATCGGGCTTCAAGGCTGCGTCCATGCCTGCGAATTTCGGACTGGGCAGCGTGTTGCACGGGCGCACGCTGGGCATCTGGGGCTACGGCCGCATTGGACGGCTGGTCGCGCACTACGGCCATGCCTTCGGCATGCAGGTTCTGGTCTGGGGCAGCGAAAGCTCGCGCCAGAAGGCGCAGGCCGATGGCTTTGCGGCGGCGGACTCGCGCGAGGCTTTCTTTACCGAATCCGACGTGCTGTCCATGCATCTGCGCCTGCATGAGGCCACACGCGGCATCGTCACGGCGCAGGATCTGGCACGCATGAAGCCGACCGCCCTGTTCGTGAACACCTCGCGCGCGGAGCTGGTGGAGGCCGATGCCCTGCTGGGTGCGCTCAACCGAGGCCGGCCGGGCCTGGCGGCCGTGGACGTGTTCGAGAGCGAGCCCATCCTCCAGGGCCATGCGCTGCTGCGACTGGAGAACTGCATCTGCACGCCGCACATCGGCTACGTGGAGCAGGACAGCTATGAGCTGTACTTTCGCGCTGCCTTCGACAATGTGGTGAACTTCGTTGCGGGGCAGCCCAGCAACATCCTCAATCCCGAGGTGTTCTCAGGCCCGGCCCGCGCAGGCTGACGACCGGATCAGGCGGGGGCTTGCGCCACCCGCCCTTGCCCAGCACTCAACGGCCGCCCTGGCCGGAGTCGCCACGTGCGGCCGTGGCGCGAAAGGCCAATTCATCGGCCACCGCCTCATAGACGGCCTGGCGCACGACGGATTCCACCTCCTCGCGCAGACGCACGACGATGGACCGAGTCTGCTGCTGAACCACGGTGGCAATGGCGTCGCGCAGGCGCTGGTCCAGCACCAGGTCCACACGCTGCATGAGGCGATGGACCAGATATTCCTCGGTGACCTGCTGCGCATGGCTGTCCCAGATGGACTCCATGGTGGGGGCAGCCGGCGTCGGCGCGGCAGCCGCCTCTGCCACGACAGCCTGCACCACCGGGACCACCAGGTCGGCAGGGACCACTTCCCCGACCGGTGCCACGTCGCCCGCTGCAGCCACATCTGCCGCACCTGCAACATCCGCCGCATCAGTCACATCAGCCATTTCGGCCAGACGGCTTTCCTGGGCCAATTGCATTTCCACGGACGGGGCGCTGGGCGGCTGATAGTCCGAGAGCACGGGCTGCATTGCAGGTGTCGGGATTTCCTCGGGTGCAGCCTGCTCGGTGACCATGGGCCGCTGGGGCTCCAGGTCCTGCGGCAGCGGCGGCAGGGACGCAGGCAGGGCGACCACGCCACGCCGAGGCGCCAGCATGCCTTCGCTGGCCCAGGGCGTCGCTTCGTCCGTCAGCGGCAGTTCGGACACGGGGTGTGCCAGGGGTGCCGGGGGCTCGACCGCCTGAACCGGTGCCTGCACCGCATCCACCGCAACGACATCGGTGAGCGTGGGAACAAAGCGCGGTGGGGTTTTGGAGGGAGGAGCGCTCATGGCTTACTCCTTGAGCACCAGGTCATGGCGCTTGATGGAAATACCCTGGGCCGCATAGTGCTTCCAGCGCTGCCGGGCCAGGTGGCGGTCTTCCTCGTCGGTGGCGGAAACCACTTCGACGACACGCGCAAAGCGCTCGAACCCTTCGGGCACTTCGCCGCCCAGGTTGACCAGCATGTCGTGGTGCGGCGCGCCGTCCAGCCGCTCCAGCAAAACGATGGGCGAGAAGGCCATGATGTCTGCCCCATCGCCTTCTCCGGCATGGGCCAGGAAGTCGGTGGGCGAGACACTCCACAGCCTGGGCGACAAGGCCTTGAGCAGCGGTGGCGACCCCAGCACCACCAGTTGCGTGCGGTGCCTGAGTGCCTTGCGCGCCAGGCGGCAGACATAGGCCAGCTTGTCGGGCGCGTTGAAATGGAAGGCCACTTCAGTCAAGCGATGCTCCCTTCAAACAGGCCCGGGCCGACGGGGACGATGCGCTCATGCCTGCTCCGGCTGAGCGGCAACTGCAGCCTTGCGGCGGCTGGCAGGTCCTGCCTTGGGTGGCACAGGTTTCTTGGGTGCAGCAGCTTTATGGGATGCAGCAGCCTTGGCCTGCGCCTTGCCAGCATCGATGCCGGCCAGCAGATAGTGCAGCAGCAGGCCCACGGGGCGGCCTGTACCGCCCTTGGCGGCGCCGCTCTTCCAGGCCGTGCCGGCGATGTCCAGGTGCGCCCAGGGAATGTCGCCCACAAAGCGCTGCAGGAACTTGGCTGCCGTGACTGCGCCACCCGCGCGGCCAGCCACATTGCCCATGTCGGCGAAATTGCTCTTGAGGCCTTCGCCGTACTCCTCGTCCAGCGGCATGCGCCAGCAGGGATCCAGTGCCGCATCGCCGGCCTGCTCCAGCGCGCGGGCCAGTTCGTCGCTGGGCGAGAACATGCCGCTGCGCAGCCCGCCCAGGGCGATGACGCAGGCGCCGGTCAGCGTGGCGATGTCCACCATGGCGCGGGGCTTGAAGCGGGCGGCGTAGGTCAGCGCATCGCAGAGCACGAGGCGGCCTTCGGCATCGGTGTTGAGGATCTCTATGGTCTGGCCGCTCATGCTGGTGACCACGTCGCCCGGCTTGACGGCAGCGCCGCCGGGCATGTTCTCGGACGCTGGAATGAGGCCGACGACATTGACGGCCGGCTGCAGCCGGGCCAGCGCATGGAACACGCCCAGCACGCTGGCGGCGCCGCCCATGTCGAACTTCATCTCGTCCATTTCAGCGGCAGGCTTGAGCGAGATGCCGCCGGTATCGAAAGTGATGCCCTTGCCGACCAGCACCACGGGCGCGGCGCCCTTGGCGCCGCCGTTGTAGTGCAGTTCGATGAAGCGCAGCGGCTGCTCCGATCCCTGGGCCACGGCCATGAAAGCGCCCATGCCGAGCTTGGCGACTTCGGCGGGGCCGTGGATCTTGCAGCTGATGCCGGGCAGCTTGGCCAGGGCGCGGGCCGCGTCAGCCAGCAAGGTGGGCGTGGCGTGGTTGGCGGGGCGATTGGCCCATTCGCGTGCCAGGGTCATGCCTTCGGCCTGGGCCACGGCGGTCTTGAAAGCGTCGGCAACGCCATTCTTGTCGCCCGCCTTGACGGCTGCGGCAATCACCAGCTTCTTGAGCGCCACGGGCTTGGCCTGCGGCTTGGTGTGGGTATAGCTGTAGCAGGCATCGGCCGCCGACAGAACGGCGGCAGCAACGGCAGGACCTGCCGCATCGAAGCCAAAGCACAGCAAGGCCTTGCCAACACCGGTCGCCTTGAGCGCGGCACCTGCGCCGGCCACGGCCTGGCGCACTTCCCGTGCCGAGCCGTTGCCCGCGCCCAGCAGCACGACGCGGCGTGCAGCGACGGCAGGCAGGCCGTACAGTGCCAGCTGCTTGCCGGCTGCCGTTTCGAAATCTCCGGCCTTGACCGCGTGTGCGACCAGGGTGGACAGCGCGTCGCTGCCCGTGACCGTGGCTTCGGTCACCAGCACCAACAACAGGTCACACTTTTCACGTACTGCTGCGGCAGTCGTCAACGGCTTCAGTTCAAAGTTCATAATCGGCGTTTTCCTTTCAGCCAATGTTATTCGATTCATCCATACGCAAAGAGCTGGCCCGCAGCTTCGGTGCCACGGTCGTGGTGCTGATCACGGTCGTCATGACCATGATGCTGATCCGCACGCTGGGCCAGGCTTACAAGGGCAATGTCAGCCCTTCCGACGTTCTGCTGGTCATGGGCTATACGGTGCTTGGCCAGTTGCCCACGATTTTGGGCCTGGGGCTTTTCGTGGCCGTGGTCGGCTCGCTGTCGCGCATGTACCGCGACAGCGAGATGGTGATCTGGTTCGCCGCAGGCCAGGGGCTGGCCAGCCTCCTGCGCCCGCTGCTGCGCTTTGCCTGGCCGGTGCTGGCCGTGATCGCCGTGCTGGGCCTGGGCATTCTGCCCTGGGCCAATCAGCAGATCGAGCAGATCAAGACCCAGTTCGAGCAGCGCAGCGACATCGACCGCATCGCCCCCGGCGAGTTCCAGGAGTCTGCCGGCGGCTCGCGCGTGTTCTTCATCGACAAGGACGTGCCCAGCGCCACCGCTGCCAACAATGTGTTCATCGTGGCCAATGAGCGCGGGCGCGAGTCCGTGACCTCGGCGCGCGGGGCGCGGCTGGAAGTGATCAAGGGCGAGCGCATGGCCGTGCTGACCGACGGCCAGCGCATGGAAACGCAGACCAGCGACGGCTCGGTGAAGATCAGCGAGTTCAAGGAATACGGCACGCAACTCGGCAGCGGCAGCAATCTGGCCGCCGCCGAGGAAATGGCCGCGCGCAGCACGTACACGCATGAGCTGCTGCCGCGCACCGAACCCATCTACCGCGCCGAGCTGGGCTGGCGCATAGGCCTGCCGCTGGCGGCGCTGAACTTCGTGATCCTGGGCCTGGCCGTGGCCAGCGTGAACCCGCGTGCTGGCGGCAGCGGCAGCCTCATGCTCGCGCTGTTCGCCTTCATCGTGTACTACAACCTGATGACGCTGGGCGAGAACTGGGTGGCCTCGGGCAAGCTGAGCATGCCCGCCATGACGGCCCTGCTGCACGGAGGAACATTGCTGCTGGCACTGCTGGTGCTGCTGGCACGGCACAAGCGCTGGTCGCCGCGCGACCTGTGGCGCAGGCCCTGCAAGCCGACTGCCCTGGATGACGCAAAGGCGGTGCCCTGATGAGAGTTCTGAGAAACCTGCTGTACCGCGACATCATCGCGGCCGTCGGCTATGTGACGCTGGCCTTCCTGGCGCTGTTCTTCTTCTTCGATCTGGTCGATGAGCTGCGCTGGGTCGGGCGCGGCGGCGACAACGGCTACCAGATCACGCACGCCCTGCTCTTCGTGGTGCTGCGCATCCCCAGCCACTTGTATGAGCTGATGCCCATCACCGTGCTGATCGGCACCATCTACGTGATGGCGCGCTTTGCCCAGAGCTCGGAATTCACCATCATGCGCACCAGCGGCATGGGCCCCTGGCTGGCGCTGCGCACGCTGATGGTGCTGGGCCTGGGTTTTGTGCTGGCCACCTTCGGCACGGGCGACTACCTGGCGCCGGCGGCCGAGAACGCGGGCCAGAACATCCGCGCCATCCACCTGGCCCAGCTGTCGCGCGGCGCCACGGGTGCCTGGCTCAAGGAACGCCAGGGCGATCACTCCATCGCCATCAACGTGCGCGCCATCCGCGGGCCCGGTGATTTCTCCAATGTGCGCATCTTCGACTTTGACGGCCAGGGACGCATCTCGGCCCAGATCCATGCGCAGGCGGCGCAGGTCAGCGAGGATGGCGAATCCTGGACGCTCCAGGGCGTTGAGGCCAGCCGCCTGAAGGCCAAGGCCGACGCAGGCATGGTGCTGCTGCGCGAGAAGGAGGACAGCCTGGTCTGGAAGACCGGCATCAGCGCCGAAATGGTCTCGGCCGCGCTGCTCAAGCCCGACCGCATGTCCACCATTTCGCTGTTCCAGTACGTGCGCCACCTGGAGGCCAACGGCCAGGCCGCGCAGAAGTACGAGATCGAGTTCTGGCGCAAGGTCTTCTACCCCATGAGTTGCCTGGTGATGGTGGTGCTGGCCCTGCCCTTTGCCTATCTGCATTTCCGCTCGGGCGGCATCGCGGCCTATGTGTTCGGCGGCGTGATGGCCGGCATCAGCTTCTTCCTGCTGAACAACGTGTTCGGCTACATCGGCACGCTGCAGACCTGGTCGCCCTGGCTGACCGCTGCGGCGCCGGGCCTGCTCTACAGCCTTCTTTCATTGACCGCGTTCACCTGGCTGGTGCTGCGCCGCTAGATCCGTTGCCATGCAAAACGACACAACAGCGGCCGGCATTGCCGGCCTGATCCTGCTGGCCCACGGCTCCCGCGACGCCCTGTGGCGCCAGCCCATCGAGGCCGTGCTCGGCGCCGTCCGGCAAACGCGGCCCCACGGCCTGGCTGCATGCGCCTACCTGGAAGCCTGTGCGCCCGACCTGCCCACCGCCGCGCGCGGGCTGGTCGAGGCGGGCGCCACGCACATCACCGTGCTGCCCCTGTTCCTGGGCACGGGCAAGCATGCGCGTGAGGACATCCCGAAGCTGGTGCAGGAGATCCGCCACACCTACCCACAGGTGGCCGTGGAACTGGAGCCGGCCGTGGGCGAGCATCCACGTGTCACGGCCCTGCTGGCAGAGCTGGCGTTGGCGGCCATGGAGCCTTCCGGAAGGTCAGGAAGCTGAAATAACGAATCGCTTCTTTATATAAATGCAGCATAATGGCGCGCTGCACCCAGCTGTCACCGCCATGAACCTGCACCAATTCCGATTCGTCCAAGAAGCGGCGCGCCGCAACCTCAACCTCACCGAGGCGGCCAAGGCCCTGCACACCTCGCAGCCCGGCGTCTCCAAGGCCATCATCGAGCTGGAGGAGGAGCTGGGCATCGACATCTTCGCGCGCCACGGCAAGCGCCTCAAGCGCATCACCGAGCCCGGCCTGGAGGTGCTCAAGAGCATCGAACTCATCATGCGCGAGATCGGCAACCTCAAGCGCATCGGCGAGCAGTACAGCGCCCAGGACAGCGGCACGCTGTCGATTGCCACCACCCACACCCAGGCCCGCTACGTGCTGCCGCCCGCCGTGGCACGGCTGCGCGACCTGTATCCCAAGGTCACCATCAGCCTGCACCAGGCCACGCCGGCCGAGGTGGCGCGCATGGTCATCGACGAAATCGCCGACATCGGCATGGCCACCGAGTCCCTGGCCGACTACCCCGATCTCGTCACCCTGCCCTGCTACGAATGGCAGCACGTGCTGGTCATGCCCACAGGCCATCCGCTGGCACAGAAAGAGCGCATCACGCTGGACGACATCGCCCATGAGTCGCTGATCACCTACCACCCCTCGTTCACCGGGCGCGGCAAGATCGACCAGGCCTTCGCCACGCGTCGGCTGCGTCCGCGCATCGTGCTGGAGGCCATTGACTCCGACGTGATCAAGACCTACGTGCGCCTGGGCCTGGGCATCGGCATCGTGGCCGAGATGGCCATGCGCGACGATCCGGTCAACGACCTCGTGGTCCGCCCCATGGGCCATCTGTTCGGCCAGAGCGTGGCGCGCGTGGCCATCAAGCGCGGCGCCTATCTGCGCAACTTCGTCTACCGCTTCGCCGAACTGCTCAGCGACCGCCTGACGCGCGATCTGATCATGCGCGCCATGAGCGGCCACGTGCACGACTACGAACTCTGATCCTCCGCCCCACCGGGCCCGCAGTGCGGGCCCGTTCCCGTTTTCCGCTGCCTCCGCCATGACCTCTGCCACGCCCCGCACGCCCGCCTTCCCCAGCCGCCTGCCCCATGTGGGCACGACCATCTTCACCACCATGTCGGCGCTGGCCGCCGAGCACCAGGCGGTGAACCTGGGCCAGGGCTTCCCCGACTTCGGCTGCGACCCCAGGCTGGTCGATGCCGTCACGGCCGCCATGCAGGCCGGCCACAACCAGTACCCGCCCATGCCCGGCCTGCCGCAGCTGCGCCAGGCCATGGCCGACAAGATGCAGGCGCTGTACGGCCGCCGCTACGACGCGGGCACCGAGATCACGGTCACGGCCGGCGCCACGCAGGCCATCCTCACCGCCATCCTGGCCACCGTGCATGCGGGCGATGAGGTCATCGTGCTCGACCCCTGCTACGACAGCTACATGCCCAATATCGAGCTGGCCGGCGGCGTGCCCGTGCGCGTGCCGCTGACGCCGGGCAGCTTCAAGCCCGACTTCGCCAAAATTGCCGCCGCCATCACGCCGCGCACCCGGCTGCTGATCATCAACAGCCCGCACAACCCCAGCGCCACCATCTGGAGCGATGCCGAGATGCTGCAGCTGCAGGAGCTGCTGGCGCCCACCGACGTGCTGCTGATCAGCGACGAGGTCTACGAGCACATGGTCTACGACGGCCGCCAGCACCAGAGCGCCGCGCGCTTTGCCGGCCTGGCGGCGCGCGCCTTCATCGTCTCCAGCTTCGGCAAGACCTACCATGTCACGGGCTGGAAGGTGGGCACCGTCGCCGCGCCGGCCGCGCTCACGGCCGAGTTCCGCAAGGTCCACCAGTTCAACGTCTTCACCGTCAACACGCCCATGCAGGCGGGCCTGGCCAGCTACATGGCCGACCCTGCGCCCTACCTGCAGCTGCCCGCCTTCTACCAGGCCAAGCGCGACCTGTTCTGCCAGGGCCTGGAAGGCTCGCGCCTGCGCCTGCTGCCCACGGCGGGGACCTACTTCGTCTGCGCCGACATCTCGGCCGTGTCGGACCTGGACGAAGCCGCGTTCTGCCAGTGGCTGGTCCGGGAGCATGGCGTGGCGGCCATCCCGCTGTCGGCCTTCTATGGCGACGGCTTCGACCAGCGCGTGGTGCGCTTTTGCTTTGCCAAGCAAGACAGCACGCTGCGTGCGGCGTTGGAGCGGCTGCGCAAACTCTGAAACCGGGCGCGGGGCAGCGCCCACGCCGGGTTGTCCCGTCATCCTCTGAGATGACATGGCCCCTCCGTCCCTGGTCTTACGCTCGGGCGACAGGAGACACAAGCCATGCGAACCGACCACGCCCCACGCGCCTTGCGGCGCGTTTTTCCATCCACGGCCGCCTTTGCCGCATCCCTGCTCATGGCGGGCTGTGGCGGTGGCAGCAGCCCCACTTTGGCCGATGCCACAACGCAGGCGGCCGCCTGCGCCGACCTGCCTGACAGGGCAGGCCTTGCGGCCACCCGGCTGTCCACCAGCTATGTGCCGCCCGACACCCGCAGGCCGGGCGGCGCCAGCACCGGAGCGCTGCTGCCCGGGCACTGCGTAGTCACCGGTGCCATCAACCCGCGCGTGGGCGTGGACGGCAAGAACTACGCCATCGGGTTCCAGCTCAGCCTGCCGGACCAATGGAACGGCCGGTTTCTCTTCATCGGCGGCGGTGGCAACGACGGCATCCTGCGCGACACCTCGCTGAGCTCCAGCATCTCTGGCGCAACGCCTTCGCCGCTGGGCCAGGGCTTTGCGGTGGTCTCCACCGACGCGGGCCACACCGGCACGACGGCCAGCTTCGGTGCCGACCCTCAGGCCCGGCTGGACCACGCCTACAACGCCTACGACAAGACCGCCGTGGCGGCCAAATCGCTGATCTCCACGCGCTACGGGCGCAAGCCTGAGCACTCCTATTTTTCAGGCTGCTCGGGCGGAGGACGCCAGGGCATGGTGTTCTCGCAGCGATTTCCCGACTACTTCGACGCCATCACGGCCGGTGCCCCTGCCATGCGGGTATCGAGCGGCGCCACGGTGGCCGCGATGTGGAACACCATCGAGTTCGAAGCCATCGCGCCGACCGACAGCAGCGGCCGGCGCATCCTCTCCCGGGCCTTCAGCAACGAGGACCTGAACCTGGTGGCCAAGGCCGTGACCGCCTCCTGCGATGCGGCCGACGGCGTGGCCGATGGCATGGTGAACCACGTCAAGGCCTGCCATTTCGACCCCGGCGTGCTGCAGTGCGGCGGCGCCAAGACCGGCAGCTGCCTGAGCAGCGGACAGGTGAACGCGCTCAGAAACGTGTTTGCCGGGCCGCGCAACTCGGCAGGCCAGGCCCTGTATGCGGGCCAGCCGTGGGATCCGGGCCTGGCAGCGCCGGGCTGGCGCACCTGGACACTGGGCAGCTCCACCACCGCCACGCCGGATTCGCGCTACATCACGCTGATCGTGGATGCGCTGGTCAACGAATTCCTCACCCCGCCAGACCTGGGCTTCAACCCGCTGGCCTTCAACTTCGACACCGACCCGGCGCGCATGCAGGCCTACTCGGCCATCTATGACACCTACCGGGACGACCGGCTCACGGCCTTCCGGCAGCACGGCGGCAAGATGCTCTTCATCCACGGCATGTCCGACCCCATCTTCTCGGCGCTGGACACGCTGGACTACTACGAGCGCCTGGCCGCCAACAACGGAGGCATGCAGGCCACGCAGGACTTTGCGCGCACCTTCCTCGTGCCGGGCATGAACCATTGCTCGGGCGGCCCGGCCACGGACAGCTTCGACTCCATACAGGCCATGGTCGACTGGGTGGAGAAAGGCATCGCCCCGGACACCATCGCCGCCAGGGCCCTGCCGTCCAGCGTGGACTTTCCGCAGCGCACGCGCCCGCTGTGCCCGTATCCGAAGATTGCCAGGTACAGGTTCGAGGGCGCAGCCGCCGGCACGGGCAATGTGGAGGATGCGGCCAGCTTTGTCTGCGCCCTGCCCTGAGCCTGCGCATCTGCGGGCTGGACGCCACGGGCCGTGGCCGCCGCAGGGCCGTAGCAAGCCTGCAGCGATAATGAGAAGCGTTCACTGCAGCGAGCGCTTCCCGCCACCGCCTTTCCGCCTCCGCCCATGCCCGCCCCTTCCCAGCGCTACACCACGGCGCAGCTCGACGCCATGCGCCAGCGCCACGGTTTCAGCGTGCGCTTTCTCTCCACCGTCTCCGAAAACGATTGCATCTTCGAAGGCCAGGTGCAGGAGCACCAACTGCCTTCGGGCCTGCAGCTGGTCAGCTCCGACATCCGCATCAACCATGGCTATGAATCCACGTCCGAGCATCCGCGGCGCTTCACCGCCGTAGTCCTGCTGGACGGCCAGGCCGAGCTGCAGCTGCCCGCCGCCCGCAAGGCCCTGAGCGTGACGCGCCATGCCGCAGCGGCATTCTCCTGCGGCGACACCGAGGTGCTCAAGGCCACCCATGCGGCAGGCCAGACGGTGCGCGGCTTCAACCTGTCCATCGAGGCGCCCGAGGCCTGCGCCGATGCCGAACTGGCCGAGCTGCTGCACCATGCCCTGCGGCAGTCCGGCCCGCCGCTGCATGCCTGGTCGCTGCCCGAGCATCTGGCGGTGTCGCTGCGCCAGCTGCTCGATGGTGTCTGGAGCGGCAGCCTGGCCCGGCTGCACCGCGAAGGCATTGCGCTGCAGGTGCTGGCCTGCGCGCTGCAGGCACATGCGCAGCCGCGGCCTGCGCCCTCGCCGCGCATCCACCCCCGGGACAGGCGCGGCCTGGAGCGCGTGCGCGAGTGCATGGATGCAGCGCCCGGCCAGGCGCACAGCCTGGACGACCTGGCGCGCCTGGCCTGCATGAGCCCGACCACGCTGCGCGAGAAATTCCAGGCCGCCTACGGCCAGACCGTGTTCGGCTGGCTGCGCGAGCGCCGCATGCAATTGGCGCGCGAGCGGCTGGCACAGGGCTGGAGCGTGCAGGAAGCGGCCGACTGCGTGGGCTTTCAGCACGCCAGCAATTTCGCCACGGCCTTTCGCCAGCGCTTCGGCCACGCGCCCAGCCAAGGCAGCCTGCGTCGCAAACCATAGGACTGGCGTCGCCGGGAACAGGCGGCGGCGGCGCACATTTCCCACAATCCGGGCTCACGCCCAGGACCATGGAAATGATGAGCATTCGCATTCAAAACCCCGCCCCGCGACACCTCCAAGGCGCGCGGACCCCGCTATCCCTGCTGATCTGCGCCCTGTGTGCCGCCCCTGCGCCAGCAGTCTGGGCCGCCGACGAGGACAGGCCCCCTGCCAGGAACAGCGACACCGAACTGGGCACCGTCACCGTGCGCGCCGCCGCCGATGCGGGCACCACCGAAGGCACGGCGCGCTACACCAGCGGTTCCACGGGAACGGCCACGGGCCTGCAACTGTCGGCACGCGAGACACCGCAGTCGGTCAGCGTGATCACGCGCCAGCTCATGGACGATGCCGGCCAGCTCACGGTCTCGCAGACGCTGGAGGCCTCCGCCCCCGGCCTGTCGGTCAGCCGCAGCGACAGCAACCGCTATCAGTTTTCCTCGCGCGGCTTTGGCGTCAGCAACTTCCAGTTCGACGGGCTGGCCTCGCCCATCAACAGCCTGTGGAACTTCGGCGCCACCGACATGGACACGGCCTTCTACGACCGTGTGGAAATCGTGCGCGGCGCCACGGGCCTGCTCAATGGCTCGGGCGATCCGTCGGCCACGGTGAACTTCGTGCGCAAGCAGCCGCGCGAGACGGCGGGCGGCCATACCTCGCTGACGCTGGGCCGCTGGAACCTTCGCCGCGCCGAGGCCGATCTGTCCCTGCCGCTGGACCGCGAAGGCCGCGTCCATGGCCGTGTCGTGGCCGTGCAATCGGACAGCGATAGCTACGTCAGCCACTTTGGCCAGCGCAGGCAGGGCCTGTACGCCGTGGTCAGCGCGGCCCTGACGCCCGCCACCCGGCTCGTGACCAGCCTCGAATACCAGAAGAACACCAGCCCCGGCATGGGCGCCGGCTTTCCGCTGTTCTATGCGGACGGCAGCCGCACGGACTTCGACCGCTCGGTGTCCAACAACGCGCGCTGGTCGCATTTCGGCACGGAGAACACCACGGCCACGCTGGACCTGACCCACCGCCTGGACAACCGCTGGCTGCTGCGCGCCGCCTACAGCCGCAACGACGGCAACTACGACATGCGCTACGTCTACCGGGGCGGCGCGCCGGACGCCAGCACCGGCCTGGGCATGGCCAACTCCTTCATCAAGTACCGGGGCGACCGCTCGCGCGACAGCCTGCACCTCACGGCCAGCGGCCCGGTCGCGCTGTTCGGGCGCCAGCACGAGATTGCCGTGGGATGGAACCATGTGCGCGACGATATCGACATCCGCCGCTATGCACCGCTGGGCACGCCGCCTGCCACGGACAACTTCCTCGACTGGCGCAACGGCAGCCTGGCCGAGCCGGGCTGGTCCGACGCCTCCAACGGCGGCGACGACAGCCGCATGCGCCAAAGCGGCGGCTATGCCGTGGGGCGTTTCTCGCTGGCCGATGGCTGGACGGCCGTGGCCGGCGCCCGCCTGAGCCGCTGGTCCACGCGCCAGAATTACTTCGGCAGCCTGCGCGACTACCGCTACAGCAACGAAATCACGCCCTACGCCGGCCTGCTGTGGGACATCGATGCCCGGCACACGGCCTACCTGAGCTACACGGAAATCTTCACGCCCCAGAACTACCGCGACAAGCAAGGCAGCATCCTGGACCCCGTCACCGGCCAGGCCTTCGAGCTGGGCCTCAAGGGCTCCTGGCTGCAGGACCGGCTGCAGGGTTCTGCCGCGCTGTTCCAGACCCGCCAGGACAACCTGGCGCAGGACACAGGCGAATTCATCGACGGCACCACAGACCAGAAGGCCTATCGCGGCGTCAAGGGCGCGCAGGTGCGCGGCATCGATCTGGAACTCAGCGGCGAGCCGGCCCGGGGCTGGCGCCTGGGCGCCAGCTACACGCACTACACGGCACGCAGCGCCAGCGGCGCCGCCTTCAACACCACGCACCCGCGCAGCCTGGTCAAGCTCACGGCCATGCGCAGCTTCGAGGGTGCGCTGCAGGGCCTGAGCCTGGGCGGCAACCTGCGCTGGCAAAGCCGCATCTGGCAGAACGTGACCAACCCGCTGCGCCAGAGCGTGCAGGTCGGCCAGGGCAGCTACCTGGTGGTCAACCTCTCGGCCCACTACCGCATCGACCCCACCTGGTCGGCCAGCGTGCAGCTCAACAACCTGCTGGACCGCCAGTACTACAGCCAGATCGGCTTCTACAACCAGGGCTGGTGGGGCGAGCCGCGCAATCTGACGGTGAGCCTGAAGGCGGATTTCTGAGCTGTATCGGCATCGGCAATGCCCACCCCACCCCGGTGCCCCGGCGGGCGCCGGGCCGCGCCATGGGGCGCACCGTGCAGGTGCAGGCAGGAGCCGCAAAGCCGCATGGATGCGGACAGTTGGCAGCGCCGGGGGCGGATGCAGGAGAGGGTGCGGACCTTGTTCATGGGCGGGTCCAGGAGGCTTGCGCCGTGGTTGCAGGAGCCATGACGGGCGCACGCCGGTGCAATCCATTCTCATTTGACAAGCAAGGCCGAACAGGTCATTCGCCCGCCGCATGACGTCCTGCCAAAACATTGATTGACGTCAAGACAGCCACCGCCCAGCATTGGCCCGCCTGAAAAATCTGCCGCTGGCCCCAGCCGCTGCGCCACCAGAACATCGACAAGGAGACATCCCCATGCCCCGCACCCTTTCACGCAAGCAATTCCTGCGCGCTGCCGCGCTGCTTGGCGCCACTACGCTGCTGCCCCTGCCCCAGGCCTGGGCGGATGCCTACCCGGCCCGGCCCGTCAAGCTGGTCGTGCCCTTCGCCCCTGGCGGCAATACCGATGTGCTGGCGCGCATGGTGGCGCAGGGCCTGTCCGAATCGCTGGGCCAGCCCGTGATCGTGGAAAACATCTCCGGCGCCAACGGCTCCATCGGCGCCAGCCGCGTGGCTTCGGCGGCCAATGATGGCTACACGCTGCTGTTCGGCACGGCCGGCACCCAGGCCATCAACCAGAGCCTGTACAAGAACCTCAGCGAGAAGAACCTGGGCGATTTCGAGTACGTGGCCCTGGTGACCACCATTCCCAATGTGCTGGTCGTCAACGAGACGCGCACGCCCGCCAGGACGGTGAAGGACCTGGTGGCACGCGCCGCCGCGCAAAAGACCGGCATGAGCTATGGCTCGCCGGGCAGCGGCTCCACGGTCCACCTGTCGGGCGAGCTGTTCAAGAGCGCCACCCAGCTGGACATGGTGCATGTGCCCTACAAGGGCAGCGCGCCGGCCCTGACCGACCTGCTGGGCGGCCAGATCGATTTCATCTTCGAGAACGTGACGCCCGCCCTGCCCTTCGTGCAGTCCGGCAAGCTCAAGGCCCTGGCCGTGACCTCCGAGCAGCGCCTGCCCGCCCTGCCCGATGTACCGACCATGAAGGAAAGCGGCTACCCCACCTTCGTGACCGGCACCTGGAACGGCGTGCTGGCACCCAAGGGCACGCCGGCCGCCATCGTCAAGCGCCTGGAAGAGGCCACGCTCAAGGTGGCGGGCCATGCCGACTTCAAGTCCAAGGTGACGGCGCTGGGCGGCGAAGTGCGCCTGCTGGACTCCAAGGCCTTCCGCGAATTCACGCGGGCCGAGTACCAGCGCTGGAATGCGATCGTGCAGACGGCGAAGCTGGAGCGGCAATAACGTCGGCTCCGGTCCCCGCCTCCGGCGCCCGCTGGCGGCGAGCCCAGAACGTCTCGTTCGCCCAGCGCGGCTCCAGCGCATAGTAGTGCTGGTGATGGCTGCGGTACGCGGCGCGTATCGACCGGATCCACACATCCCAGGCAGGCAACGCATCGGCATCGCCCGCCAGGCTGCGGCGCACGGCCTTGGCGGCCTCGCTGCCCGTGACCAGGCTGTTGAGCAGACCCTGCGATGCCAGCGGATCGAAGGACAGGCCTGCATCGCCAACGGCCAGCCAGTCCGGCCCGCTGGCTGCATCCAGCCATTGTTCGTGGGCGGCGGCCACGCGCAGTGGCTCCAGCACACGGCTGCCCCTGCTGCGCGCGCCCACCAGGGCCGTGTGATGCGCCATTTCCAACAGATCGGCCGTGCTGCGCAGGCGCCGGGCTTCAGGCAGATCGATATCGGTCTGCCAGGCAATCACGCAACTGCCATCGGGCAGGTCGGCGCTGTACCACCAGCCTTCGGCATCCGACTCGATCATGGTGGTGCCTGCATGCTCATGCGATGGCGGCTCCACCCAGGCGTGAAAGCAGACCAGATGGCCACCACGGTGGACCTGGGCGCCCACCTGCCGGGCCACGCGGGCCGCGCGGCCCGTGGCATCGACCACGATGCGGCAGGACAGCTCCAACGGGCCGTGCGCCGGGTCGCCCTGCGCCCTATCGATCAGGCAGCGCCAGCGCATGGGTGCGCCCGGTGGCTGGCGCTGCAGGCTGCGCAGCGTGGCGGGCACCAGGCAGGGCACGCCACGGCTGCGCGCAGCCTCCAGCAGCATGGCGTCGAAGCGCTTGCGGTCCAGGTGCCAGACCGCGCCATGCGGGTCGAACAGCGCGTCCTGAAAGATGACCTCGGAGCTTCCCCACAATGACCGCCGCGACCAGGCAGGACGGTGGCCCTGTGCCGCGAACGCATCCCACACGCCCAGGTCGGACAGAATCACCCGGGCCGCAGCGGGCAGGGTTTCGCCAATGGCCCGCCCAGCCTGCACGGCGCGTCCTACCAGCGCCACGCGGCAGTGCCCTGCCAGTTGCGCGGCAACGGCCGCGCCCGCCGGCCCTGCGCCCACGACGAGCACATCCAGTTCATCCGGCAGCGGCGCGGCGGCCATGGCGTGCGACGGCATGGCCGGCACTCAGCGCGGCAGCACCGGGCCGCGCTGCGTCATGGCGCGCAACTGCTGCTCGTTGTCTGCATCGAAGGGCTCGATGCGGGGAGGCGCCTCCTGCCCGTCCGGTTGCTGCGCAGTCTTGAGCATGTGCGACGGCGCCGGGGCGATGCGGTTTTCCACCTGCATCACCGGCGGGAAGTCCTTGTCGCCCCGCAGGCCGGGCCGACTCTCGATGACGCCCATGTCACCGAAGTGGCTGATCATGCGGTTGATCTCGCTCTCATAGCCTTCCTCACCCAGTGTGCGGAACCACGACTCGCGCCGGTTGAAGGCGGCGACACGCTGCTCGCGCGGCAGCTCCGTGTCGATGACCCTTTCATAGGCCTCCTGCGTCAGCACCTGGTTGGGCACGCGGGCCGGCCAGAACGTGGGCAGGTAGGGGTCGTAGCGTGGGCCATAGCCGGCGTAATAGCCGCTGCGGCAGCTGGCGGTGTCGGTCTGCCAGGGGACCGCCATCCAGCGCGTGAGGTCGCCGGCCACCTGCGCATACAGAGGCCCGCTCTCGGACAGGGCCACCGCAGGCGTGAGCCGGGAGCCGTAGAGCTGCAGCTCGGGCGGGTTCACTGCCGCCTCGCGGATGCGGAACGGCGCCCGGTACATGCTGGCGTGCCGCATGGGCCAGGTGATCTCGCAGCCCGGGTGGAAGGCGTCGGCCAGGCAGTCGTCCATGGCGGCATGGTCGAGCATGGCCGGCTGCTCCTGCAGCGGCACGTCGGCGAGCTGGGCAGGGTACTGCTGGCCGGGCTTCCAGTCGGACAGGAAATGGCCACCGGCCCACAGATCCAGCATCCTCAGCTGCGTGGCCGTCAGCGCCGCATGCTGGCGCGGTGTGTCGGCGGGCGGCACGGCCATGGCGTCGCCATACAGCCAGGGCCAGGGCTGGGGAGATGCGCCATCACGGTCAAAACGGCGGAAGGCATTGGCCACCTGCTGGCGCAGCTCGGCCCAGGTCGTGCCCGGGCTGTTGAGCCTGGCGATCCACGCCTCGTCATCCACACTGGCCGCCCCGCCCCAGCCGAACTGGGATGCAAAGCCCTTGTTCGCCCACTGCAGGCTGCTCTGGCGCTGGAGTATGGGCAGGATGTGCCGGCTGAAGGAGACGTGCGGCGGGAAGGCGGCCATGCCCGAGTGGATGTACACATCCTCCATCAGGTCCTTCATGGTGCGCACCGACTTCATCTGCGGGCCGTAGTTGGGCGGCGCAACCGTGACCCATGCCGCATCCACCGGCACGGAAGCGCCGGCCACGACGACCTTGGCACGCACGGGGCCGTCGGCCACATCGTCATGCCAGCCCTCGTTGTTCGCAAACGTGGTGGCCTTGGAGCCATCCACGGAGGCAGAGACGCCACGGCCTCCCAGCACGAGAAGCTGGCCCGTCTTTTCAATGCGCAATTCGCCCAGATAAACCGGCTTGCCGCAGAAACTGCCGCTGTCGAATGCCACCGGGGCCGAGCCATTGGCAATGCGGCGGGCTCCGGGTCGAATGGCCAGGCTTTTCCGGTCCTTCACCGTGGCATTGCGCAAAATCGTGGGATCGGCCGTTGCGGCTTCAGGCACGTCCAGCGCCAATTGGAATTGATACCAGGCAGCCTTGGTATTGGCCAGCTCGACTTCCCATTCGATCTGGTCCTGGTCGGCCGTGAGTTCACGCACCACCTCGCCCGCGGCGTTGTAGCCGTAGATGCGAAAGCGCGCAGCCTGGCGCTTGAGCGCGCCCTGCGCATCGCGCAGGCTGCCCGGCGCCATGGGCGGCACATGCATCAGCTCGGGGCCGACATAGTACTCATCCGGACTATTGCCAATACGCGCCACACCAATTCCCGGGTGTATGGCTGCACGCACAATGGTGGAGTCGATGCCCATTCGTCGCCCTTTCAGTTGCTGAGGCACTGATTGCAACAAACAGTATCAAAAAAGCCGAGACAAAGTTAATTATCGGGAATCAACAATCCATAGCAACGCAAGAATGAGTTCAATTGAACCCATTCATTCGCCAATAGACGGACTGCTATTGATAATGAATTAGCAAGATAAATATCGATTCACAGCAGCACGATGTCGTATTGCTCCTGTGCCATGGCCGTCTCGGCCTGCAGCGAGATGGGCTTCTTGATGAAGTCGGACAGGCCGGCCAGGTGCTGGCTTTCCTCGTCCAGGAACATCTCCACCACCTTGGGCGAGGCCACGATGCGGAACTCGCGCGGGTTGAACTGGCGCGCCTCGCGCAGGATTTCGCGCAGCACCTCGTAGCAGACGCTGCGCACGGTCTTCACATGGCCCTTGCCCTGGCAGACCGGGCAGGATTCGCACAGCATGTGGGCCAGCGATTCGCGCGTGCGCTTGCGCGTCATCTCCACCAGGCCCAACTGCGAGAAACCGCCCGCCATGGTCTTGACGCGGTCGCGCCCGAGCTGGCGCTTGAATTCGGACAGCACCTCGGCCTGGTGGTCGTCGCGCACCATGTCGATGAAGTCCACGATGATGATGCCGCCCAGGTTGCGCAGGCGCAGCTGGCGCGCGATCTGCTGGGCCGCTTCCAGGTTGGTCTTGAAGATGGTGTCGTCGAAGTTGCGCGCCCCCACGTAGCCGCCGGTGTTGACGTCCACCGTAGTCAGCGCCTCGGTCTGGTCCACGATCAGGTAGCCGCCGGACTTGAGGTCCACGCGGCGGCCCAGCGCGCGGGCGATTTCCTCGTCGATGGCGAACAGGTCGAAGATGGGCCGCTCGCCGCGGTAGTGCTGCAGCTTGGGAACGGCCGCCGGCATGTATTCCTGGCCGAAGGTCATGAGCAGGGCGAACTGCTCCTTGGAGTCGATGCGGATGCTCTGCGTGCCCTCGCCCACCAGATCGCGCAGCACGCGCTGCAGCAGGTTCAGGTCCTGGTGCAGCAGCGACATGGGCGGCAGGCGCACGGAGGCGTCCTTGATGCGGCTCCAGGTCTTGCGCAGGTAGCGGATGTCGTCGGCCAGCTCGGCGTCGCTGGAGTCCTCGCCATTGGTGCGCAGGATGAAGCCGCCGCCCCCGCCGGTTTCCTTGGTGCCCACCAGGCCCTGCAGGCGGGCGCGCAGCGCGTCGCGCTCGCCCTGCGGGATTTTCTGCGAGATGCCGATATGGTCATCCTGGGGCAGCAGCACCAGCAATCGCCCCGCAATGCTGATCTGCGTGGACAGGCGCGCGCCCTTGGTGCCGATCGGGTCCTTGATGACCTGCACCATGATGGTCTGGCCTTCGAAAACCTGCTTTTCGATGGGCACGACAGGCATGTCCTTGCGCGCGAACATGGGAGCCTCGCCCCCTTCCTGCCGCTGCCAGACATCGGCCACATGCAGGAAGGCCGCGCGCTCCAGGCCGATGTCGATGAAGGCCGACTGCATGCCCGGCAGCACGCGCGAGACCTTGCCCAGATAGACGTTGCCGACCAGGCCGCGCTCCAGCGGGCGCTCCATGTGCAGCTCCTGGACGGCGCCGTTCTCGATGATGGCCACGCGCGTTTCCTGTGGCGACCAATTGATCAGAATGTCTTGCTGCATGCTGTGCCTGTGGTGTGCTTTGTCGTTTGTATTTCTCGGCCATGGCGGCCCGGCAATCATTGCGCCGGTGGCCGCTTGCCACTATCTTGCCGCGCCATCCGCTGCCATCGGCGGTCTGCGCATGCCTGCACGCCCCTGCGGGCCCAGGTCGGGGAGCCGGCCTACAGTGCCCAGCCCAGCTCGCGCAGCAGCGCCGCCGTCTCGAACAGCGGCAGGCCCATGATGCCCGAGTAGCTGCCGTGCAGCCACTGCACATGGGCCGCCGCGCGGCCCTGTATGCCATAGGCGCCGGCCTTGCCCATGGGCTCGCCCGAGGCCACATACGCGTCGATCTGCTGCGCGCTCATGGCCGAGAAGCAGACCTGGGAAACCGACAGCGCAGCCAGGCGCCGCGCGCCGTGCTGTATGGCGACGGCGGTCAGCACCTCGTGCTCGCGGCCCGCAAGCGCGGTCAGCATGCGGCGGGCATCGTCGGCATCGGCAGGCTTGCCAAGAATGCGGCCATCCAGCGCCACCGTGGTGTCCGAGCACAGCACGGGCGCCACAGCCAGGGCGCGGCGCGCATGGCGGGCCATGGCGGCATCGAGCTTGAGCGCGGTGACGCGCTGCACATAGTCGCGCGCTGCCTCATCGGCCAGTTCGGCCTCTATGGCCTCGGCATCTTCGGCAATGTCGCCCTCGGCGTTGGGCAGCAAAAGCTCATGGGCCACACCCAGCTGCTCCAGCAGCTGGCGGCGGCGGGGGCTCTGGGAGGCAAGGTAGATGAATGGCGGCATGATAAGAATGAGAAATGCCTTCAGCCCTTTGTTGCAAAGCGCTGAAGGCTATCAAAATCATAGTATCACGAGATCCTCGGATCCGCGTGACAGGGCCGCTGGCAGAGCCTGGGAGCCGGGACAGGCCCTATTCCCGGTGGTAGGGATGGCCGGCGTTGACCGACCAGGCACGGTACAGCTGCTCGATGAGCAGCACCCGCACCATGGCATGCGGCAGGGTCAGGTCCGACAGGCGGATGCGCTCGTGCGCAGCCTGCCTGAAGGCGGGGTCCAGTCCGTCCGGGCCGCCAATGATCAGGGCCACGTCGTCGCCCTCCAGCTGCCAGCCCTGCAGGCGCTGGGCCAGGGCCTTGGTCGTCAGATTGGTGCCGCGCTCATCGAGCACGACGATGCGCGTGCCGCGCGGAATGGCGGCCTCGATGCGCTTGCGCTCGGCCGCGTACAGGGTCTCGACCGTCTTGGAGCCACGCGGCTCGGTCTTGACGGCCTTGAGCTCCACCTTGAGCTCCGGGGGAAAGCGCTTGGCATAGTCGTCGTAGGCCGTCTGCGCCCAGTCGGGCACATGCTGGCCCACGGCCACGATCAACAGCTTCATGCAGCGTCAGTCCCGAACCGTTCAGGCCTTGGCGCGGGGAGCGCGCTTGGCGGCTGGCTTGGCAGCGGCACCTGCCTTGGGCTTGGCGGGAGCGCGGTTGACCACCACGGTCTTGATGGCCTTGGGCGCTGCCGTCTTGCGGGCCGGAGCCTTGGCGGCGGCCGACTTCACGGCGGCGGACTTGGGAGCGGCCGACTTTGCAGCAGCCGTACGGGATGCGGCCGGCTTGGCAGCTGCGGAACGGGGTGCAGTGGCCTTGGCAGGAGCTGCCTTCTTGGCAGCGGGCTTCTTGCCCGCAGCAGGTGCGGCGGCAGAGGCGGCCTTCTTGGCAGCAGGCTTGGCGGCCGTTGCAGCAGCCTTCTTGGAAGCGGCCTTCTTGGCCTTTTCCTCGGCCTTGTCGGTGGCGGCCGAGCGCGTGGGCTTGGGAGCACCCAGCTTCAGGCGCACAGGCGTTTCGCCCCAGATCTCTTCCAGGCGGTAGTACTGGCGGATGGCTGGCTGCATGACATGGACCACGGCCTGGCCGCAGTCCACGATGATCCACTCGCCGTTTTCTTCGCCTTCCTGGCGTGGCACGGGAAAACCGGCCTGCTTGACAGCGTCGCGCACGCTGGAGGCCAGCGCCTTGGTCTGGCGGTTGGAGGTGCCCGCAGCCACGATCACGCGCTCGAACAGCGGCGAGAGCTTTTCGGTATTGAAGACCTGGATGTCTTGGGCCTTGACGTTTTCGAGGCCGTCAACAATGGCGCGTTGCAGCTTGGTCACGTCGCGCTTGGCTGCGGAATCCGATTTGGTGGAAGTGGTCATCAGGCGGTGATCAGTGGAATAGAAATGGGATCAATATAGCGCGAGCGCCGTGCGGCCCGTAGAGGGCTTGGCTGTAGCGGCGCTCCAAAATGCATGGAGTTCGCCCACAGATCGCCGGAAGATTTCGCGCCGAAGAAAGTGGAGAACGCAGCCAACGCTGCGCCTCAAGCTATTGAAATTATAGTTTTGCCGCCTATTCCCTTGCACGCGCGGATTTCGCCACGCGGCCGGAGATGGCGGCAATGGGACTCAAAGCCAGTCGCGGCGCACCAGGAATTGCTCCAGCAGCGCCCGCTCGGGCGTGCCGGGCGCGTCCTCGCGCTGGTAACTCCAGCTCGCATGCGGGGGCATGGACAGCAAGATGGATTCCGTGCGCCCGCCGGACTGCAGGCCGAAGTGCGTTCCCCGGTCCCAGACCAGGTTGAACTCCACATAGCGGCCGCGGCGGTAGCGCTGGAAATCGACCTGCTGCTGCCCGTAGTCCATGGCCTGGCGGCGCTCGACGATGGGCAGGTAGGACTCCAGAAAGGAATCTCCCACCGAACGCAGCATGTCGAAGCTGCGCGCCTGGCCCAGCTCAGAGAAGTCGTCGAAGAAGATGCCGCCGATGCCGCGCTGCTCGTTGCGGTGCTTCAGGCAGAAGTACTCGTCGCACCAGGTCTTGAAGCGCGGGTAGAGCGCGTCGCCAAAAGGCGCCAGCGCATCGCGGCAGACGCGGTGAAAGTGCTGTGCATCTTCCTCGAAGCCGTAGACCGGTGTCAGGTCCATGCCGCCGCCGAACCAGCAGGTGGGCTCGTTGCCCGGTTGCCCTGCCGCACCTGAGCCGGCCGCACCTGAGCCGGCCGCACCTGAGCCGGCCGCACCTGAGCCGGCCGCACCTGAGCCGGCCGCACCTGAGCCGGCCGCACCTGAGCCGGCCGCACCTAAGCCGGCCGCAATCATTCGCACATTCATGTGTACCGTAGGCACAAAAGGATTGCGCGGATGGAAGACCAGGGACACGCCCATGGCCTCGAACGGCGCACCCGCCAGTTCAGGCCGGTGCTGCGTGGCCGAGGGCGGCAGCTGCGGCCCGCGCACATGCGAGAAGCCGCAGCCCGCGCGTTCGAACACGCGGCCGCCCTCCATGATGCGGGTGATGCCATCGCCCTGCAGGCGCTCGCCGGGGCCCTTGCTCCAGGTGTCGGACAGAAAGCGTGCACCGCCCTCGCCTTCCACCTGCTCCAGCGCCTGCGTGATGCGGGCCTGCAGGCCCGTCAGGTACTCGCGCACCTGGGCCACGGGCAGCGCCTGCCCGGTCGATTGCTCTGCCATGGACTCAGTTCTTCACGGCACGGAAGCCGATGTCGCGGCGGTACTGGGCACCATCGAAATGGATGCCGCGCGCCACGTCATAGACCTTTTGCTGGGCCTGCTTGACGCTGTCGGCCAGCACGGTGACGCACAGCACGCGGCCACCGCTGGTGACGGGCACGCCGTCCTTGAGCTGGGTGCCGGCATGGAAGACCATGGCGTCGGCGGCGTCCTGCGGCAGCCCGCTGATAGCATCGCCCTTGCGCGGGTCCTCGGGGTAGCCTGCTGCGGCCATGACCACGCCCAGCGCCGTGCGGCGGTCCCATTGCAGCTCGACCTGGTCGAGCTTGGCATCGGTGGCCGCCAGCATGACGTCCACCAGATCGCTCTTGAGGCGCATCATGATGGGCTGGGTCTCGGGGTCGCCCATGCGGCAGTTGAACTCCAGCGTCTTGGGATGGCCGGACGCGTCGATCATCAGGCCCGCATAGAGGAAGCCGGTGTAGGGAATGCCGTCCTTTTCCATGCCGCGGATGGTCGGCAGGATGATCTCGCGCATGGCGCGGGCATGCACGTCGGCCGTGACCACGGGCGCGGGCGAGTAGGCGCCCATGCCGCCCGTGTTCGGGCCCTGGTCGCCGTCCTTCAGGCGCTTGTGGTCCTGGCTGGTTGCCAGGGCCAGGACGTTCTTGCCGTCGCACAGCACGATGAAGCTGGCTTCCTCGCCGGCGAGGAATTCCTCGATCACCACGCGGGCGCCGCCGTCGTTGTGGGCCACGCCGTACTTGTTGTCCACGAGCATGAAGTCCACGGCGTCGTGGGCTTCCTGCAGCGTTGTCGCAACGACCACGCCCTTGCCTGCGGCCAGGCCGTCGGCCTTGACCACGATGGGCGCACCCAGGCGGTCCACGTAGGCATGGGCCGCCACCGGGTCGGTGAAGGTTTCATAGAGCGCCGTGGGGATGCCGTGGCGCGCCATGAAGTCCTTGGAGAAGGCCTTGGAGCTTTCCAACTGGGCGGCCGCCTTGGAGGGGCCGAAGATGCGCAGGCCGTGGGCGCGGAACTCATCGACCACGCCGGCAGCCAGCGGAGCCTCGGGGCCGACCACGGTCAGCGCGACCTTCTCGGCCTGCGCCCACTCGCGCAGCGCCTGCGGGTCGGTGATGTTGAGGTTTTCCACCTTGCCGCCGGCCAGGCCCGTGCCACCGTTGCCGGGGGCCACATAGACCTTGGTCGATTTCGGCGATTCAGCCAGTTTCCACGCCAGGGCGTGCTCGCGGCCTCCGCCACCAATCACAAGAATTTTCATAGTTCAGCGTTGTGGTAGACGTCCTGTACGTCATCCAGGTCTTCGATCATGTCCAGCAGCTTTTGCATGCGGGCTGCGTCATCGCCTTGCAGGGCGATGGTGTTTTCCGGGCGCATGGTGACTTCAGCCACCTCCGGCGTCAGGCCCTTGGCCTGCAGCGCGTCGCGCACGGTTTCGAACTCTGCGGGTGCGGTCAGCACCTCGATGGCTCCCTCGTCATCGGTGATCACGTCCTCGGCGCCGGCCTCCAGAGCCACTTCCATGATCTGGTCCTCGTCGCTTCCGGGAGCGAAGATCAGTTGTCCGACATGCTTGAACTGGAAGGACACGGAACCTTCCGTGCCCATGTTGCCACCGTACTTGCTGAAGGCGTGACGCACATCCGCCACAGTGCGCACGCGATTGTCGGTCATGGTGTCCACGATGATGGCCGCGCCGCCGATGCCATAGCCTTCGTAGCGGATTTCCTCGTAGGTCACGCCTTCGAGGTTGCCCGTGGCCTTGTCGATGTTGCGCTTGATGTTGTCGGCCGGCATGTTGGCCGCCTTGGCCTTTTCCACCGCCAGGCGCAGGCGCGGGTTGGCGCTGAGATCGCCCCCTCCCGTGCGTGCCGCCACCATGATTTCACGGATGATGCGAGTCCAGACCTTGCCGCGCTTTTCGTCCTGGCGGCCTTTGCGGTGCTGGATATTGGCCCATTTACTGTGTCCTGCCACAGGCTGTCCTTTGATATTGATTTAACCTTGCGGCTGGGATTTTACTTTTGACCGCATGCTCCCCCGAGGAAACCCGAAATGGCCGCTCCACTTCTGATCGCCCGCCACTCTGCCACAGAATGCCTGCTGCTGCCGGCACTGGCCAATCGACATGGCCTGATCACAGGCGCCACCGGCACCGGCAAGACCGTGACGCTGCAGAAAATGGCCGAGGGATTCTCCGAGATCGGCGTGCCGGTGTTCATGGCCGACATCAAGGGAGACCTGTCCGGCATCAGCCAGCCCGGCAGCACGGGCGCCAAGATGGCGGCCTCCCTGCAGGAGCGCGGCATCGAGATTCCCCAGCCCCTGGCCTGCCCCACCACGCTGTGGGACGTGTTCGGCGAGCTGGGCCACCCGGTGCGCGCCACGGTCTCGGACATGGGCCCGCTGCTGATCGGCCGCATGCTGGCCCTGAACGACACGCAGATGGGCGTGCTCAACCTGGTCTTCAAGATTGCCGACGACAACGGCCTGCTGCTGCTGGACCTCAAGGACCTGCGCGCCATGCTCCAGCATGTGGGCGACAACGCCAAGCAGTTCACCACCGAGTACGGCAACATCAGCGCGGCCAGCGTGGGCGCCATACAGCGCGGGCTGGTGGCCATCGAGTCGCAGGGCGGTGACAAGTTCTTTGGCGAGCCCATGCTCGACATCAACGACCTGATGCAGACCGATGCCGGCGGCAAGGGCGTGGTCAACATCCTGGCCGCCGAGAAGCTGATGAATTCGCCGCGCCTGTACTCCACCTTCCTGCTGTGGATGCTGTCCGAGCTATTCGAGCGCCTGCCCGAGATCGGCGACCCCGACAAGCCCAAGCTGGTCTTCTTCTTCGACGAGGCCCACCTGCTGTTCAACGACGCGCCCAAGGTGCTGCTCGAACGCATCGAACTGGTGGTGCGCCTGGTGCGCTCCAAGGGCGTGGGCGTGTATTTCGTCACGCAAAACCCAATGGACGTGCCCGACACCGTGCTGGCCCAGCTGGGCAACCGCGTGCAGCATGCGCTGCGCGCCTTCACGCCGCGCGACCAGAAAGCCGTCAAGGCCACGGCCACCACCATGCGGCCCAAGCCCGGCCTGGATATCGAGGCCGCCATCACCGAGCTGGCCGTGGGCGAGGCCCTGGTGAGCTTCCTCGACGACAAGGGCCGCCCCGGCATCACCGAGCGTGCCTACGTGATCCCCCCCGGCAGCCAGATCGGCCCCATCAACGAGGAGCAGCGCAAGACCCTGCTGGCACAGTCGCTGGTGGCCGGCGTCTATGAAAAGGCAGTGGACCGCGAATCGGCCTACGAGGTGCTGCGCGGCCGCACGGCAGCGACCGGCGACGGCGCAGCGCCAGCCGGCACGGGCCCGGCCGGTGCCACGCCTGCGGCGAGCGAAGGGGGCGCCATGATGGACGGGCTCAAGGACCTGCTGTTCGGCACCACCGGCCCACGCGGCGGCAAGCACGACGGCCTGGTGCAGACCATGGCCAAGTCCACCATGCGCACCATGGGCAATTCGCTGGGCAAGGAAATCCTGCGCGGCGTGCTCGGCGGCATCCTGGGCAACAAGAAGCGCTGAAGCGCTGGCGCACCGGCCCTGCGCCGCATCAAACACCATAGCACCCAGCCGTTGCCATGCAACGGCTGGCGCATTTCAGGGCTCTGAAAGCCCGCGCATGCGGCTATGATCGAAAGCGCCTCCATCCACTTTGCGGAACCGCACGCCATGACGACGAACAGCCCACCCTCGCTGCCCACCTATGACGATGTCGCCGCCGCCGCCGGCCGGCTGGAAGGCGTGGCCCACCGCACACCCATACTGCGCAGCCGCACCGCCGACGAGCTGCTGGGCGCCCAGCTGTTCTTCAAGTGCGAGAACCTGCAGCGCACGGGCGCCTTCAAGATACGCGGCGCCTACAACGCGCTGTCGCAGTTCACGCCCGAGCAGCGCAAGCGCGGCGCACTGGCCTTCTCCTCGGGCAACCATGCCCAGGCCGTGGCACTGGCCGCGCAGATGCTGGACATGCCCGCGCTCATCGTCATGCCCGAGGATGCCCCCGCCTCCAAGATGGCAGCCACGCGCTCCTACGGCGCCCAGGTGGTGACCTATGACCGCTTCACCGAGGACCGCGAGGCCATCTCCCGCCGCCTGGCCGACGAGCGCGGCATGACACTGATCCCGCCGTTCAACCACCGCGACGTGATCGCCGGCCAGGGCACGGCAGCCAAGGAACTGTTCGAAGAGGTGCCCGACCTGGACTACCTCTTTGTCTGCCTGGGCGGCGGCGGCCTGCTGTCGGGCAGCCTGCTGGCAGCCGGGCAACTGGCGCCGCGCTGCAAGGTCTACGGCGTCGAGCCCCAGGCCGGCGACGATGCCCGCCAGTCGCTGCGCGCAGGCCAGATCGTGCAGATCCCCACGCCCCACACCATTGCCGACGGTGCCCAGACCCAGTCCATCGGCGATATCACATTCGCCATCATCCGCGAGCATGTGGAAGATATCCTGGCTGTGGCGGACGAGCATCTGGTGCAGGCCATGCGCTTTTACGCGGAACGCAAGAAAATCGTGGTCGAACCCACGGGAGCGCTCTCGCTGGCGGGCGCCCTGCATGGCGGGGTTGCGCTGTCGGGAGCGCGCGTGGGCATTCTGATCAGCGGCGGCAATGTGGACCTGGCGCGCTACGCACGCTTTCTGCACGACTGAACCGCCCCCTGGCGCCGGCCGCAAATGCCGGCGCCCCTTTTTTCCAGAAGAAAACCATGAGTACTCTGCACCTGATCGACCACCCGCTGGTCCAACACAAGCTCACGCTGATGCGCCGCAAGGAAGCCAGCACCAACAGCTTTCGCCGCATGCTGGGCGAGCTGTCCACGCTGATGGCCTACGAGATCACGCGCGACATGCCGCTGCAGGACATCGAGATCGAGACCCCGCTGGAGACCATGACCGGCAAGGTCATCGACGGCAAGAAGCTGGTGCTGGTGTCCATCCTGCGCGCCGGCAACGGTTTCCTCGACGGCATGCTCAACGTCGTGCCCGGCGCGCGCATCGGCCACATCGGCCTGTACCGCGACCCCGAGACGCTGCAGCCCGTCGAGTACTACTTCAAGATGCCCTCCGAGATGGAAGAGCGCGACGTGCTGGTCGTCGATCCCATGCTGGCCACGGGCAACTCGGCCGCCGCCGCCGTGGCGCGCCTCAAGCAGCTGAACCCGAAGTCCATCAAGTTCATGTGCCTGCTGGCCGCGCCCGAAGGCGTGGCCACCATGCAAAAGGCCCATCCCGACGTGGACATCTACACGGCCGCCGTGGACCGCCAGCTCGACGCCCACGGCTACATCCTGCCGGGCCTGGGCGACGCGGGCGACCGCATCTTCGGCACCAAGTAGCTTGGTGCACGCACCCACAAAAAAGCCGCACATCGTGCGGCTTTTTTGCTGGGGAGCGGGGGGCAGCGGGATCAATCCACCAGCCCCGCATAGACGTGCTGCACGTCGTCATCGTTCTCGATGCCGGCCAGGAAGTCCTGCACTTCCTCCTGCTGCTCGGCCGACAGGCTGGCCATGCTGACCGGCGTCTTGGCCTTGTAGCCCAGCTTGGCCGACAGCACCTTGAAGCCCTGGGCCGGCAGCGCCTTGCTCACGGTATCCAGGTCCGTCGGGTCGGTGATGAACAGCGTCGTCCCCTCTTCCTCGCCGGGCTCGAAGTCCTGTGCGCCGGCCTCGATGGCGGCCAGCTCGGCATCGGCACCGCCTTCGGGCTCGCCCTCGATCATGCCCACATGGTCGAAGTCCCAGGCCACGGCCGTCATCTGGCCCTTGCGGAAACACACGCGCATGTTGGGCGCCGTGCGGTTCACGTTGTCGGTCAGGCACTCGATCATCACGGGCACGCGGTTGGGGCCGTAGCCTTCATAGACCACGCGCTCGTAGTTGACGGCATCGGCACCCACGCCCGAGCCCTTCTTGATCGCACGCTCGAGCGTGTCCTTGGGCATGGAGGCCTTGCGGGCGGCTTCCACGGCCATGCGCAGGCGCGAGTTGCCTGCCGGATCGGCGCCGGCGCGCGCCGCGACGATGATTTCCTTGGCCAGCTTGCCAAACAGCTTTCCCTTGGCATCGGCGACCAGCGCCTTGCCCTTTGCTTTCCATTGCGCGCCCATGGCTGCTTTTCCCTTGCGGATTCTCTGGTGGGTAGGAGGCGCCGCCGACCGCCCCACGCAGGGACCCGGCCCGGCGCCGAAAGAGCGCTGTTTATACACCCGCGCAAGTGGCTGCGCGGGCTTTTTGCGCAGTGGTTGACAGGGCGCCGCTGGCTCTGGCCGCGTCGTGCATGATGTTTGCCAGATCAAAGCCGGCCGACTGCGCATCGTGCACGGTGACGTGCGCCTCGCGCCGGCACTGGCTGGCCTGCCCCCTGTGGACCGGCAAGGTAACGGCCAGCGAGCAGGTGCTGCCGCGCCTGGGCCAGCGCGTGCGTGATGTCCGCCAGGGACCGGACGGCTGGCTTCACCTGCTGACGGACGCCCAGGGCGGGCAGTTGCTGCGCGTCACTGCCACGCCCTGAGCCCCGTCACGCGCGGCGGCTCACTGCACGGTGATTCCGTTGGCCTTGACCACGGCATCCCAGCGCTTGCGCTCGGCCGCCACGAAGCCCGTGAAGGCGGCGGAGGAACTGCCCACCGGCGTCAGACCCAGCTTTTCAAGGCTGGCGCGCGTGGCCGGCAAGGCCAGGGCCTTTTGCACCAGGTCCTGCAGCTTCTGCACCGTGTCGGGCGCGGTGCCTGCGGGCAGGAAGAAGCCGTTCCACTCCGTGACCTCGAAGCCCTTGATGCCGCTTTCCGCCACCGTGGGCACGTCGGGCAGGTCCGGCATGCGCTTGGCCGAGGACACGGCCAGCGCCTTGAGCTTGCCGCCCTTGACGTAATTGATGCTGGAGGCCGCGTTGGCAAAGTACACATCGACCTGGCCGCCCATGACATCGACGATGGCGGGCGCCCCGCCCTTGTAGGGAACGTGGACGGCATCGAACTTGGCGTCTGCCTTGAGCAGTTCCGTCGCCATCTGGGCCAGGCTGCCCGGACCGTAGGAGGCATAGGTGAGCCTGCCGGGCTTTTGCCGCGCGGCATTCATGAAGTCGGCCAGGCTGTTGTAGGGCGAGGACGGCGCGGCCACGAGGATGTTGGGCACGCTGATGGCCTGGGACACGGCAATGAAGTCCTTGGCCGGGTCATAGGGCAGCTTGCGCAGTGCCGGGTTGATGGCGAAGGACGATGCGTCATACAGCACCGTATAGCCATCGGCCTTGGCACGCGCCACGAGGGCGGCACCGATGGCGCCGCTGGCGCCGGCCTTGTTGTCCACCACCACGGTCTGGCCCGAGACCTCGCCCAGCGCCTTGGCGATGATGCGCGCCGCATTGTCCGCACCGCCGCCGGCCGAGAACGGCACGACGACCGTGATGGCCTGCGCGGCCGGATAGTCGGCCGCATGCAGCGTGCCCTGGAACAGGCCCAGCCCCGCCCCAATACCCAAGGCCAGCACCGTCATGGCGGGCCGCAGTGTCTTGATCTTCTTCACGTTTCTGTCTCCTGTTGCTCAATGGTGAAAACCTGGGCTGCGAGGGTTGCGTGCCCCGCGCCCTCAATCGAATCCGTAAAGCTCGGCGGCGTTGTCCACCAGCACGCGGGCGCGCAGCGCCGCATCGGGAATCCAGCGTGACAGCAGCGCCAGCAGCATGGGGGTCTGCGGCGGATGGGCAGCTTCGGTGACATGGGGCCAGTCGCTGCCCCAGACCAGGCGCTGCGGGGCCTCGGACACCCAGGCCTGCGCCAGCGCGTCGCAATCGGCATAGCCTGCGGCCAGGCCCGCCCGGCTGTTCAGATACGGGCCCGAGAGCTTGACCCAGGCCCTGCCCTGCTGCACCAGCTCGCGGACCACGCCGAAGGCCTGCTCGTGCACGCCAGCGCTGTCAGCGCTGTCAGCGAGCCGCGCCATGTGGTCGAACACCAGGGTGCATGGCAGCCGCTGCAGCAGCGCCGCATGGGCCTCGATCTGGCTGGCCAGCCAGTGCAGCTGCACATGCCAGCCCAGCGCGGCAATACGCTCGGCCAACGGCTCCAGCATGTCCAGCCGCACGGCTGCATCGTGCTCGGTGTGCAGCGAAAAGCGGATACCGCGAATGCCGCCGTCATGCAGCGCCTGCAACTGTGCGTCGGTGATATCGGGGTGCACCACGGCAATGCCGCGCGTGCTTGCTGCGCCCAGCGACTGGATGGCGTGCAGCGTGACCCGGTTGTCCGTGCCATGCGCACGCGGCTGGACGATGACGGCGCGCTCCAGCCCCATGGCGCCGCGCAGCTGCGCATAGTCGGCAGCCGTGGCATGAGCACCAAAACGCGTACCAAAGCGCGGATCGAAGACATGCAGATGGGCGTCGCAGGCGCCAGCGGGCAGTGCGTGCATCAGCGGCTCTCTTGCGCGGCGGCCTTCAGTGCCTCGGTATGCTGACCCAGCGTGGGGGCGGCAAAGGCCGGCGGGCCAGGCGTGCGGTCGAATTCGACGGCGCCGGCAAAGCCCCGGTAGCTGCCCAGGGTCGGGTGCTCGAAACGGGTGACCATGCCCTCGGCCTGCACCTGCGGGTCGTCGAACATGTCTTCCACCGTGCGGGCCGCCGCGCAGGGCACTTCCTCGCCGAACAAGGCCTCCCACTCCAGCGCGCTGCGCCCCGCAAGCGCCTGGCGCAGCAGGGGCACCAGCACGTCGCGGTGCTGGGCACGCTTGCGCACGGAGTCGTAGCGCTCGTCGCTGGCCACCTCGGGCAGATCCAGCTTGCGGCACAGCGCGGCCCAGAAATGCGCGGTGTTGGCCGAAATGTAGAGATAACCTTCGCGCGTCGGGTGGATGCCCGTGATGCCGCCGGAGCGCATGTCGCGCCCTACCTCGCGCGGCTCGCCCTCGGCCCAGACCATGCGTGCGGACTGCATGGTCAGCGCCGCGCGCAGCAGGGACACGCCCACATGCTGGCCCAGCCCGCTTTTCTCGCGCTCGTACAGCGCCGACGACACACCGCCCGCCACCAGGGCCGAGGCGTAGTAGTCCACCACGGAGCCGTAGAGAATCTCGGGCGGCCCGCCTGCCTTGCCCTGCATGGCGCACATGCCGGTCATGGTCTGCAGCACCTGGTCGTAGCCCGCCTTGGCCTTGAGCGGCCCGCGGCTGCCATAGCCGGTGACGCTGCAATAGATGAGGCGTGGGTTGATGGCGGCCAGTTGCGCAAAACCGATGCCCAGCCGCTCGGGCACGCCGGGCCGGAAGTTGTGGACCAGCACATCGGCCTCGCGCACCAGGCGCAGCAGCACGGCGTGGTCGGCCTCATCCTTCAGGTCCAGCACCATGCCCCACTTGCTGCGGTTCACGCCCAGGAAGGCGCGGCTTTCCGCTTCCAGCGTGGAGGGGTACTTGCGCAGGTTGTCGCCCACGGGCGGCTCGACCTTGATCACCTCGGCGCCCTGGTCCGCCAGCAGCGAGCAGCCATACGGCCCCGCGATATAGGCGCTCAGATCCAGCACGCGCACACCGCTGAGCGGGCCTTTCGGTCCCTGGCGTTCACCGGGCACAAAACTCATTCGTTTCTCCTGATAGGGAAGCGGGAAGGCCTGGGGCGCCTCCCGCCAGCGGCCGGGTTCAATCGGCCTGGATATTGCGGTCCTTGGCGAGCTGCTTCCAGCGCGCCACGTCGCTGCGGATCACCTGTGCGAACTGCTGCGGCGTCACGGGGTTGGCAATGGCGCCTTCGCGCAGGAAGCTGGCCTGGATGGTCGGCTTGGCCAGCACCTGGTTCACGGCCTGGTTGAGGCGGTCCACGATGTCGGCGGGCGTGCCCGCAGGCGCCAGCAGCCCCCACCACAGATCGAATTCGTAGCCCGGGATGGCCGTTGCCATGGGCGTCAGGTCCGGCGCAATGGGGCTGGGCTTGAGGCTGGTGATGCCGATGGCGCGCAGCTTGCCGTTGCGCACCATGGGCAGGATGGACGGGCCGCTGGAGACCAGCATCTGCACCTGGTTGCCGATCACGTCGGTCACGGCCGGGCCCTGTCCCTTGTAGGGCACATGCATGATGTCCATGCCCGGCACCATGGAGCGCATCATCTCGGTCGCGAAGTGGTTGATGCTGCCGGTGCCCGAGGTGGCGTAGTTGAACTGGCCCGGGCTGGCCTTGATGGCGCGCACCAGATCCTGCGGCGTCCTGGCCGGGAATTCGTTGTTCACGGCCACCACCAGCGGGCCCTTGGCAAACATGGCCACGGGCGCCAGGTCCTTGACGGGGTCGAAGGGCATCTTGGCCTGTACCGCGGCATTCGTGGTCATGCTGGACGAGACCGCCACCAGCGTGTAGCCGTCCGCCGCCGCCTTGGCCACCGAGGCCGTGCCGGTGTTGCCGCTGGCGCCGGGCCGGTTGTCCACGATCACGGCCTGCTTGAGCAGATCGCCCATTTCCTTGGCCACCTGGCGTGCGAACACGTCGTTGGAGCCACCCGGCGGATAGGGAACCACCATGGTGATGGCCTTGGACGGGAAGGCGCCCTGCGCCATCAATCCCGGCGAAGCCAGCCCGGCCAGCGTGGCCACCGTTGTGGTGGCGGCCAGCGCCACCAGCCTGCGCCGCGCGCGGCAATGGGAAATGCTCATGTCTTTGTCTCCTGTACTGTTTCTTGTCATGGGGATGCCCGGCATGCGGGATGCCGGGGCACCGGATTGCCGGCCGCCCGTTCAGGCCACCAGCAGCCCCTGTGCATGCGCCGCAGCCACGATGGCCTGGGCACGCAGCACGAAGGGCTTGTCCACCATCTTCCCGTCCACCACATAGGCGCCCAGGGCGTTGGCATCTGCCTGGCGGGCCGCCTCCACCACCTTCAGGGCGTGCCCGATTTCCTGCTCGGTGGGCTGGTAGACCGCATTGGCCAGGGCGATCTGGCTGGGGTGTATGCAGGTCTTGCCCAGAAAGCCCAGGCCGCGCGACAGGCGGGCCTCGGCGCTGAAGCCCTCGCTGTCGCGGATGTCGGCAAAGGCGCCGTCGTAGGCGTAGACGCCGGCCTCGGCGGCGGCCATGCGCACGGCAAACAGCGCCTGGGCAATGGCGGCGGGCTCGCGCCGGTTCACGCCAAAGGGCTCGAACAGATCGCCCAGCCCCATCTGCAGGCCGGCCACGCTGGCATGGGCGCTGGCCAGTTCGGCAGCGCAGCGCAGGGCGCGGGGTGTTTCGATGTTGAGCAGCAGGCCAGGCGCCTGGACCACGCCGTTGGCATCTGCCGCCTCGGCAATGCGCTGTGCGGCCTCGCGCACCTGCTGCACGGTCTCGGGCTTGGGCAGGTTGATGAGGTGCACGCCGTCGCGCACCATCTCGGCGATGTCGGCGCCGAAATGCGGCGTATCCATGGCGTTGACGCGCACGATCAGCGTCTTGCCATGGCCCCGGCTTTCAGGGCTGAGCAGGAAGCTGCGCAGCAGGCCGCGCGCCTCGTCCTTGCGGGCCTCGGCCACCGCGTCCTCCAGGTCGAAGGACAGTGCGTCGGCGTCGCCGGCCAGGGCCTTGGCGAACAGCTCGGGACGCGATGCGGGAACAAACAGTTTGCTTCTCATGCACCGCATTGTGGGCGGCAGAAAGCCAAGAGAAACACAGGTAATATTTGTTCAAACCACACAAATTCTTTGTTTATGGAAACCAGCTACCTGCACAGCTTCCTGCTCGTGGTCGAGACCGGCTCCATGGCCGAGGCCGCGCGGCGCCTGAACATCACGGCCGCCGCCGTGGCCCAGCAGATCCGCATCCTGGAGCGCGAGTTCGACGCCCCCCTTCTGGCCCGCGCAGGCCGCACCGTGCTGCCCACGCCAGCCGGCCACCGACTGTCGCAATCGGCCCCGCTGCTGCTGCGCGAGCTGGCCAACGCCAAGACCCATGTCAACCATGAGGGCGCCGACGGCGAGCTGGTGATAGGCACCATCAACACGGCCCTGCACAGCCTGCTGCCCGACATCCTGGCGGGCTTTGTGAAGAAGTGCCCGCAGACCAAGGTGTTCCTGCGCTCGGCCACCACGCGCGAGCTGTACCAGGCGGTGCAGCAGGGCGAGCTGGATGCCGCCGTCTGCCTGCACCCCTCGTTCGCCCTGGCCAAGACCTTCGACTGGACACTGCTGCGCGAGGAGCCGCTGGTGCTTCTGGTGCCGCACCAGCTGGCGCACCTGGACCCGCACACGCTGCTGCGCACCCAGCCGCTGATCCGCTATGACCGCAGCCTGGGCGGTGGGCAAATGGTGGAGCGCTACCTGCGCGCCGCGCAGATTGCGCCGCAGGAGCGCTTTGAGCTGAGCTCGCTGGTGGCCATTGCCATGATGGTGGAGCGCGGCCTGGGCGTTTCGCTGGTGCCCGACACGGCACTGAACCTGCCCGATGGCCAGGGCGTGGTGCGCCTGGCCCTGCCCGAGGAATCGCAGTCGCGGCGCTTTGGCGTGATGTGGCTGCGCTCGTCGGCACGGCTGCCGCTGATCCACAGGCTGGTGGACTGCGCACGCACCGTGGTCAAGCAGCGCGGCGGCCCGCGCGCTGCCGCACGCGCAGCAAACAGGACACCGTAGCCCGCGCCGTCAGGACTCCGCCACGGCCGCCGTGGCAACCAGGTCCTGGAACCTGCGCAGCACGGCCGACGCATCGCCCACGCGCGTGGCCAGATGCAGGGGAGCGGCCAACCCGGGGCACTGGGACAGCGCACGGTAGACAATGCCGTCGCTGCGCAGGCGCTGCATGGAGGCCGGCACGATGGACAGCCCCAGCCCTGCCGAGACCAGGCTCAGCGTGGCAGTCATGCGCGGCGCCTCCTGCACCACGCGCGGGCTGAAGCCCGCCTCCAGGCAGGCCTTGAGAATGGCGTCGTACAGGCCCTGCCCTACCCTGCGCCGGTACAGCACGAAGTCCTCCGAGGCGAGCTGCGGCAAAGGCACGGGCCGACGCAATGGGCGTGCCAGCGCATGCCCTGCAGGCAGAGCCAGCAGCATGGGCTCCTCCAGAATCGGCACGGCCTGCAGCCCCTGGCTGCCATGCAGGGGCGAGCGCACAAAGGCCGCGTCCAGCCGCTCGTGCAGCAATGCATCCATGAGTTCACCCGTGCCCGCCTCCTCCAGCGCCACGGCCACGCCGGGCACCTGCTGGCGGAACATGCGCAGCACGCCGGGGACAAAGGGATGCAGCGCGGCAGAGCTGGTGAAGCCCACGGCCAGCCGGCCCGTCTCGCCCCGGGCTGCGCGGCGCACCACCTCGGCCAGCACGTCACAGCGCTCCAGCAGCGCCTTGGACTCTTCCAGCAGCGCCAGCCCCGCCGCCGTCGGCCGCACGCCGCGCGGCAGGCGCTGCACCAGCTCCACGCCCAATTCGTGCTCCAGGCCCTGCAGCAATCGCGTCAGCGGCGGCTGCTGCATGCCCAGGCGCTCGGCCGCACGCGTGATGTGGCCTTCCTCGGTGATGGCGACAAAGGCGCGCAGTTGGCGAAGCTCGGGCACGTCAATACTTTCAAGGTATGGGAAGACTTCAATTGTGGCATTTGCAATCATGGATGGACGGATTTACGCTCGCGCCCCACAAACACACCTACCTGAAAGGCAACACGATGACCTGGTCCGCAAAGCAGTACACAACGTTCGAGCAGGAACGCACGCGCCCCGTGCGCGACCTGGTGGCCGCCATTCCCGACCTGCCTGGCCGCGCCGTGCGGCTGGCTGTGGACCTGGGCTGCGGCCCCGGCAACTCCACCGAGGTCCTGGCCCAGCGCTTCCCCGGGGCCACCGTGACGGGACTGGACAATTCCGAGGACATGCTGGATGCCGCACGCAAGCGGCTGCCGGGCACGGCCTTCTCACTGGCCGACATCGCCACCTGGCAGCCCGACCAGCCGCAGGACGTGATCCTGGCCAATGCCTCGCTGCAGTGGCTGCCCGACCACCAGCAGCTTTACCCGCGCCTTGTCAGCCACCTGGCACCCGGTGGCAGCCTGGCCGTGCAGACGCCGGATAACCTGGAAGAACCGGCCCACCGGCTGGCGCGGGAGGTGGCCGCCAGCGGCCCCTGGGCCGCCACGATTGGAGATGTGCGCCACCCCGCACGGCACAGCGCGGACTTCTACTACGCCCTGCTTCGCCCGCACTGCAGCAACGTGGATGTCTGGCGCACCACCTACTTCCACCCGCTGGCGGGCAGCCATGCCGCGGTGGTTGAGTGGTTCAAGGGTTCGGCGCTGCGTCCCTTCGTCGCGCCGCTGGACGAGGAGCAAAAGGCCGGCTTCTACGCAGCGTATCTGCAGGCCATCTCCCAGGCCTACCCCGCGCTGGACGATGGCACGGTGCTGCTGCCCTTCCCAAGGCTGTTCATCGTGGCCAGCCGCTGAAGCAGCGCGCCTTCGGCCCTCAACGCGCCGGATGCGGCTCGATGAGATCCCACAGATTGCCGTAGAGGTCTTCGAACACGGCCACGGTGCCGTGGGGCTTGCGCTGGGGGTCCTGCACAAAGCGCACGCCGCGCGAGCGGTAGGCCTCGAAGTCGCGCAGGCAGTCGTCGGTCTGCAGGAACAGGAACACGCGCCCGCCCGTCTGGTTGCCCACGCGCGCGGCCTGTTCCTCATTCGTGGCGCGGGCCAGCAGCAGGCGCACACCGCCGCCACCGGAGGCTACGGTGACCCAGCGCTTGCCCTCGGACAGGGCGGTGTCCTCGATCAGCACGAAGCCCAGCGCGCCCACATAAAAGCGCAGCGCCTCGTCATAGTCGCGCACGGCGACGCTCACCTGTCCTATCACCTGGGGCATGGAATCCTTTGCAGCAATGGTGCGGTCCTCGGACCACGGGGCCGCGAGGATAACGGAGCCCTGTCAATGCCCTGCCGCCCTGGCCCGTAAGCCCTGCGGCTGGCCCCACAATGGCGGCTTGCAATTGCCTCGTGAGGGACGGGAATCCATGCTGAATGCCTTGTGGCTGGGCTTTTTTCTGGTGGCGGCCGTGGCTGCGCTGGCGCAATGGCTGGTCGGCGGTCAGGTCGGGATTTTCTCGGCCATGGTGCAGGCGCTGTTTGCCATGGCCAGGCTGTCGGTCGAGGTCATGGTGCTGCTGTTCGGCACGCTGACGCTGTGGCTGGGCTTTCTGCGCATCGCAGAGAAGGCCGGCGTGGTGGAGTGGCTGGCGCGCGTGCTGGGCCCGTTGTTCGCCAGGCTCATGCCCGAGGTGCCGCGCGGCCATCCGGCCCTGGGCCTGATCACGCTGAACTTCGCGGCCAACGGGCTGGGACTGGACAACGCGGCCACGCCCATGGGCCTGAAGGCCATGCGCTCGCTGCAGGAGCTCAATCCCCGGCCCGACACCGCCACCAATGCGCAGATCCTGTTCCTGGTGCTCAATGCGTCGTCGCTGACCTTGCTGCCCGTGACCATCTTCATGTACCGCATGCAGCAGGGTGCGCCCGATCCCACCCTGGTCTTTCTGCCGATCTTGCTGGCCACCTCGGCCTCGACACTGGTCGGCCTGCTGGCCGTGGCCGCCGTGCAGAGGCTGCCGCTGTGGAGCCCCGTGGTGCTGGGCTACCTGCTGCCGCTGGGCCTGGCGCTGGCGGGCTTCATGGCCTTTCTGGCCACGCTGTCGGCGGCCGCGCTGGCGCAGCTGTCATCGCTGCTGGGCAACCTGACGCTGTTTGCCCTGATCGTGCTGTTCGTCACCCTGGGCGCCTGGCGCAAGGTCGCGGTCTACGACAGCTTCATCGAAGGCGCCAAGGAAGGCTTTGACGTGGCCAAGGGCCTGCTGCCCTACCTGGTGGCCATGCTCTGCGCCGTGGGCGTGTTCCGCGCATCGGGTGCGCTGGAGTACGCGCTGTCGGGCATACGCTGGGTGGTCGATGCCCTGGGCATGGACGCCCGCTTCGTGGACGCCCTGCCCACGGCCCTGGTCAAACCCTTCTCGGGCAGCGCGGCGCGCGCCATGCTGATCGAGACCATGCAGACCCAGGGCGTGGACAGCTTCGCCGCCCTGGTGGCCGCCACCATCCAGGGCAGCACCGAAACCACCTTCTACGTCCTGGCCGTCTACTTCGGCGCCGTGGGCATACAGCGCGCCCGCCACGCCGTGCCCTGCGCCCTCATCGCCGAACTGGCCGGCGTGATGGCGGCCATCGTGGTCTGCTACAAGTTCTTTGGCTGAAGGCACAAATGGGCGCTGCGCCTAAAGCCGACGCGGCCCAGGGCGAGGAACACCGAGCAAGGGCCTACACCACCCGCCCCGCCTCGCCCCGCCGCGAGGGTGTCGCACCTCTCGGGAGAGGCCGCGCGGCGGCTCAGGGGGACTAAAGTTCCGGCATGATCGCCTCGGCATAGTCATACAGCGCCCCCAGGATTTCCTCTCCGCGCTCGTCGGCGGTTTCCGATAGCTGATCGACCATGGCAAACATCTGCTCGGCCGTGCGTGCGCCGCCCTTGCCTTCGATCAGGCAGGCAGCGCAGTGCTGCAGCCAGCGCTGGCGCTCGGCAGGGTTCAGGCTGGCGGGGAAGTTGCGGGCGCGGTAGCGGAACAGCAGTTCGGTCAGGCGGGCATCGTCGAAGCCCGTGCGGTCCAGCGCCAGCTCCTGCGCAGACAGGCTGCGCAGGTGGTTGAGACGGCGCCGGTCCTCGTTGCCCACAAAGCCGCCATACAGGTCCTGGTCGGCATCCAGCCCCTCCTGCGCAGGGCGCTGGTGAACGGCACGCCACAGCGCGCTCATGTCGGGCAGGTCACGTGCAATGGCCGCATGGCCCATGCACTGCTCCACATCGATGCCCCATTGCGCGGCCATGGCCGCGCTCAGCGTCTTGAGGCTGCCGACCACCATGGGCGACTTGTTGACGTGGATGCTCTTGATGGGCAGGCGCTGCATGCCTTCGGGCAGGTCGGCAGCGCGCGAGAACAGGCGCAGGCGCAGCGTGTCCACGTCGATGGAGGCCAGCTCGGACGGGTCCTGCGCCAGATCCCAGCAGATGATCTCGTTCTTGTTGGTGGGGTGCGTGGCCAGCGGCCACATGACGGCGATGCAGCCGCGCTCGGGCCGGATCATGCCGCTGACGTGCAGGAAGGGCCGTGCATGCGCCGGCTCGGCCGGCAGGCCCATTTCCTGCAGCACGCGGTCCTTCTTGTGCAGCGAGAAGGCGAAGTCGAACAATCTGGGCTGGACCTTGCGGATCAGCCGCGCCAGCCCGATGGTGGCGCGCACGTCGGACAGCGCGTCGTGCGCCTTTTCGTGCAGAAGGCCGTTGGCGCGGGCCAGGTCCTCGAGCTTGAAGCTTGGGGATCCATCCTCCTTTTTCGGCCAGACAATGCCTTCGGGGCGCAGCGCATAGACCATGCGCACCACGTCGAGCAGGTCCCAGCGCCCGCAGCCGTTTTGCCATTCGCGCGCATAGGGGTCGATGAGGTTGCGCCAGAACATGAAGCGCGTGATCTCGTCGTCAAAACGTATGGTGTTGTAGCCCACGCCCACGGTGCCTGCCTGGGCCAGTTCTGCCTCGATGCGGGCGGCGAACTGGGCCTCGGGCATGCCCTGCTCCAGGCATTGCTGGGGGGTGATGCCGGTGATCAGGCAGGACTGCGGATCGGGCAGGTAGTCGCCTGCCGGCTGGCAGTACCACATGACGGGTTCGCCGATTTCATTGAGTTCCGCATCCGTGCGGATGCCCGCGAATTGCGCGGGCCGGTCATAGCGCGGCTGGGCGCCGAAGGTCTCGTAGTCGTGCCAGAAGAAGGTATGGGCCATCGGGCGAGTATGCCTGCGAAAAACGGGCCACCGGCCCTCACAGCAGGGGCGAACACAGCCGCGCGCCCGAGTCGAACAGGCGCAGCGCAAAGCCCAGGTCGCGCTTGAAGTGCACGCGCTGGGCCTGCTCCAGATCGGCCTCGAACTGCTTGGCCAGATCGCCGTTGAGCGCAGGCCCGTAGGCGATGGCGCAGACCTCGTAGTTCAGGAAGAAGCTGCGGTAGTCGAAGTTGGCCGTGCCGATGATGGCGATGTTGTCGTCCACCACCAGGGTCTTGGAGTGCAGCATTCGTGCCTTGTACTCGTAGACGCGCACGCCGCAGCGGATCAGCTCGTCGTAGTAGGAGCGCGCGGCCGCCGTGACCAGGGCCGAGTCCGAACGACGCGGCACCAGCAGCTGCACATCGACACCGCGCAGCGAGGCATTGGTGAGCGCTGCCAGCGCGGCCTCCGTCGGCACGAAATACGGCGTGGTCAGCCAGACACGCTCCTCGGCCGCGTTGATGGCCGCCAGATGGGCGCGGTAGATGGCCTGCAGGCCGTTGTCGGGGCCCGAGGTGATGATCTGCACGGGAAGCGGGCCCTCGGGCGCATCCGGCAGCAGCAGGTCGATGTCGGCGGGCTCGTTCTTGGGGTCCTTTTCCAGCGCATAGGCCCAGTCTTCGAGGAACACGGTCTGCAGCCAGTTGACGATGGCGCCCTCCAGGCGCAGGTGCACGTCGTGGTAGGCATCGGGCATGACACGCGCGTTCTCTTCGTCGGTCACGTTGACGCCGCCCGTGAAGCCCACCTTGCCGTCGCACACCAGGATCTTGCGGTGGGTACGGAAGTTGATGACCGGGCGCAGCCGCCGGCCGATCTTGGTGCCATGGAACAGTGCGACCTCGGCACCCGCATCCTCCAACGGCTGCAGAAAGCGCCGTCCCAGCTTCTTGGAACCCAGGGCATCCACCAGCAGGCGCACCTGTATGCCTGCGCGGGCCCGCTGTATCAGCAGGTCGCGCAGGGCCGTGCCGGTCTGGTCCGGCTCGAAGATGTAGTACTCCAGGTGGATGTGGTGGCGCGCCGCGTTCACCGCCTCGATGATGGCGTCGAAGGTGGCAGCGCCGCCCACCAGCAGCCGCAGGTCGGCGGCCGTGCTGACGGGAAAGTCGCTGGTGGCCGCCACCAGCCGCGCGACCTGGTGCAGGCGCTCCGAGCTGCCCGGCATGCGCTCGCGCAGGCGCTGCACGCCTGTTCGCACACGCGATGTCTTGCGCGCACGCAGCCGCTTGATGCGCTGGCGCTTGAGCCGCTGCGGGCCGAAGAAGTAGTAAATGGCCAGCCCGCCCACGGGAATCGCCGCCATGGACAGAAGCCAGCTCAGCGTGGCCACGGGTGCGCTGCGCTGCAGAAGGATCCACACCGCGACGATCACCACATAGACCGACCAGGTCACCGACAGCAGCAGCAGCGCATTCTCATGGGTCAGGTACTGACGAAGCCACTCCACAAAGACTCCTTCGGGCGGATCAAAGAAAAAGCCGGCAGCCCGGGGGGCTGTCGGCTTGCGCGATGGGCATCAGGCGATGCACATCAGTCGGCGGTGGCCTCTTTGGGCTCGGCCGGCTCGGACGCCGGGTCCTGCTTGGGCTGGGGCGTGATGTCGAGCTTGACTTCGCCCTTGTCGGCATCGTCGGCGTCGGCCACCCAGTCCACTTCCAGGCGGCCACCGTCGACCAGTTGCCCGAACAGCAGCTCGTCGGCCAGCGAACGCCGGATGGTGTCCTGGATCAGGCGCTGCATGGGGCGAGCACCCATGAGCGGATCGAAGCCCTTCTTGGCCAGGTGCTTGCGCAGCGCATCGGTGAAGGTGACCTCCACGCGCTTTTCGGCCAGTTGCTGCTCCAGTTGCAGCAGGAACTTGTCGACCACGCGCAGGATGACCTGCTCGTCCAGCGGCTTGAAGCTGACGATGGCGTCCAGACGGTTGCGGAACTCCGGCGTGAACAGGCGCTTGATGTCGCCCATTTCGTCGCCGGCCTGGCGCGGGTTGGTAAAGCCGATCGAGGCCTTGTTGATGGTCTCGGCGCCCGCGTTCGTGGTCATGATGAGGATCACGTTGCGGAAGTCGGCCTTGCGCCCGTTGTTGTCCGTCAGCGTGCCGTGGTCCATGACCTGCAGCAGCACGTTGAAGATGTCCGGATGCGCCTTCTCGATTTCGTCGAGCAGCAGCACCGAATGCGGCTTCTTGGTCACGGCCTCGGTCAGCAGACCGCCCTGGTCAAAGCCCACATAGCCCGGAGGCGCGCCGATCAGGCGGCTGACGGCATGGCGCTCCATGTACTCCGACATGTCGAAGCGGATCAGGTCCACGCCCAGGATGTAGGCCAGCTGCTTGGCCGCTTCCGTCTTGCCCACGCCCGTGGGGCCGGAGAACAGGAAAGAGCCGATCGGCTTGTCCGGCTTGCCCAGGCCCGAGCGCGCCATCTTGACCGAGGAGGCCAGCGCTTCCAGCGCCTTGTCCTGGCCGAAGACCACGCTCTTGAGGTCGCGCTCCAGCGTCTGCAGCTTGCTGCGGTCGTCGTTGGACACGTTGGCAGGCGGAATGCGCGCGATCTTGGCCACGATGGCCTCGATCTCGGCCTTGTCGATGGTCTGCTTGCGCTGCTCCACCGGAATGATGCGCTGCGCGGCACCGGCCTCATCGATCACGTCGATGGCCTTGTCGGGCAGGTGGCGGTCATTGATGTACTTGGCCGACAGCTCGGCCGCAGCCTGCAGGGCGGCGGCGGCGTACTGCACGCTGTGGTGTTCCTCGAAGCGCGACTTCAGGCCCTTGAGGATGTCCACGGTCTCGGCCACGGTGGGCTCGACCACGTCGACCTTCTGGAAACGCCGCGACAGCGCTGCATCCTTTTCGAAGATGCCGCGGTACTCGGTGAAGGTGGTCGCGCCGATGCACTTGAGCTGGCCGCTGGACAGCGCCGGCTTGAGCAGATTGGACGCGTCCAGCGTGCCGCCCGAAGCGGCGCCCGCGCCGATCAGCGTGTGGATTTCGTCGATGAACAGGATGGCGTTGGGCCGGTCCTTGAGCGACTTGAGCACGCCCTTGAGGCGCTGCTCGAAATCACCACGGTACTTGGTGCCCGCCAGCAGCGCGCCCATGTCCAGCGAATAGACCACGGCTTCGGTCAGCACCTCGGGCACCTTGCCCTCGGTGATGCGCCAGGCCAGGCCTTCGGCGATCGCCGTCTTGCCCACGCCGGCCTCGCCGACCAGCAGCGGGTTGTTCTTGCGGCGGCGGCACAGGATCTGGATGGTGCGCTCGACCTCGTAATCGCGCCCGATCAGCGGATCGATCTTGCCGTCCTTGGCCGCCTGGTTGAGGTTCAGCGTGAACTGCTCCAGGGGCGAAGCCTTTTCGTTGCGCTCGCCGCCGGCGCCCTCTTCGGACTCGGCAGGGTTTTCGGCCTTGGCAGGCTCGGGCGGTTCGCCCTTCTTGATGCCGTGGGCAATGAAATTGACCACGTCCAGACGCGTCACGCCCTGCTGGTGCAGGTAGTAGACGGCGTGCGAATCCTTCTCACCGAAGATGGCCACGAGCACGTTGGCGCCCGTGACTTCCTTCTTGCCGTTGCCGGTGGATTGCACATGCATGATGGCGCGCTGAATCACACGCTGGAAACCCAGCGTGGGCTGTGTGTCCACCTCATCGGAGCCTGCCACCTGGGGCGTGTTGTCCTTGATGAAGTTGGACAGGGCCGAGCGCAGGTCATCGATGTTGGCTGAGCAGGCGCGCAGCACTTCCGCTGCACTGGGGTTGTCCAGCAGGGCCAGCAGCAGGTGTTCCACGGTGATGAACTCGTGGCGCTGCTGGCGCGCTTCGACAAAGGCCATGTGCAAGCTGACTTCCAGTTCCTGGGCGATCATTGATGACTCCTTTTCGCTTGCTGGGGATTATTGACTGCAACCATAAATCAGGGCGGCCCGGGTTTATTCAACAGGCTCGAACATCGCCTGCAACGGATGGCCTGCCTTCTGGGCCGCCTGCAGCACCTGTTCGACCTTGGTGGCCGCCACGTCGCGCGAGTACACGCCGCAGACGCCGCGGCCATCCAGATGGATCTTGAGCATGATCTGGGTGGCCGTTTCGCGGTCCTTGCCGAAGAGTTCCTGCAGGACGATGATGACGAATTCCATGGGCGTGAAGTCATCGTTGAGCATCACGACCTGGTACATCTGCGGCGGCTGGACGCGCTGGCGTCGCCGCTCCAGCACCACGGCGCCGTCATCGTCGGACACGGGCCGCACTGTAGGGATGGCAGGAGGGATCGAAGGGGGTTGGGTTGCCATGAAAATCATTCTAGCCATCGGAGCCACTGTTTTCCGGAAGGGATATGCGAGGCATGCCTGAAGAATTCAAGCGCGGCGCCCGCCCGGGCCGGCAAGCACGCACCAAAGCAGTGCCTGCTCGCCGCCATCGGGCGCTGTGCCACCTTGCGGGTTATTCGTAGACCACCTTGACCTGTGCACTGCCGGCCTGGGCGTACCAAGCCGCCAGGGCCGCATCGCTGGGATAGAAGCGGCTGGCATCGCCCAGCGCCAGCTCGCAGCTGGCCGAGCCGCGCTCGTCCTCGCAGACCAGGCCCAGGCGCACTTTCATGCCGCGCTGCAGCTCGCCGTGCTCGCCCTGCTCCACCACGGCGGGGAACTGGCGCAGCAGGCCAAGCACGTCAGGCATCTTCTCGCCCACGCTGACCTGCAGATAGCGCGCAAAGCGGCAGCGCGCGTCTGCCAGATTCCACAGCTGCTGGGCCTTCATGCGCAGGCCGCCGCTGAAATGGTCCAGCTGCAGGCGCCCGGTGATGACGACGAATTCATCGTCCTTGAGCAGTTCGCGGTAGGTGTTGAGCGTGTTCTCGTCCACCGAGGCCTCGATCACGCCCGAGCCGTCATCGATCTTGAACAGGCCCAGCCTCCCGCGCTGGCCATTGATGGCGCGGAAGTCGCTGATGATGCCGGCCAGCGTCTGGGGCTCGCGGCTGTCGCGCAGCTCGGCCAGGGGCGTGCGCACGAAGCGGCGCACCTCTTTCTCGACCTCGTCGAACAGGTGGCCCGAGAGGTAGAAGCCCACCGCCGTCTTTTCCTGGGTCAGCCGCTCCTTCACGCCCCAGGGCAGTGCCTCGACCAGCGGCGGCTCCTGGGTGCTGGAGCCCACGGCGTCATCGCCCATCATGTCGAACAAGCCGCCCTGGTTGGCGTTGGCCAGCGTCTTGTTGCCGAACTCGAAGGCATGGTCGATGGAGGCCACCAGCGACGCCCGGTTGAGCTCGATGGCGTCGAAGGCGCCGCCCTTGATCAGGGCTTCCAGCGTGCGCTTGTTCAGGCGCGTGCGGTCCACGCGCACGCAGAAGTCGGCCAGGCTCTTGAAAGGTCCCTTGTCGGCGCCGCGCGGCCCCACGCCGCGGCCTTCACGCGCCGCAACGATGGCCTCGATGGCCTGCTGGCCCGTGCCCTTGATGGCGCCCAGGCCGTAGCGGATGACCTTGTCGGTGACGGGCTCGAATCGGTACATGCCGCGGTTGACGTCCGGCGGCTCGAAGCTGATGCCCATCTTGAGCGCGTCTTCGTACAACACCTTGAGCTTGTCGGTGTTGTCCATTTCCACGGTCATGTTCCCGCAGTAGAACTCGGCCGTGTAGTGCACCTTGAGCCAGGCCGTGTGGTAGGCCAGCAGCGAGTAGGCGGCGGCGTGCGACTTGTTGAAGCCGTAGCCCGCGAACTTCTCCATCAGGTCGAAGACCTCGTCGGCCTTTTCCTCGCTGATGCCCTGCTTGGCCGCGCCCTCGCGGAAGATCCCGCGGTGCATGACCATTTCCTCGACCTTCTTCTTGCCCATGGCTCGGCGCAAGAGGTCGGCGCCGCCCAGCGAGTAGCCGCCCAGCACCTGGGCGGTCTGCATCACCTGCTCCTGGTAGACCATGATGCCGTAGGTCTCGGCCAGCACCTGCTCGACCAGCGGGTGCGGGTACTCCACCACTTCCTTGCCGTGCTTGCGCGCGACGAAGCTGGGGATCAGGTCCATGGGGCCCGGGCGGTACAGCGCGTTCAGTGCAATCAGGTCTTCCAGGCGGCTGGGCTTGGCGTCGCGCAGCATGCCCTGCATGCCGCGCGATTCAAACTGGAACACGGCTTCGGTCTTGCCCTCGGAAAACAGCTGGTAGGTCCGCGCGTCGTCCAGTGGGATGTTCTCGAAGGCGAAGTTCTCCTGGCCCTTGTGGCGCTTGATGATGAACTCGCGCGCGATCTCCAGGATGGTCAGCGTGGCCAGGCCCAGAAAGTCGAACTTCACCAGGCCCACGGCCTCCACATCGTCCTTGTCGTACATGGCCACGGCCGAGTCGCTGCCCGGCTGCTGGTACAGCGGGCAGAAGTCGGCCAGCTTGCCCGGAGCGATCACCACGCCGCCCGCGTGCATGCCGATGTTGCGAGTCATGCCTTCGAGCTTCTGGGCCATTTCGATCAGGGTCTTGACGTCTTCTTCTTTTTCGATGCGCTCGGCCAGCATGGGCTCGGCCTCGATGGCGTAGGTGTACTTGTCGCCCTCCTTCTTCGGATTGGGCGGGTATTTGAGCGTGACGTGCAGGCCCGGCTTGTTGGGAATGAGCTTGGAGATGCCGTCGCAGAAGGTGTAGCTCATGTCCAGCACGCGGCCCACGTCGCGGATGGCCGCGCGCGCGGCCATGGTGCCGAAGGTGGCGATCTGGCTGACGGCGTCGCGGCCATAGAGCTGCTTCACATAGTCGATGACGCGGTCGCGGTTGGCCTGGCAGAAGTCCACGTCGAAGTCGGGCATGGACACGCGCTCGGGGTTCAGGAAGCGCTCGAACAGCAGGTTGTATTCCAGCGGGTCCAGGTCCGTGATCTTGAGCACGTAGGCCACCAGCGAGCCCGCGCCCGATCCGCGGCCCGGGCCCACGGGGCAGCCGTTGAGCTTGGCCCACTTGATGAAGTCGCCCACGATGAGGAAGTAGCCCGGAAAGCCCATCTTGAGGATGGTGCCGATCTCGAACTCCAGCCGTTCCACGTAGCGCGGGCGCTGCGCCTCGCGCTTGGCGGGATCGGGATACAGGTGGGTCAGGCGGTCTTCCAGGCCGTTGAAGGATTCGCTGCGGAAGAACTCGTCCATGGTCATGCCGTCAGGCACGGGGAAATTGGGCAGCTGCGGCTTGCCCAGCACCAGGGTCAGGCTGCAGCGGCGCGCGATTTCCACGGTGTTGGCAATGGCGCTGGGAATGTCGGCGAACAGCGCCTGCATCTGCGCGGCGGTCTTGAAATGCTGGTCTCGCGTGAAGCGGCGCACGCGCTTCGGGTTGGCCAGGATCTCACCCTCGGCGATGCACACGCGCGCCTCGTGCGCTTCGTAGTCGTCGGGACCGAAGAACTGTATGGGGTGCGTGGCGACCACGGGCAGGTTCAGGCGATCGGCCAGCTGCACGGCGGCCAGCACATGGGCTTCGTCGTCAGGCCGGCCTGCGCGCTGCAATTCGATGAAGAAGCGGTGCGGGAACATGCTCGCCAGCCGCTGGGCCACGGCGGCTGCGCCGGCCTCGTCGCCGCGCATCAGCGCCTGGCCCACGGGGCCGGCCTGGGCCCCGGCCAGCACGATCAGCCCCTCGCCCAGCTCCTGCAGCCAGGCCCAGGTGTGCACGGCCTGGCCCTTGACCACGTTGCGGGTCCAGCCACGGGCCAGCAGTTCGGACAGGTTGTGGTAGCCCAGCGGGCTTTGCACCAGCACGATGATGCGCGAGACGGCGGCACCGTTCTCGCCTTCGATCTGGATTTCCGCGCCCAGCACGGGCTTGACGCCCTTGGCCCGCCCTTCGCGGTAGAACTTGACGCCACCAAACAGGTTGTTGAAGTCTGTGACGGCCAGTGCGACCTGCCCGTCCTCGGCGGCGGCCTTGACGATGGCATTGATGCGGTTGGTTCCGTCCACGACGGAGAATTCGGTGTGCAGGCGCAAATGGACAAACATATGGGCGCCATTGTAGAAAGCTCCGCAAGGCCGGGACCCGTTCACGGCCATGCCTTTGCCGCCGCCCCCGCCTGCGGGGCGGGCATCGCAGGCCGTTACAATGCTTCGGCCCGGTTGCGGGAAAATCAGGCTTTGTGCGGCCCCTCAGCGCGGCCCGCGTTCCTGCCCGCCAACCCTCTCACCGCCCTTCGATTGCCCGAGAAACGTCCACCATGCAGCGTATTCCCCTGTCCATCGTTCCCGCCATGCTGGTCGCAGGCGTTCTGACAGCCTGCTCCAGTACGCAGCAAGACCCTACTGCCAAGTGGACCCCGGACCGCATCTATACCGAGGCCCGCGACGAAGCCGCCTCCGGCGCGTTCGACAAGGCCGTTCCGCTGTTCGAGAAGCTCGAAGGCCGTGCCGCCGGCACGCCCCTGGCCCAGCAGGCCCAGCTCGACAAGGCCTATGCCCAGTACAAGAGCGGCGACAAGATCCAGGCCACCGCCACGCTGGACCGCTTCCTGAAGCTGCATCCGGCCAGCCCCGCCACCGACTACGCCCTCTACCTGAAGGGCCTGGTCAACTTCAATGACAACCTGGGCATGTTCTCCTGGCTGTCGCGCCAGGATCTGTCCGAGCGTGACCAGAAGGCCGCCAAGGACTCTTTCGAGTCCTTCCGCGAGCTGGTGACGCGCTTTCCCGAGTCGCGCTACGCCGAGGATTCGCGGCTGCGCATGCAGTACATCGTCAACTCGCTGGCGCAGTACGAAGTGCATGTGGCCCGCTACTACTACGGACGCGGCGCCTACGTGGCCGCCATCGCGCGCGCGCAGACGGCCGTCAAGGACTACCAGGGCGTGCCCGCCGTGCGCGAGGCCATGCAGATCCTGGTGAATTCATACGACGCCCTGGGCATGACGCAGTTGCGCGACGACGCGCAACGCGTGCTGACCGCCTCCTACGGCCAGGAGTCCGACCAGGACCTCACGGCAAAGCAGAAGTCGTGGTGGAAGCTGTGGTGATCTGCGGCGCAGGCTGCGCCAGCGCCTGCAGGGCCTGAACAAAGGCCGCCTCGTCCACCAGGGTCCGCATGGGCGGCAGCGCGGCACGCAGCCGCCGCCCGTAACCCATGGTGGCCAACCGGGAATCACAGACCACGAGTACGCCGCGATCCGTCTCGCGCCGGATCAGGCGGCCGGCGCCCTGCTTGAGCGCCATGGCGGCCTCGGGCAGCATGTAGTCGGCAAAGGCCTGACGCCCCACGGATTCCAGGCTGCGCGAACGCGCCTCGACCAGCGGATCGTCGGGCGGCGGAAACGGCAGCTTGTCGATGACCACCAGCTGCAGCGCATCGCCCGGCAGGTCCACCCCCTCCCAGAAAGTGGCCGAGGCCACGAGAATGCAGCCCCGCCCCGGGCTCGCCCCCGTGCCTTCCCTGCCTTCTCCGGCCGCGATAAAGCGCTCGATCAAGGCCAGCTTGGGCGCCTGCCCCTGGACCAGCACATCCAGTTCACCAAACAGCCCCAGCGACTGCTGCAGTGCATCGCCTATGGCGTGCAGCGCCCGCAGCGTGGTCGTCAGCACCAGCGTGCGCCCGCCCAGGCGCTGGGCGGCATCCAGCGCCAGGCGCGCCACCTCGGTGCTATGCGTGGCACTGCCGGCCTGGGCAAAGGGCCGGGGCACGTAAAGCGCTGCCTGCCGCGCATAGTCAAAGGGACTGTCCACGCGCAGCACCTGGGCCTCGCGCAGGCCGCAGGGCTCGGTGAACCAGCTCAGGCGCTCGTCGTCACCCAGCGTGGCCGAGGTGAAGATCCACGCGGTGCCCGAGGGCTGCCGGGGCAGGCCTGCAGCTTCGTGAACGGGCGCGGGCGCGCCTTCTTCCTGTTCTTGTGGCTCGGGCTCGGGCTGTGCATCCTCTCGCTCCTGGTCTTCCGATCCCTCCTGCTCCTGCGTCAACCCCAGCAGCCGCGTGCGCATGATGTGCGCAATGGTCAGCGGAGACTCCAGCATGCGCATCTGCTGGCTGCCCAGCTCCAGCCAGCGCACCGTGTCCTGCACGGCGGCGGCGGCAAAGGTGGCCAGGCGCCGCAGCAACTCGTTGCCGCGCTCGAACAGCCTGCGCAGTTCGGGGTCGCTGACCTGCAGTTGCACCAGCGGCTCCAGCAGTGCCCGCAGGCTGCGCCCCAGCGTCACCAGGGCGGTGCGCCAGCGCTGCGCGTCCAGCCCCTGCGGCGTCACGCCCTGCCAGGGCAGGCGCCCGCCCGCCGGGGGCTTGCCTGCCGCCAGGCGCAGCTCGCGCAAGGCCTGCTCCACACGTGCCGAAAGCTGCATCCAGTCGGCCATGCCGCGCGCCAGTTCCTGGCCGGCGCGCAGCACATCGCGGGCATAGCCCGTCAGTTGCTGGCCCGACAGGCTCTGGCCCGCGAACTGCACGCCGGTGTCGTTGAGCTGGTGGGCCTCGTCCACCACGACCACGCCCACGCTGGGCAGCAACTGGGCCACGCCCGACTCGCGCACATCCAGGTCGGCAAACATGAGGTGGTGGTTGATGACCACCACGTCGGCCTCCAGCGCAGCGCGGCGGGCCACGTTGACATGGCAGTCCTGCCAATGCGGGCAGTCGGAACCCAGGCAGTTGTCGCGTGTGGAAGTGACCAGGGGCAGCGCGGGCGAGCGCTCGTCCAGCGCGGGCAACTCGCCCAGGTCGCCCGTACGCGTGGTGCGTGCCCATCGCTCGACCAGGGCCACGCTGCGCAGCACCTGCGGGTCCTGCGGCGCCGTGCGGCCCTGGCGCACACGCTCCAGCCGCTCCATGCACAGGTAGGCGCTGCGGCCCTTGAGGCGCGCCATGCGCAGCGGCATGCCCAACGCGGCAACGAGGCGCGGCAGATCGCGGGCATACAGCTGATCCTGCAGCGCGCGCGTGGCCGTGGACACCAGCACGCGCTGGCCGCTGAGCAGGGCCGGCACCAGGTAGGCATAGGTCTTGCCCACGCCCGTGCCGGCCTCGACCACCAGGGTCTGGCGCTGCTCGATGGCCTGGGCCACGGCCAGGGCCATGCGGGTCTGCCCCTCACGCGGCAGGAACAGCGCCTCGGCGCGCGACAGCAGGCCTTGCGGCGCGAAGGCCGCCTGCACGGCGGCGGTCAGAGAATGCAAAGGGCGGGTCCGTTTGTTGAAAAAGAGAGCGCCGCCGGGGTGCGGCGGGCCAGCGCCGGGGACGGTGCTCCGATAATATGCGCCATGACATTGGTGTGCCCATCCACCGCCCCAAGAGCCCACCAAACCAGAGACCATGCAGCCAGCGTACCGACTCCAAGCCGCCACAGGCATCCATCGCGGTGACAGGCAATACCAGCAAGACCAGGTGATGCTCATGGCCCACCCCTATGTACACGGCTGCCTGCTGGGCGTGCTGGCCGACGGCATGGGCGGGCGCAGTGGCGGGCGCAAGGCCTCCGACCAGGTCATGCTCACGGCGCGCCAGCTGTTCGAGCGCTTCGAGCCGGGCAAGGAGGACTGCACGGCGCTGCTGGAGAGCATCGTCCACGAGTCGCACATGGTGATCCGGCTGACGGCCATCTCGGCCGAGCAGGAGCCGCACAGCACCATTGCCGCCTTCGTGCTGCTGCCCCAGGGCCGCTGCCACTGGGTGCATTCGGGCGATTCGCGCATCTACCACTACCAGGGCGCGACCATGGTCCACCGCACCAAGGACCACTCCTACGTCCAGTCCCTGGTGGACAGGGGAGAACTCACCGAATTCGAGGCCCATGTGCACCCCAAGTCCAACATCCTGCTGGGCTGCCTGGGCACCGAGGCCGAGCCGCCCATGAGCCACCACGTGATCGAGCACGTGCACCCGGGCACCACGCTCATGGCCTGCAGCGACGGCGTCTGGCACTACTACACGGCAGAGGAACTGGGCACCGTGCTCAACGCGCTCACGCCGCGCGAGGCCACGGAATTCCTGATCGACAAGGCACGCGTACGCGCCCAGGGCGGGGGTGACAACCTGTCGCTGGTGGTGCTCAAGCTCGAGGCACTGGAGCCGGTGACGGCCTGACCACCGGGCTCAGGGCGCCGCAGACGCGGGAGGCGCAGGCAGTGGCGCTGCCTGCGGGCCGCGCTCGCGGGCGGCATCGGCGGCACGGGCCTTGCGCTCGGCAGCCTCTTTTTGCTTGGCCTCGAACTGGGCGCGGGCGGCAGCTCGCCGCTCCTGCTCCTGCGCAGACTGGCGCTGCTCGATCTGCGCCTGGCGATCACGCTGGTGGCTGGCCTGCTGGGCTGCGCGCTGCTGTGCGTCCTGGGCACGCTGGGCCCTGATGGCCTGGGTGTCGCGCTGGGCGGCCGGTGGCCGCTCCTTGGCTTGCATGGACGAGGCGGCCTTCTGCGCCTTCTTGGCCTCGATATCCTCAAGGCGCTGGGCGGCGCGCTCCTTGCGCTCCTCGTCGTTGATCTGCAGCTCGCGTTCGCGCAGCGGCTTGTCCTGCTCGCGGGCCTCCTCGCGCGCCTGCCTGAGGCAGTCTTCCACGGCAAAGCGCTGGTAGCACTCGGACTCCAGGGCCGTGCGCCGCCTGTCGATGACGGCACGCTGGGCCGCGATCTCGGCGCGTGCGGCCTTGCGCTCGGCCTGGACCTGCTTTGCAGCCTGGGCGCGCTCCTGCCGCGCATCGGCATCGCTATCCGCGCCAGCCTCCGCAGCCATGGCCGGGCCGGCCAGGACAAGGCAGGCCAGCGCAGCGCTCAGGGCAGCGGGCAGTTTCTTCACAAGGGCGAAAGCAGAGGTAGGCAGTTTCAACATGTACAGGTCCGGCAAACGACGCCAGTGGCTGCGAACGGCCTCAGGTCAGGCTGGTGTCCACCACACGGCGCTCCAGCGCCAGGAATTCCTTGGACTGCATCTCGTTCAGGCGCGATACGGTACGGGGGAACTCATGGGCCAGCGGGCCCTCAGTGTAAAGCTGCTCGGGCGGCACGGCGGCCGAGATGACCAGCTTGACCCTGCGGTCGTACAGCACGTCCACCAGCCAGGTGAAGCGACGCGCGGGCGATGCCATGTTGACCGGCATATAGGGCACGTCGGACAGCAGCACGGTGTGGAACTGGCTTGCGATCTCCAGGTAGTCGTTCTGCGAGCGCGGGCCGCCGCACAGCTCGCGGAAGTCGAACCAGACCACGCCACCGGCGCGGCGGCGCGCACGGATCTCGCGCGCCTCGATGTGCAGCACGGGGTCTTCGTCCTTGACTTCGGCCAGCTTGTCGAAGGTTTCGGTCATGGCCGCATCAGCCTCTGCACCCAGGGGCGTGTGATAGAGCCGGGCGTTTTCCAGCGTGCGGCGGCGGTAGTCCGTGCCGTTGTCCACGTTGACGACTTCCATGCGCTCGTTGAGCAGGTCGATGGCCGGCAGGATGCGGTCGCGGTGCAGGCCGCCCGGATACAGCTCGTCGGGCTTGAAGTTTGAGGTGGTGACAAAGCCCACGCCGTTGGCGAACAGCGAGACCAGCAGCCGGTGCAGGATCATCGCGTCCGTGATGTCGGCCACGTGGAATTCGTCGAAGCAGATCAGCTTGTACTTCTTGGAGATGCGGGCACCCAGCACGTCCAGCGGGTTCTGCGTGCCCTGCAGCACGGCGAGCTCGCGGTGGACCTCGCGCATGAATTCGTGGAAATGCAGGCGCACCTTGCGCCTGAGCGGCACGGCGTTGAAGAAGCAGTCCATGAGAAAGCTCTTGCCGCGCCCGACCCCGCCGTACATGTAGACGCCGCGGGGAATCTCGGGATGGTTGATGAGCTTCTTGAAGGCGTTGGAGCGGCGCTGGCGGTAGACCGCCCAGTCGTCGGCACAGCGCTGCAGCGCCTCGACGGCGCGCAACTGCGCAGGATCACTGTGAAAGCCCTTGGCTACCAGTTCGGCCTCGTAGGCCTCTCGCACTGAAACGCTCATGCAGCATCAACCATTCGCTATGTATTCAGAAGCTGAAAACGCTTGCAGGGCAAGCGCTTTCAGGTCTTTGGCTTGGGCTAGATGGCTAGCCTGGCACTCAGAAATTCAAAGTGCGCTTGTCGACGGCCAGTGCCGCTTCCTTGGTGGCCTCGGACAGCGAGGGGTGGGCATGGCAGATGCGGGCGATGTCTTCGCTCGATGCCTTGAACTCCATGGCGACCACGGCTTCGGAGATCAGCTCCGAGACCATGGGGCCGACCATGTGCACGCCCAGGATTTCGTCGGTCTCGGCATCGGCCAGGAACTTGACCATGCCCGTGGTGTCGCCCAGGGCGCGCGCACGGCCGTTGGCCAGGAAGGGGAAGGTGCCAGCCTTGTACTTGACGCCCTGCTCCTTCAGTTGCTGCTCGGTGCGGCCCACCCAGGCGATTTCGGGGCTGGTGTAGATCACCCAGGGGATGGTGCCGAAGTTCACATGGCCATGCTGGCCGGCAATGCGCTCGGCCACGGCCACGGCCTCTTCCTCGGCCTTGTGCGCCAGCATCGGGCCGCGCACCACGTCGCCCACGGCCCAGACGCCGGGCAGGCTGGTCTTGCAGTCGTCATCGACCACGACGCAGCCGCGCTCGTCCAGAGCCAGGCCCACGGCCTCGGCATTGAGGCCGGCCGTGTTGGCAGTGCGGCCGATGGAGATGATCAGCTTGTCGGCCTCCAGCGCCTGGGCTTCGCCCTTGGCGTTGGTGTAGGCGATGGACACGCCCTTCTTGCCGCTCTTGATTTCGCCGATCTTCACGCCCAGCTCGATCTTCAGGCCCTGCTTGTCGAACGCCTTCTTGGCTTCCTTGGCGATCTGCTCGTCCACGGCGGACAGGAACTTGTCCATGCCTTCGAGCACGACCACTTCCGTGCCCAGGCGGCGCCAGACCGAGCCCATTTCCAGGCCGATCACGCCAGCGCCGATCAGGGCCAGCTTCTTGGGGGCCTTGCCCAGGCGCAGGGCGCCGTCGTTGGACAGGATGTTCTCTTCATCGAAGGGCACGCCGGGAAGCGCGCGGGCGCTGGAGCCCGTGGCGACCACGATCTGCTTGCCCGTCAGCACTTCCTCTTCCTTGCCGGCAACCTTGATCTCGTAGCCGCCCTCGACCGCCTTGACGAACGAGCCACGGCCGTGGAAGAAGGTGACCTTGTTCTTCTTGAACAGGTACAGGATGCCGTCGTTGTTCTGCTTCACGACCGCATCCTTGCGGGCGATCATCTTGGCCACGTCCATCTCGACCTTGCCGGTGGAGATGCCATGGTCGGCAAAGTGCAGATTGGCGTGCTCGAAGTGCTCGGACGACTGCAGCAGGGCCTTGGAGGGAATGCAGCCCACGTTGGTGCAGGTGCCGCCCGGAGCGGCGCCGCCCGCGGTGTTCTTCCACTCGTCGATACAGGCCACGTTGAAGCCCAGTTGTGCGGCACGGATGGCGGCGATGTAGCCGCCAGGGCCCGCGCCGATGACGATGACGTCGAATTGCTTGCTCATTTCAGGAATCTCTTGTCTGTGATGCATGAAAAAACCCACCGCAGGGCACGCGGCCAAGGGTGGGTTTTCGTCGTGTCGAACCCTGTGGAATTACAGGTCGAACAGCAGGCGCGAAGGATCTTCCAGCGCGTCCTTCATGGCCACCAGGCCCAGCACGGCTTCGCGGCCGTCGATGATGCGGTGGTCATAGGACATGGCCAGATAGTTCATCGGGCGGACCACGACCTGGCCGTTCTCGACCATGGCGCGGTCCTTGGTGGCGTGCACGCCCAGGATGGCCGACTGGGGCGGGTTGATGATGGGGGTGGACATCATCGAGCCGAAGGTGCCGCCGTTGGAGATGGAGAAGGTGCCGCCGGTCATTTCTTCAATGCCCAGCTTGCCTTCGGCAGCCTTCTTGCCGAATTCGGCAATCTTCTTTTCGATGTCGGCGAAGCTCATCTGGTCTGCATTGCGCAGGATGGGCACCACCAGGCCACGGGGCGAACCCACGGCGATACCGATGTCGAAGTAGCCGTGGTAGACGATGTCGTTGCCGTCCACGGAAGCATTGAGCACGGGGTACTTCTTCAGGGCGTGCACTGCCGCCTTGACGAAGAAGGACATGAAGCCCAGCTTGGTGCCGTGTTCCTTGGTGAAGGCGTCCTGGAACTTCTTGCGCAGATCCATCACCGGGGCCATGTTCACTTCGTTGAACGTGGTCAGGATGGCGTTGGTGGACTGCGACTGCAGCAGGCGCTCGGCCACGCGGGCACGCAGGCGGCTCATGGGCACGCGCTGCTCGGGACGGCCGCTGAGGTCTTCCTTGGCAGCGGGAGCCGACACCTGGGGCAGCGCCTTGGTGGGCACGCCGGTGGGGATGACGGCAGCCGTGGACTGCACGCCGCCCTTGACGGCGGCCAGGGCGTCGCCCTTGGTCACGCGGCCATCCTTGCCGGAGCCAGCCACGTTGGCGGCCGACAGGTTGTTCTCGGCCAGCAGCTTGGCAGCGGCGGGCATGGCGACATCGCCCTTGCTGCCGCCAGTGGCAGCAGCAGCGGCGGGAGCAGCAGCAGGCGCTGCGGCAGCGGGAGCGGCGGCTGCGGCAGGAGCGGCAGCGGCCACGCCGGCCACGCCTTCGGTGTCGATCTTGGCGATCAGCTGCTCGGCCACCACGGTGGCGCCATCACCTTGCACGATCTCGGCCAGCACGCCAGCGGCGGGAGCGGGCACTTCGAGCACGACCTTGTCGGTTTCGATTTCGATGAGGATCTCATCGATTGCAACCGCTTCGCCGGCCTTCTTCTTCCAGGTCAGCATGGTGGCCTCAGCGATGGACTCGGACAGCTGGGGAACTTTGACTTCAACGATAGCCATTTGTGATTCTTTCCAAAAGTGTTCTGTACTGATACGTAGCGGGTGGGGGCTGCCTTACTTGTTCAGGACAAAACCCTTGAGCTTGGAGAACGCGCCTTCCACCAGGGCCTTTTGCTGCTCCTGGTGCAGGTGTGCGTAACCCACGGCGGGCGATGCCGAGGCAGCGCGGCCGGAGTAGCCCAGCTTCTGGCCATCGAGCATGTTCTCGTGGATGTAGTGCTGCACGAAGAACCAGGCGCCCTGGTTCTGCGGCTCGTCCTGGCACCAGACGATCTCGGTGGCGTTGCCGAACTTCTTGAGTTCAGCGGCGAAGGCCTTGTGCGGGAAGGGGTACAGCTGTTCGACGCGGATGATGGCGACGTCCTTGCTTTCCTTCTCGGCGCGCTTCTTGACCAGGTCGTAGTAGACCTTGCCCGAGCAAGCGATCACGCGCTTGACCTTGGCCGCGTTCTTCACGACGGCTTCGTCCTGCTCGGGGATCACGGTCTGGAAACCACCGCTGGTGAACTCGGACAGCGGCGAGGTCGCATCCTTGTTACGCAGCAGAGACTTGGGGGTCATGATGACCAGCGGCTTGCGCAGCGGGCGCACCATCTGGCGACGCAGCACGTGGAAGATCTGGCTGGCCGTGGTGGGCTGCACGATCTGCATGTTGGCGTCGGCGGCCAGCTGCATGAAGCGCTCCAGGCGTGCCGAGCTGTGCTCGGGGCCCTGGCCTTCATAGCCGTGCGGCAGCATCAGCGTCAGGCCGTTGATGCGGCCCCACTTGACCTCACCGGAGGCGATGAACTGGTCGATCACCACCTGGGCGCCGTTGGCGAAGTCGCCGAACTGGGCTTCCCAGATCACCAGGGTGTTGGGATCGTTCGACGCGTAGCCGTACTCGAAGCCCAGCACGGCCTCTTCGGACAGGATGGAGTCGATGACGGTGAACGGAGCCTGGCTGTCGGCCACGTTCTGCAGCGGGATGTAGGTGCCTTCGCTCCACTTTTCACGCTTTTGGTCATGGATGACCGAGTGGCGGTGGGTGAAGGTGCCGCGGCCGCAGTCCTCGCCCGACAGGCGCACGGGGTAGCCCGATGCGACCAGCGATGCGAAGGCCATGTGCTCGCCCATGCCCCAGTCCACGTTGACATCGCCGCGGCCCATGGCTGCGCGGTCGTCATAGACCTTTTTGACCAGCGCGTGCGGGGTCACGGTCTCGGGGATGGTGGTGATGCGTTCGGCCAGACGCTTCCATTCGGTCAGCGGGATGGCGGTGTCGCCGGCGTCGGTCCAGGTCTTGCCCAGGAACGGGCTCCAGTCCACGGCGTACTTGCTCTTGAAGTTCGTCAGCACCGGGTCCACGGTGTGGCGGCCTTCGTCCATGGCGGCACGGTAGGCCTTGGCCATGTCGTCGCCCAGCGTCTCGCCCAGGCCTTGCGTGGCCAGCTTGTCGGCGTACAGCTTGCGGGTGCCGGGGTGGGCGCCGATCTTCTTGTACATCAGCGGCTGGGTCAGGGCAGGCGTGTCCTGCTCATTGTGGCCCAGCTTGCGGAAGCAGACGATGTCCACGACCACGTCCTTGGCAAACTCCATGCGGAATTCCAAGGCCAGTTGCACGGCCAGGGCCACGGCTTCCGGATCGTCACCGTTCACGTGCAGCACGGGCGACTCGATCATCTTGACGATGTCGGTGCAGTACAGGGTGGAGCGGGTGTCGCGCGGATCGGAGGTGGTGAAGCCGATCTGGTTGTTGATGATGATGTGCACCGTGCCGCCCGTGGTGTAGCCACGGGTCTGGGCCAGCGCCAGGGTTTCCTGGTTCACGCCCTGGCCGGCAAAGGCGGCATCGCCGTGCACCAGCACGGGCAGCACCTGCTTGCCATGCGGGTCGTCGCGGCGGTCCATGCGCGAACGCACCGAGCCTTCGACCACGGGGTTGACGATTTCCAGGTGCGAGGGGTTGAAGGCCAGCGACAGGTGGACGGGGCCGCCTGCGGTGGACACGTCGGAACTGAAGCCCTGGTGGTACTTCACGTCACCTGCGGGCAGGTCTTCGGGGGCAGTGTGGTCGAACTCGGCGAACAGGTCCTTGGGCATCTTGCCCAGGGTGTTGACCAGCACGTTCAGGCGGCCGCGGTGGGCCATGCCGATCACGACTTCCTGCACGCCCTTCTGGCCGGCAGCGTTGATCAGCTCGTCCATGGCGACGATGAAGCTTTCGCCACCTTCCAGAGAGAAGCGCTTTTGGCCGACGTACTTGGTGTGCAGGTAGCGTTCCAGGCCTTCGGCAGCCGTCAGGCGGTCGAGGATGCGCTTTTTCTGGTTGGCGTCAAAGCTGGGCTTGGTACGGCTGGTTTCCAGCTTTTGCTGCCACCAGCGCTTTTGCGTCTGGTCGGTGGCATACATGTACTCGGAGCCGATCGTGCCGCAGTAGGTCTCGCGCAGAGCGTTCATCAGCTCGCGCAGCGACATGCTTTCCTTGCCGAAGAAGGTGTTGCTCGTGTTGAACACCGTTTCCTGGTCGGCATCGGTGAAGCCGTAGAACGACGGCTCCAGCTCGGGAATTTCGGGGCGCTCGGTGCGCTTGAGGGGATCGAGATCGGCCCAGCGTGCGCCGACGTTGCGGTAGGCGGCGATCAGTTGCTGGACGGCGGTGCGCTTGCGGCCCAGCTCGGAGTCGGCGCCGGAGGCCACGACCACCTTGGTGCCGCCTTGCTTGGCGCGCTCGGCGAAAGCGTTGATGACGGGCTGGTGCGGGACGTCCTTGGAGTCCGTGCCGTCGACTGCTGGCACATGTTGCAGTGCATCAAAGTACTCGCGCCAGGAATCCGGCACGCTACCGGGGTTGGCCAGGTAGTTCTCGTACATTTCTTCGACGTAGGGGGCATTGCCGCCGAAGAGGTAGGTATTGCCTTGGTAGGCTTGGTAGACCGACGTCTGATCGCTCATATTGCGCTGACCTCAGCCTCCCTGAAGGAGGCATTAGCTGGTTTGTGGAACCTTCCGCGACACGGCTGTACCGATTGGCGGATGCGACTGTGGCTGGGGAAGGGCCTGGTTGCGACCGCCATTGTGCCACCGTTCAAACATCGCAGCAGGGCAGTTACCAAGCGATTACCTGGACCCTCCGGGAGTTCCCGCAGTCGCGTACATTGGCGCATCTTCCGAACGGACCGACAGATGAACCTGCTGCCCTTACACAAACGCACTTTCATGCTGCTGCTGATCGCGGCGACCATCGGCTTCGGTGCCGTGCTCTGGGAATTCATGGGGGCCATCTTCTGGGGCGTCGCCCTGGCCATCCTGTTCTCGCCGCTGCACCGGCGCCTGCTGGCACGCATGCCCCGGCGCACCAATCTCGCCGCCCTGTCCACCCTGCTGCTGTGCCTGGTCGTGGCCATCCTGCCGCTGGCGCTGATCGGCGCCTCCCTGGTGCGCGAGGCCTCGTTGATCTATGAGCGCGTCAACAGCGGCAACCTGGACGCGGGCACCTATCTGCAACAGATCATGGACGCCCTGCCCTCCTGGGTCACACCCTGGCTGGAGAGGTTGCACCTGGGTTCGCTGGCCGAGCTGCAGGACAAGCTGTCCAGCATCGCCATGCAGGCCTCCAAGCTGGCGGCCACCAAGGCGCTGGGCATAGGCCAGAACACGTTCGGCTTCTTGGTGGGCTTTTGCGTGATGCTGTACCTGCTGTTCTTCCTGCTGCGCGACGGCCGTGACCTGACCCAGCGCATCCGCATGGCCATTCCGCTGCAGGCCGACCACAAGGCCGAACTGTCGAGCAAGTTCACCACCGTGATCCGCGCCACCGTCAAGGGGAACCTGGCCGTGGCGGCCGCACAGGGCGCGCTGGGCGGGCTGATCTTCTGGATTCTGGGCATCCAGGGGCCCGTGCTGTGGGGCGTGGTGATGGCCTTCCTGTCGCTGCTGCCTGCCGTGGGCGCCGGCCTGATCTGGGCACCGGTGGCCATCTACTTCCTGGCCACCGGTGCCATGGGCAAGGGCCTGATCCTGATCGCCTACGGCGTGTTGGTGATCGGCCTGGTGGACAACGTGCTGCGCCCCTTGCTGGTGGGCAAGGACACGAAGATGCCCGACTACATCGTGCTGATCTCGACGCTGGGCGGCATGGCTCTCTTCGGACTGACGGGTTTTGTGATAGGCCCCGTGATCGCGGCCCTGTTCATGGCGATCTGGGACATGTTCTCGCGCATGCAAGTGCAGGATGAGGAAAAGCGCCGCCAACTTGCCCAGGCAGGTTTGGCGCATGCTGAATATCAGACATCGGATGATATGGACCTCAAGCAAGCACCGCACGATCCGCGCCCGCCGGCACGCTGAGCCTGCTCCGGCCCCTCCCTCTGGACGGGGCCGGAAATCCATTTCCAGGCATTCAATGGGTGCAAATGGATCGCATTCGCGCAATAGCCTGGATTCATCGAGCTCATTCATCCATTCAATGAATGGCGGATTGATATAAAACAAAATGTCCGAAGCCCTGAATCCAGATAATCATTTCAACTGATGATCCCGCCGGGCGGCGCCCCGGCAAGCCCCGCGCAGCAAGGCCTGGCGTGGAGCTTGCGCGCGAATGCCGCACAGGCCGACTCAGGATTAAGGGTTATTTCCCGGATTGATTCCGGGGTGCACTCGTAGAATTTGCTTACAAGCGTCAATTTCTATTAGAAGGTACCCCACATGGTCCAATTCTCCAGACGCCAGTTCATGAAAGTGACTGGTTCGACTCTGGCCGGATCCAGCCTGGCGTTGATGGGCTTCTCGCCCACTGCCGCCCTGGCTGAAGTGCGCCAGTTCAAGCTGGCCGCCACCACGGTCACCCGCCAGACCTGTACCTACTGCTCGGTAGGTTGCGGCATACTGATGTATTCGCTGAGCGACGGCGCCAAGAACGCCAAGCTGTCGGTGATCCACGTCGAGGGCGATCCGGACCACCCCGTCAACCGCGGCACGCTGTGCCCCAAGGGCGCCTCGCTGCTGGACTTCGTCCACAGCCCGCACCGCCTGAAATACCCCGAGTACCGCGCCCCCGGCTCCAACGAGTGGAAGCGCATGTCCTGGGACGAGGCGCTGACGCGCATCACCAAGCTGCTCAAGGACGATCGCGACGCGAACTTCGTCGAGCAAAACGACAAGGGCCAGACGGTGAACCGCTGGCTGACCACCGGCATGCTGGCCGCCTCGGCCTCCAGCAACGAAGCCGGTTACGTCACACACAAGGTTGCCCGTTCCTGGGGCCTGCTCGCACTCGATAACCAAGCACGTGTCTGACACGGCCCGACGGTGGCAGGTCTTGCCCCGACGTTTGGCCGTGGAGCGATGACGAACCATTGGGTCGACATCAAGAACGCGGACGTTATCCTGATCATGGGCGGCAATGCCGCTGAAGCACATCCCTGCGGTTTCAAGTGGGTGACCGAAGCGAAGGAGCACAACGGTGCGCACTTCATGGTGGTCGATCCGCGCTTCAACCGCTCCGCCTCCGTGGCCGATTTCTATGCCCCCATCCGGTCGGGCTCGGACATCGTGTTCCTGGGTGGCGTGATCAACTATCTGCTCACGAACGACAAGATCCATCACGAATACGTGAGGAACTACACCGACTTCTCGTACATCGTGAAGGAGGAGTTTGCGTTCGACGAAGGCATCTTCTCGGGCTACGACCCGCAGACACGCAAATACGACAAGTCCAGCTGGGACTATGAGCTCGACGCCGACGGCTACGTGAAGGTGGACGCCAGCCTGCAGCATCCGCGCTGCGTGTACCAATGGCTCAAGCGCCACTACGCCAGCTACACGCCCGAGAAGGTGGAGAGCGCCTGCGGCACGCCCAAGGAAAAATTCCTGCACGTGTGCGAGAAGCTGGCATCGACCGCCGTGCCGGGCCGCGTCGCGACCATCCTGTACGCACTGGGCTGGACACAGCACACCACGGGCGCGCAGATCCTGCGCACGGGCGCCATGGTCCAGCTGCTGCTGGGCAATATCGGCGTGGCAGGCGGCGGCATGAACGCGCTGCGCGGGCACTCCAACATCCAGGGCCTGACGGACCTGGGCATCCTGTCTGCCTCGCTGCCCGGCTACCTGACGCTGCCCAACGAAGGCGAGCAGGACTACCAGAAGTACATCGACGCGCGCACGCCCAAGGCCATGCGCCCGGGCCAGATGAACTACTGGTCGAACACGCCCAAGTTCCACGTGAGCCTGATGAAGGCCTGGTGGGGACCGGCGGCCACGGCCGAGAACAACTGGGCCTTCAACTACCTGCCCAAGCTGGACAGGCAGTACGACATGCTGCAGGTGTTCGACCTGATGGCGCAGGGCAAGATCAACGGCTACATCGCCCAGGGCTTCAACCCGCTGGCAGCCCTTGCGAACAGCAACAATGTGCGCGAAGGCCTCAAGAAGCTGAAGTTCCTGGTGATCATGGATCCGCTGGTCACCGAGACATCGGAGTTCTGGCAGAACCACGGCGAGTTCAACGACGTGGATCCGGCATCGATCCAGACCGAGGTGTTCCGCCTGCCCACGACCTGCTTTGCAGAGGAAGACGGCGCCGTCGTCAGTTCCTCGCGCGTGCTGCAGTGGCACTGGAAGGCGGCCGAGCCCCCGGGCGAGGCCAAGACCGACATCGCCATCATGTCGGCCCTGCACCTGCGCCTGAAGCAGGCCTATGAGAAGGACGGCGGCAAGTTCCCCGAGCCGATCACCAAGCTGTGGTGGCCCTATGCCCATGCCGATCATCCGACCTCGGAAGAGATCGCCAAGGAGTACAACGGCCGCGCCCTGGTGGACCTGTTCGACCCCAAGGACCCGACCAAGCTCATCCGCAAGGCCGGCGAGCAGCTGGCCGGCTTCGGCGAGATGCGCGACGACGGCACGACGATGGGCGGCTGCTGGATCTGGGCCGGCTGCTGGACCTCGTCCGGCAACCAGATGGCCCGGCGCGACAACAGCGACCCCACGGGCATAGGCAACACGCTGAACTGGGCCTGGGCCTGGCCGGCCAACCGCCGCGTGCTCTACAACCGCGCCTCCTGCGACCGCAACGGCCAGCCGTTCGATCCCAAGCGCACGCTGATCCGCTGGAACGGCAAGGCCTGGGGCGGTGCCGACGTGCCCGACATGGGCCCGACCATGCCGCCGGAGACCACCGATCCGTTCATCATGAACCCCGAGGGCGTGGCGCGCTTCTTCGCCCGCAAGGGCATGAACGAGGGACCGTTCCCCACCCACTACGAGGCCTTTGACAACCCGCTGGGATACAACCCCATGTATCCCGACAACAAGCTGGCGGTCATCAACCCGGCCACGCGGATCTTCGACTCCGTCAAGGATTCGGCGGGCTCGCCCAGCGAGTTCCCGCACGTGGGCACGACGTACCGCCTGACCGAGCACTTCCACTACTGGACCAAGCACGTTCAGCTGAACAACATCGTTCAGCCCGAGCAGTTCGTGGAAATCGGCGAGGCGCTGGCCAAGGAACTGGGCATCGAGACCGGCCAGCATGTGAAGGTCAGCTCCAAGCGCGGCTTCGTCAAGGCCGCCGCCGTGGTGACCAAGCGCATCAAGCCCATGAAGATCGATGGCAAGACCATCCACCACGTGGGCGTGCCCATTCACTGGGGCTTCTCGTCCACGGGCCGCAAGGGCTACATGGCCAACAACCTGACGGCATCGGTGGGCGATGGCAACAGCCTTACCCCGGAATCCAAGACCTTCCTCGTGAAGGTGGAAAAGGTTTAAGGAGCAGCTGATGTCATCAACCATGTCTCTCGATATCAAGCGTCGCTCGGCCACGACGACGCCTGCTCCCAGTGCGCGCGAAACGCACAGCGGCGAGGTGGCCAAGCTCATCGATGTCTCCAAGTGCATCGGGTGCAAGGCCTGCCAGACCGCCTGCATGGAGTGGAACGACCTGCGCGACGAAATCGGCACCTGCGCGGCCGGCGTCTATGACAACCCGACCGATCTGACCGATCAGTCGTGGACCGTCATGCGCTTTACCGAGTACGAGAACGAAGCGACCGGCAACCTGGAGTGGCTGATCCGCAAGGACGGCTGCATGCACTGCGAGGACCCGGGCTGCCTGAAGGCCTGCCCCTCGCCGGGCGCCATCGTGCAGTACAGCAACGGCATCGTGGACTTCCAGCAGGACCAGTGCGTGGGCTGCGGCTACTGCGTCACGGGCTGCCCGTTCAACATCCCGCGCATCTCCAAGAAGGACCACAAGGCCTACAAGTGCACGCTGTGCTCGGACCGCGTGGCCGTCGGCCGCGAGCCTGCCTGTGTCAAGACCTGCCCCACGGGCGCCATCATGTTTGGCACCAAGGAGGCGATGAAGGACCAGGCCGAGCACCGCATCGGCGACCTCAAGCGGCGCGGCTATGCCGAGGCCGGCCTGTATGACCCGCAAGGCGTGGGCGGCACCCATGTGATGTACGTTCTGCATCACGCGGACAAGCCTTCGCTGTACAAGGGCCTGCCCGACGACCCGAAGATCAGCCCCATGGTGTCCCTGTGGAAGGGCGTGGCCAAGCCGCTGGCCATGGCCGCGCTGGGCGCAGCTGCCGTCGGCAGTCTGTTCCACTACATCACCAAGGGCCCGAACGACGTGTCCAAGGAACTGGAAGACGAAATGGACCGCAAGGACCAGGAAGCCGCTGAAAAGGAGGCCCGCCGATGAAACGCAACCCACGTGACCTGGTGCGCTACAACGCATCGGAGCGTGCCAACCACTGGGTGGTCGGCATCTGCTTCATCCTGCTGGCGCTGTCGGGCCTGGCGTTCTTCCACCCGGCCTTCTTCCCGCTCACTCAGCTGTTCGGCGGCGGGCCGTGGACGCGCATCCTGCACCCCTACATCGGGGTGGTGATGGCGCTGTTCTTCATCATCATGGCGCTGCGCTTCTGGCGCCTGAACGTGGTCGAGCCGCGCGACATCGAGTGGCTCAAGAACGTCAACAAGATGATCGACGGCGACGACCACGACATGCCCGAGCAGGGCAAGTACAACGGCGGCCAGAAGCTGCTGTTCTGGGGCCTGGTCATCGGCATGCTGGCGATCACCGTGACCGGAGCGCTCATGTGGCGCGCCTGGTGGACGCTGCCCGTCAACGTGGTGCGCGCCGCCTCGGTGGTGCATGCCATTGCGGGCGTGTGGATGATCGGCTTGATCATCATGCACGTGTACGCGGCCATCTGGACCCGGGGCACCATCCGCGCCATGCTGTACGGCACGGTGACGCGGGCCTGGGCCAAGCAGCATCACCGGGGGTGGTATCGCAAGATGACCGGAGACAACGACTGAGCCCCCTGAGCGGCTGCGCCGCTTCCCCCTCTCGCTTCGCGGGGGGGACGGCACCCTCGGTGCGGGGCGGCCCTTCCTCGGTGCCCCTGCTCTGGGGCACGCCGGTTTCATAGGCCAAGGACAATGCGCAACCCCGTGTTAGCCTTTCGCCTGAAGCCACCAGCCGCCCGGCGTCCCTGGACGCTGGGCGATTGTCTTTTTGGAACATTCCAATGCAACGCATTCTTCAACCCGGCGATATCGAGTCGCTGGACCACACCAGTTTTCCGCGCGTGCTGCTGCCGCAGTTGCCGGGGCTGTTCGTCGAGCGGGCGGCACGGCTGCGGCAGCTGGCCGAGGGCAATCCGATTGCCGATTACCTACGGTTCGTGGCGCAGATCGTGGACGCGCAGGCCAAGGCGGCCGGGCAGTTGACGCTGGCCGAGCCCGATGCGGCGCTGATTGCGCGGGCGCAGGAGCATTCCATGCCGCTGCTGCCTGCCGCCGACCATATCGATGCCGCCTGGCATGGCGTGCTGGACCGCATGCTCGATGCCCTGTCGGGCGCCGATGGCCTGCCTGCGCCGCTGCAGCCGCTGCTGCAGGAGCTGCGCGCGCTGGACACGGCCGGGCGTGACGAGATCGCGCAGCGGCTGCTGCAAAAGGAAGTGGCGGCCCGCCACGTGGGCATGGCGCCTTTTGTGATGGCTGCGCTGCAGGTGGTGTTTGCCACGCGCGCCAGCGGCCTGAGCGCACGCGACTTGCCCTATACCGATCCCGCCTCGATCTGCCCCGTCTGCGCCAGCGAGCCCGTGGCCAGCGTGCTGCGCATCGGCGGCAAGGCGGCGGGCCACCGCTACCTGCACTGCGGCACCTGCTGCACGGAGTGGCACATGGTGCGCGTCAAGTGCTCGCACTGCGAGTCGACCAAGGGCGTCGAGTACCAGGGCATCGATGGCGCAGGCGATACCGTGCTGGCCGAGACCTGCGAGGAATGCGGCAGCTACCGCAAGGTGGTCAACCAGGAAAAGGACCCGATGGCCGAGCCCCTGGCCGACGACCTGGCCTCGCTGATGCTGGACCTGCTGATGGGCGAGGAGACGCGCTTTCAGCGCGCCAGCGCCAATCCCCTGCTCTACGTGGCCTTTGCCGAGGAGCAGGATGAGGCCGGCGACGCGCTGATCGACCCCGCCACGCCTGCTGCCTGACCCTTTCGCACGCCATGACCGATACCGCCGCCCCCTCTGCCGCATCCCCTGCCCCGTCCGCGCTGCGCCTGCCTGCCGTGGACAAGGTGCTGTTGAGCGCCGACATGCTCGCGCTGCGCGAGCGCCACGGCCTCGATGCCTGCACCCAGGCCGTGCGCGAATCCCTGGCGCAGATGCGGGCCGATGCGCAGGAGCGGCTGCGGTCGGGCGAGCCCGATGCAGGCGCGCCCGGCATCACTGAGGTGGTCCAGGCGGCCGGCCTGCGCTTGGCGCAGCGCTTTGCGCCCCGGCTGCGCACCGTCTTCAACCTCACGGGCACGGTGCTGCACACCAACCTGGGCCGCGCCCTGCTGCCGCAGGAGGCCGTGGACGCCGTGGTGGCCGCCATGACGGCGCCGGCCAACCTGGAGTACGACCTGGAAGACGGCGGCCGTGGCGACCGCGACGACCTGATCGAATCCCTGGTCTGCGAACTCACGGGTGCCGAGGCCTGCACCGTCGTCAACAACAACGCCGCCGCCGTGCTGCTGACCCTGGCCACGCTGGCGGCCGGGCGCGAGGTCATCGTCTCGCGCGGCGAGCTGGTGGAGATCGGCGGGGCCTTCCGCATTCCCGACATGATGACGCGCGCAGGCGCCACCCTGGTCGAGGTGGGCACCACCAACCGCACCCATGCGCGCGACTACGAAGGCGCTGTCGGCGAACACACCGGCCTGCTCATGAAGGTGCATTGCAGCAACTACGCCATCACCGGCTTCACCAAGGCCGTGAGCGACGCGGAGGTGGCATCCATTGCCCACGCGCACGGCCTGCAGATGGTGGTGGACCTGGGCAGCGGCACCCTGGTCGACCTGCGCGAATGGGGCCTGCCCTACGAGGTCACGGTGCGCGAGACCATCGAGTCGGGCGCCGACATCGTCACCTTCAGCGGCGACAAGCTGCTGGGTGGCCCGCAGGCTGGCCTGATCGTGGGCCGCAAGGACCTGATCGCCCGCATCAAGAAACACCCGCTCAAGCGCGCACTGCGCGTGAGCAAGCTCACCCTGGCTGCGCTGGAGCCCACGCTGCGCCTGTACCTGCACCCCGAAAAGCTGGCCGAGCGCCTGACCACGCTGCGCCTGTTCACGCGGCCCCAGGCCGACATGCAGGCCCGCGCGCAGGCCCTGCAGCCGCTGGTGCAGCAGGCGCTGGGCAGCCGCTATGTGGTGGAAACCGCCGAGATGAACAGCCAGATCGGCAGCGGCGCCCTGCCCGTGGAAAACCTGCCCAGCTGGGGCCTGCGCCTGCATCCGGCCGACGGTCGCCAGGCCGGCCGCCAGCTCACCCGGCTGGAGGCCGGCCTGCGCAGCCTGCCCCGCCCCGTCATCGGCCGGCTGCATGACGACGCTCTGTGGCTGGACCTGCGCTGCCTGGAGGCAGCCGACGAGCCTGCCTTCACCGAACAGCTGCCGCTGCTGCACATCGCCTGAGGACGAACGCATGATCATCGGCACCGCCGGCCACATTGACCACGGCAAGACCACCCTGGTGCGCGCGCTCACGGGCGTGGACACCGACCGCCTCAAGGAAGAGAAGGCGCGCGGCATCTCCATCGAGCTGGGCTATGCCTACACGCCGCTGCCCAATGGCGAGGTGCTGGGCATCATCGACGTGCCCGGCCACGAAAAATTCGTGCACACCATGGCCGCAGGCGCCGTGGGCATAGACCACGCCTTGCTGGTGGTGGCCGCCGACGACGGCGTCATGCCGCAGACGCGCGAGCACCTGGACATCCTGCAGCTGCTGGGCGTGCGCGAAGCCACCGTGGCCCTGACCAAGGCCGACCGCGCCACGCCCGAGCGGCTGCAGCAGGTGCGCGCCGAGATCGGGGCCCTGCTAGCCCCCACGCCGCTGGCCGGCGCGCCGGTCTTCCCTACCGCGGCAGCCCTGCCTGACGACGCAGGCGTGGCGCAGTTGCGCGAGCACCTCATGGCGCGCGCCCAGTCCATTCCCGCGCGGGCCAGCGACGGGCTGTTCCGCCTGGCCGTGGACCGCAGCTTCACGCTACCGGGCCAGGGCACCGTGGTCACAGGCACCGTGTTCGGCGGGCAGGTGAAAGTCGGCGACACGCTGGTGCACTCGGCCTCGGGCACCGAGGTGCGCGTGCGCAGCCTGCATGCCCAGAACCAGGCCAGCGAACAGGGCCTGGCCGGACAGCGCTGCGCGCTCAACCTGTCGGGCATTGCCAAGGAAGCCATCACGCGCGGCGACTGGATCGCCGACGCACGGCTGCTGCAGGCCAGCGACCGGATCGACGTGCGCCTGCAACTGCTGGCCGATGCGCCATCACTGGCCCAATGGTCGCCTGTGCATGTGCACATCGGTACGGCGCGCTGCACGGCCCACGTGGCCCTGCTGCAGGACCAGCCGCTGAGCCCTGGCGAACAGGCCATCGTCCAGCTGGTGCTGGACATGCCCGTACATGCCCAACCCGGCGACCGGCTCATCGTGCGCAATGCCCAGGCCAGCCGCACCATTGCCGGCGGCAGCGTCATCGACCCCTTTGCACCCGCACGCAAGCGCCGCAGCCCCGAGCGCACGGCCTATCTGCAGGCGCTGGAATCGCTGATTGCCACCGGGGATGCCAGCGCACTGGTGCAAGGCGCGGCGCACGGCATTGCCACGTCGCAGCTCATGCGCCTGACGGGCCGCGCATCGGTGGCCACGGATGCCCGCCTGCACCGCCTCCCCTTGGCGGAGGGCGATACGCTGCTGCTGGGCGAGGCACGCTTGCAGCAGCTGCGCAACCAGGTGCTGGACAGCATGGCGCGCTTCCACGACAAAAGCCCCGACGAGCCCGGCGTGAACGCCGCACGCCTGCGCCGCATGGCACTGTCGGGCCTGGTGCATGCAGGGCATGACGCGCTGTGGAAGGGATTGCTGCAAGCCCTGCTGCAGGACGGCAGCCTGGCCGCCAGCGGCGCCTGGCTGCACCTGCCCGGCCACAGCGTGCAGCTGTCGGACAGTGAAAAGCAGATCGCACAGAAACTGCTGCCCGCCATCGAGGCCGGCCGCTACGACCCGCCCTGGGTGCGCGACCTGGCCCGCGACAGCGCCACCGGCGAGGAAACCGTGCGCCAGCTGCTGCGCAAGCTCGCACGCCAGGGCCAATTGTTCCAAGTCACCAAGGACCTGTTCTACACAGCAGCCCGCATGGACGAACTCGCGGCCCTGGTCCGCGAGCTGGCCTCCTCCACCCCCAACGCCGAAATCCAGGCCCACGCCTTCCGCGACGCCACCGGCCTGGGCCGCAAGCGCGCCATCCAGATCCTCGAATTCTTCGACCGCATCGGCTACACCCGCCGCCTGCGCGACGCCCACCTGCTGCGCCCCGATGTGCAGTGGACCACTGGTGCCACAGCAAGAATCTGAGGCAAGGGGCCGCTACAATGGCCGGCTTTGGACATACCGCTTGCAGCGGCGCGGCCCAACCCAGGGACGCCGAGCAAGAGCCGCCTCGCGGCGGGGGCGCCTAGCCGATGGCGTCGTCCCCCTCCCCCGCGAAGCGGGTAGAGAGGGGGAAGGCGCGCAAGCGCCTCAGGGGGTGCCCAACATCCAGAAGGAAAGCATACGCACCCGGTGGTGCGCCCGGGCTTCAAACCCGGTCAGGGGCGTCAGCCGCTCCTGGGTAGGTTCGACTCCTGCTGCTTTCCGCCAATCCCCCGACTCTGATTCCAGCCAGGTTCCGGCTATTGCAAGGGCACGACGATGGCCACGCGGCGGTTCTCCGCCGCATCGCTGGGTACCACGGGCATGGCGCGGCCCAGGCCCTTGACCTCGATATCCTGGCGCGCCAGGCCAGCTTCGGCCAGCACATCGGCCACGGCCTCTGCGCGGCGCAGCGACAGGCGCATGTTGTAGGCATCGCTGCCGCGATCGTCCGTATGGCCTTCCACGCGCAGCCGCTCTATGCCCACGCCCTTGAGGGCGCGGCCCAGCTCCAGCACCTTGGTGCGCGCCTGGGCGCCGACTTCGGCCGAATCAAAGCCGAACAGCAGCTTGCCCGACATCTGCAGCTCCCAGCCCTGGTCTGCCTGCGCAAAGCCCTGGCTGCGCAGCAACTGCTGCTGTTCTTCGGTCAGCCCCGGCGCCTTGGCCGGCACCTGCGGCACCGTCTGGCAACCGACCAGCGCAAGGGCCAGCACTGCGGCCGCACCTGCACCGCACATCCGGATCCAGCTCCGTCGTTTCAACATGTCATCCTCCTGTGATTCGTTCGGCCTGGCGCATGGCCTTGGCCTGGTACATGGCCTGGTCTGCATGGCGCATCAGCGTCTCCATGCTCTGGCCATGCTTGGGAAAAAGGGCGACGCCCGCGCTGACCGAAGGCTGCAGCACCACGCCTTCGCTGACCACCAATGGCTCGCGCATGGCAGCCTCTATCTTGTCCCGCACCATCTGCGCATCGCCGCCCCCGCCCACGGGATAGAGCAAGATGGCGAATTCGTCGCCGCCCAGCCGCGCGACCAGATCGGTCTCGCGCACCTGCGAGCGCAGCCGGGCACCCACCGCCTTGAGCAGCACATCGCCCACGGCATGGCCGTAGGCGTCGTTGACCTGCTTGAAGCGGTCGTTGTCCAGAAACAGCACGGCCAGCTTCTGCCCGCTCTCCGCTGCACTGTCCAGCGCCTGCTGAAGTCGCTGCTCGAAATGCAGCCGGTTGGCCAGCCCGGTGAGACTGTCGCGCGAAGCCTGCCGCTCCAGGGCCGAATTTTGCTGCTGCAGCCGCTCATGGCGCGTCTGCAGCTCGGCCAGCAGCGCGTTGAAGTTGTCGCCCAACTCGCGCAGCTCGGCAATGCGCGCCAGCGGCACGCGCTGGTCCATGGATCGGTCATGGCGCACGGCCCGGGCCACGCGCGCCAGCTGCTGCAACGGCTCGGCAATGTCGCGCAGCATGCGGCGCGACTGGCGCAGGCCCACATAGCCGCTGACACCCACGCACAGCACCAGCACGATGAAACCTGCGCCCAGGAAGCGGACCAGGCCCACGCCATCGCTGGCCAGCTGCACACTGCCGACCAGCCTGCCGTCCTGGCGCACATCGGCCTCGGCGCGCGGCAGGCCAATGCCCACGGCCAGCAGCTCCCCGATGCTGGACAGCGCCGAGCCACCATGGCCCGACCACCGCACGAACGGACGGCCCTCGGCATCGAAGACCTCGGCGTGGGCCACGCCTTCGCCACGCAGCAGCTGGTCCAGTACGCGGGCGGCTTCGTCGCGGTCACCGAAGACCAGCGATGCCTCGACCGTATAGGCCAGCGAACGGGCCACCAGATGCAGGTTGTTGGATAGGTACAGGCGCAGGGTGGCCACGCCGACGATGAGCAGCAGCGCCCCCGCCAGCGCGATGGCCACCGCCGCCATGCGCAGGTGCGCGCGGCGGATCACGTTGCGCAGGGAGGCATTGCCGGACAGGGACAACTTCATGGCAAGGTCCTGTGGCGCGCCAGTTGCAGCACCTTGGGATTGACACGCAGGCCGCTGCGGGCCACGGAGTCGAGGCTGACCTCGAAGCCCGCGCCCTCGCCACGGCGGCGCAGGCAGAACATGGCACCGATGCGGCACAGCTCGCCCCGCTCGCTGATGGTCAGCAGCGGCCGCCCGGCCAGCTGCTCCATGAGCTTGCGCCAGGCCGCCTCATCGAGCTGGCCGGCATAAATGCCCTCGCATTCGACCAGTGCGCGCGCATCGACGGGCGCCACGCGCCGCACCTCCAGCCGCTGGCTGCCCACGGTCTGCGGGGCGCCATTGAGCAGGTCGTCGGCATATTCGGTGGAGCCCACCACGCACAGCCGCAGCACGGGGCTTTCCGTGGGCCAGCGCGTGTAGCCCAGGATGCCTACGACGGTGCGCGTCACTCCCAGCTCATGCTCATCGGCCGCCGGCTCCGCATGTGCATGCCCCACCAGCCCGGCCTGCAAGGCCAGCAGACCCACGACCAGCCAGGCCCGGGCAGACAGGCCTTTGATCCTGCAATCCATGCCCCACCTGCGGTATGTGTGATGTATGCGATGTGTGCGAGCTGCCAACCAAGGCTCCTTGAACGGAATATCCATGCATTGCGCCACGCTGGCGCACTGAAGCATTTTTTCACATATCGACCCCATCGGGCCGCCGGGACTGTCACGCCGGGGCGCCCGTGATGGGCCAATGCGGCAACACCTCAAAGCGCAGAGGCAGGCAGCCGGTAGTGATAGCCGTAGAGTGCCTGAAAGCCCAGGCTTTCATACAGCCCGCGCGCCACCATGTTGGGCGCACGCACCTGCAGTTCGGCCCATTGCGCTCCCTGTGTCTGCCCCCAGTGCATCAGGCCATGCACCAGCGCCCGGCCCAGTCCCTGGCCGCGCAGCGCAGGCGTGATGACGATGTCATACAGGCCCACGCAGCCGCGCTCCACGACGGCCAAGCCAAACCCGACCACCTCGCCGCCCGCTCCACCGCCCATTCCACCGCCCACTTGCAGCGAAGCAAATGCGGCGGTCCAGGCAATGGACTGCAGCATATGGTGGTGCGCCTGCCTGTGCTGGTCCGGCACGGCGCCGGCCTGGGCAAAGCCCTGCAGCCAGGCCGTGCCAGGCTGGGCTTGAATGGCAAGGGTCCAGCCCTGGTCGTTCGCTGGCGGCGCCATGTCCGTCAATGCGGCACGCATCACCAGGGAAGGGTCGGCCAGCAGGTAGCCTGCCTGCGCCAGCTGCGCATCCGCCTCGGGACTTGCCAGGGGCGAAAGGCGAAAGATGGCAGGCAGGCCCTGGCGCTCGTAGAAGGCCTCGATCTGCGGCAGCAAGGCGTCAAGGCGGGCGCCGGGCTGCTGGGCATTGGCCGAGTTGGCGCGCTTGGTATGGCCCTGCGCGGCGCGCAGCAGCCAGTCGCCGCAGAGCACGGTGCGCTGGGCCGGCCAGGCGTTGAAGCCGCGCTGCTCCACGCCCACCACCGTCTCGGGATCGCACTCCACGGATGCGCGGTCATGAGTGAAAGACTTGGACATGCCCGCTTGTACCATGGCCGCCCGCTGTGCCCGCCCATAATATGGCGCGCCGCCGCGCTGGCGGCAGGCACTCTTTCCCACTACTGCGATCGCCGCCGATCGCCGGATTGCTCCATGACCACAGACACCTCCCAAGCCCCCCGACTCACCTCGCTGTCCCATGGCGGCGGCTGCGGCTGCAAGATCGCGCCGGGCCTGCTGGCGGAGCTGATCGGCAAGAGCGCGCTGCCCAAGCAGTTCTTCCCGGACCTGCTGGTGGGCACGGAGACCGCCGACGACGCCGCCGTCTACCGCATCAACGACGAGCAGGCCATCGTGGCGACCACGGACTTCTTCATGCCCATCGTGGACGACCCGTATGACTTCGGCCGCATCGCCGCGACGAATGCGCTGTCCGACATCTACGCCATGGGCGGCCAGCCCCTGATGGCCCTGGCCATCGTGGGCATGCCCATCAATGTGCTGCCGCACGACACCATTGCCAAGATCCTGGAAGGCGGCGAATCGGTCTGCCGCGATGCCGGCATTCCGCTGGCCGGGGGCCACTCCATCGACTCGGTCGAGCCCATCTACGGCCTGGTCGGCATCGGCATCGTCAACCCCCGCCAGATGAAGCGCAATGCCGACGCCCGGGCCGGCGACGTGCTGATCCTGGGCAAGCCGCTGGGCGTGGGCATTCTGTCGGCCGCACTCAAGAAGAACCTGCTGGACGAGGCCGGCTACCGCGCCATGGTGGAAGCAACCACCCTGCTCAACCGCCCCGGCACGGCGCTGGGCAAGATGGACGGCGTGCACGCGCTGACCGATGTGACGGGCTTCGGCCTGCTGGGCCACGGCCTGGAGCTGGCACGCGGCGCGGGCCTGACGGCACGCATCGACAGCCGCAGCCTGCCCGTGCTGCCCACGGTGCAGGGCTTTGCCGAGCAGGGCGTCATCACGGGCGCCTCGGGCCGCAACTGGGCCTCGTATGGCGCGCAGGTTGCGCTGGGCGCCGGCATCACCGATGCGCAGCGCGCGCTGCTGACCGATCCGCAGACCTCGGGCGGCCTGCTCGTGTCCTGCGCGCCGGATGTTGCCGATCAGGTGCTTGCACTGTTTGCCGAGCAGGGCTTTGGCAGTGCCGCCATCGTCGGCCGCATGGAGGCGGGCGAGCCGCGCGTCATCGTGGACTGACGGCCAGCGCATTCCAAAAGCAACGGGGGCCTCGGCCCCCGTTGCTTTTTGCACTCCCGGCGAGCCGCCAGCGAACCGGCGGCCCGTCACCGGGTTACAGGTGGCTTCACTCGCTCACGGTCTGCGTCTTGTAGGCCGGGCTGGCCTGAATGGCGCTGTCGGTGAACGGCAGCTTGAGCCATTGGCGGGCGCCGTAGGCCTTGGTGTAGTCCACGTAGTGGGCCGAGGCCGGGTCGTCCGACAGCGAGAAGGTCAGGAAGGTATGGGCCTCCACACCGGCCGACGGGAAGCTCACCACCTGCATGTAGCTGTTGCCGTGCGGCTGGCCATCCATGCTGTAGCCGCCCTGCTCTATCTTGTTTTCCGAGCAGGTGATGGTGAAGTAGCCCACCTCGCCGCAGCCGCCATACAGCGCGATCTTGTCGCCGCCGCGCTGCGAGAACAGCACGGTGCCGCGCGCCGCATCCATGGCAAAGCCGCTGGCCTGCACGGCCTTCACTGCTTCGGCGAACGCCTTTTGCAGCGCCGCCTTGGCAGTGGGCTTGATGCCACGCGGCGTGTTGACGGGGTCGGCCGCATCGAAGGGCACGGCATACAGGTCGGCCGATTTGATCTGGCTGGCCACGCGCTTCCAGAACTCATCCCAGACATGGGAGCCCCTGGATGCCGCCGTGCCCGTGCCGTCCCAGGCCTGCAGCGCCGTGCAGGCAGCCGATACGTCCACCGTTTCACCCGCCGAGGACACGGGGCCTGGACAGACCTGGGCCAATGCCTCGTCCTTGAAGCGCGCGCTGTAGACACGGCTGTCCAGCACCATCTGGCGCACGATGTCGCTGGTGGCCAGCTTGCCCGGATAGCCGTCCGTGCCCGCCAGCCGCTGCAGCGCCATGGTGTGGCCCAGGCGCGTGCGCAGGCTCTGGGCTGAAGAGGTGGAGCCGAAGATGGCCGGATAACCGGTCAGCGGCGCAGAGGCATTGGACAGCCAGTAGCTGTCATTCATGTTGCCCACGTAGTCGCTGCGCAGCAAATTGGGCATACGTGCGGGGCCGATGGCGCCCGCCTGCACCGAATCCGCATCCGAACTCCAGTCGCACTGGCTGCTGCCACCTGCCAGCACCGGCACCTGGGGCAGCGCCGCGTTGATGGCGGCCGAGGCCGGCGTGGCACAGGCCTGCAATTGCGCGGGCGGCACGTTGGGCACGGCGCCTATGTCGGCATACCAGACCTGGGCATTGCCGCGCCCTGCGGCCACGGTGTTGACCCAGGGAATGGCCGACTCCTCCTTCTGGATGCGGATGAACTCGTCCAGCGACCTGGCCTGGTTCCAGCGCAGCCAGTTGCGGAAGGTGCGGTAGTTGTAGGCGTTGATGTCGCGGATGGCGAACACGCTCTGCGTGGTCCAGCCCAGCGCCGGGTCCATGGCGCCCAGGTTGACCACCGGGCCGTGCACGGTCTTGTACAGCGTGCGCGTGACCTGGTCTTGCCCGCCGGAGGCATTGCGCACGCTCACGGTGATCTTGCTGGCCTGCATGGCCTCGGTCTTGCCGTCGCGCACATAGCGGGTCGGGTCATTGGGCGCCAGCTGGTACATGAACAGGCCGAAGCGCCGCGCCGTGGACACGGTGTGGCTCCAGGCCACATCGTTGTTGAAGCCGATCAGCACCATCGGGATGCCCAGAAAGCTGGCGCCACTGACATCGATCTCGCCGGGGATCGTGAGCTGCGATTGATAGAAGCGGTCCGGCCCCTTCCAGTACCAGTGCGGATTGCCGAACAGCACGCTGCTGCCGCCGCCCGTGGCCTGCTGGCCAAAGCCGTACATGTTGCTGCCGATGCCCGTGGTGCCGCCCACCTGCAATGATGGCGCCACCACCTGCCCCGGCTTGAGCGCGGCCAGCTGCGTCGCGGCCGGCCGGGCCTTCGCCGGCCTGGCCGAGGCCGTTGCTGCCGCAGCCGCTGCAGGCGGCACGGCATTGGCGATCTGGGCCACGAAGTTGCTGTAGCCGCCGGCCAGATTGGCCGTGTACATGCGCCGCCAGATGTCCTGCGCGGTAATGGCCTGCACCCAAGGCTGGCCCGCGCAGGCCGCATTGGTCTTGGCCCCGGCCGGGGTCTCGCGCACCACGCGGTTGTAGCCGGCCACGAAGCCATCGACCAGTTGCTTGAGCTTGTCCGGCTGGGCCTGGATCATGGCGGCCACGGCGTCATCGGAGACGACATGGCGGAAGAAGAAGTCCGAGTCGAGATTGCGCGGCCGGTCGATGGTGCTGTCGTAGACGGCCTGGGCATCGCCGCCCAGGTAGCGCGAGCGCTCCCCGCGGTACGTCAGGAAGGAGTCGGCCATGGTGCACAGGTTGTCCTGCGCCTGGGCATAGCCGGCGCCATAGCCCAGGCCCGTCCAGTCCTTGGCCTTGATGTGCGGAATGCCCATTTCCGTGCGGCGGATCTCCGCGCTGTACTTGCTGCTGGAGCCGCCGCCCGAACCGCCGCAGGCCGCCAAGGCGGCCAGGCAAATCAATGACAGGGGCTTCCATCCACTGCGAACCGCTGGGTACATGCTTTGTCTCCTGGTGTTATGCGTACACAAAGAAAGGCCCCTGTTGGTACGGGGGCCCACAACAGCATAGGAGGGCCGCAAGGGACTGCCTACCCGGCAGTTTCACTAGCAGATGTCAGAGACCCGACAGTGGTTGCAAGGGCTGCAGCGCGCCCGTCAGGCAGCGGATTCGCCCGGCTGGCTCAGGGCCGCCGTCGTGCGCCGATCGATCTTGCGGCTGAGCACCACCGAGGTATAGGTCTGCTGAATGCCGTCGATCAGGCCGATGCGGTCCAGCAGCGCATCGAGCTTTTCATTGCTCTCGCAGCGCACGAACACCATGTAGTCGTACTGGCCGCTGACGGCAGAGACCTCCTCGACCTCGGTGAAGCGGTTGAGCGCCTGCATGACCAACGTGGCCGTCTTGGGCTGCACGCGGATGCCGCAATACGCCCGCACGGCAGACTGCTCCACGCGTGCGCCCAGGCGCACGCCGTAGCCGGCGATCACGCCCTCTTGCTCCAGCCTGGCAATGCGCGCCACCACCGTGGTGCGCGCCAGATTCATCTGCCGAGCCAGATGTGCGGTGGAAGCCCGTGCATTGGTCTGCAGCAGACGCAGCAGCTGGCGGTCGGTTTCATCAAGACGGTATTCCATGCGGTTCCCTGGATTTCAACGGCGAGCACCCATGGAGGCTGCCCGGATGTGGTTTTACATTTCGGCAGAGATCTCCACCAATCCGGCGATTTTATGCGTTGCTCATCGTCGATTTATCGACAGGAGTCGTACTTTTCCTGGTACCGCGGCGGCAGGAGCGACTCTCCAGCCCTCGCCGACCAGCAGCCGCCACAACTGGCACCACCAGCTCTTGGGATATTCATCAGAAACAAAAGTAACTAATTACAAATTCTTGGTGCGACAGGAAGCAGGGACCACGCAGGGACCTGACTACGGAACCGCATGAATCCTTAGCATGCATCCCATCTTTCCTTCACAAAAGCTGCTCCAGGCGCACCGCTGCCACTTGCGGCAGTGCTGATCGGGCTTACCGGCGCCTGCGAAACGCTTTCAAAGCGTGCTGTATGCAAGATGGATCAGTACTTGCAAATACATGCATTTCCGCTAGATTGGCCCCGCAGGCGTAAATTTTGTGTACTCAAGTTACCCCGCGCGTCTTGTTTTATCTGCCCCGAGGAGGATTTCCTGTTCCCGCTGCCCGCCGGGCCGCTCGTTCATCACCATGACAAAGGCATGGCCGCCATGCCCGACGAACGCGCGCAGAGTCCGGTGCCTCCATTCGGTCTCCACAGGGGAGACATATGTCACATCGCGCCGCATCCGGAGATCCGTGGAGCCTTCCACAAGTTGCAACGCCCTGGCGGGACAGCTTTGTGCTGGGCGGGGTGCTGTTTCTGTGCTCGGCCGTGGCGCTGGGCCTTCGCTCTCCGGAGCATCTGTCGTCCCTGTGGCTGTCCAACGCCCTGCTGCTGGGCTGGATGCTTCGCAGCCCTGCCTACAGCCATAGACACGGCTGGACGGCTGCCGCCATTGCCATGGCGCTGGCCGAATGGCTTTCTGGCAGTCCGCTGGACCAGACCCTGTGGCTGACCTTTGCCGACCTGGCCGCCGTGGCCTGCGGCTGGGTGATGATGCGGCGCCTGCCGCAGCGGGTGCAGCAGATGCGCTCCCCTTCCTCGGTGCTGCATCTGGTGATGTGCAGCCTGCTGGTGAGCGTGGTCGGAGCCGTGCTGGGCTCGGCAGGCATGCACCATCTCATGCATTGGCCCTGGCAGCCCATGATGGCCATGTGGTTCAGCAGCGAGTTGATGCACATGACCCTGTTGCTGCCTGTGCTGCTGAGCCTTCCGGCAAAGCTGGAGCCGCTGTCCTGGCGCAGCCAGCCATTCAAACAAACGGCGCAGGCCTTGCTGCCGCTGCTTGCCCTGGCGATTTCCGAATCCATTGCCATCTACCTGGGCGGACCAGGCGCGCTGTCGCTCACCATGCCGGCCATGCTGCTGTGCGCCATGCGCTATCGGCTGTTCGTGGTCGCCCTGCTCAACCTGGTCAGCTGCGCCATCAAGCTGGCCACGTTTTCCCATGTGTTGTTCAGCTCGCCCGGCACCGAGCTGGAGACGACGTTCTCCTTCCGCCTGGGTCTGGCCATGCTGTCGATCGGCCCGCTGGCCGTAGCCTGCACGCTCATGGCTTTCAAGGACATGCTCAGCAAGCTGCGCCATGCAGTGAACCACGATGCGCTGACGGGACTGCTGGCACGCACCAGCTTTCTGGAGCGCGCACAGCGCACGCTGGAGCGCCTGCAGCGCGAGCGCCAGTCAGGCGCCATGCTGATGCTCGACCTGGACCACTTCAAGCACATCAACGACCGCCATGGCCATGCCGCCGGCGACCGGGTGCTGCAGGAAGTCTCGGCCCGCCTGTCGCAGGCGCTGCGTCCGCATGAGCTCATAGGCCGCCTGGGCGGCGAGGAGTTTGCGGTGCTGCTGCCCGGTGCCGACTGCGTCACGGCCAGAGCCGTGGCCCAGCGGCTGTGCGAGGCCACGCGCGAAATTCGCATCGACATGAACGATGGCGCAGCCATCTGCCCCACTCTGAGCATTGGCATAGGCTGCACGAACATGGCCTACCCACCGCTGGGTTTGAGTGCCTTGCTGCGCATGGCCGATACGGCGCTGTACCAGGCCAAGGCCAGCGGCCGCGACCGCTACTTCGTGGCCGGCGAGCGGCCGGGCGAGGCCGACTCACCGGCCTTTGCCTGCGAGCATTCCGGGGGCGCCAAAGCGGCCTGACACCAGGCACCGCCTCGGCGTCTTGCCAGCGCTCAGCGCAGGCGGCAGGCGCCGTTTCCTTCGTCGAGCTTGAAGCCCGCCACGGCCTGGGCCAGCTGCACCGCCTGCTGCTGCAGCGATTGCGCTGCGGCCGTGACCTCCTCCACCAGGGCAGCGTTCTGCTGCGTGACCTGGTCCATCTGGCCGATGGCGCTGCCCACCTCGGCAATGCCACGGCTTTGCTCCTGGCTGGCGTTGCTGATCTCGGCCACCAGCGTGCTGAGCTTGCGCACGCCGTCCACGGCCTGGTCGATGGTGGTGCCCGCATTGCGCACCAGGCGGCTGCCCGTGTCGATCTGGCCCACGGAGTCATCGATCAGCGCCTTGATCTCTCTGGCCGCCGTGGCGCTGCGTTGCGCCAGCGTGCGCACCTCGCTGGCGACCACGGCAAAGCCCCGACCCTGCTCGCCGGCGCGCGCCGCTTCCACCGCCGCGTTCAGCGCGAGGATGTTGGTCTGGAAGGCAATGGAGTCGATCACGCCGATGATGCTTTCGATCTTGCGTGCGGAGGCCTCGATGCCGCCCATGGTCTGCACCACCTGGCCGACGGCCTCTCCGCCCTGGGTGGCGATCTGCGAGGCGCTGGTGGCCAGCTCGCTGGCCTGGCGGGCATTGGCCGCGTTCTGCTGCACGGTTGCCGTGATCTGCTCCATGGCGGCTGCCGTCTGCTCCAGCGAGCTGGCCTGCTGCTCGGTGCGTGACGACAGGTCCTGGTTGCCACCCGCAATCTCTGCCGACGCCATGCGCACCGATTCCGACGACTCGCGAATGCGCAGCAGCACCGTGGCGATCTTGTCCACGAACTGGTTGAAGGACTGGCCGATCTGCGCCAGCTCATCGCGGCCGGCAGAGGTGAGGCGGCGGGTCAGATCGCCTTCGCCCGAGGCGATGTCCTGCAGCGCATCGCGTGCCACGGCCAGGCGGTTGAGCATGCGGCGCAGCGCCACGGTCAGCAGCACCGCCGCGCCCAGCACGGACAGCACGGTGATGAGGGCGGCCACCTGCAGCAACGCCCGCACCGAATCCGTGGCCTGTGCGCGGTCGATCACCACGGCCAGCGTCCAGGGCGTGCCCTCGACCTTGGCTGCGTAGAGCATCTGCGGCTCGCCATCGAGCACCAGATCGGCGCGGCCGCCCTGCTCGGCCAGGCGCTTGATCAGCGCGGCATCGAGTTCAGGGGCAATCGCGGAAGCGGGCTTGAGCGCCAGCTCGGGCTTGGCGTAGGCCAGCAGGCGGCCTTCGCCATCAATCAGAAAGGCAAAGCTTTTTTCCTGGGGACGGATGGCGGCCACTTTCCTGGACATGGCGGCCAACCGCACATCAGTGCCGACAACAGCCGTGATGGCGCCCGAGCTGCCGACCGGATCGACAAAGCTGATGGTCAGCTCGCCGGTGCTGGCATCGACATAGGCCGGCGTCACGCCTGGCCGGCCTTCGCGCACGGCCTGCTTGAACCAGTCGCGCTGGGTTCCGTCGTAGTTCTCCGGCATGGGATGGGTGAACACGGCGCGTTTGTCGGCATGGACGAAATAGGCGTCATCGAAGCCGCCAGCCTGCTGGCCGGCCAGCAGGAAGGGAACGGGGTCCGGCTGGTCCACCGCCTTCTTCAATGAGCCGGTGATGCGCTGCTTGTCCTGAACCCAGTCGGTCAGTGTGGATGCATGGGCCCGCGTGAGCTGGCCGATGTTTTCGTCGATATCGGACAGCGTGCTGCTGCGCGCCGTCCAGAAGGTGGCCATGGACAGCGCGAACAGCGCGGCCACGGTGATTGCTACGCAGATGAGGATCAGGCGGGCACGAAGTGTTTGAAACATGATGCGTAGTGAAGGCAAAACGAGGGCTGTGAATGCCCACCGAGCCTATCCGAGACGCATCGGCCGCCAGAGCTCGAAGAGTGCGTACTTGCCCTTGTAATTGCCTGCTTCTTGCGTGCGAAGAAGCCCGCTGGCTAGCCCCTTCTTGCAGGCACTGCATTGCTGGCAGCGCCGCCCAAGCTGCAGTCGTCAGCCTTTTGCAAGAACCAGTCACAAGCTTGAAGGATGCGTGCTATAGTGTCAATTTGTAACACAGACACTTGCCGCCCTGGCTGCGGGATTTTTCTGTCGCAAACGCCAGAGCCTTGATTCCAGGACCCTGCCGTTTGCGCCGCGCACCCTGTGTTTTTCCCTCCCTCATATTTTTGGGGTGCACCACGCGGCCTTTTCTTCCCTTGCATGGACTGCCATTGATCGAGAGTGGCTTCCCATCGGGGGCCGGCAGGGAGCCGGGCAAGAAAGTGTTTCACCTTGATACAAAAATGCCGATAAGAAGGCAGATCTGTCATTCAAGGGAAGAGAAACATGAAGCGATGCATCATCAAAGTGGCCGGCGCCTGCTACACAGCCCTGTTCCCCAGCACCTGCGCCGCTGTGGCAGACGCGATGGCCCGGTTTCCATACGCTACAAAAATCAGCGTCCGACTCGCCTAGACTCGGGCAAGATGGGAATCCGTTCTCAGACAGGCTCCAGGCAATACGCCTGTCGCCGTCCGGGTGTTGCGCGGCAGTGTAGGCTCACTTTGCCAAAAGTCTCCTAAGATTCCTTTATATTGGCAGATCAACATCCATTGATATACATGACTACCGACTACAAGACACTGCTGCAGCAGAAAGCCCATCTCGAAGCCCAGATCGCCGAAGTGCTCAAGACCGAGAAGTCCGGAGCCATTGCCCAGGTGCGCACCATCATCGACCAATACGGATTGACCGAGGCTGACGTCTTTCCTTCGTCCAAAGCCAAGGCTGGTGGCGGTTTCCGCGTGGTCGGCGTCCCCAAGTACCGCGACCCGGCCACGGGCGCGACCTGGACCGGCCGCGGCAAGCAGCCCCGCTGGATCGAAGGCAAGGACCGCACTCCCTTCGCCATATGAGGTCCGGCGCAGCCCGCCCCCTGGCAGCCACCAAGCTGCGACAGAGCCCGCCAAGTGCGGGCTTTTTGCTGCCAGAAGCAACGGGTTAACCCTATTGCTCAGAAGTTACAAATTCTTCAATGTAGTGCAGATGCGTGAACCGGCGGGTGCCGGCATGTTTCGGTACCCAAGCAATCACAACAAGGGAAACAGCAGGTATCACACAGGGAACTGTCCTACAGCCCTGCTCTCCAAAATCATGTTGGCCATGCCTTTGCAGCAAGCGCAAGCCATGTGGATGCAACCACGCAGCGGCAAAGTCCAGGCGGCCACTGGAGCGATCCGCAGCCACCACGAACCATTTTCCAGCCGGGCCAGGGAGACTATCTCCTCCCTCCCCTCTCACTGACTTACCCTGGCAGGCCCGCAAGGGCACCGGCTTTTCTCTTCAAGGACCGCCCTCGGGCGGTCCTTTTTTCTGCGTGTGTCATTGCGCCTTGGTGCTGGTCAACGCAAGGCTGGCACGGCATGGCCCACCTTGAACACGGCCACCATGCCCGACAGGCGCTGCGCCTGGTCGCTGAGGGCGGCGGCCGCCGCTGCGGACTCCTCCACGAGAGCCGCATTTTGCTGCGTCATCTGGTCCAGCTGGCTGACTGCCTGGTTGACCTGGCCAATGCCGTCGCGCTGCTCGGTGGAAGATGCCGTGATCTCGCCGATCATGTCCGAGACCTTGCGCACGCTGCCCACGATGTCATCCATGACCTGTCCGGCCTGTGCCACCTGGGCCGAGCCTTCCTGCGCGGCATCGACCGAGGTGCTGATCAGCACCTTGATCTCCTTGGCGGCCTCGGCGCTGCGATGGGCCAGGGCCCGCACCTCACCGGCCACCACGGCAAAGCCGCGGCCCTGCTCGCCAGCGCGGGCCGCTTCCACGGCAGCGTTCAGCGCCAGGATGTTGGTCTGGAAGGCAATGGAGTCGATGACACCGATGATGTCGGAGATGCGGCGCGCGCTGTCGCCGATGCGATCCATGCTGGCCACCACATGGCCCACCACGGCGCCGCCGCGCTCGGCGGCCTGGGCGGCGCTGCCGGCCAGATGATTGGCCTGGCGCGCGGTGTCGGCAGCCTGGCCCACGGTGGCGGTCAGTTGCTCCATGCTGGCGGCCGTTTCCTCCAGATTGGATGCCGTCTGCTCGGTGCGCGAAGACAGGTTGTGGTTGCCCGCGGCAATCTCGGTGGATGCGGTGGAGATGGAATGCACGCTGTCACGCACCTCCGTCACCAGCCCGCGCAGCCGCGCCGCCATGCCCGAGACCGAGCGCAGCAGGTGGCCGAACTCGTCCTTGCGACTGTCATCGGCCGACACCGTGAGGTCGCCCTGGGCGATGGCGTCCGTCAGCTGCACGGCACGTTCCAGCGGGCGGGTGATGGCCCGCGTCAGCACCAAGGCCAGCGCCAGGCCCGCCAGAAGGACCACGCCCTGGACGATCCAGGCCAGCACGCTGGCCTGCTGCCGGGCGGCCTGGGCCTGCTCGCGGGCTGCATCGCGCTGGCTGCGCTGCAGCTGCACGAAGACTTCCAGCGAGTCCACGTAGCGGCCAATGGCGCCAAGGTACTGCTGCTGGACGAACTCGCGGAATGCCGCTGCATCGCCGGTCAACTTGATCTCGCGCGCCCGCTTGTTCAGTGCCAGCACCTCGGTGCGGATGGTGGCAATGCGCTCCAGCGCCGCCTTGTCGGCCTCGCTGGCGCCCTTGACGATCTCGGCCTGCAGCTTGGTGATCAGTGCCGAGCCTTCCTTGACCCGGCCGTCGAGCAGGCGGGTCAGTTCCTCATCGGTGGAGGCATTGCTGGCCAGAACCCGCTCGCCCGTGGTCTCCGTTGCGCCCTTCCATTGAATGGCCAGGCTGATGCGACTCTCGTACTCGGACAACGTCTGCATGCCGTGGTCCATGGCGCGAGCCGCCGCAAACTGTGCCCAAAGCGATACCGCAAGCATCATCGCCAGCAAGCCGCCCAGCGTGCCCCAAAGCTTGGCGGACACGCTCCATTGATCAAATTTCATTCGTAGCACTCTCGTCGGAAAAACCGAATACAGGAAAGGTGAAACAACAGGCCGCGCACATCAGCGGCGACCGTTTTCCGGCGCAACGCCCTGCCATATCGGCATAGGCCACCAATCCGGAAAAGATGACCTGCTCTTTCGTCACAAATGCCCGGGACTTGAGGCCGCTGCACGGGTAGGTCCGATATCGCCAGCCGTGCACAACGCGGAACATGCGCCCATGCGGTCGCAAGCGCCGTGGCAACGGATGCAAAATGGACCGGCGCTTCGGAATGCAGCACCATTCAATGCCCCAATCGCGAAGCTGTCGCCACCCGCACCTGCAAGTGCATAACACGCTGTGGATGTGTCACTCGATACCGATCGCCTCTATGTATTGATTGCGCCGCTGAGCATTCTGCTGCTCAGTTGCACGCTGGCCGTGTGCTGGCTGGTGCAGCGGCGCCAGCGCTACCTGCTGTGGATTGCGGGCGGATACGCCCTGGTTTCTCTGGCGCTGGCCTGGCAAAGCCTTGCACCCCGGGAAGAACTGCACCACTGGGCCGTGTTCACGGGCGCCATGTATCTGTTCGGCACCTGGTGCTTCGCGCGCTGCATGGCGGGGCGCTATGGCGTCTCGGCCCATCCCTTGCTGGGGCTGCTCATAGGCGCCGTCGTCCTGGCTGCGCTGTACTACTACAGCCGGGTCCAGGTCGATCTGTGGGTGCGCGTGCACTGGCTCAACACCGGCCTGGGCCTGCTGCAGATGCTGCCGGCGCCCGCCATGCTGCGGCGCCGGCCGCCGCAGGACTGGCTGGAGAGAATGCTCTACTGGTCCTACGTGGTGTTTGCCGGCTACACCGCTGCCCGGCCGCTGCTGGTGCTGGCCCTGGGCAGCACCGATCTCAACGAGATTGCACGCTCCACCTACTGGCTGGTGACCCTGGTCAGCACGCTGTCGTTTGCGCTGCTGTTCACCCTCATGCTGCTGGCGTGCACGGTGCGCGATGTCTTCACCGCGCTGCGCGAGGAGCGCAACCACGACTCGCTGACCAACCTGCTCAACCGCCGCGCCTTCCAGGAGGCTGCCGAGCTGCGCCTGGCCGATCCGCACATGGCCCCGATCTCCGTGCTGATAGGCGACATAGACCACTTCAAGCGCATCAATGACAGCTGGGGGCATGACTGCGGAGACCGTGTATTGCAGGCCGTGGCCCAGACCCTGCAGCAACACGTGCGCAACGACGATCTGGTATGCCGCTTTGGCGGCGAGGAATTCGTGCTCCTGCTGATGCGCACCACGCCCCAGGAGGCCGAGCGCGTGGCCCAGCGCATACGCGCCCAGCTCAGCGCGGACGGCTATGTGCTGGCGGCCGGCCAGCGGGTGACCATCAGCTTCGGCATCGCACCCGTGGCCGCCAACACCGCCTTGACCGATGCGCTGACGCGCGCCGACGGCCTGCTGTATGCCGCCAAGCAGGCGGGCCGCGACCGCGTGCATGTGGCCACGGACCCTGGCCGCAGGGTGCCGCAGGCCGTCTGAAACAGGAAGCGCGCAGCGCCTTCTTCGCACGCCCATTCATCGAAATCCGTGGAAAAGAAAAAGCCCGCCAGGGTGTGGCGGGCTTGTTCGCAAAGGCAGGGTGAATGCCTTATTTTTTCGCGTCCTTCAAGACTTCCTTCACATCACCCAGCTTCTTCTGGGCCGTGCCTTCGACCTGCTTGGCAATGCCCTTGGCCTGTTGCTCGGGGCTGTCGATCAACTCGCCAGCCTTTTGCTGCACCTTGCCTGCGGCATCCTTGAGCGTGCCCTTGATCTGATCCGTGTTCATAGTTGCGTCCTTTGCTGCAAGAGCCTTCAAAAAGGGATAGGTTGTTTAACACCCAACGCAACGATACGCGTGGCAAACCGGGGCGCGCGACAGCGCGCTGCAACGATACGCGTGGTCTGAGGCCTACAGCCTCAGGTCTTCTTGCTGGTGCGGCGGGCCTGCACGCTGTCCCCCGTGGCCTTGGGCAAAGACGCGGCCTCACCCGCTTCGGAGCGCAGGCGCTTGAGGGCTTCGGCCACCACGGCCTCCTTGTGCGCCTCGAACAGGCCTGCAGCGGCGTCCTTGTGTTCTTGCAGCAAGCGGCACAGGCGCGCGATTTCCTTTTTCAACTCCGCCACATCCAGGTCCGGGCCGGTCTGGGCCATGTCGCCGGCTTCATCCAATTCGAAGCTGCGCCGTATGCGGGCAACGATTTCAGCATTCATGGAACGGTGGCCTGCCTTTGCCACTTCCGAGATGCGATCGCGCATTCCATCCGGGAAACGGACGATGAAGCGCTCCTGGGTTTCGCTGGGAAAGGGTTTTCGTTGCATTGGGCGATGGTACCTGCCAGATGCAAATTCAGATTCATGCCTAGTTGACATGATTCCAAGTTGGCATAACATTTGAATCGACCCGACCGAGGCCTGGGCAAGCCAGCACCCATGCCTATGCCCGTGCCGATGCTCGTGCGTACGAGCACTGAATCCCAGACCTATTGCGCAATAACAGAACCATGCCGGACACAGACATGCACGCCTGCGCGCGCCTTGCGCAGGCCCTCGCCAGAGCGCCCGATCCGGAGAGCCTGGCGACCGATGCGCTATGCCACATCAGCGCGGCGCTGAGCGTGCTGGAAATGCATGTGGAAAGATCCAACCGCGCCATGGTGGTCGGTGTCCACGACCTGCTGCGCAGCTACCACCTCAAGGCAGACCGTGCCGCTGCAGAGCAGCCGGTCGAGGCGCTGGCCAGCAGCGTGCTGCCGCAGATGTCGGCCGACCTTCAAGGCCTGCTGGAAATCATTGACCGCGTGAACGACGACGAGATGGACGACCCCATCCTCTATGCCGTGAGCTACCTGCTCAGGGCGGCCAAGAGATTCTCGGATGCGGCGCCGCAGGCATAGCGGCCTGCGCATCGCCGCCTGACCTCACTCCTCGTTGGTCCACTCCACCCGCGCGCCCAGGCTGCGCAGGTTCTCGACAAAGTGCGGATGCGCACGGCGAATCGGCGTGGCGTTGCGGATCTCCGATCGACCCTCGATGCTGCTGGCGACCATGAACAGCGCAATCGCCACGCGGATGATGTAGGGGCTCTCCACCACGGCCGGCGTCAGCGGATTGCCGCCAAAGGTGACCACGCGATGCGGGTCCGAAGAAAACACATGGGCGCCGAACTTGGATAGCTCGCCCGTCCAGCCCAGCGCGCCGTCGTAGATCTTGTTCCAGAACAGCGCATTGCCCTGCGCATGCACACCCAGCGCAATGAAGATCGGCAGCAGATCCACCGGAAAGTACGGCCAGGGAGCGGCTTCCACCTTGGTGAGCACATTGCTGGTGAAAGGCGTCTGCACCTTCAGCGGCCCCGAGCGCAGCGCGCGCGACCAGCCGTTCTTGTGCTCCACCTGCACGCCAAACTTGGCGAAGGTGCGGTCGATCAGCGGAAAGTTGTCCGGCGTGCTGTTGCGCACCTCCACATCGCCGCCCGTGATCGCACCCAGCGCGAGAAAGGTGGTGATCTCGTGGAAGTCTTCCTCGAAGGTGAAATCGCCGCCGCCCAGCGGCGCACCGCCGCGCACCGTCAGCCGCGAGGTGCCGATGCCGTCAATATCTGCACCCATCATCACCATGAAGCGGCAGAACTCCTGCACATGCGGCTCGCAGGCTGCATTGGTCAGCATGGACTCGCCCTGCGCAGCCACGGCGCACAGCACGAAGTTCTCCGTGGCCGTGACCGATGCATAGTCCAGCCAGTGGCGCACGGCCTTGAGCGGCGCGGCACTGTGGATCAGCAGGGAGCCGCTGGCGCGCTCCACCTCTCCGCCAAAGGAGCGAAAGATGTCCACGTGCGGATCGATCTCGCGCACGCCCAGCGTGCAGCCCTTGACGTTGTCCTCCAGCCGTGCCACGCCAAAGCGCGCCAGCAGCGGCGGCACCAGCATGATGGAAGAGCGCATTTCCTCGGGCAGGCGGTGCGAGGACGCGTCGAAGCGCGTGTCGCGGTGGTGCAGCTGCAGCGTGCGCGTGGCCTCGTCCAGTTGCACCTCGCTGCCCAGCGTGCGAAAGATGTCGAGGATCTTGCGCACATCCGTGATGTCCGGCACGCCATGCAGCCGCAGCGGCTGATCGGTCAGCAGCGTGGCGCACAGAATCGGCAGCACGGCATTCTTGTTGGCGGAGGGAACGACGCGGCCGCGCAAAGGCGTGCCGCCGTGGACGATGAGATTGGACATGGGGTGCAGCGCTAGCAGCGATAGGACAACGCGTGATTCTAGGGTTGCCGGGCTGCCCGCAGGCCTTGCAGCGGCAGCGCACGCCCACTGTTTCAACAGGTTTCGTATCCAGGCCGCCTACCCGACAACAAAGCGTCAGCCTCAGCCCTGCACTTCGTGCCCGTAGACGATGAAGCCCCGGTGCTCGGCCACCTGGTCATACAGCGCGCGGCCCGCCTCGTTGGAGGACTGCGTCTGCCAATACACGCGGCGCGCTCCCGCCTGCGCGGCCTGCGCATAGACCGCACGGATGAGCGACTTGCCAATGCCCTGCTTGCGCCGCCGCGCATCGGCAAACAGATCCTGCAGATAGCACACCGGCTCCAGCCGCGTGGTGCTGCGATGAAACAGGTAGTGCGCCAGGCCGACCAGCTCACCCTCGCTCTCCGCCACGAGCGCAAACACCGGCTCCAGCGGATTGAGGAAGCGCTCCCAGGTGGCCTGTGTGATGCCTTCGGGCAGCGCCGTCTCGCCAGCGCGCCCATAAAAGGCGTTGTAGCCCTGCCAGAGAGGAAGCCATTGGTGGTGGTCCGCCTGTGTGACAGGCCGGATCTGAAGCGGAGGAACAAGGGACGACATGGAACTCCTGGCAAATAAATGAAATGGGGACAAGGAATTCTAGGCACGGCAAGCCGCCGCCAAGAGGTTTGCAGGCCAGTCCCGGCCCCTCCGCAAAGCCTGAGGACGCAGCGCACAGCGCGTCCGCAAAACACATACACGGCGTACAGGCGCGGCCTACATGCGACCTCAGCCTTGGCCCGCACAGAAACACCGCGCAACCAATTGAAATAGAGCCCATAGGAGAGCACATACCCAGAAACCTCTCCAAATCATGTGACGGAGATACAAGATGAGTCGAGTCGTTCCGACAGAAAGCTTCAACCCGGACCCGGATGCCCGCTACCACCGCAGCCTGCTGGAAGCCTTTCCCGTGCGCGGCAACCAGCCTTTGCTGCTGCGCATGGAGCCACGCTCGCCCCTGGGGCGCCTGTACGCGCGGGGCTTGCGCGCATTGCGGGCCGCATTCGCCACCGAACTGCCGAGAACCTTCTGATGCGACACCTCTTCCTCGTCTTTCTGTGGTCCGCGATCTGCGCCATTTCCTTTGCCGTGGCAATGCTGGCCAGCCCCATGCTCAGCCACGCCATCTGACCGTGCTGCCAGCGGGCGTGCCGCTGCCTTCACCACGCCCATAAAACCATCGGCCATCTACTTGGCCGTCTTCAATGCGGCTTTATCCGACTCTGGATGCCAATGCCTGCCGCCTACACTGCGCCAGTCCATTTGCTTACAAAGGAATTGCCCGTGAAGAAAAGCACATTGCAGATTCGTCCCGTCGTGGGCGCATTGCTGGTGGGATTTGCCGGGATTGCAGCCCTTTCCAGCGCCTGGGCCTGTACCCGCCTTGTCTATTTGGGTGCGAATGGCCAGGTCGTGACGGCACGCTCCATGGATTGGAAAAGCGACATCGTCAGCAATCTCTGGGTACTGCCGCGCGGCATGGAGCGCAGCGGCAAGGCCGGCCCCAATTCCCTGCGCTGGACTTCCAGGTACGGCAGCGTTGTCACCTCAGGCTATGACGTGTCCACCACCGATGGAGTCAATGAGGCCGGCCTGAATGCCAACCTGCTATGGCTCGTGGAATCCCAATACCCCGCTTTCGGCGCAGGCAGCAAACCCGGCCTGACCATTGCGGCCTGGGCGCAATATGTGCTGGACAACTTCGCCACCGTGAAGGAAGCCGTCGCGGCTTTGGAGAAAGAGCCCTTCACCATCGTCTCGGACAACGTGCCCGGAGAGAACCGCCTGACAACGCTGCACCTCTCGATGTCCGACGCCAGCGGCGACAGCGCGATCGTCGAATACATCAACGGCCGGCAGGTGATACACCACGGCCGTGAATACCAGGTCATGACCAACTCGCCGACCTTTGATCAGCAACTGGCCCTGAACGCCTATTGGAAGCAAGTGGGCGGAACCACCATGCTGCCCGGCACCAACCGGGCCGCCGACCGCTTTGCCCGCGCATCGTTCTACGTCAACGCCATCCCCAAAAGCCCGGACCCCAACAAGGCGCTTGCCAGCGTCTTCAGCGTGATCCGCAATGCCTCGGTGCCATATGGCCTGAACACTCCCGAAGAGCCCAACATTTCGTCTACCCGCTGGAGAACCGTGTTCGACCACCAGCGCAAGCTCTATTTCTTCGAGTCGGCGCTGACACCGAACACCTTCTGGGTGGACCTCAAGGCACTGGACTTCAGCAAGCAAACAGGCAAGGTGCTCAAGCTCGACCTGGGACCGGATCAGGACCACACATTCTCGGGCGATGCCACGCGGAATTTTCAGGAATCGGCACCTTTTGAGTTTCTTGGATTGTGAGAGTCAACTTCAGGCGCAGGCCATGGGCTCGCGCACTGCTGCCTCAATGTTGACTTTGCGTTGTGCTTTGCATAGGAAAAGGCCTCGCATTAACTCGAGGCCTTTTCCATTGAAAACCAAAAATAGCAGAGCTAATCGCCACCAATCAATGCCATGATGGTTTATTGGCATTCATCCGGGAAAATAAATCCAAAAGATAAAATTCAATAATCCCAAAATCAATAAATTTGAATTTTCTATTGATTGATTTATATCAATATATAAACAACATCAAAACGACTCCTACAACCCGAAATCAAGTAATTCCTCAATAGACAATATTCAGGCCATCACATAGCATCGCGCTCGCAAAATATATTCACCAAGGGATGAGGAAAAATGCGAGCAACGACACCGAATCAACAAAGATGGATTAGGCCTTGGCCTGAAGTGCGCAAGGGCATATTGAATGCGCGTGTTCTGGCAGCTTGCGCTGCGTGCCTGGCCCCTGCGGCCTGGGCAGCGCCCTGCGTCAGTGGAACGGTGTACACCGCCGCTGGCGGACCCCAGGTTTGCACCGTACCTGCAGGCATCACGACCATGACCGTCACCCTCATCGGCGGTGGCGGCGGGGGCGTTTTCAGCTCATCCATGGTCACAGGAGGAAACGCTGCCGTTGGCACAGGCAGCTTGGCGGTGACTCCTGCCAACAACCTGCTGATCAGCGTCGGAGGCGGAGGTGCCACAGGAGGGCCTGTGGGCGCAGGGGGCGGTGGAAGCAGCAGCATCATCGACACATCCGCCCTCACCGTTCTAGCCGTGGCGGGCGGCGGAGGCGGCGCCGGCCGCAACGACACCGCTGGAGTTTCCGGTGGCAATGCGGGAGTGGGCGTCGGAGGTGGCAACGGCAGCAATGGAACGATGGGCAACGCGGCACACCCTGGTGGCGCGGGCGGCACGGTGGTTGGTACGGGCGGGGCCGGTGGCGTCGGCACCGACGGCACGGGAGGCGCTGGGGGCAGCACCGGCAGCAGGGACGGCAGCACGGCCACAGGCAATGACGGAGGCGGCAGCGGCAGCGGCGTGGGTCCTGCAGGACCAGGAGCCAGTGGCGCCAGCGCCGGCAGCATGGGTCCCGGTTTGGGCGGTGGCGGAGCAGGCGGCGGGGGAGCCGGGGGCTACAACGCCGGTGGCGGCGGCGGCGGCTACGGGGGTGGCGGCGGCGGCGGCGGGAACGCAGGCAACGCTGGCGACATAGGCGGCGCTGGCGGTGGAGGCAGCAGCTACGGCGCCGGAATCACATTCGCAGCAGCCACCAGCGGAGCCGGCATGGGCGGCGCAGGAAATTCGAATGGTGCGGACGGGTCCGTTCTGATCACCTTCGCGCCCCCAATCGCGTCAGCCCAGGCCATCCCCGCGCTTGGCGAATGGAGCTTGCTGCTGCTGTCGGGCCTGCTGGCCTTGGTCGGCGTAGCCAGGACGCGGCGCCAGCACTGAGGCATGCGCCGCCAGCGTTGATGCAGCCCTGACCCAAAAAACAAGGCCCGCAACTGCGGGCCTTTTCTTCGTCTGCGTGTCTACAGGCGGCGTGCGGCGATCTGCAGGCGCTCGGCCAGCGTGGGCTTTGCAGTCAAGCGCTCTGCCGTTCCCAGCACCCCATCGCGGCCCGTTACCGCCCGCGCTATCAGTGCCGTGCCCAGCGCACCACTTACGACACGGCCCATGCCACTTTCCGTCCGCCGGGCGTGACGCAGAGCCAATAGGCCAGCACCGAGCACCAGCCAGTGCTCTCCCGTAAATCCCTTGCGAGAGTCATCCCACTTGCGCAGGTCCTGGATCTTTTCTGATATCGCCATTCATTGCTCCTGTTTCTTCAGAGCTTGCATGGTGCCCCGCCAGCGGGCTGCGGGCTGTCGGTCCCTGAGCAAGATTCCGGTGGCGAGAGTCCTACGGGCGCGTTGTGGGGGCCAGCCCTGTAGTCCAGCTCAATGCGCTCCCACTGGGGGGCTTGCTTCTGTTCCTTGCTCATCCTGCCGAACGTGGCAGGCTTGGGACGGCACTGTCATCTCTGCGAGGCGGCTCGACGGGTGATCTCCGAGCTGGGCAGCAGGCCCGTGGCGAAGCTGTCATCGACAGCCTGTTGCGCACCGATCCAGGTTTCGCGATCCATCAGCATCGCGGCCTCGGCCTCGGCGATCCCGGAGCGGTGGGCATACAGCGCAGCCATCGCGGCATCGAACGGCGCCAGCACGGCGGCTGTGTCCGTCATGTCGTGGCGGTTTCCGACGGCCACGGCCAGGCGTTGTGGATCATCAGAAACGATCCATCGCCCATCAGGATCTCGTCGCCGGCCATGGCAATCACCGAAGCCACCGAGGCGGCCACGCCCAGCACGCGGATGATCACCTTTGCCTTGTGCTCGCGCAGCAGGTGTAGATGGCCATGCCCTCGAAGATGTCGCCACCCGGGGAGTTGAGGTTGTCAAACACAGGGAGCGTGCTCTTCAAAGTTTGCAACTTGGACATGGAAGGCCCCAAATGGAAACGCCACCCGAAGGTGGCGGTGAACAGCGATAAAGGCCTTGGCCACTAGGGCTTCGTGGGCATCTTCTTCATCTGATCGCAGGACTGCTGCTGTTGCTGCGCAGACATCGAAGACCACTTCTTCTTGAAGTCACTGGCTGCAGCGCTGTAGAGCTTCTCGTAGTCAGCCTCGGAGACCTTCAGATCAGATAGCGTCGCCGACTTCTGCTTTGCTTTCGCCTCATCTACCTTCTGGCTGGGCATGTGCTTGCATGCCAGTGCCATCTCGTTCATGGAGGCAGACATGCGAACGATGCCAGCAGCCACCGCGGTATTTGGATCATCTGCAGAAAATGCGCTGGAAGCTCCCAGCGCTACTACCAGAGCCGCAACAATCTTCATCCTTCGAGCCTCCTCAAAAGAACACATCATATTGGCAGGGCCCACAGAGTGCCATTTGATGGCCGCACTATGCCGGGCGTGGACCTGTTTGAAGCTTGCGGGAGTCGGCCGTCTGAATCCGCAGCGGCAGTGGCTGATGCGTGGTCGCTGAGCCATGGCCACTCAGTGGATCGCCACGCCCTCGGACTTGAGGGCGTTGAACTCATCGCGGCTCACCTTGCGTTCCACGGTCTCAGCAGCCACGAAGCTGAGATCCACGACGCCGGCCAGTTGCACAACGCCCGGGGTTCGAGCTTCAGCAACTGGCCAATGGGATGGCCATTCACGAAGATCAGGCGTCTGACGCCATCGTGGATGGATCTCTACCTTCTCGTGCGCCTGAGCCTTGGCCTGCGTCGGGATGATTCGCTCCACGTCATCTTCGATATGGCGGTAGACGAGGCCTTTGGCTTCTTCCGTCTGGGGCATGTGGGCCTCCTTGAGGGGATGGAAGTTGCCGCCACGCAGGCCTTGCACCCCATGCGCAATGCATGCTTTGCCGGGTGCGCCTGGTGGCGGCGGAAAAGCAAAGGCCGCCATCTTGGGCGGCCTTTGCTTGGCAAACTCTTTCTTAGGCTGGTTCGACAGTGATTTCAAACTCTTCGCCGATAACAACAAACCTCACCATTCTCACCAGGTAATTTCGGTTGAATGACTCATGCTTCACCGGCAAAGCAATCAGGTCACCCTTCGCAGGAATGTGACTGATCCTCAACTCCAAAAGCAGTTGATCACCCTCTACGTTAGACGCCGAGCCATCGAGAATAAAACGAACCAGAGAACTCATACACCCTCCAAATGCCGACGTTGGCACCGGAGGATTCTAGGAATCCTGCTCACCAATCGACTCGGCAAAACACCAGTATCCAAACAGTACGGGGCTGGGATTCGAACCCAGGAAGACCTTCGAATTGGCTCTAGGCGCCACGCCGATCCTTTTGCATCTAGTCGTCACCCTTCGAGTACTCGGGCACTCCGCCAAATCCATTCTTCCATCGGACTTACGGCGCAATGCCGCTGGGGGATATGCCGTTCGCCTCGCAACGAGCATCGTAGCAGCCCACGGAGGAGATCTCGTGCGCACCCTTCCCACAGCGCGCGTCCCGGTTGGTTCGGGCGCAAACGAAAAAGCCCCGACTACGTGAGCAATCGGCGCTTGAATCTAGTTTGATGAGTTCGACTGTGGGCCGCCTAAGGTTCGAGGGAGGAAAACGCCCTTTTAGCTTACGATGGATGCTCATCAACCACCATCGTCAGGAGGCCGGAGCATGGAAAAAGGTATGTCGGAAGTCCCGGGATTCCCATGCCCGATTTGCAATCGCATCATCAGACTATCGCTGATCGACCTTCTCCAAAAGAAGGAAGTAACCTGCAGTCAGTGCATGTCCACCTTCAAGATGGATAACCCTGCGCCTGAAGATGATGTCAGGAGGCAAAGTTTTCTAAGGCTGGCGAGCGGCCCGACCACTTGGCACAGATAAAAAGTCCGCTGGCGAACCTATCGGGCTATTTCTTTTGACTGTGTTTCCATCTCTTGCTCACCGACGCCCTTGGAATCTACATTTCGAGTGCTTTTGCACGAGCAATCAATTAGCACATAACAAACGAAAACTCAATAGCACAAACACCCAGTTGCACATAAATGACTATTAATAAAATTCATCGATAGTCGAAGATTCCAGCTATCAGAATCCGGCGTCCGCAACAATTCTTAACATTCCTAGGGCGCCATGAAGTCAGCACTCAAGAAGTCCGCAGCGGCAGCTGCTATGTGCCTCGCAGCCATCGGGGCCGTTCACGCAGCTACCTACAGCGCGGCAACCACTGGACCCTACACTGCAAAAACGGACTTCACCGTGTGTAGCGGTGGTCCGTGCCAGAACTACACCCTGGCCATGACCCCCTCTGGCTCGTTCACTACTTCGGCGCCACTTGCAGCCAACCTTTCGAACGCAAACATCGCAGCGCAAATCACATCATTCAGCTTCAACGATGGGATCAACACGTTTGCGAGCACCGACCCCAACGTGAGGATCTTCCAAGCAATCGTCTCAACATCTGCTACCGGCTCTATTACAAGTTCCGCCCTCTTACTCGAACTCTGGCAGACGGGAACGTCGCCACATGCAGTTGGCGACAAGGTGGCCCTTATTCAGATTGGAAACAGTGTCTTCGCAACGAATACTCTCAACTGCACAGGGGTTGGAACGACCCCTGCGGGAGCAGCTGACTCGTGCGTTTTGGGCCCTGGGGATATCGGTGCCTCGAATGCGAGCGGCGCGGCATGGACTTGGGCAGCCGTCACACCTCCAGCGACCGCAGCAACACCGGTGCCGTCAATGTCTGCCCTCGGCTTGCTCGTTCTATCAGCTCTGTTAGGCGGGGCCGGTTTGGCAATCTCAAGGCGCAATCGCAACGCTTAATTTCTGCACCTGACCCAAATGACAAAGCCCGCTGGCGAACCTAGCGGGCTTTTTCTTTGGGCGCGTTCCCCCATCGCTTCCATGTCTTGCCAGGCTCACCGCCTGGGGACGTTGCCGATGGGAGGAAGGCGGTTTAATTGCGCCTGCGTTGTAGGTACGCATATACATCACCCTTTCCCCGCTGCAACCACCTTCAGCCCCTTCATGCGCTTGAGCGCGGCGATGGCGCCCGAGCGTGCGCGGTCCACATGGGCGCCCTGCCCGAGCTTCACGCCAGCTCGGCCACCACGACCCGCGTCTACGACCGCTCGAAGGTCTCCAAACGGCAGTCCCTGGGCTGACCTCTATTCCCAAAGTAGGAATAAAACAAAAGCCGCGCTACCTTTACGATAGCGCGGCTTCCGCGTGTTTGTTGGTGGGTCCTGCGAGATTCGAACTCGCGACCAACGGATTAAAAGTCCGCAAAAACAGCATTCAGCAGTATTTCTGATTGTTGAATTTTCCATGTAAATCAACAACATACAACACAACTTCCACAAAACCGAATTCCGATAAATGCTGAAAAATTGATGCACCCGGCTACGGCACGGCTACGGCGGGTAGACTCTCGGCATGGCTCGCCCCTCCAAAAATCAACCGGTGGACTTGTCCACACCCATCAACATCACCCCCAGCGTGATCGAGCGCCTCGTGTGCCCAGAAGGCAAAGACCAGGCATTCCTGCGCGACGCCCTGGTCCCCGGCCTGCGCGTGCGCGTGTCCGCCCACGGGGCCAAGTCTTTCGTCTTCGAGCGCAAGGTGGGGCAGAAGACCGTGCGCAAGACCCTGGGCGATGTGCGCGTGCTAACTGTCGACGAGGCCCGTGCAGCGGCACGGCGCGCTCACGGCACCCTGGACGCAGGCGAGAGCCTGAACACGCCGGCCGCCCCGCCCGAACCGACGCACGACGCCACTGTGCAAGAAGCGTGGTCAGCGTATCTCGCAGACCGAAAAAGCCAATGGGGCGAGCGGCACTATGCAGACCACGAGAAGCTGGCGAGGCCGGGCGGCAAGAAAGCGACCCGGGGAACCAGGGGGCGAGGCGAGACAGTACCGGGCATCCTCTATCCGTTGATGGCGCTACCTTTGACAGACCTGACCCCCGCAACGATCGAGGCCTGGGCCGCCGAGCAAGCCAAGACAGGCCCGACCCAAGGGCGCCTCGGTGCGCGGATGATCAGCGCATTTATCAACTGGTGCGAAGACCAGCCAGCCTATGCCGGCCTCGCACCCCGTGGCGCTGCGGTCGTGAAGACAAAGCGTGTGCGCGAGACCTTAGGGAAGGCGCGAACCAAGAGCGATGCGCTGCTGCGCGAGCAGCTCGCCCCCTGGTTCCGCGCAGTGCTCACCATGAACAACCCGGCCATGTCGGCGTACCTGCAGGTGCTGCTGCTGACAGGCGCGCGCCCGGGTGAAGTTCGGACTATCCGGTGGGCGGACATTGACTGGGCTTGGGCAGGTCTGAGCATCCGGGACAAAGTGGAGGGTGACCGCATCATCCCGCTGACGCCCTATGTTCGATCGCTGATCGACGGCCTGTCGCGGCGCAGTGAGTGGGTCTTCACCAGTGCGGACGGGTCGTGCCTCTACAGCCCCAATCATGCGCACGACAAGGCCTGCCATGTTGCGGGGGTGCCGGCCGTCACCCTGCACGGACTGAGGCGCTCGTTCAAGAGCCTGACCGAGTGGCTGGAGATGCCTGCTGGTGTCGTGGCCCAGATCATGGGGCACAAGCCCAGCGCCACGGCGGAGAAGCACTACACGGTGCGCCCTCTGGACCTGCTGCGCATGCACCACGAGAAGATCGAGGCCTGGGTTCTTGCCCAAGCTGGCGTGCCGTTCGTTGCACCGAAGATAGGCCAGCGGCTGCAGGTTGTTTAGCATTTTGCGAAATCAACGTATCGCAATTTAGGCAAATGCGATAACATTCCGACATGTGGACGGCATCGGGTCGTCCCATTGATCGGAGATATCGCATGAACCGCTTCGGCCAACAGCCGCCTGCCCTCGAAACCCTGGCCGTGCCTACTGTGGACACGGCCACGGCAGCCCACTACCTGGACCGTTCGCCCCAGACGCTGCGGATCTGGGCCTGCAAAAACAGCGGTCCCATCGCGCCGCGCCGCGTCGCCGGCCGCCTGCAGTGGCTGGTCTCCGACATCCGCAAGGTGTTGGGAGTGCAGGCATGAACACGACCTCGAACAATATCCCCGGGGCAGCTCCTGCAGCTGTGGCGCCCCAGGGCGAGTACCCGCATGAGCAAATGGATGCCATGGCGCTCGCGCGTTACAAAGTCGTGCCATCTCACGCAAGCATGCTTTGGAGCCACGCGGTCGTTGCAGGACACGGCGCGCAGCAGCTCTATGTCGGCCGAGAGGTCGAGTGCCAGAACATGGCACGCAAGTTTGCGGGAGCGTTCCTTGATGGCGCCTTTGCATTCCACTCTATGGCTGCCGCGCCCACCGCCCAGGCAGCGCCCGCCCTGGAAGCGCCTGCAGCCCTGCTGACGAAGCCCGCGCTCGTTGGTAGCTGCCGCTTCGGCGTTGGCGTGCCAGAGCGCTACGTCATTGACGCGGCCCAACGGCACCATGAGCAAGAAGGCCAGCGCGAAGCCATGACGGCAGAGCAGTTTGCCGACGAGGAACGCAAGCGCCGCACGCTGTGGGAGCTGATCCATGGTCCGCTGGCAGCAGCGCCCCAGGCACCTGCTGCGCCCCAGGCACCTGCTGCGCCCCAGGCACCTGCTGCGCCCCAGGCACCTGCTGCGCCCCAGGCACCTGCTGCGCCCCAGGCACCTGCTGCGCCCGTGGGCACGATCACCGATGCGATGGTCGATGCATACCTGACCGCGCAGCGCCGCACTGTCGAAAAAGCAGACCGCTTCGGCCGTCCCGTGGCCTTGCACACCAACACTGTGCGCAAGGCATGCCGCCAGGGCCTGCTGGCTGCCATCGGGGCAGCACCTGCTGCGCCTGCAGTGGATGCCAAGGCCCACGACTGGCGCGAAAACGCAAGCTATGGAGGCGAGATTTGCGCAGAGTGTGGCGCGGCAAAGGGGTCGCGCCGTGGCAATGCTCCATGCGCCTGGCCGCCTGAACCGCTGGACGTCTGCACCGACCCCTACAACTGCGCGCGCTGCAAGGCGCATCCCAACCACCGGAAGGGTCTTGAGCATGCCGGGATCTCGCGGCCCCGATCCGCAGCCCAGGCCAAGGAAGGCGGTGCAGCATGAGCACGACCCTTTCGACAGGCCCATGGAGGGCAGAGGTGCACTACATGCGCGGCAAAGAGATCTGGATGCTGGTGCGCCACAACAGCCGCTTTTTCCGCTGCACGGAAACCATGGTCAGGAAAGATGGGGCACCACGCTACTGGCGCTCCAAACCTGCCGCCGAGGCCGCAGCCCAGGCAGCAGCCAAGGGGGCGTGATGCAGCACATCGTCTGCTACTCGGGTGGGCACAGCTCGGCCTTGGTCGCGCTCGACGTGGCCCACCGCTTCGGCACGCGCAACCTGGTGCTGCTCAACCACGACATGCACTTCAGCGTCGAGCATGCCGACATCAAGCGCTTCAAGCGCGACGTGGCCGAGCACCTGGGCGTGCCATTGACCTTCGCCAGCCGGCGCAACGCCAGGCAGGACCAGTTCGACGTGTGCGTGGAGGCCCAGGCGTTCAAGGTCGGCAGTGGTTCAGAGCTGTGCACCGCACGGCTCAAGACCGAGCCGTTCATGGAGTGGTTGGCGGTCAATGCATCCCAGGGCGAGAGCGTCATCTACTACGGCTTCGACGCCACGGAACCCGGGCGCATCCAGCGGCGCACCGGGATCATGGGCGCCCTGGGCTGGAAGACCGACTATCCGCGCCTCTGGAACGACCGTAAGCACGACAGCACGGAGGCCCTGGGCATCCCGCGCCCGTGCACATACGGCGTCTTCAAGCACGGCAACTGCATCGGCTGCCTCAAGGCCGGCTGGCAGCACTGGTACATCGTCTACTGCACGCGCCCTGACATCTGGCTCAAAGCCCAATGGGCCGAGGACGAGATAGGCCACGCGATCCACTGGGACGGCGACAAACCGGTCTACCTGGAGGACATGGCCGCGAAGTTTGCCGCAATGCAGGCGAACGGCATCCCGGCAACTGAGCACATCCCGCACCAACGGTTCTGGGCTCATGCAAACAAGATCATCCGCATCAACGTACTACAGGAGGCACTGCCATGCGAGTGCACCTCGTAATCGCGCGCCCCACTGGGCACAAGGAGAGCACATGAAAGAGCACCCACCTTTCGGCACAGCGCCAATCCGCTGCGGTCGCACGCGCTGCAGCTGGCGCGGCTACGAGACCGACCTGAACAAGGTGCCCGGCACCATCGGCGGCGTGAGCTGCACCTGCATCGCGTGCCCGACCTGCGGCTGCGACAGCTACTCGTTCATGACGGCCGGCGAAATCAAGGCATGGGAACGAAAGCAGCGCGCCCAGGCGCACAAGGAGAGCTGACATGCAGACAGCACTGCAAAATAAGGTCGCCCAGGTGCTGGCCGAAGTGGAGCGCAGCGAGCGCGGTATCGCCGGCTACGCCAAGGATGGCCACTACTTCCAAGTCGAGCGCGAGGAGGATTCCGACCGCTGGTACATCATCGTCGCGGCACCGAGCGGCGGGCGCTGCTACGACGGCTGGTGGGGTGATGACGGCAGGTGCGAAACGCTGGAGGCCGCCGTGGCAGAGGCCATCGACGGTGCATGCCTGCTCGATGAAGATGAGCGCGCCCAGGCGCAGCAGAAAGGACCTGCATCGTGAAGACCATCCTCTACGGCCCCGTCACGGAGGCACACCTGACCGATGCGTCGCTGTTCTCTGGCATCGACCCGACCGCGTTTATCACCAACGGGACGCGGAGGCCGCCGGTGACTGCCCTGCCTGTCGAAACCATTCCGGTTTGCCCCTTGGTCGGCGACAACGCGGGAGAGCTGCAGAACCACTGGCGCCTGGTGCTGGCCGCAGACGCCCTGATTCTCGTCGGACAAAACGACCACCTGCTGCACGCCGCGGGGAGGTACTCTCTCCCGATCTATCACTCGGAGGCCTGAACCTCTCCCTCGCACGCCTGCCGGTCCAAGGTCACTTGGTCGAGCAGGCGTTGCACGTCGAGGTCCCGCTGCTGGAGAAGTCCTCGACCCTCGACAAGTAGTTCGACACCCTCGCCTGCCAGTCCGCCGAGGGCTTCAAGCCGATCGAACGTACGCTGGCAGGCAACGGCGTCAGTTGGATCTCCCGAGCGACCACGGGCAGTTGCGTAGGCAAGTTGGTCGCGCAGCCGGCCAGCAGTGCGCTGTTCAGCAACAAGCTGGCGGCCCAGAGACTCTTTGTCTTTCGCATAATTCTCTTCCTTCGTTTGTTGATCAGCAGCGTGCTGCTGTTCACGTTTTGCCAGTTGGGTCTCGTGGGCCCGTGCAGCCGACTCCCGTGAGGCGGTCAGCTCCGCCGCCTGCCGGCCTGCGTCGGCCAGGTTGCGTTGCAGGCCCAGGTTGCGCAGGTGCAGTTGCTGGGCGAGCAGCACCAGCAGGCCAATCACCACCCAGTGCCAATACCGAGCGAGGGCGGCAATCACACCAGCACCTTCTTGGCAGCCGCCCACAACGCTAAGCGGTCATCCAAGCCGTTCGTGCCGCCGTTGATCTTCTTGGTGATGCCCAAGAAATCGCCGCGGTCGGCAAGGGTGTTCAAGCCTCGGCTGTGCCAGAACCAGGCTGCGGACAAGGCTGCCCATGCAGGCTGTTCAAGCGCCGCGGGGTCGTGCTCGAAGTCTGGTGCTCGAGGCTCGACGGCACGCAAGGCCCGAGTCGCCGCCTTGTAGTTGTCCCGACCGGTGACCTGGATGAGCCCTCGGCCCATGTACCGCTTGCCGTCGCCGGGCTCGATGTTCCCCAGGTCACGGCGGCCCTCGTACCGCAGCTGTGCCGCAGTAGGACCCCAGATCTCGCGCACATAGACCAGGCGGCCAGATTCGTGCCCCACCTGGGCCAGGAAAGCTGCTGCGCGAGCTGGCGAGTCGATGCCATAACGCGCGCAGGCTTCGGTGATTGCAGAGGTCCATTGGGTCGCGCGCAACAGCGTGGCGCCCGTGCATGCCGAGACGATTTCAGGTGTGAGTTTCATTCTTCAACGTCCTCCAGGGGTAAGTTCGGCGCCGGCCCTTCGATCGCCGAGTTGCGGATGTAGACCTGCTGGCCTACCGTGGCTTCGCCCACGACTTGAGTGATGTTTCCGCCCACTTCTTCAACCCGGACAGTCGTGCCGTCGACAGCCAGGACCGTGCCGACCCGCCGCGGCGCGCGCGGCAGCAGGCGCTCAAAACGCTTAAACAGGTTCAACGTGTGTCTCCAGGGTCAGGGTTTGATAGATCGTCGGCATGGACACGTCGACCGACACGCCGCGCGACAAGCCGATATGGGTGTTGCCACCTTCGACATACCGCACGAAGTTGCCGGGCTTGATGATTCCAGTCTCGTCGAGTACAGGCAGCCGCAGCGCCACAGTTGCAATGCGGCCCGTGGCAGAAAGGATCGCGCGGCCTCGTTGGCGCACCGCGTCTGCGTGGGTGATCAGCGGGTCCACCACGGTCGGCGCAGGTAGATCTCCTGCCGTGCCCGATCGTGTGTATCGGCCATGCACTCCGTGCTCCTGACCAATGACGAATGCCCGGTTGTAGCGAGGTTTCTCCGTCCACTCGAAGCTCTCCTGCGAGGTCACAGCCGCAGGCAACTCGAAGTTCGGGGTAACAGAATCCCACGCCCAGGCGGGCGCGGGATATCGCAGGTGCATGAGCAGCGACCGGTCTGTGTTGTGAGGCTGGACGTATGCGCCGGCGGCGCCAACCACGGCGTTGACCGCCGATATGTAGGAACCACTGTGGTTGAACACTCCTGCGGGCACGAGCCAGTCTGTCAAATTCCAGGCAGCAACAGACCATCCGATGGGCACGCCATTCAGGGTCAAGATGTCTTCCACGAGCTGCTGAGCTGTACGAGGAAACTCGTTGCCGAACGACATTTCAGGGGCATACGGTGCATCCAGTTCCGCACTCAGCCCACGGCCGGAAACCCGCAGTTGGGAAGACCCAAACGTGCGGTCTCGCGCAATGCGTTCCAGAACAAAATTGAAGGGCGTGCCGTTGATGGTCGCCTGTACGACGACTGGATCACCGTCGCTATTTGGCTGGACATCCGTCAGGGCTTGTCCAGGGACAGAAGCTGAAAACTGCCACGTCCAGGAGTCCACGTCCAAAGACATGCTCAAACTCGCTGCAGGGATGATTCGCCCGCTGTCCAAGCGAATGAGAAATGCGCTGTTGATTGTCAAGTAGACCTCCTTTACCGGTACAACGACCGTCTCACCAGGCTCTGGCCCGGGACCGTCCTTGCAGCACACAAACAGAAGATCCGCAGACGCGGACCACGGGTCTCTGAACACCAGGTGCGTGGGCAGGCCCGGCACGTAGCACGGCGGCTCGACCGGCGGGACCACGGCATGCGTGCGGCCCGGCCCGGGGCGCATGGCCTCCTCGTATCGGGCGCGCCAGGGTTGGCGCACTGCCAAGCCATCGGTCAGGGATGACGCCACGGCCGCGCCCCGTGCGAGTGCTGCGCCAAAGGCCAGGCCGGCGCGGCCACGCAGGCGGATGGACTCCTGCCAAGCCTGGGCCGTGCTTCGCCCACGCCGCTGCGCGTCCTGCATGAGCGTGGCTGCTGCCGTCCGCCGGCGGATGGATTCCTGCCATGCCTGGGCCGTGCCGCGCCCTCGCCGCTGGCCCTCCTGCATGCGGGCCTGCAACGCGGCACGCATGCGCAGCGACTCCTGCCAGTGCTGCTGCGTGCTGGCCCGTGCCGGCACGCCCTGGCCGCCACGCTCACGCACTGCGCCACCAGCCCGGCCGGCCTGCTCGTACACGCTGCGTGTCGAGGCCTTGGCAGGCACGGCCTCCTCGTATGTCGTGGGCGTGCGCGCGGCGAGGGGCCGCGCTACGTTGATGTCGGACTTGACCGGCACAGCGCCCCGCAGCCCGGTGATCGTGCCCCTGGCCGAGGCCAGCGCCACGGTGTGCACGACAACGCGGCCCCGCAAACCCGTGATGCGGCCGGCGGCGCGCAGCTCCACGACCTGCTGCTGGCCGCCATCGTCGCCGAACACCAGTTCGACGGGCGAACCGGGCCCGTTGAGCTGCGGGCCGAAGACGAGGTCGATCTGTGCCATAGGTCAGCTCAGGCTGGTCTCGCCCAGCAGAACCAGTCCACCGGCATACAACATAGGGCTGGTCTCACCCTCGGGTGTCTCGCCGCCAGCGATGCGCCAGGGGCCAGCGTGGTCGGCGTCCGATACCTCGCCGCCAGCCAGCAGCGCGCCATCGGCTGCATGCCAGTCCGCCCAGCGTGGGATGCCCGTGGCCATCACCATTGCGCCGGCCGCATCGCGGACGTGCAGCACCAGGGTGCCGTTGACCACCGTGGCGCTGGGCCTGGCTAGCACGACCTCGGCCTGCTGCACCCCTCGGCTGCCAAGGAAGTCGGCCGGCATATCAAGGTAGATGCGCACGCGGGCGTTGCCCGTGCCCACGTCCGAGCGCGCAGCCGTGGCCTGCAGTTGGGCCAACGCCGTGGCGGGAGCGATCTCCCATACGCCCGCCGTCATACTGCCTCCAATCGCTGCGCTGCCACTGCCTGGAAGTTGCCTCCGGCATCTTCGGCAAGGGCTATGTACTGCTGACGCATATCCAATCCCTCAAACGCCCATGCACCTGTATCGGGGTCCGACCATGTCTGCCTCACAAGCAGTCTGTCGCGCTGACGTAACAGCACGACGCGGGATTTGGCGGGGCTGTTACTCACAGTGCCTTTTATTTTTGTCGTGCCAAAGATTCGACCGCTGCCGCCAAACTCTGCATCCATGAATGGGAAAGTGCCATTTGCCGGGATGGTTTCGACCGATGATTCCCCTGTAGACGATTGAACAACGAAATACTGCAGGGTTCGCCGACGAGTAATCAGTGGGGTCGGATCAAAGTTGCCGCCTCCTGAGCCGGTGGGCAGCGGATCTGTAGGTGGCGTGAATGAATCGGTATATCGCGCCACCCCTTTTGTTATCCGAACTTCGCCCAAATTTCCATTCACGAAACGCCAGCCAGAGAAATTTAAATTCCCCCCAATATTCAAATCTCCCGAGGCAGTGGGAATCGCCCCCGAAAATGGTACGTCCGCGCACTTCACACCACCCAGAAACAACCTAACCCTGCCGCCGGATCGAGACACCGCAACGTGGGTCTTTGCGAACAGCCCGTAATACGCATTCCCTATTACGTCAAGAGCCATTGAATTATTGCTAGATACGTAGAAGCGCAAAAATCCGACATCTGTAAACTGCAGCAGGAATCCATTGGCGTTGCTTTCACCCGTGTTTCCTAGTAACGTATTATTCCGGTAATTCTCGACTTGAGCCCAAAGCTCGATCGTAAAGTCTAGATCGGCAAAATCAAAGTCTTCCGCTTTATTTAATACAACAGACCCGCCGACACCGCCATATCTAATCGAATTCAGACCCGAAAATGTGACGGCATTGCTGACGACAAGATCCCCCGAAACAGTTAAAGGTTTTTCGGGTACGGATTTATCCCGAAAATCCAGTGAGCCGTTTTCGCCATCCACTTGCAGCAACAGCGACACCTTGTCGAAATGCTCGTCGCCCGAAACGACCTGTGTGACCTCTCCCATGGCGCGAGGACCGGGCCATGGGTGGCGCCCCGTCGTCGATAGCCAGGTCCAGGAAATGCCGTCCTCGGAATACTGGAGCGTGAACTCCGACAGAAACGAGCCCTGGGTGTCTGCCGATCCGAAACGCACGGATTGCACAGAACCAGGCGAGCCCGAACCAAAGTCCCAGACAAGAGCGAACCCTGGCGAGCGTGCGTCGAACACGACAGACGTGCCGACGTCCGCGTCCTGCAGACTGGAGACATCTCCGGCCAGCGTGGGAACGGTGCATGTCAGGGCCGCAGCGGAGTCCACACGCTGGTCGGCCGCGCCGTATAGGTGCCAGGCGCTCAGCTCCAGGTGGGCTGCGGCGTAGGTGGAGATGGCGATCGCTCGCCAGTACCGCGCGGTGGCCATCAGAGCCTCCAGGGGCCGGTGATGTCGATAAATGCGGCGCCCGCATTGCCCAACGCCGCGCCGGGGGCCCCAACGCGCAACACCAGCATGCGGCGGTCAGCGTAGACCCCTGTGCCGACAACCATGTCGCCGGTGGAGAAGGCATCACCCAGGATCTGGGGCGAGTGATGCACGCCCGCGATGCGTCCCCGCATGCCGCTGGTGCCGACAAGGACATCGACGGGCGCCAAGCGAAGGCTGTTGTCTGCCGGATTGGGATAGGGCAGCGCGTTGCCGTTGTAAGCCGTGGTGCCGGCATAGCCCGCTGCGGTGTTATAGGCTGCCACTTTCTTGGCGAGCTGAGCACTGCCTAACCCCGTGGTTGCCCGGGGCACGTAACAGTCCGCACTGGCGGATGTCGCATGCGCGTAGCCCAGGCAGCCAGGCACTGCGCTGGTCGTAGTGGTTGCCCCGGCACCTCCACCAGTCAGCAGGCAGGCATAGGCGTCACCACTCTTGTCTGCAACGAGATCACCGAAGGAAAACAGCACGCCGTGCTGCTGGTTCGCCGCCTGTGGCGCCAACCACAAGTGCAGCGCCTGCGCGTCGGCCACCAGGCGCCAGGCACGTGCAGCACCGCCGGTTGCATCACTCTTGGGCCAGTACATGCCCCCGGCATACTGCGCCTCGGTCGGGAATGCGCCCACGCCCGTGGTGTTGGATGTGGCGGTCTCAAAGCCCACCACCCGGGCCACAGTCGCGGACGTGTCGTCCAGGCGCAGAACGCACCCGGACGCCTCGACCGCCGTGGGCTTGAGCAGCAGCACGTTGGACAGGCCGGGGAACAGCTCCTGCCAGCCGGCCGGCGCCGCCCGGCTGGTGATCGTGCCGGAGGCCGGCCCATCCGCCACGTTCGGCGCGGTGAAAGATGCCGTGTTGCCCGTGGTCTCGGTCACCAACTGGTCACCATTGAGGCCTGCAGGCGTGGCCCCCGCAATGCGCGCCACAGAGCCCACCTTGAATGGATGCGTGCCCGGGTAGGTGAGCTTTGCCGCACCGCTTGTGACGACGAGAGACGAGACCGTGCCCGCGCCAAAGCCATCGACCAGGCAGGTCTTGAGTAGCGCAGCCAGCGCGCCAGCGGTACCGCTGAGCACCGGCGCTCCGGACTGTGTGGAATCAAACGTGTAGATCATGGTTCATCTCTCAGGGGTTGGACGGCGGGCGGTCGATGTCGCCGCGCGTGAGCAGCTCGAAGTGGTAGTCGGTGCCCGCGGCCTCGCTGGGCTGTACCGCGCGGATAGCGGCCAGCGGTTGCATGGCGCCCACTGTGTTGATGCGCAGCACGTTGCCGGCGGCCCAGCCCATGCCCCAGCCCAGAGCCGGCAGTACGAAATACGGGGCATTGGTGTTGGGGTTGATGGGCGCGTAGTCCGCGTTGAGGGAGCCCACACCCAGGTTGCCCACGTACTGGCCGATGCACTCGAAGGTCGAGCTGTTGCCCAGGATGCGCAGCATCCAGCGCTCTGTCACTGCACCCGTATTCGTGACCACGATGGGCGAGATGGTGTCGTTGTAGCTGGCCAAGGCCTCCTGACCGTCGACGGTGTCCTGCCACCTGTTGCCCCATGTGTTCTGGTCGAATAGGTGGCTGACACGGGCGCGCAGACCGGGCGCCGCGGTGATCAGGGCCGAGCTGACGATGGAGCCTGCGGGGAATTCGTGGCTCAGCGCCTTGGTCAGGGTCAGCATGCCGCTGATCTGTACGTCCGACACGCGGGCCATCTCTTCGATGCGGTGCTCCACGCGCACCGGCTGGGCCCAACCCGTGGTGTCCTGGATCGCCACGGTGCCGGCGTCGAGGTTGGGCGTCCAGCCCTCCTGGATGAGCTGGCCATCGGCGCCGATCAGGTAGACCCGCGACAGACGCGTGCGACCGCAGTTGATGGTCTGGCCTGCACTGAGCTGGGCCGGACCCACCGACGCGCTGTGACTGACAACGACATAGCTGCCGACCCGGTAGATGGGCACGCGGCCATCCTGGGGCAGCCGCACGGGGTCCAGGCCGATGATGTCCGCGTCCAGCGGCAAATAGAAATAGCTGACGCTGTTGTAGCGCAGTGTGGTCGGGTCCACGGGCCAGGGGCGCCAGATCCGGTCCGGCTGCACGGCCCCCACATCGTCGGCCGAATACCACCACTCGGCCTTCTGGGCCGCAGTCAGCGAGGAGTCCAGCACGTAGTCGCCGAACTGCAGCTCCACGACCCCGCTCTGGTAGTCGATGCGTCCGCGCAGGTGGGTGCCCGAGATCACGCCGTCCACACCGGCCGAGGCCGTGATCTGCTCGCCTGTGGCGTCGGACAGGTTGAGCACGAACCCCGAAGGCTTGACAGGCGCTGCAGCCGTCCGCATGAATATGCTTGCAGTGGTCCAGTTTTGCCGCACAGTCCACAGGCTCTCGACCGCAAGGTCGGTGGGCTGGCCGTCGACCACGTAGTCGTAGATGCGCGCCACGCCGCTGGAGTAGTCCAGCGCGCCGGCCACAGTCCCCGCCGCCGAGGCCGTGCGGTCGCGCACCAGCACGCCGTCGTAGTCCTCGTAGACATGGCCCATCCAGCGAAAACGCACGCTGCCCGGCACGATGTAGTCGCTGGTGTAGGGGCACAGGTCCAGCGTCATCGGTTCGGGCGTGTAGCTCATTGTGTGCTGCTGGGCGCCGGCAAAGCCCTCGACATAGCTCACCGTGACGGTGCTGGCCGCCAGCAGCTCCTCGCTGACGCTGGTGTCGCTGCGCGCGCCGCCCTTAGCGCTGGAGTTGTTGGAGCCCGGGTCGCTGCCACCTCCCGACATCGACGTGGTCTCGAAGGTCTTGGCGTCCTCGTAGTCGCTGTTGTAGCCCTCGGTCCGGCTGTCAAGCCGCAGCAGGCGCACGTTGAGCGTCTTGCCCGCGTAGTTGATGGTGCCGTCCGGCCCGAACGACCCCTGGCCGTCATCGGTGAGCTGGTGGCGCACAGTGTCCTGCGTCTTGCTTGTCTGGTAGCTGGTCTTGCTGTGGCTGGACGATGTGCTGGCACTGGTCTCAGTGCGCACGGTGATGACTGCTGCTGCATCGCTCATGCTGCGCTCCCGTTGCCCCAGCGCTTGTACCGGGTGCCGTTGATATCCTTGGCGCCGGCGGTGATCTCCGACTCCGACCAGGTGACGCCCGCCACATCGGGCACGGGGTAGTAATAGCCATCGGAGCCATAAGCAGCCGTGACAGCGATATAGACGGTCTCCCCCGTGAGTACCCGCGTGCCAGCTTGTGCCATGTAGGGCACGTAGATATCGCCGCCGCTCAGGGGCACGCGCGTGGTGGTGGCCGGCGGGTTCACGCCGCCGGGCAGGGGCATGTAGCTGACCGTGCCGCTGGATTCTTTGGTCGCGGCCGTGCCACTGGAACTGGCGCCCGAGCTGGCCGAGAGATTGCGCACCGTGATCCAGCCCACGGACACCGAGCCAGCGGCGGGCACGGTGTCCAGGGTGATGGTGGCAAAGCCGCCGGCATCAGGGGTGACGGACACGCTTTTCTCGACGATGGCGGCGTACTCGTAGTCGATGGCGAACTGTCCGCCTGCGTCGATCATGAATTTGGGGCGCAAGCGCAGCGCGCCCGAGGCATGGTTGACCTCGCCCGTGGCATCGCCCTGCAGCTGCCCGGCGGCATTGCCCGTGGCCGTGCGCAGCACACCGCCCGAGGTCCACTTGATGACCAGGGTGCCGGGCTTGATGCCCTGGTGGTCCAGACGCAGCGTGTGCTCGGGCGCGCGCCAGCCCGTGGCACCCGACCGATTCACGAAGGCAGAGGCCTCGCCCCACTGGAAAATGATCGAGCTGCCCACGTCCGGGAGGGCCGGGAGCGTGACGGACACTGAGCCATTGGCATAGTTGACCGTGCCCACCGCGCCGCCGCCGGAGATCTCGCCCACGCCGTTGTCGGCGGCCACATACCAGACACCCATCACCGCGAACGAGATGGCCAGGCTGTTGGGTGCAGGGAACGGGCGCAGGATGTTGACCCATGCAAAGCCCCGATTCTCCTGGCCCACCTTGATGCGCCGCGTGTGCGGGGATGCGGCCACGCGGATCTCGCGCGGCGCCGTGGCGAGGGTGAGCTGACGCACGCCGGCCGGGCGCTGGTCCAGCGAGGCCGTCTCGGTGCGCGAGCTGGGCACCAGTTGGGTGTAGATGCTGTCCACGCGCAGCACGCTCTCGCCCAGACCCACGACGGCCGTCAACGGCTGGGCACCGTAGTAGGTGGCGGCGTCGGCCACAGTGGTGTCGCGGATCTTGGTCTTGCTGGAGTCGCCAGCGAACCCACGATTGGGCGGGGAGCCGGGGAATGCCGCAGCCAGGCGGGGCGTGATCTCGCAACTGGAGACGCTGGCTTGGTAGTCGATGTAGCCGCCGCTCGACGAGTACGTGAAGGTCTGTGTCTCGGTCTCGACGCGGAGCACGCGCACGTACTGCTGCACCTGGGTCGGCAGGCCCTCATTGAGCACCAGCGCAAGGGTGCGCCCGATGGCCGGGCCCGGCGTGCCCGGACGGTGAAAAATCTTGATCGAGGCCTGGCCCTGCACATGGTTCTCGAGCAGGAAGCCGCTCCACTCCGTGCCCGGGATCAGGTACGCCGCAATGGCCGCCGCGATGTCCGTGCGCCGCGCGAAGAAGCCGCAAGACGCCAGCGTCACACTGACATTGGGGTCGTTCGGCATGGCCGACAGGATGACGTTGGCATCCATGAGCGGCTCGGTATCCGGCGTACGCACAGCGGCGAACAGTTGGCGGATGCTCACGTCGCCGCCAGCGCGGTCCACTTCGGTGATGTCGCTGAAAATGCCGTTGCTCTTGCCCCAGGGGATAAGGTTGCCTGTTGGGCCACCGCCTCCTTCTGGCACGTCGTCCATCACCTTGGACGCGTACAGGCCTATATCGCCGTCTTTGATCGCCATTGCTAAATCTCCATCAGACGGACCACACACAGATACCAATCCGTTGGAGTGCGATCGCGGTAGTGCACTACAGGACGCGCTTCGAGGCCGCCATCCTGATGCCTAAAGACCACGTTCCGTGTTTCGTTTCGCAGTGTAAGAATGAGCTGCTGCCCCGGCACTGCGGCCCAATTTCGCAATTGCACAACGATGCCTGATGACATCCACGCACTGCTGTCATCCTCGGGCTCGAGGGTGATGGGCCGTCCCTTGTCCATTGCTGCTGCTTGAATGTCGAGGGCGCCGGTGATGGTCCGTTGCACGCTCTGCTGGACCGGATGCCAGTTGTCCTCGTCGGACCAGCGTAGGTCCGGGTTGAGGTTCAGGGTGTTCATGCCGTCAGAAAGGGTGATCACGATGCCGTTCCTCCAGATGCTTCGAGTTCGCGGAAGATGGCCGTCAGCGTGTCCACGTCCGCAGCACTGGATACGTTGACTTGCCGCTGCCGACCTCCAAGGTTGATAGTCACAGTCTTGTTGCTGCCCGCCGGCGACGCGGTCCCCTCCCCACTACTCCCGTTGCGCACCCGGGTTCTTGCGTTCTCCAAGACCCGCTGGTTGATTGCGTCGTTGACGTTGGTAAACCAGTCTTTACTCCCGCCAAGCGTTCCGGAGTCCATACCTGTGGGGTTGCCATTGCGCATGAATTGGTCGACCAAGGCGACTGCTTCGGCTTCCGACAACCCTTGGCTTTTTGCTGTGTCATAGACATATCGCTCGGTAGGCGCCGACTGCTGCATCCGCTGTCCGTTGCTATCCAGGGTGAAGCCGTCTTTGTCGATGTTCCACTTCTTGCGATAGGCCTCGGCTGCTTTCTCGGCGGCAGCCGCCTCCCGTTCCAGAAGCGAAATTTGCCGCTCGCTGTAATCAGCGGATTGCATGTACTTCATGGCCAGCTTGTCCAGGGCGTCGGCATGATCTTTACTGGCCAAAACAACTCCGCTTCTTGCCCGCGCCTCGTCTCTCAAATCGCCTATCAGCCCTTTTCGCAAGCCAGTTCCTTCTTTCAGCGTCTTAAGCTCCCGCTCCAACGCAGTAACTGCCTCACCTGCCGCTTTAGCACGAAGGATATCGGCTTCGGCCGCTTGGATACTTAGATCGATAGCTGCAATTTTCTGCGCTCGCAAGGGATCATCCAGACCAATTTCCTCTTTCTTAATCTGAAGCATTGCAATCTTCGCCTTGGTTTCCGCGATGACTGCATCCATTGTCGTCCTGGTGATTTTTATCTCAAGTTCTTTCTGCTCGATGAGTAGTTTCTTAAGTTTATATTCATCTCCATCTGATCTTGCCTTATCGATCGCCAAATTCAGCTTCGCTTTATCGAGGTCATATTGGGCGAGAGATAGTTGATAACCAGTGCGTATTGCCGATATACCCAGCTCGGCATTGGCATTGCGATCTTTCTCTGCGTCACGCACCTTGTAAATTGCGATAGCCTGCTTTTCAAACGCATCAGCGACATTCTTCTCTGTCGCCATGCCTCGCGCTTTTAACACTAAAGCCAGGGCGTACTCTTTATTGGCTGCTTCTTGCGCTGCCCTCAGTGCTTCAAGCTTGACGGACTGATCCCCTAGAGTCTCCGTTGTCAAGCGGCGCTGCAGCGCCTCCACACGAGCGACTTCTGCGGACTGCTTAGCTTGCTCAGCTTCTGCCCGGCCTGTGTTAAGTTTCTCTTTGAGCTTATCGGTTTGATCTTTAATTGCCTGCGCATCCAAGTTGCGAGCTTTGGCGTTCTGTTCAATTACTGCAATCTCCTGCTCCAATATTTTGACGGCTTCAGCCCGTTCTCTTGCCTCAACTGCAATGGCTTGCGAATATTTCTCTTTCATTTCTGCTGTAATACGCGTCGTCTCAATCTCACTCCCCATGAGTTCGGTAATGCGTATAACTGCATCTCCTTCATCTTTGACCGCTTTAGCAATTTTGGCAGCGTCATCGATGCGTTTCTCTTGAGCTTTTACGGCTGCTTGGCTGGCCACTTGATACTGAATAAGCTTGGCGCTTAGGTTCAACGTGGCATCGGCATTGAGGCTCGCAGTCAATGCTTGTAATTTCAATGACTCCGTAGCACCTTCAGCAGCAGACTGCACCGCCGCCATTTTTGCGGCTACGTTGGCTGCGCTATCCCCCAACGAGTCACCGCCACTGACGGCCTTCGCCATAGACTGCACGAGGCCTTTAACTCGATCATCAGCGGAAGACCATATATCTTTCAGTGCGGTCCATGGGTTAGTCCATGTAATGACCGCTGCTGCAAGTACACCCCCTGAGCGGTACAGCGCCCCGAAAACTTCAACGAGCCCGCCTACAGCCACGCTGGCCAGCCCAAGGACAAGACTAAGCGTCCGGATAGCAGCTGTCAGTATGTTCGTTCCTCCCGCATCCCCCAAGCTTTGGGCTAAGGCGGTTAGCATGTTCTTGAGGTCATTCCATGCGGGGATGATCCCTGTGCTTTCCCCGTGCAGTCCTTTCAATGCCTGCGTGAATGGCTCTACAAAATCGCGTGTTGCCAGCTTTCCTGATTCAACCAAAGCGATGAGTTGGGCTTGCGTGAGTCCCATTCCCTTCGCAACGAGACCCAGGGCGCCCGGCAAGCGATCTCCGAGTTGTTGTCGCAACTCTTCCATTGAGACGACACCTTTACTCGCCATTTGTCCCAGGGCGTTTAAAGATCCCGCTGTTGCCTCTGCATCAAGACCCAATGTGGCCGCGGCTTTAGTAACCGCTGCGAACAATGCGTTAGATTGCGCTAACGGAATATTAGCGCTTTGCATAGACGCCGAAAAACGCACGAACTCCCCGCCCAAACTCCCGACTGCAACGCCTGCGTCACGAGCTGTCTTGTTCAAGAAAATAATTTGGGATGCTGTAGTGCCAGTATCTTTATAGATCGCATTTAACCCACGGCGCATCTGATCCAATTGGATAATGGCCGTTATGGCTGCCGCCCCCATCTCCTTGACCTTGTTGACCAAGTACCCAATGGCGTCTGCAATCAGATTGCCTGCGGTGATCTGGCCCATGCTGTTCTTCAGCAGGCCGGCGGCCTTGTCGGCCGTGGTCATGGTTCCGGACACCTGGCGCAACTCGCGCTCAAGGCTCTGCACCTTCGTCTCGGCCTGCTGCATGGCCACGGCCAGGGAGCTGCCCGTCATTTTGCCTGATGCAGCCAGGGTGGCCATGGCCGCATTGGTGCTGGCGATCTCTCGCTGTATGTCCTCGATCGGCCGCACGTTGATTTGCTTGAACGCGTCGTTCACGCGCTGCGTGCTGGCCGCCAGATCCTGCTGCGTCCGGTCTGCCTCATCAAGGGCCCGTTCCCAGAAACGCACGTACTCGGCGGCCTGGACCATTTTCTGCGCCTCGGCCGCCTGTTTCGCGAATGCGTTCTGCGCCTCGAGTTCTCGCAGCGCCGCGACCTGCTCTTGCGTCCTCTTGGTGGCTTGCTCCTGGGCGATGCGCAACGAGACGACGGCATCTGCCTCTCGCTGCCACGCCTCGGCATCGGCTGTCGCTTGAGCCTTGGCCGCCGCATAGTCCCGCGCTGCCTTTGCAGCTTCGCGTTGCGCGACCACTTCGGCTTGCAGGGCTGCTTCTCCGCGCGCGTAGAGTTCAGCCAGTCCTTTCGCCTCGATCGCGGCAAGCCTGTCGGCTTCGGCCATACCCTCGATAGAGGCTTTGCGATCTTGCGCGGTCTTTGTGGCGCGCGTGAAGGTCGTCTGCAGGGCCGCTTCTGAGCCGGCGAGATCCGTCACGTCCACGCCCAGGGCGTCGGCAGCCGCGCCCGCCTCGCGCATGGCGGCGCCCTGCTTTTCAACAGCTGCGGCCGTTGCAGCCACCTGCCGTTCAGCAGCCTTGTAGGCGCCTTCGGCCTTTCGCTGATCGGCCGCCGCCTGGGTGACTGCCTCGCTGGCGCGCCGGTTCTCATCCCGCAGGGTCACAAGCGCCAGGTTGGCTTGGTTCTGCGCCGCCACCAAGGCTTGCAGGCGGCTGCGGTACTCGGCCGTTTGCTTGCCGGCGTTGTCGTATTCAGCTTTCAGCGCGCGCAGCGCGTTGCCGGCCTCTGTGTAGGTCTTCTCCCCTTCAAGCAGGCCTTGCCGGGCCGTGTCTTGTGCTGCTCGCGCCTCGTCGGTGGCTGCGCGCAAGGTCTCCAGGCGCTGGGCCAGTTCCTGCGCTGTTTGGCCCGCGCCCTCCTGGCGAGCTTGCAGCGCTGCAGTCTGGTCTGCCAGGGCCTTCACGCCCTGGAGCGCTGCATTCTGGTCGCCCAGGCGGCTGATCTCATCCGCCAGTTGCCCGAACTCTGCCGCGCTGGCATCGCCCGTATCGGCAAGGCGGCGCAGCTCCTTTTCCAGTTTGCTGATGTTCTCCTGCCCGAGAGACTCTATGCTCAGGGTCAGTTTCGCATCGCGGCTGCTTGTGGCCATGTCAGATCCTCGGAAAAACAAAACCCGCCAGCGCTCGAAAGCAGTGGCGGGTTGGGCTGCGGGCAGTGGCCCCGCCACGGAGGGAGGCGCTTACTGCACGGGGTCTTGCACTTCGACGATGTACGGTGCGTCCTTGCCCGTAGGTGTCTTGAGGTTGCCGGTCAGCGATACGTTGCCGAAGTCGTCGGCCAGGAAGTCGAAGGCGGAATCGGCAGACAGCACCGCCTCCCAGACGTTGACCGTGCACTGAGTGCCGTCGGCCTGGTTGATGCCGTCGAAGACGATGTGTGCACGAACTTCGGTGCGAGTCGAGCCCTTGATCGTGCGGCCCTTGGCAGCCGAGTAGGCACCCGAGACATTGACAGTCGCTGCATCGGCAATGGCGCCGCCAGCCAGCGCCATGATCCAGCCCATGGGGCGGTTCAGCTTGTAGTCGGTGCCTTCGACGTAGGTCGTCGTTCCGCCGGTGTTTTCGACCGAGATCAGGTCGTCGAGATTGCGCTTGCCCAGCGCGACCCACTTGCCGAGCTTCACCGTGACGGGAGCATCAGCCAGCGTGCCCGCAGCTTCGTTCAGCGCCGCATCCGTGCCCAGGAAGGCCATGGTCAGGATGTCGCCGGTGACTTCCTTCAGTTCCATCGTGAAGGTCGTAGGCTGGGCGATGTTCACGGACTCCAGAACCTGGCCGTAGTCGTTGCGGCCTTTGCTCGTGGATTGCACCGTGTTGACAGCAGGCTGCAACTGGAAGCTGTTGGCGTAGATCGGGCCCACGAGGCCCTGCGGAATGCCGTCGATCAGACGGTTGATGTAGATGTCGCCGGCGCCCAAGAAACTGCGTGCTGCCATGGTGTTCTCCGAAAGATGTTGCGTGCGGCAACGCGCACGTTCAAAGCGACACCAGTTTCGCTATTTTGCTAAATTCCGGGCTGCGGGCAAATTTCGGAACTACGCCTGCGCAAGCTGTTCGACGAACACCACGTCGATGTGCACCACCGCAAAGACGATGGGGACGCCGTCAGCACGAGGGCCGATATCTCGTCCGCGATACGAGACCGACTTGACCCGGCCGCCGAAGCTGAATTCAGCGCCAGCGCGCTCCGCGCGCGTCGCATCGGACGTCAGACCGAACAGAGCTTTCTTGATATCTGCAAGGATCTCGTGCGCCCGGTCATTCGGGTGGTCTGGGTCGCACTCGGCATATCCGCCGAGCACGTAGGACTGCGTAACCTGCTGGCTGCCGGCCCCTTGTACGCCGCCCGGCTTGTCCTCGCCTTCGATCAAGACCGCGCACGGCACCTGCTGGTCGTCGATCTTGCGACGGCCTCGGAACACGTGCAGGCCAATGTCGGTTTCGTAGCCGTTGGCCTTGGTGATGGTGGCCAGGCGCGTCGTCAGGTACGCCGCAATATCTCGGGCACGGGCGAGGGGTGTCATCCCAGAATCCTTTCCACCTGCTCGTCGACACGGCGCAGGAATGTGTCTTGGAGGTCGTCGGCCACCTCGTCGCTAATGCGGGGCGCCTGGTACGCAAAGAGTTGGTACACGGACGGGCCGTAGAGATGCTTGAGCTTTCCGCCCTCTCGCCGAAAGACGCCGACCTTCTCGCCCGCGGCTGCGCCAGCGCGCAGGTTCAGCAGAAAGCCGCTCTGCAGCGTCTTGGCCGCGCCCTTAACGACGGTGACGTTCACGCCGCCCTGCTTACCCCCTGCGGGAATTTTCAGTAGACCCTTGGAGCGAGAGGCCCGGTTCGTCTTGCGCGGGACAATCACCATCTGGGCGTCGTAAGTCGCAAGGCGGGTCATCAGGGCGCGCGAGCCGCTGGCTGTAATCGCGGCCTCGGGCTTGCCGGCCGTGGCGTGAACCACGGTCATGCGCCTGCGCAAGTAGTCGTCCGTCAGATTGATACCGACCGTGATGCGCTCTCGGGCCATCTCGTATGTCCAATCAGCAGTCTCGTTGATCGACGTCACCGAGACATCCACGAACCCTTCTGCATTCAGCCGACCCAAGTTGTCTGCCGCCTGGCGAATCTGGTCAACACCGATCTTGATAGCGGTCAGGCGGGTAGCCATCAGCGCAGCTCCATCACGACGAAGCGGCGGGTCACGCCGTTGTCTTCCACTGGCACGTCCAGTTGATAGGTCTTGCCGTTTTGGACGAATTTTTTGAACTGCTGGGGGTTGTGGCGCGCATGAATCGTGGCTACGTCGCGATTCGCCACCAGGTCGCCCCGGTACTGTGCCTCTTCGCCGCCGATACCCGCGAGTTGCACGCCGTGCTCGATGTTGATCTTGATGGGTTCGGTGGCCCCATCGTAAAAGGCATCCTCGCCTATTTCGTCGAGGATGCCTTCGGCCATTTCTTGGAACAAGTCCAACATGGCGCCAGCCTTTACGTAGCGGCTGTGGTCAGCTCAATGACCGCTTCAGGTAGCGTGTTGAGCACGATGGGGTTGGACTGCGATTCCAGGTCAACGCCCTTGTCGTGCGGCAAGCGTTCCTGCGAGGCGTAGTACGGCACGCCCAGGGTGTTGACCGTGCTCATGTAATCGCCAGGGGCATAGGCGATTTGGAACATGCCCTGCACACCTTCGGGGTACGCATAGGCCTTGCCCGCAGGGATGAAGTCGTGCTGATCGCCGCTGCCGTCGACCACGCCGCCCGAGTACACCTGGAACAACACCCCGTTGAACAGGAATGTCTGGCCGGGGAACTCGCGATTGAACGCCCCGTTCTGGTACAGCTCCCAGGCCTTGTACATCTTGTTGTGTCCGACGAACTTGTCGAACCACGACTCGCTGCACTTCACGCGGACACGGGTGAACGACTTGCCGCCCAGCTTGCGCTGAATCGCGCGCTTCAGGTCTTCGGTCTTCTGGCGCAAATCGGTTGTCGAGCTGGCCGAGTTGATGTCGAAGCCGATGACCTGGCGCGTCATACCGAAGATTTGGTACAGGTCCCAGATCACGCTCACGCCGTCGGCATCCAGCACTTCACCGCGCAGCGCACCGACGCGCATGTGCTCCAGCGTCAGGTCGATGTTGCCCTTCAGCACCGTCAACTGGCGGGACACGATACGCGAGACCTGTTCCACTTCAGTCTCGGAACCGACCGCGCGCACGTTCTGCACTTCGTCGGCCATGATGGTGTCGCCCTGAGGCAGATGCACCGCAGCGATCGGGATCAGCTTGCGACGCTCGCGGCCGGCCGTGGCGCGCACACCGCCGCGGGGCGCCGTGGGCACCAGCTTCAGGCCGGAGCCAGTGCGCTCGATCATCATCGAGGTCGTGGTGATGCCGTACTCGTTGAACAGCCCCTCGTCGCCCAGTTGGGTTGGGACGCGGGGGATGTCGACGATGGTCTGCGTGAGCTGGCTCACGCTGAAGGCGTCGTCATTGAAAATGTCGAGGGTTGCCATTTCTTGTAGCTCCTGAGTCGATCAAAAATGGCTCAGAGAGCCGGGGTGTGGATGCTCAGGCCGCCGACTGCGCCGCGTACCTTGATGCCCACCTTGCGCAGGTCATCTTCAGCCGCAGCCGTCAGGCCGGTCAGGGCCGAGCGCTTGACTTCGCAGTCGCTCGTGAAGGCGACAGCCGCCTTCAGGCCGGTGGCTGCAGGCAGATGGCTGTACAGAATGGCGACCGCCGTGCCCGTGCCGGTGTATGGCAGGTAGTTGTCGTCGGCCGGGATCACGTCGAGGGTCGCACTGTCGCCGGCAACGGCGGCTGTGGTGCCGGCTGTCAGCGTGAAGCCAATGCCGCCCGCCGAGAAGGCCGTTCCCAGAGCGCCAGCAGAACCGACTTGGGTGCCGCTCGGGTCTTTGACCACGAAGGCGGTCGCCGCTGTGAAGTCGATCGTGTAGGCGCCTTCGATCGCGAGAGCGCTGGCCGAAGCAGCCGAGATGGTCGGGTTGCCCGTGGCGCCTTCGTCCATGTCGAAAGCGACGCCGCCGACCGTGTCCTGGACCAGCAGAGCGCCCGACTTGACCTCGGCGCCGCTCTGGCGCACGTGCACGTTGTCGCGACTGCGCTGCCCGCTGGCCTCATGCAGGATGAAGTCGGCCAGGGGTGGATTGTTGTAGAGAGCGGTTGCCATGATCAGCGTCCCTTCTTCGATTGAGCGTTGTGCGAAGCCCAAAGCGTGTTCGTGTTGACGACGGCGGGCTTCGCAGGGCCTCCGTTCGTCGTGCCGGTTTTCGGAGTGGCGGGTGCGTTGTCCACCTGGGTGTCGGTGTCGGCCAGGTCCTCGATCAGCGCCGCGCGCACATCGGCAACGCTCTTGTTGTCGCGGATGAAGCGGGCGGCCTTGGCTTCCAGGTTGCCGACCTTGCACAGCGCAGTGATCTCGCGCGCAGTGGCGATGCGGGTCTTGGCTTCGTCGACCGAAGTGCAGGACAGGGCGAGGAACGGAGCGTGGGCTTCGAGGCCACCGGCCGTGGCAAGGGCAACAATCGCTTCGGCGACCGGAGTTGTCAGGGCATCTTTGTCCGCTGGTGACAGTTCCGGCTCTGGTTCAGGCTCGTCCACCTTGGCGGCAAACAGCTTGGCGACGTTTTCGGGCATTGACGCGCGCTCCACGTCGAACTTGGCCTGCATCTGCACCTCGGCCAGGAGGTCTGTAGCAAAGCCTGTGGCCAGAGCTTCGTCGGCAGTCATCCAGTTGTCTTTGCCGAGCATTGCGTCAGCCGTTGCCTCGTCGACGCCCAGCCGGTCCACGTAGATGCCTCGCAACTGGCCCTTGACCTTGTCCATCGTGTCTGCGTGGTCACGCAGCTCATCGGCCGTGCCCCAAATGCCGCTGGCGACGTTGTGCGTCATCGCCATGGTGTTCTTGGGCATCTCGCGCTTGTCGCCAGCCAGAAGCAGAACGCTGCCGATGCTTGCGGCCACGCCCATCACGCGGGTGGTGACTTGAAAGCCCTTGGCTGCGTGCGCGCGCAGCATGTTGAAGATGCCCAGGCCGGCGAACACATCGCCGCCGGGTGTGTTCAGTTCAACGTCGATATCGCCTGCGACATTTGCAAGCTGGTCGCGGAAGTCCTTGGCCTGGGTGCCCCAGAAGCCGATCTCATCGTCGATCGCCAGGACTGTAGGCTTGCTCGCAGTCTTGGCGCTAAATGCAAAGCAAGGTCGCATGTCGCAGTCCTTTCAGGAATGGCCGCATTTTGGGCGGCATCCTGCTAAACAGGGCTGCGGTTAAATTTCGGGGTTGTCAAGAGGCGCCGCAGCCTGGCGGCTGCGTGCTCCAGACATAGACGAAGACGACGATGGAAATAAAAACTTGGCTCGGGGACGGCCAATGGCCCATCCAGGGTTGGCACGCGGACACCAGTCCCGCGCAAAGCACCAAGGCCAGGGGTGCAATTTTGCGCAACGGCACCCCGGGAGAGAGTGTGTCCAGGCGGCAGAACGCCAATGCAGCAATGCTGAATCCGAGCATCGCATTGACGGTCGCCAACAGCAATTTGCTCTCAACCATGACCACCTCCATCACCTCGCATCTTGATCAGGATATCGACCAGGCGTGACACCTTGCGTGCCGCCCAGCCCATCACAGCCGGCCAGCGGTCCCCAATAAAGCCGATGACGAATGCCACGGGCGAAAACCACGCGCGCTGATCTTCGATTGGGTATCCTGCATTCACAACTGCCGAGACGGAGTAGGTCAACAACACCGAAAGGCCGTTGACCCGGACGAAGAACAGCACCGAGTTGAATCCTGTGGTGCGCTCCCGGGCCACGAGAGCAAACGAGGCGCCGATGGTAGACGCGAAGAGAATCACGAGATAAGGCCCTACCACGTGCGCAACGGCTGGTGCGAAAACTACAGAAGCAACGGCGACAGCCGCACTGATCGGATCGATCTGCGGCTGATTCATTTCAGGCCTCCCGGCAAATTGGAATTGTGCATGGATGCCTCTTGTGTCAAGTTGTCACACCCTCGGCATTGTGCGCAACATGGCCGAATGTCGGCTGCGGGCTGTTTTCGCAATTACGCTCGCTGCGCGGCTGCCCAGGCGAACAACGTGTCCACCTGCTCCGCTGTCAGGCCCAGCACAGCAGCCACCGCCGCCACGGTCTCGCTGTCGCGCAGCCAGTCCTTGGCATCGTTGAGCACTGCGTCCACCCGGTCCAACATCTCGCCGGGCTGCAAGGTGTCGCGCCACGCCAGCACGCGCGCCAGTAGGTTGTCCTCGGGACGGGCATCGTCAGGGGCCAGCAGCACCAGGGCACCCTGCTCCAGCACATGCCGCTTGAGCGCCAGGCGGCCGGCCCAACGTGATACCTCGAAAGGTTGATTTGCCGAATTCAGGGTGATAGGCCCATGCTCGATACGCACGCCTCCGATATCGATAATCATCGGACAGCCCTCAGAATGTATGCGAGCACTGTCGATGCGTTTGTAGCGGCCCCGGCTGGCGTATAGAAGACGCGAAACGATCTGCGGAATGGTATTCCTGGGCTTTCCGGAAGTGCGACGTAACCAGCGAACGATGTGGTTGACGTGCCACCACTACCCGATGCACCGATTATGATGTTGAATTCGTTGTTTAATGTCTGTATTGACGCATCAAATATAGACCTGTCATCCGCCAAGACTTCAAAACGCCCGCCGCCGGTGTTTGCTTTTTGAAATCCCAAGTACCCCACATAACCGCGACCTGTTGCAGAAAATATCTCTGTGCGCGTGCCAACGGAAATTGTGGCGGGTGTGATCTTTATGGCGCCATTTGCGAACAGCGTGGTGTTGCCACTGTTGTTCGCCGCGATCGAAGCTGATCCCCCAAGGGAAGTAACGCGCGGATATGTTACAGACTGATAGTTCGCAATATCGTCTGCGGGGTCAACTGCGCCGCCACCAGTGGCCGCAGTGCGCCGATACTCCTCCCAATCCAGTGGGCTGATCACCCGCTCGCCTTGGGTGACGGTCATGCCTGATTGCCAGACTCTGGTCATAGCTATCGAGTCTCCATCTGGCAGCTCTCGCAGAGAGCCGCCGATCATGACAAGGGGGCGCCGCTCGGCCATGGCTTACGCCAGCACCACCGGGACGCCGGATTCGAAGTTGATGGCCGTGGCGCTGATGGCGATGCCCAGGCGCTGCACCACGTTGCCCGCTGCACTGGGGGCCGTGGCCCCTGCTGTTCCGGCCGTGGTCTGCAGGAAGACAGGGCCAGCCGTCTGGCCAGACACCTGCGTGTTGGTGCCTTCGAAGTACACCGTGGCGTTCGCGCCGCTGGTCACGGCGGCCAGCACGAAGCCGTGGGCCTCCTTGCCGGACACAGTGCCATCTGCCTTGCGGACCTTCGCGCCGGTGCTGTTCCAGATGTTCACGAAGTCGCCTGCTGCGAGGGCTTCGCTGGAGGCAATGACAGCCGTATCGGCCCCCATGCCCACCGGCATCATGCTCATGTCCAGGCGCCCGGAATCATCCAGGGAGACGATATCGCCAGCATTGGCGGCGCCTGTGGATGCCTGTACGCCAAACACCTCGGTAATGTTGTTGCCGACGAAGCGGAGAATTTTCTTTGCAGCCATGGTGGGCTCCTATGCAAGGGTGATGGGTGGGTTGATGTCGATGAGGACGCGGGTAGAAGACAGCGCTCGGCCGATGACCTGAGCGAACAGCGCGCCAGCGGGCGGGGCCTGGGCCAGCTGCCCCGACAGCCCGACCAGCACCGGGCCGGGCGCCCAGGTCCAGCCGGCGTGCTCAAGCACATAGCCGGTCTGCACCACGGCGTCGTCGCCAGGGCTGTATGCGTCGGCCACCAAGCCGAGGACGGCGCCGCGATGTGCGGGATTGGTGGCGTCGGCTGCGACCAGTTCGCCAGCGCTGTCGCAGGCCACAACGCTGTGTCCGCTGATGGGCAGCGGGCCGACCTTGACGGTGGTGACACCGATTGGTGCGCAGGTCTCTACTGAAGATAAAACCGCCACGGAACCGGAACCTGGCGGGCCCCTTAAGTCAACCCACTTACCCCAGGTTTCCTGATCTTTCTGAAACCTCAGTTCCGTTCCACGCCATTCATGTTTTGGCATTGGTCCGGTGGCACCGTCTTTACCGTCCCGACCTTTTATGCCGGGTTCACCGTCTTTTCCGTCTTTGCCATCCCGACCTTTTATGCCGGGTTCACCGTCTTTTCCGTCTTTGCCATCCCGACCTTTTATGCCGGGTTCACCGTCTTTTCCATCGATACCGTCTCGGCCGGCAGGTCCTGGCTCGCGCGCCAATGCCGCCACTCGCTTACTGAGATCAGATATAGATCGCGCCAGGGTGAGAAACAATTTTTCAGTCACTGGCTGGCCCCTCTAATAAGGCCAATACACTTTCGTGCAGCGCGTCATGTCGTTCAACTTCACGGGCTCGGGCCAATTTGGCAGCTTCGCGCAATGCGTCCGTTTGCGCTTCCAAATGCCTCAGTCGTACCAAATCGGCCTGGTCTTCTGCATCAATCTCAGGCGCCCGTGAACTGCCTTCACCGGCCCCAGACGCTGGATCCGGCGCCGTAGTACTGGGGGCAGTGTCTGTAACTCCTGACACCGGCAGACCCAGGGCTCGCTCCCGTTCAGCGTCGTCGGCCCGCTCCTGATCCACCACGTCCGGATCATCGCCCTGCTCCCCGATCACGCTGGAGCGGCTGCGGAATCCGTTCTTGACCTCCAGAGCCTTGCCTTCCACATCCTGCACGGGATGGATGTACTCCCAGCCGTGGGGTGCATGTTCAGCGCGCCGAATGGCATTTCGCTCTTCGAGTGAAACCTTGCCTGCCAGGAGGGCCGCGTCAGCGAACCACTCGACCACGCGCTGGCACTTCTGGAAGATGACAATCTGCCATTGACGCTGTGATGCAAAGCGCCGGTATTCGTTGATGACGACACGCAAGGTGCGGTCACTGACATTCGCGATGTCGCCCACGGCCAGCTCGTAGGGAACGCCGGTACCGGCCGTGGTGCCCAGGTGACTGGTGCGCATGTAGTCGCTGTACGACGTGCCCGCATCCGGCGGCTTGGCGAACTCCACTGTCTGGCCGTCTTCCAATTCCTGCATCAGCCCGGGCTTCATCGGCAGAAGCGGCGCCGCTTCTCCGTCGATCTCGGACTCCAGGCCTGTCAGTGCCTGGTGGTTCGGGTCGGTGGGATCAAGCGATGGCAGCGACCGGCTGATAAACGCCACGAACAGGTTGGCGATCTTCTGCCGCTCCAGTGTGGCGTCCTCGTAGTCCAGGATATTGCGCTGCTTGGCCAGGATGGGTGCCAATGTCGGGACGCCGCGGCGAGCGCCAATACGCTTCGGCTCGAACATGTGGAACATGTCCTCCGCAGGAACGCGTACCAGGGCCGTGGCGGCGGGCGTGCCTCCGGCGCCGGACCAAACGCCGTCGCCTGGGTGCTCTTTGTAGACCCAGTAGGCGATCTTTTTGCCACGGTTGTCGAACTCGATGCCCGAACGGATCTTGTTGTTGACAGGCAGGCCGGAGTAGGTGTCCGCGTCAAAGTTCGGCACCATGTCCGCTTCAAGCAGTTGCACCTGCATGGGCACAGCGAGACCGTCCGATGTCTTCCGGTAGCGGCGGCGGCCAAACATCTCGCCCCGCTCAATCCAGCTGCGCACGGCCAGGGTTTGCATGCCGTAGGCGTCAAGCACGCCATCGGCGTCTGCCTCCCGAACGAAGTCTGCCCAGAGGTCGTTGATCTCTTGCCTGCGCTCTTTGTCCTTGATCCGGCGAAAGCGCGGGGTGATGGCGATGCCGACCAGGGTCGTCGTCCATTTCTGGATGATCGACTCGCTCGACCAGTCGTTGCGCGCGGAGTCGCTGGAACGGTCGCGCAAAACCTGCAGAGCAGCGTTGATGGCCTGGTTCGGCCCGGTGGAAGGTGCATTCCACGATGCCATGCGCCGCCCACGGCCGGCGGCGTCGTAGCGATTCATGAACTGCCGGAAGGCACGGCCATACGCCACATCCTCCGCCGACACTGGCGGTGCCGCCTGCGCTGCTTGCGGGTTCTTTGGCGGTCGGCCGATACGCTTGCCGTTTGCGGTGAATCGTGGCGCCATCAGTAGTCCCGCCCACCGTAGACAGCGTAGTTCTGCCGTGACACCTTCTGGCTTGAAGCAGCGCGCTCGACGGCGGCGAGTTGGGCCTGCATGTCGTTGCGCGCCTTCATCAGCGATTCTGTCGTGTTGTAGATGATGGTCTGGCCACCGAGCGTGACCGAGCGCGCGCCGCGCGCAATAGCCTTGTTCAAGGCCTTGACGTAGCCCCGCAGGGTCGCGGCATCTTCGGTGGTAGTGCTCATGGTCCGGCAGTTTGCCAAACGCTTGCGAAACGCTGCTGCGGTTAAGTTTCGGACTTTTGCGAAAACGCCGGAAATAAAAAGAAAACCCCGCAGTAGCGGGGTGAAGGCCGTGGTGGCAGCCAAGGAGACAGCGGGCGCGGTGTAAAACACCACCAATCGAGAACTTTCGTGACCCCCGTTTTGCAACCTCGCTCGTGCAGGTGGTCAACCCGCCTTTGTCTGGTCGTAGGCTCGTTCCTCTCTATCGAGGCGACTCCCGGCGAAAGCACTCGATTGGTGGTCCTCGTCTTTCCGAGGCGTCAAGGCGTCGTTTCAGTCCTGGGCAAACCTGAGGACCTTCTAGCATCCCTACCGTTGAACTGGCCCGGAAAGGCCTGTTCTTTGGGGCTGATGCAGTGCTGCAATCTGGCTGAAATAATATCGCATTTGCGAAACAAAACAATACCCGACAAGATCACAAGGCTGCTACCGATGACCGCCGCGCACGGCGCCGAGCGACCGGCTTCGCGGGCAAAAGTCCTGCTGTCGGCTGAGAGACGACTTCGTTGGTTTGGACCTCGCGGCGATCCTGGCGCGTGATTGCCATGGCGTTTTTCTCAAATGGCGCCAGCCACGCAGGTACGCGTGCCCAGTCCTCGACCTTGAACACGCCCAGGCGGTGCAACAGCGCGCGCTGCATGCGGCAATGGTCAAACGTCTCGTTGCGCGCCCGCAGCTTGCGCCAGGTGCCGTCCTTACCGCGCACTTCCGCCTCGAGTTCGTCGAAAAACGCTGCAGAGACCCAGCCGTCAGGGTTTGTGTCGGGATGGCGCGCAGCGGGGAAGTGGATGTAGCCCGGGCCGGGTGTCTGGCGCCGCAGGCCGGCGTCCACCTGGTCAGAGAGCTTGTTCGGGTTGCACAGCAGCAGCGGCACATCGTCGCGCCCCTTCTTGCCGTTCTTGCCGACCATGTTCTCGCGCATGTCGGGCGCATCTTTTGTGGACCCGCCCTTGTACAAGAAAACCCGTTTAGCGAGGCCCAATTGCCGCACTCGTCGATACCACTCGTAGGCGTTGTGGGTGACACCGGTCTTGCCTTCCTCGAAAACCCGGGCGCCCTTCTGCTTCCCGCTGGCGCCCTGCTCCTGCATCATCACGCGCCCGGCCTCGCCGCCGGTGTCAACAATCACGCCGATGGGGTGCATCTCGAGATCTCTTGTCGTCGTGCGCCAGGTGCCTAACAGCACTTTTTCCGTCAACAGGTCCCAGTCTTCGGGGTATGAGGCGGGGTCAAGGGGGGCGAACTCATTCGGCCCTATGCCGGGGCGCTTCGACTCGGTGATCTTGAAACGGTCGATGACCCACTGCTCGCCGCCTGGGCCGACAGCGTGGACCTGAACGTCAAATCTCGCGTTTTGGCCGCCCTGCACGTCCACGGAGGCTGTGATGCAGCGCGCTGCCGGCGGAGCAATGAACCGCTCCAAGTCAACTTCTGCCCTGTCTCTCGGCGTCGTGCCACTGCCGCGGGCTTCCACAAGCCGGCGCTCGATGTACGGCATGCCCTGGTCCGTGTTGGTGGTCTGTTTCAGCTTTTGCTCGCTGCCCGTGAGCGCGTAATCCTGCAATCCGTACAGGTGCTGCGCGACGATAGATTCCCAGGACTGGTATGCCGCAGCCACGCCGCCCAACCAATACCCCCTGATCGTTGACGTGCGCGGGCTGCCGACAAAGTGCCCTTCGTCCGCAAGGCTGCAGCCATCAGGAACCCATATGCCGGCCCTGTTGAGCGCGCCCTTCATCTGGTGCCCAGGCTCGCTGCCACAGTGCGGGCACGCCACCTGCCCGTAGTGCTTCGCCATCGTCGGGATATCCATCGTGCGGATCTCTTCGAGCAACTGCTTGATCGCCGGCAAGCGTTTGAACAGTGAAAGCCCGGGGGCTGCTTCGAACCACGCGCGGCAATCCAGGCAGCGCCAGTAAAAACGCCGACGGTCGGATCGGTTGTAGAGCGACAGAATTCCGCCGGTAGGTGGTGCCTCGTGCGGGGTTGCTGGTTGCCAAGACGGATCTTCCAGTGGGTAGCCCGGGCTGGACTCCACGAGCGTCATGCCGCGAGAGAGAAACGTCGTGGTGCGCTTCTTGGCCAAGTCGAACAGTGGGCCCTCTCCGTCCACGTTCTCCGCATTTTCGATCCGGTCGATATCCGTGATTGCAACGTACCGATAGGTCGAGCCCGAGACGTTGCCCACGGTCGGCCAGGCGATACGCACCCACATGCCGTGCCGAAACATGGTGTCGAAAGTGTTGCTGTCCACCGCCCTGTCGGATTTCATGGCCTGGACCTTGGGTGAATATCGGATAGCGCGGTCCACGTCAGTCTTGGAAAACTCTCGCGCCTTGTCCTTGGACATCTGCACGAACAGCATGTCCCCCGGGTCGTTCACCACCGTATGCGACATCCAGCCGAGCAGCAGCGACGCCGTCTTGCCCGTCCTGGCCGGGCCCACGAACACCACGGCTTCGTGCCTGCGGCTGGCCAAGGCATCTGCAGGCTCGACCATGTACGGGGTTTCGGTAGGAGACCAAGAGGTCTTCGGCGAGCCGGGCTGCTGAATCACGAGCGTGTCAGCAATGCCTTCGCTGACTCGCATCCGGTTGGGCGGCCTCAAGGCCTCGAAGCCGCTGCACGCGTCCGACAGTGCCTGGGCGTAGTGATCGCTCAAGACTTTGCCTCCGTGAACAGCGCCAGCTCGTCGGCGATGTGGCTCAAGGCTTCATCGATCGCCGACTCAATGTCCTGCAGCACCTCTGGCGCCAGCCCGCATTTGCGCTCCAGGGTGTCGGGCAGCGACCGGAGCCCCTGCGACAGGGAGGCGACCAATGTGGCCGTGGCCTCTCGGTAGGCGGCACGAGGCAGGTACTCGCCCGTCTTGACCTTCAGCTGCAGTTCGTTGAGGCCTGCGAGTGCCGCTTCTTTTCGGGCTTTCGCCAGCAGGTGACGCGTGGTGAGGCTCAACTGTCCATCTGCGGACTCGAGTTCTTCACCCCCCACATCTTCCCCGGCCTCAATGCGCCTGGCCACCTCGGCCGCCTTTTTCGGCGAGTAGCCCGGTGTCCGGCCACCGCGCGGCATGTACGGCCCGCGGCGAAAGCCCGGAGGCAACTCCGTTATTCCATCTGCGCCAAGGTCGAAATCTGCATGCATTTCGCAGATTGTGCATGTTTCGCGTTTGCGACACAAGCCCCGACACCATTCGTCTTCCAGGGGGTGCGGCGCCGCGCTGCTGGGCCTGCGGCCGGTTCCAAAACTGCTTAAATTTTAAGCGGGTGGCATGTGTGGCGTTTGGAGGGCTGTTTTAAATTGGTCATACCCCGCGCAGACGAGATCAATTCTAAAACCCCATTTAAACGCCACCTACGCCACCCTTTTTAGGTTTTTTGCTTATTTTTTAAGCAGACTGCGCTGATTTTTAGCTTTTGCGAAGTGACGCAAGCCGATTTTAAAATTTTCGGGCCAAGTTTTACCCGGGCTCAATGAGACCCGCGGCGCTTAAATTTAACGTCAGGGTCCCCCGCGCCCGGCAGGCTCGCGGCAGTCGATCTAAAAGCGGGTGGCATGTGTGGCGTTAACTCTTCGCTCCTGACGGAGCCACAGCATCTGTTCTGATGGCTGCTGATCAAACGCCACACATGCCACTCGGCTGCAGCATCGAGCCTGCTGCCCTATGCTTGGCGGTGCCTGTCTACGCACTCAGAGACTTGTGGGTGGCCCAGGTAGGCCGCCGATGAACCCTGATACAGTACGCTCATGGCGGGGTCGTACTGCAAAGCTTGTGATAGGTTTACGCTGTACCGGCTTGGGAACAGCGGTTTGCAGCGGTGCAAATGCGGGTATGGGAGTGCAGTGTTTGCAACCCCGCAATTCAAACGCTCGGAGATTGACTCACAGATCGAAGAGAGTCTGCGGAGTCAAATAAGCAGCGCGGATATCAGCCCTCTAGAAGCATTGCGCGCCGCAATTCGCAAAAACTCCGAGAGGCAAGATACTCCAGACACTACGCTGCAGGATCTTCTAAAAGAGGCTGCAGCACGAGACCCGAGGCACAGTGGTCTTGTTGCACTGTATTCACACATCAAAGAATCCGATACTAAGGCGGAATCACTCAGATGCCCTAAATGCACACACCCTCGAATAAAAGAGGGCTCTGTTTGCAGCAATTGCAGTATTGTGTATGCCAAATATAACAGTATGCGTATCGCCGAATTGAGTGCAATACGTACACAAATTAGGCAGCGAGAGCGCAGAAGATTATGGGTTGCCTTAGTGGCTATTGCAGTTGCGCCACTTGTCTATTTGGTGTTTAAAGTTATTTAAGGGATCGATACATGCGGGAATACGCAGTTCTAATTACCGTCTTGACATCGGCACTTTTTAGCGCCCATGCACAACAGGTCTACAAATGCGGCAACACCTACAGCCAGACGCCATGCGCCCCAGATGCAAAGGCTGTCGACATCAGAGCTTCTGATGGTTGTGAGAGTGCCCAGAACAGATACCGGAGCGACTGCTTCGATAAGCGCTGGGCAGAATCTGATAAAGAGTCGGCTAAATTGAGTAAGGAAATAGCGCTTGGTAAACTCCGTGTTCAAAAATTGATTGATGAAAACGGACCAATCACGCCTCCTAGCGATGCAACACTGGCGCGTAACTATGAGGCCTGCCAAGCGGCAATCCGGACAAAGTTGAAAGACCCTGACTCAGCAAAATTTGATGCGTTCACGCGGTCTGCCAAGGCGGCTCCTGCACTTGACTATCCAACCTGGCACGCAGCGATAGTGTATTCCGGACTCGTTAACGCCAAGAATAGTTACGGGGGGTATACAGGATCGAAATTCGCATGGTGCGCGTTCGATCTTGCCGAGCAACGCATTTTGTTTACCCGTGGCCCTGATTAAAACATCCAGTTTGCTAAATTTGTGCTAAAATACAAAAAGTACTTGCAAACGGGAAAACCTCTGCGGTATACTGGCGTCACTCCGAAAGGGGTGGAGCCTAGAAACTCCTAGAGATACGCGGTAAGCCGCACCCGATAGCAATGCGGCTTTTTTGCGCCCGTGCCAGATTTATTTATGGCCGGGAGGGCGACGGATACAACACCCCGCAAGGGGAAAGAAGTCCGCCTAGCGTATCCTAGGTTTCTAGCCTCCCGGCCGCCTTGTCTTAGCGCCTAGAAACGCTTCGATAAGGCCTTGTAAGTCTTGATACGGAGCATTCACCATGGCACGTTCTGCAGCCCTCCGCGTATCCACCGATACCGCATCCATTTACGTTTCCGTCACCCCCAAGCGCGCCCGCTTGACGCCTCCTGCAGATCCTATGGAAGCCATTGAATGGCACGTCCGGCAGATCTGCACCCTCGCCGAAGAATATGTGTGCTCGACCAACGGCCTGTGCAATGGCCACCCAGCGCGTATTGCTAACCACAAGCGGAAGCTCGCATCGCTTGGTATCGACGAGTCGTCTCTGATATCGTTCATTCACCGCCTGGCGCCGCCCACGCACTGACCGCAGTCCGAATCACCCGACGAAGCCCGCCTTGTGCGGGCTTTTTTCATGCACTATAGGGGTATGACTCCTGCACCCCTGCTCCAGTTCACCAGCGTTCGCACTCGCGTCGAGCCCGGCAAGACGCTCATAGGTATCAAGCACACAGCCAAAACATCCGCAGGCCTGCCCGTTACGACGACCTGGGTTGAGATGCCACCCGAGGACGTTGAGCAGCTGATCAAGATGCTGCAGGCCTCGTTGGCCGACCTGGGCCGCGAGTAGAGCCAGACTCATCAGCGAATCCCCCACCCTCCGCCGGGTTCCACCGGCAACGCCAAGCCGGCACGAGCTGGCACCATCGGCCAACTGAGCCGCCCTACCCCAGCACAAGCCCCGCGCGACGGGGCTTTTTTGCGTCACTACCTCCCACGAAGATCACATATCGCTTTTTGCTAAATTTTTGAATAGCGTTTCTATTTCGCGTTTGCTATACTAACTGCATAGCAACAAGACCCGGCGGGAGCGCGAGATGAAAACCGAAACTGCAGCAAACAGGGCCATGGAAGAACGCGCCGCGTGGCTTGCGAAGGGCGCTGAAAAAGCTCGATGGGCTGCAGTATTGGCGAGGCCCACTGCCCGACATGCAGGCACTTCAGTGACCAAACCTGCCGGTCTCCTGGGTCGGCTGCTGGGCCTATGCAGATCGAAATTCTCGGCCCGCACTGTGTAGGCTCAACGCCTTGCATCGGTTTTTTGACCCGCAGAGTAGGTCCCATTCCGGGGGCGAAGAGCTTTCTAAGGCCTGCACTGAAGCACACCCCGGGGTGGGAGGGGTCGCCCGTTCAAATTTGAAATCAGACCTGGGGGGTGGGAGGGGTCGCCCGTTCAAATTTGAAATTGCCACGGGTGCGGAAATCAGAACGACCCCTAGTGCTGCCCCCGGGCCAAACAGGTATCGGGGTGGCCTGCTGCGCACTATCAATCCTGCGGAAACCCGCATGGGTATTAGGTTTTGGGTGGCCACTTGGGTAGGGACACCCTGGTGCTGCTCACGTACGCAGACGCAGCACCGGACGAGAAAACCCCTGTACAGGTTTCGCATAACTACTGTATATTCGCACAGCACACAGCATCCATAGGAGCTTCAGTTATGACAACGACACCCCAGGCGGACCCATTCCCTTCACAAACACCCCTGGCCAGCCACGACCCCCAAGTGCTTGCGGCGGGCTGCCTGCTTGTGATCGGCCGGCGCGCGCTGCATGAGTACGGAGCTCAACGGGGAGAGACTATGGGTCCGTTGGTTGCCCTGCTGCAAGAGGCTGTGGGAACGTGGGCTGCGGCCAACGAATGGGACCGGTCAGCAGTGCTGGAGGTGGCGGCTGCTGTGGATGCGCACTTACTGCCGGATGACTTCCCGGCGACCCATTGAGCGTGACAGGAATGAAATCGGCAGCTTTTAGGCTGCCGAACATTTTCGTGCGCTAGGCACATCTCCGGAGAGAAATGTGTGCGGCCCTTCAGACGCGCTGTTGGTCAAGCCGGTTCGTGCAGTTGCAGAACCATCGCCCCAATTACCGTTGAGACAGGAGCCTCTTTCGCTGTCTCGATGCCAGCGATGATAGAGGTCTGACTTTTGGCACCCCGCTTTTTCTGGGGGCCTTTTTCCTGGCATTTTTCCGATGCCCTTTTCCCTGGGGGCTTTTTTCTGGAAAATTCCCACTCTGCTTTTTCCTGGAGCGCTCCCGGCGGCGCCCAGCAGTCGTTCTCTGCCGACGGGCCCAGCGGCGCGATGATGCCAACCTGCTCCAGCTCTCGGCAGATCTGTTGGATACGCCGCTCGCTGACGCGCTCGATGCGGCTGACCTCTCTGGTGCTGAACCCTCGGGACAGCATGGTGGCCACGCGCTGACGGCGGCAGTCCTCGTCGTAGGAGACGATGCGCGGCACGGCCAGGTGGTCCCCGCCGAACTCCTGCGACAGACGCTCCGCTGCGCTGCGCCCGATGAGCAGCACCAGCACCTGCCCCTCTTCCACAGTGGTGGGCACATAGAGGTTGTTGCCGTTGCCGTACCAGGCCGAGAGCCGCAGCGTGGCGCTGAAGCCGATGATCGAGGCGATGTCGTCGAGTGTGGTGTTTTGTCGGTCCATGGGGTGTCTTTCAGAAAACGTCGGCGATATCGCGCAGGCCAATGCCGCGGCGGATGCGCACGCCCTTCGAGCCTTTGTCCGAGGGGAAACGGGAGTCGAGGCGGCGGCCGAGCGCCTTTGATGAGCTGATGAAGCGGACCAGGCCGCGCCGGCGCGCGTAGGTTTCCCACGACTCCCACAGATCCGAGACCTTGGTGTGCAGGTTCTCGTCGATCTCGCAGCACTCTTCGATCCACTCGCCCAGCAGGTCCATGTCCTTGCGGTAATCGGCGCTGGCAGCCAGCACCTTGGCCGGGGGATTCAACCCGGACTGGCGGTAGCGCATGCCGGCGCGCACGATCAGGGCCAGGATGCCGGGCAACTCGGCCTCCAGCTTCTCGCGCCGCTGGTCGTCCTTGACGATGTGCGGGTCGTTGCGGAAGTCGCGCTCGAAGGGCAGCAGGCCCATGCGCCGCCAGATGCCGTTGTCGGTGCCCTTGATGATGGGCTTGTGGTTCGTGGGCATGTACACGGTCCACGTGGGTTCGATCTCGATCGAGTGCTTGGCCTGAATGCCGCGCGCCGTGATCGCGTCGCCGCCTGTCATGGCCTTGACGGCACCTTCCCGCAGCTCGCCGCCCTCGTCCGGCTCGTTGACGTACACGAACCGAGCGCCGCGCAGGCGCAGTAGGTCTTCCCGCGGCCCACCGGCGTTGCCGCCCATGGCGTCGCTGATGAACGAGGCGGCGTCGGCCGAGCGCGCGTAGCCGCCGAAGACCTTGCGCACGGCGTTGAAGATCGTGCTCTTGCCGTTGGCGCCGTTGCCGAAGGCGATGAACATCATGTCCTCGCGCGGCTGGCCCTGCAGCGCATAGCCGAACGTGCGCGCCACGTACTCGACCATCTCCAGGTCGTCGAAGAACACATCGCGCAGGGTCTGCTCGAAGAGCGGGCACTTCGCCCCTGGGTTGTACTCGCAGCCCGCAGACAGGGTGATGCGCAGTTCGGGAGATGCCGGCATCAGCACGCCGGTGCGCAGGTCGACCACACCGTTTTTCACACCCAGCAGGTGCCTGTGCTTGTCCAGCTCCGAGGACGGCACGCAGACGCGGGGGTCGCTCTCGGCCAGCTTGACCATGGCCGCCACCATGGCGGCGCGCTGGCTCAGGCTGCAGAAGGCGAAGAACTCGCCCGGGTCAGCGTGGCTGGCGGCCTCGCTGGGCAGATCCTTGATGGTCTCCTTGGCATAGTGGGCGACCTCGGTATTGCCGCCCATGGCCGTGCGCCAGTACACGCCAGTCCAGACGTACCAGGTGGCCGTGTCCGGGCAGAACATCAGGCTGTCACCGTAGCGCGCCAACATGCGCTCGGTGTTGCCAAACTCGGTCAGCGGTGCGACGGCGGCAGCGGCCGGCGGGCGCTCCACCTTGATGAGCTTCTTGAACTCGGTCTTGTTGATGGCCAGGCCGAATTCCTTAGCGCGCCCGGCCACCAAGCTGTAGGCCTCGATCTCCAGGATGGGGAATTCGAGCAGCAGCCGCGACACGTCCGGCATGACACGCGTCTGCAGCGTGAGCATATCGGGGGCTTCCTTGAGCAGCCTCTGCATCTCGGCCAGCGCGCCGCGCATGCGCTCGTCGTTGCTCGCCGCCATCTGGTCCCGGCGCCAGGACAGCAGCCACCGGCCGGTGATAGGCGCGCCGCCGCGGTCCCGGCCGAAGGAATCCCAGCGGCCTTCCACGTCCTTGCGGCCGGCGTAGCTGTCGCCGGTGGCGCTCCATTCGTCGGCCAGGTCCAGCGCGTCTTCGGAGCCGTCGAACTCGTGGTGCAGCGCCATCAGCGCGTTCAGCCACTCGGCGCGCGACACGCTGGCCTTGCAGTCGAACAGGTACTCGCGCGCCTGGTCCATGGTCCAGCCCAGCTTCTCCGGGCCCAGTGCGGCCAAGTTGGCCTCGCCAGCGAGAGCTACGGCGCCAACGGCCGGCAGAGGCCCGGTGTCTCCGAAGCGCTGGGCGTAGAGCTGCTGCACCCCCTGGGAGAGCGGCGCGACTGTGTCCTGCAGGCCCCACAGCTGCGTGTCGGGCGTGGCCTTGCCGGTGACCGTCACGAAGCCGTTGTGGCCGAAGAACTCGATGTCGAAGAGGCCGTCGAGGCGCGCTGCGCCAGCCTGCCCGCCAACGCGCTTAGACTTGTGGGCGTTGTCCTTGCGGCTGGCCATGGCGCCCAGGTAGAAGGCGCGCAACCCCGTACCGGAGGGCGAGAATTCGGCGTATGTGTCCGAGATCAGGGCCTCGATGCGTGCGTCTGTGATCTGGCCGCCGGACACACAACCGTCGAAGTCCAGGGCGACGATGCCGCCGTTGGCGATGGGCGCGAAGCCCAGGCCGGTGTAGCCGCGCTCGCGCACGGCGTGCACTGCAGCGTCGAAGGTCGTGAGCTGGGCCAGATCCTCAGCCGTGCCCTGCTCGCCGTTGCGCGGCGCGCCGTTGGCGTAGAAAGGGACCTTGCGGGGCTTGGGTTCATCGGGCTTCTTGACCAGGCGCCACACGAGCCACTGCTTACGCTGGCGCAGCACCTGGGGGATATCGGGAGGGGAGAAGGTCATGCAGGCTGGCTCGCGGGTTTCTTGGCAGAGCCGATGAAGGCGCAGCGCACAGGGTGGCCGATGTCCTCGGTGGCGCAGGCCGCCAACGCTTCAGTGACGGCGGCGTAGTGCTCGGCCGTGGGAGCGTTGGTCTTGACGAGATCTTGAACCGCCTGCGCGAGCAGACGACGGGTGACGGGCGAAGACATAGGCTGGCGACCTGTTCTGCGAACACCCCGTGGGCAGGGACCGGGAAGTAGAGCGCCAGCCATGACCTCGCCGCAAAACGAGGACTTCGAGGCCCCTGCCCACGGGGTTCTGCGGATGCTGTGGATGTAGGCTGGCGTCGCTAAATTGTATATCGCATTTGCGAAATAACAAAAGAAAAGACCGACGGCGGTACGTCGGTCTGTGGTTTGGTGGGTGGGATTGCCAGGGCGGGGGATCACGACTCTGGAAACAGCAATCGACTTACTTGCTGGACCTGCTCTGTGGTGAGGTGCGCAGGGGTTGTATGGAACATGCCGACCTGCCGGCGCAATTTCAGCCACGCATGATTCCGTTCTATCCCTGCCTCATACTCTCCTGCACTCAGGTAGCACCGACCGTAATAGCCGCCTTCTTGCTTGAGCGTCACGATGTCAATGCGTCGTTCGTTGCTAAGCGTCAGCCATTTGCGCCCCACCTTTGTGATCGTGACTTCCGCCTTGTCGCGGCCAACCCAGAACAGCGTCTGGCCGACCTTGAACTTCTTTTCGGACATCTCTCATCTCCTTGTGTGCCCCGGCTACGCGTCAGGCGGTTTGCTCCGGCAGAACAACTCGTGATCCCACAGGACCCGAGGCATCAGGAATTTTTGGCCGCACTTGGCGCACTGCTGGTATCGGACGTACATGATCACCCCCGATCCACAGGGCACATGCTGGCCAGCGTGTCCATGGTGATCACAGCCGTTCCGTGGCGCTTGTGCATCTCCACCGAGGCGTCGGAGATACCCTTGGCGAGACGGGAGCGGCAAGCCCCGCGCTTGCACGTGGCGAGCTGGTAGAGATAGGCCGTGGTCGTACCGGCAAGGACCGCAAAATCTGTTCGGCGCTCGTCCGTACCCAGCTGGCGCAGCAGGGCCAGCAGCGGCGTCGATGGAGGGGGTAGAGGTTGTCGCATGGCGAGAATTGTCGCACTCATTTCGCATTTGCGCAATAACTCGCGCAAGCGTATAGCACATGCGATAAACGTAAGCCTAGCAACGATTCTATGCTCACCTTTTTTACAAGGTCAGCTTGTAAAATACTTCGGTATTCGCTATCGTTGATGCGAATCACTTCAGGACACAGACCATGGATCTCACCAGCCTCCGTATCGCAAATGCACGCAAAGCAATGGAAGCCTTTGGCGGCGTGGGCAAGGCGGCGATAAAGATGGGCTACGCAAACGCAGCATTCCTCAGCCAGATCTTCGGCCCCAATCCCACAAGATCGCCGACCGAAAAGACAATGCGGCGCCTGGAACGAGCCTTGGAGCTTGAGGAAGGATCTCTGGACAAGGAGCCGGCGCCTGAATTGCCAGCGCAATCGGCCGTCGTGACGACGCAGATCGACCCTGGCCAGCTTGCCCAGGTGATCACGTTGGTCAACCGGCTGCTGGAAGAGGAAAAGGTCTCCCTGCCCACCGAGCGTTTCGCGAACCTGGTCGCTGTCGCATACGACGAGGCCGCAGAACACGCAGGCCAGGCGCGCGAGAGCAAACTGCGCCAAGTCGTACGCCTGCTGCGCTGATCGGCAGCCGCCGGGAGACGGACGTCAACGCGAAACCGCACCTTTGGCCGCCACAGGCAGAGAATCCAGGACGAGGCAGCACTCAGCACATACCTTGAAGGCCTTGAACGGCCGAGCGCCCTCCCCGCTTTTCTCCTTTTCACAACGCAGGCAGTGGATGGTTTGCAGCCGGCCCAGAGATTCCAGCCCGCTGGGCGCGCGGCCTTTCTTCGGGCTACGCATAGACGCCTCCCGGCCACGCCACCAGGCCCTGCAATTTGCGTGCACGGCACGCGGCGGTACGGTGCGCCCCGCTCATCTTCGGGCGGGCCACGTCTTTCATCTGCCCGAGTTGGTAGCACGCCACCAGATTGCGCCCGCCGTCGGCCGGCTGGTCCCAGGCGGCGATGAACACCTGGCCTGCGCGCCGCAGCTCGTCGACGTAGTGACCGACCGTCTGGGTGTGCAGCCCGGTGATCTCCGCCAACTCGGCGCGCGAGTACGGCCCTTCGTGCAGGGCCTTGATGAGTTGGGCGTATGCAAAGGCGCCAACCTTTCCTGAGCGCTTCATGTTTTCGCCACTCCGCAGACACCATGGTCGATCAGCACCTGTTCCACAGCACTGGTTGCGTCCCAGGCTTGGCCGTGGGTGAGCCAGCCCGGAGAACGCAAGGCTTCCTTGATCGCACTGGCTGGCGCCGCAGGCAATGAGCGCACCTGCTCCGTCATCAGTTCCCGCACCAGCGCCACCACGGCACCCCGCTGGCGCAGACGCGTCACCTGCAGCGCGGCGTCACTGACTTGGCTGCGGCCATGCTTTTTGGCCACGTCTTGCAGGCGCCCTTCGTGGGTGCGCAGCAGCTTTTCAAGCCGCTCTTGTTGCTCAGGCGTCATCGCCATTTCTCCATAGGTTTGCCCGGTGTATCCCAGACGATGTCCATCGTCAGGCGCCAGGCCTCGTCGTTGTCTGCCCCGGCGCGCAGCGCACTGTGAACGGGCCCCATGGGGTTGCGCTCGCAGCACGGAGACCCCGGCCGGTGCGCGTAGTGGTAGCCCCCGCAGGTGCAGACGGTGTGGCTGTGGTCTGAGCAGTGCTTGACCAGCAGCACGAAAGATGTGCGCCGGGTGCGGCAGGCGGGGCAGCGAAAGCGGCGCGGCATCTCATCGAGCCTCAGAAGCTGCGCGGCTGCGCGAGGCTCGGGTCTTGCGCATCTGCTCCGCAGGGGTGAGTGCACGCCCTGGACGCGGTGTGTCCGGCCGGCTTCCCCAGGCGAACACCGGAACGAAGGGCCGGCCGTTCTTGTCGGGGGCCCAGGCTGCAACGTGCAGATCGGCGCGGTGCTTCTTGACCCAGCGCGCCAGGCGCCGGGCGGCCATGCGGGTGGCCCGCTCCATGTCGGCGTACCCCATCGGCTTGTCTCGCAGCATCTGCTGCAGCGCGAGGGATTGCTGTTGCGTGATGCGCTCAGCCACGGGCGCCCTCTGCGGCTTGCTGTGCGGCCACCTCGGCGCGCAAGCGTGCCACGCGCTCCGAAAACATCTTGCTCATCGCGTTGGCGTCTTCGAGGGCGGCCTGCCAGGTCAGCAGGGACCTTTCGGCCTCTTTCAGTTGCTGCTCACGCAGCTGCGCCACGGTGCGCGGCTTGAGGAAAGCGAACATCGCAGCCTCCTTGTTGTGTTTGCGATGGGCGCACTTTAGCGTTGAATTTCGCTTTTCACAAAATTGTGTCGCAAAAATCCACGAACTCGGCTTGGCTATTTCGCAAACGCGAAATGTCGTGCACAATGCAGGCTCCGCAAACGCAATTTCGCAAGTTTTTACGGAGCCAACAATGACCATCGAAGCGAAGCTCGACGAAACCAACAACCTGCTGCGCCAGTTGCTGGCCGCCTACCAGTCCGGCCAGCAAGTCGCCGGCGAAACCGCAGCCACCGGCACTCGCAAGCGCCGCACCAAGGCGGAGATCGAGGCAGACGAAGCTGCTGCCGCTGCTTCGGCCGGCGCCCAAACAGCCCCTGTCGTCGACGGCGACCCTGCAGGCACGGTGTACTGGGCCAGCGACGCCCACAAGCTGGTGTTCGCACAGAAGCCCGGCGAGGCCGCACCCCAGGGAAACGAGTTCTCGCAGGTGTCGAGCACCGACTACCTGGCCAAGAAGGAAGCATTCGCCGCTGCGGAGAAAGCTGCAGCCACACAACAGACCAGTGCCAGTACCGAGCCTTCTGCAACAGCCCAACAGGCCACTGCCTCGGGCGCGACTTCGGGCGCCGCTGAACCCACCTGGGACGAAGTGGTCGCAGGCCTGAAGTCGCTGGCTCAGAACCCTGCGCACGGCGCCACTGCGGTGATGGCCACCGTCCAGAAGTTCAAGCCCGGCGCTGCCAACGTGCCCGCCCTGAAGGACCTGGGCCAGAACGCCGCAATCCTGGCCCACGTCAACAGCTTGCTGAATCCCAGCGCCAGCGCTGGCGCCGAGGTGGACCCGCTGTTCGGCTGATCGACAACCCCTCCAGCAAGCCCCTTCCATGAGGGGGTTTGCGAAGTAGCGGTCCCCCCCAACACGCCCATGTCCAAGAAACACGCCCGCCTATCGCCATCCAGCGCAGACCGCTGGACCTCGTGCACGGCCAGCCCTGCGGCGCAGGACGGCATCCCGAACGAGAACAGCGATGCCTCGCGCGCCGGCACCACGTGCCACCAGGTGCAAGAGGAACTGTTGCTCAACCCCGAGCGCGACCCGCAGGTCTACCTGGGCGCGAAGTTGGTTTTCTGGGTGCACCCTGAGAGCGACAGCAAGGGCGAGACCTGGAACGAAGAGTTCTATGCGGGCATGGCCGCTGAGGTTCAAGTCGAGGCCGAGGTCGAAGTGACCCAGGAAATGATCGACGCTGTCGTTTCAGCCGTGACCTTCATCCGCGAGCAGCACCAGCTACTGGGCGGCGAGTTGCTGGTCGAGCAGCGTGTGCCCATCGGCCAGTTCACCGGCGAGGAAGATGCATACGGCAGCGCCGACGTGATCCTGCTGGGCGCCGATTGGCTCCACGTCATGGACTCGAAGTTCGGCCGCAAGCGTGTCCATGCGGGCAAGGTGATCCGCCACGAGTCCGTGGACTTCATCACTGGTGAAATCTTGTCTCTGCTGCTGGGCCCGAACCTGCAGATGGCCAGTTATGCGCTCGGCGCGGTCCATGCCCACGATATCTTCGGCGAGGTCAAGACGGTCACGATGACCATCGTGCAGCCGTTCATCGGCCATACCGACAGCTTCACCTGCTCGATCGACGAGTTGCGGGAAGTCGAAAAATTCCTGGCCGCCAAGGCTGAAGAGACGCGCACCGCGCCGCGCTTCGTCCCTGACTACGACAACTGCTTTTTCTGCCGAGCCAAGGGCACCTGCTACGCGCAGACCTCGAAAGCCCTGGGCACTGTCTTCGACGGCTTCGGCGAAGCGACGAGCGGAGTCTTGCGCCGGCCTGACCCTTTGATGTTGGGCTCGCAGTACGCCCTGGTGCCCTTCGTCCAGCAGTGGGCCAAGGATGTTGAAGAGGCCACCTACCGCGCGCTGCAGAACGGCGAGCCCGTGGTGCGCAACGATGGCGTGCCCTACAAGCTCGTGCCCGGCCGCGCGGCCAAGCGCACCTGGCGTGACGAAGAGGCCGCCGCCGCTGTCCTGCATGCCGCGCGCATTCCCCGCGACCGCATGTACCTCTTCCAGCTCATCAGCCCGGCAATGGCCGAGGCGATGTCCAAACAAAAACGGCCCCCCAAAGGCCAACCCCCGCAGCCTGCAGAGCTTCCGCCCAGCAAGTGGAAAGACCTGCAGCCGCTTATTGCCCAGGGCGAGCCTGCACCGCAGATCGCCTTGGCTACAGACCCGCGACCGGCACTGTGCAAAGCAGACGGTTTCGAGGACGCGCCCACGCCTATTGACCCTATGGCGGCTTTGTTCGGCGAGTAATTGCCGAGCGCCATCGATACGCAAAAAGCCAACTCGTAAATCTTAAAGATCGGAAATCAAAATGGCATCGAACTTCGCATCCAGCAAGCCTGTAATCCTGAAGAACATCCGTCTGCAGTGGGGTGACTTGTTCCAAGCTGCCTCCGGCGAGATCAATGGCAAGAAGACCGAGCCCAAATTCAAGGCGGTCGGTTTGTTCGCGCCCGACTCCGACGCTGCCGCGCAAGCCAAGGCCGGCCTGCTCGAGGCTGCCACGACCCTGTGGGGAGCCAACGCGCAAAACGTGCTGGTGAATATCAGCGCGAATTCAAAAGCGGTGCGCAACGGGAACTCGAAGATCGACGACTCTGGCGCCGTGCGGCCTGAGTTCAAGGACATGCTGTTCATCTCGTGCAGCAACAAGCAGCGCCCTCAGATCATCGCCCCGAAGCTCCTGGACGGCAAATACGTGACCATTACCGAAGACGGCCGCGGCATGGTAAACGGCATCGATGTCACGGACCGGTTGGGCTACGTGCTCAAGGCGCCCTATCGCGGCTGCTATGTCAACCTGAAGGTGCAGTTCGTCGCCGGCAAGGCCTTCAAAGCCAGCAGCGGCGAAATGATCCCCAACCAGGTCTATGCCAAGCTGGAAGCGGTCCAGTTTCTGCGCGACGGAGACCCCTTCGGCGCCGGCCCCACTTCCGCAGAAGGCTTCGGCGAGGAAGAGGTTTCGCAAGAAGCCGTCGACTCCGCGTCCCTGTTCTAAGACCATCGCGCACTTCGTGAAACAAGCCCTCTGCCATCGGCAGGGGGTTTTTCAAAAAGGAACTGGAAATGGACAGCGAAGAGTTGGCGCAGTTGCGTCTGCAATATCACGACTTGGGCGAGCGCATCAAGGTCGGCGAGGCTATGGCCAAAAAAGAAGCGCTCCAAAACGCCAAGGACTCAATGACGGCCGCTGGCCTCACGGATGCTGAGATCGCGGCGCACTTCAGCAAAGTCCGCAAGCCCACTGGCGTCAGTGGAATGAAAGTGCCCGCCAAATACCGCGACCGGGCAACGAACGCCACCTGGACGGGCCGCGGCAAAGCCCCCACTTGGTTCAACCAAGAGCGCGTGCAGGGTGGCCATATAGAGCAGCTTCGCTGATCGGAGACATCATGTTCAAAAACCTGATCATCTACCGCATCGCGGCCTCCTGGGTCGCTGACTTCGCCGCCCTGGAAGCGGCCCTCGAAAAAACCCCGTTCGCGGAATGCGGTCCGACCCAGGAACGGTCGGTCGGCTGGGTGCCGCCCCGTCAAGAAGAACACGGCGCCCTCGCGGAGAACATCGGCGGCCAGTGGATCTTTCGCTTCATGACCGAGGCCAAGCTGCTGCCGGCCAGCGTGCTGGCGCGCAAGGTTCAGGAAAAGGCCGCCCACATCGAGGCCAACGAAGGCCGCAAGCCCGGCAAGAAGGAAAAGAAGGAACTCAAGGACGAGGCCAAGCTGGACCTGCTGCCCATGGCCTTTACCAAGCAGGGCGCCATGTGGGTCTGGATCGATACCCAGAAGCGCACCCTGGTGCTGGACACCGGCAGCCAGGCGCGCGCCGACGAAGTTGTCAGCCTGCTGGTGGAATCCCTCCCCGGCTTCGCGCTCGCGCTCCTGGACACCCAGACAAGTCCGCAGGCCGCCATGGCGCACTGGCTTGCCACGGAAGACACACCGATTCTCTTCTCCGTCGACCGTGAATGCGAACTGAAGGCTGCCGACGAGTCCAAGGCCGGGGTTCGCTATGCGCGCCATCCGCTGGACATCGACGAGGTGCGCCAGCACATCGAGCACGGCAAGCTGCCCACGCGCTTGGCGTTGACATGGGACGACCGCGTGAGCTTTGTGCTGACCGAAGGCCTGCAGCTGCGCAAGGTCGCGATGCTGGATGCCGTGATGGAAGGCCAGTCGCAGGACGACAGCGGCTTCGACGCCGATGTGGCGATTGCCACGGGCGAGCTGTCCAAGCTCATCCCCGATCTGATCGATGCACTGGGTGGTGAAGGCCGCACGGGCCTGACTCCGGCCACGCCGGCAGCACTCGACAACCTGTTCGGCTGACCACTGCCTTTCGCCAGCGGTCTGCTCGCGCGGGCTGCTGCCAAAACGCAAGGGAGCACATCGTGATCAATCAGACAGACCGCAAATTCCTGGCCTCGGCAGAAGCCATCGGGCAAATCTGGAGCAAGGACCCTTCCACGCGCGTCGGCGCCGTGGCCGTGGGCAACACCAAGAACCAGGTTGCCTTCGGCTACAACGGCCTGCCGCCGGGCATCGCAGACACTGATGAGCGACTGCAGAACCGAGACCTGAAGCTCTCGCTCACGCTCCACGCCGAAGAGAACGCCCTGGCCAACGCCTCGTTCGTCGTGCGCACCGTGTATGTTACCCACCACCCGTGCGCCGGTTGCGCCCTGCGCATTCTTGCCAAGCGCAGCGTGCGCCGGGTGGTCTACATCACCCGGCCCGACTTCGAGGCCCGTTGGGCAGCCAGCCTGACCGAGGCCCGCATGCTGTTTGAAGAGGCTGGCGTGCAGATCGAGGGCTGTGCGCTGTGACCGCGCCGCTCTGGCTTGACCGCGAGACGTGGTCCGAGCGCGATCTGAAAGAGGTCGGCACCGCACGATATGCCGAGGTGGCCGAGGACCTGCTGTTTGCTTATGCAATCGGGGACGGGCCGGCGCGCGTCTGGGATTGCACGGCCGAAGAGATGCACGACGAGCTGTACCACGCCATGGACGACGCAGACAGCGAGGCCTGGGCCCACAACGCATTTTTCGACCGGACGATCCACAACGGCCCGGCGCAAGCGCATCTGCCGCGCATCGCGGACGAGCGCTGGCGGTGCAGCATGGCGATGGCGCTGTCGCACGCCCTGCCCGGCGGGCTTGCCGATCTGTGCCGGGTCTTGAAGGTTCCAGCGGACATGGCGAAGCTGGCCGATGGCAAGAAGCTGGTGCGCCTGTTCACCCAGCCCCAACCGGACAATCGCAAAGTCCGGCGCGCCACCCGCCTGACTCACCCTGCCGAGTGGGAGCGCTTCAAGCAGTACGCGGCCAACGACATCACGGCCATGCGCGAGTGCGTGCGCCGCATGCCCGCCTGGAACTGGGACGCTTCCGCCATTGCCGAATGGCACCTGGATCAGCGGATCAACCAGCGGGGGTTTCAGGTTGACCAGGCGCTGACACGCGCTGGCGCGCGAGCGGCTGTAGAAGAGAAGGCCCGCATCGCCACGCGCTTCGCACAGCTGTCAGGCGGACAGTTCACCCCGGGCCAGCGCGAGAAGTTCCGGGTGTACCTCGGCCAGCGCCTGGGCTACGAACTCGACAACACCCAGGCCGGTACATTCCAGGTGATGCTGCGAGACCCTGGCCTGCCGGCCGACGTGCGCGAGATGATTGAGCTGGCCATAGCCAGCAACAAGACGAGCACGGCGAAGTACGCCGCCCTGGACCCGGCCGTGTCGCCAGACGGGCGCTTCCGTGGCGGCCTGCAGTTCGCCGGCGCCAGCCGCACGCGGCGCTGGGCGGGCCGCCTCTTCCAGCCCCAGAACCTGCCGTCCCGCGGACTGCCATCGGCCGAGGTGATCGAGGACTATATCGAGCACCTCAAGATGGGCACCCACGCCCTGTTCTTCGACAACCTGATGTTGCTGGGTGCTGCCGCCCTGCGCGGGTGCGTGGTGGCCGCCCCCGGCAAGAAGCTCGTCGTGGCCGACCTGTCAAACATCGAGGGCCGGGTGCTGGCGTGGATCGCGCGGGAGGAATGGAAGCTTAAGGCCTTCCGCGAGTACGACGCCGGCACCGGGCCGGATCTCTACAACATCACGGCGGTGAGCATCATCGGCGGCGACCCCTGGAACGTAGAGAAGAAAAACCGCAACGCTTTCGGCAAGGTTCCCGACCTGGCATCAGGCTACCAGGGGGGCGTGGCGGGCTACCAAACGTTCGCCCGCAGCTACGGTTTGAAGATGGCCGACTTCTGGGACACCATTCAGCAGATGGTGCCGGCCCAGCACGTGGCCAAGGCCTGGGAGAACCTGGCCTCCTGGGGGCACCCGCAGTTGGAGTCTCTTGAAATCGACGAAATCGAGTGGGTGGCTAGCGAGACATGCAAGCTCGCCTGGCGTGCGCGGCACCCGGCCACAAGCAAGTTCTGGTACGCCCTGGGTGGCGCGGCCAAGGACGCTATCCGCAACCCGGGCTCCGTGTTCACCGCCGGGCCCTTTATCAAGCTGCGTACCGTCTCGCACCGCGGGCAGAAGTGGCTGGTTGTGCGCCTGCCCAGCGGCCGGTTCCTCACCTACTTCGAGCCGCACATTGTCGGCCAGGGGCGCGACGAGACCATCGCCTACTGGGGCGAGGCGTCCGAGGAAGGCAAGACCACGCGCCAGTGGGTGCGGGTCTTCACCCACGGCGGCAAGATGACCGGCAACTGCTGCCAGACCATCGCGCGCGACATCCTGGCGCCGTCCATGGCCGTCGCCGAGAACCGCGGCTACTTGCCCGTGCTGTCGGTGCATGACGAGGCCTTGACCGAGGTGCCCGACACCGACGACTTCACGGCGGCCGGGCTCGTCGAGATCCTGGCCACCAACCCAGCATGGGCGCCAGACCTCCCGCTGGCCGCAGCCGGTTTCGAGGCCTACCGATACAAAAAAGATTGATGCTCCACAGCCCCGCAAGGGGCTTTCTTTTTTGCGATATTTCATTTAGCATTTGCGTTATGAATTTCGCAACCAAGGAGCGCCACATGCCCGTCACCACCCCCATCACCGCCAACAATCTGGAGATCACGAAGGAACGAGTCAAAGAATGGAGCGCCTGCACCGGCGGCTACCGCTGGTTCCTTGAGCAATTCCCCCAGGGCGGTCAGTTTGTACCCGTCTACCGCGCGCTGCGTGCAGCAGGCCGGGCTGACGACGCAAACTGGCTGGTCGGCAAGATCAGCCCGGAGCTGGACCCGGTACTGCGTGTCGCACAGATCGCCCAAGTCGTTGGCGCAGATCGCGAGTGGGTGGCAGAGCAGGTGCAAGAGGTGATCAAGGCTGCTGACAAAGACGTTGCCACTGGCTACAAGGGCCACGCCGCAGCCACTGGCGACGAGGGCCACGCCGCAGCCACTGGCTACAAGGGCCACGCCGCAGCCACTGGCAACTACGGCCACGCCGCAGCCACTGGCTACAAGGGCCACGCCGCAGCCACTGGCGACGAGGGCCACGCCGCAGCCACTGGCAACTACGGCCACGCCGCAGCCACTGGCTACAAGGGCCACGCCGCAGCCACTGGCGACGAGGGCCACGCCGCAGCCACTGGCAACTACGGCCACGCCGCAGCCACTGGCTACAAGGGCCACGCCGCAGCCACTGGCGACGAGGGCCACGCCGCAGCCACTGGCGACGAGGGCCACGCCGCAGCCACTGGCTACAGGGGCCACGCCGCAGCCACTGGCTACAGGGGCCACGCCGCAGCCACTGGCAACTACGGCCACGCCGCAGCCACTGGCGAACACGCGATTGCAGCTGCCCTCGGTATGGCCTCGAAAGCGATGGCCGGTGAAAAGGGCGCGATCGTGCTGGTCCATTTCAACGACGACGGCGAACTGATTCACATCCGCGCGTCGAAGGTGGGCGAGAACGGCGTGGCGGCCGGCAAGTGGTATCTGCTGGACGCCGACGGCCAATTCGTGGAGTGCGAAGAATGATCTATCCCGACCTCGACTCCCTCGTCCAGCGCGCCAACCGGCAACTGGACGGCATGACCATCAACCGCGACCAGTTCTCGCGAGACGCCATCGCATTGGCCGGCGAGCTGCAGCGCTGGCGCGAAGCCCATGCCCGTTTGGAAGCAACCCGCCCTGTTGGGCAGGGCCATCCTTTCGACGGTGTCTTCAAAGACCTGTTCAAGGGCCAGGCGCGATGACTCAATTCTTCGACCTGATGATCGACACCGAGACGATGGGGCTACCACCGGCCGGCGCGCTGTTGTCGATCGGTGCCGTCTTCTTTGACCTGCACACCCAGACCCTGGGGCCGACGTTCAACCGCACGATCAACCTCGCCTCCAGCGTCAAGCACGGCGGCACCATCGACGCAGGGACTGTGCTCTGGTGGCTGCGCCAGGGCGACGAGGCCCGCAAGGCGGTTGCCTATGGCGGCGAGCCCATCGATCTGGTGCTCGCAGACTTTGCCGCCTGGATCGCGCAGACCTGCCGCCATGACGACGTGCGCCCGTGGGGCAACTCTTCGACGTTCGATCTGACCATCGTGGGCGGCGCCTTTCAGCGCCTGGGCCTGAAGGCCCCCTGGTATTTCACCAATGAGCGCGACTTCCGCACCGTGCGCAATATGTTTCCACATATTGAATATGACCCGGGCGAAAAGGGTACTGGCGCGCACAACGCACTGGCAGATGCGCAATTCCAAGTTGCGCATCTCTTCAAAATCAAGAACCGCAATTCCGCAGTTCAATCCACGGGGCAATAACTATGCACGTCATTTCACCTGCCGGCACTGTACATCACCTGCCTTTGGCGCGTCACGCGCGGCACAACGACGATCACTCACTGGTTGAGCTTTTTACAGACCCAAGTTGCGCCGAACTCGTGGCCGCTTTGCCCGGGACCTGGGCCATCTTGACGATAGCGCCCGAAAAGACCGCTGTCGACGAGATGAACGCGCTTCAACTGGAAAAGATGTACGCGAAGCGCAACATTTTTAACCCGTGGGAAGCAGGCACAGCGCCGAGAACGTTTCGTCTTTTCGGTCGTATCCCGCTGTTCACGATTCGTTGAACATGCCCCGTGAATCAGCCATCGAGCGCGCCGACCGCAAGAACCACAAGGCTGCCGGCCGCCTGCTGCTGAAGTTTGTCAGCCCGGGGCGAAACGGCATGCCCGATGACATTTTGCTCAACCCTATCCCGCCAGAGCACCAAGAACTGGTGGCCCGATATTTCCGCTTCGTTGAATACAAGAAACCGAAAGCGACGCCGCGAGCCGACCAATTGCGCCGCCACGCTGAATTGCGCGCGTTGGGTTTTACTGTCGATGTGATCGACAGCCAATCAGCATAAGGATTAAGCAGCTATGCCTCTCATCCAAGTTCGCAATACCAACGACTCGGGCACGACAACTATTCAATCGGACCTGATTGAAAAAATGGAATGGGTGGGCCGTGCATGGCCGCCCTACACCGCGATCACGATATCCGGCAAGGTCATGACTTCAGCCGAAAGCCCCGAGGAAATCCAATCGAAAATCCGCGCAGCTACCGCCCAGCCCCCAACGGCACAGTCGAAGGCTGACACCCTGGCCCGCTACGCTGCGGCATTCGAGCTTTGGGAAGACGAGTTTCGCGCCGACCCCAGCACCTTCTTGACGGCGGAAGAGATCGCCGCCATGGAAGTCGCGCCGCTGGCAGTACAGCGCGCCATGACTTTCGTGGGCTACCTGCGCGCCGGCGGACAGGAGGTCTGACCCATGCCCACCCTTCCACCAAACTCGGATGAGCGCGACGCCGCGCTGCGCGAACTCGCCACAGCCCTGTCGGCCACCGCCGCCGGCCATCCGCTGGATATCTCGATTGGCGCGGCTGCGACCTTCATCGTCAGCCAGGTTGAGGCCGTCGGCGATCCTGACCTCTTCGCATACGCTGCGCGGACGCTGCGCCGGGTCGCCGACATCCTGCAGCCTCCGGCCGAATGACCAAGCGGTACACGCCCCGCCCGTGGCAGCCCCAGATGACAGAACACATGCTGCGGGTGCCGCGGAGTAACGTGTTCGCAGGCATGGGCTCCGGGAAAACTGCGGCGACCCTGGAGGCCCTGGCCATCCTACTTCTGTTCGGCGTCGTCCGGCGCATCCTGATCATCGGCCCGAAGCGCGTGGCGCGCGACACCTGGCGTGACGCCATCTGCAGCTTCGGCCAGTCCTTCGGCTGGATGACGATCGCAGTTGCTATCGGCGACGAGAAAAAGCGGCGCGCGGCCATCCAGGCCGGCTGCCACATCACCGCCATCAATTTCGACAATCTGGACTGGCTGGTGGACAACTACGGCCCTGACTGGCCGTTCGATATGGTGGTCGTGGACGAGTCCACCAAGCTGCGCGGCCTGCGCGTCTCCATCCAGGCGCACAAGAAGTCCGGCAAAAAGTGGCTGGCCGGCCAGGGTGCCAGCCGGGCGAAAGCCCTGGCGCGCGTGGCGCACACCCGGGTGCAGCGCTGGGTGAACCTCACCGGCACGCCGGCCCTGGCCGGCCTGGAAGCACTCTGGGGGCCAACTTGGTTCCTCGACGCGGGCCACCGCCTGGGCAACTCGTTCACGGCTTTCTCGCACCGCTGGTTTCGCTCGGTGCCTGGTTCTGACCCGCAAAAGCAGGTGATCGAGCCCATGCCCTTCGCCGAAGAGCAGATCCGCAACGCCATCCGCGACATCACCCTGGTGGTCGACATCAAGGACTACGTCGATGTGGGCGCGCCGCAGGAAAACGTGATCTACGTGGACCTGCCAGCGCCAGCGCAACGGCAATACGACGAGATGGCGCGCGAGCTGGCCACCGAAATCGACGGCCAGGTGATCGAGGCGTTTTCGGCCGGCACGAAAAGCCAGAAGCTACTGCAGATCGCCAGTGGCGCGGCCTACACAGACGACCAGGGCGCCTGGGCACTGGTGCACGACGAGAAGATCGAAGCGCTGAAGTCTGTCGTCGAAGAGGCCCTAGGCATGCCGCTGCTGGTCTTTTACCACTTCAAGAGCGATCTCGCCCGAATCCGCAAGGCCTTCCCCAAGGCGCGCACGCTCGACGACAAGGGCGCCAAAGAGGATTTCGAGGCCGGGCGCCTGCAGATGCTGGTCGTGCACCCGGCCAGCGCCGGCCACGGCGTCGACGGCCTGCAGCACGGCACCTGCCAGTGCGTTTTCTTCTCGACCAACTGGTCGGCCGAGAACGACGCCCAGGCAATCGAACGCATCGGGCCCACGCGCCAGATGCAGTCCGGGTACGACCGCCCGGTCACCGTCCATCGGCTCGTGGCGCGCGACACCGTGGAAGAGTCCGCGATGTACCGACTGCGCAGCCGGGTGTCGGTCGACGAGGCGTTGCGGCAGGGGCTGAAGAAATATCGCAAAACTTAGCGAAATACTTTCGCGTTTCGCTTTGTTTTGCTAAACTGAATTTCGCATTCAACAAAGGAGGTGCGAAATGTCAGTAAACGGCATAGCGCTGGCGGTCGGCCAGCGGTGGCTGACTCGAAGCGGTCGGGTCTGCAGTGTTCAAAGCGAGATCCCTGGCAAGCGCAACTACTACCACTGGGAGGTAAAAGGCCTCGATGGCGTGTGGGCCGTAACCCATGAGGGCTTTCAGGGCGTCGATGGCGCACCCCGCAATGGAGACCTCATCGAACTCGTAGCTCAGCCCGCCCCCGCACCGGTGCCCCCAGGCGAAGACCTCCAGGTGGAGAGCATCGAGCTGGCCGCTGCGGATCTTCCCAACCGCGCACCCGACATTCTGGAGGCCGCAGCAGGCCACCTGCGCGACCGTGCAGCCACCTACGACAAGCCCGAGGGCGAACGGTCGATGGCCCAGACCGTGACCATCTTCAACCAGTTTCACGGCGCCGGCATGACGGAGGCTCAGGGGTGGCACTTCATGCAGATCCTGAAGGACGTGCGCCTCTTCACGCGCGACGGCTACCACCAGGACAGCGGTGAAGACTGCGTGGCCTATGCGGCTCTGAAGTGCGAGGCCAAGGCCCGTGAAGGCGGTGCCCCATGCTGATCGCCGCTTTTGCCATCCTCGGCGGCGTGGCGCTGCTGTTCGCTGGCTACTTGGCCGGCTTGGCCCGGGGCTCGTCCACCGGCCGCGACACCCAGCTGATCGACTTCCTGGAGGCCGGCGGCTATTCCCTGCAGTGCCTGCGCGGTACGAACGGCGATGACGACGCATGGGCTGTGACGGACGGCGCCAACGGGGTGATTGGCTTTCCGGGGTACGACTTGCGCGAGGCCGTGGAAGCGGCGACGGGGAACGAACCGGAGACGACTCATGGCTGACGAAGCAGACATCACCGCCGACCGCGAAGAGCGCGAGGCCCCCATGCGCCTGGCAGCCAGCCGGCGCAACCCCGGCCCGGCCGCCAACGGCCTGTGCCACTGGTGCGACGAGCCTGTCGCCTCCGGTCTGCGCTTCTGCGACGCAGACTGCCGTGATGATCACGCCCGGGCGCAGCGGGCGAAGGGAGTGGCCCAATGACGCACGAAACGAAAGTCCCGGGCATGGCTGTGACAGCCCTCGCCGGCGAGATTGTGGAAGCGCTCCTGGCCGACGAGAAAGACGGCGGGTATGACCTGACTGCAGGTCTTTTCGGGCCGAGCTTTTCCGCATTGGTTCGGCGCTGGGCCGCAGCGGAGTGGTTCGGGATCACCAATGCGCGCGAGATCAGCGACGAGGCGATCAAGGCGGCTGCGCTGGCGGCTGGCGCGGCCAAGTTCTACCCGGACGCCCAATCTAAGAAGCCGTGGGGCGAGGAATCCTTCTTGGTCACTGGTGGCTTTTTGCAGCGCTTTGCGAAGGCTGTCTGTACGGACTTTCCAGCGGATGCCGAGGCCAACAAGAAGGCCGCCCGCTGGCAACCCGTTGCGCCACTCGATAGCTGCACAGACCCCTACAACTGCGCTCGTTGTAAAGCGCACCCTGCGCACCGACAAGGGCTGCATCACGCAGGTATTTCCGGTTCATCCCGCAAGGAGGACAGCGAATCATGAAAGCCTCACTTGCCTACTGGGGAGTCGCATTTTTCGCAGCCTGCATGCTTTTCAGTGGCGTCTCTACTCTTAGAGACATGCAGTGCCACGCTCGTTGGGCAAATTCCGGCTTCAAGGCGTCCTATTCCATCAGTACCGGGTGCCTCGTTCAAAAACCGAACGGCCACTGGATTCCAGAGTCGGCAGTGCGGGAAACGGGAGTGTTGACATGACGAAACGCATCAATTTGCTGGATGACGACGGCGAGAACCGAGCGGTTCGTATGTTCCTCGCAGCCTACGGGGCTCCGGGCCTGACCGTGGCGCACATGCGAGAACACATGGAAGCCGCCGGCTGGCCCCAGGTGCCGGAATGGGCCACCAAGCCCGAGGCACAGGGGCACCTCACCAAGGCTGGCGCACAGATCTGGTTGCGCCACCTGTTTGCCCTGGAGTACCCCGAGGCCCCGAGCGTGACCAACGCTATTGACCCAGGTAAGGGCGCCTTGTAGGTGTGTCCCGTGACGTCCCAAAATCCCCCTCCCTCATAAAGCAATGCACATCAAAACCGCCATCCTCAAAGCTGTCTCGCTGGCCGCAGCCAAGAAAGACCTACGCTATTACCTGAAAGGCGTCCTGATCAATGACCGCCATATCGTCGCTACCGATGGCAGCCGCTTGCACGCTGCGCGCCACGGGGCCGAATGGCTACACGGCCCGCGCATCATCCCCATCGACAACCTGCTGCTCGCGTTGAAGAAAAAGAGTGACCTGACCGAAATCACTCTCTGCAGCGTCGGCGACGTTATTTACGCGCCCGTCGACGGGGTATTTCCCGCCTATGAACGTGTCTTGCCGCGCGGCACGGAACCCGAGCAATGCCCCGGCGTCATGAACATCAACCCGAAGTATTTGGCCGATGCGTGCGAGGCGATCAAGCTGGCGACCGGCGAAAGCCACACGCTCGCATTCAGCGGCGGCAATTGGGTCTACAGCAGCGCGTCCCTGGCCATTACGGTCAGCCCCACGCGGCCTACCCAGAAATTCCCTTCCCTCACTCGCCTGGAGCCTTTCCAATGACTTTTCATGCAATTCCCCCGTCTCAAGCCATAGAAAGGTCTCGAGCATGGCCAACACTATTGACCCAGGTAAGGGCGACGAAATGACGGCTACGGCCCGTAGGCCCGACATTGCCACGCGCATCATTCAGCGCGTGGCAGAGCTGCCCGAGCGAAACAGCCCCGAGGACTGGCCCGAAGCCATGTTGGTGACGGGCAATGAACTGCAACTCATCATCAGCGAAGAAATAGCGCCGATTGTTGAAGAAACCGCGCGCCTCGTCCGCGAGCTGCGCCTCCTAGACGAAGAGATCAAGACCCTGCGCGAAGATGCAGAGCGGTATCGCTTCATCAAGCGCCACCGGCTCATCCTGAGTGGCGGCACGCAGAAGTTCGGCTGGCCCATGGCGCCCTTCGGCGACGAGTGCGACCGATACATCGCGCAGGCATTGGCAACCGAGCTCGTAGCCCAGGGGGCAGCCAAGGCAAGAAACACGGCAGTCGCAGTGCTACAGCCATCTCTGTGGTCGGAGGAATCAACACCTCAAAATTCGGATTGACGGCTACGCCACGGCTACGGCGACTTAAAAATGAAAAAGCCCGCTACTTTTCAGCAGCGGGCTTTTTGTTCTAAGTTCTTGTTTTTATTCAAGAATTCTTGGTGGGTCCTGCGAGATTCGAACTCGCGACCAACGGATTAAAAGTCCGCTGCTCTACCGACTGAGCTAAAGACCCGAACCACGCTTTGCATGCATCAGATGCTGCTTAGCGAAGACATAGATTCTAGCACCAAAATTTACGCTTCAATTCTTGATGCGGCTCAGTTGATCGATGACCCAGCCTGCGGCGCACTGGCCGAAGGTGGCGGTGACGGCCACTACCGAGCCGTAGCCGTGGCAGTTGAGCGTGCCGTCGCCTTCGATGGCGCAAGAGGCATCGGGCGGGGCGACGGCCTCGCGGCTGAAGACGCAGGCGATGCCGATGCGCTTGCCTTCCTTGGGTGCGCCGTGTTCGCGGCGCAGGCGGTAGCGCAGTTGGGCCAGCAACGGGTCGTGCGTGGTGGCGCTGAGGTCGTCGATATCGACCTTGTGAGCCAGGCGCTTGCCGCCCGCTGCACCCACGGAGATGAAGCATTGCCGCGTGGCACGCGCATGGGCTGCCATGGCGGTCTTGGCCTTGACCTGGTCGCAGGCGTCGATGACGGCGTCGGCGTCCTGGGGCAGCAGGCGCAGCCAGTTGTCCGGGTCAACGAAGTCGTCGATGCAGTGCACGCGGCAGGCGGGGTTGATCTGGGCGATGCGCTCGCGCATGGCTTCGATCTTGGCCTGGCCCACGGTGGCGGAGAGCGCGTGGATCTGGCGGTTGATGTTGGACTCGGCGACATGGTCCATGTCGATGAGGGTGAGTTCGCCCACACCGCTGCGCGCCAGCGCCTCGGCGGTCCAGGAGCCCACGCCGCCGATGCCCACCACGACGACGTGCGCGGCGCGGATGCGCGCGGCGCCCGGCACGCCATACAGGCGCTCCAGGCCGCCGAAGCGGCGCTGCAGGTCGGCATCAGAAAAAACAGCGCCTGCTTCAGGCGCTGTCTTGTCTTCTTCCGGAAGGGATGAAGAGACCGTGTCGTTCATCACTTGAGGCTGGCGAGACGGTTCTTGGCCGCAGCCGTGGCTTCGGCGTTGGGATAGGCCTTGATGAGGTCTTCCAGCGTCTTGCGCGCGCCCTTGGTGTCCTTCATCTCGATCTGGCAGTTGGCGATGGACAGTGCCGCCTCCGGCGCCCGGCCGTGCATGGGGGCTGCTGCCAGCAGCGCGCGGAAGTTGGTGATCGCGTCCTTGTAGTTGCGATTGGCGTACTGCGCGTTGCCCAGCCAAAAGCGTGCCGAGGGCACATAGCCGCTCTTGGGCCACTGGTTCAGGAAGGACGAGAACGCCGTGCCGGCTTCGGCAAAGCTGCCTGCGCGGAACTGCGCCAGCGCGGCTTCGAAGTCGCGCTTCTCTGCCGGGTCGGCTGCGAATTCCTGGCCGTCCACCGTCACCGTGACGGGCTCGAACTGGCGCAGGCGCTCGTCCACGCCCTTGGCAATGTCGCGCTGGCCGCGCTGCAGCTCGGCCACATCGCGCAGCAGCTGCTCGTTCTGGCCGCGCAGCTTGGCTTGCTCGGACTTGAGCTGCTCGATCTGCGACTGCAGTTCGAGCAGGCCACGGCGCGTTTGCGAGCTTTCCTCGGTCATGCGCTGCTGCGACTGCTGCATGCTGTCGACGCGCTGGCGCATTTCCAGGATGGCGCGGCGCGCCTCGTCATCGCCGAACAGCGCGGCATGGCCGCTGGCGGCGTAGCCGGCCATCAGGCCGGCCGCCAGCAGCGTGCGCAGCGCGGTGCGATGCAGGATCGGGGAGCGCTGCATGTTCATCAACGGTAGGACAGTTCAGCGCGGCGGTTTTGCGCGTAGGCGTCTTCGGAATGGCCTTCGGCGGCAGGCTTTTCCTTGCCGTAGCTCACGGCTTCCATTTGCGCATCGCTGACGCCCAGCAGGCCCAGCGAGCGGCGCACGGCTTCGGCGCGCTTTTGGCCCAGGGCCAGGTTGTATTCGCGGCCGCCGCGCTCGTCGGTGTGGCCTTCGATCTGGACCTTGCGTGCAGAAGACGCCTTCAGGAAGCGTGCATGGGCTTCGATCTGGGGCTGGGCGTCGGCCTTGACGACGTAGCTGTCGAAGTCGAAGTAGACGACGCGGCTGACGCCCTGGGGACCTGCCTTGTCGGCAGCCGAGCCGGTCAGGTCCACGCCCGAGATGCCGCTTTGCGAGGTGCTGCCCGTGCCGGCGCCGCTGCCCTGGCCCGTGCTGGTGGCGCCCGCGTCGGTGACCGGGGTTTCGTCAAGCTTGACGCCCGAGCTGCAACCTGCCATGAGTGCGGTGACTGCAAGTGCCAGGGAAAGTCGTTTGATGGTGATCATGAAAAATCTCCGTATGTCCGGGTGGACTTCGTGCTGAGTTGACTGGTTGACTGAAAAGAAATCGGGGAAGCCGGATATCACTGGCGCTGGAACGGACCCCAGTCGGGCTCGCGGATGTCACCGCCCTGCCCTGCCAGCCGCGCCTTGATCTTGCCGTCGAGCGTGGTGGTCATCAGGGACTCGCGGCCCTGCTGCAGGGTGGCGTAGACGATCAGGCGGCTGTTGGGAGCGAAGCTGGGGCTTTCGTCGGCCGTGGTGTCGGTAATGGCATTCACTGTGCCGGTGCCCAGGTCCATGACGTGGAGCTTGAAGCCGCCGCCCACGCGCGAGACGTAGGCAAGCCACTTTCCATCGGGGCTGACGCTGGGCGAGATGTTGTAGTTGCCGGTGAAGGTGACGCGTTCCGCACTGCCGCCCGAGGCCGGCACCTTGTAGATCTGCGGGGCGCCGCCACGGTCGCTGACGAAGTAGATGGAGCGGCCGTCGCTGGAGAAGTTCGGCTCGGTGTCGATGCCGCTGCTTTGCATCAGTCGGCGCGGCTCGCCGCCCTGGGCACTGATCAGGTACAGCTGCGAGCCGCCATCGCGGCTGAGCGTGACGGCCAGGGAGTTGCCATCGGGCGACCAGGCCGGTGCGCTGTTGGAGCCCCGGAAGTTGGCAACCAGGCGGCGGCGGCCACTGGCCACATCGTGCACATAGACCACGGGCTTGCGCGATTCGAAGGACACGTAGGCCAGCTGGGTGCCGGTGGGCGACCAGGCGGGCGAGATGATGGGTTCCGGGCTCGATAGGGCCGACTGGGCGTTCTCGCCATCGGCATCGGCCACCCACAGGCGGTAGTTGCTGCCCGCCTTGGTCACATAGGCGATGCGTGTGGAGAACACGCCCTTCTCGCCCGTGAGTTTTTCGTAGATGTAGTCGGAGATGCGGTGGGCCACCAGGCGCAAGTCGCCGGTGGTGACGGCAAAGCCCTGGCCGCCCAGGTCCTGGCCCTTGACCACGTCCCAGAGGCGAAAGCGCACGTCGTAGCGGCCATCGGCCAGGCGCGTGATGCTGCCCACGGCCAGCGAGTCAGCGCTCTTTTGGCGCCACATGGCAACGTCGGGGCGCGAGGTTTCGTCCAGTTGCACGCCGGCCGTGTCCACGGCGCGGAATTGACCGCTGCGCTCCAAGTCAGCCTGGATGATGGCCGAGATCTTCTGGGGCGCCTGCCCTTCTCCCTTGAATGCTGCAATGGCGATGGGCAACTGGGTCAGGCCCACGCCCGTCACTTCGACGCGGAACTGGGCCAGCGCGGGAATTGCGGGGGTTGAGGCGAGAGCGGCCAGCAGGGTTCGGCGCGAAGTGCGCGGCACGGCCGCCAGGGAGGAGGGAGAAAGGAGTCGGTCAATAGTCATTGGCATTCATCAATATCTACGGGAAGACCCCGGTACTTGCACAGGTGCGAATGTTACACACACTGGATGCGTCTCGATGTAAGAACGTGCACTGTAGGGTCTGTCGGCCCAGGCTTTCTCGATCCCCGCCAGCCGCATCAGTTCCCCATGAGGCAGCCCCAGGCAAGCCCGCCGTAAAATCCGCGCTTCATGCAAGCACCATCCTCACCGCCGCCGGCCCCTGCGCCGTCCGCCGCACCGGCGGCCCTTGATCTCGCCAGCACCCTGACCCTGTCGCAGCGCCTCAAGCGCCTGTCACCCTACTTTGGTGGCCAGCGCCTGGCCTGGACGCTGGCGGTGGCCGCCACGCTGGTGGGCGCGGTCACCGAGCCATTGATCCCTGCCCTGCTGCAGCCGCTGCTGGACAGCGGCTTCACCGACGGCACGCTGCCACTGTGGTCGGTGCCGCTGGCCATCATCGGCGTGTTCCTGGTGCGGGGCCTGTCGCAGTTCGTGGGCCAGTACGCGCTGGCGCGCATTGCCAACGAGGGCATGCTGGCGCTGCGCAAGCGCCTGTTCGAGCGGCTGCTGGCGGCCGATATGGCGCTGTTCTCGCGCCAGTCGGCCTCATCGCTGTCCAATACCGTGGTCTATGAGGTGCAGACCGGCTCCACGCTGCTGGTGCAGGCCATGCTGGGCATCTCGCGCGACGGTTTCACGCTGGTGGCGCTGCTGGGCTACCTGCTGTATCTGAACTGGCAGCTGACGCTGGTGGTGGCGGCCGTGGTGCCGGGCGTGGCCTGGATCATGAAGACGCTGTCGCGCCGCCTGTACCGCATCACCAAGATCAGCCAGGAGGCCACCGATTCCCTGGCCTATGTGGTGGAAGAGAACGTTCTGGCCCACCGCATGGTGCGCCTGCATGGCGCGCAACAGGGCCAGCAAAAGCGCTTTGGCGGCCTGAGCGGGCAGCTGCGCAAGCTGGCCATCAAGGCCACCATCGCCTCGGCGGCCATGACGCCGCTGACCCAGTTGCTGGCCGCCGCCGCCCTGTCGGCCGTGATCTGCATTGCGCTGTGGCAAAGCCGGGGCACGGGCGCTGCTGCGGCCAATGTGCAGGATGTGACGGTGGGCAGCTTTGCGGCCTTCATCACGGCCATGCTGATGCTGATTGCCCCTATCCGCCGCCTGGCCGATGTGGCCAACCCCATCACGCGTGGCGTGGCGGCGCTGGAGCGGGGCCTGCATCTGCTGGAGGGCTCGGGCGACGAGACCGGCGGCACCCAGGTGCCCGGCAAGGCGCGCGGCGAGATCGAGTTGCGCGACGTGTCCGTGCAGTTTGGCGAGGACAAGGCCCCCGCCCTGAGCCATGTGGACCTGCGCGTGCGCCCGGGCGAGGTGGTGGCCCTGGTCGGCCCCTCCGGCGCGGGCAAGACCACGCTGGTGAACCTGCTGCCACGCTTTTTGCAGCCCACGGGCGGCCAGTTGCTGCTGGACGGAACGCCCCTGCCCGAATGGGATCTGGCCGCGTTGCGCCAGCAGTTCGCCATGGTCAGCCAGGACGTGGTGATGTTCAACGACACCATTGCCGCCAACGTGGCGCTGGGCGGGGTGGAAGACGAGGCCCAGCTGTGGGCCGCGCTGGATGCCGCCAATCTGGGCACCCACGTGCGCGGCCTGTCCAACGGCCTGCATACGGTGGTAGGCCACAACGCCAGCCAGTTGTCGGGGGGCCAGCGCCAACGGCTGGCGATTGCACGGGCGCTGTACAAGGATGCGCCCATCCTGATCCTGGACGAGGCCACTTCGGCCCTGGACAACGAATCCGAGCGCCTGGTGCAGGAGGCGCTGACGCGGCTGATGCAGGGCCGCACGACCCTGGTCATCGCCCACCGACTCTCGACCATCGAGCATGCCGACCGCGTGGTGGTGATGGAGCGCGGCCGCATTGCCGAGCAGGGAACGCATGCCGAGCTGCTGGAGCGGGACGGCCTGTACGCCCGATTGAGCAGGAATCACACAACCTGAGCTGGACAGCGGCGGCACCGGCAGTGCCACCCGCCTGGCTTGCTGCTACCAGCTTCCGCGCGAAGGCTGGGTCTTGCGCTCGGCCTTGATGGCCTTGGTGAGCTTGTCCACCATGTATTGGCGGTCCACCTGCCGGGCAAAGTCGGCGGCGGTGAAGCCGCGCTGGTTGCGAAGGACGACGTCGGCGCCCTCCTTGATCAGCAGGTCCACCACGGCTTCGCTGCTGTATTGGGCGGCCAGCATCAGAGGGGTGGTGCCGTTGGGCGAGTCGGCGTCGATGTAGGCGCTGTTGTCCAGCAGCAGCTTGACGATGTCCAGCGTCTTGGGCAGGTCGGCCGAGGTGGCGTAGTGCAGCGGCGTCCAGCCGGGGCGGTTGACATCGGCGCCCCGGCGTATGAGTTCCTTGGCCAGGTCCAGGTGGCCCTTGATGCAGGCCATCATCAGCGGCGTTTCTCCCTGCTGGGAGGCCTCGTTGACCTTGATGCCCGGGGATTTGAGCAGCACGTCGAACACGCCCAGTGAGCCCTGGTGCAGGGCCGCTACCAGGCCCGGGCGGCCGCGCGTGTCGCGGGTGTTGGGGTCGAAGCCGCGAAAGATCAGGTTGACCATGGCGCGCTCGTTGTCGCTGATGATGGCGCGCACATAGTCGTCGTACTGGCTGGCATGCGCCAGCCCGCCGCTGGCTGCGGCCAGGGCCACCACGGCCTGGCCGGCCTGGGCCAGCCAGTGGCGCCGGTGCACGTCCACGCCCATGCCCACGCGGCCACCGACCGCAGCATTCAGTCGCATGCGACAACCCCCTTGAACAGCTGGTCGAAGTTGGCACTGGTCAGGGCCGCCACGTCCTCCATGGCCATGCCGCGCACCTGTGCAATCTGCTGCGCCACGTACGGCACATACGACGGATTGTTGGTCTTGCCGCGATAGGGAACGGGCGCCAGGTAGGGGCTGTCGGTCTCGATCAGCAGGCGGTCGGCCGGCACGAAGGCGGCCACGTCGCGCAGGTGCTGGGCGTTCTTGAAGGTGACGATGCCTGACATGGAGATGTAGTAGCCCAGGTCCAGCGCCGCACGCGCGACTTCCATGGTCTCGGTGAAGCAGTGGAACACGCCGCCGGCCTGGCCTGCCGAGCCGTCCTCGCCTTCTTCGCGCAGGATGGCCAGCGTGTCATCAGAGGCGCTGCGCGTGTGGATGACCAGGGGCTTTTGCGTCTGGCGCGCCGCGCGGATGTGCACGCGAAAGCGCTCGCGCTGCCATTCCAAGTCGGCAATGGTGCGCCCGCCCTTGCGGTCTTCCATGCCGTAGTAATCCAGTCCCGTTTCGCCGATGGCCACCACGCGCGCCAGAGCGGCGCGCTCGACCAGGTCGGCCACGCTGGGCTCGGTCATGTGTTCCGTATCGGGGTGCACGCCCACCGTGGCCCAGAAATTGTCGTGATCCAGCGCCAGCTGGTGCACATCGCCGAATTCCTCCATCGTGGTGCAGATGCACAGCGCACGTGTGACGCGCGCGGCCGCCATGGCCTCGCGGATCTCGGGCAGGCGGCTTTGCAGCTCGGGGAAATTCAGATGGCAGTGGGAATCGGTAAACATGGAATCTCGTGGTTCAGAAACAGGCATGCCGACCGGAGAGCACTTCCTCCGTGTCGGCATGCGGGCAGAGGCAGGCGCAGGACTCAGACCGTCTGCGTGGCCTTGTCCGAGGCCAGGGCCGAGCCCAGGATGTTCTCGATCTTGGCCTTGAGCTCGGCGGACTTCTCGTCCTTGGGGAACTGTATGCCTATGCCCTGCGTGCGGTTGCCCGAGGCGCGCGCGGGCGTGATCCACGCCACGCGGCCGGCCACGGGATAGCGCTGCGGCTCGTCGGGCAGGGTCAGCAGCACATAGACATCATCGCCAAGACGGTACTCACGCTGCGTGGGCACGAAAACGCCCCCTTCGGCGAACATGGGAATGTAGGCGGCGTACAGCGCGGCCTTTTCCTTGATCGCCAGTTGCATCACGCTGGGACGGGGTGTGGTGGGTGCGGTGCTCATGGATGGTTTGCAGACATTGGTTCGGTGAGCGGCCGGCGCGATCGGCACCGGGCCCAGGGCCGTAGGTTAACAGGACGGGCTTTCATGTGGCGAAAAGCACACCGCCGCGCTGCTGCACTGCCGCCACGCCCCCCGCGCCTCATCCCCGGCGCTGGCGGGCAGGCTGGCCGGACATGAGCACGCGCCGGGCCTCGGCGGCCAGGGCCTCGGTCATGAGTCCGGCGTTGAAGGGGTGGTCCGCCGTGCGCGCAGCCTGGGCCAGGGCACGTGACCATTCGGCCAGCAGGCCCATGTCCAGCGGCCGCGACGGCAGGTCGGCGGGCGTGAAGTAGCGCGGCGCGGCGCCTGCGGCCAGGGCCATCAGGTCGTGGCAGATCTTCTGCAAGGCCTCCACGGCATGGGGCGGAGCATAGGCGGCCAGGGCCGCCACATCGCCCTTGGCCAGCGCACGCGGCAACTGGGACCATGCGGCCATGTCCTTGCCACCACCGCTGTGCGCCAATGCCAGCGCGTCGCCGGGCCGCCCGCCTGCGGCGCGCAGCGCCACGTCGGCCGCTTCCGGGGCCACGCCCTGCCCCTGAAGCCAGGCCAGGGCCTCTTGCTGATCGGGCCAGGCCATGGTGTGAGTCAGGCAACGGCTGCGGATGGTGGGCAGCAGCTGGTGGGCCGCCTCGCTGGCCAGCACGAAGCGGGCATCGCCCGGCGGCTCCTCCAGCGTCTTGAGCAGCGCATTGGCCGTGATGGCGTTCATCTGCTCGGCCGGATAGACCAGCACGGCCTTGCCGCGCCCGCGCGCGCTGGTGCGCTGGCAGAACTCCACGGCATCACGCATGGCCTCGACACGGATTTCCTTGCTGGGCTTGCGCTTCTTGTCGTCGATATCGGCCTGGGCCTTCTCGGGCAGCGGCCAGCCCAGCGCCATCATCTGCACCTCGGGCATGAGCACGCACAGGTCGGCATGGGCGCGCACGTCGATGGCGTGGCAGCTGCCGCAGTGGCCGCACGCCCCCTGGGGCGACGGCGATTCGCACAGCCAGGCGCGCACCAGCGACAGCGACAGCGCGTACTGGCCCAGGCCGGAAGGCCCCTGCAGCAGCCAGGCGTGGCCGCGCTGGGCCAGCAGGCGCGCGCGTTGCCCGGCGATCCAGGCGGTGTCGGTCTCGGCCGGTTGTGGCAGGGCCTCGCTCATGCCGCACCTGCCTGTCCGCCGACCATGATGGCCAGCCAGCCCCGGCGCACCATGACCTGGGTGATCTGCTGCCAGACCGCATGCCGGCTGGCGTTGGAGTCGATGCGCGCAAAGCGCTGGGGCGCGGCGGCAGCGCGCGCCGCATAGCCCTGGGCCACGCGTGCGAAAAAGCTGCCGGGCTCAGACTCGAAGCGGTCCGGGACACGGGCCGAGGCCAAGCGCTCGGCGGCCACCTCGGCGGGCAGGTCGAACCAGAGCGTCAGGTGGGGCTCGCGCAGCAGATCGGGCTGGGGGGCCGTGCCCGTCTGCACCATGCGCTCCAGCGTGGCCAGCGGCTGCAGGTCGAAGCCCCGGCCCGCACCCTGGTAAGCAAAGGTGGCATCGGTGAAGCGGTCGCAGAGCACGACTTCACCGCGCGCCAGCGCGGGCTCGATCACCTGCACCAAGTGGTCGCGTCGCGCGGCAAAGGCGATCAGGGCCTCGGTCAGCGGGTCCATGGCGTCGTGCAGCATCAGCGCGCGCAGCTTTTCGGCCAGCGGCGTGCCGCCGGGCTCGCGGGTGAGCGTCACCGTGCGCCCCTGGTCACGGAAAGCCTGGGCCAGCGACGCGATGTGCGAGGACTTGCCGGCGCCATCGATGCCTTCGAAGCTGATGAACAGGCCGGCGGGAGTTGCAGTGGTCATATGGAAAGAGAGGATACGCAAGCGCTGCGCAGAACGCAGCAGCCCTGGGGGAATATCTCAGGGCTTTTGCTCAGGGCTTTGCTGGCCGCGCTGGTAGCGGTTCACGGCGCGGTTGTGCTCGTCCAGCGAGGCACTGAAATGGCTGGTGCCGTCGCCACGCGCCACAAAGTACAGCGCCTTGGTCTGTCCGGGCTGCACGGCGGCCATGAGGGCGGCCTTGCCGGGCATGGCGATGGGCGTGGGCGGCAGGCCCGCGCGGGTGTAGGTGTTCCAGGGAGTATCGGTCTGCAGGTCGCGGCGGCGCAGGTTGCCATCGAATTTCTCGCCCAGGCCGTAGATCACGGTGGGATCGGTCTGCAGCAGCATGCCGATGCGCAGGCGGTTGCTGAAGACACCGGCAATCTGTGCGCGGTCGGCCGCGCGGCCGGTCTCCTTCTCGACGATGCTGGCCAGGATCAGCGCTTCATCTGGCGTCTTGAGCGGCGTGTCGGCCGAGCGCAGCGCCCAGACATCGGCCAGGCGCCGGTCCATGGCGTGCAGGGCGCGGCGCAGCACGGCCAGGTCGGAGCTGCCCTTGGCATAGGTATAGGTATCGGGGAAGAAGCGGCCCTCGGGCGCCACGCCCGCGCGGCCCAGGGCCTGCATGAGGGTAGCGTCGTCCATGCCTGCGCTTTCCTGGCGCAGGAATTCCTCGCGGGCCAGGGCGGCGCGCACCTGGCGCCAGTTCCAGCCTTCCACCAGGGTCAACGCCTTGAGCGATTCCTCGCCGCGTGCGAGTTTTTGCAGCAGCACATAGGGAGTCAGGCCCGTGGTCAGCTCATAGTTGCCGGCCTTGATCTGCCGGTCCTGCCCCGAGACGCGGAACCAGGCGTACAGCAGCCGCGCATCGGTCTGTACGCCGGCCTTGACCACTTCGCGGGCCACGCCACGCGGCGTGGTGCCGGGCTCGACCTCCAGCTCCAGCGTGGGCTGGGCCAGCGGCAGCGGCTGGTTCAGCCACCACCAGCCGGCACCGGCCAGCACGGCGGCCAGCACCAGCAACATCATCAAAGCGCGAAAGATAAAGCGCACAACCTCGGTCCAAGCAAGCAATAGAGCGGCTGATCATAATTCAGCCATGACCCAGCCTTTACTGAACGGCATTGCTTCCGTTTCCCATCTCGGCGTGATACGCGCCCTCGGCGAAGACGCCGCCCAGTTCCTGCATGGACAGCTGACCAACGACTTCGCGCTGCTGGATCTGCAGCATGCGCGTCTGGCGGCGTTCTGCACGGCCAAGGGCCGCATGCTGGCCAGCTTCATCGGCTTCAAGCGCAGCAAGGACGAGATCTTGCTGCTGTGCGACCGCAGCCTGCTGGCGCCCACGCTCAAGCGCTTGTCCATGTTCGTGCTGCGCGCCAAGTGCAAGCTCAGCGACGCCACGGCCGAATTCACGCTGCACGGGCTGGCTGGCGGTGCCGCCGCGCAGGCCCTGGGCCCGGCAGCCGTGCCCTGGACCAAGACCGATGACGGCGACGCCAGCCTGATCGCCCTGTACCCGGCCGCCGGCCAGCCGCGCGCCCTGCGCGTGGCGCCCGTGGGCACGCCCCTGCCCGAAGGCCCTGCACTCAGCGAGGCCGACTGGCTCTGGAGCGAAGTCGCCAGCGGCATTGCCACGCTGTCGGCGCCTGTGGTGGATGCCTTTGTGCCGCAGATGCTCAACTACGAATCGGTGGAAGGCGTGAATTTCAAGAAAGGCTGCTACCCAGGCCAGGAGGTGGTGGCCCGCAGCCAGTTCCGGGGCACGCTCAAGCGCCGCGCCTACCTTGCCCATGCACAGCAGCCGCTGGCCACCGGCATGGAGGTCTTCACGCCCGAGGACCTGGAGCAGGCCACCGGCACCGTGGTCCAGGCCGCCCCGGCGCCTGGCGGCGGCTGGGACGCCATCGTCTCCATTCAGACCAGCTCGGCCGACCAGCCCCTGCTGGCCCACGCCGCACTGGGCGAAGGCCAGCGCGCCGATGCCGCACAGGCCGTGGCGCTGCAGCTCAAGCCCCTGCCCTACGCGTTGCGCGAGGACATTTGAGATTTGAGCCTTGCACCGCCTGAGCTGCCTGCAGCTCAGGCGGTGAGCACTTTCCTCATGGTGATGTGGGGGATGCCGGCCTCTTCATAGGGCTCGCCTTCCGGCGTGAAGCCCGCGCGCAGGTAGAACGACTCGGCATGGCGCTGCGCATGCAGCACGACTTCGCGGTCGCCGCGCTGGCGGGAGGCTTCGACCAGGCTGTCCAGCACGATGCGGCCCCAGCGGCCGCCGCGCACGCTGCGGTCCACGGCCATGCGGCCGATCCTGCCCGCGCCGGGGCTGTCGCTGACCAGGCGGCCGGTGGCGATCGGCTGGCCCAGGCCGTTGTAGACCACGGCGTGGCGGGCCACGGGGTCGAATTCGTCGATCTCGATCTCGCGCGGCACGCCCTGCTCGTGCACGAACACGGCCAGGCGCAGGCGCTCGGCGTCGCGGCCCAGGTCGTTCCAGCTGCCCGATGCCACGCGCACCACGCTCTGGCCGGCCTCATAGGCCGTGAGCACGTCGCGCAGCTGCTGCGGCACGGGCAGCGGCTGGCGCGTGGTGGCATCGGCGAACACATAGACCAGTTCCACGGTGTTGAGCAGTTCCATCCCGCGGAAGATGCCGGCCTCGAACAACAGCGAGGTATTGCCCTGCCTGGCACAGCGTATGCCCACATGCAGCACGTCGCCCAGCGTGGCCGATGCGTGGTAGATGGTGGTGGCCTTCTTGACGAACAGCTCGCCACCCAGGGCCGCGAAGGACGATTCATAGGGCAGGCCCAACTGGCGCCAGTAGTCGGTGACGGCCACGTCGGCGTACATCAGGTAGTGGGCGTTGAAGACGATCTTCTGGGCGTCCACTTCGGACCAGCGCACTTCAATGCGTTGCAGCGTGCGGAAATCTTGGCGTTGCATGGGGGTGTTTCTCTCCTGTTGTCTTGGGGTGTCTTGGTGTGTTTTGGTGCGTTTCTTTGTGCCTCGGCCTTCAGGCCGCGAAGGCGTCGCTCAAGGCGCGCGCCATGTCGGCATGTGCACGGCGCGCTTCGGCAATGGCGCGGCCCATCTTGACGAATTCATGGGTCACGCCCCGGTAGATCTCCAGGTCCACGGGCACGCCGGACATGCGCAGCTTGTCGGCGTATTCCACGCCCTCGTCCACCAGCGGGTCGCATTCGGCCAGGCCTATCCAGGCCGGGGCCACGCCGTCCACATCGGGGGCCAGCAGCGGGGCAAAGCGCCAGTCCTCGCGGTCGGCGGGGCTGTTGAGGTACTGGGCGAAGAACCAGGTGATGGCCGGCTCGTCGATCACCAGCCCGTGGGCGAAGCGGCGGTGCGAGTCGGTGTCCTGGTTCGCCGTCGTGCCCGGGTAGATCAGCAGTTGCAGGGCCAGCTTGAGGCCGGTGTCGCGCGCATGGATGGCGCAGGCTGCGGCCAGCGTGCCGCCCGCGCTGTCGCCGCCAACGGCCAGGCGCGCAGGGTCGGCGCCCAGCGAGGCCGCCTGCGCGGCCAGCCACTGCAGCGCGTCCCAGGCGTCGTCGTGGGCGGTGGGAAACTTGTGCTCTGGCGCGCGCCGGTAGTCCAGCGAGACCACCATGGCGCCCGACAGATGGGCCAGCTGGCGGCACAGTACATCGTGCGTGGCCACGCTGCCCACGGTGAAGCCGCCGCCGTGCAGGTACAGCAGCACGGGCAGGCCCGTGGCCGGCGCCTGGCTGCGCTCCACGGGCGCATAGAGACGCGCAGGCAGCAAGGCGCCATCGCGCGCAGGAATCTGCAGATCATCGACACGCGGCAGAACCGGCTTGGGAATTTCGAGCACGCCGGCCCCCGCCTCGTAGGCGGCACGTGCGCCCTCGGCGCCCAGCTGGTGCAGGGGCGTGCGCGCGGCGCGCTCCATGCGGCGCAGCACATCGCGCATCTGGTGGGTCAGGGACGCCGGCAGCGGCGTGGCATGGGAGGAGGATTCAGTCTGGGGCACGTTCAGGAGCACGTTCAGGGACAGGTTCGGTGGCGACTATCTGGCAAGGCAATTCGGCGTGGCCGGCCAGGTGCGACCGGCGAGGTAAGGCCAGGCAGGCACGGCGCAGCAGGCATTGTGCCGCGAGCACAAGGCCCTGGCAGCCATGCGATGACAGCACATGCCCGCGCTGTCGCCCCCGTGACCGTCGCAGCGCCCTCTCAGGGTTTGCTTTGTTTGCAGTGCAGCACGCGCGGTCTAGATTCGGCGCACTCCCCCTGATCCCCACCATGGGCCGCAACGGCCCGCAACGAGTCACCGACCATGGCCTTCATCAACTACGTCACCCAGATCCAGTTTGACTTCGGCGCCGTGCGCCTGTTGCGCCAGGAGTGCGAGCGCGTGGGCATCACGCGGCCGCTGATCGTCACCGACCAGGGCGTCAAGGCCGCTGGCGTGCTGCAAAAGGCGCTGGATGCGCTGGGCGGCATGCCGCATGCAGTGTTCGACCAGACGCCCTCCAACCCCACCGAGGCCGCCGTGCGCGCGGCCGCTGCCATCTACCAGGAGCAGCGCTGCGACGGCCTGATCGCCGTGGGCGGCGGCAGCGCCATCGACTGCGCCAAGGGCGTGGCGATTGCAGCCACGCACGAAGGGCCGCTGTCGCACTACGCCACCATCGAGGGCGGCTCGCCGCGCATCAGCGAGCGCGTGGCCCCGCTGATCGCCGTGCCCACCACCAGCGGCACGGGCAGCGAGGTGGCGCGCGGCGCCATCATCATCGTGGACGACCACCGCAAGCTGGGCTTTCACAGCTGGCACCTGGTGCCCCGTGCCGCCATCTGCGACCCGGAACTGACCTACGGCCTGCCCGCCATGCTGACGGCCGCCACGGGCATGGACGCCATCGCCCATTGCATGGAGACCTTCATGGCGGCGGCCTTCAACCCGCCTGCCGACGGCATTGCACTGGACGGCCTCACGCGCGGCTGGGCCCACATCGAACGCGCCACGCGCAACGGCCAGGACGCCGAGGCACGCCGCCAGCTGATGAGCGCCAGCATGCAGGGCGCCATGGCCTTCCAGAAGGGCCTGGGCTGCGTGCACAGCCTCAGCCACAGCCTGGGCGGCGTGAACCCGCGTCTGCACCATGGCACGCTGAACGCCATGTTCCTGCCCGCCGTGGTGCGCTTCAATGCCGAGGCCGAGAGCGTGCGCGCCGAACAGCGCCTGCAGCGCATGGCCCACGCCATGGGCCTGGACTCGGGCAGCGACATTCCCGAAGCCATACGCGACATGAACGCCCGCCTGGGCCTGCCCACGGGCCTGGCGGCCATGGGCGTGGAGCGCGCGCAGTTCGCAGCCGTGATCGGCGGCGCGCTCAAGGACCATTGCCACGGCACGAACCCGCGCCTGGCCAGCGCCGACGACTACGAGCAGATGCTGGCCACCTCGCTGTAAGCGGGACTCAGCCGCCAGCACTCGGCTGGGGTGTTGTCGATGGTGACGACGATGGTGGCTGGGGTGTCGTTTGGGATGCCACTTGCGCCGGAGTTTGTGCCGAAGTCTGCACCGGAGCCGGTGCAGCGCCAGCCTCCATCATCCGGCGCACCTCCACGTTCTGCATCAACTGCTCGGCCATGACGCCCAGCAGCTCCAGATCGGCCGCCGAGACCTCGCGCGGCGCGTCGTCCATGATGCAAAAGCTGCCCAGCACCGTGCCGTGGCGGTTCTTGAGCGGGACGCCCGCGTAAAAGCGCAGCCGCATCGCCTGCAACGCGGGGTTGCCGGCAAATCGGGGGTCGCGCGCGGCGTCATGCACCACCAGGGCGTCACCGCCATGGACCACGTAGGAGCAGATGGACTGCGCACGCGGCATGCCGGCGGAAGCCGGGTCGCCCTGGTCCGCCACCAGCAGGCTGCCGGGCGTGTGCACGCGGTCGGCATCGACCCATGAGACCTGGGCCCATTTCACATCGAAGGCATTCGCGGCCTGCTGGGCTGCCTCGTGGTACAGCTGCGGCAGGCCGGGCCCGAGCACGCCGCTGTCGTGCAGCTGGCGCACGCGCTGCTCATCGTCATCGGGAATGGGCGCGGCCAGGCCCTGGCCTGCCGCGTCAGGCAGGCGCAAGGCGTCCACCCACAACTGCAGCTCGCGCAGGCCGGACACGCAGGCGGCGGCGCCGCAGCGGCGCGCGAACTCGGTGTCGGACACCACGGCCGGCGCATTCCACAGCGCCAGCACCACGCGCAGGTGCGGCCAATGGCGGCGCACGCGGCGCATCAGTTGGCGCACCACGGTCTGGGGCTGGGTGCTGAAGACGGACAGCACCAGCAACTGCGCCTCGGCCAGGGCCTGGGCTCCTGCGTGGCCTTGCGGCAGGCCGCCCTGCCCCGGTCCCAACTGGCGCCATTGCGGGTCGGCGGCCAGGGCCCAGTCCGAGCAGCTGACCACGTGGCCGCGCAGCGCCTCGCTGTGCGCCACCATGGCGGCGGCCAGGGCATCGACCTCCCAGCGCGCGCCCACGCAATGGATGCGCAGGGCGCGCGTGGCCAGGGCAGCGGCGGGCGCCGGATGGCTTTCGCGCAGTTCCTCGATCAGGGCATCCATGCCGCTGGACAGGCGCAGCCGGTGTTCGGCCGTGGCCGACTCCAGGTGCTGCTGCGTGGCCAGGCGCAATGCGGGGATGGCCACCTCGTCATAGAAACCGGCCACTGCGGCCGAGCGTTCGTCCGCCGAGGCGCGCGCCGGCAGCCTTGCGTCCACCAGTTCATGCGCCAGCGTGACCGCGTCTTCCACGTCGTCGGCCAGCAGGCGCTGGTACAGGCGCTGGGCCGGCCCCAGCACGGGCGAGCTGCCCAGCAGCACTTCCATGAATTGCAGCGCCGGGATGTAGCGCCCCAGCACCAGCAGGCAGACCGTCAGCGGAGTGGACAGGATCAGCCCTATCGGCCCCCACAGCGCTGGCCAGAAGGTGGCCGACACGATGATGGACAGCGTGGACAGGCCCGTGCTGCTGCCATACAGCCAGGGCTCGATGAGGTTGTTGCTGATCAGCTCCAGCGCCATGATCAGGCCCAGCGTCATCAGCAGCATCTGCCAGCCCGGGTCCACGGCAAAGGCCAGCGCCAGCGGGAAGGCGGCCGAGATCATGGCCCCCACATAGGGCACGAAACGCATGATGGCCGCCAGCACGCCCCAGAGAATGGCGCCCGGCACGCCAATGAACCACAGCCCCGCCGCCATGGGCAGTCCGTAGGTGATGTTGACGACGAACTGCATGCGCAGGTACTTGCCTATGCGCTGCGAGGCCTCATCCAGCGCGTCGGTGGCCACGTGCAGGTTGCCGCCCATCAGGCGCAGCAGCCGGTCGCGCAGGTCATCGCGGTCCAGCAGGATGAGGATCACGAACAGCAGCACGATGCCGGCCATGGTCACGGGCTCGGCCACGCGGCCCAGCCACTGCAGCATGCGCGCCGTGGGCTTTTGCTCGGGCGACTGGATCTCCACCTTCTGCACGCGGGGCGTGTTGGCACCGCGCGATATCTCGCGCTCCACGGTGTCATAGGTGCGCAGCGCACCGTCCCAGGCACTGGGCATGTTGGCGTTCCTGCGCAGGCTGCGCAGCTTGTCGCGGATGGTGTTCTGGTAGGTGGGCAGATCGGCGCTGAGCTGCTGCACCTGGCTGCCCAGATAGGTACCCATTCCCGCCAGTGTCGCCAGCGCCATGACCACCACCAGCAGCGTGGCCGCCATGCGCGGCATGCCCCAGCGCTTGAGCCGGGAGACCGCAGGATCCAGCAAAAAACCGAACAACAGCGCCAGCGCCAGCGGAATCAGCAGGCCCTGGCCGAAGTACAGGCCCGCGATGATGATGCTGGCCACCAGCAGCCCGGTGAGCAGGCGCAGCGCGGGGACCATGTCGGCCAGCTGTGCCAGGCCCGGCAGGGCCGAACGCACGCTGCGCGCGAAATCTGCATGGGCGGCGGCATGGGTGGCGGCATGGGCGGCGGAATTCGCGGCTGCATTGGCCGCATTGCCGCCTTCGGCGGCGGCAGGAAGGGCCTGCCGTGAAGGCGACGGCGCAGGGTCGGGATGTGGGTTCATGGAAACGGGATGTCAGGGCTGGGATGCAGGTATGGATACTGCATCACATCCGCATATCGGGGGATTGCACAGCGCGCCGCGGGCCTGCCCTGTCAGCGGGCACCGCAATTGCCGGAACGCCGTTGCCGCCGGCGCATCGGCCCGATCACCAGCGCACACGCACCACGGTCCCCCCACCGGCCCGCGGCAGGATATCCAGCACAGCCCCGATGGCATGGGCGCGGCGATGCATGCCTGCCAGGCCCATGCCCTGCAGGCCAGGCGGGATGGCACCCTGCGCAGGGCCAGGGCCGGGGTCGGAAGGCAGGCCGCAGCCGTCATCTTCCACGCGCAGTTCCCAGTGCAATGCACGCCGGGCATCGCGGCCAGGGCTTGCAGCATCTGCACGATCCACCGGCTCCAGCACCAGCCACAGCGTGGTGGCGCGCGCATGCTGCAGCGCATTGCTCACGGCCTCCTGGGCGATGGCCAGCAACTGCTGGGACGGCTGGCCACGCGGCAGGTCTGGCAGGTCTTGCAAGACTGGCAGGTCCGGCGCCCCGCTCAGCCCGGCGGCGGCATGCGGATCGGCCACGCTCCAGCAGATGCGCATGCCGCGCCGGTCCAGCACGGGCTGCAGCCGGTGGCGCAGGCGCGCCAGCCGCACGGGCAAGGCGTCTTCCATGGCGTCCATGGCATCCACCATGAGCCGCAGGTCCAGCAATGCCTGCTCCAGCAGTTCCTGCGCCTGGCGCTGGCGGGTCTCGCGCGGGTCCAGCAAGGCCATGGCATGCACCAGCAGCCCGCCCACGCCGTCGTGCAGGTCGGCGGCAATGCGCCGGCGCTCGGCCTGCACTTCGCGCGAGGGCCGGGGACTGCGCCGGCGCCGCCACAGCAGCAGCCTGTGCAGTCTCCGGGCACCCATGGCGCACAGCAGCGCCGTGGATACCAGCAGGGCCAAGCTGGCCAGGCTCAGCCACGGCGGGGCCTGGGCGCCCGCCTGCCAGAGCCAGGCGCACAGGCCCAGCATCTGCAGCAGGCCCAGGGCCAGGCAGATGGCCAGCGTGCGAAGGGGATCTTTCATGGCCAAGCCGTGCCAGGCGCGGCCGCCATGGCCCGGGCGGCGGCAGGCCGCTGCGGGCAGGACGCCGCCCCAAGATCAGAACAGGCCGCGCAGCGATGCAAAGCGTACCGCCTGGGCGCGTGTGCGCACCTGCAGCTTGCGGTAGATGTTCTTGATGTGCGTGTTGACCGTCATGGCGCTGATCATCAGGCGCGAGCCGATCTCGGCGCTGGTATAGCCGCTGGCGACCATGCGCAGCACCTCGCGCTCGCGGGTGGACAGGCGGTCTGCCTCGTCAGGCGTGCGGCGCTTGGGCTCGGCGCCCTGGGTCTTGTCGAAGCGCTGCAGCAATCTGCGCGCCAGGCTGGGAGTGACGGATGCGCCGCCATTGGCCACCTGCAGCACGGCCTGCGGATAGTTGCCGAACCAGGAGTTCTTGACGAGGTAGCCCGTGGCGCCCAGCTCGAAGGCGCGCAGCACCTGTTCGTCGTTTTCCATCACGGAGATGATGACGGCCTCGGCCGTGGGCCGCACGGTCTTCATCATGTCCAGCAGCTCGAAGCCCTCGCCATCACCCAGGTTCAGGTCCACCAGCATCACGTCGAATTCATGCTGGCGGATGGCCTTGCGCCCGTCGCGCACGCTGCCGGCCTGGGCCACGACCAGGGTGCGCGGGTCGTTCATGATTTCCTGCGCAATGACCATGCGGATATGGGCATCGTCGTCCACCAGCAGCACCCGCACGGGCTTGTCGGGCTGGCCCGCCAGGTAGTCGGGCCACATGGCAGAGCTCAGACCTGTGCCCAGCATGCCCTGGGCGCGAGGGGACTCGGCGATCAGGGGACGGGCATCGGCGGGAACGTCGGATGGATTCATGCTGCTCTCCTCAAATGTCACGCCATGTGTATGACGCAACCGATCACAGACTTGCCTTTCCACATTAAGAGAAATCGCAACCGATATCCAGAATCTTTGACGAAGTTTGTGAAAGATTGCGTAGATTACAAATTAACACCTTTGTGTGAGGAATCGACTACGGAGTTTCCTGAGCGCCGGTCCGGCAGATCTTGCGGATCCAGACGCCGCGCACCACGCCTTCAATCCCGCCCTGTTACAAAGGCCGATCCTGCCCTTGTTGCCGCCGCCGACCTCAGGTGCGTGCACTTCGATACACCAGGTTGCCCAAACGCCCCCGCCCCCGTCTGGACGGCGACCCCAAGCAAAGCTGCAATCGTGAATTTTCTGTCGTTACACCTTGAAACTACCCAGATCCATTCATCGCGCATGGCTGCCGCTTTAACGCGATGCAGCCTGCCTGCAAACGGCTTGGGCGGGTAAGTACCCGGCAAGTGGATCAGCGCTCATGGCTACCCCGGACAAGAGATGGAATGGACGGATCTCCCCGAGCACATTGGAGTCCAGACAACGAGCAGGGGTCCAGGGAGACAAAGCCGGAAACCTCCGCAAAGTGTCTGCAAAACGGGTGCTTACACACCTCTTCCTGATAGTCCGATTCTTCATCAAGGAGCCATCATGAAATCGCTTGCAATTCTTTCCCTGAGCTTGATCGCAACAGCTGCCATGGCAGGCCCCATGGGTGGTGGCGGCGGTGGCGGCAGCGGCGGCGGCAGCAGCAGCTCCCAGATCGAAATCAATGGCCCCAGCGTTCAGGTCACCCTGCTGAACAGGAGCGGCGTGCTGAACGTGGCAACGGGTGGTGGCAAGGCCTCCCAGAACCTGGCCAGCAATGCAGGCAACGTGACCATCGATCGCAGTGGCAGCTCGCTGCAGGTCGTCGCAGCCACCGGCAGCGGCATCCTGAACAAGGCCGATGGCTATAGCGCAGTGGCCGTCAACAACCTGGCCTCCAACTATGGCGAAGTGGACGTGAAGAGCACTTCGATCCAGGTGGTGGCTGCCAAGAACTCCGGCATCATCAACTACGCCGGCAACGGTTCCATGGCAGTGCAGAACATCTCCAGCAACAACGGCTGCGTGACCTGCTACAACAACCACTGAGCCTGGCTGCCGGACGAAGGAAACTGCCGGGCGGCCCCAGGCCACCCGGCGGCACCTTCCCGGCGAAGACCCAGCTCACCGCACCAGGAGAGCCCACCATGCACACCGCCGCCCATCTCTGTTCGGCTGCCCTATTGGCCTGGCTCGCCCTCGGAGCGAACCCCCTTCATGCAGCGGCCCCCGGCGAAGACCCGGTGGTGCTGAACAAGCCCGTCGACTACCTCAGGCTGCCCACGGCCAAGCAGCCGACATCGTCGGGGCTGGACACCGTCACCGACATCCCCATCAATGTCAAGGCCAAGATCGCGCGCTACGAAGCCATGTCCATGACCAATGCGCCCGGCATCTCCACCGAGGCGAACGTGGTGACCACGACCACGACGAGCAGCACGGGCATGCAGCGCACCTGCACCCAGGACCTGGCCAGCAACACCAACGCCAGCGCATTCAACCGCTATGGGCCCCAGACCAAGGACCAGATCGTGGTCCTCAAGGGCGACCTGGTCAACGTCTGCCGCTAGCGCGACACAGGGCGGCCAGCCTTCGGGCCGCCCACCATTTCTCGATCCCCCATTTTCCGGCGCCGACGCCCGTGCGCGCCTGTGCCCTGGCTCGCCGTTTTCCAGCAGAGGTCCATCATGCGCAACCGCCTTCCATCGCCAGGACTTCCCCGCCCCGATGCCGCGCTGCAGCCGGCACTCGGCGGCCATGCGGACGACCGTGGGACTTTCCGCCAGCGATGGTCCGGCAGACAGGGTTGCATGCGGGCCATTGCCTGCGCCGTCTCGGCCTCCATCGTGCTGCTGTCGGGCTGCGCGCCGCTGGATGCGCGCAAGGACGCCAAGTACCTGGACAAGGTCTATGCGGCCGACCGCCCCGTGGTGCGGCCGGTGCGCTCGATATCGAGCTTTTCCGACTCGCTGATGTGCATGGACAGGATGTTCCGCAACAGCCACATGCCCACGGTGCTGATCACCAGCAAGCAGCTGCCCGACTACTCGGGCCGCGTGGCCGTGGCCGCCAAGGAGATGGTGGTCACCGCCCTGTCCCAGATGTCGCGCGTCAGCAGTGCCTTCCGCTACGTGGACTATGAGGTGGACATCGCTCGCCAGGATACGGTGCAGAACCTCACCACCATCTTGCTCAACAACAACCAGATCCAGCTGCAGCGCCCTGCCCTGTATGTGTCGGGCGCCGTGTCCTTCATGGACCAGAACGTGCTGCGCAACAACGTGGACATAGGCACCAGCGCCTCGCGCCTGGAAACCGGCTACAGCGCCAACCGCAGCGGTGCCGTGCTGGGCATGGAGCTGCACCTGGGCGACTTCCGCACGCGCACCATCATCCCGGGCCTGGATTCGGCCAACGAGGTCGTCATCGGCAACGGCAGCCAGGGGCTGGACCTGTCCGGCCGCATCGGCACCTACGGCGTGCAGTTCAGCGTGGGCCGCGACTATGCCCAGGGCTCGGGCCCGGCCGTGCGCACCCTGGTCGAGCTGGGCATGATCGAGCTGCTGGGCAAATGGTCGCGCCTGCCCTACTGGCAGTGCCTGACGCTGGACCAGACCCACCCCGACTTCCAGCGCCAGCTGCGCGACTGGTACGAGGAAGGCGAAGCCGGCATCCACCAGGAACTGGTGCGCCAGTCGCTGATCAGCAAGGGCTATCTGCCGCCGGACGCCCCGGCCTTCACCGCAGGCAACCCGCAGTGGCGCGAGGCCATAGGGCGCTTCCAGGCCGACAGCGGCATGGTGGTCAGCGGCGTGGTGGACTTCAACACCTACGAACGCGCACTGCGCGACTTCGTGGCCGTGGGCGCCGATGGGCACATCACGCGCATTGGCTGGAACACCAAGAGCGCAGCGCCGGTCACCACCGCCTCCGAGAACGTGGCCGTGGGCACGGGCGACTACCGCTACGGCGCCCCCGCGCCCGACCGCAAGCTGGACCTGTGGGTGGAGAACATCACGCCCACCCGCACCTCCTTCGAGACGGGTGAGCAGCTCTTCCTGTCCACCACCGTGTCGCGTGCCTCCTACCTGTCGTGCTTCATGGCGGGCGCCGATGGCGAGGTCACCCGGCTGGTGCCCAACGACGTGAACCGCTCGGGCTGGATCACCGCCGCCCAGTCCGTGCGCCTGCCCGACTGGATGAGCCCCAACCCCGGCTATGTGATCAACGCCGGCCCTCCCGGCAAGGAAGGCGTGGCCTGCTTCGCCACCGAGCAGAACATGACCGACAAGCTGCCCACGCTGCTGCAGGGCAAGGCCTTCATCGCCATCCCGGGCATGCGCTCCCTGGAGGATGTCAACCAGTACATGGCCAGCTCGCTGGGCGCAGACGGGTACACCGGCTCGGCCCGCTTCTGGCAGGTGGTGCCGGCCCAGGCCAAGCGCTGATGCACGGTGCGGACCACAAGCCAACCAGAGGCACCTGCCATGCCCTCCAGCGCTCATGAAACCTCGCCGCGGCGGCGCCGCGGGCTGCGCCTGACCGCCAGGCTTGTGCTGCCCGGGCTGCTGGTGGTGCTGCCCGGTCTGGCGCCCGCCGTGCTGCCGCATGTGCAGGCGGCAGCACGCTTCACGCCGGTCATGCCCATCCGGGTGGCGACGGCCAGCGTGTACGGCTCCCAGCCGGGCACCAGCAACATCACTTCGAACTCGGATACCGCCCAGCAACGGGCCCTGTCCCAACTGCGCAGCCGCGCCGAAGGCAAGGGCGTGAGCCCGGCCACGCAGCGCGAGGCGCAATGGGTCATGGGCCTGCTGGCACTGCATGGCATTGCCATGGCCCAGGACGGGCCGCAGGCCAGGACCTGGTTCGAGCGTGCCCAGCGCGCCGGCCATCCGCTGGCCAGCGCGGGACTGGCCTGGTGCGCCATGGACGGCTGCGGCCAGCCCCCCGATCCGCCGGCCGCAAGGCCCTGGATCGCCCAGCTGGCCAAGACCGACCCGGCCCGTGCGCAATACCTGGAATGGCTGCTGGCCCGGCGCCTGGCGCCGCTGTCCACGGCCGAGCCCGTGGGCGAGGCCTTGACCGTGGCAGGCACGCCCGACCAGGAGCTGTTGCAGCGCGCGGCGCGTTCGGGCAGCCCTGGCGCCCAGCTGGAATGGGGCCTGGCCTTGCTCGCGCAGGACGAGCCCGAGGCCGCCCTGCGCCAGTTCCGCGCGGCGGCGCCACGCTCATCCAGCGCGGCGGCCAATGCGCAGATGCTGGGCGACCGCATGCGGCCCGCAGGCCAGCTGGTGTCGGCCCAGGGCACGTCTGCCCCGCCTGCGGCGCAGGGGCCGCAACGGCTGCAGCGCACGCCGCAGTTGCGGGGCTCGCCCAGCGAGCAGGACATCCAGGTGCGCCAGCCCGTCACGGCCCAGCAGCAGTGGGAGCAGGCCCAACGCTATCACCGTGGCGAAGGCGTGCCGGCCAACTACACCGAGGCCCTGCGCCTGTACCAGCAGGCGGCGTCCCACGGCCATGTGGCATCGCGGCGCATGCTGGAGTTGATCTATTCGCGCCCCGCACAGGGCGGCGGTGTGGACATTGGCTGGATGCAGCAGCTGGCACGCATCGACCCCATGACCATGCAGCCCATGGCACCCATCAGCCCCGCGCCCTACCGGCGCGACCCCACGCCGCTTTTCGACATGGTGCCGGCGCCCTGGCACCGGAACTGACGCTGGCCCCGGGTCCTGCCCTAAAGCAGCACATCCAGGCCCGTGTCGGCCATCCAGTCCACCGGGTCCTGGCGCAGCACCATGTCGATGTCCAGGCCCAGAGCCACCCCCACTTCGCCGGGAAAGCTCACGGCCAGCGCGCGCTCGCCCCATTGCGCCTCGCGCGATCGGGCGCGCCAGGCGGCGATGTGCAGCACGCAGGCCAGGGGATCGAAGCCGGGCTGGGCCAGCGGCGCGTGCAGGTGCTGCAGCGCGTCGGCCAGCAGCGGCGGAAGGTTCCAGCGCCGGGCCAGGCCTGCGCTGACATGGCTGTATGCGTAGCCGCACAGCCGCATCTCCACTTCGGCACGGCGCGGGTCCAGCGGATCGACCAGCTCGGAGATGGTGGCCGCGCGGCCGGGATCGATCATGTGCATGGCCAGCTCGCCCAGCCCGTGCAGCAGGCCTGCCGCATAGGCCGCCGTAGGGCTGGCCTGCACCGTGCCGGCCAGCGCGCGGGCCACGCGTGCGGCATCCACGCTGTAGCGCCAGAAGGCCGGCATGGCCACGCCCGGCACGGCATGCGTGCCCACGCCCAGCGGCATGCCCCGCACGATCTGTCGCAACTGCGCGGGCGCCAGCAGGGCCAGCGCCTCGGGAATGCCGGTGACACGGCCCGCCATGCCGAAGACCGGGCCGTTGGCCTGCGCCAGCAGCCCGGCAGCCAGCGCGGGATCGGCCGCGAACAGCTGGCTCAGCCGGCGCAGGCTGGGCTGCTCGGGCACCAGCTCGCGCAGCAGCAGGGCCACAATGCGCGGCTGCGCCGGCAGGGCCAGCGTCTGGGTCAACAGCGTCTGCAGATCCAGTGCGTGCGCAGCCATCGCGTTTCCTGCCTTGCCCTGCCCGGCCTTACTTGCGGGTCTGCAGCTTGGCGAAGGCCGAGGCCATGGCCGACTGCTGCGCCGGCTCGGGCGCGCGGCGCTGGCCGCCCTGATGGCCCTGGCTGCCCCGGCCTGCGCTCTCGAAGCGGTTGTCACGGGGGCCATCGCGGCGCGCGGGCGCCGCATCCAGCTTCATGGTCAGGCTGATGCGCTTGCGCGCCACATCGACCTCCAGCACCTTGACCTTGACGATCTGGCCGGTCTTGACGACCTCGCGCGCGTCCTCGATGAACTTGTGGCTCATCTGGCTGACGTGGACCAGGCCGTCCTGGTGCACGCCCAGGTCCACGAAGGCGCCGAACTGGGCCACGTTGCTGACCGTGCCCTCCAGCGTCATGCCTTCCTTGAGGTCCTTGATGTCTTCCACGCCGTCATTGAAGCGGGCGACGACGAAGTCCGGGCGCGGGTCGCGGCCGGGCTTTTCCAGCTCGCCCAGGATGTCCTTGATGGTGATGGCACCGAACTGCTCGCTCACGAACTGCTCGGCCTTCAGGCCCTTGAGCACCTCGGAGCGGCCCATGAGCTGGTCCACGCTCTTGCCCGTGGTGGCAATGATGCGTTCGACCACGGGATAGGTTTCCGGGTGCACGCCCGTCATGTCCAGCGGGTTGTCCCCGCCGCGGATGCGCAGAAAGCCTGCGGACTGCTCGAAGGTCTTGGCGCCCAGGCCGGCCACCTCCATCAGCTGCTTGCGGCTCTTGAAGGAGCCGTTGGCATCGCGCCAGCGCACCACCGACTTGGCCACGCTGCCCGACAGGCCCGAGACGCGCGACAGCAGCGGCGCCGAGGCCGTGTTCAGGTCCACGCCCACGGAGTTCACGCAGTCCTCGACCACGGCGTCGAGCTGGCGCGCCAGCTCGCTTTGGTTCACGTCGTGCTGGTACTGGCCCACGCCGATGCTCTTGGGGTCGATCTTGACCAGCTCGGCCAGCGGGTCCTGCAGGCGGCGCGCAATGCTGGCGGCGCCGCGCAGGCTCACGTCCACATCGGGCATTTCCTGCGAGGCGAACTCGCTGGCGGAATACACGGAAGCGCCGGCCTCGCTGACCACGACCTTCTCGATCTGGCGGTCGGCCTTGCTGGCGATCTTGATCAGGTCGGCCGCCAGCTTGTCCGTCTCGCGGCTGGCCGTGCCGTTGCCGATGGCAATCAGGTTGATCTGGTGCTTTTCGACCAGGCGGGCCAGCACGGCCAGGGAGCCGTCCCAGTCGCGGCGCGGCTCATGCGGGTAGATGGTGGTGGTGTCCACCAGCTTGCCCGTGCTGTCCACCACGGCCACCTTGACGCCCGTGCGGATGCCCGGGTCCAGGCCGATGACGGCGCGCTGGCCCGCAGGCGCGGCCAGCAGCAGGTCGCGCAGGTTGTCGCCAAAGACCTTGATGGCCACCTTCTCGGCGTCTTCACGCAGGCGCGAGAACAGGTCGCGCTCGGTGGACAGGCTCAGCTTGACGCGCCAGGTCCAGGCCACGCACTTGCGGATCAGATCGTCGCTGGCGCGCTTGGCGTGGCTCCAGCCCAGGTGCAGTGCGATCTTGCCTTCGGCCAGGCTGGGCTGGCCGGGCTCGGGCTCCACGGGAAGAACCAGCTTGGCTTCGAGGATCTCCAGCGCGCGGCCGCGGAACACGGCCAGCGCGCGGTGCGAGGGCACGCGGCCAATCGGTTCGTCGTACTCGAAATAGTCGCGGAACTTGGCGACCTCGGGGTCGTTCTCGTTCTTGGACTCGATCTTCTTGGAGCGCAGCAGGCCGTCTTCCCACAGCCATTCGCGCAGCTTCTGCACCAGCGCCGGGTCTTCGGCCCAGCGCTCGGACAGGATGTCGCGCACGCCATCGAGCACGGCGAAGGTGGTGGAGAAATCGGGGCCCGGCTTGCCGTCGTCCAGGGTGGTGGCGGGCTTGCAGAAGGCCTCGGCCTCCTTGTGCGGGTCCAGCGTGGGGTCGGCAAACAGCTTGTCGGCCAGCGGCTCGATGCCGAATTCCTTGGCAATCTGGCCCTTGGTGCGGCGCTTTTGCTTGAAGGGCAGGTAGATGTCCTCCAGCTCCTGCTTGGTCGGCGCATTGGCAATGGCCAGGCGCAGCGCATCGGTCAGCTTGCCCTGCTCGTCGATGGCCTTGAGCACCGTGCCCCGGCGGTCTTCCAGCTCGCGCAGATAGCCCAGGCGTTCGTCGAGCTGGCGCAATTGCGCGTCGTCCAGGCCGCCGGTCACTTCCTTGCGGTAGCGGGCGACGAACGGAACCGTGGCTCCGCCATCAAGCAATTCGACCGCAGCACCCACTTGCTGCGGCTTGACATTCAGTTCTGCGGCGATTTGGCCAATGATTTTTTGCATTCGAGAGGCGCCCCGTGGCGTGGAATCCGGAAAGCGGCCAAGTGTGCCACACGCGATTCGGGCCGGGCCGCTCACGGCCCGCCCGCAAATGCAAGCATTTCTTGCAGTCCAATGAATTCAAGGGCTTGCAGCATGAAGCCGGAAGGGCGCGGGAATGGCCGATAGGACAAGCCCGGCTTTCAGGGCCGCACATCCACGATCTGCATCATTCCCAGGTCCTCATGGTCCAGCGCATGGCAATGCCAGACGAACTTGCCGTGGAAATCCGCGAACCGCATGCGAAAGGTGATGCTGCCCTTGGTGACCCCCGCCGCCCCGCTGCCGCCCGTGCCCGGCGGCACGGGCAGGGTGTCGGCCCAGAACGGCGTCACCGGCGCGCCGTTGACCCTGACCACATAGCAATCGTTGACGTGGATGTGAAAGGGATGCGGGTAGCCGTTGTAGTTGTAGACCGTCCACTCCTCCACCGCATTGAAAGGCACGGTCTGCACAGGCGTGAGGCTGGAATGGATGGGCGACATGCCCAGCGACATGGCCTCGGTGCCCACCGCAAACACCGATCGGTTGCCGCCCACCTTCAGCACCCAGCTCTCGCCGGCCGGCATGGGCGCCAGGGCCGGGTCGCGCACGCCCTTGTCCTCGTCGTCGGCCAGCACGGCCAGGCGCAGGACGCGCTGCACGCCACCATGGCTGGCCAGCTCGGCATCGGTGATGGGCGTGTAGTCGCCGGGCCGGCGCAGCAGGGCCGGGTCGGGCACGCGGGCCTGCACGGGCTCGCCCTGCACCACCACCCGGGCCAGCACCTCCTCGAAGGGCTCGTTGCCGCTTGGCCGGTGAAAGGACGGGCACGCGGCCGCGCGCAGGAAATACTCGCCCGGCGCCATCGATGCCTGCACCACCATGGACAGGCGCCCGCCCGGGTAGATGTAGTTGCCGGGCCAGTCGCGCATGTCCAGCGGCTGCCCGGCCGTCTGCCGGCTCAGCGGCCGGTAGATGCCGCCGTAATGGTTGCCGTCGCGGCCATAGACATTCATCACATGCCCGTCGAGCACGGGATGCAGCGGGTAGAACGACGAAGGATTGACGATGTGCCAATGCTGCACCTCGCCGGGCCGCATCACGATGGTGGGCTGGTAGGCGCCGTTGAGCAAAAAGGCGCCGGCCGGATTCTGCATCGAGTCTTCCAGCGTATCGGTGCGGCCCTTGGCGTTGACGGTGAGCTTGTGGGCGAACAGCACGCGCTCGCGCATGTTCACGCTGGCACGGAACGGGTCCTGCGCATCGGCCACGATGATGGCGCCGAACATGCCGCTGGAGACCTGGGCATTGGTGGCGCCGTGCAGATGCGGGTGGTACCAGTAGATGCCGCAACTGTGGTCGTCGGGCAGATGGATCTCGTGGTAGCGCGTGGCGCCGGGCGCGATGCCGGCATCCGGCCCGTCCACCACGTAGTCGCCAAACACGCCGGGCCGTATCTCGCGCGGGTCCACGTGCAGGCCGTGGAAATGCATGTTGGTGCTGTTCTGGTGGTTGAGCAGCGCCCAGTCCGAGCCCTGGGGCGAGGCCGGCAGCTGGTTGTGCACCCACATCTTCAGCGTGTCGCCGGGGCGCAGCCACAGCGTGGGCGCCGTGTATCGCCCATTGAAGCTGCGCAGCTCCAGACGCCGCCCGGGCTGCCGATCGGCCGGATAGCGGGCCCAGCGCGCAATGTCGCTGTCCGGCAGGTCCATGTCCATGGACGCATAGCCCACGTTCAGGTGCAGCTCCAGCACGCCGTTGACGGAGCGCAGCGCCTGCGGCTCGGGCAGATCGTCGCGCGGCCCGCCTCCACCGCCGCAGCCGGGCAGCACGGCGCCCGCCGTCAGCAGGGCGCCCCATTGCAGCAGCGCCCTGCGGTTCAGGCCCGGGGCAGGCATTGAATGCTCCTGGTGCAGATGCTTCACAGGGCCTCCTTTGCCGTGCCGGCGATTGCGTTGGTTTCGGTCAGGTCATTGAGGGCGTGCAAGGCCAGCGCATGGGGGCGGGACTGGGCCTGGGCCCCGTCCTGGCCCTGGCAGGCGCCATGGCGGTTGTCGCCCCAGGCCCAGCAGCGCCCGCCGCGCTCCAGGGCCAGCACATGCGTGCCTCCCACGCTGATCTGCTGCACCGCCGCCAGGCCGGGCACGGCGTGAAAGCCCGCGCGGGGTGCCGCATCGCCCTGGCCCAGCTGGCCCAGGCCATTCCAGCCCCAGGCCAGCACCTGCCCGCCCTGCGTGGTCGCCGCCGAAAAATGCAGGCCCGCCGCCAGACTGCTGAGGCGCCCAGGCACGGCAATGCGCACGGGGCCGGGACTGTAGGCCGCCTGCAGCCCCTGGTCCAGCTGGCCCTGGTGGTTGGAGCCCCAGCCCCACAGCCGCCCCTTCTCATCCAGCGCCAGGCTGTGCGTGGCCCCCGCCGCCACCGCCACCACGGCCGCAGCACCCTGCGGCAGCACCACGCGCTGCGCACGGCTGCGCTGCACCAGATCGCCCTGCCCCAGTTGGCCGGCCGCATTGGCGCCCCAGGACCAGACCTGACCCCTGGCGTCCAGCGCCAGCGCATGGCCCATACCCACGGACACGCTGCGCACGGAGGGCAGGCCCTGCACGCGCTGCGCACCGGGCATGGCATCCGACCATCCCCAGAGTGCGCCTTCGCGGTCCTGCACATAGGCCTGCTGCTCACTCGCCCAGATGCGCCGCACCCCGGCATCCTGCCGGCCCAAGGCCAAAGGCCTGGGCACGGCGCCCGCGGCATCGCGGACCTGGGGCGCAACGGCATAGGCCTGGCCATCCGCCCAGGCCAGCAGCGAATGGCCCGCATCCACCAGCCCCTCCCAACGCGTGCCACGGGGGCTCAGGCGCTGGGGCACGGGCTGGGAAAAGCTGCGGTGGCCGATGCGCGTGGCATCGGGCGCACAGACCTCGGCAGCATCCACGCCTTCGGGCAGAGTGCGCAACACCTCCAGATTGCCCCAGGCGAATACGCCCTCCGATGTGATGAGCACGGACCGCTGCGGGCCCGCCACTACCTGTTGTATGGTCAGCATCACCCTCTCCTTTGCGTGTTTCGCGTGTTTCGCGTGTCTTGGGGCACCCCGACACGGCGGTACAGCTGCCCGTGAGGTGTCAGTGCGGATTGTTCAAAGGAAGCGGGTGGGGGGCAATCACTGAAAACTGTGATTCCTCAAGAGCGCCTTAGGCTCCGTCAATCGATCCCGCCCCAGGCCTGCGACGCGGCATTGGCCTGCAGGCACATCGCCATCGCAGCCGGGGCCTGCGTGGCCTGAGTGCCTACGCGGGCTGCGCTGGCGCAGCGGCATCATGGACAATCCATGCTCCAGCCCATGCAAGACGATCTGTTTGGCGCGCCGCCCTCACCGCCGCCCTCCCCACCCTCTTCCGCTCCGGCCTCGCCTGCCGCCAGCGCTGCGCCTGGCGGCCGCAAGCCGGCATCCCGCAAGGCCGTCGGCGCCGTGCAGCTGGCGCCCCAGGCCCTGCAATGGCAGGCGCTGGCGGACCGGCTTCCGCAGGGCTTGCGCATGGGGGTCTCCACCTGGTCCTACCCGGGCTGGGAAGGTTTGATCTGGGATGGCGCCTATGACAAAAGCGTGCTCGCCAAGAAGGGACTGGAGGCCTATGGCCGGCATCCGCTGATGCGAACGGTCTGCGTGGACCGCAGCTTCTGGAGGCCGTTGACGGCCAGCCAGTACCTGGCCTTCGCGGGCCAGGTGCCGGCCGATTTCCGCTTCGTGGTCAAGTGCCCTTCGGTGGTCACCGATGCGCAGGTCCGCGACGAGGATGGCAAGGGCATGTCGCTGAACCCCGTATTCCTTCAACCCGATCTGGCCGTGACCAGCTTCGTCGAGCCCACGCTCGAAGGGCTGGGCGAGCAGCTCGGCGTGCTGGTGTTCCAGCTCAGTCCGATGACCTGGGGCCTGCTGAGCCGTCCCACCGAACTGCTGGCGCGGCTGCAGGCCATGCTGGACGCGGTGCGAGCGGCGCTGGCCGCCCATCCGCTGGGCGCACAGATCATCGTGGCGGTGGAAGTGCGCGACCCGGAGCTTTTGACGCCCGAGCTGGCGGACACGCTGCTCGCTGCGGGCGCCACCTTCTGCCTGGGGCTGCACGGCAAGATGCCGCCCATCGAAGAGCAACTGGTTTTTCTGCGGCGGCTGTGGCCCAGCCCCCTGGTCTGCCGCTGGAACCTGAACCGCGAGTTCGGGGCCTACGGCTACCCCGATGCGCAAACCAAGCACGACCCCTTCAACGAGATCCGCACGCCCGATGTGCACACGCGCGCCATCCTCGCCAAGACCATCGATGGCATCACCAGCCGCGGGCTGCCCGCCTTTGTGACGGTGAGCAACGATGCCGAAGGCTGCGCGCCGCGCTCCATCGCGCTGCTGGCCGAGGCCGTGGTGCAAGCGCAGGCGGCCCGGATTCAGCGCTTGCCGTAGGCGCGCTCCACGCGGGCCACGCGCAACTCATAGTGCTCGTACCAAGCGTCCTTGCCCAGTTGCTGGGCGACCAGGTGCTCGGCATCCTGCTTCCAGCGCGCAATGGATTCGGCCGTGGACCAGTACGACACGGTGATGCCGAAACCGTCCTCGCCGCGCGTGCTTTCCGCGCCAAGGAAGCCTTGCTGCTGCGAGGCCAGGTCCACCATGCGCTGGGCCATGAGGCCGTAGCCATCATCGTCGTCCGGCGTCCTGCGCGACGAGAAGATGACGGCGTAGTAAGGCGGCTCGGGGGTGTTGGCAAAGGGGCTCATGGTGGTCGGGGCGGCATGTTCTGCGGGACCGCGCAATACATCGCCCGCGCTCAGGAATTCGCCGGTGCCGAGGCGGACGACGCCTGCACCTGCTCGCCGCCCAGCACCTTCCACAGCGTGACGCGGTTGAGCTGCTCGGACAGGCGCAGTCCGATCAGGGTCTGCTGGGCCGTGTAGAGGCTGCGCTGCGCATCCAGCACGGTCAGGTAGTTGTCCACGCCGGCCTTGAAGCGGGCCTCCGACAGGTCGAAGGCCTTTTGCGTGGCGGCGACCATGCTGGTCTGGGCGGCCAGGCGCTCGTCCCACTGCGCGCGGTCGGCCAGCACGTCGGCGGTTTCGCGGAAGGCCGTCTGTACGGCCTTCTCGTACTGGGCGATGGCGATGCGCTGGTTGGCCTCGGCCACCTGCACGCCCGCACGGTTGCGGCCACCGTCGAAGATGGGCAGGCGCACCAGGGGGATGAAGCTCCAGGTGCTGCTGCTGCCGCCAAAGAGGCCATCGAGCTCGCGGCTGCCCGAGCCCACGCTGGCCGTGAGGCTGATGGTGGGGAACATGGCAGCGCGTGCGGCGCCGATGTTGGCCTCCATGGCGCGCAGGTTGTTCTCGGCGGCCTGGATGTCGGGGCGCACCAGCAGCACGCTGGAGGGCAAGGGCGCCGGCACGGGCTGCAGCGCGGCCGCGGGCCGGGCATCGGCGCGCAGCGTGGCGGCGCCGGGCAGCAGGGCATCGGGCAGCGGGCCGCCCACCAGCAATTGCAGGGCATTGCGGTCACGCTCCACCTGGGAGGTGAAGCTGGCCACGTCGCCGCGCGCCGTGTCCACCGTGGTCTGGTTCTGGGCCAGCACCAGGCCCGATGTGGAGCCAATCTCGTGCATGCGCCGCGTCAGCTCATAGGCTTTCTCACGGCTGGCCAGGGTCTCGCGCGCCAGCTGCAGGCGGGCCTGGTCGGCCGCCAGCGTGAGCCAGCCGTTGGCCACGTCGGCCACCAGGCCGATCTGCACATTGCGCCGGTTCTGCTCGCTTTGCAGGAACTGCTGCAGCGCCGCCTCGCTGAGGTTGCGCACGCGGCCCCACAGGTCGATCTCATAGCTGGCAAAGCCCAGCTGGGCCGTGTACTGGGTGCTGACCGAGGCCGCCTGGGTGGCGCTGGTCATGCCGGCGGCCGTGCGCGCACGGCTGGCCTGGGCCTGGGCGTTGACGCTGGGCAGCAGGTCGGCGCGCGTGATGCCGTACTGGGCACGCGCGCGTTCGATGCTTTCCACGGCCACGCGCAGATCGCGGTTGTTGGCCAGGGCCAGCGCAATGACCTCGCGCAGCTGCTGGGACTGCACCCAGCCCAGCGCGGCGGCGGCCTGCAGGCTGGCCTCGTCGGCCTGGGCCGGCATTGCGGCCGTGCTGCCCACGGTATCGGGCACGGGCATGTCGGGCGTGCGGTGCTGCGGCGCGAGGTTGCAGCCGGTCAGCAGCGCCGCCAGCGCCGCCGCTGCGGCCAGTGCGGAGACATTCGTTGGGCGCCTCATGCTGCGCTCTCCTTTGCGGTATGCGGTGAATCAGGTGATCCGGCAGTGGGCTGGGGCGCGTCGTCCTCGGTGCGCGAGTGGCTCTTGAACCAGCTGCGGATCAGCAGGAAGAACACCGGCACCAGGAAGATGCCCAGCACCGTGGAGGCCAGCATGCCGCCGAGCACGGCCGTGCCGATGGCATTGCGCCCGCCCGCGCCGGCCCCCGTGCCGATGGCCAGCGGAATGACGCCGAAGCCGAAGGCCAGCGAGGTCATCAAGATGGGACGCAGGCGCAGGCGCACGGCCGAGACCACGGCGTCGAAGATGCTCTTGCCCTGCTCCTGCAGCTGCACCGCAAATTCCACGATCAGGATGGCGTTCTTGGACGCCAGGCCCACCGTGGTCAGCAGGCCCACCTGGAAGTACACGTCGTTCGTCAGCCCGCGCGTGTAGGTGGCGGCCAGCGCGCCCACCACGCCCAGCGGCACGGCCAGCATCACCGACAGCGGCACGGTCCAGCTTTCGTACAGCGCCGCCAGGCACAGGAACACGAAGAGGATGGAGATGGCGTACAGCAGCGGCGCCTGGGCGCCGGACTGGCGCTCCTGCAGCGAGGCGCCGGTCCACTCGTAGCCTATGCCGGCCGGCAGGGTGCGCAGGATGTCCTCCACGATCTGCATGGCCGTGCCCGAGCTGACGCCGGAGGCGGCGCGGCCTTCCATTTCGTAGGCCGGGTTGCCGTTGTAGCGCATGAGCTGTGGCGAGCCGTAGGCCCAGTAGCTGCTGGAGAACGAACTGAACGGCACCATCTCGCCCTTGGCGTTGCGCACCGTCCATTTGGCGATGTCCTGGGGCAGCATGCGGTGCGGCGCATCGCCCTGGATGTAGACGCGCTTGACGCGCTCGTTGTTCAGGAAGTCGTTGACATAGGTGCCGCCCATGGCGCTGGACAGCACGCTGTTGATGTCGGTGTACGACAGGCCCAGTGCGGCGGCCTTGCGGTCGTCGATGTCCAGGCGCAGCTCGCTGGCGTCTTCCAGGTTGGTCATGCGCAGATTGGTGAGCTCGGGGCGCTTGCGGGCCTCGGTCAGGAATTTCTCCTTGGCCTCCAGCAGCACCTGGTGGCCCAGGCCGTTCATGTCCTTGATCATGAAGTTGAAGCCCGAGCTGGAGCCCAGGCCGCGCACGGCCGGCGGCAGCACGACCAGCACGCGCGCATCGCGGATGGAGGACAGGTCTTTGGTCGCGCGGTGCGCGATCTCGGAGGCCGACTGGCCGGGCAGCGGACGCTCCTCCCAGGTCTTCAGCCGCACGAAGGCGCGTGCCGAGGCCTGGTCGCCGTTCAGGCCCGAGACCTGGTAGAAGCTCACCACGTCGGGCTGCTTGGCAAAGTAGTCGCGCACCTCGTCGAGCACGCCCTGCAGCCGCGTATCGGCCGCGCCCGAAGGCAGGTTGATGTTGACGAAGACGAAGCCCTGGTCCTCGTCCGGCAGGAAGGAAGTGGGCAGGCGCGCCATCAGCAGCCAGACCACGCCGCAGACGGCCAGGAAGATCAGCATCATGCGCTTGGCGCGGCGCAGCGAGTAGGCCACCGTGCCCTGGTAGCGCGCGGCCGTGGCGTCGAAATGGTGGTTGAACCAGCGGAAGAACCGGTCATTCACCCCCAGGATGCCGCTGCGGATGGGGCGGTCATGCCCTGCCCCGCCCGCTGCGGGCGGCTTGAGCAGCGTGGCGCACAGCGCAGGCGTCAGCGTCAGCGCCACGAACACCGACAGCGCCATGGCCGCGACGATGGTGATGGAGAACTGCCGGTAGATCACGCCCGTGGAGCCGCCGAAGAACGCCATGGGCACGAACACGGCCGACAGCGTCACGCCGATGCCCACCAGGGCCGGCGTGATCTCGCGCATGGACTGGCGCGTGGCCTGCTTGGGCGACATGCCCGTCTCGTGCATCACGCGCTCGACGTTCTCCACCACGACGATGGCATCGTCCACCAGCAGGCCGATGGCCAGCACCATGGCGAACATGGTCAGCGTATTGATCGAGTACCCGGCCAGCGACAGCACGCCGAAGGTGCCCAGCAGCACCACGGGCACGGCGATGGCGGGGATCATCGTGGCGCGGAAGTTCTGCAGGAAGATGAACATCACGATGACCACGAGGATCATGGCCTCGCCCAGCGCGCTGACCACTTCCTTGATGGAGGCGCGCACGAAGGGCGTGGAGTCCGAGCTGACGAAGTAGTCGATCTCGTTGGGGAAGAACGGCTTGAGCTCGGCCAGCTTGGCGGCGATGGTGTCGGCCACCTGCATGGCATTGGCGCCATCGGCCAGCACGATGCCCATGCCCGCGCCGGGCAGTCCGTTGAGCTTGGCCTTGATGGTCAGGTTGTCGGCGCCCAGCTCCACGCGGGCCACGTCCTTCATGAGCACCACCGAGCCGTCCAGCGAGGACTTGAGCACGATATCTTCGAACTGCTCCACCGTCTTGAGCTTGGTGCGCGCCGTGATGGTGGCGTTCAGCTGCTGGTCGGAGACGGCGGGCAGCGCGCCCAGCTGGCCGGCCGAGACCTGGGCGTTCTGCGAGTTCAGCGCATTGACCAGGTCCGACGGCATCAGCGCGTACTTCTCCATCTTGGCCGGGTCCATCCAGATGCGCATCGCATAGTTGGTGCCGAAGACGTTGACATCGCCCACGCCGTCGAGGCGGCCGATCACATCGACCAGGTTGCTGGTCAGGTAGTCGCCGATATCGACCGCGGTCATGGCCGGGTCCTTGGAGAAGAAGCTGTAGGTGACCAGGAAGTCCTGGCCGCCCTTGTTCACGAACACGCCCCGGCTCTTGACGGCGTCGGGCAGGCGGTTCACGGCGGACTGCAGCTTGTTTTGCACCTGCACCTGGGCCACGTCGATGTTGGTGCCCGGCGCAAAGGTCAGCGTGGTGCGCGCACGGCCCGAGGCGTCGGACGTGGAGCTCATGTAGAGCATGTTGTCGATGCCCTTGAGCTGCTGCTCGATGATCTGGGTCACCGAGTTCTCGACCGTCTCGGCCGAGGCGCCCGTGTACTGCGCGCCGATGGTCACGCGCGGCGGCGCGATGTCGGGGTATTGCTCCAGCGGCAGCGTGAAGATGGACAGCGCGCCGCCCAGCATGATGACGATGGCGATGACCCACGCGAAGATGGGCCGGTTGATGAAGAACTGAGCCATGTGACGGGTTCCTGCGGCTTAGCCGGCGGCCGGAGCAGGAGCCGCTGCCGGTGCTGGTGCAGGAGCTGTAGCAGGCGCCTTGTCCGCCGCGCCAGGTGCTGCCGGCCCGTCGGCCGGCTTGCCCTTGCGGGCCTGGGCCTTGGCGCGCAGGTCCACCTCCACGGCGCGCACCTTGTCGCCGGGCTTGATGCGCTGGAAGCCATCGACCACCACGCGTTCGCCGGCCGACAGGCCGTCCTGCAGCAGCCACATATTGCCCACGGCACGGTCGATGTTCACGGGCCGGCGCTCGATCACGTCGTCGGCCTTGGCCACCAGCACGCTGGCCTTGCCGGTCAGGTCGCGCGTCACCGACTGCTGGGGCACCAGCAGCGCCTCGGGCGCCAGGCCCGTGGGCAGCAGCGCCTGCACATACATGCCGGGCATGAGAACGCCCTGCGGGTTGGGCACCACGGCGCGCAGCGTCACGCTGCCCGTGGTGGCATTGACGATCACGCCGGCAAACTGCAGCTTGCCCTGGTGGCTGTAGTCCGTGCCATCGTCCAGGCGGATGCGCACGGCCACCTTGTCGCCCTCCACCTTCTGGAAGCGCCCGGCATCCCAGTCGCGCTTGAGCTGCAGCAGCTCGCTGGTGGACTGGGTGAAGTCCACATACATGGGGTCCAGCTGCACGATGGAGGTCAGCGCCTCGGTCTGGTTGGCCGTCACCAGCGCGCCCGGCGTCACGGTGGACAGGCTGATGCGCCCGCTGATGGGCGCCTCGATGCGGCTGTACTTGAGGTTGATGCGCGCGGTCTCCAGATTGGCCTTGGCCACGGCCACGTCAGAACGCGACTGGGCTGCGGCGGCCTGGCTTTCCTCGAAGGCCTGCTGGCTGATGGCATCGATCTTGACCAGCTCGGCGTTGCGCCGCGCCGTGGCCTCCAGCGTGCGGGCGCTGGCCTCGGACTTGGCCAGCGCCGCCTGGGCGCTGGCCTCGGTGGCGCGCAGCGAGGCCGCGTCGATCTGGTAGAGCTGCTGGCCCTGGCGCACCAGGGCGCCCTCGGTGAACAAGCGCTTTTGCACGATGCCCGACACCTGGGGCCGCACTTCGGCGGTCAGCGAGGCGCGCGTGCGGCCCGGCAGCGTGGCGTCCAGCTGCTGGCTCTGCTTTTGCAGCGTGACCACGCCCACCTCGGGCGCGGCCTTGGCCGTGGCGGCAGGTGCGGCATCCTTCTTGGAGCAGGCCGCAAGGCTCGCGGCCAGCGCCAGTGCGCACAGCACGGCGGTGCCGATGCGCCGGCCACCGGCCGGCGAGGCGGAAACTTGTACGTGCCCTGCGCCGGGCTGGGAATCGGAAGGCGCAGCAAGGCGCGGGCTCGGCGAAAAGGGCACGTCAAAAATCATGGGAGCAGCGAAGTCGTTGGGGGCATCGCACGATTGTGCAGTGCCCATATTTCTTGTTTGTAAAGCGGATGGCATGCCACCGAAATCTCCTGGCAAGTCCATCCAGGATGATGCATGTGTCGGAGCGCGCCGACACATGCAAGTTCAATGCCATTTACGGGCCTGTTCAGTGCTTAGGCACAGGCGCCGTGCGCACGCGCAGCAGGCTGAACACGCCCGCCATGGCCGCAAAGCAGCCCGCCACGGCCAGGGCCACGATTTCGGCATGGCCGCCATGCCCGCCCGCGAAGGTGAAGATGGTGGCCAGCACCACGGCACCCAGGGTCTGCCCCGTGAGCCGCGCCGAACTCAGCATGCCGCCGGCCGCGCCGCTGCGCGCCAGAGGCGCCGTGGTCACGATGGTGTGGTTGTTGGGCGACTGGTACAGCGCAAAGCCGCTGCCCGCCAGCAGCATGCGCCAGACCATGTCCACGGTCGAAGGCGCATCGGGCATGGCCGCCAGCGCCCACAGCCCGAAGGCGAACATGGCCATGCCGATGCCGCCCAGCAGCCCGTCCGCATAGCGGCCGATGAGCCGGCCCGCGATGGGCGCCGTCAGCACCGTGGCCAGCGGCCAGGCCGTGATCAGCAGCCCGGCCTCGATGGGCGACATGCCGTGCGACTCCAGCAGCAGGAACGGCAGCGCCAGGTAGGCCAGCATCTGCGCGCAAAAGGCGCTGACCGATCCGCACATGGACAGCGCAAACACCGGAATGCGCAGCAGGTCCACCGGCAGCAGCGGCGCGGGCAGGCGCCACTGGCGGCGCACATACCAGGCGCCCACCAGCAGGCCCGCGCCCAGCAGCCACCAGCCCGAAGGCAGGGAAGAATCGGCACCGCCGGCGCGCACGCCCAGCTGCTCGCCGCCCAGGAAGATCAGGCTGAACATGAGGATGTTGAGCAGCACATCCAGCGGCGACAGCCGCGCCCCTGCATGGCCGGCCACGGCATTGGCAGGCAGCGCGCGGCGCCCCAGCCACAGCGTGAACAGGCCCAGCGGCAGATTGGCCGCAAACAGCCAGGGCCAGCTGGCCACCGACAGAATCGCCGCCGCCACCGAGGGCCCGGCCATGGATGCCGTGGCCACCACCAGCGAATTCACGGCCATGCCCCGCCCCAGCAGGGCACGCGGATAGATCAGCCGCACCAGGGCGGCGTTGACGCTCATCACGCCCGCAGCGCCCAGGCCCTGCAGCGCCCGCGCCGCCACCAGCGTGGGCAGCGACGTGGCCAGCATGGCCGCCAGCGAGGCCACGGAAAACACCAGCATGCCCACCAGGTACACACGGCGGTAGCCCAGGCGTTCACCCAGGGCCGCCAGCGGCAGCAGCAGCACCAGGCTGGCAAGCTGGTAGGAATTGACCACCCACAGCGTATGGGCCGAGCTGGCCTGCAGCTCGCGCGCCATGGCAGGCAGTGCCAGATTGACCAGGGTGCTGTCCAGCACCGACAGCGTCAGCCCCAGGATGATGACCAGCATCGCCTGGCCGCGAGGGCCTGACGGAAGTCCATCGTGGACAGGCGCAGCCTCTGCCGCGGGTGCCAGGCTCATGAATGGCCCTTTGCGCCCACGCGATGGGCACGCGCACCGCCCAGCGTGATCCAGGCCAGGGCCACACCGATCAGCGCGCCCGTGGCCATGCCCACCACCATGGGCAGGGGCTTGCCCGTGGAGAACAGCCCTACGATCTGCATGGCCGCAGCGCCCGACAGCATCTGCAGCGTGCCCAGCAGCGCCGAGGCCGTGCCGGCAATGGCGCCGTGCTCCTCCAGCGCCAGCACCGAGGTCGTCGGAATCACCAGCCCCATCAGCGCGCTGGCCACGAAGTACAGGCCGATCAGCACGGCCAGCCGTTCACCGCCCAGCAGGTAGTAGGCCAGCAGCGACAGCATCACCAGGCCCGAGCCGGTGGCCGCCACCTTGACCACGCGCACCAGCCCGAAGCGCTGGCCCAGCCAGCCCGTGAACTGCGCCGCGCCGATGAAGGCGATGGCGTTCAGCCCGAAGGCCAGGCTGTACTGGGTGGAGCTCAGCCCGTAGTAATTGATCAGCACAAAGGGGGAGCCAGCCAGGTAGACGAAAAAGCCCGCCATGGCGCAGCCGCCGATGAAGACCAGGCCCAGGTAATGCCAGTCGCGCAGCAGCACGCCGTAGGCACGCAGTGCGCCGGCCACGCTGCTGTCCAGCCGCGCGGCGGCCCCGCGCGTTTCCTTCAGGCCCATGAACACGGCCACCAGGCCGATCACGGCCGCCACGGCCACGGCCCAGAACACGCCGCGCCAGCTGCTGACGGCGATCACGCCGCTGCCGGCCAGCGGCGCCAGGATGGGAGAGACGCTGAACACCAGCATCAGCAGCGACATCATGCGGGCCGCCGCGTGGCCGGTGTGCAGGTCGCGCACCACGGCGCGCGGCACGGCCATCCCGGCGGCCGCGCCCAGGCCCTGGATGAAGCGCAGCACCACCAGCGTCTCGATGCTGGTGGCCATGGCGCAGCCCACGCTGGCCAGCGCGAACACGGTCAGGCCGAAGTACAGCGGCGGCTTGCGCCCCACCATGTCCGAGACCGGCCCGTACAGCAGCTGGCCCACGCCCAGCGAGAGGAAGAAGGCCGTCAGGCTGGCCTGCACCGCGCCCACCTGGGCGCCAAGGCTGCTGCCGATCTGGGGCAGCGCGGGCAGGTACATGTCGATGGCAAACGGGCCGATGGCCGAGAGCAGGCCCAGGATCAGCACCAGGCGCAGTGTGTGGGAATCAGGGGAAGCGGGAGAAGAGGAAGGCATAGACGCAGACATAGACGCGCCATTGTGGCGGCAAGCGCGCGGGGCTGCAGGAGGCTGCTCACATTTCCTGCCCATGCAGCCCCGCGCACCTGGCGGTGGCGGCTTGCCGTGGCACAAATTCAGAAGCCCGCAATCCTGTTACGCTCTGAAACGAGTTCGCCACCCAAGAGGCCAACCCACCTTTTCATCGCTGCAACTGCCATCGCCACTGCAACACACCATGCGCCCATCCCTGCCTTCCCTTCCACCGGCCCTGAATGCATTGCCAGGGCCCCTGCTCGCCGCCCTGCTGCTGGGTGTCTGCACGCTGGGTTCTGCCCAGGCAGCGCAGCGAGAGACACAGCAGGAGACGCAGCAGGAGACACAGCGCGGCCCCAGGCCCGGCGCCGCTCCTGTGCTGGAAGTATCCGAAGACGGCCGCGACGTGATCGACCGGCGCGCCCGCCTGCTGTGGCCGCGCTGCGTGGAAGGCATGCAGTGGAATGGCAAGACCTGCACGGGCCTGCCTGAGCTGTTCACGCACAAGCAGGCGCAGGCCCTGGCCGCCGAGCGGGCCAAGCAGGACGGCGTGCGCTGGCGCCTGCCGCGCGTCAACGAGATGCGCCGGCTGATCTCGCGCGATATACGGCCGCAAGGCCTGTCGCCCGAGCTGTTCCCGGGCGCGCCGCGCGGCTGGCACTGGACGGGCACGGCAGCGGTGAACGCGCGGCCCGTCAATCCCTACAACTACAGCAACATCTCGGGCAGCGCCGGTACGCAGCTGTCGGCCCAGCAGGCATGGGCGATTGACCTCGACAGCCTGGAGACGCGGCCCGACATGGGGCGCGGCAACCAGCTCATGGTGCGGCTGGTGCGGCCCCTGCCCTCCGCGCCGCCCGATGAAAAGGCCGAGGCTCCCGCCAGGCCGGCCCCCCACAGGCCGGACCCGGACGAGGAGGACTGACGCTCAGGCCGCGCGCAGCGAGGCCTTCAAGCTGGCGCCCAGTTCGGGCTTGTGCGCGAACGGGTCGGTGGGATTGCGGCCCTGCACCACATCTTCCATACGGGTCTGGACCGAGCCCAGCGCCTGCGGATGGCTGTAGATGTAGAACTGGTTGGCCGCAATGGCGTCGAAGACCTTCTGCGCCACATCGGTGGCCGTGACCTTGCCCGAGCCCACGGCCTTCTCGCTCATGGCCTGGCCGATCTTCTGGCTGGCCGTCAGCGGCTGGGCGGCCAGATGGCTGGGCCGGTTGCGCTCGCTGTGGCTGATGCCCGTGGGCACGAAGAAGGGGCACAGCACGCTGGCGCTGATCTGGTCGGAGACCAGGGCCAGGTCCTGGTACAGCGTCTCGGTCAGGCTCACCACGGCATGCTTGCTGACGTTGTAGATGCCCATGTTGGGCGGCGCCAGCAGGCCGGCCATGCTGGCCGTGTTGACGATGTGGCCCTCGAAGGACGGATCGGCCTTGGCCGCCTCCAGCATCATGGGCGTGAACAGCCGCACGCCGTGGATCACGCCCCAGAGGTTGACGCCCAGCACCCACTGCCAATCTTCCAGCGTGTTCTCCCAGACCAGCCCGCCCGCGCCCACGCCTGCGTTGTTGAACACGAAGTGCGGCGCGCCGAACTGCTGGCGCACCTCATCGGCCAGGGCCTGCATCTGGGCTGCGTCGGACACATCCACGCGGCGTGCCAGCACGCGCACGCCCTGCCCTTCGAACTCGGCGGCAGCCCTGTCCAGCGCTTCCTGCTGCACATCGACCAGCACCAGGTTCATGCCCAGCTTCGCGCCGATGCGCGCGCACTCCAGGCCGAAGCCCGAGCCTGCGCCCGTCAGCACCGCCGTCTTGCCCTTGAAGTTCTTGATCATTCCCTTGTCTCCTTGTCTTGTCCTGATGTTCTTGTGGAAGGATTTGGCAATTAACCCTGGCCCGTACACAGCCCTCCCTCCTGGCACTGGCAGAGCCCGCCTCAGGGACACCGAGGAAGGGCCGCCCCCCACCGAGGGTGTCGTCCCCCTCCCTCGCGAAGCGAGTAGAGAGGGGGAAGGCGCGTAGCGACTCAGGGGGTGAGCTTCACAAGCTGCTTTCCGAAGTTCTTGCCCTTGAGCAGACCCAGGAAAGCGGAAGGTGCAGAGGCAATGCCTTCGGCAATGCTCTCGCGCGGGCGCAGCTTGCCGGTGCCCACCAGGCGGCCCAGTTCCTGCAGCGCCTCGGGCCAGACTTCCATGTGCTCGCTGACGATGAAGCCTTCGATGCGGATACGGTTGATCAGGATGAGCGCGGGATTGGTCATGGGCAGCGGCGTGCCGTCGTAGCCGGCGATCATTCCGCACAGCGCGATGCGCGCAAAGGCATTGGTGCGCAGCAGCACAGCGTCGAGGATGTAGCCGCCCACGTTCTCGAAGTAGCCGTCGATGCCCTGCGGGCAGGCGTCCTTGAGCGCCTTGGCCATGGTCTTGGTGTCGGGGTGCTCGCGGTAGTCGATGCAGGCGTCGAAGCCCAGCTCCTCGGTGGCGTAGCGGCACTTCTCGGGGCCGCCCGCAATGCCCACCACGCGGCAGCCGCGTGCCTTGGCCAGGGCCGCGAAGGCGCTGCCCACGGCGCCCGTGGCGGCGCTGACCACCACGGTCTCGCCGGCCTTGGGGGCAATGATCTTGACCAGGCCGTACCAGGCCGTCACGCCGGGCATGCCCACGGCGCCCAGGTAGTGCGACAGCGGCACGTGGGTGGTATCCACCTTGCGCAGCATGCCGGGCGCATCGCCATCGACCACGCTGTACTCCTGCCAGCCGCCCATGCCCACGACCTTGTCGCCGACCGCAAACTTGGGATGGCGGCTTTCCACCACCTCGCCCACGGTGCCGCCGATCATGACCTCGCCCAGCGGCTGCGGCTGGGCGTAGCTCTTGCTGTCATTCATGCGGCCGCGCATGTAGGGGTCCAGGCTCAGGTAGTGGTGGCGCACCAGCACCTGGCCTTCGGCCAGCGCGGGGGTCTCGGTACTGACAAGGCGGAAATTGCTTTCCACGGCTTCGCCCTCGGGGCGGTTGTCGAGCAGGATCTGCTGGTTCACGGGCATGGGAAAACCTCCGGTGGCATCACAAACAATGGAACCAGTTCCCGGTGCTGCCGGGGCTGGCGTGTGGCATTGGGTATCTGGCAAATTCGCCGTGCGGATCAGTCCGTGGCGAGGGTTGTCTCGGCAGCGGCCGGCTTGGCCACGCGCGGCATGTACTTGAACGTTCCGGTCGCATGGCTGCACAGCCGGCCCGAGGCATCGAACACGCGCGCCTCGGTATAGGCCATGGAACGCGTGCGGTGCAGCACCACGCCCTTGGCCACCAGGGGGCCGCGTGCGGGCTGCATGAAGCTGGTCTTCATCTCGATGGTCACGCAGCCCATGTCGCGCTGCAGGCTGCGTGCTGCCACGGCCATGGTCACGTCCAGCAGGGTCATGGTGGCGCCGCCGTGGGTCACGTCAAAGGTGTTCAGGTGCTCGGGACGCGCCTCGAAGCGCAGTTCGGACTCCCCGTCCTCCATGCGGTGCAGGGTGAAACCCAGGTGGTCGACGAAGGGGATGGGGTGGCCAAAATCCAGCACGAAATTCTCCAGTTCAGATCGCAATGCAGGCGAGCATAAGGGCGCCCGAAGGCACCATGGCGCGCGGCGGCCCGATCTGCGCGAAAAACTGTCACCTCGGCAGCAGCGCCGCTGCGGCTCAACCGCCCACCAGGGCGCTGACGCCGCCGTCCACGGCCACCCACTGGCCCGTGATGTGCTTGCCCGCGTCGCTGGCGTACAGCAGGGTCAGGCCCTTGAGGTCCTCGTCGTCGCCCAGGCGGCGCAGCGGGGCGTGGGATTTCATTTCATCCTCGCCCAGGGTCTCGATCAGCACGCTGGCCATCTTGGTCTTGAAGAAGCCCGGGCAGATGGCGTTGACGTTGATGCCGTGCACGCCCCACTCGCCGGCCAGCGCGCGCGTGAAGTTGATGACCGCGCCCTTGGAGGTGTTGTAGGCAATGGTCTTCATGCCCAGCGGGTTGCCGCCCAGCCCTGCGATGGAGGCCAGGTTGATGATGCGCCCGGTCTTGCGCGGGATCATGCTGCGCCGCGCGATCTGCTGGCTCAGCAGGAAGTAGCCGCGCACGTTGAGGTTCATCACCTTGTCCCATGCGGCCACCGGGTGCTCCTCGGCCGGCGCGCCCCAGCTGGCGCCCGCGTTGTTGATGAGGATGTCCACCTGGCCCAGGCGCTCCAGGGTCTCGGCGGCCAGGCGCTCGATGTCGGCCTCGTTGGCGCAGTCGGCGGCGATCCAGCGGGCGTCGATGCCTGCGGCCTGCAGCTCGGCAGCGGCTTCCTCCAGGTCGGCGGCCTTGCGCGAACTCAGCATGATCCTGGCGCCCGCCTCGCCCAGCGCATGGGCCATCTGCAGGCCCAGGCCGCGCGAGCCGCCGGTCACCAGGGCCGTCTTGCCGGTGAGGTCGAAAAGTTGCTGCACATTGCGAGTCATTCGTCTGTCTCCTGCGCCGGGTCTTGGGTTCCGGTCATGGTTGGAATGGAGGGCGGCCATCCCCAAGCGGAACAGCCTGCAGCGGCGATTGTGCAAGCCGCCCCGCCGTGCCGCATGTCACATGCGTGTCCGGCCCGTCAATCCCCGAACAGCGAGCGCGTGCCGCCCCAGGCCGCACCCTCGATCTCCAGCATGCGCAGCTTGGTCAGCGCGCCGCCGCCGCCCGAAAAACCGCCCGGCTGGGCGCCGGCAGCCAGCACGCGGTGGCAGGGAATCACGGGCGCAAAAGGGTTGAGGCCCAGCGCCTGTCCCACGGCGCGCGAAAGGCCCACCTCGCCCAACTCGCGCGCGATCTCGCCATAGGTGCGCGTATGGCCGGGCGCAATGGCGCGCGTCAGGTCATAGACGCGACGGTGAAAGTCCGACACGCCGTGCCAGTCCAGCGCCAGCCCGGCCAGATCCGGCAGTGCCTCGCCTGCGGGCAGCATGCGCCGTGATCGCAGATCGGGCAGCACCGGGCCGTCACGCAACTGCTGTGCGCTGGGCGCGAGAGGCTCCACAGTCCATTCGCCATGGCCCGCCATCAGCACCTGCACGCCGGCGATGGCCTGTGCCACGCTCACCGGCAGGTCCTCGGCCCGCGCCGCTGCGGCGTAGCTGCCCGGTCTGCGCAATTGCACGCCGCGCAGCATGCGCGTGCGCGTGGCGGCCGGGCCGTCCACCTCGGGCAACTGAAAGGCCACCAGGCCGCAGGCGCCCCAGGCCACGCCGCAGGGCCCCACGCGCGTGGCAAACAGCGCGTGGCCCGTGGCTTCGGGGTCCCAGGCCGGGCTGCCCGTGGTCGATTCGTTCTTCATGGCGATGGTTTTCTCCTTGCAGGCGATTGTGGCCGCACGACTGCAGCCGCTGCCCGGCAGCGACCCCACCGGGATAACACTGTAAAAAAACACCGGAAAAATACTGGATGTGCAGCCAGTTAATACTGTATATTTCGCCAGTCATCATCCTCATCTCGTGAACCATGGACATGCAAGAAGCCGCCTTCACCGTCACCTTGTGTGACTACCCCAACCTGCCCGAGCAGGAACGCAACAAGGCCGAGGCACGCTATGCCCGCGTGCTCGAACGCCAGCTCGGCAGCGCCGAGCAGGTCAGTGAAACCCTGTACCTGGTAGAGGGCCTGGAAGACACGCCCCCTGAAGAAATCAGCGACGACGCCAAGCTCGCCTTCGCCCGCTGGATGAAGGCTGCGCGCGCCGCCACCGAGGCCGGCATGCAGGGCCTGGGCGACGGCGAATGCAGTTTCTTCGAGGTGCGGCGCGGCTGGCGGCATTGAGCCTGCCCGCAGCACGGCTGAATGGGGCCTGAAACCAGGTTTGCCCGGGTTTGCCTGGGCTGGGCCCCAAACTGCATACACTGGCAGACCTTTTCGTCGCCCCCTGCCTGGAACCGTACGGTCCCGTACGGTTCCACCCGGCACACCCGGCGCCCCTGCCAGATCCAGCCTCTCCCATGCAAGCCCTGCTCGACGCCATCGCCCGGATGGCCCTGCCCTCCGACGCCCAACGCATCTTCCACGGCCGTGGCGGCCTGTACCCGGGCTGCGAGCATCTGGTGCTCGACGCCTTCCCGCCCGTGCTGGTCCTCACCAGCTTCCAGCCGCTGGACGATGACGCCCTGGCCGCCATCGGCACGGCGCTGTCACTGCGCTGGCGCGAACTGGCACCGGACCAGCCCCTGAACTGGGTCTACCAACTGCGCCAGCCCGCCGCGCCCGCCGAAACGCGGCTCATGGCCGGTGAGGTGCCTGACCCCCACATCGTCACCGAGGCCGGCACGCGCTACCGCGTGCAGGTGCTGCGCGGCCAGAACCACGGCCTGTTCCTGGACATGGCCGAAGGCCGGCGCTGGGTGCACGCGCATGTCGCCAACCATCCCGAGCACCGCCACGGCATCAAGGTGCTCAACCTGTTCGCCTATACCTGCGCCTTTTCGGTGGTGGCCCTGCAGGCCGGGGCGCGCCACGTGATGAACATGGACATGGCCCAGGGCGCGCTGGCCACGGGCCAGCAGAACCACCGGCTCAACGATCTGTCGGGCGCCAGTTTCCTGGCCCACGACATCTTCAGCAGCTGGGGCAAGATCACGCGCGGCGGGCCCTACCACCTGATCGTGGTGGACCCGCCCAGCTACCAGAAGGGCAGCTTCGTCGCCACCAAGGACTATGCCCGCCTGATGCGCCGCCTGCCCGACCTGCTGCGCCCAGGCGGCCATGTGCTGCTGTGCCTGAACGCGCCGGAGATGGGCACGCAGTTCCTGACATCGCAGATGCAGGAAGTGGCGCCCGAGCTGGAGTTCGTCGAGCGCCTGGCCAACCCGGCCACCTTCGCCGACATCGACGCCGAGCGCAGCCTCAAGGTGCTGGTCTACAGGGCACCCGCAACACCCGCAGCGGCCGACACGGCTTCCTGACCCGCCCGGCCCTTGAGCGCACGGCGCCCCGCATAGACGGCGGCCGGGCCCAGTTCGCGCTCGATGCGCAGCAGCCGGTTGTACTTGGCCGTGCGGTCGGCGCGCGACAGCGAGCCGGTCTTGATCATGGCGCACTGGGCCGCCACGGCCAGGTCGGCAATGCTGGTGTCCTCGGTCTCGCCCGAGCGGTGCGACATCACCACGCCGTAGCCGGCGCCATGCGCCAGGCGCAGCACGTCCCAGGTCTCGGTCAGCGTGCCGATCTGGTTGATCTTGACCAGGATGGCGTTGCCCACACCCCGGGCAATGCCGCCCTCGAACAGGCCGGGGTTCGTGCAGAACACATCGTCGCCCACCAGCTGGCAGCGTCCGCCCAGGCGCCGGCCCAGGGCCTGCCAGCCCTCGATATCGTCCTCGGCCATGCCGTCCTCGATGGAGACGATGGGGTAGTGCTCCACCAGTTGCGCCAGGTAGTCCACCTGCTGCTGGCGGCTGCGCACCAGGCCCTCGCCCGCGTAGCGGTAGCCGTCCTCGCCATGGAATTCGCTGGCGGCCGGGTCCAAGGCCAGGGCGATGTCCCTGCCGGGGCGCAGGCCGGCGCGCTCGATGGCGGCCATCAGGTGGTCCAGCGCCTCGGGCGCGCTGCGCAGGGCGGGCGCAAATCCGCCCTCGTCGCCCACGTTGACGCTGTGGCCTGCGGCCTTGAGCGCATGGCGCAGCGTGTGAAAGACCTCGGCGCCCATGCGCAGCGCCTCTCTGAAGCTGTCCGCCCCCACCGGCAGCAGCATGAACTCCTGGAAGTCCAGCGGATTGTCGGCATGGGCGCCGCCATTGATGACATTGATCATGGGCACGGGCAGCACGCGCGCCTGGGCGCCGCCCATGTGCCGCCACAGCGGCATGCGCTGGCTGGCCGCCGCCGCGCGGGCCACGGCCAGCGACACGCCCAGCAGCGCGTTGGCGCCCAGCCGGCTTTTGCCGGGTGTGCCGTCCAGCGCGATCATGGCCGTGTCGATGCGGCCCTGGGCGTCGGCCCGCATGCCGCGCAGCAGATCGCGCAGCTCGGTGTTGACGGCCTGCACCGCCCCCAGCACGCCCTTGCCCAGGTGGCGCGAGGCATCGCCGTCGCGCCGCTCCAGCGCCTCGTGCCGCCCCGTGGAGGCGCCCGAGGGCACCAGGGCCAGGCCGCGCGAGCCGTCCGCCAGCTCGACCTCGACCTCCACGGTGGGGTGGCCCCGGCTGTCCAGCGCCTCATGGGCCGCGATATCGGTGATCTGCATGGAAACTCCTTTTCGTCAAGAAATTGAACTGTGCAAAGGAGCTGGCAAGCCTGCACAACTCCCATTAACAGGCCTCCATGCTAGAAATCACGGCGATGCGGGACAATGCAGTTTTTCTGCCCATGCGTCAGCTTTTCTGACGAATTGATTGCTATGAGACAACTGCCACCGCTGGCCGCCCTGCGCGCCTTCGAGGCCATTGCCCGCACCGGCTCGGTGACACGCGCGGCCGAGGAACTGTGCCGCAGCCACGGTGCCATCAGCCGCCACCTGCGCCTGCTGCAGGAGCACGCGGGCGCGGCGCTGTTCGAGAAAGAAGGCACGGGCCTGCGCCTGACCGAGGCGGGTGCCGCCTTCCATGCCTCGGTGCGCACGGCCTTCGACCAGCTGGAGGCCGCCTATGCCCAGCTGGCGCGCGACGCCCAGGCGCCGGGGCTGCATGTGGCCTGCAGCGCCACCTTTGCCATGCGCTGGCTGGTGCCGCAGCTGGCGGTGTTCTACCGCAGCCACCCGCATATCCGCATCCGCCTGTCCATGACCTCGGCGCGCGAGATGCGCCACGAGGGCGCCGACCTGATCATTGCCTGGGACCTGTCCACCTACGCCGAGGCCGACCGCCGCCGCGCCATCGAACTGGCGCCCGTGCATTTCGGCGCCGTGTGCACTCCGGCCTATGCCCGGCGCCGGCCCGCTAATCGCGCGCGCATTGCACATGAGTACACGGCCAGCGCCTGGAACCAGTGGGAAGCCCTCACGGGCCAGCCCGTGGCCCTGGGCGAGACGCTGGCGTTCCCCCACACCCACCTGTGCATAGAGGCGGCACTGTCGGGCCTTGGCGTCGCCCTGGTGGAGCAGCGGCTGATCGCACGCGAGCTCAAGGAAGGGCTGCTGGTGGCGCCCCATGGCTTCGTGCCCTTCGAGGGTGGCCTGCGCGCCGTGCCCGCCGCAGGGCGTGCGCTGCCGGCCCAGGCGGGGGTCTTCATCGAATGGATGCGCGGCGCGCTGGCCGCCGTGCCGGCATAGGCCGGACGGCCTAGGCCCTGCCCCACTCCCGCAGGCGCCGGTACAGCAGCCCGCGCGAGACGCCCAGCATGCGGGCGGCCTGCGAGATATTGCCCTGGCAGCGGGCCAGGGCCTGCTCGATCAGCTCGCGGCTGGCCTCGCCCAGGGAGGACGGTGCCTCGGACGGCGCCTCGGCGGGCGGCGGCAGGGCCTCGATGGCCGGCAGCACCTCCTCAATCTGGGAGGATGCCTCATCCAGCCTCGCCTCCATCCACAGCGTCAGCCCCGTGGGCAGCATCTGCGGGCGCGCCTGGCCGTGGTGGGCCAGCTCCAGCAACTGGTTCAGGCCCAGGCCGAAGACTTCCTCTGCCGCCAGTCCCTCGGCGGGCCGGCGCGGGCTGTCGAACAACTGGGCGCCCACGCCGTTGAACCAGCGCACCATGCCTTCGCCATCCACGGCGGCCAGCCCTTCCAGCGGCGTGCCGAACATGCTGCGGCTGGACTGAAAGCGCAGCAGCAGGTGCATGCGGGCGGCGCCCACCAGCAGCCGGTTCTCGATGCAGGTGGCGTACATGTGGGCCATGGCGCCCGCATCGAAGCGAAAGGGGCCCGCCTCGCTGCTCAGGTCCAGCATGGCCACGGTGCGCCCGCTGGCGTCGCGCACGGGCGCGGCCGCGCAGTGCAGCGAGGCCAGGCAGCGAAAGAAATGCTCGCCGCCACGCACATGGCAGACCTCGCCCGTGCGCACGGCCACGCCGGGTGCGCCCGTGCCCACGGCATCCTCGGCGATGTTCACGCCCACGCGCGCAGCCGTCAGCAGCAGCGGGCCGTCGCCCGGCGTGGGGCGCGAGGCGATCAGCACCACGCCCTCGCTGCAGGTGAGCATGGCGCGCGCCTGGCTGCCCGCGATCACGGTCTCGAGTTCGGCGATGGGGTCGCGCACCGCCTCGATCAGCGCGCGGTTGTGGGTCAGCAAGGTGGCCGTGCGGATCTTGCTGACCGGGTCGAAGCTGATCTTCTCGTCGGGGCTGCGGCTGGCGCCCAGGCAGCGCGTCCAGGACTGCAGCACGGGCTCGGACACCAGACCCGAGGGGCGCTCGCCACGCTCGAAATAGCGCTCGCGCGCCAGCGCCACCCGGTCCTGCCGCGTGGCATAGAAGGGGTTGGAGGGCAGTGGGGCGGGAGGCGGCTGTTGCATGACGGACATCAAAACTGCCGCGATTGTTGTTCCGCCACGGCACAGGACAGCACTAGGGAAATCACCCGTGTTGGAACGGATTGCCGGGCTCGGTAACCTCGGGCATCGCCACAGGCCCGCCCGCAATGACACGCTCCCCACACAGCACAAGACACACCCGGCCCGCCCTGTCCACCCTGGGCGCCGCACTGGCCTGTACGCTGCACGCGCTGCCCGCCCACGCGGCGGACGCAGCACAGGACTCCAGCGAGGCCCTGCTCGCACCCGTGGTCATCACGGCCAGCCAGCCCGGCGCCGGCCCCGACCTGTGGCGCGCCACCGCCGCCATCGACAGCGTGGAAGGCGCCGTGCTGCGAGACGGGCAGATGCAGATCAACCTGTCCGAGAGCCTGGCGCGCGTGCCGGGCCTGGTGGTGCTGAACCGCCAGAACTTCGCTCAGGACCTGCAGATCTCGGTGCGCGGCTTCGGTGCGCGCTCCACCTTTGGCGTGCGCGGGCTGCGCCTTTACGTGGACGGCATTCCGGCAGGCGCGCCCGACGGCCAGGGCCAGGCCGCCAACTTCACGCTGGGCAACGCCGCGCGCCTGGACGTGGTGCGCGGCCCGGCCGCCGTGCTCTACGGCAACAGCGCAGGCGGTGCACTGCTGCTGTACACCGAAGATGGCGAGGAACCGGGCCTGTGGCGCAGCGGCATGGCCGTGGGGCCGGACGGGCTGTGGCGCCTGTCCACCCAGCTGCGCGGCACGATCGGTGGCGGAAAGCCGGACCAGGCGGATGGCGGCTCCGCCCCATGGCGCTATGCCATCCACATCGAGCGCTTCGCCACCGACGGCATGCGCCCCCAGTCGGCCGCAGACCGCAGCACGGCCCACATGAAGCTGTCACGCAAGCAGGGCGACGACCAGTGGCTGCTGCAGTACCAGGAGCAGCGCGCCAGCGCCCAGGACCCGCTGGGCCTGACACGCGCCGAGTTCGAGGCCGACCCCGGCCAGACCACGGCCAGCGCGCTGCGCTTCAATACGCGCAAAAGCGTGCGCCAGCGCCAGCTGGGTGCCGCCTGGCAGCACCAGTTCGGCGCGGGCCAGCGCCTGGAACTCATGGCCTATGCGGGTACGCGCTCCGTGCTGCAGTACCAAGCCATTCCCGTGGCCACCCAGGCACCGCCCTCGCATTCAGGCGGCGTGATCGACCTGGACCGCGACTACGCAGGCATGAACCTGCGCTGGCGCAGCACCCACGAGGATGTGGCTGGCGGCCGGCTGGACTGGTCGGCAGGCCTGGCCTACGACTGGCAGGGCGAAACCCGGCGCGGCTACGAGAACTTCATCGGCAGCCAGCTCGGCGTGCAAGGCCGGCTGCGCCGCGACGAACGCAACCAGGCGCGCTCCGCCGACCCCTATCTGCAGGCCGAGTGGAGCACGCAGAGCCTGGCCCTGAGCGCCGGCCTGCGCCAGGCGCGCGTGCGCTACCGGTCCGAGGACCACTACATAGTCGCCGGCAATGGCGACGACAGCGGCAGCATGGCCTGGCGCGGCTGGCTGCCCTCGCTGGGCCTGCGCGTGAACCTGCTGCCGGACCTGGTGGCCCACGCATCGGTGGGCCGGGGCATGGAGACGCCCACGCTCAACGAAGTGGCCTACCGGCCCGGTGGCCAAAATGGCATGAACAGCGGCCTGAACACCGGCCTGGCCGCCAGCGCCCACAACACCGTCGAGGTCGGCCTGCGCGGGCGCCACGGCAACGCGGGCTGGAACCTCACGCTGTTCGAGACCCATACCCAGCGCGAACTCACCGTGCTGTCCAACACGGGCGGGCGCGCCACCTACCAGAACGCAGGCCGCACGCTGCGCCGGGGGCTGGAATTCTCGGGCAACGCGCAATGGGGGCCGCTCACGGCCAGCACCGCCCTGACCCTGCTGCAGGCCCGCTACCGCGACAGCTTCCTGACCTGCGAGGCCACGCCCTGCACCACGCCCACCGCCCCGGTGGATGCCGGCGCGCGCCTGGCCGGCACCGCGCCGCGCCGCCTGTGGAGCGAGCTGGCCTGGCAGCTGTCGCCGCAATGGACCTGGACCGTGGACATGCTGCACAGCGGCCCCGTGGCCGTGAACGACCGCAACACCGACCGCGCGGCCGGCTACACCGTCTGGGGCTCCAGCCTGCGCTGGTCACGGCAATGGCAGCAGTGGAGCGCCCAGACCTTTGTGCGGCTGGACAACCTGTTCGACCGGCGCTTTGCAGGGTCGGTCATCGTCAACGAGGGCAACCAGCGGTTCTTTGAGCCGGGTGCGGGACGCGGGCTGTCGGCCGGGGTGACGGTCAGCCGGACGTTCTGAGCTGTTCCACGGCGGTACAGATCCGCCCCCGGGTAAATCCGAATGTTGTGACCCGAGGTCGCTTTTTTTATCGTCTCCCACATGGTGCCCTTGCCCCCAGCGCCATGCACGCAAAAACAAACCACACAGGAGACGAGACAACATGAAGACCCACGTGCTTTCCTCCACGCTGCTGGCCGCCGGCCTGGCGCTGGCCCTGCCGGGCGCCGCTCTGGCGCAGGCAGGCCTGCCAAGCAAAGGCTCGCCCGAGCACATACGCGCCGTCACCTCGCGCATCGACTCGCAGAGCATCCGCGACAACGCGCGCAGTTCCAAGGACTGGCCCAGCTACGGCATGGACTACAGCGAGACGCGCTTTTCCAAACTCAGGCAGCTGGACACGGCCAATGTGAAGCGGCTGGGCCTGGTCTGGTCGTATGACCTGGAATCCACGCGCGGCGTGGAGTCCACGCCCGTGGTGGTCGACGGAATCATGTACGTCACGGCCAGCTGGAGCGTGGTGCATGCGGTGGACGTGCGCACCGGCAAGCGCCTGTGGAGCTACGACCCCGGCGTGGACCGCGCCAACGGCTTCAAGGGCTGCTGCGACGTGGTCAACCGCGGCGTGGCGGTCTACAAGGGCAAGGTGTATGTGGGAGCCTTCGATGGCCGCCTGGTGGCGCTGGACGCGGCCACGGGCCAGAAGGTCTGGGAGCAGGACACCATCATCGACCGCGCCTACTCGTACACCATCACGGGCGCGCCGCGCGTCATCAAGGGCAAGGTGCTGATCGGCAACGGCGGCGCCGAGTACGGCGTGCGCGGCTATGTCACGGCCTATGACGCCGAGACCGGCGCGCAGCAATGGCGCTGGTTCACCGTGCCAGGCGATCCGTCCAAGCCCTTCGAGAACGAGGCCATGGCCCGCGCCGCCAAGACCTGGGACCCGGCCGGCAAGTGGTGGGAGGCCGGTGGCGGCGGCACGGCCTGGGACACCATGGCCTATGACCCCGAGCTCAACCTCATGTACATCGGCACGGGCAACGGCTCGCCCTGGGCGCAAGCCAAGCGCAGCCCGGCCGGTGGCGACAACCTGTACCTGGCCAGCATCGTGGCGCTGAACCCCGATACGGGCGAGTACGTCTGGCATTACCAGGAAACGCCGGGCGACAGCTGGGACTTCACCTCCACCCAGCCCATGGTGCTGGCCGACATCAAGATCGGCGGCAAGCCGCGCAAGGTCATCCTGCATGCGCCCAAGAATGGCTTCTTCTTCGTCATCGACCGCACCAACGGCCAGTTCATCTCGGCCAAGAACTTCGTCGATGTGAACTGGGCCAGCGGCTACGACGCCAAGGGCCGCCCCATCGAGACGCCGATTGCGCGCAGCGGCGACCGCGCGCGCGACGTGATCCCCAGCCCCTTCGGCGCGCACAACTGGCATTCCATGTCCTACAGCCCCGATACGGGCCTGGCCTACCTGCCGGCCCAGCATGTGCCGCTGACCCTGCAGGACAACAAGAACTGGAAGTTCAACGGCGGCTCCCTGCCCGAGCCGCACAGCAACATCGGCTGGAACACGGCCACGCTGATCAACATGGAGCCGCCCAAGAGCACGCCCTTCGGCCGCCTGATCGCCTGGGACCCGGTGGCGCAGAAGGAGCGCTGGCGTGTGGAGCATGCCTCGCCCTGGAACGGCGGCACGCTGGCAACGGCGGGCAACCTGGTGTTCCAGGGCACGGCCGACGGCCGCTTCGTGGCCTATGACGCGCGCAATGGCAAGAAGCTCTGGGAAAAGCCCACGGGCACGGGCGTGGTGGCCGCACCCATCACCTATGAGGTCGATGGGCGGCAGTACGTCTCCATCGCCGTGGGCTGGGGCGGCGTCTACGGCCTGGCCGCGCGCCACACCGAGCGCAAGGGCCCGGGCACGGTCTACACCTTCGCGCTGGACGGCAAGGCCGAGGCGCCTGCCTTCGTCGCCTACCAGCAGGGCAAGCTGCTGCAGGGCGTGCCCTACGACAAGAGCCTTGTGGCCGAAGGCACGGCCCTGTATGTCAGCAACTGCGCCTTCTGCCACGGCGTGCCCGGCGTGGACCGGGGCGGCAACCTGCCCAACCTGGGCTACCTGGACCCGGCCTATATCGAGCACCTGGACAAGTTCATCTTCAAGGGCCCGGCCATGTCGCGCGGCATGCCCGACTTCACGGGCAAGCTGAGCATGGAAGACGTGGAAAAGATCAAGGCCTTCATCCAGGGCACGGCCGACGCGGTGCGGCCCAAGTAGCCAGCGCGAGCCGCCCTCCTCCCCTCCCCAACCTCCCAATCCCCTCCCCGGCCCTGCTGTCCTGCAGCAGGCCTGGGCAGGGCTTTGCCTGAAAACACCGGACCTGACTCTTCGCCATGCCATCCAAGCCCTTTACCCGCGCATCCCTGGCCCTGGCAGCCATGGCCGCATGCGCCACCTTCAATGCCCACGCCGTCGATATCGACGCGGGCGACTACACCGCCCTGCCGCCCGGCACCACGCTGGGCATGGTCTATTACCAGCACGCCACGCGCGACAGCCTCTATGCCAATGGCGACCAGGCGCCCATACGGCCGAGGCTGACCTCGGACATCGGCATTGCGCGCGGCGTGCACTTCATGAAGCTGGGCGACTATGTGATCGACCCGCAGTTCCTGCTGCCCTTCGGGCGCCTGTCGGCCTCGCGCGATATCGCGGCCATGGGCAGCAATACCGGCGTGGGCGACCTGATGCTGGCCGCCACCCTGTGGCTGACGAAGCCCGGCGACAAGGAGCACTTCGGCATCACCCCCTTTGTCTGGCTGCCCACGGGCCAGTACAACCGCAACGATCCGCTGAGCCTGGGCGAGAACCGCTGGAAGGCCGCCCTGCAGGCCGGCTGGATCAAGCCGCTGGGCAAGAGCGTGACCATGGACCTGGCGGCCGATGTCACCGTCTTCGGCAAGAACGACGACTTCGGCGCCCACAGCGCCACGCTCAAGCAAAAGGCGCAGTTCCAGTTCCAGGGCCTGCTGCGCTACCACCTGTCGGACACATCGGACCTGCGCCTGGGCCTGTCGCACCTGACGGGCGGCGAGACCCAGGTCAACGGCGTGGCGCAAGGCGACCGCCAGTCCACCACCAAGGTCTCTTTCGGCGGCGCGGTCTTTGTCGCACCCAAGACGCAGCTGCTGGCCACCGTGGGCCGCGATCTGCATGTGCGCCAGGGCTTCAAGGAGAACGCCCGCATCAACCTGCGCCTGCTGCAGGTTTTCTGAATCCACACCCCCTGTCCCCTGCCCACCACCAAGGAGCACACCATGAACCTCAGCGACATCCAGCACCAGATCACCGAGCGCGCCAGCGCCTTCCTCAACCGGGGCACGCATGACCTCTTCATCGACGGCCAATGGGTGGCGGCCCGGACCGGCCAGCGCCTGTCAACCGTCAACCCGGCCACCGAGGCCGTGATCGCCGAAGTCGCCAGCGCCGGCCCGGCCGACGTGGACTTGGCCGTGCGCGCCGCGCACCGCGCCCTGCACCTGGGCCCCTGGGGCCGCATGCGCCCCGTGGAGCGCGAGCGCCTGATGCTGCGCCTGGCCGACCTCATGGAGACCCATGCCCAGGCCCTGGCCGAGGTCGAATCGCTGGACAACGGCAAGTCCGCCGCCATTGCGCGCGCCGTGGACATCGCGATGGCCATCGACTCCATCCGCTACATGGCCGGCTGGGCCACCAAGATCGAAGGCATGACGCACGAGCACTCCGTGCCCTTCGCGCCCGAGGCCCAGATGTTCACCTACACCCGGCGCGAGCCCGTGGGCGTGGTCGCCGCCGTCGTGCCCTGGAACTTCCCCCTGCTCATGGCCACCTGGAAGCTGGCGCCCGCGCTGGCTGCCGGCTGCACCCTGGTGCTCAAGCCCGCCGAGCAGACGCCGCTGACCGCGCTGATGCTGGCCGAGCTGATCCAGGAAGCGGGCTTTCCGCCCGGCGTGTTCAACGTGGTCACGGGCGACGGCCCCGGCACGGGTGCGCCCCTGGTCTCGCACCCGCTGGTCAACAAGGTCAGCTTCACGGGCTCGACCGAGGTGGGCAAGCTCATCGGCCATGCCTGCATGGACAACATGACGCGCATCACGCTGGAGCTGGGCGGCAAGTCCCCCGTCATCGTGCTGGACGACTGCGATCCCGCCACGGCGGCGGCGGGTGCGGCCAATGCCATCTTCTTCAACCACGGCCAGGTCTGCTGCGCGGGCTCGCGCCTGTACGTGCACAAGAGCATGTTCGACCGCGTGGTGGCCGACGTGGCCGACCAGGCCGCCCGGCTTACCCTGGGCCATGGCCTGGACCCCAGCGCGCAGATGGGCCCGCTGGTCTCGCAGGAACAGATGGAGCGCGTCTGCAGCTACATCGACATAGGCCGCAGCCAGGGCGCCGAGGTGGTGACGGGCGGCGCCCGCGCAGGCCAGCGCGGCTACTTCGTGCAGCCCACGGTGATGACCGGCGTGCAGCACGACCACCGCGTGGCACGCGAGGAAATCTTCGGCCCCGTGCTCGTGGCCATGCCCTATGACGACCTCGACGAAGTCGCCGCCTGGGCCAACGACACGCCCTACGGCCTGGGCGCCAGCATCTGGTCCAACAACCTGTCCAAGGTCCACCGGCTGATCCCCAAGATCCAGTCCGGCACGGTCTGGGTCAACTGCCACAGCACCCTGGACCCGGGCATGCCCTTCGGCGGCTACAAGCAGTCCGGCATGGGCCGCGATATGGGCCGCACCGCGCTGGATGCCTACCTGGAGACCAAGTCGGTGTTCATCAATCTGTGAGGGCTGCTGCCGGCCTGCAGCTTTTGTGCAGGCCGGCAGCGGGTGCTTGTCGGAAAGCACGGATTCAGATCATTCCGATATCTTTTCACTGCGCACCCCTGCACACTTCCCCGCTTTCCACGCCATGCCGCCTGCAGTGCGGCACAGAAAGAGAGGGAGACCATGGATCGTCGTTGGATCGCAGGGCTGTCATGGCTCTTCATCGCCTGGTCCTGCCAGGCGCAGGACGGGGGCAAGGCCGACAGGCCCACACCCGAACAGGCCCGCCAGGAGGCAGCGCGCTGGAGCCACACCGCCGTGGCCGACATCCAGCGAATGCACCAGATGATCCGGGAGGCACATCCCGCCGTCCTCGACCCTGGCGCAAGTGCTTTCCACCAGTGGTTCAGCGAGGGATACGATCAGGCCATGGCGCTGGCTGGGCGCGCAGCCACGGAACAGCAGGCCTTTGCCGCGCTGCGCTTCTACACCACCGGATACCGGGACGGCCATCTGGCCATATGGCGCAACCACCATGCCGCCACGCCTGTGCGCACGACCTGGGCAGGCTGGGCCGTGCAGCGCCAGGCAGGCCGCTACCGCGTCTCGGGCCGCGCTGCGCAATGGCCGATCGATACGCCGCAGGTGGGGGAGCAGGTACTGTCGTGCGATGGCATCCCCATCGACGATCTACTCACTGACAAAGTGGCGCCCTTCGTGAACCGGCTCGTGCACCTGGAGGGAACGAAGTCCGATCTGGCATGGCACCTGACCCGCGAATCGCCCAGCGCCCCGCTGTGGGAGCCGCTCAGGTTGCGTCAATGCACGACCCGCTCCGCCGCTGGCGAAATCCGGAGTTTCAACCTGGCATGGCAGCCGCTGGACGACAAGGACGCCCGTGCCCTGGCGCGGCCCCGGGCACCGCGCCAGGGCATCAAGGAAGTGCGACCGGGAGTGCAGTGGGTCCAAGCGTCCAACTTCATGCCATCGTCCGAGAAGGCCATGGCCGCCTTCGAGAAAATGCTGGAGGGCATCCGGCAGGCAGGAGATGCGCAGGCCGTGGTGCTCGATGTGCGCGGCAATGGCGGGGGCAACTCCCTGCTCGGCTACCGCATCCTGATGGCCCTGCTGACAGATGCCATCACGGCAGGCGCCACGCAGCACTCCCACGCCAGGGCTTACTGGCGTGTCTCCGCCATGGCCCTGGAGGCGTTCGAAGAGCGCAGGACACAGCTCCTGCGCACGGAAGGCGCCGGCAGCCTGGTCTACCAGTTCACACAGCAGATGGCATCGCTGATGGGCGATGCCGCATCGCGCGGGGAAGATTTTGTCGAGCAGCCGCAGGTCGATGAAACGCACAAGGAGTTGCAGCAAGACACCGCCGCTGCACGCGCAAACCCCTTCAAGGGCAAGCTGGTGCTGGTCACGGATGCCCAATGCCAGAGCGCCTGCCTGGATTTCGTGAGTGCGGCGCTGCAGATTCCGGGCATCGTGCACGTGGGCAGCATGACCGGCACGGACACGCAGTACACCGACGTGGCCGACAAGGCACTTTCGCCCACAGTGACGTTCCGCGTCCCCCTCAAGGTCTGGAAGAACCACGGACGCCAGGACAAGGAGGGCAAGCCCTACCTGCCGCAGTTCGTCTTCGACGGCGACCTTGCCGACACCGCCGCCGTGCAGGCCTGGGTGCTGGACAGCATCCTGCCCACGGCAGGAAACATCCAGCTGGATTGAACAGAGGCAGGCTTTGAGGAGATCGGATGATGCGAAGCAGGTCCCATGACGACGCCATGGCCGAGCTGTACCGCAGCGATCCGGTCATGGCCATCGAGACCATCAACGCCATCCTGGCCGATGGCGATCCGGCAGAGCTGCGGATGTGATGCGCCAGTCTGCCCTGGCGTACCCTCCCGCACAGCTTCCCCCTACTCCGAATACCCCTTGGGCCATCCCCCTGGCCGGTCGCAACACTCCTCCCAGCCCAGCTTGCGCGAGGTGTGGCCTATGCCGGGGTTGAAGGTGTTGGTCGGGTCCAGTTCGCGGTAGAAGCCCGCCAGGGCAGGCTTGGCCACGTAGAGGTGGCCCACGTTGTGCTCGGCCGGGTACTCGGCGCGGCGCGCGTCCAGCAGTTCCCACATGCGGTGCTCCATGGCCAGCGGGTCCACGCCCTTCTTGACGATGTAGTCCTGGTGGAAGACATGGCAGAAGAAGTGGCCGTAATAGAGCTTGTGGACCATGTCGCGCTCGACCTGGGCAGGCAGTTGCTCCACCCATTCGCGGTCGTTGCGGCGCAGGGCCACGTCCAGGGCCACGATGTCCTCCACCTGGGCGCGGTGCACCTCGCGGTAGCGGATGGCCGCGCCCGCGATGGCGAAGCGGTGCAGGAAGGCCTTGCGCCCCTCGTCGGCATCGCACTCGAACCAGCCGCCCGTGGTGCTGCCGCTGAAGTGCCGCGTGAGGAATTCACGCGTGGCCTCGGCCGTGTCGTTGGACACGCGCACCAGCAGGTGGTGCTCGTAGCGGTCGCGCCACTGGCGCATGCGCGCGGGCAGGTGGCTGGGCAGCAGGTTGGTCAGCGCCTGGATCACGCGGTCGGTGACGCCGCGCAGCCCGAAGCGCTCGAAGAAGCCGTCCACGCGGCTCTTGAGAGCGAAGGCGGCCGGCACCCTGGCCGTGCCGAAGCGGTCGATCAGCAGGAAGGTGTCCTTGCCGTATTTCTCGCCGATGTCGTAGGCCGTGCGGTGGATGTACTCACCCGCGATCGGCAGGCGCGGCAGCGCGGTCAGCAGCTCGCGGCGCACGGCCGTGAGGTCGTCGGGCGCATTGCTGCCTATGTAGAAGACGGTACTGGGCTCCTTGGGGAAGGTGTCCAGCCGCACGGCGAACAGGCACAGCTTGCCGGCCGAGCCCGAGGCCTCGAACAGGCGCGAGGGGTCGGCGTTGAAGCGCGCGGGCGTGTCCTCGTCCACGGCGCGCACGGCCTCGGCATAGCGCGGGTCGGAGGCGGCGCGCTGCGCATCGTGGGCGATGTCGGACTCGGTGTAGTCGCCGTTTTGCAGCCGGGTGAGGATTTCCTCGGGCGTGCGGCCCAGGGCGATGCCCAGGTGGTTGACGAGTTCCAGCGAGCCGTCGTCGCAGACACGTGCGTACAGCGCCAGCTCGGTGTAAGCCGGGCCGCGCCGCACCAGGGCGCCGCCCGAGTTGTTGCAGATGCCGCCCAGCACCGAGGCGCCGATGCACGACGAGCCGATCACCGAATGCGGCTCGCGCCCCAGCGGCGCCAGCGCCTGCTCCAGCCGGTCCAGCGTGGCGCCGGGCAGGCAGACCACCTGGGCGCCGCCGCCAATGACCTGCACGCCGGTGATGCGCAAGGTGTTGATGAGCACGATCTCGCGGTCGTAGTCCGCGCCGTCGGGCGTGGAGCCGCCCGTCAGGCCCGTGTTGGCGGCCTGCATGATGACGATGCGCCCGGCCGCCACGGCGGCCTGCACCACCTTCCACTGCTCCAGCAGCGTCGCGGGCCGCACCACGGCCAGCACCGGGCCCTCGCCCGTGCGGTGGCCCTTGCGAAAGCGGCGCGTGGCCTGGTCGTCGGTGAGCACATGGGCGGCGCCCACGGCTTCGCGCAACTGCAGCAGCAGGTCCTCGCGGGAGACGACCGGAGTCTGCAGCGCGCTCATGGCTGGCGCACCAGCAGGTCGCCGGTGATGTCGGATACCTTGCTCACGCTGGTCAGCGTCATGGCCACGCGCATTTCCTTTTCCAATAGTTCCAGCAGGTGCTTGACGCCCGCCTCGCCGGAGGTGGCCAGGGCGTAGATGAAGGCGCGGCCGATCATGGCGCAGTCGGCGCCCAGGGCGATGGCGCGCACCACGTCCAGGCCGTTGCGGATGCCGGAGTCGGCCAGGATCTTGATCTGGCCCTTGACCGCATCGGCAATGGCCGGCAGCGCGCGGGCCGAGGACAGCACGCCGTCGAGCTGGCGGCCGCCATGGTTGGAGACGATGATGCCGTCGGCGCCAAAGCGCACCGCGTCCTTGGCGTCCTCGGGGTCCAGGATGCCCTTGATGACCATGGGGCCCTTCCAGAAGGCGCGTATCCATTCGAGATCCTTCCAGGAGATGGAGGGATCGAAATTGGCGCCCAGCCAGCCGATGTAGTCGGCCAGGCCCGTGGGGCTGCCCCGGTAGGCCGAGATGTTGCCCAGGTCATGCGGGCGGCCCAGCAGGCCCACGTCCATGGACCAGGCCGGGTGCGTGACCGACTGCCAGTAGCGGCGCATGGCGGCATTCGGGCCGCTCATGCCCGAATGCGCATCGCGGTAGCGCGCGCCGGGCACAGGCATGTCCACGGTGAAGACCAGGGTGGAGCAGCCGGCCGCCTGGGCGCGCTCCAGCGCGTTCTGCATGAAGCCCCGGTCCTTGAGCACATAGAGCTGGAACCACATGGGGCGCTTGATCTTGGGCGCCACCTCTTCGATGGGGCAGACCGAGACCGTGGACATGGTGAACGGAATGCCATGGGCGTCGGCCGCGCGCGCGGCCTGCACTTCGCCGCGGCGGCGGTACATGCCCGTCAGGCCCACGGGCGACAGCGCCACGGGAATGGACAGCTTCTCGCCAAACAGCTCGATGCTGGTGTCCAGCCGGCTCATGTCCTTGAGCACGCGCTGGCGCAGCGCCACGGCGGCCAGGTCTTCCACATTGCGGCGCAGCGTCTGCTCGGCATAGGCGCCGCCGTCGATGTAGTGGAACAGGAAGGGCGGCAGGCGCTTTTGCGCCGCTGCGCGGTAGTCGGAGGTGGAGGAGATGATCATGATGGGTGTCTCATGTCTTTCGTATCAGGTCTGAAGTGGGCAGCAGCGCGGGCGCGGCGTCCAGAGGCAGCCGCATGGAGCGCTCGCGCCGCGCGCGGTCCTCGTCCAGGCGCTGGATGGTGGTGCGAACATGCTCCAGGTGCTCGCCGATGCATTCGCGGGCGCGCTGCGGGTCGCCGTCCAGGATGGCCTGCATCAGGCTCTGGTGCTGCACGGTCAGCTCCTGCAGGGTCTGGGGGGCGCTCAGGCGGAACATGTCGTGGCGGTTGCGCTCCACCGTGGACAGCACCACGGTGAACAGGCTGTGCATGACCTGCACCAGCACCAGGTTGTGCGAGGCCTCGGCAATGGCCAGGTGGAACTGCGCGTCGGCACGCGCCGCCAGCTCGGCGTGACCGCTTTGCTGGTGCTGGATCATCACTTCGAAGCAGCGCTGGATATGGTCCTTGTCGCGCTCCGTGGCGCGCTGGGCGGCCAGCCAGGCCGTGCTGGTCTCCAGCGCATGGCGGGTTTCCAGCACGTCGTAACGGTAGTGGGAGTCGGACTCCATGAGGCCGGCCAGCGGCCGCATGGCGTCCTTGAGCCAGTCCGCAGGCTCGGCAGCCGGCGCCGGCTCCTGCAGGTAGGTGCCATCGCCGCGCCGCGCCACCAGCACGCCCTGGCTGGTGAGTTTCTGTATGGCCTCGCGCACCGAGGTGCGCGAGACACCCAGCTCGGCCGCCAGTTGCCGCTCCGCGGGCAGCCGCTGTCCGGGCTGCACTCCGCTGGCCTGCACCAGGGCAAGCAATTTCTCGACAACTTGATCGGCAACGCGCATGGGGATTCTCAGAATTGGTTTTCAGTGATTCACGGCGCTATGCGCCAGCCTCATCGCATGAAACCCGCACTGCCCAAGCCAGGGACACCGAGCAAGGGCCGCCCCGCCGCGAGGGTGTCGTCCCCCTCCCCCGCGAAGCGGGTAGAGAGGGGGAAGGCGCGCAGCGACTCAGGGGGTGTTTCATGTCAATACCCCGGGATCATCCACGTAAATACGTAGGCTTGCAGCGTGGTGATCACCCCGATGATCACGGCGAACATCAGGCTGTGCTTGACCGTGAAGCGGAACAGGTCCGACTCGCGGCCTGCCAGGCCCACGGCCGCGCAGGCAATGGCGATGGACTGGGGCGAGATCATCTTGCCCGTCACGCCGCCCGTGGTGTTGGCCGCCACCGTGAGCACCTGGGGCAGGCCCAGCTGCTGCGCCGTCGTGGCCTGCAGCGCGGCGAACAGCGCGTTGGCCGAGGTGTCCGAGCCCGTGAGGAACACGCCGATCCAGCCCAGGAAGGGCGAGAAGAACGTGAACGCCTGGCCCGTGTGCGCCAGCGCCAGGGCCAGCGTGGCCGACAGGCCCGAGTAGTTGGCCACGAAGGCGAAGGCCAGCACCATGCCGATGGAGTAGATCGGCACGGCCAGCTCCCTGAAGGTCTCGCCCAGCGTGGCCACGGCCTTGGCGGGAGACAGGCGCGTGAAGGTGATGGTGATCAGCGCCGCGATCAGGATGGCCGTGCCGGTGGCCAGCAGCCAGTTGAAGGTGTAGACCGCGCCGTAGGGCGCAGCGGCGGCCACGACGGGGGGCGTCTTCTCCACCAGGTTGTGCAGGAAGGGCACGGGGATGTTGATGACGGTGGAGGCCAGCGGGCCGCCTGCGGCGAACAGCGCCTTGAAGGGCTTGATGCTCCAGACCGTCACCATGGCCGTGAGGATGATGAAGGGCGACCAGGCCTTGATGACGGCGCCTGCTGTCAGCGGTGCACCGGAGGTGATGGCCGGTGCTGCAACTGCCGCAGCCTTGCCGCCCTCGCCTTCCGTGTCGAAACGGAAGATGCGCTTGGGCTGCCAGACCTTGAGGAACAGCGTCAGCGCCACCAGCGAGACGATGGCCGAGGTGATGTCCGGCAGCTCGGGGCCGATGAAGTTGGCCGTGAGGAACTGCACCACGGCGAAGGAGCCGCCGCCCACCAGCACGGCAGGCCAGGTTTCCTTGACGCCGCGCCAGCCGTCCATGATGGCCATCAGCCAGAACAGCACGAGCACGGTCATGAAGGGCAGCTGGCGCCCGGCCATCTGGCCGATGGCGAATGCATCCACGCCCGAGACCTGCCCGGCCACGATGATGGGAATGCCCATGGCGCCGAAGGCCACGGGCGCCGTGTTGGCGATCAGGCACAGGCCCGCTGCATACAGCGGCTTGAAGCCCAGGCCCACCAGCAGCGCCGCCGTGATGGCCACGGGCGCGCCGAAACCGGCAGCACCTTCCAGGAAGGCGCCGAAGCAAAAGCCCACCAGGATGAGCTGCAGCCGCTGGTCTGGCGTGACCGACAGGATGGACGAGCGGATCACGTCGAACTGCCCTGTCTTGACCGAAATCTTGTAGAGGAACACGGCCGCCACGATGATCCAGGCGATGGGCCACAGGCCGTAGAAGAAGCCGTACACGGCCGAGGCCAGTGCCGCGCTCACGGGCATCTTGTAGAACAGCAGCGCCACGCCCAGCGCCAGCGCCACGGTGACGGTGCCGGCCTGGTAGCCCTTGAGACGGAACCTGGTCAGCGCCAGGAAGAAAAAGATGATGGGAATCAGCGCGATCAGCGCCGAGATCCAGATGTTCCCGGCGGGATCGTAGTTCTGCTGCCAGATGGTTTGCATGACCGTGTCTCTAGATGATGGGGAGGGCGCGGTAAGCGCCCCTTGTCGGCCACTCCCTCTCGTCACAGCGTTGGCATGCGGTGCGATCCGCAGTGGATGTCTGCTGGCTGGCTGCAACGGTGACCGGGAGTGTTCCCCGCGCTGGCGCCTTGTGGGGCCATTAGCGAATTGGTCCAACCAATTAAGACCAAATTCAGACCATTGCGCGAAGTGGTGCGATTCTCAGAGCTTTCAAGCCCATAGATGAACAGGGTAAACACCTAAAACAGTGCAGATACTGCACCATGATGTTTATTGGTCAGACCAATTTACGGATTTGTTTTGGTGCAGCGCGCAGCAAGACGCACCGCCAGGGCAGGCCCAGGTGGTGCGCAAAGCGGAAGGAAATCTGAAGAAAAGCAGCGGTGAGGCGAGCGCAAGCGCGGGCGCGGGCGATCAGCGCCGCGCGGGTTCGGCGCTCATGCGCGGCTGGCTGCAGGCCACGGTCCACAGCGCCTCGGCCGCATCGGCCATGTCGGCGCGCTGGCGGTACAGGCGGATCTCCACGGGCACGGACCAGGCATGGCCGCCCGCCAGCACCAGCGCGCCGCTGCGCAGCTCGTCCACGATGAGGCTGCGCGGCAGCCAGGCCACGCCGCGCCCCTCCAGCGCCATGGCCTTGAGCAGGGCCGCATGGTGAGCGGTGAACACGGTCTGCGCGCCCTGGGGCAGCTCGGGCCGGCCATCGCCCTCGCCCGCCGTGCCGGCGCCGCCTGCGCCAAACAGCCCACGCAGGCGCGAACGCATGATGCGCCCCAGCCCCGAGGCCTCGCTGTAGGCCAGCACGGCCAGCGGCAGGGGCTGGCCGCCTCCCGTTGCGGACCCGGCGTCTATGGCATGCAGCGCGCGGCCCGGCGCGTCCGGCCAGGGCGCGGACACGGGCAGCAGCATGTCTTCGGACAGCTGCAGCATGGGGTAGCCGGCCTCGTCCAGCCGGCCCGGCACCTCGGCATGGCCGTGGCACAGCACGAACTGCACGCGCCGCTGCAGCGCCTGGTCCTCGCAGGCGTGAAAGCTGTCCGAGATGGTCTGTATCGGCCCCAGCCGCAACTGCGACTCCAGCGTGCCCAGCCAGCGCGGGAAAAAGGTCAGCGACAGCACATGGGTGGCCGCAAAGCGCAGGCTGGCGGCGGCCTGGTCGTGCGCGGCGCGGGCCTTGATGCGCGCCGCCTCCAGCTTGGCCAGCACATCCTCCAGCAAGGGCTGGAAGCGCTGGCCTGCTGCGGTGAGCGCGGCCGGATGCGCGCTGCGGTCGAACAGCTCGGCGCCCACCCATTCCTCCAGCGCGCGGATGTGCCGGCTGAAGGCGGGCTGGGCGATGGAGCGGGCCTCTGCCGCGCGCGAGAAGTTGCCGCTTTCGGCCAGGGCCAGAAAGTCTTCCAGCCACTCCATGTCAAGGGGGCGATTGCCAGGTCCCATGGTCTCCAGTCGTTGTGGTTCTCGGATGGATAGATGTATGCGATTCGAGTATTGGACCGTGCGGGCGCGGCGGGAAATGATCCATCCGTCGTTCACACACATCCCAAAACGGAGACAAGCCTCATGACTTCCATCTCGAATTATCGCGGCATCATTCCCGCCATTTCCTGCCCCTTCACGCCCGACCACCGCATCGACGAGCCCGCGCTGCGCAGGCTGGCATCGTGGCTGGCAGGCCATGAGGGCGTGGTCGCCGTGATGACCAACGGCCATACGGGCGAGGTGTTCGCGCTGACGCCGGCCGAGCGCGCCGAGGTCACGCGCATCGTGGCCGACGAGCTGCGGGGCCGGCTGCCCGTGATCTCCTCCATCGTCTGCGAAGGCCTGGCCGATGCGGCCGAGCATGCGCGTGCCGCCCAGGCCGCAGGCGCGGTGGCGCTGGATGTGATGCCGCCCCACCACTGGCTGCGCTTCGGCTTCACGCCCGGCCATGCGCTGCAGTACTTCGAGGCCATCCACCGCGCCGCGCCGGACCTGGACCTGGTCTGCCACGTCTACCCGGCCTGGACGCGTGCCTCCTACTCCTCGCAGCTGCTGGCCGAGCTGGCGCGCCTGCCCTACGTGCAGGCCTTCAAGGTGGGCCAGCGCGACATGAACAAGTACGCCCGCGACATCCAGGCCATCCGCGAGGCCAATCCCGCCAAGGCCATCCTGACCTGCCATGACGAGTACCTGCTGGCCTCCATGGTCCAGGGCGTGGACGGCGCCCTGGTCGGCTTCGCCACCTTCATCCCCCAGCTCATCATCGACCTGTGGAATGCCGTCAAGGCCGGCGACCTGAAGAAGGCCATAGCGGTGCAGGCCGTGATCACGCCGCTCAAGGACGCCGTCTACGGCGGCGGCGAGCCCACGGGCGAGGCCCACGCCCGCATGAAAGGCGGCATGTACCTGGCCGGCGTGATCGACGACGCCACCGTGCGCCCGCCCACCGAGGCGCCCAACGCCCAGGAGCTGCAGGCCCTGCGCGCTGCCGTGGCGCAGGCCGGGCTGCTCAAGCGCTGAACGCAGGCCGCAGGCCACACACAGACATAGACACAGGCTCTTGCCGCGCAACCAGCCTGGCCCGGCCCGAGCTGCGCGGCCCCTTCGGACAACAACAAAAGCACGACAGGAGACAAGACACCATGCAACGCCATCATTTCCTCCGCGCGGCCCTGGGCGCTGCCGCAGGCGCCGCCCTGCTGGCGCTGGCCGGCCCGGCCGGTGCCCAGGCCTGGCCTGCCAAGCCCGTGCGCGTGGTCATTCCCTTCCCGCCCGGCGGCACGCTGGACGCCGTGGGCCGGCAACTGGCGCAGAAGCTGGGCGAGCAGACGGGCCAGCAATTCATCATCGACAACCGGCCCGGCGGCAACGGCGTGATCGGCGGCGACATCGTGGCCAAGGCCCCGGCGGACGGCTACACGCTGCTGTTCAACGCCTCCACCTTCACCACGGCGCCCATGACCATGAAGACCGTGCCCTACCAGGTCAACCGGGACTTCGCCCCCGTGGCCCTGGTGGCCAAGGCGCCGCTGTCGGTGGCCATCAACAAGAACCTGCCCATCACCGACATCAAGTCGCTGATGGCCTATGCCAAGTCCCATCCGGGCAAGATGACCTTTGCCGTGGGCTCCATCGGCTCGGCAGGCCACCTGTCCACCGAACTGCTCAAGCGTGCGGGCCAGCTGGACTACCTCATCGTCCCCTACAAGGGCACGGCCCCCGCCTTCCAGGACCTGATCGGCGGCCAGATCGACGGCTTCATCGACCCCATCCTGGGCTCCCTGCAGTACCACAAGGGCGGCATGCTGCGCGTGGTGGCGGTCACCTCGGCCCAACGCGCGCCCAGCCTGCCCGATGTGCCCACGGTGGGCGAGACCATTGCCGGCTACGAGTTCTACAGCTGGTACGGCCTGTGGGCGCCGGCCAAGGTGCCGGCCGACATCATCAAAAGGCTCAACACCGAGGTCAACAAGGCGCTGGCGGGCGATCTCAAGGACAAGCTGCGCGAGCAGGGCCTGCTGCTGTCGCCGGGCAGCGTGGAGGACTTCGCCAGGTTCCAGGCCAGCGACATGGAGCGCGCCCAGAAGATCGTGACCGAGGGGAACATCCGTGTCGAATGAACTGCGCCACGCCGTGGTCACCGGCAGCAGCAGCGGCATAGGCCGCGCCATTGCCCAGTCGCTGCTGGATGCAGGCTGGCGCGTGACCGGCCTGGACCTGGCGCCCGCCAGCCTGGCGCATGAAGCCTTCCACCCGCTGCGCGTGGACCTGTGCGACGGCCTTGCCATTGCCCAGGCGGCCCAGGCCAACCGGGACCGGCCCGCCCCCGATGCCCTGGTCCATGCCGCAGGCGTGCTGCGCGTGGGGCCGCTGGGCCTGCTGGACCACGCGGGCGGCGAGCTCATGTGGCGCCTGCATGTGGATGCCGCCACGCGGCTGGCCGACGCCATCGTGCCCGGCATGGCCGCGCGCGGCGGCGGGCGCGTGGTCTTCATCGGCAGCCGCGTGGCCCAGGGCATGCCCGGGCGCGGGCAGTACGCGGCCACCAAGGCCGCGCTGGTTGCGCTGGCACGCAGCTGGGCCGCTGAAGTCGCTGGCCAGGGCGTGACGGTGAACGTGGTCTCCCCGGCTGCCACGGCCACCGCCATGCTGGGCGACCCCGCCCGTGCCGGCAGCGCGCCGCGCCTGCCGCCGCTGGGCCGGCTGATAGAGCCGGCCGAGATCGCCGCCCTGGTCGGCTACCTGCTGTCGCCGCAAGCCGCCGCCATCACCGGGCAGGACATCGCCATCTGCGGCGGCTCGTCGCTGCCGCGCTGAGATCACCCCGACACCCATCCTTCATCCGCAAGCACCATGAAAATCGTCAACATCCTCGAATCCACCCGTCCCATCAAATCGGACATCCGCAACGCCTACATCGATTTCTCGAAGATGACGCTCAGCCTGGTGGCCGTGGTCACGGACGTGATCCGCGACGGCCGCCCCGTCATCGGCTACGGCTTCAACTCCAACGGCCGCTACGGCCAGGGCGCGCTGATGCGCGAGCGCTTCATCCCGCGCGTGCTGGAGGCCGAGCCCGCCAGCCTGCTGGACGACAGCGGCGACAACCTGGACCCGCACAGGATCTGGGCGCGCATGATGATCAATGAAAAACCCGGCGGCCACGGCGAGCGATCGGTGGCCGTGGGCACCATCGACATGGCCGTCTGGGACGCCACGGCAAAAATAGCGGGCAAGCCCCTGTACCAGCTGCTGGCCGAGCGCTACGGCAGCGGCACGCCCAACCCGCGCGTCTTCGTCTATGCCGCTGGCGGCTACTACTACCCCGGCAAGGGCCTGGACGGCCTGCGCCGCGAGATGGAAAGCTACCTGGAGCGCGGCTACTCGGTGGTGAAGATGAAGATCGGCGGCGCCTCGCTGGCCGAGGACTGCGAGCGCATCGAGTCCGTGCTCAAAATTCTGGGCCCGGGCCAGCAGCTGGCCGTGGATGCCAACGGCCGCTTCGACCTGGCCACCGCGCTCGACTATGGCCGCGCCCTTGGCCAGTACCCGCTGTTCTGGTACGAGGAAGCCGGCGACCCGCTGGACTACGAACTGCAGGCCCGCCTGGGCGAGGTCTACCAGGGTCCCATGGCCACGGGCGAGAACCTGTTTTCCATGCAGGACGCGCGCAACCTGATCCGCCACGGCGGCATGCGCCCGGACCGCGACTGGCTGCAGTTCGACTGCGCGCTCAGCTACGGCCTGGTCGAGTACCTGCGCACGCTGGACATGCTCAAGGCCCATGGCTGGTCGCCCAGCCGCTGCATTCCGCACGGCGGCCACCAGATGTCGCTGGCCATTGCCGCCGGCCTGGGCCTGGGCGGCAACGAAAGCTACCCCGACCTGTTCCAGCCCTATGGCGGCTTCCCCGACGGCGTGAAGGTGGACAACGGCCACGTCACCCTGCCGCCGCTGCCGGGCATAGGCTTCGAGGGCAAGGCCGACCTGATCGCCGAGATGCGCGCGCTGGCGGCCTGAGGCGCACCCCATATCTGACGCTCCCCAACGGAAAAGCCCGCTCCCTACAATGCAGCCTCAGCGGTCGGTGTACCGCCCTTGTACCTTCGGCGCCCGGTCATCCCGGGCGCCCATTAAACCGCCGTGTATCCGGACGGCGGTGGCTGATTGAACGGAGCCCATCCATGAACCACATTCCTGCGCGCCGCTCGGCGCTGCGCCAGGCGGCTGCCTGCGTGCTGGCCGCCTCCACCCTGTCCAGCCTGCCTGCGCTGGCCGCCGAACCCGCCGTGCTGCGCGTCTCGGCCATCCCGGATGAAGCTCCCACCGAGCTGCAGCGCAAGTTCGAGCCGCTGGGCAAGTACCTCTCGGCCCAGACCGGCATGAAAGTGGTGTTCACGCCCGTGACCGACTACGCCGCCGTGGTCGAGTCGCTGGCCACGCGCAAGCTGGACCTGGCATGGCTGGGCGGCTTCACCTTCGTGCAGGCCAAGATCCGCACCAACGGCACGGCCATCCCCATCGTGCAGCGTGAGGAAGACGCCAAGTTCACCTCCAAGTTCATCACGGCCAACCCCGCCATCAAGACCCTGGCCGACCTCAAGGGCAAGAGCTTCGCCTTTGGCGCGCCCTCGTCCACCTCGGGCAGCCTGATGCCGCGCTTTTTCCTGCAGCAGGACGGCATCAACCCCGAGAAGGACTTCAAGACCGTGGCCTTCTCCGGCGCGCATGACGCCACCGTGGCCTTCGTGGCCGCAGGCAAGGCCGAGGCCGGCGTGCTCAACGCCTCGGTCTGGGACAAGCTGGTGGAGACCAAGAAGGTCGATACCAGCAAGGTGCGCGTGTTCGCCACCACGCCGCCCTACTTCGACTACAACTGGACCGTGCGCGGCGACCTGGACCCGGCCCTGGTCAAGAAGCTGACCGACGCCTTCCTGGCGCTGGACCCGGCCAAGCCCGAGCACAAGGCCATCCTGGAGCTGCAGCGCGCCGCGCGCTTCGTGCCCACCCAGGCCTCGAACTACGAAGGCATCGAGGCTGCCGCCAAGTCGGCCGGCCTGCTCAAGTAAGCCGCAGCAGGCGCAATCCATGAGCTTTGAACTGGAAGGCGTGGGCCTGACCCACGCCGGCGGCGGCATTGCGCTGCGCGGCGTGACGCTGGCCGCACGCCAGGGCGAGGCCATTGCGCTGATCGGCCCCTCGGGCGCGGGCAAGACCACGCTGCTGTCCGTCATCGGCACGGCGCTGGCGCCCAGCCAGGGCCGGCGCAGCGTGCTGGGCAACGAGGTGCCTGCGTCCAGCGCGGGCGCACCCCGGCTGCTGCGCGCGCGCATCGGCACGGTGCACCAGGCGCCGCCCATACCGCCGCGCCAGCGCGTGGTCACGGCGGTGCTGGCCGGGCGGCTGGGCCGGTGGCCGGCGTGGAAGGCGCTGGCTTCGCTGCTGTACCCACAGGACACCGCTGGCGCGCGCGAGGCCCTGGCCCGCGTGCAGCTGGCAGACAAGCTGTTCGCGCGCTGCGACCAGCTCTCCGGCGGGCAGTTGCAGCGAGTGGGCATTGCCCGCGTGCTCTACCAGCAGGCCGAGCTCATCCTGGCCGACGAGCCCGTGGCCGCGCTGGACCCAGCCCTGGCCCTGTCCACCGTGCAACTGCTGGTGCACGAAGCCGCCGCGCGCGGCGCCACCCTGGTGGCCAGCCTGCATGCCGTGGACCTGGCGCTGGCCTGCTTTGCGCGCATCGTGGGTATCCGCGATGGCGCCATCGCCTTCGACCTGCCGGCGGCTGAAGTCACGCAGGAACACCTGCGTACGCTGTATGGGTCCGAGCATCCTGGCGATGATCCCTCCCGCCCTGCGTGGACACCCGCGCCCGCCGCCTTTGCCGCACCGCTGTCCGCATCCGCATGCCGTTGAGTTCCGATCTGCACGCGCTGCGTGATCCCGCCGCGCCCCGCCGCCTCGGCGCACTGGTACTCGCCGCCGTCGTTCTGTGGCCGCTGTTCCAGGGCGCAGGCTTCAGCCTGGGCGCGCTGTTCGATCCCGGCAACCTGCAGGTCATCGGCCGCTTTCTGGCCACGTTTCTGCCGCCCGAGACCGGGCGCGACTTCCTCGGCTACCTGGGCCGCGCCACGCTGGAGACCCTGGCCATTGCCACGGCCGGCATGGCCCTGGCCTTTGTGCTGGCCGTGCCGCTGGCCTACCTTGTCACGGGCGCCGCGCGCGAGCGGCGGGCGCTCAAGCCCGTCACGCGCGGCCTGCTCACCATCCTGCGCGGCGTGCCCGAGCTGGTCTGGGCCCTGGTCTTCGTGCGCGTCTTCGGCCTGGGGCCGGCCGCTGGCGTGCTGGCCCTGGGACTGACCTATGGCGGCATGCTGGCCAAGGTCTATGCGGAAATCCTGGAGTCGGCCGACCCCGCACCCGCACGTGCCCTGGCGCAGGCGGGCGCGCGCCGGCCGCTGGCCATGCTCTACGGCCTGCTGCCCCAGGCAGCGCGCGAGCTGACCTCGTACACCGTCTACCGCTGGGAGTGCGCCATACGCGCCTCGGTGGTCATGGGCTTTGTGGGCGCGGGCGGCCTGGGCCAGCTCATGGACCAGGCCATGAAGATGCTCAACGGCGGCGAGGCCTCCACCATCTTGCTGACCTTCATGCTGCTGGTCTGGGGTGCCGACCTGCTCTCGCGCGGCCTGCGCCGCGCGCTGGACACGCCACCCGCCGCGCGTGCCAGCGCCTGGGGCTGGCGCAGCGCCCTCACCTGCGCCGCCCTGGCGCTGGGCGTGGCCGCCAGCTTTGCCATGCTGGAGATGGACCTGCCCTCGCTGTTCACCGGCGCGGCGGGCCGGTCCATGCTGGAGTTCGTCATCAGCTTCTTCCCGCCCGACACCAGCGCCGAATGGCTGCGCAAGGTGGCCGTGGGCGTGTGGGAGACGCTGGCCATCTCCGTGGTAGGCACCCTGCTGGCGGCCGTGCTGGGCCTGCTGCTGGCGTTGCCGCGCTGGCGCGCTCCCTGGAGCCTGGTGCTCAACGTGCTGCGCTCCGTGCCCGAGCTGGTCTGGGCCACCATCACCGCCCTGGCCGTGGGCCTGGGCCCGTTCGCAGGCGCGCTGGCGCTGGCGCTGCACACGGCGGGCGTGCTGGGGCGCCTGTATGCCGAGGCCCTGCAGAACCAGCCCGCCGCCCCCACCCAAGCGCTGCGCCTGTCCGGCAGCGGCCGCGCCATGGCCTTCCTCTACGCGACGCTGCCCGGCGCCGCGCCGCAGTTGCTGGCCTATACGCTGTACCGCTGGGAGATGAACATCCGCATGGCCGCCATCCTGGGCTTCGTGGGCGCGGGCGGGCTGGGGCAGCTGCTGTACTTCGAGCTGTCGCTGTTCCACTATGCCCAGGCCAGCACCGTCATCATCGCCATGCTGGCGCTGTCCGTGGCCGTGGACTGGGCCAGCGCGGCGCTGCGCAGGCGCATGGGTTAGGCCGAGGCACCCTCGCCTTCCTCCTCGACCAGGTAGTCGATCAGCGCCCGCAGCTTCAGCGGCACATGGCGCGTGGGCGCATAGACCGCATGCACCACGCGCGGCGCGTACTTGCCGCACAGCGCCCAGCCCGGCAGAACGGGTGCCAGCTGCCCGGCCTGCAGCGCCGCCTGCGCGGCAAAGTCGGCCACCACGCCTATGCCCGGCCCCTGCTGCAGCGCGTGGATGATGCCCAGGCTGCTGGCAATGGTGATGGGCGTATTCACCAGCAGACGCGTGGCGGGCGCGGCCGCAGGGTGGAGCGGGCGCAATTCCACCTCGTTCTGGAACTGCCCGTAGCCCAGGCTGATGAAGGGATGCGCCAGAAGTTGCCCGGGCTCCGTGATCTGCGCATGCCGCGCCAGATAGCCGGGCGTGGCCACCAGCACATAGCGGATGGTCTTGAGCGGCCGCGCCACCAGCCCCGGCGCGATCTGGCCCGGCACGCTGATGCGCAGGCCCAGGTCCAGCCCCTCGGCCACCAGGTCCACCATGCGGTCCGTCATGTCCACCTGCACCTGCACCTCGGGCCAGCGCGCGCAAAAACCCGGCAGCAGTGGCGACAGCCAGATGTCGCCCAGCACGGCCGGCGCGCTGATCTTCAGCAGCCCGCGCGGCTGCTGGCGCAGCTGGCCGGCCAGCGCCTGCACGGCCTGGGCATCCGCCACCAGCCGCAGGCAGGCCTGGTGGATCTCGGCCCCCGCCTCGGTCAGCGACAGCGAGCGCGTGGTGCGCTGCAGCAGCCGCAGCCCGAAATGCGCCTCCAGCCGCCCCACGCTGCGGCTCACGGCCGAGGTCGTCAGCCCCAATTGCCGGGCCGCGCCCGCAAAGCTCTGGTGCTCCACCACGCGGGCGAAGACCAGCATTTCATCCAGGGGCATGGCGGTATCGGGCAAGGCGCCACTCCGGTCTTTGTTGCATGGCAGGCAATATTAATTTGAATGACTGGCGGATTGTTGATTGATTGCAGGGTCTGCAAGATACGCCCATGCGCTCCATACCGAAGCGCGCCCAGGAATCGACACCATGTCCCACAGCCCCAGCCTCACCTCTGCAACCTCACCCACACGGCCCCGAACCAGCCAGGGCGGCACCTGGCGCATGCTGCTGGCCATGGCGCTGTCGGGCACCATCGGCCTGCTCGTCGTGGAAAGCGCGCTGCCGCCGCTGCTGGTCGTATTCGCCCGCTGCGTGCTGGGCGCACTGGGCCTGGGCCTGTGGCTGGCTTGGCGGCGCGAATGGGTCGCCCCTCAAGGCCGGGAATGGCTGTGGCTGGCCGGGGGCGGCATCGCCCTGGTATTGAACTGGGTCGCCCTCTTCAGCGCCTACCACTACAGCTCCATCGCCGTGGCCACCGTGGTCTATCACGTGCAGCCCTTCATGCTGCTGGCCCTGTCGGCGCTGCAGGGCGAGCCCGTCGAACGCCGCAAGCTGCCCTGGCTGCTGCTGGCCCTGCTGGGGGTGGCACTGAGCAGCGGCCTGGTCGGGCTGGACGGCATGGATGCATCGCATGCTGGAACAGGCGCATGGGTCGGCGTGGCCCTGGCCCTGCTGGCCGCCGCTCTCTACGCAGGCACCACGGTCGCCACGCGCCGCCTGGGCCACATGCCCTCGGCCCAGATCGCCATGCTGCAGATGCTTGCGGGCGGACTGGTGCTGAGCCTGTGGGCCCTGCCGCTGCTCACCCATATCGCCGCAGCCAGCCCACAGTTGCTGTCAGCGCGGGCCGCCTCCATGGTGCTGACCCTGGGACTGGTCCATACGGCCTTCATGTACACGGTGATGTATGCCGCATTCCAGCGGCTGCCGGCGCCCGCCATTGCGGCACTGTCTTTCGTCTACCCCGCCATGGCCTTGCTGGTGGACCTGGTCTGGTTTGGCGCTGTGCCGTCGGCGGCGCAGTGGGCGGGGATGGGCTTCATCCTCGTCGCAGTCGTGGGTCATCGCGCAGGCATTGCATTGCGCCGCCATTGAGCCCCTGTGAATTCCGGAGATTTCCGGAATTCATCCATCCTTCATGAAATGCACCCAATTGTTTCAATATATTTCCAATAAAGAGATGCACAGTACATTTCGAATTATTTATATCCCTTCAGCCCGTATGCTCTGCCGGCTTTCCGCCATTCGCATTCATTCAGCCGGAATACAGAGGGAGAAATAATTGGCCACTATCGAAAAAGGATTGATGGTAGACAAAAGCGTCGAAGTCAAGACCTATCCATCCATAGAGCACGGCGCCTTGCTGGCCGTAACCTCCATCGTGCTGCACCGCACAGACTCGTCCACGGCCGCCAGCGTGCTCAATGCCTACAAGAGCGGCCAGAAGACGGGGGCGCACTTTCTGATCGAGAAGGACGGGAAGATCTACCAAACCGCCAGTCTGGAAAAGATCTGCTGGCATGTGGGAATTCTTCAGCCGCGCTGCGTCAACGAGAGCACCTGCGATCCCACGGAACTCAAGAACATCAATGCCCTGCTGCACCAAAAGGGCCTGAGCTTCAGCAAGCGGGCCAAGAATGTGTCATCGCACGAGAACACAAAGGCCTACCCGTTGCGCTATCCGGCCAACAGCGACTCCGTGGGCATCGAGGTGGTGGGCCGTTTCCTGCCATCGACCAAGGATTACGAGGCGCCCACCCAATCGCAGCTGTTCCAGACCAAATGGCTGACCCAGCAATTGGTGGACCACTACAAGCTCAAACTGCTGTCCGATGTCTACTCCCACGGCGCCATTGCCCGCAAGGAGGCGACCGAAGGCGCCCAATTGCTGCGCTACATCTTCACGGGAGCCTGAGCCATGCCATCCAGCCAGCTTTTCAACAATCCCTCTCGCAGCCTGCGCATTGCCGCCTGGGCTGCCGTGATGCTGTGCCTGCATGCGCCGTTGCAGGCCTCATCTACTTCCACATCCACGCCCAAGCACGCGGCCAAGGCGGCACCCATTTCCGTCATCGGCCCGGTCACCCGTTCCGTGGGCACGGGCGAGACCATGGGATGCGAGAAAGTCAGCCTGGACGCCGCCGACGTGGCCCGCTATTTCGCGACGGCAAAGCAAGTCTCGGCTGGCAGCTTCCACGAGGAATCCATCATCCTGCCCTGCAGTTTCAGCGGACGGCTGCTGCGCTCGGGCAAGGTCTATGAATGGAATATCAACGCCGCCGGTGCCGGCTACCTGCGCAGTGAAGATGGTGAACAGGACCTGCGCTACCTGTGCCGCAAGGCCTGCGAGAAGGCATTGCCGCAGTTGACGGGGCTTTGACCTGTTGTTCAGACATTGTCTACAAAGGCGTCTTGTCACTCCGATTGAGTGGCGCCCCATCCTCCTGTCAAACACAGCGGATACGATGGCGCCTTCCACAATATTCCCAACAGACCATGGACCGACTGATTTCCCAAGGAATGCATTCCTTCAGCCAGGGCGACCACGCGCGCATGCATGCGCTATGGTCCGGCACCACGGTTTTCAGCCATCTGGACAACGAAGCGATTGCCAGCCTCTTGACCAGTATTCAGGCCACTGCCGAATCAGGCCAGGGTAGCGAATGGTCATGGCTGATGCTGTGCCTGGTGTATCTCGATTCCAGTGACCAATTCACCGAGGACCGCAGTGCGGCATTGCGCCAGGTCGGCGAATGGGCACAGCGCGCACTGGCGATGTCACCAGGCAATGCCTATGGACACCGCTATTTGGGCAGTGCCCACTATTGGCTGGACGAACCCGAGCCCGCGCTGGCCGCCTACCGCAAGTCTCATGCCTTGCAGCCCCAGGCGGACTTGCAAGCCCGCATCTTCGAGATGGAGCATGCCGTGCCCTGGCGCAGCATCTTTTCCTATCCCGAGTTGGCTGATAGCCCGGCGGCACCCGACTACTACACGGCCGGCGTGACCGTGGGCAAGTGGAAGCGCCCCGACACGGATGCAGCGGCCCTGCAGGAAATCGAGCGCCTGCAGACCACACTCTACGAACGCTGTCTGGAGCGCTTCGCCAGCGCCGGCACGCCGGCAAACGGCCAGGAGGCCGCGCCCGCCGCGCTGGACATCCACACCTATGCCATGTGCTGCAACAACCTGGGCGTGCTGTACAACGCGCAGGAACAGTACGAGCAGGCGGCCGCCGTCCTCGAAGCCGGGCTGCAGCAGACCTGTTTCCAGGCCCTGCTGGAAAACCTGCGCCATGCCTATCGGCAACTGGGGAACCGCAAGCAAGCCACCGACCTGTCACTGCTGCTGATGGAGGACTACGCGCTTGATACCGGCCTGTATCTGGACTGCGCGCAGACCGCGTGCGCCTATCTCAACGAGACCAGCCACCACCAAGACGTCCTCGACATCGTGGCCGAAGCCGAGCGCCGCTATGCGCAGCTTTCGCCGCAGCAACAGCAAGCGCAATGGGAAGTTCGCAGCATGAGCTTCGTTCATGCGCACAAGGTCACCGCCCTCAGGGCCCTGGGCCAGCTCAAGGCCTCGCACCTTCAGCCTGAACTGGTCGAGATCGCCCTGCGCCACGATCCGGGCGATGCCCAATTGCTCGGCATACGCGCCCACATGCAGGGAGCCCGCCAGCAGGTGGGGGGAAAAGGCGGATTCTGGTCGCGCCTGTTCGGCTGAGCCACACCGGGCGACCGGGCCACCAAGAAATGTAGGGCACCCAAGATGCTGGCAACCCTCAAAACACCCCCAGCGCCAGCCCGGCCCCCATCGCCTCCCCCAACGCCCGGCACTGCTCCAGCTCAGCTGCGGCAATCCGCTTGGGCGCCAGGATGGCTTTGGTGGTCTGGGCGTGGGTGCAGATGATCAGGGGCTCGGCCACGGGCTTGAGGCGCCAGCCGGTGGCGATGCGGGCGATCTGGCGGGCGGCGTTCTGGCCGTCGCTGCCCGCGCAGATGAGGCTGGCATAGGGCCTGCCATTGAGGTGCTCCAGCGCCGCGTAGTAGCTGCGGTCGAAGAAGTCCTTGAGCTGCCCGCTGATGGCGGCCAGGTTTTCCGGGGTGGCGAAGAGGTAGCCGTCGGCGGACAGCACATCGTCGGGGCCGGCCGCGGAGGCATGCAGCAGGCGCACCTGCACGCCCTGGCCTTCGGCCGCTGCGCCGTCGCGCGCGGCCTCGGCCATCTGGCGGGTGCCGCCGGTCATGGAGTGGTAGACGATCAGCAGGGTCTTGCTTGCGTTCATGCCGCGAGCATAGACCGATGGAGGGAGAACCGGGCCGCTCCCGCCACGATGCGGCTCAGGTAACCCCCCTGCCGGCCCCATCCGTCAGCGACGCCACGGAAGGCCTGATCCATTGCGGATCATCGAGCTGCCGTTGAATGCAGTCGCGCAACCATTGATGCGCGGGATCCGCCTGATGGCGCGGATGCCAGGCCATGCGCATGGGCTGCACCTGTACTTCGATGGGCAAGGCAAACACCACCAGCCCCAGCGATGCAGCCATGCCATGCGCCGTGCGTGTCGGCACGCAGGCCACCAGGTCGGTGCGGGAGGCCGCAATCAAGGCCGAGAACGAACTGGGCACCAGCAGCGCCAGTTGCCGCTGTAGGCCCAGCGCCTCCAGGGCAGCGTCCACGGGCGAGCTTTCACCCGGGCGCTGGGTGATGCCGACGTGGCGCGCGGCGGCGAACTGCGCGGCGCTCGGCCGTTGCGACTTTCTGGCGGACTTCAACAGGGGATGGCCGGCGCGCACGACGCCCACCAAGGTCTGCTCCGATATCACCAGGCTCTCGGTTTCCGGGTCCATGCTGCGAAAGCTGCCCACGTCCAGGTCGATGCGGCCTTCGCGCAGGGCCCCCGGGTCGGCATGGGTTTCGGGCAGGAACTGCAGGCTGGCCAGCGGCATTTCCGCCTCCAGCGCACGCGAGAGGCTGGCACCGAAGACGACGGCAATGCCTTCGGGCGCCCGCACCACGAAGCGGCGGCGCAGGCCCGCCAGTCCTCCCGCGTCGACAGGGTCCTGCAGCGCCCGCGCCTGGGCCAGCAGCGCGCGCACCGGCTCCGCCAGGGCCAGGGCGCGCGGCGTGGGCACGAGGCTGCGGCCCGCACGCACCAGGATGGGATCGCCAAACGCCTCCCTGATGCGTGCCAGCGTATGGCTCATGGCGGGAGTGCTCAGGTGCATGCGCCCGGCCGCCTGCGTCACGCTGCCGGTGCTGAGCAAGGCATCCAGTGCAATCAGCAGGTTGAGGTCGTATGTGTTCGCCATGCGAAATCATACGTTCAATACATTGCACTGTACAAAATCCATACCGCTCCCGACACTGGCGGCCGTTACCTCAACCCAAGCCCTCGCCGCTGCACGCCCATGACGCCCACGCCCACAACCTCGCTGACTTCCCCGCCCGGTCGGCGGAACCTGCCCCGGCTTTGCTTCGCCATGCTCGTGCTGACGCTCGTCCTTGCGGCCCTGGACCAGACCATTCTTTCGACCGCCCTGCCCGTGATGGCCCGCGAACTGCCGGGCCATTGGCCGCTGGCCTGGGTGTTCTCGGCCTATCTGCTGGCGGCCACCGTGGTGATTGCGCTGTACGGGCGGCTGGCCGATGTGCTGGGCAGAAAGCCCATGCTGCTGCTGGCCATCGGCCTGTTCCTGGCCGGCTCCCTGGCCTGTGGTGCCAGCCATGACCTGCAGCAGCTGGTGTTGGCGCGTGCCCTGCAGGGCGCGGGCGGCGGCGGGCTCATGACGCTGACGATGCTGACCCTCGCCGACCTGTTTGCGCCTGAACAACGGGCCCGCTACCAGGGCCTGCTGGGCGCCGCCTATGGCGTATCGACCATGGTCGGCCCGCTGCTGGGCGGGGCGCTGGTGGAGCATCTGTCCTGGCACTGGGCGTTCTGGCTGAATGTGCCGCTCGCAGGGCTGGCCTGGGGAGTGCTGGCATGGGCGCTGCCCGCCAGGGCGGCTGCGCCGGAGGCTGCCGCCGAGCCCCGGCCCCGCCAGCGCATCGACTGGCTGGGTGCCGTGTTGCTGGCCGCAGCCCTGGTCAGCCTGCTGCTGGCCACCCAGCACAGCCACCTGAATCTGCCCGAGCAGCTGTCGCTGTGGGTGCTGCTGGCCCTGGGCGCCAAGTTCGCCCTGGCATTCTTCGTGCGCCAGCGCCGCGCCACCCATCCGCTGCTGCCCCTGTCGCTGTTTGCCCACCCGGCCTACGCGGCGGTCAGTTTCCTGGCCCTGTCCACGGGCGTTGCGCTGTATGCGGCCGTTGTCTTCCTTCCGCAGTATCTGCAGATTGGCCTGCACCTGTCGCCTACCGGTTCCGCCTGGCACCTGGCGCCACTGATGGCCGGCATCACCGCAGGGGCCATTGGCAGCGGCCGGCGCCTGCGCGCCCAGACGCCAGCCGCGTCGCTCGCCCGGGTGGCCTGCGTGCTGATGCTGCTGTCGTTCGGGCTGATCACCGCGGCCTTGCACTGGCTGCCGCAGGCGCCGCTGGCCCTGTCCGCAGGACTGCTGCCGCTGGGCCTGGGACTGGGGCTGATGTTTCCCATCATCACCGTGGTGGCGCAGCGTGTGTCGCCGGCCCGGCACCTGGGCATTGCCACGGCGGCACCCGTCATGCTGCGCAGCCTGGGCGGCGCCGCCGGCGTGGCCTTGCTGGCAGCCCTGCTCACCCATTTGATGAAACAGGAGCTGGCTGCGGCCAGCCCCCTGGCAGCACAGGCCGATGCCGTTACCGCCGCGCTGGGCCACGGGCTGCAGGCCATCTTCGGCTGCGCGGCGCTGGCGGTTCTGGCGGCGTTGGCTGCCTGCCGATGGCTGCCGGCGCGCAAAGCCGCAGCCCGTGACGGCCAGGGAGCCCCTGCGGCGCAGAGCGCCGCCATTCGCCGAGGTGCGGAAGGCGCCTAGGCCGCCAGGTGCCTCAGAAATGCCTCAGAAATCCACCGAAGCCGATACCACGAAGGTGCGCGGAATCATCGGCGAGACGGCGCCCCAGGACGTGACACCGGCCCAGGCCTTGCGGTCGGCCACGTTCTGCACCGTGGCGCGCAGCGTGGTCTTGCGGCCCGCGATGCGGGTGGCATAACGCAGGCCCAGGTCGGTGCGTGTCCAGCCCGGGATGCGCAGGCGGTTGGCCTGGTCCACGAACTGGGCGCCGGTGTATGCCAGGTCGCCGACCAGGGTCAGGCCCTCAAGGGCGGGCACATCCCATTCCACGCCCAGGTTGGCCAGCAGGCGCGAGGTGCCGATGGGCCGGTTGCCCACCAGCGCAGGCGTGGCCGAGCGCGTGATCTCGGGCTTGAGCCAGGTCACGCCACCGAGCAGGCGCAGGCCGCGCGCGGCCTCGCCGTAGGCATACAGCTCCATGCCCAGGTTGCGCTGCTCGCCATTGGTCTTGTAGACGCCCTGGTCCAGGCCGCCGCTGGGTTTTTCAATGCTGAACAGGGCGGCCGTGGCCATGAAGCTGCCGAAGTCGTACTTGCTGCCCACTTCGTACTGGCGGCTCTTGTAGGGACGCAGCACCTCGCCGTAGTTGCTGGCCGCGGGCGGCGCGATGTCGCCCTTGCTCAGGCCTTCGATGTAGTTGGCGTAGAGGCTCCAGTTGGGCGCCTGGCGCCAGACCACCCCCACGGCGGGCGTGGTCACGCTCTCGTCGTAGACATTGGCGGTGCCGCCCGTGAGCACGTTGTAGTTGGTGGACTTGATGGCCTGGTGGCGCAGGCCCAGCGACAGTTGCAGCCGGTCCTGCAGCAGCGAGAGCGTGTCCACCAGCGCCAGGCTGGTGTTGCGGTTGTCATGGATGCGCGGAATGACCGAAGGCCGCGCAATGCTCTGCGGCGCGTGGGCAATGGGCGCATAGATGTTGGACACCACGGTGGAGCCCGCCTGCAGCGCGCGGTGAAAATCCTCGCGGTAGCTGGCCAGCTGCAGCGTGACCGAATGCTTGACACCGGCCAGCGCAAAGCGCGAGCGCAGGCCCGCGTCGATGGTGCTGCGGTCCACGTCGAACACCGCGTAGGTGGGCGTGATGCTGGTGGCGCCCGCCGCACTGGTCAGGCGCGGGGCCGAGTCGTAGATGCGGTCCACATCGGCGCGCGACTGGCCGATGTTGGCGAACAGCGTGAGCTGCTGCGTGAGGTCCAGTTCGGTGCGCAGCAGCACGGCGCGCTCGCGGTTCTTGGACCATTCCCAGGGCTGGGTCACGTTGCGCCGGCCATCGGGCGCAGCAGGCATGGAGGTGAGTCCCGTAGGCATGATGGGCCGGCCCACGCCGTCGATGCGCTCGTCCTGCGAGAGCAGGTCCAGCGTGGCACGGAAGCGCTCCACCTCGTAGTCCAGCGCCACGGCCAGCACATGGCCGTCGGTGCTTTGATGGTCCATGGACGTATCGCCGCCGTACTTGCTGGCGTTCACACGGATGCCGTACTGGGCCTCGTCGCCGAAGCGCCGGCCCACGTCGGCATGGGCACGCCAGAGGCTGTCCGAAGTCCAGCCCGTGGTCAGCCGCGCCACGTCTTCATTGGCACGCTTGGGCGCGATGTTGATCACCCCGCCCACCGAGCCATTGGGCGACATGCCGAACAGCAGCGCGCCGGGCCCCTTGACCACCTCGATGCGGTCCACGTACTCGGTGCGCACGCGGTAGTTGGGAGCAATGCCGTAGATGCCGTCAAAGGCGATCTCGCCCGAGTTGCCCTCCCAGATCGGAAAGCCCCGGATATAGAGGTTGTCCACGTTGCCGCCCGGCAGCACGGTGTAGCGCACGGAAGGGTCGCGGTTCACCGCCTCGGCAATGGTGCCGGCCTGCTGGTTGCGCACGGCCTCGGACGTGTAGCTGGTGGTGCTGAACGGCGCCTGCATGTTGCCGGTATTGCCCAGCACGCCCAGGCGCACGCCCTTGGCCACCTGCCCGCCGGCGTAGGGCGCGGGCAGCAGGCTCACATACTGGTCGCCGGCCGTGACGGTGATCTCGGACAGGCGGTGCGCGTTCTCAGGCGCGTTGGCGGCAGTGGGAAGCAGGGTCAGCGTACCGCCCTCGATGCGCCCCTGCAGGCCGCTGCCCTGAAGCAATGCCGCCAGGCCCTGGCGCACATCGTGGCTGCCGTTGAGCGCCGGGGCCTGCCGGCCCTGCACCAGTTCGGAGGAGTAGGTGAGCTGCAGCCCCGCCTGGCGCGCAAACTGGCTCAGCGCCTGGGCCAGCGGCTGGGCCGGCACGTCGAAGGACACCGATTGCGCGGCGGCCAACTGCAGTTGCAGGCCCAGCACCAGGCCTGCACATGCATGAAAAACCGCTGTGCGGCGGAGACGGAGGCGGAATCGGAATCGGGAGGACTTGGGAGCGGACATAAGGACTTTCTGGAAGACAGGCTCATTGCGAATCGCCGGCACAGGCAGGGCGCCCGGCCTTTCATATGCAAATACGAGTCACTCCCAAAAACCCTGAAAAAAACTTCACGGCTCCGCGCGCCCGCCGCGCCGCGCAATCCGCAGGCCGCCGTCGTCCAGCACGCTGACCTGCACCGGGGCGAACTGCGGCAGCCCGCGCAACCATCGCTCGGCCTGGGCAATGCGCACATGGCCGCTGATGGCCAGTTGCGCCGCGCCCTCCTCCACCACCAGGCGGCGCCGCGTGTAGCGGCCCAGACGGTGCACGACGCGGCCCAGCGGTTCCTGCTCGAAGACCAGTTCGCCCTCGCGCCAGGCCGCAGGCCGTTGCTGGAGCTGCGGCTGCCAGGCAGCGCCCTCGGCATCTCCTTCGCCGCCGTCCAGGGGAATGCGCAGCGACTGGCTGTCCTGCAGCAACTGGCTGCGTCCGGTGGCCGCATGCTCCACCCGCACCTGGCCCGACTCCACCTGCACGCGCACCGCATCGGGCTCCAGTTCCACGCCAAAGCGCGTGCCCAGCACGGTCACGCGCAGGGGGCCAGCCTCCACCACAAAGGGCCGTGCCGCATCGCGCGCCACGGCAAAGAAGGCGGCGCCTTCCAGCAGCTGTGCCTGTCGCAGGTCGGCACGGTAGGTCAGCGCCACGCGGCTGGCGGCGTCCACGCGCAGCACGCTGCCATCGGGCAGCTCCAGGCTGCGCTGCACGCCCGTGGCGCTGGCCAGTTCACCTTGCCACAGCACGCGGCGGCTCCACATCTGCCAGGCGGGCCAGGCCGCGCAGGCCATGCCGGCCACGCCCAGCAGTGCGCCCAGGGCACGCCGCCGCCGCTTTCTGGAGGAGGCCTGCAAGCCCGCCTCCACCCCGCCGCGCCAGCGCAGCAAGGCGGCTTCCAGGCAGGCATCGGCCTGCATCAGGTCGCGCTCCACGGTGTTCAGGGAGACCTGCAGGCGGTCGGCGATGTCGGCCTGCCGCTCGCCATGCAGGCGGTGGGCCAGCAAGGCGGCCTGCATGCGCTCGGGCAGGTCTGCAATCGTGCGCTCCACCACGGCCAGTGCCTGCCGGTACATGGCGCGGTCAGCCACATCGCCTTCGGCCTCGGGCTGCAATTGCGCCCAGTCGTCCATGCAGCGCTGCTGCGCACCGCGCTGACGCAGCCTATCTATCGCCAGATGCTTGGCCGTGGCAAACAGGTAGGCCCGCGCGGCTTCGAGCGTGGGCGAGCTGCCATCGGGCAGCTGCGGCGGCGCATCGGCCAGGCGCAGCCAGGTTTCCTGGGCCAGTTCCTGCGCCTCGTCACGGCTGCCGGTCTTGCCGGCCAGATAGGCCACCAGTTGCTGCTGGCAGGCACAGAAAAGCTGGTGCCAGCGCGCAGCGGTCCAGGAAGCGGAGGGGGTGGGCATGGCCGGGGGGGAGGTGAGGAATCGACAACGAGAATGACTATCATTCTAGTTTTGTTTGATCCAGGCAGGCCCGGCCGCCGGGCCATCGAAGGCAAACTGTCCACCCATCAGCATCCGGACCACATGCCCATGGTCTTCTTGGCGATCACACCTACCGGCTTGGCACAGGCACTTCGCGCCGCCACCGAAAGCGACGCCATCTGGTGCGGCAGCGACGCGATTTCCGAGGCCGACTACGCCGCCCGACAGTGGCCCAACCTCAGCCGCTTTGCCTACTCGCTGGAGGACCGCGTTTTGATCGACGATGCCGTGTCCACCATTGAGGAACACCATCCGGGGCAGACGGTCTGGGTCGAGGCCAAGGCCGTGCGGTAGCGAAGTCTCGGGCCCGCTACCACCTCAACGCCGCCACCCGCAGCGCATCCACCGCCATATCGATGAAGGCCCGCACGCGATGCGCGGCATGGCGCCCTTCCCTGTGCACCACATGAATCGGTAGCGGCGGCCGCTCGAAGGGCTCCAGCACCAGGCGCAGTGTGCCGTCCTGCACGGGCTTGGCGATCTGGTAGAGCGGCAGGCGCGTGATGCCTTGCCCGGCCAGGGCGCAGTCTGCTGCAGCCTCGTTGGTCATGGACATGAGGCGCGGCTGCAGGCGCACGGCCAGGGCCTTGTCGCCTTCGAGAAACCGCCATTCGGGCGTGGAGGTGAGGCCGGATGCGGTGATGGTGGTGTGCTGGGCAAGCTCCTCGGGCCGCTGGGGCACGCCGTGGCTGGCCAGGTATGCGGGCGAGGCGCACAGCACCTGTCGCACGCTGCCCACGCGGATGGCCTGCAGCGAGGAATCGGGCAGATCGCCGATGCGCACGGCCACGTCCACGCCCTCGTCCACCAGGCTGACCACGCGGTCCACAAACCAGCAGTTGACGTCCACCTCAGGGAACCGGCCCAGGTAGTCGTGCACCACGGGCAGCACGTGCATGCGCCCGAAGTTCACCGGCGCCGTGAGCGTGAGCCGGCCGCGCGGTGCGGCGTGGGCGCTGGCGGCATGCTCGTCGGCCTCTTCCAGCTCGGCCAGGATGCGGCGGCAGCTGTCGGCGTAGGCCGTGCCGGCCTCGGTCACGCGCACGAAGCGCGTGGTTCGCGTGAGCAGGCGCACGCCCAGGCGCTCCTCCAGGTCGGAGACGGCCCGCGTCACCACCGAGGGCGAGACCTTGAGCCGGCGTGCGGCCGAGGCGAAGCCGCCCGTGTCCACCACCGCGAGAAATGCCGTCATGGACTGGAAGCGATCCATCTGTGCCTGCCTTGTCTGTGTCGTATGTCTGCCCGGCTGCGAGCGGCCCGCGCAGGCCTGCACAGGTTTGCGCCGGCGCTTTGTTCGCGTTCCCGCAAGAGTGACTTGCCGCCGCCAGGGATTCTAAAGATGCGGGCGGAGAAGGAGGATACGTCCCGTGGTGCCGACAACCGGCGCCTTCACCAACCCCAAGGAACCGCAATGAAGCTCTACCACTTTCCCCTGTCCGGCCACGCCCACCGCGCCCGCCTCTTCCTCGGCCTGCTGGGCGTGGAGCATGAGCTGGTCCACGTGGACCTGGCCAACGGCGCGCAGAAGAAGCCCGAATTCCTGGCGCTGAACCCGCTGGGCCAGGTGCCGGTGCTGGACGACAACGGCACGGTGATTGCCGACTCCAACGCCATCCTGGTCTACCTGGCGCGCAAGCTGGACCGCCAGGACTGGATGCCCCTGGGCGCACAGGCCGAGGCCGAGATCCAGAAATGGCTGAGCATCGCCGCCGGCCCCATCGCCTTCGGCCCGGCGGCGGCCCGGCTGGTCACGGTGTTCAAGGCCCCCTTCCAGGCCGAGGAAGTGATAGCCCGCGCCCACGCCATCCTCGGCAAGATCGAGGCGCAATTGACCGGCCGCCCCTTCCTCACCGGTGCCACGCCAACGATTGCCGACGTGGCCCTGTACAGCTACATCGCCAGCGCGCCCGAGGGCAATGTGGACCTGCAGCCCTACCGCGAAGTGCGCGCCTGGCTGGGCCGCATCGAGGCGCTGCCGGGCTTCGTGGCATTCGCCCAGACACCGGCCGGCCTGCGGGCCTGAGTGCCTGAGCCACACCTCCCCTGAAACCCCGGCAAAGGAGCGCACCATGCACCCGCAACCCCCGAAAAACCCCGCCTCGCCATGGCATGCGGGCGAACTGGCGATCCAGCAAAGCGTTGGCGTCGTGGGCCGCATGGACATGCCGGGCCGCAAGTTTGTGCGCCCCTTCCTGCTGGACCAGCACCGCGAGTTCTATCCGCTGCTGCATTTCGTGGTGCTGGGCAGCGTGGATGCGCAAGGCGACGCCTGGGCCACGGTACGGGCCGGCGAGCCGGGCTTCCTGCACTCTCCCGATCCATCGACCCTGCATGTGGCGGCGGGCCGCGATGCGGCCGACCCGGCCGAGCCGGGCCTGGCAGACGGCCGTGCCGTGGGCCTGCTGGGCATGGACCCCATGACGCGCCGGCGCAACCGGCTCAACGGCACCGTGCGGCGCAAGACAGGCGTTGATGGGGCGGGCGCCTTCGACATCGGCGTGGTCCAGAGCTTCGGCAACTGCCCGCGCTATATCCAGAACCGCAGCGTCCGGTTCGTCCGGCCTGCGGACGAGCCCACGCAGGTGCCGGCTATCGAACTGGCATCGCTGGACCCCCGCGCGCAGGCACTGATTGCGCAGGCGGACACGTTCTACGTGGCGTCCTACGTTGATGGGGAGGATGGCCTGCGCCAGGTCGATGTCTCCCACCGTGGCGGCAAGCCGGGCTTTGTGCGGATCGACGCCGATGGAACGCTGACCATCCCCGACTTCTCGGGCAACCTGTTCTTCATGACGCTGGGCAACTTCCTGGTCAATCCCAAGGCGGGCCTGCTGTTCATCGACTCCGAAACCGGGGAAATGCTGCAGATGACGGGCGAGGCCAGCGTCATCCTCGACTCCCCGGAAATCGCGGCCTTCGAGGGCGCCGAGCGCCTGTGGACCTTCAAGCCCCGCCGCATCGTGCGCCGGCCCGACGCCCTGCCGCTGCGCTGGAGCATGGCGGCCGACGGCTGGTCGCCCCACCTGCAGATGACCGGAAGCTGGGCCGATGCCAGCCAGCGCCTGGCCGCCGCCCGGCTGGGGCGGCAATGGCGGCCGTTCCGGGTGGCGCAGGCCGTGGACGAGAGTTCCACCATCCGCTCGCTCTACCTGGAGCCGGCCGATGGCATGGCCACGGTGGCCCCCCTGGCCGGCCAGCACCTGCCGCTGCGCCTCATGCTGGCGGACGGCAGCCATCTGCAGCGCACCTATACGCTGTCGCTGGCGCCTTCGGACGGGCGCTTGCGCATCAGCGTCAAGAGGCAAGGCCGCGCATCCAGCCATCTGCATGGCCTGAAGCCCGGCGATCTGGTCGAGGCCCGCCCGCCCGCTGGCAGCTTCACCGCCGATGCGGCCCTGCGCCGACCCGCCGTGCTGCTGGCCGCGGGCATAGGCATCACGCCCTTGCTGGCCATGCTGCGCCACATCGTCCACGAAGGCCGGCGCACCCGCAGCCTGCGGCCCACCTGGCTGTTCCAGGCGGCTCGCACGCGAGATGAAAGGGCCTTTGACGCGGAGATTGCCGAACTGGTGAAGGCCGGCAATGCCGAGGTGCACTGGGTGCGAACGCTCAGCCAGCCCGGCACGGCAAAGGCCGGCCGCGACTACGACCACGAAGGCCACATAGACATGGCCCTGTTGAAAGCCACCCTGCCCTGGGACGACTACGACTTCTACCTCTGCGGCCCGGACACCTTCATGCAGGCCACCTATGACGGCCTGCGCGAACGCAATGTGCCCGACGAGCGCATCCACGCAGAAGCCTTCGGTCCGTCGGCCCTGAAGCGTTCCATGGCCGGTGCAGCCCCCGCCGCCGAACTGCCGGCACCCGCCACACAGCCTGTCCGCATCATCTTTGCCGACTCGGCCAAGGAAGCGCGCTGGAAGCCCGGCGACGGCAACCTGCTCGAAGTGGCCGAGGCCAGGGGGCTGGAACCCGCCTTCGGCTGCCGGGGCGGCAGCTGCGGCGACTGCCGTGCTCGCGTGCTGGAAGGCGGCGTGACCTACGCATCCCCGCCCTCCTTCGCCGTGCCGGCGGGCGAGGCCCTGATCTGCTGTGCGGTGCCTGCGCAGGGGACGGGGGAGGCTTTGCATCTGGCGTTGTGAGGAGCCTGTCTCTGCGCGCTTTCCGCATCAGGACATACCGACGGCAAAAGGAGCATCAGCGGTTGCTGCCCAATGCTTGGCTGCATCTAGCTTTCTATCTGGACGAGTATCGATTCATCAAGCTCTATGACTTCAAACAGGCCCTGACCCCGCTCATAGACCTCCCCTGACAGGAACCGAACCACTTTCTGGCCGATGAGCATGCACATCTCCACGACAAAGCCATCTGCATCCCGGCGCATGTCTTTTATCCGCACAAGACCCAAGGGCAACTCAGCCAGCAGTCGGTCACGGTAACCAATGGATGCAGGCACGCCGGGATCCGACTCAGACGCCTCTGGAGTCACAAGGTACAGGCCGTGAAAACCGCTGCCATCGTCGATACGGGAAAGCATTGACCAGACACGTCCGTCCACCAGTTGGATCCAAATCTCGATGAACTGGAGATAGGGCACCTGCGGATGGCTCCAGACTGCTTCGCCAGGTACCCAGTGCTGCCGACCTGATTCATCCATATCCCAGCGGCCGCCTTCGGCCAACGCCATCTCGCAAGCTCGCCAGCCCACAATCACCTGCTGGTCGAGATCCTGAAGGGACGGGAACTGGCGCGGCCCCATGGGCTGGATGGAGCTCCCGGGGGCCGGCTCGGTGTCATCGATATGGATTACCGCGAACCCTTCCTGCTCACTCGGCGGCTCGAACATGGCAAACACGCTGCGAATGGCCTGCTCCGGCACTTGGTGATCGGCTCGCCGCTGCGTGTTCCTCCGCAAGGCGGTCTGCAAATCGGCTTTGAGCCAAATACAGACTACCGGCACCCCATGTGATCTGGCGATCTGAATGGAACGCTCACGATGCACCGCCTTCGGAAGGGCGGCATCAAAGAACACCGCATCACCACCCAACGCTAGGGCGTTCTGTTGAATCCAGCTGCTCTTGCCTGCAGCTTGCACCCCCACCACCACATAGAGCTTGGTCGCGGGCGAGCTGACAGACAGTGCTTTGTCCAAGTCCCGGTACGCCAACTCCCATGCGGCAGCACTGCGTTCCGGGGTGAACAGGCGACCTTGTTCGGTTTCCAGATAGTGGTCTGGATTGATGTGCTTTGTAGTGTCCATGGTGAGCTGCAAGATTCTGGATCACTGTAGCTGGGCACGGCGCCGTACCGTCCGCAGACAAACGAACCCACCATGCAAAACGGCCTTGATCGATACACTCGCTGCAATTCCTGCGCCCTCGTACACGCCGCAAATCCAAAGCCCTGCCCATGCAACTCACCAACTGCCTGCTCCGCCTGTCGCCCTTGGTCCTCACCTGCCACATCGGCCTGGCCTGCGCACAGATCACCACGCCCTCAGCAGGCACCTATGTGCGCAAGGGCGGGGGTGGCGATCTGGTGGTGCGGGCCAATGGCAAGTTCCATATCCAGACCGTCGGTGCCAACGGCCATACCTGTGAGCTGGAAGGCACCATCACCAACGGCCGGGCCAGGATAGCGAATTCGGCCTGCGCAGTGGACTTCACGCCTGCCGGTCAGCGCGTCGGGGTCGACACGGCCACCGCCGATGCATGCCGGGACTTCTGCGGCATGCGGGCCTGGTTCGGTGGCGATTACCTTCGGCCCACACCCGGCTGCACGGACAAGGCCATTGCCGCATCGCGCAGAAACTTCAAGCGCGCGTACGACGCCAAGGACTACCGTCTGGCGCTGACCACGCTGGCGCCGGTGCTGCAGGACTGCGATGAGGTGCTGACCGGCGTCGCCAAAGGCTGGCTGCGCAACGACCTGGCGCTGGCGCAGCTTCGCTCGGGCGACGCAGCCGCCTGCCGCCAGACCCTGGCCCCGCTGGCCGAGGAAGCCGGCAAGACGGATCAGGAACTGCGCGAGGCCTATCCGCCCACCGATGCCGATGTGGTGCTGCCCATGCTCAAGGCCGCGCGCACCAATCTGCGCTTGTGCAGTTGAGCGGAGCCATCGCCATGAAAGATCCCGCATCGCCCAACGCAGGAATCTCCGGGCATTTCCGGCGTGAGGCGAAGTGGATGCTGTGGGTGCTTGGCGTGCTGCCCTTGGCGCTTGCCTTGCTGGCAGCGTGGCTGGCGCCGCTGATCCTGAACCATGTGGAGAAAGACAAATGCCTGAAAGCTGGAGCACAGATCTCCAGGCAAACCGGCAGGTGCGAACGCCCTGAACAGGCGCCCCCGAAGGAGTGAATTGCGGGCTGTCCCGTTGCCCGCCTGGCGCACGACGATGCCCTGTGCTTGGGCGTGGTGCCCATGCTGTAGCGGATCGGCGGCGGCCCGGGCGTCTTGCCCTATCCTTGTGCGCTTTCATTCCAACCGAGCAGCGCCCTTGAACAGGGCTTGACCCCTTGGCACCCATGACCGATATCCGCCCCGCCCGCTTCCCCGAAGACCTCGACGCCGTGGTCCGCATCTTCCGGGAATACGTGGCCAGTCCCACCGTGAGCCTGGACTTCCAGGACTTCGAGACCGAGTTCGCCGCCCTGCCCGGCAAGTACGCCGCACCCGAAGGCTGCGTGCTGCTGGCCTGGAAAGACGGCCAGCCCGTGGGCTGCGCCGCCCTGCGCCAGGTGGATGCGCAGACAGGCGAAATGAAGCGCGTCTACGTGCGCCCCACGGTACGCAGCGAGAACCTGGGGCGCCGCCTGGTGGAAGGCATCCTGGACGCTGCGCGCCACGCAGGCTACACCCGCATCTGCCTGGACGTGCTGCCCGAGTTCCAGGCCGCGCAGCGGCTGTATGAAAACCTGGGTTTTGTGGATGCGGAACCGGTGAGCTTCAATCCCGTGCCGGGCACGCGTTATCTCGGACTGGATCTTTGAGGCATGCGCCCTCCGGCAGGCGGCCTTCAGCGCCTGCACGGCTTCCGATGCGCTGACACCCGGTCCCTGAGTCCTCGTCTGCAAGCATTCGGCACGGTGAGACCGTAGCCCATACCCCGGTCCAACAGCCTGCCGCAAGCGCAGCGGCGGTACGGACCACCTCTTCCCGCATCCTTCATCCGCAAATGCCCGTGGCCGAGCCGGGCAGCCTGCGCTTGTACCCCGTGAATGCCGCCCATGGCGAATGGCGCTGCCTGGTACCAAACGCTCATTGGCAGCATCTCTATTCACCTGGCATTTCAATCCTGATTTTAGGAATTGTCCTAAGGATAATTCTGAAAATGATCTGTGGGCGACTTCTTTGATTGACCTCGTGCAGGCCATGAAATCAAATGAGGACTCTTCGCACAGCAAACATCGGAAACCCGCCTGGACACTGACAGCGGATTATTCGCCTGCTTGCAACCACTCATTTCCGTCAAATTGCCTTTATTGACCAAGGCGCATTGGCTGGAATCATCGATTCCGCTTCTGATCCAGCGTCTCCATACACCATGCCAGCCTCCATTGCCGCCACCTTCTATCAGATCGGCTATGCCGACATGCTTGCTCGCCAAATGGAGCAAAAACAGATCGATGCCATTGTGCTCACGCCACAGGAATACGCAGACATACTGAGCGACAAGGCGCGTAACAATCCTCGCCTGGCGGCCACGCTGCATGCCATGCTGGCCCACAGTGCGCTTGGGCGATACTGGACACACACCGCCAGCCCGAATGCAGGCAAACCCTGGGTCGCTCCCGCCTCCCTGATGGTCAGCGACGCGTACCTGATCACCAAAACGCTGATTGCATTGGGCTTGGCCGGTGCCCGCTCCTATATCAAGACAACCGCCACAGGCACCTATATCATCATCACGGGCTACGCGGGACTTCGCCGCCAGTTGCTGCAAGGCACGCGATTCCTTGCCGCCAATCCGAGCATGGTCCAGATGGGCCTGGGTATTCGCGGTCTGCAGAATGTGGCCAAGGGCGGGTTCCTTCTGAGCCTGGTGGTGGGCACCGGGATAGAGTCACTGGACTTCATCTTCAATGACGAGAAGACCATGCATGATCTTGTGGGTGGGATTGGAGTGGAGGCGGTCAAGGCGGGATTGGCGACGATGATTGCAATAAGTGCGGGAGCCCTAACTGCAAGCGTTACCACTTTGGTCATTTTTCCGCTAGGAGCGATGGCGTTAGCCATATTTGCCACTGGAGCACTTCTCAACTACACAGATCAGCGATGGAAAATAAAACAAAACGTTATTACAGCCCTAAAGTCTGTAAACAATGAAAAAGCACCAGGCATATATAAACTAGATCAAAGCACCATTCAATAAAGGCAGCTACCATCTCTCAGCACGTGAGCATCACCCAAGGATCACGATCCAACAGAAAATCAACTTCACAAGATACTTCGCGTCAAATCAAAAGAAAATCAATTCATTAAAATAAATATGAGAGACATAAAAAATATTCGGAAATCTGCAATATTTGGAATACCCATCAGCATTCTACTATCCGTCGGATGTTTCTGGTTTTTCTTTGCGGAAACAATCCCGATGCTGAAAGACATAAATGCTCTCGCGCCAACCATAAGAATCATGCCGGGCGCACCAACAATCTTCATGACTCCTTTCGTTTTTATTACGTTAGCACTGGTATCGGTGCTGAATTCCATCCCCTGCAACGACAGCATTCTACGAAAATCCGATAAAGCACTATCAATAGTTTTCACCCTTGGAATTTCTTCAGCACTGGTTTCTTTGATATTTATTACTCCGCTGCAGTACTATGCGATGCCTAAGCTTGGCTATACACGTTGCAATATTCTGGAAGGGCATCCCACCCTATATTTCACAGACTGGGTAAAAAACCCCGAGTGGTGCGTTCGCGGAAAAACCAGGGAATGGGTCAAAGAGCAGGCCAGGCTCTCCGGCAACCTTGAAAATCCCTGAAATAAAAAAAGCACAGACCACATGGTCGGCGCTTTTTTGCATCCTCCGGCAGCCGTGCTGCCAACTCCCTCAGAACGCCTCTTCACTCATCTGCGCGCAAGTCATGTCGCGCTCACGCACGACCTTGAGCCAGGCGCCGATCTTCGGCAGCTCGTAGCCAAAGAAGTAGCGCATGGCGGCCATGCGGCCAGCGTTGGCGGGTTCGGCCAGGGCGGCGTCCTTGGCGAGTACGGCCAGGGACACGTCCAGCCAGGTCCAGGCCAGTACCGTGTGGCCGAAGGCCTGCATGTACGGCACGGCATTGGCCAGGGCCTGTTGCGGGTCGTCGGTGGCCCATGCGGCCTTGGTGGTGGCGCCGACTTCCTGCAGGGCCTTGGCCAGTTCGTTGGCGTGGCCGGCCAGCTCGGGCCGGGCCATGGCGCGCTGGATGGTGTCGTTGACGCGCGTGGCCAGCAGCTGCAGGCCCTTGCCGCCTTCCATGAGCACCTTGCGGCCCAGCAGGTCCATGGCCTGGATGCCGTGCGTGCCTTCATGGATCATGTTCAGGCGGTTGTCGCGCCAGTATTGCTCCACGGGAAAGTCGCGCGTGTAGCCGTAGCCGCCGTGGATCTGGATGGCCAGGGAGTTGGCCTCCAGGCAGAACTCGCTGGGCCAGCTCTTGGAGATGGGGGTGAGCACTTCCAGCAGCAGCCGTGCCTCGGCCACGGATTCGGGCGTGCCGGTGTGCTGCTCATCGACCAGGCGCGCGCAGAACAGGTTCAGCGCCAGCGCGCCTTCGCAATAGGACTTCTGCGCCAGCAGCATGCGCTTGACGTCGGCGTGCTCGATGATGCGCGACTGGGGGCGCGTGGCATCCTTGCCGGCTGCACCCGGCGCCCCCTTGATCGGCCGGCCCTGCGGGCGGTTCTGCGCATAGTCCAGGCTGGCGTGGTAGCCGGCCAGGCCCAGCATGGTGGCGGCCATGCCGATGGAGATGCGGGCCTCGTTCATCATGTGGAACATGCATTTGAGGCCCTCGCCGGGCTTGCCGACCAGGTAGCCCACGGCCCCGGCGCCGCCGCGCACGGGAAAGCGCCCTTCCCCGAAGTTCAGCAGCGTGTTGGTGGTGCCACGCCAGCCCAGCTTGTGGTTGAGGCCGGCCAGGGCGACGTCGTTGCGCTCGCCGGTCAGTTGGCCTTCGGTGTCCACGAGCTTCTTGGGCACGATGAACAGCGAGATGCCCTTGACGCCGGGCACGGGCTTGCCATCGGGGCCGGGGATCTTGGCCAGCACGAGGTGGACGATGTTCTCGGTCAGCTCATGGTCGCCCGCGCTGATCCACATCTTGTTGCCCTTGAGGCGGTAGCGCGGACCCAGCGCATCGCTCTCGAAGTCGGCGCCATCGGGCTCGGCACGGGTGGCAATGTCGCTCAGTGACGAGCCGGCCTGGGGCTCGGACAGGCACATGGTGCCGGCCCAGCGGCCATTGAATTCATTGGTGGCAAAGACCTGTTTTTGCATGTCCGTGCCGTGGGCCATGATGGCGTTGGCATTGCCCGAGGTCAGCATGTTGGAGCCGATGCTGATGGAGGCCGCCGCGAAGAAGCTGTTGGCTGCCGCCTCCACGGTGTAGGGCAGCTGCATGCCGCCGATGTCGTAGTCCTGGGCGGCGCTGAGCATGCCCGAGTCGGCATAGGCCTGGCGCGCATCGTGGGTGCACTGGGGCAGGATGACTTTCTCGCCGTCGAACTGCGGCTCCTGCGTGTCCACGGTGCGGTTGAAGGGGGCGTATTTCTCGCGGGCGATGCGCTCGCAGGTGTCGAGCACGGCATCGAAGGTGTCGCGCGAATGGTCGGCAAAGCGCTCGCGCTCGCCCAGCGCATCGGCGCGCAGCCATTCATAGAGCAGGAAATCGATGGTGGAACGCAGGCGCATGGTGATGTCCGGAATCAAAAAAGAAGCCGCAGGCGCCGCCAGAGGGAGCGCGTGCGGCCAACAGGAGTAACGGGAACAGGCGGTGGCGGCCACAGCCGCCACCTGCACTTACAGCACTTCGAACACGCCGGCGGCACCCATGCCGCCGCCGATGCACATGGTCACGCAGACACGCTTGGCACCGCGGCGCTTGCCTTCGATCAGGGCGTGGCCCGTCAGGCGCTGGCCCGACACGCCATAGGGATGGCCCAGGGCGATGGCGCCGCCGTTGACGTTGAGGCGGTCGTTGGGGATGCCCAGCTTGTCGCGGCAGTACAGCACCTGCACGGCAAAGGCTTCATTGAGCTCCCACAGGTCGATGTCCTGCACCGTCAGGCCCAGCTTCTTGAGCACCTTGGGCACGGCGAAGACGGGGCCGATGCCCATTTCGTCGGGCTCGCAGCCGGCCACGGCAAAGCCCAGGAAGCGGCCAAGAGGCTTGAGGTTGTTGCGCGAGGCATAGTCCTCGCTGACCACCACGCAGGCGCCTGCGCCATCGGAGAACTGGCTGGCATTGCCGGCCGAGATCACGCCGCCGGGCAGCGCGGGGCGGATGCCCGAGATGCCTTCCTTGGTCGTGCCTTCGCGCACGCCCTCGTCCTTGCTGCAGGTCACCTCCTTGGTGATCAGGCCGCGCACCTTGTCGGCCACGCCCATGGTCACGGTGATGGGGGCGATCTCGGCATCCAGCAGGCCGGCGGCCTGGGCCGCGCAGGCCTTTTGCTGGCTGGCGGCGCCGTATTCGTCCATGGCGTCACGGCCGATGCCATAGCGCTTGGCGACCTGTTCGGCGGTCTGCAGCATGCTCCAGTAGATCTCGGGCTTTTGCTTGGCCAGGGCCAGGTCCTGGATCATGTGCAGGTTCATTTCCTGCTGCACGCAGGAGATGGACTCCACGCCGCCGGCCACGTAGACATCGCCCTCGCCCGCGATGATGCGCTGCGATGCGGTGGCAATGGTCTGCAGGCCCGAGGAGCAGAAGCGGTTGATGGTCATGCCCGATGCGGTGATGGGCAGGCCGGCCTTGAGCGCGATCTGGCGCGCAATGTTCATGCCGGTGGCGCCTTCGGGGTTGGCGCAGCCCATGATCACGTCATCGACGGCGGCAGGGTCGATGCCTGCGCGCTGCACGGCGTGCTGCACGGCATGGCCGCCGAGCGTGGCGCCATGGGTCATGTTGAAGGAGCCCTTCCAGCTTTTGGCCAGGGGCGTGCGGGCGGTGGAAACGATCACGGCGGATGTCATGGATATTCCTTGTATGGCGGGTTTGCGGTGGTTCGCAAAAAGTTCGTGCGCCGCACGTCTCAGCTGAATTGCTTGCCTTCGGCCGCCAGCTTCGCCAGCAGCGGGGCCGGCTGCCAGAAATCGGCGTCGTCGTTGGGGTTCTTGGCGAAGCGGTTCATGGCCTGGACCACGTTGAACAGCCCGACCTCACCCGCGTAGTGCATGGGGCCGCCGCGCCAGATGGGGAAGCCATAGCCGGTCAGGTAGACCATGTCGATATCGCCCGACTTGCCGGCGATGCCGTCTTCCAGGATGTGGGCGCCTTCGTTGACCAGGGCGAAGACCAGGCGCTGGACGATTTCCTCATCGGAGATCTTGCGCGGGGTGATGCCCAGCTCCTTGCGGTGGGACTCGATCATCTGGTTGACCAGCTCGGACGGGATGGCATCGCGCTTGCCCGCCTGGTAGTCGTACCAGCCCGCGCCGGTCTTCTGGCCGAAGCGGCCCAGCTCGCACAGCTTGTCGGCCGTGCGGCTGTACTTCATGTCGGCGCGCTCGACGGCGCGGCGCTTGCGGATGGCCCAGCCGATGTCGTTGCCGGCCAGATCGCCCATGCGGAACGGGCCCATGGCGAAGCCGAACTTCTCGATGGCCTTGTCCACCTGGGCGGGCGTGGCGCCTTCGTCCAGCAGGAAGCCGGCCTGGCGCGAGTACTGCTCGATCATGCGGTTGCCGATGAAGCCATCGCACACGCCCGAGACCACGGCGGTCTTCTTGATCTTCTTGGCCAGCTTCATCACGGTGGCCAGCACGTCCTTGGCGGTGTGCTTGCCGCGCACCACTTCCAGCAGCTTCATCACGTTGGCGGGGCTGAAGAAGTGCATGCCCACCACGTCCTGCGGGCGCTTGGTGAAGGCGGCGATCTTGTCCACGTCCAGCGTGGAGGTGTTGGAGGCCAGGATGGCGCCGGGCTTGGCAACCTCGTCCAGCTGCTTGAACACGGTTTCCTTGACGCCCAGCTCCTCGAACACCGCCTCGATGATGAGGTCGGCATTCTTGAGCGCGTCATACGACAGCGTGGTGCTCAGCAGCGCCATGCGCTGGTCGTACTTTTCCTGGGTGAGCTTGCCCTTCTTGACCTGGGCTTCGTAGTTCTTGCGGATGGTGGCCACGCCACGGTCCAGCGCTTCCTGCTTGGTCTCCAGAATGGTGACGGGAATGCCCGCGTTCAGGAAGTTCATGGAGATGCCGCCGCCCATGGTGCCGGCACCGATGACGCCCACGGTCTTGATGTCGCGCACAGCCGTGTCCGAAGGCACGTCGGCGATCTTGGAGGCCGCGCGCTCGGCCATGAACAGGTGGCGCAGCGCGCGCGACTCGGGCGACCACATCAGTTGCATGAAGGCATCGCGCTCCAGGGCCATGCCCTCGTCGAACTTCTTGCGCGCGGCGTTCTCCACCGTGTCCACGCAGCGGGCCGGGGCCGGGTAGTTCTTGGCCATGCCCTTGACCATGTTGCGCGCGAACTGGAAGTAGGCGTCGCCCTGGGGGTGCTTGCAAGGCAGGTCGCGCACGCGCGGCAGCGGACCACCAGCCGCGTGCTTGTCAGCCACTTCCAGCGCAAAGGCCTTGGCCTCGTCCAGCAGGGACTCGGGCGAAGCGGCCATCTTGTCGAACAGCTTCTGGCCGGGGATGGAGGCCAGCAGCTCGCTCTTGACGGGTTCGCCGCTGACGATCATGTTCAGCGCGGTCTCCACGCCCAGCACGCGCGGCAGGCGCTGCGTGCCGCCTGCACCGGGCAGCAGGCCCAGCTTGACTTCCGGCAGGGCCACCAGGGTGCCGGGAGCGGCCACGCGGTAGTTGCAGCCCAGCGCCAGCTCCAGCCCGCCGCCCATGCAGACGGTATGGATGGCGGCCACCACGGGCTTGCTGCCCTGGTCCAGCGAGTTGATCAGCGAGACCAGGTGCGGCTCGCGATACGCCTCTTCCTTGCCGAACTCGTTGATGTCAGCGCCGCCCGAGAAGGCCTTGCCGGCGCCCGTGATGACGATGGCCTTGACGGCAGGGTCGGAATAGGCCTTGTCCAGCCCCTCGACGATGCCCCGCCGCGTGGATAGCCCCAGGCCGTTGACCGGCGGATTGTTCAAGGTGATGACGGCGATGGCACCGTCCACTTTGTATTCAGCAGTCATGCTGTTGTCCCCTATGCGATAGAAAAAGAACGATCGTGCGATTTTGATTGTAAAAAAAATGCGGACCGGCGCCACTGCGGTTTGTCCCAAGCGGGACAAGCGCCGTGGTCCGGGCCGCCTGCCTGGCAGCATGCCCAGCCTTGTGCGGCATCAGACCTCCAGCCACTCCTTGCGCACCTTCTGATCGGCGCGCAGCCCGTCGGGCGTGCCGTCGAAGACGATGCGCCCGTGCCCCATGACCAGGGCCCGGTCCGAGATGCTCATGGCAATGGTGAGCTTTTGCTCGATCAGCAGCACGGACACGCCGCGCTGCTTGATCTTTTGCAGGTACTCGCCCACCAGCTCGACGATCTTGGGAGCCAGGCCTTCAGTGGGCTCGTCGATGATGATCAGGTCCGGGTCGCCCATCAGCGTGCGGCACAGGGTCAGCATCTGCTGCTCGCCGCCCGACATCACGCCGGCCTCGGTGTGCTGGCGCTCCTTCAGGCGCGGGAACATGGCGTACATGTCGTCGAAGCCCCAGCGGCTGTCCCGGCCCTTGCCCTTCTGTCCCAGCAGCAGGTTCTGGTGCACGGTGAGGTTGGGGAACACATCGCGGCTCTCGGGCACGTAGCCCACGCCCAGGTGGGCGATCTCGTAGGCCTTGCGGCCGGTCAGGCTCTGGCCCTTCCAGTCCAGCGAGCCCTCCCAGTGCACCAGGCCCATGATGGCCTTGGCCGTGGTGGAGCGGCCCGAGCCGTTGCGCCCTAGCAGCGCGACGATTTCGCCGGGCTGCACCGAGAAATCCACGCCATGCAGCACATGGCTTTTGCCGTAATAGGCATGCAGGTTGTTGATGTTGAGCATCCGCGCTTCCTCAATGTGCACCAGCTTGTTGATCGGCGACTGAAGATCCGAGATAGGCCTCCTGCACGCGCGGATTGGCACGCACGGCCTCTGGCGTGTCGTAGGCGATGACTTCGCCGTAGACCACGACGGCGATCTTGTCGGCCAGGCCGAAGACCACGCCCATATCGTGCTCCACGGTCAGCAGGGTCTTGCCTTCGGTGACCTTCTTGATCAGCTGGATGAAGTGGGCCGTCTCGCTGTTGCTCATGCCGGCCGTGGGTTCGTCCAGCAGGATGACGCCGGCGCCGCCGCCGATGGTGATGCCGATCTCCAGCGCGCGCTGTTCGGCATAGGTCAGGTTGACCGCCAGCGTGTCGCGCTTTCTGTGCAGGCCGATCATCTCCATCAGCTCATCGGCGCGGGCATTGGCGTCGCGCAGCTTCGACAGGAAGCGCCAGCAGCTGTAGCGGTAGCCCAGGCTCCACAGCACGCTGCAGCGCAGGTTCTCGAACACGCTGAGCTTGGGAAAGATGTTGGTGATCTGAAAGCTGCGCGACAGCCCCATGCGGTTGATTTCATAGGGCTTCTTGCCGTCGATGCGCTGGCCGTTGAGCAGCACCTGGCCGCTGGTGGGCTCGAAGCGGCCACTGATCAGGTTGAACAGCGTGCTCTTGCCCGCGCCGTTGGGGCCGATGATGGCCACGCGCTCGCCCGGCTTCACGGCCAGTTGGGCGCCGCGGATGATCTCGGCCTTGCCGAAGCGCTTGTACAGGTCGCGCAGCTCCAGCGCATAGGTGGCCTCGCCAGCCGCGGCGGCGGCCGCGGTGCCCGGACGTTCGATTGCAATGCTGGACATGGTTCAACCCTCCCCGCGCTTGATGGCTTCTTCGATTTCTTCCTGGATGCGCTCCCAGCGGCGCAGGCACCAGCGCCTGGCCACTTCCAGCAGGCCCAGGCCCACCACGAAGATGGCAACGGCCACGGTCCAGGTCGATGCCGAGCTGGTATCGAGCTGCACGCCCATGAACGAGACCTGGGGACCCAGGGCCGCATTGAGCTGCAGGTGGTAGATCATCTCGACGATGGCCGCGCCGCCCACGATCATGACCAGGGCACTGGCCGCGATGGCCAGGTAGGGCTGGGCCAGCCGGCGCCACTTGCCGAAGCGCGCCACGCGCAGGTTCATCATGATCAGGCTGGCAACGCCGCCCGGTGCGTACATCACCATCAGCAGGAACACCAGGCCCAGGTACAGCAGCCAGGCCTTGGTCAGCTCCGACAGCAGCACCGAGGCCAGCACCAGCAGCACGGCGCCGATGATGGGTCCGAAGAAGAAGGTGGCGCCGCCCAGGAAGGTGAACAGCAGGTACGAGCCCGAGCGCATGACGCTCACGCTGTCCATGGCCGTGATGATCTCGAAGTTGATGGCTGCAAGCCCCCCGCCCACGCCAGCGAAGAAGCCCGCGATGATGAAGGAGAAGTAGCGCACGCGCTGCGTGTTGTAGCCCACGAACTCCACGCGCTCGGGGTTGTCGCGCACGGCGTTGAGCATGCGGCCCAGAGGCGTGCCCGTGAAGGCGAACATGGCGGCCGTGCAGATGAAGCAGTAGGCGGCGATCAGGTAGTACACCTCCATGCCCGAGCCGAAGGTCAGCCCGAAGAAGGGCTTGCCATAGACGCGGTCGGTGGTGATGCCGCCCTCGCCCCCGAAGAACTCGGGGAACATCAGCGCCATGGACGCCACCAGCTCTCCGATGCCCATGGTGATCATGGCGAAGGTGGTGCCCGACTTCTTGGTGGTCACATAGCCCAGCAGGGCCGCGAAGAACATGCCGCCCAGGCCGCCGATGATGGGAATCAGCACCAGCGGAATGCCCCAGTCGCCGGAGCTGGCCCGGTTCATCGCATGGATGGCGATGAACGAGCCCAGCCCCGTGTAGACCGCATGGCCGAAGCTCAGCATGCCGCCCTGCCCCAGCAGGATGTTGTAGGACAGGCAGATGATGATGAGATAGCCGATCTGGCTGAGCATGGTCAGCGCCAGGCTGCTGGTGAACACCAGCGGCGCGACGATCAGCGCCAGGGCGAAGGCGCCCCAGATCAGGATGCGGCCGATGTTGAGCGGCTGGAAGCTGTAGTGGCGCCCTGCGCCCCCAGCCCCTGAAGCGTCCGGAACGCCTTTTGCGGCAGTGGATGTCATGGTCGTTTTGGTGATCGAGGACATGGTGTCAATCTCCCCGCGTGCCCAGGAGGCCCTTGGGCCGGAAGATGAGGATCAGCACCAGGAACAGGTAGGGCAGGATGGGCGCGACCTGGGAGATGGTGAGCTTGAGCAGCGGCCAGCCAAAGGTCTGCTCGCCGACCGGGCTGCCCAGCGAGCTCAGCAGACTGGCCAGCGACCAGTCGATGGCCACGGCAAAGGTCTGCACGACACCGATCAGCAGCGAGGCCACGAAGGCCCCCGCCAGCGAGCCCATGCCGCCGACCACCACCACCACGAAGATGATGGAGCCGACCGACATGGCCATGGCCGGCTCGGTCACATAGGTGTTGCCGCCGATGACGCCGGCCAGCCCCGCCAGCGCGCAGCCGCCGCCGAACACCATCATGAACACGCGCGGCACGTTGTGGCCCAGCGCCTCCACCATCTCGGGGTTCTTGAGCGCGGCCTGGATGACCAGGCCGATGCGCGTGCGCGTCAGCAGCAGCCAGACGGCCACCAGCATCAGCAGCGCCAGCAGCATCACGAAGGAGCGCGAGCGCGGGAACTGCGTGCCGTACAGCGTGAACAGGGGGCCCTGCAGCGCGGGCGGCAGTCCGTAGGGCACGGTGCCGCGGCCCCAGACCAGTTGCACCACCTCGAGGATGAGATAGGACAGGCCGAAGGTCACGAGCAGTTCGGGCACATGGCCGTACTTGTGCACGCGGCGCAGGCTGTAGCGCTCGAACATGGCGCCCAGTGCGCCCACCAGCAGGGGCGCGACGAACAGCGCGCCCCAGAAGCCGATGATGCCGCTGAGCGTGTAGCCGAAGTACGCGCCCAGCATGTAGAAGCTGGTGTGGGCGAAGTTGAGCACGCCCATCATGCTGAAGATCAGCGTCAGCCCCGAGCTGAGCATGAACAGCAGCAGTCCATAGCTCACGCCGTTGAGCAGCGATATGGTGAAGAACTCAAGCGTCATCGAAAGGCCTTGGTCTCGGTGCGTTGGGGACAGGAAGCGGTGCGGGCCGCTCTCAGGACGGGCGCTTCATCTGGCAGGAGGTGGGCGTGCTGGCCACGTAGGGCTCGTAGTACTTCACCGGGGCGAAGGTGTAGCCCGTGTTCTCTGCGTCATACGGGTTCTTGCCGCCGGCCTTTTCCCAGCGCGTGATGTACAGGCCCTGCTGCAGCTGGTGGTCGGTCTTGCGCATCTCCACTTCGCCGTTGAAGCTCTTGAGCTTCATGCCCTCCAGCGCGGCCGCCACCTTCACGGGGTCGGTGCCGCCGGTCTTGACGAAGGCCGCATCCAGCAGCGCGAACACGTGGTAGATCGAGCTTTGCGTGAGGTCGTCGTTCATCTTCTTCTTGAACTCGGCCATCAGCGGCTGGATGGGGCCGCCCATGTTGTAGTGGCCATAGCCCACGGTGTAGACCTTGCCGTCGGAGGCCGCGCCCATGGCCGTGGGCGAGCCCGAGCCGAAGGCGTAGTAGGTGTAGAACTTGACGTTGTTCAGGCCCGCGTCGTTGGCCGCCTTGAGCAGCAGCGACAGGTCAGAACCCCAGTTGCCCGTGATCACCGTGTCGGCGCCCGACTGCTTGATCTTGGCGATGTAGGGCGCGAAGTCGCGCACCTGGGCCAGGGGCGCGAAGTCGTCGCCCACCACCTGCACATCAGGCCGCTTGGCCTTGAGCATTTCCTTGGCGTACTTGGAGACCTGCTGGCCGTGCGAGTAGTTCTGGTTGATCAGGTAGACCTTCTTGACCTCGGGCACGTCCTTCATATAGGTCGTCAGCGCTTCCATCTTCATGGAGGTGTCCGCATCCAGGCGGAAGTGCCAGTAGCTGCACTTGCTGTTGGTCAGGTCCGGGTCCACGGCCGCATAGTTCAGGTAGACGACTTCCTTGCCCTTGTTGCGCGCGTTGTGCTTTTCCAGCGCATCCATGATGGCCAGGGCCGGGCCCGAGCCGTTGCCCTGCACCACGTAGCGTGCGCCCTGGTCCATGGCCGAGCGCAGCACGGCCGTGGTCTCCTGCGGGCTGAGCTTGTTGTCCAGCGGGATGATCTCGAACTTCACGCCCGAGGCATTTTTCCTGTTGAACTCCTCGGCCATCAGCTGGAAGGTCTTGAGCTGGTTCGTGCCCACGGCGGCCATCAGACCCGACAGCGGATCGATCCAGCCGATCTTCACCGTCTCGCCCTTTTGCGCCCAGGCGCCCGATGCACAGGCCAGCATGGCCGAGGCGGCCACCGAATGCACGATCCACTTCATTTTTCTGTCTCCTTTTTCCGGTTGATTCGGATATCTGTATTGGCGCCAGACTAACGCCTGAATGACAATTTCCCTCTGGGGAATGCCTTAGAAACTATCGCGCATGCGACTTGGCTGCGGCCCTGGACACATTGGCGACAGATCGCCATCGATCAGGCCAGAAAACCGTGTTTTGCCTGATTTCAGGCAAAAAAAGGGGCGCCTCGCGCCCCTTTGCGAAGTTCACTGGCCGGTCAGGCGATCAGGAGGGCCTTTTCATCTCGCATGAAGTCGGCGTGCTGGCCACATAGGGCTCGTAGTACTTCACGGGAACGAAGGTGTAGCCGGTGTTCTCCGAATCCATCGGATACTTGCCGCCGGCCTTTTCCCAGCGCGAGATGAACAGGCCCTGCTGCAGCTGGTGGTCGCTCTTGCGCATCTCCACTTCGCCGTTGAGGCTGTTGAACTTCATGCCTTCCATGGTGGCCGCCACCTTGGCCGGGTCCGTGGTCTTGGCGCGCAGGAAGGCCTGGTCCAGCATGGTCAGGCCCGAGTACAGCGAGCCCGTGTACATGTCGTCGTTGAACTTGGCCTTGTAGCCCTTGGTGATGCGGTCCAGTGGGCCGGGCAGGTTCATGTGGCCGTAGCCCACCATGTAGACCTTGTCGGCCGCAGCTGCGCCCATGGCCGTGGGCGCGCCGGTGGCGATGGCGTAGTAGGTGTAGAACTTGACGTTGTTCAGGCCCGCGTCGCTGGCGGCCTTGATCAGCAGCGCCAGGTCCGAGCCCCAGTTGCCCGTGATCACCGAGTCGGCACCCGACTGCTTGATCTTGGCGATGTAGGGTGCGAAGTCGCGTACCTGGGCCAGCGGCGAGAAGTCGTCGCCCACGATCTCCACATCGGGGCGCTTGCGCTTGAGCATCTCCTTGGCGTACTTGGAGACCTGCTGGCCGTGCGAGTAGTTCTGGTTGATCAGGTAGACCTTCTTGACCTCGGGCAGGTCCTTCATATAGGTCGTCAGCGCTTCCATCTTCATGGAGGTGTCCGCATCCAGGCGGAAATGCCAGTAGCTGCACTTGCTGTTGGTCAGGTCCGGGTCCACGGCCGCATAGTTGAGGTAGACGACCTCCTTACCCTTGTTGCGCGCGTTGTGCTTTTCCAGCGCATCCATGATGGCCAGGGCCGGGCCCGAGCCATTGCCCTGGAAAACGTAGCGCACGCCCTGGTCCATGGCCGAGCGCAGGGCCGCCGTGGTTTCCTGCGGGCTGAGCTTGTTGTCGATGCCGATGATTTCGAACTTCACGCCCGAGGCCGTGCCCTTGTTGAGCTCCTCGGCGATGTACTGCAGGCTCTTGAGCTGGTTGGACCCCAGCGCGGCCATGAGGCCGGACAGCGGGTCGATCCACGCAACCTTCACCGTCTCGCCCTTCTGGGCCATGGCGCCCGTGGCGCAAGCCAGGGCCAGGGATGCCGTCAATGCCTTGATCGCAAACTTCATGAAGCGTCTCCTCTTGTGGTGGTTTCTGGGCGAGGCCCAGGGTAATGGCCCCTGTGCCCTGCCCTGATCGGTGATTGCCCCTAGCGGCTATCGCCGACGAGACTCGGACCGGCCGCCCCGGCCAGGACATGCCCCCGCATGCCCTGCCACGGTGGCCGCCCGCAGCGGCTCAAAGCCCCGGCAGCCGGTAGCCGGCCAGCTGCTCGCGCAGCCGGGTCTTGAGCATTTTTCCGGTGGCGCCCAGCGGGATGGCATCGACGAAGACCACGTCGTCGGGGATCTGCCACTTGGCGGTCTTGCCCTCGTAGAACTTGAGCAGTTCCTCGCGCGTGACCTCGGCGCCGGGCTTCTTCGCCACGGCGACGATGGGGCGCTCGTCCCACTTGGGATGCGGCATGCCGATGCAGGCGGCCATGGCCACGGCCGGATGGGCCATGGCGATGTTCTCGATGTCGATGGAGCTGATCCACTCGCCGCCGGACTTGATCACGTCCTTGCTGCGGTCGGTGATCTGCATGAAGCCGTCCGGGTCGATGGTGGCCACGTCGCCCGTGGGGAACCAGCCGCGGCCCTGCGCGTCCTTGACCAGCGGGCTCTCGCCCTTGAAGTAGCTGTCCACGATCCAGGGGCCGCGCACCAGCAGGTCGCCATAGCTCTTGCCGTCCCAGGGCTGGTCGGTGCCGTCGCTGTCGACGATGCGCATATCCACGCCGTAGATGGCGCGGCCCTGCTTTTGCAGGATCTTCATCTGCTCGTCCTTGGGCAGCTGCAGCTGCTTGTTCTTGAGCGTGCACAGCGTGCCCAGCGGGCTCATCTCGGTCATTCCCCAGGCATGCAGCACCTCCACGCCGAACTCGTCCTGGAAGGCCGTGATCATGGCCGGCGGGCAGGCGGAGCCGCCGATCACCGTGCGCTTGAGCGTGGAAAACCGCAGGCCGCCCGGCCTGATGTGGCCCAGCAGCATCTGCCAGACCGTGGGCACGCCAGCCGCGTAGGTGACGCCCTCGGCCTCGATCAGCTCGTACAGCGACTTGCCGTCCAGCGCCGGGCCCGGGAACACCAGCTTGCAGCCCGTGAGCGCGGCCGAGTAGGGAATGCCCCAGGCGTTGACGTGGAACATGGGCACGACAGGCAGCACCGAGTCGCGCGCCGATATGCACATCACATCGGGCAGCGCGGCCGCGTAGGCGTGCAGCGTGGTGGAACGGTGGCTGTACAGCACGGCCTTCGGGTTGCCCGTGGTGCCGCTGGTGTAGCACATGCTGGAGGCCGTGTTCTCGTCGAATTCGGGCCACTGGTACTGGTCGGGCTGGCCGGCAATCCAGGCCTCGTAGCTGACCAGGCCCGGAATGCCGCTGTCGGCGGGCAGGCGATCCGCATCGCACAGCGCCACCCACTGGCGCACCGTGGGGCACTTGGCATGCACGGCCTGGATGATGGGAAGGAAGGTCAGGTCAAAGCACATGACGCGGTCTTCCGCGTGGTTGATGATCCACGCCACCTGGTCGGGGTGCAGGCGCGGGTTGACCGTGTGCAGCACGCGGCCCGAGCCGCTGACGCCGAAGTACATCTCCATGTGGCGGTAGCCGTTCCAGGCCAGCGAGGCCACGCGGTCGCCGGGCTGCAAGCCCAGGCCGTCCAGCGTGTTCGCCAGCTGGCGCGAGCGCCGTGCCAGGTCGCGGTACGTATAGCGATGGATATCGCCCTCCACCCTGCGCGAGACGATCTCCGCATCGCCATGGTGGCGGTCGGCGAAGTCGATCAGCGACGAGATCAACAGTGGTTGGCTTTGCATCAGACCCAGCATCTATAGGCTCCTAAGGTGATTGAACTTCGTGAACGTCGTGAACTGCGGACTGCGGATTCGCGCAAGGCCAAGGCCCTGGTGCGCGATGCCGCTGCCCGCATGGAGGGTGGCTCAGGCCGGCGCCCTGGGTCCGATCCCGGCAGGGACAGGCGTATCGTTTTTCCGGCATGGTTGACGCATTGTCTTGTCGCAACTCGGCAGCGTCTTCGCATGCTCGTATGGGATATACCCTAGGACGATGCTGGAGGCATGCGCCGCGTCATGCCACAGCGTGTTCGTGGACGGCGTCTTGTCGTTGCCGAAGATCCAGTATCCGGTCTGCGATGGCGAATCCACTGTCACGCGAATGCTTGAACCGGCGCGGAACACATGCGCGAATTTCTGTATTTCCACCCGCATCAACTGGGGCTGGCCGGCAACCAGTGGCACATCCTTGTCCCGTGTGTAGGCCCCCCAGGGACGCAGCGCCGTGGAGCGGCTCTCATCGAGCGCACGCTTGGACGCACGCAGCCAGCCACGCTGCACGAACATCTCCTGCCCGTCCGGCCGCACCTCGGACACGGTGACCTGGATGTCGGTATTGGCGGCCGTGGCGCTGAGCCACAGGTCGGCCGAGCCTTCGCCATAGAAGCTCAGGTCCTGCGGCAGGGCCGCCGTGGTGAAGACCAGCTGGCCATCCTTTTCCGAAGCGGGCACGGCTGGCCAGCCTTCGGCCGCCGGGTTGTTCACCTGCGGACTCAGGGCCGGATAGCGGTAGCTGGACGAAGCCGTGCCTGAGGCGGGTGCGCTGTCGCCCAGCGCCTGGCCCGGCTGCATCCACAGGCGCAGGGGCTTGACCTGGACAGGCAGCCGGTCAAACCGTGCCTCGCCCGTGGGCATGAGCTTGGCGCCGCCATTGAGGGCCTTGGCGTCCGTGGTCTGCATCTCCTGCAGCAGCCGCACGCGCGGCTCCTTGTCGAAGCCGTTGTCCTCGCCCTTGACGAAGCGCGCCAGGAAGCGCTTCAAGGTCTGGTCGATATGGTCCGAGGTGATGTTCGTATGGTGGTCGCCGTTGGAGCTGACCAGCCACATCCTGTCGGGCGCAATGGTGTCCTCGTAGTAGCCCGAGCGCGGGCCGATCTGCTCGTCCTGCCAGGACTGCGTGCCCAGCGTGGGGATATTGATCTTCCCGCTTTGCAGCATGGCGCTGCGCTCCAGGTACAGGCCATCGGCATAGGGGTTGTCCAGCCACTTGATCAGGTCCAGCTCGGGCCGCTTGATCTTCTCGATGTTATCGGCCACGGTCTTGGCGCATTCCGTGTCGCCACCGTTCTTCACCGCCAGGTCGGCGGCCGTGCGCCAGATGCGCGGGAAGCCGTTCCACCACTGCGCCGGAAAACCGATGTTGGCAATGCCGCCCGGATAGCCCACGTCCCGGTAGGGATCGCCCACATTCTTGCTGGGCGTGATCGCCAGCAGCCCCTTGGGCCGGTGCGCCGCCACCCACAGCTGGTTGTAGCCCGAATACGAGTAGCCGATCATGCCGATGCGGCCATTGGACCAGGCCTGCCGCCCGGCCCATTCGATGGCAAAGGCCCCAGCCGCACCTACGCTGGCGTCAAACACCTTGTCATCCCCCGTGGAGCAGCCCGTGCCCGGCACGTTCAGCCCCATGACCGCATAGCCTTCCTTGGTCCAGGGACTGCTGATGTTGGGGTACGAGCCCGAGATATAGCCGTCGTACTCGACCAGCAGCGGAAACGGGCCCTGCCCCTCGGGCAGCAGCAGCGAGTAGCGCATCTTGCTGCCGTCCGGCAGGGTGATATAGCCCGATTGCTGGCCCGGCCCCATGGGCGCGGGCATGCCCGACGATCCCCCTCCGCAGGCGGCCAGGCCCACGGCGGCGGCTGCAATGGCCCCCGCCAGCGGCCAGCGCCAGGCATGTGTGAAAACGGTCTTGACTGTCATGGGTACTTGTCTCCTTCGTTGTTGTTGGCTATCTCGTGGGGCTTGCCGCGGCAAGCCCCTGCTCGCTCATCTACTCGCTCACTGCACCCGGATGCTGGTCGCGCCCGGCTCGGCATCAAAGATCAGGCTGGACGGCCAGGGCTTCCATGTCTGGCCCAGGGCCGCGTTCTGCGGATTGCCCGTCTGCATGAAGGCCTTGAGGCTGGCCATCATGGCGTTCGACAGCGCCAGCCGGCCCGGGGCATTGGCCGTGCTGTTGGTCACGCGGGAGAACACGGACGGCCCGAAGTTGCCGAAGAGAAAAGGCAGATCGAAGGCATGGGCCGCGCCGTAGACCGTGTTCCAGGGCGCAGGCTGGCGCGCCCAGTCGAAGCGGTAGCTCCAGACCTCGGCCTGGCGCGTGCGCAGCGTATTGAGCAATTGGTCGCGGCTGGGATCGGCGAACAGATGGGTCAGTTGCGCCATGCGGGCGTTGTAGCCGGTGACCGGCGTGTCGACGGGCAGGTAGGCGGCATCGATGATGTCGGCCAAGCCCGGCGCGTTGGGCGACTGCGCATCGAAGGACTGCATTATGCGAAAGCGCGCCGCATCATCGATCCTGAAGCCCGGCTTGCCGCCCAGCGCCGCCAGCAGGGGCGCGAACAGCTTGCCCTCCTCGGCCGTGTAGCCGGCCATCACGGGCACGCGGTTGTATTGGCCCGCAGCCAGCGCGGCCATGGGATCGGTGGGCAGCAGCAGGCCGTCGGGAATCGGTCCCGCGCCCGTCAGGCCCTTGGCCACCAGGGTCTGCAGCAGCACGCGCGCATCCTTGCCGCGCAGGTAGGCCGCAATCTGCGCCGGTGTCCAGCCGGCAGCCACCGTGGCCGCAGCCGCCACATCGGCAGCCAGCCCATCGGCCACCATCAGATGGGCCAGCAGCAGCGCGGACTGGGTGGCGTAGGCCGAAGCCGGCTTGAGCGTGGCCAGCACGCCGGCCGGCAGGTTGGATGGAAGCGACAGCCCGCCGCTGATGGGCACCAGCCTGTGGAACAGGCCGCGCGCCGACTCGGCCGCCAGCAGCGCCAGCACATTGGTGGCACCTGCCGACTGGCCCATGAGCGTGACATTGCCCGGATCGCCGCCAAAGCCCGCGATATTGCGCTGCACAAAGCGCAGCGCCTGCAGGTTGTCCAGCAGCGCGAAGTTGCCCGTGGCCGGCGCGCCGGCCTGCATCTGCGGCATGTGCATGTAGCCCAGGATGTCCAGCCGGTAGTTGGCCGTCACCACCACGGCATTGGCGGCGCGCGCCAGGGCCGCGCCGTCATACAGCGGATCGGCCGTATAGCCCGAGATGGCGCTGCCGCCGTGGATGAACACCAGCACCGGCAGCTTCTCGGCACCGCTGGCCGGGCGCCAGATGTTGAGCGTCAGGCAGTCCTCGCTGCCCACGGGCTGGCCCAGGGTGGAGGCAATGGTGTCGTCGAAGCGGTTGTTGGCTCCCGGGCCGTACATGCGCCCGATCTGCAGGCAGGCATTGCCGAACTGGCGCGCCTCGCGCACGCCTTCCCAGGCCTTGGGCTCGGCCGGCGGCTGCCAGCGCAGCGCGCCCACGGGCGCCTGGGCAAAGGGCACACCCTTCCAGTAATAGGTGCCCGTGGCGGCGCCATCGTCCACGCCGCGCAAGGGGCCGTAGGCCGTCTCGCGCAGTTCGGGACCTCCGCCGCCCGAGCCGCCGCAGGCCGCGAGCCACAAAGCCATTGAAGCCACGGCCAGGCGTATGCCGCCAGCCATCCACCGCTGTCCTGTGCGCATGCTTGTCTCCTGAATGGTTTTTGGGGTTTCCCGTATGGGCCGCGCCGGGCCCATGGGTCACACTGCGCAGTCGTTCGCCGCGCTGCAAAAATTCTAGGAACAGCGCGGCAAAACGCCGCTATCGCAACCACGCCAAAACAGTGACTTCAGAACGCAAACAGCGCCCCGAATGGCCCAGGAAAACCCGGTCATGACAACGCAGCGCAGCAGCTCCGCCGCCTGGGTGCGCGGCATCCTGGACATGATGGCCACCGAAGGGCTGGCCCCGCAAAGCCTGTGCGCCGCAGCCGATATCGACCTTGCCGCACTGCAGCATTCGCAGGCCCGTACCGATGTGGACCGAGTGAGCCGGCTCTGGGAGCTGGCCGTGGCCCAGTCCGCCAATCCCACGCTGGGACTGGACCGGCAACTGGCCGCGCGCCACGGCAACATCGATCTGGTCGGCTACTCGCTGGCTTCGGGCCCGCACCTGCTGGCCGGCTTCCGCGACCTGGAACGCCACATGGCCGTGATCTCGGACGCAACGTCCTTCACGCTGGAGCGCGATGCGCGCGGCTACTGGCTGTCCATACATCACATCGGCGCCACACGGCCCGTGCCGCGCCAGCGCGTGGAGTTCGCCGTGCTCACGCTGCTGGTGCTGTGCAACTGGCTGACGCGGCGCGATGTCCGGCCGCTGGCCGTGGAATTCATGGCCGAGGCGCCCGCCCCCTCGCACGAGGCCGCCTACCGCGCGGCCTTCGGCCTGCTGCCGCGCTTCGGCGAGGACGCGAACCGCTTCCTGCTGTCCGAGGCCGACCTGCTCGCCCCCATTCCCACGCACAACCCCGAACTGCTGGCACTGCACGAAAAGCTGGTCGAAACCGAACTCGACCACCTGGGCCAGGCCGGCGTGGGCGCGCGCGTGCGCCACGAGATTGCTCGCCTGCTGCCCCAGGGTGAGCCGCGCCGCGAAGACGTGGCCAGCCTGCTGGGCCTGACCGACCGCACCTTGCAGCGCCGCCTGCAGGCCGAAGACACCAGCTACCAGCAACTGCTGGACGAAACCCGGCGCGAGCTGGCCCTGCAGTACCTGGGCGAGCCGCGCCGCAGCCTGGCCGAGGTGGCCGACCTGCTGGGCTTTGTGGACCAGAGCAACCTCTTTCGCGCCTGCCGCCGCTGGTTCGGCATGCCACCTGGCCAGTACCGGCAGCAACTGCGTGCGTGAATGCATGCGGTGAATGCGCGCATGAACCTTGCGCCCCACGGGGCATAGGCGCTGGGGGACAATTCCCACATGAACCTGCATGCTGCCGCCGAAGGCCAGGCTCCGGCGACCTCCCCACGCCCTCCCATCTCCTGGCAAGACGGCTTCGCCGCCCTGGGCCCGGACTTCTTCACCCATCTGCGCCCCACGCCGCTGCCCGAACCGCACTGGATTGCCACCAGCACCGGCACAGCCGAGCTGCTGGGCCTGGACCCGCAGTGGCTGGCCTCCGATGAGGCCCTGCAGGCGCTCACCGGCAATGCCGTGCTGCCCGGCAGCCATCCGCTGGCCAGCGTCTACAGCGGCCACCAGTTCGGCGTCTGGGCCGGCCAGCTTGGCGACGGCCGTGCCATCTTGCTGGGCGAAACGGCCTCGGGCCACGAGATTCAGCTCAAGGGCGCGGGCCGCACGCCCTACTCGCGCATGGGCGACGGGCGCGCCGTGCTGCGCTCTTCCATCCGCGAGTTCCTGTGCAGCGAGGCCATGCACGCCCTGGGCATTCCCACCACGCGCGCGCTGAGCCTCACCGGATCGCCCGCCCCCATTCGCCGCGAAGAGATCGAGACCGCCGCCGTGGTGGCACGCGTGGCGCCCAGCTTCATACGCTTCGGCCACTTCGAGCACTTTGCGGCGCGCGACCAGATAGCGCCTTTGCGCCAACTGGCCGACTACGTGATCGACCACTACTACCCCGAATGCCGCACGGCCGAGGCACTGGCCGGCAACGCCTACGCCAACTTCCTGCAGGCCGTGAGCGAGCGCACGGCGCGGCTGCTGGCGCACTGGCAGGCCGTGGGCTTTTGCCATGGCGTGATGAACACCGACAACATGAGCATCCTGGGACTGACCATCGACTACGGTCCCTTCCAGTTCCTTGATGCCTTCAACCCCGGCCACATCTGCAACCACAGTGACACCCAGGGCCGCTACGCCTTCAACCGCCAGCCCCAGGTGGCCTACTGGAACCTGTACTGCCTGGGCCAGGCCCTGCTGCCGCTGATCGGCGAAGAGGAACTGACTATTGCAGCGCTGGAGTCGTACAAGCAGGTGTTTCCGCAGGCCTATGGCGCCCTCATGCTGCGCAAGCTGGGCCTGCCCGAAGATGCGCCAGGCACGCCGCCCGCTGAGGGGCGCTTTGCCGCCCTGGTGAACCCGCTGCTGCAGCTCATGGCCGACAACGCGGTGGACTACACCATCTTCTTCAGCCGCCTGACCGATGCGGTGGCTGCAGGTGCCGGTGCCGGCACGGACCTCGAGCCCGTGCGCGACCTGGTGCTTGACCGCGAGGCCTTCGACCGCTGGGCAGCCCTGTACGCGCGGCACCTGGCAGGCACGGATGCCGCGGCGGCCGCCGCTTTGATGCAAGAATCGAATCCGCGCTTCGTGCTGCGCAACCACCTGGGCGAGATGGCCATCCGCGCCGCAAAGGCCGGTGACTTCGCTCCCGTGCGCCAATTGCTGGCCGTGCTGCAGACTCCGTTCGCCCCCCACGCCGAGCATGCCGAATGGGCAGGCTTCCCGCCCGATTGGGCTTCCTCCATCGAGATCAGCTGTTCATCATGAGCTTTCCCATCCACAAGACCGAACAGGAATGGCAGGCCGAGCTGCAGGCCAAGGGCGCCGAACCTGCCGCCTTCCAGGTGACACGCCATGCAGCCACCGAGCGTCCGTTCACCGGCCGCTATGAACAGTTCTGGGCCGATGGCAGCTACCACTGCATCTGCTGCGGCAGCAAGCTGTTCGACTCCGACACCAAGTTCGATGCCGGCTGCGGCTGGCCCAGCTTCGACCGCGCCATCCCCGGCGCCATCACCGAAATCGTGGACCGCAGCCACGGCATGGTGCGCACCGAAACCGTCTGCAGCCAGTGCGGCGCCCACCTGGGGCATGTATTCCCCGACGGCCCCTCCGACACAGGACTGCGCTACTGCATGAATTCCGCATCGCTGGAATTCGAGCCGCCCAAGGCCTAGGCTCCAGGCACGCAAAAACCCCAGGCCACGCGGCCCTGCACCGATGCCGGGCCGCGCCGGCTGCGCCACAATGCGCCTGCCAAGCTCAGGCCCCATGCCTGACTCCAAGCCCATCGAAACCTTCCAATGAAGTTACTGATCGACTTTTTCCCCATCATCCTGTTCTTCGTCGCCTTCAAGGTCTGGGGCATCTACACGGCAACGGCCGTGGCCATCGTCGCCACCATTGCCCAGATCGCCTATCTGCGCGTGCGCCACGGCAAGGTCGAGCCCATGCAATGGGTGAGCCTGGGCGTGATCGTGCTGTTCGGCGGCGCCACCTTGCTGGCCCACAACGACACCTTCATCAAGTGGAAGCCCAGCGTGCTGTACTGGCTCATGGGCAGCGCCCTGTTGATAGGCCAGCTGGTGTTCCGCAAGAACCTGCTGCGCTCGGTCATGGGCGCGCAGCTGCAACTGCCCGACAACGCATGGCGCACCCTGAACTGGAGCTGGGCGGCGTTCTTCGCGGTCATGGGCGCGCTCAACCTGGTCATCGCCTACCGCTTCGACACCGACACCTGGGTCAACTTCAAGCTGTTCGGCGGCATGGGGCTGATGCTGGTCTTCGTGATCGGCCAGGCCATCTACATGAGCCGCTTCATGCAGGAAGACAAGGGCGAGGCAGCAGCCGCCACGCCCGACGCCCTGCCCCCGCCTGGCGTGCAGCAGGACAAGCAGCCATGAGCGCCCCCGCCCATCCGCTGCCCATCACCGCCGAAGCCATGCAGGCCGTGCTGCGCGAGCGCCTCGCCCCCGATCACCTGGAAGTGATCGACGAGAGCCACCAGCACGCCGGCCACATGGGCGCCAACGGCACCGGCTTCGGCACGCATTTCCGCGTGCGCATTGCGTCACCTTTGTTTCAAGGCAAGCCACGCGTGGCACGCCATCGCCTTGTGTATGATGCGCTGCAAGAATTCATTGACCAGGGCGCACACGCCATCGCCATCGAGGTTCTTTGAACTTTTACAGGCTCCGACGATTCGGAGCCTGTTGCGTATCCGCGCTATAGAATCAATTTTTCCTTCATATCTGGAATTCGCATGAAAAAACAGCTTCTGACCAGCCTGGTGACTGCCGCCGTGCTGAGCACCGCGGCCCTGTCCGCCTCGGCCCAGAACATCGCCGTCGTCAACGGCAAGGCTGTGCCCAAGGCACGCGCCGAAGCGCTCAAGCAACAGATCGAGCAAAGCGGTCGCCCCGTGACCCCCGAGCTGGAAGGGCAGATCAAGGAAGAAGTCATCGCCCGCGAGATCTTCATGCAGGAAGCCAACAAGCGCAGCCTGGCCAACAGCGAAGCCTACAAGCAGCAGATGGAACTGGCCCGCCAGACCATCCTGATCCGCGCGCTGTTCGAGGACTTCCAGAAGAAGAACCCCGTGACCGACGCCGAAGCCAAGGCCGAGTACGACAAGGCCGTCGCTGCCAACAGCGGCAAGGAATACAAGGCCAGCCACATCCTGGTCGAGTCGGAAGACCGCGCCAAGGCCATCATTGCCGAGATCAAGGCCGGCAAGAAGTTTGAAGACATCGCCAAGAAGGAGTCCAAGGACCCCGGATCCGGCGCCCGTGGCGGTGACCTCGACTGGGCCAACCCCGGCAACTACGTGCCCGAGTTCTCCGAAGCCCTGATCAAGCTCGAAAAGGGTGGCATGACCCAGGAGCCGGTCAAGACCCAGTTCGGCTACCACATCATCCGCCTGGACGACGCACGTCAGGCCGAGCTGCCCAAGTTCGAGGAAGTCAAGCCCCAGATCGTGCAGCAGCTGCAACAGCAAAAGCTGGCGCAATTCCAGGAATCGCTGCGCGAAAAGGCCAAGATCCAGTAAGATGCGTACGAGTCGGCGGTTTTTGCCGCCGGCCTGACCATCACCAGCCCGCCTTGTGCGGGCTCTTTTTTTGTCCAACGCCCCTGTCAAAAACAAAAGCTGCCCTCTGGGGGCAGCTTGCACGCATTGTTACCTGCGGCCGACACGCTGAGCGTCGGGCCCCAGGCAATCCGGCACTTCAGAACTGATAGGTTGCCGTTACCCTGGCCGTGCGGCCTTCGCCGTATTCAACGGCCGAGGAACGCGACTGCTCGCCCAGGCGCTGGCGCACGCCGGCCACATAGGCCTTGTTGCCGATGTTTTCGAGATTGAGCCTGAGCTTCCATTGCCGGTTGAGTTCATAGCCGACCATGGCGCTGTGCACCCAATAGGCAGAGAGTTTCCCATCGCCTGCCGAGGTGACATTGCGCGTGCCCACGAAGCGCACCCCATAGCCCACCGTCCAGCCTTGGGGCAATGCATAGGTGGTCCACAGGTTCAGCGAATGGCGCGGCGTATTGCCCAGCGCCTGGCCCACACGCGCAGGCTCGTTCAATGACTTGAGGGTCTTGCTGGCCATGAAGGTGTAGTTGGCGAAGACATCCCATTGCGGCGTCACCTTGCCTGCGGCACCGAGCTCCAGCCCGCGCACGCGCTGCTCTCCGGCCAGCAGATAGCTGCCATCGGCCATCTGCTCGCGGGCATTGGTCTTGTCCACCTGGAACAGGGCGCCGGTCAGCGCCAGCTGGCGGTCCAGCACATCCCACTTGGCTCCCAGTTCCAGGCTGGTGTTCTTCTCGGGTGCCAGCGAGGCCGTGGCCGCATCCAGGCCCGAGCCCGTGGAGACCAGAAATTCGGCGGAAGGGTTGAAGGCCGTGCCGTAGGCCAGGTAGATGCGGCCATTGTCGGCGGGCTTGAAGCTCAGGGCCGTGCGGCCGCTGAGCCGGCCGTCGGAGCTGTCCACCGCGGTGCGCACGCCAGCGGCCGTTGTGGCGTTGGAGCGCCCGTCGATCCAGTCATAGCGCAGGCCCAGGTTCAGATCCCAGCGCGGACCCAGCGCAATGGAGTCGGTGGCATACAGCGCGCGGGTGTCCAGGCTGGTTTCGTTCCTTCCGCTGTTTTGCAAGTCCGTCGTGCCCGTCCAGTATCCGGGCGGACGGGCCAGCGGATAGCCGCCGGCCGGGAACTGCCGGTTGATGTTGTAGGAAGAGGTGGTGCGGTCATAGGTCTCGCGCGCGATCTCGAAGCCCGTGATCAGCGTATGCCCCAGCACGCCTGTGTCGAAGCGCTGTGTCAGGTTGGTCTGGTTGATCCACAGGGTGGTGGCCGCATCGCGGCCATAGGCCTGGGGCCCTGCGGGCCGGTAGTAGCCAGGCTGCATGCCCCGGAGATCGACATGCGAGGCAGAGATCACGGTATCGCGGCTCAGCCGCGAGTAGCGCGAGAGGTTCTGCAGCTTGGCGCCCGAGGCGAAGTCATGCTCGATCTTCGCGGTCAGGGCATCCTTGCTGATCTTTTCCCGGTCAAGGTTGCGCCATCCGAAGTAGGCATTGCGCGAGACGCCATCGAGCATCTTGCCGCGAAAGGCCGGCACGCCGAAGTCGGGAAGATTGTCATCGTTCTGGTGGAAGAAGCTGAGAGTCACGCGCGTGGGCGAATTCAATCCCAGAGCCAGCGAGGGCGCCACACCCCAGCGCCGCTTGAAGATGGTGTCGCGCCCGGCCACGTCGCTGTCATGGCCCATGAGGTTCAGGCGCATGGCGGCCTTGCCGCCAGCCAGCACACGGTTGGTGTCGAGCGTGAGGCGCCGGTAGCTGGCCGTGCCCAGGCCTGCGTCGGCCTCGGTGAAGTCATGGGCCTTGGGCTGCTTGCTGATCATGTTGATGCTGCCGCCCGAGGTGCCTGCCCCGCCAAAGACCGAGTTCGGGCCCTTGATGACTTCGACAGACTCCGTGTTGAAGAGGTCGCTGCGGTTGTTCTGCCCACTGTCGCGCAGCCCGTCGATCTGCAGGTTGGCGTTGGCGCTGAAGCCGCGGATGTTGATGCTGTCGCCCGAGCCCGCACCGCCCTCGCCCGCATTGAAGGTGATGCCCGACACATTGGACAGCGCCTGCTGCAGGCTCAGGGCGTTCTGTTCCTGGAGCACCTGCCCCGGTACCACCGTAATGGTCTGGGGCACGTCCAGCAGCGGCTTGGCGTACTTGACCGAGTCGGATGCCTCGGTGCGCGAGCCGGTGGTGCGCGGCCCCGAAACGGTGACCGGCGCCAGCTGGACCTGGCGATCCTCAGAGGACACATCCTGCGCGTATGCGGGTGTGACCAGCGCCGCAGCGAAGACCGAATAAAGGCATGACTGGGGGCCGGAGACGAAAGGTCGGGAACGGCAATCTGAAGTGCGCATGGCAAGGGCCTTTGTTGAAAATGGAAATCATTTGCAACAAGACCTTTCCCAGCAATCAGATCCGTCTGATTCTGGTGTTCAGACCTCGATTTCAGGCGTTTTCGCTTGCGTCGATCAGCGCGCTCCCGCCTCCTGCAGCAGCCGCTCCACCTCATGCTGGCTGCGCTGGCGGGCGTGGGCCAGGGCCGTGACGCCGTCCTTGTCGGGCAGGCTGAGGTCCGCCTTCGCCGTGATCAGCTGGCGCACGATGTCCTGGTAGCGCGGGCCACCATCGCCCAGCAAAACGGCTTCGAGCAGGCAGGTCCAGCCCAGCCGGTTCACATGGTCGGCCCGCACCCCGGCAGCCAGCAAGGCCTGCACGGTATCGACGTGGCCGCGCTCGCAGGCAGGGATCAGCGCCGTGCCGCCGTAGCGGTTGACGCTTTGCAGGTCCGCACCATAGGACAGTGTCATGCGCAGGATTTCCAGCCGGCCCAGGGCACCGGCCAGCAGATAGGCGCTGTCCTGCAGGTCGTTCTTGAGATTGGGATTGGCCCCGTGGACCAGCAAGGAGCGCGCGACCTCGACATGGTTGCCACGCACGGCCAGCAGCAGCGGCGTGTTGCCCTGCGGATCACGCACATCCACCGGCGCGCCGCGCTTGAGCCAGTCGCGCACCTGCAGCGCTTCGCCCGCCTGGGCGGCCGCCAGCAGCGCGGGGCCGAATTCGGGGCGGTTCACCACACCCTCCTGCGCCTTGGCCGCGTCGCGGCCCTCGGCGGCTGCGGCAACGGCCTGGGCCTCCTGCGCCTGGACATCCGCCAGTCCCGCCGCAAGGCAGGCCGTCAGAATCGCCGCGTGCCGGCCCTGCGCGCCGGATCGGGAAACAGCATGGTGCATACAAGCCCTCCTGGAAAACACTGTGGTGCGGCAAGCGTACGGCAAGCCCGGGCGATTGCACGCGAACCCGGGGTGCCGCCCGTCAGTTTCATTCAGGAACTATAGCGGCATCGCCTGATCCCACGCGCTTTCCCTGGGCTCGGCCCGCGCTGGAAAGTCTCCGCGCGCCAGCCGACCTCGAACGAAAGGAGACCCGTTCCCGTGCCTTGCAATCAACGCCGTGCCGCCCGCTGGCTGGCCGCAGCCGCCACCGCCCTCGCCGTCCTCACCACCACCCTGGCCCCGGCCGTCGCCCATGCGCGCGAGTTCGTCAGCGTCAAGGGCACCAGCGTCAATGTGCGGCAGCAGCCCACCACGCGCTCGGCCACGCTGTGGGAGCTGGGCAAGGGCTATCCGCTGCAGGTGGTGCAGCGCAAGGGCCAGTGGCTGCGCGTCAGGGACAACGAGAGCACGCTGGGCTGGGTGCATGCGCCGCTGACCGGCAAGACCCCGCACATGGTGGTGACCGGACGCACCGCCAACCTGCGCGCTGGCCCGGGCCAGAACCATCGCGTGGTGGGCAAGCTGGCTGAAATGGAAGTGGTGCGCACGCTCAGGAAACAGGGCTCCTGGGCCCAGGTCCAGCGCGACAACGGCCAAAAGGGCTGGGTGGCGCGCAGCCTGACCTGGGGCTGGTGAACCAGGCGCTGCGCCGAACGTTCAGCCGTTGACCACGACCTGCGCGCGCGGCGCATAACCGTGGTTCAGCGGGCCATGGCCGGCGCCCGTGAACACATCGGCGCCGGCCGCAATCGCGCCCAGGATGTACTCGCGCGCCTGGGCCACGGCCGCATCCAGCGGCAGGCCCAGCGCCAGGTGAGAGGCAATCGCCGAAGACAGCGTGCAGCCCGTGCCGTGCCCGTTGTGCGTGGCAATGCGCTGCGACTGCAGGCGCAGCCGCTGGCCGTTGCCATGGCCCAGCAGGTCCACCACCAGATCGCCCGACAAGTGCCCGCCCTTGAGCAAGGCGGCCGGCGCGCCCAGCGCCAGCAGTTCCTGCACGGCGCCGTCCAGTGCGTCTATGCCATCAATAGAGCGGCCCAGCAGCAGCGCTGCCTCGTCCAGATTGGGCGTGACCACGGTGGCCAGGGGGAACAGCTCGCGCACCAGCACGGAGGCGGTTTCCGGCGCGATCAGCCGGTCGCCGCTGGTGGCCACCATCACGGGGTCCAGCACCACGTTGCGCAGCTGGTGTCGGCGGATGGCATCGGCCACCACCTGCACCACCTCGGGCGTGGCCAGCATGCCGATCTTGACGGCGTCGGCGCCGATGTCCTCGACCACCGCATCGATCTGGCCGCGCAGTATGTCCACGGGAATGCCGTGGATGCCGCTGACGCCCAGCGTGTTCTGCACGGTGATGGCCGTGATGGCCGTCATGCCGTAGCAGCCCAGGGCGCTGCAGGTCTTGAGGTCGGCCTGTATGCCGGCGCCGCCGCCGCTGTCGGAGCCCGCGATGATGAGCACGCGGGCATAGCGCTTGCGCGCGGCGGGAGCCGGTTCGGGGGATGCGGCGGTCGAAGGGGAGTGGTCGGCAGTCATGGGCGAAAATTATCACCCATGCGCATGGTCAATACCGGCAGCTGCGGGATGTGCTGTAATGCCTGCTGACGGACGAAACAGGGGTGTCCCGTCGGTGAAACAGGGCCTGGCCCGCCTCACCGATGCGTGACTGAGAAACACCCTGGGGCCCCGGGGCGACCAGCCCCCTGCCGCACAAGCCTGCACCACAGGCACCTTGCCGCGCAGCGCCCCTGCACCCGATCCAGGTCATGCTGGCGTGGGGAGTTTCAATCAATCGGGGTGGTACGCCGCGTTTTGTCCAGCACATGCCCTGTGCGCGGACAGCCGGCCGGCAGTCCCACGGGCATGGGCGCACTTGACCACCAGATGCACATGTCCGTTCTACAAGCTTCTTCCCGCATCGCCATTCTGGGCGGCGGCCTCATGGGCCGGCTGCTGGCATTGGCGCTGGCCCGTCGCGGCCACGGCATTGCCGTATACGACGCCCACGGCCCCGAAGGCGATGGCGCCGCGGCCCGCGTGGCAGCCGCCATGCTCGCGCCCCTGGCCGAATCGGCCATCACCGAGCCCGGCGTGGTGCGCATGGGCCAGCACGGCCTGACGCGCTGGCCCGAACTGCTGGCCCAGCTCGATGCGCCCGTGTTCTTCCAGCAAAACGGCACCCTCATCCTCTGGCACCGCCAGGACGCGGGCGATGCCCAGCGCTTCTTCGGCCTGCTGGAGAAAAACCGCCGCATCAACCCCAGCCTTCCCGCGCTGCAGCCGCTGGCCGACCAGGCCCTGCACGACTGCGAGCCCGCGCTTGAGCGGCGCTTTGCCCAGGCCATGTACCTGCAGGGCGAGGGCCAATTGGACAACCGCCAGCTGCTGGCCTCACTCCACGCCACGCTGACCCGCCTGGGCGTGGAGCAGCACTGGAACCAGCCGCGCGAGCTGGCCGACTTCCGTCCCGGCACGCCGGGCCAGCCCGACTGGGTGCTGGACTGCCGGGGCCTTGGCGCACGCGGCCAGTGGCCTGCGCTGCGCGGCGTGCGCGGCGAGGTGGTGCGCATCCACGCGCCCGAGGTCACGCTGCAGCGGCCCACGCGCCTGATCCATCCGCGCTACCCGATCTACATTGCGCCCAAGGAGGACCACCTCTTCGTCATCGGCGCCACCGAGATCGAGTCCGACGACATGTCGCCGGCCAGCGTGCGCTCCACGCTGGAGCTGCTGAGCGCCGCCTACACCGTGCATCCGGGTTTTGCCGAAGGCCGCATCGTCGAGATCGCCACCCAATGCCGCCCCACCCTGCCCGACAATCTGCCGGCCGTGCGCTGGAGCGCGCCGCGCGTGATGGAGGTCAACGGCCTGTACCGCCATGGCTTCATGATCGCGCCGGCCATGCTGGACGTGGTGCTGGAGCTGCTCGACAGCGGCGATTCCGAACTGGCCCGCCGCTTCGATGTTGCCGTCGAGCATGCGCCATCGCAGCACAAGGCAGCCGCCTGAACGGCACGCACGGCACTTTCACGCACAACAGACCGGACATGCACGCAGGGTCGCCAGGCCCGGCCCTGCCTAAGATCGAACAAGCCCCCGTACCCGCCTTTCGTTTTCCCCCAGCCGCCATGAACATCACCATCAACCAGCAAGCGACCGAACTGAGCGACGGAGCCACCGTGGCCGACGCGCTGGCCCAGCTTGCGCCGCGCCCGCCCTTTGCCGTGGCCATCAACACCGTCTTCGTGCCCAAGGCCCGCTATGCCGAGCAGGCGCTGAACGACGGCGACCGCCTCGAAGTGATCTCGCCCGTGACCGGCGGCTGATGCCCCATCCGACTCTCCCATTGCCTCACGCCATGACGACTTCCGCCTCTTCCTCCGACGACAGCCTGGTCCTGTACGGCCAGCGCTTTGACAGCCGCCTGCTGCTGGGTACCTCCCGCTACCCCTCGCCCGCCGTGCTGGAAGCTGCCGTGCAGCGCGCCCGCCCGGCCATGGTCACGGCCTCGCTGCGCCGCCAGGGCAGCAATGCCGCCGAGACCGGAGCCAGCTTCTGGGAACTGCTCAGAAAGCTCAACGTGCCCGTGCTGCCCAACACCGCCGGCTGCATGACCGTGCAGGAAGCCGTGACCACGGCCCAGATGGCGCGCGAAGTCTTCGAGACCCCCTGGATCAAGCTGGAGCTGATCGGCGACGACTACACCCTGCAGCCCGACACGCTGAACCTGGTCGAGGCCGCCTCCATCCTCATCAAGGACGGCTTCCAGGTCCTGCCCTACACCACCGAGGACCTGGTGCTGTGCCAGCGCCTGGTGGATGTGGGCTGCCAGGCCGTCATGCCCTGGGCGGCGCCCATCGGCACGGGCCGCGGCCCCGTCAACCCCTATGCCATGCAGACGCTGCGCGAACGCCTGAAGGTGCCGCTGATCGTGGATGCGGGCCTGGGTCGGCCCTCGCATGCCTGCCAGGTCATGGAATGGGGCTATGACGCCGTGCTGCTGAACACGGCCGTGGCCCTGTCCGAAGACCCGGTAGCCATGGCCGGTGCCTTTGCCGATGCCGTGAATGCCGGCCACGCCGCCCACCGCGCCGGCGCCATGGCCGAGCAATCGGCCGCCCAGCCCAGCACGCCCGTGCTGGGCACGCCGTTCTGGCACCACGGCTGAGGAGACCGGCCATGAGCAACGACTCCATCCAATCCTGGGCAGATGCCATCGTGCGCCTGCACGGCGCCACCTTCGCCCCTGAAGGCTCCGCCCTGCCCTCCCAGCCCGTGCCGCAGGCACAGCGCCAGGAGCCGGCCTATCTTGCGGCGCTGCAGGCCTGCAGCGCCCTGGGCTTCATCGCCATCGACGCCCAGACGCTGGCCTGCGCCTGGCAGGCGCAGACGCTGCGCAGGGGCCGCTTCGAGGCCACGCTATGGCCCGACGATCCGCGCGACTTCGGCCTGGAGGGGGCCGATCCCGCACTGGCCTTCCCGGAGTGCCCAAGGTCCCTGGGCCTGTACGGCGTGCTGCCCGATGCGCAATGGGTGGGCCGCATGGCCCGCGCCGGTGTGCCCACCGTGCAATTGCGCTTCAAGTCCGAGGACCGCGACGCCATCGCCCGCGAAGTGCGCTCCGCCGTGGCTGCCGTGGAAGGCACGGGCGCACTGCTCTTCATCAACGACCACTGGCGCGAGGCCATCGATGCCGGCGCCTATGGCGTGCACGTGGGCCAGGAAGACCTGGACGCGCTGGCCGGCGCCGACCTGCAGGCCATCCACGCCTCGGGCCTGCGCCTGGGCGTGAGCACGCATGGCTATGCCGAAATGGTGCGTGCCCATGCCGTGCAGCCCAGCTACATCGCGCTGGGCGCCGTCTTCCCCACCACGCTCAAGAAGATGGCCACGGCTCCGCAGGGCCTGGCGCGCCTGGGCGCCTATGTGCGGCTGATGCAGCGCTATCCGCTGGTGGCCATCGGCGGAATCTCGGCCGACCAGTTCCCGGCCGTGCGCGCCACGGGCGTGGGCTCGGTGGCCGTGGTGCGGGCGCTGGTCAATGCCGAGGATCCTGAAGCGGCGGCGCAGCAGTTGCTCGCGCGCATGCACGCTGCAGGCTGAGTTCCTGCTGGGCACGCCCAAAAAAAAGGGAGCAGATGCTCCCTTTTTTCGATGCACACCGCTCAGCCCTTGGGCGGATCCTTGTCGTCTGCCTGCGGCGACGCAGGCTGTGGTGATCGACGAAAGGCCGGGTCGGTCTCACGCGACAGCAGCATGTCCACCGAGCGGCTCAGCGGCTCGTCCAGGCCACGGTGCTCACGCACGGTGTCGGGCGGCTCCAGCTCCCACTTGTCCAGCGCCAGGTCCATGTCCAGCGGCGCCTTGAGATTGTGGCTGCTGAAACCCACGGCACCCGAGCCGGGCACCGACAGCGTCACGGGCGGAAAGCGCGAGGGCACATCGACATGCGGCAGCTCGTTCTCGCCCAGGTCCGTGAGGTCTATGTCCAGCAGCGGTGCCGACTCATCGTGGATGAAGGAAGGCGCCTCGCCCAGGGGCACGGCGCGCACCTGGCCTGCGGGCAGCTGGCCGGCCTGATCCAGATCGAAGTTCAGGGGCTGCAGCTCGAAGTGCAGCGGTGCGGACAACGAGTCCGGTGCGCTGCTCGCAGGCCTGTGGCCGCCACCGACAGCACCCGTGGACAGGGGCAGCGTGTCCATGGGGGTGAACTCCAGGCCCGGCTCCAGCGGCGTCACCGAGGCCGGCTGCGGCTGTGCAGGTTCTATCGGCGGCTGCAGCTCTGCCATCCAGTCCACGCCCGTGGCCGCGGATGCAGGAGCCTGCGCCGGCGTGGCTTCTGCCGCCGCTGTGAAGGCAGCAGCGCCAGCCGTGGCTGCGCCGGCTACGGCCGTGCCTGCCACCATGCGCGGCGTGGTGCGCTCGCGCGGGCCGGGTTCGCCGCGTGTTCCGGCAGGTGAAGTGCGCGCAATGGACAGCAGCAGCAGCAGGTCGTCGAAGGCGGCCAGGTCGAAAGGGGCCGGCGCATCGGGGTCGGGTGCGCCGTCCTGCTTGAACAGGTAGTGCGCCAGGCAAGCTTCGACTTCGTCCACGGGCCACAGGGCCTCGATGCGTGCCAGTTGCTCGGGATAGCCCTGCAGCAGGCTGCTGCCCTTGTCGGTAAAGCCCGGCATGGCCGGCACGCGGGCGTTGAAATGCCTGGCAAAACGCGCGCGCAGCTGGTCGAAATCGTCGCGGCGGCTCAACGTGTAGTACAGGTGCAGCAGCTCCAGATAGGCCAGCGGCGAGGAATCCTCATGCGTGTCGATATGCGAGCGCAGCAGCTCGATGGCCTGCTGGTGCTCGCCCACAGAGATGAAGAATTCCGCCTGTTGCTGCACGTCGAACAGTTCGCCGGGCTGCACCATGCGCCTGGCCTTGATGGCCTCGGGCCCGGACGTGCGCACAGGTGCCGGGGCCTGCGGCGCAGGCTCGGTTTCCAGTTCGGCATGCACGGACACAGGCACGGGAATGGTGGCCGGGCCGAAGTCGCCAGGGTCCACATCCTCATGCAGCTCATAGGTCACGCCGGGGCGCATCTGGGCGCCGCGCTGCACATAGGGCGAAGCCAGGGTATCCGGTCCCCGGCGGTCGTCCTGCTGCGGTGCCGCAGGCCGGTGCTCACGCAGGCTGGGGGCCATGGGCCGCGTGGGCCTATGGGGATCCAGGGAATGCGGCAGGGTGTGAATCTCGTCATCGCGCACATGCGGCGGGGTCGACGGCACGGGGTCCTGCGACGAACGCTCCACCGATTCCCGCCAGGCATCCGGCTCGCGCGAGAACAGCAAAGCACCCGAGCGCATGCGCCAGGCCATCCAGCCGATCACGGCCACGGCGGCAATCAGGGCCAGTAGCAGCGCATTGAACAGCCAGGATGAGCCGCCGGACTCCTGGCGCATTGCGTCCAGCTCGGCCCGCAGCTGGGCCAGTTGTCCACGGTCCACGCCGTCGCGCTTCTTGAAGGCCGCCATCTCGGCCTCCAGCGCCTGCACGCGCTTGTTGGCCTCGGCCAGCTGCTCGCTGCCGGCATCGAACATGGGAGCCGCAGATGCGGCGCCGCCTTCGGGTGTTCCGGGTGTTCCGGCTGCTCCAGCGGCGCCCGGCGTGCCGCCCGTGCCCAGCCATTCCTCCACCGGCTCCATGCGCAGGCGCGGTTCGATGCGCAGGCCCGCCTGCAACTGCCCGGCCTGGGCCTGGGCGGTCACGCCCACGGGCGGCCTGGATTTCTCGGCCGCCGCCTTGGGCTTGGCCTGGGGCTTTGGCTTGGGCTGGGGTTTCGGTTCCTTGGCAACGGGCACCGCTGCGGGCCTGGACTCGGCCCGGGCGCTGCGGCCAGCGGCCGGACGGGAGGAAGAAGTCGAAGATGGGTCGGAAGCGGCACCAGCGGCACCAGCGGCCGCCAGCGCCGGCTGGGCTGCCGCCAGCTCCCGCACATTGATGGGTTGATTGCCCGTGGCATCCACCGACTCGGGCAGCTGCGCCAGCAGCGTATAGCTGCGGCTGATGCCGCCACCTTCGCAGCCCGCCCACAGCTTGAGAGTCACGATGGGCTCGTCCACCGTATAGCGGGCCTGCACCCGCACGGCCTTGCCCGACGAGGTCGGGCTGACACTGACGCGCGAGGATTCGATGGGCCTGTCACCGGCCAGCAGCTCGGCGCGCACGCAGGAGCTGCCGGCATCGTTGCCGCTATCGGGCTGCAAGCCCACCACCAGGTCGAACGGAGCGCCCAGCACCACGTTGCCTCGAGGACTGCCCAACGACAATGCGGACGCGTTCCAGGCCATGGAGGACAGGGCGACGCCGAGAATGGTGCTACAAATTCTCACATCAGCCTTTCTTTGAACGCTTGCATTTTTGCATAGACACCTGTAGGACACCTCCTCTATGTATATGAACCAAAACAACATTTCTCCTATCAGGAGCGTCGGATTGATAGGCGCAGGCATCATGGGGCAAGGCATTGCCCAGTTGGCCGCCCAGGCAGGCGCCAGGGTGCTGTTGCAGGATGCCCGTCCCGGTGCTGCCGCACAAGCGCAACAACAGCTGCTTGGGCTGTGGGACACGCTGCAAAAGAAACAAAAAATAACAAGTGAGCAGGCCGCAGATTGCAAGGCCCGGCTGACGGTAGTGGACGGTCTCGATGCCTTCAAGAACTGCGACCTGGTGATAGAGGCCATCGTCGAGCGCATGGATGCCAAGCAGGCGCTGCTGCGCGAGCTGGAGGCCATCGTTGCGCCCGGGACCCTCATCGCCAGCAATACCTCGGCCCTGTCCATCACCACGCTGGCCACGGCGCTCAAGCACCCGCAGCGCTTTGCCGGCTTTCACTTCTTCAACCCGGCACCGCTGATGAAGGTGGTGGAGATCGTGCGCGGCCTGGCCACGGACGAGGCCACCTGCGCCACGCTGGCACAGTTCGCGCGCAGCTTCGGCCACACGCCCGTGCGGGCGCAGGACACGCCGGGCTTTCTGGTCAACCACCTGGGCCGCGGCTATGTGACCGAGGCGCTGCGCATCGTGCAGGAAGGCATTGCCGACTTCGCCACCATCGACCGCATCCTGCGCGAGCAGGTGGGATTCAAGCTCGGCCCGTTCGAGCTGATGGATCTCACCGGCCTGGATGTCACCCATGCCGTGATGGAGCACATCTACCACCAGTACTACCAGGAGCCGCGCTACCGCCCCAGCCCCATTGCCGCGCAGCGCGTGGCGGCCGGCCTGCTGGGCCGCAAGACCGGCCGGGGCTTTTACCGCTATGCCGAAGGCCGCGCCGAGCAGCCTGCCGAGCCTGCCGTGCCGCAGGTGCAGACGCTGCCACCGGTCTGGGTGTCCGCACGCGCGGCCCGGCGCAACGAGATCTACCAGTTGCTCAAGAGCCTGGGCGCGCGCATTGAAACCGCGCAGGCACCGACCGAGCAGGCCTTGATCCTGGTGGCGCCGCTGGGCCTGGACGTGACCACGGTGGCTGCCGTGGAGCGGCTGGACTGCACGCGCACCATGGGCATCGACATGCTGATCGCCGACGCCGACACGCGCCGCCGCGTACTGGCCACCACGCCGGCCACGCGCACCGACATGCGCGATGCGGCCCATGCGCTCTTTGCCAGCGATGGCAAGGCCGTCAGTGTGATCCGCGACAGCGGCGGCTTCGTCACCCAGCGCGTGGTGGGCTCCATCGTCAACATCGCCAGCGACATCTGCCAGCAGGGCATCGGCAGCCCGGCCGACCTGGAAAAGGCCGTGACCCTGGGCCTGGGCTATCCCATGGGCCCGCTGGCCATGGGCGACCGCTGGGGCCCCACCAACATGCTGGAGGTCCTGTTCAACCTGCAGACCGTCTACGGCGACCCGCGCTACCGCCCCAGCCCCTGGCTGCGCCGCCGTGGAGCGCTGGGGCTGAGCCTCACGCACGAGGAGCCATAAGCCCTGCAAAGCCGGCGACCCGATGCAAGACGGGTCGCCTTTTTTTCGCCGCCCTGCCCCGTTTTCGGCAGGCCCAGACACCGAAGTGACAGGCCCGCCGGCGGCATGCTGCGCCGCGGCGGTCCCACACGCGACAATGTGACCGTCATCAGTCACGCAAAAGACAGGCCATGGACGACCCGATTCTTACCATCGAAGAACGTGAAGCGATCAATTCCGGTCGCTGGTTTTCATCACTTTCTCCATCGCTTCGGCACGACATTCTTCGATGCGCTTACGTCAAACGGTTCAAAGATGGCACGCTCATCTGCGCACGCGGAGAACCGCCCGAGGAATGGATCGCCTGCGCCCGCGGTGCGGTGCGCGTGAGCTCGACCTCGATCACGGGCAAGCAGATCACGCTGGACTACGTGGAGCCGGGCATCTGGTTCGGCGACGTGGCCATCCTGGACGGGGACAAGCGCACGCACGATGCCTATGCGCACGGCGAGACCACGCTGCTGTGCGTGTCCAAGACCGACTTCAAGAAAATCCTGTCCATGCATGTGGAGTTCTCGGAAGCCATGCTGCGCCTGCATGCACGGCGCATCCGCCAGCTCTACGGCCTGGTCGAGGACCTCAACACCCTGCCGCTGCGCGCGCGCCTGGCCAAGCAGCTGCTGCACCTGGTGCGCAGCTACGGCGTGACCAGCCTGTCGGATGGCAGCGAGATCCGCATCGGCCTGCACCTGGCGCAGGAGGAACTGGCGCAGTTGCTGGGCGCCTCGCGCCAGCGCGTGAACCAGGAACTCAAGGCCATGGAGCGCGAGAACGCCATCCGCATCGAGCCGGGCGGCCTGGTGGTCTGCGACCGCGACACGCTGCTGCGCATCGCCGCGCCCGACGCCTGAACCTGCGCGGCCCGCGCCGCGGCCTTTTCCCTGCCACATCCCTTCCACCGACCGGACGTTCGCGCCGGCCGGTGCCTTGCCGCGCCCGTGCCGCGCGGCCGCACCCCTTTCTAGAACCGGTTTCCGAACCGATCACAGGACTGACTGCCCCATGAGCACTTTCGACCATTTCGTAGGCACGCGCCCCGTCTCCGACCAGCACGCATTCGACGTGCCCGCGCTCACCGCCTGGATGCAGGGCCATGTGCAGGGCTTTGCCGGCCCGCTGCAGGTGGAGATGTTCAAGGGCGGCCAGTCCAACCCCACCTACAAGCTGATCACCCCGGGCCGCAGCTACGTGATGCGCTCCAAGCCCGGCCCCGTGGCCAAGCTGCTGCCCTCGGCCCATGCCATCGAGCGCGAGTTCCGCGTGATGAAGGGCCTGGCCGGCACCGACGTGCCCGTGCCCCACATGTATGCGCTGTGCGAGGACGAGTCCATCATCGGCCGCGCCTTCTACATCATGGAGTGCATGGAAGGCCGCGTGCTCTGGGACCAGTCCTTGCCCGGCATGGAGCCGGCCCAGCGCGCCGCCATCTACGACGAGATGAACCGCGTGATCTCGGCCCTGCACACCGTGGACTTCGCGGCCCAGGGCCTGGCCGACTACGGCAAGAGCGGCAACTACTTCGAGCGCCAGATCGGCCGCTGGAGCAAGCAGTACGTGGCCTCGGTCACCCAGCCCATCCCCGAGATGGACCAGCTCATGCAGTGGCTGCCCGCCCACATGCCGGCCAGCGCGCTGGATGCCTCGCGCGTGTCCATCGTGCACGGCGACTTCCGCCTGGACAACCTGATGTTCCACCCCACCGAGCCGCGCGTCATCGCCGTGCTGGACTGGGAGCTGTCCACCCTGGGCCACCCGCTGGCCGACTTCAGCTACCACTGCATGAGCTGGCACATCCCGGCCACGCTGGGCCGGGGCATCGCAGGCAAGGACCTGGCGGCCCTGGGCATTCCGGACGAAGAGGAATACATCCGCCGCTACTGCGAGCGCACGGGCCTCAAGGACGTGGACACGCTGCGCGCCGACTGGAACTTCTACATGGCCTACAACATGTTCCGCATCGCGGCCATCCTGCAGGGCATCGCCAAGCGCGTGGAGGCCGGCACGGCCTCCAGCGCCCAGGCCAAGGCCTCGGGCGACACGGCCCGGCCCATGGCCGAGCTGGCCTGGTCCTTCGCCCAGCGCAGCTGAGCCATCCAGACCACCAGCCCCCAACACTCACCGATCACCCCGTTTCCACCACAAGCGACAAGCCAAGAGAAGGAGCGCATCCATGGACTTTGAATATTCGCCCAAGACCAAGGACCTGCAGGAACGCCTGCTGAAGTTCATGGACGAGCACATCTATCCCGGCGAAAAGGACTATGCCGCCGAGATGGAAGCCAACACCGCCGCAGGCAAGCGCTGGACGCCGCTGCAGACCATCGAGAAGCTCAAGGTCAAGGCCCGGGAGCAAGGCCTGTGGAACCTGTTCCTGCCCGTGGACAGCGCCGAGGCCGCTGGCTACAAGGGCGGCGGCCTGACCAACCAGGAATACGCGCCGCTGGCCGAGATCATGGGCCGCGTGCCATGGTCCAGCGAGGTGTTCAACTGCTCTGCGCCCGACACCGGCAACATGGAGACCATTGCGCGCTACGGCAGCACCGAACTCAAGGAGCGCTGGCTCAAGCCGCTGCTGGAGGGCAAGATCCGCTCGGCCTTCGCCATGACCGAGCCCGAGGTGGCCTCCTCCGACGCCACCAACATCTGCACCCGCATCGAGCGCCAGGGCGACGAGTACGTGATCAACGGCCACAAGTGGTGGATCTCGGGCGCCGGCGATCCGCGCTGCCAGGTCTTCATCACCATGGGCAAGACCGACCCCGATGCGCCCAAGCACTCGCAGCAAAGCATGATCATCGTGCCCGGCGACGCGCCCGGCATCCGCATCGTGCGTCCGCTCAACGTCATGGGCTATGACGACGCGCCGCACGGCCACATGGAGATGTACTTCGAGAACGTGCGCGTGCCCGTGGGCAACATCCTGCTGGGCGAGGGCCGTGGCTTCGAGATCGCCCAGGGCCGCCTTGGCCCCGGCCGCATCCACCACTGCATGCGCCTGATCGGCCTGGCCGAGCGCGCGCTGGAGCTGATGTGCAAGCGCGCCAGCTCGCGCATCGCCTTCGGCAAGAGCGTGGCCCAGCAGACCGTGACGCAGGAGCGCATCGCCGAGGCGCGCTGCCGCATCGACATGGCGCGCCTGCTCACGCTCAAGGCCGCCTGGCTGATGGACATCGCCGGCAACAAGGTGGCACGCAGCGAGATCGCCATGATCAAGGTCGTGGCTCCCAGCATGGCCTGCCAGGTCATCGACTGGGCCATGCAGGTGCACGGCGGCGGCGGCATGAGCGACGACTTCCCGCTGGCCAGCGCCTACGCCCACGCGCGCACGCTGCGCTTTGCCGACGGCCCGGACGAGGTGCACCGCAACGCCATCGCCAAGTGGGAGCTGGGCAAGTACGGCGCCTACGGCAAGGATGCCGGCGTGCCCATCACGCGCGGCAGCTGAGCAGGCTTCAAGCCTGAGGCCTGAGGCCGCACACCCGGCAGGACCGGGTGGCGGCCCTGGCCCTTCCCTCTCAGCCAGGTGGCAATGCCTCCTGGCTTTTTTGTGCCTGCCTTTCCGGCATTTCAGTGCCTACGGCAGGCGCCTCCCATCCCCCGCCCAGCGCACGGTACAGCGCCACGCGCGCCTGCAGCTGCAGCAGGCGCTGCAGCACGGCATCGTCCTGGGCCGCGTACAGCGTGGTCTGGGCCTGCAGCAGGGACAGCAGGCTTTCCGCCCCGGCCTTGTAGCGCAGCTCGGCCAGCGACACGGCCTGGCGGGCCTGGGCCAGCACCTCGGCCTGGGCCTCGGCCTGGGCCTTCAGGCCGTGGACGGCGTTGAGCGCCAGGTCCACATCGCCATAGGCGGCGACGATGGACTTGTAATAGCCGGCCAGCAGCTCCTCGCGCCGGGCCTGGGCGCCATCGCGTTCGGCCGCCAGACGGCCGCCGTCGAAGATGGGGCCGGCGAGGCCGGCCAGCAGCGAATAGACAGGCTCGCGCAGCCAGTCGCTGGCGCGCCCAGCGCTGGTGCCTGCACTGCCCGTGAGGGTCAGCCGGGGCCACAGCGCTGCGCGGGCGGCCTGCAGGTTGGCGCTGGCGGCGGCCAGCTGCGCTTCCGCATTGGCAATGTCGGGCCGGCGCTGCAGCAGCTGCGTGGGCAGGCCTGCGCCGATCTCGGGCAGTTGCAGGGCTTGCAGCGAATCCGTGGCCAGCGCGGGGCGGCGGGCCTGGCCCAGCAGCACGGCCAGCGTGGCATCGGCATCCTCGCCCTGGCGGCGCAGCGTGGCCAGGGCCTGGCGCTGGCTGGCCACCAGGCCGCGTTGCTGCGCCAGCTCCAGCTGGGTGGCGGCGCCTGCGCGCGCGCGGGACTCCACCAGGCCCAGCAGCCGCTCGGCATTGGCCACGTTGCGCGCCGCAATGGCCTGGCGTTCGCGCAGCGCCACGGCCTGCAGCCAGCCATGGGCCACCTGGGCGGTGACCGTGAGGCGCACCGTGTCCTGGTCGAACCGGCTGGCCTGCCAGGCCGCCGCCGCCGCATCGCGCGTGGCGCGGTTGCGGCCCCAGAAGTCCACCTCATACGAGGCCGTCAGCGCGGCGCCGTAGACGCTGGCCTGCCCGCCCGCCACCTGTGCATGGTTCATGCGCTGGGCGCGCAGCTCGCCATTGAGCGACGGCAGCAGCGCCGCGCCTGCCTGGCGCGTGGCCGCCTCGGCCTGGCGCACGCGGGCCATGGCGGCAGCCATGTCCAGGCTCTGGTCCTGGGCGGCCTGCACCATGCCGCCCAGCTCCGTACTGCCAAAGGCCTGCCACCACTGCGGTGAAACAGAGGCAGGGACGGCTTCGCCCTGCTGCTTCCACGAAGCGGCCAGCGCAGGCGCTGTCCTGTCCGGCATCGTCTGCTGCGCGGCGCAGCCGCCCAGCGCAGCCAGGGCCAGGGCGATGCAGCCCAGGCGCGCCGGCATCGTCTTGTCGTTCATGTCTTTCATCTCACTCTCCCGCCAGCGCGCGCACCGGGTCCAGCCGCGCCGCCGTCTTGGCCGGCATGTAGCCGAACACCAGGCCCGTCACCACGGCGCAGGCAAAGGCGCCCAGCATGGCGCGCACCGAAAACACCACGGGCACGCCCGCCACGATGAGCACCACGCCCACGGCCAGGCCGGCCAGCAGGCCCACCGTGCCGCCCACGAAGGTGACCAGGCTGGCCTCGGTCAGGAACTGGCGCAGGATGTCGCGCTGGCGCGCGCCCGTGGCCATGCGGATGCCGATCTCGCGCGTGCGCTCGCGCACCGTCATCAGCATCACGTTCATCACGCCGATGCCGCCCACCACCAGGGAGACGGCGGCAATCAGGCCCAGCATCACCGCCATGCTCTGGCGCGTGGCCGCCTCGGCCTGGATGCGCGCGGCCGCGTTGCCGATGCCGAAGTCCTCGCGCCCGCCGTGGCGCGCCAGCAGCAGCTTGCGCATGGCCTCCTCCGCCTCGTGCACCACGTCGGAGGACATGGCCTCGATCACCACATAGTCGGGCTGGGTCTGCGACTGGTAGACGCGCGCCCGGCCCGAGCGGTAGGGAATGAAGACCATGTCGTCATAGTTCTGCGCCCCCGAGTCCGCGCCGCGCTCGCTCATCACGCCGATGACCTCGAAGGCCGATGTGCCGATGATCAGCTGGCGGCCCAGCGGGTTGGGCGTGTCGGGGAAGAAGTGCTGGTGCGCCTTGTGGCCCAGGACCACCAGGGGCGCCAGGTCGCGGTCCTCGGCCTCGGTGTAGTAGCGGCCCTGGGCCAGCTTCCAGTGGTGTACCAGGGGCATCTCCTCGCTGGCCGCGAACACGTAGATCTGCTTGTCGGCCTTGCCGTAGCGCACGGTGATGGGGTCGCCGATCACGGGCATCACGCGCCGTATCTCGGGCAGCTCGCGCACGGCGGCCAGGTCTTCCTCGGTCATCTGCCCGGCCGGCCCGCCCGTGGCCGGCGGCTTGCTGCCCATGTAGAGGATGGCCGTGCCCATGGTCCCCATCTGCTCGACCACCTTGCGCCGCGCGCCCTCGCCAATGGCCAGCATCACGATGACCGAGGCCACGCCGATGACGATGCCCAGCAAGGTCAGGCTGGTGCGCACGCGGTTCATGCGCATGCCGCGCCAGGCGCTGCGCGCGGCCTCGAACAGCTCGGCCAGCCAGGACGCGCCGACGCTGCCGCGCTGCGGCGTGAGCGGCAGGGCAGCGGCACCCGCATTCACCCCGTTAGCGGCATCGTCGCGCTGGCTGTCGCTGGTGATGCGGCCGTCGCTGATCTCGATCACGCGGCGCGCCTGGGCGGCCACAGTGCGGTCGTGGGTGATGAGGATGATGGTGTGGCCCGCGTCGGCCAGCTCGCGCAGCAGGGTCATGACCTCGGCGCCGCTGTGCGAGTCCAGCGCGCCCGTGGGTTCGTCGGCCAGGATGATCTGGCCGCCGTTCATCAGCGCGCGCGCAATCGACACGCGCTGCTGCTGCCCGCCCGACAGCTGGTTGGGCCGGTTGCCCAGGCGCGAGCCCAGGCCCAGGCGCTCGAGCAGCGCACGGGCGCGCCGCACGCGCTCTTCCTTGGGCAGGCCCGCGTAGATGGCGGGCATTTCCACGTTCTCGCTGGCGCTTTCGCTGGCTATCAGGTGGTAGCCCTGGAAGACGAAGCCGAAGGCCTCGCGCCGCAGCCAGGCCAGCGCGTCCGAGTCCAGCGTGGCCACGTCCTGGCCCTGGAAGTGGTAGCTGCCCTCGCTGGGCCGGTCCAGGCAGCCCAGGATGTTCATCAGCGTGGACTTGCCCGAGCCCGAGCTGCCCACCACGGCCACGAACTCGCCCGCGCGTATCTCCAGGTCGATGCCGTGCAGCACGGTGACGGCGGGCTGGCCGCTGTCGCCGCCGCCGTAGTGCTTGGTGATGCCGCGCAGCTCTATCAGCGGTGCGGTCAGCGGCGCGCCGGCCTGCATGCCCTGCGCCATCACCATTGCAGCCACCGCAGGCCACGGTCCAGAGGCGTCTCGCCGACGATGACGCGCTCGCCTTCCTGCAGGCCCTCCAGCACCTCGGCCTGGTGGCGGCTGCGCACGCCCAGGCGCACGGTGCGCTGCTCGGGCTGGCCCTTGGCGTCCAGCACGCGCACGGTCTGCGTGCTGCCTGCCTTCTCGGCGTTCTCTGCCTTTTCCGCCTTGTCAGTCGTTCCCGCCTTGTCGGCCACGGCCATCAGCGGCACGGTCAGCGCCTGCGCGGCCTGCCCGGTGACGAAGACCACCTGGGCCGTCATCTGGGGCATCAGCTCGGCGTCCTCGTTGTCCACATCGAACAGCACGGTATAGGCCACGGCCTTGGTGGCGGGCGCAGGCGCCTGGCCCGCATTGCCGCCGGCCGGCGCCTGGCTGGCAGAGGGCGAAGGCAGCACCTGGCGCACCTTGCTGGACCAGCGCCGGGGCCTGGCCTGGTCGGCGCCGCCCAGCGTGGTGAAGTACACCGGCATATCGTCGCGCACGCGGCGCACGTCGGCCTCGGACACTTCGGTCCACACCGTCATGGCCGACAGGTCGGCAATGCGCAGGATGTTGGGCGTCTGGTAGGTGGCGTTCAGTGTCTGGCCCTCGCGCGCCTCCACCGACACCACGGTGCCCGCCATGGGCGCGTAGATGCGCGTATAGCCCAGGCGCGCCTCGTCGGCCTTGAGCGTGGCCTGGGTCTGGTCGATCTGGGCCTTCAGGTGCTCCATGCGGGCGCCGGCTGCGGCCAGGTTGGCTTCTGCGGTCTGCAGGTCTTCCTCGCGCGTGGCCCCGTCGCGGGCCAGCTGGCGCTGGCGCGTGAGCTGCTGCTCGGCCAGCTTGCGCAGCGCCTGCTGCTCGGCCAGCTGTGCGCGCAGGCCGGCCAGCGAGGCACGCCCCGCATCCACCGTGGCGCGCTGCACGCTGGGGTCGATCTCCACCAGTAGTGCGCCCTTCTCCACCTGGGCGCCGGGCTCCACGCGCAGCCGGGTGACCTGGCCCGACACCTGGGCGCCCACGTCCACATAGCGGCGTGGCTGCAGCGTGCCGATGGCCGTGACGGTGGACTCGATATCGGTGCGCGCCACGGTCTCGGTCTGGTAGGCCACGGCAGGCCGGCTGGACCACCAGGCGGCCGCGCCCCCGGCCGCCGCCAACAGGACCACCGCCACGGCGATGGCTTTCCAGCGTTGCTGCGTGCGCGTCATGCTTGCCTCCCGACCACACACACCCCGAACTGGAACGAAAGCAGGAAACTCATCTGAAAAACCCCGTAGTACCGAAACTGAAACCAATCCACGCAAAATCCGCCACGGCAAGCACGCCAGCCAACCAGGCCAGCCGCGCCGCCCAGCGCGCATGGGCGCTGATCAGGGCCACGGCCATCAGCGCGCCGGCGGACACAAAGCCCAGCCAGGCCACCGTGCCCACCGTGCCGCCCCAGCCCGAGACAACGGGCACAAGGGCCAGCGCCAGCAGCGCCGTGCCCAGGCCGCGCAACTGCGGGCCGCGGCGGGCCGGCAGCTCGCGCGCGCCGGTCAATTGTTCGTAGTGGCGGTCCATGGCAAAGGCCAGGGCCGCCATGCCTGCAAAGGCCAGGGCCAGTGCGGCCAGGGATGCGTGCAACGTGCTCATGCCTGCACCTCCGAGGGGCCGGCCACGGCGGTCTGGCCTTTGGCCGTCCTTGCCTTGGCGGCGGCACCCGCGCCGCGCCGCGCCAGCCAGCGCCAGGCCCAGGCGGCCGCCAGCCCCGTGGCCAGGCAGAACAGCTCCACCCCGGCGCTTTCCCAGTCGCCCTCCAGCATGTGGGCCGACAGCGGCTCGCCCACGGTGATCCAGTTGAGCAGCGGCAGCAGCAGGCACAGCATGGCCAGCAGGCCCATCTGCTGGCGCCAGGCCGTGGCCGGCGCGCAGGCCAACGCATGCACCAGCGCCAGGCCCCACAGCCCGAAGAACACGGCCAGCTCCCAGTCATCACGGTGCGCCAGGCCCACGGGCACCAGGCGGTTGGCCCACAGGTAGCCGATGCAGCCCAGGCCCAGCCCGGCGATGGCCGCCACGTTCAGGCCCTCGACCAGCCGGTACACGCGCGCCGTGGCGCTGCCGAACTCGCCCTGGTGGCGGCTGCGGCGCTTGACCATGAAGAGAATGGCGCCCGTGGCCATCATGGCCGCGCCCGCCAGGCCGCACAGGAAGTACAGCCACTTCATGGCCAGCCCGCCGAACTTGACCATGTGCAGCCCGCCCATGACCGCCTGGGCCAGCGAGGGGGTGCCGCCGTCGGCGCCGCCGGGCAGGCGCACCTGCAGCACCTCGCCCGTGGCGGCCGAGAACATGGCCATGCCCGAATTGGGGCTCAGGCGCTGATGCGCACGGTCATCGCTGTTCCAGCCGTAGACGCCGATGCGTGCCGACGCATCGCCGGGATGGTTGACGACCACCGCGCGCACCGCCTGGCCCATCAGCTCCTGGCCGCGCCGCGCAAACGACTCCAGATCCGGCACGGCCATGGGCTTGCCGGAAGGCGCGGGCGGCCCGGCCTCGGTCATGTCGGCGATGAAGGCCGTGCGGGCGGCCTGGTCCGTGCCATAGACCGTCCAGACGCCAACGGGCATGAAGCTCAGGCTGGAGATGGCGATGCCGGTATAGGCAATCATGAACTGGAAGGGCAGCGTCAGCACCGCCACGGCGTTGTGCGCGTCCAGCCAGCTGCGCTGGCCCTTGCGTGCGCGAAGGGTGAAGAAGTCCTTGAAGATGCGCTTGTGCGTGATCACGCCGCTGACCAGTGCCACCAGCATGGCCATGGCGGCAATGCCGATCACCCACAGTCCTACCTGCCCTGCATGCAGTTCATAGTGGAAATCCACGAAATGGTTGCCGCCCATGGTGGCGCGCGCGGCGCCGTGGCCGTGGCCGGCCCCCATTTCCTCGCCCGTGGCGGTGTCCAGCTCGGCATCGGCGTATTCGCGCCTGGCGTCGAACCAGTAGACATGCAGGTCGCCGCCGCCCTTGTCGTCGGACGGCCAGATCTCCCACATCTGCGCGCCCTGGTGGTGCTTTTGCATGTAGGCCGCGCCCCAGGCCAGGCGCTGGCCCAGGTCCGCACCCTGCCCGGCCGGCGCGGCGGCGCGCGCTGCCGCCTCGGCCGCCTCCTCGGCATGGTGCTCGGGCGTCATCCAGTGCGTGATGGCTTCCTGGAACACGGCCAGCGAACCCGTGAGGAACACCGCGAACAGCAGCCACGAAAACCACAGCCCGCACCAGGTATGCAGCCAGGCCTGGGCCTGGCGGAAACCGCCCGTGGCAGCGCCGCTGCCGGGGACCTTGCCGATCTGCGCCTTTGCCATCTCAAAGGCCTCCGCCATTGCGCGCCAGCAGCAGCGCGGCGCCGCCCATCAGGGCCGCAGGCACCAGCAACCCCAGCCAGACCCGGCCCGCCGAAACCGGCGAGAACGCCCAGATCACCGCCAGTGCGTGCAGCGCAAAGCTCCACTGCATGCCGGCCAGCACGGCATCGACACGCGCGCCGGGCAGCGCAGCGGCCAGGAAGGCCGCCAGCGCGCTGGCCAGCGCATAGCCGCCAAAGACGGCGGCCAGCAGGCGGGAAACCGCAAGCAGCCCCGGATGGGTGGGTTTGGCGGAATGACCGGATTGGCCGGAATGGCTGGAATGGGAAAGGGACATGTATTGGGTTGTTCAGAAAAGCGGCAATGCAAATGCCGAAAGCGATGGCCGTGACGGCCCTCCTGATACATGACAAACGAGATTGAAAAAAAGGCCAGCCGCAATGGACAGCGGCCTGGGTGGTTGCCGGCCTACGCCCGGTGTTGCTGTGCCCGCCCGCAGGCCGGCATGGGGCTGGCGCTCACCCTGCACGCGGAGTGCGGTGAAGGAGGCGGACAAATCCATGGGGCTGGATCATAACCGCGTAAAGAAGAATCATTCTCAATGAACGCAACGCATGCCGGGCTCTTTCAGCGGTCCCTGGACGATCCCTGAAAGGGCGAGATGGCAAGGTGCAACGGGCCGCAAAGCGACTTTGCGCACGCCGCACGCGCTATCATCCGCACCAGCCCCCTGTCACGGGGCCGGTGCTTCAAAACACCCATTTAGTAAGCGGTGCTGCCTCCCCGAAAGCGAGGCCTTGTCACGTCTGGATTCCGGGCTGTGGACGCTCGTCCACGCCCCTGCGGTTTCGGGCGGGATGGGGCTACCCGTAAGGGCGTCCGCACATCTTGCTGTGTGTTTTGAACATCCCGTCCACCTGTTTCGTGCTTCAAAACGCGGAGTCGGTGGTTTCAGTCTCAGTAAGGAGCACGGAAACATGACTGCCGTTTCTCTGGCACTCGCCTGCGCGCCCTCTTTTGGCGCCGCCCTTTCCACACGGAGGGCCCAGGCATGAACCCCGCCCAGCCCAAATCCGCCACGGACAGCCACACCACGCGGCAGCTGTCCAATGCCCTCACCCAGGTGGACCATCTCGTGCAGCAAGGCTGTGCAGAGATCTCCTCCATCGCCCAGCTCGCCCTGGCATGGCTGGAGACGCCCAAGGGCCATCGCCACATGGACGTGGTGGCCCGCGCCCTGCAAAGCATCCGCGACAGCGCCGAGACGCTGGCCGACTACGCAGGCACCGAGGCCCAGGCCATGGGCTGCGGATTCGAAGACGCGGCCGAGATGCGCCGCGCCGAAGCGGCCGAGGCAGCCGCCAAAGCCATGGCGCAACTGCTCGACTGCCGCACCCATGAGCCGGTGCGCCCGCAGGGCTGAGGCATGGCCATGGACAAGGACACCCCCAGGACACAGCCCCCCAGCCTGCACCAGTTGACCAGCGCCATCACCGAGATCCACAGCAGCGTGCAGGAAAACTGCACCGAGATCTCGGCCCTGGCGCAACTGGCCCTGGCGGCAGTGCATGCACCGCAGGAGCACCACAGCCAGCAGGCCCTGGCCCATGCATTGCGCGCCATCCGCGACAGCGCCGACCTGCTGGCCGGCCATGTGAAGGTGGAGGCCCGGCGCGTGGTGTAGCACCCCTCCGCCGCCTGCCCCGCGATGACTCTGCAAGGGCGGCTGGCTCCGCAATGTGCGCCAGCGGCCTGCACCGCCGTCATCGGCTGCTGCCGCGCAAACGCCACCCCCCTCACAGGGAAAGCTTCACCACTTGTAGTTCAGCACCGCCATGGCCTGGCGCGGCGTGCCGAACTGGCCCTGGCCGTCGATGTTGACGTAGTACTTCTTGTTGAAGAGGTTGTTCAGGTTCAGCTGCAGCGAGAGCCTGGGGCTGAAGGCATAGCGCGCCATGAGGCTGGCGGTGGCGAAGGATTTCTGCTCGAAGACCAGGTCATTGCCCGCCACGAAGACGCTGGCGCGGGTGCGGCTTTGCCATTGCAGGCCGCCGCCCACGGTGAGCTGATTCCATCCAGCGGGCAGGCGGTAGGAAGTGAACAGCTGGGCCTGGGTCTTGGGCGCCCAGGCGTTGATGGACAGGCCCTGGGCGTCACGCGCGACGGTGTGGGCAATGCCGGCCGACAGGTTCCAGCCCGTGGCCAGCTCGCCCGAGACCTGGGCCTCGAAGCCCTTGCTGGTCACGCCCTTGGCGCCGTAGTAGGCGAAGTCGGTGGTGCCGGGCGCGACCTGGCCTTCGTCCAGCTGGGCCACGTTGTCCTGCTGGATGCGGAAGACGGACAGCGAGCTGTTGAGCCTGCCGTCCAGGTGCTCGCCCTTGATGCCGATCTCGAAGCTCTTGCCCGCCACGGGGTCCAGGTAGCTGCCGCCACGGTCGCGGTAGTTCTGGGGCTGGAAGATGTCGGTGTAGCTGGCATAGGCCGAGAAGCCTTCGCTCAGGTCCAGTACGACGCCGGCATAGGGGATGAAGACATCGTGCGAGCGGTTCTCGCTCAGGCTGCGCACCTTCCAGCTGCTCTGGCGCCCGCCCACGATGAGCTTGACCGGATCGGCCAGCGACAGGCGCAGCGCGCCGTACAGCGCGTCCTGGCGCGTGTGGTCCAGGCTGCTGGTGGTCAGCGGCCCCCAGGTGGGCTCGGCATAGGAGCCGTCCCATTGGTAGTAGTTGCCCACGTCCTGCAGCGGGCTGGTGCGCGCATGGCCGGCCTTGTGCTCGCGGGCGCGGCTGCTGGTCAGGCCGACAACGGCTTCATGGCGGCGCCCGCCCAGTTCCCAGCCGCCCGTCACCTGCAGGTCGGCGCTGTTTTGCTGGAAGCTGTATTCGGAGTAGTTGGGCAGGGCTGCCATGCCCAGGCCGGTGGTGATGTCGGGCTGGCGCATGAGGTACAGCAGCTTGGCGTCGTAGGCGCTGTCGCGGTGCACGAAGTTGGCCTTGAGCTTCCAGTCGTTGCCGAAACGGTGCTGCAGGTTGGCGAAGATGTTTTTGTTGGTGCTGTTCCAGCGCGTCCAGTTCGCGGCCGTGGTCTTGGAGGTGCTCCAGTCGGCTGGCATGCCGTTCGTGAAGACCAGCGGCAGGCCGCCCCAGGTCGAGCCGGTGGGCCGGTTGGCCTGGTAGTCGGCGCCCACGCTGAGCGTGGTGTCGGGCGTGAGGTCGGCATCGATCACGCCGTAGAAGACCTGCTTGCGCGCGTGGTAGAGGTCCACATGGGAGTCGCGCTCTTCGGCCATGCCTGCGACGCGTGCGCGGATGCGGCCGTCCTGCGTCAGCGGCATGGACAGGTCCACCGTGCCGCGATGGTGGTTCCACGAGCCCACGCTGGCCGAGGCCGAGCCCGTGAACACCTTGCTGTTGGCGTGCTTGCGCACCATGTTGATGGAGGCCGACGGATTGCCCGCGCCCGTGAGCAGGCCCGTGGCGCCGCGCACCACTTCGACGCGGTCATAGATGGTGGTATCGGTGCCCGAGTCCCCGTAGAACGACAGGCCGATGGAGGTGGGCACGCCGTCGTACTGCAGGTTGTCCACGTAGAAGCCGCGCGAGTAGAAGTCCGAGCGGTCGCTGTCCGAGCTGACGACATGGATGCCGGTGACGCTGCGCATGGCGTCGTTGAGCGAGAGCAGGCCCTGGTCCTCGATCTGCTGGCGCGTGAGCACGCTGACGGACTGCGGCGTGTCGCGCAGCGACAGGCTCAGGCCCGTGGCTGCCGCCGTGGCCGGCGTGGTGTAGGAGCCCGAGCCTTCGGTGGTGGGGCTGGCCTGGGCCGAGGCCGTGACCAGCACGGTCCTGAGTGTCTGGGAGGACGGCGCGCCTGCCGCACCCGCAGCGGAGGCGGCCGGCACCACGGGCATCTCGCGCAGGGTGTAGCCGCCACCGGCCGAGCGCACGGCCGCCAGCGGCGTGCCCAGCAAGGCGCGGTCCAGCGCCTGCTCCACGGTGAAGCGCCCGCTCACGCCGCCGCTGCGCAAGCCTTCGGTGACGGCCGAGCCGAAGGTGACCAGCACGCCGGCCTCGCGGCCGAGCTGGTTGAGCACGCTTTCCAGCGGGCCGGCCGCAATGCTGTACTGGCGTTGCTGCGAAGCACCGGCAGCGGGCTGCGCCCAGGCCTGTGCCGGAGCCAGGGCGCCTGCGGCAGCCAGCCCCGCCAGCGTGCCCGCGCACAGCACCTGCAGCGCCAGCGCCACCGGACGTAACGCCGGGGCCGCCTGGGATGGGCGGACGGTGGAGGCGGCAGTCTGCCGCATGGAGTTCTGGCGCATGGTCTGAGGGCGCATGGAAAGGCCTTGTTGCAATGGTTGTAGAGAAGCGTTGGCGCACGCTGCGGTGCGCTCCTGTCTCTGTTGACAGCCATCGCCGGCAAATCAGCTCACATTTTTTTCAGGAAAGTGCGAAGGCCTTCATGCAGGCCGTGCCGCTCATGCCTTGCCCGCCCCGGCAGGCCGCACCATCACCCAGTAGCGCGAGAAGGAGTGGATTTCCACGGGCAGCGAGGAAGTCAGCGCGGCCAGCACGCGGTCGGTGTCGGCCAGCGGATAGGCGCCGGAGACGTGCAGGCCGGCCACGGCCGGGTCGCAGCCCAGGCGCCCGCGCCGGTAGCGGCCCAGCTCGACCAGGAAATCCTCCAGCCGCATGCGCGAGGCCACCAGCATGCCTTCGGCCCAGGCGCTGGCCGCCGTGTCCAGCGCGCCGGAGTGCACGGCCTGCTGGGCCGTGAACGTGCCCTGCTCTCCCGCAGCTATGCGCTGCGGGGCATGCGGGGCATGCGCGGGCCGCAGTTGCACGGCGCCTTGCAGCACGCCCACTTCAACGGCGGACTCGCGCTGGCGCACCGTGAAGCGCGTGCCCAGGGCCTGAACGGCGCCCATGGCGGTCTGCACGATGAAGGGACGGTGCAGGCTGTCCGGCGCAGTCTGCACGAGGATTTCGCCACGCACCAGCTCCAGCACGCGCTCGGCCGCGCCGTAGCGCAGGTTGAGGGCGCTGCCGGTGTTGAGCACCACGCTGCCGCCGTCGGGCAGCGGCAGCGTGCGCTGCTCGCCTACGGCAGCCACCTGGTCGGCCGTCCAGCCGCGCCAGGCCTGCGAGCGCACGACGGCTGCGGAGCCTGCGCCCGAGACCAGCAGCACGGCCAGCGCCTGCACCGCACGGCGCCTGCCGGCCGAGCCGGGTGCGGCCAATGCGGCCCGCGCCAGCGGCATGGGAATGCCGGCCATCTGGCTGCCCATGGATTCGATGCGCTGCCAGGCGGCCTCATGCTCGGGGCTGGCCGCACGCCAGCGCTGCAGGCCATCGTGCTGCCGGGCCTGGGCCTTGCCGGAGTTCAGTTGCAGCCACCATTGCACGGCCTGGCGGGCCACTTCGGCAGAAATGGGGGAAGAAGTGGAAGGGAACGCCTGCATGCCGCCTACTCCGGGAAGAAGCAGCGCATGGCGGCCTTGGCCAGATGCCGCTTGACTGTGGAGACGGAAATCCCCAGCTCGGCCGCGATCTCGCCATAGCCGAGCCCTTCGAGCTGGGCCAGCAGGAAGGCCTGCTTGGCCAGCGCGGGCAGGCGGCCCAGGCGGCGGTCTATCTCGACCAGGGTCTCCAGCACCATGAGCCGGACCTCGGGCGGCGGCGCCACGGGCTCGGGCATGGCGGCCAGCGCATCGAGATAGGCCTGCTCGATGGCGCGGCGCCGCACCTGGTTGATCAGCAGGTTGCGCGCAATGGTGGTCAGGTAGGCGCGCGGCTCCTGGAGCTGGTCCAGGCCCTTGGCGCCCAGCACCTTGAGGAAGGTGCTCTGCGCCAGATCGGCCGCGTCGAAGGCATTGCCCACCTTCTTGCGCAGCCAGCCCTGCAGCCAGCCGTGGTGGGCCAGGTACAGGGATTCGACATGGGCGGACAAGGAAGGCGATGGGCTGGACACGCGGCGACCCGAGATTGAGAATAATTCTCAATTATAGGCAACTGCGACCCTCTTGCGGCCCAGCTCTGCCGCTTGCTGCTGCAGTCCGTTCCTCCTGGCCGCGTTTCAGAACTTGCCGCGCAGGGTGAGCGTCGCGCTGCGCGGTGCGCCGTAGACATTGCCCCAGGCCGGCGCGCCGATGGTCTGGTAGTAGGTCTTGTCGAACAGGTTGGCCACGCTCAGTGCCACGGACCAGTTGCGGTCGATGCGGTAGCCCAGACGGGCAGACCACACGGCATAGGCTGGCTGCACGTCGGTGATGGCGCCCACCGCGCGCGAGCTGGCGGTCTGGAAGTTGACGCCGCCGCCCACGTTCCAGGCGCTCCATTCGCCCGGCAGGCGGTAGTCGCTCCAGACACGCAGCATGTGCTTGGGCGTGTAGGTGCTGGCGAACTCCACGCCGGCATTGGAGGTGTTGTCCAGGTACTTGAAATGGCTGAAGGTGTAGCCGGCAAACAGCTGCCAGCCACGCGCCACCTCGCCGCTGATCTCGGCATCCAGCCCCTGGCTGCGGACCTTGCCCACGGAGACATAGCAGTAGGTGCTGGCCGAGCAGGGGTTGACCAGGTCCTCTTCGGCGCGGTTCTTCTGGTCGATGCGGAACAGGGCCACGGCCGCGTTCACCCTGCCGTCCAGCAATTCGCCCTTCATGCCCACTTCCAGATTGCGCCCCTTGATGGGTGCCAGCAGGTCGCCGGCCGCCGTCACGGCGTTCTGGGCCTGGAAGATGTCGGAGTAGCTGGCATAGGCCGACCACTGGTCATTGAGCGCATAGACCAGGCCGCCATAGGGCGTGATGACGCCGCTTTCCTTGTACGGGTCGTTGTAGGCCTCGCCCGTGTTGCGGTAGTTGCTGCTGCCCGTGAAGCGGGTGACGCGGGCGCCGCCGATCAGGGTCAGCGCATCGGTGAGGCCCAGCCGCGCCACGCCATAGGCGCCGGACTGGGTCATGCGGGTGCGGCTTTCATCGCCGCGATAGCGGTTGGCCAGGAATTCCGCGCGGGACGGCTCGCGGATGGCGGCGCTCGGGTCGAACACGTTGTTGGGCAAGCCCATGCGGATCAGCGAATAGTCGCTGTCGTTGACCATGCGGCCCGTGTTGGCGCCAAAGCTCAGCGAATGCCGGCGGCCGAAGGCGTCGAATTTGCCGTCCACCGCCACGTCCAGGGTCTTGTTGTCGGTGGTGACATCAAACAGGCCGGCATACATCTCGTTGCCCGCCAGCGTGGCGGGATTGATCGCCCCCAGGGCGAAGGCGTACTTCATGTCGTGCTTTTCCCGGGTGTAGCCCGCCGTGGCCTTGACGGTCCAGTCCGCGTTGAAGCGGTGCTGCAGCTCGGCAAACAGCGATGTCTGCTCGCTGTCCCAGCGGTTCCAGTCCGCGCCCAGGAAGGTGGAGCGCGGCAGCCGCAGGTCCGCACCGTCGGCATAGCGCGGCAGGCCCTGGAAGAACGGCGTGGAGCGCAGCCGCTCGTGGGTGGCGCCCACCGTCAGCCGGGTCTGGGAGCTGAGGTCGTACTCCAGCACGCCGTAGAGCACGCCGGTGCGGCTGCTGGCCACGTCGTAGAAATAGTCGCGGCTGTTGAGGCTGGCGACCACGCGCCCGCGCAGCGTGCCGGCCTCGTTGAGCGGGCCAGTGGCATCGATCTCGCTACGCAGGTTGTTCCAGGAGCCCACACTGGCCGATACCTCCAGCTGGCGCTCTGCCAGGGGGCGCTTGCGCACCATGTTGATGGCCGCGCTGGGCGAGCCCGCCCCCTGCAGCAGCCCCGTGGCACCGCGCACCACTTCCACGCGGTCCAGCGTGGCGGCGTTGCTGGTGAAGTTGTCGGCCTGCGGGTAGTAGAAGGCGCGGTTCACGCCATCGAACTGGTAGGTATCCACGCGGAAGCCGCGCGAGTAGACATAGCGCCCGCCCATGGGGCTGTCGTACATGGTGATGCCCGTGGTGCTGGCCAGCACGTCGTCCACGGTGTTGAGGTTCTGGTCGTCCATGCGCTGGCGCGTGATCACGCTGATGGACTGGGGGATGTCCTTGATCGCCTGCTCGCCCTTGCCCACCGTGACCGCGCGGGCCGCGTAGCTGCCCGTGCCTTCGCTGGTGGCGCTGCGCTCGGCGCGGGCCGTCACCTGCACTTCGTTCAGGACCGTGGTGGAGCCGGCAGCAGCGCCGGCCGGTGCGGCCTGCCTGCGCAGCGTGTAGCTGCCATCGCTGCGCGCCACCATGTCCAGCCCGCTGCCGGCCAGCAGGCGCTGCAGCGCCTGCTGCGGCGCGTAGTGGCCGGACAGGGCCGGGCTGGTGAGCCCTTCGGTCAGCGCAGGATCGAAGGACAGCGAAATGCCCGCCGCCGTGGCCACGCCGGCCAGCGTGCGGCCCAGCGGCCCGGGCGCGATCTGGTAGGTCTGGGCTGCGGGAGCGGGTGTGGGAGCAGGTGCCGGTTCGGCCGCCTGCACGGCGCCTGCGGCCAATGCCATGCCCAGCAGGGCCAGTCGGGCGGCATGCGCCAGGGGGTGGAAGACGGGATGCGGCATGGGTACGGCAGGCATGGAAATCGGTCCTTGGAGGCGGTGAAGAAAGAAGCTCTTTCCCCGTTGCCAGCCGAGATCCGAAAAAGTGTCACCCTGCCTCGATTTTTTTAGTTCCTGGCGACCACGGTGATCCAGTAGCCGCGCATGCGCGTCTGCACGTCGACGGGATAGGTGGAGGCCAGCATGGTCAGCGTCCGGTCCGTATCGCCCAGCGGGAAGGAGCCGGACACGCGCAGCGCGCGCACCTCGGGCGCGCATTGCAGCAGGCCGGGCCGGTAGCGCGACAGTTCGGCGCAGAACGCGGCCAGCGGCATGGCGTCGGCCATCAGCATGCCGTGGGTCCAGGCCGTGACCTCGGGCTGCAGGGGCTGGGGCGCGGTCACCTCCCCCGCTCGCAATACCGTTTGCTGACCGGCTTGAACGACCAGCGCCGGGTGGGCGGCGCCGCGCAGCGTGACTTCCACGGCGCCCTCGGTCACGGCCAGGCGCACGGGGCCGCCGTCCGCCCTGCCCCCCTCCTGCCGCACGGTGAAACGGGTGCCCAGCGCGCGCAGCCGGCCATGGGCGGTGTCCACGACAAAGGGGCGGCGCGGTGTGGCGGTATCTGCCGCCGTTTCTATGGAAATCGCGCCCTGGCGCAGGGTGAGCAGGCGCAGTGCGCCATCGAACCGGATGTCCACCGCGCTGGCCGTGTCCAGCAGGAGGCGGCTGCCATCGGCCAGATGCTCGGTGCGGCGCTCGCCGGTGGCGGTGCGCAGGTCGGCGCCCCAGCCGCGCTGGTCCGCTGCGCTCCATACCAGCCAGCTTGCAGGCGCCACGGCCAGCAGCGCGGCCAGCCGGGCCACGGCGGCGCGGCGCTGGGCGCGGTGGCTTCGGGGCCGGTCCAGCGCCGGCATGGCCAGCGCTGCAGGCAGGCCCCCCAACTTGCCCAGCAGCCGCTCGGCACGCTCCCAGGCCAGGGCATGCTGGGGGTCGGCCTGGCGCCAGCGTTCGCAGGCGGCGCGGTCGGCATCGGTGGCGCCGCTGTCGTGCAGGCGCATCAGCCATTCGGCGGCCTCGTCGAGCACACGCGCTTGCAGGGGCGTCTCCATCACGCCATTGCCACCAGGCATTGGCGAAACGCCTGGGCCATGTAGCGCTTGACGCTGGTGAGCGAGACCTCCAGCTGCTGCGCGATGTCCTCGTACTTCATGCCATCCAGCTGGGACAGCAAAAACGTGCGCCGCACGATGGGCGGCAGCGCGTCCAGCATGGCGTCTATCTCGTGCAGGGTCTCCAGTACCAGGGCGCGCTGCTCGGGCGAAGGCGCCACAGGCTCGGGCAGTGCGGCCAGGGCTTCGAGGTAGGCCCGCTCCAGCGCCTGGCGCTTGTACCAGTTGACGAGCACGCCCTTGGCCACCGTGGTCAGGTAGGCACGCGGCTCCTGCACACCGGCCAGGTCGCGCACGCCCAGGATGCGCACGAAGGTGTCCTGCGCCAGGTCCGCCGCGTCCGCCCCGTTGCCCAGCCTGCGGCGCAGCCAGCCCTGCAGCCAGCCATGGTGGGCGGTGTACAGGGAGGCGGCTTCTCGGTGCTGGGGGGTGGAGGCGGATGGCATGGCAGGTCCCGATTCCCTTGGGGGCGGGGCCCGCAATCAAACAAGAATCATTCTTATTCGATTGTATCCATGCCAGGGAGCGTGCAACCGCGCTTTCGACCGGCCTGATGCCGCAAGGCCTACCAGATGTACCCGAACCGAACCACCATGTTGCGCGCTTCGCCATAGTTGCAGGCATTGGCGGAAAAGCACGACGCCGTGTGGTACTTGTCGAACAGGTTCTTGACCGTCAGGCTCACGCTGGCCCCGCGCCAGTCACTGCGCATCTTTCCCAGGTCATAGCGCAGCGAGGCATCCACCAGGGTGAACGACGGTACGCGGAAGCTGTTGTCCGCATCGCCCCAGCTCCAGCCGATGTAGCGTGCCCCCACGCCCGCCCCCAGCCCCAGCAGGTCGCCCCCAAAGGCATAGTCCACCCAGGCCGACGCCATCTTGCGGGGCACTTCGTAAGGCGACTTGCCCTGCACGTTGCCGCCCCACTGGTCTGGCTGGGCCCGGGTCACCTTGACGGGGTTGTAGGTCAGCGCGGCCAGGAGCTTGAGCCCGCGCATGGGCTGGACTGCCGCCTCGAACTCGATGCCGCGAGAACGCACTTCGCCTTGCTGTATGGAATAGCGGACGTTCTCGGGGTCGGTGGTGAGCACGTTCTGCCGGCGCAGCTCGAAGGCGGCCAGCGTGAAGCTGCTGCGCTCGTCGGGCGAGTACTTGACGCCGACCTCGACCTGTTTGCCGGTTTCCGGATCAAAGGGCCGGTCGTTGCGGTCAGCGCCCATCAGAGGGACAAACGACTCGCTGTAGCTGACATAGGGCGCCACGCCATTGTCTGCAAGATAGGTCAGGCCGACACGGCCGGTGAAGGATTTGGGCTTGCGCACGCTGGTGGACACGGGGTCGGCCAGGCGGCTGGTCTGCTCCAGGCGGCTCCAGTCGTGGCGTCCGCCCAGGGCCAGCACCCAGCGGTCCTTGCGGATGCGGTCCTGCACGTAGAGGCCCACCTGCTGGGCGCGCTCATCGCGCAGCGCATCGGGCTGCAGCAGCGAGGTGTCGATGAAGCTGCCATAGACGGGCCGGTAGATGTCCAGCTGCGGCCCGTCGGCGATATAGGAGTCGAAACTGGAGCGGCTGCGGTTGTAGTCCAGCCCCACGATGAGTTCATGCTGCAGGCCGGCCGCCGCGAATTGGCCCGACAGGCTGGTGTCCACGGTGTAGACGCCACCCTTGCCATCGCGCGAATCGATCTCCCGGTTGGTGATGGAGCCGTCGATCAGCGGCCCGTAGCGGAACATGTACTGCTCGTGGTTGCGTGCGTGCAGGTAGCGGAAGTTCTGACGCAGCGTCCAGCCGCTGTCGAATTCGTGCCGTGCGTCGTAGCCCAGCGATGCGACCTCGGTCTCTTCACGGTCGAAGCCCGGCTCCCCCAGGAAGCGGTTCAGGGGCAGCCGGCCATTGGGGTTGCGCCCGTTGAGCGCATCCCACTGCACGTTGGTGGACATCATGGCGTGGTTCTTCTGGTAGAAGCCGCGCAGCGTGACGCTGGTGCGCGCGTCCGGCGCCCAGGTCAGGCTGGGCGCCAGGTAGACGCGGTCATCACGCATGAAGTCGATCTGCTGGTCGGCCGCCCTGGCCAGCCCCACCAGGCGATAGCTCACCGTGCCATCGTCACCCACCGGCCCTCCGAGGTCGAAGGCCGCCTGCCGGCGAGCATGGCTGCCCACGGACAACTCCATGCCGCGCACCGGATCGGCCGAAGGCCGCTTGGACACGAAGTTCACGATGCCGCCCGGCGAGTTCTGGCCATACAGCACCGAGGCCGGCCCCTTGAGGACCTCCATGCGCTCGGCCCCGTAAGGCTCCATGCCGAAAAAGCCCAGCGTGCCCAGCGGCATGAGGCGCAGCCCGTCCAGGTAGAAATTGCCCGAGAACTGGCTGAAGCCGCGCACCGACAGGCTGTCGTCCGCAGGATTAGCCCCGCCCGTGTTGGTGCGCACGCCGGCCGTGTACTGCACGGCGTCGTTGAGCGTGCGCACGCCCTGGTCGTCCATGCGGTCGCGCGTGATGACGGACACCGATTGCGCCACCTCCAGAATCGAGGCATCAGTCTTGGTGGCCGTGCTGGCCCGGCGCGCCACATACCCGCTGGTGCTGCCCCAGGGGCTTTCTGCCGGGGCCGCGGCGGTCACCCTGACCTCACCCAGCACGGTCGATGCCTGGTTGGCCTCGGGCACCGCACGCAGCACAAAACCGCCCTCCCCCGCCGCCTGCGCCTGCAGGTCGGTGCCGGCCAGCAGCCGGTCCAGCGCCTCGCGCACCGTGAGGCGGCCCTGCACGCCCTGGGTGCGCCGGCCCTGCACCAGGGCGGGCGGCGCACTGATGCTCACGCCTGCGTCAGCGGCAAACGCCGTGAGCGCGGCGGCCAGCGGGCCTGCCGGCACCTGGAACGGACGCTGCACCGCGCCGGTGGCCGCCGCACCGGCCTGGGCCAGCGCGGCGCGTGGCAAGGCGGCGCCTGCCGCCAGGCCCGCTGCCATGAGCGCGGCGAGGCCTGTCCGGGACAGTGAAAAGAGCAAGGGGGAGGGAGTGCGCGCCACGCTGCGCATGCCGGGCCGGAGAGCCATGGTCTGTTTTTCCTTCGGAAGTCGTTCGATGAAATCGGTTGCCATCGAACAGGACACGGCCTGCCGCAGAAAGGGGCCAGATTCCGAAAGAAATTTCAGCCCGGTGGTGTACCGCGCGCCGCCACCGTCACCCAGTAGCGTGTGCGGTAGTGGACCTGCACGGGCAGCAGGTGCACGAGGTTGGCGAGCACGGCGTCCGTGCCGGTATCGGCATCGCCCAGTTGAAAGGCGCCGGTGACGCGCAAATCCGCCACAGACGGATCGCAGTGCAGCCAGCCGGAGCGGTAGCGCGACAGCTCGGCCACGAAGTCGGCCAACCGCATGTTGTCTGCGGACAGCAGGCCGCGCGCCCATTGGGCGGCGCCGGCGTCCGCAGGCTCGGCACGGCCCATGCCCATGGCGTCAAACCACAGTTGCTGGCCTGCCTGCAGCTGCTGCGCGGCGCCGCCACGGGTGGTGATCTGCACGGCACCCTGCAGCACGGCCACTTCGCTGCGCTCCCGGACACTGCGCACGACAAAGCGCGTGCCCAGGGCGCGCACCCTGCCCTGCCCTGTGGTGACCACGAAGGGCCGATGCCGGGACTGCGGGTCGGGCGCGGTCTCTATGAAGACGGCGCCCTCACTCAGGTGGACACGGCGCAGCGCCTCGTCAAACAACACATCGACGGCACTGCCCGTATCGAGCACGATGCGGCTGCCATCGGCCAGCGTCCATTCGCGACGCTCGCCCGTGGCCGTCGCATGGGTGGAGGTCCACTGCATCCAGGGCGCGGCGCGCCAGGCCAGCCAGCCCACGGGGGCCGCCGTGATCAGCAGGGCCAGAGCGCGCACGGTATCGCGGCGGCCCACGGCGCCCAGGCGGCGCTGCTTGCGGGCCAGGGCCGGCGCACCCAGTGTGGGCGGCAGGCTGCCCGCGCGCTGGCTCACGGCCAGGGCGCGCAGCCAGGCCTGCTCATGGACATCGGCACGGGCGCGCCAGGCCTCGAAGGCGCGGTGGTCGGCCTCGCTGGCCTCGCCCGAGTGCAGCAGCACGAACCATTCGGCGGCCTGCAAGGCGATTTCGCGCGACAGCGGCGCTGCGGCCTGGGAGTCCACGGCGTTCATGCCGACAGCAGGATGCACTCGGCCATGGCCTGGGCCATGTAGCGCTTGACCGAACGCAGGCCCATGCCCAGTTGCTCGGCAATGGCCGCATAGGTCAGCCCCTCGACCTGGGACAGGATGAAGACCGCGCGCACCTTGGGCGGCAGGCCGTCGAGCATGGCATCGACCTCCTGCAGCGCCTGCAGGATGAGCAATTGCTGCTCGGGCGACGGCGCCTGCGGCGCTGGCAGTGCGGCCAGGGCCTGCAGCCAGGCCTGCTCCAGCGACTGGCGGCGCAGGTGGTTGATCAGCAGGCGCCGCGCCACCGTGGCCAGGTAGGCGCGTGGCTCGCGCAGGGCGGGCAAGTCGCCCGCAGGCGCGGTGAGCAGGCGGATGAAGGTGTCCTGCGCCAGGTCGGCCGCGTCGCAGGCATTGCCAAGTCGGCGGCGCAGCCAGCCCTGCAGCCAGCCATGGTGGCCGGCATAGAGGGTGGAGATTTCGCGGTGCAAGGGGCTGGAGACCGCGTTGGAGGTGGCGCTGGAGGCTGGGGCGGATGGCATGGTAGGACCCGATGGCTTGAAGGCTGGTTGCACCATCAAACAAGAATCATTCTCAAATCATTGTAACCAGCGGCAGCACTTGCCTAAGAGTGCCATCAGGCGGACCATCCATGGGCGAACAGAGGGAGCAAGTGCGATCAGGTGTGGCTGGACATCCAGCTGCTGCGCCGGATCGGTATCATTTAGAAACAATCAATCATCAGCTCAGCATCCATCAGGAGAGCGAACCATGTTCGAAACGCGGGTAGCAGGCACGGCAGGGCAGCAGGCGCTGTGGAGCACGCTGGACAAGGCCATGGCGCTGGCGGAGTTCACGCCCGAAGGCCGGCTGATGCGCGCCAACGCCAATTACGAAGCCATTCTTGGCTACCCGACCTCGGGCGCCGAGGGCCTGCTGCACAGTGACCTGTGCACCCAGGCACATGCCGATCCCGACGCCTACGGCCGGTGGCGCCAGCGCTGGGGCGCGGGCGAGACGATCTCGCGCGTGGGCGAACACCGGCGCCGCGACGGCAGCACCTGCTGGCTGGAGGCCACCTATGCCCCCGTGCTGGATACCCAGGGCGCGCTCAGCCATGTGCTGTGCATTGCCACCGACATCACGGCCCGGGTGCAGGCCGACCGCAGACGGCAGGAGCATTTGCGGCGCCTGTCCCTGGTGGCCGATGCCACCGACGCAGCCGTGGTGATCGCCGACGGCAACTGGACCATCTCCTATGTCAACGCAGGCTTCACCCGCATGTTCGGCTGGAGCAGCGAAGAGGTCGTGGGCCGTGCGCCCATCGCCCTGCTGGTGCCGCATGCCTCGCCCGAATTCACGGCCGCCTACCGCGCCGAACTGGACGCAGGCAAGCCGGTGTACCGCGAGGAAATCCTCGTCGGCAAGGACGGCGAGCGGTATTGGGTCAGCGCCCAGGCCAATCCCGTCATGGGCCCCGACGGCCGCCTCCACACCACGGTGACCGTGATCACCGACATCACCGAGGCCAAGATGCACGAGGTGCTGCAGCGGCGCGCCCTGGAGGCCATGGCGCGCGACCAGCCGCTGACCGAGGTGCTGGACCTGGTCTGCCGCGAGGTCGAGCGCATTGCGCCCGACATTGCGGTCTCGGTGCTGGAAGTCGATGACCAGAGCCGCCTGCACCCGCTGGCCGCGCCCAGCCTGCCGGCCTCCTATTCGGCGGCGCTGGACGGCGTGCCCATCGGCCCCAATGTCGGTTCCTGCGGCGCGGCGGCCTTCCACAACCGGCCCGTGCTGGTGGGCGACATCGCCACCGATCCGTTGTGGGCCGACTTCAAGCACCTCATCCTGCCGCTGGGGTATACGGCCTGCTGGTCCACGCCCATCTGCGGGCTGCAGGGCGGCGTGGCCGGCACCTTTGCCTTCTACTACCGCCATTTCGACCGGCCCGGCCCCGATCCCTTCCACCAGCGGCTGGTGGAGGCCTGCACCGACCTGTGCGCGCTGGCGCTGGAGCGCGAGCAGGCACGCCGCCGCATCCGGCAGCTGGCCTTCTACGACGGGCTGACCACCCTGCCCAACCGCAGCCTGCTGCTGGCCCAGGCCGAGCAGGCGCTGTCCGTGGCTTCTCACGAGGGCCACGAGCTGGCCGTGGTCTTCATCGACCTGGACCGCTTCAAGCAGGTCAACGACTCGCTGGGCCACCCGGCCGGCGACCGGCTGCTGTGCAGCGTGGCCCAGCGCATCCAGGCGGAGCTGCGCACGGGCGACATTGCCGGGCGCCTGTCGGGCGATGAATTCGTCATCGTGCTGCCACACTGCGGCGGTGCGCAGGCGGCCGAGGTGATCGAGCGGCTGCAGTCGGCACTTGGCGAGCCCTGCATGATCGACGACGTGTCCCTGGCCAGCACGGCCAGTTGCGGCATTGCCGTGTTTCCCGCCGACGGGCGCGACATGGAGACCCTGCTGCACCGCGCCGACATGGCCATGTACCAGGCCAAATCGGGCGGGCGCGGGCTCTACAGCTTCTTCAGCCCCGAGATGAACCGCCTGGCGCAGGAGCGGCTGGTGCTGGAGACGGCGCTGCGCGACGCCCTGCGCAGCGGCGGCCTGCGACTGCACTACCAGCCCCAGCTCGACCTGAAGGACGGGCGCCTCTACGGCGTGGAGGCCCTGGCGCGCTGGAGCCATGCGGAATTCGGCGAGATCTCGCCCGCACGCTTCATTCCGCTGGCCGAGGAATGCGGCCTGATCGGCGAGCTGGGCACCTGGGCACTGCGCGAGGCCTGCCGCCAGCTGGGCGAGTGGCGCAGCCGGGGCATTGACGTGCCGGCCATGTCGGTCAACCTCTCGCCCACCAGCTTTCACAACCTGGACCTGCCGCGCATGATTGCCGACACGCTGGAGCACAACGCGCTCAAGCCGCAGGACCTCACGCTGGAGATCACCGAAAGCCTGCTGCTGGACACCAACCCGGGCACCATGCGCACGCTGCAGGCCGTGCATTCCCAGGGCGTGCGCCTGTCCATGGACGACTTCGGCACGGGCTACTCCAGCCTCAGCTACCTGCGCCGCCTGCCGGTCAGCGAGCTCAAGCTGGACCGCAGCTTCGTGGCCGACCTGGAAAACGACGAAGCCGCCCAGGCCCTGAGCAACGCCATCCTGGGCATAGGCCGCAGCCTGCACCTGACCGTGGTGGCCGAGGGAGTGGAGACGGCGGCGCAGAACACCATCCTGCGCGAACAGGGCTATCCGGTCGCGCAGGGCTATCTGTTCTCGCGCCCGCTGCCGGCAGCGGATCTGGAGCGGTGGCTGCAGGCATCGAGCCTGCAAGCCGGCCTGGCGACGGACGTGGGATCGGACGTGGGATCGGACGTGTGAACGGGCATGTGAGCGGGCATGCGAACGGACCAGGCCGTGCGCGCGGAGACCTCGGCCGGAAAAAGTAACAATCCGCAATAAATATTCGGACTGGACCTATTTTTCCCTAAGCCTCGCCGGCAAGTGACCGATAACTGCGGCATGGCGGGGCCGAGTGTCGGTCCCGCTGATCGCCACCGATCGCCACCGCATCCCCTCGATTCGCAGCCACCGCCGCTCACCCGCTTTCGCTTCTCGCCGTACGGCACTCCCCACCATGATGTTTTTCCGCAATCTGAAGCTGGCCCACAAGCTGCTGGCCTCTTTCATCGCCCTGCTGCTGCTGACCGCCGGCCTGGGCCTGTTCTCCGTGGTCCAGCTGGACCGTGTCAACCGCACGGCCACCGACCTGGCGCACCACTGGATGCCCGCCGAGCGCGTGATCATGGAGATGCGCTACCAGCTGCAGCGCTACCGCTCGCAGACCATGCAGCATGTGCTGGCCACCTCGATGGATGAAATGGCCATCTACGACAAGAGCATGCCGGCGTTGTGGTCCGAGCTGCTCAAGAACCATCAGGCCTTCGAGCGCTATGCCAACACCGCGCGTGAGCGCGAGCTGATGGCCGGCATCAAGGACGACCTGGGCCAGTACGCGCAGCACACGGCAAAGATCGTGGACCTGTCCCACGCCCTGCGCACCGAGGAAGCCTCCGAGGTGCTGCGCGGCGATTCGGTCAAGACCAGCCGTGCCATCAACACCAAGCTGGACGAACTGCTCAAGATCAACGCCCAGGGCATCGAGGATGCCAACCAGGCAGGCGACGACATCTTCACCGCCGCGCGCTGGTGGGTGATCGCCCTGCTGGCGGGGGCCGTCCTCTTCGGCCTGGGCATGGCGCTGCTGATCGCCCGCAGCGTGGCACGCCCCCTGCAGCAGGCCGTGAGCCTGGCACAGGCCGTGGCCGCCGGCGACCTGGGCAGCCGCATCGAGGTGCATGGCAAGGACGAGACCGGCCAGCTGCTGCAGGCCCTGCAGCACATGAACGAGAGCCTGCAACGCATCGTCGGCCAGGTGCGCCAGGGCACGGACTCCATTGCCACGGCCAGCGGCCAGATCGCCTCGGGCAACCAGGACCTGTCGGCCCGCACCGAGGAACAGGCCAGCTCGCTGGAGCAGACCGCCGCCTCCATGGAGGAGCTGACCTCCACCGTCAAGCAAAACGGTGCCAACGCCCAGCAGGCCAACCAGCTGGCCGCCGCCGCCTCCCAGGTCGCTGTGCGCGGCGGCTCGGCCGTGGCCCAGGTGGTGCAGACCATGTCCGCCATCAACGATGCCTCGCGCAAGATCGTGGACATCATCGGCGTCATCGACTCCATCGCCTTCCAGACCAACATCCTGGCGCTGAATGCCGCCGTGGAAGCGGCCCGCGCCGGTGACCAGGGCCGGGGCTTTGCCGTCGTCGCCTCGGAAGTGCGCACCCTGGCCCAGCGATCGGCCGCCGCCGCCAAGGAGATCAAGCAGCTCATCGACGACTCGGTGGGCAAGGTCGAGGAAGGCAGCGCCCAGGTCGACTCGGCCGGCAAGACCATGGAGGAGATCGTGGCCAGCGTGCGCCGCGTGACCGACATCATGGGCGAGATCTCGGCCGCCAGCCATGAGCAGACGGCCGGTATCGAGCAGGTCAACCAGGCCGTCACGCAGATGGACCAGATGACCCAGCAGAACGCCGCTCTGGTGGAGGAATCGGCGGCGGCCACCGGCGCACTGCAGGCCCAGGCCAAGGCGCTGGCCGAGGTGGTCAGCGTGTTCAAGCTCTCGCCGTCCGCCGGCATGCTGGGCAGCAGCCGCGGTGTCAACCACGCCGCTGCCGTGGCAGCGCCCCGCCACGCGCCGACGGCGCCCCGCCCGCATCTGGCGCCTTCCGCTCCCAAACGCGCGGTGCCCGCACGTGCTTCGGCCGCCCTGCCTTCTGTAACCGGTGCGGCCGGTGCAACCCCTGCTCCGGCTGGCGCCGCGCGCCCGGCCCAGCCAGCACAGCCGGCCCGGCCCGCCGTGACGGCATCGGCCAAAGCCAAGGCCAAGGCGGCCAGCACGGCTTCCGACGACGATTGGGAAACCTTCTGAATCAGGTTTTCGCCCGCCCCGCCAGGGGCGGACATGCCTGCCAAGGCCCGACCAGCTTCTGCTGGCCGGGCCTTTTTTCCGGGAGGTCTGCAGTCAGATCACGCCAGGGTCCACGCTGCAACCTGCGCATTGCCATGGCCAAGCCCTTCAAATCTGCCATGATCGGCCGCTGCAAGCCCTTGTTTTGAAAGCCATCGTCACACGGCAGCGCGCCTCCAGACCCGCGCGGCGGGCGCTTGTCCCGGCACGATGCCTCAGCATGAGAAAATCGGCGATTCGGCCAAGAACACATTCATCAGAAGAACGGAACACATCATGGAAGCAGAACGCATCAACCTCATCGGCAACACCCTCGAAGATCTGTCGCAGCGTGCGGCAGATCTACGGAGGTATCTTTGACTACGATGCAAAGTACGAACGACTGCGCACGGTAAACGCCTCGCTGGAAGATCCCAGCGTCTGGAACGATCCCAAGAAGGCCCAGGAGCTGGGCAAGGAAAAGAAGCTGCTCGACGGCGTCGTGCTGACGCTGCAAAAGCTGACCACCGAGCTGGCCGACAACGCCGAGCTGTTCGAGATGAGCAAGGAAGAAGGCGATGAGACCGGCCTGCTCACCATCGAGGGCGAGACCGCCAAGCTGCAGCCGCTGATCGAGGAGCTGGAGTTCCGCCGCATGTTCGGCAAGGAAGCCGATCCGCTGAACTGCTTCGTGGACATCCAGGCCGGCGCCGGCGGCACCGAAGCCTGCGACTGGGCCGGCATGCTGCTGCGCCAGTACCTGAAGTACGCCGAGCGCAAGGGCTTCAAGGCCACGGTCGAGGAAGAGACGCCGGGCGACATCGCCGGCATCAAGAGCGCGACCATCCACATCGAGGGCGAGTACGCCTACGGCCTGCTGCGCACCGAAACCGGCGTGCACCGCCTGGTGCGCAAGTCGCCCTTCGACAGCTCGGGCGGCCGCCACACCAGCTTTGCCTCGCTGTTCGTCTACCCCGAGATCGACGACTCGATCCAGATCGAGATCAACCCCTCGGACGTGCGCACCGACACCTACCGCGCATCGGGCGCGGGCGGCCAGCACATCAACAAGACCGACTCGGCCGTGCGCCTGACGCACATGCCCACCGGCATCGTCGTGCAATGCCAGGACGGCCGCAGCCAGCACAGCAACCGCGACGTGGCATGGCAGCGCCTGCGCTCCAAGCTCTATGAGCACGAGATGCAAAAGCGCATGGTGGAGCAGCAAAAGCTGGAGGACACCAAGACCGATGTGGGTTGGGGCCACCAGATCCGCTCGTACGTGCTGGACAACAGCCGCATCAAGGATTTGCGCACCAACGTCGAAATCTCGGCCACCCAGAAGGTGCTGGACGGCGACCTCGACGCTTTCATCGAAGCCTCGCTCAAGCAAGGCCTCTGATTTCAAGCCCCTGGGCGGCACCGGCCGCACAGGGGCTTGGACTCTGTCCCCTGATATTGGCATAGGAAGGAATCTGTATGCTGCAACTGCGTGACGGGCAGGCCCCTGCCACCGCCATCCACCGCGCCGACTACCAGGCTCCTGCCTGGTGGATCGACACCGTGGACCTGACCTTCGATCTCGATCCGGCCAAGACCCGCGTGCTCAACAAGATGCGCGTGCGCCGCAACACCGAGGTGCCGGCCCAGCCGCTGCGCCTGGACGGCGATGAACTGAACCTTGCGCGCGTTCTGGTCAACGGCGGCGGCACCTCGTTCAAGATGGACGGCGACCAGCTCGTGCTGGAGAACCTGCCCGAGGGCGGCGACCCCGTCGATCTGGAAATCTTCACCACCTGCGCGCCCGCCAAGAACACCAAGCTCATGGGCCTGTATGTGAGCCAGGGCACGTTCTTCACCCAGTGCGAGGCCGAGGGTTTCCGCCGCATCACCTATTTCCTGGACCGTCCCGACGTGATGGCCATGTACACCGTGACGCTGCGCGCCGACAAGACCGCGTACCCGGTGCTGCTGTCCAACGGCAACCTAGTCGAGCAAGGCGCGCTGGAAGACGGCCGCCACTTCGCCAAGTGGGCCGACCCGCACAGAAAGCCCAGCTACCTGTTCGCCCTGGTGGCCGGCAATCTGGTTGCGCGCGAGCAAAAGATCAAGAGCCGCGCAGGCCGCGACCACCTGCTGCAGGTCTTCGTGCGCCCCGGCGACCTGGAGAAGACCGAGCACGCCATGAACTCCCTCATGGCCAGCGTGGCCTGGGACGAGGCCCGCTTCGGCCTGTCCCTGGACCTGGACCGCTTCATGATCGTCGCCACCAGCGACTTCAACATGGGCGCCATGGAGAACAAGGGGCTGAACGTCTTCAATACCAAGTACGTTCTGGCCAGCCAGTCCACGGCCACCGACACCGACTACGCCAACATCGAGTCCGTCGTCGGCCACGAGTACTTCCACAACTGGACCGGCAACCGCGTCACCTGCCGCGACTGGTTCCAGCTGTCGCTCAAGGAAGGCCTGACTGTCTTCCGCGACCAGGAATTCAGCATGGACATGGCGGGCAGCCCCTCGGCACGCGCCGTCAAGCGCATCGAGGACGTGCGCGTGCTGCGCACCGCCCAGTTCCCCGAAGATGCGGGCCCCATGGCCCACCCGGTGCGGCCCGACAGCTACATCGAGATCAACAACTTCTACACCGTCACCATCTACGAAAAGGGTGCCGAGGTCGTGCGCATGCAGCACAACCTGGTGGGCCGCGAAGGCTTTGCCAAGGGCATGAAGCTGTATTTCGAGCGCCATGACGGCCACGCCGTCACCTGCGACGACTTCGCCCAGGCCATGGCCGACGCCAACCCCGGCAGCGAGCTGGCCCAGCGCCTGGACCAGTTCAAGCGCTGGTACAGCCAGGCCGGCACGCCCCAGCTGCGCGCCGAAGGCAGCTATGACGCCGCCGCACGCACCTACACGCTGACCCTGAGCCAAAGCTGCGCGCCCACGCCGGGCCAGGCCGAGAAGCTGCCCTTCGTCATCCCCGTGCAGATGGGCCTGCTGGGCCAGGACGGCCGCGCGCTGACCCTGCGCCTGCAGGGCGAGGACCAGGCGGCAGCGGGCGACAGCCGCCTGCTGGTGCTGTCCGAGCCCAGCCACAGCTTCGTCTTCACCGACGTGGACCAGGAGCCCGTGCCCTCGCTGCTGCGCGGCTTCAGCGCCCCCGTGGTGCTGCAGCACAGCGACAGCGATGCCGCCTTGCTGACCCTGCTGGCCCATGACAGCGACGCCTTCAACCGCTGGGAAGCCGGCCAGCGCCTGGGCCTGCGCATCGCGCTGCAGGCCATTGGCGACACCTCCATCACGGCAGACGCCAGCGGCCAGATCACGGCCGCCCTGCTGCCGGCCTCCTTCATCGAGGCCATGCGCGGCGTGCTGCGCCATCCCCAGCTGGATGCGGCCTTCAAGGAGCTGATGCTGGCCCTGCCCGGCGAAAGCTACATCGCCGAGCAGCTGGCCGTGGTCGATCCGCAGCGCGTGCACGCCGTGCGTGAAGCCATGCGCCAGCAACTGGCGACCGAGCTGCAGGCCGACTGGCAGCAGGCATGGCAAGAGCACAGCGACACCGGCGCCTACCGCCCCGACCCCGTCAGCTCCGGCCGCCGTGCGCTGGCAGGCCTGGCCCTGTCCATGCTGTGCCTGGCCGCACGCGCCTCGGGCGACAGCGTCTGGCCCGGCAAGGCGCTGCAGCGCTTCAAGGACGCGGGCAACATGACCGACCGCATGAGCGCCCTGACGGCCCTGGTGCAAAGCGGCCATCCGCTGGCCGCCCAGGCCCTGGCGCGCTTCCACAAGCTGTTCCAGCACGATGCGCTGGTGCTGGACAAGTGGTTCGCACTGCAGGGCGGCGCCTGCGACCGTGGCGGCAACGTGCTGCCGGCCGTCAAGCAGCTGATGAAGCACCCCGACTTCCAGATCAAGAACCCCAACCGCGCGCGCAGCCTGATCTTCAGCTACTGCAGCGCCAACCCAGGCGCCTTCCACCGCGCCGACGCGGCGGGCTATGTGTTCTGGAGCGAGCGCGTCATCGAGCTGGACGCCATCAACCCCCAGGTCGCCGCCCGCCTGGCGCGCGCCCTGGACCGCTGGAGCAAGCTGGCCGAGCCCTACCGCACGGCCGCACGCGAGGCCGTCGCCCGCGTGGCGGCCCGCGCTGAACTGAGCAACGACGTGCGTGAAGTCGTCACCCGCGCCCTCGCGGATTGACCCAAGGCGCGGCCCAGGCCGCGCCTCCCGGATTTTTAGGAGTTGAACCCATGAAGAAAAACGTCAGCCTGACCCGCTACCTGGTCGAGCAGCAACGCGTGGACGGCCTCATCCCCGGCCAGCTGCGCCTGCTGCTGGAAGTCGTGGCCCGTGCCTGCAAGCGCATCAGCCAATCCGTCAACAAGGGTGCCATCGGCGACGTGCTGGGCACGGCCGGCAGCGAGAACGTGCAGGGCGAAGTCCAGAAGAAGCTGGACATCATCGCCAACGAGGTGCTGATCGAGGCCAACGAATGGGGCGGCCACCTGGCGGCCATGGCCTCCGAGGAAATGGAAGGCATCTACCTGGTGCCCAACCGCTACCCGCACGGCGAATACCTGCTGATGTTCGACCCGCTGGACGGCTCGTCCAACATCGACGTCAACGTCTCCATCGGCACCATCTTCAGCGTGCTCAAGAAGCCCGAAGGCCACCCCGGCGTGACCGAGCAGGACTTCATGCAGCCCGGCACCCAGCAGGTCGCGGCCGGCTACTGCATCTACGGCCCGCAGACCACCCTGGTGCTGACCGTGGGCGACGGCGTGTCCATGTTCACGCTGGACCGCGAGCAAGGCTCCTTCGTGCTGGTGCAGGAAAACATCCGCATCCCCGAGGACACCAAGGAATTCGCCATCAACATGTCCAACATGCGCCACTGGGACACCCCCGTCAAGCGCTACGTGGACGAATGCCTGGCCGGCGTGGAAGGCCCGCGCGGCAAGGACTTCAACATGCGCTGGATCGCGTCCATGGTGGCCGACGTGCACCGCATCATGACCCGCGGCGGCATCTTCATGTACCCCTGGGACCGCCGCGAGCCCAACAAGCCCGGCAAGTTGCGCCTGATGTACGAAGCCAACCCCATGGCCTGGCTGGTCGAACAGGCCGGCGGCGCCGCCACCAACGGCAAGCAGCGCATCCTCGATATCCAGCCCACCCAGCTGCACGAACGTGTGAGCGTCATCCTCGGCTCCAAGAACGAAGTCGAAAAAGTGACGCAGTACCATTCCGAGGCATAAATTTGCCGTTATAATTTTTGTCTGTCGCCGGTGTAGCTCAGTTGGTAGAGCAGCTCATTCGTAATGAGAAGGTCGAGGGTTCGATTCCTTTCTCCGGCACCAAAAACATAGCATCCATGCGGGTTCCGCGAGGATTGTGGGAGGAAATTGGGGGAACTCAATTTCCTCTTTTGGTTTCTGCAGCGCGCGCGAGCTTACCTGATTTCGATCAGGCGCCCGCATCGGCTGGCCACTCTGCCACCCAGACTCGAACGCAAAAAAGCCCCTCGGCAGCCATCAAGGCGCCGAGGGGCTTTTTTGCGTTCTTACTGTACTCATCGTGACATCTTGGGCCACGCATCCCGCATCAGCGCGGAGTCAGCGGCGTGGCCATCAGCCGCTCTCGCGATGTCTGCACCGCGCTCTGCCATGCGTTCACCTCGATCTGCCAGCTCTTGGAGTACGGCTGTGCAGGTTGAGGCGTACTGAGCGAGGGCGGGCTGGGCAGCTCCAGCGATGCGCTCGGGGAGGCCGGCAAAGTCGCCCCGCATGCCTGCAGTAGCAGAGCGCAGCTCGCGCAGACTGCGGTCGAGATCCTGCTGCGCGGCCTGGTTGCGCTGGCCCGTGGCCTGGAAGGTTGTGAGTGCATCGGTCAGTCCTTTCTGAAATCCGGCCATGTCCGTGACGGCCTGGTGGGTGGCTTTGAGTTCGGCCGTGGTCTGCTGGTGGCGCAGCTGCTCCAGTTGCAGGCCGTAGCGCTGGCCCTGGGTCCACCAGGCGCCAGAGGCCCCGATGGCCAGGGCTGCGCCGGCGGCGGCTAGGTGGGTGTATAGCGCGGAGATCACGTGGCCGCCCCCGTCACAGCGGCACGCGCCTGGGCATGGAATGCATCCCAGGTCTGCCGGTGTGGCTTGCCGGGCCGCCAGGTGCGCAGCGCGTACAGATCCCAGGCGCCCTGCACGTCGCCCACAGCCGGCAGCCGGCGGGCATCCGTGAACAGCAGCAGCCGGGCCAGCGCGGCGGCCAGCACGTCATCTTGCTCGATGGCCTCCCAGATACTCGTCGGGACGGGCAAGCACCCGCGCTGCTCAGCGATGGCGCGCAGCAGGCGGTTGGTGGATGGGTGCAGGAAAACGCCCCAGACCCCGCCCCGGCTTGCACGCGAGCCGAGCTCGAACTGCCAGAAGCCCCGGGCCGGGCCCTTGACGCCGGGCCGGCCCTGCACCAGCTGATAGCGGTAGGTGAACCGGGATTCCTGCAGGCCGATGGCCAGCAGCATCACGCGGGCCTCGGGCGTGTCCATGGCGGCCGGCAGCAGCGCCAGGGCCGGGTTGATCGCGGTCTTGATGATCGTGTCGAGAGTCATTGGTCTTCCTTTTGCTTGTCGATGCCCAACTTCCGCTCCAGCACCTTCTGGCCAGCGGACTCAACCCAGATCAGGCCCTTGGCCCCGGCGTGGCCGCTCATGCCGACAATCGCCGAGGTCAGCAGCGGGTTGAGAGTGAAGTACTCGCAGAGCCAGAACGCCACTAGGCCGGCGAACGCGCTCACGCACAGCTCGCCGATCAGCGAAGAAAGGTTCCAGGCCAGGATCTCGCCGCGGCGGACCTTCATCCACCAGGATGCGAGGCCGCCGAGCAAGGCCGTGCCAAGCACGATCCCGTATTCCTGCAGCGTGTAGCTCAGGGGCGTTTTGACCGTCGATTGCGCCCATACGGCGATAGGCACCACCAGTTGCAGGCTGATGAGGAGGGTGATGAATATGCGCATCAGGCATTCCGTTCGGGCATGAAAAAACCCGCCTGAGCGGGTTGGGGTGGAGTGGTGTCGGGGTCAGAGCGTCACAGCTAGCGCGAACGCAGCATCGAGCGATCCCGGTGTGCCGCCGAGCTGCGCCCAAAGAGCGGACAGAAACGGGTTGTGCCGCTCCCAGGTGTCCGCCTCGTACTCGATCTGAGCAGCCCGCTTGTCGGCGCCATCAGGCATTGCGGCAATGGCTGCCTCAGCGGCTTCGAGCAGGCCCAGCATCAGCAGTGCGAGCCGGCCCTGGCGGCGCGTGCACGAGATGTGCGCCACCGAGGGCGTGGGCTCGTACTGCTCGGCCGCCACGCGCCAGGCGCCTGGATGCAGTTGCTGCGCAACCTCGGGCGTTGCGATGATCGTGTTTGCGACTGTGCCGTCGGCGTTGAGTATTTCGATGCGTTGCATGGCTCACCCCAGCGAATACTCGATGATCACGACGCCCGCGCCCCCGGCACCGCCCGTGCCGGCATTTGCGCCACCACCACCTCCACCGAATGGGCCGCCCGCGCCTGCGGCACTCCCACCCGTCGAATTTCCACCGCCGCCGGCGAACTCACCTGCAAAGCGATTTGCTGCAGCACCAGCCCCGGGGCCACTTTGGCCGCTCGCCGTCGCAGCGGGAATACCAACTGGGAGCAACACTCGGCCACCTGCGTACCCCGCGCCAGACAAGATCCCCGGTAGCGATGGCCCGCCAAAGGTGCCAGATGTATTCGGCCCGCCCGTGCCAGCACCAGCCGAGCCACCGGAGGCCAGGGACCCATACCCGACGCCGTAGACGCCGACAGCCCCACCGCCAGTGCCCGTAGCGTTGCCCGACGCGCCACCCGTGATGTTTCGGTCCCCACCTGTGGCCGTTCCGCCGCCGGTTGTCGTCCCGCCGTTCGCAGTCAACGCAACGCCCGTGCCCGTGACAGTTGTCGCGCCGCCTGCAGCCCCATTGCTCGCCCCGCCGGCGCCAATCGAAATTGCGAGCGTCAGCCCGGCAGTCAAAAACACACGCTTTTGCGCCAGGCCGCCTGCGCCGCCGCCGCGCCCGGTATTGAGCCCAGCGGCACCGCCGCCGATTGCCGTCAGCAGATACCAGCCATCCACGGGGCAGGTGTATGTCACCGATGCCGGGGCAATCTCCTGCATCAGCGCGCCACTCCCCCCGCCCCCTCCGAACAGCTCCGAAATTGGTGTCGCGCTCATACCCACTCTCCTCGTGTTGCGTTGTACTTGATGTCCAGGCCGAAGCCCTTCTTGTCGATGAATCGTTGGCCAGGCGTCTGGCCACGGAAATTGACCGTCAGAAAGTCAATGACCTGGTTGCGCGATACAGCGGCTGCAAGCCGGATCCCGATCTTGCTGTCGCTGCTGAGGCCGGTCGTCGGCAGCGTAAGCGTCACGTTTGCAGCCGCGATCACATAGATCACCCCGGGCACGGCGGTCGTGTTGCCCGTGATGACCTGCTGCGCCATGCCGCTGGAGCCCTTGGCGGCCACGCCGATGACCCAATCGGACTTCGCCGAAGCGCCGCTGAATGTGTCCACAGCGATGACCAGCGCGCCCGTAGCAGGGTCGTAGCTCTGCACAGGGCCGCTCATCTGGGTCGCAGGGTCGCTGGTGGACGTGGCCACGACGTACATGCCGGTCACGAACGAGCGCGATGCTTCGATCGTGAAGCTTTTGGCGCCGGCACCAGGAGTCACGCTCGTTGTGCTGCTGCCCTTGAGCTGCTGGGTCGCGAAGACCTCGGCCTGGTCGCGGAAGTCTTCAGCCGCATCGCGGGCGGCCTCGGCGCCTGTCTTCGCCGTGTTGGCAGCCGTCGCCGAGCCGGAGGCGGCCGTGGCGCTTCCTGCTGCTGCCGATGCGGATCCTGAGGCGGCGGTGGCCGAGCCTGCAGCGTTGCCTGCCGACGTGGAAGCGGCCGTGGCGCTCCCAGCCGCTGCTGTTGCGCTGCCGACTGCTTCTCCTGCCTTGGTGGTCGCCGTGGCCGCCGCCGCCTGCGCTGCGCTTTTGGACGCATCGGCGGCCACTGCCCGCTCGTCGGCAGCGACCGCGTTTTGGTTGGTTTGGGTCGCCGCAGTGTTGATCTGCGGCACCATGAGCACCTCCGCTGCGACAAACGGGAAGCTCTTGGCGTTGAACTCAGCCGCCGTATCGCCCGGAGAAGGCGCCGGCGGCAGCGCATCAATCGGGGTTGGCGTAACGATGTCTGTCATGTCAGTCCTTCCAGCTCCAGCTCGGAGTCTGCATAGTCGTAGTAAGAAAGAAGAATTTCGTAGTTCTTGCAGAACCCGTAGACCACCGTTGCCTCGAACCGACCGGAGCCGATCCAGAGACACGGTGTGGCCCGCACCGAGATCAGGAAGTCGTTGAACGCATCGACCTCCTTGGAGGCAAGGAGCATCTGGAACGCGGCACGCCTGGCGAACCCTCGCTCCAGCAGGATGACGTCGCCGAACTCGTTGCGATCCTTGATCGAGTAGTCCTGGAAGCTCACACGCGCGCCCGACTTGACGCCGAGCGAGAACGTGCGGCGCTGCCCCATCAGGATCACGCCGATGGCCAGGTCAGCCGTGCCAGTGACATCGACCAGAACGTCGGCCGCCGGGAAGCTGGGAAGGTCTTGCAAGAGAGCTTGCGTCGGAGTGCGTCGCTCCCCGAAAAACCACTCCCACCAGCCAACAGCAACCGGGACTGGAGACATCGCCGTTGTCTTGTCATAGACGGTGCCGAACGTCGGATCAATCAGCCGTACGCGGATGCTCGTGGCGCCCGTGACATTGAGCAGACCGAGCGACGTGATCGCTTGGCCGGGCTTGATCCGGTAGCTGATGTTGTTGGCCTGTTTGACTTGGCTGCTGATGGACTTGTCGAATGGCTTCCAGCGGTTCGTCGGGCCCACCTCCTTCCATTTCGGCGTGGCGGACGGCGTGACCGGGTTGTTCCCGGTGTTGCTGTCTGCCGCGCTTTCATAGACCTTGTGCTGTGCCACCACGATCACGCGATTGCCTGTCGAATAGGTGGTTCCTGCAGCCCACTCCGGATAGTCCGTTTCTGGCACATCACTGGACACCAGCATGGCCGGTGTCACAGTGATTGGCGCCACGACGATGAGCGATGAAATGCTCATGCTGTTACCCCCTCTCCTTCTTTGCGTGGCTGCGGCATACCGTCGCCATCCCATCGCTGCAGCAGCTTCGCCACCACCCCCTGGAGCCGGACGATCTGGCCCGCCTGAGTGCGGTTCTCATCAATCAGCTGCGCCATCAATGCCTCAAGCCGGGCGTTGTCGTTGCCGCTACCCATGCCAGTACCGCCCGCCCATGGGTTGAAGGCAGCCGGCACGATGGCCTCGTTCTTGTGGACGATGGCCAGCATGTCCTGCGGCACACGGTTGGTCCCAACGTCGAAGCCAGGCACACCAGCCGCACGCAGAGCTGCAAGCACGTCGCGCTCGTAGAACCCGTAGATGTCTGCGAGATCCTTGGCAGTTGCGCCGGCGGCCGATGCCTCGGCCCACAGGCCAGCAACGTCGCCCGTGCCGTCGTACTTGCTCTTGATCGCGTTGATGTCATCGAGATGCGAGATACGGTCCGGGTCAGTGATTGGGTCACGCCAGGTGATTCCGCCCACGTTGTTGACGCTGCCGTACTTCGATGTCGTGCCGCTGCCAGCGCCTCCCTGCCCCCAGCCAGGCCGCCCGTTGCCACCTGGCACAGGCGTCTTGGAGCCGCCCGTGCCGCCCGCTGTGTCCGGGAACATCAGCGCCCTCAGCGCTTCGATGGCCTTCTCAACGCTCAGCGTGGCGTCGATCTGCGCCTTGCTGCCGTCCAACAGGTCGCGCCAGTAGCTCAGCGTCTTGTTGAGGCCCTCAAGCTGCTCTTGCGAGTTCTTGAGCTGCCGCTCCTCTGTGGAGAGTTGAGCATCCCCGTAGCCAGCGATCTGGCTGAGCTGGTTGGCCAGCACCAGAGCGTCGCGGTCGCGCTCGAACTGCGATGCGTAGCGGCCCGATGTGATGCCGCCGCGCGCCGCGGTGATTGCGTCTGTGAGCCCGTCGTAGCTGGACAGCTTGGCGCCGCCGCGCACGCCCGCCAGGGCCTGCTCGATGTAGACCATGCCCGCAGCGGCCTGCATCTGCTGAGCAGCATCGATGGAGCCAAAAAGCTCCTTCGCGTTCTGCTTCAGCGGCGTCAGGATGCTGGATATCGCCTGCACTGCTGCCTGCGAGTCCGTCACGATCCGCTGCCAGTACTCCTGCTCGCGCTGCACCGCCGCTTCAAAGTTCGCCAGCGCGGCGTCCTTGGCCTTCTGCTTGGCCTCCTCCAGTGCGCGCGCTGCTTCGTCTGCTGCCGACTTGGCCGCATCGGCCGCTGCCTCCGCCGACTTCTGGGCCGAGTCGGCAGCGATGCCGAACAGCTGCGCCAGGGCCAGCAGCTTTGCCGCAAGCTCCGTGTTTCCAGAGGCCAGCGCCTGCTCGATGAGGGCGCGGAATTTCTTCTTTGCCTCTTCGCCGCCAGCGGGGTCGATGTCCACGACTCCCAGCTTTTTGAGCTGGTCGCGGACTTGGCGTTGCAAGATCTCGGCCCTTTCCTGTTCGCTATAAAACCCTGCGTAGAAGGCGTTCACGTTGCCGGCCAGCGCTTCGATGCCGCCCGAGAACTTGAGCAGCTCGGTCTGGGCCTTGGCCGTGAGCCCGGCAAAGCTGGTCATCGTGTCAGCCCAGCCCTTGAAGGCAGCATCGATCACCGCGATCTTCTGGATCGCAGCGTTGAGTCCCTCGACCGTCACGTCCTCGCCCAGCGCGTCCAGCTCTTCACGCATCCAGCCAGGGATGTCGCCCTTCTTGATCTCGTTGACAAGCTCCCCGCCCATGTCGGCCACAAACTGCGCCCAAGCCTTCTCCGGGTCCCTGTCCATGTCCCGGTTTTTGTACTTCTTCAGCACTTCGCCCGTGACTTTGTCCAGGATCTGGAAGTAGCCATACACGCCTTCATCCGCATACTTGGGGTTCGTCGAAAACCCGGCCGCGATGTCGATCTCTCGCGCGCCACCCCCGCCGATCTTGGCCAGGGCCTTGTACATCTCAAGCATGCCGTTGACGGTCTTTTGCAGCTGCTTGTCGAGCGCCTCGTTCTTGCGCGTGGTGAAGTCGCCGAGGGTGTTGCCCCAAGCATCTGTGCCAAGCACTTGCTTCACGGCAAGGTCGCGGTCGGTGGTCGCCGTGGATGCGACGCCGCCCGAGTGGTTCGGGCCGCGCGAACCAAACCAATCACCCTTCAGGATCTTGAACAGCGCCAGTCCTGCACCCAGGTACGGAAGCGCCCCACCAAACATGCCGAGGGCCGACGAGCCACCGGCCAAGATGCCCGCCGCGCCCGCGCCGCCCAGAGTGGAGCCCGTCAGCGTAGCCATGATGCCGGCGCCAATGGAACTGCCAACCGTGGTAAGCGACATGCCGCCGAACAGCAGATTGCTGACCAACCCCGAGCCAGCGCTGCCAACAACGCCGCTGGCAGCCGCGCCTGCCCCACCACCTCCGAAGATGCCGCCCATGACTGCCTGGACGACAGGCTCAAGCACCAACGTGGCAAACAGTCGCTTGAGGTACTGGGCGGCGTCCTTGCCGCCGGCCATGATGTAGTCGCTCAAGGTCCGGCTGATGGTCTGGGCGGTCTTGTCCCAGTCCTTCGCCGCCTCGTCCGCCGCCTTCTTGTTTCCCTCGCGGAAGCCCTTCTGCTGCAGCACGCCCAGCAGTTCCTTGCGCGCGGCAAGCTCCCGCTCCAGGGCATCAATGGTGGCCTGCGACTCCGTGCCCATGCGGGCCATCTGCAGCTGGTCTTCCAGACGCGCGATGGTCAGGCGCTCCACGGCCTCGGCCAGCGTGATGTTGGCAGCAGCAGCAAGGGCATGCGCCTCCTCTTCCTGGCGCGCCTTGCGCACGGCATCCTCTGCAGACTTGATCGCAGCTTGACGCTTGTCGGCCAGGCGGTCGGCCTGCTTGATGTCGTCCTCGATGGCCTTCTGCAGGTCGCGGCGGGACTTCTCCTCTTCCTTGGCCAGGGCGATGGCGAAAGGCTGCTTCTTGATCAGGTCTTCGACGTACTTGACGTACTGAGCCTGGGTGATGTTTCCCTTCTCGAATTCTTTCTGACCACGCGCCAGCTCTTCGTAATAAGTGCTGCTAAATCCGGCCAGTTCTGCATAGACCTTGGCTTGATCGGACAGCTCCTTTTTGGCCTCGCGCGCAGCAGCAGCACTGCCCTTGTTGGCTTTGTTGTACTGCTCTGTCTCGTAGGCCAGAACACGCTTTATCTCAGCTTCCGATTTACCAGCGTCTTCCCCTTCACGTCGGATCTTGGCCAACTTTTCCTGGAGAGTTGCTTCATTTTCAAGGGCTTTGGCGTAGTCCTTGTCGAAGGCAAGACGCGCAGCCATTACACGGGAAGACTCCTGCTGCTGCATGGCTGCGATTTTTTCGGCATCAGCTTTTTCGTAGAGAGCCCAAATCTCCTTGCGCAGAATTTCAATGCCTTTTTCGCGCGATGCACGCATGGCAGCGTTATCGACAGCAAGCGGCTCCGTCAGCTTCCGCTCCAGCTCTGCCTGTGCTGCATTGATTTGGTCGTTGAGCGTTGCAGCACGCCCCACATTGAGCATTGCGTCCCACGCTTCAGCAGCCTTGCCTTTGATAGCCGCCCATCCTCTTTCGATGTACCCGAGGGACTCCCTGATTGACGCGCCGCGCTCACGCATGGCGCCGTCCAGCGCCTCCATGGCTACCTTGGATGCGTCAGCCTTGCGGCCCTGGTCATCTAGGGCCTTGATCTGCTCGTACACGGATACCGTCAGGAAGTTTGTCCCCTCGTTGAGCTTGATGACGGCGGCCAACGGATCCTTTTGCAGGCTGGCGAACTGGTCAGCCGTCTTGCTGACAGCCTGGCCCGTGAGCTTCTCCCATTCAATGGCTGTCTGCGTGTAGCGGCGCAGCTCTTCGCCACCGCGCACGCCGGCCGCGACAAAATCAGCTAAGCCGGACGCAGCCTGTGCTTGAGTTCCCACCACGGCATCGATCTGCCTGGCGTAGTCGCGCAGCTGACTGGAAGTGACACCAGACGCATTCCCGGTCAGCACAATGGACCGGACAAATGCGTCGCTCTCCTTTGAGCCTTGATAGTACGCAACGCCCAGTGCAGCTGCGCCGGCAGCGGCCACTGTGAGCGGGTTCACCAGCCCCCACACATACCCTGCGAGCGCCTTTGCAGCCGCCCCTGCGCCGCCGAACATGTCCTTCAGCTGCCCTCCCTGCTGCAGGAAGACGGTCATGGGATTCATGCCGCCTTGCAGGGACACCACGATGTCCGTGAACTGGGCGGGAACACCGCGCAGGGCGGCTTCCGTCGCCTTGGCGGACATTCCGATCTTGCCCAGACTTTGCACCGCCGCGTTTTGCGCGGTATCCGCCTTCTTCAGCTGATCAAGGTAGGGGGATAAAACATCTCCACCAATGTTGGCGGGCTTGCCAAGCACCTCATAGAACTTGCCAACAGATTTTTCGCCCGCCTCGCTTGCCGCAGTGGTCTTCTTGATGCTGTCGATGATGGATCGCGAAGCGCCATCGACCTTCTGCGCAGCCTGCTGACCTCCATTGCCTATGGAGCCAATGCTCTCCCCGATTTTCTTTGCCGCAGCCTCAACACCAGGCCCAGACTGGCCGAGCTTCTCAAGCTGCTTCTGGGCGCGCTCAAGATCAGTGGTATCGGCCTTGAAGTGGATCGCGCCTATTTCTTCGCTCATACGGCCTCGCCAATAAAAAAGGCCCGCCTACTGGCGAGCCCATAAAAAAACCCGCCGAAGCGGGTCTCGTCATTCAAAAGCAAATCTATGGATTACGACCCCATCGGGCGCGGTAATCACTTTCCATCTTTTCACAAGCACTCGCCGCAAACCTTGCTGCGCTAGGGTCAAGCGACTTCTTCGATTGCTGCTCCCAGCAAAAGCTGATCGCGTCGCGAGAGGATTGCCGCTCCTTGCCTTCAGGGGAGTTCCCCGCACATGAGCCAACAATCATCATGAGGATGAAACCGCCAACAGGAACACCCAGCACCCACTTCCAGACGCTGGACTTTTCCTTCTTCGGCTCTTCCGCCCACCGATTAACGATCGGCTCGCGCGCACTTACTGGCGCGCCGCAACTTGGGCAGGACGCAGCCTTGTCGCTGATCTGTTTATTGCATTCTGTGCAGGCAATGAGCGCCATATCCCCTCCAAGTGATGACTTGAAGGGGATGGTAGCGCATCACCTGCTCTGCATTCTGAGTAACTGGATAGTGATCAGGCGGATCGGGCCTTTGGAGGCATCACCAGATCCAGCAGTTCAGCGAACTTGCTCACGTACCAGTGCGGCTGCGTCTCGCGCGGATTGCTCGGGCTGGTCAGGTTCTTCCCGAACTCCAGCGCCGTGCAGACCTTGAACTTCTTCACACCCGCGCCACGGGAGGACTGGCGCTCCTGCTCCTTCAGCATCCCGCGCTGCATCAGCAGCTTGTTGAAGGCCTGGGCGCTGATTCCCACACCGAACTCCTTCAGCAGTTCCGCCAGGGACTTGGTGGGTTCGCTGGTGCCGGCGGCAGCAGAGGCCGGCGCGTCAACCGCATAGGCGGGCAGAAGGCCGGCCACGCCGACGTGGCTCTCCAGCTTCTGATAGCCGCCGAGAACGGCGGACGGGGCGAACTTCAGGTCTTCGGCCGCAGCGCGCAGCAAGAGGATGCCGGCGTCCACCTGATCGCGCAGGGGCGCGGCCATCTGCTGGGCTGCCGGACCGGTGTAGCTGCCAGTGCGCCGGATCGATGGCAAAACCTCGCTGGTCACCCACTTCTTGAACCGCTTGGCCTCCTGGCGCTCGCTCTTGAGAATTGCGGAATACAGGCCCGATTCGTTGATCACGATCACGCGCTGGGTTCCGCCTTGGGTCTGCAAAACCTGCAGACCCTTCTCATCGTCGTCAAGAGTCCGCGTCATGGCGCTGGCTTCGGAGTAGCCGAGAACGCCCGACACTTCTTTTGCAATGAACCAGGGCTCTCCACTGTCATTCGTCAGCACAGTGATTTCGTGGTCCTGAAATTTGAATGGCGTGATGTTGCTCATGCTGCGGCTCCTTGTGCGCTGAGTTGCTGGGTGGGCAGGATCTCCATCCAACCTTCATTTTTGAAGCCTGCTCGCGGATCTTGTCCGCGCAGCGCGCGCTTGATCGCCAGCAGGTCGGCGAACTGGTCGCTGAAGGGGTGGAACAGCTTGCCCACACGATCCAGGCGTGTGCTGATCTCCTCAATCTGGGATGCCGGGATGGCCGGCGCTTTGTGCTCGTCAACCAGTTCCCAGGTGGCGATCTCCTTGTCCAGCCGGGCCAAGTGCTGCGCGGCGCGTTTGCGGGCCGTCGCCAACAGCTTGCCGACCTTGGCCTTCTCTGGGCTGTCCGTCAGCGAGATAGGGCCTGCGGACTCTGCGGCCTTCGGCGTTGTGACCGCCAGGAACACACGGATCACCTTCAGGTGGAACTTTGCGCTGATCCAGGCCGCGTAGGCGATGACCAGCTCCTTGCAGGCGTAGGTGCCGCCGTACTTGCCACGCTTGGTTTCCAGGTAATTCCGGGAATCACCGGAATTGGAAAGTTCGGCAACAAGAGCCTTCGTTTGTTCGATCCGCAGAAACTCATGGGGCTGGTGCTTCGACTGGCCGCCGCTCTCCTTGTGCAGATCGTTGAGGGAGTACAGGTCGCCAACTTGACGCACCGCTGTACCGCCGATAGTCAGTGCTGTAGAATTTGCCACGTTGATTCCTTTCATTGCTTGACTGGCTTCTTCACTCGACGCCTCTGGACTCCTACATCCAGGGGCGTTTCCTTTTTCAGGCCGCATCCGCATGCTCGGCCTCCTTCTTTTTCTCAATCAGCAGCGTTAGCCAGCTGTTGACGCTACGGCGCTCCTTCTTGGCCTGCTCCGCAACCCACTCCTTCAGTTCGGGAGGAAGGCGGAGGCCAAGCGGGGCGATCTTTCCGATCGGGGTGTCCATGCTGCAACCTTTCTCTAGTGACACGATGTCACTATACAAACGACACGGCGTAGTGTCAACATAGTGCCATGCAAGAAATTTTCAGAAGCCAGTTTCGCTTGCCGGTAGAGCTGGCAGACAAGATCAGAGAGTCAGCCGATGCCAGCGGTCGCTCTATGAACGCCGAAGTAGTTGCTCGCCTGGAGCAGTCATTCCAAGAGCGCGCCGGCCAGTCTCTTGACGCGGCAAAGGAGGAGGTCCGCGCGCAAATCCGACTGGTTCTTGAAGAAATGAAAGCGATGGAAAACGTGTTCTCAGACGCCCGTCGCTCGTAGCCCTATGGATTCAAGGCCCGCCCAGCGGGCTTTTTCGCGCCTGGGCTGGGGGTTCTTGAAACGAGAACACCTTCAGCGAAGGCATGGTGGAAATCACCATACCCAGGCCATGACCTCGGGAAACGCGAGGCCGTCGGCCAGACCGACGCCCCGGGCCCGGTTGCCCTCCTGGCCTACGATGGGAGCTTCCACACAACCATCGCCAGGAGGGCGAAACCCATGAAGCGAGACATGGACTTGATCAGAGACATCCTGTTCTGGATGGAGGAGCACGAAGCAGACTTCCCAAAAATTCCAGAAAAGTCGGAGAGGGAGATCGGCTATCACTGCTACCTGCTTGCGGACGCAGGCCTGATAGAGGCAGCAAAATCGACTCCATTTGAGGAGACCATTCCTCAAGCGATTCCGATCTCTCTGACCTCTCGTGGACACGACTTCATCGACTCTGCGCGCAGCAAGACCGTCTGGTCAACTGTCAAAAGCAAGGTCGCCACAACCACAGGAGGCGTATCTATTGCCATCATGACGGAGCTACTCAAGGAGGAGTTAAAGCGGCGCCTAGGGCTCTCTGGATCCTGAGGAAGCAGTTGGCGTAGCACATCGCACCGTGCTCGATGAACCGACGACCCGCCTCATCACTTTCGGGCTGGAGTGCCGCGCTTCTAAACGCTGCAGCGCTCCAGCCCCTGATTTCCTCCATTGCTTGGGAGACTCTGGATTCCAGGCGTTCACCAGAAGCTTGCCCACCATCCCAGGGATTGAACGCCTTGGGCACGATGGCCTCGCCTTCATGGATCTTCGCGACAAGATCGCACGCGGCAGCCTTCTTGGCGTCGATTTCAGCCAAGCCCGCGGCGGTGGCAGCGTGCTTGGCCGACTCTGCTGCCGCACGGGCATTGGCTGTCGGGGCGTTTTCATGGGGGTCCATAGTTCCTCCGGAAATTCAAAGGCCGCCCTCGGGCGGCTTTACTCTTCGCGCATTGCGGCCAAGGCCTCGGACTCCATCACGCGGATGTCGCTGAACAGCGCGTCATAGTCCTCTTCGCTGAGCCCCATGCGGTCCAGTTCGTGTTGCAGCGGGATGTAGTCGAGCGAGGCCGGGCCGCTCATGGTGTAGCGCCACTGGCTGCCGACCTTGCACCACAGCTTGTAGGCCGGGAAGTTCTCGGGCCATATCTCCACAGGCTGCTGCTCTGCCTCCCAGTCCCGGTATGTCATGCCCCAAAAGCCGAGTTGCTCGGCTGTCGGCGGCTTGCGGTAGATGGCAGCAGCTATGGCCCTCAGTTTCCCACGCGGCCCGTGGTGCAGAGCGAGCGGTATCCATCCCACAGGGCTGCGGGCGCGGCCGGCGCTTGGTCGAACAGCTCGATCAGCGTGTCCTTGCTCAGGGCGGGGAAGTCCTCGTTCCAGGCGGCCAAGTACTTGAGCACGTTGTCGGCGTTCACGGCATCGCCACGCTCAAACATGCCGGCAAAGCTGAACTTGACTTCGTCGCCCTCCTTCTTGACGGTGCCCTCCTGCTGGGCAGTGGCCAGGGCCAGTGTGGCGCCCGCGATTTCGTCCCACAGGGCGCCGAATTCCTTGCGGGTGCGGTACTTGAACTTGCACTCCAGCTTCGCGCTGGTGCCGTCCGGCAGGGGGAATTCGATCGTGCCGGAGATGGTCTCGGGGCGCTTGCCCAGGATGAACGGAGCGGCCTTGTCGGCCTTCTTTGCAGAAGCGGTCATGGTGATGGTCTTTCAGCAGATGGAGGAGAAATGCCCGCGCCCGACTGCCCGCCTCTGCTGAGAGACGAAACAGCCGGGCCGGTGCAACTGGGGCCGATCAGACGGCGTAGCGGGTGGTGCGGCCCTGCGGGGCCATGGCGGCGGTCACGGTGTCCACCTGGCCCTTGGTGAGCGAGGGAATCTCGTTCAGCGCGATGTAGCCGTAGAAGTAGTTCACATTGCCGTTGGGCTTGAGCACCTTCAGCGCGACCAGCAGGCGGTCCTCGGAGGCCTTCTTGACCGCCTTGTAACCCGGCAGGCTGGGGTCATCGCCGATGGGGATGGTGATGCTGGTGGCACTGAAGCCCGTGGGGATCTGGAAGGTGTTCATGCTGGCCAGGGGAGCCACTTCGGCGAACTGCGCATCGCCGCCCGAAGTCGAGGGGTTCAGCACCTGCTGGATTTCCTGCCAGGTGGTGATGGGCAGCACCGAACCGATGCCGCCACCCGGCGTGAAGCGGTTCTCGTTGAGCGTGTCCAGGCCGTCGATGGCGAAGGTGCCGGCCGCAGTGTTGGCGACACGGAAGACGCGGTTGTTGGCGTCATCCCAGCCGGACGTGAAGATGAACTCCTTGCCGTTGGGCAGGCCGTGCGCTGCTGCACTCGCAACTGCGGGGCTGGCGTTGGTCACCGCCGTGACGGCGATAGCCGTGCCATAGACGGTGGAGATGAACAGCTTGCTGCCGTCCGGTACGGTGTATGCCATGGTGGGCCTTTCAATGAAAAAGCCCGCAGTCGCGGGCATGTGTACGCCCTCGCGGGCACAAAAAAAGCCACCCGGAGGTAGCTCAACTTTTCAGATTTAGCTGGTCAGGCGGGGAAAGCTCGCCAGTTGACGGAGACCGGCACCGTGTACCAGCCTTCGTCGGGAATGCCGCCAGCGATGGACGGCGTTCGCGTGAGATCAATGCGGTGGTTGCCGGCATCCAGGCTCTGGACTGGGGCGAAAAGTGCGGCCACTTGCTCGGCCATCTGCTTCGCCTCTACCTTGCCCTGGCCTGCGGGCCACACCACATCCACCTGGAAGATGCCGAGGCGCTCAGCTGCATCACCAACCAGGGTGAAGTCCCTCGGCGTGTTGTGCAGGTGATGCACGCGCAGGTAGCCCTGGCCGGTCGTCGGCTCAAAGGCCACGTCCTCCCAGGCGATGGGCGGCGGCGAGGCCAGGGTCATCAGGCGCTCCTCAAGGGCTGATTCGATTGCCACAATGCTCATGCTTCACCCCTCACTGCATCTGCCGTCTTCTTCAGTGCCTGCCCAGTGTTCTGAAGCGACAACCGCACCATTCCGTTTGGAGCCTGCTTGGACCAGCCATATTCAAGGCGCTTCGCGTATGGAAGGTTGTTTGAGACGTAGATCACCATCCCGAGCTTCAATCCGTCGAACACCGTAGCGGCACGCTTCAGAGAGCCGGACCCGCTTGCGTCTGGAGTCTCCTCAACGGCTGCGTTGATGAACCCGATCCCAACCTGCCAGTTGTTTTTGAAGCGCCCGCCTGTGTAGCCCTTGCCGACAGCCAGAGGGAATTTCTTGTTCACCACCTGCCTGCTCGTGCCCTTGCGCCGCTTGCCAGGATTCGCCGCGTTGTACGTGAAAGCCTCCTCGCGGTATGCCTCTCTTGAAGATATGACGCCTTGATTCGCCTTCCACAGATCCGGGTTCCCGACAGGGGAGCCATCCACGCAGTCGCTGAGGATCTCAAGCAACGTTCTGCGAACAATCTCCCGGGAGCGTTCGATTTGCACCAGGCACACGCGCTGCAGATCGTCAGCGAAGCCCATCACACACCTCGCAACTGCAGCTTGTAGAGCACCGCAACGCCGGCCGGCGCAACGATCCCGACGTCAACCACGTTGTAGACCTTGTCCCCCACGGTCACGGTGTCGCCCGTCTTCGGGGCAACCTCGATCTGCGGGGCCAGGAGCAAGCGTTGGTCGCCGTGCTTGATGAGCGCGCCGTCGATGTCGCGCTGCTTGTAGCCGAACAGCGCGCCGGTGCCGGGGTAGTCGAGCACAGTGGGCGTGACCGGCTGACCAGGCACGAACGGCCCGGACGGCGCAGCCTTGCGGTGCAGCGTGACGGGCTGGCCGGCCTCGGCGATGGACTCCAGCGCGCCAGCGGCGATCTCGGCGTAGTCGATGGCCATGGGTCAGCCCGTCACCGTGTGCAGCCAGGGCTTGAGCCACGCCCACGCGGCCGGCATTGCCCAGTAGAACAGCGAGAACAGGCCGAAGACGCCCAGCACTGCCAAGACTGCCATGACTTGAAAGAAGCCATCCAAGTCGATGTATCCGCGTTGCGTTCTCATGATGGAAGCCTCTCTCCAGTTTCATAGGCCTCGCGGCCGTCCAGGCTGTGATGCAGCCACACGCCATCTTCTTGGCCGTCTTCAGCCGGAGCGCACCAGCACTGCGCAGAGTGCTCATGGGGCCGCAGATCCTCGATGGGCGTGATGTGGATCGCAGCAGCGCCTTGTGTGACCAGCCACATGCCCTACCCCCTCACCAGCTTGATGTTCATCGCGCCGCCCGTGGTCAGCCCACGCAGCAGCGCATCGATGACCGCGAACCGCATCTGTCCACCCTGCTGGCCCTCGGCCCACTTGGTGGTGATCACGTCCACGGTCCGCTCGGTCATGATCCGGCCGTCGGTGTCCTGGAACAGCTCACCCTTCGCAGCGCGCCATGCGGCCTCGCAGCATGCGTCCTTGACCTTCTGGGCCACGGGATCGAGGTACTGCGGGTCAAGGGCGTAGTTGCTCAGGATGTACTGCGTGGCGCGCCGGAGTGCGATCTCCTGGGCCGACTCGTCGGCAGGCCACACATGGCCGTAGTTCGCCATGTAGACCACCGCCTCGGCCAGGGTCACGAGGCTGTCATAGCCCTCAGCCGGGGCAACGATCAGCGCCATGGTCAGGCCACCGCGTCCAGCAGGGCCTGCAGGTCGGCCTTCTTGGCGCCCTCGGGCACCTCGACGCCCTTGGCTTCCAGGGCGGCGCGCAGCTCGGCCACAGTGGCCTTCTTGGCGCCCTCGGGCTCGCCATCGTCGGCAGGGTTCTCGTAGCCCTCGGGCATGAAGATGGCATCGATGATTTGGAAGCCGCGCTTGCGCAGCTCGGCCTTGCGCTCCGGCTTCACCGGATGCGGCTCGTACCAGACCTTTTTGTCTTGCATGTGGTTCTCCCAGAGGAGAGGGGCCGAAGCCCCTCCCATTACTTGGCGGCGTCGCCGATGGTGACAACGCCGGCCGAGGCCTTGACGCTGTTGGCCACCAGATCCCAGTTCGTGCCGGTTGCCAGCTCAGCATCGGTGGGGCTCTTACCGCCGTTGGCGGTGTCCCAGGTGTAGCCCTTCAGACCCAGACCGAAGGTGTAGTCGGCCTGCATCGTGGTCTCGATGCGGTTTTTGCCGTTGGTGGTCTGGATGTTGGTGATGAGGTCCGAGCCGTCCGAGACGACTGCGGCACCGTTCACCAGGGACAGAACCTTCACCTTGTCGGGAGTGCCCGCCGTGAACAGCGAAGGTGCATCCGTGACGATCACGGCCTTGCCCAGGATGTCCACGATGGTCACGCCGCTGAAGGTGAACAGCTTCTCGGCGTTGGCCAGGTTCTGGCCGATCAGCTTGTGGTACATCGCGCCCGTCATCACCTGGGCCACGATGCGCGCCGAAGCGTCGCCGAACTTGGCGTGCGCGCTGTTGATCGCGCTGTAGGTGATGCCAGCCGTGGCGGACACGTCATTGGTAGCGCCGGCCTGGTTGGCGATGGCGGCCACCAGCGCGGCGATGGCCGTGTTCAGCTGGTCGGCCATGATGGCCTCGGACAGGTTTCGCGAGATCACCTCCAGGGCTTCCTCGGGCGACTTCTGAATCCAGGACAGTTGGCCCGGCTCCCACAGGATGGGACCGAAGCCGCCTGCGATCTTCACGGTGTCGTACTGCTTCTGTGCCAGCGGCGTGGAGGACTGCGCGCTGTTGGAGGCGTAGCGGTCCACGCGGCGCTGGGCGCTGTGGATGCCGGCCCAGAAGGATTCCTGCAGGAAGTCGCCGTCGATGCTCTGCGTCGTCAGCTGGATGGAGCCGGCCGATGCAGCGTTGAACTTGGCCACGTCTTGGGCCAGGGTTTCGATGGTGGCCAGCTTCAGGTACTCGTTGAATACCTTCATGTCGGACAGTGCCATGATTTGCCTTTCTGCGCCTTACGCGCCAGATGTGAGTTGCTTCATTGCGGCAACACGTTCGGCCTTGCTGCCGCCGAAGTTGCCTTGTTGTTTGCCACCACCATGGCCGCCCTGCGCGCCAGAGCCAGAAGCGCCGGAGCCCTTCAGGATGTGGTCCTTGCCTGGGTACTGGTTGACCAGCATTTCCAGCGCCTCATCGAAACCTGCCAGGTCGCCCGGGCTGGCTGCGCTGTAGAGCTTGTTGCCGTTCGCGTCCTTGGCTACGACCTTGCCCTCTTCGATGCTGAAGGCCTTGCCGAAGTAGGCCTGCACCAGGTCGGGTGGGATCGCCAGCTTGTCCAGAGCGAACTTGGAGCGGGCGAAGCTTCCGCCGATCATCTCGGCGTACAACTGCTGCTCCAGCTTCGAAGCGGTGCCGTTGGCGGCGTCCAGTTGAGCCTGGAACGCCTTGGAGATCTCGGCCTTGACCTTCTCCACCTCGCCAGCGTCGATCAGCTTCTTCTGGTCCAGCGACTGGAGGGTTTCCAGCGCCTTGCGAGCAGCGTCCGGGTCAGCGATCCCCTCGAAGCCCTTGAGTTTGCTTTCTGCATCCTCGAAGCGCTTGCGGTATGCGGCGCTCTGGCCGGTCAGCTCGCCGATCTTGGCGAAGGCCTTGGCGCCATCGAAGGCGATCTCAGTGCCGTCGTCCTTGATGTACACGGGAGCGCCGTCTTGCAGAACAACCGCGCCGTTGGAGTCGAGTTTCAGTTTCATGGTGGTGGAACGAGCTTTCTGCTCAGAAGTTGATGGCTTACTGCCGACGAGCCCGCTTCTGCTTCCTGCTTTCGACGGGCGTGAAAAAGCCCGCCAGACTTGCGCCGGGCGGGCGGTGAAAAAGAAAGCCCGCACGGCGGCGGGCTGGTTGTCATTTCACGGGCCTGGGCTTCGTTCGCCTGGGCTTGGGCTCTTTCGCCACCTTGAACTCGGGCGGCATCATGGGCGACCAGATGCCCTGCTTGTCGCAGGTGTAGCAGACCCGATCATGGGTCATCGTGCCGCGCTGGTAGCGGCCCTTTTCATCGATCCATGAGCCGTTCACCACCGTCATCACAGCCCGGCCGCCACACTTGGGGCACTGGAGCATGCCCGGCGGCCGATACCGCGCCTTGACGCGCTCTATCAGGGCGGTCTTGGCGTCTGGCTCGGCTGGCGGGACGAGGGAGAGGTGCTTCGGCTTGTCGGTCACGGCGCAATACTACAGCCCGGCCCGCTTGAAAGCCTCTGCATCCCGCTGCCTCAGCTCATCGAGAGTGAGATAGCGGCCCTTCGAGTCGTACATCGCATCCATCCCCAGCTTGCCGTCGCGCATCAGCCTGGCCCGGGTCTCGCCGAGCACATCGGTCTGGCGCGCCAGGGATTGGTTCTTCAGCCAGTCGGCGTAGCTCGTCTCCTTCGGCACCTGGCCGTCCATGCTGGCCCGTGTGCGCCCGTTGACCTCGATGTCCGGCAGATCGATGCCCAGCTCCTTGTGGCTCTTGAGCACTGGCACCTGACCAGAGCGGCAGCGCCAGTGCAGCCGGCCCGGGCCGCTCAGCCACGGCACCTTGTGGCCGATTGGCTTGTGCGTGTCGGGCGTGTACAGCAGCCGGTCACGGATGCGGCACATCGGCGACGTGCGGAGATCGAGGGTCGATGACCACATGGCAGCCTTGATCAGGTCAGCATTGGCCTCCATCACGTTGTCCTGCGCCACTCCGGCCATGTGAGCCAGCGCCGTCCGCACGACCGCCTCAATGTCCCGGCGATCCTTCTGGATCAACCCGTCGATGTAGCCCTTGGCCCGCGTGCCGCGCAGCTCTCGGATGATTTGGTCGGTGGTCTTGCCCTCGACAAAGCCCTGGGCGATGGCTTGCCTCACGCGCTTGAGCTTGCCGGCGTCCAGATCGCTCCAGACGCCCTGCAGCAGCAAGCCCTGGAATGGCCGAGACAGCGCCGCAGCGTAGATCTGCTCTGCCGAGACTGCCGCCACGTGCACGCCCACCGGCAAATGCGTCTTGAGCATCTGCTCCTGGTAGCTGACCTCGTAGGGAACGAACTGCTTCAGCTCTTCAGTCAGGGCCCTGCCCAACTGGGCGTAGGCCTCGCTGTTCAGCGACCAGATGGACGTGAGCAGCGACTCCAGCCGCTGCATGGTGAAGCTGCCAGCGTCCAGGCCTTCCAGCCTGGCGGTCAGTTCAGCCATCAGCCGCAGGTCCGAGCGGTTCAGAAGCGCGATGATGCGCGCCACGACTCCGTTGTCGTACCGTTGCAGCGCGACCATGTGCCGGATGGCTTCCGAGAGAATCAGGTCATTGACCGAGGCCATCAGTCACCTCCGATGGTTCCGAGTGCCGGCCCCTCGCTTGCGATGCGGTCGAACTCCGCTTCAGCGTCCAGATCAGGCGAGAGCACGCCGCGCCGCTGCATCTCCTTGATTGCCGTCTCCTTCGACAGCAGCCCGGCCTGGTACAGGCTCACGATCATCTGCGCGCCGGCCTCCGTGAGGCTCTGGGCGGCGAAGTCCTTGAACAGCGTCACCTTGGCCGTACGGTCGATGCCGAGCCACGCGGCCATGTAGTCCAGCACAAGATCCAGCGCGTCCTCGTAGTTCTCCACGATGCTCTGGAGCGCGGACTTGTTGGCCTCGGCATCGTTGGACGCCTCCGTCGCAGTGCGCTGGCCGGGCTGTGCGACCAGCAGTTCGGCACCCGTTTGGATCATCTGCTCCTCAAGAGCGTTCAGCTCGGAGCGCCCAACAGTCACGGACTCAGCCGAGCCCTGCAGCACATCTGCGCTCCCACCGGCTGGCAGGTTGACCGCCTGGCTAGCCGCCATGACGATCTCATCCTTGTTGTTGATGCCCGAGAACACCAGCAGACGCTTGCGGGCAAAACGGGCAGAGTCGTCCTGGTCGCTTTCGTTCTGCCAGTGCTTCACGTTCAGATAGGCCAGATTCAGCAAAGGAGGCATGCCCTGCATGAATGCAGCGCGCCGGCCGTAGACGGGCACGAACGGGATGAAGCTCAGGGTTGTCGCCCCAGACTCCTCGCTGACCAGTGCATAGCTGCCGTTCGCCGATTCCTCCCATACCTCGAAGGAGCCGGGCCGGAGAACCCGCACCCGCTTCAGGAGCTTGGTCCCATAGTCCCCGTCCGGCACCTCCTTGGTCTCGGCGATGCGCAGCATCGTGAGCCCAGGCTTGCCGCCGACTTCACCCACCATCCAGCCCAGGATCTGCTCAGCCTTGATGTGCACGCAGTAAGGGCGCGCGCCGATGGCCTTTTCCTCAGCCCGCGTCCTCGCCCTGCCTTGCGTTCGGGTGAAGTCCACCAGGATGCCGCCGAAGCCGTACTTGATGGCCGAATGGTCGAACACGTCGGAAGCGAAGGCATGCAGGCTGCGGCCTTCGCCATCGATGTTGTTGCACAGGTCGAGGATGACGTCGGGCGTGTCCTTGGAGAGCGTCACTTCCTTGGCGAACGGCTTGCCAGCCATCACCGTGCAGGTGCGCTCGAAGGCAGGGAACAGAGTGGCCACCGCCAGGCGGTAGTTGTAGTCGTCCAGGTCTTCCTTCGGTTGGCGCGGCAGGAACGTCGTGGACGCTGCACGCATGGTCCGGGTGCCACCCAGCAGCGCAGTCAATAGGGGCCACTCCGCCTCCATTGCTGACATCTTCGGGTCGCGGTCTTGAACGTTCAATGCCATAGAGAAACCCGCCTCCATTGCTGGGGCAGGCCTGTTTTCACATGCGGAAGGTGAACGCCGCTGCTTGTTTCTTCACGATGGGCCACATGTATGCGATGGGATAGCCCGCCGCATCGATCACGTGGTCCACGCCGCTTGACTTGTCCGGCAGCCCGTTCTTGTCATAGGCCTGCTGCTCCAGGGCCTCTGTCAGCTTCGGGCAGCGCAGGGTGTTGACCTTAAGGCGCCGGGCGCCCTCCCCGTTCAGGATCAGGGCGTTGACGGCGTTGATGCGGTCGGCCACCGCTGGGTTCGTGCCGTTCACCTGCACGGTCAGGTTGTGATCCCGCAGGATCGACAGATCCGACTCGCTGGCGTTCTTGCTGCTGCTGTTCTGACCCGATGCATCGGGGTACACCGTGACGGCGTGGCCCTTGTCTTGGTATCGCTCCCTGAACAGCCGCGCCATGTAGGGCGTGTCCCGGCCGTCCGTGATCTCATCCACTGCAACCGGCCAGCCGTCCCTCAACACGTAAGCTACAGCCGCCATGTGCAGGCGGTTGAAGTCCATGCCGAGCATCACAGGCTCGCCCTCCTGCAGCGACTCGAAGCTGTGGTTCAGCTTGCGGTCAAAGTCGGGGTAGACACTGCCCGAGGTCAAGTTGACGAATAGGCCGCGCAGGTAGGCGTCGATCAGCTGCTTTGGGTAGCTATCGAACAGAGACGGGATGTAGTCGGCCGGCAGGTTCTTGGCGTTCTCGAACGTGCTGGCCTGGATCAGCCCATACAACTTTGCCAGTTCCGGCTTGTCCTGCACCGCCTTGACGAACTGCTGGTGCGTGAACTTGAACCCCTCAGGGGTCGTGGTCACGTCCACGCCGTTCTTCAGGCCGTCCACGTTGTAGCGCATCCGCGCGATGATCTTGCGCCAGGCCTGCTCAGCCTTCTGCTTGGCCATCACGTCCAGCTCATCCACAAGCGCCTGGCCGATCTTGAAGCCCACGATGGACTCGGGCCGATCCATGGAGCGGCAGATCACCGTCGTGCGGTACTGGCGGCCGGAGTAGAGGTGAACCTCCTTGTTCGACTCCCGTATCTCGGTCCTCAACCCCCAGTCGTGCGCCACCTCTTCAATCGTCGGGAAGAAGATGTCGCGGATCTGCGGGTAACTCGGGGCAAAGTAGCCAGCATTGATGCGCGGGAACTCCCAGGCATGCGCCGACAGGCCAGAGCAGCCCACCCAGGTCTTGCCCGACCCGAACCCCGCCACGAAGGCGCGGAACTTGTGTGGCAGAGAAAGGAAGCGGGACTGCGGGACATTCAGGCGCGGGCTAACGGTCTGCATCGGCGCTTGCGTCCTGCACCTGCACGACGACCTTGACCGGCTGCGGCGCCTCTCCGCCCTTGCCATCACCATCCAGAGGCTTGCGGTTCACGTACATGTCACCGCACTCCTTCGCCGCCTGCTCCAGTACCTGCAGAGCCAGCGGCATGTTCTTCATGGACTCGGCCTTCGAAACGATGCGCTGCAGCACCTTCAGCCGGTATGAGCGCTGGGCAATCGGAATCTCGGTGATCTCGTTCTTGAACGCATCGCGTGTGGCGAAGAACACGTCCCGCCACTTCTTGGACAGGTCCTTGCCCGAAGCCTTGGTCGGGTCGTAGACCGCCACGTGCGCGCGGTCCAGCACCAGGCCGAATTCCTCCTTGACCGCCTCAGCCACCTGAGACGGCGTGTCGTAGCAGGCGAGCGCTTGCACAATGAAGCGCTTGACCGCCTCATCGAGCCTCGCCATATGCGCTCTCCTGTATATGAGTGGTGAATGTTATGCCGCAACCTTGAGACATGTGCCGCATGCGTGAGCGATATTTCCCATCCGCAGCTCCGGGCCGGCGTTCGCCGCATCCATGAGCCGCTTCACGTCGGCCGACGGGCCGTAGCGCTTGACCACGCCGACGAACTCCTCGACATCGTGGCCGCGGATCTTCAGCTTGGGCTTGCCGTCTCTCCCGAACTTGGGTGCGCCGAACTCATCCAGCGCCTGGGCGACGTGGTACAGCTCATGCTCCACCAGAGCGCACCACTCGGCATCCGAGCACTGGGCGCAGTAGGTGGCGTCCAGGGTGATCATGAAGGCCGGCACACGGCCGAACCAGTCGTAGAGCTGCTGCTCCTGCCGGCCCTTCTGCCACCCACCGGCGCGGATCATCACCTCCTCAGCCTGACCGATCACGGTCTTCATGGCCTTTGTGAATCCGTCAGGCGCCCAGAGGAACACCAGGTCGGCGTCGATCAGGTGCGCGTGGTCAGGGTTGTGGATGCGGCCATCCTCAGCAATGATCTCGGCCTGCACCCACTCCGCCACCCCTTCTGCCGGGACGTAGCGCCCCAGTTCAGCGGGTGGATACGGCCGGGCGCCGATGGCAGCAGCCGGCTTTGCCTTTGCCGGTGTTGCCATGGCAGGACTTCCTTACACTGTATTGATGACTGAAAACTTTGACGCCGATGAAATACGCGCTATCCGCGCGAAGCTTTTGGGATTCCAAAGCCGTTGCAAACAAATTTCGAATGAGATTGGTGAACGCAAGTCACTGACAATCGATGAGAAAGAAAGGCTGCAAGAGCTCTACACCAGCCTGAAGGCAGATCTCAAAGCCGAGTCAGCCGCTCTCCGCAAATGCTGGGACGATCTCTCCCGGGCAGAGGAGTGCTTCTATGAGCCTGCGATCAGGAAAGCGGCAATTGCGCTTCGACCTGCGACCAACTCCAACCCCATCACCTCCGGCTGGTTCTCTGCTCTATACGACTGCGAAGGAGAGTTCTCCTACGTGCTCTTCAACTTGGAAAAGCTGGACATTTAGCCCATGCCCCCATGATCAGGCGCCGTCTTTCAGGCGCTGCAGTGCTTCTGCCGTCTCTGGTAGATCGGGGTATGTGGTGTCTTCGCCGACGCGGACGAAGGTCTCGACCTTCACGCCGAAGCCGGCGACGTGGTTGCCGCCGCACCAGGAGCAGCGGAAAGCCTGGCCCTTGAAGACCATCTCCTCATCGAACAGGTCCATGTCGGTGAGCTGCACAGGGCAGTCGTAGGATTGCCAGACTTCGCGTGCGGCACTCATCCCAGTGCCTCGTCATCGATGTGCAACCGGACGGTGGTGACGATGTGCTCTGGCGCCGCAGACTCCAGGCGATTCACTTGCACCCAGGTCACATCCACTCTGGCGCGCATGCCCGTAGCCTTGGAGAACTCGGTCATCGCGTCGCGGATTTTGGCGGCGGCCGTCTGAGCGTGCTGTTGGATTTGGTCGCGCGGGGTCATGGCGGTCTCCTCACATCCAGGACTTCGCCACCCAGGCGATGCCCATGATCACGGCCACGGCTAGGGGCACACCGAGGAACGCCTTTGCCAGAGCAATGCCAAATCCATCCTTGGACTTCTCCTCGGACAGCTTGAGCCCCTGGAGACACCGGAACACCTGAGCGATGCCCCACGCCTGGATGATGGAAATCGTGGGCAGCCCAAACACTGGGACGATGAACCACCCCCACAGGGTGGAAAGCAGCAGGCCCGCAAAGAACCCCACCCAAACGATGCTCAGCAGGAAAGCGACGAAGCCGCCGAACAGCATGGAGCAGGCCTCGCCAGCGGACATATCGTTGAATCTTGACATGGAGTCTCCTGTGAATAGGTGCCACCGCTGCGGGCAAGGCGTCCCTGGCGAGCTAGGCGTGGTGGATGCGCCCGAGCGGTGGCGGAAACGAAAAGGCCCCGCGTCAGCGAGGCCGTGTTGATAGTCACCCCATCGGACTTACGCCCCTAAGGCGCTGGGGGATGCCGTTCGCGAACTATCCAGCTCCGCTGCGCTTGCGGTGGAGATCACCGCCCCGTCATACCTCTCGGGGGCGGCCCTGGCTGGATCAGGGGATGAAACAGAAAAGCCCCGACTGCGCGAGCAATCGAGGCTTTGGTGGCAACGTTGGCGCGTCACCAGTTGAAGGTCAGACGACCCTCCTTTGCAGGCTTGTTGATGGCTACTCGCGGCGGCTCAAGCATGGCCGAAGTCCGCATTACGCTTACGCTCTTCACCATCACGGGGGAAGACTGGGCCGCCAAGACCTAGCGCGCCAGGCGCATCGGTGTTGCCCACGGAGTCGAACCGTGTCCAATCTTCCTTCGTGATGCCCCCAGCCTTTTGAGCCGCTGGGATGGGCTGGCGTCCTCGCAACGGCCTCGCGCCCAAACCCTGGCGTGCGGGATAAACGCCCCGATTTCTCCGGGCGCGCTTGTCCATCTCGGTCCTGCCTACGTCAACAAAGCGGAGGGAGCGAATTGGACAGTGGGGAGGCCTAAGCACAGCCCCTCATTGAGAATTTTCAGACTCAACGCGGGGCCAACGTTACCACATAAATGCGTGAAAATCAAATCAGCGCATCAGCTTACGCACGCGGCCGCTCAGGGCGCGCCGGCAGTCGCTCACATGGTCGATCAGGTACTGCGCGTCGCGGCTGGCCGGCTCCCTGCGCAGCTTCTCTCCCTTGCACTTGGGGCACTTGTGCATGCGCCCCTTGCGCTCGATTTCGCCCGTGCCAGAGCAGACCTTGCAACTCGGGTCCAGCATCCAATCGATGGCGGCCGTGATGGCGGCGGCTGGCTCCACAAACTTGCGCTTGTGCGCCACGTACAGCAGCGCGGCATAGACCCGGGTCATGTCGGCTTTGGTGGGCTTGCTGACCAGTCGCATGAAGTGGCTGGCCATGTTGCTGGCGCTCATGCCGTTGGCCTTCACCAGATCAACCTGGCCGATCCGGTGGGGCATGTCCTGCAGATTGGTTGCACCAGTGGCGCAGAGGTAGCGTTCTTCGGTCATTGCTGGCTCTCTTTCTTCAGTTGCTTGGCTTTGGCTCGGTACTTGGCGCGAATGTCGATCAGCTCTTCGCGGGTCCATTTGCGGGGTTGGTTGTCGGCTTCCAGGGCCTCGACGCGCGCCAGGCCGATACGGGCAATCAGCCCGATCCGGTAGTCAATGGCGTTGCCCGAGAGGAACTGGTTGTCGTGCTTGCTCTGGGCGTGGCAGTTGTCCTCGTTGAACCGAAGGTGTGGCGCGGCGCCCGTGGAGCGGTAGTGGCCAGCGTCCACGGCGTTGCCAGACCAGTCCAGTGGGCGGCCAGAACTGATGCAGTCGTAGCCGGCGGCCTGGTCACGGGCACGGATGTAGGCGTTGAAGGCCAGCTGCGCTTCCTTAGTCAGTTGCGGAATGGTCTTCAGCTGCTCCCGCTTCTTTCGGTCCAGCGCGCGCTGCACTTTGGCTTCGGCCTGGCGGCGCTTCTCCTCCTTGCGCGCTTCCTTCTCGCGCTCGGCAATGGCCCAGTCTGCGGCGCATTCCTCATGCACCACCTGGCCATAGCGCTTGGGGTCGAAACGCGTGCGGCAGTGGGCGCAGCGTGTGCGGCGGAAGGTCATCAGGCCTCCCATGCCAGCTTGGTTTCGCGCCAGTTGCGTTGGCGGACCTCACCAGAGAAAGGCGACTCGCCAAAGATCTGGCACAGGCGTGAAAAGTCGGCCCATGTCATGCCCTCGGATCCCCTCGTGTGGATGAAGTGAGGCTCCTGGCTTTCGAGCATGTCCGGGTCGTCGTCCAGGATCGCGTAGTTCGTGACCTCGACGTGGTTGTCCAGCCAGTGCTGAATCTCATCGCCGCGGCAACCCAGCAGACTGGGAGTGCGATCGATGATCGGCAGGTCGAAGGCCTTGGCCACGTCCTTGTAGTCGTGGGTAAGGCGCCAGGCGCTGGAGAGCACCACCTGGATGCCCGACGAGTCGCACAGGCGCTGCAGCAGCTTGATGGCCACCCAGTCGAATGCCTCGGTGTGCGTGAGTTCATGGGGATACCCGCCATGAGCCACGCTTGTGCGGGTGCTGTTGAGCACGCCATCAATGTCGAGAAACAGAACCCGCATCACTTCCCCTCCCAAAGGTCATAGAACGTCACCCCCAGCTCGGACTTAGGTCGCTTGTTGTGCGCCTGCTCAAGCGCAGTGGCCCATCGGCAATTGCCCGGCTCGTAGTTGCCATTCACATCAATGCGATCAATCGACAGGTGATCGGCGGGGATCCCCATGTCGGCCACGAAGTTCTCGAACGAGTTTCTCCAGCGTTCGCAGACCGTGATCCCTCTGCCGCCGTAAAGGTGGCGCTCTGGATACTTCTCGTAGTGGCAGCGGTTGCACATGGCTTTCCAGATCCGGTAGACCCGCGAATTCGATAGACCGTGCGTGGTGTTGACCTCCACCCTCCTTTGCGCCCAGTAGCATCCGCAGGAAAGTACGGCTCCGCTGCGCAGGTGGTCAGCCCGAACGGTCTTTTCTTTTCCGCACGAGCACCCGCACGTCCACATGACATGCTTGCCCTGGTTGGGCGCACGGCTTATCGCCGTGAGTCGGCCAAAAACACGGCCGGAGAGATTTGCAGCGGTCATGCCCCGGCCCTCCATGCTTCGATGAAATCCACCAACTCTCCACACTCAGCCCTGGTGAGCGAAGAGGTACGGCGGAAAACGACATCGATGCCGCAGCCGTCCAGCGCGGGCAGCACCTCCACCGATTCGCCTCTGGCTCGCAGCCAGGCAGCGGTCAACAGGCGCTTCCAGGTCTCAACGTCACGCTTGGCGCCAGCCCATTCGCGCGTTTTGGCGATCTCCGTAAGCAGCGCATGAAGCATGGCGTTCTGTGCATCGCTGCGCTTCTCGGGCCGAAGCTCTGCGACCATGCGCCTGCCCTGGCGCACGGCCACTCGGGCGTTCTTCCACAGGTGGTTGATGGCCTTGTGGGCTTGGCTTTCTTCCCACAGGCTCAGGGTGAGGCGGTCAGTCATTGCGATCCTCCACATAGCCTTCGCACTGAGTGACTGCACCCGGCTTCGACTTCCCCGCCCGCACCATGTCGGCCAGCTCATCAGCGGGCTTGATGCCGTACTGCAGCTCCAGTGCAAGCTGGGCGTAGTGGATGACCTTCTTCAGATCTTCTGCGCCGTTCTTGGCCTTGTACCGGGTGGCGTACTTCACGATGTTGCCCTGGAAGAAATCAAGGCCGTTGGCGTGGATGTACTGGATGGGCTGGATGGCGCAGCCCTTGTAGTGGGTGCCGCCTGCTTGGGTGTTGAGGGCGCTCATGCTTGCTCCTTCGGCGCCTGAGCCGCAGCACAGCGCAGGATCGCCAGGCGCATGCGGTCCGCGCGCTGGGATTCTTCGGGCACGTCTTCCATGAACAACTGGACGGGGCTCGACACTCTGTCATCGACCTTGGCGCATACCCACGGACGATTGCAGCTCGGAGGGTTGTGCTCCAAGCTGATGCGCAGCGCGGCGGCCAGCTCGAATGCGTCAGCCCCTTCTTTTCTGGGGTCGAACCACCAGCCCTCACCATTGCTCAGGCAGCCCATTCCATCGTCCCAGACTCCAAGATGGGCGCACCCAACAGCCCGCGCCGCTGCTTCGAGCAGTTCGCGTTCGGTGCTCATGCTGAGCCTCCGATCTTGGCTGCTGCCTCTGTTCCTCGCTTCCCTTCCGCGCGCCCGGCGGTCTTGCCGCACTCAAAAATGATCTGGTCGCGCGTCATCTCGGCAGTTGCGATGTAGCCCTGGGAGCATGTTGGGCAGTAAGCGATAAGCGCATCCAGTTTCTCGACATGCTCGCGCCAAAGCGCGGCATAGCGCGCATCCTCTGCCACTGGCGCAGCAGGTGCCTCCAGCCGCTCCCGCAGGGCCTTGTTCTCTGCGTCCAGCGCCTCGATGCGCTCCTTCGCGGCCTCTACGCACAGGCTCTCGTGCTGGACCGTCATCTTGAGTTCGCGCACCTCTGCATCCAGGCGGCGCAGTTCGGCGGCTGCCTCATCAATCGGATCGCCATGGCCAACAGGCAGCCAGCAGCCGCTCTCCAACAACCTCGCCAGCCTCAGCGCCTCGCTCTGTGTCTCTGTCTTGCTCATGCTGCCTCCTGCACGAAAGCGCGGACGACATCAGCCAGGCGCTGGCCGGCGTACATCATTCGCTGGGAAACAATCTGGTCACGGTGGCATTTGCAGCCGCCGTTCGTGTGCATGCCCTGCGGGCGCTTCACCAGGCAGCCACCATCCCTGCAACCCGACTGCGCGCTCATCGCGTCGCGCAATTTGTCGTACTCGGCCAGTGCACTGGCGATGTCTTGACGCTGCTTTTGAAGCAGTTCCTCAACAGTCTTCTGGCTGAAGAGCGCGAGATCCTCGTCGTCGCAACGGCGGCCGCTCACGCACCATTCGCCCGATGTCCCCATGAGGTGCTGATCCTCAACATCCATGAATGCGTCCGGCTCTGGCAGTTGCATGCTCGATTTCGCTTCTGTCTTGCTCATTGCCCCACTCCTTTGTTGATCCACTCGGCCCGCTTGGTGGCCTGCTCTTGAGTTACTGCCTTGTGCTGGTCACAGGCCGGCGCTGTTGCGCTGTACGTGTGGCCCTTGGTGCGCTTCATGCACTGGGCGAATCCGAGACGGCGCATGCCTGGGTCTGTCTCTTTGCGTTGCCAGTGCACGCAGGTGCTGCAGGTGGTCATGCGATTTCCTTCAGCAGGGCCTTGAGCTGCTTCAGCTTCGCGGCCTCGCCCGTGGTGCGGCTTTGCTCTTCCTCCAGGGCCAGCGCCGCGGCGTCCACTTCATCCGCCAGGGCGCGCATCTTCTGGGCCAAGCAGCCCAGCACGTCGATGGCCGACGCGGGCGCGGCTTGTTGTGGGGTGGCGGGCTTGGCGGGCTGGGTCACGGTCGATTCCTTGGTCTTGGGCGGGGTGGATTGAGCGGCGGAAACAGCGACGCGCTGGTGCAGCGATCCGTGCTCCGTGGAGCGGATGAGGTCGGAGTCGGCCAGGGCGCGAAGGCAGCCTTGCAGCGTGTGGCGGTCCAGGCGGGCGCCGGTCGTGCGGTGCAGAGACTGCGAGATCTGGGCGACGGTCCAGGCCTCGGCGATGGGCACGGCCTGGAACACCTTCTGCGCGATGGCCGTCTGGCCGGCGAGCTTTTGCTTTTGCTTGTCGGGCGTCATGCGGGCTCCTGACCAGGGAATAGGTCCGACAACTCGATACCATGGCACTCGCGCCATGCCACTGCAGGCCAGGCCTTCACGGAGCCGTAGCGCGCGTCCACCACCGACACCGCCTGCAGGCCGTACTTCTGCGTTACCCGGCGCAGGTCCACGTAGGCGTTCTTCGGGAAGGCCATGCCCGTCGCCTTCTCCACGGCGATCACGGTGGCGTGCTGTTGGTTGCGGCCCAGCTCGTGCTGCAGGCGGGCCACCTCGCGGGACTTGGCCGATGCAGTGGCCATGGCCGTGGCTTCGCGGCGGCTGCCGATCTCTGCCTTGGTGGCGATGGCCTTGTCGCGCTCGGACTCGGCTTGGATACGCGCCTGCTCCGACTCCATGGCCAGGCGGAGGATGTCCATGCGGGACAGCTCAGCCGGCGTCTTTGCATGGGCCGCCTCCAGCACCTGCCAGCGCGCGATCACGCGGCGGCGCAGCTGCGTGCTGTAGCCGGCCAACAGGGTGTATGTCAGCTCGCGGCCGAGATGAAAAGCGAGGGTGTAGCCGCGCGCATCCTTGTCCTCGCGGACATGCTCCAGTTCTGGATCATCTTCGAGCGAGTCCAGCATGGCGCGGATGTCGCGGTTGACGTGGCCCAGATCCTTGCTGGTGAGCTCAGCGATCTCCCGGCTGCTCATGGTCAGCGCGGGCGCGATGTTTTGCAGTGCGTTCATGTTCACCATTCCTTCGAGTAGCGGGGCTTCGATTCGGTATCGGCCTTGGCCGGAGCGGAGAGGGAGGCAGTGGATTCGGTCCAGCGCTGGTACTGGCCCTCGAAGTGCAGCGCGACTTCGCCCTTGGAGCCGCCACGGTTCTTCAGCAGAGCGGCGCCCTTGATGGACGGCTGTCCATCGACGCCCTTGACGTGGTCCCACAGCGTCAGCACCACGTCTGCGTCTTCCTCGATGGCGCCGCATTCCTTGAGGTCCGACATCTGCGGGCGCGGGTTCGTCCGCTTCTCAACGTCGCGGTTGAGCTGGGACAGCAGGATCACGGTGATGCCCAGCTGCTTGGCGGCGCGCTTCAGGCCCCGGGTGATCTCTTCCAACTGAAAGCGGCGGTCCTTCTTCTGGTCGGTGCCCAGCATCAGCTGCAGGTAGTCCACCACCAGCGTCTTGATGCCGTACTTGCGCACCAGGAACCGGGCCTTGGAGACCACTTCGTGCAGCGTGAGGCCGGGAACGTCGTAGAGGTAGAGTGGCAGGTTGCGGATGGACTCCAGCGCCTCGGTGATGCGCGTCCACTCGTCGTCGGACAGCTTGCCGGTGACGATCCCGTCCAGGGGCACGCGGCCCTTGTTGGCCACCGTGCGGTCCACCACCTCGTAGTTCTCCATCTCCATGCCCAAGAACGCGGCCGGATAGCCCTCAGAGGCGTGGAAGCAGGCGATCTGCTGGGCCAGGCTGGACTTGCCCACGGACGGGCGTGCGGCGATCACCACCAGCTTTCCATCGCCCAGGCCGTTGGGCATCATCCGATCCAGGTACGGGATGCCGGTGGGCCGGCCGGCCTTGGATTCGCCGTCGGCGCGGCTTACCAGGCGGTCGATGAACTCGGCGGCGAACGCGGACACCGGCAGCGGGTCACCGCCAATGCGGTCAGCCAGCACGCTCTCCAGCGCAGCGACTGACTGACCCACGCGCTGCTCGATGGCCAGCGTCTCATCGGACACGAAGCCCGACACCTGGAAGGCTGCAGTGCGCAGCGCGCGCTGCTTGGCGTAGTTGGCAATGATCTCGGCATGACCGGGGACCGCGCGCACTGTGGAGTAACTCTGCGCAATGCCGTTGACCTCGACCAGATCCACCCCATGGCCGCGCAGGTGCTCCATCACAGCCACCGGGTCCACGAACTTGCCAGCCAGGATCAGCTTCTGGGCGGCTTCCCACACCAGGCGATGCAACGGCACGCAGAAAGACTCGGCGGTGATGATGCCGGCGGCTGCGTCGTATGCCTCGGCGCCGTTGCACAGGATCGCTCCCAGCACCGCGCACTCGGCCTCGTTCGAGAACAGCAACTCGTACTCAGGCAGGTCGATAGCGTTCATGCTGCCTCCTGCTGGTCTTCGTTGGCAGCGTCCGCCACGCGCTTGGCCTGCAGGCCTTCGGTGGTCCACTGCGCAGGCCCGTTGGCCTGGATGAACCAGAGCCTGTACCAGCGGTCCTTCACCGAGTTGGCGAACGTCGCCGGCCAGTCCTTCTGGCGCTTGTCCTTGCGCGTGCCAGTCGTGTGCTCCTCACGGAACCGCATCCAGGCCAGCTGCTGCATCTCGTCGCAGATCCCAGCCTTGGCCATGAACGTGCGGATCGCATGGTCATCAGGCACCGGCTTCACGCCCTGCTCCTCGCACTCGGCCAGGTAGGTCTTCAGGGTCTTCAGTCCGGCAGAGGGGCGAGACGGCTTGGCCGTCGTGGCGGGCTTGTCCGCCGGTTTCAAGGAATCAGAAGAGAGGGAATCAGGAATCAGAGAATCAGCAGGATTTCCACCGGCCTTGTCTCCGTCCTTAACCGTTACGGCACCTTCTATGCCAGGAATCTCCGAGGCCTTCTCGGTGTGGTGCGGGTTTTGGTGCTTGCTCCAGTTGGCTATTTGCACGTAGCGCGAACCGTCAACCTCGTAGCGCACAACGAACTTTGCCTCGTGCAGCTCCTGGAGCATGGCGTCAACATCGACGTTGTCAGCCGGAAAGACTCCGATCTTGATCTTCTTCGGACGGTCCTCAAGGCGGCCTTCGCGGTCGGCCAGAGTCCACAGGCCAGCGAACAGCAGACGCGTGCCGAAGTTGAGTTCCACGAGGTCTTCGTTCGTGAAGAAGCCGGGTTTGATGTTTCGAGACCTAGCCATGGCTCACCTCGAACTTGTTGGACTTCTTCAGGTTGCCGACCGCAGGAATCACCTGCAGGTTCGCAGCGACGTGCAAGCCACACACCAACGCGCCAGCGAGGGGCACGATGTGGTCAACGTGATGCTCTTGTCCGGTCGCTTGCGTTGCCAGGCGCGCGGCCTCGTAGACGGCCTTGATCTCGCCGGCATGAGCCCATGCCGGCATGGCCTTGCGACGGCGCGCACGGCGGGCGGCGGCCTCTGCATTGACTTGAGCAGGGGTCTTCTCGTCGTACCACTGTTGACGGTTGACGATCAGAATCGAGCCGGAAGGCTCCCGAACGATGAAGCCGCTGGCCTGCAGCCAGGACAGCATCTCATCGACATTGATTCCGTCTCGATACGGAAAAACTTCGGCCTTGATCCGAAGTGGACGGTCCTCCAACCGACCTTCTCGGTCAGCGAGAACCCACAGCCCCTCGAACAGGAGCGTGTAGATGGGGTCGGCGACGCCAAGAATCTCGTTCTTGAACAGGCCGGGTTTGATATTCCTTGCGCGAGCCATGTAATCCTCTTGTGCGCTGGCCCGGTGGGGCCATAAAATGCGCATGTGTTTTCCAGATTCGTCTGAATCCCGGTTGCACCCGAGACCAGACTCCTAGAACGCCTGCTAGCTCTCCAGCTGCAGGCGTTTTTGCTTTTGCCCTTTCATATCGATGCCAGGCGATTTGCCCGGCGGCGGTCGTTGTCAATGCGGCTCTTTGCGCTGCTGACCACACGGATGTGATTGATGGCGCTCGGAGTGACGGGCTTGTACGGCTTGGCGCCGGCCATCACGGAGCGAGTGGGGATGTGGAATGCGGTGGGCTTCATGGGATTGCTGCTTTGCAGTAACTGGAAAGTGCCGGCCTAGTGAGCGCGGCGGAAACCCAGCAGTCGCCCAATAGGGCCCTGCGCGGGCTTTTTCTCATCGCGTTCAGCCAGCAAGAGCAGGTGCTTCAGCGCGAAGTCCTCGAAGGAGAGCCCCGCGCGATCTGCTAGCTTTTGGAGAGCGCGCACCTGTTCAGGCGACGCGCTGCCGAAGTCGATTTGCATCGGCGGTTCGGTCATGGGGGTGGCTTCTTTTTTGGTCATGTGGCGGGTCCGAAGAAGCCATCACGCGGCCAGGAGAGCGCCGAAGGCGTTCCTGTCAAGGCCGTGGCGCTGCGTAGCATTTGTCCGATGCGAACGCTCTTCTTCACGAATCTCGTCGTCGGCCAGGCGCAGCAAGGCGTCCAGCAACGTCGGGGCAACCGCTCCCCCGTTGGACCGGCGCTCGGCCCAAGCGATCAGCTTCTCCCGCTCCTCTTTGCTGGCACGCAGCATGCAGAGGGGTTCACGGATGAGGTCACGGTTGCGGTATGTCATGGTTGGTATGCCCTCCAGGCAGTTCTTGTTGGGTTGAATTCAGGAAAAGGTGCCCGCCACTCGCTGGGCTATGCTGGTGGCTTCCAAACCGTTACCAACATCGCCAAGGAGGGCGGACATGAAAGAGGAATTGATCGCACCAGCCGCTGTCATCACAGCCGAGGTGCTGAGGCAGACGCAGCCCATATACGGAGAAATCACGGAGGAGGTCATCGCGTCAGCCTTTGCTCAGGCGTATCGCGGCCTTCTGGCAGGCGTGGCGGAGGTGAAGAAGGACGACCCTCCTCCTGCTTCAGCTTCAACGATGCAATTTCGGCTGTGAACTCGCGCTGGAGGAGCGGCAGAGCTGCTGCGGCCTCGCGGGCTACCTCTTCCAACGTGTCGTACCTGGCCATCGCATGGCTCAGCCAAGCCATCTTCAAAAGAGCAAGGTCATCACGAAGCATGGGCCTGCTCCTTGGGCTGGGCGGGGATGGCGGACTTCTGGGGCTTGCGGCGCACCGAGGCCCGGTGCAGCTTGGCGAGGCGCAGAGCCACATCCGCAGCAGCGGGGATGTCGCCTGCTTCCCAGCGAGATATCAGGGACTGCGAAGCGTCAACGCAGGCAGCGATTTGCGCCTGCGACTGCTGCTCACGCAGGTCTTTGATGAAGCTTTGGATTTGACTCATGCAGTTATTATGCACATCTGCATGATGTCCGCAAGTCACTTGTGCATGATCACTATGGACAATCCGCTGCATGACACCCGGTGAACTTCTTCAAGCCTTGATTGCCAAGCGAGGCATCCCCTCGCCCAATGCCCTTGCAGACCAGATCGCGCTGGAGTCTGGCGGCGAGGCCTCCGCTGGAAGCCTGCAGTCAGCCATGAGCCGCCTTCAGTCTGGAAAGACGCCAAGAACAGCAACAATGAAGCCCATAGCCGAGTTTTTCGGCCTGGACGCATCGGTGTTTCAGACTCCTGAAGCCGCTACAGCTGCGGCTGAGCGCCTAGGACTCATCCGAGACGAAGCTGACGCACCCGCCTTCGCGGGCTATCCAAAACATCAGAAAAGCAAGATACCCGTGGTAGGAACAGCCAAGATGGGGGACGACGGCTTCTACGAGGAATTCAGCGCGATTCCTGGGGCTGGCGATGGTTACGTAGAGCACTACAGCGACGACAAAAGTGCCTACTGCCTGCGCGTGAAGGGAATGAGCATGTTTCCGGCTATACGCGACGGCTGGTACGTCATCGTTGAGCCGAACTCGAATCCGTCAGAGGGCGAGTACGTGTTGATAAAAAAGTCAGATGGCAGGAGGATGGTCAAGGAGTTTTTGTTCCGACGCTCTGGCTCCATCGAACTCATGAGCGTTAATGGCGGAGCACGATTGACACTAGAGATGCATGAGATACAGGACATTCAGCCGATCTGCGCCGTGATCCCGCCCAGCAAGTGGCGCCCGGCATAAGAAATGCTCAGCGTTGATGTATAGGAAGCGCAATGAAGAAGGTTCTGACTGCCGCTGTACTAGCAGTGTGTTCTTTGGCCGCTCAGGCGGACGATTTCAGTTACAAGGGCGTGAAGCTCGGCGAAACGATGGAGCAGTTTCAGGCCGCTCTTCCGCTCTACGAATGCAAGGGTGACGCTTGCACCTACACCCGGGATTCATGCGCGCCAAACTCCATGGGCGGCACAACTGATGCATTCGTTCAGAGGCTGGCCGAATGCAGGGAAGGCACATCTTTCGGCGGCGGCCTGGTGACATATGGGCGAGCCAAGTTCATCGATGGGAAGTTCGCCAGCCTCTACCTGATCTTCCCGATGGCGCATGCGCGTGTCGTTGGCGATGCCCTTGAGGAGAAGTACGGCAAGCCAACAACTGTAGACACCAAGCCGGTGAAGAACCGCGCCGGCGCGGAGTTCGACAACTGGGTCAAGACCTGGACGAAGGGTGACGCTGACCTAGTTGCAAGGCTGCGGGCCTCCCAGATTGACGAGGGCTCCGTCTCCATCCGTAGCGCGGCAGCGAAGGCCGAGGAGCAGGCGCGCCAGCAACAGCAAACCAAGGCCGGCGCCAAGGATTTCTGAGCTAAGTAAAGGAGCGAGGGATGACGAAGGCATGGATTGTGTCGGGGGCTGTTGCTGTGGCCGCCCTGGTGCTGGTGGCCGCGAACTATCACATCGTGACCGGCTCGACTGTGAGCGGTGTGACCTTCCAGAAGAAGATGTCCATGAGCCTGTCCGAGACCTTCGTGAACCTCGACTCCGTGGGCAACATGCCGATGATCGTGGCCAGGGCCCAGTACCCGATGTTCGTTGCCTCGATGGAGCGCGCAATAACCGCCACAGAGGACGCCTTGGTCAAGGCCTGCGGCAAGGACATCCAGGTGGGCATGAGCAAGGGCGTCGTACTTCACCGATGCGGCCAGCCGGCGAACGTCGAGACGGAAGACTTTGACGTGGAAAAAATGCGCTGGCGCACTGGACTCTTGGTCCATGTGCAGCACGGCCTGGTCACCTACGTCTCTGGCCGCTGAGCGCAAGGCCGACGCCGCGAGGTTGTAGGGCTGGCCGCTCAGGGTCATGACCATGCTGCCCAGACCGACCAGGTTCACGACATTCGCTACCGAACTTCCAAGCGAAAGCAGCATCGAACAAGCATCGAAGGACGATGCGAACACCCCACAACTGGCACCGTGTGAGCGTCGAACCTACAGAGGAACACCCGGAAGTTCGCATCGAAACACTAGATATAGGCGAAGAAGGGTGTTAAGCTGCCCTAACCGACGAAATTTCAGAACAAAGAATGTCATGAATTTTCGTGCTAAAATTTAGGGCTTTGCCAATTTTTACCTAGCGACACTAGGCACTACATGCAACGTGTAGTCGTACGTTGAAGCACTGGACTTGTGCTTCAGGTGGCGCTTACGTGAGGTGGCCTATGGATGACATCATCACTATGATCATAGAGAAGACGAGGAACGCTACCCCAGACGCGCCAGATGGCCGCGCCTCTGGCGACCTGTTGCCTGGCGACTTCGATCAAAGTCGCATGAAGAAGGCCTTGTCCAGTCCGCGTTTCACCGTCCCGCCAGGTCTTAGCCCGCTGGAGATCGTTGCGTTCATGAAAGCAGCCGCAAAAACTGGCGCATGAGCAACTACATCGTTCATTTCAATCTTCAGTTCGCGCAAGAGCTGACGAGAGTGCGGGAGGACCAGCAGTTGGCTGTTGGCGAATTCGTTAGCACTTTCCAAAGCTGCGGGCTGCAAGATCCAACAAAGTACCCGGGCAGAATCTCCCCCTCTTGGCTTAATGCCGGCGCGCAGAATTTTGATTTTGCTAAGCGCCATGACCTGTGGCATTACCACTTGGGCCTCCCCGAGTACCGAAGAGGCAGGTCTGTTGGCGGCACATCCGACTGGCTACTGCACTTTCAGTGGAGAAACAGCGGGGACGAGATAACCCTTCTGGACATGTACCAACATTACACGACTCGCGGTGATTTTTACTTGCCGCCAGCTTCGCGCATAGGCGCCCTAGAGAACGAATAGAGCCCGCCCCGAGCGGGCTTTTTCATGCCCGGCTGCCCACAGGCAGGCAGTCGTGACAGCAAGATGGTGGTGCCGCGCTGTTGCGGCGCAACTGGAGCATTGAATGCCCTACACGACCCTGCAAGACATCGAGACCTTGGCGGATGCACTGACAAACGCCCGCGCCGTCTCGAAAACGCATCTAGGCCAAGATGATGTCGAGATGCTCGAGCTGCGCGTCCAACAGTCGATTGATGAGCTGGTTGCGGGCGGCGCCACGGCCGACGATCAGCGCCTGGTCAGGTTGCGATCTCTGTAGCCGCCCAACCCTGGCGCCATCGGCCAACCGAGCCGCCCCACCCCAACACAAGCCCCGCACGACGGGGCTTTTTTGCGCCCGGGGCGCAGAGCAGTCAGGCGCTTCGAAGTGAGTCATGCAAAGGCGACTGCTTTTTTTGTCTTGACTCATGCAATAGTGATTGACATCTTCATGCACAACTGCATAATTGACCCCAGACGCAGCAACAAAGCCCCAAGGCAGCAGTTGCGGCGGCGGGTGTCACGGGATCGGCCGGGCGCTGACTGGTCTTTAACAACAGAGGGCTACAGAGAGATGCGGACGCACCAAAGGTAACGGGGGTGCACCACAGTCGAAACGCGAGGGTTGATGACCTCGGGAGGGCAATCAGTCCATGCCCAAGACGGCGCGAAAGCGCGGGAGCATGCCTTGCGAGGCACGTCAGACAGTGTCATAGCCGGGAATTGCCGTCCGGCCCGCATCTCTCTGTAGCCCTCAAGGAAGGATGAACAGGCCGCAAGGCCCTGCCCCTGTGATCTGTCGGCAGAAGCAAAAGACAGGTGGCGCGAGAACCAACACTCGCGAGCCGGGCCCAGCTGGGGCTAGATCAAAAACGCATGCTGGAGCCGGGAGACCGGGAGATGCCAGCCGTCCACCCTGTACGTAAACAGGGGAAAGACCAAAGCGCATTCGCCGAGTGCGCTTCGTTTTTTCAACCACCACGGAGTGACTCATGAGCACACAGACACGCGAGACCTTGAAGGCTGAAATCAACGCCGCCAAGAAAGCCCTGGAGGCTGCACAGCAGGCCTACGACGAGTTCGACCAAGCAGCCGAGAACAACGTCTTCCCCTCTTTGGAAGATGCCGAGGCTCTGCAGGATGTCCTGGCGAACCGCGCGTTCGATGACTGCCAAGGCGCCTACAACTGTGGAAGTGATGTCTATGAGCAGGAGTTCATGGTTGGCGATGTGGTCTACGTTGCCACACTGAAGTGCGAATACAACCGCCACGACAAGACCTACTACTACCTGGATGGCCAGGAGTTCAGCATCGCCCCGAAGGCGTCCGCCTGACCGCCCGCCCCTGGCGCACAGGGGCAGAACCAAAGGCGCCATGACCCGTTGCGGCGCCTTCGGTTTTTCAACAGGAGCAGATATGACGCCAGAACAGAAGTTGAAGCACGCAATCCTGCTGCTTGCCGCCAAGTGGAAAGACATCACCCTAGCCGCTGATGCAGAGATCACCGCCGAGAACGTAGATGCCCTCTACGAAGAACACGACGAGGGCGGGATGCTGCAAGACGCGCGCAGCGAGCTCCGCAGCACCGGCGAGGAAACCGGCCTCAGCGCACCTGGATCGCGCAACTACGAGACCGAAGCGGTCGCCAAGCAGATGCCAGACGGCTCCTGGGTCGGCTGGACGCACTACTACGGCGGCGGCAAGCACAGCGAGCCCGACGCAATCCCGTGGATGGAGGACGCCTACGACCTGACCTGCACAGAAGAGCAAATAACGGTGACGAAGCGGACGTTCGCAAGAGTCCCAGCCTGACCCCTCCCCCGGCTCGTAGCCGGGGCACACAAGGAGATGAGAGATGAAGTCCATAAACGCGCAGGTTGCCGACCTGCTGCGCCCTTTCCTGAAGGAAGGCGACAAGGTGATATGGCGCGATGCGTTCCGTTGGCATGACGACAACGGGCCTCTGCCAAATCACTTCGAGGGGGCTTCACTGGCCAGTCTGGCTGATGAATTCGGCTACGACATTGACTGGAGCATGAACATGAGGCACGCGGCCATCGTGCGCAAGCGGCCCTGATCCCCCGCCCTGGCAAGCCCAGGGCCCATCACATCTGCAACTGGGTCCCTCGGGATAGTGCTGCAGCTCTGCCGGTTGCAGTTGTGATGGTTTTCCAGCCGCGCGCGCCCAGGAATCGGGGATTGATCGCACGGAACGTGGCGCGCACCACGCGGCTCTTTACACCCAGGCTCTGCAATGCAGGGCCTTTTTCGTTTCTGGCCTGCGGGCCGCAAGGAGGCTTCTCATGGGTCTTTCTTTTGTGAATATCCACGGCCAGCAAATCAGCGAACTGCAGCTCGGCGCCATGAAGGCGGAGGGCCTGGAGATCGAGCGCAAGCGGCGTGCGGCGAACAAGGCGGATCAGGTGTCTGTGCACAAGGGCTGGCGCGTCACCGGCGTTGCCCCTGGCCTGCTGGATGATGCGCGCGCAGCTCGCGAGCGACTGCAGGCTATGGCGCGCAAGGCTGGCGGCAAGCCGATTGAGGACTTTGACCAAGTGGCGTGGCAGCGCAATGCCAAGCGATCTGCAGTGCGGAGCAAGCCATGCGGCCTGGAGTCGGCGGCAAAGCAGTGTGCTGAGCTGGCGAGCAAGGCTGGATGGCTCGACGTGCAGATACAAGAGATCAAAAAGGTGGTTGCATGAACGCATGTATCCCATGCCTCGCCAGCCGAGACGCTGATGCTCTGGCCCACCAGCAGGGCGAGTACGACGCAGAGGACTCGTTCCTCGACGCATACGTGCAGATCCACTACGGGCCTGATTACGCACCTGAGTTCGTGATCGAGGCAATGAAGGAGATCCCGTTCGATCTCGCGAAGGTCATCGCTGAACTGAAGGACTACAAGGCCCAGGGCGAAGCCATTGAGAACTGGCTGAGCAAGTACGCATACCAGTGCGCCCGCCGCGACATGCAGGAGGCCCGCAATGCTTGACGCAGCAAAGGCAGCAGCGCATCCCGCAATTGCTGAGGCGTTGATCCTGCTTCAGCAGGAGCGCATCAGAGACCTAGAAATGCAACTTGCCACTGCACTTTCCAACGTTGATGCGGAAATAGTCAAAAAAGCCGCGCGCTACGACTACATCAAGCAGTTCGGCACATCTGGCGAAACCGAAGCTCTGACGCATCCCAGGCAGGTCGTCTATGCATCCATCGGCTTCCATGGACACGAGTTGGGGGCAGCCATTGACGCACGCATCGCAGAAAAGAACGGGCGAGCCGCGCTCGCCCAACAACCCCAGGCGCTGGAGTTCAGCGCCGATGCCATTTGAGGACAACATGAAGCAAACAAAGAAACACGCATCCCCCGGAAGCTTGGCGCGCGAGTACCGCGCCTCTATGCCGGCCGATGTGCTGCACCTGTGGGCTGCTGATGCTGTCTCTGCTCTCCGCCTCCAGGACGCGAAGATCATGGCCCTCCAATGCGCCCTGGAGGATGCCGGGTGCGCAATCAACAGCATGAAGGCCGAGGCAGAAAACGGGGCTCAAGGCGATGAGCAAATGATGCTCGAAGCGTGTGAGCAGATTTCGAATGAAGGCTTACAGGCGTCAATGGAGATTGCCGCCGCGCTAGCCCCACAGGAGTCCCCATGACCCCGCCCATCCAACTCCCCACAGAACCCGCCCCTCCCGGCGGGTTTCGCTTTTCAGGAGCCACAGCAATGCAACGAGTGACCCCTACCGAGCCCTTCAACCCCGACCCCGACGCCCGCTACCTGCGCGAGTGCTCGACCCCTGGACCGGTCCATGAGCCGGAAGCCGATGGCGTGCCCGGGGGCTGGCTGCTGATGGTGCTGTCCGCCCTGCTCCTGCTGGCCCTCACAGGATGCAGCCAGGCTGGCGCACAGGAGCAGCCCACGGATACAGCGCAGGAACTCAAGCGCGCGGCTGCAGGCAAGTGGCTGTGCCCTGGGATGCACGCCGAATGGATCAGCAATACAGAGGTCCAGTGCCTCAAGGAGAGATGAGATGAAGGAAGAGCACCCGCACGCACAGGTACTGCGCTGGATCGCAGATGGCGAAACGGTTGAGGCCAGGAGCCGTGGGCATCAGGGCGATTTGGGCGATTGGGAGCCATTCCCGGATGCCTTTGACCAGTATGTCATTGCACAACTGGTGCGTGGATACGAAGGCCGGCTTGAATTCCGCATCAAGCCTAAGACCATCACGGTAGGAGACCGCGAGATCGAGGCGCCCATCAAGTCCGGCCCGGGGTTCTACATCACGAATTACGGCGATGTTTTCCGTTGGTTCGAGGACGCAAATCTCAACCCTCCTATTGACCTGCAAAAGCTTGGACGCGTCTATGCAACCGAGAAGGCCGCGCGCGCAGCACAGGAAGCAATCACAGCACTGCTGACTAGGGAGCCATCATGAGCTCAGACATGCCCACATACGCAGAGCTGCAGGCAGAGATCGCCCAGCTGCGCGGAGAGATGCTCTGGTACTTGCCACTCATCAACAAGGCCGAGCAGTACCACCACACCTGGGCCTTTCTCACGGAAGGCACGGGCATCGCCACCGCGAACGGCTACCGGGCCGCGCTGGGGCAGAAGGAGAAGCCATGAGCAACGAGGAACTGACAGAACTGGCGGCCAAGGCTGCTGGGATTCGCTTGGCTTCGCACCCCTGGACACACCGTGGGCCTGTTGGATCTGCGCTTACGGATAACGGCGAGTTCTGGAACCCAAGGGACGACGACGGCGACGCCCTACGTCTGGCCGCGGCGCTTGCTGGGCTGAGCCCAGGGGCATCGTTCACCTTGTCTATCAGCAAGATGCATGACAGCCGTGGATTTGCAAGCGCTGGCTTCTTTTCTCGCGACAACCCAACACAGCAAGTTGTTGATCCCGACCTGAGGGCGGCAACTCGCGGGGCAATTTTCCTGGCCGCCGCCGAGATCGGGAAGGCCATGCCATGAAGCACCTCTTCTACGCATTCCTGTGGTCCGGCATCAGTGCGCTGACGCTGGCCGTGGCCGCTTTCAACTCAGGCGCCTTCTAGCGCAACCGAGATCACCATGAACACAGCAACCGAAGAAATGACGCTCATCGACGTTCCGGTGCAGCAACAGGCCGTGCCCGCAGTCCAGCAAGGCGGCGCGCTGGCTCCAAATTCCCCGGCCGCAATGATGATGGCAGCAATGAGCCAGGGCGCCAGCCTGGAGCAGGTCGAGAAGATGATGGACCTTCAGGACCGCTGGGAGAAGAAAGAGGCTGAGAAGGCCTACAACGCGGCATTCGCGGCATTCAAGTCCGAGGCGGTGCGCATCGTCCAGGGCCGCACAGTGACGGATGGCCCGCTCAAGGGCCGCGCCTACGCCGAACTGCATGACGTGGTGAAGGCTGTCACTCCAGCCCTGTCGCGCCATGGCCTTAGCGCATCCTGGAGGCTTTCCAAGGACGAGCCCCAGTGGATCGAGATCACATGCGTTCTCAAACACATCGGTGGGCACTCCGAGTCCGTCAGCATGGGTGGCGCGCCCGACACAGGCGGCGCCAAGAACCAACTCCAGGCGCGCGCCAGTACCAAGTCCTACTTGGAGCGCTACACGTTGAAGGCCATCTGTGGCGTTGCCGAGGGTGGCGATGACGACGACGGCGATGGCGGTGGCACTTCGGATCTGGTGAGCGGCTGGGTGGACTATGCGCTGGCCCGAAAGGGCACGCCCGAATTCGACGCGGCTTGCAAGAAGGCGCGCGCGGAGTTCGACAAATCTCGAGACGTCGCCAGCCTGAAGGCCTTCAACGCAGCAGTTGCAAAGGGCTGACCATGCGCGAAGTCCTCTTCCGGTGCTCCAGCATCGGCAAGCTGATGGGCGCGCCGGTCAGCATCGATCCAGCCCTGGTTACGCCCGATGTGCAGAAGATCCTGGACAGCAAGAAGCGGACGGACGAAGAGAAGGCACGTATCGAGGGGCTGAAGTTGCGCACGCTCAGCGAGGGAGCCAAGACATACGTGCGTGAGCTTGTCCGCCAGGAGATATGGGGCGTGGACTTCGAGAGCAGCAGCAAGTACACGGAGAAGGGTCTTGCAGTCGAGGGGCAGGCCCTGGAACTGATCAACCGGGTACGCGGCCTGAGCCTCACGAAGAACACCGAACGCCGATCCGACGACCTGCTGACCGGTGAGGCCGACACCATCGACCTGTTGAATCAAGAGGGATGGGACGTGAAGAGCTCCTGGAGCTTGCAGACCTTCCCGGCATTCCTGCAGGACTGCGCGGACTCGCTCTACGCATACCAGATGCGAGGCTACATGCGGCTATGGGGCGTGGATCGCTGGCACGTCGGCTACGCAATGGTTGACACGCCAGACGAGCTACTGGGCCGCTACGAGCCCCTGCCTCTGCACATCGTCAGCCACATCCCAGAGCACATGCGGCTCACGGTCTGGACCATCGAGCGCGATATGGAGATCGAGCGACAAATGGTCATCAAGCTCCAGGCCGCGCGCACTTACTACCAGCAGTGCATCGAGGAGTTCAGCGCACTACACCCAGACCCCAAGGAGGAAGCATGCCAGTCCCACCTGTCGTGCGCGATGCAATAACCCAGGCCCTGCGCGAGTTTGGACCCATGAGCGCGGTGGAGATCGCCGAAGCCACCGGCCTGCCGCGCGGGAAGGTGAATGCGTCTCTCACGAACGCCAGGGCCAACCACCCGGGCAAGTTCTTCCGCATCAGCCGATGGCAGTTGCAGGTCGGGCGCAAAGGCCGCGAGACACCGATCTACGCGGCGGCGCCCGGAAAGGATGCAGAACGGCCAGCATTCGATGAGGCGCACCGCAAGGCCGCGAACCAGCGCAACTACCGCGCCAACCGCGCCCGCTGGGCCGCGCGTCGGAAGCGTCGTGCTGGCGTGGCGACGTCTCCATGGGCTGGGCTGATTCCAATGGAGACCAGGTCATGAGCAACAAGCCCAAGTGCGTCGAATGCGGTGCTGACACCCAGGTCACGGAAACGCGGCCTGGCGACGGCGCCGCGATCATGCAACGCAGAACCCGCAAGTGCAAATGCTGCGGGGCTCTGTTCAACACGATCGAGATCTACGCGCCCGATCAAAGCATCCCAAGGAAAGACCGCAGGCCACACGCCAGAGCCTGACACTCCCCTCCCCCGAAGCCCTCCCGGTATGCCGCGAGGGCTTTTCTGTTTCTTCATCCCGTGAATTCCAACTCTTCCCAGTGCCCGCTGCTGCAGCGCGCAGGCCACGTCATCAACACCACCAAAGCGCTATGGCGCGTAGAGGAAGCCTCATGACAGCAACCAAGATCCAGCCCGGCGACGACCTGCACCTGACGTCGCTGATGTCGCCCCACTCCCTGAACTTCGTGACGGGCGCAGATCGCGCAGCACTGCTGGCCTACGGCCGAGACGTGTTTGCCGCGGCGCGCAACTCGAAGTGCCTGGCCCAGATCGAGGAGCCGGCAGCTCCTGCCGCTGTGGCGCCCCGGGGCGAATACCCGCATGAGCAAATGGATGCCATGGCGCTCGATCGCTACAAAGTTGTGCCCTCTAACGCCAGCATGCTTTGGAGCCACGCGGTCGTAGCCGGAGACGGCACGCAGCAGCTCTATGTCGGCCGCGAGGTCGAATGCCAAAACATGGCGCGCAAGTTTGCAGGGGCATTCCTTGATGGCGCCTTTGCATTCCACTCGACAGCTGCCGCTCCCACCGCCCCGGCCGCGCCCGCCCTGGAAGCGCCTGCAGCCCCGGCCTGCAATCTGTTCGACTGCGAAGTGCGGCCCCACCCACTGCGGTATCCGCTGGCTGCGTATCACCACGCCCCTGGCAACGGCCCCCTGCATGCCACATGGCAGGACAAGCCTCACCGCATCGTTTATGACCTTGTTGCGGCGGTCCGGCACTACGCCGCGCTTGCAGCATCGCCCCAGGCACCTGCTGCGCCCATCCTGGGTGATGCCGAGCGCCTTGCCGCAGCGCGTCAGGACAAGTCCCTGGCGGACTACTGGCGCAACCGTGTGGCCGGCCTGGCCGAGGAATTCACCACGGCAGAGGCCGCCCTGTATCTCGCGGATCGAATCGTGGCGGACCTCTACGACTTGCCGCAGGCTGGCGTGGCGCGGCCGGCAGCACCTGCTGCGCCTGCAGTAGATGCCGACCCGCTGGGCCTGCGTGATTTGGGCGAAGCGCTGATGGAGACCATCGAGCGCAATGCTGACGCTCTCAAGGCGGTCGGCTGGCTCGGCCCGATGGACTGCCCCAGCGAAATCGTGGTGGACCTGCTCAACCTACTGGACGAGGCCAATACCACGTCTGCCCTGGGCGAATGGGTGGCCACGCTCGAAGTGGACAGCGGGGGAGGCCTCGACTACGAGACTGTGCCACCGTGCACGCTGCCGCCCGGCTGCTACCCGCTCTATCGCGCAGCCCAGGCCAAGGAAGGCGCCGAGTGATGGTCGAGCTCAAGACTACCTGCGGTACGCCATTCATGGTTGACGAAGACATTGCGGCGCGAGTTCGCCACCTCGCCTGGAAGCTCGATAAGGACGGCTACGTGATCCGCAAGACAACCATCAGCGGGAAGCGGGGCCGGACAGTTCGCCTGCACCGCATCGTAGCGGGCTGCAACGACAGCAGCGTGCTGATCGACCATCGGAACTGCGACAAGCTCGACAACACCCGAGCCAATCTGCGCGAGGCCACGAAGCGGAACAACAGCCACAACTCCATGAAGTCTCCTGGCTGTTCATCAGTTTTCCGTGGAGTCACATGGAACCGAAGTTCCTCAAAGTGGCAAGCCAGCATCAAGGTGGGCGGCCGATATCTCTACCTTGGCGTTTTCAAGGAAGAGCACGAGGCCGGTCATGCATACAACCGGGCGGCAGTAGTCCATCACGGCGAGTTCGCGCGCCTAAATCCGATTGGCTTCAAACTGGGAGGTGAGGTATGAATCGTCCTGAATTTGGGCCCGGCTTTCTCGCTGGATTCTTGATCGGCGCATTGATCATGACGGCCGCTGCCATCTACTTCCGCGACCAAGGCCGCGATGAATGCGACCAGAAATTGCCGCGTGATGAGAAGTGCGTGCAGATCTGGGTGCCGGGAAAAGACGCAGCCCAGGCAGCAGCCAAGGGGGATGGCGGCCATGAATGAGGAAATCGAGCGCCTCAGAACGGCTCTGGACTACGACCCTGAAACGGGTCTGCTGAGATGGACGAAGTCGATGGTTGGCAAGAAACGGCGCGGAGATATCGCTGGTAGCCGAGAGAAGGCTGGCTACAGAAAGCTGATCTGCTTTGGGAAGACGTACTTCGTCCATCGGGTTGCTTGGATGCTGCACTACGGCGAGCCGCCGCCAAAGATCATCGACCACATCAACGGCGTGCGCGATGACAACCGCATTGCGAATCTGAGGGGCTGCACCGATTCCCAGAACAACATGAACCGTAGGCCAAGACGATCCGGCTATGGGCTCAAGGGAGTCACGAACTTGCCGGATGGCCGATTCATGGCGCACGTCACCAAGGAAGGCCGCAGCTACTACGGCGGCTACTTTCATACCAGAGAGGCCGCCGCCAGGGCCTACGACTTTCTGGCCATCACCCATTTCGGCGAGTTCGCTCGGCTGAATTTCCCAGACCAGCGCCCCACTGGGCACAAGGAGAGCTGACATGCAAGAACCTATCGAAATCACCGTGCGCAACCAGATAGAGCGCGGCTGGTGGGTGGACCAGGATCAATGGTTCGCCCAGAAAATCTGGCCCCTCACCGGCGTCTGGCAGGCCGTCCGCCTCAAAAATGGCGACATCACCAGCGGTGTGGTTCTGGCCGGCTACAACGGATGGCGCGACGGCAACTACGAGCCGATCAACGTGGTGCAGTGGCTGAAGCCAGCGCGCTGGTTCACGTCGCCCGACGACATGGAAGGCAAGGTCGATGAGTACGCGGCATATCGCCACGCCGTGCTCTATGGCCGCAAATCTCCGTTGCGCGCCCAGGCGCAGCAGAAAGGACCTGCATTGTGACCATCATCAGCACCAGCGAACTCACTGGCCCCGCACTTGATTGGGCTGTGGCGCAAACAGCAGAGAAGTGCGAAGGAATTATGTTCAAGGTCATTGGCGGCATGCCTGTCGGCATTGACGCGGAAGATGGCAAAACCATCTGCATTTTCTTCAACCTGCCGCGCAGCAATTTCAAGGACCGGCTGCTGCAGCAAAGCCGCTTCGGCGCCGATGGCGCTCACGCTGTGCGCTACGAGCCAAGTCAAAACTGGGCACAGGCGGGGCCGATCATCTGCCGCGAGCAGATCGGCATCAGCCCGCCTGGATCGCGCGTCCATCGCAATGGCGGCAACAGTCCAGGCTGGGGGCCTTCCGGCATCTGGACCGCTACCACATGGCATGCAGGCGCCAATGGCCGCCGCTCCATCGCGTGGCACGAAACCGAGCCACTGACTGCGGCCATGCGCTGCTACGTGGCAAGCAAGCTGGGCGACAGCGTGGACGTGCCCGATGAACTAGCGCCGGCCGCCGAGAAAGGACAGACCCCGTGACCACAGCACCAACACCCTCCGAACTGCTTCCCTGCCCGTTCTGTGGCGCCGGCAACACCGAGATCCGCGACAACGGGAAAGTGTGGTCTGGCATGGGCTACACCGCGCCCACCAGCACATCGGTATTCCATCAATGCAGGCCAGTGGCCGGCCAGCCGTCTCGCGCCATCGAGAGAGTAGGGCGTGATCGCGCCAGCGCCATTGCTTCGTGGAACCAGCGGGCAGAGCTGGAGGCGCGCAAGCCGCTGCCGCTGAGCGATGAGCGGATCGAAGGACTGCGAGAGCAGACCTTCAGCACGAACAACCCGTTTTGCCCATGTGACAGCAAGACCATGCGTAAGGCTGTCCGCGCCGCTGAGCGCGCCCACGGCATCAAGGAGACCTGACCATGACACCTGAGCTTGAAAGAATGAAATCCATCTGTGACGAGTTCTACAGATCAGATCTTCTCCCTCCTCATTTGGTGGCGTTCCTGAGAGCGTTGCCTGACACGCTGCAGGAAATACACAACCGCCTGGATGCTCTAGAACAGAAGGCCACCGGCCCTATGCCGGGCATCACCGGAGGATCGTCATGACCTGGCAACCAATTGAGACTGCACCCCAGGAGGGCGAACAGTGCTGGGTGCATGTTCGCCATTCGGATGGTGGAAGCACGCAAGCATATGCAATTTGGGCGGATGGAGACTGGTTTATGGACGTCCTCGAATCTGGCGACCTCTACTCACGATCGAGGGCAATCAAAGATGGCATGCAGGCTGCGGCAGTAACTCACTGGATGCCACTGCCCCAACCACCGGAGGACGCATGACCCACGCCGAGATCATCGCTGCCTGGAACGCACAGGCTGACCACATGAACCAATGGCCTGTACTGAGCGAGCAGGAGAAGGTCGAGTGGGCGTGGAACTGCGCGCTTGAGAAGGCCGCCAAGGTCTGCGACGACCAGGACGTGCCGCGCGAGTTCTTCCGCGACCAGTCCTGGCCATACGAGAAAGCCTGCAACGACCTGGCAGACGCCATCCGAGCCATGAAGGACAAGCCATGAGCAAGCGCGACAGGTGGCAAGAGCCACAGGACCAGCAACCAGAGCCCGCACCAGCGGGCTTTTTCATTTGAGGGGATGAGGATGACAGCAGTACTTGAACGCCTGCGCCTCGCATCAGCCGTGATCGCCGGCAGCGCAGAGGCAGCCAGCATCGTGCCCGTGCGTACCTTCCAGATCTCGCGCGGCCCGCTGGATCTGTTCGTCTGGCCCGATGAGGACAGCCTGGACGACTGGGGCAAGCTGGAAGTGCGGAAGCTGCGACGGGAAGTCGAAGAGCGGTACACGCGCTACCGCAGCTTCGACATCTGCTCGCTGCGAGATTTCCTGAAGAACATGCGGATTCCCTTGACCCATCAGACCCAGGATTCTTTCGAGCGGCTGCATAGGCTTCACTGCGTGGAATTCAGCGGTGTCCCGGCGTCCATCTACGAGCGCATACCGCACTGGTTCAACCACGTCATCTCCTGCGGCCAGATCACGCACCCGCTCATTGAGACCGGGTCGGTGATCGATGTATGACCAACCCCAGCCCCGCTAGTCGGGGCTTTTCTTTGGAGAACCAGATGAAGGAAGAACTTCAGCGACAGCTTGCCCAGGTCATCGCGGCGATCCACGGGCAGGCCTCATCCACCGGGGATTTCTGGATCGAGCGCCTGCCCAGCGTGGCGCAGCAGTACATCGCCTACGGGCGCGCTCAGGCCGTCATCGACATCATCATGCCCACTGCGGGTCTGCTGGTCGCAGCTTGGCTCATCAAGCATTTGCTGGTGCACTCGGGCATCGCGCTCGACTTCAAGGCACATCGCGCTTTCCTGTCGTTGCTGACGGGAGTCGTAGCCGCCGGCCTTGGCATCTACTCCGTGATTGCATTTGTGACCGCGACACGCCTTGCGGCCCTGGTCTGGTTCGCGCCAAAGGTCTGGCTCCTGCGCGAGTTGGCCAATATCATCAAATAACGATAGAGGTGAACGACATGACGACAACTGAAGCCATGGAGGCCAAGATCGAGATGCTGACCTATGCCGTGCAATCCCTGTGCTTACAACTTGGAGGGAGGCTCACGCGCCAGCAGTTTGCCGAGCGCATGGGCGTGCACAGGAACACGCTCAGCAACATGCTCGCGCGCGACCGCTCTATGCCCAGGCCTGGGAAGGATGGGAAGTGGCTGCTCTCAGAGGTGATGGATTGGGAGATCCGGCGCCGACGCCAGGGGTAGGAGCATCCAGCCTGTCCGCGATCTGCTCTGCAGTCGGGTTGTAGTAGGTCATGGCCCGCTTCGGGTCAGACCACCCAAACATTTTGCAGAGGTCGAGCAGGTGGAGTTTCTGGGCAATGCGTGTCGCCGCGGTATGGCGGGAATCGTGGAAGGTGAAACCAGACAGCCCAGCGCGCTCTCGGCACCGACGAAAGATCACATCCAGCGTCCCCTCTCCGATTCCGAAAACGAACTCGCTGTCGTAGCCCCGCATGCTCTCGATGTTCCGGCCGGCAGACTTGCTCAGTGGGACGATGCGGCCCTGGCCTGTCTTGGTCTTACCCTGGCGCAAGATGCAGTGCGAAGGCCTTACGTCTTCCCAGCGGAGGTTTGCGATCTCTCCCGCGCGCATTCCAGTGAGTAACGCATGGATGAAGCAACGGGCAACGACATGCTTCTTCTGGGTCAATGGTCCATCAGATGACCATCCCATGGCGCGCAGCATGCATCTCACCTCGAAGTCGGAGATGACGCGCTCGCGGTTCATAGGAGCGCTTGGCCGCTTCACGTCCGCCATGGGATTGCGCTCAATCCAGTGCCACTCTCGGCGCGCCTCTTCCAAGATGGAGCTCAACAGACCCATCTCACGGATGACCGTTCCATCTTTGACAGCCTTCCTGCGCTCGTTCTTCCAGCCGATCAAGTCTTGCTCATCAAGCTCAGACATCGGCCGGTCTCCTGGCCACTTCGGCTGCCTCAGGAAGGCATCAATCCTGAGCAACTCCCAGCGCCAGCCGCGCTTCGACGGCGACACTTCTTCCTTGTAGCGCAGGACGGCATCGTTCAGCGTCTTGGACTCGCCCAGTATCCTGGCGCCAGCTTTCCCCCCTGCCGCCGCCGCGAGAAGCTCAACACGCCGATGGGCTGCCCACTCGTTGCATTCCCGGGCCGTGGGGAAGGTTGCGGCATCGCGCCTACCCTTGACATCGATCTGTATGCGGAAGGTTCCAGCAGCGGTCTTCTTTGGTTTTGCCATAACGATTGGGGGAAATTGGGGGCAAGTTTTGTGCAGACATGTGTTTTTGCTGCACATGCCATCTTCAGAAATCATCATAACTACTTGATTTGTTTGTCTTTGTGCGCCATGAGCACAATCGCAAACAAGCAATAGATTCCTTTCTCCGGCACCAAACAAGAAGCCCCTGGTTCGCAAGAGCCAGGGGTTTTTTCGTTGGATCATGCTTGTGGCTTCGCGCCTCCTGCGCGCGCCGCCATCCGCACCGCGAGGGCCGACAGTACAGCGCTGCCGCCCGCCAGCAGGATGGACGATGTGTAGCTGCCCGACAGATCGAACAGCAGCCCCGCCAGGCTGCCCCCGGCCACGGCAGCAATACCGACCGACACGTAGAGCGCACCCAGGATGGCGCCCAGGCTCCGCGTGCCAAACCAGGTGGCAGCCACGGCAGGGTACAGCGCGATGCAGCCGCCATTGACCGCACCGAATGCCAACGCGAATCCCGCCAGGGCCGTGAAGCCTTGCGCCATGGACCACAGCCCGCACAGCAGGGCCAGACTCGCGGTCAGCACCAACAGAAAGCGCAGCGGCCCCATCCTGTCGCCCAGCCGCCCCAGCACCAGACGCCCGAGCACATTGCCGACGCCGATCAGCCCGATCAGCAAATTGGCCTGCGCGGCAGGCAGCCCCTGCTGACGTGCCAGCGGATTGATGTGGATCAGCGCCAGGAACAGGCCGATGGAGCCGAAGAAGATGGCGGCGAAATACCACCAAAAGCGCGCCTGCCGGGCCGCTTGCCCCAGGCCGACGCCCACCACACCTTGGCCCGTCTGCCCCGCAGCCTTGGCGCCGCCGGGTTGGATGCCATCGGGATGCAGGCCCAGCTCCTCGGGCCTGCTTCGCAGGGCGGCTGCGGCAGCCAGGCCGGCCAGTGCGATGGCTGCGGCATAGACCTGCATGGTCAGTTGCCAGGACAGATGCTCCATGAGTGCGCCGGCCACCACGGGCCCGAGCAGGGTTCCAAGTCCGGTGCCGGCAAGCGCGATACCTGAAGCCGAACTGCGCCGCAGCACGAACCAGCGCTGAATAGTGGAGACAGCAGGCACATAGACCAGACCAACTCCCAGCCCGACCAGCGCACAGAAGGCACCCAGGAAAGCCGCCAGCGATGATGTCAGCAGGCTGCTGGCCGCAAAGCCCAGCGACAGCAGCACAATGCCGGCCGAGGTGACGGTGCGCACCGAGGTCCTGTCGCTCCAGGCGCCCGAGAACACGCCGACGGCGTAGTAGATCAGTGCCGTCAATGAAAAGATGGAAGCCGTGGAAAAGCTGCTGGCGCCGAACTGTGCCTGGATGCTGAAAAAAAATGCCCCGAACGAGTAGGCGGCACCAAAAATCAACGCCAGCAGCACATGGACGGCGCCCACGATGTACCAACCCCGGAACAGCCTGCCTCGGTCCATATGCATCTCCTTGATAGGGCTGACTGTAGTTGTCTATACATGTTCAGACATTAAGTATCAACCCGGAGATCACAGGCCAGCGAGATCACCGGCAGTTGCCCGTCAGAGGTCAGGCAAGCTCAACGAGCCGCCTAACCACCAACGGCTATCGGTACTTCGCCTGGAGGCGGCACCTTGCTTCTGCGCCGGAACCGCGCAGCTTCTCACTTTCAAAGTCAGGCCTGAGCTGCCCCCTCCCCTCCTTCAGGCATGCGGGACAGCGCCGGGCGCCGGACATCTGGAATCTGCAGCCAGTACCTGGTTTCAGTGATATGTCGCGCATATGCATTGAACAGGTATTCCAACCATTCTCATCAGACGCAGATTTCTCCGTCTTATATTCTCAATTCGCACAATGCTATTGATAACAAGAAACCAATCAATCACCAAAAACCGACAACAGCATGTTCAATCGACATAATCAACGACTATTGCAAATTAATTATCAAGAATCATGAAAAATATAAGCATTCGCTGATAACCACCAAAACCACACCTACCATCCGCCTTCCTCCTCTGAAGAAGAAAATAAATGACCAATGAAAGCGCTTGAATCCAGACACACAACGAAAAACCACCTGAGCAATTTCTTCTTGAAAATTTCTTACAATCCATCGATATTCCGGCCTACCTGATGCGCTCAGCATCCACTCCAGGCCTTTCCTTTCCGTATTGAATCCATGCTGTTTTCCGGCCAGAATCCGCCGCCCGACATACATGACCAACTGTCTTCCGTTTCAAGGCAAGACCGGGAGATACTCCATGGTCATAAAGCGGTTGCGATATGGCTGACCGGACTTTCGGGGTCCGGAAAATCGACCATCGCCAATGCGCTGCAGGCGCATCTGCACGCAGCCGGCCGGCGTACCTATGTGCTGGACGGAGACAACATCCGCAGCCGGCTGAACCGCGATCTGGGCTTTTCCGAAGAAGACCGGGCGGAGAACATACGCAGGGTCTCGGAGGTTGCCCGGCTTTTCGTGGATGCGGGCACGATCGTGATCGCGGCCTTCATTTCCCCTTTCCGTAGCGAGCGCGACACTGCCAGGGCTTTGTTCGACAAGGGTGACTTCCTGGAGGTGTTCGTGGATGTTCCCCTGTCCGTTGCCGAGCGGCGGGACCCCAAGGGCCTGTACAGAAAAGCGCGCCGCGGCGAACTGCGTCAGTTCACTGGAATCGACTCGCCCTATGAACCTCCTGTGGCAGCGGAGCTGACGCTGCGCACTGATCAGCTCAGCGTGGCCGCATGTGTTTCGCGCCTGCAGGCGTTGCTGCTGCAGGGGCAGCCGACTGCGCCGGGCACGCCCGCCCAGGGCATGGCGCCGCTGATGACCTGTCCCCTGCCACTGGCCAAGGCGCTGCAATGAATGCCAGGCCCGCCCTGCCCTGCGCGCATGAAGACGCCTGTGCCGGCACGCCCCTGTTTGCGCGGCTTGATGCCAGGGTTGCGCTGCAGGCGCTGCGCGAGGAGGTGGATGCGCTGCTGTCCTCGCCATGGTGCGACCACGTGAACCACGGCGGCTACGAAGGCGTATGGCGTGTGATGCCGCTGCGCTGCCAGCGCCAGCATGTGGCGGCCCACCCCATTCTCCAGAGCTTCTCCATCGAGGAACCCGAGGAGGATTGGAAGGACCTGCCCCTGCTGCAGCACTGCCCCGCCATACGCCAGGTGCTGGAGCAACTGCAATGCCCGCTGCGCTCTGTGCGCCTGATGCAGCTGAAGGCTGGCTCCTCCATCAAGCCGCATCGCGACCATGGGCTGGGCCTGGCGCATGGCCAGGCCCGGCTGCATGTGCCCGTGCACACACATCCCGATGTGCAGTTCATCGTGGAAGGCCGCACGATCCCCATGGCCGCAGGGGAGCTCTGGTATTTCAATGCCGATGCCACGCATGAAGTGGTGAACCGGGGCACCCGGGACCGCACCCACCTGGTCATCGACTGCCTTGCCAACGCCTGGCTGGCAGACAGCATCGGCAAGGGACACGCCCATGCATGAGCTGCAGGCGGCCTTTGCCGAACTGATCGCAAGCCCCCGGCAGCACACCCTTTTCCAGCAGGCCAGGAGCATGGAGTCGCTACTGGTGCAGCTGCGCCTGCTGTGGTGTCTTCCCGCCTGGAACGATGGCCGGCTCATGCAGGCGCTGCAGCAGTTGAACCAGGCGGCCGCCGTGCCAACTGCCGCACTGCTGGCCGGTGGCTGGCTGCCACACAGGTATGAGGCACGCACGCGCAGCATCCTTTGGTGCCTGCCGGACGGCCCCGCCACCGAGCCGTTTCATGACGAGTACATCAGCCGCTGCCTGCAGCGCAGGCTGCTCAACCAGTTCATCCGGCCGCGCACGCCGCTGGCCGGCCTGTGCGCGGAATCCCTTCCCAGGCCCGGGGGCCATCCGCCTGCCGGCTTCATCTTCCACCTCTCGCGCTGCGGCTCCACCCTGGTCTCGGGCTGCCTTTCCGAACTGGACGGCACACTGGTCCTGTCGGAGCCACCTGTGTTCACCGAGCTGCTGCTGGACAGCTCGCTGGACCGGGCGCAAAAGCGCGATGGCATTGCCGGCCTGGTGTCGGCCATCACCGTGGCCGTGCCGGGGCGCCGCAACCTGGTGGTCAAGTGGAATGCCTGGGACATTTTCCAGTGGGAGCTGCTGCACGATCTCTACCCCGAGGTCCCCGGCCTGATGCTGGTCCGCGATCCTGTGGAGATCCTGGCCTCACACCACAGGCAGGCCGGCCGGCACATGTCGGGCGACCCGTCGCTGGCTGGCGCCGGTCCGGTTTTCTGTTGCGGCAGTGGCAGCCAGCCCTTTGTCTCCGTGCTCGACCACCGCATGCGCGTGCTGCAGGCGATGATGGAGCGGATGCGGGATCTGCACGAAAGCCAGGGCGTTCCTGTGCTGCACTATCGCCAGCTGGATGCCGAAGCCATGGAGCAGATAGCCCGGCGCTTCGACCTGCATGCAGGCGAGGCGGCGCGCCAGCGCATCGCCGCACGCCTTCGCCAGCATGCCAAGGCGCTGGACCAGCGCTTCGAGCCTGACGGGCGGGACAAGGCAGCCGTCTTTGGCGAAGGCGAACGCCAGCACATCGAGGCGCACCTGGGTCCGCTGCACGCACAGCTGCTGCGGCGCGCACAACCCGTGCACGAATAGGCCGCGCCAAAGATCAACGCCAGCAGCACATGGACAGCGCCCACGATGTGCCAGCCCCAGAAAAAACGGCGAGACGATCTGCGGCTTTGCCCGTTCCTTCGATTTGCGCAGCACAGATCCTTTGGTAGTCCGCGCTGTGTATGCACAGCTTCAGTCTGAAGCGGCACCGCAGGCCACCGCATTTCACTGACGACAGTGCCTTGCCCAGAGCACGGCACAGACCGCTGCAGCGCCCTCACGAAATCACATTGCGAATGAACCGCGTCACGCCTTCGTGCAGGTTCACATAGGCGTAGTCCTGGGCGCTGCCGTAGATGGCGTAGTCGCCGGCCTCGATGGTCATGGGGCCTTCGCTCAGGTCCACCAGCAGGCGGCCTTCGACCACGACGATCATTTCATGCCAGCCTTCCGGGTCGGGTTGGGCCTGGTAGCGTTCGCCGGGCCCAAGGGACCAGGACCACAGCTGGGCCTCGCGCGTGGCGGGCACGCTGCCCAGCAGCATGGCCTGGCTTTCGGGCCGGGTGCCGCGCCAGGCCATGGCATCCATGCGCAGGCGCTGCGCGGCCGGGTCGCTGACGATTTCTATGAAGCTGGCGCCCAGCGCATCGGCCAGCCTGTCCAGGCTGGACAGGCTGATGTTGGTGTCGCCGCCTTCCAGCTGCACGACCATGCGCCGGCTCAGGCCTGCGGCCTGGGCCAGGGCCGCTTGGCTCAGTCCTGCACGCTGGCGCAGACGGCGCAGGTTTTCGCTGACGAAAGCCAGGACATCGGAGCGCTCGCCAGCGCTGTGCAATATATTTCTCATATGATCTGCGCAATATGTTGCACACGTCATCTTCTCACAGTTCGCGCACGCCACTGCTCAGCCGGCAGGAGCTGGCCCTGATAGCCGTCACCATGGTCTGGGGCGGCACCTTTCTCGTGGTCCACCTGGCCATGCAGCACAGCGGGCCGCTGTTCTTTGTGGGCCTGCGCTTTGTCACGGCGGGTTTGATCGGGCTGCTGGTGTTCCGCAAGGCCATGGCCGGGCTCACGCGCACCGAGCTGGTGGCAGGCATCGCCATCGGCACCAGCATCTTCCTGGGCTATGGCCTGCAGACCTTCGGGCTGCAGACCATCAGCAGCAGCAAGTCGGCGTTTCTGACGGCGCTGTATGTGCCGCTGGTGCCTCTTGTGCAATGGCTGGTGATGGGCAAGCCCCCGCGATTGATGAGCTGGATAGGCATTGGCCTGGCCTTCACGGGACTCATGCTGGTGGCGGGACCGGAGTCCGGCGGCATGGAGTTGAACGTGGGCGAGATGGCAACCATGCTGAGCACGCTGGCTATTGCGGCCGAGGTGCTGCTGATCGGGCATTTCGCGGGCAAGGTCGATGCGCGGCGCGTGACCACGGTGCAGTTGCTGGCGGCCGGCGTCATGGCGCTGCTGGCCATGCCGGTGTCGGGCGAATCCGTGCCCGATTTCTCATGGGTCTGGCTGTCCGCCGCGGTGGCCATGGCCTGCGCCAGCATCCTCATCCAGCTGACCATGAACTGGGCCCAGAAGTCCCTGTCGCCCACGCGTGCGACCGTGATCTATGCAAGCGAGCCGGTCTGGGCCGGCATCGTGGGACGCATGGCCGGCGACCGGCTGCCGGGGCTGGCAATTCTGGGGGCTGCGCTGATCGTGGGCGGGGTGCTGGTCAGCGAGCTGCGCCTGGGCAGGCAAACACCCAAGCCGTAACGCACCCCGGCTGCGGCCCCCGGCGTGCTGGGCCGCACCTGTCCCACCTTGCGGCAAGGCCACAGGCGAATTGCTGCGCAGGACAAATCGCGGGGGCATGCCAGGCGCCTCGAGAGCCCGGCCAGGACACTTCTCAGAAGCTCTTGAAAAACGGTATTTTCATAATCAATCAGAAACATCCGAGATCAAATAAGCTATTCCTAGGATAAATCCCATTTCCTCAATAATCCTAGGACGACTCTGAAAATCCGATTTTCATCAAAAAGATCATTACAAAACGCAATCAACCCTTTAGATTCCGCTTTTGAAAACAGGCAAGCCATTCATCGGCTTGATGGTCATTCAATTCAGGAACTCATGAAAGGGCGATGGCATGCAAAAGCGTGGCGCGGGAAATCGACGGAAATTGGCCGGCTTTACGGCGGCAATGGCAGTCAGCTGCACAATCGTTTTTGGGACAGGTGGCACCGCATGGGCCGCCTCGGCAGGGGAAGGTCGCGGCTATGCGCTGGAAGTGAAGGCCGGCGTTTCATTGGTAGACCTCGGGCTGGATATCCCGCTGGTAGATACCGGACTGCAGAGTGCGCCGCCGGCGTTCAATGTCTCCGGGAAAATGCTTGCTGCAGACATCGGGGGCGCCACCAACAGCTTGATTTCATTGAAGGCGGGTGTGCTCTCGGCAAGCACCGGGAGCTCGCTGGCGCAAAACCGCGTCGAAACAACCGCAGGCATCAGTGACATCAACCTGTCCATCGCTGGCGTCGTAGCCATCAAGGCTGATGTGCTGCAGTCCCAAGTGCAGGCAACCTGCGTCAATGGCGCCATCCAGCCCACCGGGGCCGCGACCATCGAGAACCTGAGCATCTCCGTGCTCGGTATCCCTGTCCCAATTCCACTGAATCCACCCCCCAATACCGGACTGAATACCGGAATCCTGGAAATCGTTTTCAATGAGCAAACTCCCGTGGATGGGGGAATGGAAGTCAATGCCCTGCGCATTGGCGCGAAAATACCCACCCTCGCCGACGTCAACCTCGTCTTGGGCCATTCGCAAGCCTCGCTTGCCGACTGCACCGCAGCGCAAGGAGATACCACGCCACCTGCGGTAGACATCACCACGTCCCCGGTGATCAATGCAGACAACCAGGAGGCCTACATCGTCGCAGGCAGTTGCACCGCGGACGATGGCAATGTGAAGGTGACCATCGGCACGGCCCCGAAGTTCGTGACCATGACGACGGCCTGCAATGCAGCCGGAGCCTGGACGGCACCCGCTGCCAATGTGGCCAGCCTGCCCCTGGGTCCGGTGGACATCACGGCCACCCAGACCGATGCGGCCGGCAACACCGGCACGCGAAGTGTCATCACCACCAAGACCACGGCCGCAGCCACGGACACGACGGCACCCGTGGTCGCGGTGGACAACGCAGCCGCGATCAATGCCGGCAATGAGCACGGCTACACCGTCTCGGGCACCTGCACGGCCGGCGATGGCGATGTCAGGGTGCGCATCGGCACGGCGCCCAACTCCGTGGAAGCCATCGCAGCCTGCGGCAGCAATGGCAAATGGACCACTGCCGCCACCGACCTGGGCGGGCTGCCTGCGGGCACGGTGCCCATCCAGGCAAGCCAGACCGATGCGGCTGCCAATACAGGGACCGCCAATGTCTCCGTCACCAAGGCAGACACCACGCTGCCTGTGGTCACAGTGGGCAGCGCGCCCCAAATCAATGCCGGCAACCAGGGCGCCTACATCCTCTCTGGCACCTGCTCAGTCGGCGCAGGCAGCGTTACGGTGACCATAGGCACGGCGCCCAACGCGGTAGTGGCCACTGCGCCCTGCGACAGCAATGGCCATTGGACCACCCCCGCCACCGACGTGAGCGCACTGCCTGCGGGCACGGTGGGCATCCATGTGGCTCAGACCAATGCCGCCGGCAATTCGGGCACGGCCGATGCCACGGTCACCAAGGTCGATACCACGCCGCCCACCACGCCCTCGGTCACGGTGGTGAATCCTCCCCCGATAGACGCGGGCAACCAGGGCGGCTACATCCTCTCTGGCACCTGCACGGCCGGCGGTGGCAGCGTGACGGTGACCATCGGCACGGCACCCAAGGCCGTGGTGGTGACCGTGCCCTGCGATGGCAATGGCCACTGGACCACTCCTGCCACAGACGTGAGCGGCCTGCCCAAGGGATCGGTGACCATCACGGTCACCCAGACCCAGGCGACGGGCGATGTCGACTCAAGCACTGCGACCACCACCAAGACCACGCCTGGCGCGGGCGATGCCCCAGGCAGCGACTCCGTCGCAGCCATCCCCGTGGGCGGGGCCTGGGCCTCCCTGCTCCTGCTGGGCGCGGCGGCGCTGGGACTGCGCCGCCGTGGCAGGCAGCCGGGCCCGCAGCGCTCCGGGCGGCACCACGATTGACGTAGTTGCCACCATCAAAGGCGCCACGGCCGTGGCGCCTTTTTGCGTTGGGCCTGCGCAAGGCATGGGGCGGCCTTGATGCGGCCTTGATGGCGTTGTGCGCAAACACAATCCGCCCTTGAGGCAGCCGTGCCTAGAGTCAAGGCCTCACAACAAATGGCTTCCCGATGAAGCCGCGCCGCCATGAGACCTGTCGCCATCCTCCAGCACGAATCCGCCCAGGGCCCCGGCGTTCTGCGTGAACACCTGGAGCAGCAGTGCATTCCCTACCGACTGTTGCAGCCCGCCCTCGATGGCACAGCCCCTGTGCACGCCGCCGATTACAGCGGCATCGTGGTGCTGGGCAGCAACCACAGCGTGAACGAGGGCCTGCCGTGGATGGAGGATGAACAGGCCCTGCTGGCCGATGCGCTGCGCAGCGACATCCCCGTGCTCGGCCACTGCTTTGGCGCACAGATGCTGGCGCGCGCCATGGGCGCCAGGGTCTGGCGCAACCCCTGCCCCAACATTGGCTGGAGCCGCATCTGGGTGACGGCCGCCGCCCAGCAGGTCATGGACCTGCCGCGCGAGGCGACGATCTTCCATTGGCACTACGACACCTTCGAGATCCCGCGCGGCGCCGTGCGCACCATGTACGGCAGCCACTGCCTGAACAAGGGCTTTCGCCACGGCCGGCACTGGGCCTTCCAGGGCCACATGGAAGTGACCGCCGCCAGCGTGGCCGCCTGGTGCACCGAAGGCCATGACGAGCTGCTGCGCGCACGCGGCCCCGCGGCGCAGACCGAGAGCGAGATCCTGCGCCACCTGGACCTGCGCATTCCCGTGCTGAACGCCCTGGCCCACCGGACCTACCGGGCCTGGACGGCACAGTTGCAGCGGCCGGTGGTCGTGAACCTGGGCGTGGCCAGCCGATAGCCCTCCCCGAAGCGGACGCCCCGGTGAATACCCGGGGAGCGCTTGACGTGGCGTTTGCACGCAGGGAAACTTTCGACACGAAATAAAAAACTTTCGAATCGAAAGAATCCATGCAGGACCAAGGCAACAGTTCACTCAAGCGCAGGCTGCAGATCGTGGAGCTGGCGCGCAAGACCGACGAGGTGCGGGTGGAGGCGCTGAGCGTGCTCTTCGGCGTCTCCACCGTCACCATCCGCAACGACCTGCACTACCTTGAGCAGCAAGGCTATGTGGTGCGCGCCTTCGGCAAGGCGCGCTACAACCCGGCCCTGCTCAAGACGGCCGCCGAGATACCCGGCGCCCCTGCCGCCGCGCAAGGCCCGGCGCAGGCCCAGGTGGCCCAGGGCGCGCTGGGCTGGATCGAGGACGACGCCTCGGTCTTCCTGGGCAGCGGCCGCATCACCCACCGCGTGCTGCCGTTGCTGGCCAGCCGCCAGGGCATTGCGCTGACGCTGCACGACCTGGCCATGGTGGCGACGGCACGGCAGTTTCTCGATTGCGCCATTCACGTCACGGGCGGCACGCTGGCCGGCGACGAGCCCGGCCTCATCGGCCCCGGGGCGGAAGCGGGCCTGCGGGCCCGGCCGCTGGACATCTGCCTGTTCGAGATCTGCGGCATCGACGACCGCAACCGCCTGCTGTGCCGCGATCCAGGCGCGGCTCGCCTGTATTCGGCAGCCGTGGAGCACAGCACCAAGGCCGTGGCGCTGGCCCTGGATCTGGACAGCACCACGGGCGGGCACCCGGTCTGCGACATCGCCCAGATCGACGGCCTGTGCACCCACCAGGACATGGAGCCGGGCGCCTTCGATCTGCTGGCGCACCACCGGCTGCAGGCCACCCGCAAGGCCGAGGGCCGCATCGAATTCGCCAGAACCTGAGCTTTTCCACAACGACAGAGGGAGGGAGACAGCCATGGACCGCAACACGTTTCTCCGGCGCATGCTGGCCGGCGCATTCACATTCGGCCTGCCGGCCAGCCCGGCGCTTGCACAGCCGGGCCCCGGCCCCAGCCCTGCCCGCACCATCGGCGTGTCCCTGCTCACGCAGCAGCACCCGTTCTACCTGGAGCTGGCCCAGGCCATGCAGCAGGAAGCCGCGCGGCAGGGGCTGAAGCTGGACCTGAGCATTGCCAACCAGGACCTGGGCAAGCAGATCTCCGATGTGGAGGACTTCGTCAGCAAGAAGGTCGATGCCATCATCCTGTCGCCCGTGGATTCACGCGGCGTGAAGGCCGCCGTGCTCAAGGCTGCCGCCGCCCGCATTCCCGTGATCACCGTGGACATTGCAGCCAGCGGGGTCGAGGTCGCATCGCACGTGGCCACCGACAACCGCGCCGGCGGCGTGCTGGCCGGCCAGCTCATGGGTCGGGCCACCGGCGGCAAGGGCCAGATCGGCGTGCTGCACTACCCGTCCATACAGTCCGTGGTCGATCGCGTGGAGGGTTTCAAGGCCGCCATCGCCACCTTCCCCGGCATGAAGATCGTCTCCGTGCAGCCGGGCATCACGCGGGCCGAGGCCCTGGCCGCTTCGCAGAACATGCTGCAGGCCCACCCCGATCTCGCGGGCATCTTCGGGTTTGGCGACGACGCGGCCCTGGCTGCACTGGCCAGCGTCAAGGGCGCAAAAAAGCTGGAGCAGGTCAAGATCGTCGGCTTTGACGGCATGGCCGAGGCGCGCGCGGCCGTGGACCGCGAACCAGCCTTTGTGGGCGTGATCCGCCAGTACCCCGACCAGTTGGGACTGCAAGCCGTGGCCATTGCCGCGCAGCTGCTGTCGGGCAAGCCGGTGGAAAAATTCCACCCCGTGTTGCCCGGCGTGTACACGGCTGCCGCCAGATAGCTAGATACGGACCTGCGGAGCAAGCCATGCCAGGCCCATCTGCGAAGCCCTGCCCCGGCCATCCCCAGGATGACGCCGCAATGCCGCCCCCACTGCTGCAAGCCCGGGAGCTGGCCAAATCCTTCGGCGCCGTGCAGGCGCTCAAAAGCGTGTCCTTCCGCCTGCGCGCAGGCACGGTGCACACGCTGCTGGGCGAGAACGGGGCCGGCAAATCCACCCTGCTCAAGATCCTGGCCGGCGTGCACCGGCCCGATGGCGGCCAGCTGCTGATCGAGGGGGCCGGCACCGAGCTGGCCAGCCCCGCCGATGCGCAGCGCCACGGCATCGCCATCGTTCACCAGGAGCTGAGCCTGGCGCCCAACCTCAGCGTGGCGGACAACCTGTTTGCCGCGCGGCTCCCGCAGCGGGCCGGCTGCGTGGACCGCCGCGCACTGCGCCGCGACGCCGCCGCGCTGCTGGCCCGACTGGGCATGGACCTGGACCCCAACGCGCAGGTGGCCGAACTGTCGCTGGCCCAGCGCCAGCTGGTGGAGATCGCCAAGGCGCTGGCCCAGCCCGCGCGCATCGTCATCATGGACGAGCCCACCTCCTCGCTCAGCGACAGCGAGGCGCAGATTCTCTTCACCCTCATCGCCCGCCTCAAGGCCGAGGGGCGCGCCATCATCTACGTCTCGCACCGCATGGACGAGATCATGCGCATCTCCGACGAGATCACCGTCATGCGCGATGGCAGCTCCATCTGCACCCTGGCGCGGGACGAGACCGACATCGGGGCGCTGATCGCGCTCATGGTGGGGCGCCAGATGCAGGACATCTATCCGCCGCGCGGCCCCGCCCCTGACCGCAGCACGCGCGCCCTGCTCCAGGTGCGCGGCCTGGGCCTGGCCGGGCGCTTCGAAGGCATTGACTTCGAGGTCCACGCGGGCGAGATCGTGGGCTTTTTCGGTCTGGTGGGCTCGGGCCGGTCCGATGTCATGGATGCGCTGTTCGGCATGCACCGCTGCACGGGCAGCATCCTCATGCACGGCCGGCCGCTGCGCCTGCGCTCGCCGGCCGACGCCATTGGCCAGGGCATGGCCTTCGTGACCGAGAACCGCAAGGAGCAAGGCCTGGTGCTGGACCAGTCCGTGCAGCACAACATCTGCATGGTGCAGGTGCACAGCGGGCGCGGCGGCGCGCTGCTCACCGACGAGGCGGCCGAGCAATCGCTGGCCCGCGCCTGCGTGCAGCGGCTGAAGATACGCGTTGCCGGCCTGCACCAGCCCGTGCGCCAGCTGTCGGGCGGCAACCAGCAAAAGATCGTGTTCGCCAAATGGCTGGCCATGCGGCCCCGGCTGCTGGTGCTGGACGAGCCCACGCGCGGCATCGACGTGGGCGCGAAGTTCGAGATCTATGCCCTGATCCGCGAGCTGGCAGCGGCCGGCACGGCCGTCATCCTGGTGTCGTCGGAGCTGCCCGAGGCACTGGCCATGAGCGACCGCCTGCTGGTCATGCGCAACAAGCGCCTCGTCCAGAGCCTGGACACCCTCCATCTGCGCCAGGAGACCGTGATGGCGCACGCCACCGGAGCAGGACTGCCATGACCCCTTCCGAACTGAGCATCACCGCGCCTGGCTCCTCCAATGCCTCCGACGCCGTCGACGCCGCCGAAGGCATCCCGGACAGCCAGGAAACCTGGCGAGACGGCTTGCGAGGTGGCTGGCGATCGCTGCGGCGCCACGCCGGCACCCTCATGGGCCTGGCCGCCCTGGTGCTGCTGTTTTCCCTGCTGTCGCCGGCCTTTCTGACGGGCGGCAACCTGCGCAACGTGCTGCTGCAGGTGTCCATCATCGCCATCGTGGCCTTCGGCATGACCTATGTGCTGCTGCTGGGCGAGATCGACCTCTCGGTGGGATCGGTGGTCGCCCTGGCCGGCAGCGTGGCCGGCCTGATGCTGGGCCAGGGCCTGGCGCCCGCCCTGGTGCTGCCCGCCGTGCTGCTGTGCGGCCTGCTGCTGGGGGCACTCAACGGCTCGCTGTCGGCGCTGCTGCATCTGCCGTCCTTCATCGTGACGGTGGCGACCATGGGCATCTTCCGGGGGCTGGCCTATATCGTCTCGGGCGGCATGCCGGCGCCAGTGGACAACGAGGCTTTTCTGTGGATCGGCAACGGCGAATGGCTGGGCATGCCCGTGCCCATCTGGATCCTGGCCGCACTGCTGGCCGCCAACCACTTCGTGCTGGCCCGTACCGTCTTTGGCCGCAAGATCTATCTGGCAGGCGGCAATGCCGAGGCGGCCACCTATGCGGGCATACGGGTGGGGCGGCTCAAGATCGCCATCTTCATGCTGTCGGGGCTGATGGCGGCCGTGGGCGGCCTGCTGCTCACCTCGCGCCTGTACTCGGCCCAGCCCAACGCGGCCATGGGCTGGGAGCTGGACGCCATTGCCGCCGCCGTGCTGGGCGGCACGCGTCTGGCCGGAGGCCACGGCAGCGTTGCGGGCACCTTGATAGGGGCGCTGATGATCGGCGTCATCAACAACGGCATGAACCTGATGAGCGTGCCCTACTTCTATCAGCTCATCGTCAAGGGCAGCGTGATTCTGGTGGCCGTGTGCATCGATGTGCACAGCAGGCGCAGGCGCTGACGCATGGGCCAGCGGCGCAGCGAACGGCGCACGGGGTTTGATTCCAGAGGGAGGGAGAGCATGCAATCCATCATGACCATGGGCGAGATCCTCGTCGAAATCATGGCCGAGCAAAAAGGCCAGAGCTTTCGCGCGCCGGGGCCGCTGACCGGGCCCTATGCCAGCGGGGCGCCCGCCATCTTCATCGACCAGGTGGCCCGGCTGGGGCATCCGGCCGCCATCATCGGCTGCGTGGGCGATGATGATTTTGGCTGGCTCAACATCGACCGCCTGCGCCGCGACGGGGTGGACACCAGCGCCATCGCCGTGTGCAAGGGCGCCGTCACGGGCAGCGCCTTCGTCACCTACCGCGACAGCGGCGAGCGCGACTTCATCTTCAACATCACCAACAGCGCCTCGGCACAGCTGCAGCCCGAGCAGGTCAACCAGGCCGTGCTCAAGGACTGCGCGCACTTCCATGTCATGGGCTCGTCGCTGTTCTCGTTTCGCATCATCGATGCCATGAAGAAGGCCATCGAGATCGTCAAGGCCCAGGGCGGCACCGTGTCCTTCGACCCGAACGTGCGCAAGGAGATGCTGCGCATCCCCGAAATGCGCGAAGCCCTGGCCTACATCCTGGAGTTCACCGACATCTTCCTGCCCAGCGGCCACGAGGTCACGCAGCTGGCCCGCTCGGCCGACGAGGCAGGCGCCATCGCCGAGATCTTTACGCGCGGCGTGCGCGAAATCGTGGTCAAGCGCGGCGCCGACGGCTGCAGCTACTTCAGTGCCGACGAGCGCATCGACCTCGACGCCCTCCGCGTGAACGTGGCCGACCCCACGGGCGCGGGCGACTGCTTTGGCGCCACCTTCATCGCCTGCCGGCGCATGGGCAAGACCGCGCTGCAATCGCTGCGCTACGCCAATGCGGCCGGCGCGCTGGCCGTCTCCAGCAAGGGGCCGATGGAGGGCACATCCGGCTTTGCCGGGCTCGACGCACTGCTGGCACAACAGCCGCAGCACCTGCGGCATGCGGTGATGGAGGGCTGAAACCATGCCCGCCCACCTCACCCACCCCACCCATCTCACCCACTTCACCCGCCTGGCGCAGTCACGCTCCAGGCAAACGCCAGCTGCCGCAGGCGATGCGCGCGCAACAGGCAGCGCACTCGGCATCTACTCCATCTGCTCGGCCCATCCCCTGGTCATCGAGGCCGCCATGCACCAGGCGCTGGACGACGGCACGCCCCTGCTGGTGGAAGCCACCGCCAACCAGGTCAACCAGTTCGGCGGCTACACCGGCATGCAGCCCGCCGACTTCCGCCGCTTCGTGCTGGCCATCGCCCACCGCGTCGGCCTGCCGCCCGACCGCGTGCTGCTGGGCGGCGACCACCTGGGCCCCACGGCGTGGACGCACCTGCCTGCCGCCGAGGCCATGGACCTGGCGCAGGACCTGGTGCACGCCTATGCGGCGGCCGGCTTCGTGAAGCTGCACCTGGACGCCAGCATGGCCTGCGCAGACGACCCCCAGGCGCTGGACGACGAAACCGTGGCCCGCCGCGCTGCCCTGCTCTGCCAGGCGGCCGAGCGCGGCAGCACCTGCCCGGCGCCCGGCCCCGTCTACGTGATCGGCACCGAAGTGCCCGTGCCCGGCGGCGCCGCGCATGCGCTGGAGCATGTGCAAGTCACTGCCCGCGCCGACGCCCAGCGCACGCTGCAGGTGCACCGTGAAGTCTTCGCGCAACAGGGGCTGGACCCCGTCTGGCCGCGCGTCATTGCCATGGTGGTCCAGCCCGGGGTGGAGTTCGATCACACGCGCGTGGTGGACTACGCGCCCGGTGAAGCGGCCGACCTCAAGCAGTTGCTGCGCCAGCACCCGCAACTGGTCTTCGAGGCCCACTCCACCGACTACCAGCGGCCCGAGGCCCTGCGCCAGCTGGTGCAGGACGGTTTTGCCATCCTCAAGGTCGGCCCCGGCGCCACCTTTGCGCTGCGCGAGGTGCTGTTCGCGCTGGCCGCCATCGAAGAGCAGCTCATCGACGCGCACCAGCGCTCCCACCTGCCCGCCGTGCTGGAGTCCGCCATGCTGGGCCGCCCCGCCAGCTGGGAGCGCTACTACCGCGGCGAGCAGCCCGATCCCGGCGCCCAAAGGCTGCTGCGCATCTACAGCTACAGCGACCGCATCCGCTACTACTGGGCCGACCCCACGGTGAACGCCGCCGTGGCCCGGCTGCTGGACAACCTGTCCGCCTGCACCCTGCCCGAGAACATGCTCAGCCAGTTCCTTCCCGCCCAATACCAGGCCGTGCGCGCCGGGCGGCTGGCACCCTCGCCCCACGCGCTGGTGCTGGACCGCGTGCGCGAGGCGATCAGGCCGTATGCGGCGGCTTGTGGCCACAGCCTCACAGCTGCCCCGCCTCCCCCCTGATCAAATCCCACACGCTTTGCGCCACCGGCGACAGTTCGCGCTGGCGGCGGCGCACCAGCATGATGTCGCGCTGCACGCGCGGCAGCAGGGGGCGGCTGGCGAGGGCATCGGGGGTGGTGGCGCCACTCCCGGGGGTTCGCCATGCCTGCGGCACGGCCAGTTCCGGCACCACGCTCAGGCCCAGGCCCGCCTGGAGCATGCAGAAGATGGTGGTGGTGTGGCCGACTTCCTGCACGACGGCGGCCTCGGCGTCGTGGGCCTGCAGCGCGGCGTCGATCAGGCGGCGGCTGCCGGAGGCGTGGTCCAGCAGTACCAGCGGCTGGCCGGCCAGGTCGCTCCAGGCCACCTGGCGCTTGCGGGCCAGCCGGTGCGTGGCCGGGCAGACCAGGCAAAAGGGCTCGCTGAGTATGGTTTCGCAGTGCAGGTCATCGCGGCCCTGCGGGTCGATGACCACGCCGAAGTCCACCTCGCCGCTGCGCACGCTTTGCAGCACGTCGCTCTGGATGCGGTCCAGCAGCAGCAGCTCGATGCCCGGCGCCTGCTCGCGGCAGCGCGCAATGCAGCGCGGCATCAGGTGGGCCGACAGCGTGGGGCTGCTGGCCACGCGCACCTTGCCCAGGCGCTGGGTGGCCAGGCCGCTGACTTCGAGCAGGCATTCATCCAGCGCGTCCAGCACGCGCGTGGCATGGCCCTGCAGCAGGCGGCCGGCGTCGGTCAGTTCCACCTCGCGCGTGGTGCGGTGCAAAAGCTGCACGCCCAGGGCCTGCTCCAGTTCGGTGACATTGCGGCTGACGGCGGGCTGGGTGAGCGCCATCAGCTCGCCGGCGCGGCTGAAGTTGCGGCTTTCCGCCACGGCCAGGAAGGCGCGCAGCTGGCGCAGGCTGATATTCATACGGAAAAATTATAAAACCATCAGATAAATCCATTTCTCTTTTCAATGGCCGTGGCGTCCAATCGGGGCCTTGCAGCCTGGCTGCACGAACCGATAGTTAGTTGGAGAGAGTTTTCCCATGGCACGCCCCCGCTTCGCCCCTGACAATTTCACGCTGATGCTGCTGTCCACCGTGGCACTGGCCAGCTTCCTGCCCGCCTCGGGCGCCGTATCGCAATGGCTGGAGGTGGCAACCACGCTCATGGTCAGCCTGCTGTTCTTCCTGCACGGCGCCAAGCTCTCGCGCGAGGCCATCTTTGCCGGCATAGGCCACTGGCGCCTGCACCTGACCATCTTTGCCGCCACCTTCGTGCTCTTTCCCCTGCTGGGCTGGGCGCTGCGCCCCGTGCTGGAGCCACTGGTCACGCCCGAGATGTACATGGGCGTGCTCTTTCTGTGCACGCTGCCGGCCACGGTGCAGTCGGCCATCGCCTTCACGGCCATGGCGCGCGGCAACATGCCCGCCGCCGTGTGCAGCGCATCGGCCTCCACGCTGATGGGCATCGTGATCACGCCCATCCTGGTCAGCATGCTGCTGCACAAGAGCGCCGAAGGGGGCGATGCGCTGCAGGCCATCGGCAAGATCGCGCTGCAGCTGCTGCTGCCCTTTGTGCTGGGCCATCTGCTGCGGCCCGTGATCGGCGGCTTCATCTCGCGCCATGCCAAGCGCGTGAAGTTCGTGGACCAGGGCTCCATCCTGCTGGTGGTGTACACGGCCTTCAGCGCCGCCGTCATCAGCGGCCTGTGGCAGCAGACGCCCCTGCCTGCGCTGCTGGGCCTGCTGCTGCTGTCGTCCATCCTGCTGGCCCTGGTGCTGGTCATCACGTCGTGGACGGCGCGCCGCCTGGGCTTTTCCAAAGAGGACGAGATCACCCTGGTGTTCTGCGGCTCCAAGAAGAGCCTGGTCAGCGGCGTGCCCATGGCCAAGGTGCTGTTCGAGTCCAGCGCGGTGGGCGCCATCGTGCTGCCGCTGATGGTCTTCCACCAGCTGCAGCTCATGGTCTGCGCCGTGCTGGCCCAGCGCTATGCACGCCGGCCCATGCATCCCGAGGCGATCGAGGATGGCGCCGTGCCCGCCAGCGCTGCGCCGGCCGCCAAGGCCGAAACGGCGCCGGCCAAATAAGGCGCGGGCGCGCTCCCATCACAAAAAAGCCTGGCTCTCGCGCCAGGCTTTTTTGCATCTCAGCCCTTCAGGGCCAGGTTGTTGAGCTTGTCCAGCCGTTCAGGCCAGCTTCCCTGCTGCGCCGACTGCAGCAGGATGCGCGTCCAGGCGATCCAGGCGTCCCACTGCACGCGCTTGTCCCAGGCATTGCCCCAGCCGCTGAAGCACTGCAGCGCGCTGGCGGCTGCGCGCGCGGCGCCGTCGGCGCGGCCGGCAGACAGGTAGAGCTGGGCCAGCACCATCTGCGGCTCGCCCACCCAGGGGTTCAGGCGCACGGCGCTTTCCAGCACGGCCGTGGCGGCGTCCAGGTCCACCAGCGGCTGGTCCAGCTGGATCACCGACCAGTACAGCGACACGGCAGCGGCCTCGTCGCCGGGCGACAGCTGCCGGCTGCAATGGTCGAACACCGGCGGCAGCGGCAGCTGGGCGCGCAGCGCCGGGTGCTGCAGCGAACGGCCCAGGTCGCTGATCTGGCTGAGCATGCGGCTGGCAGGCCGCATGGGGCCGGGCCACAGCGAGGCCGCCCAGTGCACGCCCTGCTGCCGCTGGTTCTGCACCTGCGGAAACTGCGAATAGATGTCTTCCTGCCAGCTGAACCACTGCTCCATGGCATCGGCCATGCTCACGATGGTGAAGGCCGCCACCTCATAGGCGCTCAGGCGCTGGCTGCGGCCGGCGGATTCCAGCGCCATGGAGCCGTCTTCGGCCAGGTCGCCGGCCAGTATCTTCTGCATGAACTGCGTGCGGCTCATGGTGCAGAACAGGTAGACCAGGTGCTCGGCGCCCTCGCCCACCAGCTCGCGCAGGCGGCCGCGCTCGCTGCCCGCATCGAACTTGACCAGGTCCACGAAGGCGTTGCCGTAGACGCTGTGCAGCAGGCCCAGCAGGCGCACGTCGCGCGGCTGGCGCCACAGCGCCAGCGAACGCGCCACTCCCGCCAGGTGGTGGCGGAAGGTGCCGGCCTTGTGCCAGTCCTGGCCCACGCCGCGCGCCAGCACCACGGGCAGCACGGGGGCGAGGTCGGCATCCTTGGCCAGCCATTCCTCGTCCAGCAGGTCCTGGGCGCGCGTGAACAGCGCCTCGTCAAGTGTCTGGAACAGTGTCGGGACAGGCAGGCTCATGCAGGCACCTCCATGGCAGCGGCGGGCCGCTGGGTATATTGCGCCACCCAGCCCGCCGTATCGGCGAACAGGCGCAGCGCCTTGATGCGCCGCGTGGCGGTCAGCGTGAAGCGGTGCTCCACGCCGGCCGGTATGCGCAGGTAGTCGCCGGGCTGCACGCGCAGCACGCGCTCTTGGCCGCCGGCATCAAAGAAGCCGAACAGGCCTTCGCCTTCGAGGATGTAGCGCACCTCGTCATCGGCATGGGTGTGGGGCTTGTCGAAGCGCTCCAGCGCCTCGTCCAGGCCCGGGGTGCCTGGGTGCAGCACGACCAGGTCCATGCTGTGGTAGCCATGGGCCACGCATTCGTCGACCACCAGCATGCCCACGGCCTGGACCACGGTGGCCTTGCCGCCATCGTCCAGCTGGGCCTGTGCCAGCAGCGCGGCCAGGCCGGGCTCGGGCGCCAGCGGGCGGTGCTGCCATTGCACGCCGATGGCGGCCACGAAGTCCGCGTCGGAAACCCGGTGGGATGCGAGGGCACCCATGGTCTTACCAGGCCGCCGTGTAGGCGCCCTTGAACTGCGTGTCGATGAACTGGCGCACCTCGGGCGACTGGTAGGCCTTGACGAAGGCCTGCAGGCCCGCGTCCTTCTCATGGCCCGCGCGCGTGGCGATCAGCACGGTCACGTACGGCGTGTCCGTGGCTTCCAGCGCCAGCGAATCCTTTTGCGGCGACAGGCCTGCGGCCACGGCGTAGCTGCTGTTGACGGCGGCAGCGTCCAGATCGTCCAGCGAGCGCGCCAGCTGGGCGGCCTCCAGCTCGACGAACCTCAGCTTCTTCGGATTGGCCGTGATATCCAGCACCGAGGCACGGGCGCCCGCGCCGGTCTTCAGTTCGATCAGCTTTTGCGCGGCCAGCACCATCAGTGCGCGCGAGCCGTTGGTGGGGTCGTTGGGGATGCCCACGCGCGCACCGCTCTTGAGGTCGGCCAGGCTTTTGATCTTCTTGGAGTACACGCCCATCTGCTGGTTGACCGCACGGGCCACGGGCACGAGCTTGTAGCCGCGGTCCTTGTTCTGGGCGTCCATGAAGGGCTGGTGCTGGTAGATGTTGGCGTCCAGCTCGCCCTGCGACAGGGCAGCGTTGGGCTGGATGAAGTCGCCGAACTCGACCAGCTTCACCTTCAGGCCGTTCTTCTCGGCCACCTTCCTGGCCACCTCGGCGATCTGGGCATGCGGGCCCGAGGTCACGCCGATGGTGACCGAGCCGTCGGCCGCATGGGCCGGCAGCGCGGCCATTCCCGCCAGCGGCAGGACGGCGGCCAGGGCCAGCGATTGAAGCAATGCGCGCTTTTTCATGGAATCCCTCTTTCAGACAATCTCGCGGCAGCTTGCCGCCCCGGCCGCGCCAGCCGCGCCGGCCGCCGGGGTGTGTGGATCAGCGGTGGCTGAGCCTGCGCACCGCCCAGTCGCCCAGGCTCTGGATGGCCTGCACGAAGAAGATCAGGATGATGACCACAGCCAGCATCACGTCGGGCAAAAAGCGCTGGTAGCCGTAGCGAATGCCCAGGTCGCCCAGGCCGCCGCCGCCAATGGCGCCGGCCATGGCCGAGTAGCCGGTCAGGCTCACGAAGCTGATGGTCAGGCCCGCCACGATGCCGGGCAGCGCCTCGGGCAGCAGGATCTTCCAGACGATCTGGCCCGTGGTGGCGCCCATGGACTGGGCCGCTTCCACCAGGCCGTTGTCCACCTCGCGCAGCGCGGTCTCCACCAGCCGCGCCACAAAGGGCGCAGCCGCAATGGTCAGCGGCACCACGGCCGCCCAGGTGCCGATGGACGAGCCCGTGATCAGACGCGTCAGCGGGATGATGGCGACCAAAAGGATGATAAAGGGGGTGGAGCGCAGGGCATTGACGATCCAGCCCACGATCTTGTTGGCCGGGCCGTTCTGCAGCACGCCGCCGTGGTCGGTCAGGCGCAGGAACACGCCCAGGGGAATGCCGATCAGGCCACCCACCAGGCCAGAGACGCCGACCATGATGATGGTCTCCCACAGCGAGCTGACGAACAGCTCCAGCATCATTTCCGAAAAATTCTCAAACATCGCTCAATCCCTGGTGGAAACGATCTGCACCTGCACGCCCGTGGCGCGCAGATGGTCCACGGCGGCATCGATCTTTGCCGCGTCGCCGCTGGCGAAGACGGCCAGCGAGCCGAAGGTCTGCTCCTGGATCTCGTCGATCTGGCCATGCAGGATGGACAGGTCCAGCCCCAGCTCGCGGATCAGGTGCGACAGGATGGGCTGGTAGGCGCTCTCGCCCGCATACGACAGGCGCAGCAGCCGGCCTTGCTGGCCGGGCGCCAGCTGGGCGGCCAGCGCATTCACGCGCACGGCCACCGACTCGGGCAGTTGCTGGGGCACGATCTCGTCGATCAGGCTGCGCGTGATGGCCTGCTGCGGGCGCGTGAACACGTCGATCACGGGGCCCAGCTCGGCAATCTCGCCGCCGTCGATCACGGCCACGCGGTCGGCGATCTGCTTGATCACCTGCATCTGGTGCGTGATCAGCACCACGGTCAGGCCCAGCTCGCGGTTGACCTTGCGCAGCAGGTCCAGGATGGAGCGCGTGGTCTCGGGGTCCAGGGCCGAGGTGGCCTCGTCCGACAGCAGCACCTTGGGGTGGCTGGCCAGCGCGCGCGCAATGCCCACGCGCTGCTTTTGCCCGCCAGAGATCTGCGCCGGATAGCGGTCGCGCAGCGCGCTCAGGCCCACCAGGTCCAGCAGCGGGTCCACGCGCTTCTTGATGTCGTCGGCCGACATGCCCGCCATCTCCAGCGGCAGCGCGGCGTTGTCGAACACCGTGCGCGAGGACAGCAGGTTGAAATGCTGGAACACCATGCCGATGTCGCGGCGCGCCGTGCGCAGCTCGGCATCGCTCAGCTGCATCAGGTCACGGCCGCCCACCAGCACCTGGCCCGAGGTCGGGCGGTTGAGCAGGTTCAGGCAGCGCACCAGCGAGCTTTTGCCCGCGCCGCTGCGGCCGATGATGCCGAACACCTCGCCCGACTCGATCTGCAGGTTGATGCCCCGCAAGGCATGGACGGGCCCGGTGGGGCCCTTGTAGGTCAGGGAAAGATCCCGAATCTCGATCATGAAAAAACGCCGCGGCGCAGGACGGCCTGGGGACGCCGCTGCGCATTGTTGGGAAGTGGGAGCAAATATAGGTTGCGCGTATAAAAACGCAAACTATAAAAAAATAAAGTAATAAGAAGCTCCGGTTATGCCCAGGACTTCACTACTTTCTGCACAACCCTCAACTATGCCTGAATGTGGACACGCCCTTGCCCTGCCGGGCTATGCGCGGCGCCACGGAGCACAACGGCAAGGCCCTTCTTGCGGCCGCGTCTGATTGACAGTGCGGCCGGCACGCTGCCGTCGCGGCCTGGCGGCCCCGGCCCGCTCCTGCTTTTGACGATGGCAAGCACCCGCCGCTGCCGCCGCGCTGACGCCAGAAGCAGCCTTTGCTGACAGGCCGCGCGGCATGCGCCCTCCTACAGTGGGCTCAACCCCACAGGAGAAGAGCGCCATGCGCCCAGAACAACACTCCGGCGCCGGCAGCCAGGCCGGCACGGCTCCCTTGTCGCGGCGCGGCTTTCTGCAGGCCGCCAGCATCGCAGGCGTCAGCGTCTGGGTGGCGCCGCTGGCCAGCCAGGCCTATGCAGCCCTCTTTGAAGACCGCGTCCTGGGCAGCGTGGCCCGCGAGCCGGCCACGCAGTTGCCGCGCATGCGGCTCGATGGCCGCTCCAAGGTCATGGGCGCCAAGGTCTTCGCCCGCGACATCCGCGCACGCGACATGCCGCACTGGCCCCAGCAGCAATCCCATGCCTTCATCGTGCGCACCACGCTGGCCGACCGGCTGTTCGACGGCATGGACCTGTCTTCCCTGGACGGCGAGCTGGCGCCCGACCGCGTGGTCACCGCCGAAGACCTGGCGCGCGACGGCCTGGCATTTCCCGAGTTCTATGGCGAAGACATGCTGCTGCCCGCAGGCAAGACCCCCGCCTACCTGGGCCAAGCCGTGGCCATCCTCATCTACCACGACTTCGCGCGCTTTCGCTTTGCCAAGGAAAGGCTGCAGGCCACGGCCGGCGTCATCCGCTACGGCCGCATCACGGGCGCGCTGGACCGTCCGCCCTGGGGCGTGTTCCGCTACGTGCGCCAGGGCGGCGCCACGGCCTTTGACGACGACGTGTTCTCCAGCCTGCGCGATGCCCCGCTGTTCCCCGCCGAACGCAAGCCGCTGGTCTGGCCGCAGATCTCCAAGGCCGACGCGGTCACGGCACGCGGCCTGCGCGCGGCCGAGCAGATCGCCCAGGAACTGGCCACGCCGCCCGCCGACTGGCTGGTGCTGCAGCGCCACTACGCCACGCAATCGGTGGACACGGCCGCGCTGGAACCCGACAACGCCAACTGCTGGTATGACGCGGCCACGCAAAGCCTGCACATGGTGCTGGCCACGCAGTCGCCGCACGAGGTGGCCGAATGGGCAGCGCAGATGGTGCAGGCCAGCAGGTTCCCGCTCAAGAACCTTTTCGTGCACCCGTGCTACACGGTGGGCTACGGCTCCAAGGACCACGCGCCCATGCCCTACTACGGCCTGGTCTGCGCGCTCTATGCGGACGGCAAGCCCGTGCGCCTGGCCAATGACCGGTTCGAGCAGTTCCAGTCCTCGCTCAAGCGCCATGCCTTCGAGATCGACTACACCATGGCCATCGACAGGAAGACCGGCCTCTTCCAGAGCCTGGTGGCCAACATGACGGCCAATGGCGGCGGCCGGGCCAACTTCTCGCCCTCGGTCGCCATGGTCGGCGGCACGGCGGCGCAGTCCATCTACTACTTTCCCAAGAACGACATCACCGCCGTGGCCCTGGCCAGCCGCGCGCTGGACGCGGGCTCGGCACGCGGCTACGGCACGCTGCAGAGCATGGCGGCCACCGAAATGATGGTGGACGAAATCGCCGAACTGCTGCAGATCGACCCCATCGAGCTGCGGCTGCGCAACGTGCTGACCTCGGGCGCCAAGAACACCCAGGGCGCCATTGCCGCCGGCGCCCTGCGCGCCGACGAGGTGCTGGAGCGCGCCCGCCGCCATCCGCTGTGGACCGAGCGCGCCAAGCGCAAGACCGCCTACGAGGCCAGCCACCCGGGCCAGCGCTACGGCGTGGGCTTTGCCTGCGTGCAAAAGGACTTCGGCACGGGCGGCGAGGCGGCCTTCGCCCGCATCGAGATATCGCCCCAGGGCCGCGTGCTGCTGCACCACTCGGGCACCGAGATCGGCACGGGCATGGGCACCTCGCAAGCCCAGCTGTGCGTGCAATGGTTCGGCAAGCCCGCCGACGAGCTGCAGACCGCCTGCCTGGACTGGCCGGAGCTGCCGCTCAAGGCCGAGGGCGACAACTACACCATGCCCCAGGCCGACCAGGACCGCTTCGCCACCCGGCCGCTGTGGACGCCGGTCTACGCCTCGCCGGCCAGCGCCAGCAACTCGGCCTACTACTACAGCCACGCCACCAGCGAGACGGCGCGCGTGGTCTTCGAGCACGGCCTGTGGCCGGCCGCCGTCGCCATCTGGAGCCAGGGCACGGGCGGCGGCCAGAAGGCGCCCTACGTGGTGCGCCGCGAGGACGCGCGCTGGGTCAACGGCATGCTCACGGCCAACGGCATGCAGCCGCTGTCCCTGCAGGCCCTGGCCCAGAAGGCCCATGCCATGCAGCTGGTCACGGGCGCCGTGGGCCATACCTTCAACCGCTGGCAATGGGCCGAGGCGGACTTCGACATCCTGGGCACCAGCGCGCGCCGGCCGCTGGACGCGCTGGCCGTGCGCCTGGGCAGCGCGCCCGATGCTGCCGCCGTCACGCCGGCCCCTGACACCACCGACACGCCGCAGGCGGCCACGCCCGTTGAGGCCTCTGTCACCGCGCGGCGCAGCGCCGCCGGCTACCGCATGATTGCGCGGCGCAACCTGTTCTATCCGCCCATGCAGCGCAACAACGCAGGGGTCACCTACTACAGCGCCAATGCGGCCCTGGTCGAGCTGGCCGTGGACACGGGCACGGGCGCGGTCGAGCTGCTGGCCCACCACTCCATCATGGAGTGCGGGCGGCCCATCGTGCCCGAGCTGGTGCACGGCCAGCTCGAAGGCGGCATTGCCATGGGCATAGGCCATGCGCTGTACGAAACCATGCCGCTGTACGAGGGCGGCCCCGGCGACGGCAACTGGAACTTCCACCGCTACCACCTGCCGCGCGGCAGCGAGGTGGCGGTCTGGAAGCAGACGGCCGAGCTGCTGCCCCCGCTGTCCGACACCGATCCACCCAAGGGCATTGCCGAGGTGGTGATGATTCCCATCGTCGCCGCCATCGTCAACGGACTGCACCACGCCATTGGCAAGCGCTTCCACGACCTGCCCGTGACCCCGCAAAAGATCAGGGAGGCACTCGCACCATGAGCCTTGTCCCGCGCCCCTTGTCGCTGACCGTCAACGGCCAGACCGTCGGCCCCATGGACGTGCCCGAAGGCATGCCCATGATCGACTTCCTGCACGAATACCTGAACCTCACCGGCTCGCGCCTGGGCTGCGGCATCGGCGAATGCCGGGCCTGCACCGTCATCGTGGACGGGCCCGAGGGCAGCCGCGAGATGCGCACCTGCATCACCGGCGCCCACTACTTCCAGGGCCGCAAGGTCCGCACCATCGAAGGCATTGCCGACCCGGCCGGCGCGGACACCGCGCCCCCATCAGCCCCGGGCGCCTCGGGCCAGCCGCGCAAGGTCATCGCCATCAGCCCCGTGCAGCAGAAGTACCTGGAGCATTTCAGCTTCCAGTGCGGCTACTGCACGCCGGGCTTCGTCATCGCGGCCACGGTGCTGGTCGAGCGCCTGGCCAAGGCGCCCATCCGCGCGGCCGATGTGGAACAGGTCGTGGGCGAGGCGCTGCAGCCCCACCTGTGCCGCTGCACCGGCTATGTGCGCTACTACGCGGCCGTGAAGGACCTGGTCCTGAACACGCCCGGGCTGACCTTGAAAGGATGAGCGCCATGTCCGCAGCCGACCCCAGCGCAGCCACCCCCACCGCCGCCACCGGTTCCCCCACCGCCGCGCCACCTGCCGACTACAGCGGTGCCCGCCCCCCGCCACCGCGCAGGCCCAGGCGCCGCTGGCGCAGGCTGCTGCTCGTCCTCTTGCTGCTGGCCGTGCTGTTTGCCATTGCCGCCGTCTGGGGCAACCGGCCCCATGTGCCGCAGCGCGAGCCGCAGGCCGTGCACCGCAGCCCGCAGCAGCTGGCCCAGGGCCTGTACCTGGCGCGCGCCGCCGACTGCATGGCCTGCCATGACGGGGTGGGTGGCATGGGTGGCGCCCGGGAAGGCCAGCCCTTTGCGGGCGGCAAGCCCCTGCCCACGCCCTTCGGCACCCTCTACGGCACCAACATCACCCCCGACCCCGACCACGGCATAGGCCGCTGGACGGCCGAGGAATTCCACGCCGCCGTCACCCGCGGCACGGCGCCGGGCGGGCGCCAGCTCTACCCGGCCATGCCCTATGCCTCCTACCACCTGATGAGCCGCGAAGACTCGGACCTGATCTACGGCTACCTGATGAACATCCGGCCCGTGGCCCAGCCCAACACCAAGCCCGCCCTGCCCTTCCCCTTCAACCTGCGCGTGCTCATGTTCGGCTGGAAGGCGCTGTTCCTGTCCAGCGCGCCCCTGCCCGTGGGCTCGCAGGGCCAGAGCCCAGCCTGGCTGCGCGGGCAGTACCTGGGCAATGTCATGGGCCACTGCGCCGAATGCCACACGCCGCGCGGCATGTTCGGCCAGATGCAGAAGGACCGCTGGCTGCAGGGCGGCACGCTGTCGCTGTTCACGGCCCCCGGCATCACCGCCGAAGCCCTGGCCGCACGCGGCTGGACGCGCGAGGGCATGGCCCAGTTCCTGCAGACGGGCTTTTCGGCCCACGGCAGCGCCTTCGATGAAATGCACGAGGTCATTGCCAACAGCACCCGGTACCTCACGGCCGAGGACATGACGGCGCTGTCCACCTTCCTGCTGGGCGACAACCCGCCCGCGCCCCAGCCCCTGCCGGCCGCCGTGTCCCCGGATTCCGGCACCGGCAACAGCGGGGGCAATAGCGCGGGCAATGGCGCCGGCAACGGTGCGGGCACGCTGGACGCAGGCCGGGGCCACTACATGGCGCTGTGCGCCAGCTGCCACGGCAGCGAGGGCCTGGGCCGCAGCCTCACCATGCCCCCGCTCAAGGGCAACAGCACCGTGCGCCAGGCCGACGCCCGCAACCTGGTGCTGGCCATCCTCGTCGGCCTGCCCAAGCACCCAGCCACCCAGCAGGGCCCCACGCCCCTGCCCGGCATGCCCGGCTTCATTCAGGAGCTGACCGATGGCGAAGTCGCCGCCCTGGCCAACTACACCCGCACCACCCTGGGCGGCCAGCCTGCCGATGTGACAGCCGCCCAGGTGGCCGACCTGCGCAGCGCAGCCGGAAAGTCAGGGCACAAGGCTGCGCCGTGAAACACCGGCTGTTCTACGGAGCCCAACCCGTATGCCCGCGCCTGCGGCGTGGCGGTTGCGGGGTTGCAAGCCTGCCGAAGGACAGGCTTGCTTCGTCATCTGACTCGCCGTGATGTCTGAGCGTAGCGCGCAGCGCGAAGTGAGTTTCACGGCGAACCCCGCAACCGCCACGACGCAGGTTGCCCGCAGCGAAGCGGAGGGTCGCGGGCATTCGGGTTGTACGTGTCAAGGACATGGGTAACAACTCAGCTCACAGACATGGGTAACACTTCAAGCTCACATAGTCCTTCTGGGGTCCTCGCACATCCTCTTCGTTGAAGCAGCCCAGTCGCACCGGCCCCAGATACACATCCCACTGGCCAGCGGCCACCTCCTGCATCCCGATCCACTGCCCCGCAAGTAGGTAGCCGATGTAGACCCGCAGCGCTCGCCAGTAAATCAGGCCGTTGTGGCTGACTCGAACTCGTTCCCAATGCTTCGGGTACTGCAGCTCGGGTAGCTTTGAGGGGTATGGCCTGGCCGAGTCGCTGTAGTGCTGGGCCGGCATGCTTTGCTGCAAGGCCTCATGCGGGCGCTGCTGGTTGTAGTGCTCCACAAAGGCATCGAGCTGCATCTGCAATGCCGCTTTGTCCGCCGCAGGCTCTTTGCCCAGGGCATGCTTGAGCGTGCGGTGCATCCGCTCGTGGCGACCGTTTTGCTGTGGCTTGCCCCTCTCGATGCGCTCCGGCCTGATGCCCAGCCTTATCCACCATATCGCCAGGCGTGACAGGCCCGCCACGCCAGTAGTCGCGAACGGCGGACCGTTGTCACTGCGTATGCGCTCGGGTAGTCCGTATTGCCGAAACACCTGTTCAAAGCTGCGTTTGGCATCCTCGTAGTTGGGGCTGTCGTAGACATGCACGGCCAGCAAATAACGGCTGGCGTGGTCCATGATGGTCAATGGATAGCACCAGTGACCATCGGCTGTCTTGAACTGGCCTTTGTAGTCTGCACTCCACACCCCATTGGGCTGCTTGCTCGTTCGCAAGGGCTGGGCCGTAGGCACCGAGCGTCTGCGTACACGCCTGCTGCAAACAAGCCCCTCTGCCTTCAGCACGTTGTAGATGGTGGTTTTGCTGGGTGTCTCCTGTGGGCCCCAACGCTGCAGGAGCAAAGCGTGCAGCTTCTTGGGCCCCATCTGTGACCTTTGCTGCGTGCGCAGCTCAATGATGGCCCGGCGCTGTGCATAGCTGATCGCCTGATTGTTCCCGTGGGGCCTGCGACTGCGTTCTTGCAATCCATCCATGCCCAGTTGGCGGTAACGCTCAACCCACTTGTAGGCCGTCTTGCGGCTGATGCCGTAGCGCCTGCACAGCTCGCTCAGCGGCGCACCACCGCGCAGGTGGTCGGCTATGAAGAGCAGTTTCTCGTCCATGGGTGCGCACTCCTTCCAGGGCATGGTGATCGCTCCTTGGCTGCTGTTGGCTCCAGCTGCCAAGCTTGGATCTGTTACCCATGTCCTTGTACTGATGTGTCACCTATGAGTGTGAGTCGTACCGGTCGCCTTCTTTGACCTGACCTTTCTTGGCGAATCAAGAAAGGGCAGTCGGCTGCCGGGCCGAGACCCGGCCTCGAAAAATAGCCACCCGACAGGTGGCCATAAGCATCCCTGCACTCGCTGACAAGCCGCGGTCACAGCCCCAAAACACAAGCCCATTGTTTCCACCACGGAACCAACCGCGTTCCACCACCGTCCTTTGCCAGCCGCCCCTGTCTCCCTAGAGTGAAAGCAAAAGGAGACAAGCATGTTCGAAGCCAATCTATTCCAGGGCCAGCGCGTCCTGATCACCGGGGGCGGCACGGGGCTGGGCCTGGCCATGGCGGCCAAGCTGGCGGAGTTGGGTGCCGAGCTTCACCTGTGCGGCCGGCGGCATTCCGTGGTGCAGCAGGCCTGCGAGATGCTGAACAACGACACGGGCGCGCAGGCCTTTGCGCATGAACTCGACATTCGCCAGCCCGAGGCCGTGCACACCGTCATCGACCGCATCTGGGCCGAACACGGACCCCTGACGGGCCTGGTCAACAACGCGGCCGGCAACTTCGTCAGCCGCACCGAGGACCTGAGCATCAACGGCTTCCATGCCATATCGGACATCGTCTTCCGGGGCACCTTCTACGTCACCCAGGCCGTGGGCCGCCGCTGGATCGCCGAAGGGCTGCCGGGCTCGGTGCTGTCCATCGTCGTCACCTGGGTGGACACGGGTTCGCCCTTTGTCGTGCCCTCGGCCATGTCCAAGGCCGGGCTGGACGCCATGACCAAATCGCTGGCCGTGGAATGGGGTCCCAAGCGCATACGGTTCAACGCGATTGCGCCGGGCGTGATTCCCACCCAGGGCGCCAGCCAGCGCCTGCGCCCCAGGATCGACGGCAACGAGGACTCGGCCGACCGCCGCCGCCTGGACAACCCCACGCGCCGCCTGGGCACGGGCGAGGACATCGGCAACATGGCCGCCTTCATCCTGGCCCCGGGCAACACCTGGCTCAACGGCCAGACCATCACGCTGGACGGCGGCGACGCCCTGGCCAATGGCGCCTACTTCACCGAATACCAGGCCTGGGACGATGCCGACTGGGCGCGCGCCCGGCAGATGGCCAAGGCCGCCAACCAGCCCAACGTCAACGATGGGGACCAGGAGGCCACGCCCACATGAGCAACGCCGCCACGCCCCATTCCACCCTGGTCTTCGAACAGCGCACGCTGACCGGCGCCGCCCAGCAGCAGCGCGGCCGCCAGCTGGCCCAGGGCCTGCGCAGCCTGGGCCTGGCCGAAGGCGACGTGCTGGCCGTCTTCCTGCGCAACGGCATCGAATACGCCGACGTGGTCCATGCCTGCCGCATTGCGGGCATCTACTACTGCCCCGTCAACTGGCATTTCACGGCCACGGAGATCGACTACATCCTGGCCGACAGCGGCGCCCGCGCCCTCATCACCAGCCAGGACCTGCTCGACGGCCTCAAGGGCGAACTCTATGCGGACCTGCCCCGGCGCGTCGCCCACGCACGCGAGCCGGAGCAGGACTACGAAACCTGGCTGGCCGCCCAGGCACCCTACGACGGCCCGCTGGTCGCGCCGCGCGGCCACATGGCCTATACATCGGGCACCACGGGCCGTCCCAAGGGCGTGCTGCGCAAGGCGTTTCCCGTGGAAGAGCTGCCTCGGCGCCTGGCCGTGAACCAGGCGCTGATCGCCACCGCCTACGGCCTGCAGCCCGGCGCGCGCACCCTGCTGACCGCGCCCATCTACCACAGCGCACCCAGCCTGTACTTCCAGAACGCGCTCATGCTCAGCGAGCTGGTGGTGCTGGAGCAGCGCTTCGACCCCGAGCGCTTCCTGCAGCTGGTGCAGGAGCACCGCATCGACACCGCCTACATGGTGCCCATCATGTACGTGCGCCTGCTCAGGCTGCCGCGCGAAGTGCGCGAGCGCTACGACATCTCCTCGCTGCGCTTCATCGCCTCCACCGGCTCGCCCTGCGCGCCCGAGGTCAAGAAGGCCATGATCGAGTGGATGGGGCCCATCATCAACGAGACCTATGCCTCCAGCGAGTCGGGCCTGGTCACCTTCATCGGCTCGGCCGACGCCCTCACCCACCCGGGCAGCGCGGGCCTGCCGCTGCAGGACGCCGAAGTCCGCATCCTGGACAGGCAGGGCCAGGGCCTGCCCACGGGCGAGGTGGGCCTGATCTACGTGCGCCAGCCCGCCTATGCCGACTTCACCTACAAGGGCAACGAAGAGGCCCGCCGCAAGATGGACCAGGGCGGCCTGATCACCCTGGGCGACATGGGCTACCTGGACGAAGAAGGCTTTCTCTACGTCTGCGACCGCGACTCGGACATGGTGATCTCCGGCGGCGTGAACATCTACCCGGCCGAGATAGAGAACGAGCTGCTCAGGCACCCCGGCATAGCAGACTGCGCCGTCATCGGCGTGCCCGATGCCGAGTACGGCGAACGGCTGCTGGCCCTGGTCGAGCCCGGCCAGTCAGGCACACTGCCCGAGGCGGAACTGAAAGAATGGCTGCGCGGCCGGCTGGCGGCCTACAAGCTGCCGCGCAGCTTCGTCTTCCAGCGCCTGCCCCGCGACGACAACGGAAAGATCGCCAAAAGAAAGCTGCGTGACGCCCACTGGGGCGCGACGCAGCGCAAGATCTGAACCCGCCAACACCGAAAGAGAAGGAGACAACGCATGAACAAGGCCATTGCATTGCTGCTTGCCGCTGCGGCCACCGCAGCCGCAGCCCCCGGGTTCGCCCAGTCCGACTACCCCAGCAAGCCCATCAAGCTCATCGCCCCGTATGCGCCGGGCGGCTCGGTCGATGTGCTGGCCCGCACCCTGGCCACGCACCTGTCCACGGAGCTCAAGCAGTCCGTGGTCGTGGAGAACCGGCCGGGCGCCAACACCATGATTGCCGCCTCGGCCGTGGCGCGCTCGCCGGCCGACGGCTACACCCTGCTGCTGGCCAGCAATGCCAGCATGGTGCTCAACCCCCTGCTCTACAAGAAGCTGAGCTACAACCCCGACCGGGAGCTGAAGCTCACCAACATCCTGGCCGAGGCCCCGCTGGTGCTGGTCACCAACAGCCAGACCGGCATCAAGAACGTGGCCGACCTCAAGGCCTACTCCAAGGCCCACGCGGGCAAGCTCAACTACAGCTCGGTCGGCCTGGGCAACCCGCTGCAGCTGACCACCGAGCTGATCAAGTCCCGCCTGGACGTGGCCGCCACCCACATTCCCTTCAACGGCAGCGCGCCGGCCCTCACCGCCCTCATGGCCAACGACACCCAGCTCATGGTGGACGTGGCCGGCACCTCCCTGCCCCACATCAAGGCCGGCAAGCTGGTGGCCATTGCCACCACCGGGCCGGAGCGCTCGCAGTTCCTGCCGCAGACGCCCACCATTGCCGAATCGGGCGTGCCCGGCTTCAGGGCCTCCACCTGGTTCGGCATTGCCGTGCCCGCAGGCACGCCCGCGGACGCGCGCAACACCCTGCAGGCCGCCGTCAACAAGGTCATGCTCAACCCCGAGTTCGCCAGTGCCCTGGGCAACCAGACCCTGGCCGCCAGAAAGCCCCAGACCCAGGCCCAGCTCGACGACTTCCTGGCCGCTGACGGCCAGATGTGGCGCAAGGTGATCGCGGACAACGCGATTGCGCTGGAGAACTGAAGAGCTGAAGAGCTGAAGAACTGAACAACCGAGGCGCTAAGGCCCGGGCTCCCCGGCCTGCTCCACGAAGCGCAGCAGGCTGGCCCTGAGGAACTCGGTCATCACCTTGACGGCATGCGAGGGCCGACGGTCCTCGGCCGTGATGATGTACAGCCTGTCGCCCAGGCCGGACACCGTCCAGTCCGGGCACACGCGCTGCACCGCGCCCGATCGCAGCTCGTCCATCACCATGTAGTTGGGCAAGGTGGCCACGCCGCTTCCCCGGAGCATGGACTGCTTGAGGAAGGGGAAATGCTCGCTGGTGATGCAGGGCTCGCACTTGAGTGCAATCTCCTGCTGCCCCTTTTTCACCGAGACGGCATAGGTCTTGCCATCGCCGGGCGGCGTCAGCAGCACGCCGTGGGGAATCTCGGCGGGGTCGTGGAACGGCCGCGCCTTGGCATAGGCGCTGCTGGCATACAGGCCAAAGCCCACCGGCCCCAGGTCGCGCGCCACCAGGTGCTCCTGCACGTCGCGCGCCACGCGCACGGCCACATCCACCTGGGCGCTCATGGGATCGCTCACCCGGTTGGAGAACAGCACGCGGATGCGCACCTGCGGGTGACGCTTCTGGAAGGCCAGCAGCATGTCGGCCAGGTACAGCTCGCCCAGGCCCGTGGGAATGCTCAGCCGCACCGAGCCGGTCACCACATGCTGCAGCGCGTCGATGGCGCCCTGCGCCGCCTCCACCTCCTGGATGATGCTGCGCCCATGCTCGTACAGCACCTCGCCCGCCGCCGTCGGCAAAAAGCTGCGCGTCGTGCGGTGCAGCAGGGTCACGCCCAGCGCGGTCTCCAGCGCCTTGAGCTCCTTGCTCACCTTGGAGCGCGTGATATCGCGCTTGCGCGCCGCAGCGCTGAGGCTGCGCGCGTCCACGATCTCTACGAAATTGCGGATGAGGTTGATGTCCATGGCTTGAGAGCGGCAGGTCAGGCGGTCCGCCTTGTTCGCGGCCTTGTTCGCGGCCTTGCGCGCGGCCGCAGGCAACGCGCCCGGACCGCCACCTCCGGACTATGGCACCGTCACGACGCCTGGCCCCGCCACCCGTGGGCGCCGGGACACAGGGCTTTCCCCGGTGCCAGCCGCATCAATCCAGGCTGATCTGCGACGAAGAGGCCACCTGCTTCCAGGTCGTCACATCCTTGAGGATCACCGCGCCGAACTGCTCCGGCGTATTGGCCACCACCGTGCCGCCCAGCTCTGCCAGGCGCTGGCGCAGTTGCGGATCGGCCAGGGCCTGCACGCTGGCCTTGTGCAGCTTGTCGCGGATGTCCTTGGGCAGGCCCTTGGGTGCCAGCAGGCCGTTCCAGGCCTGCACGGCGTAGCCGGGCACGCCGGACTCTGCAAAGGTCGGCACGTCGGGCAGCTCGCTGCTGCGCTGGGCCGTGGCCACGGCCAGCGGGCGGATCTTGCCGGACTTGATGTGCGGCAGCGAGGCCGGCAGCGGCTCCCACAGCATGGACACCTGGCCGCCGATCAGATCGGTGAAGGCCGGGCCAGCGCCACGGTAGGGCACATGCATGATCTGCACGCCCGCCTTGGCCTTGAAAAGCTCCATGGCCAGATGACCCAGACCGCCCGCGCCCGAGGACGCATACGACAGATGGCCCGGCTGCGCCTTGGCCAGCGCGATCAGCTCCTTCAGATTCGCCGCCTTGACCGAGGGATGCACGCTGAGCACGCCCGGCACCGTGATCACCTGGGTGATGGGCGTGAAATCCTTCACCGCGTCATAGGGCAGCTTGGTGTAGACGGCCGGATTCGTGCCGTGCGTGCTGGACGTGGCGCCCAGCAGCGTATAGCCATCCGGCTTGGCATCGGCCACGAAGCGCGTGCCCAGCGAGCCACCGGCACCGGCCTTGTTCTCCACGATCACCGAGGCGCCCAGCACCTTGCCCAGCTGCTGCGCGAACAGGCGGTTCACCACATCGGCCGTGCCGCCGGGCGGAAACGGCACGATCAGGCGGATGGGCTCGGCCGTGGGCCAGCCGGCATCGGCCGCCAGGGCCGACTGCGCGGGCGCCAGGGCGCCCAGGGCCAGGGCCGCCGTGGTTGCAGACAGGCTGCGGATCATGAAATTGCGGCGTTGCATGAGATTTTTCTCCTCGTTGAAATTCTTCGGGACCAGCCCCGGCCAGTCAGCGGCCAGTCATCGGCCAGTGACCCGCCAGTAACCCGCCAGTCATCGGCCCAGGCGCTCCAGCCAGGCCAGCACCCGGCCCAGCACCTCGTCGCCATTGGTGTCCAGCATGCAGAAATGCGAATTGCCGGTAATGCCTGCGGCCGGCAGGTCCAGCACCTCGGCACGGCCGCCAAGGCGGCGCAGCAGCTGCCAATACACATCGGTCTGCGCGCGGTACTTCTGCCACTGCGGGCTGTGCGCGAAATGGTCGCCCCACACCGCCAGATGGGGGATGGCCGAGGCAGGCGCGAAGGCATCCGCCCCCTCCTGCCCCTGTTGCCCCTGCTGCCCTTCTTGCACCACCGGCATGCCCGTAGGCTCCACCCCCACCACGGCGCGCACCAGGTGCGGCTTGCGGCTGGCCGCATGCGCGGCAAAGCCACCGCCCTGGCTGTGGCCCAGCACCACGCAGGGGCCGAACTGCTCCAGCAAGGCGTCATAGGCAGCCATGGTCATGGCCTCATGCCCCAGCCAGCGCGGTACCATCTGCCGCACCAGGGCACCAAAATTCTCATGTGGAAACCGCTGGCCAACGAAGGGCTCGCCCACACCGTCGCACGAAGGCGCGCCATGGCCTATGCGGAACAGCGTCCACGCCTCCTCGGCACTGCGGAACACGGGCGCCTCGGCATAGATCTCGGGGAACATCGCCCAGCCCGCGCGGCCGCGCTCCACGGCATCGCAGACCACCACGTCGTGGCCGGCCTCCAGCAGGCGCCACAGCCAGCCCTGGCGGCCATCGGGCGTGGACTCCCACTGCGCACCCGTCATGCCACCGCCGTGCCACAGCAGCACCGGCAGGGGGCTGCGCGGACGCGCCAGCCGGTACTCCATGGCGTACATCTGGCCCACGGCATAGCTGCCATTCATGTCCAGCGGCCGCTCGCCGCCATTGCGCACCACTTCCCTGTGCTGGATCGGCAGATCCCGCACCGTGCGCTGCGCACCGCCAATGAAATGGCTTTGCATCTTCCTTAGGCAAACTTCAGGCATAACAGGGCTTCTCTCGCATGCCGCCATGCTAGGCATGCCCCGCCTTGGTGCTGTGCCGATTGCGGCGGCGCTGTGCCGGATCAGCACAGCCCTGCACCCACCCTACCCATGCACGAACTCAACCTCAAACTGCTGCAGGACCTGCAGGCCCTGGCCGACACCGGCAGCCTCTACAAGGCCGCCGAGCGCCGCCACATCACCCACCCGGCCTTTGGCCGCCGCATCCGCGCGCTGGAGGAATGGGCGGGCACGCCCCTGGTCGAGCGCGGCCACCAGTCCACCACGCTCACGGCAGCCGGCAAGACGCTGCTGGCCTCGGCCCATGAAGTGCTGGGCATCCTGGAGCAGACCCACGGCCTGCTGCAGCGCCCCCACCGCACGCGCGATGAAACCATCACCATCGCGGCCGGCCGCACGCTGTCGCACACCGTCCTGCCGGGCATCATCACCGCCCTCAACCAGGCCATGCCCCAGCTGTGCTGGAAAGTGGTCACCACCAGCCTGGACTACGGCGTGGAAATGCTGCTGCAAGGCAAGGTGGACCTGCTCATGTGCCACGCCCAGCCCGCCATCGAAGGCAGCCTGCAGGGCCACCATCTGGCCTGGCTGCCCGTGGGCCAGGACACGCTGATCCCCGTCAGCATCCCCCTGGTCCCGCAACTGCCCAAGTACGCCCTGCCCGCCCACGGCGGCGGCCCGCTGGTGCCCTACCTGGACTACGCGCAAAGCATGTCCCTGGGCAAGATCCTGCGCAGCCACCTGCACGAACTGTGCGACACCACGCGCCTGCGCACCGTCTACGAGGCCGACCTCGCCGACTCCCTGCACGCCATGGTCCACCAGGGCCTGGGCCTGGCCTGGCTGCCGCTCACCCTGGTCAAGGCCGACCTGACCGAGGGCCGCCTGGCCCGCGCGGCCGGGCCCGACAAGGACGTGCCCATCAACGTGCGGCTCTACCGCCGGCCTGCGGCGCAGAGCAAGCCGCTTACGCGCAGGGTGTGGGCGGGGTTGGAGAATCTTTATGGGAGGAGTCAGAAGTCGTGAATGGCATCGCCCGCCGTCAGCAGCAAGCAAACAGGCGGCATCAAGACTCTTTCAATATTGAGTAAATCTCAATAACCAGAACACACAAGATAATCGGCAATATTATCTTTGCAAATAGCGGGAGATAGTTATAAACCCTTGCTCTCATCTGCTCCGATAAAATCCAGCCAAAGACCAGCATCAACGCCAAAAACCAGATGGCCGATGCCGCAATTGCCCCCGAAATGAAGCTGACCGGGTATGTTGATACCGCAGCCATACCTCCCAGAAAGATCACAGTATCAATCCATGAATAGGGATTTGCAAGAGAAAGCTCTCCCATGCGCAGAAAATCGCCACTACGCCGATCACGCTCTACTGCATCCTCAGAAAATCCTTTGCCATCTATCGAGAAAAACAAATACACGATATAAAACACGGCCAACACCCTGATGCTCATACCCACAGCAGAAATACCGCTAGTCATTCCAAAAAGCAATGTCCCCACCGCAATCAGAACTGCATCGGAAGCAACCGCAAAAAATGCCATCCGAAACAGACTTCTTCGCAAGACGCACATCTTGATGAAGAAAATATCCTTGGGGCTGGGAATACTGATGATTCCCAGCCCGAAAGCCACGCCCAGGAGGAAAGTATTTTCATCCATCAATTTATCTCTGCATTACCAAAAGATATGTGATTTTCCTGAATATGCCGCGAGAAATTTATCAACTTTCTTTTGTAGAAGCTTGAATAATTTTTATTCAAATCAGGATTTAGAAAATAAACTACCGAGGTTCTATCCAGCTCCAATTGGCTATCCACAGAATGATATATCGACTTGATCGCGTGGTCGGACAATATCGACAGTGCCGATCCCGCCATCACAATAAACTCTCCATCTGCAAAATTTACTTGCTCCATCAATTTTCCATTATGCAAGCAAAGCCCTTTGGAGTTGGCGGTTATAAACGTAAGGAAATGACCATCCTCATGAGGCTCCTGAGAATAAGCCCTGCCATTATTTTCACCGGCTTTATAGTAAAGGCATGCTTGCAAATATGAATAATATCTTCCAGATGATTTCTCATCAATATCAAACTTTGAGAATATTCCATCCAACAGACAGTCTGCAATTTCACTCATACGAATCTCCAATTGCGCTGCCAGCTTATAGACCAGCGCGCCAGTCACACCATTCTTTTCATTTATTTCACGCCTAGAGTACCAATAACAGAATCTCTCACAAATATCAGCATAGCCATTGATATTAGAGAATTCGCTACCGGCCCCCATGAATCCATCGCTATGCTGTGGACTCGCATGAGAAAATTTATACTCAAGATCACAATTACGCACTGAGTCAGTAAATTTAAGAACAAGATTGTAAATATCATCATCGACAGAAAATTTACAATAACCATCTTTGATGATTTTTTGAACCAAACTATCCAAAGTCCCATATTTTCCAGCCGCCAGACTTGGCCTTATTCCAATTTCATTCATCATTAAATCCCAAGTTAATTTAAAGAATTATGCGTTCAGCTGCACCAAACATGCGATAGATCTCATTCCAAGTACATAAAGCACCTCCTTGCATTTCAAATGTTAGTTGCTGCACGTCACTTTTTCTATAATTCCGTCCTAGGAACATTCTGTTTTTTTGCGACCAAGCCAACTACCTCTTGAAAAGCAAGGCATCAAAGGCCTCATCAGCCAAAGAATTCGCAACTCATTGCGCCTTCACACGGCCCATACCACACAAACAAAAGGGATATTTGTCATTGTCAGCACTGTTTCTGCCTGCGGAAGACAGCAAGTGCATCACTTAGCGGCAAGTCAACAGCAATGCTCGGTGACAAAGCCAAGGACTCCTGACTCAACCGCGGTGGTCATTGGCGCAAAAGCGTCTTGAACTCCTTTTTGGCCCTGCCAGGCGGGCGCTTTCGGAGATCAGCATCTGGCCAGGCAACCGAGTCCTCTTCACTAGGCTGTGGCACAGCCGGCATCGTGGCGATTGCAGCCTCTGCCCAGGACTTTCCCCTTGGCCCCGCTGCAGCCTTGAACTAGCATGGCCTGCACCGTCCCGGCCGGGGCGGATCTTCCCTGGGCATCGATGAGCTTTCCCGTTCAGATTCCGATCCGAGTCCCCTGCCCTCCGGGCGCCTGCATCTGTGAGCACGATGCCCTGCTCGCCGACTCCATGGCCGACCAGCGCATCCTGCGGCTCACCAGGGAAGAGGAAAAGCGCCTGCTGCTGCGGCTCGAACAGATCACCAGCCTGCAGGACCTGCGCCATGTGGAGCAGCGCATGTATGAGCAGCTCGGCATCCGCGTGCGCATCGAGCCCGGCGCCAGCGAAGTGCGCACTGTGCGCGGCATACAGATCGAGGTCCTGTCCATGCGCGGGCTGTGCAGCAAGACGCGGCAGGCGATTCCTGCGGCGATTCGGCGGGGGATGGAGAGGACGCCTGAGGTGGCGTTTGAGTTGTTGGATGAGGGGGGGTTGTTTGGGTGAGGATTGGCAACCTCGACCGACCAGGGATCACTGGTTTTCCGCAAGGCGCTCAATTCCAGCTTTGCGACTGTGGCCAGAGGCTAGCTCCAGACCTCCTCTATCAGACGCCTCAACTCATCAACCGCCGCAGAAAAAGCCGTCTTGTCAAATACTGCTCTTTTATTTCCCGCTACCCATTCAACCGAAACAACAATACCATTTCTCACATCGATAGCACGTCCGATTCTCGCCCAACTCACCGTTTCTTCATCAACCAGCTGCTCTACCACCGCAACAGTGCAATTCATATCCATATCATCTGGACAGATCATGATTGGAACTATCGTCGACGAATTTTCATTTTTTGGATTCAAAAGATACCAGGCATTTTGCAAATCGCACTCATCAATAAGCCACCCTTGGGCCGGGACAAGGCCACCCACAGTATCTTCTCCAAAGACAGCCGAGCAATCTGCCTCTTTCAACCATAACTCAAGCGGCACCCCGTCAACCACCAGGACAGGATGGGGAGCCTTCGCGTAAAGCGACATGTGCATTACAGCTTCAATAACGTTCATGTGGTGTCAAGATTTAATTTTCAGTGTCCATGACGATCGATTGTCCTTACCGCGCACAGGTCCCGTCAACCTCCTTCACCCTCCGTAGGCTGACCATCCCTGTCGCGTACCCCATGCGAGCACTCCGCCCGAAGACATGCACGCCATCGCGAGGCGACCTGCCATCATGCCTACTCACCGCCACCGCAAACGCTGAGGATGCATGGCAGCACGCCTGAATCAGGATGCCAGGCTCCTCATCATGCGGCACAATCAGCCGACAGCGACCCTGAAGCCAGGTTTGAATCTACTGGAAGCACCAGCCACCCGCCTCCAACATGGAATGCCCCATCTGCACAAGCACTGATTTTCATCGCCCCGCGGAGAAATCTGCAATGGAAATATGGCACTGCAAAAACTGCGGGAATGGATGTGCAGTGCGTTGCAATTACATCCCCGATCTTTCGGACGTGAAAGGCCATGACCTGTTCGTTGGAACGGCATCGGTTTCCACAGGAATAACGGGCCTTAAGGCATTGATCCAGTTAAAGAAAGCTCTTTCATTTGCAGAGCATTTTGTGCCTGCCAGACTTGATGAGCAGCACCGAGCCGGGAAACTTTGTTGGGACCTAGGATATTTTCTGGATTTTGAAATCCAACAGGCCGAAGCAGAGTGCGAACGAATCGGAATAGCTGCGTCATTCAATAGATTGGTCTAGGCGAGCTTGATGCAGATGACAACCGGCGTGCGACGACAGACAATGCCAGTCCGTGGCACACGCAACCAATCCGGCTCTTATGTCAAAGCACACCAGCGCGGCTTCTCGGAGATTAACAACTACCTACATAGACTCCGTGTGCCCAGCCATATACGCAGTCCTGCTCGTACATTCAAGATCATCGATAAGACAAAGATCGATAATCATGGAGTATTTCAATCACTCCAAAGTTACCAACAACAACTGACTTTAATTTGAAATTCTACAATCATTCGCTGCTGGCTTTTTTGCAAAATATGCTATTATCCACTCAGGAGAAGCGGCCAATAAATGGTCTATACAACGCATGAACAATGATGATCTATACTCATTTTTTTCCGACCCTGAACTGATCGAGTTAATCGAGCAGGCAAAGATTTCAGATGATATCCTAGATGTCATAACACTGAATGAAAATCAGCATTCAGATATGCTAGCTTGGTGCTTGACACCAGGGGAAGGACATGGTCAAGGGGACTCCGTCATTAAAGATTTTCTAGAAGCCGCATACCAAAAATCAGATGCAGCTATCTACGATAATAAAAAGTTCTTTCGCAAATGGACACCGGGACGTATTCGTGTGTCGAGTTTTGGCTCAGCTTTCGTTACGCGGGAATTTGTGGTGAGTGTAAAAGAACCCGGGCAAGAAGAAAAGCGTACCGGACGACTCGATCTTTTTATAGTAGATCCTCAGAACAAGCTACTGATTGCAATCGAAAACAAAGTTGGTGCGAGACTGACCGAAGAGCAACTGGCTCGCTACCAAGGAGCAATAAATAAAGAAATTGGCAGTCGCCCTATATTCAAAGACTATGAATTCGCTTACGTCGTGCTGGATCGTGAACTTGATTGGTACACAGATGACAAACTAAACGCGCTCGGCAAGCGCTGGGCACTGCTCGACTATTCATGGCTTGAAGCATCGGCCCGTCGGGCGCGATTGCAAGTTACCCGCAACAACCAAGCCGCACAACTGCTGGTTGCCTATTGCCAAAAACAGACTAGCTGGGAGAGTTCGTCGGAAGCACGGCTGTCTGAACTAGCTGGTGAAATTGCCAGCAAGCACCCACAGGTGATTGCCGCGCTGAGTGCTTTGCGCGGCCAGAGTATCGCTCAGTGGACGCCAAAGACGCTTGAAGGCCTAAGCGGCGAGCTGGCTCTTTTCCGTGCGCAGCACTTGCGGCTGTGCATGTTACTAACACGTAGCCAGGGCATTGCATCGTTACAACGAAAAATCCGCAAGGCCTTACCCCTCAGTGACATGGTAAACGGGCGAACTTGGCTAGAATTTGCCACGCCAGACATAGCCGAACTAACCATCGACGATGAAAGCTCCTGGGCGCTATCTGTAAATATCCGTCGGCAGCCAAATAATGACGACAACAAGCCACGCTACACGTTGCGAGCAATGTGGAGGCGCGCCTCTTTCGACGATGCCCATGGAAACGAAACCGACCTCCGTCGCCACTTTGAAGCAGTATTGCCCGGGCTCAAGCACTTCAGTTCTGCAACAGAGCGTCGAATGGTGATTGCGCAAAGTCTGGATGCAGACGCGGTATTGCAACGAGCAGTTAAGCTAGCGCAGCAGTTGTCGGCTTCCTTGTTAAATTTGAGCATGGCCACCCCCATGCGAAAAATATCATAGATGTCATTGGACTGCGGCCGCAACTCCATCGTTTGATCACAGCCATTAACACATTGAATACCCAATGTATGTCACAAACAGGAGCGTTAGAATGCAAAGAATTCTACCGATAGTCGATCTATGAAATTCGAGAATCGACTAAAAGCTGTCGAGCACAATCACTTTTGATCCACGCAAATTCCGAAGTTTATATACATCTAGTACATGAGAATATTACATGGACGATAAATACAAAGTATTCGAAGACGATGAGGCAGGTTATCACGCCTGGTTAGCGCATAACCCCAATGGTTTTGTTTTAAACACAGACCGCCCACCGCGCGCTGAGTACATGCCACTGCACACAGCGAGGTGTAGCACCATCAAAATACCCGCTACTCACGCACGCCCTGACCCTTTTACGAGTCGTGGCTACATGAAGGTTTGCGCTAATGATCCTAATGACCTGCTCGCCTGGATGCAAACTAAAGGCGCGAATGAATTCTCGAAGCTATGCAGCAAATGTAGAGTTGCGGAATTCATGACTGGCAGCGCGGGAGATAGCTGGACGAACGATGAATTACGCTCTTCAGTTGAGGCTTACCTAGAGATGCAACGCAAAGAGCGAAACAATGAGCCGTTTACAAAAAAGCAGTATTACAAAAAATTAACGCAAGACTATGGGCGTACCGTCAAAGCATTTGAGTACCGCATGCAGAACATTTCTTATGTTCTATCGCTTATGGGCAGGGATTGGCTTACAGGGCTAAGACCGGCAAGAAATGTTGGAAAAAGAGTTGCCTGTCTGATTGAAGCATTGGTCTTAGAGCTGAGTAATAGCCAGCAAGCCCCTGTTGTAAAATTTGAGTTTCAGGTTCGTGAGAACCTGGAAAACAAAAAGCAAGCCAAGCCAGCAGGCAACAGCAACCCCGGCACAATCATTCGCCAAGTAGCTCAGTTCGAACGCGATCCTGCGGTTAAAGCTTGGGTGTTAAAAAAGGCTGCTGGCGTTTGCGAGTGCTGCAGTAGCAATGCACCGTTTGAGAGCACAGATGGCCAACCTTTCCTAGAAGTCCACCACATTCGCAAATTGGCAGAAGGGGGATCAGACACAGTAAGCAATACTGTAGCTCTCTGCCCCAATTGCCATCGCGCACTACACTATGGAATGAGAGCAAAAGAGCTTATCGAAAGTATATTTATCAAGGTGAATCGCCTAATTCGCGAATGAATCATGGATTTTTAATTAATTTTGATTCAACTATTTCTGGGTAGATTGAAGGGTTATATTCATAGTCACAATCCAACACGCACATCGCGCCCAGCCTAATCCTTCAATACATCCCTCACCCGTTTCCTAACTTCCTCACCCGAAACCCCATACCTGAGCAACAACTCCGCCACTTCATCATCCGTATCCGAATAGAAAAACGCCATCGGAACCTTGAGCACTTCCGCCAGCTTACGCACAGTCAGCAAGTCTGGTTTGTGTTTCCCCAGCTCATAGCGATTGATCCGCGCACTCGCCACAAACGGATCGATTCCAGCTTCAATTCCCAGCATTTTTTGGGACAGGTCTGCTGCAAGCCGAGCTTGCTTGAGCCTCGCGCCCCATTGTTCATCTGCGTCTGACATCTCGTGCTTTCCAAAAGCTACGAGACTCGTAGTTATGCTGTATTCTCGATACTACGAGTTGCGTAGTTTTCTAGCCTGCAGCCACGAATCGCTACGGAACGTCCTCGCCGCAGCACGGCGCTTCGTCACAGGAGCAGCAACCCATGAAGCACATCCCCCCATCCCCTCCCCCCGAAAACACCCACGCCCAGAAGCTCGCAACAGCGCTGCATGAAATGGACCGCTTCGTGCAGCAAGGCTGTGCCGAGGTTTCCGCCCTGGCCCAGTTGGCGCTGGCCTGGCTGGAGATACCCGAAGGCCATCAGCGGCTGGACGTGGTGGCGCAGGCGCTGGTGACCATTCGCAACAGCGCTGAATCGCTGGCGGAGTTCGCTGGCAGTGAAGCCCGGGTGATGAACTGCGAGTACGAGGACCAGGCAGAGGTGCGCCGCAGCGAGGCGGCCAAGGTGGCTGCCGAAGAGGCCGGGCATGTGTACACCGTGGTGGGGCCTGGGGCGACGCGGGGCGTCAGGTAGTCCCACAGGTACTGGGTCTGCGCCCCGTTGCACCCTGCACGGGCCGTCTATCCCTTGCGCGTGCGAAACAGCAGCCACAGCAGATACACCCCGCCCAGCAGCCCCGTCACCAGCCCGATGGGCAGATGCAGGCGCACGGGTGCCCACTGGCTGAGCATGTCGGCCGCCAGCAGCAGAACGGCGCCCATGGCTGCCGCCGTGCACAGGGGCACGTCGGGCGACAGGCCCAGGCGCCTGGCCACCTGGGGCGCGGCCAGCGCGATGAAGGCGATGGGCCCCGCCGCTGCCGTGGCGATGGCGGTCAGGGCCACTGCAGCCATCACCATGGTGAGCCGCGTGCGCGGCACGTTGACGCCGAGCTGGGTGGCGGCATCGTCGCCCAGCTCCAGCAGGTTGATGCGGCGGGCGCACCACAGCACGACGGGCACGATGGCGATGAAGCCCAGCGCGGCGGGCGCGACATGCGCCCAGGTCCGCGCGCTGAGCGAGCCGGCCAGCCAGCGCTGCGCGGCGACGGCCCGGTCCAGGTCCCCCATGACCAGCAAGATGGTGTTCAGGCCCGAGAGCGTGGCCCCCACGCCTATGCCCACGAGCACCAGCCGGTAGCCGCCGCCAGCACGCTGGCCCCCGGACAGCGCAAGCACGACCGCCGCCGTGGCCATGCCCGACAGCACGGCGGCCAGCGATGTCCACAGCGGCCCGGCGTCACCCAGCACGATGAGCGCAATCGCCCCGCTGGCCGCGCCGGTGGTGAAGCCGATCACGTCCGGCGAGCCCAGCGCGTTGCGGGAGATGGACTGGAAGATGGCGCCCGCCATGCCAAGAGACGCGCCCACGAAGACGGCCGTGAGGACACGCGGCAGCCGCACCCGCTGCACGATGCGCTCAGCTGCGGGGTTGGAGCCCGTGCCCAGCAGGCTGTCAAGCACTTCGGCGGGGCTGAGGGACAGGGTTCCCGTGCCCAGCAGCAGCACACCCAGCACCAGGGCCAGCACGACCAGCGCCATGCCCACGGCCAGCGGCCTGGGCCGCCAGAGAAACGAACAGGCTCCCCAGCGCACAACGGATGTGTTCACGAAGGTCTTCATAGCCTGCTCAACCGGTATCTGCACGCCACCCAGACAAAGAACGGCCCGCCGATCAGGCAGGCGACGATGCCCGCAGCCACTTCGGCAGGTGCCGCGACGACACGGCCCAGCACATCGGCCCCCAGCAGCAGCACCGCCGCGTAGAGCGCGGACAGCGGCAGTATCCAGCGGTAGTCCGGCCCGCACGAGAGGCGTGCAAGATGCGGCGCCACCAGGCCGACGAAGGCGATGGGCCCCACGGCCGCCGTGGCGGCCCCGGCCAGCAGCATGACCGCAAGGCAGGCCAGTTGCGCGGTGGCGCGGACATTGACGCCCAGCGCCAGGCCCACGTCATGCCCCAGCGCCATGGCGTTGAGCTGGCCGACGATGGCCCAGGCCGCCGCCAGCCCTGCCGCCACGGCAGCCGCCAGCACGGCGGCGCTGGCATAGCCGCTGCCCTCCAGGGAGCCGGCCGCCCAGTGGCGGAAGCCGTCGAAGACTTCCGGGGGTGCGTTGAGCAGGATGATGCCGGCGCTGGAGGTGAGCATGACCGACAGGCCGGCCCCGGCCAGGACCAGGCGCACCGGGTGCGCGCCAGCGCCCCGGGACTGGCCGAACGCGAAGACGGCGGCGCCCGCCAGCCCCGCGCCGGCAAAGGCGCACCAGACGTACTGGAGCACGGACGTCAGGCCGAAGGCCGTCATGCCGATGAGCACGGCCAGCGCCGCACCCGCGTTGACGCCCAGCAGGCCCGGCTCCGCCAGGGGATTGCGGGTGACGGCCTGCATGAGCGCGCCGGCCACGCCCAGCGCCATGCCGGCCAGGATGGCCACCACGGTGCGGGGCATGCGCAGCAGGCTGACGATCAGGTGCTGGTCATCACGCAGGTTCGGAGCCCGCAGCGCGCCGAGGATGTCGGCCAGCGCAATGTCGCGCGAGCCGACGGTGATGCCGAGCACGGCAATGATGGCCAGCGCCAGCAGCCCGCCTGCAAGGCCCAGCCAACGCCTGCAGTGCAGGGAGGAGCGCGAACAGGAGCGCTGGGCAGGCCGCGCCACCGCGCCTAGGAGCCGTGCACGCATGGCTCAGCGGAAATGGCTTGCCACGGCGTCGACCATCTGCTGCCCCGAGTAGTAGTCGATGCGAAACGAGGTCGGGCCCAGCGGATAGACGCGCCGCCCGGCAACGGCGGGCAGGTTGGCCAGCAGCGGATCGTCCAGGAAGGCCTGCACATCGCCCTGCGAGGCGCCGAGCAGGAAGACGGAGTCGCCGGTGATGGCGGCCGAGAGATTCTCGCGGGAGATGAATTCGAAGTCCGAGGCGCGTGTGACCTGGGCGGCCAGCGCGGGCGGCAGGCCCTCCACCTTGAAGCCCAGCGCGGCCAGCAGCCGCGCATGGGGGCTGGCGGCGCGGCCTATGGAGTAGCTGCCGGCCAGGTTGTAGGCGACGATGCTGACGGGCTGGGCCGGTGGCGTGATGGAGGCGGCGGTCTGCGCCACATGGGCATCGAAGCGGGCAATGGCTGCTGCGGCCTGCTTCGCATGGCCCGTGATGCGGCCCAGCTCGGTGGCGATGTCCTGCCAGGACTGGCTGGAGTAGTCGACCACGACCATGGGCACGCCCTGCGCCTGCAGTTCGGTGCGGTGCTGGGCCACGCTGTCGGCCCCGGTGGCGGAGGCCACCAGCAGGTCGGGGCTGGCGCCGATGGCGGCCTCGATATCGAATTGCAGGTTGCGGTAGAGCACCTGCACGCCGCGCTTGTCGGCAACGGCGGCCCATTGCGAGAAAAAGCCCTTGTCGTCGGTCATACGGCTGGGCGTGGTCGCGGCGGTCGCGACGACCGGCGCATCGATGGCCAGCAGGATGCCGGTCACGCTGGGCGAGGTGGAGACGATGCGCCGGGGCAGCGGTGCATGGTCTGCGTGTGCTGCAGCCGGCGTATCCGATGTATCCGATGTATCCGATGTATCCGACGCATGCGATGTATCCGACGTATGCGGTGCGGCGCCCGCCACGGGAACGGCGGCGCGTGGAAACCATGCGAAACAGGCCAGTACGGCCAGTGCGGCGGCCGCGCCCAGGGCGGCAAGTTGGAGTCTGTTCATCTCGATCCGAAGCGACGGGGCCGGGCGCCAGGGCGGCGTCTCCAGCATATTCCGTATTGTAGAATTCATTCCACATTGCAAACACCGAAGGACCTATCGATTGTGGGAAATGACCGGCCATGACGCAGCGCCTGAGTGCTGATGCGGTGACGCTGCGCTACGGCGAGCGCACGATTTCGCAGGGCCTGTCCCTTGCCATTCCCGATGGTTCCTTCACCGTCATCGTGGGGCCGAACGCCTGCGGCAAGTCCACCCTGCTGCGCGCGCTGTCGCGGCTGCTGGTGCCGGCTGCCGGGCAGGTCATCCTGGATGGCCGGCACATCTCGCAATTTCCCGCCAAGGAGGTGGCGCGGCGCCTGGGCCTGCTGCCGCAAAGCGCGGTGGCGCCCGAGGGCATCACGGTGGCGGACCTGGTGGCGCGGGGGCGCTACCCCCATCAATCCTTCCTGAGGCAGTGGACGGACGCGGATGAGCAGGCCGTGGCCGAGGCCATGCAGGCCACCGATGTGGCAGCGCTGTCAGACCGCCTGCTGGACGAGCTGTCAGGCGGCCAGCGCCAGCGGGTGTGGATTGCGATGGTGCTGGCGCAGCAGACGCCGATCCTGCTGCTGGACGAGCCCACGACGTTCCTGGACATCGCCCACCAGATCGAGCTGATGGAGCTGCTGGCGGATCTCAACGATGCCCGCCGCACGGTGGTTGCGGTGCTGCACGACCTCAACCAGGCGTGCCGCTATGCCTCGCACCTGATCGCCATGCGCGACGGGCGCATTGCCGCGCAGGGCGCGCCCGGAGCGATCTTCACGGAGCAGTTGGTGCAGGAGGTGTTCGGCCTGCCGGCCGTGATCATTGCGGACCCCGTGTCGGGGACGCCGCTGGTGGTGCCCAGGGGGCGCAGGGCCGTGAATGCCATGGAGCGCGCCGCAGGGAACTGAGGCGCCCGGGCATTTTTCCCGGCGCGGCTTTCAAGGCGAATCTGCGCTGAAGGCCCGCCCGCCCGTGGACTGGTTGATCAGGCTGGCCTCGCGGAACAGTGCGACCCGGTCTTGCGGCGACTTGAGCTGGCCCAGGTCCGAGACGGTGGTGACCGCGCAGACGATTTCATGCTGCGCATCAAACACCGGCGCCGCCTGGCCCGTGACGTTGGACAGCAGGTGGCTGGTCATCTCGGACCAGCAGCGCTCGCGCACTTCGTCAAGCACGGCCTTGGCTGGCGGCTTGCCACGGAAATGGGCAGGCTGCTGGCGCCGTGCGGCGTCGATGGTGGCCTTGGGCAGGAAGGCCTGGAACACCAGGCCGCAGGCGGTGTTGTCTATGGGCAGGATATCGCCCAGCGCCAGCGGGTTGATCGAGAAGTAGGCGCTGCGGTACCAGCGCACCAGGGTGGGCCCCCGGTCGGTCCAGATGGCCACGCCGCCGCTGAGCGCATGGCTGTGCGTCAGCGCCTTCATGCGCTGCGCCGCAATCTCCACCGCATCCACACGCTTGAGCGCGCCAATGCCGATGCTCAGCGCCGCGCTGCCCAGGTCGTACAGGCCGCTGGCGGGGTCCTGCTTGGCCAGGCCTTCCTTGACGAGGCTTTGCAGGTAGCGGTGGGCCGTGGAGCCCCCCGTTCCCGTTCGCCGGGCCACCTCGCCCAGCGCCAGCTCGCTTTCGGCATTGGCCAGGACCATGAGAAACCGGGTGGCGATGGAGACGGACTGGATGGTGCCGGAGCGCTTCTCGCCGGCTGTCGTCTGAGGTGTTGTTGTTTTCAAGGGCTGGGCTTTCTTGCCTGTACCAGGCGCATCGCAGGTGGGGGCGCAGGCGCCGCCGGTGTCGATGATACCGGCTCTGCCGAAGGCTCTGCACGGGTGCGCGCACACCATTTCGCCGCTGTTTTTTCTTCCGCATGTGGGAATGCATTCCCTACTGTGGAATTTCGATGCATGATGGCGACCTTTGAAAAATACGAATCATTCTCATCAAAGGAAGATGCTGTGAAGCTGTGTTTCCATCGCAGGCTCCCGTCCCGGGCGGGCGCCATCGCACTCTCTACCCTGATGGCGCCGGCCGGCGCCTTCGCTCAGGGCACGTCGGGTTCCGGGGGGGAATCCAACGCGCTTGAAGCGGTCGTGGTCAGCGGAGAAAAGGTCAGGCGCGAACTCAAGGACACGGCCTCCTCCGTGTCGGTCAAGGCCGGCAAGGACCTGGCCCGGCAGGAGTCCGGCAATGCCTCGGTCCACGAGGTGCTGCACGACGTGCCCAACGTGGTCTACACCGACACGGTGGGCGCGCCCATCATCCGCGGGCAGGACACGCAGGGCCCCAACAACGGCCAGAACGTCTTTTGGGGCGGCACGGTGCCGCGCGCCACCATCAACCTGGATGGGCACTACCTCAACTACAACGAGATGTTCTTCGGCGCGACCTCGGTCTGGGATGTGGAGAGCATCGAGGTGTTCCGCGGCCCGCAGACCACCTCGCAGGGCGCCAATGCCATTGCGGGCGCCATCGTCGTGAACACCAAGGACCCCAGCTTCAAGCGCGAAGGGGCCTACCAGCTGGAGGCGGGCGACTACCACTCGCGGCGTGCGTCCATCGCCGTCTCCGGCCCCGTGGGCGAGGAGCTGGCCGCGCGGCTGGCCGTGGACTACTCGGGGCGCGATACCTTCATCGACTACACCAATCCGCAGTTCCAGCGAGGCCAGGCCGATCAGGATTTCCGCGCGCTGAATGCACGCATGAAGTTCCTGTGGCTGCCCAGCCGCATTCCGGGCCTGGAGGCCAAGTTCACCTATTCCCACAACGACAGCAACCGTCCCAGCCAGGAGGCGGCGTCCGCTCCGTTCACCGCGCTGGAGCACTGGACGACGACCATGCCCAGCTGGAAGCAGAAGACCGACACCGGCATCCTCGACCTCAGCTACGAGCTGGGCAACGGCGTGCGGCTGGTCAACCAGTCCCAGTATTCGCGCTCGTCCGTGCAGCGCTATACGGGCATTCCCGGCGAGGGCGATGCCGATATCCGCCAGAACAATGTCTCCAATGAGTTCCGCGCCCTGGTGGGCAGCGACAAGGACCGCCTGAGCGGCTTCGGCGGCGTCTACTACGCGCGCACCGGCACGGACGAAAGCCTGCTGCTGCGCGGCCTGTCCGCCTTCGACGACACGAAGAAGAACCTGGGCGTCTTCGGCGAGCTGAACTGGCGCCTGGCCAACCGCTGGACCCTGACCAGCGGCCTGCGCTACCAGCAGGACGAGGTGGTGCGCACCGGCACTTCGGTGCTGGCACCCACCGCCCTCGACTACACGAAAACCTTCTCGGCCCTGCTGCCCAAGCTGTCCCTGGCCTATGCCGCCACACCGCGCTGGACCGTGGGCGCGCTGGTCAGCCGGGGCTACAACCCGGGCGGTGTGTCGCTGAACCTCACCAGCCGGCAGTGGGCGTATTTCAAGAAGGAGTCGATCTGGAACTACGAGCTGTTCAGCCGCGCCAGCCTGCTCGATGACCGGCTGATGCTCAACACCAACCTGTTCTACATGGACATGCGGGACGCGCAGTACAACATCCCCGTGGTCATCTCCCCGGGCGTGGCCCAGTCCTACACCATCAACGCGGAGAAGGCCCATGCCTACGGCTTCGAGCTGGGCGCCGACTACCGCGCGCTGGACAACCTGCGGATCAAGGCCGGCGTGGGCGTGCTGCGCACCCGCATCGAGGAGATGGGCAGCAACCCCGGCTACGAGCACAACCGCTTCGCCCGCTCGCCCGGCTACAACCTGAGCCTGGGCGTGAGCTGGGACGCCAGCCCCCGGTTCAATGTCTCCGGCCAGGTGCGCCATCTGGACGGCTACTACTCCGATACCGCCAACACGCGCGCCTATGCGGTCGGCTCCAACACCATCGCCGACCTGCGCATGACCTATGCCTACAGCGCGCGCGTGCAGCTGTACGGCTATATCAAGAACGTGTTCGACAGGCGCGCACCGACGTACCTGCAGCAAAACCGGGGCATCGGCGGCATCGAGGCCAGCATGACCGCGCCGCGCATGATCGGCGTGGGCGTGCGCGGAACGTTCTGAGATGGGAATGACAGCAGACATGACAACCCGCAAACCCCTGCACATCGGCCTTTCGCTGGCCCCCACCTGGCTGAGCGGCGACGCCTGGCGGCAGCCCGGCAGCAATATCGAAGGGCTGTACTCCAGCGACTTCGCCCTGGACCTGGCCCGGCGCGCCGAAGCCGCGCACCTGGACTTCGTCTTCCGCCCCGACGTGAGCTTTCTGCCCATGGAGGCGCTGGAGACGGGCGCGGGCTTCGCCAGCCTGGACCCCACGGTGCTGATGGCCGCGCTGGCGCGCGAGACCTCGCGCATCGGCCTGGTGTCCACGGTATCGACCACGTTTTTCCCGCCCTATGCGGTGGCGCGCCAGCTGCAATCGCTGCACTGGATCAGCAACGGCCGCGCCGGATGGAACATCGTCACGGCCCTGCAGGGCCACGAGAACTTCGGGCTGCAGGCCATGCCCGATGCCGATGAACGCTATGCGCGGGCCGCAGAGTTCACCGACGTGGTGCGCCGGCTGTGGGCCAGCTTCCCCAACGAGGCCTTGAAGATCGACCGGGACAGCGGCCGCTACGCCGATGCCTCGCTGGTCCACCCCATAGACCACGAGGGACCGCACCTGAAGGTGCGCGGCCCGCTGAACCTGCCGGAGTTCGGCGGCCCGCGCATTCCGCTGGTGCAGGCGGGCGCGTCCAGCACCGGGCGCGACTTTGCCGCATCGGTGGCAGACATTGTTTTCGCCCCCACGCCGGACCTGGACGCGGCGCTGGAGCTGCGCCGGGACCTGTCTCGGCGCGCCCAGCGCCATGGCCGCCAGGCGCGGGATGTGCGCCTGCTGCCCGGCCTGAGCCTGTACCTGGCCGACACCCGCGAGCAGGCCCGGGAGATGTTCCAGCAGACGCACGGCCGGGTGGACAGGGGCCGCAAGCTGGCATCGATCAAGGCCATGGTCGGCCTGGACCTGACGGACTGGCCCGCAGACCGGCCGATCACCGCAGCCGACCTTCCGCCGCCCGTGGCAACCCCGTCCAGCCGCACGCATGCGGGCCTGCTCAGGCGCCTGATGGAGCGCGAGTCATTGCGCATCGACGAGCTGCTGCAGCGGCCGGAAATCCTCTCCGCCGCGCACTGGCAGGTGGTCGGCACGGTGGACGATGCCGTGGCGCAGATCACCCAGTGGAGCGCCGCTGGCGCCATCGACGGCTTTCTGGCCGCGCCCGGCGGCTCCGTCGAGTCCCTGCATTGCGTGCTGGAGCAGCTGGTGCCGCGCCTGGTGGAGGCCGGCCTGTTCCGCTCCCGCTACACGGGCACCACGTTCATGGAGCACCTCGACGAGTCGAGGTAGGGGCTGCGCCCTGCCCTCGCCGGGCCTTCACTGCGCCCGCGTGTCGGAACCGCCATCGGGCTCGAACGCAAAGCCCACGCCATAGACGGAGCGAATCCACTCATGGCGGTCGTCCGCCGCCTTGAGTTTCTTGCGCAGGTTCTTGATGTGGCTGTCGATGGCGCGCTCGTTCACGTCCAGTGTGTCGGCGCAGGCCAGCTCCAGCAGCTGCGCGCGGGAGTACAGGCGGCCGGGCTGGCGCATCAGGGCCTGCAGCAAGGTCAGCTCCCGCTTGGTCAGTGGCAGCACGCTGCCGTTGAGCATGGCGCGGCCCTGCTCGGGCAGCAGCGTCAGGCGTTGCTGGGCAGGGCCGGGGCCGGCACTGCGGCGCAGCACGGCCTTGACGCGGGCCACGACTTCGCGCGGTGCGAAGGGTTTGCAGATGTAGTCGTCCGCGCCCAGCTCCAGGCCCAGCAGGCGGTCCATTTCCTCGACACGCGCGGTGAGCAGGATGACGGGGCTGGCGCTGTGGGGGCGGAACTGGCGCAGGATGTCCAGGCCGTCCAGCCCCGGCAGCATGATGTCCAGCACGGTGAGGTCGGGCGGGGAGCGCAGCATGCGGTCCAGCGCCTCGCGCCCGTGGCGGATGTGCTCGACTTCGTAGCCGGCATGGCGCAGGTAGTCGATGACGATGGCGGCCATGTCGGTCTCGTCTTCGACCAGGAGGATGCGGGCAGGCTTCATGGCGCGGGATTTTCCAGCAAGGGCAGCCACAGCGTGATGCGCAGGCCGCCCAGCGGCGAGGCAGCGGCCTCGATGCTGCCGCCATGGGCCTGGACGATGGTGCGGCAGATGGCCAGCCCCAGGCCGGAGCCGCCCAGGCCGTCGCCATCGCGCACGCGGGAGGCGTCCACGCGATAGAGGCGGTCGAACAGGCGCGGCAGGTGCGGGCTGGCCACGCCGGGAGCCGTGTCGTCCCAGCGCAGTTGCAGCATGCTGCGGTCCTGCATCTGGACGATTTCGGCGGACACCTGCAGCCGCCCGCCCGCAGCCGTGTAGCGCAGGCTGTTTTCCAGCAGGTTGGCAAACACCTGGTGCAGCCGGTGCGGGTCGCCCTGCACCAGCGGCGGCGGAACGCGCGCAGCCAGCTGGTCCACGGTGGAGCGGTCCAGGCCGATGCCGACCTGCTCGAAGCCCGGCCGTGCGCCGTCCAGCGCCTCGCCCAGCAGGGTCAGCACATGCACGGGCACATGGCCCGAGCCGTGCAGGGCCTGCGGGTCGTCCAGGCTCACGCGCAGGTCGCTGACCAGCCGTATCAGCCGCATGATCTGCCGGTGCAGGCGCAGCGCCATGCGGTCGTCCATGGGCAGCACGCCGTCCTGCACGGCCTCGACCTCGGCGCGCATGGTGGACAGGGGCGTGCGCAGCTCATGCGCCACGTCGGCCAGCCAGCGCTGGCGCGAGGCCTCCATGGTGGCCAGCTGCACGGCCATGTCGTTGAAGGTTTCCGCAAGGCGGGCCAGCTCCGCATCGCCCTTGATGGCCACGCGCGTATCCAGCCGCCCGGCCGCAATGCCGCGCAGGCCGTCGACGAAGGCGGTCAGCGGCTCCAGCCAGCGCCGCGTGAGCCAGGCCGACAGCAGCAGCGCCAGCAGCAGGCCGGCCAGCCCGGTCCAGGCCACAAAACCCATCTGCTGCGCGAGGAAGGCGCGGTCCAGGTCGCGCTGCATGCCCTGCCCTGTCTGCACGGGGGACAGCACGATCTCGCCAATGGCCTGCCCGTTGGCGGCGCGCAGAACGCGGTGCGCCACACCGGGCTGCGGCGTCATGCCGGAGATGAGCTGGCCCTGGGCATCCAGCAGGCCCACGCGCGCCCACGGGCCGCCGAACGGGCGGTCTGGCGGCGGGCCTGGGCGGTCTGGGCGGTCTGTACGGTCGGAGCGATCTGAGCGATCTGAGCGATCGGCACGCTCTCCGCCTTCCGGCCCAGGTGGCGGTGGAAACCCCGGGCCCGGCCCCGGACCGTGGCTTCCCTCAAAACCAGGCCTCGGCTCCGGCATGGGCATGGGCATGGGCATGGGGGGCCGTGGCCCGGGCTCGCCCGCAGGAAAGCCCCGGCCCATGCCTGCGCCCGGTCGCACCATGTCGCGCCAGAAACCGGGGTTGGCGCGCGCCGCATCCCAGCCGCCGTTTTGCTCATGGTGCTGGACCAGCCGCTCGGCCAGCCCGTCCATGCCGGTCAGCTCCACCTCGGCCATGTACGGGCCCAGGCCCCGCTGCAGGCCCAGGCGGGAGAAACCGAGAAACACCAGCAGCAGGGCCACCAGCAGCACGGCCAGGGCGAAGAAGGCCTTGTGCTGCAGCTTCAGGCGCGGGAGGCGGAGGCTCATTCAGTTGCTGCGTCAGACGGCAATGCCGATGGATATCGTGGCGGTGTGGCCATTGGTGGTGTCTCCGGTGAAGGTGGGCGTCTGCCAGGCGATCTGCTCGCTGGTGTTGTCGCCGAAGACATTGTCCGATGTCACGCTGACCCGCGACAGGTTGGAGACGCTGGCGCTGTAGCCGCTGACACCGGCATAGACGGCGCTGGCCACGTCCTTGGGCATGGCCATCTGCGAGGTCAGCAGCTTGTTGGTGTAGCTGCCGGCCGTGTTGAGGCTGCGGAACACCTCGAAGTGCATGTGCGGCCAGCGCCCGTCATAGCAGCCCGGGAAGATGGTCACAAAGGTGCATTCGCCATTGCTGTCCGTCGCCTGCACGCCGCGCAGGAAGTTCTGGTTGAGCAGGTCGGTGGAGTACAGCGAATACTCGCCCTCGCGGGTGCAATGCCACAGGTAGATGGCATAGCCTTCCAGCGGGCTGCAGTTGGTGCTGACGTTGACCAGGGTGATCTTGAGCGTCAGCGGCAGGCCCGCAGCCATGCCGCTCATGCCGCCAAAGCTGCTGCGCAGGTCGCTGCGCACCACGCCGCTTTGCGACAGCACGTTGACCAGGCTGCCGCGCGAGCCGTTGGAGCCGTCGGCGGGGTAAGGGCCCTCGGTTTCCGTGGGATCGACCATGCAGGTGCCGGTCGTGGTTCCAGCCCCCGTGCCCGTACCTGTGCCCGTACCCGTGTCGGTGCCCGTTCCTGTCCCGGTTCCGGTGCCCGTGCCAGTTCCTGTCGAATCACTGGAATCACCACCGCCGCCACAGGCGGACAGAAGCGCTGCAGCGCCGCCAGAGGCCATCAGGCCCAGAATGCGGCGGCGCTCGAACAGGCGGCGCGCCATGACTTGCAGATCGTGCTGAAGGCCCAGGTCGTGGGCAAGATCATGGGCATCGTGAGAGTGGTTCATGGGGGTGGCTTTTTCATGAGGGCCTGTGCGCAGGCCCGTGGGGTTGCAGACAGCCCGGCGGCGTGGCCCGCCGGGCCACGCGATCACTGCTGCGGATGGGGCGGCGGCCCGCCTGCGCCGGGCCCGCCGGCCGGCATGGCCACCAGCTGCCCGTTCAGGCTGCGGCAGGTGCCGGCCAGCGTCTTGCCATCGGGCATGGTCAGCGTCACGCTGTCGCCCTCGGCCTTGCCCTGGCAGGCCGTATAGGCCTCGGGCGGCGGCGACGGCGGATTGCCGTGCCCCCCGTGGCCCTGCGCATGGCTGCAGGCCGCCGCGAAGGCAGCCACAGCCAGCACCAGGGCCGGGCGAATGCGTGAAGCGTTGGTTTGCGAGAAATCAATCATGGTCTTTTCCTGGAGTTGCCAAGGAATTCTTGCGACCAATCTGGGGGGAAATTGGGAGAAGTGGACGCGGGTTCTGCAACATCGTCCGATGGCTGCACCCGGCTTACATTGCCTGCGGACAAAGGCGTACGTGAACTCCTTGCCGTTGTCCACCATCAGCTTGTTGATCCCCATCGGGCAAGGCACCTGCGACACAGGGCAAGCCTGGAGGCCGTGGCAGAACCCTGCTTATTTGGACACTGCCTGATAAGCGGCCTGCACCGCGCGCACAAGGGAAGGATGCAGGACTCCCAACTTGGGCGTCTGTCCATGGGGAGCTGCAGGCGGCACTGCAAACCACTCTGCCGTATACGGCAGATCCAGGGCCTGCTTGAGATTGAATTTCGTGTCATAGCTCAACCCGGCAGCCGTATAGGCCACGGGATTGCGCTCGCGCAGGATGGCGAACTCGCCCTGGTACAGCGTGGTAGTGCGCTGGCTGGTGCCGTAGGCGACTCGTACCGTGAACTGCGGAGCATCGTCATCGAAGACCACCAGGATCAGCGCGGGCCGAGGCTTGGGCCCGGGACTGATGTCTTCCGGGAAATAGCACCAGACGATGTCGCCCGCCGTGGGCTCATCCCACCATGGCGCGGTCACAGCGCCTCCAAGTCGAACAAGCTCGACTTCACCGAGCGTTGCTCTCCTTGCGGCACTTTTTTCTTGATTTGCCTGACCTGGGCTGCCGTCAAGGGGCCGTCATCCGCCTCGTACTGCGGCAGCATTCGTACGGCAAGCTCATGCAGCGCACGGTGTATCGCCTGCGTTTCATCAACACCAAGATGCTCGGCCAGGCGCTTGGCGGTTTCTCGCGTGACGCCGGTGGCGCTGTCCACTGCGCGGTAGCGGAAGGCAATCTGGTTGGCGTTTGTGCGGGTCGGCATATTCAACTCCTTTGGATATATCAAAGATATCCACCCGGCCAGTCCATGTCAACGATGCCCATGAATCGACCATGCCTCGGGCATGTTGGCAAAGCGGTACGACCCGGACCTTCTCACGCCCACCTGAAGACTGCCTGCGCGGCCATGGGGCCTTGCGCGCAAGGCAGCAGTGCGTTCAGAAACTACGCCCGCAGGATACAGCCGGCCAAATCAGGGCCATCCGGACTTACTCCAACACGACATTGGCCTTCTTGACCAGGCGCGCAAAGCGTTCCTGCTCGGAGCGCAGGAACTGGGCTGCCGCCTCGGGGCTGTTGAGCACGGTGTATTCGTCGCGCCGAGCAAAGCCGGCCTTGACCTCGGGGTCGGCAAAGGCGGTGGCGATGCCGTCGTGCAGGCGGCGCACCTGGGCGGGCGGCATGCCCTTGGGGCCTATGGCGGCCACCCAGCCGGCGATGTCCACGCCGGGAAAGCCCTGCTCTGCCACGGTGGGCACATCGGGCAGCGATGCCACGCGCTCGCGGCCCATGATGCCGATGGCACGCAGCGCGCCGGATTTGAGGTGCGCCTGCGCCGTGCCCACGGCGATCACGCCGAAGTCCACCTGCCCGCTGAGCAGGTCCACCACCATCTGGCCCACGCCCTTGTAGGGAATGTGGCGTGCCGTGGTGCCGGCCGCGTCCAGAAAGACTTCGGCCGCGAGGTGGAAGATGGTGCCGTTGCCGGACGAGGCGTAGTTGAGGTCGCCGGGCCGCGCCTTCATGAGCGCCTGCAGTTCGCGCGCATTGCGCGCCGCCACCTTGGGGTGGACGACCAGCACGAAGGGAGAGCCGCCGACGATGGACAGCGGCGTGATGTCGGCCAGGCTGTCGTAGGGCAGCTTCTTGAAGACGCTGGGGTTGACGGCGTGGTTGTTGGAGATGAAGGCGATGGTGTTGCCATCGGCCGGCGCCTTGACCAGCATCTGCGTTCCCGTGATGCCGCCCGCGCCCGGCAGGTTCTCCATGACCACGGGCTGGCCGCCCAGCGAGCGCACCAGCGCGGTCTGGGCCGAGCGCACGATGGTGTCGGCGCCCGAGCCTGCCCCCACGGGCAGGATGACGCGCAGCGGCGTGCCATTTTGGGCGCGCACGCCCAGGGCAGCGGCCCCCAGCGATGCGCCGGCCAGGGCCAGCAGGGTGCGGCGGCGGAAGGGATGGGACGAGTGCATGGGGTTGTCTCCTTTTTGTGTTGTCTCATGCGCGCCGGGGTGGTTTTTCTGCTGCCTTCGGCGCCCGGGGTTGGCTGTCAGGTCCGTGATGCAAGGGCTCCGAGGATTTCTTCGGTGTGCTCGCCAATCCCGGCCAGCGGCATGCGCACGCCGGGACGGTGGCCGTTCATGAGCAGGGGCAGCAGCACCACGTCGGTCTGGCCGCCGTCTTCGGTCTGCATGGAAGCCAGGCCGCCGCTTTGGCGCAGGTGCGGGTCGTCCACCAGTTGCTCAGGCCGAGTGATGGGCGCGTAGGGAATGCCTGCGGCCTCCAGCTGCGGCGCGAGCCGGGCCGATTCATGGCTGGCCAGGATGGCGCCCAGCTCGGCCAGCAGTTGGGGGCGCACGGCCACGCGGGCGGCGTTGTCGGCGTATTCGGGGCGCTGCAGCAGGTCGGCGCAGTCCAGCACGCGGCACAGGGTGGCGAACTGCTTGTCGCTGACGGCGCCGATGAACAGCTGCTCGCCACCGGCCAGGGTGAACACGTCGTAGACGCTCCAGGCCGATACGCGCGAGGGCATGGGCGGCGGTGCCTCGCCCGTCATCAGGTACTGCTGCATGTGCTGGGAGGACAGGAAGACGCAGTTCTCGAACAGCGCGCTTTGCACCTCCTGGCCGCGCCCGGTGCGCTCACGCTCGCGCAGGGCGGCGAGCACGCCGATGGCGCCGAACATGCCGCCCATGATGTCGTTGACGCTGGTGCCCGCGCGCAGCGGCCGGCCCACGGGGCCGGTCATGTACGACAGGCCGCCCATCATCTGCACCACCTCGTCCAGCGCCAGGCGCTTCTCGTAGGGGCCGGGCAGAAAGCCCTTGTGGCTGACGTAGATGAGACCGGGCGCGCGCTGCGACAGCGTGGCGTGGTCCAGGCCCAGGGACTGCATGAGGCCGGGGCGGAAGTTCTCCAGCACCACGTCGCTGCCAGCGGCCAGTTCGGCAGCGGTGGCGCGGCCCGCTTCGGTGGTGATGTCCAGCACCACGCTTTTCTTGTTGCGGTTGAAGCTGCGGAAAAAGCCGATGCCCAGGCCAGGCAGCGTGCGCGTTTTGTCTCCGCCCGGTGGCTCGACCTTGATGACTTCGGCGCCCAGGTCGGCCAGGATCATGCCGCAGGTGGGGCCCATGACCATGTGGGTGAATTCGATGACGCGGATGCCGGACAGCGGCAGCAGGGGGTCGGTGGCCATACAGGTGTGCTCGTGGGAAGGTAAGGGGTTCATGCAGCGGCGGGGGCTGCGTCGGCGGTGACGCTGCGCGGCAGGCCCGCGCGCCACAGCGCGCCGTGCAGGCTTTCGCCGTCCAGCCAGGCGGCCACCTTGGCGCGCAGGCGCAGCAGGGCCTCGATGTCCAGGCCCGTGCCGATGTCCATGGTGTCCAGCATGAAGGCCAGGTCTTCGGTGGAGGCATTGCCGCTGGCGCCGGGCGCATGGGGGCAGCCGCCGATGCCGGCCAGCGTGGTGTCAAAGCGCGTGACGCCGGTTTGCAGTGCGGCATGCACATTGGCCAGCGCCAGGCCGCGCGTGTCGTGGAAGTGGCCGCACCAAAAGCGTTCGCCCGCAATGCGCCTCGCCTGCTCGAACAGCGATTGCACCTGGCCCGGCCCGCCATGGCCCACGGTGTCGGCCATGCTGACGCGGTCGGCCCCCGCGTCCAGCAGGGCCTGCATGCAGCGCAGTACCTCGGCCGGCTCCACCCGGCCCTGCAGCGTGCAGCCGAAGGCCGTGCCAATGCCGCCTTCGATCAGCATCTTCGAACCTGCGGCATCGCGTGCGGCACGCATGCGGGCCACCTCGGCCACGACCTCATCGGGCGTCTTGCGCAGGTTGGCCAGGCTGTGGGCATGGCTGGCCGACAGGGGCACCAGCATCAGGTCGGCCCCGCTGGCAAGGGCACCTTCGGCACCGCGCAGATTGGGCACCAGCACGGAGACGAACAGGCCCGGCAGCGTTCGGGCATAGGCCACCAGCTCGGCCGTGTCGGCCAGCTGGGGCAGCAGGCGCGCAGGGACGAAGGAGCCGACTTCGATCTCGCGCTGGCCGGCAGCGTAGGCATCGCGTATCCATTCCTTCTTGCGCTCGGTGGACAGCACGGTCTGGATGCTTTGCAGGCCATCGCGCAGGCCGACCTCGCGGATGACGGCGGACTGCAGGGCACGGATGGGTTCTGGCATGGGAAGGTTCGCGTGGGGTGGTTTGTCTTGAATGGCACTTTAGACATTCCCACCAGCGTGCAGAAGCGATAATTTTTCGCCTCAGAGTTTCCCAAATAGAAATCCATAACCGCCATGAAAGACCTGGACCTGACCACCCTGCGGCTCTTTGTCGCCGCCTGCGACCTGGGCAATATCGCCCGCGCGGGCGAGCAGCAGCACATCGGCTCATCGGCCATCAGCAAGCGCATGGCGCTGCTGGAAGAGCAGGTGCAGGCCCCGCTGCTGGAGCGCCACCGCCGGGGCGTGGTGCCCACAGCAGCCGGGCTGATGCTGCTGGAGCATGCACGCGCCATGCTGGCCAGCGCCGACCGCGCGGCCCGCGACATGGCGGCCTACCAGCATGGCGTGAAGGGCCAGGTGCGGATACTGGCCTCGGTGTCGTCGATTGCCGAGTCCCTGCCCGATGACATCGCGGCCTTTCTGCAAAAGCCCGAGCACGCGCAGATCCGCGTGGACATCGAGGAGCTGACCAGCAGCGAAATCATCCGATCCATCCGCGAAGGCCTGGCCCTGGTGGGCGTGTGCTGGAACGCGGCCGATCTGGAGGGCCTGCAGACCCTGCCCTACCGCTGCGACACCCTGGCCGTGGCCGTGCCGGCCGGCCACCCGCTGGCCTTGCGCGACAGCTGCAGCTTCAGCGAAACGCTGGATTGCGAGCATGTGGGCCTGCCCGCCTCCACGGCCGTCTACACCATGCTGGCGCGGGCGGCGGCCATCATCGGCCGGCCCATCAATTACCGCGCCGTGGTCAGCTCCTTCGACGCCACGATCCGCTGCGTGCGCGCCGGCCTGGGCGTGGCCATCATGCCCAGGGAGATCCTGGGCATGGCGGGCTCCGGTCAGGGCGGGCAAGGTGTGCAAGGCGTGAACATGGTGCCGCTCACCGATGCCTGGGCGCGGCGCCAGTTCGCCATCTGCTTCAGGGACGGCAGCCGGCTATCGCCTGCGGCGCGCACGCTGGTGGACTATCTGGCCGGGTGCGCCCAGGCGGGCTGAGCCGGCCTTGGGAGTTATCACGATTAATTGAAGTTTGCGTGATACATCCGCTACAGGGTCCCTCCAACAATGGGACCCATGAACACCGCCCTCATCACCCCCCAACCGGCACAGCCCCAGGATGGTCAGCGCATCCACCCGCTGTGGCTGCGCCTCACGCATTGGCTCAATGCGCTGGCCGTGGTCATCCTGGTGACCAGCGGCTGGCGCATCTACAACGCGGCGCCGTTCTTTGATTTCAGCTTTCCGGGCTCGATCACGCTGGGCGGCTGGCTGGGCGGGGCGCTGCAATGGCACTTCGCGGCCATGTGGCTGCTGGTGTTCAACGGACTGCTGTACCTGCTGCTCAACATCGCCAGCGGCCGGTGGCTGCGCAAGTTCTTTCCCGTCAGCGTGCAGGGCGTGCGCCAGGACCTGGTGGCCGCCCTCAAGGGCCGGCTCTCGCACGCCGACCCGGCCCGCTACAACCATGTGCAAAAGCTGGCCTACCTGTTCGTGGTGCTGGACCTGGTGGTGATCGTGCTGTCGGGCCTGGTGCTGTGGAAGTCGGTGCAGTTCCCGCTGCTGCGCGAGTTGCTGGGCGGCTATGAGTCCGCAAGGCGCGTGCACTTCTTCGGCATGTCCGCGCTGGTGGCCTTCGTGGTCGTGCACCTGGCAATGGTCGCCCTGGTGCCCCGGACCTTCCTGACCATGATCCACGGCCGTGCGCCCAAGTCACCATGAAAATCTTCAAAGTCCCTTCCCTGCCCGGCGTCGATGGCGAGGCCGTGGTGCGCGAGGCACGCTCGCTGATCGTCCGCAAGCTGGACCAGCCCGCACGCCGCGCCTTCTTGCAGCGCTCGCTGACGCTGGGCGGCCTGTCCCTGCTCACGGGCTGCAGCATCAGCGATGACAGCCACGTCGAGGCCGCGCTCAGCCAGGTATCGCGCTTCAACGACCGCATGCAGGGCCTGCTCTTCAGCCCCACGCGGCTGGCGCCCACCTATTCCGCAGCCGAGATCACGCGCCCCTTCCCCTTCAATGCCTACTACGGCGAGGACGAGGTGCGCGAGGTGGACGGGGCCAGCTGGCGCCTGGAGGTGACCGGCATGGTCGCCGACCGCCATGCCTGGACCCTGGCCGAGCTGCGCGCCATGCCGCAGGACGAACAGATCACGCGCCATATCTGCGTGGAAGGCTGGAGCGCCATAGGCCGCTGGGGCGGCGTGCGCTTTGCCGATTTCCTGCGCCACATAGGCGCCGACACCAGTGCCAAGTACGTCGGCTTCAAGTGCGTTGACGACTACTTCACCAGCATCGACATGGCCACGGCCCTGCATCCGCAGACGCTGATGGCATTGACTTACGACGGGCAGCCCCTGCCGCCCAAATATGGCTTTCCGATGAAGCTGCGCATGCCCACCAAGCTGGGCTACAAGAACCCGAAGCACATCCAGGCCATGTTCGTCACCAACACCTACTCCGGCGGCTACTGGGAAGACCAGGGCTACAACTGGTTCGGAGGCAGCTGAGCGGCCTTCCAAGCCGCTGGGCCGCCAACGAAGGTGCGAGGCCGGGCCCATCCAAAGCCGGCCGATTTGCAATCCCGCAAACCGCTAATCCAAAGGAAGACTCAAATGACCAAGCTCACCACCACCCTGCTCGCCACCTGCCTCGCCCTGGCCGGTGCCACCACGGCATTCGCTGCGGATGAGATGGCGAAGGACGGCATGTCCAACGGAGCCATGTCCAAGGATTCGATGTCCAAGGACGGAATGAAGAAGGACTCCATGGCCAAGGACGGCATGAAGAAAGACTCCATGTCCAAGGACGGGATGAAGAAGGACTCGATGTCCAAGGACGGCATGCACAAGGATGGCATGCACAAGGACGGCATGTCCAAGGATGGAATGAAGAAGGATTCCATGGGCAAGGACGCCATGTCCAAATAAGCAGACGGACTCGCCTGATCCGTCTGGTGCCCTCCAGGCGGTCGGGCCGTCGGGGCTGCTTGGGAAGCTGACTGGGGCTGCCGATCAGGCAACCAGGCACAGAGCCCGGTCCTGCGCCCCGAGTGCCCGCTCTGCAACAGAAGCGGGCCGGCGGGCTTCAGCGGCGCTGCGGAGGACGCGGGCCCGGTGCGCCGGAGCGTTGCTCGATGTGGCGGAACGTCAGGCGGCCCTTGTTCAGGTCATAGGGCGACATTTCAAGCGTCACCTTGTCGCCGGCCAGCACGCGGATGCGGTGCTTGCGCATTTTTCCGCCGGTGTAGGCGATGAGCTGGTGGCCGTTTTCCAGCGTTACGCGGAAGCGGGAATCAGGCAGCACTTCGTCTACCCGGCCTTGCATTTCGATCAGTTCTTCTTTAGCCAATGGGACTCCTGTGAGTACATGTTGAAAGGGTTGCGTCGCCGCAAGTTGCTGGTGCAGCACCATGCTGCGGCCTTGGGCCAGCGCAGGATGACCGCTGCACGCAGGCAGCGGAGCATCGAAAAAAGGGAAAAGAGGACCCTGCAGGTGGCAGGGAGAGTGCGGACCCGGGAGGTGGGTTGGATTCGCGTGGTGCTCGCCGTTGAGAGTGACAGTTGCGGACCTCGTCACAGACTTTGTGACAGTGGGCGGCTAACGGCAGCCCGGAGACCGCGAAGGTGTCAGACGGGCACTGAGGAGGCGAACAACAAGGACAGCACCTCCATCAGTATAGGTGAATTGCCGGCCGCGCGTTGAAGCGGCGCTGGGTACCGCACCTGTACGGGGCGGCATTTTCCCTGTCGCGACTGGGGCAATTCGCAGTCGAACCGGAAGTAGTGCCCTCTCTTGGTGGTTGCCGCGGCATCGAAGTGGCCGCAGGCGGCCCGCCTCATGCCTTTCACTTATGCCTTTCACCTATCCCAGCTTGGGCAGCAGATTGAACAGCAACACCATCAGCAGGCCCACAAAGGACACGATGGACTGGACCACGGTAATCGTCTTGGTGGCCTCGCCCATGCTCATGCCGAACGACTCCTTCACCATCCAGAAGCCCGCGTGGTTGGCATAGTTGAAGAACAGCGAGCCGCAGCCGATGGCCAGCGCCAGCAGCGGCACGTTCAGCGAAGGATCGGAGGCCGCCAGCGGCGCCAGCAGGCCCGCCGCGCCCACGATGCCCACGGTGGCCGAGCCGGTGGACACCGACAGCAGCATGGCGATCATCCAGCCCAGCACCAGCGGAGGCAGGGCGAACTGCTGGGTCATGTGGACGATGGCATCGCCCACCTTGGCGCTGGTCAGGATCTGCTGGAAGGCGCCGCCGCCCGCAATGATGAGCATGATGCCGGCGATGGGCTTGAGGCTCTGGCCCAGCGCGTCGCGCAGCTTCTCTGCATCGGCGCCGCGCAGATAGCCCAGGGTGATGGAGGCAAACACCACGCCCAGCAGCATGGCCACCAGCGGATTGCCCAGGAAGGCTGCTGCATGCAGCAGGCCCGAATCCTTGGGCAGAAGCACCTCGGCCAGCGCATGTACCAGCATCAGCAGCGCGGGCAGCAGGGCGCACAGCACGCCCATGCCGATGCTGGGCGCACTGCCCTGCCCGCCTTCCTTCTTGCCTGATGTGAACTGCTCCAGCAGGGCTGCATCGGGGCGCGTGCTCATGCGCGGCGTGATGAAGGCGCCGTACAGCGGGCCACCCAGCACCATGGCGGGAATCACGGCCAGAAAGCCATACAGCATGGTCGGGCCGACCGTGGTGTGCAGCGTGGCAATGGCGGTGAGCGGGCCCGGGTGCGGCGGCACCATGCCGTGCATGGCGGCCAGCGCGGCGATCACGGGCACACCCACATAGACATAGGCCGATCCCTTGAAGCGCTCATTGCTTTCCAGCTTGCGCGCCACGCTGAAGATCAGCGGCAGCATGACCACCAGCCCCACCTCGAAGAACATGGGGATGCCGATCACGAAGGCCACCAGGGTCATGGCCCAGGGAATCATGCGCTCGGACGTGCGCTGCAGGATGGCACTGGCCAGCCGCTCGGTGGTGCCGGAGTCCGCCAGGATCTTGCCCAGCATGGCGCCCAGGGCAATGACCACGCCCACCGCGCCCAGCGTCTTGCCGGCCCCGTTGGTGAGGTTCTTGACGATCTCGCCCGGCGCCATGCCGGTGGCAAAGCCCACGCCGATGGAAACCACCAGCAGCGCCAGCAGGGGATGAAGACGGATGCGCGAGACGATCAGCGCGACGAGGACCAGCACGCTGGCCAGCGCGATGAGCAGCAGTTGGGTATCGAATGAAGACATAGGAGGCTTGGAGTTGTGTTTTTATGATGGACGCCCGCACGCTGGGATGCATGCGGTTTCCAATCGCTACAAATCCTATGCCTGACCCTGAAGGGGAGCTGTAGGTTCCGGGCTTGTTCGCAGGAGACTGGCTCAGAGCCGTGCCTCCCGTTCCACTACTGCAAGACCAATGAACAACCTCGGCTCCGCTGGCACTCTCGAAGTCTTTGTCAGAGCCCCCATCCAGCCGGAATTTGTGGATTTGGTGGCGGATGCGCGCGCAGCCATCGCCAGCGACCTCGGCGAGGCGCTGGACAGCCTCTACCTGTATGGCAGCGTGGCGCGCGGCTGCGCGAGGGCGGGCTTCTCCGACCTGGACCTGACGGTGGTGCTGGTGCGCTCCCTTAGTGGACAGGAGTGCGCCCGGCTGGAGCAACTGCGCCAGGACCTGCAACTACGTCACAAAGAAGTCGTGAAGATCGATTTCGACCTGGGCACTCGGCAAGAGGTGCTGGACCCGGCCCATCTCTACAGCTGGGGCTACTGGCTCAAGCATGAGTGCCGCTGTATCCATGGAGAAGACCTGGCGCAGCAGTTTGAGGCGTTCGAGCCGTCCAGGGCGATTGCACAGGCCGTCAATGGCGACTACGTGCAGGTGCTGAACGACTACCTGCAGCGCATTGCTGCAACCCGGGACGACTCGGAGGCCCTGCGCCTGCAACGCGAAGCCGCACGCAAGCTGATCCGGGCCACCAATGTGCTGCGCCCCTGCTCAGGGGGTTTCTGGCCGCGCACGCTGGAGGAGTTCGCCGGATGTTTTTCAGAGCGCCACCCGGAATTGGCAGAGTCCATCGATTTCTTCCTGATCCAGGCCAGGGCACCGTGTATGCCCAAAACACTCTTCAGTGCCCGGCTTTCCAGCTTTCTGGAATGGTTGCACCGGCAGCAGCAGTTGCTGGCATCGGAGCTGGATCCATCGGTCCCGTGAAGGCCGGACGGCAGGCATTTCCTATTCCGTGAACGACACCCCGATGGAGCCCAGCGGTCCAAAGTCCGCATGGATGGTGTCACCGGCCGTGACAGCCGTGGGCCGAGTGAAGGAGCCCGCCAGGAGGATGTGTCCGGCCTCCAGCGCGATGCCATGGCCCGCGAGCTTGTTGGCCAGCCAGACGATGCCCAGGGCGGGATGGCCCATGACGGCAGCCGAGACACCTGACTCCTCAATCACGCCGTTCTTGGACAGGGTGGCGGCCACCCAGCGCAGATCGATGTCCATGGGGCGCACGATGCGCCCTCCCGTGACCATGGCGGCGGCTGCGGCGTTGTCCGCGATGGTGTCGCAGATGCTGCGCGGCACCTCGGTGCGGTAGTCGATGATCTCAAGCGCAGGCGTCACATAGGCCGTGGCGTCCAGCACGTCATAGACCGTCACCGGCCTGCCGCCCGGCCGGGTGCCGCCCAAGGACTTGCCCAGGACAAAGGCAAGCTCCACCTCCAGGCGGGGCCGGTGGAATTGCGAAGCGCATATCCGGGCGCCATCCGCATGGACCATGTGATCCAGCAGCACGCCGTAGTCCGGCTCATTCATGCCGGAAGCCATCTGCATGGCGCGTGAGGTCAGGCCGATCTTGTGGCCCACGATGCGCGCGCCAGCCTTGACCTTGGCCTGCGCCCACAGTTGCTGCACGGCGTAGGCATCGGCTATCTCCATGGCCGGCCAGGTCCGGCTGACCTGGGCGATGGGCTGGCGGCTCTGTTCTGCCTGCAGCAGCGCATGGGCCGCGTCCTGGCGTTCGGTGGCATCGATCATTTCCGGGCTTTCCTCAGTGAGTGTCTGTGCAGCGCTCCAGCACGGTGAGCGTCGGGCGCTCCCCGCCGGCCTTGCCGGTGATCGGGGGCTTGGGCAGCCGAGCCTCCCCTGGCTCGATCACGAAATGGTGGTCCAGCGTGTACCAGGCGCCATGCACGTCGTCGGCCGGAGGGGACTCGCCCGAGTGAAGAACGTACTGTCCGATCAGCGCCCGCGTCACGCCGAACTGCACATCAGTCTCCAGGTGCGGATCGTCACTGGAATACACCTGGGCAAACTGCGTCTTGAAGCCGGGCTTGTAGACCATGAAGTGGATGTGGGCCGGGCGCATGTTGTGCCGGCCCTGCGCGCGCAGCAGGGCGCCCACCGGGCCGCTCAAGGGAATGGGATAGCCCACGGGCTTGATGGTGCGAAAGGTGATGCACCCTGCGGCATCGGTCCTGAACTTGCCGCGCAGGTTCATGTCGGCCTGCTCCGGGTCCTGGTTCTCATAGAAGCCCTCGGACGACGCATGCCATACATCGACTTCGGCATCCGGCACGGGCCGACCCTGCCGGTCGCGCACCCAGGCGTTCACGAACACGGGCATGCCCGGCGTGGGAGAGCGGACGATGGAGCCGCCGTTTTCCGTGGGCGGAGAATCCATGCGCCAGAACGGGCCCATCAGGTTGGCCGTGGTTTCCGTCTGGCCGTTGTCCCCGTTGTTGAGCAGGCAGACCAGGGCGGAGACGCCCAGCGAGCCGGCAATGAGCACCACCTCGTTGTGCGAGGCCGTGGTCAGTTGCCCCAGCCGGGCGATGAGGGCGCAGGCCTGGTGGAACTCCGCCTCCGACAGGCGGGCGTCCCGTATGAAGCCGTGCAGATGGGTGACTGCGGCGATCATGATCTCCTTGAAGCGGGGATCGCTTGACTGCTGCAATTGCTCCAGCACGGCGGCCGTCACGTCGCTCTGCTTTTCGATGATCATGGCAACTTTCTCCATTTTCTAGTCCAGCCTGACGCCAGACGATTTCACGAGTTCGGCATATGCGGCCCTGCCCTGCCTGAGCGAGGCCGCCAGGGCGTCCGGGCTTGCGCCCAGCGGTCTCATGCCGTTGGGCGCAAGCACCGTGGCCGCAATCTCCTGCCGGACGATGACAGCGGCGGCTGCATTGATTTTGCGCACCACGGCTGGCGGCGTGCCCGCAGGCGCCATGAGGATGAAATTGACTTGCGGGTCGAGCCGCGCAAAGCCTGCTTCGGCCAGGGTGGGCACATCCGGCAGCAAGGGGCTGCGCGATGGACCCGTGACGGCCAGCGGCCTCATGGCGCCGCTTTTCAAATACTGAAGCGCCGGCCCGCCAATGCCGCCCAGCACCAGTTGGACCTGGTTGGCCAGAACATCACGGATGGCGTCGGGATAGCCCTTGTAGGGCACGTGCACCAACTCGATGGCAGCCATCCGGGAAAACGCATCCATGGCCAGGTGGACGATGTTCCCCGTGCCGAACGAGCCATAGTTCAGCGTGCCCGGCCTGGCCCTGGCCAGGGCCACCAGTTCAGCGATGCTGGCAGCGGGCACCTGCCTCGCGCTGGACAGCACCATCTGCAACTGCGCAAGATCCGCGACCGGCGCGAAGTCCTCCAGCGAATAGGGCAGCTTGCGGAACAGATGCGGGTTGAGCGTGAAGACGCCGTCATCGCACAGCAGCAGGGTGTAGCCATCGGCGGCGGCCTTGGCCACGAGGCTGGCCGCGATGATCTGGTTGCCCCCGGGCCGGTTGTCGACCAGCACCGGCTGCTTCCACCGGGCGCTCAACTGCTGGGCCACGCTGCGTGCGAGAACGTCGGAGATGCTCCCTGCGGAGTAGGCCAGGACCAGGGTGACAGGCCTGTCCGGAAAGGCCTGCGCAGCGCCGCACAGCGGCACCAGCGCGCAGGCCCAGACACCGATGATCCGCGCGATCCGCGTGATGAGTGAATGCATGGCCTGTCTCCTCCTGAATGCGTCGTGGCTGCGATGGCAGGGGTTGTGCAAACCATTCTCGAGTGCCCTCCCCATACTGTCCAATACCGAATCAGCGATCGGCCATACCATTCAGGTATCTCCAAAAAAGGGAATGGCCATGGATCTGCGGCATATGCGTTACTTCCTCGCCCTGGCACAGGAGCAAAGCGTCAGCCGTGCGGCCGAGCGGCTGCACATGGCGCAGCCGCCCCTGTCGCGGCAGATGCGCCAGATGGAGGAGGACCTCGGTGTGGAACTGTTCGTGCGCACATCCCGGGGCATAGAGCTGACCGAGGCTGCGCACTCCCTTTTGCGCGATGTTCCGAACATCCTGGAACTGGCCCGGCTGGCCCGCGAACGTGCGCTGCGGGCAGGAAAGGGGCTGCTGGGTGATCTGGACATCGGCATCTTCGGCTCGGGGATGCTGAACGTCATCCCTCGCCTGATCGGGAGCTTTCACACGCAGCGGCCCGAGGTCCGCATCCGGCTTCACAACCTGACCAAGGGCGAGCAGATCCAGGCCTTGCGGGAACACCGGATCCAGGTGGGCTTTCACCGGCTGCCCCCGGCCGAGCCCGACCTGGCCGTGCGCCTGGTGCTGCGCGAGCCCATGTACGTGGGCATGCATGAAGGCCATCCGCTCAGCACACGCGCCGGGATTTCCATTCGCGACCTGGAGCGCCAGCCCATGATCCTGTACCCGAACACGCCGCTGGCGGGACTGGCGCAGGAGGTGGTGGCAGCGTTTCGCCGCGAAAAAGTGCAGATCGAGGTCATGCAGGAGGTGGAGGACGTCACCACTTGCATCGCCCTGGTCAGCGCAGGCCTGGGGCTGTGCATCACGCCCGAATCGGGAACCATGCTGAGATTGCCGGGCGTCGTCTTCCGCCCGCTGCGCTCCCGCTTTCTCAAGGACATCGAGTTGAGCTGCGTCCACCGCCGGGACGATACCTCTGCCCTCCTGGCGGCGTTCATGGAGGTCGTCAGAGACTACCCGGGCAGCGCCTGAACTGCCACAAAAGCTTCAAACCTTCGTCACCTCCCTGTCACGCGCAGCGGGTGCAATGTAAACGTTTTCAAGAAATCGTTTACATCCATGAGCATCACCGAGGTTGCACGCCGCGCGGGACTGTCCGTCGCCACTGTTTCGCGGGTTTTCAATTCGCCGGAGGTGGTCAATGCGCAAACGCGCAGCACGGTGCTGCGCGTGGCGCAGGAAGTGGGCTATGTGGCCAATGCCAGCGCCCGCACGCTGCGCACGCGCAGCAGCAAGGTGCTGGGCGTGGTGCTGCCCACGCTCACCAATCCGGTGTTTGCCGAGTGCCTGCAGGGCATTGCCTCGCAGGCGGCGCTGCGCGGCTATGCGATTTCGCCCTGCACCACCGAATACGACCACGCCGGTGAAGACGCGGCCACCACGCGGCTGCTGGCCAGCGGGGTGGATGCGCTGGTGCTGGTGGTCTCCAACCCTGGCGATTCGGCGGCGTTGGCGCGTGTGCGCCAGGCCGGCAAGCCCTATGTGCTGGCCTATCACCACACCCATGAGCATGCCTGCGTGGGCGTGGACAACACGGGCGCCGTCAGGGAGCTGGTGCTGCGCCTGGCTGCGGCAGGCCACAGCCGCATCGGCATGGTCACGGGCCAGTTGCAGGCGTCCGACCGCGCCCAGCAGCGCTGCCGCGGCTATGCGCTGGGCATGCAGGCCGCAGGCCTGTCGCCGCTGCCTGTCTGGGAGGTGCCCTTTGCCGCCACCGCCGTGCAGATGCTGCAGCACCACCTGGCCGAGCAGGCCCCGCCCACGGCCATTGTCTGCAGCAACGATCTGCTGGCGATACGCACCATCCGCGCGGCATCGCTGGCCGGGTTCTCCGTGCCTGCGGACATCAGCGTGGTCGGCTTTGACGGGATTGCCATGGCCGGCGATCTCACGCCTTCGCTGGCCTCGATTTCCCAACCCAACCACGACATCGGCTCGGCCTGCGTGCGCCTGCTGTGCGATGCGCTGGCGGGCAAGAAAACCCTGGCCGCGCAGGAAAGCCTGTGCCTGCCGCATGGCTGGCGCAGCGGCGAGTCCTGCCGGCTCTGAAACCAGCAACAGCGGCCCGCGCAAGCCAAGGCCGCGCCCTTCCCTTCCCCACGCTCCCCCACCTCTTCGAGTACGCACCATGAAACTGACTGCCCTCCCCTTCAAGCTCTCCTTCAAGCCCTCCTTCAAGCGCCTGGCCCTGCTGGCCGCCACCACCGCCGTCTGCGGCACGGCCCTGGCCCAAAGCGCCATCTGCTACAACTGCCCGCCCGAATGGGCCGACTGGGGCACGCAGATCAAGGCCATCAAGGCCGATACCGGCATCACCGTGCCGCCCGACAACAAGAACTCCGGCCAGTCGCTGGCCCAGCTGGTGGCCGAGAAGGCCAGCCCCGTGGCCGATGTGACCTACCTGGGAGTGACCTTCGCCATCCAGGCGCAGAAAGACGGCGTGGTCGCCGCCTACAAGCCCGCCAACTGGGACCAGATTCCCGCCGGCCTCAAGGACCCCAAGGGCGAGTGGGTGACCATCCACTCGGGCACGCTGGGCTTCATGGTCAACAAGGCGGCGCTGGGCGGCAAGCCCGTGCCGCAGTCCTGGGCAGACCTGCTCAAGCCCGAATACAAGGGCCTGGTGGGCTACCTGGACCCGGCCTCGGCCTTCGTGGGCTATGTGGGCGCCGTGGCCGTGAACCAGGCCATGGGCGGCACGCTGGACAACTTCCAGCCCGCCATCGACTACTTCAAGAAGCTGCAGAAGAACGAGCCCATCGTGCCCAAGCAGACCTCGTATGCGCGCCTGCTGTCGGGCGAGATCGGCATCCTGCTGGACTACGACTTCAACGCCTACCGCGCCCGCTACAAGGACAAGGCCGACGTGGACTTCGTGATCCCCAAGGAAGGCACCGTGGTCATGCCCTATGTGATGAGCCTGGTGAACAAGGCGCCGCACACGGACAACGGCAAGAAGGTGCTGGACTATGTGCTGTCCGACAAGGGCCAGTCCATCTGGGCCAACGCCTACCTGCGCCCCGTGCGCGACGTGGCCCTGCCCAAGGAGGTGGCCGGCCATTTCCTGCCCGCCAGCGAGTACGCGCGCGCCACCTCGGTGGACTACCAGAAGATGGCCGATGTGCAAAAGGGCTTCTCCACGCGCTACCTGCGTGAAGTGCGGTGAGCCAGGCGGACTGCATCGTGGGCATTTCCTCCCAAGCGCCAGGCGACTGGCGCGCCCGCGCGCTGCTGCTGGCCTGCAGCGCGCCGGCCGTGGCCTTCTTCGCCGCGTTCTGGCTGCTGCCGGCCGGCCTGCTGCTGGCGCTGCCGGCGCGTGAAGGCTGGCGCACCTACTTCGCCACGCTGACCGACGCGCTGTACCTGCAAAGCCTGCTGCAGACGCTGGCCCTGTCGCTGGCCGTGACCCTGGCCACGCTGCTGATCGGCGCGGTGATGGGCATTGCGCTGGCGCGCCACCGCTTCACGGGGCGCGGCCTGCTGCTGTCGCTGCTGACGCTGCCGCTGTCGTTTCCGGGCGTGATCATCGGCTTTTTCATCATCCTGCTGGGCGGGCGCCAGGGCGCGCTGGCCGATCTGTCGGTGGCCCTGGGCGGCGAGCGGATCACCTTCGCCTACGGGCTGCTGGGCCTGTTCCTGGGCTACCTGTACTTCTCGCTGCCGCGCGCCATCGCCTCCTACACGGCAGCGGCCGAGGCGCTGGACCCGCACCTGGAAGAGGCCGCGCGCTCGCTGGGCGGCAATGGCTGGCGCGTGGCGCGCGATGTGTGGTGGCCGCAGCTGCTGCCCACCACGCTGGCCTGCGGCGCCATCGTGTTCGCCACGTCGGTCGGCGCCTTCGGCACGGCCTTCACGCTGTCGAGCAAGTTCGAGGTGCTGCCCATCACCATCTACAACGAGTTCACCAACTACGCCAACTTCGCCCTGGCCGCCAGCCTGTCCATCAGCCTGGGGCTGATCACCTGGCTGGTGCTGTGGCTGTCGCGGCGCTGGGCGGGTCCGGCCGCCTCGGGAGTCTGAACATGCGGACCACACAAAAAAATAGCCCCCACGCTGCCCTTGCAGCGCAAGGTCCGCTGCCCCCCGAAGGGGCCGCTTTTTGCCTTGGGGCGGCCCGGCGGCCAAAAATGCCGCCGCTGATGTGGCTGGTGACGGCCACCGTCACCGTGTTCATGCTGGCGCCCATGCTGCTGTCGGTCCTGGCCGGGCTGGTGCAGAACTACGGCCAGGGCCTGGCCAGTGGCTTGACCACCCGCTGGCTGGCCGAGGTCTGGGCCGGCTACGGCAATACCGTGCTGATGTCGCTGCTGCTGGCCTGCGCCTGCGTGGCCATGACCTTGGTGCTGGGCGTGCCCTGCGCCTATGCGCTGGCGCGCAGCCGCTCGCCCTGGGCCCGGCATTTCGAGGAGCTGCTGACCCTGCCCGTGGCCATTCCGGGCCTGGCCAGCGCCCTGGCCCTGCTGCTCGCCTATGGCAGCGTGGCCGCCTTCCGCCAGAGCTTTGCCTTCATCCTGGTGGGCCATGTGGTGTTCACCCTGCCCTTCATGGTGCGCATGGTGGGCTCGGCGCTGCGCCGCCAGGAGCTGGTGGCGCTGGAGGAGGCTGCGCGCAGCCTGGGCGCCTCGTTCACGCAGCGCTTCCTGGGCGTGCTGGTGCCTGCCGTGCTGCCCGCCATCGTGGCCGCCTGCCTGATGGTGTTCACCCTGTCCATGGGCGAGTTCAACCTGACCTGGATGCTGCATACGCCGCTGACGCGCACCCTGCCCGTGGGCCTGGCCGACAGCTATGCGTCCATGCGCATCGAGGTGGGCTCGGCCTACACCCTCATCTTCCTCATCGTCATCCTGCCCGTGATGTGGCTGCTGCAGGCGCTGGGGCATTTCATCGAGAAGCATTATGGAAAGTAACAGCGTCGCCATCGACATCCGGCAATGCGCCAAGACCTATGCCGACGGCACCCGCGGCCTGCAGGCCACCGACCTGCGCGTGGAGCCCGGCGAGGTGCTGGCCCTGCTGGGCCCCTCGGGCTGCGGCAAGACCACGCTGCTGCGCATCATCGCGGGGCTGGAGACGCCGGATGCGGGCAGCCGCATCGCCTTCGGCGACACCGACGTCACCCGCGTGCCCATAGAAAAGCGCCAGGTGGGCATGGTGTTCCAGCACTACGCGCTGTTCCCGCAGATGAGCGTGCAGGCCAACATAGCCTACGGCCTGCGCATACGCGGCGTGTCCGAGCAGGAGCAGCGCCGCGTGGTGGGCGAACTGGTGGACCTGGTGCGCCTGAACGGCCTGGAGCACAAGCGCCCGGCCGAACTGTCCGGCGGCCAGCGCCAGCGCGTGGCCCTGGCCCGCGCCGTGGCATCGCGCCCGCGCGTGCTGCTGCTGGACGAGCCGCTGACCGCGCTGGACGCCAAGCTCAAGGAAACCCTGCGCGACGAGCTGGCCCAGCTGCTGCGCCAGCTGCGCATCACCGCCGTCCATGTCACGCACGACCAGCAGGAGGCCATGGCCATTGCCGACCGCATGGCCGTCATGCAGGCAGGCCGCATCCTGCAGGTGGGCGACGGTGAAAGCCTGTACCGCCGCCCGGCCCATCCCTTTGTCGCCACCTTCCTGGGGCGCGTGAACCAGGTCGAACGCAGCGACGACGATGCGCGCAGCAACCGGCTGGCGCTGGCCGGCATGGAGCTGGCCTGCCCGGCCGAGTGCACGGGCGCGGCCCGGCTGCTGCTGCGCCCTGAAGACATCGAGGTCTGCGCCGCCGGCACGCCGGGCGCCGTGCCCGCATCGGTGGCGCGCCGCGTTTTCCTGGGCGATCGCCTGCAGCTCACGCTGGAGCTGGCGGGCCACACGCCGCTGATGGCCGACGTGGCCCGCGACCACGCCGCGCAATCGGGCGACCGCGTGGCCTTGCGCATCGCCCCCCACCAATGGATGCCCAACCATGCCCACGCCTGAAACCCTGCGCCCCTCCATGACCACCTTCCTGGCCCAGCTCACCGACCTGCACATCCGCGAACCCGGTCGCCTGACCTACCGCCGCATCGATACCGCCCAATACCTGAAGCGCACGGTGCAAAGCGTGCTGGCCCTGCCGCAGCCGCCGCACGCCGTCGTGATCACGGGCGACCTGACCGACTTCGGCCGGCCCGCCGAATACGCCCACCTGCGCAGCCTGCTGGCGCCGCTGGGCGAGCTTCCCATCTACCTGCTGCCCGGCAACCACGATGACCGCGACGCGCTGCGCACCGCCTTTCCCGAGCACACCTGGCTGCGCAGCGAAGGCTTCATCCAGTACGCGGTGGACATCGGCGCGCTGCGGCTGATCGCGCTGGACACCGTGGTGCCCGACCACAGCGAGGGCGCGTTGTGCGAGGAACGCCTGCAATGGCTGGAGCTGCAGCTGGCCGCCAGCGAGGGCCGGCCCGTGGTCATCGCCATGCACCACCCGCCCTTCGAGACCCTGATAGGCCACATGGACAAGATCGGCCTGCTGCAGGGTGCCCAGGCACTCGAAGACCTGGTGCGCCGCCACCCCAACGTGCAGCGCGTCATCTGCGGCCACCTGCACCGCAGCATCCAGGTCGGCTTCGGCGGCACGGTGGCCATGACCTCGCCCGCGCCCGCCCACCAGGTCTGCCTGGACCTGGCGCCCGATGCGGCATCGGCCTGGACGCTGGAGCCGCCCGGCTTCATGCTGCACGCCCTGCCGCACGGCGGCCGACTGGTCAGCCATGCCGTGGCCAGCGGGCAATTCGACGGGCCGCACCCGTTCTGGGATGCGGACGGGCGGTTGATCGACTGAGCCCGGGCCGGCGCGCCTGGCCGCGTCAGCGGCCCGCGCCGACCCGCTGGCGCCGCCCCAGCCCCATCCATCCGATGGCTGCAGCCAGCAGGCTCAGGACCACAAGGGCTGTGTGCTGCAGCGTCGGCACGGGGGTCACCTGTCCACCGCCGGGGAAAGCTGCCAGCGTATTGATGGACGCGGAAGCCATGCACGGCACCGTTCCCACGACCTGCCCTGCTTGCATGCACTGCACCGACGGGTCCCCGGCATTCACGGTGGCCACATTGGTAATGGTTGCGGGCGCCGGGTTGGCCACGCTGGCCATCACGGTGAAAACCAGCGAGTCTCCTGCCGCGAACACGGGCACCGTGACCGCCAGCGATCCGGAGCCTGACGCCACGGGACATGGCGTGCTGGTGCCGGGCGTACAGATCCAGGTGGCGCGCTCCAGGCCGGCAGGCAGGCTGTCGGCAATCTGCGCCTGGGTGGCGGCCACGGTCCCCGTATTCCTGACGGTGATGGTGTAGCGCACCTCCTGCCCCGCCTGCACCTGGCCTGCGGGCGAGATGCTGTGGGTCAACGACAGGGCAGGATGCACGGCCTCCCTGTGCCAGGACATGACGTTCTGGTTTTGCACGGGCGCCCCGGTCCACGCAACGGACACGCCGTTGTCTGGCACCTCATAGGTCCCCAGACAGGTGTCGCTCTCACCCGAATAACTGACCTGCAGGGATGTTTCCGAGAACAAGGAAGCGCACATCGCGTTGTTCATGGCACCCACCTGTTCCGTGGCCATTTCAAACCGGCTCAGCATATCCACATCATTGGGAGATCCACCCGGGCCCATTTCATTGATGGAGCGGTGCGGATTGCTTCCCGTCAGCCAGCGTTGAAGGTGGATTCTGTTTTTCACGATATTGGACCCACTGTCCGTGGAAACCCTGAATATGAATGCGCGCACATCCGGATCGGAACTGCTGTAGGTGTTCAATCCGTCCGAGAAACTATAGGAAGTGACCAGCGCCCTTATTTCGCTCTCGTCCAGATTGGGCTGCAAGGGTGCGGCCGTTTCAAACCAGCCGGCCAGGCGGGCGGTCCTCGGAAAATCCTGGCATGAGCCGTGAGACCCCAGGGGACACGCCGTGCGATCCTGGAAATCCGAGTAGGCGGTTCTCATCTCCCCGTAGTAACGCGTCACTTGCGCGCTGGCGGGGGGGCAGGCCGAGAGTGCTGCGCCGGCCATCAAGGCAGCCATGAGGGCGTGATTTTTCATAGAACTCCCAGTGATAGATAGATTTACGCTATCAAGGTATCACCGGTATTGAACTTTAAAAATCACCAATCCCCTACAGCCACCATCCAATGACAAATATTTGCAATCCCGCCATTGGAATTGAACTCCAAGTTGTCGTCCTGTTTACTTTTCAAAGGAGAGCACCGATGAATGTGGAACTTCATAACAACCGATCTGCCACCCAACATACTTTTTGATTGGATCGCACAATACCCCATTTGAATCAACGCTATTGTGACAAACGTTTCAAACAGTAAATAACAATAAGGGATGGCGGTAAATCCGACCCTGGAACGCCGAGGACGGCTCCCTCACCGATCCACAGGCAGCGCCAGCGTCTCCTTGACCTCTTCCATCACCACATAGCTGTGCGACTCGGCCGGCACGGGCAGTTTCTTGAGGATGTCGCCCAGCAGGCGGCGGTACTCGCGCATGCCGCCCAGGCGGGCCTTGACCAGGTAGTCGAAGCTGCCCGAGACCAGGAAGCACTCCAGCACGTCGGGCACGTGCAGCAGTTCCTGACGCACCTTGTCGAAGACCTCGCCCGACTTGGACGAGAGCTTGATCTCCACGAACACCAGCAGCGTCTTGCCCAGCGCCTCGGGCGAGAGGTGGGCGTGGTAACCCGTGATCACGCCATCGCGCTCCAGGCGGCGCACGCGCTCCGAGCAGGGCGTGGCCGAGAGGCTGACCTGCTCTGCCAGTTCGGTCATGGAGATGCGGCCGTCCCGCTGCAGGATGTCGAGGATCTTGCGGTCGGTGCGGTCAAGCACGCGGTTTTCACTTTTGGCGGCCATGGCGGCGATTCCCGGGGCTTATCAATCACTGGAGAGTAGCAATATTTCAGTGGTTTCCACTGCCTCATCGTCAATAGACTTTGATTTCATCTTGTTGACCTGGCGGTGAATCGTATGAAAGTCCTTGTTCTTGGCGGCGGTGTCATCGGCGTGACCAGTGCGTACTACCTGGCGCGGGCCGGTGCCGAGGTCACGGTGCTGGACCGGCAGGATGCGCCCGCGTCCGAAACCAGCTTTGCCAACGCGGGCCAGGTCTCGCCCGGCTACTCCACGCCCTGGGCGGCGCCCGGCATTCCGCTCAAGGCCCTGAAGTGGATGCTGCAGGAACACGCGCCGCTGGCCGTGCGCCTGGACGGCAGCCTGTTCCAGCTGCGCTGGATGGCGCAGATGCTGCGCAACTGCTCTGCCCAGCGCTACGCCGTCAACAAGGAACGCATGATGCGCGTGGCCGAGTACAGCCGCAGCTGCCTGCAGCAGTTGCGCGCCGACACCGGCATCGCCTACGAGCAGCGCACCGGCGGCACCTTGCAACTGTTCCGCACCCAGGCCCAGCTGGACGCCGTGGAGCGCGACGTGGCCGTGCTGCGCGAATGCGCCGTGCCCTTCGAGCTGCTGGACCGCGACCAGCTCGCCCAGGTGGAGCCCGCCCTGGCCCAGGCGCGCGACCGGCTGACGGGCGGCCTGCGCCTGCCCAAGGACGAGACCGGCGACTGCCACCGCTTCACCAATGAATTGGCCCGCATCGCCACCGGCCTGGGCGTGGAGTTGCGCTTCAACCAGAACGTGGATGGCCTGGTGGTCGAAGGCGGCCGCATTGCCGGCGTGCGTGTGAATGGCGAACTGCTGACCGCCGACCGCTACGTGATGGCCTTCGGCAGCTACTCGCGCCAGGCGCTGGAGCCGCTGGGGCTGGACCTGCCCGTCTACCCCGTCAAGGGCTATTCGCTCACCGTGCCGCTGGGCAACCCGGCGCTGGCGCCGCAGTCCACCGTGCTGGACGAGACCTACAAGATTGCCGTCACCCGCTTTGACGACCGCATCCGCGTGGGCGGCATGGCCGAGCTGGGCGGGTTCGACCTGCGCCTGGACCCGCGCCGCCGCGCCACGCTGGAGCTGGTGGTCAACGACCTGTTCCCGGGCGGCGACGTGGCGCGCGCCAGCTTCTGGACCGGGCTGCGGCCCATGACGCCGGACGGCACGCCCATCATCGGCGCCACGCGCTATGCCAACCTGTTCCTGAACACCGGCCACGGCACGCTGGGCTGGACCATGGCCTGCGGCTCGGGCCGGCTGATCGCCGACCTGATCACCGGCCGCAGCCCGGAAATCAGCACCGACGGCCTGGCCCTGGACCGCTACACGCACCGGCCGGCCCGGCACCTGGGGGGCAGCTCCACGCCCGTGTCCGCCTGAGCGCAAGACACCTTGAACACTTGAGGCCGGCCTGCACCGGCCCTGCTGAACGGTCCGCTACCCCAGCGTCAGGTCCCGCAGCGCGGACATCAGCGGCGACCAATGGGCCTTGGGGTGGCTGATGAGAAGCCAGCTGCGGCGCGTGCGCAGCTCGGGGATGGACAGGGACTGCAGGCGCTCGGGATTGCTGCGCAGCACATGGCTGGGCACGTAGCACAGCAGGTCGGTCTGGCCCACGATGTCGATGGTGGCCTCGGTGTTGTGCTGGATCTCCAGGGCCACGGTGGGCGCGCCCAGGCCCTGGGCCGCGAAGGCCTCGTCCACCACCTTGCGCACGGCGGCGCCCGGTGCCGGCAAGGCCCAGGAGTAGCCCTGCAAATGCCCGAACCTCAGGCCCTGCTCCAGCGCCAGCTGGAACAGCGGGTGGCGCGGCCGTGCGGCGGCCCATAGCTCGTCCTCGCCGATGACCACCTGGGCGCAGCGCGTGGCATGGCCCGGGTAGGACGGCACCACGGCCAGGTCCAGGCTGCCGTCGAGCAGGGCGCGCTCCAGGTCGTCGGACTTGCCCACGGTCAGCCGCACGCGCAGGCCGGGGCGGCGGCGCAGCAGCTCGGCCACGGCCCGGGTGGCGCGGCTTTCGGAAGTGGCCTGCGTGAAGCCCAGGCGGATCAGGCCCACATGCTGGGCCTGGATGTCGCTGGCGGCGCGCATCGTCTCCTCATGCCGCAGCACCAGTTGGCGCGCGGGCTCCATGAACAGCTGGCCGCTGCTGGTCAGCGCCACGCCATGCGTTCCGCGCGTGAACAGGGCCGCTCCCACCCCCTGCTCCACGCGGCGCACGATCTTGGAGACGGCCGGCTGGGTCAGTTGCAGGGCAGCGGCCGCACGCCCGAAATGGCCATGCTCGGCCACGGCTAGAAAGCAGGCCAGCTCGTTATAGGCAAATCCCGTCATGCCATTCCTTGTCAACGAAGAAAAACGAGAAAGCTTGCTACCTTGCCGAGCAAAGCCTTCCAGATGTGCATCGATTTTCGCTGGTTTGGTTATCACCAAGACAGGGCTTGTGGCTAGAGTTTTGGCATGGAAACTTTTTGAGCCACATCATGAACCCACCAAACATCGTGCTCATCGTCGCGGACAACCTGGGCTGGGGCGAGCTGGGCTGCTACGGCGGCGGTGCGCTGCGCGGCGCGCCCACTCCGCGTATCGACCAGCTGGCCACCGAGGGACTGCTGCTGCAGAACTTCAACGTGGAAAGCGACTGCGTGCCCACGCGCTCGGCCCTGATGACGGGGCGCCATCCCATCCGCACGGGCGCCCTGCAATCGGTGCCGGCCGGGCTGCCCCAGGGCCTGACGCGCGGCGAGACCACGCTGGCCCAGTTGCTGTCGGCCCAGGGATATGCCACGGCGCATTTCGGCAAATGGCATCTGGGGGACATTCCGGGCCGTTATCCCTCGGACCGGGGTTTCGACGAGTGGTACGGCATTCCGCGCACCACGGACGAAAGCCAGTTCACCGCGACCACGGGCTACGACCCTCTGGTGGCACCCCTGCCCCACATCATGGAAGGCCGCGCGGGCGCGCCCTCGGACGATGTCAAGGTCTACGACCTGGAATCGCGGCGCAACATCGATGCCGAGCTGGTGGAGCGCTCGCTGGACTTCATGCGCCGCAACCACGCCCGGGACCGCCGCTTCTTCCTGTACCTGCCCCTGGTGCACCTGCACTTTCCCACGCTGCCGCATGCGGATTTCGCGGGCCGCACCGGCCAGGGCGACTTTGCCGACTCCATGGTGGAGATGGACCACCGCGTGGGCCAGATCTCGGACGAGATCGACCGGCTCGGCCTGCGCGAGGACACGCTGTTCATCTTCTGCAGCGACAACGGCCCCGAGTTCCGCCAGCCCTACCGCGGCACGGCCGGCCCCTGGCGCGGCACCTACCACACGGCCATGGAGGGCAGCCTGCGCGTGCCCTTCATCGCACGCTGGCCGGGCCGCATCCAGGCCGGGCGCACCAGCAATGAAATCATGCACGTGACCGACATCTTCTCCACCCTGGCGGCGGTGGCGGGCGCTGCCGTGCCGCAGGACCGGCCCATCGACGGCCTGGACCAGACGGCCTTCCTGCTGGGCGAGCCCCGGTCCGCGCGCGAGGGCTTTCTCTTCTACATCAAGGACCAGCTGCGGGCCGCGAAGTGGCGCGACTGGAAGCTGCATTTCTACTGGGAGCCCGAGGTCAACGAGAGCAAGGGCAAGCTGGAGTCCCCCTACCTGTTCAACATCGTGCGCGATCCCAAGGAGGAGCATGACGTGCTGATCTTCAACACCTGGGTGCTCAACCCCATGCTGACCATGGTCCAGCGCTTCAACGAAAGCTGCAAGGCACACCCCAACACCGCGCCCGGCGCCCCCGACCAATGACCTGCGCACCCCTACCCGCCCCGCAGGCCAGCGGCCGCCTGCCGACCACCCGCCGCCATGCGCTGCGCCCCCTGGCCGCCGCAGCCCTGCTGGCCCTTGCACTGCCCACGGCCCGCGCGGCCGATCCCCCGGCGCACGCGCCGCAGGGCAAGCCCATCACATGGATCGTGGGCTTTGCGCCCGGCGGCAGCTTGGACGTGCTGACCCGCCATGTGGCCCGGCAACTGGAGGCCAGGGCCGGTGTCAGCGTGGTGGTGGAAAACCGGCCGGGCGCCTCGGGCGCGATCAGCCTGCAGGCGGCGGCCAAGGCGCCTGCCGATGGCCTGACCCTGGTCTCCGTTCCCGGGCCGCAGCTGTCCGGTCCACGCCAGCCCGAGGTGGGCCGCGAGCTGACCGCCGTGGCCGTGATGGCCCGGGGCGCCATGGTGCTGGTGGGCCCGGCCCCGGGTGCGGCCGGCAGCCTGGGCGAACTGGTAGCCGCCATGAAAGCCAAACCGGGCCAATGGAGCTACGCCAGTTCGGGCACGGGCACCTCCCAGCATCTGGCCGGCGAACTGCTCAACGCCCTGGCGGCCACCAGCATGGTGCATGTGCCGTACAAGGGTGGCGGGCAGGCCGTGACCGATGTGGTGGGCGGGCAGATCCCCCTGGCCATGCTGGGCGTGACGCCCGTGCTGCCGCACATCCAGTCGGGCCGGCTGAAGGCCTATGCCGTGACCAGCGCCACGCGCATAGACAGCCTGCCTAATGTACCGACCATGCGCGAGGCCGGCGTGCCCGGCTACGAGGCCACCCAGTGGTATGCCGTGGCCGTGCCCTCCGGCACGCCCCCCGAGCGGCTGGCCCAGCTCAACCAGTGGATCAACCAGGCCATCCAGTCGCCCGAGCTGCGCCCCACGCTGCAGGCCGCAGGGGCCGTGGCCACGCCCATGTCGCTGCCCGAGATCCAGCGCTTCATGTCCCAGGACAACGCCAAGTGGAAGAAGCTGGCCGCAGACCGGCGCCTGGCGCTGGACTGACCCCACAGCGCCGGGCCACGCCGGGCCGGGCTACGCCGGGCCGCCAGCCCCTTTCAATGCGCCGAAAACCCCAGCAGGTACTCGTAGCTGAGGCTGGTGGTGCGCGCATCGCCGGAGACAGGCAGCCGCACGATGGCCAGCAACTGGTTGAGCCCGGCACGCGGCAGCACGGTCACCAAGCCGTCGGCATCGGTCTCCAGGGGCTCGCCCTTTTCTCCCAGCGACACGCGCACGCCGGCCCAAGGCTGGCCGTTCAGCAGCACCTGGAATTGCTGGGGCTCGCCCGCGTGGGGCGAGCGGCGGGTCTTGGCGATGATCTCCAGGGTCTGGCCCAGCTTCTCGCGGGTGACCGGGCCCCATTCGAGGATGGTCTTGTGGAACTTGAGCGCATGCACGCCGCTGGTGGCGCCAGGGTTCTCGGTCATGGGCTTTTCGACCATCGGCCCCTCGCCCACGCGGCTGAAAAATCCGTTGTCGAAATGCGCGGCCAGCAGCGCGGCCTTGCGGGCCGGCGTGGCGCGGGCGCCGCCGGGCACGGGCTGCACGGCCACGTCGATGCGGCGGCCGCGCGCGTCATAGGCCTCAACGCTCTTGAGCTTGCCGGCCGCAAAGTTCTCCAGCTTGCCCTCATGGCCGCCGAATTGCACGGTGTAGGCGCCGTCGGCATCGGGCTCCAGCCAGACGTTGTGGGCCTGGGCCAGCGGCGCGCAGGCCAGCAGGACCACGAATGCGGCGGTTGCAACGGATGCGAAACAGGGGTTGGATTTCATTTTTTTCCTCCTCAAAACTGTGTCTGCACGCCGACCTTGAGCGTGCGCGGCGCGCCGGGCGCGAACAGCGGCACGCCGCGGATGACCGAGGCCGACGTGGCATAGGCCTTGTCCCCCAGGTTGGAGACCACGGCATAGATGCGGCTGCGCGCCGAAGGCAGGCGCCAGCTCAGGCCCAGGTCCCAGGTGGCGTAGCCGCCGTAGAACACGCTGTTGTCGGCCGTGACGGCATAGCGGCCCACGCGGCGCCAGGTGAGCGTGCCCTCCCACTGCGCCAGCGGGCGCCAGGCCAGGCCCACGGTGGCAGTCTGCCGGGGCACGCCGGCCACCTGGTTGCCGACCAGGGCCGGGTTGCCGTTCTCGGTCACGCGCGAATGGGCGCTGCCCCAGGCCAGTTGCAGGTCCAGGTTCTTGCGCACCGCCCACAGCGCGCTGGTCTCCACGCCCGTGCGGCGCGTGGCGCCGAAGTTCTCGTATACGCCGGGCGCCACGTTGCGGATCTCGCCCGAGGACTGCAGGCGATAGGCGGCCACATCCAGCACCAGGCCCGGCATGGGCTTGATCTGCGCGCCCACTTCGGTCTGCCGGAAGATGTTGGGATCGAGCCGCGCGGCGCCCAGCGCGTACTTGGCGAAATCGCTGGCCAGCGCAAATCCTTCGGACCAGCTGGCGCGCAGCAGCACGCCCGGCGCCACCTGCGAGCGCAGGCCCAGCTTGGGGCTGGCATGCGAGGTGCGAGCCAGCGGGCCGCAGGGGTCGCTGCCCGTCTCGGGGCCATTGGGCCGGCAGCCGCCCGTGAAGCGGTCCCAGCGCAGGCCGGCAGACAGCTGCAGCAGGCGGTGGATGGGCGCATCCACCTCGGCAAAGGCCGAGAGGGTGTTGAGCCTGGAATTGCGGTCATCAATGGCCGCGCCCGTGCGCTCGCGCCATTGCAGGCCGTCGTAGAACTGGTAGTCGGTGGATTCGCGCACGGCCTCCAGCCCGGCCACCCAGTTGAGCGGGGTCAGCGCCGTGACATGGCGGCCATTGAGGCTGGTGCCGGCGCCGTAGACGGCGCGGTCATAGCTTTCCTCGCGCTGGCGCCACTGCAGTGCGTCGATGGGCCGGCTGAACCAGCGCGTGAAGCTCTGCTGCGTGGTGTAGGCATAGCCCAGCCAGGTCAGCCGTGGCGAGAGCGCGTACTGCACATCGGCGCGCAGCGTGGCGAAGTTCTTGCGCGTGCCATCGTTCATGGCGCGCGGATCGATGCCATGCGGATCGCGTGCGAACTGCCCCGCCGTCAGGTACGAAGGCGAATCGCCCTCACCATGGTGCAGCCGTGCCGACAACGCCACCTCCAACTGCGACGAGAGCCGCTTGCTCCAACGCAGGGATGCCGTGCTGCGCTGCATTTGCGACTGCGCGCGGAAACCGTCCGTGCGGTAGTGCTGGGCCGCCAGGTTCAGGAACTCGCCATCGCCCGGCTTCAGCCCCAGCGCCGCCTGAGCGTCCAGCGTGCCGTGCGAGGCCAGGCTCACGTCGGCCTCGCGGTAGGGGGTGTAGTCGCCCTGCTTGCGCGTCTCTATCGCCATCAGCCCTGCACGGTTGAAGTTGCCGTACAGCGCGGACACGGGACCCTTGTAGATGCTGATGCGCTCCATCTCCAGCGGCACGATCACGCCCAGGTCCACATAGCCGTCGGCATGCGACATGGCTTCGTTCAGTGGAATGCCGTCCAGCACCACGCCCACGTCGCCGCCATGGCCCCCACCGCCGAAGCCGCGCATGACGATGGCGTCACCCACGCCGGACAGCTGGTAGTTCTGCACATTCATGCCGGGCACCTGGCGCAGCAGCTCCTGCGGATGACTGACATGGGCGTTGGCAATGTCCTCGGCCTCGATCACCGTGGTGGTGTAGGCGGCCGAGGCGCCACGCGCGGTCTGGCCCTTGACCTCGACGGGCTGCAGGCTGGGCGAGGCATCCGTCGCCTGCTGTGCACCAGCCTGGGGAATGGCGGCCAGGCCCAGCAGGCCGGCCGCCGCAATCTGGTGCAAGGCGCAGGGCCGAGAAGGAAATTTCAGAGGATGTGTCATGCGGATCCAAGAGTTGTATGAAGAAAAAAGCAAACTTCATACCGGCCTGCGTGACAGGGGCTGCGCGCCCGGCCCCGGACTGCCTCAATCGTCGTGCGAATGCGGATGGTGGTGCGCGTGATCGTGCCCACCAGGCTCTGCCCTGCGCGCCATAACCACGTTGAGCTGGCCATGGTGCACGCCGCGCTCGGCCGTGATGGTGTCGGCAAACCGCCGCACGGCGCTGGCCGGGCCGCGCAGCATGACGGTTTCAATGCATTGCTCGTGGTCCAGGTGCACGTGGGTGGTGGCCATGTGCAGTTCGTGGTGGTCGTGCTGCAGGCTGGCCAGGCGCTCGGACAGGTCGCGCTCGTGGTGGTTGTAGACATAGGACAGGTTGGCCACGCACAGGCCGTCGGCGTCCTCGCGCTCGCGCACCTGGGCCAGGTGGGCGCGCAGCACGTCGCGGATGGCCTCGGAGCGGTTGTCGTAGCCGCGCGCGGCGATCCAGCCGTCGAAATCACGGGCCAGGTCGTCGTCGATGGAGATGGTGAAGCGTTCCATGGGCAGCAGAAGTGGGGAAACAGGTGGCGGGAACAAAAAAGGTCGGCATCACGCAGGATGTGCCCGGCCATTGTCTGGCCATCCAGGCCGGTGCCCTGCATGCAACACCCGCGCCAATCACTGTCGGCGCAGGCTGGCAATAGCGACAAACCACCACGGTCATGCTTTGTTCACATTAGCGCAATATCCGGTTACCCTGATCGAGGTTGCGCAGTGCGCACCGTCGATCGCTGAAAGGGGCGCGGCATGCAGTATTCATTCGATCAGCTTCTGGACATGCTGCTGTCCCTGCTGGAGGCTGCGCCCGCCTGTTCCTCGCGCGAACAATCCTTCGAGCAACTGCGCACGCTGTGGCTTCAGACCCACAGCTATTTCGCGGCCCCCGAGACCGAGCTGCGCCGCCTCGCCGGACGCAGGCTGGTCGAACTCCACGGCTGGAAGGATCTGGACAAGGACCCCTGTCACCTGGACTACGACCCCGGCAACGGCAGCGCCCTGCGCATCTACCTGCACCGCGATGGCGGCATGGTGATACAGCGCCTGCAGGGCGATGGCCGGCAGATCCTGTTCTCGCGCCTGGGCGTGCAGTTGCAGCCTGCTAGCTGAGCCTGTGCCCGGCCTGCGCGGCCAGACATCGCCCCACATCGCATGCTTCCCGTGGTCCCCGCATTGCAGGGACCGAGGATCACGGGCCGGGCTGCCGCTCCCAGCCCTGGCGCAGCAGCCGCGCCAACCCCTGCTCGAACCGGCCATGCAATGCCTGCGCGCCCTCGCCCGACAAGGCCAGCGCCAGTGCATGGCCATGCGTGTAATCGATCAGCAAGTCCAGCAGCACGGCGGCATCGCCATCGCTGGGCTCGCACTGCTGCACCTCGCCGCGCAGCCGCTGCGTGAAGGCGGCCAGCGAATCGGTGAACAGGGCCGGGTCGCCCAGAATGCACACCGTCAGCGCCGGATGGCGGCGCACGCGCTCCATGTAGCCCGCCAGCAGCGCCTGCACGCGCTGCGCCGGCGCAAGCCCGGGCGGAGGTTCGGCCAGCGGCTGGCCATGCACGCGCTCCACCAGGCTGCGCATCAATTCCTGCTGGTCGCCCACATGGTGGATCACCGACATGGGCGTAATGCCCAGCTGCCGCGCCAGCGGCCGCAGGCCAAAGCCCTGCGCGCCCACGGCCTCTAGCAAGGCCAGCCCGGCGTCCAGCACCTGATCGCGGCTGAGCGAGCGCCCGGCCGAGGGGCGCCCGCGCCGTGCAGCCTGTGCAGTCGATACAGCCCGTACAGCCGGTACAGCCTGCTCACTCATCGCCGCCCCCGTTGCGCACCATGACCCGGCCGCCCGCCTCCACGCGGTAGCGCGTGCTGACCATGCCGCTGGGATAGGCCTGGGAGGCCAGGCAGGTCAACCGCAGATCGCAGCCGATATCGCCAAACAGCGGCCGCCCCGCGCCAATCAGCACGGGCACGCGGGTGATGGTCATCTCGCCCACCTCACCCGCCGCCAGGAAGGCGCGTATCACGGCGCCGCCGTCGATATAGGCGCTGCTCCAGCCCTCGGCCCGCAGCTCGGCCACCAGTTGGGCAGGCTGGGCGGACGTGATGCGCAACTTGCCGCGCAGGTGCACAGGCACATCGCTCGCGCCCAGCGTGCGGCTCATCACCACCACGGGTTTCTCAAACGGCCAGCCGTCGAAGCCGAGCACGCTTTCATAGGTGGAGCGGCCCATGACGATGCCATCCACCGTCCTCATGAAGGCCGCGTAGCCGTAGTCCTCGCCGCCATCGCCCCCGGCCGGCAGCCAGTCCAGCGAACCATCGGGCCGGGCAATGAAACCATCCACCGAAGTGGCGATGAAGACCTTGCCGAACGCATTGCCGAACGCATTGCCGTGTGCTTTTGCGGGTGTCCTGTCGGGTGCCATGGCAGTCTCTCCATCCAATTAAACATACACCGTATGATAATTAATCTGCGGCACCCTGGCTACCGATGCCCGTTCTCAGGCATAGGCCAGGATGTCGGCCAGCGGCCTGCGCGCCTTCTGGGGGCGTGGCGTGCCTGCCGCGTGGCCCACGGCGACCAGCATCACGGGCAGTTCGTGGGCCTGCAGGCCAAAGCCCGCTGCCAGCAGTTCCGCATCGAACCCCACCATGGGACAGCTGGCCAGCCCCAGGCCCTGGGCGGACAGCATCAGCGTCATGGCCGCCAGCGAGGCTGAGCGCACGGCCTCGTCGCGCTGCAGCTGCAGGTTGTCCGCGTGCGCGGCCTGGGCCTGGGCTACCCAGCCATCGGCCGTGCGCTGGCTCATCAGCCCGCCGTCCACGCTGGGCTGCAAGAACTCCGCCAGCCGCGCATGCGCGGCCAGCGTGCCGCAGACGATGAAGACGGCAGAGGCGTCCTCCACCTTCTGCTGCCCATAGGCGGCGGCCTTCAGGCGCGCCTTGGCCTCGGGTGTGCGCACGGCAATGAAGCGCCAGTTCTGCAGGTTGTAGGCCGACGGGGACAGCGAGGCCTGGGCCACCAGCGCGGCCAGCGTCTCATCGGCCAGCGCGCAGCCCGGCTCGAAACGGTCTGCGGAAATGCGCGAAGCGATGGCCTGCCCGATGGGCATGGAGGAAAGTTCAGAAGAAGTCATGTGAAACGCTCGGTGGGAAAAAAGAGGAACCTCGATGCCAGAAACTCAGGCGCCGCGCGAAGCAGACCACTGCACCATCAGCACGCTGGCCAGCACCACCAGCAGGCCCAGGAAGGACAGGCCTGTCATGGACTGCGACAGCAGCGCCCAGCCCAGGACCACGGCGGTGAGCGGGCTTAGCAGGCCCAGCGAAGACACGGCCACCGAAGGCAGGCGCCCGATGCCGCGAAACCACAGCACATAGGCCAGCAGCGCACCGGCAAGACACAGGTAGGCATAGGCGCCCAGTTGGGTGAGCGACAGCGCGGGCAGCGGCGCATCCACCCACCAGGCCAGCGGCAGCAGCATCAGCCCACCAAACAGCAGTTGCCAGCCCGTCAGCGCCAGCACCGGCAAGTCCACGCGCCAGCGCCGCGTGAGCCAGGTGCCGGCTGCCATGCACACCGCACCCGCCAATGCCGCCGCCATGCCCACGGGCTCGAACACCGTCTGCGGCGACAGCAGCAGCACTGCCATGCCCGCAATGCCCGCCACGGCGGCCCACAGCGTCAGCCGCGCGGGGACCCGCCCGTCCACGCCCCAGGCCAGCGCCATCACCAGCAGCGGCTGCACGGCACCCAGCACGGCCGCCAGCCCGCCCGGCAGCCGGTAGGCCGCCACGAACAACAGCGCCTGGAACACGCCGATGTTCAGCGCGCCCAGCACCAGCAGCCGCCACCAGCCCGAGCCCACGGGCAGCCGCCGCGTGAACAGCACCAGCAGCAGCCCGGCCGGCAGCACGCGGATCAGCGCAGCCGTGAACGGACGGTCTGGCGGCAGCAGTTCGGAAGTGACGATGTAGGTGGAGCCCCAGATGGCGGGCGCCAGCGCGGTCAGCAGGATGTCGCGCCAGGACATGGCGAGGCTGGCCGAGGGTGCACAAGAAGAGGATGGCGAGGAGGACATGGCATTTATCTTCAATTCAAGACAAATCCATTATGCACGACTTATCTTAAAATCAAGACAAATGCCGAAACCCACCCTCCCCCGCCTTCCCGACCGGGTAGACACCATCCTCGAACAATGGGCGCGCGAACGCCCCGACCTGGACGCCAGCCCCATGGGCCCCATCGGCCGTATCAAGCGCTGCGCAGCCCTACTGGAGCAGCGGCTGGAAGAGTGCTTTGCGCGCTTCGGCATGACCATGTGGGAATTCGACGTGCTGGCCACGCTGCGCCGCTCGGGCGCGCCCTTCTGCCTCACGCCCACGGCCCTGTTTTCCACGCTCATGGTCACCTCGGGCACCATGACCCATCGCATGAAAAGCCTGGAGACGCGCGGCCTGGTGCAGCGTTTGCCCAACCCGCAGGACGCGCGCAGCATGCTGGTGCAGCTCACCGACCAGGGGCTGGAGCTGATAGACCGCGCCGTGGAAGCGCACCTGGACAACGAGCGCGCCATGCTGGCGCCCATGCCCGTTGCCGAACTGGCCGCGCTGGACCAGCGGCTGTCCCAGCTGCTGCGCGTGCTGGAGGGCGGGCCTGACGAGGGCACCCGCCCTGCCCCCTGAACTGGCGTATGTCCAGGTCGTTGGGACTGGCGACGGTCGTGGTGCTCAAGCCCTTCGTCATGACCCGGGAACGCTTTTGGCAAAAGAGGTGCTTCCCTTGAAGCACATCGCAGGCACCCAGCCGCTTCTCGATACGCCATGGCAGCAATTGCTTACCCGCATGTCTCAAGACCTGCGCAACAGCCCGCATCCTGGACTCGGGCGGGCAATGCCAGAAAATCCTGATCACACAAGCGCGACCCACAGAAGACCATTGGTTTTCCCACAATCTGCTGCAAAAACCTTGGTGTCGAATTTTTGTAGCTAGATGTAATGATTTCGCCAGAGATTTCCACTAAGATGTCCATTCCAACGGTGAAATGGCGAAAACAGATTCTCAAACGACTTTGATACTCCCTCAACGCACCATACCATCTTGATAATGGTTTATTAATCTCCCACCTTGGATACAAAAGGCTGCCGCAGGCTGAATGCGCGCGATTTTCAATCGTCCAATGTTCAGGCTTCTTCGGCTGTTCCTTTACCGCACAATTTCTACACGAATGGCATGACGTCAGTTTATTCAGGCGGCAAACAGGCGGTTTAGCTAGTTATTCAATCTTTCAAACGGCACTGTGCAAAGCAGTCTCGCCGAGGCTTCGGCGTGGAATGGCCCTATGGCATCGGCACATAAGAAATGGGAGACATACCATGGACATATCGGAAATAGCTTTGGCAAATAGCGAATGCCATCTCGATGCTGCGCATCCAACAGCTGATGAAGTCATCGCCTCTGCGCTCACTGCGCGCGAAATCGATGTACTCGAAGCGATGGCCAAAGGCCTTGGTTGCAAGGACATTGCGCACACGCTGGGCATCAGCGAACACACGGTACGCAAGCACCGCAGCAATATGTGTACACGGCTGGGCCTGCGCAATGCCGTAGAACTCGTCACGCATGCCAGGCGGCAAGGCTGGTTGAGCGCTGCCCGCTCACCGCTCCCTCTGTCTCCTCGCGAGCAGGAGGTGTTGGCGCACGTGCTGGCGGGACACACCAGCAAGGAGATCGCACGTTCGCTTTACCTCAGCGACTTGACCGTACGCAAGCATCGCGAAAACATTCTGCGCAAACTGGGCCTGACAAGCACGGCCCAGTTGCAGACATTCGCGCCAACGGCAACTCGCAATGGCGGCGACACCTGATATCCAGGCCAGCGTGCATCGCCTGTCCGTACCCACCGAATACGACATTGGAAGTATTCCACTCTCCTGGTGCAATTGGGCATGATGAGCATAACGAATCTCGGACATTGACCTTCGCGACTTTGGAACAACCGGAGGGTGAGCAATCTCCTTATGGTGGCTTCAGCAGGCACCATTGCATTTGAGGTTTGCACGGTTGACATGGAATATCCGCGCGAGCCTTGAACGACTGCAGAATCTCATATCTCTTCGCCTTTCAGTCTCTTCGCCCTTTGGTTTTTTCGTCTCTACGGTCCGCATCCGTCGAGGCATCTTCCCGGCGCCCACGTGTCGGATTCCTGTACGCAACTCAAAGGAGTATCCCGTCATGAACCACTCTTCGCGGTCACCACCTGAGATTTCTCCCAAGCATCCCATGCCTTAGGCCCAATACCGGGCAATCATTCTCATTGGCAAAGAAAAGCGTTCATGACTTCAAACCTCATGTCGCTCCCTATCCATTCAATTTCAGGAATTGCACGCCATGTCAGATCAAGCCATGTTCAGCCAGTTGTACAACGCCCTTGTCGATAATCTCGGCACCCCGAATTTCCAGTTGCTTGGCACCCCCAAGGACTTCAGCTGGGGCACGGCTCCGACCGGGCAATGGGACCCGGCCGCCTATCAGATCGTCAGCGGCATGCCGCAGTGGTCCGCGATCGGCCAGTACGGCAGCCTCGATGCGACGCTCTTCGACGCCGTTCGCCAGATCTTCGGTCACGTGACATTCAAGGTCAGCCCCGAGCAGCAGGCCAATCAGACGGAGCTGGCCAACCTGTGCGTCCAGAAAAGCAATGCGATGGCCAAGGCCAACAGCGACATGAACCAGTTCTACCTGAGTTCAAAGCAGAACGGCGGCTTGATATTCGCAGCCCGCTACCCTGACATCAACACCTGGCTCAACAACGCGCCGGAGGCTGCTGCCTACGTTGCCGCCATCCAGGCGGCCACCAACGCCTACAACCAGGCGGTCAAGATGAAGATGGAGCTGGAGCGAGCCAGCATGCCCAGCGATCTGCAGCGCGCCATCGACATGATGCAGATTCCGTCGGGCGACCCTGCCTCAAACAACGCACCGGCAGGCTGGACCAAGGTGCCGGATGGCTCGGGCATCCTGCGCTGGCAGCCGGACTTCCACATCGACACGACGGGCGCGGACTGGCGCGCAGCGCTCAGCAATGGCAGTGCAGGCGCGTTCTCGATCGCGATGAAATCTTCGCAATCGAGCAGCGACTTCAAGTCCTCGTTTGCCAAGGGCTCGACCAGCGTTGGCAACTTCTTCTGGAGCGTCAACGCATCGGGCGGCTGGAGCAAGTCCGACCTGTTCAACCAGGACTCGAGCTCGGCAGTGAAGATCAGCTGCGAGTCCTCCACCCGCGTGAAGGTGAATCCGGGCGACTGGTACCCGGGCGGCTTCATGAGCGAACTGGCCAAGGCACAGCAGGGGCCGAACGGCCAGGGCTACACCATCGTCGCCCCGTGGGTGGCAAACGGCGGCCCGGGATCGAGCTCCCTGTTCGGCCCGAACGGCATCGTCGCGGCACGGGTGTCCGAGCTGCTGGTCGTCTACAAGCCTTCGTTCGAGATCACGATGAGCGCCAACACCTATCAGCAGAACAAGCAGGCCTTCGAGGGCAGCGCGGGTGTGCGCATCGGGCCCTTCACCTTCGGTGGCACGGGCGGTCACCAGTCCGAGTACACCAAGAGCACCGCACAGGCCAATACCTTCAAGGGCAGCAGCACCTCGGAGAACCCGCAAATCATCGGCGTGATCGTCGACTTCCCGGGCATCCATTGACCTGAAGACCAGCGGGTGGGCAGGACGCCGCGGCGGGTCCCGCCCACCCCCGTCAACCGGAGACAGCGTTCATGAACGTGATCCATCAGTTCCTCGGCGGCCTGGCTGATCTGGTGCCTCCGCCCCCAAGGGGCCCAAGCGTATCGAGCGGGCCGAAAACCGGCATGGTGTTCAAGCGCTCGGCATCCATTTCGGCGCCGCTGGTGCGGGGGCAGATGCTGATGCCAGTGACCGCGTGGAACTGGCCGGATCCAGTGACCGGCACCATGGCCGACGCGCAGTTTCTCTTTGCAGATACGGTGCCCCAGTCCGCTGCCAATGGCGCGCTGTACCAAGCGTCGGGGCGCAGCTTTTCGCAGGGATACAAGACCTTTCTGCAGGTACTCGAAGCCTGCAAATTTCCCTATCAGTCGATGCTTGCAGGCGCCTTGCAGAAGATGGCGGCACCTCCAGGCGACCCTGCCTACTCGCCCACTCCGGTGGGATGGACCAAGGTGTACGAGACCGGCTACCTCCAGTGGAAACCGATCTGGACACTGCCCAAGAGTTCGTCGGAGTGGAGCGCAGCAGTGGCTGTCGGCACGATCGCAAACCCCGGCACCTTGCGCTTGAATCTCAACGACACATCCGGCGCAGGGCCGCAGGCTCCGGCTTCCCTGCAGGCCCTGGACGCTTCCGGCCGCGTCCTTGCGCTACCCGCCGCTTCGCTGGAGACGGTGACGATCACCTCTGAATGCTGGGACCAAGTGCCGATCTATCCCGGCAGCTGGTACGACGCCTCGATGGTGGCGCTGGGTCGCGGCCTGGTGCCGGATGCGGGCGTGTTCTTCGGGCCTGCCGGCCTGATGGCGTGCCGTGTGTCAACTTTCTACGTCGCGTTGAAACCCCGCTTCGACTTCACTGCCGCAGCGCCGATCCCCGCCTCGCTGCGCCAGACGCTGGACGAGGCTGACACCGTGCAGGCCATGGGTGTGACGGTTCAGCGCGCACGCGGAGACGGACAGCCAAACCAGGCCTTGCGCCTCGTGAACACGGAGCCTGCCCCCGTCATCGTGGCCGTGAGCCTTGAAACCTTGGCTTGATTCGTCACGTCCACATCACGTCACTTCACGTCAGACGATTTGCATTGGGCACCCTCAAGGTCGCAAGGCGCAGGCTGCTTGCCATGACGCAGCAAAGTGCGTGGTGGCCGCATGCGTGACAGCCCCCGGCCCTATCGCAGCCCTTCCGCCTGCAGCGACTGGCGCACGGCAGGCCGCTCCCGCATCCGCGCGTACCAGGCTGCAAGATGCTCCAGGCCATCAAAGCGAATGCTCGTCTTGTAGACCGACTCCAGCCATGGCGCCTGCCCCCACTGCGTGAGCGCGTACAGATAGGCATCGGCCACGGTGAAGCCATCGCCCATCAGGTAGCGCTTGCCGGCCAGTTGCGCATTCACCCAGGCATACCGCTGCTCCAGCTTGGGCCTGGCCGTCTCCACGCCGTACTTTCCCGCCGCCACTGCATACAGCAGCGGGATGAAGCCCTTGTGGATTTCCGAGTTCAGGAAGGCCAGCCACTCCAGCAGCCGATAGCGCTCCAGGCTGCCCTGGACTGGCACCAGAAGCGACGCAGGCCGCAGGTCCGCCAGGTACTGCAGGACGGCGGGCCCTTCCCGCAGCAGGCTGCCGTCGTCCAACTCCAGCAAGGGGACATAGCCGAACGGGCTGAGCGCACGGAAGTCCCTGCCGTCTTCCGTCTGGTGGGTCTTGTGGTCCACCCGGACCAGTTGGAAATCAAGCCCCAGCTCGTTCAGGGCAATGTGCGGCGCCAGCGAACAGGCGCCCGGCAGGTAATACAGCTTCATGGAATTTCTCTGGTGATGGAACAAGGGGCCTGTGCGTTCAGGCACAGCCCCTGGCCAATGTCATGCACCAGGGATAAATCTGGAAGAAGGCAATAAAACTGCCCATAGGTTAAAAAAATATACCTGCCGCCTGCCTATGATGAATGTGCTATGAAATCCAACATCTCCGGCTGCTCCGTGGAAGAAGCCATGCGCCTGCTGGGCGGCCGCTGGAGGCTGCTCATCGCCTCCTACCTCATCGACGGCCCCCGCCGCTTCAACGACCTGCGCCGCGACATGCCCGGCATCTCCCAACGCTCCCTCACCCTGGACCTTCGCGCGCTGGAGGAAGCGGGCCTGGTCAAGCGCACCGTCTACCCCACGGCGCCGATCAAGGTGGAGTACGAGCTGACGCCCGATGGGGAGCGGCTCAAGCCCGTGGTGGAAGTGATGAAGGAGTTTGGATTGTGGGTGAAGGGGAAGGCGCCGGCCTGACGAGAGCTGCGCCGGCTGGTTGTCCCCATCCGCCCCCTGCTGACAGGCAAGCCCCATCGCCGCATGAACGGTGATTTGAAGAACAACGACCATGACGAACAAGCCTTCCGAGCAGGCATCCCGCGCCGAGTACGCGCGACGGATCAATCGCGTGCTCAACTACATCGATGCCCACCTGGATCAGCCTCTGGATGGCGCACATCTGGCCGACATCGCCAATTTCTCGCGCTTCCACTTTCACCGAATTTTTGCGGCATGGATGGGAGAAACGCTGGGCAGCTATGCGCAGCGCCGACGGCTCGAGAAGGCGGCGTTCCGGCTGTCCTGCGGCAGCAAGGAAACCGTGCTTGAAACCGCGCTGGCCACCGGCTTCCAATCGGGCGAAGCATTTGCGCGCGCCTTCAAGCTCAAGTTTGGCTGCACGCCATCGGCCTGGCGCTCCACCACGCTTGAGCGGATGAAAACCCAGGCGGCCGCCATCGGGCAGCCGCCAGGCAGCCAGCAGAGCAATCCTGATCAGGTCTTCGGCAATCTCCATCAGGAAGACCTGCGCGCGTTCGGCGAACCTCAGGGCTCTTGTCACCTGAAGGAAGAAATCGCCATGGACGTCCGCATCATTGATCTACCCAAAGCACATGTCGCCTATCAGCGCTTGATCGGCCCCTATGGGCCAGCCATAGGCCAATTCTGGCGAGGCACCATTGCGCCGTGGATGCACTCCAATGGCCTCAGCGATCAAACGTGCTACGGCATAGGCTATGACGACCCCTCTCTCACGCCCGCCAGCAAATGCCGCTATGACGCCTGCGTGGAAGTCCCCGCGCATTTTGTCGCCAGCGGCCAGGTGGACACCCAAACCCTGCCGGGCGGCCGTTACGCCGTGGCAAGGTTCAAAGGAAAACCCGAGGGTCTAGCCAATGCCTGGATGTGGCTGACGCGCGAATGGATGCCGTCCAGCGGGATGCAATGTGACGACCGGCCTTGCTTTGAGATGTTTTCTGCGGCCACTGCAATGGATGCCGACACCGGGGAGTTCTGCTGCGACATCTGTATTCCGGTGCGGGCGCTGTAAAGCGGCTCAAGCTGGGTGAGGTTTGACGAAGGCTTTGGGTTGGGCGATTGAACTCGCTACCCGCTGCAGTCGTTCGGCCTTAGCCGTCAGGTGTCGGCTTTGCTGCGGTTGCCGCCGCTGCTACCAAAACGGCGAGCGAACGGTCTGCGCCAGTTTGCTGTCGCTGAAGCCTCCGTAGCTCGAATGATCCGAACGACTCGCTGGAAGGGCCTACGGACAATCCCATCTTCGTCGCTCGTGGGCTGTCTCGGGCAGCAAGGGATTGACTTCGAGCAAGGTCGCTCTCCAAATCGTGTTCAACGCGAAAACAGCGGCAGAGATCGGCCCCGCGTCGAATCCAATGTTGGAGTGCGTCACGATCGCCGCAACTATGGGTGACCGTGCTTTGGCAATCGCATCGCGGCTACACGGCAACTCTTCCTGCGTTGTTACGACCTTACCTGCCTTTGATAAATTCAGACAGCAACACCCATATGAAGGGTCGTTGGCTTTGCGTGTCCAGGATCTCAAAATGATCCATGATGGCTTCCACGCCGTCCTGTGTATCCATGGCCATCTTGAGATAGGAAATACGGATGTCGGCCTTCCCATTGCCATCCATGACCGCAGTGAAGATCATGCCGCTTACGCTGCCGCAAACGGTCTTCAACATCGTCTTCAATCCTTCGGATCTCTGAAGATCAATGCCAGGCCGGACTATCAGAGTGACTGTTGTTTCTTCTGCTGCCATGCTCTGTCCTCATCGGAATGGCTTCAACTGCCCCTGCACGCGCCTTCTGTAGTTGTGAAGGCGCGGGGAGTCCGCGCTTTCACGGTGCTCAGTATTTGTTGCCCACGTACGTTGAGTCCCAGGCTTCGGGAATCACAAGGCCATCGCCCACGGTGAAGTTCTTGCCACCATCCTTGAGCCCGAACGTGTTCTTTGCCCACAGGCCCAGCGTTTGCCAGATCAACGACCCTGGATCGGATTGGCGATCCTTACTCGACTGCCGATGAGGGTGGACCGTCTTGATGGCGCCATTCTGGGCCGCGACCGAATCGATGATCCACTTGATCGTCGTCTGGACAGCTTTCATCTGCGCTTCCGGGAGATCCATGGGCAAGCGCTTGGGGTTCGTGCCGCCAGGTTGCCAGAGTGTTTCCGGCTTCCCCTCTATCCCAGCAAACCAGCCGTCGATCTCGATGCCGACGCTGATCTTGTTGAGGTTTCCTGCGTGGTTGCAAACCTCAGTCAGCGCATATAGCTGGAAGATCTTTCCCGCGCGCGTGACGCCGAAATGAATGGGTACGTTGTGCCAGGCTTTTGCCGTTTCCCCGATCTTGGCGGCCGTCTGGTGCAGCACGATCGCGGTGATCGCGGACCAGGGCCTGAACGGATTGGACTTGGAACGCCCTGAGTGTGGGTGTTTGAGTTCTTCGTTAATGATCTCGCTGGGAGCCGGACTCGTGCTCAAGGAGTTGAAGGCCTTGTCCAGTGCGGCTGCTCCGGCCACGGTGACCGAGTTGGGGAGCTCATCGGTTGGTGCAAGCAAACCTGCTTCGATCATGAAAGCGGCATACGCAGTCAGCGTTTCATCCCCAAGATCTGCATCAGCGCCGAAACGAGGCAGAGCATAGCCGAGCGCTAAAAGCTGCTTCTGAATGTTCTCGACCGCAGGCCCCTTGGAGCCGCTCTTCAGTGCACTCAAAATTGCCATGGCAGTTCCTTTTTCCCAGAGTAGTCGCGGAGAGACCAGTAGCGCGTTGGCGCCTCATTGGTCTGTACGGTCACTGGATGGCGTCCTCCCCGGTCACCACTAAGGTGTCACCGTTGGCAAAGTAGAAGTCCCCTGGCATTAGCTGCTGCGCTCGTTCTTCGATCTGTTCGAGCGTCAGCGCGTTTGGGTTGGCTTCCAGCTGGGTTAAGACCTCTTGCATGGCTGGAGCCAATGCCGGCAAGCTGTAGTCGGCGGGCCGGGTCTGAAACCCCGTGTCGCCTGTGACCGACTTCATCGCGTTGATGCAATTCTTCCCACAGGCGTTGCCGGCGATGAGCCTGATCCATTTGGGCCCGCCAACCAACACCGCCAAGTACATGGTCTTGGCCTTCGCTTGGGAAACACCCTGGTCCAGCAGGGCATCGTAGAACACCCGATGCGTCATCCTCCACGAGCGGACGTGACGGTCGCAGTAGTGATCGTGGATCACAGCTGCCTTGATGAACCTTGTCTCAAAGGGACTCCCGATGAACGGCTGGAAGACTCCCGGGATTGAGGCACCGTCCGTCTTGAGCCCCGCCTTCGCCTCCCAGACCGTTCCGGATGCATCTTTGAAACGCAGAGCCTCCTTGATGATGCATTGCCCGGCGGCCTCGCATCCCTTCGGCCAGAGCACCAAATCGCCACTGAATTGGGCTGGTGCCAACGTAGGAGTGAGCAGCGCGGCAGCCGTTGCCAGCGTCCGAAACCACGATGGATTCATCTAAAACCTCCGAAAAGGAGTAGCTTGATGCCAAACGCTGGTGTGCAAAACACGAGCCGACGATGTGCCGCCAGCAACGGCGCATACATTTGCAGTAGTTTCTCGGCGGCAAATGCTTTGTGAGCAGTGCTGCGGATAGTACGGCATCTGCACGTCATTGGGCAATTGATGGCGCCGATGCCGATTTGAGCCATGTGCTAGAGGAGTGATGAGCGACTTCGCGCAAGCCGAAGGCCACGCCAGAGGTCGCGCGCTGCCTCTTCTCCAAGGCTCAGATCCGCGCCTGCAACAGCAGCCGATGGCCTACAGCGCCGATAAGCTCCGGCATAAGCGGCTGATTCCGGGTAAAGCGGAGGAGCCACTTTCGACGCAAAGCGCTAACTCGCCAACTGCGCGAGCAGCCGGTTGCACGATTTAGAGTGGCTAACACCACTTCGTCACAGGCCCCCGCAGAGCAGTTATGCTCGCTGCCCTCATGGCAAGACGACCCGTTAGCAAAGAACTGTGGCGACAGCTACAACCCCTGATCCCAGCCTTCGTGCCTTCTGCCAAAGGCGGTGCGCGCAAACTCGCAGTCAGCGATGAAGCTGCCCTCAACGGCATCTTGTTCGTGCTGCAAACAGGCATTCCATGGGAAGACCTTCCCCAATCCCTGGGCTACGGCAGCGGCATGACTTGCTGGCGGCGTCTGCGCGACTGGAATGCCGCTGGTGTCTGGGAGCAGCTGCACCAAGCCATGCTGACTCGCTTGCGTGAACATGACCAAATCGATTGGAGCCGGGCCAGCATTGATGGCTCCTCAGTACCAAGCCCCCGGGGGGCCAGGAAACGGGCCCAAACCCCACGGACAGAGGCAAGCTCGGCTCCAAGCGGCACATCGTCGTAGATGCCAGAGGCATCCCGCTGGTGATCTTGGTCAGCGGCGCGAACCGGCACGACTCCAAGATGTTCGAGAGGTGCGTGGACGCGATTCCTGCGATTGCTGGCCTGCCAGGACGTCCCCGTAGAAGACCGGCAAAGCTGCACGCCGACAAAGGCTACGACTTCAAGCGATGCCGAGCCCACCTGAGGCAGCGGGGCATCATTGGCCGGATTGCCAGACGAGGCATTGAGAGCAGCGAGAGGCTGGGCAAACACCGGTGGGTGGTGGAGAGGACGCACAGCTGGTTTGCAGGCTTTGGCAAGCTGCGAATCCGCTTTGAACGACGGCTGGATATCCACGAAGCGCTGCTGAAACTGGCAGCGGCGATCATCTGTGCGCGCTTCGTGGATCGGTGGTGTTAGCCACTCTTAGCGTTGAGTCGTCTCTGATTGACCTGTTCCGGGTGCACAGCGTACCGCCGCGCCTGTCGAGCGTCAGTGGCCTCTTTCGCAGGCGACGGTCGCTAAGTTCTGAAATCTCAAAGTCAGTAGTCAGCTTGCAGTCGTCGTTCGGTAGTGCGTAAGCGCTCTATTGACCACGCCCTTGCACTCGGATGCCCGTTGCGGCAATGAATGTTCTCTCTGCGTGGTGCGGTCTGCGACGCGCGAGAATCTGGGTCAGCGCCGCATTTCATATTCAGTTGATGACAGACCCATTTGCTCCCTTGTCCGAGGAAGAGTTCGAAGAACTCGACCACTTTCTGCTGTTCGGCATTGACACGGAAGAAGGCATGACCATGGACATGGTCGATGGGTTCTTGCACGCCATTGCGGTCGGGCCGACGACCGTGCATCCCAAGCAATGGCTGCCCAAGATCTGGGGTACCAAGGAGATGATGCCTCCGATGGGTTCCATCGAAGAGCTGAACCACATGCTGGGCTTGGTCATGCGCCACTTCAACACCATCATTGCCGGCCTGGGGGATGATCCCCGGGAGATCAGCCCGTGCTGGTCAACGATGGCCTACGACGGTGACGAGCGTGAATACGACGACGCAGAATCGTGGGCGTATGGCTTTGTCCAGGGGATGAGGCTTTGCTGGAAGGACTGGCAACCGTTGCTGTCCACTCCTCAAGGGCAAGCTTGGTTCAGACCCATTGCCCTGCTGGGCGAAGACGACTATTCCGTGGACCAGGACGAACTCACCCGAACACCGGCCATGCGATCGGAGCTGGCTCAACAAATCCCGCCGGCTGTTCTGGACATGCACGCTCACTGGCTGCCACTTCGGCTCGCTGTCTATCAGCGGGAAGTGGCCAAGTCGATGCAGCCCAAGGTGGGGCGCAATGATCCGTGCCCTTGTGGGAGCGGGGCGAAGTTCAAGAAGTGCTGTGGTGCTGCGGCCGATTTGCACTGAGCCATCTCGCGCCTCGAACCGTCAGGCGGTGGATCACCGCACCAGTCGCCAGGGCAGCAAGGCCTCGTAGTCCTCAACGGTCCTGGCCCGAGGAAGCGCCACCAGCAGCGCCCTCAGGTACTGGTACCCATCGACGCCGTTGACCTTGCAGGTCTCCAGCAACGAGTACAGGTTGGCGCTCGCGTTGGCGCCGGCCACGGTGTCGGCGAAGAGCCAGTTGCGTCTGCCGATGACAAACGGACGGATCGAATTCTCACAGCCGTTGTTGTCGATGGGGTAATGGCCGCTGGTGACGAAGCGCTCCAGCTTGACCCACTGCGAGGACAGGTAGTGCAGCGCCTTGCCCAGCAAGCTGCCCGGCAGCACCGCATGAACATTGGCCAGCAGCAAGGCCTGGATCTCTTGCAGCACCGGCACACTGTGGGTCTGGCGGCTTTGCAGCAGCGCATTCACATCCAGCCGTTGTTCTTTGGCCAGTGCCTCCACGCGGTAGAGCGTGCCGATCAGCGCGATGAATCTGGCCGCCAATTGCTCAGGCCCCCGGTTCGCTTTGGGCAGCGCCTGCAGCGCGTCATTGAAGTAACGTCGGCAATGCGCCCAACACCCAATGTGCACGAGCTTGTTGGCCAAGGCGATTTTGTTGTAGACCTCGTAGCCGTCGCTCATCAGCACGCCGCCCTCGCGCACGCCGACGTACAGACGCTGCGCCGCTTCGGTGCTGCGTGAGGGTGAGTAGGCGAACAAGCGTATGGGCGGACCCGTGCCGCTGGCGCCAGAGCCATCGGTCATCTGCGCCCACATGTAGCTCTTGGACTGGGCGCTGCGCCCAGCCTCCTTGAGCACCTGGATCTCGGTTTCGTCACCGAAGATCAGCGGGGCGTCCAGCACCCGGTCGCGCAGCAGGTTGATGACGGGCTGCACCGCCTGGCCCACCCGCACCACGCTGGCGGCCATGGTGTTGCGCGAGAGGTCGCTGCCGCCAAAGCGCCCCAGCAAGGCCGCCTGGCGGTACAGCGGCAGGCCGTCCACGTACTTGGAGGTGATCACCCAGGCCAGCAGGCCTTCGCTGAACAGCCCCTTGGGGATGACTTGCTCGGGCTTGGCCGCCAGACGCAGCGTGCCATCGCAGCACGGGCAGGCGTACTTGACCCGCTCGTGGCGGATCACGCGCACTTGTTGCGGAATGATGTCGAGCTGCTCGCTGGCCTCCACGCCAATCTCCCGCAACACGGCACCGTCGTGCGGGCATACGCGCTCGGATTCGGGCAGTTCGTGGCGCACCACCTCGCGCGGCAGCGCCGGGTCCAGCGGCTTGCGCCCGCGCTTGGTCCGTTTGTGGGCGGGGACCTCGACGGTGTTGTCGTCGGCCTCGGTTTCTTCCTGGGCCGGCTGGGTTGCCGATCCAAGCGCCTCGGCCTCGTTGAAGAACATGTCCTTCTGGTGGCCGGCGCTGGCCTCGCTCTTGGCGGCGAACAACTGGCGCTTGAACTTGTTGAGCTGCTCCTTGAGCAGGTCGCGCTCGGCGCGCGTGATGCGCAGCTCACCAGCGAGCGATTCGCTGGTCTGGGTGGCTTGGGCCAGCGCCTTTTGCAAGGCTGCAAATTCTTCGGCGGTGGGCATGTGAACCATCGCCTGCTTCGATCTGCTTGTCGCTCAGGCGGTTCCTTGTGCTGGGGATTTTGCGGCAAATATTCTCAGCAGTGGCCTTGCTCATTTCGGCAGCACCAGCCTCACGCAACGCGCTCGTAGAACCGCTGTGGATGTCGCTGTGTGACCGCCAGATCAATGCCATCAAGCAACCAGTGCAGTTGCTCCACCGTCAGCGTCGGCACCACCGCCTCGTCCGGCCAGATGAAGCGGTCTTGCTCCAGGCGCTTCATCAACAACCAGAAGCCGTTGCGCTCCCAGACCAGGATCTTCACCCGGTTGCGCTGGCGGTTGCTGAACACGTACACCGCCGCCGCGAACGGGTTCATGCCCAGGGCTTGCTCCACCAGGATGGCCAGACCGTTGATGCCCGTTCGGAAGTCGATGGCCGGGCGGTGCAGGTACACCGTCAGCGTGTCGTCGAGTCGGAACATGGCAGGCGCCCCAGAAGTTCAATGACGGGCAACCACTCGCCTGGGCCTGTTTCGCTGAGGTCGATCTCCACCCCATTAGGCAGTCGGGCGTGCAGGCGTGCCTTGATCTGCGCAGCGGTGACGGAGGACACCTCGGGGGCCGCCAGCCGCAGCGGGACAAAAGCACTGGTGCTGGCCATGGCCACGGTCGGCATGCTGGCCCGACTTGCCTTCATGTCTGCACCCATGCTCTGGGTGATCCAGCGGCGCAGCAAGTTGGCGTTGATGCCGCATTGCAGCGCCATGCGCGCCACCGACACACCCGGCTTCAGGCACGCCCGCACCACCTCTGCCTTGGCCTGCGGGTCGTACACGGCCCGTCCATCGTTCTTGCGACCCGTGACCAGGCGCCGTACCACTTCTGCGTCGATCTCTGACATACGTGTCCACCTTGTTCTACATGGACACGTAGCTTCCCCTCTCAAGCGCTCTGTGGGAAGACGTAGTTGGATGACCGCTTACGGTAGTGCACTGCGGCTGTCCGCCCCTGGCCGGATTCTGTCCGATGCTCAGGCTTCCCGCAGTTGCCCGGCAAGCACGACAAAGTTGCTGGTGCCAGCCGTGGATTCGACTCCCCAAGGCTTCGTCGTCGAAGCACTGACCAATGACCGGCCCGCCGCGTCAATCCACTCTGATTCGACCTCGCAAGCGATAGCGCCTGGCACCGGCAACTGGTCGACAGGTAAGGGGGCGGAACTCACGATGGCATCCTTCTCCACGAACCGATGCGTCCGACCTTGTGCGTCGACCAGGATGCATTCCACCAGGGGCGGATACGCGCTGTCGTCGACGAGACGTGTGATTTCAACGGAGATAGCTTTCACGAATACCTACTTCTGCTGTTTGGGCGACCGTCTGCTGTTGGCCGAAGCCGGGCCTAGCTAATGATGAGTACAGCACCGCAAAGCTGACCTTCGAGGCTGCACCTTGAGCGTCCGGTTAAGGAGAGGCATTCAACTGGTGCAGGCCGTCGCCAGTCGGCCATGAGCGGTCGGTCGCCGGACGCTCCTAATTTCGAGTGCGACGAGGCCTCGGATGGCATTGCGGCGATGAGTCTCAACTGCTCGCCGGCCTGACCCGGCCGAAAGCGGACATTAGCGCTTGAGCCAGGGCGTTCGCTAGCCGCTCGCCTGGCCCTTTCGGCCTTTCAGCCAAGAACCCGCCGGAGTACAGGTCCGTAGGACGATTGCACTCTCCCGGTTCTCTGGAGACTGGAGCCTCTTCATGCGGAGCGGCGACCCTGTTTCCTAAAATCAATTGCCCTTCGCCCGACGCGCAGCGGAGATCTCGTTCATGGCTTGTCTTCCGCAATGCAGTTGTCATGGTCGGAGCTTCCGGCGCAGCGCCTTAGCCAGGGGCGACTACTTCTCGATCGCGGTCGGCGCTACGTCCGTAGTGTCATCTCAATAGCAGATTGCCTTCTTGGTGGAGCTGCACATCCACTGAGCGACCTCGGTGGTGTTCACACGAACTATGTACTGGTTTCCAGCGCGGCAGTATGCGACGGACTGGCCCGTAGCAGTGGAGCCGCTGACGACGCCAACGAGCTCGTGCTCAGGAGGCTTGGGGCCGCCATTAAGCTCGCCGGCGAACACGGGGCCTCCGGAGTCACCCGCGCAAACGCGGCCCATGCCTTTGGTGCTGACCGACTCGTACAGCAGGTACTTAGGGAATACCCGAACGTCAGCAGTGCGTCGCGTGATTTCGAGCGTACTTCCGTCAACTCCTGGATCGGCCGCATTCGTCAGCCCATACCCCGCACTCGTAAACGGCATGTCCTTGTTCGCAGTGCGCAGTACGACTGGCCGCCACGTGGCACTACCCGCGGGGACGGACACTCGCAGCACAGCGAGGTCTTTTGCAGACTCGAAGTCATAGAGCTTGCTGGGCTGGAATTCGACGTCGTACAACGTTGCACTGCCCGGGACGACGGAGAAGGATCGCAGGTTTCTGTTAAGTGCCTGCGCCGCCATCGCCTGTTCGGAACTACCCTGGAACGGCATGTACACGATGAGCTTGTCCTGGGCGATGCGCGCGCCAGTCTTATCGAATAGGCAGTGCGCGGCTGTTAGGAGCCAACCATCTTTGAGCATGGTTCCCGTGCAGTGAATCGTCCCGACCGGCTGGCCGGCGGCTCGCTGGCCCACCGCAACCACTTCAGTGAAGCCTTGTCGGTAGACCAGTCGCTCGCATCGATTAAGGCTCGAGTTGTAGTTGCATGGCCCCGTGGCCGACGCTGTTGGGACGGCGTCGGTGCTTGCTGGCGTGTCCGGGTCCACCTGTTGCACGCTCGGCCAACCGCCCAGGGAACGAGCTATTGCAAGAATTCGGTTGGAATTGAACGCTGCACGTGCTTTCACCAGAGCAGGTGAATGCGGGTCCACCGAGCGAGCGGCCAGAAGAAGCTCCTCACGCTTCAAGTTCGCCCGCTGCAGGGACTCGGCCGAAACTGCGCCCGTTGCCAAGTGATAAAGAAATGCGCGATCAGCCAGCTTCCGTTGCAGCGCTGTGCGGGCGGCCTCAGTGCGGGCCGTCTCTTGCAGGCTCTTACCTTCCTCTGACAGCCTCTGTACGACCTCGGGGTCCTGAACGCGCGCGACAGACTGCGCTGTCTGCGCATCCAAGCCGTTCGCAGACAAAGCCCTGATCGACAGAGCGGTCGTGGCGGCGGGCTGTGCCAGAGTGTCGCTGGCGGCTATCACCAGGGCTGCGCCAAGTCCGAACGCGCGTAGCGCGTTCACTGCTCCAGCTCCTTGGCAAGTTCCTTACGCTTCTTGACCAGCTCGATTTGAGAGTCGATCAACTGTTTCTCGCGAGCGTTGCGGTCGATCTCACGCTGTACCTTGTCCATATCGCCGTTTCGACGCGCTTCGACGTCTCGCATCAGCGTGATCCGCTCCGCTGCCTCCTTCAGCGATGCGTTGGCATCTGCCCTCACGGCGGCACCTTCCTCGCGGATGTCCTTGCGCTCGGCGCGTTCGTCCTTGCGCTCTTCGCGATCCTTCTTGCGGTCGTCGCGCTGCGCATTGAGCTCCGTGCGCCGATCCTGAATCAGGTTGGAAACCGTAGTCATGTAGGTCTCGGACGCCTGCTTGGCTGTCTCGGCGGCCTTCTCCAGTGCCGCATCGGCGTCAAAACGCAGCGACACCATAGTGCCGTCGGCGAGCTGCGCCAGAACAAGGCTGTTTTTCTCAAAGACTTCGTTCTTGAGGGGCAGTGAGCCAAGAGCTCCAAGCTGAGGAATCAAGAACGTCTGATTCAGCACCGCGTTGGCGATTCCCGCGCCAGAGTCGCAACCATCACCTGCGCAGATCGTCATCTGTGCGCTCACAGGCTGCCGGTACACGATGCCTTGAGCGGTGTTGGTGGCCATAGGCTTCGCGCCCACGGAGCGGTCTCCCATGCCGGCGACAGACAGCTTGACCAGAGCGAACAGACGGTTAAGGCTTGCAGGCCGGATGTCCGCACCGCCTAACTTAGCCTGCAGGGCCTTCTTCCCGTCATCCGTGAGAAGCTTGTCCCAAGCTTGATCCGGGTAGCGAATCTGCACCTGCAAATCGCCGAGCTTTGGCTGCCAGACTAATGTGACCTTCTGCGTCAAGGCTGTCCGGGCAGCGGCCAAATCTGCAGCGTTCTTGTCCGCCTTGGATTGACCAAGCGCCTCTAGCTCTGCCTTCACGACATTGAGGCGCTCCTCCGCGACGGCGACTGCTTTTTTCGCGTCGGCTTTGTCCTTCGCGGTTCCGGTCTTTTCGGCGTCGCGCGCGTTCACCCGGGCTTCAGCCAGGGCGTCCACGGCCTCGGAAACTGCAGCAGACTTGGCCCTGCGGCCTTTGTCTTTGTCCTTTTCGTTCTCTAGCCTTTGCTTGGCGCCATCGCGCTCGGTAAGAAGGTAGATAAGCTGCGGGGAGCACAGCTTGTCCTGGGTGACCTCTGCGACTTCTGCGGCGTAGAACTTGCCCAGCGCTACTCCGCGGGCGACGTTGCCGAGGGCCTGCACAGTTGAAGTGATGATCTGGCCCGTGCGATCTTCGGCATGTGCATTGACTGACTTGAGCGTGCCGTTGTCAAAGAGTTCGATATTGAAGCCGGTGACTTTCGTCTTTCCAGCGAGCGCCGAGTAGCGGATGACGTGTACCTGGCTCACGTCCCCGACGAGCGTTTCTGTGACTACCGGAACGATGCTGTAGGTGATTGCCGGAGCCTTGTCCACGTCCACAAAGCAGTCTTCGACTTCGAACGGAACGGTGATGGAGAACTGCTTCGCCGGTAAGTAGTACACCAGACCGTCGGGGAGCGACCCCGCATCATCTTCAGCTCTCTGGACCTGGATTGACGTGCAAGCGCTGATTGCAGCCGCGCCAACAGCCGCCAATGAGAGCCTGACGAAGTAGTGCATCTATCCTCCCTTGCCACCTCAAGGTGCGACTCGGGGTACTGTAAACGTTGGTTACGCGCTGAGCAAGGCCACCAAATGCGGGAACCCCCGAAGCCTTTGGATGAAAGATGGCTAGCCTTTGACAAGGGGGCGTGCCCTAGATGAGGGTTGGCTTCGCTGCATGTGCCGCCACTTCGCCCCCGCGCCAAGAGCGAGCGTTAGTCGGACGTCGTCTGCTCTTGGCCGAACTCGAACATGGGCGAACGGCTGCGCCAAGGATGTCCAGCTCGAGACGTCGTGTCTACATCGTGTAGCAGCTTTCAGGAGAACCGAAGGGCAGCTGAGGGTCGACAGGAGCCTACCGCGCTGCGCGAAGTCGATCCTTCGAACCGGTGCAGGGCGAATTGAGCAATCAGTTGGCGGCTTCCAAGGATGGAGCGGTCGTCCATGACCGGAATCGCTCAATGGCCGGTGTTCGTCGTTGCGGTCACTCGCGCACTGCAACGTGAATGGCTCAGATCAGCCTGAAGCCGTCGTTCAACCGCCTGCGGTAGCCTACTACTGACGCACAGGCCTTGAGCAACTGAAGTGCGAAGAAACCAAAACAGGTGTTGCCCTCGCAATACGCTACAAAGCCCATCATTCAACACGTCCCTGTCCCCTTCATCCAGCACGCCTACGTAACCGCTTTGGGCAGCTCCCCGCACGCCCACACCTGCTACGATCCCCCCGGTGCTCAACACACCTTCATAGGCGGAAGTCACTCCCGAAAGTCAGTGGCGTTTCGTCCATACGCTTTGTCTTGCCCTGCAACCCAGGGCAAGTCTTGTTTATGGCCGGGCTGCCCGCCGCTGCATAAAGCCATTGCGGCAAAGACCGACGGGCAACCCTATGACCGTGTTGACATAGGAGGCCATTCATGGCTTTGCGATCCCCCTCCCGTGCCGTCCCCGCAGACGACATCACCCCCCAAACCTTCCACTTCGGCGACATCCCGATCCGCACGTTCCCCAGGAATGGCGTGATCTGGTTCATGGCCAAGGATGTGTGCACCGCCCTGGGAATCTCCCGCCACAAGCTGGCCACCGGCAAGCTCGCTGAGGACCAGCGCTGCACCGTCCGCCTTGCCAGCGAGCCCGGCCGCAAGCCCAGGCGCGAAGCCGTGGCGGCCGTCAACGCGGACGGCTTGCATGCACTGATCCAGGCCAGCCCCTCCCCTGAAACCAAGCGGTTCAAGCGCTGGGTGCAGCGCAAGGTGCTGGGCGCCAAGGATGCCCCGGCCAAAGACAGCAAACCCAAGTACAAGACCAAATCCGGGCGCGATGCCAAGCACCCGCCCCAAAGCCTGATCCCGGGGCCTGCGCCCAAGGTCTTGCGCCGCATCCGCACCTGCGATGACCTGTCTTTCACACGGCGCAATGCGAAGGGGGAGCGCATTCAGTGGTTTGTGCCGCCGCGCGTGAACAGCGGGCATGAGCACTACGGGATTGGAGAGATCTGGTTCAGCGAGGTGGTGGAGCTGGCGCGCCACAACCCCAGGCATGCCTATGACGCCATGCGGTTTGCGGGGCCGGAGATGGCGCGGTACTGGAACCATGGGCACCCTGACGGGTTCTTTGACCGCATGGCACGTTGGGCGCTGGGGGCCATTCTGGCCAATGCGCAGGAGCCCGCGCTGCCGTTCGAGCTGCCCTGCCTGGGCTTTGCGCCGCTGGAGGGCATGGAGGCCATGCTGGCGACTGCGGCTGCGCCCCGGCCGCTGCCGGACCATGTGCAGGAGGCCATCGACAGGCAGGCCTGGCAGGAGGCGGCCGAGTGCCAGCGGCATTACTACGAGCGCCGCCGCCGTGACCTGATGGCGCGGCGCGACTGAGGCGGGCGTCAAATGCCACTCCTTTACTCCAGGAGTGGCCAGCGGCTGGCCGGGCCGTGACCTGCACAGGGACCCGGGCAGGGACAATGGCGCATATAGCGAGACTCCCATGAAGTTGAACCTGCTCACCCTGGACGAAAGTGACCTGGCCGCGCTGCCTGAAGGCGTGTGCATTCGCTGCCTGACCCACCCCATCACCGAGATGTTCATGGCCCTGCTGCCTGCGGTTGAGATCAATGGCAGCAGCAAGATTGCCGTGGTTCTTGGCCCCCAGGGCGAAGCGGAGGCGTTCGACAACGTTCTTGGAGTGACTGCGGTTTTTGTTGAGGATTTCGACTTTGCGCATTTTCTGGCGCAGGACCGCGCTGCCCAGAACCAGCAGTTGCTGGAGCTCCTGCGCCAGTGCCTAATGGACATCGCCAACCGCAAGGGACCGAACCCGCAAGCCGTGCAGGCCATCAACGCGGCAGCGGATGCGGTGGTGCAGCGCCAATTCCAGCTGACGCTGCCCATCAAGAAGCTGGGCAAAAGCAGCAGAGACAGAAAGTCCCGGGTGGAAGTGTTCCGGCGCCTTGATTCCGAAGTGGGTGAAGCCTGGTATTGCGAAGTGACCAGGGCAGGCCAGAGCACCCCGCAAAGGCTGTGGATGAGCGATGTGCCCGGCTTCATTGACCGCCGCGACTCTTTCAAGACCGCCGAGATCAGCGGCAACAGCTACATCGTCAAGAGCCGCCTGGGCCGGGTGGTCTTCGAGACTCCGCTGGCGTAGCGCCCAACTGCCCCCGCCATTTCCTTTGCTGGAGCGCGCTCAGGGCAAATCGATCTTCAGCCCGCGCCCGGTCTGCACGGCCACGTAGTGCGCATCCTTCAGGGCCCGGGCCAGCTCTGGATCGGTCTCGTCGAACTCCTTGACCGCAACGCTGCCGATGGTGATCTGGTGCAGCCTGGAGCGATCCAGACCCCGGTCCAGTAGCACCGCACGCACGTATTGCAGCTGTTGCGCCAGGTGCTGGAAGAAAACGTGCCCTGGCAGGGCCAGGGCACGTTGGGCCACCAGCGCCAGGGCGCGATCGATGTATTCAAGGGGCGTCAATGGGATTCAACCGGTTCATGCAGTGGCTGCAGAGCATGCCAGAGCGCCGCGGGCCTGAGAGGGCAGGCCGCGGGAGCCAGGGGTACCAGGGGCACCAGAGGCACCGGGCTCCCCTGGCCTCACCCGGTGGCTCTCAGAAACTGTCCCAGTCGTCATCGGCCGTGCAGGCCATGGCGACGGGCTTGGCGGCGGCCGTTTTTGCCGGGGCTGCAGGGGCTGCGGGCTTGGCCGCGGCAGCGCCGGGCGCCAGTGCCGGGGCACGGGGGATTGCGGCGCCGGTGGTTGGCGTGGCGCTCGCTGCGCGGGCCGCAGTCTGCAGCGGCGCACCGCTGCCACCCGGCAGCCTGAAGACCGAGACCACGCGCACCAGTTGATCGGACTGGTGGCGCAGGCCGGCGGCGGCGCCTGCCATTTCCTCGACCAGGGCGGCGTTCTTCTGCGTGGTCTGGTCGATGTGGGTGATGGCCTCGGCCACCTGGGCGACGCCGCTGTTCTGCTCAGCGCTGGCGTGGCTGATGTCCGAGATGAGCTGGGTGACCTTGCGGATTTCCTCCATGGCCTGTTCCATGGTTTCCCCGGCAAACGCGGCCTCCTGGTTGCCGGTGTGGATTTCGGCCACGCTGTGGCTGATGAGCTGCTTGATTTCCTTGGCGGCCTCGGCGCTGCGGCCTGCAAGGGCGCGCACTTCCTCGGCGACCACGGCAAAGCCCCGGCCATGCTCGCCCGCGCGGGCCGCTTCCACGGCGGCGTTGAGGGCCAGGATATTGGTCTGGAAGGCAATGGAGTCGATGACGCCGATGATGTCGGCGATCTTCTTGCTGCTGGCGTCTATGCCCTGCATGGTCTGCACGACCTTGCGCACGGCCTGCCCGCCTTCGGTGACGACGCGCTGGGCCTCGCGCGTGATGCGGTCGGCCGATTGCGCGTGGTCTGCGTTGTGGGCCACGGTGGAGCCCAGCTCTTCCATGGCGGCGGCGGTCTGCTCCAGCGCGCTGGCTTCGCTTTCGGTGCGGGCGGCCAGGTCCTGGTTGCCCTGGGCGATTTCCGCGCTGGCCAGGGCCACGCTGTGGGCCTGTTCGTTCACGCTGCCGACCACGCGCGTCAGGCCCGTGCTGGTGGTGTTCATGGCTTCCAGCAAGTGGCCGATTTCATCCTGGCGGTCGCTGGCGATGCGCACGGTCAGGTCGCCATCGGCAATGGCGTAGGCCATGTGGCTGGCCTGCTTCAGGGGGCGCACGATCATGCGGCGGATGAGCCAGAACCATGCCGCCGACAGCAGCAGCACGGCGCCCAGGCCCATGAGGGCGAACTGCAGGATCAGGCTGCGGGTCTCGGACACGGCTTCGTCCACGTAGGCGCTGGTGGCAATGACCCAGTTCCAGGGTGCGTATTGGCTGAAGACGACCAGCTTGTCGCGTGCCTGGGTTTCGCCCGGATTGGTCCAGGGATAGGCCATGCTGCCCTGCTTGCGGTCCAGCATGTCGCGGATGAAGAAGCGGCCATCGCCGTCCTTGGAATCGCTCATGTTCTGGCCTTCCAGGGCGGGATGCACGACCAGTTGGCCGCGCTGGGGGCCGTCTTCGGCATTGAGCACGTAGTAGTAGCCGGTCTGGCCCACCTTGAGCGCGCGGATGGAGTCCTTGAAGTGCTCCAGCAGTTGCGAGAAGTCCTGGCCCACGAAGGCGATGCCCACGGTGGCGCCGGAAGCGTCCTTGAGCGGGCGGTACTGCGTCATGTACTGGCGGCCGAACAGGTGGGCCAGGCCCATGTAGCTTTGGCCGGCCTGGATGGCGGCGTAGGCGGGATGGGCGCGGTCCAGCCGGCTGCCCAGCACGGCCACGCTCTGGTCGCCTTTCTCGTTTTTGAGCGTGGTGGCAATACGCACGAAGTCGCCCTGCCCCTGGGCCGCAAACACGGTGGCCACGGCGCCGGTGCTGCGCGTGAAGGCCTGCAGGTGCGCATCGTTGCCGTTGAGCGGCTGGCCGTCCAGGCTCAGCACGGGTTCATGGCCGCTGGTGTCCAGGCTGAGCGTTCCCTGCAGGCTGCGCGCCAGGCTGTCGGCCAGGAACTGGGTGCGCTGGCGCAGCTCCTTGTCGGTGGACTCGACGAAGTTGTGCAGCATCTGGACGCCCTGCTGCATCTCGTTGTGCATTTTTTTCTGCAGGGACTTGCTCACATCCCAGGCAATGCCCAGCACCAGCAGCGCCAGGATGGCGGCGACCCAGACAAAATTGGTGAGTGACAGCTTTGCGCCCAATCCTTGGCGGCGCCAGAAACGTTGACCGATGTGCATTGATGCATCTCCTGTGCGGCGTTGTGCGCCGCTGTTGTGTGCGCACAGGCGGGGAATGCCTGCGTGCCAAGCCATGCTGACCAAAGTCAAGCCCTGGTGATTCATGGGCCGAAGCGTATCGACGCTGCCGCATGCGGGATTTGAGATGGGTCAAGGAAGTAACAAAGTGTTGCAACGACAGTGCCCGGCCATCGCGCCCAGGCTTCGGCCAACGCCCGCCAGAACGGCTGGGGCACAAACAGGCGCATGACAACGATGCCGAGGTGGCGGGCTTTGTCACCGAAGCCGCCAACGTGCGCTACCTGGAGACCGAGCTGGCGCTGGAAGGTGGCATCCACGCACGGCGCAGCAGCAGCCGCGTTGATGCGCGCCGTGCGGCAATAAGAATCGTCTTAGCCTTGGCTGCGCAAGGCCGGGCAAGACTGGAGAGCGGTACATCGATCCGTTTTTTCCAGAAATGCAGCCAAAGAGAACGTCCCAGAAACTATGCGACCCGTGCTACGAATTGCTGAGCAATACAAGCCTGTCAACGCCCCACCCCGGACTGAGGTTCCGCTTTTATTCACTGGAGCAAGACGCCAATTTCGTGAACTATGGCTGCGTGCATTGCCAGGCGCCCCTGGCGATGAAGACAAGCCGGAGCGGGGCACTTCTGGGGTTTCGCCTGATGCCGTCCGAACCGCACTATCGCCTGGGTGAGGGGGACGCCGAGGACGGCAGCCAGGCGCAAGGCCAGGTGCTGGAAGGGTGACCGGCTTGTGCAGCCCGCAGGCCGGTCAGTCGAAAAGATGGTGCTCGGCGCAGAAGGCCGCCAGGTCCTGGTTGCTGTCCACGTTCAGCTTGCGCATGGCGGAGTTCTTCTGGAGGCTGACGGTCTTGACGCTGCGCCGCAGGCGTGCGGCGATTTCGGTGATGGACTCACCATTGGCGAAATGCCTGAGGACTTCGAACTCGCGCGGCGAGAGGCTGTTGGCGCGCTCGGCCAGGAAAACGGACCGCTCCTGCCTGGGCGTGTCGGCCTGGAATGAGGGCGAATAGTAGCGGGCATTGAGGCGGACACACTGCAGCGCCGCCATGATCTGGGTGAGCGGGTCTTCCTTGAGCAGCACACCGGCGACGCCGGCGTCATACAGGGCCGAGATGATCATGGGGTTGGAGACGGTCGTCAGCACCAGCACCTTGATGTCCGGGAAGTGGCGTATCAGATAGTCCACGTAGCGCAGGCCATCGCCATAGACATCGTCGCCCGGCATGGAGTAGTCGGTCAGAACCACGTCCAGCGGGTTCGATCTGGCGTATTGCATCAAGGACGATGGCGTGCTGAACGTGGCCACGACCTGGAGATTGGGGTCCTGCTCCAGGAAGTCCTTGACGCCAAGCAGGACCACGGCGTGGTCGTCCACGACAGCAATGCGCAGTTTCAGTTTCATGGGATCGCAAGCAAAGGGTTAGGGCTGGGGCAATTGCGCCATCATGGCGCGAAGGTCGGCCAAGAGGTCGGCCAGCAGGACTGACAGCGCGGCCTGCAGGCCGGGCTCCCGGGTGCCGTTCGGGAGCTGGTCCTCCAGCGACTGGGTGCGCGCGGCAAGCTCCTGCATCCTGGCCAGCAGCAAGGCGCCGCGCATGCGATGCAGCGCCTGCGCGGCCAGGTCGGGCCGGTGCTCCTCCAGGCCACGGGCCAGCATTGCGATGTCGTCGTTCATGCACTGCACGAAGACCTGCCGGTGCGTCTGCAGCACGTTGGGCTCCGACAGGGCCGCAGGCTGCGGGGTATCCCCCACCGGGGTATCGGCCTGGGCAGGCGCCGGGCGGAGCCGCTTTTTCGGCGCGAACTTCTCCAGGGTGCGGACCAGCGTGCGCAACGGGATGGGCTTGACCAGCCAGGCATTCATGCCGGCATCCAGGCAGCGGTTTTCCTCGTCCAGCATGGCATTGGCGGTCACGCCGACGATGGGGCAGGCAACGCCCTCCGCACGCAGCCGCTCCGCCAGTTCGTAGCCGTTGAGGTAGGGCATGTTCACGTCCGTCAGCACCAGATCGTGCGGGCTGATGTCCCACAGCGCCAGCGCCTCCTCGCCGTCGTCGGCGACCGTGACTTCGCAGCCCAGGCTCTCGAGCTGGCCGCGCAGCGTCACCTGGTTGACGGGATTGTCCTCGGCGACCAGCACGCGCAGGTCGAACAGGGGCAGATCGGAGCCGAAGCCGGCCGAGCGCTGTGCGCCACCGAGCACTTGCGCAATGCCCAAGCCGATGCTCAGAACGTTGTGCCCGTCGATGCCCCGGTTGTCCGGCGAGGAAAGGTTCAGGTGCGGCCCCATCCATCCGGGCGCGGGGCTGTCCGCCGGCAGCAGGACGTCCAGCAGCAGCTCATCGTCATGGGCCGCCACCGGGGCGGCGCCCGCCGCGCGGGCCTGGCCGCCCCAGCGCTGCAGCCAGGCGCAGATGTTGTCCGTCAGTTCCGGGTGGGGGGTGCGCACCGCGATGCGGGCGCCCTGTAGCGCGGGAGCCTCCTCCTGCTCCTCCTCCTGCGCGACGGTCTCCAGCCCCAGCTCGAACCAGAACCGGCTGCCCAGCCCGGGCTCGCTCCAGACCTCGATGGAGCTGGACATCATCCGGGCCAGGCTCCAGCAGATGGACAGGCCCAGGCCCGCTCCACGGGCGGTGCGGCTGCTGTTCTTGACCAGATAAAAGGGCGTGAAAAGCTCCCCATGCAGGGATTTCTCTATGCCCACGCCCGTGTCGCAGACCTCGAACACCAGCCGGACCTGGGAGGCCGTGCCCGGCACGCTGCGCAGGCGGACGATCACATGGCCGGCCTCCGTGAACTTGATGGCATTGCTGATGAGATTGCCCAGGATCTGGCGGATGCGCACCGCGTCTCCCAGCACCGACTCGGGCACCTGCGCGTCCACGCAGGAAAACAGCAGCAGGCCGTTTTGCTGCGCCATGGCGGCATAGGAGCTGGTGCAGTTTTGCACCAGCTCCCGGGGATTGAACGGAGCCTTTTCCAGTTGCAACTGGTCCGCCTCGATCTTGCTGGTGTCCAGGATGTCGCTGATGATCTGCAGCAAGATGGACGAGGAGGCTTCGATACGGTCCACATACTTGCGCTGCAGCTGCGTGAGCTCGGTCAGGCCCAGCAGCTCCAGCGTGCCCAGCGCGCCATACAGCGGCGTGCGGATCTCGTGGCTCATGGTCGCCAGAAAGGTGGACTTTGCCTCGTTGGCCTCGTCCGCCGCGATTCTTGCCCGCTCCAGATTGCTCTCGATTTCTGCGCGCGCACTTACGTCGGCAAAAACGCACAGCGTCACATCCTGGCCCAGGTAGCGGGTGGGCGCGTAGGCCACGTAAAGCGTTCGGCCCTGCGCGGTGACCAGTTGCTCCATGGTTCCTGCGGCCCTGGCGTGGACAATTTCATCCAGCGCCGCCCTGTTTTCCGGCGAGCCGGGGCGCAGGTAGCCATCGGCCGAGTGCAGCCACTCCTGCACCAGCGAGTTGCTGAAGATGATCTTTCCACTGCCGTAGGCCACAAGGCAGACAGCCACGGGGGCGGTTTCGATCAGCGTCCTGTTGAATTGATTGCTCTCGACGATGACCCGCTGCGCTTCCTGCGCAGGCGCAATCACCTTGCGGTTGAACCAGCGGGTATAGGCAATACCGGCCAGCAGGCTCAGCAGCAGGGCCAGCACCAGGCCGGCAGAAGGGGCGAACAGCCGGCCCTGGAAAAAGGTGGCGTAGTCCACCTGGTAGTAGCCGGTCCACCGGCCGGAGGCATCTTCGGTCTTGAGGATCAGGCCATTGCGCGTGTACCGCATCCCCGCCTCGTCCACTTGCGGGACGGGGCCGGTGCCCATGAGCACGCCGAAATCCCGGTGCTCCAGCCAGAAAAGATGCCTGGGCAGCGTATGGATGGTTCTTTCTATGGCGCTGATGCGCTGGCGGCTGAAAAGGATGGCAGCGTAGATCGGGCTTGCGGCGGCTTCGTCGCCGGCATCGATATGGCTTGAAAAGCCGGCGGCGACCATGCCGATCATCTTTTCCGGGAACTGGGGCGACCGGAACCAGACGATCTCCTGCGCCGGCGCCGTGGAGCCGGCGCCCGGCCGGGCATCGGCGGCCCTGGCCCGCAGATGCGCCTTGACGGCGGCAATCGTGCTGTCGAACATTTCCTGCGTGACGCTCTCGTTGCCGATGGGCACGTCGATGGCCGGCACGCCGATGCTGATCGCCCCGTCCTCCTTGGTGAAGAAGGCAGCGGCTGCAGGGAAGTAGGAGCCTGCCCAGAAGGAGGAATAGCCCGCGGCCAGGGAGCTGCCCAGCGAGAAAAGCCGGTCCGGGAGCGTGTCGCAGGCCACGCGCGCAGAGCATTGCAGTGAAAAGGGAATGCCGCCGATGGCCTCGCGGCCACGGAACATGCGGTAGTCCGCCTGCGCAGGAGCGGGCACGTCGACGATGGTGGCTATCCTCTGGTCCGGCAGCGCTTTCCAGGACTCGTTGCGGCCCTTGAGCCGCCGAAGAAAGATCTCCTGCTCCTGCAGCGAGCCGACGATGGCGGAGAAGTTCAAGGCCAGGCGGCCCTGCTCCTGCTCGAAGATCCTCTCAGAGCCCCACAGCAGCACGGCGATGAGGAAGATCGCAAGGGGAAGCACTCCAAACAGTACCCGGTTCTGCCAGCGTGTGGTGCGTGTGATCTTGCTGAACGGGGAGTCGGGCATGGACGCCTTGCGTGCTTGGGTCAGGTGGGGTTGCCTTGGTGTCGGGGTTCGGATGCCAGCATAAGGGCAAATTCGCTGGCGGGCACCGCGGCGGACAGCAGATATCCCTGCACGCAATCGCAGCCGATGCTGCGCAGCAACTCCAGGTCCTGGGTGGTCTCCACCCCTTCCGCCGTCACCGTCAGGCCCAGTTGCCGCCCCAGCTGCACCGACGACGTCAGGGCCGCAGTGCGCACCTCGTCACCCGCGGCGCCGGCCACGAAGGCCCGGTCGATCTTCAATTCGGTGAAGGGCGTGGAGATGAGGCTGTACATCGAGCTGTAACCCCGCCCGTAGTCATCCTGGGCCAGGCCGAAGCCTTTGAGCCGCAGGCGGCTCGCGCACATGTAGTAGTTGGCGGGTATGCCGACGGCCTGGTCCTCCAGCAACTCGAACGTGATGTTCTCCGCAGCGATGCCGCACCGGGCCGCCATGTCGTGCAACTCATCCGGCAGCCCGATGTCGTCCAGCAACGGTATCGGCAGGTTGACGGATACGGGAATCACATATCCCGAACTGCGCCAGGCCAGGTGCGCCGACATGGCGTCTTCCATCATCCGCACCAGCAAGGCATGGTCCAGGCCATGGAACCGGATGGCGGACATGAACGAGCCCGGCATCATGAAGCCGAACTGCCGATGGTTCCAGCGTGCCAGCGCTTCCACACCGACGGTGTGGCCCGTGAGCAGGGATTTCTTGGGCTGGAACCAGGCCTGTATGGTTTTCTCCTCCAGCGCCTGGATCAGGTGTGCCTTGGCGAAAATCGGCCGCTCCTTGATGCCTGGAGCGCCTTTCCTCTCGTAGGCACGCAAGGATCTGAGTTGGCTGGCCAGGACCTGGACATGGTCCGCACCGAACGGCTTTTGAAACATCCCGATGACGGAAAAGCCGGACTCCTTGGCCATGAGACTGACACTGTTCATCAACCGGCGCGAGCAGGAGCTGGATATGACGAGCATGGGATGCAGGCCGCGCTGGCTCAGTTCATTGATGAACTGCAGGCCGTCCATGTCGGGCATTTTCAGGTCGGTGATGACGAGGTGGAATCCGCCATCGCGCAGCATTTGCAGGGCATCGCGTGCGTTGCAGGCAATGTGCGTGTCCACGATTCCCGCCTCCATGAGCAGGCTGCGCGTGTGCTCGCAGCACAGGGCGTGGTCGTCAAGAATGAGTGCTTTGAATGTCGACAGCATGGGATCAGGTCCTGCATTGCTTGATGTGGTTCAGGGTGGTGCGCAGCACCGCCAACGTGAATGGCTTGCACAGCAGGCTGTCGAAGCCGGCCGGCAGTCCGTCGCCCTGCCCTTGCGCCTGCGCCTGCGTCTGCGGCTGCGTCTGCGTCTGCGGCTGGGCATTGGCCGTCAGCCCGATGATCGGGCGGCCGTAGCCACGCTTTCTGAGCGCACGCGCCAGGGCCAGGCCGTCCAGCAGCGGCATGTGCAGGTCGGTGAGAACGGCGTCGAATTCGAGCAGGCCGGGCATGGACAGCGCGTCCTGTCCATTGCTGGCCTGCTGGACCTCGCAGCCCAGCACCTGCAGTTGCTCTCGCAGGATGATTCTGTTGATGGGGTTGTCCTCGACGATGAGCACGCTCAGCCCCATCGGCTCGTGGACCTGGGGAACGGCGGCGTACAGGTCAGGGCGCGCGCCCGGCGCAATGCCCAGCTGGGCCATGCCCAGCGCCTGGCCCACGGCCAGCACGCCAGGCATGCTGGTTTCCCACACACGGGCCTGCAGGGTTTCGCGGGGGACCTCGCCCGGCGCCAGCGCCAGAACGCATTTGCCCGTCCATTGCGGACGGCGCACCGACCGTGGCCAGGCTTGCACCAGCACCGCCTGTTCATTGGGGCCCTGCACCTGCTCCCGGTACGGCTGGGCCATGGCGCCCCAATGCCGCAGCCAGGCGCACAGGTTGTGCACGACTTCCGGAATGGCGCCATCCACGTAGACGGTCTGCGGCAACAGGCTGGGCACCGCCTCATAGCCTGCCGCGCTCTCGCGCGGCAGGCGCAGCTCGAATGACACGCAGGTCCCCAGTCCCGGCTGGCTGGCGGCCGTCAGCCGCCCGCCCATCTCCTGGCTGAGGCGCAGGCAGATGGACAGCCCCAGGCCCGCGCCCTGGACCTGCTGCTGCGTGGCCGCATGGGCACGGAAGTACGGGTCGAACAGGAAGGGCTGCTGCTCCGGGTCGATGCCGATGCCTGTGTCCTGCACCTGGAACCGCAGGTCGGTGCCTTCCTCGCTCTCTCCCATGACCTGCAGGCGGATGGCCACATGGCCGGAGAACGTGAACTTGATGGCATTGCCCACCAGGTTGTCCAGGATCTGCCGCAGCCGCAAGGCATCGCCCACCAGCAGGGGCGGCGTTTTCACATCGGAGACGGCATACAGCTGCAGCCCCTTTTGCTCGGCACGCGACAGCAGGCCCGCGGCCACGCTGTCGAGCAGTTCGGTGGCCGAGAACGCATGGGCCTCCAGTTGCAACCGGCCCGCCTCGATGGCCGACAGGTCCAGGCTGTCGTTGACGATGCGCAGCAAGGACGCCGATGCCTGCTGCATGGCCCCCAGGTAGCGTGTCTGTTCGGAAGGAACCCTGGACAGCGCCAGCAGCTCCAGCGTTCCCAGGATGCCAAAGAGCGGCGTCCGTATTTCATGGCTCATGGTGGCCAGAAACTGCGTCTTGGCCTGGCTGGCCGATTCGGCGCGCAGCTTGGCATCAACCAGCGCTGCCTGCACCTGCCTGAGCGCCGTCACATCGCTGACCAGGCAGAAAACCACCGGCTCGCCGGCGTGGGTCGTGGGCGTGGTGCTGACCTCCACCAACCGACCGTCTCCCAGCGCCAGCTCACGCGGGCCCTGCTGCGTGCCCCCGGCCAGGGCATGCTCAAACCAGGAAGCATCACTGCACACCCACTGCCGCGCCAGTCCGTTGGACAGCAGCAGGCTGCGATCGCTGCACCGCACCAGCGCCAGGCCCACGGGGGCCGTGTCCAGCAGCTTGCGGCAGAGCGCATCACCGGCGGCGCAGGCGCAGGCACCTGCCCGGCTCCAGGCCGAAGCCGGCACCCTGCGGCGCAGCCGGCGCACGCACCATGCAAGTACAGCCATGAAGGCAAGTCCCAGCGCCACGGACCACAGCAGCAGCCAGACATGGGCCCTGACCAGCTGCCGCGCGGGCTCCCAGCGGTCTGCAAGCCATCCGGCGTTGTTCGCGGATTTGCGCAGCAACAGGGATTCGGGAAGCGCCCGGCCTGCCTGCATCAGTGAATGGAGCGGCCCGGGCTGGCCCTGCGGTGCGCTGGCGCGCCACGGCCAGGCATAACCGGCTTGCGTGTGGATGGCTGCGTGCGTGGCCCCCACCGCAGCGTCCAGCAGCAGGAAACATCGGTCCATGAAAAACAACTGAACGTCTCGCACGGGCACATGACCGAGGCTGCGCGATGGCGTCGCCGGGGCGGCGTCGCCCCTGCCGCCGTGACCAGCACAGGCCAGCATGGCCATGATCGCCAGTGCAAATGCCATCAAGTCACGCCGTGCCAGGGACAGGCGCAGCCTGTGATGTATCGATCTGGAAGAAAGCAAGAGAGCTTGAAACTGGCGCATTGCCGAATCTTAGAAATCAAAAGGCGAATTTGGACTAAGAATTTTCTTAATGCTGAAACCTCTTGCACGCCACCTCGCCAAAGAGCGATTTCAAGCATCGATCCGCCATCGGAAAATTGCCCAAATTCTTTGAAAATGCCATTATTCCTGTCACTTTAAGAAAATTCTTAAACCAATATCCCAATGACCTGGAGATCATTGCCGGATTGATTCATCGACAAAGGCTGCTCCGTTTCTCACCACCCCTGTGATATTGAACACAGACGTCGCGCATGCAGAATGCCAGCGCTTTTTTCACGTCCTGTGTTGCGCAATATCCAGAATGCGTTTCGGCAGCCCATTTCAGGGAAAGTGAAAATGGCAATGAAGATATACAGGCAACGATTCATTCCCATGGCGGCACGCAGGCCCCTGCGCCTGCTCGCCCTGGCGTTGCTGTCGCAAGGCTGTGTCGCCACGGCCCAGGCATGGACCGTCGTGGTGGACAGCGCCGCCGACGCAAGCGGCCCGTGCGCCAGCACCGGCCTGGGACCCTGCACCCTGCGCGACGCCATCACCTACGCCAACGCCAACCGCAACAAAGGGGGCGACAACCGCATCGAGTTCAGCATCGGTGCGGGGGGAGAGCAGACCATCGTCACCCAAAGCAACTGGAATGGCAGCCTCATGCAGCCCATTGCACCGGCCACATCGCTCACGGTGGACGCCAGCACGCAACCCGGCTATGAGGACCACTTGCCACGCCGCCCCCTGATCACGCTGCAGGCAGGCAGCTCCGAGTTCGGTACAGGGCTTGAGCTGGCAGGCGCCATCACGGTGCGGGGTCTGGCGATAGGCGGCTTCAACACCGCCCTGGCGGTGACAGGCGACGGCAACACCGTGCTGGGCTGCCACATAGGCGTTGACGCATCGGGAACGGTCGCCATGGGTAACCGCAGCAACATTATTGTCAACTCCGGCAACCGCAACCGCATCGGTAATCTGGATATTGGCGGGCGAAATGTCATTTCCGCGGCGGAAAATTCCGGAGTATGGCTTTCCTGGCCGGGCGTCGGTACAGAAAACATTATTCAGGGAAATTACATAGGCACCGATATCACCGGCAATGTGGCGCTGGGAAACCAGGGAAACGGCATCAGCGTGGCATCCGGATTTACCGGCACGCTGATCGACAGCAACCTCGTCTCCGGCAACGTCAGGGAAACCGGTGGTTCATCCGGGATTTCCATTTCCGGCTCGCACACGCTGGTGACCCGCAACCGTGTCGGGACCAATGCAGCCGGCACGGCCATGATTGCCAACAATGGGCCAGGCATTGCCGTATTCTTTTCGCCGAAAGGCGGACACCGCATTGGCACAGGCCCTGAAGACGGCAACCTGGTTGCCGGAAACAAGGAAACGGCCATTGAATTGAATGGAAACTACGCCGCACGCAACTCGAATACCCTGATTGCCGGGAATATCGTGGGAACCAGCCTGGATGCCAGCACCATGCTGCCCAATCAATGGGGCATCGTCATCAAGGATTCGGACGAGGTGACCGTGCGCGGAAACATCGTCGGTGGCAGCAAGGCGTCCGGCATACAGTTCCAGGGCGCCGGCAAGAACAACCTCGTGCAGGGCAACTACGTGGGCGTCAGTCCCCAGGGAACCGCCCTGCCCAACGGTGAAGGCGTTTCCTTTTTCCAGAAGGCCCATGACACCCTGGTCGGCGGTGACGACGCGGCACATGCCAACGTGATTGCGCACAACAGGCTGTTCGGCGTGGGATTGCGGGGGGACGAAGTCAAGGGCGTCTCCATGCTCGGCAATGCCATCTACGGCAATACCGAGGGAGGCATCGCACGAACCAGCCTGGCCAACGGAGATCCTGCCGATCCGGTGCTGCTCACGGTGACGCCCGACGGCCTGTCCGGCACGCTGGACAGCGTCGCCAACGAGAGCATGCGCATCGAGTATTTCTCGACGCCCAGGCTGCCCGACGGGCTGGTGGAGCGCGCCGCTGGCAAGGTTCTGCTGGGCTCGCAGACCGTGACCACCGATGCCTCCGGCCATGCGCCCTTGGCGTTCAAGGGCGCCATGCCCCCGGGCGACCAGGCCGCTGTCACGGCCACCGCCACCCGGATTTCCACCGGCGACACCTCGCGCTTTTCCAACGCGATGGCGGCCAACGCCGCCCCCGTGGCGCTGCCGCAAGCCGTCACGACGCCGCAGGATACGGCGCTGTCCATCACCCTCGCTGGCACGGACTTCGAGTCGGACCCGCTGCGCTTCGAGATCACCGCCGGCCCCGCCCATGGCGGCATCAGCGGCTTCGATCCCCAGACGGGCACGCTGGTCTACACGCCGGCGGCCGGCTACTCCGGGCCCGATACCTTCGCCTTCACGGTATCCGACGGGCACCAGAGCGCTGCCGCACCGGCATCCGTGTCCATCGAGGTGATCGCTGCCGATCCTCCCGACCCGGGCCCGGGCACCGATCCCGGTCCGGGCACGGACCCAGGGCCCGGTGCCGGCCCCGGAAATGTCCAGGCCGTTCCCGGCCTGGGCAAGGGCGGCATGCTGGCGCTGCTGTGCGGCATGGCCTATCTGGCCAGCCGCAGGATGAGGAAAAGGCAGGCCTGAGCCTGCGGCGGGCGCAGAGGTCCCCGCGCAATCGTCAGGCCGGCAGCCAGCGCAGCCAGCTCGGCCGCCAGGTCAGCGTGAAGGCAATGGCCAGGGCGGCAGCGGCCAGCGTCATGATCCAGACCAAGGAGGCCATGGAGGCATGGTCCACCGCCAGGCACAGTCCCAGCGAGGCGGCCAGGCCTGAGGCGCCCAGCCAGCGCAGCAGCCTGACCTTGCCATCGGGCTGGGGGGTGTTGCCGTGCACCTGCTCCCAGTGCACGTCCTTGGCCAGCGCAAACCAGCCCATGCCGGCCAGCGAGGCGGCAAAGGCGGCGGCCAGCAGCAGTGCGTCCATCAGTCCCTCAGACATGGGCCACCTCCGCGGCGCGCGAGGGCATGGCGGGCACGGCGCGCGTCTTGAGCTTGCGCGCCACCACCACGGCCAGCAAGGCGCTGGCCAGCATGAACAGGTCCACGCCGGCCACGGGCCAGTAGCCCGCGCCCAGGGTCTTGAACAGGTGGTCACCCGTGGTCAGCCAGTTCAGCAGCACGGCCGTGACGGCCATGGCGGCCACGGCCCAGCACTGCTCGCGCCAGGCGGGATTGGGCAGGCCCCGGGCCACGGGGGCGCTGCGCACAAAGGCATGCGCCATGGCCAGCAGCCAGGTGGCCCAGAAGAAATAGCGCTCCATGTCGCCCCTGCCCGGCCAGCCCTGGGGCATGGCCTCGGGCAGCAGGCGGTTGGAAATCAGCATGCCCAGGGCGGCCACCAGCATGCCGGTGACGGTGGTGACGGCCAGGGCATCGACCACGCGCGCGCCCTGCACGCCCTGCTTGGCGTGCTGCTTCTTGCGCTTTTCCACGAAGAAGACAAAGCCGGTGGCAATGCAGGCGCAGCCGGCCAGGCCACCGAGCACGTACAGCCAGCGCAGCAGCCAGTGGCGGAAGTGCTGCAGGTGCAGGCCGGTGAGGAAGGTGTTGAGGCTGTCCACGGCCGTGCGCGGCGGGTCTTCGCGCAGCAGCGCGCCCGTGCTGGCCTTGAAGTGGATGCCCTCGCCCGTGAGCGCGATGCGGTCGGTGCCTGCGCGGTAGACGCTGACGTAGCCATTGGCATCGCCCACATGGGTTACGGACAGGAAGCCCACGTCGCCGGCCATGCCCTTGGCGGCCCAGCGGCGCTGCGCCTCGGCCACCATGGCGTCCACCGAGGCCACGGGCGCGGCCACGCCGGCGCGGTCGTGCGGCAGGCCGGTTTCCTCGGCCTCCATTTTTTCGTGCAGCTCGTGCAGCGGCTCCAGCTGGGTGTGGGTGATGGGGAAGTAGATGCCCGCAAAGATCACCAGCCCCGTGAAGGCGAAGAAGAAGTGAAAGGGCAGCGCCACCACGCCCGTCATGTTGTGCAGGTCCAGCACGCTGCGCTGGGTGGCCTTCTTCGGACGGAAGGTGAACAGCTCGCGGAAGATCTTGCGGTGCATGACCACGCCGCTGACCAGGGCCACCAGCATGATGAGTGCGGCAAAGCCCACGATCCAGTAGCCCAGGCCCATCCAGTTGAGCGTCAGGCTGTAGTGCAGCGGGTAGAAGAACTGGCTGCCGATCTTGAGGTGGTCGTCCGGCAGGGACTCGCCATTGCGCGGGTCGATGGTGCGCATGGCCCAGATCAGGGTCTCGGGCTTCTTGGCGTTGGCCACCTCGTAGCCGGCGAACAGGCCCAGCACCGGGTCGCGGTGCGTGGTGTAGGCGCCCCAGCGCTGGGGCGTGTCGAAGCGCTCGGGCAGCGGGCCGTTGACCTCGCCGCGCATGGCCTCGCGCGCCTGGGCGTTGGGCTGCATGGACTCGAAGACCGGCTTGAGGATCTGGTCGTACGAGGGCATGGGCGTAGGCTCGAAGCGCGAGGCCGGAATGGCCCAGCGGTCGATCTCGCGGTCGAACACCGACAGCGCGCCAAAGAAGAAGGCGGCCATGAGCACGAAGCCGAGCACCAGCCCGAACCAGGTGTGCAGCCAGGCCATGGAAAGGCGGAAATTCTGGAACATGGGAAGCGATCTCCGGATCAGGGCAGCAGCATCTGCTGGAGCAGCGATGCGCAGCCGGTCATGACAATGCCGCCACCGGCCAGCACGGCCCAGACGCGCGGGAGGCTCTGGGCGGCAAAGGCCCAGAGGAACACCGTCAGAAACACCAGCAAGCCAAGGATGTAGCCCAGATGCTCGGCATCGTGGAACTCCATTCCGGCGGCAAACATCAGCACCACGCCCAGGGCGATGAAGCCCCAGGTGAAGGCATAGCCGCCGAAGATGGCAGCTGCAATGCGAACCAAAATAGTTTTCATTTACACAGAAAAATACAGTTGTGCACCAAGTTCTCGGGGCGCATTATCCCCGAGGGTTGTTAAAACCTGTAATCGGCTGTGGTCTGTGGCGCCTGTCTTCTCTGCGTGGCGTCTCTATGCCGCCTGGCCCGCCGCCTGCGCCTTGGCCTGCGGCGCAGAAGGCTTGAGCGTGGGCGGCGCGAACTGGAAGGTGTGGGCGCTGGCGCCCGGCCAGTAGAGCTTGAACACGCTATGCTGCTTGTCCAGCGGCCCCAGCAGCGCGCCGGGCTCCACGCGCAGGACCAGGTTGGCCAGCTGCCGCACCTCGGTGTCGGAGATGCGCCGCACGATGTGGTGGGCCGTGATGTCGCAAGGGTGCTCCAGGCCCGCAGCCTGCACCAGTTCCTGCAGCGCATGCAGGGTCTTGTCGTGGAAGTTGGCCACGCGCGTGGCCTTGTCGGGCACGACCAGGGCCTTCTGGCGCGCCGCATCTTGCGTGGCCACGCCCGTGGGGCAGTGGCCGGTATGGCAGTTCTGCGCCTGGATGCAGCCCAGGGCCATCATGAAGCCGCGCCCGGCGTTGCACCAGTCGGCGCCCAGCGCCATCATCCGCGCGATGTCGAAGGCCGTGATCACCTTGCCGGCCGCGCCGATCTTGATGCGGTGGCGCAGGCCCACACCGATCAGCGTGTTGTGCACCAGCAGCAGGCCTTCCTGCAGCGGCACGCCCACGTGGTCGGTGAACTCCACCGGCGCCGCGCCCGTGCCGCCCTCGGCCCCATCGACCACGATGAAGTCCGGCGTGATGTCCGTCTCCTGCATGGCCTTGACGATGGCGAACCACTCCCAGGGATGGCCAACGCAGAACTTGAAGCCCGTGGGCTTGCCGCCCGACTTCTCGCGCAGCCGGGCGATGAAATGCATCATCTCCACCGGTGTCTTGAAGGCGCTGTGGCTGGACGGGCTGATGCAGTCCACGCCCACGGGCACGCCGCGCGCGGCGGCGATCTCGGGGGTGACCTTGGCGCCCAGCAGCATGCCGCCGTGGCCGGGCTTGGCGCCCTGGCTGAGCTTGATCTCGATGAGCTTGACCTGCGGGTCGGTGGCGTTGGCGATGAATTTTTCTTCGTTGAAGCTGCCATCGTCGTTGCGGCAGCCGAAGTAGCCCGAGGCCACTTCCCAGATCAGGTCGCCGCCGTGCACGCGGTGGTGCTGGCTGATGGAGCCCTCGCCCGTGTCGTGCGCAAAGCCGCCCATCTTCGCGCCCTTGTTCAGCGCCAGGATGGCATTGGCCGACAGCGCGCCGAAGCTCATGGCCGAGATGTTGAAGATGCTGGCGCTGTAGGGCTGGGTGCAGGGCGAGTTGCCTTCATCGGCGCAGCCGATGGTGATGCGGAAATCATGCGAGGCCAGCTTGGTGGGCTGCATGGAATGGTTCACCCATTCATAGCCCTGGGCCGTGACATTGAGCTGTGTGCCCAGCGGGCGGCTGTCCGGATCGCCCTTGGCGCGCTGGTAGACCAGGGAGCGCTGGGCGCGCGAGAACGGCAGCGCCTCATGGTCGGACTCGATGAAGTACTGGCGCATCTCGGGCCGGATGAACTCCAGCAAAAACCGCAGGTGGCCGATGATGGGGTAGTTGCGCAGCACCGAATGGCGCACCTGGGTCATGTCGCGCACGCCCAGCAGCGCCAGCGCGGCGCACACGCCAAAGCCCAGCCACCACCACAGCCCTCCCCACACCAGCGCCGCCACCAGCAGCCCCGCGCTGCCGACCAGGCTCAGGCAGAACGTGGTGTAGCGCAGCGGCACCCATGCGGGCAGGCGATGAACCGGGGAGGCAGACGTTGACATGGCGTGGGTCCTTGGGGGCGTGTTGACGATCTTGTGCATGCCGCGCCGTCGAGGGCGCGCTGTGCACAAGGGTAACCCACGATCCGCCTCAGCCCTGGCGCGGCCGTGCGTCGGCGCCCGTTGCCTGCGCGGCCGCCGGCAGCACGAACCGGAAGCTCGCCCCCTGCCCCGGCTGGTCCACCAGTTCGATGCGGCAGCCGTGCAGCTCCAGCATGCGGTGGACGATGCGCAGGCCCAGGCCGCCGCCGCGGCGGGCGCCGCCCACGGTGAAGGGCCGCTCGAACAGTCCTTCGCGCAGATCGGCCGAGATGCCGGGGCCGGTGTCGGCCACGGTGACTTCGACGGCGTTGCCCGCTGCCGCCAGCGCCACCTGGATGCTGCCGCCGCCGGGCGTGTGGCGCAGCGCGTTGTCCAGCAGGTTGCCCAGCACGCGCTCGATCATGCCCAGGTCGGCCTGGACGACGGGCAGGCGGGGCGGGAAGTCGGCCCGCAGCGCCACCTGGCGCGCCTCGGCACGCAGCTCGAATTTCTGGAACACGTCCTGCACCAGGTCGGGCATGGAAAACGGCTCCGGCTCGGGCTGGACAAAGCCGTATTCCAGGCGCGCCAGCTCGAACAGGCTTTGCGCCAGCTCGCCCACCTTCTGGCTCTGGGCCAGGGCAATGCCCAGGTAGCGGCGGCGCTCGGTGGCGTCGAGCACGGCATCCTTGAGCAGCAGCGTTTCCAGGTAGCCGTGCAGGGACGACAGCGGCGTGCGCAGGTCGTGCGAGACGTTGGCGATGAGTTCGCGCCGCTCCTGGTCCTGGCGCGTGAGCGCCCGCCACTGCTCGCCGATGCGCGCCACCATGCGGCGGTAGGCCGAGTCCAGCACGGCGATCTCGTCACGGCTGTCCTGTGCGGCGCCGGGCTGGGGGGCCGGCAGGTCCGGGGGCGCGCCATGGATGTCGAAGCCGGCCACCTCTTCGGTGAGACGGCGCAGCGGCCGCGTGATCAGCGCAAAGGCCACCAGGCCCGCCACCAGGCACAGCAGCGCCACCATGCCGATGGACCACAGCGCCGTGCTGAGCACCGAGTTGGCCGAGCCCTGCGCCACCAGCTGGTCATGCGCCTCGCCCTGCAGCACCACGTAGATGAAGCCCACGTCCTTGCCGTTGACGCGCAGCGGCGCCGCGCTGAAGACCTTGCGGCCTTCGACGCTGCGCGGGTCGTCGCCCAGGATGGGCAGCGTGCCGCCTTCCAGCAGCCGGTGCACGGGCGCCAGGTCCACGCGCTCGCGGCGCACGCGGCCGTCGGGGGCGGCATGGCCGGCAATGCGGCCGTCGGCGTCCAGCAGGTAGACCTCCACGCTGGGGTTGACCAGCATGAGCTGGTTGAAGAAGCTGCGCACGGCGCCGGGCATGAGGCCGTTGGCGTCGGTCAGCTGGGCGTCGCGCGCAATGCTTTCGGCCACGTCGCGCGACAGGCCCTGCACCACTTCCAGCTCGTGCATGCGGCTGGCGCGCAGCTGCATCCAGGCCGAGGTGCCGCTGCACACCAGCAGCAGCACGGCAAAGACCAGGGACAGGCGCTGGGTCAGTGTCAGGCGCAGCTTCATGTCAGGCGCCCTCCCCCGCCTCGGCGAACTTGTATCCGCGCCCCCAGACGGTGAGGATGCGCGCGGGCTGGGCCGGGTCGGCCTCGATCTTGGCGCGCAGGCGGTTGATGTGGGTGTTGACGGTGTGCTCGTAGCCTTCGTGCTGGTAGCCCCAGACGGCGTTGAGCAGGTCCATGCGCGAGAACACCTTGCCGGGCTGGCGCGCAAAGAAGTACAGCAGGTCGAACTCGCGCGGGGTCAGGTCCAGCCGGGCACCATGCAGCCGGGCATCGCGCGCCACGGGGTCCATGGCCAGGCCGGCGATGGTCAGGCTGCCGGACTCCAGCCTTGCATTCTGGGCCAGCGCCTCCACGCGGCGCAGCAGCGCCTTGACGCGCGCCACCAGCTCCAGCACGGAAAACGGCTTGGCCAGGTAGTCGTCGGCGCCGATCTCCAGGCCCAGGATGCGCTGCACCTCGCTGGAGCGCGCGCTGATGATGATGATGGGCGTGTAGCGCGCCATGGCGCGGGCGCGGCGGCAGATCTCCAGGCCGTCCACGCCGGGCAGCATGATGTCCAGCACCAGCGCGTCCCAGCCGCCGCGCTCCAGTTGGCGCAGGCCGTCGTCGCCACGCGCGCAGTGCATGACTTCCAGGCCTTCGTCGCGCAGGTGCAGCGTGAGCAGGTCGGCGATATGGGCGTCGTCCTCGACGAGAAGTACGCGGCGCGTGGCGGTCATCGGATGCGGTTTCCTGGAAGTGGCGGGAGTGGCTGCCATTGTGCGCAATACCGGGGCCGGGAGTTATCACGAATCTTTGAACTCTGCGTGAAGACTTCGGGAGGCCGCCGCCCTAACCTGACTGGCATCGCATCGTTTCAGACGCACGCAACCTTCAGGAGCACACCATGACCACCAGACGCCATCTTCTGTGGACTGCAGGCGCCGGCACCACCGCCGTCCTGGCGGCCAGCCTGTTCCCGCGCAGCGCACCGGCCGCCGCCTCCAGCGAAATCTTCGAGGTGAGCTACAGCGACGCCGAGTGGCGTGCCCGGCTCACGCCCGAGCAGTACCAGATCCTGCGCAAGGAAGGCACGGAGCGCGCCGGCACCAGCCCCCTGAACAAGGAGCACCGCGCCGGCACCTTTGCCTGCGCGGGCTGCGCGCTGCCGCTGTTCTCGTCCAAGACCAAGTTCGACAGCGGCACCGGCTGGCCCAGCTTCTGGCAGCCGCTGGACAAGGCCGTGGCCACGCGCCAGGACCGCACCTACGGCATGCTGCGCACCGAGGTGCATTGCCGCCGCTGCGGCGGCCACCTGGGCCATGTCTTCGACGACGGCCCCAAGCCCACGGGCCTGCGCTACTGCATGAACGGCCTGTCGCTGACGTTCACGCCCCAGCCTGCCTGAACCCGGGAGCCACGCCATGCTGCTGATCGTCCTGGCCTATCTGGGCGGGGTGCTGACCATCGTCAGCCCCTGCATCCTGCCGGTGCTGCCCTTCGTCTTTGCACGCGCCGACCAGCCTTTCGCCAAAAGCGGCCTGCCGCTGCTGGCGGGCATGGCGCTGACCTTCGCCCTGGTGGCCTCGCTGGCCGCCGTGGGCGGCGGCTGGGTGGTGGCCGCCAATGAATACGGCCGCTGGCTGGCCCTGGGCCTGGTCGCCGTGTTTGCACTGACCCTGCTGTGGCCCGGCCTGTCCGAGCGGCTGACGCGGCCGCTGGTGGCGGCGGGCTCGCGCCTTTCCGAGCGTGCCCAGGGCACGGACGGCGGCGCCCGCCCCGGCGCCTCGCTGCTGCTGGGCGTGGCCACGGGCCTGCTGTGGGCGCCCTGCGCGGGCCCCATCCTGGGCCTGATCCTCACGGGCGCCGCACTGCAGGGCGCCAACACCACCTCCAGCCTGCTGCTGCTGGCCTATGCGGCCGGTGCGGCCACCTCCATGGCGGCGGCCCTGCTGCTGGGCGGAAAGGTGTTTGCGGCGCTCAAGCGCATGCTGGGCGCGGGCGAATGGGTGCGGCGCGGGCTGGGCGCGGCCATGCTGGCCGGTGTGGGCGCGATTGCGCTGGGGCTGGACACGGGCGTGCTGGCGCAAGTGTCCACGGCCTCCACCGGCGGCCTGGAGCAAAGGCTGGTGGACCGCCTGAGCGGCAGGCCCGAGGGTGGCGCCATGGCCATGCAGGCCGGTCCCGCAATGATGGCCGCCGTGGATAGGGACTCCGGTGCTGGCCCGGCCATGATGGCCGCAGGCGGCGCCATGCGCATGGCCGGCGGCCCGTCCCGCGCCGCCCTGCCGGACGAAGGGCTGGCTCCTGCGCTGGACGGCGCCACCGGCTGGCTCAACTCCACGCCGCTGACGGCCGAACAACTGCGCGGCAAGGTGGTGCTGGTGGATTTCTGGACCTACTCCTGCATCAACTGCCTGCGCACCCTGCCCTATGTGAAGGCCTGGGCCGAGAAGTACCGCGACCAGGGCCTGGTGGTGGTGGGCGTGCATGCGCCGGAGTTCGCCTTCGAGCGCAAGCTGTCCAACGTGGAAAAGGCCATCAAGGACCTGGGCATCGGCTACCCCGTGGCCGTGGACAACGGCTACAAGATCTGGCGCGCCTTCAACAACCAGTACTGGCCGGCGCACTACTTCATCGATGCCCAGGGCCGCATCCGGCACCACCACTTTGGCGAGGGCGGCTATGCCGAGTCCGAGCGCGTGATCCAGCAACTGCTGCAGGAAGCCGGATCGAAGCAGGTGGACCAGGGCCTGATCGACGTGCAGGCCAAGGGCGTGCAGCAGGCAGCCGACATGGCAGCCGTGCGCTCGCACGAGACCTACCTGGGCTATGAGCGCGCCGAGCAATTTGCCGCCACGCCTGCCGCCGTGCACAACCAGGCCACCGCCTATGCCACGCCCGAGCGCCTGCCGCTCAACGCCTGGGGCCTGAGCGGCCAATGGACGGTGGGCCCGGAAAGCGCCACGCTGGACGGCGCTAACGGCCGCATCACCTACCGCTTCCAGGCACGCGACCTGCACCTGGTGCTGGGCCCGGGCAGCGATGGCAAGCCCGTGCGCTTCAAGGTGCTGATCGACGGCAAGGCGCCCGGCGCCTCGCGCGGCATGGACGTGGCCGCCGACGGCAGCGGCAGCGTGACCGAGCAGCGCCTGTACCAGCTGGTGCGCCAGGACGGCGGCGCAGCCGAGCGCACCTTCAGCATCGAATTCCTGGACCCCGGCATCTCCGCCTATGCCTTCACCTTTGGCTGATCCCTGGCCACTTCACTTTCACCGGAGAGACACCATGACCAACGATTCCAACCTCGCCGCCGCACCCCGCCGCCGCGGCCTTCTCCAACTGCTGACCGGCAGCGCCGTGCTGCTGGGCGGCGCCTTGCTGTGGCAGGGCAGCAACCTGCAGGCGGCCGAGCAGGCCGTGCGCATTCCACCACCCGCGCAGGATGCGACCGCCACGGGCCAGGGGCCGCAGAAAGCCATCTTTGCGGGCGGCTGCTTCTGGGGCGTGCAAGGCGTGTTCCAGCACGTCAAGGGCGTGCAGCGCGCCGTCTCGGGCTACAGCGGCGGCACGGCGGCCCAGGCCTCGTACTCGGCGGTGAGCAGCGGCCGCACCGGGCATGCGGAGTCGGTCGAGATCACCTATGACCCGGCCCAGGTCAGCTACGGGCAGCTGCTGCAGATCTACTTTTCCGTGGCCCATGACCCGACCCAGCTCAACCGCCAGGGGCCGGACACGGGCACGCAGTACCGCTCGGCCATCTTCGCCACCGACGCCGCGCAGCTCAAGACCGCCCAGGCCTATGTGGCCCAGCTGGACGCGGCCAAGGTCTTCGGCAAGCCCATCGTGACCCGGCTGGAGGACAAGCCCAGCTTCTTCCCGGCCGAGAACTACCACCAGGACTTCATGACGGAGAACCCGCGCCACCCCTACATCGTCATCAACGACCTGCCCAAGGTGGAGCAGCTCAAGCAGCTGTTCCCGGGCAGCTACCGCGCCGAGCCGGTGCTGGTCAAGCAGGCCGCCCGGCAGATGTAGCGTCTGCGCAGCGCGGGTGCGGTGCGGGTGCGGTACGGATGCGGTATAGGTGCCTGCAGGCGTCGGCAGCGGCTGCCGTATGAGACATTTGCGGCATGCCTCCCAGTTCGCTTGATGCACCCGCTGCCCCCCTCCCTCCCACCCGCGCCGAAGCCCTGCGCTACTGGCTGAAGCTGGGCTGCATCAGCTTTGGCGGGCCGGCCGGGCAGATCGCCATCATGCATGAGGACCTGGTGGAGCGGCGGCGCTGGATCTCTGAGGGGCGCTTCCTGCATGCGCTCAACTACTGCATGCTGCTGCCCGGCCCCGAGGCGCAGCAGCTGGCCACCTACATCGGCTGGCTGCTGCACCGCACCTGGGGCGGCATCGTGGCCGGCGGGCTGTTCGTGCTGCCTTCGCTGCTGCTGCTCATCGCCCTGTCCTGGATCTATGTGGCCTTCGGCCATGTGCCGGCCATTGCCGGCATCTTCTATGGCATCAAGCCGGCCGTGACGGCGCTGGTGGTGCAGGCGGCCTGGCGCGTGGGCTCGCGCACCCTGCGCAACGGCTGGCTGTGGGGCATTGCCTCGGCGGCCTTCGTGGCCATCTTCGCGTTGAAGCTGCCTTTTCCGCTGATCGTGCTGGCGGCCGGCGCGCTGGGCTACCTGGGGGGCAGGCTGGCACCGCGCCACTTCTCCCCTGCGGGCGGGCACGGCCCGCGCGGGGGCAGCCACGGCCCGGCCGTCATCGACGATGACACGCCCACACCGGCCCATGCACGGTTCCGCTGGCGCTTTTTCAGCCAGGTGCTGGCGGCCGGCCTGGGGCTGTGGGCGCTGGCGCTGGGCCTGCTGACCGCCGCCTTCGGCTGGCAGGGCGCGCTCACCCAGATGGGCTGGTTCTTCACCAAGGCGGCGCTGCTGACCTTTGGCGGCGCCTACGCCGTGCTGCCCTACCTCTACCAGGGCGCCGTGGACCACTACCACTGGCTCACGGCCACGCAGATGATGGACGGGCTGGCCCTGGGCGAGACCACGCCGGGGCCGCTGATCATGGTGGTGTCCTTCGTGGGCTTCCTGGGCGGCTGGAGCACGCAGGTGTTCGGCCCCGATGCGCTGCTGCCTGCCGGCGCCGCCGCCGCCCTGGTCGTGACCTTCTTCACCTTTTTGCCGTCCTTTGCCTTCATCCTGCTGGGCGGCCCCTTCATCGAGTCCACCCATGGCAGGCTGGGCTTCACCGCGCCGCTGACGGGCATCACGGCCGCCGTGGTGGGCGTCATCGCCAACCTGGCCGTGTTCTTTGCCTGGCATGTGCTGTGGCCCCAGGGCTGGGCGGGTCCCTTCGACTGGCCGTCCGCACTGCTGGGTATGGCTGCCGCAGCCGCGCTGCTGCGCTGGAAGGTGGGCGTGATCCCCGTGGTGGTGGGCGCGGGGCTGGCCGGCCTGGCGATCACGCTGGCGCGCCAGGTTGGATAGGAAAGGCTGCGGCATGGTATCGACCACGGATGGGCATTTCAGCTGGCTGCGCTGCCGCACCGCAGGGGTGGAGGCCGTGGCCGCAGACACGGCGAGGCGCTTTGGGCGGCACGCCCACGAGCAGTACGGGATCGGCCTGATCGAGCGTGGCGCGCAGAAATCCGCCAGCGGGCGAGGTCTGTACGAGGCCGGGGCCGGCGACCTCATCATGGTCAACCCCGGCGAGTTGCATGACGGCATGCCCCTGGGCGATGGCGGTCGCGCCTGGCGCATGCTGTACCTGGAGCCCTCGGTCGTGGCCGGGCTCATGGCGGACATGGATGGCGCAGGGCCGGCGACCGGCTTCGAGTTCCGCCAGCCCGCCGTGCGCGACCCGCGCCTGGCCGCGTGTTTTCAGGCTCTGTACCGCAGGATGACCGGCAGCGGCGAGGCAACGGACGCCCTGGACCTGGACGAAGCCCTGCTGCAGCTGCTGGGCGGCATGCTGCAGCGCCCTGCCCCGGCGCCCCGCGCACCGGCCCCCATCACACTGGCCCGCGCCCGGATGGACGACGATCCCGGTGCGCCGCTGACCCTGGGCGCCCTGGCCCACGAGGCGGGCCTGAGCCGCTACCAGTTCCTGCGTGCCTTTGCGCGCGCCACGGGAATGACGCCCCATGCCTATCTGCTGCAGCGGCGCCTGCACCAGGCGCGCAGGCTCATCGCCGGCGGCATGCCGCTGGCCGAGGCCGCCGCGCACAGCGGCTTTGCCGACCAGAGCCATATGACGCGCCTGTTCGTGCGCAGCTTCGGCATGGCGCCCGGCTTCTACGCCAGGGCAGCCAAGGCCTGCGCTGCGTGACGCGCTGCAATTTCCTTCAAGACCACGCAAACCGGCCTGGCGAGGATGGAGATCACATCACCTCTCCACTCACAAGGCCTGATCTTGCAGTTCTCCTACTCACCCTCCATCCCCCGCGACTTTCCTGAACTGGCCTCGCAGACCTTGCTGCTGCGCGGCATGTCACCCGACGTGCCCGCACACGCCGTGATCGCACCCTTCATGGCACAGGCCAGGCAGAACCTGGCCTGCACCCCGGAAAGCGAGATGCCATCCATTCAGGCCTGGCGGCGCGGCTTTGCCAGGATGGGCCTCAAGCCCACGCAATACCGCTGCGCCGCCGAGGCCCTGCTGCGCCGCTTGCGCAAGGAAGGAGATCTGCCGGGCCTGCATCCGCTGGTGGACCTGTGCAATGCGGCCTCGGTGGCCTTTGCCATTCCCGTGGCCGTCTTCGACCTGGACCGCGTCAGCGGCTGCCTGCAGGTGCGCCCCGCAACCGGCAGTGAGGTCTACGAGACCTTCTCGGGCGAGATCGAATATCCCGAGCCCGGCGAAATCATCTTCGCCGACACCGCTGGCCGCGCCCACGCCCGGCGCTGGTGCAACCGCCAAAGCGGCCACTCGGCAGTGCGCGAATCCACAGTCAACGCGCTGATCGTGACCGAGGCGCTGCACGCCACGGGCAAGGCGGATACGCGGCAGCTGGTGGAAGCATTGCAATCGGCGGCCGGGCGGCTGTGGCCCGAGGCCGTTTCACACCGAAGCAACCCCTCGCAGGCCGCCCTGGCCTGAGGAGACCGGGGCGGTTGGCGCCCCGGCGTGAAAGGGGCTAACACGCTGCGCGGACTTCCCGCAAGCAAGACCGCACGCGTATCGCACCGCCCTGCACATCGACTCGCAGATCTCTTCAAGACATGCTTTGTTGCTATCAAAATGATACCAATGCGTTGCATGCTACATACAAATGAAAAGAAAAAGCAATCATTCTCATTGTCATTCTAGAATTCGCACCCGCCACGACAGGCTGCGCCGCTGGCCCCAGGCCGGCAGCAGCGCCGACGCACCCAGAGCACGCCCCACGGCACAGGTTTCCCAGCTCTCGACCATTGACCATGCCTATCCAAAGACTTTCGCGCACGGCAGTTGCGCATGCCGCCCTGCTTGCCCTGTGCGGCGCAGCCCACGCCCAGGCCCAGCCTGAAAATGTTCCCGAGGCCACGCTCGCCCCGGTCACCGTGAACGCAGGCGCCGAGAAGGAAAATCCCACCGGAGCCGTGGTGGGCTTCACCGCAAAGCGCGCCATTTCGGCCACCAAGACCGACACGCCGCTGATCGAGACGCCCCAGGCCATCAGCGTGGTCACGCGCGACCAGTTCGAGGCGCAGGGCGTGCAGACGCTGCGCCAGACCACGGCCTACAGCGCGGGCGTGGTGTCCAACTATTTCGACAGCCGGGTGGACAGCTTCTCGGCACGCGGCGGCAGCGTGAGCCAGTACCAGGACGGGCTGCTGCGCACCTACGGCACCTACAACACCAGCCGCCCCGACCCCTACACGCTGGAGCGCGTGGAGTTCCTGCGCGGACCCTCTTCCGTGCTCTACGGCCAGGGCAGCGTGGGCGGCGTGCTCAACCTGACCAGCAAACGCCCGCAGGCCGAGGCGCTGCGCGAGGTTCAGGTGCAGATGGGCAGCTACGGGCGCAAGCAGATCGCCACCGACCTGACCGGCGCCGTCACCGAAGACGGCCAGTGGCTGTACCGCCTGGTGGCCGTGGGCCGGGAAAGCGGCACCCAGGTGGACCATGTGAACGACGACCGCCTGGTCATCGCGCCCAGCCTGACCTGGCGGCCCAGCGCCGATACCTCACTCACGCTGCAGGCGCTCTACCAGAAAGACAAGAGCGGCTCGCTGATCGGCTTCTTCCCCTGGCAGGGCACTCGCCTGCCCAGCCCCTACGGCCAGATTCCCACCAGCACCTTCATCGGCGAGCCCGGCTGGGACTCGTTCGACACAGAGAACAAATCCTGGGGCTACCTGTTCAGCCACCGTCTGAACGCGGACTGGACCGTGCGCCAGAACCTGCGGCGCACCATCAGCGACGTGGACTACCGCTCCATATACACCAGCTTCACCGCCATCCCGGGCCAGGGCCGCCCTGCGCGCCCGGTCTTCAACCCCGACAACCGCAGCGTCTACCGCGATGCCTCCTGGCAGGTCAACGGCGGGCGCATGCTGGTGATCGACACGCAGCTCGAAGGCCGGCTGCGCTGGGGCACGGCCGAGCACACCGTGCTGGCCGGCATGGATGCGCAGCGCAACAGCACCAGCCAGTCCACCTGGCGCGGCCTGACCGCGCCGTTTGACGTCTACAACCCCGTATACGGCAACTTCACGCCGCCCACGGCCTCGCAGCTGGTGCGCCAGCCGGGCGTGTCGCAAAAGCAATTGGGCTTCTACGCCCAGGACCAGATCAAGTGGGGCCGCTGGACCGCCACCCTGGGCCTGCGCCACGACAGCGCGCAGACCGATACCGAAGGCCGGCCCGCCTCCGCCGTGGACGAGAAGGCCTGGACCAAGCGCGCAGGCGCCACCTACCAGATGGACGGTGGCTGGGCGCCCTACCTGGGCTACTCCGAGTCCTTCCAGCCGCTGGGCGGCGTGGATGTCTACGGCACGCCCTACAAGGCCCAGCGCGGCGAGCAATGGGAAGCCGGCGTGAAGTGGCAGCCGCCGGGCCAGGGCCTGTCGGCCTTTGCCGCCGTCTACACGCTGCGCGAGAAGAACCGCAAGACCACCGACCCGGCCAACCCGCTCAACAGCCTGCAGATCGGCGAGGTCAAGGTCAACGGCTTCGAGGCCGAGCTCACCGCCAGCCTGGCCCGCCACTGGGACGCCACCCTGGCCTATGCGTACACCGACGCCGTCATCTCGCGCAGCAATGGCGGCGACCAGGGCCAGCGCGTGACCAGCGTGCCGCGCCACACGGCGTCGGCCTGGCTAACCCACCGCTTTGCCAGCGAAGGGCGCGGCGGCTGGAGCCTGGGTGCCGGCGTGCGCTATACAGGTTCGCAGTGGACGGGCACCAGCCTGGTGGACACGCCTTCGGCCACCCTGCTGGACGCCATGGTGTCCTATGACGCCGGCCCATGGCGCCTGGCCTTCAACGTGGTCAACCTGACCGACAAGGTGCAGATCACGCAGTGCCTGGCACGCGGCGACTGCTTCTACGGCCAGCGGCGCACCTTTGCGGTGACGGGAACGCACCGCTTCTGAGAGCCGCCGCCGTGCGCCTTTCACAGCGCAGGCAGCTCAGGCAGGCAGCTGCCTGAAGCTCCTTCGGTCCGCCGTGCTGCCAAACGATGCGCAGCCCGACAGCACGGCGGGCGAAGGCGCGGTGGTCGACAGCGCCTCGCTGCACAGTCGGGGCAGCTGGCTGTGCTCGTCTTCCAGGGCCTGTGTCTGGATCATGGGGGCCATGGCCACCACGTTGCCGAAGATGGTGGCAAAGGCCACGTCGGCCGCGTCCCGGCCCGTGCCAAAGCGCATGAAGCCCATGGGAATGGCCGTGCCCGATGCATCGAACAGATACCACCTGTCGCCCAGGTAGGCTTCCACGTAGGCATGGAAATCGGGCGGTCCCAGTGCAGGATCGGCGCCGTAGTCCGTGCCGGTGGCGATGCGGGCGGGAATGTTCAGCGCACGGCACAGGGCGATCATCAGGTGCGTGAAATCGCGGCACACGCCCACCTGCTCCACCAGGGTATCGACGGCCGAGGTGGACGAGTTGCTGGTGGCAGAAGCGAAGGTCACCAGCTCCTGCACCCACTGCTGTATGGCCAGCACGCGCGAATAGCCGGGCGCCAGTTGGCCGAAATTGCGGAAGGCCAGCTGCATCAGCCGGTCGGACTGGCAGTAGCGGCTGGGGTAGATGTACGGCAGGACCTCCAGCGGGATGCAGCGCACCGGAACCTCGCCCAGCGCCGCCGGATCCTCGCGGTGGTGCGCGATGCAGACGGTGGCCTTGTAGGTCAGGTGCAGGGGGCCTGGGTTGGCATGCAGGCGCATGAAGCGGGTGGAGGTGGCGGGCTCGGTGGCAATGTCGGGCTCCACGGGCTGGCTGAGCACCAGACGCTCGTTCTCCACCGTCTGGTGGGAGGTATGGGCCGCATGGATGTTGAACACGAAATCGGCCCCGGCCGGATCGCGGATGTCATAAGCAAGATCCACCTGGATCTGCAGCCGGATCGCTGCGTTGGCCATTGTTTGTCCCTGGTTGGTGTGTCTGATCGGAACCATGGTGCGGGCAGCCACGCCCGCAGGCCGTAGGCCCCTGCTGAAAAGCCTGTAGTGCTTGGCAGGGACAGCGCGTGCGCCGGGCAGGAGGCCCGCCTGGGGTGCAAACTCGGCTAACATCGGCGCCGCCCCGCATGGCGCAATGCCTGTGGCGGGGGCATCCACCAGCCAGGAACAGCCAAGGAGACCGCTAGATGGCGGAGATCATCGAGATATCGCGGGCGGCGCTGCACGAGCAGGTGGCGGACCGTTTGCGGTCCATGCTCATCGAAGGGCGCATCGCCCCGGGCGCCAAGCTCAACGAGCGCGAGCTGTGCGAGCAGCTCGGCGTCTCGCGCACGCCGCTGCGCGAGGCCATCAAGCTGCTGGCCGCCGAAGGCCTGGCCGACCTGCTGCCCAACCGCGGCGCCATCGCCGTCAAGCTGAGCGAGGCCGATGTCATGCACGCCTTCGAGGTGCTGGCCGGCATCGAGGGCCTGTCGGGCGAACTGGCCGCCCAGCGCATCACCGACCAGGAATTCGCCGAGATCCGCGCCCTGCACTACGAGATGATGGCCAGCGTGGCGCGCGCCGACGTGTCTGCCTACTACCGGCTCAATGCCGCCATCCACGCGGCCCTGAACAGCGCCGCCAAGAACCCCGTGCTGACGGAGACCTTCCAGCGCATCAACAACCGCGTGCAGTCGCTGCGCTTTCGCACCAACCTGGACACGGCCAAGTGGAAACAGGCCGTCAAGGAGCACGAGGCCATGATCGAGGCCCTGGGCGCACGCGACGCCACGGCCCTGCGCGAGCTGCTGGTCACCCACCTGCACCACAAGCGCGATGCCGTGCTGGCCATGCTGCGCGCCGAGGCCCTGCAGCCGCGCAAGGCGCGCTGAAGCAAAAGGCCAAATCGGCCACCCGGCACCGCATTCGCCAGCTCTTTTACCTCACCACTGCGGCAAGGCTACGCCCAGCAGGACAGCCGCGCCTGTCAACAAGCGCACCCGTGAGAGTCTGGGCCCAAAGCCCTTTGCATTCATTCATCCAGTTCTATTCCTAGGAATTTTCTGTTAAATCGGTTCGTTCGCGAAATAATTCAGAATGATCTGATTGATTTTCTATTTTTATCGTGTGCTTAATCAGCAGCCATAGGTATTGCGCTAACGGTGCCAATGACTGAGAACACGATGAATGAGAAACAACGCACAAGCATTTTCCGCAAGGAAGCACTGCAACGATTTGAGCGACAGGAGCATGGCCCAATGCTGCTGGCACGCTCAAACCACAGCTGGCTACTGGTTAGCTTGGCTTTTGCCATTACTTTTTTCTGCACGCTTTATCTCTTCCTTGGCAGCTACAGGCCACGCGCTACTGTAAGTGGCATCCTGGTTCCAGCGGATGGCGCGATAAAGGTCATGGCGCCTGTCAACGGCATCGTGTCGGAGCTACGTATCCAGGAAGGCCAGCGGGTAAAACAGGGCGATGTCCTTTTTGTAATGGCGGACCAACGCTCACAGACAGGCAACCAGCAAACCACAAAAATCTCGGATTTACGCCTTGCCTCGCTGGCACAGCGTCAAGAAAGCCTGAAGCGACTCAGAACGACGACACAGCAACTGGGCATGACCAATGAAGCAGGTTTGCGCAGGCAGCACGACAATATCAACGAGGAACTTCAGCGCAATCAGCAAGAGCTGGACCTTTATGCTCGGCGGATCCAGGCTCTCTCGAAAATAGTCGCGAATCATCGAGAGCTGGCAGAAAAAAAATACATTTCACACTTGGAGCTTCAAAACAAGGAAGAACAACTATCTTCACTTGAAACACAACTGCTGGGCGCTCAACGCAGCCGTTCGCAGTTAACCAGAAGCTCCGCAAATCTCTTGAGTGAAATTCATCAGGCTCCCATCAAGGTGGCTGGGCAACTTGCTGAGATTGATCGTGATCTCGCAAGCCTGGAACTTGAAACCACGGAAATCGCGTCTCGCGATGGCTTTGCGATTACAGCGCCCATCTCAGGCCGCGTGACGGCCATCAATGCCAATCGTGGTCAGTCAGTATCTTCCCAGGCATTGGCTGTCATCGTTCCTGAGAATGCTCCCCTGATGGCGCATCTTTTCGCCCCCTCCAAAGCACTGGGTTTCGTCCAGTCCGGGCAGTCAGTCCGATTGAGGTACGAGCCCTATCCTTATCAAACCTACGGCATGCACGAGGGAATAGTCTTGGAAGTCTCCAATAGCCCATTAAGACCCGAGGATTTTGCCATTCTGTCAACCACAATCAAACAGGAGGGAATGTACCGTGTCACTGTAAAAATCAAGAGCCAAATCATTACCAAGAACGGAAAGCAGACAACGCTATTTCCCGGAATTGCACTCGAAGCAGACATCCAGCAGGACAAACGTCGCTTGATCGATTGGATACTGGCACCCATCAGAGGTAACGCCAATCGACATCTATGAATAGACTACTTCTTGCCTGTATTTCGATCAGCAGGATGTATTTGCCACAACACTTGCCAAAGGAAGAACAATGGTAAACAAAAACCCTGTCACGTTAGCAATCGACGCTCTGAAATTTGATGAATTTGGAATATACGCGGTTACAGAAGTTTTGACAGATGATGAGCTTGACTTCATCAATGGAGGAGCACTACAAAGTCTTAACATCATCTGCCCTAACGCCATCTGCCCACAAAACAGGCAAAACTCCATTTGCGGAGAGGACAATGACTTCAATATCTAAATAAATTCTTCAAAAAAGCCGAAATAAACTCGGCTTTCATATTAAGAGAAAATTGATAAAAATTAAGAGGATTATTTTGAAAAATGAAATTCACAATCAATTGATCGCCTCTGTGGATCCAAAATATTTGGAACTTACCCTTCTTCCCACGGAGCAATGCAATTTTCGCTGCACCTATTGCTACGAAGACTTCTCGATTGGAAGAATGAGTAAAAAAACGATTGATTCCATAAAAAACTTCTTGAACAACAGAATCAGCACTCTAACACAATTAAACCTTCAATGGTTTGGAGGAGAGCCTTTGGCAGCAAAATCCATCATGTACGAGATCAGTGATTTCGCACAGAAATTATGTATAAAACACAAAGTCATTTTCAGAGGGTCCATAACAACAAATGGATATTTGATGGACATGACAACCGTCAGGCGCTTGCACGAACTTAGCCAATGCAGCTATCAAATATCTCTGGATGGGCTCGGCCCTGTTCACAATGTCACAAGAAGACTGGCGTCTGGAGGCGGCACCTTTGATCGTATTCTTAAAAATCTGAAGGCTATTCGTGACAGTGAATTATCTTTTTCTGTTCTTCTACGCATTCATCTTTCAGTGGATAACCATGAGTCATTGAAAGATTTGGTAAAAATGCTCCGTAGTGAATTCTTACATGACAGCAGATTTTCCGTCTTTCTCAAACCAATAGAAAATCTTGGTGGGCCCCACAGCAAAAAAATACGCTCGCTCAATGACCAGGATCGGCGATCTCTCAAGAATGACCTCGAACATTTGCTACGTATGGACAACTCAGAGCGAGAAAAATCTCTAAATAACAATCCTCAAATATGTTACGCCAGCAGGCCCAATTCTCTGGTGATACGTGCAGATGGGAGGGTACAAAAATGCACGGTACTACTTTCTGACAAGCGGAACACAGTGGGGAACCTCACTCCCGAGGGAAAAATCAATCTTGATCACTCCTTGATGGGAGACTGGATGCAAGGCTATGCGACAGGTGATTTTAAAGCACTGAGTTGTCCCGCAATAGCCATTACTCAAGCCAAAACCTCGAAAACCATTCCAATCATCCGGATCTCATGAAAAATCTCATCAATTTTGACCTCACCAAAGAGGCCTTCAATGAAGGCATTGCAGATCGCAACATCCATCTGGTGCGCGGTGCAGTGGAACCAATGCTTTTCAGTTGGTCTGATATGGATTCAGCACTCTACTATAGCGATATCACCCCGCCCTTTATGCACCTGCACAAAAATGGAATTATTCCATCAGAGATGTACATAGAAGAATTCAAAGCAGGCAGTCGCACAATGCAACGACTAGACACGCACGCAGTGCAATCCTTACTTAAAACAGGAGCGACCGCCATACTTAATCGCATAGACAACAGGCAGGAATTGGTGCGCAGGCTGTGCGAGGAGGTAGCCAGCTTCACCAATGCAGAAACCACCGCAAATGCATATCTCGCCTTCTCGGGAGAAGGAAGCTTTGGCTCGCATTGGGACACACATGACGTCATGGCCATTCAATTGATTGGCAAGAAGCATTGGCGTGTTTATGCCCCAACGTATAAATCGCCTCTACCTGGGCAAACCTCCAAATCTTTCGATTCCACTTGTCCCACGGACCCCATTTTTGACGGTGTTCTAGAAGCTGGTGATTTGCTCTACGTCCCAAGAGGCTGGTGGCATGAGGTGCTACCTATCGGAGAAACCCTTCATGTCGCAATTGGAATATACCCACCCCATGTTCTAAATTATGTGGCTTGGTTTTTAGAAAAAAATATAAAACACCACGAAGAACTCAGAAAAACGCTCAGATCTTGCACGACGACAAAGGAAGTAGTCTCAAATGCCTGCCATGTTCTAACCGAAGGGCTTAACGATCCTGAAGTTCTCAAAGCATTCATGGATGACGTAAATAAAGAAATGGTAAAGCCTAGAGTACCATTTTCACTAAAATCCTTATCAATATAGATACATCATACCCAAATTTCCTCAATCGCATGACTAAAGCAATATTTCCACTAATCGCAATCATCATGCAATTCATTCTCAATCCATCGGCACATGCACATCCATCTGAGATGGTGACTCATAAAAACAGCATGCATAAAACCATTGAAGAGTGGGATAAAGTCGCCATTCGAGACATCAAGAAAGTCCACGATATCATCAGCGAAACACATCCAGCCAAGTTGGACGAAGAAAATCTTGAATTCAATCACTGGCTGGAGTTCGGATATCAAAAATCCCTCTTACTTGCCGGACGAAGCAGATCTAAAGAGCAAGCCTGGGCTGCAGTTAATTATTATCTAACCGGATTCATGGATGAACATTTGACAGCGGGAAGAGTATTAAGTCAATCAAGCCACCTTTATTGGGCAGGATTTGTAATGAGTTACAAAAATGGCCGATACTTTGCCACATCAAAAGCCAACGTTTGGCCCGTGGATTTGCCGCAGATAGGTGATGAGATCATATCTTGTGATGGAGTTGACATTACTGAAATTCTGCGCAGTAAGGTTGCACCATTTGTGGACAGGCGAACGTATTTGGATAACACGCTTGAAAAACTCTCAAGATACATGACCTTGGAGCAATCCCATCACCCTCTCTGGGATCCTTTGCGGCCCATGAGCTGCATTATCCAGAAACCCGATGGCGAAAGGCACGAAATTTCCTTGCTTTGGAAAAAGCAAACAGATAATACGAAAATCGGACGCCAACCAGCTCCACAGCAGGGTATGCATCAGATAAAAAAAGGTGTTTACTGGATACATGCCTCCAATTTCATGCTGGATGCTGAGGCATTCATCAAATTCGAGAGTCTGCTCAACGAAGTGCGAGCGCTAGGTTCTGCTGACGCAGTCGTACTTGATACACGGGGAAACAATGGAGGAGACTCCTCGGTTGGGTCCCGTTTATTGCGAGCCTTGTTGAAAAGCAACACACCTCTGCTTAACGAGGCCAGAGCATATTGGCGTGTATCACCCTTGGCCATGGAAACTTTGAAAGCCCACAGCACATCCGCTCTGCAGATTGAAGGCAGGGAGAGCACAAGATACAAATGGCTAGATGGACTGAGTGAATCCATGGCCACGGCCGCCCGGCGCGGTGAGAATTTCATAGAGCAAGCTCATGGTTCAGCAATAGATGATGAAGACACGGGTCAAGAGGTGCCACCATTCCAGGGAAAACTTATTTTGATAACCGATTCATATTGCAACAGTGCTTGCCTTGATTTTGTTGACGAGGTCATGAGTGTTCCGGGAGCCTTGCATGTTGGCAGCACAACCAATGCTGATACCCGTTATATCGACGTTGGGTCAGTGATGCTTCCCAGCGGTCTCAAATTATGGGTTCCCCTCAAAGTATGGGTAGGCAGACGCCGACAGGACAATGTGCCCTATGTTCCGCAGATCAAGTACCACCAGGATCTTGATGACACCAAAGCAGTGCAGGACTGGGTTCTCGGTTCCGTTCTCCCAGTGGCCTCAAGAATCGGAAAACCGTGAGCACCTATCTGCAAACCACATTGAGTGAATGCGGAATGGCTTGCGTAGGCCACGTCGCGGCACACCATAAGAATGCATTTTCCATGAACGAATTGCGTACACGCTTTGCCGTATCGATTCGTGGAACAAGCCTGCGCGACCTCATACGCATGGGAGAGGTTCTTGGCCTGGGTGCCCGGGCGGTGCGCATGGATCTTCAGGGCTTGACCAAGCTGACCCTGCCCTGCATCCTTCATTGGGACCTGACCCACTTCGTGGTGCTGACCAAGGTTTCACGCCGCAAGATCACCATTCATGACCCGGCCAAGGGCTTGCGCACTTTGCCCCTAAAAGAGGCCAGCGAGCATTTCACAGGTTTTGCCTTGGAAATGTGGCCGACACCGGCCTTTCAGCAGATCAAGCCGAAGCCACCCATCAGCTGGCGGGATTTGATGGGTCCCATCATCGGCCTCAGGCGCAGCCTGCTTCAATTGCTCTTGCTGGCTGCTGCCCTGCAAGTGGTGGCCCTCATCCTGCCTTTGTTCACGCAGTGGTTGATGGACGGCCCCGTCGTTTCTGGCGAGCTTGATCTCATAGGAGTCATCGCCATCGGCTTTGTACTGTTGACTGTAGTGCGCACGGTGCTGGAGTGGACACGCGGCTGGCTGGGGATCGTTGCTACGTATCAGCTCGGCATCCAATGGTCTTCGCGCATCGCGCGGCACCTGTTCAAGCTTCCGATGCATTGGTACGAAGTCCGCCACACCGGTGACGTGCTGTCGCGCTTCCAGTCTGCCAACAATATCCAGCAGACCGTGACGGGCAAGCTGGTGGATATCGTGCTTGATGCCCTGTTTGCCATCATCACCGGGGTCGTGATGTTGATCTACAGCCCACTGCTGGCTGCTGTGGCCGTGTTCACCATCGTGGCCTATGCGGCCATACGCCTGTCCACACATGGGGCATTTCATCGGCTCAGCGACGAAGCGCTGGTTCATGAAGCAACAGCACAAAGCCATTTTCTGGAAAGTCTGCGCGCCATGCAGAGCGTCAAGATCGCGGGCTTGGAGGCACATCGCGCATCCGACTGGGCCAACCGCATGGTGCAGGCGTCCAACAGGCGCATGCTCAGCAACCGTATGACGCTGACCTTCGGGTCGAGCTACAGCCTGCTGTTTGGCTTGGAAACCGTGGCCGTGCTTGCGGCAGGTGCGTACATGACCATCGAGGGCGCATTGACGGTTGGCATGTTGATGGCCTTCATTGCCTACAAAAATGAGTTTTCCTCCAGGATGCAGCGGTTCATCGACAACATGATGTCGATGCGCATGCTGCGGCTGCATGTGGAGAGGCTGTCCGACATCGTGCTGACCGAGCCTGAAAAGACCGCAGGCACCTTACCTGAGCAGTTCGACTCCAGAGGCTGGGCACCGCCTGAAATCCATCTGGACAAGGTGAGCTTCCGGTACGCCGAAGGCGGTCCATGGGTGTTGAAGGATATCGACCTGAAGCTGCATGCAGGGGAACATGTAGCCATCGTTGGCCCGACCGGATGCGGCAAGACGACACTGGCCAAGATCATCTTGGGCTTGCTGGAGCCGACCTCGGGAACCGTTCGGGTAGATGGGCAGCCGCTGAGCTACCTTGGCTTGTCGAACTGGAGGCGGCGCATTGGCGTCGTGATGCAGGACGATCAGTTGTTCTCTGCAAGCCTCAAGGAAAATATTGCGGGACTGGATGGCGTGATCGACATGGGGCGGGTCCAAGCTGCAGCACGGGCAGCTTTCATCCATGACGATATTCTTGCCATGCCGATGGGTTACGACACGCTCAATGGGGACATGGGCAACACCTTGTCCGGAGGCCAAAAGCAACGCCTTCTGCTGGCCAGGGCCTTGTACCGTGAACCCTGTGTGCTGGTTCTGGACGAAGCCACCAGCCACCTGGATGTGGAGCGCGAACAGCAGGTCAACGAATCCATTGGCCGACTGCCTGTGACACGTATCACGATTGCACATCGTCCTGACACGATTGCCATGGCTGAGCGCGTGATTGACATCACACGATTGCATGCAAGCGCCATTGCCGTGGAGGCAGCCGTTCCATGAGCCGACCTCCCGTCTTGCTCTGCAACTGCCCATGGCGATGCTTGCTGCTCTGTATAGCTGGCTGCCTGGCCGCGCTACTGAGCGTGGTACCGATGTGCACTCTGGCATCGACGGACATCTTTCAGGCTGAGGAGAGGGTTGTTCAGCCCCTAACAGCCATCGCACGGCCTGGATCGCCAACACCCTGCATCTTTGCTGCGATGCCCGACCCTTTGCCTGTCGCCGAGGCCGTGGAACGCATGCTTTGCAATGATCCCAACGTGCGTCTGGCATGGGCTCAAACCCGCGCGCAAGCAGCCCAGGTCGGACTCAAACAGTCGGCTTACTTGCCAAGGCTGAACGCACAACTAGACGCCAGACAGGCACACAGCGAGATCCAGCGCGCAAGCGGTGGCTCGGGCGGCAGCAGGCAAACCTACACCGGCGCCGTCAACCTCCATTGGGTGGTGCTGGATTTCGGAGCCCGCGAAGCAGCGCTGGAGACTGCACGACAGCTGTTGCGCGCCGCAAATGCCTCCGGGCAGGCTGCTGTACAGCAAGCATTCCTGCGCTCGGTGCAGTTGTACTATCAGGCGCAGTCGCTCCAAGAACGCCTGCAAGCGGCGCGGCAGGTTCTGGATCTGGCGGATGAAAACCACCAGGCGGCAAACGCCAAGTACCAGGTGGGGGCAGCAGCCTTGTCCGACATGCTGCAGGCGAAGACGGCACTATCTCGAGCCAGCCTCAGAGTGACGCGTATCCAGGGTTCGCTTGAACAGGTACTCGGCGATATGGCCTTGTTGATGGGGCAATCTGCAGATCTTCCGCTGCGCGTCGAGACCCTTTCTGCTCCTCAGCCAGACTTGAGTTTCGTTGTTGCACTGGACGAACTACTGGCAATCGCCCAGCAGACGCACCCCACCCTGAGGGCCGCACAGGCCAGACTGAGTGCCGCGCAGTCGGCTGTGCAAGAAAGCCGAGCTTATGGTCGGCCCAATGTCGCGCTGACAGCGAGCATCAACCGTTCGCGCAGCATGCAACCGCCAGCCTTGGGCTCTGACTTCCGTCAGTCGGATAGCAGCCTGGGCCTTCTGCTGAACATCCCGCTGTTTGACGGGATGGAGCGCGAATACCGCATACGCGATGCGCAAGCCCGTGCAGCTGAAAGCACAGCAGCCATGGAAGACACACTTCAACGGATTTCACGCGACGTATGGCTTAACTACCAAACGCTGAAGACCGAGACCGAAAGCCTTCAACGTGCCAGTGAAATCGAAGACCAGTCGCGACAGGCGCTTGAAGTCGTTCGAGGCCGGTACCGTGCCGGCGTGGGCAACATGACGGAATTGCTCAACGCCATGAATGCCTTCACTGATGCGCAAGAACTTCATATCTCGACATTGAACAGTTGGAGGATCTCTCGGATAGGCTTGGCCGGCAGCCTGGGCCGATTGGGCTTTTGGTCGCTGGATTGAAGCGTTCTACGCCCGCCAGCGCCCTTACTCCTTTAGAACTTGTAGCGCCGCAATCCCCGCCCGCGCCACCTCCGCATCCTCGGCCGGCTTCACCCCGCTGACGCCCACGGCGCCCAGGCAGTGGCCCTCACTGGTGATGGGCACGCCGCCTTCCAGCAGGCCTTGCAGCGCGGGCACGCTCAGGTAGGCGGTACGGCCACCATTGATCATTTCCTCATAGAGCCGACTTTCCTTGCGGCCCAGTGCTGCGGCGTGGGCCTTGGCCGGCGCGATGTGGGCCGAGGCCGGTGCCGCGCCGTCCAGGCGCTGCAGCCACAGCAGGTGGCCGCCGTCATCGGCGATGGCGATGCTGACGGCCCAGCCGCGCGCCGTGGCATGCGCCTCGGCGGCCTGGGCGATGGTCTTGATGTCCTGGAGGTCCAGGCAGGGCTTGTGCTTCATGGGAGTGCCTTGTCTTGTGCGGTAGGGAGGATGGCGGTCAGCGGGCGTCCAGCAGGCTTTCCAGCAGCCGCGCCACATGCACGGCTTCGCGCGCCGCGCCGTCGGCGATCTGGTGGCGGCAGCTGGTGCCGTCGGCCACGACGATGGCCTCGGGGCGCTGGCGGATGGCCGGCAGCAGGGCCGCCTCGGCCATGTCCATGGAGACCTGGTGGTGGCTGGCCTCGTAGCCGAAGCTGCCGGCCATGCCGCAGCAGGAGCTTTCGATGAGCTCGGGCTGGGCGCCGGGAATCAGCCGCAGCACGTCGAGGATGGGGCTGACGGCGCCGAAGGCCTTCTGGTGGCAATGGCCGTGCACGAGGATGGGCGCCTCGGCGGCGCGCAGCGGCAGCGCGAAGCGGCCGGCCTTCACTTCACGGGCAATGAATTCCTCGAACAGCAGGGCCTGGGCGGCAACGGCCTGTGCAGGCTCGCCAAGGCCCATGACCAGGGCTTCGTCGCGCAGGGTCAGCAGGCAGGAGGGCTCCAGGCCGACGATGGGGATGCCGGCCCGGGCCAGGGGCGCCAGGGCGTTGATCAGCGCACCGGCGCTGGCCTTGGCCTGCTCGACCATGCCGGTGGCCAGGTAGGTGCGGCCGCAGCAGTGGTGGCCGCCCCCCTCTTTGGCGGACTTGCTGGCGGTGTGCAGCGCATAGCCGGCCGCCTGCAGCACGCGCGCGGCGGCCAGGGCGTTTTCGCTCTCGAAGGTGCCGTTGAAGGTGTCCACGAAGAGCACGGCCACGCGCTCGCCGGCCGCCGCGCGGGCCAGGGCCTGGTCGCGGTCAAGAAAGGTATGTGCTTCGGGCGCGCGCCAGAAGGTGTCGCTGCGCCAGGCCGGCAGCGAGCGCCTGGCGGACAGGCCCAGCAGTTTTTCGCCCAGTTGGCGCAGCACGGGCAGGCGGTTGCGCAGGTTCAGCAGCCAGGGCATGCGGCTGGCCGTGGCGGCGTAGCGCGGCAGATGGGCGACCAGCCGGTCCTTGAGCGTGTGGCCATGGCGGGCCTTGTAGTGGGCCAGGAATTCCACCTTCATGCGGGCCATGTCCACGCCCGTGGGGCAGTCGCGCCTGCAGCCCTTGCAGCCCACGCACAGGTCCATGGTGTCGTGCAGGGCCTCGCTGGTGAAGGCATCCGGCCCCAGCTGGCCCGAGATGGCCAGGCGCAGGGTGTTGGCGCGGCCGCGCGTCAGGTGCTGCTCGTCGCGCGTGACGCGGTAGCTGGGGCACATGGTGCCGGCGTCGAACTTGCGGCAGTGGCCGTTGTTGTTGCACATCTCCACGGCCTTGGCAAAGCCGCCGGTGACGTCGCCGCCCGTGCCGGGTGCCGTGGTGATTTCGGTGACCGGGTCGGCCTGCACGTTCCAGGCCGACCAGTCGAGCACGGGCGTGATGGGAACGCGCCGGTAAGGCCGGGGCGTATCGGCGGGCGCGAAGCGGAACAGCCGGCCATCGTCCATCTTCGGCGTATCGATGATCTTGCCGGGGTTGAAGAGGCTGTCCGGATCGAAATGCTGCTTGATGGCGCGCAGGGCCTCGGTGATGGCGGGCCCGAACTGCCAGGCAATCCACTCGCCGCGGCACAGCCCGTCGCCGTGCTCGCCGCTGAAGGCGCCCTTGTATTTGCGCACCAGTTCGGCAGCTTCCTCGGCAATGGCGCGCATGCGCGCCGCGCCGTCGGTGCGCATGTCCAGGATGGGCCGCACATGCAGCGTGCCCACGGAGGCATGGGCGTACCAGGTGCCCCGGCTGCCATGGCGCGCGAACACTTCGGTGAGCGCGTCGGTGTACTCGGCCAGGTGCTGCAGCGGCACGGCGCAGTCCTCGATGAAGCTCACGGGCTTGCCATCGCCCTTGAGGCTCATCATGATGTTCAGCCCCGCCTTGCGCACTTCCCAGAGGTTTTTCTGGGCCGCTTCCTCGGGCATTTCCACCACGCTGCCGGGCAGGCCCAGCTCGCCCATCAGCTCCACCAGCTGGCGCAGCCGCGCCAGCAGCGCGGCACGGTCGTCGCCGGCGAATTCCACCAGCAAGATGGCAGCCGGGCGGCCGATGAGGGCGGTTTCTATGGTGGGCTTGAAGGCCGGGTTGGCCAGGCCCAGCTCGATCATGGTGCGGTCCACCAGCTCCACGGCCGTGGGTCCCAGCTTCACGATGTGCTGGGCCGAGTCCATGGCCGCGTGGAAGGTGGGGAAGTTGACCACGCCCAGCACCTTGGCGCGCGGCAGCGCGCTGAGCTGCAGGGTGAGCGAGCGCGTGTAGGCCAGCGTGCCCTCGGCGCCTATCAGCAGATGGGCCAGGTTGACGCTGCCGTCGGCCGTGTAGGGCCGCTCGCTCTGGTTGTCGAAGATGTCGAGGTTGTAGCCCGCCACGCGGCGCATGACCTTGGGCCAGTGCGCGTGGATTTCCGCCCGGTGCTGTTGCGCCAGCCCGTGCACGAATTGCGCAATGCGCGCCGCGCGGCCCGTGGCCTGGGCGACGGGGCCGAAGTCCAGCAGCTCGCCATCGGCCATCCAGGCGCGGGCGCCGCGCACGTTGTGCACCATGTTGCCGTAGGCAATGGAGCGCGAGCCGCAGGAGTTGTTGCCCGCCATGCCGCCCAGCGTGGCCTGGGCGCTGGTCGATACGTCCACCGGATACCACAGGCCGAGCTTCTTGAGCCGGGCGTTGAGGTGGTCCAGCACCAGGCCGGGCTCGACCTCGGCCGTGCCTGCATCAGGGTCCACCGAGAGGATGTTGCGCAAATGCTTGCTGTTGTCGATCACCAGGGCCGCGCCCGTGGTCTGCCCGCACTGGCTGGTGCCGCCGCCGCGCGGCAGCACGGGCACCTTCAGCTCGCGGGCGATCTGCAGGGCCGTGGCGATGTCTTCTTCGCAGGTGGGCACGAAGACGCCCACCGGCATGATCTGGTAGATGGAGGCATCGGTGGCATAGCGCCCGCGCGAGGCGGCGTCGAACAGGACCTGGCCGCGCGTGTCCGAGCGCAGGCGGCGCGCCAGCATCTGGCTGACATCGTCGGGCGGCAGCACGGTGCCGGGGGCGGGCACGGTGTCGTCGGGGGAAGCGGCAAGGCGGTGCGTGGATTCCATCAGCATGGCGGCTCTCATTCGTTCATGGTTCGTGGGTAGATCTGGCCTGCCTTGAGCAGGGCGATGACGGTGTCGCGCTTGTGCTCCAGGTGGGCCACCAGCACCTGGCGCAGCGCGGCGGCGTCGCGCGCCTGCAGCGCCTCCAGCATGCGTTCGTGTTCCTGGACGGCGCGTTTCCACTTGGCCGCGTCCTGGTTGGTGCGAAAGCGCAGCGACTGCACGCGGGCGTTGATGCGGCCATAGGTCTCGGCCAGCACGGGGTTGGCGGCGGCGCGGTTGATGGCCGAGTGGATCAGCGCATTGAGCCGGTAGTAGCCGGACAGGTCCTGGCGCGCATGGCTGGCCAGCATCTCGAAGTGCAGGGCCCGCACCTCGGCCAGTTGCTGCTCGCTGATGCGCTGCGCGGCCAGCTCGCCCGACATGCCCTCCAGCCCCGCCAGCACCTCGAAGGTCTGCAGCACATCGGCCTCGCCCAGGCGCACGGCCACGGCGCCGCGGTTGGGCACCAGGTCCACCAGCCCTTCGGAGGCCAGCAGCTTGATGGCCTCGCGCAGCGGCGTGCGCGAGACGCGCAACTGCTCGCACAGCGCGCGCTCGTTGAGCTTGGCACCGGGCGGTATGCGCCCCTCCACCAGCCAGGTGCGCAGCCGAGCCGCCACCTGGTCATGCAGGGCAAGCCGCGAAATCTCGATGATCTCCGCCATGGATTCTCCTGGTCGAATGAATTTTGCATTCATTTTTACGCAAGCATTTCTCAAGGCATTCATGGTTATCACCAAGGCATTTATGAATTTTGAATGCAAAAATTCGCAAGCACCCTTTCCCGCAGACCGACCTGGCATTTCCTTGAAAAGGACGCACCATGCTCACGCTCGACAACCATCCCACGGGCCGCCACTTCCTCCAGATCCCCGGCCCCAGCCCGGTTCCCGACCGCATCCTGCGGGCCATGAGCCTGCCCACCATCGACCACCGGGGGCCGGAGTTCGGCCAGCTCGGCCTCAAGGTGCTGGCCGGCATCCAGCAGGTCTTCAAGACCCGGCATCCGGTGGTGATCTATCCGGCCTCCGGCACGGGCGCCTGGGAGGCGGCCCTGATCAACACGCTCAGCCCTGGCGACCATGTGCTGATGTTCGAGACCGGCCACTTCGCCTCGCTGTGGCAGAAGATGGCCACGCGCCTGGGCCTGTCCACCGAGTTCCTGTCCTATGGCGGCTCCGATGAGCACCTGCCCCAGGCGCCAGGCTGGCGCCATGGCGTGCAGGCCGGCCTGATCGAGGCACGGCTGCGCAAGGACACGGAGCGCCGGATCCGCGCCGTGTGCGTGGTGCACAACGAGACCTCTACGGGCGTGACCTCGGACATCGCCGCCGTGCGCCGGGCCATCGACGCGGCGGGCCACCCGGCCCTGCTGCTGGTGGACACCATCTCGGGCCTGGCCAGCGCCGACTACCGCCATGACGAATGGGGCGTGGACGTGACCATCAGCGGCTCGCAAAAGGGCCTGATGCTGCCGCCCGGCATCAGCTTCAACGCGCTGTCGCCACGCGCGCTGGAGGCCGCCAAAAGCGCGAAGCTGCCCAAGTCGTTCTGGGCCTGGGACGAGATCGTGGAGATGAACCAGACCGGCTACTGGCCCTACACGCCCAACACCAACCTGCTGTACGCCCTGTCCGAATCACTGGACATGCTGCTGGCCGAAGGGCTGGACACGGTGTTTGCGCGCCACCAGCGCTGGGCGGCCGGCGTGCGCGCCGCCGTCCAGGCCTGGGGCCTGCCCATCCAGTGCGCCGATCCGCAGGTCTACTCGCCCGTGCTCACCGGCGTGATCACGCCCGAAGGCGTGGATGCCGACGCCCTGCGCCGCCTGATCCACACGCGCTTCGACCTGTCGCTGGGCGCGGGCCTGGGCAAGCTCAAGGGCCGCATGTTCCGCATGGGCCACCTGGGCGACAGCAACGACCTCACGCTGCTGGCCATGGTGGCGGGCGTGGAGATGGGTCTGAAGCTGTCCGGCATCCGGCTGGCCGGCAGCGGCGTGCAGGCGTCCATGGACTACTTCGCTGCCCACGCCGCAGCCGGTGCGCTGCGCAAGGCCGCCTGAACCCATCGGCCCCGCGCCGAAAACCCTTGGCAGAGCCGGAGCACATGGCTCGCCCCCTTGATCGTGGATTGCACCAATACCAGGAAATAACAGGAGACAAGAGACATGACATCGCCCCGCAACCGCCTGGCGGCAACTGCCGTCGCCACCCTCGCCGCCACCGCCGCCATCACCCTCGCCGCCCCTGCCGCCTGGGCGCAGTGGAAGCCCGCCAAGTCCGTCGAACTCGTCGTGCCGTTCTCGGCCGGCGGCGCCTCGGACCAGATGGCACGCGTGATCCAGGCCATCGTCACCAAACACAAGCTGATCGAGCAGCCCGTGGTCATCCTCAACAAGGCCGGCGCCTCCGGCGCCGAGGGCATTCTGGACGTCAAGGCCTCGGCGCGCGACCCGCACAAGCTGCTGGTGGCATCCACGGCCATCTTCACCCTGCCCATGGCCACGGCCCTGCCCTTCCAGTGGCGCGACCTGAATCCCGTGGCCATGATTGCCCAGGACCAGTTCGTGCTCTGGGTCAATGCCGAGACCGGCTACCAGACGCCCGCCGACTACCTGGCCGCCGCGCGGCAGGCCGGCGGCAAGTTCAAGATGGGCGGCACCAGTTCCAAGCGCGAGGACCAGATCATCACGGCCAACATGGAACAGGCCGCCGGCGTGAAGTTCACCTACATCCCCTACAAGGGCGGCGGCGAGGCCAGCACCCAGCTGGTGGGCAAGCACATCGACTCCAACGTCAACAACCCCAGCGAGTCCATGGCGCAGTGGCGCGCGGGCCAGGTGCGGGCGCTGTGCGTGTTCGACACGCAGCGCATCGAGTACACGGCCAAGGTCACGGGCAGCCAGGCGCTGTCGGACATCCCCACCTGCAGGGAGCAGGGCCTGGACGTGCAATACACTATGCTGCGCGGCTTCTTCCTGCCGCCCGGCACCACGCCCGAGCAGGCGCAGTTCTATGCAGGCGTGATGCAAAAGGTGGTGGCCACGCCCGAGTGGAAGGAGTACCTGGAGAAAAACGCGCTCAAGCCCGAGTACATGACGGGGCAGGCCTTCGTGGACTTCCTGGCCAAGGACGAGACGCGCCACCTCGACATCATGAAGAAGGCCGGTTTCCTGTCGGCCAGCGTGGCCGCCGCCGCCAAGTGAGGAGCCGCGCCATGGACACCGCCATCCACCTTGCCCCGCCCTCCTCCAATGCAGCGGCAGCAGCAGCAGCCCCGGCCCAGCCCTCCAGCGCGGCCACCGAATCCATCCCCGCCACCGAAGCCCAGGCCCCCGGCCTGTCCCGCCGCCATGTGGAGTACGGCGTGGCCGCCGTGCTGCTGGCGCTGGCCGTGCTCGTGGTCTGGGACAACCAGCGCATTGGCGCGGGCTGGAGCGACACCGGCCCGCAGGCCGGCTACTTCCCGCTGCGCGTGGGCGCCGTGCTGGGCATCTGCGCCATCGCCGTCTTCGTGCAGGCGCTGCGCAGCCGCAGCCAGGAGCAGTTCGCCAGCTGGCTGCAGCTCAGGCGCGTGGCCCAGGTGCTGCTGCCGCTGACGGCCTACATCGCCGTGATCGCGCCGCTGGGCATCTACGCGGCCTCGGTGCTGTTCATCACGGGCTTCATGGTGTTTGCGGGCCGCTATCCCTGGTGGAAGGCCGTGGCGCTGTCGGGCTTCACCAGCGTGCTGCTGTTCTACGTCTTCGAGATCCAGTTCAAGGTGCCCCTGCCCAAGGGTCCGCTTGAAGCCTGGCTCGGCTATTGACCCCTGTCGCCGCCACGGAGCAACACCATGGACGAACTCCAATACCTCGCGCACGGCTTCGCGGCCGTCACCACCTGGCAGAACACGGGGCTGATGCTCACGGGCATCCTGCTGGGCATCGTGGTCGGCGTGCTGCCGGGCCTGGGCGGCCCCAACGGCGTGGCCATCCTGCTGCCGCTGACCTTCGGCATGTCGCCCACCTCGGCCATCATCCTGCTGTCTTGCATCTACTGGGGGGCGCTGTTCGGCGGCGCCATCACCTCGGTGCTGTTCAACATCCCGGGCGAGGCCTGGTCGGTGGCCACCACCTTCGACGGCTATCCCATGGCCCAGCAGGGCCACGCCGGGGCCGCGCTGACCACGGCCTTCACGGGCTCGTTCATCGGCGCCATCTCGGGCGTGATGCTGATCACCTTCCTGGCGCCGGTCGTGGCCTCGTTCGCGCTGCAGTTCGGGCCGCCGGAGTTCTTTGCGGTCTTCTTCCTGACGTTCTGCTCCTTCATCGGCATGGGCAAGGAGCCCAAGGCAAAGATCGTGGCCGCCATGGCCGTGGGCCTGCTGCTGGCGGCCGTGGGCATGGACACCATCTCGGGCGACCTGCGCATGACCTTCGGCTCAACGGAGTTGCTGCGCGGCTTTGATTTCCTGGTGGTGGTGATCGGCCTGTTCGGCATCAGCGAGATCCTGATGACCATCGAGGAAGGCCTGGCCTTCAAGGGCAAGAAGGCCTCCATCGACCTCAAGGTGGTGTTCAGGACCTGGGCCCAGCTGCCGCGCTACTGGCTGACCATGCTGCGCTCGGCCCTGGTGGGCTGCTGGATGGGCGTGACGCCCGGCGGCGCCGTGGCGGCCAGCTTCATGGGCTACGGGCTGGCCAAGAAGTTCTCGCGCGACCCCGACAGCTTCGGCAAGGGCACCCCCGAAGGCGTGCTCGCCCCCGAGACCGCCGCCCACGCGGCCGGCACCTCGGCCCTGCTGCCCATGCTGGCCCTGGGCATTCCGGGCTCGGCCACGGCGGCCGTGCTGCTGGGCGGGCTGATGATCTGGGGCTTGCAGCCCGGCCCGCTGCTGTTCACCGAGCAAAAGGACTTCGTCTGGGGCCTGATCGCCAGCATGTACCTGGGCAACATCGCCGGCCTGGTCATCGTCATGGCCACCGTGCCGCTGTTCGCCGCCATCCTGCGCGTGCCGTTTTCCATCGTCGCGCCCATGATCCTCATGGTCTGCGCCATCGGCGCCTTCACCGTGCACGGCAATGCCACGGACATCTGGCTCATGCTGGTCTTCGGCGTGGTCGGCTACGTGTTCAAGAAGCTCGACTATCCGCTGGCGCCCATGGTGCTGGCCATCGTGCTCGGCGACCGCATGGAAGACGCCTTCCGCCAGAGCATGCTCTCCAGCCAGGGCGCGCTGGGCATCTTCTGGCACAACGGCCTGTCGGGCACCATCACCACGCTGGCCTTGCTGATGCTGGTGTGGCCGCTGCTGGGCAAGTTGCGGGCGATGGCGTTCGGGGCGAGGGCAAGGGCTGTGGCGGCCTGAGCCCTAATCCCTGTACCGCTTCTTGCGAAACGCCAGCCAGGCGGCGATGACGGTGAAGGCGATCACGATGGACACCACGATCCAGAAGCCGTGCTCGTGCTCTGCCAGCGGTATGCCGCCCACGTTCATGCCGAACAGGCCGGCCAGGATGTTGATGGGCAGGGCCAGCACGGTGACCACGGTCAGCACGAAGAGGCTGTTGCTGTTGTCCTCGTTCACGGCGGCGGCCACTTCTTCCTGCAGCAGCTTGATGCGGTCCTGCAGGGTCTGCATGTCGCGCAGCATGAGCGAGAACTCCTCGCTGGCGGCGGCCAGGCCGCGGCGGTCGTCCTCGCCCATCCAGGCGGGGGGCTGCTGCAGCAGGCGGAACAGCGCGGCCGGCTCGGGCGCCAGCAGGCGCTGCAGGCGCACCAGCAGCCGGCGCAGCCGGCCCAGGTGGGCGCGCGGATGGTGGTAGCGCTGCGCGATGATGGCGTCTTCGATGTCGTCCACGCGCGCCGTGGTCTCGCGCACCACCTTGACCAGCACGTCGGCCTGGGTGCGCATCAGGTGTTCCAGCAGCTCGGCGGTGCTGGCGGGGCTGTCGCCCTGGCGCACGCCGGCACGCAGCGCATCGACCGAGCGCAGGGGCTGGGTGCGCGCGGTGACGACCAGGCGCTCGTCCAGGCAGATCCACAGCGTGGCGATGTCGGCCGACTCGAAGTTGAACTCGAAATTCACATCGTTGAGCACGGCGACCAGGGAGTCATCGGAGCGCTCGATGCGCGTGGAGGCCAGGCCCTCGCGCAGCGTGGTGTAGAAGACTTCGGGCAGCGCGGCGTGGCGCTGCAGCCAGCGCAGGGACTGGGTATTGGCCAGGTTGAAGTGCAGCCACAGGAAGTCGCGCCGGCCGGGCTCGGTGAGCGGACGCTCTGCGCCCAGCCACTGCGCGGCCGACTGTGCCGTCATGGCCTCCACACGCCGCTGCGTGTCGCAGAAAAACCGCCAGCCGCAGATCAGGCCTGCGTCTTCATTGGCCTGGGCCAGGGGGGAGGCTGCGTCAGTCATGGATGGGTGGGGCACCTGCGGGGAGTGGCCTGCGCGGGCCGGACAAGTGCGGGATTCTTGGCCGCCTCCATGACAGAGGTGTGACAACTGTCACGGAGTCGTCATCCGATGTGCCTGCCCCCCCAGTCGGGGGTGCGGGGCAGGCCTCAGCACATCACGACATTCTCCAGCGTGAACGACAACGGCGTGGACCCGGCGCCCGCACCGCCGCCTCGCATCACGATGTCGGCGCGCGAGATGCCCAGCAGGGAGATCTCGGTGTTGATGTCGCCCAGGATGGCCGAGTTCATGACCTGGCCCTGTTCGATCTGCGAGACCACCCCGATCCAGATGGTGGGCTTGAATTCGAACACGGCCTTTTGCTGGGGGGCAATCGCGGTCTTGACGGCCAGCAGCCGGCCGTCCTTGTAACAACTGGCATTGATGGCGCCCCGGGGCAGCGAGTTGAGCACCTGCACTTCGTTGGAGCTTGCGCCATAGCCTGCGGGCGCCAGGCGATCGCCGCTGCTGCTCAGGGACAGCTGGAACTGCTGGCCGAACTGCGCCTCCAGCTGAGGCGTGTGGTTGCCATAGCTGTCGCTGGCACCGACCTGCAGGCCCAGCGGGAAGGTGAACGGGTGGTTGTCGCCCTGGCCGCAGTACTTGATGACCCGCCATGCCACGGCCAGTTCCTCGAAATCGCTGGCCACGTTTTTCTGGAAGATGACGATCTGCGAGTTGTTTGCGTCGTTCGATTGATTGACGAAGTTGAGTTGAACGCCCATGCATCTCTCCTGATGAATCAAAAAAGCGCTGCGGCGCTTTCTGCTGCCCCGCCGTGCGGGCGCAAGCGCACTGTAGGGAACAACGATCCGTCAGAAAATTACGCCTGATTACATCCCGCCCCCTCCACAGGGAACGGCCCAGACCCGCCCGCCGCCTACGGCAAAGCGCTGGAGGCCAGGACCGGGCGGCAGGCTGGCCATGCCAGTGAACAGGCCGAAGGCCGGCAGCAGGGTGAAGCCGGCATGGACGGCAAAGCACGGCAGGCGCAGCGCATCGCGCCCGGGGCCGCGCAGCACGACGGCGGGGTGAACATGGCCGGCCAGCACATGGCAGGCAGGAGCCTCCTGCGGGTAATGGCAGCCCGCGAATGGCCCCAGGCGCCAGGGCTCGTCCACCACGCTGATGCCCAGCGCGGACGGCGGGTCGCCCGCATGGCTGTCGTGGTTGCCACGCACCAGGACCACTTCCAGCGCCGCGTGGCGGCGTCGCCAGTCGGCCAGGGCGGCCAGCACGGACGGCGTGCGGGCCTGCGCGGCATGCAGGAAGTCGCCCAGAACGACCAGCCGGCGCACCGGCAGGCCCTGCAGCAGCGCCGACAGCCGGTCCAGGTTGCCCTGGGTGGTGCCGGCCGGCACGGGAATGCCGCGCGCGCGGAAGGTGGCGGCCTTGCCCAGGTGCAGGTCGGCAATGAACAGCGTGCCCTGGGCGGGCCACCACAGGGCGTGCTGGGCCAGCAGGTGGACGGGCTCGCCCGCCAGAAGGATGCCCAGGCTGCCGGCCAGGGCGTCGGGGGAAACAGGACTTGGCAACGGTGCGTGGCCTTTCATCAGCGGTGCAATGGTTCTACAGCAGCGGCAAGGGCCGCGAGGGCTTGCGTACGCGGCGCGGGCGGCGGCTGGCGGCATCGGCCTCGGGGCCATCGGTGGCCTGCAGCGAGAAATCCAGCGTACGGCGCACGGCGGCCGTGTCCTCGTCCACGGCGGGGGGCTGGTCTGCCTTGGGTTTTTTCCGTGGACGCAGCGGCGGATCGGGCGGGACCAGGTCCTGCGTGCGCGGCTCGCTGGCTGCACCGCCGGCGTCTGCCGCCTCGTGCAGCTGGGCCAGCATGCGCGCGATGCGGTCGGCCAGGTGCTCGTTGGTGAGCTTTTCGCGAAAGCGCTCCACCATCAGCGGAAAGGCAAACGGGCTGGGACGGCGCAGTGCGCTCACCACCAGCTGCTGCGCCTGCATGCGGCGCAGCGCGGCCAGCAGCTGGGCCACGTCCAGCTCCTGGCTCAGGACTTCCTCATCGGCCTGACGCAGCAGCAGGTTCATGTCGTCGTACTTGCGAAAGACCTCGAAGAACAGCTGGGCCGAGGCCTGCAGCTGGCGCGCGCTGCGGCGCTCGCCCGGGTGGCTCTGGAAGATCAGGCCCGAGACGCGGGCGATCTCGCGGAAGCGCCGCCTTGCCATCTCGGTGGCGTTGAGGCTGGCCAGCACTTCGTGCAGCAGGGCGTGGCGGGCGTCATCGCCCGCCAGGTGGGCATCCTCGGCGGCCTGGTCCCAGTGGCGGTCGGCATTGGCGGTATTGCGCATGGCGCCCGCCTCCGTGGCAGAGACACGTCCGGGCGCCGCCACGGCCTGCACCGGCTCGGCGCGCAGCAGTTCGGGCAGCATGGCGGCCCAGTCACGCTCGGTGGCGCTCAGCAGCTCCAGCCCGTAGTCGTTGACGGCGATGGAGAAGGTGCCCATCTCGCCCTGCGCGGCACGCCAGGCCAGCAGGCTGGCCAGCCCCGTATGGGCATGGCGGCCCGCAAACGGGTAGAGGAAGAGATGCCAGCCTTCGCGCGTGCGCAGGGTTTCGGCCAGCAGCGTGCCGGGCGTGGGCAGGGCCGACCAGCGCTGCTGCACCTCCAGCAGGGAGCGCACGCAGCGCAGCTCGGGCGAGTGGTAGTCGCCCGCTGCCGCCAGCGCCAATTGCTGCACCACGAAGTCGGCCAGCACGGTGGACAGCGGCATGCGCGCGCCCGCCCAGCGCGGCACGGTGGGCCGCGTTCTGGCGGCGCGGCGCACGTAGGCGGTCATGTCCTCGATGCGCACCAGCTCCAGCACCTGGCCCGCGAAGACAAAGGCATCGCCGGGCGACAGGCGCGACAGAAAGCTCTCTTCCATGCTGCCCAGCCGCGCGCCATGCAGGATCTGCACGCTCATGCTGGCGTCGCTGACGATGGTGCCGATGTTGGCGCGGTGCCTGCGCGCCAGCCGCGCGTCGGGCATGCGCCAGATGCCCTCCGCGTCGGGCCGCACGCGCTGGTAGTCGGGATAGGCGGCCAGCGAGGGGCCGCCCCGGTGCACGAAGTCCAGGCACCACTGCCAGACCGCAGGCGCCAGCCCGGCGTAGGCAACGGTGCGGCGCACTTCCGCATACAGCTCATCGGGCACGAAGCCGCCGCCCAGGGCCACGGTGGCCAGGTGCTGCACCAGCACGTCCACGGGCTGGCGGGGGCTGGCGCGCATTTCCACCTGCTGCGCGCGCACGGCGGCGCGGGCGGCGGCGGCCTCCACCAGCTCCAGGCTGTGCGTGGGCACCAGGGTGATGCGCGAGGGCCGGCCCGGCGCATGGCCCGAGCGGCCCGCGCGCTGCAGCAGCCGCGCAATGCCCTTGGCCGAGCCGATCTGCAGCACGCGCTCCACGGGCAGGAAGTCCACGCCCAGGTCCAGGCTGCTGGTGCAGACCACGGCCTTGAGCGTGCCGGCCTTGAGCCCGGCCTCCACCCATTCGCGCACACCCCGGTCCAGAGAGCCATGGTGTATGGCCAGCAGGCCGGCCCAGTCGGGCCGGGCCTCCAGCAGCGCCTTGTACCAGAGCTCCGCCTGCGAGCGCACATTCACAAAGACCAGGGTGGAGCCTGCCGTGGCCTCCAGCTCGCGCACCACGGCCGGCAGCATGGCCAGCCCCAGGTGGCCGGCCCAGGAAAAGCGCTCGGGCCGGTCGGGCAGCAAGGTGTCCACCACCAGGCGCTTGTCCACCTGGCCCTGGACCAGCACGCCGGGCCGCGGCTGGCCATGGTCGTCCAGGCCCAGCAGGGTCTGCATGGCTTCGTCCAGATTGCCCAGCGTGGCCGACATGCCCCAGACGCTCAGTTGCGGGCTCCAGCCGCGCAGCCGCGCCAGGGCCAGCTGCAGTTGCACGCCGCGCTTGTTGCCCAGCAGCTCGTGCCATTCATCGGCCACCACCAGGCGCACGGAGCCCAGCAGCTCGCGCGCATCGGCCCGCGCCAGCAGCAGGGACAGGCTCTCGGGCGTGGTGACCAGCACGGTGGGTAGCTGGCGCGACTGCGCGCTGCGCTCGGCGCTTCCCGTATCGCCCGTGCGTGCGCCCACGGTCCAGCGCGCCAGCGCGGGATGGTCCTGGGCCAGCGCCTGCAAGGGCGTCTGCAGCGCCTTGAGCGTGTCGGCCGCCAGGGCGCGCATGGGCGTGATCCACAGCACGGTGAGCGGCGCGGCGGCGGGTTTCCTCCTGCTGGGTGGGGCCTGGGCAGGGGCCTGGAGAGGGGCCTGTGCAGGCGCCTTGGAGGCCTGCGCAAAGGCCTGCAGCGCGCCCAGCCAGACCGCATAGGTCTTGCCTGCGCCTGTGGTGGCGTGCAGCAGGCCGCTGTGGCCCTGGGCCAGCGCCTTCCACACGGCGCGCTGGAAGGCAAAGGGCTTCCAGCCCCGTGCGGCAAGCCAGGCGGTGGCGAGGGGGTGGGAGGAACGGGTGGCCATGGCGCGGTGCGTCAAGGGTGGGTCACGGGTGGGTCGCGGGTCGGTCAAGGGTTGATCAAGGGTCGGAATGCGGCAGCAGGGCGGCCAGCGTGTCGATGGAGTCGGCCTCCTGCACAGGCTTGTCCTCGCGCCAGCGCAGCATGCGCGGAAAGCGCACGGCAATACCGCTCTTGTGGCGTGCGCTGCGCGCAATGCCCTCGAAGCCCAGCTCGAACACCAGGGTGGGCCGCACGCTGCGCACGGGGCCGAAGCTCTCCACCGTGGTCTTGCGGATGACGGCGTCCACGCGCGCCATTTCGGCATCGGTCAGACCCGAATAGGCCTTGGCGAAGGGCACGAGGGCGCGGCCCTCGGTGCCGGGCGGCGCGTTCCAGACAGCAAAGGTGTAGTCGCTGTAGAGGCTGGCGCGACGGCCGTGGCCGCGCTGTGCATAGATGAGCACGGCGTCCACGCTCAGCGGATCGATCTTCCACTTCCACCACACGCCGCTGTCCTTGGTGCGGCCCACGCCGTAGGCGGCATCGCGGGCCTTGAGCATCATGCCCTCCACGCCCAGGGAACGGGCCTGCTCGCGCAGTTCGGCCAGGGCCTGCCAGCTATCGCCCGCAAGGACCGGACTGGGCAGCAGCGCCGGATGCGCCACCAAGGCCACCAGCCGCTCCAGCCTTGCGCGCCGTTCATGCTGGGGCAGCGCGCGCAGGTCCTGGCCGCCCTCCTCCAGCAAGTCATAGGCCAGCAGCACCACGGGCAGCTCGCGCAGCAGCTTGGGGCCCAGGGTCTTGCGGCCTATGCGCTTTTGCAGGTCGGCAAAGGGGCGCACATGGGCGGGCGCCTCGCCCTGCTGCGCGGCCCAGACGACGATCTCGCCGTCGATCACGGTGCCCGCAGGCAAGGCATCGCCCATGGCCTGCAGCTCGGGGAAGCGCTCGCTCACCAGTTCCTCGCCGCGCGACCAGATCCAGGTGCCCAGCGCGTCACCGCTGCCGCGCCGCACGATCTGGGCGCGTATGCCGTCCCATTTCCACTCCACCACCCATTGGGACGGCGGGCCGAGCACGGCGTCGAACTGCTCCAGCGGCAACTGCAGCGGATGGGCCAGGAAGAAGGGATAGGGGTGGCCCCGGGCTTCGCCCGAATGCGCGTCATCGCCCTCTTCCTCCCCCGCCACCAGCCGCAGGTAGTCGGCCGCCCCGGGCCGCGCGCCGATGTGGGTGTAGCCCATGAGCCGCTGGGCGATGCGCTTGGCATCCACCTCGCTGACGGCCGCCAGCGCCTGCGTGACCTGCAGCCGCGACACGCCGACCCGGAAGGCACCAGTGATCAGCTTGAAGTAGACCAGCCGCTCATCGGCCGCCAGCCGCGCCCACTGCGCGCGCAGCGTGTCCGCCAGCGCCTCGGGCGCCATGCCGCGCAGCGGCAGCAGGTGGTCCGTGACCCAGGCGGCCAGGCCCAGGTCGTGCGCGTCACCGGGTGGCGGCAGCAGCAGCGCAATGGTTTCGGCCAGGTCGCCCACGGCCTCGTAGCTTTCGTCGAACAGCCATTCGGGCAGGCCGGCAGCCTCGCGCGCCAGCTCCTTCAAGACCTTGGTGGGCACCAGCTGGCGTGGCTTGCCACCGGCCAGGAAATAGACGGCCCAGGCCGCATCGGCAGGCGCGGTGGCGCGCAGATAGGCCTGCAGCGCGGCCTGCTTGTCGCGGCTGGCGGTGCTGGCGTCCAGCGCGCGGTAGAGGGCGGCGAAATCCTTCATGGCGCGGGCGTCTCATCCGGTGCAGCCTGGGCTGCGGCAGCCTCGTCCTCATCGCCGTATTCGGTCTGGAAGGCTTGCGCATCCAGGCCCTGCTCGCGCAGCCAGCGCACCAGCACCGCCACGCTGCCATGCGTGACGAAGACACGCTCGGCGCCCGTGGCGCCTATGGCGTACTGCAGGCCGGGCCAGTCGGCATGGTCGGACATGACAAAGCCCCGGTCCACGCCACGGCGCCGGCGCGTGCCGCGCAGCTGCATCCAGCCGCTGGCAAAGGCATCGGCATGGCCGGGAAACCGGCGCATCCACGGCGTGCCCTGCGCCGAAGGCGGCGCCAGCACCAGGGCGGTCTTGAGCCGTTGTGCATCCACGCCGGGGTCGGTCACGCGCAGCGTGGGCGGCAGGTCCACGCCCGCGGCGCGGTACACGGCATTGAGCGGCTCCACCGCGCCATGCACGACGATGGGGCCGATGCGGCGGTCCACCCCATGCAGGATGCGCTGGGCCTTGCCGAAGGCATAGCACAGCAGCACCGAGGGCCGGCCTTGGGCCGCATTGGCTTGCCACCAGGCGTTGATGTCGGCCATGAGCTCGGGCTGGCGGGGCCAGCGGTAGATGGGCAGGCCGAAGGTGGATTCGGTGATGAAGGTGTCGCAGCGCACGGGCTCGAAGGGGGTGCAGGTGCCGTCGGCCTCGGTCTTGTAGTCGCCCGAGGCCACCCAGACCTGGCCGCCATGCTCCAGCCGCACCTGGGCCGATCCGAGCACATGGCCGGCCGGGTGCAGGGAGATGCGCACGCCGTGGTGATCGATGGCTTCGCCATACGGCAGGGTCTGCAGCGTGATGTCCGCCCCCAGCCGTGCGCGCAGCACGCCCTCGCTGTCGTCATGGGCCAGGTAATGGGCGTGGCCGGCGCGCGCGTGGTCGGAGTGGCCATGCGTGATCACGGCCCGGTCCACGGGCCGCCAGGGGTCGATGTAGAAGTCGCCGGCCGCGCAGTACAGGCCTTCGGGGCGGGCCACGATCAGGTCGGCGGCCATGCGGGATCAGGGACGGGAATGCTCATGGCCCCATGCTAGTGGGGCGGTCGCCGCGCGCACGCTGGCCCGGAGCGCGGCAGGCTGTCAGCCTGCACCTACCCGCGCAACGAATGACCGCAACCGGTCCGCAGGGCCGGTCAAATCGGGGAAGATAGCGCCCTCTCAACCCACACACATCCACACGCCTTCATGAACAACTCCGTCGTACGCATGTCCAATCTCTTCCTGCAGCTGGGCCTGGATGCCAGTGACCAGGCCATTGCCGATTTCATCCGCGCGCACCAGCTGGCCGCCGATGTGGATGTGGTGGATGCGCCCTACTGGAGCGATGCGCAGCGCCAGTTCCTGGCCGAGCAGCTCAAGGCCGATGCGTCGTGGTCCATCGTCGTGGACCAGCTCAGCGAGTCGCTGCACGAAGACGCGGTCAGGCAGCGCGCTGCCCGATAGCACGGGCAGTCAGGCCGCCAGCGGCTCGGGCACCGTGATGTCCACGCTGTGGCGGCCGTCCACGCTGGTGGCCACGGTGCCGGTCACGGTGACGCGGCGCACCACGCGGTGGGCATCGCCGTAGTCGTTGATGGCGTAGTGCTGCGTGGCGCGGTTGTCCCAGATGGCCACGTCGCCCTGCGCCCACTGCCAGCGCACGGTGTTCTCCAGCCGGATGATGCGTTCGTTGAACAGCTGCAGCAGCGCCGTCGATTCATTGGCGCGCAGGCCCTTGATGCGCTTGGCGAAGTGGCCCAGCAGCAGCGCCTTCTCTCCGGTCTCGGGGTGCACATGCACCAGCGGCTGCTCCGACTCGATGGTCTTGCGCGTGAACACCTTGCGGTAGCTGGCGCGGCCTGCGGTCTCGGTCTGGCTGGCGGCGTTCTGGCGGAAGTTCTCGGCATAGTCGTAGTCGTTGCCATGCACGGCCCACAGCTGCTCGGCCAGTTGCCTGAGCGGCTCGGGCAGGCCCTCATAGGCGGCCACGGTATTGGCCCAGACGGTGTCGCCGCCATGGCCGGGCAGCGTGACGGCGCGCAGCACGCAGACCTTGGGAAAGGCCGCCTTGAAGGTGACGTCGGTATGCCAGGAATCGGCGCGGCCGCCATGCTGGGAATTGAGCTCCAGAAAGGCCGTGCCGTCCGGGGCAGGCACGGTGGGGTGCGATTCGATCTCGCCGAACAGCCGCCCGAAGGCCTGGTGCGATGCATCCGTCAGATGGTGCTGGCCCCGGAAGAACAGCACGCGGTGGCGCAGCAGGGCCGCATGGATCTGCGTGAACTGTTCGGCCGCCAGCTCGCCCGACAGCCTGGCGCCGTGGACCACGGCGCCTATGCGGCCGGACAGGGGCTGGATCTGCAGCGGCTGTTGCCGGTCCTGCTCCAGGTCTTGGGCCACGGTGCTCAGGTGGCTGGCTTCGGTGACAGCGTTCACGGCGTCTCTCCTCAGTGCTTGCATGGGTGGAAGCCCCATGCTAGGAACCGCCCTGCCACGCCACAACGAAGCTTTTGGCGCATGGTTATGCGCAAGAGCGGTGCATACCAACCAGGGCCGTGCGCGTCACAAAACTGCAACAAGGAAAACGTAACATTCCTTAACAATTTTGCGATGTGCCTTCCATGGATGAGTCCCGCGCCTACCTGAGCGATTCCAGGCCACGTTTCCGCCCACCCAGCGCTGCGGACCTGTGTACCCCCGTTCCCTGCATGACCGCCGACGAGACCAACGAGAAGGTGCTCGAGGTCTTCACGCGCCACCGGGACCTGATCAGCCTGCCCGTGGTGGAGGGCAACCGCCCCATCGGCCTGATCAACCGCAGCATCTTCCTGTCCCAGTTCAGCAAGCCCTTTCGCATGGAGCTGTACGGCAAGAAGAGCTGCATCGCCTTCATGGACAAGGAGCCGCTGGTGGTCGATGCCTCCACCGACATCGACACCCTGACCGTGAAGACCGTGGAGTACGGCGAAAAGGCGCTGACCGATGGCTTCATCATCACGCGCGAGGGCCTGTTCGCGGGCGTGGGCAACGGTCTGCAGCTGATGCGCGCGGTGGCGGACATGCAGGTGGCGCGCAACCGCCAGATCATGCACAGCATCGAATACGCCAGCGTGATCCAGCAGTCGCTGCTGCGCAGCTCGCGCGACTCCCTGGCCCGCGCCTGCCCCGGCGCCGACCTGGTCTGGGAGCCGCGCGATGTGGTCGGCGGCGACTTCTACCAGTTCAGCCAGGACGGCGATGGCTGGTTTGCCACCGTGGCCGATTGCACGGGCCACGGCGTGCCCGGCGCCTTCATGACGCTGATCGCCACCAGCAGCCTGAGCCAGGCCATCAAGGAGCACGGCCCGCGCGACCCGGCTGCGCTGCTGGGCCATGTGAACCGCAGCGTCAAGCAGATGCTGGGCCAGCTCGACGGCAAGGATGGCACGCCCGGCTCCGACGACGGGCTGGACGCGGCCTGCTTCTGGTTCGAGCCCGCGCACCGGCGCCTGCGCTTTGCGGGCGCGCGCCTTGCGCTGTTCGTGCTGCGCCCCGGCGCCGAGGCGGTGGAGGTGCTCGACGGCCAGCGCAAGGGCGTGGGCTATGTGGACAGCGAGTTCGACTTCGCCTGGAACAACATCGACCTGGAGCTGCCCGCCGCCACCCTGGTCTTCGTCACCACCGACGGCCTGATCGACCAGGTCGGCGGCCCGCGCGGCATCACCTTCGGCAAGAAGCGCGTGCGCGAGCTGCTGCTGGAGCAGGCCGGCCGCACGCCCGCCGAGATCAACCGCGCCCTGCTGGCCGCCCTGCAGGCCTGGCAGGGCGAGCACCACCGCCGCGACGACCTGACCTTTTTCTGCTTCAGAACCTGAATGCCTCCCATGCCCTCCGCACAGATCGCCGACAAGTACGGCAGCTTCTTCCACCTGGCGCGCCAGCACCAGGTGATCTTCTACTACGTGGGCTACTTCTCGCAGAACATCGTCGCGGCCATGGCCGAGGCCGTGCGGCTGCAGCTGGAAGTGGCCGGCGTGCCCGGCCCCACGCGGCGCAAGCTGTTCTCGTCCTTTGTCGAGATGGCGCAGAACATCATCCATTACTCGGCCGATGCCCTGACCCCGCCCCACCAGGACGATGGCGAGCTGCGCCACGGCGCGGTCTGCATCCGCCGCGAGGACGACGGCAGCTTCGTGCTGCTGTGCGCCAACCCCATAGAGCCGGGCATGGGCGAGGCGCTGCGCGCCAAGCTCGACGCCCTGCGCAGCATGACCCTGGACGAGATCAAGAAGGCCTGCCGCCAGTCGCTGCGCGATGACGCGCCCGAAGGCAGCAAGGGCGCGGGCATGGGTTTCCTGACCCTGGCCCGCGATGCGCGCGAGCCGCTGCAGTTCGACTTCGATCCCGCCCAGACCGTGGACGGCCGGCCCGTCTTCTACCTGAAAGCCACGCTCTGAGCCGTCGCTCCGGCACCAGGCCTGGACAGGCCCGGCCCGCAGGCACGGACAACGCACCGAGATCACGCATGGACAACCTCTACATCGCACCGACTCCCAGTTCCCCGGAAGTGGACTTCCAGTTCGACACGCACACGCTGCACCTGCGTGGCGAGTCCTATCCCGAGAACGCCGCCGCCTTCTACGGCGGCATCCTGGCCCGCCTCAAGGACTACCTGGCGCAGCCGCAGCCGGCGCAGCAGCAGGCGCGCATCGAGGTGCACATCGCGCTGGCCTACTTCAACAGCTCCAGCACCAAGATGCTGTTCAACCTGATCGAGGCACTGAGCGGCGCCGCCGAGGCCGGCCGCCCCGTGGCCCTGCACTGGTACCACGACGAGGAAGACGACACCATCTGCGAATTTGGCGAGGAGCTGCGCGACGACTTTCCCGCCATCGCCTTCACCGGCCACCCCGTGAAGGCGGCGTGATGGACACCGTGGCCGCTCCCGCGGACCTCTTCGATGCCGAGCACCAGGCCCTTTTGGCGGCCCGCGCCGCCCACGACCGGGGCGAAGAAGCCGGCGCCCAGGCCTGCCACCAGGCCCTGGGCGTGCTGCTGACCGCCTATGAGCGCCTGCTGCGCGAAACGCGCCGGCTGGTACGCCGCAGCGACCGGGCCGAGCTGGAGATGACCCAGCTCAACCAGCGCCTGCAGGAGCTGGCCGGCGAGCTGGAATACCGCGCCACGCACGACCCGCTGACCGGCGTGCTCAACCGCGCGGCCATCATCGAGCGCGTGAACCGCCACTTCACCCAGCAGGGGCTGGCCCTGATCGTGCTGGACATAGACCACTTCAAGCGCGTGAACGACAGCTTCGGCCACCCCGTGGGCGACAGCGTGATCCTGGGCGTGGTGCGCTGCCTCAAGGCCGCCGTGCCGGCCACGGCCCACATCGGCCGCGTGGGCGGCGAGGAATTCACCGTGCTGCTGCCCCAGCACGACAGCGACGGCGCCGTGTGCGTGGCCGAGCAGGTGCGCGCCGCCATCGAGGCCCATCCCTTCGGCCTGCCCGACGCCAGCTGCATCACGGCCAGCTTCGGCGTGAGCTGGCGCCCGAGCGGCGGCCGCTTCGACGACGCCTACAGCCTGGCCGACGAGGCGCTGTACGCCGCCAAGCGCAGCGGGCGCAACCAGGTCGTGCGCGCGGCAGACCATGCCACGGCCTGAGCGGCGCGGACACAGACAGGGCTGAGGCATGAGTTTCGTGATGCGCGCACGGGCGCCCAGGGCGCCCGCCCCTGCTTCCGCCCTCCTGCAGCCGGCTCTGCAGCCGCCCCCGCCATCGCCCGTGCCCGGGCCTGAATGGCGGGTGCTGATCGTGGACAGCGACCCCGACGTACACGCCGCCTTCCGCCTGGCGCTGGAAGGCCACAGCCTGTTCGGCCGGCCGCTGGTGTTCCTCTACGCCCGCTCCGGCACGCAGGCGCGCAACCTGCTGCGCAGCGAGCAGGACCTGGCCGTGGTGGTGCTCGACGCCGTGACCGATGGCACGGGCGCCGGGCTGGACCTGGTGGACTTCATCCGCTACACGGCCGGCCTGCGCAACAGCCGCATCGTGCTGCGCACCGGCCGCCCGGGCCAGGCGCCCGATCTGGAAACCCTGCTGCGCTACGACATCAACGACTGCCGCACCAAGACCGAACTCACGCCCGACCGGCTGCTGGCCATCGTGGTGACCGCCGTGCGCTCCTACGAGCAGCTGTGCGCCATCGAGGCCAACCGCCGCAGCCTGGAGCTGATGGTGCGCTCCAGCGCCTCGCTGCTGGAGGAAACCAATCTGCACGCCTTCGCGCGGGGCGTGATCACCCAGCTGGCCACCTTGCTGGGCGTGGCCAGTGAAGGACTGGTCTGCTCGGAGGGCACGCACCCGGCCGAGCCCTACCGCGTGCTCGCGGCCACGGGACCGTTCGCCCGGCTCATCGACCAGCCCATCGCCACCGTGCTGGCCTCACGCGGGCTGCGCCTGCTGCGCCAGGCGCTGCAGGCGCGGCGCAACATCTACGGCGTGCAGCGCGGCGTGGCGCTGTACATCGGCCGGGGCGACGAGCAGGACATGGCCGTCTTCATAGACGCGCCAGCCTCGCACAGCGCACTGGACCGCCAACTGCTCGAAGTCTTCTGCGCCAACCTGCGCACGCTGCTGCACAACCGCGGCCTGCTGGAGCGCCTGCACCAGTCCGCCTACTTCGACCCGCTGGTCTGCCTGCCCAACCGCGCCCACTTCGTGGAAAAAGTGGACGAATGCGTGTGGCGCGGCACGCGTGACCATGTGCTGGCCCTGGTGGACATCGACGACTTCAGCGCCACCAACGACGTGATGGGCCACCGCTTTGGCGACCGCCTGCTCGAAGCCATGGCCCGCCGCTTGGCCAGCGCCCTGCCCGCAGGCGTGCTGCTGGCGCGCGTGGGATCGGACACCTTCGGCATCCTGGGCCCCACCGACGAGGTGGCCCTGGCCCAGTTGCTGGACTGCGCCCGCCAGCCCCTGGCCGTGGACGGCGTGCCGCACAAGGTCTCGCTGACCTGCGGCTACGTGTACCTGCCCCATGAACGCCAGGCCGGCACCGACCTGGTCAAGGACGCCACCATCGCCCTCAAGCGCGCCAAGCGCGATCACCGCGGCCAGCTGCTGGAGTACTCCGAGCAGATGGGCATGGAGGCGCGCGACCGCGCCCTGCTGCTGTCCGACCTGCGCGCCGCCATCGACGGCGCCCAGCTTTTCCTGGTCTACCAGCCCCAGGTGGACCTGGAAACCCATGCCCTGGTCGGCCTGGAGGCCCTGCTGCGCTGGCGCCGGCAGGACGGCAGCTTCGTGCCGCCCGACCGCTTCATTCCGGTGGCCGAGCATTCGGGCCTCATCGTGCCGCTGGGCCAATGGGTGCTGGCCACGGCCTGCCGCACCATGCGCGAACTGCTGGACGCCGGCCGCGCCCCCAGGCGCATGGCCGTCAATGTCTCCACCGTGCAGTTGCAGGACCCGGGCTTTCTGCAGACCGTGAGCAACGCCCTGGCAGAGCACGGCCTGCAGGGCGCGCAGCTGGAGCTGGAGATCACCGAATCCGTCGCGGTCCTGCCCACCCAGCTGCTGCAGGCCACGCTCAGCGCCCTGCGCACGCTGGGCGTGACCATTGCCATCGACGACTTCGGCACCGGCTACTCCTCCCTGAGCTACCTGGAGCGCCTGCCGCTGGACCGCATCAAGATCGACCGCAGCTTCGTGCGCCAGCTTGGCGAATCACAGGAAGCCCGCATCGCCGAAATGATCGCCCAGCTGGGCCGCAAGCTCGGCCTGCAGGTCCTGGCCGAAGGCATAGAGGACGCCAGCGCCTGGCAGGCCCTGCGCGCCATGGGCTGCCAGGAGGGACAGGGCTATCACGTTGCCCGGCCGATGGACAAGGCGCAGTTGCTGGGCTGGCTGGGCCAGCGCAATGAAGTGCCTCAGCGACAGCCTGGCACCTCTGAGTTCCCCTGAGGCGGCCAGGCCGCGCCCTGCCCCTGCCCTACCTGCACACCGCAGGAAACCCATGCCGCCTGGCCGCCCACACCACGGCCAGCGATGCGCCCAGCAGCGCCAGCAGCACGGGCGTGAAGGCGCCCACGCCCATGCGCGCCAGCAGCAGGCCGCCCACGATGCCGCCGCCGGCAATCGCCATGTTCCAGGCCGTGACCAGCATGGACTGCGCCACGTCGGCGACCTCGCCCGCCGTGTGGGCAATGGCGGTCTGCAGCAGCGTGGCGGCGCCGCCAAAGGCCAGGCCCCAGACGGCCACCGCCGCATACACCAGGGCCGGCGCATCTGCGGCCACGCCCAGCATCAGCGTGGACAAGGCGAACAGCGCAATGCTGGCCAGCGTGAGCGCGCGCAGGTGGCGGTCGATCAGCACGCCGGTGATCCAGATGCCCAGCACGGAGGTGGCGCCGAACACCAGCAGCACCAGGTCCGTGCGCGCGGCCATGCCCGCCACCGCCAGGTAGGGCGCGATGTAGGTGTAGAGAATGTTGTGCGCCAGCACGAAGGCCAGCACCACGAACAGCACGGGGCGCACGCCCGCCAGGGTGAACACGCGCCGCAGCGGCAGGTGGCGGCCTGCCGCCTGCCCCGCGAAGTCGGGAAGGCGGGCGCGCACCCAGACCATGAGCGCCAGCGCCAGCACGCTCATGAGGCCGAAGCACAGCCGCCAGCCCACCAGTTGGCCCAGCACGGTGCCGGCCGGCACGCCCAGCGACAGCGCCAGCGGCGTGCCCACCATGGCAATGGCGATGGCGCGGCCCTTGAGATGGCCGGGCACCATGCGTGCCGCGTAGCCGGCCAGCAGCGCCCAAAGCAGCCCGGCCGAGACCCCCGCCAGAAAGCGCGCCACCAGGGTCAGCGCAAAGTGCGTGGACAAGGCCGTGACCGTGTTGGCGACGACAAAGCCCGCGATCGCCGCCAGCAGCAGGGGGCGGCGGCGCATGCCCTGCGTGGCGGCCGTCAGCGGTATGGCGGCCACCAGGGAGCCTATGGCGTAGAGGGTGACGGTCTGGCCGACCCAGGCCTCGGTCACGGCCAGGCCCTGGGCCATCTGCGGCAGCAGGCCGGCCGGCAGCGCCTCCGTCAATATGGTGATGAAGGCCGCCATGGCCAGCGCCAGCAGGGAGGCAACGGGCAGGCGGTCCTGGCGTGTCCCGTTCATTGCGGCGCTCCCGAAGCCCCTTGGACCTCACAAACCCCGTAGACCGCGTCGCGCAGATCGTTGACGAAACGCCCCGACATGCCCTCGTACAAGGTGTTGGTGAAGGCCACGACGCTGAGCTCCTGCGCCCGGTCGACGAACCAGGAATGCCCGTAGGCCCCGCCCCAGCGCCAGGTGCCCACCGACTCCGGCGATGCCGCCTGCGCCGCATCGCGCAGCACGGAAAAGCCCAGGCCAAAGCCGAAGCCCGGCGCGTTGGGCAGGGCCAGCCCGCCGGTCTGGTCCCGCGCCATCTCGGCGACCAGGGCGTCGGGCAGCAGGGTGTTGCCGCCCTGGCGCAGGGCTTCCAGCAGCCGCAGGAAATCGCCCGCCGTCCCCGCCATGCCGGCGCCGCCGGAGGCAAAGGCCTGGGCGTCAAAGATGCGCGAAGGGCTGAAGGCAATGCCGATGCTCCCCTCGAAGGGCGACACGGTCTCGCCCTCGGCCAGCGGATGGGGCTGCGGCACGTCGCTGACATAGGCCTTGGCCACGCGCTGCACGGCCAGCGCATCGGTGACGGCAAAGCCGGTATCGGTCATGCCCAGCGGCCCGGTCACAAGGTCGCGCACGGCCTGGTCCAGCGGCCTGCCGTGCACCTGTTCAATGAGGGCGCCCAGTACATCGGTGGCCAGCGAGTAGCCCCAGGCCGTGCCCGGCGCGTACAGCAGCGGCACGCTGGCGATGCGCTCCAGGTTCTCTGCCAGGCCGATGGCCTGGCGGTCCATGCCGTCCGATACGCCCGCGCGCGCATAGGGGCCTTGTGCATCGGCCTCGAAGAAGCGGTAGCCCAGCCCCGCCGTGTGGCTGAGAAGCTGCCGCACGGTGATGCGGGCGGGCCCGCCATCGGCCAGCCGGGGCCGGAACTGCGGCAGCCAGCGGTCCACGCCCTCGTCCAGCGCCAGCAGTCCCCGCGCCACCAGCACCAGCGCGGCAGCCGAGACGATGGGCTTGCTGGCCGAGGCCAGGCGGAACACCGCATCCACGGCCATGGGCAGCCCGCGCTCGCGGTCGGCCCAGCCTGCGGCCTGGCGGTGGACCAGCGCGCCGCCACGCGCCACCAGCACCACGGCGCCGACCAGGCGCTGCGCCTCAAGCGCCTGCCGGACCACGGCCTGGATGCGGTCGGACAGGGGCGAGTTCAACGGGGCTGCAGGCAGCGCAGCAGGTGCTGAAGGCGCTGCAGAAAGGGCAATCGTCATGGGAATTCCCGGGATCAAATGAACAGGGTTCCGACGATAGAAAGCCCGCGATTAAAGAAAAAGTGGGGTAGATTTCCGGTTTGCGCGGAACTGGATGTCCGCAATGAAGGAGCGGCGTTTGGACAGCCTCAACGGTTTCGTGGTGTTCGTTCAGGTCGCCGAGACCCGCAGTTTCGTGGCGGCCGGCCGGCTGCTGGGCATCTCGGCATCGGCCATCGGCAAGAGCGTGGCGCGGCTGGAGGACCGGCTGGGCGTGCGCCTGTTCCACCGCAGCACGCGCAGCATCACGCTGACGGCCGAGGGCACGCTGTTCCTGGAGCGCAGCCGCCGCATCCTGGCCGAGATCGAGGCCGCGCAGCTGGAGCTGTCGCAGGCCAGCACCGCGCCGCGCGGCCGGCTGCGGGTCAGCCTGCCCCTGGTCAGTTCGCTGGTGCTGCCGGTGCTGGGCGAGTTCATGCGCGCCTATCCCGAGATCGAGCTGGACCTGGACTTCACCGACCAGCTGGTCGATGTGATCGAGGACGGCTTCGACGCCGTGGTGCGCACGGGCGCGCCCGCCGACTCACGCCTGTCCGCGCGCCGGCTGGGCGCCTTCGGCTACCTGCTGGTGGCCTCGCCCGGCTATCTGGCGCAGCGCGGCACGCCCCGGGTGCCCGAGGATCTGCTGCAGCACAGCTGCCTGCACTACCGCTACCCCCACAGCGGCAAGCTGGAGCCCTGGGTGCTGCGGCGCGCAGCAGGCGCGCCCGAGCTGCAACTGCCCACCTCCATGATCTGCAACAACATCGAAACCCGGCTGTGCTTTGCGCTGCAGGGCCTGGGCATCGCCTACTTGCCGGAATTCTCCATCCGCGAGCCGCTGGCCGACGGCCGGCTGCAACCCGTGCTGGCGGACTGCATGGAGCACACCAATGTCTTCCATGTGCTGTGGCCCGCCAGCAAGCACCCTTCGCCCAAGCTGCGGGCGCTGGTGGACTTCCTGTGCGCGCGGGTGTTTCCGCAGCAGGCATGAGGTGCACGGCGGCGTCCGAATGAGCGGGCCGCTTCACTCGTCGCCCGGCACTCCATAGCTGGGCGCGGCCCTGGGATCGATGGCGCGTGTCTGGTAGTCCTGCATCTGCGGCGCGTAGGCGGCCCAGAGGCCTTGCAGCGCGCCGATGGGATCGTGCTCCGACCAGTCCACGCGCAGGTCCGCCATGGGCCAGCTGTGCTCGCCCGCCACCTTGAGCGCGGCCGAATGCACGGGCCCGGCCTCGCCGCCCGCGGCCATGGCGGCCTGCATGGCGGCCAGCAGGCGCTCGGCCAGCGGCAGGTCGGCGCTGCGCTCGAAGGCCGGCACCATGGCCTCGATGGTGCGCTCGCTGGCCAGCAGGTTGCCGGCCGCCACGCACTGCCGCCCCACGGCGCTGGTGAAGATGCCCAGGGCCTGGCTGCCGCTGAAGACGCCGGTGCGGCCTTGCGCGTCCACCACGGTAACCTGGCGGTACTGGGGCCAACTGCCGTCATCCAGCGCCTGGCGCAGCGCGGCCTGGGGGTCGGCGCCCTGCTCCAGCAGGTCCAGCACGCGCGGGCCCAGGGCGGGCAGCGTGATGTTCTGCGTGGACACCACGCCCACGCCCGCGCGCACCCAGGGGCAGCGCGCGCCCACCGCAATGCTGGACGAGCTGATGGCCACGCCCAGCTGCCCGGTGCGCTCGCAGCGCCCCACAATCGAAAAAGTCATGGTTTCTTCCTCCTGCCGATGCGGCTGTACCAGGTGCTTGCTGTGGTCGACGCTCAGGCGCTGGCCGGCGGCTGCCAGTCATCGGGGATGACCGCGATCACGTCGATCTCCATCAGCCACTGCGGCTGCCCCAGGGCCGAGATGCACAGCCCCGTGGAGATGGGAAACACGCCCTTGAGCCACTTGCCCACTTCACGGTAGACGGGCTCGCGGTAGCGCGGGTCGATGATGTAGGTGGTGGTCTTGACGATGTGCGACAGGTCGCTGCCCGCTTCCTCCAGCAGCTGCTTGACGTTCTTCATCGCCTGCTCGGCCTGCTTTTGCGGATCGCCCAGGCCGACCAGGTTGCCCTCGAAATCGGTGCCGATCTGGCCGCGCACATAGACGGTGTTGCCGGCGCGCACGGCCTGGCACAGGTCGTTGTCCAGCGACTGGTTGGGATAGGTGTCCTTGGTGTTGAACATGCGGATGCGGGTATGGGTGGGCATGGTCTGGCTCCTGCAGGGGATGGATGGGAAGGTGTCTCAGAGCACGCTACCTGCTACCTGCTGCGGGCGGCGGCGTCGTAGTCGCTGTAGCGGCGCTGCTTGGCGATGTGGTCGGCCACGAACTTGGCGTCATGCCACACGCCCCAGATGAAGGACGAGCCACGGCGCGACAGCCAGGGCAGGCCCAGGAAGTAGATGCCGGGCTCGTGGCCCACGCCGCGGTGGTGGCGCGGCTTGCCGCCGGGCTCGAAGCTGTCCACCTGCAGCCAGCTGAAATCCACCCTGTAGCCCGTGGCCCAGATGATGGAAGTGATGCCTGCGGCGGCCAGGTCGAGTTCGCGCAGGGGCTGGCGCACGCACTCCGGATCGGGCAGGCGCCTGCGCGCCTCGGGCTCTTCGGGCAGGTCCAGGCCGTTGCGGCGGATGTAGTCGTCGGCCGCATCGAGCATGGCCAAGTAGTTGGCGTCGCCGTTGGCGATGTTCTCGGCCAGGTCGTCCCGGAAGCGCACCCTGCCATCGGCGAAGGACTCGGTCAGCCCCACCAGGGTGATGCCCTGGTGTCCCAGCGCGCGAAAGTCCACGGTGTGGCCCCCGCGCGCGCCGCTGACGGCAATGGTCACATGCTCGCGGCCGGGCTTGGCAATGGCCGCATCCCATTCGCCCAGCACGCCCAGCCACCAGCAGAAATCACGGCCGCGGTAGGCGCGCGGCGGCCGGTCATGGGCGCCTACCGACAGGAACACCTTGCGGCCCGCGCGCTGCAGTTCATCGGCGATCTGCACGCCCGAGGAGCCTGCGCCCACCACCAGCACGGCGCCTTCGGGCAACTGCGCGGGGCGGTGGTAGTGCGCGGAATGGATCTGCAGCAGGCTGCCATCGGCGGGTGCAGCGGGCGCAGCCGGCGCTATCGGCGGGATCACCGGCACCTGGAACGGCCCCGTGGCCGCGATCACGTTGCGGGCCTCGATCACGCCCTCGGACGTTTGCACCGTGAAGCCCGGCCGGCCCTGGTTGCGCGTGACCCGCCTGACCTCCACGCCGGTGCGCACGGGCGCCTTGATCTGACGGACATAGTCCTCGAAGTAGTCGGCCACCTCGTCCTTGCCGGGAAAGCCGTCGCGGTCGCCTTTGAACTCCAGGCCCGGAAAGCGGTCATGCCAGGCCGGCCCGTTGGCCACCAGCGAGTCCCAGCGCCCCGTGCGCCAGGCCTGGGCGATGCGCTGGCGCTCCAGCACCAGGTGCTCTACGCCAAGCTGGCCCAGGTGTTCGCTGGCCGCGATGCCGGCCTGCCCGGCGCCGACCACGAGCGTGTTGATGGTTTGAATGTCAGCTGTCATGGTGTGGGTCTCTCAGGAAAAAAAGGCGCAGGCCGTCCCGCATCGGCGCGGTGCCGACTGCCTTGGTGTGGTCCGCAACAAAAAAGGGAAGGAGGTGAAGGCCGCCCGTGCGGCGCTACAGGTACAGGTGCTTCACCACGTCGTTGGCCAGCAGCTCGCTGGCCGTGCCCGAGGCCACCAGCTGGCCCTTGAGCAGCAGATGGCCGGTGTGGGCGATGGACAGCGCCGCCTCGGCGTTCTGCTCGATGAGCAGCACGGTGATGCCTTGGCTGTGGATGCGCTGCACCGTCTCGAAGTACTCCTCGATGAGCTTGGGCGACAGGCCCAGCGTGGGCTCGTCCATCACCACCAGGCGCGGCTCGCCCATGAGCACGCGGCCCAGCGCCACCATGGCCTGCTCGCCGCCGGACAGGGTTCCGGCCGCCTGCGACAGGCGCTCGCCCACCCGGGGGAACAGGGCCACCACGCGCTCCAGCGCCTGGGCAAAGCCCTGCTGCGGGCGCAGCGCGTCGTGGCCGATCTTCAGGTTCTCCTGCACGGTCAGCTCGGCAAACAGGCGCCGCCCTTCGGGCACGAAGCCCACGCCCAGGCCGGCCAGGTCCTCGGTGCGCATGCGCGCCAGCGGCTGGCCCATGACGCGGATGGCGCCGTGGTGCACGGGCAGCAGGCCCGCAATCGCCTTGAAGGTGGTGGTCTTGCCCGCGCCGTTGGGGCCCAGCAGGCAGACGATGCTGTGCTCGGGCACCTGCAGCGAGACCTGGTTGAGCATGTTCACCACGCCATAGCGCGTGCTGATGGAGTCCAGTTCAAGCATGGCTGGCCTTTCTGCCCAGATAGGCTTCCTGCACGCGCGGCAGCCGGCGCACCGCCTCGAAGCTGTCGTCGCCGATCTTGCGTCCGTAGTCCAGCACCATCACGCGGTGCGGCAAGGTGGCGATGAGCCGCATGTCGTGCTCGATGATGATGAAGCCCAGCGCCGGATTGCCTTCGCGCAGGCGCTGGATGTCGGCGATCAGCGCATCGGTGTCGCGGTCGTCCATGCCGCTGGAGGGCTCGTCCAGCAGCACGATGCGGGGCTCGGCGGCCAGGGCGCGCGCGATCTCCAGGCGGCGGCGGTCGGCCTGCGGCAGGCTGCTGGCCAGGACGTTGCGGCGCTGGTGCAGGTCGCTGGACACGCTTTGCAGCAGCGCGCAGGCGCGCTCGGCACAGCGCTTCATCTCGGCGCGCGAGACGGCCGGGCGCAGCAGCGCGGTGAGCACGCCGCAGCGGGTGCGCGCGTGCATGCCGATGATCACGTTGTCCAGCACGCTCAGCGAGCCGAACAGCCGGCTGGTCTGGAAGGTGCGCGCAATGCCGGCGCCCGCGATGTCGTGCGCGGCCATGCCCTTGAGCGAGCGGCCTTGCAGCAGCACCTCGCCCTCTGTGGGCTGGTAGATGCCGGTCAGCAGGTTCAGCAAGGTGGACTTGCCCGCGCCGTTGGGCCCGATGATGCCCAGCACCTCGCCCGCCGCCAGGTGGATGTCCACGCCCTGCACCGCCGTCAGGCCGCCGAAGCGCATGGTCAGGCCACGCCCCTCAAGGACCAGCGGGCCTGCGGGCGCGGCATGTGCAGCGTGTTGGGGGGGATGGGGATCAATGCTCATGGTTGCGCACCCGTTGGGGGAAGATGCCGCGCGGGCGGATGATGAGGAAGGCGATCACCACCAGGCCGTAGAACAGGATGCGGTAGTCGGAAAACGCCCGCAGCTTCTCCGGCAGCATGGTCAGCAGGAAGGCGCCGACGATCACGCCCAGCGTGTTGTCCATGCCGCCTGCGATCACCAGCGTCATGATGGTCACCGACACCAGGAAGGTGAAGTTGTCCGGCGAGATGAAGCTCACATAGAACGCATACACCGTGCCCGCGAAGCCCGCCAGGAAGGCGTCCACCGCAAAGGCCTTGACCTTGAACCAGGTGACATTGATACCGCAGGCGCGTGCGGCGATCTCGTCGTCGCGCAGGGCATTCCAGGCCAGTCCCACGCGCGAGCTGTGCAGGCGCTGCGCCGAGACGATGGCCAGCCCCAGCAGGGCGACGGCCACGTAGTAGAAGTTGGCCTGGCCCGGCAGGCTGTGGCCCCACAGCGTGATGGGGTCGTTGAACGAATGGCCGAACAATGTGGGCGAAGGAATGCCCACCAGGCCGTTGGCGCCGCCCGTCCACTCCAGGTTCATCAGCAGCTGGTGCACGACGATGCCGAAGGCGATCGTCACCAGCGCCTGGTAGCTGTCGCGGGTGCGCATGGACGGCAGGCCCAGCAAAAAGCCGAAGACCGTGGCCACGGCGGCGGCCACCAGCAGGCAGATCCAGAAGCTCACGCCGAAGTGGATGGCCAGCAGGGCCGACGCATAGGCGCCGATGCCGTAGGACGCGCCGGTGGCGAAGTTCGGTATGTTGGCGCTGCCCAGCTGGAAATTCAGCGCCAGCGCCAGCACCGCGTACAGGCAGGCGATGATCATCAGGTGCATGGCGTAGCTGTCACCGCCCAGCACCCACGGAAACACCAGCGCCAGCACCACGCCCGTGCCCACGGCCAGCGGCCTGCACTGGCCGAAGGCGGCCACGATGCGGTCTTCCACCAGCGGGCGTTTCTGCACCGCGACCAGGGCCACGGCAAAGCAGGCCAGCAGCGCCAGCACCGTGATCCAGCTTTCGGCCAGCAGGAATTGGCGCAGCAGCACGGCGCCCGCCAGGGCCACTCCCAGCACGATGGCGGCCGAGCCCGCACTCCGTGGGGCCGCCCGCGGCGGCGCCTGTATCGTCGTTGTCTGCATCACACCTTCTCCATTTTCTGAACGCCGAACAGGCCGGCGGGGCGAAAGATCAGCACCAGGATCACCAGGGCGAACACGAACACCAGGCGGTACGAGGTGCCGTTGGGCACATAGCCCTGCACGATGGTCTCGATGGCCGCAATCAGCAGGCTGCCGACAATGGCGCCCCCCAGCCGCCCCAGCCCGCCGACCACCGCGGCGGAAAAGCCGATCAGCCCCGCCTGCACGCCGAAGTCAAAGCGCACCACGCCCGCATAGCTGGCCAGGAAGATGCCGCCCACCGCGCCGGTGGCCGAGGCAATGAAGAAGGTGTTGCGAAACACCGGCCCCGGCGCAATGGAGAACAGCCGCGCGGTTTCGCGGTCCTGCGACACGGCGCGTATGCGCATGCCCATGGGCGTGTGGTGCAGCGCATAGAGCAGCACGCCCACCAGCGCCACCGCCACCAGCACCGAGACCACGCTGATCAGGGGCAGCGGCCCGAACGGGGTGGGAACGGCCCCCTGCGCAATCGCCGGGAACGCGTGCGGATTGCTGCCCTGCGGGTACAGGTGGCGGATCAGCTCGCGGATCACGATGCCCAGCGCCACCGTGGCCACCAGCGGCATCATGGCCGGCGCATTGCGAAAGCGGCTGATCACCAGCCGGTCCAGGGCAACGCCCAGCCCTCCCACCGCTGCAATGGCCACCAGGCAGGCCAGGCCCAGCACCAGCCAGGGGGCCGCGCCGCCCAGCGCAGCGGCCAGGGCCTGCACGGCCGCCAGGGCGATGAAGGGGGCGACCATGGCCACGTCGCCATGGGAAAAATGAATCACCTGCAGCACGCCAAACAACAGGCTGAAACCCAGGGCAAGCAGGCTGTAGATGCAGCCCAGGGTCAGCCAGTTGATGAGTTGCTGGAACAGCGCGTCATGCATCGATAGGGTTCCTCTTGTGTCGGGTTCGGCCGGGTTGGCGGGGCTTCGCTTGTCTCCATGTCACGCAGCCATTGAAGCAAGAAACCGCGCAAAACCTGCGTCGCTTTTGCCGAGGCGCTGCTTCGGAAAACGCGATCCAGTCCCGGGCAGGTGCGGCGATACATTGATCCGGCGGCGTTGCCAGACAGCGCCGGCCAGCCCGCCACGCACCGTGGCGCCCCGCCGCCCCGGCCCCCCGGGCCGCCATGGCTGCCCCTCGTCTTCACCTGAACAGGACCGACCGACCATGCAAGCCTTCACGACAACCACCGCCCTCCTGCCATCGCGCCGGCGCCTTGCCGCATCCGCCCTGGCGCTGGCCGCCGCCACGCTGGCCTGCGGCGCGGCCTGGTCCCAGTCCACCGTGAAGCTGGGCTTCATCGGCCCCGTCAGCGGCGGCAACGCACAGCAGGGCCTGGGCGCGAAGAACGGCTTCCTGCTGGCCATCGACCAGTGGAATGCCACGGCCGGCGTGCCGTTCAAGGTGGAGGGCGTGGTGCTGGACGATGCCTCCGACCCGCAGACCGGCGTGTCCGCCGCGCTCAAGCTGGTCAACGACCGCGACGTGGTGGGCGCCATCGGCCACTGGAACAGCCCCGTGGCCCTGGCCACGCTGCCGGTGTTCAACCGCGTGCAGATGCCCTTCATCGTCTGGGGCGCCATCGGCCCCAAGATCACCGACCAGAACTTCGCCAACACCACGCGCGTGACGCCCACCCTGGTCAACGAGAACAAGCCCCTGGCCACCTGGGCCGCCACGGGCCTGGGCGCAAGAAAGATCGCCATCATTGCCGACACCAGCGACTACGGGCGCGCCAACCTGGCCTCGTTCGGCAGCTTCTACAAGGCAGAAAAAGGCAGCGTGGTGGCCGAGGAAAGCTACCCCGTGGGCACCACGGATTTCCGCTCCATCCTCACCAAGATCAAGAGCCTGAACCCCGACGCGGTCTACTTCGGCGGCGTGATCACCGAGGCAGGCATCGTGCGCAAGCAGATGGCCGAGCTGGGCATGAAGCAGCCCATGCTGGGCATCAGCGGCATCTTCGACCCGCAGCTCATCCAGATCGCCGGCCCGGCCGCGGACGGCACCATCGTCGGCACGCCCAAATCGCAGACCAACCCCCGGCTGGACGCCATGAGCCGCGCCTATGCCGCCAAGGGCTATGCCGACTCCGAGAGCCCGTACACCAAGTACGCCTACGACGCCACCGGCATCCTTTTGCAATCGCTCAAGACGGCAGGCACCAAGGACCGGCAGGCCGTGGCCAAGGCCATCCGCGCCATACGCTACGACGGCGTGACCGGTACCGTGACCTTCGACGCCAACGGCCAGACGCAGGTGCCCGTGGAGCTGCAGCTGCACGAGGTCAAAGACGGCAAGTGGGCCAGCCGCTGATGATCAGGACAGGCAGCCAGTACCGCGACTCCATCCGCGATGGCCGGCGGGTCTGGATGAACGGCGAGCGCGTCAAGGATGTGACCACCCACCCCATGTTCAAGCCGCTGGTGGACATCCGCGCGCGCATGTACGACCTGCAGCACGAGGCCGCGCTGCGCGACGCGCTCACCTGCGACGAAGGCGACGGCGAGCGCCACCCCATCGCCCACAAGCTGCCGCTGACGCGCCAGGACTGGTGGGACAAGCGCCGCGCCACCGACCTGCTGCTGGAGGACATGGGCGGCGTGGTCATGCGCGTGGGCGACGAGAGCGTGGGCGAGATGTGGTCGCTGTTCGACGGCCAGGACGTGCTCAACGAGCTGGACCCGCGCTTTTCCGCCAACATCCGCACCCACATCCGCCGCGTGGTGCGTGGCGACCTGTTCCACGTATCGGCCAACACCGACCCCAAGGGCGACCGCTCGCGCCTGCCGCAGGACCAGGACCCCGACGTGCTGCTGCATGTGGTCAAGGAGACCGATGCAGGCGTCATCGTGCGCGGCGCCAAGTACGAGACCGCTGCCGCCTATGCCAACCAGGCCTTCACCAAGCCGGGGCTGGCGCACTGGGGCGACGCGGCGCAGTCCGAATACGCCATAGGCTTCATCTGCGACCTGGGCGCGCCCGGCCTGCGCTTCATCTGCCGCCCGGGCCTGGCCGCCCGCGCATCGGCCCAGGACCATCCGTTGAGCCATCGCTTCGACGAAGTGGACGCCATCGTGGTCTTCGACGACGTGCTGGTTCCCTGGGAGAACGTGCTGTTCTACCGCCACACCCGGGCCGCCCATTTCCTGCGCGAGACGCTGCACCGCTACTCGGCCTTCACCTTCCTGCAGCGTAGCCTCAAGCTGGCCGACATGCTGATAGGCACGGCCCTGCACAACGCGCGCCAGACCGGCGTGGAGAAGCTGCAGGCCGTGCAGGACAGGCTGGCCGGCCTGGCCTGCTACCGCGAAGGCATCAACGCCCACCTCACGGCCGCCATCGCACTGGCCGAGCGCAGCCCGGCCGGCCTGATGATGCCCAACCAGTCGCTGCTGTTCACGGGACGGTCTCTGGCCACCAGCCAGCTGCACCACATGATGAACACCGTGCGCGAGCTGTGCGGCGGCCAGGTCTGCCTGACGCCGGACCACGCCAGCTTCGAGAACGAGGACACCGGCCCCTGGCTGCGCAAGTTCTACACCCTCGGCCCGCAGTGGCAGGCCGACGACCGCCGCAAGCTGCTGGCCTATGCGCGCGACCTGCTCGACTCGGACCACGCCGGCCACCGGCTCAGCTTCCAGCTGTTTGCGCAATGCCCGCCCTACGCCCAGACGGCGGCCGTGTACCGGCACTTCAACTGGGATGCGCCGCTGGACTTCGTGGGCAAGTCCGCCGGCCTGACGGACCGCGTGAAGGCCACGCAGGCGCCGGCCCAGGGCGACGGTGCGGTGGCGCAATGGTTTCGCAATCACAACACCAGCGACTGAAGGCTGCCGGGGCCCGACCGCCGCACAATGCAGGAGCCTTGCGGGAAGGGCCTCTTGCAGCGCGGTCCGCCGCTTGGTCAACTACGCGGCTGGTCACCCTGGCCGCCCTCCCCTCTCCACCTCTTGCACACCGTGCTGACACGACTGACCTTCAGACAATTGGAATACTGCGTGGCAGCGGGCGAATTCGGCAGCATTGCCGAGGCCGCCAACCGCATCCATGTCTCACCCTCGTCCATCTCATCGGCCATCACCCAGGTGGAGGCCGAGCTGCAGGTGCCGCTGTTCGTGCGCCACCATGCGCAAGGCCTGTCCGTCACGCCCGCAGGCGCCGAAGTCCTGCGGGAGATCCGCGGCCTGCTCGACCAGGCCATGGCCTTGTACGACGTGGCCAGCAGCGCGCAAAGCCAGGTGCGCGGCCCCGTGCGCGTGGGCTGCTTCACCACGCTGGCGGCCATGGTCGCCCCCGAGCTGTGCCAGGGTTTCGCGCGCGCCCACCCCAAGGCCACGGTCACCCAGATCGAGGACCACCAGGAAGGCCTGATCCACAAGCTGCGCACCGCGCAGATCGATGTCGCCATCACCTACGACCTGCTGGTGGCCGAATCGGACATCTGCTTCGAGCCCCTGGCCCAGCTGCCGCCCATGGTCATCGTCAGCGAACTCAATCCGCTGGCCAACCACCGCTCCACCACGCTGGAGGCGCTGGCCCAGCTGCCCATGGTCCTGCTGGACCTGCCCCTGAGCCGTGAATACTTCATGTCGCTGTTCCGCGAAGCCGGCGTCTCGCCCCTGATCGCGGCCCGCAGCGCCAGCCCCGACGTGGTGCGCTCCCTGGTCGCCAACGACGTGGGCTACTCCCTGGTCAACGTGCGCCCGCGCAACTCCCACGCGCTGGACGGCAAGAAGATCGTCAACCTGCACCTGAACGGCAACCACCGCCCCATGAAACTGGGCCTGGCCTGGGCCCGCGAACAAAAGCCCCGCCATGTGGTGGAAGCCTTCATGCACCGCTGCCGCAGCTTCATCTCCAATGAATACATTCCGGGGATGACGGCGCCTGGGCGCGGGGAGGCGAACTGAGCGGCGCGCAGACCGAATCAGGGAGCCTGTCAGGCGGTGCTCTTGCGCACCTCGTAATGCAGCACCGCCATGCCCTCGCCAATCTGCCGAACCGACAGCAGGCGCAGCACCGGATGCAGCACCCGGCGCGGAAACAGCGGCTTGCCCCGGCCCAGCGTGGCCGAGCCCACGCTCAGGATCATCTCGTCCAGCAGGCCCGCGTCATAAAACTGGCCTGCCAGGTCCCCGCCTCCCATGATCCAGAGGTTGCGCCCACCGGCCGCCGCCTGCATCTGCGCATGCACGGCACGCACATCACCGCTGACAAACCGGATATCGGCACCCGGGATACCAGGCAGCGTGCGGCTGGAAAACACCCAGGCTGGCTGCGTATAGGGCCACGCCGCCCCGGTCTCCTGCGCCACCGTCTCCGCGTGGCGCAGCATCCATTCGTAGGTGGCGGAACCCATGGCCAGCGCGCCCACGCCGGCAATGAACTCCGGGTAGCCCGCGGCCTGCATGTCGCCCAGCGGGAACAGCCAGTCCAGGGAGTCGTCCTCGGTGGCCAGGAATCCGTCGAGTGAGGTGGCGGCGAAGTATTGGGTCTTCATGGGGGAGATGGTAGCCAGGCAGGCGCGGCAAGGCCATCCGCCCGGGTGTTGTGCGGGCTGCGCCTGGACCTCATCGTCAAATTTCTTTTGAAACCGCCTTCAGTCCTGCGGGTCTTTTTCAATTGAAACGCCCAGGTCAACATCGCTCCATGCCCAGACGACTTGCGAACCGGACTTCCGCCACCGCCCCAACACTTCTCCAGCTCCGCCAAGAAACCGCATGACCACCGCCTCCACGCCCCTGTTTCGTCCGCTGCAGCTCGGCCCGCTCAGCCTGCCCAACCGCATGGTGATGGCCCCCATGACGCGCAGCCGCACCAGCCAGCCAGGCGACGTGCCCAATGCATTGATGGCCACCTACTACGCACAACGCGCCAGCGCCGGCCTGATCGTCTCGGAAGCCACCCAGATCTCCCGCCAGGGCCAAGGCTACAGCTTCACCCCCGGCATCTATTCAGAGGCGCAGGTGGACGGTTGGCGCCGCGTCACGGAGGCGGTGCATGCCGCCGGCGGGCGCATGGTGCTGCAGCTGTGGCACGTTGGCCGCATGTCGCATGCCAGCTTTCACGCCGATGGCCTGCCGGTCGCGCCTTCGGCGCTGTCGCCCCAAGCGCAGGTCTGGGTGGTCGGCGACGACGGTGTCGGCCGCATGGTCGACTGCCCCGTGCCGCGCGCACTGAGCGCACAGGACATCCAGGACGTGATCGGCGACTTCCGCAGGGGCGCGGCCAATGCGATGCGCGCCGGTTTCGATGGCGTGGAAATCCACGGCGGCAACGGCTACCTGATCGATCAGTTCCTGCGCACCACCTCCAACCACCGCACCGACGCCTACGGCGGCGGCATCGCCCAGCGCACGCGCTTCGCCGAAGAGGTCGCGGCCGCCGTGGCGGGCGAGGTCGGGGCCGAGCGCACCGGCATCCGCCTGGCGCCCTTCATCACGCAGCGCAACATGAACTGCCCGCAGATCATCGAGACCATCCTGCATCTGGCCAGCAGGCTCGACGAGATCGGCCTGGCCTACATCCACCTGTCGGAAGCCGATTGGGACGATGCGCCCGAGATTCCGCAGGACTTCCGCCACGCGCTGCGCCGCGCCTACCAGGGCAAGGTGATCGTTGCGGGCAAGTACGACGCGGAGCGCGCCCAAGCCATCCTGCACGAGGGCCTGGCAGACCTCGTCGCCTTCGGCCGCCCCTTCATCGCCAACCCGGACCTGCCGGCGCGCTACGCCGCCCAGGCGCCGCTGGCCGCATTCGATCCGAAGGCCCTGTTTGGCGGCGACGCGCGCGGCTACTCGGACTACGCAGCCCTTGCCACTGCCTGAAACCCTCCCTGCTCGCCCTCCTTGCTATCCCCTCTTCCTCAACCTTTGAAAGCACGACCATGAAAGCCGTTGGATACCAGAAACCCCAGGCCATCAGCCAACCCGAATCGCTGATCGACATCACCCTGCCCGATCCCGTGGCCACCGGCCGCGACCTGCTGGTCGAAGTCAGGGCCGTGTCCGTCAATCCGGTGGACACCAAGGTGCGCGCCAGCGGCGCGCCCGCCGAGGGGCAAACGCACAAGGTGCTGGGCTGGGATGCCAGCGGCATCGTCAAGGCCGTGGGCCCCGAAGTCACGCTGTTCAAGCCGGGCGACCGCGTCTGGTACGCCGGCTCCATTGCCCGCCCTGGCACGAACAGCGAACTGCACCTGGTGGACGAGCGCATCGTGGGCCACGCGCCCAAGTCGCTGGACTTCGCACAGGCGGCGGCCCTGCCCCTGACCGCCATCACCGCGTGGGAGATGCTGTTCGACCGCCTGGGCATCGCGCCGGGCAAGCACCCCAGCCACAAGACACTGCTCATCATCGGCGCCTCCGGCGGCGTGGGCTCCATCCTCACGCAGCTGGCCACGCGGCTGACCAGCCTTACCGTCATCGGCACCGCATCGCGGCCCGAGACGCAGGCCTGGGTCAAGGAGCTCGGCGCCCACCACGTGATCGATCACAGCCAGCCGATTGCCGACGAACTCAAGCGCATCGGCTTTCCCACGGTGGACCACATCGTGAGCCTCACGCAGACCGACCTGCACTTCGCACAGATCGTCGAGGCGATCGCGCCCCAGGGAAAATTCGGCCTGATCGACGATCCCGCGTCGCTGGACATCACCAAGCTCAAGCGCAAGTCGGTGTCGGTGCACTGGGAATTGATGTTCACCCGCGCACTGTTCGGCACCGACGACATGATCGGCCAGCACCGCCTGCTCAACGAGGTTGCCGCACTGGTCGATGCCGGCCTGATCCGCACCACGCTGGCCGAGCGCTTCGGCAGCATCAACGCCGACAACCTCAAGCGCGCCCATGCCCTGATCGAGTCGGGCAAGGCGCGCGGCAAGGTGGTGCTGGAGAACTGGGGCTGAGCCATGAAGACAGAGACCATTTTCAACCTGGCCATCCTCGAAGCGAAGGCCGGCCAGCAAGACCAGCTGCGCGACGCCCTGCGCGCGCTGGTGCCATTCACCCGGCAAGAGGCCGGATGCCTGGACTACACGCTGTTCGAGCTGGCGGACACCCCCGGCACCTTCTACATGCGGGAGTCATTCAGGGACCAGGCAGCGCTGGATGCGCACTTCAGCATGCCGTACTTCAAGGCGTTCGAGAAACGCTTCGACGAACTGCTGGCACGCCCCCTGCAACTGGTGGGCCTGAAGGAAGTGCCCTGACGGGCGGTACGGGTCCGGGCGGTACAGATCCGTGCGGTACATATCCGGCCGACGACTAGCGCGCGGCTGCAACGCACCGCCCCCACGCTGGCGGCAGCGTGGGCGTTGCCGCCGACAGCTCGTCCCATACGTACTGGGCGGCAAAGCCGTGGTGACGGCTGCGTGAGCGCACCAGGCAGGCTTGCCGGCCCAGATTTCTTTCGGCCAACGGGACTGCGTCCTGCACGTCCAGGCTCATTGCCGCGGCACCGTTGAGCAGCGCGACCATGCCGTTTTCACGGGCGGCATGCACCAGATCCTCCAGCGTATCGGACTCCAGATGCACGCCCGGCTTCAGCCCCTGCGCCGCAAAGGCGTTGTCGAGCTGGCGCCGCATGGCGTATTCGCTTGGCAGCAAGGCCAGGGGGTGGTTCGCGACCTCGCTGAGCTCCAGCAGGCGTCGCCGCCGGCGGGGCTTCAATCCGACGGCCACCACGGGCTCGTCGAAGCAGGCCAGGATCTCCAGATCGGCATGCGGCTCCGGGTCGAAGCTGACGGCGAGATCGAAATCGCCACGCAACACGCCCTCCACCAAGGCCTGTGCGGTGCGCCTGCGCAGTGCGATCGCCAGCTGCGGCCACTGCGCCTGGGCCCTGCGCACGACGGGCAGTACCCAGCATCCCGCGTAGGACTGCACCAGGCCGATGCGCACCAGGCCCGCCACGGTGCTCGCACGCGCCTGCACGTCGCGCAGCGCCGCCTGCAGCTCACTGAGGCAGGCCGACACCCGGCGGTCGAGCTCATGTCCGGAGGCCGTGGCAACGGCGCGCCCGCTCGCACGGTCGAACAGCTGCACGTCCAGGGTCGATTCCAGCAAGGCGATCTGCTCCGACAGCGCCGCCTGCGAGATCGAGGCATCGCGCGATGCCGCACTGAAGCTGTGCGCCCGCATCGCCGACACGAAGTAGCGCAACTGGCGCAATGAGACGAGATCGAGGGGGTCGCGGCTGCGTGCGGACATGGCCATCGGATTATCCGATAGGCGCGGCCAGAAAATGCGAATTGCGAAGAAACAAGGGCCTGCCGACACTACGGCCACGAGACAACTCAGGTCACGAGAGCACCGATGAAACGACGCAACTTCCTTCAGTACGCCAGCACTGCGACGGCCATTTCAGCCTTGGGCGCAAGCCCCTCGGCGCGCGCGCAGGCATTCCCTTCCAAGCCCATCCGCATCATCTGCCCCTATCCGGCAGGTGCGACCACCGATGCCGTCTCCCGCCTGATGGCGAACGCCTTGCAGACGGACAGCGGCAGCACGGTGATCGTCGACAACCGCAGCGGTGCGGGCGGCAACATCGGCACGGAGGCGGCGGCACGCGCCGAGGCTGACGGCTACACGCTGCTGCTGGGCGCACTCGGCCCCATGGCCGCGAACCCGGCGCTGTACTCCAGGCTCAACTTCGATCCGGCCAAGGACTTCACACCGCTGGCATGGGCCGCCTCGGTGCCGTTGATCTGGGCCGTGCATCCCTCCTTCTCGGCGACCACGGCCAAGGAGGCGCTCGAATGGCTGCGCAAGAATCCGGGCAAGTTCTCCTACGCATCCGCCGGCAACGGCACGCCGCAGCATCTGGCGGGAGAACTCGTCAAGCGCCAGACCGGCACCTCGATCCTGCACATTCCCTACCGCGGCTCCGCGCCTGCACTCAACGACGTGCTGGGCGGCACGGTGCAGATGGTGTTCGAAGCCACGCCGGCCATCCTGCAGCATGTGCAAAGCGGGCGCCTGAAGGCGCTGGCGGTGACGTCCGCCAGACGCATTCCCGCGCTGCCCGGCGTGCCCACGCTCAAGGAATCCGGCGTGGACGCCGAGATCAGCGGCTGGTACGGCTTCCTCGCGCCCGCTGCGACCCCGGCCGACCGCAAGGCCTGGCTGATCAAGCACATGGGCGCGGCGCTGGCGACCAAGGCCACGCAGGACAGGCTGGCCGAACTCGGCTCGGTGCCCATCGACAACTCGCCCCAGGCATTCGCACGCCTGCTGGACAGCGAGCGGGCACGCTGGCAGACGCTGATCCGCGAAGTCGGCATCAAGCTCGACTGAAGGTGCAGCCCCATGCCGCACATCGCCATCGAGGTATCGCCATCGTTGCTCCCGTCCATCCAGTGGGAGCCGGTCCTGCACGCCATGCACCTTGCGCTGGCCGAGCGCGGATGGGCACGGCTCGCGGACCTGAAGTCGCGCGTGGCCCCCATCGCCGTCGGACTGTGCGGCGACGACCCCCACGCGCAGCAACTCATCGCCACCCTGACGCTGACCAACCCGCGCCCGCCGCAGATGTGCTCGGCCATGGCCGAGGTCGTATTCGAGCATCTCTCGCGCGCGATCGGTGCGATCGGCCCGATCGGCCCGATCGACGCGCACCCGGAGGCAGCGGCGTGGGTGCAGTGCGGCGTGTTCCTGCAGGAGCACCCGAAGTCGCACTACCTCAAGCGGCAATGGAACGCGCCGCCGCCCGCTCCCTCAACTCCATGACAACGGGAAAAGCGCCATGTGTTGCGGCTGGCCGCTGGCCGCTGATCGCTGATCGCGCGCTGCCGGCTCAGGCCGACAGGCCTGCGGCCAGTTGCCGCACGGTCCGGGCATTGGCGCCCTTGCCGGTGATGGCCACCGCCGGAGGGTGGGCCAGCATGCGCTCGAAGACCTTGCGCACTTCCTCGGCCCCGATGCCATCGATCATCGCCAGCGTTTCGGCCACGGATGTCACGCTGCCATGGGCAAAGAGGTCCTCGACAGCCCGCTCCATGGTGGCGTAGGTCCGCTCGCCCGCACGCACCCGCGAGACCGCCAGCTGGTTCTTGGCCCGTTCCAGATGCACGGGGTCGATGCCGGCCGCCTGGGCACGCAGCAGGCCGCCTGTCGCTGCCACCAGCGCTTCGAGCTTGTCCGGCGTCGTGACGGCATGCACGATGAAGTTGGCCCAGACGTCACCGCCCTCCATCGCCGCATAGGCCGTATAGGCCAGTCCGAGCCGTTCGCGCACGGTATCGACCAGGGGCGACGACATCCCCTCGCCCAGCAGATGGGCCGCCAGCGAGGCCACGAGACGCGCACGCTGCGGATGCTCGCCCTGCAACTGCTCGAACACCAGGGGATAGGCCAGGTTCACGAACACCTGGGACACCTGCGTGAAACGTTGCGCCAGGGCCTGCCCCACATACTTTGCGGGCTGAGGGGGCAGCGCCACAGCGGGATCGGCCGAAGCAGGCATGCCGGCGAACAGCTGCGCCGCCTGCTCCAGCCAGGCCGGCACATCGAAGTTTCCGGCCGCGACGACGACGGTCTTTTCTCCCACGTAATGGGTCTGCACATGGCGCACCAGATCCTGCCGCGTGAAGCCTTCGATATTGGCCACCGTGCCGATCACCGGCATGCCCATGGGGTCGTCGCCCCAGATGGCGCGGTCCAGCAGATCGCCGGCGCTGTCCTCCGGGTCCTCTTCGTACTCGATGGCCTCCTGCCGGATCACCTGCAGCTCCCTTTGCAGCTCATGCTCGGGAAACACGCTGTTCAGCACGATGTCCGCAATCATTCCCAGCAAGGCCTGCGCATGCCAGCCCAGGCCGGTCATGAAATAGCCGGTGATGTCCTTGCCGGTGAAGGCGTTGACCTCCGCCCCCAGCCGCTCCGCATCCAGGTTGATCTCCTGCACGGAACGCGTGTGCGTGCCCTTGAACGCCATGTGTTCCAGCACATGGCTGATCCCGTTGCTGGTGGAGGTCTCGTCGCGGGAGCCCACGCGCAGGAACACACCCACGCTGACGCTCTGCAAATGCGGCATGGGCAGCGCCAGCAGCCGCACTCCGTTCGCAAGAGTGCGCAAGGCCATGGCAGGCCGCTCCAGTTCGGTTGCCGCCAGGGGCTTTTCTTGAATCATGGGCTATTGTCGTCGCGCTCCAGAGGATGCGCAGGGCAGCCCTCTTCAGCCCTCTTTCATGCGCTTGTGATCAAAGCTGCGGGGAGCTCGGCCGCAGCCCATGCGCCACCAGCAGACAGCAAGGCGGACAAGGTCTCGGACCCTGCGCGTTACCCCACAAACTAGCTGGATCTCTGTCGCGAGGCACGATGGGAGCATTTCTCATTTCCATACAAACAAACATGCTGACCATTGATTTCGATGACTTCAAATTCGATATCGTGCCGACTTCTCGTTCCATCGAGGAAGATGGCGTCCCTTATCGGGACTGGTTGACTCTCAATGTAAAAATCACGGACGGCAATTTTTCGGGCAGTGTTCAGTGGTTGACAATGCCAGCCGAAATCAAAAAATTCCAGCAAGACCTTTCACAGGCCTATGAATCATTGATAGCGGGCAATTTTGATATTGACCCTATCCAACTCTCGGGGATCGAGCCTCAATTTCTGCTTGCCATCGGGGTGGCGAACGCATGGGGCCACCTGTTCGCGCAATACACCATGAAGGACTCCCCGGACGGCCCCGAGCTCAAAGGCTCGTTCGGATTGGATCAGAGCTTCCTTCCCGAATGGATCCGTGATCTGGATGAATTGCTGGAATTCCGCGGCCATTAAGAGCCAATAGCACAAATTACCCAGAGCTCAGCACAAGCTCAAAAATTTCATGCATTTGGCCCAGATAATTCCAGCCTTGCCAAAGTCAGAAACAAAAAAGCCCGCATTGATGCGGGCTTGAGGTGGAAACACTGCCAGACAGTTCCAGCAGTTTCCTATTGAGCAATCATTCCCACTCGATCGTCGCCGGCGGCTTGGTCGAAACGTCGTAGGTCACCCGGTTGATGCCGCGCACTTCGTTGATGATCCGGCCAGACACCTTCTTGAGCAGGCCGTAGGGCAGCTCGGCCCAGTCGGCGGTCATGAAGTCGCTGGTCTGCACGGCGCGCAGGGCCACGACGTAGTCGTAGGTGCGGCCGTCGCCCATGACGCCCACGCTCTTGACGGGCAGGAAGACGGTGAAGGCCTGGCTGGTGAGGTCGTACCAGTTCTTGCCGGTGGCTTCGTCGGTCCAGTTGCGCAGTTCCTCGATGAAGATGGCGTCGGCGCGGCGCAGCAGGTCGGCGTATTCCTTCTTGACTTCGCCCAGGATGCGCACGCCCAGGCCCGGGCCCGGGAAGGGGTGGCGGTAGACCATTTCGCGCGGCAGGCCCAGGGCCACGCCGAGTTCGCGCACTTCGTCCTTGAACAGGTCGCGCAGGGGTTCGAGCAGCTTCAGGCCGAGCTGCTCGGGCAGGCCGCCGACGTTGTGGTGGCTCTTGATGGTGACGGCCTTCTTGCTCTTGGCACCGCCCGACTCGATGACGTCGGGGTAGATGGTGCCCTGGGCCAGGAAGGTGGCGCCCTTGTGGCCACCGTCGCCTGCCTTGAGCTTGGCGGCCTCGGCCTTGAACACGTCCACGAACAGGCCACCGATGATCTTGCGCTTGGCCTCGGGCTCGCTGACGCCGGCCAGCTTGCCCAGGAACAGGTCGCTGGCGTCCACGCGGATGACCTTGGCGTGCAGCTTGCCCTCGAACATTTCCATGACCATGTCGCCTTCGTTCAGGCGCAGCAGGCCGTGGTCCACGAAGACGCAGGTCAGCTGGTCGCCGATGGCGCGGTGGATCAGGGCCGCGGCCACGGACGAATCCACGCCGCCCGACAGGCCGAGGATGACTTCCTCGTCACCCACCTGCTCGCGGATCTTGGCGACGGCTTCCTCGATGTAGTCGCCCATGATCCAGTCGGCGTTGGCCGCACAGATCTCGCGCACGAAGCGGTTTAGCAGGGCCGCGCCCTGCACGGTGTGCGTGACTTCGGGGTGGAACTGGACCGCGTAGAAGCGGCGCGCCTCGTCGGCCATGCCGGCGATGGGGCAGGACGGCGTGGAGGCCATGACCTTGAAGCCCGGGGGCAGCTCGGTGACCTTGTCGCCGTGGCTCATCCAGACCTTGAGCATGCCGTGGCCTTCGGCCGTGGCGAAGTCCTGGATGCCCTTGAGCAGTTCGGTGTGGCCATGGGCGCGCACTTCGGCGTAGCCGAATTCGCGGGTGTGCGAGCCTTCGACCTTGCCGCCCAGCTGGGTGGCCATGGCCTGCATGCCGTAGCAGATGCCCAGCACGGGAATGCCCAGCTCGAACACGGCGTCGGGGGCGCGGTCGTCCACTTCATAGACGCTGGCGTGGCTGCCCGACAGGATCACGCCCTTGAGGCGACCGTCGGCGGCGAATTCGCGCACCCAGTCGCTGCTGACGTCGCAGGGGTGGACTTCGCAGTAGACATGGGCTTCGCGCACGCGGCGGGCGATCAGCTGGGTGACTTGGGAGCCGAAGTCAAGAATGAGGATCTTGTCGTGTTGCATGGTCATCTCAGGCAAAGGTGATGGGAGGGGATCAGAAATCTTCAGGGGCCAGCAGCGCCAGGCCGCGCTTGCGGGCGGCGGCGGCCTGGGCCGCGTCAAAGGTGGCCAGCGGCAGGCGCAGCGACTGCGCCAGCCACAGGTAGGCCGCGTCATAGACCGGCAGGCGGGTGTCCAGCGCCACGTCGAGCACGGCCTTGTGCTGGGCGGGCGCCAGCTCGTGCAGCTCCACGCGGTGGCGGATGGCCTCGAGCACGCCCCACAGGCCTTCGACCGAGCTGTGCGGAATGCGGCCGCCGTGCACGCCCGAGGCGATCAGGTTGCCACACTCCCACTGCCAGAGGTTGGGCGCCTGCGGGTCCACTTCGTGGCGGCGGATGCGGGTATACAGGCGCTGGGTGTGCACGCTGGCGGCATCGGGCAGCAGCCAGGCGGCGGTGACGGAGGCATCGAGCACGAAGGAGGTCATGCCTGGCTCCGGCCTGCGTGGCGCAGTCGGGTGGTGGAGTCCGGCGCCTGTGCCGACTGTGCCGGCTGGGCCGGCCGCACCGTGGCCTGCAGCGCCTGCATCTGCTCCAGCTCGCGGGCGATCTGCTCGTCGGTGATCACGGGGCGGCGGCGCACCGGCAGCATGCGCACCACTTCCTTGCCGTGGCGCGTGATGCGCACTTCCTCGCCCTGCTCGACAAGTTCGATCAGGGCGGAGAAACGGGTCTTGGCTTCGTAGATGCCGACAGATTGCATGGCGGGGCTGAAAACAAAAACAGGCCTGGTGTCCGGCCTGGCCCGAATTCTATCATTCTGGCCAGAATTTCCAAAAATTCAGACCAGAACCTTGCGGATATTCCAGGCATTAGCCTCGGCTGCCTGCTGGCGCGCCCCACTCAATGCTGTTCGCGCACGAAGCCGACAAACCGCGCCAGCGCGGGCGACATGGCGTCGGCAGGCCAGGCCAGGCTGGTCTCGCAGACCGGCAGGGCAACGGCCTTGCTGCCTGCACGGGCGCTGGCGAAAACCGCCTCGCGGTAGACCACGCCGGGCCTGCAGAACTGCATCACGCTGGCGGGCACCCAGGCCAGGCCGATGCCGCCCCAGACCAGGTTCACGATGGTCTGCATCTGTATCGCCTGCTGCGCGATGCGCGGCACATGTCCGTGCCGTCGGTACAGATCCGTCACCGCGTCATGGAGCGAGGGCATGATGCGGCGCGGAAAGATCACCAGCGGCTGCTCCAGCACTTCGTCGAGCATCAGCCTGTCCGCACCGGCAAGCGCATGCTGCTGAGGCAGGGCCAGCACCATGGCTTCCCGTCCCACGGCCAGGCGCTCCAGGCCGGCCGGCGCATGCCCGGGGGCATGCAGCATCAACCCGGCATCGATCTGCCCGCGCTCAAACGCCTCCATTTGCACATCGCTGGTGGCCTCGACCAGCTCCAGCGCCACACCAGGCGTGCCTGCCACGAAGTCCCGCACCCACAGCGGCAGCCGGGTGAAGCCGATGGTGGAGACAAAGGCCAGCCGCACGCGCCCCACTTCTCCCGCTGCCGCAGCCCGCGCAATCCCGGGCAGCGCTGCCGCCTGCGCCAGAAGCTCACGCACCTGCGGCACAAGCGCCTCGCCGGCGGGCGTCAGCGCGACGTGGCGGCTTGAGCGCTCGAACAGCGCCACGTCCAGGCTGCGCTCCAGCTGGGCGATGGCCTGTGTGAGCGGCGGCTGCGTCATGTGCAGGCGCGATGCGGCCCGGCCGAAGTGCAGCTCGTCCGCCACGGCCAGGAATTGCCGCCAGACGCGCAGATCAATGGGGGGCTCATTCATATGTGCAGCATATCAATCATGCCGATGAATAGGATTGGATCAGATGAATCAGTCGGCCCATACTCATCCAACCCCCACAACGAGAGACATGCCATGACCCCGCCGAACCAGATCAACCGCCGAAGCTCCCACATCACCGAAGGCAAGGCGCGCGCAGCCAACCGCTCCATGTTCTACGGCATGGGCTACAAGGAAGAGGATTTCAAGAAGCCCATGGTCGGCGTGGCCAACGGCCACAGCACGATCACGCCGTGCAACTCCGGCCTGCAAAGGCTGGCGGACGCGGCCATCGCAGGCATCGAGGAAGCCGGCGGCAACGCGCAGGTGTTCGGCACGCCGACCATCTCGGACGGCATGTCCATGGGCACGGAAGGCATGAAGTACTCGCTGGTCAGCCGCGAGGTGATCGCCGACTGCATAGAGACCTGCGTGGGCGGCCAGTGGATGGACGGCGTGCTAGTGGTCGGCGGCTGCGACAAGAACATGCCGGGCGGCATGATGGGCATGCTGCGCGCCAATGTGCCGGCCATCTACGTCTACGGCGGCACCATCCTGCCCGGCAGGTGGAAAGGCCGGGACCTGAACATCGTCAGCGTGTTCGAGGCCGTCGGCGAAAACGCCGCGGGAAAGATCAGCGACCAGGAGCTCAAGGACATCGAGCAGCACGCCATTCCCGGCACGGGCTCGTGCGGCGGCATGTACACCGCCAACACCATGTCGAGCGCGTTCGAGGCGCTGGGCATGAGCCTGCCCTACTCCTCCACCATGGCCAATCCCCATGATGAAAAGGAAAACTCGGCCAAGGAATCCGCCAGGGTGCTGATCGAGGCCATCAAGATGGACCTCAAGCCGCGCGATATCGTGACGCGCAAGTCCATCGAGAACGCGGTCTCGGTGATCATGGCGACCGGGGGCTCCACCAATGCCGTGCTGCACTTTCTTGCGATCGCCCATGCGGCCGGCGTGCCCTGGTCCATCGACGACTTCGAGCGCATCCGCCAGCGGGTGCCGGTGCTGTGCGATCTCAAGCCCAGCGGCAGATACCTGGCGGTGGACCTGCACCAGGCGGGCGGCATCCCGCAGGTCATGAAGATCCTGCTGAATGCGGGCCTGCTGCACGGCGACTGCATCACCATCTCGGGCCAGACCATTGCGCAGACCCTGGCTGGCGTGCCTGACGAACCACCGAACCCGCAGATCATCCGCCCCCTCTCGGATGCACTCTATCCGCAGGGCCACCTGGCCATTCTCAAGGGCAACCTGAGCCCGGAAGGCGCGGTGGCCAAGATCACGGGCCTGAAGAACCCGGTCATCACCGGCCCGGCACGCGTGTTCGACGATGAGCAATCGGCACTGGCGGCCATCCTCGACGGCAGGATACAGGCCGGCGATGTGATGGTGCTGCGCTACCTGGGCCCCAAGGGCGGCCCCGGCATGCCGGAAATGCTGGCCCCCACGGGCGCCCTGATCGGCGCCGGCCTGGGCGAGAGCGTGGGCCTGATCACCGATGGCCGCTTCTCCGGCGGCACCTGGGGCATGGTGGTCGGCCACGTGGCGCCGGAAGCGGCCGTGGGCGGCACCATCGCGCTGGTGCACGAGGGCGACTCGATCACCATCGACGCGCACGCATTGCGGCTGCAGCTGAACGTGCCCGAAGACGTGCTCGCCCAGCGCCGCGCGGCATGGAAGGCCCCCGCGCCCCGCTACACGCGGGGCGTGCAGGCCAAGTTCGCTTTCAACGCATCGAGCGCCAGCTCGGGCGCGGTGCTGGACAACTTCGCCATCTGAGCTTCGTCATCTAGGCGCACAAAAAAAGAGGTCCGGGCAGTGGCTGCCCGGACCTCTTTTCCATCTCGCGCCAAGGCGCTGGATCGGGATCAGTCGGCGCGGTAGTTCGGCGCTTCCTTGGTGATCTGCACGTCATGCACGTGCGATTCACGGATGCCTGCGGCGGTGATCTCCACAAACTCGGCCGTGTTGTTCATCTCTTCGATGGTGGCGCAGCCGCAGTAGCCCATGGCAGCGCGCACGCCGCCGGCCATCTGGTAGACGATGGAGACCATGGAGCCCTTGTAGGGCACGCGGCCTTCGATGCCTTCGGGCACGAGCTTGTCGGCATTGGGGTTGCCGGTGCTTGACTCCTGGAAGTAGCGGTCGGCCGAGCCCTGCTGCATGGCGCCGATGGAGCCCATGCCGCGATAGCTCTTGTACGAACGGCCCTGGTACAGGATGACTTCGCCCGGAGCCTCTTCGGTGCCGGCGAACATGCCGCCCATCATGATGGTCGAGGCACCAGCGGCCAGGGCCTTGGCGATGTCGCCCGAGAAGCGGATGCCGCCGTCGGCGATCAGCGGCACGCCCGTGCCCTGCAGGGCCTGGGCCACGCTGTCAATGGCCATGATCTGGGGCACGCCCACACCGGCGACGATGCGCGTGGTGCAGATGGAGCCAGGGCCGATGCCGACCTTGACGGCGTCGGCGCCTGCCTCGGCCAGTGCCAGCGCAGCGGCGCCGGTGGCAATGTTGCCGCCGATGACATCGACCTGCGGGTAGTTCTGCTTGACCCAGCGCACGCGGTCGATCACGCCCTTGCTGTGGCCGTGGGCCGTGTCCACCACCAGTGCATCGACGCCGGCCTTGACCAGCAGCTCCACGCGCTGCTCGGTGCCCTCGCCCACGCTCACGGCGGCGGCCACGCGCAGGCGGCCTGCGCTGTCACGCGCTGCGTTGGGGAAGGTGGTCTGCTTGGTGATGTCCTTGACGGTGATAAGGCCCTTGAGTTCAAAGGCGTCGTTCACGACCAGGATGCGCTCGAGCTTGTGCTTGTTGAGCAGGGCCTTGGCTTCCACGGGCGTGGTGCCGTCCTTCTCGTTGACGGTGATCAGGCGCTCGCGCGGCGTCATGATCTGGCTGACCTTGACGTCGTAGCGGGTCTCGAAGCGCAGGTCGCGGCTGGTGACGATGCCCACCACCTTGCCGCCGTCGCACACGGGAAAGCCGGAGATGCCGAGGTTCTCGGACAGCTGCAGCACCTGCAGCACGGTGTGCTCGGGGGTGATGACCACGGGGTCGTGCACCACGCCGGATTCGTGGCGCTTGACCTTGGACACTTCGGCAGCCTGTTGCTCTGCCGTCATGTTCTTGTGAATGACGCCGATACCGCCCTCTTGCGCAATGGCAATGGCCAGACGCGCTTCGGTCACGGTGTCCATGGCGGCGGACACAAGGGGGATGTTCAGGGAGATGTTGCGCGAAAAGCGCGTCTTGAGCGAGGTGTCCTTGGGCAGGACCTGGGAGAAAGCGGGGACCAGGAGGACGTCGTCGAAGGTCAGGGCTTTACCGAGAAGGCGCATGTGAGAGCTCCAAAAGAAGGATTGTACCCGTGCGCCGGATCACAATGTATGCTGTAGGCCATTGTTCCCCGCTATCGCTGCCCGCCATCATTTCCTGCTATTGCTACCTGCAACCGGCCCGATCACCCCAATCACCATGCACGCCACCAAGCTTGTTTTGCTAGCCGCGCTTGCCGCCTGTTCGCTGTCCGCAGCCGCCCAGTGGCAATGGGTCGACGCCACAGGCCGCAAGGTCTTCAGCGACCGCGCGCCACCCCCTGACATTCCGGCCAAGAACATCCTGCGCCAGCCTGGCGGCAGCGCGCCCGCTCCAGCAGCGGCGGCGCCATCCACTGCACCGGCGGCTACAGATGCGGCCACGCAGCCCGCTGCAGATGCAACGGCACAGGCATCGCCTGCCACCGCCAAGGACGCCAAGCCCGCAGGCACCGACAAGGCCCTGGAAGAGCAAAAGCGCAAGGCCGAGGCCCAGGAGGCCGCCAAGGCCAAGGCAGAAAAGGAACGGCTTGCCAAGCAGCGCCAGGACAACTGCGCACGCGCCAAGCAGTCCAAGACAGCGCTGTCTTCGGGCCGCCTGCTGGGCTACACGAATGAGCAGGGCGAGCGCGGCTTCATGGACGACGCCACGCGCGATGCGGAACTCAAGCGCGCCGACGCCATCATCGCCTCGGACTGCGGCCCGGTGCGCTGAGCGCCCCCTCCGTCAGTAACCGGCCTTGGCCCCGGGCCTCTGGCGCTGGAACAGGCCCGTGGCGCGGGCTCCCTGGCGCGCAAAGCGCTCGCGGCGCGCCACCTTGGGGTCCACGGTCAAGGGCCGGTACAGCTCCACGCGATCGCCGTCGCGCAAGCCTTGCGTCAATGGTGCGCTGCGGCCCCAAAGGCCAGCGGGCCCCTCCTGTGCAAAGCCCAGCGCCTGCCAGCCACCAGCGGCCTCGACTGCGTCGGCAATCGAGGCACCGGCCGGCAATTGCAGGGTCAGCTCAACGACTTCACCGGCACGCGGGCTGCATGCCAGCGTGATGCACAGAAACGGCCGGGGTTCAGCCATAGACCTGCTCGGCGCGCTTGACGAAGGCATCGACCATGGAGCCCGCGATGCGGTCGAACACCGGGCCGACCACGGCGGCCAGCGCCATGTTGTCAAAGCCATAGTCCAGCTGCAGCTCCACGCGGCAGGCACGCTGCGTGCCGTCGCCCACGGGGCGGAACATCCAGTTGCCCTCCAGCCGCGAGAACGGCCCCTTGATCAGGCGGATGCTGACCTGGCGCCCGCCATCGTCGAGCACGCTGTGCGTGTTGCGCGTGACGAAGGACTTGCGCATGCCGCCGAATGCAATGCCCACCTCGGCCGTCATGCCCTGCTCGTCCTGCTCCAGCACCCTGGCCTGGTCGCACCAGGGGAGGAAGTCGGCATAGTGGGCCACGTCCGTCACCAGGGCAAACATTTCTTGGGGGCTGTACCAGATCAGGACGGACTTGTTGACTTTTTTCATGAATGGGGCGGGCTGCACGGCATGCAAAACACCGGCTGCGCGGTCATGGCGCATACGGCTGTCACAATGACGGCAAGGCGAAACTAAAATCCCGCACGGAGGCGAGACGGCAATCCAGTATTGTATGGAGAGCTTTCATCTCCAGGTTTTCGCCGCATCTATTACTCCATGGCCAAGAAACCTGAAACACAGTCGCGCATCGCCGACAACAAAAAAGCCGCGTTCAACTACTTCTTCGAGGAACGTTTCGAGGCCGGCATCGTGCTGCACGGCTGGGAAGTGAAGGCACTGCGCAGCGGCAAGGTGCAGTTGACCGACGGCTACGTCATCGTCAAGGACGGCGAGCTGTTCCTGCTCGGCTGCCAGATCAACCCGCTCAAGACCGCCTCCACCCACGTCAACCCCGACGCGGCGCGCATCAAGAAGCTGCTGCTCAAGAAGGACGACATCCTGCGCCTGATCGGCAAGGTCGAGCAAAAGGGCTTCACGCTGGTGCCCATCAACCTTCACTGGAAGAACGGTTTCGTCAAGTGCGACATCGCCCTTGCCAAGGGCAAGGCCGAGCACGACAAGCGCGACGTGATCAAGGACCGCGAAGGCAAGCGCGAGGTCGAGCGCGCCATGAAGAGCTTCAACCGTTGACGGGCATCCGCAGCTTTTTTTGCACTGCTGCGGAATAAACCGGCACGGCCCAGTGTTCATTGCAGTGTCCGGCCGCAATTTCGCGCGCCGGCAAGCACCGGAGACAGCGATGAAGAAGCTCGGCATGAAACTTGGTACCTGTGCCTTCACGGCAGCCCTGACATTGACCCTGGCAGGCTGCTATTCCGCGCCTGCGGCCAACGCCTCTGGCCAGACCCCGCCCAGCGCGGTCAGCGTGCAAAACGGCATGCTGGTCGGCGCCAACGGCATGACGCTCTACACCTTCGACAAGGACACGGCCGGCAGCGGCAAGTCCGTCTGCAACGGCCCCTGCGCGACCAACTGGCCGCCGCTGATGGGCAAGCAGGCGCCCTCTGGCGGCAACTACAGCGTGATACAGCGGGACGATGGCAGCAGCCAGATCGCCTACAAGGGCAAGCCGCTGTACTACTGGGTGAAGGACGGCAAGGCCGGTGACACCACGGGCGACGGCGTCATGGGCGTCTGGCATACCGCACGCCCCTGATTCCAGCCGCATCCGCCTTCGGACCTGCCCATGGACCGCAGCCAGATCCTGGAGCACCTGCCCGGCCTGCGCCGCTATGCGCGGCTGCTGGCAGGCGATGCCTGGGCCGCCGACGACCTGGTGCAGGACACGCTGGAGCGTGCCTGCCGCAAATGGCTGCTGTGGCGCCCCGGCGGCGATCTGCGCGCCTGGCTGTTCACGCTGATGCACAACCTCTACTTGAACCAGCGGCGCTCTGCCGCGCGCGGGCAGTGGCTGGACATAGACAGCCTGTCCGAGACCCTGGCCGCACCCGAGGACAGCAGCGACGCGGCCCTGGACCTGGAGCGCTGCCTGCAGCGCCTGCCCGCCGAGCAGCGGGCCGTGCTGCTGCTGGTCAGCGTGGAGGACATGAGCTACGCCGACACGGCGCGCGTGCTGCAGCTGCCCCTGGGCACCGTGATGTCGCGCCTGTCGCGCGCACGGTCCCGGCTGCGCGAATTGATGGAGGCCCCATCGGCCCCATCAGCCACCTCGGCCTCCTCTGCAGCGCCTGCACAGTCAGCACCGACTGCCAAGGCCGCAACACCCCAAGCCGCAGCCCCCGCGCTGCGCCGGCTCAAATGACGAGGCCGCCATGACCGCATCCGCCCCCACCCCTCTTTCATCTTCCTCGCCCTTGCCCCCGCCCATTTCCGACGAGCAGCTGCACGCCCTGGTCGATGGCCGCCTGCCCGCGCAGCAGGCGCAGGCGCTGCGCGACCAGCTGGACGAAGACAGCGCCGCGCGCGTGGAGCAATGGCAACGCCAGCGCCAGTTGCTGCGCGCCCTGCCTGCTGCCCGGGACGAACCCGGCATGCCCGACGAAATGCGCGCCGCCGCCGAACAGTTGCAGGGCCTGCACCAGCGCCAGCAGCAGTGGTGGCGCTGGGGTGGCATGGCCGCGGGCTGGATGCTGGCCTTCGGCCTGGGCTGGCTGGTGCATGGGCAGCAGGCGGTGCCCGCCGCCGCGCCATCAACGGCGGCCACGCTGGCTGCTGCCTCCCCGGCCCGCTTCGCCCACCAGGCGGCCGTCGCCCACGCGGTCTACCAGCCCGAGCAACGCCACCCGGTCGAGGTGGAGGCCGCGCAGCAGGCCCATCTGCTGCAGTGGCTGTCCAAGCGCCTGGGCCGGCCGCTGAAGCTGCCGGCACTCACGGACCTGGGCTATGAGCTGGTGGGCGGCCGATTGCTGCCCGGCGACAGCGGCGCACGCGCCCAGTTCATGTACCAGGACGCGGCGGGCGAGCGCATCACCCTGTACCTGGGTGCGCTGGAGGACCCGGCCACGCGCGGCGAGACCGCCTTTCACTTCAGCAGCGACGGCCCCGTGCCCAGCTTCTACTGGGTGGACCAGGGCTTTGGCTATGCGCTCAGCGGCGCCCTGCCGCGCAACCAGCTGCTGCAGCTGGCCACGGCCGTGCACCAGCAGCTTTGAAGCCTGGGGCCACGTCTACCAGGGCAGCGGCGCCGCCTCGCCGTTGCCATGCTCGCCGTAGTACAGCGAGGGCAGGAAGCGCGACAGATAGGTGAACTCCGTGTAGCAATGGCGCAGCAGGCCCAGGCCCAGCGCGTCGGGCAGCTCGGCCGCCGGGTCGGCGCAGGACTGGCCCAGCAAAAAGCGGCTGCGCAGCACGCAGCCAAAAGGCGTGTCACGCGCCAGGTGCACCATCTGCCCGTCCATGGGGTCCCCGCTGGCGTCCAGCTGCACATGCTCACCAAAACCGATGCGCGCATACACGGCGGCCGAGGCGCGTTTTTCGGCAAAGGCCAGCTCCAGCTGCGCAGGGTCGAACAGCTCGCGCGGATCGTGGAACTTGAGCCTGGCCGCCACGGGCGGAATGTCGGCCAGGGACTCCACGGCCTCGATGGACGCGCCGATGTAGCTCTCGCCCTTCTTCCATTGCGCATCCCAGCCGCGGTGCGCGATATGGTCGTGCGGATGCCACCACTTGATGTGCTGCGTGGTCTCGAAGAACTTGAACCACCAGTCCAGCATGCGGCCGCTGCAGCCATGCAGGTCGGTGCGGCAGGCCACCACCAGGCAACCGCTGGGCAGGCGCTGGATTCCCGTCTCCAGCCGCAGCGGCGTGATGTGCAGCAGCTCGTCGATGCGGGAAATGTCGGGCTCGAAGGCATGGGAGTTCATGGGTGTTTTCCGTTCCTGGGTTGATGAGGAAAAGCCATCTTATATTAAAGAAACGAACTACGTTTCCAAACAATCGGATAATCCCTGACGGGTAACAAAATGCTGCACAACCAGGCACGACCCTGCACAACACCGAACGGAACGACAAGAAATCCAATGGAATCCGAAATCACTCCTGCGGCCCCAAGGCCGCGCGGGCGGCCGGCCCGGCCCGAGCACGAGGCCAACGATGCCGCCCTGGCCGCCGCCACCTGGCTCTTGCTCAACGAAGGCTATGCCGCCACCACCATGGAAGCCGTGGCCAGGCGCGCAGGGCTGGCCAAGAAAACGCTCTACCGCTTTGCCGCCAACCGCGAGGACCTGGTGGCCCTGGTGGTGCGCAGCTGGACCGACGGTTTCCGCCCTGCCCTGTCGGCCGATGCGCAATCGGCCTCAGAGGTGGCCCCAGCGCTGGCCGAGATCCTGCGCGTGATTGCCGCGCGCGTGCTGTCGGCCGAGGCGGTGGGAATGTTCCGCCTGCTCACCACCGACTTTCCCGCCAAGCCCGAGCTGCTGGAGGTCTACCAGCGCAACGGCATAGAGCGCGGCCGCGGCATGCTGGTGGACTGGCTGCGGCGCCAGTGCGGCAAGGGGTTGCTGCGGGCCGAACAGCCCGAAGTCGTCTGCGACCTGCTGCTGTCCATGGTCATTGCCGAGCCGCTGCGGCAGATGGCCCTGGGCCTGACGCCGCCCGTGCCCGAATGGGATCCGGGCCCGCGCATTGACGACGCGGTACGGCTGCTGGCAGGCCATTCCTGCCGCATGGAGCCTGCGGATCGTTGAATGAAAAAAGGCCACCCGGCATGGCGCCGGATGGCCTTTTGGAAGCCTGAACGCTCTGCGCCGCGATCAGTCCAGCGCTGCCAGCGGATGCGAATGCGCCGGCCAGGGGCTGTCGAAGAAGGCGCGCCACTGCGCGTCCTGCACGTCTTCGATGCGCGCGGGGTTCCAGCGCGGGTGGTGGTCCTTGTCCACGGCCAGTGCGCGTATGCCTTCGATGGTCTCGCTCTGGCCCGGGCGCAGGTAGAAGCAGTGGCGCACCATGTCGCGCTCCATGCGCAGGTCCTGGGCCAGCGTCATGCCGCGCGCGCGGCGGATCTGCTCCAGCACCACGTGCAGCATCAGCGGCGAGCGCTTGCGCAGCGTGGCTGCCGTGTGCTGCGCCCACTCGCCATCTGCCGCTTCCAGCGCCTGCACCATGGCAGCCACCGTGGGCAGGGCAAACACGCGGTCGATCTCGGCGCGGGGCTGGGCCGCCGGCTTGGCCGGAGCCGTGAACTTCGACTTCACCAGGGCCTCGACGGCCGCTGCATCGGCAAAGCTGCCGGCGGCCAGCGCGTCCCACAGCGCAGGCTGCTGGTCCGAGGGCAGGTAGCCATCGGCCAGGCCGAAGTCCAGCGCATCGGCCGCGCCGATCACGTCGCCCGTCAGCGCCAGCCACTCACCCGCGTGACCCGGGCAGCGCGAGAGGAAGTAGCCGCCACCCACATCGGGGAACAGGCCGATGGCCGTCTCGGGCATGGCCATCTTGGTGCGTTCGGTGACGATGCGCATCGTGCCACCCTGGCTGATGCCCATGCCGCCGCCCATGACGATGCCGTCCATGAAGGCGATGTAGGGCTTGCCAAAGGTGTGGATCAGGTGGTTGAGCGCGTACTCCTCTGTGAAGAAGTCCTCCAGCTGCGGATTGCCCGTGCTGCCCGCGCCATGCAGGAAGCGGATGTCCCCGCCCGCGCAGAAGGCGCCGAAGACCCCTTCCTTGCCCATGCCTCGGATGGCCACGGCCAGCACCTGCTCATCCTTTTGCCAGGCCAGCAGGGTGGCCAGCAGATCGCGCACCATGCCCAGCGACAGCGCGTTCAGCGCCTTGGCCCGGTTCAAGGTGATCATGCCCATGCGGCCCCGCACTTCGCTGAGGACTTCGCCGGCAGCTCCCGTCATATCTTGCTCCTTGTTGCTATGCATGCCCTGCCCCGGCAGCCCGGGGCAATGAGCCGCAACCATAGCTGAAAAACCGCGCCCACCCCTGACAAACAGGTGCCAATATGCGCAACTGCGCGACAGGCGCCGCAACGCCCCGCACTCAGTCCAGAGAGACGCCCGTGCTCTTGACCACGCCGGCCCAGCGCTTGATCTCGCTGCGGATGTAGGCGCCGTATTCCTCCGGCGTGGAGCCCAGGCCTTCGGCGCCCTGCAGCTGCAGCTTCTCGACCACGCCCGGGTCCTTGAGCGCGCGCATCAGCTCCTGGTTGAGCCGCTGGATGATGGCGGCCGGCGTCTTCGCGGGCACCATCACGCCCTGCCAGGCACCGGCCTCGAAGCCGGACATGCCGCTTTCGGCCAGCGTGGGGGCATCGGGGAAGTTGGGCAGGCGCTTGGAGGAACTCACGGCCAGCAGCTTGAGCCGCCCCTCCTTGATGAAGGGGGCGACCGAGTTGATGGTGTCCGTCATGAAGTCGATCTGCCCGGCCACCAGATCCACGTCGGCCGGCGCGCTGCCCTTGTAGGGCACGTGGCTGGCCTCGATCTGGTAGTGCTGCACGACCTGGAAGGCCGCCAGGTGGGTGACATTGCCGTTGCCTGCCGAGCCATAGGACAGCTGGCCGGTCTTGTCCCTGGCATGGCGCACGAACTCCTGCACGTTCTTCACCGACAGCTTGGGATTGACCACCAGGCCCAGCGGCACCACGGCCGTCAGCGCCACGGGCATCAGGTCCTTGCCCACGTCGTAGCTCATCTTCTTGTACAGCGACGGGCTCAGCGCAATGGACGAGGTGTTGTAGAGCACGGTATAGCCATCGGGCGCGGCCTTGGCCACCAGGGCATTGCCGATGTTGCCATTGGCTCCGGGCCGGTTGTCCACGATCACGGTCTGGCCCAGTTGCTGGCCGACCTGCTGGGCCAGCACGCGCGCCACCAGGTCGGTGGGCCCGCCCGGCGGGAAGGGCACGACCATCGTGATGGGCTTGCTGGGCCAGGGCTGCTGCGCCAGCGCGGCGCGGGGCAGTGCCGCCCCCATTGCCACCGCCGCTGCCGCCGCAATAGGGGCCGCCAGGGTGACCAGCGCCATGCGGCGCCCTCTTTTGCGGGTCGCCTTGTCGATCTGCTTGTCCATGCTTTTGTCTCCTGATGTCGTTATGGGAATGCTTGTGGCCGCCTAGCTGCGCCCGGCCAGCAGGCGCACGGCCGTGTATTCCATGACCTTCTGGTGGCCCTGGTTGAAGACCTCGATGCGCGAGGTGACGACGGCGCGGTTGCCCTTGGAGGTGGGCTTGATGGCGGTGACCTCGACCAGCGCCTCGATGGTGTCGCCCACCAGCACGGGGCCGAGGATCTTCTGGTGCAGCTCCAGCATGGCCAGGCCCGTGCCCTGGATCATGCTTTGCAGGATGAAGCCTTCGATCAGCGCATAGGTCATGGCGCCCGGCACGGGGCGGCCGGCAATGGCGCCGCCGTCGTAGCCCTCCTCGATGAAGATGGCCTCCAGCATGCCCGTGGCATTGATGAAGGCGACCAGGTCCGATTCGGTCACGGTGCGGCGGAAGGTGCGCAGCTGCTGGCCAACCTGCAGGTCCTGCCAGAAAAAGCCCTGGCCCATGCGGGGCACGGCGTTCCAGGCGGCGCCAGGGCGGGGCTGCGGGGTGTTCACTGTCATCTCATGTCTCCTGTTGCGTGATCTGCAGGCCGGCGATGCGCTCGGCGCTCCAGCCCGCCTGGGCCAGCAGCGCCGCCGTGTGCTCGCCCAGGCGCGGTGGCATGCCCATGGGGGCCTGCCGGCCATCCATGCGCACGGAAGAACGCGGCAGGTGCACGGTGCCCATGGCGGCGTCCTGCAGCGGCACGAAGAACTCCGTGGCCTGCAGGTGCGGATCGGCGGGCAGATCGTCCATGCGCGCCACGGGGGCGGCGGGAATCTCCAGGCGCTGGCAGGTATCGAGCCAGTGCTGGGTGCCGTGCAGGGCCACATGCTCGCCCGCGGTCTCCAGCAGCTCGGCGATGTGGGCCGTGCGGCTGGCCTGGCTGGCAAAGCGCGCATCCAGGGCCAGCTGCGGCTGGCCCACGGCGGCGAAGAAGCGCTGCCAGTGCGCATCGGTGTACGGCATCATGCAGACGTGGCCGTCCAGCGTTCGGTAGGGCTTGCGCCAGGGCGCCATCACGCGCGGGTAGCCTGCGCCGCTGAGCGCCGGGCTGAAGTGCATGCCGTAGAAATGCTCGACCAGGTTGAAGCCCACCATGGTCTCGTACATGGGCACTTCCACAAAGCAGCCATGGCCGCTGCGCTCGCGCTGGAACAGCGCCGCCAGCACGGCATGCGCGGCCACCAGGGCGCAGGTCTTGTCGGCCGCAATGGTGGGCAGGTAGCGCGCCTCGCCCGTCTGGCGTTCCATCAGGTCGGCCAGGCCGCTCATGCCCTGGATGACATCGTCATAGGCGGGCATGCCCGCATAGGGGCCGTCTTCGCCAAAGCCATGCAGGCCTGCATAGACCAGGCGCGGATAGCGCTCGCGCAGCGTTGCGGGGTCCAGGCCCAGCGGAGCCAGCTTTTGCGGCCGCATGCTGTGCATGAACACATCGGCCGTGGCCAGCAGCGCATGCAGGGCCTGGCGCGACTGTTGCTGCTTGAGGTCCAGCACCACGCTCTTCTTGCTGCGGTTGGTGCCCATGAACATGGCTGCCATGCCGGGCTCCACGGCCGGGCCGGTATGGCGCGTGGAGTCGCCGGCCGGCGGCTCGATCTTGATGACTTCGGCGCCATAGTCGGCCAGCACCTGGCTGGCCAGCGGCCCGAACACCACGCTGGACAGATCCAGCACCCGAATCCCTGTCAACGCAGCCTGCACTGTGGTCTCCATGTTGCTTCAGGGAGCCAGTATTTGATATCTTCAAAGCTGCGTCTAAGACTTAATTCAGCATCTCTGATACACGGTAGATATCAATGGACCTGCGCCAACTGCGTCACTTCGTCACCCTGGCCCGCACGCTCAACTACCGGCAGGCGGCCGAGCAGCTGCACATGTCGCAGCCGCCGCTGTCCCAATCCATACGCCGGCTGGAAGACAGCCTGGGCGTGCAGCTGTTCCAGCGCGACCGCCGGGGCACGGCGCTGACCGAGGCAGGCCTGGCGGCCCTGGAAAGTGCCGAGCTGGCCCTGCACCATGCGCGCCAGATGCAGGAGGTCTCGCGCGCCACGGCCGGCGGCGAGCGCGGACGCCTGCACATAGGCTTCATAGGCTCGGCCACGTTCTCGTTGATACCGCGGCTGGTGCAGGCCTTTCGCAGCGAATATCCGCTGATCGACCTGGTGCTGACCGAATCGACCACGCGCGAGATCTGCGCGCAGGTGGCCAGCGGCGATTTCGATGCCGGCCTGCTGCGCTACCCGGTGACGCAGGCCACCGACCTGTCCATCACGCCCGTGGAAAAGGACGAGCTGGTGGCCGTGCTGCCCGAAGGCAACCCGCTGCTGCAGCGGCCCGCCTTGCGGCTGCGGGACCTGGCGGACCAGCCCTTCATCAACTACCGCCCCAGCGAGGTGCCCGGCCTGCACGCGCTGGTGGTGCTGGCCTGCCAGAACGCGGGCTTCATGCCCCAGGTCAAGCAGCATGCCGTGCAGGCGCAGACCCTGGTCAGCCTGGTGGGTGCGGGCCTGGGCGTGGCGCTGGTGCCAGCGGTGGTGGCCAAGGGCAGCACGCCGGGGGTGGTGTTCCGCGCGCTGGCAGATACCGAGAACCTGCCCTCCATCGGCCTGGCCCTGGCGCTCAATCCGCAGCAAAGCGCAGCGGCCGGGCAGCGCCTGCGCGAGTTGCTGCTGCAGCTGCAGTAGCAAGCAGTTGCAAGCAGTAGCAGCAGCAGTTCCTTTGCCGTGGCGCCCGCACGCCTGAACGGCGCGCCACAAAAGACAAAGGCCGCAGATGCGGCCTTTGACAGTCAGGGCGATGAAGCCATGCGGCTTGCGTGCGCCCTTGGCGCAACAGCGCTTATGCGCCGCGCGAAGCGCGCTTGCGCTCGTTCTCGGACAGGTGGCGCTTGCGAACGCGGATGCTCTTGGGGGTGATTTCCACCAGCTCGTCGTCCTCGATGAATTCCACCGCGTATTCCAGCGACAGGTCGATCGGGGGCGTGATCTTGATGGCATCTTCCTTGCCGGACACGCGGAAGTTGGTCAGCTGCTTGGTACGCGTGGCGTTGACCACCAGGTCGTTGTCGCGGCTGTGGATGCCGATGATCATGCCTTCGTACACGGGATCGTTGGCCTTGACGAACATGCGGCCACGGTCGTCCAGCTTGCCCAGGGCGTAGGTGAAGATTTCGCCTTCGTCCATGGAGATCAGCACACCGTTCTTGCGGCCGCCGATTTCGCCCTTGTGCGGCTCGTAGCTGTCGAAGATGTTGGAGATCAGGCCGGAACCACGGGTCAGGTTCAGGAATTCGTTGGTGAAGCCGATCAGGCCACGCGCAGGAATGCGGTACTCCAGGCGCACGCGGCCGCGGCCATCGGGTTCCATGTTGACCAGCTCGCCCTTGCGCTCGCCCAGGGCCTGCATCACGCCACCTTGGTGGCCTTCTTCGATGTCGGCCGTCACCAGCTCGATAGGCTCGTGGCGCACGCCGTCCACGTCGCGGTAGACCACGCGGGGCTTGGACACGGCCAGCTCGTAGCCTTCACGGCGCATTTCTTCCAGCAGGATGGTCAGGTGCAGTTCGCCGCGGCCCGACACTTCGAAGATGCCGTCTTCGTCGGTTTCCTTGACGCGCAGGGCCACGTTGGAACGCAGTTCCTTTTGCAGGCGGTCCCAGATCTGGCGGCTGGTCACGAACTTGCCTTCACGACCTGCCAGGGGCGAGGTGTTGACGCAGAAGTTCATGGTCAGCGTGGGCTCGTCGATCTTGAGCATCGGCAGCGGCCGGGGGTTCAGCGGGTCGGTCAGCGTGACGCCCATGCCCAGGTCGGCGATGCCGTTGACCAGCACGATGTCGCTGGGACCGGCTTCGGTCACCTGCACGCGGTCAATGCCCTGGAACTTCAGAACCTGGTTGATGCGGCCCTTGTAGCTCTTGCCGTCAGGACCTTCCATGACCAGCACGTCGGTCGAAGGCTTGAGCGTGCCGGAGGTGATGCGGCCCACGCCGATACGGCCCACGAAGGTGGAGTAGTCCAGCGCCGAGATCTGCATCTGCAGCGGAGCGGCAGGATCGCCCTTGACGGCGGGAACGTGCTTCAGGATGGTGTCGAACAGGGCCGACATGTCGGGGCCCCACTGCTCGCCGGGAGCGCCTTCTTCCAGCGAGGTCCAGCCGTTGATGCCCGAGGCGTACACCACGGGGAAGTCCAGCTGCTCGTCGGTGGCACCCAGCTTGTCGAACAGGTCGAATGCGGCGTTGACCACGTAGTCGGGACGCGCACCGGGCTTGTCCACCTTGTTGACCACGAGGATGGGCTTCAGGCCCAGGGCCAGTGCCTTCTTGGTCACGAAGCGCGTCTGGGGCATGGGGCCTTCCTGCGCGTCGATCAGCAGCACCACGCCGTCCACCATGGACAGGGCACGCTCCACTTCACCACCGAAGTCCGCGTGGCCGGGTGTGTCGAGGATGTTGATGTGCGTCTCGTTCCAGCTCACGGCGCAGTTCTTGGCCAGGATGGTGATGCCACGCTCGCGTTCGATGGCGTTGTTGTCCATCACCGTGTCCACGACTTTCTCGTGTTCGGCGAAGGTTCCGGATTGGCGCAGCAGCTGGTCCACCATGGTGGTTTTGCCGTGGTCCACGTGGGCGATGATCGCGATATTGCGGATTTGTTTGCTCATAGTGTTTTCCCATTGCCGCTGCGTCATGGGCGCGGCGTGTCTTCCAAAATCTGTTGAATTTCCAGTGAACTGAGCAGGCGCCCGGGGATGAGTTCCCCACGCACCACGCGCCCCACTCCCAGCAGAGCCTGTGGGTTCTCGCCATACACAGCCACCGCCTCGGCATCGGCCCAAGCGCCCTTGCGGGGCAGGCCCGTGAGAAAACGGGCCGCATCTTGCTCGCCCAGCGTGACAGCCGTGTGGCTGGCCAGCAGGGCGTCGACAGGCTGCAACTGCTGCAGACGCTCGCCCTCGCCCATGGCGGCCAGCGCCTCCAGCGAGATACAGCGCTCGACACCCAGCCCCCCGGTGTCGATACGGCGCAGCGCGCGCAGGTGCGCGCCGCAGCCCAGGGCCTCGCCCACGTCCTCGGCCAGCGTGCGGATATAGGTGCCCTTGCTGCAGGTCACCAGCATCCGGATCGCAGGCAAGCCTTCGCTGTCTTGCGTCAGCGAAAGCTCCAGTGCGTGGATTGTCACTTCGCGCGCCGGGCGCTCGACTTCGATGCCGGCACGCGCATATTCATAGAGAGCCTTGCCGTCCTTCTTGAGGGCGCTGTACATGGGTGGCACCTGGCGGATCGCACCCGTGAACTGCGCCTGCACGGCGGCCAATCGCTCGGCCGTGAGGGCGGCGAGGTCAACGGCGCGCTCGCGCAGCACCTCGCCCTCGGCATCGGCCGTGGTCGTGGTCTGGCCCAGGCGCGCAATCGCCTCATAGGTCTTGGCAGCCTCAAGCTGCAACTGGCTGAACTTGGTCGCCGCACCGAAGCACAGCGGCAGCACGCCGGTGGCCAACGGGTCCAGCGTGCCGGTGTGTCCGGCCTTTTCGGCGCGCAGCAACCACTTGACCTTTTGCAAGGCGTCGTTGCTGGACAGCTCCAGCGGTTTGTCGAGTAGCAACACCCCATGCACAGGGCGCCGCTGCACCCTTGTGCGTGGCGCGTTCATGGGGCTACTCTTCCTTTCCGCGCGAAGAAACGGCCTTGGCGATCAAGGCGTTCATGTCGGCCGCACGCTCGGAGGTGCGGTCGTAGATGAAGTGCAACGTGGGCACTGTGTGGATGTGCAGGCGCTTGAACAGGCCATTGCGCAGGAAGCCTGCGGCCTGGTTCAACGCTTCCTGCGTCGCCTGTGGATCGCCCACGAGCAGGCTGAAGTAGACCTTGGCGTGGGCATAGTCCGGAGTCACCTCCACGCTTTGCAGCGTGACCATGCCCACGCGCGGGTCCTTCAACTCGCGCGCGATCAGCTCTGCCAGATCACGCTGGATCTGGTCAGAGACTTTGAAGCTGCGATTCGGAGCAGCGGACTTGCGTGTTGCCATGGCGAATTACAGCGAGCGCGCGATTTCCTTGATCTCGAACACTTCGAGCACGTCGCCTTCGCGAATGTCGTTGTAGTTCTTGAGCTTGATACCGCACTCGAAGCCTTCCTTGACTTCCTTGACGTCGTCCTTCAGGCGCTTGAGCGATTCGATCTCGCCCGTGTAGATGACCACGTTCTCGCGCAGCAGGCGGAAATGCGCATTGCGCGTGACCTGGCCTTGCGTGATGTACGAGCCGGCCACGGTGCCGATCTTCGAAGCCACGAACACGGTGCGGATCTCGGCCATGCCGATGATCTCTTCCTTGCGCTCGGGAGCCAGCATGCCGGACATGGCCGCCTTCACCTCTTCGACAGCGTCGTAGATGATGTTGTAGTAGCGCAGGTCCACATCGTTGCTCTCGGCCGTCTTGCGCGCCTGGGCATCGGCCCGGACGTTGAAGCCGATGATGATGGCCTTGGAGGCCAGCGCCAGGTTCACGTCGGACTCGCTGATGCCGCCCACGCCCGAGTAGACCAGCTGAACGCGGATCTCGTCGGTCGAGAGCTTGAGCAGCGATGTGCCCAGCGCTTCCTGCGAGCCCTGCATGTCGGCCTTGATGATGATGGGCAGGGTCTGGACCTCGCCTGCACCCATTTCGGCAAACATGTTCTCGAGCTTGGCAGCCTGCTGGCGGGCCAGCTTGGTGTGGCGGAACTTGCCGGCGCGGTAGGTCGCGATTTCGCGGGCACGACGCTCGTCCTGCAGCACCATGAAGTCGTCGCCGGCCTGGGGCACGTCGGACAGACCCTGGATTTCCACCGGGATGGAGGGGCCTGCAGACTTGGTCTGCTTGCCGTCTTCGTCCAGCATGGCGCGCACGCGGCCGTAGGTCTGGCCTGCCAGCACCACGTCGCCCACCTTCAGCGTACCGGACTGCACCAGCACCGTGGCCACAGGGCCGCGGCCCTTGTCCAGCTGGGCTTCGATGACCAGGCCCTTGGCAGCGGCTTCCACGGGAGCGGTCAGCTCCAGCACTTCGGCCTGCAGCAGAACCTGCTCCAGCAGCTCGTCGATGCCCTGGCCGGTCTTGGAGGACACGGCGATGAACGGGGACTCGCCGCCGTACTCTTCAGGCACCACCTGCTCGGCCACCAGGCCTTGCTTGACGCGGTCGAGGTTGGCATCGGGCTTGTCGGCCTTGGTGATGGCAACCACGATGGGCACACCAGCCGCCTTCGCGTGCTTGATGGCTTCCTTGGTCTGGGGCATCACGCCGTCGTCGGCCGCGCACACCAGGATGACGATGTCGGTGGCCTGGGCACCACGGGCACGCATGGCCGTGAAGGCCTCGTGGCCCGGGGTATCCAGGAAGGTGACGATGCCGCGGGGCGTCGTCACATGGTAGGCACCGATGTGCTGGGTAATGCCACCGGCTTCGCCCGACGCCACCTTGGTGCGGCGGATGTAGTCCAGCAGCGAGGTCTTGCCGTGGTCCACGTGGCCCATGACGGTGACCACGGGAGCACGCGACTCCTGGGCAGCTTCCTGCTGGGACACTTCCTCGGCCGTGAAGGCTTCGGGATCGTCCAGCGCGGCGACCTTGGCCGTGTGGCCCATTTCCTCGACCACGATCATGGCCGTGTCCTGGTCCAGAGGCTGGTTGATGGTGACCATCTGGCCCATCTTCATCAGCACCTTGATCAGCTCGGACGCCTTGACCGACATCTTGTGCGCCAGTTCGGCCACGGTGATGGTCTCGGGCACGTGCACTTCGATGGCGCGGAATTCCGCTGCCGCGCTCTGGTGCTGACCGTCATGACGGTCATTGCCACGACGGCCGCCACGCGGGCCGCCGCGCCAGTTGGAACGGCCACCCACGCCACCGGAGCTGTCGCCACGGGTCTTGATTTCCTTCTTCTTGCCATCGCCAGCCCAGCTCGACGAGAGCTTGGCGGACTTGACTTCCTTGCCGGCACCGGCAGGCGCACCCGCACGCGCACCGGCTCCACCGGCGGTCGTGCCAGCGGGCTTGTGCAGCGTGGTCTTCTTGGCATCGCCGGCAGCGGGCGCTGCAGGCTTGGCCACGGGCTTGGGCTCTTCAGGCTTCTTGGCCACGAGCACCTTCTTGGGCGCAGCCATCATGGCGCGAATGGCTTCGGCCTCGGCCAGCGCCTTGCGGCGGCGGTCTTCCAGATCCTTGGCGCGTTCGGCTTCCTCGGCCGCGCGGGCCTTGGATTCTTCCTCGGCCTTGACGCGAGCCGCAACCTGGGCTTCGGCGCGCGCTGCCTGGCCTGCAGCCTGCTCACGCGAAGCTTCCTGCTTTGCGCGGTTGGCCTCGAGGATCTTTGCGGCTTCTGCAGCCGCATAGGCGCTTGCGCGCTCTTCGGCTTCTCGCTCGCGTTGTTGAACTAGTTCGCGCTCTTCGCGCTCACGGCGTTGCTGTGCCAATTCTTCCTCCTCGCGGCCGATCATTTCGGCCTGGCGACGTGCTTCCCCTTCGCGGCGCACCAGATCCTGGGACTCGCGCTCCGATGCCGCGCGCTGCTCCTGGGCAGCGGCAACGACAGCGGGATCGGAGGCACCATCGGCGACCTCGTCACGCTTGACGAAGGTGCGCTTCTTGCGCACTTCCACCTGGATGGTGCGGGCGCGGCCCGACGAATCGGCCTGCTTGATCTCGCTTGTGGACCGTTTGGTCAGCGTGATCTTCTTGGCGCCACTTCCGTGGCTGGCCTGCAGATGGCTGAGCAGTTGCTGCTTGTCGCCGTCGGTCAACGCATCCGATGCGTTGTCCTTGGCGACGCCTGCAGCCTTGAGCTGCTGCAGCAACGTGTCAGGGGTCTTGTTGAGCTCTCTTGCAAACTCGGCAACCGTATTACTGGACATATATGCTCTGAACCTCCCTGACCTTACTCTTGCCCTTCGGTGAACCAGTGTTCACGCGCCTTCATGATCAAAGCCTTCGCTTCTTCCTCGGTCTGCCCGGTCAGCTCGGTCAACTCGTCGATGGCCAGATCGGCCAGATCGTCTCGGGTGTGCACATCGGCCTCGGCCAGCTTGTCCACGATCTCCGGAGTCATTCCCTCGAGCGTCAGCAGATCCTGCGACACTTTGCCCACGTTTTCCTCGTGCGCGATTTCCTGCGTCAGCAGTGCATCTTTCGCCCGGGTGCGCAACTCGTTCACCGTCTCTTCGTCGAACGCCTCGATTTCGAGCATTTCCTGCAGCGGCACATAGGCCACTTCTTCCAGGGTCTCGAAACCTTCCTCGATGAGGATGTTGGCGATTTCCTCGTCCACATCGAGCTTTTCCATGAACAGCTGGCGCGCAACGGCGGACTCGTCCGCCTGCTTTTGCGCAGACTCAGCCGCGTCCATGATGTTGATCTTCCAGCCGGTGAGCTCGGAAGCCAGGCGAACATTCTGACCGCCACGGCCGATGGCGATGGCGAGGTTTTCCTCGTCAACCACCACGTCCATGGCATGCTTTTCCTCGTCCACAACGATGGACGACACATTGGCCGGAGCCAGCGCGCCGATCACGAACTGTGCAGGGTCTTCGGACCACAGCACGATGTCCACGCGCTCGCCAGCCAGTTCATTGGTGACGGCGTTGACACGGGTGCCCCGCACGCCGACGCAGGTGCCGATGGGATCGACACGCTTGTCATGGCTGAGCACGGCGATCTTGGCGCGGCTGCCGGAATCGCGAGCGCAGCTCTTGATCTCCAGCAGGCCCTGCTCGATCTCGGGCACTTCGTTGCGGAACAACTCGACCATGAACTCGGGCGCCGAGCGCGACAGGATGATGGGCGCGCCGCGCAGCGTGGCGTCCACTTCCATGATCATGGCCCGCACGCGGTCGCCGTTGCGCAGGTTTTCCTTGGGGATCATCTCGTTGCGGCGCAGGCGTCCTTCGACACGGCCGGCCTCGACGATGATGTCGCCCTTGTCCATGCGCTTGACGGTGCCCGTGAAGATCCGGTCGCCGCGCGACAGGAACTCGTTGAGCAGCATTTCGCGCTCGGCGTCACGGATCTTCTGCAGGATGACCTGCTTGGCCGCCATGGCGCCGATGCGGCCGATGGGCACCGACTCGATCTCTTCCTCGATGTACTCGCCTTCGGAGATACCGGGGACGCGGTCCTGTGCGTCCATCAGCATTTCTTCGGCATCGGGGTTTTGCAGGCCCGCATCATCGGGCACCACCAGCCAGCGGCGGAAGGTGTCGTAGTTACCGCTATCGCGATCGATGGCCACGCGGATGTCCACCTCACCTTGGTACAGCTTCTTGGTGGCCTGGGCCAGGGCCGATTCCACTGCACCGAACACCAGATCGCGCTCCACGTTCTTTTCGCGCGAAATGGCTTCTACCAACATCAACAATTCGCGATTCATGCGACGACTCTCCTATTTCAATCACACAGGAAGGGGATGGCAGTGCCCTTCCTGCCCCAATGATTCGACGTACCCTGCCTGCTCCGATCAGACCGGCTTGGCAGAACGCCCCTTGAAATCCACGATGGGAGCCAGACGCGCCTCGCGCAGCTCCTCCAGAGTGAAGCCCAGCGCCTGCAGGGGCGCGGGAACACGCTTTTTGCTGACCTTCTGGCCAGGCTTGACGGGTGGCTCGTCGCTCCAGACGATCTGCCAGCCACCATCTTCGGCACGCTCCAGCGTGCCGCGGAATTTCTTGCGATTGGCGCTGACCTGCCCTTCAGCGGCGGCGCCGATGGGCTCCTTGAGGGTCAGGTCGATGACTTCACCGACAAAGCGGGTGAAGTCCTGCTCGTGCCGCAGGGGGCGATCGATACCAGGGGAGGAGACCTCAAGGCGCGTGTAATCTGCGCCATCAACCTCAAGCGCGAACTGCAGCTGGCGCGTGATCTTCTCGCAGTCCTCGACTGTCACGAACTGCTCCGGCACCACCGGCCCGCCCTCCACCGGGGGCTGCCAAGGCAAATCAATTGTGACGCGCAACAGCCCGCCCGCGGAGCGTTCTATTTCCACCAGGTCATAGCCCAGACCTGTCACGGTTTGTTCAACGATTTGCTGTAGTGCCACGTGTATTTAAATTCAGTCCTGCAAACACAAAAGACCCGGAACGCCCCTGAAACATTGGCAGCAGCCATGTCCCAACAGCGCCGAGCCCCATGGCAATCCCGAAGGTCGCCCGAAGATCGCCCAAAAAAAAGGGCGGTTGGTACCCGCCCGTTTGGTCGTGAATATGCCATTGTATCCGCAAACGACCTTCAGGCCAAGCCCGCCCCGCACAAAAGCGGGGACAGGACGGCGTGCTCAGGCCCGCCCGCGCACCCTTGGCCCTGCGTCAGGCGCCAACGCGCTCCAGCCCCTGCGCCGACTGGAGCCGCCGCAAGAGGGCCTGCGCCTCGGCGGGATCGGCAGGGGCCGCGCCCGGGTCCTGGGCCAGTGACTGCAGCATGCGCGCCACAACCCCCGCCTGGGGCAGCACCGGCCCCAGAAAACGTGCGCGCTCGCCATCGGCCACCAGCAGCGAGGGGAAGGTTTCGATGTCCAGGTCTCCGGCCACGTCCTCGCGGTCCTCGACATCAAGCCAGACAAAGCGCATCTGCGGGAACTGGCTTGCCAGTTCCGCAAACGTGCTTCGGTATTGGTTGCAAACGCCGCACCATTGCGCGCACAGGCACACCACCCACCAGGGGCGGGTGGCGTCGCTGTCGCCCGGCAGCTTGCCGGCCATTGAATCCATGAAAGCCTCTCAGAAACCACGCCCTTCCCGGGCGCGATAAACCTCCATGTTACCGATTTCCGCTGCCTTGTTGCCCCAGGCGTTGCGCACATAGCTGGCCACGGCGGCCACCTGTGCGTCGGACAGCACATGACCGAAAGGCGGCATGCCGTGCGGCTGCGGCTGCTGCCGGGTGGAGGGTGGGTAGCCCCCCTCCAGCAACACCAGCAACAGGTTGCGCGGCTCGGCCAGGGTCACGGAGGCATTGCCCGCAAGCGCGGGAAACGCGCCCGGCGTCCCCTGGCCCTCTGCACCGTGGCATACCGCGCATTGCCGCTCGTAGATGGCCCGCCCCAAGGCCATTTGCCCGGATGGCACGGGCGCGGCAGCAGGCCTGCTCCTGGGCGGGCCTGCTGTCGCGCCCTGCTCCTGCAGGTAGGAAGCAAGTGCCTGCAGATCCTGCGGCTGCCAGTGCTGGGTGCTGCGCGCCACGACTTCGGCCATGGGGCCCAGCGCCGATCCCGAAGGACCCGAACCCGTCTGCAGCAACTGCACCCAGGCGGACTCCTGGCCCTCGCGCACGCCGGCTTCGCCCGGATCAAGCAGCGACGGCGCATACCAGGCCTGCCCTGCCACAAAGCCACCGGACATGGCCTGAGACGAGGCACCCATGCCGTTGCGCGGCGCGTGGCACGCCGCGCAGTGCCCCAGGCCCTGGGCAAGATAGGCACCGCGATTCCAGGCAGCCGCCTTCTGCGGCCGGTCCTGCCAATCCTGCGGGGTGAAGAACAGCGCGCGCCAGACAGCCAGCGAGCCCTGCCAGCCATAGGGAAAGTCCAGCGCATGCCGGGGCACCTGCGCGCGCACGGCGGGCAGGCTTTGCAGATAGGCAAACAATGCGTCCGAGTCGGCGCGCGTCACATGGGTGTAGCTGTCATATGGAAAGGCCGGATACAGCAGGCGCCCTTCCCGTGACCGCCCGTTATGCATTGCACGCCAGAAGTCCTGGGCCGTCCACAGCCCCAGGCCACTTTCCTTGTCAGGCGTGAGATTGCTGGTGTACAGCGTGCCGAACGAGGTGGGCAGACCCCGCCCGCCCGCATACTCGGCGCCTCCAGCCGCCGTATGGCAGCCTGCGCAGTTGCCCACGCGGGCCAGGTAGGCACCGCGCTCTATCAAGGCGGCTGGCGTTTCGCGCGCGCCTGACCAGCCGCCATGACCGTAGGCGTGCACGCCCTGCTCACCGCGCAGGTTGAACCAGGCCAGGAGCGCGCCCAGCAGGGCGATGATCAGCAACGCCAGCCCTGCCACCCTGGCCAGCCGCCGTCGCCCGCGTGTGTTCCCGCTTGCCGCGTTTTCTGCCAGGGTATTCATGGCTTGCCCTCCTGGCCGGCAACGGCGGCTACGGCGCCGCAGCGCAGCGGCATGGGCAGGGCCAGGGCTTCATGTCCGCCCGGCCCTGCCAGTGCAGGGCGCGATGACAGCCAGGCCGTGACGGCCACGACCTCCTGCGCCGTCAGCGCCTTGGCAACCCGGTCCATGCAATCGGGCGCTGCCGCCTTGCGCTGGCCGGAACGCCAGGCACCGATCTGGCTGTTCAGATAGTCGCGCGACAGGCCCAGCAGGCCCGGAATATCGTCACCCGCACCCATGAGCCGCTCACCATGGCATGCAGCGCAGGCGGGCAGGCCGCGCTGCGCGTCGCCCCGCAAGACCAGCTGCTCGCCACGGGCGAGTTCAGCGGGCGGCAGTTGTACCGGCACGGGCGGGGCATAGGGAAGCTCCAGGCCTGCGAAATGCGTGGCGATCTGGCGCAGATAGTCGTCCGACATGAATTCGATCAGCCGGTTCATGGCGGGATAGCTGCGGCGCCCTTGCTGGAAGTTCTTGAGCTGGCGGTACAGATAGCCCGCGGGCTTGCCCGCAATGCGCGGAAAGTAGCCGCTGGGGGTGGCTCGGCCCTCGGGACCATGGCAGGCCGTGCAGGCCAGCACCCTGGAGGCCATAGAGCCCACATCGGGCAGCGGGGCGCTGACCACGGACGGCGGCAGGTCTGCCATGGGCACGCCCGGTGATGGCTGCATGGTCTGCGCGGTCTGCGCCATCACCCCGCAGGTTCCACACGCGCCGGCCACCAGCCATGCGCCCAGCAGGGCCCTCCATCCCCGGGAGCCTGTGCGCCCCCGCCCAGCCCGCCACCGACTGCCATGTGCCATGTCCGACGCCTCCTGTTCCGTCCTGCCGACGCGCGAATGTAATGAACCCGTCACAAGATGCCAGTCAAGCAGGAAAAGGCCCATCGGTTGAGACCCTGCCATGACCGGGCTATGCTGCTTTCGGGTTTGTCCAGAACATCGCCCGCAAGGGCCGGAGGACGGAAATTCATGGATTACAAGGACTACTACCGCATCCTGGCCGTGGACAGGCAGGCCAGTGCCGATGACATCAAGAAGGCTTATCGCAAGCTGGCGCGCAAGTACCACCCCGATGTCAGCAAGGAGGCTGACGCCTCCGAGCGCATGGCCGAAGTCAACGAAGCCAATGCCGTGCTGTCGGACCCCGAAAAGCGCGCAGCCTATGACGCCCTGGCCGATGCGCCGCGCCGCAGCGGGCCCGGCGCCGGCGGCTTCCAGCCACCTCCTGGCTGGGAAGGGCAGGACTTTCACTTTCGCAGCAGCGACGGCGCCATGCCGGAGGGCGACGCGGACTTCAGCGAGTTCTTCTCACAGATGTTCGGCCAGGCCGCGCGTGCCCGCCATGCGGGCGGAGGCGGCCAGCATCGCGCCCCACCCGACATGCGCGGGCAGGACCAGCACGCCAGCATCGAGCTGGACCTGCTGGACAGCTACCAGGGCGCGCAGCGCAGCCTGCACCTGCGCACCACGGTGCTGGATGAGGACGGACACCCCGTGGCGCGCGACAAGGAATTGCAGGTCAGCATTCCCAAGGGCGTGCGCGAAGGCCAGATGATCCGCCTGGCCGGCCAGGGCGGCCCGGGCCTGGGCAACGGCCCGGCAGGCGATCTGCTGCTGGAAGTGCACCTGCGCCACGACCCGCGCTGGTGGGCCGAGGGCAAGGATGTCTACCAGCCCGTGTCCCTGGCTCCCTGGGAAGCCGCACTGGGCGGCCCGGTCCGCGTGGCCACCATTGCCGGTGAATTCGAGGTCAGCGTGCCCGCGGGCAGCCGCGCTGGCCGCAAGCTGCGCATCAAGGGCAAGGGCTTGCCAGCCGCCACGCCGGGCGACCTGTACCTGGTGCTGGGCATCGCCCTGCCCGAGCCCAAGACCGACGCCCAGCGCCAAGCCTATGCGGCACTGGCCCAGGCCTTTCCTTCGTTCGATGCCCGCCAGCACGCAGCGGGCCAAGGAGCCACGCGATGAGCACGCCGCTGTATCCCTTCTACGAGCCCGCAGAACTGCTGGGCGAAGGCGCTCTGGACCTGCAGGATCTGGCCCGCCACTGCCAGCGCAACACCGACTGGGTGGTGGAGCGTGTGCAGACCGGCGTGCTGTACTGCGAAAACGAGCCGCCGGGCGAAGCGACCGCACCGCAGGCACAGTGGCGCTTCAGCAGCCAGACCCTGGTGCGCGCGCGCCGCATAGCCCATCTGGAGCACAGCTTCGATGCCGACCCTCAACTGGCCGCGCTGACGGCGGACCTGATCGAGGAAGTGCAGATGCTGCGCCGCAAGCTCCAGGCACTGCAGCATTGAGAACGCCGCCTCAAAAGCAAAAGCCCTTTAATTGACTCATTCCCTAAACATACATAGGATGTGGGTGAATGAGCGTAGAGCCTTGTCAGAATTGATTTTTTTCTACGAGTCATTGCGGTGTAGAGATACATCGTAATACATCGTAACTACAAAGCGCCGAGGGCAACTTCGGCGCTTTTTTCATGGAATTTTGGGCGTGGATTCGCCCAGCACCTTGCGAACGGCACGAGCAAAGCCCACCTCGAACACCGTCCGTCCGCGCTCGTTGACGATTTCGCCGTGGCTGCCTTCCTTCAAGCCGCGCTCTTCAAGGTAGCTTGCCGAAACCGCTTTCTGCAAGGCTTCACGCTCCGACGACGTCAACTGCGCAGACAGGGCGAGGACAGCCACCGGCAGTGTCCCCGGAGCAGCAGAGATGGTCGCCCCTAAGGGACGTCGATCCACGGTTACCAGCGTGTGGGCCTTCAGCACGTTGAGTTGCGCTTTGAGCTTGTCGCGCTCAGCGATGACGGCCTGCATGATGGAGCGGATGGCAGGGTCTTCGATGCGCATCAGGTAGTCATGGCTCGCCAAGGTTTTGGGTAGCTTGGGCTCAGCGGGTCCGGCATAGGCGGACCACGCTTTAATGAGCACCCGATAGTCGGCGGACTGGGCGTTGTAGAGCGCTCGGCCTTTCAGGATGCCTTCGGCTTCAGCTAGGCGGCCGATGGCCGGCAGGGAGAAGTCGCGCGAGCCGGCTGCGTGCTGCCGGCGGCAAAGCTCGTGCATTTTGGCCAGGTTGGCCTGTCGATTGGAGCGTCCGCCCTTGTCGAGCAGCGACGCAAGCACGGCGTCCGGGTGGATGTCCGTCATGCCGCTCATGCTGCGTCTCCGGTCAAGGGTCGGGGGCCGGAGGGGAACGACTGAACCGGGCGGTCGGCGTGCAGCAGCGAAGCGAGGTCCATGTTGAAGTGCTGGCTGAGGCGTACGCCTGCGTCCATCAGGCGAATCACCTCCCGCTGGCCAAGCACGGGATTCGCAGCGTTCATCTGCTGGGCCAGTCTTCGCATGAAGGCGTTGCCCGCGAGCAGTTGCTCCTGCTCGCCCAGAAGCATGAACACGGGTGGCAGGTCGTCACGATAGAGCACACCATCGAGGAGTTGGCTGCGGCGGAAGACCGCCTTTCCCGGCTCCAGGTCGGGGTAGACCTCGACGCTGTCGCAGACACCGCTCAACTGGAGCAGTTCGGAGTCCGTCTCCTCAAAGGCAACCTGCACGTCGGCCACCTCGCCGACCGTGACCAGTTGCGTGCCGTCGCCTTCTGCGGCATTCAGCGCAGCCTTGCAGCGCTCAATAAGACGCCAGCAGGCCACCAAGTCTTCGGCCAAGTCGCTGAAGCGCTTCATCGCGCTTTCCCACACCCGCTCGGCCTGCCGGTAAGCGTCCTGGCAAGCAAACGGATGTCCAGCGTCCTCCGCGTCAGCCTTCTGCTTTTTCAGGCCCTGAAGCTCCTGTTCGCGCGCAAGGCAGGCGTTGCGTGCCTCGTCGAAGTGATAGGCCAGTGTGTTGAAGTGGGCTGCCAGCGCAGGCAGGTGGTGTGGTTCGGTCACGAACCAGCGGCAACGCACGCAATTGCGACTGCCGCCCGGAACCGCTCCGTACTTCGGAGCGGAAGGTGAGCCTAGGTTTGGCCCGCCGTTATAGCAGCCGCCCACAACGCCGTTATCCTCAGTCTCACTCGTGTTGCCACCGACCAGACACAGACCATGGTGCATCGGCATCCAGCCTACCGGGTTGCGCGCAGCGGGATGCTGCGGGATGGCAGCGGCAAGGCTGGGCACGCTGTTGCAGATGGCCTTTTGCAGCAGTTCGTCGTGTGCGGTATCCAGTAGGAAGTTCTGGATGCTTGATTCCTTGCGCGCCTCCAGCCGCTCCGCAGCACCATGCAGCACATCTCGTATGTGGGTTGCGCCGGGCTTGGTGTAGTAGAGCGTCATCAGCAGCCGGCTGTGGCCGACGAGTTTTTGCAGTATCGGAAACGGTACCTGCCCTTCCAGAGCCAGTGCGGTGATGAGGGAGACGCGCAGGCTGTGCAGCGGGAAGAGGGTTGTCCGCCCATTGTTCTGCTCCTCTGGCGGCGGGAGGAAGCGAATCGGGTTTCCGTTACGGTGGGTTTCACCCAGGTCGGCGAGTCGCAGTTCGAGCGCTTCCAGCAGAACGAACCACGCCCTATCCATGGAACCATCCACCATCGCCAGATGCCGCTCGTCGTCTCGGGCCTCCGGGAACCTGAAGAGGAAGCAAGCGTCAGGATAGCCAGCGAGCTGCACCTCGCTCTTCGCCTTGATGTGGCGGCCATCCAGTTCCGTCCAAGCTGCGCGCCGTGAGACGGGGTTGTACTTCTCCTGCCAATTGCGCAGCTTCTCTAGCCAGTAAAAGACGTCCTGATGTACCGGTCCACCTAAGGACCAGGGCAACACGTAGCCTTTCTCTGTACCGGATTTGGCGATGTCCGCAGTCTTGTTGGTGTTGATGTGAAGCACGGTTGATGCATCTTTACCATCGGAGAGCGGGTTGCTGCGGCGAAACACCCCTTGCTGGAGGGGGCGTCGTTCGCTGCCCCGTGCAAGTCGGTTCGTATTCAAAGTCCACTCACCCGCTGAATAGCGCCAGGTATCCGCTTCGCCCGAGTCGAGCATGCGCACCTGGAAGGTTCGCAGCGGCAGGATGAGCTTCACGAGCAGGGCAACCCAACGCACCGGGCTCCACATCTCCAGCACCTGGCCACCGCGATATTTCGGACTCACCTTGCGGACTCGCCACACGCAGTCGGGGTCGTTCCGGTCAATCTGGCCCTCGGTCACTTCAAACCAATCAGGTGCACCTTGCCCGCGCTGGCCAATTTCCACACCCAGAGCGCTCTGCGCCCACGGCCAGTCGCAGAAGTTTGGGCCTGCTGCCAGCATTTGCCGCAACTCGTCAATGTACCCATAGGGCAGTGGCGAGTGGACGCTCTCATCCCGCCTGGGCAGGCCACTCTTGGACATCCGGAGCACAGGGTTGCGGAAGGCTGGTGAGACCACCGGTTGGCCATTGTCGTCGGCTTCGCTGAACTCCCGCAGCAGCACGAAGTGCAGGAAGGCGTGGATGTTATTGTTGTACTGGATGCCATTCGCTGAATCCGGGCAGGTCGTGCGGTAGAAGTCCGGCAGGACCGTGCTGCGGGCCAGGAACACCGAGGGGTCAAGCGGCAGCCCCTGCTGGACGAGGTAGCGTTCGAAGAAGGCCGCCAAGGCATTAAGCCTCCACCCAACCCCGCTCGTTTCCCCTTGGAGCCACTCCACTGCCAATACGCGCCAGGCCTCGAGTTGTGGATGCTCCAGTTCGACCCAGCGCAGGGTGATGTCGCTTTTACGCGAGACCCTTTTGACCTTGGGAGCCGGGGCGGTAGATGACTTGGCCGTAGTCGTTGTTTTCTTTTCGGTCATACGGATTACCTATTCATCTAGCTCGATACCCGGCTGTGGCCGGCCCAGCACAGTCGGAGGGCCGGCGTGCTGAGCCCGCAGTCGCTGCGCGGCGGTTTCAAGTGCTGCGATGGCCTCGTGGGTGGTCGCTTGCGTGTAGACCTGCTGGCTCTCCTCGGATGCGTGATGCATAAAGCGACGGATGAGCGACTTATCGACATCGGCGTTGCGCAGCCGCCGACCATAGGCGTGACGGTGGCCATGGGGTGTCGTGCCCAGTGCCTTGCCGACCGTAAGACCGATACGTTCACAGGCGGCGGCATGCGCCTTGTTGTACTGGTTGAGCGTGTACACCCCGCCCACTGGCTCTCGACTGAGGTTGATAAAGGCAAACGGGTGGCCACGGTCGATACGCGCGACCTGCTCCAGGTAACGGTGCCAGAGTTGCAGGAACCACTTGCCATATTCTGGCAAGAACCAGTACGCCTGCTTGTAGTAGGCCGCGTCATGCGTACCGCCTTTCCAGCCGGCATGGCGCCTGTCCATCAACTCATTGCGAGGCACAAGGCCGAATTGCTGGGCAAGGTATTCCGCCCGGTTGCCCTTGCGTGACTTGCCTCTTTCATCGCGCCAATCGGCGGGTGCTCCGCCATGGCTCGGGTGATGGATGAGCACCCTGGCCTGACTCGGGTTGGCTGGGTCCGGGAATACATCGGAGATGTAGAGGTGGAAAGGCTCCGACTCTCGGAAACCGGCCCCGTGCAGCAGCAACGTGATGAGCATGCCACGGTAGTCCTGGCGTCCAGCTGCATGGAATCCCTTGGCAAGCAGTTCCTCGAAACGCTCTTCCGGGAAGGCTGGCGGTTCACCCTTCTCAACTCTCGGCAGGCGTTGGCCCCGGACACGGTGCCCGGTCTCGGCGGGGGAAGCGTTAGCCGCCCAGGCGTGCCCGAGGAAGGCCTTGCTGCGCCGGTACTGGTAGGCGGCTTCATCGGTCTGGCGGTCGAAGGCGCCGCCCGCGTAGCGCGGGTTCACCTGGGCCGCCTCGGGACGCATCTCGCCGAGCCAGTCAAAGAAGTCGGTCAGGTGGGTGACGATGTGCGAAGCATCCTGCGGCGAGCGCGGCGCCCAGCAAAGGCCACTGGGGTCCAGACCGGTCGCACGGTCGAAGGTGCCGGTGTACAGCCGCTGGGCGAAGTTCTGGAACAGACGGTAGGTGTCGCGCTCGCCAGGGTTGGATTGCAGGTATTCGAGGAACATCCGCACCGAGCGGGTCACTTTCGACATCCAGGCCAAGCTGCGGTCGTGGCTGCGGTACAGGCAATAGTCCAGCAAGGGCTCCAGCACCCCCGCCGGGGTCAGTAACGCAGGCAACTCGGCGTAGGCCCCGGTGGCATCAGTATGGACACGGGCTTTGACGGTCACGAACATGGTCGACCTAGACAGCCAAGGTGCGCAACAGGTCAGTTGCGCCTTTGAAATCGATGTGGCGCGCATGCATGACCATATCCATGGCGCCCCCACCGCAGCGCTGGAGCCGGGTATCGAAGAACTTGGGGCCGCGCAGCAGCAATTCGAAATCCCGCCCTTCAACATTGATGTGATAGCGCTGGGTGCCGTGCGTGCTCAGTGGCTCAAACGTGTCGTCGGCCTTTACGTAGCTCTCCAGCTTCTCCAGCATCAACAAGGCATCGAGCTCCCGCCAGCGCCCCAGAGTCAAGCTATCGACAAAAAGTCGTCCCATACGTCCCTCCCCCGGACCCCACCTGCTACTCGTCTTCAAAGAAAGACGGCTACTCGAAACAGCCAGAGATAGCGCTGCATCTTCGCACTCAACCTACATAAGATGCAAATTCATGGAATAGCTACAAGATAATTAGGTCAAGAAAAAACCCCTGCAAGAGGGGTTTGAGTAGCTTCCGACAGTTAAACCGTCCCAACTATGTATTGATTGTTGGGGGGAATAACGAAAGAGGGCTTTTGCTTTCAGAACGTGGCCGCAGCAGGCATGCGGCCCGCCGTGCTCAGCGGTGACGCTTGCCGGGGTTCTTCTTGGTATGGGTGTGGGCGCCACGGGCGCGGCTCACGCGCTGGCCACGGCCGGGCGTCGGCAGGGTGACGCCGTTGGGCAGGGGAGGCTGGGGAGTGAACTTGCGGTCGGCTTCGGTAACGATCTTGTTGCCCATGGCATTTCCTTCTTCAAAAAAATGAGAACGCGCAATTAGGCCATAGACCTGCATGACCGCGCACAAAAAAACACATGGCCTGCTCTGGCATAGGGAAAGTTCCAGCGTTGCGCGGCCCGCACAGCACCGGCGCAGGCAGCGCCGGCCTACACTGCGGCCCGGTTTTCTGTCCTAAAGTAGGAGCACGCTGCCAAGCGCGCAAGACCCTGGCATGCACGTCTGCCCGAACACGGAGTTCCGCAACATGTCACCCCGCTACCCCAATACAGAGTCAACCACCCCATCCACTTCCCGCCCCGCCTGGGTGCTGCCCACGGCCGGCCTGGCAGGGCTTGCCGTAGGCGCCGCCGCAGCAGCGTTGCTGTGGAAGGGCCTGCGCAACCCGCCCATTCCCCCTACCGTGGAGCCGGTGCGCGGCTGGGACATCCAGCGCTACATGGGCCGCTGGTATGAAGTGGCCCGCATCGACCACAGTTTCGAAAAAGGCCTGGAGCGCACCCAGGCCGAGTACACACAGCTTCCCGACGGCACGGTGCACGTGCTGAACCGGGGCTACGACGCCCGCCACCGGCGCTGGAAATCCTCCGAGGGCAAGGCCCGCACGGTGCACGGCCCGGACGTTGCGGCGCTCAAGGTCTCTTTCTTCGGCCCGTTCTACGGCGGCTACAACGTGGTGGCTCTTGATGCCGAGTACCGCTGGGCCATGGTGGTGGGATCGGACCTGCGCTATTTCTGGATTCTTTCGCGCACGCCCGAACTGGCCGACGGCGTGGCGGCACGCCTGCTGGCGCAGGCCCGGCTGCTGGGCGTGCCCGTGGACAAGGTCCAGTGGATCCTGCAGGACGGAGTCAATCCCACGGGCAGCTGGTAGCGCGGTCCGGCAGCCGCCTCAGAACCCCTCGGGCATGCCGTCGCCCGAGAAGCCGGCGGCCTCCACCAGCCGCTGCGTGTACGCCTGGCGCGGCGCGCCCAGCACCTGGGCGACGGGGCCGGATTCGACGATGGCGCCATCCTTCATGACCACCACGTCATGGGCCATGGCGCGGATCACGTCCACATCATGCGTGATCAGCAGATAGGCCAGGCCCCGCTCGCGCTGAAGCCGCTGCAGCAGGCCCAGCACCTGCTGCTGAATGGTCACATCCAGCGCGCTGGTGGGCTCGTCGAGCACCAGCACCTCGGGCTCCAGCACCAGGGCGCGTGCAATGGCGATGCGCTGGCGCTGGCCTCCCGAGAATTCGTGGGGATAGCGGTCAAGCAGGCCGGGAAACTGTTCCTGCGTCAGGCCCACGGCCGACAGCATCTCCACGATGCGGTCGCGTTGCTGCGGCGCCGTCAGCGACGGCGCATGCACGCGCAGGCCCTCGCCAACGATCTGCTCCAGCGTCAGCCGGGGCGACAGCGATGAATACGGGTCCTGGAACACCACCTGCACCTTGCGCCGCAGCGCACGGTTGGCGGGCGAGTTGCGCGTGGCTGGCTGCTGCCAGGCATGGCCGGCAATGCGCAGCCGGCCTTCATGGGGCAGCAGCCCCAGCACGGCCTGCGCCAGCGTGGATTTGCCCGATCCCGATTCACCGACCACACCCAAGGTGCGCCCGGGCAACAGCGCCAGGTCTGCGGACTGCACGGCGACGAAGCGCCCCTGGCCGAACCATCCGCGCATGCCTGCCAGCGGCACCGGATAGCTGACCTTGAGGCCCTGTGCCTGCACCAGCGGCTCGCCAGCCGTGGCCTGGGCGCCTGCCTCCACCTCGATCAGGTCGCGGCGCGGCACGCTGGCCAGCAGCTTGCGCGTATAGGCATGGCGCGGAGCCGCCATGACCGCCGACACCCCGCCCTGCTCCACCAGTTGCCCGCGCTCCATCACCGCCACGCGGTCGGCAAAGCGCCGCACCAGGTGCAGGTCGTGCGTGATCATCAGCACGGCCATGCCGGCCTGGCGCTGCAGGTCATCGAGCAACTGCAGGATCTGGCCGCGCAGCGTGACATCGAGTGCCGTCGTCGGCTCATCGGCCAGGAGCAGGCGCGGGCTGCTGGCCAGCGCCATGGCGATCATGGCGCGCTGGCGCTGCCCGCCACTGAGCTGGTGGGGAAAGGCCCGGGCGCGGCGCACAGGCTCGGCAATGCCGGTGGTCGCCAGCAATTCGGTGGCCTGGACCAGGGATTGCGCTCGCGTCAGCCCCTGCTTGAGGCGAAGCACCTCGCCCACCTGCTCGCCCACGGTCATCAGCGGGTTGAGCGCCGTCATGGGCTCCTGGAAAATCATGGCCACGTCGCCGCCGCGCACGGCGCGCATCTCGCGCTCGGGCAGGCGCAGCAGGTCGCGGCCGTCGAACAGGGCCTGGCCGCCCAGCTGAGCGTCTCCAGCCAGCCGCAGCAGCGACAGCGCGGTGATGGTCTTGCCCGAGCCGGACTCGCCCACCAGCGCCAGCTTCTCGCCTGCCGCCAGGTCGAAGCTCACGCCGTGCACCACATCCTTGCTGCCGAAGCGCACGCGCAGGTTGCGCACGGACAGCAATGTCCGGCCACGGCCGGGGGGCGAAGGCAGCTCCATTGCCGGCTGCTCTGCGTTCATGCGGCGTCCTTTGCATCGACACCGGGGGCGGCATCGCTGGCAGCGGCCTTGCGCGGGTCCAGCGCATCGCGCAGCGCATCGCCCATGAAGGTAAGCAGCAGCAGCGTCACCACCAGCACGGCAAAGGTGGACAGCGAGATCCACCAGGCATCGATGCTGTTCTTGCCCTGGTTCAGCAGCTCACCCAGGCTGGGGGTGTCAGGCGGCACGCCCAACCCCAGGAAGTCCAGCGAGGTCAGGGCCAGGATGGCCGCACTCATGCGAAACGGCAAAAAGGTCACCACGGGCGTCATGCTGTTGGGCAGCAGATGGCGCCAGATCAGCGCGCCATTGCCCACGCCCAGCGCCCGCGCCGACTTCACATAGTCCAGTTGGCGGTTGCGCAGGAACTCGGCACGCACGTAGTCCGACAGGCCCATCCAGCCGAACAGCGACAGCAGCACCAGCAGCAGCGAGACGCTGGGCGCCAGCACCGCGCTGAAGATGATCAGCAGATACAGCTCGGGCATGGAGCCCCAGATCTCGATGAAGCGCTGGAATGCCAGATCGGTCCTGCCGCCGAAAAAACCCTGGACGGCCCCCGTCACCACGCCCAGCACCACGCCCGACGCCGTCAGCGCCAGTGCAAACAGCACGCTGACGCGAAACCCGTAGATCAGCTGGGCCAGCAGGTCGCGCCCCCGGTCATCGGTACCCAGCAGGTTGTCGCGCGAGGGCGGCGCCGGATTGGGCGAGGTCGCGAAGTAGTTCAGCGCCTGCGGCCCATAGGGATTGAGCGTATACAGCGCCCAGTTGTCGCCCTGGCGCAGGCGGTCGCGGATGAAGGGATCCAGGTAGTCGGTGGCCGTCTCGAAGTCGCCGCCGAAAGTCTTCTCGGAATAATCGTTCCACAGCGGCCAGTAGGTCTGGCCCTCGTAGCGCACCACCAGGGGCCGGTCGTTGCTGATCAGCTCGGCGCCCAGGCTCAATACCACCATCACGCAAAAAGCGACCAGGCTCCAATACCCCAGCCGATTGCGCCTGAACCGCATCCAGGCCCGCCGCGCCGGCGACACTGCCACCACAGCCAGCGGTGCAGGCGCTGCCCCGGGCAGCCCTGCGCCTGGAGCGGCAAGGGAGTGCATCTCAGTTTCCATGTTGCTGCATCACAGGGGCGCGACCGCCCAAAGTCAGGAACACCAGGCAAGGGCCTGCGCCAGCCGCCAATGGCCCGGAAGCTCCCTCCGCAACGCAAGAGGGGGAAGCGGCGCAGCCGTTCAGGGGGCGCTCAATCAAACCGTACACGCGGATCCACCCACACATAACAAAGGTCACTGACCAGCTTGGTCACCAGGCCGATCAGCGTGAACAGATACAGCGTGCCCAGCACCACGGGATAGTCGCGCCGAATCACGCTGTCATAGCTGAGCAGGCCCAGGCCGTCCAGCGAGAACAGCGTCTCTATCAGCAGCGAGCCCGTGAAGAAGGCCCCGATGAAGGCGGCCGGAAATCCGGTGACGATGGGGATCAGCGCATTGCGCAGCACGTGGCGGTAGAGCACCTGCCGCTCGGACAGGCCCTTGGCGCGCGCAGTCAGCACGTACTGCTTGCGGATCTCTTCCAGGAAGGCATTCTTGGTCAGCATGGCCGTGATGGCGAAGCTGCCCGCCACCATGGCCGTCACCGGCAGCGCGATATGCCAGAGATAGTCCACGATGCGCGCGCCCAAGGACAGCTCGTCCCAGTTGGAGGAAGTCAGCCCGCGCAGCGGAAACCACTGCAACTGCCCGCCAAAGATCACCAACAGCGCCACGCCCAGCACGAAACCCGGAATCGCATAGCCGACCAGGATCAGCAGCGTGGTGGCGAAGTCGAACCGCGAGCCGGCCCGCACGGCCTTGGCAATGCCCAGCGGCACGGCAACGAGGTAGCTGATGAAAAAGGTCCACAGTCCCAGGCTGGCCGAGACCGGCAGCTTCTCCTTGATCAGCTGCCAGACATCCTTGTTCTGAAAGAAACTGCGCCCCAGGTCGAACCGCGCGAACTGCCCGAGCATCTGGAAGAAGCGCTCATGGGCCGGCTTGTCAAAGCCGTAGAGGGCCTTGATCTGCTCTATGCGCTGGGGGTCCACCCCCTGGTTGCCACGGTAGGCCAGGCCACCGCCCTCGCCGCCACGGCCCACGCTGGCCTTGGCCTCGGCCAGATACTGCTCGACCGGGCCACCGGGCACGAACTGCACGACCACGAAGGTCAGCAGCAGTACGCCCAGCAGGGTCGGCACCATCAGCAGCAAGCGTTTGAATATGTAGGCCCACATAAGAAGTCTTGCATTATGTCCATTGCGGGGAGGGACCCCGGCCGGGGGACGCCCTCATCATGCAACGGATCGCAACGACACAGCCGCAACGCCGGCTCATGGAGGCGGCGCGGTCAGCACCGGCATGCGCGCCCACCAGGTGTCCATGGCCCAGCTCTCGCCCTTCGCATAGGCCGGAACCACGGCCGGCCGCACCAGGCGCCAGGAGTCGTAGACCATGCGGTGCGTGCCCGCGCTCCACTGCGGAATCAGGTAGTGGCCGTGCGTGATGATGCGTTCGAGTGCGTGACAGGCAGGCAACAGTTGCGCCTCTGTCTTGGCCTCGGTCATGCGGCGGATCATGGCGTCGACCGCCGGGTTCTTCACGCCGGGGAAATTGCCGGAACCCTCGGTTGCCGCCGCCTGGCTGCCGAACAGGTCGGCGAACTCCTGGCCCGGATTGTTCGTGCCCTGGTAGGCGATGGAGATGATGTCGTAGTCGAACTTCTCCACGCGCTGCTGGTACAGCGCAAAGTCCGCCGAGCGAAAGCGCAGCCGTATGCCCAGCTTTTCCAGATTGCGTATCCAGGGCGAGACCTGGCGAATGCCCGACTCGCTGCTGTCCAGGTACTCCAGCTCCATGGCCTGGCCCCGCGCGTTGCGCAGCACGCCATCCTGAATGGTCCAGCCGGCATCGGCCAGCAATTGCCGCGCCTGGCGCAGGTTGGCACGCAGCGAGTTGTCGCCATCGGTGCGTGGCGGCTCGGCCATGGGGCCGAAGGCCTCCGGCGGGATGCTCTTGCGCAAGGGCTCCATCAGCGCCAGCTCCTCTGGCGAAGGCTCGCCATGGGTCTCGCAGGCCGTGTTGCCGAACAGCCCGCGCACGCGCTGGTAGGAACCGTAGAACATCTGCCGGTTCATCCACTCGTAGTCCATGGCCAGGCCCAGGGCGCGGCGCACCCGGACGTCCTGCAGCACAGGCCGGCGCACGTTGAGCACATAGCTCTGGAATCCCGATGGCAGCTTGTTGTTGAACTCGCCCTTGACCAGCTCGCCCCGGTCGAAGCGCTTGCCGTACAGGCGCCGCGCCCAGTCACCGGCGCTGTAAAAGCGCATGAGGTCGAACTCCCCGGCCTTCAACGCCTCAAGCCTCGCCGTGTTGTCGCGGTAGATCTTGACGGAGATGCGATCGAAATTGGCCGTGCCCACGCGCACAGGCAGGTCGCGGCCCCAGTAGTCCGGGTCACGCACATAGGTGATGTCCTTGCCGAATCGCACGGGACCTATCTTGTAGGGCCCGCTGCCGATGGGCGTGTCCGTCACCACCTGGTCGAAGGGCTTGGCCTTGCCGTTTTCCACGCCCCAGTCGCGGCTGAACACCGGAATGGCCCCCACGGTCAGCGGCAATTCCCGGTTCGGCTGCTTGAAGCGAAAGCGCACGGTGCGCTCGTCCAGCACATCGACGCCCGCCACATCGAAGAACAGCGTTCTGTAGCCGGGCAGTGCATGCGGGCCCACCAGCGTGTCATAGCTGAACTTGACATCGGCGGCCAGCACGGGCTTGCCGTTGTGAAAGCGTGCCTGGGGCCGCAACCGGAATGTGGCGGACAGGCCGTCGGCCGCGGCCTGCACGTCTTCGGCCAGCAATCCGTAGCCGGTGGCGGTCTCGTCCAGCGAGGGCCACAGCAAGGTGTCGAACATCAGCTCCGCCAGATAGGCGGGCGACGACCCCTTGATGGTGAACGGGTTGTATTTGTCAAAGGTGGAGATGCGCAGATTGCTCACCAGGCGCAGCTCGCCGCCCTTGGGAGCCTTGGCGTTGACATAGTCGAAATGGCTGAAGCCCTCGGCATAGCGGGGTTCGCCCCACAGGGCATAGGCATGCGAGCCCCAGGCCGGCACACACGCCGAGGCCAGCAGCAGCGAAGAAATCATCCAATGGCGCATGCGACAATTCTGCACCACGCAGCCAGCCCTTCCGCTGGCAAACGCTGACGCGGGCCCCGGCCGTCGCCGCCAGCTGGTGCGCACTTCCACTCACTTTCTCTGGAGAACAACAATGGGCTTTCTCGCCGGTAAAAAACTGCTGATCACGGGCGTTCTGTCCAACCGCTCCATCGCCTACGGCATCGCCAAGGCCTGCCATGCACAGGGCGCGGAGCTGGCCTTCAGCTATGTGGGCGAGCGCTTCAAGGACCGCATCACCGAGTTCGCCGCCGAATTCGACTCCAAGCTGATCTTTGACTGCGACGTGGCAGACGATGCCCAGATCGACAAGCTGTTCGCCGACCTGGGCGCGACCTGGGGCAAGTTCGACGGCTTCGTGCACAGCATCGGCTTTGCACCGCGCGAGGCCATCGCCGGCAACTTCCTGGACGGCCTGTCGCGCGAAGGCTTCAAGATCGCGCACGACATCAGCGCCTACAGCTTCCCCGCGATGGCCAAGGCGGCCCTGCCCTACCTCAACGACAAGTCCTCGCTGCTGACCCTGTCGTACCTGGGCGCGCTGCGCTCCATCCCCAACTACAACACCATGGGCCTGGCCAAGGCATCGCTGGAAGCCTCGGTGCGCTACCTGGCCGAGGCCGTGGGCCGCACGGCAGACGGCCGCGCCATCCGCGCCAACGGCATCTCGGCCGGTCCCATCAAGACCCTGGCCGCCTCGGGCATCAAGGACTTCGGCAAGCTGCTGGGCCGCGTGGCCGATGCATCGCCGCTGCGCCGCAACGTGACCATCGAGGACGTGGGCAATGTGGCCGCCTTCCTGCTGTCGGACCTCGCCTCGGGCGTGACGGCCGAGATCACCTACGTGGACGGCGGCTTCAGCCAGACTGCAGGCCTGTCGGCCGACCAGGTCTAAGTCACCGCCAGACTGCGACCCGCCCCGCAGGCATTGCCGCCTGCGGGGCTTTTTTTTCGCCTGGAATCCAGGCATCCGCATCCTGCCGATGCGCGAAAGGAAATACACATCGGATTGCATACGGTCATTTTTGCTTTGAATGAGAATGATTCTCATGAATAATACAATTCTCAGATCAATATCAAAGAACCTCTGAAAACCTCGGAGCCAGCAGATATGCAAGCAACCTCTGACCTCAGTCTGCCCTCTCCCGTCCCGGCACCCTCCGAAGCATCCTTGAATCAATGGGAACAGCTGGCGCGCCGCGCCCATGGGCATTTCCATGCAGGCCAGATCGAAAGCGCGCTCGCGATGCAGATGAAGGCCCTGCATGTGGCGCAGCGCCTCATCGCCGGCCCGCTGCTGGCGGAACACGCCGATCACTGCATGGCCGCCTGGGTGGTCTCCCACCACAACCTGGCCGAGTTGCTGGCATTGCGCCAGCAGCCCGCACTGGCCATCGAATACCTGTGCGAGGCGCACCAGGGCCTGCTGGCCCTGGGTGATGCGCGCCACCATGCGGCCGCCGTGTGCAGCGCCGCCTGGCGCCATATGCGCGAAACCCATTCAGCCCTGCTGCAGTGGCAGCGCCAGCACGGCAGCCAGCCCCGCATCGATGCGGCGCTTCAGGCCTCGGCCCGCGTCTTCGACTGCACAGCCACCGCCCTGCCACCCCGGCTGGCGCATTGATTGCCGCCGCACAGACATCGCAACGCACCGATTTTTTCCCCGTAGTCCCTGAAAGAAACCACATGAGCAACTACACCCTGCCTCCCCTGAACTACGCCTACGACGCGCTGGAGCCCCATATCGATGCGCAGACCATGGAGATCCACTACACCAAGCACCATCAGGCCTATGTGAACAACCTGAATGCCGCGCTCAAGGACACGCCGCACGGCAGCCAGCCCGTGGAGCAGTTGATCGCCGACCTGTCCCTGCTGCCCGAAGGCGTTCGCGGTGCCGTGCGCAACAACGGCGGCGGGCACGCCAACCACAGCCTGTTCTGGACCGTGATGGCCCCGGTGGACCAGGGCGGCGGCGGTGCCCCCTCGGGCGAACTGGCACAGGCCATTGACCGGGAACTGGGCGGCTTCGATGCCTTCAAGGCCGCCTTCACCCAGGCCGCGCTCACGCGCTTTGGCAGCGGCTGGGCCTGGCTGGTGGTGGGCAAGGACGGCAAGCTGGCCGTGGAAAGCAGCGGCAACCAGGACAGCCCGCTGATGGCAGGCATCGGCTCCGGCGCCACCCCCATCCTGGGCCTGGACGTGTGGGAACACGCCTACTACCTCAAGTACCAGAACCGCCGCCCTGAATACATCGCGGCGTTCTACAACGTAGTCAACTGGGCCGAAGTGGCCCGCCGCTACGCCGCCGCACGCGGCTGAACGGTCCGCAACGCCAACCTCTGACCTCGACCAGCATGGATCTGCCACAACGCTTCCGCTCCAAGACCAGCGTACGGTCCAACATCCGCCTGTGGATAGGCCTGGCCATCATGATGGCCGGCGCCTGGGCGCTCACCAGCCAGTTCTGGGCCTACGCCCAGAACCATCCGGTGGTCTTCCAGGCCCTGGCCGGAGGCTCGGCCGCCGCGCTGGCGACCGCACTGGGCACCGTGCCCGTGATGCTGTCCCAGCGCCTGTCCGAGCGCACGCAGGACACCCTGTTCGGCTTTGGCGCCGGGGTCATGCTGGCCGCGTGCGCCTTCTCGCTGATCCTGCCGGGACTGGAGGCCGTGCGCACCCAGGAACTGTTCGGTGGCGGCAGCTGGGCGGCGGGCGGGGTCATAGGTTCGGCCATCCTGATGGGCGGTGCCGCCCTCATGCTCATGGACAGGCTCCTGCCCCATGAGCACTTCATCAAGGGCCGCGAAGGCCTGGACCCGCAAGGCGCGCGCAAGCTGCAGCGCACCTGGCTGTTCGTCTTCGCCATCACCCTGCACAACCTGCCCGAAGGCCTGGCCATCGGCGTGGGCTATGCGGGCAACGACGGACTGCGCGCCAATGCGCTGGCCACGGGCATTGCCATACAGGATGTGCCCGAAGGCCTGGTGGTGGCCGTGGCCCTGCTGGCAGCAGGCTACAAGCGCAGCTTTGCCGTGTTGCTGGGCATGGCCTCCGGCCTGGTGGAGCCCGTGGGCGCCGTGCTGGGGGCAGCCATCGTGAGCGGCTCGGCAGCCATGTTGCCCTGGGGCCTGGGCTTTGCAGCGGGCGCCATGCTGTTCGTGATCAGCCACGAGATCATTCCCGAGTCGCACCGCAAGGGCCATGAAGCCTTTGCCACGGGCGGCCTCATGCTGGGCTTTGTGCTGATGATGGTGCTGGACACGGCCCTGGGCTGAGCCAGCGCACCGCGCACGCCTGGCTCAGGGCAGCAAAAGCCCCAGTTCCCGCGCCGCCGCCAGCACATGGCGGGCGTGGCGCTCTTCATAGCGGTGGGCTGGCATGGTCAGTGTCAGCGCCGCTGCCAATTCCCCATCGCGCTTGAACACGGGGGCAGAAATCCCTGCGATCTCGCGGTGCCTGTCTCCCACCATGGCGCAGTAGCCATCGGCGCGCACACGGGCCAGCTGCGTGCGGCTGCCGCCGCGCGATGCGGCGTACAGCTCGGCATCGAAAGCCGACAGCACGCGCCCGCCTGCGCCCTGGCCCAGCGGCAGCAGATCGCCCGTGCGTGCGTGGTCGCGCACGGGGTGCGGTGAATCCACGCGGTACAGGCACAGCCGGTCCTGGCCCTGGCGCACGTGGTAGGCCGCACTTTCGCCCGTGGCCTGCACCAGGGTGCGCAGCACGGGCATGACCACGCTGTCCAGCGAGAAATGCCGGGCATAGACGGTGTTCAGCCGCGCCACGGCCGGGCCCACGGCGTAGCGGCCGTCATCCATGCGCAGCACCCAGCCGCCATGCTCCAGCGAGGCCAGCAGCCGCAGCACGGTGCTCTTGTACAGGCGCGTGCGCTCCGACAACTGGGCCAGCGTCAGCCCGTCGTCGCCGTCGCGAAACGCTGCCAGCAGGCTCAAGGCCCTGTCCACGGCCGCCACGCCGCCCGGCGCGGCGTTCTCGTCGGCCACCGATTCCGTCACTGATTTGCGAGGCATAAAAAGGCACCCAAGGGAAAACCCCAGGCACGCAGGCTTGACGATGGCGCGTGCAGCAGGGAATATTTCAATAGAGAGAATATAGTTCTATCTATTAGAACCACACAGAACCCCGATGTCAACAGGTGAATCCGCCACCATCGACACCCACCACCGGATGCAACTGCCCATGTCCTCCCACCGTTTTGACGTACTCATCAGCGAAGTCGGCCCGCGCGATGGCCTGCAGTCCGTGGCCTCCACCATGTCCACGGCGCACAAGCTGGCCTGGATCGCCGCGCTGGCCCATGCAGGCCTGCAGGAGATCGAGGTCGGCTCCTTCGTCTCGCCCAAGCTGCTGCCGCAGATGGCCGACGCGGCCGAGGTGGTCGCCCAGGCCATCACCCTGCCCGGCGTCACCGTGATGGCCCTGGCCCCCAATCTGCGCGGCGCCGAGGCCGCGCTGCGCGCCGGCGCCCACAAGGTCACGCTGCCCGTCTCGGCCAGCCCCGCGCACTCCATGGCCAATGTGCGCAAGACGCCCATGCAGATGGTGGACGAGGTGCGGGCGATTGCCGCGCTGCGCGACGAGATCGCGCCGCAGGCCCTGATCGAGGCGGGGATCTCCACGGCCTTCGGCTGCACGCTGCAGGGCCTGGTGCCGGAGGACGAAGTGATTGCACTGGCCCTGGCCTGCGTGGCGGCGGGCGCCGATGAATCGGGCCTGTCCGACACCACGGGCATGGCCAACCCGGCCCAGGTGCGGCGCCTGTTCACACGGCTGCGCGCCGAGCTGGGCGAACATGCAGGCGCGGCCCACATGCACAATACGCGCGGCCTGGGCCTGGCCAACTGCCTGGCCGCCTACGAGGCCGGCGTGCGCACCTTCGATGCCTCGCTGGCCGGCCTGGGCGGCTGCCCGTATGCGCCCGGCGCCTCGGGCAACGTGGTCACCGAAGACCTGGTCTTCATGTTCGAGGCCATGGGCATCCGCACCGGCGTGGACATCGATCGCCTGATCGCCGCCCGCCAGCCGCTGGCCGCAGGCCTGCCCGGCGAGGAGCTGCACGGCATGACGCCGCTGGCCGGCCTGCCCAAGGGCTTTGTGCCCCGCATCTACGCACCGGCCTGAGCCGCAGCGACAACCCCCACATTCATTCACCGTTTTTCCATGAGCCAACCCAACTCCCCCGACACGGCCTCAGGCCAGGCCACGCCACTGCCCTACGCAGGCATACGCGTGGTCGAGTTCACCCACATGGTCATGGGCCCGTCCTGCGGCATGATGCTGGCCGACCTGGGCGCCGAAGTCATCAAGATCGAGCCCGTGGGCCACGGCCGCGACGGCGATGCCACGCGCAAGCTGCTGGGCTCGGGCTCGGGCTTTTTCCCGCTGTTCAACCGCAACAAGAAAAGCCTGACGCTGGACCTGCAGACCGAGGAAGGCAAGCAGGCCGCGCTGCGCCTGATCGCCACGGCCGACGTGGTCTGCGAGAACTTCAAGCCCGGCACCATGCGCAAGCTGGGCCTGGACTACGACAGCCTCAAGGACCGCTTCGAGCGCCTCATCTACGTGAGCCACAAGGGCTTTCTGCCCGGCCCCTACGAGCACCGCACGGCGCTGGACGAAGTGGTGCAGATGATGGGCGGCCTGGCCTACATGACGGGCCGCCCCGGCGACCCGCTGCGCGCAGGCGCCAGCGTCAACGACATCATGGGCGGCATGTTCGGCGCCATGGGCGCGATGGCTGCCCTGGCCCAGCGCGAGAAGACCGGGCGCGGCCAGGAGGTGCAAAGCGCGCTGTTCGAGAACAACATCTTCCTGGTCGCCCAGCACATGATGCAGTTCGCCGTCACCGGCAAGCCGGCCGCGCCCATGCCGGCACGCATCTCGGCCTGGGCCATCTACGACGTGTTCGAAGTCCGGGACGGCGAGCAGATCTTCCTGGCCGTGGTCAGCGATGGCGCCTGGCGCCTGTTCTGCGACGCCTTCGGCCTGGGCGAGCTGCGCGACGATCCGCGCCTTGGCAGCAACAACGACCGCGTGCTGGCGCGCAGCTGGCTGATGCCGCTGCTGCGCGAGAAGATGTCCCCGCACAGCGCCGCCCACATTGCGGAGATCTTCGAGAAGAACGGCCTGCCCTTCGCGCCCATCGCACGCCCGCAGGACCTGCTGGAAGACCCGCACCTGAACGCCACGGGCGCGCTGGCTCCCATCACCCTGCCCGATGGCCGCGAGACCAAGACCGTGCTGCTGCCCTTCACGCTGGACGGCAAGCGCCTGGACGTGCGCCTGTCGCCCCCGCGCCTGGGAGAGCACAGCCTGGAGATCCTCACCGCCCTGGGCTACAGCAGCGAGCAGGCCCTGGCCCTGGCCCGGGGCGACACCACCGACAGCCACGCCAAGGCTTCCCACTGAAGCCAGGCTGAGCCACTGAAGGCGCCGCCGTCCACCCGGCGCGCGGCGCCCCTGCAACCTTGCACCCCATCCACCCCACACCGGACGACGCTTGCCGCGCGCCCGGCGGGGAGGCCTTTTCCCAAAAATTCCCGGAGACAACACCATGCCCGCCATCCACCGCAACCCGGCCGCCCAAAAACAGATACAGACACTGACACAGACCCAGGCCCGCCCTTGTTCCACCCCGCGCCGCCAGTTGCTGCTGTGCGCCCTGCCCGCATTGGCTGCCGCCCTGCTCCCGCTGGCGGCCCAGGCACAGCCTGACCACTGGCCCTCACGCGCCGTGCGCATGGTCGTGCCCTACACGCCGGGCGGCGGCACGGACGCGGTCGCGCGCCAGATCAGCGAGCGCGTGGGTACGCTGAACAAATGGACCGTGGTCGTGGACAACAAGCCCGGCGCGGGCGGCAACATCGGCCTGGATGCAGTGGCCAAGTCCGCGCCGGATGGCTATACCTTCGGCATGGGCCAGACCGCCAACCTCGCCATCAACCCCGCCCTGCTGCCCAGCATGCCCTTCAACCCGCGCACCGACCTGATCCCCGTGGCCCTGGTCGCTGCCCAGCCCACGGTGCTGGTCGTGCCGCAGGACTCGCCATGGAAGTCGGTGCAGGACCTGGTCAAGGCCGCCAAGGCCGACCCGGGCGGCATCCGCCAGGGCCTGGCATCGACGGGCACGGTAGGCCACCTGGCCGGCGAGATGCTGGCCTTCAAGGCCGGCATCCAGGTGCTCAACGTGCCCTACAAGGGCGCAGCGCCGGCCGTGACCGACCTGCTGGGCAAGCAGACGCACTACATGTTCGGCACGCCCCAGGCCGTCTATCCGCTGCTCAAGGGCGGCAAGCTGCGCGCCCTGGCCGTGACATCGGCCAAGCGCCTGCCCATCCTGCCCGAGGTGCCCACCGTGGCCGAGTCGGGCTATGCAGGCTTCGAGGCGGTGGACTGGAAGCTCATCGTCGCGCCCAAGGGCACGCCGGCTGCCATCGTGCAGAAGATGAACACCGCCGTGAACGCGGCCCTGCAGCAGCCCGCCGTGCAGCAGCAACTGCAGGCCGAGGGCAGCACGGCCCTGGGCGGCAGCATCCAGGATGCGGCCCAATACCTGCTCAAGGAACAGACGGACTGGGCCGCGCTGATCCGCGACGCAAAGATACGCCTGGAGTGACCACGGAATAACGACGCCGCAGCGGCGCAATGAAAAAGGCGCGGAGCCCCTTTCGGGACCCGCGCCTTTTTTATGGGCCGTCAGCCGGCCCGGCGATCAGATCGTGCGGCCGAAGGGACCATCGTCCCCCACCTGCACCATCTTGCGGCCGCGCGCAGGCTTGGCTGCCGTGCCGACTTCAGGCGCGGCCGGCTGCGCCTTGCGCGCTGCGGGGCGCTTGGCAGGCGCCTTGACCGCGGCGGCCTTGGCAACCTTGGCGGCCGGCTTGGCTGCCGGTTTCGCTGCCGGTTTCGCGGCTGCCTTGGCAACTGTCTTGGCGGCTGCCTTGGCAGCAGGCTTGGCTGCAGTCTTCACGGCCTTCTTCGCAGCAGGCTTGCCACCTGCCGGCGTCTTGCGCGCCGGCGCGGTCGCGGCCACGCAGTCGGCGTAGTAGCGCACTTCGCCATCTTCGCCTTGCAGTTCCACCAGGCCGTGGATGTCGGTCTCGAAGCCTGGGCACTCCTTGGCGAACTCGCGCGCAAACAGCAGGTAGTCCACGATCTTGCGGTTGAACACTTCGCCGGGAATCAGCAGCGGAATGCCGGGCGGGTACGGCGTGACCAGGCCCACGGTGATGCGGCCTTCCAGGTGGTCGATCTCCACGCGCTCGGTCTTGCGCTGCGCGATGTGGGCGTAGGCATCGGTGGGCTTCATGGCGGGCTGCAGGTCCGACAGGTACATCTCGGTCGTCAGGCGGGCGATGTCGTACTTGGCGTACAGCTGGTGCACGTGCTGGCACAGGTCGCGCAGGCCCATGCGCTCGTAGCGGCGGTGCTGCTGGCAGAACTCGGGCAGGATGCGCGCCAGCGGCTGGTTGCGGTCGTAGTCGTCCTTGAACTGCTGCAGCGCCGTCAGCATGGTGTTCCAGCGGCCCTTGGTGATGCCGATGGTGAACATGATGAAGAACGAGTACAGGCCCGTCTTCTCCACCACCACGCCGTGCTCGGCCAGGTACTTGGTCACGATGGAGGCAGGGATGCCCGTGTCCGAGAAATCGCCGTCCAGGTCCAGGCCCGGCGTCACGATGGTGGACTTGATCGGGTCCAGCATGTTGAAGCCGTCGGCCAGCTCGCCGAAGCCGTGCCAGTTGTCGAACTCCTTGCCGTTCTTGGCCTTGGAGCGCTTGGGCGCCGCGTCATGGCCGCGGATGATCCAGTCCTGGGCCGAGCCCACGCCTTCATCGGCCAGCTTCTCGGGACCCCAGACCTCGAACCACCAGTCGTCGTCGCCGAACTCGTCCTCCACCTTGCGCATGGCGCGGCGGAAGTCCAGCGCCTCCAGAATGGACTCCTCCACCAGGGCCGTGCCACCGGGCGGCTCCATCATCGCGGCGGCCACGTCGCAGCTGGCGATGATGCTGTACTGCGGGCTGGTCGAGGTGTGCATCAGGTACGCCTCGTTGAACAGGTGGTGGTCCAGCTTTTCGGTCTGGCTGTCCTGCACCAGCACATGCGAGGCCTGGCTGATGCCGGCCAGCAGCTTGTGGATGGACTGCGTGGCATACACCACCGAGTGCTTGGGGCGCGCGCGCTTCTTGCCCATGGCGTGGTAGCTGCCATAGAACGGGTGGAAGGCCGCGTGCGGCAGCCAGGCCTCATCGAAGTGCAGGTTGGCCACATAGCCGTCCAGCATGCTCTTGATGGTCTCGGTGTTGTAGAGCACGCCGTCGTAGGTGGACTGCGTCAGCGTCAGCACGCGCGGCTTGACCGTCTTGGCATCCACGCCCTTGAGCAGCGGATTGGCCGCGATCTTGGCCTGGATGGACTCCACCGAGAACTCGCTTTGCGGGATCGGGCCGATGATGCCGAAGTGGTTGCGCGTGGGCTTGAGGAACACCGGAATCGCACCCGTCATGATGATGGAGTGCAGGATGGACTTGTGGCAGTTGCGGTCCACAACGACCACGTCGCCGGGCGCCACGGCGTGGTGCCAGACGATCTTGTTCGACGTGGACGTGCCGTTGGTCACGAAGTAGCAATGGTCGGCATTGAAGATGCGGGCGGCATTGCGCTCGCTCTCGCCGATGGCGCCGTTGTGGTCCAGCAGCTGGCCCAGCTCCTCCACCGCGTTGCACACGTCGGCGCGCAGCATGTTCTCGCCGTAGAACTGGTGGTACATCTGGCCCACGGGGCTTTTCAGGAAGGCCACGCCGCCCGAGTGTCCGGGGCAGTGCCAGCTGTAGGAGCCGTCTTCCGCATAGTCCAGCAGCGCCTTGAAGAACGGCGGCTGCACGCCTTCCAGGTAGCTCTTGGCTTCGCGGATGATGTGCTTGGCCACGAACTCCGGCGTGTCCTCGAACATGTGGATGAAGCCGTGCAGCTCGCGCAGGATGTCGTTGGGCAGGTGGCGGCTGGTCTTGGTCTCGCCGTAGATGTAGATCGGCACATCGGCGTTCTTGCGGCGCACTTCGCCGATGAAGCTGCGCAGGCTGTGGATCACGGGATCGGTTCCGCCATCGCCCAGCGAGAACTCCTCGTCATCGATGGACAGAATGAAGGCACTGGCCCGGCTTTGCTGCTGCGCGAATTGCGACAGGTCGCCGTAGCTGGTCACGCCCAGCACCTCGAAACCTTCCTCCTCGATGGCCTGGGCCAGGGCGCGGATGCCCAGGCCCGAGGTGTTCTCGGAGCGGTAGTCCTCGTCGATGATGACGATGGGAAAGCGAAACTTCATGGGGGCAGCCTCCGTAACCTGAGCGGGCCAAAAAACGAAACAGGCGCGAAGTGTAAGGAATATCCTTATTGCGCCTTTGAAGCGTGCGGATTTTCACCCAGAATGTGCTGCACTAAACACAAGCAACTGTCACAAAGGGAGTCTCACGCATGGAATATTCCACCATCTGGTGGCTAGTCGCCGGCGCCTTGGTCATCGCCGAGCTGCTGACCGGCAGCTTCTATCTGCTGATGCTGGCGCTGGGCGCCATCGTCGGCGCGCTGTGCGCGCATGCGGGCCTGGCGCCCATTGCACAGATCATCATCGCCGCCGCGCTGGGCAGCGCCTTCGTGCTGGCCTGCTATCTGGTGCGCCGCCGCCAGCCCAGCCGCCAGCCGGCATCGAGCAACCGCGATGTCAATCTCGACATAGGCGAGTCCGTCATGGTCGAGCAATGGAATTCCGACGGCACGGCCCAGGTCCGCTACCGTGGCGCCCAATGGACCGTGATCGGCCGCCCGGGCAACCTGCCCTCGGCCGGAATGCACCGCGTGGCCGAGGTCGTCGGCAACCGGCTGCTCGTGGACAAGCTCTGAGCCACCGCAGCACCTCTTGCGCACACCTGGGGATGCAGTCCTCGCGCCCCTTCGCCTCACCCTCTTGTTTCACTGAATGCCCTCCGGGCTTGGAGACACCATGGAAATCGCCATCGTCATCGCCGTCATCGCGGCCATCTTCATCGCACGATCCGTCAAGGTCGTGCCCCAGCAGCACGCATGGGTCAAGGAACGCCTTGGCAAGTACGCGGGCACGCTCACGCCGGGCCTGAACTTCCTCGTGCCCTTCGTGGACCGCGTGGCCTACAAGCACAGCCTCAAGGAAATCCCGCTGGATGTGCCCAGCCAGGTCTGCATCACGCGCGACAACACCCAGCTGCAGGTGGACGGCATCCTCTACTTCCAGGTCACCGACCCCATGCGCGCCAGCTACGGCTCGTCCAACTACATCATGGCCGTCACCCAGCTGGCCCAGACCTCGCTGCGCAGCGTGATCGGCAAGCTCGAACTGGACAAGACCTTCGAGGAGCGCGACATGATCAATGCCCAGGTGGTCTCCGCCATCGACGAGGCCGCGCTCAACTGGGGCGTGAAGGTGCTGCGCTATGAAATCAAGGACCTGACGCCGCCCGCCGAAATCCTGCGCTCCATGCAGGCCCAGATCACGGCCGAGCGCGAAAAGCGCGCACTGATCGCCGCCTCCGAAGGCCGCCGCCAGGAACAGATCAACATCGCCACCGGCGAGCGCGAAGCCTTCATCGCACGCTCCGAAGGCGAGAAGCAGGCCGTCATCAACAAGGCCCAGGGCGAGGCCGAATCCATCAAGGCCGTGGCCGACGCCACCGCCCAGGCCATCGAACGCGTGGCCAACGCCATCCGCCAGCCCGGCGGCGAACAGGCCGTGCAGCTCAAGGTGGCCGAAAAGGCCGTCGAGGCCTACAGCCAGGTGGCATCGGACGCCACCACCACCTTGATCGTTCCCAGCAACATGACCGAGGTATCGAGCCTGATCACCTCGGCCATGAAGATGATCCAGACCGGGCAGCGCACCAGCTGAGATCCGCCGGAACCCCAAGAAGAACGGGCCATCGCGGCCCGTTTTTCATTGCGCGCCGGTCTGCTGCACCAGTGCCATGGCGAAGCGCCCATGGCCCACGGACCAGTCCGAGTAGTCGTTCTCATGCATGAAGATGAACACATCGGCCGGCGCAACCCCGGCCCCCTCGTGCAGGTTGCGCGCAATGGCCGCATACAAGGCCTTCTTCATCGCGTCGCTGCGTCCGCGCCGCATGGTGATCTCGACCACCACCACCGCATCCGAACGCGCCACCCCGTTGAAACTGCGGCTGAACGCGAACTGCCCGGGAGCGTACGGGTGCACCATGTTGAACAGCTCGTCCTCGGGCATGCCGATGCCTTGCACCAGCGCCTGGTGGATGCCCTGCACGACGGCATCGCGCTGGGAAGTGGAGGTGGACTGGGGCAGATAGGTGTGGACGAAGGGCATGGTGCTATGTGCTTTGGGATCGAATGGAGAGGGAGAGTCCGGCCAGAATCCACGCAGGATTGCCGGCCGAAGCGGCAAATCTATCCACCGGCCCATTGCCTGAAAAGCGATGATTTGGCCGGTTCTATGTACTTGGAACTCACATAGCCTTCACCCGCCCGTGACCCGACTCGTGACCCGACTCATGACCCCACCCATGACCCGCCGCCTGCCCCCGCTGGCCGCCCTGCGCGCCTTTGAAGCTGCCGCACGCCTGGGCCGCATGACGGCGGCGGCAGACGAGCTGTGCGTCTCGCCCGGCGCCGTCAGCCGCCAGGTACGGCAGCTGGAGCAGCACCTGGGCCTGGCGCTGTTCGCGGGCACCAAGGCCCGCCCCACGCTCACCGCAGCGGCGCGCACCCTGCAGCCCGCGCTCACCCAGGCCTTCGAGCAGATCCATGAGGCGGTGCGCAGCCTGGGCGACGCCCACGAAGGCCCGCTGGACGTGGCCTGCTTCAGCACCTTCACCGTCAAATGGCTGATCCCCCGGCTGTTCGACTTCCACGCGCACCACCCCGGCATCGAGGTGCGCCTGCGCACCACGGACACCGGCACCGACGCTGCACGCGAAGGCTGCGACCTGCTCATCACGGCCATCCCCACCGACAGCAGCGGCAACAGCGGCCAGGCCATTGCAGACGACGAGTTGGCCCTGCCGCTTTTCGACGAGTACCTGGGCCCCGTGATGTCCCCCGCAATGGCCGGGCCTGTCACGCGGCCCCAGGACCTGGCCAGCCTCCCCTTGCTGCACACGCGCGGCCGGCGCAACGCCTGGGACCTGTGGGCCGACTCCATGGGCATGGCCCCGCCCGCAGCGGCCGGCCCCGTCTACGAGCACTACTACTTCACGCTGGAAGCGGCGCTGCGCGGCCTGGGTGCAGCCGTTGCTCCCTGGCACCTGGTGATGGACGACGTGCAGGCCGGCCGCCTGCTGGCACCCTTCGGCTTCACGGCCTCCGGCTACCGCTACCTGGCACTGCGCCGCAGCACCGCCGCGCCTGCCCGGCTCGACACGCTGTGCACGTGGCTGCAGGCGCAGGTGCGGGCCATGCCGCAAGTGCCAGCCGTCCAAGGCATGCCGATCACGCCGGCAGGCAACTTCGCCGCCACCCCCAAAAATCGATGCTAGAATCGCGGTCTTCGGAGAGGTGGATGAGCGGTTTAAGTCGCACGCCTGGAAAGCGTGTGTGGGCTAATCCCCACCGCGGGTTCGAATCCCGCCCTCTCCGCCAAAATGATCTAAGTCCTTGATTGATTCAATCAAGGGCTTTTTTCTTTGTGCAGCGGGTGACCGCACGACAGGCATCAGGCGAACCCGCTCCTGATCGCAGCGGGTTCGATTCAGGCCTGCCGCCCGGGCTACCTGAGCCGTGGCTGCACGATGATCTTCACCGCCGATTCGTTGTTGTGAATCAGCGTGTCGAAGCCCTGCGCCACCAGGTCATCGAGCTGGATGCGCTGGGTGATGAAGGGCTCGAGGTTGATCTTGCCCTCCTCGACCAGCTTGATGGTTTCCTGGTGGTCGTTGCAGTAGGCAATGGTGCCGCGCACATCCAGCTCCTTCATGACCACGCTGTGCACGTTGATGGTGGCCGGATGGCTCCAGATGGACACGATCACCACCACGCCCGTGGCCTTCGTCACGGCCACCAGCGTGTCCAGCACCTTGTTCACGCTGGAGCATTCGAACGACACATCCACGCCCTTGCCGCCGGTGAGCTTCATCACCTCGGCCACCACGTCCACTTCGGAGGGGTCCAGGATGTGATCGGCCACGCCCGATTCACGCGCCTTCTGCTTGCGCTTGGCGCTCAGTTCGGTGATGACCACCGTCAGGCCCTTGGCCTTCAGGATGGCGGACAGCAGCAGGCCGATGGGGCCTGCGCCGCCGACCAGCGCCACATCACCCGCCTTCGCTCCGCTGCGGGTGTAGGCATGGTGGCCCACGGACAGCGGCTCGATCAGCGCGGCCTGGTCCAGTGGAATGGCATTGGAGATCGGGTGCACCCAGCGGCGCTTGACCGCAATCCGCTCGGACAGCCCGCCGCCACGCCCGCCCAGGCCGATGAAATTCATGTCCTTGGACAGGTGGTAGTGGTCGCCCGGCCCCGTGGGCACGTCGTCGGCCACGATGTAGGGCTCCACCACGACGTGCTGGCCGACCTTGATATCGTCGACGCCCGCGCCCACGGCGTACACCACGCCGGAGAACTCGTGCCCCATGGTGATGGGTGCGGACTCGCCCGAGATGGGGTGCGGATGGCCGCAGGGCGGAATGAAGATCGGCCCTTCCATGAACTCATGCAAATCCGTGCCGCAGATGCCGCACCAGGCCACCTCGATGCCCACGGTGCCGGGCTCCACCACGGGTTCGGGGATGTCTTCGATGCGGATGTCGCCCCGGTCGTAGAAACGTGCTGCTTTCATGATTGAACTTTCTGTTTTGCAAGGCTGGGTTGGCGGGCGGCACAGCCGCCCCATGGCGATTATTCGGCCTTACCGCAGGTGATGAACTTGCTGCAGGTCATAGACACGCACTGGCAGGCCTTCCTGCCGCGCCTTGAGCTGCAGCGCCAGGTACAGCGAGTAGTGGCGCGACTGGTGCAGGTTGCCGCCGTGGAACCACAGCGCCTCTTGCTGCGTGGGCTTCCACATGTTGCGCTGCTCGCCCTCCCACGGTCCCGGGTCCTTGGTGGTGTCCGAGCCCAGGCCCCAGACCTTGCCCACCTTGTCTGCCACCTCCTGGCTGATCAGGTCGGCCACCCAGCCGTTCATGGAGCCATAGCCCGTGGCGTAGACCACCAGGTCCGCCGGCAGTTCGGTGCCATCGGCCAGCACCACCGCGTTTTCCGACAGGTGGCTGATCTGCTTGCCCGCCTGCAGCTTGATGCTGCCGTCGATCACCAGATCGCAGGCCCCCACGTCGATGTAGTAGCCCGAGGCGCGGCGCAGGTACTTCATGAAAAGGCCGGAGTCGTCATCACCGAAGTCCAGCATGAAGCCGGTCGCCTCCAGCTGGCGGTAGAAGTCCGCGTCGCGCTCGCGGATGCGGTCGTACACCGGCACCTGGAAGTCGGCCATGATGCGGTAGGGCAGCGAGGCGAAGATCAGGTCCGCCTTCCTGGTCGTCACGCCGCTGGCCACGGCGCGCTCCGAATACAGGTCGCCCAGGCCGATGTCCATCAGCGAATCGGAGCGCACGATGTGCGTGGACGAGCGCTGCACCATGGTCACATCGGCGCCGTGCTCCCAAAGGGCCGCGCAGATGTCGTGCGCTGAATTGTTGGCGCCGATCACCACCACCTTCTTGCCCGCATAGGCATCCGGGCCATGGTGCTGGGACGAGTGCTGCTGCTCGCCCTTGAAGACGTCCTGGCCCTTGATCTTGGGCACATTCGCCTTGCCCGACATGCCGGTGGCGAACACCACATGCTTGGGGCGCAGCACCTGCGTCTCGCCGTTTCGCTCCACGGTCACTTCCCATTCCTGCCTGTCCTCATCGAAGCGGGCGTTCAGGCAATCGGTGGAGGGCCAGTAGTTCACCTCCATCACCTTGGTGTACATCTCCAGCCAGTCGCCGATCTTGTCCTTGGGCGCGAACACGGGCCAGTTGTCCGGGAAAGGCATGTACGGCAGGTGGTCGTACCAGACCGGGTCGTGCAGGCACAGCGATTTATAGCGGTTGCGCCACTGGTCGCCGGGGCGCGCCTGGCGGTCGATGACGATGTGCGATACCCCCAGCTGGCGCAGCCGCGCGCCCAGCGCAATGCCGCCCTGGCCGCCGCCGATGACGAGCACGAAAGGCTGCTTGTCACGGCCCAGCTCCTGCGCCTCCTGCTGGCGGCGCTCCAGCCAGGTCTGGCGGCCACGCCGGATGCCGTGCTCGGCCCCCATAGGGCGGCGCGTGCCCATGGGCTCCTCATGGCCCTTGAGCTCCTGGGCGGCCGTCAGCAGCGTCCAGATGCGCCCGTCCCTGATGCGGACATGGCCGCCGCCGCGCGCATGGCGCGTGTCGATCACGATCCAGGCGGACACCACGCCATCGGCCTCCTCCACCGGCTCGCGCTCGTCCAGCGAAAAGCGCACGGGCGCCGCGGCGTCCAGCTGCGCAGCCAGCATGTCGGCGATCTGGCTGCGCCCTTCCATGGTCTTGATGTTCCAGGTCAGCAGCACCAGGTCGCGCCAATAGCATTCATCGGCGAACAGGCGGCCGGCGGCCGCGAAGTCGCGGTCTCCCAGGGCATGGTTGAGTTGGTCAAGCAGCGCCTTGGCGCGGGCGTTGGGCGTCGTATCGGTCATGTTTGTCTCCTTGATGCGGTCATGCCCGCTGGTTTTTCTTCGGGCAGGCACTCTTACGCAATCACCATGCCAGGCAGGCCCAGCGGCGGGATGCGCCAGGCAAATCAAGGGGTTGCCTGCGCGCCTCCGGTACAAACCCTGGGCCTTGCAAATCGCTGCCCGGCGTTGCCGCCCGCGACAGGTGGGGCAGCCCTGCGACACCTGTCGCACCAGGCGTGCTGCAGCGCAGCAGAAGCAGTGGGTAAGTCTTGATTGGCGCTGCGCCGTGCAGGGCACAGAATCGTCTGCGGCACGTTCAAAGCCCGCATCGACTCCACGCCATGCCCCTGCAGTCCTACGCCTCGCACATCCAGGAAATCGAAGCCTTTGGCCTCGGCTACTCCAACCGCGGCCAAGAGCGCGACCGCGCCGTGCTGCGCAGCTGGCGCCGCTGCATCGACTCCCACCGGCTTGACCCGGCGCATACCAGCGAAGCCCACATCGTGACCGACGGCCAGCTGCGCGCGCACCGCGAGGAGTCCGAGCCGCTGATCCACATCGCCCGCCATGCGCTGGAGCGGCTGTACCAGCAGCTCAAGGGCCTGGACTACGTGCTGCTACTGGCGGACCGGCACGGCGTGGCCGTGGACTTCCTCGGGCACGAGGCCGACGCTGGCGACCTGCGCCGCGCAGGCCTGTACCTGGGCGCGCAGTGGCGCGAGGACCACTCGGGCACCTCGGCCGTGGGCGCCTGCCTGGAAACGGGCGAGGCGCTGACCGTGCACCAGAGCGACCATTTCGACTTCACCCACACCGGCTTGTCCTGCACGGCCGCGCCCATCTACGACATGCACGGCGAACTCGCTGCGGTGCTGGACCTGTCGCTGCTGCGCTCGCCCGCCGAGCGGGCCAGCCAGAACCTGGCGCTGAACCTCGTCGTGGCCGCCGCGCGGCGCGTGGAGCAGGCCAACCTGATGGCGCAGTCCGGCCAGGACTGGGTGGTGCGCCTGGCACAGTCGCCCGATTTCCTCGACGTCGATCCCGACGCCTCCATCAGCGTGGACGCACGGGGCCGCATCCGCGCCATGACCCACGCGGGCGCCCGCCTGCTGGTGGCCGCCGCGCAGCTGGACTGGCGCCAGCGCCACAAGCTCATCGGCCAGCCGCTGGAGCGCTTCTTCGACGTGGACCTGCGCCACCTGCCCGAGCTGCGCCGCCATCGCCCGGCGCAGGAGCGCATCATCCGCGCCCGCGACGGCAGCATCCTCTTCGCCCATGCCATGGAGCCGCAGCGCCCGACACGCCGCCTGCGCGCGCAGGCCATGCCGGCGCAGCCCCCGCTGCCGGCAGCGCTGCAGGCGCTGGACACGGGCGATGCCAAGCTGCAGACGCTGCTGCGCAAGGCCGCACGGCTCGCGCCGCAAACGCTGCCCATCCTGGTGCAGGGTGAGACCGGCGCAGGCAAGGAATACCTGGCCCGCGCGCTGCATGCCAGCAGCGGCCGCAGCGGCGCCTTCGTCGCCATCAACTGCGCGGCCATTCCCGAGGCACTGCTGGAAAGCGAGCTGTTCGGCTACCTGCCCGGCACCTGGACCGGCGGCGCCAGCAAGGGCCGCGAGGGCCTGATCGCCGCGGCGCACGAAGGCACGCTGTTCCTCGACGAGATCGGCGATATGCCACTGGCCCTGCAAGCCAAGCTGCTGCGTGTCCTGTCCGAATCCGAAATCACCCCGCTGGGCGCCCGCGCGCCACGGGCGGTGTCCGTTCGCGTCATCTCGGCCTCACACCGGCCGCTGGCCGAATTGGTGCGGCGCGGCAGCTTCCGCGAAGACCTGCTTTACCGCCTCAATGCCGCCGAGCTGCAACTGCCCGCCCTGCGCCAGCGCAGCGACCTGCAGGCGATTGCCGACCAGATGCTCGCCACGCTGGGCAGCCATCTGCACCTGGGCGACGCGGCCCGCGCGTTGCTGGCCGCGCACGCATGGCCCGGCAACCTGCGCGAGCTGCACAACGCGCTGCGCTACGCCGCAGCCCTGTGCGGGAACGATGGCGACGGCAGCATCGAGCCCGACCACCTGCCCGACGCGCTGCACAATGCCCCGCCCTGCACCGCCGCCCTGGCCAGCAACACCAGCGAGCCCGCCGCACAGGCGCTGGAGCAAATGCTGGCCCAATGCCAGGGCAACGTCTCCGAGGCGGCGCGCCAGCTCGGCGTCAGCCGCTCCACCATCCACCGCCGCATCCAGCAGCTGCAGCTTGGCGTGCGGCATGCCCAATGGCGCGGGCCATAGGGCCGAGCGGCAACCGGCAATCCCGAAGCATCGCTGACACGGTGTTACAGCAGCTGCGGCGTTCACCAGTAGATTGGCGCGTTTCGTCCATTGCAGCCCCAAAAAAAGATGAAACCCAAGATCAACTTCATTGAACGCGAGCGCCTGTTCCGGCGGGAACTGAAACGGCGAAAGGTCAGGTTCCTGCCCATGCAGGTATTGCGCCGGCTGTTCGAGAAGGCAGGTGTCTGAGCCCTCCCCCACGGCTGCAAACAACTGGAGCAGGTCCGACTGCGCATGCAGCCTGGCCAAACCCGCCGCATTCAGCGCTACACCGCCCGGCTCGCTGCCCATGGGCCATGCAATGAATACGGCCGGGTGACTTGGCATCTATGGGCAGCTTTGGCTTTGGATTGCCCCAGAAAACCAGATCAAGATGACTGCCCTCAACACTGCGCTCACGTTGGCGTGGATGCTTTCCTTGATCGTCATACCCGTTCTTGTTTTTCTAAAAACAAGGATGCCGCGGAGTACCTCCGCACAGCAAGTCATCAGTGATTACGACGCGCAATTGGCGTCGATTGAAGCCCACCTGCAGGCCAATCGCGCCATTGTCTCCACCCTGCCATCTTGATGTGATGGCTTGCGAAAACGCTTCGCAGGCCATCTCCATGGGTGCTCACGCCCTCATCAACTGATGCAGCAACTGGCTCAGATCCTCCTGCGAATACGGCTTGGCCAGCCGCGTCATTCCAGGCGGCAGCGCCGGGATGTCTGCAAAGCCGCTGGCCAGGATGAAATTCAAGCCTGGATACCGCTGCGCAATGTGTTCGGCCAGCTCGACGCCATTCATGCCGGGCATGGCGTAGTCGGAGATGACCACGTCAAAGCGTGCCTTGCGCGCCAGCAGGTCGATGGCCTCCTGCCCGGCGCCGAGGGCCGTGACACGGTGGCCCAGGTCCTCCAGCAGGGCCGAGGCGTTGGCCAGTACCAGCGGGTCGTCGTCCACCAGCAGCACGTCCATGGGTCCCACGTCCTGCGTGCGCCGGGCGCCCAGGTGGCAGGCCGTGCTCTCGTCCTTGGAGATGGGCATCCACATCTCCACCGTGGTGCCGTTGCCCGGTGTGCTGTGCAGCACGAGCTTGCCGCCGGATTGGGCCACCAGCCCGTCCACCATGGCCAGGCCCAGGCCGGTGCCCTTGCCCACGCCCTTGGTGGTGAAGAAGGGCTCGACCACGCGGGACAGCGTCTGCTCGTCCATGCCCTCGCCGGTGTCCTCCACGCGCACGCAGACATACGAGCCTGCGGCAAGGCCTGCAAGCTGGCGCGGCAGCGTCGTTTCCACGGCCGCCGCGATCTTGATGACGCCGCCGCCCGGCATGGCGTCGCGCGAGTTGGCGACGAGGTTGAGCATGCTGCTCTCGAACTGGCTGGGGTCGGTGAGGATGCGCGGCAGGTTGGCGGCCAGGGCCATCTTGAGAAAGATATGCGGGCCGGCCGCCTGCTGCAGCAGGCCTTGCAGGCCCGACAGCAGCACCGCCACATCCACCGCCTGCGTCTTCAATTCCTGCTGCCGCGCAAAGGCCATCATGCGCTGGGTCAGCGAGGCGCCACGCTGGGCGCCGCGCGTGGCGGTCTCCACCAGCGCGCGCAGCCGCTCGTCGGGCGGCATGCGCTTGCGCAGCAGCTCCAGGCTGCTGAGCACGGCCATCAGCAGGTTGTTGAAGTCATGGGCCACGCCGCCCGTGAAGCGGCCGATGGCCTCCATCTTCAAGGCCTGGCGCAGCTGGGATTCGGCGGCCTTGCGCTCGGTCACATCGCGGGTGACCTTGGCAAAGCCGATCAGCCGGCCCTCATCGTAGATGGCATCGATGACCACCGAGGCCCAAAAGCGCGAGCCATCCTTGCGCACGCGCAGGCCTTCGGCCTCCATGCGGCCCGTGCTGACCGCCGTGCGCAGCCCCGCCTGGGGCAGCCCGGCCTGCTGGTCTTCGGGCGTGTAAAAGCGCGAGAAATGGGTGTTGAGGACCTCCTCCTCCTCATAGCCCTTGATGCGCTTGGCGCCCAGGTTCCAGCTCACGATGCGGCCTTCGGGGTCGAGCATGTAGATCGCATAGTCGGTCACGCTTTGCACCAGCAAGGCAAAGCTGCGCTCTGCGCTGGAAAGCGGGCTGGACAGGGGCGGGGGCGCGGCAGGCGGCGCGAACGGCGGCGTTGCAGGCGAGTGCGCATCGGCCTCGCGCACGCACAGCAGCAACGCCGGGCTGCCGTCCGGCAGCCGTATGCGCGATGTGCTCGAAGCCACGGGCCGCTCGCGCCCTGAACAGGTCAGCAGCGGCCAGCAACTGGACTGCCGGGGCTGTGCGGCCTGGGCAGGCTCCCATTGGCGGCTTGCCCAGCCTGAGCGCGCAGCCTGGGCCACGAAACGCTCTTCGAAAACACTGCCCTCCAGCGCATCTCCGGAGTGGTCCAGCAGGCTGCGGGCCTGGCGGTTGCAGTGGGCCAGGCGGCCGTCGAGCCCGACGACAAAGACGGCGTCGGGAAACGCATCCAGAACGGCGTGGCCCGGGTCAAGGGGCAAGAGAGCGTCGGAGCCAGGAGAGGCCGACGCCAGACCATTCGAGGTCAGCATGTGAGCGACTCCGTAGGCAAATGGGTTGAATGCGCCGCGAAAATTGTAAGCAGCACGGATTCATCGCAAGCGGTTGCATCACAGGATCAGGGACGCGCTTCCTGCTCGTGCTCGGAAGCCGCCGGGGCAGGCACGGCGTCCAGGTCGGGCTCGGAATGCAAGGCCTCGCTGAGCTGGTCCACCACCAGTGCCCAGGTCGCATCGGCATGCCACTGCTGCGAGAACAGGGCGCGTTGCGCGTCGGTCCAGAACGGCGCGTCCACCAGCAGCGTGTTTTTCTCCAGGCGGTGCGAAAGAATGAACTGACGGATGCCCTCCGGGCTGGAGTCCAGTCCCAGCTGATCGAAGAGGTTGGTCATGGTGGGTTCGGCTGTGATCATGGTGTGTCCTTCTTGGGTGTGGCGGGGGTTGGTCCAAGGCTAGAAGCTCGGCTGGCAGCCCCATGTCGGACACCGAAGCAAGCTACCGTCGGAAGCCCTTCTGCGCTTGGGCCGCAGTGCCCGCGCACAGCACAGCCCTGCTCCTACAAGGCAGCACCAGCGCACTGGCGCACCATGCAGCCACCTCATCACAGGACACCTGTTCCATGAAAAAACTGCTGCTTGCCACCGCCATTTCCCTTGCCTTCGTCGCAGGCCTGTCGCCCGCCCACGCCCAGGTGGGCAAGGCCGCCTCCGAGGCCGCCGACGCCGCCGACCACAAGGTGAAGGAAAAGCAGGCCGACGCCAAGGCCAAGGACAGCGGGCCGGTCGGCAAGGCCGTGAACAACGTCAAGTCGGACTACCACAAGAAGCGCTCCAAGCAGTCGGCAGACAACGCCAAGGAATCGCTGAAGAAGGCGACCGAGTAAACGGCACGGCCCGGATGGACAAAGGCCCACTTGCGTGGGCCTTTGTCTTTTGCAGAGGCCGGCGCTGCCGGCGCTGCCGGCGCAGCCTCAGAAGCTGTGCCGCAGCGTCACCATCACATTGCGCGGCGCACCCGGCAGGTTCAGGTTGGGGCTGGTGCCGTGGGCCGAGACGATATAGCGGCGGTCGAACAGGTTGCGCAGGTTCAGCTGCACCGTGGTGGCACGGCCGATGCGGTACTGGGCCATGGCATCCACCACCGTGTAGGCGGGCAGCGTGACGGTGTTGCCGGGGTTGGCAAAGCGGTCGCCCACGTAGTTGAGGCCGCCGCCCACGGTCCAGGCATCGCCCAGGCGCTGGGTGAGCCAGACAGACAGGGAGTTCCTGGGCGTGATGGTGGCGCGCTTGCCCTGCACAGGCTGGCCGGCGTCCACGGTGGTGGATTCGGTGACCACGGCATCCAGGTAGGCGTAGCTGAAGGTGGCCTGGGTGCCGGGGCGCAGTTCGCCGGACAGCGACAGCTCCAGGCCGCGCGTGCGCTGCGTGCCGATGGGAATCAGCTGGGTGGGCTGGGCCGGGTTGGTGGTCTTGATGTCGGTGCGTTCCAGCTGGAACAGCGATGCCGTCGCCATGGCCTTGCCGTCCATCAGGTCCCATTTGCCGCCCACTTCATAGTTGGTGGTGCTTTCCGGCTTGATGGCGGCATTGGTGGCCGACAGCGCAAACATCTCGGCCGAAGGCTGGTAGGAGCGGCTGACCGACAGGTAATAGGACTGCACGGCATCGGGCTGCCACACCAGGCCGGCGCGCGGGCTCCAGGTGGAGTCCGTGCGGCTGAAGTCGCTCTGGCCGGCCAGGCGGTTGTCGGTTTCCTGGCCGAAGCGGTCATAGCGCAGGCCCACCAGCAGCTTCCACTGCGGCGACAGCGTGACCTGGTCCTGCAGGTACAGGGCCCGCGTGAGGTAGCGGTTGAGTGTGCTGCCGCTCAGGGTGCCGCCGCCGTTGAGCGGGGCCACGGGCAGCACGGGGTTCCAGAGGTTCACATTGGCCAGGGTGCCGCCGCTGAAGGACAGCGCATCCTTGTTCTGCTGGCCCAGCTCCACGCCGTAGAGCACTTCATGCTGCACGCTGCCGGTGCGCAAGTTCTGGATCAGCTCGGTCTGGTTGAAGATGCCGTGCTCGTTGCGGTCCACGCCCGAGCGGGTCAGCGCCACGGTGCCGGCCGCCTCGTTGGTGGTGCCGGCCGGCAAGGTGTTCTGGCGGTCCAGCTCGTAGTGGTAGTAGCGCAGCGCGTTGCGCACGCGCAGCGTGTCCGAGAAGCGGTGGTTGAAGGTGGCGGTGAAGGAGCCCACGGTGGATTCGGAGGTGTCCGCATCGCGCGCATTGGCCGAGCCGTAGTAGGTGCCGGGCGCCACATCCACGGGGCGGCCGCGATAGGCGGGAATGCCGAAGTCGGTGACGCGCTTGTCGCGCAGCAGCTCGGCCTGCAGCGTCAGCGAGGTGTTGCCGTCCGGCTTCCACATGACGGAGGGGGCGATGGTCTCGCGCTTGAGGAACTGCTGGCTGCGGTAGCTGTTGGCGTCTTCGGCGGCGCCGGTGACGCGCCAGGACCAGTCGCTGCCCTCTGGCGCACGGCCTACATCGAATTCGGCACGCTTGTCGGCCCAGCTTCCCACGCTGACGGCCACGTCGGAGACATTGACGCCCGGCTTCTTGGTCACGCGGTTGACCAGGCCGCCCGAGGAACCCCGGCCATAGAGCACGGCGGCCGGGCCCTTGACGACTTCCACGCGCTCGATGTTGGAGAGGTCGCGGAAATACAGCGCATCGTCGCGAAAGCCATCCACGAACTGGTCGCCGATGCTGGTGAAGCCGCGGATGCTGACCTGGTCGCGCTGGCCGTCGCCGTGCGAAAGGCCGATGCCGGCCACGTTGCGCAGCGTGTCCTGCAGCGAGGTGGCGGCCTGGTCGCGCATGACCTGCTGGGGGATCACATTGATGGTCTGGGGCACGTCGCGCAGCGGCGCCTCGGTCTTGGTGCCGCTGGCGGCCGAGGGGGCGTAGTAGGCCGTGTCCTCCGCGCGCGAGGCCAGCACGCGCACTTCTGCCATGACGGCGCCCCCAGCGCCGGAGCTGGCAGCCGGGCCGCCGCTGCGCTCCACGGTGAAGGTGCGCTCATCCTGCGCACGCACCTGCAGGCCGCTGCCGGCCAGCAGGCGCTGCAGGGCCTCGCGCACTTCCAGCGTGCCGCGCAGCGCGGGCGCCTGCAGGCCCTGGGCCACATCGGTGAGGAAGATGATCTGGGCGCCGCTTTGGCGCGCCAGCGCGTTCAGCGACTGGGCCAGCGGCTGGGCAGGCAGGTCCACGGCAAGGGGCTGGGCATGGGCCAGGCCGGCAATGCACAGTGCGGCGGCCACGGCCGCGATGCGAAGGCGCGGCAGGCCGGTGACGGTAGGGGAAGGGTTCATGGCGACATCTCTCCTGAGGCGTTGGATACGGAATACGGGGTACGGCGGTGGCGGCAGGCCCCTCCTGGGCCTGATCGGCCCGGGCGCAATGCCGGTCTGCCTGTAAGCCGCTGCAGCGCGCAGGTTTGTACACATGGCCACGGAAAATTTCTGGATCAGGCCAGCGGCTGCAGGGACAACTGCCGGGCGGCCTACCTGCGCCTACCTGCGCCTACCTGTGGCGCGTGGAGATCAGCACGCGGCCATCGTCCTCATGCCGCACCTGCACGGGCGCAAGGCGGGGCAGCAAGTCCAGCAGCTGGTCGATGCGGTCCAGGTCGAACTGCCCCGAGATGCGCAGCTGCGCCGCATGCCGGTCGGCCAGCACGATGGGTGCGCTGCGGTAGCGCTGCATCTGCGCCACGGCATCGGACAGCGGCGTGCCGTCCAGCACCAGGCGGCCCTCCCGCCAGGCCAGGGCGGCCAGGGCAGCGGCGCCGTCGCCCGCCTCTGCCGGCACGAGCTGCGGCAGCGGCCGGCCGGCGCGCGTGCGCAGGTGCTGGCCGGTGGACAGCTCCACGGGTGCGCCGCCACCCTCCATGGAATGCACGCGCACCCTGCCCTGCAGCACGGTGATGTCGGCGCCATCCTCATGGCGGTGCACGCCGAACACGGTGCCGATGTCCTGCACCACCACGCCGCCGGCCTGCACGGTGAAGGGCCGCTGCAGCCAGGGCACCCAGCCGTGCCAGAAGGCATGGGATACCTCGAAGGACGCCTCCCCCTGGTCCAGCACCAGGCGGCGCGAGCGCAGGTGCTGCGCCACTTGCACGCGCGAGCCGGTGTTCAGCCGCACCTCGCTGCCATCGGCCAGTTGCCAGCTCTGGAGCTGGCCCACGGCTGTCGCCAGGGTCTGGCGCTGCAGCGCGGGGTCGGCCCAGAGCAGCAGCGCCAGCGCCGCCAGGGCCGCAGCCGTGCCTGCGCGCAGCGCCCTGCGCTGGCGCAGTTTCTGGCGCTGGGCGGCGGCCTGCTCGATTTCCTCGGGCGTGGGCAGGTGCCGGCGCAGCATGTCGGCAAAGGGGGCCAGGGCGTCATCGACGGGCAGATGGGCGCTGCGCCCCGAAGACTGCGCAGAAGCACCCTGGCGCGCGCTGCGCGTGCCGCCTGTGCTGCGCGTGATCTCAGGCGGCATGGTCGGCCGTGAGCACGGGCTGCACATCGCGCAGCGCACGCGCCAGATGGCGGGCCACCATGCCGCGCGAGATGCCCATGCGCTGCGCGGCCTCTTCCTGCGGCATGCCATAGAGCTTGGTGAGGATGAAGGCCTCGCGGCTGGCCTGGGGCAGCTGCTCTATCGCCACCAGCAGCGCGCGCTGGCGCTGGGCGGCGGCCACGGCCAGCTCGGGCGGGGACAGCGGCATGGCTGCGGCGGGGGCAAGGCGCTCTTCCAGCTCGGCGCCATCGAAGGGCGTTTCGGGCCGGCGCGCCTGGGCCCGGTGGCGGTCTATGGCCAGGTCGCTCGCCAGATGCCGCAGAAAGGCCAGCGGGTTGGCAATGCCCTGGGGAACGGGCCGCTCCATCAACCGCAGGCACAGCTCGTTGACGATTTCGCGGGGCTGGCATTCATCGCCGAAGCGGTGGCGCAGGAAACCGACCAGTTCGTCATAGTGCTGCACCAGCTGGGCCAGCAGGGGCTCGGCGGGTGGTTGTAGCGTGGAGGGGGACGGCATGGAGGAAAAGCCAATCGCGAAGAAGATCGCAAATGATTCTTATTATCCTATGCAGTTGCCATGCTTACCGTTGGCAAACCGGGCGGTGACGCGCCGCCGCAACAGCGGCGGGCGAACGGCTCAGGGCAGCGGCGCGCGCATTCCGGTGAGTCCCGGCATGACCTCCCGCATGGCCGCGATGAAGGCGCGCAGGCGCGCCGGCTGGTGGCGCGCCGGCGGATACACCAGGTGCACGGGCAGCGGCGCGGCCTGCCAGTCCGGGGCCAGGTGCACCAGGCGGCCTGCCTCCAGATCGTCGCGCACGATCCAGGCCGAGGCCAGGGCCGCGCCCAGCCCACCCAGGGCGGCGTTGCGCAGCGCATAAAGGCTGTCGGTGCTGAGCCGGGGCTCGAACTGCAGGCGCCAGGATTTGCACACCCGCTCATCGCCCACGCGGTGCAGTTCCAGCTCGCGCTGGTAGAAGGTGCGCAGCGCAATCCAGGGCAGCCCCTGCAGCTCGCGCGGGTGCTGGGGCACGCTGCCCTGCCCCAGCAAGGCAGGCGCGGCCACGGCAATGCGCGGCACCTCGGCCACGCGCAGCGCGACCACCGATGGATCGACCACGGCACCCACCTGCACGGCGCAGTCGATGCCCTCGGCAATGAAGTCCGGCTGGCGGTCATGCAGCAGCCACTCGACCTTGACGGCCGGATGGCGGCCCAGGAACTGCAGCAGCGGCGCCATGAGCTGGTCCTGGCCGAAGGCGTGGGGTGCGACCACGCGCAGCAGGCCGCGCGGCGTGTCCTGGGCGCCGCGCAGGTCGGACTCCAGCGCCCGCCATGTATCGAGCAGTTCGCGCGCATGGGCCAGGCAGCGCTCTCCGTCGTCGGTCAGCGCCATGGCGTGGGTGGAGCGCCGCAGCAGGCGCAGGCCCAGCGCGCGCTCCAGCGTCTGCAGGCGCCGGCTGACCGTGGGCTGGGTGGTGGACATCTGCTGCGCGGCGGCCGAGAGGCTGCCGCTTTCGACGATGCGCACAAAGGTCTGCAGCAGTTCGATGCGGTCTGCGCCCGAAGGCAGGGAGAGGTCGGCGATGGTCATACGCCAAGCGTATATCGATTCTGCGGACGCAGCCACTACCGTGGGCTGCTGCATCGCACCACACTACGGCCATCGTTTCTCAAACACGCCGTATCGGCGGATCAACATGTCTTGCATTCAATCTGCGCATAACCAAGCGGCCACCAGCGAAAAGGCGTCCGGCGTGCCCCGGTCGCTGGTGCTGCTGATGGCGACCACGGCGGGCGTGGGCGTGGCCTCGCTCTACTACAGCCAGCCCATGCTGGGCGTGCTCGGCCCCGACCTGGGCGCGGGCGAGCGCGCCGTGGGCTTTGTGCCCACGCTGACCCAGCTGGGCTATGCGCTGGGCATTTTGCTGCTGGCCCCGCTGGGCGACCGCATGGACCGCCGGCGCATCATCCTGGCCAAGACCGCCGCGCTGATGCTGGCCCTGCTGGCCAGCGGGCTGGCCCCGGGCCTGGCGCCGCTGCTGGCCGCCAGCCTGGCCGTGGGCCTGGCCGCCACCCTGGCGCAGGATGTGGTGCCGGCCGCCGCCACGCTGGCGCCCGAGCACCAGCGCGGCAAGGTGGTGGGCACGGTGATGACGGGGCTGCTGCTGGGCATTTTGCTGTCGCGCGTGGTCAGCGGGCTGCTGGCCGAGCATGGCGGCTGGCGCAGCGTCTACCTGCTGGCCGCCGCTGCCATGGCACTGCTGGGGGTGGCCCTGTGGCGCGGGCTGCCCAGTTTCAGGCCGACCACGCAACTGGGCTATGGCGCGCTGCTGGGCTCCATGGTGCAGCTGTGGCGCGGCCAGCCCGCGCTGCGCCGTGCGGCCCTGGCCCAGGGCCTGCTGTCGGTGGCCTTCAGTGCCTTCTGGTCCACGCTGGCCGTGATGCTGCACCAGCAGTTCCACATGGGCAGCGCCGCAGCCGGCGCCCTGGGCGTGGCGGGCGCCGCCGGTGCGCTGGCCGCGCCGCTGGCGGGCCGGCTGGCCGACCGCAGCGGCCCGCAGCGCGTGACCTGCCTGGGTGCGGGCCTGGCCCTGGCGTCGTTTGCCGTGCTGGCACTGTCGCCCTGGCTGCCGGCCGGCGCACAGCTGCCGCTGCTGGTGGCCAGCGCCATCGGTTTCGACTTCGGCATCCAGGCCACGCTGGTGGCGCACCAGACCCTGGTGTATGGCCTGGACCCCGCTGCACGCAGCCGGCTCAATGCGCTGCTGTTCACGGGCGTGTTCATCGGCATGGCCTCGGGCTCGGCGCTGGGCGCCCTGGCCCTGGCGCAGTGGGGCTGGAGCGGCGTGGTGGCCCTGGCCTGCGCGGCATCGGCGGCGGCATTGGCCGTGCGGCTGGCGGGCCGCAACCGCTGAACTTCTGCAGGCTGCCGGCAGGCCTATGCCCCGCCCTGCAGCCGTGCCGCGCGCTGGGCCAGCCGCTGCTGCTCCGAGGCGCGCAGGGCAGCGATCTGCGCCAGGATCTGCTGCTGCTTTTCCATCAGGCGCTGCGTGTGCACGCCATGCGCATCCCCCGCCAGGCCCTGGGCGATGCAGGCCAGCGCGCGCGCCGGGTCGCCACGCTGTTGCCAGGTGTAGGCCAGGTTGAGCTGGGTGCGCGCATCGCGCGGGTCTATGCCTTCGGCCTGCAGGTAGGCGTCATGCGCGGCCGCGAACTGCTCCTGGCAGAACAGGCAGTCGCCCAGCACATTCCACAGCCAGGTACTGAGCCAGGGATTGAGGTCCAGCGCGCTGCGCGCCAGCTCGATGCCGGCGGCAAAGTCCCGCAGCTGCAGGCCCACGAATTCGGCCACCTCGCCCAGCAGCCGCCAGTCGCGCGGGCTGCGGGTGATGGCCTGGCGGTAGCTTTCCAGGGCGGCGTCCTGGCGGCCCGACTCCAGGTGCATGCGGGCCTCATGGGCCGGGGCCTCGAAGAACTGCTGCGCGTCGGCGCTGAAGCGGTTGAGAAAGGCTGCCGCCGTGCGCTCGCATCCCTCGCCGATCAGCAGCCGCGCATGGATGGCCCTTTGCGCATCGCCCGAAGGCGCCAGCACCTGCCAGCCCTCGCGCCCGAACAATTGCGCCAGCAGCGGAAAGTTCAGGCCGATGGCGCTGGTGCGGCCAAAGCGCTGGGAGGCGCCCGCTTGGGCCGCCGCCTCGGGCGTGCAGGCGCCGTAGTCGTTGATGAGCACCAGCCCCTTGGGCGCCAGCCGCTGCTGCAGCGTCTGCAGCGCGCCAAAGGCGCCGTGGTTGACCAGCAGGCGCGGCGCCGCCTCGCTGACGGACAAGGCGGCATCCACCCAGGGCGACAGCGCTGCCTGGTCGCAGTCGAAGAAGCCTACCTCCTGCTCGAACAGGCCCACCAGGGGCAGCAGGCGCGCACGCTGGGCCGCATCCGCATGGTCCACCAGAGCGCGGATCTCGCCCGGCGACAGCGCGGTGTACTGGCGCACGAGCTGGGCGTCATCGGTGAGGCGGGTGCGTATGCGCAACTCCTGCACCGGCCCGTCGCCCTGCCGCCGCACGACGGTGGCAGGCAGCACGTCCAGCACGTAGTTGCAGAACACGGCGTGCAGCGGCGGCAGGGGCACCGTGCTGCCGTCCGGCAGCTGCACGGCCTCGGGCCGCATGGCGTCGCAGCAGCCGGCCACGACCTGGCCGCCGAACTCGGCAAACAGGGCGCGCTCCTGCCATTGCGCGACCGTGCGGGGAGAGCCGTCGGTGACGTAGTAGACCAGCCGCTGGTCGAAATCACGCCCTTCCTGCTGGCACAGGTGCCGGAAGGCCTGCAGGAACATGCGCGCAAACAGGCCGCAGCCGGCGCCCAATTCCAGCACGGCAATGGCGCCTTGCGGCGCGGTGTCCGCGCAGTGGTGGAACAGCAGGGCCGCCGCATCTTCCGAGAGGCGGCCGCTGTTGTTGACCACATAGGGCACTTCGTTCTCGGCAAAGGTCAGCAGGCCGGCCTGCGCCCAATGCAGGTGGCCCAGCTCCCACTCGATGCTTTCGGTGATGGGGCGAAAGTCCTGCAGCAGCTGCGAGGCAACGCGCACGCCCGAAAGAACGTCCTGCGGGGCGCGGATGGCAGGCGGCCCGCCCGGCGCTGCGTCAGCGTCCATGGCGGAAAGGGACGCCGGAAGGGACGCGGACAGGGACACAGGCAGGGGCAGCGAAAGGGACAGTGGCGCGCGCAGGGCGGCCTCGCCCGTCGAAGGGTCGATTCTCAAGATGCTCTCTCCGGAAGATGCGATGGGAGTGACGCCTGCCTGCACGGCAGGCGTCCGGCCAGGCTCAGGGCACGGGCGCCCACTTGGACCAGTTCAGGTCGGCCTGCTCGAAATCGGCCTTGAGCATGCGGCGCATGGCGTCCACCTCGTCCTGGGTGATCTGCGCTTCCTTGACCTGCTTGCCGGTGGCCGCCGTACGGGCCTTGGCAAGATCGGCCTTGGTCACGGAGGCTGCTCCAGCCCAGATGGACTTGGCGGACCCCACATTCACCCAATGCTTGCCCTGGGACTGCAGGTCTGCCTGGTAGGCGGATTTCCAGCCCATGTTGTTCTGCGACACGGCGTTGAGCAGCTTGGCCAGCGAGCGCTGGTTGCTCACCCCCTGCTGGGCGAAAGCCTGCAGGTGAACGCGCTCGAACTTCAGCGGCAGCAGGCCCTGCTTGGCCGCCAGGCTGTCGCGCTCGTCCCACCAGCGCGATGCATCGGCGGACTTGACGGCCTCCAGCTGGTTGAGCCAGTCGGCATCGGTGACGATGCTGCCGTCGCCCTTGACCCACTGGAAGCGCTTGAAGCCGATGTCGGCCGCGCGGCCGAAGTTGTGGTTGCTCTCGCCCGGGCCGGCCTTGGTCTGGGTCTCGGCGGCCTGCTGGGCAAAGGTGCGCCGGCGCCCCGTGGGCGTGATCCACAGCGCGATCTTGTGCGTGTCATACATCTGTTGCACCAGGCTGGCCAGCTTGGCGCGGAAGGTGGGCTCGTACTCCGCATCGTTGGCAATGGCGGCCTTGCTGGTGGCCACGTCCTGGGCCTTGGCCTCCAGGTACACCGTCTTGGAGTTTTGCGCGGCGCGCATGCCCTGGTGCGAGGCCGGCAGCATGCCGCTGAGCTTGGCCACCGTGGCCCCTCCGGCTGCCGCCAGACCCAGCGCCTCCTTGGCACCCCCGGCCTGCGGCTGGCCCGGCGCGGCCTTGGCGGCGGCCAGCTTGTGGTCGTTCTGGAAACGCTCCAGCGCGGCGCGCGTCTGCGCGCCGTAGCTGCCGTCGTAGTCCACGCCCAGATACGGCGCGTTCTTGGCGTCCTTGACCACGCGCAGCATGGCCTGCAGCAGGGCCACGTCATGCACCTGGTTGCTGCCGCCCTCGCCTACGCTGTCCTTGATGTCAGGCATGTTTTTCCCCTCTTTGTGGTTGTCGATATGGCCCGCAGCACCGGCTCAGCGGGCGGGCTCGGGTTTGCGGTCGGGTTTGTTGCCGGGTTTGTTGCCGGTTTTTTTGCCGGGCTTCAGGCCGGCATCCGGCAGCAGGTGCACCAATGGCACGGTGCGCGGCTGCAGGCTGGCCGAGCAGGCACGCAGCCGCAGCGATTCGGCATGTGCCTGCGCCATGTCCGCCGCCACCTGCACCAGGGCGTGATGGGGCGCGGCGCCTGCGGGGCGTGTGCGCACGACGGAATAGGCGCCCAGGCATTCGGCCTGCTGCGCGCGCGCGGCACGTGCGGCCGCCACGCTGGCATAGCGCGCCGCCACCACGGCCTGTACGGCGGCCGGTGGTGCCGAGGCCTGCTCGGCAAACGCCTGCCGGCCCTTGTTCCAGCGCAGGCTGCGGGTCTCGATCTGGTCGGGCGCATCGTCCTGCGGTGATGCATAGCGCACCAGCAGCACCGGAATCCGGCCCGTGGGCGCCAGCACCCAGCTTTGGTAGTTGCCCTGGGGCTCGTCGTACTGCCAGGCCAGGTGCGGACCCTGGGCGGTAGCGACATACAGCGCATGGCGGCGCTTGGGATGCTCAAAGCCCCCCATCTGCGTGACCAGCAGCGCACGCGAGCCGCCCTGCACGCCGGGCAGGCGCAAGCTGCGCACGGCAGCGGTGACGGTGTCTTCTTCCTCTCCAGTCGTCCACACGCGCTCGAGGTGCTGGAGCCCTGCTGCCGCAGACAGCGGATCGCCCACGCCGTACAGCGGATCGGGCTGCGCCAATTGCGCCGGCCCCCTGGACGCCGGCCAGGACAGCGCCACTGGCTGGCCCTGCTGCACGCCGGCACGCACCAGCCGCAGCTCAAAGGGACAAGGCGCCGCCGTGCAGGCAGGCAGCGACAACTCATAGGCAGGCGCCCCCTTGGCCGTGCCGGACGGCAGGCTTTCCAGCACCTGCCGCTGCGGCCCGGCAGCGAACGCCGCCCCGGCACCCAGCACCGCCGCAAGGCTCAAGGCCAGTGCCCGCCATGGCAGCGCCCCGCCACAGTAAAAATCGGAGCGCATTGAATGGTGAGCCATGGTGATAGCGGGTTTCTATGATTGGCCTGGGCTGTCGATACACCGAAATACAGAAGGAATCTGCCGCAATGGGCTTGAAACAGGCATTTCAAGGCCCGGCGCCGCAGGCATTGTCTACAAGCTGGCATGCGGCGTCTGTTGCAAAATGCATCCGTCGCTGGGGAATTGCATTCAACATTTGCAATTCATCCAGGATGCATTCTGGAACCGTTCAAGCCAGATAAATTTCATTTGAACAAAAATCAATAATATCAATGACTTACATGAAATTCACTCCAATTTCACAAAGCAAGGAAAATACCTTCTTGTATACATGACAGCTCCCGACATCTGCCTCCATCGAATGCACGGGCTGAGGAAAACCTGAATCAATGCGGATACGCCATGGGTTGCCAACTGCAAATAGTGCGCACCGAGGATTCCCTGGATGGACCCGCATCACAAGCTCGCCGGATTTCACGATACTGCAACCATTCACCGTCCCAAATGGCTTGCGGCTGAACGACCGGGGCGGCCTTTCCGGTTGTACCTGCAAGGTGCACCGGGGCGCACCTGCATCGCTGCCGGTTCCAGCTTCTTACCGTGACCACCCGAAATCACTGCTACAATCGCTGGCTTCGGAGAGGTGGATGAGCGGTTTAAGTCGCACGCCTGGAAAGCGTGTGTGGGCTAATCCCCACCGCGGGTTCGAATCCCGCCCTCTCCGCCATACACCCAGCAAAACGGGCCCCTACACGGGGCCCGTTTTCGTTTCCGGGCCGGCTTGTGGCAAGGTTCATGCCCAGTTTTGCGCCCGCCGCGCCCGCCCCTGCCTCGGCCCCGCGCACCGGCCGCGCATCAGGGAAAGCGACAGCACGGACACCCCCTCCAAGCCTTGCGCAGACGCGCCCCAGAGCTTGCAATAGGCAGCAGCTGGCAGCAATAGGCAAGCGTCTGACAAGCACATCCTTGTTTCGGTGATGTACTAGCTGCAACAAAGCCCACAGGCGCGCAGCTTTGTGCAACAGCACCCTGGCGCAAACGTGCATCCAGCCCCATGGCGCGCATGGCTTGCGGCGCTTGAGATTCGACGGAGGTTCCCCAATGGAAGGCAAGGTCATCAAGCTCCCTCAAGTCCTCTTAACTTCCGTCAATTTCTCTCAATTGACGATAGTTTTCAATCGAATGACAGCAATCGATCGAAAATTCCAAAAACCCGCCGTATATTCCACACCGCTTTGCGGCCTGCCCGGCCCGTCTTCGGGCTGAGACGGGCCCTGCCCCCTGCCGGGTACAGCGCAGCACAAGAACGCACAAGCGAAGAGCACAGGAAAACGCAAAAGGGGTTGGCATGAAGATTCTTTCGTTTTTCGGGACCCGTCCCGAGGCCATCAAGATGGCGCCACTGGTCACGGCCCTGTCGCAGACGCGGGGCATCGAGAGCGTGGTGTGCGTCACCGGCCAGCACCGGCAGATGCTGGACCAGGTGATGGATCTGTTCGGCCTGCAGGCGCAGCACGATCTTGCCGTCATGCAACCCAACCAGACGCTCAACGGCCTGTTCTCCCGCGTGGTGGCGGGCGCCGACGGCGTGCTGGAGCAGGAAAAGCCCGACTACGTGCTGGTGCACGGCGACACCAGCACGGCCACGGCCTGCGCGCTGGCGGCGTTTCACCGCCGCATTCCGGTGGGCCACGTGGAAGCCGGCCTGCGCACCGGCGACCTGGCTCAGCCCTTTCCCGAAGAGATGAACCGCCGCGTGGTCGATGTGGTCAGCCAGTGGATGTTTGCGCCCACGCCCACGTCGCGCGCCAACCTGCTGGGCGAGAACCTGCAGGGCCGCATCGCCGTGACGGGCAACACCGTCATCGATGCGCTGGCCACGCTGTGCGACCGGCTCGATGCCCAGCCCGAGCTGGCCCGTGCCATTGCCCAGCGCCATCCCTGGGTGGATGCGCAGCGCCCGCTGCTGCTGGTCACGGGACACCGGCGCGAGAATTTCGGCGAAGGCTTCCAGAACATCTGCGCTGCGCTGGCCGAGCTGGCGCAGCGCCATCCGGACCTGCTCATCGTCTACCCCGTGCACTTCAACCCCGCCGTGCGCGAAGTGGTCATGCGCACGCTGGGCGGCATGGACAACATCCGCCTCATCGATCCGCTGGACTATGTGGACTTCGTCTGGTTCATGCAGCGCGCCCACATCATCCTGACCGACTCCGGCGGCGTGCAGGAAGAGGCGCCCTACCTGGGCAAGCCCGTGCTCGTGATGCGCGACGTGACCGAGCGGCCCGAGGCCGTATCGGCCGGCACCGTGCTGCTGGTGGGCACGCAGCGCGCGCGCATCGTGGCCGAGGTCGACCGGCTGCTGGCCGATGAGGGGCACCACGCCTCGTTTGCGCGCCGCATCAATCCCTATGGCGATGGCCAGGCCTCGCAGCGCATCGTGCGCGCCCTGCTGGGACAGCCCTTCGACGAGTTTGCCGCCGGACACACGGGCGCCGCGGCCGTCCCGGGCATCACGGCCGCCGTGACCAAGGGCATGGCGCCGGCCTGAACCACGCACGCACCACCCCCGCATCACGTCCACGAAGCGCATTACGAATCGAGCACCGAAGTGAGAAAAGAGGCCTCCATGCAACCGACCATCCGCCAATCGCTTTCCCGCACCGGGGCCCGCTGGGCGCTGGGTTCGCTGCTGGGCCTGGGCGCCCTGTTCGCGCAGACGGCATCGGCCTCGGCGCTGGGCGACGCCATACGCCAGCTGGGCGCCAGCGACGGGCTGCAGCGCAGCGTCACGCTCAAGGAATTGGGCATCGTCGATCCCGTGGTGCTGGCCGGCACGGCCACCCAGGACTTCTACCTGCCCGTGCCGCGCGGCCTGCCGCTGGGCGATGCCAGCATTGCCTTCGACAGCCGCTACCTCAAGGGCGAGCCCGGCGTCTCGACCGTGGTGATCTCGCTCAACGGCACGCCCGCCGTGTCGCAGACCGTGCCCGATGGTGACGGCATGCTGCAGCGCACGCTGCCCGTCGGCCAGCAGGCCCGCGCCAGCGATTTCGTGCGGCTGGGCGTGAACTGGCGCAGCCGCAACGGCCAGGTGCGATGCGATGACAACCACTCCCTGGCCAACTCCCTGACCATCTCGCCGCAGACACGGCTGAGCTACCGCGTGGACCCGCGCGATGTGCGCAGCATCGAAGATGTCTGGAACACCCTGCCCGTGCGCACCACCGTGCTGGTGGCGGGCCGGCAGCTGGAGCAGGCCTCGTTCGACAGTGCCTGGCGCATTGGCGCCAGCCTGCAGCGCAACAACAGGCGCATGACGGTGAACGCATTGCCCGCCGTGGGGGAGACGCTGGACCTGCGCGGCCTGGAGGTTCCCGCCGCCCTGGCAGGCGTGCCCGCCTTTGCCGCACTGCGCGGCGCCGAGCCCCAGCACAAGCTCGCCAGTGACGCCGAACTGGGCGCGCTGCTCATGCTGGGGGCCGCCCAGGTCAGCGGAGACATCGTGGTGGCCGACAAGGCACTGCAGCAGCGCCTGACCGCCGCCTTCGCGGCCCTGCAGGCCCAGCTGGCGGCCGACCCCGATGCGGGCCAGGCCCTGCAGCAATGGCGCGCCCGGCGCGCGCCGCTGGCCAACGAGGCGCTGGCCTCGCAGCAGTTGCGCGCCCTGCCCATGGGCCGCCAGATGGTGCTGGCCGTGGCCGCCGACGCGGGTGCGCGCGTGGCCGGCCTGCAGGAGGCCGCGCTGCAGCGCCTGCTGGTCAGCGACAACGTGACCGTGGCCGCGGCCCAGCCCCCGCAGTGGGACGAGGCCAAGGGCATACGCCTGTCCAGCCTGGGCGGCAGTCCCGACAGCTTCGACGTGCTGTCGCGCGGCGACTGGACGATGAACTTCCCGCTGAGCGCCGTGGCCTCGCAGGGCCAGATGCCGGGCGAGATCACGCTGTACGTGGCCGCCGCCCCCGGCGCCTCGGCCACGCGCCCCGTGGCCACGCTGTTCTGGAACGGCATGCTGCTGTCGGCCCGCCAGCTGGAGGCCAACGGCCAGCCCGAACGCCTGCGCGCCCGTGTGCCCGGCTATGCGCTGGGCATCAACAACACCTTGCGGGTGTCCGTGCAGCGCCAGCCCTACTCGGCCGACTGCAACGAGATTCCCCAGCCCTACCCCGCCAGCGTGCTGCCGGCCATCAGCTACGTGACGCCCGGCAAGGCCGAGGCCAACGGCAGCTTCATCGGCCTGCTGCCGCTGCTGGGCGCCAAGTCGCAGTTCCTGGTGCCCGCCAGCTATCTGTCGGCGGCGCCGGCCGCGCTGGAGCGCATGGCCAACCTGGCGGCCGCCAGCGGCCTGTCGGCTTCGCAGGCCGAGCTGGTCGTGGCCCAGGCCGATGCAACGGCCAAGCCCTCCATGCCCTTTGTCGCCATGGAGGTGCCGGTGGACGGCGCCAAGCCCCTGGTGACGGTGACGGACCGGCAGCAGCTGCGCATCCGCGGCAAGTCGGCGGACTGGCTGGACATCAAGGGACTCAAGCAACTGTCCTCGGCCGAAGTGGTCACTGCAGGCGGCCAGCAGGGCGTGCTGTGGCATGCCATCGGCGAGTGGACGGGCGGCCTGGGCGAGCCCTTCCTGCTCAATCGCGGCAACATCGCCGTGATCGGTGGCAACGGCCCGCTGGCCTGGGTGGACAGCAGCAATCCCGAAACAGGCATTCCGTAGGGTCCGCGCGAAAGCGCCTTCCACGAATGGCGCAACTTCCTGTCCTGGAGCGTGCCGGGCATCGCCATCGCGCTGTTTGTGGTGCTGCTGCTGGTGGTGCTGGCCTGGGCGGTGGCGCGCAGCAAGCAGTCCAAGCACTGAGCCCGGCCCGGGCAACGATGACGACGGCATGAGGCGATCGCCATGATCTCTTCCCTCTACTGGCCCTACCTGGTGGCCGACTACTACCACGCGCTGGAGATCGTCAGCGCCGTGGTGGCCGTCGTCATCCTGCTGTCCAGCATCGACGACCTGTTCATCGACGCCTGGTACTGGGTGCGCGAGGCCTGGCGCGCGCTGACCGTCAAGCGCCGCTACCAGCCGCTCAAGGCACAGCAGTTGCAGGAGGTCGAGGAAAAGCCGCTGGCCATCATGGTGCCGGCCTGGCTGGAGTACGACGTGATCGCGCCCATGCTCGAGAGCATGGTGGGCACGCTGGACTACAAGAACTACATGATCTTCGTGGGCACCTACCGCAACGACGAGCGCACCAAGAACGAGGTCGAGCGCATGCGCCGGCGCTACCGCCAGCTGGTCCGCGTGGAGGTGCCCCACGACGGCCCCACCTGCAAGGCCGACTGCCTCAACTGGATCGTGCAGGCCATCTTCCAGCAGAACACGCTGCAGCCCGAGCCCTTTGCCGGCGTGATCCTGCACGACAGCGAGGACGTGCTGCACCCGCTGGAGCTCAAGTACTACAACTACCTGCTGCCGCGCATGGACTTCATCCAGCTGCCCGTGACCTCCCTGGAGCGCGAGTGGTACGAGCTGGTGGCCGGCACCTACATGGACGAATTCGCCGAATGGCACACCAAGGACCTGGTGGTGCGCGAGAGCATGTCGCACATGGTGCCCTCGGCCGGCGTGGGCACCTGCTTTTCGCGCAAGGCGATGGAGGAGCTGGCGGCCGAGACCCACAACCAGCCCTTCAACACCGACACGCTGACCGAGGACTACGACATCGGCGCGCGGCTGGCACGCCGGGGCATGAAGCAGATCTTCGGCAAGTTCCCCGTGGACTACGTGATACGGCGCAAGCCGCTGTTCGGCCTGGGCAAGGAAAAGGTGTCCACGCTGACCATGCCGCTGGGCATACGCGAATTCTTTCCCAACACCTTCAAGACCGCCTACCGGCAAAAGGCGCGCTGGACACTGGGCATCGGCCTGCAGGGCTGGAGCCAGGTCGGCTGGGCCGGGCCGCTGTCCACCAAGTACCTGCTGTTCCGGGACCGCAAGGGGCTGGTGACCTCCTTCGTGGCCATCCTGGCCTATCTGCTGCTGCTGAACTTCCTGCTGTTCCTGCTGGCCGATCACATGGGCTGGTGGACGGTGTACTACCCGTCCCTGTTCGCTCCCAACGGCTGGCTGGTGACGCTGATGAGCGTCAACGTCATCGCCCTGCTGCTGCGCGTGGTGCAGCGCGCCTGGTTCGTCTCGCGCCTGTACGGCTGGGAGCACGCCATGCTGTCCATCCCGCGCATGGTGATCGGCAACTTCATCAATGCCATGGCGGCGGCGCGCGCCTGGAAGCTGTTCATCGTCCACCTGGTCACGGGCAAGCGGCTGGCCTGGGACAAGACCATGCACGACTTCCCGTCCACCGACCAGTTGAGCCACCAGCGCCAGCGCCTGGGCGAGCTGCTGCTGTCATGGCAGGCCATCGACGAAACCCGGCTGGCCACCGCGCTGGAGATACAGCAGCGCGAACGCCGTCCGCTGGGCGCCATCCTCATGGAGCAGGGCTGGCTCGACGAGGCCACGCTGCGCGAGGCCATCAGCTTCCAGCAGGGGGAGCCCACCGACCCCACGGTGCATCCCGACATTCCCGCACAAGGCATTCCAAGCACTCCAAGGGCCGGCATATGAAGCATCTCGCTCCCCTCGTTCGCCCTCTCACGCTGGCCGCGCTGCTGGGCGCCGGCTGGAACACGCCGCCGGCCTGGCCGCAGGCCGTGGCGGCCGTCAAGGCCGAGGCGCCGCTCAGGGGCCGCGCGTGGCAGCTGGCCAACCAGGCCTATGCCCACTACCAGGCCGGCCGCTTTGCACGGGCCGCGACCGCCGCCGCATCGGCCATACAGCTGCGCCCCGACCTGCTGCGCCTGCGCATGCTGCTGATCTACTCGCTGCAAAAGCAGGGCAAGAACGAGGAAGCGCTCAAGGCCATCGCCTCGGCCCGCGCCGCCGGGCTGGACGAGGCCACGCTGCAGCAGGCCGAAACCAATGTGCGGGCCGCAGCGGCAGGCGGGGCGGCGGGCGGGCCTGCGGGGGCCACGGCTTCCGAGGCCTACAACAAGGCCTTTCCCATCGCCACGCAGGCCTACACCGACTACAACGCCAAAAACTACGCGGACAGCGCGCGCAGGGCCGAGCAGGCCTTTCGCCTGGACCCCAGCCAGGGCCAGTGGGCGCTGCTGTGGATAGGCGCGCTGGAGGCGCAGGAGCAACTGGGCGCCGCCATCGAGGCCGCAGATGCCGCCCTGGCCCTGGACCCACCCAACAAAAGCGACCTGGTGGCCAAGCGCCAGACCCTGCGCCGCAGCCAGGCCGTGCTGCCGGCGCAAAAGGCCTACCAGGCGCTGATCGCCAACAACCCGGCGCAGGCCGTGCCCTTTGCGCGCGAAGCCGTGGCGCTGGCGCCGGGAACGGCATCGCACCGCCTGCTGCTGATCACCTCGCTGCTGCTGGCCGAGCAATTGCCCGATGCGGAAAAAGCCGCAGACGAGGCGCTGGCGCAGGACAACGAAGACACAGCGGCGCTGGGCATGCGCGGCTACATCCGCCAGCGCCAGGGCAAGACCGCACAGGCCAACGAGGACTTCGATGCCGTGCTCAAGCAGGACTGGCTGGACGAAAAGCAGTCCGCCAACCTGCGCCTGATCGCGGCCGACGCGGCCCTGGCCGCTGGCGACGCGGCACGCGCCCGCGCGCTGCTGGCGCCCATGCCGGCACAGGATGAATCCGTGGCCCGCCGCCTCAAGCAAGCCGATGACCTGCGCCCGGGCCGCGACACGCCCATGGTGGCCGATACGCGCGGCGCCTCGCAGACCCTGGCCATGGCCGACTATCCGCCGCCCCTGCAGGACTGCCGCGACACGCCCTACGGCACGGTCTGCGAGCTGCAGCCTTCCGATGCCCAGGGCACGGGCGGCCCCAGCGCCCAGGCCTATGCGGCCTACGCACGCCAGGACTACAAGGCCGCCATCGACCACGCGCGCACGGCCGTGGAGCAGGACCCCGACAACCCGCAACTGCAAAAGCTGCTGACCACCACGCTGGCCGCAGGCGACCGCGACCAGCAGGGCCAGGCCCTGCTGCGGCTGGACAAGTCCCTGTCCCTCACCCCCAACGACCCCCAGCTGCTGATGCAGCGCGGCTACCTGTACTCGCGCCAGGAAGAGCCGGCCAAGGCGCTGCAGGACTTTCGCGCGGCGCGCGCCACGGGCGAGGCGCCAGCGGGCGCCATGCTGGACGAAGGCTATGCGCTGGCCGGCACCGGCGACAACCGGGGCGCCGTGCGCACCTTCAAGGAAGCCATCGACCTGGACGACGCCGGCACCGCCAAGCTCACGCCCGGCCAGCGCGAGAACGCACGCAGCGCCGTCTCCGGCTACGCACGCGAGTGGGGCGCCATCGTCTCCATGGGCTACCGGGGTGCGCGGCCTGCGGGGCGTGCGTTCTCGGACGGCATCCTCACCCAGGCGGGCGACGCCGTCTTCGGCACGGCCGAGGCCTACTGGCGCCCGTCCAACTTCCTGAACTCATCGACGCGCATCTTCGATGTCTACGGGCGGCTGGGCAGCACCTTGCACGACGGCGGCGGCACCACGCTGGGCCAGAGCGCCATCGACCCCTGCACCGGCCTGCCCATCAATGTGCAGGCGGGCGACAACCGGGGCGTATCGGGCCTGCCCACCACCACGGGCTCGCTGGGCATGCGCTTCACGCCGTCCACCAAGTACGCGCTGACCTTCGGCATAGAGCGCCAGTTCAACCTGGGCACGGCTACGCGCTCGGGCTTCATCACGCCTGAATCGCCCCAGCTGCGCTGCCTGATGAGCGGGCGCGATCCGCTCAACCCCACGGGCCCGGCGCTGGGCAACCCGATATCGGCCAAGTACAGCGCGGGCGCAGGCCAGGGCGGCTGGCTGGCCTATGTCACCCATGGCTTCTACGAGGGAACGGGCCGGCGCACGGACCGCTCCAGCTGGTTCACCATGGAGGGCTACAGCCAGGCCGGCTATGCCAACCAGAGCATGGCCTCGCGCTTCACGCTGACCGACCAGACCAACGGCGCCCTGGTGGGCGACGGCTCGGGCCGCTACAAGCGCGAGCAATGGTTCTTCTCCACCGAGGCCCGCTTCGGCCGCAGCTTCCGTGCCGACGGCATCAACCAGGGGCTGGTGATCTTTCCGTTCGGCGTGGTCGCGGCCGACTGGATCAAGCAGAGGAACCGCGTCGATGTGCGCTCCCTGCAGGCCGCCCCGGGCGCCACGCCCACCGCAGCCCAGTTGGCCGCCCAGCAGGGGCAGACGCTGGCCCTGCAAGGCAATGGCAGCAGCTGGTCCGCCAGCGCCGGCGTGGGCGTCAGCCTGCGCCAATGGTTTCGCGAAAGCCACTACAGCACGGCCCAGTCCTATGTGGACTGGTCCATGCAGTACCGCTTCAACATCGGTGGCGGCCAAGCCGACCGCGCCAAGGGCCTGTTCATGACGCTGACGCTGTCCTATTGAAAGCCCTGCCCCGCCGCCGCCACCACCACACAGACAAGAGAAAAGGAGAAAGCTCCCATGGATTCGACCAAGCAAGCACCCCGCCCCGCCCTGCACGGACTGCGCTCGGGCATGGCACGCGCCGCACGCGGGCTGGCCGGCTGCGCCCTGATGCTGGGCGCGCTGGCAGCGCAGGGTACGGCACAGGCCCAGGCACAGGACAGCTCCTCCATCGTTCTCAGGGGCAAGGACGGCTGGCTGTTTCCGGGCTGGGGCAGCCTGACCCAGGTGGACCGCGCCGGCATCACCGAATCCACCCGGCTGATCACCGAGGCGCGCAACCTGCTGGCCGCGCGCGGCGTGAAGCTACAGGTGCTGCTTCTGCCCGACAAGGTGCGCTTCTATGCCGACAAGATGCCCGACGGCAAGGCCATGAGCGCCGATGTCCAGGGCCGCTACAAGCAGGTGCTGCAGGCGCTGCAGGCCGCCGGCATTCCCAGCTTTGACGACGAGGCCGTGCTGCGCACCGTGCGCGACAGCGGCAAGGACGTGTTCTACCGCACCGACCAGCACTGGACCCAGGCGGCAGCCGACGCCACGGCCGAGGCCACCGCCCGCATGGTCCAGGGCGAGGTGCCCCAGCTGGCCGGCAGCGCCGGCAGCGGCCTGGCCCTGGGCGACACCGTCACCGAGCGCCGCTATGGCGACCTGGCCGAGCTGTTCCTGACCGCCGAGGAGCGCAAGCAGATCGGCCGCGAGGTCTACACCGTGCGCCGCCAGGCTCCGGCCAAGGGCCTGCTCGACGATGAGCCCGCCCCCGTCCATGTCACCGGCCACAGCATGGTCCAGCCCTACTTCGGCTTTCCGCAAAAGCTCTCCAACCTGCTGGACCGCCCGGTCTCGCTGAACTGGAAGCCCGGCAACGTGGGCCAGTGGACCATGCTGCTGGAGTACCTGGAGTCGCCGGCCTTCAAGTCCCACAAGCCCCAGGTGCTGGTGTGGCAGATGTTCGAGCCCACCTACAGCTACGGCCCCAACGCGGCCGGCCAGTGGGACAACGCCTCGCTCATGCCCAACGCCACCTGGCTGGAGCGGCTGCGGGCCGCGCTCAAGGGCTGACACCGTGGACCCCACCGCGCAAGAACTGCAAACCGACAAAGGACACCGGCGCAACGCCTGGATCTGGGGCGCCCTGCTGCTGTCGGGCCTGGCCTGGGGTGGCTGGACGCTGGCCAGCGGGGGACCGAAGGCCGGCGAGCTGCAACTGGCCGCCTGGCTGGATGGCCGCGCGGGCGCGGCGCTGAACAAGGGCCTGCGCCTGCCTGCTCAGTCCTCGCTGGAAACCGGCCAGGCCGCGCTGCGCTACCGCCTGCTGGGCGACACGGGAGCGCAGGTGGCCCTGGGCTGCCCGCAATGGATGTTCTACCGCGACGGCCTGCGGCCCCAGCCCGGCACGGGCGCCGCGCCCTTCGAGGCGCGCCAGCGCCTGCTGCGCCACTGGACCCGGCAGTTGCAGGACAAAGGCATTGCCACCCTGGTGGTGGCCGTGCCCGACAAGTCGCGCATCGAGGCCGCCCATCTGTGCGGCCTGCCCGTGGCACCCGTGATGCTGCAGCGCCTGGACCTGTGGCAGCAGCGCCTGCAGGCCGACGGCATTGCCTTCGCCGATCTGCGCCCCGCCCTGCAGACACAGGAGCAGGCGCAACCCGTTTTCTTTCGCACCGACGTGCACATGAATGCCGAGGGCGCACGCGCCGCCGCCCTGGCCGTGGCCCAGGCCGCGCTGCCGCTGCTGGGCGGGCAGCGCGGCGCCCAGGCCTTCGAGGAAACCGCGCCCGGGCCGCTGCAGCCGCTGCCCGGCGACCTGCTGGCCCTGGCCGGCCTGGCCGATGCCCCGGCCGGCTGGCGCCCACGGCGCGACCAGGTGCGCCCGCAGACCATCACCCCCGTGCGCGGCGGCGGCCTGCTGGACGAGACACCGCCCGTGCAGGTGCTGCTGGCCGGCAGCTCCAACGGGCTGCGCAGCAATTTCGCGCCGCAGCTCGGCCGCGCGCTGGGCCAGGAAGTCTGGAACCTCAGCATGGACGGCGGCCAGTTCAGCGGCGCCATGGTGGCCGCGCTCAAGCGCCGCGCCTCCTGGCCGGCCAGCCTGCGGCTGGTGATCTGGGAGTTCTCGGAAAACACCTTGTCCCTGCCCCTGACGGACGATGAAAAAGCGGCGCTCAAGGAGATGGACGCCGCCTCCCCGCCTGCGTGACCCCGCCCGCTACATGCTGTTCAATTCCTATCTTTTCCTGCTGCTGTTCCTGCCCATCGCGCTGGCGGGCCACTACCTGGCCGGGGCCATCAGCCTGCGGCTGGCCGCGTTCTGGCTGTGCCTGACGTCCTTTGTCTTCTACGGCTGGTGGAACCCGCAGTTCGTCGCCCTGCTGGCGCTGTCCATCGCCTTCAACTACGTGGTGAGCCTGCTGATCCTGCGCTTTGCGGGCCGTGCGCGGCTGCAGGGGCTGGTCACCGCCCTGGGCGTGGGCGCCGACCTGGCGGCACTGTTCCACTACAAGTACTTCGCCACGCTGTTCAACTTCCTGGGCGAATGGGGGCTGACGCAGGGCGGGATGCACGAGCTGATCCTGCCGCTGGGCATCTCGTTCTTCACCTTCACCCAGATCGGCTACCTGCTGGACTGCCGCTCGGGCATCGTCAAGGAACGCAGCCTGCTCAGCTACGTGCTGTTCGTGACCTTCTTCCCGCACCTGATCGCGGGGCCCATCCTGCACCACAAGGAAATGATGCCGCAGTTCGCGCAGCCGGATAACTACCGGTTCCGCGCGGACAACCTGTCCATCGGCGGCACGCTGTTCGTGATCGGCCTGGCCAAGAAGGTGCTGCTGGCCGACGAGATCGCGCCCTATGCGGACGCGGGATTCGCCGCGCCCGGCGAGCTGCAGTTCTGGGCCGCCTGGGGCGCCAGCCTCAGCTACGCGCTGCAGCTGTACTTCGACTTCTCGGGCTATTCGGACATGGCGCTGGGCCTGGCGCGCATGTTCGGCATCCGTTTCCCGCTGAACTTCAACTCGCCCTACAAGGCCGGCAGCATCATCGACTTCTGGGCACGCTGGCACATGACGCTGACGCGCTACCTCACGGCCTACCTGTACTACCCCGTGGCCATGGCCATCTCGCGCGCACGCGAAAAGCGCGGCCTGTCCGTGGGCTCCAGCGCCGCGCGCACGCCCGGCGGCTTTGCGGCCACCATCGTCGTGCCCACGCTGTTCACCATGGGGCTGGCGGGCATCTGGCACGGCGCAGGCCTGCAGTACGTGATCTTCGGCCTGCTGCATGCCTTCTACCTGTCGGTCAACCACGCCTGGCGCATCTTCGTGGTCAGCCGCAAGCCGGCCGCCGCACGCAAGTCGGGCCGGGGCGTGCAGGCGCTGTGCGTTGTCATCACCTTCATTGCCGTGCTCATCGCCCAGACCTTCTTCCGCGCCCACGGCGTGGGCGACGCCATGCTGCTGCTCAAGGGCATGGCCGGCCTGCGCGGCGTGGAGGCGCTGGAATCGCTGTCGCACCTGCAGGGCCTGGCCGTGGGCGACGCGCTGCGGCTGGCCATAGGCCACCACATGCAGCTGGCCCTGGTCCTGCTGCTGCTGGCCATTGCCTGGTTCACGCCCAATGCCCACCAGATCCTGGGCCGCTTCTCGCCCGCCATGTTCAAGGTGCAGGAAGCGCCCCGCGCCTGGATGCGCTGGCGCCCCAGCGCAGGCTGGACGGCCGTGACCCTGTTCCTGCTGTTCCTGTGCCTGGTCAACCTGCACAAGGAAACCCGCTTCCTGTATTTCCAGTTCTGAAACACCTGTTGGAGAAAAACCATGTCCCTGAATGACATCGAAACCAAGATTGCCCAGATCATCGGCGCCATCATCCTGACCTCGGTCGAGCCCGATACGCTGCTGCTCGAATCGGGCTTGGTGGACTCGCTGTCCGCCGTGGACGTGGCACTGGCCATCGAAAAGGAGTTCGGTGTCAAGATACCGCCATCGGAGATCGACCTGCACCTGGAATCCGTGCACACGCTGGCGCAGTACGTGGCCGAGCAGCGCAAGGCCTGATGCAGCGCCTGCACGCCGCCGCCCTGTCCCTTTGTCCCCGCGCAACAAGGAGCCCGCATGCGATTCAGTTTTGACCGCTTCGACTTCACCGAGCCCGGCGCCGACACCGCGCGGCCCGCCGTGATCGATGCCGCCGGCACGCTGGACTGGCAGCAACTGGCCCAGGCCGTGGCGCAATGGGAGCAGCAGGCGCTGGCGCGCGGCGCGCGGCGCGACGAGCCGCTGCTGATCACGGGGCACAAGGAGACCGCGTTCCTCGTGGCCATCCTCGGCTGCCTGCGCCTGGGCGTGCCCTTCGTGCCGGTGGACGTGATCAACCCGCCCGAGCGCATGGCGCGCATCGCCACGCTGGTGCAGGCCGGCCTGCACTACGACGCGCAGGCCCGCAGCTTCCTGGACACCGGCATCGCCGCGCAGCCGCTGCAGGAAAAATCGCTGGCCTACATCATGTTCACCTCGGGCAGCACGGGCGATCCCAAGGGCGTGCAGATCGGGCGCGAGAGCCTGGGCCTGTTCGCCGGCTGGATACGCGACTGCCTGGCCCTGGGCGAGGCGCCGGTCTTCATGGACCAGATGCTGTTCAGCTTCGACTTTTCGCTGTTCAACTGGATGGGCGCCCTGGTCACGGGCGGCGCCTGCGTGCTGTGCGCGCGCGAGACCATTGCCGACCGCCAGGCCTTTGCCGCCTACCTGGCGGGCACCCATGTGAACGTCTGGGCATCCACGCCCTCCTTCGTGCGCCAGCAGCTGCTGGATGCCGACTTCGACCAGCAGCACCTGCCCGACCTGCGCGTCTTCGTCTTCGGCGCCGAATCGCTCACGCCCACCGTGGCCGAAGCGCTGTGGAGCCGCTTTCCCCAGGCGCGCATCATCAACTCCTACGGCCCCACCGAGGCCACCTGCTCCACCACCTGGGTGGAGATCGACCCCGCGCTGCGCCAGCGCGCGCCGCTGCCCTTTCCCATCGGCCGGGCCAAGCCCTATGCCGATGTGTTCCTGGACGAAGGCGAGATCTGCGTGGCCGGCGACCACGTGATGCGCGGCTACCTGAACCGCCCCGACCTGCACGCCACACGCATGTTCATGCGCAACGGCAAGCGCGGCTACCGCACGGGCGACCTGGGCGAGATCGACGGCGAGGGCCTGGTCACCTTCCACGGCCGGCGCGACGACCAGATCAAGATGCACGGCTACCGCATCGAGCTGGCCGAGGTCGATGCCGTGCTGGCCACCCTGCCTGGCGTGCGCGCAGGCGCGGCGGTGGCACTCAAGCGGCCCGATGGATTCATCGTGCGCATGATCGGCTTCGTGGACCTGGACCGCAGCGGCCCGCCCGGCATGCAGCCCCTGCCCGAAGACCTGGCCGGATGGCGCGAGCTGCTGGCCCAGCGGGTGCCGCCCTACATGATTCCGTCGGAACTGCTGGCCTGCCACGGCTTTCCGCTGACGCAGACTGACAAGGCCGACCGCAAGCAACTGGAGCGCATGTACCTTGATGCACGCATGCGCCCCGCCAAGGAAACCAAGGACCCGCAGGCATGACCTCCGCTTTTTCCCCCGTGATGCGTACCGTCGCCCTCGCCCTCGCCCTGGCCGGCCTGGCCGGGCTCTCCTGCCTGCCCGCCGCGCATGCCGAAGGCACGCTGGCCCAGCTCTATGCCGCGCGCCCGCCTGCAGGCTCGTCCTTCGTGCGCGTGGTCCACCCCGACGCGGGCAGCCTGCGCGTGAAGATAGGCGACGGCCCCGAGCAGACGCTGTCCGGCAGCAAGCCGGCCAGCAGCTACGCCATCGTCAAGGGCGACACGCCCTTTGCCATTCAGCTGGACGGCAAGAGCGCCGGCAGCATGAAGGTGGCGCCGGGCAGCTTCACCACCTTGGTGCCGCAGCGCCAGGGCAAGAACGCGGCCGCGCGCTTCACGGCCATCGACGACTCCGGCGGCAGCCAGGACGCGCTCAAGGCCGAGCTGCGCTTCTACAACCTGATCGACGATTGCACCGAAGGCGGGCTCAAGATCGCCGGCACGGGCACGCCGCTGTTCACGGGCGTGGCGCCCGCCAGGTCGGCCAGCCGCTCCATCAACCCGGTCAGCGCCCAGCTCGCCGCCACCTGCGCCACTGCGGCCAGCGCGCCGCTGGCACTGCCCCAGCTGCAGCCGGGCGACCACTACAGCCTGTTCATGACAGGGACGGCCGCCGCCCCCGTGCTGCGCGGCCAGGCCAGCGCCACCGACACCTATCGCCCCTGACCCAGCCCAAGGAGGCCGACACAGACATGCGCACCCGCTCCGTATTGCGTGAAGACCACCTGCTGTTCAAGGAACAGGTGGACCGATTCGTGGCCACCGAGATCCTGCCCCACATCAATGACTGGGAGGCAGAGGGCATCACGCCGCGCGCCCTGTGGCGCAAGGCCGGCGACAGCGGCCTGCTCAACTGCGACCTGCCCCCGCCCTACGGCCAGGGCGGCGACTTCGGCCACGCGGCCGTGGTCATCGAGGCGCTGGCGCGCGCCAACTGCCTGGGCATCGGCTTTTCCATCCATTCCGACATGGTGGCGCCCTATCTCTGGAACTTCGGCACGCAGGTGCAGAAGGACCGCTGGCTGCCGCGCATGGCCACGGGCGAGCTGATCGGCGCCATCGCCCTGACCGAGCCCGGCGCGGGCAGCGACCTCAAGGCCGTACGCACGCGCGCCCGCCGCAAGAGCGAGAGTGAGGGCGGCGGCTATGTGCTCAACGGCCAGAAAACCTTCATCACCAATGGCGTCAACGCCGGCCTGATGGTGGTGCTGGCCAGCACCGAGCCCGACCTGGGCGCGCGCGGCCTGTCGCTGTTCGTGGTGGAAGAAGGCATGAAGGGCCTGGGCAAGGGACCGGCACTGCGCAAGATAGGCCAGCACAGCCAGGACACCTGCGAGCTGTTCTTCGACGAACTGCACCTGCCGGCCGACCACCTGCTGGGCCGCGAAAACGCCGCCTTCGAGCATGTGACGCAGGAGCTGGCGCAGGAGCGGCTGGCGATCGCGCTGCGCGCGGCAGCCTCCACCGAAGGCATGCTGGATGAGGCTGCCGAGTTCGTGCGCAACCGCAAGGTCTTCGGGCGCCGCGTGCTCGACTACCAGAACACCCGCTTCAAGTTCGCCGATGCGCTGGCCAAGACCACCATGCTGCGCGTCTTCCTGGACGACTGCCTGGCCCGGCACATGGAAGGCTCACTGGACTCCGTCACCGCCGCCATGGCCAAGCTCAATGCCACCGAGCTGCAGGGCCAGGTGCTGGACGAGCTGCTGCAATTGCACGGCGGCTACGGCTACATGGCCGAATACGGCATTGGCCGCGCCTGGGCCGATGCACGGGCGCTGCGCATCTTCGGCGGAAGCAGCGAGATCCTGCGAGAGATCATCGGCAAGCGCTTCTGACCCGGCAGCCACCGCGCTCAGCGGGCGGCGGCCTTCCACTCGCGCAGCAGTTGCTTAGCCTCTGGCGTGTCGTTCAGCACCCAGGGGTCGATGGCGAAGGCGACGACGCGCTGGGCGCCGTAGTCGCGGGCCACATCCCACTGGCGGCGCACGCGCTCGAAGCTGGCCGTGCGCGCCTGGAAGTCCGAGCCATCGGGCCGCGTGGGCGGCAGTTGCTCGAACAGTTCCACGATGAGGTCGAACGGCGCCCTTCGCTCCAGCAGCATCTGCTGCAGCGGTGCCAGCGCCTCGTAGTTGCGCAGTCCCGCCACGCCCACGCCGTCCTGCACCATGGGGCGCAGGGACACGCGGTCCAGCAGGATGCTCCACAGCGTGGGCAGGCTGCCCAGCGTCTGCAGCTGGCTGAAATAGGTGGAGATGCCGGGCACCTGGCCGGACGTGGCCGCTGCCGCCTGCGCCAGTGGCTGCAGTGCGCTCAACAGCAGCTCGATGCGCTCGGGCGCGGCCCAGTGGTATTGCTCCAGCTCGTAGGGGATGTACCAGCCGCGAAACGCCGCGTGGCGCGGCCAGGTGCTGGCGTACATATAGGCGGCGCCCTGCTCGGCAATATGCGCCAGGTAGGGCGCAGGGCCTGCGGCGTTGGAAAGGCTGATCTGCTTCCACCAGCGCTCGTCATAGGGCAGGCCCAGGTGCACGCCCATGCCCAGTTCGGTGCCGATGTCCAGCAGGTCGGCGATCTGCGCGTCGGCCAGCATCCAGCTGTCCGCCTCGGACTCGCCTTGCAGGCCGCTCCATTGCACGAACAGCTCCCGGCAGCCCAGCGCCTGGGTGGCGGCCAGGCGCTGGCGCCATTGGTCGCGCGGCATCTCCAGATGGCTGCGCCACGGCTGCAGGAAGCTGCCCGACACGGGTGCCGAGGCCGCGCAACCGACCAGCGAGGCACAGGCGGCGGCCGCGCCGGCGCCGAGGAATTCGCGTCTGGACAAATGCATGGTGGGAACGGCCGCAAGGCTGCGTGAAGCGAAGCGCCAAGAATACAGCCAAGCGGCGCGGCAGCCGCCCCGCAAGAGCCGGCCCACCCGGACTTGACCCGGCCAGGCCGAGGGTTGATGCGCAAAAAGCCAGCGTCAGAACGAGTGCACGATGCCCGTGTAGACGCCCTGCTGACCGGACCCGGGTGCTGGCCTGGCGCTGTTGGCCTCCACCGAGAACGAGGCTCCGCCGCCGTTGGAGACGGCGCCCACCGTGCCATACAGCATGGTGCGCCGGGAAAGATGGTAGTTGGCCCCCAGGCTCACCAGGCTGGCGCCGCCTCCACTGCGGTTGGCGCGGTAGGCGCCGCCCGCCAGCACCAGGGCCGGCGTGGCCTGGTAGTTGGCGCCCATCCAATAGGTCTGCTGACTGCGGGCGCCTGCCGGGTTGTCGGCGTCGGCCACCGTCAGCGCACCTGACCGGATCTGGCTGTAGCCCGTGAACAGCTTCAGGCCGCCCACGCGGTAGGTTGCGCCCACCGTGTACAGGCGCGATGCCTTGTAGAGCGAGGCGAACGCGCCGTTGCCGTCACGGATTTCCTCGTAGAAGGCCTTGAGCACCAGCGGCCCCTGCTCATAGCCCACGCTGGCGGCGGCCTGGCGCCCGGCCCGGGAACGGCCCGCCTCCCCGTTCAGCCCCAGCTGGGTGCGAAACGAGAGCCCTCCCCAGGCCGGCGACTGGTAGCTGATGGCATTGGGGCGCGACCCCCAGGTCCGGTTGCCCTGCAGCGTGCCCGCGCCCATGGCCTGCAGGCCCATGGGGTCCAGGGCCCAGACCTCGCCATCGGGAATGCCCATGGCCCGGCCCAGCAGCAGCGTGCCGTATGTCTGGCTGCGCAGGCCGACCACCGCATAGCGGTTGAAGAAGCTGTCGCCCACCGTGCCGTCGTCGGCGGAGAACTGGCTTTCGAGATGGAAGACGGCGCTCAGGCCGCCACCCAGGTCCTCGGCCCCGCGCAGCCCCCACCAGGTCGCGCCCCATTGCCCGGCGTGCCGGAGTTGATCGGAAGACCGGCCCGGCCCTTCGGCAATGCGGTTCATATAGTCGACACCGCTGACGATGCGCCCATACAGCGTGACGCTGCCTTGCGCCGTGGCCAGACTGGCTGCGCCGGCCAGCGCCGCAGCGCACAGGCAAGGCACGGTGGCCCGGGCCGCAGGGCCCCGCAGGGCGTGGTGGATTGCAGATGTCATGACGGTGTCCTCCCTTGGTTTTCATGCCTCGATGCCGGATGGCCTCAGGCGCCCAGCCGGTCCACGAGCGCGCGCAGCGTCTCGTAGCCCTTTTTCGCGTATGCGTAGCCGGGCGCGATGGCCGGGTCCTGCTCGGCCTCGACCACCAGCCAGCCCTGGTAGCCGGCATCCCTGAGCGTGCGCAGCACCGCCTCGAAGTCGAGCGCGCCGTCGCCCGGCACCGTGAAGATGCCGTTGACCACGCCCTGCAGAAAGCTCCAGTCGCCCTGGCGTGCCTGGGCAATCACCTGGGGACGCACATCCTTGCAATGCACATGCGCCACGCGCGCCACATGTTTTTTCAGCAGCGCCGCCGGATCGGCCGCCCCGCCGTAGTAGGCATGGCCGGTATCGAACAGCAGGAAGACTTTGCGCGGATCGGTCAGCGCCATCAGGCGGTCGACATCCTGCGGGGATTCCACATGGGCGCCCATGTGGTGGTGATAGGCCAGCCGGATGCCGTAACACTCCAGCAGGTGCGCGCCAAAGGCATCCAGCCGCCACGCATAGCGCTGCCAGGCAGCATCGTCCGCAAAGCGCGGGCGCCGGGACACAGGCGTGCCGATCTGCCCCTGGACCGTGCCCGCGCATTCGCCATAGACCACCACGTCGACGCCGTTGTGGCGCAGCCTGTCCATGTGGGGCTTGCAGCGCTCGGCCTCGGCGGCAATCGCCTGTGCATCGCTGCCCGCATCGGCCTGCGCCAGAAAACCCGAGTACCAGCCGGAGACGCAGGCCAGCCCGTGCGCGTCAAGCCTGGCCTTGAGCGCGGGGCCGGTTTTCGGAAACTTGTTGCCCAGCTCGAAGCCCGCGTAGCCGATCTCGGCGCCCTCCTTCAGTGCCGTGTCCAGCGGCGTATCGCCCCCCAGCGAAGGGAGGTCGTCGTTCATCCAGGACAGGGGATTGATACCGATGCGTACCTTCCAGGTCATGCGAGTCCTCCTTGGTGCAGATGGGCAGATGGGCAGAAGTCGTACGGGGCGACGGCGGCGCGGCATCAGCGCCGCTGGCCTGCCTTGTGGTGCAGGTACTCGCGCCGCGCGCCCTGGACCTCGGGGCGGGCCGAGACTTCGGGCACGGCGACCTCCCACCAGGCGCCGCCGTCGGCCGTGGTGCGGCGGTGGGTGGTGTCTATCACCAGCACCTGGCTGCGGCGGGACGCCCGCGCACGCAGCATTTCGCGGCGCAGTTCCTGCACACCGCCCACGTGCACCGCCTCGGCCCCCATCGCAGCGGCATGGCGGGCGAAATCGATGGACGAGCGCTCGCCGCCCTCGGGCACGCAGTCATCGAGCATGTTGTTGAAGCTGGCGCCGCCGCAGCGCACCTGCAGCCGCTCTATGCAGCCGTAGCCACGGTTGTCCAGCACCACGACGATGATCTTGCGGCCCAGCAGCACCGAGGTGGCCAGCTCGGCGTTGAGCATCATGTAGGAGCCATCGCCAACGAGCACGATGACCTCGCGCTCGGGCCGCGCCAGCTTCACGCCCAGGCCGCCCGCGATCTCGTAGCCCATGCAGGAATAGGCATAGTCCACGTGGTAGTTGCCCGGCAGGCCGCTGCGCCACAGCTTGTGCAACTCGGCCGGCAGCGTGCCCGCCGCACAGACCACGATGTCGCTGCAGGCGCTGTCCAGCCCGGCGTCGGCGGCCGATTCGCGCACGGCGCCTATCACCTCGGCGTCATAGGGCAGCTCGCCCTTGGGCACGTGCAAAGTCAGCGCCGCCACGCGCTCTGCCCAGGCTGCGGCCCGGGCGCGGCTGTCGGCCGTCCACTGCGGATCGGCGCGCCAGCCGGCCAATCCCGCGCCAAGCTGGGCCAGGCCGACACGCGCATCGGCCACCAGCGGCTGGCCGCGTTTCCTGGCGGCATCCAGGGGCTGCACGTTCAGGCCCAGCACCCTGGCATGGCCGTACAGCGCATGCGAGCCGCTGGTGAAATCCTGCTGCCGCGTGCCGACGGCCAGCAGCACATCGCATTGCCGGGCTGCGTGGTTGGCGGCGGGCGAGCCCGTGACGCCCATGGCGCCCAGGTTGAGCGGATGGTCCCAGGCCAGGCTGCCCTTGCCGGCCTGCGACTCGGCCACCGGCACGCCATGCGTTTCGGCAAACACGCGCAAGGCCTCCCAGGCCTGGCTGTACAGCACGCCGCCGCCCGCCACGATCAGCGGCCTTTTGGCGGAGGCCAGCAAGGCCACGGCCTCGGCCAGCCCGGCAGCGTCGGCCGGCTGGCGGCGCAGGCGGATCAGCGGAGGGTGGAAGAAATCCATGGGCCAGTCGAAGGCCTGGGTCTGCACATCCTGCGGCAGCGCAAGGCAGGCGGGGCCGCACTGGGCCGGGTCGGTCATGACCTGGATGGCACGCGGCAAGGCCACCAGCAATTGCTCGGGCTGCATGATGCGGTCGAAGTAGCGCGTGACCGGGCGCAAACAGTCATTGGCGCTCAGATCGCCCTGCTCGAAGCTCTCCACCTGCTGCAAAACGGGATCGGGCAGGCGCGAGGCAAAGATGTCCCCGGGCAGCAGCAACAGCGGCAGCCGCGCCACATGCGCCAGCGCGGCCGGGGTCACCAGGTTGGTGGCGCCGGGCCCGATGCTCGATGTCACGGCCATCATGCGCTGGCGAAAGTGCGCCTTGGCAAAGGCCACGGCCGCATGGGCCATGCCCTGCTCGCTGTGTGCGCGCAGCGTGGGCAGCCGCTCACGTTCGGCATGCAGCGCCTCGCCCAGCCCGGCCACGTTGCCATGTCCGAAGATGGCGAACACCCCTGCGCAATAGGGCTGGACGGCCGTGCGGCCATCGGGCTGCATGACCTCGGCCTGCAGGGCGGCCAGGTAGCGGACCAGCGCCTGGCTGACGGTCAATCTCACGGTGCCTGTCATCTTTTGCCTTGCCTTTCCATGGCCATCGCTCAGGGGCTGTCCGCAGGCAGCGCTTGGCCAGCGTCCAGAACATGGAAAAAGATTAAAACTATTAGAAATTTTTTTCCTTAGGTGTATTCACTTAGAAATTAATTTCCAACAATTAGAGGGGCAGAACTACATTTCTCCTCAGGGTCCGGTGCAATCCGGTGTTTGGCGAGTCAAGGCGGGATGTGAATGCGCCCCGCTGCCGCTCAAGGACAAGGAGACGAGGGATGAGGAAAAACCACCTGCTGGCGGCCATTGCCGCTGCCTTTCTGGCAGCACTGCCCGTGCATTCCCAGGCTCAGACGCAGAAGCAGACACAGGCGCAAGCCCACGCGCAGCCCCTCAGGATCGGCGTGGCGATGGCGCTCTTCGACGACACCGGCCTGACCATCCTGCGCAACGGCATCGTGGACGCGGCCAGAAAACACGGGGCCGAGCTGCAGATCGAGGACGCCAGCAACGATGTGGGCAAGCAGCTGAGCCAGATCCAGAACATGATTGCCCAGCGGGCCGACGCCATCATCGTCAACCCGGTGGACACCGACGCCACGCCCAGAATCACCCGCATGGTGAGCGACGCCGGGATCGCGCTGGTCTACGTGAACCGCCAGCCTGTCGATTTCGACAAGCTGCCCGCAGGCACCGCCGTGGTGGCCTCCGACGAAAAACTCTCGGGCACGCTGCAGGCCCGCCAGGTCTGCAAGCTGCTGGAGGGCCGCGGCAACATCCTGGTGCTGATGGGGGAGCTCTCCAACGAATCGGCGCGCACCCGCACCCGCGACATCGAGGAAGTGGCGGCCACGCCCGAATGCGCGGACATGAAGATCCTCGACAAGCGCGAGGGCAAGTGGAGCCGCACGCAGGGCCAGGACATCACCATGAACTGGCTGAGCTCGGGCATGAAGTTCGACGCCATCCTCGCCAACAACGACGAGATGGCGATTGGCGCCATCAACGCGCTGAAGGCGGCCCGCAAGTGGAGGCCCGACACCATCGTGGCCGGCATAGACGCCACGCCCGACGGGCTGTCGTCCATGAAGAACGGCGACCTCAAGGTCTCCGTCTTCCAGAACCTGGCCGGACAGGGCGCCAAGGCGGTCGATGCCGCCCTGCGCCTGGCCGGCAAACAGCCCGTGGAGCGCTTCGTGAACGTGCCCTTCGAGCTGGTGACGCCCGAGAACATGGGCCAGTACGCCAGGCCCTGAGCCATGTCCGCATCCCCTGTGCACGGGCCGGACCGCGGCCCACCCGCGCCTGCCGCACCGCGCGCGCAACACGCGCCCCATGCCTGCAGCGACCTGCTGGAGGTGCGTGGGGTGGGCAAGTCGTTTCCGGGCGTCGTGGCGCTGGCCGATGTGCAGCTGCGCCTGCGCAGCGGCAGCGTGCATGCGCTGATGGGCGAGAACGGTGCCGGCAAATCCACCCTGATGAAGATCATTGCCGGCGTGCATGCGCCCGACACCGGCGAGATCCGCCTCAGGGGCCGGCCCGTCACGCTGCGCAGCCCGCTGGATGCGCTCAGGCAAGGCATTGCCATGATCCACCAGGAACTGAACCTCATGCCCACCATGACGGTGGCCGAGAACATCTGGATAGGCCGCGAGCCCGTCAACCGCTTGGGCCTGGTCGACCACCGCCAGCTGCGCCAGCGCACCCAGGCCCTGTTCGAGCGGCTGGCCATCGACATGGACCCCGACTCCGAGGTGCGCACGCTGAGCGTGGCCAGCCGCCAGATGGTGGAGATCGCCAAGGCCGTGTCCTTCGACTTCGAGGTGCTGATCATGGACGAGCCCACCTCCGCGCTCACCGACCGGGAGGTGGAGCACCTGTTTCGCATCATCGGCCACCTGCGCGGCCAGGGCAAAGGCATCGTCTACATCACGCACAAGATGAACGAGCTGTTCGAGATCGCCGACGAGTTCTCGGTGTTCCGCGACGGCAGGTACATAGGCACGCATGCATCGGCCGATGTCACGCGCGACGACATCATCCGCATGATGGTCGGGCGCGAGATCACCCGGATGTTCCCCAAGCAGGACGTGGCCCTGGGCGATGTGGTGCTCTCGGTGGACGGGCTGGGCGTCGAGGGCGTGTTCCATGGCCTGCGCTTCGAGCTGCGCGCCGGGGAGATCCTGGGCGTGGCCGGCCTGGTGGGCTCCGGGCGCTCCAATCTTGCCGAGGCGCTGTTCGGCGTCGTGCCCGCCACCTGCGGCGAGATCCGCATCGGCGGCGAGCCGGTGCGCATCACCTCGCCTGCCCAGGCCATGCGGCTGGGCATGGCCTTTCTCACCGAGGACCGCAAGGACACGGGCTGCTTCATGGGCCTGGACCTGCTGGCCAACATGGAGGTGGCGCTGCTGCACGAGCGCCATGTGCGCTGGGGTCTGGTCGCGCATGCCGCCGTGGCACGCGAATGCGAGGACATGGCCCGCACGCTGCAGGTCCGGTCCCCCGGGCTGCACGAGGACATCCGCAACCTGTCGGGCGGCAACCAGCAAAAGGTGCTGATCGGCCGCTGGCTGCTGACGCGCCCGCGCATCCTCATCCTGGACGAGCCGACGCGCGGCATCGACGTGGGCGCCAAGGCCGAGATCCATCGCCTCGTGGGCGCGCTCGCGGCCCAGGGAACTGCCGTGCTGATGGTCTCCTCGGAAATGCCCGAGGTGCTGGGCATGAGCGACCGCATCCTGGTCATGCATGAGGGGCGCATGACCGGCATCGTCGAGCGCAGGGACGCCGACCAGGTGCGGATCATGGAACTGGCCTCCCGCTGAGCCCCGATACGCAACGGAGACACGCAAGATGAGCAATTCCCAGACGGTTTCGCAAGCCCAAACGCAAACCCAAACCCAAACCCAAGCGCAGGCCCGGCCCGCCCGAAAGCAGCGCGCCCGGTGGCCGCCGGAGCTCAGCATCTTCCTCGTGCTGCTGGGCATCGCCCTGTTCTTCGAGGCGGCAGGCTGGCTCACCGTGGGCCAGAGCTTTCTGCTCAACGCCGAGCGGCTGCAGATCATCGTGCTGCAGATGGCGGTGGTCGGCATCATCGCCGTGGGCGTCAACCTGGTCATCATCACCAGCGGCATCGACCTGTCCTCCGGCTCCGTGGTGGCCGCTGCCGCCGTGGTGTCGGCCAGCCTGGCGCAGGTATCGGACTTTCCGCGCGCGGTGTTCCCCCAACTCACCGATCTGCCCGTGGTCTGGCCCGTGCTGGCCGGCATGTGCGTGGGCCTGATGGTCGGGCTGATCAATGGCTCGCTGATCGCCTTCACCGGCATCCCGCCCTTCATCGCCACCCTGGGCACCATGGTCGCGGCACGCGGCTTTGCCAAGTGGTTCACCAACGGCACGCCCGTCTCCATGCTGACGGAGGAGTTCGCGGCGCTGGGCTCCGGCGCCCATCCGGTGCTCATCTTCCTGGTGCTTGCCGCCGTCTTCCACACCGTGCTGCGCCATACGCGCTTTGGCAAGTTCACCTACGCCATCGGCGCCAACCGCCAGGCTGCCGTGGTCTCGGGCATCAACGTGCGCCGGCATCTGGTCTGGGTCTACATGATTGCCGGCGTGCTCAGCGGCATCGCCGGCACGGTGACGGCGGCGCGGGCCATCTCCGGCCAGTCCGGCATGGGCGTCATGTACGAGCTCGATGCGATCGCCGCCGTCGTGATCGGCGGCACCTCGCTGGCGGGCGGCGTGGGCCGCATCACCGGCACGGTGATCGGCGTGCTGATCCTGGGCGTCATGACCTCGGGCTTCACCTTCATCCGCATCGACGCCTACTACCAGGAGATGGTCAAGGGCGCCATCATCGTCGCGGCCGTGGTCGCCGACCAGTACCGCAACAAGAAGGCGCGGCGCTGACGGCGCGCCCTGCAGGGAGGCATCATGAAAATCGCCCTCGATCCCTACATGATCCGGCACGAGCCCCTGGACCGCCTGCCGCACGCCGTGGCCGAGCTGGGCTACGACCAGATCGAACTGTCGCCGCGCAGCGACTTCCTGGACTGGTGGGTGATGCCGCGCGCCACCAGGGAGCGCATGGCCGCATTCCGCCAGGCCATGCGCGCCAGCGGCGTGGCGCTGGCATCGCTGCAGCCCATGTACCGCTGGGCCAGCCCGTTCGAGGACGAACGGCAATGGGCCATGCGCTGCTGGAGAAAGGCCATCGAAGTCGCCGTGGAGATGGACTGCGCGTTGATGGTGTCCGAGTTCGGCCGGGGCGCATCGCCCGAGCGCTCGGTGAACGGTCCTGCCGGCGCGAATCCGAAGGAGATGTGCGAGGCCGCCTGGTTCCGCTCCATGGACGAGCTGCTGCCCATCCTCGAACGTGAAGGCATCACGCTGTCCGTGGAGCCCCACCCGGAGGACTGGTTAGAGCAACTGCAACCGGCCATGGACATCGTGGGCAACATGGCCTCCAAGGCACTGCGCCTGTCCTATATCGCCCCGCACACTTTCCACTACGGCGGCGACATGGCCGCCATGCTGCGCGAGGCGGCACCGCTGCTGGCCCATGTGCGCGTGGCCGATACCTTCGACCACCGCAAGAGCAGCCAGTTGCGCTACATCGTCAACCCGCCGGGCTCGCACCACATCCGCGTGCACCAGCACCTGGACATGGGCCAGGGCGAGATCGACTGGGACCTGTTCTTCGGCACGCTGGGCGCAGCCGGCTTCGATGGCGTGCTGTCGTCCTGCGTGTTCGCCTGGGAGGAACGGGCCGCCGAATCCAGCCGCTTCATGCGCCGGGAGATACAGCGCTACCTGAACAGGCATTTCTCCCCCGCCGCCCTGCCCCTGCCAGCCTGAGCCCTTGCCATGCACCAGCCCATCCACTTCGCCATCAACCGCATCAGCGCCTCTCGCATGCCGTTTGCCGACTGCCTGGCCATGTGCCGGCGCCTGGGCGTGTCGGCCATCGAGATCCGCAACGATCTGCCCCACGCCGAGATCCGCGACGGCACGGCGCCCGCCGCGATCCGGGCTGCAGCGCAGCAGGCGGGCATCACCATCCTGTCCATCAACGCGCTGTATCCCTTAGACGTTTTCGACGCAGGCCTCGAACGCAAGGCGCGCGAACTGGCTGTGTATGCGCGTGACTGCGGCGCGCAGGCCCTGGTCATGTGTCCGTTGAACGACCGGGCCGATGCGCGCACGCCGGGCGAACGGCGGCGCGACCTGGTGCAGGCGCTGCGGCAGTTGCACCCCATCCTCGACGGCCACGGCATCCAGGGCCTGGTCGAGCCCCTGGGCTTTGCCGAGTGCGCACTGCGCCGCAAGTCCGATGCGGTGGCCGCCATCCATGAGGCCGCGGGCGAGCGCCATTTCAAGCTGGTGCACGACAGCTTCCACCACCACCTGGCGGGCGAAGACCTGTTCTTTCCCGAGCAGACCGGGCTGGTGCATGTCTCGGGCGTCGAGGACCGCCAGCTGGAGAGCGGCCAGATGCGCGACGGCCATCGCGTGCTGGTCGGCGAAGGCGACCGCCTGGGCAACATCGCCCAGTTGCGCGCCCTGCTCGATCGCGGCTGCGGCGCCCCGGTCTCGTTCGAGCCGTTCGCGCAAGGGATCACGCAAGCGGCCGACAGCGAGGCTTTGCTGCGGCAAAGCATGGACTTCATCCGCCATTCATTGCTTTGACGAGGAGAGGACGACATGACATTGCAGATCGGAGTGATTGGCTGCGGGGCCATAGGCCAGGACCATGTCCGCAGGATGTACCAGACGCTGTCGGGCGCCCGGGTAGTGGCGGTGACGGACATCGATGCGCAGCAGGTGCGTGAGGTGATGGCCCGGCACGGCCCGGACATCGAGGCCTTTGACAGCGGCCCGGCACTGATTGCCGCGCCGCAGGTGCAGGCGGTACTGGTCACGTCCTGGGGACCCACGCACGAGGAGCTGGTGCTGGCGGCCATCGCCCAGGGCAAGCCGGTGTTCTGCGAAAAGCCGCTGGCAGTCACCGCTGCCGGCTGCCTGCGCATCGTGCAGGCGGAGATGGCCCATGGTCAGCGGCTGGTGCAGGTCGGCTTCATGCGACCCTACGACGCAGGCTACCGGGCATTGCGGCAGGTCATCGCCAGCGGCCAGATCGGTGCGCCGCTGATGGTGCACTGCGCGCACCGCAATCCCTGCGTGGCCGACGGCTACACCACCGGCATGGCCATCACCGATACGCTGATCCATGAGCTTGATGTGCTGCGCTGGCTGCTGGACGACGAATACGCCAGTGCCCAGGTGGTGTACCCGAAGAGAACGCGCCACGCCCTGCCCCATCTGGCCGACCCGCAGATCGTTTTGCTGGAGACCGTGGGCGGCATCCGCATCGATGTGGAGGTGTTCGTCAACTGCCGCTATGGCTACGACATCCAGTGCGAAGTGGTGGGCGAGACAGGCATTGCGCGCATGCCCGACCCCGCAGCCGTCCCCCTGAAAAGCGCGGCCATGTACTCCATACCCATACTCACCGACTGGAAGCAGCGCTTCATGGCAGCCTATGACGTGGAGCTGCAGGCCTTCATCGACGGCGTGCGCGGCCAGCGGCTGACGGGGCCCTCGGCCTGGGACGCCCATGCAGCCGCCGTGGCCGCCGATGCCTGCGTGCTGGCCCAGTCCTCCGGCGCCGTAGAGCGCATGGCGGCGGCGCCCCGGCCCGCGTTCTACCAAAGCTGAAGGTGAACACCATGATCGACGCAACACCCATGCCCGGCCACCCGATTGCCTGGGCCATGGTCGGCGGGGGACAGGACAGCCAGATCGGCCCGGTGCACCGATCGGCGGCGCAGCGCGACCACGGCTTGCAGCTGGTGGCCGGTGCCTTCGACATCGACCCGGTGCGCGGCCGGCAGTTCGGCGAGCGGCTGGGCCTGGATGCGCAGCGCTGCTATGCCGACTACCGCGCCATGTTCGAGGCCGAGGCGCGCCGCCCGGACGGCATCCGCGCCGTGTCCATCGCCACGCCCAACAACACCCATTTCGAGATCTGCAGGGCCGCGCTGCTGGCGGGGCTGCACGTGGTCTGCGAAAAGCCGCTGTGCTTCACCACGGCCGAAGCTCTGCAGCTGCTGGAGCTGTCGCGTGCCAGCAGGCGGATCGTGGGCGTGGCCTACGGCTACGCGGGCCACCAGCTCATGGAGCAGGCGCGCGAGATGGTCGCGCAGGGCGAGCTGGGCGAGATCCGCATCGTGCAGATGCAGTTCTCGCACGGCTTTCACAGCGAGGCGGTGGAAGCCGCCAGCGCGGCCGCGCGCTGGCGCATGGACCCGGCCCATGCCGGCCCCAGCTATGTGCTGGGCGACCTCGGCACGCATCCGCTGTACCTCTCGCAGCTGGTGCTGCCCGGGCTGGAGATAGAGCGGCTGATGTGCTCGCGGCAGAGCTTCATCGGCAGCCGCGCCCCGCTGGAGGACAACGCCCTCGCCCTCATGCAGTACCGGGGCGGCGCCATGGGCTATCTGTGGGCCTGCGCGGTCAACAGCGGCTCCATGCATGGGCAAAGGCTGCGTGTCATCGGCTCGAAGGCCAGCCTGGAATGGTGGGACGAGCATCCCAACCAGCTGCGCCACGAAATCCAGGGCCGGCCGGCCCAGGTGCTCGATCGCGGCATGGACTACCTGCATCCCGCTGCACGGCAGGAAGACCGCATCGGCGCCGGCCATGCCGAGGGCCTGTTCGAGGCCTGGGCCAACCTCTACCGCCGCTTCGCCCTGGCCATGCATGCCACGGACCGGGGCGACAGCCTGGCCCTGGGCAAGATCCGCTATCCGGACATCCAGGCGGGCGTCGAGGGAGTGCGCTGGGTGGAGAACTGCGTGCGTTCGGCCGACGCAGGCGGGGTGTGGATCGACTATCGCTGAGAGCGATGCCGGGCGCATCGCAAGCGAATGCGGCGACCAAGGCCGCCGCATCGAGCAGGAGAGGGTTTGGTGCCCGGGGCCTGCGGACTCAGGCCTTGACGGCTGCGGCCTCGGCAGGCAGGGCCTGCACAGGCTCTCCATCCAGGGCAGCGTTGAGCTTGCTGTAGTCCAGCTCGTTTTCCCAGCGCGATACCACCACGGTGGCCACGGCATTGCCCATGAAGTTGGTCAGCGAGCGGCACTCGCTCATGAAGCGGTCCACGCCCAGGATCAGGGCCATGCCGGCAACGGGCACTTCGGGCACCACGGCCAGCGTGGCGGCCAGGGTGATGAAGCCCGCGCCGGTCACGCCGGCAGCGCCCTTGGAGCTGAGCATGGCCACCAGCAGCAGCGCGATCTCATGGCCCAGGGTCAGGTGGGTGTTGGTGGCCTGGGCGATGAACAGCGCGGCCAGCGTCATGTAGATGTTGGTGCCGTCCAGGTTGAACGAATAGCCCGTGGGCACGACCAGGCCCACGACGGACTTGCCGCAGCCGGCGCGCTCCATCTTCTGCATCAGCGAAGGCAGGGCCGATTCCGAGGACGAGGTGCCCAGCACCAGCAGCAGTTCCGCCTTCAGGTAGCGCGCCAGCTTGAGCACCGAGAAGCCGCACAGCCGCGCCACGAAGCCCAGCACCACCACCACGAAGAGCAGCGAGGTGATGTAGAACGAGCCCACCAGCCAGGCCAGGTTCACCAGCGAACCCAGGCCGAACTTGCCGATGGTGAAGGCAATGGCGCCAAAGGCTCCCAGCGGCGCGGCCTTCATCAGGATGCCGACCAGCTTGAACACGGGGGCCGTCAGCGCCTCCAGGAAGTTCAGCACGGGCTTGCCCGCATCACCGACCATGGCCAGCGAGATGCCGAACAGCACGGCCACGAACAGCACCTGCAGGATGTTGTCGCCCACGAAGGGGCTGACCAGCGTCTTGGGGATGATGTCCATGGCAAAGCCGGTGAGCGTCAGCTCATGCGACTTGGCCACATAGCCCTTGACGGCGGCCTGGTCCAGGTCGGCCGGGTTGATGTTCATGCCTGCGCCCGGCTGCACCACGTGCGCCACCACCATGCCGACCACCAGGGCCAGCGTGGAGAAGAACAGGAAGTAGGCCATGGCCTTGAGGAACACGCGGCCCACGGTGCGCAGGTGCGTCATGCCCGCAATGCCGGTGACGATGGTCAGGAAGATCACCGGCGCGATGATCATCTTCACCAGCTTGATGAAGGCATCGCCCAGCGGCTTGAACTGCTCGGCGTACTGGGGCTCGAAGTGGCCGAGCAGCACGCCTGCCACGATGGCGACCACCACCTGGAAATACAGCTGGCGGTAGAAAGGCAGCCGCTCGGGGCTGGCGGCGTGGGTGGGGACGGCATGCATGGTGCGGCTCCGGCGGTACTGTGTGGGGTGGGCGCACCACCAAGGTGCGGCGAGGTCCAGTTTGTACCGCTGGCGTGCTCCGGCGCCGATAACCTATTGGTATTAGGCGCAGGTGCTCTCCCTGGGAGAATGCACGCAGAATCAGGGTAATCCCCAACCCCTTCCCGCCCCTGGAAGGCACCAAGCTGGCGCCCAATCGGGTCCAGACCACCATGCCCCAACCCGTTCGACGCCCTTCACGCCGTTCCTTCTGGACCCTGCTGCTGCTGTTCGGCGGCATGCTCGCCTGCATGCTGCTGGCCGGTGAGCTGGTCTACCACCGCGCCCTGCGCGGCGAGGCCGAAAGCGTGCAGCGCCAGCTCAGCCTCTACGCCCAGGCCCTGGGCCAGCGCATAGACCGCTACCGCACCCTGCCCGAGGTGCTGGCGCTGGACGCGCAACTGCGCGCCGCCCTCACCCACCCGCTGTCTCCCGCCGAAGTCGATGCCCTCAACCGCAAGCTGGAGCAGGCCAACGGCGCCAGCCAGTCGTCCACGCTGACCCTGATCGACCGCCACGGCACGGCCCTGGCTGCCAGCAACTGGCGCGAGACGCGCAGCAACGTGGGCGTGGACTACAGCTTCAGGCCCTATGTGCAGCAGGCGCTGTCGCGCGGCAGCGGGCGCTTCTACGGCATCGGCCTGACCACGGGCCTGCCGGGCTACTTCCTGTCGCAGGCCATCCTGGACGAACAGAACGCCGTCGCGGGCCTGGTGGTGATCAAGATCGCGCTGCTGGAGCTGGAGCGCGAATGGCTGCAGACGCCCGACGTGGTCATGGCCTCGGACGAGCACGGCGTGGTCTTCCTGGCCAGCCAGCCCGACTGGCGCTACCGCCTGCTGTCACCCCTGAGCCCCGCCGACGAGGCGGACCTGGCCGCCACGCGCCAGTACATCGACCAGGAGCTGCACCCCATGCGCTACCGGGTGCGCCAGGGCCTGGAGCAAGGCAGCCGCCTGGTGCAGATGCAGGAGCCCGCCCTGCCCGGCACCACGCTGTGGCAGACCCTGCCCCTGCCCGGCAGCGACTGGCAGTTGCACCTGCTGCACGACACGCAGGCCAGCACCGTGGCCAGCCGCTGGGCGGCGGCGGCCGCTGCGGGCGGCTGGCTGGCCCTGGGCCTGCTGGTGCTGTTCGTGCGCCAGCGCAGGCGGCTGGCCGCGCTGCGCCTGCGCAGCCGCCTGGAGCTGGAGACCGTGCTGCGCCAGCATGCCCAGGAGCTGCGCACGGCCCAGGACGGCATCGTCCAGGCCGCGCGCCAGGCCGACACGGGCCTGAGCCGCAGCCTGGAGCACCTGCCCCAGGGCGTGGTGGTGATCGATGCCGACCTCAACCTGGTGGCCTGGAACTCGCGCTACGTGGAGCTGTTCCGGTTTCCCTCCGAGCTGCTGCGCACGGGCCAGCCCATAGAGAACCTGTTCCGCTACAACGCCCGGCGCGGCCTGCTGGGGCCCGGCCCCATCGAAGAGGCCATCCACCGGCGGCTGCAGCATCTGCGCAGCGGCAGCCCGCACCTGCGTGAAAGCACCAAGGACGACGGCACGGTGCTGGAGATCCGCGGCAACCCGCTGCCCGATGGCGGCTTCGTCACCAGCTACGCCGACATCACCAGCTACAAGAACGCCGCGCGCGAGTTGCGCTCGCTGGCCGATGCGCTGGAGCAGCGCATTGCCGAGCGCACGCGCGACCTGGCCGAAGCCAAGCGCGAGGCCGAGCAGGCCAACCGCTACAAGACCCGCTTCGTGGCCGCCGCCGTGCACGACCTGCTGCAGCCGCTGAACGCCGCGCGCATGTTCAGCTCCCTGCTGCGCAGCCATCTGCATGACGACGCGGGCCGCCATGTGGCCGACAGCATCGACGGCGCACTGGCCGCGCAGGACGCCATCCTGGGCAGCCTGCTGGACATCTCGCGCATGGAATCGGGCCAGCTGGAGGTGCGCGTGCGCGACTTCGCGCTGGGGCCGCTGCTGCAGGTCATGCGCCACAACTTCGGCATCCTGGCCGAAAGCCGGGGCCTGCGCCTGAGCGCTGTGGACACGCGCTGCGTGGTGCGCAGCGACGAGGCGCTGCTGCGCCGCATCCTGCAGAACTTCCTGTCCAACGCCATACGCTATACGCGCCAGGGCCGCATCGTCATCGGCTGCCGGCGCCAGGGCCAGCAGTTGCGCATCGAGGTGCACGACCAGGGACCGGGCATTCCCGAAAGCCTGCAGCACGAGATCTTCGAGGAATTCCGCCGCCTGGACGAAGGCCATGGCGACGACCGTGGCGCGGGGCTGGGCCTGGCCATCGTCGAGCGCCTGGGCCGCCTGCTGGGCCACGAGATCGGCCTGCGCTCCCACCTGGGCCGGGGCAGCGTGTTCTGGGTCTGCGTGCCGCTGGGCGATCCCGCAGCCGTGCCGCAGATCGCCGCGGCCACGCACTCCGGCGAGGCAGGCCAGGACGCACCGCTGCAGGGCATGAGCGCCTGGTACGTGGAAGACGATGCCCAGTCCTGCACCGCCATGCGCGCCCTGCTGCAGCGCTGGGGCTGCAACGTGCCGCTGGCCGGTGGCCCGGCCGAGGCGCTGGCGCTGGCCGCGCCCGGCGAAGCGCCGCAGCTGGTGCTGCTCGACGTGCGCCTGGGCCAGTTGCACGGCCCCGATGTCTACGCGCAGCTGTGCCAGCGCTGGGGCCAGTCGCCGCCCGTGATCCTGGTCACGGCCGAACGCGACGGCATGGTGCGCCGCCAGGCGGCCGAGCGCGGCTGGGGCTTTCTGGCCAAGCCCGTGCGCCCGCCCGCGCTGCGCGCGCTCATGAGCCAGATGCTGCTGCGCCACCGATAGACGTGGCACGGCAGGGACTGGCGTTCAGACCGTGCCGTCGTTCTCCAGGCTCTTGACCAGCACGGCCGCCTGCGTGCGGCTGTAGCACTCCAGCTTCTTGAGAATGGCCGTCACATGCACCTTGACGGTGTTCTCGGCCAGCCCCAGCTCGTGGGCGATCTGTTTGTTGAGCAGGCCGTCGGCCAGGCACAGCAGCACGCGGAACTGCTGGGGCGTGAGCTGGGCCAGCCGCGCGGCCAGCGCGGCGTCGGCCTCGGAGCGCTCGGCGGCCATGGGCGGGAACCAGCTGCCGCCGTCCAGCACTTCCTGCAGGGCCGTGCCAATGGCCTCGGCCGGCGCCGATTTCGGAATGAAGCCCGCGGCACCGAACTGCTGCGCACGGCGGATCACGCGCGGGTGGTCATTGGAAGAAATCACCACCACCGGAACGTCGGGGTACTCGCCGCGCACATGCAGCAGCGCCGAAAAGCCGCGCGCCCCCGGCATGGCCAGGTCCAGCAGCACCAGCTCGATCTCGGGGTGCTGCTGCAGCGCCGCGCCCAGCGTGGCGGCGCTTGCGGCTTCCAGCACGGCGAACTGCGGCAGGGCCTCGCGCAGCACATGGATCACCGCGGCGCGGAACAGCGGGTGGTCATCGGCAACGAGCAGGGTGGGTTCGGACATGGGCGCGAGTCTGACACGTCTGGAAGCACATGCCCGGCTCATGGGGTCCATGCCTGGCCCATGGCCGGGTTGCAAGCTGGCACGCTGTTTGCAACCAGTTGCAGCCAAATGCCTGGCAACAGGCACAAATCCACCGCCCAACCGACGAACAAGGAGCCCTGAATTGACCTTTGAGCCCTCTTGCAACGACCTGCTGCACAGCCCTGGTGCCCCAGCCCCATCCCAGTGCACGGCAGTGTTCAAGCCGCGAGAGTGCAAAACACAAATTAAGTTTCGTCATAACTGTGTCAAAGACACCACTTCCTGGCTGGCGCAATGGCTCGGATGCGTTGTAATACGCGGCTTAGCCAGTCAAGACCGCCTTGCACACAGGCCGCAAAGACATGCCGACGCCAACCCGCCCCTGATGCGAAAACGCCACTGTCCCAGGTTTGCCACGTAGCCCAGCCCGGGCGATTGGTTCATCGTCTGCCCCGGTCACAGCACTGGCCACCCGTTTCCACTCTCCAACAATGAAAGACTCCTCAACATGAAACGTTCCTTCATCGCAATGGCCGCTGCACTGGCCTGCGCCGGCGCTGCACACGCCCAAAGCTCGGTCCAGCTGACTGGTCTGGTGGACGCCTATGCCGGCTCCATGCGCATGGCTGGCGACGCCAGCGGCAAGGGTGTCGTGGGTTCGGGCGGCATGACCACCTCCTGGTGGGGCATGAAGGGCCAGGAAGACCTGGGCGGCGGCCTGAAGGTCGATTTCCAGCTGACGGTCTTCATGCGTGTGGACACCGGCAGCCCCGGCCGTTTCGATGGTGACCCGTACTTCTCGCGCGATGCCAACGTCGGCCTGTCCGGCGGCTTCGGCACGGTGCGCCTGGGCCGCGGCATGGCGCCCAACTTCCTGCCCACCATCCTGACCAACCCCTTCGGCGACTCCTTCACCATCTCCCCGCTGGTGCTGCACGCCAACGTGGGCACGACAGCCTGGGGCTCGGCCAACCTGACCACGCCGTCCGACACCGGCTGGAGCAACCAGGTCGTCTACACCACGCCCAAGTTCGGCGGCCTGCAGGCCAACGTCCACTACCAGTTCGGTGAAAAGGGCGGCGATTCCGGCAAGAAGAACATCGGCGTGAACGCCATGTACTTCGGCGGCCCCCTGAGCCTGGTGGCCTTCTACGAGCGCGCCCAGATCAGCAACCCCGTGAGCCTGGCCGTGATGCCCACCAAGACCGACTGGATGCTGGGCGGCACCTACAACTTCGAAGTGGCCAAGCTGTACGCAACCTACGGCCAGGCCAAGGTCAAGGATCTGGACCGCAAGAACAGCACCTACTCGCTGGGCCTGGACGTGCCCGTGACCAGCGCCGGCACCATCAAGGCAGCCCTGGCCCGCACCAAGGCCGAGATCGGCGCCGTGGACTCCACGCGCACCACGGCCAGCCTGGGCTACGACCACTACCTGTCCAAGCGCACCGATGTGTACACCGTGCTGATGCACGACCGCATCACGGACCTGAAGTCGGGCACCAGCCTGATCGCGGGTATCCGCCACCGTTTCTAAGGCGACGCCTGGCCTGCCAGCACGGGCCAGGGACTTACGTCCCGAACTTTCAGCGAGGCTCTGCCTCGCTTTTTTTCGGCCTCTTGAAAGTCGATAGAAATTTTCTCTCAGCAGTTTTTTACAAACGTCAAGAGAGAAAGCGATTGTCCGACAGCCGCGCTGCGCAATCCGATGTGCAATGGAGTCCAGGCCCAGCCCAATGCTCTGCCTGCGCTGTCAGACAGGAGGTCCACCATGCGCAGACCCAGCCCCTTCGGACGTCATCCCTTCATCGCCTTCACCGCCACGGTCGTGCTTGCCGTAGCCGCCAGCGTTGCCACCTTCTGGCTGGACAGCGCCGCCCCGGCTGCAGACACCTTGCTGCAAAAAGACCCGGGTGCCCTGCTGTCGTCGATGTAAGCCCTGCAAACGCCTGCAAATGCCTGCCCAGCGCCATTCCTTTCGGACTGGCGCTGTTTTCATTTGCCGGCCGATGCGCCCCCACCGCTGGCCGTCTTCGCCAGCAGCGACAGCCTGCGCCTGACGGCCTGGGCCTTGTGCACCTCGCCCGCCTGCTCATGGGCCCTGGCCTGCAGCAGCAGCCACGCCATCACCGCACGGCGCCAGCCTTGGGCCGAGGCGGTCTCGGCACCCAGCTCCAGCAATTGCGGCTGCGCCGCACCCGCCCGCAAGGCCGCGCCGGCCGCCACCAGCCGTGGCAGCGGCTCCTTGATGGCGCTCACGGCGGCCAGCGCCGACGCAGACCCGCCCAGCAGCGCCTGTGCCACGGGGCGCTGCAATTCTGGCAATAGCGCAATGTCTTCGGGCCGCGGCCTGCCTTGCAAATAGCGCGCATAGGCGGCCTCCGCCGGCGCCGCGTCAAGCGCCAGCGCCTGGTAGCCGGGGCAGTCATCCCATTCGAGACTGGCCACCTGGGCCGCGCAGCGCATCAGCTCCAGACGCGCGGCCAGGTCGGTGCGGCCCGTGGCGGCCACCTCGGCGCGGGCCTTGTCCCATTCCATGGCCTGCACGCGCTGGCGGCCTTCCAGGTAGGCGGTGGATGCGCGTTGCGAAGCCGATTCGGCATTCAGCGCCCAGTCCGGCGCGGGCGGGCGGCTGCTGCAGCCGGCCAGCACCAGGGTCAGCACGGCGCCGGCGGCGGCATGGCGCGCCAGGAGGGTTGCGGCAGAAAGTTTCTTGGCGGCAGCACTCATGGCAGCTTCAACTCCGGTTGATGGGCAAACGGCCACTTGCGCTGCAGATCGGCCAGCACGCCTTCCAGGCGGCGCAGGTTGCCCTCGACCTCGGCGCGCAGGGCACCCAGGTCGGCCGTGGCCTCGCGCGCATTGGAGCCCACGGCCTGGGCCTCGGCCAGCACGGCGTCCACCTTGCCCAGCGTGCGGCGCGTGTCGGCCAGCAGGCCGTTGAGCTGCACCACGGTGGAACGCACCTCGGGCATGACGCCGCCGGCGTCGAACACCTGGCTGTCGGCCCGCGCCACCATGCGCTCCATGCGGGCCAGCGTGGCGTTGGCGCGGTCCAGCAGGGCCGTGACCTTGCGCGCCTCCTGCTCGCTGCCCATGACCACGCCCAGCACGCCGCCCGGCCCCTGGGCCCGGCCGGCCAGGCCGCGCAGCTCGGTCAGCGAACCGCCCAGGGCCGAGTCCGGCGCGGTGAGCTGGGCGATGTTGCCCAGCACTTCCTTGGCCGTGGACATGATCTGCGGCAGCTCGGCCGTGGCATCGCCACGCAGCACGGGGCGCACGGCCTCGTCGGGCAGCGGCGGATCGCTGAGGATGCCGCTGTAGGCCTTGATGGTGGTGCCGCCCACCAGCCCCTTGACCAGGGTGAAGACGCTGGACTCGCGCAGCCAGTGCGCGTCCTTGCGCGGCACGTCGATGAGGATGCGCACATTGCCGTCCTCGGCCAGTTCGATGCGGCGCACGCGCCCGATCGGAAAGCCCGAGAAGGTCATGTCCATGCCCACGCTCACGCCCTCGGAGTCGTCGGCCGTGAGCACCAGGCGCTGCGTGGCGTCGAACACGCCGCGCGAGTACAGCAGGTACAGGGCCGATCCAAGAATCAGCACCAGCGTGAACAGCAGCAGGCCCGCCGCCTTGGCGCGCAGGTGCGCCACGGGCTTGAGGGCCTCGATTTCCTCGCCGTCCCAGGGGTCTGGCGGCGGGCGCCGCGTATCGGTCATGGCATTCCTTGTTCTGGCACGGGCCTTGCCGTGCATGTGGGGTTCGTGGAGTTCAGCGGGCGTGCTCAGTAGTAGTTGCCCATGAGCGAGATCACCTCGATCACCAGCAGCACGGCAAACATGCGCGCAAAGCCGCCCAGCGCCGCGCCGCCCAGCCGGTGGCGCCGCAGCGGCGCATACAGGCCCGAGGCCATGGGCATGATGGCCACGGTGAGGCTGAAGAACCAGGTCTTGAGCACGAAGACCAGGGTCACGGCCGGCGTGAAGATCTGGCCGAAGATGCGCGTATAGCCGGGCAGGCCCGCCAGCGTGAAGCCATAGACGCTCAGGTAGACGGTGACCAGGGCCACCACGCAGCTGAGCACGGCCAGCGTGACCGAGGCGAACACGCCACCGGCGGCGCGCGGCACCAGGGCCATGCGCAGCGGGTCGGAGCCGCGCTCCTGCCAGGCCTGGAGCTGGCCCCGCGCGCGCAGTTGCGCAATCAGCGTGCCATTGGGAATGGTGCAGCGCATGGCCACGAACAGCGCGGCCGTCAGCGGGATCAGCTCGATCACCAGCACGCGCACCACCATCTCCAGCGCATAGCGCGACAGCCCATAGCTCAGCGCCGTGACGATGACGATGCGCGTGATCACCGCGCACAACAGCGCCGCCAGCGCCGTGAATCCCAGCAGGATGGGGCCGGTCTGCACATAGATCTGGTGCGCCATGGCACGCCGTGCGCCGCGCCGGTAGCTGGAAGGGGACATGGCCAGCACCAGCAGCACGGCGCCCAGGTAGACGCTGCGCCACCAGGCCAGCGCGTGGTCGCGCAGCGCCGCCCAGATGCGGTCGGGAAGGGACAGGGCAGCGTGGCTGAGGCTCATCGGGCGATGATAGCGAGCCGTACCGGGACGGTCCGTCGGACGCCGACGCAAGACAGGCGGCTGCGGACGGCGCTACACATGGCGCTTGGCGCCGGAGCTGCCCAGGGCGGGTGCCAGCGGTTCGTCGGCCTGGGCGTGCAGGGCCTCGATCAGATGGCAGTAGCTGGCCGAGCCGTCGCACTGGCTGCGCAGCTGCATCAGCTCATGCTCCAGCGCGCGCAGCTCGGCCAGGCGCTCGCGCACATGGCCCAGATGGGCATCCAGGGTTTCGTTGGCGGCCACGCAGTCGGCCTTGCTGGCGCCGTCCAGCGCCAGCAGGGTGCGCACCTCGTCCAGCGACATGTCCATGGCGCGGCACAGGCGGATGAAGCGCAGCCGGTGCACATCGCTGTCGCTGTACAGCCGGTACTGGTTGTCCTCGCGCACGCCTGCACTGAGCAGCCTTTCCTTCTCGTAGTAGCGGATGTTGGCGGCGGCCACGCCGGAACGCTTGGCCGCCTCGCCGATGCGCCAGCGCGCAGATTCATGCTGTGACATGCTTGACCTTGAAGTGACTTCACCGTTTCCAATGCTCGCATGAACTCCAATCGCCTGCCAAGCCCTCAGGGCAACGAGGCCCTGAAAGCCTTCCCAGCCCATTCCACGCCCGCCTCGACTTCGCCGTCTTCCGCCTGCGGCACCGATTGCTGCGCGCCCTTCACCATCACCCAGCCCACGCCGGCCCGCAAGAAGGCCCAAGGCCACTCGCATGCGCATGGCGAGGGCCATGGCCACGGTCACGCCCATGACCACGACCATGACCACGGTCACGACGAGAGCGATCCCCATGCCGGCCACGACCACAGCGTGCTGCCCGGCTGGCCGCGCATCACGGCCGCGCTGATTGCAGCCGTGCTGGCAGAAGCCGCCCACTGGGTCAGCGGCTCCCAGGGCGGCGTGCCTGCCCTGCAATACGGCGGCATGGCCGCGGCCGTGCTGGCCATTGCCCTGTCGGGCCTGGGCGTCTACAAGGCCGGCATCCGCGACGTGCTGCGCCTGAAGCTGGGCATCCATGCGCTGATGGCCATTGCCGTCACGGGTGCCTTCGCCATCGGCCAGTGGCCCGAGGCCGCCATGGTCATGGCCCTGTACGCCGCGGCCGAGCGCATCGAGGACCAGGCCATGGACCGCGCGCGCAATGCCATCCGCAGCCTGCTGCAGATGGCGCCCGAGACGGCCGACGTGCTCCAGCCCGACGGCAGCGTGCAGCGCGTGGCCGCCGCCGACGTGGCGCTGGACGCCACCGTGCGCGTGGCCCCCGGCGCGCGCGTGCCGCTGGACGGCGTGGTCCTGCGCGGCCAAAGCTCGGTCAACCAGGCGCCCATCACCGGAGAAAGCGCCCTGGCCGACAAGGCCCCGGGCGACGAGCTCTACGCCGGCAGCATCAACCAGGATGGCGAGCTGCAGATGCGCGTCACCTCGGCGGCCAATGACAGCCTGATTGCGCGCATCGTCCACGCCGTGGAGCAGGCCCAGGCCTCCAAGGCGCCCACCCAGCGCTTCGTCGATCGCTTTGCCGCCGTCTACACGCCCATCGTGCTGGTGCTGGCCATTGCGCTGGCGGTGCTGGCACCGCTGGTCATGGACTGGAGCTGGCATGACGCGGCCTACCAGGCGCTGGCCCTGCTGGTCATCTCCTGCCCCTGCGCCCTGGTGCTGTCCACCCCCGTCACCGTGGTCAGCGCGCTCACGGCCGCGGCACGCCGCGGCCTGCTGATCAAGGGCGGCCAGGCGCTGGAATCGGCCCGCAAGCTGCGCGCCATTGCCCTGGACAAGACCGGCACGCTGACCACGGGCAGCCCGAAGCTGGTCGAATGGAAATCCTGGAGCGAAGAAGACGCAGCCCAGGACTCCAGCCAGCCCGCCGCATATGCCCTGGCCCTGGCCGGCCGCTCGGACCACCCGGTCTCGCGCGCCATTGCTTCCGGCCTCCAGGCCGATGCCGCCGTGGCCGCCGATGCCGCACGGGCCTCGGTCAGCAAGCTGCTGGCACTGCCCGGCCGTGGCGTGCAGGCCGAGATCGACGGCCAGCTCTGGACCCTGGCCAACCTGCGCTGGGTGCAGGAGCAAGGCTGGGACAGCGCCGCGCTGCGCGCCGGCCTGGCCATGCACGAAACCCAGGGCCGCACCGTGACCCTGCTGGCCGACAGCAGCGGCGTGCGGGCCCTGTTCGCCGTGGCCGACCCGCTGCGGCCCCAGGCCCGCGAGGCCGTGGCACGCCTGCAGGCCCTGGGCGTGCAGCCCGTGGTGCTCAGCGGCGACAACACGGCCACCGTGCGCTCCATCGCTGCCGAAGCCGGCATCCAGGATGCGCGCGGCGGCCTGCTGCCGCAGGACAAGCTCGACGCACTGGCCGAGCTGCAGCGCACCCGCGGTCCCACCGCCATGACGGGCGACGGCATCAACGATGCACCGGCCCTGGCCCAGGCCGACATCGGCTTTGCCATGGGCGGCATGCACAGCACGGGCATGGCCATGGAAACCGCCGACGTGGTGCTGATGAACGACGACCTGCGCCGCCTGCCCGAGGTGGTGGAGCTGTCGCGCAGCGCCCACGCCGTGCTCTGGCAGAACATCGCCCTGTCGTTGGGCGTCAAGCTGGTGTTCTTCGCACTGGCCCTGGCCGGCAACGCCAGCATGTGGCTGGCTGTGCTCGCCGACATGGGTGTGAGCCTTCTGGTGGTCGCCAACGGCCTGCGGCTGCGCCGCTGGGGCAGCGACAGGGAGGCGGCATGACCGACGCCCAGCGCCGCGCCGCCTTCACCCACCTGCTGCACAGCTTCCGTTCAAGCCAGGACCAGGCGCCCGCACAGCGCTGGCTGCTGCTGGAGGCCAGCCATGTGCTGGGCCAGCAGCTGCTGGGCCTGCACTGGCGATCCCACTGCTGGATGCTGCGCCATGCGCTGCAGCTGCGCGATGGCGGGGAGGTGGCAGGCCAGTTGCTGCGTCTGGCCCTGGTGCCTGCAGGCCACCTGCTGGACCGGCTGCCGCGCGGCAACACAGGCCGCGCCACGGTGCCGGCCACCCTGCCCATGGACATGCCGCCCGCCGTATCGGCCCTGATCGCCGAGGCCCTGCGCGCCACGCGCCACACGCCCCGGCAAAGCCCACGCGCCTGAGGAACTTCGCACCGCCGTCCGGTATCATCCAAACCTATGCGCCGCCCCTTGTCCATTGTCCTGGTCTTGCTGCTGGTCCTTCGTGGCCTGCTGGGCGACGCCATGGCCATGGGGGCTGCGCCGGTCATGTCGGCCCTGGCGCCGGCTGCGGCATCTGCGCCAGCGTTGGATCCGGCGTCGGCACTCCACCACCACGCGCCCGAAATCGCGCGGGAAGTCGCGCTGGAAATCACGCAATCGCCGGACAGCCCCGAGCAGCATCACGCGGCGCACGCCGCAGATCACGGCCCGGATCACGCATCACACGCCGAGCACAGTGCAGGCTGCGCTCCCCAGGCCAGCGGCCATCCGGGCGGCAGCTGCGGCGAACATGAACATGGGCCCAGCTGCACCCTGTGCGGCATCTGCCATTCGGCCCTTTTCACTCCTGGCCAGATCGGTTCGGACGGCGCAGCGCCGTCCGCCGCACTGCGCCCCCAAGGCAGCGCGCGCTTTGCCAGCGCGGCCAAGCTGCAGGCCATCAAGCCACCCATTTCCTGAAGCCTGACGCCCGAAGTGCGTCCGCGCCATCCCTGCCGCCCCTCCATGGGCAGCCCGCTTGCGGGCATGGCGGGGCACTTGGCCGCGGATGCGTTGTCCGTTTCGCATTCAGGAGAACACCATGCGCCGTGCGCATTTTCTCGTCCCCCTTATCCAATTCGGGCTGGCGGCCCTTGCCGCGTCCAGCCCCGCTGCCTGGGCCCAAGCCCATGACGGCAGCCTTCCCACAGCCTCTTCCTCCGCAGGCCTGACCGGCGCCATCGATCCGGCTGCGGCCAGCCTGCCGCTGCGCCATGCCGCGCTGCCGGCCAGTGGCGCCGTGGAAACCGAGCTGACCGACTGGCGCCAGGCCAATGCGGCCGTGGCCGAGTTTCCCAACGGCCATATGGACATCCTGCGCTGGGAAGCTGCACAGGGCGGCCGGTCCACGCCTGCGCCGTCCCCGCACGGCTCTCACATGCAGCACGGAGGCCGGCCATGAAGCGCACCCTCTTCGCCCCCACCCGGCTGGTCGGCGCCATGGCTGCCGTGCTGGCCCTGGCCGGCTGCGCCAGCATCTCGCCCGACGGCCTGCGCGGCGCGGTCCAGTCCCATACCGCCAGCCGCCTGCCGGACGGCGCCCAGCTGCCGCCAACCGATCTGCAGGCCCGCGACGCGGCGCAGCAGCGCATCGACGAGTGGCTGCGCCAGCCGCTGGACATGGACCAGTCCGTGCGCATCGCACTGCTCAACAACCCCGGCCTGCAGGCGCGCCTGGCGCAACTGGGCGTGCAGGATGCCGAACGCGTTCAGGCCCTGACCCTGCCCAACCCCACGCTGGCCCTGGGCCGCATGGTCAACAGCGACGAGCGCGAGATCGAGCGCCAGCTGAGCTTCGGCCTGGTCAGCCTGATCACCCTGCCCTGGCGCAGCCGCTGGCAGGGCATGCAGATGGAACAGGCCACCCTGACCGCCGCGCAGGATGTGCTGCGGCTGGCCGCCGACACGCGCCGCGCCTGGCTGCGCGCCGTGGCCGCACGCCAGCAGCTGGCGTCCAGCGAGCGCATGCACGAGGCGGCCGAGGCCGGTGCCGAGCTGGCGCGCCGCATGGCCCGCTTGGGCAACTTCAGCCGGCTGCAGCAGGCACGCGAGCTCAGCATCCAGCAGGACACCGCAGCCCAGCTGGCGCGTGCGCGCCTGGCCGCCACGGCCGAGCATGAGCAACTGGCCCGCCTGATGGGCCTGTGGGGACGGCGCATCGATTTCAAGCTGCCCGACCAGTTGCCCGCCATCCCGCAGGCCGCCACGCAGTTGCGCTCCGGGGACGATGCCGAAGCCACCGCGCTGCGCGAGCGCCTGGACCTGCGCGCCCTGCGCCGCGACCTGGACCAGTTGGCCGAGCGCCGTGGCTGGGCACGCCTGGGCGCCATGTTCGGCGACATCGGCCTGGGCTACAACCGCAACACCGCCACGGACCGGGCCACCGGCCACAGCGATGTGACACGCGGCTGGGAGATCGACCTGCCCCTGCCGCTGTTTGACTGGGGTGGCGCCGCCAGCGGCCGCGCGCGCGCCGAGGTCCAGCGCAGCGCGGCCCAGCTGCAGCAAGGCGCCATCCAGGCGCGGGCCGAGGCGCGCAGCAGCTGGATGCGCTACCGCACGGCCTGGGACCTGGCCCACCAGCAGCAGGCCGAGGTGCTGCCGCTGCGCCGCTTCATCCAGGACGAAACCATGCTCCGCTACAACGGCATGTTCGTCAGCGTCTGGGAGTTGCTGGCCGAGGCCCGCAACAGCGCCCAGGCCGTGGCCACCGCCACCGACGCCCAGCGCGACTTCTGGCTGGCCGACACCGACCTGCAGCTGGCTCTGGCCGGAACCTCGCCAGGCACGGTCGAGGCCGCATCCAGCGCCGCCGCACCCACTCCCACGAACACAGCGAGCCACTGACATGAACCGCCGCAACTTCTTCACCGGCGCGGCCGTGGCCGCCGTCTCCAGCGCCGCCGTCAGCCGCGTGGCCCTGGCCGCCCTGCCCGAGGCAGCGACCCAGTCCTCGGCCGAAACCGCCGCCCCGCTGGCACCGCCCAACGGCCGCCCCTACCGCCCCGTGGTCACGCTCAACGGCTGGACCACGCCCTGGCGCATGAACGCAGGCGTCAAGGAATTCCACCTGGTGGCCGAGCCCGTGGTGCGCGAGGTGGCACCGGGCTTCTTCGTCAACATGTGGGGCTACAACGGCCAGAGCCCCGGCCCCACCATCGAGGTCGTGGAAGGCGACAAGGTCCGCATCTTCGTGACCAACCGCCTGCCCGAGCACACCACCGTGCACTGGCACGGCCAGCGCCTGCCCAACGGCATGGACGGCGTGGGCGGCGTGACCCAGCCGCACATCCCGCCCGGCAAGACCTTTGTCTACGAGTTCACGGCGCGCCGCCCCGGCACCTTCATGTACCACCCGCATGCCGACGAGATGGTGCAGATGGCCATGGGCATGATGGGCCTGTGGATCACGCATCCGAAGGCGGCCCACCCGCAGATCGCCGAAGTCCAGCGCGACTACGCCTTCCTGCTGTCGGCCTACGACGTGGAGCCCGGCTCCATGACGCCACGCGTGGCCGAGATGACGGACTTCAACATCTGGACCTTCAACAGCCGGGTGTTCCCCGCCATCAGCCCCGTCGTCGCCAGGCGCGGCGACCGCGTGCGCCTGCGCGTGGGCAACCTGACCATGACCAACCACCCCATCCACCTGCACGGCCACGAATTCGAGGTCACGGGCACCGACGGCGGCCCCGTGCCCCGGTCCGCGCGCTGGCCCGAGGTGACCACCGACGTGGCCGTGGGCCAGATGCGCCAGGTGGAGTTCATCGCCGACGAGCTGGGCGACTGGGCCCTGCACTGCCACAAGAGCCACCACACCATGGGCGCCATGGGGCATGACACGCCGACCATGATCGGCGTGGACCACCGGGGCCTGGTCGGCAAGATCCAGAAGATCGTGCCCGACTACATGGTCATGGGCGAGCGCGGCATGGGCGACATGGCCTCCATGGAAATGCCCCTGCCCGACAACACCTTCCCGATGATGACGGGCACGGGCCCCTTCGGCCCCATCGAGATGGGCGGCATGTTCACCACCCTCAAGGTGCGCGAGCAGCTGGGCGCCAACGACTACGGCGACCCGGGCTGGTTCAACCACCCCAAGGGCAGCGTGGCCTATGAATGGAAGGGGCCGGCAGCCGAGGCCTCCGCACCGCGCCAGACCACGCCCGGCCAGTCCCCCGGCGCGCCCAGCGTGCGCAAGCCCGGTGCGGGCCATGAGCACCACTGATGCCATCCAAGGAGTCCCTCATGAACACCTTTGCCCTCCTCCTCGCCACCGCACTGCTCGCCGGCCCCGCTGCCGTCTTCGCCCATGGCAGCGAAGCCCACGATGACGCTCCCAAGACCGCCGCAGTCAAGGAGCAAAAGCCCTGGGGCATTGCCGGCGATGCCTCGGCCGCCCGGCGCACCATCACCCTGGACATGAGCGACAACATGCGCTTCACGCCCGAGCGCATCAGCGTCAAGCGCGGCGAAACCGTGCGCCTGCGCGTGGCCAACAAGGGCCAGGTCATGCACGAGATCGTGCTGGGCACGCCGGCCTCGCTGGACGAGCACGCGCAGATGATGCTCAAGTTCCCCACCATGGAGCACGGCGAGCCCTACATGGCCCATGTCTCGCCCGGCAAATCCGGCGACCTGGTCTGGAATTTCAACCGCGAAGGCAGCTTCGACTTTGCCTGCCTCATCCCCGGCCACTACCAGGCCGGCATGCGCGGAACCATCACGGTGACGCAATGAGCGCGCCAATTCTTCCCCCCCTTCAGGAGCACCCCATGAAACATGAACGCATGGCATCCGCCCACCCGCGCCGCAGTGCGCTGCGCCGCATGGCCCTGGCCTGCACGGCATTCGCCGCCCCTTCGCTGTGGGCGGCCGCACCCACGGCCCGCATCCCGGTCGAGGTCTGGAAGGACCCCAACTGCGGCTGCTGCCAGGACTGGGTGGTGCACATGGAGCAAAACGGCTTTGCCGTCACCGTGCACGACACCGGCAACAGCGCCGTGCGCGCCCGGCTGGGCATTCCGGCGCGCCTGGGCTCCTGCCACACGGCCCTGGTCGAAGGCTATGCGCTCGAAGGCCATGTGCCTGCGGCCGACGTGCACAAGCTGCTCAGGCAAAAGCCCAAGGCGGTGGGCATTGCCGTGCCCGGCATGCCCGTGGGCAGCCCCGGCATGGACGGCCCCGAGTACGGCGACCGCAAGGACCCCTACGAGGTGCTGCTGATCACCAAGAACCTCATGAACAGCGACGTTTCCACCCGTACCTTCACCAGCTACCGCTGAACCCCGGAGCACACCATGCACAACACAGCCCTCCTTGTTTCCCGTACGTCCCGTACGGCCCGTACTTCCCTTGCCGTGCGCCTGGCCCTTGCCGCCGCGCTGATCCCGGCCTGGGCCGGTGCCCAGGCCACGGCCCACGACCATGCGGCGCATGGCGCGCAATCTGCCGAAACCGCACCTGCCGCCGTCAGCCAGGACCTCAGCGAAGGCGAGGTCACGCGCTGGGATGCTCGCACCAGCAAGGTCACGCTGCGCCACGGCGAACTCAAGAACCTGGGCATGCCGCCCATGACCATGGTCTTCCAGCTGCGCGTGGCTGCACCCGAGCCCGCCCTCAAGGCCGGCGACAAGGTGCGCTTTCGCGCCGAGCAGGACCAGGGCGCCTTCGTGGTCACGCAGCTGGAAGTGCTGCGCTGAAGACCGGGTGCAGGGCTGCCGTTTCGGCTAAGGTGAAGGCCTGTCCATCACCGAGCAGAGCAGCGCATGCCAAGCACCGACTCAGACCCCGGCTCCATCACCCGCGTACAGGGCATCGAGGTAGGCCACCACACCGATGCCCGCCGCCCCACGGGCTGCACCGTCGTGCTGGCGCGCGGCGGTGCCGTGGGGGGCTGCGATGTGCGTGGCGCCGCCCCCGGCACGCGCGAGACCGACCTGCTGCATCCCTCCAACCTGGTGCAGCAGGTGCATGCCGTCATGCTCTCGGGCGGCAGCGCATGGGGGCTGGACGCGGCCAGCGGCGCCATGCGCTGGCTCGAGGAGCAGGGCATAGGGCTGGATGTGGGCGTGGGCCGCGTGCCCATCGTGCCGGCCGCCGTGCTGTTCGACCTGGCGGTGGGCGACAGCCGTATCCGCCCGGGTGCCGATGCCGGCCATGCGGCCTGCCAGGCCGCCAGCGCCGCGCGGCCTGCCGAGGGCAATGTGGGCGCCGGCATGGGCGCCTGCGTGGGCAAGGTCTTCGGCATGGATCGCGCCATGAAGGGTGGCATCGGCACGGCCTCGCTGACCGTGCACGGCGTCACCGTGGGCGCGCTGATCGCCTGCAATGCCGTGGGCGATGTGGTCGACCCCCACAGCGGCGCGCTGCTGGCCGGCGCGCGCAGCCCCGATGGCCGCCAGCTGCACGACACCTGCCGTGCCCTGCTGCGCGGCGAAGAGCCCCGGCCGCTGCTGGCAGGCACCAACACCACCATCGGCGTGATTGCCACCGATGCGCGCATCACCAAGGTCCAGGCCCAGCGCCTGGCCGTGGTATCCCATGACGGCCTGGCACGCGCCATACGCCCCGTGCACACCATGAGCGATGGCGACACATTGTTCGCCCTGGGCACGGGCCTGGCCGAGCACTCGCTGGGCATGCTGACCCTGTCCGCCATGGCCGCCGAGGCCGTGGCCCTGGCCACGGTGCGCGCCGTGCTGGCCGCGCAGTCGCTGACCACGGCCGAAGGGCTGGAGCTGCCCTGCGCCAGGGAGCTGGCCGCCTGCCGGCCCTGACCGGGCTCAGGCCTGCAGCGCAACCGCCCAGGCGTCGTAGCCGTAGACGCCATCGGCATTGCCACCGGCGCGCAGCCAGTTGTTGCCGCGCGAGCCGATCTGGATCTCGCTGGTGCGCTGCATGCGCATGGCCTGGTAGCGCGCCAGGACCTCGGGCACCTGCTGCGGGCCCGGGGCGGCATCCAGGTTGCGGGCCAGCACCACGGCGTCTTCGATGGCCATGCCTGCGCCCTGGGCCATGAAGGGCATCATCGGGTGGCAGGCATCGCCCAGCAGCGTGATGCGGTCCTGCGACCAGGCCGGCAGGGGATCGCGCTCGTACAGCGCAGTCTTGAGCACGCCATCGCAGGCGTCGAGCAGCGCCCGGGCGTCGGGATGGAAATCGGCGTAGAAGCCGCGCAACTCCTCGACGCTGCCGGGCGTGGTCCACGATTCCTCGTGCCAGGAATCCTGGGCCGTGGTGGCGAAGATGAAGGTGTCACGCCCCTGGTTCAGCGGAAAGGTCACGATCTGGCTTTGCGGCGTGGCGCCCCACCATTTGGTGAAGGCCTGGATGTCGGGCACATGGCGCACGCGCTCGGTGGGCACCACCGCGCGGAAGGCCACCACACCCGTGAAGCGCGGGCTCTCGGCACCGAACAGGGCCGCGCGCACCACGGAGTGGATGCCGTCCGCGCCAATGAGTGCGTCCAGCCCGGCCACTTCGCTGCCATCTGTGAACGCGATGTCCACGCCTTGCCCCGTCTGCGTGATCTGGCTGGCACGCTTGCCCAACTGCACCTGGTCCAGCGGAAAGGCATCGGCCAGCGCGGCCAGCAGATCGGCGCGGTGGATGGTCAACTGCGGGGCGCCGTACTTGCGCTCGGCCTCGTCACCCATGGTCAGGCGCGAGGTTTCCTCGCCCGTGTCCCAGTTGCGGCTGATGCGGTGCGTGGGCCGTGCGGCGCTGGCGCGCACGGCGGCGGCAATGTCGGCGCCCAGGCCATCGAGGGCGCGCACGGCATTGGGCGTGAGGTTGATGTCCGCGCCCACGCGCAGAAACTGCCGGCTTTGCTCGAACACCAATACTTCATGCCCTGCCTGGTGCAGCGCATTGGCTGCCGCCAGTCCGCCAATGCCTGCTCCGACGATGCCTATCCTCAAACGCGCCATGGTTCCTGTCTCCTGCTGGTGGGGTCTATTCGGTGATGCGCCCCGTGATCCGGAGCGCACCGATGCAGGACATTGTCTTTTTGACAGGCCTCAGGCCTCAACCTCCGCAAGGCCCGAATTGGGCACGATTCGTACCCATCGGCACCGGCGCATGTCCGGCAGGCGCCTCAGTCCACGCGCCGCAGTTGCCCTTGCGCCAGCAGCTTGTCGCGCATGCGGCGCGTCATGGACTGGGTGCTGCCATCGGTGGCTGTGAACAGGAACAGCGTCTGCTGCGGGCTGACCCAGGTCAGCTGGGTGCGGATGCACTGCCGGGCGTTGGACAGTTCCACCCAGGTGCCCAGCGCCCAGTCTTCGGACACCACGGGAACCACCGGCGGCGGTGGCTCCAGGGGCAGCGCAGGCTCGGCAGGCATCGGGGCGGCTTCGCCACCGGCCAACGCAGCCTGCCCCGCAAGCCCAGCAAGGGCCTGCGGCGCTTGTGCAGCCTGGGTGGCCGGCAGCTCATCCTGCAGCGCCTCGGGCAGTTCCAGGTCCTGCTCGGTCAGCGCGCCGATATCGTCCCCCATCGGCTGCCGCACATCGAGCGGCACCGGCAGGGAGGCTGCCACGCCAAACAACGACTGCGGCAGGCGGGCCGCCAGGGAGCCGGGCGTTGTCTGGCCAAGCGTTGCCGCACCAGTGGAGGAAGACAGGGACGCCAGCACCGAGTCCGACCCGTAGATGGTCGGCGGTATGGAGTCCAGATAAATGTCCACGCTCTCTATGGGCTGGCGGACCACACCGGCATCCAGCGCGTCCTGGTGCAGGCCGGCCAGGCGCGCGGCAAAGGCCTGGATTTCCTCTTCCGTACGCCCCACGCTGCGCAGGCCGGCGCGCAGCCGGGCCTGCAGCCGGGGTGCCAGCGCCACCAGGCGGTCGGTATCGCGGCCCGCATGTGCCGACACGCTCCACAGCAGGCTGGGCACCAGGGCCAGATAGCCGCCGGGGTCCCGGGCCTCGCTGCCGTCCACGGGTTCCTGAACGCTGGCGATCACTTCGGCCCAAGGTCCCGTGGCGAATTCCAGAATGTCATCGGGCACGCCCTGGGCGCTGGGCAGGCGCCGAATGGCTGCTGCAATCTGCTCGGCCCTGGGCATGGCGGTTTCGGGCCAGCGCGGGTCCACGCCCCGCCTTTCCACGTGCCTGAGCGCAGCCGAGACAGGCCCGGTCACCGTGCCGCCTTCCGGCATTTCGCCAGGACCCACGGGCTGCATGCCGCTGCCGCCCCAACCGTCGCGCAGTTGCTGCAGCACCGTGGCAAAGGCCGACGCATCGGCACGCTGCAGGGCCGCCAGCCGCATGGCGGCGGAATCGGCCACCTGCAGGAATTGACCGTAGCCCGGCGCGGATTCACTGTCGAACCACAGGCTGCGCGCCGTCAGCTCATCGAGCAGTTGGCGCGCGGGGTGGCTGCGGTCTTCAAAAAAGCGCGCGTCCTGGACCACCAGCTGCTGCAGCAGCGGCTCCAGACGGCCCACGGTGCGCTGCACGGAAGGCAGCAGGCGTGTGTCGGCCGCCATGAAACGCATCATGCGCTGCAGGGTGTGCAGCGCGGCGCCGTCGTCGGCACGCACGCCGGGTGCGGGCTCCTGCTGCTCGGGCGGCTGCAGCGCCTGCATCAGTTGCTCCAGCTGGGCCGAGTGGTGCTGCACGGACTCCAGCGCCATGCAGCTCAGCGAAGTCCAGCCTTCGGGCAGCGCCGCCAGCACGGTGGGTGCCGTCTCGCTGCCCTGCCAGGCGGTGGTCTGCAGGCGGCTTGCGCCGTCCATGGCCGGCGCAAACTGCCCGGGCACGGAATAGGCGGATGTGTGGGCCAGCGCCAACATGGAAGAAGGCGCCGAAGTGGGCGCCTCGCGGTGCGAATCCATCCAGCGTGGATCGGACAGCAGGGCCGCCACCAGGCGCCGCGTCAGCTCATCTTCCTGGGCCTGCTGGCCAAAGGAGCCATAGGCGCGGCTCTGGGCCACGGCATCGCCATAGTGGGAAGGTGCCCGCCAGCGGCTTTGCCCCGGCAGGTCGGAATGGCGGCGTCCCGCCTCGGGCGATGGGGCCTGTGCCGGCGCCAGGCCATAGGCCGCAGGCTGCACCCCCTTGTCACGCAGGGATTGGGCGATATGGCCGTACTCGGACACCAGCAGCGCACCCAGGTGCTCGCGCATGAAGCCCAGCCAGCAGGCGGCGGAGCCGGGATCCACCCCGGTGTCGTCGATCACGCGCTGCAGCGCCTGCACATAGCTGTGGGGCCGCAGCGGATTGCGTTCGGGCTGGACACGGTCCAGGCCCTGGACGGCGCTGACCAGGGCGTCGAGCTCGGCCAGCGCGATCTCCACCTGCGGCGCCACATGCTGCAGCAGGCGCTGGTGGGCCAGCTGGGACTGCAGCACGGAGTCGTCCAGGAGGGAGAGTGAGGCGAAATCGGTGGTGCCGGGCACACCGGACGCACCGGACATGCCAGGCACAGGGGGCCAGACAGCAGCGCCGCCGGATTGACCAAAGCATTCCAGCAGCGCCCGCCCATAGCCCTTGAGCATGGGCGCCCGGTGGCGGGCCAGCAGCTCCAGCGCCTCGGGGATTTCAGCGCGGCGCGGCAGGCCGGAGCCCGGCTGGTCGGCCTGCTCCATGGCATGCGCCGTGCGCTGCAGCAGCCGCAGGATCAGCGCCTCCGAGCCACGCACGGCCTGCACCAGGCAGGCTTGCAACGCGGCAACAGAAACGGGTGGAGGATTCATGGCCCGAAGAATACAGGCTCCAGCCCGTGCCGGAGGCGCTTTGAGGCTTGCCTTTGATGCTTACTTCAGTGCCTTGTAGCGCATGCGCTTGGGCTTGGCACCCTCCTCGCCCAGACGCTTTTTCTTATCGGCTTCGTACTCCTGGTAGTTGCCGTCGAAGTACACCCATTGCGAATCGCCTTCGGCGGCCAGGATGTGCGTGGCGATACGGTCGAGGAACCAGCGATCGTGGGAGATCACCAGCACCGTGCCCGCGTACTCCAGCAGCGCATCTTCCAGCGCGCGCAGGGTTTCCACGTCCAGGTCGTTGGACGGCTCGTCCAGCAGCAGCACGTTGCCGCCCTGGATCAGCGTCTTGGCCAGGTGCAGGCGGCCGCGCTCGCCGCCGGAGAGGTTGCCGACCTTCTTTTGCTGGTCCTGGCCGTTGAAGTTGAAGCGGCCCGCGTAGGCACGCGAAGCCATCTGGAACTTGCCGACGTTGATGATGTCCAGCCCGCCCGAGATGTCTTCCCACACCGTCTTGTCGTTGGCCAGCGCGTCACGCGTCTGTTCCACATAGGCCATCTTGACCGTCTGGCCCACGATGACTTCGCCGGAGTCGGCCTGCTCGCGCCCCGCGATCAGCTTGAACAGCGTGGACTTGCCGGCACCGTTGGGGCCGATGATGCCGACGATGGCGCCAGCGGGGATGTTCATGGTCAGGTTGTCGATGAGCACGCGGTCGCCAAAGCTCTTGGTGACGTTGTTGAACTCGATGACCTGGGTGCCCAGGCGCTCGGCCACAGGAATGAAGATTTCCTGGGTTTCGTTGCGCTTTTGGTATTCGAAATCGCTCAGTTCCTCGAAGCGCGCGATACGGGCCTTGGACTTGGTCTGGCGGCCCTTGGCGTTCTGGCGAACCCACTCCAGTTCCTTCTTCAGGGCCTTGGCGCGGGCTTCCTCGCCCTTTTGCTCGGACTCCAGGCGGCTTTGCTTCTGGAACAGCCATTCGGAATAGTTGCCCTTGTAGGGAATGCCGTGGCCACGGTCCAGTTCCAGGATCCACTCGGCAGCGTTGTCCAGGAAGTAGCGATCGTGGGTGATGGCCACCACGGTGCCGGTGAAGCGGTGCAGGAACTGCTCCAGCCATTCCACGGACTCGGCGTCCAAGTGGTTGGTGGGTTCGTCAAGCAGCAGCATGTCGGGCTTGGACAGCAGCAGCTTGCACAGCGCCACGCGGCGCTTTTCGCCACCGGACAGCTTGCCGATCACGGCATCCCAGGCCGGCAGGCGCAGGGCGTCGGCAGCGATCTCCAGCTGGTGCTCGGAGTCGGTGCCGGCAGCGGCGATCTTGGCTTCGAGCTCGCCTTGCTCGGCGGCCAGCGCGTCAAAGTCGGCGTCGGGCTCGGCATAGGCGGCGTAGATTTCATCGAGGCGCGAACGGGCCGCGTTGACTTCGGCCATGGCCTCTTCCACGGCCTGGCGCACCGTGTGCTCTGGATTGAGCTGAGGCTCCTGCGGCAGATAGCCGATGGACAGGCCCTGCATGGGCAGCGCCTCGCCTTCGAATTCCTTGTCCACCCCGGCCATGATCTTGAGCAGCGAGGACTTGCCAGAGCCGTTCAGACCCAGCACGCCGATCTTGGCGCCCGGGAAAAAGCTGAGAGAGATATCCTTCAAGATCTGCCGCTTGGGCGGCACGGTCTTGGTGAGGTGGTTCATCGAAAAAACGTATTGAGCCATTCTGGTCCGAGTACTTGAATCGTTGATTTCTGCAAAAACCGGGCAACAAATCGGTTGCACGCCAGCCGTGATTATCGGCGCATGCGACAATACCCTGCGTCACGGGTTCCAGTTGCCCGTGACATCAGCATTCCAGCTGGGGACGATGGACGCTGTTTTCCAGGCTCCCGACATTGAACTACATCCGCCTACGACTGGTCCGGCAACCGCCCTGGTTGCCTCGACAGGCAGATACCCAGCGCCCCGGACGGGCGCATCTTTGATCACATGACATTTGAAGAACTGAATCTGGCTCCCGCCATTCTGAAGGCCGTGCTTGAGGAGGGTTACGAGAACCCGACTCCCATCCAGGCACAGGCCATCCCTGCGGTGCTCGCCGGCCACGACCTGCTGGCAGGTGCCCAGACCGGCACCGGCAAGACCGCTGCCTTCACCCTGCCCATGCTGCAACGCCTCTCGCAAGGCCAGGTGCCGCGCAACAAGTTCGGCGGCAAGGGCATCCGCGCCCTGGTGCTGACGCCCACGCGTGAACTCGCCGCACAGGTCGAGGAATCGGTGCGCAGCTACGCCAAGTACCTGGACATCAACTCCACCGTCATCTTCGGCGGCGTGGGCATGAAGCCCCAGATCGACCGCATCAAGAAGGGCGTGGACATCCTGGTCGCCACGCCGGGCCGCCTGCTGGATCTGCAGCAGCAAGGCTTCATGGACCTGTCCACCGTCGAAGTCCTGGTGCTCGACGAAGCCGACCGCATGCTGGACATGGGCTTCATCCATGACGTCAAGAAGGTGCTGGCCCTGGTGCCCAAGGACAAGCAAAGCCTGCTGTTCTCGGCCACCTTCAGCGACGAGATCCGCGACCTGGCCAACGGTCTGCTGCGCAACCCGCAGTCCATCCAGGTCACGCCCAGCAACACCACGGTCCAGCGCATCACCCAGGTGATCCACCCCGTGGGCCGCGGCAAGAAAAAGCAAGTGCTGCTGCACATCATCAACGAGAACAACTGGAGCCAGGTTCTGGTGTTCACGCGCACCAAGTTCGGCGCCAACAACGTTGCCGAATTCCTGACCAAGAACAACATCAGCGCCATGGCGCTGCACGGCAACAAGAGCCAGAGCGCCCGCACCCAGGCCCTGGCCGGCTTCAAGACCGGCGAGCTGCGCGCCCTGGTCGCCACCGACATCGCTGCACGCGGCATCGATATCGATGAGCTGCCGCACGTCGTGAACTACGAGATCCCCAACGTGTCCGAGGACTACGTGCACCGCATCGGCCGCACGGGCCGTGCCGGTCGCGAAGGCCACGCCGTCAGCCTGGTCTGCATGGACGAGGAAGGCTTCATGATGGACATCGAGCGCTTCACCAAGCAGGAAATCCCTGTGCAGGTGCTCGAAGGCTTCGGCCCGGAAGAAGGCGAAGTGGCCGAACCCATCGCCATGGGCCGCCAGACCATCTGGGGCGGCGCGGGCAAGCCGCCCAGCCGTGACGTCATGCAGGCCGCCGCCAAGGCTGCGCGCCAGGAAATGATGGACCGCATCCGCACCACCAAGGCCACCCAGCCCGACCGTGGCGGCCGCGCAGGCGGCCGTGGTCAGGCTCCCAAGGCCGGCTCGGACGAAGGCCGCTCCGAAGGCAACGCCGGCGGCCAGGGCCGTGGCCGCAACCACGCCGGTGCAAGCGCCAACAACAAGCCGCGCCGCGATCGCTTCGATGGCCCGGGCAATGGCTCCGGCGCCGCCCACCGCCCCAAGGCAGCCCCCCAGAACGCCCCCAGGCGCGGCCCGCGCCCTGACGGCGAAGGCGGCGGCGGTGTCCGTCGCTTCGATGACCAACCCCCGCGCGCTGATGCCCACCTGGGCACGCAGCTGGGCCATGCACGCAGCAGCGGCCCCCGTGGCAGCGCAGGTGGCGGCCAGCCCGATCCGATGCGCACCAGCGTGGACACCATGGCCGAACGCGGCCGCCGTGGCGGCTTCAACCGCGGCGGCAATGGTGGCGGTGGAGGCGGCGGCTTCGGCGGCGGTGGCCGTGGCGGCCCCTCGCGCGGCGGCTACGGTCGCTGACCTGCACCACGGCTCCTTGGCATGCCCTGCGGCAAGCCGAGGAATCCGCCAGCAAAAAAGGGCTGCATCTCTCCGGGGCTGCAGCCCTTTTCACATGGCGCAGATTGCGCATTCAGCCGACAGCGCGCCGCAAGCCTGCATGGCTATCATCCCGATAGCATTGCGGCCTGCGGCGATTGAAGGCCGCGCCCTTTTCCCGGATTTCCAAAGACTCCCCCGACTGGTTCCTCAAGGCCACGCCATGACACTGCAGACCCCACACGCCACCCCCTCCAGCCAGCGCCCCGATTCGGAGCTGCCACAGGACAGGTTGCGGTGGTCGGCCCTGGCGTGCGCAGCCCTGCTTTCCGCCTGCGCCAGCACCCCGCTGCCGCCATGGCCCACCGCCTCCAAGCCCCAGGCGCCCGCCCCCGCCCGGCCGGCCCCGGCCACCCCGGTGGTGCCGCAGGCGACCACGCAGCCCATCGCGCCGGCCAACAACCTGGTCCCGCTGCCCTACAACGCGGCCGTGGCTGCGCGCTTTCCCGATCCAGCCACCCGCTACGACACACCGGGCCTGGCGCCGCAGCGCAACCAGTTCACCACGGCCAGCGAACTGTCTTCCTGGCTGAACAGCCAGGCCAGCAAATCCCTGGGCCGCGACACGCGCCTGGGTATCGTGCAGCCCGGCAGCTCGCAGCGCGGCAGCCCCATCCAGGCCCTGGTGGCCACGCGCGCACCCGGCATTCAGCCGTCGGCGCTCTATGACAGCCGCCGCCCCACGGTCATGCTCGTGGCCGGCCAGCACGGCGACGAACCTGCGGGCACGGAGGCCTTGCTCATCATCGCCCGCGAGCTCGCTCCCGGCGGCCTGCTGGAGCCGCTGCTGCAGCAGATCAACGTTATCCTCGTGCCGCGCGCCAACCCCGACGCCGTGGAAGCCGGCACGCGCAATGCAGCCGATGGCACCGACATCGCCCATGACCACCTGCTCCTGAACACGCCCGAGGCCAAGGCCCTGGCCACCCTGGCACGCGACTACCGCCCCGTCGCCGTGGTGGACCTGCAGGAATTCCCCGCCGCCAGCATCTTCCTGCAGAAGTACCAGGCCATACAGCGCTACGACGCCCTGCTGCAGTACTCGGCCACGGCCAACCAGAATGAATTCGTGACCAAGGCTGCGCGCGAGTGGTACACGGCGCCGCTGCGCACCGCGCTGTCGCAGGCCGGGCTGAGCAGCGACTGGTACTACACCACCAGCCAGGATCTGCAGGACAAGTCCATATCCATGGGCAGCCTCGCGCCCGATTCGCTGCGCAACGTCAGCGGGCTCAAGAACTCGGTGGGCTACCTGGTCAGCAGCCGTGGCTCGGACCTGGGCCGCGCCCACATCCAGCGGCGCGTGCACACCCTGGTCACCGCGTCCACACGCATGCTGCATTCCAGCGCCGAGCGCGCCAAGGATCTCACCCAGGTGCAGGCCTTCGTGGCGCGCGAGACCGCCTCCCTTGCCTGCCATCAGCAACTGGCCGTACTGGCCGAGCAGACCCCCGAGCAGCGCACCCTCACCATGATCCAGCCCGACACGGGCGCCGACCAGCAGGTGCGTGTGGACTGGAACGCTTCGCTGCAGCCGCGCACCACGCTGTCGCGCCCGCGCTCCTGCGGCTACTGGCTGTCCGCCAGCGCCCAGCCCGCCGTGGACAGGCTGCGCCTGTTGGGCCTGCAGGTGCTCAAGGTGGCCGAGCCCGGCCAGCTGCTGGCCGACTCGTACAACGAAGCCCGCTCGGCCACGCCCGCCAGCGGCGCCTATGCGCTCACGCGCGGCGCCGTCGAAGCGCCCGTGGGCAGCTACTACCTGACGATGAACCAGCCCATGGCCAATCTTGCCGCTGCGGCGCTGGAGCCTGACACACCCTACAGCTACCTCGCACGCGGCCTGGTGCCCACGATGACCGACATGGCGCGCGTGATGGCGCCTCCTTCGGTGGTTTTCGAGGAAGAAGACGACGCCGAATGACGGCCAGGGCGCCAGGGCACGCGGCCAAGCCCTGAGCGCCCGCCCATTGCGGGTATGATCCGCGCTGGCCCGTCAGCGGCCATACCTGCCCGTAGCTCAACCGGATAGAGCAATTGCCTTCTAAGCAATAGGTCGGGGGTTCGAGTCCCTCCGGGCAGGCCATCCTGGCATCCCAAGAAATCCCAACAAGTCCAAAGAAGTCCAGGAGCCCGCGCTGGTCTCGGGCTTCAGGTACATCCAGCTTCCGACGTCGTCCATCGGCCAGCGATGAAGATGGAGTTCCAAGTGGTAGCCAGCCAGGCAGGCAGGATTGCTGCCGTGCATTGCAAAGCGGGAAAGGCTGTAGCTGCGGGCGATGCGTTGATGGTGCTGGAAGCGTCGCAACCGGCCGGCTCCTGAAGTCCTGTGCGCCATTCAAGGAGACCGGCCTTTTTCAGCTCGGTGCGATGGGCTGGCTGGGCGATCGGAAGGCTCCATTGGATCGCGTCGCCAGCAGCTACGCCTTCAGAAGCGATGGTGCAACGTGATCTCCGCGCGCCGGCCCTCGCCCACCAGCCATTGCGTCGTGGTGTAGTAGGCCGTGGAGAAATAGTGCTTGTCCAGAACGTTGAACCCGCGCAGCGTCAGCGTGGTATCCGCGGTGGCCTTCCATTGCAGTGCCATATCGAAGGTGGTGTACGCCCCCAGCTTCAAGGTATTGGCGTTGTCGGCATAGCGTTTGCCGACATGGCGCAGCCCTCCTGACAGTGTCCAGTTCGGAGCGAGGTTCCAGCCCACCCAGGCATTGGCGACACGTTCAGGCACATCGGTGGGCACGTTGCCATTGCGGGACACGGTGACACCGCCAACCGACTCGCTGAAGTCGTCGTACCGCGCCTTGAGCAAGGCCACGTTGGCATCCAGCCGAACCGTCTTGGCGACCTGCATCGACAGGGTGCTCTCCATGCCTTTGGATGACCGCTGCCCCACCTGGATGCGCAGCGCGGGGTTGGAAGGGTCACGCGTGAGCAGATTGTTCTTGGTGATGGAGTACATCGCCAGCGTCCAGTCGCCCTTGCCTTCCCAGAACGATTGCTTGAGGCCGATTTCGAACTGCCGCCCTGTGGACACGTCGAAAGCGGCGTTGGCTGCAGACAGCATCAGCAGGCCGCTCACCGGATCCGCCGCCTTGGATGCCTGGGCATACAGTGACAGGCCGGGGTGGAGTTGGTAGACCGATCCCAAGCGCCACCCCGCATTGGAGTAGCTGCGCTTGAAGGCCTGCGTCCCGGCCACCAGGTCCTGGCGCGAGAGATTTGCATGGTCAAACCGCGCACCGGCCACCAATGACCAGCGGTCCGTCATCTCCAGGCGGTCCTCGGCGAACAGCGCATATTGCTCGGCCTTGTTGCGATAGCGGGGAATGAAGGGAATGGAGCTGGTGAATTGACCGGGATCGGGGTTGTAGGGGTCCACCGGACCGGAGCTGCCCGCATAGGTGTTGTTGGAATGCTGGAATGCCGCGCGGTTGACATCGAAGCCCAGGGACACCTGGTTCTTGCGGCCGAAGAGACTGCCGCTGAAGGTCGCATCCGTGGTGTTGCCGGTCTGCGTCTGGTCATGGGCGATCTCGGTGTTTCCGGATCGGTCGATCAGGCCGGTGGATGCGTTGTACAGGTAGGTCTCGGCGTTGCGCCAATAGCGGTCGCTGGCTATGTGATAGAGCTTGCTGCGCACGATCACGTTGCTGGAGGGCGTCCACTGCGCCGCCAGTTCGGTCCAGCGGTCCTTGTACTGGATGCGGCTGTCGGCCACGTTGTAGTTGCGTTCGCGCACCGCCGGATCCTGAACTCCATTGATCAACGGCGTGCCGAAGTAGCGCATGGGCTTTTGCCGGCCCAGTGCGTGGGACAGCTGCACGCTGAAGTCCTGCACCGGATCCCATCGCAAGGCTGCGGAGAGGGTGCGGTTGCTGGAATCACCCCGGTCAACCCATCCGTCGGAGCGGTCTCCACTGGCATCCAGACGGTAGGACCAGTGCTCATCGATTGCGCCGCCGCTGCCAAAGGCCAGGCCGCGTTTTCCGTCGGTGCCCACCGTGGCCTGGACCTCGTTGCGTATCGGACTGCGTGTGGGCTTCTTGGGAATCACATTGATGACCCCTCCGATGGCGCCATCGCCATAGATCACGGAAGCCGGTCCACGCAGCACTTCGATGCGGTCTATGGACCAGGTGTCGAAGGGAAAACTCACGCCCACACCGCCATATTGGCGAGTGCCGTCATACAAACGCATGACCGACGTGGTGTCGGTGAAGCCCCGTGCCGACAGCGAACTGCCGCTGTTGCCCGGATGCCCCAGGCTGGTGATACCCGTGGAGCGGGTGATTGCATCGACCAGCGAAGTGTCGCCCCTGGCCTGCAGTTGCTCGCGCGTGATCACTTCGACACTGGCGGGCGTATCGCGTGCGCTGAGATCCAGTCGGCTGCCGGTGGCCAGCGGGCGCTCCAGGGCGCTGTCGCCGGATGAGCGCACGGTGACGGTGTCCAGGGTTGTGGAGGCCTGCCCCCAGCTTGCCGAGCAAGCGAACGCCATGGGGAGCAACACCACGGCCCGGGTCTGGCGAGAACGTTGCAAAAAGGTGGACGAAGAAGTGTGAACGATGCCTTCGGGCATCGCGGTACCAATGGAACGGGTCATGAGCGATTTGCGTGCAAGTGAGACCTGCCGTGCCCCACAAGGCCCGGCGGCGAAGGTGCGGCAGGCATCGGGGCCCGCCGCACAAGGCTTACACGCGCGCCGGGGGACCTCTGGGCGGAAGCGGTGCCCCTACCAGCGCAGCAATGCGCGCAGACTCCACGGGCCGCACCGCCAATCCCAACGGCTGCGGCTGTTCAAACTCCGGCGAAGGATGAAGCAAGGCAGGCGTGACCACCAGGCACAAAGGGCAGTCGAGCGAGTGGTGCGTGCCGGCACTCGCCTGTCCTTCGTCATCCAGAACGACCAGCTGCATGCTGCCATTGCCCGTGCAAACCACTTCCAGGGAGCGCGGGTGCACGATGGGCGACACCACGGCCATCGCCAATGCCAGCATGAACCACGCCAAAGCAAGGCGGGGCAGCATCAGGCAATTGCGCAAGGTTTGCATGGGTGCGCATTATGGAGGGCCATCGCCTGTTGAGCGAGGCAACTGCCTGGCAAGCTGTTGTGAGTTCCCTGCAAAACTGCCTTGCCATCCGTCGCCTTCAAGCGGCGGCGAGCGCCTTGATCAAGATCAACCGGACCGGATCTGCATCCGCCATTGCGCAAGAAGGTTGCTGTCGGTCCGATATCGCCGCCATAATCGCGGGCTATGCACACCCTTCGCACATCGTCATTCTGGAAGCGCCTCGCCCTGGCGTGGTTCCTGCTGACGCTGGGTGTTGCGGGCGCTTCGCCCTTCGTGAACCCCAAGACCATGGAGCTCATCTGCTCCAGCGGCGGAGCCATCACCATGGTGGTTCTTGACGACGATGGCCAGGCCCAGGCGCCAGTTCAGCACACCCTCGACTGCTCGATGTGCCTGGCCCCTGCATTGCCTCTGCCTCCCGTCAGCCTGGCGGTGGCACAACCCCATCCTCTGGCGGCAGCCCTGCATCCGTTTGCAGCGGCCCATATCGCAGCCCTGGTCGGCGCGCCGCTTCCGCCCCGCGGGCCTCCCGCACAGGCCTGATTCCCTCGCATCGATAGCGCGGCTGCCTTGGCCGCGACACCATGGCAAGGCCTTGCGCCACGCCAGTTGCGAGGTCATTTCCTGCCCTGCCCCAAGCCCCCATTGCGCCCGCCTGTGACCAGGCCGTATGTGGCGGCGATGGGCTCAAGGCCCTCCAGATGCCGGCAATGGCTGGCCTGTCTGCATCGGCCGCGCGCAGCCTGGCCAGCAAGGTCGTACCGGCCGAGTCCGCCATGCCCGCGCAGCCCTGCACCGCGCCGCGCCCTGCTGTCCCTGTTCGACGGCATGGTCCATAGGGACGCGCAGGGCCAGCATCCCCGTCCGCACATCCGGCCCATTGAGCCGATCGCATCCTCCGCACCATCCACCGTCCGCCTCACCTGATGTCTGTCTCCCTCTCCTTCTCGCGCAGCCCCCTGGCCCTGTCCATCACCCTGGCACTGGCCTCGGCGGCCCATGCCCAGGGCCTGGTCGCCCCCCAACCGTTGAGCCAGGACGACTCCGCCCTGACGCTGGGCACCATCAGCATCACCTCCAAGGCCTCCGGCCCGCTGTCCACGCGCAGCGTGTTCAGCTCCGTGGACATCGTGGGCGCGGACATCCTCGAAAACGAACATGTGGACTACAGCTGGGAGCTGCTGTCCAAGGCGCCCGGCGTGCAGGTCACGCAGTTCAAGCAGGGCACGGATGCCGGGCGCTTCTCCTTCCGAGGCTTCAACGGCGAAGGCCGCATCAATGCGGTCAAGCTGCTGATCGATGGCATCCCCAGCAATGACAACGCCGGGGGCATGCCCTTTCTGGACGCTGTCTTCCCGCTGGACATCGAGGCCATCGAGATCGTGCGCGGCACCAATGACGCGCGCTACGGCCTCAACAACATCGCCGGCAATGTCAACGTGATCACCCGCACGGGCGGCAACGAGGGCCGTGCCAGCGTGACCGTGGGCAGCTTCGGGACCAAGGAGTTTCAGGTGTCCAAGGGCATCGAGAGCGGCAACTGGAGCCAGAACTATTTCCTGGCCTGGCGCGATTCGGACGGCTACCGAGACCATGCCGATGCCCGCAAGCTGTCCCTGTCCGGCAAATGGTTCTACACCTCGGACGATGGCCGCTGGCGCACCGGCGTGATCGCGCGCTACTACCGCAACAAGGCGCTGGAGTCGGGCTACCTCAGCTACGAAGAAGCCATCAAGGCGCCGCGCAGCTCCCCGGCCTACGCGGCGGCCGACCGTGGCGAGCGGGAAACCGGCCAGCTCAGCGCCCACCTGGATGGCGAACTGACGCCCGAGCTGTCGCTGTCCGCCAAGGTCTACGCCAACCAGTACGAGAACCAGCGCTGGGTGCGCTTCTCGGCAGCGGGATCGCAGCAGGAGCGCTACAACGACGAGCAGCAGCAAGGCGCCATCACCACCCTGACCTGGCGCCCCAAGGTGGCCTGGGCGCATGAATTCACGCTCGAAGGCGGTCTGGACGCCCAGCGGCAAAGCAACCTGGGCCAGCGCTACCGCACCACGGAGCGCGTGCGGACCTCGCAGTTCCGCGACTGGGACTTCGACCTCAATACGCAGGGCGCCTATGTGCAGGCCGTGATCCGCCCCATCGAAGCCCTGCGGATCATCCCGGCGCTGCGCATTGATGACGTGGATGGCCACTTCATCGACCGCCTGGCAGGCACGCGCGCCCCCGTGCATGACTATGGCCTGATCAAGCAGCCCAAGATCAGCATCGCCTACACCCTGAGCCAGCAGGCCAGCGTCTACGCGAACTGGGGCCGGACCTTCCAGATCGGCTCGGGCATCGACGCCTACCGCACGCAGGATCGCAACCTCAGGCCCTCCATCAATGATGGCTGGGAAGCGGGCGTCAAGTTCTCTCCCCTGCCCTGGCTCAACGGCCGCGTGGCCTACTGGGAGCAGCGCGCCTCGGGCGAGGTGGCCCGGGTGCTGGGCGTGGACGGCCTGCCCGACCCCGGCGGCCTGGGCAACGTGGGCAAGACGCTGCGCAAGGGCTACGACATCCAGCTCAACATGAAGCCCCATGCCCGCACCACGGCGTGGATTGCCTACTCCCACCAGGTGGCACGCATCACCGCGCCCGACCCCAGCGCACCCGCCACCCTGGGCAAGGAAATCGAGAACGTGCCGCACTACCTGGTCTCGGCCGGCGTGGACTGGCAGGCCACGGACCGGCTGAAGCTGTCGGCCTGGGGCAATGCCCAGGGCGACTACTACCTGGAGCGCACCAATACCCAGGGCCGCGCAGGCAAGTTCGCCGTGCTGAACCTGGGCGCCAGCTACCGCCTCTCGGAAACCATGGACCTGGGCCTGCAGGTCAAGAACGTCACCAACCGCAAGTACGTCTACGCCTGGTATGACAGCGGCTCCTCGGGCTACTCACCCGCCGACGGGCGCGGCGTCTATGCCAGCATGAACCTGCGCTTCTGATGGACACCCTCCAGCCGTCCACCGCACCAGTCACGTACCAGGCACGCACCCGACACACACGACATTTTTGCCAACGAAGGAGAACCCCATGAAACGCCACGTCCGTTTGCTTGCCCTCGCCGCCGCCATGATCAACGGATTCGCCAATGCCCAGGTCAGCGTCAGTGATGCCTGGGTGCGCGCCACCGTGCCGCAGCAAAAGGCCACTGGCGCGTTCCTGAAACTGCAGGCCGCCCAGGACAGCAAGCTCGTCGCAGCGACTTCGCCCCTGACGCCGGTCGTCGAAGTCCATGAGATGGCCATGCAGGACAACGTGATGAAGATGCGCCAGGTGCCGTCCATCGCGCTGCCGGCAGGCAAGACCGTGGAACTCAAGCCCGGCGGCTACCACGTGATGCTGCTGGACCTCAAGCAGCAGGTGCAGGAAGGCCAGACCGTGCCGCTGACCCTCATCATCGAAGGCAAGGACGGCAAGCGTGAATCCGTACAGGTGGAGGCACCCGTACGCCCGCTGGCCACCAAGGCGGCGCCCTCGGGCCACGATCACAAGCACTGACACAGGGCCCATGCGCTGCAGCAGCCTCCGCATCAAGCGCCTGGTGGCCTTCGGGCCACCCGCCTGGCCGTGGGCGTTGCCGGGCGCACGACAGCGGCGCGACCAGGGCCGGCGCTTTGCCGCCTGGATGGTTGCGGCGCTGCTGTTCGCCTTTGTGCACCCTGCCCTGGCGATGGTGCTGGCATCGGGCCAGGGCAGCGGCGACCCGCTGGCGCGGCTGGCCATGGAAGTCTGCACACCCCTGGGCCTGCAGCAGGCGCAACCGGTGTCTGCTGCAGGCGAGCCCGAAGCCGATGGTCAAACCACGGCCGCTGGCCAGGCGCATTGCCCCCTGTGCCGGGTCGTGGGCGATGCACCTCCTGATTTGTCCCGCGCGGACCTGCGCTTTGCCGCGCCGCCGCCTCCCACCCCGCTGCCGCCCCAGGCCCTGCGCCCGCGGGACACCGTGCTGCGCGTGGTGCTGAGCACTCCCCCCAGGGCGCCTCCCCTTTCCTGAAGCCCGAAAGGGCCGCACGGGCGGCATGCCGTCGCCCATTCCCGAATTCCTCTTCCATGCCAAGCCGCGACCCGTGTCGCAGCCTGCAGGGTTACCCACGCCTGCGCGCCGCCATGGCAGCGCAGGCACCAAGAAACCGTTTCCCCATGCGTACCACTTACTTTGACAACTCCCGCTTTCCCCTCGCCCTGATCGCCACCGCGCTGCCGCTGCTGCTGGCCGCCTGCGGTGGCGGCGGAGGCGGTGACAACAGCCAGCCCACCACACCCACAGGCCCCCAGGCCGTGGCCCTCGAGTTCGCCGCCAAGGCCGGCAACCTGCCCGCCAAATGCGGCACGCCCATCGCCGGCATGGGAACCACCCAGGCCACGGTGGACCTGCATGACCTGCGCTTTTACGTCAGCGGCGTCTCGCTGATCAATGACAAGGGCGAGGCCGTGGCCGTCACCCTGGACGTCAACGACTGGCAGACCAAGGAGGTGACGCTGATCGACCTGGAGGACGGCACCGGCGCATGCGCCGACGCAGGCACGCAGGCGCAGAACACGCAGGTCAGGGGCACGGTGCCCGCAGGCACGTACAAGGGCATCAGGATGACCGTGGGCGTGCCCTCCTCGGTCAACCACACCGACTATGCCGTCGCGCCCAAGCCGCTCGATATGCAGGCCCTGGCCTGGTCGTGGCAGGCCGGCCGCAAGTTCGCCCAGATCGAGGTCAACCCCGTGGGCGGCGTGGCCCGCCCCGCGCCGGCAGCCCCCGGCAAGACGTTCTACGTGCACCTGGGCTCCACCGGCTGCACGGGCAACCCCGTGACCGGCGAGACGGTCAGCTGCGCGCGTGCGGACCGCATGGATTTCGGGTTCGGCGATTTCAATGCCGGCACCCAGAAGGTGGTGCTGGACATTGCGCAGCTGCTGCAGGGCTCGAACGTCAAGGAAGACCTGGGCGGCGCCGCCGGCTGCATGTCCGGGGCCACCGATCCGGAATGCGTGCCCATCTTCAGCGCGCTCAGGATCGATCTGACCACGGGCCGCTCCATCAATGAAGGCAGCGGCCAGACCGTGTTCCGTACCGAGGCCAAGTAATGCACAAGCCCCATTCGCTTCGGCGGGTGGCGGCATGGACCGCCGCCCTGTGCGGCCTTGCCGGGGCCATCGCCCTGGCGGGCTGCGGGGGCGGCGACACCGCCGTCCACGATGACTCCGGCAGCAGCACGGGCTGGTCCTGGGTGCTGCCCTCCTTTTTCCCCACGCCCAAGGTGCCCGACTCCAACCCCATGACGGCGGAGAAGGCCGAGCTCGGCCGCTTTCTGTTCTACGACAGGCGCCTGTCGGGCAATGGCACGCAGGCCTGCGCGAGCTGCCACATACAGTCCAAGGCCTTCACCGATGGCCTGACGACATCACTGGGCTCCACGGGGCACGCACATCCGCGCAACGCCCAGAGTCTGGCCAACGTGGTCTACAACGCCACGCTGACCTGGGCCAACCCCTCGCTGGTCACGCTTGAAAAGCAGATGGAGACACCGCTGTTCGGCACGGACCCGGTGGAGATGGGCGTCAACGACAACAACAAGGAGGAAATCCTCGCGCGGCTGGCTGCCGACACCGGCTACGGCCCGCGCTTCGCCAGGGCCTACCCGGGCCAGGCAGCGCCCATCACCTGGGGCAATGTGATCCACGCCATCTCGGCATTCCAGCGCACCATTCTTTCGGGCAACAGCAAATATGACCAGTACCTCAAGGGCAGCACGGCACTGAACCCGGCCGAGCAGCGCGGCATGAACCTGTTCTTCGGCGAAAAGGCCGAATGCTTCCACTGCCACAGCAGCTTCAACTTCAACGACCAGATCGTGCACGCGGGCAGCCGCATCGTCGAGACCCCGTTCCACAACACGGGTCTCTACAACATCGGCGGCACCGGCGCCTTCCCCGAGCCCAACCGGGGCGTCTACGAACTGACCCAGCTCTTCAAGGACATGGGCAAGTTCCGCGCGCCCAGCCTGCGCAATGTGGAGGTCACCGGCCCCTACATGCATGACGGCAGCATCGCGACGCTGGAGGAAGTGCTGCAGTTCTATGCAGCCGGTGGCCGCAACATCACCTCCGGCCCGCATGCCGGCGACGGGCGGGCCAACCCCAACAAGAACGACTTCATCAACCAGATCGCCCTGACGGCCGACGACCGCGCCGACCTGCTGGCCTTTCTCAAAACCCTCACGGACCATGAGCTGCTCACCAACCCCAGGCTCGCCGATCCCTTTGCACGGCAGGCAGGCCAATAGCATGCAACGCACCTTCCTCGCGCAATGCACGCCGCTGGCAGCGGCCATCGCCGTCGTCATCGCCTTGGCGGCAGGCGGCGCCGCCGCGCACACCCTGGATGACGGCATACCGCAGACCAACGGCCTGCGCATCGACATGGCGGCGGTGGCCGCCTATCTCCATGGCGATTCCACCTTGCCGGCGCCCAGGCTGGCCGGCACGCTGGGCCTGGGCGACACGCCTGACGACCAGCGCGGCTGGCGGCTGGAGCATGGCACCCTGGGCGCCGGCCTGCGCGTATCTCCCCAACTGGGGGCCAACATCGTGATGGGCTGGCACGACAGCGACCCAGCCCATGTGGAGGCCGCCTGGATGGAGGCGCGCAGCGGCTCAGACGCCGAGCTGACCCTGGGCGCAGGCCGCAACCGCGTGCCCATGGGACAGGTGCTCACGCGTGCCGGGCACTTCGACCGCTACGGCCAGATGCCGCTGGCCAAGCGGGCGGCCTTCAACGGCGACTGGATCGAGGATGGCGTCAATGCCGCCTGGCGTCCCCACCTGCAAGGCGCCATGTCCTGGCTGCAGGGCATTGACCTGGGGCTTTGGCGCGCCCGGCGCTTTCCCGGCAGCGACAACGCCGCCTGGGCGCCCGTCGTGCATGCCAACGCCGCCTGGACCTCGGTGGAGGCAGACGTCTTCTACAGCCGGATGCAGCCCAAGGGCCGCGGCGCCTATGTACAGCGCTCCAACAGCGGCCACATCCATACGGCGCCACAGTGCAACGCCAGCCTGCGCGACATCACCTGCTTCGACGGCACCGTGGACCTGGCCGGGGCCAGTGCCACCTGGACCACGCCGCTGCAGGGCGTCAAGCTCACCGCAGCAGGCATCTGGCGGCGCGAAAGCGGAAACCTCTATTCCCAGAACGGCGACACCAGCTACCAGGGCCGCACCCTGGGCGGCTGGCTGGAGGTGCTCTGGCAGCCGCGCGCACGCTGGGAATTCGGCGCCCGCCAGGAATGGCTCAGAAGCACCAATCGCGTCAGCGGGCCGGGTGCCCTGCTGGTGGCCACGGACGCCAACCTGCTGCCCAACAACCCATCGCGCCGCTTCACGGCCATGGCCGGCTGGCGCCCCGTCAAAAGCGTTCTGATCGCGCTTGAAGCCGGGCGCGAGCACATCGCTGGCAAAGGCAATACGGTGGCAGGCCTGCGGCTGATCTGGACCCCCGATGCCCTGTTGGAAAGGAACTGGAAATGACCACAATGCTTCGCCGCCATGCGCTTGGAATGCTGCTGGGCATGGGCTGTGCCCTGACACTGCCGCTGACGGCACGGGCCCATGACTTCCGGGCGGGAGACCTGGTCATAGACCACCCCTACGCCACGCCCTCCATCGCCGGCTCCAGCAACGGGGCGGCGTATTTGCGGGGGATCAGGAACAAGGGAAAGAACGCCGACCGGCTCATCGCGGCCAGCACGCCAGCGGCCGCACGCGTGGAGCTGCATGAGATGAAGTTGGAAGGCGACATCATGCGCATGCGCGAAGTGCCCTTCATCGAACTACCCGCAGGCCAGGAGGTGCAGTTGCGCCATGGCCAGTCACACCACCTCATGCTGATCGATCTCAAGCAGCCCCTGCGCGAGGGTGATCGCTTCGATCTGACGCTGCAGTTCGAAAAGGCTGGCGAATACAAGGTCAAGGTCTGGGTGCAGCAACCCAAGCGCATGCCATCCGGACACCAACACCCGCATTGAACGGACATGCGAAGAGCCGTGCCCCACAAGGCGAGATGCAGCCATGAACTGCTGCAATCGCCACCATGGGGCCTGCCGGCAGCTCAGTCTTCGTCCAGCGCCTCAAACCGCTCTGCCAGGAAATCCAGCAGCGCCCGCACGGCCGGCAGCAGCCCGCGCCGTGAGGCGAACACCGCATGGATGATCTCGCGCCGTGGCGCCCAGCCCGGGATGACGTGGACCAGTTCACCGCGCGCGATCTGCTCGCGCACCATCATCGAGGGCAGTTGCACCACGCCCACCCCCGCCAAGGCCGCCGCGCGCAGCGCCAGCATGCCGCGCGTGACCAGGCGCGGCCGGTGGCGGATGGCCGCCTGCGTGCCGTCCGGGCCGATCAGGTGCCACACATGCTCGTGCTGCGGCAGGCCCAGGTCCATGCTCGGCAGGCCTGCCAGGTCGGCGGGCACCTGGGGGATGCCGCCTGTCAACAGCCGCGGGCAGGCCACCAGGCATTGCCCGCGCTCGGCGAGCATGCGCATCACCAGGTCGCTGTCTTCCAGCGGCGGCGGGCGCACGCGGATGGCAACGTCGATTCCTTCGCCCACCACGTCCACGCGGCGGTTGGTTTCCTCGAGGTGGATCTCCACGCGCGGATACGCGGCCATGAAGGCCGCCAGCATGTCGGCGATGCGCGCATCGAGCAGCGCCACCGGGCAGGTCATGCGCACGATGCCGCGCGGCTCGGCGTGGGTCAGCGCGATGGCCTCGTCGGCGGCGTCGGCCTCCACCAGCATCGCCTTGCAGTGGCCGTAGTAGGTCTGGCCGGTCTCGGTGACGGCAAATCGCCGCGTGGAGCGCTGGATCAGGCGCGTGCCGAGACGCTCCTCAAGCTGCGCGATGCGCCGGCTCAGCTTGGATTTGGGCATCCCCAGCGCGCGGCCCGCGGGCGCAAAGCCGCCGTGGTCCACCACCTGCACGTAGTAGTAGAGGTCGTTCAGGTCTTTCATTGCAAACCGCCTTCATCGTTCCTCAGATAGGACTCTGATGGCAAATATTAACGGCTACCGCGTTCATCGTTCAAATCCTATTCTCTATCCATCAGCCAAGACCTTTGTCTGGGCGACCCAAGGAGATTCACCATGACCAAGCCCTACGTCCGCCTGGACAAGGACAACGCCGCTGTGCTGCTGGTAGACCACCAGACCGGCCTGCTATCCCTTGTACGCGACATCGACCCGGACAAGTTCAAGAACAACGTGCTGGCGCTGGCCGACATCGCCAGCTATTTCAAGCTGCCCACCATCCTGACGACCAGCTTCGAGAACGGTCCCAACGGACCGCTGGTGCCGGAGCTCAAGAGCCAGTTTCCCCAGGCGCCCTACATCGCCCGGCCCGGCAACATCAACGCCTGGGATAACGAGGACTTCGTCAAGGCCGTGAAGGCCACGGGCAAGAAGCAACTCATCATCGCCGGCGTGGTGACCGAGGTGTGCGTGGCCTTCCCGGCACTGTCGGCCATCGAGGAAGGCTTCGACGTCTTCGTGATCACTGACGCCTCGGGCACCTTCAACCCCATCACCCGCAATGCGGCGTGGAATCGCATGTCGCAGGCCGGCGTGCAACTGATGAGCTGGTTCGGCGCTGCCTGCGAACTGCACCGCGACTGGCGCAACGACGTGCAGGGGCTGGGCACTCTGTTTTCCAACCACATCCCCGACTACCGCAACCTGATCACGAGCCACACCATGCTCACCCAGGGCAATTGAGGAGAAGACCGTGAGCACACCCCAAACCATCGCCAACTTCAACGGCACCCGCCCGGTCATCGATCCCGACAATGTGGCGATGCTGCTGATCGACCATCAAAGCGGCCTGTTCCAGACCATCAAGGACATGCCCTTCACCGAGGTGCGTGCCAATGCCACCACACTCGCCAAGGTAGCGACACTGGCGAAGATCCCGGTCATCACCACCGCATCGGTGCCGCAGGGTCCGAACGGCCCCTTGATCCCCGAGATCCACCAGTACGCCCCGCATGCCCGGTACGTTGCGCGCAATGGCGAGATCAACGCCTGGGACAACCCGGAGTTCGTCGCTGCCGTCAAGGCCACTGGGCGCAGGCAGCTCATCATCGCGGGGACGATCACCAGCGTCTGCATGGCCTTCCCCAGCATCGCCGCAGTGCATGAGGGCTACCAGGTCTTCGCGGTGATCGACGCCTCGGGGACCTACTCGAAAATGGCTCAGGAAATCACGCTGGCGCGCATCGTGCAGGCTGGTGTCGTGCCGATGGACACGGCGGCGGTGTGCTCGGAGGTGCAAAAGACCTGGAACCGTGAGGACGCGTTGCAGTGGGCGCAAGCCTACAGCGCAGTCTTCCCGCCTTACCAGTTGCTGATCGAAAGCTACTCCAGGGCACAGGAAGTGGCCAGGAACGGTGAGCAGCTGGATTCGCAACGCACCTGACCGCGGTAGTACGGCACGGGTACGAGGCCGCTTGCCCAAGGTGTCGGCGGCCATGGTGGAATTTGTGGATGAGGCGCAGAACTGAGGCCCCGGCCCCGGTGGCGCTCAGCGCCAGCAGTCCTCCACCGTTCCCAGGGGCGAGATGCCCTTCACGCCCAGGGCGTTCAGGGTGTAGTCGCCGCAGCGCCTGTCCGATGCCTGGCGGCCGGTGCGCGTGGCCTTGAGCGTGTAGCCGCCGTCATTGGCGGCCGTGGCCATCGTCAGGGTGTAGTGGCCGTTCTCGGACTTGTCTCCCCAGGGCAGTCTGAGGTTGGCGACGGAGCTTGTGTAGCCGCCGTTCTGCGCCCGCCAGCGCTCCTGCCGGGCGGCGGCCTCGCCCAGCAGGCTTTGCGCCTCCACGCGCCGCGATCGCAGCACGTATTCCTGGTAGGAGGGGTAGGCGATCGCCGAAAGAATGGCGACCACCGCCACCGTGATCATCAGCTCGATCAGCGTGAATCCATGTAGCTTGCTGCGCACGCATTTCTCCTCGGGGGCCCGCAGGGCCAGCCAGACGGCCGGGGCCGGCAGGCCCCTGTGTGTAGTGGATGGGTGTGTAGTGGATGGGATGGCGGTCACGGGTTCGCTGGCTGGCGGCGCCAGCTCTGTCGCCCCCGGTCCACTCCGCTGTTGATATCGTCGCCCCCGCTCTTGCCCGCGCCTCCTGCCCCGCTTTGCTTTCCGCTGGAGTCGAAGATCTTCGCGCCGCTGATGGTGGGCTTGCCCGGCCCCACCTCGTAGCCGTTGACCTGCTGGCCTGCCAGGTTGTCGGCGGCGTTGAAGATGCCGTCGCCGTTCACATCGAAGGCGACATAGTCGGTCTTGCCCCCGGTGTCGGGATCGATGGCGTAGATCGTGCTGGCCAGGCCTGCGGAGCAGGGGTCGCCCAGCGGTGGCCGGATGGAGGTGAACACCAGTCCCCGCCCGTACAGGCTCATGTCGTAGACCAGTCTTTCTCCATCGCGCGGCAGATCGACGTACCAGCCCCAGCTGTGCACATTGGAGTCGGCGGTGCTGGTGGCGTCCTTGTACCAGGTGACCGGGTTGGCCGACAGGGCGAACTTGCCCGGAAAGCCGCTCACCTGGGTGAACTGCTGGGCCTGCAGATCCCCGCGTCCCTTGCCGGCGGTAGGCAGCGGCTGCGGCGCCGCCGTGGCGGGTGTGCCGTAGCGATCCCAGATACCGAACACCGATTGCCGGCGCATGTCCAGCTTGTCGTCATCCGTCATGAAGCGGCCCGTGCCGAAGGCCACCACATCGCCCTTGCCGCTGGAGTGCCGCACCACGTAGGGTGCGGTGGTGATGGACAGCCGCTTGCCGCCGCTGCGTTCGGACTCGCGTGCCACAAAGAACAGTTGCGCATTCCATGAGCCGCTGGCACCACTGGCCAGGTCCACGCGCCAAACATTGCCCGCAAGATCACCGGCATAGGCCACGTCCACCTTGCCATCGCCGTTGTTGTCCACCACGGCGGCACGCGACAGGCCGTTTTTCGGCGCAGGCAGCGCGTTCAGCTCCGCGGCCGTCATGCCTGCCGCGAAATCAAAGCGCCGGATGACCTCGCCACTGGAGACATCCAGCACAAACAGGCTGGACTCGCCGGAGGTGCTGTTCGACGCCTGGTAGCCATTGGACAGGAATACCACCCACCTGCCCTTGGACCGGCCGGCGTCGTTGAGCCGCGCCACGACAGGCGCGGGCATCGAGTAACCCATGCGTTCGTCCTGTTCAACCCCGAACTCCCACAGCAACCGGGGGGAGGTGGGGTCCGTGACGTCCAGCGCGAAGACCTGCCGCCCGCCCGCGCCCAGGCTGCCGACCAGCACCCTGTGCCAGGCGTTGCCGAAGTAGACATCCGAGACCACGGGCGTCCCGTCCACGAAGTAGCGGTGAGGAGCGCCGCCCGCGCCATACCGGGATGCCAGGACATTGAGCGAATCCTTCACGCCCGATGGAATGAAGGCGAACTCCTCCTTGCCCGATGCCGCGTCGAAGGCGTGCAGCATGCCGTCGTTGGCGCCCACATACAGCATCTCCTTGGCAGCCTGTTTCGCGGCAAAGGCGGCATAGGCGGTGCTGCCCTCCAGCTTGTCCGCGGCAGAGGCGCGGTACAGGCCGCCCTTGACCCGCACCAGCGAGGAATTGACGATATCGCCCAGCACATTGGGCTTTCCGCTGGCCAGGGGCTTGCGCACGCGCAAGTCATCGCGCACCTCGCCACGAAGGAACTCGATGCGCTTTTTTGCCTGGCCATCGGCGGAGTTCGTGGCCGGGTCCGTGTTGAGCACGGCCAGCCAGGACGCATCGGAGCGCTGCCCGCTGAGACTGGAGTACGTGAAAGGGCTCAGCGACACGGCACTGCCGGTCCTGCTGGGGTAGTAGATCTTGCGGTCATCGGCGGACCGCGCCGACAGGAGTTCCGCCGCGCTCCAGACCAGCGTTCTGTCGCTGGTGGTGAGCTTCTCGCGGATGACATCGCCGCTCCAGTACTGGACCTCGAACGTGGTCCGGTACAGGTCGGCGCCTTCGCCCAGTGTCGCAGTGGGCATGTCCACGCTGACCGCCGTCACGGAACTGATGCTCTGCAGGATGTCGTTGAACGCCTTGGTCAATTGCTCCTTGAGCGTGCCGGCATTGGTCACCAGAAAATAGTTGTCCGGATCTCCCGTGATCTTGGAGGGGTCGCGGTCCGGCACACCGTACTTGGCGGCATACCACAGCGGCCCCTTCAGGAAGCTGCCCGCGTCGGTCGCATTGCCCGGAGTGAAGCTGCGGGTGGCCGTGAGCCCCAGGTTCGAGCATTCCGTGCGCTGCTGGGCCGAGATGCTGCCCCGGCAGTAGCCCGGATCGCGATTGGGGGGCGTGTTGTAGGCGTAGTAGGCCGAGGCCGTGTCCTTGTCACGCACCTCCAGGTACATGCCGTCCTTGGTGGTGCCCGAGATCACATAGCCCATGTGCTGTCCCAGGCCGCCAGCGGCGTATTCGGACACCATGTCGATCTTCACCTTGCCATCGGCCTGCAGCGCGACCGTGTAGCGCGCGATGGCGTCCATGTCATGGTCGGCGCCCTGCTCCACGTCCTCGTAGTTGATGCGGAACTCCGCATAAGGCCGCCCGCCATTGACCGAGGCATCGATGTCCGCCTTGCCCGTGTTGGCAATGTTGACCACGTAGTAGTCGACGATCTGGTTGGTCGGCGTGAAGACCGCATTGTTCACGGTGCTGCCGCCGGCACTGCCGGAGACGGTCTTGGCAAAAGGCGCAATGGTCACAAAGCGTTTGCCGCCGATCGGAAAGCGTATTTCCGGCAGCGGTGACGCAATGGCCACGGAGTAGGTTCTCAACGCATTCTTGCCCTGGCTGTTGCCGAAGATGGCATTCCTGGCGCCGAAACGGGCCACACCGGCGGCATAGTAGGTGCCTTCCTTGCTGGGCTCCTCGGGAGACAGGCCGCGCGCCCAGGACAGGTCTGCAATGGTCTTGACCGAAGGAGCCTGGTCGGCATTGGCCGATGTTGACTGGCCGATGAAGAAGTTCTTCCCGTCTATGCGCTCGGCCGAGCCGATGGCCGCCACCTCGTCAGAGACATTGAAGCCATTGAGGGCGCTGGCGCCGACGCTCGCGTAGCGGCTGCCGGGCAGCTTGCCGTCGTAGGAGGGATTGATGTCGCTGAGCACCGTCATGACGGGACGGGAGCAGTACTGGTAGCCGCCCCCGCCTTCGGCCTTGGCCCTGTAGGGCGTTTCCCAGGCGGGCTTGGACAGGCCCAGGGACGCATCCTTGGAGGAGCCGGCGGCGTAGTCATAGATGTCGAGGGCCTGGGACGCGCCGCCGAAATAGCGCATGGTCTCGAACATCATTTCGCTGATGGGATTGCCCCACATGGCGCACTTCGAAGGCTTGTCCAGCGAACTGATGGGGCCGGACGTGATCCAGCCGCATTCCACGTATTTGCCGCCGGTGTAGCCGATCAGGCGCTGGCGGTCTATGTTGGCGACCACGCCATTGACACCCGTCTTGAACTGGCCCGTCTGAGGGTCGACTTCCTCTGCGAAATTGCTGATATTGCGACGCAGCACGCCGCCGGCGATGTTTTTCTCGTACGAGCCTGTGAGCAGGCCGAAGTACATCTTCCCGTTCTCTCCGAAGTCGTGCAGCAGCCCCGTGGGCTTGTAGATGGTCTTGCCGCCGTTGGGATAGGCCTTGCAGCTGGCCTCGAGCAACTGGACATTGCTGCTGGAGCAGGCCTCCACAAGCAGGTTGTAGTCGGTGATCCTGCTGCTGCCTCGCGCGCACGAATTGCTGCCTGCACAGTTGCTCTGCCCTGCAAAGCCCTCCTGGGACACCCAATCCCAGATCTGGAACGAGGAGTCATTGAGCACGCGCAACTGCGTGATGACGCCAGCGGCCTCCCCCAGCGTGGTGACGGCAAACAGGTGGCGCGTGCCGGCCGCCGGCTGGCGCAGCGGCGCATAGTCCGAAATGCTGTAGACCCCGAGATCCCGCGCAGGGTCATAGGCCTTGCCCCAGCTGTGCGCATCCCTGGGAATGTAGGCGGTCTGCAAAACGGTGCGCGAAGCAGTGTCCTCCGCACGCATGCCGCCATAAAGCACGCGGCGTATGGCGTCCATGCGCGATGTGGCCAGATAGTTCAGGAAGTCGCCACTCCAGTTGTTCGAGCACTTTTTCCTGTTGCTTCCGGTCGCTGCCTGCGAGGGCACGAAAACACCCTTGGAATAGCTGTAGCAGACGTTGTTGTTGAAGTAGCCGTAGTAGTCGATCTGGTCCGGCTTGTACCCGACATCGATCACACCGTCTCCGTTGAGGTCGGAGGCATCGTTGTAGGCCTCGTAGTACAGCTTGTGGTCACGCCCCATCACCAGCATGTTCAAGGGCGCCAGCGCCTGGTTCACGAACAGCGGCATCTGGGACAGCACGGTGTCCGCACGCCCCTGGGCCTGCGCCGGCGTACTGGCCAGGGCCAGTGCGCACGTCCACAGCGCCAGCGCCATGGCCATCGGGCCATGCATGGTTTTCCAACTTGCAATGCGAGCCATTGAAGCTCCCTCCCCCTGCTTACTTTATGAACATGTTGACGCTGGACCGCAGGCACAGCGCATCCGCTCCGCAGGCCTGGGCCTGCGACTTTTCCGTGGCCTGGGCATTGACCTCATAGAAGTCCGTGCAGCCGGTGGCGGGTGCATCCAGCGCGGACGTCGCACTACCCGACTTGGGACAGGCGGTCGTGATGTATCGGGGATACCAGTACCCATCGGGCTTCTGAAACCCTGCCGCCTTGGCCTTGGTCGTCTGGAAATCCGTGCCGAGCCCGATGGAATCCGTACGCACATCGGACACCGAGCAGGGAATGCCGCTGCCCTCGGCCACCGGAGTGCCGGCGCCATTGCAAGGCTTGAGTGCGACGGCATGCTCCAGCAGCTTGCGCTCGCCTTCTCGCAGCGTGCCATCCGCGGTTTCATACAGCCGCTGGCTATCCACCATGTTGGCGGCGATGCGCGCCTCCAGCGTGGCCACGCGCATGCCGACCACCGCCAGCAACAACACCAGCAGCAGCATGATCATGGACACCAGCAAGGCATTGCCGCGCTGGCGCCCGTGCAGGACACAGGACATGCAGCGGCGGCTCCGGGCTCCGATCAGCGCGGTCATGGCATCAGATTCCTCAGGGTGAGCGTGCCGGTGGCCAGTTGCAGCAGGGGGCCGGCATTCGCATCGCATCGGTCCGGAGCGCCGCCCAGTTGCGCCCAACGCTCGCAGACGGTGGAGGCCATGCCCTGCGTCACCTTGCCGGAGCTTTCCAGCAAGAGGGCAAGGCGCAGGGAACGGATGGCTTCCTGCTGCCCGGGCAACGTGGCCGCGAAGGCATCGACCCTGCGTATCGCGCCAGGCGCTGTCTGCCGATCGATGCCGAACTCGAAATGCACCGCCCGCACGCCATCGGCGAGCGGCACAACCTCCTGCGCGGCCCGGCAGACCAGCACACCACTTTCGACGGTGTATTTCTCCGCGAACATGCCTGTCGCCGGCGCCGGAGCGTCATAGGGGCCGGCGGCTCCCAGGTTCGCCGGCGTGCCCGCACAATCGGTTTCCGCAGCGTCCCGGGGCTGGAAGCGAAGGCAGATGCTCTGCACGTCAGCCGCGTAGAGCGCCTGTCCCTGGGCGAACTGGCAGCCGTTGGGATGGGGCGAGGAATCGGCAGGAAATGCGTCGAACATCGCCTGCGAAGGGTCTCTCCTGTAGCCTGCCTTGGAGAACTCGGAGTCCAGCACGGCAAGCGCCAGCCGGCTGTTGCCGAGGTTCTCGCTCTGCCCCACGCGAAAACCGAAGCTCGACAGCCCCTGCATGTAGATGGTGGTGGCAATCAGCACGAGGAACAGGCCGATGGCCAGCGCCACCATAATCTCCACCAGGGACATGCCCGCCTGGGACGGCATGCGCACGCGGCACGCCCGTGCGCCCGGCCCGCGCTCAAAGCCGCGACCGCAGCGTGAATGTGCAAAATTCATTGTCGCTTCCATCCAGACATTGGCCTTTCTTGACCGGCCAGGCCACCGTCACGGACACCAGGCCATCGGCATCGGCGCTCACGGCGAAGGAGCTGTCGATGCGGTCCGCGGTGAGATCGGGCACCAGCTTGCGGGCCCGATCGCCCCAGCAGGCCAGGCGCTGCTCCCGCGGCTGCGGCAAAGGCTGGCAGGCCGCAGGGGCCGCGGGCATCGCCGCACCCTCCAGCTTCTGGTAGCCGCCCAGCTCCGCCACGGGCGAGCCCTTCGCGTCCAGGACCGTGGCCGTATCCCCCCGCAGGGTCTCCAGCAGTTCGGAAGCCAGCATGGATGCCATCTGGCGCCGCTCGGTATCCACGGTGTATTCAATGGCACGCACATGGATGCGCACGGCGCCCAGCAGCCCCACGGCCACCAGCAGCACGGCGACGAGTACCTCGATAAGGCCTGCGCCGCGTTGCCTGCGAGAAGAAAAAGGAATGGACATGTTGCAGACCCGTTGCACGCGCATCAGCAACTGCCGCCGGCAGGCAGCCGCTGCTGGCGCACAAGCCCGGCGCGAGTCACTCTCAGGCAGTGCATGCGCGTGGCATGGCGAGCCGTGACGGTCAGCGTGTACAGCGTGCTGGCGCCGGAGAACTGCCTGGCGGTCCCCGTGGTTTCGAACAGGACGCCCTGGGAAGAATCACCGGAGGGCGACACGGTCACGGCATCAGGCACCCGGGCCTCGCGCACCAGTTGCCCTCCCGACTTGGCGGACCATGTCTGCCCCGCGCCCACGAAGCTGCTTTCCACCCGTTTGTAGACCGCTTCGGAGCGAGCCAGCTGCAGCAACGACTGCAACTCGAGCGCAGCCGAGCTGACGCGCTGGTTGGCTATTTGGGCGATGAAGGAAGGAGCGGCCAGAGCGGCCAGAATCGCGACCAGCGCCACCACAACCATCATCTCGATGAGGGTGAAGCCGCGGGGCCGTTGCCACCTGCCGCCTGGACAGACGTTGCGCGTGTAACCGGGGTTTTTCATGCAAGCGTGCTTCTCGTTGCCGGGGGACCATGCGACAGGCCTGCAAGCCCTGCGCCATTGCTCTTGATTGATGTTTGCAATCGTAATGCAATGGCAATACATAACACCTATTGACACAGGTTACGGGACAAATATAGGACTTGTCTTATAAAAACCTGTGCAGAGCGCAACACCCCATCCAGCAAGCCCGGCCCGCCGTCGGCGCACGCAAGCTCGGCGGAACGGCCCGCGCAACGGGCATGGCCACGGTGGCGGTACGGCAGATCGCGAAGTCAGGCAGGCAGACCTCGCATCAAGCGCCTGAAAATCCACGGCAGCATGAGCGGCCGCAATCCAGCCGCAGCGCGATTGGCCATGCGAATATCCCGCCTGCTTGCAGCCCGAGGAAGAAAAAGTTTTCGCCCAAAGCAAAAATCCCCAGTGCATTCCTGCACTGGGGATTTTCTTGTTTGGGGTGGCTGATGGGGCTCGAACCCACGACAACAGGAATCACAATCCTGGACTCTACCAACTGAGCTACAGCCACCGTTGAAGCATTCGATTATATGCCAAAAACCAGCAGACAAATGCTTTGGAACAGGCGTTGCGTGACGGATCGGGAGCGGCAGGAACAAAGGCGCATCGGGGGATGCGGGCAACGGGCAGGATGCCACCATCCTCCATGCAGCCGCAGCCGGCAGGGACCTTGCCGGGCGCACCTGGAGCTTTCGGGGACAAGCAGCCCCCCCTGCCGCCCAAAGCAAAAATCCCCAAAGCATTTCTGCTCTGGGGATTTTTTTATTTGGGGTGGCTGATGGGGCTCGAACCCACGACAACAGGAATCACAATCCTGGACTCTACCAACTGAGCTACAGCCACCGTAGAAGAACGCTATTCTATTCCAAAAAACTGCTTGATTTCTGAAATTTCTGTTCTGCTAGAAATTTCTCTCATCAGGGGCGCGGGACCTTGATCTGCACCTTGAGCTGTTTCTTGAGAAGCTCGTAGTATGCCATAGCTTCTGCGACCGCAGAGCTTCGCAGGAAGTCCTGCTTCTGCGCGGCAGCAGCCTGTGCATCATCGGCCGGGCGCTCGACGATACGGTTGATCTTGACCACGGCATAGCCTTGGGCACCCATGTCGACACCCGTCCAGGCAGGCAGCTGAGCGGTCGGTGCACGCAGGGCAGAATCCACCACTTCGCGAGGCTGGCCTTCGGGCTGGTCACGGCTGATCACCTTGGCGGCAGGCAGTTGCGCCGCATCAGGCTTGGCCTTCCATGCGGCGAGCTTGGCCTCGCCATCGGCCTTGGCCAGTTCGGCGGACTTTTGCGCCACGTACAGGGTGCGCAGCTTGTCGCCGACCTCGGCCATGGGCAGCGTGCGGGCAGGCGTGTACTCCACCACACGGCCGGCCACCAACTGGTTGGAACCCAGCTCCACCGCATCGGTGTTGCGCTTGTTGTTCAGCGAGTCGCTGGAGAACAGCGCCTCCAGGAAACGGGGGTTGGCCAGGGGACCCTTGACGTTGGGGCCGGGCTGGCGCGTCACATGGTCTGCCTTTTGCACGGTGAGCTTGAACTTCTCGGCCACGGGCTGCAGGCTGTCCGACTGCTCGTAGACCGCGTTGGAGAAGCCTTCCGCCAGTTCGGCGAACTTGCGCTGGGCCTGCTGCTGCTTGAGTTCAGCTTCCAGCTTGGGACGCATCTGCTCGAAGCTCGGAGCCTTGGGCTTCTTGATGTCCACCAGCGAGATGATGTGGTAGCCGAAGTCGCTGTGCACCACGTCGCTGATGTCGCCCACCTTCATGCCGAAGGCTGCGTCTTCGAAGGGCTTGACCATGGCACCGCGGCCGAAGTAGCCCAGATCGCCACCCGATGCAGCCGAGCCACCGTCCTGCGAATTGGCCTTGGCCAGTTCGGCGAAGCGCTTGGGGTCCTTGCGCAGCTCGGCCAGCAGTTCCTCGGCCTTGGCCTTGGCTTTTTCCTGCTCGGCAGCAGGCGCATCCTTGCTTGCATTGATCAGGATGTGGCTGGCACGGCGCTCTTCGGGGCCGGCCAGGCGCTCGGCGTTCTGGTTGTAGTAGGAACGCACATCGTCTTCGCTCAGCGTGATGCCGGCCTCGATGCTGGGAACATCCAGCAGCAGGTATTCCACCTTGGCCTGCTCCGATTGCTGGAACTGGCTGGTGTGGGCATCGTAGTAGGCCTTGAGGTCTGCCTCGGTGGGCTGGACCTTGCTGGCGTAGGCGCTGGCTTCAAAGCGGGCCACCTGCACTTCGCGGCGCTGGTACAGCGCATCGATGGCCTGCTTGACCTGGGTGTCGGTCGCAAAGGCCGTACCCGTCACGCCACCCATCACCTGGTTCATGGACAGCTCGCGGCGCAGGTTGGCCTCGAAGCCTTCGGGCGTCAGGCCCTGCGATCCGACCAGGGCGCGATAGGCCTCGGCATCCATCGAGCCATCAGGCTTCTTGAGCGCGGCAATCGCGGGGATCTCCTGCAGCGTGCGCACCAGTTGCGCATCGGACGCTGCCAGATGCATCTTCTGCACGGCAGCGGCCAGCACCTGGTCACGCACCATCTTCTCCAGCGTGGCGTAGCGCGCCTGCGGCGAGTCCAGCAGCTTGGGGTCGATGTTGGGGTTCTCGGCGCGCAGGCGATCGCTCTCCATGCGGTGCGCGTTCTCCCAGTCGGCCTGCTTGATCTCATGACCATCGACACGTGCGACGATGACGCTGGACTCTGTGAAGTAGTTCTGGTTCACACCCACGAAGATGAACGAGGGAATGATCAGCAAGAACAACAAGATCATCACGAACTTGGAATGCTTGCGGATGGATTCGAACATGGTCTGTCGTCTTTCAATGGCAGAAATAGAAAAGGCGAACTTTCGTTCGCCTTTTGTTCTTGGTGGGTGCTGACGGGGTCGAACCGCCGACCTACGCCTTGTAAGGGCGCCGCTCTACCAACTGAGCTAAGCACCCCACCTTGACTGGTGTCAGTTCAGGGCATCTTTCAATGCCTTGCCCGGACGGAACTTTGGAACCTTGGCGGCCTTGATCTTGATGGTTTCGCCGGTGCGGGGGTTGCGGCCCGTACGAGCAGCGCGCTTACCAACGGCGAATGTGCCAAAACCAACGAGCGACACTGTACCACCCTTTTTGAGGGTTTTCTTCACAGCCTCAATCGTGGAATCCAGTGCACGAGCAGCCGCAGCCTTGGAGATGTCGGCGTTGTTAGCGATGTGCTCAATCAGTTCGGTTTTATTCACAAGATGCCTCTGGAGAAATAAGTGAATGGGATGTCTCTGCGGCCACCAACTTGGCTCGGCCAGAAACCCGGCGCGACGGATACGGAATCTGGCTTGCCGTTCGACGCCTGCCTCGGGGCAGACATCGGTGAATTAAAGCCATCGACCTTCCAGGTGTCAATGCACGCTACGCATCGCAGCGACAGGGGACGATTCTATGCGGTTTTGGCGCCAGCTTTGGCTTTGCGGCCGGTTTTTTGCGCCCTGCGCAGGCTAGCGGCTTCACGAATTGACAAGGGTTGACAATGGACTTGTCCGCTGCAGGCCTTGCCAGTGCTGCAATGCGCCTCACCGCTTCGCATCCACGACGCCGCAGCGGCTGCCGTGCCTGATTCAAATGCTTCCAAAAAAATAGCAACGCCAGACAGTTCGACGTGTCTGGCGCAGGATCCCGGGAACGGCCGGAAAGGCCCTCAGTGCGTGACCCGCGCGCGGATCTCGGGCAGGGCTTTTTGCAGGTAGTACACCATCGACCAGACGGTGAGCACCGCCGCCACCCAGATCAGCACCTGGCCCCAGACGCCGGTGTCGATCATGCCGAACAAACGGCCGTCGTACAGCAGGAAGGGGATGGCCACCATCTGCGCCGTGGTCTTGAGCTTGCCGAGCATGTGGACGGCCACGCTCTTGCCCGCGCCCAGGTGCGCCATCCACTCGCGCAGGGCCGAGATGGCGATCTCGCGGCCGATGATGATCAGGGCCACGAACACATCGGTGCGCTGCAGGTGCACCAGCACCAGCAGCGACGCGCAGACCAGGAACTTGTCGGCCACCGGGTCGAGGAAGGCGCCGAAGGCCGATGTCTGGTTGAGCTTGCGCGCCAGGTAGCCGTCGAGCCAGTCGGTGGCCGCGAAGACGATGAACATGACCGTGGCGACCAGGTTGCGGGTCGCCGCATCGAACGGCGCGTAGAACACCCCGACGATCAGCGGAATCGCGACGATCCGCGTACAGGTCATCAAGGTGGGGATTGTAAGAAACATGGCCGCCATTGTGTCACGTACCTTGGTGTTTGAGGTTCTGTTTCAAGGCCCGCGGTGCAGCCTGCGGGACGGTCATTTCAATGCAATGCACGGTAGATATCTTCAGCCAGCGCGGCCGAGATGCCGTCCACGCTGCACAGGTCCTCGACGGTGGCTTCGGACACGCCGCGCACGCCGCCAAAGCGCTGCAGCAGGCGCGCTCGCTTCTTGGGGCCGACGCCCGGAATCTCCTCGAGCTTGCCGCCGCCCACGCGCACCTTGGCACGCGCCGCGCGCATGCCGGTGATGGCGAAGCGGTGGGCCTCGTCGCGGATCTGGGCCACCAGCATCAGCGCGGCCGAGTCGTAGCCCAGGTAGATCTTCTCGCGCCCGTCGGCAAAGACCAGCTCTTCCAGGCCGACCTTGCGCCCCTCGCCCTTTTCCACGCCCACGATGCGCGAGACATCGAGGCCCAGCTGCTCGAAGACTTCGCGCGCCATGCTGACTTGGCCCTTGCCACCGTCGACCAGCACCAGGTCCGGCAGTTGCGGCTGCTTGCCGGTGAGCTCGGCACCGCCCGCCTCTCTTTGCGCCTCGGCCACGCGGCTGTAGCGGCGCGTCAGCACCTGGCGCATGGCGGCATAGTCGTCGCCGCCCGTGATGCCTTCGATGTTGAAGCGCCGGTATTCGCTGCTTTGCATCTTGTGGTGATGGAAGACCACGCAGGAGGCCTGCGTGGCCTCGCCCGCCGTGTGCGAGATGTCGAAGCATTCGATGGTGAGCTCGTCCAGGTTCTCGCAGGCCAGGTCCAGCGCCTCGACCAGCGCGCGCGTGCGCGCCTGCTGCGAGCCTTCTTCGGCCAGCAGGCGGGCCATCTGGATGTCGGCGTTCTTTTGCGCCATCTCCAGCCAGATGCGCCGCTGCTCGCGCGGCTGCTGCACGGCGGTGATGCGCACGCCGCCTTGCTCGCTCAGCAGGGCCAGCAGCTTCTTGTCCACCGGATGGCTGACGATGAGCACGGGCGGCACGGCCACGCCGGTGTAGTGCTGGGCGATGAAGGCCTCCAGCACGATGTCCTCGACCGGGCGCGCGGATTCGGCAAGATTGGCCTCTTCCTCGCCGGCGTAGACCGAGGCGGCATCGCCCAGATTGGCGGGAAAGTACGGCCGGTCGCCCAGGTGGCGGCCGCCGCGCACCATGGCCAGGTTCACGCAGGCGCGGCCGCCCTGCACCTTCACGGCGAGGATGTCCACGTCGCGGTCGTCGGCGGTTTCTATGACCTGCTGGTGCAGCACGCGCGACAGCGCCGTCATCTGGTTGCGTACCTCGGCGGCCTGCTCGTATTCCATGCGCCCGGCGTGCTCCATCATGCGGGCCTCGAGCTGGCGCAGCAGTTCCTGGGTTTCGCCGCGCAGCATGGCCTCGGCATTGCGCACATCCAGCGCATAGGCTTCGGGCGAGATCAGATCCACGCAAGGGCCGCTGCAGCGCTTGATCTGGTAGAGCAGGCAGGGGCGCGAGCGGTTGGCAAAGACCGTGTCCTCGCAGGTGCGCAGCCGGAAGACCTTTTGCAGCAGCTGGATGCTTTCCTTGACGGCCCAGGCGTTCGGATAGGGACCGAAGTAGCGGTGGCGCTTGTCCACGGCACCACGGTAGTAGGCCATGCGCGCGAAGCGCTGGTGGGCAGGCTCGCCAGCCTGGCCGTCGCGCGCGGCCACGCCGGTGATCTTCAGGTAGGGATAGCTCTTGTCGTCCCTAAACAGGATGTTGTACTTGGGGTGCTGCGTCTTGATGAGGTTGTTTTCGAGCAGCAGGGCCTCGGCCTCGGAGCGCACCACCGTGGTCTCCATGCGGGCGATCTTGCCCACCATGTGGCCTATGCGCGTGCCGCCATGGTTCTTGGTGAAGTAGCTGGAGACGCGGCGCTTGAGGTTGATGGCCTTGCCCACGTACAGCAGCGTGCCTGCCGCGTCGAAATAGCGGTAGACGCCGGGCAGGCCCGGCAGCGCTGCCACCTGGGCCAGCAGTTCATCGGAATGGGATTCGGACATGCGCCTATTGTGGCCGCTGCCCGGGCCCGCCGCAGCGGGCCTGCGGGCCCCCGGGCTCTTACTCGGCCTCGATCTTCGAGGACTTGACCACCTGGGCCCAGTTGGACCACTCGGTCTTGACCATGGCGCCCAGCTGCTGCGGGTTCATGTAGTCCGCCGTGGCGCCCTGCTCCTGCGCCTTTTGCTTGAAGGCCGGGTTCTCCACCACCTTCTTGAGGTCGGCCGTGAGCTTGTCGATCACGGGCTTGGGCGTGGCGGCGGGCGCAAACACGGCAAACCAGGAGGTGGCGTTGACGCCCGCATAGCCGGCCTCGGCCGTGGTGGGCGCATCAGGCAGGCTGGGCAGGCGCTGCGTGCCGGTGACGGCCAGCACGCGCAGCTTGCCGCTTTGCACGTGGGGCATGAAGGGCGGCGCCGTGCCGAAGGTCAGGTCCACCTGGCCGCCCAGCAGGTCCTGCAGCGCGGGGCCGGTGCCCTTGTAGGGGACGTGGACCATCTTGATGCCGGCCTGCTGCTCCAGCATGGCGCCCGTCACGTGCTGCAGCGAGCCATTGCCCGACGAGGCGTAGTTCAGCTTGCCGGGGTTGGCCTTGGCATAGGCCACGAGTTCGGCCAGCGTCTTCACGGGCAGCTCGGACCGCACCACGATGATCTGCGGCGCCGACAGCACATTGGCCACGGGCTGGAAGTCGCCCTGCTCCCAATTGCGGGCCTTGGTCAGGTGGGGCGAGATGACGTGGTAGCCCGAGTACTGCATGAGCAGGGTGTAGCCATCGGCCTCGGCACGCTTGACCAGGCTGGCTGCGATGGAGCCGTTGCCGCCGCCCTTGTTGTCCACCACCACCGACTGGCCGATCACCGGCGCCAGCGCCTGGGCCGCCATGCGCGCCGCCAGGTCGGTAGTGCCGCCGGCTGCGGCCGGCACGATCATGGTGATGGTCTTGGCGGGGTAGCCGCCCTGGGCCAGCGCGGCTGTGCCGCCCAGGCCCAGCCCTGCGATGGCCATGGCCACGGCTGCGATCTGTCTGCGTTGAATCTTCTTCATCTTTGTCTCCTTGGTTTGCTCGGTTCTTGTGAATGAGAATGCGCGCCGGCCTCAGCCCTTGGCCAAAGCCCGTTCGCGGATGGCTGCAAAGTCGGCTGGCGGCTGGTGCAGGTCCAGCCGCGCGCCGGCCTTGGCGATCTGGCTGGCCGTGTCATGGCCGATCAGCGCGGGAAGGCTGCGCGCGGCCGCGACGATCTGCGCCAGGTCCACGCCGGTGTCGTAGCCCATGAGCTCAAGCGCGTGGACGATGTCCTCGGTGCAGGCATTGCCCGATGCGCCGGGCGCGTAGGGGCAGCCGCCCAGGCCGCCGATGGAGGCATCGAAGCGGTCGCCGCCCGCCTCGATGGAGGCCAGCACATTGCCCAGGGCCATGCCGCGTGTGTTGTGGAAGTGCAGGGTCAGTCCCAGCTGCGGCCAGCGCTGCCGGAAGGCGGCCACCATGTCACGCACCTGGGTCGGGAAGGCCATGCCCGTGGTATCGCACAGCGTGATGCCCTGCACGCCCAGGTCGGCAAAGCGCTGCACCCAGTCGAAGACTTCCTGCTGCGGCACATCGCCCTCCATGGGGCAACCAAAGCAGCACGACAGTGAGACGTTGACGGGCACGCCCGCCTGCTGCGCCGTGGCCACGACCTGGGCCAGCGCCGCGAACGACTGGCTGCGCTGCATGCGCAGGTTGCACAGGTTATGCGTCTCGCTGACCGACATGACGAGGTTGAGCTCGTCCGTGCGCGCCTCGATGGCGCGCTCGGCGCCGCGGGCATTGGGCACCAGGGCCGTATAGACGGTGCCGGGCCGGCGTTCTATCTCACGCATGACGATCTCGCCATCGCGCAGCGCGGGAATGGCCGTGGGCGAGACAAAGGCCGTGACCTCGATCTTGGACAGCCCTGCCTGCGACAGCGCATTGACCAGGGCGATCTTGTCCTCGGTGGGGACAAAGGCCTGCTCCATCTGCAGCCCGTCGCGCGTGCCGACCTCGTTGAAGAAAACGCGGCGGCCCGCGCCCTGCCAGACATCCGTGGGGTGGACGGCATTCATTGGATCACTCCCTTGCTGCGCAGCAGCGCAATCTGTTGGGCCGTGAGGCCGGCCTCGGCCAGCACGGCATCGGTGTCGTCGCCCACATGGGGGGCGCTGGTGCGCACCGTGCCCGGCGTGAGCGAGAGCTTGGGCACGATGCCCGGCACCTCGATGTCGTCGCCGTCGCGCGTGTGCTGGCTGAGGATCATGTCGCGGGCGCGGTAGTGCGGGTCCTCGGCAATGTCCTTGGCCGTGTAGACCTTGCCGGCCGGCACGCGCGCGGCGGCCAATTGGTCCATCACGGCCTGCACGCTCTGCGAGCGCGTCCAGCCGCCGATGACGGCGTCGATCTCGGCAATGCGCGCCACGCGGCCCGCGTTGTCGGCCAGCTGCGGATCGTCGGCCAGGTCCTGGCGGCCGATGGTGGCCATCAGGCGCTTGAAGATGGAGTCGCCATTGCCGGCCACCAGCACCCACCCGTCCTGGCAGGGATAGGCGTTGGACGGCGCAATGCCCGGCAGCGCACTGCCCGCCGCCTCGCGCACGGCACCAAAGGCGCTGTATTCGGGCAGCAGGCTTTCCATGACGTTGAAGACGGCCTCGTGCAGGGCCACGTCGATGACCTGGCCGGCACCGCCGTTCACCTTGCGGTGGTACAGGGCCATCATCACGCCGATCACGCCATGCAGCGCGGCCAGCGTGTCGCCAATGGACACGCCCACGCGCACCGGCACGCGGCCCGGCTCGGCCGTCAGGTGGCGCAGGCCGCCCATGGCTTCGCCGATCACGCCAAAGCCCGGCAGGTCGCGGTAGGGGCCGGTCTGGCCGTAGCCCGAGATGCGCAGGATGACCAGGCCGGGGTTGAGCGCATGGAGCTCTTCGGGCGACATGCCCCAGCCTTCCAGCGTGCCGGGGCGGAAGTTCTCGACCAGCACATCGGCCTCGGCGATCAGGCGCCGGGCGATGTCCTGGCCCTCCTGCTGGCGCAGGTCCAGCGCCACCGAGCGCTTGTTGCGCGACTGCACCTGCCACCAGACCGAGGTGCCGTTCTTGATCAGGCGCCAGTTGCGCAGCGGATCGCCCGCGCCCGGCGCCTCGATCTTGACCACGTCGGCGCCGAACTCGCCCAGCGTCTTGCCGCAGAACGGCCCTGCGATCAATTGCCCCATCTCGACCACGCGCACACCGTTGAGTGCGCCGGGGGTGGGAACCAGCCTTGTCTGTTGTGTCATGGGTTAGCGCTTCCTCTTTGTCTCCTGCGGCCAGCCTCCGATGGCATTGCCGCGGCGCCGATCTTGCCGCCGTCCGCGCCGGCTGCAAAACGCTCAAGCGCGACGCTGCCATCGCAAACCGGCATGGCAGAACCCAGCCGGGCGGGGCCGGGAGATAATCGCCACCCCATGAAACTCGACCCGATTTCGCTGCGCCTGTTCGTGGCCGTGATGGAGGAAAGCGCCATCGCCCGCGCCGCCGCACGTGAACACATCGCCCCCTCGGCCGCCAGCCGGCGGCTGGCCGAGCTGGAGAGCCAGCTGCAGGTGGAGCTGTTCACCCGCAGCAACCGGGGCAGCGTGCCCACGGCCGCCGCCTATGCGCTGCTGAACATGGCGCGTGGCGTGCTCAACGACCTGGACGGCATCGGCGAGCAGATGCGCGAGTACGGCAGCGGCCTGCGCGGCCATGTGCGCGTGATGGCCAACATCTCGGCCATCACGCAGTTTCTGCCCTCGCAGCTGCAGCGCTTCCTGGACCAGCACCCGCATGTGGACGTGCGCCTGCAGGAGCGGGTGAGCAGCGACATCGCGCGCGCCGTGGCGGACAACGAGGCCGACATCGGCATCCTCAACCAGGGCAGCTATGGAGAGAAGATCCGCCTGCGCCCGTACCGGCGCGACCGCCTCATCGTCATCGTGCCCCAGGGCCATGCGCTGGTACGGCGGCGCTCGCTGCGGCTGGCCCAGGTGCTGGACCATGACCTGGTGGGCATGCACGCGGGCAGCGCGCTCAACCACCAGATCACGCGCGCCGCGGCCGACCTGGGCCTGCAGCCCCGGCTGCGCATGAAGGTCACGGGCTATGACGCGCTGTGCCTGATGGTGGCCTCGGGCCTGGGCGTCGGCATCCTGCCCGAAGGCAGCGCACGCCTGTACCTGGGCGCCCTGCCGCTGCGCTGCATTGCGCTGGACGAGCCCTGGGCCGAGCGCCAGCTGATGCTGTGCGTGCGCTCGCAAGAGGCACTGCCGCCCGTGGCGCAGTTGCTGGTCGAACACCTGTGCGAACCCTGATCCCCATGCTTGCCTTCAACCCCATCCCCCCGGCCCCTCTGCCAGAGCAGGCCGTTGCACGGACCTGGGACATCTTCTGCCAGGTCATAGACAACTTTGGCGACATCGGCGTGTGCTGGCGCGCGGCGGCCGACCTGGCCTCACGCGGCCAGCGCGTGCGGCTGTGGATGGACGACGCCAGCGCCCTGGCCTGGATGGCTCCCCCGCCCCACCCGGCCGGACTCAGCGTGCACGGCTGGCCCACGCAGGCGCAGGATGTCCCGCAGACCGTGGGCGATGTGGTCATCGAGGCCTTCGGCTGCGAGATCCCGCCGCCCTTTCTGGCGGCCATCGCGCGCCGGGCACCGCTGTGGATCAACCTCGAATACCTGTCGGCAGAGGACTATGTGGAGCGCTGCCACCGCCTGCCCTCGCCGCTGATGTCGGGGCCGGCTGCGGGGTTGACGCGCTGGTTCTTCTACCCGGGCTTCACGGCCGCCACAGGCGGCCTGCTGCGCGAGCCGGAACTGGCCGCGCGCCAGGCAGCTTTTGCTTCCGAGGGCCGGCAGGCCTGGCGCACACGCCAAGGCATAGGCTCCGGCGATTGCGCCATCTCGCTGTTCTGCTACGAACCTCCTGCCCTGCCTCAATGGCTGGCCCAACTGCATGCAGCACCCCCTGCACCGCAGGCCACGCATTTGCTGGTGACCCCGGGGCGCGCAGCCGCCGCCGTGCAACAGGCCATGGCCAGCGTGCCCGCCACGGAACAAGGCGCGGTGACCCGGCATGCGCTGCAGCCCTGCCCCCAACCTCAGTTCGATGAAATGCTCTGGGCCTGCGACCTGAACCTGGTGCGTGGCGAGGATTCGCTGGTACGCGCGCTGTGGGCGGGCCAGCCGCTGGTCTGGCACATCTATCCCCAGCACGACGACGCCCATCACGACAAGCTCGACGCCTTTCTTGACTGGCTGCAGGCACCCGCCAGCCTGCGCGCCTTCCACCATGCCTGGAACGGCATGGCACCGGCAAGCACCCTGCCCGCAATCACGCCTGCGTTGCTGAAGCAATGGCAGGAATGCGTGCAGGCGGCACGCTTGCGGCTGCTGCAACAGACCCCATTGATTGAGCAGCTACAAGCTTTCGTGACCGAAAAAAGCTAGAATGCACGTTTTGCCTCCCTGGAGGCGCCGCTGCGGGCGACCGCCAGCCGGCCGCCATCGACCAACCAGGGTTGCACCCGCCGCGGAACTGCGGCAGGCGCACCGTCCCAGCGACTTCGCTTGCCTGCCCTGTTGAGCGGCTCAACCTCAGCCAAGCAAGCTATGAAAATCGCTCAAGAAATCCGCGCCGGCAACGTGATCATGCACGGCAAGGACCCGATGATCGTCCTGAAGACCGAATACGCTCGCGGTGGCCGCGGCGCCGCCACCGTCCGCATGAAGCTCAAGTCCCTGCTGGGCAACATGGGCACCGAAGTCGTCTTCAAGGCCGACGACAAGATCGACAACGTGATCCTGGACAAGAAGGAGTGCACCTACTCCTACTTCGCCGATCCGATGTACGTGTGGATGGATGCCGACTTCAACCAGTACGAAGTGGAAGCCACCAACATGGGTGACGCCATCAACTACCTGGAAGACGGCATGGAAGCCGAAGTCGTGTTCTACGACGGCAAGGCCATCTCCTGCGAACTGCCCACTTCCGTGGAACGCGAAATCACCTGGACCGAGCCCGCCGTCAAGGGCGACACATCGGGCAAGGTACTCAAGCCTGCCAAGATTGCCACCGGCTTCGAAGTGCCCGTGCCCCTGTTCGTGAGCCAGGGCGACAAGATCGAAATCGACACCCGCACGGGCGAGTACCGCAAGCGCGTCTAAACAACGCTTGCAGTTCCCTCTGCGAAGCCCCTGGCAGCCTCTGCCAGGGGCTTTTTCTTTTGGGCGCGCAGTATTCATGCAGATATTTACCCGGATTTAATTGACTTGCGAATTTTACCCGGCTAATATACGCCGCATGACTACCAAATCCAGCGCAGCGGCCGCCGAGCCCGCCCCCAGCTACACCATCTTCCAGGGCCACAGCCGGCTGCTGCAGGCCGGCAGGCCGGCTATCCTGCAGTTCCTGCAAAGCCATGAGCAACAGGCCCACGGCAGCGGATCCGCGCCGCCGCTGTGGGTGTTCGACGACCACAGCGGCATGCGGCTGGACCTGGACTGGCGCAGCGAGTTGGCCTCAGCGCCTGCCCCCGCCGAAGCCGCCGCCCCGCGCAGCGTGGGCCGCCCCAAGCTGGGCGTGGTGGCGCGCGAGGTGACCTTGCTGCCGCGCCATTGGGAATGGCTCAACCGCCAGCCCGGCGGCGCCTCCGGCGCACTGCGCAGGCTGATCGAGGAGGCGCGCGGCAAGCACGCCGCACAGGATGCCGTGCGCGCCGCCACCGAAGCCGTCTACCGCTTCATGAGCGAGATGGCGGGCGACCTGCCCCATTTCGAGGACGCCAGCCGCGCCCTGTTTGCACGCCAGGCCGAAGCCTTTGCACGGCACACCGCCGCCTGGCCCGAGGATGTGCGAAGCTACCTGCAGCAACTGGGCGGCCCCGTGTGGGCGGGCTCACCTGCGGCGCCAGCCCAGGACTGAAGACCTGAACCGGCCCGAACTCTCTGCTTTTCTCGTCGCATTACCAGACACAACATGACGAAACCAACCGAACCCCTGCCCCAGGCCGCCGCGCCTGCCGCATCCAGCCCCGGCGGGCCGCCCATTGCCGGCAGCCAGCCGTTGTGGCGCACCTTTCTGGTGTTCCTGGGCCCCATGGTGCTGGCCAACATCCTGCAATCGCTGTCGGGCACCATCAACAGCGTCTTCATCGGCCAGATGCTGGGCGTGCAGGCGCTGGCCGCCGTCGCGGCCTTCTTTCCGGTGATGTTCCTCTTCATCGCCTTCGTGATCGGCCTGGGCGCGGGCTCCTCGGTGCTGATCGGCCAGGCCTACGGCGCGCGCATGCATGACAAGCTGCGCGCGATTGCGGGCACGGCCATGTGCATAGGACTTCTGTTTGGCGCCATCGTGGCCCTGTTCGGCGGGCTGTTCACCGAGCCGCTGATGCGGTTGCTGGGCACGCCGCCCGACATCATGGAGCAGGCCACGCTGTACTCGCGCATCGTTCTGCTGGGCATGCCGGGGCTGTTCGTGTTCCTGCTGGCCACCTCGCTGCTGCGCGGTGTGGGCGATACGGTCTCGCCCATGCTGGCGCTGCTGATCTCCACGGGCACGGGCCTGGCCTGCACCCCGGCGCTGATCGCGGGCTGGGCCGGCCTGCCGCGCCTGGGCGTGGCCAGCGCAGGTGTATCCATGATCCTGGGCTTCACCCTGGCGCTGGCCTGGCTGGGCTGGCGGCTGCGCCGCATCGGCAGCCCGCTGGCGCCCAATGCCGCGCTGTGGAAAGCCATGCGCATTGACCGGACCCTGCTCAAGAGCATCCTGCGCGTGGGCATTCCCACGGGCGTGCAGATGATTGCCTCGTCCATGGCCGGGCTGGTCGTCGTGTCGCTGGTCAACGGCTTCGGCTCCAGCGCCACGGCCGCCTATGGCGCGGTCAACCAGATCAACTCGTTTGCGCAGTTCCCCGTGATCTCGGTCGCCATCACGGCCTCCATCCTCGGAGCCCAGGCCATCGGCGCGGGCCGCAGCGAGCGCCTGGGAGCCATCACGGCCACGGCCATCCGCATGAACCTGGCATTGGGCGCCGCCCTGGCCCTGATCGGCAGCCTGTTCGCACGGCCGCTGCTGGGCATGTTCATCACCGACGAGCAGGTGCTGGTGCTGGCCATCGAGCTGCTGTACATCGTGCTGTGGAGCGGCCTGCTGCTGGGCTGCTTCATCGCCCTGTCGTCCATCATGCGTGCCAGCGGCGATGTGGTCATTCCCACGGCCATCACCATCACGGTGCTCGCCGTGCTGGAGCTGCCCATGGCCTGGTGGCTGAGCCGCGGCTTCGGGCTGATGGGGATCTGGATGGCGCTTCCGCTGTCCTACACCCTGACGCTGTGCCTGCAGACCGCCTACTACAAGCTGGTCTGGAAGAAGCGCCCCATCCGCCGCATGGTGTAAGGCGTGCGCCATGCAAAACAGGCTTCCCGAGGGAAGCCTGTTTTTTTTGGAGTGGGCAAGGCGTCAGGCGTTCAGGTCCAGCACCACGCGCCCTTCGATCTTGCCTTCGTGCATGCGCGCAAAGATGTCGTTGATGTTCTCCAGCCGGTCTGTGGACACGGTGGCCTTGACCTTGCCCATGGCCGCGAAGTCCAGCGACTCCTGCAGGTCCAGCCGCGTGCCCACGATGGAGCCGCGCACCGTCACGCCGCTGAGCACCATGTTGAAGATGGGCAGCGGAAAGCTGCCTGGCGGCAGGCCGTTGAGCGACACCGTGCCGCCGCGCCGCACCATGCCCAGCGCCTGCTCGAAGGCCTTGGGCGATACCGCCGTCACCAGGGCGCCGTGTGCGCCGCCGATCTCCTTTTTCAGGTAGGCCGCAGGGTCCGTGGTCATGGCATTGACCGTGACCTGGGCGCCCAGGCGCCTGGCCAGCGCCAGCTTGTCGTCATCCACATCCACCGCCGCCACGTTCAGGCCCATGGCCTTGGCGTACTGCACGGCCATGTGGCCCAGGCCGCCGATGCCCGAGATCACCACCCAGTTGCCGGGCTTGGTGTCCGTGACCTTCAGGCCCTTGTAGACGGTGACGCCCGCGCACAGCACGGGTGCGATCTCGATCAGGTCCACGCTGCCGGGCAGCAGGCCCACGAAGTTGGCATCGGCCAGCGCGTACTGCGCAAAGCCGCCGTTGACGGAGTAGCCGGTGTTCTTTTGCTGCTCGCACAGCGTCTCCCAGCCGCCCAGGCAATGCTCGCAATGGCCGCAGGCCGTGTACAGCCAGGGAATGCCGACGCGGTCGCCCTCCTTCACATGGGTGACGCCCGCGCCCACGGCGGCCACATAGCCCACGCCTTCATGGCCTGGGATGAAAGGCGGATTGGGCTTGACGGGCCAGTCGCCCTGCGCCGCATGCAGGTCGGTATGGCAGACGCCGCAGGCCTCGATCTTCACCAGCACATGGCCGGGATCGGGCCTGGGCACCGGGACTTCCTCGATGGTGAGCGGCTTGCCAAACTCCCGCACCACGGCGGCCTTCATGGTCCTGTTCATTCGCGCCATCCTTTCTTTGCGTCAAAGTAGGTACAGCATTTCAGCGAAGCGACCTGAACGCCTTGATCAAAATCAGGCCTTGGACCATCAAGGACAAAAAAAGCGGGCAAGGAAAACCTTGCCCGCTTTTCAGGGATGCGAATGCAGGCCTTACACAGGCTGGCCCACCAGGTCGTGGCCCTGCGTGCCCACGATGCGCGCCTTGACGAAGTCACCCACCTTGTAGGTCTTGCTGGCCTTCTCGGGCGGCAGCAGGTGCACCAGGCCGTCGATCTCGGGCGCATCGGCATAGCTGCGGCCCACGCCACCCTTCTTGCCCAGGCCCACGGACTTGTCCACCAGCACCTGCATGGTCTGGCCCACGCGCTTTTGCAGGCGCGCAGTGGAAACCTCTTCGGCCACGGCCATGAAGCGCGCGCGGCGCTCCTCACGCACCTCCAGGGGCAGCATGCCGGGAATCTCGTTGGCGGCAGCGCCTTCGACCGGGCTGTAGGCAAAGCAGCCCGCGCGGTCTATCTGCGCCTCGCGCAGGAACTGCAGCAGGTGCTCGAACTCCTGTTCGGTCTCGCCGGGGAATCCCGCGATGAAGGTGGAGCGGATCACCAGGTCCGGGCAGATCTCGCGCCAGCGCTGCAGGCGCTCCAGGTTCCTCTCGCCGTTGGCGGGGCGCTTCATGCGCTTCAAGACATCGGGATGGCTGTGCTGGAAGGGCACGTCCAGATAGGGCAGCACGCGGCCCGTGGCCATGAACGGAATGATCTCGTCCACGCTGGGGTACGGGTAGACATAGTGCAGGCGCACCCAGGCGCCATAGGGCTCGGCGATCTCGGCCAGCGTCTGCACCAGTTCGAGCATACGCGTCTTCACCGGCTTGCCGTCCCAGAAGCCCGTGCGGTACTTCACGTCCACGCCATAGGCCGAGGTGTCCTGGCTGATCACCAGCAGTTCCTTGACGCCGCCCTCGAACAGCGCACGCGCCTCCTTGAGCACATCGCCCACCGGACGCGAAACCAGATCGCCGCGCATGGAGGGAATGATGCAGAAGGTGCAGCGGTGGTTGCAGCCCTCGGAAATCTTCAGGTAGGCGTAGTGCCTGGGCGTGAGCTTGATGCCCGCCTCGCCAAAGGCGCCCGGCACCAGGTCGATGAAGGGATCGTGCGGCTTGGGCAGATGGGTGTGGACGGCATTCATCACCTCCTGCGTGGCGTGCGGACCGGTCACGGCCAGCACGCTGGGATGCACTTCCTGGATCAGGTTGCCGCCATCCTTGCCCGCCTTGGCACCCAGGCAGCCCGTGACGATGACCTTGCCGTTCTCGGCCAGCGCCTCGCCAATGGTGTCCAGGCTCTCGCGCACGGCGTCATCGATGAAGCCGCAGGTGTTGACGATCACCAGGTCAGCGCCCTCGAAGGTCTTGGAGGTCTGGTAGCCCTCGGCGCTGAGCTGGGTAAGGATGAGTTCGGAGTCCGTGAGTGCCTTTGGGCACCCGAGGGACACGAAGCCCACGCGCGGAGCGGCCGCGCCGGCAGGGGTTGTCATGGTTGTTGCGTCGCTCGTGGGGGTCATAGGGGCGATATTGTCCCAGTTCTGCGAGAACTTGGTAAACCGCCCCTGAACTTATCCCTGCAAGCTCAGCTATTGCGCTTGATCCCGAGCGCACCCAGCATCTGCTCGGTCTGCTTTTGCATCTGGTCCTGCATCTGGGTGAACATGTTCTGCGACTGCTCCATGTAGCTGCTCATCATGTTCTGCATGGCGGGCGGCTGCATGCGCATGAACTGGCTCCAGGCCTCGGGCGAGGTGCCCTGGGCCTGCTCGGCCAGCTTGTTCTGGAAGTCGGTGAACATCTGCACGTTCTTTTCCAGGTAGGAGCCCATGTAGCCCTGCATGGCATGGCCGTAGAAACGGATGATGTTGGCCAGCACGGTCTCGGAGAACATGGGCGCGCCGCCGGCCTCTTCTTCCAGAATGATCTGCAGCAGGATGCTGCGCGTGAGGTCTTCGCCGCTCTTGGCGTCCTTGACCACCACGGGCTCGTTGCTCATCACCAGCTGCTTGACTTCCGTCAGCGTGATGTAGGAGGACGTGTTGGTGTCGTAGAGACGGCGGTTGGGGTATTTCTTGATCACGCGCTGGGCGCTGGGGGCGGCGGATGTTGTCGTCTCTTGCATTGCAATGCTTCTCCTCGTGTACGTGCTTGTACGGGCAATTGATCTATTGCACTGCAACAGATTCTAGGCAGCGTAAACAGCACCTGGCGCAGCAGTAACCCTGATGGTGATCAACGCATGCGGCAGAGCGAATGGCTGCCTTGCCGCCGTCCGGGCAAAAAAAATCCCGCTTGAAGCGGGATTTTCTGCAGCCCCTGGTGAGACTGCTTTGTTTGGTAGGCGCGATTGGACTCGAACCAACGACCCCCACCATGTCAAGGTGGTGCTCTAACCAGCTGAGCTACGCGCCTGTCGTTTGTTGAAGCCGCAAGTATAGCAGTGCAAAACAGGGCTTCCGGGCAAGTTGCGCAGTTTTTCCGATCACAGCACCCTGGCGCGTTCCAGCATGGCGTGCATCAGCACATTGCAGCCTGCGGTGATGTCGGCCGGCGTGGCGTCCTCGATCTCGTTGTGGCTGATGCCGTCCTTGCAGGGAATGAACACCATGCCGGCCGGTGCCAGCCGCGCCATGTAGACCGCATCATGCCCGGCGCCCGAGACGACGGGCATGTGCGAGTAGCCCAGGGCCTTGGCGGCGCGCGCCACCGCATCCACGCAGTCGGCATGGAAGGGTTGGGCGGGGTAGCTGGACACCAGGTTGATCGCTATGGGCAGGCCCGTCTCCCGGCTGATGCGGTCGGCCACGGCGCGGATGTCGGCGTCCATGGCTTCGCAGTCGGCATCGGTGGCGTTGCGCAGGTCGATGCTGAATTTGACCTGCCCCGGAATCACGTTGCGGCTGTTGGGATGGACCTGCACCATGCCCACGGTGCCGCGCCCATGGGGCGGATGGCGGTGGGCGCAGGCCACCACTTCCTGCATGAGCTGCGCGGCCGCCTGCAGCGCATCCTTGCGCAGGGCCATGGGCGTGGGGCCGGCATGGGCTTCCATGCCTGTGACCACGCAGTCATACCAGCGGATGCCCAGCACGCCGGTGACCACGCCAATGGTCCTGGCGTTGTCCTCCAGCACCGGGCCCTGCTCGATGTGGGACTCGAAGTAGGCGCCGATCGGGTGGTCGCCCGGTTCCTGGCTGCCCACATAGCCGATGCGCTCGAGCTCGCCCTTGACGGTCTTGCCTTCGGAGTCGGTGGCCGCATAGGCATGCTCCAGCGTGAAGGCCTTGGCGAACACGCCCGAGCCCATCATCACCGGCACGAAGCGCGAGCCTTCCTCGTTCGTCCAGAAGGCCACCTCGATGGGCGCTTCGGTCTCGATGCCGTGGTCGTTGAGCGTGCGCACCACCTCCAGCCCCGCCAGCACGCCGTAGTTGCCGTCGAACTTGCCGCCCGTGGGCTGGGTGTCGATGTGGCTGCCCGTCATGATGGGCGGCAGGCTGTTGTCGCGCCCGGGCCGGCGCATGAAGCCGTTGCCGATCTTGTCGATGGTCACCGTCATGCCCGCCTCGCGCGCCCAGCGGGTCACCAGATCACGGCCTTGGCGGTCCAGGTCGGTCAGCGTCAGGCGGCAGACGCCGCCCTTGGGCGTGGCGCCGATCTGCGCCAGCTCCATGAGTGAATCCCACAACCGGCTTCCGTTGACGCGCAGCTGCGCGATGTCCTGCTTCACTTGGGTATCTGTATCCATTGCGGTCTCCTTGTCATGCGGGCTTCAGCGCGCCACGGCCGTGGGCTGCAGCGTGGCGGCGCGGCGCTGCACCGCGTCGAAGTTGGGGCCGAAGGCCGGGCGCTTGATATAGCGCCCCTTGCCCATCTCGGCGCGCAGATCGCCCTTCGCATAGGCCACCACGCCCTGGCTGATGGTGTGGCTGGGCATGCCCTGCACGGTGCGGCCCTCGAAGATGTTGTAGTCACCCTTGGAATGCTGGGTCTTGACCGACAGGGTGTGCGTGGCGGCAGGGTCCCAGACGACCAGATCGGCATCGGCCCCCACGCCGACCAGGCCCTTGCGCGGATAGATGTTGAACAGCCGGGCGGTGTTGGCCGAGGTGATGGCCACGAATTCGCTGGGCGTCAGCCGGCCGGTGTTCACGCCCGCATCCCAGATCACGGCCAGGCGCTCTTCCACGCCGCCGGTGCCGTTGGGGATCTTGGCGAAGTTGTCCCGGCCCATGGCTTTCTGCGCGGCGCAGAAGGTGCAATGGTCGGTGGCCGTGGTGTGCAGCTGGCCCGACTGCAGGCCCTGCCACAAAGCCTCCTGGTGGCCCTTGGCGCGAAAGGGCGGGCTCATCACGTGGGCGGCGGCCTTGGCGAAGTCGGGGTCGCGGTACACGCTTTCGTCGATCACCAGATGGCCGGCCAGCACCTCGCCATACACACGCTGGCCGCGCGCACGGGCAGCGGCAATGGCCTGCGCCGCCTCGGTGCAGCTGACGTGCACCACGTAGATGGGCACGCCCAGCACGCCGGCGATGGCGATGGCGCGGTTGGCCGCCTCGGCCTCCACCATGGGCGGGCGGGCCAGCGGATGGCCCTCGGGCCCGGTGATGCCCATCTTGGCCACTTCCTGCTGCAGCAGGTAGACCAGCTCGCCGTTTTCGGCATGCACCGTGGGCATGGCGCCCAGCTCCAGCGCGCGCTTGAAGCTGTTCACCAGGGTTTCGTCGTCGCACATGATGGCGTTCTTGTAGGCCATGAAGTGCTTGAAGCTGTTGATGCCCTCCTCGCGCACCAGCGTGCCCATGTCGGCATGGACGCTGTCGCTCCACCAGGTGACGGCCACGTGGAAGGAGTAGTCGGCCGCAGCCTTCTCGGCCCAGCCGCGCCATTTGCGGTAGGCGTCCAGCAGCGGCTCCTGCGGATCGGGAATGACGAAGTCGATGATGCTGGTGGTGCCACCGGCCAGCGCCGCCGCCGTGCCGGTGTAGAAGTCATCGGCCGTGACCGTGCCCATGAAGGGCAGTTGCATGTGGGTGTGCGGATCGATGCCGCCGGGCATGACGAACTGCCCCGAGGCATCGATCACCTGCGCCCCGCCCGGCACCAGGGCCGCCACATCCGGCCCCACGGCCGCAATCGCCCCATCGACACACAGCACATCGGCCTTCTCCTGCCGGTCTGCATTCACCACCGTGCCGCCACGCACCCATACCGAACCCTGTGATTGACCCATAGCTTCATGCCTCCTGTTGGTTGGTCCGGCCTATGCCTTGCTCAGCGCGGGAGCACCCTTGGTCACCTGGCCTGCCATGCCGATGCGGTAGACCACGCCGGCAATGAACAGGCCGATGAACCATGCGTAGTCATAGGCATGCTTGAAGAAATCACCCACGTTCGGGAATGCAGCGGGGAACGCCGCGTGCAGGAAGCCGGGCAGGTTGGGCGCCACGCCCAGGGCGAAGGCCGCCACGGCCACCCAGTTCCAGCCGTTGGAGTAGCGGTAGGCGCCCTCTTCCCTGTACAGGTCTTCCACCACCAGCTGCTTTTTGCGCACCAGGAAGTAGTCCACCATCAGAATGCCCGCGATCGGCCCCAGCAGGGCCGAGTAGCCGATCAGCCAGGTGAAGATGTAGCCCTCGGTCGATTCCAGGATCTTCCAGGGCATCATCACGATGGCAATGGCCACCGTCATGTAGCCGCCCACGCGGTAGCTGATCTTCTTGGGCGCCAGGGCGGAGAAGTCATAGGCCGGCCCCACCAGGTTGGCCGCCAGGTTCACGCTCACGGTGTCGATCAGCAGCACGATCAGCGCGATCAGCACGGCCGCCCCCGTCATGCGGCTGGCGACATCCACGGGGTCCCACAGGGCCTTGCCGTAGATCACCACGGTGCCCGATGTCACCACCACCGCCAGCATGGCCAGCAGCCCCATGGGCACGGGCAGGCCGATGGCCTGGCCCACGACCTGGTCCTTCTGCGACTTGGCAAAGCGCGTGAAGTCCGGAATGTTCAGCGCCAGCGTGGCCCAGAAGCCCACCATGGCCGTCAGCGACGGCCAGAACACCGACATGAACTGGCCCGCCTTGGAGCCGCCCGGCGCGTACTGCGAAGGCTGCTCCATGATGGGACCGAAGCCGCCGGCCTTCTGGTAGACCCATCCCAGCAGCACGAAGCAGATCAGGATCTTGAGCGGCGCAGTCCAGGTCTCCAGCTTGCGGATGGACTCGATGCCATGCACCACGAAGTAGAACTGGATCGCCCAGAACACCAGAAAGCACACCAGCTGCCCCACATTGATGCCCAGGCCCGCGATCTTCTCGCCTTCCAGCGGATGGCCCAGCAGCACGCCCAGCAGGGTGTAGATCATCATGCCGCCGAACCAGGTCTGGATGCCGTACCAGCCACAGGCCACCAGGGCGCGCAGCAGGGCGGGCAGCTTGGCCCCGTGGGTGCCGAATGAGGCTCGGGCCAGCACAGCGAAAGGAATGCCGTACCTGGCCCCGGCATGGCCGATGAGCAGCATGGGAATCAGCACGATGAGATTGCCCAGGAACACCGTCATCACCGCCTGCGACCACGACATTCCGTTCGTGATCATGCTGGCGGCCAGCGTGTACGCCGGAATGCACATCACCATGCCTATCCACAAGGCGGCGAAGTGGTACCAGGTCCAGGTTCGCTGGCTAGGCAGCGTGGGTGCGAGATCGTGGTTCCACAGGCTGCCTGCGGACTCACCGGAATGCGGGGCATGCGACATTGCGAAGCTCCTTCTCGAAGAGAGAAATCACCAATCCATTGCTGATCCAGGGTCTGACCTTTTCCATCAAGCGCATTTCGTGCCAGGTCGGCCCGGATGCGGGCCGTGCGCCGACCTGCCGCAATGCCCCCTCTAGCCCTGCGCCGTCACGGCCTGGCGCATGGGGTTGTTCGGATGCGTGGTCCAGTTCGCATACTCCCCGGTGACCGTCTGGCCGGTGCGGGGGTCCACCTCGCCCGGCTGCAGGCTGCGCATGGTGATGCACTCGGGCACGGGGCAGATGGACACGCACAGGTTGCAGCCCACGCATTCGGTGTCATCCACCTCGAACCGGCGCACACCGCCCTCCTTGCTGAAGGTGATGGCCTGGTGGGAGGTGTCCTCGCAGGCCACGTGGCAGCGCCCGCACTGGATGCAGCTGTCCTGGTTGATGACGGCCTTTTCGATGTGGTTGAGGTTGAGGTCCTTCCAGTCCCTGACCGTGGGCACGGCCCGGCCCTGGAAGTCCTCGATGCGCGCAAAGCCGTGCGCGTCCATGTAGTTGGACAGCCCGTCGCACATGTCCTGCACGATGCGAAAGCCGTAGACCATGGCCGCCGTGCACACCTGGACATTGCCGCATCCCAGCGCAATGTATTCGGCCGCGTCCTTCCAGGTGGTGATGCCCCCGATCCCCGATATGGGCAGGCCCGCCGTCTGCGGATCGCGCGCGATCTCGGCCACCATGTTCTGGGCGATGGGTTTCACGGCCGGGCCGCAGTAGCCGCCGTGCGAGCCCTGGCCGTCGGTGCTGGGGTGCATGACCAGGGTGTCCAGATTCACGCCCATCAGCGAGTTGATGGTGTTGATCAGGGACACCGCATCCGCGCCGCCGGCCTTGGCCGCACGCGCGGGAAAGCGCACGTCGGTGATGTTGGGCGTGAGCTTCACGATCACGGGCAGCCGGCTGTACTGCTTGCACCACTGCGTGACCATCTGGATGTACTCGGGCACCTGGCCCACGGCCGCGCCCATGCCGCGCTCGCTCATGCCGTGCGGGCAGCCGAAGTTCAGCTCCAGCCCGTCGGCGCCGGTGTCCTCCACCATGGGCAGGATGCGCTTCCAGCTTTCCTCCACGCAGGGCACCATCAGCGAGGCGATCAGCGCGCGGTCAGGCCAGGCCTTCTTCACGCGGGTCATCTCCTCCAGGTTGGTGCGCAGCGGCCGGTCGGTGATCAGCTCGATGTTGTTCAGGCCCATCACGCGCCGGTCCTGCGCCATGAGGGTGGAGTAGCGCGGCCCGTTCACGTTGACCACATGCGGGTCCTCGCCCAGCGTCTTCCACACCACGCCGCCCCAGCCGGCCTCGAATGCGCGGGTGACGTTGATCTCCTTGTCCGTGGGCGGTGCCGAGGCCAGCCAGAACGGATTGGGGCTGGAAATGCCCAGAAAGCGGCTGCTGATGTCTGCCATGTCGATGCTCCTTGAAAAGCGCGGGCACAGCCGCTCAAACCCCGGCCGCCACGGCGCTGGTCAGCGCCTGGTGCATGGCCCGCGCGGCGACCTTGCCGTGCTCCACCGCCTGCACGGTCAGGTCCTGGCCGCCGGCGCGGCAGTCGCCGCCGGCCCACACGCGCGGCACGCTGGTGCGGCCTTCGTCGTCGGTGTCGATGCGGCCGTCACGCAGGGCAATGGCCGCGCCCGCCGGCGTGGCGACATAGGTCTGGCCAATGGCCTTGAGCACCATGTCGGCCGGCACGTCGAACACCTCCTGCGTCACCTGCAGCCTGTCGCCCTCCATGCGGGTGCTGGCCATGCGCACGCCGCAGACCTTGCCGTCCTGCACCAGGATCTCCTGGGGCGCGGCCCACAGCCGCAGGTTGACGCCATGGGTCTGTGCCCATTCCTGCTCCACCCAGGAGGCGGACAGCGCATCCTTGCCCCGGCGGTAGAACATGGTGACCTCGTCGGCGCCCAGCAGCCTGGCCTGCACGGATGCATCCACCGCCGTCATGCCGCCGCCGATCACCACCACGCGCCGGCCCACCGGCACCGTGGATTTGTCGGCCGCCTGGCGGATGTCGGCAATGAAGTCCACCGCATTGCGCAAGCCTTCGGCCTGCGGCTCGGCCGTGCCCAGCGCATTGACGCCCGCCAGGCCCAGGCCGAGGAATACGGCGTCATGCTCTGCCAGCAGCGAATCCAGCGTGAAATCTCGCCCCAGCCGCTGGTTGTTGCGCGGCGTGATACCGCCCACGGACAGCAGCCAGTCGATTTCCTTCTGCGCAAAATCGCCCGGGGTCTTGTAGCTGGCCAGGCCGTATTCATTGAGCCCGCCCAGTTTGGGCCGGGCATCGAACAGCACCACCTCATGGCCCTGCAGCGCCAGCTGATGGGCGCAGGTCAGGCCGGCAGGCCCTGCCCCGACCACAGCCACCTTGCGGCCCGTGGCGGCGGCACGCTGGAACAGCGGTGCACCACCGGAGGCCATGAAGGCATCGGTCGCATAGCGTTGCAGTGCACCAATTTCGACCGGCTTGTCTTCCTGGGTGTTGCGCACGCAGGCCTGCTCGCACAGCTGCTCCGTGGGACAGACGCGGGAGCACATGCCGCCCAGCGGGTTGGCCGTCAGGATCTCGCGCGCCGCGCCACGGACGTTGTCCTGGGCAATGCGGGCAATGAAGGCCGGCACATCGATGCTGGTGGGGCAGGCCGTGGTGCAGGGCGCGTCATAGCAGTAGTAGCAGCGCTCGGCCTCGATCAAGGCCTGGGAACGGTTCAGCGCGGGATGGGCGTCGGAGAAATTGGCCGCGTAATCGGCCAGGTTCAGTCGGCCGGCGGCAATGCCGCAGGCGCGTTGCGCGGGGCTATCCATGGTGCATCCTCCAGAGTCAGGATTGAGGGCGTGAAAAGGGCCGCGGCATGCAGGTGCACGCCGAGCCATCTCGGACAACGCAAGGCGGGCCGCAGGAAGGACTCCTGAACGGCCCCGGATCCAACAACACAGTCTTCGGAGGTTTCATCGTGGTCCTCGCATGTGTAAGTGACGCCTCTTGTCGGGCGCACTGGGGGTGGAACGGAATTTACGCGGGTGAAAAAATTTACCAATCAGTAAAATCACCCAGAAAGTCGTCAGCAAGAAAGATGCCAGACAATCGCACCAAAATGGCGCCACTTATCCCGACTTACCATCTGCGCAATGGCAACCCTTTCTGACAATGCGCCCCCTTCCCTGGCGCGATCGGCCACGCGCAAACCCACGGCCGCACGGCTGCGCAAGGAACTGAACATCCTGCAGACGGCCGAGCTTCACTTTGCGCAATACGGCCTCGAAGGCGCATCGCTGGAACTGATCGCGCACGACGCCGGTCTGAGCCGCCACAACCTGCTGTACTACTTCGCCAGCAAGGAGGAGCTGTACCTGCGCGTGCTGGGCGACGTGCTGACGCAGTGGCTCGCCGGCATGTCCGACCTGCTGCGGGGCGACGACCCTGCGGAGGCCTTGCGCATCTACATCCGGGCCAAGCTGCAGTCCTCGCGCGAACGGCCCCATGGCTCCCGTGTCTTCACGCGCGAAGTGATGGCCGGTGCGCCCCGCTTCGGGCAGGCCATAGCGAGCCAGGTGGGCCCGGCGCTGGCAGCAGACGTGCAGGCCTTCGAGCGCTGGGTGGCGCAGGGCAAGATTGCCCGCGTGGATTTCACCCACCTGATGTTCATCCTCTGGTCCGTGACCCAGGCCTATGCCGACCAGCAGGCCCAGTTCGCGCTGCTGCTGGGCCGGTCGGAACTGACCGCCGACGACTACGACACGGCGGCCGATCTGATCTACCGGCTGGTAATCCGTGGCCTGCAGCCGGATACCGCGGCTCTCGCACAATGAGCGCATGAATCACAGCATCCGCCTGAGACCCCTGGAGCGCGAAGATCTGCGCTCCGTGCATCTGCTCAACAACAATGCCGCCATCATGCGCTACTGGTTCGAGGAGCCTTACGAGACCTTCGACGAGCTTTCCGCGCTCTACGACGCCCACGTGCACGACCAGACCGAGCGCCGCTTCATCGTCGAGCACCAGGGCGATCGCGCCGGTCTCGTCGAGCTGGTGGAGATCGACCTGATCCACCGGCGCGCCGAGTTCCAGATCATCATCGCCCCCGAGCAGCAAGGCCAGGGCATCGCAGCCCAGGCAACGCGGCTGGCGCTGGACTATGGCTTCAAGACGCTCAACCTGCACAAGATCTTTCTCCATGTGGACCAGGAGAACGAGAAGGCCATCCACATCTACGCGCGCATAGGCTTCGTGCAGGAAGGCGTGCTGATCGACGAGTTCTTCGCCAACGGCCAGTACCGCAACGCCATCCGCATGTACCTGCTGCAAAACGATTACCTGCAGGCACAGGCCGGCATCGGCACCTGAGCGCGGACCTTCATCCTTTCGGCGACCTCTTCCTGGCTGCCGCCTCGTTGAGGGCGGCTGCCTCGCGCACCAAGTCCTTGAACGCTTGCGCATCGATCTCCTCGCCCTCGCGGATATCGATGGCACGGCGCACCTTGCCTTCAAGGCTGGCGTTGAACAGGTGCTGCGGGTCGGCCAGCGATGCGCCTTTGGGAAAGGTGAGCTTCACGGCCGATTGGTAGGCCTCGCCCGTGCACAGAATGCCGCTGCACTACCAGACCGGCACCGACCATTTCCACTCTTCCGCCACGTCCGGAAGCGCTTGCACGATGAGCCGGCGCACATGCGCCAGCACCTCGCCGCGCCAGCCGCCCAGCTCGGCAATGCGCTGGTTGATCAATACGCAGGCCGACGCGGCCGCCTCGGGCGAAACTGTCTTGATCATCCATGTCTCCCAAAGTGATGCATGTTCGATCACAAGACAGGCCAAGGCAAGACCACAGGGAGAACGCACAAACAAAAAAGCCTTCTGAGTGATCAGAAGGCTTTTTGCATTCCATCTGGCAATGGAAAATTGGTAGGCGCGATTGGACTCGAACCAACGACCCCCACCATGTCAAGGTGGTGCTCTAACCAGCTGAGCTACGCGCCTGTGTTTGTTCGAGAAAGCGATTCTAGCACGGCTTTTTCAGCGTCCAGGCAAAAATGCCTGAACATGCTCAACGCCGCCGCGCCGAACGCACGCCCGCCACGGCGGCCACGATGCCCAGCACCTTGCTCAGGCGACCCGAATCGGCCACCTCCACGGTGAAGGTCATCCAGGCCGTTCCCTTGACGGACTGGGTCTGCACGCCAATGACATTGGTCTTTTCGCGCGCAAAGACTTCCGAGATATCGCGCAGCAGGCCCTGCCGGTCCGCCGCCTCCACGGACACATCGACCGGGTAGACGGCCGAGGCCACGGTGGCCGCCTTGGGCTGACCCCAGGCCACATCGATCACGCGCTCGGAATTGCGCGCCGCCATCTCGCGGAAGTTGGAGCAGTCGGAGCGGTGCACGCTCACGCCCTTGCCGCGCGTGACGAAGCCCCGGATGTCGTCCGGCGGCGCAGGCTTGCAGCACTTGGCCAGCTGGGTCATCAGCGAGTCCACGCCAACGACCAGCACGCCGCCCTTGGGCGAGTCCGTGCCGCGCGCCTTGCGCACCGGGGAGAATTCCTCGACTTCTTCCTCCGCCTCGGCCGGTCGCAGCACGGTCTCGATGTTGCGCAGCGAGTATTCATCCTTGCCGACGACTTCGAACAAGGCATCGGCCGATTTGAAGCCGAGCTGAACGGCCAGCTCCTCCAGCTTGACGGCCGTCTTGCCCTCGCGCTGCAGCAGTTTCTCGACCGCCTCGCGGCCGCGCGCCACGGTCTCGTGCGTGGCCTGGGCATTGAACCAGGCACGCACCTTGGCCTTGGCACGGTTGCTGGTCAGGTAGCCCAGGTCGGCGTTGAGCCAGTCGCGCGAGGGGCGGCCTTCCTTGACCGTGGTGATCTCCACGGTCTGGCCGTTTTGCAGCGGTGTGTTCAGCGGCACCATGGCGCCATCCACGCGCGCGCCACGGCAGCGGTGGCCCAGGCTGGTGTGCACCGAGTAGGCAAAGTCCACGGGCGTTGCGCCCTGCGGCAGTTCGATGACGGCCGCGTCGGGCGTGAGCACGTAGATGCGGTCCTCGAACAGGCCGCGATGGTGTGCGCCCGCCAGGTCGCTGCCCCAGGCCAGCAGCTGGCGCAGCACGGCGATCTTGGCGTCGTACTCGCTGCTGGCGGTGACGCCCGCATAGCCCTTGGTGCCCGCCTCCTTGTAGGCCCAGTGGGCCGCCACGCCGTGCTCGGCATGGTCGTGCATGGCCTGGGTGCGGATCTGGATCTCGATGGCACGGCCCGTCTCGTCGCGCACCACGGTGTGCAGCGACTGGTAGCCGTTGGGCTTGGGCTTGGCGATGTAGTCGTCGAATTCCGCCTCGATGGGCGTGAACTGCTCATGCACCCAGGACAGGGTGGCGTAGCAGTCCTTGATCGTGGGCACGACGACACGCATGGCGCGGATGTCGAAGACCTGGTCGAAGTTCAGCGACTTGCCGCGCATCTTCTTGACGATGCTGTAGATGTGCTTGGGCCGGCCCTGCACCGTTGCGCTGATGCTGTGCGCGCGCAGGTCGGCCTCCAGCCGTGCCCGCATCTGCTCCATGTAGGCTTCGCGCTCCACGCGCTTTTCATCGAGCAGGCGGGCCACTTCGCGGTAGGTCTCGGGCTCCAGGAAGCGCAGGGACAGATCCTCCAGCTCCCACTTGATCTGCCAGATGCCCAGGCGGTTGGCCAGCGGCGCGAACACCGTCAGCGCCTCGCGCGCAATGCCGGGAGAGACCGGGCGCTTGCTGGCCGCGTAGTAGCGCAACGTCTGCAGGCGCGAGGCCAGCCGCAGCAGCACGACACGCAGATCGCGCGAGAAGCCCAGCAGCATCTTGCGCACGTTCTCGGTCTGCGTGGCCTCATCGTCCAGATACTGGCCGCCCAGCTCGGCACCGCGCGCCTGCTGCTGCACGCGCATGAGCTTGTTGGTTTCCACGGCCAGGGTGGCGAAGTTCTCGCCAAAGGCCTTGGCGATCACTTCCTGCGGGCGATTCAGGTGCACGCTGGCATGCACCAGATAGATCGCCGCCTGCATCGTTTCGGAACCACCGATGGTCTTGAGGATGGCGGCCACCGCATCGGCATGGGCCATCGTGTTCTCGCCGGACTCCATGGTCTCGGTGGCGATCAGCGGCTCGGCAAAGCTGCGCGCGCGGGCCAGCGCGTTGACCTGTTCGGGCAGGGTCTGCGACGTGGCCGTGATCAGGTGCGGCAGCACCGCCGGCACCTGGCCCTGCGCGGCTGCGGCGGGCGAAGGCGCCTGCACGGCGGCCTCGCTGCTGGCGGTCTTCATTCGTCACTCTCCCTGGCCTGCTCGGCAAGATTCATGGTGCTTGGCAAGCGCTCTTCTCCCCATAAGAACCGGCACAGCAAGGCCACCTGCCCTGCTGCGACGAAGGTGGGCGCATGCCCCACCCCTTCAAATTCCACGCAATGCGCCTTCGGGCCGCGCTGCGCCATGGCCTGCGCCGTGGCCGCAGTCAGCAGATCGGACTGCGCACCACGAACTAGCAAGACGCGTGCCTTGATCTGGTCATACAACTGCCACAGCAGCGCTTCGCCGGCCTGGGCCATCTCGGGCGTCATCTGCTGCATGGGCACTGCAATCTGCGGGTCGTAATGCAAGACAAGGCCGCCATCGGCGGCCGGGCGCATCATAGGTCGCGTCAATCGCAACCATTGCCCTTCGCTATGTGGGCCGAAGCCTTCGGAAATCAAGAGCAGCGCATGGGCTGCCTGTTCAAGATTTTCAAAATGCACGCCCTTGCCCAGGTACTGCCCTATGCGCTCCAGGGCAGACCACTCGATGACAGGCCCCACATCGTTGAGCACCAGCCTGCGGATGGGCACCGGCAATGGCAGGCCCGGCTGGCCCGCAAGCGCCATGCCGATCAGCCCGCCCATGCTGGTGCCCACCCAATCCAATTGTTCGACAGGCGCCTGCGCATGCACCTGGGCCAGCAAGGCCAGCATGTCGGCTGCGTAAAGAGGCACCTGGTAGGCGGCCGGATCCTGCAGCCAGTCGCTTTCGCCACGCCCGACCACGTCGGGGCAGATCACGCGGGCGCGTTCGCTGAGCCGCTCGGCCAGCACGTCGAAGTCACGCCCCTGGCGCGACAGGCCGTGCACGCAGACCACGACATGGGGATGGTTCGGATCGCCGGTGCGATTCCATTCCCAATAGGCCATGCGGTGCGACGCATTATCTTGAGCAGCCGGGCTGGCAGTACGGCTCCAGGGTGAGGCACGCCCGGCAACTGCCGGGCAGGATACGTAGTTCAGCGTAGGATGATTCATGGAAACGCATTCGCGGAGCCGGCGCCGATAATGGCTGTGTTGCATCGTACATTCATTCGGAGACTCTCTATGTTGAAAGGCAAGACCGCCCTCGTGACCGGTTCGACCAGCGGAATCGGCCTCGGGATCGCGAAGGCGCTGGCCCGCCAGGGCGCCAATATCGTGCTCAATGGTTTCGGCGATGTGGACGGCCCGCGGGCCGAAGTGCTGGCCGCAGGCCAGGCCGCCGGCGCCCAGGTCGCCTACCACGGTGCCGACATGAGCCGCGTGGCAGACATCGAGGACATGGTCCAGTACAGCGTGCGCAACTTCGGCCAGATCGACATCCTCGTGAACAATGCCGGCATCCAGCACGTGGCACGCGTGGAAGACTTCCCGCCAGAGCGCTGGGATTCCATCATCGCCATCAACCTGTCCAGCGCCTTCCACACCTCGCGCCTGGTCCTGCCCATGATGCAGGCGGCCGATGGCGGCAAGGGCTGGGGCCGCATCATCAACGTGGCTTCGGTGCACGGCCTGGTGGGCTCGGCGCAGAAGTCCGCCTATGTGGCGGCCAAGCACGGCATTGTCGGTCTGACCAAGGTCACGGCCCTGGAGAACGCCACCTCCGGCATCACCTGTAACGCCATCTGCCCCGGCTGGGTGCTGACGCCGCTGGTGCAAAAGCAGGTGGACGCCAAGGCCGAGCAGCACGGCATCAGCAACGAAGAGGCCAAGAAGCTGCTGCTGGGCGAAAAGGAACCCTCGATGCAGTTCACCACGCCCGAGGAGCTTGGCGAGCTGGCTGTGTTCTTCTGCTCGCCCGCTGCCGCCAACGTGCGCGGCGTGGCCTGGAACATGGATGGCGGCTGGGCTGCGCAGTAATCGCGGCCAGACAGGACCACTGCCAAAAAAGGAGCGCCACGGCGCTCCTTTTTTCATGGATGGGTCACCCGGTCAGTACATCTGCACCGAACCCGAAACATGGACCATCACCTGCGCCTTGCCCGCTTCCACGGACACGGCATCCATTTCCGCGCCGGCAGCCTTGGCGGACATGGCCATCATGCGCGGACGCGGCATGGGCACCGAGGTATCGCTGCTGCTCACGTTGACCTCGCGCAGGCTGTAGTTGGCAAAGCCGAAGCTCTTGGACAGCGTGGAGGCGCGCTGCTTGAACTGTTCGATGGCCTTGGCCTGGGCCTCGCCCTCGACCTTTTCACGGGCCTCGCGCGACAGGCCGAAGCCCACTTGCGACAGCGTCATGTCCTGTACCTGGGCCGCCGTCTGCGTGATGCGCGCGAAGTCGCGGCCCTGCAGAAGAATCTCGGCGCGGCCCTGCCAGCCTTCCACCTTGTTGTCCTTGCCATAGCGCGGATAGATGCCGAAGCTGCCGGTGCTCACATCCATCTGGCCCGACTGGGCGCTGCGCTTGGTCACTGCCATGGCGGCCTCGACCACTTTCTGCAGTTGGGACTGGACCGTGGCCGCATCGCGCCCTTCGCGCGTGGCCGACAAGGTGGCGGTCAGCAGGTCCTGCACCACATCCACCGAGCCTTCTGCAGACAACTGCACCACATTGGCCGGCTGTGCCTGCGCCGAGGCGGCGTTCTGCGCCCAGGCACCGCTGGCACAGGCCAGCGCAGTGGCCGCGACCACGGACTTGACCCAGGGGCGGGACAGCTGTTTGGAAAGCTTGCTCATGCGTTCACCCTTTGAAATGAAAGGTAGTTCAGGGATACAACTGCATGCCGCCCTTTCGCTACGGCATGCCGCCAGATGGTGACAGGTATGGAGCCGTTCAGGCCTATTCGCCCCGTCATTCACAACATTATTGCAACGATAAATGCATCAACGCGATGAACCCATAGTTAAATATTCTAAAGACACATTTTCCGTTCTAAATTTAAACGCAACATCTGTAACACACGGCAAAAGTTCGGGGTTTTGACCAGACTTTTCAGCGCAAGCTGGTAACAATGGCGGCTGTTACAAATGACCGACCGAGGATGAACATGGCCACTACGACCAACCGCACCGACAAGATCCTGGTGGTGGATGACGATGCGCGCATCCGCGACCTGCTGCGCCGCTACCTGACGCAGGAAGGCTTCGAGATCATGATTGCCGAAGATGGCAAGGCGCTGAACCGCATCCTGCTGCGCGAGACCGTGGACCTGATCGTGCTTGACCTGATGATGCCCGGCGAGGATGGCCTGTCCATCTGCCGCCGCCTGCGCTCGGCCAATGACCGCACGCCCATCATCATGCTGACCGCCAAGGGCGAGGACGTGGACCGCATCGTGGGCCTGGAAGTGGGCGCCGACGACTACCTGGGCAAGCCCTTCAACCCGCGCGAGCTGCTGGCGCGCATCCATGCCGTGCTGCGCCGCCGCCCGCCGCAGGAAGCGCCGGGCGCGCCCTCCGGCGACAACGAGGTGGTGAGCTTCGGCCCCTTCACCTTCGACCTGGGCACGCGCGTGCTGCAAAAGAACGGCGAGGAACTGCCGCTGACCACGGGCGAATTCGCCATGCTCAAGGCCCTGGTGCGCCACCCGCGCCAGCCGCTGTCGCGCGAGAAGCTGGCCCTGCTGGCGCGCGGCCGCGAGTTCGAGCCCTTCGACCGCAGCCTGGACGTGCAGGTCTCGCGCCTGCGCAAGCTGATCGAGGAAGATGCCGCCGCACCGCGCTATATCCAGACGGTCTGGGGTGTGGGCTACGTGTTCGTACCGGACGGCGCGAACTGAAATGCATCACCCCCTGAGGCGCTGCGCGCCTTCCCCCTCTCTCGCTCCGCGGGAGGGGGACGACGCCCTCGCCGCGAGGCGGCTCTTGCTCGGCGTCCCTGGGTTGGGGCCGTAACGTTTTATGTGCCGTTGACAATGCGCAGCGCCAAAACCTCACTCTGTCGACCGAGACAACCGGTAACGCAGGCTGGCCGGCACAGGCGTAATCTCGCAGCCGGCCCCTAGAATGACGAACCGCATTCCATGAGTTCCTTCACCGTCCCGCCCCACGACGCCACCAGCCCTGCGCCCCTCGACTACGAGCGGCGCATGACTGCGCGCTCTCCGCTGGGACTCAATCTTTTCTGGCGCACCTTCTGCCTGCTGGCCCTGCTGCTGGTGGGCAGCATCCTGGCGTGGCTGCAGACGCTGCGTGCCTTCGAATTCGAGCCGCGCACGCTGCACACCGCCCAGCAGATCGCCTCGCTGGTCAACCTCAGCCGCGCGGCCCTGGTGCATTCGGATGCCATCAACCGTGTATCGCTGATCAAGACCATGGCCGACCAGGAAGGCGTGCGCATTCTGCCGCGCGAGCCTGGCGACAGCTTCGAGCTGCTGGACCAGAGCACGCTGGGCAAGCGCCTGACCGAGGAGCTCACACGCCGCCTGGGCTACGGCACCATCGTGGCGCGCAGCGTCAATGGCGAACCGGGGCTGTGGGTGGGCTTCACCATCAATGGCGACCGCACCTGGCTGCTGATGGACCGCTCGCGCTTCACGCCGGCCAGCGGGCGCACCTGGCTGATCTGGCTGATCACGGCCGGCCTGCTGTCCCTGGCGGGGGCGGCAGCCATAGCGCGCCTGATCAACCGGCCGCTCAAGCAGTTGAGCTATGCGGCCAACCGCGTGCGAGATGGCGACTTTGACGCCAGCCAGCTGGACGAGGAAGCCGTCACCAGCGAGATCCGCGAGGTCAACATCGGCTTCAACCGCATGGCGCAGAAACTCGCCCAGCTGGAGCAGGACCGCGCGGTGATGCTGGCTGGCATCTCCCACGACCTGCGCACGCCACTGGCCCGCCTGCGGCTGGAGACCGAGATGAGCGTGGTGGACGACGTGGCGCGCGAGCACATGGTGGCCGACATCGTGCAGCTGGACGCCACCATCGACAAATTCCTGGACTACGCCCGCCCCGACCATGTGACCCTCAACCCCGTCAACCTGCATGCCGTGGTGTCTTCCTGCGTCTATGCGGTGCAGGACCACCGCGAGCTGCAGATCAGCATGGCCGTGCCCGAAGGCGTCTATGTACTGGCCGACGAGGTGGAACTGGCGCGCGTGATCTCCAACCTGTTCGAGAACGCACGCCGCTACGGCAAGACGCCCGAGACCGAAACCACCCACGTGGACGTGACGGCATCGGAGCGCGAAAGCTGGGTCGTGATTCGCATCCGCGACCATGGCCGTGGCGTGCCGCCCGAGCAGCTGGCCAGCCTGACCCAGCCCTTCTTCCGTGGCGACTCCGCGCGCACGGCCGCAGCGGGCGCGGGCCTGGGCCTGTCCATCGTGGACAAAACGGTGCAGCGCATGGGCGGCGTGTTTGCGCTGTCCAACTCCTCCACGGGCGGGCTGGTCGCCCATGTGCAGTTGCAGCGTGCCTCGGGAGTGGCCAAGGGTGCCGAGCCCGAGCAGCGTCTGCAGCGCCCGCAGATCAAGCGCCAGCTGCCTCCGCGTGCGCAGGACGGCGCCCTGGACGGAGAAGACTGAGCACGCAGCGCGCGTTCGGCAGATACGTTCGGCAAATACAAAGGCCCCGGCGATCGTTGACCGATCGCCGGGGCCTTTTGCATGGGGATGGCACCCCGCTGGTCAGGCGCGGAACAGCAAGGCGGCAGCGCGCGCCTCCATGGCCTGTTGCTGGCCCACGGGCCCGAGCTTCTCGGCCGTCTTGGCCTTGACGTTGACTTGGTCCAGCGCCAGCCCCAGCGCCGTGGCGATGCGCTCGCGCATGGCAGGAATGTGCGGCGCCAGCTTGGGGGCCTGGGCAATGATGGTGCTGTCGATGTTGCCAATCTCCAGGCCCGTGGCGCGCACGCGGCGCGCCGCCTCCACCAGCAGCACCAGCGAATCGGCGCCGCGGAATTCGGGATCGGTGTCGGGGAAATGCCGGCCGATGTCGCCCAGCGCCGCGCCGCCCAGCAGCGCGTCGGTGATGGCGTGCAGCAGCACGTCGGCATCGGAGTGGCCCAGCAGCCCCAGTTCATGCGGCACCTCGATGCCGCCCAGGATCAGCTTGCGCCCGGGCACCAGGGCATGCACGTCCCAGCCCTCGCCAATACGAAAATTCATGTGAAACATTCCAGGTTCAGAAAAACGGATTGCCCGACGCCTGCGGCTGGTCGCGCTTGCCCCGGTAGCGTTCCAGCGTCGCGCCATGCGCGCGCTGCGACAGCACGGCGGCAGCCAGCGCAAAGTCGTCGGGATAGGTGACCTTGAAGTTCTGCGCGCCGCCGGGCACCAGGCGCGGGCGCTGGCCCATGGCCTCCATGGCGCTGGCCTCGTCGGTCACGGCCGATCCCGCGTGCTCCAGGGCGTCGAGCAGCGGCGCGATGCGAAACATCTGCGGCGTCTGCGCCAGCCATTTGTCGCTGCGGTCCACCGTGCCCGCCACGCGCACGCCGCCAGGCCCGGTCACGGCTGTCTTGAGCGTGTCGGGCAGCTTGTGCGCCAGAAGGCCGCCCACGGCATCGTGCTCGCAGGCGTCGATCAGGGCATCGATCAGTTCGGGCGTCACCAGGCAGCGCGCGGCGTCGTGCACCAGCACCCAGTCATGCGCGCTCGCACCGCGCGCCAGCAGCTCCTTCAGGCCGTTGGTCACGGATTCGGCCCGCGTGGCGCCGCCGCAGGCCGCCGTGGAATAGCGCGTGGGCGACGGGCCCGGCAGGCCCTGGCGCCAGAAGTCGTCGCCAGGCGCGATCACCACCAGGGTGTGGTGCACGCGCGCTGTGCCCGCAAAGGCGGCCAGCGTGTGCGCCACCATGGGCGCACCGGCCACCAGGTGGTATTGCTTGGGCAGTTCAGGCGCAGGCGCATCGGGTGCGATGGCGCGCGAGCCCGTGCCCGCGCAGGGGATCAAGGCCCACAGGCGGGCCGGCTCCAGGGACGCGGGCGCAGCCGCCGCAAGCAGATCTGTCATGGTGGCGCATTGTAGTGACGGCCATGCGCCACCATGGACATGCGGGCATGCCTGCATGGCCGCCATGCGTGCTGGCTAAAATGGTTCGATACCCCTCTGCGCGTGCCGAGGGGTTTTGTCGTTACTTCGCCCAGGCGCTGCGGCGCCCACGTCCAAGCACCATGGAACTGCCCAAGCTCACTCCCGGAAAACGCTTCACCCTGCCCCGCCCCGTGGGCAGCGCCGATGCCCTGCTGCTGGCCCGCCTGGGCGAGCGCGAGAAGGCTGCAGGCAGGGTGACGGCCATCGTCACGGCCGACGCCTCGGATGCCCAGCGGCTGATCGACGAGATGGCCTTCTTCGCCCCGGGCCTGCGCTGCGCGCTGTTCCCCGACTGGGAGACCCTGCCCTACGACAGCTTCTCTCCCCACCAGGACCTGATCAGCGAGCGCCTGGCCACGCTGTGGCGCATCAACCAGCGCGACAAGGAGCATGGCGCCGACGTGGTGCTGGTGCCCGCCACCACGGCGCTGTACCGGCTGGCGCCGCCCTCCTTCCTGGCCGGCTACACCTTCGAGTTCAAGAGCGGCCAGAAGCTGGACGAAGCCAAACTCAAGGCCCAGCTGACGCTGGCCGGCTACCAGCATGTCTCCCAGGTGGTCAGCCACGGCGAGTACGCGGTGCGCGGCGGCCTGATCGACCTGTTCCCGATGGGCTCGCTGCAGCCCTACCGCGTGGATCTGTTCGACGACGAGATCGACTCCATCCGCACCTTCGACCCCGACACCCAGCGCAGCCTCTACCCCGTGCCCGAGGTGCGCCTGCTGCCCGGCCGCGAGTTCCCCATGGACGAGGACGCGCGCGCCAAGTTCCGCCACCGCTGGCGCGAGCTGCTGGAGGGCGATCCCACGCGCAGCCGCATCTACAAGGACATGGGCCAAGGCATTGCCACGGCCGGCATCGAGTACTACCTGCCGCTGTTCTTCGACGAAACGGCCACCGTGTTCGACTACCTGGGCGCCGATGCCACCGTGGTGATGCATGGCGACCTGGAGCCGGCCTTCCAGCGCTTTTGGCAGGACACCAAGGAGCGCTTCCGCCTGGTGCAGGGCGACCCCGAGCGCCCGGCCCTGGCGCCCGAGGTGCTGTTCCTGTCCGCCGATCAGTTCTACACGCGCGCCAAGGAGCACGCCCAGCTCGCGCTGCGCCCAGGCACCGAGGACGTGGCAGACAGCGCCATCTTCCAGAAGCTGGAGGACCTGTCCGTGGTGCGCGGCGCGGAAGACCCGCTGGCGCGCCTGCAAAGGCACATTGCCACCAGCGCCCACCGCATCCTGCTGCTGGCCGAGTCCGATGGCCGGCGCGAAAGCCTGCTGGACTTCTTCCGCGCCTCGGGCGTGAACCCGCCAGTCTTCGACTCGCTGGCCGAGTTCCAGGGCGATGCGGGCGAGAAGGTGGGCATTGCCACGGCCGGCCTGATGAACGGCTTCGCCTGGGTGGAGGAAGGCCTGGACTTCGTCACCGAGACGGAGCTGTTCGCCACCAGCCCCACGGGCCGCAGGCGCCGCCGCCAGGAGCAGGTCAGCGATGTGGAGGCGCTGATCAAGGACCTGTCCGAACTCAAGGTGGGCGACCCCGTGGTGCATTCGGACCACGGCATCGGCCGCTACCAGGGCCTGGTCAACATGGACATGGGCCAGAAGAACCCTGACGGCACGCCGGCCGTGCAGGAGTTCCTGCACCTGGAGTACGCGGGCAACGCCGTGCTCTACGTGCCCGTCAGCCAGTTGCAGCTGATCAGCCGCTACACGGGCGTCTCGCCCGAGGACGCTCCGCTGCACAAGCTCGGCGGCACGCAGTGGGAAAAAGCCAAGCGCAAGGCGGCCGAGCAGGTGCGCGACTCGGCAGCCGAGCTGCTGAACATCTATGCGCGCCGCGCCGCACGCCAGGGCCATGCCTTCCGCTACTCGCCCCAGGACTACGAGCAGTTCGCCAACGACTTCGGCTTCGAGGAAACGGCGGACCAGCGCGCTGCCATCCACGCCGTGATCCAGGACATGATCAGCCCCCAGCCCATGGACCGCCTGGTCTGCGGCGACGTGGGCTTCGGCAAGACCGAGGTGGCGCTGCGCGCGGCCTTCGTGGCCATCACGGGCGGCAAGCAGGTAGCCTTTCTCGCGCCCACCACGCTGCTGGCCGAGCAGCATTACCAGACCCTGGTGGACCGCTTCTCCAAGTGGCCGATCAAGGTGGCCGAAGTCTCGCGCTTTCGCTCGGGCAAGGAGATCACGGCGGCCGTCAAGGGCATTGCCGACGGCTCGGTGGACATCGTCGTGGGCACGCACAAGCTGCTGTCGGAGTCCACGCAGTTCAAGAACCTGGGCCTGCTGATCATCGACGAGGAGCACCGCTTCGGCGTGCGCCACAAGGAAGCCATGAAGGCCATGCGCGCCGAGGTGGACGTGCTCACGCTGACGGCCACGCCCATCCCGCGCACCATGGGCATGGCGCTGGAAGGCCTGCGCGACCTGTCCGTCATCGCCACCGCGCCCCAGCGGCGCCTGGCCATCAAGACCTTTGTGCGCAACGAGGGCACGGGCGTGATCCGCGAGGCCGTGCTGCGCGAGCTCAAGCGCGGCGGCCAGTGCTACTTCCTGCACAACGAGGTCGAGACCATCGAGAACCGCAAGCAAAAGCTCGAGGAAATCCTGCCCGAGGCACGCATTGCCGTGGCCCACGGCCAGATGCCCGAGCGCGAGCTCGAACGCGTGATGCGCGACTTCGTGGCCCAGCGCTACAACATATTGCTGTGCTCGACCATCATCGAGACCGGCATCGACGTGCCCAGCTCCAACACCATCCTCATCAGCCGCGCCGACAAGTTCGGCCTGGCCCAGCTGCACCAGCTGCGCGGCCGCGTGGGCCGCAGCCACCACCAGGCCTATGCCTACCTGATGGTGCCCGACCTGGACAGCCTGACCAAGCAGGCCCAGCAGCGGCTGGAGGCCATCCAGCAGATGGAGGAACTGGGTTCGGGCTTCTACCTGGCCATGCACGACCTGGAGATCCGCGGCGCCGGCGAGGTGCTGGGCGAGAACCAGAGCGGCAACATGATGGAGGTGGGCTTCCAGCTCTACAACGAGATGCTGTCGGAGGCCGTGCGCAGCCTCAAGGCCGGCAAGGAGCCCGACCTGCTCAGCCCGCTGTCGGCCTCCACCGACATCAACCTGCACGCGCCGGCCCTGCTGCCCAACGACTACTGCGGCGACGTGCACCTGCGCCTGTCCTTCTACAAGAAACTGGCCACGGCCCGCACCAGCGACCAGATCGACACCCTGCTCGAAGAAATCGTGGACCGCTTCGGCAAGCTGCCGCCCCAGGCGCAGACGCTGATCGACGTGCACCGCCTGCGCGTGCTGTCCCAGCCCTACGGCGTGGTCAAGGTGGATGCAGCGCCCGGCGTCATCAACATCACCTTCAAGCCCCAGCCGCCCGTGGACCCGATGGCCATCATCCACCTCATCCAGAAGAACAAGCACATCAAGCTGGCCGGCAACGAGAAGCTGCGCATCGAGCGTGCCCTGGACAACCCCAAGGACCGCGCCCAGATGGTGCGCGACGTGCTGCGCAGCCTGGGCCAGCCGCTGGTGGAGGCGAAGGCAGCCCAGCCCGCATAGAACGCGTCGTTCCAGCCATGTTCCTCGAAGCGAGCATCGCCCTGCTGGCCCTGGCCACCGCGCTGTGGCTGCGCCCCTGGCGCATGCTGGCCGGCCGCCCGGCTCCGGGCGGCCCGCAGGACCGCATGGCCTCGCCCCTGGTCACGCCGCTGCTGGGCGTGCTCGTGCTGCTGCCCTGGATCTGGGCCCTGCCCACGCTGCACCGCATGCCGCTGCAATTGCAGTGGTCCTCGGCGCCGCTGGTGGTGCTCATGCTGGGCTGGCCTCTGGCCGTGCCGCTGCTGCTCATCGTGGGCGGGCTGGCCGCCCTGCTGTCGCCGGCCCTGGGCTGGGGCGATGCGCTGGGCATCTCGGTCTGGCAGGGCATCGTGCCCGCCACGCTGGCCATGCTCTGGGGCGCGGCGCTGCGGCGCTGGCTGCCGCACCAGATCTTTGTCTACATCCTGGCGCGCGGCTTTGCGGGCACGGTGCTGTGCGTTTTCATCTCGGCCCTGCTGGCCCAGGCGGCGGGCCACGCCCTGCCCGGCGTCAACGAGGATCTGTCGCGCATCGCGCGCTGGCTCATGGCCTGGGGCGATGCCGTGGTCACCGGCATGGTCACCGCCATCTTCGTGGTGTTTCGCCCCCAATGGCTGGCCACCTGGTCGGACGCCATCTACCTGCGCCAGCCGCCCGCAGCCTGACGGCGGGCCCGCCACTGGATATGATCTGCGCCTGTTTCCCGCCAGCCCGGCGGCCCGTCCCCTTTTTGCTGCCCCACCCATGACCGATGTCACCGAATTCGCGCCCGGACTGCTGATCCGCGGCATCCAGCCTCCGCTGAAGCTGGCCGACTACAAGCTCATCGCGTTCGACATGGACTCGACGCTGATCACCATCGAGTGCATCGACGAGATCGCCGACGCCACCGGCAAGAAGGCCGAGGTCTCGGCCATCACCGAAGCCACCATGCGCGGCGAGATCACCGACTTCAAGGACAGCCTGCGCCAGCGCGTGGGCAAGCTCGTCGGCGTGACCGAGGCCGACATGGCCCGCGTGCTGGCCGAGCGCCTGAAGCTCTCCCCGGGCGCCGAAACCCTGGTGCGCGCAGCCCAGGCTGCGGGCCTGAAGGTGCTGCTGGTCTCGGGCGGCTTCACCTACTTTGCCGAACATGTGCGCGGCATGCTGGGCATCGACTTCGTGCGAGCCAACGTGCTGGAGATGCGTGACGGCGCGCTGACCGGCGGCCTGATCGAGCAGCCCTGGGGCGACATCTGCGACGGCGCCGAAAAGCGCCGCACGCTGCTGGAAGTCGCCTCGCTGCTGGGCATTCGCCCCGACCAGTGCATCGCCGTGGGCGACGGCAGCAACGACATTCCCATGATGCAGGTCGCAGGCCTGTCCGTGGCCTACCACGCCAAGCCGCGCGTGCGCAACGAAGCCAAGGTCTCCATCACCGAAGGCGGCCTGGACCGCCTGCTGGAAGTCCTGCGCTGAAAACGGGCGGCAGCGGCGCGCGCAGGCCGCTGTGCCGCTCCGCAATCAATAGCTGAGAATGTTCTGTGGGCTTGCTTTTCCGGCAAGCCCCAGTCTTTTCTACAATGCTTCACGCAGCCCCATAGGCCACCGCCCCAGCGCCGGGTGGCCCACCTACAACAGCAGGCTGCACGCCGGCGCATCCGCGCGCCGGTGCTTGGAATCCCCTCCCCCATCCCCATGTGACACACAAGGCCGCAGGCCTGCCCGCATACGGGCAGCCTGTGGCGCGCCGACCGGCGCGGGCCCGCCTGCGCCGACCGTGTACATGACCACCATGATTGGAAAAAACTCCGTGAAGACTTCGTTCCGCGCCACTGCCTCCGTGATCGCCCTGGCCATTGCATCGCTGACCGTGCCCACGCTGGCCCAGGCCAAGCGCATGGGCAGCGGCGGCAAGTCCGTGCGCCCGGCGTCGATCGGCAAGGCCCCCGCTCAGCCCGCAGCGCCTGCGGCCCCCACCGCCAGCAAGGCGGCAACGCCTGCCAGCCCTGCAGCTCCTGCCACCCCCGCCACCCCCGCCGCACCGGCCGCGCCCGCCGCAGCCGCCGCTCCGGCAGCGACACCTGCCACTGCAGGTGCTGCAGGCCCGGGCATGATGGGCACGCTGGGCGCCGCCGCCGTGGGCGCCGTTGCCGGCTCCATGGCCGGCAATGCGCTGGCCGGCGCCATGACCCCTGAAAAGGATGCAGCCGCCAAGGAAGCCGAAGCCAAGGCCAAGGCCGCTGAAACCGAGGCAGCCGAGCTGCAGCGCAAGGCCGACGAAGCCAAGGCCAAGGCAGAAGCCGCCCGCGCCGCGGCCAAGTAAACCGCCTGCTCCTTGCAAAAGGCCGCGCCTGTCGCGGCCTTTCTTTTTTTGTCCAGCGGCTGCTTCAACGGCCTTGCGCATGCTCTCCACGCAGCGTCATCACGGCGCTGGCAATGCTCGCAACGGTCTTGCCATCATCACGCTCGATTTCACAGCGGTAGTGGCTGATCGTGCGTCCACGGTGCTCGGCCCACGCCCGCGCGCACAGCCTGGAACGCCAGACCGGGCGCAGGAAGGCCGCCTTCAGGTCGATGCTGGTGAAACTCTGGCCTGGCTCCATCAAAGTGGAATGCGCCGTGCCTATGGCAGCATCGGCCAGTTCGCACAGCATTCCGCCATGGACCGTGCCCTGCTGGTTGCCATGGCGCTGCGCATCGGCGTCGAACTCCACGACGGCCATGGCTTCGCCGACGGCCACTATGCGAAACCCCAGCATCTGCGAGATCGCGGTCGGATAGCGCATGTGCGTGGCCTCGTCTGCGGCAAGCCGCCCTTCGATCTGCCGCTGCAGATAGTCGAGCACGGGGAGATAAGTGCTGGGAAGATGCATGGATTTCCTGTCTGGAGAGGGAGGGCAAGGCCCGGGAATGCCCGTCTCGCCAGTGTGATGACCTAGACTGGAACAATCAAAAAATTGTCCTAGCTACACTCCATGGCTGCCTCTCGCGTTGCTCTGCTGACTGAACGGCTGGCCGAAGACATCCGCGCCGGCCTGCTCGCGCCCGGCACGCTGATGCCCACGCACCGCGACCTCGCGGCCCGCCATGGCATGGCCGTGGCGTCCGCCAGCAAGGTGTATGCGCGGCTGGCCTCCCTCGGCCTGGTCATCGGTGAAACCGGGCGCGGCACCTTTGTGCGGGATCGGCCGCAGCAGCGCGAATGGGATGGCGGCGACGAATCCCGCCTGAGTTCGGACACGGCCGACCTGTCCTTCAACCATCCCACCTGGCCCGGACAGGCCGGGCTGTTGCGCTCCATGCTGCGCGAACTGGCTGCTTCGGGCGACCTGGCTGCGCTCATGCACCAGCAGCCGCCCGGCGGCCGGCTGCACGAGCGGCGCATCGTGGCCGACTTCCTTGCCCGCGAACGCGGCCTGGCTGCCGAGCCGGAACGCATCTTCCTGGTCAACGGCGCGCAGCAAGGACTGGACGTTGCCGTGCGTGCGCTGCTGCGGCCCGGCGATGCGGTGGCCGTGGATGCGCTGACCTACCCGGGCTTCAGGATGCTGGCCGAGCTCCAGGACCTGGACCTCCAGCCGGTCCCTGCCCTTGACGAGGGTCCCGACCTCGATGCATTGGAGCGGCTGTGCGCACGCCGGCGCATACGCGCCATCCATGCCATGCCCACGCTGCACAACCCCCTGGGATGGGTGATGCCGCTGGCGCAGCGCCAGCGCCTGGTGGAGATCGCAAGGCGCCACGATTGCCTGCTGATCGAGGATGCTGCCTATGCCTTTCTTGCAGGCAAGGCGCCCGCAGCCCTCGCAACGCTGGCGCCAGAGCGCTGCATTCACGTCTCCAGCCTCTCGAAAAGCGTGGCCAGCGGGTTGCGCTTCGGCTTCATGGTGGTGCCCCAGGCATGGGCAGGCCGCGTCAAGGCCGTGGTGCGCGCCAGCCACTGGAGCATGCCGGGCCTGGTCACGGCCATGGCCACGCGCTGGATGGCCAGCGGCTCCGTGCGGCAGCAGGAACAACGCATGCGGCAGGAGGCGCGGCGCCGGCAGGCGATTGCGCGCAAGGCGCTGGCAGGAATGCAGATGCTGGCCCACCCCTGCTCGCTCTTCCTCTGGCTGCGCCTGCCCGGGGAGCTGCGAATGGACCGGGTGGCCACGGCGCTGGCCCAGTGCGGCATCGCCGTATCGCAGGCCCACGCCTACGCAACGACACCCCATGCCCCGCATGCGCTGCGCCTGGGACTGGGTTCGGTGCCTCTGCCGCAACTGGAGGCCGTACTCGTTCAGTTGCGGGATACCGTGGAAGGCTTTCCCCCCTGAGCCTGCCGGGCCAGGGCCCGGTTCAGCGGCCTTGCGCTTCAGCGCGGCCCGGCGCGCAGCGGCTGCAGCAGGTGCGACAGGCCGTTGTGGTCCAGCTCCTGCATCAGCGCCAGCAACTGGCCCAGCTCTCCCTTGGGGAAGCCTTCGCGTGCGAACCAGTTCAGATAGTTGCCGGGCAGGTCGGCGATCAGCCGGCCCTTGTACTTGCCATAGGGCATGTGCACCAGCACCAGCTTTTGCAGCATTTCGGAGTCCATGGCGGCGATGGTACGCGCTGCGGCATCGCAAGAATCTGCATAAAAAGCCACAGCCTTATAACCAAATAGCAAAATTGTTCATTGCGGCCGCTGGCGCCGCACTAGACTATGCGCCTGCCTGCCGTACCGCCCGATACAGAACCACTCCACCGGGCCTGCGGCGTTTTTGCAACCCGTTGAAGAAAGTCCTCCGGTCATGTTGAAGAAAGCCCTCTCCGCAATCGCGATTGCCACGCTGGCCCTGACGGCCCAGGCCGCCGACGTGCTCAAGGTCGGCGCCACCGCCGTGCCCCATGCAGAAATCCTCAACCATGTGAAGCCGGCCCTCAAGGCCCAGGGCATCGACCTGCAGATCAAGGAATTCAGCGACTACGTGCAGCCCAATGCGGCCGTCGAGGACAAGCAGCTGGACGTGAACTTCTTCCAGCACCAGCCCTACCTGGACAGCTACAACAAGGACCGCAAGACCTCGCTGGTGGCCGTGCCCAATGGCAAGGTCCACGTGGAGCCCTTCGGCGGTTACTCGCAGAAGATCAAGAACGTGAAGGATCTGAAGGACGGCGCCACCATCGCCATCCCGAACGACCCCTCCAACGGCGGCCGCGCCCTGATCCTGCTGGCCAAGCAGGGCCTGATCGAGCTCAAGGACCCCAAGAGCCTGACCCCCACGCCGCTGGACGTGGCCAAGAACCCCAAGAAGCTCAAGTTCAAGGAACTCGAAGCCCCGCTGCTGCCACGCGCGCTGGCTGACGTGGACCTGGCCCTGATCAACACCAACTACGCCATCGAGGCCAAGCTCAATCCCACCAAGGATGCGCTGTTCATCGAAGGTGCCGATTCGCCCTACACCAACATCGTGGTCTCGCGCCAGGACCGTGCCAACGATCCCAACATCGCCAAGCTGATGAACGCGCTGCACACGCCCGACGTGAAGAAGTTCATCCTCGAGAAGTACAAGGGCGCTGTCGTTCCTGCGTTCTGAGGCGCAGGGAATGCAGCTGCTCGGCTGCATCCTGTCCCCGCAAAAAAAGCGCTGCCTCGGCAGCGCTTTCTTCATTCCCCTTCCCTGGTATCGCCACTCAACCCGCAGGCGTCACCTCGGCCGGCGCCTTGGCTGCCGCAGCGGGCCGCGTGATGGCGCTGCCCATGGCCGCGCCCATGATGCAGGCGATAGCCAGCCACTGGGTGCCCACCAGGTGCTCATGCAGCAGCAGCATGCCCATGAGGGCGGCAATCGCAGGCTCCGTGGCCAGGGCAATGCCGAAGGTGGCCGGCGGCAGGCGGCGCAGGGCCATCATCTCCAGCGTATAGGGCAAGGCGCTGGAGATGGCCGCCACCACCAGGCCGAAGGCCAGGATGGACGGCTGCAGCAGCTTGGCCCCCGCCTCGGCCACGCCGAAGGGCACCACCACCATGGCGGCGAACACCAGGCCCAGCGACACGGCCTGGCCGCCGGGAATGCTGCCCAGGCGCTGCCCCAGCAGGATGTACAGCGCCCAGCAGATGGCAGCGCCCACGGCGCAGGCAATGCCCACGGGCTCCAGCACCAATCCGCCCGCGCCGACGCCCCCTATCGGCAAAATCAGGGCCAGCCCCGCCACGGCCAGCGCCAGCCAGACAAAGTCCACCGGCCGGCGCGAGTGGTAGATGGCCACGGCCAGCGGGCCGGAGAATTCGATGGCCACGGCCAGTCCAAAGGGAATGGTGCGCAGCGCCATGTAGAACAGCAGGTTCATGGCGCCCAGCGCCACGCCGAAACGCAGCAGCGCCCACGCCTGGGGGCGGGCCAGCGTCCAGCGCCAGGGCCGCCAGATGGCCACCAGGATCAGCGCGGCAAAGCCCACGCGCAATGCCGAAGTGCCCTGGGCGCCCAGCACCGGAAAAAGCTGCTTGGCCAGAGAAGTGCCCACGCCCAGTGCCGTGACCGAGCCCAGCACGGCCAGCAGGGGCCAGGCGCGGTTCCATGTGGTGTTTGTTGTCATGGCCCGTACGATATTGCAGGCCAGCGATGCAAAAGGCTCGTTTTGGTGCCTCTTCGCGCAATATTCGCTCTTTCCGACCGCCTCGCCCCCGTTTTCTGCTTCTCCCCATGCCCGCCATCGCACTCGATACTTTTGACCGCGCCATCCTCGACGTGCTCCAGCGCGACAACCTCACGCCGCAGCGCCTCATTGCCGAGCAGGTCCACCTTTCGGCACCGGCCGTGCAGCGGCGCATACGGCGCCTGCAGGAGCTGGGCGTGATCACGGCCAACGTGGCCGTGGTCGATCCCGTGCGCACGGGGCGTCCGCTCACCGTGCTCATCAACGTGCAGCTGGCCAACGAGCGCCCGGACCTGTCCCTGGCCTTTCGCGCGCGCGTGGCGCGCGAGCCCGCCGTGCAGCAGTGCTACTACGTGACCGGGGAAGCCGACTATTCATTGATCGTCACGGCTGCCGATATGCAGGAGTACCAGGCGCTGGCGGCGCGGCTGTTCTCCGGAGACGACAACATCCGGCGCTACACCACCTCGATCGCTCTGGAACGCATCAAGACCGGGCTGCAGTTGCCGATGGCAGAACACAAGCCCGACAATGAAACAAGTTGACACAGCCTAGACAAACACCAGGAGACTGCTTTGAGCGCACCTTCACCGGACAGCATGGCCCGCCTCGTCGCCACACGCACCCTCGACAAGTACGAGCGTGACTACTATCCCAAGCGCGACCGCATCACCATTTCCTTCCGAGGCGACCTGGCCGAGCAATACAACTACGACAAGATCCAGCCCTTGTCCGAGGCCCAGCGCCATGGCCACAAGGTCGTCATCGAAGCGACCAGCCAGAAGACCGGCGCCACGGGCCACTACTGCATCGAATGCAACAGCTGGAACCTCATCGAGGCCGTGGGCACCTGGGCGCCCGGCGAGCAAGCCCCGGCCGCAGACTGATCTGCGCCGTCAGCCAACTGCCGGTGCCAACGCGCTGCCAGCCACCCACCAGGCCAGCGCCAGCATCATCACGCCCGTGAGGCCATCGAGAACGCGCCAGGCCTGCGGCTTCTCGAACAGGCGCTTCATGCGGCGGCCCGCAAAGGCCAGCGCCACGAACCACGACAGGCTGGCCGATGCGGCGCCCACCACATAGACCCACTTGAGCACGCCTTCCTGGCGCGCGCCGATGGAGCCCATGAGCAGCACCGTGTCCAGATAGACATGGGGGTTGAACAGGGTGATCACGGCCAGCGTGGAGACCACGCCCAGCAGGCCACGCGGGGCCAGTTGCCCACCCGATGCCGCCAGTTGCGCATCGGGCGCCATGGCCATGCGCCACAGCGCGATCAGTCCATAGGCCAGCAGGAACAGGGCGCCGCCCAGCGTCAGGTAGCGGGCCAGGTCGGGGTTGTCGCCCAGCAGCCGGGCCATGCCCGCCACGCCCAGGCCGATGAGCACCACGTCGCTCACCACGCACCAGGCCACGCAGGCGCGCACATGCTGGCCTTGCACGGCCTGGCGCAGCACATAGAGGTTCTGGGCGCCGATGGAGACGATGAGAGACAGGCAGACCGTGAAGCCCGCCAGCCAGGAAGAAGAAACATTTGCAGTCCACATGGCCGGGATTGTCTGGCCGGCAAATGGTTAAGTAAAATTACATTTACTCAACCAAATGAAGAATATCTAAATGCTCGACTACGCCGGACTCGAAGCCCTGGCGGCCGTGGTGCGCGAAGGCAGCTTCGAGCGCGCGGCGCGCAAGCTGCATGTCACGCCCTCGGCCGTTTCCCAGCGCATCAAGCTGCTGGAGGAGCGTGTGGGCCAGGTGCTGGTACTGCGCGGCCAGCCCTGCTCGGGCACCGATGCGGGCCGCAGGCTGTGCCTGCACCTGGAGCAGGTGGCCCTGCTCGAAAACGATCTGCGCCGCAAGAACCCGGAGCTGGTCCCCGAGGGGCAGACCGCCCTGCCCACGCTCAAGCTGGCCGTCAATGCCGACTCGCTGTCCACCTGGTTCATGGATGCCATGTCCGCCTTCACGCGCGACGGCAACGAGCTGCTGGACATCAGCATCGACGACCAGGACCACACGGCCAAGCGCATCCGCGAGGGCGAGGTGCTGGCCGCCGTCACGGCCACTTCCTCGGCCATTCCCGGCTGCAATACCTGGCCGCTGGGCCGCATGCGCTACGTGGCGGCGGCCAGCCCCGACTTCATCCGCCGCTACCTGAAGGACGGCATCACGCCCGAGGCCATGGCGCGCACGCCCATGATGAGCTACGGCCGCAAGGACAGCCTGCAGGACCAGTGGCTGCAACGCCTGGGCGCAGAGGGGCGGCGCAACACGCCGCGCCACTTTCTTCCCTCCAACCAGGGCTATACGCGGGCCTGCGAGCTGGGGATGGGCTGGGGCATGCACCCTCCACTGATGATCGGCGCGCAACTGGCCGAAGGCAGCCTGGTGGAGCTGCTGCCCGGCAACGACCTGGACATTCCCATGTACTGGGCCCATGCGCGCAACGCGCAGGCCAGCCTGCAGCGGCTGACGGACTGCGTGATCCAGGCCGCGGCGGCCTGCCTGGACCCGATGGAGTGAATGGGCTGCGGCGATGGCGACGGCGATGGCGGCGCCATCCGCGCCCGGCTCAGGGCTGGCGGCCGGTGTCGTCTGCCGGGGCGGACGGCTCAGCCTGGGCCTGGTCGTTGCGTTCCGGCCGCTGTATGGTGCGCACGGCCGCGCGCACGCGGGTCAGGGTGTGGAAGTCCAGCAGGCTGGTGGCCATGATGGTTTCCCAGAGAAAGCAGGCCAGGGCCGAGAGAAACATCAGCACGCCGAACAGAAAGCCCAGCACCGCATAGCCATGGCCGTTGATGCCGTAGGCCTCGCCCAGGAACAGCAGGGCAATGGTCAGGCCGATGCAAAAGCCGCAGACGGTCAGCAGCCCTATGCAGACATTGGCCAGCCGGCCGCGCTTGCGCAGAAAGTGCAGTTCCGTGAGGCTGCGCGCGATGAAGTCCTCTTCCTGCGGGTTGCGCAGCAGTTCTTCCAGCTTGCGCGCGCGGTCGATGATGCGGGCCAGCCGCCCGGCCACGGCGCCGATCATGCCGGCCACGGCCGTCAGGAAGAACACCGGCGCCAGCGCCAGCTGGATGCTGTGGGTGACGGTATCGGCGTCTAGCGACCAATTGATCATGCGGTCCTCTGCGTGCTTTCTGTTGTCTGGTGCGGCCATGCTGCCGTGTTTTCGCGCGGACAGTATTGTGGCCGCAAGCGGGGGCGGCAAGAAGCCATGTCGCCAGCTTTTGGCATTCAGCGGGCCGGTGGCGCTGGCAGCATCTGCCGGCACAGCGACAGCATCTCGGTCAGCAGGGCCGGCGCCTGGTCGCGCCGGCAGACCACGCCCAGCGGCGCCAACCTGCCCGTCAGCCGCACATCGAGCCGGCACACGCGCGCATGGGTCTGCAGGCCCGGCGCAATGCTCAGCGGCACCAGGGCCACGGCGCCGGGCTGGCTCAACAGGCCCTCCAGTATCGGCAGAGAAACGGTGGAGACGGGAAACCAGGGCGCATCGGGCAGCGCCTGGAGCACCTCGGCCTCGAAAATCCCGCGCACGGCGATGTTGGCCGTGGGCAGCACCCAGCGCGCGCCGGTCAACGCCTGCAGCGGCACGTCACGGCGCCCGGCCAGTGCATGCGAGCGTGCGGCCACCACCACGGCCGTGTCGGCCAGCAGCGGCTCGAAGGCGAAGGGGCCAGGCAGCAGCGCCGGCTCGCGGCAGAACACCGCGTCCAGCCCGCCGCCCAGCAGCTGGGACAGCAGCCGGGTGCTGGCGTCTTCGTGCACATCGACATGCACCTCGGGATGCTCGGCATAGAACCGCGCCAGCAGGGGCGAAAGAATGGCCAGGGCTGCCGCCGGAATGGCGCCCAGGCGCAGCGCGGCCGCCGCGCCCCGGCGAATGGCAGCCAGCGATTCCGCCACCTCCTCCAGCGCGGCCAGCACGCCGCGCACCGTGTCCACCAGGGTCTGGCCGGCCAGCGTGGGGCGTATGCCGCGCGCATGGCGCTCGAACAGGCGGATGTCGAGCACGCGCTCCATCTCGGCCAGCGCCTGGGTGGCGGCCGACTGGCTCATGTGCAGCGTGGCGGCGGCCTGCACCACCGAGCCGCATTGCTGCAGCGCCACCAGCAGTTGCAGCTGGCGCAGGCGCACATGCTTGGTCAGGCGCGAATACAGCAGCCGCCCCTGGGGCGTGGCCGCATCGTCCAGGCCGTCGCGGTCATCGAAGTCATTGCTCATGGGAGTCTCAGTGTTTTCCCCAGGCAGGCCCTGGCGCGCCACAGGCGGCGCAGGGCAAGCTATCGGAACGGCTTATAGCTTGGCACAAATACCGTGGCCCACGCGGGCGGCAGGATTTCTATAGTCGCCTGCATCGGGAGCCGGCGCGGCCCAGGCCTGCGGCTCCTTCACCGTTGATGGAACCCATGCCATGCAAGCCAAACCCCTCTTTCAGCTGCCGCGGCGCACCGTGCTCTCGCTGGGCACGTCCGGTCTTGCCGCCGTGTTGTGCGGCCTCACCCTGGCCCACACAATCTCCACGGCCCATGCGGCCGACGCCTATCCGAACAAGCCGGTCAAGCTCATCGTGCCGTTTGCAGCAGGCGGCTCCACCGACATCGTTGCGCGCGTGATCGCAGAGGGTCTGCGCAGCACGCTGGGCCAGCCCGTGGTGGTGGACAACAAGGCCGGCGCTGGCGGCCTGATCGGCACCGAAAGCATTGCCCAGGCCGCGCCTGACGGCTACACCATCGGCATGGCCACGGTGAGCACGGCCACCATCAATCCCTCGCTGTACACGCGCGCCGCCAAGCTGGAGGGCAGGCTTTTGCCCGTGGCCAATCTGGTGACCATGCCGTCGGTCTACATGGTCCACCCCAAGATGGGCGTCAAGGATTTCCCGGGCTTTCTGGCCAAGCTGCGCGCCCAGCCCGGCGCCTACAGCGCGGGCGTGCCGGGCCTGGGCACGCTGGGCCATCTGATGGTGGCGTCCTTCAACGAGACCATGAAGACCCAGGTGCAGATCGTGCCCTACCGCGGCAACGGGCCGGCGCTCAACGATGCGCTGGCCGGCATGGTGCAGGTGATGACCGACCAGCTGCCTTCGGCCATGCCCCAGATCAAGGGCGGCAAGCTGATCCCCGTGGCGCTGTCGGGCGACAGCCGCTCGCCCGACCTGCCCGATGTGCCCACCTTCAAGGAGCTGGGCTACGCGCAGCTCAACGAACTGGGCATCAGCTGGTTCGGGCTGGTCGTGCCGGCCGGCACGCCACCGGCCATCGTCCGGCAGTTGCAGGATGCGTCGGTGAAGGCCGTGCGCCTGCCCGAGGTGCAAAAGCACCTGAAGCTGCTGGGCGCCTCGGTCACCGAGATGGACCAGAGCCGCTTCCCCGCCCAGATCGCCAGCGAACTGCAGCGCAACAAGGCGCTGCTGGACAAGGCAGGAGTGAAGCCGGAATGAGCGCGGTCGAGCATCTCCAGGACTTCTTCCAGCAGCAGTCCCCGCGCATGGCGGCCCTGGCCGACAGCATCTGGTCCCTGGCCGAGCTGCGCTATGCAGAAACCGCTTCTGCCCGGCTGCACATCGATGCGCTGGAGCAGGCCGGGTTTCGCATCACGCGCGGCGTGGCCGGCATTCCCACGGCCTTCCTGGCCGAATGGGGCGACGAGGGCCCGGTGCTGGCCTTCCTGGGCGAGTACGACGCGCTGTCGGGCCTGAACCAGCAAAGCGGCGCCCTGGTCTGCACGCCTTCCACCGACAGCCCGGGCCTGGCGGGCCACGGCTGCGGCCACCATCTGCTGGGCACCTCGGCGCATTTCGCGGCCGTTGCGCTGCAGGAGCACCTGCGCCGCAGCGGCGCCAAGGCACGCGTGCGCTACTACGGCTGCCCGGCCGAGGAAGGCGGATCGGGCAAGACCTTCATGGCGCGCGCCGGGGTCTTCGACGATGTGGACGCGGCGCTGACCTGGCACCCGGCCAGCTTCACCGGCGTGTTCAGCCAGAGCACGCTGGCCAACATCCAGGCGAAATTCATCTTCCACGGCAAGGCCTCGCATGCCGCGCATTCCCCGCACCTGGGCCGCAGCGCGCTCGACGCCGTGGAGCTGATGAACGTGGGCGTGAACTACCTGCGCGAGCACATGCCCACCGATGCGCGGGTGCACTACGCCATCACCGACTCGGGCGGCCTGTCGCCCAACGTGGTGCAGGCGCGCGCCGAGGTGCTGTACCTGGTGCGGGCCGCACGCAACCACGAGGCGGCCGCGCTGTACGAGCGCGTGCAGAACGTGGCGCGCGGCGCCGCGCTGATGACGGACTGCCGGCTGGAGATCGTCTTTGACAAAGCCTGCTCCAACCTGCTGCAGAACCGCACGCTGAACCAGGTGATGTATGCGCAGATGCAGGCCCTGGGCCCGCTGCGCGTGGACCCCGGCCAGCATCGCCTGGCCGGAGACTTCCAGGCCACGCTGGACAGCAACGACGTGGACCAGGTCAGCCGCCCGCTGGCCAGCGTGCTGCGCGGCAAGGTGCCAGCCGTGTTCGAAGGCCTGGCGCCCTACGATCCTGCCGTGGAGGACACCCTGTTCGGCTCCACCGACGTGGCCGATGTGAGCTGGATCACGCCCACCGTCCAGGCCTGGGTGGCCTGCTACGCCTTCGGCACGCCGCTGCACTCCTGGCAGATGGTCTCGCAAGGCCAGTCCGGCCTGGCCCACGCAGGCATGGTGCGCGCCGCCCAGGTGCTGGCGGCCACGGCCATCGCCTTGCTGGAGCAGCCCGAACGCATTGCCCAGGCCAAGGCGGAGCTGCTTGAGCGCCGCGGCGGCCGACCCTATGCGTGCCCGATTCCTGCGGAGGTGCCCTTGCCGTTCATGCGGGGGTGATGGGCTTGGCTCGCCCTGGATGATCGACTCCTACCCCATGCCCAGTTCCCGGGCTTGCCCGGGCTTGCCGGGGCTTGCCCCTTTGCGCTGCCGCAAACCCACCCCGCCGCCGCGTTGACCCATCACAAGCCCTCCGCGCCAGGCCACGGCGATAGTTGGATCGGGACCCCACCGATACCAACAAACCACAGGAGGACTTGTGAAGCTGATGATTGATCTTTTTTCCACCGACTACGGCCTGATGAGCCTGGGCGCCATCGTCTTCATGCTGATCATGGCGGGCTTTTTCCTGCGCCTGTTCCTGGGCAAGATGAAGCACGTGGCCAACAAGCCGCTTGAATGAAGAAATGCCCAGGCAGGGGCTGGCCTGGGCATTCGCACGCAGCAGCCCTGCGCACTCAATAGTGCGGGGGCAGCTCGTCGCGCAGATGGGTCGCGCCGCCGGCGGGTCCGCCTTCGGGCACCCGGCGGCGCAGGTCGCGCAGCTCGTCAAGCAGCCGGTCGATCTGCTGCTGCTGGCGGTAGATGGTCAGGTTCAGCTGCTCCAGCAGGTCTTCGGTGTAGCTGGCCTTGATCTCCAGCTCCATCACGCGCGCCTGCAGGGCATCGGCGTCTGCGTGCCCGCCGCCGTGTTCTGCGTCGTCAGCCACGCTCATGCCTTGAGCGCCTGGGCCAGGCGGGCGATGCCTTCGCGGATCTTGTCCTCGTCAGCCGTGGCGAACGAGAGGCGGAAGCTGGTGGCATCGGGGTTTTGCGCAAAGAACGGCGCACCCGGCACAAAGGCCACGCCCTGGGCAATGGCCCGCTTGGCCAACTCACCGGCATCGGCCAGCGCGCCGCCCTTGCCGGTCAGGCGCACCCACAGGAACAGGCCGCCCTGGGGCTGCAGGAATTCCACGGCATCGCCGAGGTGCTCGCGCAGCGCATCGCCCATGGCCTTGGCGCGGCGCGCGTAGACCTCGCGCACATGGGCCAGCGTGGCGGGCATGGCGCCGGACTTCAGGTACTGCGCGGCCGTGGCCTGGGCAAAGGTGCTGGTGTGGGCATCGCTGAACTGCTTGCACATCACGGCGCGGCCCAGCAGCTCGGCCGGGGCCACCAGCCAGCCAATGCGCAGGCCGGGGCTGAGCACCTTGCTCAGCGAGCCGCAGTGCGCCAGCCAGTCGCGGCTGCCGGGCACCTGGCTGGACAGCGCCAGCAGGCTGGGCGGAGGCGCTTCGCCAAAATACAGGTCGCCGTAGGGATCGTCTTCCACCACCAGGGTCTGGTACTTGACGGCCAGCTCCAGCACCTTTTTGCGGCGTTCCAGGCTCAGCATGGCGCCGCTGGGGTTGCCGAAGGTGGGGATCAGGTAGACCAGCTTGGGGCGGTGCTCGGCAATGAGTTGCTCCAGCGCATCGACCTGGGCGCCTTCGGCATCGATGGGCGCGCTGATGACTTCGGCGCCGTACAGGCGGAAGCACTGGATGGTGGCCAGGAAGGTCGGGCCTTCGACGATGACCTTGTCGCCGGGGTTGATCATGGTCTTGCCCAGCAGGTCCAGCGCCTGCTGGCTGCCCGTGGTCACCACCAGTTGCTCGGGGGCCAGCTCGCGCACGCCCTTGGCGGCCATGAAGGCTGCGATCTGCTCGCGCAGCGGCTGGTAGCCCTCGGTCGCACCGTACTGCAGCGCGGCGCCCGGTTCCTGCTGCAGCGCGGCCTGGGAGGCGGCGCTGATGCCGGCCACGTCGAACATGGCGCTGTCCGGGAAACCACCCGCAAAGCTGATGATGCCGGGCTTGCCCAGCAGCTTGAACAGCTCGCGGATGGCGGAGGTTTCTACGTTGTTCAGACGGTCGGCGAATTGCATGGGCAGGAGTCTCTTTGTCGGTGCAATGAAAAGGCGAAGCCTGCATTGTCGCCAATCCTGCCGCAGCTTTCCTGCACGATTAGAAGCCCCCTGAGTCGATTCGCGCCTTCCCCCTCTCTCCCGGAAGGCAGCTGCGTTCAATCCACCTTGATGTCGGCTCTGGCGGCCACGGCGCGCATTTGCGGCAGTTCGCGCTCTATGCGCTCCTGCAGCGCGCTGGCCGGACCCCATGCGGGCGACAGGCCGATGTCCACCAGCTTCTTCTTCATGGCCGGCTCGGCCATGGCGTCGGCCAGCGCCTTTTCCAGCTTCTTCTGGATGGGTGCGGGCAGGCCCGCCGGGGCGAGGAAGGCAAACCAGGTGTCCATGGCAAAGCCCGGGTAGCCGCTTTCGGCCACGGTGGGCACCTGGGGCAGCAGGGCCAGGCGCTGGGGGCCCAGGGCTGCGATGGGACGGATCTTGCCGGCCTTGATCAGCGGCGTGGTGGCCACCACCGTGTCCACGGCCACCTGCACCTGGCCGCCCATCAGCGCGGTGAGGCTGGGCGAGCTGCCATTGAAGGGCACATGCACCATGCGCATGCCCGTGGCGGTCTTGAGCATTTCGCCGCCGAAGTGCACCGAGGATCCCGTGCCGAAGGAGCCGTAGGACAGGTTGTCGGGGTCGGCCTTGGCCAGGGCCACGAGTTCGGGCAGCGTGCGTGCAGGCGTTTCGTTATGGGCCACCAGCACCAGGCCCATGTCGGCCACCAGCCCCAGCGGCGTGAAGCTGCGCAGCGGGTCATAGGGCAGCGGGTTGCGGATGGCGGGGTTGAGCGTCAACGTGGTGCTGGCGCCCAGCAGCAGCGTGTAGCCGTCGGGCGGCGCCTTGGCCACCAGCGCGCCCGCCACCACCGTGCCTGCACCAGGGCGGTTTTCCACGACCACGGGCTGGCCCAGCCGTTCACCCAGCGAGGTGGCCAGCAGCCGGCCCAGGATGTCGGTGGCGCCGCCCGGCGCAAACGGCACGACCAGCTTGATCGGGCGATCCGGGTAGGACTGGGGCTGGGCTTTGGCTGCGGGCAGCGCAAGTGCCGTGGCACCGGCCATCAGACACGACAGAAAACGGGAACGGGACAAGGCCATGGCGCGGATCTCCTGGGGGACAAGGGAACGGGAACCTGGGAAAACTCGATGCAACGGTTTCAGTCGAGCAGCGGGCTGCGCACGCGCGAGAAGCCACCGGCCTGGTCATAGGCATGGCCGATCTGCAGCACGGCCAGATCGGCCTGTGCCGGGCCGATGATCTGCAGCCCGGCAGGCAGCCCCTGCGGCCCCAAGCCTGCGGGCGCGGCCAGGGCCGGCAAGCCGGCCATGGTGGCGGGCACCACGGCCTGCATCCAGCGGTGGTAGGTGTCCATCTCGCGGCCGCCCACGGCATGCGGCCAGTCCAGCGCCGCATCGAACGGGAAGACCTGGGCGCAGGGCAGCACCAGAAAGTCGTAGCTGTCGAACAGGCGGCGCAGGGTTTCGTACCAGGCCGAGCGCACACGCGCCGCGTCATAGACCGCCATGGCCGGCAGCGCCAGGCCGCGCTCGATTTCCCAGAGGGCCTCGGGCTTGAGCAGGGCATGCGTGACCGGGTCGCGGTACAGGGCGGCGTTGGCCCCGGCCACGCTGAAGCTGCGCAGGTCGATCCAGGCGCGCCACAGGCGCTCGAAGTCGAAGGCCGGCACGGCCTCTTCCACCGTGCAGCCGATGGTCTTGAAATGCTGCAGCGCCGCGCGGCAGGTCTCCAGCAGGCCGGGCTCGGTGGGCAGGTGCCCGCCCAGGTCCCCCAGCCAGCCGATGCGCAGGCCCTTGCAGTCGCGCTGCAGCTGGGCGGTCCAGTCCTTGGGCGGCTCGCTGCGGCGCGTCAGCGGCAGGCGTGCATCAAAGCCTGCCTGCACGGACAGCAGCAGGGCCAGGTCGGGAATGTCCCGCGCCATGGGGCCGGCCACGCTGAACTGCTGGAAGAACACCTCTTCCGAAGGGCCATGCGGCACGCAGCCCACCGAGGTGCGCAATCCATAGACATGGTTGAAGGCGGCCGGCGTGCGCAGCGAGCCCATCATGTCCGAGCCATCGGCCACGGGCAGCATGCGCAGCGCCACGGCCACGCCGGCCCCGCCGCTGCTGCCGCCAGCCGAGCGCGAAGGATCGAAGGCATTGCGCGTGGTCCCGTAGACCGGGTTGTAGGTATGGCCGCCCAGGCCGAACTCGGGCGAATTGCTGCGCGCCACAAACAGCGCACCGCCTGCGCGCATGCGCTCGAACACCACGCAATCGGTCTGCGAGACCTGGCCCGCGAAGATGGGCGATCCCTTGGTCGTCACCATGCCGGCCGCCGGCATGATGTCCTTGGGTGCCTGGGGAAAGCCGTGCAGCGGCCCCAGGCTCTGGCCGCGCGCCAGCAGCGTGTCCAGCTCGCGGGAGCGGCCGCGCAGCCAGTCGCGGTCCATCGGAGACACCAGCGCGTTGACCACGGGGTTGAGGCGGTCGATCTGCGCGCAGTAGGCATCCAGCACCTCCACGCAGGACAGATCGCGGCCCTGGATGGCCTTTGACAGCGCAACCGCCGACATCTCCACGACGCCACCACCCCCGGTGGCCAGATCCGGCTGCTGCTTTGCGGTGCTTGCGTTTGACTCCATGGATTTCCTCGTTTTTGTGACAGGACGAAGTCAGCATAAGCAGGCGAAATTATTTCGACAATCGCCTTTTTCTTGGTTTATCGTTGCGTTTTTCGCAAACCATGAGCAGGCCATCATGCTTTCCAACCGCCTACAGGACACGGCCCTGCGCTACTTTCTCGAAGTGGTGCGCAGCGGCTCGGTCAGCGAAGCCGCCACGCGGCTCAATGTCTCGCCCTCGGCCGTGAGCCGCCAGGTCGCCGGACTGGAAGAGATGCTGGGCGTGCCGCTGTTCGAGCGCCGCCCGCGCGGCATGGCGCCCAGCCCGGCAGGCGAGCTGCTGGCCGCCCATGCACGCCGCGGTGCGCTGGAGGCCGACCGTGTGGTCTCCGACATCGAGGCCCTGCAGGGCTTGCGCCGGGGCGTGGTGCGCGTGTGCAGCTCGGGCGGCTTTGCCATCGAGTTCCTGCCACGTGCCATGGCGCTTTTCCGCGAACAGTACCCGGGCATGCAGTTCCACCTGCGTGTGCAAGCGCCTGCCGCCGTGACCCAGGCCGTGCTGGGCGGCGAGGCCGATGTGGGCCTGACCTACAGCCGCGCGGCGGCACGTGACATCGAGGTCTGGCACCGCCAGGTCTCGCCCGTGGTCGCCATCATGCGGCCCGACCATGCGCTGGCCCGGCATGCCAGCATCACCCTGGCCCAGATGCATCCCCATGCCATTGCCCTGCCCGAGGACGCCAACACCGCGCGCCAGCTGTTCGACATCGCCTGCAGCCACCGCCGCCTGGTGTTCGAGCCCGCCCTGGTCAGCGGCCAGTTCGAGACCCTGGTGCATTTCGTGCTGCACGGCGGCGGCCTGTCGCTGGGCGGTGAGGTCACCATGCGCGAGCGCGTGCGCCGAGGCGAGCTGCATGCGGCGCCCATCCGCGAGCGCGGCATGAATGCGCGCGCCATCGAGCTGCAGACGCTGTCCGGACGCACCCTGTCCAAGGGCGTGCGGGCCTTTGTGGAGCACCTGCGGGAACTGCTGCCGCCTGGGTAGGAGGAAGAGGAGAAGGGAACGAAGGACGAAGAAGGGGAACGGGTTTCAAGCGCAGCGACAGGCGCTCAGGCCAGGCCGCCTTCCAGCTGGCGCTGCGCCCAATGCCACTGCGCCCGGCGTGTGGCCTGCCGCAGCCGCTGTGCCAGCGTCTGGCGCTCAGGCAGGCCGGGCAGGTACTCGGCCATCTGCACGCCGCGCAGTCCCAGCTCCAGCAGCTCGATCTGCTCGGAGCTGTTGCCCGTGCACAGCACCATGCCCATCGGCGTGTTCTCGCCCTGCTCATGCTCATGCCGGTCCAGCCAGCGCAGGTATTGCTCCATCTGCTCCTTGTCCTCGGCCGTGAATTCGCCCACCTTCAGCTCCACCGCCACCAGCCGCCGCAGCTTGCGGTTGTAGAACAGCAGATCGAGGTGGAAGTCCTGCTCATCCACATGCATGTGCATTTGCCGCGCCACCAGGGTGAAGCCCGTGCCCGACCGCAGCAGGAAGGACTCCATCTCGCGGATGATGGCGGCCTGCAGGTCGCCCTCCTGCCAGGCATCGTGCAGCCCCAGAAAGTCGAAGATGTAGGGATCGCGCATGAACAGCGCCGGCGACATGCGCTCGGTGCTGCGCGGCGTGACCGGCTCCTGCGCGATCAGCGCCTCGGCATCGCAGGGCAGCGCCAGGCGTTCATAGAGCTGGGAGTCGATGCGGCTGCGCAGCGTGCGTGCGCTCCAGCGCTCGAGGCTCGCCATGCTGGCGTAGTACTCGCGCTGCACTGGGTCCTTGATCGCAATCAGCACGATGAAATGCGCCCAGCTCAATTTCCGGGTCGGCGAGATGACCAGGGGCTGGTCGGGAAACGCGGTGGAGAACTGCGTCATGCGCCACAGGTTCTTCTCCGAGAAGCTGCTGCCATAGTCCTGGACCAGATGCCCGGCCAGCACCGGCAGGACCTCATCGCTGCAGCCTGCCTGCCGAACCTCGGATTCATGGCCATGGATGTGCTGGCCGATGTGCCAGTACAGCAGGGTGAGTTCACTGTTGACGTTGGCTGCCACGCGAAGCCGCGCGGCCTCGATCAGGTCCCGCACATTGCCCAGCAGGGCCTGTGACGATGCGAGCGCGGGAGAAACGGATATCTTGCGAGTGGCCATGTGGTCGCCCCCCTCCTGGTGGCGTGATGTCTGGATGTCTGGTGTCGGCGAAGTCGATCCGGCCGACTATTGCGATGCGGCCCTGGCCAGTCAACGCCGCATCTGCATAACCAGACGATCTGACCCTGGCAGACATGAAAAATCAGAACATTCCTAGAGCCTGTCACGCACTTTCAAATACCCGCGCTTGCATGACAATGCACGCCACATCGATGGATACGCGCCCCCCCACAATGAAAACCACCAGCATCGAACCCTTCTTCGCCACGCTCAAGGCCGCCAATCCCTGGCCCCAGACCGAGCTGGAATACACCAACGTCTTCGAGCTGCTGTCTGCCGTGCTGCTGTCGGCCCAGGCCACGGACGTGGGCGTGAACAAGGCCACGCGCAAGCTGTTTCCCGTGGCCAATACGCCCCAGGCCATCCTGGACCTGGGACTTGAAGGGCTGGAGGGATACATCAAGACCATAGGCCTGTACCGCAGCAAGGCCAAACACCTGATGCAGACCTGCCAGATCCTGGTCGAGCGCCACGGCGGCCAGGTGCCGCGCACGCGTGAGGAACTGGAAGCCCTGCCCGGCGTGGGCCGCAAGACCGCCAACGTGGTGCTCAACGTGGCCTTTGGCGAGCCCACCATGGCCGTGGACACGCACATCTTCCGCGTAGGCAACCGCACGGGCCTGGCGCCGGGCAAGACGCCGCTGGCCGTGGAGATGCAGTTGATGAAGCGCGTGCCCCCGGCCTATGCCGTGGACTCGCACCACTGGCTCATCCTGCTGGGCCGCTACGTCTGCCAGGCCCGCAAGCCACGCTGCTGGGAGTGCGTGGTGGCGCCGTACTGCGACTACTCGCCCAAGACGCCTGCCCCGGCTGCGGGCAAGCGCTGAGCCTCAATCGGCCTTGAAGCCCGTGGCTGCCACGGCCTTGCCCCAGGTGACCGTGTCGGCGCGCATGATGCGGGCGAGTTCGTCGCCCGTGGTGCCCGTCACGCGGAAACCGGCTTCTTCCAGCCGGCTGCGGCTGTCGGGCTGCTGCAGGGCGCGCACGATGTCGGCCTGCAGCCTGGCCACGATCTCGGGCGGTGTCTTGGCGGGCGCGACCACGCCGAACCAGGAATTGAACTCCAGCGACGGATAGCCCTGCTCCCGGATGGTGGGCAGCTCGGGCATGGACTGGGTGCGCGTGGCGCCCGTGCTGCCCAGGGCCGTGAGCTTGCCGGCCTTGACCTGGGGCGCGGCCAGGGCCGCCGTGGCGAAGACGGCCTGCACGTCGCCGCTGAACAGGCCGCCCAGGGCATCGTTGGTGTTCTTGTAGTGCACCGGCTCGGGCTTGAGCTGCACGGCATTGCCGAACATGAAGGCGCCGAAGTGGCCGGGCGTGCCGGCGCCGAAGGTGGCGATGAACAGCTCCTTGCGCTGGCGCGCCCAGGCCACGAAATCGGGCACATTGCGGGCCGGCACTTTCTGCGGATTGACCAGCAGCACGAAGTCGGAGGTGACGACCTGGCTGACGGGCACGAAGTCCTTTTGCGGGTCGTAGGGCAGGCGCTGGTAGGTGTTGGGGGCAATGCTGAGCTGGCCGGTCTCGCCCAGCATCAGCGTGTAGCCGTCAGGCACGGCCCGTGCCGCCTCGCTGGCGGCGATGAGGCCGCCAGCGCCCGGCTTGTTGTCCACGACCACGCCCAGGTTGCCCCATTGCTCGGAGAGTTTCTGCGCTAGCAGGCGCGCCACGATGTCCGGCCCGGTTCCCGCAGGAAAGCCGACGAGCAGGCGCACGGGCTTGCTCGGGAAGGCCGGCTGGGCGCCGGCCACGGTCCAGGGCGCCAGCCCGGTGGCCAGCACGGCGGCAAGTGCGCAGGCCACGGCGGTGCGGCGCGACTTCGATGCCTGGTTTTTCATGTGTCTTGTCTCCTGCATTGTGGGTATCGAGAGGGGAAAGGCGCGGCTCAGAGCAGTTCGTGAAAGCGCATCTGCACGCGGTCGGGATGGCGCGCGCCGGTGCCGAAGAACAGGCGCTCGTTGATCCAGGCCAGCGCACGGCTGGCCGTCTCCATGCGGGGCGCGCAGCGGAAATAGATGTGCGCGGGGTCCACAGGCTCGCCGCGCGCCAGCTTTGCCATGAACGCCGGGTCGCCGCTGCGCAGCGCCTGGTTGCAGACATAGATCAGGTCGCCGGCATCAGTCTCCAGCACATAGCGCGCATCGAGCTCGGCCAGCCCGCCGTGCACGATGCGCTGGAAGTCCGCGCCTCCGGGCAGCACGCGCGCGCTCCAGCCGTCGCCCTGGGCCGTGCCGCCCAGGATGGGGATCAGTCGGCGCCCGCCGTGCGCCGTGGCACCGACCTCCTGCGGCGGGCCCACCTGCACGCTCAGGTCGGCGAAGAAGCGAAAGCGCGGATCGGGCAAGGCCGCAAGCTGCGGCACGTCATCTGGCATGGTTCTGGGGCTCCGGTGGATGGAATCGGGACCTAGCATAAGCACCATTGCCCGGGCCGGCCGTCATCCCGGAAGATGACAACGCCCTGCCCGCCCCTGCCTTCCCTTGAGACACTGGACCGCCTCCTCCGACACCCCTGACGCCAGCGCCCTGAGCGGCCATGCGTCCGGCCACGTGCCCAGCCACGTGCCCAGCCACGCCATCGGCCACATGGTCGCCAGCCTGGGCGAGCCCGGCTTCGCCCGGCAGGTGCTGGAGGCCATGAACCCGCTGCTGCCCGCCGCCTCCTGGTCGGTCTACCGCACGGGCCCGCGCAGCCGGCCGCAGCTGTTCCTGTCGGCCAGCAGCGAGGCGCGCGACACCACGCGCGACTGCTGGTGGGCCTATCTTTCAGGTCCTTATCTGCGCGACAGCACCTGGAACCACGGCGACGCCGGTCCGGCCCGCAGCACGGCGCTGTGCCACATCACAGCCCAGGAGGTGGAAGGCGAGCACCGCGCCCTGGTCTACGACGCGCACGGCATGGCCGAGCGCGTGTCCATCGTCGAGCACCAGGACGACGGCGGTGTGTTTGCCGTCAATTTCTATCGCCACCAGCACCAGAGGGCACTGGGCGATGCGCAGATCGACCGCTTCGGGAGCATGGCGCCCGTACTGTTGGCCCTGGCGCACAAGCACATCGCGCTGACGCAGGCGCAGCCCGCCGTGGTAACGGCCTTGGCCTCGGCCCCGGCCGCCCCACCCAGCCAGCCCCGGCAGCGGCAGACACTGCCGGCCCTGCGCATGCGCCTGCTGCAGGCACAGCCCGACCTGACGCCGCGCGAACTCGATGTCTGCGCCCGGCTGCTGCAGGGCATGACGCATGAGGGCATTGCCTGCGACCTGTGCCTGAGCCTGCCCACCGTCAAGACCTACCGCAACCGCGCCTTCGCGCGGCTGGGCATCCACTTTCGCAGCGAGCTGTTCGCGCTGGCCATGGAGCCGCAGGGCTGAGGCCTTGCGTCAATCCAGCGATGCGCCGGACGCCTTGACGATGCGCGCCCACTTGGCGATGTCCTCGCGCAGCAGGGCCGCCATCTGGGCGGGCGGCACGGGCCTGTCCGCCGGCCCGGCCAGCTCCACGCCCGAGGCTTCGAGCTTGCCCCGCAGATCGCCGGCCGCCAGCGCGCGGGCCATGCCGTCCTGCAACTGCGCCAGCACCGGCGCGGGCACGCCTTCAGGCGCAAACAGCCCCACCCACAGCGTGCCGTTGTAGCCGGGCACGGTCTCGCCAATGGTGGGCACATCGGGCAGCAGCGGCGATCGCGCCGCGCCGCTCACGGCCAGCGCACGCAGCCGGCCGGCCTGGATATGGGGCAGCGTTGATGGCAGGCTGCCGAACAGCAGCGGCACCTGCCCGCCCAGCACATCGTTGAGCGCGGGCGCCACGCCCTTGTAGGGCACATGCTGCAGCTGGATGCCCGCCATGCTGTTGAGCATCTCGCCCAGCAGATGGTTGAGCGTGCCGTTGCCGGCCGAGGCATAGCGGAACTCGTCGGGCCGGCCCCGGGCCATGGCGATCAGCTCGGGCACGGATTTGGCCGCAAAGCCGGGATGGGCCAGCAGCACATTGGGCACGGAGCCGATCAGGCCGATGGGCCGGAAGTCCTTCACCGGATCGAAGCCCGGCTTGCGGTACAGCGCGGGGTTGATGGCCTGGCTGCTGCTGATGGTCATCAGCAGGGTATGCCCGTCGCGCGGCGCCTTGGCCACGGCCTGGGTGCCGATGTTGCCGCCCGCGCCGGGCCGGTTCTCGACCACCACGCTGGCGCCCAGCACCTCGGCCAGCTTCTGGCTCACCAGCCGGCCCACGATGTCGTTGGTGCCGCCCGGCGCCTGCGGGACGATCATCACGATGGGCCGCGCGGGCCAGGCCTGGGCATGGCCCAGCAGGGGCAAGGCGAGTGCAGCGGCCACCAGGCTTCGGCGGCGCAAAAGGCTCGACGGCAGGGGAAAGAAAGAATCCGGCATGGTCATGTCTCCATTTGTTCTTTTCGCAAGCCCGCATGGTTGCCCGTGCCGGGCCAGCGCACAATCGCGCATTTCCTGACCCGGCCTTCGGAATTGACAAAGCCTTGACCCAGCCCATGCCCTCTTCGCCCTTCATGCCCCTCATGCATTTCGACCTGACGGACCTGCGCCTGTTCGTGCATGCCGCCGAACTGGGCAGCCTCACGCGCGCCTCGCAAAGGCAGCACCTGTCCCTGGCCGCAGCCAGCCTGCGCATCAAGGCGCTGGAGGAGCAGGCGGGCATGCCCCTGCTGTACCGCGAGGCGCGCGGCGTGCGGCCCACGCCGGCCGGCGAAGCCTTCCTGCACCACGCGCGCGGCATGCTGCTGCAGTCAGAGCAGCTGCGCCACGACCTGCAGGAGTACGGCGCCGGCCTGCGCGGCCATGTGCGGGTGTTTGCCAACACCACGGCTGTCACCGATTTCCTGCCCGAGATCCTGCCCGCCTTTCTTGCCGACCACCCGCGCGTGAACGTGGACCTGCAGGAGCGGCCCAACGCCGAGATCGCGCGCGGCGTGCTCGACGGCCGGGCCGACCTGGGCATCGTGGCCGGCCAGGTGGACACGCTGGGCCTGCAGACCATCCACTTCAGCACCGACCGGCTGGTGCTGGCCACGCCGCGCGGCCACCGCTTTGCGCGGCGCAAGCGCATTGCGTTTGCCGAGACGCTGGACGAGGACGCCATCGGCATGCAGCAGGGCAGCACGCTGCAGACATTTCTGGCAGGTGTGACCGAGCGCCTGGGCAAGCCCATGAAGCTGCGCATACAGCTGTCCAGCTTCGACGCCATGTGCCGCATGATCGGCGCCGGCGTGGGCATAGGCATCGTTCCCGAGAGCGCTGCGCGGCGCAACCGCGAAAGCATGGGGCTGGCGCTCATCGATCTGACCGACGCCTGGAGCGTGCGCGAGCGCCGCATCCTCGTGCGCGATCAGGGCCGGCTGCCGCGCCATGCACAGGCCCTGATCGAGGTGCTGCAGGCCTACTACGCCGCGCCTGCCGTCTCCTGAGCCTGCGACGCACCCTGCTCCACCAGGCTGGACAGCGAAAGAACCTGCCCGCCGCCCGCATCGAAGTTGCCCGGCTCCAGCCAGCGCTGGTAGGCCGCGCGCAGCGCCGGCCATTCGCTGTCGACGATGGAGAACCAGGCCGTGTCGCGGCTGCGGCCCTTGTAGACCACGGCCTGGCGGAACACCCCCTCGAACTGGAAGCCCAGGCGCGCCGCTGCGGCACGCGACGGCGCATTCAGGCTGTCGCACTTCCACTCGTAGCGGCGGTAGCCCAGCTCGTCGAAGGCGCGCTGCATCAGCAGGAACTGCGCCTCGGTGGCCGCACGCGTGCGCTTGAGCTGGCGCGAGTAGCAGACAAAGCCCACTTCCATCACGCCGCTGGCCGTGTCCACGCGCATCAGCGCCAGCGAGCCGATGGCACGGCCCGTGGCCAGGTCGATGACGGCGTGGTGCAGCGGGTCATCGCTGGCCTGGGCGGCCTCGGCAAAGCGCAGATAGGCCTGGGCATCCGCGAAGGGGCCTACCGACATGTAGGTCCAGTCGCTGGCGTCCGGCGCCTGGCTGAAGGCATCGAACAGATCGGCTGCATGGCGCGCGGCGGACAGCGGCTCCAGCCGGCAGTAGCGGCCTTGCATGGGCGTGCGCGGCGGGCGCTGGCGCGGGGTCCAGCCGGGAAGGTCGTGGCCTACGGGTTGGGAGTGGGCGTTGAGTGCGGGGGGCATGGGAGATTCCTGGTCAGGTCATTTGGCAGGGCCACGATAGCGCTGGCGTGGCATCATTGAAAGCGCCATATCCCTCTTATTTCATGGTGCCACGCCACCCATTGCATGCACGCCTCCGACCTGCTGACCAGTCCCTTGCAATCCGGCCCTGGAGCGGCTCCCCGCCAGCGCCAACTGATCCAGCGCCTGAAGCAGGCCATCCTGGCGGGCCGCCTGCCGGCCGGTGACCGCCTGCCGGCCTCGCGCGCCCTGTCGGAGGATCTGGGAGTCTCGCGCAACACCGTGCTCATCGCCTACGAGCAACTGGCGGCCGAAGGCTATGTGGTCGCCGACCGGCAGGGCACGCGCGTGGCGGCTGTATCCACCCATTCCACGGCAGCCGCCGAGGCCGCCGCCCCGCCTCCCTGCGCACCCCGCACGGCCCGCCGCCTGGACCGCATCGCGCCCACACGCCACGCCATCGACCGCAGCCTGCCCCTGACGCCGGGCACGCCCGCGCTGGACAGATTCCCCTTGCCCGCCTGGCGCCGTTCGCAGGACCGCGCATTGCGCCTTCCCGCCAGCGCCACGCTGGACTATGGCGACCCTGCGGGCGAGCCTGCACTGCGCCAGGCCATTGCGCAGCACCTGCGCATCTCGCGCGGCGTGCGCTGCGATGCCTCGCGCATCATCGTCACCGAAGGCGCCCAGGGTGCGCTGGACCTGTGCGTGCAACTGCTCTCCAACCCGGGCGACCATGCCTGGCTGGAGGAGCCCGGCTACCGGGGCGCCAAGTCGGCCTTTGCGGGGGGAGACCTGTGCGTCAGCACACTGCGCGTGGATGCGGATGGCGCAGCCATCGCGCCCGGCCTGTGGGACAGCCATCCTCCACGGCTGATCCAGATCACGCCATCGCACCAATATCCCACGGGCGCCGTGCTGTCGGTGGCGCGCCGGCTGGACCTGCTGGAGCGCGCGCGCCGCGCGGGGGCCTGGATCATCGAGGACGACTACGACAGCGAATTCCGCCACCAGGGCACGCCCATCGCAGCCATGCAGGGCCAGGTGCCGGATGCGCCCGTGCTCTATGTGGGCACCTTCAGCAAGACCATGTTCCCGGCATTGCGCCTGGGCTTTGTGGTGCTGCCGCAGGCCCTGGCGGCCAGCGCCGCAACGGCCGTGCAGGAGATGCTGCGCGGCGGCCATCGACTGGAGCAGCTGGCCCTGGCGGACTTCATGGACAGCGGCCAGTTCTCGCGCCACCTGGGCCGCATGCGGCGCCTGTACCGCGAGCGCCAGGCGGCCCTGCGCGAGGCGCTGGCCACGCAACTGGGCGTGGAGCACGAGGTGCTGGGCGGCCACGGCGGCCTGCACCTGACGGTGCGGCTGCCGCCGGACCTGTCCGACCGTGCCATCGTGGAGCAGGCACGGCGCGCCGGCATGAACCCGGGCGCCCTCTCGTCCTTCGCCCTGGCACCGCTGCCCCAGGACAACGGCCTGGTGATCGGCTATGGCAACACCGATGCCGCGCGCTTCGGCGCACTGGTCAGGCGGCTGGGCAAGCTGGCGGCAGCTGCGTTACCGCGCTAGCCGCGGCGCGGCCCCAGCGGCTATGCCTCCTCCGAACGCGTGCTCACCCCTGCCTGCGCAAAGCTGGCCATCTCGCCCAGCATGGCGCAGGCCGACACCAGCAGCGGCCAGGCCAGGGCCGCGCCCGAGCCTTCGCCCAGGCGCAGCTGCCAGTCCAGCAGCGGCTCGGCACCCAGGTGGGCCAGCATGCGCACATGGCCGGGCTCGCCCGAGCGGTGCGAGAACACGCAGCGCTCCAGCACGGCCGGCTGCAGGCGGCTGGCCACCAGCACGGCGGCCGTGGTGATGAAGCCATCGACCACGATGACACGGCGCTCGGCAGCGGCCTGCAGCACGGCGCCCACCATGGTGGCAACCTCGAAGCCGCCCATGGCCGCCAGCGCGTCCAGCGGTTCGGTGGCCTGGGCGTGCAGCTGCAGCACCTCCTGCAGCACCCCGATCTTGCGGGCCAGCCCGGCGGCATCCAGCCCGGTGCCCGCACCCGTGACCTCGGCCAGCGGTTCGCCGCACAGTCGCGCCAGCAGCAAGGATGCGCTGGAGGTATTGCCAATGCCCATCTCGCCCAGCAGCAGCGCATTGCCCGGCAGCTGGCGCACCAGGGCCGCGCCGTTGCGCAGGGCCATGGCGCATTCGGTGACTGTCATGGCCGGGCCCTGGCTGCAGTCGCGCGTGCCATAGCCCAGCTTGCGGCGCCACAGGCGCGGCTGGCCGGGCTGGGGAAGCTTGTCGTCGGGGTCCTGCTCGCGCGCGGGAAAGTCGCGTGCCACGCCGCAGTCCACCACGTTCAGCGCCAGCCCATGCTGGCGTGCCAGCACGCTGACGGCGGCGCCGCCGGCCATGAAGTTCTCGACCATCTGCCAGGTCACATCCACCGGATAGGCCGACACGCCACGCGCCGCCAGCCCGTGGTCGGCCGCAAACACCAGCATCTGCGGCTGCTGCAGCACCGGCCTGTCCTGGCCCAGGATGCAGGCAATGCGCAGCGCCAGCTGCTCCAGCCGCCCCAGTGCGCCCAGCGGCTTGGTCTTGTGGTCTATGGCGTGCTGCACGCGCTGGGTGAAGGCGGCATCGGCCAGCGAGGCGATGGCGGGAATAGCGGCTATAGCGGTAGTGGCGGCATTGGCGCCATCGTGCGAGTGTTCTGTGGGTTCAGCGGAATGCGGGGTGGGCGTTGACATGGCGAAGCGGCCTTGGCCCGGGGCGGGCGTGGCGGGCGGATTGCAAAGGCGCAAGTATGGCGCGCCGCGCAACTCCGGCAGAACCATCGGTCTCTTTCCTGCCGCCATGGACGGTCTGGGCGTCGATTGCCGCAGCAGGCCGTACAGGCCGCACCGTTCTGAGACAATCGCTGCCACACGTGTCTCCCCAGCCCCCCACTCCCTCCATGACGGTTTCCTTCTCGGCCATCCAGCCCGGTCTCAAGCTTGCGGACCAGGTTGCCCGGCAGTTGGAGGCGCGCATCCGCGCCGGCAATCTGCAGCCGGGGCAGAAGCTGCCGACCGAGGCCGAACTCGTGCAGCAGCTCGAGGTCAGCCGCACCGTGGTGCGCGAGGCGGTGTCCCAGCTCAAGTCGCGCAACCTGGTGGAATCGCGCCAGGGCAGCGGCGTGTTCGTGAAGGCGGCAGGCATAGAGCCACTGGACTTCGAAGGCCTGCCGGCGGCTGGCAGGAATGCGCTGATCCAGATCACCGAGGTGCGCCGCGCACTGGAGGCCGAGGTGGCCGAACTCGCGGCGCGCCGGCGCAGCGAAGAGGACATGCAGCGCATCCACGATGCGGAGAGCGCCCTGGCCGAGGCCGTGCGGCTGGGCCGTGATGGCGTGGAGGAGGACATGGCGTTTCACCGCGCCATTGCCCAGGCTTCGGGCAACCCGTTCCTGATCAGCACGCTGGACTACCTGTCGCAGTTCCTGCGCGGCGCCATGCGCATCACGCGCGCCAACGAGGCGCGGCGCGAGGACTTCGGCAAGGCCGTGGAACGCGAGCACCACAGCATCGTGCTGGCCATCGAGGCCGGCGACCCCAAGGCCGCGCGCAAGGCCGCCGCCACGCACATGGGCAACGCCATAGACCGCATCCACCGCGCCGACGCCAGCTTCTGGGAGCAGGACGGCGAACGCCTGGCCCGCGACATCCTGGCCGCCAAGCCCTGAACCTCCGAAGCCACCCCTTGGCGCATGGCCAAGGGTTTTCACCTTGTTTGGGTTTTTGCGCAAAATTTGTATGATGACCTGATGACAATATCAGTCACATCTCTTTTTGCAGCCAGCACACCTGGCCTTTGCCTGGGCGTTTACCCATGAGCGACGAATCCCGCATCCGCGAGCAGATCTGCGCCACCGGCGCCAGCCTCTTCCAGCGCGGCTACACCGTCGGCGCTGCCGGCAACATCAGCGCGCGCCTGCATGACGGCTGGCTGATCACCCCCACCGACGCCTGCCTGGGCCGGCTCGACCCGGCCGAGCTGTCCAAGGTCGATGCCGGCGGGCAGTGGGTCAGCGGCGCCAAGCCCTCCAAGACCCTGGTCCTGCATCGAGGCATCTACGGCAATGACGGCGAGGCGCGTGCCGTCATCCACACGCATTCCACCCATCTCGTGGCGCTGACGCTGTCCGGCGTCTGGCGCGAGGACGAGGTGCTGCCGCCCATCACCCCCTACCAGGTCATGAAGGTGGGCCGCATCCCGCTGATCCGCTACCGCCGCCCCGGCGACCCGCAGGCCGCCGCCGAGGTGGCCGCGCAGGCTGCCCAGGTGCGCGGCGCCCTGTTCGAGCGCCTGGGCCCCGTGGTCTGGGAACGCTCGGTGGAGCAGGCCAGCCATGTGCTGGAAGAGCTGGAGGAAACCGCAAGGCTCTGGCTCATGACCCATCCCCGGCCGCAGCCCCTGGACGCGGCCGCCATCGACGAGCTGCGCACCACCTTCGGGGCGCGCTACTGATTTGCACCGCGGCGCCCACGGCCGCATTCCACCACCCAGCCCATCCACAGCCGCGCAGCCGCCAGGCGGCGCACCAAGCGGCGAATCAAGCGGCGAATCCAAGGGAGACTTGAAATGACGACAACGGATATCGCATCCGGCCAGGCCGGGGCCCACCCTGCCCAGGCCGCCTCTCCGGAGACGGCGCGCGCCTACGCCAAGGTGTTCTGGCGCCTCGTGCCGTTCCTGATGCTGTGCTATGTGATCGCCTACCTGGACCGCGTGAACGTGGGCTTTGCCAAGCTGCAGATGTCACAGGACCTGGGCTTCAGCGAGACCGTGTTCGGCCTGGGCGCAGGCGTGTTCTTCATCGGCTACTTCCTCTTCGAGGTGCCCAGCAACCTGCTCATGCACCGCCTGGGCGCGCGCGTCTGGATCGCCCGCATCATGATCACCTGGGGCATTCTGTCGGCCATGTTCATGTATGTGGAAACGCCCACGGGCTTCTACATCCTGCGCTTTCTGCTGGGCCTGGCCGAGGCGGGCTTCTACCCCGGCGTGATCCTGTACCTGACCTACTGGTACCCGGCCCACCGGCGCGCCAAGATCGTGGCGCTGTTCATGTCGGCCATCCCCGTGGCCGGCATCTTCGGCAACCCGCTGTCCGGCTGGATCATGCAGGCCTTCCACGGCGACCATGGCCTGCACGGCTGGCAGTGGATGTTCCTGATCGAGGCCATCCCCGCCCTGGTGATCGGCGTGGTGACCATCTTCTATCTGGACAACGGCATCTCCAGCGCCAAGTGGCTGACCGCCTCCGAAAAGCAGCTGCTGGCGCGCGAGATCGAGCTGGACCAGCAGCACTCAGGCGCCCAGAAGCATTCGCTCAAGGCCGTTTTCGCCGACCGCCGCGTCTGGTGGATGTGCCTGATCTACTTCGCCTTCGTCGCCGGCCAGTACGGCCTGACCTTCTGGATGCCCACGCTGATCAAGTCCACGGGCGTCACGGGCGCGCTGAACATCGGCCTGCTCAGTGCCATCCCCTTCCTGTGCGCCATCGTGGTGATGAACCTCATGGGCCACAGCGCCGACAAGCGCCGCGAGCGCCGCTGGCACCTGATCGTGCCCGCGCTGATGGGCGCCGTGGGCTTTGCGATGACGGCCTTCTTCGCCGACAACACGGTTCTTTCCCTGATCTTCCTGTCGCTGGCCGCAGCCGGCGTGCTGACCTGCGCGCCGCTGTTCTGGTCGCTGCCCACGGCCTTCCTGTCGGGCACGGCGGCGGCGGCGGGCATTGCCATCGTCAACTCGGTCGGCAACCTCGCGGGCTTCGCCAGCCCTTACATGATCGGCTACCTCAAGGACCTGACCCAGTCCACGCAGGCCGGCATGTTCGTGCTGGCGGGAGTGCTCGTGGTGGGCGCCATCGCGGTCTGGCTCACCCCCGCAAAGATGGTCAACCGCTGACCGGCCTTTCTTCCCATCCTTCAAGCTCCAAGCCCCAAGACACATGAAAGTACTGATCACCGGCGGCGCCGGATTCCTGGGCCAGCGCCTGGCCCGCAAACTGCTCGAACAGGGCGCGCTGACGCTGGCCGGCACCCGCTGGCCCATCCACCAGATCGACCTGCTCGACGTGGTGGCCACCGACGCCATTGACGACACACGCGTGCGCTCCCTGGTGGGCGACATTGCCGACCCGCAGGTGCTGCGCGGCGCCATAGACCAGGACACGGCCGTGATCTTCCATCTGGCCGCCGTGGTCAGCGGCCAGGCCGAGGCCGACTTCGACCTGGGCATGCGCATCAACCTCGATGCCTCGCGCGCCCTGCTGGAGACCTGCCGCGCCGTGGGCCACATGCCGCGCGTGGTCTTCACCAGCTCGGTGGCCGTCTACGGGGGCGAGCTGCCCGACACCGTGCTGGACGGGACGGCCCTGAACCCGCAGTCCTCCTACGGCACGCAAAAAGCCATTGCCGAGCTGCTGCTGGCCGACTACACGCGGCGCGGCTTTGTCGACGGCCGCGTGCTGCGCCTGCCCACGATCAGCGTGCGCCCGGGCCGGCCCAATGCGGCCGCCTCGTCGTTTGCCAGCGGCATCATCCGCGAGCCCCTCAACGGCGAAGCGGCCAACTGCCCCGTGGGTGCCACCACGCGCCTGTGGCTGCTGTCGCCACGCCGCGCCGTCGAGGCCCTGGTCGCAGGCTGCGAGCTCGATGCCAGCGCCGTCGCCGACCGCCGCCCCATCAACCTGCCCGGCGTGTCCGTCAGCGCAGGCGACATGGTGCGCGCGCTGCGCGAAGTGGCTGGCGACGAAGTGGCCAACCGCGTGAGCTGGCAGCCCGACGACAAGGTCGAGCGCATCGTCGGCAGCTGGCCCGGCCGCTGGGATACCGCGCGCGCCAACCAGTTGGGCCTGCGCGGCGACGAGGACTTTGCGGCCATCGTGCGCGCCTACATCGCCGATGACCTGACACCGGCCAAGCCATGAGCAACGACACCTCCACACCACAGCCCGCAGCAGGGCCCGCAGCACGCTGCGTCGGCGTGATCGGCCTGGGCGCCATGGGCGCCGGCATGGCGCAAAGCCTGCGCCGCGCCGGCCACCACGTGCATGTCCACGACATCCGGCCCGGGGCCGCAGCCGCCTTCGCCGCCGAAGGCGGCACGGCCTGCGCCACGCTGGCCGACATGGCCGCCGCTTGCCGCATCATCGTCAGCGTGGTCGTCAACGCCCAGCAGACCGAGGCCGTGCTGTTCGGCGAAGGCGGCATCGCCCCTGCACTGCAGCCCGGCTCCGTCTTCGTCATGTGCTCCACCGTGGACCCCAACTGGTCGGTGGCGCTGGAGGCCAGGCTGCAGGCGCAGGGCGTGCACTACATCGACGCGCCCATTTCGGGCGGCGCGGCCAAGGCGGCGTCCGGGCAGATGACCATGATGACGGCAGGCCGCCCCGAGGCCTATGCCGCCTGCGAAGGCGTGCTCGACGCCATGGCCGCCAAGGTCTACCGCCTGGGCGACAGCGCGGGCGCGGGCAGCAAGGTCAAGATCATCAACCAGCTGCTGGCCGGCGTGCACATTGCCGCAGCGGCCGAGGCCATGGCCCTGGGCCTGCGCGAAGGCGTCGATGCCGCCGCGCTCTACGAGGTCATCACCCACAGCGCCGGCAACAGCTGGATGTTCGAGAACCGCATGGCCCACGTGCTGGCCGGCGACTACACCCCGCTGTCGGCCGTGGACATCTTCGTCAAGGACCTGGGGCTGGTGCTGGACACCGCGCGCCACAGCAAATTCCCGCTGCCCCTGGCCTCCACGGCCCACCAGATGTTCATGCAGGCATCCACCGCCGGCCATGGCCGCGAGGACGACAGCGCCGTCATCAAGATCTTCCCGGGCATCACCCTGCCCCAGGCTCCATCGGAATCCCCATGACCCTTCTTCTGGGCTGCATAGCCGACGACTTCACGGGCGCCACCGATCTGGCGAACAACCTGGTGCGCGCAGGCATGCGCGTGGTGCAAAGCATTGGCGTACCCGCCGGCCCGGTGGACGAGGGCGTGGACGCCGTAGTTGTCGCGCTCAAGTCGCGCACCATCGCGCCGGCCGACGCCATTGCGCAATCGCTGCAGGCCCTCCAATGGCTGCAGGCCCAGGGCGCCAATGGCCGCGCGCCGCAGATCTACTTCAAGTACTGCTCCACCTTCGACAGCACGCCGCAGGGCAACATCGGCCCCGTGGCCGATGCACTGATGGACGCGCTGGGCTGCGAATTCACCATTGCCACGCCGGCCTTCCCCGACAACCAGCGCACCGTCTTCAAGGGCCACCTGTTCGTGGGCGATGTGCTGCTCAGCGACAGCGGCATGCGCAACCACCCGCTCACCCCCATGACCGATGCCAACCTGGTGCGCGTGCTGCAGGCGCAGACAGGGCGCAAGGTGGGGCTGATCGACCATGTGGCCGTCGCGCAGGGCGAGGCCGCCATCCGCGCGCGCATCGCCGCACTCCAGGCCGAGGGCGTGGGCATGGCCGTGGTCGATGCCGTCTCCAACGACGACCTGCTGCGCCTGGGCCCGGCTCTGGCCGGCATGCCCCTGGTCACAGCGGGCTCGGGCGTGGCCATCGGCCTGCCCGCGAACTTCGGCATCCAGCCCACGGCACAGGCCGCTGCCCTGCCAACCGCCACCGGCCTGCAGGCGGTCGTCTCGGGCAGTTGCTCGGCGGCCACCAATGCGCAGGTGGCGCACTTCATCGCCTCGGGGCGCCCTGCCCTGGCGCTGGAGCCCCTGCGCATCGCCGCCGGCGAGGACGAAGCCGGCAAGGCCCTGGCCTGGGCCCGCCAGCACATCGCCAGCGGCCCGGTGCTGATCTACTCCACGGCCGAATCCTCGGCCGTCAAGGCCGTGCAGGGCCACCTGGGCGTGGAGCAGGCCGGCGCCCTGGTCGAACAGACCATCGCCGCCATCGCCCGGGGGCTGGTCGAGATGGGCGTGCGCCAGCTCGTCGTGGCCGGTGGCGAAACCTCGGGCGCCTGCGTGCAGGCGCTGGGCATCGAGCAAATGCGCATAGGGCCGCAGATCGACCCTGGCGTGCCCTGGTGCCATGCCGCCTCGCCCCTGGCGCCGCAGGGGTTGCACCTCACGCTCAAGTCCGGCAACTTCGGCACCACGGACTTCTTCACCAAGGCCTTCGGCGCGCTGGCAAGCGCCTGATGCCACACTCAGCCTCCGTTTTCAGGAAAGCCTTCATGCCCCGTTTCGCCGCCAACCTGTCCATGCTCTACAACGACCTGGACTTTCTTGACCGCTTCGAGGCCGCCGCGCGCGACGGTTTCCAGGCTGTCGAATACCTGTTTCCCTACGACTTCGCGCCCGGGCAACTGGCCCGGCGACTGCAGGACCACGGCCTGCAGCAGGTGCTGTTCAACGCCCCGCCCGGCGACTGGAACGCGGGCGAGCGCGGCCTGGCCTGCATCCCCGGGCGCGAGGCGGAATTCGCCCAGGGCATGGAACGTGCCGTGGCCTACGCCCAGGCCCTGGGCTGCCCGCGCATCCACGTCATGGCCGGGCTCAAGCCCGCAGGCGCCAGCGATGACATCCTGCGCGCAACCTACATCGCCAACGTGCGCCATGCCGCACGGCTGGCCGCGCCCCACGGCATCGCCATCCTGCTGGAGCCCATCAACGGCCGGGACATGCCCGGCTTCTTCCTGAGCCGCCAGGACCAGGCCCATGCGCTGCTGGCCGACATTGCCGAGCCCAATGTCCAGGTCCAGATGGACCTCTACCACTGCCAGATCGTCGAGGGAGACCTCGCCATGAAGATCCGCCAGTACCTGCCCACGGGCCGCGTGGGGCATGTGCAGATCGCAGGCGTGCCCGAACGCCACGAACCCGACGTGGGCGAGGTCAACTACCCCTACCTGTTCCGCCTGCTGGACCAGCTGGGCTACGACGGCTGGATAGGCTGCGAATACCGCCCCGCGCGCGGCGCGGCGGCGCACGCCACCAGCGAGGGGCTGGGGTGGATGAAGGAGTGGCTGTAGCTGTAGCGTCTGCTGAGGCAGCCCGTCATCCGCCAGGCACGGGAGGATGGGGCGGGCGGATAGCTGTCCTGCGTATCCGCCGCCTGCGTTCAGGAATATTCCAGATCGCTGTGCTTGCCGACCACCAGCCGGCCGGCCGACAGCGACATCATCAGCAGTGCAATCGCCTCATGCATGATCAGCGTGTGCGTGTTGCCGGTCTCCACCATCTTGCTGCGCAGCGATTCGCGCACCTGCAGGGAGCCGGTCACGTCGATGATGATGTCCACCGCCGCGTCCACCAGTTCCATGAACCGGGTGGTGACCGGCACGCCGCGCGCGCGTGCCAGTGCGATGCCGGGCTGGTTCAAATCCAGGTCGGCCACCCCAAGCAACTGCACGAAGGGCGCGTCCAGCAATTGCTGCAGCAAGGGAGTGCCGGTCTGCCCCGCACCAATGACCACGATCCGGAAGGCTTGCATGGGATGAATCCTTTTTCCATATGGGAAGTACGGCGCCATCATAGAAATGCCTTGCCGGTGTGAGCCGGTCCGGGGCGGGTGAAATGGGTTTGTATGACCCAGGTCAAATCCGGTGGACAGGGGCGTGGCGGCGGGCCAGATCTCTGCGGTCGAGGTTCGATACCGGCTGCCTGCGGCAGGGACCACACCACAGGCTGCTGACGCAGGAGCCTGCATTCGCCCACAAAAAAACCCGCCGGCTTCGTGGCCCGGCGGGTTTTCTCAGGTGAACAACAGCCAGCGCTGTTATTGCCTTACAGGAACCTGCTCCGTGTACTCACGCAGCACGCCGCCGCCTTCGACCGAGCCGCTGACCTGGCCGTCCTTGACGCGCTCCACGCAGGAGCGGCGGTCGCCTTCGTTCTTGAAGACATCGCAGCGGGCCAAGGCATTGCGCTGGAAGTGGTCGCCCGACTGGACGCCGCCTCGGCGCGATTGCTCCTGGACGGCTGCAGCCTCGTGCTGGGCCGGGTCGCGGCGGTCATAGCCGCGCTTGCCCTGCCCCTTGGGCTCGGCGTGCTTCTTGTGGTGGTGGTGGGGTTTGGCCTTTTCCGCAGCGGGCGGCGGGGGCGGCATGCCATCGGGGCCAGGGGCGGGCTGGGCAGTGGCCAATCCGGCCATGCCAAGCACGGCAGCGCCAATACACAGCTGCAGGGGACGAATCCATGGGTTCTTCATAGCTTCACTCCATTCCTCGTGAAAAAAGTCAAGACCCAAGCATGCGTGTTTTCCAGCTCCCCATTTATCGGTACAGCGCGGCTGCGCATGCAGGCCATGGCCTACAGCTTGCCGTGTCCCCTGCAGGCGGCCCCTGACCTGGGTCAAGCCTGGTGCGCAAACCAGCGCTGCACGCCTTCGGCCATGCGCGCGAAGACGCTGTCCAGCGTGGGCACCTCGGCGCCCCACAGGGCGCGAAGCACCTCGGCGTTCTCGAACAGGCCGTGCCAGTAGCAGCCCGCGATGAGGCCATCGGGGCTGTGCCACAGCAGGCCGGGCACGGGCTCGGCCACGGCACTGCCAGCGGCCACCATGTCGGGGCGCACGCTGGTCTGGCCGTGGTGGATTTCATAGACCTGCGCCTGTACGCCAGACAGCGGCGCCAGCGCACCCGGCAGCGGCGGCAATTGCACGCTGGCGGGCAGCACGGTCTTGTCGGGCGCGAACAGAGTCGTCAGCGGCAGAAGCCCCAGGCCGGCGGCGTTGCCGTCCACGCCATGCAGGTCGATCAGCGCCTCGCCCAGCATCTGCAGGCCGCCGCAGATACCCAGCACCTGCCGGCCTGCCGCAGCGTGTGCAGCAACGGCGGCATCCAGGCCCTGGGTCCGCATCCAGGCCAGATCGGCAGCAGTGGCCTTGGAGCCGGGCAGGATGATCCAGTTGGCGCCTACCAGCTGGGCCGGCGTGCGCGCCCAGACCACGCGCAGGCCCGGCACCTGCAGCAAGGGCTGGAATTCGTCGAGGTTGCTGATGCGCGGGTAGGCGACGATGGCGATGGTGGTGTGCACGGCGCGCCCCGCCCCTCCTCCAGAGCCACGGTCGTCAAAGACGCCATCCTCCTCCGGCAGGCCATGCTGGAACTGCATGGGGATGGTGGCCACGGTGGGCACGCCGGTGCGCTCCTGCAGCATCTGCGGGGCGGGCGCGAGCAGGCTGGCGTCGCCCCGAAACTTGTTGAGCACAAAGCCGCGGATCAGCGCCTGTTCTTCCGGCGGCAGCAGGGCCCAGGTGCCGTAGAGGTGGGCAAAGGCGCCGCCCCGGTCTATGTCGGACACCAGCAGGCAATGCGCGCCGCAGTGGCGCGCCACGCGCATGTTGACCACGTCGCTGGCATGCAGGTTGATTTCTGCGGGGGAGCCGGCGCCTTCGATGACGACCACATCGTTGTCGGCGCGCAGGCTGTCCAGCGCCTCGGCGATCTGCGGCCAGACGCGGGCGCTGCGGCCGCGCCAGGGCAAGGCCGAGAGTTCCTCGCTGACCCGGCCCAGCAGCACGACCTGGCTGCGCATGTCTGCCTCGGGCTTGAGCAGCAGCGGGTTCATGCGCACATCGGGCGCGCAGCCTGCGGCCAGGGCCTGCAGGTACTGGGCCGTGCCGATCTCACCCCAGGCACCGCCCGGCGCGGAGACCACCCGCGCGTTGTTGCTCATGTTCTGCGCCTTGAAGGGCGCCACCTTGTAGCCCTGGGCGCGGTACCAGGCGCACAGCGCGGTGGCCACCCAGCTCTTGCCGGCGCCGCTGCTGGTGCCCAGCACCATCACGCACAGCGCGGGGCGCCGGCCGGGCGTGGGCAGGGGCAGATTCACGGCAGCGGGTTCATTCGATTGCATGGTGTTTCTCCATTGGCTGCCAGGCGGCCAGCAAGGCGTTCTGGGATGCGGGCGCCAGCACGCCCATGCGCACGCAGCCGGGCAGGCCGAAGCTGTCGCAGTCGCGCAGCTTGATGCCCTGCGCGCGCAGTTGGGCCAGACGCGTCTGCATGACATCGCCCTGCTGGGCTTGCGGCCAGCGCGCCACAAAGTAATTGGCCTGCGAGCCGGGCAGTACCTGCCAGCCCAGGCGCTGCACCAGATCGAGCTGCTGCGCCTTCCAATCGCGCAGCCGTTGCAGGCTTTGCGCCAGCCATTGGCGGGTGGCCGGTGCGGTCCAGGCGGTGAGCATGGCCTCGCCATGGGCGCCCACGGGCCACGATGGTGACAGGGCGCGCAAGGCATCGATCTCGTCGTGCGGCACGGCTTCGGGCGCAATGGCGTAGGCCGCGCGCACGCCGGTCATGCCCAGGGCCTTGTTGGGGGTCCACATCTGCCAGGCATCGCGCACCTGGGAGGGCACGGCGGGTTCCATGCCCGGCTCCAGTCTCAGGGGGGCATAGGCGCAGTCGATCACGCGCCAGGTACCGGGCGGTGCGGGCTCGCTCCACAGCGGCCAGACGTCCTCGGGCTGGCCCAGCGGGCTCGATGGCGCGCAGGCCCAGTGCAGGCCGGGGCCGGCCTCGGTGATGCCGTCGCGCGCGGCCGGGAGCAGGCGCCAGACCTGCGCCGCGTGGGCGTAGTCGCCGTAATGGTGGGCCGGCAGGCTGGCGACGGCCGCGCCCTCGCGCGCTGCATGCATGGTGATGCGGTGGATGAAGTCGCTGGCGCTGGCCGCGATGACAATGCGCTCGGCCGGCACGCCATGAAAATCCGCCAGCCGTGCGCGCAGCGCCGTGTAGTGCGGGTCGGGGTACTGGGCCGCGTGGGCCTGGGCCAGCATGTCCAGCGCCTGCGGGCAGGGTCCGCAGGCATTGCGGTTGGTGGAGAAATCGTGCGCGGGCACGCCCAGCGCGTCCGTGCCGCCGTGGGTGACTGGGATCGGTTTCATGGTGTCTTTCCTGCCATCGCCCATCCAAGGACCAGGGCGGCGGCCAGCCCTGCAGCCACCAGCATGGCGACCACGCGGCCCGCATGCGCCACGGCCTGCTGCAGCTCGGCCGCCTGCGGCACGCGGCCTGCGGGGTTGAGCACGTAGACGCCGGGCTTGCCCAGGCGCACGCCCAGCAGCCTTGCCATGGCGCCCATGGGCCAGCCGCCGTTGGGCGACGGGGTGATGCGCGCGTCATGGCGCAGCGCACCCCAGCCCGGCCGCCGGCCGGCGGCCAGGCCGGACAAGGCCAGCAGCAAGGCGGTCAGGCGCGCCGGTATCCAGTTGAGCAGGTCATCGGCACGCGCCGTCCATTTGCCGGCCCATTGCCAGTGGCGCCGGTCATCGCCCTGCCCGCGCCAGCCCGGGTAGCCCCACATCGCATCGGCCGTGTTGGCCAAGCGGTAGAGGGCCGCGCCCGGCAGGCCGGCCACGGCAAACCAGAACAGCGGCGCCAGCACGGAGTCGCTGAGGTTCTCGGCCAGGGTTTCGATGGCGCTTTCGCGCACCTGGCCTGCGTCGAGTCGTGCCGTGTCCCGGCTGACCAGCCAGGTCAGGCGCTCGCGGCCTGCGGGCAGGGATTGCTGCAGTGCGGCTTCCACGGCCAGCACCTCGTCGCGCAGCATGCGCCAGGACAAAAGCGGCTTGAGCAGCACGCCCAGCACCAGGGCGCCCAGCCACCAGGGCATGGGCGGCAGCAGCCACTGGATGAACGCGTAGATGGTGAAGAACAGCAGCGCCAGCAGGCACCAGGCGACGGCGCCCAGCGCAAAGCGTGGCCAGTCGCGCACATGTTCTTCGCGGGGGGCAAGTCTTCGCCCAACCGCAGCCAGCAGCCGGCCCATGGCGACCACGGGGTGTATCCACACGGGCGGCTCGCCCCAGAGCCGGTCGATCAGCAGGGCCACGGGAACGGCCAGCGCGGCGGCCAGGGCGTGGCGTGCCCAGGGTTCGGCTTGGACCTGGGCCTGCGGCTGCGACAGCGCCTGCCAGCACCACCACAGCGGGCTGAGCGCGGCGCCCAGCAGTTGCCAGGAAGGGCTGTCGCTCATGCCTGCGGCTGCGGGCCGGCGGCGCGCTGGCCCCAGAAGTCGTCGTAGAGCATGTCCTGCAGCGGTGCGCGGCTGGCCCACTTTTGCTGCTGCAGCATGGGCTCGGCATAGTAGGCCGACACGGGGCCCAGGCACAGCACGGCCAGCGGCCGGCTGCCCACGGGCATTTGCAGCAGCGCGGCCAGCACCTCGGGATCGAAGAGGGAGACCCAGCCCAGCCCCAGCCCCTCCGCACGCGCGGCAAGCCACAGGTTCTGGATGGCGCAGGCGGCCGAGGCCACGTCCATCTCGGGCAGGGTGCGACGGCCGAAGACATGGGCCTCGCGCCCTGGCGGCATGGCCACGACCAGTACTTCGGCCGCATCCAGCACGCCCTGGACCTTGAGCTGCATGAAGTCTTCCTCGCGCTCGCCCAGCGCACGCGCGGTCTGCAGGCGTTCCTGCTCGATCACGGCATGGATCTCCTGGCGCAATTGCGCATCGCGCACGCGGATGAAGCGCCAGGGCTGCATGAAGCCGACGCTGGGCGCATGGTGGGCGGCGCGCAGCAGGCGCAGCAGCACCTCGGGCGCGACCTCGCCGCCGCAGAAGTGGCGCATGTCGCGCCGCTCATGGATGGCGCGGTAGACGGCTGCCCGCTCGGCCTCGGCAAAGGGTTGGGCGGGAATGGTCTCTGGCGCCCGGGATTGCGTTTCGCTGCTCATGCCGCCATTGTCCGCCGCAGGCCGGGCCTGCGGGCGGCATCAGTCCTCAATACCACGCTGGGCGGGAATGCCGGCCTGGAAGGCGTGCTTGACCAGTTCCATGCGCGTGACGGTATCGGCCACGGCAATGATTTCCTCGGGGCAGCGGCGGCCCGTGAGCATGACGTGCACATGGCGCGGGCGGTCGGCCAGGGCCTGCAGCACAGGCTCCAGCGGCAGCCAGCCATAGATCAGCGGATAGGTGATTTCGTCGAGCACGACCAGGAAGTGATCACCCGAGAGGATGGCGGTGCGCGCACGCTCCCAGCCCTCGCGCGCGATCTGGGCCGACCGCTCATGGTCCTGGCTCTTCCAGCTGAAGCCGTCGCCCAGGCCCTCGATGGGCATGCCCAGCTGCTCGAACATGCGGTGCTCGCCAAAGCGCGCGGTGGGCACCTTCATGAACTGGAAGATCTTGACGGACTTGCCCCGGCCATGCGCGCGCAGGGCCAGGCCGAAGGCCGCCGTGCTCTTGCCCTTGCCGTCGCCGGTGTTCACCAGCACCAGGCCACGGCGTTCGCCTTCGGGCTTTTCATAGGGCTTTACCGTCGGGGCCTGTTCGATCTGCATGGGTCTGTCATCCTCAAAAGTTGCACGCGCTGCGGCGGGCATGCGCCGCAGCGGAGCGCCACTTTAACCGAGGCGGACGCCCAGCCGGCGCTGCAGGGCACGCACGGCGCTGTCCACCGTGGTGAGCACGGGCAGGCCCGTGGCGGCCTCGCAGGCGGCGCGGGCACGCGCCATGCTGAACTGGGCCAGCGCAATGCGCGTGCAGCCACGCGCGGCCAGGACCCTGGCCTGCTCGACCACCAGGCGGTCATGCGTGGCGGTGTCGCCCCGGTTGAGCGCGTCCATGGCGCCATCGGCCAGGGCGGGCACGAGTTCGATGCCGGCCGGAAACTCCGGCGGCATGGACTGCAGCGTGGGCGCGAAGCTGGAGATCAAACCCAAGGCACCCTGCTGGCCCTGCACGGCCTCTTCGATCATGGCCTCGTTGGGCTTGAGCACGGGCAGCGGCGCGTGGCGCGCGGCCACGGCCTCAATGCAGGGGCCAAAGGCCGAGCAGGTGAACAAGATCCCCTGCGCACCCGTGTCCACGGCGTACTGAGCAAGGCGCTGGAAACGCTCGTGCATGGCGGCGTCCAGCCCGCGCCCGTTGCGCGCCAGGTCGGCCGAGAGGCTGTCGTCCAGCAGGTTCATGCGAACCGCCTCGGGCCAGTCGCGCGCAAAGGCTTCGTTGATGGGAGCGACGGAGTGGCTGAGGGCGTGGATGAGGGCGATGCGGGTCATGGATTGGGGGAGTCTGAAATGGAACGGAATTATTGGGGCGCCAGCCGGGTGAACTGGGAGCGCGGCAGCAGGCGCTTGAAATCGGCATCGAAGCTGACCACATGCTCGCCCTGGTGGATGGCGGCGGCGGCCAGCCAAGCGTCCGGCACGTCATTGGCGGCAAGCGCCTTGTCGGCGCACAGTTGCCTCAACGCCGGCCATTCGGCACCCAGCACGGCCTGCTCAACGCCGGGCGATGCCAGCAACGCGTCGATGAAGCGCAAAGCCTCGGCCATGGGAGTCGGGTTGACGAAGATCTTCGGATGCGTGACCAGGCGCAGAAAGCTCGCCACCACCATGGGCTGCAATTTCAGCAGCACGCCCTGGCTGGCATCGGCCATGGCCTGCTCCAGCCAGTCGCGGGCCACCGAATGATGGGGGTGGTCGCTGCGCGATGCCGCCACCAGCAGATTGACATCGGGCGTCATGGTTGATCCTGCTGATCGGCGGCATCCAGCAGCGCGCGGTTGCTCAGTGCGTCCAGCCCCGGTGCCAGTCCGCCCTTGCCGTGGTAGACGGGAAGGCGCACGCGCCGGGCAGGCGCCTGGGCCTTGCGCAAGCGCAATTGCAGGCCCTCCTCTATCAGGCGCGTCAGGCTGGTGTGCTGCTGTGCCGCATAGGTCTTTGCTTCGGTCAGCAATGCATCGTTGAGGTCAAGCGTGGTCTTCATGGCGGCCCCCAGAGCAGGAATTTCGTACAGATTTCTCGCACGGATCCTTCGCACAGATCTTTCGTACAGATTTCTGTATGTTAGGAAAATTCCGCTCCCAGGGCAACCAGGCCGGCCTGCGCCCTTCAGATGCCCTTGGACGAGGGATGGGCGAAGGCCTCGCGCGTCTCGGCGTTGAGCGGGTAGTTGATGTTGATGTTCCTGGGCGGGATGGGCGACATGAACCAGCGGTTGTAGAGCTTTTCCATCTCGCCGGACTGCATCATGCCCGTCACCACGCGGTCCACGATGGCCTTGAAGCCGGCATCGTCCTTGCGCAGCATCAGCGCCTGGTTTTCGGTGCGCAGGCTTTCGCCGGTGATCAGGTAGTCCTGCGGGTTCTTGGCATTGGCGATCTGGCCGGCGAGCAGGATGTCGTCCAGCACGAAGGCCTGGGCACGGCCGCTCTCCACCAGCATGAAGGAGTCCGAATGGTCCTTGCCCGAAAGGTTGGTGATGTCGAGGTTGCGGCCCCGGTCCGCCTCGCGCAGCAGGCGAAAGGACGTGGTGCCCGCCGTCGTCGCCACGGTCTTGCCCTGCAGGTCGGCGACGGAGCGCAGCCCCGAGTCCGCGCGCACCAGCATGCGCACGTTGTAGCGGAAGATATCCGGCGAGAAGGCCACCTGCTTTTGCCGCTCCACCAGGTTGGTGGTGGAGCCGCACTCCAGGTCCACCGTGCCGTTGGCCACCAGCGGGATGCGGTTGGCCGAGGTCACGGCCTGATAGCGCACCTGCAGTGCGGGCAGCTTGAGCTGGGCCTTGATCTCGTCCACGATGCGCCGGCAGATGTCCATGCTGTAGCCCACGGGCTTGAGATCGCCATCCAGGTAGGAAAAGCCGAACGAGGACTCGCGGTAGCCCAGCGTGATGGCCCCCGCCTGCTGGATCTTGGCGAGCGTGCCGCTGTCCTGGGCATGGCTGGCGGCCAGCGGCAGCAGCGCGGCGATCAGGGCGCTGGTCACGGCCAGGGCCGTGCGCTTCAGGGTGGGGCGGGATGGGGTCATGGGGACACTCCTGTGGCGGGGTTGGGGAAAGCGTGGGAAAGCGTGGAAATGCGCGCAAGCGCAGGAACGGATCAGAGAACCTGGGCGAGTGCGGCCTCGATGGACTCGGCCAGGCGCGTGGCGATGGTCTGCAGCTGTTCCTGCGTGGCGATGAAGGGCGGCGCCAGCAGCACGTGGTCGCCCGTACGGCCATCGGCCGTGCCGCCGCCGGGGTAGCACAGCAGGCCGCGCTGCATGGCTTCGGTCTTGATGCGGGCGTTGAGCTTCAGGCCCGCATCGAAGGGCGCCTTGCTGGCGCGGTTGGCCACCAGCTCCACGCCCCAGAAGAAGCCGCGCCCGCGAATGTCGCCAACGTGCTCGCCCACGCGGCGGTGGCTGCCCAGGGCCTGCGCCAGCATCTGCCCGAAGGCTTCGCCATCGGTACGCACCTTGTCCAGCAGTCCGTCGCGCCGTATCACGCGCTGCACGGCCAGCGCCGCCGCGCAGGCCACCGGGTGGCCCAGGTAGGTATGGCCGTGCTGGAAGAAGCCGCTGCCGCGCGACATGGCATCCACGATGCGCCCCTGCGCCAGCACCGCGCCCACGGGCTGGTAGCCGCCGCCCAGGCCCTTGGCCACGGTGATCAGGTCGGGCACCACGCCTTCCTGCTCGCAGGCATGCAGGGTGCCCGTGCGGCCCATGCCGCACATCACCTCGTCCAGGATGAGCAGCACGCCGTGGCGGTCGCACACCTCGCGCACGGCCTTGAAGTAGCCGGGCACGGGCGTGAGCACGCCGGCCGTGGCGCCGCCCACCGTCTCGGCCACGAAGGCGATCACGGTGCGCGGGCCGTGGACGCCGATGGCCGCATCCAGCTCGTCGGCCAGGCGCTGGCCGTATTGCTCTGGGGTTTCATCGTCGCGCTGGTCGCGGTAGGCATTGCAGGGCGAGACATGGGTGGCCGGCACCAGGATGGGCGCGAACGGCGCGCGCCGCCAGGCATTGCCGCCCACGGCCAGCGCACCCAGCGTGTTGCCGTGGTAGCTCTGGCGGCGCGCGATGAAGTGCGTGCGCTCGGGCTGGCCGATTTCCACGAAGTACTGGCGTGCCATCTTGAGCGCGGCCTCCACGGCCTCGGAGCCGCCGCTGACCAGGTAGGCGTGGCTGGTGCCTTCGGGCGCGCCGCGCACCAGTTCCTGCCCCAGTTCCTCGGCCACCGCGGTGGTGAAGAAGCTGGTGTGGGCATAGGCCAGCCGGTCGATCTGGTCATGCATGGCGGCGATCACGTCGGGATGACCGTGGCCCAGCGAGGACACGGCCGCGCCGCCCGAGGCATCGATATAGCTGCGCCCCTGCGCGTCGCGTATCTCCAGGCCGCTGGCGGCGACGGCGACGGGGGGCGTGTGGTGCAGGTGACGATGGAACACATGGCTCATGGCAGTTCTTTCAAGGAACAAATGTTTCATCACATTATTTGACGGAACATTTGTTCCGTCAACAGAGATTTCAACCACAGCCGTTCCAAGCCAGCCCGCGCCTGGGCTACAGTCGGCGCAGCCAACACCGCCCTTTTCCCCTCCTTTCTCCTGAAAACCCATGTCCGTTCAAGACGACATCCGCCAGCGATTTGCCGAGTTGAGCCCGGCCCTGCAACAGGTGGCCCGCTTCGTGCTGGAGCATCCCAACGATGTGGTCACGGCCTCCATGCGCAGCGTGGGCACGCGCGCCGGCAGCCCGCCCGCCACGCTGGTGCGGTTTGCGCAGTGGCTGGGTTTTGACGGCTGGCCGCAGCTCAAGCAGGCCTTCGCGCAGGACATGGGACTGGGCAGCGACGAGGCGTACGGCCAGCGCGCCAAGGCCCTGGTGGGCCGCGCTGGCGACCATGACCTGGTGGGCGAGACCTTCGAGGTGCACCGCCGCAATCTGGAGTCCACCGAGCGGCGCCTGGGCGACGCCCTGCAGCAGGCCTGCGCACTGCTGGAAAAGGCCCGCAGCGTGCATGTGGCGGGCTTTCGCGCCAGCTACCCCGTGGCCTTTTCCTTTGTCTATGTGTACCGGCTGCTGCGCGCCAGCGTGCACCTGCTGGACGGCCAGGGCGGCACGCTGGAGATGCAGTGCCGCGCCATGGAGCGCGGCGACGCCCTGCTGGTAGTCGCCTTTGCGCCCTACTCGCGCGAGGCGCTGGCCGTGACCCAGGCCGCCAGGGATGCGGGCTGCCGCATCGTGGCGCTGACCGACAGCCCCGCCTCGCCCCTGGCGCTGCTGGCCGACGCCACGCTGCTGTTTTCGCTGCACAGCCCGTCGTTCTTCCCCTCCATCACCTCGGCCGTGGCGCTGTCCGAGGCCCTGGTGGAACTGCTGGCCAGCCGCGCCGGCAAGGGCGTGGTGCAGCGCATCGGCCAGGCCGAGGAGCAATTGTTTGCCAGCGGCGCGTATCTGGAGGCGCCTCGGTCGAGGAAAGCCGGTCGCGACTAGTCCAGGGCCGAAGCCGCCATTTGCGCCACAGCCATTGCAGCGCCAGGATCGTCACCGTCTTCCATGCTCCAGACGGCAGACAGCCCCGACCAGGCCAGCACCCATTGCAACAGGCGCCTTTGCTCCATGCCCGAGACTTCGGCAATGGTGGCCATGCGGTGCGCAAAGCGCCCCGGCGCCAGCGCGCTGGCGCGGTCGGGATTGCTCAGGATGTTGGCGTAGTCAAAGCCGCGCTCGCCATGCAGGCCCTTGGGGTCGATGGCCAGCCAGCCCAGGGGTCCGAAGTCCAGCACATTGCCGTGGTGAAGGTCACCATGCAGCACGGTCACGTCGCGCGGTGCGGCCAGCAGCTCGCGCGCCGTGGTGGCGCACAGGCCCAGCAGGCTGGCGGTTCCATGGCCTTGTGCAAGCAATGCATGGAACCACTGCGTCAGCGGCACCAGGGGTGGCAACGCCTTGGCGCGCGGCAGGTGCAGGCGCTTGGCAGCGGTGCACAGGATGCGCGTGGCCTCCTCATCGCGCGCGCCACGGGCCATCTCCACCAGCGATTCGGGTCCTGTGGCGCGCAGCATCAGCAGGGCCGGCCCTTCCTGGGCCAGCACAGGCGAGGCGCCGTCGCCATTCCACCAGGCCATCAGGCGGGCGCCGGCCACCTCTTCGGGCGCCAGCGCAATCTTGAGCATGGCGGGCGCGCCGCCCTGGCGCACGGGCAGCAACTCGCCGCGCGGCGTGGACAGGGGCTGGCCGTCGATGACCAGAGTCCAGCGGCTCAGATACGGCTCGTAGTGAGACATTTTTCTGGAAAGGCAATCAAGGCGCCGCAGCTTGCCCCCGCAGCCGTGGCAGGGCCAGCCACTGCCCGTCGATGGCGCGGATGCGCAGCCGGTGCTCGAACACGGCCTCCAGCGCCGCATGCGTGGCCGCGTCGGCGCAGGCTCCCTGGTGCATCACCTGCCCCTTGTCGAGAATGACCAGGTCCTGGGCCTGCAAGGCCATCGATATCTCGTGCAGCACGCTGACCACGGTGCGGCCCTGGGCGACCAGGGCCTGCACGCATTCGAGCCAGTCGGCCTGGTGCGGCGGGTCGAGGTTGGCCAGGGGTTCGTCCATCAGCAGCACGCGGGCCTGCACGGCCAGGGCGCGCGCCAGCAGCACGCGCTGGCGCTCCCCGCCCGAGAGACTGCCCACGCTGCGCATGCGCCAGTCCCAGCCCTGGGTCTGGCGCAGCGCCTGCTCCACGGCGGCATGGTCTGCCTGGCTGGGCGCAGCCAGCCAGCCCTGGTGCGGCAGGCGGCCCAGCATGACCACGTCATGGACCCGCATGTCGCCGGCCACGGGCTGGTTCTGGCCCAGCCAAGCGAGCGAGCAGGCCCGTTCGCGCGCACTCCATTGCCGCAGCGGGCGGCCCAGGAGCTCCACCTCGCCTTGCACGCCAGCGCCGGACTCCATGCCTGCCAGGGCGCGCAGCAGCGTGGATTTGCCTGCGCCATTGGGGCCGACGATGGCGGTCCAGCGGCCGGCGGGCAGGGCCAGGCTCAGGCCGCCCAGGACCTGTCGATCGCCCAGGCGAACCTTCAGGGCGCGCGCTTGCAGGGCGGGGGCCAGTGCCGTCATGCGCCCTCCCCGCCGCGCAGGGCGTGGCGGCGGTGCATGAGCCACAGCAGGTAGCTGCCGCCCAGCAAGGCCGTGAGCGCGCCCACGGGCAGCTCCTGCGGGGCGATGAGCCAGCGCGCCAGCAGGTCGGCGGCCAGCAGCAGCACGGCGCCCATGCCCGCGCTGAGCACCAGCAGCCAGCGGTGCATGGACCGCACCATGGAGCGCACCAGATGCGGCGCGGCCAGTCCGACGAAGGCGATCAGCCCGGTCTGCGCCACGGCCGTGCCCGTGGCCAGCGCCAGCAGCAAGATGAGCACCATGCGCAGCGGCGCCAGCGGCAGGCCCAGGCTATGGGCCGTGGCCTCACCCAGGGACAGGCTGTCGAGCACGCGGCCCAGGCACCAGGCGCCCAGGGCGGTGGCCAGCAGCACGGCCAGCATCAGCGCGCAGGCGCCCCAGCCGATGAAGGAGGTGCTGCCCAGCATGAAGGCCTGCATGGCCTGCATGATGTCCGGGTTCATCAGCAGCACCAGCGATGCGGCCGCGCCCAGCACCACCCCCACCACCACACCGGCCAGCAGCAGGCGCATGGTGTTGTGCACGCCCTGGGCCAGCACCAGGGTCAGCAGCACGGCCAGGGCCGCGCCCGCAAAGGCCGCGCCCGTGACACCCAGGCGCGCCAGTCCCGCCAGTGCGAAGGGCGAGGCGCCCAGCGCCGCCATGCTCAATGCAACGCCCAGCGAGGCGCCCGAGGCACTGCCCAGCAGATAGGGATCGGCCAGCGGGTTGCGGAACACGCCCTGGGCGACGGCCCCGGCCAGCCCCAGCAGGCCGCCGGCCAGCCATGCGCCCGCCGTGCGGGGCAGGCGGATCTCGGTGACGATCTGCCAGGACAGCGGATCGCTGCGCGCCGCCCACACGCTTTCCCAGCCCGTGCTGCCCACGCCCGCGCCCAGCAGCATGAGCAGAGCACTCACGACCAGCAGGACCAGCGCCATCCAGGGCGCGGCCAGGCCGTGCTGGAGCCTGCGGGCCTGCCTCACCGTGCGGCCCCGTTCAGGCAACGCGCCATCAGCGCAGCGCCCTCGGCCATGCGCGGGCCGGCGCGCACCAGCACGTCCAGCTCGGCCGGCACAAAGCGGCAGACGCGCCCGGCCTGCATGGCACGCATGCGGCCCCAGCCCGGATAGGGCTCGCCCGATGTGCCCAGGCTGCGGTCGCCGCCCAGGATGAAGTCCGGATCGGCGCGCACCACGAATTCAGGGTTGATGCGCGGGAACGGCCCCAGCTGCGCTCCCACGATGTTGCGCATGCCCAGGCGCGCCAGGGTCTCGCCGATGAACGAAGACTCGCCGGCGGCAAAGGGGCCGCGGTTGACCTCGAAATACACGGTCTGCCCGCGCAGCGCGGGGGCCATGCTGCGCTCCACCTCCTGCAGGCGCGCCTCGATGGCGGACCAGACACGGTCGGCGCCCTGCGCGGGCGGCAGGTCCAGCAACCGGCCCACGGTGCGCAGCACGGCCTGCGCATCGGCATGGGTGCGCGGCTCCAGCGCCACCACCTTGAGGCCCAATGCCTGCAGCCGCGCCACCGAGCGCGAGGCCATGGACACCAGCACCAGATCGGGCTTGAGCGCGACGATGGCCTCGATGTTGGGATCCATGCCGCCGCCCACCACGGGCAGGGTCTTCACATGGGCCGGCCAGTTCGAATAGCGGTCCACGCCGACCAGGCGCTGGCAGCCGCCCAGCTCGCACACGGTCTCGGTCAGCGAGGGCAGCAGGCTGACGATGCGCTGCGGCGGCCGTGGCAGCTCCACCGGAACGCCCCGCCCGTCCGTGACCCGGATGGCAGCCTGCGCCGCAGACAGCGCCAGTGCCAACGCCAGGCCCCACAGGGCGAGACGCCATGGCCTCACGGCTGCGGGCCCTTGAGCGCCAGCGGCAGGCCGGCGCACATCAGCGTGACGGTTTCGCAGCTTTGCGCCGCACGCTGGTTGAGCACACCCAGCGCATCCACAAAGGCCCTCACCTGCGATCCCAGCGGGATCACGCCCAGGCCGATCTCGTTGCCGACCAGGATCACCGGGCCGGGCGCAGCTTGCAAGGCGGCAAGAAAGGCCGTGCATTGGCCCTCCCATCCGCGCGCCAGTTCCTCGGAAGGCTGGGCCGGCATCATCCAGTTGGTCAGCCACAGCGTCAGGCAGTCCACGACCAGCAGACGCTGCGGCGTGCTGTGCCGTGCAAGCATGGCGGCCAGGTCCAGCGGCTCCTCAAGCGTGGCCATGCCGGGCACGCGCTCGGCGCGGTCGCGCCGGTGGCGGGCGATGCGCTCGCGCATTTCGTCGTCCCAGGGCTGGCCGGTGGCGATCAGCGCGGCCTCGCGGTCCAGGGCGCCATCGAGCCAGGCGCGGGCCAGCAATTCGGCACGGCGCGACTTGCCGCTTTTCTGGCCGCCCAGAATGAGTTGGCTGCGCGCAAGCGAACAGGTGGAGATCTGGTCGGTCATGACGCCTGGCCTGCGGGAATGTCAGCGCCCAGCAGCGCCGCCACGGCGCGTGGCTGCGAGGCAAACCAGGCATGGAAATAGCTGGCGTGCACGCTGCCCTGGCGGTACAGCGCCTCGCCCCGGTCGGGCTGGGGGGCCTGGCCGGGGCGGCTGCTGCGCCCGGCCTCGGCCATGGACGTGTCCAGCCGGCTGTAGTGGAAGGTATGGCCGCGCAACAGGCCCCAGGGCGTGGGCAGTTGCTGCATGCCCAGGCCGGCCAGGCGCGGCTGCATGCGCGCATGGCCGGGCAACAGGCCCCAGAGGTCCGTGGTCCGGCCCGCAGTGTCGGTCAGTCGTTCGCACAGCGCCAGCATACCGCCGCACTCGGCCCAGACCGGCCGGCCGGCTGCCACGTGGGCGGCAATGTCACCGCGCAGCGCGGCATGGGCGGCCAGCGCGTCCAGGTGCAGTTCCGGATAGCCGCCGGGCAGCCACAGCGCATCGCACTGCGGCAGGCGCTCTGCGGCCAGGGGAGAGAAGAAGGCAATCCGCGCACCCATGGAACGCAGGCAGTCGAGGTTGGCCTGGTAGATGAAGCTGAAGGCCGCATCACGCGCCACCGCCACGGTGCGGCCCGCCAGCCAGGGCTGCACGGCTTCGGCAGGTTCCGGGCACGGTTCAAAGTCCACGGACCAGTCCTGCCAGCTGGCGCCCTGCCCGGCTTCGGCCTGCCAGGGCAACTGGCCCAGCGGCGTGGCCAGCAGCGCATCGGCGGCCACGTCCAGGCGCTGCAGGGCATCGTCCAGCTCATGCGCGGCAACCAGGCCCAGGTGCCGCTCGGGCAGCAGCGAGGTGGCGCCTGCACCCTGCACCCGCGCCAGCGCGCCCAGCCACAGCGAAGGCTCGCGCAGGCCGGCACGCAGCAGGTCCGCATGGTGGGCGCTGCCCACGCGGTTGGCCAGCAGGCCGGCCCAGCGCAGGCCGGGCCGGTAGTGCTGCAGGCCATGGGCCAGCGCGCCAAAGGTGCCGGCCATGCCCGAGGCGTCGATCACGGCCAGCACCGGCAGGCCCAGCCGCTCGGCCACATCGGCCGCGCAGGGCGTGCCGTCGAACAGGCCCATGACGCCTTCCACCAGGATGAGGTCGGCCTCGCAGGCGGCGGCGTGCAGGCGCGCACGCATGTCGGCCTCGCCCGTCATCCACAGATCGACGCTGTGCACGGGCGCGCCGCTGGCCAGCTCGTGCCAGTGCGGGTCCAGGAAGTCAGGGCCGCACTTGAACACGCGCACGCGGCGCCCCTGGCGCGCATGCAGCCGCGCCAGCGCAGCCGTCAGCGTGGTCTTGCCCTGGCCCGAGGCCGTGGAAGTGATCAGCAGCGCCGGGCAGCGTGCCCCGCCCCGGCCAAGGTCAATATTCATGTGTATTTGTTTGCTCCGTGCGACGCTGCCTTGAACCGGCCGCTCCGCCAACGCGGCGCATTGTAGTGCGCACCCCCGCCGTATCCGCACCGTGCCCGCGCCGCGCCCGCGCCGCGCCCGCAACCAATGCTTACGCATTACACCCCGCCGAAGCAGACGCGTCCTACACATGGCGCTACGATTTTGTGAGACAGTCTGCCGCCTGCGCTCGAATACCTGAGCACGGCGCTGACGTCAAGCCTTCTACGCCCCCCTGCTATCAGGTTTCCTCGGATACTTCCACGGAATGCGCTCACTTCGTTCGCACGTCCTACAATCTCAGCGTCTATGACCTCCCAGACTTCCCTCGACCACATTGCAGAGCGCGTGGAGCGCCTGCTGGTTCGCCACGAGGAACTGCAACGCACGAATGCGCTACTCGCCGAGCAGGTGGCGGCCCTGACCCAGGAGCGTGATTCGCTGCGCTCGCGGCTCAACGCCGCCCGGGCCCGCGTCGATGCCCTGATCGAGCGCCTGCCCTCCAACCAGGGGGCTTGACCCCATTCGCAACCGCCGACGCCCCGAACGCCCATGAAGCAGATCGAAGTGCAAATCCTGCAGCAAAGCTATGTGCTGACCTGCCCCGATGGCCAGGAAGAGCGTCTGCTCGAGGCCGTGCGCCGTGTGGACACGGCCATGACCCGTATCCGCGACAGCGGCAAGGTCCGCTCGCGCGAGCGCGTGGCCGTGCTGTCCGCGCTGAACATGGCCTTCGACGTGCTGGACCGCGAAGCGCAGGAAAGCGCCATGGCCACGGCCCAGGCCGAAATGCAGTCCCTGCATGACGAGGTCACTTCGCAGCATGCCGCCCAGTCCCTGCCGCCCGAGCCCAGCCCCGAGGAACTGGCCGAGCGCCAGCGCCAGCAGGCCCTTGCCGAGCAACTGGTGCTGCGCCTGGACCAGGCCCTGGAAAGCGATGCACGGCTGCTCTGAGCCGCCGCACTCCCGTCCATCCAACGGCCTCTTCGGAGGCCGTTTTTCATGGCATCGGCCATGTCAATGGAAAGCCCATGCCGTTCAAAGAACTTGATTGCGGGCCTGCCCAATCGCCGTAGAATGGAGGCGTCTGCAAACCCGCTGGGCTTTATAGTTCCTTGGACCAATGCTCTATGAGCCCGGGCTTGGTACATTGCCATTCGAGCGTGATCGTCTCGCGTTAGATGAACCCAACGTCTGGCTGCCCTTGCCCCCCTGAACCCCGGTTCAGGATGACGGCCCGGTGGTCTTTGCAGACACCTGATTCCAACCCGGCGCACCTCCACGGTGCGCCGGGTTTTTTGTTGCCCTCCCCTCCCCGCCCATCCACTACCGACCTTCTGCCGCATGCCTGACCTGCTGTTTCTCGAACTGGCCCTGCTGGGCCTGTGCTCCGGTTTCCTGGCCGGCCTGCTGGGAGTGGGCGGCGGCATGGTGCTCGTGCCGTTTCTGACCTACTTCCTCGACAAGCGCGGGGTCGGCCCGGATCTGTCCGTGAAGATGGCGATTGCCACGGCCATGGCCACCATCGTGTTCACCTCGATCTCCAGCCTGCGCGCCCACCACGGTCGTGGCGCCGTGCGCTGGGACATCGTGCGCAGCCTGGCGCCGGGCATCATCACGGGCGGCCTGCTCGCCAGCCTGGGCGTTTTCGCGCTGCTGCGCGGCAAGTACCTAGCGTTGTTCTTTGGCGTATTCATCGGCTACATGGCGCTTCGCATGCTGCGCAGCAACAGCCAGCCCACGGCCACGCGCGCCCTGCCCGGCCCGCTGGGGCTGTACGGCGCGGGTACGGGCCTAGGCTTCATCTCGGGACTGGTGGGTGCGGGCGGGGCCTTCATCAGCGTGCCCTTCATGATGCGCTGCTCGGTGCCCATGCACATGGCCGTGGGCACCAGCGCGGCGCTGGGGTTTCCGATTGCCGTGGTGAATGCGGCGGGCCTGATCTTCACCGGCGCGGGCGACGCGGGGCGCCCCGAATACTCGCTGGGCTACCTGTGGCTGCCGGCCCTGCTGGCCCTGGCCTGCTGCAGCGTGCTGACGGCACCGCTGGGGGCACGGGCCGCGCACCGGCTGCCCGTGGGCCAGCTCAAGCGCATCTTTGCCACGCTGCTGTTCGGCCTGGCGGCCTACATGCTCTGGAAGGGCTTGAGCGCAGGCAGCTGAGCGCTCGCGGCCTGGGCCATTCTCTGCCGGTAGGCGATGGCGCCAATGCCGGCGCGCTGCGCCTGCAGGCATTCGCCGAACTGCTCGCGCGGCAGGCCAGGCGCGCACAGAAAGCCCTGGAAGTAGTGGCCCTGCATGCGGTGGATGGCCGTCAGCTGCTCGTGCGTTTCCACGCCCTCGGCCACGATCTCCACGCCCAGCGCCAGACCCAGGCTGATGATGGCGCCGACGATGGCCTGGTCGCCCTCGTCGCTGGGCAGGCCGCGCACGAAGCTCTGGTCGATCTTGATCTTGGAGATGGGCAGCTTCTTCAGGTAGGCCAGGTTGGAGTAGCCGGTGCCGAAGTCGTCAATCACCATGCCCACACCCAGATCGGCAATCTGGCACACGCGCAGCGCCATGTCCTGGGCGTCCTGCAGCAAGATGCTTTCCGTCAGCTCCAGCTCCAGCAGCTGGGGTGTCAGGCCGTAGCTGCGCAGCAGCTCGGTCACCCGCTCGACAAAGCCTGACTGGCGGAACTCCAGCGCCGACACGTTGACCGAGACCTTGATGGGCATGCCCTGCTGCTGCCAGCGTGCAGCCTCCTGCACGGCCTGCTCCATGACCCAGGCGCCCAGCGTGACGATGTAGCCCGACTCCTCGGCCAGCGGGATGAAGACACCCGGCGAGACCACGCCGAATTCGGGATCGGTCCAGCGCAGCAGCGCCTCGGCGGCGACGATGCGGTCGCTGTCTATGTGCACCTGGGGCTGGAAGTAGACCGCCATGCGGCCATGCTCCAGTGCCTGGCGCATGGCGTGCTCCAGCTTCATGCGCGACAGCAGGCCGGCGCTCATCTGCGGCTGGTAGAAGCTGAAATGGCCCCGGCCCCGCTCCTTGACGCGGTACATGGCGGTGTCGGCCTGGCGGATCAGCTCATCCAGCGTGAGGCCATCGGCCGGGTACTGGGCCACGCCGATGCTGCACTGCACGGAGAAACCCAGGCCGTCGAGCAGGAAGGGGCGCTCCATCTCCTGCAGGATGCGCCTGGCCACCGACGCTGCCAGCTCGGCGTTGCAGCCCTGCAGATAGAGCACGAACTCGTCGCCACCCAGGCGGCACAGGATGTCCACGGGCCGCATGCAGTCGCTCAGGCGCTGCGCGACCAGCTTGAGCACGCGGTCGCCGAACTGGTGGCCCAGCGAGTCGTTGATGATCTTGAAGCGGTCCAGGTCGATGAACAGGATGCTGAACACCGTGCCGCCTGCGCGCGCGGCCTCGATGGCTGCATCCACGCGCTCCGTGAGGTTCAGGCGGTTGGGCAGGCCAGTGAGCGCGTCGCTGTAGGCCAGCTGTTCAATGCGCTGCTGGGCCACGCGCTGCTGCGTGAGGTCGCGCATGAAGCCGATGCTCTGCACCACGTCGCCCTGCGCGTTGCGCAGCGGCACCCAGGACAGGCGCACGGCGCAGCGCGCGCCGCCGGCCTGGCGCAGCCACAGGTCGCCCTCCCAGAAGCCGCCCTGATGCCACTGGATGCGGGCCAGGTCGCCCAGGGTGTCGGCCTGGCCTTCGGAGGCCTCGAACAGCGACTCCACCGTGCGCCCCTGCACGGGCATGCCGCCCAGCAGGCGTTCGCAGGCCGGGTTGGTGCGGGCCACATCCATGTAGCCGTCGGCGATGAAGATGCCGTCCAGGCTGGATTCGAAGACGCGCGCGGCCAGCTCCAGGCCCGCCTGGGTCTGGGCCTCGGCCGTGATGTCGCGAAAGGAAAAGATCCGCCCCATGGGCAGGCCCCGGCGCAGCTGGGGCACGGCGCGGCGCTCCAGGATGCGTCCGTCGCGCAGGTCCAGCACGTCGGCCGCCTCCATCAGGGGCTGGGCCGACAGCAGCTTCAACTGGCGCGCATAGGATTCGGCATCGCGCACCTGGCTGGCCAGGTGGTCGAGGATGGCCACGTCGTTGCGGCGCACCAGCAGCGCCTCGGGAATGCCCCAGAGCGTGGCAAAGCGGTGGTTGAAGGCGCGGATGCGGCCATCGGGATCGCAGACCAGGATGGCGTCGGCCGCGGACTCCAGCGTGGCACGCAGCTCGCCCAGCAGGCTCTCGAACTCGGCCTCGTGCAAGGCCTGCTCGCGCCGGTCCAGCATGCTGACCAGCAGCACCTCGCCGTCGAGCGCGCGCACGCGCATCTCCACGGGCGCCAGCTGGCCGTCGGCGCGGCGCACCTCGGCAATGAACTGGGCTCCGGCCTGCCAGTTGAAGGGATCGCTCCAGAAAGCCTGCTGCTGCGGCGTGGCGGCCAGCACCTGCACGGGCAGGCCCGGGGCCGCATCGGCCTCATAGCCGGTGACGGATTCGCTGGCGGCGTTGGCGCGCAGCACCTTCAGGGTGCGCGCATCGATCAGCCACAGGGCCTCCTGCAGTGCATCGAGCAGGCGAGGCCAGGCGCGGTTGAGCGCTTGCTTGTTCAAGACGCCACCTTCGGTGGATCCAACTCCACCGCCCGTTCAAAGTAATAGCAGACACGCCGGCGCGGCGACAGGTAGTCCAGCGCATCGCGCGGCAGCTGCGCGGGCGCCACTCCCCGGCGTATGCCCAGCTCGGGAAACAGCTCCAGCGCCAGCACAGGCGCCTGCGCGGCCGGCACGCCGGCATCGTGCACCATCACCGAGGGCTTGAGCGGGCGTGATGCATTCACGGACATGACCATGGCATGGCGCCCGTCGGTCAGCTCCACCACCGAGCCCGGGGGGAACACACCCATCATGCGGATGAAGCCATTGAGCACGGGCGCGGCGAACTTGTCGCGCAGCCGGCTGAACAGCATGGACAGGGCCTCGTGCGGCGTATGCGGCGTCTGTGCATCGCCGGGATTGCACAGGCGGTCGTAGCTGTTGACCAGGGCCAGGATCTGGCCCGTGAGCTCCATGTCCTCGGCCACCAGGCTCAGCGGGAACCCCGTGCCGTCGGCCCATTCATGGTGCTGGGCGATGGCCGTGGTGACCTGGGCCGACAGGCCCATGCGCATGGCAATGGCCACGGATTCGCCCACATGGCGCTCGTAGCGCTCGCGCAGGGCGTCGGGCACGGAAGGCTCCAGGGCCAGGCCGTGCATGCCTTCGACACCGGCCACGGGCTTGCCCGCGTCATGCAGCAGCGCCGCCAGGCCCAGGTCGCGCAGCAGCGATTCCTGCAGGCCCAGGGCCCGGCCCAGCAGCAGGCTGAGCACGGTCACGTTGACGGCATGCACGCTCTGGCTGCTGCCCACGCCATCGGACAGCAGGTGAATGGCCACGTCCTGCGGGCCCGCCAGTTCGGCCAGGCAGCCATCGACCAGGGCCTCGGTGGGCATGCGCGCCTGCTCGGGCGCGCTGGCAATGGTGGTCTCTATGGCCACATAGCCGCGCTCCACCTTCTGAAAGCGCGCATTGCAGTCCTCCAGCCGGCCGCGCCAGTCGGGCACGGACAGCAGCAGCGGTGCTGGCGCAGGTTCGGTGGGTGCAGGCTCGGGGGCCGCCACGACGGGCGGCAGCTCCTGCGGCGGCGGGGTGCGCACCTCGGCGGGCCAGGTGTCGCTTTTGTGCGGGACACAGCGCACCGCCTCCAGGCCCAGGGATTTCAGGGTCTGGATCTGTGCGCTGGAGGTGATCTTGAAGCTGCTGACCGGAAAGGGATGGTTCAGCCACCCAACATCGAGCTGGACAAACATGCCCGGACGGAGGTCTCGGATATCGATGAGGACGGAATGGTTCACGCGCGGCAACGGCCCCGAGGCTGAAGGAATCGGCAATATGTAAGCCGATGATTCGGGCATTATCTCCAGTTCTGAGGGCCTCGCAGCCAATCCGCGACCCCAGGTGCCAAGTCTGGCCTCAGCTGTTGCTCAACGGCACCAGAGGCTGGGCTTGTAGATCAGGTCCATCCACAGCGCCCACACGGCCACGCCCACCAGCATCAGGCCGGCCAGGCGCGTGCCCCATTCGGCGCGCAGGCCGTTCAGGCGCTGCCGGCCCAGCCGCCACAGCCAGGGGCCGGCCACCAGCCACAGCCCGCTGCCCACGCCAAAGGCCGCCATGGCCAGCGCGCCCTGCAACGGGCCGCCGCTGAGCGCGGCGACCAGCACGGCCGAATACAGCAGTCCGCAAGGCATGAGCGCCCAGGCATAGCCTGCCGCCAGCGTGCCGCCCGGCGCCGACACCCAGGGCTGCACGCGCCGCCAGGCGGCGCGGCCGGCAGACTCCAGCCAGGCGGGCTGGCGGGCCTGCACCATCATGGCCAGGCCCCAGGCCATCACGGCGACATGGGTCAGTGTCCAGAACGGCTGCAGCGCCGTGGTCTGGCTGGTGAGCCAGGACAGGCTCTCCATGGCCAGGGCCGAGGCAGCGCCCAGGCTGGCATAGCCGGCCAGACGGCCGCCGTGGAACAGCGCCGTGCGCAGCCACAGCCGGCTTTGCAATCCATGCACGGCCACCACCTGCGAGCCGCCGCCCTGCCCCGCCCCGCCCGTGACCACGCCGCAGGGCGCAGCGCACATGGCAAGGCAATGGGGCCCGCCGACGAGCCCCATGATCAAAGCAGTCCAGAGCAGCGACAACAGCATGGGGCCTAGATGATCCTCGAAAACCGCGCCCGGTTCTTGTCCGCCTGCAGATATCGGTCAAACAGCATGGCCACGCCGCGCACGAAGTACCAGCCCATGGGCGTGACCTGGAAGCCCTCGTCGCTGATCTGCACCAGGCCCTTGGCCTGCAGGTCCTCCAGGGCCGCCATCTCGGGCGCGAAGTACTCGCGAAAGCCCAGCAGCCAGGCCTGCTCCATGGGCTCGAACAGCACGGCGCCCTGGCACATGATGGCCATGATGACGGCGCGGCGCACCAGGTCGTCGCGCGACAGCGCCAGGCCCCGCACCACGGGCAGGTGGCTGGCGTCGATGGCGTCGTAGTACTCCTCCAGCGTCTTGGCGTTCTGGCTGTAGCTGGCACCCACCTTGCCGATGGCCGACACGCCCAGCGCAATCAGGTCGCAGTCGGGCTGGGTGCTGTAGCCCTGGAAATTGCGGTGCAGCCGGCCCTGGCGCTTGGCCACGGCCAGCGAGTCCTCGGGCAGGGCGAAGTGGTCCATGCCCACGTAGACATAGCCACCGTCCATGAACGCGGCGATGGAACGCGACAGCATGGCCAGCTTGTCGGCCCCCTGGGGCAGGTCCTCGGCCGCAATGCGCCGCTGCGGCTTGAAGCGCTCAGGCAGGTGGGCATAGGCATAGAGCGCGATGCGGTCGGGCCGCAGCGCGTTGACCTGGGCCAGCGTGCGCTCGAAGGATTCGGGCGTCTGCTTGGGCAGGCCGTAGATCAGGTCCACGTTGATGGAGGCAAAGCCCAGCTGCCGCGCGGCCGCCACCAGCTCGAACACCTGCTCGGCCGGCTGCACGCGGTGCACCGCGATCTGCACCTGCTCGTCGAAGTCCTGCACGCCGAAGCTCAGACGGTTGAAGCCCAGCTCCTTGAGCACGGCCAGGCGCTCGACGCTGACAGTGCGCGGATCGACCTCGATGGAGTACTCGCCACCCGGCTCCAGCTTGAAATGCTCGCGCAACAGGCCCATCAGCGTGCGCAGCTCGTCGTCGGAGAAGAAGGTGGGCGTGCCGCCGCCCAGGTGCAGCTGGCTGACGGTCTGGCCCTTGCCGCAATGGGCCGTATGCAAGGCCATCTCGCGCGCCAGGTAGTCCAGGTAGACGGCGGCGCGATCGTGGTGGCGCGTCACGATCTTGTTGCAGGCGCAGTAGTAGCAAAGCGACTCGCAAAAAGGCACGTGCACATACAGCGACAAAGGCGTGGCACGCGCTGCGGTACTCGATTTGCGTTGTTGCAGCGCCAGGATATAGTCCTCTGCACCAAAGGCCTCGACAAAGCGGTCGGCGGTAGGGAACGAAGTGTATCGGGGCCCCGGTACGTCAAAGCGACGCAGCAGCTCTGGGGTGACAGCGGTCATGGGTTTTTTCCTCTAATACCTCGACTGTGCCGCAGCACATCGGTCATGTCCTTGACTCATATCAAGAGTTGTTTGAGGCACTGCTGCGACAATTTGATCCAACTCATCGCAATCCACGAGGTCACCGCCGGCACGCTGTGTGCCGCTGATGTTTATCACTCCATGAACCTTCAGACCATCAAAGCCTCCTGCTCCAACTGCAACCTGCGCGAACTGTGCATGCCCATGGGCCTGGATGCCGAGCAGATGCAGCGCATCGACGACATCGTGGCCACGCGCCGCAAGGTCAAGCGCGGAGGCCTGCTGTTTCGCAACGGCGAGACATTCACCTCGCTGTACGCCATCCGCACCGGCTTCTTCAAGACCTGCGTGGCCACCGAGGACGGACGCGATCAGGTCACAGGCTTTCAGATGGCCGGCGAGATCATCGGCCTGGACGGCATCGTCAACGACCACCACACCTGCGATGCCGTCGCGCTGGAAGATGCCGAAGTCTGCGTCATGCCCTTCGACAAGCTGGAAGACCTGTCGCGCGAGGTCACGGCCCTGCAAAACCATGTGCACAAGGTCATGAGCCGCGAGATCGTGCGCGAGCACGGCGTGATGCTGCTGCTGGGCAGCATGCGCGCCGAAGAGCGCCTGGCCGCCTTCGTGCTCAACCTGGTGCAGCGCCTGCATGCGCGGGGCTTTTCCAAGTCCGAACTGGTGCTGCGCATGACGCGCGAGGAAATCGGCAGCTACCTGGGCCTGAAGCTGGAGACGGTGAGCCGCACCTTCTCCAAGTTCGCGGACGACAACATCATCGAGGTGCGCCAGCGCCATCTGCGCATCCTGGACACGGATGCGCTCAAGCGCATCGTCAACAGCCAGCAGTGCCAGTGAGGCTGCAAGGGCGGCAAGCATTCATCCGCCAATGAACAAGGCCCGCGACAGCGGGCCTTGTTCATTGCGGCGGGCTCTCGCTCAGTCCCGCCCCAGCCCCTGCATGGCCAGGTCCGGGTCGGGCTCGGGCTCGGAGAGCACGCCGTCATTGAGATCGCGGGCCGAGCGGCCCAGCATGGTGGTCATCAGGCTGGAGAGCATGGTCACGCCCCAGAAGGCGAAGAAGGCCAGCGTGTAGATGCCCTGGCGCGACCAGCCCAGGTCGCCGAGCCAATGCAGCTCCAGGGGGTCCACAAAGGCAAAAACCAGCATCTCCATCACGGCGGCTGCCAGAAAGGCAGGCCAGGCAATCCACATCCAGCGTTGGGCCAACATCAGCGATCTCCTTGTGCTGTCGAGGGGTCGCCTTCATTGTGCGCCGCGCCAACGCATGGCGCCAAGCCCCGCAGCGCCCTGCACGCCTGTAGGAAACCCTCATCCGTCGCGCATGCCGGAGATGCGATCCGCCATGCAAAAAGGCCGCGACTGCGGCCTCTTGCAGGGGTGCACGGCGATCAGCGATCCGTGGGGTGATCGTGCGCGGGCGTGGCCGCATGGTTGCGGCCGGTGACGGCGGGCGCCATGCTCTTGGGCACTTCGCGCACGCCATCGGCACGCTCGTTGATCGTGATGCCGTTGCGGTAGTAGTCGGGGTCGATCACGGGATCGGCGCCATTGATGGCGATGATGGCCGTGATCACGGCAGCGACCACCACGGCCGCCGGGCCGGCCACCACCAGCCAGACATGGCCGAACTTCCACCAGGGCTTGCCGGCGTCGGGGTGCGAGGGAGCCTGCGCGGGCGCGGACACTGCGGGACTGGAAGACATGGGAAACCTCTTTCTTTCAGGCGGCAGGCGCGGACCGTGCCGCGCCTGCCAGGAACATCACCGGGGCACCAGGAAGACGGCCTTTTCGGACGCGCGTCCCGCGCCAGAATGCACGGCATCAATATCGAAGAATACGGTGTGCGAGCCCGGCTCGGCCGAACCGTAGGGAATCTGCAGGCGCGCCGCAATGCCGCGCGTCTCGGCCGGGCCGACCTCGACTTCCTGCTCGGACGCCAGCTCCAGCCCATCGAGGCCATGGGCGCTGATGCGGTAGCGCTGGGCCTGCTCGGTGGCATTCATGATCTGCAGGCGGTAGACATTCTCCAGCTTGCCGCCCGCCACGATGCGCGACAGCGAGGCGCGGTCGCGGATCACGTCCACCTTGACCGACTGGCGCAGCGCCAGGCTCACGATCATGGCCACGCTCAAGCCGATCAGCACGGCCGAGTAGATCAGCACGCGCGGACGGAAGATGCGGCGCAGCACCTGGGCACGCCGCCACAGGCCGGCCATGGCGTTCTGCGTGGTCAGGCGGATCAGGCCGCGCGGGTACTCCATCTTGTCCATGATGGAATTGCAGGCGTCTATGCACAGGCCGCAGCCAATGCATTCGTATTGCAGACCGTTGCGGATGTCGATGCCCACGGGACAGACCTGCACGCACATCTTGCAGTCGATGCAGTCGCCCAGGCCCTGGGCCTTGTAGTCCACCTTCTTGGTGCGCGGCGCACGCGGCTCGCCCCGGCCCGTGTCGTAGCTGACGATCATGGTGTCCCGGTCGAACATGGCGCTCTGAAAGCGCGCATAGGGGCACATGTACTTGCAGACCTGCTCGCGCATGTAGCCCGCGTTGCCATAGGTGGCAAAGCCGTAGAACAGCACCCAGAACATCTGCCAGCTGCCCTGCAGCGCCAGCAGTTCGCCGCCCAGCTCGCGGATGGGCACGAAGTAGCCCACGAAGGTGAAGCCGGTCCACAGCGCAATGGCGATCCACAGCAACTGCTTGAGCGACTTCTTCCAGGCCTTCTCGAAGGTCCAGCCGTTTTTGTCCAGCCGCATGCGCGCGCTGCGGTCGCCTTCGACCTTGCGCTCCACCCACATGAAGATCTCGGTGTAGACCGTCTGCGGGCACGAGAAGCCGCACCACAGGCGCCCGGCCACGGCCGTGAACAGGAACAATGCCAGCGCCGAGATGATCAGCAGGCCCGCCAGGTAGATGAAGTCCTGCGGGTACAGCACCAGCCCGAAGAGATAGAAGCGCCGCGCCCCGAGGTCGAACAGCACCATCTGGCGCTGGCCCCACTCCAGCCAGGGCAGGCCGTAGAAAACCAGTTGGGTGAGAAACACCAGGGCCCATCGCCAGCGTGCGAAGACACCGCTGATGGAGCGCGGGTAGACCTTCTTTTCCGACTCGAACATCGACACCAGCTCGCCCGGATCAGGCGTGGCCGGCGTGATCGGAATGACTTTGCGGGGAGGCTTCCCGGTGTCATCCCCGCTCTCGGGCTTCATGGTGGGTTCCTTTGTTTTTTTGAAATATCTGAAAACTCAAAACGCAAAAAGGCGGCGCCGCAGCGCCGCCCCTGTGCTTACTGACGGACTGCGCCGTCTTTGTGCGACATGCCCCAGACATAGGAAGCAAGCACCGCGATCTGCGCCTCGGTCAGCTTGTCCTTCTGGGCAGGCATCTCGTTGTGCTTGCCGTTGTTGATCATGGCCGTGATGGCGGCCTCGCCCCAGCCGTGCAGCCAGATGTCATCGGTCAGGTTGGGCGCGCCCAGGGCCTGGTTGCCCTTGCCGTCCATGCCGTGGCAGGCAGCGCAGGCCGTGAACTTGGACTTGCCCAGCGAGGCCTTGAGCGAGTCGTGCGGGCTGCCCGACAGGCTCAGCACATAGTGCGAGAGGTTGCGCACATCGTCGGGCGTGCCGACGGCAGCGGCCATGGGCGGCATGATGCCGATGCGGCCGCCCGTGATGGTTTCCCTGATCTTCTCGGGCGTGCCGCCATGCAGCCAGTCGCCATCGGTCAGGTTGGGGAAGCTCTTGCCGCCGCGTGCATCCGAGCCGTGGCACTGTGCGCAGTTGTTCATGAACAGGCGCTCGCCGATGGCCATGGCCTGGGGGTCCTTGGCCATGTCTTCGGTGCTCATGCTCGTGAACTTGGCGTACAGCGGCTCCAGGTCCGCGCGGGCCTTGGCCATCTCGTTTTCATAGGCGCCCAGCTGCGTCCAGCCCAGCTTGCCCGCGAACGAGCCCAGGCCCGGATAGGCCGCCAGGTAGGCGAAGCCGAACACCGAGGTGATGATGAACAGCCACATCCACCACTTGGGCATGGGGTTGTTCAGCTCGCGCAGGTCCTCGTCCCAGACGTGGCCCGTGGTGTTGTCGGCCGAGGGGACCACCTTCTTGCGTGCGGTGAGATACAGCAGCAGCAGGCAGCCGATGATGCCGCCCAGCGTGATCGCCGTGACATAGATCGACCAGAAGTTGTTTACGAAATCGCTCATGGGAAGTTCTCGTTCTGGTGGAGGGACTCAGTCTTGCTCGAACGGCAGCTGGGCGGCCTCGTCGAAACGGGCCTGGTTGCGGCGGGCGAACGCCCACCACCAGATGCCGATGAAGCAGGCCAGCGAGGCCAGCGTGGCCACGATGCGCATGGTGGTGATGTCCATGTCGCTCTCCTTTACTTGACCGAACGGCCCAGGACCTGCAGGTAGGCGATGACGGCGTCCATTTCCGTCTTGCCCTTGACCTGCTCGGCAGCGCCGCTGATTTCCTCGTCGCTGTAGGGCACGCCCACCTTGCGCAGCGCGCTCATGTGCTGGGCGACCACGGTGTCATCCACCTTGTTCTTTTCCAGCCAGGTGTAGGCAGGCATGTTGGACTCGGGCACCACGTCGCGCGGGTTGTTCAGGTGGATGCGATGCCATTCGTCGCTGTACTTGCCGCCCACGCGGTGCAGGTCGGGACCCGTGCGCTTGGAACCCCACTGGAAGGGGTGGTCATAGACGAACTCGCCAGCCACCGAGTAGTGGCCGTAGCGCATGGTCTCGGCGCGGAAGGGGCGGATCATCTGCGAGTGGCAGTTGTAGCAGCCCTCGCGCAGATAGACGTCGCGGCCCATCAGCTGCAGCGGCGTGTAGGGCTTGAGGCCCGCCACCGCTTCCGTGGTCGACTTCTGGAAGAACAGCGGAACGATTTCCACCATGCCGCCGACGGCGACCACCAGCAGGGTCAGCACGATCAGCAGGAAATTGTTGGTTTCCACCTTCTCGTGGGAAAAGCTCTTGGGAGCGCTATTGTTGTGATCGGACATGAGTAATGCTCCTAGACGCTCAGGCGTGGGCCACGACGGCAGGCACGGCCACCTTCACCGAACGGCCCGAGATCGCGGTCTTCCAGGTGTTCCACAGCATGACCAGCATGCCGCCCAGGTACAGCAGGCCACCGGCCACGCGGATCACGTAGAACGGATAGCTGGCCTTGACGCTTTCGACGAAGGTGTAGGTCAGCGTGCCATCGGGATTGACGGCGCGCCACATCAGGCCCTGCATCACACCGGCGATCCACATCGCGGCGATGTACAGCACGATGCCGATGGTGGCCATCCAGAAGTGCAGTTCGATGGCGCCCACCGAGTGCATCTTGGTCTTGCCGAACAGGCGCGGGATCAGGTAGTACAGCGAGCCCATGGTGATCAGGCCCACCCAGCCCAGGGCGCCCGAGTGAACGTGGCCCACGGTCCAGTCCGTGTAGTGCGACAGCGCGTTGACGGTCTTGATGGACATCATCGGACCTTCGAACGTGGACATGCCGTAGAACGACAGCGACACGATCAGGAAGCGCAGGATGGGGTCGTCGCGCAGCTTGTGCCATGCGCCCGACAGCGTCATCACGCCGTTGATCATGCCGCCCCAGCTGGGCGCCAGCAGGATCAGCGAGAACACCATGCCCACGGACTGCGTCCAGTCGGGCAGCGCGGTGTAGTGCAGGTGGTGAGGACCCGCCCACATGTAGGTGAAGATCAGCGCCCAGAAGTGGACGATGGACAGGCGGTAGCTGTAGACCGGACGGCCAGCCTGCTTGGGGATGAAGTAATACATCATGCCCAGGAAGCCCGCGGTCAGGAAGAAGCCCACGGCGTTATGGCCGTACCACCACTGCACCATCGCGTCCTGCACGCCGGCGTAGGCCGAGTAGCTCTTCATCCAGCCGGCCGGAATGGCCGCGCTGTTGACGATGTGCAGCAGTGCCACGGCGATGATGAAGGCGCCGAAGAACCAGTTGGCCACATAGATGTGACGGACCTTGCGGATGCCGATGGTTCCGAAGAACACGATGGCATACGAGACCCAGGTCACGGCGATCAGCAGGTCGATCGGCCACTCCAGCTCGGCGTACTCCTTGCCCTGGGTGTAGCCCAGCGGCAGGCTGATGGCGGCGGCGACGATGACGATCTGCCAGCCCCAGAAGGTCAGGCTGGCCAGCTTGGGCATGAACAGCCGCGTCTGGCAGGTGCGCTGCACCACGTAGTAGCTGGTTGCGAACAGCGCCGATCCGCCAAAGGCAAAGATCACGGCGTTCGTGTGCAGCGGACGCAGGCGTCCGTAGCTCAGCCATGGAATGCCGAAGTTGAGTTCCGGCCAGGCCAGCTGCGAGGCGATCAACACCCCGACAGCCATGCCTACCACCCCCCAGACGACGGCCATGATAGAGAACTGCCTTACGACGGAATCGTCGTAATAGACAGCGTTTTTATTTGAACTATCCATCGTGCACCCCTTAGATTGCTATCAAAGTGTTACGTCCTTCGCTCCCGGGCGTGTTGACCCACGTCAATCGTCCCGAAGAATGCGCTCACCCTCTTGCTCCACACTCTCGAACTGCCCGCGATACACGGCCCACCACAGGGCCGCAAGGATGGCCAGCACCAGCACCACCGACAGCGGGATCAGCAAATACAAAATATCCATGGTCAGTTCCCCGTGGCGCTGACGCGCCACCCACTGCGCCCAACACCGGCGCCCCGCCAACAAAGGGCGCCGAGCAAGGGCCGCCCCGCAGCGAGGGCGCCGTCCCCCTCCCTCGCGAAGCGAGAAAGAGAGGGGGAAGCGGCGCAGCCGCTCAGGGGGTGTTTCAAGTTCTACCTCCCCACCGTTGCGGTGGAGCCCGTCTTCATCGCGACGGACGCTGCGGGCGCAGCAGGCGTGCCCGTGTGATTCGTTGCAGCCAGTGGCAGGCTGCGCGCAAGGCGCGCGGCATTCATCACCACCAGCAGCGAACTCAGTGCCATTCCCAGGCCGGCCACCCAGGCAGGCATGAAGCCCGCCAGGGCCAGCGGAATCGACACCGCGTTGTAAGCGGCTGCCCAGGCCATGTTCTGGCGCACCACCTGCAGCGTGCGGCGCGACAACAGGCATGCCTGGAGTACCAGTTCCAGGCTGTCACCCAGAACAACGAAATCTGCGCGCGATTGTGCCAGGGGCACTGCTCTACCAAACGCAAAAGAGACATGCGCTCCAGCTAAAACTGGGCCGTCGTTGAGGCCGTCGCCCACCATGGCCACGTGGTGGCCGGCAGCCTGCGCCTGCTGCAGGCGCTCCAGCTTGTCCTGCGGGCTGCAGCCGCCTTCGGCCTGGGTGATGCCCACGCGCGCCGCCATGGCGCGGGCCGCGTCCTCGCGGTCGCCGGACAGCAGCATCACCTGTACGCCATGCCGGTGCAGCGCCTGCACCACGGCTGCGGCCTCGGGCCGCACGTCCTCGCTGAGGACGAAGCGGGCCAGCGTGTGCCAGCCCTGCGAGGTCTCCTCGGCCAGCAGCACACCCTGCACGGGCTGCTCCCCGGCCAGGCCTGCGTGCAGGGCCGAGCCCAGCCGCAGATGGCGGCGCGCGCCGGCGCGCTGCACCCAGGCGTCCAGGCCCAGGCCGGCCATTTCCTGCATGGTGTCCAGCTTCCAGTCGGTGGCGGCATCGGCACCGGCCTGCGCAATGGCGCGCGAGGCCGGGTGGATGGACTGGCGCGCCAGCAGCGCCGCCAGTGCCAGCACTTCGTCGGCGTCTTCGCCCGCAGCAGGCTCGAAGGACGACAGGGCCAGGCCATCGCGCGTGAGCGTGCCGGTCTTGTCGAACACCAGGGTGTCCACGGCGGCCAGCGCCTCCAGGCCCTGCAGGTTGCGCACCAGCACGCCGCTGCGCGCCAGCGTGCCGGCGGCAGTGAGCATGGCCACGGGCGTGGCCAGCGACAGCGCGCAGGGGCAGGTGACGATGAGCACGGCCACCGCCACCATCATGGCCTTGCCGGGATCGGTGGGCCACCACCAGATGGCGGCGCCCAGCGCAGCCAGCAGCACCACGACGAGAAAGGGCCGCGCCACCTTGTCGGCCAGCTGGGCCATGCGCGGCTTTTGCAGCGAGGCGCTTTCCATCAGGCCCACGATCTGGGCGAAGCGTGTATCGGCGCCCACGCCATCCACGCGCACATCGACCACGGCATCCAGGTTGTAGCTGCCGGCCGTGACGGTATCGCCCTCGGCACGCAGCACGGGCGTGGACTCGCCGGTGAGCAGGGCCTCGTCGGCATGGGTGCGGCCGCGCACGATGGTGCCGTCGGCCGGGAAGGCCTCGCCACTGAGCACGCGCACCCGATCGCCCGCGCGCAGGCGGCGTGTGGCCACGCGCTCGAAATGGCCGGCTGCGTTCTCGCGCAGCACGGCATCGGGCAGGCGGTTCATCACCGCTTCCAGCGCGCCGGCCGTGCGGTCGCGCAGGCGCAGCTCCAGCCAGCGGCCGGACAGCAGGAAGAAGACGAACATGGTCAGCGAGTCGTAGAAGACTTCCTCGCCGAAGGGGCCCGAAGGATCGAAGGTGCCCAGCGAACTGATCACGAAGGTGATCAGCATGCCCAGGGCCACGGGCAGGTCCATGCTCACGCGGCGCTGGCGTATGTCGCGCAGCGCGCTGGAGAAGAAGGGGCCGCAGCAAAACAGCACCACGGGCAGCGAGATGACCCAGGAGGCCCAGCGCAGCAGCGTCTCCATCTCCTGCGACAGGTCGCCGGGGCGGGCCACGTAGGCGGGCCACGCATACATCATCACCTGCATCATGCAAAAGCCGGCCACCAGCCAGCGCCACAGTGCACGGCGGCTCTCGGCCTGGCGGCGCTCGCGCGCAAAGGCATCGCGTGCGGGAAGCGCCTGGTAGCCGGCGCGCCGCACGGCCTCCATCCACTCGGAGGGAAGCACCTGCGCATGGCGCCAGGTGACACGGGCGCGGCGCGTGGCAGCACTGACTTCGGCCTTCTCCACTCCGGGCACGGCGCGCAGCGCATCCTCGATGGTCAGGGCGCATGCGGCACAGTGCATGCCTTCCAGAACGACGTGCGAATCCCAGGCGGGAAAGTCGGTGGGTTCCTTGGAAGGGTCGGCGGGAGTTGCGGGGCCTGCGGGCCGTCCGAACGAACTCCACTCCTGCGGGTCATCCAGCAGCCGGGCGGTGGCCTGCTGCGAGGGCGAGGGGCCTGAATCAAGCGCCGCCACTGCCGCCTCGCTGGATGGGGCTATCGTGGTGTGGGGCATGGTTCTTAGCGTAATCGGGCCGCATGATAAGCGTATTGACATTAATCAACCGTTAACTCATGGTTGGGTCTATGCTGACTTCATCCCATCCATCAGCACACACGAAAGGAGCACGCATGTACAACCGCATCCTGATCGCCACCGACGGTTCCGAGCTTTCCGACAAGGCCGTGGACAGCGGGCTGGGCCTTGCCGCGCTGTGCGGCGCCAGCGTCGTCGTCGTCCAGGTGGTGCAACACTATCCGCGCAGCTACTTCGAGGGCGGCGAGACCGTGGACCTCAAGCAGATCGAGCGCATCGAAGGCCAGTGGACTTCCAACGCGCAGACCGTGCTGGATGCCATCCATGCCAAGGGACAGGCTCTGAAGGTCAACGTGACCACCGAGATCGTCAAGTCCGACCTGGTCGCCGAAAGCGTGATCGACGTGGCCAAGCGCCGCGACTGCGATCTCATCGTCATGGCCTCGCACGGCCGCAAGGGCCTGCAGCGCCTGCTGCTGGGCAGCGAGACACAGCATGTGCTCACGCACACCCATATCCCCGTGCTCGTCCTGCGTTGAAGGGTAGCGGCAGCCTCGGCGGCCGCCACACAAAAAAAGGCATCGGCGGCGCCGATGCCTTTTGCTTTTTCAATCAGGCCAGGGCGCAATCCGCACCCTGGCGCCAACTCAGGCGAACAGCTGCTTGTGTTCGTCGCGCAGCAGGTTCTTCTGCACCTTGCCCATGGTGTTGCGCGGCAGCTCCTGCACTACGAAGCAGCGCTTGGGAATCTTGAAATTGGCCAGCTGGCCCTTGAGAGCATCGACCACCGCCTGGGGCTCCAGGGCGGCCCCGGGGCGCGGCACGACCACGGCCACGCCCACTTCGCCGAAGTCCGGGTGCGGCACGCCGACCAGGGCGCTTTCGGCCACGCCGGGCAGCTCGTTGATGAAGCCCTCGATCTCGGCCGGATAGACGTTGTAGCCACCCGAGATGATCAGGTCCTTGCTGCGGCCCACGATGCTCACATAGCCCCGCTCGTCGAGCTTGCCCACGTCGCCCGTGCGGAACCAGCCATCGGCCGTGAACTCCTCGGCCGTCTTCTCGGGCATGCGCCAGTAGCCCTTGAACACATTGGGGCCGCGCACCTGGATATTGCCGATCTCGCCCACGGGCACCTGCTGGCCTGCGTCGTCCACGATGCGCACGCCCACGCCGGGCAGCGCAAAGCCCACGGTGCCGGCGCGGCGCTCGGACTGGCCGCCGTTGTGCGCGTCGGCGCGGTAGGGATTGGAGGTCAGCATGATGGTCTCGCTCATGCCGTAGCGCTCCAGGATGACGTGGCCGGTGCGCTCCTGCCAGTCGCGGTGCGTCTCCACCAGCATGGGGGCCGAGCCCGAGATGAACAGCCGCATGTGGGCCGCCGCCTCGCGCGTGAGCCGCGCGTCCGCCAGCATGCGCACGTAGAGCGTGGGCACGCCCATGAAGACGGTGGCGTCGCGCATGCGAGAGATCACCGTGCCGGGCTCGAACTTGGACAGCCAGATCATGGGGCTGCCATTGATCAGCGCGCCGTGGATGGCCACGAACAGGCCGTGCACATGGAAGATGGGCAGCGCGTGGATGAGCACATCCCCCTCCTGCCAGCCCCAGTAGTCCTTGAGCGTCTCGGCGTTGGACAGCATGTTGCCGTGCGTGAGCATCGCCCCCTTGCTGCGGCCCGTGGTGCCGCTGGTGTAGAGGATGGCGGCCAGGTCGTCCTCTCCGCGCTCCACCACCTCATGCTCGTCGCCATGGTGGGCCGCGCGTTCCAGCAGCGTGCCGCTGCGGTCGTCGCCCAGGGTGTAGACATGGGCCACGCCCGAGGTGAAGGCGATCTTGGAGACCCAGCCGAAATTGCCCGGCGCGCAGACCACGACGGCGGGCTCGGCATTGCCCACGAAGTATTCGATCTCGGCGCTCTGGTAGGCCGTGTTCAGCGGCAGGAAGACATGGCCGCTGCGCAGCGTGGCCAGATAGAGCATCAGCGCCTCGACCGACTTTTCCACCTGCACGGCGATGCGGCTGGCGGGCGGCAGTTGCAGCGACTGCAGCAGGTTGGCCATGCGCGCGCTGCCACGGTCCAGGTCGGCCCAGCTGTAGAACAGGCTGGCGCCGTCCGCGCCTATGGCCTCTACGGCCCACTTCTGCAGATCCTGGGGAAAGGCGGCGCGCAAGGCAGCGAACAGATTGCGGTTGGTCATGGCTGTGAAGAAGAAGGAAGAGTCCGCGGGAAGCAGGGAAATCTCAGGCACGTTCATGGTTGGGCGAAGGCTGCGCCACGGACAGCTCGCGCAGGATGCGCTCGCGGTCCGCGTCCAGCGCGGGCGGCTGCCTGCGCACCAGGGGCTGATCGCACGCGGCCAGCAAGGGGTTGCCCGCCACGCGCAGCGTCTGGCCACCGGGGGCCTGCACCTGGGCCAGCATGCCGCGCTCGCGCACCTGGGGGTGCTCGACGACATCGGCCACGCTGTTGTACTCCCCCGCCGGGATGCCATTATCAGTGAGCAGGCGCAGCCAATGCGCCCTGGGACTGTCCCGCAGGCGCGCCTCCAGCGCGGCCTTGAGTTCGGCCTGGTGCTCGCAGCGCAGGGCATTGCCGGCAAAGCGCGCGTCCTCGGCCAGTTCGGGCAATTGCAGCAGGCTGCACAGCTTGCGGAACAGCGCATCGCTGCCCACGGCGATGACGAACCAGCCGTCCTGCGCCGCGAACACATCGAAGGGTGCCATGGACGGATGCCGCGTACCCATGGGCCCCGGCACGCTGCCCAGCGCACCGAGCCGCGCCACGGGGTTCTCCAGCAGGGCCACCTGGCAGTCGAGCATGGAGACATCGACACGCTCGCCCTGCCCCGTGCGGGCGCGGCGCATGAGTGCGGCCTGCGTGCCGATGACGGCATACAGCCCCGCGCCCAGGTCGCCGATGGACACGCCCACGCGGCAGGGCCCGGCGCCCGGGTGGCCGGTCACGCTCATCATTCCGCTCATGGCCTGCACCACCATGTCGTAGGCAGGAAAGCCGCTGTAGGGGCCCGTCTGGCCAAAGCCAGAAACCGACGTCATCACCAGCCGGGGATGGCGCGCATGCAGGGTCTCCCAGCCATAGCCGAGCTTGTCCATGGTGCCGGGGCGGAAGTTCTCGACCAGCACATCGGCGCCTTGCAGCAGGCGCTCGAAGACCTCGCGGTCCTGCGGCTGCTTGAGGTCCAGCGCAATGGATTCCTTGTTGCGGTTCACCGACAGGAAATAGGCCGAGCCCCCGTCCACAAACGGCCCGATGCCGCGCGCATCGTCGCCCGTGCCGGGCTGCTCCACCTTGATCACGCGTGCGCCCAGGTCGGCCAGCATCTGCGTGCACATGGGGCCGGCCAGCACGCGCGTGAGGTCGATGACGGTAAGGCCTTCCAGCGGCAGGCCCGTGGCTTGTTCATTCATAGGGATTTCCATATCGTTATCTATTGCTTGATGCGACACCCACAACCCGTGGGACCGGCGGGGCCCAAGACCAGGACACCGAGGAAGGGCCGCTCCCGCACCGAGGGTGTCGTCCCCCCCGCGAAGCGAGAGGGGGAAGGCGCGTGGCGCCTCAGGGGGTGTCTCACTGCAGCCCGGCGCCGGAACGCTGGGTCAAGGCCTTGGACTCCTGCCCTTCCTTGAGGGCCCAGGCGCGGAATTCTTCTAGGGATGCCGAGGGCGCTGCCAGATTGCCCTGCTTGGCCAGCCTGGCCTTCACATCGGGGTCTTCCAGGGCCTTGGTGCTGGCATCGAACAGCTTCCTGGCCACCTCCTCGGGCAGGCCCGCCGGTGCGAACAGCCCGAACCAGAAGGTGTAGTCAAAGCCCGGCACGCCGGACTCCTTCATGCCCGGCAGCTCGGGAAACAGCGGGGAGCGCTCGGCCGTGCTCACGGCCAGCATGCGCAGCTTGCCGGCCTGGGCCAGCGGCAGCACCGAGGGTGGCGTGCCGAAGGTCAGGTCCACATCGCCGGCGGCCACGGCCTGTATCGATGGCGCACCGCCCTTGAACGGCACATGCAGCATGCGCAGGCCGCCGCTGGCGCCCGCGAACGACAGCGTGGCCAGGTGCGTGATCACGCCTGCGCCCGAGGAGGAATAGCTGAGCTTGTCGGGCTGGCTGCGCGCCAGCGCCACCAGATCGCCCACGCCCTGGCCCGGAAAATCCTTGCGCACGGCCAGCAGCATGGGGGCCGAACTCCAGCGCGTGATGCCCGTGAAATTGCGCGCGCCGTCATAGCGCGCGCTCTTGTAGAGCAGCTGGTCCGAGCCATAGATATTGGCGCTGCCCAGCAGCAGCGTGTAGCCGTCAGGCGCTGCACGCGCCACATGCTCGGAGGCCAGCGTGGTGCCGGCGCCCGGGCGGTTGTCCACCAGCAGGGGCTGGCCCAGGATCTTGCCGACCTTGTCTGCCACGATGCGCGCCACCGCATCGGCACCGCCACCGGGCGGAAATCCCACGACCAGCGTGACGGGCCGGGCGGGATAGGACTGGGCCATCGCGCCACCGGCCAATCCGGCCAGCAGCAACGACAGTGCAAAACGCTTGAACATGGCTTGTCTCCTGTTTATTGATACCCCCTGAGTCGCTGCGCGCCTTCCCCCAAAGGGGGACGACACCCTCGGTGCGGGAGCGGCCCTTCCTCGGTGTCCCCGAGTTGGGCCGCGCCGGTTCCGTGGGCTGTGGGCGGTAGGCAGCACCACGGGCAATCTGCGTGTATGCGGGAGGATGCGGTTCAGCGCCCCTTGAACTCCGGACTGCGTTTCTCGCGCCAGGCCCGGCCGCCTTCCTGCAGGTCTTCGGAGGCGATGCTGCGCTGCACCTCGCGCGTGATCTCGGCCACGTCATGGCGGCCGCGCGCGATCAGGTTCAGGTGCTTTTTCATGCCGAACAGGGGGATGGGCGCCATGGCGGCCAGCGTGCCGGTGAGCTGCTCCACGGCCGCGGCGAAGGCGGCGGGATCGGCCAGATGGGTGAGGAATCCGCAGGCCTTCATCTCCGGGGCCTGGATGCGCTCGCAGGTCAGGAACAGCCGCTTGGCCGTGTCCAGGCCCAGGCGCGAGACATAGCGCTCCAGCCCGCCCGCGTAGAAATGCAGGCCCAGGCGCGCGGCCGGCATGAACATCTCGGCCGCCGTGCTGCCCACGCGAAAGTCGCAGGCCAGGGCCATGTCGGTGGCGCCGCCGTAGACGCCGCCGTGGATGGCGGCCACGGTCACGGCGCGGCATTGCTCGATGGCGTCCACCATCTCGCCGAAGCTGCTGCCCTCGGTCTGGCTGCCCTGGATCTCTGATATATCATAACCACTGCAAAAGTACTTGCCTTCGCTGCGCAGCACCACCACGCGCACGTCGTCGCGGTGGTTGATATGCTCCATGTGCGCGACCAGCGCGCCCAGGTCTTCGGGGGCCAGCTTGTTGGCCGCTTCGGGACGCTGCAGCGTGATGGTGGCCAGGTGATCCTGGATGTCGAGTCTGGGTGTCATATGTATCAGTCGGTAAATCAGATATATTTGAATTAGAAAATGCTTCCAGCCAAGCAGCCATTGGAGAAAACCCCGGCCACGTCCAGCCTGCAGGAGCGTATACGGCAATCGCTGGAAGACGAGCTGCGCTCGGGCGCCATGCGGCCCGGCGACGCCATCGACGAGCCGGCCCTGTGCGAACGCTTCGGCGCCTCGCGCACCCCCGTGCGCGAGGCGCTGCTGCTGCTGGTGGCCAAGGGGCTGGTGGAGATCGTTCCGCGCTCGGGCATCTATGTGCGGCGGCTGGATGCACGCGAGCTGGTGGCCATGATGGAAGGCCTGGCCGAGCTGGAAGGCGTGCTGGCCCGACTGGCTGCCACGCGCATCCATGCGCAGCTGCGCGAGCGGCTGCAGGCGGCGCTGGCACACACCGCCGCCTGCGCCCAGGCGCAGGATGCCGAAGGCTATGTGCAGGCCAACATGCAGCTGCACGAACTGATATACGAGGCCAGCGGCAACGACTTCATCGTGGAGCAGACGCGGCTGCTGAGGCTACGCATCACGCCCTACCGGGGCCGCATGTTCGAGAAGCCCGGCCGGCTTGCGCGCTCGCAGCAGGAGCACGCCACCGTGGTGGCCGCCATCTGCGCAGGCCAGGCGGAGGTGGCCGCCGAGGCCATGCGCCAGCACATCTGCGCAGGCGGCAGCGCCTTCACCGACATGGTGCTGGGCGCGCCCGCGCAGGCGGGCTACGAGCGCCCGCGCAAGTCAAGGTAGCCCGAAGAGGGCTCAGGGCCGCACTTCGAAGGCCAGGAACTGCGTGACCTGGTTGTCCGCGAAGTTGTTGTCGGCCACCAGCACCAGGGTGCGGTTGCCGTTGGCCAGGCGCGGACCCCAGGAGATGCCTTCGATGTTGTCCAGCTTGACGCCCTGGTAGGTCACGGGCATTTCCAGCAGCAGCTCGCGCTTCATGGGCTTGTAGCTGGCGCCCACCAGGCTCTTGAAGCTGCGCACATCGGTGGTGTCGGGCTCGATGGTGGCGCGCGTCAGGCGGATGGTGTTGCCCACGCCATCGGCAAAGGCGCGCTCGATGGCGATGAACTCGTTGTTGGAGACGGCCAGCAGCTCGGGCAGGCCGTTGTCCGGCGGAAAGCTGCCGCTGGCGGCCTTGTCCAGCGGAATCTTCGGGAGTTGGTAGGCGTACTGCGCGCCGGACTTGCCCGTGGCCGGATCGAGCTTGAGGACGCGGATGACGCTGCCCGCCGCCAGCGTGGTGAGGGGGCCGTCTTCCACCAGCGCATCCTCGTTGGCAGTGAACACGCTGCTGTCGGGCGTGACGGCCAGGGCCTCGAACAGCTTGTTGTTGCGCCCTCCGCTGGTGGTGTTGTCCACATAGTTGAAGGCCGCAGGCGTCTCGAAGTCGCGCACGAAGCTGCCGTCGACCCTGATCTCGCGCACAAAGGGCTGGAACAGGCTGGCGGGGTCGGTGCTGAAGTTGCCCTCGCTGGACACGTAGAGGTTGCCGTTGGGCGCCACGCGGATGCCTTCGGGGTCCACGGTGCGGCGTGTGCCGGGCAGCGGCTGGCCGTCGCGGCCCTTGAGCGTGACCATCTTGCGGATGGTCACGGCCTGAATGGCCTTGTCATCGAACTGAATGCCCAGGTTGTAGAAGCGCGGCGTGCCACGCTCGCCGCCACGCTCATCGGAGATGGCCCAGTAGCTGCCATCGGGCGCGCGGTCCAGGCCGGAGATGCCGCCGAACTCCACGCCGTCGAACAGTGTCTTGGTCTTGATGCTGTAGTCGCCGATCAGCCGCAGCGAGCCGATGGTCTCGGGGCCGTCGTCGCTGCCACCGCAGCCTGCCAGGCCCGTGGCCGTGCCGAAAGCCAGGACCAGCGCGAGCAGCACGGATGCGGGCGAGCGGACCTTGTCTGCCTTGTTCATATTCCCTCCCAGGATGGATCTCAGAAGGGATGGACCGTAGCCAAGGCCCGTGACAGGGTGGTGACATGCACGCGCATGCCACCGCCCTGTCCCTGCCCTGCCCCTGCCCTGACCGGCCCCTCGTCCGCTACTCCAGCTTGGCGCCCGAGGCCTTGACCACCTGCGCCCAGCGCGCGATCTCGCCATGCACCATGGCCGCGAACTGCTGCTGGTTCATGCCGCCGTAGTCGGCGCCGTTGCGCGCCCAGATGGACTTGATCTCTTCGGCCGAGCCTATGCGCTGCACCTGGTCGATGACCTGGGCCTGCACGGCCTGCGGCGTGCCCTTGGGCGCCCACAGGCCGTACCAGGTCGTGACCGTGTAGTCGGGCAGGCCGGACTCGGCCGCGCAGGGCACGTCGGGGAAGGCGGGGTTGCGCTTGTCGCCAGAGACCATCAGCGCGCGGATGCGTCCGCTCTTGATGTGCTGGGCCGACGAGCCCAGGCCGTCGAACATCATGTCCACATTGCCGGCGATCAGGTCCTGCAGCGCCGGGCCCGCGCCCCGATAAGGGATGTGGGTGATGAAGGTATTGGTCTGCAGCTTGAACAGCTCGCCGGCCAGGTGGTGCGAGGTGCCCGCGCCCGCCGAGGCGTAGTTGAGCTTGCCCGGCCGCTTGCGCAGGTCGGACAGCAACTCCTGCACGGTCTTGTGCGGCACGTTGCGCGGGTTGACCACCAGCACCTGGGGCACGCTGGCCAGCAGGGCCAGCGCGATGAAGTCGCGCTCCAGGTCATAGTCCAGGCGCGGGTACATGGATGGCGCAATCACATGGTGTGTGCCGCCCATGAAGAAGTTGTAGCCGTCCGGCGCCAGCTTGGCCGCGTAGCTGGCGCCCAGGGTGCCGCCTGCGCCGCCGCGGTTGTCGATCACCAGGGTCTTGCCCGCGCTCTTGGCGAACTGGGCCGAGAACGGCCGGGCAAAGGCATCGGTGCCCCCGCCGGCCGGAAACGGCACGACCAGGTTCACGGGTTTGGACGGCCAGTCCGCCGCCGCGCGGGCTGCCATGGGCAGGGCCAGCGCGGCCATCGAGGCCCCGGCTGCGCGCAACACCGCGCGCCGCCCCGTGGGGTGGGAAGCTTGCATGACTTGTCTCCTTGTCGCCTCTTTGAGGCTGTCTTCGTTGTCAGGCGCAGCAGTCCCTGTGCAAGAAAAGGGGCACGGCCTGCGCCGCGCCCCTTTTCATTTGCACAGGGCTTCGATGTCCGAGGACACCGGTATGCGGCCCTGCGCCAGCAGGCCGCGATGCTTGTCCAGGCGCTTGAGGTCGTAGAGGTAGTTGACCATCAGCCCCAGCGACTGCTTGAGTCCCTTGGCCGAGAGGTCGGCCGCCCAGTTGAGCCGCTCCACGCGCGCGCCGTTGCCCAGGTGAAAGCGCGCCACCGGGTCCAGCGGCCGGCCCTTGGCCGTCTCGCGCCCCAGATAGTGGGCGGCGCAGAACAGCAGGGCGCGGCGCACGGGTGCGTCGGGCTTGAGATCCTGCGGCGCGTCCAGCGCCGCCAGCAGGTGCTCGGCGCCCATGCCGCCGGCCTTGAGCTCGAAGGCCTTGCGCTGGCGCTCGTCCATCTTCTCCAGGATGGCATCGCCGTGCTTGGCGATCCAGGCACGCAGGCCCGGAATGGGAGACAGCGTGGCGAAATGGCGCAGCCGGGGGAACTCGCCCGTCAGCGTCTCCACCACATGCTTGATCAGCGAGTCGCCAAAGCTCACGCCGCGCAGGCCGGTCTGGGTGTTGCTGATGGAGTAGAAGATGGCCGTGGTGGCGCGGCCCAGATCGGCGGCCGCCGCCGTCTCGTCCAGCAGCGGGGCGATGCTGTCGGACATCTTGTCCACCAGCGCCACCTCCACGAAGATCAGCGGCACGGTGGGCATGCGCGGGTGGAAGAACCCGTAGCAGCGCCGGTCGCTGTCCAGGCGGTTCTTGAGGTCGGCCCAGCTGCGGATGTCGTGCACGGCCTCGTACTGGATGAGCTTTTCGATCAGCGAGGCCGGCGAGTCCCAGCTCAGGCGGCGCAGCTCCAGCAGGGCCACGTCGAACCAGTTGGCAAACAGGTGCTCCAGCTCGGCGTCCAGCGCGGAAAAGCGCTGCTGCTCGGCCTTGGGCAGGGCCAGCAGTTCGGCGCGCAGGTCCACCAGAAAGCCCATGCCGCCCTGGGGCTGGGCAAAGCGCTGCAGCAGCCGCGTGCGCGGCGACATCAGCGCGCGGCGCAGGTCCATCTCGGCCTGGCCGCGCTCGGCATCGCTGGCCGCCGTGTCATAGCGCTTGCGCGCGGCCATCAGGGCTTCGGTATCGGGGCCGAACTGCTCGACGATCAGCGCCCAGAAATCCTTGTGCGCAGGCAGCTCGGCCTGGGCGTACCAGTCCATGAGCAGTTGCGCATGGCGGCCGCCCTCGACATCGCTCAGGCCGGCGTCGGCGGCAGCCTGCAGGTCTTCCATGAGCTTGCGCAGCTCGCGCGGGGACAGCACTTCCTGGCCGCGCCGCAGGGTGGCCTGCAGGCGCTGGGCCGTGCCGCGCGGCGCGGGTCCCTTGGCTGCCTCGCCCTCGGACTTTGTTGCAGGCGCAGCCGCATCGGTGCTGCGAAAGCGGGACACATTGCGGGCAATCCAGTCAGTAGCCAGACCCATTCAGAAGTTCCTCCATGTCAAGCGGTCACGGGACTGTCATGCCGCCAATCGGCCAATGACAATCTTTTGCTGCTCACATTATGAGAGTCTGCACGGCAGACCGTGTACGCCGATGTCGCGTTCTTGTCTTCGGGCTATCCCCATGCATGCCCCTGCCCCCTCTCGCGCCAACCTTGCACAAAAAAAGCGGGCACCAGGCCCGCTTCGTATCCGTGCGTACCGCCGGCCTCAGGCCGGCTTGCCCGCCTGGGCAGGATAGGCCGGGCGCCCCGCGGCCCAGAACCACATGGCGATGCCGCCGATCACCATGGGCACGCACAGCCACTGGCCCATGCTCATGCCCAGCGACAGCAGGCCCAGGAAGTCATCGGGCTCGCGGAAGTACTCGGCAATGAAGCGGAAGGCGCCGTAGCCGACGAGGAAGACCGCCGCCACCTGGCCCGGCTTGTGCTCCTTGCGCGCATACAGCCACAGCAGCACGAACAGCAGCAGGCCTTCCAGCAGGAACTGGTAGACCTGCGAGGGGTGGCGCGGCAGCATGGAGCCGCTTTGCGGGAAGACCATGGCCCAGGGCAGCTCGGGGCTGGCGAAGCGGCCCCACAGTTCCCCGTTGATGAAGTTGCCGACGCGGCCGGCCGCCAGGCCCGTGGGCACGCAGGGCGCGACGAAGTCGGCCACCTCCAGCCAGGAGCGGGCCCGCGAGCGCGCGAACCAGACCATGGAGGCGATCACGCCCACCAGGCCGCCATGAAAGCTCATGCCGCCCTGCCAGACATAGAAGATCTCCAGCGGGTGGCTCAGGTAGTAGCCCGGCTTGTAGAACAGGCAGTAGCCCAGCCGGCCGCCGACGACCACGCCGAGCACGCCCAGGAAAAGAATGTCTTCCACGTCCTTGCGCGTCCAGGCGCGGTCGCCCTGCATGCGCACGAAGGGCGGGTGGCGCAGCCTGCGCGTTCCCAGCCAGAGAAAGAGGCCGAAAGCGGCCAGATAGGTCAGGCCGTACCAGTGCACGGCGAGGGGCCCGATCTGCAGGGCCACGGGATCGATCTGCGGGTACATCAGCATGGTCGGCATTGTGCCGCAGCGCCGCATGGCCGGCGCCGGCCAGGGGTTGGAAAGCTGGCGGCGCGGCGGTTCAGCCCGGCTGGCTTTCCTGGATGGCCATGAGCTTGTCCAGGGCCGCGAACAGATGGCGCTGTTCGGTGGAGGTCAGCAGTTGCTCCAGCTCGTCTTCCAGCTGCACCACCACGCCCTCGGCCCGCGCCTGCAGCGCGCTGCCTTCGGCCGTCATGTGCAGCTGCTGCAGCCGGCGGTCGCGCGGATCGGGCTGGCGCCCGATGAGCCCGCGCTGCACCAGGCGCTCGACCACCGGCACCAGGTTGGAGGGCGAGATGTCCAGCGCCTCGCCCAGCTGGCGCAGGTAGATGCCGGGATTGGAGTGGATGAGCACCAGGATGGAGAACTCGCTGGGCTTGAGGTCCAGTTCGGCCACGCGCCGCGCGAACAGCTTGTGGATGTGGATTTCCGCGCGCGTGAGGCGGTAGCCCAGGAAACGCTGCAGGCGCGACTGATCGACGGCGGGTTCGGAGGAGCTGTCCATGGACACGGATCTGGAAGAGGAAGAAGGCACACCGAGGCAAAGCCGCCCCGGCGCCTGCGGATCTTCAGGGCCGGTGCGGCGTTCCATCATAAAAGCCCCGGCTGCCCGCTCAGGCCACGGCGGCCGGCAGCGGCGTGCGGGCGGCGGACTCGGTGCGGCGCAGCCAGTGCTCCGCATCCAGCAGCCCATGCGCGAAGAACCAGGCCGCGCTGTCCGCCTTGGAGCGGCGCAGCGCCGGATCGGCCAGCGGCTGGCTGACGCGCGCCGCGCGCGCCCAGGCAAAGGCCATGCACAGCGTGCCGACCAGGCGCAGATAGTCCTCGGCGCAGCGCGCCAGCAACGGGGCGTCGCCTGCGGCACGGGCGCACAGCGCGCCCGTCAGCGCTTCGGTGCGATCGCTCCAGCTGCGCAGCGCGCCGGCCAGGCCGGGCTCCATGCCCGCCGCCTCGCAGGCAGCGGCCTCCTCGCGCAGTGCCGCCAGCAGCGGCGCCAGCGCGGCCCCGCCGCTGGCGGCCACCTTGCGCTGCAGCAGGTCCAGCGCCTGGATCTGGTTCGTACCCTCGTAGATCATGGCGATGCGCGCATCGCGCAGCGTCTGCTCGATGCGGTACTCGTGCACATAGCCGTAGCCGCCGAAGACCTGCAGCGCCTCGCTGGCCAGCGCAAAGCCCCGCTCGGTGAAGAAGGACTTGACCACGGGTGTGAGCAGCGAGGCCAGCGCATGGGCCTGGGCGCGCTCCTCGGCATCCGGCGCCTGTTCGGCCAGGTCCAGCTGGTGCGCCACCCAGCCTGCAATGGCGCGCATGCCTTCGGTCCAGACACGCAGGTCGGCCAGCATGCGCTGCACGGCCGGCTGCAGGGCGATGGGGTCGGCGGGGCCCTGCGCATCGGCGGGCCGGGGCTGGGCGCGCATCTGGCGGCGCTCGGCCGCATAGGCGCGCGCCAGTTGCCAGGCCATCTCGGCATGGCCCAGGCCCTGCAGGCCCACGTGCAGGCGGGCGGAATTCATCATCACGAACATGGCGGCCAGGCCCTGGTGGGGCTGGCCCACCAGCCATGCCTGCGCACCCTCGAAGCGCATGGCGCAGGTGGCGCTGCCCTTGATGCCCATCTTCTTTTCGATGCCGTCGCAGTGGATGGCATTGGGCAGGAACCCGCCGCCGTCCTGGGGAATGCCGCGCGGCGCCAGGAACAGCGACAGCCCGCGCGTGCCTGCGGGAGCATCGGGCAGGCGCGCCAGCACCAGGTGCACGATGTTCTCGCTCATGTCCTGGTCGCCGCCCGAGATGAAGATCTTGCTGCCGTCCAGGCTGTAGCTGCCATCGCCCCGGGGCCGGGCCTGGCTGCGCAGCAGGCCCAGGTCGGAGCCGGCCTGGGGCTCGGTCAGGCACATGGTGGCCAGCCAGCGCCCGCTGACGATGTGCGGCAGGTAGGTGGCACGCAGGTGCGCGTCGCCATGCGCGTGCAGGCAGGCATAGGCGCCGTGCAGGATGCCCGGGTACATGGTCCAGCCATGGTTGGCCGAGGCCAGCATTTCGTGCAGCGCGGCATCCAGCAGCTGAGGCAGGCCCTGGCCGCCGGCCTCCGGTGCGCAGGCCAGGGCCGGCCAGCCGGCTTCCACGAAAGCCGCATAGGCCTCGGGAAAGCCGTCGGGCGTGCGCACCCTGCCCTCTTCCAGTCGGCAGCCCTGCAGGTCGGCCGGGCCGTTGAGCGGCGCCAGCACGTCGGCGCAAAAGCGCCCGGCCGCCTCGACCACCATGTCGGCCGTCTCCTGGTCCAGGGCTTCATGGGCCGGCATGCGGCGCCAGTCGGCCTCTGCGCCCAGCCAGTGCTGCTGGACGAAGCGGATGTCCTGCAGCGGCGGCTGGTAATGCGAGCAATGCGATGCCTGCGCGCTCATGCCCGGCCCTCCATGGCCGCGACCAGGCGGCGGTAGGGGCCGATGGCGCTGGCCAGGCACAGCACGGACAGCAGCGCGGCCAGGGCGGACACCAGGCCCAGCGACAGGCCCACGAGCTTTTCGTCATGGAAGACGAAGTCCGTGAAGAAGGCCACGAGGAAGGGACCAAGCCCCAGGCCGATCAGGTTGATCAGCAGCAGGTAGATGGAAGTCACCTGGCCGCGCAGCTGGTTGGGCGTGACCGCCTGCAGGATGGGCGGTGCCAGCGCCACCGGCATGCCCAGGAAAAAGGTGGTGACCGCCACGGCCACCAGGGCCACGGTGGGCGAAGGCGCAAAGGCCAGCACCAGGCCGCTGGCGATGAGCACGCCGGTGGCCACCAGCGAGATGACGATCGACCCCACCTGCTTGCCGCGCGCCGTGAGGTAGTCGGCCAGGAAGCCGCTGAGCAGCATGCCGCCAATGCCGAAGGTCAGGATGATGACGCCGTAGGCGGGACCGATCTCGCCGGGCGTCCAGCCCCACTGGCGGATGAAGGTAGCCGGCAGCCAGGCCGTGACGCCGAAGGTGATCATGGCCGTGATGCCCGGCGCCAGCAGCAGCGGCAGGAAGGCGCGCTTGTTGCGGAACACATGGGACAGATCGGGCGCGGGGCCTGCTGCAGCGGCGGCCCTGGCGGAGGCGCCTGCCGCCTGCAGGCCGCGGCGCACCGGCTCGCGCACGGTGTACATCAGCGCCACCAGCGCAATGCCGGGCAGGGCCACGAAGATGAAGGCCGCCTGCCAGGGCTTGAAGCTGCCCAGCAGCGGGAACACCACCTCGCCGGCCTGGCTGGTGGCCTGGATGACCAGGCCGCCCACGATGAAGGCCGTGGCCGAGCCAATGTACACGCCCGAGGTGTAGATGCTCATGGCGCGCGCGCGGCGCTCGGGCGGGAAGTAGTCGGCCAGCATGGAATAGGCCGCCGGCGACAGCGCCGCCTCGCCCACGCCCACGAACATGCGCGCCACGAACAGCGAGACAAAGCCCGTGACATAGCCGCCGGCCGCCGTGGCCACCACCCAGATCGCCATGCCGATGACGATGAGGTTGCGGCGGTTCCAGCGATCGGCCAGGCGCCCCAGGAAGATGCCGACGAAGGTGTAGAAGATGGCGAAGGCAAAGCCGTGGACGATGCTGAACACCCAGTCCGACAGCTGCAGATCCTTCTTGATGGGCTGCACCAGCAGGCCCAGGATCTGCCGGTCCACGAAGGACAGGGTGTAGGCCAGCAGCAGGATGATGGTGACGTAGTAGGCATAGCCGAGTCCGTTCGACTCGGCCGGCGTGGGCGTGGACACGCGGCCCGGCGGGTAAGGCAGGCTCATGGAGACCTCCTGTGGAGGAAGGGGAAGCGGAAAAAAGAAAGCGGGAAAGCGAGAAAGGGCTGCGCATGAAAAGGGCCGGCGCACCGCGCCAGCCCTTGCGCGATCATCAGCCCGCGCTGTGCTCCACCAGCATCAGCGCATCGAGCGCCACCACGCCCTTCCCTTCGGGCAGCACGATGACCGGGTTCAGGTCGATCTCGCGGATGGCCGGCGTGCCGCGCAGCACCTGGCCCAGGCGCACGATGAGTTCGGCCAGCGCCTGGCGGTCCAGCGCCGGGGCGCCACGGTAGCCGTGCAGCAGCGGCGCGCCCTGCAGCCGGTCCAGCTCGCGCAGCACCTCGCCGGTGGACAGGTCGGCGTCCAGCAGGCGTGCATCGCGCATGATCTCGGCCGTCACGCCGCCCAGGCCGGCCAGGATCACCGGGCCCCACTGCGGATCGTTGCGCGCGCCGATGATCATCTCCAGGCCGCGTTGGCCCATGGCCTCGATCAGCACGCCGTCCAGCGCAATGGCGCTGTCATAGGCCGCCACGTTGGCATGCAGCCGGCTCCAGGCCTCGCCCATGGCCTGCGCATCGGCAATGTTCAGGATCACGCCGCCCGCATCGCTCTTGTGGCTGAGGTCGGCCGACTGCGCCTTGAGCGCCACGGGCCAGCCGATCTCCGACGCAATCGCCACGGCCTGCTCGACCGAGGTGGCCAGCCGGCCGCGCGCAAAGGGTATGCCGGCCTGTGCCAGCACGGCCTTGGATTCGTACTCGGGCACCACCGTGCGGCCTGCGGGCAGGGCCAGGGCGACGGGCTGGGCATCGGTTCGCTCGAAACTGCGCTGGCTGAAGGCAGTCAGGCGCTGCACGGCGCGCAGGGCACGCTCGGTGCTGGGGAAATACGGCACGCCCAGCGCACGCATCTCGGCAATGAACTCGGCAGGCACGGCCGCGCCCTCGTCCAGGCCCGCGACGATGACGGGCTTGGCCGGCCGCAGCTCGCGCATGGCGCGCAGCACGGGTGGCATCTTGATGCCGCAGGTCACCGGGTCGCCCTGGATCAGGCCGACCAGGACGGTGGAAAAGCGCGCATCGCCAAACAGCGCGTCCAGCGTGCGGAAATACAGATCCGGCTCCACCAGGCCCTGGGCCGTGAGGTCCAGCGGGTTGCTCACGCCCACGAACTCGGGCAGCGCCGCACGCAGCGCGGGCGAGTCGTCGTCGCCGATGGCGGGCAGGGCCAGGCCCAGTTCCTCGGCCCAGTCCAGCGTCAGCGCCTTGAAGGCGCCGGACTCGCCCAGCACGGCAACTCCCGCTGCAGCTGCTGCACCGGTCCCACCGGCCGCACCAGCCGCACCAGCTGATGGCAGCACGGGGCAGCGGATGGCGATCTCGGCGATGTCGCCCAGCTCCTCCAGTGTCTCGGCAAACACGGCGCCTGCGCGCTCCAGCTTGGTGCGCATCAGCGCATAGTCGCCGGCCATGGCACCGGTGTGCGTGGCGGCCGAGGCGCGCGCCGCGCTGCTCTTGCCCGGGTGCAGCAGCACCACCGACTTGCCCAGGCTGCGCGCGCGGGCCACGGCGGCCAGGATGCGCGCGGGCTGGCGGAACTGCTCGACGATCATGGCGACCACGCGCGTGGAGGGCTGCTCCAGCAGGAAGTCCACATAGTCCTCGGCATGGCTGGCGGCCTCGTTGCCCGTGGAGATGGCGTGCGACAGCGGCAGCGCGCGGCTGGCCAGCGTGGTGCACAGCACGGTCATCATGGCGCCGCTTTGCGAGACCACGCCGATCGCGGGCCGCGTGGCATCAGCCTGCTGCGCGTCGATATTCACCTCGACAAAGGTCAGCGGCACGCGCTGCAGGTAGTTGATGCAGCCCAGGCAGTTGGGGCCTTCCACCACCATGCCGGCCTCGGCGGCAATGCGTGCGATCTCGCGCTGCTCGGCCATGCCGCGCTCGCCCGCCTCGGCAAAGCCTGCCGAGAAGATCACAGCCGCGCCCACGCGGCGCGCCGCCAGTGCGCGCACTGTCTCCAGCACAAAGGGCTGGGGGATGGCCAGCACAGCCACATCCACGCCTTCGGGCAGCTGATCGACCGAAGCCAGGCAGGCCCGCCCGGCGATCTCGCTGCGCTTGGGATTGATCAGGTGGATGTCGCCGGCAAAGCCGTTGCGCTCCAGATTGCCCAGCACCGATGCGCCCAGCGCACCCGGCGTGGCCGAGGCGCCGACGATGGCGATGGAACGCGGCCTCAGCAGCCTGCCGATGTCGGGCCGCAGGGCGGCCGCCATCTCTGTCGTTGTCATTCTTGTCTCCAATGGGTTGGCGGCAGGCGCCCTAGCAGCGAGGGCGCGGCCACTCAGGATGTGCGGGTCTTCAGGACTTTTGCTTCGAGAGGTCGTAGGTTCCGAGACCTGGCTTGTAGGTCTTGTCGTCGAGGAACTGGCGCATGCCTTCCTTGCGGCCTTCGTTGTCGAAGCTGTTGGCGGCTTCCTGGGCACGCACCAGGTAGTCCTCGGCGTTGTCGTAGCTCATGTCGCGCACGCGGCGGATGGCGTCCTTGGTGGCCTTCAGGGCGCTGGGGTTCTTCTGCAGCAGGGCCTCGGCCACTTCGGTGACGCGGGCCTGCAGGCGATCGGCCGGCAGCGACTCGTTGACCAGGCCCCACTCGGCGGCCGTGCGGCCGTCGATGTTCTCGCCCAGCATGGCGTGGTACATGGCACGGCGGAAGGACAGCAGCTCCACGGCCACCTTGGAGGCGCCGCCACCGGGCAGGATGCCCCAGTTGATTTCGGACAGGCCGAACTTGGCGTCATCCGAGGCAAAGGCCAGGTCGCAGGCGAACAGGGGGCCGTAGCCGCCGCCGAAGCACCAGCCGTTGACCATGGCAATGGTCGGCTTCTGGAACCAGCGCAGGCGGCGCCACCAGCCATAGCTCTCGCGCTGGGCCTTGCGTGTTCCGGCCAGACCGGTGGCCTCGGTCTCGCGGAAGTATTCCTTCAGGTCCATGCCGGCCGTCCAGGCCGTGCCTTCGCCTGCAAGCACGACCACGCCCACGTCGTCACGGAACTCCAGGTCGTCGAGCACACGCATCATCTGGCGGTTGAGCTGGGGGCTCATGGCGTTGCGCTTTTCGGGGCGGTTGAATTTCACCCAGGCCACGCGGCCTGTGACGGTGCAGGACACGGTCTGTTCTTCGGTACGTTCGGTGCTCATTGCGCTTCCTTGTGCAAAGGGGAAATGGGGTTTTGGACACCGATGCTTCGGCTCCATAATCGTTATGATAAATAACTATTATTGAAGCCCGCAATACAGCGTTTACCCTAGCCCCAGCCCCCCGCCAGCCTGCCGCGATGCGAATGCTTCTGCGTCGCGCATGCATGCAATGCGCCGTCCACGGGGAATTGCAGCGCGCGCTTTGGCCCGAGGGCCGGTTCACGCGATACTTGCGGCGTTCACACAGTCAGGAGAAGAAGAACATGCAAGGCCAACCAGAAGTCATCGAATGCCTCATAGAGTTGCTGCGCGGCGAGCTTGCCGCGCGCGACCAGTACTTCATCCACTCGCGCCAGTACGAAGACCAGGGCCTGCTGCGCCTGTTCGAGCGCATCGGCCATGAGATGGAAGAGGAAACCCAGCACGCCGACGCCATCCTGCGCCGCATCCTGTTCCTGGGCGGCCGCCCCGACATGCGCCCGCACGAGTTCACGCCCGGCGAGACCGTCGAAGAGATGCTGCGCAAGGACCTGGCCACCGAATACCGCGTGCGTGACAGCCTGCGCTCGGCCATGGCCCTGTGCGAGCGCCACAGCGACTACAACAGCCGTGACCTGCTGCTGGCCCAGCTGCGCGATACCGAGGAAGACCACGCCTACTGGCTGGAGAAGCAACTGGGCCTGATCGAGAAGATCGGTCTGCCCAACTATCTGCAAAGCAAGATGGGCGAGCCGGCCTGAATGAAGCTCCCCCTGAGACGCTTCGCGCCTTCCCCCTCTCTCGCTTCGCGGGAGGGGGACGACAGCCTCGCGGCGGGGCGGCCCTTGCTCGCTGTCCCTTGTTTTGGCCGCGCCAGTTTTTCAGGCACTTCCCATAAATGAGAGTGGGCTGTTTGCTCCACGATGAAAACCCGAACCGGCAGCCACGATGAAACGGCAAGCCGGTCGCCCCGCGGTGGGCCGCCCCGCGATGAAACAAGAGCCCTCAAGGGCCTGAGAGAAGAGAAAAGAAAAAGGGATGGAAAGCCGCAAGGCCTTCCATCCCTTTTCATTTTCATCGGGTGCGCACCGCCGGGCGGCGGTGCTGCCCGGTGTCAGTCGTCCAGCAGGGACAGGTCGCGCACGGCGCCCTTGTCGGCCGACATCACCAGCTTGGCATAGGCCTTGAGCGCGGCCGAGACCTTGCGCGGGCGCGGCTCGGCGGGCTTCCAGCCCTTGGCATCCTGCTCGGCACGGCGGCGGGCCAGCTCCTCGTCGGAGACCAGCACGTTGATGCTGCGGTTGGGAATGTCGATGCGGATGCGGTCGCCGTTGCGCACCAGGCCGATGGCGCCGCCAGCGGCAGCTTCCGGCGAGCAGTGGCCGATGGACAGGCCCGAGGTGCCGCCCGAGAAGCGTCCGTCGGTCAGCAGTGCGCACTCCTTGCCCAGGCCCTTGGACTTGATGTAGCTGGTCGGGTAGAGCATTTCCTGCATGCCGGGGCCGCCCTTGGGACCTTCATAGCGCACGACGACGATGTCGCCGGCCTTGACCTTGTCGTCCAGGATGTTCTGCACGGCCTCGTCCTGCGACTCGGTCACGTGGGCCGTGCCTTCGAACACGTGGATGCTTTCGTCCACGCCGGCCGACTTGACCACGCAGCCGTCCAGGGCGATGTTGCCGGTCAGCACGGCCAGGCCGCCTTCCTTGGAGAAGGCGTGCTCGTAGGAGCGGATGCAGCCTTCTGCACGGTCCAGGTCCAGGCTGGGCCAGCGCGTGTTCTGGCTGAAGGCCACCTGGGTGGGGATGCCGGCCGGGCCTGCCAGGTAGAAGTGCCTGACGGCCTCGTCCTGGGTGGTGGTGATGTCCCACTGCGCCAGGCCTTCGCCCAGGGTCTTGGCATGCACGGTGGGCACGTCGGTGTGCAGCTTGCCAGCGCGGGCCAGCTCGCCGAGGATGGCGAAGATGCCGCCGGCGCGGTGCACATCCTCGATGTGGTATTTCTGCGTGTTGGGCGCCACCTTGCACAGCTGGGGCACGGAGCGCGAGAGGCGGTCGATGTCGGCCATGGTGAAGTCGATCTCGGCTTCACGGGCAATGGCCAGCAGGTGCAGGATGGTGTTGGTGGAGCCGCCCATGGCGATGTCCAGCGTCATCGCGTTCTCGAAGGCCTTGAAGCCCACGGAGCGCGGCAGCACGGAGGCGTCTTCCTGCTCGTAGTACTCGCGGGCCAGCTCGACGATGCGGCGGCCGGCGCGCTTGAACAGTTCCTCGCGGTCGGCATGCGTGGCCAGCACCGTGCCGTTGCCGGGCAGGGACAGGCCCAGCGCCTCGGTCAGGCAGTTCATGGAGTTGGCGGTGAACATGCCCGAGCAGGAACCGCAGGTCGGGCAGGCCGAGCGCTCGACCTGGGCGACCTGCTCGTCGGTGTAGTTGGAGTCGGCCGCGATCACCATGGCATCGACCAGGTCCAGCTTCTTGAACTCCAGCTTGTGCGTGTTGGGATTGGCCAGCTTGGTCTTGCCCGCTTCCATGGGGCCGCCGGAGACGAAGATCACCGGAATGTTCAGCCGCATGGCGGCCATCAGCATGCCGGGGGTGATCTTGTCGCAGTTGGAGATGCACACCAGCGCGTCGGCGCAGTGGGCGTTGACCATGTACTCCACCGAGTCCGCGATGATGTCGCGGCTGGGCAGCGAGTACAGCATGCCGTCGTGGCCCATGGCGATGCCGTCGTCCACGGCAATGGTGTTGAATTCCTTGGCCACGCCGCCTGCGGCCTCGATCTCGCGCGCCACCAGCTGGCCCAGGTCCTTGAGGTGGACGTGGCCCGGAACGAACTGCGTGAAGGAGTTGGCGATGGCGATGATGGGCTTGTCGAAGTCGCCATCCTTCATGCCGGTGGCACGCCACAGGGCGCGCGCACCAGCCATGTTGCGGCCGCCGGTGGAAGTCTTGGAACGGTATGTAGGCATCGTGGGATCGTCAAAAGTAGCGAGCAACCGGCAGGCTCGGCTCCCGGGGTGGCAATTATGTCCCACACCGGGGCAAAGCATGTACCACACTCTCCAGATGGCTATCATCTGCTGCGCCGACGCCAGTGCACGCGGCTGGCGTGCCCTCCCGCTTCCACCGCCCTTTGCCCTATGCGCGTTCTTGTCGTAGAAGATGATCCCGCCCTGAGACTGGGCATCTGCCGCAGGCTCCAGGCCGAGGGCTGGCAGGTCGATGCCGTCACCGACGGCGAGTACGCGCTGACCGCCACCGCCACCCAGGACTACGACATCGCCGTGCTGGACCTGGGCCTGCCCCGGCGCCCCGGCATCGAGGTGCTGCGTGCCTGGCGCGCGCAGCGCAAGGCCCTGGCCGTGCTGATCCTCACCGCCAGCGACGGACTGCAAAACCGCCTGCTGGGCCTCAACGAAGGCGCCGACGACTACCTGGCCAAGCCCTTCGAGCCCGAGGAACTGGTGGCCAGGATGCGCGCCATCGTGCGCCGCAGCCACGGCGGCGCCAGCAACCTGCTGACGGTGGGCGCGCTGAGCTTCAACACGGACACGCGCGAGCTGTTCCTGCAGGGCGAGCGCCTGGCGCTCAGCCCCCGGGAAGCCGCCCTGCTGGAGCTGCTCATCAGTGCGCCCGGCGCGGCCGTGCCCAAGAGCCGCATCATCTCGACCATGTCCAGCTGGGAGGCCAACTTCAGCGCCAATGCCGTGGAAATCTACATCCTCAAGCTGCGCCGCAAGCTGGCCGGCGCGGGCGTGCGCATCGTGACGCTGCGCGGCATAGGCTACGTGCTGGAGGCCGCTTGACCGAGTCCAGCCCCCACCTGCCCGGCTGGCGGCGCTGGTTTCGCCTGAGCCTGAAGCGCCAGGTGCTGATGCCCATCGCCGCCCTCTGGGTGGCGTCCTTCTTCATCGCCACCGGGGCCGCCTACTGGCTTGCGGGACGCAGCACCAGCGACGCCTTCGACCGGCTGCTGGCCGATGACGCCCGCGCACTGGCCGCGCAGTTGCGCTGGAAGGAGGGGCAGGCCTATTTCGACGCCAGCCGCGAAATGGCCGACGCCCTGGTCTTCGACTCCCTGTCGCAGAACCACTACGGCGTGGTCACGGCCTCCGGCAGGCAGCTCATCGGAAGCCTTCCCCTGCCTCCTTTGCTGCAGCAGGAGTCGGCTGCCGACGCAAGCCCCATGTTCTTCGGCCACCAGGCCGCCTCGGGCGCCGCCCTGCGCGCCGTGGCGATCCTGGTCCGGCCCCAGGGCGGCGGCGAGCCCGTGTGGGTGGTGGTTGCCGAGTCCAAGACCAAGCGGCGCCAGGTCAAGGACCAGATTGCCACGGCCATCTTCGTGCCTGCAGGGCTGGCCGGCTTCATCATCCTGCCGCTGATCTACCACGGCATCCGCCGCGGCCTGGCGCCTGCACGGCGCGTCAGCGCCCTGGTCGTGCAGCATGGCGAGAACGAGCTGTCCCCGCTGTCCGTGGAAGACGTGCCCGAGGAGCTGCGCGACCTGGTCGCCCACACCAATGCGCTGCTGCTGAGGCTCAAGGCCTCCGTGGACGAGCAGCGCCGCTTCATCGCCGATGCGGCCCACCAGTTGCAAACGCCCATGGCGGGCATACGCCTGCTGGTGGGCGACATGCGGCGTACGCAGCATGCGGACCCGCAGCAGCCCATGGATGCCGAGGTGCTGGCCCATCTCGACGAAGTCGCGGCACGCGGCGCACGCATGGTGCGCCAGTTGCTGGCCTATGCGCGCGCCGAGGAAGAGTCCGTGGTCGAGGACCAGCTCTTCGACGCGGCACAGGTCGCCCGGCAGGCGGCCCTGCGCTGGCAGGACCGTGCCGATGCTGCCGGCCGCTCGCTCCGGATCGAGGGGCCGGAGCCGGCTGCAACAGGCGGCGCCAGCACCGTGCGCGGCTCGCCCACCCTGCTGGGCGAGGTGGTCTCCAACCTGGTGGACAATGCGCTGCGCTATGGCGGCCCCCATGTCGCCGTGCAAACCCGGGTGCAGGCGCACGAGGACCTGGTCCGCATCCAGGTCAGCGACGACGGCCCCGCGCTGGATGCGCAGACCCGTGCGCAGATGCTGCTGCCCTTTTGGCGCGGCGACCATGGCCAGCCGGAAGGCTCGGGCCTGGGCCTGTCCATCGCCCTGCGCGTGGTCCAGCGCATGGGCGGCCGGCTGGCCGTGCACAGCGGCCCCGGCAGCAGGGGAACCTGCGTCCAGATCGATCTGCCACGCCAGCACGGCCCCAGCTTGGCCGACGTAAAGCCAACTTAAAGCCTTGGCTGCCTAGACTGCCGCACAGCACGGCCAGGCCCACTGGGAGTGGGCCGCCCTGCATGCAACCAGCAAGGAACGTGGTCCCATGGCAGCTGAACAACAATCCCCACCGGCATCGGCATCGGCATCGGCACCGTCCCGCGCGCGCGCCCTGCTTTGGTTGGCCGTGGCCGCCGCCTGCACCGCCGCAGCCATCGGCATATGGACACTGGGCCCGCACCACGCGAGCGCCGAGACCGAGGACCCGCCCCCCTCGGTGGCCGGCAAGGTCCAGGCCGACGTGGTGCGCGTGGCCCCCGATCAGGCCGCCGCGCTGGACGTGGGCCCTTCCCAGGAGCGCCCGTTCGAGAACCTGCGCAGCACCATCGGCATCATCGACTTCAATCAGGACCACACCACGCGCGTGTACTCCGCACAGCAGGGCCGCATCGTGAAGGTCCTGGTCAAGGCCGGCGATGACGTGAAAGCGGGCCAGACGCTCTACACGGTGGCCGTGCCCGAGATGGCCCAGGCTGCCTCGGCGCTGATCTCCAGCGCGGCCACGCTGCGCTCGGCCAACGAAACGCTGCACCGCGCCGAAGCGCTTGCGCAGGAAAACAGCATCCCGCAAAAGGAACTGCAGCAGGCCCAGACGGACCAGCAGACGGCCCAGGCCGCCCACGATGCCGCACGCCAGGGCCTGCGCCTGTTCGAGTTGAGCGATGCGGAGATCGCCCGCATGGAGCGCGAGCGGCAGGTCGGCAAGGAAGTTGCCGTGAAAAGCCCCATGGACGGGCGCGTCACCGCGCGCTCGGCCCAGCCCGGACTGCTGGTGCAGCCCGGCAGCGACCCGGCCCCCGTCACCGTCTCGGACCTGCGCACGCTGTGGATGGTGGCCAGCGTACCGGAGTCGCAGTTCAGCGCCTACCGCACGGGCCAGGCCGTGCAGGTGCGCGTGCAGGCATGGCCGGGCAAGGTGTTCGAGGGCAAGGTCTCCTATGTGGGCGACAGCGTGGATGCCGACAGCCGGCGCCTCGTGGTGCGCGCCGAGGTGGCCGATCCGCGGCACGAACTGCGCCCGCAGATGACGGCCGACTTCAGCATCACCGTCGCTGCCCCGCAGACCTCGGTGGCCGTGCCCGCCGAGGCCGTGGTGCGCGAGGGCAGCGGTGCCGACGTGGTGTGGGTCGCCTCGGACAGCGACGAGAAGGGGCCGCGCTTCGAGCGCCGCAAGGTCGTGCGCGGGCAGACCGCCGACGGCCTCGTGCAGATCACGGACGGTCTGGCCGGCACCGAACGCATCGCACGCCGCAACGCGCTGTTCCTGAGCGGCCTCTACGAAACCGACGCACAGTAAGGAGGCCGCCGTGTTCCGATCCTTGCTGGCCTTCGTGCTTTCGCGCAGGCCCATCGTCCTGCTGGCCCTGCTGGCCTTCCTCGGCCTGGGGCTGCTGGCCTTCGCCAAGCTCAATGTCGAGGCCTATCCCAATCCCGCCCCCGTGATCATTGAAATCACGGCCCAGGTGCCGGGCATGTCCTCCGAGGAGATGGAGCGCTACTACACCCGTCCCATGGAAGTGGGCCTGGCGACCACGCCCGATGTGGAGAACATCCGCTCGACCTCGTTCTACGGCCTGTCCTTCGTGCGCGTGACCTTCAAGTACGGCACGGACTACTACTTCGCACTGACCCAGATCGCCAACAACCTGCAGGCCAACGTGAACCTGCCCGGGGGCGTGCAGCCGCAGATCCAGGCGTCCAGCCTGGTGGGCGAGATCCTGCGCTACCAGGTCAAGGGCCCGTCCACCTACAGCCTCACCGACCTGCGCACCCTGCAGGACTGGGTGATTCAGCGCCGCCTGCTCACGGTGCCCGGCGTGGTGCAGGTCGTGACCTGGGGCGGTACAACCAAGGAGTACCACGTCGAGGCGGACCCCAAGCGTCTGGAAGCCCACGGGGTGACGCTGCGCAATCTCATCGAGGCCATAGGCAACGCCAACCTCAACGTGGGCGGCCGCGCCATCAGCGTGGGCGACCAGTCGGTCAACATCCGTGGCCTGGGCCTGGTGCGCAATGTCGACGATGTGGCCAACATCGTCGTGGGCCAGAAGAATGGCCTTCCCACGCAGGTCAAGGACGTGGCGCGCATCGTCGAAGGCACGGTGCCGCGCCTGGGCGAGGCCGGCCGCGATCTGCAGAACGATGTGGTCACGGGCGTGGTCATCATGAACCGCACGCTGCACACCAGCGACGTGATCGGACGCGTGAAGGCCGCCGTGGAAAAGATCAACGCCGACGGCTCGCTGCCGGCCGGCGTCAGGCTGGAGCCCTACTACGACCGCGCCGTGCTGGTGAACGTCACCACGCACACCGTGCTGCACAACCTCATCTTCGGCTGCCTGCTGGTGTTCCTCATCCAGTGGATCTTCCTGGGCGACCTGCGCAGCGCCGTGATCGTGAGCGTGAACATTCCGTTCGCGCTGTTCTTCAGCATCATGATGCTGGTGATCACGGGGGAATCGGCCAACCTGCTCTCCCTGGGGGCGGTGGACTTCGGGATCATCGTCGATGCGGCGGTGATCCTGGTCGAGAACATCTTCCGCAATTTCCAGCGGCCCACGCCCATACGCGCCTCCATGCTGCGCGCCATGGCCCAGGGGCCGGACGGCGCGCGCACCAGCCCCGGCAAGGGATGGACCTCGCGTCTGCGCATGATCTACCTGAGCGCCACCCAGGTGGACAGCTCGGTGCTGTTCTCCACCTTCATCACCATTGCCGCCTTCACGCCGCTGTTTGCCATGCAGGGCGTGGAGGGCCAGATCTTCGGCCCCATGGCGCGCACCTACGGCTACGCCCTGGCCGGCGCGCTGCTGGCCACCTTCACCATCACGCCCGTGCTGGCCAGCTACCTGCTGCCGGCCAAGGTGCAGGAGAAGGAAACCTTCATCGTCCACGCCATCCAGCGTGCCTACCAGCCGGCGCTGCACTGGGTGCTGCACCATGTGCGGGCCGTCCTGGTGATGGGCCTGGTCGCCCTGGTCGCCGGTGGATTCATGGCCAGCCGCCTGGGCAGCGAGTTCCTGCCCGCGCTGGAGGAAGGCAACCTGTGGATACGCGCCTCGATGCCGCCCACGATCTCGCTGGAGGCCGGCCGCGACAAGGCCAACCGCATGCGGCAGATGATCAAGGAGTACCCCGAGGTCATCACCGTGGTGTCCCAGCATGGCAGGCCCGATGACGGCAGCGATGCCTCGGGCTTCAACAATGTGGAACTGTTCGCGCCGCTGCAGCCCTTCGACAAATGGCGCCCCGGCATGACCAAGGAACGCCTGGTGCGCGAGCTGCAGGGCCGCTTCGAGGCCGAGTTCCCCGGCGTGAGCTTCAACTTCTCGCAGTACATCCAGGACAACGTCCAGGAAGGCCTGTCGGGCGTGAAGGGGGCCAACTCGGTCAAGATCGTCGGCCCCGACCTCGCCACCCTCGAAAAGCTGGCCAGCCAGGTCTACGAGGTGATGTCGCACATCGACGGCGTGGCCGACCTCGGGGTGTTCCACATCCTGGGTCAGCCCAACATGAACATCCAGATCGACCGTGCACGGGCGGCGCGCTACGGACTCAACACGGGCGACGTGGCCAGCGCCATCCAGGCGTCGCTCGGCGGCGTGGAGGCGACCACGGTGCTGGAGGACGACCGCCGCTTCGCGCTGACCGTGCGCTTCGCACAGGATGCCCGCGCCACGCCCGAGGCCGTGCGGGCCCTGCGCGTGGGCTACACCACGGCGGGGGGCAGCACCTCGTACATCCCGCTGGAGGACGTGGCCACCATCACCCTGGACACCGGCGCCACCTACATCTACCGCGAAAGCAACGAGCGCTACATCCCCATCAAGTTCAGCGCACGCAACCGCGACCTGGGCAGCACCGTCTCCGAAGTGCAGCACCGCCTGGGGCAGGAGATCCACCTGCCCCAGGGCTACCGGCTGGTCTATGCCGGCGAGTTCGAGGCCCTGCAGCAGGCCAAGGCCCGCATGCTGATCGCCATTCCCGTGGCCGTGGTGCTGATCCTCGCCCTGCTCTACGCGCTGTTCAACAACTTCACCTACTGCCTGCTGACCCTGGCCTCCGTGCCGTTCACCGTCTTCGGCGGCATCCTGGCGCTGTATGCGACAGGCCAGGTGCTCAGCATCTCGGCCGTGATCGGCTTCATCTCGCTGCTGGGCGTCTCGGTCATGGATGGCATCCTCATCCTGTCGTACTTCCAGGAGATGCGCTCCCACGGCCACGGCCACCTGCAGGCCATGGAGGAGGCCTACCGAAGCCGCATGCGCCCGCTGCTCATGACGGCCCTGTCCGCCTGCATCGGCCTGCTGCCTGCGGCCATGTCGCACAGCATCGGCAGCGAGGTGCAGCGGCCGCTGGCCACGGTCGTGGTCGGCGGCATGCTCATCGGGCCGATTTTCCTGCTGCTGCTGCTGCCGGCGCTGCGCCTGGCCGTGCTGCGGCGCGTCAAGTTCGCCAAGAAGCGTGAAGGCCTGGGAGGCAAACGTGTACACGCATGATCCGAAAGCGCCGCATCGGCGCCTGTTCCTGGGCCTGGCGGGCGCCTGCGTGCTGTCCCTCGCAGGCTGCGCCGTGGGCCCCGACTATGCACGCCCTGCCGTGCCCCGGGCCGACGCCCTGACCCGTGAGCCCCTGGCGACCGCCGGCCACAGCGGCCCGGTCCAGCGCCAGTGGTGGAAGGCCTATGGATCGCCCGAACTCGATGCACTGGTCCAGGAGGCGCTGGAGCGCAGCCCCACCATCGAGGCCGCAACTGCGACATTGCGCGCCGCCAGGCAGAACGTCATCGCCCAGCGCGGCTTCTTCTATCCCACCGTGCAGCTGGGCTACAACCGCACGCGCCAGAACACGGGCCAGTCGATGTCGCCTGCGCTCAACAGCGGCGAAACCCTCTACAGCTACAACACGGCCCAGTTGAGCATCAACTACACGCCCGATATCTTCGGCGGCAACCGCCGCCAGGTGGAGGGACTGATGGCCAGCGAAGAAGGCCAGCGCCTGCAACTGCAGGCCGCACGGCTGACCCTGGCGAGCAACGTGGCGGGCGGCATGCTCCAGGCGGCCATGCTTGCAGAGCAGGCCCACCTCATCGAGCAGGCCATTGCCGCTGCCCAGGAACAGTTGCGCCACATGCGGCTGCAGCAGCGCAACGGCTATGCCAGCGGGCTGGACGTGGCCACGCAGCAGACCCTGCTGGTGCAGATGCAGCAGGCCCTGCCGCCGCTGCGCAAGGAACTGGAGCAGACACGCAACCTGCTGGCCACGCTGGCCGGGCGCACGCCCGACCAGGCCCCGGAGGTGCCGCCGCTGTCCTCCTTCTCGCAGCCGCAGCTCCCGCAGGCCGTGGCCTCGGCGCTGGTGGAGCAGCGCCCCGACGTACGCATTGCAGAGACGGATGTGCAGCAGGCCAGCGCCGCCATAGGCGTGGCCAGGGCAGCCCGCCTGCCGCAGTTGAGCATCACTGCGGCCCTGGGCGGCGGCGCCACGAGCTTTGCCAGAATGTTTGCGGCGGGCAATCCCACCTGGGCCCTGGGCGCCGGACTGCTGCAGCCCCTGTTCGCGGGCGGCACGCTGCAGGCCCGTGAACGCGCAGCACAGGCCGAGTTCGATGCCGCCGCGGCCCGGTACCGGGGCGCCGTGCTCTCATCCTTCCAGGATGTGGCCAATGCCCTCTATGCGCTGGACATCGATGCCAAGGCCGTGGAGATGGCGCAGGAAGGAGAAAAGGCCAGCCGGTCCACGCTGGACCTCACGCGCACCCAACTGCGCAACGGCTACAGCGCCCAACCGGCCGCGCTGGCGGCCGAACAATCCTGGCTCCAGGCCCGTGCCGCCCACGTCGCCGCGCGCGGCGCCTTGCTGGGCGACACCGTGGCCCTGTACCAGGCCCTGGGCGGCGGCGTGCTGGCCAAGCCGCCGGCGGACTGACTCAGCGGCGCGAACGCGTGCCCGTGCCCATGGCTTCCTTGTTCTTTTCGATGCGCTTCAAGCGCCGCTGCTCGATCTTGTCGGCCGCGCGCCGCTTGGTGTAGCCAGAGGCGTCGGCCCAGGCCCACCAGGCTGCCGTCACGCCATAGGCGCCCAGGATGACGTACCAGGACCAGGAGGCCACAGGCTCGATATCGGCCAACTTCAGCAGGGTGAGCAAGACCGCGATTCCCAACAGATACATAACTTCTCCTTCACCAGACGGTGCTTCACACGAGGTAACGCATCAGGCATGCGCGCCTACTACAATGTTTCGCATAATTATTCCCGACAACCCCCAGGAACTCATGATGAAGCAGACATTGATCGCATTTGCCTTGACCGTCGTCACCGTGGCTCCCGCCATGGCCGACCAGGCTCTTGCCACCTCCAAGAACTGCATGGCCTGCCACGCCGTGGACAAGAAGCTGGTGGGCCCGTCCTACAAGGATGTGGCCTCCAAGTACGCAGGCCAGAAGGACGCGGTGGACAAGCTGGCCGCCAAGATCATGAAGGGCGGCAGCGGCGTCTGGGGCCCGGTTCCCATGCCCGCCAACCCCCAGGTCAACGATGCCGACGCCAAGAAGCTGGCCGCCTGGGTGCTGTCGCTGAAGTAAGTTCCGCCGGCCTCCCGCCTCGGGACCCGCAACGAAAAAACCGCGCAACGCAAGTCGCGCGGTTTTTTCATGGTCCGCCCGTGAATCCGGGCGCGGGCCGCTTATCTGTAGTCCGGAGCGCCTGCGCCGGGCTGCTGGTACAGGCGAACCTGCTGCTCCAGCTGCCCCACATAGGCGGCCGTGCTGTTGTCCGACTCCTGGGCACGCTGCACCAGGTGCGCCTCCAGCCCGTCCAGCCGCGCCAGCAGCACTTCCTTGTCACGCGCATGCAGGTCCTCCAGCACGGTGCGCAGCTCGGTGAAGCGCGAGGCCTCGGCCTTGTCGGCCAGGTCCCGCTGAGCCTGCATTTCCTTGGCGTGGCGGCGCGCCTCCATCAGTACGGAGCCCTGCAGCCACAGCACATAGGCGACGAAGAACACGCCCAGCAGGCAGGTCAGCGCCAGCATCAGCACGCCCAGCGGCGCCTGGACTTCGGTCACGCCCAGCGACACGACGGAGGGCGCGGCCAGCGTGTTCCAGTTGAATGCCGCCAGCAGCGCAATCAGGGCCACGGTGATCAGCAGCGACAGGGTTCTCAGATTCATGGTGCAACGCCTCCCTCGGCAGTGGTGAAAACAACAGCTTCGGTTGTACTGCAGCCATCATGCCTGAGCTGTCGGCCCACACAAAATAGGACTGCAAGACAGCGCGCCGCCCGCAGTCCAGCCAAGAAAAAACCGGAGCCTGTGCTCCGGTTCTTCATGGCGGGCGTGTCCGCCCTCAGTTCGTCTCGGCCAACTGGTCGAGGATGGCCGGGTTCTCCAGCGTGCTCGTGTCCTGGGTGATGGCCTCGCCCTTGGCAATCGAGCGCAGCAGGCGGCGCATGATCTTGCCGCTGCGCGTCTTGGGCAGGTTGTCGCCAAAGCGGATGTCCTTGGGCTTGGCGATGGGGCCGATTTCCTTGGCCACCCAGTCGCGCAGCTCCTTGGCGATCTGCTTGGCCTCCTCGCCCGTGGGACGCGAGCGCTTGAGCACCACGAAGGCGCAGATGGCCTCGCCTGTCATGTCATCGGGGCGGCCCACCACGGCGGCCTCGGCCACCAGGTCGGTCTTGGACACCAGGGCCGACTCGATCTCCATCGTGCCCATGCGGTGGCCCGAGACATTGAGCACATCGTCGATGCGGCCCGTGATGCGGAAGTAGCCACGGTCCTCGCTGCGCACCGCGCCGTCGCCGGCCAGGTAGGTCTGCCCGCCCAGCTCGGCCGGGAAGTAGCTCTTCTTGAAGCGCTCGGGGTCGCCCCAGATGGTGCGGATCATGCTGGGCCAGGGCTTGGTGACCACCAGCAGGCCGCCTGCGCCGTTGGGCAGTTCATGGCCGGTCTCGTCGACGATGGCGGCCATGATGCCCGGCAGCGGCAGCGTGCACGAGCCCGGCACCAGCGGCGTGGCGCCAGGCATGGGGGCGATCACGTGGCCCCCGTTCTCGGTCTGCCAGAAGGTGTCCACGATGGGGCAGCGCTCGCCGCCCACATTGCGGTGGTACCACATCCAGGCCTCGGGATTGATGGGCTCGCCCACACTGCCCAGCAGGCGCAGGCTGGACAGGTCCGAGTTCTTCGGATGCACGGCGGCATCGCCGTCGGCAGCCTTGATCAGCGAGCGGATGGCCGTGGGCGCCGTGTAGAAGATGGTGCAGCCGTGGCGCTCGATCATCTGCCAGAAGCGGCCCGCGTTGGGGAAGGTGGGCACGCCCTCGAACACGATCTGCGTGGCGCCAGCGGCCAGCGGACCATAGGCCACGTAGGTGTGGCCCGTGATCCAGCCGATGTCGGCCGTGCACCAGAACACGTCGCTGGGCTTGAGGTCGAAGGTCCACTCCATGGTCTGCCTGGCCCACAGCACATAGCCGCCCGTGCAGTGCTGCACGCCCTTGGGCTTGCCCGTGGAGCCGCTGGTGTAGAGGATGAACAGCGGGTGTTCGGAATCCACGGCCACGGGCGCGCACTCCGTGCTCTGGCCGGCCAGGATCTCGCCGAAGGTCTTGTCGCGGCCTGCCGTCATGGCGCAGGCGGTGGCCGTGCGCTCGTAGACGAAGACATGGCGCACGGCCTCGCAGCCGCCCAGCGCCAGCGCATCGTCCACGATGGCCTTGAGCGGCAGCTCCTTGCCGCCGCGCATCTGGTAGTTGGCGGTGATCACGGCCACGGCGCCCACGTCCACGATCCGCTCCTGGACCGCCTTGGCCGAGAAGCCGCCGAACACCACGCTGTGCGTGGCGCCGATGCGCGCGCAGGCCTGCATGGCCACCACGCCCTCGATGGTCATGGGCATGTAGATCAGGACGCGATCACCCTTTTGCACGCCCTGCGCCTTGAGCGCGTTGGCGAACTGCGAGACGCGCTCCAGCAGTTCGCGGTAGCTGACCTTGGTGACCTCGCCGCCATCGGCCTCGAAGATGATGGCCGTCTTGTGCTCGACGTCCGTGCCCATGTGCTTGTCCAGGCAATTGGCGCTGGCATTGAGTTCGCCGTCGGCGAACCAGCGGAAGAACGGCGGGTTGCTGTCGTCCAGCACCTGGGTGAAGGGCTTGGACCAGACCACGTTCTCGCGCGCCAGGCGGGCCCAGAAGCCCTGGTAGTCGTTCTCTGCCTCGGCGCACAGCGCCTTGTACTGCTCCATTCCGGAGATGCGGGCCTTGGCGGCGAAGTCTGCCGGCGGCGGGAAGACCCGGTTCTCCACCAGTACCGATTCAATGGGGGATGCTGTTGCGGTGCTCATGCTTGCTTGTCTCCTGGGCTGGCCAAATAAAAATTGTGGTGTGACTGTCGGGGGCCGGTCTTACATGCCACTGACTGAAACACCCTTGGGCGCGTCTACCTGGGGATTCCCCGCAGTTCCCGGCTGTCACTGGCAATGGCCTGTTTCGCCGCTAAAATCGCGCGCCCGTTTTCCACGGCCATTGTCCCCTCCCATCCACGCTCCCACGCAAGACAAGCGCGACCGACCACCATGGCCCGCCAGCAAAACTCCAATCGAGCCCCCGGCTCCCCCCTGCGTCCCCTGCCTTCCCTGATCTTCGCCAGCCGCTGGCTGCAACTGCCGCTGTACCTGGGCCTGATCGCCGCCCAGGGTGTCTACGTCTGGCACTTCCTGCTCGAGTTGTGGCACCTGATCGAGGCCGCCTTCGGCAACCAGGAAGCGCTGCAGGCGCTGATCACCAGCATCGGCTACAAGCACGATGCGCCCATCGGCGCGCTCAACGAAACCATCATCATGCTGGTGGTGCTGGCGCTGATCGACGTGGTGATGATCTCCAACCTGCTGATCATGGTCATCGTGGGCGGCTACGAGACCTTCGTCAGCCGCCTGGGCCTGGACAGCCACCCCGACCAGCCCGAGTGGCTGGGCCACGTGAACGCCTCCATCCTCAAGGTCAAGCTGGCCCTGTCCATCATCGGCATCAGCTCCATCCACCTGCTCAAGACCTTCATCAACGCGGGCAGCTACGACGTCAAGGTGCTGATGTGGCAGACCATCATCCACGTCACCTTCCTGGCCAGCGCCCTGGCCATCGCCTACACCGACAAGCTGATCAACAGCACGGCCAGCAACCACTGAGTCCGTCGGCTCCGGCACCGAAGCCCCGCAGCGCCAGCCGCTACGGGGCTTTTTTCATTTCACCATGACTCCAGCACCGAACTTTGCTGGACTACGCCGAAGCCCGATACAGCAGGTTTATCAATAACTTAGGCGAGTCCAACATATGCCGGTGCTTTCCGAAACCTGACCCGGCTTCCCCTCTGATGGCCCCTACATGGCTCTTGGGAATCGGGTCTTTCCGAGGAGTCATCGTGGCAAAACTCAAGCTCACCAAGTCCGCAGTCGATGCGGCACAACCCCAGGCGCAGGCCGTCGAACTCCGGGACACGCTGGTGCCCGGCTTCCTGTGCAAGGTTACACCAGCGGGCCGCAAGGTGTTCATGCTCCAGTACCGCACGAACGCTGGCGAGCGGCGCAAGCCCGCCCTGGGCCTGTACGGGGAACTGACCGTCGAGCAGGCCCGCTCGCTGGCCCAGGAATGGCTGGCCGAGGTGCGCCGGGGCGGCGACCCCAGCGCGGCCAAGGCCGCCGCCCGTTCAGCCCCCACGGTCAAGGAGCTGTGTACCAAGTTCATGGAGGATTACTCCAAGCAGCGCAACAAGCCCAGCACCCAGCGCGGGTATCAGGCCGTCATCGACCGCTGCATCGTTCCGATGCTGGGCCGTTTGAAGGTCCAGGACGTGAAGCGCCCGGACGTGGCCACGGCGATGAAGAAGATGGCGCACAAGCCGGCCGAGGCCAACCGTGCTTTCAGCGTGATGCGCAAGATGTTCAACCTGGCCGAGGTGTGGGGCCACCGGCCTGACGGCACCAACCCCTGCCGCCACGTCCCGATGTACCCCAACGGCAAGGCCACCCACCTCATCAGCGACGAGGACATGGGCAAGCTGTTTCGGCGACTGGAGCACATCGAAGCCGAGGGTCTGGAGAACTACGTCATCCCGCTGGCGATCCGCCTTCAATTCGAGTTCGCCGGCCGCCGCTCCGAAATCGTGACGCTCCGATGGGATTGGGTGGACCTGGACAACCGCCGCGTGGTCTGGCCGGACAGCAAGACGGGCGGCATGTCCAAGCCCATGAGCGAGGAAGCCTATCGACTGCTCTCGACGGCGCCACGGCAGGAAGGCACTCCCTATGTGCTGCCGTCTCCAAGCCATCCCGGCAAGCACCTGACCACGGGCGAGTATTACGGCGGCTGGAGCCGCGCCCTCAAGGCGGCGGGCGCCACGCACGTCGGCACGCATGGCATCCGCCACCGCTCCGCGACCGACATTGCCAACTCGGGCATCCCGGTCAAGGTCGGCATGGCGCTGACGGCGCACAAGACCGTGGCGATGTTCATGCGCTACGTCCACACCGAGGACGATCCGGTGCGCAAGGCGGCCGAGCTGGTGGCGAACCGGCGCAAGACGATCACCGAGGCGCAGCGGCCTGCGGAGGTGGCTGCATGACCAAGAAGGCGCCTGCGATGGCGGGAGTCGCACCCGCCGCCGTGCCTGCCGGCTACGCCGGCATCCACGGCGGCATCGTGGATCTGCTCGATGCCGCGCGCCAGACGGCAGCGCGCAGCGTCAATGCGCTGATGACGGCCAGCTACTGGGAGATTGGCCGCCGCATCGTGGAGGCCGAGCAACAGGGCAAGCGGCGCGCGGGTTATGGCGAGCAGTTGATCGAGCGGCTGGCAAGCGACCTCACCCAGCAGTTCGGCCGTGGCTTCAGCCGTCAGAACCTGCAGCAGATGCGGTCGTTTTTTCTGACCCGGCCAATTCGCCAGACAGTGTCTGGCGAATCTTCCCCGGAGCCAGTGCGGCCTTGGCGGCTGGACGAGCTGGCGCAGGTCTTCACGCTGCCGTGGTCGGCCTATGTGCGGCTGTTGTCGGTCAAGGACGAGCATGCGCGCCAGTTCTATGAAGCCGAGGCCTTGCGCGGCGGCTGGAGCGTGCGCCAGTTGGATCGGCAGATCGGCAGCCAGTTCTACGAGCGCACGGCGCTGTCGAAAAACAAGGCGGCGATGCTGGCCAAGGGCGCGGTGGCCAAGCCCGAAGATGCCGTCGCGCCCGGCGATGCCATCAAAGACCCCTATGTGCTGGAGTTCCTCGACCTCAAGGACGAGTATTCGGAGTCCGATCTGGAGGCCGCCTTGATCCGGCGGCTGGAAGACTTCCTGCTCGAATTGGGTGAAGGGTTCACCTTCATTGGACGGCAGCGGCGCTTGCGCATCGACCAGACCTGGTATCGGGTGGACTTGCTGCTGTTCCATCGCAAGTTACGCTGCCTGGTCATCATCGACCTGAAGCTGGGGAGTCTGACGCATGCGGACGTAGGCCAGATGCACATGTACTGCAACTATGCCAAGGAACACTGGGCCTATCCCGAGGAGAACCCGCCGGTGGGGCTGATTCTTTGTGCCGACAAGGGGCTCGCCCTGGCGCGGTATGCGCTGGAGGGCTTACCCACCAAGGTCATGGCGGCGAACTACCGGATGGTTCTGCCGGATACCGATGTGCTGCAAAAGGAACTGGAAAGCACGCGGCTCTTGCTAGAGTCTCGCGGAACGATTCGTCCCAAGACGTGGAAGCGGTAGACACACCTGCGGAGCTATACGCCTGTTTGGAGATTGGGCAGAACCTCAGTCTGTAGTCGGTTTTACGGCTTTCTTCCGTGAGGAGGAAGAAGGCAACGACGGCAAACATTCAAACAAACGTTCCGCATAGACGAATCCCATCCGCCTTACTGCGTCCTGATCGAAATACAGTAGCCATGCGGCAAGTAGCGCCAGCGAAATGAGCAATGTCAAGCCTGCGGCAAGCCCTGGATCGGCAAGGTGCACCAAGTCAAATTGGAGAGGTGCTACCTGCAAAATCTTTGCAATCAACAATCCGTAGACGACGCCCATGAGGCACGACAGGATACCGACAGGCTTCATCGCCAGCATGTTGCGATGAAATCCATAGGCGATGTTCTCTTTCAGCAAGAGCTGCTTGTTGGAACGCGTGAGTTCGCGAAGCCGCTTAGTGGCACCGATGTAGATGTCGTCTGCCTTGTCTGGGTTTGCTGATTCTTCTTCTGCCGTTGGCATGGCGATACCCAACTTGGCAGTGATCGCCGTGTGATAACGCTGCTTGCTGACACCATCAAGGAACTTGTCGCGGTGGCGTAGTGCGATGGTCGTGGGCATGCCACCCCATTTTGAGACCAGCATCTCTTCAAGTTTTTTACCACGTCCGCGCGCTACGCTCGCGAGTGCATAGATAGCGCCGCAGCCGCCCAGCAGGCCGATCACACCTGTAAGCACAGGGTGCCGAGCCCCGTAGACGCACAACAGCGGCACCAGCACGGGTAAGGCCACAAGAAGGCCAGGGATAACACGTGCCTTGCGCTCGTAGGGGTCTTTGACCAGTTCAAAAATTGTTGTCATGTGAAGTCAGGCCTGTGCCGCCAAGGCGTCGATATAGGGTTGGATTTCATCGCGGTTTTTCAGCGTGATCTGCTGTGCGAGGGGGTCTGGTGCTTCCTTGGTATGCAAACCCAAACGTCTCAGCGTGTAGTACAGAAACGCTTGGCGGCATGGAAGTTTGACCTCTCCATCTTCCATGCCGTAGTCCAACTCTAAGACTCGTTTCTTGGCTGCAGGCAAATCGGGATGCGGTGCAAGTACCAGCGTCAATACAGTTTGCCAATGCGAATCTTGGTTGGAGTCCACTTGGGTCGCCTCGAAGCCATCGATGCGCAGGATTCGAGCAAGGACGAAATCGCTGAAGCGCTGGCGCTTGTGGCAAAACGCGCGCATGTGCCAGCGAAAACCGTCATTGCCAAGGGCGTGGGGAGACAGCAAGCGAACCGATTCATCCAACGACGTCATGGACTGGTAGCTCACCAGAATGGATTCCTGCTGGCGGATTGCGCGCACCACTGCTTCGACGGTCTGCTCATTGATCGTGCGCCAAGGGGACGGGGCCCAATCTGTCTCCGGCGCGGAGCCGATGAAGCTGGCCGTCGGCTCGACAATTCCCATCTTTGTCGCTAGCAGTTCTGCTAGATAGCGTTGCGCCGAGCTTCGTTGGTAAAGCGGGTGAAAACTCTGCGCTGCCGTGTAGGTCTTGGAGCTGCGGTCGTAAGTCAGGTTGCTCGGCGCCAACTCCATGTACTTGGAAATGTCCAGCGATGCCTGCGGGACCGAAATACCAAAGTGCTCGGTGAGATCCATCCGGTTGATGCGCCGCTCCCAGCGCAGACGGAAATCGATGAATTGAAGTCTGCTCTCCAGCCCCCAACTTAGCCCCTTAGGCTCAGCAGGTTCGGCGGCAGGAAAGGAAGGTTTTTGCATCAGTCACGCCTAAAAAGTAGACGGATATAAAAAATCGTCGTACATTAACTATACGCGATCATCCTTCGGTCGTCTACCCGGAGACCCCAGTGCCTACAACCATCACGTTTTTTCCCGTCGACAACGGGGACATGACCCTCATCAAGTTCGGCGATCTCGACGCGACGACTCTGCTGATCGACGTAAACATCAGGCAAGACGCCGACGACCCTGACGGGGAGGCGCGCGATGTCGCCAAGGATTTGCGCGAACGACTGAAGAAGGATGAGAACGGCAGGCCGTATGTCGATGCGTTCCTGCTGAGCCACCCGGATCAAGACCATTGCCGAGGGTTGAAGCGACACTTCTACCTAGGGCCACTCGACAAGTACCCGGACGACAAGAAGGACGACAAGGACAAGAAAATCGTGATCCGCGAGATGTGGTCGTCCCCGATCGTGTTTCGACGCGCCAGCAAGACGCACACCTTGAGCGACGACGCCAAGGCATTCAACACGGAGGCGCGTCGGCGCGTGCAACTGAACCGTGACAAGAATTTCGCCGTCGGGAACGGTGACCGCATTCAGATCATGGGCGAGGACATCGACGGAAAAACCGATGATCTCACTTCGATTGTGCGGAAGGTGGACACGCGCTTTTCAACGATCAATGGCAAGAGTTCCGCATTCTTTTCTGCGTTTCTTTTGGCTCCACTGGACGCCCAGGATGACGAGGAAGAGGAAGAGTGCCTGGTCAAGAACCAGTCCAGCGTTATTCTGAACATCACGTTGGCGGCTGACGCGCAGACGCCGGATGGTGCGAAATTCCTTACTGGTGGCGATGCTGAGGTGTTCATCTGGAACCGCCAGTGGCAACGCCACAAGGCTGAAGCAGATGTGCTTGAGTACGACATCATGCAGGCGCCTCATCATTGTTCCTGGCATTCGCTGTCCTATGACAGCTGGTCCGACTACCGTGAAAAAGCCAAGCTCGATGCTGATGCTCGCAAGGCGCTTTCGCAGACCCGTGACGGCGCCGTCATCGTCGCCAGCTGCAAGCCGATTGCAGATGATGACAGCGATCCGCCCTGCATCCGTGCGAAGCGTGAGTACGTGACGATCGTGGACGAAGCAAAAGGCGAGTTCTACTGCACAGGCGAGTACCCCAGCGAAAAGTCCGTGGAACCGCTCGTTTTCACCGTAACCGCTCAGGGTGTGCAACCTCCCTCGAAGAAGGAGTCCGGATCGAAGGCCGCTGCCGTGGTGACCTCTGCGCGCACCCCCATGCCGCACGGAGCATCATGACGGGCACCATCGCAGACGCACTGCATCAACTTCAGCGGCATCGAGGCCTTATCCGCGTTGGCGAGCCAAGGACAACTGGTGCATCGACGGAGATTGAAGTCGATGTTGCGGTCCAACTGCCGAACAGGTCTCGGCGCAATGGTATCTCTGAGACCGGAGTGCGCACCGTCGAGACGTGCGTGCTGGTATTCGGTAGTGACTGGCCCCTGTCTGCACCCGAGCCCTTCTTACGTGCGGACTTCCCGCTCAACTTGCCGCACATCAACCCCCATCGCCAAGGCGAGTTAGTCTCGCCGTGCCTATTCGAAGGGTCGTTGAACGAGCTGCTGCATCGGTTTGGCCTGGACGCCGTTGTCGATCAGTTGATCGACTGGCTGCACAAGGCCGCGGCCGGAACACTCCTGGACCTGGAGCAGGGGTGGGAACCAACGCGCCGAGACAGCTGTCCTTCGACCGTTGTATTCAGTGCCGAGAAGGTCGCGGCCGCCGCTCCCGCTGACGGCACGATTCTGGTGGTTCCCGCAGGCTACGTGACGATCGATGGCGGTCTGTACGCCATCATCAACGCCGAACTGACCGCACAAGTCGATCCTGTGTTTTATCAGGATGTTCACAACGACAAGCTGGGCAAATGGGGGAACGGCCATGCCGCGGCCTTCATCGCGCGCGCTCCGATGACCGACGGCCTCCCGCATGTGATCGGACGCTATCAACCAGAGACAGTTGTCGATCTCGCGACGCTGCTCGATCGAGCAGCGGAGCTTGGTATTGATCGCGACGCTTTGGCCCAGGAAGTGGACGGTTATTTCGGACGCTCAATCCTGGATATGCGACAGGACTCGCATGGCTGGGTGCATGGTTTGTACGCGATTGTGATTCTGGCTGTGCAAAGGCCAGCGTCGCTTGTGGGCTCGCCAGGGAGGAGTGTCGAGGTATTGCCCTATGTGGTGCGCTATGAACTCAACGCTCAATCGCTCCTGGAGCGTAACGCCACGGTTCACCCGGCCTTTCACGCGCATGCGTTGTCTCCTGAACTGCTGGCAAGGACGTCCGGCATTCCATACGCAGCCACATCACAGCCGCTGGTCGTGCTCGGCTGCGGAAGCGTGGGATCGAAAGTCGCGATGCAACTGGGGCGAGCGGGCTTTGGTTCGATGACTTTCGTCGACAACGAACCCATGTCGCCTCACAACGCCGCGCGGCATGCACTCATTGAGCGGGCATCAGTTCTGGTTCCGCCTCGGAAGTCGGCGCTGATGAAGACAGCCTTTGAATCGCTGTCGCATCTTCAATCGCGAGCGTTCGACACCGACGCAGTGACTCTTTTGGTCGATCCGGAACAGTTTGCGGCAACCGTTCCGCAGGATGCGGCCCTCATCGTGGATGCGACGGCGTCACTTCAGGTGCTGGCTGCAGAAACACAATCGGCAGCGTTGGATCAATCCCCAGCCCGATTGGCACGGATCGCGATGTATGGTCAGGGGCGCTGTGTGGCGGTATTGCTCGAAGGAGCTGGCCGTGCCGGCCGAGTTGACGACCTCACGGCGTTCTTGTTCGAGTGCTGCCGGTTTGCACCGGAACTGCGTGCGTCGATTGCCGGCGAGACGTCTGAGCCGACTCGGATTTTCGTGGGTGACAACTGTCGTTCGCTGACGATGCCTATGTCTGACGCCGTTGTTTCGCGGTCGACGTCACTGGCCGGCCTGCAACTGGAACGATGGCTCGTTGATGGGCTTCCGAAGGAAGCGACGCTTTGCGCCGGAATCTCAGATGCCGAAGGCCTTGGAATGGCATGGACCCGCGCCAGCCTTGGCCCGACCACTGCGCTTGAAGTCGCAGACGATGGTGGCTGGAACATTCGGGTCCTGTCCCCAGTTGCGCAAGCAATCCATGCTGATGCGCTGCGCTGGGGTGCTCTGGAAACAGGCGGCGCCTTGATCGGCCGCATCTCGTTTGAAAATCGAACCATCACCATTGCAGGCCTTGTTGAGGCACCGCCTGACAGTGTTCGAGAGGCCGCCCGCTTCGTCCTCGGAACCAACGGGCTTGTTCAAAATTTGCGCGCCGCAAACGCGGCCTCTTTGGGGTATCTCGCCTTTATAGGAACGTGGCACAGCCACCCGAAAGGCGGCGCACATTCGGGTATCGACCGAAATACATTGCGCGGCATCGCCGAGGATGCTGGCGGCCTTCCGGCCGTGTCGTTGGTATGGACTCCGACAGGACTCACGTGTGCGGTGGATCGCTGGTAGGTGCAAAGCCACCGGCACTTTGTTGGCATAAAACAAGAGGGATGTATGGCTGACTACTTCGAGATCGACTTTCTTGGCGTCGAAACAGCGAAAAGCGGGGACGCGATCACGCTGCGCTACTCGGTGAATGGCACCGAGGGCGTGCACGTTGTTGACGGTGGGTATCTGGATACGGGTGATCAGATAGTCGAGCATCTGAAGACGTACTATGGAACAACAGTCATCGACCATGTGATCCTCACGCACCCAGATCGCGATCACGCCAACGGACTACGAAAAGTCCTGGAGCAATGCACGGTCAGGAATCTTTGGATCAACCGGCCGTGGATATACGCGGACCAGTTGATCGATCGCTTTGAGACCTATGAATCGGTTGAAGCCCTGCGACGGAAGTTGCGCTCAATCTACGATGCCACGGCAATTCTTGAGGATATTGCGGTGGAGAAGGGAATTCCAATCCATGCCCCCCTTCAGGGGCAGAGCATCGGTCCGTTCGCGGTCATGGCACCTACCCTGGGGCGCTACTTGGACCTGATCGTGGACTCCGCGAAGACACCGGAAGCTGTCGAAGAAAGTGCTTTTGATAGCGCGCTGAGCAGCATATTCCGGGCAGTGAAGGCCGCGACCGCCTACATCAAGTCCCTGTGGGGCGAGGAATATTTCCCGCCTGAGCCGACCAGTCGTGAGAATGAAATGAGTGTGGTGCAGTCGGCTGTCTTGAACGGTCATCGCGTCATGCTTACTGGCGATGCCGGGCGTGAAGCACTGCAGGAGGTGATCGACTACGCACCTTTCGTGGGACTCGCGCTGCCAGGTATTCGGTATTTCCAAGTGCCCCATCACGGCGGGCGACACAACGTTTCGACCGAAGTCTTGGATCAACTGCTCGGCCCACGGTTGAACAGTATGCCGGACAAGCACCATTGGAATGCCATATGCAGTTCTGCCAAGGCGGATGAGGATCATCCGCGGAAGTCGGTGATTCGCGCCGTATTGCACCGGGGTGGGCACTGGGCGGCAACTGAAAGCCAGAACATACGCATCGGGGCAGGCATCACCCGCGATGGCTGGGTGCCGATTCCCCAGGCGGCGTATCCGGAAGATCAAGAAAATTGACAGCGCCTGAAGGCCAGCACCACTTTTCAACTGCCTGCTGGCAACTTGGCCTGCATCCCGACGTTCCTTCGTCGGGCTCATGGGCTGCGCCCCGAGCTTCGTGCCGAATCGCAGTCATCCGGCTTCAAGCCCGGACGCTCTGATCTGGACTGACGCTTCGGACCTGCGCGCTACGCTTGTCAATACCGGGGTGGCTGCGTGGTGAGGTGTGGCGGCTTGCTGTTCCCTTCATCGTGCCACGGCGTGCCCGCCGTCAATGACTGCGCACCTTCGGCGCTTGCGGCCTGGCGGCCGTCTTCGATCTTTGACTGCTTGCGCTGCGCCGTGCCCTGCAAGGGCTGGGCAATTCCGCCCGGTAACCTTACAGGAGTTCACCATGAACCACGCATTCATCACGGACGAGCAGCGCATCGTGCTGCTGGCCAACGGCCGCGAATCCTTGGAGAACCCGGACTTCGATCCGGCCCCAGTGGTCAAGCTGTTCACGCCGGATGCCGGCGCGACCTGGCTGCTGACCGAGATTGATCCCGATGACCACGATCACGCCTTCGGTCTTTGCGACCTGGGCCTAGGGATGCCGGAAATCGGCTGGGTCAGTTTTTCCGAACTGGCGACCGTGCGCGGGCGGCTGGGCTTGCCGGTAGAGCGGGATCTGCACTTTCGTGCCGAGAAGCGGCTGAGCGCCTATGCGCGCGATGCGCGGCTGGCGGGGCGTGTCGTTGTCTGACCTGGTTCTGGGGCGCCGCAAGGCGCTCCTGAGCGTTCTCAATCATTTCAGGAGGTCAAGGCCATGAGCAGCCACCACGACTACATCCTCGAAATCACGGCAGAGCATGATGCGTTCAAGCCGTTCCCACCGGAGAACGGCCAGCCCTTGCGCTTTGCGCTCGGCGACGCGGTGATCTATACCAACGAGTTTGGCGCACAGTTCCGGTGCCGCGTCACCGGGTTTTATCGTCCCAGCGGACTTTCGGGCCTGTACGCGCGCGGTGCGCGCTACCTGCTGGACTCGTCATCGCCGTGGATGCCGGTGTCGGAAGCCAGCCTGCGCCCCGACGACCCGGCCTGATGCCTTCGCGCCCCTGGCGGGGCGCTACGCGCTGCGCTTGCCTCCAGGGGAAAGCCCTGCGGGCTATCCCCGCCGCGCAGGCTTGGCGCCCCTCTCGCGCAGCGAACCGGCTGGTGCCGGATCGCTCCCTTCATGCCGGACATTACGATGGCACTTCGGGCGTGGGTGTGTCGGGTTCGTAGTCGCCCAGCCACTCGAAGAGACGTTCGATATCGCAGTCCAGCTGGTTCAGCGTGGCCTGGGCCATTGCGTACCAGGTGGTGCCGTCGTCCGTTTCTTCGGAGGCGGACAGCAGGACGTTGAGCTGTGCGCGCCGTCCCAGCAGGCGCTGCATCTCGTTGCCTACCGTCTTGCGGTCGGTGGTCCAGATGAGGGCCGGCAGAAAGATGCCAGGCCCTTCTGCTCCAGGCGCAGGCGTTCCGGGTTGCATGGGATCGCTCATGGTGGTTCTCCAGAAGGTGGAGATTCCACGGTAGGCATTGGCCCGTGACCGGGCCACTCGAAATTCGCGCTATTTCGGGGGGATTTCGGGATCAGCGCCGATCGGCCGTGGCGCAGTCATGCGGGCGGGCTGCCTTTGAGCCGGTGCTTACCAGGGCTTCCAGCGCCGCTGGGGTGTTTGCGGCACGGCGCCGAGCAATTGGATCGGCGGCAGTGCATGGGGCGCATTGTTCCTGGGGAAGCGCCGGCGCACTTCGCATTCCAGTTCGTGCGCGAGGCCGCGTGCGTCCTTCTCGCCGCGCAGTGCCCGTTGCCGCCAGTCTCGGGCCTGGGCCATCAGTTCATCGTCTTGTAGGGCTCGTATGTCCATGCCATTGCCATTTTGCCGATGGCTGGGTGGGTAGCTGTCCACGGGGATTTCATTGAAGTCATGTGGGCGTCCCCGGCCACCTGGGAGATGGCCGGTCGCGCTCTCGTGCTAGCGCATCGAGCCGCCTGCGGCGTCTCGCCCCCTTCGGGCTTCGATCGTTCCCTCACTCCGTTCGGCTGACGCCTCCGGCCCGGCTTCCAGCTTCGAGCCTGCGCGCTTCGCTTGCCGTGCGGTCGGCTTGTGGGATGGCCGTTGCCATGTCCAGTCCTCTTCCCTGACTTCATCACCTTGTCCGCGACTGTAGCCCGCGGCCGTGTGCCGTCAAGGCGCGCAGGGCCGTGTCCTCGGCTGCGCCTGCGGGCCGCCCCACCCTGCGCTTGTTTCCTTGACGGCCCCCGTCCGCGCGCTCCCTTTCGTCGCGGGCGATGAACTCAGGAAAGACGGTGGCAACAGGGCCAACCGGGTTCCTCGCGCCGACCGCACCGAACAGCCGAAAGGCTGGGCTTCGAATCTTGGAATCCGGTGTGCGGTTTTCTTCAACAGCCTTTTTGTTCAGGAGAAAGACCATGCAACTCGCATCCCGCTTCGCTTCCCATTCCCCCGCATTGCGCAGCGACTCCCCGCTGTCCGATGACCAGATCCGCCGCGTGGCCCCGTCCATCTTCGCGGATGCCCCCCATGAAAGCCGTTCCGAGCGGTACAGCTACATCCCCACCGCCGCCGTGCTGACCGAGCTTCGCAAAGAGGGGTTTCAGCCCTTCATGGTGTGCCAGACCCGCGTTCGCAACGAGGGCCGGCGCGAGCACACGAAACACATGCTGCGCCTGCGCCACGCCAACCAGATCAACGCCCGCGAAGCCAATGAAATCATCCTGCTGAACTCGCACGACGGCACGAGCAGCTATCAATTACTGGGTGGCATGTTCCGCTTCGTTTGCAGCAATGGCCTTGTCTGCGGCGACACCGTGGGCGATGTGCGCGTGCCCCACAAGGGCGACGTGGCGGGCCATGTCATCGAGGGCGCCTATCAGGTGCTGAGCGGCTTCGAGCATGCGCAGGAATCGCGCGAATCCATGCAGGCCATCACGCTGGATGCCGGGGAATCGGAAGTGTTCGCCCGCGCCGCGCTGGCCCTCAAGTACGACGACCCAACCAAGCCCGCGCCCGTCACGGAATCGCAAATCCTGATGCCGCGCCGCTTCGACGACCGCCGCCCCGACCTGTGGAGCGTGTTCAACCGCACGCAGGAGAACCTGACCAAGGGCGGATTGCATGGCCGCGCCGCCAATGGCCGCAGACAGCAGACCCGCCCCGTGCAGGGCATTGATTCGGACATTCGCCTGAACCGCGCCCTGTGGCTGCTGGCCGATGGCATGCGCGCCCTCAAGGCCTGACCCCCTCTGACGTGTTCCCCGCCGGAGGGGCGGTTTCCCCTCCATTCCCTTGTTTCACTTGATTGGAGATTCACCATGAACGCCGTTACTTACACCGAAGCTCAAGCCCTCGACAGCCGCGCAAACGTGCTGCAAGCCGCCGACCCGAGCAAGCACATGATTCTGGTTCCGCTGTCGCGGCTGGTGCTGCGCCCCACGGGCCGCAACGTGCGCAAGACCGTCCCGCGCATGTCCATCCCCGAGCTGGCCGCGAGCATTCAGCGCGTGGGCCTGCTGCAAAACCTGATCGTGATTCCCGCCGCCGATGACCTGCATTACGAGGTGGTGGCAGGTGGCCGACGCTTTGCGGCCCTCAAGCTGCTGGCAAAGAAGCACCGTATCGCCAAGGATTGGGACGTGCCTTGCCTGCAGGTGGCCGATGGCACGGCCCGCACCGCCAGCCTGACCGAGAACGTGCAGCGCGAAGCCATGCACCCAGCAGACCAGTTTGAAGCCTTCGCCGCGCTGGTGGCCGAAGGCCGACCGATTGAGGACATTGCGGCGGATTTCTCCGTTACGCCGCTGGTGGTGCAGCGCCGCTTGAAGCTCGCCAATGTCTCGCCGCGTTTGATGGAGGACTACCGGGCCGATGCCGTGAGCCTCGATCAGCTGATGGCGCTCTCCATCACCGACGACCACGCCGCGCAGGAATGCGCGTTCTACGATGCGCCGCAATGGCAGCGCCAACCCTCGCACTTGCGCGAACGTCTGACGGAGCGCGAGATTGACGCCTACCGGCATCCGCTGGTGCGCTTCGTCGGGCTGGACACCTACGAGCAGGCGGGCGGCGGCATCCGCCGCGACCTGTTCGCGGAGGGCGATGCAGGCGTGTACCTGACCGACGCCGCGCTGCTGGAACGACTGGCGCAAGACAAGCTGGCGGGCATCGCCGCAGAGGTGAAGGCCGAGGGCTGGGCTTGGGCTGATGCCACGCCGGGCGTGACCCATGCCGATCTGCACGCCTTCCAGCGTGCGCCGAGGGAGCGCCGCGAGCCGAACAAGCGCGAAGCACAGCGCATCGAGAGGCTGCAAGCCAAGATGCAGGAGGTGGCCGAAGCCATTGATGCCGCGACGGACGCCGACGACGAGGACAAGGCCGATGCGCTGCAAGAGGAAGGCGAGCGGCTGGGCGAGCAGTTGCAGGCGCTGGAAGACGGCTTGCAGGGGTACGGCGCGAACGTGAAGGCCGCAGCCGGGGCCATCGTCACCATCGGCCGCAACGGCGAGGTGGTGATTCATCGCGGACTGCTGCGCGAGGCCGAGGCCAAGGCACTGCGCACACTGGAGAAGCTGCGCCAAGGGTTCAGCGACCCAGATGCCGCGAACGATGACGAAGGCGAGGACGACGAGCCGCCCAAGGCAGCAGCGATTTCCGACCGACTGGCCCAGCGCCTGAGCGCCCATCGCACCGCCGCGCTGCAAATCGAGGTGGCCCGGCATCCGCAGGTGGCGGTGGCCGCGCTGGTGCATGGCATGGTGCAGACCGTCTTGCAGGGCCGCTACTACGGGCGCGACCTGCCGCTGGGCGTGAGCCTGAAAGTCCAAGACCGGCTGGACGGCATGGCCCCGGACTGGCCCGAGTCACCCGCCGCTGTGGCGCTGCGTGAATTGCAGCAGGCGTGGAGCGGCAAGCTGCCCGAGGACAGCGCCGAACTGTTTGCCGCGCTGCTGGCGATGGAGCAAGGCGAACTGGTCAAGCTGCTGGCCGTGTGCGTGGCTTCCACGGTGGACGTGGTGACGCCTCGCGCCACACCGCACCAGCCCGGCGAGGAACTGGCGCAGGCCGTGGGCCTCGACATGGCCGCATGGTGGCAGCCGACCGCCGAGGGGTATTTCAAGCACGTTCCGAAGGCGGCAGTTCTGCAAGCCGTGGGCGAGTACGCGCCCGATCAGGTTTCCCGGCTGGCGAAGCTGAAGAAGGCCGACATTGCCAGCGAAGCCGAGCGGCTGGCCGATGGCGCGGGTTGGATGCCTGCCATCTTTAAGGTCGAAGGCCCGCAGCAGGCAGTGAAGGAAAGCGCGCAGGAGGCAGGCCCGGAGCAGGACGCCCCGGAGGATGCCGAGGCAATGGCGGATGAACCCGCCGAGGCGCTGGCCGCTTGACCCACGCCGAAGGCAAGCGCCCCGGCTTCGACCGGGGCGCTTCGCTGCAAGGAGAAGCCCCCATGACCCGCACCACCACCAACCGCCCGCGCATGGCGGCGGTCTATGCACCCGGCACGGTGCGCGCCCGCCGCTGGCACGGCGATGGCGACGTGCGCGGCTACCGACCGCCCTCGGGCTGGTCGGCCCGCGCTGACCTCACCGACATACATCCCATCACGGGCCGCGCCTTGCCGCGTGCCGTGTGGTGGATCATCGAAACGAAGGAATGATCATCGTCAGCACCGCGCCCAGGCCGTTCCGCCCTGGGCGCGGTGAAACGCATAATCCGGGCGCGGCGGTGGCCGCGCCCGGTGTTGAAGCCGAATAGCCGGGGCATTACGCCGCCGCCTTCACTGGCACTCAGGCGGCGGCGTTGAAGGCATCGCTGTACTGCGCGATGCCTTCGGGCACTGGCCCATGGAAGGCCAGTGCGAGAAAATAGCCGGGCGGCACGCCCGGCAGTTGCAGGCCCGCATGGGCCTGGAAGCCAAAGCGCCCGTAGTACGCGGGCTCTCCGAGCAGCACACAGCCTTCGGCCTGCATGGCCCGCAGTTCAGACAGCGCCTGTTCCATCAGGCGCGAGCCGATGCCGTGCCCCTGCCTCTGCGGCAGGACGGAGATCGGCCCCAGGCCGCACCAGCCTTTGGCCTTGTGGCCGTGGTCGTTGGTGATAGTCACCGGCGACAGAGCCACATGGCCGACGACCTGGCCGTGTTCTTCGGCCACGATGGAAAGCGTCAGTTCGCTAGCGTCGCGCAATGCACGCACGATGAATTGCTCCGTGTGGCTGGTGTGCGGCGCATCGGCGAAGGCGGCAATGGTCACGGCCTCGATAGCGGCAATGTCGTTCGTGGTTTCGTGTCGTAGCTGGATGGTCATGGTGTTCTGCGTTCCCTGCTCAAAATATAGAACGGCCTGGGCGTGTCGGCGCGTAGCGCCGCCGGGCTTTCGGGCTGCGCCCCGTGCCGACTTCGCTGTCACGGCCATTCGGCTTCAATCCACTCACGCCTTCGCGCCTGCGGCGCTGCGCGCTGCGCTTGCCTCCGGGGGATCGGCGCAAGGCCCATCCCCGCCGCGCGAGCTTGGCGCCCCTCGATGCCGCCGAACCGTCGATGCCGGATCGGCCCGGCCAGCGCCCCGCCGCAATGGACGGAGCTGGCGAACACGCTGGTGCTTGCTGCGGCAGGTTGTGCGAATGCGTGCCGTCCTCAACGCTGGCGGTTCTCGCCCATCACGTCACGAAGGACGGTTCACGGACATCCCGCCCGGCATCGCTATGGAGCTTCCACGCCACGCCTCAAGACCGGCGCCGCAAGGTGCGGCCGGGGCGTTCTCGCTTGTCGTCGGATGGTTGACCTGGCCCGCGTCAGTGGGCGAGCCGGTGCTGCCTTCGTGCGGGGATGCCGAGCCGGCCCTGCCTCCTTTCGATGCGGTTCGGCCCAAGGCGTCCTTGTGTTGTTGTGAATCCTAGCGGTGGCGCGGCTGCGCCTCGGGCTTCATGGCTGCAACCGTCCGGCGAAAACAATTTCCCCTGCTTTGTCACTGCGTTCGGCGCATTCCTCGCGGGACAAATTCTTTTCGCCTCCCGGCTCTCCACTGCGTTGCGACCGCAAGCGGTGCAGCCCGCCCGTCCCCCGCCGGCCGGATCACAACAAGGACGCGATGGGCGCGAACCTTGTTCCACCAAAAGGAGTTTCATCATGGCCAACATCGGCACCTTCACCGCAGACAAAGACGGCTTCACCGGCACGCTTCGCACCCTGACGCTCAAAGTCAAGGTCAAGCTGGTGCCCAACGACAAGGGGGACAACGAGAAGGCCCCGGACTTCCGCCTGCAGGCCGCCAGCCACGACATCGGCGCGGCGTGGAAGAAGACCAGCGAGGCCGGGCGGGAGTACATCTCCGTGACCCTCGACGATCCTTCGTTCCCGGCCACGGTCTATGCCCGCCTGATCGAAGGAGAGAACGGCACGCACGACCTGATCTGGTCGCGCAGCAAGCCCCAGGCGGCCTGACGGCCGCCAGCGCCCCGCCCACTGCGGCGGGGCGCTGTACTGCTTGGATCAGCAGACTGGAAGGCTTGGCTCTCCCAGCTTCGTGATGGTGGTGGTCGGGCAGCATCACCATGACTTCGTGTTGCCAGGGCGAATGCAGGGCGATTCGGCGCACTGCGCCGACCGGGCTTTGCGGGCTGCGCCCCATGCCGACTTCGCCGTCATGGCCATTCGGCTTCAATCCCTATCGCAGCTGCGCGCTTCGCTTGCCTCCGGGGGAAAACCCTGCGGCCTCTCCCCGCCGCGCGATGCTTGGCGCCCCTGAAGTCCCCGAACCGGCTGCACCGGATCGGCCACGCCAGCGCGGTCGCACGCTATGGCGTGTCACTCTTCTTCGCCACAGTCTCCAACTCCTGGCGCACCTGCGCCAGCAGCTGATCGACCTGCTGCAGGTCGTCGCCGGCATAGGCCAGCGTCAGCAGCGTGAGCGGGTGCACCTCCATGACCTCGCACAGCTCGGCCAGCTTGTTCAAGGTGGGGCTTTTGAGGTCGCGTTCCAGCGTGCTCATGTAGGTGCGGCTGGACACGTCCGAGAACGCTTCCTGGCTCAAACCACGTGCTTTCCTGATGGTCTTTAGTGCCTCCGACAATGTATGTTTCGCTGCCAACCCTGGATCTCCGCAAAATCCAAGATGACATCCGATTGAGCCCTATAGGGCTACAATCTATAGTGTTCAACTATGCCCGCCTGCCGCTTTCGTGCTTTTACGGAAATCCGTATCTGCAGCTTCTCACAGAAGCACAAAACCGCATCCGTGCCTTTCCACAAACCCGCCGATGCGGTTTTGCGCTTTCACGCTTCGGCGGTTTTGTGCGAATGAGGTAACGCCCATGAACCAACTCATGACCGAGGACGAGCGCAAGCAACTGCTGGAACACGGCCGGGTCCGGGCCGCTGGCCGGGCCATCGACCCGCTGCCCGTGGTGCGGTTGTTCACGCCGGACGCACACGCCACTTGGCTGCTGGTGTCGCTTGACCCCGCTGACGGCGATACGGCCCATGGCCTGATCGACTTGGGGATCAGCATGCCTGAGCTGGGCGAGATCAAGCTGTCCGACCTCGCATCCATCGTCGGGCCGAGCAAACAGCCCGTGATGCGAGATCGGTATTTCCGGGCGGTGCGCCCGTTGTCGGAGTACCTGCGGCTGGCCCAGGAGAACGGTTCCGTCCTCGATTGAGCCGTTCGCGCCACGGCCAAGCCGGGCGCATTGAGGCTATTTCGGTCTTGCTCCAGACCCGTCAGGTCTTAATCCGCACTGTTGCACCAAACCAGTGCCACCCTGACGCAAACGGTCATGACGCCAGCCGTGCCATCGGGCACGGTGGATAGCGCAGGAGGCCGCATTTCCTCGCGCGCCACCGTCGCATTCAGACGATCCGCGCAATCCATCGGATGCTTTTCGTCTTGACACGCAAGTTACTAATCTACCAGCTTATTCACGATTGGATGCTAGTTCGATGCGGTGACGTTGGCGTGTGAAACCAGTGACGGCCGTCCTGCTCTACGGGAGCTTGCGTCATGGCCGAACCGCACCACCTCGCGCACTGGTATCCGACCGCCGCCTACCTCTACGTCCTGTGTCTGGACACGCTCGCACTGGCCTGGGAGTACCTGCGCCGCCATCCCGACTACCGGATCGACTGGCTGCGCCGTGCGCGCTGCCCCGATGCCGCGCATCGCTGGGGCTTGCGTCTGCTGGAAGACCCGGACGTGGATGCGCGTGACGCGCATCCGGCCTGGCTTCCCGGCCATGGGGCCGTGGTGCAGCTTCACCCCGATGCCGATCCGCCTCCGGATGCCACCGCCTTCGCGTTCTGGCGCATCCCCGGCCACAAGCAGTTGCTGCACGACGGCAAGGGTCTGGCGCTGATCGCGCGCAGCCCCAGCCTTTGCCAGCGCTATGCGCTGGCGCCTGGCCTGGAGGACGGCATGGCCGTGGCCCATGCCTATCGTGGCCGTCACGCCGCCCCTGCGGCCCCTATGCCTGGTACGCCTGCGTCAATGGCTCGGCCCAGGCCACCGCCTGCGGCGCTGCTGGAGCTACACACCCTGCAGGCGCTCGACGCCACCCTGGCGGGCGCGTCCTTGCGCGACGTCGCCGAGGGCTTGTTCGGTGCGGACGCCGCAGCCGGCTGGTACAGCGACGGCGGCCTGCGCTCCAAGGTGCGCCGCCTGGTGCGGCGCGGCGATGCGTTGATGCGCGGCGGCTATCGCCGCCTAGCACAACTGCCGCCGCTTGAGAAGGGTCGTTTTGAAGAGAGCGCAAAACGACCCTTTAATTGACTCATTCCCTAAACATACATAGGATGTGGGTGAATGAGCGTAGAGCCTTGTCAGAATTGATTTTTTTCTACGAGTCATTGCGGTGTAGAGATACATCGTAATACATCGTAACTACAAAGCGCCGAGGGCAACTTCGGCGCTTTTTTCATGGAATTTTGGGCGTGGATTCGCCCAGCACCTTGCGAACGGCACGAGCAAAGCCCACCTCGAACACCGTCCGTCCGCGCTCGTTGACGATTTCGCCGTGGCTGCCTTCCTTCAAGCCGCGCTCTTCAAGGTAGCTTGCCGAAACCGCTTTCTGCAAGGCTTCACGCTCCGACGACGTCAACTGCGCAGACAGGGCGAGGACAGCCACCGGCAGTGTCCCCGGAGCAGCAGAGATGGTCGCCCCTAAGGGACGTCGATCCACGGTTACCAGCGTGTGGGCCTTCAGCACGTTGAGTTGCGCTTTGAGCTTGTCGCGCTCAGCGATGACGGCCTGCATGATGGAGCGGATGGCAGGGTCTTCGATGCGCATCAGGTAGTCATGGCTCGCCAAGGTTTTGGGTAGCTTGGGCTCAGCGGGTCCGGCATAGGCGGACCACGCTTTAATGAGCACCCGATAGTCGGCGGACTGGGCGTTGTAGAGCGCTCGGCCTTTCAGGATGCCTTCGGCTTCAGCTAGGCGGCCGATGGCCGGCAGGGAGAAGTCGCGCGAGCCGGCTGCGTGCTGCCGGCGGCAAAGCTCGTGCATTTTGGCCAGGTTGGCCTGTCGATTGGAGCGTCCGCCCTTGTCGAGCAGCGACGCAAGCACGGCGTCCGGGTGGATGTCCGTCATGCCGCTCATGCTGCGTCTCCGGTCAAGGGTCGGGGGCCGGAGGGGAACGACTGAACCGGGCGGTCGGCGTGCAGCAGCGAAGCGAGGTCCATGTTGAAGTGCTGGCTGAGGCGTACGCCTGCGTCCATCAGGCGAATCACCTCCCGCTGGCCAAGCACGGGATTCGCAGCGTTCATCTGCTGGGCCAGTCTTCGCATGAAGGCGTTGCCCGCGAGCAGTTGCTCCTGCTCGCCCAGAAGCATGAACACGGGTGGCAGGTCGTCACGATAGAGCACACCATCGAGGAGTTGGCTGCGGCGGAAGACCGCCTTTCCCGGCTCCAGGTCGGGGTAGACCTCGACGCTGTCGCAGACACCGCTCAACTGGAGCAGTTCGGAGTCCGTCTCCTCAAAGGCAACCTGCACGTCGGCCACCTCGCCGACCGTGACCAGTTGCGTGCCGTCGCCTTCTGCGGCATTCAGCGCAGCCTTGCAGCGCTCAATAAGACGCCAGCAGGCCACCAAGTCTTCGGCCAAGTCGCTGAAGCGCTTCATCGCGCTTTCCCACACCCGCTCGGCCTGCCGGTAAGCGTCCTGGCAAGCAAACGGATGTCCAGCGTCCTCCGCGTCAGCCTTCTGCTTTTTCAGGCCCTGAAGCTCCTGTTCGCGCGCAAGGCAGGCGTTGCGTGCCTCGTCGAAGTGATAGGCCAGTGTGTTGAAGTGGGCTGCCAGCGCAGGCAGGTGGTGTGGTTCGGTCACGAACCAGCGGCAACGCACGCAATTGCGACTGCCGCCCGGAACCGCTCCGTACTTCGGAGCGGAAGGTGAGCCTAGGTTTGGCCCGCCGTTATAGCAGCCGCCCACAACGCCGTTATCCTCAGTCTCACTCGTGTTGCCACCGACCAGACACAGACCATGGTGCATCGGCATCCAGCCTACCGGGTTGCGCGCAGCGGGATGCTGCGGGATGGCAGCGGCAAGGCTGGGCACGCTGTTGCAGATGGCCTTTTGCAGCAGTTCGTCGTGTGCGGTATCCAGTAGGAAGTTCTGGATGCTTGATTCCTTGCGCGCCTCCAGCCGCTCCGCAGCACCATGCAGCACATCTCGTATGTGGGTTGCGCCGGGCTTGGTGTAGTAGAGCGTCATCAGCAGCCGGCTGTGGCCGACGAGTTTTTGCAGTATCGGAAACGGTACCTGCCCTTCCAGAGCCAGTGCGGTGATGAGGGAGACGCGCAGGCTGTGCAGCGGGAAGAGGGTTGTCCGCCCATTGTTCTGCTCCTCTGGCGGCGGGAGGAAGCGAATCGGGTTTCCGTTACGGTGGGTTTCACCCAGGTCGGCGAGTCGCAGTTCGAGCGCTTCCAGCAGAACGAACCACGCCCTATCCATGGAACCATCCACCATCGCCAGATGCCGCTCGTCGTCTCGGGCCTCCGGGAACCTGAAGAGGAAGCAAGCGTCAGGATAGCCAGCGAGCTGCACCTCGCTCTTCGCCTTGATGTGGCGGCCATCCAGTTCCGTCCAAGCTGCGCGCCGTGAGACGGGGTTGTACTTCTCCTGCCAATTGCGCAGCTTCTCTAGCCAGTAAAAGACGTCCTGATGTACCGGTCCACCTAAGGACCAGGGCAACACGTAGCCTTTCTCTGTACCGGATTTGGCGATGTCCGCAGTCTTGTTGGTGTTGATGTGAAGCACGGTTGATGCATCTTTACCATCGGAGAGCGGGTTGCTGCGGCGAAACACCCCTTGCTGGAGGGGGCGTCGTTCGCTGCCCCGTGCAAGTCGGTTCGTATTCAAAGTCCACTCACCCGCTGAATAGCGCCAGGTATCCGCTTCGCCCGAGTCGAGCATGCGCACCTGGAAGGTTCGCAGCGGCAGGATGAGCTTCACGAGCAGGGCAACCCAACGCACCGGGCTCCACATCTCCAGCACCTGGCCACCGCGATATTTCGGACTCACCTTGCGGACTCGCCACACGCAGTCGGGGTCGTTCCGGTCAATCTGGCCCTCGGTCACTTCAAACCAATCAGGTGCACCTTGCCCGCGCTGGCCAATTTCCACACCCAGAGCGCTCTGCGCCCACGGCCAGTCGCAGAAGTTTGGGCCTGCTGCCAGCATTTGCCGCAACTCGTCAATGTACCCATAGGGCAGTGGCGAGTGGACGCTCTCATCCCGCCTGGGCAGGCCACTCTTGGACATCCGGAGCACAGGGTTGCGGAAGGCTGGTGAGACCACCGGTTGGCCATTGTCGTCGGCTTCGCTGAACTCCCGCAGCAGCACGAAGTGCAGGAAGGCGTGGATGTTATTGTTGTACTGGATGCCATTCGCTGAATCCGGGCAGGTCGTGCGGTAGAAGTCCGGCAGGACCGTGCTGCGGGCCAGGAACACCGAGGGGTCAAGCGGCAGCCCCTGCTGGACGAGGTAGCGTTCGAAGAAGGCCGCCAAGGCATTAAGCCTCCACCCAACCCCGCTCGTTTCCCCTTGGAGCCACTCCACTGCCAATACGCGCCAGGCCTCGAGTTGTGGATGCTCCAGTTCGACCCAGCGCAGGGTGATGTCGCTTTTACGCGAGACCCTTTTGACCTTGGGAGCCGGGGCGGTAGATGACTTGGCCGTAGTCGTTGTTTTCTTTTCGGTCATACGGATTACCTATTCATCTAGCTCGATACCCGGCTGTGGCCGGCCCAGCACAGTCGGAGGGCCGGCGTGCTGAGCCCGCAGTCGCTGCGCGGCGGTTTCAAGTGCTGCGATGGCCTCGTGGGTGGTCGCTTGCGTGTAGACCTGCTGGCTCTCCTCGGATGCGTGATGCATAAAGCGACGGATGAGCGACTTATCGACATCGGCGTTGCGCAGCCGCCGACCATAGGCGTGACGGTGGCCATGGGGTGTCGTGCCCAGTGCCTTGCCGACCGTAAGACCGATACGTTCACAGGCGGCGGCATGCGCCTTGTTGTACTGGTTGAGCGTGTACACCCCGCCCACTGGCTCTCGACTGAGGTTGATAAAGGCAAACGGGTGGCCACGGTCGATACGCGCGACCTGCTCCAGGTAACGGTGCCAGAGTTGCAGGAACCACTTGCCATATTCTGGCAAGAACCAGTACGCCTGCTTGTAGTAGGCCGCGTCATGCGTACCGCCTTTCCAGCCGGCATGGCGCCTGTCCATCAACTCATTGCGAGGCACAAGGCCGAATTGCTGGGCAAGGTATTCCGCCCGGTTGCCCTTGCGTGACTTGCCTCTTTCATCGCGCCAATCGGCGGGTGCTCCGCCATGGCTCGGGTGATGGATGAGCACCCTGGCCTGACTCGGGTTGGCTGGGTCCGGGAATACATCGGAGATGTAGAGGTGGAAAGGCTCCGACTCTCGGAAACCGGCCCCGTGCAGCAGCAACGTGATGAGCATGCCACGGTAGTCCTGGCGTCCAGCTGCATGGAATCCCTTGGCAAGCAGTTCCTCGAAACGCTCTTCCGGGAAGGCTGGCGGTTCACCCTTCTCAACTCTCGGCAGGCGTTGGCCCCGGACACGGTGCCCGGTCTCGGCGGGGGAAGCGTTAGCCGCCCAGGCGTGCCCGAGGAAGGCCTTGCTGCGCCGGTACTGGTAGGCGGCTTCATCGGTCTGGCGGTCGAAGGCGCCGCCCGCGTAGCGCGGGTTCACCTGGGCCGCCTCGGGACGCATCTCGCCGAGCCAGTCAAAGAAGTCGGTCAGGTGGGTGACGATGTGCGAAGCATCCTGCGGCGAGCGCGGCGCCCAGCAAAGGCCACTGGGGTCCAGACCGGTCGCACGGTCGAAGGTGCCGGTGTACAGCCGCTGGGCGAAGTTCTGGAACAGACGGTAGGTGTCGCGCTCGCCAGGGTTGGATTGCAGGTATTCGAGGAACATCCGCACCGAGCGGGTCACTTTCGACATCCAGGCCAAGCTGCGGTCGTGGCTGCGGTACAGGCAATAGTCCAGCAAGGGCTCCAGCACCCCCGCCGGGGTCAGTAACGCAGGCAACTCGGCGTAGGCCCCGGTGGCATCAGTATGGACACGGGCTTTGACGGTCACGAACATGGTCGACCTAGACAGCCAAGGTGCGCAACAGGTCAGTTGCGCCTTTGAAATCGATGTGGCGCGCATGCATGACCATATCCATGGCGCCCCCACCGCAGCGCTGGAGCCGGGTATCGAAGAACTTGGGGCCGCGCAGCAGCAATTCGAAATCCCGCCCTTCAACATTGATGTGATAGCGCTGGGTGCCGTGCGTGCTCAGTGGCTCAAACGTGTCGTCGGCCTTTACGTAGCTCTCCAGCTTCTCCAGCATCAACAAGGCATCGAGCTCCCGCCAGCGCCCCAGAGTCAAGCTATCGACAAAAAGTCGTCCCATACGTCCCTCCCCCGGACCCCACCTGCTACTCGTCTTCAAAGAAAGACGGCTACTCGAAACAGCCAGAGATAGCGCTGCATCTTCGCACTCAACCTACATAAGATGCAAATTCATGGAATAGCTACAAGATAATTAGGTCAAGAAAAAACCCCTGCAAGAGGGGTTTGAGTAGCTTCCGACAGTTAAACCGTCCCAACTATGTATTGATTGTTGGGGGGAATAAGAGCAGGAGGGCTTCGTTTTCTGAGACTGCCTTCATCCGGTTGCGCTGTGTGGCCGGAGCCCTGCAACCGATGGAGGTTCTCACCATGCGTCCTGCTCCCTTGCGGCCTGCCGCTACTGTCTCGACCGCTGCCGCGCAGCCCCAACGCTATCTCACCAACGACGAAGCCGCCGAGTACCTGCGCCTGTCGCCGCGCACGCTGGAAAAGCAGCGCGTGCTGGGAGGCGGTCCCAAGTTCCGCAAGTTCGGCCGCCGCGTGATGTACGCCGTGGTCGACCTCGATGCCTGGGCCGCCGAGCGCAGCTTCGAGAGCACGTCCGAGCCCGAGTACGCCGAGCAGCATTCGGCGGACAGCCGTGCGCGCTGATCGCTGGCGCGCGGGTGGCCTTCGCCATGTCCAGCCCCGCGCTGCCCATGCGGCAGCGACCGATGCAAGAGCGCGAACAGCTCGATCTGTTCCGCGCCTTGCCGGGCGACATGGCGCCGCGCGACAGCCAGGACTTGATGGCCTTTCCGTTCTTCTCGCTGGCGAAGTCGCGGCGCACGGCGCCGATCGACTTCCGCGCCAGCGGCATCACGATCCGCGTGGAGGGCACGCAGGAGCATGGCATCGCCACGATTTGGGATGCGGACATCCTGATCTGGGCTGCAAGCCAGATTGTGGAAGCCCGCGATGCGGGCTTGCGCCCGTCGCGGCTGATGCAGGCCACGCCCTACGAGATCCTGCGCTTCATCGGGCGCGGTACGTCGCTGCGCGACTACCAGCGCCTCAAGGCGGCCTTGGATCGGCTGCAGTCCACGACCGTGGCCACGTCGATCCGCGAGACGACCGGGCGGCGCCTGCATCGCTTCTCATGGATCAACGAGTGGAAGGAACTGGCCGATGCCAAGGGCACCCCCTTGGGGCTGGAACTGATCCTGCCGGACTGGTTCTATGCGGGCGTGCTCGATGCTGCCCTCGTGTTGACCATCGACCCGGCGTATTTCCGGCTGACGGGCGGGATCGAGCGATGGCTGTACCGCCTGGTGCGCAAGCACGGCGGGCGACAGCCTGGCGGCTGGCAGTTCGACTTCCAGCACCTGTACCGCAAGTCGGGCAGCGTGGCGCGGTACTACGACTTCGCCGCCGACCTGCGCGCACTGGTGGTGCGGCAAGCCTTGCCTGGCTACCAGTTGGGCATCGAGTACGTCTCGGGCATTGCCTCGCCGCTGCTGACGTTCCGGCCCGTGCCGTCCACGGCACGGGGATAACTGCTGCGCAGCCTGTGGACGGACTCGTGCTATCAGGCAACAGAGGTATCGTGCTATCAGGCAACGAATCCTCGTGCTATCAGGCAACAAAACCGGCCGCAAAGCTAATACTGGCGCGGGTTTCGGCCTCTCCTAACTTCCCTAACTTAAATACTCTAACTGGTAGTAGCAGCGCCGCGCCTCGGTGGACAACCGCCACAGGACGCGAAGCGCAGCGGCAACAGGCGGGCTTTCCGACACGGAGGGTCCGGTCATGATCGTCGCGCTGCTCAACCAGAAAGGCGGCGTGGGCAAGACCACGCTCGCCACCCACATCGCCGGCGAGCTGGCGATGCGCGGGCAGTCGGTCATCCTGCTGGATGCCGATCCACAGGGCTCCGCGCTGGACTGGACACAGCGCCGCAGCCAGCAAGGTTTGCCAAGGCTATTTAGCGCCGTGGGCCTCGCACGCGAAACGCTGCACCAGGAAGCGCCAGAACTCGCCAGGCGGGCCGATCACGTCGTCATCGACGGGCCACCCAGGATCGCTGCCTTGGCGCGCTCCGCGCTGCTGGCGGCCGAGCGGGTGCTGATCCCGGTGCAGCCCAGCCCCTACGACCTGTGGGCCAGCGCCGAGATGGTGGCGCTGATCCGTGAGGCGCAGGTGTTCCGGCCTGCGCTGCGCGCGGCCTTCGTCATCAACCGGCGCGTGAGCACCACCGTGATCGGACGCGAGGCCCGCGGCGCGCTGGCCGAGCAGCCGCTTCCTGCGCTGCGCGCGGAAGTGCATCAGCGCATCGTGTTTGCCGACAGCGTGGCCGCCGGCCGGCTTGCACGCGAGACGGCGCCAGACAGCGCCGCCGCGCGCGAAATCACCGCGCTGGTCGATGAACTGCTGCGGTGGCCGTCATGAGCACTCCTGCCAGCAAGCGCACGGGCAAGCGCATCGGCATCGGCGCTCGCCCGCCCGCGAATCCGCACGCCGAGGCGTGGATTCGCCAGGGCAGTGCCGATGACCTCCAGAAAGGCGACCTCTACACGGCCCGCCTGACCCTCGACATCACGCCCGCCATGCGGGCGCGCATCAAGGTATCGGCCTTCACGCAAGGCGTGACGGTGGCCGATCTGTTGCGCGCGCTGCTGGAGCGGGAATTCCCGGAGAAGTCCTCATGAACACACCCGCCTCGACGGCTTCGGCACCGCCGTCCATCCCGCCTGTCGGCGTGGCCGACGGCGTACCGCTGACGCGCGTTGCGCTCGCATACATCGACCAACGCTTCGACCTCTACCTGCGCTTCGGTGATCCTGCCCGCATCATCCGGTTCGACCGCTGGCGCCGCTGCGCGGTGTTCACGCCGAATGCGGTTCTCTGCCGCATCCGCTGGCAGGCCAACGACTACGGCACGATCCGCTGGCAGCTCATGGTGATGCAGGCGTGCATGCCGATGGATGGCGCGCAGCGCATCTCCGGCGTGCAACCTGGCGCGCGCCTCTTGCTGCACGCCGAGGGTGAGCAATCGGTGCGTGCCGTGCTGGCGCGCATCGACGCCATCGAGGCGCTGGGCATCACGCCTGTCGGCGTCTCGCCCGCGTACTGGCGCACGCTCGCCAACCGGCTCGCAGCGCACTTGCCGCTGCCCGAATACACCGCCGAGCGGCACGCCGCCTGGCTGGCCGGGAGGGCGCTGCCATGACCGCAGTTTCCACTTCCGGCACCGCGCCGCACCCTCGCTTGCGCGTGCGCGCTCGCCTCGTGCTGGCGGGCCTGTCCGCCTGCGGCCTCGCTGCGCTGGCCTGGGCGTCCTTCGTGCATCCGCTGCCACGCCTGACCTACAACCCGTCCGACAGCGTGGAGGTCGGCTGGTATCGCATCGATCCGCTCGACCATCGCACCAGCTCGCCACCACGTCCGTTGTCGGTAGGCAGCATCGTGCTGGTGCCGCTGCCTGCCGAGGCTGCCGCGCTCGCTGCGCAGCGCGGCTACCTGCCGACGCGCATTCCTCTGCTCAAGCGCGTGGGCGCGGTGGCGCCGCAAGAGGTGTGCATCGCTGACGGCAAAGTCCGCATCGACGGCGTGCCTTCAGCCGCCGTGCTGTCTGCCGATCGCTGGGGCCGGCCGCTGCCATCCCGGCAGCAATGCCACCGCTTGCGGCATGGCGAGCTGTTCCTCCTCAGTGTGACCAATCCGGCGTCGTTCGATAGCCGGTATTTCGGGCCGGTCAGCGCAGCTTCCGTGATCGGCGTTGCGCGCCCCGTCTGGCTGGAGTCGCGCCCATGATGGCCACCGATTCGCTGCGCATCATCGTGCTATCGGGCGTGTCGTTCTGCTGGCCGTTGTCATGTCGTCGCGCGTGCAGTGCGAGCGCATCCGCGCTGCACTTCGCGCTGCCTCCGGCGCAGCCGTCCCACGTGCAGGCGTCTTGCCTCGAACACGGCTGGCCTGCGGCCATTGCCGTGTTCGCCGGTGCGCTGGCTGCTGGTGCAGCCTTGCCACCGGGCCGCAGTTGCCGGGATCGAGAACCTGGGGGACAGGGGGAGGCAAATGCGGAAGGCAAGACAAAAGGGGGCGGCACCTGTCGGCCCGCAAAGCCTGTCTGCACGTGGGGGTGGCGCGGCACGGCGCGGCTTCGCCGCCGTGCCGCTTGGGGCGCGAGGCCCGCGCCGGTACAGGCATGTCCGCGTGCTTTGCACGACCGGACACGCCACAGCCTTCAGGGAGCGCAGCCATGAGCAACCGCCGCGATGAAGATTTCCGCATCCGCCCCAGCGCCCCGAAGAACCGAGGCAAGGGCCAAGGTCAGAGCTTCGTTTCCAAGGTACTCAAGCAGGCAGGCAAGGCCAGCAGCGGCAAGTCCTCAGTGCGCCGTCCAGGCGGAACCGGCAAGGGCGCGGACACCGGCCAGCGGCCCGGTTCGCGCCTGGGGCGCGGCCACACGGCGGCGCGCTTCGCGGGGGCGAAGCTCACGCCCATGTCGCGGCGCGTGACCATCAAGACGCTGCTGGTCAACCAGCGCCAGGCCAGCCCGCAGTCGCTCGCCAAGCACCTGCGCTACATCGAGCGCGATGGCGTGGGCCGCGATGGCGAGCCGGGCCAAGCCTACGGGCCGCAGACCGATGCCGCCGACCTCGACGCCTTCAAGGAACGCTGCGCCGACGACCGACACCATTTCCGCTTCATCCTCTCGCCCGAGGATGGCGCCGAGCTGGAAGACCTGCGCACCTACACGCGGCACCTCATGGGCCGCATGGAAGCCGACCTGGGCACGGGCCTCGATTGGGTGGCCGTCAACCACTGGAACACCGACAACCCGCACACGCACATAGTCGTGCGCGGGCGCGACGACACCGGCAAAGACCTCATCATTGCGGGCGACTACATCGCCGATGGCTTCCGCCATCGCGCCGCCGAGCTGGCGACCGAATGGCTGGGGCCGCGCACCGAGCTGGAGATCCAGCAGACCTTGCAGCGCGAGGTGAAGCAGGAGCGGTGGACGAGCCTGGATCGCACCCTGCAACGCGAGGCCGGCGACGACGGCCGAGTGCAGATCGAACGCTTCAACGAACCGAGACTGCAACGCCAGCGCCTGTTGCTGGTTGGCCGGCTGCAACGCTTGCAGCGCCTGGGCCTGGCCGACGAAATGCAGCCCGGCACCTGGGCCGTCCACGCCGACGCGGGAAAGACCCTGCGCACCCTGGGCGAGCGTGGCGACATCATCCGCACCATGCAGCGGGCCATGCGCGGCGAGCCGCGCGAGCTGGCAGTGTTCGAGCCGGGCGACGATGGCCGAACCATTCTCGGGCGCGTAGCCGCGAAGGGGCTGGCCGACGAGCTGCGCGACCGGGGCTATCTGGTCATCGACGGCGTGGACGGCAAGGCCCACTACGTCGCGCTCAATGCCCGCGACGAGCTGGCGAACTATCCGACCGGCGCCGTGGTGGCGGTGAAGGGATCGGCCGACGTGCGTGCGGCCGACAAGAACATCGCCGCACTGGCGAGCGGTGGCCTGTACCGCACCGACCATCATCTGGCCGTCGCGCAGGGGCAGACAGTGCCGGGCCGTGATCCGCAGGAAGTCGTCGCGGTCCACGTCCGCCGGCTGGAAGCCCTGCGCCGCGCCGGCATCGTGGAGCGCGTGGCCGAGGGACTTTGGAAGGTGCCGGACGACCTGGCCGAACAGGGCCGCCGCTACGACGCGCAGCGTCTGGGCGGCGTGGCGGTGGAACTGAAATCGCACCTGCCCATCGAGCGGCAGGCCCGCGTGATTGGGGCCACTTGGCTCGACCAGCAATTGATCGGCGGCGGCTCGGGCCTGGGCGACCTCGGCTTTGGCAGCGAGGCCAAACAGGCGATGCAGCAGCGCGCCGACTTCCTGGCCGAACAGGGATTGGCCGTGCGGCGCGGCCAGCGCGTGATCCTGGCGCGCAACCTGCTGGGCACACTGCGCAACCGGGAACTGGCGCAGGTCGCCAAAGACATTGCGGCCGAAACTGGCTTGGAGCATCGACCCGTGTCCGATGGGCAGCGCGTGGCCGGCATCTACCGGCGCTCCGTCATGCTTGCCAGCGGGCGCTACGCGATGCTCGATGACGGCATGGGGTTCAGCCTGGTGCCGTGGAAACCGGTGATCGAGCAGCGAATGGGGCAGCAGCTTGCCGGGACGGTGCGCGGCGGCGCGGTGTCATGGGAGATTGGGCGGCATCGGGGGCCAACCATTTCTTGAGTCAAGGTAATGCCACAAGCCGGTGGGAAAAATTAGATCCTATTTATTGATGGTTGATCAATCCAAAGCATTACCAAAGGTTGGGATGCCAGAATTAAAATTTTCTGTAATTTCGGATACATGGTCACATTCAAAGGCACGCTATCGCGTATCTGGATTGATGGTTTCAGACCAGCACCGCATGCGCCTTCCGCAGAATTTGGGGCAAATCCACGATGAAGAGAATAATTTGGACGTTCTGGTTTTTTGCGCTGGCATTGAGCGCTCTATGGCTTTTTACCGATACGCTCTGGCCTGCGCAGTCCAACTACTTCGCCCTGCGAACGGTATGGATTCAATACAGCGGCGTACTGGCCATCGGCGCGATGTCCGTGGCGATGGTGCTGGCCACGCGCCCTGCGTGGCTGGAGCCCAGCTTGAACGGACTGGACAAGATGTACCGCCTGCATAAGTGGCTCGGCATCGCCGCTCTGGCCGCTGCGACAGTACACTGGCTGTGGGCGCAGGGTACCAAGTGGGCCGTAGGCTGGGGCTGGCTGACGCGCCCGGCGCGCAAGCCCCGCGCAGCGGCTGATTCAATGGGCTCCATTGAATCGGCGCTGCGTGGCTGGCGCGGACTGGCCGAGGACTTGGGCGAATGGGCCTTCTACGCCGTCGCGGTGCTACTGGTACTGGCTTTGGTCAAGCGCTTTCCATACCGGCTGTTCGCCAAGACGCACCACTGGATGGCAGCGATCTACTTGGTGCTGGCCTTCCACACCTTGGTGCTGGTTCAGTTCTCCTACTGGGCGCAGCCCGTGGGCTGGGCTTTGGCTATGCTGCTGGCGAGCGGCACGGTATCGGCGGTGTGGGTGCTGCTGGGCCGGGTCGGTGCGCAGCGCACCACGCACGGTGTCATCGAATCGCTGCAGACCTACTCTGCGCTGAACGTGCTGGAAACCACCCTGCGAATGGACCCGGCCTGGCCCGGCCACCGGCCCGGACAGTTTGCCTTCGCCATGTCCAACCCGAAAGAAGGCCCGCACCCCTACACGCTAGCCTCAGCCTGGGTGCCGGAAGACCGGCGCATTACCTTCATCACCAAGGCGCTGGGCGACCACACCCGCCGGCTGCCTGAGCGCCTACGGGTAGGCGACCAGGTAACGGTCGAGGGGCCTTACGGCTGCTTCACTTTCGACGACGAGAAGGCCCGCCAGATCTGGATCGGCGCCGGCATCGGTATCACGCCATTCATTGCGCGCATGAAGTATTTGGCGCAGCATAAAGGCCAAGACGCACGCCCGGTCGATTTGTTTCATCCTACGAGCGACGTTGATCCGCAGGCCATCGAGAAACTGCGCGCCGACAGCCAGGCGGCCGGCGTTGTGCTGCACCTGCTCATCGACAAGCAGAACGGTCGCCTGACGGGTGAACGCCTGCGTGCCATGGTGCCGGGTTGGAAAGACGCCAGCGTCTGGTTCTGCGGCCCCACGGCCTTCGGCCGCGCGTTGCGCGCCGACCTGCTGGCCCAGGGGTTGGAGCCAGAAGCCTTCCACCAAGAGCTTTTCGAGATGCGCTGAATGGAAGAAAGCATATGCGCGTATTGATCGTGGAAGACTCGCAAACGCTGGCCGAAGCCCTGAGCCAGAGCCTTCAGTCGGAAGGCTATGCCTGCGATACAGCAGCCGATGGCGTGTCCGCGCTGAAGTTTCTTGCCAGCTACCGGTACGACGCCATCATTCTGGACTTGATGCTGCCCCGGCTGGACGGCTTTGGCGTGTTGCGCGCATTGAGCCGGGAGGCCCATGCCGCACCGGTATTGGTGCTCTCCGCGCGCGAACTGCTTGACGACCGGGTGCGGGCCTTGGATGCGGGTGCCGATGACTACCTGACAAAACCCTTCGAGCTGGCCGAACTGCTGGCTCGCCTGCGGGCGCTGGTGCGGCGTCCGCCGCAACGGGACGTTCCAGTTCTGCGCCACGGCGATCTGGAGGTCGATCCGCGCTCGCGCACCGCGAGGTTCAAGGGCATTGATCTTGGGCTCACGCCGAAGGAATATGGACTGCTCGACTTGCTGCTGCGTCGGCGCGGCGCCACGCTGTCGCGCCCGCAGATTTTTGAACATTTGTACGACAGCCGCAGCGATGCATCGGACAAGGTGGTGGAGGTGATCGTCAGCACCTTGCGAACCAAGCTCGCCCAGTGCGGCCTGGATGAACTGATCGTGACACGACGTGGCTTCGGCTACATACTGCCCTGAACGATGGTACGTCCCGATTCCGAAGCCCTCTCTGATGCGAGTCAAGGCAGATCCTGGTCCTTGCAGCGGCGGCTGGCTGCCAGCCTGGTGATCTGCATTGGAGGAACCTTCGCCATCCTGTTTCCCGTCCTCGACTACTGGATCGACCACGAAATCTACCGACGGATGGATACCACCCTGATGCAACGATCAGCGGCGGTGGGGCGCGTGCTGCAGGAGTTGGATGCGAGAAAGCTCGAAAGCCTCATGCCGGAATACGAGCCTGGCGGGCATACCGAGTTCTTCACGGTCTTCGATTCGCAGACCCACCGGACCTTGCTGCGTTCGCCCAGCAGTGCTGGGGCCGAGCTGGCGCTTGGACCGGTGGAGCAAGGCACCCCACGCTACTACGACGTGATACTCCCGGACGGCCACGCGGGCCGCGCGCTGGCGACGCGCGTGCCGGTAAGAGGTGAGGAATCTCGATTGCTGGTTGTGGCAACAGAACGTCGGGATTGGGATCAAACCGAACGGCGCATCCACTTCACGCTCCTGGGCGGTATCGTGCTGGCGACGCTCCTGGCCACAGGCCTGGCGCTGCTCATGGTTCGGCGCATCGTGGTCATGCTGGAGCGCGTCGGCGTGCAACTGGCCGACCTGCGTTCGGATCGGCCGATTGCGCGGATCGGAGCGGACTTTCCACGCGAACTGCGGCCGTTTGCCGAAGCCTTCAATCAGGGCTTGCATCACCTGTATGCGGCCATTGCCCGCGAGCGCCGCTTCTCCCGCGACGTGGCCCACGAGTTGCGCACGCCCTTGGCAGAAATCCGCATCAGCGCAGAAAGCGCTTTGATCGATGCCGACCCGACCCAAATCCAGCGCGCCCTGAATGCAACGATCCAGGCCAGTTCACGCATGCAGCGCAGTGTGGACACTCTGCTGTTGTTGGCGCGGCTTGAATCCGGCCAACACACACTTGCGCTTGATCCTCTGGATCTAACAGCTTTGCTGCAAGAGTTGCTGGCGGGATTCAACGTCCAGCAAATGGCACCCAAGTCACCTATCCGTGTGACTTTGCCTGAATCGGCATGGGTGCAAAGCGATCAGGGCGTGATCGAACGCATCGTCTCCAACCTCTTGCGCAATGCCATCGAATACGCGCCCGAAGGCGACGACATTCAATGTAGGCTGGAGCGCGCGGCTTCCGGCTGGATGTTGACCATCGTCAACACAGCTCCCAATTTGCAGGCATCCGATCTGGATCAATTCGGACTTCGCTTCTGGCGCAAGGATTCCGAAGGTGGCACGGCGCACCACGCCGGGCTGGGACTTGCACTGGCCCTGGCGCTCGCGCATGCCATAGACCTGCCGCTGGCGTTCTCACTGGACAACGGTCGGCTGTCCGCGCGGCTTGGCCCTTGGCCACCGCTGCTCTGAGATTGACGCAGATCTACACCGCAGTGCCGAACATGGCTCCCACGCCCGCTGTCACCGCCATGGCAAATGTGCCCCAGAACGCGACGCGCAGCGCACTTTTGAAGAGCGGCGTACCACCCACGGCAGCGGCCGCAGCGCCGAGAAGGGCCAGGAAGACAATCGCCGTCGCGACGATCCAATAGAGCAGGCTCTGCTCCGGCGCCAACAGAACCACGGCCAGCGGCATGGCCGCACCCACCGCGAAGCTCCCAGCGGACGCCATGGCGGCTTGCAGCGGGCGAGCGCTCAAGGTTTCAGAAATGCCCAATTCATCGCGCGCGTGCGCGCCCAGCGCATCATGCGCCATCAATTGCGTGGCGACCTGATCCGCGAGTCGATGATCCAGGCCACGCCGGACATAGATGGCCGTTAGTTCCCGATGCTCTGCTTCCGGACTGTTTTCCAGTTCATCACGTTCCCGCGCCAAATCCGCCTTCTCCGTATCAGCTTGTGAATAGACCGACACGAACTCGCCTGCAGCCATGGACATGGCACCGGCTACCAACCCCGCGATGGCCGTGGTCATGATGCTGGCATGGCTTGCATGGGCAGCAGCCACGCCTGCAACCAGGCTGGCCGTGGAAATGATGCCGTCATTGGCACCCAGAACAGCGGCGCGCAGCCATCCGATATGTTCAGTGCGGTGACTTTCAGGGTGGGCGCGGTGGTGAAATTTGGTCATTGGAGATTCGAATCCATATAAAGCAGCCTGAGGCCAGTAGGTCAGGGGCGACGACCGGGAAGCATGCGAACCAGTGTGTTGTCACGCATGACGTAGTGGTGCAACAGCGCCGCCATCGCATGCGATCCGATCAAGACATAGCCCAATGTCGCCAGCGCCTCATGGACATCCTTGAGTTGGCGCGACAAAGCAACGTCGGTGCCGATCAGAGAGGGAATGGGCAAGCCAAACAGAACAATCGGCTTGCCCGCCGCACTCAAGGTGAGCCATCCGAGCAGCGGCATGGCGAGCATGAAGCTGTAGAGCGCATAGTGCATGACATCGGCGAGCGTGGCCTGCCAGCGTGGCATGGGTGGTTGGATCGCGGGCTTCACGCCCGCCTGGATGCGCACCCCGATACGGATCACGACGATCACCAGAACGCTGAGGCCCAGCAGGTAGTGCAAGGACTTCATGGCGTCTCTCAAGGCGCCCTTGGGTGCCAGTCCGCGCAGCTCCATGCTCGCATAGACCGCGATGATGAGAAGCACAGTCAGCCAATGCAGTCCTATGACCAAAGGACTGAAACGGTATTCGGAATTCCTGACATTCATGGTGTATAGCTCCGATGTTTGAGGTAGCAAAGGCGCACCGCTAGCATATCAGAGCAAGTTACTGAAAAGTCAGTTTATCGATTGCTTGCTGCTCAAAGCAGGCGTTTCGCCGAAATACATCGTACTGAGCAAATTTCGCTTTCTCCAAAGCTTTCTCAAAGCTTCACCGAAGAACATGAGCCGATCTTTTACAAGAGATCGACCGCATGTTTCGCCTCATTAACCTCGCGCACCGCTTCATATGCGACGGATTTTCAATCCGCGCTGTGTGCTTTCTACTCTGCTCTACGTCGTTTGGGGCGGCACAAGCATGAGCTTCCCGACCTTGAAAGCGGCGGGCACCGCCAGCCGAACCAAGACCTTGGCCCTGTCCGCCGTCAGTGTGGCAGTTCTAGCTGCCGTAGGGTACGGCTGGTGGGCTTGGACAACGCAGCAGACAACCGTGGCCGATAGAGACGCGAGCGAGGCTGTCGCCCAACCGAACGCTGGCGGCGTTCACCTCAACGCCGCTCAGCTTCACGCGCAGGGTGTGGAAACCGCACTCGTCAAGGATGCCGCAGTGATACCGCTGGATGGCTTACCCGCGCAGACGGTGGCACCACTCTCGGCCAGCGCGCAGGTCGTGGCGCCCTATGGCGGTGTGGTGACGCGCGTTCTGGTCGATGAAGGCACCGCAGTGCGCCAAGGACAGGCGCTGGCGCGCATCCAGAGCAAGGACGTTCTGGCTTCGCAGGCTGATCTGGCGCGTGCCCGCACCGAAGCGGCGGTGGCCGCGGCGCAGGCCCGGCGCGATGCCACGCTATTGGCCGAGGGCATCATCCCAGCCACGCGCAACGAGCAAACCCAGGCGCGCGCGGCGGCTGCGCAAAGTACGTTGCAAGAGGCCAATGGCGCCCTCGCACGGCTTCGACCCGTTAGCGGCGGGCAGGCCGGCGAGTATGAATTGCTGGCGCCTTTGTCCGGGCGAGTGATGCGTCGTCACCTGAGCCTCGGGCAGGCGGTTGCGCCGCTCGACATCGCCTTTATAGTGGCTCAGCCTGGTCCGCTGGATGTCAGCGTCGCGGTTCCGCTGCGCTGGCGCTCGGATCTCCACCCAGGCTTGGAAGTGCGTCTTCCCGATGGCACGATCGCTCGCGTGACGGCTGTTGGTGGCGACACTGACCTCAGTAGTCAGAGCCTGCGGGTACGTGCCCGCGTCGATGCAGATCAGGCAGGGGCAGACCGCTATGCGGCCGGGCAGCAGATCAGTGTCGCGCTGTTGCTGCCAGCACCGCAGGGCACCTTGAGCGTGCCATCGTCCGCACTGCTGCCAGCGGGCAGCGCCCACGTGCTCTACGTTGCTGAGCCGTCATCGCAAGACAAGCAAGGCGACCTACACGTCCGCGCTGTTCCGGTGCAACTGCTGGGGCAAGACGAATCAGAGGCGTCAAGCGCCGTGCGTGCCGTCTCGCCAGACACTGCGCCGCTTGCGGCAGGCATGCAGGTCGTCGTGCGCGGTACGGCACTGCTCAAATCCATCATTCCATTGCAATGAGGGGCGACCACGCATGTTGTCCCGTCTGATTGAATTTTCCCTGCGCCAACGTGCGCTGGTACTGCTTGGCGTGCTGGCTTTGGCGGGTGCGGGCCTGGCGGCCTTCCTGCAACTGCCGATCGACGCCTATCCGGACATTTCCCCAACGCAGGTCAAGCTGATTATCAAGGCCCCTGGCATGACGCCCGAGGAGGTGGAGTCGCGCGTGATCACGCCGCTGGAGATGGAGTTGCTCGGCGTGCCGCGGGGCGTGATGCTGCGCTCCACGGCCAAGTACGCCATCGCCGACATCACGCTGGACTTCGCCGAAGGCAGCGACATCTACTGGGCGCGTCAGCAGGTGGCTGAACGCTATGCCGGTGTTTCGGGCAGTCTGCCCGACGGCGTCAGCGGCGGGCTGGCACCGATTTCGACGCCGCTGTCAGACGTGTTCATGTTCACCATCGAAGGCGGCAGCCTCACGCTGAGCGAGCGGCGCGCCCTGCTGGACTGGACGCTGCGCCCGGCCCTGCGCACGCTGCCCGGCGTTGCCGATGTCAACGTGCTGGGCGGCGAAGCCAAGAGCTTTGCCGTGGTGCCTGATCGCGCGCGGCTTTCCGCTGCGGGCCTCGGCTTCTCGGACGTCATCACTGCGATCGGCCGCAACAACCGCAACGACGGCGCGGGCCGCCTGGATGCGGGCGAGGACACGCTGATCGTGCGCGCCGAAGGCGCGATCCACACTTTGGACGATTTATCCCGTCTGATCCTGCGCGCGGGGGCCAATGGCACGGCCCCAGTTCGCCTGGGCGACGTGGCCCAGGTGCGCATCGAAGGCGTGACTCGCTATGGCGCAGTCACCCGGGACGGCGCGGGCGAAGCGGTGGAAGGCATCGTGGTGGCGCTGCGCGGGGCCGATGCTTCGGCGCTCGTGAAGGCCATTCGCGCCCGGCTGGACGAGGTGGCTCCCAGCCTGCCGCCCGGCGTCAAGGTGGTGCCGTTCTATGACCGCAGCACGCTGATCGAGCGCGCCGTGGGCACGGTGGAAAGCGCCTTGCTGGAAGCGACGGTACTGGTCGTCATCCTGCTGCTTCTGTTCCTCGGCGAGCTTCGCGCCGCGCTGGTGGTGGCGGTGATGGTGCCTTTGGCGGCGCTGGGTACCTTCTTGCTGATGCGCCTTGTCGGCATGAGCGCCAACCTGATGAGCCTGGGTGGGCTCGCAATCGCCATCGGCATGCTGGTGGATGCTGCCGTGGTGGTGGTGGAAAACGCCGTCAGTCGGCTCGACCCGCACGCGCCCAGTGCGCACCAGCCGCGCCTGCACCGCATATTCGCCGCGGCGCGCGAGGTCGCCATGCCTGTGGCCTCGGGCATCCTCATCATCTGTCTGACCTTCATGCCCCTGCTCACGCTGCAAGGGTTGGAAGGCAAACTGTTTGTGCCGGTGGCGCTGACCATCGTGTTCGCCCTGGGCGTCTCGCTGCTGCTGTCGCTCACGCTGGTGCCGGTGCTGGCCTCGCTGCTCCTCAAGGAACACGCGCACACCGAGCCGTGGGTGATGCGCTGGGCCACGCGCCTGTACCAACCGCTGCTGGAGGCTGCGCTTCACCACCCGCTACGCGCATCGGCGGTCGCTATCGCGGCCCTGGCATTGGGTGTGGTGGCCTACCTCGGCACGGGCAAGGCGTTCATGCCGACGATGGATGAGGGCGATATCCTGCTGCAACTGCAAAAGCCGCCGTCCATTGGGTTGCAGCGCTCGCTGGAGATTGACCTGGCGGTGCAGAAGGCCATCGGTGCGGCGGTGCCCGAGGTGCGGCACAGCATCGGGCGGGTGGGCTCGGACGAGCTGGGGCTCGACCCGATGGGCCTGAACGAAACCGACCTGTTCATGCAGCTCGCACCGCGCAAGGATTGGCATGCAGCCGACAAGGACGCGTTGAGTGCCGAGATACGCAAGGTGATGGATGCCTTCCCCGGCCTGGAATTCGGCTTTACCCAGCCCATCGAGATGCGCATCTCGGAAATGCTCACCGGCAGCCGGGGCGACGTGGCCGTCAAGCTGTTCGGCCCTGATCTGCAAACGCTGGGCGATCTGGCGCAGCGCATGGCCGCTCGCATCGAGAAAGTGCCCGGTGTGCGCGACGTGCTCACCCAGGCCAGCGACAGCGTGGAATACCTGCAGGTGAAGGTGGATGCGCAGGCGGCCGGTCGCGCCGGACTGGCCGTGACGCAGGTTCAGGACGAGCTGCGTGCGCAGCTCGAAGGCGTGCCGGCCGGGCTGGTGATCGAGCCGGACAGGCGCACGCCCATCGTGGTGCGCGGGGATGCCCGGCTGCGCGGATCGGCCGAGCGGTTCAAGGACTTGCAGCTCGCCCGTGGCGATCAGGGCGAGATCCCCCTAGCCTCGCTGGCGCGCATCGCCACCACCGATGGCCCCGTGCTGGTGCGGCGCGAGAACGGTTCGCGCTTCGCGCTGATCCAGTCCAGCGTGAGCGGGCGCGATCTGGTCGGCTTCGTAGATGAAGCGCGCGAAGCCGTGGCGCGCGACGTGCCGCTGCCGCCCGGCTACCGCGTCGAATGGGGCGGGCAGTTTGAGAACCAGCAACGTGCAGCGGCCCGCCTAGGCATGGTGGTGCCGGTGGCCCTGGGGCTGATTTTCTTCGTGCTGTTCATGACCTTCGGCTCGGTGCGGCAGGCCGCGCTCATCCTCGGCAACGTGCCGTTTGCCATGGTCGGCGGCGTGGCAGCGCTGTGGCTGTCGGGGCAGTACCTGTCGGTGCCTGCTTCGGTCGGCTTCATCGCGCTGCTGGGCATCGCCGTGCTCAACGGATTGGTGCTGGTGACGCACTTCAACCACCTGCACGCGCTAGGCCTGCCCATGGAACAGGTGGTGCGCGAAGGTTCGCTGCGACGGCTGCGCCCCGTGCTGATGACGGCTTCCATCACCGCCTTTGGCCTGGTGCCCCTGCTGCTGGCCAGTGGCCCTGGCTCTGAGATCCAGCGCCCACTCGCCATCGTGGTGATTGGCGGACTGGTCAGTTCCACGGCGCTGACCCTGGTCCTGCTGCCGGTGCTGTACCGGCGATTCGGCCAGGCCATCTCCTCACAACAAGGAGTCCACGCATGAACGGATTGAAAGAAGCGCAACTGGTGCGCCTGAATCTGGTGTTTCCACCCACGCTCGAAGACGCCGTCACCGATGCCCTGATGGCCGACCCGGTGCTGCCAGGGTTCACCCTGTTGCACGCCGAAGGGCATACCGGCGACTTCGCGCGCGCGTCCATTCGCGAGAAGGTTCGCGGCCGTGTGGATCGGCGCGTCATCTGGGTGTTGATCGAATACGAACAACTGGAACAGGTCCTGGCGCATCTGCGCCAGCGCATCGCGTCTAGCGATGTCCGCTGGTGGGTGGAGTCGGTGTTGGCAAGTGGAAGACTGGTATGACGAGTAAAAACAAAGGATGCAGCCTGGTACTACCGGCTGGTGCCGTCATGGTGGCTATCGCGGTTTTGACATTTCATCCCGCGCAAGCGCGCGCCGATGATCTCTCCTGGCTACCTGCGCAGGTGCAAGTCGAAGCAGCGATGAAAACCCAGCCGGTCGTGAATGCCGCAGCCGCTCGCTTGGACGCGGCTGCTGCCACGCAAAGCGCCCTTGAAGCCGGTAGCCACGAGTTTGAACTCAGTAGCGGCCTACAACGTCGCAACGTGACCAACGAAGCGCATCGCTACAACGAATGGGAAATCCAGCTCAGCCGTGCTGTTCGCTTGCCAAACAAGGCGCGTCTGGATCGGGAGATCGGCAGCCGCACCCGCGGCGTGGCCGGTATGCGCCTTGAAGATGCCGAGCACCAGATGGCAAGGCGACTGCTGGAAGTCTGGGCCGGATGGCTGCGCAGTTTCATCGTGGCTGACGAGATGCAAGCGCAGGAAAAGTTGCTTATTCGTGAGCAGGAAGCAATGGCCCGGCGCGTGGCCCTGGGCGATGCCGCGCGGCGGGACAGCGACGTTTTGCAAGCCGAACGCGCACTGCTTGCGGCCCAGGTTAGCGCCGCGCGCGATGCAGAACGGGAAGCACGACAGACGTTGGTGATTGAGTTCCCCGGCATTGAGATTCCCGCACGGCCATCCACCCTGCCAGATCCCGATCCCTTGCCGGGCGGGGTACAGGAGTGGCTGGCGCGAATTGTGCGACAAAGCGTCGAAATCGGCATTGCCGATGGAGAGGCGGCTCGCCTTGCCAAGGTGGCCGAGCGCGCTCGCGCCAACCGCACGCCCGACCCCACCGTCGGGGTACGCATGATGTCTGAACGCGGCGGGGCGGAACGTGTCATTGGCGTTGTCTTGACGGTGCCATTTGGCACGGACTATCGCAGTGCAATGGCCGCCACGGAAAGCGCCAACGCGGCGGCCGCAGAGGCCGAGGCGCTCGGCGTGCGGCGCGCGGTGGAGCAAGGTGCGTGGGTCGCCGTGCAAGCAGCGGATAGTAAGCGCACGCAGTGGCAATCATTCACGCAGGCGCTGGCCGCGCAGACCACGGCCAGCAACCGCACGCGGCGGGCTTGGGAATTGGGAGAGGCCCCCTTGGCCGAATACCTTTTGACGCTGCGCAACCTGCGCCAGACACGACTAGCCGAGGCACAGGTTCGCGTCGATGCGCTGCAAGCATCGGCACTGGTGCGTATCGATGCGCATGCGCTGTGGCATTCGAAGGAGGCACATGCCGATGCCCCCCAATGAATTCCGACTACTGGGCAACGCCCCACTATCCAACGCACTATTCGCACCTCGATTCTTAATCACTCATTTAGCGCTACCAGCGGGTGCGGCGCTGATCATCAGCAGTCTATTGATGGATGGCGGTGGGGACTTCTGGGTCGCCGATCATCTCTATCGCTTGCAGGGCAGCCGATGGGCTTTGCGGGATGCCTGGCTAACCAACAACCTGCTGCATCGGGGTGGGAAGAATCTTTCCACCTTGCTGGCAATTGTGGTTGCAGCAACGTGCATCTGGGCTTGGAGAAAAAAACGTAGCAACAATTGCACAGCACACCTACGCTGGCCGCTACTGTATCTTTTTTGTGCGTACGTGATCGCGGCACTGACGGTTTCGGCGCTGAAATCGTTCACTAACATGGATTGCCCCTGGAACTTGGTGCGCTATGGCGGAGCGCGAGTGTTTGTGGGCCTGTTTGAAACACGCCCGCCCGGTATGCCGCGCGGTGTGTGCTTTCCCGCAGGGCATGCAAGTGCCGGATATGCATGGGTCAGCCTCTATTTCTTTACCTTGATGGTTCGTCCTGCCTGGCGTTGGATGGCCTTGGCCGCAGGTTTGATGATAGGTGCCATCTTTGGATGGACCCAGCAGGTGCGCGGAGCCCATTTCCTTTCTCATGACTTGTGGACACTCCTGATTTGTTGGGTCGTTGCCTTGGGTCTTTTCATGGTCTGGCAACGCTGGTTTGTTGGTGGCTCAGGCGATGTCCATTCATCGGGGTTCCAAGCATGAGAACTTTCAAACAGGCTCTCGGTCTGGTGCCGCGATTCAGAACTGCAAACCTCAAGAACCTAAGCCATTGGCGACCACAATGCAGCGTCGAGTGGCTGATCTTGATGACCAGTATTTTCTTTGCACTGGCCTGCAATGGTCTATTTTGGAGTAGCGCCTTAGGCGTCCAGTCCAGTCTACGCATGGGCACATCCGTACTGCTGTTTCTGGTGGGAATTCACAGTCTGCTGTTGAGTTTGGTTGTATGGCGCTGGAATGCCAGGGTTTTACTTGCGGTGCTGTTTGTTGCCTCTGCCCTCGCAACACACTACATGCGCAGCTTTCATATCTACCTCGATTCGAGCATGTTGCGCAATGTTCTAGCCACAGACTTCAAGGAAAGTCGCGAGCTACTGACGCCTGCATTGATTGCTCCACTAAGCCAACTGGCAGTAGTGCCGATTATTTTGCTTTGGCGAATCCGATTGGTCGGGCGTACTTGGCTGAAAGCAACCGTGTGGCGTATGGGATTAATGCTGTTTTCGGCACTGATGATTTCGGTCGGTGTCATGCTGTCATTTCAGGACATGTCCGCACTGATGAGAAATCATCGCGAAGTTCGATACTTGATTACACCGGGAAACTATCTGGTGGGCTTACCGAAGGCACTAAAAGGTTCCTCTATCACGCAGTCCGCCGAAAAGAAAACCATTGGAGCTGATGCCGTTGCAACAGTCAGGCCCGAAGGCAGTCGGCCACGTTTATTAGTCTTTGTCGTAGGCGAGACGGCTCGCGCCCAAAACTGGGGATTGAACGGCTATGCACGCGAAACAACGCCTCAATTGGCTCAGATAGGTGTGATCAATTTCTCCGACATGCACTCCTGTGGAACTAACACCGAGGTTTCTGTGCCTTGCATGTTCTCGTCCTTTGGTCGCCGAAACTACGATGAGGACAAGATTCGTTCACACCAATCCTTACTGCATGTTCTGGAGCGTGCTGGTATTACCACCTTATGGAGGGATAACCAGTCAGGTTGCAAAGGGGTGTGCGATGGTCTCGAAAATCAACGTCTAGGGAACGCACAAAGTCCCTCTTTATGCGTTGATGGTCGGTGTTTCGATGAGATTTTGCTTGAAGACTTACCAGCTCAGGCTCGCAAAATTCCCGGTGATCGTGTGATTTTTTTGCACCAGATTGGAAATCATGGCCCCAGCTACTTTCAACGATACCCAGCAGCGTATCGCAAATTCATCCCAACATGCGACACACCGGAAATGGGGAAATGCACCCGCGAACAGATCGTGAATAGCTACGACAACGCTATTCTCTACACAGATCATTTCCTAAGCCGAGCCATCAAACAATTGCAGGGGCTTTCCGACTACGACACAGCTATGATATTCGTCTCGGATCACGGCGAATCCCTGGGCGAGAAGGGTCTTTTTCTGCACGGCATGCCTTATGCGATTGCTCCACAAGAGCAGACTCGTGTTCCTTTGGTTATGTGGTTCTCTTCAACGTTTACGCAAAGTCGCGGGCTGAATATTGGCTGTTTGAGTGAGCGAGCCCGCTCTTATGCGGATCACGACGCATTGTTTTCGTCTGTCTTGGGGCTAATGCAGGTTAAAACAAGTGAGTACGATAGGAATTTCGATTTTTTCTTTGGCTGTGATGATAAGAATATATAAGAGTTGTTCTCATGAAAGATAAAAAACACACAATCGCAGCTGATTCCATGTCCGCATTCGAAAATAAACAAAAATCTCGCCGAGGAATATTGAGAATTTGGCATGCGTCCCATTACTCAATTCAGGGATTGCGCGCTGGATGGAATGAGCCGGCCTTTAGACTTGAGTCAGTATTTTCCTTTGTGTTGGTCCCATTGGCCTTCTGGTTGGGGCAGGGATGGGTCGAAGTCGCTCTTCTCTCAGGAAGTATCCTTATTTTGATGATTGTGGAGCTACTCAATACTGCTGTGGAATCGGCGATTGATCGTATTGGCCCTCAATGGCATGAGCTATCAAAGCGTGCAAAGGACATGGGAAGCGCTGCCGTGCTGTTAGCCACTTTGCTGACCGGGGGGGTTTGGCTGTCAGCACTCTGGCAAAGGCTGATTAATTAGCCGCGCAAATGAAATTAGACGAATTAAAGTGGAGTGAGCACAATGGAGCTTCGACATCTTCGCTGCTTTCTCATCGTTGCGGAGGAACTTCATTTCGCTCGCGCCGCTGAACGACTACATATCGACCAATCTCCACTTTCACGCACTATCAAAGAATTAGAAGAGGAACTTGGTGCTCGTTTATTCATTCGTACTACCCGAAGCACTCAACTAACCCGTGCCGGGCGACAGCTTTTGGAGCATGTCCCGCGCATTTTTACCGCATTGGATCAGGCCCGTGATGGCGTCAAGTCGGCCACCAACGGATTTTTAGGCCAGTTACGCATTGCCTTGTCTGATGGTGTAACACCCACACGATTGTCAACTTTGCTGGCGCGATGCCGTGAAGAGGACCCTGAAGTTGAGATGCGTCTGTTTGAGGTGCCGCTCGGGCTGCAGATCAAGGGTTTGCATGAAGATCTGTATGACGTAGGTTTTTCGATGGCAGAGGATGGAGGCGATGGTATCTTGGTCACACCTGCTTGGGAAGATGAACTGATGGTAGCGGTGCCAGCCCGCCATCCCGTGCTCGCCTTCAAACAGGTTCCGCTGAAAGAAGTGCTGCGCTATCCGTTGGCACTGGGCGACCCGGCGGTCTGCGAAGGCCACGCGCGGCAGATCGATCGTTTTCTGCGCAAGCTCGATCAGGAGCCGCTGATTGCGCAGCGCGTGGCAACCTTCGACGTGATGATGACGCTGGTTTCCGCTGGCCTGGCTTTGGGCCTAGCGGGCGAGGCGCATATCGCCTCCAGCCGCGAGCCGGGTGTCGTGGCCCGCCGCTTGGCAGGCAAGCCATACATGCTTACGACCTATCTGCTACGCCGCGATGCGGAGCCGTCCGAGATGCTGGCTCGGTTCATCGAGCGTGTGGCCTTCATTGATTCGGCAGACGGTATCGACGCTGCCGACGATGCCTGAACCATCCGACGAAAGGACTGGAATCATGAACAGAGTGATGCTACTGATGCTGACCGTCGCACTGACCGCATGTGGCTCGTCTCAACCTTCGGAAACCGTGGATTTCCTCGCGGCGCATCCCGAGCGCATCAAGGAGATTCAACGGCAATGCAAGGAAGATCGCACAAAAGTCGGTGATGAACTTTGCCGCCGTGCTGCCGAAGCCGCCAATCGGCGTTTCTTCGGTGACCGACCTGAGCAGAAGTCCAAATAGCTCTGTTGTAGTCGCTTCGCAGCGACAAAGTTCTCGCTGACACCTCACTACGCCGCAACGCGCTCCCGTCTGCGGCGTTTTTATTGCCTTCGCTCCTGCAAGAAATCAGGCTTTTTCGGCCTAAATCCCCGCCATAACGGTCTTTGACCGACCTATGCACACGCCTTGATCCTGATGCACGCGGCACGTTGTTGTGCCGTGATTGGAGGCGGGATCATGCAAGGGACGAACGTGCTGTTCGGTCAGATCGCCGTGGTATTCGGCATCGTGATCGCCGGCGTGTGGGCAGCCACACAATGGACAGCCGCCGCCCTGGGCTATCAGCTACGCCTTGGCTCGCCCTGGTTCGACTTCTTCGGTACGCCGGTCTATCACCCGTGGCGGCTGTTCGAGTGGTGGTTCTTCTTCGATGCCTACGCGCCCAGCGTCTTTGACATCGGCGGCGCCATTGCGGGTGGCAGCGGCCTGGTGGCCGTGCTGGTGGCCATCGGCATGTCGATCTGGCGCTCGCGGCAATCGCGCCTGGTCACGACCTACGGCTCGGCGCGCTGGGCGAACGCGGATGACATTCGCAAGGCGGGACTCACGCAGCCGGCCGGCGTGTTCCTCGGCCAGCACGACCGTCAGTACCTGCGGCATGAAGGGCCGGAACACGTCCTGACCTTCGCACCCACGCGCAGCGGTAAAGGCGTTGGCCTGGTGGTGCCGACGCTGCTGTCCTGGCCGGCCTCGGCCGTCATCCACGACATCAAGGGCGAGAACTGGCAGATCACCGCAGGCTGGCGCTCGCGCTTCTCGCATTGCCTGCTGTTCAACCCGACCGATGCGAAGTCAGCGGCCTACAACCCGCTGCTGGAGGTGCGTCGCGGCGCCCATGAGGTGCGCGACGTGCAGAACATCGCGGACATCCTGGTCGATCCCGAAGGCGCGCTGGAGCGGCGCAACCATTGGGAGAAGACCAGCCATGCTCTGCTGGTCGGCGCCATCCTGCACGTGCTCTATGCGGGCGAGGACAAGACGCTGCGCGGCGTCGCCAACTTCCTCTCCGATCCGGCTTGCCCATTCGAGCTGACGCTGCACCGGATGATGACCACGCCGCATCTCGGCTATGGCCCGCATCCGGTCGTCGCATCGGCGGCGCGCGAAGTGCTCAACAAGTCGGACAACGAGCGTTCCGGCGTGTTGAGCACGGCCATGTCGTTCCTCGGCCTGTACCGCGACCCTACGGTGGCCGAAGTCACGTCGCGTTGCGATTGGCGCATTGCCGACCTGATCGCGGCCGAGCATCCGGTATCGCTGTACCTTGTGGTGCCGCCTTCAGATATTTCGCGGACGAAGCCGCTGATCCGCCTGATCCTCAATCAGATCGGGCGACGGCTGACGGAATCGCTCGATGGCTCCGACGGCATCGAGCGCCGCCACAAGCTGCTGCTGATGCTTGACGAGTTCCCGGCGCTCGGGCGGCTCGACTTCTTCGAGACGGCACTGGCCTTCATGGCGGGCTATGGCATTCGCAGCTTTCTCATCGCGCAGTCGCTCAATCAGATCGACAAGGCGTATGGGCAGAACCATTCGATTCTGGACAACTGCCATGTCCGCGTGACGTTCGCCACCAACGACGAACGCACGGCCAAGCGGATCTCCGAAACGCTGGGCACTGCAACCGAGCTGCGCGCACAGCGCAACTACGCAGGCCACCGGCTCGCGCCGTGGCTGGGCCACCTGATGGTGTCGCGCCAGGAGACCGCGCGCCCACTGCTGACGCCGGGCGAAGTGATGCAGTTACCGCCGGATGAAGCCGTGGTGATGGTGTCCAGCGTGGCGCCGATCAAGGCCAAAAAGCTGCGCTATTACGCGGACACCAATTTCAAGCGGCGCGTGCTGCCGCCGCCCGTGCTTGCGGCCGGACGCTATGCCGACGTTCCGCCCTCGCGAGCCGACGACTGGAGCGGGCTGGCGATTCCCGCCGTGCCTGCCGCACCGGCCACTGCACCTACTGATGGCCTGGAGCACTTGGGTTCGGCCGACGACGGCGGACCGCGCCGTCAGCCCGAACTTTCCGAAGCCGTCGCCTACGACCCCGAGCTGGCCGCGTCCGCAGCCGACCTCGGGTTGCTCGATGACGATGACGACCTGCCGCTTCCCCTTCCTCGCCAGCTTGACCCGGCCATGCAGCGCACGGCCCGGCTGGCTTCCCTCGACCCCAACGACGGAATCGAGCTATGAGCCACTACCGCCTCAACCTGTTCATCCAGCCGGAGCATGCCAAGCGTCTGGACGAGCTGGCCGCCAAGAAAGGCGTATCGAAATCCAGCATCGTCGCGGCGGCGCTCGCATCGTGGCTGTCGCCCGATGCTGCCGACCAGCGCGAGGCAGCGATTGCCAAGCGGCTTGATCGCCTCTCGCGCCAGGCCGAGCGCATGGAGCGCGACCAGAACATCGCCATCGAAACGCTGGCGCTGTTCATCCGCTATTACCTCACGGTCAGCACGCCAGTTCCCGAGGCGCACCAAGACGCGGCACGCGCACAGGGCAAAGCGCGCTTCGAGCAGTTCGTTGAACAGTTGGGTCGCCACCTGCTGCGCGGTCGAAGCCTGGTGCGCGACGTGGTAGAGGAACTGCACCCCGACCCGATGCGGATGGATGACGCGGCGGCAGTTGCCGAAGCGCAGGAGCGTGCCTCATGAGCGCCGCGCCTTCGTCCTTCGCCACCTCGCTCGACCGCCGCATTCAGATGCTGCGCACGGCGATGGGGCCGCTGATCGCCGCCGCGCTCGAAGACCCGGACGTGGTGGAAGTCATGCTCAATCCTGATCGCACCCTTTGGGTGGATCGGCTTTCATCGGGCCGCGCACCGATGGGCGTGGAGCTGTCCGAGGCGGACGGCGAGCGAATCATCCGCCTTGTCGCCGCCCACGTTGGCGCAGAAGTCCATCGCGGCCAGCCGCTACTGTCCGCCGAACTGCCCGAAACCGGCGAACGCTTCGAGGGTATCTTGCCGCCCGCCGCGCCAGGGCCGGCCTTCGCGCTGCGGAAGCGCGCCATCGGTGTGATTCCGCTGGAGCGGTACGTCATCGACGGGATGATGACCAGCGCGCAGGCGGGCTTTCTCGTTCGTGCCGTGCGCGAGCGGCAGAACGTCCTGATCGCCGGCGCCACCAGCAGCGGCAAGACCACGCTCGCCAATGCGCTGCTGGCCGAGATCGCCGCCACGGGCGACCGCGTGCTGGTGCTCGAAGACACGGTGGAACTGCAATGCGCGGCCCGCGACCACGTTCCGCTGCGCACCCGCGCAGGCGTGGTGTCGATGACCGAGCTTGTGCGCTCGTCCATGCGCTTGCGGCCGGATCGCGTGGTCGTCGGCGAGGTGCGCGGCGCCGAGGCGCTGGATCTCATCAAGGTGTGGGGCACGGGCCATCCGGGCGGCATCGCCACGATCCACGCTGGTTCCGCGCTGGGCGCGCTGCTGCGCCTAGAGCAACTGATTCTCGAAGTGGCGGTGAACCCGCCCCGTGCGCTGATCGCGGAAGCGGTCAACGTGGTCATCCACATCGCCGGGCGCGGGCGCAAGCGCCGCATCGAGAGCATCGCCCGCGTCGTCGGCTTCGATGGCGTGGGCTACCACCTGGCGGATGCGCTGGAGGCTCCATTCCCGGAGCTGCTGCCGCAGTCCGACTTTTCCTCCCTGTCCCCTGACCACTCTGGAGAACTGCCATGACGCACGTTGATGCTTTCCGTATTTCCGCAAATCCGCTTCCTCGGCCCGCACGGCTGGATGGCCTGGCTCGCCCGGCCATGCAAGGCTTGATGCTCGCTGCCTTCATGCTGCTGCTTGCGGGCACTGCGCAGGCCGCCGGCTCCTCGATGCCCTGGGAAGGCCCGCTGCAATCCATCCTCGAATCCATCCAGGGGCCGGTGGCGCGCATCGTCGCGGTCATCATCATCATCGCCACGGGCCTCGCGCTCGCGTTCGGTGACACGTCGGGCGGCTTTCGCAAGCTGATCCAGATCGTGTTCGGCTTGAGCATCGCCTTCGCCGCGTCCTCGTTCTTCCTGTCGTTCTTCAGCTTCTCGGGCGGGGCCGTCGTATGAGTGCCCCGGACACCTTCGCGGCCGGGTTCGAGGTGCCGCTGCATCGCTCGCTCACCGAGCCGATCCTGCTGGGCGGCGCACCGCGCACCGTGGCGATCGCCAACGGCACCTTGGCCGCCGCTGTCGGGCTGGGCCTGCAACTGTGGATTCCCGGTGTCGTGCTCTGGATCGTCGGCCATTCGCTGGCGATGCGGGGCGCGCGCGTCGATCCGCAGTTCATGGCCGTGTTCGCGCGGCACATCAAGCACCGCCCGCTGCTGGACGTGTAGGGGAGGACGCCGCGATGCTGAACCTCGCCGAATACCGCCAGCGACCGGCCTTGCTCGCCGACTGGCTGCCCTGGGCCGGACTGGTGGCACCGGGCGTCGTCTTGAACAAGGACGGCAGTTTCCAGCGCACGGCGCGCTTTCGTGGCCCCGACCTCGACAGCGCGACGCAAGGCGAGCTGATCGCCACATCGGCGCGCTTGAACAACGCGCTGCGCCGCCTGGGTTCGGGCTGGGCGCTGTTCATCGAAGCCGAGCGCCGGTCTGCCGCCGACTACCCGCACTCCGATTTCCCCGAACCGCTGTCCTGGCTGGTCGATGAAGAACGCCGCGCCGCCTTCGAGGATTCGGGCAACCACTTCGAGAGCGGCTATCACCTGACGCTGGCCTACCTGCCGTCCGAGGAATCCCGTGCTCGGGCCGCGGGCCTGCTGTACGAAAACCGGCCCACCGAAGGCGTGGATTGGCGCGAGCGGCTGCACGCCTTCGTCGCTGAAACGGATCGCATCTTCGACCTGCTCGATGGCGTGATGCCGGAGATCGCCTGGCTTGATGACAGCCAGACGTTGACCTACCTGCATTCGACCGTCTCGACGCGCCGCTACCGCGTCGGCGTTCCCGAAGTGCCGTTCCACATCGACGCGCTGCTGACCGATTCCGCGCTGGTCGGTGGCCTGGCGCCGATGCTGGGCGACCAGCACCTGCGCGTGGTGTCGGTGCGCGGTTTCCCGACCTCGACCTGGCCGGGGATTCTGGACGACCTCAACCGCCTGGGCTTCGCGTATCGCTGGAGTACGCGCTTTCTGTGCCTCGACAAAGCCGAGGCGGAAAAAGAACTCGCCCGACTGCGCCGCCAGTGGTTTGCGAAAAGGAAGAACGTCATCGCGTTGCTGCGCGAGACGATCTTCCAGCAGGAAAGCCCGCTGGTCGATACCGACGCCAACAACAAGGCCGCCGACGCCGATGCTGCCTTGCAGGAGCTGGGCAGCGATCAGGTCGCCTTCGGCTACCTGACGGCGACCGTCACCGTCATGGACGCGGACGCCGCCGTTGCCGACGAGAAGCTGCGCATGGTGGAGCGCGTCATCCAGGGGCGCGGCTTCGTCACCATCCCCGAAACGCTCAACGCCGTGGATGCGTGGCTGTCGTCCATTCCGGGCAACGCATACGCCAATGTCCGCCAGCCCATCGTCTCGACGCTGAACCTGGCGCACATGATGCCGGTGTCGGCGGTATGGGCCGGCCAGGAACGCAATGCGCATCTCGATGGGCCGCCGCTGATCGTCACGCGCACAGACGGCGCCACGCCGTTCCGGCTGGTGACGCACATCGGCGACGTGGGCAACACGCTGGTGGTTGGCCCCATCGGCATGGGCAAGTCGGTGCTGCTGGCGACGATGGCGATGCAGTTCCGCCGCTATCGCGGCTCGCGCATCTTCGCCTTCGACATGGGGCGCTCGATCCGCGCGGCCATCCTGGGCATGGGCGGCGAGCACTACGACCTGGGCGCGGACGACGAGATCGCCTTCCAGCCGCTGGCGCGCATCGACCGAGAGGGCTACCGCACCTGGGCCAGCGAATGGGTGGAAGGCCGCCTGCTGCACGAAGGCGCGGCCGTCGGCCCGGACGAGAAGGCGGCCATCTGGTCTGCGCTGGGGAGCCTGGCCAGCGCGCCGGTGGAGCAGCGCACGCTCACGGGCCTGACGGCCTTGCTGCAATCGAACACCTTGCGCCAGGCACTCGCGCCCTACGTCCTGGGCGGCGCGCACGGCAGGCTGCTGGATGCCGACCACGACCGCCTCGGCACATCCGACGTGCAGGCGTTCGAGATGGAGGAGCTGATGCACAGCAAGGCTGCTGTGCTCGCGGTGCTGCGCTACCTGTTCGCGCGCTTCGAGGAGCGGCTGGATGGTGCGCCCACGCTGCTGATCCTCGATGAAGCCTGGCTGTTCCTCGATGACCCGGTGTTTGCGGCGCGCATCCGCCAGTGGCTCAAGACGCTGCGCAAGAAGAACGTCAGTGTCATCTTCGCCACGCAGTCGCTCGCGGACGTGAAGGATTCGGCCATCGCGCCGGCCATCATCGAAAGCTGCGCGAGCCGGATTTTCTTGCCGAACCCGCAAGCGACCGAACCGCAGATTCGCACGATCTACGAGGGCTTCGGCCTCAACAGCCGGCAGATCGAGATCGTCGCCACTGCGCAACCCAAGCGCGACTACTACTACCAATCCCGCCTCGGCAACCGCGTGTTCGACCTCGACCTGGGGCCGGCGACGCTGGCCTTCGCGGGCGCTTCCACGCCACAAGACCAGCGCGCCATTGATGAAGTTCTTGGCCGCGTGCCGCAGGACGCCGGCGTGCCCGGCTTCGCGGGCGCCTGGCTGCGCCATCGCGGCCTCGATTGGGCGGCAGACCTGCTGCCCTCGTTCCCCGGCCTCACGCCGGATTCCCTCCGTACCGCTGACCACCCCCAGGAGAACCTGCCATGAAAACCCATGCCTCCAAACTCGCCGCGCTGACCGCTGCTTGTGTGCTCGCCTTCGGCATCGCGCAACCCGCGCACGCCTTGTTCGGCGTCGGCGACATCGTGCTCGACCCGACCAATCTTGTGCAGAACACGCTCACGGCGGTTCGCACGCTGGAGCAGATCAACAACCAGATCCGCCAGCTCCAGAACGAAGCGCAGATGCTCATCAACCAGGCGCGCAATCTGGCCAGCCTGCCGTCCAGCGTGGTCGGCCAATTGCGCGCCAATCTGGCGACCACCCAGCGGCTGATCGCGCAGGCCAAGGGCCTGGCCTATGACGTGACGAGCATCGACCGGGAGTTCGCGCGCCTGTATCCCGAGAAGTACGCCGCCACTGTGAGCGGCAATCAGATATACCTCGATGCGCAGGAGCGTTGGAAGAACACGCTCAACGGCCTGCAAACCACCATGCAGATGCAGGCACAGGCGTCGCAGAACCTGAGCGACGACGAAAGCGTGCTGGCCGACCTCGTGGGCAAGAGCCAGTCGGCCGAGGGTGCGTTGCAAGCGATGCAGGCCATGAACCAGTTGCTGGCCTTGCAGGCCAAGCAGTCGATCCAGACGCAGCGGCTTCAGATCACGCAAGACCGCGCGGCCTCGCTGGAGCTAGCGCGGCAAGCGGCGGCCACGGAGCGCGGGCGCGAGGTGACGCGCCGCTTCCTGGGCGAAGGCACGCCGTACACGCCGCAGCCCGTCAATTTCTACAACCGCTGATGGAGGCTGCCATGCAACGCACGCCCATCGTGTTCGCTTTCGCCGTCCATGCGCTTGTGCTGGCCGGCTGTGACCGGCCGCAGCAGGTGCCGGTGAATGCGCTCACCAGCGAACCGGCCCGGCTGCACGCGCTGCGCGCGCAGTGCCGCGCGGGCGAGCACGACGGCGCGCTTTGCGCGCAGGTGGCCCAGGCCGACCTGCGGCGCTTTCTCTCCGGCCAGGCCGGGCCGAATGAGTACCAGACGCTGGCCGACCTGCCGCCGATCCCGCCCAGCTTCGATGAACCCGCCGATGGCAGCGCGGCAATCGCTCTGCCTGGGCAGGAGGACTCGCCATGAACGACGTGACGGTCATCGACCGCTTCCTCGACACCTTCTCGCGCTACATCGACTCGGGCTTTGGCCTGTTGCACGGCGAAGTGGCGTTTCTGACCGCCACGCTGATCGTCATCGACATGACGCTCGCCGGGCTGTTCTGGGCGATGAGCCATGCCACCGGCCAGGGCGAGGACGTGATCGCCAAGCTGATCCGCAAGGTGCTGTACGTCGGCGCCTTCGCCTACATCATCGGCAACTTCAACTGGTTGGCTGGCATCGTGTTCCGCTCCTTCGCCGGGCTGGGCCTGACGGCCAGCGGCTCGACCCTGAGCATGGAGAACTTCCTGCAACCGGGCCGGCTGGCGAAGGTCGGCATCGACGCCGGTGCGCCGATCCTGAAACAGATCGGCGACATGGCGGGCTTCCCCGAAGTCTTCGTGAACATCACGCCCATCGTCGTGATGTTCCTCGCTTGGCTGATCGTCCTGCTGTGCTTCTTCGTGCTGGCGATCCAGCTTTTCATCACGCTGATCGAGTTCAAGCTGACCACGCTTGCCGGCTTCGTGCTGGTGCCGTTCGCGCTCTGGAACAAGACCGCATTTCTCGCCGAGAAGGTGCTGGGCAACGTGGTGTCGTCCGGCATCAAGGTGCTGGTGCTGGCGGTGATCGTGGGCATCGGCTCGGGCCTGTTCGCCGAGTTTCAGGTACAGCCCGCCGAACCATCCATCGACCACTCCGTGGTCGTGATGCTGGCCTCGCTGACGCTGCTGGCCTTGGGCATCTTCGGGCCGGGCATTGCAACCGGGCTGGTGTCCGGCGGCCCGCAGCTCGGCGCAGGTGCGATGGCCGGTGCGGCGCTGGGCGCGGCCGGCGCTGCTGTTGCCGTGGGCGCTGCGGCTACGGGCGTCGGCGGCGCAGTCGCCGCCGGGGCGCGCATGGCGCCCGCAGCCGCCAAGCTGGCCGGTAGCGGAGCGCGTGCCGCCACTGGGGCCGCCAGCAGCGCGCGGTCGGCGTTTCAGGCGGGTTCTGCATCCGCCGGCGGCGGCCTCAAGGGCGCTGCCGCTGGTGTCGGCAATGTCGCCAAGACCGGCGCGCAGGCGACCGGGCAGAAGGTGGCTGAGGGCGCGCGCTCGATGAAGGAGCGTGTCGCCGCCGCCTTCCGGCCCGATGACGCCGGATCGGCGTCAGGGGGCGGTGCCGCACAGGCTGCAAACGAGCCAACCCCATCCACCGCGCAACCCGCCTGGGCCAAGCGCCTGCATCGCAGGCAGCAGCTCACCCATGCCGCGACGACCGCCGCCCACACGCTGCGCGGCGGCGATTGCGGCAGCTCCAGCCAAGGCCCGAGCCTGCGCGATTCCGATTCCTGATCTTCAAGGAGAACTCCCATGCGATTCAAACGACCGCAGGTGCGCTACGCCGATACGCCACAGCCTGCTACTCCGTATCAATCCGCCGCCCAGGTTTGGGACGAGCGCATCGGCTCGGCCCGCGTGCAGGCCAGAAACTGGCGTTTCATGGCCTTTGGCTGCCTCACGCTGGCCGTGCTGATGGCGGGCGGCCTAGTCTGGCGCTCGGCGCAGTCCATCGTCACGCCCTACGTCATTGAGGTGGACAACGCGGGCCAGGTGCGCGCTGTCGGCGAGGCCGCCACGCCCTACAAGCCCAGCGATGCGCAGATCGCCTACCACCTGGGCCGCTTCATCGGCCTGGTGCGCTCGCTGTCCATCGACCCCATCGTGGTGCGGCAGAACTGGCTCGATGCCTACGACTACACGACCGACAAAGGCGCGGTCGTGCTCAACGAGTACGCCCGCACGAATGACCCGTTCGCGCGCATCGGCAAGGAGTCGGTGACGGTGCAGATCACCAGCGTGACCCGCGCCAGCGACACGTCTTTCAACGTGCGCTGGACGGAAACGCGCTTCGTCAATGGCGCGCTGGATCGCACCGAACGCTGGAACGCGGTGATTTCCACGGTGCTGCAAACCCCGCGCACCGAGCAGCGTCTGCGCAAGAACCCCCTGGGCATCTACGTCAACGGGCTGTCGTGGAGCCGCGAACTGGAAGCTAACGAAGGAGCAAAACCATGAATGATCTTTTCCGTAAATCCGCCTTGCCGGTGATGCTTCTGGCTTCGACCGTGCTGTTCTCTGGCTGCGCTACTCAGGGCAAGCCGCCACCGACCATTTCGCTCGATGAGCCGGTGCAGGCCCAGCCGCTGCCGGAGCCACCAAAACCGGTGGAGGTGGTCACGGTGCCGCAGCCGCTCGCGCTGCCGTCGCAGTTGAAACCACTGCCAGAGACCGAGGAGGCCAAGCCCGCGCCGGAACCCGCGGATGAGAAAGTGCGCGTCTCGCGCGCCAATGCCGAGGCCCGTGTCGCGCCCACGCGCGAAGGCTACGTCAACGCGATCCAGGTCTGGCCCTTTACCGATGGCGCGCTTTACCAGCTCTACGCGGCCGTGGGCCGCGTGACGGTGGTTTCGCTGCAGCCCGGCGAGGAACTGGTGACGGTCGCGGCCGGCGACACGGTGCGCTGGATCGTCGGGGACACGTCGAGCGGCAGCGGTGAGGCTCTGCGCGTCAACGTGATGGTCAAGCCGATCCGCTCGGGCTTGAAGACCAATCTGGTCATCACCACCAGCCGCCGGACGTATCTGCTGGAGCTGACTTCGACCGAAAAGACGTGGATGGCGTCGGTGTCCTGGGAGTACCCGAAGGACAAGATGCTGGCCTTGCAGCGCCAGGCGCAGGCGGCCAGCGCCGCCGCCCCGGTCGATAGCGGCCTGTCGCTGGAGAAGATCCGTTTCCGCTATGCCATCAGCGGCAGCAATCCGCCGTGGAAGCCGCTGCGTGCTTTCGATGACGGCGAGAAGGTCTACATCCAGTTCCCGCCCGGCATCGCCCAGGGCGAGCTGCCGCCGCTGTTCGTGATCGGCGCGCAAGGCGACGGGCAACTGGTGAACTACCGATTCCGTGCGCCGTACTACATCGTTGATCGCCTGTTCGGCGCGGCCGAACTGCGCCTGGGCGGGGACAAAGGCGACGTGGTGCGGATTGAGCGCACGGACGGCACACGGAGGAACTGACCATGAGCCAGGACGATTCCCCTGATCTTGCGGCGCAGGCGGGCAAGGTCGCGCCCGAGGCGGTGGCGCTGCGCGCCCAGCCGCGCCCGGTCACGCGCCTGAACCGGCGCACGCTGGCCATCCTCGTCGGCGTCCTGTCGGTCGCCGTGCTCGGGGCCACGATCTGGTCATTGCAGCCGCACCGGCGCGGCACGGGCGAGCAGACCGAGCTTTACAACGTCGATCGCGTCTCGAAGTCCGAGGGGCTGGATGGTCTGCCGGCCGACTACTCGAAGCTGCCGCCGAAGGTGCCCGAGCTGGGGCCGCCGCTGCCGGGTGATCTCGGCCCAGCCATCGTGAAGTCGCAGCAGCCGGTGACGCCGGCCTACGCACAGCCGGGACATGATCCGGCGGATGCATGGCGCAAGGAGGCCGATGCGGCGGCGAACTCGTCGGTGTTTTTCCGCTCGGGCAACCAAGGCAAGGCCACCGCGCCGGTCACGGCGCAAGCCGCTGCGGCTGCGCCCGGCAGCGCCTTGGCGGGCTTCGACCCGCTGGCCGCTGGCCCGGCCTCGACGGCGGCCCAGCCATCCGACCCGACAGCCGTGCAGAACCGGCAAGACCAGAAAGAGGCTTTCCTGAAAGGCGGTTCTACGGAAACCCGCAATTCCGGCAATCTCCAGATGCCGGCCTCGCCGTATCAGGTCATGGCGGGAACGGTGATCGCGGGCGCGCTGGTGACGGGCATCAAGTCCGATCTGCCGGGCGACGTGATAGCCACGGTGACGGAGCCGGTCTATGACACGGCCACTGGCAAGTTCCTGCTGATCCCACAGGGATCGCGCATCCTGGGCAAGTACAACAGCCAGGTGAGCTACGGGCAGAGCCGCGTACAGGTGGTGTGGAACCGCGTCATCCTGCCGGACACGTCCTCGCTGAAGCTAGACAACCTGGCGGGCACTGACCCTGCCGGCTATTCCGGCCTGGAGGATGGCGTCGATTGGCATTGGGATCGCGTCTTCGCGGGTGCGGCGCTGACGACCCTGCTGGGCGTGGGTGCCGAGTTGGCCGCACCGGAAAACCGGCAGGATGGCAACCGCATCGTGATCGCTGGGCGCGATAGCGCGCAGGACAGCATCAACCAGGTCGGCCAAGAGATGACCCGGCGCAACATGAACATCCAGCCGACGCTGACCGAGCGGCCGGGCCTGCCGGTGCGGATCATCGTCAACCGCGATTTTGTGCTGCGGCCGTACCAGCCTATGTTCTTCAACCGTGGAATTGCGAAATGAACACCACCAGGAAGTTGCGGCTTGGGCCGCTGCCCAAGGTCGAGAGCGTCAAGCTGGCCTTTGCGTGCCCGGTCAGCCTGAAAGCCGACCTCGACCGTTACGCCGCGCTGCACGCGCAGGTGTACGGCGAAGCGGTCGATGCCACGACGCTGATCCCGCACATGCTAGAGGCCTTCATGCAAGGAGACCGTGGGTTTCAGAGAAACAGCGCTAGTAAACACGCATTGCAAAACGCTGGTGGAGTAACCATCTCCGGTTGCCGTACGCCGTGAGCTTTTTGGCTATGCGTGACCTAGGTTGCGGGAGTTGGCATCGCGGCTTCGAATTTCGAGGGCTGCAAGCGGTGGGGTGTGCTACAGGTGCGCCATTCACCCACCCGCCAAGTGCTTCAGTGCTTGTGGCCGCCCTGGGCATCGTGGCCAGCCGGCTGGGCGCTGGCGTTGAGCGCACGCACGGGAGCCTTCACTTCGACCGATTCGCGCTTGCCGTCCGGGCCCTCGATGACGAGGGTCAGAGGCACCGTGTCGCCTTCCTTCACCTGCTGCTTCAGGTCCATCAGCATCACGTGGTAGCCGCCGGGCTTGAGTTCCACGGTCTTGCCTGCGGGCAGCTCGACGGCCGGCACCTGGCGCATCTTCATCACGTTGTCCTGCATGGCCATCTCGTGGACCTCGACGGCGGGCGTAAGCGGCGAGCTGGCCGAGACCAGCTTGCTATTCTTGGTTGCCTTCAACTGCATGAAGGCGCCGGTGGCTTTCTGTTGCGGTACGGTGGCGCGCACCCAGGCATCTTTGACGGTGACTTGCGCCTGGGCGGTGGCCGCGAGCAGCGAGGCGGCGACGATGGCTGTGCGGATGACGAGTTTCATGGTGTTCTCCTTGAGGGGATAGAGGGTCAGGCAGGGTTCAAGAGCTTGCGGATGTCGTCCGCATAGTCTTGGGCGGGTTGCTCATGGCGCAGGGCCAAGCGCAGCTTTCCTAGCGGGTCGTAGACGTAGCTGAGCGATGTGTGGTCCATGGTGTAGGACGATCCCGTCGGCATTTTCTTGTAGTAGACCTTGAAGTCCTTGGCGATCTGTGCGGTGCGTTCCAGGTCGCCGTACAGACCGATAAAGCTGGGGTCGAATGCAGCCGTGTAGGCTTTGAGCACCTCGGGCGTGTCGCGCTCGGGATCGACCGTGACGAACAGTGTCTGGAAGCGCTCGCCGTCGGGGCCGAGAAGCCGCTTGACCTCGGCCGCCCGCGCCAGGGCCGTCGGGCAGACATCTGGGCACTGAGTGAAGCCGAAGAAGACCAGGATGGCCTTGCCTCGGAAGTCCGCCAGCGTGCGCTCATTGCCATCCGGGTCGGAGAGCCGGATGTCCGTGGCATAGGTTGCACCGGTCAGATCGACACCTTTGTACGTGGGGACGTCTCAGAAAACGGAAAATAAAGCACGTTAAGCCCATTGCAGACGCTAGATATTGACGAGTACGTCGGGTTTTCTCTTGTTTGAGTTGCCTCTTGTGGTAAGATAGTAATCAATTACTATCTTACAAGGAGTGCTCGTGGACACCCATCCAAAGCATCTGCCGGCCGATGAACGTCGTGCCGTAACTGTCGAGTCCGTCGTGGCGCTTGCCGGTTCACAAAACCCAAGCGAGATAACCACTGCAGCTATCGCTAAACACATGAACTTGACCCAGGGTGCGCTGTTTCGGCACTTCCCGAACAAGGAAGCCATTTGGCAGGCGGTCATGGAGTGGGTAGCAGAGCGCCTATTAGCCAGAATCGATCGATCCGCACAAGGAATCGAGTCGCCCTTGGCAGCCATGGAGGCGATGTTCATGAGTCATATCGAATTCGTAGCTGAGCACCCAGGCGTGCCAAGAATGATGTTTGGTGAGCTTCAGCGTGCCGAATCGACACCGGCCAAGCGCATGGTGCAAACCTTGATTCAGCGCTACGGCGAACGTTTGCATCGTCTCATCGAGAAAGGCAAGGCCAGCGGCGAGTTGTCTCCCTCGCTTGACAACGAGGCGGCGGCAACGCTGTTCATTGGCACGATCCAGGGCTTGGTCATGCAATCGCTGTTGGCGGGTGATGTGGGACGTATGCACGGCGATGCGCCGCGCGTCTTTGCAATTTATCGGCGTGGCATAAGGAGTGCGCAATGAAAAAGTTACCCTTGCAAGGCCGCACCCTGGCGCTGCTTGCCGTCATCATTCCTTTGCTGGTGCTTTTTATTTATGTCGGTCTGCGATCAGGGCCGCTCGCCCCGGTCGCGGTGACGGTGGCAAGCGTGGAATCACGGGCTATCACACCGGCGCTGTTCGGCATCGGCACGGTGGAGGCGCGCTACACCTACAAGATCGGGCCGACGTTTGCCGGGCGCGTCAAACGCCTGGAGGTGCATGTAGGCGACCAGGTCAAGGCCGGACAGGTGCTCGGCGAGATGGAGCCGGTCGACCTCGATGATCGGGTGCGCTCACAGGAGTCGGCATTCAAGCGTGCGGAAGCGGCTTTGCGCGAGGCAGAAGCCCGGCAAGCCTACGCGCAAACCCAGGCGCGCCGCTACGAGCAATTGTTTGCGGTGCGCTCGACCAGCGAGGAAATCGTCACCACCAAGCGGCAGGAACTGCAGATCGCCGATGCCGCCTTATCTGCCGCTCGGGAAGATATTGTCCGGGCACGCTCCGACCGCGAAGGACTCGTCGCGCAGCGGAGCAATCTGCGCCTGATCGCGCCGGTCGACGGTGTAGTCGCCGTGCGCGATGCCGATCCCGGCACGACCATCGTCGCGGGCCAGGCCGTGGTGGAAGTGATCGACCCCAAGAGTTTGTGGATCAATGCGCGCTTCGACCAGATCAGCGCATCGGGGCTGGCTGGGGGGTTGCCGACTCTTATCGTCCTGCGTTCGCGTGGTGGCCAGACCTTGAAAGGTCGCGTGCTGCGGGTGGAACCCAAGGCCGACGCGGTAACCGAGGAAACGCTTGCCAAGGTGACATTCGATAACAAACCAGAACCTTTGCCACCGGTGGGTGAACTGGCCGAAGTCACGGTTGACTTGCCGGCGCTCCCGGCCGCTCCACTGATCCCCAACGCTGCCGTCCAGCGTGAGGGCGACAAAGTTGGTGTCTGGCAAATCGTGGATGGTGATCTGCATTTCTCCCCGGTCAAGCTCGGCACTTCCGACCTCAATGGTTACGTGCAGGTGCGCGAAGGGCTCAAGAATGGGGACCAGGTTGTGACCTATAGCGAAAAGGCACTGACGGCGCGCAGCCGCATCCATGTGGTCGACCATATCCCAGGAGTGTCACGATGATCAGCCTGGCCGGCCGCGACATTCTCCATGCCTGGGGAAAATTCGTCTTCACCGGCATCGGTCTGGGTCTGCTGATCGGCGTCACCCTGGTCATGGCTGGGGTGTACCGAGGCATGGTGGACGACGGCAAGGCGTTGCTCGACAACAGTGGCGCTGACCTTTGGGTGGTGCAAAAGGATACTCTGGGTCCTTATGCGGAGTCGTCCAGCCTCAACGATGACGTGTATCGCGCCATTCTCGCCATGCCGGGAGTCTCACAGGCAGCGAACGTGACCTACCTGACCATGCAGGTACGCAAGGGCGAGAGTGATGTACGCACCATGGTGGTCGGCATCGCGCCCGGTGCGTTGGGGGCTACACCCGGATGGCCTCCTTATCTCGTCGCTGGACGCCAGATCACGCGCGGTCACTACGAGGCGGTGGCCGACATCGCCACCGGCTTCAAACTGGGAGATCGTCTTGCCATTCGCCGAAATCATTACACCGTCGTGGGGCTGACACGGCGCATGGTGTCGTCCAGCGGCGACCCGATGGTATTCATTCCGCTCAAGGATGCCCAAGAGGCTCAGTTCCTCAAGGACAACGACGCCATTTGGCAAAGCCGGCGTCGCACCGAAGCCAACCCGGCCTTCAATCGACCCGGTGTTACTGGTTTGCTGGATGCCGTGATTGCTTCACAGAGCACCAACGCGTTCGTCAATGCAGTGCTGGTCACTCTGAAACCTGGTCATGCGCCGGACGAGGTTGCCGAATCCATCCGGCGCTGGAAACGTTTGACGGTCTACACACGGGCACAGATGGAAGACATCCTCGTCGGCAAGTTGATCGCCACGTCGGCCAAGCAGATCGGCATGTTCTTGGTGATTCTGGCCATCGTTAGCGCGGCCATCGTTGCCTTCATCATCTATTCGCTGACGATGGACAAAATCCGCGAGATCGCGGTGTTGAAGCTCATCGGCACACGCAACCGAACCATCGCCGCGATGATCATGCAGCAGGCGCTCGCCCTGGGCGTGATTGGTTTCGTGGTCGGCAAGATCACAGCCACTTTCTCAGCGCCCCTGTTTCCCAAGTACGTACTGCTGATGCCGTTCGACTCCATCGCCGGTTTTTTCGCCGTGCTCGTGATCTGCGTTCTAGCCAGCATCGTCGCCATTCGCATGGCACTCAAGGTCGACCCGGCCGAAGCCATTGGAGGTTGAGATGAGTGGCAAAGGCATTCGCATCGAAGGTTTGAGAAAACGTTATGGCGAGGGCGATACCGCGGTCAATGCCTTGAAAGGCGTGGACATGCAGGTGGCACCCGGCGAGGTGGTGGGCCTGATTGGCCCTTCCGGGTCCGGCAAGAGCACGCTGCTCAAATGTCTGGGCGCGGTGATTGATCCGACCGCCGGTCGCATGACGCTGGGCGATGAAGTGATCTACGACGATGGCTGGAAAGTCCGCGACTTGCGCGCCTTGCGGCGCGACAAGATCGGTTTCGTTTTCCAGGCACCATACCTGATTCCGTTTCTCGATGTCACCGACAACGTGGCGCTACTGCCGATGCTCGCAGGCGTCGCGAATGGGGAGTCGCGCGCGAAGGCACTGGAACTGCTCACCGCGCTCGATGTGCAACACCGGGCTCGCGCCATGCCCTCGCAACTCTCCGGTGGCGAGCAGCAACGGGTCGCCATTGCGCGAGGTTTGGTCAATCGCCCTCCGGTGATCCTGGCTGATGAGCCCACAGCTCCACTAGACAGTGAGCGCGCCATGGCTGTAATCCGCATCCTCAATGACATGGCTCGGAAGTTCGAGACCGCCATCATCGTCGTCACCCATGACGAAAAGATCATCCCCACTTTCAAGCGCATCTACCACATCCGCGACGGTGTGACCCATGAGGAAGCTGGCGAAGGGCGGGAGTTCGAATGAGAGAACGATTGAATTACAGGAGAATTTCATGACCCACCGCAAACACAGCCACGCATTTGGAACTATCACCCTGACCGTTACGGCCTGCCTGCTTTTATGGGGTTTTCAGTTGCCAGCTTGGGCTGGTGACGCTACCCAGGTTGAGCCACTGGCGCTACGCAAGATCATGCAGGAACTCGGGCGCAACATGCAGGCTATTACCGGTGCGATTTCGCAGGAGGAATGGGTTCAGGTCGTTCAGCTCGCCCCAAAAGTTGCTGCACACCCCGAGCCACCGCTTACTGAAAAAATGCGCATCCTTGCTTACCTCGGCGCTGATGCGACCAAGTTCAGAAACTTTGACGCGCAGACTCACAAGGCGGCGCTGGCCATGAAGCTGGCTGCTGCGAGCAGCGACGGCAAGGCGGTGATCCAATCATTCGCCCACGTGCAGGAAAGCTGCTTGGGCTGCCACCAAGCTTTCCGTAAACCTTTCGTGGAGCATTTTTATGGAGCACGCTAAAACATGCCAGCGCCCCATCAGCCTCGAAAGACGGCTTGCGGCAACTTACCTGGTAGCTGGTCTGGTCACCGCCGGTCTGGCCGGTTGCGCCGCCGGCCCTGATTTTCAGCGTCCCACGGCTCGCTACACTGCAACACCGGTGGCTGATAGAACCGCGTCCGCTCCCACGCAGTTCGGCGAAACACAACGTCTAGTCGAAGGGCTTCCGATCGAAACGCAATGGTGGCAAAGCTTGGGTTCATCCACACTCGACGGACTGATCAACGAAGCTTTCCATGTCAGCCCGACGCTGGCGAGCATCAGCGCCAATTTGCGACAGGCGCAGGAGCTTCTTGCCGCACAGGCGGGCTCGACGCAATATCCACAGGTAGATGTCGCACTGGGATCTCAGCGCCAGCAAATGAGTCCCAGTAGCCAAGGGTTGAGCGGAGACGCACGTCAATTCAGCCTCTACAACGCCAGCGTTGGCGCGCATTACAACCTCGATCTGGCTGGCGGCAACCGGCGCGCACTCGAAGCCTTGGCTGCTCGCGCCGACTACCGTCGCTTCGAACTGAATGCTGCGCGCCTGGCCCTTGCCGGCAACATGGCAACCGCTGCCATTACCCGAGCACGCCTCGCCGCGCAACTAGAAGCCACTACTGCCATTTTGCGCGTGCAGGATGAGCAACTGCGCCTAGCCCATGAACGCGTGCGTATCGGTCAGGCCTCACCTGATGAAGCGTTGAGCCTACAAGCTCAGGCGGAGCAAACGCGGGCAGAACTGCCTGCGCTGCGTAAACAACTGCAACAAACCGAACATCTACTGGCGGTGCTAGCCGGTCGTGCCCCAGGCACGGGTGGCATCCCGGCCTTCACTCTGGCCGATTTCACTCTGCCCGTCGAGATGCCGCTCGTCGTGCCCTCAGAACTGGTGCGCCGCCGACCGGATATCCAGGCGTCAGAGGCGCTGTTGCATGCGGCCAATGCAGACTATGGTGTGGCTGTCGCCAAGCTCTACCCACAGATCAACCTGAGCGCCAACCTTGGCTCTCAAGCGCTGACCACCGGTACCCTGTTCGGTGGTGGCTCGGCAGTGTGGGGCCTGGTTGCGCAGCTCACCCAGCCTCTTTTTAATCCAGGGCTACCCGCTGAAAAAAGAGCGGCGCTCGCCGCTTTTGATGCCGCCGCAGCCAATTACCAGAGCGTCGTATTGGAGTCTTTGCGTAACGTCGCCGACACCCTGCGCGCGGTGGAAAGCGATGCACAAACTTTGACTGCCCTCGCTGCCGCTGATATGGCTGCACAGGCCTCCTTGCAGTCGGTCGAGCGGCAATACCGGCTGGGCGCGGCCAGCTACCTGCAACTGCTCATCGCGCAGCAACAGGCACAGTCAATCCGGATCAATATGGTTGCGGCCCAGGCACAACGCCTAGTCGATAGTGTTGCTTTATATCAGGCCCTGGGAGGTGGTGTCAGTTAAGGCTATGCCCTAACCTGATGTCAGATGTTGAGCACAAACAACGTCAGAGTAGAGTGTGAATTTATATTTATTGACACATTCAGTCAAGGGTAATAGATTTCATCCTGACATTTTTACCTTTGGAGGCATCTTGCAAGGTCAACGTATCGGCTACGTCCGCGTCAGCAGCTTCGACCAGAATCCTGATCGACAACTGGAACAAATAGAAGTCGGCAAGGTATTCACCGATAAGGCTTCAGGCAAGGACACACAACGTCCCGAACTTGAAAGGCTGCTGGCCTTCGTCCGCGAGGGCGACACCGTGGTGGTGCATAGCATGGACAGGTTGGCACGCAACCTTGATGACCTGCGCCGCATCGTCCAAGGGCTGACACAACGGGGCGTGCGCATGGAGTTCGTCAAAGAAGGGCTGACGTTCACCGGCGAGGACTCACCGATGGCCAATCTGATGCTGTCGGTCATGGGAGCCTTTGCTGAGTTCGAGCGCGCCCTGATCCGCGAACGTCAGCGCGAGGGAATCGTGCTGGCCAAGCAGCGCGGTGCCTACCGGGGACGAAAGAAATCGCTGAACAGCGAACAAATTGCCGAGTTGAAACGGCGAGTTGCGGCAGGCGACCAAAAAACCTTGGTGGCCCGTGACTTCGGCATCAGCCGCGAAACCTTGTACCAGTACCTGCGGGAAGACTGACCATGCCACGCCGCTCAATCCTGTCCGCCACCGAGCGCGAAAGTCTGCTGGCACTGCCAGATGCCAAAGACGAACTGATACGGCACTACACGTTCAACGAAACCGACCTGTCGGTGATCCGTCAGCGTCGCGGCGCCGCGAATCGATTGGGCTTCGCCGTGCAGCTTTGCTACTTGCGATTCCCTGGCATCTTCTTGGGCGTCGATGAACCTCCATTTCCGCCCCTGCTGCGCATGGTGGCCGCACAACTCAAGGTGCCGGTGGAAAGCTGGAACGATTACGGCCAGCGCGAGCAGACACGGCGGGAGCACTTGGTCGAGCTGCAAACGGTGTTTGGATTCAAGCCCTTCACCATGAGTCACTACCGGCAAGCCGTGCATACACTGACCGAACTGGCCTTGCAAACAGACAAAGGCATTGTGCTGGCCAGCACCCTTGTTGAAAACCTGCGGCGGCAGAGCATCATCCTACCCGCCATGAATGCCATCGAGCGCGCAAGCGCCGAGGCCATTACCCGTGCCAACCGGAGCATCCATGCGGCATTGGCCGATTCCTTGATACCTGTCCATCGCCAGCGCCTGGACGAACTGCTCAAGCGCAAGGATGGTAGCAAAATGACGTGGCTAGCGTGGCTGCGCCAATCGCCCGCCAAGCCGAACTCGCGCCACATGCTTGAACACATCGAACGCCTCAAAGCCTGGCAGGCGCTTGACCTACCTGCTGGCATCGAACGGCAGGTACACCAAAACCGCTTGCTCAAGATCGCCCGCGAGGGCGGCCAGATGACGCCCGCCGACCTGGCCAAGTTCGAGTCGCAGCGGCGTTACGCCACCTTGGTAGCACTGGCCATCGAGGGCATGGCCACCGTCACTGATGAAATCATCGACCTTCACGACCGCATCATCGGCAAGCTGTTCAATGCGGCCAAGAACAAGCATCAACAGCAGTTCCAGGCTTCCGGCAAGGCGATCAACGACAAGGTGCGGATGTATGGGCGCATCGGTCAGGCGCTGATTGAAGCCAAACAAAGCGGCGGCGATCCGTTCGCCGCCATCGAAGCGGTCATGCCGTGGGACACCTTCGCCGCCAACGTCACCGAGGCGCAAACGCTGGCGCGGCCTGCCGATTTTGATTTCCTGCACCATATCGGCGAGAGTTACGCCACGCTGCGCCGCTATGCGCCGCAGTTCCTGGACGTGCTCAAACTGCGCGCCGCGCCCACCGCCAAGGGTGTGCTCGATGCCATCGACGTGCTGCGCGGCATGAACAGCGACAGCGCGCGCAAGGTGCCCGCCGATGCGCCAACCGCATTCATCAAGCCGCGCTGGGCAAAGCTGGTTCTGACCGACGAGGGTATTGACCGGCGTTACTACGAGTTATGCGCCCTGTCGGAGCTGAAGAACGCACTGCGCTCTGGTGATGTTTGGGTGCAGGGTTCGCGCCAGTTCAAGGACTTCGACGAATACCTGGTGCCGATCGAGAAGTTCGCCACCCTGAAGCTGGCCAGCGAATTGCCACTGGCCGTGGCCACCGACTGCGACCAATATCTGCATGACCGACTGGAATTATTGGAGGCGCAACTCGCCACAGTCAACCGCATGGCGGCGACCAACGACTTACCGGATGCCATCATCACCACTGCATCGGGCCTGAAGATCACGCCGCTGGACGCAGCGGTGCCAGACGCCGCGCAAGCCTTGATTGACCAGTCGGCGATGTTGCTGCCGCACCTCAAGATCACCGAGTTGCTGATGGAGGTCGATGAATGGACGGGCTTCACGCGCCACTTCACACACCTGAAGACCGGCGACACGGCCAAGGACAAAACCTTGCTGATGACGACGATTCTGGCTGATGGTATCAATCTTGGGCTCACCAAGATGGCCGAGTCCTGCCCTGGCACCACCTACGCCAAGCTGTCTTGGCTGCAAGCCTGGCACGTTCGCGACGAAACCTATTCGACGGCGCTGGCCGAGCTGGTGAACGCACAGTTTCGACAACCCTTCGCCGGAAACTGGGGCGACGGCACCACGTCATCGTCGGACGGCCAGAACTTCCGAACCGGCAGCAAGGCAGAGAGCACCGGGCATATCAATCCGAAGTATGGAAGTAGCCCTGGGCGGACGTTCTATACCCATATCTCCGACCAATACGCGCCCTTCAGCGCCAAGGTGGTCAACGTCGGCTTGCGCGACTCGACCTATGTGCTCGATGGCCTGCTGTACCACGAGTCTGACTTGCGTATCGAGGAACACTACACCGACACGGCGGGCTTCACCGATCATGTGTTCGGCCTGATGCACTTTCTGGGATTCCGGTTCGCGCCGCGCATCCGCGACCTGGGCGACACCAAGCTGTTCATTCCCAAGGGCGATACTGCCTACGATGCACTCAAGCCGATGATTAGCAGCGACAGGCTGAACATCAAGGCTATTCGCGCTCATTGGGATGAAATCCTACGGCTGGCCACTTCGATCAAGCAGGGCACGGTGACGGCCTCGCTGATGCTGCGCAAGCTCGGCAGCTATCCGCGCCAAAACGGCTTGGCCGTCGCCCTGCGCGAGCTGGGGCGCATCGAGCGCACGCTGTTCACTCTGGATTGGCTGCAAAGCGTGGAGCTGCGCCGCCGCGTCCATGCGGGGCTGAATAAGGGCGAGGCGCGCAACGCGCTGGCCAGGGCGGTCTTCTTCTACCGATTGGGTGAAATCCGCGACCGCAGTTTTGAGCAGCAGCGCTACCGGGCCAGCGGCCTCAATCTGGTGACGGCGGCCATCGTGTTGTGGAACACGGTCTATCTGGAGCGTGCCACCAGTGCTTTGCGTGCCCACGGCAAGGCGCTGGACGACACGTTGCTGCAATATCTGTCACCGCTGGGGTGGGAGCATATCAACCTGACCGGCGATTACCTATGGCGCAGCAGTGCCAAGGTCGGTGCGGGGAAGTTCAGGCCATTGCGACCGCTGCCACCGGCTTAGCGTGCTTTATTTTCCGTTTTCTGAGACGACCCCTCCATCAACGGTGGGACTTGGGCGTCGGAGAACCCGACCACTGAGACAGTGGCGAGGGCCCACCCTCGTGGGTTTGCGAGTTGCTGAATGGCACCGTCATAGGCCCCAAGCTTGGTGAAGGCAAGAGCCTTGGTGGAATCACGGCTGGACGTCCAGGCAGTACGCAAGCACTTGCTTGCAATCCACGCGGTATAGCCAGACGCGAACAGCTTTAGGCCAAATTGCCCGCCAGCAGGAATCTCATAGGCAACCGCGACTAGCACGGAGCTGGTAGTGACGACGATGGAGAAGCCAAGACTGGTGCCGAGCGTGTAGCCAAGCGCTCCCCTAACTCCGTACGTCGCTCCAAGATACAAGCTGTACAGGGAGCTTGTCGATGGTCCAACGGTATTGGCTACGACGAAGAGTAAGAGTGGATCCAACGGAGTCACTTCCCACAGGCGCAGCCATCTAGGCCTGTTTGACTGACAGCATGGCTGCTAACGATAGGCTTGGCATGAATGATCCACTCGGGCCCTGTCGCCAAGTTCGTGAATCTTTAGGCCAGGCCTCTTCTCACCTCTTTTGCCAAGTCGAAAATCGTTGCTATCAGCGGAGCGTTCTGTCGTTCGCGACGACAGATGAAGTCGACGTGGGTGGCCATTGCTGTATCCAGAATCTTCAGCTTCACAAGACGCGGATCTGGAACATAGGCTGTCTCGGCAACGACGCCTAGTCCTATTCCTTGTGCGACTGCCTCGCGGACAGCCTCCCGGCTTCCCATCTCCAGCGCAACCTGGATGTTGATATTGCGGGCAATTAGCTCGCTCTCGAAGACTCTTCTTGTCGTTGAACCTTCCTCACGTATGACGAAGCGCTGGCTCTGAAGGTCCTTGAGCACTATCTCACCGCACCGGGCTAGGGCGTGCTCTCGGTTCGCAAAGACCACCAGGCGCTGTGACCTGTATGGCATGCAATGGAGTTCGGGGTGCTCGGCGTGATTGAGGACCACGCCGACATCACCCTGGTAGTCGAGGAGCTTTTCCGTGATTGAGCGGGAGTCGCCTACACGGACAGAGACCTCGACCTGGGGATGGCGGCTCCCGAAGGCCTTCAGAACAGGGACTACGTTGTACGGGCCGATCGCGTGAATCACAAGACGCCCGACGAATCGGTTTTTGGCTGCTGCCAAAAGGGCGTGCGCATCTTCCTCGCCGCTGAATGCCCGCCGCGTGTAGTCCAGCAGAGTCCTGCCAAAGGTAGTCAGCTCAAGCCGGCGGCCTTGACGAAGAAAAAGCTCCACGCCGTACTCATTCTCCAGGCGCTGAATATGCGCTGAGATGGTGGGCTGCTGTAGATCAAGCAGCTTCGCAGCAGCAGTCATGCTTCCGGCCCTTGCCGTCGCATCAAAGGCTTTCAAAGCCGCAAGTAGCGTGAGTCCAGACATAGGTGTTATCTATAGATACCCCTATTTTTCGGGGTGCAAGTTTCATATTGATGACACGTTCCACGAACAAACTGCACGCATGCCTAGCCGTATCGAACTTCTTTCTGCGGCAAATGTGCGTCATAAGCGCTCTCGCGCTGCTCGCAGGCAGAAACTTGCAAAGGTAACAACATGAAGTTGGAGAAGGACCGAGACGTTCTGAGTCTCAAGGGAGTTTCCGTCCGCTACGTTGACTCGACCGTGGCCTTGCACCCGACGAGTCTGGATGTGAAGCAGGGAGAGTTTTTGGTGCTTCTGGGCGCCTCGGGCGCAGGGAAGTCCACCTTGTTACGAAGCATCAATGGACTGGTGCTGCCCACAAAAGGCGAGGTATCGATACCTGGCCTGGCAGGTGGGGTAGTCAACGCAAAGACGCTGAGAGAGCACCGCAAGCGCTGTGGGATGGTTTTCCAGCAGCATCATCTGATTGGACGTCAGTCGGTCCTCAGGAATGTTCTGATGGGAAAGCTCGGTGACAGGGGTGCATTCGCTTCGCTATGGCCGTGGAGCAAGAAGGACAAGCTGGAGGCGCTCACAGTGATTGAGCGTGTCGGGCTGCTCGAAAAGGCGCTCTCCCGGGCTGATGCCTTGTCTGGGGGGCAGCAGCAGCGCGTAGGCATAGCTAGGGCGCTAATACAGAAGCCACGAATCCTGCTGGCCGATGAGCCTGTTGCCAGCCTGGACCCGGCAACCGCACATAGCGTGCTCACCTTGTTGCATGAGATCTGCAAAAAGGACCACCTCACCGCAATCGTGAGTCTTCACCAGGTGGAGCTCGCGCGCTCGTTTGCAGACCGAATCATTGGGCTCCGCCAGGGAGCTGTTGTATTCGAGGGTAGGGCAGAGCAGCTGAGTCCTGATGTTGCGCGGAACCTCTATGCAAAGCAGTCCAACGCTTCCAACACGAGTGCGTCCACTGATAGCCCCCGAACTCTTCAATCCAGTCAAACCAAGGAGCTCTTGCCATGCTGAATCGCCGTAACTTCTCTCTTGTTGTCAGCGCAGCTTCTTTTGCTGCACTCCTTCCTCTGTGGGCTCATGCGCAGGGAAAGGATCCATCAAAGCTTCGTGTCGCCCTTCTTCCAGATGAGAACGCTGCCAGCATCATCCAGAACGCGCAGCCTCTTAAGCGCTATCTTGAACAGCAGCTCAAGAAGGATGTTGAGATTGTGGTGACTACCGATTACTCCTCGATGATCGAGGCAATGCGGTTCGGTCGGATTGAGGTAGCGTACTTTGGACCGTTTTCGTACGTTTTGGCCAAATCTAAGGCGTCCGGGATTGAGCCCTTTGCGGTGGGCGTTGAACGTGGTTCGCCCACATACCAGTCGGTCCTCATCGCAACGGCCGGAGGGCCGGTGAAAACGCTTGAAGACGTGCGCGGCAAGCCCTTCGGATTTGGCGACCAGGCGTCCACATCAAGCCACCTTGCACCACGTGCACACCTGCTCAAGAAGTACAAGCTTGATGGTGAGAAGGACTATCGGCCAGTTCACCTTGGGGCACATGACGCGGTCGCACGTGCGGTGCAGTCGGGTCAGATTCCAGCCGGGGCTCTGTCCAAGCCGATTCTGGACAACCTCATCGCTCGAGGAAGCATTGATGCCACGAAGATTGTTCAGCTTGACCTTTCTGCTCCCATTCCAAACTATCCGGTCGTCATGCAGGGGGACCTCAAGCCTGAGCTCAAAGCTGCCATCCGCTCTGCCTTTCTGGACATGAAGGATGCTGAGGTGCTCAAGGCGTTTCGTGTCCAGGCGTTTGCCGCCACTGATGACGCTGCATATGACGTCCTTAGGGATACCGCAACCATCCTGAAGCTTGATTTGGGCCGTATGCAATGACCTCGGCTGCATTCGAGAACATCATCAGTCGCGACAAGCGGGAGCAGTTCATTGGACTGCGCAATACAGCGTTCGTCCTTCTGGTTTGCCTTGTAGCCCTGTACGTCACGGGGTTCTTCGATGCACAGCGGTTCATCGAAGGCGCCCCGGCTGTCAAGCAGCTCTCATCTGAGATGGTCCCTCCCAACTTCGACCGCTGGGAGCACTGGGTCATCCCGCTGAGGGACACCTTGGCGATGTCGATTGCCGGCACAGCACTGACTATCGTGCTTTCACTTCCGCTGGCGCTCCTGGCGGCTCCAAACACCACCCCCAATCCTTTGGTGGGAAGAGTGGCCAGAGTCATCCTGGCGGCATTCCGGTCCGTGCCAGAAATCATTCTTGGCATTCTGTTCGTGGCAGCCGTAGGGTTTGGTGCTCTACCTGGGGTGCTCGCACTAGCGTTGCATTCCACGGGAATGGTCGCAAAGTTTTACGCGGAAGCCATTGAGCACGTGGATCCGAAGCCACTTGAAGCAGCTGCTGCGGTAGGCGCAAGCCGCTTTCAGGTCATCTCGCATGCCGTTATCCCCCAAGTCCTTCCACAGTTGGCAGACATAACCATCTATCGCTGGGAGTACCACTTCAGGGCCTCCGCAGTACTTGGCATTGTCGGTGCAGGTGGCATCGGCTTCGAGTTGATGGCAGCACTTCGCCTTGTCAAGTATGACGAGGTCTCAGCCATCCTTCTGTCGATTCTTGCCTGTGTCCTCGTGGTTGACAGCATTGGATCGATGCTGCGAAAGCGTCTCAAGTAAATCGAAAAATGAATCATCGGAAAATCGTCGTAACGCAGCCAGTTCATGAAGAGGTTCTAAGGAAGCTCCAGGCTGAGGGTGAGGTCATCATGAATCCAGGGCCTGACCCCTGGAGCCCCAGCCAGCTCAGGGAGTACCTCGTGGATGCTGATGCCATGATGGCCTTCATGACAGACAGTGTGACCAAAGAGTCGCTGCTGAACGCTCCCAGGCTCAAGACCATCTCCTGTGCACTCAAGGGGTACGACAACTTCGACCTGAGGGCTTGCGCACAAGCCGGGGTGAGCGTCACCTTTGTTCCTGACCTCCTCACAGAGCCCACAGCCGAGCTGGCCATCGGATTGGCTATTGCTGCTGGCAGGAACGTGCTTCAGGGTGACGCCGCTACAAGAGCAGGCTACTCTGGGTGGAGGCCAGCTCTATACGGAACCGGGCTTCATGGGTCGGTGGCCAGCGTGATCGGTCTCGGAAAAGTTGGGCAGGCCATATTGGCGCGACTCGCGGGCTTTGGCTGCGCGCGGCTGCTTGGTGTAGACCCAAGTGTGCGTCTAGATCAGGTCGAACTGGTCACGCTTGATGAGGCTGTCAGCACATCGGACTATGTGTTCCTGGCAGTGCCTCTTGTTAGCGATACGCGCCACCTGGTTGACTCCAGGATGCTTCAACTATCGAAAAAGGGCCAGATCCTTGTAAACGTGGGTAGGGGGTCTGTGGTCGACGAAAGGGCGGTTGTCGATGCCTTGGCGAATGAGCAACTTGGCGCGTACGCCGCTGACGTCTATGAGATGGAAGATTGGCTACTTCCAGACAGACCTCGCGAAATTCATCCGGGATTGACCAACAACGCCAGAACAGTACTCACTCCCCACATCGGCTCGGCTGTGAGACGCGTACGGTTCGAAATTGAAATGCGGGCTGCTGAGAACCTAGTCCGCTCACTCAGGGGCGAGAGTTTGAGTGATGTTGCTGTCGAGGCCAGCGCGGCAGCATAGGTATGGTTGCTCGGCGGTTTGCACGCCAGCTGAAATGGGCGCGGCTTCAGAGCCTATGTCCTATGGCTGGGTGCAACCTGCCCGTGTGATGCCATCCTGCTCGCCAAGGGGAAATGACTTGAGTCATCATCGAAGTGGTTTAGCGATGATGTTCTCTGCACGGCGCAGCTCATGGGGTAAGCCCAAATGGGCGCATGGCAAACACCAGATACTTCGAGGGGTCAGGCTACAACACTGATCGTTCTTGGCCTCTGATAGTGGTTTCAACCCAGGACGTTTCAGCTGAGGTCATTACATTCGGCTCGTAGTAGAGGTGACGCTGCTTTGCGAGTTCTTGGACTGCACGGCTGAACCCTAGGTCTAATACAACCGCACTGCGCAGAGTGTTGAGATGCACCGCCGAAAGTGTCTCCCTCGCCCCTTTAGGGTCTGCCTTAGAGTTCACGCAGACGACGAGGTGCGTTGTCGCCGATAGACTGCTTTGATGCATCTCAATGAATCTAGGCTGTTGATTTCCACGCAGAACTGACCCGCCGGGGATGCGGACAAAAACTTGGACTACCAGGGGAGGTAGTTCATGTACTCATACGCAGACAGGATTCGTGCAGTTGCGCTTTACATCAAGCTTGGCTTGCGTGTCAGAGCCACGATTCGCCAGTTGGGGTACCCAACCAAGAACGCATTGAAAGGCTGGTATCAGCACTACCTGAAGCATCAGGATTTGCCAGCAAGCCAAGCTCCAAGAGCACCAAAATATTCGCTGCAGCAAAGGCAGGTGGCTATTGCTCATTACCTCGCCCATGATCGCTGTATTGCTGCAACGATGAGGGCTTTGGGTTATCCGGGTCGAGGAACGTTGACTGCGTGGGTTCGGCAAGACTGCCCTGACACCTGCAAATCGAGAGTAGGCAGATCTTGGCCGGCTACAAAGCCTGATGCCTTGATGTGTGAGGGCGTGGTGCAGCTGTGTGCCCGTCGATCAAGTGCACAGCAGATTGCGGACAAGTTAGGGGTGTGTAGGGGGACCTTGTACAACTGGAAAAATCAGTTGCTTGGCCCTTGTGCCCCAGCCTCAATGAAACACAGTCCAAAGCGATCGCCAGTGTTGGATGAAGCAGCACTCAGGCGCCAAGTTGAATCATTGCGCCAGGATGTTCGGCGGCTGAAGATAGAACGTGAGCTTCTCAAGCAGGCCCATGAAATCTTAAAAAATGGGGCTGACATTGATCTGCATAGGCTGGCAAACAAAGATAAGGCTGTGCTGGTTGAAGCGTTGCACGGGCAGTATGAATTGCCAGAACTGCTTTCTCTTGTTGGCCTTGCTAGAAGCTCGTATTTTTACCATCGTGCTCGGCTGAAGCTGGCTGACAAATACGTTGATTTACGCCGAAGCATCACAGAGATCTTCGACAACAACTACCGTTGCTATGGATATCGCAGGGTGCAGGCATCTCTGCTCAAGGAGTGCACGGGCATCTCAGAGAAGGTGGTTCGTCGGCTGATGAAGCAGGAGGGGTTGATCGTGGCCAAGCCCAAACGCCGCAGATATAACTCCTACCTTGGAGAGATAGGTGCCGCCCCGCAAAACCTCATCAATCGAGACTTCCGTGCCGCTGCGCCCAATGAGAAGTGGCTCACCGACATTACTGAACTCCAGATTCCTGCTGGCAAGGTTTACCTGTCGCCAGTCATTGATTGCTTTGACGGGCTGGTGGTGAGCTGGTCGATTGGGACTCATCCCAACGCACATCTCGTCAACACAATGCTGGATGCGGCCATTGATGCTGTTCAAGGCAGCGAGAGCCGCCCTGTGATTCATTCTGATCGTGGAGCTCACTACCGCTGGCCAGGCTGGCTCTCGAGGGTCCATGATGCAAAGTTGACTCGCTCGATGTCTCGCAAAGGGTGCTCACCAGACAACGCTGCGTGCGAAGGCTTTTTTGGAAGGCTAAAGATGGAGCTGTTCTATCCCAACAACTGGCAATCAACAACGATTGAGCAGTTCATTGAAGCTGTCGATGCGTACATTCGTTGGTACAACGAAAAACGTATCAAGGTATCTCTGGGACGTTTAAGTCCTGTGGAATACCGGCACAAACTTGGCCTAGCCGCATAAAACCAGTCCAAGTTTTTATCCGCACCCCCACCGGGGGCTAGTGGGTCACTTCTGGGTGGAAATCAACACGCTGTTCAAGCCGGGGCTGAAGTTCGAACCCGTGTTCGACTACGAGCAGGTGCTGGTCGTGGCCAAAGACCACCCCCTGGCTTCTACGGCCTACGTGAAGCCCCAGCAGCTGACCCGGGAAGTGCTCATCAGTTACCCCGTGGACATCGAACGCCTGGACATCTACAGCCAGTTCCTGTTGCCGGCCGGCGTGACGCCCAAGCGCCACAAAGCCATCGAAACCACCGACATCATGGTGCAGATGGTGGCCAGCGGCCGCGGTGTCGCCGCGCTGCCGCGCTGGCTGGTCGAGGAATATGCGGCCAGGATGGACGTGGTGCCTGTGCGGCTGGGCGCGCGCGGTATTGCCAAGCAGATCTTCCTGGGCGCACGCGAGGCGGATACCGCCATTGACTACGTGCGGGCCTTCGTCGAACTGGCCCGCCAGCCTGCAACTGCCACCACCGCTATTGCCCAAGGAGCCAAGGGATGAACACCACCGTCGAACGCAAAGCGCTTGCGCTGCCCGGAGGCCACGACAAGGTGCTGCTGCATTCGTGCTGCGCGCCGTGCTCAGGCGAGGTCATGGAGGCCATGCTGGCCTCGGGCATTGACTACACCATCTTTTTCTACAACCCCAACATTCATCCGCTCAAGGAATACGAGCTGCGCAAGAACGAGAACATCCGCTTCGCGGAGCAGTTCGGCGTGCCCTTCGTCGATGCGGACTACGACCGGGACAACTGGTTCGAGCGCGCCAAGGGCATGGAGCACGAGCCCGAACGCGGCGTGCGCTGCACCATGTGCTTCGACATGCGTTTCGAGCGCACGGCGCTGTATGCGCATGAGCACGGCTTTCCGGTGATCACCAGTTCCCTGGGCATCTCGCGCTGGAAGAACATGCAGCAGATCAATGACTGCGGCGTGCGTGCGGCGGCCAAGTACTCTGGCCTGATGTACTGGGAATACAACTGGCGCAAGGGCGGCGGCTCGGCGCGCATGATCGAGATCAGCAAGCGCGAGAACTTCTACCAACAGGAATACTGCGGCTGCGTCTACTCGCTGCGCGACACGAACCGCCACCGCGTGGAAAGCGGCCGCGAGCGCATCCAGCTCGGCGTGACGTTCTACGGTGACGAACAGCCCCCCAAAGATTGACGCGCCTTGCCGGGTGAGCGATGCCGCTCCATGGCTTCCAACCGACCCGATCAGCGCTGGCGGGTCGGAACTCTCCCAACAGTCGCCAGATATGGCAAGCCCCTTGCTTCATTCCGACAAGTCAAAGCCCATCGGCAACATCACCGACGCCTATTCGTTAGAGGTCAACGCGAAGGATATCTCTGCGCTGACCGCAGCGGCGCCGCGTGTATTGCCCGGGTCAACCATTTCCATTCCCTACCTGGCGAACCAGGACAACGACGCGCGACTGGCCGCAGCGCAGGCCGTTCGCGGACTCGGCTTTGAGCCCATGCCTCACCTCGCTGCACGCCGTATCGCCTCGTTCGCAAAACTGGAGTCGTTCATCCAGCGCGCGGTCGCGGAAGCCGGCGTCAAGCGTTGCTTCGTGATCGCTGGAGATCCGTCCACCCCGCTGGGGCCGTTTGCCGACAGCTCCTCACTGATCGAATCAGGCGTGTTCGAGCGCTCGGGCATTCAGATGGTCGGCGTGGGTGGCCATCCCGAGGGCCATCCGGTCATGAGCACATCTGATCGTTGGAAAGTGCTCGAACACAAGTGTCGCTGCATCGAAGGGCGCGGCATGGCGCCCTTGATCGTCACGCAATTTGCCTTCGATGCCGACATCGTGCTGGCCTGGCTGGAAGCCCTGCGCGGGCGTGGCGTCGAACATCCCGTACGCGTGGGCGTGCCGGGCCCTGCAGGCGTGGCGGTGCTGGCGCGCTATGCCGCCTTGTGTGGCGTTAGCGCATGCGCGTCGATGTTGTCCAAGTACGGCATCTCGATCAGCAAGCTGTTCGGCATAGCAGGCCCGGATCTCTTTGTGGATCGTCTGACCACCCGCCTGACCGAAGCACATGGAAAGGTGAGCCTGCATTTCTTTCCATTCGGAGGCATCGCTCAGTCCGTGAAGTGGGTAGAGCAGTACTGCTCGCGTGCCGAGCCTGAACAACCCATCGACACGGCTCCCATGTGATTACTGCGCCTCCAGCAGTCGCTTGCACTGGCATGCCCCATAGAAGCAGACCTCGTTGGGGCGAACGCTTCGAGAGCATCCTACCGCCCGCCTCAGCCTTCGCGTTGCGCAAGCGCCCCATGGGCGCGATCCCATTGGCACAGGACACACGCGGCCAACATCACCGGACGCAGGCGCAAATGCCACATCGAAATGGATCGCCCGCATCATCGGCTTCGACGGTGCGAGCTATCGATTGGCAGATTGGGGGGGCAAACACGATAAACGCCCTTCTCGAACTGCCTTCTGTAGGAAGATGGTGATAGACCGAAACTTTGATGATGCGACTTTGCTCGCTGAGACATCCTTACGTTTGCCACTGCAAAGCGCCTATGTGGCACCTAGCTCGCAAATCAGCAAGGATGCGTAGCGACCAAAATATGGACTAACCTGTTATTCCATAAGACCTTTTACGGAACTGTCCGTCTACATCAAAGACTTGACAGCGGACATTTTTCATGGGCGGGCGCAGGCAACGGGTCGGACACCTGCTGGCGCCCGGCCGGCCAGCGCGCCAGGCACGCTTTTTGCCGCAGATCGGGCCTGAAGCTTTCCTCAAGCTGACGCTTGACCGATTTTATTCATCGATGACAGCATATGCCTTGTGAATCATGGGCTATACGCTCTCATTAAGTGAGCAAATACTGGCCCGATTGCAGCCTCCAAGACCTTGAAACAGCCCAAAACAGGCCTCCTTCGGCTCATGCGTTTTGACGCAGTAAAACCTGTTTTATATAATTTCGGCTTCTTTACAACCTGCCAAGCAGGTCATCGGCACCGTCTTCACGGCCTGCCGATACACCCCGGCGGATCGTTGTGCTCCCGGCACAGCCCCGTCAACCGGGCCGAAACTCGGTCCTGATGTTGTGGGGCATCGCGCTGGCTGATCTTCAGCCACGATGCCCGACTGAGACACCGCGCGCCTCGCCGCCGGCTGCTCTCGACTTCTGGCTCTTGCGCACCGCTTCGCGTGCCATCCGAGCCGCCTCGGGTGCTTTCGCACCTGTTTGAATCCCAGCAACGGGGGACGGCAGTCCTCTGCAGCGAACGGCATCAGGGCTTCATTTTTGGCTTGCGCGCCAGCGTCTTCGCCCGTCGAGGACGCTGGACTGTGTTCCATCTCACCCAAAAGGAGAACGCCACAGTGGCCAAGCAGATCATCATCGATCATGTGTTCAAGGTGTTCGGGGACGACCCCAAGACCGCACTCGACCTCGTCCAACAGGGCCTGAGCAAACAGGAGATCCTGGAGCGCACGGGCCAGTCCATCGGCGTGTTCGACGCCAATTTCACCATCGAGGCCGGCGAGATCTTCGTCGTCATGGGCCTGTCGGGCTCGGGCAAGTCCACCCTGGTGCGCATGCTCAACCGCCTCATCGAGCCCACGGCCGGGCGCATCGTGGTCGATGGCCAGGACATCAATGCCCTGAGCGAGCGCGATCTGCGCGCGCTGCGCCGCAAGGACATCTCCATGGTGTTCCAGTCCTTTGCGCTGATGCCGCACATGACGGTGCTGGACAACACGGCCTTCGGCCTGGAGCTGGCCGGCGCCGACAAGGCCGAGCGTCAGAAGCAGGCCCAGGCCGCGCTGGAGCAGGTGGGCCTGGGCGCCTGGGGCGCAAGCTACCCCGACGAGTTGTCGGGCGGCATGCAGCAGCGCGTGGGCCTGGCCCGGGCGCTGGCGTCCGATCCGTCCATCCTGCTGATGGACGAGGCCTTCTCGGCCCTGGACCCCATCATCCGCACCGAGATGCAGTCCGAGCTGCTGCGCCTGCAGCAGATCCAGCGCCGCACCATCGTCTTCATCTCGCATGACCTGGACGAGGCCATGCGCATCGGTGACCGCATCGCCATCATGAAGGACGGCCAGGTGATCCAGGTCGGCACGCCCGACGAGATCCTGCGCAGCCCCGCCGACGACTATGTGCGCAGCTTCGTGCGCGGCGTGGACGCGGCCTCGGTCTTCAAGGCCGGCGACATCGCGCGCCAGGCGCTGACCGTGGTGTCCGAGCACAGCGACCGCGGCTGCCGCGCAGCCCAGCGCCTGCTGGAAGACTCCGACCGCGACTACGCCTATGTGGTCAACGCGCGCCGCCGCTTCCTGGGCGTGGTGTCCTCGCAATCGCTGCGCGACGCACTGCATGGTCGCCCGGGCATGCTGGGCCTGAGCCACGCCTTCCTGCCCAACGTCGAGCCGCTGTCTGCAGGCACGCCGGTGGCCGAGCTGTTCGGCCCCGTGGCCGCCGCGCCCTGCGCGCTGCCGGTGACCAGCGACGACGGCCAGTTCATGGGCGTGGTCAGCCGCACCACCATGCTGCGCTTCCTGGACCGCGACACGCCGCCCGTGCCGCCGCCGCAGGAGATAGTGCCGCCGGTCACGCTCAACCCGCATTTCCCGGTCTCCAACGCCCCCACCGTCGCGCCGACCGTGGAGCCGATCGAACAACGACAAGGAGATGCCGCATGAGCGATGCAACCAACAGCCTGAACCCGAACACCGCCGCCGCCGCCACCGATCCCTGGGCCGATGCGAGCGCAGCCCCTGCTTCCACCGATTCCGCGGCCTCTGCAGCCTCTGCAAGCGCCGATCCCTGGGCAACCGCCGCCACGCCAGCGCCCGATGCCTCGGCCGATCCCTGGGGCGCCGCCAGCGGCGGTGATGCCGCAGGCGGTGACTGGCTGGGCGCCTCGGCCGGCTCGGGCGTTCCCGACGACGCCCATGCCAGCCTCTGGCACCAATTGACCACCGACGGCCTGCCCGTGCAGGGCTGGATCAACAGCGGCCTGGAATGGGTGGTCCACCATTTCCGCCCCTTCTTCCAGGCCGTGCGCACGCCCATCGACGGCACGCTGTCGGGCATCACCGATGCCATGCTGGCCCTGCCCTGGCCGCTGCTGATCCTGGTCCTGACCCTGGTGGCCTGGCAGTTCGCGGGCCGCGCCATGGCCATTGGCGCCGCCGTCTCGCTGGTGGTGGTCGCCATGCTGGGCATCTGGCCCGAGGCCATGGTGACGCTGTCCCTGGTGCTGACCTCGCTGGTGTTTTGCATGGTCATCGGCCTGCCCGCGGGGATTTTGCTGGCCTCCAGCGACCGTGCGCAACGCTGGACACGCCCGCTGCTCGACGCCATGCAGACCACGCCGGCCTTCGTCTACCTGGTGCCCGTGGTGATGCTGTTCGGCATCGGCAACGTGCCCGGCGTGATCGTGACCATCATCTTCGCGCTGCCGCCGCTGATCCGACTGACCAACCTGGGCATCCGCCAGGTGCGCCCCGACCTGATCGAGGCCAGCCGCGCCTATGGCGCATCGCCCTGGCAGTTGCTGTGGAAGGTGCAGCTGCCGCTGGCCATGCCGTCCATCATGGCCGGCGTGAACCAGGCGCTGATGCTGTCGCTGTCCATGGTGGTGATCGCTTCCATGATCGCCGTGGGCGGCCTGGGCCAGATGGTGCTGCGCGGCATCGGCCGCCTGGACATGGGCCTGGCCACCGTGGGCGGACTGGGCATCGTGCTGCTGGCCATCGTGCTGGACCGCATCACCCAGGCCATGGGGCAGACGACCCGTGGCGGTGCGCGCTGGTGGCACAGCGGCCCCGCCGGCTGCATCGCCCGCCTGCTGGGCGCCGGCAACAAGCCGGTCCATCGCGGCAGCACCAGCTGAATGCCTTCACTGCGGCGCGGATGGGCCCACTGCCGCGCCGCCTTCCCGAAAAGCGGCCAGCCACGCTGGCCGCCCACTCCCCTTTCATCACACAACGGAGGAACCCGAGGATGAACCAAGCCCTGAACCACAATCGACTGCCAACTGCCGCTGCCAGCCACTGGCTGCGCACCGCCACGATGGCTGCCGGCATCGCACTGGCCTGCGCAGGCGCATCGGCCGCCAGCGACCAGCCCGGCAAGGGCGTGAAGGTGTCGCCGCTCAAGAGCTCCATCGCCGAAGAAAGCTTCCAGACCCTGATCGTCATGAAGGCCCTGGAGAAGCTGGGCTACGACGTGCAGCCCTTCCAGGAAGTCGAGTACCCCACGGCCCACGTGGCGATTGCCAATGGCGACGCCACTTTCCTGGCCACGCACTGGAACCCGCTGCACGCCGACTACTACAAGAACGCGGGCGGCGACGCCAAGCTGTTCCGCAAGGGCGTGTACTCGGACAACGCGGCCCAGGGCTACCTGATCGACAAGAAGACGGCCGACGAATACAAGATCACCAATATCGGCCAGTTGAAGGACCCCAAGATCGCCAAGCTGTTCGACTCGGACGGCGACGGCAAGGCCGACCTCACCGGCTGCACGCCGGGCTGGGGCTGCGAGGCCGTGATCGAGCACCACCTGACGGCCTACAAGCTGCGCGACACCGTGACCCACAAGCAGGGCACGTACTCGGCGCTGATCGCCGACACCATCTCGCGCTACAAGGCCGGCAAGCCCATCCTCTACTACACCTGGACGCCCTACTGGGTGAGCAACGTGCTCAAGCCCGGCAAGGACGTGGTGTGGCTGGAGGTGCCCTTCTCCTCGCTGCCCGGCGAGCAGGCCAAGTTCGATACCAAGCTGCCCAACGGCAAGAACTACGGCTTCGTGGTGAACAAGCAGCAGATCGTGGCCAACAAGGCCTTCACCGACAAGCATCCCGACGCCGGCAAGCTGTTCGAGCTGATGCAGCTGCCCGTGGGCGACATCAGCGCGCAGAACCACATGATGAGCCAGGGCCAGAACAAGCCCTCGGACATCAACCGCCATGTGGACGGCTGGATCAAGGCCCACCAGAAGACCTTCGACGGCTGGCTGGAACAGGCCCGCGCCGCAGCCCGCTGAACGCTGCGGGGGAAGCCGCTCCAGGCGCTCCCCCGGCTTCCTGCTTCAAAGGCCCGCTTCAAAGGCCCGCTTCGGCGGGCCTTTTGAACATGCGCAGGGCGATGGCCGTGACCACCACGCCCGCCACCAGCGCCACCGCATACATGGCCACGTGGGTCACGGCGTTGGGAATGGGCGCGACGAAGATGCCGCCATGCGGCACCTTCAGCTCCACACCCGCCAGCATGGACACGGCGCCGGCCACGGCCGAGCCCAGCACCAGGGCCGGAATCGTGCGCAACGGATCGCGCGCCGCGTAGGGAATGGCCCCCTCGGTGACAAAGGCCAGGCCCAGCACGCCGGCCGAGGCGGCGCTGCCGCGCTCCTCGCGCGTGAAGCGGTCGGCAAACAGGCGCGTGGCCAGGGCCAGCCCCAGCGGCGGCGTCATGCCGGCGATCATGGCCGCAGCCATGGGCGTGTAGACCTGGCTCGCGATCATTCCCGTGGAAAACGCATAGGCGGCCTTGTTCACCGGCCCGCCCATGTCAAAGGCCATCATCGCGCCCAGCAACAGGCCCAGCAGCAAGGCACTGGCACCCTGCATGCCGCGCAGCCAGGCGCTCAGCCACTGCAGCAGCTCGGCCACGGGCGCACCGACCAGATAGAACATCAGCAGCCCCGTGAACAGGCTGCCCAGCACGGGCAGGATCAGCATGGGCAGCAGGCCCTTGAGCGCCTGCGGCAGCCGGATGTGCGCCGCCATGAAGGCCACGCCGTAGCCGGCGATGAAGCCGGCCGCGATGCCGCCGATGAAGCCTGCGCCCATGCTGGACGCGATCATCCCGCCGATCATGCCCGGCGCAATGCCGGGCCGGTCGGCAATGGAATAGGCGATATAGCCGGCCAGCGCCGGCACCATCAGCGCAAAGCCGCCCTTGGCGCCGATCTGGAACAGCGTCCATCCCAGCGTGCCCTGGTGCGCATCGTCATGGACATAGATGCCGCCCAGCGCAAAGGCCATGGCGATCAGAATGCCGCCCGCCGTGACGAAGGGCAGCGTGAAGGACACGCCGGTCATCAGGTGGCGATAGGCACCGCCCTGGGTCCGGGCCGGCGTGGGCGCGGCGCTGCCTGCAGCAGCGCCCACGCCGGCACCATGCACGGTGGCTTCGGCCAGCGCCCGGCCAATCAGCCCCGAGCCGTCGCGTATGGCCGGCTTGGTGCCGCTGCGCAGCAGCGGCTTGCCGGCGAAGCGCGAAAGATCGACCTCGCGGTCTGCGGCGATGATGACCAGGTCGGCCTCGGCAATCTCCTGCGGCGTCAGCGCATCGAGCGCGCCCACCGAGCCTTGCGTCTCCACGCGCATGGCGTGGCCCAGCGCCGCCGCGCCGCGCTGCAGTCCCTCGGCCGCCATGAAGGTGTGGGCGATGCCCGTGGGGCAGGAGGTGACGGCCACGATCCGCTTGCCCGTGCGCTGTACTGCGGGACTGGCGGCAGCGCAGCGCGCAAGCACGCCGGCCGGATCGTCGAGCGCCTCGCGCAGGCTGCAGCGCTCGACGGCGGCCTGCACGAAGCGGGAGGCATCGGCGGCGGTGTCAGCATCGTCATCGGTGCCGGCATCCCCCACGATCAGCAATTGCCCGGCCTGCGCGGCGGCATCGGCCGCATGCAGCCCGATCACACCGCCGCTGGCGCGCACCTCCACGGCCAAGGGACGCTGTCCGGCCGCATGGCGCAGGGCTTCGGCGGCCAGCAGCGCTTCGGCGTCGTGCCCGGCGGCTGCGATCACCACAAAAAGAGGGTTCATGAAAGCTCCTGAAGAATGGGGGATCACGGCCACTGGCATGGCTCCAGCAGCACGCTGGCGGCCAGGGCCTGGACGCGGTCGGCATCGACTTCGCGCGCGGGCGCGGCCTGCAGCCAGGCCAGCGCGCTGGCCGTGGACAGGCGTGCGGTGTCCGCCAGATCCAGTCCGCGCAGCCGCGCGGCCACCATGCCCGCGACCATGGCATCGCCCGCGCCCACGGAGCTGCCGCGCGCGCGCTGCGGCGGCCGCGCAATCACCGCGCCTTGCGCGCTGGCGAACAGCGCGCCCTCCTCGCCCATGGACACCACGGCCAGCCCCAGCCCCCTGTCCAGCAGGCGGCGCGCGGCGGCCAGAAGCGCATCGCGGCCGTCCAGGCGCCGGCCTGTGGCGGCCTGCAACTCCTCCCGGTTGGGCTTGATGGCCCAGGGCATCGCCGCATGGGGGGCCGTGGCCAGGGCGGCGGCCAGGGGGGCCTCGCTGGTGTCCAGCAGCACGTCGGCACCGGCGGCCACGGCCTGGGCCTGGAGCCGGGCCCAGCTGTCCGCAGGCAGGCCGGCCGGCAGGCTGCCCGACAGCACCACGGCCAAGCCGGGCCGCAGATACCGGGCCAGCGCGGACATGACGGCGTCCAGATGTGCTTCGGCCAAGGCCAGGCCCGGCAGGTTGATGTCCGTGGTCTGGCGTCCGCCGTCGGCCACCAGCTTGATATTGGTGCGCGTCTGGCCCGGCACGCGCAGGCAGGCGTCGGCAATGCCGCGCTGGGCGAACAAGGCCTCGAACATGCCGGCGTTGTCGCTGCCCAGCACGCCCAGCGCGGCGGTGGAAACGCCCAGGCCCGCCAAGGCGGCGGCAACATTGATGCCCTTGCCGCCCGGCGCCTGCATGCTGCCCAATGCGCGCTGCACCTGGCCGGGCAGCAGCGCATCCAGGGTCACGAGCTGGTCTATGGCCGGGTTCAGGGTCACGGTAATGGCTTGCGGGGCGTTCATGCCGTCACCTCTTTGGCCAGTTCGCGCACCTGCGCGGCATCCTCGCAGCCGAGCGCCCTGTCTGCCAGCGCCTGCAACTGCCGCAGGCTGGCCCCGCGCAGACCGGCCTTGACACCGGCGATGTCGTTGGGGGTCATGGACAGCTCGCCCACCCCCAGCCCGGCCAGCAGCAGCGCACCGAACGGGTCGCCGGCCAATCCGCCGCAGACGCCCACGGGGCGCGCGCGGGTGGCAGCGCCCTGCACGGTGGCGCGCACCATCCGCAGCACGGCCGGATGCAGGCTGTCGGCCTCGGCCGCCAGCTGCGGGTTCTGGCGGTCCATGGCCAGCACGTACTGGGTCAGGTCGTTGGTGCCTATGGAGAAGAAATCGGCATGGCGGGCCAGTGCGTCGGCCTGCACGGCGGCGGCGGGCACCTCGATCATGATGCCCAGCGGCAGGACCGGGGCGTCCAGTTCGGCGCGCAGCCGTTCGCAGGCCGCGCGCAGCGCCAGCAGCTCCTGCACGCTGGTGACCATGGGAAACATCACGGACAGCCTTGCGCCATCGCAGGCCGCCCGGTACAGGGCGCGCATCTGGGGCTCCAGCAGGTCGGGGCGGCGCAGCAGCAGCCGCGCGCCGCGCACGCCCAGGAAGGGGTTGTCCTCGCGCGGCAGCTCCAGGTGGGCGACCTGCTTGTCGCCGCCGATGTCCAGCGCGCGAACGATCAGCGGCCGCCCCTCCAGCGCCTGCGCCATGGCGCGGTAGGTTTCGTATTGCTCGTCCTCGCCGGGCGTGCTGCCGCGCTCCAGGAACAGGAATTCCGTGCGCATCAGGCCCACGCCCTCGGCACCCTGGGACAGGGCCAGCGGCACCTGCTCGGGCAGGTTGACGTTGGCGCAGACTTCGATGCGCACGCCATCGGTGGTGATGGCAGGCAGGCCGCGCTGCGCGGACACGCGTTCCTGCAGCGCCCGCTGCTCGGCCATGTGGGCATGCGCCGAAGCCAGGTCCTGCTCCGAGGGATCAAGGTAGATGCGGCCATTGGCGCCATCGACGATGGCCAGGGCCCCATCGGCCATGCCCAGCACGCCGCCGCCTGCCGCCACGGCGGCCGGCAGCCCCAGCGTGCGCGCGAGTATGGCCGTGTGCGAGGTGGGACTGCCCTGCGCCGTGACCAGCGCGGCCACGCGCGCCGTGTCCAGCTGGGCGGTTTCCGAGGGCGAAAGATCGGCCGCGACCACGATGCAGCCGCCTTCCGGCAGGCCCTCCGGTCCCGCCGCTGCCAGCGAGGGCTGCAGTTGCACGAGCACGCGCCGGCCCACGTCGCGCAGATCGGCGGCACGCGCGGCCAGCGCGGGGTTGTCCAGCGCCTGGAGACGGGCAGCGCCTTCCTCCACAGCGCGGTCCCAGGCCCAGGCCACGCCGTGGCCCTGGACCATGAGCTGGCAGGCGCGCGTGATGAGTCCGGTGTCGCCCAGCCACTCGGCCTGCGCGCTGAAGATGGCCGCATCGCCTTCGCCCAGGCGGCGGCGGGTGTCGTCATGCAGGGCGCGCAGCTGGCCCTGTGTCTCGGCCAGCGCCGCATGCAGCCGCGCACCGCACACGCTGAGTGGCTCGGGCAGGTCGGGAATCTCGGCGGCCTCCACACGCCACTGGTGGATGCGGGCCACGGCCAACCCCGGGCTGGCGCCCAGGCCCACAAAGGCAGGCCGCGCCAGCGGCGGCAGCCAGCCCGTGGCGGGCGATTCGGCCGCCTTGCGCGCAGCGGCGTCGGCATCGGCACGTTCCTGGGCCACCAGGGCCTGGGCCACGGCACACAGGCGCTGGACCGCGGCACTGGCGTCGGGGCCCTCGGCCGAGACGGTGACCTTGTCGCCTTCGCGCAGTCCCAGCTGCAGCAGGCTGGCCATCTGCCGCGCATCGGCCACCTCGCCGCCATGGCGCACCTGGATGTGCGAGGCAAAGCCGCGCGCCGACTCCGCCCAGCGCGTGGCAGGCCGCGCATGCAGGCCGTTGGGATAGGCAATGGTCCATTCGCGCGCCTCGGCCAGATCCACTGCCGCCGTGCGGGCGGCAGGCGGCGCCGGGTCCGCTTGCCCCTGGAGCACATCGATGACCTGCTGCACATCGCCCGTGGTGAACAGCGCCTGCAGCCGCGGTGTCTGCAGCAGGCCGGCCAGACGGCGCAGCAAGGTGATGTGGGCATCGGAGCGTGCCGCCACCGCCACGACCAGATGCACGTTCTGGCCGGCATTCCAATCCAGGCCCTCGCGCACCTGGAGCACGGCCACCGCGTCACGCAGCACCAGGGCCCGGTCTTCGGCGCGGCCGTGGGGAATGGCCACGCCGTGGCCCAGAAAGGTTTCGGCCTGGGCCTCGCGCGCCTGCATGCCGGTGGCATAGCCAGGAGCCACGCAGCCACGGTCCTGGAGCAGCAGGGCCGCCTGGGCAATGGCGTCGGCCTTGTCGCGCACCCTGGCGTCCAGGCGCACGGCGATCTGCAGGCCCGCAGGAGCGGTGGGTGCAACCGCCGGGAGGGATGAATGGGCATTGATCATGGCGCGGATTTTGGGAACGTTCCCAACCATCAGTCAATCTGCACTGCAACATAACCCGGCCATAATCCGGCCATAACTCAGCATTTCTTTGGAGTTATCCTCTGCGGCACACCACAACCAACGGGAACGATTGCATTGAGCATCAGCATCAACGATGTGGCCCGTGCGGCCGGGGTTTCCAAATCGACGGTATCGCGCGCGCTGGCGGGCGGCTCGGTCAGCGAGGAGGTCCGGGCGCGGGTCGCGGCCGCCGTGCAGGCCACGGGTTACCGGCCCAATCTGATGGCGCGCCGGCTGCGCGCGCGCGACGCTGGCCCCATGGGCGTGCTGGTGGCCGACATACGCAACCCGTTTTTCACGGCCCTGATCCGCGCGGTCGAGGCCGAGGCCTATCGCCAGGGCCGGCGCGTGCTGTTGTGCAATACCGACGAAGACCCGCAGCGCGAAGCCATGTACCTGCAGCTCATGCAGGAAGAGCGCATCGCGGGGCTGATCTTTGCGCCCACCCAGGCCAGCCTGCACAAGCTCGAGCGCATGCAGCTGGAGTTCCCCGTCGTCCTGGTGGACCGGGCGGGCGCCCCGGCCTTCCATGACAGCGTGGTGCTGGACAACGCCCAGGCCTGCGCCACCCTGGTCAGGCATCTGGTGGACCAGGGCCGCCGCCGCATTGCAGGCGTCTTCGGCAGCACCAGCAGCACGGCGCGCGAGCGCTGCGACGGCTATCTGGCCGCCATGCGCGATGCGGGCCTGGAGCCCGACTTGCGCCAGTTGCCTCCGACCAGCGATGCCGCCGAGGCCGAGGTCGCGCAATGGCTGCGCCAGCCGCAGCGGCCCGACGCCTTCGTGGCCAGCAACAGCCTGCTGCTGGAAGGCTGCCTGCGCGCGATACGCGCCGCAGGCCTGCGCATCCCGGGCGATGTGGCGCTTGCCGGTTTCGACAACGAGCGCTGGACAGAACTGGTGGCCCCCGCCATCACCGTGATCGAGCAGCCGGTGGAGGCCATGGGCCGCGCCGCATTCGGCCTGCTCATGGAGCGGCTGCACGCGCCCGACCTGCCGCTGCGCAAGGTGATCATGCAGGGGCGCTGCATCGTGCGCGAGTCCACCCAGGCGGCGGCCTGAGGGGCTGCGCCGGGGCGGGGATCACGCAGGGATCTGCAACTGGCGCACGGCGTCGTCCACGCTCCAGCCCGCATAGCTGGCGCGCGGCAAGGCCGGATTGCCCACGCGCGCCAGCAGGTCGCGCACGGGGTCCTTGACGCGGGCCAGGGCCAGCGGCACGCCCAGTTGCCGCAACTGGGCCGCGAAGTCGCACAGCGCCTCGACACTGGTGGCATCGAGATCGGCCGAATCTTCCAGGCTCAGCACCACGCCGCGGGGCGAAGGCAGGGATTGAAGCCGCTCCCGGATGGCCGCAAACACCGGGTCGGCATTGCCGAAGAACAGCGGCGCCTCGGGCCGCGCGATCAGCAGGCCGGCCGGCACCACCGCGTCAGGGTGGCGTGCGGCATCGACAAAGTCATGCGTGTCCCCCAGCCTGCCCAGCCAGCTCACATGCGAGCGCGACAGCGTTTGCAGCAGCATGAGCAGGCTGGCCGCGATGGCCAGCAGCAGCCCGTCGAGCACGCCCAGCGCCAGCACGGCAAAGAAGGCCAGCACCACGATCAAGCGATCCCGCCGCCAGGCGAAGTAAGGGCGCAGCGCGGCAGGGTTCAGCGTGTGGCCCACGGCGTGGATGACGATGGCGGCCAGCAGCGGCGCGGGCGTACGCTCTATCCAGGGCAGCAGCAGCCAGACGGCCAGGCCCACCACGGCGCAGGCCACCAGGCCTGCAGCGCGGCTTTGCGCGCCCGCCACCTCGTTGGCCGAGGTGGCGGAGTAGCCCGCGCCCACGGGCATGCCATGGAACACGCCCGACAGCAGGTTAGCCGCGCCCAGCGCCATCAGGTCGCGGTTGGCATCGACGCGGTCGCCGTGGCGCAGCGCAAAGGTACGGATGGAGCCATAGGACTCGGCATAGAGGATGAGCGCCATCGCAAAGGCCAGCTCGCCCAGGCGCAGCCATTCGGCGCGCGACAGCGAGGGAATGCCGGGGTTGGAGAAATCCAGCCGTATCGGCCCCACGGCCGCAATGCCCCAGCGCGCGCACCAGCCGCCCGCATCCAGCGCAATGCCGGCCGCAATCACCAGCAAGGCCGCAGGCAGGCCACGCCAGCGGGCCAGCGCACGCATCAGCAGCAACGCCGCAACGGCCATGGCCAGGCCCGCTCCATTCCAGTGCCGCCAGCCGGCCAGCAGCTCCCAGACAAAGCGCGGCAGATCGCCATGCACGGGCTGGAAGGCGACGGCATGCGGGATCTGCTTGACCACGATGGTCAGCGCCAGCCCCAGCGCAAAGCCGCGCAGCACGGGCTTGGCAATGAAATTGGAGACCGCGCCCAGCCGCGCCAGCCCCGCCACCACGAAGAACAGGCCCGTCAGCAGCACGATGCCCACGCCCAGCAGCATGCGCTGCTGCGGCGAGGTACCGGCCATGGACGCCGTGGCCGCCAGCAGCACGGCGGCAGAGGAGGATGTGGCCGAGACGATGGCGAAGCGGCTGGTCCCCAGCAGGCCATAGGCCAGCAGCCCGGCGAACAGCGCAATCACCCCGGCCTGCGGCGGCAGGCCGGCGATGCCGGAATAGGCCACGGCCTCGGGCAGCAGCAGGCCGGCGATGGACAGGCCGGCGCCCCAATCGGCCAAGGCAGGCAGGCCAGGCGCACGCATCAGGATTGCGGAGCAACGACGCCGGACCAGCCCGGCAGGTAGCGCGCCTCGGCGCCGTGCGCCAGGCCCAGGGCCTCATGCAGGGCCTGATCGGGCAAGGCAACATCGCTCTTGCCACTGCGCAGGTCCTTGGGTGCAAAGCGCGTGCGGAAAAAATCGGCCCAGAGGAATTCGACGAAAGGCGCAGTGTCCTTGGCATAGCCACCGGCCTTGCGCACGGCGCCGGCCAGGCTGCGGTAGGGGTCGTCGCGCAGGCGGTCCAGCTGCTCGGGCATCTTGGTCCAGTCGCAGCGGCGGCCGCGCTCGTCATACGGATGGGCCCATTGGTGGAACTCCATCAGGCGCCAGAACATCAGCGGATCGGCCTCGCTGAAATCGGCCAGTTGCATGACCCAGACCTGCTCCACGGACTCCTGCGTCAGCGCCAGCCCCAGGTGGTGGTGGTCAACGATGTAGTGCAGGCCACGCGGTCCCAGCACGGCCGGAAACCAGTGCGAGGCCAGAACGCCCTCGCGCTCCTTGCGCTTGAGGCGGCTCCACTGGGCGCGCTTGGTCTGCACTTCGGCGGCGCCTATGGTCATCTGCGTAGGACGCAGTGCGTCCAGCGAAACCCGGGTCAGATGCTGCTGTGCTCTCATCGTCCAACCTCCATTGCATCAAAGGTGCGGACCCGGCGGGCTGCCCGGTCCGGCATCCAGAATACGCCTTCGGAGTTACAAATGGTCGCAACAACGGACTTGCACCCATAATCGCTCACAATTTTGTCCCGTTGACCTCATGAACCAGCCCCAACATCCCATCGTCCATGGCACGGAAGACGTGCTGATCAGTCTCTGCAACTCCGTCTCGCGCGTGCTCCAGGTGGCCACGCAGTGCCAGATCCAGTATTCGGGCATGGTGCAGCGCATCACCAAGACCAGCCTCAAGCCCGACATCGGCTGCTTTGTCCTGGTGGACGGCGGCTTCTCGGGCCTGGTGATCATCAACTTCTCGGCCGCCGCCGCCATGGAGCTGTACCGCAGCTACATGCTGAGCATGGGCATGGGCGAGGACGACCTGGCCACCTCCTATACCTCGGACGATGTCAGCAACGTCATGGGCGAGCTGATGAACCAGGTGGTGGGCGACTTCACCAGCAAGGTCCAGCGCGAGCTTCAGACCTACATCACCCAGAGCCAGCCCAAGATGATCCGCCTGAACAAGCAGGTCAACCTCAGCGTGGACGCCAACCTCGACTCCCCCGAGGCGCGCCGCGTGACCTTCTACACGGGCAACAACAACATCTTCTATCTCGAACTGGCCATGGACCGCACCGAGTTCATCAAGGTCGTGGACTTCGAGCCCCAGGAGCGCCCCGATCCCGATGCGCTCATGGCCCAGACCGCCGCCAGCGCCCCGGCCGCAGCGCCCGCACCGGCCGCCAGCACCGACACCGACGAACTGCTCAAGTCGCTGGGCATGTAACTGCCGGCACACGCCCCGGCATACAACCCAGGCACACAGCCCCGGCACTGCGGGCAAGACCCTGATGCATGCGGATGTATCAGGGCGGCCCCGCAAACGACATCGTTGATATGCAGATAATTGGGATGCCAACTATTTGAATATCACCCGATGTCGTCCCCTTCCGCCCCCTTCCCGCCCAAGCAGCCCGACCCCGCCGCCGTGCAAAGGCATTTCATGTTCACGCTGGGGCAGGTGAACAAGCAGTGGCGCCGCACGCTGGACCGGCTGCTGGCGCCCATGGGACTGACCCAGGCACTGTGGATGCCGCTGATGCACCTGGCGCGCTCGCCCGAGGCCATGCGCCAGAAGGATCTGGCCCACTCCCTGGCGCTGGACAGCTCCTCCGTCGTGCGGCTGGTGGACGGCCTGGCCGCCCAGGGCTGGATAGAGCGCGTGGACGACAGCGACCGCCGCGTCAGAAAAATCCAGCTCACGCCAGCCGGCCATGCCCAGGTAGAAGCCGTGCAGGGCCTGCTTCAGCAGGCGCGCGCCCAGGTGCTGGGCGCCGTGCCGCCCGAGGAACTGGGCGCGGCCTACGCCACGCTGCAGCGCCTGCTGGAGGCCATGGCCGCCGAGCCCGCCTGCGACACGGACCTGCCCGACGAGCAGGCTGCCTGAGATGACGGCCGAGCACTCTTCGCTATCGCCCGCCCAGGGCCGTACAGCGGCCAGCCGAAAGGCGCCGCTGTGGCTGCTGGTGATCGTGACCATCGTCGGCACGCTGGCCATGCACATGTTCCTGCCCGCCCTGCCCGATGCGGCACGCCAGCTCCAGGCCGGTGCCAGCCAGATGCAGCTGACCATCACGGTCTACATCCTGGGCCTGGGCGTGGGCCAGCTGATCTATGGCCCGCTGTCGGACAGCCTGGGGCGCCGCCCCATGCTGCTGGCCGGGCTCATCCTCTATGCGCTGGCCAGCCTGGCGGCCTTTCTCGCCCCGTCCGCCCCCTGGCTGATCGGCACGCTGGCCGTGGTCGGCGGCGTGACGGCCTTCGCCATCTGGAAGCTGCTGCCGGAAACCGGCCAGCCCACGGGCCGCCTGCACCTGGGCACCATCCGCGACGACTACCGCAGCCTGCTGCGCTCTCCTGCCTTCGTGGGCTTTGCCGTGGGCGGCGGCTGCGCCACCACGTCCATCTATGCCTTCCTGGCGGCCGCGCCCTTCGTCTTCATCGAGCAGCTGCATTCCACCAAGCATGAGGTGGCCATCTACCTGGGCCTGCTCATGGGCGGCATGGCCGTGGGCAATGCGCTGGCCCGCCAGCTGATACGCCACTGGCCCCTGGAGCGGCTGATGCTCAACGGCAATCTGCTGAGCCTGGCCAGCGCGGCCATGCTGCTGTTGCTGGCCCTGTTCAACCAGCTCACGCCGGCCATCGTGGTGGGGCTGATGGTGCTGTTCGCGCTGGGCTCGGGCCTGACCAGTCCTGCGGCGCTGGCCAGCGCGCTGAGCGTGCATCCGCGCCTCACGGGCTCGGCCGCCGGTGTCTACGGCAGCACCCAGATGGCCGTGGGCGGCCTGTGCACGCTGGGCGCCAGCCTGGGCAGCAACCCGGCGCTGTCGGCAGCGCTGGCCCTGGTGGTGGCCTGCGTGCTGGGGCAACTGGGCTTTCGCAGCGCGCTGCGCCACGTGCAGCGGGCGCCCGGCTGAGGGCCGCCCCGGCGAGGGCCGCCCTGGCTGAGAGCCACAGTCGCCCAGGCGACGGTCCGGCCGAATGCGGGTGCGAGGCGCGCAGGCCCTCGATTACATTGGCGCAGCCGTGGCCAGCCGTCACGGCCCACAGGAGACAAAAAACCATGCGCCAACTTTCCTTTTCCATCGTCCTGCGCCAGGCCGCCACCGGCACGCTGGCAGCCGCCGCGCTGCTGGCCGGCACAGCCGCCCAGGCCGGCTCCATCGAGGCCGCCGAGTTCAAGAGCGCCACGCTGCAGCGCAGCTGGACCTACAACGTCTACCTGCCCACGGGCTACGACGCCCAGTCCAGGCTGCGCTATCCCGTCATGTACCTGCTGCACGGCAATGACGGCCAGCGCAACGACTGGCCCGTCAAGGGCAACCTGCTGCGCACGGTTGACCAGCTGATCCAGAACGGGGAGATCCCGCCCGCCATCATCGTCATGCCCGACGCGGGAACAACCTGGTACGTGGACCTCAAGGAGCCCATGGAGACGGCCTTCTTCCAGGACCTCGTCCCCCATGTCGAGAAGAAGTACCGCACCCTCACCAGCCGCGATGGCCGCGTGATCGGCGGCCTGTCCATGGGCGGCTATGGCGCGCTGCGCTACGTGCTCAAGTACCCCGAGAAATTCCAGGCCGCCGCCCTGCTGAGCCCCGCCATCTACAACCCCGAGCCGCCCGCCGATTCCTCGGCACGCTCGGTCAAGGTCTTTGCCGAACCCAACACCGGCGGCCAGTACAGCACCACGGTCTGGAAGAGCTACAACTACCCTGTGCTGTGGGACAGCTTTCTCGCCCGCAAGATCAGCGTGCCCATGTACATCAACTCGGGCGACGATGATGAATTCATGATCGAGTCCGACGCCGCCCAGCTCTACGCCCAGCTGCGCAGGAACAAGCAGCCTGCCGAGCTGCGCATCGTCAACGGCAAGCATGAATGGCCGGTCTGGGAAAGCACCATCGGCGATGCGCTCAAGTACGTGTTCCGCACCGTGCGCCGCCCGCAGGCGGACAACTGATCCAGGCCATGAAGCAAAAAAAGGGGAGCCGGCCGGCTCCCCTTTTTTGATTGCATCAGCAGGTCTTACAGATTGCCGACCATCTTGGCAGGGATCACCCAGGCGTCGAACTGTTCGCCGGTCAGGTGGCCGGAAGCCACGGCGGCTTCACGCAGGCTGGAGCCTTCCTTGTGCGACTTCTTGGCGATGTAGGCCGCCTTGTCGTAGCCGATGTGCGGGTTCAGCGCCGTCACCAGCATCAGCGAGCGCTGCACCAGTTCGGTGATGCGCTCGCGGTTGGGCTCGATGCCCACGGCGCAGTGGTCGTTGAAGCTCTTCATGCCATCGGCCAGCAGGCGCACGCTCTGCAGGAAGTTGTGCGAGACCATGGGGCGGAACACGTTCAGCTCGAAGTTGCCCGAGGCGCCGCCGAAGTTGATGGCCACGTCGTTGCCGAAGACCTGGGCCGCCAGCATGGTCACGGCTTCGCTCTGCGTGGGGTTGACCTTGCCGGGCATGATGGACGAGCCGGGCTCGTTCTCGGGGATGGAGATCTCGCCCAGGCCGCTGCGCGGGCCCGAGGCCAGCCAGCGCACGTCGTTGGCGATCTTCATCATGCTGGCGGCCAGCGTCTTGAGCGCGCCGTGGGCGTGGACCAGGCCGTCGCACGAGGCCAGGGCCTCGAACTTGCTGGGCGCCGTCACGAACGGGTAGCCGGTGAGCTGGGACAGCTCGGCCGCCACGCCCTCGGCATAGCCCTTGGGCGCATTCAGGCCCGTGCCCACGGCCGTGCCGCCCAGCGCCAGCTCGTACAGGTGCGGCAGCGCGGCGCGCACATGCTTTTCGCCATGGGCCAGCTGGGCCACCCAGCCCGAGATTTCCTGGCCCAGCGTCAGCGGCGTGGCGTCCTGCAGATGGGTGCGGCCGATCTTGACGATGTCGGCATAGGCCTCGCTCTTGGCCTGCAGCGTGTTGCGCAGCAGGGCAAGGGCGGGCAGCAGCTTTTGCTCGATGGCCGTGACGGCAGCCACGTGCATGGCGGTCGGGAACACGTCGTTGCTCGACTGGCTCTTGTTCACGTCGTCATTGGGGTGGACCAGGCGCGACTCGCCGCGCTCGCCACCGAGGATTTCGCTAGCGCGGTTGGCCAGCACCTCGTTGACGTTCATGTTGGTCTGCGTGCCCGAGCCGGTCTGCCAGACCACCAGCGGGAACTCGTCCGGGTGCTTGCCGGCGATCACCTCGTCGGCGGCGGCCAGGATGGCCTGGGTCTTCTTCTCGTCCAGCAGGCCCAGCTTGTGGTTGACGGTGGCCGAGGCCTTCTTGACCTGGGCCAGCGCGTGGATGATCTCGCGCGGCTGCTGCTCGCCGCTGATGTCGAAGTTCTGCAGCGAACGCTGCGTCTGCGCACCCCAGAGCTTGTCTGCGGGGACGGCTATGGGTCCGAAAGTGTCTTTTTCCTGGCGGGTCGCGGTCATTGGTATGGACTCCTTGGTGAAAACAACGCGGCGCAGTTGGCTGGAGGCAGGTCGGCGGGCCGCGCAGGACGTGGCTCGGGGATATCTGGCTGGCAGGGCCGCAATGGCAAAAACCCGCTCATGGTAACTCCGTAAATGGGAACCTCTCGCATCCGTCCCCCACCGAGGTGTCGCCGAGGCGGGCTTGTCCAGGCAAACCCCTCGACTCTTGTACAAGACTGCGGCCATTGCGTGCACTTTTCCCCCTGCAGCGCCGATAATCGCCCCCGGGATTCCCCTCCCCTGTTCCCCCGATCAAAAAGACACCCCACCGATGACCACCACGATCCGCCAGCAGGACCTGATCGATTCGATCGCAGGCGCCCTGCAGTACATCAGCTACTATCACCCCGCCGACTACATCGCCCACCTGGCCCGCGCCTACGAACGCGAGCAGAGCCCGGCGGCCAAGGACGCGATGGCCCAGATCCTGACCAACTCCAAGATGTCGGCCACCGGCCACCGCCCGATCTGCCAGGACACCGGCATCGTCAACGTGTTCCTGAAGGTGGGCATGGACGTGCGCTGGGAAGGCTTCACGGGCGGCCTGGAAGACGCCATCAACGAAGGCGTACGCCGCGGCTACAACCACCCCGAGAACACGCTGCGTGCCTCGGTCGTGGCCGATCCGCTGTTCGCCCGCAAGAACACCAAGGACAACACGCCTGCCGTCATCAACGTGCAGATCGTGCCCGGCGACAAGCTGGACGTGACCGTGGCCGCCAAGGGCGGCGGCTCGGAGAACAAGTCCAAGATGATCATGATGAACCCCAGCGACAACCTGGTGGACTGGGTTCTCAAGACTGTTCCGACCATGGGCGCGGGCTGGTGCCCGCCGGGCATGCTGGGCATCGGCATCGGCGGCACCGCCGAGAAGGCCGTGCTGCTGGCCAAGGAAAGCCTGATGGAAGACCTGGACATGTACGAGCTGCAGGCCAAGGCCGCGCGCGGAGAAAAGCTCGACCAGGTCGAGGAACTGCGCCTGGAGCTGTACGAGAAGGTCAACGCCCTGGGCATCGGCGCGCAAGGCCTGGGCGGCCTGGCCACCGTGCTGGACATCAAGATCAAGATGTACCCCACGCACGCGGCCTCCAAGCCCGTGGCCATGATCCCCAACTGCGCGGCCACTCGCCACGCGCACTTCGTGATGGACGGCTCCGGCGCGGTCTACATGGACGCGCCCTCGCTGGACCTGTGGCCCAAGATCGACTGGGAGCCCGACTACAACAAGTCGCGCCGCGTGGACCTCAACGCACTGAGCAAGGAAGAAGTGGCCAGCTGGAAGCCCGGCGACACCCTGCTGCTCAACGGCAAGATGCTCACGGGCCGCGATGCCGCCCACAAGCGCATCCAGGACATGCTGGCCAAGGGCGAGAAGCTGCCCGTGGACTTCACCAACCGCGTGATCTACTACGTCGGCCCCGTGGACCCGGTCAAGGACGAAGCCGTGGGCCCCGCAGGCCCGACCACGGCCACCCGCATGGACAAGTTCACCGACATGATGCTGGAGCAGACCGGCCTGATCGCCATGATCGGCAAGGCCGAGCGCGGCCCGGTGGCCATCGAGTCCATCAAGAACCACAAGTCGGCCTACCTGATGGCCGTGGGCGGTGCCGCCTACCTGGTGTCCAAGGCCATCAAGAACGCCAAGGTCGTGGGCTTCGAGGACCTGGGCATGGAAGCCATCTACGAATTCGACGTGGTGGACATGCCCGTGACCGTCGCCGTGGATGCCGGCGGCACCAGCGCCCACATCACCGGCCCTGCCGAATGGCAACAGCGCATTGCATCGGGCGAGTTCAAGACCATTGAGATCGCCTCGGCCTGAAGCCGGTGCCAAGCGCAAAGAGGCCGCCTTCGGGCGGTCTTTTCATTGGTGCGGGCATTTGTGACAGACTGCCCGCTGCCTGCAACACAGCCCATTCAACATGACCATCGCGCTCGTCCTCATCGCCCTGCTGGCCGTGACCAGCCTGGCCTGGCGCCTGTCCTCCCGCCGCCATGTCCTGCCCTGCCCGTCCTGGCTGCGCTGGATGGTCGAGCTTGACAACCCCTTCGCGGCCAGCAACAAGGCCGCCTTCATCGTCAGGCAACTGCAGATCCAGCCGGGCATGAAGGTGCTGGATGCGGGCTGCGGCCCGGGCCGCGTCACCCTGCCATTGGCACGTGCCGTCGGCGCGCAGGGACAGGTGCTGGCCGTGGACCTGCAGCCGGCCATGCTCGAACAGGTGGCGGCCAAGGCGCGCACCCAGGGGCTGGAGAATGTGCGCACCCAGGCGGCTGCACTGGGCCAGGGGCAGCTTGAAGCGCAGCAGCACGACCGCGCCGTGATGGCCGCCGTGCTGGGAGAGATTCCGGACCGCCAGGCCGCGCTGGCCGACGTGTTCCAGAGCCTGCGCCCTGGCGGCCTGCTGGCCGTGGCCGAGCTGGTCTTCGACCCGCATTTCCAGCGCCGCACCAGCGTGGAAAAGCTGGCAGGCGAGGCAGGCTTCATCCCCCACTCCTTCCACGGCCATGCAGCCGCGTATCTGCTGGTACTGCAGCGCCCTCTCCAACCATGACCACCACACATTCCCCTGTAGCGACCCTGCGGACACCGCGCCTGATACTGCGCCAGTGGCAGGCCGGCGACCGACAGCCCTTTGCCGCGCTGAATGCCGACCCTCAGGTCATGGAGCACTTTCCGGCACTGCTCAGCCGTGAACAAAGCGATGCCATGGCAGACAGGATCCAGGCACTGATCGAGGAACGCGGCTGGGGCTTCTGGGCGGCAGAGCACCTTGCCAGCGGCGAGTTCATGGGCTTCATCGGGCTGCATGCTCCCGCCGCGTCTTTGCCGTTCTCGCCCTGCGTGGAAATCGGCTGGCGGCTCGCCCGGCCTTTCTGGGGCCAGGGCCTGGCCAGCGAAGGCGCACGGGCGGCGCTGGAGCACGGCTTCGGCGCGTTGCATCTGGAGTCCATCGTCTCGTTCACCGCGCTGTCCAACCTGCGTTCTCAGGCCGTGATGCAGCGCCTGGGCATGGAACGCGACGCCCATGACTTCGACCATCCGGAGGTGCCGGCAGGCCATGCGCTGCGCAGGCATTGCCTGTATCGCCTGACACATGCCCAATGGCTGCAGCAGCAAGCCATGGCCGCAGCATGAACGCGCCCGAGCGGGCATACTGGGCGCCGCCTCCAAAAGCCTTTATCCGTATCTCCACATGACCTCCCCGGCCTCTCCCATCGGCGTCTTCGACAGCGGCATCGGCGGCCTCAGCGTGCTGCAGGCGCTGCGCCATGAACTGCCGCATGAGCGCTTCGTCTACCTGGCCGACAGCGGCAATGCACCCTATGGCGATGCGCGTGGCGATGCCTTCGTTCAGCAGCGCACGCGCACCATTGCGCGCCATCTGCGCGAGCAGCACCAGATCAAGGTGCTGGTGATCGCCTGCAACACAGCCACGGCAGCGGCCGTGGACATGCTGCGCGCCGAAATGCCCGAACTGCCCCTGATCGGCGTGGAGCCCGCCATCAAGCCCGCTTCGCTGTCGAGCCAGACCGGCCACGTGGGCGTGATGGCCACACGCGGCACGGTGAGCAGCGCACGCTTTGCCCGGTTGGTGGCCGAGCATGGCCAGCGCGTGCAATTCCATGTCCAGCCGTGCGACGGACTGGCCAAGGCCATCGAGGAAAGCACGGAGCAACCCGTTCCCGCCGACCCCATGGCCACCGAGGTCGCGCAACTGTGCGCCAGGTATGTGAATGCCCTGGGCAGCTTCGGACAGAAGACGGGTGAGATGGATTCCCTGGTGCTGGGCTGCACCCACTACATATTCGCCCGCGAGCAGTTGCGCACGCTGCTGGGGCCGGACATCCAGTTCATCGACACCGGCGCTCCGGTGGCACGCCAGACGCGGCGCGTGCTGGACCGCCTGGGCACCCTGACCAGCGAATCAGGACCCTTGCCAGCGGCAGAGGGCCAGGTCCAGCTGATGACCACGGGATCGCTGCAGGCCCTGCAGTCTGCCGCATCGCGCTGGCTGGAGCTGCCCGCGCAATGCTGCTCGTCCGTTCAGGTCGGCGAATCCAGCGCCGTCCCAGCGGCCGCTTGAATCAGGGCTGCGCCTGCCACAGGCGCCGGCCCGAGTGGTCCATCCAGCTCAGGTACAGGCGCAGTTCGAACTCCAGCTGGTGGTAGTCGGGTTCCATGTGCGTGCACAGCTGGTAGAAGGCCTTGTCGTGGTCGGGCTCGCGCAGATGGGCCAGCTCATGGACGACGATCATGCGCAAGAAAGCCTCGGGCGCCTGCTTGAACAGTGCGCCGATGCGGATCTCATGCCGTGCATTGAGGCGGCTTCCCTGCACCACGGTGCGGCGCGTGTGCAGGCCCAGGGCGTTGTGGACCACATGGATGCGGCCGTCATAGGCCACCTTGTTCAGCGTGCCGGCATTGCGCATGTGCCGGCCCTTGAGGGCGTCCACGTAGTCATAGAGGCTCTTGTCCGTGCGCACGGCATGGGCCTCGGGATGCTTGCGCAGCAGCCAGGCCTCGGCCTTGTCATCGGCCAGCCAGCCACGCACCTGCGACTGCAGCGCGGCCGGGTAGGCGGACAGGTAGGGAAGAGGTAGTGCACCGCCAGCCACCTCACGCCGCTGCTCGCGCTGGCGGCGCACGGTCTCGGTGACTGCTCCGGAGTACTTGGGCGTGCTGGCCTGTGCCGCCATGGCTGTACGCTGCGCGGGGCAGCGCCTTGCGCTCAATGCAGGTGGCGTGGGCGGCGGTTGCCGCCGTGGCCCGAACCCGATCCACCCATGCCGCGCGGCGGCTTGCCGATCTCCAGCGAGCTGACCAAGGCGTCGAAGCGCTGGGAGAACAGCTTGTCGATCTCCTGCACCACGCCACCCAGCTCCGAGCCGTCGAAATGGCGCTCCATCAGGTTGACCACGTCCTGCACCAGCAGATCGCGCTGCACCTGCATGATGGCCGCGGGCGTCGGGCCAACGAAGAGCATGACGAAGTCGTCGCGCGACTCGGCCTCTTCGGACTCCTCTTCCTCGTCGAACTCGGTGTCGTAGAAGGTCACCTCGATGGCCGCGCCCTGCTCGGCCAGTTCATTGATGCCCATGCACATGTCGTCCAGCGATTGGCGGAAATCCTCGTCACCACGCACGGTCCAGCACACCTGGAGCAGGCGCTCCTTGGTATCGAACTGGATGCCTGGCTCTTCCTCATAGACGCTGCCAGCGCCATCAGCCAGGGAACGGGCCCCCGCATACTTCCACAGCGGACCCAGCGCTTCCTGCAACTGCTCGTAGGTCGTGTCGGGGCGCAGCAGCACTTGGCCGTGCACGTGGATTTCAAATGGAGCGTTGTAATTCGACATGTTCTCGTCTGGGATGAGTTTGGCCACACCTGTCACGCCGCACCATGTGCCACGATCAACGTCAACGGAACGCATGCAGGCATAGCCATCACTGTCTGCCCGAGCCGCGCCATCCAGGCAAGCAGCCCGGGGCCTGATGAATGGATTCTCGCACGTTATGCCAACGGGCAAGGACTTGGCAAGGCATGGACACCGTGCAGCGCAGCAAGCGGGCAGGACCGTCGATGCACGTTGCGGCCCGACGCCTGAATTTGCGGAACAGCAGGCGCCTTGGCTGCTTCAATCCGCTACCGTATAGATAGCAACAATGCTTAGTACGTATTGGGTTGTGGTGCCCCGAGCCGGGATCGAACCGGCACGCCCCTGTTCGGAAGCGGCGGATTTTAAGTCCGCAGTGTCTACCAATTTCACCATCGGGGCCCTGCACCGCAGCGTCACAGGTCAGCGCGAACTGCTCACACCTGCAACTGCAGCACCAACGAAAAAGGGAAGCGTTACCGCTTCCCTTTTTTCTGAATTGGAGCGGGAAAACGGGTTCGAACCGTCGACCTCAACCTTGGCAAGGTTGCGCTCTACCAACTGAGCTATTCCCGCGTATCTGTAAAGCTGTGCGCTTTACAGAGCAGACTTGAATTCTAGCGCAGATTTTTGGTGCTTCGGAAGAAGCCCGTAAAAAATCTGCACCAAGGCAGATCACAGCCTGCCTTGCACCTTGCGGCGGCAGGCTGCTTCACCGTCGACGCCTACTTGCCGTCAATGCGATCCTGCATGCGCTGGGCCCGCTGTTCGGACGGTGGATGGGAGCTCAGGATGGAGCTGCCGCCGCTGCCAGCGCTGAGCTTGGCCAGCTTCTGGAACGATGTGACCAGCCCCTGGCGGCTCATCTTCTTTTCCGTGAGCAGATCGAAGGAGTAGTCATCGGCCGCCGATTCCTGCGACTGCGAGAACTGGGCATTGATGAACTTCTCACCCAGATCACCCGCCTGCGAACGCGACAGCGAGGCCAGCGCCGAATTGCCGCTATTGGCCGCAATAGAACGTGCGGCCGACGCCGCATAGGCCGTCTGCATGCGCTTCTTGCTGTGACCCAGTGCCACGTGCCCGATTTCATGGCCAATCACGCCACGCAGCTCGTCATCGTTCATCAGATCCATCAGGCCGCTGTAGACACGAATGCAGCCATTGGCCATGGCCCAGGCATTCACGTCCTGCGTCATATAGACCTTGTAGACAGCCTTCTTCCCATTGACAGCCTGCGGCATGCCGGCAATCACCTTGTTCAGCCGCAGCGTGTACTTGCTCTTTGCATCTGCCACCTTGTTCTGGGCATCCATGGCTGCGCAGGAATCATTGGACAGGGTGACCACGTCGTCATCCGTGAGCGTCATGGCCTTCATGGCCGTGGAGCCCGAATCCAGCAATCCGCCCACATCGGGAGACTCCATGGTTTTACAGCCCGCCAGCACCACGCCGCTGGCAACAATCGCCATCAATAACTTGATCTTCATAATCCCTCCCGATAAATGAAGCGCGCATCATATCCACGACCCGCCAATTCAATCTACCGGCAATGACAACCCATTTGCAATTTCTTGCAATTTCTCAATGGATAAGCAATGCCAAATTTCAATGACGACTGCTCACTCAAAACAAATGGAAACAATTAAATTCACCAAATCAGCAATGAATGACCAAAACAGGCATGCAGCCATGCTGTCGATGCACAAAGCGTGAAGCACCGCCATGGCACCGAATCGGAAGAGAAGAAGATGCGCCAGCCAAGTCGAGGCCGCTGCGGAGACATGGCACCAAGGACGAACAACGATCCGTGATGCAGAAAAAGAAAAAGGCCCCGAAGGGCCTTTTGAACACTGTATCTGCAATGAATTTTTGGAGGCGCGAACCAGAGTCGAACTGGTCTAACCGGATTTGCAATCCGGGGCATAACCGCTTTGCTATCGCGCCAAGATCACTATCAAACATGCAGCATTGCTGCAGTTTTTAAAACTGGAGCGGGAAAACGGGTTCGAACCGTCGACCTCAACCTTGGCAAGGTTGCGCTCTACCAACTGAGCTATTCCCGCAAAAAATTCAAGCAACCAACCGTCACCTGAATCGGATGCGCACCAGGCACATCCAAAACTGGAGCGGGAAAACGGGTTCGAACCGTCGACCTCAACCTTGGCAAGGTTGCGCTCTACCAACTGAGCTATTCCCGCTTGAATCATCAATTCTGGCAGCCAACCGCCACCAGAACCGAACACACCCGAAAGCATGTTCAAAATCTGGAGCGGGAAAACGGGTTCGAACCGTCGACCTCAACCTTGGCAAGGTTGCGCTCTACCAACTGAGCTATTCCCGCATTTCTACCGAAGCCTGACATTCTACAACGTCGTTTGCTGCGATGGGATGAATTGTAGCGTAGTTCTTGGAGGGTTCAGGAAAAACGCTACATTTTTTCATCTTCAGTGCTTGACGGCTGGCTCCACAGGCTTGGATTCCGCTGGCGGCGGCGCTGCGGCCTCCTCCTCGGACAAGGGCTCGGGCACACGCTCCAGCGCCACCTTGAGGACCTGGTCGATCCACTTGACGGGGATGATTTCCAGGCCGCTCTTGACGTTGTCGGGGATCTCCTGGAGGTCCTTGACGTTCTCTTCGGGGATCAGCACCGTCTTGATGCCGCCACGCAGGGCCGCCAGCAGCTTTTCCTTGAGGCCGCCGATGGCGGTGACCTCACCGCGCAGCGTGATCTCGCCAGTCATGGCGACATCGGCACGCACCGGGATACCGGTCAGCGCAGAGACGAAGGCCGTCGTCATGGCCGCACCCGCGCTGGGGCCGTCCTTGGGCGTGGCGCCATCGGGCACGTGCACGTGGATGTCCTTCTTCTCGAAGGCCTCGTCCTTGATACCGAGCATGCGCGAGCGGCTGCGCACCACGGTGCGGGCGGCTTCCACGGATTCCTTCATCACGTCGCCCAGCGAGCCGGTGCGCGAGATCACGCCCTTGCCGGGCATGATGGCGGCCTCGATGGTCAGCAGATCGCCGCCGACCTCGGTCCATGCCAGGCCCACGACCTGGCCGACCTGGTTGTTGTGCTCGGCACGGCCGTAGCTGTACTTGCGCACACCCAGGTAGTCGGTGAGGTTGTCGGCATTGACGACGACGGTGGGCTCCAGCTTCTTGAGCTGCAGTCCCTTGACCACCTTGCGGCAGATCTTGGAGAGCTCGCGTTCCAGCGAGCGCACGCCGGCTTCACGCGTGTAGTAGCGCACGATGTCGCGGATGGCGGACTCGTCGACCTGCATTTCGCCGTCCTTCACACCGTTGTTGGTGAGTTGCTTGGGCAGCAGGTAGCGGATGGCGATGTTGACCTTTTCGTCCTCGGTGTAACCCGACAGGCGGATCACTTCCATGCGGTCCAGCAGCGCGGGCGGGATGTTCATGGAGTTGGAGGTCGCCACGAACATCACGTCGCTGAGGTCGAAGTCCACCTCGACGTAGTGATCGCCGAAGGTGTGGTTCTGCTCGGGGTCCAGCACTTCCAGCAGGGCGCTCGACGGGTCGCCACGGAAGTCCATTCCGAGCTTGTCGATTTCGTCCAGCAGGAACAGCGGGTTGCGCGTGCCGACCTTGTCCAGGCTTTGCAGCACCTTGCCCGGCATGGCGCCGATGTAGGTGCGGCGGTGGCCGCGGATTTCCGCCTCGTCACGCATGCCGCCCAGCGCCATGCGCACGTACTTGCGGCCCGTGGCCTTGGCGATGGACTGGCCCAGCGAGGTCTTGCCCACGCCCGGAGGTCCGACCAGGCACAGGATGGGCGCCTTGACCTTGTCCACACGCTGCTGCACAGCAAGATATTCAAGGATGCGGTCCTTGACCTTTTCGAGGCCGAAGTGGTCGGCATTGAGCACGTCCTCGGCATTGGCCAGGTCGTGCTTGATCTTGGTCTTCTTGCTCCAGGGCAGGCCCGTGAGCACGTCGATGTAGTTGCGCACCACGGTGGCTTCGGCCGACATGGGCGACATGAGCTTGAGCTTCTTGAGCTCGGCCTCCGCCTTCTTTCGCGCCTCGGCGGGCATGCGGGCGAGCTTGATCTTCTTTTCGATCTCTTCGATGTCGGCGCCGTCTTCGCCCTCGCCCAGTTCCTTCTGGATGGCCTTGACCTGCTCGTTCAGGTAGAAGTCGCGCTGGTTCTTCTCCATCTGGCGCTTGACGCGGCCGCGGATGCGCTTGTCGACGTTGAGGATGTCGACTTCGCGGTCCAGTTGCTCGAAGAGGTTTTCCAGGCGCTCCTTGATGTCCACCAGGTCGAGCACGGCCTGCTTGTTCTCAAGCTTGAGCGGCAGGTGCGCGGCAATGGTGTCGGCCAGGCGGCCGGCATCGTCGATGCTGGCGATGGAGGTGAGGATCTCGGGCGGGATCTTCTTGTTGAGTTTGACGTACTGGTCGAACTGCTGCGTCACGGCGCGGCGCAGGGCCTCGATCTCGCTGGGCTTGTGCGTTTCAGCCTCGGGCGCCACAGGCACGACGGAGCCCACGAAGTGGGTCTCTTCATCCATGACCTGCTTGACCAGCGCGCGCTGCTGGCCTTCGACCAGCACCTTGACCGTGCCGTCGGGCAGCTTGAGCATCTGCAAGATGGTGGACACGCAGCCGACATCGAACATGTCAGCGGCCGTGGGCTCGTCCTTGGAGGCGGTCTTCTGGGCCACCAGCATGATGCGGCGGTCGCCCTCCATGGCCAGCTCCAGCGCCTTGATGCTCTTGGCGCGCCCCACGAACAGCGGGATCACCATGTGGGGGAACACGACCACATCGCGCAGCGGCAGCAGCGCCAGGTCTAGGGGGGTGGAAGGCAAAGGGGTATGTCCTGACATGGGAATCCTCGGTTTGTCAGCGGAAGATGGTCCGCACACCGGTGTATTTCAACCCTGCGGCCCGAAAGGATTTCGGGACGCAGGGACTTGCGCTGCCAGACCTTTGCAGGCGGCGGCGCATCAGGCCTTCTTGGCCGCTTCGCGGTAAACCAGCAGCGGCGCCTTTCCGTCTTCGATGGTGGACTCGTCCACCACTACCTTTTCGACATTGTCGGCATTGGGCAGCTCGTACATGGTGCCGATCAGCGATTGCTCCAGGATGGAGCGCAGGCCACGGGCACCCGTCTTGCGCGCCAGCGCCTTGCGGGCGATGGCCTTGAGCGCGGCAGGCCGGATCTCCAGCTCCACGCCTTCCATGGCCAGCAGCTTGCTGTACTGCTTGACCAGGGCGTTCTTGGGCTCGGTCAGGATCTGCACCAGGGCGTCTTCGCCCAGTTCGGCCAGGGCCGTGACCACGGGCATGCGGCCGACCAGCTCGGGGATGATGCCGAACTTGATCAGGTCCTCAGGCTCGATCTCCTGGAACACTTCCGAGATGGAGCGCTGCTTCTTGCTCTTGACCGTGGCGCCAAAGCCGATACCGGACGCCTCGGTGCGGTTCTCGATGACCTTCTCCAGGCCCGCGAACGCGCCGCCGCAGATGAACAGGATGTTGGTCGTGTCGATCTGCAGGAAGTCCTGGTTCGGATGCTTGCGGCCGCCTTGCGGGGGAACGCTGGCCATGGTGCCTTCGATGAGCTTGAGCAGTGCCTGCTGCACGCCCTCGCCAGACACGTCGCGCGTGATGCTGGGGTTGTCGGACTTGCGCGAGATCTTGTCGATCTCGTCGATGTAGACGATGCCGCGCTGTGCACGCTCGACGTCGTACTCGCAGCTTTGCAGCAGCTTCTGGATGATGTTCTCGACGTCCTCGCCCACGTAGCCGGCTTCGGTCAGCGTGGTGGCATCGGCCATGACGAAGGGCACGTTGAGCATGCGCGCCAGCGTCTGCGCCAGCAGCGTCTTGCCGGAGCCCGTGGGACCGATGAGCAGGATGTTGCTCTTGGCCAGCTCAATCTCGTCCTTGCCGGCCTTGTCCTTGTGACGCAGGCGCTTGTAGTGGTTGTAGACGGCAACGGCCAGCGTGCGCTTGGGCAGGTCCTGGCCGATCACGTAGTTGTCCAGGTTGGCCTTGATTTCGGCGGGCGTGGGCAGGTCGCCTCGGCCGTCCTTGGCCTCGGTGCTGGGCTGCTCGTCGCGAATGATCTCGTTGCAGAGATCGATGCACTCGTCGCAGATAAAGACTGACGGACCCGCGATCAGCTTCTTGACCTCATGCTGGCTCTTGCCGCAGAAGGTGCAATAAAGGTTTTTTTCGCTGGAGGAGCCTTTTTTCTCGGCCATGGGGTCGGTGCCTTGTTACAGAAATATGGAAAAGGATGATAACCAAATGGAAAGCGGCGTTTTCCGTAGGGGGAAAACGCCGCCCATTCTCATGCAGCCTCCGGACTTCAGGAGCGCTTGTTGATCACCTGATCGACCAGGCCGTAGTCCTTGGCTTCCTCGGCGGACAGGAAGTAGTCGCGCTCGGTGTCGTGCTGGATCTTTTCCAGCGGCTGGCCCGTGCGCTCGGCCAGGATCTTGTTCAGGCGCTCGCGGGTCTTGAGGATCTCGCGGGCGTGGATCTCGATCTCGGTGGCCTGGCCCTGCATGCCGCCCAGCGGCTGGTGGATCATGACCTGGGAGTTGGGCAGCGCAAAGCGCTTGCCCTTGGTGCCAGCGGCCAGCAGGAAGGCGCCCATGCTGGCTGCGATGCCGGTGCACAGCGTGGACACATCGGGCTTGATGAAGTTCATCGTGTCGAAGATGGCCAGGCCGGCGCTCACGGAGCCGCCAGGGCTGTTGATGTAGAACGAAATGTCCTTGTCGGGGTTTTCGCTTTCAAGGAACAGCAGCTGGGCCACGACGAGGTTGGCCGTCTGGTCATTGACAGGGCCCACCAGGAAGATCACCCGGTCCTTGAGCAGGCGCGAGTAGATGTCGTACGACCGCTCTCCGCGGCCGGACTGTTCGATGACCATTGGGATCATGCCCAAACCCTGAGTTTCCAATGCGCTCATGTTTTCTCCAGTACTAGGGGGCTACTTTAGCCGTATCCGGAAAGAAAATGGGGCTTGTGCGCCAAAGCACAAGCCCCGCAGATGCCAACCCGCCCGCCGATCTCACGAAGCGGCAGGCAGGCGGTGCTCAAACCCTCAGGCCTGGCCCATCAGTTCGTCGAAGGACACGGCCTTGTCGGAGACCTTGGCCTTGCCCAGCACGAACTCGGTCACGTTGTTTTCGATGACAACGGCTTCGACTTCAGCCAGGCGTTGGCGGTCGCCGAAGTACCAGCGTGCCACGTCTTCGGGCTTTTCGTAGCTGGCGGCCAGCTCTTCCACGTGGGCCTTGATCTGGTCGGGCGTGGCGTGCAGCTCGTTGGCGCGCACCAGCTCGGCCACCACCAGGCCCAGGCGCACGCGGCGCTCGGCTTGGGGCAGGAACACGTCTTCAGGGATCTCGGCCTTCTCGGCGTCCTTGATGCCGCGCTGCTGCAGCTCGGCGCGGGCGCCTTCCAGCAGACGTGCGACTTCAGCCTGCACCGAAGCCTTGGGCAGTTCCAGCTCGGCCTTGGACACCAGGGCATCCATCACGGCCTGCTTGTTGCGGCCCTGGACTCGGAACTTGACTTCACGCTCCAGGTTCTTCTTGATGTCGGCGCGCAGGCCTTCGACCGTGCCTTCAGCCACGCCCAGTGCCTTGGCAAAAGCCTCGTCCACTTCGGGCAGGTTGGCGGCTTCGATCTTCTTGACCGTCACCAGGAAATCAGCGGTCTTGCCGGCCACGTCCTTGCCGTGGTAGTCGGCGGGGAATGCCAGCGGGAAAGTCTTGGACTCGCCAGCCTTCATGCCGCGCACTGCGTCTTCGAATTCCTTGAGCATCTGGCCTTCGCCGACCAGGAACTGGAAGTCTTCAGCCTTGCCGCCGGAGAAGGTCTCGCCGTCGATCTTGCCTTCGAAGTCCACGGTCACGCGGTCGCCGTCCACGGCCACATCGGCCTGGGCGCGCTGTGCGAAGGTGCGGCGCTGCTTGCGCAGGATGTCCACGGTCTTGTCGATGGCGGCGTCGTCCACTTCGGCGGTCAGCTTCTCGACTTCGGCCGAGGTCAGGTCACCGATCTTGACTTCAGGCATCACTTCGAAGATGGCTTCGAACTGAGCTTCGCCCTCGGGAGCGCCTTCCTTTTCGGAGATGCGGGGCTGGCCAGCCACGCGCAGCTTGGCTTCGTTGACGGCCTGTGCAAAAGCCTCGCCAACCTTGTCGTTGAGCACTTCGTACTGCACCGAGTAGCCATAACGCTGGGCCACCACGCTCATCGGCACCTTGCCGGGACGGAAGCCGTCCATCTTCACGGTGCGCGCCACTTGCTTGAGGCGGTTCTCGACTTCGCTCTGGATGGAGTTCAGGGGCAGGCTCAGCGTGATCTTGCGCTCGAGCTTTTCAAGGGTTTCAACAGTAACGGCCATGTTTGTTCCTATGAGGGATTGGACCGTGCCGGCTGCTGTACAGCCCGCACCGTATTGCGCAAAAGTCACGGTGCGACGCGAGCCAAGCCAGTCGGCCGCGCGGCACCTCAGATTTCAAGGGCTTACATCACATGCACCTAGCCGCTGGGGACCGCACATGGTTCGCTCAACCCGTGATGTAAGCGAAGCCGGACATTATAAACGAGGCGGTTTTGCCTTCCAGACGCGCGCTGTTGCAGGGGAATCCCGCAATCCGCCTGGCCAATGCGCCTCCTCTACAGGAAGCGGGCTTGAGCAGTGTTCGCCGCAGTTGAGCGGCGTTGGTGCGTGGTGCGCGGGGGGCGGGTCGTTATCCATTCAAAAACAATCACTTGCCTTCACTGCGCGGGATCCGTGCGGGCCAGCAAAGAGCTTCGGAGGCCGCCCGGCACACGTCAGCCCAACATGCGCGCAGCCCGACCAAAGGCCCTGCCAGTCATCGCCAATCAGCAGATGAAAAAGGGTCACATCAAATTGAAACATCTGGTCATTCGACCTATACTGTATGTGCATACAGTAGAAAGAAGACGCGATGCAGCACCAGATTGAGACGGTCAGGGACGATGTGGAAAGCGCCAGCGAGCAAGTGGCCGCCATCTGCGAGCTGCTGGCTGCAGCCCGGGGCACGGCCGTGCACGCCTCGGCCATTACCGCATTGCTGCTGCCCGTGTCACGCAAGCTCAGCGCGGCGGCGGGTGACCTGTCCGACCATCTGCATCGCAGCCAGGTAGTTGGCAGCAAGCGCTGCTAGACCCTCTCACCCGCACCATGACAAGACCCCGCCCTGCGGGGTCTTGTCATTTCTGCATTCGGCATGGCCGCTGGCGTGCCCGCAGCGCGCACAGGCTGCAGCGATTGCCGGGCCTGCTCCCGTCGGCAAACATGGCATTCATACCCGGCCCGCGCGCCGGACCCGGCATACCGCCTGCTTGGTGCTACCGCGATCCGGTGGCCTGAGGCGTTCCCGGCATCCGCAGCCACACGCATGGCAGGTGCACCAGGAACAGGTCCGCGCGGGCCGGCCCACGAGGAGCTTCAGTGAGTCTTGCCATTCCCTTTCCCGCGCCGGATCAGGCGATACCGCCACCGGCCCGTGCCGCCGCTCCCGCCGACCCTGCACACAGGGAGCGCGCCTGATGCTGGCCATTGCCCGTGAATACGAAACGCTGGACGAGCTGTGCATGCGCCAGCTGGGCGCCACGCGCGGCGTGGTGGAAGCCACGCTGGAGCGCAACCCGGGCCTGCCGGCCCACGGCCCCCATCTGCCCGCCGGCCTGGCCGTCGAGCTGACCGAACCTGCCCAGGCGCCCAGCCTGCCCCTGATCAGTTTCTGGGATTGACATGGACCGAGAAACCATCGTCAGGACCGCTGCCCTGGAAGGCGCCAAGGCCGCGCCTCCCGTCACCGTCGTGGCCGCGAACGTGGCCAATGGCTGGACCATGACCCATACCGCCACCGCGCTGACCATCGTCTACGTGCTGCTGCAGGCCGCGTATCTGCTGTGGCGCTGGCGCAATGAGCGCGAGGACCGGCGCGCGCGCCAGGCCGAGGACGCTGCGCGCAGGAAGGCGTCTTCGACCGCCACAGACACCGGAGCGGCCCCATGAGCACGGCCCGCATGCCAGCGGCAGGACTGGGCATTGGCGCGGCCATTCTCGCGGCCTGGATTGCCGCAGAAGGCTTCAGCGCAGATCCGATCATCCCGGTTCGCGGCGATGTGCCCACCATCGGCCACGGCGCCACGCGCTACGAGGACGGCACACGCGTGACCCTGGCCGACCCGCCCATCACCCGCGAACGGGCGCGCGAGCTGGCCATCAACCTGCTGGAGCAGCAGTACGGCGCCTGCGTGCGCGATTCGCTGGGTGACACGCGAGTGCACCCGGCCGAGTTCGCCCAGGCGGTGGACTTCGCAGGCCAATACGGCTGCGGGGCCTGGCGCGGCTCCTCGATGCTGGCCAGGACACGGGCCGGCGACTACGCCGGCGCCTGCCAGTCCTACCTGTCCTGGCGATTCATGACCAGCACCCAGCCTTTGCAGGGCTTCAGCGCCTATCGATGGGATGGCGCAGGCCGGCCCGCGCGCTGGCGCTTTGACTGCTCGGCACCCGGCAACAAGGTATGCCGCGGCGTGTGGACACGCCAGCAGGCGCGCCACGCGGCCTGCATGGAGGCCCAGCCTTGATGGACCGCCTGCAAACCCATGCCTGGCAGCTGCTGGCCCTGCTGCTGGCGGCGCTGCTGGTCTGGCAGTCGCTGGCGCGGCTGGGTGCCGAGCGCGATGCGGCGCAGGCACGCACGGATCTGGCGACCGACCGCCAGGCCGCTGCCACCGCCGCGCTGCACGCATCCGAACGCTATCGACAACGGGAAGGAGCCTACCGTGAACGCCTCGACTTTCTTGCACGCGACACGGACCTGGCCCTGGCGCGCGCTGCGGCGGATGCCGATGCTGCCCGCGCTGCTGCTGGCCGGCTGCGCGGCGACCTCGCCGACTACATCACCGCCCACCGTGCCGCCGCCCAGGCTCGCGCCGCTGCCGGACAGTGCGCGCCAGACACCGCAGCCCTCGATCTGCTCGCCGAGCTGCAGCGCCGCGCTGACGAGCGAGCGGGAGCGCTGGCGCGCATTGCTGACGACGCCCGCCACCGAGGCAGCGCCTGCGAGCGCGCCTACGACGCCGGGCTCGCCCTGACCAGCGCCCTGACCAGCACCATGACCCAGGACCCACGCCATGCTCAAGCCCGCTAGCCTGCGCGACGCGCTCGTCGCTGCCCTGCCCCAGCTGCAACAGTCGCCGCGGAACATCCGTTTCACCATCCAGAGGGGCCGTGTGGTCAACACGGGCACGCCGTCCCTTTCCTGGGAATACCGCTACACGCTGAGCCTGGTGATTGCGGACTTCACCGGCAGCATCGATGCCGTGACCGTGCCGCTGCTGGTCTGGGCGCGGCGCCACCAGCCCGACCTGTTCGACCATGCCGAAAGGCGCGAGCAGGCGATCCGCTTCGACATTGCGCCTCCTTCCACGGACCCTGCAGCCGCCTCGCAGCCGCAGCAGCTCGCCATCGAGATCGACCTGGTGGAGGCCGTACTGGCGCGCCCGCGCGAGGGCAACCCCGGCGCCTTCGACCTGATCTACAAGCCCGAGCCGCCAGGCCAGCTCGACATTGCGCAGCGCCAGTTGTGGGAGCTGTTCCTGTTCGGCGAGAAGGTGGCCGAGTGGAACTACGACCCGCGCTGAGGCGTGGCCCTGCTCCATGCCGGGCTGCATGTCGGGCCGCATGTGGCAGCGTGCGCCACGCCCGGCACACGGCGACACGCAAGGGCCCGGCCGGCACCATGAACGCCATGGATTCGCCCGTTGCACAAACCGAGAGCCCGTACGAGATCATCCGCCGCCTGGAAGGGCTGATCCGCACGGGCACCATCGCCGCAGTCCGCCATGCGCGCCCTGCGCGCTGCCGCGTCAAGACCGGCAACCTGACCACCAACTGGATTCCCTGGCTGGCCATGCGCGCCGCGGGCGAGAACGCCAGCGTCTGGTGGCCACCGGCCGTGGGCGAGCAATGCCTGCTGCTGTCGCCCGGCGGCGACCTGCTGGGCGCCGTGGCGCTGACCGGCATCTACAGCAGCGCCGCAGCCCAGCCCAGCGACCGCGAAGGGGTGTGCCACACGCAGTGGAGCCCCACCGATTTCATGGAGCACGACAGCACCACGGGCCGTCTCAACATCAACGTGGCCCACGGCATCACGCTGCGCGTGGGCAACTCGGTGATCAGCATCGACGAGCAAGGCATCAGCCTGCAGGCCAGCGGCGGTTCGGCCACCGTCAATGCGCAGGGCCTGGCCGGCGCGCCCGATGTGACCACCGGCCCCATCAGCCTGCTGCGCCACCGACACGGCGGCGTCAGAGCAGGCGACGCCGTCACGCAGGGGCCGCTATGAACCGCCACACAGGCCGCCGCATCGAGGGCATGGAGCATCTGCGCCAGAGCGTGGCCGACATCCTGTCCACGCCCATCGGCTCGCGCGTGATGCGCCGCGACTATGGATCGCTGGTCCCGGCGCTGCTGGACCAGCCCGACAACAACGCCACCCAGGCACGCCTGCGCGCCGCCGTGGCCAGCGCGCTGATGCGCTGGGAGCCCCGCATCCGCCTGACACGCATCGTGATCGAGCGCGATCCGGCCACACCCGCGCGCGCCGACCTGACGCTGATCGGCACCTTCAACAACACGCGCCGCCCGGCACCGCTGAGCCTGCAGATGCCTATTGCCCGCACCCTTTCATGAAGCAAGACATGACCCCTGCACTGGATGCCCTGCCGCCGCCCGGCGTCGTCGAGACGCTGGATTTCGAGCGCATCCTCGACGCCCACCGCGCCGATCTGCTGGCGCGCCACCCCGAGGCCGCCGAGGTCCTGGCGCTGGAGAGCGAGCCGCTCAACAAGCTGCTGGAGGCGCACGCCTACCGCGAGCTGCTGTACCGGGCGCGCGTCAATGATGTGGCGCGTGCGCATTTGATTGCGTTCGCCCAGGGCTCGGACCTGGACCACAAGGGCGCCTTCTATGACGTGGCCCGACTGCCCGGGGAAAGCGACGAACGCTACCGCCAGCGCATCCTGCTGCGCGTGCGCGCGCTGGCCGGCAGCGGCACGGCCGAGCACTACGAGCACCTGGCCATGACGGCCAGCGCCAATGTGCACAGCGCCATTGCCACACAACCCCAGCCCGGCCGCGTGAGCGTGCAGCTGTGGCTGGTCGAGCCCGCACAGGCCGAAGAGACGCTGGCCATCGTGCTGTCGGCCCTCAATGCGCCAGGCGCACGGCCGCTGGGCGTGCCCGTGTCGGTATCGCTGGCGCGCCCGCACCCCATCGACATCACGGCACACCTGCTGCGCGAGCCCGGTGCGCCCGTGGACATCGTGGCGCGCCTGCAGGCCGGCCTGGCCGCCCAGATTGCAGCCTACGCGCTGCTGGGCCGCGATGTGCCGCGCTCGTGGATCACCACGCGCCTGCATGTGGACGGCATTGCCCGCGTCACCTACCCCGACGCCCAGGCCCCGGCCGAGCTCACGCCGCTGGCCGCCGACGAATACCCGGTGCTGGGCCGAGTGCAGCTGGTGGACGAGGGCCTGCAGGCATGAGCACCGCCGCCATCGTCCCGACGGCGCCCCGCCGCCACGTGCTGCCGCCCAACGCCACGGCGCTGGAGAAGGCCGTGGACCAGGTCGTCCCGAATTGGGACGGCCTGGCCGGCGCCTTTCCCGCGCCGGCCCAGGGCGAGCCTGCGGCCTTTCTGCCCTGGCTGGCGGCCGAATGGGGCATTGCCCAGTTCGACCGCTACTTCGACGACGTGCCCGCACTCATCGCCAACGGCCTGCCCTGGCTGCGCGAGCGCGGCACGGCCGCGTCCATGCAGCGTGCGCTGGGCTGGCTGGGCTATGACGGCGCGCAGCTCGACGAGGATGGTGCCTGGCTGCACCTGGACCTGGGCCGCATCATCGGCGACGCAGAGCTGGCCAGCGTGGCCCATGTGGTACGCGCCAGCCTGCCGGCGCACGTGCGCTTTTACCGCGTCTTCCACGGCCACGACCTGCGCCCGCTGCGGCTGGACCACGGCCCGGGCCTGGACGCCGGCATGCTGGACAACGACAGCGGCACCTGGATCGATGTGTCGCCGTATGGCGAACCCGTCAAGCTCAGCCAGGGCCTGCCCCGCCGCACCGGCACCGAGGCACCGCCTTCGGACGGCGTGCTCACGGCCCAGCTGTTCCGCGTCACCACCATCGCCACCTATGCCGACCGCATGCTGCTCGATGCCTGGACGCTGGACAGCGAGATCCTGATCGACGCCAGCCTGGGCATCACCGAAGTCAACGCCACCACCACGGGCGAGCCCGCCTACTACGCGCCGCTGCGGCCCATCCCAGCCCAGGCCATGGCCACCCACAGCGCCTGGACGGCGCCCGCTCCGCTGGCCCTGGCCAGCCTGCACCCCTGGGCCAGCACCGAGCGCCCGCACGACAACACCCGTACCTGGACCGGACGCTGGGACAGCACGCCCTGGCGCCGATCCTTCGAAACCCGCACCACCACCACCGAAGAACCCGAGGAACCCTGAACATGGCAGTTCTGCAGCAAGCGGGCCGCATCGCCCTCGCCAAGGCCGTCGCCGCCCAGACCATCCACATCGCCTGGGGCCGCGGCCTGCCCGCCTGGGACGCCGCGCCCGAGCCCGAACCCATCACCGCCAACGCCCTGGTCGACGAAATCGGCCGCCGCCTGGTCACCGAGGTGCGCTTTGCGCGGCCCGACGACAACGGCGAGATCGAGCTGCCCAGCGGCGCGCGCTACAGCGTCAGCGACACACCCACCACCTTCGTCTACCTGCGCGCGGCCTTCGGCTTCGACGACGCCAAGGGCGAGGACGTGCGCGAGATGGGCGTGTTCTTCGGCACCCAGGTCGCCACGGACGTGCCGCCCGGCCAGCGCTGGGTGCTGGCCAGCCAGCTGACCGGCAAGGGCGAGCTGTACACGCTGGAGCGTCGCCCCCGGATCCTGCGCAGCGGCAGCGTGCGCCAGGTCGAAGAAATCATCCTCCCCTTCTGAACGGCACCCCATGAGCCAGACCAAGATCTACGACCGCTTCGACGCCGGCAAGCGCTACGACAGGCTGCAGTTCGCGGCCGACCGCGTGCTGCAATCGGCCGAACTCAACGAGCTGCAGAGCATGCAGCAGCACCGCCTGCGCGGCATCACCGATGTGCTGTTCAAGGAGGGCGACATCGTCCGCGGCTGCCAATGCATCACCTCCGCCGACACGGGTGCCACCACCATCGAGGCCGGCGCGCTCTACGTGGCCGGCGCCGTGCGCGGCATCACGCCGGGCACGCTCACCGTGGCCACCGTGGGCACGGTCTACGTGGGCGCCTACCTGCAGACCGACACCGTCACCGAGCTGCAGGACCCCGAACTGCTCAACCCCGCCGCCGGCACGCGCGGCTATGGCGAGCCCGGTGCGCTGCGCGAGCGCGTCACCCTGGTCTGGGGCGCGCAGGGCGACGGCACGGCCGGCACCTTCTATCCCGTGTGGACCATCATCGACGGCTCCGTCATGCCCAAGGAGCCGCCGCCCAACATCGACGCCGTCACCCAGGCCCTGGCCCGCTATGACCGCGACAGCGCGGGCGGCACCTACGTCGTGCGCGGCCTGGACGTGATCATGGGCGAGGACCTGGCCACCGGCCAGCAGGTCTACACCGTGCGCGAGGGCGCCGCCCGCGTCAACGGCCATCCGCTGGAACTGGGTGCCAGCCGCCGCCTGGTCTACGAGGCCAAGCCCGACCTGTTCTTCGTGGACAGCGAGCCCCACACCTCGGCCGGCACGGCCGCCCAGCGCATCCGCTTCGACCGCCAGCCCGCTGTCGGCACGCCCCAGGTGCGCGTGCAGGCGCGCAAGACCGTCACGCTCACGCATGGCGGCTTCACGGGCGCGGCCGACCCGCTGCCCGACAACGCCGTGCTGGCCGTGGACAGCGTGGTCCAGGCCGGCACCACCTACGTGCAGGGCACGGACTGGAAGCTGGTCGGCGGCCAGATCGACTGGAGCCCCTCGGGCGCCGAGCCCGTTCCCGGCAGCACCTACCAGGTCACCTACCAATACATGCTCAACGCCACGCCCACAGCTGTGGACTCCACGGGCTTCACCGTGGAAGGCGCGCTCAAGGACACCCTGGTGCTGGTCAGCTACCACTACGCGCTGCGCCGCTACGACCGCCTGGTGCTCAACAGCGAAGGCCAACTGCAATGGGTGCCCGGCGTGCCCGCCGCCTGGTCGCCCAAGGTGCCGGCAGCACCCAGCGGCACCCTGGCCCTGGCCTCGGTCTACCAAAGCTGGGACAGCAACCGCCGCGTGGACCAGGACGCCGTGCGCGTCGTGCCCATGCAGACCCTCAGGGCCTACCAGGACCACATCCAGACCATCTACGCCGACCTGGCCGAGCTGCGGCTGTCGGTGGACGTGTCGGGGCGGCACAGCGGGGTCAAGAAGGGGTTGTTTGCGGATCCGATGCTGGACAACGGCCTGCGCGATGCGGGGCGCAGCCAGAGCGCCCATATCCTGGGCGGACAGCTGCAGCTGCCCATGAACGCCAAGCTGCACCAGATCGGCACCGATATCACCTCGCCCCAGACCACGCCCTACCAGCCTGTGGTCGTGCTCGACCAGTTGGGCCGAACCGGCTCCATGCTGGTCAATCCCTATGGCGCCTTCGATGTGCTGCCCAGCGCAGCCACCCTGACGCCCGCCGTGGACTACTGGACCGATGTGCAGACCCAATGGGCCAACCCCATCATCCTGCGCCTGACGCCTAGCCAGGCGCGTCCTTCGGAAACCGAAAAGCTGCTGTCCGAATCCACCAAGGCACTGGAGAAGCTGCGCCAGATCGATGTGCAGTTCTGGCTGGATTTTCCGGTGGGCGAAACCCTCACCGAGCTGATCTTCGACGGCATTCCCGTCACGCCCCAGCCCCTGACCGGCGGCACGCTCGTGGCCACGGCACAGGGACTCAAAGGCACGTTCAAGATCCCGGCGGGCGTGCCCTCGGGCACCAAGAGCGTGCACTTCACGGGACGCGCCGGCAGCCATGCCGAGGCCGTCTTCACGGGCCAGGGCCAGTTGCTCGAGCGCAGCGTGGCCAAGATCACGGTCCAGCTCTACGACCCGCTGGCGCAGACCTTCACCCTGGGCACCACGCGCGAGATCTGCGGCACGCGCCTGTGGTTCGCCGCGGCGGGCGACAAGGATGTGCAGGTGCAACTGCGTGAAGTCACCAGCGGCGTGCCTTCGCGCAGCATCCTGGCCGAATGCGTGCTCAAGCCGGCCCAGATCAGCGCCGACATCGCCGCGACCAAACCCACGCAGGCGCAATGGGCGCCGGTGCTGCTGGAGTCGGGCGTGGAATACGCCATCGTCGTGCTGACCAACGACGCCACCACCGCCCTGGCCGTGGCCGAGCTGGGCGGCTGGGACGCGGCGCGCGCGCAGTGGGTCACCAGCCAGCCCTACAGCGTGGGCGTGCTGCTGTCCAGCAGCAATGCCAGCACCTGGACACCCCACCAGACACGCGACATGACCTTCGAACTGCTGGCGGCCGAACACACGGCCACCACGCGCACCATCGAGCTGGGCAGCATCGCCGTACAGGACGCCACCGACCTCATGGTCCAGGCCGGCGCCATGCTGCCCGCAGCCGACGCACAACTGGTCTTCGCCATGCAGCTGGAAGACGGCAGCACGCTGGAGGCCGCGCCCGGCCAGGCCGTGCAGCTGGCCAGCCGCTACAGCGGCAACGTGGCCGTGCGCGCCAAGCTCTCTGGCAACACCAACCACGCAGCCCACCTGCTGCCGGGCATGCAGCTGGTGGCCGGCAGCCTGCAGGCCACGGGCGACTACATCAGCCCCGCCATCAACGCCGGCACCAACGTCACGCTCAACGTCGTGGCCGAGGCTGTGCTGCCCGCCGGCAGCGCCCTGGCCGTGCAGATGCAGGCCGAAGGCAGCAGCGCCTGGACCAACGTGCCCTACCTGAGCACCAGCCCCCAGACCGCAGGCGTGCTGGAGCTGAGCTACCGCCTTACCGGCATCAGCGCCGAGCGCCTACGTGTCCGCCTGGTCCTCACGGGCAGCCACGGCGCCCGTCCCCAGGTCACCAACCTGCGAGCCATCGTGATATGACATTGCACGACGACAAGACAGCGCAGGGCTGGCCCCTGCCCCACCCCGACAACCGTCTGGAAGACGACGTGCTGCGCCTGCGCCAGGCCGTGCAGGACGTGGACCAGGCGCTGACCGCAGCGCGCCAGCTCATCGACACCAAGGCCAGCTCCCAGGGCGTGCAGGACGCCATGGACATCGTGGCCCGCCGCATAGAGCAGCTGGAGACCGCGACCCAGGCCCTGAGCACCGGCAAGGTGGCCAGCGTCAACGGCGTGGCCGGCGTCAACGTCAAGCTCAACCCCGAGCACATCGCGCTGGGCCCGGCCAACGGCGCCACCAGCGAAAGCTTCGGCTACGACGCCCAAGGCCGCATCAGCAGCATCACGCGCAGCGTCAACGGCTTCAGCGCCACCACCGCCGTCAGCTACGACGGCGCCGGCCGCGTCTCGCAGCAGCAGACCAGCTACCGCGGGCGCGTGCGTACGGAAACCTATGCCTACGACGCCGCCACGGGGCGGGTGTCGGGGGTCAATGCCACGGAGGTACAGGGATGAGTTTCGACGCAGTCAACTACGCCGAGTTGCGCCGGCTGGCCGACAGCGTGCAGCAGGCCGCTCAGAAGGTGGACTCCGGCCGCAATGAAGCCGCGGGACACAAGGCCGAAGTACTGGCCGCCATGTCCGGCAAGCTCAAGTTCACAGAGTTCCGGAGCAGCGGCTACTTCTACCCTTCAGCCAAGCTGCTGGCCAACGGCGGCCAAGTATTCATACTGGCCGTTGGCGGCGGGCAAGGTGGAGCCCGTGGGGGATACAACGGCAACAGCGGAGGCGCCGGTGGAGCGGTGCGCTTCGAGATTGGCGGTGTCGGCGGCCCTACCAGCGTAGTCATCGGCGCAGGCGGAAGCGGACAGACTGCAGCCTATCTGAGCCAGGCCGCCAATGGTGGAGACACCTCGTTCGGAAACCTGCTGGCCATGGGCGGGCGTCAGTTCAAAAGCCCCACAGGTGTCGGCGACCCGTCCCCGCGCGGCTCGGCTGCCGGCCGCTCTTTCGGCGTCAGTGGATATGGTGGCCCCGGCGGCGCAGGAGGATTCGGCAGCTCGGGAACAGGCAATGCTACCCAGCCGGGCGCCGATGGTGTGATCGGCGGACTGGCTATGGGCAATAGCTCGACCGGGGACTACGGAAACGTCGTGCCCGGAGATCCCGGCTACAGCGGTGGAGGCGCCGGAGGCACGGGCGTCGCCGGCAGCGCGACACGGGGAGGCCACGCAGCCCCCAACTCTGGCGGAGGCGGAGGAGGCGGCGGTTCGTCCGGGATCGGTCAGCATGCCGATGGCGGCAATGGCGGAAGCGGCTTTGTACGCGTCTGGTGGTACGAATGAGTAAGCAGGACCTGCATTTCGCACTGATCAAGGCCGACCGCGTGCACAACATCATCGTTGCGGACGAGGAATTCATCGCCGAGTTGCAGACGCGCCAGCCATCACTGTGGGACAGCATCGAGCCAGTGGCAGGCGACTGCGCGATCGGCTCCGTCAGAACAGGCACAGGCTGGCAGATCTCCACCGAAGATCAAGCGCCTGCGCCCATAAACACGCCCATAACCGAACCCGACGAATTAGCCGCAGGGCGCGTGTCGGCGGTCAATGCCACGGAGGTACAGGGATGAGTTTCGATCCCATCACGAATGCAGGCGTCAAGGCGCTGCAGGGTCAGGTCAACACGGTGCAGTCGCAGACGACTGCGCTGACGACGAAGCTGGCGCAGATCGAGAGCGCGCTGGCGAGTTTGAATACCGCTCAAGCTTCTTCGCGCAAGCCGTTGAGAGTGACGGAGTACACGTCGGGGGCGGGGACGCACACGTTCCTGCCGGAAAGCACGCATCAGTACATCACCTTAGTGGGCGCAGGCGGTGCAGGTGGAGCCGGATATCTCTCCGGTTCGCAGCACATCCAAAATGGAGGCGGATCTGCGGGCTACGAACTGCGTTTGCGGATGGCCCTGACCGCCACAGCTGCCTACCAAGTGGGCGCAGGTGGCGGCACATCAGGAGCCCAAGGCGGAAGGACTGTACTTGGCGCGCTCGCGGTCAGTGGCGGAGCCGGCGGGTCTTCTGATCGCAGCTACACCCCACCCCCTCAAGTCGGGACTGGTGGCGTTGAAACGGGAGAAGCGGGCTCGTTCGCCAAAGGCGGCAATTCGACCATGGGCATCGGAGGCCAGTGCTACGGCCTCTACGGCTCGATACCGTTGGGCTATGCAACGGGATACGGCGCAGGTGGGGGAGGCTCATACGGCCCTGGCGGCTTCAGCCCAGGGACCGGGGGTTACATCCGTATCGAAGAGTACTGAACCAAACGCTGAACGAGCGAGGCAAAAACCTGGGCACTCCCGTTTCGTAACGCTCGCTCCTTGCCATCCACTTAGCTCCGGCGCCGTTGCGACCGGAGCTTTGCCATGCCCGACCCAAACGACAGACACGCCAAACCAAGCCTCTGTGCAGCCCTCCGGCACAGCCAAGGTCGCTGGTGCCCAAGCCCCCGCCGCGAGAACATCAATGCAACCCGGGCACAACGCCAGCGGCCTTGCAGGCTGCAGGCGCTGTGCCCGGCCAGGACAACAGGCCGCCTTGGCTGCATGAACTTCAGCATGACACAGACCATCACTGTCGATTCCATCAACACCGCAGCTTGCGCAAAGGTGCCTGCATGAGCCTGGATGCCGTCATCAGTGCCGATCTGGTGAAGACGCGGGCGGAGATTGCCGCGCTTAGCAATGCTTTGATATCCGCGCGCAACGAGATTGCAGGACTGTCAGGGCAAATCAGCAACGGGAGTGCGATCAAGAGTGTCCAGAGAATAAGGCTCAGACCTGCCTACAACTATGAAGGAGCTTACTCAGACGCGACTATCACAGCGATCAATCCACAAAAGACTCTTATTTTGATTCGAGGAGTTTACGTGGGCTCAACCCTCTATGGCAGGTTCGATTGTGAAATCATCAATCCCACGACATTGCGCTGCTATAGCGCTGGATACAGCGGGGGGTACGTCCCCCTCCCAGAGATGGACATCCAGGTGGTGGAGTTCAAGTAATGCCCCACCACTACGCCCAGCTCACCCCCGCCGGCGTGGCCTTCGCCATCACCGAGACGCACGCCGAGCTCGACGCTCCCGACCTGCTCCCCCTGCCCCGCTACGACACCTCGGTGCTCGGCCGCCGCTGGACCGGCACGCACTGGGAAGACGTGGCGCAGGCCTTGCCTGACGAACAGGCAGCGTCCAACGAATCCGCCCCCCGCCACATCACCCCCCACGCCCTGCGCCGCCGCTTCACCGTGGTCGAGCGCACGGCGCTGGAGTGGGCCGTGGTGGACCGCGCCGAGGCGGGCGAGGCCGACCGGCTCAACGCGGCCACGCTGCGCTCACTGCTCAAGGACATCGAGCAGGCGCGGCAACTCGATCTTGACGACCCCGAACTGGCCGACAGCCTGCGCCAGTTCGAGGCCTTCGGACTCATCGCCGCGGGGCGTGCCCAGGAAATCCTGGACGGCCCCGTACAAGCCCACGAACAGCCGTGACCACCCCTTTCTGACGACAGCCCCACGGCCCAACCACCCCCCAACCCGGAGAACACCATGGCGACAGCCCCGTTCCATCATGGCATTCGCGTCACGGAAGTGAGCGAAGGCATCAATTCCATCCGCATTGTGTCCACGGCCGTGATCGGCCTCGTGGCCACTGCCAGCGACGCCGATGCGGCCACTTTCCCGCTGAACCGTCCGGTGCTGGTCACCAAGGTCGATGCGGCCATCGGCAAGGCCGGCACCAAGGGCACGCTGGCCCTGGCGCTGAACGCCATCAAGGAGCAGTGCCGCCCGGTGCTGGTCGTCGTGCGCGTGGCCGATGGCGAAGGCGCCACCGAGGCCGAACGCCGCACCGACCAGGACGCCAAGGTCATCGGCACCACCGCCGGCAACCAGTACACGGGCCTGCAAGCGCTGCTGGCGGCCCAGGCCCAGCTCGGCGTCAAGCCGCGCATCCTGGGCGCGCCGGGCCTGGACAGCCAGGCCGTGACCGACGCGCTGGCGTCCGTGGCCATCAAGCTGCGCGGCTTTGCGTATGCGGCGGCCATCGGCAACGATGTGGCCGAGGCCCAGGCCTACCGCGAGCACTTCGGCCAGCGCGAACTGATGCTGCTGTGGCCCGGCTTCAAGGCACTCGACCTGTCCACCGCCGCCGTGCAGGACGCCTCGCCCGTGGCCTACGCCCTGGGCCTGCGCGCGCGCATCGACCAGGAGCAGGGCTGGCACAAGACGCTGTCCAACGTGCCGTTGTCCGGCGTGCTGGGCATCTCGCGCGATGTGCACTGGGACCTGCAAAGCCCCGATACCGAGGCCGGCATCCTCAACCAGGCCGGCATCACCACGCTGATCCAGAGCCAGGGCCACCGCTTCTGGGGCTCGCGCACCTGCACGGACAGCGAGCTGTTCCGCTTCGAGTCCAGCGTGCGCACCGCGCAGGTGCTGGCCGACACCATGGCCGAGGCGCATTTCTGGGCCGTGGACAAGCCCATGCACCCCAGCCTGGTCAAGGACATCCTGGAAGGCATCAACACCAAGTTCCGCGAGTTGAAGGCCCTGGGCTACATCCTGGACGGCAAGGCCTGGTACGACGAAACGGTCAACGAGACCGCCACGCTCAAGGCCGGCAAGCTGGTGCTGGACTACGACTACACGCCCGTGCCTCCGCTGGAGGACCTGGGCTTTCGCCAGCGCATCACCGATCGCTACTTCGCCGACTTCGCCCTGCGCGTGGGCACCGGCCAGTAAGCGGCGGCCGCACCCGACACACCCAATACACCGAACACACCGGATACACAGGAGAAAAGCACCATGGGACTGCCCCGCTCTCTCAAGAATTTCGCCACCTTCGTGGATGGCAACTCGTACATCGGCGACATGCCCGAAGTGGGCTTGCCCAAGCTCACCCGCAAGATGGAGAAGTACCGCGCCGGCGGCATGAACGGCGAGGTCAGCCTGGACTTCGGCATGGAGGCCATCGAGGCCGACCTGACCGCTGCCGGCTACATGAAGGAGTTGATCTCCACCTGGGGCACGCTGCGCCACGACGGCGTGCTGCTGCGCTTCGCCGGCGCCCTGCAGGGCGATGACAGCGAAGGCGTGGACTCGCTGGAAGTGGTCATGCGTGGCCGCTTCTCGGAGTTCGACCCCGGCAAGGCCAAGGCCGGCGACAAGACCGAGATCAAGTACAAGCTGGCCGTCAGCTACTACCGCCTGTCCATCAACGGCCAGGTGCTGATCGAGATCGATCCGGTCAACTTCGTCGAAGTCGTCAACGGCATCGACCGCCTCGCGCAGGTCCGCGCCGCGCTGGGCATCTGAGCCTGGCTCACCTGACCTGACCTCACCGGGCCCCACCGGGCCAGTTGGCCCGGTCCTCCTCTTTTCTTCACCCGAACGCTGACACACCATGGACACCACCAAGCCCCAGGAAGACCTCCAGAACCAGGCTGCCGCCAATGCGGCCGCCCTCGCATCGGGCGATGCGCGCGAGATCACGCTCGACGTGCCGCTCAAGCGCCCCGGCGGCGACCTGGCCCGGGTGCTGGTGCGCCGCCCCAATGCCGGCGCGCTGCGCGGCCTGTCGCTGGTCGAGCTGCTGCACATGAACGTGACCGCGCTGCAGACCCTGCTGCCGCGCGTGACCGAGCCCATGCTGCACAAGGCCGAGGTGCTGCAGCTGGACCCCGCCGACCTGGTGACCCTGGGTACGGAGGTGGCCTCTTTTTTGGTGCCGAAGGCGCAGAGGGAGCAATTCCCGAGCGCGTAGAGGACGCCATGGCCGACCTGGCCATGGTCTTCCACTGGCGGCCGGCGGACATGGAGGACATGTCGCTGGCCGAACTCGGCCAATGGCATGAACGGGCGCGCGAGCGCTATGAAAGCCAGGACTGAGCCAGTACTGAGCACCACCTCCACTCCATCGCCCGCCTCTCGCCCCTCTCTTGCACGCCCCTTGCCCATGACCTCCACCCAACGCCAACACCGCACCGGCCAGGGAGCCCTCCATGGCCGTTGACACCCTGCGCCTGGACGAGGTGCTCAAGCAGGCCGAGCGCGTGCACCAGCCCCTGGCGCTGCTGGGCAGAACCAGCAGCAACACGGCCAGGGAACTCAAGGAAACGGTCGACCAGTTGAAGAAGCTGCAGCAGCAGCAAACCCAGCTGGGCGACTACCGCGCGCTGCGCAGCGGCCTGGCAGACACCACGGCACGGCTGCGCGGCGCGCGCCAGCAGATGGCCCAGCTGCGGCTGGAATCGGGCGCGGGCGAGCAGCCCTCGCGCGCCATGCTGCGCGCGCTGCGTTCGGCCCAGGTCGAGGAAGAGCGCCTGGCGCTGCTGCGCGCCACGCAGCGATCGCGCCTGATGGACATGCGCGAAGGCCTGCGCGGCGCGGGCGTGGACACGGGCAACCTGTCGGCGCACGAGCGCAAGCTGCACAACGACATCCGCGCCACCACGGCCCAGATGGAAAAGCAGCGCAAGGTGGTGGCACCGGCCGCCCAGCGGCTGGAGAGAATCGACGCCCTGCGCGAGCAGAGCAAGACCCTGGCCGATCGCGGCCAAGCGCTGCGCGAGACGGGCGGCAAGATGCTGGCGCCCGTGCGCGCCGTGAGCCAGGCCTTCATGACCGACGACCAGGCCGCCGCGCAGCTGCGCGCCACCATGGCGGGCAGCAACGGCAAGCCGGGCGCCGATTACCAGCAGGTGCTGGACTTGGCCAAGAGCCTGGGCACCGACATGCCCGGCAGCACGGCCGACTACATCGCGATGATGAACCAGCTGCAGCGCCAGGGTGTGTCCTCGCAGGATGTGCTGGGCGGCGTGGCACAGCAGGCGGCCAACCTGGGCGCGGTGCTGAACATGCCCGCCAAGGAGGCCGGCGAGTTCGCGGCGCAGCTGCAGCAGGCCACCCGCGCAAGCGCGGGCGACATGGCCGCACTGGCCGACACGGTGCAGCGCACCTCCCACCTGGGACTGGACCCGACAGGCATGGTCAAGGGCCTGGATGCCATCGGCAAGGCCCTGCCGCAGCTGGGGCAGCAGGGCGCAAGGTCGGGACAGATGTTCGCGCCGCTGCTGCTCATGCTCAACGACGCCAGCATCAGCGGCGAGGCCGCGGGCAAGGCCGTCGGCAACCTGGTCAAGAACTCCATGGACCCGGCCAAACTAGGCCAGGTCAACAAGATGCTCGCGGGCCAGGGCGTGTCGCTGGACTTCAAGGACGCCAGCGGCCAGTTCGGCGGCACCGAGCAGATGATGGCCCAGCTGCAAAAGCTGCAGAGCCTGGGCAGCGACAAGCTGCGCGCCGCTGCGCTGGACAAGCTGGCCGGCGGCGATGCGCAGACGCGCAAGGCCTTGGAGGCGCTGCTCCAGCAGGGCCCGGGCGGCTACCAGCAGATCGCCTCCCAGCTCAAGTCACAGGCGGATCTGGATGGGCGCGTGGCCATCCTGAAGGACTCGGTCTCGGCCCAATACGAGTCCGTCAAGGACAGCTACAACGGCCTGTTGAGCGACATGGGCTCGACCATCGAGTCCGACCTCAAGGCCGTGCTGGGCACGCTGCGCGAGATGACCGAAGGCATGCGTGCCTGGGTCAAGGAGCATCCCCAGATCGTGCAGTGGACGCTGCGCATCGTGGCCGTGCTGGGCCTGCTGGTCGCAGGCGTCGGCGTGGTGAGCAGCGTGCTGTTCGGCCTGCTGGCGCCGCTGCTGCTCACGCGCACCGTGTTCGGCCTGCTGGGTGCGGCCATGGGCGCAGGCAGCGGTGCCTTGGGTGTGCTCAGGCGCGGCCTGGCGGCCGTGGTCCTGTCGCTTGGCATGATGAGCGGTGGCGGCAGTGCCATGGGCCTGTTGGCCGGCGGCATGCGCATGGCCAGCAACGCCGTGGGCGTGCTCCGGCGCGGCGTGGGCGCCGTGGTCCTGTCCCTGTCCATGATGAGCGGCGGTGGCGGAGCCATGGGTCTGCTGTCGGGAGGCTTGCGCATGGCCAGCAACGCTGCGGGCGTGCTCAGGCGCGGGCTGGGCGCTGTGGTCCTGTCGCTGGCCATGATGGGCCGCGGCGCTGCCATGGGCAGCATAGGCACCGCACTGGCCGGCGCGGGCCGCGCTGCAGGCCGCATCTTCGGCGGCGGTGCAGGCGCAGTTACAGGTGCAGGCAAGGGCCGAGCGGGCGCCGTCATGGGCCTGCTGGGCGCCGGCCTGGGTGCCGTCGGCGGTGGCCTGGGCGGCAGTCTGGGTGGCGCAGCCGCATCGCTGATGGGCCTGGTGCGCATGACACCCATGGGCCGGCTCGCAGGCGGCCTGATGGGCGCGGGCGGCTCGATCATGCAGAACTGGGACGGCCTGTCCACCGCCTTCAAGGCCGGCGACTGGAAGGGCGTCGGCGGCACGCTGCTGGAGGCCGGCAAGGCCGGTCTGGATGGCGCTACGGGCGGGTTGTTCGGCGTGGTCTCTGACCTGGCGGGCAAGGGCATCAGCGGCCTGGCCTCGTCGGTGGGCTCGTGGTTCAAATCCGGCGATGCGTCAGCACCCGACCAGGGCCGCGCCGGCGCACTGCGCCAGGGTGTTGCGGCCGCAGCCACGGCGGCCACGCTGGCCACGGGCGCCATGCCGGCCCTGGCCGACACGGGCGCCGTGCGCATCGACAGCCGCCCGCCGCTGGCCAGCGCCGCTGCACCCGCGCCGGCACCGGCCCCGGTGGCCGGCGCCACCATCCACATAACCGTCAACGCCGCGCCCGGCCAGGACGCGCAGGCCATTGCCCGCGCCGTGGCCGCCGAGCTGGACCGCCGCGACATGGCCAAGCGCTCCAGCGTGCTGTCGCAGCTGTCGGACATCGACTGAGGAGCATGAGCATGCTGATCACACTGGGCCAGTTTGCCTTTGGCATCGACACACTGGCATTCGACAAGCTGGTGCGCAGCAGCACCTGGCGCCACCCGAGCAACAGCCGCGTGGGCGCGCGCCCCGCCCGCCAGTCACTGGGCCCAGGCGATGAAACGCTGGGCCTGACCGGCGTGCTCGCACCCGAGTTCCGGGGCACGGCCAAGTCGCTGGACGACCTGCGCGAAATGGCCGACCAGGGCAAGGCATGGGCCCTGGTGGGCGGCGAAAGCATCCTGGGCGCCTGGGTCATCGAGAGCCTCCAGCAGACCGGCACGCACTACACACCGGGCGGCAAGCCGCGCCGCATCGAGTTCGATCTCAAGCTGGCCCGCGTGGACGATCACCTGGCCGAAGGCGGCGGCGGCGTCGACCCCTGGCCCGATGACGACTTCTGGGAATGGTGGATCTGATGGCCACGCAGGAATACTTGCACGCCAAGCCCCAGTACGAAATCGTCCTGGACGGGCGCGACATCACCAGCAGCGTGAACACGCGGCTGATGAACCTGACGCTGTCCGAATCGCGCGGCGAAGAGGCCGACAAGCTGGACATCACGCTGGACGACAGCGATGGGCGCCTGCCCATGCCGGGCAAGGGATCCAAGATCGCGCTGAAGCTGGGCTGGGCCGGCCACGGCCTGGTCGACAAGGGCACCTACGAGGTGGACGAGGTGGAGCACCAGGGTGCGCCCGACAGGATCGTGGTGCATGCGCGCTCGGCCGAGCTCAAGCGCCAGCTGCGCACGCGCTCCGAGCACAGCTACCACAACAGCACGCTGGGCCAGATCGTGCGCAGCATTGCGCAGCGCAACGGCCTGCAGGTGCGCGTGGACGCGCAGTTCGAGAACCTGCGCGTGGACCACATCGACCAGACCCACGAAAGCGACCTGAACTTCTGCAGCCGCCTGGCGCGTCAGTACGACGCCGTGTGCACGGTCAAGAAGGGCAAGCTGGCCTTCATCGCCATCGACAGCAAGATCACCGCTGCCGGCCAGGCCGTGGAGGCCGCCACGCTCACGCGCGCCGAGGGCGACAGCCACGCCTACCACACGGCCGCGCGCAACGACTACAGCGGCGTTCGCGCGTACTGGAACGACGCGGATCGCGCCGAAAAACGCAGCGCCACGCAGGGCGCCGAGGACAACGAAAAGCGCCTGAAGGACACCTACGGCAGCGAGGCCGAGGCGCAGGCCGCAGCCAAGGCCGAGATGGGCCGCATCAACCGCGCCAAGGCCACCATGGGCCTGAAGCTGGCGCTGGCGCGGCCCGACCTGATGCCGCAGACGCCGCTGAAGCTGCAGGGGTTCAAGGCGGAGATCGATGACACGCCGTGGCTGGTCGTCAAGATCCAGCATGAGCTGGGCGACGGCGGCTTCACCTCCAAGCTGACGCTGGAGACGCGTGCCAAGTGAGCGAGAGGGGCGGGTAGAGCGCGTCCTGGAGCGGCCGGCGCAGGCCGTTCAACGCGCGGCCAGGGTCGCCACGGCCATGATGGCGGCGCGGCCCGAATCGTCGGCCCGGCCGTAGCAATCGAGCAGCTCGCGCTCGTCGGGCGCCAGGGTCTGGACCGATGCGTTCGCATGCTGGCCCGTGACCACATACAGGACATCCACGCCCAGGCCCGCCATCACGGCCAGGGCGGCCGCATTGGGCGATTGCTCGCCCTTCTCCCAGGTGGCCAGGGTGCCGCGCGAGACGTCGCAGGCGTCGGCCATGGCGAGCTGCGCCACGTCCAGACGCAGACGCTCTTGCCTCAGCCTTTCACCGATGTGATCGAAATTTCTTCTATTCATCAATTGACATGCTCGAAATTTCGAGCAATGATGCAGTCAGCGTGTAACCAAACCATCCAAACCATCCCAAATACTACATGACAGCCATGCACTCCCCCAGAGCCGTGCCCGGTATCCCTGCGGCTCCGGTGCTTCATGACAGGCCCGTGCCACTGCGCATGACGGCATCCGAACGCGAACGCCACGCCCGCTATGCCAGCCGTGAAAGCCGCAGCGCCTCCAACTTCGCGCTGAAGCTGTACCGCATGGGCATGCAGCAGTACGAGCAGCAGATGCCGCCGCTGCCCCAGGCCGATCAGGCGCGATAGCCACCCGCGCCGACCTGTTCACCGCCTTGTCTTCGATCCCAACTGCCCCCAGGAGCCTGCCATGCGCATGATGTGCCCCCACTGCAACGAACACGCCTACACCCGCACCAGCCTGCAGCTGACCAGCACCAGCCGCGAGACCATCTTCCAGTGCCGCAACTTCGAGTGCGGCCATGTGTTCTCGGCGGTGACCGAGATCAACCGCACCATCAGCCCCAGCGCCATTCCCAACCCCATGGTGATCCTGCCGATGAGCACGCACATCAAGCGCAAGCTGCTGCAGACCCAGCTGGACGCCATGCCGTCCTCGCAATACGAAGGCGCAGCGCACCGCGCAGCCCAGGCGGCCGAATCCGCCCAATCCAGCGAAGGCGCGCGCAGCTAGCGCGGCCGGGGCGCCTTCGCCGCTCCTGACGGCGCCCCACCCGGCGCGCGGGCAGCCCGCCTGCACCGCCGCCACCCCACCCCCTTTCCCGCAACCTGCGGAGCCTGCATGAAGGCCCTGCGGGATGCGCTCACCCTGAAACGACCTGGACAGACCATGAAGCTCGGCGACCTGCGCCTTTCCGATCTGATGCGACTGCTGCGGGCAGACGATGCGCCCGCGCCCGAATACCGGCCCGAGGACCCGCCCGCGCTGCCCGAGGCCTACCAGCGCCTGAGCGTCCAGGACTGCCGCATCCGCCTGCGCGAACTGCAGCGCGAGGCCGCGCAGCGCTGCGCCAATGGCCGCTGCGGCAGCGCCGAAAGCCGCGAATGGGCGGGCCTGGCCAGCCACTACCGCATGGCCCTGGTGCTGCTGGCGGGCATAGACGGCGAGATCGAGGAGCTGGCCCTGCGCGACTGGCGCGAAATGCCGCCGCCCGAGCGCGACGCCATCCGCCGCCAGATCCGCGCGCTGCGCAGCTGCCTGCTGCCGCTGCGCGCGCTGGCCCTGAGGACCTGAGCCCATGTCCGTCCTGCTCGCCGCCAAATCCACCGGCCGCAGGCTGCGCACCGCCAGCCTGCAGCAATGGGACCAGCACAAGCCCCGCCCCCACATGGTCCAGCGCGCCATGCAGGCGCTGGAAAAAGCCTTGCCGCCGCAGTGGCTGCAGCCCATGAAGCTGCTGGGCCTGGGCGACTGGCAAAAGGGCGCGCAACACGCCAACGGCCAGCCCGAATGGGCCGCCTGCCACGACGCGCTGGCCGCCATTGACGACTTTGCCAGCCGCCACGGCCGTGCGGCCGAATGGAATCTGGACGACTACGAGATCTGCCAGATGGCCAGGCGCCTGAGCGACGAAGTCGGTGAGCTCGACGCCGGCGCCCAGGCCCAGAACATGGACCTGGCCGCACGCGTGGACCTGGTGCGGCTGATGCTGCGCATGCTGGGCCTGCAGGAAAGCACGCCGCTGGCCGGCGAGCCCGCCATCCGCCGCGCGCTGGATGCCGCCTGGTGGCGCCGCATGCTGCGCCGCCACGTCACGCGCACCGTGGAGGCTGGCGCCGTCAAGCTGGGCATCGTCAACCGCAGCGCCGGCGGCTATGCCAGCAATACCACCGTGCGCCGGCGCACCGCGCAGATCGAACGCAACGCCCGCGCGCTGGAGCGCAGCCTCTACCGAAACGAGGCCGGCCAGGTCTTCACCCTGGCCGAGCTGGCCGCGCTGTCGCCGGCCAACCCCGTGATCCGTGGCGGCGAGCTGATGACGCGCATCCGCGGCGCAGAGGAATATGCCGACGCGCGCAGCCACGTCGGTCTCTTTCTCACGCTGACGGCGCCCAGCCGCTTTCACGCCGTCACGCTGGGCAGCGGCGGCCGGCCGCGCCCCAATCCCCATTACGACGGCCGCAGCACGCCGCGCGATGCCCAGCTGTGGCTGCGCACCATGTGGGCGCGCGTGCGATCTCACCTGGGCCGCCAGCGCATCGCCATGTACGGCATCCGCGTGGCCGAGCCGCACCATGACGCCACGCCGCACTGGCACGCCCTGGTCTGGGCCGAGTGCGAGGAGCACGCCCGGCACATCGAGGCCGCCATCCGCAAATGGTGGCTCAGCGAAGATGGCGACGAGCGCGGTGCCCAGCGCAACCGCGTCAACGTCAAGCGCATGACCGGCGGCGGCGCTGCCGGCTACGTGGCCAAGTACATCGCCAAGAGCGTGGGCCATGCGGCCCTGGCCGACCACCTCGACGTGGTGCAGGGCCGCCTGTGGGATGTGGAGCAGGGCGGCATGCCCGGCCACCGCCGCGTGGACGCCTGGGCCGCCTGCTGGGGCATTCGCCAGTTCCAGGCCGTGGGCATGCCCAGCGTCTGCGTCTGGCGCGAGCTGCGCCGTGTCAGCAAGGACCAGGTCGAACAGATCCGCATCGACGGCGACAAGGCCAGCTGGAAGGCCTGGGGCGCCAGCCACCGCCACGGGCCCGACATCCCCGCCGACTGGCGCCTCTACATGGAAGCCATGGGCGGCCACTGCCTGGCCCGCGACCGCTGGCATCTGCGCATGGCACGCCGCCCCGTGCCCGCCGGCGCCGTCAACCAGTACGGCGAGGCCATCGCGCCCGGCTGCGGCCGCGTGGTGGGCCTGGAAACCCGGCGCGGCCAGTGGCTGGTCTCGCGCCGCATCGCCTGGCGCAGCGTGGCTCGCGCCACGCTGGAGTTCCAGGAAAACCACGGTGCAGAAAGCGTCGAGGGCGCCGAGGGTGCCGAGGTCGCCGACACGGCCCCGCCCGCCCCGCCCGCCCTGCCCGCCCGCGCGCCGCTGGCGCGCGCTTGGACTGGTTTCAATAACTGTACGGCCCGGCTCACGGGCCACACGCTGCGCGCCCTCATCGGCCGCGGCGGGCACCAGCGCGAGGACCGGGCCAACCCTTCCGCGCCCGATTCCGTGCTGCACCGCCCCGCATCCGGCGCCACGCCATCCAACCACCCTTTCTTGACCAGCTGATCCACCCCAGGAGGACCCACCATGCACCACAACATCACCGCCCTGCGCAGCTACCGCGCCACCCTCATCCCCCACGGCGTGGACGCAGCGCAGCTGGATCAACTGGCCGACGCCCGCCTGCTGCCCGTGCTGCGCCTGAAGGCGGCCAGCGCCAGCCACGCCCAGGCCTGCGCCCTGCTGGCCAGCGGCCGGCCCGTGCTGCGAGTCGAGCGAGTTGAACGTGTGGAGCGCAAGAAGGCAGGCAAGTCCATCACGACGCGCCACCCCTGATCAAGCACCGGACACGACATCGGAGAACACCGCAATGACGCAACAGAACATGGAACTCTTTCACAGCGCCCCGCGCCTGGACACCCAGGGCATCGCCAACTACCTGGGCCTGAGCCGCGAGCACGTCACCGCGCGCCTGACCAAGCGCCCGGACTTTCCCAAGCCCTTCATCAACGCCAGCCGCCGCATCCGCTACTGGCGCATGGCCGACGTCAAGGCCTGGGCCGAGGGGCGCCGGTGAGCCGGCACCAGGCCATCGCCGTGCGCTCAGTGATCGCTGCCCGCAAGAAAGCGGCGAGCCTGGTCGCGCGCCCCGTCGAAGATCTGCCGGGCCATAGGCTGCGGCACGCTGGCCGGCAGGCGCGGCTGCAGCCGGTCGATGGCGCCGTCCAGCGCCTCGACCATCTCCACCATGCTCTCCCACAGGCCTGCGATGCGCGTGGTCTCGGCCAGGGCCTTCCAGTGGCGGCGCTGGATCTCGGCCAGGCGGTAGTGGCGGCTGCGCCCCGGCAGGGCCATGGCCATCCTGGCGCGCTGGCGGGCAATCTTGCCGTGGCCGTGACCGATGATGGGCCAGGCCGACAGCACGTCGTACAGCGGCGTCATCTCATAGCCGCCGCCCGGCTGCAGGAACACCGAGAAATTCTTGGCATGCCCGTCCGTGGCCGCCAGCAGCCAGAACGCCAGCTGGGCCATCACGAAGCGGGCGCAATCCTGGGCAGGCTCGCTGCCATGCTGCAGCACCTGCAGGCACTGCAGCATGCCGGGCCCGCCGTGGGTCTCGTACTTGTTGGCGCTGGCAACGCCGCGCACCTGGCAGAAGTCTTCCTGGGGCAGACGCGCAATCCAGCCCTGGGCCGTCCAGGCGCGGTCAAAGCGCTCCACGCACAGCACCTGCTGCCCGCCAAAGGTCTCGATGCTGCTGTCGGCCACGGCAAAGCCCAGCTCGGCCAGCAGCCGGGCGCACAGCCACTCATTGGCCACTGACTCGCTCAGGTCGTAGTGCCAGTGCGGCACCACGCCGATGGCCGGCTTCAGGATATGCGTGGTCGGCGTCGCGCCCAGCGGGCGGCACCACTGGCCGCCATGGCGCAGCACCGCCGTCTTCTCCTGCGCACCGGCAATGGACAGCCGGAACTCCTGGTCCACCTCCAGCGCACCAAACCCGCCACCCAGACTGGCCAGGTGCTCTGCAATCTGCGCCTCGCTCAGCGGCTCGAACCGCACCTGATCGAACCCTTCGGGTACGGCCCCCTCGGGCAACAGTTGCACGGCCCCCACGCAATCGCGGCCAATGGCTTCCAACAGCGAAAACGCATCGATCCCGCGCAGCCCGAAGCGCTGGTGAATGCGCCGGCGAATGCCCTCGCCGTCCGGCAGCAGGTTGTCGAAATAATGGGCCACCACCTCGCCCGCCACCGTCAGGTCGCGGGTGAAGGGCATGGACAGCGACAGCGGCCGCGCATGCGCGCTCTGCGGCCAGGCCGGGTCATAGGCGAACACATGGCGGCCCGTGCGCGTGACCTCCCAGGTGCCCACCCGCTCCCCATTCATCCAGACGCCCAGCGCCGCCATCACCAGGACCCTTTCGGCTTGCGGTCCTGCCAGTGCGGCGGCAGCGCCTGCGGCTTGAAGGCCACGGGGCGGTCGGCGGGCTTGCGGGGCACGTTGTCACCCGCGTACGGTTGTGGAGCTGGCTCGGCCACCCTCAACGCAGCAGGCGCAGGCACAGACATAGGTGCAGACGCAGGAGAAGCCACCGCATCCGCCCTGGGCCGCATGAGCAGATCGGCATCCAGCAGCTGCAGGATCTCCATCAGCTGGCGCACGCTGATGGCGGCCGGGTCACGCTCTATCGCCGCCACACGCGACTGGGACACGCCCAGCCGCTGTGCCAGTTGGGCCTGGCTCACGCCAGCGGCCTTGCGCAGCGACTTCAGGTGCAGCGCAAGCTGATCGGGCAGTTGCAACAGGTGGTCCATGGTGTTCTCCTGGCCAGGGCATTCAAAATATCATCTCAAGATGATGAATTGAAATTATCACTCCAGAATAATATTGTCAACATATCATATTAGAGTGATATTCCTGGCAGCCATCCTGCCTACAACCGTGCCGCTATGTCCTCGGCCGTCTCCCGGTAATAGGTATTGAACAGCTCGTTGATATCCACGTGGCCGCTGATGCGGGCCAGCGTCATCACATCCACGCGCTTGCTCAGCCAGGTCAGCGCCGTGGCTCGCAGGTCATGAAAGCGCAGGCCCTCCACCATCACCCGGTCGCGCAGCTTGCGGTAGAGCGTGTCGCGGCTGGCGTCGCTGATGGTCCAGTAGGCGTCGCGCCCGGCAGCCTCGGCGGCGGCGTCCAGCACGCGCAGCAGGCGCACGGCACGGCGCGTCAGCGGCACATGGCGCTCGCCCACCTTGGCCTCGGTCTTGTGGTGCGGCAGGTGGTAGACCCGGCGCTTGAGATCCACATTGCTGCGGCCCATGCGCAGGATCTCGCCGCTGCGCATGGCCGTGTGCAGGGCCACCAGCATGGTCCAGGCCGTCTGCTCCATGGCGGTGACAGGCGCCAGGCGCGGCGAGACATTGGCCGAGCGCAGCATGCGCCGCACCTCGCTCCACTGCCCCGTGCGCCGGCGCGCATGGGACTTGGCCGGCAGCTTGATCTCGGGCCAGGGGCTCTTGCCCACCCATTTCCACTGCTTGACCGCCAGCGTCCAGATCGGACGGAATTGCTGCGCCTCGCGCAGCACGCTGGCGCCGGAGACCTGCTGCAGCCGCGCATCGCGCCAGCGCGCCAGGTCGTCGCCCGTGATCTCGTGGAAGACCTTGGAGGCCAGCTCGGGAAACTCGCGCAGCCAGGCATCAAAGCGCAAATGATCGGCCCGCGCCGTGCTGGCCGTCTTTTTGTCGGTGACCTCGCGCCGATAGCGCTCCACCGCCTCGGCCAGCGTGCGCCGCGGAAACTCCCCGCGCGCACCGGCCAGAATGGCCGCCTCCTCGGCCACGGCCCAGCCCTGCGCCTCGGCCTTGGTCGCCCGCGTGGCGGTGCGCCGGATGCCCGCGCGCTCCACCTCGGCCCGCCAGCCGTTCTTCACCTTCCGGAAATACGCCATCCCACCTCCTGCAGCCCGCGCGGGATCACAAGCGGGATCTGCGCGGGATTGTGATGTGATTTTGCGCTGTTTTGTGCCGGTTTCAACCCGTTCCGTTTTGCCCCCAGAACCCAGAAAAAAAGCCCGCCTCCTCTACAGGAAGCGGGCTTGAGCAGTGTTCGCCGCAGTTGAGCGGCGTTGGTGCGTGGTGCGCGGGGGGCGGGTCGTTATCCATTCAAAAACAATCACTTGCCTTCACTGCGCGGGATCCGTGCGGGCCAGCAAAGAGCTTCGGAGGCCGCCCGGCACACGTCAGCCCAACATGCGCGCAGCCCGACCAAAGGCCCTGCCAGTCATCGCCAATCAGCAGATGAAAAAGGGTCACATCAAATTGAAACATCTGGTCATTCGACCTATACTGTATGTGCATACAGTAGAAAGAAGACGCGATGCAGCACCAGATTGAGACGGTCAGGGACGATGTGGAAAGCGCCAGCGAGCAAGTGGCCGCCATCTGCGAGCTGCTGGCTGCAGCCCGGGGCACGGCCGTGCACGCCTCGGCCATTACCGCATTGCTGCTGCCCGTGTCACGCAAGCTCAGCGCGGCGGCGGGTGACCTGTCCGACCATCTGCATCGCAGCCAGGTAGTTGGCAGCAAGCGCTGCTAGACCCTCTCACCCGCACCATGACAAGACCCCGCCCTGCGGGGTCTTGTCATTTCTGCATTCGGCATGGCCGCTGGCGTGCCCGCAGCGCGCACAGGCTGCAGCGATTGCCGGGCCTGCTCCCGTCGGCAAACATGGCATTCATACCCGGCCCGCGCGCCGGACCCGGCATACCGCCTGCTTGGTGCTACCGCGATCCGGTGGCCTGAGGCGTTCCCGGCATCCGCAGCCACACGCATGGCAGGTGCACCAGGAACAGGTCCGCGCGGGCCGGCCCACGAGGAGCTTCAGTGAGTCTTGCCATTCCCTTTCCCGCGCCGGATCAGGCGATACCGCCACCGGCCCGTGCCGCCGCTCCCGCCGACCCTGCACACAGGGAGCGCGCCTGATGCTGGCCATTGCCCGTGAATACGAAACGCTGGACGAGCTGTGCATGCGCCAGCTGGGCGCCACGCGCGGCGTGGTGGAAGCCACGCTGGAGCGCAACCCGGGCCTGCCGGCCCACGGCCCCCATCTGCCCGCCGGCCTGGCCGTCGAGCTGACCGAACCTGCCCAGGCGCCCAGCCTGCCCCTGATCAGTTTCTGGGATTGACATGGACCGAGAAACCATCGTCAGGACCGCTGCCCTGGAAGGCGCCAAGGCCGCGCCTCCCGTCACCGTCGTGGCCGCGAACGTGGCCAATGGCTGGACCATGACCCATACCGCCACCGCGCTGACCATCGTCTACGTGCTGCTGCAGGCCGCGTATCTGCTGTGGCGCTGGCGCAATGAGCGCGAGGACCGGCGCGCGCGCCAGGCCGAGGACGCTGCGCGCAGGAAGGCGTCTTCGACCGCCACAGACACCGGAGCGGCCCCATGAGCACGGCCCGCATGCCAGCGGCAGGACTGGGCATTGGCGCGGCCATTCTCGCGGCCTGGATTGCCGCAGAAGGCTTCAGCGCAGATCCGATCATCCCGGTTCGCGGCGATGTGCCCACCATCGGCCACGGCGCCACGCGCTACGAGGACGGCACACGCGTGACCCTGGCCGACCCGCCCATCACCCGCGAACGGGCGCGCGAGCTGGCCATCAACCTGCTGGAGCAGCAGTACGGCGCCTGCGTGCGCGATTCGCTGGGTGACACGCGAGTGCACCCGGCCGAGTTCGCCCAGGCGGTGGACTTCGCAGGCCAATACGGCTGCGGGGCCTGGCGCGGCTCCTCGATGCTGGCCAGGACACGGGCCGGCGACTACGCCGGCGCCTGCCAGTCCTACCTGTCCTGGCGATTCATGACCAGCACCCAGCCTTTGCAGGGCTTCAGCGCCTATCGATGGGATGGCGCAGGCCGGCCCGCGCGCTGGCGCTTTGACTGCTCGGCACCCGGCAACAAGGTATGCCGCGGCGTGTGGACACGCCAGCAGGCGCGCCACGCGGCCTGCATGGAGGCCCAGCCTTGATGGACCGCCTGCAAACCCATGCCTGGCAGCTGCTGGCCCTGCTGCTGGCGGCGCTGCTGGTCTGGCAGTCGCTGGCGCGGCTGGGTGCCGAGCGCGATGCGGCGCAGGCACGCACGGATCTGGCGACCGACCGCCAGGCCGCTGCCACCGCCGCGCTGCACGCATCCGAACGCTATCGACAACGGGAAGGAGCCTACCGTGAACGCCTCGACTTTCTTGCACGCGACACGGACCTGGCCCTGGCGCGCGCTGCGGCGGATGCCGATGCTGCCCGCGCTGCTGCTGGCCGGCTGCGCGGCGACCTCGCCGACTACATCACCGCCCACCGTGCCGCCGCCCAGGCTCGCGCCGCTGCCGGACAGTGCGCGCCAGACACCGCAGCCCTCGATCTGCTCGCCGAGCTGCAGCGCCGCGCTGACGAGCGAGCGGGAGCGCTGGCGCGCATTGCTGACGACGCCCGCCACCGAGGCAGCGCCTGCGAGCGCGCCTACGACGCCGGGCTCGCCCTGACCAGCGCCCTGACCAGCACCATGACCCAGGACCCACGCCATGCTCAAGCCCGCTAGCCTGCGCGACGCGCTCGTCGCTGCCCTGCCCCAGCTGCAACAGTCGCCGCGGAACATCCGTTTCACCATCCAGAGGGGCCGTGTGGTCAACACGGGCACGCCGTCCCTTTCCTGGGAATACCGCTACACGCTGAGCCTGGTGATTGCGGACTTCACCGGCAGCATCGATGCCGTGACCGTGCCGCTGCTGGTCTGGGCGCGGCGCCACCAGCCCGACCTGTTCGACCATGCCGAAAGGCGCGAGCAGGCGATCCGCTTCGACATTGCGCCTCCTTCCACGGACCCTGCAGCCGCCTCGCAGCCGCAGCAGCTCGCCATCGAGATCGACCTGGTGGAGGCCGTACTGGCGCGCCCGCGCGAGGGCAACCCCGGCGCCTTCGACCTGATCTACAAGCCCGAGCCGCCAGGCCAGCTCGACATTGCGCAGCGCCAGTTGTGGGAGCTGTTCCTGTTCGGCGAGAAGGTGGCCGAGTGGAACTACGACCCGCGCTGAGGCGTGGCCCTGCTCCATGCCGGGCTGCATGTCGGGCCGCATGTGGCAGCGTGCGCCACGCCCGGCACACGGCGACACGCAAGGGCCCGGCCGGCACCATGAACGCCATGGATTCGCCCGTTGCACAAACCGAGAGCCCGTACGAGATCATCCGCCGCCTGGAAGGGCTGATCCGCACGGGCACCATCGCCGCAGTCCGCCATGCGCGCCCTGCGCGCTGCCGCGTCAAGACCGGCAACCTGACCACCAACTGGATTCCCTGGCTGGCCATGCGCGCCGCGGGCGAGAACGCCAGCGTCTGGTGGCCACCGGCCGTGGGCGAGCAATGCCTGCTGCTGTCGCCCGGCGGCGACCTGCTGGGCGCCGTGGCGCTGACCGGCATCTACAGCAGCGCCGCAGCCCAGCCCAGCGACCGCGAAGGGGTGTGCCACACGCAGTGGAGCCCCACCGATTTCATGGAGCACGACAGCACCACGGGCCGTCTCAACATCAACGTGGCCCACGGCATCACGCTGCGCGTGGGCAACTCGGTGATCAGCATCGACGAGCAAGGCATCAGCCTGCAGGCCAGCGGCGGTTCGGCCACCGTCAATGCGCAGGGCCTGGCCGGCGCGCCCGATGTGACCACCGGCCCCATCAGCCTGCTGCGCCACCGACACGGCGGCGTCAGAGCAGGCGACGCCGTCACGCAGGGGCCGCTATGAACCGCCACACAGGCCGCCGCATCGAGGGCATGGAGCATCTGCGCCAGAGCGTGGCCGACATCCTGTCCACGCCCATCGGCTCGCGCGTGATGCGCCGCGACTATGGATCGCTGGTCCCGGCGCTGCTGGACCAGCCCGACAACAACGCCACCCAGGCACGCCTGCGCGCCGCCGTGGCCAGCGCGCTGATGCGCTGGGAGCCCCGCATCCGCCTGACACGCATCGTGATCGAGCGCGATCCGGCCACACCCGCGCGCGCCGACCTGACGCTGATCGGCACCTTCAACAACACGCGCCGCCCGGCACCGCTGAGCCTGCAGATGCCTATTGCCCGCACCCTTTCATGAAGCAAGACATGACCCCTGCACTGGATGCCCTGCCGCCGCCCGGCGTCGTCGAGACGCTGGATTTCGAGCGCATCCTCGACGCCCACCGCGCCGATCTGCTGGCGCGCCACCCCGAGGCCGCCGAGGTCCTGGCGCTGGAGAGCGAGCCGCTCAACAAGCTGCTGGAGGCGCACGCCTACCGCGAGCTGCTGTACCGGGCGCGCGTCAATGATGTGGCGCGTGCGCATTTGATTGCGTTCGCCCAGGGCTCGGACCTGGACCACAAGGGCGCCTTCTATGACGTGGCCCGACTGCCCGGGGAAAGCGACGAACGCTACCGCCAGCGCATCCTGCTGCGCGTGCGCGCGCTGGCCGGCAGCGGCACGGCCGAGCACTACGAGCACCTGGCCATGACGGCCAGCGCCAATGTGCACAGCGCCATTGCCACACAACCCCAGCCCGGCCGCGTGAGCGTGCAGCTGTGGCTGGTCGAGCCCGCACAGGCCGAAGAGACGCTGGCCATCGTGCTGTCGGCCCTCAATGCGCCAGGCGCACGGCCGCTGGGCGTGCCCGTGTCGGTATCGCTGGCGCGCCCGCACCCCATCGACATCACGGCACACCTGCTGCGCGAGCCCGGTGCGCCCGTGGACATCGTGGCGCGCCTGCAGGCCGGCCTGGCCGCCCAGATTGCAGCCTACGCGCTGCTGGGCCGCGATGTGCCGCGCTCGTGGATCACCACGCGCCTGCATGTGGACGGCATTGCCCGCGTCACCTACCCCGACGCCCAGGCCCCGGCCGAGCTCACGCCGCTGGCCGCCGACGAATACCCGGTGCTGGGCCGAGTGCAGCTGGTGGACGAGGGCCTGCAGGCATGAGCACCGCCGCCATCGTCCCGACGGCGCCCCGCCGCCACGTGCTGCCGCCCAACGCCACGGCGCTGGAGAAGGCCGTGGACCAGGTCGTCCCGAATTGGGACGGCCTGGCCGGCGCCTTTCCCGCGCCGGCCCAGGGCGAGCCTGCGGCCTTTCTGCCCTGGCTGGCGGCCGAATGGGGCATTGCCCAGTTCGACCGCTACTTCGACGACGTGCCCGCACTCATCGCCAACGGCCTGCCCTGGCTGCGCGAGCGCGGCACGGCCGCGTCCATGCAGCGTGCGCTGGGCTGGCTGGGCTATGACGGCGCGCAGCTCGACGAGGATGGTGCCTGGCTGCACCTGGACCTGGGCCGCATCATCGGCGACGCAGAGCTGGCCAGCGTGGCCCATGTGGTACGCGCCAGCCTGCCGGCGCACGTGCGCTTTTACCGCGTCTTCCACGGCCACGACCTGCGCCCGCTGCGGCTGGACCACGGCCCGGGCCTGGACGCCGGCATGCTGGACAACGACAGCGGCACCTGGATCGATGTGTCGCCGTATGGCGAACCCGTCAAGCTCAGCCAGGGCCTGCCCCGCCGCACCGGCACCGAGGCACCGCCTTCGGACGGCGTGCTCACGGCCCAGCTGTTCCGCGTCACCACCATCGCCACCTATGCCGACCGCATGCTGCTCGATGCCTGGACGCTGGACAGCGAGATCCTGATCGACGCCAGCCTGGGCATCACCGAAGTCAACGCCACCACCACGGGCGAGCCCGCCTACTACGCGCCGCTGCGGCCCATCCCAGCCCAGGCCATGGCCACCCACAGCGCCTGGACGGCGCCCGCTCCGCTGGCCCTGGCCAGCCTGCACCCCTGGGCCAGCACCGAGCGCCCGCACGACAACACCCGTACCTGGACCGGACGCTGGGACAGCACGCCCTGGCGCCGATCCTTCGAAACCCGCACCACCACCACCGAAGAACCCGAGGAACCCTGAACATGGCAGTTCTGCAGCAAGCGGGCCGCATCGCCCTCGCCAAGGCCGTCGCCGCCCAGACCATCCACATCGCCTGGGGCCGCGGCCTGCCCGCCTGGGACGCCGCGCCCGAGCCCGAACCCATCACCGCCAACGCCCTGGTCGACGAAATCGGCCGCCGCCTGGTCACCGAGGTGCGCTTTGCGCGGCCCGACGACAACGGCGAGATCGAGCTGCCCAGCGGCGCGCGCTACAGCGTCAGCGACACACCCACCACCTTCGTCTACCTGCGCGCGGCCTTCGGCTTCGACGACGCCAAGGGCGAGGACGTGCGCGAGATGGGCGTGTTCTTCGGCACCCAGGTCGCCACGGACGTGCCGCCCGGCCAGCGCTGGGTGCTGGCCAGCCAGCTGACCGGCAAGGGCGAGCTGTACACGCTGGAGCGTCGCCCCCGGATCCTGCGCAGCGGCAGCGTGCGCCAGGTCGAAGAAATCATCCTCCCCTTCTGAACGGCACCCCATGAGCCAGACCAAGATCTACGACCGCTTCGACGCCGGCAAGCGCTACGACAGGCTGCAGTTCGCGGCCGACCGCGTGCTGCAATCGGCCGAACTCAACGAGCTGCAGAGCATGCAGCAGCACCGCCTGCGCGGCATCACCGATGTGCTGTTCAAGGAGGGCGACATCGTCCGCGGCTGCCAATGCATCACCTCCGCCGACACGGGTGCCACCACCATCGAGGCCGGCGCGCTCTACGTGGCCGGCGCCGTGCGCGGCATCACGCCGGGCACGCTCACCGTGGCCACCGTGGGCACGGTCTACGTGGGCGCCTACCTGCAGACCGACACCGTCACCGAGCTGCAGGACCCCGAACTGCTCAACCCCGCCGCCGGCACGCGCGGCTATGGCGAGCCCGGTGCGCTGCGCGAGCGCGTCACCCTGGTCTGGGGCGCGCAGGGCGACGGCACGGCCGGCACCTTCTATCCCGTGTGGACCATCATCGACGGCTCCGTCATGCCCAAGGAGCCGCCGCCCAACATCGACGCCGTCACCCAGGCCCTGGCCCGCTATGACCGCGACAGCGCGGGCGGCACCTACGTCGTGCGCGGCCTGGACGTGATCATGGGCGAGGACCTGGCCACCGGCCAGCAGGTCTACACCGTGCGCGAGGGCGCCGCCCGCGTCAACGGCCATCCGCTGGAACTGGGTGCCAGCCGCCGCCTGGTCTACGAGGCCAAGCCCGACCTGTTCTTCGTGGACAGCGAGCCCCACACCTCGGCCGGCACGGCCGCCCAGCGCATCCGCTTCGACCGCCAGCCCGCTGTCGGCACGCCCCAGGTGCGCGTGCAGGCGCGCAAGACCGTCACGCTCACGCATGGCGGCTTCACGGGCGCGGCCGACCCGCTGCCCGACAACGCCGTGCTGGCCGTGGACAGCGTGGTCCAGGCCGGCACCACCTACGTGCAGGGCACGGACTGGAAGCTGGTCGGCGGCCAGATCGACTGGAGCCCCTCGGGCGCCGAGCCCGTTCCCGGCAGCACCTACCAGGTCACCTACCAATACATGCTCAACGCCACGCCCACAGCTGTGGACTCCACGGGCTTCACCGTGGAAGGCGCGCTCAAGGACACCCTGGTGCTGGTCAGCTACCACTACGCGCTGCGCCGCTACGACCGCCTGGTGCTCAACAGCGAAGGCCAACTGCAATGGGTGCCCGGCGTGCCCGCCGCCTGGTCGCCCAAGGTGCCGGCAGCACCCAGCGGCACCCTGGCCCTGGCCTCGGTCTACCAAAGCTGGGACAGCAACCGCCGCGTGGACCAGGACGCCGTGCGCGTCGTGCCCATGCAGACCCTCAGGGCCTACCAGGACCACATCCAGACCATCTACGCCGACCTGGCCGAGCTGCGGCTGTCGGTGGACGTGTCGGGGCGGCACAGCGGGGTCAAGAAGGGGTTGTTTGCGGATCCGATGCTGGACAACGGCCTGCGCGATGCGGGGCGCAGCCAGAGCGCCCATATCCTGGGCGGACAGCTGCAGCTGCCCATGAACGCCAAGCTGCACCAGATCGGCACCGATATCACCTCGCCCCAGACCACGCCCTACCAGCCTGTGGTCGTGCTCGACCAGTTGGGCCGAACCGGCTCCATGCTGGTCAATCCCTATGGCGCCTTCGATGTGCTGCCCAGCGCAGCCACCCTGACGCCCGCCGTGGACTACTGGACCGATGTGCAGACCCAATGGGCCAACCCCATCATCCTGCGCCTGACGCCTAGCCAGGCGCGTCCTTCGGAAACCGAAAAGCTGCTGTCCGAATCCACCAAGGCACTGGAGAAGCTGCGCCAGATCGATGTGCAGTTCTGGCTGGATTTTCCGGTGGGCGAAACCCTCACCGAGCTGATCTTCGACGGCATTCCCGTCACGCCCCAGCCCCTGACCGGCGGCACGCTCGTGGCCACGGCACAGGGACTCAAAGGCACGTTCAAGATCCCGGCGGGCGTGCCCTCGGGCACCAAGAGCGTGCACTTCACGGGACGCGCCGGCAGCCATGCCGAGGCCGTCTTCACGGGCCAGGGCCAGTTGCTCGAGCGCAGCGTGGCCAAGATCACGGTCCAGCTCTACGACCCGCTGGCGCAGACCTTCACCCTGGGCACCACGCGCGAGATCTGCGGCACGCGCCTGTGGTTCGCCGCGGCGGGCGACAAGGATGTGCAGGTGCAACTGCGTGAAGTCACCAGCGGCGTGCCTTCGCGCAGCATCCTGGCCGAATGCGTGCTCAAGCCGGCCCAGATCAGCGCCGACATCGCCGCGACCAAACCCACGCAGGCGCAATGGGCGCCGGTGCTGCTGGAGTCGGGCGTGGAATACGCCATCGTCGTGCTGACCAACGACGCCACCACCGCCCTGGCCGTGGCCGAGCTGGGCGGCTGGGACGCGGCGCGCGCGCAGTGGGTCACCAGCCAGCCCTACAGCGTGGGCGTGCTGCTGTCCAGCAGCAATGCCAGCACCTGGACACCCCACCAGACACGCGACATGACCTTCGAACTGCTGGCGGCCGAACACACGGCCACCACGCGCACCATCGAGCTGGGCAGCATCGCCGTACAGGACGCCACCGACCTCATGGTCCAGGCCGGCGCCATGCTGCCCGCAGCCGACGCACAACTGGTCTTCGCCATGCAGCTGGAAGACGGCAGCACGCTGGAGGCCGCGCCCGGCCAGGCCGTGCAGCTGGCCAGCCGCTACAGCGGCAACGTGGCCGTGCGCGCCAAGCTCTCTGGCAACACCAACCACGCAGCCCACCTGCTGCCGGGCATGCAGCTGGTGGCCGGCAGCCTGCAGGCCACGGGCGACTACATCAGCCCCGCCATCAACGCCGGCACCAACGTCACGCTCAACGTCGTGGCCGAGGCTGTGCTGCCCGCCGGCAGCGCCCTGGCCGTGCAGATGCAGGCCGAAGGCAGCAGCGCCTGGACCAACGTGCCCTACCTGAGCACCAGCCCCCAGACCGCAGGCGTGCTGGAGCTGAGCTACCGCCTTACCGGCATCAGCGCCGAGCGCCTACGTGTCCGCCTGGTCCTCACGGGCAGCCACGGCGCCCGTCCCCAGGTCACCAACCTGCGAGCCATCGTGATATGACATTGCACGACGACAAGACAGCGCAGGGCTGGCCCCTGCCCCACCCCGACAACCGTCTGGAAGACGACGTGCTGCGCCTGCGCCAGGCCGTGCAGGACGTGGACCAGGCGCTGACCGCAGCGCGCCAGCTCATCGACACCAAGGCCAGCTCCCAGGGCGTGCAGGACGCCATGGACATCGTGGCCCGCCGCATAGAGCAGCTGGAGACCGCGACCCAGGCCCTGAGCACCGGCAAGGTGGCCAGCGTCAACGGCGTGGCCGGCGTCAACGTCAAGCTCAACCCCGAGCACATCGCGCTGGGCCCGGCCAACGGCGCCACCAGCGAAAGCTTCGGCTACGACGCCCAAGGCCGCATCAGCAGCATCACGCGCAGCGTCAACGGCTTCAGCGCCACCACCGCCGTCAGCTACGACGGCGCCGGCCGCGTCTCGCAGCAGCAGACCAGCTACCGCGGGCGCGTGCGTACGGAAACCTATGCCTACGACGCCGCCACGGGGCGGGTGTCGGGGGTCAATGCCACGGAGGTACAGGGATGAGTTTCGACGCAGTCAACTACGCCGAGTTGCGCCGGCTGGCCGACAGCGTGCAGCAGGCCGCTCAGAAGGTGGACTCCGGCCGCAATGAAGCCGCGGGACACAAGGCCGAAGTACTGGCCGCCATGTCCGGCAAGCTCAAGTTCACAGAGTTCCGGAGCAGCGGCTACTTCTACCCTTCAGCCAAGCTGCTGGCCAACGGCGGCCAAGTATTCATACTGGCCGTTGGCGGCGGGCAAGGTGGAGCCCGTGGGGGATACAACGGCAACAGCGGAGGCGCCGGTGGAGCGGTGCGCTTCGAGATTGGCGGTGTCGGCGGCCCTACCAGCGTAGTCATCGGCGCAGGCGGAAGCGGACAGACTGCAGCCTATCTGAGCCAGGCCGCCAATGGTGGAGACACCTCGTTCGGAAACCTGCTGGCCATGGGCGGGCGTCAGTTCAAAAGCCCCACAGGTGTCGGCGACCCGTCCCCGCGCGGCTCGGCTGCCGGCCGCTCTTTCGGCGTCAGTGGATATGGTGGCCCCGGCGGCGCAGGAGGATTCGGCAGCTCGGGAACAGGCAATGCTACCCAGCCGGGCGCCGATGGTGTGATCGGCGGACTGGCTATGGGCAATAGCTCGACCGGGGACTACGGAAACGTCGTGCCCGGAGATCCCGGCTACAGCGGTGGAGGCGCCGGAGGCACGGGCGTCGCCGGCAGCGCGACACGGGGAGGCCACGCAGCCCCCAACTCTGGCGGAGGCGGAGGAGGCGGCGGTTCGTCCGGGATCGGTCAGCATGCCGATGGCGGCAATGGCGGAAGCGGCTTTGTACGCGTCTGGTGGTACGAATGAGTAAGCAGGACCTGCATTTCGCACTGATCAAGGCCGACCGCGTGCACAACATCATCGTTGCGGACGAGGAATTCATCGCCGAGTTGCAGACGCGCCAGCCATCACTGTGGGACAGCATCGAGCCAGTGGCAGGCGACTGCGCGATCGGCTCCGTCAGAACAGGCACAGGCTGGCAGATCTCCACCGAAGATCAAGCGCCTGCGCCCATAAACACGCCCATAACCGAACCCGACGAATTAGCCGCAGGGCGCGTGTCGGCGGTCAATGCCACGGAGGTACAGGGATGAGTTTCGATCCCATCACGAATGCAGGCGTCAAGGCGCTGCAGGGTCAGGTCAACACGGTGCAGTCGCAGACGACTGCGCTGACGACGAAGCTGGCGCAGATCGAGAGCGCGCTGGCGAGTTTGAATACCGCTCAAGCTTCTTCGCGCAAGCCGTTGAGAGTGACGGAGTACACGTCGGGGGCGGGGACGCACACGTTCCTGCCGGAAAGCACGCATCAGTACATCACCTTAGTGGGCGCAGGCGGTGCAGGTGGAGCCGGATATCTCTCCGGTTCGCAGCACATCCAAAATGGAGGCGGATCTGCGGGCTACGAACTGCGTTTGCGGATGGCCCTGACCGCCACAGCTGCCTACCAAGTGGGCGCAGGTGGCGGCACATCAGGAGCCCAAGGCGGAAGGACTGTACTTGGCGCGCTCGCGGTCAGTGGCGGAGCCGGCGGGTCTTCTGATCGCAGCTACACCCCACCCCCTCAAGTCGGGACTGGTGGCGTTGAAACGGGAGAAGCGGGCTCGTTCGCCAAAGGCGGCAATTCGACCATGGGCATCGGAGGCCAGTGCTACGGCCTCTACGGCTCGATACCGTTGGGCTATGCAACGGGATACGGCGCAGGTGGGGGAGGCTCATACGGCCCTGGCGGCTTCAGCCCAGGGACCGGGGGTTACATCCGTATCGAAGAGTACTGAACCAAACGCTGAACGAGCGAGGCAAAAACCTGGGCACTCCCGTTTCGTAACGCTCGCTCCTTGCCATCCACTTAGCTCCGGCGCCGTTGCGACCGGAGCTTTGCCATGCCCGACCCAAACGACAGACACGCCAAACCAAGCCTCTGTGCAGCCCTCCGGCACAGCCAAGGTCGCTGGTGCCCAAGCCCCCGCCGCGAGAACATCAATGCAACCCGGGCACAACGCCAGCGGCCTTGCAGGCTGCAGGCGCTGTGCCCGGCCAGGACAACAGGCCGCCTTGGCTGCATGAACTTCAGCATGACACAGACCATCACTGTCGATTCCATCAACACCGCAGCTTGCGCAAAGGTGCCTGCATGAGCCTGGATGCCGTCATCAGTGCCGATCTGGTGAAGACGCGGGCGGAGATTGCCGCGCTTAGCAATGCTTTGATATCCGCGCGCAACGAGATTGCAGGACTGTCAGGGCAAATCAGCAACGGGAGTGCGATCAAGAGTGTCCAGAGAATAAGGCTCAGACCTGCCTACAACTATGAAGGAGCTTACTCAGACGCGACTATCACAGCGATCAATCCACAAAAGACTCTTATTTTGATTCGAGGAGTTTACGTGGGCTCAACCCTCTATGGCAGGTTCGATTGTGAAATCATCAATCCCACGACATTGCGCTGCTATAGCGCTGGATACAGCGGGGGGTACGTCCCCCTCCCAGAGATGGACATCCAGGTGGTGGAGTTCAAGTAATGCCCCACCACTACGCCCAGCTCACCCCCGCCGGCGTGGCCTTCGCCATCACCGAGACGCACGCCGAGCTCGACGCTCCCGACCTGCTCCCCCTGCCCCGCTACGACACCTCGGTGCTCGGCCGCCGCTGGACCGGCACGCACTGGGAAGACGTGGCGCAGGCCTTGCCTGACGAACAGGCAGCGTCCAACGAATCCGCCCCCCGCCACATCACCCCCCACGCCCTGCGCCGCCGCTTCACCGTGGTCGAGCGCACGGCGCTGGAGTGGGCCGTGGTGGACCGCGCCGAGGCGGGCGAGGCCGACCGGCTCAACGCGGCCACGCTGCGCTCACTGCTCAAGGACATCGAGCAGGCGCGGCAACTCGATCTTGACGACCCCGAACTGGCCGACAGCCTGCGCCAGTTCGAGGCCTTCGGACTCATCGCCGCGGGGCGTGCCCAGGAAATCCTGGACGGCCCCGTACAAGCCCACGAACAGCCGTGACCACCCCTTTCTGACGACAGCCCCACGGCCCAACCACCCCCCAACCCGGAGAACACCATGGCGACAGCCCCGTTCCATCATGGCATTCGCGTCACGGAAGTGAGCGAAGGCATCAATTCCATCCGCATTGTGTCCACGGCCGTGATCGGCCTCGTGGCCACTGCCAGCGACGCCGATGCGGCCACTTTCCCGCTGAACCGTCCGGTGCTGGTCACCAAGGTCGATGCGGCCATCGGCAAGGCCGGCACCAAGGGCACGCTGGCCCTGGCGCTGAACGCCATCAAGGAGCAGTGCCGCCCGGTGCTGGTCGTCGTGCGCGTGGCCGATGGCGAAGGCGCCACCGAGGCCGAACGCCGCACCGACCAGGACGCCAAGGTCATCGGCACCACCGCCGGCAACCAGTACACGGGCCTGCAAGCGCTGCTGGCGGCCCAGGCCCAGCTCGGCGTCAAGCCGCGCATCCTGGGCGCGCCGGGCCTGGACAGCCAGGCCGTGACCGACGCGCTGGCGTCCGTGGCCATCAAGCTGCGCGGCTTTGCGTATGCGGCGGCCATCGGCAACGATGTGGCCGAGGCCCAGGCCTACCGCGAGCACTTCGGCCAGCGCGAACTGATGCTGCTGTGGCCCGGCTTCAAGGCACTCGACCTGTCCACCGCCGCCGTGCAGGACGCCTCGCCCGTGGCCTACGCCCTGGGCCTGCGCGCGCGCATCGACCAGGAGCAGGGCTGGCACAAGACGCTGTCCAACGTGCCGTTGTCCGGCGTGCTGGGCATCTCGCGCGATGTGCACTGGGACCTGCAAAGCCCCGATACCGAGGCCGGCATCCTCAACCAGGCCGGCATCACCACGCTGATCCAGAGCCAGGGCCACCGCTTCTGGGGCTCGCGCACCTGCACGGACAGCGAGCTGTTCCGCTTCGAGTCCAGCGTGCGCACCGCGCAGGTGCTGGCCGACACCATGGCCGAGGCGCATTTCTGGGCCGTGGACAAGCCCATGCACCCCAGCCTGGTCAAGGACATCCTGGAAGGCATCAACACCAAGTTCCGCGAGTTGAAGGCCCTGGGCTACATCCTGGACGGCAAGGCCTGGTACGACGAAACGGTCAACGAGACCGCCACGCTCAAGGCCGGCAAGCTGGTGCTGGACTACGACTACACGCCCGTGCCTCCGCTGGAGGACCTGGGCTTTCGCCAGCGCATCACCGATCGCTACTTCGCCGACTTCGCCCTGCGCGTGGGCACCGGCCAGTAAGCGGCGGCCGCACCCGACACACCCAATACACCGAACACACCGGATACACAGGAGAAAAGCACCATGGGACTGCCCCGCTCTCTCAAGAATTTCGCCACCTTCGTGGATGGCAACTCGTACATCGGCGACATGCCCGAAGTGGGCTTGCCCAAGCTCACCCGCAAGATGGAGAAGTACCGCGCCGGCGGCATGAACGGCGAGGTCAGCCTGGACTTCGGCATGGAGGCCATCGAGGCCGACCTGACCGCTGCCGGCTACATGAAGGAGTTGATCTCCACCTGGGGCACGCTGCGCCACGACGGCGTGCTGCTGCGCTTCGCCGGCGCCCTGCAGGGCGATGACAGCGAAGGCGTGGACTCGCTGGAAGTGGTCATGCGTGGCCGCTTCTCGGAGTTCGACCCCGGCAAGGCCAAGGCCGGCGACAAGACCGAGATCAAGTACAAGCTGGCCGTCAGCTACTACCGCCTGTCCATCAACGGCCAGGTGCTGATCGAGATCGATCCGGTCAACTTCGTCGAAGTCGTCAACGGCATCGACCGCCTCGCGCAGGTCCGCGCCGCGCTGGGCATCTGAGCCTGGCTCACCTGACCTGACCTCACCGGGCCCCACCGGGCCAGTTGGCCCGGTCCTCCTCTTTTCTTCACCCGAACGCTGACACACCATGGACACCACCAAGCCCCAGGAAGACCTCCAGAACCAGGCTGCCGCCAATGCGGCCGCCCTCGCATCGGGCGATGCGCGCGAGATCACGCTCGACGTGCCGCTCAAGCGCCCCGGCGGCGACCTGGCCCGGGTGCTGGTGCGCCGCCCCAATGCCGGCGCGCTGCGCGGCCTGTCGCTGGTCGAGCTGCTGCACATGAACGTGACCGCGCTGCAGACCCTGCTGCCGCGCGTGACCGAGCCCATGCTGCACAAGGCCGAGGTGCTGCAGCTGGACCCCGCCGACCTGGTGACCCTGGGTACGGAGGTGGCCTCTTTTTTGGTGCCGAAGGCGCAGAGGGAGCAATTCCCGAGCGCGTAGAGGACGCCATGGCCGACCTGGCCATGGTCTTCCACTGGCGGCCGGCGGACATGGAGGACATGTCGCTGGCCGAACTCGGCCAATGGCATGAACGGGCGCGCGAGCGCTATGAAAGCCAGGACTGAGCCAGTACTGAGCACCACCTCCACTCCATCGCCCGCCTCTCGCCCCTCTCTTGCACGCCCCTTGCCCATGACCTCCACCCAACGCCAACACCGCACCGGCCAGGGAGCCCTCCATGGCCGTTGACACCCTGCGCCTGGACGAGGTGCTCAAGCAGGCCGAGCGCGTGCACCAGCCCCTGGCGCTGCTGGGCAGAACCAGCAGCAACACGGCCAGGGAACTCAAGGAAACGGTCGACCAGTTGAAGAAGCTGCAGCAGCAGCAAACCCAGCTGGGCGACTACCGCGCGCTGCGCAGCGGCCTGGCAGACACCACGGCACGGCTGCGCGGCGCGCGCCAGCAGATGGCCCAGCTGCGGCTGGAATCGGGCGCGGGCGAGCAGCCCTCGCGCGCCATGCTGCGCGCGCTGCGTTCGGCCCAGGTCGAGGAAGAGCGCCTGGCGCTGCTGCGCGCCACGCAGCGATCGCGCCTGATGGACATGCGCGAAGGCCTGCGCGGCGCGGGCGTGGACACGGGCAACCTGTCGGCGCACGAGCGCAAGCTGCACAACGACATCCGCGCCACCACGGCCCAGATGGAAAAGCAGCGCAAGGTGGTGGCACCGGCCGCCCAGCGGCTGGAGAGAATCGACGCCCTGCGCGAGCAGAGCAAGACCCTGGCCGATCGCGGCCAAGCGCTGCGCGAGACGGGCGGCAAGATGCTGGCGCCCGTGCGCGCCGTGAGCCAGGCCTTCATGACCGACGACCAGGCCGCCGCGCAGCTGCGCGCCACCATGGCGGGCAGCAACGGCAAGCCGGGCGCCGATTACCAGCAGGTGCTGGACTTGGCCAAGAGCCTGGGCACCGACATGCCCGGCAGCACGGCCGACTACATCGCGATGATGAACCAGCTGCAGCGCCAGGGTGTGTCCTCGCAGGATGTGCTGGGCGGCGTGGCACAGCAGGCGGCCAACCTGGGCGCGGTGCTGAACATGCCCGCCAAGGAGGCCGGCGAGTTCGCGGCGCAGCTGCAGCAGGCCACCCGCGCAAGCGCGGGCGACATGGCCGCACTGGCCGACACGGTGCAGCGCACCTCCCACCTGGGACTGGACCCGACAGGCATGGTCAAGGGCCTGGATGCCATCGGCAAGGCCCTGCCGCAGCTGGGGCAGCAGGGCGCAAGGTCGGGACAGATGTTCGCGCCGCTGCTGCTCATGCTCAACGACGCCAGCATCAGCGGCGAGGCCGCGGGCAAGGCCGTCGGCAACCTGGTCAAGAACTCCATGGACCCGGCCAAACTAGGCCAGGTCAACAAGATGCTCGCGGGCCAGGGCGTGTCGCTGGACTTCAAGGACGCCAGCGGCCAGTTCGGCGGCACCGAGCAGATGATGGCCCAGCTGCAAAAGCTGCAGAGCCTGGGCAGCGACAAGCTGCGCGCCGCTGCGCTGGACAAGCTGGCCGGCGGCGATGCGCAGACGCGCAAGGCCTTGGAGGCGCTGCTCCAGCAGGGCCCGGGCGGCTACCAGCAGATCGCCTCCCAGCTCAAGTCACAGGCGGATCTGGATGGGCGCGTGGCCATCCTGAAGGACTCGGTCTCGGCCCAATACGAGTCCGTCAAGGACAGCTACAACGGCCTGTTGAGCGACATGGGCTCGACCATCGAGTCCGACCTCAAGGCCGTGCTGGGCACGCTGCGCGAGATGACCGAAGGCATGCGTGCCTGGGTCAAGGAGCATCCCCAGATCGTGCAGTGGACGCTGCGCATCGTGGCCGTGCTGGGCCTGCTGGTCGCAGGCGTCGGCGTGGTGAGCAGCGTGCTGTTCGGCCTGCTGGCGCCGCTGCTGCTCACGCGCACCGTGTTCGGCCTGCTGGGTGCGGCCATGGGCGCAGGCAGCGGTGCCTTGGGTGTGCTCAGGCGCGGCCTGGCGGCCGTGGTCCTGTCGCTTGGCATGATGAGCGGTGGCGGCAGTGCCATGGGCCTGTTGGCCGGCGGCATGCGCATGGCCAGCAACGCCGTGGGCGTGCTCCGGCGCGGCGTGGGCGCCGTGGTCCTGTCCCTGTCCATGATGAGCGGCGGTGGCGGAGCCATGGGTCTGCTGTCGGGAGGCTTGCGCATGGCCAGCAACGCTGCGGGCGTGCTCAGGCGCGGGCTGGGCGCTGTGGTCCTGTCGCTGGCCATGATGGGCCGCGGCGCTGCCATGGGCAGCATAGGCACCGCACTGGCCGGCGCGGGCCGCGCTGCAGGCCGCATCTTCGGCGGCGGTGCAGGCGCAGTTACAGGTGCAGGCAAGGGCCGAGCGGGCGCCGTCATGGGCCTGCTGGGCGCCGGCCTGGGTGCCGTCGGCGGTGGCCTGGGCGGCAGTCTGGGTGGCGCAGCCGCATCGCTGATGGGCCTGGTGCGCATGACACCCATGGGCCGGCTCGCAGGCGGCCTGATGGGCGCGGGCGGCTCGATCATGCAGAACTGGGACGGCCTGTCCACCGCCTTCAAGGCCGGCGACTGGAAGGGCGTCGGCGGCACGCTGCTGGAGGCCGGCAAGGCCGGTCTGGATGGCGCTACGGGCGGGTTGTTCGGCGTGGTCTCTGACCTGGCGGGCAAGGGCATCAGCGGCCTGGCCTCGTCGGTGGGCTCGTGGTTCAAATCCGGCGATGCGTCAGCACCCGACCAGGGCCGCGCCGGCGCACTGCGCCAGGGTGTTGCGGCCGCAGCCACGGCGGCCACGCTGGCCACGGGCGCCATGCCGGCCCTGGCCGACACGGGCGCCGTGCGCATCGACAGCCGCCCGCCGCTGGCCAGCGCCGCTGCACCCGCGCCGGCACCGGCCCCGGTGGCCGGCGCCACCATCCACATAACCGTCAACGCCGCGCCCGGCCAGGACGCGCAGGCCATTGCCCGCGCCGTGGCCGCCGAGCTGGACCGCCGCGACATGGCCAAGCGCTCCAGCGTGCTGTCGCAGCTGTCGGACATCGACTGAGGAGCATGAGCATGCTGATCACACTGGGCCAGTTTGCCTTTGGCATCGACACACTGGCATTCGACAAGCTGGTGCGCAGCAGCACCTGGCGCCACCCGAGCAACAGCCGCGTGGGCGCGCGCCCCGCCCGCCAGTCACTGGGCCCAGGCGATGAAACGCTGGGCCTGACCGGCGTGCTCGCACCCGAGTTCCGGGGCACGGCCAAGTCGCTGGACGACCTGCGCGAAATGGCCGACCAGGGCAAGGCATGGGCCCTGGTGGGCGGCGAAAGCATCCTGGGCGCCTGGGTCATCGAGAGCCTCCAGCAGACCGGCACGCACTACACACCGGGCGGCAAGCCGCGCCGCATCGAGTTCGATCTCAAGCTGGCCCGCGTGGACGATCACCTGGCCGAAGGCGGCGGCGGCGTCGACCCCTGGCCCGATGACGACTTCTGGGAATGGTGGATCTGATGGCCACGCAGGAATACTTGCACGCCAAGCCCCAGTACGAAATCGTCCTGGACGGGCGCGACATCACCAGCAGCGTGAACACGCGGCTGATGAACCTGACGCTGTCCGAATCGCGCGGCGAAGAGGCCGACAAGCTGGACATCACGCTGGACGACAGCGATGGGCGCCTGCCCATGCCGGGCAAGGGATCCAAGATCGCGCTGAAGCTGGGCTGGGCCGGCCACGGCCTGGTCGACAAGGGCACCTACGAGGTGGACGAGGTGGAGCACCAGGGTGCGCCCGACAGGATCGTGGTGCATGCGCGCTCGGCCGAGCTCAAGCGCCAGCTGCGCACGCGCTCCGAGCACAGCTACCACAACAGCACGCTGGGCCAGATCGTGCGCAGCATTGCGCAGCGCAACGGCCTGCAGGTGCGCGTGGACGCGCAGTTCGAGAACCTGCGCGTGGACCACATCGACCAGACCCACGAAAGCGACCTGAACTTCTGCAGCCGCCTGGCGCGTCAGTACGACGCCGTGTGCACGGTCAAGAAGGGCAAGCTGGCCTTCATCGCCATCGACAGCAAGATCACCGCTGCCGGCCAGGCCGTGGAGGCCGCCACGCTCACGCGCGCCGAGGGCGACAGCCACGCCTACCACACGGCCGCGCGCAACGACTACAGCGGCGTTCGCGCGTACTGGAACGACGCGGATCGCGCCGAAAAACGCAGCGCCACGCAGGGCGCCGAGGACAACGAAAAGCGCCTGAAGGACACCTACGGCAGCGAGGCCGAGGCGCAGGCCGCAGCCAAGGCCGAGATGGGCCGCATCAACCGCGCCAAGGCCACCATGGGCCTGAAGCTGGCGCTGGCGCGGCCCGACCTGATGCCGCAGACGCCGCTGAAGCTGCAGGGGTTCAAGGCGGAGATCGATGACACGCCGTGGCTGGTCGTCAAGATCCAGCATGAGCTGGGCGACGGCGGCTTCACCTCCAAGCTGACGCTGGAGACGCGTGCCAAGTGAGCGAGAGGGGCGGGTAGAGCGCGTCCTGGAGCGGCCGGCGCAGGCCGTTCAACGCGCGGCCAGGGTCGCCACGGCCATGATGGCGGCGCGGCCCGAATCGTCGGCCCGGCCGTAGCAATCGAGCAGCTCGCGCTCGTCGGGCGCCAGGGTCTGGACCGATGCGTTCGCATGCTGGCCCGTGACCACATACAGGACATCCACGCCCAGGCCCGCCATCACGGCCAGGGCGGCCGCATTGGGCGATTGCTCGCCCTTCTCCCAGGTGGCCAGGGTGCCGCGCGAGACGTCGCAGGCGTCGGCCATGGCGAGCTGCGCCACGTCCAGACGCAGACGCTCTTGCCTCAGCCTTTCACCGATGTGATCGAAATTTCTTCTATTCATCAATTGACATGCTCGAAATTTCGAGCAATGATGCAGTCAGCGTGTAACCAAACCATCCAAACCATCCCAAATACTACATGACAGCCATGCACTCCCCCAGAGCCGTGCCCGGTATCCCTGCGGCTCCGGTGCTTCATGACAGGCCCGTGCCACTGCGCATGACGGCATCCGAACGCGAACGCCACGCCCGCTATGCCAGCCGTGAAAGCCGCAGCGCCTCCAACTTCGCGCTGAAGCTGTACCGCATGGGCATGCAGCAGTACGAGCAGCAGATGCCGCCGCTGCCCCAGGCCGATCAGGCGCGATAGCCACCCGCGCCGACCTGTTCACCGCCTTGTCTTCGATCCCAACTGCCCCCAGGAGCCTGCCATGCGCATGATGTGCCCCCACTGCAACGAACACGCCTACACCCGCACCAGCCTGCAGCTGACCAGCACCAGCCGCGAGACCATCTTCCAGTGCCGCAACTTCGAGTGCGGCCATGTGTTCTCGGCGGTGACCGAGATCAACCGCACCATCAGCCCCAGCGCCATTCCCAACCCCATGGTGATCCTGCCGATGAGCACGCACATCAAGCGCAAGCTGCTGCAGACCCAGCTGGACGCCATGCCGTCCTCGCAATACGAAGGCGCAGCGCACCGCGCAGCCCAGGCGGCCGAATCCGCCCAATCCAGCGAAGGCGCGCGCAGCTAGCGCGGCCGGGGCGCCTTCGCCGCTCCTGACGGCGCCCCACCCGGCGCGCGGGCAGCCCGCCTGCACCGCCGCCACCCCACCCCCTTTCCCGCAACCTGCGGAGCCTGCATGAAGGCCCTGCGGGATGCGCTCACCCTGAAACGACCTGGACAGACCATGAAGCTCGGCGACCTGCGCCTTTCCGATCTGATGCGACTGCTGCGGGCAGACGATGCGCCCGCGCCCGAATACCGGCCCGAGGACCCGCCCGCGCTGCCCGAGGCCTACCAGCGCCTGAGCGTCCAGGACTGCCGCATCCGCCTGCGCGAACTGCAGCGCGAGGCCGCGCAGCGCTGCGCCAATGGCCGCTGCGGCAGCGCCGAAAGCCGCGAATGGGCGGGCCTGGCCAGCCACTACCGCATGGCCCTGGTGCTGCTGGCGGGCATAGACGGCGAGATCGAGGAGCTGGCCCTGCGCGACTGGCGCGAAATGCCGCCGCCCGAGCGCGACGCCATCCGCCGCCAGATCCGCGCGCTGCGCAGCTGCCTGCTGCCGCTGCGCGCGCTGGCCCTGAGGACCTGAGCCCATGTCCGTCCTGCTCGCCGCCAAATCCACCGGCCGCAGGCTGCGCACCGCCAGCCTGCAGCAATGGGACCAGCACAAGCCCCGCCCCCACATGGTCCAGCGCGCCATGCAGGCGCTGGAAAAAGCCTTGCCGCCGCAGTGGCTGCAGCCCATGAAGCTGCTGGGCCTGGGCGACTGGCAAAAGGGCGCGCAACACGCCAACGGCCAGCCCGAATGGGCCGCCTGCCACGACGCGCTGGCCGCCATTGACGACTTTGCCAGCCGCCACGGCCGTGCGGCCGAATGGAATCTGGACGACTACGAGATCTGCCAGATGGCCAGGCGCCTGAGCGACGAAGTCGGTGAGCTCGACGCCGGCGCCCAGGCCCAGAACATGGACCTGGCCGCACGCGTGGACCTGGTGCGGCTGATGCTGCGCATGCTGGGCCTGCAGGAAAGCACGCCGCTGGCCGGCGAGCCCGCCATCCGCCGCGCGCTGGATGCCGCCTGGTGGCGCCGCATGCTGCGCCGCCACGTCACGCGCACCGTGGAGGCTGGCGCCGTCAAGCTGGGCATCGTCAACCGCAGCGCCGGCGGCTATGCCAGCAATACCACCGTGCGCCGGCGCACCGCGCAGATCGAACGCAACGCCCGCGCGCTGGAGCGCAGCCTCTACCGAAACGAGGCCGGCCAGGTCTTCACCCTGGCCGAGCTGGCCGCGCTGTCGCCGGCCAACCCCGTGATCCGTGGCGGCGAGCTGATGACGCGCATCCGCGGCGCAGAGGAATATGCCGACGCGCGCAGCCACGTCGGTCTCTTTCTCACGCTGACGGCGCCCAGCCGCTTTCACGCCGTCACGCTGGGCAGCGGCGGCCGGCCGCGCCCCAATCCCCATTACGACGGCCGCAGCACGCCGCGCGATGCCCAGCTGTGGCTGCGCACCATGTGGGCGCGCGTGCGATCTCACCTGGGCCGCCAGCGCATCGCCATGTACGGCATCCGCGTGGCCGAGCCGCACCATGACGCCACGCCGCACTGGCACGCCCTGGTCTGGGCCGAGTGCGAGGAGCACGCCCGGCACATCGAGGCCGCCATCCGCAAATGGTGGCTCAGCGAAGATGGCGACGAGCGCGGTGCCCAGCGCAACCGCGTCAACGTCAAGCGCATGACCGGCGGCGGCGCTGCCGGCTACGTGGCCAAGTACATCGCCAAGAGCGTGGGCCATGCGGCCCTGGCCGACCACCTCGACGTGGTGCAGGGCCGCCTGTGGGATGTGGAGCAGGGCGGCATGCCCGGCCACCGCCGCGTGGACGCCTGGGCCGCCTGCTGGGGCATTCGCCAGTTCCAGGCCGTGGGCATGCCCAGCGTCTGCGTCTGGCGCGAGCTGCGCCGTGTCAGCAAGGACCAGGTCGAACAGATCCGCATCGACGGCGACAAGGCCAGCTGGAAGGCCTGGGGCGCCAGCCACCGCCACGGGCCCGACATCCCCGCCGACTGGCGCCTCTACATGGAAGCCATGGGCGGCCACTGCCTGGCCCGCGACCGCTGGCATCTGCGCATGGCACGCCGCCCCGTGCCCGCCGGCGCCGTCAACCAGTACGGCGAGGCCATCGCGCCCGGCTGCGGCCGCGTGGTGGGCCTGGAAACCCGGCGCGGCCAGTGGCTGGTCTCGCGCCGCATCGCCTGGCGCAGCGTGGCTCGCGCCACGCTGGAGTTCCAGGAAAACCACGGTGCAGAAAGCGTCGAGGGCGCCGAGGGTGCCGAGGTCGCCGACACGGCCCCGCCCGCCCCGCCCGCCCTGCCCGCCCGCGCGCCGCTGGCGCGCGCTTGGACTGGTTTCAATAACTGTACGGCCCGGCTCACGGGCCACACGCTGCGCGCCCTCATCGGCCGCGGCGGGCACCAGCGCGAGGACCGGGCCAACCCTTCCGCGCCCGATTCCGTGCTGCACCGCCCCGCATCCGGCGCCACGCCATCCAACCACCCTTTCTTGACCAGCTGATCCACCCCAGGAGGACCCACCATGCACCACAACATCACCGCCCTGCGCAGCTACCGCGCCACCCTCATCCCCCACGGCGTGGACGCAGCGCAGCTGGATCAACTGGCCGACGCCCGCCTGCTGCCCGTGCTGCGCCTGAAGGCGGCCAGCGCCAGCCACGCCCAGGCCTGCGCCCTGCTGGCCAGCGGCCGGCCCGTGCTGCGAGTCGAGCGAGTTGAACGTGTGGAGCGCAAGAAGGCAGGCAAGTCCATCACGACGCGCCACCCCTGATCAAGCACCGGACACGACATCGGAGAACACCGCAATGACGCAACAGAACATGGAACTCTTTCACAGCGCCCCGCGCCTGGACACCCAGGGCATCGCCAACTACCTGGGCCTGAGCCGCGAGCACGTCACCGCGCGCCTGACCAAGCGCCCGGACTTTCCCAAGCCCTTCATCAACGCCAGCCGCCGCATCCGCTACTGGCGCATGGCCGACGTCAAGGCCTGGGCCGAGGGGCGCCGGTGAGCCGGCACCAGGCCATCGCCGTGCGCTCAGTGATCGCTGCCCGCAAGAAAGCGGCGAGCCTGGTCGCGCGCCCCGTCGAAGATCTGCCGGGCCATAGGCTGCGGCACGCTGGCCGGCAGGCGCGGCTGCAGCCGGTCGATGGCGCCGTCCAGCGCCTCGACCATCTCCACCATGCTCTCCCACAGGCCTGCGATGCGCGTGGTCTCGGCCAGGGCCTTCCAGTGGCGGCGCTGGATCTCGGCCAGGCGGTAGTGGCGGCTGCGCCCCGGCAGGGCCATGGCCATCCTGGCGCGCTGGCGGGCAATCTTGCCGTGGCCGTGACCGATGATGGGCCAGGCCGACAGCACGTCGTACAGCGGCGTCATCTCATAGCCGCCGCCCGGCTGCAGGAACACCGAGAAATTCTTGGCATGCCCGTCCGTGGCCGCCAGCAGCCAGAACGCCAGCTGGGCCATCACGAAGCGGGCGCAATCCTGGGCAGGCTCGCTGCCATGCTGCAGCACCTGCAGGCACTGCAGCATGCCGGGCCCGCCGTGGGTCTCGTACTTGTTGGCGCTGGCAACGCCGCGCACCTGGCAGAAGTCTTCCTGGGGCAGACGCGCAATCCAGCCCTGGGCCGTCCAGGCGCGGTCAAAGCGCTCCACGCACAGCACCTGCTGCCCGCCAAAGGTCTCGATGCTGCTGTCGGCCACGGCAAAGCCCAGCTCGGCCAGCAGCCGGGCGCACAGCCACTCATTGGCCACTGACTCGCTCAGGTCGTAGTGCCAGTGCGGCACCACGCCGATGGCCGGCTTCAGGATATGCGTGGTCGGCGTCGCGCCCAGCGGGCGGCACCACTGGCCGCCATGGCGCAGCACCGCCGTCTTCTCCTGCGCACCGGCAATGGACAGCCGGAACTCCTGGTCCACCTCCAGCGCACCAAACCCGCCACCCAGACTGGCCAGGTGCTCTGCAATCTGCGCCTCGCTCAGCGGCTCGAACCGCACCTGATCGAACCCTTCGGGTACGGCCCCCTCGGGCAACAGTTGCACGGCCCCCACGCAATCGCGGCCAATGGCTTCCAACAGCGAAAACGCATCGATCCCGCGCAGCCCGAAGCGCTGGTGAATGCGCCGGCGAATGCCCTCGCCGTCCGGCAGCAGGTTGTCGAAATAATGGGCCACCACCTCGCCCGCCACCGTCAGGTCGCGGGTGAAGGGCATGGACAGCGACAGCGGCCGCGCATGCGCGCTCTGCGGCCAGGCCGGGTCATAGGCGAACACATGGCGGCCCGTGCGCGTGACCTCCCAGGTGCCCACCCGCTCCCCATTCATCCAGACGCCCAGCGCCGCCATCACCAGGACCCTTTCGGCTTGCGGTCCTGCCAGTGCGGCGGCAGCGCCTGCGGCTTGAAGGCCACGGGGCGGTCGGCGGGCTTGCGGGGCACGTTGTCACCCGCGTACGGTTGTGGAGCTGGCTCGGCCACCCTCAACGCAGCAGGCGCAGGCACAGACATAGGTGCAGACGCAGGAGAAGCCACCGCATCCGCCCTGGGCCGCATGAGCAGATCGGCATCCAGCAGCTGCAGGATCTCCATCAGCTGGCGCACGCTGATGGCGGCCGGGTCACGCTCTATCGCCGCCACACGCGACTGGGACACGCCCAGCCGCTGTGCCAGTTGGGCCTGGCTCACGCCAGCGGCCTTGCGCAGCGACTTCAGGTGCAGCGCAAGCTGATCGGGCAGTTGCAACAGGTGGTCCATGGTGTTCTCCTGGCCAGGGCATTCAAAATATCATCTCAAGATGATGAATTGAAATTATCACTCCAGAATAATATTGTCAACATATCATATTAGAGTGATATTCCTGGCAGCCATCCTGCCTACAACCGTGCCGCTATGTCCTCGGCCGTCTCCCGGTAATAGGTATTGAACAGCTCGTTGATATCCACGTGGCCGCTGATGCGGGCCAGCGTCATCACATCCACGCGCTTGCTCAGCCAGGTCAGCGCCGTGGCTCGCAGGTCATGAAAGCGCAGGCCCTCCACCATCACCCGGTCGCGCAGCTTGCGGTAGAGCGTGTCGCGGCTGGCGTCGCTGATGGTCCAGTAGGCGTCGCGCCCGGCAGCCTCGGCGGCGGCGTCCAGCACGCGCAGCAGGCGCACGGCACGGCGCGTCAGCGGCACATGGCGCTCGCCCACCTTGGCCTCGGTCTTGTGGTGCGGCAGGTGGTAGACCCGGCGCTTGAGATCCACATTGCTGCGGCCCATGCGCAGGATCTCGCCGCTGCGCATGGCCGTGTGCAGGGCCACCAGCATGGTCCAGGCCGTCTGCTCCATGGCGGTGACAGGCGCCAGGCGCGGCGAGACATTGGCCGAGCGCAGCATGCGCCGCACCTCGCTCCACTGCCCCGTGCGCCGGCGCGCATGGGACTTGGCCGGCAGCTTGATCTCGGGCCAGGGGCTCTTGCCCACCCATTTCCACTGCTTGACCGCCAGCGTCCAGATCGGACGGAATTGCTGCGCCTCGCGCAGCACGCTGGCGCCGGAGACCTGCTGCAGCCGCGCATCGCGCCAGCGCGCCAGGTCGTCGCCCGTGATCTCGTGGAAGACCTTGGAGGCCAGCTCGGGAAACTCGCGCAGCCAGGCATCAAAGCGCAAATGATCGGCCCGCGCCGTGCTGGCCGTCTTTTTGTCGGTGACCTCGCGCCGATAGCGCTCCACCGCCTCGGCCAGCGTGCGCCGCGGAAACTCCCCGCGCGCACCGGCCAGAATGGCCGCCTCCTCGGCCACGGCCCAGCCCTGCGCCTCGGCCTTGGTCGCCCGCGTGGCGGTGCGCCGGATGCCCGCGCGCTCCACCTCGGCCCGCCAGCCGTTCTTCACCTTCCGGAAATACGCCATCCCACCTCCTGCAGCCCGCGCGGGATCACAAGCGGGATCTGCGCGGGATTGTGATGTGATTTTGCGCTGTTTTGTGCCGGTTTCAACCCGTTCCGTTTTGCCCCCAGAACCCAGAAAAAAAGCCCGCCTCCTCTACAGGAAGCGGGCTTGAGCAGTGTTCGCCGCAGTTGAGCGGCGTTGGTGCGTGGTGCGCGGGGGGGGACTCGAACCCCCACACCATTGCTGGCGTCAGGACCTAAACCTGGTGCGTCTACCAATTTCGCCACCCGCGCTGGTTCTTGAGGGAGCCGCCTGCGCGGCGGCTCCTAGGTCAGGGCGCAGATTCTAGCCGCAATTGCGGGGTGGATTGCCATACCCCGGATTTGAGCGGCGGCCTCTGCGTTTTCGCCGCCTCAATGCGTGGGCTCGCGGCGCACGCGGAACACGGCGGCGTACATGGCCGGCAGCGCCAGCAGTGTCAGCACCGTGGCCACGATCAGCCCGCCCATGATGGCCACGGCCATGGGGCCCCAGAACACGCTGCGCGACAGCGGGATCATGGCCAGCACGGCGGCGGCAGCCGTCAGCACGATGGGGCGCAGGCGGCGCACGGCGGCTTCGATGATGGCGTCCCAGGCCGGCACGCCGCGCGCGCGGTCGGTCTCGATCTGGTCGATCAGGATCACCGAATTGCGCTGGATCATCCCCATCAGCGCCACCACGCCCAGCAGCGCCACGAAGCCGAAGGGCCGGCCCAGCAGCAGCAGCGCCGCCGCCACGCCGGGAATTCCCAGCGGCCCGGTGATGAACACCAGCAGTGAACGGCTGACACTGCGCAACTGCAGCATGAGCAGCGTGAAGGTGAGGAACAGCATCACGGGCACACCAGCGACGATGGCGTCCGAGCCCTTGGAGCTTTCCTCCACGGCACCGGCCACATCGATGCGGTAGGCCGTGTCGCCCGCAGCGTGCCAGCGCGCCTCGATCTCGCGCAGACCCGGCAGCAGCGCATGGGTCAGCGTTGCGCCCTGCAGGCCCTCGCGCACATCGCCCTGTACCGTGATGGCGAACATGCGCTTTTCTCGCCACATCACGCCGGGCTCCCAGACCATCACGGGCTTGGCGATCTGCGTGAGCGGGATCGACTTACCCGACGCCGTGGGCAGGTAGGCGTTGGCGATGTCGGTGATGGCGTCGCGCTCCGAATACGGCGTGCGCAGCACGATGTCGATGAGCTTGTCACCCTCGCGGAACTGGCCCACGGTGGAGCCGCTGAGCATGACGCGGGCCGCCTGTGCGATGGCCTGGCTGCTCACGCCCAGGGCGCGCGCCTTGTCCTGGTCCACCTCCAGGCGCACGGCCTTGACGGACTCGTTCCAGTTGTCGTTGACGCCGCGCATGTCGGCGTTGGCGATCATGACCTGCTTGACCTCGTCGGCATAGGCACGCAGCTTTTGCGGATCGGTGCCGGACACGCGGAACTGCACCGGATAGGGCACGGGAGGCCCGTTGGGCAGCAGCTTGACGCGGCCGCGCACCTCGGGGAACTCCTGGGCCAGCAGCGCCGGCAGCGCCTTGCGCAGACGCTCGCGCGTGGGCAGGTCCTGGGCGACCAGGATGAACTGCGAGACGTTGTTCTGCGGGAACACCTGGTCCAGCGGCAGGTAGAAACGCGGCACGCCCGAGCCTACCCACTCGCTGACCGTGCGCACGCCGTCCAGCTGCATGAAGCGCTCTTCCACGCGGCGCGTGACGGCCTCGTTGGCGGCCAGCGACGTGCCCTCGGGGAACCAGATGTCCACCAGCACTTCGGGCCGGCTGGAATCCGGGAAGAACTGCTGCTGCACGCGCGACATGCCCACCAGGCCCAGCGCGAAGACCAGCACCGTGATGGCGATGGTCAGCCAGCGGTGCGTCACGCACCAGTTCACGGCGCGCCTAAAGCGGTTGTAGAACGGGCTGTCGAAGACTTCATGCTCGGCCGACGAGGCATTGAGGTTGGTCTCCTCGATGGGCACCTCGCCCGAGGCCACCTCGGGCGGCAGCGTGGCCGCGTGCGGCGGGCGCTTGAGCAGCAGCATGCCCAGGTAGGGCACGAAGTACACCGAGGCGAACCAGCTGAGCACCAGCGCAATCACCGTCACCGCGAAGATGGCGAAGGTGTACTCGCCCGTCATGGACTTGGCCATGCCGATGGGCAGAAAGCCCGCCGCCGTGATCAGCGTGCCGGTCAGCATGGGCTTGGCCGTGATCTCGTAGGCAAAGGTGGCGGCGCGGTACTTCTCGTAGCCCTCCTCCATCTTGCGCACCATCATCTCCACGGCAATGATGGCGTCGTCCACCAGCAGGCCCAGCGCGATGATCAGCGAGCCCAGCGACACCTTGTGCAGGCCGATGTTCCAGTACCACATGGCCAGGAAGGTCGCGGCCAGCACCAGCGGAATCGTGATGGCCACCACCAGGCCCGGGCGCGGGTCGATGTACCAGCGCTTCCACAGCGGCTGGTGGCCCTCGCGCCTGTGCAGGCCCAGGCTGATGAAGCTCACGGCCAGCACCACCACCACGGCCTCGATCAGCACCTGCAGGAATTCGTTGACCGAATCGGCCACCGCCTTGGGCTGGTCCTGCATGTTGGCCAGCTCCACGCCGGCCGGCAGCGTGCGCGCGATGTCGCCCACGGCGCCGCGCAGGGACTTGCCCAGGCGGATGATGTCGCCGCCCTTGGTCATGGACACGCCCAGCGCAATCGTCTCGCGCCCCTGGTGGCGCACCTTCACATTGGCCGGATCGGCATAGCCGCGGCGGATCTCGGCGATATCGCCCAGACGCAGCTGCGCGCCCGATGCGCCGCGGATGGGCATGGCGCGCAGCTCATCCACCGCCAGGAACTGGCCGGCCACGCGCACCTGCACATCCTCGCGCGGCGTCTGCAGCACGCCTGCGCCCTCGATGGCGTTTTGCTGGCCCAGCTGGCCCAGCACCTGGTTCATGTCCAGGCCCAGCTGCGACAGGCGGCGCTGCGACAGCTCGATGTAGACCTTCTCGTCCTGCACGCCGAACAGCTCGACCTTGGCCACATCGGGCACGCGCAGCAGGCGCTGGCGCACGTCGTCGGCCATGGTCTTGAGCTCGGCGTAGCTGAAGCCGTCGGCCTGCAGGGCGTAGATCACGCCATAGACATCGCCGAACTCGTCATTGAAGAACGGCCCCTGCACGCCCTGCGGCAGGGTGTAGCGCATGTCGCCGATCTTCTTGCGCACCGTGTACCACAGCTGCTGGACATCGCCGGGGCGCGAGTTGTCCTTGAGCTGGAAGATGATCATCGACTCGCCGGGCTTGGAGTAGCTGCTGATCTTGTCGGCGTAGGGAACCTCCTGCAGCGTGCGCTCGATCTTGTCGGTGACCTGCTCGGCCATCTGCTGCGCCGTGGCGCCCGGCCAGTTGGTGCGCACCACCATGGCGCGGAAGGTGAAGGGCGGGTCCTCGTCCTGCCCCAGCTGGAAGTACGAGGCAAAGCCCAGCAGCAGCAGCACGACGATGAAATAGCGCGTCAGCGCCACATGGTCCAGCGCCCAGCGCGAAAGATTGAAGTGCGCGCCCTGCGGCGCCTTGTGCTTGGGCCCGCTCATTGGGCCGCTCCGCTGGGCGCAGCGCCTGCGGCGGCAGGTGCCTGTGCAGGCTGTGTCTGTTGCGGCCGCTGCTGAGCCGGCTGCTGCTGTGCCGGCTGCGGGGCCTTGTCATAACGGTCCTGATAGACCGTGACCTTCTGGCCTGGCGTGAGCACATGCACGCCGGCGGCCACCACCTGCATGCCGGGCGTCAGGCCAGCGGCAATCACGGCCTCGTTGCCATCGGCCGTGGCCAGTTGCACGGGCTGCAGCTTCACCGTGCTGCTGGCGGCGTCGAACACCCACACGGCCGTGCCCTGGCCGCCGCCGCCTTCCTGGCGCAGCGCGGTGGTGGGCAGCTTGATCACGGGCTGGCCCGTGGGGCCCATGCCCTCGGGCAATGCGTGGACCGTGGCACCCAGCGGCGGCACGGCGGCGGCGTCCGAGGTGGGCAAAGCCACCTTCACCTGGTAGGTGCGCGTGACGGGATCGGCACTGGCCGCCACCTCGCGCACCTGGCCCTGCAATGGCTGCATGCCGGCCGACCAGGGGCGCACATTCACCTTCTGGCCCACGCGGATGGCACCGCGCTTGTCTTCGGGCACCACGAACACCACGTCGCGCGGGCCGTCCTGGGCAATGCGCACCACGGGCGAGCCGGCCGACACCACCTGGCCGGGCTCGGCGTCTATGCCGGTCACCACGCCGGGCACATCGGCCAGCAGTTGCGCATAGGCCTCCTGGTTGCTCTGCGATGCCAGCTGCGCTTTGGCCTGGTCCAGCGTGGCCTGGGCGGACTTGAGCGTGGCCTCTCGCCGCTCCAGCTCCGCACCGCTGATGAAATTCTGCGCCTTCAGCTGCGAGTAACGCCTCACATCGGCGGCGGCAAGATCGCGCTGCGTGGTCGCGGCCGCCACCTGGGCGCGCGCGGCGTCAGCTCCCAGCCGGTAGTCGCTGGCATCGAGCCGCGCCAGCAACTGGCCTGCCTGCACGTGCTGGCCCAGCTCCACCTCGCGGCGAACGAGCTTGCCGGCCACGCGAAAGCCCAGGCGCGACTCTATGCGCGCGCGCACCTCGCCCGCGTATTCCAGTTGCGTGTCCAGCGCGCCCACGCCTACGGTGAGCAGCTTGACGGCGCGCACCGGCTCGGGCGGCGGCTCGGCCTTGGAACAGGCGCCCAGCGCCAGCGCGGCGGCCAGGCACAGAGGGGCAAGAAGAAGATGGCGCGGCAAAGCGGGCGCGGCAGGGTTCGATGGCAAGTCGGGCATGTGGATCCGGGAGGGCTGGTGCGAAAAGCGGCTGCGGGCTGCAAGATCCGGGCAACATGCCGCGGCAGCTGGCTGGCGCCGTTTACTGACTGACGGGTTAGTAATTTAGGAGAAGCCCTTGAGCCCGTCAAGTGAAATGCATGGCCTTGCGCGCAGCATCGACAATCGGCCACCGTGAAGTCCACCGCTCCCACCCTGCCCGCCTCCCCCGCCCCGGTCACGCACTACGAGAACTTTCCCGTGGCGTCCTGGCTGTGCCCGCCCCGCTTGCGCCCGCCGATTGCCGCGCTCTACCACTTCGCACGCACTGCAGACGATCTGGCCGACGAGGGCGACGCCACGCCCCCCGAGCGCCTGGCCGCGCTGGCCGCCTACCGTGCCGACCTGATGGCGCTGGGCACCGAAGGCGAGGCCTCCATGCTCGCCCGCACAGCCTGGCCTCTTGTCTTTGCAGGACTGGCGCCGCAAGTACGCGCCCACCAGCTGCCGCTGGCGCTGATGGACGACCTGCTCAGCGCCTTCGCGCAGGACGTGCACAAGACCGAATCCGGCACCACCTACGCCGACCGCGCCGAGCTGCTTGACTACTGCCGCCGCTCGGCCAACCCCGTGGGCCGGTTGCTGCTGCATCTGTACGGGGTGGATGATGCCGAATCGCTGGCCCGCAGCGACGCCATCTGCACCGCCCTGCAATTGATCAATTTCTGGCAGGACTTCAGCGTGGACCTGCCACGCCAGCGCCACTACCTGACCGATGCCGACTGCGCCGCCCACGGCGTGCGGCTTGAAGACCTGCGCGCCAAGCCCGCTGCACTGACCCCTGCCGTGCGCGCGCTGTTGGCCGACCAATCGGCATGGGCGCGCGCCCTGATGCTGTCTGGCGCACCGCTGGTGCACCGCCTGCCGGGCCGCATCGGCTGGGAGCTGCGTCTGGTGGTGCAGGGCGGGCTGCGCATCCTGGACAAGGTCGATGCACTGCAGGGCGCCAGCCTCTACCGCCGCCCCACCGTCGGCAAGGCCGATGCCCCGCTGCTGCTGTGGCGCGCCCTGCGCATGTGATGACGGGCCGGCCGTTGCGACACCCAGGCTTTGGCCCCAAGCCGTCCATGGGACAATCCGGCCCCATATGAATCCGGATCAGTACGTCCAAGACAAGGCCGCCGCCTCGGGCAGCAGCTTTTATTACGCCTTCCTCTTCCTGCCGCGCGAGCGCCGTGCGGCCATCACCGCCTTTTATGCGTTCTGCCGCGAAGTGGACGACGTGGTGGACGAAGTCTCCGACCCCGGCGTGGCCGCCACCAAGCTCGGCTGGTGGCAAAACGAAGTGCACCAGGCCTTTGCAGGCAAGCCCTCGCATCCCGTAATGCGGGCGCTCATGCCGCACGCCCCGGTCTACGGCATCGAGGAGCGCCACCTGCAGGCGGTCATCGACGGCTGCCGCATGGACCTGGAGCAGACCCGCTACCTGGACTTCCAGGGCCTGACGCGCTACTGCCACCTGGTCGCAGGCGTGGTCGGCGAAGTGGCCGCACGCATCTTTGGCCAAACACAGGAAGAAACCACGGCCTACGCCCACAAGATGGGTCTGGCCTTCCAGCTGACCAACATCATCCGCGACGTGGGCGAGGACGCCATGCGCGGACGCATCTACCTGCCCATCAGCGAGCTGCAGCAGTTCGACGTCAAGGCGCATGAGATCACCAAGCGCGAATACTCGGACCGCTTCACCGCGCTGATGCGCTTTCAGGCCGAGCGCGCCCACCGCCTCTACGACGAGGCCCTGGCCCTGCTGCCCGCCGCCGACCGCCGCACGCAAAAGCCCGGCCTGATGATGGCCAGCATCTACCGCACCCTGCTGCGCGAGATCGAGGCCGACGACTTCCGCGTGCTGCACCAGCGCATCAGCCTGCCGCCGCTGCGCAAGCTGTGGCTGGCCTGGAAGATGCAGGCGCTGGGGCGCATGGCGCGGTGAGCAGAGACAGCGCCAAGCACACGCCTCGCGCCGCTCAGCCGCGCGCCGCCATCATCGGCGGAGGCTGGGCCGGCTTTGCCGCCGCCCTCACGCTGGCGCGCAGCGGCTGGCACATCACCCTGCACGAGGCCGCACGCGAGCCCGGCGGCCGTGCGCGCGGCATGGACCTCGACACGCCACAGGGCCCGCTGCGCGTGGACAACGGCCAACACATCCTCATCGGTGCCTACACCGAAAGCCTGCGCCTCATGCGCGAGGTGGGCGTGGACCCTGAACAGGCCCTGCACCGCCAGCCCATGGCCTTGCCCTATATCGATGGCAGTGGGCTGCGCTTTCCCGACTGGCCTGCGCCGCTGGATGCGCTGGCCGGCATTGCCACCGCACGCGGCTGGAGCCTGGGCGAGCGTGCAGCCCTGCTGGCGCGCGCCGTGCGCTGGCGGCTGGCGGGCTTTCGCTGCGCGCCGCAAGCCACCGTGGCCGACCTGTGCGCCGGCCTGCCGCAGCGCCTGGTCACCGAGTTCATTGACCCGCTGTGCATCTCGGCACTCAACACGCCCATTCACCTGGCCAGCGGCACGGTGTTCCTTCGCGTGCTGCGCGATGCGCTGTTCAGCGGCCGTGGCGGCTCGCATTTCCTGGTGCCGCGCCGTGACCTGGGCAGCCTGTTCCCGGCGCCGGCCGCGCAGTGGCTGCAAGAGCGCGGCCACGCCGTGCGCCTGGGCAGCCGCGTGGCCGAACTGCAACCCCAGGGCCCGCACTGGACGCTGGGCGCAGCCCAGGGCGAAGACGCGCCCTTCGACGCCGTGCTGCTGGCCTGCCCAGCGCCCGAAGCAGCGCGCCTGGCACTCACCGCCGCCGAGCACGACAGCCTGCCTGCACGCGACGGCATAGCCCTGCAGCGCTGGGCGCAGCTGGCCCAGGACCTGCAGCACCGCCCCATTGCCACCGTCTATGCGCAGACCGGCGATCCCTCCCACACATTGCCCCCGGGCGCGCCCTGGCTGGCGCTGCGCTCCACGCCCGATGCGCCTGCGCAATTCGTCTTCGACCGTGGGCAACTCGGCGGCCCTCAGGGCCTGATGGCCTTCGTCATCAGCGACAGCGCATCGGACCGCGAAACCCTGCAGGCCCAGGTGCTGGCCCAGGCCCGGGCGCAGTTGGGCTGGCATGGACTGGTTGCGCTGCGCACCGTGATCGACAAGCGCGCCACCTTCGCCTGCCTGCCGCAGCTGCAGCGCCCCGGCATGGAGTTGGGCCACGGCCTGTGGGCCTGCGGCGACCATGTGGATGGACCGTATCCGGCCACCATCGAGGGCGCCGTGCGCAGCGGCCTGCAGGCGGCCGAGGCCATCGGACAGGCCCTGGGTGCCGAGGGAAAAGCCTGATCCCCCGGGTATCTCCGTAGCCTGCAGACCCTGGTTTGACAGCAGATTGACAGCCGCCGGCGCCACCATCGCTGGCGCCGCATCCGCTGCCCATTCACTACAACGATAGCCAGGAGACCAGACATGCCTTCGCGCGACTTTCTTCACCACGCAGACCTGCCCCCGCTCGGCCGCCGCCAACTGCTGGCCGGCACGGGCGCCATGGCCCTGTCGGGCCTGCTGCCTGCGGCCGCGCTGGCGCAGGACGCCTGGCCCACGCGCCCCATCCGCTTTGTCGTGCCCTTTGCGCCCGGCGGCAGCTCGGAAATCGTGGCGCGCTCCACGGCCGCCGAGCTGTCCAAGACCCTGGGCCAGAACGTCTTCGTGGACAACAAGCCCGGCGCGGCCGGCAACATCGCCATGCAGGAAGTGGCGCGCGCCGATGACCAGAGCACCGTCATCCTGGGCCACATCGGCACCCTGGCCGTCAATCCCTACATCTTCGACAAGCTGCCCTACGACGCGAACAAGGACTTCCAACCCGTCAGCCTGCTGGCCAAGGTGCCCAGCCTGTACGTGGTCCACCCCGATGTGCCGGTCAAGAACCTGCGCGAACTCATCGCCTACGCCAAGAAGAAGCCCGGCCAGCTCAGCTACGGCTCGGCCGGCAATGGCAGCGCCGGGCACCTGGCCTTCGAGTACCTGAAGATGACGGCCGAGATCTTCATGCTGCACGTGCCCTATCGCGGCACGGGGCCGATGATGACGGACCTGATGTCAGGCCGCCTGGACGCTGCATCGGTCGGCGCTGCCGCCCTGCTGCCCTTCATCAAGGCGGGCAAGGTGCGCTGCATCGCCACGGGATCGACCCAGCGCCTGCCCCAGTTGCCCGACGTGCCCACCGTGGCCGAGCAGGGCTTCCCGGGCTTCGAGATGACGCAGTGGTACGGCATGCTCGCCCCCTCCAGCATGACCCGAGCCCACGTGGACAAGCTGGCCGCCGAGTGCGCCAAGGCCGTCAAGGCGCCCGACGCGCTCAAGCGCCTGCAGGGCGATGCGGCCGAGCCCATCGGCAGCACGCCCCAGCAGTTCGCGCAGTTCATTGCCACCGAGCAGACGCGCTGGCAAAAGGTGCTCAAGCGCGCCCAGGTCAAGCCGGACTGAGCGCACACGGACTGACACCCCCAGGCACAGGCTCCGGCATCAGCTGGCCGGGCCAGCCTTCTCGGCCATGGCGCGCAACACGCCCTGGCTGGCCTTTTGCACATGCTCGGCGCTCAGGCGCGCGGCCTGGTCCGCGTCGCCCTGCTCTATCGCCGCCACGATGGCGTCCAGCTCGGCCAGCGTCTGCGGCAGGCGCCCGGGCTGGGACATGGAGATGCGCCGCAGCACCGTCACGCGGTTGTTCAGCTGCCGCAGCATCTGGCCGGCCACCAGATTGCCGCAGCCCTCGATCAGGATGTCGTAGAACTGGTTCTTGATCGCCAGCAGGGCCACCTTGTCGCTGGCCACGGCGGGCACGGCCAGCTCGCCCAGCTTGGCGCGCAGCGCGGCGCGCTGGCCTGCCGAGGCATGCAGCGCAAAGCCCCGGCTGGCCAGCCCCTCCAGGCTGGCCCGCACCTCGTAGATATCGCGCACTTCCTGCACCGAGATGTCCGTGACCTCGGGGCCCCGGTGCGGAACGATGGTGATCAGCCCCTCGGCCTGCAGGTGCTGCAGCGACTCGCGCAGGCACGAACGGCTCACATCAAGGCTCTCGCACAGTTCGCGCTCGGACAGCTTCTGGCCCGGCGCAAACACGCCATCGAGGATGGCCGTGCGCAGGGTCTGCGTCGTGCGCAGGCGCAGCGACGTTTCTTCGCGGGGGACACGCAGCATCTGGTTCATGGGACGAATCCTACCCGCCAATCCAGGGGCCGGACGGACTGACGGATTGTCATACACACACCTGGCGCGGCAGGCAATCCCGATTTTCATCAAGTAGGATTGTCTGACAATCTGATTAAATCCACTCCACCGAAAGACATCTTCACCGCCTTCCATCAGGAGTTTTCATGACCCGAGCCTATGCACCCAAGAACCCCGCCCTCTTCGACCAGGGCCTGTCCACCCGCCGCGAGGTGCTGGGCGCCGAGTATGTCGATGCGTCCATCCAGAACGCCACGGACTTCAACATCGACATGCAGGAGCTGGTCACCCAGTACTGCTGGGGCGATGTCTGGAACCGCCCGGGCCTGGACCGCAGGACGCGCTCCTTCCTGAACCTGGCCATGATCACGGCGCTCAACCGCCCGCATGAACTCAAGCTGCATGTGCGCGGCGCCATCAACAACGGCCTGACCAAGGAAGAGGTCAAGGAGGTCTTCCTGCAGACCGCCATCTACTGCGGCGTGCCGGCCGCCATCGACTCCTTCCGCGTGGCTTCGGAAGTCTTCAAAGAGATGGACATCTGAGGCACGCAGCATGACCACCATAGGATTCATCGGCCTCGGAATGATGGGCCAGCCCATGGCCCACCTGCTGCACGCCGCAGGGCACGCCCTGGTCATCCGGGACGCCGTGCCCGCCGCCACCGCACGATTCGCGCAGGAACATGCGGGCGTGGCCGTGGCATCCGGCGCGGCCGACTTTGCCGGCTGCAGCGTGGTCTTCACCATGCTGCCCGACTCCCGCATCGTCGATGCCGTGGTCGGTGAACTGGCACCGCACCTGCCGCCCGGCGCCTGCATCATCGACATGAGCTCGGCCGACCCCAACCGCACGCGTGCGCTGGCCGGCCTGCTGGGCGAGCGCGGCATCGGGCTGCTGGATGCGCCGGTCTCCGGCGGCGTCAAGCGCGCCATTGCGGGCACGCTGTCCATCATGGTCGGGGGCGATGCGGACCTGCTCGCCCAGCACCTGCCGCTGCTGCAGCGCATGGGCCAGGCCATCACCCATGTCGGCCCCGTGGGCGCGGGCCATGCGCTCAAGGCCTTGAACAACTATGTCTCGGCAGCGGCCCTGATCGCCACGGCCGAGGCCATCCACGCAGGCGCGGCCTTCGGCATTGCGCCGGCCACCATCGTGGACGTGATCAATGCCTCCACCGGCAAGAACAACACCACCGAAAACAAGGCCCACCAGTTCATGCTGAACGGCGCCTTCAACTCGGGCTTCTCGCTGGCGCTGCAGGCCAAGGACGTGGGCATTGCCCTGTCGCTGGGCCAGGCCATGCACACGCCCATGGCACTGGCCGAACAGGTCAGCGCCATGACGGCCGAGGCCTCCAGGTCCCTGGGACCCGCCGCCGACCACACCGAGCTGTACAGGTACGTGGCCCCGGCCTGAGCCTGCGCCGTCTCGCCGTCGTCAAGGGCCGCATGCGGCCCTTGCCTTCCTGCCTCACGCCACCAAACACGCCACCGACAACCGGCCGCACAGAGCCGGCGGCCCCTGCACGCGCCTCCAGGAGACAAACCCATGCGCCACCTCATCCGCAACCCCCTCGCCCAGACCCTTCTCGCCGCCGCGCTGTCGGCGGCCAGCCTTGCCGCCCAGGCCTTCCCCAACAAGCCCGTCACCATCGTCGTTCCCTACGCGGCCGGAGGCTCCACCGACGTGCTGGCCCGCGTGCTGGCCGAGGCCATGACGCGCGACCTGGGCCAGCAGGTCATCGTCGAGAATCTGGGCGGCGCCGGTGGCACCATCGGCACCAGCCGCGTCACACGCGCCCAGGCCGACGGCCACACCTTGCTGCTGCACAACATGGGCATCGCCACGGCACCCGCGCTCTACAGCAAGCTCGCTTTCGATGTGAGGCGCGACCTGGAACCCATCGCGCTGGCCGGCGACGTGCCCATGATCCTGGTGCGCAGCAAAGGCTTTGCGCCCGCCACGCTGGCGGACTTCATCGCCCACATGAAGGCCAAACCGGGCGAAGTGCGCTTCTCGCATGCCGGCGTAGGCGCCACCTCCCACCTGTGCGCCATGCTGCTGCTGCAGACCACCTCCACCGAGGCCACCCTGGTGCCCTACCGTGGCACGGGCCCGGCCCTGCAGGACCTGGTGGCAGGCAATGTCGATGTCATCTGCGACCAGCCCGTGGCCACCGGCCCGCACATACAGGCGGGCATGCTCAAGGGCTACGCCGTCGCCACGCGCGAACGCCTGCCCTCCCTGCCCGATGTGCCCACCTTCGCGCAGGCCGGCCAGCCCGGCTTCGAGCTTGCCGTATGGCACGGCCTGTACGCTCCGCGAGGCACGCCCCAGGCCGTCATCGAACGCCTCAACAAATCCCTGCGCACCGCCCTGTCCGAGCCCGCCCTGGTCAAGCGCTTCACGGACATGAGCGTCATCATCCCGCCCGCAGACCGCCTCACCCCCGACGCCCTGCGCCAGCACACCACCGCTGAAATCAAGCGCTGGGACCCGGTGATCAAGGCTGCGGGGGCCAAGGCGGAATAGAGGCGCAGCAAGGAGCAGGCAGGCCAGGAAGATAGGCGCGCTGAGCAGGGCACAAAAACCCGACGCAGCCCAAAGCCTGGGACACCGAGCAAGGGCCGCCCCGCCGCGAGGGTGTCGCCCCCCTCCCGCGAAGCGAGAGAGGGGGAAGCCGCGCAGCGGCTCAGGGGGTGACGATCATTTTTCCATCCACCACTGGATGACGATCTTGGCGATGTAGCCGACAAAGCCCACGCCCAGGCCCAGGAAGATCACGAAGGTGCCGAACTTTCCTGCCTTGGACTGGCGCGCCAGCTGCAGGATGATGAACACCATGAAGAGGATGAAGGCCCCCACGCCATAGGTGAGGAAGAAATGGGCGATCTGTTCTTCTGTATACCCGAATATCACGACAACACCGTCCTACATCCTCCCCTGCAGGCCCGGCCGGTCCGGGCCCGCCCGGCTCAACGCGCCGGGAAGGCCGACGAATCGACCAGATCGCGGTACGCGTGCCAGCTCGCGTGCCCCAGCAGGGGCATCACGGCCACCAGTCCCAGCAGCCAGCTGCCCAGGCCCAGCAGGGTCAACAACACAATGAGGGCGGCCCACAGTGCCAGAGGCACAGGGTTGGCCAGCACGGCCAACCAACTGGTCAGCACGGCCTGGCGCACCGTCACCCGCCTGTCCAGCATCAGCGGCATGGCCACCACGCTGGACGCAAAAATAGGCGCTGCCAGAAAACTGCCCAGCGCCAGCCATATCGCAAACAACTGCCCGTCGCGGGCCAGCACCACGTGCTGCACGAAATCCGCCGGAGTGGCGATGCGCACGGGCGAGAGCACGGTGATCAGCGAGGCCGACACCAGCACCCAGCCCGTGGCTGCCAGCGACAGCAGCAGCCCGAACTGCACCAGACACCAGTAGCCGACCTGCCCCTCAGCCTTGGACGCATGGCCGTTTTGCCAGCGCGTCCAGGTGCGCCGCACCAGGGACAGATCGGCAGCCTCGCCGCGCTCCAGCGCGCGGCTGATGGCGTAGAGGCTGGTCGCCACGACAGGGCCGACGATCAGGAACCCCGACAGGGCCCCGGCCATCAGCCAAAAGCGATTGTGCCCCAGCGTCAAGATCAAAAACCCGATCAAGGTCAAGACCAGGCCATGAGCCAGGCTCAGCCAGGGTGCCCTGGCCATGTCGCGCGCGCCACGCGCTAGCCAGCTCAGGGGGTGTTTCCAGCCGATGCTGCGCACGGCGGGGAGGACGGGGGGGTGGAAGAAAGCGGTGCTGTGGCTGGTGGGCATGGCATGGCGCGGCTTCGCGGGCAGGCAGGGTCAGCTGTCAGCCAGCCCCTGGCACAACTGCGCAAGGCTGGCCACCGTGACGTGGGGCGTGGACCCCTCGTGAGGCCATGCTACGCCCGTGCGGTTGAGCCAGACTGCGTGCATACCCGCATCCATGGCGCCCAGCGCATCGAGCCGCGCGTCGTCGCCAATGTGCAGCACCTCGTCAGGCGCCACGCCTGCCGCCGCCGCCGCCGCGTGAAAAAAGCGCACATCGGGCTTGGCCATGCCGGCCTTGGTCGCGCTCAGCGCGGCATGGAAATGCTCGCCAATGCCCACCACGTGCACGCTGGCGTTGCCGTTGCTCAGCGCCACCACGGGCCAGCGCGCGGCCAGGAACTGCAGGGCGGGCAGCGCGTCCTCGTACAGGTCCACACGCTGGCGCTCGGCAAAGAAAAGATCGAAGGCCGGCTCGGCCAGCGCGCCGTCGTCGCCATTGCGCTGCAGCGCCAGGCGGATGGACTCGCGGCGCAGGCCGCTCAGGTCGTGGGCAAGGTCCGGGCGGTCACGCTCGATCTGCACGCGGATGGCGCGCAGGGTGGCCACGTCGCGCAGCGCTGCGGCCGTGGTGGGCGCATGGGCGTGCAGCCATTCCAGCAGCACCTGTTCGGCGCGCGAGATGGCTGGCCACACGGGCCACAGCGTGTCGTCCAGGTCGATGGAAATGGCGCGGATGCGGCCGCTGCGGCGCAGCTGCTGCAATGCGGCCAATGCAGGGGCAAGAGAGGATTCGGCGAGGGGGGCGATGGTGGCTTGGGACATGGTTCGAGCATAGCGAAGGCAGCCGTTGCCGGCAGCAGCCGGGTCATCCGACTCGCGTGGCAGGCGGCTCCGTCCTGCCACAATCGGCCCCATGCCTTCCCGCTTCGCGCCAGAACCTCCATTCCGCCACGACCAACCCCAGCGCACCGCCGTGCTGCTGTGCAACCTTGGAACGCCCGATGCGCCCACGGCTCCGGCCGTGCGCCGCTACCTGGCGCAGTTCCTGGGCGACGACCGCGTGGTCGAGATCCCCAGGATTGCCTGGCTGCCCATCCTGCACGGCAGCATCCTGCGCACGCGGCCGACCAAGTCGGCGGCCAAGTACGCCACCGTCTGGCATGAGAAGGACGGCTCCCCCCTGCAGCACTGGAGCGCGCGCCAGGCCCTGCTGCTGCGCGGCTGGCTGGGCGAGGCCGGCCACAACGTGCTGGTGCGCCATGCCATGCGCTACGGCAACCCGTCCATCCCCAGCGTGCTCGATGCCCTCAAGGCCGAAGGCGCCACGCGCATCCTCATCCTGCCGCTGTACCCGCAGTACTCCGGCACGACCACGGCCAGCGTGTTCGATGCGGTCTACGACTGGGCCCGCACCCAGCGCCATATTCCCGAGCTGCGCTTCGTCAACCGCTACCACGACGACGCTTCCTATATCGACGCGCTGGCCCAGCGCATCGAGGCCCACTGGCGCGGCAACGGCCGTGGCGAAAAGCTGGTCATGAGCTTTCACGGCGTGCCCGAGCGCACGCTGCACCTGGGCGACCCCTACCACTGCGAATCGCGCAAGACCGCACGCCTGCTGGCCGAGCGCCTGGGCCTGTCGCCCTCGCAATACCTGGTGACCTTCCAGTCGCGCTTTGGCAAGGCCAAATGGCTGGAGCCCTATACCGAGCCCTCACTGATCGAGCTGGCACGCAGCGGCACCAAACGGGTGGACGTGGTCTGCCCCGGCTTCACCAGCGACTGCCTGGAAACGCTGGAGGAAATCAGCCAGGAAGCGCGCGAGGCCTTCCTGCATGCCGGTGGCGAGCAGTTCGAGTTCATTGCCTGCCTCAACGACAGCGCGCCCTGGATCACGGCGCTGAGCCGCATCGCCCAGCAGCATATGCAGGGCTGGCCCACGCAGAAGGCGCCGCAGGCCGAACTGGACGCCAGCCTGGAGCGCGCCAAGGCCGTGGGCGCACAGCGCTGAGGCCGTTCTGCATCTTCTGCGCCGCGCCATATAACCCTGCCTCATGAGCAGAATGCATAAGCGTCTTTGTATATAGATGCTGCAAGCGGGACAATTGCACTCCAGTTGCTTGTTCCGCCGGTCTTCCATGACCGGCCCCAGCCATCATGACCAAGACCTTTTCCCCTGCTCTGCGCCTGGCGGCCCCGCTGCTGGCGCTCGGCCTTGCCTGCACCGCCTTCGGCACGGCCCACGCCGCCGAACCCCTGCTCACCCCTGCAGGCGTGCAGGCTGCCGCCGGCCAGGACGCCGTGCGCATCATCGACATCCGCGATCCCAAGGCCTATGGCGAGCGCCACATTCCCGGCGCGCTCAACGCCCCCTACGGTAAATGGCGCGGCCCCGCCACCAATCCCGGCGAACTGCCCGAGCTGCCCAAGCTCACCGAACTCGTGCAGTCCCTGGGTCTGACGCCGGCCACCCACGCCATCGTGGTCTCCACGGGTGCGGACGCCACCGACTTCGGCGCGGCAGCGCGCGTGTACTGGACGCTCAAGCTGCTGGGCCTCAAGGAGCTGTCCGTGCTCAACGGCGGCATGAAGGCCTGGAACGAGCAAAAGCTCCCGCAGGACAACGAGGCAGTCAAAGTCGCTCGCAGCAGCTACCAGCCCCAGCTCGACACCAGCCTGATCGCCACGCGCGAAGACGTGGGCCAGCACGTCAGGCTCAGCAACGCGGCCCTGGTGGACTCGCGCCCCGACGCCTTCTACCAGGGCAAGACGCGCGCACCTGCCGCCAAGATCTCGGGCACCCTGCCCGGCGCGCAGCAGCTGGACTTCAACCAGTGGTTTGTGCCCGGCACCTCCACCTTTGTCGATACCGCCACGGCCAAGCAGATCGCGGCCAAGGTCAAGCGCGAGCAGGGCCAGGACATGGTGGCCTTCTGCAACACCGGCCACTGGGCAGCCACCGACTGGTTCGGCCTGTCCGAAGTCGCGGGCCTGCCGGGCGTCAAGCTGTATGCGGGCTCCATGGTGGACTGGACGCAGCAGGCCGATGCGCCGCCCATGGCCAACCAGCCCGGCCGCGCCGAATCCCTGGCCTACGACGCCAAGCAGTGGTGGGAAAAGAAGTTCAAATAAACACCCCCTGAGGCGCTTGCGCGCCTTCCCCCCGTGGCACGGCGCCTCTCTACCCGCTTCGCGGGGGAGGGCGACTGCATGGAGAAAAATCATATGAAACGACTTCCTCTTGCGGCCATCCTGGCCGTTTTCTTTGGCTGGCTGCTGTGGAGCGTCTCGGTGCGCCAGGCCGCGCTGTTCGCCGTGGGCCTGGGCCTGGGCGGGGTGCTGGCCGGCAAGCGCTTCGGCTTCACCACGGGCTGGCGCATGCTGATCGAGGACAAGGACGCCAGCGGCGTCTTCGGCCAGTTGCTGCTGCTGGCGCTGGCCGCCGCGCTGGCCATGCCGCTGCTGGGCCACTATCCCGAACTCACGGCCGCCCTGGGCCCGCCCAGCATCAGCCTGCTGGTGGGCGCCTTCGTCTTCGGCCTGTGCATGCAGATTGCAGACGGCTGCGGCAGCGGCACGCTGTACAAGGCCGGCATGGGCATTCCCATGAATGCGGCCATCCTGCCCGTGTTCGCCATCGGCAGCTTCCTGGGCAGCCTGCACCTGGGCTGGTGGCTGGACCTGGGCAACACCCAGCCCGTGGGCCTGGTCACGGCCTGGGGCTGGGCCCCTGCCCTGCTGGCCACGCTGGCGGCGCTGGCCGTGGTCGCGCTGGGCGTGGCCTGGTATGTGCGTGGCGCCAATGTGGCGCTCAAGCGCCCGGCCAAGCCGCTGTTCGTGCGCAAGTGGGTGGCGGGCGCGGTGCTGCTGGCCGTGCTGACCACGCTCAACCTCGTCATTGCGGGCCAGCCCTGGGGCGTGGTCTACGGCTTCGGCCTGTGGGCCGCCAAGATCGCCAACGCCACGGGCGCCGTGGACCTGGCCGGCAACTGGTTCTGGAGCCAGCCCGGCAACGCCGCGCGCCTGCACGAGACCGTGCTGCTGGACGTGACCAGCATCACCAACATCGGCATCCTGGGCGGCGCCCTGTGGGTGGCTGCCGCCAAGCCCGTCAATGCCAAGCCGCTCACGGGCACGCAATGGATGGTGGCCCTGGTGGCCGGCCTGGTGCTGGGCTACAGCTCGCGCCTGGCCTTCGGCTGCAATGTGGGCGCCATGCTCTCGGGCATCTCCACGGGCAGCATCCACGGCTGGATCTGGGTGCCGCTGGCCTTTGCCGGCACCATCTTCGGCCTGCGCATCCGCCGCCACTTCAATTTCTGAGAGGACCCGCCATGACACAGCAAAACACCCTGCGCGCGGTCTTCTGGGCCGTGCTCGTCCTCTTCCTGGCCTGGGACCACCTGCACTCGCCGCCCGTGGACCTGCGCTTCGAGGCGCCGCTGATCGCGGCCGGCTCGGGCAAGGCCACGCAAGGCGGGCACTGCTCGATGCCGGCGGGCAAATAGGTCAAGGCAAGGCCAAGGTCAGGGCACGCTGGGCGCCGGCCCCTCATCCGCGCTGGCCGTCACGGGCAGCGGCGCGGTTTCCACGTCGAAGCCAGCCGCCTGCCAGGCCTTGAGGCCGCCCACCAACGGACGCACGTTGGCAAAGCCGGCGCGCTGCAGCTGGCGCGCCAGGCGGGCGGCGGATATCTCGTTGGGGCAGTCGCAGTAGATCACCAGCCCGTGGGGATGGTCGTGCTGGGGCAGCAGGTGCGCATGCGACTCGCCGCCATCGCGCGGGCGCAGTTCCCAGGACTGGGCGCCGGGGATATGGCCCTGGCGGTACTGCGGCAGAGCGCGCACATCGATCACCGTGGGCTCCATGCCCTGGGCATGCAGGCCCGCCAGTTCGCGCACCGACATGCGCGGCATGCGCAATGAACGCACCATGCGATGGCGCTGCCACCACTTGCGCACGATGAACAGCCCCAGCGCCACGCCCAGCAGCAACAGGCCCCACTGGCCCAGCGCCGTAAGCACGCCCAGCAGGTCTTCCACCGTGGAGCTGAACAGCGAGCCCAGGTAAACGGCCGAGCCCACCCAGATCAGCGCGCCCAGCCCGTCATACAGCACGAAGCTGCGCAGCGGCGTGCCCATCACGCCGGCCAGCGCGCTGGCGATGGAGGCAAACCCCGGCACGAACTTGGCCACCAGCAGCGACCTTGCACCCCAGCGGCCATAGACGGTCTCGGTCTGGCGGATGCAGGCATCGGGCGACAGCGAGATGCGGCAGATGCGCCCCAGCACCCGGTGGCCGTAGGCCTTGCCGGCCTGATACCAGAACAGGTCGGCAATCAGCGCCGCGCTCACGGCCACGGCCACCAGCCACAGCAGGCGCACCCAGTCGGCGCCTTCCAGCGCGCCGGTCACGACCAGCACCGGGTAGGCCGGAATCGGTGCACCCAGCTGCTCGACGAACACATTGAGAAAGACGATGCCGAAGCCGTACTCGCGGATCAGCTCCACCAGAAAACCCATGTCAGGCCTCTCTTGCCCAGACGGTGCCCGCGCCCGAAAAGAAGGCGAGGCTGCACCCGTCGCAAATGCTAGCGCGGCAGCAACATCCGCGCCCGGCCCGGGTTGATGCTCAGCCGCGCTGCAGATGCTCCAGCACCCATTGCCAGTGCGCGGGCACGTTCAGCGCCGGCGCATGGCCGCAGCCAGGCACCTCCTGCCAGTGCAGCAGGCCGCGCGCGCCGGGGCCGCGCGTGGTCATTTCCCGGGCCACCTCGGGCAGCACCAGGTCCGAGTCCACGCCCCGCAGCAGCAGCACGGGGATCTGCAGGGCGTCGTAGTGCGGCCAGATGCCGTAGTCGTCGTCATGGGCCGTGAACTGCTCGATCATGGCCGGGTCGTAGTGCGGCGTGACGCGGCCATCGGGCAGGCGGCGCACGCTGGTCTCGGTGAGCTTGCGCCACTCGGAGTCGCTTAACCAGCCATAGGGCCGGTAGGCCTGGCGAAAGAAGGCCTCCAGCTCGCCCACCGTATCGAAGGCCGGGGGCTGGCCCGCATAGGACCTGATGCGTGCCAGCGCCGACTCGGCCAGCTGCGGCGCATTGTCATTGAGCACCAGCGTCGCAATGCGTGCGCGCAGCGACGGCTCGAACAGGCCCGAGGCGCAGACCGTGCCGATCGCCCCGCCCATGGACGTGCCCACCCAGTGCGCGCGCTCCAGCCCCAGCGCATCGAACAGCCCGCGCGCAATGCGGGCGTAGAAGCCCAGCCGGTATTCCTCGCGCGGCGCGCGGCTCCACTGGCTCAGGCCCCGGCCCGGCGTGTCGGGGCAGATCACGCGCCAGCCCTGGCCTGCCAGGAACTGCGCCAGTGCATCCATGTCGCGCCCCGTACGTGCCAGCCCGTGCCAGGCGACGACGGTTCCCGCTGGCGCCACGTCGGGCGCGGGCTGCCAGTCCATGTAGTGGATCTCGTAGCCCGCGCATTGCGTGTAGCAGGAAGCGGGTACGGGCGCGGATGAGGAAGATGCTTTGGAAGCCATGGGAGAAATCTCTGCTGTGCAGGAGCGGCCGGCCGCCTTGGCAGGCGGCCGCTCCAGGGCCTGGCTCACTCAGGAATGCGGATCAGCCCGTCGCTGACCTCGATGGTGTTGGCCGTGCTGGGCCGCGCCACGAAGGGCGGCACCTGCGCCGCCGTGATGGCGGGCGCCGCGCCCGGCTGGCCGCCGCGCGGCGTGGTGCGCACCACCTGGCTGGCGGGCAGCGCGGTGCTGCTGCGCAGGTTGGCCCACACGGCATCCATGGCCTGGTTGAAGTACGGGTGCAGCGGCACGAAGCGGGTGTCGAAGCCGGAGAACGGCAGGAAGGCATCGAAGTGCTGGGCATTCACCACCTCGATATAGCGCAGCCGCGTGTTGCTGCCGTCCAGCCCCCGGTTGAGCACCGTGTAGGCGCGCGCATTGTGGTTGACCGGCACCAGCGCATCGCTGCGGCCCGCCACGATGATGGTGGGCTTGCCGCGCAGCTTGGCGGTGTGCAGCACCTCGTTGATGCCGGCGCGCACGGCGTCGCTCTGGGCACGCGTGGGCACGCTGCTTTCGGAGAGATTGAAGCCGGTCACCGGATCGAAGCCCGTCACCAGCGCGTGCTGGCACAGCGCGTTGTCCAGGCCCAGGTCGGCCACGCGCGTGGAGGGCGACACGGCAAACTGCCAGGCCTTGGCCCCGCCCACCGAGTCGTTGTAAACCACCGTGGCGGGCGTGCCGTTGGCCGTGCCATTGGCCGTGGCAAAGCTCTGCGCCAGCGCAGCCCCCGTGGCGGGCACCACGTCGCCCGTGGCATTGGCGGCCGCAAAGCTGGTGCGGCACAGGTTGGCATCCACGCCAAACCGGCCATAGGCCATGGTGTACATGGCCGACAGGATGGGGCCGTTGCCCAGCGCGTAGTGGGCGTTGTGCATGGCGTCATGGTCGCGCGTCCAGCCGTACAGGCGCAGCTTGCTCAGCGCATTGGCGGCGCGGTCGGCCGTGGTGCTGCCAATGACCAGGCCCTTGGCGGCCAGGCTGTTGCAGCGTGCCTCGGCCCGCGCCGTCATGGCCGTGAGGCCTATGTAGTTGAAGATGGATGTCTCGGTCAGCGCCGCATCGGGGGCCAGCGCCGCGCAGGGCTGGTAGATGTTGCCGTAGGTGGTGTACTCGGCCAGCGGGCGGCCCGGGTTGGGCATGGTCGCATTGCCCACGGCAATGGTGTAGCCCTGGCGCGTGGGCATCTCGGTCACGGGTTCGGAGGCCACCACGCCGTCGATCAGGCCGTCCGCATCCAGCTCGGCCGCGCGCAGCACGGCCGCGCCGCCGTTGGAGGCCGAGCCTGCCAGCACCAGCGTGTTGTCCTTGCCGAAGGGCACGGGGTCCTGCGTGGTGCCATAGCGGGCATTGAGCACGTACAGCGCATAGCGGGCCGCGGCCAGCGTGTCGTTGCCCCAGTCCTTTTCAGGGTTCTGCTGGGAGTGCGCGTGCTTGATGGCGATGCGGTTGGGAAACGCAGCGTTGTAGGCGGCGCGCGCCGCATCGGTCAGCCGCGCGGCAAAGAAGGACAGGCTGCCGGCGTCCGTGCGCGTGGCGCGCGTGCCGTCCAGCTTGTTGACGGTGTCGTCGCTCAGGTTGTGCAGGCCCACGCCCTTGCCCGCATCGGTCAGCGCCACGGCGCAGCCCTTCTTCAGGCCCCACTCGCCCGCCGTGCCGATGGCGCCATACACGCCGCGCGAGCCAGAGGACGGGCCCAGCACGATGCAGGGCCGGTTGCGGTCAAAGCTGTCCGGCACCTGCACGGCCACCATGGTCTGCTTGCGGCCCGTGCCGTCGTCCAGCACGGCCAGGTACTCGCGCCCGGGGATCAGCCCTTCGCCCGTGGTCACCTGCCCGTCTGCCGTGATGTTGGGGCCGTACAGCGTGCCGTAGCCGCCGCCCGCCGTGGGGTCCAGGATGCCCCGGTAGTTGGAGTACAGCGCATTGCGCCGCAGCTCTGCCGCCGTGGGATTGGCAGGGTCCGCATACAGGGGCGCGGCTGCGGCGCCCAGGCCCGTCTTGCCCAGGCCGCCCGTCAGCAAGTCCTGCGTGGCTGCCGTGGCTCCCGTGCCGGTGGCCGTGGCCGGATACACCGTGGCGCCCAGCTCGGTAAAGCCCTTGGGCAGATCGTTGCTGGGTTCATGCTCGCCGCTGCCGCAGGCTGCCAGCGCGGCCGCCGCCAGCGCCGTGAAGGCCCAGCGCCAGGGGGTTGCAGGAATCGACGACACCATCTCTTCACGCTTCAACATGCCCATCTCCTTGTGGTAGTTCTCTGATGCACGAATGCGCCAGGGGCCCTGGTCAGGCTCCGGCGCGGGAAGAACGCAGACGCCCCACGACGCCCGTGGGGAAATAGTAGACCGACAACACAAACAGCACGCCCAGCCACAGCAGCCAGCGGTCAGGAGACAGCAGCGCGGCCAGCCAGGGCAGGCTGTGCGCGGCCTCGCTGGCCACGCGCAGCAGGTCCTGCAGATAGCTCTGGGCGATGAGGAACAGTACCGAGCCGATCGCCGCGCCATAGATGGTGCCCATGCCGCCGATCACCACGATCAGCAGGCAGTCCATCATGATCTCGAACGACAGCGAGGTATCGGGCCCGTTATAGCGCAGCCACAGCGCCAGCATGGCACCGGCCACACAGGCGAACAGGGCCGAGAGCACGCTGGAGAGGGTGCGGTACACCACCACGCGGTAGCCGATGGCCTCGGCACGGAACTCGTTCTCGCGGATGGCCTGCAGCACGCGGCCGAACGGTGAGTTGACGATGCGCAGCAGCGCCAGCACCAGCACCACGGCCAGCACGAACAGCAGGTAGTAGGTGATGATGCGCCCGTCGATCAGCACGCCCAGCACCTCGTTCTCGAACGGCTCGAAGCTGGGCGACAGCCACTCGGGCAGCTTGAAGCTCAGCCCGTCCTCCCCGCCCGTCCATTCCGAAAGCTGCGAGGCCAGCGTCTGGAACGCCGCCGCCACGGCCAGCGTGATCATGGCAAAGAAGATGGCCCGCACGCGCAGCGAGAACAGGCCGATGGCCAGCGACAGCAGCAGCGACACCAGCAGCGCCGCGCCCAGGCCCAGCGCCAGAGCGCCCCAGCCCGCACCCATGCGCGAGGACGCTATCGCCACCCCATAGGCGCCAATGCCGAAGAACATGGTGTGCGCAAAGCTCACGATGCCGGTGTAGCCCAGCAGCAGATCGAAGCTGGCCACCAGCACCACGAAGATCAGCACCTTGGCCGCCACGTTCAGCGCCTTCACGCCAGGGAACACGAAGGGCGCCGCCGCCAGCCCCAGGAAAATCAACAGCAGCAGCACCGCCAGCACGCGGCTGCGCGGCATGTCGCCGGAAAGCAATCGGTTGAGCATGTCGATCACTCCTTCAGCGGTTCGCGACGGGATAGACGCCCTGCGGGCGCCACAGCAGGATTGCCACCATCAACGCAATGTTGGAAAACAGCGCCACCTTGGGCACCAGGAACCCCGTGTAGTTGGCCATCAGCCCTACCAGCAGCGCGCCGATCAGCGCCCCGCCCGTGCTGCCCAGCCCGCCGATGATGATCACGATGAAGATCAGCACATTGACCTGCGCGCCCATCTGCGGCACCACGCTCTGCTGGTACATGCCCCACATCACCCCGCCCAGCCCGGCCAGGGCCGAGCCCGCCACGAACACGCCCACGAACAGGCGGCGCACGCGGTAGCCCAGGGCCTCCACCATCTCGCGGTCCTGCACGCCCGCGCGGATCAGCAGGCCGATCTTGGTGCGCGACAGCGTCCAGGCCAGCAGGGCAAACACCGCCAGCCCCACCAGCACGGCCACCACGCGGTACTTTTCCACGGCGGCATCGCCCAGCAGCCAGGCGCCCTTCATGCCCTGGGGCAGCGGCAGCGGCATCTGCTGCGGGCCCCAGATGAGCTTGATCAGTTCCTCGCCGATGATCATGCCGCCCATGGTGATCAGGATCTGCTTGAGATGCTGGCCGTACACGGGCCGCACGATGAAGCGCTCGAACGCCAGCCCGATGGCGCCCGCCACCAGCATGGCCACCACCATCGCCGGCAGCACGGCCAGCAGGTTGCGCCACAGCTGGTCCGACCCCGTCCAGTCGCCCATGGCGCCCAGCACGCTGGTGGCCACGAAGGCGCCCAGCGCGATGAACACGCCGTGGCCGAAGTTCAGCACGTCCATCAGCCCGAACACCAGCGTCAGCCCCGAGGCGATGATGAACACGATCATTCCCATGGCCAGCCCCGCCACCGTCAGCGTCAGCCAAGTCGAGCCCGAACCCACCAGAGGCAGCGCCACCAGGGCCAGCACGGGCACCAGCAGCAGCGGCTTGAAATCCACATCCAGCCTGTTCAGCTTGTTCATAGCGAAAGCCCCAGCAGCGACTGCTGCAACGCCGCGTCTGCCGAGAACTCGGCCATGCCGCCCGCGTGCACCACGCGGCCGTTGTCCATCACCGCCACGCGGTCGCCCAGGCGGCGCGCAAAGCCCAGGTTCTGCTCCACCAGCACAATCGTCGTGCCGCCCGCCTTGAGTTGCGCGAAGGCCGCGATCATGTTCTCGATGATGGCTGGCGCCAGGCCCTTGCTGGGCTCGTCCACGATCAGCAGATCACGCGGCTCCACGATGGCGCGCGCCACCGCCACCATCTGCTTTTGCCCGCCCGACAGCTTGCCGGCCGGGTGGTTCCAGAACTTCTCCACGGCCGGGAACATGCCGAAGATCCACTGCAGCCGCTGCGCGTCCATGCGGTCGGCGCGCGAGGCGCCGCGCGCGGCCAGCAGCAGGTTTTCCTGCACCGTCAGGTCCGCGAAGATGCCCATGTTCTCGGGCACATAGGCAATGTTCAGCCGCGCAATCGCGGGCGTAGGCAGGGCCGTGATGTCGGCCCCGCCAAAGGCGATGCGCCCCTGGCTGGCCCGCCACAGACCCATGATGGTGCGCAGCGTGGTCGTCTTGCCCGCGCCATTGCGCCCCAGCAGCATGGTCAGCTGACCGCGCGGCACGGCCAGGTCCACGCCATGCAGGATGTGATAGGCCCCGATATGCGTGTGCACGCCCGACAGTTCGAGCAGGTTGGAGTTTGGGTTGAGGTTGGCGGCAGCGCTCATGCGGCCTCCTTCACAGCGCCCTGCTCCGGCACCACACCCAGGTAGGCCTGCTGCACCACAGGCGAGGCGATGACCTCGGCCGGCGGCCCATCGGCCACCAGCGTGCCATTGGTCAGCACGATGATGCGGTCGGCCAGCTCGCGCACCACATCCATCTTGTGCTCCACCAGCAGGATGATCTTGCTGCGGTCCTGCTTGAGCTTGCGTATCAGGTCCAGGATCACCGGCGCCTCGTCATGGCTCATGCCCGCCGTGGGCTCGTCGAACATATAGACCTGGGGTTCCAGCGCCATCAGCAAGGCCACCTCCAGCTTGCGCTGGTCGCCATGCGGCAGCGCGGCCACGGCCTCATCGCGCCGGGCGGACAGGGCCACCTGGTCGAGGATGTGCAGCGCCCGCTGCGTCAATGCCCGGTGGTCGCTCCAGATGCTCCACAGGTTCAGGCCGCGCCGGTGCGGGCCCTCGTCGCGCGCCTGCACGGCCAGGCGCACGTTCTCCAGCACGCTCAGGTGCGGGAACAGATTGGTGAGCTGGAACGCCCGCCCCAGCCCGGCGCGCGTGCGCGCCGAAGGGGCCAACCCCGTCAGCTCGCGCCCGCCCAGCAGCACGCGCCCGGCCGTGGCCTTGAGCTGCCCGGAGATCAGGTTGAAATACGTGGTCTTGCCCGCCCCGTTGGGCCCCACGATGGCCGTCAGCGTGCCCGGCTCGAAAGCGCAGCTCACGCCGTTGACGGCCACATGGCCCCCGAAGCGGATGGTCAGATCCTCTGTGCGCAACATTGCTCAGCGGCCGTTGCGGATGGGGACCTGCATCTCCTCGGGCTTGATCTCGCGCACCAGCTCGGGCACGCCCCAGGCCAGCGCCGGGTCCACGCGGATCTTGAAGTGGTACATGCTCTGCAGGGCCTGGTGGTCTTCCTTGCGGAAGGTCATCTGGCCCTTGGGCGTGTCGAAGCTCATGCCCTCCATGGCCTTGATCAGCGTGTTGGTCTTGGTATCGCCCCCGGTCTTCTTGAGCGCCGTCACGATGGCCATGGCCGCAGAGAAACCGCCCGCCGTGAAGAAATCCGGCGGCGTCTTGTACTGCTTGTAGTGCATGGACACCAGCGCCTCGTTCACCGGGTTCTTGGGAATGCCGTAGTAGTAGTACGTGGCACCCTCCATGCCCGGCAGATTCTTGTAGGCCGCCATGGCGGGCAGGATGTTGCCGCCCGTGGCGATCTCGATGCCGTAGCGCTTGAGATCCATGTCCGCGATCTTGAACGGATTGCCCGCCCCGGCCCACACGATCCAGATGATCTTCCTGCCCGGCTGGTCCTTGAGCTTGTCGATCAGCCGCTGCGCCCCTGCCGTGAAATCCGTGGTGGCGGCGGGCAGGTACTCCTCATGCGCCAGCTTGCCCTTCTTGATGGCGTCCTTGAAGGCCTTCACCCCATCGCGGCCAAAGGCGTTGTCCTGAGCCAGCGTGGCAATCGTCACGCCCGCCTTGTCGATGGCCACGGCATTGCTGATGGCGTCCTGGCTGGAGTTGCGGCCCGTGCGGAAGATGTACTTGTTCCACTTGTCGCCCGTGATCGAATCGGCCACGGCCGGCTCCACCAGCAAAATCTTCTTGTACTCCTCGGCCACCGGCAGCATGGCCAGCGCCACGCCGGACGACGTGGGCCCCACGGCCAGATCGGCCTTGTCATCAGAATACGCCGTGGCCAGCAGGCTCTTGCCCAGGTCGGGCTTGCCCTGGTCGTCCTTCTCGATCACCACCAGCTTCTTGCCATTCACCGCCATGCTGCCGCCCGTGGCGTACTCCAGCCCCATCAGCAACCCGGCCTGGGTCTGCTTGCCATAGGCCTCCAGCGCGCCGGTCTTGCTGTAGACGTGGGCAATGCGGATCTCGCCCTGCTGGGCCATGGCGGCGGGAGCCGCAGCGGCCATGGTGGCCATGGCGGAGAGTGCGAGGGCGGAATGCAGGAAGGGGCGGCGTTGCATGGTTTGTCTCCTTGGGTTGGCGGCTGGGCTGGCGCCCGCTGCTTTTGTGGGGAGGGACCATGCATGCTTTGTGCCAGGCAGGCCCAGGCAGGCCCAGGCAGGCCCAGGCGGGCCAAGGAGGCGCAATGACGGGCGCAATGGCGGGCACGGGCAGAGCACGGGCAGCGAGTGCCCGACTATTGAACAGATTCAGTGTCTTGACTTCAGACAGTTGCCTGAATCCGATACAGGGCAAACCATGAACCCCTGGCACCCCTGGCATCTTCCCCTGCGCTTGGCCACGCAGGGCATCAGGCCTTGGCGAGCCGCTCCTTTGCCAGCTTCGTGCCTTCTGCCAGCGCCTTCAGCTTGCGCCACGCCACGTCCCGGCCCATGGGCGCCAGGCCGCAGTTCGTGCAGGGGAACAGCCGCTCCTTCGGCACGAACTCCAGTGCCCGGCCGATGGTGTCCGCCACTTCCTCGGGTGTCTCCACCACGTCGCTGGCCACATCGATCACGCCGACCATCACGTCCTTGCCGGCCAGCAGCCTCATCAGGTCGGGCGGCACGTGGGAGTGGATGCATTCCAGGCTCACCTGGTCGATGCGGCTCCTGGCCAGCGCGGGAAACACCGTCTCGTACTGGCGCCATTCCTCGCCCAGCGTGCTCTTCCAGTCCGTATTGGCCTTGATCCCGTAGCCGTAGCAGATATGCACGGCCGTCGTGCAGGTCAGGCCCTGCGCTGCGCGCTCCAGCGCCTGCACGCCCCAGTCGGCGGCATCCTTCATGTAGACATTGAAGGCAGGCTCGTCGAACTGGATGATGTCCACGCCGTCGGCCTGCAGCGCCAGGGCCTCCTGGTTGAGCAGCTCGGCAAAGGCGAAGGCCATCTTGACCTTGTCGCCATAGAAGCGGTCCGCCACGGTATCGACGATGGTCATCGGGCCGGGCAGCGTGAACTTCAGCTTCTTCCTGGTGTGCGCACGCGCCAGTTGCGCCTCGAAGGCATGCACGCGGCCCTTCAGGCGCAGGGCGGCAACCACCTGCGGCACCATCGCTTCGTAGCGGTTGTCGCGGATGCCCATCTTCACCTTGTTGTCGAAGTCGATGCCCTCCACCTGCTCCAGAAAGCCATGCACGAAATGCTGGCGCGACTGCTCGCCGTCGCACACGATGTCCAGGCCTGCATCTTCCTGGGCCTTGATCCACAGCAGGGTTGCATCGGCCTTGGCCTGGCGAAGCGCATCGCCCTCGGCCCGCCACTGGGGCCAGAGCTTGTTGGTTTCGGCCAGCCAGGCTGGCTTGGGCAGGCTGCCGGCGATAGAGGTTTCAAACATCGGAGAATTCCTTCAAGGCAAAAAGGGGTGGTGCCAGCGTACTTCAGGACCGTTGTCCCAAGCCGCTGCGCAATCAATGAAAAATGGTCTGTCTGTCTGTCTAGCCGGTCAGAGCGCGCAATCGGCAGCCCATTGCTCAAGAACATTCCTGTACGGCTTGATGAAATGCTCCTGCGCAAACCTGCCCTGCTTGATGGCCAGCTGGCTGCGCTCTTCGCGGTCATAGACAATCTGCGTCAACGAGTAATCGTGGTTCTTCAGGCTCGGCTGATAGATTTTTCCTGCCGCGCAATTGGCGTTGTAGATCTCGGGGCGATAAATCTTCTGGAAGGTTTCCATGGTGCTGATGGTGCCGATCAACTCGAGATTCGTGTAGTCGGCCAGCAGGTCGCCCTGAAAATAGAAAGCCAGGGGTGCCACGCTATTGGGCGGCATGAAGAATCGAACCTGCATCCCCATCTTCCCGAAATACCGGTCCGTAGATGACAGCTCATTTTGCTGATACTCGGCACCCAGTACGGGATGCTGGTTTCCGGTGCGCTGATAGGTCTTGCTGATAGAGGCGCTGATGCAGATGACGGGGGGCTTGTTGAAGTGCTCCCTGTACGTGCTCGAACGGGCGAATTGCTTGAACAGCTTGCCATGCAGGTCGCCAAAATCGTCCGGCGTGCTGAACTCCTGGCGGTTGATGTTGTACTCCGGCAGCAAAACACTGAAGTCATAGTCGCGCACGTAGGATGAGAAATTGTTCCCTGCAATGCCGGCTATGCGCTTGTTCGATTTTCTGTCGAGAATGCTGGTCTTCAATATCTCGATCAACGGAAATACGCCACTTCCCATCTCCGCACCCATGCCCATGTCCACGGAGATGATGTCCAGCTCGACTGAATAGCGGTCTCCCGTCGGATTGTCCCAATGCGCCAGTTCATTGAAGCGGTTGTCAATCATCCTCAGCGTATGGCGCAGGTTCTGTTGCCGGCTCGTTCCCCGGGCCAGATTGGCAAAGTTGGTGGTAATGCGCGTACTGTCCGATGGGTGATAGTTCTCATCGAAACGGATGCTCTTGAGGCTGAAGTGCAGTTCTGCGTTCATGGTGATCCAATGACCTGATTTAGAAATAAAAATGTGGGTTGACTCAGGCCGCAGCCATTTCCTCGGCCAGGCAGGGCCTGGCGCGGTGCATCAGCTCGACCAGCGGCAATGCCCGTTGCACCGCCAGTGCGGCCCGCTGTATCAGGGCCTCGTCGTGCAGGCGGTAGTCCACGAAATCCTTGTCGGTCGCGTACACGCCCAACGGCAGCGTGCGCGCCTGGAAGAAGCTGAACAGCGGCCGCAGCTGGTGGTCGATCACCAGGGCATGGCGCTCACTGCCACCGGTGGCCGCCAGCAGCACGGGCTTGTCGATCAAGGCGTCCTGGTGGACGAAGTCGAAGAAGTGCTTGAACAGTCCGGTGTAGGCGCCACGAAAGACCGGGGTGGCCACCACCAGCACATCCGCCTGCTCCACCGCCGCAAGCTCACGCTCCACCCTCTCGGGCAACTGCGAGCGCCACACCGCGCCGGCAAGCTGCGGCGCAAGCTGGCCCAGCTCCACCAGGCGCTGTTCGCACGGAACTTCGGCGGCGATCAGATCAGACAGATGCTCTGCCAGGGCGGCAGATTTGGAGGGGCGCTGCAGTCCACCGGAAACGGCGACCAGACGGAGCGGACGTGACATGGCTGCGCTCACGCGAGATGGCCAAGTTCAGCGCAAGAGCCGGCTCCGGCATCCATGCGATCCGAGGGTGTGGTGATGTCCATGACTGCTTCCCAAAATGCAAACGAACAATGGGAGCGAATGGTATGGATGCGAATCGATGAAGTAAAATGGTTTTATTTCACAGATGCATGAACTGCATTCATGTGAAAGCGTGATCCCATCCTTCTGCGCACTGCGCTATGCGGCAGCCATGCCAGGGCCTGCGCGCAACGGGGTTGCAACGCAGTGAAGCCAAGGCCAGTTCAGCCGCCCGCGCCCTGCACCTGCACCAGGCACTCCCTCAACGCCTGCGCCACAGGCCCCAGGACGCGGTCACGCCTTTGCAGCAGGCCCAGCGTGCGCCACACATCGGGCTCGGTCAGGGGCACGCCGCAGACCTGGGCGTGGTCCTGGCGCAGGGCCAGCTGGGGCACGGCGGCCAGGCCCAGGCCGGCTTCCACCAGGGCCAGGGCGCCTGTAACGTGGTTGCACTCGTGCCAGGCCACGGGCTGCTCGGGCAGGCCGGCCATCACCTGGTCCAGCAGCAGGCGGTTGCCGCTCTTGTGGGAGACGGAGACCAGGCGCTTGCCCGCCAGCTCGGCCCATTCCACCTGGCTGCGCCCGGCCCAGGCGTGGCTGCGCGGCATGGCCAGCACATAGCGCTCGCGCGTGAGCGCCTCAAAGCGCAGCGACGGCTCCTGGCTGCCCGTGAAGCTCAAGCCAAAGTCAGCATCCCCGCGCAGCACGGCCTCCACCACCTGCTGCGCGCTCTCGTCGATGACGTGCACCTGCACATCGGGCTGCTCCACGGCAAAGGTCTTCAGCACGGGCGGCAGCAGATTGGTGGCCACCGAAGGCACGCAGGCAACCGTTACGCGGCCACGGCGCAGCTTCAGCTGGTCATCCACGCGCTGCACGGCCTCGTCCAGGCCGGCCAGGGCCCTGCGCGCCTCCTGCAGGAATTCATGGCCCACCTCGGTCAGTTCCACACGCCGCGTGGAGCGCTCCAGCAGCCGCGCGCCCAGCACGGACTCCAGCCGCTCCACCCGCCGGCTCAAGGCAGGCGGCGACAGGAAAAGCGCTTCTGCGGCCAGGCGAAAGCTGGCCTTCTCGGCCGTGGTCACGAAGGCGATCAGTTCCCCCATGTCGAATTTGATGCGCTGCACGCAACAGTCCTTCCAAAAGTTGCAATTCACAGAATAACACCCGCTGCATAGGATGGCGCCCTTGATAACGCTGCCCCCTGCGGGCAGGCAAGACCAACAAACGGAGACGACATGCACCAACGCAGACTGATCGCAGGCGGCGCCCTGGCCGCCCTTCTTTCCCTGGCCGTGGGCACCGCCCAGGCCCAGGACTTCCCCCCCAAGAAACCCGTGGTCATGGTGGTCGGCTTCGCCGCAGGCGGCTCGGCCGACATTGCCGCGCGCATCATCGCCAAGAAGCTGGGCGAGAACATCGGCCAGAGCGTGGTCGTGGAAAACAAGCCCGGCGCGGGCGGCAACCTGGCCCACACGCAGGTGGCCAATGGCCCGTCCGACGGCTCGGTGCTGCTCTTCGGCTCCATCGGCCCGCTGGCCATCGCGCCGCACTTCATGAAGATCGGCTACGACCCGCTCAAGGACCTGGCCCCCATCACCATGGGCGTGAACTTTCCCAACGTGCTCGTCGTGCCTGCCGCCACCGGCATCAAGACCCTGGGCGAATACGTGGCCAAGGCCAAGCGCGAACCCGGCAAGCTGGACTTCGCCTCCACCGGCCCCGGCTCCGCATCGCACCTGGCCGGTGAACTGCTCAACGATGTCGCCAAGATCGACACCCTGCACGTGCCCTACAAGGGCGGCGCGCCCGCCCTGCAGGACGTGCTGGGCAACCGCGTGACCTCCTTCTACGCAGCCCCGCCCACGGCCCTGCCCCACATCGAATCCGGCAAGCTGATCCCGCTGGCCACCACGGGCCTCACGCGCCCCGCCTATCTGCCCAATGTGCCCACCGTGGCCGAGAGCTTCCCCGGCTTCAACGCCACCAACTGGTACGCCTTCGTGGCATCCGCCAAGACGCCCAAGCCCTTGCTGGACCGCTGGAACATCGAGCTGGTCAAGGTGCTGAACACCCCCGAAGTGCGCGACAACCTGCTCAAGCACGGCCAGACCGCCGCCCCGGGCACCCGCGAGGAACTGGGCCAGTTCATCGCCGCCGAGCACGCCAAGTGGGGCCGCATCATCCGCGAGCGAAAAATCACCGCCGATTGATCCCCCTCAGAAGCCTTGGCAGCTTCAGCAGCCTCGGCCGCTATCCCCCAACCATAAAAAACCAGGAGACAAACCATGACCGCCATCCGTTCCACCCCCCTGCAGTCCTCCGTGCCATCCACCCTGCGCCGCCGCACCCTGGGCGCGCTGCTGGGCGGCGCCCTCAGCCTGGGCCTGGGCCTGGCCCTGGGCGCTGCCACGCCTTCCACCGCCGCCGCAGATGAAATCCGCGTGGTCACCTCGGGCGGCTTCTCTGCCGCCTATGACCAGCTGATACCCCTGTACGAGCAGGCCACGGGCCACAAGGTCGTCACCTCGCGCGGTGCCTCCATGGGCAATGCGCAGGACTCCATTCCCAGCCGCCTGGCACGCGGCGAGCAGTTCGATATCGTCATCCTCGCGGATGGAGCCTTGGACAATCTGGCCGCTCAAGGCAAGGTGGAAGCGGGCAGCCGTGTGGACCTGGCGCGCTCCATGATCGGCATGAGCGTGCGCAAGGGCACGCCCAAGCCCGACATCAGCACCGTGGACGCGCTCAAGCAGACCCTGCTGGATGCCAAGACCATTGCCTACTCGGCCAGCGCCAGCGGCACCTATCTGGCCAACGAACTGTTCCCGCGCCTGGGCGTGGCCGAGCAGATGAAGGGCAAGGCCACCCGCATCCTCAGCGAGCGCGTGGGCGCCGTGGTTCTGCGTGGCGATGCGGACATCGGCTTCCAGCAGGTCAGCGAACTGCTGCCGTTCAAGGAACTGGAATTCGTCGGCCCCCTGCCCGATGAAGTGCAGCAGCGCGTCTTCTTCTCCGCAGGCGTGGCCACCGGCGCCAAGAGCCCTGAGACGGCACGCCACCTGATCCGCTTCCTGGCAGCCCCCGCCGCCGCACCCATCGTGCGCAGCACGGGCATGGAACCAGCGGCCAAGCCCTGACGGCAGGCCCCCGAGCCCTCAAGGCTCTCTAGGCACTCAAGGCCCTCAGGGCCCTCGACACACAGGGGGCCTTCACCCCTCCCCGGTTCGACCTCCATTCAGCGGCGCTGCAACGGCACTGCTGCGGCATGCCGCTGCCCAGCCCTATCACCCTCGCCACACCCATGAACACCAAAACCCTGGTGCTGATCACCCTCGCTGCCGCACCGCTGTCGGCCCTTGCGCAATCCAGCATCACGCTCTACGGCATTGCCGATACCGGCGTGCGCTACACCAGCGGCCTCACCGCCGCCAACGCGGCCAGCAACACCTCGGGCGCCGCGCTGTCCAGCGGCGTCAACACCACCAGCCGCTTCGGGTTTCGCGGCCGCGAAGACCTGGGCGGCGGCATGTACGCCCTGTTCAACCTGGAAACCGGCCTGAACCTGGACACCGGCACCACCGCCAACTCCAGCAAATTCTTCGACCGCGCGGCCATCGTGGGCCTGGGCGGCAACTGGGGCCAGGTCACGGCCGGCCGCCAGACCAACCTGCTGGCAGATGCCATCAGCCCTGTGGACCCCGTGGGAATGCGCTTCGCCGCCTTCAACCCCAACATCGCCACCGCCGCGCTCAGCAGCCACGGCCTGGGCGTGGAATACGGCAGCGCGGGCGCCACCACGGGCTCCTACCGGCTGGACAACTCGGTCAAGTACACCGGCCGCCTCGGCGGCCTCACCGCCCGCGCCATGTACAGCTTTGGCGAGACGGCGCAAGGCGGCTCCGCCCGCTCATCGGCCGGCGCGGGCCTGGCCTATGGCACGAAGACATGGACCGTCTCCGGCGCCTACCAGCGCTTCAAGACCGCAGACCAATGGGAACTGAAAGCCGCTACCCTGGGCGCCAGCTACAAATGGGACAACCTGCGCCTTGCGCTGAACACCGCGCGCAGCGACGGCCAGACCAACGCCACCACCGCCCGCACCGTGCAGCGCGTGCACTCGCTGGGCGCCACCTGGTCCGCCCGCAGCACGCTGGACCTGACCGCCGCCCTGTACCGCGTGGAACGCGAACGCAGCGGCCGCGCCGCAGACGGCTACACCCGCGCCCTGCTGTTTGCGGAATACAAGCTGTCACGCCGCAGCAAGCTGTATGCGGAGTTGGACCGCACGCATTGGAGTGGAGGGTTTCAGGGCGGGCAGAACAAGGATGTGGCTACGGGGGTGACTGCGGGGTTGATGCATAGTTTCTGAGGGGTGCTGCGGCGACCCGCAGCGCCCACTTTTGAAGTGCTTGTGGAGGGTTGTTGCTGGCGATCCTCGCCAACTTCAGGCGCAGGCGCAGTGCCTGCTGCTCCTGAATCAACGCTCCCCTTAAAAAATCCATATAGCTCAAAATTAGAGGTACGGCTGCTTCTTAACGCCCCCGCAGGCGACAGGAGAAGTGTCAAAAAGGTCACAATTCACCGAAGATCAAACCAAATACGCACGGGAATCAGTCGATAGCAACACTGCAGCAGTGAGACAGTGAACGGCATTTAAATAATTCGGTTGTCGCGGCTCGCGAGGGTGGAAATTTTTCGTAAATCTAATTCTCGCCTGCGAAACTTGGCTGTGCCTCTCCAGGTTTTTTCAGGCAAGGAGAAACTACCCAAGCGATACCGCTTGCCGGTAAAGCCCAAACCCCATAGCCAAACTTTAAATAACCCGGAATTTCTGAAACCTGGCTCAAAACATCTTCAAGCACAAGGGTCTTGAACTGTATCTCGCATGCCACAGGATATGTAATAGTAATATCGAAATTCTTGGTCGGATGCGCCATCGTCCAATACTGAAGCTTTCCCAATTTTACAATATACTCGGCTTCGGTAAAAACAACTAACAAGTCTACTTCCTTGTATTCAGCCAACGACACTTCTATACCCTTATCAAGGCAACTTTTTAATTTATCTCCATCCTCCTTGAACAATTCCCTCTTCTCGCCTGCGAACTGATGTCCAGGTGGAAATTGAATCAAAATTGAGAGTGATTTGACATCCTCGAATTCGCCATCGTCCGGCCTCCAGACTACCTTTTCTTGGAGCCGACCGCCTGAAGATCGGCAGACGTACCGAACCCTGTCAAGAACTTCCAGCTTAGTTCCGTCGTCGCATGGTTTCATAAGCACTTCCGCCGACACATCCTCCCGGAAAGGCTCTGAAATAAATCTATGAAGGTTGCTCTCGAAATACTTCAGAAAACTACCCTCTTTATCAATGGCTTGATTCCTAAATTGTGCCTTTAGAGTTCTCGTTTGCAGGTCCTTTAGCGACTCGTAATCCAAGGTTTCTATATAGTCTTGCTCAAGGATTACTTCCTTAAGCCTTTCAGCGAAATAATCTCTCCAGTGCTTTGTGTCGAAAGTTAGGCTGAAGATGGCATAGCCAATCAGCGCCACTGAAATAGTTGTAAGTCCGGAAGCACAGGCGCTTGAAATTGTGCCCGCCTTTGGAGTGAAAGCTTCGGCATAGTACGCAGCAGCGATGACGCCCAAGACACCGACTAAGAAAACAATTAGTGAAAACTGCCTGGCACTTTTCGCGAGGAGGTATTTCTTTTTTTTTGTATCTTTCATATGCGATTTCCCCATCTTTTTCATGTGTCTTTTACGACCATGCAGGTTGCAAAGAAATTTCGATTATTGCTCGATCTACTGATGGAAAGTCCTAAGAGCTGATGGTCTCCGCCACGCGTACCCAGCATCCGAACGCCAAGATGCTCGGTTCAAGGAAGTCATGGTGCATTCTGCAGCTTGGAGCAGGAAAAAGCATTATGACAATTAGCCTGCACAGCTGCGCCTTCATAACGCCGCGTATCCGCACAGAATTGCATCTAGCGACTTGCTCCTGGCCAAGCTCTGAATCATCAACTCCAAGACGTGGCGTGCACGCACCTCTGTGCTCGATGAGCCCATGGATCTGCGGGACAGAGCAAGTCGGCATCTGTCCCCAAGAGTAAGAACACCTAGCAATCGCGTTGCGCAAGCAAGGGCATTTGCCGATAGACATCCTCATGGCGCAGCTTCTGGAGGCAGCCCCCAAGTTCAGTCGCAGTGCCTTACATCGACGCCTGCAGCGTCACGGATGATCTTGCCCCCGTATTCCCGACCCCGTCCTATTCGCAATAAAGCAGCTGGTAAGCCCCTGCCGCCTGTTGCCGCCTGAACTCTCGAGGCGACCGCATTTTCAGCGAAGAATGCGGATGCACCTCGTTGAATTGCTCGAAGGCCGCTGGCAGTTGCGCCAGTACCGTCTTCAGGTCCAGGCGGGCCACGTAGTCACGTTTGAAGGTGTTCACGAAGCTCTCCGGCCATGCTGTTGCTTTGCGGGCTGCAGACGGGCGCCGGCGAGGCGCCTTGGGCAGCAGCAGAGCGGCTTGTGCCATGACGCGATAGACGCGTTTGGCATTGACCTTCGGGGCGCCCCGTGCCGTACGCTGGCGGTTCACCAAGGCACAGGCACGTCGGTAGCCATAGCTGGGCAAGTCGGCAATTTTTCTGCGGCGTACTCCACGGCTTCCTTGAGGATTTCGTTCTCCAAGGTCTTCTTGCCGAGCACGCGCTGCAGCTTGGCGATTTCCGCGCGTGCAGCCGCCAGTTCGGATGCCGGCACGACTGCCTCGCCAGCGGAGACGGCGGTCAAAGCACCTTGGCGTTCGAGCTTGCGCCACTGAAACAGCAGTCCAGCCGAAACGTCTTCCTGCCGAGCGACCAATGACACGCTCATGCCTGGTTCGTAGGTTCGACGCACCAGCCGCCGCCTTCTCTGCGAGAGACCAGCGCCTGCGGCGCTGGTCCTTCACGACTACCTCGATTGACTCCGTATGCTTAGTCATATGCACAGTCCTGTTCCTATCTTCAAAGATAAGCGATAGGACGGGGCCGGGGAATCAGGGGGCTATCTCATTCGACCGAGCCGAAGCAGCGTTCGACGGCCTCGATGAGCATCTCGCGTACCGGCTCACCTGGCTGGAGCCGTCTTCACTTTGAGTCAGTGTCTCGACGAGACTGGGCAGGGTCAACCCGCACCCGCAGCCTCAATCAATGCCCACCACTGGTGGTGCTAACGCAGGGTGGCTCAGTTCACTTTGAGACTTCTGAAAAGGTCCACCCCCTCGAGCAGCTCCACCAAGTCCCCCGAAAAATCTTCCTGCCGCATTGCATCTACGATCTTTGCATCTGTAATTGACAAGCCAAGTGATGCCTGGGTCTTGTCTCGAAAGCGGCGCAATGCCTCTTTGCCCGAGACCAAGTTCCAGCGCTGGAGCGGCTCATTCCAACGAGATCGGAAGGCCGAGGTCGCCTCCTTCAGTAGGGTGGAGAGGTCCTTCTTTCCATTCTTATGGTGGTAGTCCGAGTAGCGGCTTACGTACTGTTGCTCCGCATCGTCTTTCAGTTCGTCCGTCACTTCTAGAAGAACCGCTTCCGAATTCCGTGAAGGGTCCTGCACAGGGAAACCTTTGGCGCGCCGCTCTGCAATGCCTCGCCCGATGACCCGATCCAACACCGCGGGCATGAGTAGGTAGTTTTCAACCTCCTTCCGGCTGTGCACATGTGCGAACCGAAGTGATTTTCGAAGCTTGGATAGAACTTCGTCAATCTGCTGATCACAGAAGTAGTCCCGGTCATAAACGGCCCCGATCAGGAGTTCGGCGCCAAGGGCTTGCCCAATTCCGTCGGCTAGCGAGGTGATTCGTTGCCATGAACCAAAACCACCTGAAGGCATTGCGGCAAGCCCCAAGCTGGCTGCAAGGTCGTTCATTCCGCGCTGCTTTGCAAAACGTCTAATAAGACTGAAGTCATAGTCACCTTCAACAAAGAGAACGCGTCGGCTTCGAGCAAGCGCAGCAAGCGATATGTTCTGCTGTGATCCCAGAACATCCATGGCCTTCTGAACTCCGGCTACATCCTTGATGCGTTCGGCACTTGTCCTTCGTTTGTCGATCAGCACGATGTCTGCGGGGTCCGCCTCGGCGATGATCTCAGTCGAGTGCGTCGCGAGTAACACGTCTGGCCCTGTATCCTTGAGAACGCCAAGCAAGCGTCGCTGAATGTCGGGATGGAGGTAGACCTCTGGCTCATCAACAACTACGAGAGTCGCGGCAGCTGCTCGATGCAGATGTGTGAGTAACTGGCACCAGATCTGAAAGCCAAAGCCGACCCAGTAGAGCTCTCTATCGAAGCGATCTTCACCTACAAACATCGAAAGCTCGCCCATCATGGATCGTTCCGGTGGTCGAATCTCCATCCCCGGCCAAGTACGGGTTACGAGCGCGCAAAAATCCTGAAATCCTTCAGGATTGTGGTACCAATAGCTTCTGAAGTGTCGTGATGCGCGATGCGTGGATAGCGATGCAGCGACCGTTTCTCGCTCGCGCAGATCTTCTCTGTGCTCCACGGGGCCAAGAACGGGAACAACTGCCAAGTCAATCGGGAAGTTCGACTTGAAGGTCGCGGGACTGGTAACTGCAGCGCCGCTTGTATCTGGCACCAGTACACATCCGTCGGAGGAAAAGTAGAGGTGCAAGTGATTGCCATTGCTTAGCCGGAAGCTCACTCGCGATTCGCCGTCCTCATAGTTCGTGGCGACATTCTCGAGCGAGATCGGAAGTTGGGTTTCTCTAACTCGATAACCCAAAACGTGCCGCTCGTTGATAGCAAGGCGCTCCGGTTTCCGACTTCTTGCTGCGCGCATAGCCACGGCAAGTACGCGAAAAGCTCCAAGGATTGTGGACTTGCCGGAGTTGTTTGCGCCGGTCAGTACGTTGATCCGGTCCAGAGACAAGCTATACCGCGCGAGCCCCTTGTAATGATGGAAGCTAACGCTCGTGATTCTTACTGGCCCGTCAGTCTTGCCCATGCTCTCCCTTCCTTAATATGGATCTCGCGGCTTCTCAAGCAACTTCTCTGTCATACGACCGCGGTGGCCGGATTCTGCGCCACATACGTGCTTGTGACCCTCGTGAAAAGTACTGGTTTGCGCTGCTGAGGCTGCCGCCTTCGGTGATTATGTGCTAAGTCACATGGATGCAAGGACGCCCTACAGTTCAATTCAACGCACGTCTAACGGTGCAACTTTTTTTGTCGCGGAGCGACTGATTTCAGGCGTCGAGTTCAGCAAGTCGAACGACGGCACCCGCTGCAAAGCCGACACCTGCAGGCAACATATGAGCGTCACCAAATGGGTAGATATCAGACCAGACGCTGGACCACCAGCCAAGCCGGTTGACCAGTCCTGAAAAGATCCTCCGTGTCGCATTGCTTTCCAAGGCGGCGTTCACGGAGCTGCGCATACTGGCAGATCCTAGACTCAAGGGCGCGGAAACTTCCGCCGCAACTCCAGCATGGTTCCGATCACGGAAAGCCCATGTTCGTCACTGCGCATGACGGGATGGTCTTGATTGAGCGGGATCAGCTCAAACACCTCATTACCCAGCCTATCGTTTCCGTGTAGCCGGTATTTCCGAAACAGGGCTTCGGTCTTTCCCACCTGGGCGGCCACGTAGTCTCCAGGCTGAGGCTTGACACCTGGATCGATCAGTACACGGTCTCCTTCACGGAACTCCGGAGTCATGGAGTTTCCAGCCAACTGGAGGAAGAAAGCATGAACTGATGCCTCGTTGGCAGAGACTTCCGTGCCCAGACTCTCCAAGCCCTCGACGGCTTCACTTCGGGCAACGGCCTGGCTGGAAGTAAGCACCGGGTATCGCCGAATTCCGCAGGGAAGCTGAGCAAGCATCGCCGCCTCGTCAGGCGTCATCACCCCCTCGCCGCTTTCCAGCCAAAGAGCGCTCACTCCGCACGCTGCTGCCATCGTGGCAGTCCGCTTGGAACCATGTCCCTTCGACTCAAGATCCCCAATGGAGGACTGCTTCAACCCAGCCTTTGCGGCGAGCTCCTCTTGAGTAAGACCTGCATGAGCACGAGCTGCTTTAAGACGCTTGGCGAAATCTGTGGACATAGCGCCGAAGCTTACGGAAAACCGATAACGATATATCGTTTGTCTTTTAACGATTAAACGTTAGACTGCGTGCATGCAATGGAAAGACTACCTCGCCAAGCTTGCAGCGAAGGGTGTCAGTCAAAGCCAGATCGCCCGCGAAGTGGGCTGCGGTCAAGCAACGATTTCTGACCTCGCACTGGGCAAGACCAAGGAACCACGAACTTCTTTGGGTATGGCGCTCATGCGCATCGGTGCCCGCTGCGGTATCGAGACACCCTTCGGTTCGGTTCACCCAGGCCAAAGTCGCAAAACCGATGAGTGAAGCGATGCACATCACTCACCACTTCACCCCCGGCTTGCACTTCGCCGCACGCTGGAAGTACGCCGCCCGCGCGCCATCGGGCAGGGTCTGTTGGTCGCGGCTGCCGCTGGGGCAGCCGGATGCGGGCAGGGCCGATCCGCATGGCGCCTGGTGGTGCGTGAGGCGCTGCGCTGCCGTGCTGCGGCGGGAGATGTGGCAGTCGGTGGATCTGCCGCCAGGCATGCCCTTGCGGCCGGGGCCGGAAGATGTGGCGCTGGCCCTGCACGCGCTGATGCCGCGTTGGCAGGTGCAGCTCAGCGCAGGGGCCGGGGCCGGGCACAGTCCGCTGCAGTCTTGCACCCGGGCGCTGTTGGCGGGCGGCGGGGCCGTGCTGCAACTGCAGTCAGAGGCGCTGCACCGGTGCCCACAGAGCACGTTCTGGGCCTGGGTGATTGGTGTGGAGATGCATCAGAGAATGCTGCCCGCGCCGGTGAAGCCATGGCCCTCATGCCGTGCGCCCCGCCCCGTCGCGCTACTCGCCATTCCCTTTGGCTGGAGCATGCCCTGGGCCTGTGGCTATGCGGCGCGGGTACAGGTGAACCGCGACGGGCATTGCGATGTGGATGGCATTGACGGGCAGTGGCGCGAGTGCCGCTGCCTGGCTGCAATCACGTTGTCGCCCGCGCAACGCGGCAATGCAGGGCCATTGACGAGGCACGCACCGTGTTGAAGTCCACCACGACAAGGTCCCACATGGATGAGACCACGCACCTCACCCACCGCTTCACCCGAGGGCTTCGCTTTGACGGACTGTGGACCTACTCGGCGCTCACGCCTTCAGGCCGAGCCTATTGGGCACGGCTGCCGGCAACCCGGGCAGGCGGCATGGCTGCAGCAGATCCACAGCGGGCCTGGTGGTGCGTGCGCCAGTGCGTTGCAGTGCTCAATCGCAGGCCCTGGCGTTCCGCGCATCTGCCCTCGGGCCTGCCTGCGCAGCCGGAATGTGGCGATGTGGCGCTGGCCCTGGGCGCAATGCTTGCGGGCTGGAACGTGAAGGTGCTCGATGAACCCTCGACACAGGCGCCGCTGCTGCGCAGCACCGATGCGCTGCTTGCCGGTGGCTGCTCTTTGCTGCAACTGCAGGCCGAGGATTCAAGCGATGGCGTGCAAGCCGTTTTCTGGGCCTGGGTGATCGGCGTGGAAATGCACGAGAGGTTCCAGCGTGCCAAGCGCATTTCAGCCTTTGACATGCCCGGGCGCCCTGGCGCGCTGCTGATCTGGCCCTTCGGCTCGCCCCTGGCATGGAACCACGCCTTGAGGGTGACGGTGGATGGCGAAGGGCTGTGTGATGTGGATGGCCTGGATGCGCGCGCAAGCCGGTACCGCTGCACGGCGGCCATCACGCTGGAGCCACTGAGCAACGACATTGCCATCAACGGCAGCTTCTCCTGACCGGCTTTTTCTGACCGGCTTTCCTGACCCGAAGAAATGCAGAACTCCAATCTCACCCCAGAGCAGTACGAGCGGGAAATTCCGCTGGAGCCAGGTAGTCCCGGTCAACGCCTCATCAGCGGCCTGCTCTTTGATGGTCACTGGCAATACAGAAGGCGTGCGGAAGCCGGCAAGACCAGCTGGACACAACTGCCGATGGCCTCCGACCTTGCTGGCCCGGCCGACCCTTATGGCACCTGGTGGTGCGTTCGCCGGTGCGCCGTGGTTCTGGAGCAGCACCACTGGTTGTTCCTGCGGCTGCCCGTTCACCTGCCCCCGCTTCCCGGCGTGGAGGAGCTGGCGCAGATCCTTGATGTGCTGCTGCCCGATTGGGACGTGCAGGCACCTGCTGAATGCGCCCGAACGCCCTTGCTGTGCGCCCAGGCAGTCGAGCAGGGAGGCAGTGCCTTGCTGATGCTGGAGTCACCGGAATGCGAAGGGCCCAAGCCGGGCATTTTCTGGGCCTGGGTGGTGGGGTACGAGCCGGAGCTGCCGTTGTCGTGCACCGACGATTGCGTTGCGTCCGACACGTTGCCGTCACCGGACGCGCAGGCCATGGCGCCTCCCAAGGCTTTGCTTGCCCTGCCCTTTGGCTCGACCCTGCCCTGGTCCAGCGGGTACGCCACCCGGATCCAGGTGCAAGCCGACGGGACCTGCCTCCTGCATGATGCGGGCGGCCCCTGGCACCCATGCCAGTGGCTTGGCACGGTCACGCTTGCAGCCAGGCCCGCACCGGCCTGACGCTGGTGACTCTGCAGCCGCAATGCACATGCCCAGGTCTCCCATTCGTACCTTCATGCCCGGCCTGCGCTTCGATACGCAATGGCGCTACGAGGTGGGTACACAGACGCGCAAGACGCGCTGGGCCACACTGCCCACGGTTCCCGATGCCCAGTGCCTGCCCGATCCGCTGGGCGCCTGGTGGTGTGCACGGCGATGCGCTGCCGTGCTGCGGCAACGGGCATGGCTGCAGGTGCAATTGCCGCTGCAGTTGACGCCACAGCCCGGCCCGCAAGAGCTGGCGCAGGTTCTGGCTTTGCTGCTGCCCGGTTGGAAAGCGCAGCTTGAGAATTTCCCCGCCCTCGCTCCGCTGCGTTGTGCCCAAGCCATGCAGCGGGGCGGCAGCGCCATGCTGCTGCTGGAAATGCCAGGTCACAGATTTCGCCACCCGGCGCTCTTCTGGACCTGGGTGATCGGCATGGAGCGATCACCGCTGCGCCTGCGCTCTGCAAACCATCTCACGCGCCTCGAACCCTATCCACCAGCGCAGCCGCTGCCCGAAGCCTTGCTGGCCATGCCCGCCCGCCGCTCAAGGCCCGGCGCCAACCGCCACGTCACCCGCATCCAGATGGACGCCGCCGGGCGCTGCATCTCGGATGACGCCGCCTGGCCATTGGATGGATGCAGGTGGCTGGCCTGCATCACGCTGGAGCAGTTGGGCGGGGGTTGAGCTGTGGCTGCGGCAGCCAGGCGCGATGGTTGGTGAAGGCGGGCCAGGTTTGCAGCCAGGGGGATTGGAGATACCTACCACGGCCATGGTATATACAATGCCCATGTTATCCAAGGAGTCGCCCATGTCCTCAACACGCTCACCCATCAGTCGCGCCAGCCAGGCCGAGCGGTTCGTGGCCGGGCTGTTTGAAGACGCAGGCTGGACGATTGATACCGCGCCGGAAGGGGACGATGACCGTGTGGACCTGAGCGTTCACCGTGGCAATCAACGCTATGCAGTGGAGATCAAGTCTTCACAAGGACGGGCTGATCGCGTGGTGCCACTGCTGGCTCAGGCCATTTTGCAGGCCCAGACTCTTGCAACTCAGGAGCGCGGCGCGGCTCCGTTGGCGGTGGTCTATGTGGACCATGTATCACCTGCCCTGCTCAGGCAGGTGATGGCATTTGCCGAGCGTTTTGCGCCCCATGTCGCCTTCGGTATCGTGTCTGAAGAGGGGCCCAATCATTTCCACGGTCCGGGCCTCGATGATCTTCAAGAGTCACCGCGCCCGCGCTTGCTGGCCAGACACGCGCCCGCCAGGCCCGCTCCCGCGATCAACCTTTTCTCGGACCTCAATCAATGGATGCTGAAGGTGCTCTTGGCACCTGAGTTACCTGAAGGTTTGCTCAACGCGCCAAGGGGCCGGTATTGCAGCGGGGCGGAGCTGGCTGCTGCGGCCCAGGTTTCTGCCATGAGTGCTTCCAGATTCCTGACCCAGTTGGGCAATGAGAATTTCCTGGACAGGTCATCAAGCCATCTGCGACTTGTGCGCAGGCGCGAGTTGTTCAGCCGCTGGAGTGCAGCAGCCACACGCCCTGGCGCCGAAATTCCCGCCCGCTTTCTGGTGCGGGTGCCGGTGGCCTTGCAGATGCGTGAGTTGCTGGACCGCGCGCCCGGTGAACGCTGCCTGGGCCTGTTCGCGGCAGCCGACGCGCTCAAGCTGGGCCATGTCAGCGGTGTGCCGCCCCATGTCTTTGTGCGCAAGCTGCCGCGTTCGGGCTTTGCGGCCTCTGAAGATTGGGACATGCTGGCGGCGTTTCCCGAGGGAACGCCCGACATCATCGTGCGACAGGCACCGTGGCCGGAGTCGATATTTCGGGGCGCCACAAACCATGATGGACTACTGACAGCCGATGCAATCCAGGTCTGGCTGGATGTTTCCAACCATCCGTCCCGAGGCAAGGAGCAGGCTGAACTGATCTACCAGGAAGTTCTTCAGCCGCTGGTCGAAGAAGGACTCTGAATGAATGACTTGCACGCATTCGCCAAGCTGGTCAAGGCACTGAGCCCCTGGCGGGGGCAGTTGGTCTTCATCGGTGGCTGGAGCCACCGGCTGCACAGCTTGCATCCGCAGGCCAACAGACAGGAGCACCAGCCGGTTTTCACACGCGATACGGATCTGGCTTTTGCCAACAAGGCACCCATTGAGGGCGACATGAGGAGTGCGTTGGCGGCACATGGATTTACCGAGCAATTGGCAGGAGAGTTCAAGCCACCAGCGGCTCACTACACGTTGGGCAGCGACAGCAAGGGGTTCTACGCCGAGTTTCTGACACCACTTTCCGGCAGCGGGCGCAAGCGCGATGGAACGCCAGATGCCACGATGGAGAAGGCAGGCATCTCAGCCCAGAAGATTCGTCATCTGGAGATCCTGCTGGTCGACCCGTGGGTTGTCACGGCAGGTCCGCAAAACGGTATTCCGCTTGAAGCACCGGTAGACCTTCAGGTCGCCAACCCGCTGTGCTTCATGGTCCAGAAGCTGCTGATCAAGAAGGACAGGAAGCCAGCGAAGCACGCTCAGGACTTGCTGTACATCTACGACACCATCAGCCTCTTCGGCCATCTTCTGCCGCTATTCAAGGACTGCTGGAACACGAGCGTGCATCCCGCCCTTGGCGACATGGGAGACACGGTTACAAGAGAGTGGGATGCGAGCTTTGCGCATGTGACTGATGCCATCCGGCAGGCCGCACTCATTCCTGCAGATCGGAAGCTTTCTCCCGAGGAATTGCAGGCCACGTGCAGGTATGCGTTCGACCGGATTTTCAGGTAGGGCAAGCAGTGCAGTAGTGCTCGCCCCGATCCGCATGGGTTCTTGATGCGCCCTGCGCAGCACGCCTCAGGTGGGCGTATCCACGTCATCCCAGTCATTGCCTTCGAAGAGCACCAGCCAGTTCAGAGCATGGTGGCGTTCCATGAGCACGTCGGCGTTCAGCCCGGCTGGCGCGGGCTGCTGTTGCACCTGGGCCTGGCGCACGATCCAGTGCAGGCGGTAGTGCTGGTCCAGTGCGTCGAGGATTTCGCTGTCGGGCCGCATGCGTGCGGCATGCAGGGCGCCTTGCAGGTCGCCCGCCTGCAGCAGGGTGCGCGAGGTGAGCGGCACGTCGCAGATGGCGTCGGGGAAAGGCAGCGCATCGACCAGGCCCAGCGCCCATTCCAGCAAATACGCGGCTTCGTAGCGCCAGCCGAACTTGGCGATGGCCTCTTCGGAGGGCTGGGCAGTGGCCATGAATTCGCGCTCGTTGGGGGTGAGCGCGGCCTGGGCGGCCGGCAGGCGCTGGAACAGCTGCTCGGGCGTGAGCGGTTCGCCACTGTTCAGTGTTTCGTTCAGTGCGTCGTTCAGTGATTCGGCGCGCACGGCCACGGCCAGCAGGGCGAAGGCGCGGGCGGCGATCTCGTCGGGTGCGCGCATGCGCAGTTCGGGCTCGGAGATCAGCGGCGGCAGGCTGGCCGCTGGCGTGAAGCCGCGCTGCGCCAGCACCTGCTCGCTGCGCTGCTTGCGCTGCCAGGCCTGCCGCGGATAGGGCAGCGCAGCCTGGTCATCAGGCTCGGCGCCGCTGGCATCCAGCAGGATGCGGCCCTGCGGGTCGCGGATGCTGCCGTCCGTCAGAAAGGCGATGGCGTTGGCGCGCTGCGCCCAGCCGGCAAAGGCATCGAGCTGGGCCGGCGCAATGCCCAGGCTCAGGTGCTGCTGCACACGCTGGATGTGGCGCATGGCGTGGTAGCGGTTGCGCGTCATCTGCCCATCGCCGCGCCCCAGCACATAGCCGACAAAGCCGGAAAGATGGGGCGCCAGCTCAGGGTCCGCAAGATCGCGGCGCCCGGCCAGCGTGTGCGCAAAGTCAAGCGCGGGAAGGTCCCAGACGGTGCAGTAGGCGTTGATGAGTACTTCGTCTTCTGCGGCATCCGACTGGGGTTCGTGCGGCTGGTGCTCGTTTTGCGGGTGTTCCTGTTGGCGAGCGGGCTCGGGGGCGGGCTTGCTGAATGCGGTCTTGAGGCGGGTGAGGAGATTTTTCATGCTCACGGGCTTGGTTCCGGACTTGGTTCCGGGGTTGGTTCCGGGATTGGGAGCGGCAGGAAGCGCCCTGCCTCTTGGCGACGGTACGGCCTGCAGGCGGCGGTTGACTCAGCCCTGCAGCTCCAGCACCGCCATGCGGTCATACAGCGTGGCCCGCGAGATGCCCAGCTGGCGCGCCGTGGCCAGTTTGTTGCCGCTGTTGGCGGCCAGGGTGGCGGTGATGGCCTTGCGTTCCAGTTCGGCCACCTGCTGGGCCAGGGGGCGCAGCAGGTCGGTGTCGGCGGGGCTGTTGTGGGCAGGAGACGGGGCGAGCGCAGTCTCGGGGCCGGGCGCGGGTGCGGCGGGTTCCACGCCGGATGAGCGCAGCACTTCGCGCAGTTGCTCTGCGTTGATGGCGGTGTCTTCGCTGCGCATGGCGGCCTGCTCCAGCACGTTGCGCAACTCGCGGATGTTGCCGCGCCAGGTCTGGCCGGCCAGCAGGGCCAGGGCGTCGGGCAGCAGTTCGGGCGGGGGCATGTCGTTGCGCAGGGCCAGTTCTTCGGAGAGGACTTCGACCAGGGCCGGGATGTCGCGCCTGCGTTCGCGCAGCGGCGGCACGCGGATGGGCAGCACGTGCAGGCGGTAGAAAAGGTCTTCCCGGAAGCGGCCGTCACGCACCATCTGCGGCAGGTCGCGCGAGGTGGCTGCCACCACGCGCACGTCAAAGCGCACGAGCTGGTTGGAGCCCAGCGGTTCGATCTCGCCCTCCTGCAGCGCGCGCAGCAGCTTGGCCTGCAGGTTCAGGGGCATGTCGCCGATTTCGTCGAGGAACAGCGTGCCGCCGTCGGCCAGCCTGAATTTGCCGTCGCGCGGCTTGCGGTCTGCACCGGTGTAGGCGCCGGGGGCAACGCCGAAGAACTCGGCCTCCAGCAAGGCATCCGGTACGGCGGCGATGTTGACGGTGACGAAGGGGCCACCGGTGCGGGCCGATGCCGCGTGGATGGCATGGGCCAGCAGCTCCTTGCCGGTGCCGGTTTCGCCCAGCAGCAGCACGGGGCTGAGCGACTGGGCCGCGCGGCGTGCCTGGCGCTTGACCTCCACGGCCGCCGGGCTGCTGCCGACAAAGCTGGCAAAGCTGTACTTGGCGCGGCGCTCGCCCTGCACGGCCACGCGCAGGCTGCGGTTGCGCTGGGCGGCCAGCTCGCGCCGGGCCTCGTCCAGGTCGCGCTGCAGAACGGCGAACTTGCTGATGAGGGGCTGCAGCGTGGTCTCCGGCTGGTCGAAGAGCACGATGCCGATGGCACCGATGACCGCGCCCGCATCGTCCTTGAGCGGGATGCGGCTGACCACGAAGGTGCCGGCGCGGTTGGTGAGCAGGTCGATGAGTACGGGCTCGCCGGTTTCCAGCACGCGGCGCATGCGGGTGTTGGGGATGACGTCCTCGACCATGTGGCCCAGGAAGTCGTCCACCGAGGCCACGCCCAGGTCGGGCAGGAAGCGCTGGTAGCCCTCGTTGACCCAGACGATGCGCCCCGCCCTGTCGGCCAGGAACATGCCCTGGCTCATGGTGGAGAACAGCTGGAACATGGAGCGCGCTGCCAGCGCGAGGATGCCGTCGGCATCGAGCGGCAGGGGCTGGACCAGGGTGGGTGTGGGCGGCATGGATGGCATCCTAGCGGAGTCGCCTTGGGTCCCCTTGAGATCCCTTTTTGCAGCCTGCGGGTCTGCCGCGCTCAGCCCTGCGCGATGGCGACCTGGGCGCAGATGGCGCGGCACATCTGCGCCGCCTGCGCGTTGGCGATGAAGTAGTAGATGCTGACGCCTTCGCGACGCCGGCCCAGCACGCCGGCCTGGTACAGCGTGTTCAGGTGCTGGGACATGTTGGGCTGCGTGGTGGTGATGTCGGCGAGCAGTTCGGTCACGTTCTTCTCGCCATGCCACAACACGCTGATGATCTTCAGGCGCACGGGCGCCGCCATGGCACGGAACAGCTCCGCAGCGCTCTCGAACACGCTGTCGTCGCTCAGGTCCATGCTGTCATTGCGGCTGTCCATAGGCGTCTGTCATCCTGGTAATGGAGGGTGGGCGGGTGAGCGGGTTGGGGGGCCGGCATGCTCGCCGCCCCATCGGGCTAGTTTATAGCCCGCAGGACGGCAGCGCAGGCTCGGCCCGGCTCGGGCTCGGCTTGATCTACGGCAAGGCGCCGTGTCGTCGCTCAGAAATCAACGGTGGCCGACAGCAGGACCTGTCCAAGGCAGGCCGCACAGCGGCATCGGAGCCATCGCTCCGATGTCCAGGCTCAAATCTGAAAACAAGCTCTTGCCGGTTCACAGCTAGCGCGGCAGCAGGCCAGGCAGTATGGCGTTCAGATCCACCGCATCGGCCATGGCGCGATTGCCTTCGTCGCCAGGATGCAGGCGGTCGCCCGAGTCGAAGCGCGCCGCCATGCGGGAAGGATGGGCGCCATCGCGCAGCACGGCATCGAAGTCGATCACCGCATCGAAGGCGCCGCCCAGGCGTATCCAGGCGTTCACCTGCCGGCGCAGATCGTCCTTTTCGGCCTGGTAGTAGTCGTCCAGCGGCGTGCCTGGCAAGGCGCCCTCGAAAGGCGGCAAGGTGGCGCCTATCACGCGCAGGCCGTGGCTGCGCGCCCTGGCAACCAGCTGGCGATAGCCCTCTGCCATGTCCTGCAGCGTGGGACGCGGCGCTTGCCGCGCAAAGGCCGTGCCGGGCCAGGAAATATCGTTGATGCCCAGCAGCACGATGAGGCTGCGCACACCGGGCTGGGCCAACACATCACGCTCCAGCCGCGCCAGCGCATGCTCGCCCATGCCATCGGACAGCAGGCGCGCGCCCGAAATGCCGGCATTGACCACCGCCGCGCCGCGCGGCGCAAGGCGCGCGGCCAGGAAATCTGGCCAGCGGCTGTCCCGGTCCAGGCTGGCCGTGGCACCGTCGGTGATGGAGTCGCCCATCACCGCTACCACGGGCACCGCGGGCGCCGCGGGGTCGGCCTCGACCTGAATACCCGCCAACAGCGGGCGGGCCGTGCTGCTGATTGCGCCAGGGTCCGAAGTCCGCAGCGCCGCAGCAGAGGACTGGTCGCCCGCCACGATCCAGCCGGTCTGGCGCCCATCCCAGTGAAAACTCTGCACAGGCATGGCGCCGGGCAGGTACAGGCTCACGGCCACCTGCGACAGCGAGGCCAGCGGCAATGCCACAGGGTCACTGACCAGGGATGCGCCTGCGGCAATGGTGGCTTGCGCGCTGCCGCCAAAAGTCACGGCCTGCAGGCTGCCAGCGTCAATGGCGCCCTCCGGCAACGGCTTTGCCACGGTCGCCCTGCCCACGGTCACAGGCTGGCCGCCATAGGCGTTGGACAGCACGATGCGCAGGCGCGGCCCGCCCAGGCTGATGCGCGCCACCTGGCGCACGGTCTGGTCCTGAAGCACGGCGGGCAGATTGGTGGGAAAGAGGAAGTCCGCCCCCCAGACCGGCTGCGGGCTGGCCTGCCACGTGGCAGCCCAGTTGGAGGCTTCAGCCGAACCCGCCGGCACCGTCGAATCCGCCATGGCTGGCGTGGAAATCACAAGCGCCAGAAGGGCCGCGACCGAGGCCGTGGAAAGCGATGGAAAAAGTTGCCGCATACAAGGAATCCGATGTCTGTCGATGGCGGGATCATGGATTCAAGGGCTGCGCAGGACTAGCCGGTCTGCTGGAACACCATCTGTGAATTTAATTCACGATGAGGCCTGTGCTGTGCTTTGGCAGCGAGGATTGCGTGCGTATTCAAGCGCTTTTTTATAGGAGCAATGCAAGGCTGAGGCGGTCTTCTGACGGCAAAAATCACATCCTATAGATTCACCCGCGTCAATTACCTGATGTCCAGATATTGCATTTCAGGCTTGAAATCGCCATGCTCACAATATTTCTTCGCCATTTCCGAAGTGTATTCAGTCGAATTCAAATTAGTAGCCGTTGTCGCCTTCGTCACATAATAAATTTCTTCACTAGAGCTTACTTTTCCCACCAGATATAGATTTTCACCAAATCCATTCGAAATGTCCTGAAAAGCGCACCACCCTGATTTTAATTTCTCAACGCCCTTTTGAAGCAGCGCCACTCCATTTTTTGATGCTTGCATATTCATCTTTTTCTGAAAATCAATAGATTGAATTTTTTCCAGCTGAAAGAACATATAAAAATAATTAGTTTCCACATCAGCATATATTCTGATATTAAAGGCAGTTTTTGGCAAAAAAACGGGAACCCAAGAGATATATCTTTGCCCATCTTCACCCAATAGATCATAGGAAGAGAAGAAGCTCTCCTTTTCATTTTCGACTGAAGAAATAAGAAAAATAAATCCCAAAAGTGCAACCACAACGAATGATCCGAAAGATAATTTTATTATCTTCTTCATGGGCTTATATATTAAATACTCATAAAACAAGCGCTTATTTCGCAAGACCCAAGAATGAAACTCCAAAAATTCCAGTGGAGCCTCTATTCCTTACAGCCTAACTAATCTACATCCGCCACCAAAATTACCGTGACTATTGGATAATTTAACATGCATAACAGTAGCGCTCCGGCCAAAAAGAGCAATTTATTGTTTGCAACAACAGCTAGTCCAACATCAGCAAAGAAAAAAATCTGTGCACACTCACTCCAGAATGGATGCAATATTTAAAGACTGGCTTAACTGTGTGAGTGTGTTAGTTAAAAAAGGCCATGGCAATTGGCACAAGTCTTTACTTCAAGGAAAGTTAAATCGCGGTAATATTTTCATCTACCCAAACAACCATATTCACCCACCGAATTATTCCTCACCATTTCTTCTCCAGAAGAAATTATTTCACTATTTTTTATAAAGAAATAAGTAAAAATGCCATCGTCCATTGATTCTTTGTACGCCACATCATCCTTTAAATCACTTGAATATTTTCTCAGCTCTTCAAGAACAACTAATTTTGGCGTATATGGTGGAAATACACAAACAAAGTCGTAATCTTTATTTATATGATAATCAAAACCACTTTTCTGAAGAAAAAATATCCATTTAGCAAGATTAAAATAATAATTACCAATTTAATCCTCATGGAGTTTGCCAGTCTTTTCTTGCATTAAGCGCACCAGAGTTTTTTCTATGATCCATACACCGCCATCATCAATACTATCTTGGAAATTATTTTTCACGATCTTTGTCAGGTGTTATTTTTTCTCTCTCGTTCTGCTGCTTATTATTACTTCTACAAAAAATCAACACAAGAATAATTATCGGACTAATGAGCAAATAAATCGTCACCAGCATTTTTATATTTCTTGGAACCTCACAATAAACAGAGGAAAATACGCTTATTAGCCAAATTGATGCGTATATTGCTTTCCTTGTTGAATGCAAATATATAGATCCAACAATGCAAATCAAAAATACGAAAAATATTGCCCAAAAATAATACAACACCACATCGGTTGCAAAAGCGAAAGCCGGCATGGGTAATGCAAGAAAGAAAATCAGTCCAATCGCATCCGCAAGTAATTTTGAACGCATTGATTTCATTGCCTTTGAAATCTTTCCAAGCTTGTTCTGTAATTTTTGCTAGATCACTATTCTCGCCAGGTTGTACTATTTCCTGGCTTACGTGATGTGCTTTATGAAGCAATCCTTCTTCACAACTCCATACCTGAAACCTCTGCGAGACGTCCCCTGTGGGTTGTATTCCTGCAGCACATTGCCACAGGTGTCCTGCTTTGCTGCTCAGGCCACCTATCCTGTCTGGTCCGTCAGCGCCATTGGCGTGCCCAGGTGGTCGCAGTCGTAGTGGTGGATGGCAATGCGGGCATGCTGCTTTCTTTCCTGTTTTTACAGTTGAGCCTGCATGCAACTGATCATGGTTTGCATGAAGGTCAGGGCCAACGTGTGACTAGGGTCACCCCGGTCGGGCTGGCCTGCGGTAATGGCTTGTACCAGCAAATAGGGTTCGCTGGCCGTGGTACCCATGCGTGAAGCTGCCCGGCTTGTGTAGACCATGGGTTCTATGTGGCGGGTGTCCCTGCCGTGCTGCATGCGTTCGGCGTGGGTGAGGCAGCTGCCATCCCTGTCGTAGTAATGGATATGTTTAGTACTATATGCGTGATACGCATGCTGCCGACAGTCACTCAGGTGCTGAGCTTAGGCGAGAAATTCATCATGCGTCCTAGACGCAAATCATCCTTGGTGGCTTTTTTATGCTACTGTGGATAAGTATTTTATTTTTTAAAAATCTTTTCGCACAATAATTTCGTGACCAGAATTATTTCAATATCATCTTCTTTGCCTTCAATGATTATCGCATTTTTTCTATTGAAATTCTTAAAAAATGATCTCTCATTTAATCCAATCTTCTCTCCATCCATTTTTTCTTCTTTTATATAATCCAGAAATGGTTTAATGGTTGTTGTTTTATATTTTTTCTTTACCTCACTAAATATTTCACCAGGAGTTTCTTTTGATTTAGATATTGATACTCAAAATACAACTCCCCCAATGATATGCATCCATCGGATCTACTCAACAACATCCATTCTTTTTCATCTGCAGCCATGGAATTTTGAGAAAAAGTTAAAATACATAGACTTATAGTCAATGCCAATTTTTTCATTTTTATTTGCTATCAATTTCAGGAAATAAAATTCTCTAATCGAAACAATAGCAGTCAAATTTTATTCCATTTTTGAAATCAATATTTTTATCTGCAGCAGATTCTACCTAGCTCTGCCCAGGATCGTTTTCTATTAATTTTGGGAATGGGCCATGTCTATGAAAGTCGCGCTTAGACTGGCTAACACCACCGATCCACGAAGCGTGCACAGATGATCGCCGCTGCCAGTTTCAGCAGCGCTTCGTGGATATCCAGCCGTCGTTCAAAGCGGATTCGCAGCTTGCCAAAGCCTGCAAACCAGCTGTGCGTCCTCTCCACCACCCACCGGTGTTTGCCCAGCCGCTCGCTGCTCTCAATGCCTCGTCTGGCAATCCGGCCAATGATGCCCCGCTGCCTCAGGTGGGCTCGGCATCGCTTGAAGTCGTAGCCTTTGTCGGCGTGCAGCTTTGCCGGTCTTCTACGGGGACGTCCTGGCAGGCCAGCAATCGCAGGAATCGCGTCCACGCACCTCTCGAACATCTTGGAGTCGTGCCGGTTCGCGCCGCTGACCAAGATCACCAGCGGGATGCCTCTGGCATCTACGACGATGTGCCGCTTGGAGCCGAGCTTGCCTCTGTCCGTGGGGTTTGGGCCCGTTTCCTGGCCCCCCGGGGGCTTGGTACCGAGGAGCCATCAATGCTGGCCCGGCTCCAATCGATTTGGTCATGTTCACGCAAGCGAGTCAGCATGGCCTGGTGCAGCTGCTCCCAGACACCAGCGGCATTCCAGTCGCGCAGACGCCGCCAGCAAGTCATGCCGCTGCCGTAGCCCAGGGATTGGGGAAGGTCTTCCCATGGAATGCCTGTTTGCAGCACGAACAAGATGCCGTTGAGGGCAGCTTCATCGCTGACTGCGAGTTTGCGCGCACCGCCTTTGGCAGAAGGCACGAAGGCTGGGATCAGGGGTTGCAGCTGTCGCCACAGTTCTTTGCTTACAGGTCGTCGTGCCATGAGGGCAGCGAGCATAACTGCTCTGCGGGGGCCTGTGACGAAGTGGTGTTAGCCACTCTTAATACAGCCCGTCTCCCTGTCATGGTTTTGCCCTCGTAGCCAGAAGGCCTGGTGGATCTCTTTCGGGTTGTATTTCTGGAAAGAATTGCCTCAAGGGCCAAGTTTTGCAGTCCGTATCACATATCCAACCCAGTCCGTCAGGGCCTGCAGTGCGCTGCCCAGAGTACGCAGTTGCAGTGGAGGATGGCAATGCTGCGCTATTACTACCATTGTGCCTGTGCACCACTCGGCATGCGCGCGGTGCTTCCGGTCTGTTCGCTCGGGGCGGGTGCGCTGGGTGTCCCATATTTTCCGAGTTTATGTCATATTTCAGCTTATATATTTTGCAGGAAATGTCTATAGAAAAACAGTCTATCAAACCTAATGAAGTTGTTATTTTTTATTTGAGGGATTCTTTTCAAGAAATAATTTATTTATCTCAGCATTGTCTTTCCATTTCTTAGCTAGCGAATTTGCTTTCTTTTTATTTCCGTTGTCATAAAAATGCTTTACATAGTTGAATTGCGCCAGTTCATGCCCCAACAAGGCAGCTTTTTCCAGCCAAGTCATGGACTCTTCTTCATTGTATTCAGAAAGTGTATAGTACTCGTAAAGCCTATAAGAAGCCTTGGAATCAATTTCAGCCTTCTTTTTAAGATTAAGGATTTCATTTGGATTTAAATGATAAATTGACCCGGATGATTGATCTGAATTGGCTATGTTGGTCATTGTTATGAGTATGAATAGTATGAAAATGTACCGCATCACTTCCCCTTTGACGAAGGGTTGAAATCTATCATCTTTCCAGGGGCGGTCTTATCTTGAGCTCCTGCCGATGTCATTCCCATCGGCGTAGTGCTTCCATCACTGGAATACCACATGTATTGATCCGGTGCACTTACTTTTGCGCCCAATTCGTTTGCTAGTTTTTTCGCATATGGATCATTTCCTTTTCCAGTGTTGCAAGAAAGTAATTCCACAGGTGTTCCACTTTTATAGTTTGGGTCGCTCTTGATTTTCTTCGCCAAGTCTGAGGGGGACAGAATTTTTCCCTTGTCATCAACAATCAAGCTAGGGTTGCCATGTGCTCCTACTTGATAAACCCCTGACTTAGGTGGAACCTTGTTTGCAAAACCTCGAATATTTTCAGACTCCGGAAAGAGATTTAAATCGACCAGCCCCCATGGATCTATGCCAATATTTGGATTTTTTGGGTAATTGTAATAATTAACGCCTCCATTCAACCCAATCGGATCCTGATTCACATAACTCCCCACCACCGGATCGTAATACCGATGCCGGTTGTAATACAGCCCCGTTTCCCTGTCATGGTGCTGCCCCGGCAGCCGGATCGCCTGGTGGATGCCTTGCGGGTTGTATTCCTGCAGCACATTGCCCCAGGGGTCCAGCTTTGCGGCCCAGGCCACCTGGCCGGTCTGGTCCGTCAGGGCCATGGGTGTGCCCAGGTGGTCGCAGTGGTAGTGGTGGATGGCGATGCGGGCGTGCTGTTCTTTTTCCTGTTCCTGCAGCTTTGCCTGCATGCCGCTGAGCAGGCGCGCGGTGCTCTCGGCCTGTTCGCCCAGCATGGCTTGGGCGCCGGGCGGCAGGCCGTGCTCCAGGGTGTGGCGCAGGTGGCGGGCGGCGTCTTGCTGCATGTCCCTCGGCATGGCGCTGAGCATGGTTTGCATCAGGGCCAGGGCCGGCCTGTGATTGGGGTCGTCCTGGTCGGGCAGGCCTGCGGCGATGGCCTGCACCAGCAGGTGGGGCTCGTTTTGGGGGTCGCCGCTGGCCGTAGTGCTCAGGCGCACCAGGGGCGTGAAGCTGCCGGGTTCGTAGATGGTGTGTTCTATGTGGCGGGTGTCGTCGCCATGCTGCTGGCGTTCGGTGTGGATGAGGCGGTCTCCGTCCCAGCCGTAGTAGTGGGTGCGGGTGGGGTTGCCGTCTGCGCTTTCCACTTGCTGCTTGAGCCTGCGGCCCAGGGCGTCGTAGGTGTAGCGGCTGTGGTGGCGCAGTTGCTCGGCGTTGCCCTGGATCTGGCTGCTGCGCACCGCTATGAGCTGGTGGGCTCCGTCGTAGTGCAGTTGCTGCTGGCTGTGGTCTGCCTGCATTTGCGCGATGCGGTTGCCGCAGGGGTCGTAGCGCCAGACGCGGTCTTCGGTGAAGCCTATGCGGTTGTCTTCCCAGCGCTGCACGGGGCCTTGCCGCTGGCCTGCAAGGTGGCCCAGGCCCATGAGGTTGAAGTCGGTGTGCCGCCAGTGGGCGTGGACCTGGGCGGCCCAGTTGTCCTGGGTGTTCGTCTGGCCCGTTGCGCCGGGTGCACCGGGTGCTGGCAGGCGGTTGCCTGCGGGGTCGAGCTGCCAGCGGGTGGTGGTCTGGGGGTGCTGGCTGTCGGTGGCCGCTCTCAGGCGCCCGGCGCTGTCGTAGCCGTAGCGCAGCAGTTGCGCGGCCTGGCCCGGGGCGCCGGCCTGTTCTATGGCGACGAGCTGGCCCAGGCTGTCGTAGTGGTAGCGGCGGCCGAGGATCTGGCCGATGAGGGCGTGGGCCTGGGCGTCGGTGGGCTGCAGCGCTTGCAGGCCCGTGGTGCCCAGGGCCGTGAGGCGGCCCAGGCTGTCCCATTGGCGTTGCACCTGCAGGGGGTGGTGTGCGTCTGCTGCAGGGGTGGGTGGGTGCAGGCTGCGGCGGACTTCGCGGTGCAGGTTGTCGCGCTCGAAGTCGATGAGGCTGGCTCCGTTGAGCTGCAGTCCGTGCACATGGCCTGAGCCGTAGGTGAGCCAGGCGATCTCTCCCAGGCCTTGCAGCTGGCTGTGCTGGCGTCCGCCCAGGCGGTCCAGCGTGTGGGCGATGCGGTGTTCGTATTCGATCTGGTCTGCGCCGCCGCCCACGTTGCCGTCCTTGCCTGGGCGGTACAGCTGCTGCACTTCTGCCGTGATGCGGCCCAGGGCGTCGCGTTCCAATGCTATGCGGCTTTGCCGTTGGATGGTGTTCTCTGCGGTGTTCTCGCCGGTGTGCTGCCAGACGCTGGCCGCCGTGAGGCGCCCGGCCGCATCCCATTCGTAGCGGTGGGTTTGTGCGGGCGCGTGGGGCGTAGCGGGCAGCTGGCGTTCGGCGAGGCGCCCGCCTTCGTCCCAGCGATAGTGGCTGCTGCTTTGCTGCGCGGCGTTGCCGTCCGTGGCTTCCATGAGCTGGCCTGCCGCGTCCCAGCGGTAGCGCTGCAGCCGTTGGTCGAAGCCTTCTTCCTGCACGAGCCGGTCCAGCGCGTCCCAGGCAAAGCGGCTTTGCGACCCGTTCTCGTTGACGAGGCGCAGGAGGCGGCCGGCGCTGTCGTATTCGAAGGCCAGGGTGAGGCCGCCATGTGTTCGCTGGACCAGCCTGCCCCAGAGGTCGTAGCGCAGGTGGATGCTGGGGTCGGCGGTCTGGGTTTCGCTGGAGGTGCCCGCAGGCTGGGCTGGATCGATGCGCGTGAGGTGGCCTGCGCTGTCATAGTGGTAGCGCTCGATCTGGCCGTTGGGCAGTTCGCTGGCCACGATGCGCCCCTGGCCGTCGCGCTGGTGGCGTTGGCGCTGGCCCAGGGCGTTGTCCACTTCGATGAGCGCCCCCCAGCGGTCGTAGTGGTAGTGCGTGCTGTGGCCCGAGCAGTCGGTGTAGCTGAGCAGTTGGCCCGCGTCGCTCCAGGCCAGCTGTTTGCTGCCACCCTGGGCGTCTTCGATGCGCCGGGGGCTGTCGCAGGTGAGCGGCGCTTCCTGGGGGTCGGGGTAGTGGTAGCGCTCGGTGCTGCCATCGGCCTGGGTGATCTGGGTGAGGCGGCCCCAGGCGTCGTATTGGTAGCCGGTGGTGGCCCCTGCGGTGTCAGTGCTTTGCAGCAGGCGGCCGGTGGCTTCGTCGTGTTCCTGCTGGGTGCTGCGCCCGTCGGGCAGTTGCACGCCGATGAGCCGGCCCTGGCCATCACGCCTGAGGTGCACGCTGCGCCCCAGCGGGTCGGTGCGCGAGGCCAGGCGGCCGAAGCTGTCGTAGGCCTGCAGCCAGCGGCTGCCATCGGCCTTGTGGTGGGCGATGAGGCGCGACAGGCCCGCTGCGCCTTCGAAGTAGTAGGTCTCGATGCGATCCAGGCTGTCGCTGACGCGGGTGGCGGCACGCGGCTGGCCGTCAGGGCCCGGGGGCTGGGCCAGGTAGTCGAAGCGGTAGCTGAGGCCTTCCTGGTTGCTGTGCTCGATGACGCGGGCGCCGGGCTGGGCGCTCTCGTAGCGGTAGCGGTGCCAGGGTCCGCTGGCATGGCGGTGGGCGCTGATGCGGTGGTGGTCCCATTCGAATTCACGCACGAGCTGGCCTGCGCGGTCGTGGACGGTGATGAGGTCGCCTGCGCTGCTGTAGCCGTAGCGCACGAGCGTGATGGGAGCGATGGGGGTGGACAGGGGATTCAACGGGTCCTGTGTGAGGTCCACGCCTGTGACTCGCCAGCCGTCGTCGGCGCCCCATAGTCCGTTCAGTCCCTGCGCATCCTTGCCCCCATGGATGCGCTGGTGCAGCAGGCGGTAGCGCCGGCCCGTGCCGTCGCTCAGCGAGACCAGGCGGCCTGCGGGGATGAGGTCCTTGCTCGCACTGTGGCCGGCCTCGGGCGTGGTGCCGTCGCTGTAGTGGTAGAGCTGGCGGCGCCCGAAGCGGTCGATCTGGGCCATGAGGCGCCAGGGACCGTCGACAGGTTCACCGGGCGCAGGACCAAAGCCCCAGAGGGTGTCGCCATCGCCGCTGACCGCGAGGATGGCTTGCGGGTTGCGCACCAGTGCCTGCTCCACATGCGACCAGCGAGGATTGGCGGCCCAAGGCGCGGTACCGCCGTCCGGCTCCGTGCTGCCGCCGCGCAGCAGCCAGAGGTCTTCGCTGGCACTGTGCAGCTGGCCGCCCGGCACCAGAGGCTGGTCGAAGGTGATGACGCGGCCGCTGGCATCCAGCAGCAAGGTGGCCTCGTCCTGCAGCCGGATGCTGAGCTCCTGCAGCAGGTGCCAGCCATGGCCCAGCAGGCCGCAGGCGGCGCCGTGCTCGGGGTTGACGTAGCTGCTGTACTGGCGCTGCCAGGCCACAGGCAGCGCAGCCGATGGCAGGGCGAAGTCCAGGTCTTGTGCGCCCAGCAGGACCTTGGCGCCCAGCTGGGGGTTGACGGGGGAGCCGACGGTGATGCCGCCCGGGCAGACGGAGCAGGCCAGGCCCCCCTGGCTGCCAATGAGCACGGTGAGCGAACCGGTGACGATCTTGCCCTTGACGACGCTGTCGGTGATACGGGCTGCGGGTTTGCCACTCATGCAGACTTCTCCTGAGTGGACTTGATGGCGCAGTCGCACTGTATCGCTGTATCCAGGGCGGCAATTGCTTCACATTGCCTCATTCCGGGTAGATGGAAACAGTGGCGAATTCTCTGATGGCCAGGCATTTCATGAGAATGCAGTGGCTCGCCCCATGGCGTGCGGATGGCAAATGGTCGTGTCATTGTGTCAACCGTCCTACGGACGGCTCCCTCTCTCGATGAGCGGGAATCATAGACAGTCCACTTGCAATGGCGCAATTGATTTATGCGTCAGACTCTTCCTATAAATGTAAGCAAATTGATTATCTTGGATACATCAGCAATTGAATGCCGCCTCACCAATGGAAGGACATATCGATAAATTTCCCATGCCATTGGTGCAATGGGCATGAGGCGCCTGCTGATCCGCATCAAGGCACGCCAATAAAAAAAGCCCCTGCCTCGGAAGGCAGGGGCTGTCAGGGGCCCGGGGCGCCATGCGTGACACCGCCGGGCCGGCTAGCAACGGGTTGGCATCAGCCGGCAGCCGCCTCCGGCGAGGGCTTGGGCTGCAGGCGCTTGAGCACGCGCGGCACGATGAGCACGCAGGCCACGATGATGATCAGCGTCAGCGACATGGGGCGCTGCAGGAAGATCCACCAGCTGCCTTCGCCGATGGACACGGCATTGCGCATCTGTGCCTCGGCCAGGGGGCCCAGGATCATGCCGACCACGACGGGCGCGGTGGGGAAGTCGAAGCGGCGCATGATCACGCCCAGCACGCCGATGCCGTACAGCAGGAACAGGTCGAAGGCGCTCTGGCGCATGCCGTAGGCACCCACGGTGGCGAAGATCAGGATGCCTGCGTACAACTGGGGACGCGGGATCTTGAGCAGCTTGACCCACAAGCCCACCATGGGCAGGTTGAGCACCAGCAGCATCAGGTTGCCGATGTACAGCGAGGCGATCAGCGCCCAGACCAGGGCGGCGGACGAGCTGAACAGCTGCGGGCCGGGGTTGATGCCGTAGTTCTGGAACGCGCCCAGCAGAACGGCCGTGGTGTTGCTGGTGGGAATGCCCAGGGTCAGCAGCGGGATCAGCGCGGCGGTCACGGTGGCGTTGTTGGCGGCCTCGGGGCCGGCCACGCCTTCGATGGCGCCCTTGGTGCCGAACTCGGCACGGTTCTCACCCTTGGCCAGCTTCTTTTCGGTGGCGTAGCTCAGGAAGGTGGGGATCTCGGTGCCGCCGGCAGGGATGCAGCCGAAGGGTGTGCCGATGACGGTGCCGCGCAGCCAGGCGGGCCACGAACGCTTCCAGTCGCGGCCGGTCATGTGCACGCGGCCCATCCTGTTTTGCGTATCGACGACCTTGCCTTCGTACATGGCGGCGTACAGCACCTCGGCCACGGCGAACAGGCCCACGGCCACGAGAACGATGTCCACGCCGTCCAGCAGTTCCATCTTGCCCATGGTGTAGCGCGCAGCGCCCGAGATCTGGTCCATGCCGATGCAGCCCAGCGCCAGCCCCAGGAACAGGGCCGTCATGCCGCGCAGCGCGCTTTGGCCGAGCACGGCACTGACGGTGGTGAAGGCCAGCACCATCAGCATGAAGTACTCGGGCGGGCCCAGCTTGACGGCAAAGTCGGCCACCGACGGCGCGAACAGCGTGACGACCACGGTGGCCACGGTGCCGGCCACGAAGGAGCCGATGGCGGAGGTGGCCAGCGCGGCGCCCGCGCGGCCGCTCTTGGCCATCTTGTTGCCCTCCATGGCCGTGACCATGCTCGCGGTCTCCCCGGGCGTGTTCAGCAGGATGGAGGTGGTGGAGCCGCCATACATGGCGCCGTAGTAGATGCCCGCGAAGAAGATCATCGAGGCGGTGACCTCGACCTTGGCGGTAATGGGCAGCAGCATGGCCACGGCCACGGCCGGGCCGATGCCGGGCAGCACGCCCACGGCCGTACCCAGGGCGCAGCCGACCAGAGCCCACAGCAGGTTGGCGGGTGTGATGGCGGTGGCGAAGCCCGCCATCAGTGCGTCAAAGATTTCCATTACAGCCACCCTGTCTCAGTCAGGCCCGGCAGGTTGATTGCCAGGAATTGCGTGAAGGCCCAGAACACGGGTGCCGAGATCAGCAGCCCGGTGACCACGTCCTTGACCCAGGTGATGGGTGCGCCCGCCTGGGCCTGGCCGCCAGCACGGCGCAGGCCCTGCACGGCCAGCACGTAGCAGACGGTGCAGCTGACGATGAAGCCCACGGTGCCGATCAGTGCGGCGTTGACCAGCAGGCCGGTCGACACCCAGACGAAGGCGCCGATGTCGGCGCGTGGATGGCCGCCAGGTGCGGAGGCTTCGCGGTAGCCGCCCGTGCGCGCCTCCCAGACCAGCCAGGCGCCGCAGACCGCGAGCACCACGGCGCACAGCCAGGGCAGGAAATTGGGGCCGACGCCGCCGTAGCCGGAGTCGGAAGGAATCTGCAGCGCGCCGAAGGCCAGGCCTGCAGCGACGAGCAGCACGCCAGAGCCGACGATGGTCTGCGCGCGAACCGAGGGAAAGCCGCTGGGCTCATCGGCCTGGGCGGCATCCGTGGCAAGTGGATTGGGTTGTGAGGACTCGGACATGGTCAGTTCCTGGCCGCAGCGGAACCGGCGACCGGGCCGGCCACCGCTGCAGACGTGGGGAAAAAATTAAGCCGCCGGGGCCAGGGGGCCGCTGGCGCGGCGCGCGGGCATCTTCCGCTTCTTGAAGCAGGCGCTGCGACTGGCGCCTGCCGTGGCCCGCAGGAGTGCGGGCCTGTGGCCGCACCAGCCCCGCAAGAGGCCGGTGCAGCCGTGCGATCACACCATGCCGGACTTGACCATGGTGGCGCGCAGGCTCGCGAACTCCTGGTCCACGAACTCGCCGAAGGCATCGCTGGCCAGCCACGCGGGCGTCCAGTCGTTCTTCTGCAGAGCCTCGGCCCAGGCCTTGCTCTTGGTGGCCTTCTCCAGCATGGCGACCAGCGCGTCGCGCTGGGGCTTGGTGATGCCGGGCGCGCCGTACACGCCGCGCCAGTTGCCGATCTCGACGTTGATGCCCTGCTCCTTGAGCGTGGGCACGTCCACGCCCTTCAGGCGCTGGCCCGAGGTCACGCCGATGGGCTTCATCTTGCCGGTGCTGATGTACTCGGCGAACTCGCTGAAGCCGCTGCCGCCCACGGTGACGTTGCCGCCCAGGATGGCGGAGATGGCCTCGCCGCCTCCACGGAAGGCCACGTAGTTGATCTTGGAGGGATCGACGCCGACTTCACGCGCGATCATTGCCGCCGCAATGTGCTCGGTGGAGCCGCGCGAGCCGCCGCCCCACTTGACGGAGCCCGGGTCCTTCTTGAGCTGGGCGATCACCTCGGCCATGTTCTTGAAGGGCGAGTTGGCGGGCAGCACGAACACGTTGTATTCGCTGGTCAGGCGCGCCAGCGGCGTGGCCTGCGTCAGGTTCACGGGCGGCTTGCCCGTGATGATGCCGCCCAGCATGACGGCGCCCATGACCATCATGGCGTTGGGATCGCCCTTGCTGCCGTTGACGAACTGCGCAAGACCGATGGCGCCAGCGGCGCCGCCCTTGTTGTCATAGGTGACGGAAGCAGCCTGACCAGCGTCCTGCAAAGCCTTGCCCAGGGCACGGCCCGTGGTGTCCCAGCCGCCGCCGGGGTTGGCCGGCAGCATCATCTTGACGGCGACCGCAGCCTGTGCGGACAGCGGCAGGCTGCCTGCGGCGGCCAGTGCGGCCAGCGACTTCAGAAAAGTATCACGACGCATGGTTTGACTCCTTGTGTTGTAAGGCTGTCGATGATCGGTTCGCTACCTGTCAAATGGCTGTCCAAACCCCTAGGGGAATCCCTAGATCGCTCTTGGCGCGATGGCCTGCATCGCGCCCGGTGCTAACGTGCGGGCCATGCAATTGCTGCTCGTAGAAGATGACAACGCCATGCGCACCACGCTGCAGCGCACGCTGATCCGGCGCGGCATCCAGGTGGAGACGGCGGCCGACGGCCCCTCGGCCCTGGCGCAGTGGCTGGTGCGCGAGCCCGACGCCGTGGTGCTGGATTTGAGCCTGCCCGGCCTGGACGGCCTGCAGGTGCTGGAGCGTGCGCGCGGCCAGGGCCTGCGCACGCCCGTGCTCATCCTGACTGCGCGCGGCACCGTGGGCGACCGCGTGCTGGGCCTGAACGCCGGCGCGGACGACTACCTGGCCAAGCCCTTCGACCTCGACGAGCTGGAGGCCCGGCTGCGCGCCCTGCTGCGCCGCAGCAGCGACAGCTTCGCGCCCAAGCCACCGCCCGAGACCATTGCCATGGGCGCGCTGCGCTACGACAAGACCAGCGGCGCCATCCACCGCGATGGCGAGATCATGGAGCTGACGCCCCGCGAGCTGGCCCTGATGCACGCCCTGCTGGCACGCCCCGGCCATGCCGTGGCCAAGGAGCGGCTGTTCGCGCTGGTGTTTCCCGGCGAGTCCGACGTGCAGTACGAGGCCGTGGAAGTGGTCGCCTACCGGCTGCGCAAGAAGCTGTCGGGCACGGGCGTGCAACTGGTCACGCTGCGCGGCCTGGGCTATCTGCTCAAGGCCGAGTCGGCCTGACGCATTGCCGCATTCCTGCACCGCAAGCCCATGCGCGACCCCGGTCTTCCCCTTCCCGCCCCCGCCCGCGCGCGCCAGCCCTGGTCGCTGCGCCGCCAGCTGCTGACGGGCATTCTCGTACCCGTCATTCTGTTCATTGGCTTCAATACCTGGAGCCTCTACCACCAGACGCTGGCTGCGCTGAACACGGCCTATGACCGCACGCTGCTGGCATCGGCCAAGAGCATCAGCGAGCAGCTGGATGTGACGGGCTATGACGAGTCCGCCCAGTTGCATGCCATCGTTCCCTACTCGGCGCTGGAGATTTTCGAGGCCGACAACCAGAGCCGCATGTTCTACCGCGTCTCCACGCTGGACGGGGAAATGGTGTCGGGCTTTGGCGAGCTGCCCATGTGGCACGGCGTCATCCCCCAGCGCCCGCCCTACGCGGCCCTGGTCGATTTCTATGACGCCCAGTTCCGCGGCCGGCCCGTGCGCATGGCCGTGCTGCTGCAGCCCGTGGCCAGCGCCAAGGGGCGCGGCATGGCCGTGATCCAGGTGGCCGAGACGCTGGAGCTGCGCGAGACCCTGGCCCTGCAGATCCTGCGCACCACGCTGGCGCGCCAGGCCCTGCTGGTGGCTGCCGTGGCGCTGATCGTGATCTTTGTGGTGCAGCGGGCCACCCAGCCCGTGCGCCAGCTCAGCAGCGACCTGCGCTCGCGCCCGCGCGGCGACCTGAGCCCGCTGTCGGCCCCCGCTGCGCCGCGTGAATTGCAGCCCCTGCTGGAGGCCATCAACCAGCTCATGCTGCGGCTGCGCCAGCTGCTGTCGGACCAGAAGCGCTTTGTGCGCGATGCATCGCACCAGTTGCGCACGCCGCTGGCCGTGCTCAAGGCCCAGCTGCAGTCGGCCCAGCGCGGCGATGTGCCGGCCGAGCAGGCCTTCGAGGAAATCGGCGCCACCGTGGACCGCGCCACGCGGCTGGCCAACCAGATGCTGGCGCTGGCCAAGGTCGAGCAGCTACGGCAGGAAGACAGCGCCGAGCCGGCGTCGCCCGCCCCCAGCCTGCTGGACGAAGTGGTGCGCGACGTGGCCATCGAACTGTCGCCGCTGATTGCCGAGCAGGACATCGACTTCTCCATAGACACCGAACCCTGCCCCGTGCCGGCCCATGAATGGATGCTGCGCGAACTCACGCGCAACCTGCTGCACAACGCCATACGCCACATGCCTGCGGCCGGCAGCCTGCACATCAGCGTGCACCAGGCCGGCAGCCAGGCCGTGCTCAGCCTGCGCGACAGCGGGCCGGGCATAGACAGCGATCTGGCCCAGCGGCTGTTCCAGCCGTTCTCGGCCGGCAATGCGCGCAGCGGCTCGGGCCTGGGGCTGGCCATCTGTCACGAGATCGTGCAGACGCTGGGCGGCGCCATCGAACTGCGCAACATCTACCGGCAAGGCCTGGTCTGCGGATTGCATGCGCACGTGGCGATTCCGCTGCAACCGGCCGCTGGCAAGCACCCCGCGCCGCGCGCACAATAACGCCATGACCGATATCGAATCCATGCGTCTGGACAAATGGCTGTGGTGCGCGCGTTTCTACAAGACGCGCAGCCTGGCGGTAGAAGAGATCGGCAAGGGCCGCATCACCGTCAACGGAGCCCTGGTCAAGCCCGCGCGCGAGGTGCGCTGCGGCGACACCGTGGCGCTGCGCCAGGGCCAGATTCCGCGCACCGTGGTCATTCGTGGCCTGTCCGGCATGCGCGGCCCCGCGCCTGTGGCCCAGGCCCTGTACGAAGAAACCGCCGCAAGCCTGGCCGAGCGGGAGCGCCTGGCCGAGCAGCGCCGGCTGGCGCCCGAGCCAGCCAGCAGCATTGCCGACCAGCACGACGGCCGCCCCACCAAGCGCGACCGCCGCCAGATCGACCAAGTGCGCGAGCGCGGCAGCTGGGACAGCCGCTGGAGCGCATCCATCGACGACCTGGACCGGCGCTGAATCCCGCGGCCCTGCCCGCCTCACGCCTCTTCCAGCAAAAAGGCCATGCGCAACCGCTGCGCATGGCCTTTTCTCATGGGTTTGCGGGCGCAGACCCCTGCGGCGTTCAGACCACCTGGTCCTTGGCCGGTGCGTCGTCCCCCTGCGCACGCGGCAGGATGAGGTTCATCACCATGGCGGCCATGGCCCCCACGGTCACGGCCGAGCCCAGCAGGTACTGCAGCATGTCAGGCAGGGTCTGGACCCAATCCTTGGGGGCCAGCGTGGCGAAGAAGGAGCAGATGATGGGCACGCCCACCACCAGCATGGCGCGCTCGTCCAGGCGCACATGGCGCAGGATGCGGATGCCCGCCATGGCAATGGTCACGCAGACCACGGCGAACATGCCGCCGATCACGGGCGAGGGAATGGCCGCAATCAGCGCCGAGAACTTGCCCAGGAAGCCCAGGCAGGCCAGCACCAGGCCGGCTGCAATGAAAACCATGCGGCTGGCCACGCCGGTGATGGAGATCACGCCCGCATTGGTGGAGTAGCCGGTGACCGGCGTGGCGCCGATCAGTGCGGCCACGCTGCAGCTCAGGCCCTCGCCCACGGCGCCACGGTCGAGCTGGCGGCTGGTGATGGGCTGGTTGATCACGGCCGAGACGGCGAACCAGGTGCCCGTGGTTTCCGCCATGACCACCAGATAGATCACGACAAAGGTCAGCACGGCAGGCAGGCTGAACTGCAGCGGGTAGTCGATGCCGGCCAGCTTTGGCAGCGTCAGCCAGGGCGCATCCGCAACCGGCTGCCAGGCGAACAGGCCCATGGCCCAGGCCACGGCCGTGCCGCCGGCCAGCGCGATGATCACCGACGACAGGCGCATCCAGCGGCCCAGCCGGTTGTCAAAGCGCAGGCCCAGCATCATGGCCGCGATCAGCAGCGCCGCCGACACCGAAGCCAGGGCACTGGACTGGTTGACCGTCATGCCGCCATGCACCGAGAACACGTTGGCGCTGAGCGCAATCGGCAGCAGCGACAGCCCCACCACGAGGATGATGGTGCCGCCGACGATGGGCGGCACCAGCCAGCGGATCACGCGGTGGAACCAGCCCAGCGCCCCCAGCGCAATGACGATCAACGCTCCCGGAATCAGCGCGCCATAGACCGCTCCCATGCCGCCGAAGCCACCGCCCGCGCCAAAGGCCACGGCCAGGATGGCACCCAGCGGAATGTAGGAAGGCCCTTGCGCAACAGGCATGCGCATGCACCAGGCGGTCTGGATCAGCGTGCCCACGCCTGCGGCAAGAAAGGTGGACTGGATCATGGACGCCGCATCGGCTTGCGACAGCGCCAGGGCCGAGGCAATGATGAAGGGCACGACATACACGTCCATGGCCATCACATGCTGCAGGCCCAGCAACAGGGCCTGTGACAGCGAGACGCGGTCGTCGGGGCGGGCGATCAGGCGCCCTTCGTAGGAGGAGGTCGGTTCGGTCATGGGACGGAAAAATGCGGAAAACGGCCGCAGCCTAAAGACTGCGGCGCTCAGACAGCAGTGACAGCGCTGACCGCGCTGGCGGCCTGGCGCCGGTGCACGCACTCGCCCTGCACCCAGGTGCTGGCCACATTGGCGCGCGTGGCGTGGTGGATGATCTTTTGCAGAATGTCGGCCGGGCCATCCGCGCCGGGCCAGATCTGGACATTGGAGTCAGGCCCCTGGCAGTCGATGGCCAGGGCGTCCATGGCGTGGCCGGGCTCGATGCGGCCAATCGGCAGGTCCAGCGCATCGCCCCCCGCCGCCGTGGCCAGCCACAGCGCAAAAACGTGGTCGATGCGGGCCTGCACGCCCTGCCCCACCCTGCCGCGCTGCGAAGCGCCAAGGGCCGGGTCAACCCCCTCATGCAAGGCCAGCGAGGCCGTCATGGCGTGGCGGCAGGCATCGAACATGCTGGGGCTGTAGCCGCCCGAGATGTCCGTGGCCAACCCCATGCCCAGGCCCTGCTCACGGCCGCTGCGGGCCGGGAACACGCTGTTGGCGAAATAGAAGTTGGACAGAGGGCAGTGCGCGACCGAGGCGCCCGTGCGCGCCATCAGCGCCACGTCATCGGCCGTGAGGAAGTTGGCATGGGCCACCACCGTGCGGCGCGTGAGCAGGCCGAAATCATGCAGCGCATGCGCATCGGTGCGGCCCTGGCGTTCCAGCACATGGGCATGCGCCCAGTCGCTCTCGGAGCAATGGGTTTGCACATGGGCGCCGGTGCGTCCAGCCAGGTCGCCCAGCCCGCGCAGCAGCTCGTCGGTGCACGAAGGAATGAAGCGCGGCGTGATCACCGGCAGCACGCGCTGCTGCGCGTTGTCCGGATGCTGGCGCAGCCAGTCGATGAAGCGTGCCGTCTCGGCAATGCCTTCGGCGGCGCTGCCGTCCTTGTAGTACGGGGGGCATTGCGACGGCTCGTCCATCGCCACCTTGCCCACCAGGGCGCGCTGGCCCAGGGCCAGGCAGCGTTCGGCCAGCACCTGGTTGCCCACGGCGTGGATGGTGCCGAAGTACATGGCCGTCGTCGTGCCATTGGCCAGCAGCGTGCGCACCACGCTGTCGTAGACCGATGTGGCAAAGCCGGCATCGCCGTAGCGCGCTTCCAGGGGAAAGGTGTACTCCTGCAGCCAGGTTTCCAGCGGCACATCCAGGGCCTTGCCGCTTTGCGGCCATTGCGGTGCATGCACATGCAGGTCCACCATGCCGGGCAAAAGGTACTGGCCCTCGGGCAGGCGCTGCAGCGTGCCTGCGGCCGCATGCGCGGCCTCCAGAGCGGCGCGGCGGGAATCACCGCGCTCCAGCACGGCATCGATCATGCCGCGGCTATCCACCATGATCAGCACGTCCTGCTGGATGCGCAGCGCATCCGGCACGGGCGCATCGAAAGCAGTACACAACAGGGCCCAGCCCCGGCCAGGGTCAGCGCAATTCATCATGGAAACGCGGCCCCCTGCCTCACTTGGCCTTGAGCTTGGCCAGGTCCTCGGCCGTCAACCATCGCCACTGGCCCGGCTGCAGGTCCTCGGTGAGCTCCAGCTCGCCGATCTTCCAGCGATGCAGGCCCTCGACGCGGTTGCCAACGGCCGCGATCATGCGCTTGACCTGGTGGTACTTGCCTTCGGTCAGCGTGAGGTCCAGCACATGCTCGCTCACCTGCTCGCAGGCAGCGGCCTTGACGGGCTTGGGGTCATCGTCGAGCACCACGCCGTCGAGCAGGCGCTGCACCTGGCTGGCATCGACCGGATGCTTGGTGGTCACGCGATAGATCTTGGGCACATGCTTCTTGGGCGAGCTCATGCGGTGGATGAACTGGCCGTCATCGCTGAGCAGCAGCAGGCCCGTCGTGTCTTGGTCCAGCCGCCCCACGGCCTGCACGCCCTGCACGGCGCCCTTGTTCGGACGCAGACGCAGCGGCAAAGGCAAAAGCGAGTAAATGCTCGGATAGGTCGACGGTTTTTGCGAGCACTCCGTGCCCGCAGGCTTGTGCAGCAGCACATAGCCCAGCGCGTGATAGGCCCACTCCACACCCTGCACGCGATAGCGCAGGCCTTCAGGATCGATGTCCTGCGTGGAGTCGAGGCAACGCACCCAGTCATTGGCCTCGGTGTCCCACAGTTCCACCCAGCCCTGCTGGACCAGTCCGGAACACACGCGGCGGATGCCGAACCCTTGGGAATACAGAATGTCTTGCAGTTGCATGTTCATCTTTCAAGCCGTCTGCGCCCACCATGGCGCACGCACATCGCGCAGGCGACGATACAAGTACTTCTGCGCAAACAAGCAAAAAACCCCGTAGCTTTGGGCTACGGGGTTTCTTGGGCTGTAAGAGCCTGACGATGACCTACTTTCACACGGGAACCCGCACTATCATCGGCGCAAAGTCGTTTCACTGTCCTGTTCGGGATGGGAAGGAGTGGTACCAACTTGCTATGGTCATCAGGCATAACTTGTTGTCATGCTGCTCATGGAGCAACACAACGAATTCATAGAGTCTGTAAATCAGCTTTGTATTTTGACTGCGCCTTACTTGGCATAACCACCTTGATGATCAACGTCATCAAAGTTATAGGGTCAAGCCTCACGAGCAATTAGTACTGGTTAGCTTAACGCATTACTGCGCTTCCACACCCAGCCTATCAACGTCCTGGTCTTGAACGACTCTTCAGGGGGCTCAAGGCCCCGGCAGATCTCATCTTGAAACGAGTTTCCCGCTTAGATGCTTTCAGCGGTTATCTCTTCCACACTTAGCTACTCGGCAATGCCACTGGCGTGACAACCGATACACCAGAGGTGTGTCCACTCCGGTCCTCTCGTACTAGGAGCAGGCTTCCTCAAATCTGCAGCGCCCACGGAAGATAGGGACCAAACTGTCTCACGACGTTTTAAACCCAGCTCACGTACCTCTTTAAATGGCGAACAGCCATACCCTTGGGACCGACTACAGCCCCAGGATGAGATGAGCCGACATCGAGGTGCCAAACACCGCCGTCGATATGAACTCTTGGGCGGTATCAGCCTGTTATCCCCAGAGTACCTTTTATCCGTTGAGCGATGGCCCTTCCATACAGAACCACCGGATCACTATGTCCTGCTTTCGCATCTGCTCGACTTGTCAGTCTCGCAGTTAAGCACGCTTATGCCATTGCACTATCGTCACGATGTCCGACCGTAACTAGCGTACCTTCGAACTCCTCCGTTACGCTTTGGGAGGAGACCGCCCCAGTCAAACTGCCTACCATGCACTGTCCCCGATCCCGATAAGGGACCTGGGTTAGAACCTCAAACGCACCAGGGTGGTATTTCAACGTCGGCTCCATGAGAACTAGCGTCCTCACTTCAAAGCCTCCCACCTATCCTACACAGATCCGTTCAAAATCCAATACAAAGCTACAGTAAAGGTTCATGGGGTCTTTCCGTCTTTCCGCGGGGAGATTGCATCATCACAAACATTTCAACTTCGCTGAGTCTCTGGAGGAGACAGTGTGGCCATCGTTACGCCATTCGTGCAGGTCGGAACTTACCCGACAAGGAATTTCGCTACCTTAGGACCGTTATAGTTACGGCCGCCGTTTACTGGGACTTCAATCAAGAGCTTGCACCCCATCATTTAATCTTCCAGCACCGGGCAGGCGTCACACCCTATACGTCCACTTTCGTGTTTGCAGAGTGCTGTGTTTTTATTAAACAGTCGCAGCCACCGATTTTTTGCAACCGCTTTGGGCTCCCTTTGTTCAAGTTCACCTACTTGCGGCATACCTTCTCCCGAAGTTACGGTATCAATTTGCCGAGTTCCTTCTCCAGAGTT
>NC_010002.1:732500-2775000 GCF_000018665.1 Delftia acidovorans SPH-1 | reverse complement strand
GAGAGCACGCGCATGGGCACCTTGTACTTGCCGGCAAATTCCACCGAGCGGATCTGCAGCACCTTGGAGCCGAGGCTGGCCATTTCCAGCATTTCCTCGAAGCTCACGGTGTTCAGGCGCTTGGCAGCCTGCACCACGCGCGGGTCGGTGGTGTAGACGCCGTCCACGTCGGTATAGATAAGGCACTCGGCCGCCTTCAGCGCCGCAGCCACGGCCACGGCCGAGGTGTCGGAGCCGCCACGACCCAGCGTGGTGACATGCCCGTTGGGATCGATACCCTGGAAGCCCGTGATGATGACCACGCGGCCAGCGTCGAGTTCGGCGCGAACGCGCTTGTCGTCGATGGACTCGATGCGTGCCTTGGTGAAGCTGCTGTCGGTGCGCACGGGAACTTGCCAGCCCGAGAAGCTGATGGCTTCCACGCCTTCGGCCTGCAGCGCAATGGCCAGCAGTGCCGACGACGCCTGCTCGCCCGTGGAGGCCAGCATGTCGAGTTCACGGTAGTACGCCGTTTTGGCCGAGCCGGGAGCCAGCTCGCTGGCCAGACCCAGCAGACGGTTGGTTTCGCCACTCATGGCGCTGGGGACGACCACCATCTGGTGACCGGCACGAGCCCACTTGGCCACGCGCTTGGCAACGTTGCGGATGCGCTCTGTCGAGCCCATCGAGGTGCCGCCGTATTTATGAACGATCAGTGCCATTGGATATCAGGGTGACGAAACTGCTTGCCACGGCGCTGTACGACAGAGGGATGCCTGTGCAAGCCAGGATGTTCGAGAGGACTGCGCATGAAGCGAAATGTCCGCCCAGACCCGTCTTGCGCAAGCCGTTTGGTTTTGGCGCGCCGCCGGTTTTCGTACAAAGTTGGACCAAAACTCGTCAATTGTACCAATCGAGCACCGACCCCAGGCGCCGCACAAAACCCCGCCCCATCTTGAGATGGATGCGGTGGCCTCGCGTACGGCAAACGCCGATCTGCGCGAGCAGCTGATCGAGCTGCGCGGCACTGGGCGTGATGGCATGCACGCTGCGCAGCCAGTGGCGCAGCACATTGGCCTGGCGCGCGGGGCTCAGCGCCTGCAAGGCGGTGATGCCGGGGGGGGTGCCGATGGCCGCCAGATCGGCCTGAGCCATCTCCTGCAGAAGCTCGGCCGCCTCGGCGCAATGCCGGCTGCTGCGCGCGAACGTGGCGCGAAACTGGGGAAAGGCCTGCTGCAGCGCGGGCAGCAACTGGGCGCGGATGCGATTGCGCGTATAGCGCGCGTCGGCATTGGTCGGGTCTTCCACCCACGCCTGGCCACGCGCCGCAAGCCAGTCACGCAGGGCCTGTCCGGGCAGATCAAGCAGCGGACGATGCCATTCGAGATCCGCCCTGCTCCACTGCGCCGGCATGGCGGCCAACCCGGCCACACCGGCGCCTCGAGACAGGGCCAGCAGCAGCGTCTCGACCTGGTCGTCCGCATGTTGCGCCAGCGCCATGCTGCGAACGGGCGGCAACGGATCTCCGCTGGCGCCCTGCACAGGCCAGGGTTCGCGGGCGGCCTCTATCAGCGTTGCGTAGCGCAGCTGGCGTGCGGCGTCCTCAGGACTTTGGCCCGGCGCGTGGCGCGCGTCCACGCGGCGAATCTTCAAAGGAACGGCATGCTGCGCGCAGACTTTCTCGCACTGGCCGACAAAGGCATCGGCCGCCGACTGCAGACCGTGGTGCACATGGATGGCCACGACCTGGCCCGGCCAGCGCTCGGCGCAGGCCAGCAGCAGTGCCGTGGAGTCCGCACCGCCGCTGAAGGCCACGGCCAGCGGCAGTTGCGGCGCAAAGCGATGGATGGCCGCGTCCAAAGCGGCACCCGGTGCAGCACCTGGTGCGGCATTTGGAGCGGCTGCCGGAACATTGCGCGGCGGGTCGGGGATCGGAATTTCCACAGGCTTGGATCAGAGGTATCAGGACGCGGGCCAGGGATTGGCGCAAAAAGCAAACGGCTCCCAGGGGGAGCCGTTCAGTGTGCCAGAGCGTGGCGCAGGCCTTCAGCGGTTGTCGGCCTTGGTGTCGGCGAAGCGGCCGTAGCTTTGCAGGCGCTCGTAACGGCGGTCCTGCAGTTCCTTGGGCTTGAGGTCCGCCAGCTGGCGATAGGCATCGCCCAGCGCGCGCTTGAGGAAGGCGGCCATTTGCTTGGGGTCGCGGTGGGCGCCGCCCACGGGCTCGTTGACGATCTTGTCCACCAGGCCCAGGGCCTTGAGGCGGTGGGCCGTGATGCCCATGGCATCGGCCGCGTCCTGGGCCTTTTCGCCGGTCTTCCAGAGGATGGAGGCGCAGCCTTCCGGGCTGATCACGGAGTAGACGGCGTATTGCAGCATCAACACCTGGTCGGCGACGGCAATGGCCAGGGCGCCGCCCGATCCACCTTCACCGATGACGGTGGTGATGATGGGGGTCTGCAGCTGGGCCATTTCGTAGATGTTGCGGCCGATGGCTTCGGACTGGCCGCGCTCTTCGGCTTCGATGCCGGGGAAGGCGCCAGGCGTGTCCACGAAGGTGAAGACCGGCAGGCCGAACTTTTCGGCCGTCTTCATGAGGCGCAGGGCCTTGCGGTAGCCCTCGGGGCGCGTCATGCCGAAGTTGCGCAGCGTGCGCTCCTTGGTGTCGCGGCCCTTCTGGTGGCCGATGACCATGCAGGAAATGCCATTGAAGCGCGCCAGCCCGCCCACAATGGACTGGTCGTCGGCAAAGTGCCGGTCGCCGTGCATCTCGATGAAGTCGGTGAAGCAGTCGCGCACATAGTCCAGCGTGTAGGGACGCTCGGTATGGCGCGCGATCTTGGTGATCTGCCAGGGCGAGAGGTCGCTGTAGATGTCCTTGGTCAGCTGCAGGCTTTTTTTGCTGAGCTGCTCGATCTCTTCCGAGATATCGACTGCGCTTTCGGTCTGCACGTAGCGCAGTTCCTCGATTTTGGATTCGAGCTCGGCGATGGGCTGCTCAAAATCCAGAAAGTTCTTTTTCGCCAACTTGTTTCTCCTTGTCCCAGCCAGGCACGGTGCATGCGTTCCGGCCGGAAAACGGGGGTTGATCGGGTGTGATCGGTTTGTCTTCAGGCTGCAGGCTGCGGTTCGAGCGAGCGCCAAATATACCAAGTCGCCACGGTGCACCACGGCTTCCAGGCCTCGGCAACCTCACGCGCCTCGCTGCGGCTGACGGGGTCGCCTGAAAAATAGTTCTGGCTGATGCCCGAGATCAGGCCTGCATCGTCCAGCGGCAGCACATTGGGCCGCTGCAGGTAGAAGATGAGGAACATCTCGGCGGTCCAGCGGCCCACGCCGCGGATGGACATGAGCTCGGCCACGATGGCTTCGTCACTCATGCCCTGCCAGTCGTCCTGGTGCAGGCGGTGCTCGGTGAAGTGCATGGCCAGGTCCACCAGGTAGTCCACCTTGCGGGCAGACAGGCCCACGGCGCGCATGTCGTCCACCTTGAGCTTGAGCACCAGGTCAGGCGCCATGCGGGCGGGCAGGCGCGCGAACTTGTTCCACAGCGTCTGGGCAGCCTTCATCGAGATCTGCTGGCCCACGATGGAGCGCGCCAGCGTTGCGAAGGCATCGCCGCCGGGCTGCAAGGCCAGGTGGGCAAAGCGCGGGATCAGGCGCTTCATCACGCGATCGCGCCGCACCAGCTGGCGGCAGGCCTCGGCCCAGTAGGCCGGGGCGCCCTCGGGCGGTGCGGGCAGGGATATCTTGGCCTTGGGAGCGGAGGCAGCGGCAGCGGCGGCCGCAGGCGCCGATCCTGCGCGCGCGCCCAGCGTCACGATCGGCAGCGGGGCCGGTTGCTGTTCGGGCACGGGCAGATCGGCCACCAGCGGCAACTGCTCGAAATCCATGGTGTCCAGGGGTTTGGCGGAGGCCATCAAAGCACCTCCCCGCACCTGGCGCGGCACATCTGGCAAGGCATACGGATCAGCCCTTTGCGGCTGCCTCCCAGGTTGTGCCTGCGGGGGAGTCCTTGAGCACGATGCCCTGTTCCAGCAGCGCCTTGCGGATGCGGTCGGCCTCGGCCCAGTCCTTGGCCGCCTTGGCGGCTGCGCGTGCGGCAATCTGCGCCTCGATGGCACCGGCATCCATCTCCGAAGTGCCCGCCTGCAGGAAGGCCTGCGGGTCGCCCTGCAGCAGCCCCAGGCAGCCGGCCAGGGCCTTGAGCAGGCCCGCCGTCTCGGCACTCTTGCTGCGGTTGACTTCGGCAGCCAGCTCGAACAGCACGGCCACGGCCTCGGGCGTGCCGAAGTCCTCGTCCATGGCCGCCTTGAAGCGCGCGGCAGCGGGATGATTCCAGTCGACGGCAACCTCGGCAGGTGCGACCAGGCTCAGCGCCGTGTACAGGCGCTTAAGCGCGCCGCGTGCGTCGTTCAGGTGCACGTCGCTGTAGTTCAGCGGGCTGCGGTAGTGGCTGCGCACGACGAAGAAGCGCACGGTCTCGGCGTCGTATTCCTTGAGCACGTCGCGGATGGTGAAGAAGTTGCCCAGCGACTTGGACATCTTCTCGTTGTCCACGTTGATGAAGCCGTTGTGCATCCAGACCTGCGAGAACGGCTTGCCGGTCGCGCCTTCGCTCTGGGCGATCTCGTTTTCGTGGTGCGGGAACTGCAGGTCGGCGCCGCCGCCGTGGATGTCGAAGCTCTCACCCAGCATCTCGCAGCCCATGGCCGAGCACTCGATGTGCCAGCCGGGACGACCCACACCCCAGGGGCTGGCCCACTTAACCTCTTCCGGCTCGGCGGGCTTGGCGCTTTTCCACAGCACGAAGTCCAGCGGATCCTGCTTGCCGTCCTGCACGGCCACGCGTTCGCCGGCCTGCAATTCGTCCAGCGACTTGCCCGACAGCTTGCCGTAGCCGGGGAACTTGCGCACGGCGAAGTTCACGTCGCCATCCGTGCCCTGATAGGCCAGACCCTTGTCCTGCAGGCGGCCGATCATGGACAGCATCTGCGGCACGTATTCGGTGGCGCGCGGCTCATGCGTGGGGCGCTCGATGCCCAGGGCGTCGGCGTCCTGGTGCAGGGCGTCGATCATGCGGTCGGTCAGCGAGCGGATGGTCTCGCCGTTCTCGACGGCGCGACGGATGATCTTGTCATCGATGTCGGTGATGTTGCGCACATAGGTCACGCGATGGCCGCTGGCACGCAGCCAGCGCTGCACCACATCGAAAGCGACCATGGAGCGCGCGTGTCCCAGGTGACACAGGTCGTACACGGTCATGCCGCACACATACATGCGCACATGGCCCGGTTCGATTGGCGAAAACGCTTCCAATGCACGCGACAGCGTGTTGTAGATACGCAAACTCATGGATGTTTATCAGGGGAGAAAGGGTCGCTGCAGGGGGCGCGTCCCACGCGCCGCCGGACCCTTGGCGCCGATGCAGGCATGCTCAGCAGGGAGCAGGAGCGGCAGGCGCAGAGCCCGTGTGACCCAGCACACCCCTCAGCTACAATTGACCGCAGTATAAGCCCGCGCCGCGGGGCATTCCCCCGAGGCCCCGAAAGCACCTACATGCCTCTACGCAACTCGTTTCGCTCCGCCCTGCGCCTCGCGGCACTGGCGGCCCTGCTCGCAACAGGCCACGCCCACGCCGACGACTATACGGAAGTGAATCAGTTGCTGCGCAACGGCAAGAGCACCCAGGCGCTGGCACGCGCCGATGCCTATCTGGCCAAGAACGCACGCGACCCGCAGATGCGCTTTCTCAAGGCGGTTGCACTGACCGACAGCGGCAAGACAGACGAGGCCATCGCCGCGCTGAATCAGCTCATCGAGGACTACCCCGAGCTGCCCGAGCCCTACAACAATCTGGCGGTCATCTATGCCGGCCAGAACCAGCTCGACAAGGCGCGCTCCGCGCTCGAATCCGCCGTGCGCAACAACCCCAACTACGGCGTCGCCTACGAGAACCTGGGCGACATCCATGCCCGCCTGGCCTACGAGGCCTACTCCAAGGCGCAAGGCCTGGATGGCCGCGCGGCCAGCGTGCGCCCCAAACTCAAGCTGCTGCGCGACCTGCTGGCGCCCGTCACCGCCGCCAAGTAGGCCCCGGCCCACGCGCGCAGCCCTTGCGTCAGCGCGCGTGCGGCGGTCGATCGGGTCTTGCCATGCCTGGCGCGCACCCGCAGGAACCTGCCCGGTTTTCCCCACTCCATCCCCCAGCCCTTTGGCTTTCACAGGAGATTCGCATGACCACACGCCGCATTGCGTCGCTTTCCCTGGCCGGCATGGCCCTGGCCGCTTCCCTTTTCACCGCCCTGCCCGCCATGGCGCAGAACGCCACGCCCAAGGTGCAGATCAAGACCAGCATGGGCGACATCGTGCTGGAGCTGAACGAAGCCAAGGCTCCCAAGACCGTGGCCAACTTCATGCAGTACGTGCGAGACAAGCACTATGACGGCACGGTGTTCCACCGCGTGATGGACGGCTTCATGATCCAGGGCGGCGGCATGGATGCCAGCCTCAAGGAAAAGCCCACGCGCGCGCCGATTCCGCTGGAGGCGGACAACGGCCTCAAGAATGACCGGGGCACCATCGCCATGGCGCGCACGGGCAACCCCAACTCGGCCACCTCGCAGTTCTTCATCAACGTGGTGAACAACGACATGCTCAACGCGCCCAAGCCTGACGGACACGGCTACGCCGTCTTCGGCCGCGTGGTCCAGGGCATGGATGTGGTGGACAAAATCCGCACGGTGGCCACGGGCAACCAGGGCATGCACCAGAATGTACCCACCAAGCCGGTGACCATCCTCTCGGCCACCGAAGTCAAGTAAACCGCGCGCCGCGCCTTGCGTGGCACGCCCTTCCCCTCCATCCAACAAGGAATCGCCATGAGCAATCCCCAAGTCGAACTCCACATCGCCGGCCACGGCGTCATCACCATCGAACTCGACGCCGCCAAGGCCCCGAAGAGCGCAGAGAACTTCCTGGCCTATGTGAACAAGGGCCACTACAACAACACCATCTTCCATCGCATCATCGATGGCTTCATGATCCAGGGCGGCGGCTTCGAGCCCGGCATGAAGCAAAAGGAGACGGACGCCCCCATCGAGAACGAGGCCAAGAACGGCCTGAAGAACGACAAGTACACCCTGGCCATGGCCCGTACCGGCGACCCGCACTCGGCCACCGCCCAGTTCTTCATCAACGTGGCCGACAACGGCTTCCTGAACCACACCTCGCCCAGCGCCCAGGGCTGGGGCTATGCCGTGTTCGGCAAGGTGGTCAAGGGCACCGAGATCGTGGACAAGCTGCGTGGCGTGAAGACCGGCCGCAACGGCGGCCACCAGGACGTGCCCAAGGATGACGTGATCATCGAAAAGGCCGTGGCCCTGTAATCAGGCGCTTGCGCACACTCGGCGGCCGTGCCCTTTCGGGTCCGGCCGCCCTGTTGTCCATGCGCATGGCACCAGGCCGTGCGCATGGACAACAGACCCGCTCCAGAGCCGTCCCAAGGCTCCTACAGCCCTTCATGCAGCGCCCTTGCCGGGTGCCCCGTCCCATGGCCCAGACCGCCGCGCCCCGCCCTCTTCCCGTGCCGCCCATTGCGGCCGAGTGGACACTGCCTGCGGGCTGGCGCACGCTGGAGTTCATCTCGGACCTGCACCTGCAGGCCAGCGAGCCCGCCACCGTGCAGGCCTTCCGGCAGTACCTGGCCGCCACGCGGGCCGATGCCGTCTTTCTGCTGGGCGACCTGTTCGAGGTCTGGGTGGGTGACGACGCCCTGCTGGAGCCGGGCAGCTTCGAGGCCGAATGCGCCACCGCCATGCGCGCGGCAGCCACCCGCACGCCGCTGTTCTTCATGCAGGGCAACCGCGACTTCCTGACCGGCGCGCAGTTCGATGCGCTGTGCGGCACGACCACCCTGACCGATCCCACCGTGCTTGACTGCGGCGACCAGCGCATCCTGCTCAGCCATGGCGATGCCCTGTGCCTGGACGATGTGGACTACCAGCGCTTTCGCGCCATGGCCCGCTCGGCGGCCTGGCAGGCCGGCTTCCTGGCCCAGCCGCTGCAGGTGCGCCGCGACCAGGCACGCGGCATTCGGCAGGAGAGCGAATCGCGCAAGCGGGAATCGGACGGCCATGGCGCCGCCATGCCCACCTATGCCGACCTCGACGCGCAGGCCACGCGCAGCTGGCTGCATGCCGCAGGTGCCGCCACCCTGATCCACGGCCACACGCACCGCCCGGCCGACCATGACCTGGGCGATGGCCTGCGGCGCATCGTGCTCAGCGACTGGGATCTGGCGGCGCCCGCGCCCCGCGCCGAGGTGCTGCGCTGGGAGCGCGGCATGGGCCTGCAGCGCCTGCCGCTGTCCGATGTTCTTGAACAGGCCAGCCCGCCATGAGCCTTTGGCAACAAATGGGCAGCTGGGTCCGCAGACTGGGCCGCCGCGCACGCTCCACGGTGTCGCCGGTGCCCGAGATTCCCGCGCCGCTGTGGCTGTCCACGCTGGCCGCCTACCCTTTTCTCGCATCGCTGACGCTGGAGGAGCAATCCAAGCTGCGCGCACTGGCCGCCGTCTTCCTGCAGCGCAAGCGCTTCCACGGTGCGCACGGCCTGCAAGTGAGCGATGCCATGGCGCTGGAGATTGCCGCCCAGGCCTGCCTGCCCCTGCTGCACTGGGGAGAGCCGCAGGGCGCGCTGTCCTGGTATGACGACTTTGTCGGCATCGTGGTGCACCCGGGCGATGCCGTGGCGCGGCGCCAGAGCATGGACGAGGCCGGCGTCATCCACGACTACGACGAAGTGATCATGGGCGAGGCCATGCATGGCGGCCCCGTCATGCTGAGCTGGCAGGCCATTGGCGCAGGCCGCGGGTCTCATGCCAGCCACCATGGCCACGGCGGCCAACCCGCCAATGTGGTGATCCACGAATTCGCCCACAAGATCGACATGCGCAACGGCGGTGCCGACGGCTGCCCGCCCCTGCCGCCGGGCTTCATGGGCAGCAGCTCCGCGCGCCAGGCCCGCGAGATATGGCAGGCCGCCTGGGCGCCGGCCTACGACGCCTTTCGTGAGCAGATCACCATCGCCGAGCGCTTTGGCGGCGAATGGCCCTGGCTGGATGGCTATGGCGCCACGGCGCCCGCCGAATTCTTCGCCGTGGCCTGCGAGGCCTTCTTCGTGGACCGCGCCCGCTTTGCCCTGGAATTTCCCACGCTGGCGCCACTGCTGGCTGCGCTCTTCAAGCCGGCCACCAGTCAACCCTGATCGGAGCAAACCTCCTTCAGGGCCTGGGCGAACAGGCGCTGCTCCTCGTACTGCCCGCCCGCCTTGCGCTCGAACAGGGTGATGGGTGGCAGGGTCCAGCCAAAACGGTGGCGCACAATGCCCACGCCCGCGATGCGCACCAGTTCCTCGGCAATGTCGGCCGGCACGATGGACACGGCCCGCTCATTGGCCGCCACCAGTTCGCCGATCACCTTGGCCGAGAGCGTTTCCACAAACGGCGGCGGCGGCTCCACGCCCGCGCGCAGAAAAAAGTCGGTGATCTGCTCGCGCATGGGCGTGCGGCGCTGGCCCAGCACCCAGTCAAGCCCCGTGAGTTCGGCCCACTGCAGAGGTCGGCGCCCCAGCCGCGTGGCCAGGCTGCGGTGGGCGATCAGGCGAGGCTCCTGCTCATAAAGCACGCTGTGCCGTATGCCGCTCATGTCCAGTACGGCCGAGGCGCGGCCAATCACGCAGTCCAGCTCATGTGCGCGCAACTTTTGCAGCAGGCGGTCGCTGGTGTCCTCATGCAGCGTGACCGTGATGCGCCGGCCTTGCGGCCGCGTCCTGCCGATGGCATCGGCCAGCATGCGCGCCGGCAGGAAGGGGATGACACCCACCTGAAGGTGCGCCGCACGCTGCTGCCCCACGGCCTCGATGTCGTGGGCCCAATGGTCCAGATCGGCCAGCATGCCCCGGGCGCGCGCCAGCACCAGCGCGCCCAGCTCCGTTGGCTCCATGCCGCGTGCAGAACGCAGGAACAGCGGCGCGCCGAACAATGACTCCAGCTCGGCCAGGGCCTGGGTCACGGCGGGCTGGCTGGTGGCCATGCGTTCGGCCACGCGGGTCAGCGTGCCCAGCTCGCTGATGGAGCGCAGCAGCAGCAAATGCTTCATCTTCAAACGCGTGGCCATGCGGTGGGCCAGTTGGGCAGCGGTCGATGCAGTGCGGTTTTGCGGCATGGATTCAGGCGCGGCGCGTCATAAGCAAAACCATATTGAACAATAAAAACAAACGAATTTCTGCTTATGCATGCGTTCCAGAATTCCTGCGTCTTGCACACCCAAAACGAAAGGACCAGGCAGACCATGGATGGCATGTTTTTCATCATCGCGCTGGGCGCGGCGGCGGCCGGATTCGTGCAGGGCCTGTCGGGCTTTGCCTTCGGCATGGTGGCCATGTCGTTCTGGGCCTGGGTGCTGGAGCCGCGCGATGCGGCCGTGCTCACCGTCTTCGGCTCGCTGCTGGGCCAGGTGCTGTCGGCCATCACCGTGCGGCGCGGGTTTGCGCTGGCAAAGCTGCTGCCCTTCATCCTGGGCGGTCTTGCCGGCATTCCGCTGGGCGTCTTGCTGCTGCCGCACCTGGACATGGCCTGGTTCAAGGCCCTGCTGGGCGGCATGCTGGTGCTGTGGTGCCCGGTAATGCTGCTGTCGGCCCGGCTGCCCAGGCTGGCGCGCGGCGGCCAGGTGGCAGACGGCGCCGTGGGCCTGGCGGGCGGCGTGATGGGCGGACTGGGCGGCTTCACGGGCACGCTGCCCACGCTGTGGTGTACGCTGCGCGGCTACCCCAAGGATGAGCAGCGCTCCGTCATCCAGAACTTCAACCTGTCCATGCTGGCCGTGACCATGGCCACCTACCTGGGCACCGGCATGGTCACGCGCAGCATGCTGCCGCTGTTCGCCATCGTGGCGCCGGCCATGCTCATTCCATCGCTGCTGGGCTCCAGGCTCTATATCGGTATCAGCGAGGCACGGTTCCGGCAGATCGTGCTGGGCCTGCTGTGCCTGTCCGGCGTGGCGCTGCTGGTCTCCTCGGTGCCGGTGCTGCTGCAGCGAGCGGGCTGAGCACGCCGAACGCGCTGCCGGGAAGGCCTGGAACCAAGCCTGCCGGCTGCAGCAGATGGCCAGTCAACGGCAGCAACACGTGCAGGGGCTGGGCAATGAACTGGCCGCCGCCAAGAAGGACCTGCAGCGCGCGCAAGACTGGGCACTGCCCTCGAAAAAAAGGCGGGGCAGGACTCGCTCCCTGCCCCGCCTTCAGGCTCCCGCCGCGTGGCGGGAACGCCTTCTTCTCCCTCGATGGCGCATCAGTACCGCGCATCGGCCGGCTTCTTGTCCTTGGGCCAGTCCTTGTGCTTGTTGGCAAAGTCCGGGCGCGGCTGGTGGCTGAAGTACTCGGCCACGTCCACGGCCTCCTGGTCGCTGAGGCCGCCCTGGCCCAGCGGGAAGTTGCCATGGAAGGCGATGGGCATGTTGCGCTTGACGAAGGCCGCTGCCGTGTAGGTGCGCGCCATGCCCGCGCCGATGTTGAAGGACTCGTCACCCCACAGCGGCGGATAGACCCACTGGCCCTTGGCGTTCTTCACGCCCTCGCCCTCGCCGCCATGGCAGACCGCGCACTGGGCCGCATAGACCTTCTTGCCGTTGTCCACGTTGGGCAAGATGGACTGGCTGATCTTGCCCACGCCCCGGCCTTCGACCTTGTCTTCGGGTTTGGTTTCGCGGCGCATCCAGTCGAAGTAGGCCACCATGGCCTTGATCTCGTCGGACTCCAGCGGCAGCGGCTTGCCGTTCATGGAGCGCAGGAAGCAGCCATTGATGCGATCCTCCAGCGTGATGACGCGGCCCGCGCGCGGCGCATAGCCGGGGAAGAAGGCCGAGACACCGATGTAGGGCGAACCATCGGCCACCGTGCCCGCGTTCAGATGGCAGCTGGCGCAGTTCAGCGCATTGCCCACATTCCTGGGCAGCAGGTCACGCGTCTCTATGTTCAGGCGGGCGCCGTAGACCAGTTGCTTCGCGTTGGATTCGTCCAGCATGGCGGCCAGGCGTGGCGTCTCGAAGGGGCGTGCGCTTTCGCCCTTGGCATCGAGCTGCTTGCGCATGGATTGCACCTCCTTGGCATGGATCTCGCGCGCATCGGCACGGCCCCAGCTCTTGCGGGCGAAGTTGAGGATGTCGGCAATCTCCGCATCCTTAAGCTGTGCGAAGGCCGGCATGGTCAGCGGCCGCGCATGGCTTTGCGTGACGGGCGCCTTCCAGCCCACCAGCATCAGATGGATCAGCGTGGACGGGTCCTGCGACTGCAGCGAGAAATTGCCGGCCAGCGGCGGGAACACGTCCTTCACGCCGCCGCCATCGGCACGGTGGCAGTCGGCGCAGAACTGCAGATAGCCCAGGCCGCCACGGCTGGCGTAGAGATCGGCAGGCACGTCCGAAGACACTGCCGAGGTGGCGGACGGCGCATGCACGGAAACCTGCGACGCCGGATGCGGGGCGATGACCGGCCCCGGCCCCTGGGCCACCTGCATGGGCAGGTCGTTCTTGCCTGCGGGCAGTGACTTCAGATAAGTGCCAATGGCCAGCAGGTCCGCATCGCTCATGTACTGCGTGCTGTGCTGCACCACGTCGACCATGTTGCCGGAGACCGTGCCGTGGCTGTTGCGCCCGGTCTTGAGCAACTGGGCGGTTTCCTCGGGTGTCCACAGATTGCGCAGGCTCAGCGCGCGCCAGTTCTCCACGGTCTCGCCGGCCAGGAAATACTCGCCCTTGCTGCCCTCGCCGGTCATGGTCTTTTCCTGGAAGCCCACGCCGCGCGGCGTATGGCAGGCGCCGCAGTGGCCCAGGCCCTGCACCAGGTAGGCACCCCGGTTCCACTGGGCAGTTTGCTGCGGTTGGGGCTGGAAGGGCGTGTCATCCAGAAACACCCAGTTCCACAGCGCCAGGCCCCAGCGCTGGTTGAAGGGAAAGCCCAGGTCGGATTCCTTGTTGGCCGCCTTCACGGGCGCCACGCCCTGCAGCAGATAGGCGTACAGGGCCTGCATGTCCTCGGCCGTCATCTTGGCGTAGGAGGGATAGGGCATGGCCGGGTACATGTTGCGGCCATCGGCCGCGACGCCCTTGCGCATGGCGCGGTCGAACTGCTCGAAGCTGTATTTGCCCATGCCCGTATCGGCGTCGGGCGAGATATTGGTGGAATAGATCTTGCCGAATGGCGTCTCCAGCGCCAGCCCACCACCCATGGGCTGGGATTTATTGCCGGTGTGGCAGGCAACACAATCGCCCAGGCGTGCGATATATCGGCCGCGATCGACCAGGGTTCTTTGCTCCGCCGTCAGGTCCGCCGCGTAATCGGCAGGCAGGTCATCAATGATTTGTGGCATTTGCGCATGGTCCACTCCGGGCGCCGGCGCCGAAATGGCCAGTTGCCAGGCGGCGGCCGAGAGCGCGGCCACGCACAGCAAGCCTTGCTTGAGCGAGAGTTTCATCGTCTTCGATCCACTGAAATGAATTATTATTGAAAGAGGCAAAAATGGATATTGACGAGATATTCAACCCAACGCCTGCAGCCATTGCAGCAAATGATCATCTCTTTGCGCAATATCTTCTTATATATACGAATTCTAGTGGTATCTCCCTATTTTTTCCATGCAAGCCGACGAAAACGATAAGCCAATAGCGCATTTAACGCGGGCTTAATCAATGCAGGGAAAAAGCGCGCGCAGCCTTCTCGGGTGCGCACGAAAAAGCGGCCCGCAAGGGGCCGCTGATTTCACCGTCGGTGTATCCGTCAGTGTATGGGGTGGCGGCTCGCCCGCCGGGCTCAGGCCGCCTGGCTGCAGCGGCGCGCCGCCTGCGCCACGCTGTGCGCGTCCACGCCAAAGTGGCCGCGCAAAGCGGCACGCGTGTCACTTCGGCCAAAGCCGTCCGTGCCCAGGGTGAGGAATCGCCTGCCTGCGGGCAGGAAGGCGCGCACGGTCTCGGGCACAGCGCGCACATAGTCGGTGGCAGCAATCACCGGGCCCTGCGTGCCGTCCAGCAGTTGGGCGATCCAGGGCTGGCCAGGTGCCTCACCTGCCAGCATGCGCTGCTCGCAGGCCACGCCATCGCGCGCCAGTTCGCTCCAGCTGGTCACGCTGACCACGGTGGCCGCCATGCCCTCGCTGGCCAATTGCTCGGCGGCCTTGAGCACTTCGGTGAGGATGGCGCCCGATCCCAGCAAGGTGACATGCTGCGTGGCATGGCCCGCATCGCCAAAGCGGCCGAACACATAGCCGCCGCGCAGCACGCCTTCGGCCGCGCCCTGTGGCAGGTCAGGCTGGGCGTAGTTCTCGTTCATCAGGGTGATGTAGTAGAAAACGTCGCGCTGCTCCACCAGCATCTCGCGCATGCCGGCGTCCAGGATCACGGCCAGCTCGCCCGCATGCGCGGGGTCCCAGGCCTTGCAGTTGGGAATGGTGGCCGCCACCAGATGGCTGGAGCCGTCCTGGTGCTGCAGGCCTTCTCCGCCCAGCGTGGTGCGGCCCGAGGTGGCGCCCAGCAGAAAGCCGCGCGCCCGCTGGTCGGCCGCCGCCCAGATGGCGTCGCCCACGCGCTGGAAGCCGAACATGGAGTAGTAGATGTAGAACGGCAGCATGGCCAGGCCGTGCACGCTGTAGCTGGTGGCTGCCGCCGTCCAGCTGGCGATGGCGCCGGCCTCGCTGATGCCCTCCTCCAGGATCTGGCCGTCCAGCGCCTCGCGGTAGGACAGCACCGAGCCGATGTCTTCGGGCGCATAGCGCTGGCCCAGGCTGCTGTAGATGCCCACCTGCTTGAAAAGGTTGGCCATGCCGAAGGTGCGCGCCTCGTCCGCCACGATGGGCACGATGCGCGGCCCCAGCTGCGCGTCCTTGAGCAGGCCGCCCAGCATGCGCACAAAGGCCATGGTGGTGCTCATCTCCTTGCCGGCAGGCGCCAGCGCGAACTGCGCGTACTGCTCAAGGGCGGGCACGGGCACGCGGTCGCACACGGTTTCACGGCGCGGCAGTGCGCCGCCCAGGGCCGTGCGGCGATCGCGCAGGTACTGCATCTCGGCGCTGTCATCGGCAGGTTTATGGAAGGCCAGGCCCTTGGCCTGCTCGTCACTGAGCGGCAGGTTGAAGCGGTTGCGGAACTCGATCAGGTCGGACTCGTCCAGCTTCTTCTGGCTGTGCGTGGTCATCTTGCCCTGCCCGGCCGAGCCCATGCCGTAGCCCTTCTTGGTATGGGCAAGGATCACCGTGGGCTGGCCGCGATGGGCGGCAGCCGCTGCATAGGCCGCATGGATCTTCACCAGGTCATGGCCGCCGCGCTTCAAGCGGTCGATCTGCTCGTCCGTCAGGCCCTGGGCCAGGGCGGCAAGCTCGGGGTTCTGTCCGAAGAAATGCTCGCGGTTGTAGCGTCCGTCATTGGCGGCGAAGGTCTGCATCTGCCCGTCCACCGTGCCGCCCAGCGTGCGTGCCAGGGTGCCGGTGAGGTCGCGCGCAAACAACCCGTCCCAGTCGCTGCCCCACAGCAGCTTGACCACGTTCCAGCCCGCGCCGGCAAACAGCCGCTCCAGCTCATCGACGATGCGGCCGTTGCCGCGCACCGGGCCGTCCAGCCGCTGCAGATTGCAGTTGACCACCCAGACCAGGTTGTCCAGCCCCTCGCGCGCGGCCAGCGTGAGAGCGCTCATGCTTTCGGGTTCGTCCATCTCGCCGTCGCCGAACACGCCCCAGACCTTGCGTTCCTGGCAGTCCAGCAGGCGGCGGTGCGTGAGATAGCGCATGAAGCGCGCGTGGTAGATGCTGCTGATGGGGCCAATGCCCATGGAGCCCGTGGGGAACTGCCAGAAATCGGGCATCAGCCAGGGATGGGGATAGCTGGACAGGCCTTGCGCGCCTGCAGCCGGCGCGCTGATCTCCTGGCGGTAGTGCTGCAGGTCCTGCTCGGTCAGCCGCCCTTCCAGGAAGGCCCGCGCATACACGCCGGGCGCGCTGTGCGGCTGGAAGAACACCAGGTCGCCCCGGTGCTGGCCCGGCTCAAGTCCCTCCCGGGCATGGAAGAAATGATTGAACCCGGTCTCGAACAGGTCGGCCGCGCTGGCATAGCTGGCAATATGGCCGCCCAGCTCGCCATAGGCCTGGTTGGCGCGCACCACCATGGCCAGCGCGTTCCAGCGCATGATGGACGCCAGCCGCTCCTCGATGGCCAGGTCGCCCGGAAACACCGGCTGCTGCTGCGCCGCCACGCTGTTCACATAGGGCGTGTTCAGGTCGGGCTGCCAGCCCAGGCGCTGCTCGCGCGCCATGCGCGCCAGCTCTGCCAGCACGAAGCGCGCTCGCTGCGGACCTTCTGTGGCGACCAGGGCCAGAAAGGCCTCGCGCCATTCGGCGGTTTCCTGGGGATCGGTATCGATATCGGCCAGCGCGGCCAGTGGCGTGGGTGCGTTCATGTCCGCCACTTTAGGACTGGCAGGCCGGCATGAGCAGCCGTTCATGGATAAGGAAAACGCCATATTCCAGCATTTCATGCCGGTATCTACATAAAATCCGGCACATGAAACTGGACACCATCGACTTGCGCATTCTGGCCGAGTTGCAAACGGACGGCTCGCTGTCCAACGTGGAGCTGGCGCGGCGCGTGCATCTGTCGCCCTCGCCATGCCTGGCGCGCGTCAAGGCACTGGAGAAGGCCGGCGTGATCGCGCGCTATGTGGCGCTGGCCAATGCGTCGGCGCTGGGGCTGGGGCTGAATGTGTTCATCAACATCAGCCTCAAGTCGCAGGCCAAGGAATCGCTGGCCGACTTCGAGCGCCGCATTGCCGAGCACGACGAGGTCATGGAGTGCTACCTGATGAGCGGCGACGCCGACTACCTGATCCGCGTGGCGCTGGCCGACATCGGCGCGCTGGAGCGCTTCATCGTGGAGCAGCTCACGCCCATTCCCGGCATAGAGAAGATCCGCTCCAGCTTCACGCTCAAGCAGGTGCGGTACAAAACCGCCCTGCCCCTGCCTGCGGCGGGTTGATCCGAATCCCGACTCAGCCCGCAGGCTTGGCCATCTCGCCGGTGGCAATGCGGCGGCGCAGCTCGCCCAGCACGGCCTTGAGGCGGCGCTCGTTGTCCAGGCCCACGCGCACCAGCATCTTCTGGCCGCTGGACAGGGCCTGCAGCTCAGGGTCGGCGTATTCGTAGCGCACCCAGGGCTGGATGGAGGGCACCTCGCCCTCCACCTTGGTCAGCCGTACCTGTACCGGGCCGGCGGGCTCGGGCGCGGCGCGCAGGTGGTCTATGACGGCAATGAGACGATCGTTGAAATAGCGGCTGGGATAGCCCAGGTCTTCATAGGCGGTCTGGAACAGGGGGTACAGCCGGGCATAGAGCTTGACGGCCCCGTCCATGGGAATGGACTCGACAAAGGTCACAAACGCCTTGTAGCGTGCGGCGTTGGCGGGGGCGATGGCCTGCGCCTCACCAGCCTCTGCCGAGCCCTCCACCGTGAAACGCTGCGGCGCCGGGTGCACGGGCCAAAGCCGTGCAGGGGCCTGGGAGCGGGTCAGGTTGTCCACGGTGGCCACGGCGCGGCGCACAAAGCCGTCCATCTGCAGAAAGCTGCCTGCCTTGTCACGGCCCAGCAGGCCGTTGAGGGCCTGGGTGACATGGGCGTCGGAGTCCTGCAGCGCGGGCAGGCCGGAGGCGGGTTGCTCCAGCGCATCGACAGGGTTCTGGGGCTCGGTCAGCTCGGGCGCGGGGACGGGTTCAGGTTCGGAGGGCTGGGTGGACTGGGCGGGCGCCTGCGCCACTTCCGGCGGCGCCTCGGGCACGGCGGCGGGACGCCACCAGTACCACCAGGCCGCGCCCCCCAGGGCGGCAGCCGCCAGCACCGCTGCGGCGATGCCGAAAGCCGATGGGCCGGAGGATCTGGCGCGGGGGCGGAAGTCTTGGGGATCGCGTTCTGGCATGGATGGGTCCTTTGGCTTGGGCAGGGGGCTGGCAGCTCAGTTGCCGCAGGACGTGCGACAGCAAAGCACAACCAGGGTTCCCCGGCTTTGCTGACACCGGCCCCTGCCTTGTGTTTATAAGCCGCCTCGCTCTCTGCGCAGGCCATCGTGCGCGCCCGGCAACAACGCGTTACCCGGCTTACCCGACCGTCTCAGCCCTGCTTGCCCAGATCCTGGAGCCAGGCCATGGCGGCCTGCAGCTCGTCGGGGCGGATCTCATGCATGCTCGGGTATTCGTGGTAGCTCAGTTGCAGCGGCAGGCGCTGCACGTGGCTGCGAATGGCGTGGGCGCTGGTCAGCGGAATGACGTTGTCGTAGGTGCCGTGGCTGACCCAGAGCGACTTGCCGTCAAAGGCCGCGTCAGGCGCCTGGTGCGGCAAGGCCTCGGGCAGCAGACGGCTGTGCCAGCACATGGCGGCGCGCAGCAGTGCGGGCTGGGTCAGCAGCAGGCTGAGCGCCATGATGCCGCCCTGGCTGAAGCCGCCCGCCACGGTTCGCTGGGCAGGGATGTCCAGCCGCGCTCCGGCCTGCTGCACGGTCTGGGCCACCAGGGCGCGGCTGTGCTCTTCCTGCGATGCGTGGATGTGGCGCGTGCCGTTGGCGTCCACCGTGAACTGGAACCAGGCATGGGCTGAGGGACCCATGGAAAACGGAGCGCGCAGGCTGAGCACGTGGAACTGCGGCGGCACGAACGATGCGAGGCCGAACAGATCCTGCTCATTGCTGCCAACGCCATGCATGAGCACCAGCAGCCAGGGCTGCTGCCCCGGTGCGGGTTGTGCGGGGCGCTCCAGCGCCAACAGAGGCAGGTCGATCATCACGGACTCCTTGGTTTTTTAGCGATTTCCAGGACCGGGGTGGTCCCGGGCAACGCGCCATTGTGGCGCCTCGCCAAGTCCGCGGCAGCAGGAGGTTATGCCGCCTGCGCGTCCTCGAAGGCCATCGCATCCATGGCCAGGATGGAATACATGACTTCGCGGCTCAGATACCGTGGCCGCGCCATGGCGCCAGCCGCGCCCAGCGCGAAGTACAGCGGCATGAAGTGCTCCTCGCTGGGATGGGCGCGCCGGGCCGAAGGCGCGCGGGCGCGGTAGTCCAGCAGCGCGGGCAGGTCCTGCGCCTGCAGGCGCGATTCGATCCAGCGGCTGAAATCCTGCACGTAGGGCGAGGAGGCGCTGGAGCCGCCGACGGCATGGTCGTCCTGCAGGCCATCCTGGCTGCGCAGGGCCTGGACGGCGTCGTCCACCCGCACCGTGGCCTCGCCCGTGCCGCCCCGGAATTCGCCCAGGTTGTGCGTCATGCTGCCGGAGCCGACGATGAGCACGCCCTCATCGCGCAGCCCCGCCAGGGCCGCGCCCAGCGCATGGGTTTCGGCCGGCCCGGCCGAGGCGGGCAGGGACAGCTGCACCACGGGCAGGTCGGCATCCGGCAGCAAATGCATCAGCGGCACCCAGGCGCCGTGGTCGAAGGGCCGCTGCGCGTTGGCGGTGGAGGCAATGCCTGCGGCCTGCAGGCGGTCCATGACTTCCTGCGCCAGCTGGGGCGCGCCGGGGGCCGGGTACTGCAGTTGGTAGAGCGCGGGCGGAAAGCCGCCGAAGTCATGCCAGGTGGTGGGCGTGGCGCCTGTCATGACTTCCACGCCGTGCGACATCCAGTGCGGCGACATGACGACCACGCCGCGCAGCGGGCCGTGGGCCTGGCGCAGCGCCCTGCCCCATTGCGCGAGCACAGGGCCGGTTTCACCCGGCTCCAGCGCGAACATGGGCGAGCCGTGGGAGACATAGAGCACGGGCAGCCGGGCACCGGCGGCGGAGGAAAGCCGGGGAGAGTGGGGAGCGTGGGAGTCTTGCATTCCCCTAATGTAGGGACGCCCGGGTGCCGCGCCAAGCCGCCAGCGGCAGCACACATTGTTGCGCTGGCCGGGTCAATCCGGATCAATCGTCGCGCGGGCGCCCGCGCAGGGCCTTGGTGGCGCCGTGCCGGCTCTTGCTTTCCAGGCGGCGCCGCTGCGACCCCAGCGTGGGCCGGGTGGCGCGGCGCAGGATGGGCTCGGGATAGGCGGCGGCCACCAGCACGTTGAGCCGCTGCAGCGCGGCGCGCAGGTTCTGCTCCTGCGTGCGGTGTTGCTGGGCCTTGATGACGACCACGCCCTCGTTGGTGATGCGGCCGTCGCGCAGGGCCAGCAGGCGCTGCTGCACGGCCTCGGGCAGGCGCGAGGCGCGCACGTCAAAGCGCAGGTGCACGGCGCTGGAGACCTTGTTCACGTTCTGGCCGCCCGCGCCCTGGGCGCGCGTGGCGGTCCACTGCACCTCGTGCAGCTCGATGGGCCGCATGCGCTCAGGAATCCAGCGCAGCGGTCAATGCCGCCACAAAGGCATCGGGACGCTCATGCATGACCCAGTGGCCCGCGCCGGGCACCAGCGCCAGGCCGCGGAAGTCGCGCGCATGGCGTGCAAAGGCCTGGGCCAGCTCCTGCATCATCGGGCCCGGGTAGAGCGCGTCGTGCTCGCCATAGATGGCCCATACGGGGCCGTCCACGGCCTGCAGGGCACGCGCCAGCACGTCGGTGTGCGAGAGGCGGCGGCGCGGAAGGCGGTCACGCTCGACGTTGAGCACATGCAGGGCCAACGTGTCCTCGTCGATGAGGCTGGCGTCATGCAGCATCAGCGCCTGCAGGTTGTAGCGGTGGGCCACGGCCTGCGCCTCGGGCGTGGCCAGGTGGCGCCAGCCCTTGAGCCGCACGGCCAGGCCCTTGCCCACGCCCATGCCGGGCGCCCCGGCCAGCACCAGGCGCCGGGCCAGCGTGCCGTCGGCGGCGGCCAACATGCCGGCCGTCATGCCGCCAAAAGAGAAGCCGACCAGATCACACAGCGGGGCGGCGGGCGCACCGCCATCGGCCAGCAGTTGCCGCAGGCCCTGGCGCAGCGGCTCGACCAGGGTGTCGGCATCCTGGCCGCCCGGCACGCCGTCGGAATCGCCGAAGCCGGGCAGGTCGGGTATCCACAGCTGGCGCCCCTGGGCCAGCAGCGCGTCCATGCAGCGCAGCCAGTGCGTCCAGCTGCCGCTGCCGCCGTGCAGCATGACGACGGGCAGCTCGCCCGCGCGTACCTCGCCCCAGACATGCCAGACCATGTGGCCGTCTTCGGGCTGCGCGGCAGACAGCGGCGTGGTCAGGCGCCGCGCCTGGGCGCGCAGGCGCTCAATGGCGGCGGGCGTATTCACCACTGGGCCACGGCGTCAATGGCCAGGCCGTAGCCGGCCACGCCAAAGCCGCACATCACGGCGCGCGCGGCGGCCGACAGGTAGGAGTGGTGGCGGAAGCTCTCGCGCGCATGCACGTTGCTGATGTGCAGCTCCACCAGCGGCACGCCCGTGCCCTTGACGGCATCCAGCAGGGCCACGCTGGTGTGGGTGTAGGCGGCGGCGTTGAAGATCAGGCCGGCCAGGCGGCCTTCGGCGTGCACACGGCCGGCTTCGTGGACCCAGTCCACCAGTTCGCCTTCATGGTTGCTCTGGCGAAACTCCAGCCCCAGCCCGTAGCGCGCGCAGGCGGCTTCGCACAGCGCACGCACATCGGCCAGGGTCTGGGAGCCATAGATGGCGGGTTCACGCAGGCCCAGCAGGTTCAGGTTCGGGCCATTGAGGACATAGACGGTTTTCACGGCGGGGACACTCCAGGTTTCCAACGGGCTGGATTATGCGGGCCATCCCCGGCCCGGTCCTGGCGCAGGCACCACGGAAAAAGCCGCCCCAAGGGGCGGCAAGAGTCGGTTCAGCGCGGCTCCGCTCAGATCAACGGCGCCAGTGGCCATGCCCGTAGCCATGGCCATGGCGGTATTCACCCCGGTATCCACCCCGATAGCCGCCGCCATAGCCGTATCCGTAGCCGGGAACGACCACGACGGGCGGAGCACGGTAGACGGCGCGCGGCGCGTAGTAGACCGGCGGCGGGGGAGCGTAGTAGATGGGCTGGGGTGGTGCCACATAGACGGGGGCAGGCGCGACATAGACGGGCGGGCCATACATGCCCGGCGAATTCAGGCTGATGGACCATTGCACATCGCCACGGGCCTGGGCGGCGCCCGAAGCCATGAGGGCGGCCAGGGCCAGGCCGGCTGCTGCTGCTTTTGCAACCCACGGGGAAGCTGTCGTTGTCATGGTGTCTCTCCTCGAAGTTGGACAGGCGTGGCAGGCATTGCCGCTGGTGCCGCCTTCCCGCACTTTGGCACAGGGGGACGGCATACGCCCTGCATTCTCAACGCGCGAGAGGGGTCTACGGATGGCAGGCTTTTCTACAATTTTGTTTCCAAATGCCTCAACCCTTGGCTGGCGCGGCTGTCCGAAAGCCGTCCGGAGCGGGTCTGCAGGCGGGCGCCTACAATGCTGCGATGAGCTCTGCTGACGCCTCCCCCATCTCCAAAGATCCGGTCAAACCGAGTAACTTTTTGCGCCAAATCATCGAGGCCGACCTGGCCAACGGTACCCACGCCCAGCGCCGCTGGGGTGGAAGCCCCGGTGATGGCGACCACCACAACCAGGGCCAGGTGGACGTGGCGAAGATCCGCACACGCTTCCCGCCCGAGCCCAATGGCTACCTGCACGTGGGCCACGCCAAGGCCATCTGCCTGAACTTCGGCCTGGCGCGCGACTACGAAGGTGCCTGCCACCTGCGTTTCGACGACACCAATCCCGAGAAGGAAGACCAGGAGTACGTGGACAGCATCATCGATGCCGTCCATTGGCTGGGCTTCGGCTGGAAGGAAGCCGACGGCCACGAGAACCTGTACTTCGCCAGCAACTACTTCGACTTCATGTACCGCGCGGCCGAGTACCTGATCGAGCAGGGCCTGGCCTACGTGGACGAGCAAAGCGCCGACGACATGAAGGCCAACCGCGGCGATTTCTCACGCCCCGGCGTGGACAGCCCGTTCCGCAGCCGCACCGTGGCCGAGAACCTGGCGCGCTTTCGCGAAATGCGCGACGGCAAGCTGCCCGATGGCGCTGCCGTGCTGCGCGCAAAGATCGACATGGCATCGCCCAACATCAACCTGCGCGATCCCGCCATCTACCGCGTGCGCCATGCCGAGCATCACAACACCGGCAACCAGTGGTGCATCTACCCGATGTACACCTTCGCCCATCCCATCGAGGACGCGCTGGAGCACATCACCCACAGCATCTGCACGCTGGAGTTCGAGGACCAGCGCCCGTTCTACGACTGGCTGCTGGACCATCTGCGCGAAGGCGGCCTGATCGCCGCGCCGCAGCCGCGCCAGTACGAGTTCTCGCGCCTGCACCTGACCTATGTGATCACCAGCAAGCGCAAGCTCAAGCATCTGGTGGACAACGGCATCGTCAGCGGCTGGGACGATCCGCGCATGCCCACCATCGTCGGCCTGCGCCGCCGTGGCTACACGCCCCAGAGCATCCAGGCCTTCTGCGAGCGCATCGGCGTGACCAAGGACTACGCCTGGATCGACTACTCCACGCTGGAAGGCTGCCTGCGCGAGGACCTGGAGAACCAGGCCCATCGCGGCATGGTGGCCCTGGACCCGCTCAAGCTGGAGCTGACCAACTGGGCCGAGGTCTTCGGCAGCGCCGAGCACCTGGAAGCCTGCGAGCTGCCCGCCCTGCCCCACGCCGCCGAAGGCCAGCAGGTGCCGGTGCGCCGCTTCACGCTGGGCCGCGAGGTGTGGATCGAGCGCGAGGACTTCGCCGAAGTGCCGCCCAAGGGCTACAAGCGCCTGTTCCCGGGCAACAAGGTGCGCCTGAAGGGCGGCTACGTGATCGAGTGCACGGGCTGCGAGAAGGATGCCGAGGGCAACGTCACCAAGGTGCTGGCCACCGTGGTGCCCGACACCAAGAGCGGCACGCCGGGTGCGGACAGCGTCAAGGTCAAGGCCGCCATCACCTGGGTGGGCGTGGCCGACGGCGTGCAGGCCGAGGTGCGCCTGTACGACCGCCTGTTCACCGACCCGCAGCCCGATGCGGGCGGCAAGGACTTCCTGACGCTGCTCAACCCGGACAGCCTCAAGGTGGTGACCGCCTATGTGGAGCCTTCGCTGGCCAACGCGCAGCCTGACGAAAAGTTCCAGTTCGAGCGCTTCGGCTACTTCGTGGCCGACCGCAAGGACCACACACCGGGCAAGCCCGTGTTCAACCGCGCAACGGGTCTCAAGGACTCCTGGGGCAAGTAGGCGCATGGCTCGCTGACGGGCACCTGCACCGCTCCTCCCCGAAGATGGCCCACCATCCTGCTTTGCAGGGGTGGGCCATCGCACATCGGCGCTTTTGCGGGGACCGTGGCCTCAGCACAATGCCAGGCCATGAACCAAGCCTTGCCACAGGCGGCTTCCGCCGCCAAGTTCGACACCTCCCGCGCGGCCGAGTACGAAACGCAAAGCCGCATCGCACTGGCCGGCTACGACGCCTGCCACGAGCTGGCCGCCTGCCTGCTGGCCGCCAGCCTGGATGCCGACCCGAAGTCCGTGCTGATTGGCGGCGCCGGCGGCACGGGCCAGGAGATCCTGGCCACGGCGCGGCTCAGGCCGCAGTGGAAATTCACGGCTGCCGACCCCTCGGACCCCATGCTGGACCAGACCATGGACCGCATCGCCGCGGCGGGGCTGTCGGCCCAGGTGCAGGCCGCTGCCTGCGCCGTGCAGGACCTGCCGGCCGGCACGGTGTTCGACGCGGCCACGCTGATCGGCGTGCTGCACCACGTCCCTGACGACGCAGACAAGCTGCAGCTGCTGCAGGCCCTGTCAGCGCGGCTGGCGCCGGGGGCGCCCTTCATCCTGGCCTGCAATCGCCACCGCTATGACAGCGAGCCGCTGTTCCTTGAAGCCTGGGCCATGCGCTGGCGCATGGCGGGCGTGGACGAGGCCGCTGTCCATGCGAAACTCGGCAAAATCCGGCAGGGCGCGGTTCCACCGGCCTCGGAAGAGGCGGTGGAGCAGATGCTGGCCCAGGCCGGTTTCGTGCAGCCCAAGCGCTTTTTCTCCAGCCTGTTCTGGTGTGCCTGGATTGCCTTCAAGGCCTGACCACTGAACCACTCAGCCACTGAAACACCAGAACGCCCGGCGCCGGTTGACCCGTCCCTTTCTCCCTTTTCCCTTTGATTTGCCTTTCAGCATGAACTTCTCCGCACGCCTTCAGCAACTGCCCACCGTCACCCACCTCGCCGCGCTGCAGCTGGCCGATGCCCAGGGCCAGGTCGTGGCCACCATCGAGAACAAGCCCGGCCAGACCGGCTCGCTGGCCGTGTACCACGCGCTGGCCGCGCTGTACGGCGGCAGCATCACGCCGGCCGCCGCCGAGCTGGGCCTGGAGTGGTATGCCGAGCACACGCAGGACGCCATCGCCTTCCCCGGCAAGCACCCCAACATCGACCGCCTGCTGGCCTGGTCCAAGGGGGCCGAGAGCTACCAGGCCCGCCTGATCGCGGCTTGAGCGCGGCCTGATTCAGCCTGGGTAAACACCGCGTCACAGAAGTTGCGCGGACTAGGGGCATCGGCTGACACGCCGGTGTCAACGCAGCACGCACTTTGGCGTTCAAATGACATGTGCCTTGCCGCTTCGGCGCGCAAGGCGTTCCTGCCCAGGAGAACGCAATGCTGCAACCCGCCGTGCCCACAGCACGCACCACGGCCCGCTCAACTTCCCACGCCGGTGCCCTGCGCCTGAGCGTGCTGGGCCTGGCCTCCGCCCTGGCGCTGAGCGCCTGCAACGAATCCCAGGACAAGCCCCCGCAGGCCGCCAGCGCGCCGCTGCCCACCGAAAGCGCCCAGCCCGTCGCCACGCCCGTGGCCTATGTGCCGCCTTCGGCCGAGACGCTCTACCAGATGGTGGCGCCCATTGCGCTGTACCCCGACAAGCTCGTGGCCCAGGTGCTGGCTGCCTCCACCTATCCCGACCAGGTCGGCGCCGCCGAGGTGTGGATGGGACAGAACCCCGGCCTCAAGCCCGAGGAACTGCAAAACGCCGTCAACAGCCAGGACTGGGACCCTTCGGTCAAGTCGCTGACGCAGTTTCCCAATGTGCTGGCACAGCTGTCATCCAACGTTCCCTGGACCACGGCCCTGGGCAAGGCCTACTACAACGATCCGGCCGATGTGATGAACGCCATCCAGGTGATGCGCCAGCGCGCCTACAAGGCCGGCACGCTCAAGGACTCCAGCCGGCTCAAGGTGGCCGTGGCCACGGCCGATGCCCCGCCCCCCGTGCCCCAGCCCGCACCGCAGGCCGTGGGCGAGCCGCTGTCGTCCATGCTGCCCGTGCCGGTGATCGACACGCCGCCGCAGTTCATCGAGATCGCACCTGCCCAGCCTGACACCGTCTATGTGCCGCAGTACGACCCGGGCGTGGTCTATGGCGAGCCCGTGCCGATGTACGGCGGATACCGCCCCATCGTGGCGCCGCAACCCGTATACGTGGGCAGTTCGGCCGCGCCCGTGGTGGCGGGGCTGATCGGCTTCGGCGCAGGCGTGATCCTGGCCGAGTCCGTGGACCGCCGCCCCTGGGGCTGGAACTCCTGGGGCATGCGCTGGGGCGAGCCCGGCTACCGCTGGCACCGCAACGAACCGCCGCCACCGCCATCGCGCCGCCCGGCCGTGATCTACAACAACAACACCTACGTCTCGCGCTCGACCACGGTGGTGCAGAACATCCACAACACGCGCATCAACAACGTTGGCAACGTCACCAACATCGCGAACAACCCGCACTTCGAGCCGCGCCGCCCTGACTTCCCGCAGCAGGGCGGTGATCCTCGCCCGGGCGACCCGCGCTCCGGTGATCCTCGTTCTGGTGACCCACGTTCAGGCGGCATGGCCGCTGCGGCCCTGGCCGGTGCCGCAGGCATGGCCGGCGCCGCCGCAGCAGCGCACTCCGGCATGCCCCAACGCCTGGGCCTGAGGCCGCCGCAAGGCGGCCCGCCCCCGTCCGCCGAAGGCGTGGTGCCGCCCGGCGGCGCCCAGGGCTTTGCCCGGCACGATGGCGCAGATCGCGGACGCCCGGGCCTCAGGCCCGATGACCGGCCCCAGGCCTCGCTGCAGCCCCGGATGAACCCGGTGCCGGCCTCGCAGCCGGGCCAGTTCGGCAAGTGGCCTCAGTCCCCTCAGGCTGCGCAATCGGCCCCCTCATCCCCACCGGGCGCCGCGCAGCGACCCGCGCCAGCACTGCCTGCGGCAGCCATGCAGGGTGACAGGGGCCGCGACTCCCGCGTGCCTTCCTGGTCTTCCGCAGCCACGCAGCAGGGCATGAGGCCACAGGACAGGCAGAACAGCCTGGACAGGCAGGACCGCGACCGCTCCATGGCCGATGCAGCGCGCCAGCGCCAGCAGCAACAGCAGCAAATGGAGACGCAGGCCGCCCGCCTTCGCGGCGAGGAACAGGCGCGCCAGCAACAGCAGCGCCAGGCCCAGATGCAGGCCCAGGCGCAGATGCGGGATCAGGCGCGTGACCAGGCCCAGGTTCAGGCGCAAGCCCAGGCCCGGCAACAGGCCGAGCGCGATCGCCAGGCCTTGCAGCAGCGCTCCCAGGACCAGGCGCGCCAGCAGCAAATGCAGCAACAAATGCAGCAGCAGCAGCAACAACAGCAGCAGGCACGCGCACAGGAGCAGATGCAGGCCCAGCAGCAGGCGCAAAGACAGGCCCAGATGCAGGAGCGGCAGGCGCAGCAGCAAAGACAGCAGCAGTTCGAGGCTGCCCAGCAGCAACGCATGCAGGCCCAGCAAGCACAGCAGGCCCAGGCACAGGCGCGTGCCCAGCAGCAGCAGGCCCGCGCGCAGCAGGAGCAACGCCAGCAACAGCAGCGCATGGCCAACGCGGCCCGCCCACAGGAGCGACGCGGCGGGCGCGACGAGCGCCGGGACCGTTGAGCGGCGCGCAAGCGCTTTGGAGTGTCATGGCGTTGAGGCGACGGCAAGCTGGCGCGCCGGCATGGCGGACAATGGGGCGCTCGACCACAGCCCCCGCGTCTCCCATGCAGATACCGACGACGAATTCCCGCTCCCGCCGACTGTTTGTGCAATCCCTGTGCGCCTCAGGTGCGGGCCTCATGGTCCCGGCCTGGACCGCTGCGGCCTCCGGGGAATCCCCCTGGCCGCATGACAGCCGCGTGCCCGGTGGCGTGGCCCGCCTGTCGCTGGGGCCAGCGGCCCAGCGGCCCCAGGTGCTGGTCGGCGACGTGCCCGTGCTGGTGGTGGGCGACATGATCGAATGGACGGCCGTGGTCGGCATTGCGCTGTCGGTGGCGCCCGGCACGCATGGCGTGACGGTGAAGGGCGAAGGCGCACCGCGCACCCTGCCCTACGAAGTGCGCGACAAGAAATACACCGAGCAGCGCCTGAAGGTCTCGCCCAAGACCGTGGACCTGTCACCCGAGGACGATGCCCGATACCAGCGTGAACGCGCCCACCAGCAGGCCATCATGGCGCTGTTCACCGAGCCTCCCGCACGCCCTGGCGACCTGCGCATGCGCCAGCCCGTTCCGGGCCGCCGCAGCAGCAGCTTCGGCCTGCGCCGCGTGTTCAACGGCCAGCCGCGCAATCCGCACAGCGGCATGGACATCGCGGCGGCCACGGGCACCAACGTCGTCGCGCCGCTGCCGGGCAAGGTGGTGGATGTGGGCGACTATTTCTTCAACGGCGGCACCGTGTGGCTGGACCACGGCGGCGGCCTGCTGAGCATGTACTGCCATCTGAGCAGCGTGCAGTGCAAGCTGGGCGATCAGCTGGACACGGGAGATGCCTTCTGCAAGGTCGGCGCCACGGGCCGTGTCACCGGCCCGCACCTGCACTGGGGCGTGATGCTCAACCGCACCATGGTGGACCCGGCGCTGTTCCTGGCGGCGTGAACCGGGCCGGCGCCCGCCGGCGTCAGTGGTTGGCCGAGGGAATGGTGTTCTGCGGCGCCACGGGCGTGGGCACGGCGATGGACTCGCGGTCCTGCGCCAGGTAGCGCGACACCAGCTCGAAGAAGCTGTCGTAGAAACCGCTCTTGGCAATGGTCTCGCTGCCCACCTTGACCATGGAGTCGCTGCCCGAGGAGAACGGCAGCGACACCGACCCCAGCGCGCCCACGCCCAGGCTGGCCGAGTTGGCGCTCTTCTTCAAGGTATAGCGGTCCTGCAGCGCCGTGACAAAGCCGATGCTGACCTGGCCATCGGCCGTCTCGGGCACGCAGACCACTCGGATGTTCATCTGCAGGTTCAGTTCGGGATCGGGCTGGAAGCTCTTGTTGCCCTCTATGAGTTCGGGCGTGCGCGCCATGGCGATGTAGCCCTGGCTCAGCAGCGCGCGGCGCGCGGCCTCGCAGGTCTGGGCCGGCGAGGCGTCGAACATGCGCGAGAAGGTCTCGGTGGAGCCGAAGCTCTCCTGCACGGGCACATGCTGGGGAATGGTCGAGCCGCAGCCCGCAAGCATTGCAATGATGGCCAAAGCTCCCGCGTAGCGCATGCCACGCACCCTGTTTGCTGCACTCCAACGTCGATACACGAACCTGCTCCTTGCTCCGGCGCCGCAGCCTGCGGATGGCATGGCGGCTGGCCGCCTATTCTCACCTGAGCGCAACGCATCGGCCGGCAACTTTGCAGCAATCCGTTTTTTCCGCCTGCATCAAATAGATGCAAAGGAATGTGAATAGCGCCCCGTTCTGACAGGCGCCGCCGCGCATCTGCGTTATGGTGCCCCGGTTCGGCCAGGGCCGGCGCGGCACATGCCGCGCCAGGGCTGCCACCAGCCCGCCGCGCCTGAGCCTGTCTCCGTACCCATCAACCAAGGAACTCAACATGAAGCCAAGCTGGACCTGGTGCCTGCCCGTGATCGTCACCATGGGGCTCGGCGCCTGCAGCCATATCGACAAGGGTGGCAATGCCGAAGAAGGCGCCAAGACCCAGGCGTCGGCCCCTGCCGGCCCACCCGGTGATGCCCAATCGCTGACCGCCTACCACTGGAATCTTCGCCAGGCCTTCACGCCCCAGGGCACCGAGGACCAGAGCTGGTTCCTGACCGCCGCCTCGCGCAAGCGGCCCCTGCAACTGGAATTCGCCGACCAGCGCCTGGCCGTCAAGAACCTGTGCAACGTGGTGACCACGGGCTACCGCACCGAAGGCAACCGCATCGCCACCCAACGCGCCGCCAGCACGCTGATGGCCTGCGATGACGACCAACTGATGGCGCTGGAGCAAAAGGTGGCCCGCATCCTGCCCACGGCCAAGCAATGGTCCGTGCAACTGGGCGAAGGCAATCAGCCTGCGCGCCTGACGCTCACCTTCATCGACGGCACGCGCTGGCAGTTCGACGGCTCGCCCACGGCCCAGACCCAGTACGGCAGCGCCGGCGAGCGCATCTTCCTGGAAGTGGCACCCCAGCGCACGGCCTGCAATCACCCGCTGATCAAGGACTTCCAGTGCCTGCGCGTGCGCGAGATCCGCTACGGCGACAACGGCGTGAAGACCTCCACCGGCGAGTGGGAGAACTTCTACAGCGAGATCGAGGGCTACAAGCACGAACCCGGCATCCGCAACGTGCTGCGCATCCAGCGCTACAAGCGCCAGAACGTGCCCGCCGACGCATCGGCCTATGCCTATGTGCTGGACATGGTGGTCGAGAGCGAGCGCGTGGGCCGCTGAGCGCGCCTGCCTCCCAACAGCCCTGAAGGCCTGCATTGCGCAGGCCTTTTTCTTTGCAGGCTCACAGCACCGGGCTCAGCATAGCCAGCAGGTTGTTCCAGATGCGGCGGCCCCAGGGCCAGGCGTGGACCTGGGCGGCGGTGATGCGGTCGGACTGGCGGATGTAGTCGCCCTGGCGCTGGCGGATGGCGCGGGTCACGGCCTCGTCCTGCAGCAGCACGTTGTTCTCGAAGTTCAGGTCGAAGCTGCGCAGGTCCAGGTTGGTGGAGCCCACGAGGGCCACCTGCCCGTCCACGCACAGGGTCTTGGCATGCAGCAGGCCGGGGCGGAATTCATGGAGGATGACGCCGGCCCGCAGCAGGTAGCGGTAGGTGCTGCGGCTGGCCGCGCCCACGATCCAGGAATCGTTGCGCGCCGGCAGGATGAGCGTGACCTGCACGCCGCGCCAGGCGGCGGCGCACAGGGCCTCCAGCACCGTGGCATCGGGGATGAAATAGGGCGTGGAGATCACCACTTCGCGCCGCGCACTGGCCAGCAGGGTGGACACCAGCTGCGAGGTGGAGCGCGGCCGCTCGGCCGGGCCTTCGGCAATGACGACGGCGGCAAAGCCTTCGGCGGGCATGTCGGCCGGCCCCGCTTCGGGTTGGGCGGCCAGAGGCATGGACAGTCCATGGCCTGCGCTGCGCGCCTGCGCCCAGTCGCTGGCAAAGACCTGCTGCATCTGCGCCACCACCGGGCCTTGCAGGCGCAGCATGATATCGACCCAGGGCGCGTAGCGGGCCTTGACGGCGAAGGCCTCGTCCGCGCAGTTCTGGCTGCCGCAGTATGTGATGGCCCCATCGATCACGGTGATCTTGCGGTGGTTGCGCAGGTCCAGCCGGCTGGTGAACATCACCCTGAACGGGTGGCTGGCCGGCAGGGCCACGGCCAGTTGCACGCCGGCCTGCGCCATCTGCTGCCAGAGGTCGGAGCGCAGCAGCGCGCGCGAGCCCAGCCCGTCCACCATGGCGCGGCAGACCACGCCACGCCGGGCCGCGCGCACCAGCGCCTGGGCCACGGCCGTTCCCGTGTCATCGGCCAGCCAGATGTAGTAGAGCACGTTGATCTCGTGCCGGGCGGCCTCCATGTCGGCCAGCATGCGGGCGCGGGCCTGGGCACCATCGGCCATGAGCTGCGCGGCGTGGCCCGGCTGTACGGGAAAGCGGTTGATGGACGCCGCATAGCCAAAGGCCGCCTGCCATTGCGGCGCGATGCCCGCCACCGGCACGCCGCTGCCCGTGACCGGGGCGCCGGGCGCAAAGTCCTGCACCTTGCGGTATCGGGCCCGGCCTCGGCGGCGCAGCGTCACCTCGCCAAACAGGTAGTACAGCGCGCAGCTCGCATAGGGGAGCAGCACGATGACGGTGAGCCAGCCCATGCGCACGTCGGGCCGCACATCGTCGCGCAGCAGGATGCGCAGGCCAAAGCCTGCAATGAGCAGCAGATGCAATGCAAGAAACAGCCAAGTCATGCAGTCAGCATAGCCGGGGCCCTGCGGACGGGATTGGGCGGAAGGGATGTTTCACGGCGGCAAACCTCGAGCTGCGCGCGGCCGGCCTCGCCTCAGGCAATGAACCGGAATTCCATGAACCCGCCGATGCTGGGATTCAACGATAGTGCACACCCACATTCCAGGAACTTTTCCGCAGCATGACGAAAATGACCGCAGCGTGACGGTTATGCCCAGCGACTGTGGGCCTGCCTGTGGACAAGCTTCGGGACAACCCTGCATTGCCGCGCCAGCCATGGGTTTGCCGCAGGCGCTGAAAAAACAGGCAGATCGCGCAGATGCCGCAATGTTTCACGCGGCGGGGCTGCGCCGTGCAGGCGGGCGCCTCAACGGAAGCGGAAACGGCCTTCGACGAACATGGACGAGCGGTGCCCGCCCTCGCTGGCCGGGTCGGCAAACGACCAGAAGGCCTGCACCGTGCCCTGGGCCGTGTCGATGACCTGGCTGACGGTGAAGCCCGTTTTCTCGATCCAGTTGAGAAAGTGCAGGCTGTCGCTGACCTGCAGGTAGCTGAGCCGTTCGCAGCCATCGGATACATGGCCCAGGGAATCGACCACATGCCAGACCATCTGGCCTTGCGGCGTGTACCGCACATCAGCCTTGCTGTCGGGGAAGTCGATGACCGCCTCGCGCCCGATCAAGGTGCCGGCGTATTGCATGGACAACATGGACATGGTGTGTTGCTCCTCTGATGCGGGGTTCTGGCATGACCCGTGATGGCATATTCTCGCGCCGCGCCGCGGGTGTTTGTGGGAGCAGACCGCATGCCTTCGTCGGCAGGGTGGAGCGGGCACAACGGCCAGCAAGGCGCCGGCATTTCGCAGATACTGCGCGTGCTCCTCCACGGATATCCGATCTTGCCCTCCTCCCCGCTTCCCCCCTCATCGGCCGACAGCCCTGCTGCCGGCCTGCGCAGCAGCGCCTTCGTCCCCTTCGTCATGGCGCGCATGCTGTCCATGTTCGCCCAGCAGATGCAGGCGGTGGTCGTGGCCTGGCAGGTGTATGACCTGACGCGCGACCCCATGTCCCTGGCCTACGTGGGACTGGCCCAGTTCCTGCCCATGCTGGCGCTGCTGATTCCGGCCGGCGACCTCAGCGACCGCATGAGCCGCAAGCGCCTGCTGTCGGGCAGCTGGACCGTGGCTGCCCTGTGCTCCCTGCTGCTGCTGTGGCTGTCCTGGCACGAGGGCGCGGCCGCGCACGATGTGCACTGGATCTATGCCGTGCTGGTGCTGTTCGGCTGCAGCCGCGCCTTCACGGGGCCGGCCCTGCAAAGCCTGCTGCCGCAGATCGTGCCGCGCGAGCAGCTGGCCCAGGCGCTGGCCACCAACAGCATGCTGATGCGCACGGCCGCCATTGCGGCGCCTGTGCTGGGCGGAGTGCTCTACGCCTGGGGAGGCGCCGTACTGACCTATGCGGTCTGCGGCGTCTCCCTGGTGCTGGCCGTGCTGCTGCTGGGCACGGTGCCCGTGCGCTTTGCCGGGGCCATGGCGCCGGCGGGCGGCTCGCTGTGGCAGCGCTTTGGCGAAGGCATCCATTTCATCCGCACGCGCCCCATCATCCTGGGCACGATTTCGCTGGACCTGTTCGCCGTGCTGCTGGGCGGCGTGGTGGCCCTGCTGCCCGTGTATGCGCACGAGGTGCTCAAGGTCGGCCCCGAAGGCCTGGGCCTGCTGCGCTCGTCCATGACCGTGGGCGAGGTGGCCATGGGCCTGTGGCTGTCGGCCCGTCCCATCCAGCGCCATGTGGGCCGCGTGATGTTCGCCGCCGTGGCCATCTTCGGCGTGGCCAACCTGGTGTTTGCGCTGTCGCACTGGTTCTGGCTGTCCATAGCCGCTCTGATGCTGGCCGGCGCGGCCGACATGGTGAGTGTCTACATCCGCTCGGCCCTGGTGCAGTTTTCCACGCCCGACTCCATGCGCGGGCGCGTGAACGCGGTGAACATGCTGTTCATCGGCTCGTCCAACGAACTGGGCGAGTTCCGCGCCGGCACCAGCGCAGCCTGGCTGGGCGCCGTGCCGGCTGCCGTGGTGGGCAGCCTGTGCACGCTGGGCGTGGTCGGCAGCTGGATGACCCTGTTCAAGCCGCTGCGTGATGTGGACCGGCTGGAAGACGCGGCCCGCGTGGGCCAAGGCTAGGCTAGAGAAGTTCGGCGCGCAGCTCGGCCGCACTCCTGGGCGACAGCAGGCCGGGCGCCACGTCAAACACGGTCTTGCAGCCCGTCTGCCCCGACTGCTGCAGCCTGTGCACGGCGCGCGCATAGGCCACGAGCACGCTGGCCGTGAATTCCGGATTGCTGTCCAGTTGCAGGCGGTATTCGATGGAGTGGTGCAGCCCCTGCGAGCTGCGGCCGCTGCGGATGACGAATCCGCCATGCGGCATGGCCGCATGGTCACGGGCAAGTTCCTCGGCGCTGATGAAATGCACCGTGGTGTCGTATTCGTCAAAGTAATGCGGCATTCCGGTGATGGCCTGGCGCACGCCATCGGCATTGGCCCCCTGCTCCAGCACCACAAAGCACTCGCGCCGGTGGCGCTCGCGCGCAGACAGCTCGGGCCGCACGCCGCTGCGCACGCGCTGCACGGCCTCGTCCACGGGAATGGTGTACTGCACACCGCCGGCCACACCGGGAATGCGGCGGATGGCGTCCGAGTGCCCCTGGCTCAGGCCCTTGCCCCAGAAGGTGTAGGTGGCGCCATCGGGCAGCAGGGCCTCGCCCATGAGGCGTTGCAGGGAGAACATGCCCGGGTCCCATCCCGCCGAGATCAGCGCCGTGGTGCCGGCTGCGCGGGCGGCGGCATCCACCCGGTCGAAATGCTCGGGAATGCGCGCATGGGTGTCGAAGCTGTCCACCAGGCTGAAATGCGCGGCCAGCGCGGGAGACTGCTGCGGCAGGTCGTCCTTGGAGCCGCCGCACAGCACCAGCACGTCGATGCCGGCGCGATGGGCCAGCAGGCTGTCCATGCCGTGCACGGGCGTGCCGGGCTGCAGCGGACGCAGCCGGGCCGGATCACGGCGGGTGTAGATGCCGGCCAGCGCCATGTCGGGGTTGCGGGCAATGGCCGCCTCCACGCCACGGCCCAGGTTGCCGTGGCCGACGATGGCGATGCGGATGGGAGCGGTGCTGCGATGGTCCATGCGGTGTGGTGCGTTGCGTTTGAGAGGATTTCAGAAACTCCGGTTCACGCGGCGGCGCAGAACCAGGCGCGATCTTGCATCGCCATCACGCCGCCAGTCGTGCAATGGCAGGCAGCACTGCGTTGCCCTACACGGGGGTAGTGCACGGGGGCCTGCATGGGCGGTGGGCGGACAGCGCCTACACTCACGCCCTCATGTTCCAGCCTTCATCCATCCCCTCCCCGGCCCAGCCGCCAGAGCCCGACGACGCGCCGCTGCACATCCTCTGGCGCGACGAGCATCTGGTGGCGGTGTACAAGCCCGCAGGCTGGCTGGTGCACCGCACGGGACTGGACGCGCATGAGACGCGCTTTGTGCTGCAGACCCTGCGCGACCAATTGGGCTGCCATGTGTACCCCGCGCACCGGCTGGACAAGGGCACCTGCGGCGTGCTGGTCATGGCCTTGCATGCCCAGGCCGCCCAGCGGCTGGGCCAGGCCTTTGCCGGGCAGGAAGTGCGCAAGCAATACCTGGCGCTGGTGCGGGGCTGGCTGCCGGATGCGGTGGAGGTGGACCACGCGCTCAGGCCCGACGATGCGCCCGAGGACGCGCCAGCCCAGCCCGCACAGACTTCGCTGCGCTGCCTGGCGCGCCTGGAGTGGCCCGAGGCCTTTGACCCGCGCCACGCGGCCACACGGATTTCACTGGTCGAGGCCCTGCCCGCCACGGGCCGGCGCCACCAGATACGCCGCCATCTCAAGCATGTGGCCCATCCCATCATTGGCGACGCCACGCATGGCAAGGGGCCGCTGAACCGCTGGTGGGCCGAGCGGCTGGGCCTGCAGCGGCTGTGGCTGCACGCCCATGCGCTGGAGCTGGCGCACCCGATGACGGGCGAGCCGCTGCGCTTCGAGGCCGACTGGCGGCAACTGGGCCATGTGGCCGATGTGCAGCACTGGCGCGCGCTGTGCGCCCTGCCCGGCTGGCAGGCCTGTGCGGGCCTGCCGGCGACGGCCCGGCCGGATCAGACAGCTTCGGCTGGCGCGCCCGGTTCAGGCTGCTCCATCAGCGGCGCTGCCACGTAGGCGTAGTCGGCCGAGGCATCGGCCTTGAGCACGCCAGACAGCAGCTCCACCAGGCGCTCGTTGCCCATCTTGAAGCCGCAGGCCTGGGCATGGCCACCGCCGCCAAAGCTCTCGGCCAGCGGAATGCAGTTGAATTCCGAGCGCGAGCGCAGGCCGATCTTCACGCCCTTGGTGCTGGCATGCCACATCAGCGCGAAGCTGCCGCTCTGGCGCGCCAGCAGGTCGCCGACCTGGCTGTGGAACATGCCGGGGCAGTTGACCATCAGCCCTTGCATGCCGTTGAAGACCAGGGGCTGGGCCGCCTCGGAAATGTCGGCGCACAGCTTCTGGAATTTCTCGTCCATGGCGCCGCCGCGCGCCATGAAGGCGGCTTCCTGCTCGGGCGTGAAGGCCGCGATCTCGGCCCAGCGCTCGAAGCTGCGCGGCTCCATGTCCAGCGCCGCGAGAAAGCCCGCGCTCTCGGCGAATTCCCACTTCCAGATGTCGCGGTCCTCGATGAAGCGGATCAGGCCGGGCACGGGCTTGTCGGCCTGGAAGAACTCCCAGGCCAGGCGCGCGCCGGACTTGTTCATGTCGAAGTGCACGACGCCGCATCGGCACTGGTAGCCGCTCAGCTTTTCGGCAGCGCTCTTGTGGTGGTCCAGCACCACGAGCTTGGAAACGCGCGACTCGATCTCGGCCATGAGCTCGGGCTCGAAGGCGAAGTCCAGCACGTAGACGGCGCGGCCAGCCAGCTCGCCCAGGTCGTCGGCCTTCTGGATCTCGCCATGGTCCAGGCCCCGGAATTCGGCCTGCCCGCCGTAGTACAGCCAGGCCGCCAGTGCCGCGCCGTAGCCGTCCGGGCAGCGGCGGCCGTGGTAGAGGATCAGGGGCTGGGGATCGTCATGCTCGGGGCGCACGAACAATTGCAGGGGCAGGATGGTGTTTTTCATGATGGGGGCGATTGTCGGTCCTGGCGCCATTCCCCTGCACTTGCTCCAGCGCCCGGGCACCCTGGGCAGCCGGGCATTGCGCGGGCTGCTCGCAAGGAACGTAGCGCAAAGCCTGGGCAGCACAAGGCCTATCGCCCCGGCAGGCGCCGCAGGCAAACCACAGGACCTATCATGTCCGCCTTGTCATTGAATTGCTGCGACCGCCTGCGGACCCGCTGGGCGTGCAGGCCGCCGCGGCCCCTGTATGCGATCCACACCCGACATCACCCCCCACCTCGGCTCCCTGCTGAAGTTCCGCCACGACCTGCATGCCAACCCCGAGTTGCGCTACGAGGAGCACCGCACCGGCGACAAGGTGGCGGCCTACCTGATGGCGCTGGGGCTGCAGGTGCACCGCGGGCTGGGCAGGACCGGCGTGGTGGCAAGCATCCACGGCCGGGGGCGCAGCGCCGCCAACCCGGGCCGCAGCATCGGCATACGGGCCGACATGGATGCGCTGCCGGTGACGGAGCTCAACGCCTTCGGCCACGCCAGCCAGAACCCGGGCTGCATGCACGCCTGCGGCCATGACGGCCACACGACCATGCTGCTGGGCGCGGCCACGCTGCTGGCGCAGCAGCCGGATTTCGATGGATCGGTGCACCTGATCTTCCAGCCCGCCGAGGAAGGCGGCGCAGGCGCCAAGGCCATGATGGAGGACGGCCTGTTCGACCGCTTCCCCTGCGAGGCCGTGTTTGCGCTGCACAACTGGCCTGCACTGCCTGCCGGCGAGATGGCGGTGCGCGTCGGGCCCATCATGGCCTCCACGCTGCGTTTCGAGATCCGCGTGCACGGCAAGGGCGGCCACGCGGCCATGCCCCACACCACGCTGGACCCGATTCCCGTGGCCTGTGCCATCGTCGGCCAGTTGCAGACCCTGGTGTCGCGCAGCACCGATCCGCTGGACAGCGCCGTGCTCACCGTGGGCAAGATCACCAGCGGCACGGTGGAGAACATCATTCCTGACGAGGCCAGCATCTTCGGCACGGTGCGCGCGCTCAGGACCGAGACGCAGCAGATGTTCATCGAAGGCATGCAGCGCATCAGCGAGCATGTGGCGGCCGCCCATCTGTGCCGCGCCGAATTCATTCTCAAGCCCGGCTATCCCAACACCACCAACCACGCGCACGAGGCCCGCTTCATGGCCGAGGTGATGCGCGAGGCGGTGGGCGAGGACCGCACCCACGCCGACATCCTGCCGGCCATGACGGCAGAGGACTTCGGCTTCATGCTGGAGGCCGTGCCCGGCGCCTATGGCTGGATAGGCAACGGCCCCGCCACGGGCGAGCCCGGCGTGGGCCTGCACAACCCCGGCTACGACTTCAACGACGACAACCTGGGGCGCGGCGCACGCTTCTGGGATCTGCTGGCGCGCCGCTGGCTGGAACAGTCCAGGACCTGAACGCCCTCACACGCAGGCCTCACGCCGGCTTTCACACGCCGGCAGGCGCCCCCAGCTGCAGGTCCACCCACTCGACCGCCGGCAGCGGCCGGCCGTAGTGGTAGCCCTGGAACAGCACGTCCTGGTTCCAGGCCCGCAGCGTGCCGGCCTGCTCTTCGGTCTCCACTCCTTCGGCCACCACGCGCAGGCGCAGGCGTCTGGCCAGCAGCAGGATCGCCTCGACCATGGCGGCATTGCCCGGCGAGGTATGGCAGTCCTGCACAAAGGACTTGTCGATCTTGAGTTCACGGAATGGCAGCCGCTGCAGATAGGCCAGCGATGAATAGCCGGTGCCGAAGTCGTCCAGCCCCATCTCCACGCCCAGCAGCTGCAGCTCGGCCATGCGCTCCCGCGCCTCGTCCACATCGCGCATGACCACGCTTTCGGTGACCTCCAGCGTGAGGCGGCGCGGGTCGGCCCCGGTTGCGGCCAGGGTGCGCTTGAGCTTGTCCACCACGTCGGGCTGGCGGAACTGCCGCCAGCTGACGTTGACCGACAGCCGCCAGCCCTGCTGCACGAACTCGGGCCGCACCAGCATGCGGCAGGCCTGCTCCAGCATCCAGTCGCCCAGTTGCACGATCAGGTCCGATTCCTCGGCCACGGGAATGAAATCACCGGGCTCGACCATGCCCAGGCGCGGATGGTTCCAGCGCACCAGCACCTCGGCGCCCACACAGCGCCCCATGTGGTCCACCTGGGACTGCAGATAGGGCTGCAGCTCGCCGGCAGGAATGGCGCGGCGCAAGTCCTTTTCGATGCGAAAGCGCTTGCCCACGGCCTCGGCCATGTCGGGCTGGAAGATGACAACCTGGCCCAGCCCGGCCTGCTTGGCCTGGTGCAGGGCCACGCCCGCGCGGCGCAGCACATCGTGGCCACCGCTGTCGGTGCGCGAGGCGGCAAAGCTGGCCGCGCCAATGCTGCAGCTGGCCTGCACTTCCTCGCCGGTTTCCTCCAGCCACAGCGGCCGCTCCAGCGCGTCCTGCAGCACCTGGGCCAGGGCGCGCATGTGCTGATCGACCTCGGCCGCCTCCTGGCCGGCCTTCTCCAGCAGCACGGCAAATTCATCGGCGCCCATGCGGGCCAGCAGCACGCCGTCGGGCAGGGCATCGGCCAGGCGCAGCGCCAGCGCGCCCAGCAGCGCATCGCCGCGCACCGTGCCGCGCACATCGTTGAAGGCCGTGAAGCGGTCCATGTCCAGCAGCAGCAGGCCGTGGCGCGGCTCGCCGCCCTTGCCGCCCTCGCGGAATTCGCGCGCCAGCGCGCGCAGGCGCTGGGTCAGCGACAGGCGGTTGGGCAGGCCGGTGAGCGCGTCGAAATGCGCCAGCGCGTGGATCTGGCGTTCTGCGCGCATGCGCTCGGACAGGTCCTGCTTGAGTTCCACATAGTTGACGATGCTGCCGTCCGAGGCGCGTATGGGCGCCACCAGCACGGCCTCGGGCAGGTCCTCGCCCTGGCGCGTGCGGTTGGTCATCTGGCCGCGCCACAGCGCGCCCCGGCCCAGCTGGTGCAAGGCCTCTTCCCAGGCCGGCGCGTCCAGGCCCATGGTGGAGTAGCGGTGCGTGGGCTGGCCCAGGACCTCGTTGCGCGCAAAGCCGGTGCGCTGCAAGAAGGCCTCGTTCACGTAGACGATGTTCTGGTGCACGTCGGTGATGACGATGCTTTCGGGGTTCTGCTCCACGGCGCGGTAGAACTTGCGCAGATCGTCCTGGTGCTGCTCCAGCGAGCCCAGCGTGTCCTGCAGTTCCTGGGCACGGCGGATCAGGCTGCGCCTTGCCATCAGCGTGACCGTGCCCGTCAGCCCCAGCATGCCCACGAAGTACAGCATGGAGAACACGGGCGAGGTCTCGCGCTGGCCTATCCAGTCAACCCCCTCGCGGCCCGCCACCCAGAACGCGGCCATGGCCAGCACGGACAGCACCAGCATGGCCAGCGTGGTGCGCACGCCCAGCACCCAGGCGCACATGACGAGCAAGGCCGGAAAGGCCAGCACCGAGCTGCTTTGCACGCCGCCCGTGGCAGCCACCACGGTCACGGCTGCCACCCAGGTGCCCCAGACCAGAAGATTGGAGGCCAGCTTCCAGTGCCGGCGCCAGCCCAGCAGCACGGCGCCGAAGCTCACGCCGGCGGCAACCAGGTTCAGCCGCACGCTGGGCCAGGGAACGGGGTCCTGCATCAGCAGCGCCATGGCCAGGAGCACGGTGAGGCTGGTGATCCATAGGCTGCCGACCAGAACGACCCGGCGCAGGGACAAATGGATTTCCGCCTCGACTCGATGACGCCGCATGAAAAAGCCCCAACAGAGAAAGAACACTCAACATGCTAGCGGTCGGCGCCGCCTGCGGCTGTGGTGGTTGTGCCACCGCCCCGGTCGGACGCCCTCTTGCACCAAACGGGGTATGCCGGCGCCGGCCGGCGGTGCCTCAGGGCGCGCTTTTGCGCTCGCGCGGGGGGCGCTTGCGCGCCTTGCTGGCGTCCTTGCGCGCCTGGCGCTCGGCATCGCGTTCCTGGCCCACGGCCAGCCACTGCGCGTATTCGTCGGGCGTCTCCAGCGTGATGCGGCCCAGGATCGCTCCGCGGAAATCCGTGAGCACCAGCTCGGCAGCTTTTTGCAGATTGACACGTCCGCCGCTCATCATGGCGCCGCGGCGCCGGCCGATGGCGTCCAGCAGTTCGTCGTCATGCAGGGCGGCAATGCGTTCGTTGTCCAGGCCCAGCTTGTAGCGCGCCTCCAGCAGGTCCGCGTAGTTCTTCTGCAGATAGCCCAGCAGCTCCAGCGCCACCAGCTCCTCGTCATAGGCGTTGCGGCCCACGGCGCCGCTGGCGGCCAGGTTGTAGCCGCTTTGCTCGACGATGATGCGCGGCCACAGCATGCCGGGCGTGTCCCAGAGGTAGAAGTCGTCGGCCAGCACGATGCGCTGCTCCAGCTTGGTGATGCCGGCCTCGTCCCCCGTCTTGGCCTGCCGCTTGCCGCTCATGGAGTTGATCAGCGTGGACTTGCCCACGTTGGGAATGCCGCAGATCAGCACGCGCATGGGCTTGGCCATGCCGCCACGATTGGGGGCCAGCAGCTTGCAGGCCTCGATCAGCCGGCGCGTGGGCGCGGGCTCGGAGGCGTCCAGCGCAATGGCGCGCGTGTCGCTCTGGGCGTTGTACCAGTCCAGCCACAGCGGCGTGCGCGCGGCATCGGCCAGGTCCTGCTTGTTGAGCACCTGCAGGCGCGGCTTGTGGCCCGTCAGCTCCTGCAGCAGCGGGTTGCTGCTCGACCCCGGCAGGCGCGCATCCAGCACTTCGATGACCACATCGATTTCCTTGACGCGCTCGGTGATCACCTTGCGCGTGAGATTCATGTGACCGGGGAACCACTGTATGGCCATGGGATTACTTTCTGGGAAACGGGGGAACTGGCAGGGGCGCAAGGATAATTCATGGCTTGCGCAGACAGGATGGAACAGCGCGCTGCGCCCCAGCGCAAACCGCAGGCTTCATTCTTTCTTGCGCAAGCCGCAATTGTCCCCCGCTTTTACGCCCCGCCCCACTGCCTATGTCCTTGCCCGATACCTCCTCTTCCCGCTCCGCCTCGCGCAAGGCCGACATCGAACTGCTGATCAAGGGAGTGACCTGCGCCGTGATCGGCCTGGTGATTCTGCTGGCGCCGCAGTTCATGGCACCCGGGGGCATCGTGCAGATGATGGCCCAGTCGTACCTGGTCGGCTGGTTCGCCCTGCTGCTGGGCACGGCCTTCATCGTGCTGTTTGTGGTGCGCCGCAGCAAGGCGCGGCGCTGAGCATGGTGCAGGGCCCGCTGGAGCAGGCGCTGTCGCAGATCGGGCTTTGGCAGCAGCGCGCCCAGGCTGCAGGCATTGCGCTGCGCCCGGCGCCGCCCCAGCCCACCAGTTGCTGCGGCCGCGGCTGCAACGGCTGCGTCTGGGAAGGCTTCTACGACGCCGTGCTGTTCTGGTGCGAGGATGCAGGCCAGGCCCTGAGCGGCGGACCTGGCTGAGGCACGGTCAGCGCAGGTTCTCGGGCGACATGTAGCGCAGGCGCCATTCCTCGAAGGACAGCGTGTCCGCGGCCTCGATGTCGCGCTGGTCCTGCACGGACTGCGCCGACCATTGCTCGAAGCGCTGCTGCTGCGCCTGGCTCCAGGGCAGGGCCAGCAGCGAATCGCGGGCCTTCTCGGAACGGGCCAGCGTGAAGCGCGAGAAGCTGTTGCCGTACTCGCCCGTCAGCTCGCCCAGCACATGGGCCGACGGCGTGCGCTCGGGATGCTCCAGGCGCTCGAGCGCCTGGGCCAGCGCGGCACTGTAATCGTGCGTGCCGTGCGTGCTGTCCAGCGCCTGGGCATAGGGGCGGCACTGGTCCAGCACTTCATGGGCCCAGTCGCGCAGCGGCACCTCGCGGCCCGCGCGCACCAGCTGCAGGCCGGGCTCGCGGCCACGCTCGGCGGTCAGGTGCTGGTTGTGCTTGAGTTCGGCGATCTCGGCCGGCGTATCGGGCGGGCTGTCGGCATTCAGGCAGTGCAGCAGGAACACGTCCAGCATGCGCATGGTGGGGGCGGCAATGCCCACATCCTCGAAGGGATCGAGGTCCATCAGGCGCACTTCCACATACTCCACGCCGCGCTCGCGCAGGGCATGCAGCGGGCGCTCGCCACGGCTGACGGTGCGCTTGGGGCGGATGGTGCCGTAGAACTCGTTCTCGATCTGCAGCAGACCCGTGCCCAGCTGGTTGTAGTCGCCGCCCGGATTGCGCACGCCCAGCATCTCGTAGGCCGGGTAGGGATGGGTCAGCGCCTCATGCAGCGAATTCGCATAGCCTTCCAGGCCGTTGTAGCTGACGTTGATGCTGGCCTGCGCATCGCTCTGGTAGCCCAGGCGGCCCATGCGCAGCGAGGTGGCATGGGGCAGGTACAGCGCCTGGCCCGTATTGCCCAGCGGCTTCAGACCATGCTCGCGCCCCTCGACGAAACAGGGACACAGCGCGGGCGATGCGCCGTACAGATACAGCAGCACGAAGGCATGGCGCCGGAAATTGCGGATCAGCGAGAAATACTGGTCGCTGGTCACGCCGGGCAGCGACCAGTTGTAGTGGATGCCCGAAATCGTCTGCATGCGCCGGCCGTAGCGATGGCCCAGGCCCATGCGGTACACGCTCTTGGATCGGCCCGAATGCGAGGAGCCATAGCGCGCCAGCGGAATCGTCTCGTCCGTGGGCAACTGGCAGGGCATGCTGGACGACCACAGCATCTCGCCGCCCGCATCGCGCAGGCTGCGCAGCACGAACTGGTGGATCTGCACCAGCTCGTCCAGGCATTCCTGCACGCCCAGGCGCGCGCCCGTGATCAGCTCGATCTGCGATTCGCTGTAGTCGGTGGTGATGTGCGGATGCGTGAGCGCCGAGCCCAGTGCCAGGGGATGCGGCGTCAGCGCCAGGCTGCCGGAAGGCAGCACGCGCAGGCCCTCCTTTTCTATGCCACGGCGTATGCCCTTGAGCCGCTGGGGATCGGGAACCGCCATGGATGCCTGCGATGTTTTCATTCTTGTTTACCGATTCGTTGATGGGCACCGGCCCACACGGAAACCACCAGGATTCCCGGCGGACCCGACCCGGACGCCGAATGATAGAGAAACGGCAGGAAACGCGATGGCGCCTGTCCGCTTAACCACGCGTTTTGGCCTGTTGCCCCGCATGGCACCGCCGCGAGCGAAAGGAATATGTCAGAGTTTCGCCCTCCCGGCCGGCCCTGCCTTGACGCCGGGCAAGGGCAGGCCGGCCAGCGGTGAAATCACTTGCCGGCCCCCGCTTGATCAACGAGCAGCGGCCATGGCCTTGCCCACTTCCAGCGTGCCCTGCGCGGCGCCGCTGGCGGGCACCTGTTCGCCGCTGCGGTCCAGCACCTGGGCCAGTTGCGCAGCCAGCTGCTCCGGCACCTGATCGCCCTGGCCCAGGTACACGCCTTCGGTCAGCGTGATGAAGGCCGCCTCGAAGCCGCCCGCGCCTGCGCACAGCGTGGTACGTGTGGGCGCACTTTCGTGGGCCAGCACCAGCATGGCGGGCACCACGGCCTCGGGCTTGAGCGCGGCCAGCACGGCCTCGGGCATCAGGCCTTCGGTCATGCGCGTGGCCGCCGTGGGGGCCAGCGCATTCACATGGATGCCGTGCTTGGCGCCTTCGATGGCCAGCGTCTGCATGAGGCCGACCTGGGCCAGCTTGGCCGCGCCGTAGTTGGCCTGGCCGAAGTTGCCGTACAGGCCCGTGGACGAGGTGGTCATCACGATGCGCCCGTAGTTCTGCGCCTGCATGTGCGGCCACACGGCCTTGCAGCAATGCGCGGCGCCCATCAGGTGCACTTCCACCACCAGGCGGAAATCATCCATGTCCATCTTGGCGAAGCTCTTGTCGCGCAGGATGCCGGCGTTATTGACCAGGATGTCCACGCGGCCCCAGGCATCGACGGCCTGCTGCACCATGGCCTGCACGGCCGCGAAATCGGTGACCGAAGCGCCGTTGGCCAGCGCCTGGCCGCCCGCCGCGCGGATCTCGTCCACCACGGCCTGGGCCGCCGTGGCCGAGCTGCCGCTGCCATCCACCGCGCCGCCCAGATCATTGACCAGCACCTTGGCGCCGCGCGCCGCCAGCGCCAGCGCATGCAGACGCCCCAGGCCGCCGCCGGCCCCCGTCACGATGGCCACGCGGCCTTCAAACTCAATCGCCATGGAGATGCTCCCTTTGTTGCATTGGATGCCGGCTCCGCCCGCCGGATGGCTAGGCGCCGGTCACTCGGGAATGTAGACGGACGCCGCCTTCATGCCGGTTGCCCAAGCGACTGCGGCAGGGCCGCCAGCCTTGTCCCCACCATTGCGTGACAAGCCTGTGGACAACCATGTGCTGGCCCGGGACTGGTGACCTAAGCGGTTGTTTTGAATGGATTTTTTTCTTTTGCCTATTTTTTAATCAAATCCACAAGTCGTCTGCCCGACTTATCCTGTCTCACCCTGAACAATCTTGTGAACAACTTTCACAGCGGGCGGGATAAGCCACACAAGTCATTGATTCCAAAGGGAAACATGTGATCTGCTTAAAAAACAGGCAAAAGACCCCGGATTTTCGGGCTGCGTCCCGCTTATCCACCGCGCAACCCGCATGTACGCATTTACCCCCATTCGTACTGGACAAGCATGTGGACAAGCGGCTGCAACGGCCTGATTTCGCGGTTAAGTCATTGATTTGAAATACAAGCCCTGCGATTGATTAAAAAACAGGCAAACGGCGCAATTCCGGACCTGTGCCGACCTGCTCCGTATCGCATACAAATGCAGGCTCGGCAGATCCCCCATCCAAAGCAGACGCCCATGAGCCAGGACTCCCCCGCCTCCTCCCCTTTTGCCCCGCCCTTCTTCACCGCCCGCCTCACGCCCAGCGGCCTGCAGGTCGATGCCTGGGCCGACCAGCCGCTGTTGCACTCGCTGGAGCAGGGCGGCGTGGACTGGCCCAGTTCCTGCCGCAACGGCACCTGCCGCACCTGCATCGGGCAGTTGGTCTCGGGCAGCGTGCGCTACGAGATCGAATGGCCGGGCGTGACGCGCGAGGAACGGGCCGAGGGCTGCGTGCTGCCCTGCATCGCCTATCCCGAAGGCGATGTGGTGCTGCAGGACCCCGGCCCCTGAATCCGGCCAAAGCCCGCGCCGCCTGCGACCGATGGCCGCTGGAATAGAATGTGCGCTTTCGCAAGGTCATTCCGGGTCATGCCGATTGCCGACAGCGGCTGCGCCGCGCCACACGTTCTTTGGAAGCCCACTTCTGACGCCTGCCAGGCCGAGGGAGCCGGCGCGTGTGCCGCGCCCCGTCCGCACGACCCGGCTCCTCCAGAAGGCACTCCATGAACAACTCCACGTCCCCCGTGCCCATCTCGCCGGTGGAAGACATCATTGCCGACATGCGCGCGGGCCGCATGGTCATCCTCGTCGATGAGGAAGACCGCGAGAACGAAGGCGACCTGGTGCTGGCCGCCGACCATGTCACCCCCGAGGCGATCAACTTCATGGCGCGTTTCGGCCGCGGCCTGATCTGCCTGACGCTCACGCGCGAGCGCTGCGAATACCTGAAGCTGCCGCCCATGGCCGCGCGCAACGGCACCGTGTACAGCACGGCCTTCACCGTCTCCATCGAAGCGGCCGAGGGCGTGACCACCGGCATCTCCGCCGCCGACCGCGCGCGCACCGTGCAGGCCGCCGTGGCCAAGGACTCCAAGCCCACGGACCTGGTCCAGCCCGGCCACATCTTCCCGCTGCAGGCCGTCGACGGCGGCGTGCTCATGCGCGCCGGCCATACCGAGGCCGGCTGCGACTTCGCCGCCCTGGCCGGCTGCAGCCCCGCCGCCGTGATCTGCGAGATCATGAAGGACGACGGCACCATGGCCCGCCTGCCCGACCTGCAGCTGTTCGCTGCCGAGCACGGCCTGAAGATCGGCACCATCGCCGACCTGATCCAGTACCGCAGCCGCAACGAATCCCTGCTCAGCAAGGTCGGCACGCGCCCGCTGCAGACGGCGCATGGCGAGTTCATCGCCCATGCCTTCCGCGACCTGCCCAGCCAATCCGTGCACCTGGCCCTGGTCAAGGGCCAGTGGGAGGCCGACACCCCCGTGCCCGTGCGCGTGCATGAGCCGCTGTCCGTGCTGGACGCGCTGGAGACCGGCCGCACCCTGCACTCCTGGAGCCTGGACTCCAGCCTCGAATACATCGCCCGCCAGGGCCACGGCGTGGCCGTGCTGCTCAACTGCGGCGAGACCGGCGACCAGCTGATGGCCCAGTTCGACGGCAGCGCCCGTGCCGCCCAGGCCCCCGAGCGCGGCCGCATGGACCTGCGCACCTATGGCGTGGGCGCGCAGATCCTGCGCGAATGCGGCGTGCAGCGCATGCAGCTCATGGGCCAGCCGCGCCGCCTGCCCAGCATGGCCGGCTACGGCCTCGAAATCAGCGGCTACATCCCCAAGGAATAAGAAATGTTGAACGCAGAAAAGGGCCAGGCCCAGAACCTCGACGGCGCGCAGCTGCGCGTCGGCATCGTCCAGGCCCGCTTCAATGAAAGCATCACCAACAGCCTGACCCAGGCCTGCCGCGAAGAGCTGCTGGCCCTGGGCGTGCAGGCCGGAAACATCGACCACGTCACCGTGCCCGGCGCCCTGGAAGTGCCCGTGGCGCTGCAGGCGATGGCCGAGTCCGACCGGTACGACGCCCTGGTGGCGCTGGGCTGCATCATCCGTGGGGAGACATACCACTTCGAGCTGGTGGCCAACGAATCGGGCGCGGGTGTCACGCGCCTGGCCCTGGACTACCAGCTGCCGATCGCCAACGCGATCATCACCACCGAGAACACGGAGCAGGCCATCGCGCGCCAGACCGAAAAGGGACGCGACGCGGCCCGGGTCGCCGTGGAGATGGCCAACCTGCTCCAAACCATAGCCCGAACATGAGCGACGAACAATCCACACCGGCCTCGGGCCGCCCTCCCCGCCAAAGCCGCGGCGGCCTGACCAGCACCGGCGCGCGCAAGGCCGCCTCCAAGTCCAACCGCAGCCGCGCGCGTGAATTCGCGCTGCAGGCGCTGTACCAGCACCTGGTGGGCGGCAACGACGTGGAGGCCATCGACCGCTTCACGCGCGACCTGTCCGGCTTTCACAAGGCCGACTCGGTGCACTACGACGCGCTGCTGCGCGGCTGCATCAACTCCCAGGTGGATCTGGACGCGCTGATCGCCCCCAAGCTGGACCGCACCATGGCCGAGATCTCGCCCATCGAGCACGCCAGCATGTGGATCGGCGTGTATGAATTCCAGCACTGCCCCGACGTGCCCTGGCGCGTGGTGCTCAACGAGTGCATCGAGCTGGCCAAGGAATTCGGCGGCACCGACGGCCACAAATACGTGAACGCCGTGCTCAACGGCCTGGCGCCCACGCTGCGCGCGGCCGAAGTCGAGCATGACCGTGCGGGCAAGGGCTCCGCGCCCGCGCAGCCCGCCGCCAAGGCAGACACGGCCACCGACGCGGTAGCAGATGCCGCCACGGACGCAGCAGCAGCAGACGACGCTGCCGACCAGGCCGCCGGCTGACGCCGCGCCTCGGGTCTTCGGGGCACAGGCCCCGCCGCATCCGGCCATCCACGGCCCGCCCGCGCCTGCCGGGCGCGGGCGCCTCTTCCAGGATTTCACCCGTCATGAAGTTTTCGACCCGCGCCGACCGCATTGAGCCCTTTTACGTGATGGAGATCGCCAAGGCGGCGCAGGAGATGGCGCGCGGCTGCGCGGACAGCGACACGCCGATGATCTTCCTGAACATCGGCGAGCCCGACTTCACCGCCCCCCCGCTGGTGCAGGAGGCCGCAGCGCGCGCCGTGCAGGACGGCGCCACGCAATACACGCCGGCCCTGGGCCTGCCCCAGCTGCGCGAGCGCATCAGCCACTGGTATGCGCAGCGCTTCGGCGTGGATGTGCCGGCGCGGCGCATCGTGGTCACGGCCGGCGCCTCGGCCGCGCTGCAGCTGGCCTGCCTGGCCACCATCGACGCGGGCGACGAAATCCTCATGCCCGACCCCAGCTATCCCTGCAACCGCCACTTCGTGAGCGCAGCCGAAGGCCGGGCCGTGATGGTGCCGACCACGGCGGCCGAACGCTACCAGTTGAGCGCCGACAAGGTCGAGGCTGCCTGGACCGAGCACACGCGCGGCGTGCTGCTGGCCTCGCCCTCCAATCCCACCGGCACCTCGATTGCGCCGGCCGAGCTGCGCCGCATCCTCGACGTGGTGCGCGCCCGGGGCGGGCTGACCATCATCGACGAGATCTACCTGGGCCTGTCGCATGACGACGCCTTCGGCCAGACCGCGCTGGCGCTGGGAGAGGACGTGATCAGCATCAACAGCTTCAGCAAGTACTTCAACATGACGGGCTGGCGCCTGGGCTGGATGGTGGTGCCCGAGGCCATGGTGCCCGTGGTCGAGCGCGTGGCGCAGAACCTCTTCATCTGCGCCAGCACCGTCTCGCAGCGCGCCGCCCTGGCCTGCTTCGAGCCCGAGTCCATTGCCGAGTACGAGCGCCGCCGCGCCGAATTCAAGGCCCGGCGCGACTTCTTCATCCCTGCGCTCGAGGCCCTGGGCCTGCCCGTGCCCGTGCAGCCCGACGGCGCCTTCTACGCCTGGGCCGACTGCCGAGCCGCTGCCGCCAAGCTTGGCGTCCAGGGCAGCTGGGACTTTGCCTACGCCGTCATGGAGCGCGCCCACCTGGCCATCACGCCGGGCCGCGACTTCGGCACGTTCGAGACCGCCGACTTCGTGCGCTTTTCCACGGCCAACTCCATGGAACAGCTGCAGGAGGCCGTGCGCCGCCTGCAGCGCCTGCTGGCCTGAGGCCCGCCACACATGGCCTTCGAATTTCCCATCCGCGTCTACTGGGAGGACACCGATGCCGGCGGCATCGTGTTCTACGCCAACTATCTGAAGTTCTTCGAGCGTGCCCGCACCGAGTGGCTGCGCGCCCTGGGCATAGGCCAGCAGCAGTTGCGGGAACAAACGGGCGGCATGTTTGTCGTAACCCAGGCCCAGCTGCAATACCTGCGGGCGGCCCGGCTCGATGACCAACTCCTTGTTACCGCCGAGCTGCAAAGCAGCGGGCGCGCTTCGCTGACAATACGGCAGCAGGCGCTGCTGGCATCCGCCGGCGATGGCAATGCGCCGCCGCCCCTGTTGTGCGAAGGCACGATCCGCATTGGATGGGTGGATGGCTCGACCATGCGCCCCGCAAGAATTCCGAACCGCATCCTGGAGCAACTCACATGAACTCCCATGACATGTCCATACTCAGCCTCGTGCTGCAGGCCAGCTGGGTCGTGCAGCTGGTCATGCTGATCCTCGTGGGCGCCTCGGTGGCCAGCTGGGCCACCATCTTCCGCAAGTCGCAGACCTTGAAGCGCGTGCGCTCGCTCAACGACGGCTTCGAGCAGGACTTCTGGTCGGGCACCAGCCTCAACGATCTCTACGCCTCGGCGGCCCACCACGCCAAGCAGGGCGGCCCCATGGAACGCATCTTCGCCAGCGGCATGCGCGAGTACCAGAAGCTGCGCGAGCGCCGCATCGCCGATGTGAACCAGTTGATGGACGGCACCCGCCGCGCCATGCGCGCCAGCTTCCAGCGCGAGATGGACGAGGTCGAGTCGGGCCTGTCCTTCCTGGGCACCGTGGGCTCGGTCTCTCCCTACATCGGCCTGTTCGGCACGGTCTGGGGCGTGATGCACGCCTTCACCGGCTTTGCCAACATGGAGCAGATCACGCTGGCCACCGTGGCCCCCGGCATTGCCGAGGCGCTGGTGGCCACGGCCATGGGCCTGTTCGCCGCCATCCCGGCCGTCACGGCATACAACCGCTATGCCCACCAGATCGACCGCGTGGCCAGCCAGCAGGAAACCTTCATCGAAGAGTTCTCCAACATCCTGCAGCGCAACGTGGGTGCGACCGGCTCCAGCACCCCGTCCGGCCATTGAAGTCGCTCAAAGCCAGCAAGGAGTGAGCACATGCCCGCAGTAGCCTCGCGCGGCGGCCGCAGCCGCCGCACCGTCAACGAGATCAACATGGTGCCCTTCATCGACGTGATGCTGGTGCTGCTCATCATCTTCATGGTGACGGCCCCCATGCTCACGCCGGGCTCCATCAACGTGCCCAGCGCCGGCAAGGCCGCGCGCACGCCCCCGAAGCGCGCCGACGTGATGATCGACAAGGACGGCGGCATCCGCATCAAGGCCGGCAGCACCGACAAGACCGTCACGCTCAAGGAGCTGGGCGCAGCCGCCAGGAGCTGGCAGGACCAGCAAAGCGACGACAGCGCCGTGCTGATTTCGGCGGACAAGAAGCTGCCCTTCGAGACCGTGATGGCCGCCATGTCGGCCCTGCAGTCGGCCGGCGTCAAGCGCGTGGCCTTCGGCGTCAAGTCCTCCCAGTAAGCAGCGCCGCCCGCCTTCGATCCCATGCCCAACCTGCAAGACCACGACCAGTTCGCACCGCCGCGCACGCGCGGCCGCACGCGCTCGTGGGCCCTGGCCGCGGCAGCGCACGGGCTGCTCGTGGCCGCCATGCTGTGGACCGTGCGCCCCCCGAAGCAGGCCGACGAGCCCATGGTCGAGGCCGAGTTCTGGTCCACGGCCGCACCCGCTCCCGCCCTGCCCGTGCCTGCGCCACCGCCGCCACCTGCACCCGAGCCTGTTCCCCAGCCGCCACCGCCGCCGCCTGCGCCCGTGATTGCACCGCCCCCACCTCCCAAGCCGCAGGCCGTGGACGACGACCACGAGGCCGAGATCGCGCTGGAGAAGAAGCGCAAGATCGAGCAGCAAAAGAAGGAGCGCGCCGAACAGGCCGCCCGTGAGCAGCGCGAGAAGGAACGCCAGGAGCGCCTGGACAAGGAAAAGGCCGACAAGGCGGCCAAGGACAAGGCCGAGCGCGAGAAGGCGGAAAAAGCCGAGAAGGACCGCCGCGACAAGCTCGAGCAGCAGAAAAAGGACAAGGCCGAGCAGGACCGCAAGGACCGCCTGGAGCAGCAAAAGAAGGACAAGGCCGAAAAGGAAAAGGCGGACAAGGAAAAAGCCGCCAGGGACAAGGCCGAGCGCGAGAAAGCCGAGAAGGCCGACAAGGAAAAGGCCGCCAAGGCCGAAGCCGAGAAGAAGGCCGCCGAGGACAAGCGCAAGAAGGAACAGGCCGCCAAGGAAGCCCGCGAGGCCAAGGAAGCCGAGGCACGTCGCCTGGAGAACATCCGCCGCATGCAGGGTCTGGCCGGCAGCGGCGGCTCGGCCGGCGAAGGCGCCGGTGGCAGCAAGAGCGGTGGCTCGGGCAGCTCGGCCGCAGGCCCCTCGGCCGGCTATGGCGCCAAGGTGGCTGCACGCGTCAAGCCCAACATCGTCTACCCGGACGCCATCAGCGGCAACCCGCGGGCCGAGGTGCGCGTGCGCACCGCGCCCGATGGCACCATCACCGGCGCCACCATTGCCAAGTCCAGCGGCAACAAGGCCTGGGACGACGCCGTCATCCGCGCGCTGCAAAAGACCGAGACGCTGCCGCGCGACATCGATGGCCGCGTGCCTTCGGACCTGGTCATCGGATTCCGTCCGCAGGACTGAACGGGCACAGGCCCTTCATCAAAAAGCCCCGCCGGTACCTGCCTGCGGGGCTTTTTCCATCTTGCTTTGTATGCAATCCGCCACGCGCCTGCGACTTCGCTTGCGGCACCGGCCGCTTGCCCCTAGCATCCCCGTCTTTGCCGCATTCGCGGCACCCGTCCACCATCGCAAAGGAGAGAACCCATGTCCCATTCGACACGTCCCTTTGCAGTCGTGCACGCTTGAAGCCCTAGCGCCTCCAGGCCACGCTGCAGACCTGATTCCCGGCCCCCTGAGGCCCGGCTTTCGGCTGCGCGTGCGCTTTTCCTGATGCCTGTCCATCGAGCTTGCGGCGACTGCCCATTGCGCATTCCGCATCTGCCGGAATGTGCCCCAAGCACTCGATCGAAAGCCATTCATGGGCAATTCCCTTTCGGACACCTACATTGAGGTGTTCGCCAACCGCGGCGTCTGGATTGAAGACGCCGCCATCCAACAACTTCAAACAACGGCCCGCAACCTGGCCGGCATGCGCGCAGCCGTGGGCCTGCCCGACCTGCACCCGGGCCGGGGCTACCCGGTAGGGGCGGCCTTCTTTTCCGTGGGCCGCTTCTACCCGGCCCTGGTCGGCGGCGACATCGGCTGCGGCATGTCGCTGTACAGCACGGAGCTGGCAGCGCACAAGACCTCGGCCCCCAAGCTGGAAAAGGCGGTGGGCAACATCGACGGCCCCCTGCCCCAGGAACTGCTGGACGCCGTGGACATGCAGCGGCTGGAGCACATCGCCCAGGCCAGCGGCGTGGCCGACCTGGCGTATCTGCAGGACAGCCTGGGCACCATTGGCGGCGGCAACCACTTTGCCGAACTGCAGGTGGTGGACACGCTGTACGAGGACGGCGCGCTCGACAGGAAACGCGTGCACCTCATGGTGCACAGCGGCTCGCGCGGGCTGGGCGGCGCCATCCTGCGCGCCCATGTGGAGGCCTTCAGCCACGACGGCCTGGCCGCCAGCAGCAATGCCGCCACGCAGTACCTGCGCCAGCACGCGGCCGCCATCGCCTTTGCCCAGCTCAACCGCGCCAGCATTGCGGCACGCCTGCTGCGCGCCCTGCGCACGCGCGGCCAGGCCCTGCTGGACATCACCCACAACCACGTGATCGCCCACCACTGGCGCGGCGAGGATGGCTTTTTGCACCGCAAGGGCGCCACGCCGGCCGACCAGGGTCTGGTGGTGATCCCGGGTTCGCGCGGCGACTACAGCTACCTCGTGCGGCCCGTGGCCGGGCGTGACGAGGCACTGCACTCGCTGGCACACGGCGCAGGCCGCAAGTGGGCACGCACCGATTGCATGGGCCGCCTGCGCCCGCGCTTCACGCTGGACGAACTGCTGCGCACAAAATTCGGCAGCGCCGTGGTCTGCGCCGACCGCGAACTGGTCTACGAGGAGGCCCCCCAGGCCTACAAGGACGTGGACTCCGTGGTCGCCAGCCTGCAGGAAGCCGGTCTGGTGCAACTGGTGGCGCGGCTGCGCCCCCTGCTGACCTACAAGAAGGGAGCCATGCAATGCTGCTGATCCAGCTGACCGCATCCCACGGCCCTGCCGAGTGCGAGCATGCCGTGCGCCTGACCCTGCGCGAGCTGCTGCGCGACTGCGCCGCCAGCGGCATCGCCGTGGACGTGCTGGAGGAAACGCCCACGCCGGCCGGCTACAAGTCCGTGCTGCTGCGCTGCGAGGGCGACACGGGCCTGCTTCACGGCACGCTGGGCGCCTGGCTGGGCACCATCCAGTGGGTCTTCGACAGCCCCCTGCGGCCCCACCACCCGCGCAGGAACTGGTTTGTTGCCGTGCAGAAGTGCGAGCCGCCCCGGCAGTTGCCGGCAGACGGCGAAATCGTCTTCCAGGCCTGCAAGGCCTCGGGCAAGGGCGGCCAGCATGTCAACACCACGGACTCCGCCGTCCATGCCCTGCATGTGCCCAGCGGGATCTCGGTGAAGGTCATGAGCGAGCGCAGCCAGCACGCCAACAAGCGGCTGGCGCGCGAGCTGCTGGCCCTGAAGCTGGCGCGCCTCAACGCGCAGGGCGAGGGCCAGGCCCGGCGCACGCGCAGCCAGCAGCACTGGGAGGTGGAGCGCGGCAGCCCGGTGAAGGTGTTCCGCGCCTGAACGCCCGGGACTAGCCCCTGGCGCACATGTAGATGCCCAGGGCCAGCAGGCCCAGCATCAGCACGCGCTTGAAAACCTGGGGCGACAGCGACTGGCGCAGCCGCTCGCCCCAGGCCATGCCGGCCAGGGCGGGCAGCAGCATCAGTGCGGAAACCAGGGCCGTGGCCCCCCAGCCCGTCCAGGACGAAGCGGCATGGCCCGGCCCCTGCGCCAGCGCCATGCCCGCGCCCAGCGCCAGCGTGGACACCGTGAAGCACAGGCCCATGGCCTGCATCAGCGCCTGCCGGCCCAGCGCCAGCGATTGCAAAAAGGCCACGGCCGGCACCACGAACACGCCGGTCAGCGCCGTGATCCCGCCCGTCAACAGACCACACAACAGGCCCAGCCAGGCCTGATGCCTCTGCGGCAACTGCAGGCCCGGCCCCCAAAGGCCCCACAGGGCATAGATAACCAGGGCCACGCCCAGCGCCGTGCGCGCCACGGCGGCCTCGCCCACCGGGCCCCACCACAGCATGCCGCCCACCGTGCCCGCGACAATGCCAAGCTGCATCCAGCCCAGGCGCCGCAGCAAAGGCCGCAGCGATGGCATGGGCCGCATCTGCACCACATTGGTCACCAGGGACGGCAGCAGCAGCCAGGCCGCCGCCTGCCCGGCCGGCATGAACAGCGCCAGCAGCGCCATGGACACCGTGGGCAGGCCCAGGCCCACCACTCCCTTGACGACACCGGCCAGCCCGAACACGGCCACCGCCGCCGCCAGCACCCACCACGCATCCCACATCACGGCCACCCTGAACTTTCACTGACTTAGCTCAGGCCTTTCCTGAACCTCATGGCGCCATGCTCGCCCACCACCGCAGGGATCACAATCGGGAATCTTCAAACCAAGGCTCAGGCATGGCCTGATCCTTCAGCACCACAGTCCATGCGATTCGACCTCACCGACCTGCAGCTGTTCGTCCATATCCTCGACTGCGGCACGCTTACGGCGGCGGCCGGGCGGGCGCACATGACGCTGGCCTCGGCCAGCGAGCGCGTGCGCGGCATGGAGGCGCAACTGGGCTGCGCCCTGCTCGCGCGCCAGGCGCGCGGCGTGCGGCCCACGGCGGCCGGCCACACGCTGGGCCAGCATGCGCGTGACGTTCTGGCACGGATGCAACGCCTGCGCGGCGACATGGCCGAGTACGGCGCGGGCCTGGCCGGGCATGTGCGCGTATGCGGCAACACCTCGGCCGTGAGCGAGCACCTGCCGCTGGCCGTGGCCGGATTCCTGCGCGGGCATCCGCGCGTGGCGCTGGAGCTGCAGGAATGCCGCAGCGCCGAAGTGCTGGACCGGCTGCGCCAGGGCCTGTGCGACATCGGCGTGGCCAGCGATGCCCAGGACCTGCGCGGCCTGCAGGCCACGCCCTGGCGCCCCGACCCGCTGGTGGCCGTGCTGCCGCGCGCCCACCGCCTGGCCCGGCGCAAGCGGCTGGCCTTGCAGGACCTGCTGACCGAAGACTGGGTAGGCCTGCCGCACGATGCCGCCCTGCAGGTGCTGGTGCGCCAGCAGGCTGCCTTGCTGGAAGGGCCGTCGGGAGGGCAGTTGCGCTGGCGCGCCCAGCTGCAGCACCTGGACAGCATCTGCCAGCTGGTGGGCCAGGGCGTGGGCGTGGCCGTCATGCCCGCCGCCGCCGCGCAGCGCCTGGCCCCGGCCAGCGGCGCCCGCGCCGTGCCCTTGAGCGATGCCTGGGCCCGGCGCCAGCTGCTGCTGTGCACGGCCCGGGAAGACCAGTTGCCCGCCCATGCAAGGCAGTTGCTGGTGCATCTGAAGGGACTGGGCCTGGCGGAGCCATAGCGAACCGTGTTGGAAAGCGCGATGCGGGACAATACGGGGATCATGACCCTCAAAGCCCCCGAACTGCTGCTGCCGGCCGGCTCGCTCGACAAGATGCGTGCGGCCTACGACTTTGGCGCCGACGCCATCTACGCCGGGCAACCCCGCTACAGCCTGCGCGCACGCAACAACGAATTCCGCCTCGAACAGATCGCCCAGGGCATCTCCGAGGCGCATGCGCGGGGCAAGAAATTCTTCGTCACCAGCAACCTGATCGCCCACAACGACAAGGTGCGCACCTATATCCGCGACATCGAGCCCGTGATCGAGTGCAAGCCCGACGCGCTGATCATGGCCGACCCCGGCCTGATCATGATGGTCAAGGAAAAGTGGCCCGAGACCGAGGTCCATCTCTCGGTGCAGGCCAACACCACCAACTGGGCCACGGTGAAGTTCTGGCAGAAGGCCGGCGTCTCGCGCATCATCCTGTCGCGCGAGCTGTCGCTGGACGAGATCGAGAAGATCCGCCAGGAATGCCCGGACATGGAGATCGAGGTCTTCGTGCACGGCGCGCTGTGCATCGCCTACTCGGGCCGCTGCCTGCTGTCGGGCTACTTCAACCGGCGCGATCCCAACCAGGGCACCTGCACCAATGCCTGCCGCTGGGACTACAAGACGCATGACGCGGCCGTGGATCCCAATACCGGCGAGGCCCTGGCCCAGACCATGGAGCAGGACTTCAGCTTCGAGAAGGCCCGCGAGGAGGCCGACAGCCAGTTCACCAGCACCTGCGGCGACGGCGCGCGCCACCCCAAGGCCGAGCAGGTCTACCTGCTGGAGGAAAAGGGCCGCCCCGGCGAGCTGATGCCCATCATGGAAGACGAGCACGGCACCTACATCATGAACTCCAAGGACCTGCGCGCCGTGGAGCATGTGGAGCGCCTGGTGAAGATCGGCGTGGACTCGCTCAAGATCGAGGGCCGCACCAAGAGCCTGTACTACGTGGCCCGCACGGCCCAGGTCTACCGCCGCGCCATCGACGATGCCGTGGCTGGTCGCCCCTTCAACCCGCACCTGATCACCGAGCTCGAAGGCCTGGCCAACCGCGGCTACACGGGCGGCCTGCTGGAGCGCCGTCCCTCGCAGGACTACCAGAACTACGAGACCGGCCACTCGGTGCTGCAGCGCAGCCACTTCGTGGGCGAGGTGCGCAGCTATGCCGACGGCATGGCCGAGGTGGAGACCAAGAACCGCTTCTCGGTGGGCGATACGCTGGAGATCATCCACCCGCAGGGCAACCGCCAGGTGCTGCTGGAGAAGATGTTCAACCTCGACGGCGAACCGGTGCAGGTCGCCCAGGGCAACCCGATCCGCGTGCGCATTCCGCTGGATGCGCCGGCCGAGGGTGCGCTGATCTCGCGCCTGCTGTGAAGCCGGGGCGCAGGCCGCCCTGCCCTCCTTGCCCGTGATTTTTTCCTGGCGGCTGTCCAGGGCCATTGCTGCAATGGCCCGGAGCGGCCGCCGTTCCTTTCATTCCTCATTTCTGCACTGCCATGGACATCGTCGTCAACGAAGAACTCAAGGCCTACATCGACCCGCTGACCCCCGATGAACTCGACGCGCTGGAGCGCAGCATCGTGGCCGAAGGCTGCCGCGACGCGCTCGTGCTCTGGAACGACCTGCTCATCGACGGCCACAACCGCTACGCCATCTGCCAAAAGCACGGCCTGCCCTTCAACACCGTGCAGGCCACGCAGTTCAAGAACATGGACGACGTGCACCTGTGGATGATCGACCAGCACCTGGGCCGCCGCAGCGTGTCCGACTTCCAGCGCGGCGTGCTGGCGCTGCGCAAGCGCGAGATCATTGCCACGCGCCGCTCGGCCGCCGCCGCCGCCGTGATGGCCGCCAAGGCCGATGCGCCCCAGGCCGAGGGTGAAGCCCCCTGGGAAGGCGAGACCGACCCCGTGGTCGCCGCCGCCCTGGCCAGCGTGGCCAAGGTGCCCGACGAGGCCCTGGACACGCGCGAGGCCCTGGCCCGCGTGGCCCGCCTGTCCAGCAGCCAGGTCAAGCTGATCGAGACCATCCAGCAAAAGGCCGCGCCCGAAGTGGTGGCCGCCGTGCGCTCGGGCGACATCTCGCTGAGCACCGCCGCCGTGGTCGCCAGCCTGCCCGTGGACGAGCAGCAGGCCGTGGCCGCCGCAGGCGCCGACGAACTCAAGCAGGCCGCCAAGCGCGTGCGCGATGCCAAGAAAAAGCCCAAGGCCGCCAAGCCCGAAGCCGAAGCGGCCGACGGCGAAGGCGCGGCCGTGACCGCCTCGCCCGAGGAGCTGCAGCAGCGTGTGAACGAACTCGAAGCCGAGAACGAGCGCCTGCGCCAGCAGATCAAGGCGCTGCAGGAACTGCTGGCCGAGCAAGGCTGAAGCGGCGCCCGCACCCAAACACGCACGCCGCCATGACGCGCTACCAGGAGCTGGCCGACGATATCGAGGCATCCATCACCGCAGGCGTTCTGTGCCCAGGTGACAAGCTGCCCTCGGTGCGCCAGACCAGCGAGCGGCGCGGCGTCAGCGCCTCCACGGTGTTCCAGGCCTACTACCTGCTGGAGGCGCGCGGCCTGGTGCGCGCGCGCGAGCGATCGGGCTACTTCGTGGCCCAGCGCCCGCGCAGCGCGCCGCCCGAGCCCACCGAGCCGTCTTCGCCAGAGGGCGACAGCTTTGCGGTGGTCGATGTGAGCGAGCGCGTGTTCGAGGTGCTGGAGTCGGCCATGGACCGCGATGTCGTGCCCCTGGGCTCGGCCTTTCCCTCGCCGGGCCTGTTCCCCCTGCGCCGCCTGGGCCAGTGCCTGGCGCATGCCGCGCGCGAGGCCGACCCGCGCAGCGCCATCGACGACCTCACGCCCGGAAGCCTGGCGCTGCGCCGCCAGATCGCACGCCGCTACCTGGCCGACGGCCTGGCGCTGACGCCGGCCGATCTGGTCATCACCAACGGCGCACTGGAGGCCCTGAACCTGTGCCTGGCCGCCGTCACGCGGCCCGGCGGCGCCGTGGTCATCGAATCGCCCTGCTTCTATGGCGCGCTGCAGGCGCTGGAGCGCATGGGCCTGTCGGCCATCGAGGTGCCCACCCATCCGGGCGAGGGCATGGACCTGAACGCGCTGGAGGCAGCACTGCAGCGCCACAGGCCCCAGGCCATCTGGCTGATGACCTGCTTTCAGAACCCGCTGGGCAGCCTCATGCCAGAGGCGCGCAAACGCGCACTGGTGGAGCTGGTCACGCGCCACCGCGTGCCGCTGATCGAAGACGACGTGTACGGCGAGCTGTACTTCGGTGAGCGCCGCCCGCCGCCGGCCAAGACCTTCGACACCGAAGGCTGGGTGCTGCACTGCAGCTCGTTCTCCAAATGGCTGGCGCCGGGCTGGCGCACGGGCTGGGCCGCGCCGGGGCGCTTCACGCGCGCCGTGGCCCGGCAAAAGCTCACCACCACGCTGGCCACAAATGCACCCACCCAGCAGGCGCTGGCCGACTACCTGGAAAGCGGCGGCGCCGACCGCCACCTGCGCCGCCTGCGCCAGAGCCTGGCCCTGCAGCGGGACCACATGGCATCGGCCATTGCCCGCCACTTTCCACAAGGCACGCGGGCCACGCGGCCCGAGGGCGGCTACTTCATGTGGATAGAGCTGCCGCCGTACTGCAATGCGCTGGCCCTGCACCGCGCGGCGCTGGCGCGCGGCATCAGCGTGGCGCCGGGGCCGATCTTCTCGGCCTCGCAGGCCTTCGGCCACTGCCTGCGGCTGAACTACGGCCATGACTGGAGCGACGAGACCGGGCAGGCCCTGGCCACGCTGGGCGAGCTGGCCCGCGCAATGCAGCCCCGTCCAACAGCAAAAGCAGCAAGGTAAGCGCCCGCTGCGCTGGCAGCACCTGCTGCGCTGTAGCGCCCGGGCAACGCGGCCCGGCACAGCTGCTGTCAGCCTGGTGCCGAGCTGGATGATTCTCATTTAGACTCGCACCCCGAACCGGCATCGCCGCCATGCATGCTGACCGGTCCTTGTCTCCTGCTTCCGCCTCGCCCGCCGCCACGCGTCCTGCAGCCTGCCAGCCGACCCTTCAGCGCTGCACCAATCCCAGAGGCACAAAGGAAGTTTTCCATGGTTTCCAGCAATCACTGCGCCACGCTCACACGCTGCGCGGCCGCTGTCGCCGCCGCCCTGCTGTCGCTGCAGGCGTCGGCACAGGCGCCATCCCCCACCACCACCGCACCCGAGGCCGGCCTGTCCGCCATCACCGTCACGGGCAACTGGCTGGACAACCCCACCGAGGAAAAGGTGCTGGACCATGCCGGCGCGCGCACCATCGTCGAACGGGCGCGCATCGAGGAAACCGGATCCTCCAGCCTGCGCGACGTGCTGCGCCTGGTGCCCGGCGTGCAGGTGCAGGACAGCAACGGCACGGGCGGCAGCGACGTGTCGCTGAACATCGGCGTGCGCGGCCTGACGGCGCGCCTGTCGCCGCGCTCGTATGTGCTGATGGACGGCGTGCCCGTCTCCTACGCGCCCTACGGCCAGCCCCAGCTGTCGCTGGCGCCCGTGTCGCTGGGCAACCTGGAGTCGGTGGACGTGATCCGCGGCGCGGGCTCGGTGCGCTACGGCCCCCAGAACGTGGGAGGCATCATCAACTTCGTCACGCGCGCCATTCCCAAGACCTTCGCGGCCGAGGCCTCGGTGGGCACCGAGATCTACAGCCACGGCGGCAATGCCAAGACCACGCCCAGCCTGTTCGTGGGCGGCACCAACGAATCCGGCCTGGGCCTGGCCCTGCTGTACTCGGGCACGCATGGCGACGGCTGGCGCGCAGGCAATGACAAGACCGATATCGACGACATCCTGCTCAAGGGCGCCTACCGCATCTCGGCCCAGGACGACATCGCCGTCTCGCTGCACCACTTCGAGGGCTCGGGCCGCATGCCCGGCGGCCTGACCACGGCGCAGTACGCGGCCGACCCGTTCCAGTCCACGCGCTCCTACGACAGCTTCGACGGCCGCCGCACCGATGCCTCGTTCAAGTACAACCACAAGGACGGGCGCAACAACTTCGAGGTGCTTGGCTACTACGTGGACTCGTTCCGCGGCAGCTACATCGAGCAGGACAACGCCAACCAGCGCCGCCTGACGGCCGCGCCGCGCAGCTACCACTACTTCGGCATCGAGCCGCGCTACTCGCGCCTGTTCGAGACCGGCTCCGTGGTGCAGGAAGTCAGCGTGGGCTACCGCTACCTCAAGGAAAGCAGTTCCGAGGTCGCGCTGCGCACGGCCTACTACAACCCCGCCACCATGGCCAACGCGATGGCCCTGCCGATCACGCCCTACCAGACCAGCCAGGGCGGCACCACGGCCCATGCCTTCTACATCGATGACCGCATCGACATCGGCAACTGGACCATCACCCCTGGCGTGCGCTACGAACGCATCAACTCCTTCAACAACGTCAGCAACCTGGGCGCCGATGGCAGCACCGTCACCAGCCAGCTGTTCCCCAAGGCCGATGCAAGCGAGTTCCTGCCCACACTGTCCGTGCTCTACCGCATGAATGCGCAGTGGTCGCTGTTCGCCAACGCGGGCAAGTCCTTCGGCCCGCAGCAGTACGCACAGCTGGCCCAGACCGAGCGCGGCCTGCATCCCGAATCGGCCAAGACCTATGAGGTGGGCACGCACTACAACAGCCCGGCGCTGAACGCCGAGCTGACGCTGTTCAACATCGACTTCGACAAGGAACTGCTGCTGACCCGCGTGGGCGTGGACGGCATCTGGACCGACCTGGGCGCCACGCGCCACCGAGGCATCGAGTCCTCGCTGCGCTACGACCTGGGCCAGTGGAATGCCGCGCTCAAGGGGCTGACGGCGGGTGTGTCCTATACCTACACCGAGGCCGTCTCGCGCGCTGGCGATTTCGCGGGGCGCGACCTGCCGCTGTACTCGCGCCACACGGGCCAGCTGTGGGCGCGCTATGCGCTGGGGCAGTGGACGCTGAATGCCGACCTGGCCGCGCAATCGAAGCAGCGCTCTCCGGGGTCGGGCACGCAGTATGTGACGCAGGAAGATGCTGCGGGGCGGCTGGGCGATATTCCCGGGTTTGCGACCGTGGGCCTGCGTGCGGGCTATGACTTTGGCAAGTCGCTGAGCAATCTGCGGGTGGCTGTGGGGGTCAAGAATCTGTTCGATCGCAGGTACTACACGCGGTCTACGGATAACAACGGGGGCAAGTATGTGGGGATGCCTCGGACGTTGTATGTGCAGGGGACGTTGCCGTTCTGATGCTTTGGTTTACGTGGGTCTGTTTTTGACCCTGCCGGGTGGTATTTTTCTGAGCCCGGGTCTCGGCCCGGCAGCCGACTGCCCTTTCTTGATTCGCCAAGAAAGGTCAGATCAAAGAAGGCGACCGGTACGACTCACACTCATAGGTGACACATCAGTACAAGGACATGGGTAACAGATCCAAGCTTGGCAGCTGGAGCCAACAGCAGCCAAGGAGCGATCACCATGCCCTGGAAGGAGTGCGCACCCATGGACGAGAAACTGCTCTTCATAGCCGACCACCTGCGCGGTGGTGCGCCGCTGAGCGAGCTGTGCAGGCGCTACGGCATCAGCCGCAAGACGGCCTACAAGTGGGTTGAGCGTTACCGCCAACTGGGCATGGATGGATTGCAAGAACGCAGTCGCAGGCCCCACGGGAACAATCAGGCGATCAGCTATGCACAGCGCCGGGCCATCATTGAGCTGCGCACGCAGCAAAGGTCACAGATGGGGCCCAAGAAGCTGCACGCTTTGCTCCTGCAGCGTTGGGGCCCACAGGAGACACCCAGCAAAACCACCATCTACAACGTGCTGAAGGCTGAGGGGCTTGTTTGCAGCAGGCGTGTACGCAGACGCTCGGTGCCTACGGCCCAGCCCTTGCGAACGAGCAAGCAGCCCAATGGGGTGTGGAGTGCAGACTACAAAGGCCAGTTCAAGACAGCCGATGGTCACTGGTGCTATCCATTGACCATCATGGACCACGCCAGCCGCTATTTGCTGGCCGTGCACGTCTACGACAGCCCCAACTACGAGGATGCCAAACGCAGCTTCGAACAGGTGTTTCGGCAATACGGACTGCCCGAGCGCATACGCAGTGACAACGGTCCGCCATTCGCGACTACTGGCGTGGCGGGCCTGTCACGCCTGGCGATATGGTGGATAAGGCTGGGCATCAGGCCGGAGCGCATCGAGAGGGGCAAGCCACAGCAAAACGGTCGCCACGAGCGGATGCACCGCACGCTCAAGCATGCCCTGGGCAAAGAGCCTGCGGCGGACAAAGCGGCATTGCAGATGCAGCTCGATGCCTTTGTGGAGCACTACAACCAGCAGCGCCCGCATGAGGCCTTGCAGCAAAGCATGCCGGCCCAGCATTACAGCGACTCGGCCAGGCCATACCCCTCAAAGCTACCGGAGCTGCAGTACCCGAAGCATTGGGAACGAGTTCGAGTCAGCCACAACGGCCTGATTTACTGGCGAGCGCTGCGGGTCTACATCGGCTACCTGCTGGCGGGGCAGTGGATCGGGATGCAGGAGGTGGCCGCTGGCCAGTGGGATGTGTATCTGGGGCCGGTGCGACTGGGCTGCTTCAACGAAGAGGATGTGCGAGGACCCCAGAAGGACTATGTGAGCTTGAAGTGTTACCCATGTCTGTGAGCTGAGTTGTTACCCATGTCCTTGACACGTACAACCCGAATGTCCGCGACCCTCCGCTTCGCTGCGGGCAACCTGCGCTGACATACGGGGAGTGGGCATGGGGCGGGCCTTCGCTTCGCTCGGCCCGTTTTGTTCTTTTCAGCCCTCTGCTGTGAATCCCACGCGCTTGACGATGGGGCCCCATTTGGCGAGTTCGGACTGCAGCAGCGCGGCCAGTTCTGCGGGGGTGGAGGATTGGGCGTCCAGGCCGAAGGTGGCCAGGCTGTCCACCACGTCGGGCGTGGCCAGGGCCTTGCGCATGTGGCCGTTCAGGCGCTGCACGGTCTCGGCAGGCGTCTTGGCGGGCACGAAGAAGGCGAACCATTCGCTGTGCGCCATGTCCTTGTAGCCCTGCTCCACCAGCGTGGGCACCTGGGGTGCGAAGCGGCTGCGCTTGGCGCCGCTGACGCCCAGGATGCGCATCTTGCCGCCGGCCAGGTGCTGCAGCATGTCGCCCACGGGGCCGCAGACGGCGGAGACGTTGCCGCCCAGCATGTCCAGCAGCGCGGGCTGGGTGCCGCGGTAGCCGGCGTGCTTGAAGTCCACGCCGGCATGCTGGCCCAGCAGGGCGCCGATGAAGTGCGGCGTGGAGCCGGGAGCGGGCGAGCCGAAGTTGGCGCCTGCGGGGTTGGCCTTGGCCCAGGCGAAGAATTCGGGCACGGTGGTCACGCTGGCGGGCACGGCGGGGCCGACGGCAAAGCCGAAGTCGAAGATGCAGCCCACGGTGACCGGCGCCAGGTCGGCCACCGGGTCATAGGGCAGCTTCTTGTAGATGTGCGGGTAGATGGACAGCATGGACGTGGGCGTCTGCAGCAGGGTGGCGCCGTCTGCGGGCCGGCCCTTGACGTAGCTGATGGCGATCTGCCCGCCCGCGCCTGTGCGGTTTTCCACCACGGCGGTCTTGGCATAGCCCGACAGCTTGGTGCCCACGCGGCGGCAGATGGCGTCCGAGGTGCCTCCGGCCGCGAAGCCGGTGATGATGTTCAGGGTCTCGATGGGGCCCTGGGCCTGCGCCCAGGCCTGCTGGCCCAGGCTGGCCAGCAGCGCACCCGCTCCAGCGGTGCCCAGCCATTGGCGGCGGTCGATGTTCATGCGTATGTCTCCGGTTGAAATTGAAACTCTGGAAAAAACAGTGGGGGAACAGCGGGGAAATGCGTGCCAGCCCGGCGGCTTCAACTGTCGTCGCGCAGCCAGACCACCTGGCCCGAATGCGTGACCGCGCCCTGGTGGGCCGGGCGCACGGTGAGCGCGTATTTTTCCAGCACGCCGCCCAGCGGCGGGGCCTGGCGGCGCGCGGCGGCCGATTGTTCCAGGCGTGCGGCCAGTTCCGCCTCGCCGATTTCCACCGTGATGCTGCGCGCATCGGCGCGGGCGTCGATGGCGATGAGGTCGCCGTCGCGCAGCGCGGCAATGGGGCCGTTGTCGGCGGCCTCGGGGCCTGCGTAGCCGATGCACAGGCCGCGCGTGGCACCAGAGAAGCGCCCATCGGTCAGCAGGGCCACCTTGTCGCCCATGCCCTGGCCATACAGCAGCGCGGTGATGCCCAGCATCTCGCGCATGCCGGGGCTGCCGCGCGGGCCTTCGTTGCGGATGACGATGACATCGCCGGCCGCGTACTGCATGGCCTGCACGGCGGCCTGGGCCTGTTCCTCGGACTCGAAGACGCGCGCGGGGCCCCGGTGCACCAGGGTCTTGAGGCCGGCCGTCTTCAGCAACGCGCCATCGGGGCAGAGGTTGCCCTTGAGCACGGTCAGGCCACCGTCGCGCGTGATGGGATTGCCGGGCGTGCGCACCACCTCGCCATCGGGCGGCGCGGCATCGGCCAGTTCTTCAGCCAGGGTGCGGCCCGTGAAGGTGAGTGCATCGCCGTGGACAAAGCCCTGCTCCATCAGCGTGCGCAGGATCACGCCGGCGCCGCCGATGTAGTACACATCGCGCGCCAGGAAGCGCCCGCCGGGACGCAGGTCGGCGATCAGCGGCGTGCGCGCGAAGATCTCGGCCACGTCGTCCAGGTGGAAGCGGATGCCGGCCTCATGCGCGATGGCCGGCAGGTGCAGGGCGGCATTGGTCGATCCGCCCGTGGCGCTGACCACGGCGCAGGCATTCTCCAGCGCCCGGCGCGTGATGATGTCGCGCGGCAGCGGGCCGCCGCCTTCGGCGCTGGCCCACACGGCCTGCATGAGCTGGCGCGCGGCGCGGCGCATCAGCGGTGCGCGCTCGCTGAACACGGCGGGCACCATGCTGGAGCCGATGGGCGCCAGGCCCAGCGCCTCGCTCACCATGCCCATGGTGTTGGCCGTGAACTGGCCTGCGCAGGCGCCGGCCGTGGGCAGGCAGGCGCGGCTCATGGCCTCCAGGTCCTGCGCCGTGGCGGTGCCGGCCAGCACCTGGCCGATGGTCTCGTAGGTATCGACCACGTTCAGGTCGCGCCCGTGCACGCCGGGCGCCTGCCCCGGCAGGGCCGAGCCGCCATGCACGAAGACGCTGGGCACATTGCAGCGCACCATGCCCATCATCAGCCCCGGCAGGTTCTTGTCGCAGGCGCCGATGGCGAAGATGCCATCCCACTGGTGGCCGCGCACCGAGGCCTCCACGCTGTCGGCGATCAACTCGCGCGAGACCAGCGAAAACCGCATGCCCGAATGCGCCATGGTCAGCCCGTCGCTGACCGACACCACCGGGCATTCATGCGGCGTACCGCCCCCGGCATAGATGCCGGTCTTGGCATGCTGGGCCTGGTCGCGCAGGTTGAGGTTGCAGGGGCTCATCTCCCCGCCCGTGTGGAACACGCCGATGTGCGGGCGCTCTATGTCTTCGTCGTCCTGGCCCAGGGCATGCAGGAAGCTGCGCGTGGTGGCACGGATGGTGCCGGAGCGGATCAGGGCGGAGCGAAAGGGCGTGGGCTTGGGCGTGGGCTTGGGCGTGGGCTTGGGCGTGGCCGCTGCCGGGCTGCTGCCGGTGGTGCTGGTTGTGGCGGTGGAGGCGGCCAGCGATGCGGAGGCGCTGGACTCGGAAAAGACGTTGTCGGGGGAGGCAGGTTTCTGGTTCATACGCGGGACGGAAAACAGCCGCCCACCATAGCGGGGTCTGCGGATTTCCCTATGAGCATTTACACCAGATCGTGTCGCCCGGGAGTCGCCGCCCTGCAAGCCGCCTCGGTGCCGGCAGGATGAAAAAAAGGCCCCGGAGAAAATCCCGGGGCCTCAAAACCGATGCCAGCCCGCGCTGCAGCGGACCAGGCATCGTGCACAACAACTGCGCTGTACTCCTGAATCAATCCATCCAACCGGCCCCTCAGCGCGGCACCAGGAACGTGCTGTGCGCCTGCTTGGAAAGCGCCGGGTCACCCACCGCCGTGGCCGTGATCTCCACGCCGTGCGAGCCAGGGCCGGCCGCGCCATAGGGCGCCTGCAGCCGCACCACGACCCAGCGGTCCTGGGCCGCGCCCACGTCCACCTCGGTCTCCGAAGCCACGCGCAGGCCCTCGATGCCCGAGGCCGTCAGCACATAGCGCTGGTCCTGCTCCGTGGCATTGCCGATCTGCACGCGGTAGATGTTCTCGATCTGGCCGCCGGCCACGATGCGCGACAGCGTGCCCCGGTCGCGCACCACGTCCACCTTGAGCGGCGTGCGCAGCGCCAGGCTAGCCACCATGGCCGTGGAGATGGCCACCAGCGCCGTGCCGTAGATGAGCACGCGCGGGCGGAAGATGCGGCGCACCAGCTCGCTCTGGCGCCAGCCCCGGGCCACGCCGTTCTGCGTGGACAGGCGGATCAGCCCGCGCGGGTAATGCATGCGGTCCATGACGCTGTTGCAGGCGTCGATGCACAGGCCGCAGCCGATGCATTCGTACTGCAGGCCGTCGCGTATGTCGATGCCCACCGGGCAGACCTGCACGCACAGCGTGCAGTCGATGCAGTCGCCAAGCCCCTGGGCCCGGTAGTCCACCCCCTTGTGGCGCGGGCCGCGCGATTCGCCGCGCGCGGTGTCGTAGGTGACGACCAGGGTGTCCTTGTCGAACATGGCGCTCTGGAAGCGCGCATAGGGGCACATGTGCTTGCAGACCTGCTCGCGCAGGAAGCCCGCGTTGCCGTAGGTGGCCAGCGCATAGAACAGCACCCAGAAGATCTGCCATGCGCCGGTCAGCGCCAGCACCTCGGGCAGCAGGCTGCGGATGGGCACGAAGTAGCCGACGAAGGTCAGCCCCGTCCACAGCGAAATCAGCAGCCACAGCGCATGCTTGCCGCCGCGCCGTGCGATCTTCTCCGCGCCCCAGCCGCTGCCGTCCAGCCGCAGCCGCGCGCTGCGGTCGCCCTCCAGACGGCGCTCCACCCACATGAACAGCTCGGTGTAGACCGTCTGCGGGCAGGAAAAACCGCACCACAGCCGCCCGGCCACCGTGGTGAACAGGAACAGCGCCAGCGCCGAGACGATGAGCAGCACCGCCAGGTAGATGAAGTCCTGCGGATACAGCAGCCAGCCGAAGACGTAGAAGCGCCGCTGCTCCAGGTCGAACAGCAGGGCCTGCCGGCCATGGATCTGCAGCCAGGGAATGCCATAGAAGAACAGCTGCGTGAGCCAGACCATGGCCCAGCGCCAATGGGTGAAGCGCCCCGTGATGGAGCGCGGCTGGATCTTCCTGCGCGATTCGAACAGCGGGGAATCCGCGCTGGCATCGGCGATGGGAATCACCTTGCGTGGCGCGGGCCGCGGCCGGGGGGCTGCGGCGGTTTCATCGGGAAGCGGTTTCGGTCGTTCTGACATGCGGGGCCTTCGCCCCGGCCGGTGCGCCCTTGATGCGGGCTTGTCATGAATTGCCGGGGACTGCCTGGACTATGCCCAGCGCCCTGCCCCGGCGGTAGCAGCAGATGCAGCGGATTCGACCGTATCAGATGGCGGGTCAGGCCTGTGGCGAGCGCAGCGCCGCAACGGCAAGCCGCAGCCCCCACAGCACCAGGCACAGACCCAGCAGCGCCGTCAGCGTGCCGATGCGCACATCGGCCTGGAGCACGCCCCAGCGGCTGAAGATCTCCGTCCAGTCATGGTCGCCGCCGCCCACCAGCGGCAGCACCTGGGCGCGCGCGTCCTTCATGTAGTGGGCCACGTTCATGAGGCTCTCCCCCAGCCACATCAGCGCGGCAATCCAGCCCGTGCGCTGGCCCTGCCTGTGGAAATGGCGCATGAACAGGGCCGGGAACAGCAGCTGGAACAGCGTGCCGCCGTAGACCGAGAGATGCTGCGAGAACAGGGCCACCAGCGGATGCCCGGCTTCGTGCAGTGCCAGGTTGGCGTTGTCCAGCAGCAGCAGCCAGTGGCCCTGGCTGAAGAAGTGGCCCCAGATGATCCAGGCGGCAAAGGCCGTCAGCGCGATGGCGGCAGGCCGGGTGACCGGCTGCCACTCGATCTGCCCGTCCAGCGCATCGCCGCGCTTCATCGCGCCTGCCCTGCAGGTTGTGGGTGCGGGTGCTGGTGCTGGTGCTGGTGCGTTTGCGCACCGGGGCAAGGGGCAGGCAGGAAAGGCATGTCGGCAGGATTGGGCTAGGCAGCAATGGCAAGAGGATGGCAGGACTCTGGCCGCGATCTTCCCACGGCTCCCCCGGCTCGCCGGAATGCCGTCCTGCGCCGCCATCCATGCACGCGAGGTTCTGGCACAGTCGGGCATCCGCATCTTCAAGCCAAGGAACGTCCGCACCATGAACCTGCGCCCCCTATTGCATGACCTTGTCCGCCAACATGGCCTGGACCGCAAGGCCGCCGTGCAGCTGTTTGCACTGGCGGGATTCGAGCAGGAACCGGCTGCGCTCAGAACCCGCCTGTGGCCCGTGGTGGCCTTGCTGGGCGCGGCGCTGGGCGGGCTGGGCATCGTGCTGTGGATTGCCGCCAATTGGGAGAGCATGGGCCGCATGCAGCGCTTTGCCCTGCTGCAGGGCTTTGTGCTCGTGATGTGTCTTGGCGCGGCATGGCGCGCGGCGGCGCGCGTGCCGCTGTCGGTGCTGGCGCTCCTGGGCACGGGTGCGCTGTTCGCCTTTTTCGGGCAGACCTACCAGACGGGAGCAGACCCCTGGCAGCTGTTTGCGCTGTGGGCAGCGCTGACCCTGCCGCTGGCCCTGGCGGCCCGCAGCGATGGCGTCTGGGTGCCCTGGGTGGTGGTTGCCATGACGGGCATTGCGCTGTGGGCGCAGGCCCATACGCCGCAGTTCTGGGAGGTGGAGTCGCGCGACCTGGGCGTCCATGCCGTGGCCCTGGGCGCCGCCCTTGCCGTCACCGCGGTCATGGCACCGGCCCTGCGGCGCTTCACGGGCGCCGGGCTGTGGGCCTTGCGCGGCGCGGGCGCGCTGGCGCTGGCGATGATCACCTCCACCGCCATCAGCGGGCTGTTCCACAGCACGGTGGCGCCGCAGTACCCGCTGGGGCTGGTGCTGCTGGCAGGCGCGGCGGCGCTGGCGGGCCTGCGCAGGCATTTCGATATCTTTTTGCTCAGCGGTGCGGCGCTGGGCCTGAACGTGCTGCTGGTGTGCGGCCTGGTCTACCTGCTGCTGGAGAAACTGGGGGCGGACTTCACGGGCATGCTGCTGCTCGTCGGCCTGGGCGCTGCGTGCCTGCTGGCGGCCACGGTCAGCCTGGTGCTTCGAATGTCACGCAACGCGGAAGGAGGCCTTCAATGAGCCACGAATACGACACCCTGCTGCGCCAGGCCGTGGACCAGGGCATCCTGCCGCCTGCCGCCTTGCAGGACCGCCGCCCTGCCGCCAGCGACCGCCATTGGGCGGTGGTGCTGCTCACGGCGCTGGGCGCCTGGCTGGCCCTTCTGCCCTTGCTGATTCTGTTTGCGTTTGCCCTGTCAGACTGGATAGAGCGCGGCGCCGGCACCTATGTGATCGGCGCCATGATGCTGGCCGCAGCCGTGGCCGTGCTGCGCGCCGAGGAGCTGCCCGTCTTCCTGGAGCAGCTGGCCCTGCCTGCCATGCTGACCGGCGCCGGCCTGCTGGGCTTTGGCTTGGCGCGCGACCTGTCGGGGCAGGCTGCGGGCGCGATAGGCCTGGCCATTGCGCTGGCCTGCACGGCCGCCATTCCAAGGCCCTGGCTGCGCGTGCTGCTGGGCGCCGCCTGCGCGCTGCTGTTTTGCACCATGCTCTGGCCGGACAACGATCCATCCACCCTGTACGCAGGCCTGCCGACCTGGGTCATCGTGCATGCGGCGCTGCTGCTCTGGATGCTGCTGCTGGCAGCCCAGTGGCGCGCGCTGGGGCAGTCTGCGGCACAGACCCGCATGGCGGCGGCGCTGGAGCCCTTTGCCACGGGCTGGCTGCTGGCGGTGCTGGCTGGCCTGGCCTTTCTGTCCGGAAGGAGCTTCATGGTGGCCGGCGCGCTGGGCGGCGGCCTGGCGGGCGAGCTGGCGCAGGAAGCCGCCCCGAACATCTCCATGGGCGTTCTGACGCAGGCCGGCTCGGCCGTGCTGGCCCTGGCAGCCGCCTGGTTCGCCCAGCGCGCATGGCCCACGCTGCGGCAGCCGCGCGCCGCCGTGGCTGCCGTGGTGCTGGCCGTGCTGAGTGCCTTCCTGCCCTGGCTGGGCGCCTGCCTGCTGGCGCTGGCGGTGACCGGCACCAGCGGCCGCTGGCGGCAGGCCGCAGCGGCCGCCCTGGCTGCGGCCTGGATCGTGGGCAGCTTCTACTACCAGCTGGCCTGGCCATTGGCGACGAAGGCCATGGTGCTGGCCGGCTGCGGCGCCTTGCTGGGCCTGCTGGCCTGGGCAGGGCCGCGCGCCGCAGCCCTGCCAGGCAGCGCGGAGACCGCCGCCGCATCGGGCGCCGTGCCCCTGCAGCGCTGGGCGCCGTGGCTGGTGGTGCTGACGGCGGCCTGCACGCTGGCGGTGGCCAATATCGGCATTGCGCAGAAGGAGCGCACCATCGCCCAGGGCCGCAAGGTGTTCGTGGAACTGGCGCCGGTGGACCCGCGCTCCCTGATGCAGGGCGACTACATGCGCCTGAACTTCCGCCTGCCTTCCGAGGACAGGGACGTGGAGAAAGAGAACCTGCGCAGCGGACGCCTCTACGCCATCGGCAAGCTCGATGAGCAGGGCGTGGTGCAGTGGCTGCGCACCGGCACGGCCAGCGAGCCGCTGGCGCCCGGCGAGCAGCGCTTTGAACTCACCCCGCGCGGCGGCCGGTGGACGCTGGTGACCGATGCCTGGTACTTCCGCGAAGGCGATGGCCAGCGCTGGGAGCAGGCCCGCTACGGCGAGTTCCGCGTGGAGCCCGACGGGCGTGCGCTGCTGGTGGGCATGGCCGATGCGCAACTGCGCCCCATCGTGCCCTGAGTGCAGCTCACTCGAAACTGTCGCCCTCGGCCAGCGGCGCATGCCGGTAGCTGGCCGGCGTGCGACTGAGCTTGACGGGCGCGCCCAGGCCCCGGTAGCCGCCCTCCATCTCCACCACCATCTCGCGGTGCAGGGTGTGGGGGTGGTTGAGCGCCGCGTCCACGCCCAGCACGGGCGCGGCGGGCACGCCGATGGCCATCAGCGCATCGGCCAGCGCGGGGCCGTCGCTGGCCTGCAGGGCCTGCTCCAGCAGCGGCTTGAGCGCATCGCGGTGGTGCGAGCGCTGGCCGGCCGTGGCAAAACGCTCGTCGGCCACCAGTTGCGGGCATCCCAGGTGCTCGCACAGCAGGCGGAACTGGCGGTCGTTGCCCACGGCCAGGAAGACCGGCGTGGTGCCCGTGGCAAAGCTGTCGTAGGGATAGATGTTGGGATGGGCGTTGCCCGAGCGCCCCGGCGTCCTGCCGCTCATGAACCAGTTGCCCGCATGCGGGTGCAGCAGCGAGATGCCGCTGTCGTACAGCGAGACATCGACCAGCTGGCCCAGACCGCTGCGCTGGCGCTCCTGCAGCGCCAGCAGCACGCCGATGACGCCATTCATGCCCGTGACCATGTCCACCACGGGCAGGCCCACGCGCAGCGGATCGCCGCCGGCCTCGCCGTTGACGCTCATCAGCCCCGTCATGGCCTGGATGGCCGCGTCATAGCCGGGCCAGGCGCCCAGCGGGCCATCGGCGCCGAAGCCGCTGACGCGGCACCAGATGAGGCGCGGAAAGCGCTCGCGCACCTGCTCCCAGCCAATGCCCCATTTCTCCATGGTGCCGATCTTGAAGTTCTCCACCACCACGTCGGCCTGCTCCATCAAAGCCAGCACGGCCTGCTGCCCTTCAGACTGCGACAGGTCCAGGAACTGCAGCCGCTTGTTGCGGTTCAGGCCCCGGTAGTAGGAGGACACACCGTCCTGGAACGGCGGCCCCCAGGCGCGCGTATCGTCGCCCTGCGGCGGCTCCACCTTGAGAACGTCGGCGCCGTGGTCGCCCAGGATCTGGCCGCACAGCGGGCCACCAAGAATGCGGGAGAGGTCGAGGACACGGATGCCCTGAAGGGCACCATTGGCTCTGCTCATAAAGTTTCTTTCTTCATTGGCACAAGGTGCAAGACTGGCGTGCTTCAAGCCACCGGGGCGCCCAGCAAGGGCCGCCCCGCAGCGAAGGCGCCGTCCCACTCCCGCGTGCGAGAGAGGGGGAAGCGGCGTAGCCGCTCAGGGGGTGTTCTCCATCTGTTCAGTCGAGCTTCGCGCCGGAGGCATCGACCACGGCCTTCCACTTGGTCACTTCCTGCGCGATGAAGGTCGACAGCCCCGCTGGCGACAGATCCGATGCCGGCTCCAGCCCCTGGTCGGCAAAGGTCTTGCGGATGCGCTCGCTGCTCAGGGCCTTGCGGAAGGCCGCGTTCAGCGTCTCGATGCGGTCGGCCGGCGTGCCGGCAGGTGCCACCACGCCGAAGAACACGCTCACGTCGTAGCCGGGCAGGCCCTGCTCGGCGATGGTGGGGATGTCGGGCATGGCCTGGGAGCGCTTTTCCGTGGCCACGCCAATGGCCTTGAACTTGCCGGCCTTGATGTAGGGCATGGCGGTGAGGATGTCGGTGAAGGTCATGTTCACCTGCCCCGCCAGCAGGTCGTTGAGCGCCGGGCCCGTGCCCTTGTACGGGATGTGCTGCAGCGAGGTGCCGGCCATCTTGTTGAACAGCACGCCCGCCAGGTGCGAGGAGGCGCCGTTGCCCGAGGACGCATAGTCCAGGCTGCCCGGCTTGGCCTTGTCCTGCGCGATCAGCTCCTGCACGGTGGTGGCCTTGGTCGCCGGATTGACCACCAGCACATTGGGCAGGTGGCCCACGCGGATGATGGGCGCGAAGCTGGTCTGCGGGTCGTAGTTGATCTTGCGGTACAGGTGCTTGTTGATGGCCAGCGGCCCCGAGGTGCCGAACATGATGGTGTAGCCGTCGGGCCTGGCGCGGGCCACGAAGTCGGCGCCGATGTTGCCGCCCGCACCGGCCTTGTTCTCCACGATCACGCTCTGGCCCAGCGTCTCGGTCAGCGATATCGCCAGCGTGCGGGCCATGGCGTCCGTGGGCCCGCCGGGCGGGAAGGGAACGACGAAGCTGATGGGCCGCTCGGGAAAGCGCTCGGCCAGTGCGGCGGCCGGCAGCGCGGCGGTGGCGGCGAGCGCACAGGCCCACAGGAATCGGCGTTTCTGGAAAGACGGCTTCTGGTCAGTGCAAGGCATGGTGTTTGTCTCCGGTACTTGTGCGGTCATCCCTGTGGACGGGATGTGTGTTCTGGGTCGGTGCGGTCGATGGGCTCAGCGTGTCCAGCCTTCGGGCAGGTCGCCTGCCGCCAGCGGGTCGCGCGGCAGCACGCGGTGCAGCAGCACCAGCTGGGCCCAACGCATGCGTTCGGCACTGCGTGTGCAAGAGGCTTCCCAGGCCATGGCCGTGGCCGTGAAGCAGTGGTACAGGCCCGAAGCGGCGGCGCGCGCCAGGCGGTCACCACCCTCCTCGGCCGCGCGCAGGGCCAGGGCCGCAGCCTTGTCCATGCTGGCCGACAGTGCGGCCTTGAAGTCCGTGGCCGCCTCGGTCTGGGCCAGCAGCTGGGCTGCGTGGTCGCGCAGCACGGGCAGCGAGCCTTCGCGCTTGATGGCGCGGATCACGTCCAGCGCCACGATGTTGCTGGTGCCTTCCCAGATCGATCCCAGGTGGGAGTCGCGCACCAGGCGCGGGTCGCTCCACTCCTCGATGTAGCCGCATCCGCCGCGCACTTCCATGGCATCGCCCGTGACCTTGCGCGCGTCCCGGCAGGCGCGGAACTTGATCATGGGCGTGAGGATGCGCAGCAGCGCGTAGGCGCCGTCTTCGCCTGCGTCCGAACGCTGCAGCGCCTGGGCCGTCTGCAACACCATGGTGCGGGCCTGCTCGGAGTAGATGCGCAGCTTGTCGAGCTGGCGCTGCATCAGCGGCATGTCCTGCAGGGCCTTGCCGAAGGCGCGGCGCTCGCGCGCCACGTACTCGGCCTCGGCCACGGCGCGGCGCATCAGCCCGGCCGAGCGCACGCCGTTGGACAGGCGCGAGTTGTTCACCATGTCGGCCATCTGCACGAAGCCCCGGCCCTGCTCGCCCACCAGGTAGGCGACGGCGCCGTCGAGCACGATCTCGCCGCTGGCCATGGAGCGCGTGCCCAGCTTGTGCTTGAGGCGCACGATGCGGTAGTGGTTGGCCGAGCCATCGTCCAGCCGGCGCGGCAGCAGGAACAGCGAGATGCCCTTCATGCCAGCCGGCGCGCCTTCCACGCGCGCCAGCACCATGGCGAAGTCGGCATCGGGGTTGGAGCAGAACCACTTGTCGCCCGACAGGCGCCAGCTGCCGTCGGCGGCCGGGCGGGCCAGCGTCTGGGTGTTGGAGATGTCGGAGCCGGCAGCCTGCTCGGTCATGAACATGGCGCCCTGGGCCTGGTCCTCGAAGCGCAGCTGCGTCATGCGCGGCCAGTACTTTTCGACCAGGGCCGGCTCGCCGTACTTGCGCAGCGTGCGCGCCAGCGAGTCCGTCATGGACAGCGGGCAGCACAGGCCGAACTCGGCCTGCACGAACAGATAGGTCAGCGCGTACTTGGCCAGCGGCGGCAGCTTGCCATCCCATCCCAGCACGCCCGTGCGGTGCGACATGACGGCCAGGCCGAACTCGCCATAGGCAATGCGCTCCATCTCCACATAGGCCGGGTGCTTGACGATGCGCTGCGCATCGCGCCCCGTGCGGTCGCGGTGCTCCAGCTCGGGCGGGTTGCGGTCGGCGGTCAGTGCCCATTCATCGATCTCGCGGCCGGCCAGCGCACCCATGCGCTCCAGATAGGGCTGCAGGTGCGCGTTCACCTCGGGCGGCAGGTACAGCGCCAGCAGGGGCTGCAACTGCGAATCGGTGGTGTACAGGTTGCTGCCGTGGCGGTCGGGCACGGCCTGGAAAGCCTGGGCGGGGGAAGACTGCATGGCGGCCAGCGCCTGCGGTTCGGGGTTCATGGTCTGTCTCCTGTGCGGGAACCGGGCCCGGGCGCATGGGCTCCGGGTCTTGGGGATGCCCCCATTCTTGGAAACAGTTCTATTCGAGTCAAATATTGATAACGTATTGATCAATAGTCAAACCGGATAGAACGCCATGGAGCTGAGACAACTGAGGTACTTTCTGGTGCTGGCCGAGGAGCTGCACTTCAGCCGCGCAGCCCAGCGCCTGTCCATCTCCCAGCCGCCGCTGAGCGTGGCCATCCGCCAGTTGGAGGAAGAGTTGGGCGCCCAGCTGTTCGAGCGCACCAGCAAGGAGGTGCGGCTCACGGCCGCCGGCAAGCACCTGCGCGTGCAGGCCCAGGACATCATGGAACAGGCCCAGCGCGTGCGCCAGGACATGCGCGCCATCGCCGACGGCGTGCAGGGCCGCATCCGGCTGGGCTTTGTGGGTTCGGCCATCTACCGCGGGCTGCCCGAGGCGCTGGAGAGCTTTCGCGCCCGGCACCCGCTGGTGCGCATCGACATGCTGGAGCTCAACAGCGCAGAGCAGATCGCCGGCCTGCAGCAGGAACGCCTGGACCTGGGCCTGCTGCACGCCACGCGCCCCGCGCCCGGCCTGCAATCACACACCCTGGTGAGCGAGCCCTTCATGGCCTGCCTGCCCGCAGGCCATGCGCTGGCCGGCCAGCGCACGCTGCAGGTGCGCCAGCTGGCGGGTGAGCGCATGGTGCTGTTCTCGCGCCAGGTCTCGCCCGACTACCACCAGCAGATCTGGCAGATCTGCCAGAGCGAAGGCTTCACGCCCGACCTGCACCACGAGGTGCGGCACTGGCTGTCCGTGCTGTCCATGGTGTCGCTGGACCAGGGCGTGTCCCTGGTTCCGTCCTGTCTGCAGCGCGTGGGCTTTCCGGGGCTGGCCTTCGTGCCCATCCAGGGCCGGCACCCGCAGTCGCAGATGCAGGCCATGTGGCATCCGGGCCATGTGCAGCCCCTGGTCGAATCGCTGCTGGCCCACCTGCGCGACAGCGTGCGCAGGCTGGGGCAGCAGCCATAAACGCCACACCCTTGCTCAGTTCACCATGTCCACAACTGGCGTGGCCCAAAAGCGAGGGACACCGAGCAAGGGCCGCCCCGCCGCCAGGGTGTCGTCCCCCTTGCAGGGGGAAGCCGCATAGCGGCTCAGGGGGTTTCCAACTTCATTCAAGGAGCTGCCTGAGAACGTACGGCAGGATGCCGCCGTGCTTGTAATAGTCCACCTCGATGGGTGTGTCTATGCGCAGCTTGACCACCACGGTCTGCTTGCTGCCATCGGCACGCGTGATCACCAGCTGGGCCTCGCTTTGCGGTGCCAGGTCGGCGGCGGGAATCACTTCCACGAACTCCTCGCCCGTCAGGCCCAGGGTCTGCCAGCTGTCCGTGCCCAGGAACTGCAGCGGCAGCACGCCCATGCCCACCAGGTTGGAGCGGTGGATGCGCTCGAAGCTGCGCGCCACCACGGCCTTGATGCCCAGCAGCTGCGTGCCCTTGGCGGCCCAGTCGCGGCTCGATCCCGTGCCGTATTCCTCGCCCGCGAAAATCACGGTGGCGCGGCCCTCGGCCTGGTACTTCATGGCCGCGTCGTAGATGGGCATCTTGGTGACCTGGCCCGTGCCGTCGCGGTACAGCGTCAGGCCGCCCTCCTCGCGCGAGCCATCGGCCTGTGCCGGAATCATCAGGTTCTTGATGCGCACGTTGGCAAAGGTGCCGCGCATCATCACCTCATGGTTGCCGCGCCGCGAGCCGTAGCTGTTGAAGTCGGCCTTTTGCACGCCGTGGGCCAGCAGCCACTGGCCTGCGGGCGAGCTTTCCTTGATGGAGCCGGCCGGCGAGATGTGGTCGGTGGTGATGGAGTCGCCGAACAGCGCCATCACGCGCGCGCCGTGCACCACGTAGGGGTTGGAGCCTTCGGCGCCGGCGGCACCGGCGGCAGGCGCTTCCAGCTCAAGCCGGAAGCCGTCGAAGAACGGCGGCTCGGCGATGTAGGTGCTCTCGGGCCAGGTATAGGTGGCGCCCGTCACGCCGTGGATCTTTTCCCAGAGCTTGCCGGGCTCGGAGCGCACCTTCTCGTAGTTCTCGCGGAAGGCCTTGCCGTTCATGGCGTACTTCATCAGCGCGTGGATCTCTTCGCTGGTCGGCCAGATGTCGCCCAGGTAGATGTCACGGCCGTTCTTGCCCTGGCCCACGGGCTCGGTCATCAGGTCGCGGCGCACCGTGCCGGCAATGGCATAGGCCACGACCAGGGGCGGGCTGGCCAGGAAGTTGGCCTTGATGTTGGGGTGGATGCGCGCCTCGAAGTTGCGGTTGCCCGACAGCACGGCCGCGCAGACCAGGTCGTTGCTGGTGATGGCCTCGTTGAGCTCCGGCGTGAGGTCGCCCGCGTTGCCGATGCAGGTGGTGCAGCCGTAGCCGGCCAGCGCAAAGCCCAGCTTTTCCAGGTAGGGCAGCAGGCCGGCCTCGGTCAAATACTCGGTCACCACGCGCGAGCCCGGCGCCAGAGAGGTCTTGATGTGCGGCTGCACCGTGAGCCCGGCCTTCACCGCCTTCTTGGCCAGCAGGCCGGCGGCCAGCATCACGCTGGGGTTGGAGGTGTTGGTGCAGCTGGTGATGGCGGCAATCAGCACGTCGCCGTTGGCGATGCTCAGGCGCTTGGGCGGCGTAGGGGCATCGACCGGTGCCTCGCTGTGGGCGGCCTCCAGCTTGGGCTTGTTGGCCTCCATCTCGGCCAGCGAGCGCTGCGCGCCGGGCGGATGGGCCGGCGTCTCGGGCGCCACCTCGCCCTCGCCGCCACCGCCTACGGGAAAGCTCCGGCCCAGCCGTTCGATCGGCTGGTTGAACCCGTTGTGCGCCGCAGGGGCACTGAACAGCTCATCGAACTTGGACGACACATTGCCCAGCTCGATGCGGTCCTGCGGGCGCTTGGGTCCGGCCAGGCTGGGCGCCACCGTGCCCAGGTCCAGGCGCACCACATGCGAGTAGTCGATCTCGCCGGCGGCCGGCACGCCAAACAGTTCCTGCGCGCGGAAATAGCCCTCGAAGGCCTCGATCTCGGCCTTGCTGCGGCCCGTGCCCTTGAAGTAGTCGATGGTTTTTTCATCGACGGGGAAAAAGCCCATGGTGGCGCCGTACTCGGGCGCCATGTTGCCGATGGTGGCGCGGTCGGGCAGCGCCAGGGTGCGCGTGCCTTCGCCGAAGAACTCCACGAACTTGCCCACCACCTTCTCGCGGCGCAGGATCTCGGTCACCGACAGCACCAGGTCCGTGGCCGTCACGCCCTCGCGCAGCTGGCCCGACAGCTCGAAGCCCACCACATCGGGCGTGAGGAAGTACACCGGCTGGCCCAGCATGGCCGCCTCGGCCTCGATGCCGCCCACGCCCCAGCCCACCACGCCGATGCCGTTGATCATGGTCGTGTGGCTGTCCGTGCCCACCAGGGTGTCGGGGTAGTGCACGCCGTCCCTGGTCTTGTGCACGCCGCGCGCCAGGTACTCCAGGTTCACCTGGTGCACGATGCCGAAGCCCGGCGGCACCACGCCGAAGGTGTCGAAGGCCTGCATGCCCCACTTCATGAACTGGTAGCGCTCCTTGTTGCGCTGGAACTCCAGCTTCATGTTCAGGTCCAGCGCCTTCTTGGTGCCGAAGTAGTCCACCATGATGGAGTGGTCCACCACCAGGTCCACGGGCACCAGCGGCTCGATGGACTTGGGCTTCTTGCCCAGCCTGGCGGCCGTGCTGCGCATGGCGGCCAGGTCGGCCAGCAGCGGCACGCCCGTGAAATCCTGCAGCACCACGCGCGATACCACGAAGGGGATCTCGTCCACGCGCTCGGCCTGGGGCTTCCAGTTCGCCAGCTGCTCCACATGCTCGCGCGTCACCTTGTTGCCATCGCAGTTGCGCAGCACGGACTCCAGCACGATGCGCAGCGACACGGGCAATCGCCGGACCTGTGGATATTGCCTTGCCAGTTCAGGCAGGGAGAAGAACTTGCCCTTCTTGCCCCCCGCCGCAGCAAAGGACTTGAGGGTGTTTTCATATTCGTGGCGCATCGTGAGACTCCTGGATGAAACTCTGGGAAGGCACATGCGCGCCGCCTTTTCCGGGCTGCTGGGCATGCACCAAGACTCTGATTTCCATTGTGCCCAGAAGTGCCCGCGGATGCTGTGGTCCATTGGCGATAGTCACACGCGGACAACGCTGTCCGCGCGGAAAAAGCGGCAGGCTTTCACGGGGCTGTCATCGAACCGGCCACAGGCTCTGTGCCACAATCCGCTCCAACCCCCTGTCACGGGGCCGGTGCTTGAAAACACCTTTGAAGAATAGCGGAGCGGCCTCCCCGATAGCGAGGCCTTGTCACGTCTGATTTGCTTGGATCGTGGGCGCTTGCCTGCATCCGAACGGTTTGGGACGGGATGGGGCTCACCGCAAGGCTGCCCGCACGACTATTCTCGTGTTTTCAACATCCCGTCCACCATTGCTGTGCTTGAAAACCCGGCCTGGTGGTTCAGTCTCGAATAGGAGCACGGAACCATGTACATCGCATCCCTCTCGATGGCCCGCCTCACCTTTGCACGGAGAGCCGAGCCATGACACCCAGACCCCCACCCAGCGCCGAGCATTTCACCCAGGTCGTGACCGAGGTGGACCGCCTGGTGCAGCAAGGCTGTGCCGAGATCTCGGCACTCTCCCGCATGGCCCTGCTGTGGCTGGAAACGCCCGAGACCAGCAACCGCCTGGACGTGCTCGCCAGCGCCCTGCGCACCATCCGCAACAGCGCCGACATGCTGGCCAGCGAAACCAGCGGCGAAGTCGTCGCCGTGGGCTGCTCCCACCACGTCAAAAGCAGCACAGCCCCCTGAACCGGGCCGAGCGCAGCAAAGGCCCGCACCAGCCCCCCCGTATGCCAGCGCCTGCGTCGGGCCGCCTGCGGGGTTGCAGTCCTGCCGAAGGACAGGACTGCCTCGTGATCTGACTCGCCGTGATTGTTTGAACGTAGCGCGCAGCGCGAAGTGAGTTTCACGGCGAACCCCGCAGGCGGCCCGACGCAGGTTGCCCCGCAGCGCAGCGAAGGGGTCGCGGGCATCCGGGTCGTCTTTCTTTGGCCTACCTTTCTTTGACGAATCAAAGAAAGGTAGGTCGGCTGCCGGGCCGAGACCCGGCCTCGAAAAAACACCCCCCGGCAGGGGCAGAAACAGTCCCATCACCCGACAACCACGGACCGCGCACCGCCAACCACATCCCGCGTGCGCCTCAACCCAGTCCACTGCAACTCAGCCAACACCACAACCACCAGCGCCTGCCCCAACACCCACGCCACCCCCCAGGCAGACAACCCCAACCCACCAAACGCCAACAGCGCAACACAGCCCACAGCCCACCCCAAATTCCCCACAACCACCAGCCCGATCAACCGCCGCGGCACAGGCGAGCGCGCCGCCATCCACGCAGCCAGCAGCGCATAGCCCAGCAAAAACCAGCCTGTGGACTGCAGCAGCGCCAGAGGCAACCCCGTCACATCCGACAGCGGCTGCCCCGCCACCAGTTGCAAGGCGCCCGAGGCGGCGCAGGAAGCAGCATCGGCCCACATCACGCGGGGCAGGAAACGGGGGGAAGCAAACATCGACATGGCGAACTCCTTGAGAGCAACAGGCACACACCGTGCATGCCATGGACTGCATGGTCCGCCGCAGGCTGCACAGGGTCGATAACCTCGCAGGTCATGGCCGGCACGCCGGCCCCGCCGCTACGATGCGGACCATGACCTCCACCGCCCATCCACCGTCCGCGCGCTCGCCCTTCGGCGACCATCTGCGCCACTGGCGCCAGCACCGCCGCCTGAGCCAGCAGGGCCTGGCGCTGGAGGCCGAGATCTCCACGCGCCACCTGAGCTATGTGGAAACCGGCCGCGCCCAGCCCAGCCGCGAGATGGTGCTGCGCCTGGTGGAGCGCCTGGGCGTGCCGCTGCGCGAGCGCAATGCCCTGCTGGTGGCCGCAGGCTATGCGCCCATGTACCAGGCCCGGCCGCTGGACCACCCGGACCTGGCCGCCGCGCGCCAGGCCGTGGACCTGGTGCTCAAGGGCCACGAACCCAATCCCGCCCTGGCCGTGGACCGGCACTGGAACCTGGTGGCCGCCAACGCCATCGTGCCGCTGCTGCTGGCCGGCGTGGCGCCCTGGCTGCTGGAGCCGCCCGTCAATGTGCTGCGCCTGAGCCTGCACCCCGAAGGCCTGGGCCCGAGCCTGGCCAACGCAGCCCATTGGCGCGCGCATCTGCTGCACCGCCTGCAGCAGCAGATTGCCGCCACGTCGGATGCGCAGTTGCAGGCGCTGCACGACGAGATTGCCGCCTACCCGTTCAAGGAAGATGAAGCGGACTCACATGGCGCAGCACCTGCCAGCCACATCGCCGTGCCCTTCGCGCTGGACACCGACCATGGCCGCCTGAACTTCATCAGCACCATCACCATCTTCGGCACGCCGGTGGATGTGACGCTGCAGGAGCTGGCCGTGGAGTCGTTCTTTCCAGCGGATACCGCAACCCAAGTGTTGCTGAGCCAATTGAGATCAGGAACTGCAAAGCACCCGTGAAAGAGCCCGCTTTCGCCGCAGGGGCGAGGTGGAGCGAAAGACCATGCCTATGGACAAGAAAATCATCATCATTGCGGGCCCCAACGGTGCGGGTAAAACCACGTTCGCCCGCTCTTTCCTGCCACAGGAGGCTCAGTGCCCCCGCTTCATCAATGCAGACCTGATCGCGGCTGGACTATCCCCCTTCGCACCAGAGACGGCCGCCATCAAGGCAGGACGCTTGATGCTGGACGAAATGGCCGCTTGCGCTGATCGTGGTGACAGCTTTGCTTTCGAGACCACTCTTTCAGGCCTGGGCTACCTGCGGCATATCGACCATTGGCGCTCGCAGGGCTACCGCGTTGATCTGTACTTTCTGGCCTTGCCCAACGCGCAGGCCGCTGTGGATCGCGTTGCGGAGCGTGTGAGCCAGGGCGGGCATGACATCCCAGAGCCAGTCATCCGCCGCCGTTTTGCCGCCGGACGTTCCAATTTCGACCAGCACTACAAGGCCAAAGTCGATACATGGGCTTTGTACGACAATGCGGGAGCCATGCCAGTGCTGCTCGAATGGAGAGAGAACACATGAAGACACCCGACATTTCCACAGCCAAGAACCCCGACCTGCGCGCATCGATGGCTGCGTTGCAGCGCGCCGCTGCGCTGGCCCGCAAGACAGCCATCCAGACGGATACCGGCATCGTCATCGTGCGTGATGGGCAAATCGTGCACGTATCGGCGCAGGAGCTGCGGCAGAGCGCCGAAAGCACGGAAAAGCACCCGGGCTGAATCCACTCAGCCGGCTAGTGCGATGGGCACGGCAAGGCCACAGTCACCAAAAAGCCCGCCAAGGCGGGCGCATCTTCGCGCAGCAGGCAAAACACATGGTGATGTTCGCAACGGGCCACGCGCAAGCCGGGGAAGACTTCGCCGAGGTCCTTGACGCCTGCCTTTCCTGCCACCAGGCCGGCAATCCCCCGCTCCAATGCACTGATGTATTGCCTTACCTGTTCATCGCCCCATTGCCTGCGCGTATGGCGGATGATGCCGCGCAGGTCGGCCTCTGCCGCAGCGGTGAGCCGGTAGTGTCTCAACGCCGCCCCTCGCCCAGCTCTTCATCAAGAATCTCTCCAATGCTCTTGCCGGAGACCTTGCCAGCAAGTCCTTCATTGATGCGCTCTCCCAGCACGGCCGCCAGTTCCTGCCACGCCTGACCGGCGTCCGCGTCGCCGGGAAAAAGCCGCTCAAGCGTATATTGCTCGATCGTTTTGCCTTGCAAAGCAGCAGACGCCTGGAGGCTTTGGTGCTGCTGCGGGGTCATGTCGATGGTCAGGCGGCTCATGGCGAGGCTCCACTGGTTCACTTGGTTTCCACGTTAGCACATGCTCAAAAGCATGCTTGCAGACATGCCAGATGCCCAGACAGACCCATCGCAAAAGACAAAGCCCGCCGAAGCGGGCTTTGCTCATGGAGCCGGATCAGGCCGGACTCAGGCGCTCACGCCCCTGGCCACGTCCGCGTACTCTTCGATCTGGTCGAAGTTCATGTAGCGGTAGACGCTGGACTTGTCGGCATCGATCACGCCCATTTCCTTGAGGTACTCCTCCTTGGTGGGCAGCTTGCCCAGGCGCGATGCGATGGCGGCCAGCTCGGCCGAGCCCAGGAACACGTTGGTGTTCTTGCCCAGGCGGTTGGGGAAGTTGCGGGTCGAGGTGGAGATCACCGTCGCGCCTTCGCGGACCTGGGCCTGGTTGCCCATGCACAGCGAGCAGCCCGGCATTTCGGTGCGGGCACCGGCCGTGCCGAAGGCGGCGTAGTGGCCTTCCTTGATCAGCTCGTTCTGGTCCATCTTGGTGGGCGGAGCCACCCACAGCTTGACGGGGATGTCGCGCTGGCCGCCCAGCAGCTTGGCTGCTGCGCGGAAGTGGCCGATGTTGGTCATGCACGAACCGATGAAGGCTTCATCGATCTTGGTGCCGGCCACTTCGGACAGGAACTTGGCGTCATCGGGATCGTTGGGGCAGCAGACGATGGGTTCCTTGATGTCGGCCAGGTCGATCTCGAACACGGCAGCGTATTCGGCGTCCTTGTCGGCTTCGAGCAGATCGGGCTTGGCCAGCCAGGCTTCGACCTTCTCGATGCGGCGCTGCAGCGTCTTGGCGTCGGCGTAGCCGTCGGCGATCATGTTCTTCATCAGAACGATGTTCGAGGTCAGGTACTCCTTGATCGGCTCGGGGTTGAGCTTGATCGTGCAGCCGGCAGCCGAGCGCTCGGCCGAGGCGTCGGACAGCTCGAAGGCCTGTTCCACCTTCAGGTCGGGCAGACCTTCGATTTCCAGGATGCGGCCCGAGAAGATGTTCTTCTTGCCGGCCTTGGCCACGGTCAGTGCGCCTGCCTTGATGGCGTACAGGGGAATGGCATGCACGAGGTCACGCAGGGTGACGCCGGGCTGCATTTCGCCCTTGAAGCGCACGAGCACGGACTCGGGCATGTCCAGGGGCATCACGCCCGTGGCGGCGCCGAAGGCCACCAGGCCGGAACCTGCGGGGAAGGAGATGCCGATGGGGAAGCGCGTGTGCGAGTCACCGCCCGTGCCCACGGTGTCGGGCAGCAGCAGGCGGTTGAGCCAGGAGTGGATCACGCCGTCACCGGGACGCAGGGCCACGCCGCCGCGGTTGCTGATGAAGGCAGGCAGCTCGCGGTGCGTCTTGACGTCCACGGGCTTGGGGTAGGCAGCCGTGTGGCAGAAGGACTGCATGACCATGTCGGCCGAGAAGCCCAGGCAGGCCAGATCCTTGAGCTCGTCGCGGGTCATGGGGCCGGTGGTGTCCTGCGAACCCACGGTGGTCATGCGCGGCTCGCAGTAGGTACCGGGGCGCACGCCCTGGCCTTCCGGCAGGCCGACGGCGCGGCCGACCATCTTCTGGGCCAGCGTGAAGCCGGCGTTCGAAGCAGCGGGCGCCTGGGGCAGGCGGAACACGGTGGATGCGGACAGGCCCAGGAACTCGCGGGCCTTGGCGGTCAGCGAGCGGCCGATGATCAGGTTGATGCGGCCGCCGGCGCGCACTTCGTCGAACAGCACGTCGCTCTTGAGCTGGAACTCGGCGACGGTCTCGCCGTTCTTGACCAGCTTGCCGTCATAGGGCAGCACGTCGATGACGTCGCCCATCTCCAGCTTGGTGACATCGACTTCGATGGGCAGCGAGCCCGAATCTTCCTGCGTGTTGAAGAAGATGGGAGCGATCTTGCCGCCCAGGGTCACGCCGCCGAAGCGCTTGTTGGGCACGAAGGGGATGTCCTGGCCCGTGGCCCAGACGATGGAGTTGGTGGCCGACTTGCGCGAGGAGCCGGTGCCGACCACGTCGCCCACGTAGGCGACCAGGTGGCCCTTCTTCTTGAGGTCGTCGATGAACTGCATCGGGCCGCGCTTGCCGTCTTCCTCGGGCTTGAAGGCCGCGTCGGGACGGGTGTTCTTGAGCATGGCCAGGTAGTGCAGCGGGATGTCCGGACGGCTCCAGGCATCGGGCGCGGGCGACAGGTCGTCGGTGTTGGTCTCGCCGGGCACCTTGAAGACGGTGACGGTGATCTTCTTGTCCACTTCGGGGCGCGAGGTGAACCACTCGGCGTCAGCCCAGCTCTTCATGACTTCCTGGGCCTTGGCGTTGCCGGCCTTGGCCTTGGTGGCCACGTCGTTGAAGAAGTCGAACATCAGCAGCGTCTTCTTCAGCGCATCGGCGGCCACTCCGGCGACTTCGGCGTCGTCCAGCAGCTCGATCAGGGGATGCACGTTGTAGCCGCCCACCATGGTGCCCAGCAGCTCGGTAGCCTTGGCCTTGGAGATGAGAGCCACCTGGATGTCACCGTGGGCCACGGCTGCCAGGAAGCTGGCCTTGACCTTGGCGGCATCGTCCACGCCCGGAGGAACGCGGTGCGTGAGCAGGTCGAGCAGGAAGGCGTCCTCGCCAGCGGGCGGGTTCTTGATCAGCTCGATCAGTTCGGCAACCTGCTTGGCTTCCAGCGGCAGCGGGGGGATACCGAGCGCGGCGCGTTCGGCCACGTGGTCACGGTAGGCTTTCAACATGATTCTCTCTCCATGGTTTTCTAAAGTGGGGCTGCTTGCGGGACGCTCAGGCCCGGGCCTGGATTACTGGCCGGCGGGCTTGGGTGCTTCCAGCAGGCTGGGAGGCGGGTTCTTCTTGATGGCCTCGGCCACCTGAAGCTGATCGGGGCTCATGCATTCGTCGGCCAGGCGCTGGCCGACCTTCTGGTTCATGAGCATCGATTTGTTGGCGATCTGCAGCCAGACGGCGCCGGCATGCTTGTCTTCCAGGCGCACGGTGCCGGTCGAGGTCTTGACGGGCGACATGTGGTACTTGAAGCCCTTGCCGTCGATGTTGAAGTAACCCGGGTTGGCCTGGTCGGCCGTCACATTGACGAAGGCGCCCAGCTCGCAGGGGATGCGGCCGGTGTGCACGCGCTCGGAAATGGCCAGGTCTTCGGCGGACAGCGGCTGCTGGGCAGCAACCGCCACGGCGGCTGCACCGCCGACAGCGGCGGCGCCGGCAGCGGCCTTGGCCGTGGTCTTGGCGGCGGGCTTCTTGGCGGGTGCCTTTTTGGCTGCAGGCTTGGCGGCGGCCTTGGCCGGAGCCTTCTTGGCGGTGTCGGCGGTGGTCGCGCCCTGGGCCAAGGCCATCAGGGGTGCTGCGATCAGGATGGAGGCGATAACTGTCTTCATGCGTTGGGCTCCTGCAAATTCCCTGTGCGGGCTAGGCAAGTGATTCTGATGCAAACCAGGGCTGCACCTGTGGGGGCAGCGCCTGGCCGGTCTGGTGGGCACGTGTGAGCAACTGCCAGAAATAGCGGTAGCTCGCCCGGTCATGTAATACACCATCCACGCTGACGGGCGCCCAATCGGCGGCCTCGGCGGCGGTAAGTATTTGTGCGGCCTGCGCCACTTCGTCGGCCTGGGGCGCGAAGGCGGCGAGGATGGGGCGGATCTGGTCCGGGTGGATGCTCCACATGCGGGTATAGCCGAGCCGCCGTGACGCCTGTGTGGCAGCGGCCTGCAGCGCCTGTGGATTCCTGAATTCGGTGACCACGCAGTGCGAAGGCACCTTGCCGTGCGCGTGGCAGGCGGCTGCGATCTCCAGCTTGGCACGCACGACCAGCGGATGGTCGAACTGGCCGGCCGAGCCCATGGCCGAGGCAGGAATCGCGCCGCCATGGGCCGAGACGAAGTCCATCAGGCCGAAGGAAATGCTCTGCACGCGCGGGTGTGCGGCAATGTCAAAGGCACGGTGCACGGCAGCGGGCGACTCGATGAGCACATGCAGCGGCAGTTCGCGGCAGCCCAGTCGGCCCAGATGCCGCTCGGCCAGCAGCACGTCGTCCACGCTTTCCACCTTGGGCAGCATGAGGTGGCACAGGCGGTCGCCGGCCTCGCCGACGATGATGTCCAGGTCCTGCGCGAAGCTGGCGTGGTCCACTGCATGCACGCGCGCAGCCACGCGGGCACCGGGCGCGGCATCGCGCGCCAGCGAGGCTACCAGGCGCGCATGGGCCGCCTCCTGGCCCACGGGGGCGCCATCCTCGCAGTCCAGCGTGACGTCGAAGACGCAGGTGCCGAACTCGGCCATCATCTCGGCCTGCAGCTGCAGGCTCTTGCGCATGCGCACTTCCACGCCGCTGTAATGGTCGCAGACGGGCAGGTGCAGGGCACCGCCCTGCGCATCGAGCAGCACCTGGGCCGGGTGTGCGCGAGAGGGTGTGGACGTGGCGGCGGTCATGGCTTGCGCTGGGCGACGATGAACAGGCGGGGGAAGGCCAGCAGGCGCCGGCCGTCGGCGCGCACGCCGTAGGCGGCGTCCACGCGGTTTTCGTATTCGGTGAGGAAGTCGGCCTGCAGGGCTTCGGGCAGCCCCTCGACGAAGGGCTTGAGGCCGGTGCCGCGCAGCCACTGGACGATGGCGCCGGCCGAGTCCATCGGATGCTGGTAGACGGTGTGCCAGACATCGACGGCGCCGGCCTCGACGCCGGCCTGCTCCTGCGGGCCGGCCAGCAGGTCGTAGTAGCTGCGGATGGGCAGGATGTCGGCCCGCACCTTGGCGGCATCGCCGATGTAGGCGGCAAACTTGGGCAGGCTGGCAATCTCGCGCATCACGCGGTGCGTGGCTTCCTGCCGGTTGTCGGGCATCTGTATCGCCAGCACGCCCCCTGGCGCCAGTTGGGCGAACAGGCGGGGTATCAGCGTTTCATGCTCCCCCACCCACTGGAGGGAGGCATTGGCATAAATCAGGTCGGGAGCGCTCTCGCCGGGGGCGGGCGTCCAGGAAGCAATGTCGGCCAGCGTGAAGCGGGCCTCAGGCAGATGCTGGCGCGCGGTGGCCAGCATCGCCTGGGAGTTGTCTATGCCGGTGATCGTGGCACCGGCATAGCGCTGTGCAAGCAGCTCGGTGGAATTGCCCGGCCCGCATCCCAGGTCCACCACATGGCGGGCCTGGGCCAAGGGCACACGCGCCAGCAGCTCGGCTGCGGGGCGCGTACGCTCATTGGCGAAACGCAGGTAAAGCGCGGGATTCCAGTCGAGCATGGCTTGCCGGCGGCTTACAGCAGGTGCTTGACGCCGTCCTGTTCGCCTTGCAGCTCGGCCAGGGTCTTGTCGATGCACTCTTGCGAGAAGGCGTCGATTTCCAGGCCTTCGACGATCTTGTACTCGCCGTTCTCGGTGGTGACCGGGAAGCCGAAGACGATGCCGGCGGGGATGCCGTATTCGCCGTTGGAGGGCACGCCCATGGTGACCCATTCGCCGCCCGAGCCCAGGGCCCAGTCGCGCATGTGGTCGATGGCCGCGTTGGCAGCCGAGGCAGCCGAGGACAGGCCGCGGGCGGCAATGATGGCGGCGCCACGCTTGCCGACGGTGGGCAGGAACACGTCCTTGTTCCAGGCCTGGTCGTTGATCTTGGCCTTGACGCTTTCACCGTTGACGGTGGCGAAGCGGTAGTCGGCGTACATCGTGGGCGAGTGGTTGCCCCAGACGGTCAGCTTGCGGATGTCGCCCACCTTGAAGCCGGCCTTGGCAGCCAGCTGCGATGCAGCGCGGTTGTGGTCCAGGCGCAGCATGGCGGTGAAGTTCTTGGCCGGCAGGTCCGGAGCCGACTTCATGGCGATGTAGGCGTTGGTGTTGGCGGGGTTGCCGACGACCAGCACCTTCACGTTGCGCGAGGCCACGGCGTTCAGCGCCTTGCCCTGGGCCGTGAAGATCTGTGCGTTGGCAGCCAGCAGGTCGGCACGTTCCATGCCGGGGCCGCGGGGACGCGCGCCGACCAGCAGGGCGTAGTCGGTGTCCTTGAAGGCTTGCAGGGGGTCGGAGTGGGCTTCGATGCCGGCCAGCAGGGGGAAGGCGCAGTCTTCGAGTTCCATGATCACGCCCTTGAGCGCGTTCTGGGCCTTCTCGTCGGGAATCTCCAGCAGTTGCAGAATGACGGGCTGGTCCTTACCCAGCATTTCGCCGGAGGCGATGCGGAACAGCAGGGCGTAACCAATTTGACCGGCGGCACCGGTGACGGCGACACGAACGGGCTTCTTGCTCATGATGAAACTCCAGGGATGGGGAAAAAATCAGGTGTTATCGGCGCCAGGTCGCACCAGCGTCAGAAACCAGCAGCCCGTGCTCCGCAAACAACGCGAAAGTGTACTCCCGATTTCGAAGCCCGGTCAATTTGTCTTATGTCTTATATAAGATATGATCGACGTCTGTTTCCAAGTCTTTCATCTGCGTCGCCGGGAGCCTCCCCACCCCGAACTTTTCCATGCCAGTCCTGCCTCCCCTCGCCTCAGACAACGCTGCCCCCACCATCGGCGCGGGCGCATCGACCCCGGCCTTCAGCCCTTTGTATCAGCAGATCAAGGGACTGATACTGCAGAGCCTTGAAGCAGGCGAATGGCGGCCCGGCGAACTGATTCCCAGCGAGATGGAGCTGGCGGCGCGCTTTCGCGTGAGCCAGGGCACGGTGCGCAAGGCCATCGACGAGCTGGCGGCAGAGAACCTGGTGATGCGCCGCCAGGGCAAGGGCACCTTCGTGGCCACCCACGCGGCCCAGCATGTGCAGTACCGCTTCCTCAAGCTGCAGCCGGACGGCGGCGACCAGCAGGGCGAGGGCCGTGCCGAGCGCCGCATCATCGACTGCCGGCGCCTGCGCGCATCGGCGGACGTGGCGCGCGGCCTGGCGCTGCGCAGCGGCGACGCCGTGATGCATGTGCGCCGCGTGCTGTCGTTCTCCGCAATCCCGACCATTTTGGAAGACATCTGGCTGCCGGGCCACGCCTTCAAGGGCCTGACCGCCGAGCAGATGTCAGCCTACCAGGGCCCCACCTACGCCATGTTCGAGCTGGACTACGGCGTGCGCATGGTGCGCGCCGACGAAAAGATCCGCGCCGTCCTGCCAGAGGCAGAACAGGCCCTGCTGCTGGATGTCCCCAGCACCACGCCCCTGCTGAGCGTGGAGCGCACCGCTTACACATACAACGATGTTCCCATGGAGTTACGCCGTGGCCTGTACCGCACCGACACCCATCACTACCGCAACGCGCTGAGCTGAACGATCCGTTCCCCAGAGAAGCGGGCGAAAATACGCAATTCCCAGCAAAGCTGTTTTTATTGCATTGCAATAGAATTTTGCATCGCCGCCCCTGAGCGATTACGAAGCAGTTACATCCACGAAAGTACCCTGCCATGACTGAGCAAGCCAAAAAGCGGCCAGAGTTCCGCAACATCAACTTCTTCAAGGACCTCCCCACCTACCGGTTGCCGCCGGCCGGCATCGTGTCCATCCTGCACCGCATCAGCGGCCTGCTGATGTTCATCCTGCTGCCTTTCATCCTGTGGATGATGGACATGTCGCTGACTTCGGAGATCTCCTTCGACGGCTTCACCTCGGTTTTCGCGGGTCCCTTCGGATGGTTCCTCAAGCTCGTGTGCCTGGCATTGATCTGGGCCTACCTGCACCACTTTTGCGCCGGCGTCCGCCACCTGTTCATGGATGTGAACCACCACGCCGTCAACAAGCAGTTCGGCAAGTCCTCGGCCCTGGTGGTGCTGGTCCTGAGCGTTGGCCTGACCCTGATCCTGGGTGCCAAGCTGTTCGGCCTGTACTGATTCACGATCTCTCCCTCACGATAAGGAAAAAGAACCATGTCCGTGAATTACGGCTCCAAGCGCACCGTGGTCGGTGCGCACTACGGCATCCGCGACTGGATGGTGCAGCGCGTCACCGGCGTGCTGATGGCACTGTTCACCATCGTGCTGCTGGCCAAGCTGATCTTCAGCACCGGCTCCGTCGGCTATGACCTGTGGGCCGGCATCTTTGCCCCGCAGTGGATGAAGTTCCTGACCTTCGCCGTGATCGTCTCGCTGGCCTGGCACGTCTGGGTCGGCGTGCGCGACATCTGGATGGACTACGTCAAGCCCGTGGGCCTGCGCCTGGTGCTGAACGTTTTCACCCTGGTCTGGCTCGTCGGCTGCGCCGGCTGGGGCATCCAGATCCTGTGGCGTATCTGATAGAGACGCGGTCTCCACGATTGAAGGTTAAGAATGAGCTACTCCAAAGCAAACATCACCAAGCGCAAGTTTGACGTCGTCATCGTCGGCGCTGGCGGCTCCGGCCTGCGTGCCGCGCTGGAACTGTCGCGCGCCGGCCTGTCCGTGGCCTCGCTGTCCAAGGTCTTCCCCACGCGCTCGCACACCGTGGCTGCGCAGGGCGGCGTGTCCGCTTCGCTGGGCAACATGAGCGAGGACAACTGGCACTACCACTTCTACGACACCATCAAGGGCTCCGACTGGCTCGGCGACCAGGATGCGATCGAGTTCATGTGCCGCGAAGCGCCCAACGTCGTGATCGAGCTGGAACACTTCGGCATGCCGTTCGACCGCAACCCCGACGGCACCATCTACCAGCGTCCCTTCGGCGGCCACACGGCCAACTACGGTGAAAAGCCCGTGCAGCGCGCCTGCGCCGCGGCCGACCGTACCGGCCACGCCATGCTGCACACGCTGTACCAGCAGAACGTCAAGTCCAAGACCAACTTCTTCGTGGAGTGGATGGCGCTGGACCTGATCCGCAACACCCAGGGCGACGTGGTCGGCGTGACCGCCATCGAACTGGAAACCGGCGACCTGTACGAGCTGCACGCCAAGGCCGTGCTGCTGGCCACGGGTGGCGCTGGCCGCATCTTCCAGGCATCGACCAATGCCTTCATCAACACCGGCGACGGCCTGGGCATGGCTGCACGCGCAGGCATCCCGCTGCAGGACATGGAGTTCTGGCAGTTCCACCCCACCGGCGTGGCCGGCGCGGGCGTGCTGCTGACCGAAGGCTGCCGTGGCGAAGGCGCCATCCTGCTCAACAGCGAAGGCGAACGCTTCATGGAGCGCTACGCTCCCACGCTGAAGGATCTGGCACCGCGCGACTTCGTGTCCCGCTCCATGGACCAGGAAATCAAGGAAGGCCGTGGCTGTGGTCCCAACAAGGACTACATCCTGATGAAGCTGGACCACCTGGGTGCAGACACCATCCGCAAGCGCCTGCCTTCGGTGGAAGAGATCGGCCACAACTTCGCCAACGTGGACATCACCAAGGAACCGATTCCCGTGGTGCCCACCATCCACTACCAGATGGGCGGCATTCCCACCAACATCAACGGCCAGGTCGTGGTGTGGGACGGCCAGCAGAACAACGTGGTCAATGGCCTCTATGCCGTGGGCGAATGCTCCTGCGTGTCGGTGCACGGCGCCAACCGCCTGGGCACGAACTCGCTGCTGGACCTGCTGGTCTTCGGCAAGTCGGCCGGCAAGCACATCGTGCAGTTCGTCAACGGCTTCGGCGACCACAAGGCCGTGCCGGCCGATGGCTCCGAGCGCACGCTCACGCGCCTGAACCAGCTCGACGACTCCAAGGAAGGCACCTACGCCCAGGACCTGGCTGGCGACATCCGCGCCACCATGCAGCAGCATGCCGGCGTGTTCCGCACGCAAAAGAGCATGGACGAAGGCGAAGTCAAGATCAACGCCATCCGCGAACGCGTGGGCTCCGTGACCCTCAAGGACAAGTCCAAGGTCTGGAACACCGCCCGCATGGAAGCGCTGGAAGTGGACAACCTGATCGAAGTGGCCCAGGCCACCATGATCTCGGCCGCTGCCCGCCACGAATGCCGCGGCGCCCACACCGTGTACGACTACGAGCATCCTGCCGACCACGCCGAGTTCCCGCTGGGCCGCAATGACAAGGAATGGCTCAAGCACACCCTGTGGTACAGCGCCACCAACAGCCTGGACTACAAGCCCGTGAACCTGAAGCCCCTCACGGTGGACAGCGTGCCGCCCAAGGTCCGCACGTTCTAATCCAGCAGCCCACGAGAGAACAGACAAATGAAGCGCACTTTCAAGATCTACCGCTACGACCCGGACAAGGATGCCAAGCCCTACATGCAGACCGTCGAGGTCGAGCTGGACGGCCACGAGCGCATGCTGCTGGACGCCCTGGTCAAGCTCAAGGAGATGGACCCCTCCATCTCGTTCCGCCGCTCCTGCCGCGAAGGCGTGTGCGGCTCGGACGCGATGAACATCAATGGCAAGAACGGCCTGGCCTGCCTGACGAACATGAAGACCCTGCAGGGCGACATCGTTCTCAAGCCCCTGCCCGGCCTGCCCGTGATCCGCGACCTGATCGTGGACATGACGCAGTTCTTCAAGCAGTACCACTCGATCAAGCCGTACCTGCAGAACGACAGCTTCGCGTCTCCCACCAAGGAACGCCTGCAGTCGCCTGAAGAGCGCGAAGAGCTCAACGGCCTGTACGAGTGCATTCTGTGCGCCAGCTGCTCCACCAGCTGCCCCAGCTTCTGGTGGAACCCCGACAAGTTCGTGGGCCCGGCCGGCCTGCTGCAGGCCTACCGCTTCATCGCGGACAGCCGCGACGAGGCCACGGGTGACCGCCTTGACAACCTGGAAGATCCGTACCGCCTCTTCCGTTGCCACACCATCATGAACTGCGTGGACGTGTGCCCCAAGCACCTGAACCCCACGCAGGCCATTGGCAAGATCAAGGAACTGATGGTCCGCCGGGCCATCTGATGACCATGACGAATACTCTGCTCGACGAACGCGAGCGAGACCTGCTGCGCTGGCGCTGCCGGCGTGGCCTGGTCGAGAACGACCTGTTCATCGCGCAGTTCTTCGCCACCTACGGAGACCAGCTCACGCGGAGACACGCGAGCGGTCTGTCTGCCTTGATGGACCTGGCAGACAACGACCTGATGGACCTCTTCTTGCGCCGCAAGGAGCCTGAAGGTGAACTCGATACCCAAGAAATCAGGGAAGTTCTGGAACTGGTGCGCAAGCGCAAGCCCGGTTCTCTCCCGCTAGTAGGCTAGGCAATCTAGAGAAGGAAGTTTGGAAATGAAACTCGCAGACAACAAAGCAACGCTGTCATTCAGCAACGGCGCTCCCAGCGTCGAGCTGCCCGTCTACCAGGGCAACGTCGGTCCCGACGTGGTGGACATCCGCAAGCTGTACGCGCAGACCGGCATGTTCACCTATGACCCGGGCTTCCTCTCTACCGCCTCGTGCCAGTCCGCCATCACCTACATCGATGGCGACAAGGGCGAGCTGCTGTACCGCGGCTACCCCATCGAGCAGCTGGCCAAGAACTGCGACTACCTCGAGACCTGTTACCTGCTGCTGTACGGCGAGCTGCCCAACGAGTCCGAGAAGGCCGACTTCGTCGAGCGCGTGACCAAGCACACCATGGTCAACGAGCAGATGCAGTTCTTCCTGCGTGGTTTCCGCCGTGACGCCCACCCCATGGCCGTCCTGACGGGTCTGGTCGGCGGCATGTCGGCCTTCTACCACGACAACATGGACATCAACAACGCCGAGCACCGCGACATCGCCGCGATCCGCCTGATCGCCAAGATGCCCACGCTGGTCTCCATGGCCTACAAGTACGGCATCGGTGCGCCGTACATGTACCCCAAGAACGACCTGAGCTACGCCGGCAACTTCATGCGCATGATGTTCGGCAACCCCTGCGAGGAGTTCAAGGTGAACCCCGTGGTCGAGCGCGCGCTGGACCGCATCTTCATCCTGCACGCAGACCACGAGCAAAACGCCTCCACCTCCACCGTGCGCCTGTGCGGCTCGTCGGGCACCAACCCCTTCGCCGCCATCTCGGCCGGCGTGGCCTGCCTGTGGGGCCCTGCCCACGGCGGCGCCAACGAAGCCTGCCTGAACATGCTGGAATACCTGCAGGCCAACGGCGGCGTTGCCAAGGTCGGCGAGTTCATGGAACAGGTCAAGGACAAGAACAGCGGCGTCAAGCTGATGGGCTTCGGCCACCGCGTCTACAAGAACTACGACCCCCGCGCCAAGCTCATGCAGGAAACCTGCAATGAAGTGCTGGCCGAACTGGGCCTGGAAAAGGACCCCCTGTTCGCACTGGCCAAGGAAGTCGAGAAGATCGCCCTGGAAGACGACTACTTCGTGCAGCGCAAGCTCTACCCGAACGTGGACTTCTACTCCGGCATCGTGCAGCGCGCCATCGGCGTGCCCGTGAACCTGTTCACCGGCATCTTCGCCCTGGCCCGCACCGTGGGCTGGATCGCCCAGCTCAACGAGCAGATGGCCGACCCCGAGTACAAGATCGGCCGTCCCCGCCAGCTGTTCACGGGCTCCGTGTCCCGCGACGTCAAGCCGATCGGCCAGCGCTGATCGCAGGTCCGGGCCTCAGCGGCCCGGCACCCAAAAGCCCCATGCCTTTGCATGGGGCTTTTTTCATTTGCGAGCCCACCGCTCCAGAAGGCCGCACCAGTCCTAGGAACACCATTTTCCCTATCGTGGCATGCCCATTGATTGAGCCTATCCACCTTAAGGTGGCCGTTGACCCTCCCTCAAACGGGATGGAGCCGCAGCGCAATGCCCGCTGCCATTCAACGCAACCCCGGGACTCACATGCTTGTCGAAATCAACAAGGACGGAATGCTCATCCATGCGCGCGTCAAGAATGCGCGCAGCCCCGCCATCGAGAGAGGAAAGCGGACCGCCGCCATCACCGGCATCGTCGTGCACCAGACCGATGCCAACACGGCCCGGTCTTCGCTCAACAGCTACAGGAACCCGAAGGCCAATGGGGCGCACTTGCTGATCGATGAGACACATCTGCATGTCCATTCACTCGATACCTTTGAACCGAAAGCCCCAGGCGCACTGTAAATAGCCCGCAAATCTGGCATTGGCCTACAAAACGAGCAGTGCATGGCGAACATATGCTGCCGTCAGACTTTGCGCGAGGTTTTATGCAGGACACCGTGCCCCCACCACCATCGCAACAGCGGCCAGGCAAGCGCCGCCCGCTCGCCTGGATCATTGCATTGCTCATCCTCATCGCCATCGGAGCGGCGGTCTGGGTGCATCTGCAAGGCGCGCATTCATCGGCGCGCCGCCCGCAGGCACAGTCCGTGGGCGTGGCCACGGCCGCGCGCGGAGACATGCCCGAAATGCTTTCCGCGCTGGGGACGGTGACCCCCGAGTCCACGGTCACGGTGCTGCCCCAGCTCAGCGGCTATCTCACCGAGGTCGGCTACCGCGAGGGGGAGATGGTCAGCAAGGGCCAGTTCCTGGCACAGATTGACGCACGCCAGTACGAGATCACGCGCCAGCAGGCCGAAGCCCAACTGGCCAAGGATCAGGCGGCTCTCGCGCAGGGACAGGCCGACCTGCAGCGCTATGCCCAGCTCAACGAACGCAAGTCCATCGCGCCGCAGACCTATGCAGACCAGCAGTTCCTAGTGCAGCAGCAGCAGGCCGCCATCAAGGCCGACCAGGCCGCCATCGCCCAGGCCCGGCTCAACATCAGCCTGTGCCACATCACCGCGCCCGTTGCAGGACGGGTGGGACTGCGGCTGGTCGATCCGGGCAACTATGTGACGGCCTCCAGCCAGCCCGGCATCGCCGTCATCACCAGCATCAAGCCCACGACGGTGGAGTTCAACGTGCCGCAGGCCTCGCTGGACCGCGTGCTGCAGCGCTTCCACTCGGGGGAACCGCTGGCCGTGGTGGCCCTGAGCAGCGACAACGGCCGGCAGGTGGCCAGCGGCACGCTGTACGCCATCGGCAACCAGATGGCGACCGGCACGGGCACGGTGACGCTTCGGGCCCGGTTCGCCAACGATGACGAGGCGCTGTTTCCCAACGAGTTCGTAAACGTGCGCCTGCATGTGGACACGCTCAAGGACGTGGTGCTCGTGCCCACGGCCGCCATCCAGACCGGCGCACCAGGCAGCTTCGTCTTCCTGGTGAATGCCGATCGCAACGCGGTCACGGTACGAAAGGTGGCCACAGGCCCCGCCGATGGCAGCCACACCGTGGTCACCCAGGGCCTGGTGGCTGGCGACACCGTGGTGGTGGATGGCGTGGACCGGCTGAGCGACGGAGCGCGCGTGGCGCTGCAGGGCGCAGCACCTCAGGCGGCCAAGGCAGCGGACACGGTAGGCACGCCGGCACCGGCCCCTGCCCCTGCCCCTGCCCGCTGAGATGCGCCGAGCACTCCGCACCGCGCTGGCCCGAACCACAGCGAGCGTTCCATGCTGAACATTTCCCGCCCCTTCATCCTGCGCCCGGTCGCCACCACCTTGCTGACGCTGGCCATGGTGGTCGTGGGGCTGGTGGCCATGCGTTTCCTGCCGGTCTCTTCCCTGCCCAGCGTGGACTACCCCACGGTCCAGGTACAGACCTTCTACCCCGGTGCCAGCCCCGACGTGATGTCCACCACGGTCACCGCGCCGCTGGAGGTGCAGCTCGGCCAGATCCCGGGACTGCAGCAGATGACCTCGTACAGTTCGGCTGGCGCATCGGTGATCACGCTGCAGTTCGATCTGGCGCAGAGCCTGGACGTGGCCCAGCAGAACGTGCAGCAGTCCATCAATGCGGCGGCCAGCTTTCTTCCCACGGGCCTGCCCGCCCCGCCCACCTATGCCAAGGTCAATCCGGCGGACCAGCCCATACTCACGCTGGCGGTGACCTCCCGGTCCATGTCGCTCACGCAGCTGCAGGACGTGGCCAACAGCCGGTTGGCCGCTAAGATTTCAGAGGTCGCGGGCGTGGGTCTGGTGGTCAGCGCGGGCGGCAACGTGCCGGCCATCCGCGTGGAGGCCGATCCGCAGAAGCTGGCCGCCTATGGCCTCAACCTCGACGACCTGCGCACGCTGCTGGCCAATGTGAACGTGAGCCAGCCCAAGGGCAATTTCGACGGCGAAGCCCTGGACTACACCATCAACTCCAACGACCAGATCAGCGATCCGCAGCAGTATCTGGACACCGTGCTGGCCTACCAGAACGGTGCCCCCGTGCATCTGCGCGACGTGGCGCGCGTGAGCCAGGCCGCGCAGGACGTGGAGCGCGGTGCCTGGTACAACGGCACGCCGGCCATCGTGCTCAATGTGCAGCGCCAGCCCGGTGCCAACGTGATCAAGACGGTGGACCAGATCATGCGCCTGCTGCCCGGCCTGCGCGCCACCCTGCCCGCAGGCATGGAAGTGACGGTGGCGCAGGACTCCACGGGCATGATCCGAGCCTCCGTCAACGACGCGGCCTTCGAGCTGGTGCTGGCCGTGGCGCTGGTGGTGGCGGTGATCTTCGTGTTCCTGCGCAACCTGCCGGCGACCATCATCCCGAGCATCTCGGTGCCGGTCTCGCTGATCGGCACCATGGCGCTGATGTATGAGCTGGGCTACTCCATCGACAACCTCTCGCTGATGGCCCTGATCATCGCCACCGGTTTCGTGGTGGACGACTCCATCGTCATGATCGAGAACGTGGTGCGCTACCTTGAAGAAGGCATGCCGCCATTGCAGGCCGCGCTCAAGGGCGCGGGCCAGATCGGCTTCACCATTCTCTCGCTCACCATCTCGCTGATCGCGGTGCTGATCCCGCTGCTGTTCATGGGCGGCGTCATCGGCAGGCTGTTCAGCGAGTTCGCGGTGACGCTGGCCGTGACCATCGGGCTGTCGGCCGTGGTCTCACTGACCGTGGTTCCCATGCTGTGCGCCCGCATCCTGCGGGCGACGCCGCAGCGCAGGCCCAGCCGCTTCGAAAAGGCCAGCGAGGGCCTGTTCAACCGCACCCTGGCGGGCTACGAACGCGGCCTGGCCTGGGTGCTCGACCACCAGACGCTGACCCTGCTTGTGGCCGCCGTCACCGTGCTGGTCACGGTTCTGCTCTATGTGGTCATTCCCAAGGGCCTGTTCCCGGTGCAGGACGTGGGCGTGATCCAGGGCATCAGCGTGGCGGACAACTCCGTCTCGTACAAGGCCATGGAACAGCGCCAGGCGACGCTGGCGGGTGCCATTCTCAAGGACCCCGACGTGCGGGGCCTCACCTCCTATGTGGGCGTGGACGGCATCAACACCACACTGAGCAACGGGCGCTTTCTGATCTACCTGAAGGACCGTGACCAGCGCAGCAGCTCCGCCGCCGACGTGGCGCGCAGGCTGCAGCAATCGGTGGCCGGCGTGGCGGGCATCCACCTGTACCTGCAGCCCGAGCAGGACCTGACGCTGGATACCACGGTATCGCCCAACCAGTACAGCTTCGCGCTGCGGGGACCCAGCCGCGAGATACTGCAGCAGTACGTGCCGCCACTCATGCAGCAACTGCGGCAAATCCCCTCGCTCAGCGATGTGAGCAGCGATCTGGACAACCTGGGCCTGGCCGTGAACGTGGAAGTCAACCGCGAACTGGCCGCACGCTATGGCATCACGGCCGCCACCATAGACAACGCGCTGTATGACGCGCTGGGCCAGCGCATCGTCTCCACCATCTTCCAGCAGGCAGGCCAGTACCGTGTGATCCTGGTGGCCAAGCCGGAAACGCTGCCTGATGTGACATCCCTGGGCAACCTCTATCTGCCCAGCCAGACGGCCAGCGGCGGGCAGGTGCCCCTGAGCGCCATCGCCAAGCTGCAGATCACGCGCGTGCCGCTGTCCATCTCACACCTGGGGCAGTTCCCGGCCGCCACGATATCGTTCAACCTCAAGCCCGGCGCATCGCTGAGCACGGCGGTGAGCGACATCCGCAAGGCCTTCGCGGGGGCGCAGCTGCCAGGCTCCGTCACCACTGCGTTCCAGGGCGCGGCGGCAGCGTTCGAGGACTCGCTGTCCAGCGAGGTCTACCTGCTCATTGCAGCACTGGTGGCCGTCTATGTGGTGCTGGGCGTACTCTACGAGAGCTACATCCATCCGGTCACCATCCTGTCCACGCTGCCGTCGGCGGGCATAGGCGCCTTGCTGGCTCTGATGCTCGCAGGCAAGGATCTCGATGTGATCGGCATCATCGGCATCGTGCTGCTCATCGGCATCGTGAAGAAGAACGCGATCATGATCGTGGACTTCGCGCTGGAGGCCGAGCGCGAGCAGGGCAAGCCGCCGCGCGACGCGATCTTCGAGGCATCGCTGCTGCGCTTTCGGCCCATCCTCATGACCACCTTCGCGGCCATGCTGGGCGCGCTGCCCATGCTGCTGGGCACCGGAACGGGTTCGGAGTTGCGCCGTCCGCTGGGGCTGGCCATCATCGGCGGCCTGGCGTTCAGCCAGGTGCTGACGCTGTTCACCACGCCAGTGATCTATCTGTTCTTCGACCGCATGGCACGCCGCTTCCGTCGAGACGGACGTGAGGGGCGTGAGGGGCGTGACACCGGTGGCGACGGGCCCGAGCCGCCCACGCTGCCGCCGCCGGAGGCCACGCCATGAACATCAGCGCACCCTTCATCCTGCGACCCGTCGCGACCAGCCTGCTGGCCCTGGCGCTGCTGGTGTCGGGCGTGCTCGCGTATTTCCAGTTGCCGGTGGCGCCCCTGCCCAACGTCACCTTCCCCGTGATCGTGGTGCAGGCCAGCATGGCGGGGGCCAGCCCGGAAACCATGGCCTCCACGGTGGCCGCGCCGCTGGAGCGACGGCTGGGCACCATTGCCGATGTCACCCAGCTCACCTCGGTCAGCAGCGTGGGCTCCTCCTCCATCGTGGTGCAACTGGGGCTGTCGCGCGACATCAATGGCGCGGCGCGCGACGTGCAGGCCGCGATACAGGCCGCGCGCGGCGATCTGCCCAGCACGCTGCGCAGCAATCCCACCTACCGCGAGTTCAACCCAGCAGACACGCCGGTGGCCGTGCTCGCGCTGACCTCGGACACCCTGACCAAGGCGCAGCTCTACGACTCGGCCAGCTCGGTGATACAGCAGCAGTTGTCGCAGCTGAGCGGGGTGGGCCAGATCACGCTGGGCGGAGGTGCCCTGCCCTCGGTGCGCGTGGAGCTGGAGCCCGGCAAGCTGGCCAGCTACGGCATCGGGCTGGAAGACGTGCGCGCGGCCATAGGCGCAGCCAACGCCAACAGCGCCAAGGGCCATCTGGATGAAGGGCCGCAGCGCTTCCAGGTGCTGTCCAACGACCAGATCTCCAAGGCCGCGCCCTACCGCGACCTGGTGATCGCCTACCGCAACAACGCAGCCGTGCACCTGTCGGACGTGGCCAGCGTGCAGGACTCCAACGAGAACCTGCGCAACGCCGGCCTTTACAACGGCAAGTCGGCCGTGCTGGTCATCGTCTACCCCATGCCGGGCAGCAACATCGTCAAGACGGCGGCGCAGATCCGGGCAGTGCTGCCCGTGGTGCAGGCCAGTCTGGCAGGGGACATCCGCCTCGCCCTGGTGCTGGACCGCTCGGAGTCGGTCAACGCCTCGGTGTCGGATACCGAGCGCACCCTGTTCATTGCGGTCCTGCTGGTGATCGGCGTGGTCTTCGTGTTCCTGCGCTCGCCACGCGCCGTGCTGATCCCGGCCGTGGCGCTGCCGCTGTCCATCGTCGGCAGCTTCGGGCCCATGTACCTGCTGGGATACAGCATAGACAACCTCTCGCTCATGGCCCTGACCATCGGCACGGGCTTCGTCGTGGATGACGCCATCGTGGTGCTGGAGAACATCATGCGGCACATGGAGGACGGCATGCCTCCCAGGGAGGCGGCGCTGCGCGGCAGCGCAGAGGTGGGATTCACGGTGATGTCCATGAGCCTGTCGCTGATCGCGGTGTTCCTGCCCATCCTGCTCATGCCGGGCATCGTCGGGCTGCTGTTCCATGAGCTGGCGATGACGCTGTCCATCGCCATCCTGCTGTCGCTGGTGGTCTCGCTGACCGTCACGCCCACGATGTGCGCCTACCTGCTCACGCGCGAGTCGCTGGACCGCCCGCCCACCCGGGTGCGCAGGGCGCTGGAGGCCGGGTTCGAGCGGTTCAGGCAAGGCTACAGCCGGTCGCTGGACGCGGTGCTCGACCATGCGCTGCTCACGGGCATCGTGCTGGTGCTGCTGGTGGCCGGCAATGTGGCGCTGCTGCGCCATGTGCCGGGCACCTTCTTTCCCGAGCAGGACACGGGCATTCTGATCGGGCAGATCATTGCGGACCAGAGCATCTCGTTCCCCGCCATGGAGAAAAAACTCGCCCAACTGCAGCAGATCGTGCAGGACGACCCCGCCGTCCAGGCGGTGGCGGGCTTCACCGGTGGGCGGGCGCTGAATTCGGCCAATGTCTTCATCCAGCTCAAGCCCCTGTCCCAGCGCGGCCTGTCGGCCTCGCAGGTGGTGGACCGCCTGCGGCCCCGGCTCAATGCGGTGTCCGGTGCCCGGCTGTTCCTGCAGGCGCAGCAGGACCTGCGCATCGGCGGGCGGCAGTCGGCCGCCGAATACCAGTACACGCTGACCTGCGACGACGCGCAGACGCTCAATGTCTGGGTGCCCCGGCTGCTCGAACAGCTGGGCAGCCAGCCCGGCAGGCTGCTCGACCTGAACTCCGACCTCCAGCAACACGGCCTGCAGACCTTCGTGACCGTGGACCGCGCCATGGCCGCGCGCTACGGCTTTCAGCCCAACCAGATCGACAGCGTGCTCTACGACGCCTTCGGCCAGCGCACGGTCTCCACCATCTACAACCCGCGCAACCAGTATTTCGTGGTCATGGAGTACGCACCGCGCTACTGGCAGTCGCCCGAGGCCCTGGACCAGATCTATCTCAGCACGGCCGCCGCCAACTCCGCAGGCACGCAGCAGACGCAGATGTCGGGCAGGCTGGTTTCGGGGATCACGGTCTATCACGCCACGGGCGCCACAGGTGCCACCACCACAGGCGCAGGCAGCGCCCAGGCCAACCTGCTCAACAACGCCATCTCCAACAGCCGCGGCGGCAGCTCCAGCGGCAGCGCCGTCGCCACGGCGGCGGAGACCATGGTGCCGCTGTCGGCGCTGGCCACCTGGAGCAGCAGCCACACGGCCACCCAGGTGAACCACCAGGGCGGCACGGTGGCCGCCACCATCTCCTTCAACCTGCCACAGGGCGGCTCGCTGAGCCAGGCGCAGCAGGCCATAGACGAGGCGGTCGCGCAGATCCGGATGCCGGCCACGGTCCACGGCTCTTTTGCCGGTGCGGCCCAGGCCTACGCCCAGTCCGTGGGCGCGGTGCCGCTGCTGATCCTTGCGGCCCTGGCAACGGTCTACCTGGTGCTGGGCGTGCTCTACGAAAGCGCCATCCATCCCCTGACGATTCTCTCGACACTGCCCTCGGCCGGCATAGGCGCCACGCTGGCGCTGCTGATCTTCGACACGCCGTTCTCGGTGATCGCCATGATCGGCGTGATCCTGCTGATCGGCATCGTCAAGAAGAACGGCATCATGATGGTGGACGTCGCCATACAGGAGCAGCGCATGGCCGGCAGGAATGCGCGCGAGGCCATCCACGGCGCCGCCGTGCTGCGGCTTCGGCCCATCATGATGACCACGGCTGCAGCCGTGCTGGGCGCGGTGCCGCTGGCCATCGGCATAGGACAGGGCGCATCGCTGCGCCAGCCGCTGGGCATCACGGTGATGGGCGGGCTGATCCTGAGCCAGGTCTTCACCCTCTACACCACGCCGGTGATCTATCTCTTCCTCGACCGGCTGCGCGCGCGCCTGGCGCGCTCGGCCTGGCGCATGCCCTGGAACCGCGCAGAGGAGTCCCTGCCATGACAAGCCCCCGTTTTCCCCGCACCGTGACCGCCGCGCTCTGCGCCGCCGTTCTGGCCGGCTGCGCGAGCGGGCCGGCCTATGTAAAGCCGGCCATGGAACTGCCCGCGGCCTATAGCGAACTGCCAGGCTGGACGCAGGCACGGCCCGACGCCGAGGGCCCCAAGGGCGACTGGTGGACGGCTTTCAGCGACCCGCTGCTCGACGAACTGGGCCCCCAGGTGGCCGTCTCCAACCAGAACGTGCGGCTCGCGTATGCCAATTACCAGAAAGCCACGGCCGCCATCCAGGCAGCGCGCGCAGCGCTGTTCCCTACATTGGGCATCAACGCCTCCGCGTCACGCCAGCAGGCCGGCTCCGGGGGCCCGGCCACCAGCAAGTCCGTGCAGGCGGCGGTGAGCTGGTCCCCCGACCTCTGGGGCCAAGTGCGCGACAGCGTGCAGCAGAGCCAGGCGCTGGCCCAGGTGAGCGCGGCCACCCTGGCCAACGCAACGCTGTCCGCGCAGGTGGCGCTGGCCACGGCGGTGATGGAATTGCGCGTGTCCGACGAGAACGCCCGCCTGCTGCAGCGCGCCGTGGACTCCTACCGCGAAAGCCTGCGCGTGGTCACCGAGCAGGACAGCGCGGGCACCGTGCCGCCCTCCAACCTGTATGCGGCGCGCACCCAGCTGGAGACTGCCCAGGCCAGCCTCGTGGCCGTGGGCATGGCCCGCGCCCAGTATGCGCACGCCATCGCCGTCCTCGTGGGGAAGACCCCGGAAGAAATGCAGATCGCCCCCGCGCCCACCATGCCGGATCTTCCGGACGTGCCCGTCGGCCTGCCGTCCACGCTCTTGCAGCGGCGCCCCGACATTGCCGCCGCCGAACGCCAGATGGCGGCGGACAACGCGGCCATCGGCGTCGCGCATGCGGCCTTCTACCCCTCGGTCACGCTGTCGGCCGCCGGCGGCTTGGCGGGTGCGCTCGGCGCCAGCAACCTGATCTGGTCGCTGGGCGCATCGCTGGCCGCCAGCATCTTCGATGGCGGCGCGCGCAGCGCGCAGCTGAACGAGGCGCGCGCCCAGTACGATGCATCGGTGGCCAGCTACCGCGGCACCGTGCTCACGGCGTTGCAGGATGTGGAAAATGATTTGTCGTCACTTCGCATACTGCAACAGCAGCACCAGGTGCTGGACGCCGCCGTGCAGGACGCCACGCAAAGCGCGCGCATCGCGCTGAACGAGTACGAAGCCGGCACTGTGGACTACACCACCCTGGCCACTGCCCAGGCCACGCAGATCAGCAACCAGCAGTCCCGGCTCAACGTGCGGCTGCAGCAACTGGTGAGCACCGTGACGCTGATCGGCGACCTGGGCGGCGGATGGGATGCTGCGCGGCTGGATGCCATGGTGCCGCCGCACGCTGCGGACGCAAAGCGGCCCGGCAGCGCGCAGCCCTGAGGCCCGCCATGCCCCCGCGCACCCAGGGACGGCCGCTTTCGCCGACAATGCGCCCCCTGCCCTCCCATGACGGCCGAATCACCGCCCCAGGGGATTGCGGCACCAGCACTTCCTGCACACCATGAACTTTGCCTCCCTCGGCCTGAGCCCGGCGCTGGTCTCCAGCCTCCAAGACCTGGGCCTGGTCGATCCCACGCCCATACAGACCCAGTCCATCGCCCCCGTGCTTGCGGGCCGCGACCTCTGGGCCTGTGCGCCCACGGGCTCGGGCAAGACGGCCGCCTACCTGCTGCCGCTGCTGCAGCGCTGGATGGATGGCGGCAAGGCCCAGGGTGCCCAGGGCGGCTTTGTGCGAACCCTGACCACGCTGATCGTGGTGCCCACGCGCGAGCTGGCCCAGCAGGTGGGCGAGACGCTGTCCGACCTGGGCCGCGCGCTCAAGCAGCCGCCGCGCATCGGCGTGGTCTATGGCGGCGTGTCCATCAATCCGCAGATGATGATGCTGCGCGGCAGTGCCGACTTCCTGGTGGCCACGCCGGGCCGCCTGCTGGACCTGGTGGAGCACAACGCCGTGCGCCTGTCCGCCGTGCGCCACCTGGTGCTGGACGAGGCCGACCGCCTGCTGGACCTGGGCTTCCAGGACGAGCTGCAGCGCGTGCTGGCCCTGCTGCCGAAGCAACGCCAGACCCTGCTGTTCTCGGCCACCTATCCCGATGCCGTGCAATCGCTGGCCACGGGCCTGCTGCACGATCCCGTTCAGGCCCGCGTCGATGCCGCCGAAGGCCAGGATGCCGCCAGCCCGCAAAGCATCACCCAGCGCGCCATTGCCGTGGACCGCGCGCGCCGCACGCAATTGCTGCGCCAGCTGGTGCAGGGCGACACCGCTGCGGGCACCGACCCTGTCACGCTCGAACGTGCCCTGGTCTTCGTGGCCACGCGCCACACGGCCGAACTGGTGGCTGAAAAGCTCTACAAGGCCGGCATCTTCGCCACGGCCTTCCATGGCGACCTGAGCCAGGGCGCACGCAAGGAAGCGCTGGCCGACTTCAAGGCCAAGCGCTGGCAGGTGATGATCACCACCGACCTGGCGGCGCGCGGCATCGACATCACCCAGCTGCCCCTGGTCGTCAACTACGACCTGCCACGCTCGGCCACCGACTATGTGCACCGCATCGGCCGCACGGGCCGCGCGGGCGAGGACGGCACGGCCATCAGCTTCGTGACGCCGGCCGACCAGGCGCACTGGGCGCTGATCTGCAAGCGCAACCAGCTGGACCTTGAACTGGAGCAGTTGCCGGGCTTCGAGCCCACCGAGCCCGTGCCGCCGCCTCCGGTGGCGCAGGACGGCAACGGCGGCATCAAGGGCCGCCGCCCCAGCAAGAAGGACAAGCTGCGCGCCGCGGCCGCCGAAGCAGCCGAGTCCGCAAAAAAGAACTGAGCGTTTCCGGTTCAGCCCGCGCCGCCTCGCCCGCCAAAGCGATCCCGGTACGCCACCGGGGTAATGCCCAGGTGGCGCACGAACAGGTGGCGCAGCGCCTGCTCCGAGCCCAGGCCCACGCGCGCGGCCACGGTCTTGAGTGGGAGATGGGCCTGGCTTTCCAGCAGTTGCTTGGCCGCCTCCAGCCGCGCGCTCTCCACAAAGGCCGTGGGGCTTTGCCCGGTTTCCTGCTGGAACACGCGGCGCAGGTGCCGCTCGCTCATATGGGCCTGCTCGGCCATTTGCGCAAGGGTCAGGGGCTCGGCCAGATGGGCCATCACCCACTGCTGCACGGCCTGCACGCCGCCGTGCTGCGCGGCCTGGGCCGCCAGCGGCACGCTGAACTGCGACTGCCCGCCGGGGCGCTTGAGGTACATGACCAGGTCGCGCGCCACCTCCAGCGCCAGCGCGTGGCCGAAATCCTCCTCCACCACGGCCAGCGCCAGGTCGATGCCGGCCGTCACGCCGGCCGAGGTCCACAGCTGGCGGCTGCCTGCGCCATCGCGGATTTCCTCGCGCAGGTAGATGGCATCGGCATCGACCTGCACGCGCGGATGGCGCTGTGCCAGTTGCGCCGTCACGCTCCAGTGCGTGGCCGCGCGCCGGCCGTCCAGCAAGCCCGCCTCGGCCAGGAAGAAGCTGCCCGAGCACAGCGCAATCAGCCGCTGCACACGCGGCGCCACGCGGCCCAGCCAGGCGACCAGCTCGGCCGAGCCGCCCAGCACCTGCTCGATATGGCGCGAGCCCACGACGACCACGGTGCAGCCCATGCCTGCGGCCTCCAGCCCGGCCAGCGTATGCGTGGCCTCCAGCGACATCAGCGTGTCCGAGCGCACGGGCCCTTGCCGCTGCGAGACCACGCGCACCTCGTAGCCGTCGCTCTGGCCGCGCGCGCGCAGGTGCACGTTGGCATAGTCGAACACCGACATGGGCCCTATGGCCTCCAGCGCCTTGAAGCCGGGGTAGACGACAAGATCGATGCGGTGGGCGCTGGCGTGGCGGTGGTCCATGGGAAACGACGGGCTCGGAGGCGGTCAGGGTGGAAAGAATGGGGCGGACTATACGAAAAGACGCAAGCACCCACGGCCAGCAGGCCCGGCCGAAGCCGGCCACACCCCTCAGATTCGGACATATCACCTGGGGCTGCGGCCATGATGCGGCCGGGCCGCCCAGCCATGGCCTACATTCAAGGCTTCGCGGAGCGCGCGCACTGCCGTTCCTGAGCCACCCCGACAGAAAGACACGCCCATGAAATCCAAAGCCGCCGTCGCCTTCAAGGCTGGAGAACCCCTGCAGATCGTCGAGATCGACGTGGCCCCCCCGAAGAAGGGCGAGGTCCTGATCAAGATCACCCACACCGGCGTCTGCCACACCGATGCGTTCACGCTGTCGGGCGACGACCCGGAAGGCATCTTCCCCGCCGTGCTCGGCCATGAAGGCGCGGGCATCGTCGTCGAGGTCGGCGAAGGCGTGACCAGCGTCAAGCCCGGCGACCACGTCATCCCGCTGTACACCGCCGAATGCGGCGAATGCCTGTTCTGCAAGAGCGGCAAGACCAACCTGTGCGTTTCCGTGCGCGCCACCCAGGGCAAGGGCGTGATGCCCGACGGCACCACGCGCTTTTCGTACAACGGCGAGCCCATCTACCACTACATGGGCTGCTCCACCTTCAGCGAGTACACCGTGGTCGCCGAAGTCTCGCTGGCCAAGATCCACCCCGATGCCAACCCCGAGCAGGTCTGCCTGCTGGGCTGCGGCGTGACCACGGGCCTGGGTGCCGTCAAGAACACCGCCAAGGTCCAGGAAGGCGACACCGTGGCCGTGTTCGGCCTGGGCGGCATCGGCCTGGCCGTGATCCAGGGCGCCAAGCTGGCCAAGGCCGGCCGCATCATCGCCGTGGACACCAACCCCTCCAAGTTCGACCTGGCCCGCACCTTTGGCGCCACCGACTGCGTGAATCCCAAGGATTTCGACAAGCCCATCCAGCAGGTCATCGTCGAGATGACGGGCTGGGGCGTGGACCACAGCTTCGAGTGCATCGGCAACGTCAACGTGATGCGTGCCGCCCTGGAATGCGCGCACCGCGGCTGGGGCCAGTCGGTCATCATCGGCGTGGCCGGCGCGGGCCAGGAAATCTCCACACGACCCTTCCAGCTGGTGACGGGCCGCAAGTGGCTGGGCACGGCCTTCGGCGGCGTCAAGGGCCGCAGCGAGCTGCCCGGCATGGTCGAGCAGGCCATGAGCGGCGAGATCCAGCTGGCCCCCTTCGTCACGCACACCATGGGCCTGCCGGAGATCAACGAGGCTTTTGACCTGATGCACGAAGGCAAGTCCATCCGCTCCGTCGTCGTGTACTGAAGCTCCCCCTGAGGCGCTGCGCGCCTTCCCCCGTTGCACGGCGCCTCTCTACTCGCTACGCGAGGGAGGGGGACGACGCCCTCGGCTGGGCGCCCCCGCCGCGAGGCGGCTCTTGCTCGGCGCCTCTCGCCTGGGCAGCGCCAGTTTCATGGGCCGTTGACCGTGTATAGCGTATCAACTCCCATCTTTGAATGCTGCACGCACCGCTTGCCAAGGTGCCCGTAGCATTTTTCTTTTTGAGGAACACCATGTCCGCACTGCCGCCCCTGGAACTCAAGAACGCCCATGCCTGCTTCGGCGGCGCACAGCGTTTCTACGAGCATTTCTCCGCCGAGATCGGCCTGAACATGAAGTTTTCGGTCTTCCTGCCGCCCAAGGCCGTGGCCGGCGAGAAGGTGCCCGCCGTGCTCTACCTGGCTGGGCTGACCTGCACCGAAGAGACCTTCATGACCAAGGCCGGCGCCCAGCGCCTGGCCGCCGAGCTGGGCATTGCGCTGATCGCGCCCGACACCAGCCCGCGCGGCGCAGGGCTGCCCGGCGAGGCCGATGCCTGGGACTTCGGCGTGGGCGCGGGCTTCTACCTGGATGCCACGGCCAAGCCCTGGGCGCTGCACTGGCGCATGGAAAGCTATCTGCTGGGCGAGCTGCTGCCGCTGATCGCCGCACGCCTGCCCATTGACGCGCAGCGGCTGGGCATCTTCGGCCACTCCATGGGCGGCCACGGCGCGCTCACGCTGGCGCTGCGCCATCCGGGCCGCTTCAAGAGCCTTTCGGCCTTCGCGCCCATCGCCAACCCCGTCAACTGCCCCTGGGGCCAGAAAGCCTTCTCAGGCTATCTGGGCGATGACCGCAAGGCCTGGGAAGCCCATGACGCCAGTTGCCTGATGGCCGCGCAGACCCAGGCGCCCTACCCGACCGGCATCCTCGTGGACCAGGGCCTGGCCGACAAGTTCCTGATCGAAAAGCAGCTGCTGCCCGAAGCCTTCGAGGCCGCCTGCGCCCAGGCCGGCCAGCCGCTGACGCTGCGCCGCCACGGCGGCTACGACCACGGCTACTACTTCATCCAGAGCTTCATTGATGACCATCTGCGCCATCATGCAGAGCAGTTGAGTACCCCCTGAGGCGCTTCGCGCCTTCCCCCTGAAAGGGGGACGACAGCCTCGCTGCGGGGCGGCCCTTGCTTGCTGTCCCTGGGTTGGAGCGCGCCAGTTTCAAAGATTGGGCACAAGACCATAGAACGGGCGCGTCTCACCCAGGCATGCGCCCCGCACGCATGTCCTGCGCAATACGCTCCAGTACCTGCGGCAGGTCCTTCACGCTGGCGATCACGTGGTGGGCGCCGGCTGCGCGCAGCTTGGCCTCGGCGCGGGCCACGCGCTCGCGCACTTCTTCGGCGGGGGCGGCGGCCAGTTCGGCGGGGGAGTAGCCGACTTCGTTGCCGGACAGGGTCAGGCCCACGGTCCACATGCCGGCGTTGCGGCCTTCCTCGATGCCGGGCACGGTGTCGTCCACCTTCACGCAGGCGCGCACGTCGCCGATGCCCAGCGCCAGCACATTGGCCAGCGCCATGAAGGGGCCGGGGCGGCCGCCTGCGGCCATTTCATCGCCGGCCACCACATGGTCGGGAGCCAGGCCGTTGGCCGCTGCCTGGGGCAGCAGCTGGTTCAGGACTTCACGCGGATAGCCCGAGCACGAGCCCACCTTCAGGCCCTGCGCGCGCAGCCAGCCCAGCAGCTCGGGGGCGCCTTCGATGGGTGCCGAGAACTCACCGACCTTGGCGATCTGCATGGGCATGAAGCGGGCGTAGATGGCATCCACGTCGGCGTCGCCAGGCTGCTGGCCGAAGGCCTTGTGCCATTGCGCGCGGATGCCCTCGTCCTGCAGCAGCTCGTGGATGTGCTGCCACTTGGACAGGCCCATGGGGCCGCGAGCCTGGGCCAGGGTGATGGTGATGCCGAAGCTGGCAAAGGCCTCGACAAAGATCTGCGTGGGCGCCAGCGAGCCGAAATCGACCAGGGTGCCGGCCCAGTCGAAGATGACGGCCTGCAGCGGCGACAGATCGGCGGCGGCGGTGGAGACGGTGGTGTGGTTCATGGTGCTTTTTGACTAGGAAAGAGGTTCAAACAGAAGAGGGCCGCACGCGCCTGTTCATTCCAGCGTGCGGATGAAATTGCGCCCGCGCGGGCCGGATGCGGCCGACTGCAGCAGCTGCTGCCACTCATCCCCAGGCACGCCGTAGTGGGCGGGATCGGTGGCCACGCCCAGGCCTTCGAGGAAGTTGCGCAGGCGCTGCACGGCCAGCTCGCCCGTGGCGGCATCGAAGATGGACAGCAGGGCCGCGTCGGCCTGGTCGTCGGCGCCCAGGGCCATCTCCAGCACCAGTGGCAGGCTGAACGAGCAGGCAATGCCGTGGGCCACGCCATGGCGCAGCGTGATGTCGTAGGACAGCGAATGCGCCAGCGCCGTGCGGGTGTTGGAGAAGGCCAGGCCGGCCATCAGGGCGGCCTCGGCCATGCGGCTTCGCAGCGGCAGGCTGCCCAGGTCCTGCATCAGCGCGGGCAGCGTGGCCAGGGTGCGGCGCGCGGCGCCCACGGCCAAGGTGGTGGAGACGGGATTGCGGTGCCGGTTCCAGATGGACTCCAGCGCATGCGACAGCGCATCCAGCCCCGAGGCCAGCGTGGCGCCGGCCGGCAGGCTTTGCATGAGCTGCGCGTCGATGATGGCGGCCTCGGGCCAGGTCCAGTGCTGGTGCAGCGAGTGCTTGCGGCCAGCGGCCTGGTCCCAGATCGTGGCCCAGGGCGTGACCTCGCTGCCCGTGCCGGCCGTGGTGGGGATGGCGATCAGCGCCTTGTGGCCTGCGGCCGGCAGGGCCAGCCCCTGCTCCAGGGCCTGCAACAGCTCGCCGAAACGCCGCGTGGGCGTGGCGCACATCAGCGCCTTGGCCGAGTCGATGGCGCTGCCGCCGCCCAGGGCCACGATGCACGGGACCTCGGCGTATTCGCGGTGCACGCGGTCATACAGCGGGGCCAGCCACTGCACATCGGGGTTGGGCGCAATGCCGTCCACCACGCCGCGCAGCTGGCTGCCCAGCCGTTGGCGCAGCTGCTGCACCAGGCCCAGGGATTCGGCCTCGGGAAACGTCACCAGCAGGCAGTCGCGCCCGGCCAGCAGCTCGGGCAGGCGGTCCAGGCGGCCGGGGCCGGCATGGATGGCAACGGGGTTGTGATAGGTCCACACAAATCGGTCCTTTGAATGAAACGGGGGCGCCGGGAAAAGCGCAGCCCTCAATGGCGGGTGCCCTGCTGGATGCGGCGGCGCAGCCAGTGGGAGACGAGATCGGCGGCGATCACCATCACGGTGATGACCACGATGCAGGTGGCCGTCTCCTGGTAGCGGAACAGCTTGAGGCTGCCGACCAGCTCGAACCCCAACCCGCCCGCGCCCACCATGCCCAGCACCGTGGCCGAGCGCAGGTTGACCTCGAAGCGGTAGAGCACGACCGCGATCCAGGCCGTGATGGCCTGCGGTATCACGCCGAAGACGATGAGCTGCAATTGCGTGGCGCCTGCGCTGCGCAGGGCCTGCAGCGGGCCGTCGTCGATCTCTTCGATGCTCTCGGCGAAGAACTTGCCCAGCATGCCCATGCCATGCAGGGCCAGGGCCAGCACGCCGGGAAACGGCCCCAGGCCCACGGCCGAGACAAAGACCAGCGCCAGGATCAGCTCGTTGATGCTGCGCACCACGTTCAGGAACTGCCGCGTGATGCGCCGCAGCCAGTGCCAGCCATGCAGGTTGCTGGCGGCGATGAAGGACAGCGGCAGCGCCAGCACCACGGACAGCAGCGTGCCCCAGATGGCGATCTGCACCGTCTCCAGCGCGGGCGCCATCAGGCGCGGCAGCATGCTCCAGTCCGGCGGCACGGAGCGCGCCACGAAGTCTGCGATCTGGGGCATGCCTGCCGCCAGTTCGCCCCAGCTCATCTGCGCGCCGCCCGCGCTCCAGTGCAGCACCCAGGCGATGGCCAGGGCCGCAGCCGCATAGCCGGTCCAGCCCAGGGCGCCGTGGGGGCGCGGCGCGGTCCATTGCCAGCGGTCGCGCGGCTCGGGGCTCCAGGAATTGGCGCTGGTCATCACAGTCCTCCTGCGGGCGCGCTGGCCCGCATCCACGAGGCAGGCACCGGCGCCTGCGCATGCAGGCCGGCAGGCCCTATGGCCGCCGTGCCCGGAGGTGTGTCCGGTTCTGCGCCCTGCCCTGCGCCTTGACCTGCAGTGGGCTGCGCATGGTAGATGGCCTGCAGCGCGGCCTCGTCCAGCGCCTGCGGCGATCCGTCATAGACCATGCGGCCCTGGGCCAGGCCCAGCACGCGGTCACCGAACTCCCGCGCGTAGTCCACCTGGTGCAGGTTGCAGACCACGGCAATGCCCAGTTCGCGCGTGGCATCGCGCAGGTACTGCAGCACGCTGCGCGCGGTCTTGGGGTCCAGGCTGGCCACGGGCTCGTCGGCCAGGATGACCTGGGGCTGCTGGGCCAGCGCGCGGGCAATGCCCACGCGCTGCATCTGCCCGCCCGACAGCGCCTCGGTGCGCTCCAGCGCCTTGTGGGCCAGGCCCACGCGCTCCAGGCACTGGTCGGCCAGGCGGATATCGCTTTCGCGGAACAGCTGCAGCACCGAGGCCAGGGTGCCGGTCTGGCCCAGGCGCCCGGTCAGCACGTTCTTGCGCACCGACAGGCGCGGCACCAGGTTGTGGTGCTGGAAGACCATGGCCACGTGGCGAGCCAGCTCGCGCCGGCTGTGCCTGCCGCCGCCCAGCATCAGGTCCATGCCGCCCACCTCCAGCGTGCCGCTGTCGGCGCGGGCCAGGCCGTTCATGCAGCGCAGCAGCGTGGACTTGCCGGCCCCCGACAGGCCCAGCATGACGACGAACTCGCCGGGCTGCACATCCAGGTCGATGCCATGCAGCACATGGTTGCTGCCATAGCTCTTGCGCAATTGGCGGATGCGGATCATTTCATGCTCCCCAGGTCGAGCTTGAGCGCCTTGGCCGTCTGGCGTACCACGTCGTAGGCCTTGTCATCCGTGGCCGCGAAGCCGTCGAGCACACCCTGGTCGCCCCAGGGCAGGTCCTTGACCTCGGCCAGGGCCGCAGCCACCTTCTGCTTGGTGCCGGCGTCCAGGTTCTTGCGCCAGGTCATGGGCGACTCGGGAATGGGCTGGGAGCGCCAGACGATCTGGAAGTCCTCGCGCTTGACCAGGCCCTTGCTCACGGCCGAGTCGAAGATGCGATCGGCCACGGCCGCCGCATCCACCTTGCCGTTGGCCACGGCCATGATGCTGGCGTCGTGCGAGCCCGAGAAGATCACGCGCGAAAAGCCCTTGTCCGCATCGAAGCCCTCGGCCATCAACCCGGCCTTGGGAAACAGGTGGCCCGACGCCGAGGTCGGGTCCACAAAGGCAAAGCTGCGGCCCTTGAGATCGGCCACGCTGGCCGGGCCCTTGTCCTTGCGGGAGATCACCATGCTGTGGTACGCGCTCTTGCCCGTCTTCTTGGTCACGGCCACGGCAAAGGCCTCGGCGTCCGCCACCTGGCTGGCCAGCACGTACGAGAACGGGCCGAGGAAGGCGATGTCGATCTTGTTGGAGCGCAGCGCCTCGATCACGCCGTTGTAGTCATTGGCCACGAAGGGCCGCACCTTCATGCCGGTGCGGGTGGCCAGCTGGTCCATGACCTGCTGGCTGGCGCGGATCATGGCCTGCGCGTCCTCCGAGGGGATCAGCCCCACGCGCAGCTCGGCGCTCTGGGCAAAGGCGGCAGTGGTAGCGGTGGTGGCGGTGGCGGCCAGGGCCAGCACGGCTGCGGCATGGCGCAGCCAGGTCTTGCGGTTCATCTTCATGGGAGGGTTCCTTTGCATCAGGTCGGGCACATCGGCAGATCGGTGGATCCGTGAATCGCCGGCCAAATCGCCAGGCGGGTGGGGATGGCTGAATGCTAGGAGCGACATATTTCTGCCATGTGAAAGTTTCAGAATCGGTTTTGACAGCATCCATAGACAAAACCTTGAGATACCGACTTTCGTGAGCAACGCCCGCTACCGCGCCTTCATCGCCGTCGCCCACCACGGCAGCCTCAGCGCCGCCGCCCGCGCACTGGGCGTGAGCCAGCCCACCATCTCCACCCAGATCGCCACGCTGGAGCGCCAAAGCCAGATCGAGCTGTTCCACCGCCGCGGCTACCGCATGACGCTCACGGGCGCAGGCGCCAGACTGCTGTCCATGGCGCAGAAAATCATGGCGCTGGAGGCCGAGGCCGAGTTCTTCCTGCGCGACTCGGGGCAGTTGCACCAGGGCGAGCTCAAGATCGGCGCCGTGGGGCCCTTCCATGTGATCGAGATGGTGGCCGCCTACCGCGCACGGCACCCGGGCATGCAGCTGTCCATCCGCATGGGCAACTCGCAGCAGGTGCTGGCCGACCTGGAACGCTACGACACCGATGTGGCCGTGCTCGCCGGCCTCTACGACCGCCCGGAGCTGCTGGCACGCGAGTACGCGCGCCACGCCATCGTGCTGTTCGCCCATGTGGCCCATCCCTTCGCGCGGCGCAGCGAAATCGCGCTGTCCGAACTGCAGGGCCAGCCTTTGCTGCTGCGCGAGCACGGCTCGACCACGCGCACCGCGCTGGAATCGGTGCTGCAGGCCGCCGGCGTGCAGCCGCGCACCGAACTGGAGATCGGCAGCCGCGAAGCCATACGCGAAGCCGTGGCGCGCGGCCTGGGACTGGGCGCCGTGTCCGAAGCCGAATTCATCCCCGACCCGCGCTTTCGCCCGCTGCGCATCGCGGGCGACCCGGCCAGCACCACCACCTATGTCTATTGCATGCGCGAGCGCAGCGACAGCCTGCTGGTGAGGTCTTTTCTGGAGGCGATTTGAGGACCGCGCCGGGCCACCTCGGCACCCCGCCTCAGCCCTCCACCCTGATTCCGCGCGCCTGAATCAGCCGGGCCCACTTCGCCCGTTCATCGCGCATGAAGGCGTCAAAGCGCTGCGGCGTCCCCCCTCCATCCTCTGCGCCGAACTCTTCGAGCTTGGCCACCACATCGGGCATGGCCAGGATGCGGTTGACGTCCGCATTGATGCGGGCCACGAGATCGGCAGGCATTCTTGCGGGGCCCACCAGGCCGAACCAGATGCTCGCGTTGAACCCGGTATAGCCCTGCTCCGCCACCGTGGGAATCTCCGCGAAGGCCTTGGCGCGCTTCACGCCCGTCTGAGCCACTGCATGGACTTTTCCGCCCTTGATGAAGGGCGCCGCCGTGGTCATCCCCTCGAACGCGTAGTCGATCTGGCCGCCCAGCAGATCCGTCATCACGTTCGACGCGCCCTTGTACGGGATATGAAGCGCGGACACCGCCGCAGTCTGCTCGAACAGCGCCAGCGCAAGATGCTGGGCCGACCCCGTGCCCGAGGAGCCGAAGCTGACCTCCCCCGGCTTTTGCTTCAATGCGGCCAGCAGGCCCTGCATGGTGGCGGAAGCCTTGGGGCTGGCAACCAGGACCTGCGGGGTCTGGCCCACCAGGGCGATGGCGGAGAAGTCCCGCTCCGGCGAGAAGCCGAGCCTGGGATTGAGCGCAGGGGCAATGCCCAGGGCATTGATGTGGCCCATCATGAGCGTCTGCCCATCGGGCGCGGCCCTGGCGGCCTCGGCAGCGGCGATCAGCCCCGCCGCCCCTGGCCGGTTCTCGACGATGACGGGAATGGCCCACAGCTGGTTGAGCCGGTTGGCGATGATCCGCGCCAGGATGTCCGTGCCGCCGCCTGCCGAGAAGCCGACGAGGATTTTGACCGGGCCCGCTGGCGGCCTGGCCTGTGCAAAGCCCGGATGGGCATGCAGGGCGGTGGCTGCGGCGGCCGAGGTCAGGAACTGTCTGCGTTGCATGGCTTGTCTCCTTGGATGATGGGCTGGCGGCGGTCTTACGCCACCGAGGTCCAGCGGCCGAACCGGGACACCTGCGCCTCGTCGAAATTGAAGCCGAGCCCCGGCGTCTGGTGCAGCACGACACGGCCCTTTTCCTGCGCCAGCTGGCGGTCCAGCAGGCGGCGGAAGTTAAGCACCTGGTCATCCCAGAAGAACTCGACATAGCGCGCATTGGGGGTCGCGGCCACCAGCGGCGCGTGCACATCGTGGAACCAGTGCGGACACATCTGCAGCCCATAGCCCGCCGCCATGGCTGCGATGCGCTTCCACTCGGTGATGCCCCCGCAGACTGCGGCGTCGGTCTGCAGGATGGATGCGGCGCCCATGTCGAGCAGATGCTTGTGGTACCAGCGGCCATAGCCGATTTCCGCGGTGGCCACGGGAATGCGGGTGAGCTTTGCCAGGCGGGCGTGGCTTTCGACATCGTCGGGGCTGAACGGCTCCTCGATGAAATAGGGGTCGTATGCCTCCATGCGGCGCAGGTACTGCATGGCCTGCACGGTGTCCACCCAGCCGTTGTTGCAGTCCAGCATGAGCTCCACGTCCGGGCCGATGGCCTCGCGCGCCGCCTTCACGCGCGACTCCTCGCCCTGGGGCGACCAGCGGCCGGTCTTCATCTTGACCGCCTTGAAACCCAGTTCGACATAGCCGGCCATCTCCTCGCCGACATGGCCGGCGGTCTTGCCGTCCACGTAGTAGCCGCCGCTGGCATAGGCCGGCACCGTGTCCAGCTCCACCGCGCCCAGGTACTTGTGCAACGGCAGCTGGGCGGTGCGGGCATTGAGATCCCACAGCGCGATGTCGAGTGCGCTCAGTGCGCGCATCACGGTGCCCATGCGGCCTTGCAGCAGCGCCTCCTGGTACATCTCCTTCCACAGCCCTTCGACGGCCAGGCAATCGCGGCCCAGCAGCACAGGACCGAGCAGTTGCTCGACCGCTACGCGGAACAGCTCGCCCGCCGCATTGCCGACATAGCAAAAGCCGATGCCTTCGACGCCGTCGCTGCTGCGGACCTTGACCAGCCCGTAGTGGCGGTCGACCACGGTGCGGTTCGACAGGTAGGTGACCTTGTCCAGCGGCACGCGGGCAACGCAGACTTCAATGGATTCGATGAGGGGCATGTGCTCTCCTGACATGGTTTGGAAGCGGGAACGAGCGAACTTTGCGCTTCAGGAGATCTGCAACAAAGATGGTGTCCCATGGTTCAGATGACGCAAAATGCGTCGCATGGATTCGCGCTTTCTCCAGAGCTTCATTGCCGTCGTGGACTGCGGCTCGATGGCCGACGCCGCGCGCAGGCTGGACCTGCCGCCCACCACCGTGGCCCAGCAGATGCGTGCGCTGGAGGCCGACGTGGGCTGCGCACTGCTCACGCGGGTGGGCCGGACGGTGCGGCCCACCGTCGTGGGCGCCCGGATCGTGGAGCATGCGCGGGAGGTGCTCAAATCCGTGGAGAACCTGAGGTCGGCCGCCTCGGCCACCGAGCTTCCCGCAGGCCCATTGAGGCTGGGGGCAACGCCCACGGCGCTGATGGGCCTCGTGCCCCCGCTGCTGCGCCGGTGGATGAGCGCCCATCCGGCCGTGCGCGTCTACATCGAACCCGGCACCTCCTCACTGCTGCTGGACCAGGTGCAGGCCGGCCATCTGGATGCGGCCATCCTTGTGCACCCGGCCTTCGCCATGCCCAAGACCTGCGAATGGCGGCTGATGCGCAGCGAGGCGCTGATTCTTCTCGCGCCCCGGGACATGAAGGTGCGCGATCCGGTGCTCACGGCCGCACGCGAGCCCTTCATCCAGTACGACCGCAAGGTGGTGGCAGGAAAAATGGCGGATGAATACCTGCGGGGCCACGGCATCAAGCCAAAGGTCCGCTTCGAGCTGGACGGCATCGAGCAGATCGCACAGCTGGTTGCGGAAGGCTTCGGTGTCTCCATCCTGCCGGACTGGCCCGTGCTGGGACCGCCGGATGCCAGGACGCGCCGATGGCCGCTGCCCCCTCCGAGCCCGTCCCGCGAAGTGGGCATCGTGTGGCTGCGATCGTCGGTGCGCTCCCCGCTGGCGGCCGCCTTGTCCGAGCTGATCGATTCCCGCTAGCGGACCATGCCCTGGCCTGTGCCTGGCACGCAGGCTCTCAGAAAAGGCTGCGTTGCGGCAGCAAAAGCGACGGGTGGTAGAGGCTGCAATCGAGCCGCAGCGGCTCGCGGTTGAAGCCGTGGCGGCGGCAGGCCAGGGCGAAGCGCTGGCGCAGCAGCTCGGCCCAGTGGCCCGTGCCTTTCATGCGCTGGCCGAACTCGGCGTTGTAGACGCGGCCGGCCTCGCGTTGCTCGCCCTGGATGCCGTGCAGGTCGCGCACGCGCTCCATCACGCGGCGGGCGCGGTCGGGGTAGTGCACCTGCAGCCATTGCTCGAACAGCGGTGCCACTTCCCAGGGCAGGCGCAGCACGGCATAGAAGGCGTGGCGCGCACCTGCGTCGGCGGCCGCCTCCAGCACCTTCTCCAGGTCTTCGTTGATGAAGGGAATCTGCGGTGCCAGGCTCACGCCCACGGGCACGCCCGCCTCGGTCAGCGCGCGGATGCTGCGCAGCCGGCGGTGCGGCGCGGCGGCGCGCGGCTCCAGGTGGCGTGCCAGGTCGGCGTCCAGCGTGGTCAGCGTGATGTGCACCGAGGCCAGGCCCTGGCGCGCCAGCGGGGCCAGCAGGTCCAGGTCACGCTCCACCCCGCTGCCCTTGGTGACGATGGAAAACGGGTGGCGCGCCTCGGCCAGCACTTCGATCAGGCGGCGCGTCAGCCCCAGCTCGCGCTCTATGGGCTGGTAGCAGTCGGTGACCGAGCCCAGCATCACGGGCGCGGCCACATGGCTGGCGCGCGACAGCTCGGCGCGCAGCAGCTCGGGCAGGTTCTGCTTGGCGATGAGCCGGGTCTCGAAGTCCAGCCCTGGCGACCAGCCCAGGTAGCTGTGCGTGGGCCGGGCATAGCAATAGATGCAGCCATGCTCGCACCCCCGGTAGGGATTGAGCCCCATGTGAAACGGCAGGTCGGGCGACTGGTGGCGGCTCAGCGCCGAGCGGGCCTGCTCCCAGCGCAGTTCGGTGCGCAGCGGCGCGGCTTCCTCGCCTTCGGCAGGCGCCTCAAGGCTGCCCCAGCCGTCGTCAAAGGCCTCGCGCGGATCGGTGGTGAAGCGGTGGGCCAGTTGGCTGGCTGCGCCCCGGCCCTTGATGGCGTGCAGGGGCACCCGGGCCGTGTCGTGATGAGGCGTGGGAGGACTGGGAAGCATGGAGTAACTGTATAAAAATACAGTCATACCGCCAAGCACTCCCCGCATGCCTGCAGTTGCGAAGTGGGTTTTGCCGGCTTGGCAAGTGCCCACGCCAATCCGCACCACACCGTGCGGGTTCGCTTGGCAGAACCCACACGGGCCTGCACAATGGGCCTATCGCACCAACTTGGTGCTTTTCTCTTTTCTGAAGATGCCTTGGCCCGGACAACCGCGTTGCCCGGGCTTTTGTCCGTTTGGGCGCCGCTGCCCTTCACTGCAGCCACGGCGCAAGCACACAAGGGAGCCAACACCATGGAGCGCAAGCCCCACATCATTCTTTCGTCCCTGGACCTGGAGCGCATCGAGGCCCTGCTGGACAAGCAACCCGCCTTCCCCGGCCGCGAGGCGCTGGAGGCCGAGCTGGACCGCGCCGACGTGCTCGAACCCAAGGAAATGCCGCCCAACGTGGTGACCATGAACTCCACCGTGCGCTTCACGCTGCTGGAGTCGGGCAAGTCCAATACGCTGACCCTGGTCTATCCCAAGGAGATGGATGGCAGCTCCGACAAGGTGTCGGTCTTCGCGCCCGTGGGCATTGCCCTGCTGGGCCTGAGCGTGGGCGACCAGTCGCGCATGGCCGGTCCCTCGGGCCAGGTCACCGTGCGCGTGGATGCCATCGAGTTCCAGCCGGAAAGCGCAGGCGAGCTGCACCGTTGAACGCCGACCGGCGTGAAGCGAAAAAGGCAGCCAACCGGCTGCCTTTGTTGTTTGTGGACTGAGGCACCGCGCCTCAGCGCAGGCCCGCCACAAATGCCGCGATCAGGCCGGTGCCCACCAGGCCCGCCTGCCAGCGCAGCGCCATGTGCCAGCTGGGAACGTGGCGCTCCACGCGCTCGTACAGCAGATGGCCGGCCGCAATCGACAGCACGAAGGCCGTGCACATGCCCAGCAGGGCAGCGGGAATGGACTGCGGCCAGAAATGGCTTTCCACGGCATTGACCAGCAGGCAGACCGAGAAGTGCACGAGAAACACCGAGTACGAAATCTTGCCCAGCCGACGCAGCGGCGCCCAGCCTTGTGCCTGCGCAAACGCGGGGCTGCGCATGGCCACGACCAGGGCCAGCGCCGTGGCACCGGCCAGCGCGATGCGGTCGCGCCACTCCAGTGCCAATGCCGCCACGACCAGGGCCACGATCAGCAAGGACCAGTTCCAGGCCGTCGAGGACTTGTCCGCATGCGCGGCCCAGTAGGCCAGCATGCCCAGGCCGTAGGCGCCAAAGAAGTACGGCGCCCACACATCCCATTGCGCATCCAGATTGAAGCCCAGCAGCGAAGCGGTCACGCCGATCACCACCAGCGCCTGCGCCACGCTCAGCGCCCAGGGCCAGCAGCGTGACAGGGCGTCGCCGCCAAAGCGGCGGCGCAGCAAGGCACCGCCCCAGCGCGTGCCGGCCAGCAGCAGCGCAGTCAGCGCGAACAGCTGAAAGTCGATGGACACATACCAGACGCCGGCGGACAGCGACTCCTCGCCCACGATGTTCTGCAGCAGCAGCGCATGCGCCACCAGTTGCCAGAGATCGGGCTCGCCCGACACCGAGGCATGGTCGAACCAGGGCCGCACGGCCGCCGAGACCACGATGGCCACGACCAGGGCCACCGCATAGGGCACGACCAGGCGCACGAAGCGGCGCCCGATGCGCGACCACGGATCGCTGTGCTGGCCGTGGCCTTGCGGCGCCATGCTGGCTGCAGCCAGGTAGCCGCCCAGCACCAGGAAGATCTGCACGGCCATGCGCGCATATTCATAGAGCCAGTCGATGAGGTCCGGCGCGGCCGGATGGGCGATATCGGACATGGGGCCGTAGAAGGCCAGGTGGTGCCAGATGATAGCGGCACAGGCCAGGCCCTTGGTGCAGTCGATCAGCGCACTGCGGCTAGCGTGGGACATGGGGCAATCTGTAGTCGGTACGGGGCGGGAAGGCGCAGGGCCCGGGCCGCCTGGCCGCAAGCCCGCAAAGGCGCCATTGTGCGCCTTTTGGGCGCGACTTGCAGAAAGCTGACACATCGCTTCCCAAGCCGCCCGGAGCGTGCCGCGCACGCGCAGGCACAATGCATGCCATGACGCAATCCAAACCTCTTCCGGCGTTGAACCGGCAGTTCGTCTCGCACTTCGGCGAGATGGGCAGCCGCTGGGGCATCAACCGCACGGTAGGCCAGATCTACGCACTGCTGTTTCTTTCGCCCGAGCCGCTCAATGCCGACCAGATCGCCGAGACGCTGGAGTTCTCGCGCTCCAACGTGAGCATGGGGCTCAAGGAATTGCAGGCCTGGCGCCTGGTGCAATTGCGCCACCAGCCCGGCGACCGGCGCGAGTATTTCGAGGCGCCGCAGGATGTCTGGGAAATCTTCCGCCGCCTGGCCGAGGAACGCCGCCGCCGCGAGATCGAGCCCACCCAGTCCATGCTGCGCGCCGCCATGCTGGAGGAAGTCACCACCGAAGAGGAACGCTACGCCCAGCAGCGCATGCGCGACATGTACGAGCTGATCGACCGGCTCATGAACTGGTTCGACGACGTGCAGCGCCTGTCACCCGAGACCGCCATGCAGCTCATGGGCATGGGCACGGCCGTGACGCGGCTGCTGGATCTGAAGGACCGCATCACGGGCGGCAAGGGCCGCGCCAAGGCGGATGACACCGACGATTGAACCTGGCAAGCCTGCGTACAAAAATGAGCTCCCCAGGGAGCTCATTGTGTTTACAGCAATGCTTCATTAGCGGTAAGCGCGTGCAAAAACTGGCGTAGCCCAAAGCGAGGGACACCGAGCAAGGGCCGCCCCCGCAGCGAGGGTGTCGTCCCCCTCCCGACGAGAGAGGGGGAAGGCGCGAAGCGCCTCAGGGGGAGCTTTATTTCTCCCGGGCCAGGAGTTCGCGGCGCGTGGCCTCGTCGTCCATCAGTTCGTACCACATCGCGTTGAGCACCGCGAAGGCGGCCGCCAGCGGCAGGCCGAGCAACCAGGCGAAGTACCACATGGTGTTGTGTCCTTTCTTGACGTTGACTGTCGTTTCTTGATTCGGTGGATCAGTACGAGTGGCCACGGCCCTCGATGATGGCCATCGGGTCGACCTTGCCGCGCAGCACGCTGTAGACCCAGCTGGTGTAGGCCACGATGAGGGGCACGAAGATAAGCGCGCACACCAGCATGATGAACAGCGTCACATGGCTGGACGAAGAGTCCCAGACCGTGAGGCTGTGCTGCGGGTTCAGCGACGAGGGCAGGATGAACGGGAACATGGACGCCCCCACGCTGGCGATGATGCCGGCAATGCCCAGGCCGCTGGACAGCAGGGCCAGCCACTCGCGGCGCAGCCACAGGCCCAGCGCCGCCAGCAGCGGCATCAGCAGCCCGATGGCCGGCACGGCCCAGAGCACGGGCCGGGCCTGGTAGTTGGCGAACCAGGCGCCCGCCTGCAGCGCAGCCGTCTTGAACAGCGGGTTGGACGGTCCGGTGGTGTTGATCTCGCTGGTGATGCGGTAGCCATTGAGCGCGGCCAGCCACACGCCAGCCGCCGCGAACAGCACCGTGGTGGCGACGGCCGCCACCATGCCGAAGCGGCGCGCGCGCGCGGCCACATCGCCCTCGGTCTTGAACACCAGCCAGGACGCACCATGCATAAGCAGCATGCACAACGAGACCAGGCCGGCCAACAGCGCAAACGGGTTGAGCAGGCCGAAGAACGTGCCCTCGTAGTAGATGCGCATGTCGGGCGCCAGGCGGAAGGGCACGCCCTGCAGCACATTGCCAAGGGCCACGCCGAAGATCAGCGCAGGCACCACGCCGGCCATGCACAGCACGGCATCCCAGCGCGCGCGCCAGGCCGGCTCCTCGCGCTTGCTGCGGAACTTGAAGGCCACGGGCCGCAGGATCAGCGCCACCAGGGCCGCGAACATGGCCAGGTAAAAGCCCGAGAACGACACGGCATACAGCTGCGGCCAGGCCGCAAAGATGGCACCGCCGCCCAGGATGAGCCAGACCTGGTTGCCTTCCCAGACCGGACCCAGAGAGTTGATGACGACGCGGCGCTCCACGTCGGTCCTGGCCGCCAGCGGCAGCAGCGCGGCAGCGCCCAGGTCAAAGCCATCGGTGACGGCAAAGGCGATGAGCAGCACGCCCAGCAGGCCCCACCACAGCAGGCGCAGGATGTCGTAGCTGATCAGTTCGTGAAGAATCATGGTGACAATCTCCCTTGGTCATTGCCCGCGGGCGAGTTTTTGCATCAGAGGGAAGTAGGTGGTCAGGTGCGGTGCGCTTTCCTCCTGCGGTCCCTTGCGGATGGCCTTCACCATGAGCTTCATCTCGATGACGAAGAGCACGGAGTAGATGGCGATGAAGCCTGCAATAGTCAGCAGCAGCGTGCCCGCGCCCAGGTTGGAGACGGCCAGCGCCGTGGGCAGCACGCCTTCGATGATCCAGGGCTGGCGGCCCACCTCGGCCACGATCCAGCCGCACTCGGCCGCGATCCAGGGCATGGGAATGGCGATCACGGCCAGCTTGAGCATCCACGGATGGGCGTCCAGCCTGCGCCGCACCGACAGCCAGAAGAACGCGGCCGTGAGCGCGATGAAGAACATGCCCAGCCCCACCATGATGCGGAAGGCCCAGAACAGCGGCCCCACGGCCGGCACGGTGTCCCAGGCGGCCTGGGCGATCTGCGCGTCCGTGGCCTGGCGCGGGTCGTCCACGTAGCGCTTGAGCAGCAGCGCGTAGCCCAGTTGCCCGCCCTTGTCCTCGAAGACGGCCTTGGCCTCGGCCGGCACCTGGCCCGTGGGGCCGGCGGCGCGGATGGCCTCCAGCGCGCCATAGGCCTCGATGCCGTTGCGGATGTACTGCTCGGTGCGCTGGACCAGGTCGTTGATGCCGGGGATCTCGCTGGTCAGCGAGCGCGTGCCGATCAGGCCCATGACCCAGGGAATGTGCACGGCGTAGTGCGTCTCGCGTGCGGCCTTGTCGGGGAAGCCGAAGGCCGTGAAGGCGGCCGGTGCGGGCTCGGTGTCCCACATGGCCTCGATGGCGGCCAGCTTCATCTTCTGGTGCTCCGAGGACAGGTAGCCGCTTTCATCGCCCAGCACCACCACCGACAGCGCGGCGGCCAGGCCGAACGAGGTGGCCACCGTCATGGAGCGGCGCGCCAGCTGGATGTGCCGGCCCTTGAGCAGATACCAGGCCGAGACGCCCAGCACGAAGATGGCCGCCGTCACGTAGCCGGCCGATACCGTGTGCACGAACTTGGCCTGGGCCACGGGGTTGGTCAGCACCGCGAAGAAGTCGGTGACCTCCATGCGCATGGTCTGCGGGTTGAACGCCGCGCCCACGGGGTTCTGCATCCAGCCATTGGCGATCAGGATCCACAGCGCCGAGAAGTTCGAGCCCAGGGCCACGCACCAGGTGGTCACCAGATGGCCGACCTTGCTCAGGCGGTCCCAGCCGAAGAAGAACAGGCCCACGAAGGTGGCTTCCAGGAAGAAGGCCATCAGCCCTTCGATGGCCAGCGGCGCGCCGAAGATGTCGCCCACGTAGTGGCTGTAGTAGCTCCAGTTCATGCCGAACTGGAACTCCATCACGATGCCCGTGGCCACGCCCATGGCGAAGTTGATGCCGAACAACGTGCCCCAGAACTTCGTCATGTCGCGCCAGATGGTGCGGCCCGTCATCACGTAGACGGTCTCCATGATGGCGATGATCACGGCCAGGCCGATGGTCAGCGGCACGAACAGGAAGTGGTAGAGCGCCGTTACCGCGAACTGCAGCCGCGATAGATCGACGATGTCGAGGTCCATGGTGAGATCCTTTCTCTCGGGGGTACTTGGTGAAATCCTTGATCAGCCGTCCTGCCGCAGGCGCGCCAGGGCCGCCTCGAACGGCGGTGTGCCGCGCAGCGCCTCGGACACCACGCGGCCCTGCTCCACCCACAGCAGCCGGTCGGCCAGTTGCGCCTCCCGCAGCTTGTGGGTGGCCAGCACCAGGGTGCGGCCCCGGGCTGCACTGTCCAGCCGCACCAGCAGGTCGGCGGCCGTGCGTGCATCCAGGCCTTCGGTCACTTCGTCCAGCAGCCAGCAGCGCGCGGGGCTCAGCAGCAGCCGTGCCAGCGCCAGGCGCCGTGCCTGGCCGCCGGACAGGCCCAGCCCGCCCTCGCCCAGCCGCGTGTCCAGACCCTGCGCCATGGCGCGCACATCGCCGGCCAGCCCGGCGACTTCGAGCGCCGCCCACAGCGTGTCCCCGGCGGCCTCGGGGCAAGCCAGCAAAAGGTTGTCGCGCAGGCTGTCCTCGAACAGTTCGGTGCGCTGCGTCATCCAGGTGCAGCGCCGGGCACGCACGGCGCCGGCCAGCGGCGGGAGCTCGCCGGCCATCAGGGACAGCAGCGTGGTCTTGCCCGCGCCGCTGGCGCCCAGCAGGGCGACACGCTCGCCTTCGGCGATACGGATGTCCTGGGCCAGCACGGCGGCACGGGGTGCCACGACCTGCTCCAGCTCAACCGCCAAGCCTTGCCTGGGCGCAGCCGGTTCGCAGGCGACTTGCGCAGCGCCATCGCGCAGGGCAGGCGCCAGCCGGCGCGCGGCCAGCCAGCTGCGGCCGGCCTCCAGCGCGCCACGGCGCAATGCGGCAAAGGGCTCCATGGCCGTCAGCGCCAGCAGCAGGGCCAGCGCGGCCACGGGGGCGCCCAGCAGGCCGGCCTCGGCCAGCCAGCCTACGCCCAGCAGCACACCGGCCAGGGCCAGGGCGCCACACAGGCCCTGCACGAAGGAGGTTCGGGCCTCCAGGCCGTGGAGCTCGGCGTCGGCCTCGGCCACGCGTGCGTCCAGGGCGGCAATGCGTTCGCAATGCGCGGCCAGGGTGCCGGCCATGGCCAGCTCCGCCTGCCCGGCCACCAGGTCGGCCGTGCGGGCGCGCAGGGACTCCAGCGCCAGCGCACGGCGCACGGCGGGCCGGCGCGCACTGCGCGCCAGCCACAGGGCGCTGCCCAGGCCCGTGGCCAGCAGCCACGCAGCCAAGGCCAGGCCCAGCCACCAGCGCATCAGGCCCAGTGCCAGGGCGGCCATCAGCGTGGCACCCGTGGCGGCCAGCAAGGGCACGAACAGGCGCAGGTACAGGCTGTCCAGCGCATCCACGTCGGCCGTCAGCCGCTGCAGCAGGCGTGCGGGCCGCAGGCGCAGGCTCAGGGCGGCGGCGGGCGTGGCCCAGCTGCGCAGCAGCCGCTCGCGCAGGGCGGCCAGCACGGCCAGGGTGGCGTCATGGGTGACCAGCCGTTCGGCATAGCGCGTGCCCGTGCGGCCCAGGGCCAGCAGGCGTATGCCGGCCGAGGGCATGAAGACGTCGAAAACGATGGCCGTGGCCGGCAGCAGCCCGGCCAGTGCCGTGGCCGTGATGAACCAGCCCGACAGACCCAGCAGCGCCATGCCCATGAGCACCGTGAGCAGGGCCAGCAGCGCGCCGCCCAGCCACAGGCGCCGGGGCGCCATGCGCGCCAGGGCGGCAAGCACGGGCCAGAGGGTGGAGCGGGGCTTCATGCGGCCAGCTCCTGTGGGGCGGCATGGCCCGCCAGATCCACCACGCGGTGCATGGCGGCGGCCAGTTCGGCATCGTGGGTGGCGACGATCAGCGTGCGACCGCGCGCCAGCTGCAGCAGGGCATCGGTGACCTGGGCGGCCGTGGCCGGGTCCAGGTGGGCCGTGGGTTCATCGACCAGCAGCAGGCCTGCATCGCGCGACAAGGCCAGGCGCGCCAGGGCCAGGCGCACGATTTCGCCGCCCGACAGGCCGGCTCCGCCCTCGCCCAGCGTGGCGCCGGGCCGGGTCTCGGCCAGCTTGCCCAGCCCGGCCAGCCGCAGGGCCTGGCGCAGTTCGCCGAAGGTGAATCCCGGGCGGCCCAGCCGGAGGTTTTCGGCCACCGAGCCGGCGAACACATGGGGGCTCTGTCCCATCCAGGCCATGCGCGCGCGCAGCCGGCCGGCCGATTCGCCGTCGAGCAGCTGGCCGTCGATATGGATGCGCCCAGGCTCGGCCACCGGCAGCAGGCCTGCAATCTGCGCCAGCAGCAGCGACTTGCCGCTGCCGCTGGGGCTCCACAGCGCCACATGCTCGCCAGGCCGCACGTCCACCGTGAGCGCCGGCAGCGTGACCGCGCCGCCTGGCGCCTGGGGCCGCACCTGCTCCAGGTGCAGGGCGCAGGCCTGGCCGGCCGCCCTGCCGGGCGCAGCCAGTGCGCCGGGCAGCGGCTGCGCATCGCGGCCCAGCTCGCCCAGGGCCTGCAGTGCGGCCTCGCCGCTGGCGCGGTCATGCCAGACGGCAGACAGCTCACGCAGGGGATCGAAGAAGCTGGGCGCCAGCAGCAGCACGAACAGCGCCTGGCCCAGGCTCAGTGTCTGGCCCCAGCTGCCAAAGGGCAGATGGCCCAGCAGGTGAAAGCCCACGTAGACGGCCACCATGGCCACGCCCAGGGCCGAGAACAGCTCCAGCACCGCAGAGGACAGAAAGGCGATGCGCAGCACGCGCATGCTGCGTTCGCGCAGGGATTCGGCATTGGCGCGCAGCCGCTGCGCCGTGGCATCCACCGCGCCCAGGGCGCGCAGGGTGGACAGGCCGCGCAAGCGGTCGAGCAGGAAGGCGTTCATGCCGCCCAGCTCCACCATCTGCGCCTGGCTGGCCGCCTTGGCGCGCCAGCCGACGATGGCCATGAACAGCGGGATCAGCGGCGCGGCCACCACCAGGATCAGCGCCACCACCCAGCTCTGGCTGGCCACGGCCAGCGCAATCACCAGCGGCACGGTGCGCACGCGCCACATGGCGGTCTGGTAGCGCGACAGCCAGGGCACGATGGCCTCGGCCTGCTCGGCCATGGCGCTGGCCGCCTGGCCCGAGGCCGCGCGCTGGCGGTCCAGCGGCGAGGTGCCCGCCAGCGTGCGCAGCACCTGCATTCGCAGCGCACTCACCAGGCTGCGCGCCTGCAGATTGGCGCGGCGCGTGCCGCTGGCATCGCACCAGGCGCGCAACCCGCCCAGCAGCGCAACGCCGGCCGCAAGCTGCCACAGTGGCCACAGCGGCTCCACGCCTGCGCCATCGGCCATGGACTGCACGGCCAGCGCCAGCAGCGCCGCCTGGGGCAGCCACAGCAGCGAGGCCAGCACCAGGCGCCCCGTACCCGCCATCGGACGACGCGCCAGCTGGTGGAACTCAGGCAATGACGGGGTACAAGGTTTGTTCATTTATTCTGTAATTTCAGTATTTACTGAAATTACGCAAAGAATTCTAAACAAACTTGCTCCAGGCAAGTCGCTCGTAGGGGGAAGCCGAGTGAAGCAGTCAAGCGTGCGCAAGGGGTTTTGCGCAAACAACTTCGAGAACCGGACCCGCACAGCGTGGGTAATACCCAAAGAAAACGGCGCCCGAAGGCGCCGTCTGGCGGGGTAGGAGAAGAGCCCGTCCTGGGCTCCCCGAGCCTTACGGGGTGGACAGCAGGCGGTCGCGCGCCTGGTTGTATTCGCGCTTGAGACGCTCGACCAGCTCGCCCGCACCCGTGACTTCGCGGATGGCGCCAATGCCCTGGCCGCAGCCCCAGATGTCCTTCCAGGCCTTCTTGGCGTCGCCGCCGAAGTTCATCTTGCTGGGGTCCGACTCGGGCAGGTTGTCGGGGTCCAGGCCAGCCGCGCGGATCGACGGCGCCAGGTAGTTGCCGTGCACGCCCGTGAACAGGTTGCTGTAGACGATGTCGTCGGAGGTGCCGTCCACGATGGCCTGCTTGTAGGCATCGTGCGCACGCGCCTCATGCGTGGCAATGAAGGCCGAGCCGATATAGGCGAAGTCCGCACCCATGGCCTGGGCCGCGAGGATGGCACCGCCCGAGGCGATGGAGCCCGACAGCGCCACGGGGCCGTCGAACCATTCGCGGATTTCCTGGATCAGCGCGAACGGGCTCTTGACGCCCGCATGGCCGCCCGCGCCCGCCGCCACGGCGATCAGGCCGTCGGCCCCCTTTTCGATGGCCTTGTGCGCGAACTTGTTGTTGATGATGTCGTGCAGCACCACGCCGCCCCAGCTGTGCACGGCCTGGTTCACGTCCTCGCGCGCACCCAGGCTGGTGATGACGATGGGCACCTTGTACTTGGCGCACATCTGCATGTCGTGCTCGAGCCGGTCATTGCTCTTGTGCACGATCTGGTTGATGGCGAACGGCGCCGAGGGCCGGTCCGGATGGGCCTTGTCCCAGGCGGCCAGGGTCTCGGTGATCTCGGCCAGCCAGTCTTCGAGCTGCTCGGCCGGGCGCGCGTTGAGCGCGGGCATGGAACCCACGATGCCGGCCTGGCACTGGGCGATCACGAGCTTGGGGTTGCTGATGATGAACAGCGGCGAGCCGATCACTGGCAGGGCCAGTTTCTTCAGCGCCGGGGGAAGCTTGGACATGCGTTGTCTCCGTTGGTTCTCGGTATCTCTGTCTGCGTTGTGCCGTGCGCAAGCGCCGGGTCAGAAGGCGTCCATGGGCAGTGCCATCACGCTGTCGCCGCCGTGCACGATGGCATCGCGCAGGCCCGCCGCCTTGACGAGGATGTGCTCGGCATAAAAGCGTGCCGTCGCAATCTTCGCGCGCATGAAGGCCGCGTCCTGTCCCTTGTGCAACAGCTGCTCGGCCGCCAGCAGGGCGCGGCCCATCTGCCAGCCTGCGACGAGGTTGCCCGCCAGCATCAGGTAGGGAACGCTGCCGGCGTACACGGCATTGGGCTCGGCCTTGGCCTGGCCCGAGACGAAGTGCACCGCCTCCACGAAGGCCTGGCGCGCAGCGGCCAGCTGGCGGGCCACGGCCAGTGCCTCGGGCGTGCCGCTGGCGGCCAGCTCGGCTTCGGTCTTCTCGATCTGGCCCGCAATGGCCAGCGCGGTCTGGCCGCCATCGCGCGCCGTCTTGCGGCCCACCAGGTCATTGGCCTGGATGGCGGTCGTGCCTTCGTAGATGGTCAGGATCTTGGCGTCGCGGTAGTACTGGGCGGCGCCCGTCTCCTCGATGAAGCCCATGCCGCCGTGCACCTGCACGCCCAGGCTGGTGACTTCCAGGCTCATCTCGGTGCTGTAGCCCTTGACCAGGGGCACCATGAATTCATAGAAGGCCGCATTGGCCTCGCGCACCTGGGCATCGGCATGGTGGTGGGACGCATCGTAGGCCGCGGCGGCCGTGGCCGCCATGGCGCGGCAGCCCTCGGTGTAGGCGCGCATGGTCATGAGCATGCGGCGCACATCGGGGTGGTGGATGATGGTGGCGCTGGCCTTCACGCTGCCGTCCACGGGGCGGCTTTGCACGCGCTCGCGGGCATAGGCCACGGCGTGCTGGTAGGAGCGCTCGGCCACGGCAATGCCCTGCACGCCCACGGCGTAGCGGGCCGCGTTCATCATGATGAACATGTATTCCAGGCCGCGGTTTTCCTCGCCAACCAGATAGCCGATGGCCCCGCCGTTGTCGCCGTACTGCAGCACGGCCGTGGGCGAGGCCTTGATCCCCATCTTGTGCTCGATGCTCACGCAGTGCACATCGTTGCGCGCGCCCAGCGATCCATCCTTGTTGACCAGGAACTTGGGCACCACGAACAGGCTGATGCCCTTGACGCCCTCGGGCGCCCCGGCCACGCGGGCCAGCACCAGATGGACGATGTTCTCGGCCATGTCGTGCTCGCCATAGGTGATGAAGATCTTGGTGCCGAAGACCTTGTAGCTGCCATCGGGCTGCGGATCGGCCTTGGTGCGCACCAGGGCCAGGTCGGAGCCGGCCTGGGGCTCGGTCAGGTTCATGGTGCCGGTCCACTCGCCGGTCACCAGCTTCTCGAGATAGGTGGCCTTGAGCTCATCGCTGCCCGCCGTCAGCAGGGCCTCGATGGCGCCGTCGGTCAGCAGCGGGCACAGCGCAAAGCTCAGGTTGGCGCTGTTGAGCATTTCCACACAGGCCGCGCCAATCGTCTTGGGCAGGCCCTGGCCGCCAAAATCCTGCGGATGCTGCAGGCCCTGCCAGCCGCCTTCGGCGTACTGGCGAAAGGCCTGCTTGAAGCCCGCCGTGGTGGTGACCACGCCGTCCTTGAGGCTGGAAGGCGCCACGTCGCCCGGCAGGTTCAGCGGTGCCACCACGCCTTCGCACAGCTTGGCGCATTCCTCCAGCACGGCCTGGGCCGTCTCCAGGCCAGCCTCCTCGAAACCGGGCAACTGCGCCACCTGGTCGATCTGCGCCAGATGCTCCATGGCGAACAGCATGTCTTTGAGGGGAGCCGAGTAAGTCATTGTTGAACCTTCCTGAACAGAGCCTGGACCGCCGGCGCGCAGCGCGCGGCGACCTGGGACAGCGGGCACGCCGCCACGGCACTACTGCATTGCTGCGTTATTGCGTGACGCGGCCCGATGCGTTGACGATGGACAAATCCACGAATTTCGAGCCCGCCTGCGAGCCCGGACGATAGGTAACCCAGTAGCCGCCCAGATCGAAGGCGTCCAGGCCGCGCAGCGAAGCGGCCAGCTTGTCGCGCGTCAGCGGCTGGGTGCGGCGCATGGCCTCCACGATGACGCGGGCGTTCACATAGCCTTCCATCATGGCGTAGCTGACCGGCACGGTCAGCGACTTGCCTGCAGCGGTGGCCGCGTCCCTGAACTCCTTGTTCAGGCGCATGGTCACCTTGTAGGGACTGGGCACGACCTGGGCAATGGACAGGCCGCTCATGAACTCCACGGGCAGGCGCTTGGCCAGTTGCTCGATATCGGCTTCGGACGTCGCGTAGATCTGGGCCGTGCCACCCGCCATGCGGTACGCTTCGACAAAGGCCGAGGTCACGGGGCTGGAGGCCACCACCATCACGGCCTGCGCCGAAGGCTGGGCCTTTTGCAACTGGGAAACGGCCTTGTCCATGGCGCCCTTGCCCGTGCTCAGCGAGGCGCTGACCACCAGCTTGGCCTTGGAGGGCGCAATCGCCTTGTTCACCAGCTCGGCCACGGCCTTGGCGTCGGGACGCTCGTCATGCAGCAGGGCCAGGCGCGTGATGCCCACGGTGGACAGGTGCGAGGCGATCTTGGCCATTTCCTCGGGCAGGTTGGCGCGCGTGCTGAAGATCTGGGGATGGCTCAGCACCCGCGTGTCCGTGCTCTGGTAACCCACCAGGGAGATCTGGGACTGGTCGAGCAGCTTGCTGTCCAGCAGCGCCGCCATGTTGCGGTTGCCGAAGTAGCCGGCCAGCACCACAGGCTTGGACTCGTCCAGCAGCTTGCGGGTCTTGTCCACGGTTTCCTCGGGATGGCCCACATCGTCCACGGTGACCAGTTGCACGGGCTGGCCCTGCACGCCGCCGGCCTTGTTGATCTGGTCGAAGTACAGGCGCATGCCCTGGGCATAGGCACGGCCCTGCGTCGCACCGGCTCCCGACATGGGTGCCACCTGCCCCACCACCCAGGCATTGGCCTCGGCGGCCAGCGCCATGGCGCCACAGACAAAGGCCACGGCCGTGCGGGCCAGGCGCAAGCGCATCATCTTCATTTCAATCTCCCTCTCGGTTCATGCCATCGCCAGCACCGGCTGGCGGCCAAGTCCGTTGTTGTAGTCGGTGGTGCGCGCCGTGACCAGCGGACCATCCCGGAATCCATGACGGAAAAAGAGGGGCCTGTGCCCCTCATTTTTCAGCTTCAGCCGCTTACAGCGCCTGCACCAGTTCCGGCACGGCCTGGAACAGGTCGGCCTCCAGGCCGTAGTCGGCCACCGAGAAGATCGGTGCCTCGGGGTCCTTGTTGATCGCCACGATCACCTTGGAGTCCTTCATGCCGGCCAAGTGCTGGATGGCGCCCGAGATGCCCAGGGCGATGTACAGCTGCGGCGCCACGATCTTGCCGGTCTGGCCAACCTGCAGGTCGTTGGGCGCATAGCCCGCATCCACCGCGGCGCGCGAAGCACCGATGGCGGCACCCAGCTTGTCGGCCAGGGGGGTGATGACTTCCTGGAACTTCTCGCTGCTGCCCAGCGCGCGGCCACCGGAGACGATGATCTTGGCGGCCGTCAGTTCCGGGCGGTCGTTCTTGGTGACCTCGCGGCCCACGAAGCTGCTCTTGCCGTTGTCGCCAGCGGCGGCCAGTTGCTCCACCTGGGCGCTGCCGCCCGTGGTGGCCGCTGCGTCAAAGCCCGTGCCGCGCACGGTGATGACCTTGATCTTGTCGCCGCTTTGCACCGTGGCAATGGCGTTGCCGGCGTAGATGGGGCGCTCGAAGGTGTCGGCGCTGTCCACCTTGGTGATGTCGCTGATCTGGGCCACGTCCAGCTTGGCTGCCACGCGCGGCGCGGCGTTCTTGCCGCTGGCGGTGGCGGGGAACAGGATGTGGCTGTAGTTCGAAGCAATCGCCAGCACTTGCGCCGCAATGTTCTCGGCCAGGCCGTCCTTCAGGCTGGCGCCGTCGGCGTGGATGACCTTGGACACGCCAGCGATCTGGGCCGCGGCCTGCGCAGCGGCGCCGGCATTCTCGCCCGCCACCAGCACATGCACGTCGCCGCCGCAGGCCAGGGCCGCAGTGACGGTGTTGAGCGTGGCGCTCTTGATGGAAGCGTTGTCGTGTTCTGCAATAACGAGGGATGTCATGTCGCTGTCTTCCTTAGATCACTTTGGCTTCGTTCTTGAGCTTGGACACCAGCGTGGCAACGTCCGGCACCTTGACACCGGCGCCGCGCTTGGCGGGCTCGGCCACCTTGAGCGTCTTCAGGCGCGGGGCGACATCGACGCCCAGCTCTTCAGGCTTGACGGTGTCCAGCTGCTTTTTCTTGGCCTTCATGATGTTGGGCAGCGTGACGTAGCGCGGCTCGTTCAGGCGCAGATCGGTGGTGATGACGGCCGGCAGGCTCAGGGCCAGGGTTTCCAGGCCGCCGTCCACTTCGCGGGTCACGTTGACCTTGTCGCCAGCGACTTCGACCTTGGAGGCGAAGGTGGCCTGCGGCAGGTCGGCCAGGGCCGCCAGCATCTGGCCGGTCTGGTTGGCGTCGTCGTCGATGGCCTGCTTGCCCAGGATGATCAGGCCGGGCTGCTCCTTGTCCACCAGGGCCTTGAGCAGCTTGGCGACGGCCAGGGGCTGCAGCTCCTCGGTGGTCTCCACCAGGATGCCGCGGTCGGCACCGATGGCCATGGCCGTGCGCAGGGTTTCCTGGCACTGGGCCACGCCGCAGGAGACGGCGATGACTTCGGTGGCCACGCCCTTTTCCTTGAGGCGAACGGCTTCTTCGACGGCGATTTCGTCAAAGGGGTTCATGCTCATCTTGACGTTGGCGATGTCCACGCCCGTGCCGTCCGACTTCACGCGGACCTTCACGTTGTAGTCCACCACGCGCTTGACCGGGACCAAAACCTTCATTGCAGCGGCTCCTGATTGATTGATAGATTGACGTTTACGTAAACCGAAATCATTGTATGCGGCGCTGCAGCAGCTGCGGCAGGTTTCCCTGACGGCCGAGGGCCGCATGCGCGCTCACAAAAAAGAACGATCGTGCCATTTTAAGCACGACCCTTGGGATTTCCTGCGGGGGAACAGCCTGAACTCAGGGTATGCACCTAGGAATAATCCTAGCTGCTTTTCTCTGCTGCCTGAGCCACCACGCCCCCGCGTTCGGTGATCTGTACCACCTGCTTGGGGACTGGCAGGCTCACGCCCGCAGCACGCAGGCCGCGCAGCACGGCGAGGTTCACCTCGGAGCGCACATTGCCCTGGCCATTTTGCGGGTCGTTGATGTAGTAGCTGAGACTGAACTGCAGACCCTGCTCGACGAAGTCGACCAGAGCCACCGAAGGCGCGGGCGTCTTGAGCACGCGCGGCTGGGCGGCTGCGGCTTCGAGCAGGATGCCGCGCACCTGCTCCACATCGCTGTCCATGCCCACGACGATGTTGGTGGACAGGCCGAACTTGACGTCGAATCCGGTGAGGTTTTCGACACGCTGGGTGATCAGCGTCTCGTTGGGTACGATGGATTCGCGGCCGTTGAGCGCGCGGATGATGGTGTAGCGCGTGCGGATGTCGGTGATGCGGCCCTCGAAGCCATCCACGCGCACGTTGTCGCCGATGCGCAGCGCGCGCTCGATCAGCACCAGAAAGCCGCTCACATAGTTGGAGGCGATCTTCTGCATGCCGAAACCCAGGCCCACGCCGATGGCGCCGCCCATGACGGACAGCGCCGTCAGGTCCACGCCCACCATGGACAGCGAGACCAGCAGGCCCACCAGGATCAGCACGCTGCGCGTGATGTTCATGGCCACCTTGCGCATGGACAGGTCGCTGACCCACTGGTTGATGACCTTCTGCTCGAACAGCGTGGACAGCCAGAGCACGGCCACCATCATCAGCCCCGCCGACAGCGTGCCCTCGATCAGGTTGAGCAGGCTGACCGGCGTCTTGCCGATGTTGAACTGCAAGGCCTCGAGCTCCTCCATGACCTGCGGCAGCAGGCCGATGCTGTGCAGCACGGCCGCGCCCCAGGCCAGCCAGGAGAAGATGCGTTCGATCAGGCGCACCACGGTGGAGTGGGGGAAGGTCCGGCTGAGCACCCGCGCCACGAAGCGGATCACCGACAGGGACACCAGCAGCGACACGGCCACGCGCAACCAGAACACCGTGGAAAACCGCGCCAGGATCTCCTGGCTGGTGAAGACCAGCACCAGCGCCAGCAGCGGGAACAGGGCGCCATCGAGCGCATGGCGGCCAATCCATACGGAGGGCTTTCCATCGTTCAGATGGCCGTAGCGCGCATGCAGGCCGCGCATGGCGCCGTAGGCCAGCAGCAGGCAGGCGATGAGCACGGAGAACTCCAGCCAGGCGCTGGAGCTTTGGAAGTCGTTGATGAGCTTGTCGAAGATGTCCATGGGTCAGGGCCGTTCCGCCGCAAGGGCGCAGGCCGCCATCATCGCGCAGATCCAGGACAGGCCGACCGGACCGGGGCCTACATGCAGGTCGGTCAGCGGCCCGTCTTCCAGGCCGGTTCGCGCTTGGCGGCGAAGGCCTGGGCGCCCTCCTGGGCGTCGGCATCCATCATGTTGGCGGCCATGGTCTGGCCGGCCAGTTGGTAGGCCGCCTCGATGCCCATCTCGCGCTGCCGGTAGACCAGCGCCTTGCCCATGGCCACGGCCGCACGGGGCTTGCTGACGATGGACTGCACGAAGTGCTCCACTGCATCGTCCAGCGCCTCCTCGGCCACCACGCGGTTGACCAGGCCCTGCTCCAGCGCCTGCTGGGCGTCGATGAAGTCGCCCGTGAGCAGCATCTCCATGGCCTGCTTGGCCGGCACGTTGCGCACCAGCGGCACGCTGGGGGTGGCGCAGAACAGGCCGTAGTGGATGCCGCTGGTGGCAAAGCGTGCCGCCTGCGCAGCAACGGCCAGATCGCACTGGGCCACGAGCTGGCAGCCTGCCGCCGTGGCAATGCCGTGCACGCGCGCGATCACGGGAACGGGCAGCCGGTGGATGGACAGCATCATGCGGCTGCACTGGGCGAACAGCTTCTGGTAGTAGTCCAGCTGCGGATGGGCCGCCATGTCCTTGAGGTTGTGCCCCGCGCAAAAGGCCTTGCCGGCCGCAGACAGCACGACCACGCGCACGGACTCGTCGCGCGCCACGTCGTCCAGCGCCTGCTGCAGCTGCGTGAGCATCTGCTCGCCCAGGGCATTGAAGCGCTGCGGGTCGTTGAGCGTGAGCCGCACGACGCCGCGCGCGTCGCGCTGCACGTCGAGCAGGGGGCTGGCTTCAGAAGGAGGGGTGCTCGCGTTCATGGTGCTCCAGATCCGGTTCAGAGGTCGGCCAGCACGCGCACGTGCGCTTCCACGCTGCGCGCAAGCGGCCCCATCACATAGCCGCCTTCCAGGCAGGAGACGATGCGCCCCTTGGAAAAGCGCCGCGCGATGTCCTTGATGCGCGAGGTGATCCAGGTGAAGTCCTGCTCGGTCATGCCCAGCTGGCCCATGTCGTCCTCGCGGTGGGCGTCGAAGCCGGCGCTGATGAAGATCAACTCGGGCTTGAAGGCCTCCAGGCGCGGAATCCACATCATCTCGACGATTTCGCGGATGTCCATGCCCTTGGTATAGGCGGCCACCGGCACGTTGACCATGTTGGCGGCCGGATGCTGGTCGCCGCTGAAGGGGTAGAACGGGTGCTGGAAGATGCCGCACATGAGCACGCGGTCGTCGCCGGAGAGGATGTCCTCCGTGCCGTTGCCGTGGTGCACGTCGAAATCGATCACGGCCACGCGCTTGAGGTGGTGGCGGCTGAGCGCGTACTTCACGCCCACAGCCACGTTGTTGAAGAAGCAAAAGCCCATGGCCTGGTGGCGCGTGGCATGGTGGCCCGGCGGGCGCACGGCGCAAAAGGCGTTCTCCAGCTCGCCGGCCATCACCGCATCGGTGGCCGCCAGCGCGGCGCCAGCCGCATGCAGGGCGGCCGAGAAGGTGTGGCTGTTGATGGAGGTGTCGGTGTCGATCTGGGAGTACTCGGGGCCGCCGGCCTGCTGCTCCTCAACCAGGCGCTGGGTCAGGCCCTGCAGCGCAGCCACATGCATGCGGTCATGGGCCAGTTCGATGTCGGCCAGCGAGGCCTGGGGAGCCTCGTGCCGCTCCAGCGCATCGGCCACGCCGGTCACCAGCAGCCGGTCCTCGATGGCGTCGAGCCGGGCCGGGCATTCCGGGTGCCCCGGCCCCATCTCATGCCGCCAGCACTCCCTATGGGTGAAATAACCCGTCTTGCCCACAGTGATGTCTCCGCGATGTTTTTTTTAGGATAACGTCGCGCCATGCAAGCAACACACAAGATCAAGGCGCTTCTGGATCAGCTTAACACGGTGGTTGTAGGGAAACCGGCTCAGGTCCGCGACAGTGTGGCCTGCCTGCTGGCCGGGGGACACCTGCTGCTGGAAGACGTTCCCGGCGTGGGCAAGACCACGCTGGCGCATGCGCTGGCACACAGCTTCGGGCTGCAGTTCTCACGCGTGCAGTTCACGGCCGACCTCATGCCCAGCGACCTCACCGGCGTGTCCATCTACGAGCGCGCCAGCGAGACCTTTGTCTTCCACCCGGGCCCCGTTTTCGCCCAGGTGCTGCTGGCCGACGAGATCAACCGCGCCAGCCCCAAGACGCAGAGCGCCCTGCTCGAAGCCATGGAGGAGCGACAGGTCTCGGCCGAGGGCCGCACGCACCGCCTGCCCGAACCCTTCTTCGTGATCGCCACCCAGAACCCGCAGGAACAGCTGGGCACCTTCCCGCTGCCCGAAAGCCAGCTGGACCGCTTCCTGATGCGCATCAGCCTGGGCTATCCCGACCGCGCGGCCGAGCGATCCCTGCTGTCCGGCAATGGCCGGCGCGCCCAGGCCGACGCGCTGGCACCGCTGCTGACCACGCAGGAGCTGCAGGACCTGCGGGCAGCCGTGCTGCAGGTGCATGCCAGCGATGCCCTGCTCGACTATGTGCAGGACCTGCTGGAAGCCACGCGCTCGGGCCAGTGGTTCGTGCAGGGCCTGTCGCCTCGCGCGGGCATTGCGCTGCTGCGCGCGGCACGGGCCGTGGCCCTGATGGAAGGGCGCGACTACGTGGCGCCCGACGATGTGCAGGCCATCCTGCCGCAGACGGCGGCCCACCGCCTGGTGCCCATAGGCTCCTCAGGCCGGGGCGCCGTGGAGCAGGTGCGCGCCATGCTGGACGCCGTGGCGCTGCGCTGATGCCGGCCGCTCCCGCGTCTTCGCCCGGCGCCGCCCGGCCGGGGGCATCGCTGCGCCAGCGCTGGTCTCCCGCGCGGCGCGTGCGCCAGTGGTGGCATGCCCGCCTGCCCCGCACGGACAGCCTGAAGCTGACCCAGCGCAATGTCTACATCATGCCGTCGCGTGCCGGCTGGGCCCTGGCGCTGACGCTGTGCGTGCTGCTGGTGGCCGCCATCAACTACCAGCTCAACCTGGGCTATCTGCTGACGTTCCTGCTGGCCGGCAGCGCGGCAGCGGGCATGGTGGTCGGCCACGGCAATCTGCGCGGCCTGGCGCTGCACCTGCTGCCGCCGGCCGGCAGCTTTGCCGGCCAGCCCTGCCGCTTCGACGTGGTGCTGCACAACACGCGCCGCAGCACGCGTTGGGGCATAGGCCTGGCCGTGCAGGGCGATACGGCGGCCATCGACTGGACCTGGATCGATGTCCCGGCACAGGGCAGCACCACGGCGCAACTGGCTTTCACGCCACTGCGCCGGGGCCTGCAATCGCTGCCCACGATCACGGCGGCCACACGCTACCCGCTGGGCACCTTCCGCGTCTGGGCGCTGTGGCGCGCGCAGACCCAGGCCTGGATCTACCCGGCGCCCGAACACAATCCTCCGCCCCTGCCTGCGGCCAGTGCCGATGCCGGCGGCCGCAGCGCGGCCTCCACGCGCCACGGCGACGAGTTCGATGGCGTGCGTGCCTACCGGCGCGGTGATGCGCTCAAGCTGGTGGTCTGGAAAAAGGCCGCCCAGGCCTTTGCCACGGGCAGCGACCAGCTGGTGAGCCGCGACCGCCCGCTGTCCCAGCAGCACCGCCTGTGGCTGGACGCCAAGGCCACCGGCCTGGCCGACCCCGAGGCCCGCCTCAGCCGCCTGACCGCCTGGGTTCTGGTCGCGCGCCAACAGGACCTGACCTGGGGCCTGCGCCTGCCCGACGGCCGCGAGATCGCCCCCGACCAGGGCGCGGCCCACGCCACGCTCTGCCTGGAAGCCCTGGCGGCCTGCCCATGAATCGCACGTCCATGCCCTCCTCCTTCCAAGCCATTGCGCAGCCCGCGGCCACCTGGCGCCAGCGCCTGGCCGCCCTGCCGCGCGATGCGCGCGACACCCTGTTCCTGCTGGCCGTGGTCGCCTGGGTGCTGATGCCCCAGGCCGCCCACACGCCCTGGTGGACCATGGTCTTCGTGGCCGGCCTGCTGCTGTGGCGCGGCCTGCTGGCCTGGCGCGGCCAGCCCCTGCCCGGCCGCTGGGTGCTGGGTGGATTGCTGCTGCTGGCCGTGGGCGCCACCTGGGTCTCGCACGGCACCTTTGTCGGGCGCGATGCGGGCGTGACCCTGATCGTGCTGCTGCTGGCGCTCAAGACGCTGGAGCTGCGCGCCCGGCGCGATGCCATGGTGGTGTTCTTCCTGGGCTTCTTCGCGCTGCTTGCCAACTTCTTCTACTCGCAGTCCCTGCTGCTGGCCCTGGCCATGGTGCTGGGCCTGCTGGGCCTGCTCACGGCCCTGGTCAATGCCCATATGACCGCAGGCCGCCCGCCGCTGACACAGGCGCTGCGCACGGCAGCCCTGCTGGCGCTATGGGGTACGCCGGTGATGGTGGCGCTGTTCCTGTTCTTCCCGCGCATGGCGCCGCTGTGGGGCGTGCCTGGCAACGACCTGGCCGGCCGCAGCGGCCTGTCGGAAAACATGCGCGTGGGCTCCATGGCCTCGCTGGTGCTGGACGAAAACGTGGCCCTGCGCCTGCGTTTCGATACGCCCGATGGTGCGCCTCCGCCTGCCAACACCCTGTATTTCCGGGGGCCCGTTCTGTCGCGCTTTGACGGACAGGAATGGCAGATGGACACGGAGGCCGTTCTGGAGGACGCGCAGTTGCGCGTCTCCGGCGAGGGCGTGAGCTACCAGATGACCATCGAGCCCAGCCGCCGCCCCTGGCTGCCCCTGCTGGACGCCGCGGCCAGGGCTCCCGAGCTGCCCCCGGGCATGGGCAGCGCCCGCATGACGCCGCAGCTGCAATGGCTGACCTGGCGCCCCATCACCGACGTGGTGCGCATCAGCGCCCAAAGCCATGTGCAGTTCAGCTACGGGCCGCTGCAGCCTACGCGCGCCCTGCGCCGCTACACCCAGCTGCCCGAAGGCAGCAACCCGCGCACGCTGGCGCTGGCCCGGCAGATGCGCGCCGACCCGCAACTGGCCGACGCCCCGCCCCGCGCCTGGGTACAGGCCGCGCTGGCGCGCCTGCGCACGGGCGGCTACACCTACACGCTGGAGCCCGGCGTGGTGGACAGCGTGCACACGGCCGATGATTTCTGGTTCGACAGCAAAGAGGGATTCTGCGAGCACATCGCCTCCGCCTTCGCCGTGCTGATGCGCGGCATGGGCGTGCCTGCCCGCATCGTTACCGGCTACCAGGGCGGCGAGCGCAACCCTGTCGATGGCTACTGGACCGTGCGCAACGCCGACGCCCACGCCTGGACCGAGGTCTGGCTGGCGGACGAGGGCTGGGTGCGCATCGACCCCACCGGCGCCGTGGCCCCGTCGCGCGTGGGCGAGTTCCAGCGCCTGCGCGCGCCCCAGGGTGCCATTGCGGGCGCCGTGGGCAACTTCGTGGGCGTGGGCATGCTGCAGCAGATGCGCGCCGTGTGGGAGGCCGTCAACAACGGCTGGAACCAGTGGGTGCTGAACTACACGCAAAGCCGCCAGCTGGACCTGCTCAAGAACCTGGGCGTGCAGTCGCCATCGTGGGTGGACATGCTGCGCCTGCTGGGCGCGCTGGCCGGCGTGGCCGCTCTGGCCTGGCTGGCCTGGATGGCCCGCGCCCAGCGCAGCAGCCGCGATGAATGGCTGCGCCTGATGGACAGGACCCGCGCCCGACTGCGCCGCATCGGCCTGGATGCCGATGCCAGCCTGCCCCCGCGCGCGCTGGCAGCCCAGGTCATGGACCGCTGGGGCCAGGACGACGCCACGGCCGCCAAGGCCCTGCACGACTGGCTTTTGGACATGGAGCGCCAGCGCTACGCACGCGCCCCCCAATCCGTCCCCCTATACGCACCCCAGTCCGCACCCAAATCCGCACCCGATACCCCCGGCCTGCCCGCCCTGCGACGCCAATGGCGGGCGCTGGACTGGCCACGCACTCCGCAGCCACGGCCACAAGCCGCCGCTGCCGGCCCCACGACAAGCACACCATGACCAAGCAACGACTGATCCCCTCCGCCCTGCTGCTGCTTGCGGCCGCCGCCCTGCCCTGCGGCGCGCTGGCCAGCAAGCCGGCGCCCGCCCAGACCGGCGCAGCCAAGACTGCCGCCAAGTCCACGGCCAAACCTTCCACGAAAAAGCGCACGACCGCTGCTGCCGCCGCCACGGCGGCAGGCGGCGCCGCCGTGGCCAGGACCGTGCAGGGCAGCACGCCCTACGGCGAACGGCCTGATGCCATGCAGATGGCCGCCGACATTGCGATGCGCCACGACCTGCCGGTGGACTGGGTGCGCGACACCATCGCCCAGGCGCGCTTTCTGCCCCAGGTTCCCCGCCTGATGACGCCGGCTGCCCAGGGCACGGCCAAGAACTGGGGCGTCTACCGCAGCCGCTTTGTCGAGCCCGTGCGCATACGCGCCGGAACCCGTTTCTGGCAGGACAATGCCGCCGCGCTGGCGCGTGCCGAAAAGCAGTACGGCGTGCCGGCCGAAATCATCGTCGGCATCATCGGCGTGGAGACCATCTACGGCCAGCAGATGGGCAACTTCCGCGTGATCGACGCCCTGGCCACGCTGAGCTTCGACTTCCCCGCAGCCCACCCCCGCGCGCAGGCACGCACCGAGTACTTCCGCGGTGAGCTGGAGCAGTTCCTGCGCTTCACGTACCGTGCGGGCACGGACCCGTTCTCGCTGCGCGGCAGCTACGCGGGCGCCATGGGCATGGGCCAGTTCATGCCCAGCAGCTGGGTGAAGTGGGCGGTGGACTTCGACGGCGACGACCGCATCGACCTGTTCGGCAGCGCGGCCGACGCCATCGGCTCGGTGGCCAACTACTTTGTCGCGCATGGCTGGAAAAGCGGCATGCCCACCCACTACCCTGTGATCATGCAGGCCCAGGGCGCCGACCTGGCCGCCCTGCTGGCGCCCGACATCCTGCCCCAGTTCACGGCCGACGAGATGGCTGCGCGCGGCGTGCAGCTGCCGGGCAGCGGCGCGGCGCATCAAGGGCCGCTGGCCCTGGTCAAGCTGGAAAACGGCGCGCAGGGCCAGCCGCTGTACATCGCGGGCACGGAGAACTTCTATGCCATCACGCGCTACAACTGGTCCAGCTACTACGCGCTGTCCGTGATCGAACTGGGCCAGGAAGTCGCTACGGCCATGGGCCGCTGATCCGGGCCATCCAAACCGTCGAGGCCGTCAGGGCCGGCGCATGCGGCACATCGCAGGCTGCTCGGCACGCGCCGCCTCGATCTCTCGCACCACGCGGAAGCCGTAGCCCGAGCCCTCCACATCGAAGGGCACGCCGGGCGCGCCCTGCCTGTCCATGACGCCGACCACCAGCGCCTGCTGGAACTGGTGGTCGGCCGCGCGCATGCGGCCCTTGCGCCCGGCCAGCGCCACCTCGGCGCCTTCCAGCGCCTGCGCCACGGCCACCGTGTCGGTGCTGCCCGCACGCGCCATGGACTGGGCCAGGGCCTCGATCATCAGTTGCATGCGCATGTGCACATAGTCATCGGCAGGCCTGGGAAAGCGCTCGCGGAATGACTTGTAGAAGGCCTGGCTGTCGGGGCCCGGCACGTTGGGCAGCCAGTCGGCCACGGCCAGCACCTTGCCCACCCCGGCCTCGCCCAGGGCGGCGGGTGCACCCAGCGCATTGCCGTAGAAGGTGTAGAAGCGGCCATCGAAGCCCGACTCCCGCGCGGCCTTGACCAGCAGCATCAGATCGTTGCCCCAGTTGCCCGTGATCACGGCCTGGGCGCCGCTGGCCTTGATCTTGGCGGCATAGGGCGCAAAGTCCTTGACGCGGCCCACGGGGTGCAGCTCGTCGCCCACGATGGCCACATCGGGCCGCTGCGCGGCCAGCTGGCGCCGTGCCTCGCGCAGCACGGCCTGGCCAAAGCTGTAGTCCTGCCCGATCAGGTAGGCGCTGCGCACGGCCGCGTCCTCGCGCAGCACCTGCATCAGCGCGGCCATGCGCATGTCGGCATGGGCGTCGAAGCGAAAGTGCCAGAAGCTGCAGCGCTCGTTGGTGAGCGCAGGATCGACGGCCGAGTAGTTCAGGTACAGCACGCGCCGGGCCGGATCGCGCTCGTTGTGCTTGGCAATGGCATCGACCAGCACGGCCGCCACGGCCGATGAATTGCCCTGCATGACCACGCGCGCACCGCCGTCGATGGCTGCGCGCAGCGCGGACAGCGCCTCCTCGTTCTGGCCCTTGCTGTCATGGCGTTCGATGGCCAGGGGCCGGGCGCCGCCCTGCGCGGCCGGCAGTGGCACACCGCCGCGCGCATTCACGCGCTCGGTGGCCCACAGCAGGTTGCGGAACACGGCCTCGCCCGTGTTGGCAAAGGGGCCGGACAGGCTTTCGATCAGCGCCAGCCGTATGGGCTCGCCGCGCGGCGGGGGCACGGGCTGTCCGCGTTCGTTTGCGGCCAGGGCCGCCAGCGCGGGCGCAGCAAATAGCGCCATGGCACCGCTTTTCAAGACCTTGCGGCGCAATTTATTCATGGCTTTTTCCCTCTTGAAATGCGTTCAACGCCGCTCAACTACGCTCCATGCGGCGACAACTTCGATGAAGCCGCGCAGTTTATAGGAGCCACTTCACCATGATCTTCTCGCCTGTTCTCCGCCGCAACGCCTTCAACCCCCAAGCCGCCGATCTGGCCCTGCAGCGCTTCCTGCAAGGCACCCTGGGCAACGCCGCCCCCTCCCCCTCGTCGGTGCAGGTGCAGCGCGATGAAAAGGCCACGACGCTGCAGCTGGATGTGCCCGGCCTGTCTCGCGAGCAGCTGCAGCTGAGCATCGAAGGCGCCGTGGTCCGTCTGTCCAGCGTCGAGGGTGCGCCCCGCCAGGTGCAGCGCGCCTGGGAGCTGGACCATGAGATCGACACTGCCGCCAGCAGCGCAAAGCTGGAAAACGGCGTGCTCACGCTGTCCCTGGCCCGCCTGGAGCCTCAGAGCAAGGCCACCACGCTGAGCATCCAGTAAATCCGGTCAGCGAGTTTGTGCACCCGGGCTGTCAACCAATCCTTTCTTCCCTCCTCTTAGCAAGGTGACAGCCCGTTTTCAAAGCCCGGCATATGCCGGGCTTTTTTTGTGCGCAGGCTGCGCATCACAGGTGGCCCGCCGCACAGCGCGGCGATGGGGAAGGCAGAGGCGGCCGAAGAATCAGGCCAGCGAATCGAGCGGCCAGCGCGGCTTGACGTCGAAGGCGTAGTGCCTGTTGGCCACTTCCCGGCCCGCCTGCAGGCGCATGGCGGCGGCCATGGCGATCATGGCGCCGTTGTCGGTGCACAGGTGCAGCTCGGGGTAGTGCACGCGCAGCTTGCGCTTGGCGCAGGCCGCATCCAGCTGCGAGCGCAGCAGCCGGTTGGCACCCACGCCGCCGGCCACGACCACGCGCTTCATGCCGGTCTGCTGCAGCGCGGCCAGGGTCTTCTTGACCAGCACCTCGACGATGGCCGCCTGCGTGCTGGCGGCCAGGTCGGCCTTGCGCGCCTCCAGGTCATCGCCCAGCTTCTTCGCCTGGGTCAGCACGGCCGTCTTCAGGCCGGCGAAGGAGAAGTCCAGGTCGCCCGAATGCAGCAGCGGCCGGGGCAGCTTGAAGGCCTGGGCATCGCCGCCTTCGGCCAGGCGCGAGAGCACGGGACCGCCCGGATAGGGCAGGCCCATGAGCTTGGCCGATTTGTCGAAGGCCTCGCCGGCAGCGTCATCGATGGTCTCGCCCAGGATGGCGTAGCTGCCCACGCCGTCCACGCGCATCAGCTGCGTGTGGCCGCCCGAGACCAGCAGGGCCACGAAGGGGAATTCGGGGGGATCGGCGCTCAGGAAGGGCGACAGCAGATGGCCTTCCAGGTGGTGCACGCCCAGCACGGGCTTGTTCAATGCCGCAGCCATGGCGCAGGCCACGCCCGCGCCCACCAACAGCGCGCCGGCCAGGCCGGGGCCGCGCGTGAAGGCGATCACATCGACCTGGTCCAGCGAGCGGCCGGACTCGCCCAGCACGTTTTCGGTCAGCGGCAGCACGCGGCGGATGTGGTCGCGGCTGGCCAGCTCGGGCACCACGCCGCCGTAGGCGCGGTGCATGTCGATCTGGCTGTGCAGCGCATGGGACAGCAGCGTGGGCACGCCCGTGCCATCGGGGGCCTCGACCAGGGCCACGCCGGTTTCATCGCAGGAGGATTCGATCCCCAGAATCAGCAAACTCATGGGGCTGAAGTGTAGAACCTGCGGGCGCGGCGCACGGCCACAGGCATCAATGGCCCCTGGCAGGCGGGCAGTTGCACGGCCGGCGCTCCGCTACAGGTTGTCTATGTAGGAAGAGCGCGAGAACCGCACGGGCTCGAAGCCGTCGGAGGTCCAGATTTCGCTGGCGATCAGCGCCTGGGCATCCATGGGGCGGGCGAAGTAAAAGCCCTGCAGCTCGTCGCAGCCCAGCGCCTGCAGCACTTCGCGCTGCTGCTGGTTGGTCACGCCTTCGGCCACCACGCGCAGCTCCAGCGCATGGGCCAGGCGCACGATGGCATCGACCACCGCCCGCGCATCGCTCTTGAGGGCCACGTCGCGCACAAAGCTGCGGTCGATCTTCACCTCGTCGGCGCACAGCTGGCGCAGCAGGGCCAGGCTGGAGTAGCCGGTGCCGAAGTCGTCGATGGAGATCTGCACGCCCATGCCCGTGAGTTCGGCAATCACGGCCATGGTGGTCTTGTCGTCCTCCATGGCCACGGACTCGGTGATCTCGAAGACCAGTTGCTCGGGCCGGATGTGGTGCCTTGCGATCGCCTCGGCGATGAACTGCGCCAGCCGCGTCTGAAAGAGCTGGTAGCCCGAGATATTGATGGACACCCGCATGAAGCGCCGCTCGCGCGCCCATTGCGCGGTCTGGCGGCAGGCCTCGTCGATGACCCAGTCGCCGATCTCGCTGATCAGGCCGAAGCGCTCGGCCAGCGGGATGAACACGCGGGGACTGATCAGGCCGAACTGCGGGTGGTTCCAGCGCGCCAGCGCCTCCACGCTGCGGATGCGGCCCGTGCGGGTATCGATCTTGGGCTGATAGAACAGCACCAGCTGCTGGCTGGCCACGGCGCGGCGCAGGGCCTGCTGCAGGTCGAACTGCGCGGCCACGCCCTGGCGCATGCTTTCCTTGAAGATGGCGTAGGTGTTCCCGCCGGCACGCTTGGCCGTGTACATGGCGGCATCGGCCGCCGCCATGAGCTTTTCCTTCTTGCCATGGTCGGGATAGATGGCCACGCCGATGGAGCTGCTGATGGAGACCGCTTTTCCTGGCAGGTCGAACGGCTGGCTCAAGGCCTTCTGCACGCGGCCTGCCATGGCCACGGCGTCGTCCACCGAAGCCAGGCAGCCCAGCAGCAGCACGAACTCGTCGCCACCCACGCGCGCCAGCGTGTCCGATTTGCGCGTCATATGGCCCAGGCGCACGGCCACCTGACACAGCAGCGCGTCGCCTGCGGCATGGCCTTCCACATCGTTGATGGGCTTGAATCCATCCAGGTCGATGTACAGCAGGCCCACGCGCACCGGCCCGCAGGGCCCCGGCTGCTCCACCGAGCTGTCGGCGCGCGCAATCGTGCGGCCCAGCCGGTACTCGAACAACGCCCGGTTGGCCGTACCGGTCAACGGGTCTCGGAAGGCGATGCGCTTGAGCTTCACATTGGCGCGCAGCAATTTCTCATTGCTCTGCTTGAGCGACTGCGTCAGGCGCTGCGCCTTGCAGCGCATGCGGATGTAGAGCACCGAGCACACCAGCAGGAACACCACGAACGCACCGGCACCCCACGGGCCGAGGGCATCCCATCCAGCGAACCAGACGCCCTCATCGGCCAATTGCGCCGACGCGACGCCATCCGGGGCAGCCGCAGGCACCTGACCCTGCGCCATGCAGGGCAGCAGCGAAGCCAGCCAGCACGCAAATGTCGGGCCGCGCCAGCACACAAATGTCGAGCCGCGCCAGTGCGCAGGTATCCACCGGGACACCCCCTCGGTCAGGAACAGCCAATGCATGGGGAAAAACCGATCTTCTCGTGATATTTCAAACTCATGCCGATTCAGCCTCACTGCCGCATTGCGCAGCCCAATGCCGTGGTCTGCGTTGCCATGTGCGCCGGATGAACGGGGCTTTTCTTGAAAAACCGCCCCATTCGCTTTGCAAACATTCGACACGCTTACACGTCAGTTTGTGTATCGAAAATTTCAAATCATTAAAAAAATTCTATCAAATCATCGATACCGTGCCCATGCAAGCACCGCGCGACGCCCCCGGCATGGGAATTGCATCCAGGTCCCTTGCACCAAGGCAAACTGCATCAAGGCAGGCAGACAGGACCAAGCCCCCCATGAAAACCGCTCTCAACTTTCTTGTGGCCGCGCGGCAGTGCGAAATCGGCGAGCTGGAGCAACTGCAGCGCACCAGCGCCCTGGTGGATCTGCTCAGCCGCCTCATCCATGCGCTGCAAAAGGAGCGCGGCCTGTCCAACGTGTTTCTGGCCAGCGCAGGCGCGCGCGGCGGCCCGGCCAGGCTGGCCCAGATGGCCGAGTGCGACCGCATGGCCGCTGCGGCGCGCGACGGCTTCGAGCGGGTGGACATGCAGCCCGGCGGTGCGGGACTCACCGGCCACCCCGGCCATGGCGCGCGGCTGTTCAGCCGCATCGCCCATGTGCTGCAGTGCCTGGACGCCCTGCCCGCGCTGCGCGAGCGCGTTGCCAGCCGCGCGCTGTCGCCGGAGGCGGCCACGGCCCTCTATATCGATCTGGTGGCCGGCCTGCTGGCCGTGGTCTTCGAGGCGGCGGACAGCGCGCCCGAGCCCGGCATCTCGCGCCTGCTGGTGGCCTTGTTCAACTTCATGCAGGGCAAGGAGTTCGCGGGCCAGGAGCGCGCCACGGGCGTGGCCGCCTTTGGTGCGGGCGTCAGCGATGCGCCGCGCCAGCAGCACTGGCTGCACCTGATCGCCTCGCAGGAGCGCTGCTTTCAGGTCTTTGCGGAGTTCGCGCCGCCCCATTCCCTGGCCCTGTGGCAAGAAAGCAGCGCGGCCGACGCCACGCTGGCCGTGATCGAGCGGCTGCGCCGCGTGGGCTGCACGGCCGCAGCGGGCGCGCCTTTGTCCGTGGAGATGGCCGAGCCCTGGTTCGACAACTGCTCGCAGCGCATGGACGCGCTGCAGACCGTCGAGGCCCGCCTGACCGCCGAGCTGCAGCAGCAATGCCAGCACCGCATTGCCGATGCCCGCGCCGCCCTGCAGACGCTGCTGCAGGCGCCGCAGGCATTGGCGACCACGCCGGTCTCGGCCACGCTGGCGCCGGGCGAGCTGCAGCCCCCGGCCGCACGGCTGGGGCCGCAGTTGGACCGTTCCGTGATGGACCTGGTGCAGGACCAGTCGCAGCGCCTGCAGGCCATGCAGGCCGAGCTGGAGACCGTGCGCGCCACGCTCACGGAGCGCAAGCTGCTGGAACGCGCCAAGGGCCTGCTGATGGCGCGGCGCCAGCTCAGCGAAGGGGAGGCCCACAAGCTGCTGCGCCAGACCGCCATGAACCAGAACCGCCGCCTGGCCGATGTGGCGCAGGCCGTGCTTTCCATGGCCGATCTCCTGCCGCCTGCGCCTTGAACGCCGGGCCGGTGCGAGCCATGCTGCAGTGCAGCACCGACTTGGTGCCATGGAACGCACCAGAAGGTGGCCCGGCGAGGCTGGCAAGGCCGATGGACGGCATGGTCCCCTGTGAACACGGCCTGGCACGCTTTCTGCATTGACTTTGGCAACTCCCGGCCAAAGGCGGCCGGGACCCCGGTCTTGATTCAAGGCCCCAGGACAACGGCGTCACTCTCCCCGCGCAGCGCGGCTGGAGAGGACGCCGTTTTGCTTGGAGCAGGGCCCGTTTGCAAGTGTTCCATTCCCGACGATCGAAGGAGTTCCGCCATGGCGTCAAGCCCCAAGCCCACCACAGGCCCTCTCACCGCCGGCCCGGCCCTGCCCCGGCGCGACTTTCTGCGCCAGGCCGGCACGCTGGCAGGCGGTGCGGCGCTCTACACCCAGCTGGGCCACCATGGCGCCTGGGCGGCCGGCTCGGATGCGCCAGAGAAGAAAGAGGTGCGCATCGGCTTCATCCCGCTGACCGACTGCGCCAGCGTGGTCATGGCCTCGGTGCTGGGGATCGATCAGAAGTACGGCGTCAAGATCATTCCTTCCAAGGAAGCGAGCTGGGCCAGCGTGCGCGACAAGCTGGTCAACGGCGAGCTGGACTTTGCCCACGTGCTCTACGGCCTGGTCTACGGCGTGCACCTGGGCGTGGGCGGCGCCAAGAAGGACATGGCCGTGCTGATGACGCTCAACCACAACGGCCAAGCCATATCGCTGTCGAAGAAGCTGGCCGACAAGGGTGCCGTCAATGGTGCGGGCCTGGCCAAGCTGATGGCCAGCGAAAAGCGCGAATACACCTTTGCCCAGACCTTTCCCACGGGCACGCATGCCATGTGGCTGTACTACTGGCTGGCGGCCAACGGCATCCACCCGCTCAAGGATGCCAAGGTCATCACCGTGCCGCCGCCGCAGATGGTGGCCAATATGCGCGTGGGCAACATGGACGGCTTTTGCGTGGGCGAGCCCTGGAACCACCGCGCCATCATGGACGGCATCGGCGTCACGGCCGCCACCACCCAGTCCATCTGGCAGGACCACCCCGAAAAGGTGCTGGGCACCACGGCCGAGTTCGCACGCCAGAACCCCAACACGGCACGCGCCGTGACGGCGGCCATCATCGAGGCCAGCCGCTGGATCGACGAGAGCCTGGCCAACAAGACCCGCATGGCCGAGACCATCGCCGGCAAGGCCTATGTGAACACCGGCGTGGACGCCATCAACCAGCGCATCCTGGGCCGCTACCAGGACGGCATGGGCAAGACCTGGGACGACCCCAACCACATGAAGTTCTACGGCGACGGCAGCGTGGGCTACCCCTACCTGTCCGACGGCATGTGGTTCCTGACCCAGCACAAGCGCTGGGGCCTGCTCAAGGACCACCCCGACTACCTGGGCGTGGCCCGCTCCATCAACCGCCTGGACATCTACCAGCAGGCCGCCACCGCCGCCAAGGCCCCGCTGCCCAAGGCGGAGATGCGCAGCAGCAAGCTCATGGATGGCACGGTCTGGGACGGCAAGGATCCGCGCAAGTACGCAGACAGCTTTGCCATCAAGGCCTGAGAGATCCCCTTTGAAGCCCCACCCCACAGAGGAACACACCATGGTCAGCGCCGTCTTCCACTTCCCGGCCGAATCCGCTGCCGCGCCGGCAGCCGCCTCCACACCGATCTCCGCGCAGGCTTCAGGGCCCGCCGCTCCAGCCGCGCCGGCCGCCCAGGCCCAGGCCCGGGCACCCGCCGCCCCGCGCGACTGGGCAGCGCTGTCGCGGGCCTTCTGGCTGGCCGTGCTGCCGCCGCTGTGCGGCTTGGGCTTGCTGGTGGGCGTGTGGTCCCTGGTGGCTGCAGGCTCGGGCCAGAGCATTCCGGGGCCACTGGCGACCTGGCACCAGGCGGTGGAGATTTTCAGCGACCCGTTCTACCGCAACGGCCCCAATGACCAGGGCGTGGGCTGGAATGTGCTGGCCTCGCTGCAGCGCGTGGCCGTGGGCTTTGGCCTGGCGGCGCTGGTCGGCATTCCGGCCGGCTTCGTGATCGGGCGCTTCAACTTCCTGTCGCGCATGTTCAACCCGCTGATCAGCCTGCTGCGCCCGGTGTCGCCGCTGGCCTGGCTGCCCATCGGCCTGCTGGTCTTCAAGGGCGCCAACCCGGCGGCCATCTGGACCATCTTCATCTGCTCGATCTGGCCCATGCTCATCAACACCGCCGTGGGCGTGCAGCGCGTGCCCCAGGACTACATGAACGTGGCGCGCGTGCTCAACCTCAGCGAATGGAAGATCGCCACCACCATCCTGTTCCCCGCCGTGCTGCCCTACATGCTGACCGGCGTGCGTCTGGCCGTGGGCACGGCCTGGCTGGTCATCGTCGCGGCCGAGATGCTCACCGGCGGCGTGGGCATCGGCTTCTGGGTCTGGGACGAGTGGAACAACCTCAACGTCAAGAACATCATCATCGCGATCTTCGTGATCGGCATCGTGGGCCTGCTGCTGGAGATGGCCCTGGTCAAGCTGGCAACGGCATTTACGTTCGAAGAGGTGAAGGCATGAATGCATCGTCCAAGTTCATCGAGGTCCAGGGCGTGGAGCAGAGCTTCAAGACCGCCAAGGGCCTGTTTCCGGCGCTGCGCAATATCGACCTGACCATTGCGCGGGGCGAGTTCGTCTCGCTGATCGGCCACTCGGGCTGCGGCAAGTCCACCCTGCTGAACCTGATCGCGGGCCTGACCACGCCCACCACGGGCGTGCTGCTGTGCGCCAACAAGGAGATCAAGGGCCCCGGGCCCGAGCGCGCCGTGGTCTTCCAGAACCACTCGCTGCTGCCCTGGCTGACCTGCGAGGGCAACATCCACCTGGCCGTGGAGCGCGTCTATGGCCGCACGGAAAGCCGCGCCCAGCTCAAGGCACGCACCCTGGCCGCGCTGGAGCTGGTGGGCCTGGCCCATGCCGCGCACAAGCGGCCCGGCGAAATCTCGGGCGGCATGAAGCAGCGCGTGGGCATTGCGCGCGCGCTGTCGATGGAGCCGCAGGTGCTGCTGATGGACGAGCCCTTCGGCGCGCTCGATGCACTCACGCGCGCAAAGCTCCAGGACGAGCTGCTGGAGATCGTGGCGCGCACGCAAAGCACCGTGGTCATGGTCACCCACGACGTGGACGAGGCCGTGCTGCTGTCCGACAAGATCGTGATGATGACCAACGGCCCGGCAGCCACCATCGGCGAGGTGCTGGAAGTCGGCATCGCCCGGCCGCGCAACCGCGTGGCACTGGCCGAGGACAACCGCTACCGCGAGTGCCGCAAGGCGGTGATCGACTTCCTGTACACGCGCCAGGGGCATGTGGAAAAGGCGGCCTGAACCTTCGCCGGTCCTGCCGCCTTCGAGACCCTGCCCATGGCGGGCAGGCCGCGCCCCGGCTCAGTGCCGGCCCGAGATGTAGTGCTCCAGCTGCTCGATGATGAACTTCTGCTCGGAGATGATGTCCTTGACCAGGTCTCCGATGGAGATCAGGCCCAGCAGCTTGCCGCCCTCGTCCACCACGGGCAGGTGGCGCAGCCGGTTCTCCGTCATCACCGCCATGCATTCCTGCGTGGTCTGGGTGGGGCCGACGAAGAGCACGTCGCGCGTCATCACGTCGCGCACCAGGGTGGCGCCCGAGGTGCGCCCCAGCAGCGCGATCTTGCGCGCGTAGTCGCGCTCGGTGACGATGCCTGCGATCTCGCTACCCTCCATCACCAGCAGGGCGCCAATGCCCTTGTCGGCCATGAGCCGCAGCGCGTCGAGCACGGAATCGGTAGGCGCGATGCTGTACACCGCGCCGCTGGCCTTGGACTTGAGAATGTCTGCAACTGCTGTCATGGGTGCCTTTCAGTCGTTCGCCAATTCGGTTCTAGTGTCATCCGAACTGCGCCCAAAAAGCAACAGGGCCAGCGCGTGTATGCACACGCACCGGCCCTGCCCGATTCAGTGAATGCGGCCCTTCAGCGGCGGCCGCCCAGCAGGCTGCCACCAATCTTCATCAGATCGCTGAGACCTACCTGGCCGTCGCCATCCTGATCGAGCAGGCTGCCCAGCAAACCACCACCCAGACCGCCCTGCTGCTGGGCCTGCGCATGCTCGCGGCCCAGCACCTGGCCCAGGCCGCCGGCGTCCATGCCGCCTGCGCTCACGCGCTGCGCAAGAAAGGACATGACGATGGGGGCCAGCAGCTGCAGCAGCTGGGCCGCGCCGCCGCTGCCCAGGCCCGTGGCCTGGCCCAGTCCGTCCTGCGCGCGCTGCTGGTTGCCGCCCAGGATGTGGCCCAGGATGGCCGCGCCATCGAGCCCGCCCCCTGCATTGCCGCCCGCGCCTGCGCCGCCGCCCAGCAGCGAGCCCAGCAGGCCGCCGAGGTCCAGGCCACCGGCACCGCCGCCGCTGGCCGCGCCATGGTCGCGCTGCAGCGCGCCGAAGAGATTGGCCGCGCCCTGCGGATCGGCCGCATTGCGGCCCAGCGAGGCCAGCAGCACGGGCAGGGCCGCGCCCACGGCGCTTTCGGTCTGAGCGGGGCTGGCGCCGATCTGGTCCGCCATCTGCTGCATGGGCGCGCCCTGCAGTTGGGCCATCAGTTCGGCGGCCAGGGAAGAGCTGGAGTTCATGGTCGTTCCTTCATCCGGTCGCCCGGTCAACACAAAACCACATGGTATGCGCAAGCCTGCGCAGCGCACATGACGGTGCCACGTCCAAGTGTCAACGATGTTTTCCAGCGGCCGCAGGAACCCGCAGGGGTCAGGTCGTGGTCAGCACCCTCTGCGGCTGCGCGCGCGCCTGCCGCATCTGTGGCGGGCTCTGCACCTGGTTGCGTGCCTGGCTGCGTGCCTGGCCGCCTGCCTGGCTCTGTGCCTGGGCCTTCATGGACCGGCGCAGGGCCACGGCATCGCCCACTGCGGCAGGCGAGCGGCCCGTGGCGTCCAGCCGGAACACCTGCACGGTTTCCGACACGGTCTGCGCCTGGGCCTGCAGGGCCATGGCCGATGCCGCGTTCTGCTCGACCAAGGCCGCGTTCTGCTGCGTGATGCTGTCCAGATGCGCCACGGCCGCGTTGACCTGCGAGATGCCGCTGAGCTGCTCGCTGGAGGCGCTGTGGATCTCGCCGATCAGCAGGCTCACGCGCCGCACCAGATCCAGCGATTCGATCATGGTCTTCTGCGCCACCTCGGTCCTCTGGTTGCCGTCCAGCACCTTGGCGGCGGAGTCGTCGATGAGCTCGCGGATCTCCTTGGCCGCCGCCAGCGTGCGCTGCGAGAGGCTGCGCACCTCGGCCGCCACGACCGCAAAGCCCCGGCCCTGGTCGCCTGCGCGCGCGGCCTCCACGGCAGCGTTCAGCGCCAGGATATTGGTCTGGAAGGCGATGGAGTCGATGAGCTGCGTGATCTCGCCGATGCGCCCCGACGCGGCCTGGATCTGCTTCATGGTGGCGGCCACGCCATCGACGGCGCCGCTGCTGCGTTCGGCCACCTCGCTGGCCTGGGCGGCCAGGTCCGTGGCCTGGCGGGCCGAGTCGGCCGTGTGCTTGACGGTGCCCGTGATCTCCTCCATGGAGGCCGCCGTCTGCTGCAGGTTGCCCGCCTGGGTTTCGGTGCGCGCGGACAGGTCATGGTTGCCCTGCGCGATTTCCCGGCTGGAGATCTGCATCTTGTCGCTTTCCTCGCGCGCATCGCGCACGATGGACAGCAGGTTCACGTTGAGCTGGCTCAGCGCCTTCTGCAGATCGCCCACCACGTCCTTGCGCGTGATGCGTATGGTCTGCGTCAGGTCGCCGGCCGCCAGGCGGTTGGCCAGCAGCACCATCTGCGCCAGCGGCGCCACGGTCAGCCGGTAGGCCCAGGCCCCGGCCAGGCCCGTGAAGATGCAGACCGCCAGCCAGGCCAGCGCAGACCATGCGTCCAGCGTATGCCCACCGGCCAGCGCCGCGCCAAAGGCCGCCGCCACCACCATGAAGAAGATCAGCACCAGCTTGCCGGCCAGGCCCAGGCTCAATGCGCTGGCCAGGCGGCCGCGCAGGTTGTTGCGCAACAGGTGGCCTGCACGCAGCACGTGGACCCGGCGCCCGGCGTCCTTCTCGGCGCGCATGGTGGCGTAGAGGCGCTCGGCCGCATCGGTCTGCTCGCGCGTAGCCTCGGTGCGCACCGACATGTAGCCCGAGGGCCGGTCGCCATCCATCAGCGGGGTGACATTGGCCATGACCCAGTAGAAGTCGCCGTTCTTGCGCCGGTTCTTCACGGGGGCGGACCAGGGCAGGCCCGCCGAGATGGTCTCCCACATGTCGCGGAAGGCTTCCTCGGGCATGTCGGGGTGGCGGATCATGTTGTGGGGCTGGCCCAGCAGGTCTTCGCGCTCGTAGCCGCTGACCTCGATGAACATCGGGTTGCAGTAGAGGATGCGGCCCTTCAGGTCCGTGGTGGAGACCAGGGTCTGGCCCTTGGGAAACGAGTACTCGCGCGTACTGACCGGCAGATTCACTCTCATAGGCATCCCTCCCTTGAAGAAGAAAAATCCTGCGTGCCCCATCCGGCCCAGCGAGCCGCTGGCCGGAGTTCAAAGTTTTTACCCCGAACCGCCACATTTGAAACAAATAAAAACAAAACCTCCATTGGATTCAGACATCTGATAGGACCGTATCGATAGCACGCGCACCGCTTTGATGCATGCGGCGCACCAGCCTGGCACGGCCGCGCGGGCTCGCGTCCCCCGCGCAATCAGTCGCCACAGGGCAGCAGGCCTGGCACGCAGCTTGCTAAATCCCGGGCGTGGCCATGGAGGGCCGCAGGGCCAGGCGCAACGACGTGCCACGGCCCGGGACAAAGGCGTCACCCCGCGCGCAGCCATCGGCCGCGCAGCGGGGGGACGCCTTTTTTGTTTTCCGAAACGCAACGGGGGCACGATGAAAAAATCCAGGCTGGTGATGGTGGGCAACGGCATGGCCGGCGTGCGCACGCTGGAGGAGCTGCTCAAGATCGCGCCCGACCTCTACGAGATCACGGTATTCGGGGCCGAGCCCCACCCCAACTACAACCGCATCATGCTGTCGCCCGTGCTGGCGGGCGAGCAGCAGCTGGACGAGATCATCCTCAACGACTGGTCCTGGTATGCGCAGCACGGCATCACCCTGCATGCGGGCTGCCGCGTGCACGCAGTCGACCGCGCGCGCCGCGTGGTGCACGCCGTGGACGCGGCCGGACAGCCGGTGAGCGCCGAGTACGACCGGCTGATCCTGGCCACGGGCTCGCGCCCCTTCATGCTGCCCGTGCCCGGGCGCGAGCTGGAAGGCGTGCTGGGCTACCGCGACATTGCCGACACCCAGGCCATGATCGCGGCGGCCGCCACCCACCGCCATGCCGTGGTCATCGGCGGCGGCCTGCTGGGCCTGGAGGCCGCCAACGGACTCATGAAGCGCGGCATGGACGTTACCGTGGTGCATGCGGGCGAGCGCCTGCTGGACCGCCAGCTGGACGAGACCGCAGCCGCCATGCTGCAGGCCTCGCTGGCCGAGCGCGGCATGCGCTTTCTGATGCAGGCCCAGACCCGGGCGCTGACGGGCGACGGCCAGGGCCGCGTGGCCTGCGTGCACCTGCAGGACGGGCGCGAGGCACCGGCCTCGCTGGTGGTCATGGCCGTGGGCATCCGGCCCGAGACCACGCTGGCCGAGCAGATGCACCTTCACGTGCAGCGCGGCATCGTGGTCAGCGACACGCTGCAGACCGTGACCGACCCGCGCATCTACGCCGTGGGCGAGTGCGCGGCGCACCGGGGCGTGGCCTACGGGCTGGTGGCGCCGCTGTTCGAGCAGGGCAAGGTGCTGGCCAACCACCTGGCGGAGATGGGCATCGGCCGCTATCCGGGCTCGCAGACCTCGGCCAAGCTCAAGGTCACGGGCATCCATCTGTTCAGCGCGGGCGACTTCCGCGGCGACGAGGGCACGGAGGAAATCGTGCTCAGCGACCCCGGCGCGGGCGTATACCGCAAGCTTGTGCTGCGCGGTGACAGGCTGGTCGGCGCCTGCCTGTATGGCGACACCGAGGACAGCGGCTGGTACTTCCGCCTGCTCCGCGATGGCGTGGCAGTGCAGGAACTGCGCGACCGCCTCATGTTCGGCGAAAGTCAAGCCAGCCTAGCCAGCCTAGCCAGCAAGGCCAGCCCGGCCGACCCGGCCAGCGGCCCGTGACGGCGCCCGCCCCCGTGCCCTGCCCTTCCCTCATCCACCCCAGGCCCACCATGCAAGAAACCCGATCCACCTGCCCCTATTGCGGCGTAGGCTGCGGCGTCCTCATCGAAAGCGATGGTGCGCGCATCACGGGCGTGCGCGGCGATCCGGCGCACCCCGCCAACCACGGCCGCCTGTGCACCAAGGGCAGCACCCTGCACCTGACGGCCTCGCCCGCCCTGGCACAGCAGACGCGGCGGCTGCAGCCCGCGCTGCGTGCCACGCGCGGCGCGGCGCCCCAGGATGTGGGCTGGGATGCCGCACTGGACCTGGCCGCCGGCAGGCTGGCCTCCATCGTGCAGGAGCACGGCCCCGACGCCGTGGGCCTGTATGTGAGCGGCCAGTTGCTGACCGAGGACTACTACGTCTTCAACAAGCTGGCCAAGGGCCTGATCGGCACCAACAACATCGACACCAATTCGCGCCTGTGCATGAGCAGCGCCGTGGCCGGCTACAAGCTCACGCTGGGCGCCGACGCGCCACCGGCCTGCTACGAGGATGTGGACCATGCGGACTGCCTTTTCATCGCGGGCAGCAACGCGGCCTGGGCGCATCCCGTGCTCACGCGGCGCATCGAGCAGGCGCGTGCCGCGCGGCCGCAGATGAAGATCATCGTGGCCGACCCGCGCCGCACCGACACGGCCGGCATGGCCGACCTCTTCCTGCCGCTGCGCCCGGGCAGCGACACCCTGCTGTTCCACGGCATGCTGCACATCATGGAACTGGAAGGCTGGCTGGACCAGGCCTACATCGCACGCCACACCAGCGGCTTTGCCGACCTGCAGGCCCTGGTGCGGGAGGCCACGCCCGAGCGCGTGGGCGAGCTCTGCGGCCTGCCCCGGCACGATCTGTTCCAGGCCGCGCAATGGTTTGCGCTGGGCGGGGATGCACGCGGCGGCGCCGCCCGTGGCGCCACGCTGAGCCTGTACTGCCAGGGCCTGAACCAGAGCAGCAACGGCACGGCCAAGAACGCCGCGCTGATCGGCCTGCACCTGGCCACGGGCCAGATCGGGCGCGCGGGCGCGGGGCCGTTCTCGCTCACGGGCCAGCCCAATGCCATGGGCGGGCGCGAGGTGGGCGGGCTGGCCAATCTGCTGTCGGCCCACCGCGACCTGGCCAACCCCGTCCACCGCGCCGAAGTGGCCGCACTGTGGGGCGTGGACGCCGTGCCGCACCGCCCCGGCAAGACCGCCGTGGAGATGTTCGAGGCCGCCGCCGAGGGCGAGATCCGCGCGCTTTGGATAGCCTGCACCAACCCTGCGCAAAGCATGCCCGACCAGGCCCTGGTGCGGCGCGCGCTGCAGCGGGCCGAATTCGTCATCGTGCAGGAGGCCTTTGCCACCACCGCCACCTGCGCCTACGCCGACCTGCTGCTGCCCGCCACCACCTGGGGCGAGAAGCTCGGCACGGTGACCAACAGCGAAAGGCGCATCTCGCGCGTGCGCCCCGCCGTGGCCGCACCCGGCGCCGCGCGCCATGACTGGCGCATTGCCGTGGACTGCGCGCGGCGCATGGAGGCACGGCTGCGCCCGGGCCGGCCCAGCCTCTTTCCCTACGACACCGAAGACGCCGCTGCCGGCGCCCAGGCCATCTGGAACGAGCACCGCGAGAGCACGCGCGGGCGTGACCTGGACATCACCGGCCTGTCCTGGGATCTGCTGGACGCGCAAGGCCCCCAGCAATGGCCGCTGCCCGAAGGCGCAGCCCAGGGCCGCGCACGGCTCTACGAAGACGGCCGCTTTCCCACGCCCGATGGCCGCGCACGCTTTGCCCTGCTGCCCTGGCAGCCGCTGGCCGAGCCGCCCGATGCGCACTATCCCTTCAGCCTGACCACAGGCCGGCTGCGCGACCAGTGGCACGGCATGAGCCGCACGGGCCAGCTGGGCCGCTTGTTCGGCCATGCGGCCGAGCCCTGCCTGCAAATGCACCCGCGGGACATGGCCGAGCGCGGCCTGCGCGCGGGCGACCTGGTGCAGATGAGCAGCCGGCGCGGCGCCCTGCTGGTGCCGGTGCAGCCCGATGACACGCTGACGCCCTCCCAGCTCTTCATGGCCATGCACTGGGGAGGCGAGTACCTGGGCGGCACCTCAATGGGCGGCACTTCAATGGGCGGCGTCAATGCCCTGACCACACCGGCCTTGTGCCCCGGCTCCAAGCAGCCCGAACTCAAGCACACGGCCGTGAAGCTGCAAAAGGCCGAACTGCCCTGGACCCTGCTGGCCATGGCCTGGCTGCCCGAGGACCGGGTGCTGGCCGTGCGCGAGCAGTTGTCCGCCCTCATGCCGCACTTCGGCTTTGCCAGCTGCGTGCCCTTCGGCAATGCCGTCCCGCTGCAGGACGCCGCCCGGGCCCGGCACGGCGTGCTGCTGCGCGCCGCCGCGCATGAGGCGCCGGGCGAGGCCGTCCTCGCACGGATCGAATCCCTGCTGGGCCTGGATGCCGCCGACACCCTGCGCTACACCGACCGCCGCCGCCAGCACAGCCGCGCGCTGCGGCTGGACCGCCACAGCCTGTCCACCACGGTCGAGGCCCTGCTGCTGGCGGGCGACACGCGCGCGGGCAGCTGGCTGTCCACCCTGCTGCAGGACCAGATGCCGGCACAGGACTATGGCCGCCTGCTGCTCATGCCCTCGGGTTCGGCGCCGCTGGCCATCCAGCCGCGTGCGCGCCAGGTCTGTACCTGCTTCGATGTGGACGAGACCGCCATCGCAGGCGCGCTTGCGCGCTGCGAGGGCAGCGACGACGCGCGCCTGGCCGCGCTGCAGGGCCGGTTGCGCTGCGGCACCAATTGCGGCTCCTGCCTGCCCGAGCTCAAGCGTCTGGTGCGCCACATCCCCCTGGCGAAGAGCCAGGAGACCGCTGAAAGAGGCGATTGAACAACGGGTTTGCATATATAGCGAAAAGTAATGAAACCTGCGGGAAAATATGCCCCCACAGGATTCCACCCACGATTGCAACGCCATGGGCATCAGCCAATACATCAAGGAAATAGGCCGCGGCGCACGCGGAGCCAAGGCGCTGGATCGCCCGCAGGCGGCCGACCTGTTCGGCCAGGTGCTGGACGGCGGCGTCAGCGACCTGGAGATCGGGGCCTTTTGCATCGCCATGCGCATCAAGGGCGAGACCGTCGAGGAGATGAGCGGCTTCCTGGACGCCGTGCATGCGCGCGTCGCCCGTTTTCCCGCCTCGGCCGATGGCCGCCCCGTGATCGTGCTGCCCAGCTACAACGGCGCGCGCCGCCTGCCCGTGCTCACCCCCCTGCTGGCCCTGCTGCTGGCACGCGAAGGCCTGCCCGTGCTGCTGCACGGCATGCGCACCGAGGCGCGCCGCATCCTGGCCAGCGATGTACTGCAGGCCCTGGGCATTGCGCCGCTGCCATCTCCCCAGGCCCTGGCCGGCGGCCAGGTGGCCCATATCCATACCGAGCATCTGCACCTGGCCCTGGCGCGCCTGCTGTCCGTGCGCGAGGTCATCGGCCTGCGCAACCCGGGCCACAGCGTGGTCAAGCTGCTGGCGCCCTGCGACGGCCCCTGCCTGCTGGTGACGGCCTACACCCATCCCGAGTACCTGCCCATGCTGCACGGCACCTTCGGGACACTGGGCATGAATGTCCTGCTCTCGCGCGGGCTGGAAGGCGAGGTCGCGGCCGACCCGCGCCGGCTGCCGCGCTACGACGGCTTTGTGGCAGGCGCCCACCAGCTGCTGGCCGAGCAGCAAAGCGGCACCGCCTCCGACGTGCCGGGCCTGCCCGCCGAGATCGACATGGACACCACGGCGCGCTACACCGAAGACGTGCTCGCGGGCCGGCTGCCCGTGCCGCCCGCGCTCACACGCCAGGTGGAACACATCGTCCACCTTGCCGATCAGATTCGCTGAATACCCCAGAAAAAACGGAGCCCCGCCATGACGTCCCCGTCCCACACCCCCGCGAACACCGCCCGGCGCGGCACCTGCACCCTGGTCGGCGCCGGCCCCGGCGACCCGGAGCTGCTGACCATCAAGGCCCTCAAGGCCATACAGGCTGCCACCGTGCTGCTGGTCGATGACCTGGTCAGCGACGCCATCGTGGCCCATGCCGCGCCCACGGCGCGCATCGTCTACGTGGGCAAGCGCGGCGGCTGCAAGAGCACGCCCCAGGCCTTCATCGAAAAGCTCATGCTGAGCGCCGTGCAGGAGGGCGAGACCGTGGTGCGCCTGAAGGGCGGCGACCCCTTCATCTTCGGGCGCGGCGGCGAAGAGGTGGAGCACATGCGCGAAGCGGGCGTCGAGGTCCAGGTCATCAACGGCATCACCGCCGGCCTGGCCGGGCTCACCAGCCTGGGCGCCCCGCTCACGCACCGCGACCGCGCGCACGGCGTGGTCTTCATCACGGGCCACGCCAAGCCCGGCGACAGCGGCACCGACTGGCGCCAGCTGGCCGCCACCGCGCGCGATGCGCGGCTCACCCTGGTGATCTACATGGGCGTGAGCAGCGTGGAGCACATCCGCGCCGAACTGCTCAATGGCCTGCCCGCAGCCACGCCCGTGGCCGTGATCCAGCACGCCAGCCTGCCACAACAGCGCCACGCGCTGACCACGCTGGGCGCGCTGGTGGAGTGCATTGCCGACACGGGCCTGGGCAGCCCCAGCGTCATCGTCGTTGGCGATGTGGTCCATGGCGTACGGGCAATGGCCGAACCTCAGACGCAGCTTACCGCTGCGGTTGCAGCCGCCTGAGTGCGAGATTGCTGCAATCAAAAATCTATCGATTCATAAAAATCATTAGTTTTCATTAAAAATCCCCTGTTGGCTGCCGAAACGGCGTTTAGACCGTTTTGGCAGACCGTCAGCTCCGCCAGGCGGCGGTAGCGCCATCGGGGGATTCCATGAAAACACCAGGCCTTACTTTCACTTCCACAGCTGCGCAGATACGGCTGTCCGCATGGCGGCGCAAGTGGTCGCCGCTGCTGGCCGGCTGCGCGCTTGGCATGGCCCTGCTCATGCCCGGCCTGGCTGCAGGCGCCGACATGGTGCTGGCCACGCGCGTCACGGCCGGTGCAAAACCCTGGCTCACGCCCGCGCACCGACAGTGGCTGCAGGCGCGCGGGCCGCTGACCGTGGGCATTTCCCTGCCCGACCATCCTCCCCTGGAGATGATCGATGGCGAGCGCTTCCAGGGCATCACGGCCGACCACCTGGGACTGCTGTTTCCCGCCCCGGTGCGCTTCAAGACCTATGGATCGCGCGTGGCCGTGCTCGATGCGCTGCGGCGCGGCGAGATCGACCTGGCCTGCGAGGGCACCGAGCTGGAGGCCGAACGCGCCGACCTGGCCCTGAGCGTGCCCTACCTGCCCAGCCAGCCAGTGCTGGTGTCGCTCTCGCATGCGCCCTTCGACGCGGAGCGCCGGGGCGCGCGGCTGGCCATGACGCCCGACCAGCTGCTGCGCTCCCAGGTTGCGGCCGCCTATCCTCTCAGCGAGCTGCTGACCTATGAAACACCCCGCCGCGCGCTGGAGGCGCTGAGCCTGGGCGAGATCGACGGCTTCGTCGGCGACACGGTCACGGTGCACTACCTGATCCACGCCAACTACCTGCTCAACCTGCGCGTGCAGGGCTTTGCCCCCATAGAAAGCCGGGGCTTCGGCATGCTGGTGCGGCATGACGATACGCAGCTGAAGGCCTATCTGGACCAGGCCCTGCCCGCCATCACCTTGCAGCATGGCGACGACATTCTGCACAGCTGGAGCGGCAGCCGCCGTCCGCTGCTGGGAAGCGACCGCGTGGCCCTGACACCCTCGGAAAAGCAGTAGCTGGATGCCCACCCCCGCATTCCCGTGGTGCTCAACAGCTCGCTGGGATCGCTGGGACAGCTGGATGCCGACCGCCAGGCCGAGGGCATAGGACCCGACTACCTGGACCTGATCAGCCACCGCGCCGGCCTGCAGTTCGACTACATGACCGCACGCAACTACACCGAACTCGAGGCCATTCTGGGCTCGGGCAAGGCCCTGCTCACGCCCGTCTACACCTCGCCGCCGATTGCATCGCCCAATATCAAGCTGCTGCCGCCCTACCTGCGCAGCGCGGTGGTGGTGATGGCCCGGCCCGAGGCGAATGCGGGCACACAGCGTGACAAGGGCATACACCACCTGCAGGGACTGGAGGGCAAGCGCGTGGCCATGGTGGCTGGCTTCTTCCTGGAAGACACGGTGCGCCGCGAGCATCCGCGCATACGGCTGCAGCTGTATCCCGACCTGGCCCAGGCCCTGGCCAGCGTGGCAGCCGATGACAGCGATGCCTTCGTCGGCAATGACTACGCAGCGCGCTATGCCAACGCCCAGCAATTGGGCAACCAGTTGCAGCTCACCGGCATCCTGGAGGACTACACCCGCCCCGTGAGCCTGGCCGTGCATGCCGCCGAGCCCGAGCTTCTGAGCATTCTGGAGAAGGCCCAGCTGTCCATCTCACCCGAAGAAATGGCCGAAATCGTGCGCCTGTGGGCGCCGCGCGATAGCGGCAGCGGCACGCGCTTTTGGCGCGAGCACCGCCAGCGCCTGCTGCTGCTGCTGGCAGCGCTGGCGCTGGCCACGGCCACCTCCCTGGTCTGGGGCTTTTACCTGAGCCGCCAGATGCGCCGGACGCGCCGTGCCGAGCGGCGCGCCGAGGCCGCCAACCGGGCCAAAAGCCTGTTCCTGTCCACCACCAGCCACGAGATACGCACGCCGCTGAGCGCCATCATCGGCCTGCTGGAGCTGGCGCAGGACCGCGAGAAACTCGGCCTGCCCCACCGCGATACGCTGGCCGCGGCCCACAAGGCCTCCCAGGGCATGCTGCTGCTGCTGGGCAATGTGCTGGACCTGCACCGCATCGAGTCGGGCCACATCGACTCCACGCCCCAGCCCGTGGCGCTGCGGCCGCTGATCGAAGACATGGCCCCGCTGCTGCAGGGCCTGGCGCACGGCAAGCGGCTGTCGCTGCGCACCCAGGTTGGCAAGGGCGTGAACCACAGCGTGACGGCCGACCCGCTGCACCTCAAACAGGTGCTGTTCAACCTGCTGAGCAATGCCATCAAATTCACCGAACGCGGCAGCGTCACCCTGCGCGCGCAAGGCACCCGCCGCCATGACCGCCTGCTGCTGCAGATGGAGGTGGAGGACACCGGCATCGGCATTGCCCCGCAGGACCAGGCCCGGCTGTTCAAGCCCTTTTCGCAGGTGCCGGGGGCCCATCAGGACCAGGCCTTCGGCAGCGGCCTGGGCCTGAGCATCACGCGCCGCCTGCTGGAGCACATGGGTGGGACCATCACCCTGGAGAGCGTGCCGGGCCGGGGCTCACGCTTCACGGTCAGGTTGAGCCTGCCACTGGTGGAGCCGGACGACAGGCCGTCGGCCGAAGAAGTATTGCCCCGGCTCATGCCCGCACCCCTGGAGCTGCGTGCAAAGGCCGATACAGGCACCGAGCCCCTGCCCGAAGTCCCGGCCGAGCCTGAACTCAGAATCCTGGCCGTGGAAGACTATATGTTCAATCGCGAGCTGCTCAAGAGCCAGCTCACCGCGCTGGGCCACGGCATCTCGCTGGCCGGCGATGGGCAGGAGGCCTGGGCGCGTTGCCTGGCCGAGTCCTTTGATCTCATCATCACCGACGGCCGCATGCCGATCATGGACGGCTTCGAGTTCATCCGGCGCCTGCGCCGGCGGGAAGCCGAAAACCAGCTGCGCCGCTGCCGCGTGATTGCGCTGACCGCCAGTCCCGAGGCCTCCGAGGCCCTGCGCTACCTGCAGGCCGGTGCCGACGAGGTTCTGTCCAAGCCGGCCTCCATGGAAGACCTCAGGCGCGTCATCGAACAGGTTCGGGACGAGTTGCAGGGCAGCGCGCCCGGCACCTGGCATCGGCCACCGGCTGCACCCTCCACGCTCAGCCCGGCTTGACCGAGCTGCTGGCCGTCACGCGGCTTTGCTCGAAGCGCTGGGCCAGCTCGCGGCGCAGGTCCTTGCGGATCAGCGCGGCCTGCCAGCGGCGCTTTTCCTCGTCGGTGGCCGGCACCAGCGTGGGCACGGGCGCAGGCTGCTTGTTCTCGTCCACCGCCACCATGGTGAAAAAGCAGCTGTTGACATGGCGCACCACCTGGGTGCGGATGTCCTCGGCCACCACCTTGATGCCGATCTCCATCGACGACTTGCCCGTGTGGTTGACGCTGGCCAGGAAGGTCACCAGCTCGCCCACGTGGATGGGCTGCAGGAACATCACCTGGTCCACGCTCAGCGTGACCACATAGCGGCCCGCGTAGCGGCTGGCGCAGGCATAGGCCACCTGGTCGAGCTGCTTGAGAACGGCGCCGCCATGGACGTTGCCCGAAAAGTTCGCCATGTCGGGCGACATGAGCACGGTCATGCTCAGCTGGTGCGATGGGAAATTCATCATTGGATTTTAGGAAAAAGCGCCATTGCGCGAGAATGGGCGCCCTTTTGCCCCCCGAGTGACGTTTTTGTGACCTCTTCCCTCTCTTTCGACGCCATCGTCATCGGCGCCGGCGCGGCCGGTCTGTTCTGTGCGGCCCAGGCCGGACAGCGGGGCCTGTCGGTGCTGCTCCTGGACCACGCGGAGAAGGTGGCCGAGAAGATCCGTATCTCGGGCGGCGGCCGTTGCAACTTCACCAACCGCGACCTGGACGTGCGTGCGCCGCACAAGCACTTCGTGGGCGGCAACCCGCAGTTCTGCCGCTCGGCCCTGTCGCGTTACACGCCGGCCGACTTCATCGCGCTGATGGACAGGCACGGCATTGCCCACCATGAAAAGCACAAGGGCCAGCTGTTCGCCGACCGCTCGGCCGAGGACATCATCGCCATGCTGCTGGCCGAATGCCAGGCCGGCGGCGTGCAGCGCTGGCAGCCCTGCAAGGTCGATTCCGTCGCGCATGCGGATGGCCAGTACCGCCTGCAGACCAGCCGTGGCGCCGTGCAGGCGCCCAGCCTGGTCATCGCCACGGGCGGCCTGTCCATTCCCAAGATCGGCGCCACCGACTTCGGCTACCGCCTGGCCCAGCAATTCGACCTGCCCCTGGTCGAGCGCACGCCGGGCCTGGTGCCGCTGACCTTCGACGGCGAGGCCTGGACACCCTACGCCCAGCTCGCCGGCCTGGCCCTTCCGGTCGAGATCAGCACCGGCAGCAAGAAGGAACGCATGGCCTTCATGGAAGACCTGCTGTTCACGCACCGCGGCCTGTCCGGCCCCGCCGTGCTGCAGATCTCTAGCTACTGGAAGCCCGGCACGCCCCTGTGCATCAACCTCGCCCCCGAGGTGGACCTGCAGGACGAATTGCTCAAGGCCAAGTCGCGCTCGCGCAAGCTCATCGCCAACGAACTGGCGCAGTGGCTGCCCTCGCGCCTGGCCGATGCCTGGGTGCAGCAGGACGCGGCCTGGCAGCGCCCCATTGCCGAAGCCTCGGACAAGGCCCTGAACCAGCTGGCCGAGCGCCTGTCGCGCTGGGAGATCGTGCCCACCGGCACCGAAGGCTACAAGAAGGCCGAAGTGACACTGGGCGGCGTGGACACGCGTGCGCTTTCGCAACAGACCATGGAATGCAAGACCCAGCCCGGCCTGTACTGCATCGGCGAAGTGGTGGACATCACCGGCTGGCTGGGCGGATACAACTTCCAATGGGCCTGGGCCAGCGGGTATGCCTGCGCGCAGGCCTTGCCTTGTGCGTGATTTGTCAGATCGCTTTCGTCTCGCGTATAATCGCCCGCTTTGCTGGCAATTGCCCCGTCGGCCAATACTAGTTAACTATTGACGGGGACCAACCGCTGAACATGGCTCTCAGGCCCGATCTTCCCGAGAACCCGCTGTCAGCACAGATATCTGGAAATCTAGCTAATGACCACCATCCGCGTAAAAGAAAACGAGCCCTATGAAGTTGCCCTGCGCCGCTTCAAGCGCACCATCGAAAAGCTCGGCCTGCTGACCGACCTGCGCGCTCGCGAGTTCTACGAGAAGCCCACATCCGAACGCAAGCGCAAGAAGGCTGCCGCCGTCAAGCGTCACTACAAGCGCGTTCGCAGCATGCAGCTGCCCAAGAAGCTGTACTGATCAGCCCTTGACCAGCCGGCTCTCGTCAGCCGCAAAACCCGCGCTCGGGACGCCAGGCGCGGGTTTTTTGTTTTTGTTTTTTGGTTTTTGTTTTCCGACGCCACTACCTCAGGAGAAATGCCATGAGCCTCAAGGCCCAGATCACCGAAGACATGAAGACCGCCATGCGCGCCAAGGACAGCGAACGCCTGGGCACCATCCGCCTGCTGCTGGCCGCGATGAAGCAAAAGGAAGTCGATGAGCGCGTCGAGCTCGACGACGCCGCCGTCATCGCCATCGTGGACAAGCTGATCAAGCAGCGCAAGGACAGCATTGCCGCCTTCGAGGGCGCGGGCCGCCAGGACCTGGCCGACAAGGAAAAGGCCGAAATGGCCGTGCTGACCGCCTACCTGCCCGCACGCATGTCGGCCGAGGAAGTGGCCACCGCCGTGAAGGCCATCGTGGCCGAGCTGGGCGCCTCCGGCCCCGGCGACATGGGCAAGGTCATGGGCGCGGTCAAGGCGCAACTGGCTGGCAAGGCCGACATGGGCCAGGTGTCCGCTGCCGTCAAGGCCGCCCTGGCAGGTTGAGCCTGCTGCGGCAGCCGCGCCCTTTTCAGGACGCTGCTGCCGCCCATTCCTGCTGAAAGTGCTCCTGCAGGAATTCGACACACACCCGCACCTTGGCCGACAGCTGCAGCCGCGTCGGATAGACCGCCCAGACATTGGCCTCCTGCCGCCATTCGGGCAGCAGCTGCACCAGGCGCCCGGCCTGCAGATGGGCGCCCACATCCCATAGCGAGCGCAGCGCGATGCCGCGCCCGTCCACGGCCCACTGCACCACCATCTCCCCGTTGTTGGCCGACAGCGGCCCCGTGACCTTCACCGATTGCTCGGCGGCGCCCGCGCGCAGCCGCCACACGCCAAAGGCCTGGTCGCGCTCCTTGATGGCCAGGCAGTCGTGGGCCGACAGCTCGGCCGGCGTGCGCGGCGTGCCACGGCGCGCCAGGTAGGCAGGCGCCGCGCACAGCACGCGGTGGTTGTCGGCCAGCCGCCGCGCAATCAGGTGGGGAGCGATCTCGTCGCCCACGCGCACATCCAGATCGAAGCCCTCCCCCGCCACATCCACCAGCCGGTCGAACACATCCAGCCGCACCTGCAGCCCCGGATGGCGCTCCACCAGCCGGGACAGCGCCGGCGCGATCACATGCCGCCCGAAGCCGAAGCTGCTGCTCACGCGCAGCAGGCCGCGCGGCTCGCTGCGCGTGATGGCCACCTCCTGCATCAGCTGGTCCATGTCGTCGAGGATGCGCTGCGCCCAGTGGAATACGCGCTCGCCTTCCTCGGTCACGGCCACGCGGCGCGTGGTGCGGTGCAGCAGCTTCACGCCCAACTCCTGCTCCAGCAGGCGGATGCGCTTGCTCACATAGGCGGGCGATGCACCCAATTCCTCGGCCGCAGCGGCAAAGCCGGATTTGCGGGCCACCACGGTGAAGACACGCAGGTCTTCGGGAGCCGGTTGTTTATTCACGATCTGTAAACAATGGAACCACAGTTGGCCGATTGTATTTAACCCTGGCGCAGCCAACAATGCCATGCATGCGGCCAGGCTGTCAGCGGCGCCGCTTCATATCCATCCATTCGATCCAAGGACAGACACCATGCAAGACACATTCAAGATCGCCGTCATCGCCGGTGACGGCATTGGCAAGGAAGTCATGCCCGAAGGCCTGCGCACGCTGGAGGCCGCCGCCAGCCGCTTTGCGATCAAGCTCGAATTCCACCATTTCGACTGGGCCCACTGCGACTACTACCTGGCCCACGGAAAAATGATGCCCGACGACTGGAAGGCGCAGCTCTGCGGCATGGACGCCATCTTCTTCGGCGCCGTGGGCTGGCCCGCCACCGTGCCCGACCATGTCTCGCTGTGGGGCTCGCTGCTCAAGTTCCGCCGCGAGTTCGACCAGTACATCAACCTGCGCCCCGTGCGCCTGTTCGAGGGCGTGCCCTGCCCGCTGGCCGGCCGCAAGCCCGGCGACATCGACTACTACGTGGTGCGCGAGAACACCGAAGGCGAATACACCTCGCTGGGCGGCATCATGTACGAGGGCACGGACCGCGAGATCGTGATCCAGGAATCGGTCTACTCGCGCAAGGGTGCCGAGCGCCTGCTCAAGTACGCCTTCGACCTGGCCCAAAGCCGCGAGCGCAAGCACGTCACCCTGGCCACCAAGAGCAACGGCATCGCCATCAGCATGCCCTGGTGGGACCGGCGCGCCGAGGACGTGGCCAAGGCCTACCCGGACGTCACGCTGGACAAGCAGCACATCGACATCCTGACCGCGCGCTTCGTGCTGCAGCCGGGCCGCTTCGACGTGGTGGCCGCCACCAACCTGTTCGGCGACATCCTCAGCGACCTGGGACCGGCCACCACGGGCACCATCGGCCTGGCCCCCTCGGCCAACCTCAATCCCGACCGCAGCTTCCCCAGCCTGTTCGAGCCCGTGCACGGCTCGGCGCCCGACATCTACGGCAAGAACATCGCCAACCCCATCGCCATGGTCTGGTCGGCAGCGCTGATGCTGGACTTCCTGACCCACGGCCAGGGCGCAGGCCGCGCGGCGCACGACGCCATCGTCTCGGCCATCGAGGAAGTCATCAAGAACGGCCCCCGCACGCCCGACCTGGGCGGCACGGCCAGCACCACCGAAGTGGGCCAGGCCATCGCGGCGCAGATCGCGGGCAAGTAGGCCTCAGGGCTGCTGCGTCTGCCGGGGCCGGCGCACGGCCCTGATGCGGCCGCTTTCTCCGCCGCCGCAGAAGAAGCGGTCGCCGCCGTCGGACTCCAGCCCCGACACGCCGGTGCCCGCCGGCATCTCCAGCCGCTGCAGCACGGCACCGCTGTCCGGGTCCAGGCGCCGCAGATCGCTCTGGCCCTCTTCCCAGGTGCCGTGCCACAACTGGCCGTCCACCCAGGTGACGCCGGTGACGAAGCGGTTGGACTGCAGGGTGCGCAGCACCGCCCCGGTGTCGGGATCGATCTGATGGATCTTGCGGCCGTGGTACTGCCCCACCCACAGCGAGCCCTCGGCCCAGGCCATTCCCGAATCGCCGGCATCACCACCGCCCCCGGGTGCAGGAATGGTGGCCAGCACATGGCCGGTGGACAGGTCGATCTTCTGGATACGGTCATTGGCGATCTGGAACAGATGCCGGCCATCGAAGGCCGTGCCGGCATCGCCCGGCACAGGGATGCTGCGCACGATCCGGCCGCTGTCGGGGTCCAGCGCCTGCAATTGGGTGCCGGTGGCGAACCATACCTGGCTGCCGTCGTAGGACACCCCGTGCACGCACGCTATGCCGGGAAAGGGACCGTACTCGCGGATGATTTCTGCAGCTTCTGTCTTCATGCGGAACTCCTGGTTGCGTTGGTCGGCCCATGCTAGCCAGCCGGCAGCACAGCGGGGAGTAACAAAGTCGTCGTGAATCCTGGTGCAGGCCGGGCCACCCAGCGGCGGGCGCGCCCCCGGCCCACGGGCTGCGCCAGCGCGTCGCGCTCCAGCGCCTCCAGGGTCCTCTGGACGCTGCGCTGGCTCGCGCCCAGTGCCAGGGCCAGCGCCGAACTGGCCCAGGCCTCGCCATCGGAGAGCAGCGCCAGCACCGGGCCGCACAGCACGCCCGGCGCACCTTCCACGGGCCGTGCCAGCACGGCCACCCGGGCCTGCCGGGGCGCCAGCACAAATCCCAGGGGCGTGGCGTGAACTTCGGCCAGCGGCCGCAGCAGGCGGCGCAGGCGGCCGATCTCGACACGCAGACGCGCACGGTACGAATCATCGGCCTGCCGGGCGCGAAATACCTGTGCCACCAGCGCCTCGCGTGAGACATCGCCGGGCCAGGCCTCGCCCAGCGCGCGCGCCAGCGCAAACAGCACCGGGCGCCCCGCCAGCGAGACCGCCACCGCTCCGGCGCGCACCGCATGGCGGCAGGCATCCACCACCAGCGCGCCCGAGGCCAGCAGGGTCCCGGCCTCATCCAGCGACAGCAGCTTCTGAGCCTGCGATCCGGCCGGCTCCCGCTCCAGCAGCACCGCAGCAGGCGCGTGCAGGGCCTGGGCGGCCTGCCCCACCTCGGCGGCCAGGGCTGCAATGCCGGCGGCGCCGGCCGCCTGCGCGGCATCGGCCAGCGCACTGTGCGCCGCACGGATGTCCAATCGGCGCATGGCGATACCCGCCAGGGCCAGGGCATGGAACGCCTGCAAGGCGGCAGGCAGCAGCGCGGGCCGCAGTCCGCCCAGCAGACCCTCGGCCTCGCCCAGGCGGCCCAGCAGCAGGCACCGGCGTACTTCCAGATAGCCCGCATGCGCGGCGTTCACGGGATCGCCATGCGCCTGCAGCACCGCCCGCGCCGCAACCAACCTGCGGGCCGGCCATGCCAGCTCGCGCAAGGCCAGTGCAATCTCGGCCTCGGCCACTACGCAGCGGGCGCGGGCCACAGCCTCATGGGAGCCGAAGGCGCGCGCAGCGCTGCGCAGCAAGGCCCGGGCCCGCACCAGATCGCCCAGTTGCGCCATGGCGATGCCACGCAGTGCCAGCGCGGGTGCATCGTCGCGCAGCGCCACCCGGTTCAGCGCGCCAAGGGGGTCGCCAACCGCGAGCGCACGGGCCGCCGCCGTGATCAGAGAATCCATGCCCATCCCATCCATCGTGTGCGGCACGGCTGTGCCTGCAATTCATCCCGGGCCAACGCACGGTCACGGCCCGGTCATCGGTGGGCGCTAGGCTGGGTCGCCAAACGCTTTGCCACACCCACTCCCCCGCCATGATGCTCCGCCGCCATCTTCTGCTGTCCGCCGCTGGCGGCTCGCTGCTGCCCTCCATCCTCCGGGCCCAGTCCGCACCCGCCGCCATCACGCGCGACGCGGCGCGGCCGCTGCTGCCCTCTGGCTTGCAAAGCGGCGATGTGCTGGCTGACCGCGCCATCGTCTGGGCGCGCGCCAGCCGCGATGCGCGCATGTGGATCGAATGGTCCACCACCTCCGGCTTTGCCAACCCCACGCGCGTGCGCGGGCCTGACCTGCTGATGGACAGCAGCGACGGCACGGGCCGCATCGACCTGCAGGGCCTGCCTGCGGGCCAGGACATCTTCTACCGCGTGGTGCTGGAGGACTTTGCCAGCGCCAATGTGCGCTCGCCCGCCGTGCAGGGGCACTTTCGCACGCCGCTGGCGGCGGGCATGCCCGCCACGCGGCCGCTGCGCCTGGTGTGGAGCGGAGACACCGCGGGCCAGGGCTTCGGCATCAACGAGGCCTTTGGCGGCATGCGCATCTACGAGGCCATGCGCAGGACCGACCCCGACGTGTTCCTGCACAGCGGCGACACCATCTATGCCGACGGCCCCATCGCCGCGCAGATGAAGCTGCGCGACGGCACGCTGTGGAAGAACCTGGTCACGCCCGAGGTCGCCAAGGTGGCCGAGACGCTGGACGAATTCCGGGGCCGCCACCGCTACAACCTCATGGACGCCAACGTGCGCGCGCTGGGCAGCGAGGTCGCCCAGATCTGGCAGTGGGACGACCACGAGGTCACCAACAACTACTCGGACAGCAAGAACGTGGCCAACGACGCGCGCTACACCGAAAAGAACGTGCAGCTGCTGGCGGCGCGCGGCCAGCGCGCCTTCATGGAATACGCGCCCATGCGTCCCTTCGGCGCGGCCATGCACCAGCGCCTGTACCGCCGCCTGCCCCAGGGCCCGCTGGCCGACATCTTCGTGATCGACATGCGCAGCCACCGCGGCCCCAACAGCCACAACCTGCAGGCGGCCGAAGGCCCGGACACCGACATGCTGGGGCGCCCCCAGGTGCAGTGGCTGCTGGACGGCCTCAAGCGCAGCCGCGCCACCTGGAAGCTGATCGCCAGCGACATGCCCATCAGCCTCTTCGTGCCCGATGGCAAGGATGCCGAGGGCCGCGCCCAGTGGGAGGCCGTGGCCAATGGCGAGCATGGCGCACCCCGGGGCCGCGAGCTGGAGATGGCGCGCCTGCTCAAGGGCATCAAGGACGCGGGCATCCACAACGTGGTCTGGCTCACGGCCGACGTGCACTACACGGCGGCCCACCATTTCAGCCCCGAGCGCGCCAGCTTCCAGGACTTCGACCCGTTCTGGGAATTCGTCTCCGGCCCGCTGAATGCGGGCGGCTTCGGCCCCAACGAGATGGACAAGACCTTTGGCGGCGAAGTCGTTTTCCAGAAAAGCGCGGGCCACGCCAACTCCGCGCCCAGCGAAGGCTTTCAGTTCTTCGGCCAGCTCGACATAGACCACCGCAGCCAGGCGCTGACCGTGGTGCTCAAGGACCTGGACGGCAAGGCGCTGTACACGAAGACGCTGCAGCCGCAGCGCACCTGAGACTGCCGCCTGGAGATCACGGCATTGCCCCCGCCGCAGGCCCCTGGCCGGCGAACAGGGCAAGATGGCCGGCTGCGGCATTCGGGCCGCTCAGACACAGCACGGAATCTCCATGAAGCACTACGACTACATCGTCATCGGCGGCGGCAGCGGTGGCATTGCATCGGCCAACCGCGCCGCCATGCACGGGCGCCACTGCGCGCTGATCGAAGCCGGCGAGATCGGCGGCACCTGCGTCAACGTGGGCTGCGTGCCCAAGAAGGTCATGTGGCATGCGGCCCAGATCGGCGAGGCCATGCACCGCTACGGCCCAGACTACGGCTGGGATGCCACCGTCAACCGCCTGGACTGGCAGCGCCTGCTGGACAGCCGCAGCGCCTACATCGACCGCATCCATGCCTCGTATGAAAGCGGCCTGGCGCGCAACAAGGTCGAGCTGATCCAGGGCTTCGGCCGCTTCGTGGATGCGCGCACCGTGGAGGTGGGCGGCCAGCGGCTCAGTGCCGATCACATCCTCATCGCCACGGGCACGCGCCCGGCACGGCCCGACATTCCGGGCGCCGAGCTGGGCATCGACTCCGACGGCTTCTTCGCCCTCAAGGCCCTGCCTGCGCGCACGGCCGTGGTGGGTGCCGGCTATATCGCCGTGGAGATTGCCGGCCTGCTGCACGCGCTGGGCTCGCAGACCCACCTGTTCCTGCGCCAGAACTCGGCACTGCGCGGGTTCGATCCGCTGCTGAGCCAGACCCTGATGGAGATCATGGAGGCCGAAGGCCCCGCCGTGCACCGCCAGGCCACCCCGAAGGCCGTGGTCCGCAACGCAGACGGCAGCCTGGACCTGCAACTGCAGGACGGCAGCAGCCACACCGTGGACTGCGTGGTCTGGGCCGTGGGCCGCCGGCCCGACACCTCGGGCCTGAACCTGGAGGCCGCAGGCGTGGCGCTGCAGGACAGCGGCCACATCGCGGTGGACAGGTTCCAGGACACCAATGTGCCCGGCATCCACGCCGTGGGCGACATCACGGGCCGCATCGAACTCACGCCCGTGGCCGTGGCCGCAGGCCGGCGCCTGTCCGAGCGCCTGTTCAACGGCAAGACCGGCGAGCACCTGGACTACGACAACGTACCCACTGTGGTCTTCAGCCACCCGCCCATCGGCACCGTGGGCCTGACCGAGCCGCAGGCGCGCGAGCGCTTTGGCGACGATCAGGTCAAGGTCTACCAATCGGCCTTCACCGCCATGTACACGGCCGTCACGCGCCACCGCCAGCCCGCGCGCATGAAGCTGGTCTGCGTGGGCCCCGAGGAGCGCATCGTGGGCATACACGGCATCGGCCTGGGGATGGACGAGATGCTGCAGGGCTTTGCCGTGGCCCTGAAGATGGGTGCCACCAAGCGCGACTTCGACGACACCGTGGCCATCCACCCCACGGCGGCCGAGGAGTTCGTGACCATGCGCTGAACAGCGCGCACCACCTGCCCTCGGCGGTTGACCACCGGCCTGGGCAGGACACGCGCCGGGCGAGTGCGTGAGCTCCTTGAGCCAGCCCGGCAAACAGGTGGCCGCCAGGCCGCCCAGGTTGGCCAAGGCATCGGAAATGGCCGTGAGCAGGCCGATCTGCGCCGTGCTCCTGCCGCCAGCCTCGCGGACGCTGGTGGGCAGCCAGAAGCTGCGCGCGATCCACAGCTGCCGCCGCTCCTTCTCCCTTCTCCGAAATGGACCTCCTGCCCTTGCATGCCGCCGATGCCTGCATGGCTGGAGGCTGACATTTCAAATCCTTGCGGTGTCGACCATTGCCACCGTCCTTGGATCCTGCGTCGCCACGCTGGCGCACTGCAGCCGGCCCTGCTGGAAACAGCCGTCCACGGTGGAAATTTCAAGCGCCTACGCTCAAATGCCCAAATCGATAGTCAAAAACAAATAAAGTATTTTCCCGATAGTCAAGGCAAATAGAAAAATTCACAATCCTTACAAGCAGGGAAAAAAGAGGCATCACTCCATGGAAAGCCTTGGTGTTCCTTTGTAGGCAATCCGACTTAATTGGAGTGCATACACCTTAATTTTTCGCATCAACCCAGAAGCCATGGGTCGAGATCCGCGATCGGAACCGAGGAGACATCCCATGCCCAGACTGCATTCGAAGACAGGGCATGGGCGAGCCCACGCCAGGCGGCATGCAGGCCAGCTTCCGGCCCCTGCGGCAAACGCAGGCGCCGGGCAGCAGGCTGAAAGCAGTGTTCGCGCTGCAGGCCTTCCATCGTGCGGCAGTGGCGCCGGGAGCCGCTTGGCCGATGACGCCTTCTTGGCCCACAGCGCCTATGGGGGCCGAGCAGCGGCCGGGGCGCAACACCACACTCAACCAGGAGACAGATCCATGACAACCGATGTACTCGATACCTGGTCCCCGTTGACCTGGTCGCGCAACGCGGTCCGCCATCTGTCGGCGGACCGCATGACCGTGCGCGCGCCCACGGGCGGCTGAGGAGCAGGTCATGCACGAAGCCCCCCGCCCCGCCCTCCCGCCCATCGGCTGCAACGGCAGTGGCGTGCAGCGTTCCTCGCGCCACCAGCCCATCGGCCTGCAGGAGCTGCCCATACGCGAGCAGTTCCGCCTCGTCAGCGAAACCGGCGTGTTCGACTGCTTCGACCGCCTGCCGCTGCGCCACCAGCTGGCCGACCACGAATCGGCCATCGCCGAATTCAAGCTGCCCGTGCACACCGCCAGCTGGTTCTACCGCCTGGGCGAGGACGAGGTCCTGCTGGCCGGCAACCTTCGCATCTGCCGCGAGATCGGCGTGCGCTGCCACAACATCATGACCTTCAAGCACCACCGCGACGGCCATGTGCTGTCCGATGTGGAAATCGCCGAACACTATCTGCGGGTCTATGACGACGCCATGGGCCTGGGCGTAGAGCCCAGCTTCGCGCTGCATGTGAACACGTGGACCGAAGACTTCCTGCGCGTGCGCAGCGTGGCCGGGCGCGTGCAAGCACGCGGCGTGCCCTTTCACTTCACGCTGGACTACAGCCATGTGAACTTCAAGATCGGCAACCCGGCCGAGCTGGACCGGTCGGGCGTGCGCAGGCTGCTCGAGCGGGGCGAGCTGGCGCTGGACCCGTTCGAGCCCGGCTCGCTGTGCGAACAATGGCTGGACATGGGCATCGTGCGCTGGGCCCAGCTGCGCGCGGCCGGCCCCAACCAGCCCCTGAACCTGTGGCACCGCAACGAGGACGGCAGCCCGGGCCGGGGCATCCAGTACCCCATGCTGCGGCCCGGCCCCGGCGAATGGCATTCGCCCTGGCATGCCTACCTGCTGGAGCCCTCCAAAGAGGCGATCCGCAAGGTGCTGGCCTGCCACCATGCGCAGCCGCACAGCCCGCTGCGCTACCTCACCACCGAATTCACCAACCTCCCCGACTACGGCCTGGGCGCAGGCTATGACCTGCTGGAGCAGAACGTGGCGGCCGCGCGCTTCATGCGGCAAGCCTGGGACGAGATCTGCACCCGCCCCGTACTCCGGGCCTCTTGCGAAGGTGCATCATGACCCCCGCACGACACCCCCAAGGCCATGCCGTCATCATCGGCGCCGGGCATGCCGGTGGCACCCTGGCCGCCCTGCTGCGCCAGTACGGCCACGCGGGCCCGATCACCCTGGTCGATGGAGAGGACCTGCCGCCTTACCAGTGCCCGCCGCTGTCCAGGGCGTGGCTGCAGCAGGCCATGGACCCGGAGGAGCTGTTGCCGCGGCCCGCCGGTGCCTATGCGGACCAGGCCATCACCCTGCGCCCGGGCATGCGCGCCATGGCCATAGAGCCCGGCTCGCGGCAGGTGGCGCTGAACGACGGGTCGGCACTTCACTACGACCACCTGGTCATTGCCACAGGCGCCGCACCGCGCTGGCTGGCCCTGCCCGGGGGTGATCGGCCCGGCGTCACCTGCCTGCGCACCATGGAAGACGCGCAGGCGCTGCGGGGCCACCTGCAGACCGCCCGCCGCCTGGCCATCATCGGCGGCGGCTATGTGGGTCTCGAAGTCGCGTCCACGGCCCGCAAGCTGGGGGTGCAGGTCCGGATCATCGAGCGCGAAGGCAGGCTGCTGTCTCGCAGCGCCTCGCCGCAGATGGCCGCGCATCTGCACGGCCTGCATGCAGGCCAGGGCGTGGAGGTGCATTTCAACACCTCGGTCACCGCCATCCGGGGCGACAGCCCCACCGGCATCACGGGCCTGAGGATGGCCGATGGCTCACGACTGGAGTGCGATGCCGTGCTCATCGGCGTGGGCGCGGCGCCCTGCGTGGAACTGGCGCAGCCCCTAGGCCTGGACTGTGCTGACGGCATTGCCGTGGATGGCGAAGGCCGTACCGCCATGGCCGGCATCTACGCCATAGGGCATGCCACGCGCCGCCCGCTGGCCGGCTACCCCGGGCTGCACCGGCTCGAAAGCGTGCCCAGCGCGCTTGAACAGGCCCGGCGCGCAGCCTGCGCCATCACGGGCCGCGCACTGCCCGCCCATGAAGCGCCCTGGTTCTGGTCCGACCAGTACGACACCAAGCTGCAGATCGCCGGCCTGCCCGGCCATGGCGACCAGACCGTGCTGCGCGGCAACCCGGCCAGCGGCAGGTTCGCCGTACTGCACCTGCGCGGTGGCCAGCTGTGCGCCGCCGAATGCGTGAATTCACCGGGCGAATTCATGGCAGCGCGCAAGGCCATCGCCGCCACGCACTGCGCCGACCCCGGTTTCCCGCCCCTCCCCCCAAAAGCCCCGCCCACGCCATGACCACCATCACCTTCATAGAACACAGCGGCCGCGAGCACGTGGTGCTGGCCACGGACGGCCAGAGCCTCATGCGCGCCGCCGTCTCCAACGGCGTGCCGGGCATCGATGCCGAATGCGGCGGCGCCTGTGCCTGCGCTACCTGCCATGTCTACATACATCTGGAGTGGCTGGACCGCTTGGGCCCGGCCCAGGGCGGCGAAAGGGAGATGCTGGACTTCGCCCTCGACGTGCGCGGAGACTCGCGGCTGGCCTGCCAGATCACGGTCTCGCCGCAGCTCGACGGGCTGGTGGTGGGCATGCCGGTGGCGCAGAGCTGAGGACTGTGCCGATGGGGATGCAACCCCGGACAGCCCGCCCTGCAATCGCGCACCACCCATGTCACCTAACGCAAGGCCGTGGGTTCCGGAACGCGTCAAGCGGCACCGCAAGCCATTGCCTGGAATCGAGAGGGCGAAGGGCTATCTCAGCCCACCACATTGGGTAATCAAATATCTCAAGAGAACCTGAGATCGTGGTCGGTAAATAGTACCTTGTATACCGGAGAAAAATCATCGTCTGAATTTATCAGCGTGAAATCCATATTCATCAAAAGAACACTCTTTTCCAGAATGACAAATCCAGCCGATACTATCTTTTCAATTATTTGATTCAACAAATGATCGCACCCTGCCCTTGAAATCACCTGCCTGCCTGATTCATCAGAATTTTCCAGGATCGCCACATAATTTCCGACCCAGGAAATAAAAATCTCATAACAACCAATACTGCCATTGATGTCAAGGCGATAGCACACATCATCGTTCACATCTGAATAGTCTTGTGCCTCAGCGATATGCTCAATCGATTCTTTCAGCGCACTGGCATCACAAGATGGAGCAGATAATTTAAAGTAATTGGGTTCACGCAATGAACCATATTTCACCAGAACCTGTTCCACAATATCCTGGATAATTGTACTCATTGAGTCAACTCCCCTGAAGGGTGACTTTCTTCATTCCACCCGTTTTATCCAGCAAAACAAGATCACGATAATATCCGGAATCTTCGTCAGGCAAATAAATATCAATCTTGAAATTCCTTGCCATAAAAGCAAAGATTGAATTCTCCACCACAACATCCTCTTCAAGATATACAGTGACCATTTTCATCCCTTGGAATTCATGAGAATCTTCAATCAGCAAAACAATTTTTGCCTTTTGCTCCACGAGCTGCTCGACTGAATCTATTGCACAAACATCACCAGGAGAAAGATCCAAAGAACTCGCAAGATAACCGAGCAGTTCTGCAGCCTCATGAACGCCGTCTACAAGAAAATCATTCCAGATCATGAATTGAATCTCATCCAGATGGACTCCTAAATCATCTTCAGCCAACAGAAACCCAAGACACTCCTACAGATTCAACTCCTTTTCAAACAGAGATATCGCTTTCAACATCAGACTATCTGGTGCATCTTGGCAAATCAACAATACAAATCTCACGCAATTGAGCCCGGGAAATGCGCCATGAGCGAAGAATTCAACGGCATCCTCCAAGCTCTCGTTCAGGGAGATAGTGACAGCATCCATATCGCCGGCGTCCAGAATCAAGTCATCAATGATCTCTTCCGCGTCGGAGTAGTCTCCCCACGTCGCAAAGAATTCACACCCGATCTCCAGCAACCTCGTTATTGCAAGATTGAATCCGTGGTCCTCACCCTTCCCCGTCACAACGAAACAGCCATGCGGAAGCGGACTGGATTGAATTCTGCCCGCATCGCAGGTTTTCGATACTACAAGCATGTTCTTCATGGGCGCATCTACATGTCCGACTGAACCCACTTCACCTCAGATGGGTGAATGGCAAAATTCGACATCAGCTTGTTGATGGCAAAAACCGTCTCAACACCTCTGTCCACATAGATCGCTGTGCCTTTGGCCGGCGAATTCACGTAGAAATGAAAGAGGATGGTACCAACATCCTTATCCAAGGCATAGCAATAATGGCAGACATCCAGATCGTCAACATCTCTCACAAAATGCAGTCCGTGCTTTCTGGACAGCTCCGAGGGACCATCAGACAACAGGATGACCGGCTTTGATTCGCCGCTGGGCCATGGATTATCTTCAGACATTGCTGCGTTTCCTTATCTGCCATGTTGCAATTGCTCGCCATGGCGTGCTGTAGCCAACGAATTGCCCACCACTCCCCGCAAACACTCCACCAGCAATCTCGTCGTCGCTGTCATCGGCTGGCCGCGCAGGGTGATCAGGCCCACGGCCGGCAGGTCGATGGGCACGGGCAGGTCCAGCACGGCGACCAGCCCCTGCTGCGCGAAATGCTCGGCCACTCCGCGCGCCATGAAGGCCACGGCGCCGCGCTGGTGCAGGAAGCTGATCTGCGACAGGAATGAGGCGGACTCGACCAGGTCGGCCGGCGGATGCAGGCCGTGGGCGAAGAACTGCTGCTCCAGCTTCACGCGCAGCGATGCCCAGGGCGGGGGCATGACGCAGGGCATGTCGGCCAGCGCCTGCCAGCTCGCAGGCTGCGCCAGCAACGCATGGCCGGGGCGCACGACGGCGACCATGGGCTCGTCGTACAGGGCTTCGGTTTCCAGGTCGGGCGAGGCATAGCCGGGTTCGAGCCGGCCCACGAACAGGTCCAGCTCGCCCATGCGCAGCTTGGGCAGCAGCCGCGTGAGATCGCCCTCCTCGACCAGCACCGTGGTCTGGGCCGATCGCGCCTTCAACTGCTCGACGGCCCGGGCCAGCAGCACGGGCGTGGCCACGACCATGGCGCCCACGCTGGTGCGCCCGCGCGTGCCGCTGGCCTCGGCCGCCATTTCATCGCGCGTGCGTTCGAAGCCCGCCAGCACCGAGCGCGCAAAGCGCACCATGCTGACGCCGGCCGCCGTGGGCTCGGTGCCTCGCGTGGAGCGCTCGAACAGCGTCATGTCCAGCATGCGCTCGATCTCGGCCAGGGTCTTGGAGACGGCGGGCTGGGTCACGGCCAGGAACTCGGCGGCGCGGCCCAGGTGGCGGAACTGGTCCAGCGCCACCAGCAGCTGCAGATGGCGCAGCTTGAGGTTGGAGCGCAGCACGCGGTCTATCTTGCTCATGGGGTCTTCATAGCTTTGAGGTTATGAAGCCAGTCTATCTTTTCATTGGATTGTCATGATCAGGCGCTGAACAATCGCGCCAGTCAGCCCAAGGCCCGGATCACAGGGCTGCAAAAAGCCAATACAGGAGACAAGCGATGAACACCCCACGCACACGCCATGCAAGCCGGCGCGAATTCGTGCTCGCCACCCTCGGCGCCAGCGCACTGGCCGCCACCGGCCCCCTCTTCGCCCAGAACTGGCCCGAACGCCCCATCACCTTCATCTGCCCCTGGCCGGCGGGCGGCACGGCCGACCAGTCCATGCGCGCGCTGTGCACGGTGGCCGGCAAGCTGCTGGGCCAGCCGATCGCGGTGGAGAACCGCGCGGGCGCATCGGGAATGATCGGCGCCAAGGTGCTGGCCTCGGCCAGGGCGGACGGCTACACCATCGGCCAGATTCCCATCTCGGTCACGCGCTTTTCGCAACTGGGCAGCCTGCAGGCCGATCCGCGCAAGGACTACACCTACATCGCGCGCACCTCGGGCCAGACCTTCGGCATTGCCGTGCCCGCCAATTCGCCGTTCAAGACGCTCAAGGACTTCGTGGCCGCCGCCAAGGCCCGGCCCGGCCAGGTGACCTATGCCCACGCGGGCGTGGGCGGTGCCACGCATGTGGGCATGGAGGAATTTGCGGGCGTGGCCGGCATACAGCTCAACCATGTGCCCTACAAGGGTGGCGCCGAGGCATTGCAGGGCGTGCTGGGCGGCCATGTGGATGCGCTGGCCGACTCCAGCTCCTGGGCTCCCCATGTGGAGGCCGGCAAGCTGCGCCTGCTGGCGACCTGGGGCGAGCAGCGCACGGCGCGCTTCAAGGACGTGCCCACGCTGCGCGAATGCGGCTACGACGTGGTGGTCGATGCGCCCAACGGCATTGGCGCGCCGCGTGGCCTGGACCCGGCCGTGGCGGCCAGGCTGCGCGAGGCCTTCCGCGCCGCCGTGGCCAGCCCCGAGTTCAAGTCCGTGGCCGAGAAGCTGGATGCGCCGCTGCTCTACCTGGACGGCCCGGACTACGAGAAGTACGTGAACACGGTCTACCAGAAGGAGACCGTGCTCATCGACAAGCTCAAGCTGCGCGAGTTGATGAAGGGCTGACAGCCCGCGAACCCACACCGATGAAAGCCACGCATGTCCCGCACCGATAGCCCCCTGCTGCACCTGCATCCCAACGACAACGTGCTGGTCGCCAGGACCGCTCTGTCGCTGGGCCAGGAGATTCCCGAACTGGGCGTGCGCGCCCGCGCCCAGGTGCCTGCGGGCCACAAGATCGCCGCGCGCCGCATCGCAGAGGGCGAGCAGGTGAAGAAGTACGACACCGTGATCGGCGTGGCCATGCGCGAGCTGGAGGCCGGCGACTATGTGCACAGCCACAACCTGCGCATCGTGGACTACTACCGCGACCCGGCCTTCGGCGCCGACGTGCGGTCCGTGGACTATGTGCCCGAGGCGCAGCGCGCCAGCTTCCAGGGCTTTGTGCGCGCCGGCGGCGGCGTGGGCACGCGCAACTTCATCGGCATCCTGTCGTCGGTGAACTGTTCGGCCACGGTGATCAAGCGCATTGCCGCGCATTTCACGGCCGAGCGCATGGCGGCCTTCCCCAACGTGGACGGCGTGGTGGCCTTCGCCCAGACCAGCGGCTGCGGCATGTCCTCGCCCAGCGAGCATTTCGACGTGCTGCGCCGCACGCTGGCCGGCTATGCGCGCCACCCGAACCTGGCCGGCGTGCTCATCGTGGGCCTGGGCTGCGAGCGCAACCAGGTCGATGCCCTGGTGCAGTCGCAGGGCCTGAGCGAAGGCCGGCTCATGCGCACCCTGGTGATGCAGGAGGTCGGCGGCACGCGCGTGACCATAGAGGCAGGCATACGCGCCATCGAAGAGATGCTGCCCGAGGCCGACGCTGCGCGGCGCAGCACGGTCAGCGCCAGCCACCTGAAGATCGGGCTGGAGTGCGGCGGCTCGGACGGGTTTTCGGGCATCACGGCCAACCCGGCCCTGGGCGCGGCCATGGACATCCTGGTGCGCCACGGCGGCACGGCCATCCTGTCGGAAACGCCCGAGATCCATGGCGTGGAATTCATGCTCACGCGCCGCGCCATCACGCCAGCCGTAGGGCAGAAGCTGCTGGACCGCTTGGCCTGGTGGGAGCGCTACGCGGCCGGCCAGAACGCGCAGTTCAACGGCGTGGTCGGCCACGGCAACCAGGCCGGGGGCCTGGCCAACATCTTCGAGAAATCGCTGGGCTCGGCCATGAAGGGCGGCACCACGCCGCTGCGCGCAGTCTACGAATATGCCGAGCCCATCACCGAGCCGGGCTTCGTCTTCATGGATTCTCCGGGCTACGACCCGGTGGCCTCCACGGGCCAGATTGCCAGCGGCGCGCACCTGATCTGCTTCACCACGGGGCGCGGCTCCATGTTCGGCAGCAAGCCCGCGCCCACCATCAAGCTGGCCAGCAACACGCCCATGTACCGGCGCCTGGAGGAAGACATGGACATCAACTGCGGCCTGATCGTGGACGGCGAATGCGGCGTGCCCGAGATGGGGCAGCGCATCTTCGCGCAGATCCTGCGGCACGCCAGCGGCGAGCCCACCAAGAGCGAGGCCCTGGGCCTGGGCGACCATGAGTTCGTGCCCTGGCACCTGGGCATCGTGAGCTGAGCCGCCCCTTACAACACCTGCATCCACCGATTCCATGCCACTGACCCTGACCCGCCCCGAGCTGCTGCGCAGCGCCAACTTCATCGCCGGCCAATGGACGACCGCGACGGCCACGCCCGCCGCACCCGCCACGCGCCTGGCCGTGACCGACCCCGCCACGGGCGCACTGATCACCGAGGTGCCCGACTCCGGCGCCGCCGAGGCCCGCGCCGCGCTGGACGCCGCGCATGCTGCCTTCCCCGCCTGGCGCAGGACGCCCGCCAAACAGCGCGCCGCCATCATCAAGCGCTGGAACGACCTGGTGCTGGCCCACCAGGACGACCTGGGCCGCCTCATCAGCCGCGAGCAGGGCAAGCCCCTGGCCGAGGGCAAGGGCGAGGTCGCCTACGCGGCCAGCTACATCGAATGGTTTGCCGAAGAGGCCACGCGCATGAACGGCGAGATCATTCCCGCGCCCGTGCCGGGCCGGCGCATGTTTGCGCTGCGCGAGCCTGTGGGCGTGGTGGCCGCCATCACGCCCTGGAACTTTCCTGCCGCCATGATCGCCCGCAAGATCGCGCCCGCGCTGGCCGCCGGCTGCACCGTGGTCTGCAAGCCCGCGGAAGACACGCCGCTGACCTCGCTGGCCCTGGTGCTGCTGGCCCAGGAGGCGGGCGTGCCGGCCGGTGTGCTCAACATCGTCACGGCCTCGCGCGAGAAGACGCCCGAGGTGGTGGATGTCTGGCTGGACGACGCGCGCGTGCGCAAGATCACCTTCACGGGCTCCACGCCCGTGGGCAAGCACCTGGCGCGGCGCAGCGCCGACACGCTCAAGAAGCTCTCGCTGGAGCTGGGCGGCAATGCGCCCTTCATCGTCTTCGAGGACGCCGACATCGATGCCGCCGTCGACGGCTTCATGGCCGCCAAGTTCCGCAATGGCGGCCAGACCTGCGTGTGTCCCAACCGCGTCTTCGTGCACCGCAGCGTGCACGACGTGTTTGCACAGAAGCTGGCCGCGCGCGTGGCCGCGCTGCACGTGGGCCCGGCCAGCGACCCGGCCTCGCAGATCGGCCCCATGATCAATGCGCGCGCCGTGGAAAAGATCGAGCGCCATGTGCAGGACGCCGTGGCGCGCGGCGCCAGGGTGCTCACGGGCGGCAGGCGCCTGGATGCCCTGGGCGCCAACTACTACGCGCCCACCGTGCTCACGGGCGCCGATGCCTCCATGGCCTGCGCCTGCGAGGAAACCTTCGGCCCCGTGGCGCCGCTCACCGTCTTCGACAGCGAGGACGAGGTCATCGCCGCCGCCAACGACACGCCCTTCGGCCTGGCCGCCTACTTCTACAGCAACGACGCACGCCGCATCTGGCGCATGGCCGATGCGTTGGAGACCGGCATCGTCGGCATCAACGAAGGCGCACTGGCCGCCGAGGCAGCGCCCTTCGGCGGTGTCAAGGAATCGGGCTACGGCCGCGAGGGCTCCACCCACGGCCTGGACGACTACCTGCACACCAAGTACGTCTGCCAGGGCCTGCTGGACTGAATCTTTCCCTCAACGAAATCACCGGACACCATGCCAGCCCACAACCCCTTCAAGACCGCCCTGGCCGCAGGCCAGCCCCGCATCGGCCTGTGGCTGTCCATGGCCGACCCCTACCTGGCCGAGGCGGCCGCCACCTGCGGCTATGACTGGCTGCTGATCGACGGCGAGCACGCGCCCAACGACGTGCGCAGCACCCTGGCCGCGCTGCAGGCCGTGGCCCCGCACCCGGCCCAGGCCGTGGTGCGCGTGGTCGAAGGCAGCACGGCCCTGATCAAACAGATGCTGGACATAGGCGCCACCACCTTGCTCGTGCCCATGGTGGACACGGCCGAACAGGCGCGCGCCGTGGTGGCCGCCACGCGCTACCCGCCACTGGGCGTGCGCGGCGTGGGCAGTGCCGTGGGCCGCGCATCGCAGTGGAGCGCGCGCGCCGACTACCTGCAGGTGGCCGACGACGAGGTCTGCCTGCTGGTGCAGGCCGAGACCGTGGCCGCGCTGCACAGCCTTGAAGCCATCTGCGCGGTGGACGGCGTGCACGGCGTCTTCATCGGCCCCGCCGACCTGGCCGCCTCCATGGGCCACCGCGGCAACCCCGGCCACCCCGAAGTGCAGGCCGCCATCGAAGCCGCCATGAAGACCATCATCGCCAGCGGCAAGGCGGCCGGCACCCTGACCTCGGACCCCGCCCTGGCCCGCCGCTACCTGGACCTGGGCTGCAGCTTCGTGGCCGTGGGCGTGGATGTGCTGCTGTTTGCGAACGCGGCGCGAAGGCTGCGGGGGCAGTTCGATGATTCGCCGGTGGCCGCGCCTGTGCAGCGCCTCGGGGCTGCGTATTGAGAACATGGGGCGGCACAGGCGCGGGTCACTCGCCTGTCATGATTTTCATGAATCCATCGTGATCCACGGGGCCTGAGCCATCCGAGTCAATCTCCGCAATCAGCTCGTCAAGCTCCTCCTCCGTGAGTTGGTCCCCTAAAACTTTCCTCAATTCTGTAATAGGAGTGAAGGCAACGCCATTTTGGTCATAAAGACGGTACGCTTCCCGAAGATCTTTGGCGTCACCAGGAACGGGCACCACCATCATTGCACAAGCAAAAGGCAGCAATACCGTATATCTGACCTGTGCAACGATGTTTATCTTCCGTATCAAGGCAACCCAGCCACCCATTGCTTTATTAAATTGATTCATGAAACACTCCATTCATTGAAAATATGAAAAGAGGCATATTCATTCAAGGCGCACACAGGTTCTGCACAAACGCATGCGTATCCTGCCCCGAGCCCGTCTCGCTGCCGCCCGTCAGATAGCAGCCGTCCTGGCTGAGCGCAATGGCACCGCTGTTCTTGCCGCCAGGCAGCGTGCCCAGGTCCACCGATCCTCCGGCCAGGGTCCACTTGAACGCATGGCGCGTGCCATCGCCCATCTCGCTGCTGCCCACCACATTGCCGTTGTCGCCTATGTCAGACACCGAGGCATGCATGCCACCGGTTGGCGCGGGGATGTCGGTGCGCACATTGGTCGTGGTGTCCCAGTGGAAGGGAACGGGATCGCCGTTGGTGTTGCTGTACTTGCCGATGACCCGGCCATTGGCGTTCAGCGTCTTGGCACTGCTGCGCTGGGCGCCCGTGGACAAAACCAGCGGCGCCGAAGCCGGATTGCTCCACAGCACGGCATGACCGCCCTGTGCACCAAAATCACAATGGCCCAGGATGCGCGAGTTCACCACCTGGGAAGCGCGGCAGTGCAGCGCATCGGCAGGCAGCGGCAGCGCGGCGGAGGCGTAGGTTCCCAGCAGCCCCGGGGACCACAGCACGGGCTGGGGCCGGCCGCTGGAGCCGGGACAGTTGCCGACGATATTGGGCATCGTCGGATTCACGGAATGGTCGTCCACATCGGCGGGCACGCAGTTCGTGGCAACCAGGCCCAGCAGGCCGGCCGGCAGCGTGCGTGCCGTGGTTTCGTTGTTGCGCCACATCACCGGCAAGGCCGTGTTGTCGGCATTGAGGCTGACACCCGCGACCGCGCCACTCTGGCTGAGCGCGGTCACCTTGGTGCGCACGCCGCCCACAAGGGCCTGCAGGGCCTGGACGGTGGTGGGCGCCGTGGCATTCCAGACCACGCCAGTGGGCAGCGAATTGCTGTTCATGCACCACCCGACCAGACGGCCCACGTTGGTGATGGCGCCTGCCACGCAATTGCGACCATCGACCAAATGTGCCAGATCCACCGCGCTGCCGGGCGCCAGGGCAACAAATCCCGAGGCAGATCCATTGGCCTCTGCACAGGCGCCCACCACATATCCGGAATTATTGACATCCAGGCCTGCGCACTGCGGACCCGAGGCAGTCCCTATATCCTGCATGGGTCCTGCCTGAGCCATACTGGAGGCAAGCATCAAGCCGCCAGTCAAAACCAGAGGGAAATAAAATGCCGGAACAGTCATACGCATTCTCCTGCCAAAGAACCACAGTTTGACAACACGAATCGAACTTGTTTCTGACTGATGGATTGAAATCAGATGCTGAATATTGATATTCAATCACGCAGCGATCTCTGCGCACAAATATGTGATTGTTATTGATAAATCACAATTAATAGGAGGTCCGCACCATTTGCATGCTCAGCAATGGGGCGAGGCCCGCAAGGGGCCCCGCCGTGTGATTCACTCAAAGGAAAACAGGAAAAAGCGAAGGGAAAGACCTGCCCGCTCAGCCCAGCAGCAGCCAAGTCCCCAATCCTGCGGCGGCAGCCACAATCGCCACACGCCGCGCGAACTTCGGCGCATAGGTCAGCAGCAGGCCCAGGGCCAGGGCCGCAAAGGTCAGCAGGCCCAGCCAGGCGGCCAAGGCCACCGAGGCATTCCAGCGCAGCAGGCAAGGCGCCAGCGATAGGGCCAGCAGCGCGTAGCCGGCCAGCCGCCAGGCCTTCAGGCGCGCGGGCGCCAGGCCTTCGGTGCCCAGCTGGTCCTGGTGCCGGTCCATGGAAGCGGCGATGACGGCAAAGCCTGCAAAGGCCAGAAAAAAGGCGCCAAGAATCATCATGACGCGCGCTCCAGCGTGGGGGCATGGCTGGCGGCGCGGGCTTGCGTGCGGGCGACTGCAGGCACTGCAGCCGCTGCCGGCTTGCCGCGCAGCAGCCACCAGGCCACCACGCCGTGGATGGCGGCCAGGCCCAGCATCAGCAGCTCGAAGCTGGCGATGCTCCACTGCCCGTTGGCCAGGGTCTGCACCAGCGATGCGCCGCCCGTCAGCAGGTTGAGCAGGGGCAGCAGCGCGTACAGCACGGCGGCCAGCGCCATCTGCTGCAGCCAGGCATTGCGGTGCGAGACCCGCAGCGGATGCAGCAGGCACAGCAGCCAGATGATGAAGAGGCCGTTGATTTCCCAGTCGGCACGCCCCTGCATGGGCACGGGCAGCAGGCGGTTGAGCCAGAAGAAGCCGGCCACGGCCACCGACAGGCCCGCAATGGAGCCCACGTTGAGCACCTCCACCAGACGGTGGCCGAAGGGCGTGCGGCCCAGCTTGCGGCGCTCGGGCATGCGCTTGACCACCCACAGCACCATGCCCGACGCGGCCATGAAGGTGCCGACCACGCCGCTGAGCAGCAGCAGCCAGCGCGTGGCGGGCTCTGCAAAGCGGCCCAGGTGCACGCCGGTGATCACGTTGCCGGTGGCGCGCACCCAGGAGATGGCGGGCGCCTCGGGGCTGGCCTGCAACTGGCCGGTCACGCCGTCGAAGCGCAGCGTCTCGGCCTGGCCGCGGTTGATGAGGCTCATGCCGCCGCCTTCGCGCAGTTCGACCACCGCGCGCGAGGTGCCGGGCGCGTTGACGGTGATACTGCCCACGCCGTGCTCGGGCCAGCGGCGCGCGCCCTCGGCCATCATGGGCGCGATATCGGCCAGCGCGGCGGCCTGCCGCTCCTGCCCGGCGCCACGCGCGCCAGGGCCCTGCCCGGTCGCCTGACCGCGCGCACCCCGCACATCGGCGAAGTAGGCATTGGTGTCGCCGTTGTAGGCCGCCTGTATGCCCCAGGGCATGAGCATGAACATCAGCAGCACCAGGCCGCTGAAGGTGATGACGATGTGAAACGGCAATGCCAGCACGGCCGTGGCGTTGTGCGCGTCCAGCCAGGAGCGCTGGCCCTTGCGCGGGCGGAAGGTGAAGAAGTCCGTGAAGATCTTCTTGTGCGTGATCACGCCCGTGATGATGGCCACGAACATCAGCATGGTGGCGAAGCCCACGATCCAGCGGCCCCAGATGCGCGGCATGGCGTGCAGCTCGAAGTGGAAGCGGTAGAAGAAGTTGCCGGCGCGTGTCTCGCGCGGCTCCAGCTTCTCGCCCGTGGCGGCGTCGATCTCGGCGCGCTTGGTGCCTGCGCGGCCCGTGGCGGCGCCGGGCTCGCGCCAGGATGCGGCCACCGCCACCTGGCGCGGGCCGGGCAGGCCCAGCGTCCAGGTCGTGGCCTCCGGCGCGATGCGCTGCATGGCGTTCAGTGCGCGCTGCGCGGTGTCGGCGTCCTGCACCGAGCCGTGCAGCTCGGGCCGCATCCAGTCGTTGATCTCGTCGCGGAAATAGCTCAGGGTGCCCGTGAAGAACACCGCGTAGAGCAGCCAGCCCAGCAGCAGGCCGCTCCAGGTGTGCAGCCAGGACATGGACTGGCGCAGTCCCTCGGGTTTGCCGTCTGCCCTCATGCGGCGGCTCCGTTCGACAGCATCCAGGCCAGAAGTCCCAGGCCCGCGCCCGGCAGGCCGATCACGGCCCAGGCGCGCCAGGCGCTGGCGCAGCCGAAGGCCCACATGGCCGCCACGGCGTAGATGATGAAGGCCAGCAGCGTCGAGCCCAGCGCCGCATCGGCCCGTTCCACGCCCAGCCAGACCATGGCGCGCGCGCCCGTGGCGGCGCAGGCGGCCGACAGCAGATAGCCGCCGCCAATCGCCGCCAAGGCGCGCGAGGCCACGGCCACGCGGTAGCGCAGCAAGGATGGAGAGGACCCTCCCGGGGTCGAGGCTTGCATGGGGATGACCTTTCTTGCGGATCGTTGCCCGTTCGGGACGCCGCGGCCGCAGCGCAGGCCCGGACGGACAAAGGCGCCACAACAGTTCAAGGTCTGTGCGGCGCCGGGCGTTGGCCGCGCGCCTGAAGCACGCCGCCTTTCAAAGAGCGGGAATGATAATGATTTTTATTACCCGAGTCATTCAAAGAAATGCAAAGCCGGCCTCCTGCCACCGGCCCCGGCCATCTCCCTGGCGCCTTTTCCCCTATCGCGCCCGCCCCGCCAGCCAGCGCCCGCCGAACTGGTTGATCACCATGCCCGCCAGCACGGCCAGCGTGCCCATCCACTGCATCAAGGTAGGCCGCTCGCCCAGCAGGAGCATGGCCGAGACCAGGCCCACCACGGGCACCATCAGAGACAGCGGCGCCACCGTGCCGGCCGCATAGCGCTGCAGCAGGCGCGTCCACAGGCCGTAGCCCAGCAGCGTGGCCAGCAGCGCCAGGTACAGGATGGAGGCCACGGCGGTCAGGTCGATCCCCGCCAGTTGCTGCACGACCGTATCCGCGCCATCCGTCCAGACGGCCAGGGCCATCAGCGGCGCAATGGGAAAGATGCTGCTCCAGACGATGAAGGGGAAGGGCTCGTAGGGGCCGCTGCGCGCCGCATAGCGCGTGATCATGTTGGACACGGCCCACATGCAGGCTGCGCCCACGGTCAGCAAAAAGCCGGCCAGCGTCATGGCGTTGTCGCCCTCGCCATGGGCGCTGCCGATGGCAACCAGCCCGCCCAGCGACACCACCAGGCCCAGCCAATGCCACAGGCGCGCGGGCTCGCCCAGCAGGAAGGCGGCCAGCAGCAGCGTGACGAAGGCCTGCGTCTGCAGCACCACCGAGGCCATGCCGGCCGGCATGCCCAGCTTCAGGCCCAGGAACAGCATGCCGAACTGGCCCACGCCCTGCACCAGCCCATAGGCGGCCAGATAGCGCCAGCCCACCGACTTGGGCGGACGCACGAACAGCAAAAAGGGCAGCGACGCCACCACGAAGCGCAGCGCGCTCAGCAGCATGGGCGACAGCGTCAGCAGGCCGAACTTCATGGCCACGAAGTTGGTGCCCCAGATCAGGATGACCAGCAGCGCACGCGCCCAGTCACCACGGCTCAGGTGCTGCGCGGTCATGCCCCGCCCTCGGTGCAGCGGGGCCTGCAACGGTCAGGAACAGCGGCCGGCAGCACCGGCAAGGAACAGGAAGAAGGCATGGCGGGCAATGGGCAAAAAGAAAAGGGGCGGATCACATCCGCCCCCGGCGTTTGTACCACCGCAGCCCGTGCGCTGCCGGGCGGCCGTGGCTCGGCCCTGCGTTTCAGTCCGCCGCGTAGTCGATGGGATCGTGGGCATGCTGGCGCCCCAGCGCGCCGGCCATGGCCAGCATGAAGGCCAGGCCGCGCCGCACATCGGGCTCGCGTGCCATGCGCATCAGGCCGATCAGGGTGGGCGTTTCCTCCATGGCCTGCACCTGGGCCGCCGCCATGCGCGCGGCATTGCCCGCGGCCCAGGCCCCGCCCACGCCATCCTCGAAGGCCTTGGCGACCTTCTCGACCATGTAGTCGTCTGCCATGTCCACCAGGTCCGCCGTGGCCGACAGCAGATCGACCACGCGGTTCAGACGCCGGCCCGCCAGCAGCGGCTCCAGCTTGCCCATCAGTTCGGCCAGCCCCTGCAGCGCGGCGTCGTCCTGCAGCAGGCCACCAGCGGCGGGCTGCGCCACGGGAATGTCGGAAGCGATGTTCATCTCGGTGCTCCTTGTCTTCGTGCTTGGAATGACAATGCAAAGGCCCTGGCCTCAGACCAGGGCGCGGGCCACGGCCCAGTACATGCCGCGGTTGAAGCCCTTGCGCATCATCGAGCCGACCTTGGTCGGCGGCGTGGGCTTGACGTCGACCTGGTAGTCGTACCAAAGCGGCATGCCGCCGTCCAGGCCCATCTGGGCGATGGCCACCACGCGCCCGTCGTAGGCATCGCTGGTGCGGCCGAAGCGGATCTGCGAGGCGATGTTGTTCACCACCACGGGCGACTGGTTGTGGCAGGCGCCGCCGGCCTTGCTCACCGGCAGGTCCACCGTATCGCCCAGCACATAGACATGGCTCTGGCCCAGCACCTGCATGGTCTCGTGGTCGGTGGGCAGCCAGCCCTCGCCGTCCTGCGCCTGCGACAGGCCGCAGTCGCGCACGGCCTGCACGGCGCGTATGGGCGGCGTGGCCATGAGGATGTCGAAGTCCTCGGACTGGCCCTCCTCCGAGTGGGCCACCTTGGCCTCGGGGTCCACGCGCGCCAGCGTGAAGCCGCGCTGGTGGCGAATGCCGCGCTGCTCGAACACCGTGGGCAGGATCTCGCAGGTGTCCTTCTGCAGGAACAGGCAGTTGCGCAGCAGCTGCGAGACCGTGGGATAGGTGTAGACGATCTCCACCTTGTCGCGCACGCCGCGCCGGCGCAGCAGGTCGTCCAGCATCAGCGTGGTCTCTATGGGCGCGATGCCGCACTGGTGCGGCACATTGGGCGTCTTGGGAAAGGTCACGGTGACGAAGATGCGGCCCTTTTCTATGCGCGCCAGCTTGTCGGCCAGCTGCCGCGCGGGCGCGTGCTGGTAGAAGTGGTCGCCGGCCTCGGCCAGGCCTTCGATGCGCTCGGGCGAGGGCACGCAGCCCGTGGAGATCACCAGGTGGTCGTAGCCGAAGCGCTTGCCGCTCCTGCAGTGCACGGCCTGCAGCGCAAAGTCGAAACGCTCCACCTCTTCCACCTGGAAGTCGATCTCGGGCCGCAGCAGGCCGCGCTGCCTGCGCCGCAGTTCGTCGCGGAAGAAGGCATTGAAGGCCACGTACATGAAGGCAGGCTTGTAGTAATGCCAGGGCGAGTTCGACAGCATGGTGATGCGCACCTTGCCCGTGACCACCTCCGGATACAGCTTGCTGACCAGGTGGTTGGCGGTCATGGTGCCGCCAATGCCCCCTCCGATGATCAAGATGTGATGCGCCATCCCTGCTACTCCTTGTGCTTTCGCCTCAGTGGAACAACCGCTGGCGCCGCACGGCACCAGCGCCGGAAAATGCGCCGCTCAGTCAGGCTTGAGCGATCGCCACACCCCGTCCCAGAGCGCGTCGAACAGGGGCTCTATGGGCGTGTCGATGATGCCGTCCAGCCGCAGGCAGATCATGCGGATCGCGCTGCCGTACATCAGGCTGGCCGCCACCATGGGCTCCATCTGGCGGATCTCGCCATCGGTCATGCCGGCGAACACGAAGCCGCGCATGCGCACGAAGGCCGAGGCCGAGCAGATGGCCTGCTCGTCGGGCAGAAACTCGCGGTGGCGCGCATTGACCACGAAGCCCATGGCCTCGGGCTCGGCCTCGGCCAGCCCGAACAGCATGCGCAGCACCTCGCGGCAGCGCTGGGCGCTGCCCGCGTGCCGCTCCTCGATATCGTCGAGCAGCACATTCATGCGCGCCAGCAAATGCCGGTACAGCTCGCGCGCAATGCCTTCCTTGTCGGCAAAGTGGTTGTAGAAGAAACCGATGGACACGCCGGCCTCGGCGCACAGGTCCTGTATCGAGGTATTGAAGAAGCCCCGCTCCACGAACAGCCTGAGCGCCACGCGCAGCGTCTGCACATGGCGCGATCCCGCATGGGGAAAGAAGGTCCAGGCCTCGTCTTGCATGGGAAATGATCGTAGAACGAATCTTCATTCTATTTTTGACCATGGCTTGCAAACCACAGCAGGGTTTTCCTGGACCTTGGCCTCAATCCATCAGCCGGAGTGCCTCGGCAAGCGACGCCACGTTGGCAATGCCCAGCTTTTCGTAGATGGAGCGGATCTGGTTGCGCACCGTGGCAGGAGCACGCTGGAGCTGGACTGCAATCTGCTTGTGCGTCAGGCCCCGGACCACAAGCCGGGCAACCGTGGCTTCGCGGGGGGACAGCCCGTCGGCTGCGCACCGGGGGCGCGCTCGCAACCACAGCAGGCCGTGCTGCGTGAACAGCGTGATGACCAGGGTGTGGGCCACCAGACGATGGGCGCCGCCCTGTGCCGCTGTCTGCACGGCCGCAGGCAGGCGAGGACCTTGCCGGCCCGGCCATTCGGCGCGCAAGGCGTGCTCGAAGACGACGTCCATGTGGTGGATGATGCCGCGCGGGTCTGCCAGTGCCGAGCCCAACGGATCACGGGCCAGGCCCTGCCGAAGCTGCCCCAGATGCGTGAGGCGGTTGAGTTCCAGCGCCTGCTGCACATGGGGCAGCAGCGCGGCCAGCAGTTGGCGCTCGCCCTCGGTGCAATGCGCATCCGTGCGGGCGCGAAACAGCGTGAGCCAGCGCGTGTAAAGAGTGGCCGGGTTCACCATCCCGCCGATGAAGAAGTGCGACTGCTCAAAGCGCCTGCCGTAGTCGCGCAGCGCCCCCTGGTGACTGCCACCGAACCAGGTCCTCGCTTCGAAGGCCAGCGTCTCGCTGGGGTGCCTGGCGATGGCCTGCGCCGCCGTGTCCAGGTGCTTGACCTCTTCATAGGCCTGCAGCATTTCGGGCGGCTGCAGGTGAAGGTGGATGGTGTGGATATCGATGCCGGCCGTCGTCATGGTGGCCGAGCCCCACATGGCCGAGTCGAAGGGCAGCACGGGTTTGAGCAGGTCCAGCGCCTGGTCCTGGAAATGCTCGACAGGCTGTTCGTGCGATAGCCGGTAGAGGTTCAGCAGCAGGTGGTTGTATGCAGCGTCCATGGCGGCTTGCCTGCCTCTCTTCGATACGTTGAGAACAACTGCACGGGCGGGTGTTGCGCGTGCCGTGCCCTCTTGTCCCACCCCGGCAGCGCTTCAGGATAGTGCAATTGCATCATTTTGTTTGTTGCGTGTCACAAATAGAGTTGGCTTGCCACACACATTCCTGTACCGACACCATGCAAATTCAATCCCGTGCATCCACTTCCCTTCCCGCCGTGCGCCCTTTGCTGCTGTGCGGCCTTGTTGCAAGCCTCTATGCCTGTGGAGGAGGCAGCGGCGGTACCGACAGCGGCGGGGGCACCGGCGGCGGCACCGTGACACAGCCGGCCATCACGCTGTCAGGCACCGTCGCCATCGACCAGGCCGTGCGCAACGCTGCAGTCTGCGTGGATCTGAACGCCAATGCAGCCTGCGACACGGGCGAGCCCAGCGCAGCGGCCACCGGCAGCGACGGCAAGTTCAGCCTGACCTATCAACCCGGCGATGCGGCAGCCACCGCTGCCTTCAACCAGGCTCCCTTGCTGGCTCGCATCACACCCGAATCCGTGGACGCTGCAGACCCCACCAGCACCGCCACAGCCAAGGCGTTCGTGCTGTCTGCACCGGCTGGCAAATCCGCGCAGATCAATCCACTGACCAGCCTGGTGCAACAGGCCATCGCGGCCGGCACCGCCAGGGAAGTGGCCGAGGCTGCAGTGGCCCGCCAGCTCGGCATCGACGCCGCCAGGATCTACGACTACCAGAGCGACGTGGCCTCCAGTACCGCCGTGCTTGCGGATACCGCGCGCACAGCCGCCAAGGTCACCGCCTACGCGCTTGAGTTGGGCGTGCCTCTCCAGGTGACGGCACCTGGCGCAGCGGCCGTGGCATCGAACCAACTGGCGTTCCTGAACTACGGCAACGCGCAGAACTACTCCGTGCGTGAACGCAGGTCCGACGGCGTCGTCCAGGCAGACGGCTTTGCCCACCAGTTCGAGACACGCAGCGGAAAAACCAACGGTGCGCCCAGTACGCAGGAAGCGCTGTTCCCGTCCGTCACGCTCACCAGCACCGGCTGGACGCGCTGCGACACCTCCTTGCCGCGCCTGACGACGCAGGGCGTTCCCTCGCGCACACTGCTGTGCAACCAGTCCACCGCCTATCTGGGCTTTACCACCGCTTCGCAGGACGTCAGCGGCAAGCCCATGGCCGAAGTCATCACGCAATTGCGTGCCGGAGACACAACGCTGCAGGCCGAGGGCATCCGCCATGACCGCTCCATCGAAATGGACCCCGCCACGCTGGGCTCGGCCGTCTTTCCGCAGGGCGCACAGATGCGCACCGCACTGTCGGTGCAGTTGAGCCGATCACCAGCTTTCATCAACAACACGGCCACGGACCGCTTCGGCTTCGCCACGCTGGAAGCCATGATTGCCGGCCGCCCGGCCAGCGCGGTGAACCTGTCGACCCCAGCCACCGTGCGCGCCTCGACAGTCGGTGCGGCGGGGCCGGTCGATGCCAACCATGTGTTGCGCGTAGCCTTCATCGATGCGGCCAACGCCCAGTTCTACAGCTGTGAGTCCACCCCTCCGGCCTACAGCGATCTGGGCGCCTGCACCGTGCATTCGCAAAGCGCCTACACCCTCTCCACCTCCCAGGGCGTGCGCCTGCTGAGCTTTGCCGACTTCCCTGGCAAGACCTTCATGCAAGGCGTGACGCGGGGCTATACGGAATTCGACGGCAGCGTATTCGGCTATCGACTGCCTGCCGCCATTGCCAGTGAAGATCAGGCACTCAGCTATTCCACCCGCCTGAACGGCGTGGCCTGGACTGCCATGAAAACGGTTCTGGGCATTGAGTGAGCCTTGCAGCCGGGAGCGGGCATTTCAAGCAAGGGATGGGGCGAGGCATTCCACGCGGCGCCCCGCAGCCGCGTGGGACGGCATGCCGGGCATGCGTGCCTCAGCTCTGTCCTGCGGGACCGTAGAATCCGCGCGCAGCCATTGGAGACAGAGACAACAATGACGGGCTGCACACGAATCCGACCCAAAGGCCTTTTGCAAATGCAACTCCCCATCCACGTCATCGACGCATTCACATCGGAACGATTCAAGGGCAATCAGGCCGCCGTCATTCCCCTGGATGCATGGCTTGCCGATTCCACGCTGCAGGCCATTGCGGCAGAGAACAATCTCTCGGAAACCTCGTTCCTGGTCTGGAGTGCCGATCGCGACGCCTTCGAGATCCGCTGGTTCTCCCCGCTCACGGAGATCGCGTTCTGCGGCCATGCCACGCTGGCAAGCGCATTCGTGCTGTTCGAGGCCGACCCGGCGCTGCGCAGCATCACGTTCTGGGCCGCTGCCGTGGGCAAGGTCACCGCCACGCAGGAGGATGGCGGACGCATCGTCATGACCTTCCCGCGCCGCGATGCCAAGCCGCTGGATGAGGCGCCTGCCGCGCTGCGCGAAGGCCTGACGCCCGCACCCACGGCCTATCTTGTGAACCAGCAGGCCTACGTGGCGGTCTACGCCGCCGAGGCCGACGTGCTGGCCGTCAAGCCGGATCTGGAACGCCTGAAATCGCTGGGGCCGCTGGATGTGGTGGTGACGGCGCCTGCGGATGCGGGCGCCTCGTATGACTTCGTCAGCCGCTACTTCTGGCCCGCCAATGGCGGCGAGGAAGATCCCGTCACGGGCTCCATCCATGCGGCGCTTGCGCCTTACTGGGCGGGCAGGCTGGGCAAGAACCGTCTGGTCGGCCACCAGGCATCTCGCCGCACGGGCACGCTGTTTTGCGAAGTGACGGACGCCAGCGTCGAGGTGGCCGGCCACTGTGCGCGTTACCTGACCGGAACGATCACCGTCTGATTGCGGGGGAAAGTTCGGCACCGCCCACGACTCCCCCATTTCGCCCCGGCACGCAGGTACCATCCGCGCATGAGTACCCACTACGAATCCCTGTCGCAAGCCGACGCCTACCGCGACGCCTTCGACGTGGAAGCGCCCGCGGCCAGCGAGCGCAACATGACGCCGCGCAAGTCCGGCTTTTTCATCCGCAGCGTCGCCGTGGCTGCAGAGGCAGCCGCTGAACAGGCAGAACCTGCAGCTCCCGACACACCGCCTGCAGCACCCACCCCTGCCGTACGCGAGCTGGTTGCCGCCCAATGGGGCCTGGTGCCGCACTGGGTGAAGTCGGCCTCCGACGGCCGGCTGCGCGCGCTCAAGCTGGTGAATGCGCGCTCCGAAACGGTGTCCACGGCCCAGGCCTTCCGCGATGCCTGGCTCAATGGCCAGCGCTGCATCGTGCCCATGGCCGCCTTTTTCGAGGATGACTACCGCAACGGCAAGGCCCTGCCCACGCGCATCTCGCGCATCGACGGCAAGCCCATGGGCGTGGCCGGCGTGTGGGCGCAGTGGACGGGCCCGGACGGCGAGGTGCTGCTGAGCTACGCCCTGCTCACCGTCAACGCCAACAGCCATGCGCTGCTGCACCGCTACCAGCAGCCCGGCGCGGAAAAGCGCATGCCGGCGATTCTCAACGAAGGCGCCTACGACGCCTGGCTCAACGCGCGCGTGGAAAAGGCGCGCGAGTTCATGCGCCAGTACCCCTCCAACTGGCTCACCGCCAATCCGGTGGAGCGCAAGGCCGACAAGCGGCCTCCAGCCCTGATGGGCTGACGGGCTGACGGGCTGACGGGCTGATGGGCTGGCGCATGGCCCTTGTCCCGCGCGCTACGGCGCCTTGGGCAACGCGTTGATGGAGCGCAGGATGTCGCGCGTGATGTCCTGGCGCTTGGGCAGGTCGGCCAGCCGGTGGGGCGTGTCCATGTTCATGGCGAAGAACACGGGGCCGGCCGGCCATTCCACCCAGCCCACCCACCAGCCGATACGGCCCGTCCAGCCGGTTTTGGCGCGCAGTATCCAGTCCGGGCCTGCCTCGTTGATCATCACGTCCTTCACCAGCCGCTGGTGCTCCACCGGCAATGGCAGCCGATTGCGGTACAGCCGCTGCAGGAAGGCCACCTGCTCCAGCGCCGAGATGGCCAGGTCGCCCTCCACCCAGAACGGCGCCTCGCCTGTGGCCAGCGCATTGCCGTAGTCGATCTTGCGCATGTAGGCAGCCTCACGCGCGCTGCCAAGCTCCCTGGCAAAGCCTTCGTACACCCAGACGGTGGAGTTGCGCATGGCCGAGCGCAGGTCCTGATCGGCATTCCAGGCCGGCAACTGGCGCTTCACGCCATCCCAGGGAATGCGCTGGAATTCATCGCGCAACAGCCCGGCATCCAGTGCGAACAGGCTGTGCGGGATCTTGAAGGTGGAGGCGGGCGAGTAGCGCCGCGCCGCCCGGTCACGGTTGTGGACGTAGACGGCTTCGGCCTGGCCTCTGGCATCGACCACGACGATGCTGCCATCGACCTTGGCATCGGCAAAGAAGCGGTCCCATTCGGGCTTGTCCTGCAGTTCGGCAGCCGCCAGGGCCGCCTGTGACAGAAAGGCGAGCAGCGCGGCGCACATCAGATTTCTTCGATTCATGCAGGCAGTTTAAGAGCTGCACCACCGCACGGCGATGGTGCACCGCCCGCCCGGCTGCCCTGTTTTGACTCGCGGTTTTCCCGTTTTGGTGTTCCGGTCGGATCGCGCGGGCCCCAAGGGCCCCGTATGCGCTGGCACGACTTGTGCAAGGCCGCTGCAGGCCGGCCAATGCAGCCATGGCGGCAACGGCAGACGGCCCCATGACCACAACAAACAAGGGAGTCATTGCATGCACAGGTGCGCACGGGCATTGAGAACATTGGTGGCGGGAGGATGGGTCGCGGTCCTGGGTGCGGCGCAGACGGCGCAGGCGGCCGAGCAGGCTATCACCCGGCCATCGCTGGTGGCGGTGGAATCCATCAGCGCCGTGGACACGGTCTGGCTGATGACGGCCACGGTGCTGGTGCTGCTGATGACGCTGCCCGGCATTGCGCTGTTCTATGCGGGCATGGTGCGCCGCAAGAACGTGCTCAACACCATGGCCAGCGTGGTGGCGATTGCCTGCCTGGTGAGCATTCTGTGGTTTGCACTCGGCTACTCGCTGGCCTTCACGCCCGGCAATGCGTGGATAGGCGGTGATTCTCGCGCCTGGTTTTCCGGCCTGGATTTCAACGCCGCCAAGGGCCTGGTGGCCGTGAGCCACCTGGCGCCGCATGTGCCCGAAGCGGCCTATGCCATGTTCCAGCTGGCCTTTGCCGTGATCACCGCCGCCTTGCTGGTGGGCGCCTGGGTGGAGCGCATGCGCTTCGGTGCCATGCTGATCTTCGTGGGGCTGTGGAGCCTGCTGGTGTATGCGCCGGTGGCGCACTGGGTGTGGGAGCCCGGGGGCTGGCTGGCGCGCATGGGCGCGCTGGACTTTGCCGGAGGCACCGTGGTGCATGTGAACGCGGGCGTGGCCGGCCTGGTCTGCGCCTGGTTCCTGCGGCCGCGCCGCGGCTACGGGCACGAGCCCTTCGAGCCCTACAACCTGGCCTTGACCATGATGGGCGCAGCCCTGCTGTGGATGGGGTGGTTCGGCTTCAACGCAGGCTCATCGCTGGCCGGGGACAGCCGCGCGGCGCTGGCGCTGGCCGTCACCCACATTGCCGCCAGCGCGGGCGCCCTGGCCTGGTCGCTGGCCGAGTACGTGGTGCGCGGCAAGGCCACGCTGCTGGGGCTGTGCTCGGGGCTGGTCGGCGGCCTGGTGGCGATCACGCCGGCAGCGGGTTTCGTGACGCCGCTGTCGGCGCTGTGCATCGGCCTGATCGCCGGTGTCGCCTGCTACTGGGGCGCCACGGGCCTCAAGCGGCTGCTGGGTGCGGACGATTCGCTGGATGTGTTTGGCGTGCATGGCGTGGGCGGCATCGTGGGCTCGCTGCTGACCGGCGTGTTTGCCAGTCCGCAGATCGGCGGCGTGCAGGGCAGCGTTCTCACCCAGGCCGTGAGCGTGCTGGCCGTGGCCTTGTTCACGCTGGTGGCCACGGCGGTGCTGCTGTGGCTGCTGGACATGCTGATCGGCCTGCGCGTGGATGAGGAAAGCGAGCTGCAGGGCCTGGACCTGGCGCTGCACCGCGAGCGCCTGAGTGGATGAACGGCCGGGCCGCAAAGCGGCCCGGCGCCCGATGATCGTCAAACCGAAGGAGTGCCCACTACATGCCCGAAAGCGAACTCCTGGCCATCGCCGCGCACCTGCATGTGCTGCTGCGCAGAAGCTGCGGCCGCGTGACCGATACCGAATGGCTGGCGGCCAATGCCGAATACGCCGCCGAAATCATCCGCTTCGCCCGTGAGCAGGAAGGGACGCGCAGCACGCCCGAACTGGTGGACTGGACCCACCGCTTCGAAGCGGCCTGGAACGCCGCGCTGGCCGGGCCCGCCGAGCGCTCGCCGCTCATGCAGCGCGCCGGCGAGCTGATGCGCCAGCGCGCGGAAAACCGCAAGTACGTGGGCACGCTGCGCTAGCGTCTTGCCTGATCAGGCCGGTGGAGCGGGCACGGAGTGCAGCAGCACGGGCGCGTCGCCATCGCCGTTGACGCTTTCCAGCTGCACGCCAAAGCCCCACAGGCGCGCTGCGTGCTTGAGCACTTCCAGCGCATCGTCGGACAGGGGGCGGCCCTGGTAGCGCGTGTGGCGCAGGGTCAGGCAGCGGTCGCCGCGCAGGTTCACGTTCCAGACCTGGATATTGGGCTCGCGCGCGCCCAGGTCGTACTGCTGCGACAGGGTCTGGCGCAGGGTGCGGTAGCCGTCGTCGTCGTGGATGGCGCTGACCAGCAGCTCGCGTTCGCTGGCATCGTCATGGATGGAGAACAGGCGCATGTCGCGCATCAGCTGCGGGCTCAGGTACTGGCCGACAAAGCTCTCGTCCTTGAAGTTCTGCATGGCATGGTGCAGCGCCGGCAGCCAGGGCGTGCCGGCCAGGTCGGGGAACCAGCGGCGGTCTTCCTCGGTGGGGTCCTGGCAGATGCGGCGGATGTCGCGGTACATGGCAAAGCCCAGCGCATAGGGATTGATGCCGCTGTAGGCGCGGTGTCCGGCGGGCGGCTGGTAGATCACGTTGGTGTGGGAGGACAGCCATTCGATCATCACGCCGTCGGTCAGCCAGCCTTCGTCGTACAGGGTGTTGAGCAGGGTGTAGTGCCAGAACGTGGCCCAGCCCTCGTTCATCACCTGGGTCTGGCGCTGCGGGTAGAAGTACTGGGCGATCTTGCGCACGATGCGCACGATCTCGCGCTGCCAGGGCTCCAGCAGCGGGGCGTTCTTCTCGATGAAGTACAGCAGGTTTTCCTCGGGCTCCTTGGGAAAGCGCTCGCTGTGCTGCGCCGCGCTGTCCTTGCCCGGGCGGGCCGGCAGGGTGCGCCACAGCTCGTTGACCTGCTGCTGGGCATAGGCCTCGCGCTGCTCGCGCTCGGCCCGCTCGCGCGCCAGGCTTTTCTTGGAGGGGCGGCGGTAACGGTCCACGCCCAGGTTGGACAGCGCGTGGCAGGAGTCCAGCCATTGCTCCACCGTCGTCAGGCCATGGCGCTCCTCGCACTGGGAGATGAAGTCGCGCGCATAGACCAGGTAGTCGATGATGCTGCCCGCATCCGTCCACATGCCGAACAGGTAGTTGTTCTTGAAGAAGCTGTTGTGGCCGTATGCCGCATGGGCGATCACCAGGGCCTGCATGGCGGTGGTGTTCTCCTCCATCAGATAGCTGATGCAGGGATTGGAGTTGATGACGATCTCGTAGGCCAGGCCCATGTGGCCGCGCCGGTAGCGCCGCTCCGTCGCCATGTATTCCTTGCCATAGCTCCAGTGGCGGTAGCCCACGGGCATGCCCACGCTGGCGTAGGCGTCCATCATCTGCTCGGCCGAGATCACTTCCAGCTGGTTGGGATAGGTGTCCAGGCCGTAGCGCTCTGCCGTGGCCGCAATCGCTGCGTGATAGCGTTCGATGAGCTCGAAGGTCCAGTCGCTGGGATCGGGCAGAGGCTCTGCCGGCCGCGCCCCTGCCGGCAGCGGAGCGGAGGGCACGATGCGCTGGGCCCGGTCGCTGGCCAGATGGGATTTCCACTGCGGCGTGGCATGGCGGGGCGCTAGCACGGGATAGTGAGAGAGGTTCATACCGATACCCCCTCTTTCTTGAACAGGTCGCGGAACACGGGATAGATCTCGCTGGCGTCCGACACCTTGCGCATGGCGAAATGCGAGAACAGCGGCAGCACCTGGCTGTACTCCTGCCACAGGCTCTGCTCTTCCTGCACCACCTGCACATAGGCGAAGTAGCGCACCAGCGGCAGGATTTTCTCGACCAGCAGGTTGCGGCAGTTGGAGCCGTCGTCGCCGAAGTTGTCGCCATCGCTGGCCTGGGCCACGTAGATGTTCCAGTCCCCGGACGGATAGCGCGCGCGGATGATCTGGTCCAGCAGCACCAGCGCACTGCTGACCACCGTGCCGCCGCTTTCCTGGGAGTGGAAGAACTCGTCCTCGCTGACCTCGGCCGCCTGCGTGTGGTGGCGGATGAAGACGATGTCGATCTTCTCGTAGTGCCGCGTCAGGAACAGGTACAGCAGGATGAAGAAGCGCTTGGCCAGGTCCTTGCGGTCCTGGTCCATGGAGCCGGACACATCCATCACGCAGAACATCACGGCCTGGCTGATGGGCGCAGGCACGCGCGTGCGGTTGCGAAACCGCAGGTCGATGGGGTCGAGAAAGGCCACCGTGCCCATGCGCAGCTTCAGCGCATCGATGCGCTGCTGCAGCTCGGCCGCCGCCTCGCTGGTGCCATCGTCCTGCGCCAGCAGCGCTTGCAGCTGCTCCTCCAGTGCCTTGAGTTCGCGGTGCGGCGCCTTGGTCAGCGCAATGCGACGGCCCAGGGCGCCGCGCATGGTGCGCAGCAGCGCCAGGTTGTGCGGCGTGCCGTCGTGGCTGTAGCCGGCGCGGCGCGTCTTGTACTGCATGGTGTTGCCGATGTGGGTGCGCAGCAGCCGCGGCAGGGCCAGGTCTTCAAAGAACAGTTCCATGAACTCTTCCTTGGTCAGGGTGAAGGTGAAGTCGTCCTCGCCCTCGCCGCTGTCGCTGGCCTGGGAGCCGCCGCCGCCTGCGCCGCCCTGCGGCCGGGCAATGCGGTCGCCGCGCACATGCTCGGTGTTGCCCGGGTGCACCGTGTCATGGACGCCGCCCTGCCCGTGGTGGAACACGGGCTCGCGGATGTCCTTGCGCGGGATGGAGACGCTCTCGGACTCCTCCATGTGGCGGATGCCGCGCTTGTCCACCGCGCGGCGCACCGCCTCGGCGATCTGCGCCTTGTAGCGGCGCACGAAGCGCTCGCGGTTGCCCACCGACTTGTTCTTGCCGGCCAGCCTGCGATCGATGATTTGCAATGCCATCTGTTCCCCCCAGCCCGGGCGCGCCGAAGGGCGGCGCAACCACCCGTCAGTTGCTCTTGCGAACGCGCAGGTACCACTCGCACAGCAGGCGCACCTGCTTGGACGTATAGCCCTTGGCCTCCATCCGGGTGACGAAGTCCTCGTGCTTGCGCGCGTCCTCGGCACTGGCCTTGGCATTGAAGCTGATCACGGGCAGCAGCTCCTCGGTATTGGAGAACATCTTCTTCTCGATCACCACGCGCAGCTTCTCGTAGCTGGTCCAGCTGGGGTTCTTGCCCTGGTTGTTGGCCCGCGCGCGCAGCACGAAGTTGACGATCTCGTTGCGGAAATCCTTGGCATTGGCAATGCCCGCGGGCTTCTCGACCTTCTCCATCTCGGCGTTGAGCGCGTTGCGGTCGAAGGCCTCGCCGGTATCGTTGTCGCGGTACTCGCTGTCCTGTATCCAGTAGTCGGCGTAGGTGACGTAGCGGTCGAAGATGTTCTGGCCGTACTCGCTGTAGCTTTCCAGATAGGCGGTCTGGATTTCCTTGCCGATGAACTCGGCATAGTGCGGCGACAGGTACTCCTTGATGTAGCTGGTGTACTTGGTCTCCAGCTCGGCAGGGAACTGCTCGCGCTCGATCTGCTGCTCCAGCACATACATCAGGTGCACCGGGTTGGCCGCCACCTCGGTGCTGTCGTAGTTGAAGACCTTGGACAGGATCTTGAACGCGAAGCGCGTGGAGATGCCTGACATGCCCTCGTCCACGCCCGCATAGTCGCGGTACTCCTGGAAGCTCTTGGCGCGCGGGTCCGTGTCCTTGAGGCTTTCGCCGTCATACACCTGCATCTTGCTGAAGATGCTGGAGTTCTCGGGCTCCTTCAGCCGCGTGAGCACGGCGAACTGGGCCATCATCTTGAGGGTGCCGGGCGCGCACACGGCGCTGGCCAGGGACGACTCGCGGATCAGCTTCTCGTAGATGCGCACCTCCTCCGACACGCGCAGGCAGTACGGCACCTTGACGATGTAGACGCGGTCCAGGAAGGCCTCGTTGTTGCGGTTGTTGCGGAAGGCCTTCCACTCGCTCTCGTTGCTGTGGGCCAGCACCATGCCGTCGAAGGGAATGGCGCCAAAGCCTTCCGTTCCCTTGTAGTTGCTCTCTTGCGTGGCCGTCAGCAGCGGGTGCAGCACCTTGATGGGCGCCTTGAACATTTCCACGAACTCCAGCAGGCCCTGGTTGGCCAGGCACAGGCCGCCCGAGTAGCTGTAGGCGTCGGTGTCGTCCTGGGCAAAGTTCTCCAGCTTGCGGATGTCCACCTTGCCCACCAGGCTGGAGATGTCCTGGTTGTTCTCGTCGCCGGGCTCGGTCTTGGCAATGCCCACCTGCCTGGAGATGCTGGGATAGCGCTTGACCACGCGGAACTGGCGGATATCGCCGCCCAGCTCCTCCAGGCGCTTGACGGCCCAGGGCGACAGCACATGGTTGAGGCAGCGCCGGGGAATGCCGAACTGCTCCTCCAGCAGCGGCCCGTCCTCCACGGGGTCGAACAGGCCCAGTGGCGACTCGTTCACGGGCGAGCCCTTGAGGGCGTAGAACGGCACCTTCTGCATCAGGTATTTGAGGCGCTCGGCGATGGAGCTCTTGCCACCGCCCACGGGGCCCAGCAGATAGAGGATCTGCTTGCGCTCTTCCAGGCCCTGGGCCGCATGGCGGAAGAAGCTCACCACCTGCTCGATGGAGTCTTCCATGCCGTAGAACTCGGCGAAGGCCGGATAGCGCCGGATGACCTTGTTGGCAAACAGCCGCGACTGGCGTGGATCATTGCGCGTGTCCACCATTTCAGGTTCGCCGATGGCTGCCAGCATGCGCTGGGCAGCACCTTCGTAAGCCATGGGATCGCGCTGGCACAGGGCGAGAAATTCGTCCAGCGACATCTCTTCTTCGCGAAGGCGAACGTAACGTGCAGCCGAGTTGCTGATGACATCCATACGACCTCTCCCGGCGGCACCCGAGGGCGAACAGTGCCGCGAAGTTGCAAGGCATTCGCTACCGTGTGGAACTGTTGTAGCACCTTGCATCGGCTTTGAATAGCTCATACGTCCCACATGTCTGCATTGCGCGCGAGGTCACAATGTCAGGTTCCTGGACTACCCCGCTTTTTGCGGCGCCGGGACAGGGGCTTGAGCCAGCCGGGCCTGCAGCAAGGCCCGTGAATACAGCGCCTGACGCTCCCACTTTTGACAAATGATAGTCCGCACTCACACAGCGGCACAGGCCCGAATTCAGAACCGATGTCTCCTGCCGACAACCCCCTACTTGCCGCCGGTCGCCCATCGCGCAAACTGGCTGCCGTGACGCCGATGCACCTGCTGCGGGCCATGTGCCTGGTGCTCGGCCTGCTGCTCGCCCTGCTGGCACCGGGCCTGGCCAAGGCCGCACCGGCAGCAGGCCCTTTGGGTGCCTTGCAGGGCACATTGGGGGGCGGATCGGCCTCCGACAAGGAACGAAGCAACGCCATTCAGGCCCAACTGGATGCCGCCGCATCGGCGACAAAGGAAGCCGATGCGCTGGCGCAGGAACTGGACCGCCTGCGCGCCAGGGCACGCACGCCCGTGCCGGCCCTGCCCGCGCCGCTGAGCGACGAGCAGCTGGGCAGCCTGTTCGATCGCTGGAAGGAACGCGTTCCCGCCAACGCCAGCCAGGAAGTGCTGGAGCGGCTGCTGGCCGATGAGCGCGATGCCATCGCCGCACTCAAGGTGGGCATCGAAAAATCCGCGGCCGACCAGGCCAATCTGGTGTCCCAGCCCGGCCCGGGGCGGATCGATCTGTCCATCCTCCAGCAACGCGCGCAGGAAAACGCCGAGCCCGTGACCGCCGAGCCCGGCGAAGCCCCCGACCTCACCCAGGCCCGCCAGGCAAGGCGCAGCGCAGAGCACCGCCGCGCCCTGCTGGAGCTGGCGCTGCGACAGGAAGAGCAGTCCACCATCGAAGCCCGCCAGCGCCTGCTGGCCGCCCAGCTGCAGGCCCAGCGCCGCGAGCTGCTGGAGCGCATGCCGCGCGCCGCTTGGCTGACCCAGCGCATTGCCGAGCGCAGCCGCCAGCAACTGGAGCAGCAGGTGCAGGAGATGGAGCTGGCCGCCCAGCACGCTTCCGCCGCCGATCCCGCCATACGCGACCTGGCCCAGCGCAATGCCGCGCTGGCCGCGCAGATCCTCAAGAACTCCAATGAACTGGCGCAGGAGCGCAAGACCCTGGCCAATGACGAATATGTCCGCGACCAATTGAGCGCCACGCTGCGCGACACCCAGGCACGCCTGCGGCTGGGCGGTGGCAGCGCGGCCGTGGGCCAGTGGCTGTGGCAGCAGCGCGTGGAGCTGTCCTCCGGCAACACCTTGCAGTCCAGGCACCGCGCCGTGCAGCGCCAGCTGGCCGAGCTGCGGCTGATGTTGTTCAACTCCAGCAAATGGCGCCAGAACCCGGGCGCGGACACGGCGGCACAGGCCCCGGCCGACACTGCGGATGCAGGCGGCGTGGCGGCACCTGAACCTGCCGCCAGCGTCACCACGGCCATCAATGCCTCCACCTCGGCACAGCAGACCGCCCTGCTGGCCCGGCAGGTGGCGCTCACCGATCAATTGCAGCCCGTTTTGCTGCGCCGCATTGCCGTGCTGGAGCAGACCGATGAAGCCCTGCGCGCCGCCCTGCGCAGCGGCAACGAACTGCGCCAGGTGCTGGACAAGGAACTGCTGTGGTTCCCCAGCCACCGCCCCATGGACCGCACCTGGCTCAGCGAGTGGCAGGCGCTGGAGCAGGACATCGAAGGCAGCAGCTCCCCCTGGAAAACCGCGCGCGCCCTGGCCGCCAGCATCTGGAACGATCCCTGGGCGTTTGGCGCCGTCGGCCTGATCGTGGCCCTGCTGCTGGGCCTGCGCCGCTATGCGCTGCGCCAGCTGCAGTCCATCGCCGTGCGCGTGGGCGACTTCATGCGCGACAACTTCGGGCTGAGCCTGCTCGCGCTGGGCTGGAGCCTGCTCTACACCCTGCCCTGGAGCTTTGCGGCCGCGGCGCTGGGCAGCCTGCTGCAAGGCCCCGAAACCGTGGGCACGGCGCTGGAGCCGCTGGGCGCCACCCTGGTCCAGCTCAGCGATTTCATCTTCGTGGCCACTTTGCTCAACGCCCTGTTCTGCCCGGGCGGGCTGGCACTGGCCCACTTCGGCTGGCCGGCCGCCCGCGTGCAGATGCTGCGCCAGATGGTGCGCCGCGCCGCCTGGCTCATCGTGCCTGCCGAACTGCTGGGCGGCCTGGCCTTCTACAGCCATGACAACCACGCCATCAGCACCTGGGGACGCATCTCCATCCTCATGCTGTCGCTGGGCCTGGCCTGGATGGCCTGGCTGTACTTTCGCCGTGTCATGCAGCAAAAGCGGCCCGGCATCCACTGGGGCCAGATCGTCAGCGTGGTGCTGATGCTCATGCTCAGCGCGCTGGCCGTGGGCATCGTGCTCGGCTATGTCTACACGGCCACCGAATTCATCCAGGCCCTGATGGCCAGCTTCGTGTTCCTGGGCGCGGTCGAGGTCGTGGTCAACCTGCTGCGGCGCTGGCTGCTGCTGGGCGAACGACGCCTGGCGCTGAACCGGCTGCGCGAAGCCGCCAGGCTGGCGCAGAGCGGCTCGGGCGTGGACACCGGCAAGGCACCCACCGACGAAGCCACCCAGATGGCCCTGGTCACCGTGGGCGCCCAGGCGCACCGGCTGCTGGGCCTGCTGCAGCAGGTGCTGGTCGTGCTGACCCTGGTCTACGCCTGGCTGCCCGTGCTGCCTGCGCTGCTGCGCTCCGAAGGCGTGGTGCTCTGGTACACCACCAACACCGGCGCCGACGGCATCGCGCATGCCGCCCCCGTGAGCCTGATGGACGCGCTGCTGGGCGTGATGATCCTGCTGCTCACCTTCAGCTTTGCACGCAACCTGCCGGGCCTGCTGGAAGTGACGCTGTCGGCCTCCAACCGCATCAGCAGCTCCGCGCGCTACACCCTGGCCACGCTGGCGCGCTACGCCATCACCATCGCGGGCACGGTCAGCGCCTTCACGCTGCTGGGCCTGCGCTGGGGACAGCTGCAGTGGATGGTGGCGGCGCTCACCGTGGGCCTGGGCTTTGGCCTGCAGGAGATCTTCGCCAACTTCGTCTCGGGCCTGATCCTGCTGGTGGAGCGGCCCTTCCGCGTGGGCGATGTCATCACCATCGACACCCTCACCGGCACCGTCACGCGCATCCGCACGCGGGCCACCACGGTGCTGGACTTCGACAACAAGGAAATCGTCATCCCCAACAAGACCTTCATCACCGGCCAGGTGACGAACTGGACCTTGAGCGACGACGTGACCCGCCTGGTGATCGACGTGCCCGTGGCCCACGGCAATGACCCCGAGCGAGTGCGCGACATGCTGCTGGGCATTGCCAGGGAACACCCCCAGGTGCTGCGCGAACCCGAGCCCAACTGCTGGTTCATGGCGCTGGAAGGCAACGGCCAGCGCTTCGAGCTGCGCGCCTACGTGGGCAAGGTCGAAGACCGCCTGCCCGTGCGCCACGACCTCAACCGCCGCGTCAATGACCGGCTCAAGGACGCTGGCATTGCCGTGGCCTTCCCGCAGCTGGACCTGCATGTGCGCAACATGCCGGCCCATGCACCGGGGCAGGCACCGGGGCAGGCATCTGTGCAGACCCCACCCCATCCGACGGCATGAGGCCGGCAAGTCCCCCGGTTCCGCGCGCACAGCGCGGCATTGCCCCGCTCGCGGTCAGAACACTTCCCAGTTCTCGTCCACACGCTCGCCCGCCTTGCGCAGCGGGGTGACCTTGGCAGGCGCTGCAGCAACCCTGGGTGCGGCTGCGGACGCCATCGTCCGCTGGACGCCCTTGCTGCCTGCGGCGGCCGGCGCTGGCGCCTGGGCCGGTGAGGACGCGGGCAGGGACACGGACGAGGACACCCCGTCCAGCTTGAACAGGCTGACCAGATCGACCAGCCTGGCAGCCTGCGCATTCAGGCTCGCGGCAGCCGCCGCCGATTCCTCGACCAGGGCCGCATTCTGCTGCGTGACCTGGTCAAGCTGTACGACGGCATCGCCCACCTGCGCCACACCGTCGGCCTGCTCGGCCGTGGCCGCGCCTATTTCGCCGATCAGGTCGGCAACGCGCTGCGCCTGCTGGACGATGTCCTTCATCGCGGAACCCGTCTCGCTCACCAGGCCCGAGCCCTCGTCCACCTTGGACACGCTCTCGCCTATCAGAGCCTTGATCTCCTTGGCTGCACCCGCGCTGCGCTGGGCCAGGCTGCGCACCTCGGATGCCACCACGGCAAAGCCGCGCCCCTGCTCGCCGGCCCGCGCCGCCTCCACGGCGGCATTGAGCGCCAGGATGTTGGTCTGGAAGGCAATGGAGTCGATCACGCCGATGATGTCCTCGATCTTCCGGGAACTCGCGGTGATCTGCTCCATGGTGGCTACAACGCGGTCCACGATCTTGCCGCCGCCGGTGGCGGCCTGGCTCGACGAAGCGGCCAGCTGGGTGGCGGTACGCACCGTATCGGCATTGAGCTTGACGGTGGCGTTCATCTCCTCCATGGAGGCGGCGGTCTGCTCCAGATTGCTGGCCTGCTCTTCCGTGCGCTGGCTCAGGTCCGCATTGCCCGAGGCAATCTGGCTGGCGCCGGTCGCAATCGATTCACTGCTTTGCCGCACATCGGCGACCACGCGCGCCAGGCCGGCCCGCATGTCCTCCATGGCGCGCAGCAGGCTGGAGGTGTCTCCGGGCGCCAGTTGCACCCGCACGGACAAATCGCCCTGCGCGATCTGGCGCGCCACCCCGGCGGCATAGGAGGGCTCTCCGCCCAACTGCTGCTTGACCGTCCTGGTGATCATCCAGGCCACCAGTCCGCCCAGCGCGGCGGCCAGCAGCGTCAGCACCAGCATGGCCACGCCGTCTTCGGCCACGCGGCGCAGGGAGCCGTCCACCGTAGCCTGCGTCTGTGCCTTCTGGTAGTCGACCAGCGCCTCGACCGCATCGAAATAGGTGGTCTGCAAGGAGCGCAGGCGCCCCATGATCAGATCCCTGGCGGCATCGCCCTGGTTGGCCAGGCCCAGGTCACCGGCCTGGCGCATGGTCTCCACGAAAGGCTGGCGCGCCTGCCGTATGTCGGCAAAGAGCCGGCGCGCCTGCTCGGTCTGCAGGCGCTGGTCCAACTCCTTCATGACCAGGCCGTTCCTGGCAACCACCTCATCCAGCCGGCGGCTCTCCTCGGCCATCTGCGCCGGATCGGTGATCAGCGCCAGATTGCGCACCACCCGTGCCGACGCATTGGCGTTGTCCTTGAGCGATTGCAGCCGGGCCAGATTGCCCATGCGGTCCTCGGCCAGCACACGCAGCTGCTCGCCCTGGTCACGCAACTTCATCCAGCCGAAGGCCGCCACGCATACGCAAACCACGATCACCGCGAAAAAACCCATGCCCAGCATGGTTCCCAACTTCATACGCCTCAGAAAACCCACGTCGCTCTCCCTCGAACCACCCACGCAAACCGGCCAGACTGCTGGCGCGGAAGAAACACATCCAGGAACAAATTTGACAATTTGAATCAGTCGCGTCGCCTTCCCAAACCCTGCATATCCAGTAGGACAGCGCCTTGCCGACATGCAGGGATCGGGCTGCCAGCCGCCGTGATCGGAGGCAGTGGGCGCATGGATATCCCGCGCACCGACAAGGCACTGTCATTCCCAGACTGTGCGAGACATTCCTCACAATGGGCGCCGGCATCTGCGCACCTGCAGCTGCTCAACAGCACCTGCAGCCGGCAGAGCGCCCCACTCCAGGAACTCAAGAGGAAACTTCATGAAACTGCTGAGATTTGGCCCCGAGGGCCAGGAAAAGCCCGGCCTGCTGGATGCCGAAGGCCAGATCCGCGATCTGTCCGCCCTGTTGGACGACTACACGCCCCGCCTGCTGGGCCGCAAGGCGCTGCGGGCCCTGGCCGCCATCGACCCCGCCAGGCTGCCCCTGGTGCAAGGCCCGGTGCGCATCGGCATGCCCTGGAGCGGTATGTCCAAGTTCGTTGCCATCGGCCTGAACTACCGCGACCATGCCGAGGAGGCCGGCATGCCCATTCCCAAGGAGCCCATCCTCTTCGCCAAATGGCCCAGCTGCGCCTGCGGCCCCGACGACGACATCCCCCTGCCCGAGGGCAGCACGCGCATGGACTGGGAGGTGGAACTGGGCATCGTCATCGGCGAGCGCGCGCGCAATGTGTCCGTGGCCGATGCGCTGGAGCATGTGGCCGGCTACTGCCTTGCCAACGATGTGTCCGAGCGCGAATACCAGATCGACCGCAGCGGTGGCCAATGGAGCAAGGGCAAGGGCTTCGACCGCTTCGGCCCCATCGGCCCCTGGCTGGTCACGCGCGACGAAGTGCCCGATCCGCAGGCCCTGCAGCTATGGCTGGATGTGAACGGGGAGCGCCGCCAGAGCGGCAGCACGCGCACCATGATCTTTGGCTGCGCCGAACTCATCAGCCACTGCAGCCGCGTGATGACGCTGGAGCCGGGCGACCTCATCATCACCGGCACGCCCCCGGGAGTCGGGATGGGCATGAAGCCGCCGCGCTATCTGAAGGCTGGCGATGTGATGGAGCTGGGGATCGAGGGGCTGGGCGTGCAGAGGCAGCGAGTGGTGTAGATCCACAAAAAAGCGGCTTCAAGAAGCCGCTTTATTCTTGAGCTGAACCAGCGCTCAGCTGCCCGCCACCTTCATCCGGTTGATCAGGATCGAGCCCACGGTCTTGGCGCCGTAGTTGTAGGCATCTGCGCCCACGGCCTCGATGCCCTTGAGCATGTCCTTGAGATTGCCGGCGATGGTGATCTCATGCACGGGGAAGGCGATTTCGCCGTTTTCCACCCAGAAGCCGCTGACACCGCGCGAGTAGTCGCCGGTCACGTAGTTCACGCCCTGGCCCATGAGTTCGATCACGAACAGGCCCGTGCCCAGTTTCTTGAGCATGGCGGGCAGGTCGTCGCCGGCCTTGGTGCGGCGCGAGGTCATGACCAGGTTGTGCGATCCGCCGGCATTGCCGGTGGTCTTCATGCCCAGCTTGCGGGCCGAGTAGCTGGACAGGAAGTAGCCCTCGACGCGGCCGGCATCCACCACCTTGCGGGCCTGCACGCGCACGCCTTCCTCGTCGAAGGGCGAGCTGCCCTTGCCGCCGAGGATGAAGGGGTCTTCCGTGATGTCGATGTGCTTGGGGAAGACGGGCTTGCCCAGCGAGTCGAGCAGGAAGGTGCTGCGGCGGTACAGCGCGCCGCCGCTGACGGCCTGCACGAAGCTGCCCAGCAGGCCTGCGGCCAGCGTGGACTCGAACAGCACCGGGCATTCGGTGGTCGGGATCTTGCGGCTGCCCAGGCGGCTCAGCGCGCGCTGGGCGGCGTAGCGGCCCACGGCCTCGGGCGAGGCCAGGTCGGCCGCGTTGCGCATGGAGCTGTACCAGGCGTCGCGCTGCATCTCGCCATTGCGCCCGGGCAGCGAGGCGATGGGCGCCACCGACAGGCTGTGGCGCGAGCTGGCGTAGCCGCCACGGAAACCATTGGTGTGGGCGCTGAAGAAATGGCTTTGCTGGGCCGAAACGCCCGCGCCTTCGCTGTTGGTGATGCGCTTGTGCGTGCGCAGCGCGGCTTCCTCGCATTGCAGCGCCAGTTCGGCCGCAGCCTCGCTGGTGAGGTCCCAGGGGTGGAACAGCTGCAGGTCGCGGTGGGTGCCGGGCTGGGCGATGTCGGCTGCATCGGGCAGGCCGGCCATGGGATCTTCGGCCGTGAAGCGTGCGATGTCGTAGGCGGCCTGCACGGTCTGCTGGATGGCGGCATCCGAGAAGTCGGAGGTGCTGGCGTTGCCACGGCGGTTGCCCAGGTAGACGGTCACGCCCAGCGACTTGTCGCGGTTGCGCTCCACGGTCTCCAAAGCCCCCTTGCGCACACTCACGCTCAGGCCGCAGCCCTCGGAAGCCTCGGCCCCGGCGTTGGTGGCGCCGAGCTTCTTGGCGTGGACCAGGGCACGGTCCACCAAGTCTTCAAAAAACGGTTGGCTGTAGCTGAAGCCGGAATCAGCCTGCGGTTTGGCGGTGCTTGCCGAGCGGGGACGGGGTTTTTTCATAGCGGCGGCTATGATAGCCGCCACTGCAGCGCTCTCCGCGCCGCCACTGCATTTGTCCCCTACCCCATGTCACGCAAACCCAAAAAAGGCTACTACGTCAAAGGTCACTTCGTTGCCGAAGGCAGCGAACTCGACCTGCAGCTCAAGGCCGAACTCAAAGGCACCCCCGACTCCAGCAAGACGGATCTCAAGCGCGAGTCCGACGCCTTGCAGGACCTCGGCAAGGATTTGCTGACGCTGCGCTCCGACCTGTTCAAGCGCCTGCAATTGCCCGACCAGCTGGCCGATGCCCTGGCCGAGGCCAAGCGCATCACCAATTTCGAAGGCAAGCGCCGCCAGATGCAATTCGTCGGCAAGCTCATGCGCAAGCTGGACGAGGCCGAAATCGCCGCCGTGCGCGCCGCACTGGACGAGCAGCACAACGGCTCGGCCGCCGAGAAGATGGTCCTGCATGCGGCCGAGCAATGGCGCGACCGCCTGATTGCCGAGGAATCGGCCCTGTCCATCTGGCTGGACCATTTCCCCGACACCGACACCCAGCAGCTGCGCGCCCTGATCCGCCAGGCCCGCAAGGACATGCCGGGCGCCCATGAGGCCAATGTGCAGGAATCCACCGGCCTGGCCCAGCGCAAGGGCCGCGCCTACCGCGACCTGTTCCAGCTGGTTCGCCAGCAGTTGGGCGGCACGGGCCGCGAGGCTGCCGAGGACGGTGACGGCGCTGGCGAGGAAGCTGACGATGAGTGAACCCGTCCATGACGCTGTGCGCATCGGCATCGTCTCGATCAGCGACCGTGCCAGCAGCGGCGTCTATGAGGACAAGGGCCTGCCGGCCCTGCAGGACTGGCTCACCCGCGCGCTCAGGAACCCCATCACGTTCGAGCCGCGCCTGATCCCCGACGAGCAGGCCGGCATCAGCGCCACGCTGATCGAACTGGTCGATGCAGGCTGCTCCCTGGTGCTGACCACGGGCGGCACCGGCCCCGCGCCGCGCGATGTCACACCCGAAGCCACGCTGGCCGTGGCCGACAAGGAAATGCCGGGCTTTGGCGAGCAGATGCGCCAGATCAGCCTGGCCTTTGTGCCCACGGCGATTCTGTCGCGCCAGGTGGCGGTGATCCGTGGCAAGAGCCTGATCATCAACCTGCCGGGCCAGCCCAAGGCGATTGCCGAAACCCTGGAAGGCCTGAAGAACCCCGATGGCAAGCAAAAGGTCAACGGCATCTTCGCGGCCGTGCCCTATTGCGTGGACCTGATCGGCGGGCCCTATCTGGAAACGGATGACAGCGTGTGCAAGGCGTTCCGCCCCAAGAGCGCAGTGCGCACCGCGCGACCTGCGGCCTGAGCGCGCGGACACGGCAACCGACAAGCAGCCTGCGGGCTGCTTTTTATTTTTTCAGCCCCTTGAACCAGCGCTGAATCCGGGCCCGCAATTGCCGTTTGCCGTCATCACCCAACGGCATGCTGCTTGCCAGTTTCAGTGCCGCATCGACCTGTACATGGCCATGCTCCATCAGTGCCATGCAAAACACCCGGTCCTTGTCTCGCCCCGCCTGGGCCTTGGAGAGGAAGAGATCCAGCACATCAAGGCAATAGCCGACGCGATCGTTGGTATTGCCGTTCTGGATACGGTGCAGCCGGTTTTGCCAGCCTGAGGCAAGCACTGCCGTGTCCGGGCCCACGCCCTGCGCGTAGTAGCCATTGGACTCGTGGAAGCGAGAGCCTTCGCCAATGGATCCATCGATCCGGTCCGCCAGATCCGGAGCGTTGAGCGGATAGATGTCCGCCTCTGCGGACATCTTGAAAACCGGCTCGGGATACGGGATGGAGCCCAGGATTGCCTGGCTTCCCACGATGACGAATTCATACTCATTCGTCACATCCCCGCTCGCACGAATGATGTGCTCAAGATCCTCTCGGTTCATAGGCCCGCCCTGTATCTCCCAATGCAACGCCCCGCTTGAGATCCCCCACCTGCGCCAGTATCTGCTGGCGCACCTGTTCGGGCAGCACCGATGTCAGGGGCGAGGCCTGGCGCAGTTCCTGGGCCCTTCGCGTGCGGGCCAGGATGGTGCGCCAGCGGCCATTTTGCAAGACATCCTGCCACTGCCTCCACAGGCTGGCGGAATGCGAATCCCCCTGGCTCAGCCACCTCTCCAACGTGTCCTGTGCCTGCTGCAGCAATGCCGGGTCAGATCGCACAAGGCGCACGGCTTCTTCATGCAATGCCAAGCTTTGCAGATCCTGCACTTCATGGCGCGCATCCTGCGCACGCACCAGAACCTGTACGACGGGCCTGGCATGGCGCGAACGGGCTGCGGCAGTTCCTGCGGGCGAGGGCTGCAGGGCGTCGCCCGCCAGCAATACCAATTCTCCCCCTATGCCCAGTTCCGACATGACTCGCAGGTACGTGCCCATGGATGGCCCGGGATCGCCGGACTCGACTGCAGCGAGCGTGCTGCGGGATATGCCTACGCGCGAGGCCATCTCGACCGTGCCCAGCCCCTGCTCCTTGCGCAGACGCTTGAGCCGGTCACCGAACTGCAAAAGCAGTTGGCGCTGAAGAAGGGTGGATTTTTCTGGCGTTTTCATTTGCCTATTATCTTAAGCAAAACCTGAATTTTTGATTGTTTTTCTAGACAAATCAATTCAAGACCAGTGCTTTCGCATCCCCAGGTCAAGGAACGGAAAAGCAGGTCCTGACGCGCCCACAAGCCACGGCCGGGATGCGCAGCGCATGGCAATCAATCAACGGGCCGGCCACGTTGCAAGGATGAGCGGCTGTACTGTCGCACCGGGGCCACCAAGCCCGTGCTTGCCCCAATGCGGCAGGCCCCTGTCCCTGCCAGCATGGAATCACCCCGGCCCCTGCGCAACAGCAGCGGGCTTTTTCCATCCAAAGCAAGGAGACTTCATGCAGCAACGCCCCAAGACATCGCTGATGACACCGCTGGCCCTGGCACTGTGCGCCGCCGCACTGGCAACGCCGGCCCTGGCGCAGCAGGACAAGGTTCGGATCGGCTTCATCACCGACATGTCCAGTCTCTATGCCGATGTCGAGGGCAAGAACGGCGCCGTGGCGATACAGATGGCCATCGACGACTACGGCGGCAAGCTGCTGGGCAAGCCCATCGAGCTGCTGACGGCCGACCACCAGAACAAGGCCGACATTGCCGCCAGCAAGGCGCGCGAGTGGATAGACACGCAGGGCATCAGCCTGGTGTTTGGCGGCACGAACTCGGCCACGGCCCTGTCCATGGCCAAGGTGGCGCAGGAGAAAAAGCGGGTCTTCATCGACAACGGCGCAGGCAGCTCGGCGCTGACCAACGAGCAGTGCAGCCCCTACACCGTGCACTACGCCTTCGACACCGTGGCCCTGGCCAAGGGTACGGGCGCGGCCGTGGTGGAGGCCGGCGGCAAGAGCTGGTACTTCGTGACGGCCGACTATGCCTTCGGCCATGCGCTGGAGGCGGACACCACCAAGATCATCGAGGCGCGCGGCGGCAAGGTGCTGGGCTCGGTCAAGACGCCGCTGAACGCCAGCGACTTCTCCAGCTTCATGCTGCAGGCGCAGAACTCCAAGGCCCAGATCCTGGGCCTGGCCAACGCAGGTGGCGACACCATCAACTCCATCAAGGCCGCGCGCGAGTTCGGCGTGACCAAGGACATGAAGCTGGCCGGCCTGCTGGTGTTCTTCACCGATGTGCACAGCCTGGGCCTGAAAAACACCCAGGGCATGCAGTTCACCACCAGCTGGTACTGGGACATGAACGATGCCTCGCGCAAGTTCGCCGATGCCTTCATGGCCAAGACCCAGCGCCGCCCCAGCGAGATCCAGGCGGCCGACTACTCGGCCACCATGAACTGGCTCAAGGCCGTGGAGAAGGCCGGTACGCTGGATGCCGACAAGGTCATGGCCACCTGGCGCGGCATGAAGATGGATGACTTCTTCGGCAGCGGCTACCTGCGCGAGGACGGCCGCTACGTGCACGACATGTACCTGATGGAAGTGAAATCCCCCGCCGAATCCAAGGGCACCTGGGACTACTACAAGCTGGTCAAGAAGCTGCCCGCCGAGCAAGTCTGGACCACCAAGGCCGAGAGCAAGTGCCAATATTGGCGCTGAACTGGCGCTGAACTGGTGGTGAGCCGGGGGAGCAGCCCGGCCGCTCCCGCCCCTCGCTTTCTCCACTGAATCTCCATGCCTTGGTCAATGCCGGGACATCGAACCGCGCCAGACTGGTAAGTTCGAGCATTGGGCGCGGCGCCGGGCAGGAACTTCTTCCCCTGCGGCCGACCGCGCGGCAGGGGAAGAATGAAGTTCAATCGCAAGTGGACCATTGGCGCCGTGGTGGGCGCCTGCATCATCGCCGGGGGCGCACTGTGGAAGGCCAGCGCCAAGCCCGCCACCCGGTACGCGACGGCCGCCGTCACCGTGGGCAACCTGGAGCAGACCGTGCTGGCCGTGGGCCGGCTGCATGCCAAGGAGCTGGTTGCCGTGGGCGCCCAGGTCTCCGGACAGGTCAAGCGCCTGCATGTGGAACTGGGCCAGCAGGTCAAGGCCGGCGACCTGATCGCCGAAGTCGATGCCCAGCCGCAGCGCATCAAGCTGCGCAATGCCGAGGCCTCGGTCACCGCGCTGCAGGCCCAGCTGGCCGCGCGGCGCGCGGCCCTCGTCCAGGCCCGGCTCACCTTCCAGCGCCAGCAGGAACTGCTGCTGGCCGACGCCACCTCGCGCGCCGACCATGAGGCCGCCAAGGCGGCGCTGGACACGGCCCAGGCCGAGGTCGGTGCCCTGCAGGCCCAGATCGAGCAGGCACGCACCCAGGTGGAGACCGAGCGCATCAACCTGGGCTACACCCGCATCGTCGCGCCCATGGACGGCGTGATCGTGGCCGTGGTCACCAAGCAGGGCCAGACACTGAACTCCTTCCAGACCACGCCCACCATCGTCATGCTGGCCAAGCTCGACGTGATGACCGTGCGTGCCGAGATTGCCGAGGCCGACGTGGACAAGATCCAGCTCGGCCAGACAGCATGGTTCACCACGCTGGGCAGCAACCGCCAAAAACACATGGCGAAGATAGAGCGCATCGAGCCCGCCCCCACCTCCATCGTCAATGACGCGGGCGGCGGCGCCTCGCCCGCTGCGGCCACGCCCGCCGCCAAGGCCATCTACTACAACGCCCAGTTCGACGTACCCAACCCGGATGGCAAGCTGCGCCCTTCCATGACCGCCCAGGTCACCGTGCGCGTGGCCCAGGCCGACAAGGCCGTGCTGGTGCCGACCGCCGCACTGGGCAGCCGGGCAGAGGACGACAGCTACACCGTGCGCGTGCGCGACGGCGAAGGCAAGGTCGCCGAGCGCAAGGTGCGCATCGGCCTGCGCACCAATGCCCAGGCCCAGGTGCTGTCGGGCCTGGAGGCGGGCGAGCAGGTGGTGATAGGCGAGGCGGGCCCGAACAACGCCCCCGCCGCCGACCCCATGGGAATATGAGCATGGACCAGCCATTGCTGCAGATGCGGGGACTGCGCAGGGAGTTCCCCGCCGGTGACACCACGGTCGCCGTGCTCAAGGACATCGACCTGACCATCGAGGCCGGCGAGATGGTGGCCATCGTCGGCGCCTCGGGCTCGGGCAAGTCCACGCTGATGAACATCCTCGGCTGCCTGGACCATCCGACCTCGGGCAGCTACCGCATCGCCGGCCGCGAGACCGGCGAGCTGGGCCCCGATGCGCTGGCCGCGCTGCGGCGCGAGCATTTCGGCTTCATCTTCCAGCGCTACCACCTGCTGGCCGACCTCACGGCCCAGGGCAATGTGGAGCTGCCATCGGTCTACGCCGGCACGGCGCCCACGGACCGCCATGCGCGCTCGGCCGCCCTGCTCGAACGCCTGGGCCTGGCCGACCGCATGCAGCACCGGCCGGGCCAGCTGTCGGGCGGGCAGCAGCAGCGCGTGTCCATCGCCCGCGCGCTGATGAACGGCGGCGCCGTCATCCTGGCCGACGAGCCCACGGGCGCGCTGGACAAGGCCAGCGGCGAGCAGGTCATGCGCATCCTGCAGGAGCTGCATGCCGACGGCCACACCATCATCCTGGTCACGCACGACATGGCCGTGGCGGCCCACGCCTCGCGCGTGATCGAGATCAGCGACGGCGCCATCATCGCGGACCGGCGCAGCGCCCCGCATGAAAGCAAGCCCCCGCTGGAGGCGACAGCCGCCCCGCGCGCCGCCTCCTGGCGCATGTTCGGCGACCGCTTCGGCGAAGCGCTGCGCATGGCGCTGCGGGCCATGAACGCGCACCGCCTGCGCACCTTCCTGACCATGCTGGGCATCATCATCGGCATCTCTGCCGTGGTCTCGGTGGTGGCGCTGGGGCGCGGCGCGCAGCAGCAGGTGATGAACCAGATCAGCGAGCTGGGCACGAACACGCTGGACATCTTCCCGGGCAAGGACTTCGGCGACACGCGCGCCGCCGCCATCGAGACCCTGGTTGCCGCCGATGCCCAGGCCCTGGCCGAGCAGCCCTACGTGGACAGCGCCACGCCCAACGTATCGGTCAGCGTCACGGCGCTGTACCGCGAGAACGCGGCCATGGCCCAGGTGACGGGCGTGGGCTTCGAGCACTTCCGCGTGAAGGGCCTGCGCCTGGCGTCTGGGCGGTTCTTCGACCAGCGCGACGTGGACCTGCACGCCCAGGTCGCGGTCATCGACCAGAAGGCCGCCACCGCGCTCTTCCCCGGCAACCCCAGCCCGCTGGGCGAGGTGGTGATGCTGGGCGAGATGCCCGTGGAGATCGTGGGCGTGCTGCGCCCCGCGCAAAACAGCTTCGGTGGCTCCACGCCCACCTTCTTCGTGCCCTACACGGCAGCCGCCACGCGCCTGGTCGGCAAGTACCACCTGGACAGCATCACGCTGCGCATCAAGGACGAGGTGCCGGCCGAGATCGCGCTGAAGGCGGCCACCAGCCTGCTCACGGAACGCCACGGCACCAAGGACTTCTTCGTCTGGAACTCCGACCAGATCCGCCAGGCCATCACGCGCACCAGCACCACGCTGACGCTGCTGGTCTCGGCCATCGCCATGATCGCGCTGCTGGTGGGCGGCATCGGCGTGATGAACATCATGCTGGTGTCGGTGACCGAGCGCACGCGCGAGATCGGCGTGCGCATGGCCATCGGCGCGCGCCAGTCGGACATCCTTCAGCAGTTCCTGATCGAGGCCGTGCTGGTCTGCATCGTGGGCGGCATCCTGGGTGTCTCTCTGGCGCTGAGCCTGGGCCTGGCAGTGAGCCTGTCGGGCTCCAGCTTCCAGCTGTCGTTCTCGGCCGCCTCCATCGTGCTGGCCGTCGCCTGCTCCTCGCTCATAGGCATCACCTTCGGCTTCCTGCCCGCGCGCAGCGCGGCGCGCCTGGACCCCGTCCAGGCCCTCTCCAGAGATTGACATGCATATGCTCAAGACCAGCGCGCTGGCATGCGCCGTGGCCCTTGCGGGCTGCGGCGCCATCACGCGCCCCCCCTACGAAGCGCCACAGGTGGCGCTGCCCGCGCAGTTCGAACATGCGCAGGCATCGTCCCCGGCAGCCACGCCCACGCCCATGACCGATGCCTGGTGGCACGGCTTCGGCGATCCACGGCTCGATGCCTGGATTGACCTGGCGCTGGCGCGCAACCCTGACATGGCCACGGCCGGCATCCGCGTGCGGCGTGCCGCGCTGCAGGCGCAACTGGCAGGCCATGCGCTGCTGCCCCAGCCCAGCGGCAGCGCAGGCACGGGCGCCAGCCGCCCGCTGTCGGGCAGCCAGCGCAGCACCCTGGAGAACGCCAGCGCCACACTGGGCGTGGCCTGGGAGCTGGACCTGTTCGACCGGCTGGGCGCGCAGCGCGATGCCGCCGTCTTCGAAGCACAGGCCAGCGTGCAGGACAGGAATGCCGTGGCGCTGTCGCTGACCACCACCACGGCCAGCCTGTACTGGCAACTGGCGCTGGCCAACGAGCGCCTGGACATGTCACGCCAAAGCCTGGAGTACGTGCGCCGCACCATCGACCTGGTGCAGGCCCAGTACCGCAGCGGCGCAGTGTCCGGCCTGGAGCTGCGCGAGGCCCGGCAGGCCCTGGCCGAGCAGCAGGCCCTGCTGAGCCAATACACCCAGGCCCGCGCCGAACTGCGCCAGGCATTGGCCGAATTGCTGCAGGGCGCCGAGCCGCCCGGTGGCGAGCCCCAGGCGCTGCCCGTGGCCGACCTGCCCGCCGTGCAGCCAGGCCTGCCCGCCGACCTGCTGGGGCGCCGCCCCGACCTGCGCGCCGCCGAACTGCGGCTGCGCGGCGCCCTGGCCGGCAGCGATGCCACGGCCGCCAGCTACTACCCGCGGCTATCGCTCACCGGCAGCCTGGGCACCTCCAGCAGCACCCTGCTCGATGTGCTGGCCAATCCCGTGGCGGCCCTGGGCGCCAACCTGGCCCTGCCGTTTCTCAATGTGCGCGAGATGCGGCTGAACACCGCCATTGCACGCAGCCAGTACGAAGAGGCGGTGGTCAACTTCCGCAAAACGCTGTACGCCGCGTTGGCCGAAACGGAAAAATCCCTGTCCGCCCGCACCGAACTGGCCCTCCAGGAAGAGGCCCAGCAGCGCGCCACGCAGGAATCCGTGGAAATCACGCGGCTGTACGAGGCGCGCTATCGCGCCGGCCAGGTGCCGCTGCGCACCTGGCTGGACGCCCAAGAGCGCCGCCGCGCAGCGCAGCTGGCCCTGTCCGCGCTGCACCTGGCACGCCTGCAGAACCAGCTCACGCTGCACAAGGCGCTAGGTGGAGGGTGGCCGGCTTCCTGAAGCCACCACCCGGGGTCCCAGAGTCAGAACGAATGCGCCATGCCCACGTAGAAGCCGGTCTGGCTGCCGCCCGGCGCCGGGTTGTTGTTGGTGGTCTCCACCGAGAAGTTCGCATTGCCGCCATTGCGCACATTGCCCACGCTGGCGTACAGCAGCGTGCGCTTGGACAGCGCGTAGTCGGCGCCCGCCATGAACAGGTTGGCGCTGCCGCCGCCGTTGTTGACCGTGGTGCGGTAGCCCGCCCCGATCAGCGTCAGCGGGCCTGACACCTTGTAGCGCGCGCCCATCCAGTACTGCCGCGCCTTGTTGGGCACGCCAGCTGCGCTGTCGGGCGCGGACAGCTGCTCATAGCCCGCGAACAGCTTGAACGCGGACAGCGTCACCGTGCCGCCCAGCGTCAGGTTGCGGGAGGTGGTGTAGAGATCGCTGAAGCGGCCATTGGCATCGCGGGCCACATCGTAGATGGCGCGCAACTCGAACGTGGGCGCGGTATAGGACACGGACAGCGCATCCTTGCGCAGCCGCGATGCGCCCTGCGGCTGCTCGCCCAGGCCGGTCAGCGCCAGCACGCCCAGGCCGCCCCAGCTGGGCGTTTCGTAGGAAATCATGTTGTCATGCCCGCCCCAGTTGCGCCCCCGCACCAGCGTGGCCGAGCCGATGAACTGCTGGCCCGTGGGGTCCAGCGCCCAGTGCGCATCCGAGATCGACAGGTCCTTGCCCAGCTTCAGCGTGCCCCAGCCGCTGCGCAGGCCCACGAAGGTGCGGCGGTTGAAGAAACCTGCGCCGTTGAACTTGGCATCGTCGATGCTGAAGCCCGACTCCAGCGTGAACAGCGCATGCAGCCCCCCGCCCAGGTCCTCCTCCCCCTTGAAACCCAGCATGCTCGTGCCCCACTGGTTGCCCACGGCCCGCCACAGATTGCCAGAGCCCCCCGTGGCCGGGTCGTACACATTGCTCTGGTAGTCCACCCCCGCGACCACACGCCCATAGAGCGTGACCGAACTCTGGGCCTGGGCCGCCAGGGCCGTGCCCAATGCAAGCGCCGTCCCCAGCCGTTGAATGGTTCTTCTAGCCATGTCGTCTCCTCCTCCCGATTGCCAGTTGGCGAAAGCCCTCGCCACGAGGGCCAGGGCGTACTGAAATCCTTGCCGGCCACGCGTGGAAACTGTGGCCGTACAGTCAGCGCGTTCTTGTTCTTGTGCCTGCGAAGCCTGCGGGGGCAACGCCGGTAACGGCTGGTCATGGAATTCTCGGAGGGAGAAGGTGGCTGGAGATAAACGATTCGGCGACGGACTGATCCTCAGCCATCACGGACCGCTAGGTGTTTTCCCAAGGAAAGGCCGCCGCGCCATCCACGGCGGCCACCGGGCCGCGCATTGCACGCAGCCCGGATCGGCCCGATGCCGCGCGATCAACGCGCCGTCGTATCGCTGCTGGCCGCCACGATGGGGATATAGAACTCCCCGCCCGCACGGTTGAATTCCTCGGCCTTGGCCTGCATTCCGGCGGCAATGCCTTCCTGCTCGGCCACGCCCTTGGCAGCGGCGAATTCGCGCACTTCCTGGGTGATCTTCATGGAGCAGAACTTGGGGCCGCACATGGAGCAGAAGTGCGCCACCTTGGCGCTGTCCTTGGGCAGGGTTTCGTCGTGGTAGGCCTGGGCGGTGTCGGGGTCCAGGCCCAGGTTGAACTGGTCCTGCCAGCGGAAGTCGAAGCGGGCCTGGCTCAGCGCGTCGTCGCGGGCGCGGGCGCCGGGGTGGCCCTTGGCGACGTCGGCCGCGTGGGCGGCGATCTTGTACGCGATGATGCCCTGCTTGACGTCGTCGCGGTCGGGCAGGCCCAGGTGTTCCTTGGGCGTGACGTAGCACAGCATGGCGGTGCCGAACCAGCCGATCATGGCCGCGCCGATGGCGCTGGCGATGTGGTCGTAGCCGGGGGCGATGTCGATGGTCAGCGGGCCCAGGGTGTAGAACGGCGCCTCGTGGCAGTGCTTGAGCTGCTCGGTCATGTTGGCCTGGATCATGTGCATGGGCACGTGGCCGGGGCCTTCGATCATGGTCTGCACGTCGTGCTTCCAGGCCAGCTGGGTCAGCTCGCCCAGGGTCTTGAGTTCGGCGAACTGGGCTTCGTCATTGGCGTCCGAGGCGCTGCCGGGGCGCAGTCCGTCGCCCAGCGAGAAGCTGACGTCGTACTGCTTCATGATGTCGCAGATGTCCTCGAAGTGCTCGTACAGGAAGCTCTCGCGGTGGTGGGCCATGCACCACTTGGCCATGATGGAGCCGCCGCGCGAGACGATGCCCGTGCGGCGCTGGGCCGTGAGGTGGATGTAGGCCAGGCGCACGCCGGCGTGGATGGTGAAGTAGTCCACGCCCTGCTCGGCCTGCTCGATCAGGGTGTCGCGGAAGATGGGCCAGGTCAGGTCCTCGGCAATGCCGCCCACTTTCTCCAGCGCCTGGTAGATGGGCACGGTGCCGATGGGCACGGGCGAGTTGCGGATGATCCAGTCGCGCGTGGTGTGGATGTTCTTGCCGGTGGACAGGTCCATCACGTTGTCCGCACCCCAGCGGATGGCCCAGACCAGCTTCTCGACCTCTTCCTCGATGCTGGAGGTGACGGCCGAGTTGCCGATGTTGGCGTTGATCTTGACCTTGAAGTTGCGCCCGATGGCCATGGGCTCGATCTCGGGGTGGTTGATGTTGGCCGGGATGATGGCGCGGCCGCGCGCCACTTCGTCGCGCACGAACTCGGGCGTGATGATCTTGGGGATGGCGGCGCCCAGGCCGTTGCCGGCCAGGCGCGCCTCGCGCGCGGCGTCCTGCTGGTACTCGGCCATCCATTCGCGGCGGCCGTTCTCGCGCAGGGCCACGTATTCCATCTCGGGCGTGATGATGCCCTTGCGCGCGTAGTGCATCTGGGTGACGTTGCCGCCGCTCTTGGCGCGGCGGGGTTGGCGCTGCAGCGATGCGGCCTCGGCCCGCAGGCGGGCCACGCGCTCATCTTCCTCGCCGCGCTTGCCGCCGTCGTCCAGGGCCTGGCGCAGGCGGCCGGCGTAGTACTCGCTGTCGCCGCGCGACTCGATCCAGGCATTGCGCACGCCAGGCAGGCCGCTGCGCACGTCGATGGCCACGGCCGGATCGGTGTAGGGGCCCGAGGTGTCATAGACGCTGACCTGCTCGCCATTGGTCAGCTGGATATCGCGCACGGGCACGTTGAGGCCGCTGTGCAGGCTGCCTTGCAGATAGCTCTTGGTGGAGGCCGGGAACGGCTTGCGCGACTGCGCCAGCAGGTCGGAAAAACGCTGTGCGTCTGGAGCTTCGCCGGCTGCGGGGGTGAAGATGGAATCGGGAGCGTTCATGTCGGGTTCCTTGCGTTCAAAGCGTCGATCAACAACGCTCCGGGAACCGGACACTCCTTGGGCTGTGCCAAAGGCCGCGCACCGGGCTATGCCAGTGTGGGCCTGCCAGGGCCGTATGGCCTTGGCCCCTGGTTGCCACGCACGCCAAGGCGCACGAGCAGCCTTGGTTGGCAAGGGTCGATGCGCATCGGATGGTGGCCTGCCTGGCCGTTGCGGCCCTGCGTGTATCCGCCGTGGCGGATTTCCATCCTCTGACTTCGGCCCCGCTTCAGGGTCCCGCTCTTCTTCCGCCGGTATCAACCGGATCAAGTTCGTCGGGTTCGCCGCCTGGCCCATGCAGCGCATGGACCGGTTGGCATCTCAGTGCATCAGCACACCCCGGAGCAGAGCGCAGTATAGGGGATGGCAAGGCGCCCTTGCCCTGCGGGTTTGCCCAGGGGCCTGAAAGCCCTGCTCAGTCGAAGCCGCGCATCTGTGCCCATTCGGCCACCGGTGCGCGCGTGGCGCGCCAGCCGTTGATGGGGGCATCCTTGTCCTCGTAGCCCAGCGCAATGCCGAAGGCCACGTGGTAGCCCTCGGGCAGCGCCAGCGCCTGGGTCACGGCATCGTTGTAGCGGCGCCAGAAGCCCTGGGCGCAGGTGGCCAGGCCATTGGCGCAGGCCAGCAGCATGAAGGACTGCAGGTAGATGCCCAGGTCCACCCATTGCGGCAGGCCCATGCGCTCGTCCACGGCCACGATCAGGCCCACGGGCGCGCCGAAGAACTGGCCGTTGCGCGCCAGCTGCTCCAGCCGCGCGGGCTTGTCATCACGCGGAATGCCCAGCGACTGGTACAGCTCCTCGCCATTGGCAAAGCGCCGGCTGCGGTAGGGCTCCCAGAGGTTGGGCGGGTAGGACAGGCCGGGCTGGGCGTCCTGGGGCTCGGCTTCGGCAACGGCGGTGAGCAGCTGCTGCAGCGGCTCGCCCGTCAGCGCCAGCACGCGCCAGGGCTGCAGGTTGCCGCCCGAGGCCGCTTGTGCCGACTGTTCCATCAGGGAGCGCACCAGCGCCGCATCGGGCGACTGGGGCAGGAAGGCGCGCACGGAGCGGCGCGCATGCAAGGCCTGTTCAACGTTCATGCTGGTCGGAGTCTCCGGTCTTCTTGGGGGATCTTGGGGATCTTTGGTGATCTTGTGCAGGCCTACTTGCCCATGATCTGGTCGATCTTGTCCTTCTGGAAGGCCTGCGGGCGCTCGGACTCGCAGGGCACGCAGTCGCCCACCTTGCTGCCGGCCGAGAGCTTGGCAATGGCCTCCCACAGCAGCGCGATCTGCTGCTCGTGCGCGGCCGCGCCATCGCTCAGGCCGCGCATGGCCTGGGCCACGGGGTCCATTTCCTGGGTGATGCCGTAGGCCGTGAACGGCTGGGGCGCGGCAGCCGACGGGACCTTGATGGCCTCGGACTTGGCAGATGCCAGGTCGTGCTCGGTCACATCGGCGCTGTGGCCGTTCTTGCTGGCGATGATGCGCGCCGGAATGCCCACGGCCGTGGCGCCTGCGGGCACGGGCTTGATGACCACGGCATTGCTGCCGATCTTGGCGCCGTCGCCCACCTCGAAGCCGCCCAGCACCTTGGCGCCCGCGCTGACCACCACATCGCGGCCCAGCGTGGGATGGCGCTTGGCGCCCTTGTACAGCGAGGTGCCGCCCAGGGTCACGCCGTGGTAGATGGTGCAGCCGTCGCCGACCACGGCCGTCTCGCCGATGACGACGCCCATGCCGTGGTCGATGAAGACGCGCTCGCCGATGACGGCGCCCGGGTGGATCTCGATGCCCGTGAGCCAGCGGCCGATGTGCGAGATGAAGCGCCCCAGCCACTTGAGGCCATGGTTCCAGCACCAGTGCGCCGGGCGTTGCAGCCAGATCGCATGCAGACCCGGATAACAGGTGATGACCTCCCAGGTGCTGCGTGCCGCAGGGTCGCGGTCGAGGATGCACTGGATATCGGAGCGCAGGCGGTCAAGCATCTAGGGGCTGGTTATTGTTGACAAGACCGCTCAGTCTAGCGTTTCGGTGGGGTGCTCTGCAGCATGGCCTTCGCAACACCGCGCAGGATGTGGATTTCCTCGGCGGTCAGTTGCGAGCGGTTGAAAAGCTGGTTGAGGCGCGGCATCAGCTTCTTGGGCGCGGCCGGATCGAGAAAGCCGATATGCGCCAGCGCCTGCTCCCAGTGGCCCAGCATGCCGGCCACCTGGGCCGCGTCGGCGCGCTGCGGCGCAGGCGTGTGCTCCACCACGGGAAAGCCGCCCAGCGCCTGGCGCCACTCATAGGCCACCACCTGGATGGCTGCCCCCAGGTTCAGCGAGCCGAACTGCGGATTGGACGGAATCGACAGCGCCACATCGCTGCGGTAGACATCGTCGTTGCTCATGCCGAAGCGCTCGCAGCCGAACAGGAAGGCCACGCCGGACTGGTTGCAGCGCGGCGCGGGAGCCGGTGCGGACACGGATGCATCGGTGGGCGGTGCCGCTTCATCGGCCGCATCGGACACATCGGGCGCAGCCAGCACATCCAGCGCCCCGCTGAGCAGCAGCTCGAAATGCTGGCGCGGCGTGCGCGTGGGCGGGCCGAAGTCGCGCGGCGTCATGGCCGTGGCGCACAGGTGGCTGATGCCGTCCAGCGCCTCCTCCAGCGTCTCGACCACGCGCGCATTGCCCAGCACGTCCAGCGCGCCGCTGGCCCGCTGGATGGTCTCTTCCTTGCGCAGCACGTTGGGCCAGCGCGGGCGCACCAGCACCAGGTCGTCAAAGCCCATGGTCTTCAGGGCGCGGGCGGCGGCGCCCACATTGCCGGCGTGGCTGGTTTCTATCAGTACGAATCGGGTTTTCATGGCGTCGCTGGCCTGCCGGCGCCGGCAGAGCCCCCAAGACGGGACAGGTTGCGCAGCACAAAACGGACAAGGCGGGTAAAATTGCGCGCTATTGTCGCCGCCCCGCATCGCCGGACGCGGCTTTTTCCGTTCTTACCCGCGTCAAACAGCCTGCTTTTGCCAGAGAGGACCGTCCTCTCCTTGCACAGCCGCTGCTCCGCCAACGCCTCACAATCTATGTCGACCAACCTGCATCCCATGCTCAACGTGGCCATCAAGGCCGCACGCGCCGCCGGCGCCATCATCAACCGCGCGGCTCTTGACGTGGAATCCGTGCGTGTCGCACAAAAGCAGGTCAACGACTTTGTGACCGAGGTGGACAAGGCGGCCGAGCAGGCCATCATCGAAACCTTGCTGGGCGCCTACCCGGGCCACGGCATCCTGGCCGAGGAATCGGGCAACGAGTTCGGCGCCAAGAACTCCGACTACGTCTGGATCATCGATCCGCTGGACGGCACCACCAACTTCATCCACGGCTTCCCCGTGTACTGCGTGAGCATTGCCCTGTCCTTCAAGGGCAAGGTGGAGCACGCCGTGGTGTACGACCCCTCGCGCAACGACCTGTTCACGGCCACGCGCGGCCGCGGCGCCTACCTGAATGACCGCCGCATCCGCGTGTCCAAGCGCATCCAGCTCAAGGACAGCCTGATCTCCACCGGCTTCCCCTTCCGCCGTGGCGACAACTTCAAGCAGTACATGAACATGCTGGGCGACGTGATGCAGGAAACCGCAGGCGTGCGCCGCCCCGGTGCCGCCGCACTGGACCTGGCCTACGTGGCAGCCGGCTTTGCCGATGGCTTCTTCGAAAGCGGCCTGCAGATCTGGGACGTGGCCGCCGGCAGCCTGCTGGTGACCGAGGCCGGTGGCCTGGTCGGCAACTTCACGGGCGAGGCTGATTTCCTGGAGCAGAAGGAATGCCTGGCGGGCAATCCGCGCATTTATGGTGCGCTGGTCGGCATCGTTGGCAAGTACAGCAAGTTTGCTTCTGCTGGGGAGAAGGCTGGTGTGCGGCAGGCTTTGGCGGATTCTGGTGAGGCGGCTCCCGTCGCTGATGCTGAAACTGCTGAGTCTGAGCAGCAGCCTGAGGCTTGATTCCGGCTTCTCCTCTCTTATGAAAAACAGCTCCTTCAAGGAGCTGTTTTTCGTTGGGCGTGGGTTCGGTGCGCTTTTTGCCCCTGCCGGGAGGTTGCTTTTCGGGGCCGGGTCTCGGCCCGGCGGCCGACTGCCCTTTCTTGATTCGCCAAGAAAGGTCAGGTCAAAGAAGGCGACCGGTACGACTCACACTCATAGGTGACACATCAGTACAAGGACATGGGTAACAGATCCAAGCTTGGCAGCTGGAGCCAACAGCAGCCAAGGAGCGATCACCATGCCCTGGAAGGAGTGCGCACCCATGGACGAGAAACTGCTCTTCATAGCCGACCACCTGCGCGGTGGTGCGCCGCTGAGCGAGCTGTGCAGGCGCTACGGCATCAGCCGCAAGACGGCCTACAAGTGGGTTGAGCGTTACCGCCAACTGGGCATGGATGGATTGCAAGAACGCAGTCGCAGGCCCCACGGGAACAATCAGGCGATCAGCTATGCACAGCGCCGGGCCATCATTGAGCTGCGCACGCAGCAAAGGTCACAGATGGGGCCCAAGAAGCTGCACGCTTTGCTCCTGCAGCGCTGGGGCCCACAGGAGACACCCAGCAAAACCACCATCTACAACGTGCTGAAGGCTGAGGGGCTTGTTTGCAGCAGGCGTGTACGCAGACGCTCGGTGCCTACGGCCCAGCCCTTGCGAACGAGCAAGCAGCCCAATGGGGTGTGGAGTGCAGACTACAAAGGCCAGTTCAAGACAGCCGATGGTCACTGGTGCTATCCATTGACCATCATGGACCACGCCAGCCGCTATTTGCTGGCCGTGCACGTCTACGACAGCCCCAACTACGAGGATGCCAAACGCAGCTTCGAACAGGTGTTTCGGCAATACGGACTGCCCGAGCGCATACGCAGTGACAACGGTCCGCCATTCGCGACTACTGGCGTGGCGGGCCTGTCACGCCTGGCGATATGGTGGATAAGGCTGGGCATCAGGCCGGAGCGCATCGAGAGGGGCAAGCCACAGCAAAACGGTCGCCACGAGCGGATGCACCGCACGCTCAAGCATGCCCTGGGCAAAGAGCCTGCGGCGGACAAAGCGGCATTGCAGATGCAGCTCGATGCCTTTGTGGAGCACTACAACCAGCAGCGCCCGCATGAGGCCTTGCAGCAAAGCATGCCGGCCCAGCATTACAGCGACTCGGCCAGGCCATACCCCTCAAAGCTACCGGAGCTGCAGTACCCGAAGCATTGGGAACGAGTTCGAGTCAGCCACAACGGCCTGATTTACTGGCGAGCGCTGCGGGTCTACATCGGCTACCTGCTGGCGGGGCAGTGGATCGGGATGCAGGAGGTGGCCGCTGGCCAGTGGGATGTGTATCTGGGGCCGGTGCGACTGGGCTGCTTCAACGAAGAGGATGTGCGAGGACCCCAGAAGGACTATGTGAGCTTGAAGTGTTACCCATGTCTGTGAGCTGAGTTGTTACCCATGTCCTTGACACGTACAACCCGAATGTCCGCGACCCTCCGCTTCGCTGCGGGCAACCTGCGTCGTGGCGGTTGCGGGGTTCGCCGTGAAACTCACTTCGCGCTGCGCGCTCCGTTCAGACAATCACGGCGAGTCAGATGACGAAGCAGTCCTGTCCTGCGGCAGGACTGCAACCCCGCAGGCGGCCCGACGCAGGCGCGGGCATACGGGAGGGGTGAGAGCGGGCCACGGTCAGGGGCAGCATGCTGCCCACTGCACGTTTACCGCCTCTTTTACCTCGCGCGTGCGTTGATCACGGCCTCAGCCACGTTGCGCGGTGCTTCGGCGTAGTGCTTGAACTCCATGGAGTAGGTGGCACGGCCTTGCGTTTGCGAGCGCAGGGAGGTGGCGTAGCCGAACATTTCGGACAGGGGCACTTCGGCCTTGATGGACTTGCCGCCGCCGGCCATGTCGTCCATGCCCTGCACCATGCCGCGCCGCGAGGACAGGTCGCCCATGACGGTGCCGGCGTAGTCTTCGGGCGTCTCGACTTCCACGGCCATCATGGGCTCCAGGATGACGGGGCTGGCCTTTCTCGCCGCTTCCTTGAAGCCGAAGATGGCCGCCATCTTGAACGCCATTTCGTTGGAATCCACGTCATGGTAGGAGCCGAAGGTCAGCGTGACCTTGACGTCCACCACGGGGTAGCCGGCCAGCACGCCGCTGGTCAGGGCCTCGACCACGCCCTTTTCCACCGCAGGGATGTACTCGCGCGGCACCACGCCGCCCTTGATGGCGTCGACGAACTCGAAGCCCTTGCCGGGTTCCTGCGGCTCCACCGTGAAGACCACGTGGCCGTACTGGCCCTTGCCGCCGGACTGGCGCACGAACTTGCCGTCCACATCGGTGACTTTCTTGCGGATGGTCTCGCGGTAGGCCACCTGGGGCTTGCCCACGTTGGCTTCCACGTTGAACTCGCGCTTCATGCGGTCAACGATGATTTCCAGGTGCAGCTCGCCCATGCCGGCAATGATGGTCTGGCCCGATTCCTCATCGGTGCGCACGCGGAAGGACGGGTCTTCGGCCGCCAGGCGCGACAGGGCAATGCCCATCTTTTCCTGGTCGGCCTTGGACTTGGGCTCCACGGCCTGGGCGATGACGGGCTCGGGGAAGACCATCTTCTCCAGCACGATGGGCGCGGACGGGTCGCACAGGGTCTCGCCCGTGGTCACGTCCTTCAGGCCCACGCAGGCGGCAATGTCGCCGGCGTGGATTTCATCGACCTCCAGGCGTTCATTGGCATGCATCTGCACGATGCGGCCAATGCGCTCCTTCTTGTCCTTGACGGAGTTGAGCACGCTGTCGCCCTTGTTCAGCACGCCCGAGTAGACGCGCACAAAGGTGAGCTGGCCCACGAAGGGGTCGGTCATCAGCTTGAAGGCCAGGGCAGAGAACTTCTCGCTGTCATCGGCATGGCGCACGATGATGGAGCCGTCTTCGGCATGGCCTTCCACGGGCGGGACTTCCAGCGGGGAAGGCATGAGCTCGACCACGGCGTCCAGCAGGCGCTGCACACCCTTGTTCTTGAAGGCCGAGCCGCACAGCATGGGCTGGATCTCGCCCGCAATGGTGCGCAGGCGCAGGCCGCGCAGGATGTCGGCCTCGGGCAGGTCGCCTTCTTCCAGGTAGCGGTTCATCAAGTCTTCGCTGGCCTCGGCAGCCGCCTCCACCATGGACTCGCGCCACTTCCTGGCGTCTGCCACCATGGCTGCGGGAATGTCCTGGTACTCGAACTTCATGCCCTGCGTGGCCTCGTCCCAGATGATGGCCTTCATCTTGAGCAGGTCCACCACGCCGGTGAACTGCTGCTCTGCGCCAATGGGCAGCACGATGGGCACGGGGTTGGCCTTGAGGCGGTCCACCATCATCTGCCGCACGCGCAGAAAATCCGCGCCCGTGCGGTCCATCTTGTTGACGAAGGCCAGACGCGGCACCTTGTACTTGTTGGCCTGGCGCCAGACCGTCTCGGACTGCGGCTGCACGCCGCCCACGGCGTCATAGACCATCACGGCGCCGTCGAGCACGCGCATGGAACGCTCCACTTCAATCGTGAAGTCCACGTGGCCCGGGGTGTCGATGATGTTGATGCGGTGCTGGTCAAAGCGGCCGTCCATGCCCTTCCAGAAGCAGGTGGTCGCCGCCGAGGTGATGGTGATGCCGCGCTCCTGCTCCTGCTCCATCCAGTCCATGATGGCGGCGCCCTCGTGCACCTCGCCCAGCTTGTGGCTCACCCCGGTGTAGAACAGGATGCGCTCGGTCGTGGTGGTCTTGCCGGCATCGATGTGCGCGGAGATACCAATGTTGCGATAGCGTTCTATGGGGGTATGGCGGGCCATGAAAGGACTCCTGGGTGCTGATGAAAGCGTTGATGCGTGGATCTGCCGTGGGCTGGGATTCTCGCGGGGGTTGAATGAGGGTTGATGACAATTGGAATGTACGAAGACAATCGTACTATCTTCCGCAACTTCTTGCAGAACGATCCATGTTTTCACCACGCCATGCCCCTGTCTGCCAGATAACTGCCCGCGCCACGCCGCATCAGCAACGTGCGGCATTGCTTCCATGGCACAGTGGCGCCCCATCGACTGGACGATTCATGCTTGCCAACCACCCCGACCGCGAACAGATACGCCTGGAAAACCTGCTCAACGCCCTGGGCAACCCCCTGCGCCTGGCCGTGGTGCGCGCGCTGGCCGCAGGCCATGAGCGCGCCTGCGGCTCGCTCTTGCAAGGCCAGTCCAAATCCACCATGACCCACCACTGGCGCGTGCTGCGCGACAGCGGCGTGATCTGGCAGCGCCCCGATGGCCGGGAAAACCTGCTCTCCCTGCGCCGCGAAGACCTGGATGCGCGCTTTCCCGGCCTGCTGGACGCGCTGCTGCAGGCCCTGGCCGAAGACCCGCTCACCGAACAGGCCACGGCCGCACACCTCAAACCCTGCCCTTGAAGCCCCTGCAACCCAGGCGGAAGCCCTGCGCCCTACCCCTTCACGGCAAGCCCCGCAGCAACGCCCTCATCCGCAAACCGCTTGGCCGCCTTGAGCAGATAGCTCACGGCATAGAGGATGGGGTCGTCGGCCTCGTCGCCATTCAGATGGTCCACCACCTCGACGGCATAGCCTAAATCCACCGCCGTGTCGTGCAGCAGGCCCAGCAGTTCCTTGTCCTGCGGTTCCAGCGACTGCGCCTGATCGGCCTTGGCGTAGTAGATGCGCAGCAGGTCGCGGCAGACGCAGTTGATGGCCGTGACCTTGTGGCGAGCGTGCAGCTCCAGCACTTCGAGGGCAGCGCCCAGGTGCAGGACGGCGTCGATGGCCAGGTCGTCGAGGTTGGGTTGAGAAACGGTGCGGATGTCTTGATCCATCGAAGCCTCCTCTGATGATTGAAGCCTGCGTCTCGGCCTCGTACCGAGCTGTGCCGGATGCAAGGCAGCAGCAGCCCAAGATCAACAAAAGAGTTAAATATAACGTGGTTTAAATTGCATCAAAAACTGACGCTCTTGCCCATGCAAAAGCGTCCTGTCAAACGCGGCCGTCCAGTCGGCGCCACTTCATTTGATGCAGACATTGCCCGGGCTTTCGGCGCGGCGGTGCGCTCCCTTCGCAACGAGCGCGGCATCTCCCAGGAGTCATTGGCCAACCTCGCCGATATCGAGCGTTCTCACATGGGCAAGGTGGAGCGCGGGGAGCACATGCCCACGCTGGTCATCGTGTTCAAGATTGCGCGGGGGTTGGGGTGTGGTACGGCGGAGGTGATGGGGAGGGCTGACGAGGTGTTGAGTGCAGGTACCACGCAAGCGAAACCAGCAGTTCAGTGATTTGCACTAACCGTCGAAGCGACGGCATTTCATCAATGCAGCAATGATCCCTAAGGTCAGCAAACGACAGTGAATTCAACTGGCCTCCAGCTAACCTTGGCTAGTCGGTTCAGGCTGGTTGCAGTCGCTCAATTTGAACATGTGATGAGACCGCTTCAAGTCGGAATGCTGCCAGTGGACTACGCCGAAGCCGGTTGAGATCAACCTCAGTCTCCATCTGCTCGGTTTGCTCGAACGCCCCCGTCAGAACCTCGCAAGCCGTCTTTGCGGTTCTACAACTCCGAGCCTGACCCATGCTTCTGCCTCGCGAACACCCCCCCCAAAACTAGCATGTGCTCTGAGGGCAGGGTCGATTCATTTATCCGACGCGGGGGCCGTGGTGCTCGCAGAAGTGCATAGAAGTACCGGAATGTCTATTCGCCTGTCGCGCAACTTCTGATCTCAGCATCCGCTTCCCGCCGTAGCCGCTCTTCCTTTTCCTTGCGAGCGAGAAGCTCGTCCGCCTGAGGACGCACCCGCCTCAGCACGTTCAATGTCGATTCGTGCGTTAACCAGCTAGCACCTGCATGACACTCCATCTCAGAGTTTTCCGCACGGAACACGCTGAGCTCTTGCTCATCCCTTGGCTCGCGGTTATGGATATGCAGGAATGCTAATTTCACCAGCTCCTCGAAGCTGCTTGAGCGGCCTCCAAAACTCCAGATGTCGGCTTCTAAAAGTTCGCCCACGTTCAGTACGATTTCTGACTGGTCGTTTTTGTACTTGCCAAGGCCTTCCGAGAAAAAGTTAATCTCGGCCTTGTGTGCCTCTACTGCCTGCTTGAACTCTTCGTCATCAAGCAGCATCTTCAAATTTACAACGACCTGATCGGGCTTTGGGAAGATTGCAAAAATCACCTCCTGATAGCCAGTAGCGACCTGCGGAACACCTCCCAAAAGCGCTTTCGCAAAACCCATGTCTAAAGTCCAAGACGACACCTGCTCGTCCAAAGACTGATGACCGAGTAGCTTCCATACCCCTTTCTTGTCCAAAGACATCTGGCGGTAGCAGGTGAGGCTTGTTTGGCGGTACTCGTTGGGGAGCTTGAAGCAATGCTCCTGAAGAGCAAGGGCACGCTTGTGCCGTTGCATTCGGTCCCTCGGTTTTCGTTGCCAGTCGCTGACTGCTTGGATCAACTCAGGGGTAAAGAGATTGTTCGTCATATGGATTGGAAAGGACACGCCGGCGTTCAACTGGGGTCAGTTGCGTATTGATCGGCCCGTCTTTCATTGGTGCGGGAGCGCACGTTAGCCAAAAACGGCCTACTTGAAGAGGAACTTGAACAGCTTGGACAGAAAGCCCTCTGGCTGCTGGTGGCTGCTGGGTCTCGACGGCATTGGCAGCCTTTGCGTATATCGAGGCTGGCCGGTTGGAGGAGTTGACGGTGCTCTGCGCGCAGTAGGCTGCGGTGTGGTCGGCGCGGGCGGCGCAGTTGCCCGAATCTTCGCGAGGATCGCCTCGTTCGGTGACAGCGGCGGCGCTGCAGGCCGGGGAGTCGGCGTCGAAGGCCTCGGTGATGGCGCGATCCTAGTCTGTGTTGCCTGTTGCTTGATACGCGCGAGGGCGTCTTGGTTGGATGCGATGGGTGCGCGCGAGCGGACGCCTGGTCCTGCTAAACGACGCTGAGCTTCGGCCTCGGAGATCAACGTCATCTGGCCGTTGGCGCTGATGCTGATCGAGAGGTGCTTGTAGCCAAACTTGGCGTTGGTATACGGCGGCTCCATCAGGCCCGTGATGGTGAGCCACTTGCCTTCCCACGACTTGTCAGGGTGGTTCTTCAAAATAGCCATGGCCTGTGGCCAGATGGCCACCTTGAAGATTTGGCCTCGCCAGTTTCCGAAGTTGACGAAGATGTAGGGCTTGTCGGACCGCCGGGTCTTGGCGAGATTGACCTCGATGATTTTGCCGATGACTTCGACCTTGTCGCCGACATGCCTCAAGCACAGGGAGAAATCGGCAGCCGACAGCACGTCATACGCGCCGACGTATCCGAGCGTCGGAGCGTTGGTGGCTGCCGCTTCATTGAACGCAATCGCCGAGAGGGTCTGGGGGATGCTGCGGCCGGCGATGAAATCGGCCAAGCTCGGCGCCTGGGAGATGGAGGCCATGCAAACTGCGGCGAAGTTCTTGGCATCTACGGCCAGCTCGCTGTTGGCCGCCAGCAGCGAGAAGACGGGCGATGAGCTCGGCGCTGCGAAGTCGTTGGCCCGAAACAGGATGGCATCGACTTCGGAGTTGGTCTTGCGCCAAAGGGACGGGTCGACACGCAGAGCCTTGAGTGCGAGGTACAGGCTTACTAGAGAGAAGCGGTCAAGCGTCGGCCCAAAGGGATTGGCCGACTTGCGCTGCGAGTGTTGGAAGTTGAGGTGTCCAGCCTCGGCGCTGCCCAAGTCCTTGATTTCATCAACATACATGCCGTCGTAGTCGATGAGTTGGACCGACGAGCCTCCGCAAGAAACCATCAGGTTGCCGGTCTGCAGGTCGCCGTGAGCGATGCGCTCTTTTTCCAGCATGGCCGCCATGGCCACAAGCGCATCGGAAAGCTTGCCCAGGGCCGTAGCGTTGGAGCAGTTGTCTTCAAGGAACTCGCCGAGGGTCTCGCCCTTGGCCCAGGCCATCTTGACGATAGGGTAAATGCCCCCGTCGACGCGAATGCCCTGCGGTTGGAACTGGAAGTCCAGGAAGTAGGGCGACCTCAGCGCAGCCAAGCGCTTGGAGATGGACTGATACCGGCGTTCGAGCTCGTTGGACTTGCGGTGGAAGCAGCGGACTGCGTATTTCCTCTGCCCGGCCGTGATGGTGTAAGTCAGCGCGAAGCCGCCGCTGATCACTAGCGGCAGGCCAAAGCTCGTGGTCGAGAGCGTACCGCCCTTGAGCTCGGCGTCCACTAGCAGCGTCGCATGGCGCTGGAAGGCATTGTTATATTGCTCAAGCGACGGGTAGGACATCGGTGTTGCTTGGTGTAGAGAAGGAAACGATGACCAGGGTCGAGTCGTCGACGCGCATACGCTTGGCCGCGCGCGCTTCCAGCACGAGCTCGACGAGCTCGGCCTCAGTCGTAAGGCTCAGTAGCCTGCCCAACGTGGACTCACCGTCCCTGACGCCACGTAAAGTCCACTCGGCCAGAGCATCGGTCATGCACACCAGGCGCGGGGCCGCCAGCGCGCCGAGGTGAAACGTCTTGAAGCTTTGCGTCCAAAAACCCAGTTCCGACACGAAGGCGTTGTGCTCAGACTTGGTCGCCAGCAAAGTAGGGGGGTCCTTGAACCGCTCGGCATCGGAGAAGGGCCAAGCCTCGACAAAGCGCTCACCATCGACCAAGACGGCCACGCAGTCGCCGATAGCCAACACGTCTACAGTTCGGCGCTCAGAGTCGAACTCGACGCCCAGCAGCGTCGAGAAGCTACCGCGGTCAAAGCCCGCGTGCTGCGACCAAGTCATCGCCTCGAAGTCGTGTCCCGCGATGTAGTCCCGCAGTGCCTCAGCGAGCCACTTCGGGCCAAACGCCGGGTTGGCCGCGAACTTCTCTGCGAGCATCTTGGCCCATAGGCGCGAGTTGTAAGACTCGCTGGCGCCATCGCATAGAGCGAAGCGCGAGCAGTCCTCGGCGAAAGCGCTCTGGTCCTCGTTCGATTCGGGCTCCTGCGACTCCTTTGGGCAGGTGCCCGCAAACTCTCGCTTCATCGGGGGCTCAGCGCAATTGCGACGCGCGGGTGCCGATGTCGAAGAAATCGACGATTTCAGCCGCCTCGGCGTTAAACATAAAGCCGCGCGACTCCGAGGTAACTGCGTGGCCCTTGTCCTTGGCGAAATCAACCAGATGTTTGGGCAGCAGGCTGGACATACGGAAGAGCATCCTCGCGTAGCTGTCGGGGAGCCCGGACTCAGAGGTCGGGAAGCGTATGGGCTCGGCGCCGAGCGCACTGACGTGGATATTGAGCACAACGACTTCGCCGTCGTTAGTTCGGATTTGGCCCAGGTGAGAGGCAATAGCCTCGGGATCACCGTCGCTGGACTCACCGTCGGTGACGTGCAGCACAGTCGGTGGATAGCTCTCCGGGTGGGCGTCGCACCAGGCGACAAGTTCTTCGGCAGCCTTGGTCAAGGCCGCGTGCATAGGAGTACCGCCATTGGCGCTGGGCTCGAACCACACGGGGAACTTGATGCTCGTTTCGATGATGCCGCCGGCTCCGTCATCCATCTTTCGCTTGCGGTCTTCCACGCGCAGCGGACTGCGCTCGATCTCGGAAATGGCGTTGAGAATCTTGCCGCTCAGCGGGCCGGTGAAGCCATTGCCGACGGTCGTGCCGCTATAGCCGATCACGCCGACATCAAAGTAGTCGCGTACACCCTCGGATTTCGAGCAGCGGGTGACCAAATTCACCAACGTGCGATTAAGAGCGTCGGCCACAAACTCGGCCTTTGAGCGGCCAGATGACATTTTGTCGGCCATGGAGCCGGATTGATCGACCACGAAAAGAAATGCGGTCGGGCTGGTCCGACTGATTTGTGCTTGGTATGACATTGAATCCTCCTGCTTTTTGATACGTTTATGCACGATTGACACAATTCTAAGCGGCCCGGCACTGCGCTCTACTTCATGGCCTTAGTGGAGACCGATTTGTGCCAGTGTGTTGCACCCTGAGGGTCTTTCGATGCCAAGCGACGGCTCAAGGAGACAGGACCCCTCGTGGGCCTGTCAGGATTTTTGCGTTCGAGGCATAACATGAAGAGCAGGAGCATGTATGCCAAGCAAATTGAAGAAGACGGGCAATCCCTTGCCGGCATTGCCAACAATCCCTAAAGAATTGATCGAGCAGTTTGTCCGGGGGCCCATGACCGCTGATGCGGTCAATGCCGCCTCGATGGCCTTCAGAAGGCCTTGATCGAACGCGCTCTCGCAGCCGAGATGGGTCAGCACCTGGGCTATCAGAGCCGCGATGCCAAGTCCCAGCAGACCAGCAATCAGCGCAATGGCAGGAGCGGCAAGACCGTCCTGACCGAGGATGGACCGCTGCGCATCGACGTGCCACGCGACCGCGATGCCAGCTTCGAGCCTTTGCTGATCCCCAAGCACGAACGCCGCTTCACCGGCCTAGACGACAAGATCGTCGCGATGTATGCCCGGGGCATGACCGTGCGCGAGATCCAGGGCTTCCTCGCCGAGCAATATGGCACCGAGGTCTCACCCGAGTTCATCAGCTCGGTCACCGAGGACGTCATGGCCGAGGTCACCGCTTGGCGGGGCCGGCCTCTGGAGCCCATGTAGACAGATTCTCCACCCGCTCCACGCCACGGCGGAGCACAGTTGCCCGCGCCAGTAGAGGCTTTGTGTATGGCGTCTTTCGACGGCTCCCACCGACAACGAGCAAAGATGGCGCTTGTGCTGCAAGACCCCTTGCCCGCCCACCGCCAAGAACCTCTTCAACCACGCAAATGTTCCAAAAATAACAAGGAGACAGAAAAAATTAAACTTATAAATCAACAACTTACAAAATAAAATCATCAAAAAACCTCGACTTGGAACATTTTTCTCAAACCATCCTATAGAATGCGTTCCAGAACCCGGCATACATTGCCACGAGGTAGACCGTGAACCCTAAAGCCCAAGAAGAACTACTCAAACTGCTGCAAGACGCCATCAAGGTCGGCGGTGCCGCTCTTGAAATGCGCACCCGCCGCTTCGCCAGCTTGGTACGTCCTTCTGATGAGTCCCTGGCCAGCGCTATTGCTCCTCTGGTTGCAGGCAATGCTCAGCACGCTTTGCGCCGTGCTCAGCCTCAACTAGCAGCCCCTGTCGACGCTGACTCTAAGCTCCCCCTTGTCCGCACAGACCCAGCGGACATGCTGCGCACAGAGCCCATGCTGACTGCAAAGCTCAAAGAGCAAGTAGATCAATTGCTTCGTGAACATCAATCTGCCGACCGTTTGATGGCTGCGGGCTTCACGCCAGTGAGATCCGTGTTACTAAGCGGCCCACCTGGTGTTGGAAAAACAATGACTGCAGGCTGGTTGGCATACAAGTTGGGCTTGCCACTGCTGACGCTGGACCTGGCTAGCGTGATGAGTAGCTATCTTGGTAAAACAGGCGCCAATGTGCGCGCTGTGCTGTCGCATGCGCAAGAGCAGCCATGTGTATTGCTTCTTGATGAGTTCGACGCGATCGCCAAGCGCCGCGATGATGACAGCGACGTGGGCGAACTCAAGCGCTTGGTAACGGTGATCTTGCAAACGATTGATGATTGGCAGCCCACATCCTTGCTGGTTGCCGCAACCAACCATAGCGATTTACTTGATCCTGCAGTTTGGCGCCGATTTGATGTGACTTTACAGTTTGATCTACCGAACCATAAACAGCGCACAGCGCTACTGGTTGCTGGGGGTGTTGATCCTGAGTTAGCCCAAGTTATTGCCCAACAGGGCGAAGGCAGAACTCTCGCAACTCTCAACCGAACGATTAATTCTGCGCACAAAAGTGCTCTACTTAATAACACTGAGTTTCATTACGAACTGTGCAATATGTTGTTACGTCACTTGGAAAGCCAAGAGCCTTCGACTAAGCAGCTGCGCGATCAGAGAGATTTAGAGAGATTTATCAAACACAAACAAGGCTTTACCTTACGAGAGATCGCAGATGAGCTGGATGTTTCTCATACCACGGTTAGGCGTTCGATCGAAAAGATCAAGGAGGGTTTGAATGGCTAAGACGAATCTGCTCATTGGCAATGGCACGGTGCTTACAGGATTACTTCCCAGGCCAGACATGGTGGTCGTAGATAAAACTGTGCTGCCTTACACCTTGGACGAAGCACGCAGCCATCTGTCGCCCGCCTTGCGTGACATTGCTGAGCAGATTGACAAGCTCCCTACAACCGCGAAACCCGCAGGTAAAGCGACCGCTGTTTTCACCATTCATCCTGCTTTTCTTTCTAAATGGAAGATGCCACACAAAGCATTTGAGAAGGCAGGCCTACGAGTGCTAGGTAGCAAATCCGCATGGGTAAAACCCAAAAAGGATGCTCGCAAGAAACCACCAGATGGAGATCAATTCACCGCCGACCTTTACGTATGTGGAGACCGTCGAGCCTTTGATAACTTGTTGGGACTGCTTTGGGCGGCAAAGATCACCAAAGAGCAAGACAAGGATCTGCGAAAGATTGAGGGCATTCGCTTTCTCTCCCCGCAGGAGCGCCTACTAAAAATGGACGGGCAGGAGGAGTTAGTCCCCATTGAAATTTTGGTCCACGCCGAAGAAACTGCCGACGAAGCTCTACTTGATGCTTTGGAAAAACATGCTAGTGCTTGCGGAACGAAACTGGCTCGAGACAAATTGTTAGCAGCACCTGGACTGATCTTTATGCCTGGCATAGCACAACGCAGCAAACTAGAGGAATTTGCTGCATTTACTGCCTTGCGGGCAATACGCCGACTACCAGCTCTGCGAATGCACCGCCCACCCCTCAAACAACACTTGACAACAGAGCAACCTACACTGCCAACAGAAGGAGCCCAGAATCCTGACTTGAAGGTGGCTGTATTCGATGGTGGCTTGGGAGTCTCGGATTTTTCCAAGTGGACCAATGAGGTTATCCCTGAAGCACTGCACGAAACAGATGCAGGATTTTTGGCGCATGGCACAACAGTGACCTCTGCATTGCTATTTGGTGCACTAAATCATGAAACAACCCAACTGCCTCGCCCCTTTTTCAATGTGACGCATTACCGCGTTCTCGGGAGCGCTGATAATGGAGACTTTGACCTCTATGACTGCATGCGTCGCATTGACGACGCCTTGGCTAGTAACGATATTGACTGCGCCAACCTGTCATTAGGCCCTGATTTTCCTATGGATGATGATCATCCGCATGCCTGGACCGTGATGTTGGACAAGCACTTAGCTTCTGGAAAAACATTGATGGCGGTGGCAACAGGAAATAATGGTCACCAAAAAGGTGAGATGGGCCGCTTGCAGCCGCCAGGTGATGCAGTAAACGCTCTGACAGTAGGTGCAGCCAATTCACAGGACTTTTTTATCGCCCGTGCCCCGTTTAGTGGATACGGACCAGGTCGTTCTCCTGGTGTTGTCAAACCTGATGGATTGGCATTCGGCGGAACAGTAGGCACACCATTGGTTCTTTTCAGCCCTATGGCCGGTGGACTGACTAGCTTGTATGGCACCAGCTATGCATCACCTCTCGCGCTCCGCACCGCAGCAGCGGCAATGGCCTTGAGCAAGACTCCACTATCTGCAACTGCAATGCGCGCACTGATGGTGCACAACGCAGACCACGCCCAGAAGGATTTGCGATCAGAGGTTGGATGGGGGCAGTTCCCAGAAAATCACGAAAATCTTCTAACCTATGGCGATAACCAGGTCAGCGTGCTTTATCAAGGATTTATTCCTGCTGGCGAAACGATGCGCATGCAACTGCCAATTCCGCCTGTTGCTATGGGCACCAAGATCACAATCACCGCAACCTTTTGCTTCGCATGCCCTGTGGAAGCGGCCAATCCTGTCAATTACACACAGCATGGACTCAGTGTAACCTTCAAGCCAAAGAGCGAAGGAGCATCAATGCAATTTTTTGGCAAATCATCGGACTACGAGCAGAACCTACGCAAGCATGGCAGCAAGTGGGAAACGATGATGCATGCAACTGAAACAGTAGATGCATCCTTGCTGCTAGATAGTTGCTTTGACGTGAAGCATGGTGCGCGCGAGGATGGACTGCCGGTGAAGAATGATGAAGCTCCATCACTGCCCTATGTACTAATCGTCACGGTCGCCAGCGAAATGGGTCAACCAATTTATCAGTCCATCATGAATAAGTACAAGATGCTGATCCCCATTGAACTACGCGGTCAGGTGCGCATCAGGAGCTGACTCACGGCAGATCTTCCTCAATGCGGGGAACATCTCGAATGCCGAGGCCATAGATGTGGGGCAACTCTCGGATATTTGAATTGATCAGATTTTCCTAGACGGTTTCAGACCTCGGACAATTACTTCATCATTTCACGAAATGGCTGCTCCTAGGCATCGAGCAGTCATTCATCTTGGGAGCCTGATTGGCCGCAACTGCGTGTGAATTCAACCGGTCGATTGCAGGCCCCTCTGTCTCCCCCACACACTCCCTCCACATCCCCACCCCATAATCCCGCCCGCAACCCCCAGCCCTCCCCCGGCCCTTCTTGCAGGCACAAGACATGACTTCACTGACCGAGCTGTGGCAGGCAGCCATCACCTGGCTCGCCACCCACGCCGTAACCCCCACCGTTCACTGGCTGGACATCGCCCAGGCGGCCGGCGATCCGCGTGAGATTGCCGAGGCGGTGCTGATTGCCGGGCTGCAGTTGTTCCTGATCGCAGGCGTGATGCGGCCGCTGGAGAGCCTGTTTCCGGCCGAGCGCTGGAGCGACCGGCGGCTGACCACGGTGGACCGCAACTACACGCTGCTGATGCTGCTGGGGCTGTTTCCGCTGTTCAGTTTTCTGGTGCTGATGCCGTTTGCCAGCATGCTGGGCGGCGGGCCTGCGGCCGAGGAGGCCACGGGGCTCAAGCACTGGGTGCCGTGGTTTGCGGACCATCCGGTGGCGCTGTTCCTGGTGTACTACGTGGTCTACGACCTGGTGTATTACTGGATGCACCGCGCCCAGCATGTGATTCCCTGGTGGTGGGCCATGCACAGCATGCACCACAGCCAGCGGCAGATGAGCTGCTGGAGCAATGACCGCAGCCACTACCTGGACGGCATGCTGCAGTCCTTCATCCTGGCCACGGTGGGGCTGGCGATGGGGGTGGAGCCTTCGGAGTTTGCGCTGCTGGGACTGCTGAGCGAGCTGGTGCAGAACTTCTCGCATGCCAATGTGCGGCTGCGCCTGGGCTGGCTGGGCCGCGTGGGTGAGCGCGTGCTGGTGGGCCCGCTGTTCCACCGCCACCACCACATGCTGCGCGACCCTGAACGGCCCACGCGCCACAACTGCAATTTTGGGCAGGTGCTGCCCTGGTGGGACATGCTGTTTGGCACCGCGCTGTACACCGACGAGCCCGTGCGTCCCACGGGCGTGAGCGACCCCGAGGTGGATGCCGACAACGAGCGCGGGCTGGTGGCCATGCAGTGGCATACGCTCAAGCGGTTCTGGGGGGCGTTTCGCCGGCGCGAGGGCTGGCGGCTGGGCGACGTGTCCTTCGGGCCCGGCTACCGGCCCATTCATGACGACGACGGGGCCCAGCCCCACCCTGCGGCCGGGGCGGCTGGAGCGACTGGGACGACCGAGGTTGCGTCTACGGCTCCAGGTTCGGCCGCATCAGCGCCTCGAACCAGTCGATGAAAACCGCCAGCCGGCGCGAGCGCTGGCGGCGGTGCGGGTACAGCAGCGCCACGGGCATGGGCGCTGCGCGGTGGGCAGGCAGCACTTCCACCAGCTCCCCCGTGTCCAGCAGGTGCTGCACGTCATAGCGCGGGATCTGGATCAGCCCCAGGCCGGCGCGGCAGCAGGCGATGTAGCTTTCTGCGTTGTTGGTGACCACGCGGCTGGGCACCGCCAGGGTCTGCGGCCCATCTACCCCATTCACCCCATCCACATCGCTCGCCCCACTCCATTCCCAGGGCAGTTCCCGCCCCGTGCGCGGCGAGGCATAGCCCACGCTCCAGTGGCCGTGCAGCAGGTCCCGCGGCTGCTCGGGCAGGCCGTGCTCGCGCAGGTAGGCGGGGCTGGCGCAGTTGATGAGGGCAATGCAGCCCAGCGGGCGCACGACCAGGCTGCTGTCATGCAAGGTGCCCACGCGCACGGCGCAGTCCACGCCTTCCTGCACCAGGTCGATGGCGCGGTCTGACGAACCCAGCACCAGTTGCAGCCCCGGGTGGCGGCGCATGAGCCCCGGCAGCGCAGGCGCCAGCAGGCGGCGCGCGATGCGGCTGGGCACGTCCACATGCAGCCGGCCCGTGGCCTGGCGCGTGCGGGCCTGGAACATCTGCTCCACGTCCTCGGCCTCTGACAGCAGCGGGCGCACACGCTCCAGTAACTGGGCACCATCGGCCGTCAGGCTGACCTGGCGCGTGGTGCGGTGCAGGAGCCTTGCGCCCACCTGCTCCTCCAGCTGCTGCACGGCGGCGGACACCGTGGCGCGTGGCAGGTCCAGCGCATGGGCGGCCTTGATGAAGCTGCCCATCTCGGCCACCTGCATGAAGATCCGGTATCGGTCGAGTCGGTCCATGGCGTGCAGCATAGTCCCGGCCGGGACCGGCCTACTGGGTGCTCCTACCTGGTGCTCCTACTTGGTGGTGTAGCCGCCGTTGATCAGGATGGTCTGCCCGGTGATCCACCAGCCGTCGCTGACCAGGTGGCGGATGAAGGGCACCACGTCTTCGATATGCGTCAGCCCCGAAGGCGAGAACGGCGACAGCGCCGCCGCGCTCTTGTGATAGGCCACGGCGTCCGCGCCTTCCTGGCCGTAGAAGAACGGCGTGTCCATGGGCCCCGGCCCCACGGCCGTGACCGAAATGCCCCGCGCCCCGAACTCCTTGGCCGCCGCCCGCGTGAAATGCTCCACCGGCGCCTTGGTGCCCGCGTAGGAGGAATAGAACGGCGTGAACGCGCCCAGCAGCGAGGTCACCAGGGTCACGATCTTGCCGTGGTCGTTGACATGGCGCCCCGCCTCCTTGAGGAAGAAAAACGCCGACTTGCCGTTGACGGCGGCCATCTCGTCGTACTCCGCCTCACTGATCTCCATCAGCGGCTTCTTGAGCACCTTGCCCACCGTGTTGATGGCAATGTCCGGCCGGCCCACGGCGTCCACAGCCTCTGCAAAAAGCCGCTCCACAGCGCCAGCGCGCGTCAGGTCACCCTGCAGCGCCACGGCCTCGGCCCCCAGCGCACGCACTGCGGCCACCGTGGTCTCCGCCTCGGCCCGTGAAGACTCGCTGTTGTAGTGCACCACCACGGCCCGCGCGCCGTGCCCCGCCAGATCACGGGCAATCAGCCCGCCCAGATTCTTGGCGCCGCCTGCAATCAGCGCCACCTTGCCGCGAATGGAATGGTCTGCCATGGAAACGCTCCTTGTGCTTGGATGAAGCACCCAGCTTAGGCAGCCAGCCCCCCGCGATAAACCCGCGCAGCCGGGATGGATCATCCAGAAAACCAGAACAATCAGCCGCGCCCAGCGGTTCCTGCCCCGGGGCAGTCCGCTCCGCTCCCCCCTCCCGTATGCCCGCGCCTGCGTCGGGCCGCCTGCGGGGTTGCAGTCCTGCCGCAGGACAGGACTGCTTCGTCATCTGACTCGCCGTGATTGTCTGAACGGAGCGCGCAGCGCGAAGTGAGTTTCACGGCGAACCCCGCAGGCGGCCCGACGCAGGTTGCCCCGCAGCGCAGCGAAGGGGTCGCGGGCATTCGGGTCGCCTTTGCTTTGCCTACTTTCCTTTGGCGAAACAAAGGAAAGTAGGTCGGCCGCCGGGCCGAGACCCGGCCTCGAAAAAACACCACCCGGCAGGGTAAAAAAGCCAAACCCGCGTCACGCCAGACGAACAAGACAAGCCTCACGACAAGGTCCGCTCGTACATATACCGCCTAGACCAAGGCAACGAAGCAGCCCCCTGCCCCGCCCTCCGACAAACAACCTGAAAAATAGACACATCGTCATGCTCAAACGCATAAGCACACCCCGCCAGATACACCCTCCAAATCCGAAACCTCTCCTCCTCCACCAACGCCCGAATCTCCGGCACACAAGCCTCAAACCGCTCCAGCCACAACTGCAACGTGCGCACGTAATGACGCCGCAACCCCTCCACATCCAGCACCTCCAGCCCCCCACGCTGCATGGCCTCCAGCGCCAGGCTCAGGTGCGGCAGCTCGCCATCAGGAAACACATAGCGGTCGATGAACGCGCCACCGCCCAGGGCCGTGGCGCCCACGTCGGCATCGGTGGAGGTGATGCCGTGGTTCAGCGCCAGGCCGTCATCGACCAGCAGCTCGCGCATGTGCGCAAAGTACATGGGCAGGTTGCGGCGGCCCACATGCTCGAACATGCCGACGCTGGTGATGCGGTCAAAGCGCCCCTGCACGTCGCGGTAGTCCTGAAGGCGGATCTCGATGCGGTCGGCCAGGCCTGCGGCGCGCACGCGCTCGGTGGCCGCTTCGAACTGGTTGCGCGACAGCGTCACGCCCACGCAGTGCGCGCCAAAGTGCTGGGCCGCGCGCAGCACCAGGGCGCCCCAGCCGCAGCCTATGTCCAGCAGGCGCTGGCCGGGCTGCAGGCGGATCTTGGTGAGGATGTGGTCCAGCTTCTTGCGCTGGGCGGTGGCCAGGTCCTCGTCGCCGTTCTCGAAGTAGGCGCAGGAATAGACCATGCCCTCGTCCAGCCAGAGGCGGTAGAAGTCATCGGACACGTCGTAGTGGTACTGGATGGATTCGCGGTCCGTGCTGCGGCTGTGCCGAAAGCGCCTGGCCGCGCGCGCCGCAAGCGCCAGCCGCCCCGGACCCTTGCCCGCGCCCTGGGTCTTGGACATGCGGCGCGCCAGCGCATAGCCGAAGTCGATGATGTCGGGCAAGCGGCCGTCGATATCGATCTGGCCCTTCACATAGGCCTGGCCCAGGTGGTCCAGGCTGGGGTCCAGCAGCAGCGGCAGGGCCGAGGCGCTGCGCACGGTGAGCGTGACGCGCGGCTGCTCGAAGCGGCCGAAGTCGAACTGCTCGCCATTCCACAGCACCAGCCGCGCCGGCAGATCGGCCCGCGCGCGCACAGCCTCGGCCCAGCGCCTGAGCTTCTTGTCCCAGAACATCTTGCATCTCCCCGGGGCTGGCGGCGCCCCCTTTTGACATGAACCGCATGAAAAAGAAATGACGAGTCTTGCCGGTTCATGTGACGGCAAGACGTCAGGGCGGCAGCCCGCGCCAGTAGCGGATCGATACAGACCCGATGGCGCCCACGCCCCGCCTGCGGCCCGGCTTGGGGCACACTGGCCGGCGTTCCAACGGCCCCGGCGCGACGGCGCCTGCGACAGACCCATGCAAGCCCATGACCTGAGCATCGAACACTGCATCGAACACTGCATCGAGCACCGCAACGAACAACGCAGCACCGGCGGCCACCGCCGGCCGGATTTCAGGAACCTGCCATCGAACTGGAGCCAGTGACGCCATGGCCATGACCCATACCCAGGCGCTGTCCAAGCTGGCCGCCGACACTCTTGTGCAGACCCTGGAGGAAGACGTGGCGCGCGTGATGGCACGCACGTTTGCGCTGGGCCGGCACGATGCCGCTATTGCGGCCAACTACGGCGGCCATGCGCTGCCGCCCCTGCTGCGGCGCTGGAGCTGCGTGCTGCAGGCCGGTGACGCCAAGGCAACGGCGCTGTACCGGCACAAGACGGCGCTGGCCCTGGCGATCGTGCTGCACAGGAACGGCCTGGCCGACGCGGGCCTGAACGCGGCTGCGCGCACGGCCATCGATGTGCTCAATGCCGAGGTGGCGCTCAGCGATGATTTCTTTCGCAAGTCGGCGCAGATTCGCCAGGACTTCCTGGACACGCCGCCCGCGCCGCCCAAACGCTCGCCGGGCCTGCCCGACAGCCTGACCTTCTACCGCGCGGCCGACGTGGTGGCCATGGAGCTGGACGGGCGCTTCCACGCCCTGTACGTGCACGGCTGCGCCCGGACCAACCAGAGCCCCATCGTCGAGTTCTACGACGCGGTGTTCGACCACGTGCCGCAGATGGCGGAGCTGGCCGACGTGCGCGCCCGGGGCCGGCGCTACAACGATGGCGTGGGACGGGTGGCGCGGTTTTCCATATCGGGCCTGAAGTTCCTGCCCGACCCGGCCGGCCAGTTCACCCTGGTCAAGGCCTGCGTGGAGACGCCGCCGGACCCCGGCCATCTGCAAAAGGGCGACTGGCTCTACACCGTGTCCGACATCTTCGAGCTGCAGTCCGAGGTGGACTCCATGTTCGGCCCCGGCGGCAAGCCCTGAGCCTTGAGCTTTGAGTCCTGACAGCGGCCTGTTCTTGCCTGTTTTCAAGAGGAAATTCATGACGCATCCCCGGCCTTCCACTCTGCCCTCCCGCATGGCCTTGCCGGCCGTGCTGGCACTGGCTGCCACGCTGGCCCTTGCGGGCTGCAACCAGCGGCATGACACGGCAGCCCTGGAATCTGCGCCCGCCCCCGCGCCCATGGCGGGCGGCGCCGGCATGAAGCAAGGCCGTGCCGCCACCGTGCAGGCCGAGGATGCGGCAGCAGCCGCACCAGAGACATCGGCGCAGGACGAGATGGCCCAGCGCTTCCTGGCCGTGCGCCAGGAGCTGAACGTGGAAGTGCCGCAGGCGCAGCTGGCCGATGCCTGGGGCCAGGTGCGCGACCTGTGTGCCACGCTGCGCTGCGAGCTGCTGTCGGCATCCCTTCTGCGCGAGACGCCCCAGCAGCCCGGCAACGCCATGCTGGAGATGCGCGTGGCGCCGGCCGATGTGCAGCGGCTGCTGGGCACGCTGGCCGGCGTGGCCACCATCGTGTCGCAGAACACCATCAGCGAGGACAAGACGGCCGAGGTGATCGACGTGGAGGCGCGCATCAGGAACCGCACCGAGTTCCGCGACAGCCTGCGCCTGATGCTGCGCGACACCACGACCAAGCGCACCATGTCCGACCTGCTGGAGATACAGCGCACGCTGTCGGACACGCAGGCCGAGCTGGACGCCATGACCGCCCAGCGCAAGGTGCTGGAGCAGCAGACCAGCAAGCAGCACATACAGATCCAGTTCACGCCCACCCGCGCCCTGGTGCAGGGCGGCACCAGCTACAGCCCCATAGGCCGCGCGCTGCGCGATGCCGGCCATGTGCTGGGCGAGAGCATGGCAGCCCTGATCACCTTCGTGGCGGCCGTGCTGCCCTGGCTGGTGCTGGTGCTGCTGCCGCTGGGCTGGGTGCTGCGCGCGCTGTGGCGGCGCAGGCGCGCCAGGAAGGCCTGAGCGGCACGGCAGGATCAGGAAGTACGGCGGGGCACGGAGACCGGCCCGCCCGGCGGCCCTGCCGTGCTCCAATCAAGCCATGCCCACCGAACCGAGCCTTGACGACCTGCGCCGCCATGCCGTGGCGCGTACCCTGTTCACGCCGACCACCCTGCCTGCGGCCATACAGCGCCTGGGTTTTGTGCAGGCAGACCCGATCCGCGCGCCGGCCCGGGCGCAGGACCTGACGCTGCGCCACCGCGTCAAGGACTACCGCGCCGGCGACCTGGAACGCCGCTACGCGCGCCTGCCGATCGACGAGGACTGCCTGGTCAACTACGGCTTTCTGCCCAGTGAGCACCTGGCGCTGATGCACCCGCGCCAGGCCCGCAAGGCCTGGGATGCCGAGACGCAGCGCAAGGCCGCCGAGGTGCTGGCGTTTGTGCGCGAGCGCGGCGCCGCGCATCCGCGCGAGGTGGAGCAGCATTTCTCGCACGGAAGCGTGAAGAACTACTGGGGCGGCTCGGGCAGCGCCAGCACGCAGTTGCTCGACGGCATGCACTACCGCGGCCTGCTGCGCGTCAAGCGCCGCGACAGCGGCACGCGCGTCTACGAGGCCATCGCCCACCCGCCGGCCGACGACAGCCCCGCCGCCAGCGCCCGGCGCGCCGCCGCGCTGATCGACCTGGTGGTGCGCAAGTACGCACCGCTGCCGGCCCCCAGCCTGACCTACCTGGTGCGCCTGCTGGGCTACGGCGCCCCCCATCTGGCGCAACAGACCCAGGCAGCGCTGCAGCTGGCGCGCGAGCAGCTGGCCAGTTGCCGCATAGACGGAACCACCTGGTACTGGCCCGCCGACGAGAACCCACGCTCGCGCCGCCATGCCTTCGACGAGCGGCTGCGCCTGCTCGCGCCCTTCGATCCCGTGGTCTGGGACCGGCGCCGCTTCACGCTGCTCTGGGGCTGGACCTACAAGTTCGAGGCCTATACGCCACCGGCCCGGCGCCAGCTCGGCTACTACGCCCTGCCCATGCTCTGGCAGGGCCATGTAATCGGCTGGGCCAACCTGCAGGCGCGCGACGGCCGGCTGGAGCCGTCATTCGGCTATGTGGCCGGCGCGGCGCCCGGCGATGCCACCTTTCGCAGTGCGCTGGATGAGGAGCTGCAGCGCATGGAGCTGTTCCTGGCGCCGCGCTGAGATGCCCTGCGCGCCCTTCGGCGCAGGGCCGGCGGGAATGCGCTCAATCAATTCAATATTTCAACATTTCTTGTATCATTGACATATGCAGGAAACCCAAGCCATCCGCTCCCTTTCCGCCCTCGCGCATGAAGCGCGGCTGCGCGTGTTCCGCGCACTGGTCGTTGCCGGCCCCGAGGGCCTGACGCCCAGCGCGCTGGCCGAGCAGCTGTGCATCGCGCCCAATGCGCTGTCGTTTCATCTGAAGGAGCTGTCCCATGCGCAACTGGTGAGCCAGGAGCGCCAGGGCCGCAATGTGCTGTACCGGGCGGCCTTTGCCGCCATGAACGACCTGCTCGCCTATCTCACCGAAAACTGCTGCCAGGGCGCCCCCTGCGCTGTGGCCGATGCGCCCGCCTGCGGCGCCGCCGCCTGACACCCACACGGTTACGGAGACCGCCATGAGCACCATCACCATCTATCACAACCCGGCCTGCGGCACGTCCCGCAACGTGCTGGCCCTGATCCGCAACAGCGGCGAAGAGCCCACCGTCATCGAGTACCTGAAGACACCGCCCGACCGCGCCACGCTGCAGCAGTTGCTTGTAGCCCTGGCCCTGCCCGTGCGCGATGTCCTGCGGCAAAAGGGCACGCCCTTCGACGAACTGGGCCTGGGCGAGCCGTCATGGACCGATGCCCAGCTGATCGACTTCATGCTCCAGCACCCCATCCTCATCAACCGCCCCATCGTGGTGACGCCGCTGGGCACGCGCCTGTGCCGTCCGTCCGAGACCGTGCTGGACATCCTGCCTGGCGCACAGCAAGGGGCTTTCTCCAAGGAAGACGGCCAGGCCGTCATCGACGCGAAAGGACAACGTGTTGCCAATCACTGAGCTGCCGAACCTGGACCCGCAATCGTTTGACGCCCCCAGCCTGCAGCGGCTGCTGCCGCAGGCACGGGCCACGCACGCGCCCCGCATCCTGCTGCTGTATGGCTCGGTGCGCGAGCGCTCCTACAGCCGCCTGCTCACCGAAGAAGCTGCCCGGCTGCTGCGCCACATGGGCGCCGAACCCCGCATCTTCGATCCGCACGGCCTGCCCCTTCCCGATGCGGCGCCCGACAGCGACCCCAAGGTCCGCGAACTGCACGGGCTGGCCCGCTGGGCCGAAGGCATGGTGTGGACCTCGCCTGAACGCCACGGCGCCATGACCAGCATCCTCAAGGCCCAGATCGACTGGATTCCCCTGTCCTTCGGCGCCGTGCGTCCCACCCAGGGCAAGACCCTGGCCGTGATGCAGGTCTCGGGCGGCTCGCAATCCTTCAACGCCGTCAACCAGATGCGCGTGCTGGGCCGCTGGATGCGCATGCTCACCATCCCCAACCAGTCGTCGGTGGCCAAGGCCTACCAGGAGTTCGACGACGCAGGCCGCATGAAGCCCTCGCCCTACTACGAGCGCGTGGTGGACGTGATGGAGGAACTGGTCAAGTTCACCCTGCTGACGCGCGACTGCACCGGCTACCTGGTAGACCGGTACAGCGAACGCAGGGAGAGCGCCGAGGCGCTGTCGCGGCGGGTCGACCAGGGCAGCATCTAGCAAAGCGCACGCGGGCGCGGGCACTGGCACGGGCACGGGTCCTCCCCAGCCGACGAGCGGCCCTTCATGATCTTTCGGCACATGCTGCAGCAGTACCCGTGCATCAAGGCTGGCAGGCAGCCGGACCGCCCTCAGTTCATGCGCGGCAGATTCGCCGCCTTGATGGCCGCGCCCATGGACTCATGGCCCTGGACCAGCTTTCTGCGGTATTCGGCGCCAGTGAGCGGCGCCGGGTCCACGCCGGCTGACTCGAAGATGCGCGCCACCTGGGGGCCCTCGGCAGCTGCCATGGCGACGCGCTCCAGCCTGTCGCGCAGGGCCGGGGGTACGCCCTTGGGGTAGGCCAGGCCGATCCAGGAGTCGATCTCCACGTCGTAGCCCTGCTCCCTGAGCGTGGGCACCTCGGGCAACTCCTTCCAGCGCATGGGGCTGGCGCTGGCCAGCAGGCGCATTTTTCCGGCCTTGACGTGCTGGACGATGTCCGAAGGGTTCTGCACGATGACGTCCACCTGACCGCCGATCAGGCCGGCCACGGTCTCGGCGCCGGACTTGTAGTTGATCTCCTCGAACCTGCCGCCCGTCTTGCGCCCCAGCTCGTACATGGCCAGGTTGTTGGGCGCGGACGGCGCGCCGAAGAAGATGCCCTTGCCCTGGCGGGACGCGGCCACCAGGTCGGCCATGGTCTTGTAGGGCGAGTCTGCGCGCACGGCCACGCCATAGCGGTAGCGGGCCACGCCTGCGATGAAGTCGAAGTCATCGACCTTGTAGTCCACCTTCATGAGGTGGGGCGTGATGGCGATGGTCGAAAACGTCACCACGCCCAGCGTATAGCCGTCGGGCTTTTGCCGGGCCAGCGACGAGACGCCCAGCGTGCCCTGCGCCCCCGCGCGGTTGTTGGGCACCACGGGCTTCTTGAGCAGGCCCTCCATGGCATTGCCGATGGCGCGCGAGGCCACGTCGGTATTGCCGCCTGCGCCGTAGTTGATGATCAGGGTCAGTTCCCGCTCGGGAAACGCGTCCGTGCCCTGGGCCAGCGCCGGGGCGCCGGCTGCGGCCGCCAGCGCTGCCGCGCAGAAGGCCGAAAGCAGGCATCTGCGAGATGCGGGTGATGGATATGCATGCATGGTTGTCTCTCGTTGCGATCTTGGGTTCTGTCGTCTTTGGAAGTCGTGCTTTCACGGTGCTGCGCACTACCCACTGACCGGGAAACAGGCACGCCCTGGAAGTGGGGGCACCGAGGAAGGGCCGCCCCGTACCGAGGGTGCCGCCCCTGCGAAGCAAGAGGGGGAAGCGGCGCAGCCGCTCAGGGGGTGCCGTCCATCTTCAATTCATGAAGAAGCCGCCGTTGACGTCGATCACGGCGCCATTGGTGAAGCCTGCGGACTCGCTGCACAGGTAGCGGATGGCGGCACCGACCTCGGCCGCCTCGCCCAGGCGCCGCACGGGGATCTGCTCGGCATAGCGGCGGTTGACCTCGTCGCCGGCCTGCTGCGCCATCGGCGTCAGGATGCGGCCCGGCGCCACGCAGTTGGTGGTGATGCCGTACTGGCCCATCTCCGAGGCGATGGAGCGGCTCAGGCCCAGCACGGCGGACTTGCTCAGCATGTAGGCGGGGCCGGCCACGATGGACTTGCCGCGCCCGGCCAGCGAGGACACGTTGACGATGCGCCCCCAGCCCCGCTGCTTCATGCCCGGCAGCGCCAGCTGGCACAGGCGCAGCATGGACAGCAGGTTGACGTCCAGGATCTGCTGCACCTCGCCCAGCCCCACTTCGAGGATGCCGTTGGACTGGCCGCTGGCGTTCTTGAGGCTGATGCCGGCGTTGTTGACCAGGATGTCCACGCCGCCGTGGCGCTGCACCATGTCCGCGACCACGCGCTGGCGGGCTGCCTCGTCGCAGACATCGAGCACCACGGCGCTGGCCCGGGCACGCAGTTCCTGCGGAACCAGATCCAGGTCGGGCGCGGCCAGGTCAGCCAGCACCACGCGGCGGCCGTCGCGCAGCAGTTCGATGGCGGTGGCCAGGCCAATGCCGCGTGCGGCGCCGGTCACCAGGGCCGTGCGGATGGGGAAGTTCTCAGGCGCGCTCATCAGTGGCTCTCCGGCGTGTAGAAGGTGATGGGGGGAAAGGCGTCTTCGGTGCACATGACCTCGATCAGCGTGGCCTCTTCGGCGGCCATGGCGGCGCGCAGCGCGGGGGCGATGGCATCGGCCGATTCCACGCGCACGCCGTGGATGCCGCAGGCCCGTGCGATGGCCGCGTGGTCCACGCCGCTGAAGTTCACGGCCGAGGTGTGCTCGCCGAACTTCACGTGCTCGGCATGCTTCTGGTAGCCCAGGATGCCGTTGTTGATGAGGACGGTGATGACCTTGATGCCCATGCGCCTGCAGGTCTCCATCTCCGACCACACATGGCCGAAGCCGCCGTCGCCCACCAGGCAGAACACCTGGCCGCCGTCCTGCGCCAGGCGCGCGCCCATGGCCATGGGCATGCCCCAGCCCAGGCCCGCCAGGCCGCGCGGCGTGAGGAAGCGCTGGCCGGCCCGGCGCGCGGTCAGGTAGTTGGTGACCCACAGCGTGGAGTAGCTGGCATCGGCCACCACGGTGTCCTCGGCGGTCAGCAGGGCGTCGAGCTCATGCATGATGCGTTCGGGCCGGATGGGTGCGGCGTTGGACAGGCGCACTTCGGCTGATTCCTGCCGGTGCCTTTCCCTGCCCTCGGCAATGCATGCGGCCAAGGCAGCGCGCTGGCCGGTACGGGCCGACAGATCCAGCGGCCCGGCGATGTCCAGCATGGCCTGCAGCGCCAGCCGTGCATCGCCCACCAGGCGCATGGCGTCGTAGTTGCGCCCTATCTCCTGGCCGTCGATATCGAGGTGGATGAATTGCGCATCGCGCGGGTACAGCGTCCAGCTGTCCGTGCCGTTCTGGTTGGTGCGGTTGCCGATCAGGAACACCACGTCGGCCCCGGCCACGAAATCCTTCAGGTAGCGGCCCGAGCCGTTGGGGCCCAGGCAGTTGGCGACCACGCCCAGCGACAGCTCATGCGTCTCGGCCACGGCACCCTTGCCCATGTTGGTGGTGGCCACGGGCAGGCTCAGCGCATCGGCAAAGGCGCTCAGTGCCTCGCTGGCACCCGAGATGTGCACGCCGCCACCGGCAACGATGACCGGCGCACGGGCCTGGAGCAGCGCGCCTACTGCCTGTTCCAGCAATTGCCGTTCGGGCACGGCGCGGTCCAGCGGAAAGCGGGCCAGTGCAGCGGGCCGGGGCACGCCGGACGGCTGGGCAGGCTCGGTGAGCAGGTCGGCCGGCAGCATCAGCGCCACGGGGCCAGGCCGGCCGCTGCAGGCGGCGATGATGGCCTGCTCCACATAGTCCTCCACGCGCGATGCCTGGTCCACGCGCCGCACCCACTTGGTCACGGGCTTGAACAGGCCCATGTGGTCCAGATCCTGGAAGGCGTTCCTGTCGGTCTGGTCGCGCGCCACGTCCTGCACGAGCGCGATGATGGGGATGGAGACCTTCAGCGCCTCGGCCAGCGGCGCCACCAGCAACGCTGCGGCCGGCCCGTTCTGCGCGGTGATCACGGCCGGCCTGCCGCTCATGCGGGCATGGGCATCGGCCATGTAGCCGCCCGCGTTCTCGGTGCGGTAGGCGATCTGGCGCAGGCCCAATTCCTCGGCGGCCAGCACGAACATGCTGGGCAGGCTCTGCCCGAAGAACTGCGTGATGCCGTGCCGCTTCAGGACCCGGGCCACCAGGTGGCCTACGGTGTCCTGCTTGTTCAATCCAGGGTTGCTCAGGGGTTTCGACATGGGTTGCGGTTTCCGTTCAACAAAAAAAGGCGTAGCGGCTCCCTCGCCATGACAATCGCCAGCGATACGGAAAGGGAAGCCAGGGGGAACTTATCTATTCAGGAAATTCAAAGGCAATCCAGGACACGGCCAGTCCAGCGCCACCAGCCGCCCCGTGGAAGACAGGGTGACAAAAGCCGTCTTCAGGTCCTTGCCACCAAAGCAGATGTTGGTGGTCATGGGGTCGGGCAACTCGACCCGGTGCAGCACCTGCCCGGCTGGCGAGACCACGGTGATGCCGCCCTCGCCCAGCGTGGCAAGGCAGATGTTCCCTTCGGCATCCACGGCCAGGGAGTCGATGTTCTGCATGCCCGGCAGGCGGCAGACCAGCCGTCCGCCATTGGGCGAATCGGGCCAGGGCCGGGCCAGGATGTGCCCGAGCTCGCCGATGTCGAAGGCCCACAGCCGCCCCGTGAAGGTCTCCGCCACATAGAGCGTCTTCTCATCGGGAGAAAGACCGATTCCGTTGGGCGACCACAGCGGGAAGACGGCCTCGCGGATGGCGCTGCCATCGGCCAGCGCGTAGCAGACGCCGCCCCGGTCCACCTCGCGCGGGCGCACCTTGCCGTGGTCGGTGAACCAGAACCCGCCATGCCGGTCGAAGACCAGGTCGTTGGGCCCCTTCAATGGTCCGCTGCCGCTTTGCGTGTACAGGCATTCGACCTGGCCCGAGGCGAGGTCCACGGCCTCTATGCGCCCGCCTGAATAGTCGTTGGCCTGGCCTATGGGCCGCAGTCCATGCTCCGCACTGCGGTGCCACTGGAAGCCACCGTTGTTGCAGATGAACAGCTTGCCGCCGGGGCCTATGGCGGCACCGTTCGGGCCTGCGCCCAGGTGGACGAGCTGCCGCCTTGTGCCATCGGCCGTCACCCGGGTCAGCCAGCCATTGGCGATCTCCACCAGCACGACCGATCCATCGGGCAGGGCCACCGGGCCTTCGGGAAACTCCAGGCCGTCGGCCAGTGCCCGGAGCGAGGGTTCTGTTTTTTGCAGCGTGTATGTCATGTGCGCCTCACTCCATCAATCGATGCTCAGGTTCAGGCGCCTGATCACGGCACCGTATTTCTCGGAGTCGTCCCTGACCATGGCCTGCAATTGCTGCGGGGTGGACGGCGAAACCTCCAGCGCCATTTCCGAGAAATTCTTCTGCAACCGGGGATCAGCCAGGGCCTTGTGCAGCACGGCGTTGAGCTGCTCCACCACAGCGGGCGGCGTGCCGCCAGCGACGAAGGCGCTGAAATGGTTGGCGATCTCCACGCCGCGCGCGCCCGCCTCCGCAAAGGTCGGCACATCGGGCAGATGCGGCGAGCGCCGGTCTCCCGTGACGGCGATGACCCGGACCTTGCCCGACCGGGCATAGGGCACGACGGTGGGCAGGTCGGACATGAAGACCGGCACCTGCCCCGCCAACAGGGCCTGCATGGCCGGGGCACTGCCCTTGTAGGGCACGTGCACCATCTGGATGGCGCTGCCGGCCAGGAACATCTCCATGGCGAGGTTGGTGCCGTTGCCATTGCCGGTGGAGGCATAGCTCAGGTCGCCATGCGACCTGGCATGGGCCACCAGCTCCCGGACACTGCCTGCGGGAAACGAAGGCAAGGCCACCAACGCGATCGGATTGCGCGCCAGCACCGATACCGGCGCCAGCGCACGCTCCGGGTCATAGGCCAGCTTCTTGAAGAGGAACGGGTTCATCGACGCCACCGAGGGATCGAAGACCGCAAAGGTATGGCCGTCGGCGGGTGCGGCCTGCAGGGCCTGCACGGCGATCACGCCCGAGCCGCCAGGGCGGTTGTCCACCACCACGGCCTGTCCGGTCTGCCCCGTGATGGCCGCCGCAATCTGGCGCGCGATGTTGTCCGAGGCCCCGCCTGCGGCATAGGGCACCAGAATTCGCAGCGGCTTGGATGGATAGGTGGTGGATGCAGCGGACGCCGCGCAAGAAAGGCTGATAAGGGCCGTGCCCATGGCAAGCCATTGGCGGCGGTTCGATGGTGATACGGGCATGTGTCCTCCCTGGGTTTTGATGCATGGTACTTGATGCATCAAACACCAAACATGGGGTTAGCCCGTGGACCAGTCACGCTCGGATGTGACGGCCATCCCACCATCCCCCGGGAGGTACCATTGCGCCCAAGCAGTTGCGGAGGCCCGATGTCCAGCGTTTTTTCACAGATCCGAACCAATCAGACCCTTGCCGAAAAAACCTATCTGCAGATCCGCGACGCCATCGTGAGAGGCCAGCTGCAACCCGCGCAGCGCCTCGTCTACCGCAGCCTGGCCGAAGAGTTCGGCATCAGCCCCACGCCCGTGCGTGATGCCATACAGCGCCTGGCCTCCGAAGGCGCCCTGGACCTGGACGACCGCGGCGTGGCCACCGTGCCCGTGCTCAGCGTTGAGCAGTACGTGGAAATCATCGCCCTGCGCATCGAACTGGAAGGCCGCGCCGCCGCAGCCGCCGCCAGCCGCCATCCGGGCCAGGACTTCATCGACACCCTCACCCGGCTGCACCAGGACCTGGAAAAATCCATTGCCGTGGACGACGACGCCACGCTGATCGCCAACGAGCGCTTCCACTTCTCCATCATCGAAGCCGCGCAGCAGCCCGTGCTGGCCAGCCTCATCGGCCTGCTGTGGCTCAAGTGCGGCCCCTCCGTGCGCTACCTGTACCGGGGCACCTACGCCCGCGCGGCCGAACATCCGCACATCCGGCTGATCCATGCGCTGGAGCAAAGGGACGGCCCCGCCGCCCGGCAGGCCGTGGTGCAGGACCTGCAAAGCGCCTGCCTGCATATCCTCAGGAAGATTGCCAAGGATGATGGGATGGAGTTTCCGCAGGAGTGGGTGGTGGCGGGACCGGGGTAGGAGCGTGGCCGCGCGCGCCTGTGCTTTCGTGGTTGCTCCGTGCCGTCCAGGCAAGTCTTGCCTAGCGCCTTCGTGCAGCTGTGCAACCCGTTGATTTCCAGGCCAATGAGCGATATCTCGCAAGAGTGGCTAACACCACTTCGTCACAGGCCCTCGCAGAGTAGTTATGCTCGCTGTCCTCATGGCACGACGACCCGTAAGCAAAGAGCTGTGGCGACAGCTACGACCCCTGATCCCAGCCTTCGTGCCTTCTACCAAAGGCGGTGCGCGCAAGCTCGCAGCCAGCGATGAAGCCGCCATCAACGGCATCCTGTTCGTGCTGCAAACAAGCATTCCATGGGAAGACCTTCCCCAATCCCTTGGGTACCGCAGCGGCATAACTTGCTGGCGGCGCCTGCGCGACTGGAATGCCGCTGGTGTCTGGGAGCAGTTGCACCAGGCAATGCTGACTCGCTTGCGTGAACATGACCAGATCGATTGGAGCCGAGCCAGCATTGATGGCTCCTCGGTGCCAAGCCCCCGGGGGATCAGGAAACGGGCCCAAACCCCACGGACAGAGGCAAGCTCGGCTCAAAGCGGCACATCGATGTAAATGCCAGAGGCATCCCGCTGGTGATCTTGATCAGCGGTGCGAACCGGCACGTCTCCAAGATGTTCGAGAGGTGCGTGGACGCGATTTCTGCGATTGCAGGCTTGGGAGGGCGCCCCCGCAAAAGACCATCGAAGTTGCACGCCGACAAGGACTATGACTACAAGCGTTGCCGTGCGCACTTGAGACAACGGGGCATCGCCAGCCGCATTGCCAGGCGAGGCGTTGAGAGTAGCGAGCGACTGGGTAAGCATCGCTGGGTGGTGGAGCGGACCCCATGGATGGTTTGCAGGCTTTGGCAAGCTGCGAATCTGCTTTGAAAGACGACTGGATATCCACGAAGCGCTGCTGAAACTGGCAGCGGCGATCATCTGTGCACGCTTCGTGGATCGGTGGTGTTAGCCACTCTTAGCAAATGTCACTCACGTACCAATCTTGCATAATTTCCGCCAAAATTTCCGGCTGATCTGCTTCAGCCAATAACATAAGCTCTGACTCCTTGAGCTTATAAGACATATTTTCCCACCATTTTTCCCAAGCATAGACACTGGCACTAGGCAGCGTATTTTTGGAAGGAACAAGTATTGCAAGGCCTAATTGCTCTCTTGGCCGGAGCTTGTTAAACATAAGCAAATCGCTCATGCTCGAGCTCAAATTCAATTGAGCCGTAGCCAAATTCACATAACTGGCAGATACAACGCTGCTAGCGACCTTGAGATTGTCATAGTTAACATCAAATGTGTGTACCGTAGAGCCATCTACCACACGATAGCAATCCTCATCTTGATGTATCACCTCAAACTGCGTACCTAGCCGCTGCTTTAGTAAGCCCGCCATCTGACTTCTCAAGTCCTGTTGAGCCATTCCGTAGACTCTTGGCTTTACCTCATTTGGAATAACCGTAACCACGCGCTGAAATGTACGTGCCAACACCGACAACCTGTCAGTTCCGCTTGCATAGTGACCAATGCCAAAGCTTATCTGCGGACTTGGACTCTCATACTTCGCGATGCCATTGCCTTTATTAGCTTTCAAATCCGCCAATAATTCATTGCGCAACCAACCCCAAGTCTCATTACTAAATCGCTTACCGTAAAAGCACTTTAATCGTGAAGCATCTTCAGCAACTCTGAAATCAACCAGTCGACCCTTTTCAGACAGTGCAACTCCAATAACAAAGGTTTGAGGCACATCCAGCTCAGGCTGAAAATCAATGGTATGCCATTTACCTTCAAAATTTGGAGCCTCACTGCTCACGGACTCTGCCAATGCTCTGAGGTTAATCATGTCAAAGCTCCAACTCGCTGCTGCATCCAATTATCTTGACAACGCAAATCAACAAATGACAGAATCCTATTTGCGTAAATTGACCCAGCTCCTTTAAACAAGGTAGTCAATAGCTCCAAAACTTGAACGCGGCATACGTCCAGCGCCCCCTTATGATGCTGCGAGCAAGCAACCATAGTATCTCTTACGCGTGTCCAATCGGAGGTAGACAATTTCTTCCCCGTATGCGCCCTATTTAGTGCGCGAAGCGAATCCCCGTTTCCAGCCAATTGTTGGATTTCTCCTGCGATCCAATTTTGAACTGCAAAAATCTGCTCATGATCAATTGGAATGCAACTTCCTTTTCCATGGAAAAGCACATTACCCAGATTACGATCAATATTGTGAAATAGCTCATCGAACGCAGCGATTGCGGCGCCAGTATCTGTCCGCAACACGTCCAGCCACTTCGCATCACCTTCACATCCCGAAAAGAGCGCACGAATACTGGAAAACGCAAGCTGCTGCGATGCCCAAGCCAGAACATAGCCGCCTGACACCAACTCAGTCGGTACAGCACTTCGCCCTAAGACAGCTTTTGCCTTTTTCTCTGTCATGATCAGAATTCCAGCATGCTGAGGCACTGGCAAGCCAATCGCTCGTAGAAAAAGCCAAGCAATCGCTTCATTGCACAAACCGATACCGTCGGGTCGCATGAGCTTGACCACACTGGTCACTCCTGCACGCTGCACCGGATAACGCACCTCGGCAACATGTGTGGACTCGTTGGCTCCACGATGGCGTATGGCACCTACAAAATTCAAGTAGTCATGGTCGCTCAGAACAGGGAAGCTGCTCATACTTGAACTCCCACCCCCAGGGAACGGACTTGGTGCTTAAACATCTGCGATCTCCTCCTTGTTCTTAGCCATGATGGGCCGTTCTTTACCTCCGAGCGATCATTTGATCGCGTGGCGGAGTCATCCACCAGGGCGCACTGCTTGAGTTCGTCCCTTACACGCGAGCTGCCTGTGCTGCCAGTGAGGCTACCGTTCTTATGGCAGCTTGGCCTTCTGCGGTGGCCTTGCCGTAATGTTGCATCAGCACCTCAATGTCAGCACTGACTGCGCCGGCCACGCCAACATCGCCGCCCGCCGCGCCTGCGCGCAGCGACAGCAGCACATAGCCAACATCCACGCCTACGGCATGCAGCTGCTGCAGTGCCTTGGCATCGGGCGCGAACTCGCCTTCTTCAAATTTCAGCAGGGCCAGGCGATCCACTCCCGACTTGGCGGCCAGTTGGCCCACGGTCAGCTCCAGCCGCTTGCGCTCTTGCACCAGGCGGGCCGCAAGCGTGGCAGCGGGCTGTGCATGCTCTATCGCGCTGGGGTCAAAAGTACGTATGCCCGTGAGCACATAGCCGGAGTCCACCCCGAACCCGCGAATGGTGTTGAGGTAGCCAACATCAGGCAGATTTGCCCCCGTCTCGTAGTTCGATTGAGTGTTCTTGGACACCCCGCCCAGGGATGCAAACGCCTCTTGGCTTAGGCCAAGCCGTTTGCGCTCCTCACGCAACCTTTGGGAAAATTCATCCATTTTTTTGGTAAATCTGTTGACTTTCCCAAAAAATTGGGCAAAATCCACCGCGTCTTGTAACAACCTATCTCCAGATACTACATGACCACCCCAGCGCACCACACCCGCCACCGCTCGGCCACGGTCGAGCCCCTGATGTACTCCAAACGCATTCCCTTGGGGATGACCGAAGAGCTGGAACGCGCATGGGACGGCGCCCAGCACGACGGCCGCGTCGTGCTGGGTCAACCCGACACCGCCGCCGAGCGGCGCTGAATCGAGTGCGGCCACACATTCAGCGCCACGATGAAAAATCACGCGCGCCCTGAGCCCCAGCGCCACGCCCAATGCATCGCCGATGCCCACCAAGCAGTCCTGTTCGCAGCAGGAGTGCTCAAGTACACGGTGAAAAGCATCCTGTACGACGGAGCACAGGAGCGCTACTCCTGCCCGCACCTCAGCCGGGCATTTGCAGCGCTCAACCAGCTTCCTGATCCCGGTTGCTGCCCGGCAACCAGTCCAAATGAGCCGGTGAGGGTGGATCTGCTTTCACTGCTTGCCCTCATCAGCTCGGAACTGGAGTTCGCTCGCGACACATTCCGACAGAACCGGCTCAGTGCAGCAGGTGAAGCAGCCTTTGTTCATGGACTGCTGGAACACGCCTTTGAATTTGCAGACCGGCTGTTCGGGGCCTACAACGAGCTTCCCAACTCCTTGGACGACCTGCGCTTCCTGGCCAGCTTTGCTGCAGCCAAGGAGGCTGGCAACGGTATCAATACATTCGGCAGCCAGGCAGATACAGCATCACCAGTCACAGCGGCATCGCCGTTGCTTGGAAGCGGCCACCGGGCCAGTGAGTTGCTCATTCGTTGCTCGTTCGACATCGAGGCAGCAGCCCACGCCGTGACAGCGCTGGGAGATCAGATCACGGAACCGGAGCAGATTCAGATCGCCTCGCTGATTCGCTGCTATGGCGCACGCATCGCGAAACTCAACAGTGTTCTGATGAGCTATCTCACCGGTGATGAAGTGATCACCCTGGCGGATGCGCAGCACGCCTTGTACCAAGGAGCCAGGCAGTTGCCAGAAGGAGCCCTGTGACGACGTACGGCGGAAATGATCCCTTGGATTGAGCGCAGCGCATTTGTGTGCCGCGATCTACGCCCCCTTGGCGCGGCGTCCAACCTCGGGTAGTCAATAATGTGACCTTTGCCCGCCACCACGCCCCACACGATGGATACGGCCCAAGGCGGGCAGCACGACACAAGAACATTTGCGCCTTCCTGCGGCCCCGCGCCATCCAGGCAGGCCTTGCCCGGCGCCTTCGCGCCGCCGCAACCTGTTGATTCCCAAGCCAATGAGCGACCTCTCGCAAAGCACACAGCCCTCTCCGGCCCCTGATCTGTCGGCGCACACGCCCATGATGCAGCAGTACCTGGGCATCAAGATCAACTACCCCGACACGCTGGTTTTCTACCGCATGGGGGATTTCTACGAGCTGTTCTTCGGGGATGCGGAGAAGGTGGCGCGGCTGCTGGACATTACGCTGACCACGCGCGGGCAGACGGCGGGGCAGCCGATTCCGATGGCGGGCGTGCCCTTCCATGCGCTGGAGAACTACCTGGGCCGGCTGATCAAGCTGGGCGAGTCGGTGGCGATCTGCGAGCAGGTGGGCGAGGTGGGCGCCGCCAAGGGCCCGGTGGAGCGCAAGGTGGTGCGCGTGGTGACGCCGGGGACGCTGACCGACAGTGAGCTGCTGTCGGACAAGAGCGAGGCGATCTTGCTGTCCCTGCACACGGCCGGGCGCCAGCGCTGCGGCCTGGCCTGGATGGCGGTGACGCAGGGGCGCATTCATCTGGCCGAATGCTCCCACGACGAGCTGGGCGCCTGGATTTCACGCATTGCGCCCAGCGAGCTGATCTACAGCGCGGGCGTGACCGAGCGTTTCGAGCAGAGCCTGTTCGCGCTGCGCCATGGCGGCTCCATCGCCTGCCCGCTATCGCCGCGGCCCGACTGGCAGTTCGACGGCGGCCTGGGCGAGCGCAAGCTGCTGGAGCTGCTGGGCGCCGCCAGCCTCAAGGCCTGGGAGGCCGAGGACCTGTCGCTGGCCCATGGCGCCAGCGCCGCGCTGCTGTCGTATGCCGAGCACACGCAGGGCCGCAGCCTGTCGCACATCCACGCTCTGCAGGTGCAGCGCGACGATGAGCTGATTGCGCTGCCGCTGGCCACGCGCCGCAACCTGGAGCTGGTCAAGACGCTGCGCGGCGAGGATTCGCCCACATTGTTCTCCCTGCTGGACACCTGCATGACGGGCATGGGCAGCCGCCTGCTCAAGGCCTGGCTGCTGGAGCCGCGCCGCGACCGCACGCAGGCCATGGCGCGGCTGGAGGCCACGCGGGCGCTGCAGGGCGCCAGCGCAGGCGGCATGGCCGCGCCCTGGCAGCAGTTGCGCGAGCAGCTCAAGGGCGTGAGCGATGTGGAGCGCATCACCGCGCGCACCGCGCTGCGCCAGGTGCGCCCGCGCGAGCTGGTGGGACTGGGCCGCACGCTGCACAAGGCGGCCGTGCTGGCCCAGGCCGGGCAGACACCCTCGGCCCACCTGACCCAGCTGTTTGCCGACCTGCAGCCACCCGAAGGCTGCGCCGAGCTGCTGGTGCGCGCCATCATGGAAGAGCCGGCCGCCCTGGTGCGCGACGGCGGCGTGTTTGCCACGGGCTACGACGCCGAGCTGGACGAGCTGCGCGCCATCCAGAACAACTGCGACGACTTCCTGCTGGAGCTGGAGGCCAAGGAAAAGCTGCTGACCGGCATTCCCAACCTGCGCGTGCAGTTCAACAAGGTGCACGGCTTCTATATAGAGATCACCAACAGCTACAAGGACGCGGTGCCCGAGCGCTACCGCCGCCGCCAGACGCTGAAGAACGCCGAGCGCTACATCACGCCCGAGCTCAAGGCCTTCGAGGACAAGGCCCTGTCGGCGCAGGAGCGGGCGCTGCAGCGCGAGAAATTCCTCTACGAGCAGCTGCTGGACCAGCTGCAGCCCCATGTGCCGGCGCTCACGCGCGTGGCCGGCGCCATTGCCGCCATCGACGTGCTGTGCACGCTGGCCGAGCGCTCGCTGACGCTGAACTGGTGCGCGCCCGAGTTCGTGAACCATCCCTGCATCGAGATCGAGGCCGGCCGCCACCCGGTGGTGGAAGCGCGCATGGCCGAGACCTCCAGCGGCAGCTTCATCGCCAACCACACGCGCATGAACGCCAACACGCGCATGCAGATCATCACCGGCCCCAACATGGGCGGCAAGTCGACCTATATGCGCCAAGTGGCGCTGATCGTGCTGCTGGCCAGCATGGGCTCGCATGTGCCGGCGTCCAGCTGCCGGCTGGGGCCCATCGATGCCATCCACACGCGCATCGGCGCGGCCGACGACCTGGCCAATGCCCAGTCCACCTTCATGATGGAGATGACCGAGGCCGCGCAGATCCTGCATTCGGCCACGCCCCACAGCCTGGTGCTGATGGACGAGATCGGCCGGGGCACCAGCACCTTCGACGGCCTGGCGCTGGCCAGCGGCATCGCCACCCAGCTGCACGACAGGACGCGCGCCTTCACGCTGTTTGCCACGCACTACTTCGAGCTGACCGAGCTGCCGGCCAAGGCACGCGCAGCCGTGAACATGCATGTGAGCGCGGCGGAGTCCGGCCAGGACATCGTCTTCCTGCACGAGATCCAGCCCGGCCCGGCCAGCCGCAGCTACGGTATCCAGGTGGCCAAGCTGGCGGGCATGCCGGCCGGCGTGCTGCACCACGCGCGCCATGCGCTGGAGGCACTGGAGGCCCATGCCGACGAGGGCCGCCTGCAGGTGGACCTGTTCGATGCGCCCGACATGCCCGAGCCCGAAAGCCGCCACGACCCGCTGGCCCAGGCGCTGGCCGCCATCAATCCCGACGCACTGAGCCCGCGCGAGGCGCTGGAAGCCCTTTACCAGCTCAAGAAGATCGCCGCCTGAACGCGGTCAATCGCCTCCCACTAAACTTGTCGATCCCGCAGTTTCGGATGTTCCCATGACTTATTGCGTTGCCATCAAGCTCAACGCCGGCCTGGTTTTCCTGGCCGACTCGCGCACCAATGCCGGCCTGGACCAGATCAGCTCTTTCCGCAAGCTCATGGTCTACGAGAACCCCGGCGACCGCTTCATGGTGCTGCTGTCGGCCGGCAACCTGTCCATCACCCAATCGGTGCGCGAGCTGCTGGAGAGCCAGCAGCTGCGCGACGAGGCCACGGGCGACATGCTGACCATCTGGAACGTGCGCAGCATGTTCGACGCGGCCCGCGTGCTGGGCGCGGCCGTGCGCCATGTGTACGAGCGCGACGGCGTGGCGCTGTCGCGCTCAGGCGTGGACTTCAATATCTCGCTGGTGCTGGGCGGCCAGATCCAGGGCGAGACCATGCGGCTGTTCCAGGTCTACTCGGCAGGCAACTTCATCGAGGCCACGAGCGAGACGCCCTACTTCCAGATCGGCGAGTCCAAGTACGGCAAGCCCGTGCTGGACCGCGTGATCACGCCGCGCACGCCGCTGGACGAGGCTGCCAAGTGCGCCCTGGTGTCCATGGACAGCACGCTCAAGTCCAACCTTTCGGTGGGCCTGCCGCTGGACCTGATCGTGTACGAGAAGGACCGCTTCGCCTCCGACAAGATCGTCAGCATCGACGAGAGCAATCCGTATTTCCGCATGCTGCACGACAGCTGGGGCGAGCGCCTGCGCCATGTCTTCGACAGCATCGAGGACCCGGCCTGGGATGGCGGCGCCTCAGAGGTGCCCATCCGCGTGCACAGCCGCCAGGCCCAGCCGCTGACCAAGGTCAACGCGCCGGCAGGGGCCCTGCGCTCGTCGGCGCGCAGCATGGGCCGCCTGCCGCCTGCGGCGCTGCGCCAGCCCTATCACAGCGGCACGGGCGCGGGCCTGGGCACCTCCACGGCCGACGGGCTGGCCACCTCGCCCATGACGCCCCTGCAGCCGGGCCCGGCATCGCCCATGCGGCCGGACGCCGGGCAACCCTCCGGCCACCAGCAAGGCATGCCGGATGCTCCGGACCGAACCGGCCAGGAGCCCCAGCCGTGAACGCGGCCCGGCCCGCGCTGCGGGCCGACAGCGACGCGGGCACGGAATCGGCACCGCTGCCCGTGGTCTTCTCGCATGCCAACAGCTTTGCGCTGCCCACATACCGGCTGCTGTTCTCGCTGCTGGCCGAGCGCGGCATCGCGGCGCAGGGCGTGGAGCGCTTCGGCCATGACCCGCGCTTTCCCGTCACCAACAACTGGCCGCACCTGGTCGAGCAACTGGCCGAGTTCACGCGCGCCGAGGTCGAGCGCGTGGGCGGCCCGGTCTTTCTGGTCGGGCATTCGCTGGGCGGTTTCCTGAGCGTGATGACGGCTGCGCGCTACCCCGAACTGGCGCGCGGCGTGCTGCTGATCGACTCGCCCCTGCTCAGCGGCTGGCGCGCCAACGCCGTGGGCGTGGCCAAGCGCACGCAGCTGGTGGGCTCGGTCTCGCCGGGCAAGATCAGCGCCCGCCGCCGCAATGCCTGGGACAGCGACGAGGAGGCGCTGGCCTACTTCCGCGCCAAGAAGGTGTTTGCGCAATGGCACCCGCAGGTGCTCCAGGACTATGTGCAGGGCGGCCTGACCGACCTGGACGGCCGGCGCACGCTGCACTTCACGCGCGAGGTGGAGACCGCCATCTACAACACCTTGCCGCACAACCTGGCCTCGCTGCTGCACCACCATCCGCTGCGCTGCCCGGCGGCCTTCATCGGCGGGCGTGCCTCCGTGGAGATGCGCCAGGTGGGCATGGACCTGACGCGCCGCATCACGCGCGGGCGCGTGATGATGCTGGATGGCAGCCACCTGTTCCCCATGGAGCGGCCCCACGCCACGGCCGCCGCCATCGAGGCCTCGCTGCTGAACATGCAAACCTGAGCGCCGTCCGGCTCGGTCCGAGATCCGGATGGAAACCCTGGACCATGCGGTGGTGCTTGAACCCCTTGGCGCCTTCCTCAGGGATCAGGCCCATCGGCGTTCACGGCAGCGGGCGAGGGTCTTGGCGATGGCGGGCCGGCTACCCGGCGCAATCGATCATCTTGTGAAGCAGGCGCAGCAGCTGCTGCTTGTCCTCAGCGCTCAGCATGCGGCTGGCCTCTTGCTCCAGAATTTCCACCTGCGCCGCCGCCTCCTCGTGCAGGCGTTCGCCCTCGGCCGTCAGATACAGCAGCGACAGGCGCCTGTCCGCAGGATCGGCCTCGCGCCTGAGCAAGCCGCGCACCTGCAGTCTTTCCATCAGCGCCGCCATATTGGGCTGGGAAATCATCACGGTCTCGGCGATCTGGCGCTGGGACGCCCCGGGATTGGCCGAGATCAGCGACAGCACGGCAAACTCCGACGGCTTGAGATCCAGCGCCAGCATGTGCTTCGCGTAGTGAGGCCTTACGGTGGCATGGGCCAGGCGCGTGCAGTGGCCCAACTGCTGCATCAGAAAATTCTGCTGGAGTGCTGACTTCATGGGCGATGGGGTGGCTCGGTCAAAGGTGGGGCCAGGCGCATCGAATGGGGCCTGGCGGACGTTTCGATAGAGACGGTCATGGGTTTGCCTCCTGCGTCATGGATGAAATCGGCCAGGGTCGCCGGACCTCAGGCCAGCGGGACCCGTGCCCGGTATTGCACGAAGAAATCGATGCTGCGCGGATTGGCCATGGCGTCGGGGCTGGCCACCTTGGCGGCCTCGGCGCCCAGCAGCAGCTTGCGCACGGGCAATTCCATCTTCTTGCCCGTGAGAGTGCGCGGAATCTCGGCGACCTGGATGACCGCATCGGGCATGTGGCGCGCAGAGGCCTGGGTCCTGATGGCATCCTTGATCCGGGCCACCAGCGCATCCGTCAGCACCAGGCCCGGGGCCAGCACCACGAACAAGGGCATGAAAGAGGGGCGCCCCAGGAACTCCAGGTCCACGACGAGGCTGTCCAAGACCTCGTCAACTTCCTCGACGACACGGTAGATCTCGGCCGTTCCCATGCGGATGCCGAAACGGTTGATCGTGGTGTCCGAGCGGCCGTAGATCACGGCCGACCCATGCTCGCTGAACGAGATCCAGTCGCCATGGCGCCAGTAGCCGGGAAAGACGTCGAAGTAGCTTTCACGGTAGCGCAGGCCATCGGCGTCGTTCCAGAAATACAAGGGCATGGAAGGCATGGGTTCGGTGATCACCAGTTCGCCCACCTCGCCAGTCACGCTGCGCCCTTGCTCGTCAAAGGCGTGCGCGGCGACACCCAGCTCACGGCACTGGATCTCGCCCGCACGCACGGGCAGCAGGGGCGCGCAGGCCACGAAGCCCGAGGCGATATCCGTTCCACCGCTGACCGAGGCCAGCCACAGATCGCGCTTGACGTTCTCGTAGACCCAGCCGTAGGCCTCCAGCGGCAGCGCCGACCCCGTGGAATTGATGGCGCGCAGTTTCTCGAAACGGCGGCCCCGGGCGGGCACCACGCCATCCTTCATGGTCTTGGCCAGAAAGGCCGCGCCGCAACCGAACAGCGTGACCTGCTGGCGATCGATGAAGTCCCACAATGCGCCATCGTCGGGCGAGGTCGGGTTGCCATCGGACAGCACCACGGTGGCGCCAGCCAGCAGGCTGCCCACCATGAGATTCCAGACGATCCAGCCCGTGCTGCCCAGGAACATGAAGCGGTCGCCGGGCCGCACGTCGTGCTGCAGCCCATGGGTCTTGAGGTGGGTGAGCACGATGCCGCCATGGCTGTGCACCATGGCCTTGGGCAGTCCCGTGGTGCCCGAGGAATAGACCACCCACAGCGGGTGCGAGAACGGCAAGCGCTCGAAGACCGGCTCTGCGGGCCGGGCCAGCGCGTCGGCCCAGGCCAGGACATTGCGCCAGGGCAGCTCGCATGCGGGGTCCCCGGGCCTGAACAGGGGGCCGGGCACGTGGATCACATGGCCTATCTCGGGCAATCCCCGCAGCACCTCGCCGAGTACGGCGCGCCGATCGAAACACCGTCCCCCGTAGACATAGCTATCGGTAGCGAAAATCAGCTTGGGACCGATCTGCTGGAAGCGGTCCAGCACCACGGAAACGCCCATCTCGGGCGCGCAGCTGGACCAGATGGCGCCTATGCTGGCACAGGCCAGGAAGGCCACGACCGCCTGGGGCACATTGGGCAGGTAGGCCACGACGCGATCGCCGCGGCCCAGGCCGAGCTCGCGCATCCGGGCCGCGAGCGCCGCCACGTCACGCTCCAGCTGCCGCCATGACAGCTCCACCGGCTCGGCGCCTTCGCAGCGCGCGATGATGGCCGGGTGCTCGTAGCTGGCGCGCCGGAACACATGCTCGGCATAGTTCAGGTGCGTGTCGGGAAACCACTGCGCGCCCGGCATGCCCCGCTCACCGAGCACGCGCGCCGGGTCACCGTCGGCCATGACCTGGAAGAAGTCCCAGATCGAGCGCCAGAAGCCATCAAGATCCGTGACCGACCACTGCCACAGCGCCTGGTAGCCATCGAAGCGCATATCCCTTGCCTCAGCCAGCCAGTCCATGTAGCGCGCCAGGCCGCTTTGCGCGACCTGCTGCGGGCTGGGACGCCACATCAACTGCCCTTGTTCGATGGCCATGGCAACCTTCAGAAAAAGTTATAAAAAAAACATATTTTTTATAACCATAGAACATCCTCATTTTCAGAAGTACAGGGGTTTTCACGGGGCAACCACGCGCCCGTCATGCGAGTGAGCCCCGAGGCCCAAGCCGAAAAAAAAGCCACCCGAAGGTGGCTTGTCCCCATCGATGGCACGGCCGTGCTCAGCCGCCGCTCCAGTTGACCAGGCCCGTGAAGGCCGTCACCAGCACGATGATGCCGAAGGCGATGCGGTACCAGGCAAACGGCACGAAGCTGTTGGTGGAGATGTAGCGCAGCAGCCAGCGCACGCACAGCCAGGCGCTGATGAAGGAAAACACCAGGCCCACGGCGAACATGGGGATGTCGGCCGCCGACAGCAGGGCGCGCTCCTTGTAGAGGCTGTAGACGCCGGCGCCGATCAGCGTGGGAATGGCCAGGAAGAACGAAAAGTCGGTGGCCGCCTTGCGCGACAGGCCCATGAGCATGCCGCCGATGATGGTGGCACCGCTGCGGCTGGTGCCGGGAATCATGGCCAGGCACTGCACCAGGCCGACCTTGAGGGCATCGAGCGGCGTCATCTCGTCCACGGTCTGCACGCGCGTGGCCGAGGCGGGCCGGCGCTCGGCCCACAGGATGACGAAGCCGCCCAGGATGAAGGTGGTGGCCACCACGGTGGGCGTGAACAGGTGCGCCTTGATGAACTTGCCGAAGATCAGCGCCAGCACCACGGCCGGCAGAAAGCCGATGATGACGTTCAGCGTGAGCCTTTGCGCCTGGCGGCTGGTGGGCAGGTCGACCACGGTGGAGCGGATCTTTTGCCAGTACACCAGCACCACGGCGAAGATGGCGCCGGTCTGGATGGCGATGTCGAAGACCTTGGCCTTGGCATCGTCGAAGCCCAGCAGCGAGCCTGCAAGGATGAGGTGCCCGGTGGAAGAGATGGGAAGGAACTCCGTCAGTCCCTCCACGATGCCCATGATGGCGGCCTTGACCAGCAAAAGAATGTCCACGGCAAGCGTCCTGTCGCAATGCAAAAGTGCGCCATTATCTGCGCTGGCCGAGGCCTGCCGGTGTCCACCTGCCCGCCTGTCAGCGGCAATCGCAAACTTTTACAACGCCGGGCCCGCAACGTTGCTGCGCGCCCGGCACTGTGCTGCAATGTGGGTGCGCTGGACTTCAGCGCGCCTTCAAAACCATTCCATCATGAAAAAAATCGTTGTTCTGGCAGTTGTCTCCCTGGCCTGCAGCATGGGCATGGCCGCAGGGGACAAGGCTCCCACGGCCCAGCAAAAGCTGATGGGCACCTGCAACACCGAAGCCACCGGCAAGAAAGGCGATGAACGCAAGGAGTTCATGAAGTCCTGCCTGTCCGACGGCAAGAAGCGCCAGCAGGAACGCATGAAGACCTGCAACGTGGACGCCACGGGCAAGAAGGGTGATGAGCGCAAGGCGTTCATGAGCGAGTGCTTGAAGAAGGACTGAAGCTCCCCCTGAGCGGCTGACGCCGCTTCCCCCTCTCTACCCGCTTCGCGGGGGAGGGGGACGACGCCCTCGCCGCGAGGCGGCTCTTGCTCGGCGTCTCTGGTGTCGGGCCGCGCCAGATTTGAAGGCTGCGCCCTATTTCTGCAGCAAGCCCTCATTGAAGCCACCGTTTTCGGTGGCTTTGCTGTTTAGGCGGATAGTTTTCTGATTTGGCTATCAATGGAGCCGTGCACTACCGACAGCCGTTCAAACTCGCAGGGCTCAAGCGCGGGCAGCCGAGCAAGGGCCGCCCCGCAGTGAGGGCTGCGTCCCCCTCCGCGAAGCGAGAAGGGGGAAGCGGCGCAGCCGCTCAGGGGGTCATCTTCCTGGCCCTTCGCTTGCGCCACCAGATGATGACGCCGGTGATCGACAGGACGGCGACGAGCACGCCGACGAAGGACATGAGCACGCGGCCGGGGGTGCCGAGGATGCGGCCGCTGTGCAGGGGCAGCTGCAGCTGGACGAAGACGTCGGCTGCGGTGCCGTGCCAGGGGCGGTAGGTGCCCAGGACTTCGCCGTTGTCCGAGCTGACGTAGATGTTGGACAGGCCCATGCCCATGGCGCCGGTTTCGTCGTGCGGGTCGAAGAAGGAGATGTTGTAGAACGGGAAGTCGCCACCCCACCAGATGCCGCCTGCGGGCTGGGCGAAGCCCAGGCGCTTGGCCTCACTCTGGGCGATGGCGATGGCCTGGGCGAACGAGACCTTGGGCACGAGGAGCGTGCCCTGGGGCGCGGGCTTGAGGGTTTCGTAGGGGCCGGGCGTGGTGGTGGAGACGGTGCTCATCACCGGGTAGAAGACTTCGCGGTACAGGTTCAGCGAGAACGAGGTGAAGGCCACGATGACGATGACGGCCCAGACCCACAGGCCGCCCGCACGGTGCAGGTCGAAGTTGAGCTTGTAGGCGCCGCCGCCCCAGCGCACGCGCCATGAGGGCAGCCAGCGGCGCCACCACGATCCCACGGCCGCCGTCAGGCGCGGGGCGCTTTTCCTGAGCTTGACGGGAAAGGTCAGCAGCAGCGCGACAAAGCTGTCGGCCACCCACAGCAGGGCCAGGCTGCCCATGAACCAGTAGCCCCAGCGGTCCGTGCCCCAAAAGCGCGGGGCCAGCAGGCTTTCGTGCAGGTGGCGCAGCCAGGGCATGAGGTTGCGCTGGCTGAGTGCGAAGCTGCGCCCGTTGCGCTGGCCGGTGATGTGGCCGCTGACAGGATCGACGAAGACCGTGTCATATCCCAGCGCAGGCGCCTGGCCCGTGGCCGGGTCGGGCCGGGGGCGCACCATGAACATGGCGGCTTCGCCCTCGACCAGGCCCAGGGTCATGTAGCTGATCTCGGCGCGCGGCTCGCTGGCCTCCACGACGGCGGCCAGCTCCAGCGGGGTCTTCAGCGGGCCGCGTGCCGGGGTCTCCAGCATGTCGGCGTTGAGCCATTCGTCGATTTCATGGTCCCAGGACAGCACGGCCCCCGTGAGGCCGGCCATGGTGAGGAAACCGGCCAGCACCAGGCCTATCCAGCGGTGCACCACCGTCCACAACGCGCGCATGCTTCAGATCGCTCCGGCTCAGAAATCCACCGATGCGCTCAGCGAGAAGGTGCGCGGCATGGACTGCACCAGGTAGTTGGCGCCCGGGTAGCCGCCCACGGACGACCAGTAGCCCTTGTCGAACAGGTTGTCGATGCGCGCGCGCAGGGTCAGCAGGCGGTTGTTGCCGATGTCCATGAGATAACGCGCGCCGATGTCGGTGCGCGTCCAGGAGGCCACTTTCAGCGTGTTGGCGCCGTTGGCGTACTGGCTGGAGGTGTGCATCACGCGCGCATTGAGGGCCAGGCCCGAGACGCCGGGCACATCCCAGTCCACGCCCAGGTTGAGCAGGCGCTTGGGCACGCCGATGGCGTAGTTGCCGATGGTGGTGGCATCGGCGGCCTCGCGGATCTTGGCCTCGCTGAAGGTCACGCCGCCCAGCACGCGCAGGCCCTTGACGGGTTCGCCGAAGACCGTGGCCTCCAGGCCGCTGTTGCGCTGCTTGCCGTACTGGCCGAAGACCTGGTTGGCCACATAGGCCGAAGGCATGTCCGTGGTGTACAGCGCCACCGTGGCGCCCAGCTGCCGGCCCTGCCACTTGAAGCCGATTTCCTTCTGGCGCGACTTGTAGGGCGCGAACACCTGGCCGCCGTTGGACACGGGCAGGTCGTTGGCCGTCTGCGGCGCCACGGCGCCCTTGGTCAGGCCTTCGATGTAGTTGGCGTAGACCGAGGTGTTCTCGCTGGTCTTGAACACCAGGCCCAGCATGGGCGTGGTGGCCGACTTCTTGTAGTTGTCGGTCTGCGCGCCCGTGTTGTAGTCGTAGCTGCTTTGCTCGATGCTCTGGCGGCGCACGCCCACGGTCAGGCGCAGGCGCTCGTCCAGCATCGTCAGCGTGTCGCCGATGGCGAAGCTGTTGAGTTGGGTTTCGCCCGCACGCGTGGGATCGGCCAGGTTGCCGCCGAACAGCGTCATCACCGGGCGCGCGCTGCTCCAGGGGTTGTAGATGTTGTTGACCACGCCAAAGCCCATGCCCCAGGCATTGCGCTCGGTGGCCGAGTAGGTGCTGGCCGTGGCCACCAGCTCGTGGCCCACGCTGCCCGTGGCCAGGCGCGTGCGGATACCGACCTCGCCCGTGCCCACGCTGTCCTTGCGCTTGTTGTCGAAGCGCGTGCCCGTGGTGTCGCCGGCCGCATTGCTCACGGTCACGCCGCTCAGGGAGTTGTCTTCCTTGCCGCGGCGCAGGCCGCCTGCGGCCCAGGCCGTGGTCGTGTCGTTGATGTCCCATTCGGCACGCAGCGTGGCGAACAGGTCGCGCTCGGTGGAGTACGACCAGTTCTGGCCGTAGTTGGTCTTGTTGTCGGGCACGGCCGGGATGAAGTTGCCGGGCGTCACGCTGGGGCGGCCGCCGTTGTAGCTGTTGCGCTGGTAGCCCACGTCGCCCGACAGGCGCACGTTGCGGCTGCGCCAGTCCAGGCCCACGCCCAGGGCGGTGAGCGAGCGGTCTTCGCCATCCACGCCCGTGCCGCCGTCGCGGCGCACGGCGTTCAGGCGGATGCCGGTGCTCTGGTCAGGGCCGAAGCGGCGCGAGATGTCGGTGGAGACAAAGGCCTGGCCGCCCGTCTGGATGCCGGCGCCCACGCGCGTCAGTGCATCGTTGCCGGCGCGCTTGGGCAGCAGGCTGATGGTGCCGCCAATGCCGCTGCCGCCCGGTGCCGCGCCATTGAGGAAGGCGTTGGCGCCGCGCAGCACCTCCACGCGCTCGAAGAACTCCGAGGCGATGTACTGGCGCGGCAGCAGGCCGTACAGGCCGTTGTAGGCGATGTCGTCCGAGTACACCGGGAAGCCGCGCAGCACATACAGCTCCTGGAAGTTGCCGAAGCCGCGCGCCTGGCGCACGCCCGGATCGTTGAGCAGCACGTCGCCCACGCTCTTGGACTGGGTGTCTTCGATCAGCTGCTGCGTATAGCTGGTGGTAGAGAACGAGGAGTTCTTCCAGTCCAGCGTGCCCAGCACGCCGTTGCGCGCGCCCGTGGCCACCTGGCCGCCTGCGAAGGGCTTGGACAGGCCCTGGGCCGATGCGTCGGCACTGGCCTCCACCGTCACGGCCTCCAGCACGGGCTCGCCGCCCCGGGTCTGGGCAATCAGGGCCTGCTGGCTGCACAGACAGAGAACGGCCAGGGAAATCGGGCGGATGGAGGGCATGAGGATCATACTGAGAATGATTTGCAGAATCCGTTAGCTTACCAACCACGTGAGGGCGCTGCTATGAATTTTCTCAATCTGTTGCATCGAAGCAATCCTCCAAGTGATTGAATTCAAAGGACCTTCGCAATAGTTTGTGCGCACTCCTCATAGCCGCAATCTTCCAACGACCATGGAGATTCCTGCAGCTCGCGGCGCCCCGATGCATCTGGCACCCTGCCGGCGCCCGTCCGTCGCATGGCGCTGGCCCGGCCCGCGTCCGGCAGCGACAGTCCTGTCCCATACAGGCCCGCCAACCCGGGCCGCACGCCAGGACACCGCCATGCAAATGACACCGCTGATCGCCATCCACATGAGTGCCGCCCTCGCCGCCACGGCCACGGGTGCCATCGCCCTGCTGGCGCGCCGACGGGCCGCCGTCCATCCCCGCCTGCACCGTGCGGCCGGCTACGCCTTCGTCACGCTCATGGTCTGCGCGGCGGTGTCCGCCTGCTTCATCCGCGACTACCGCCTGCCCAACTGGGCCGGCTACACGCCCGTCCACCTGCTGGTGCCGCTGACCTTTGCCGGCCTGGGCCGCTCGTTCTGGCACCTGTACCACGGCAACATCGCCGGCCACCGCAAGATCATGCGCAGCGTCTACATCGGCGCCTGCATCGTGGCGGGCCTGTTCACCCTGCTGCCCGGCCGCTACCTGGGCGACCTGCTGTGGCAGCAACTGGGCCTGGCCTGACGCCGCTTTCCTTCCCCCTGACGGAGAACTTCCCATGCGCACCCTCGATCCCCTTGATCCCCTTCATCCCCTCGATCCCTCTGCCCGCCACGACGACGATGCCCTGGAGCGCATGGCGCGCCGCCGCGCAGGCGCCAAGATGGGCTGGATGATCCACGCCAGCGTCTATGTGCTGGTCAACCTCGGGCTGGCGGCGCTGTCGCTGTCCCAGGGCAGGCACTGGGCCATCTTCCCGGCCCTGGGCTGGGGCCTGGGGCTGGCCATCCACGGGGCCGTGGTCTGGCTGGCCCTGCCGGGCAACGGCTGGCACGGGCGCATGGTGGAGCGCGAGCGGCAGACGCTGCAGTCACGCCAGGGCCGCACCCGCTGAACGACGCCATGGGACTACCATTGCTCTCCATGCCCGACCTCGCATCCAACGCCCCATCCCAGCGGGCCGCACAGGGCCACATCGTGGAACGGACCACGCTGCTGCGCCACGGCATCGCAACGACCTCGGCCTGCGCCCTGATTGCCGCCGCATTCAGCCTGAGCAACCATGGCCGCTGGGACGTGAACCTCATCTATTCGCTGTCGATCGGCCTGACCAGCTGGCTCACCATCGAACTGGGCCGCTGGCGCCTGACGCGGGGCCAGGACATTCCCTGGCCCGGCGGCTGGCGCGGCGCCGCGCTGGTGGTGGCGGGCATCGTGACGGGGTTCGTGATCGGGTCGCTGATCGGCACGGCCTACAGGCAGTGGGCCGATCCCGATGCCAGCACGGCCCTGATGCACCGGCTGTGGATACCGCTGGCCGTCACCATCGTCGCCAGCACGGTGATGTCGCTGGCCTTCTTCCTGCTGGGCTACTCGCGCCACCTGCAGATGCAGGCCGAGCAGGCCCGCCGCCAGGCGGCCGAGGCCAAACTCACCCTGCTGCAGGCCCAGCTGGAGCCGCACATGCTGTTCAACACCCTGGCCAACCTGCGCGTGCTGGTGGCCAGCGACCCGCAGCGCGCCCAGGCCATGCTGGACCATCTGATCGCCTACCTGCGCGCCACGCTGGGCGGCTCGCGCAACTCCGAGCATGCGCTGGGCGAAGAGTTCGCACGCCTGCGCGACTACCTGGCGCTGATGTCCATCCGCATGGGCCCGCGCCTGCAATACACGCTGGACCTGCCCGAGGACCTGGCCCAGGTGCCCGTGCCGCCGCTGCTGCTGCAGCCCCTGGTGGAAAACTGCATACGCCACGGACTGGAGCCCAAGCTGGAAGGCGGGCATATCGCGGTGCGTGCGCGCCACACCGCCGGTGGCCAGCTGGAGTTGACCGTGGCCGACAACGGCATGGGCCTGGATTCCGGAGCGCCCGCCCTGCCCGGCAGCCGCTTCGGCACGGCCCAGCTGCGCGAGCGCCTGGCCAGCCGCTATGGCGACGCCGCGCACTTCGAACTGGCCGCCCTGCCCGAAGGCGGCACGCTGGCCCGCATCACCCTCAAATGCACCCCCTGAGTCGCTTCGCGCCTTCCCCCGTGTGCACGGCGCCCTCTCTCGCTTCGCGGGAGGGGAACGACACCCTCGGTGCGGGGCTGCCCTTCCTCGGTGTCCCTGAGTTGGGCCGCGCCAGTTTCATACGCTGTCGGCAATGCGCAAGTGAAATAGAAGACTGAAATGACCTCCTCCCCCCGCGCCCTGATCGCCGAAGACGAACCCCTGCTGGCCGAGGACCTGCGCCAGGCCCTGGCCCGCGCCTGGCCCGAGCTGCAGATTGCCGCCATGGTGGGCGACGGCCTGAGTGCCGCCCGGCAGGCGCTGGCGCTGCAGCCCGATGTGCTGTTCTTTGACATCCGCATGCCGGGCCAGAGCGGCCTGGAGGCCGCTGCCGAACTGGCCGACGCCTGGCCCGAGGCGCAGCCGTTTCCCATCCTGGTCTTCGTGACCGCCTATGACCAGTACGCCATGGACGCCTTCGAGGCCCAGGCCGTGGACTACCTGCTCAAGCCCGTGCAGCCCGAGCGGCTGGCGCGCTGCGTGCAGCGCCTGCGCGAGCTGCTGGCCCAGCGCACGGCGGCCCCGGCCGGCGCTGCGCTGGCGCAGGCGCTGGAGCAATTGCGGCATCTGGCCGGCGCCACGGCCCCCGCCGCCGCCACCGAGCCGCCGCTGCAGATGATCCAGGCCGGCGTGGGCACGCAGATCCAGATGGTGCCCGTGCAGGACGTCGTCTACTTCGAGGCGGCCGACAAGTACGTGCGCGTGCTCACGGCCTCGCATGAGTACCTGGTGCGCACGCCGCTCAAGGAGCTGCTGCCCCGGCTGGATGCCGAGGAATTCTGGCAGGTGCACCGTGGCACCGTGGTGCGCGCAGCCGCCATTGCCAATGCCCAGCGCGACGAGGCCGGCCGGCTGTGGCTGCAACTGCGCGAGCGAGCGGAAAAACTGGCCGTGAGCCGCCTCTACGCGCAGCGGTTCAAGGCGATGTAGGGGGCGATGTAGGTGGCGATGTAGACGCCGGCTCCGGTCAGCGCAGCGGCGGCTGATCGGGCAGGTCCAGCACGTCGTCCCAGGCCACGCCCTGCATCTCGTCCCAGTGGGCGACGATCACGCAGCGGGGGCCATGCCCGGCCACGGGGGCCGATTGCTGGCCAGCACGGTTGAGCCCTGCCATCGTGCGCTGCACATGGTCCATCGATCCCCGGTCCAGCGCGGCCAGCGGCTCGTCGATCAGCAGCAGCGGCACGCCGCTGGCCCAGCCCGCCGCCATCCACAGCTTGCGCAGGCTGCCCGTGGACAGGGCCAGCAGGGGCTTGTGCAGGTGGGGCTCCAGGCCCAGGCCGTCGGCATGGGCCTGCCATGCCGCCTCGCTCCAGGCCGGGTACAACTGCCGCTGGGCCTGCACCCAATCCTGCGCGGGCCGGGCGCGCTCGGCATTCGACAGTTCGGCGCGCGGGTCGCGCCAGAACAGCGCGGGGCGCTGCGACGGGTCCGGCTGCTGCGGATACGCCAGGCGCCCGCCCTGCAAAGGCAACTGGCCGGCCAGCATTTGCAGCAGGCTGGTCTTGCCGCAGCCCTCGCCGCCGCGCACCAGGCACAGGCCCACGGGCCAGTCGTGCGAGGCGCCATCCCACAGCAGCAGGCCCGGCTGCCCGAAGCGCAGGGCCTGCGCGCTCACCATCGGCGGCTCCATCGATTGCTGTGCGGTGTCCATCTGAATGTCTTTCCGGTTCTGCGATGCGGGCGATTGTGCACGCGGCACAATGCCGGGCTTTCCCTTTTCCCACCACGCACTACGCAGGCGGACCCCACCATGACCCTCGACTACCTGGATTTCGACTACAGCGAAGACGACGAAGGCACGGGCTGCTGGGACGCCATGGCCAGCGTGCCCGCCACGCGCGTGCCGGCGCTGGCGGCCGAGGTGGAGCAATTGCTGGCCTGGGCGCACCGCCGCTTCAAGGGCCGGCGCGGCCCCATCGAGGAAGGTGGCGACTGGGACTACGAACTGCAGGCCCAGGACGACGGCGGCCAGCCGCTGGCCTGGCGCTTTGACGCAGCCACGGCGCGCCTGCAATCCGTGGCAGCAGGGGATGGCCGCACCACGGTGAACCTGTCGATCAGCGGCAGCGCGGCCTTCGGCGAAGCATTGCGCCAGGCCTTCGAGCTGCAGGACTGAACATCAGCGCGCGACAGCCTGCGGTCCCTGCACGGAGGCCGGCCCCAGCGGCTGCCAGCGCCCGGCCACGTTCTTGAGCAAGGTGTTGACGGCGGCCAGCCGCCGGTTGCGCACATCGATCAGGCTGCGCCGCGCCGACAGCACCGTGGTCTGAGCGCTGAGCACATTCAGATAGGCCACCGTGCCCGCGCGGTACTGGTTGTTGACGACATCCAGCGCCTTCTGCGCGGCGGCCACGGCCTCGATCTGCACCTGCTGCTCGCGCGCCAGGGCGGATGCGGTGACCAGGTTGTCCTCCACCTCCTGCAACGCCGTCAGCACGGTCTGGCGGTAGGTGGCGGCGGCCAGGTCCAGCGAGGCACGCGCCGATTCCACGGCCGCCGTGCGCGCGCCGCCGTCGAACAGCGCCAGCGCCAGCGACGGGCCCAGCGACCAGAACAGGTTGGGCGCACTCACCAGGTTGGACAGCGATGCACCCCGGTAGCCGGCCGTGGCCGACAGCGTGAGCGCCGGGAAGAAGGCCGCGCGCGCCACGCCCACCTGGGCATTGGCGGCGGCCACGCGGCGCTCGGCCGCTGCAATGTCGGGGCGCTGCTCCAGCAGTTGGGACGACAGCATGGCCGGCACCTCGGGCGGCGGCGGCAGCTCGGCGCCGGCCTCCAGGCTGAAGGCCGCCGGCGGCAGGCCCAGCAGCGCGGCCAGGGCGTGCTCCAGCTGGGCGCGGCTGGTCTGCGCCTCGATGAGCTGGGCCTGGGTGCTTTTGTACTGCGCCTCAGCCTGGGCCACATCGGCCGACGAGGCCACGCCCGCGCGATAGCGGTTGTTGGTGAGCTTGAGGCTTTGCTCGTAGCTCTGCAGCGTTTCCTGCAGCAGCCGCACGCTGGCATCGGCCGCGCGCAGCGAGAAATAGGTCTGCGTGATCGATGCCTGGGCCGAAAGGCGCGCGGCGGCCAGGTCGTCGCTGCTGGCCTGGGCGCTGGCCTGGCTGGCGCTGACCGTGCCCGACACGCGGCCCCACAGGTCCAGCTCCCAGCTGGCGTTCAGGCCAAGCGAGTAGTTGGTCGAGATGTTGCCGCTACTGCCGCTACTGCCGGTGTTGCCGCCCGTGCCTGATGCACCCGATGCCCCGCCGCTGCGCGAGCGCGTGGCGCCGGCCGTGCTGCCCAGCGTGGGGAACAGCCCGGCCTGGCTGCTGGCCACGGCCGCCTGCGCGGCACGCAGGCGCGCGGCGGCCTGGGCAATGCTCTGGTTGCCGGTGGCGGCCTGCTGCTGCAGGCGGTTGAGCTGCTCGTCGCCGAACAGCTCCCACCAGTTGTCGGGCACTTGCGCGCGCGACGGATCTGCGGGCCGCCAGATGCCGGCCTCGGCCGCCTCTGGCGTGGCTTCCTTGAACTGGGCCGGCACCTCGAGTGCGGGGCGCTGGTAGGCGCTCTGCGTGGAGCAACCGGCCAGCAGCGCGGCGGCCAGCCAGATCGCCGGGGAGTGAAGTGTCTTGAACTGCATCAGCTTGGGCTTTCGGATTCGGTTCACTGGGGTGATGCGGCGGGCACAGGGGTGCCGCGGTCCTTGCCCTGCACGCGGCCACGCAGGCCCATGACACGCTGGCGCAGCCTGTCCAGCAGCACATAGACCACGGGCGTGGTGTAGAGCGTGAGCAGTTGGCTCAGCATCAGGCCGCCCACGATGGCAATGCCCAGCGGCTGGCGCAGCTCGGCGCCGTCGCCCCGGCCCAGGGCCAGCGGCAGCGCGCCGCAGATGGCCGCCAGGCTGGTCATGAGGATGGGGCGCAGCCGCAGCTCGCAGGCGCGGTAGATGGCCTGGGCGGCCGTGGCATGGCCGGCGCGCTGCCGCTCCAGCGCGAAGTCGATCATCATGATGGCGTTCTTCTTGACGATGCCGATCAGCAAAATCACCCCGATCAGCGCGATCAGCGAGAACTCCGTCTTGAACAGCATCAGCGCCATCAGCGCGCCCACGCCGGCCGAGGGCAGCGTGGACAGAATGGTCAGCGGGTGCACCAGGCTTTCATAGAGCACGCCCAGCACCAGGTAGATGGTGATGATGGCCGCCAGGATCAGCAGCGGCTGCCCGGACAGCGCCTGCTGGAAGGCCCCGGCCGTGCCGCTGAAGCTGCCGCGCACCGACACGGGCACGCCCAGCTCGGCCACGGCCGCGCGGATGGCATCGCTGGCGTCCGACAGCGCCACGCCCTCGGCCAGGCTGAAGCTGATGGTGCTGGCCGGCGTGCCCCGGTCATGGTTCACGGCCAGCGGCGTGTTGGTGGTGGTGATGCGCGCAAACGAGGTCAGCGGCACCTGCACGCCCTGGTTGTTCACGAAGAAGAAGCCGCGCAGCGTCTCGGGGCTTTGCAGGTAGCGGGGCGCGGCCTCCATCACCACGCGGTATTGGTTGAGCGGGTTGTAGATCACGCCCACCTGGCGCTGGCCGAAGGCGTTGTTGAGCGTGCCGTCGATCTGAGACACCGTCAGCCCCAGGCGCGTGGCCGCGTCGCGGTCGATCACCAGCGAGGTCTGCAGGCCGAAGTCGGACACATCGCTGTTCACGTCCGTGAGCTGGGGCAGCTGCGACAGCACCTGGCGGATGCGCGGCTCCCAGGTGCGCAGGTCCTGGATGTCGTCGGCCTGCAGCGTGTAGTCGTACGAGCCCGAGCTTTGCCGCCCGCCGATGCGGATATCGCTTTGCGTGACCATGAACAGCCGCGCGCCGGGCTCGTTCTTGAGCTTGTCGCGCAGGCGGTTGATCACCTCGTCGGAAGACACCTTGCGCTCGGCCAGCGGCTTGAGCGACATGAACATGTTGGCCGCATTGCGCTGGCCGCCGCCCGTGAAGCCCGTCACGTACTCCACGGCCGGGTCTTCCTGCACGATGGACAGGAAGCGCTTGAGCCGCTGCTCCATGGCCTGGTAGGAGGTGGACTGGTCGGCCCGGATGAAGCCCATCACGCGGCCCGTGTCCTGGCTGGGCATGAAGCCCTTGTCGATGGCCATGTGCAGGTGCACGTTCAGCGCCACCACGCCGACCAGCACCAGCAGCACCAGCGGCTGGTGGCGCAGGCACCACGCCAGGCTGGCGCGGTAGCCGGACATGGCACGCCGCTCCACGCGCCCCATCCAGGCCGCGAAGCGGTCCCAGGCGCGGCCCAGGCGCCTGCGCGGCCGCTGCTTTGCAGGCAGCCGGTGCGAGCGCAGCAGCGCCGCGCACATCATGGGCGTGGTGGTCAGCGATACCACCATCGAGATCAGAATAGCCGCCGACATCACCACCGCGAACTCGCGGAAGAACCGCCCCACGATGCCGCCCATGAACAGAATGGGCACGAACACCGCGATCAGCGACAGGCTCATGGACACCACGGTGAACCCGATCTCGCGCGCCCCGTCCAGCGCCGCGCGCAGCGCGGTCTTGCCGCGCTCCATGTGGCGCATCACGTTCTCCAGCACCACGATGGCATCGTCCACCACAAAGCCCGTGGCCACGGTCAGCGCCATCAGCGACAGGTTGTCCAGCGTATAGCCGGCCAGGTACATCACGCCGAACGTGCCCGCCAGCGACACCGGCACGGCCACGGCCGGAATCAGCGTGGCCCGGCCATTGCGCAGGAACAGGAACACCACCAGGATCACCAGCGCCACGGCGATCACCAGCGCCCGCTCCACCTCCACCACGGAGGCACGCAGCGTGGGCGTGCGGTCGGACACGATGGTCAGATCGATGGCCTCGGGGATGGACGCCTTGAGCTGCGGCAGCAGCGCGCGCACGCGCTGCACGGCCTCCAGGATGTTGGCATCGGGCTGCTTGAAGATCTGCAGCAGGATGGCGGGCTTGCCATTGGCCACGCCGTAGTTGCGCACGTCCTGCACCGAATCCGTGACATCGGCCACGTCCTGCAGCCGGATCGCATTGCCATTGCTCCAGCGCAGCACCAGCGGCGCATAGTCGGCCGCCACGCGCGCCTGGTCATTGGCGGTCACCTGCCAGTAATGGTCCTCGCGCTCCACCGCGCCCAGCGGCCGGTTGGCATTCGTGGCCGAAATGGCGGTACGCACCTGGTCCAGCGACACGCCATTGGCCGCCAGCTTCACCGGGTCCAGCTCCACGCGCACGGCCGGCAGCGCCCCCCCGCTGATGGACGCCTGGCCCACGCCCTCCACCTGCGACAGCTTCTGCGCCAGCACGGTGGACGCCGCGTCATACATCTGCCCGCGCGTCAGCGCGCTGGACGTGAGCGCCAGGATCATGATCGGCGCATCGGCCGGATTCACCTTGCGATACGTAGGATTGCCCGGCATGCCCGAAGGCAGCAGCGTGCGCGCCGCATTGATGGCGGCCTGCACATCGCGCGCCGCGCTGTCCACCGTGCGCGACAGATCGAACTGCAGCGTGATGCGCGTACTGCCCAGGCTGGAGCTGGACGTGATCTCATTGACCCCCGCAATCGCCCCCAGCGCCCGCTCCAGCGGCGTCGCCACCGTGGCAGCCATGGTGTCCGGGCTTGCACCCGGCAGGCTGGCCGACACCGAAATCGTCGGATAGTCCACCTGCGGCAGCGGCGCCACCGGCAGCAGGAAATACGACACTGCCCCCGCCAGCGCCAGGCCGATGGTCATCAGCATGGTGGCAATGGGCCGGAAGATGAACGGCGCCGAAAGATTGGAAAGCTGGCTCATGACCAAGCCCCCACAGAACGAGGCCGAGCAAAGCGAAGGCACGTCCCCCAGCCTTTCCCCCTCTGCCCACGCCTGCGTTGGGCGCGATGCGGGGTGGCAAGCCTGCCGAAGGACAGGCTTGCTTCGTCATCTGACTTGCCGCAGTTGTCTGAGCGGCGCGCGAAGCGCAAAGCGAGTTCTGCGGCACACCCCGCATCGCGCCCAACGCAGGTTGCCCGCAGCGAAGCGAAGGGTCGTGGGCAGTGGGGGCGCGCTTCTTTGCCTACTTTCTTGTCGCGCGACAAGAAAGTAGGTCGGCCGCCGGGCCGAACCCCGGCCAGCGGCGCCAGCCAAAAGCGCAAGCCCAGTTCAAGCATGGACACCTCCACGCGAAGACCGATCCCGCCACCTCTGCGCCCACCCTTCAAAAGTCAGATAGATCACAGGCGTAGTGAACAGAGTCAACAACTGGCTCACCAGCAAGCCCCCTACCAACGTCACCCCCAACGGATGCCGCAACTCACTGCCCACCCCCGTCCCCAGCATCAACGGCAAGGCCCCCAGCAAAGCAGCCAAGGTCGTCATCAGGATAGGCCGGAACCGCAGCAGGCAGGCCTGGTAGATGGCCTCGCGCGGCGTGTGCCCCTCCTCGCGCTGCGCCTCCAGCGCGAAGTCGATCATCATGATCGCGTTCTTCTTGACGATGCCGATCAGCAGCACGATGCCGATGATGGCGATGATGTCCAGGTCCAGCCCCGCCAGCAGCAGGGCCAGCAGCGCGCCCACGCCGGCCGAGGGCAGCGTGGACAGGATGGTCACCGGGTGGATGGTGCTCTCATAGAGCACGCCCAGCACGATGTACATGGTGATCACCGCCGCCAGCACCAGCAGCAGCGTGTTGGACAGCGAGGCCTGGAAGGCCAGGGCTGCGCCCTGGAAGGCGGCATCCACCGACAGCGGCATCTGCCCGTCGGTGCGCAGCTGGGCCATCAGGTCCTGCACGGCCTGGACCGCATGGCCCAGCGACACGCCGGGCGCGGTGTTGAACGAGATGGTGGCGGCCGGCAGCTGGCCCACATGGTTCACGGCCAGGGCCATGGGCCGCTCGCTGACCGTGGCCACCGAGGACAGCGGCACGGGCGCGCCCGCGCTGGAGGCCACATAGATGGCCTGCAGCGACTCGGGCCCGATCTTGAACTGCGGCGCCACTTCCAGCACCACGCGGTACTGGTTGGACTGCGTGAAGATGGTGGAGATCAGCCGCTGGCCGAAGGCGTTGTACAGCGCCGTGTCGATGGCCGAGACCGTCACGCCCAGCCGGCTGGCCTGGGCCCGGTCGATCTGCACGAAGGCCTGCAGGCCCTGGTCCTGCAGGTCGCTGCCCACGTCCACCAGCTCGGGCAGGCCGTGCATGCGCTCGACCAGGGCCTGGGTGCTGGTGGTCAGCTGCGCCATGTCGGGCGAGGACATCAGCAACTGGTACTGGGTGCGCGCCACGCGGTCCTCGATGGTCAGGTCCTGCACGGGCTGTGCGTACAGGCGTATGCCCGGGATCTGCAGCGCATCGTCGGACAGGCGGCGCAGCACGGCGGGCACGCCATCGCGCTGGCCGTGGGGCTTGAGGTCGATCAGCAGCCGGCCCGTGTTCAGCGTGGTGTTGCTGCCATCGACGCCGATGAAGGACGAGATGCTCTGCACGGCCGGGTCCTTGAGCAGCAGCTCGGCCAGGGCCTGCTGGCGCTCGGCCATGGCGGCAAACGAGATGGACTGGTCGGCCTCGGTCGTGGCCTGGATGGTGCCCGTGTCCTGGTCGGGGAAGAAGCCCTTGGGCACGGCAAAGTACAGCAGCACGGTCACGGCCAGCGTGGCCAGGAAGACGATCCAGGTCAGGCCCCGGCGGTCCAGCACCCAGGTGAGGATGCGGCCGTAGCCGGCGATGGTGCGGTCGAAGAAGCGGCCCGTGGCGTGGTACAGGCGGCCGTGCTTTTCCTCCTCGGCCCCTTCGGGCTGGTGGCGCAGCAGCCGTGCGCACAGCATGGGCGTGAGCGTCAGCGAGACCACGGCCGAGATCAGGATGGCCACCGCCATGGTGATGGCGAACTCGTGGAACAGCCGCCCCACCACGTCGCCCATGAACAGCAGCGGGATCAGCACGGCGATCAGCGAAATCGTCAGCGAGATGATGGTGAAGCCGATCTGCTTGGCGCCCTTGAGCGCGGCCTGCATGGGCGGCTCGCCCTTTTCCACGAAGCGCGCGATGTTCTCGATCATCACGATGGCATCGTCCACCACGAAGCCGGTGGAGATCGTCAGCGCCATCAGCGTGAGGTTGTTGATGGAAAAACCGGCCAGGTACATCACGCCGAAGGTGCCGATCAGCGACAGCGGCACGGCAAAGCTCGGTATCAGCGTGGCCGAGGCGCTGCGCAGGAAGACGAAGATCACCGCCACCACCAGGGCGATGGCCAGCATCAGCTCCAGCTGCATGTCGTTGACCGAGGCGCGGATGGTCACCGTGCGGTCGGTCAGCACCTGCACGTCCAGCGAGGCCGGCAGCGTCTCCTTGAGCTGGGGCAGCAGCGCCTTGATGCGGTCCACCGTCTCGATCACGTTGGCGCCGGGCTGGCGCCGGATATTGAGGATCACGCCCGCGCGCGAACCGCCTTCGGGCGTGCCGGCCCAGGCGGCTAGGCGCGTGTTCTCGGCATCGTCCACGGTCTGGGCGATGTCGGACAGGCGCACGGGCAGGCCGTTCTTGAAGGCGATGATGAGGTTGCGGTACTCGGCCGCCGACTGCAGCTGGTCATTGGCATCGATGGTGGAGGCGCGCGCCGGGCCGTCGAAGCCGCCCTTGGCCTGCTTGACGTTGGCGGCGGCGATGGCGGTGCGCACATCGTCCAGCGTCATGCCCAGGCCGGCCAGCGCCGTCGGGTTGGCCTGGATGCGCACGGCAGGCCGGCGCCCGCCGGCGATCGCCACCAGGCCCACGCCGTTGACCTGCGAGAGCTTGGGCGCCAGGCGGTTTTCCACCAGGTCGTTGACGCGGATCACCGGCAGCGAGGGCGAGGTGATGGCCAGCGTGAGGATGGGCGCATCCGCCGGGTTGACCTTGCTGTACAGCGGGGGCATGGGCAGGTCGCTGGGCAGCAGGTTGGAGCCCGCGTTGATGGCGGCCTGCACCTGCTGCTCGGCCACGTCCATGGCCATGTCCAGCGCAAAGCGCAGCGTGATTACCGAGGCGCCGCCCGAACTGGTGGACGACATCTGCGACAGCCCCGGCATCTGGCCCAGCTGGCGCTCCAGCGGCGCGGTGACGTTGGAGGTCATCACGTCGGGGCTGGCACCGGGGTACAGCGTGGTGACCTGGATGGTGGGGTAGTCCACCTCGGGCAGGGCCGAAATCGGCAACAGCCGGTAGGCCAGCAGGCCGGCGATCAGCACCGCCACCATCAGCAGCGAGGTGGCGACGGGTCGCAGGATGAAGATGCGGGAAAGATTCATGGGGCCGCCTGGAAGGGCTTGCAGTCTTCAGGTGCCGGGGCGCTGCTCAGCGCCCGGCCGGAGCGGGAGCCGCCGGGGCAGCAGGCGCAGAGGGCGTGGCAGGCGCCGGGCCGGGCGAAGGCTGGGGCGATCCGGGCGACGGTGCCGGCGACTGGCCTGCGGATGCGGAGCCTTCGGCCGCCGGCGCAGTCACGTTGCCGCCGTTGCCGCCGTTGCCGCCGCTTCCACCGTTACCCCCATTGCGCTGCCCACCGCGCTCGGCACGCAGCTTCTGCAGGTAGGCCTTGCGCTCGTCGGGGTTCATGGTCGCCAGCTTGGCGCGCACATCGGGCGGCAGGTTGCGCATGCCGCGCGGCTGGCCGGAGGCATCCTGCACGGCCTGGTCCACCTTCTGCACCTTGTCGGGCTCGATCACCGTGACCTTGGCGCCTTCGCGCAGGCGGTCAATGCCGTCCACCACCACCTGCTCGCCAGGCTTGAGCTCGCCTTTGACGCTGACGCGGTCGCCATCGGTCACGCCCACGGCGATGCGCCGCTGCGTCACCGTGCCATCCTCCTGGACCAGGTAGACGTAGTTGTTCTGCACGGCCGTGGTCGGCACGGTCAGCGCCTGCTCCAGCCGGTCCACTTCCAGCTTGACGTTGACGAACTGGTTGGCGAACAGCCGGCCCTCGGCATTGTCGAAAGCGGCCTTGGCCTTGATGGTGCCGGTGGCGATGTCGATGCTGTTGTCCACCGCATTGAGGCGGCCGCGCCCCAGTTGCTGCTTGAGGTCCCGGTCCCACAGCTCCACGGGCAGCTCGCGCCCTTCGGCCAGGCGCCGCGCCAGCGTGCCCACATGGGCCTCGGGCACGGAGAACACCGCATCGATGGGCTTGACCTGGGTGATGGTGACGATGCCGTTGGCATCCGAAGGATTGACCACATTGCCCCGGTCGGCCTGGCGCAGGCCCAGCCGGCCCGCAATGGGCGCCGTGATGCGCGTGTAGCTCAGTTGCAGCTTGGCCGCATCGGCCTGGGCCTGGTCGGCGGCCACCGTGCCCTGGTACTGGCGCACCAGCGCAGCCTGGGTATCGACCTGCTGGCCGGCAATGGAATCCTGTGCCTGCAGCTCCTTGTAGCGCTGCAGGTCCAGCTGGGCGTTCTTGAGCAGCGCCTGGTCGCGCTGCAGCGTGCCCTGGATCTGGTTGAAGCTGGCCTGGAAGCTGCGCGGATCGATCTCGGCCAGCAGCTGGCCGGCCTTGACCTCGTCGCCTTCCTTGAAATGCAGGCGCAGCAACTCGCCCGACACCTTGGCGCGCACCACGGCCGTGGCGCGCGGGTTCATGGTGCCGATGGCGCTGATCAGCACGCGCATGTCGCGCCGCTCCACCACGCCCACGGACACCGGCTGCGCCTGGGCACCCATGGCGCCGGGGCCGCCAGGCCCACCCGGCCCGCCGGGGCCGCGCCGGCCGCCTCCCGCACGCCCGCCACCCGGGCCGGGCGCACCGGCCGAGGCCTGCTCGCCCTGGGCCGGCGCCCGCTTGTTCCACCACCACAGCCCGCCCCCCGCCACCAGGGCCAGTGCCACCACGCCCCACATCAGGGCGGGCCGTACCCGGCCGCGCTGGCGTACGCCGTGGGCATCTGCAACAAAGGGGCTGCTTGACAGGCGTTTCATGGTCACTGCGGGAAGTCGTGGGAGGAAACCGTGGGTCCGGCCCCGGAACGGGGAACGGCGGCGGATGCGGCTATGGTAGCCAGTCCCATGCTCTCCAAAACGAGGCAGAACGCCGTTTTACGCAGGCATTACCCCCGCTTTACCCCGGCTTTACCCGCTCTGACCAGAGCGTTTTCTGGCCCGCACGGGCACGCGCCGGCAGGCATGCAGACAGGGCATGGCGCTCAAAACACTGTTGACCCAGGCACGGCCAATGCGGGGCGCATCGGCCGAAAAGTCCATTGAAAACAAGGCATTGCACCGCACCCCGGCGCGGCCCGCGCCTCGCCCCCGGTTGGACTGCCCCCCGCGCTTGTGGCTACGATGCGCGGCCGCTGGCCTGCAAGCGCAGGCCGCCATCCATCCGTCCCAGGAGAACACCATGACGACTGCCAACCCACGCCTGACCGACCACCCCGAAGAAGCCGCCGTGCGCGTGCCGCTGGAGCTGTACATGCGCGGCCATGCCGAGGACAACAGCGCCCACATGCGCGCCGCCTTCATGCCCACCGCCCGCATCGAAAGCGTGCGCGAAGGCCCGCTGACCTCCTGGGACATCGAAACCTACTGCGCCCGCTTCAAGGGCCAGCCCGCCGCCGACGAGGCCACGCGCCGCCGCAGCATCGACGCCATCGACATCGGCGGCACGGCGGCCAGCGCCAAGATCACCCTGGTGCACGGTGCCATCACCTTCATCGACTACTTCGTGCTGCTCAAGACCGAGGCCGGCTGGAAGATTGCCAACAAGGCCTTCCATGCGGTGGTCTAACCCACCCCGCACACCAGGGGCGTGATGCCCTCGGGCCCGTCATCCTCCAGCGGCTGCGGGGGCTGGGCGGCGGCGAGCTTGCCTTCTTCCACGGTCATGCCGCGCGGCAGGGCCACGCCGTTCTTGGCGGCCAGGACCTCGGCCATGATGCTGACGGCGATTTCGGGAGGCGTCTTGCTGCCTATGTACAGGCCGATGGGGCCGCGCAGGCGCGCCAGTTGCGCGTCGCCCAGGCCGAAGTGCTCGCTCAGGCGCTGCAGGCGCAGGGCGGTGTTGCGGCGCGAGCCGATGGCGCCGACGTAGAAGGCCGGGGATTCCAGGGCTTCCATGAGGGCCAGGTCGTCGAGCTTGGGGTCGTGCGTGAGGCCGATGATGCAGGTGCGCGCATCGGCGCGCATGGTGCGCACGAGGTCGTCGGGCATCTCGCGCGACAGCTGCACGCCGGCCACGCTCCAGTGGCGGCTGTATTCCTCGCGCGGGTCGCAGACGGTGACCGCAAAACCGTTGAACAGCGCCATGGTGGCCAGGTATTCGGACAGCTGGCCTGCGCCGATGAGCAGCATGCGGTACTCGGGGCCGAAGCTGTTGGCGACCTGCTGCCCGTCATGCACCAGCGGCTCGGGCGCGTCGCTGACCTGCTGGACGACCTGGCCCGTGGCCTTGTCCACGGTGCGCCGCACCATGCGGCCTTCGTCCAGCCATTGCACGAGTTGCTGCAGCGCAGCAGCGTCGGGATTGAATTCGAGCAGCAGCTCCAGCGTGCCGCCGCAGGGCAGGCCGAAGCGGTGGGCCTCGTCGGCGCTGACGCCGTAGCGCAGCAGCCGGGGCGCGCCGTCGCTCAGGGCGTCGGCGTCCGAGGCGTGGCTGTAGCGGGCGATCAGGTCGTCCTCGATGCAGCCGCCGGACACGGAGCCGACCACGGCGCCCGAGGCCCCCAGCGCCATGATGGAGCCGATGGGCCGGGGCGACGAGCCCCAGGTACGCACCACCGTGGCCAGCAGCGCGCGCTCGCCCTGAGCGCGCCATTGCGCGAGGTGGCGCAGAACATGAACATCCAGGTTTTCCATTGCAAATCTCCACGCCGGCACCTGGCTTGCCTGTGCAGCTGGGCGCCTGGCGTTTTTCGGCGGCTATTGTCTCTCTGCATCAAGAAGGGTGCAGCAGCATGTAAAAAGGGCTTGGTAGCGCAGGGCGAAGCATAGAAGCCACAACAAATCTGAGGCCAGAGACGCCGAGCAAGAGCCGCCTCGCGGCGAGGGCGTCGCCGGCTGCCCGTATGCCCCCCTCCCGCGAAGCGAGAGAGGGCGCCGTGCACACGGGGGAAGCGGCGCAGCCGCTCAGGGGGAGCGCCCTAGTACCGCGAGAGCAGCCAGCCGGCCCCGAGAACGACGACGATGGCCAGCCCCCAGCACCACAGCGGGATGGCGCGGCGCGAGCGTTCCTCGGCCTCGGTGGCCGGTGCGGCATCCAGCGGCGTGGCCACGCCGGCTGCGGCGTCGTGCTCCCAGGCCTGGGCGTCCACGGTGGGCTCGATGTGGCCGGTTTCATCGGCCAGGCCGGCAGGCAGGTGGGACAGGTCGGCGGTGTCGCCTGCATCGGCAGGCGCTGCCGCCGCGCGCGGGTGGCGCTGCTGCATCAGCGTGTCGAAGCGCGCGAAGAAGTCGTCGGCCATGTTGCGGGCGGCGCCGTCGATCAGCCGCTGGCCCAGCTGGGCGATCTTGCCGCCGACCTGGGCCTGCACGCTGTAGCTGAGCAGGCAGCGCGGCTGGCCTGCGGCGTCAGCGGGCTCGGGAGTGAGGGTGACGTCGGCCTCGCCCTTGCCGAAGCCGGCCACGCCGCCCTGGCCTTCAAAGGCGATGCGGTAGCGCTCGGGCGGCGTGATGTCGGACAGCGTGACCTTGCCGCTGAACTTGGCCGATACCGGCCCCACCTTGACCGCCATGCCCACGGCGTACTGGTCATCGCCCAAGGGTTCGAAGCGGTCGCAGCCGGCCAGGCAGGCCTTGAGCGTTTCGGGATCGTTGAGCGCCTCCCAGGCCTGCTGCTGGCTGACGGCGAGGGAACGGCTGGCTTGCATTTCCATGGCAATTCCTTTCTGCGATGGGGGTGGCCGCAAGCGGCTCAGCGGCCTGGCGCCGCCAGCAGCCGCGCCAGGTGACCGGCCAGCTGCTGCAGCGATTCCAGGTTGTGTACCGCAAGCATGGCATGGGCATGACGATGCAGCACGGCCGCCCCCTGGGCCAGTGGGGCATACCCGTCAAAGCGCAGCAGCGGGTTGAGCCACAGCAGCCGCGCGCTGTGGCGGCGCAGCCAGGCCAGTTCGCGATCCAGCTCGGCGGCATCGCCGGTGTCCAGGCCGTCGCTGATGATGAGCACCAGGGTGCGCCGGCCCACCAGGCCTGAAACCCGGTGGCGCGCATGCAGGCGGCGCAGTTCGCCCAGGCTGCTGCCCAGGCGCGTGCCGCCGCCAAAGTCGGCAATGGCGGCGTTGGCGCGCTCGAGCATGGCGTCGGCATCGGCCTGGGCAAAGGCCGGGCCCAGGTTGCGCAGCTCGGTGCCGAAGCTGAAGACCTGGCGGCGCAGGCCCGCATGGCGCTGCGTGCTGGTGGCCGCGTGCAGGAAGGCCAGCAACAGCCGCGCATAGCGCTCCATGGAGCCCGAGACATCGACCAGGGCCAGCCAGGGCAGCGGCAGGCGCCGCCGTTCGCGCCGCAGCAGCTGCAGCATTTCGCCGCCATGGTGCGATGCCGCACGCAGGCTGGCAGCCCAGTCAGGCACCGCGCCGCGCTGGCCCGTGCGCGTGCGGCGGCTGCGGTAGCGGGGCAAGGGAAGGGCAATGTCCCTGGCCAGGCGCTGCACCAGCAGGTATTCGCTGGCGCTGAGCTGGTTGAAGTCGGCATGGCGCAGGCGGTGGCGCTCGCTGGCCGTCATGGCGGCGTCCAGCTTCAGCTCTTCATCGACGGCGGCCCTGCCCTCGCCTGCCTGGCGGGGCGACAAGGCTTCCTGCACGCGCGGGCGGTGGCGCGGCGCGGACGGCCGGGGCGCCTGCGGCAGCAACTGGGCCAGCAGTTGCCTGGCCACGTCGGGATTGCGGAAGTAGGCGTCGAACAGTTCGCGGAACACGGCGCGGTCCTGGGCGTTGCTCACAAATACGGCCTCCAGCGCGGCGGCCATGTCCTCGCGCGCCAGGCCGACCAGGGGCAGGGCCTGCTGGGCCAGCGCCATGCGCCCGCCATCCACGGGCACGCCCGCGCGGCGCAGCGCACGCGCAAAGCCGACCAGGTTGCCGGCGAGCTTGCCGCTGCGCGCATCGCCCAGCCAGCTGGTGCGCCCGCCCCCATCGGCGGCACCGGCGGCACCGGCGGCACCGGCTGTACCGGCTGCCCCAGCCGTCACGGCGCGGGCTCCGGCGCCAGCAGTTGCTGCAGCCGCTCGGGCGTGAGCGCGGCCACGTCCTCGCGCTGCTTGAAGAGGATGCCTGCCGTGTCGTGCACGACTTCGGGATCGACCACCAGGGTGTCCAGCGCCACCAGGGCCTTGGCCCATTCCACGCTTTCGGCAATGCCGGGCACCCGCTGGAAGGCGTCGGCAAAGGGCTGGCTGCGCAGCCGTCCCACGAAGCTCGCCACCTGGGCGGTCAGGGCCTGCCCGGCCCCGGGCACCAGGGCGCGCACGATGGCCAGCTCGCGCTCGCGCCCGGGATAGTCCAGCCAGTGGTAGAGGCAGCGGCGCTTGACGGCATCGTGCAGGTCGCGCGTGCGGTTGCTGGTGAGCACGGTCACGGGCGGCACGCGTGCCGCCACCGTGCCCAGCTCGGGAATGCTGACCTGGTACTCGCCCAGGTATTCGAGCAGGAAGGCCTCGAAGGGCTCGTCGGCACGGTCGATCTCGTCGATCAGCAGCACGGCGCCGGGTTCAGGCTGCTGCAGGGCCTGCAGCAGCGGGCGGCTTACCAGGTAGCGCTCCTGGTAGACCTCCTGCTCGGCGCGCTGCAGGCGGTCCTGATCCGGTGCGGCCGCGGGCTGCGCCGAGGCCAGCTCGGCCGCGCGCAGGTGCAGCAGCTGGGCCGCGTAGTTCCATTCATACAGCGCCTCGCGCTGCTCCATGCCGTCATAGCACTGCAGCCGGATCAGGCGGCGCGCCAGCACGCGTGCCAGCGCCTGGGCCAGCGCGGTCTTGCCCACGCCGGGCTCGCCCTCCAGCAGCAGCGGCCGCTGCAGCCGCAGGGCCAGGAAGACGGCCGTGGCCAGGCGCCGGTCGGCGAAATAGCCTTCGGCCTGCAGCGCGGCGGCCAGGGCGTCTATGGAGGCAATGGCTTGCTCGGAAGGCATCCGCCGTGTCACCCCAGCATCTGCGATACCGCACGCTGCGTCTGCACGCTGATCAACTGCGCCCGGTAGCGCGCGCTGGCATGCAGGTCGCTGTTGAGGTCGGCATGGTCGATCAGCACCTGGGCGGCCGCGTCGGGCGTGAAGCTCTGGTTGAGCGCGGCCTCCAGCCCCGCATGGCGGAACACGCTGAGCCCGGCGCCCGTGATGGCCACGCGCACGCCGCTGTCGGTCTGGGCGACGAAGACGCCCACCAGGGCGAAGCGCGAGGCGGGCTGCTTGAACTTGAGGTAGGCGGCCTTCTTCGGCACGGGAAAGCGCACGGCCGTGATCAGCTCGCCGCTGCCCAGCGCCGTGGTGTACATGCCCTGGAAGAAGTCGTCGGCCGCGATCTCGCGCCGGTCGGTGACGACGGTGGCGCCCAGGCCCAGCACGGCACTGGGGTAGCAGGCAGCGGGGTCGTTGTTGGCCAGCGAACCGCCGATGGTGCCGCGCGCGCGCACCTGGCGGTCGCCGATGCCGCCGGCCAGCTCGGCCAGGGCCGGGATGGCGGCCTGGACCTGCGGGTTGGCGGCCACGTCGGCATGGCGCGTCATGGCGCGGATTTCCACGGTCTGGCCGTCGACGGCAATGCCGGCCAGGCCCTGGACGCGGTTCAGGTCCACGATCTGTTCGGGCCGCGCCAGGCGCAGGCGCATCGATGGCAGCAGGCTCTGGCCGCCGGCCAGGTACTGGCCGCCCTGCGCGGCCAGCGCGGCGGCGTCGGCCGTGGTGCCTGGGGCTTCATAGGTGAATGCGTACATGGCGCTCTCCTCAGGAGGTGGCTGCGGCGTCGATGGCCGACCAGACACGGTGCGGGCTGGCCGGCATGTCCAGGTCCCTGACACCCAGGGGATGCAGTGCGTCGAGCACGGCATTGATGACGGCGGGCGGCGAGCCTATGGCCCCCGCCTCGCCGCAGCCCTTGGTGCCCAGCGGGTTGTGCGTGCAGGGCGTGCAGACGGTGCCGAGCTTGAATTCGGGGAAGTCGTCGGCGCGCGGCATGGCGTAGTCCATGAAGCTGCCGGTGAGCAGCTGGCCGGTCTCGCGGTCGTAGACGCAGTTTTCCAGCAGCGCCTGGCCTATGCCCTGGGCCACGCCGCCGTGCACCTGGCCCTCGACGATCATGGGATTGATGATGGTGCCGAAGTCGTCCACGGCGCTGAAGCGGTCCACGCGCACCACGCCCGTGGCCGGGTCCACCTCGACCTCGCAGATGTAGGTGCCTGCGGGGAAGGTGAAGTTGGTGGGGTCGTAGAAGGCGGTTTCGTTGAGGCCGGGCTCCAGCTTGTCCAGCGGGTAGTTGTGCGGCACATAGGCGGTGAGCGCGATCTGGGCGAAGGGGATTTTCTTGTCGGTGCCGCGCACCGTGAACTCGCCGTCCGCGAAGTCGATGTCGGCGTCGCTGGCCTCCATCAGGTGGGCCGCGATCTTCTTGGCCTTGGCCTCGATCTTGTCCAGCGCCTTCATGATGGCCGCGCCGCCCACGCTGATGGAGCGCGAGCCATAGGTGCCCATGCCGAAGGGCACACGGCCCGTGTCGCCGTGGACGATGTCCACGTTCTCCACGGGTATCCCCAGGCGCGCGGCCACCACCTGGGCGAAGGTGGTCTCGTGCCCCTGGCCGTGGCTGTGCGAGCCCGTGAACACGGTGACGCTGCCCGTGGGGTGCACGCGCACCTCGCCGCATTCGAACAGGCCGGCCCGCGCGCCCAGGGCGCCCGCGATGTTGCTGGGCGCCAGGCCGCAGGCCTCGATGTAGCTGCTGTAGCCCAGGCCGCGCCTGAGGCCCCGCGCCTCGCTGTCGGCACGGCGCGCGGCAAAGCCGGCCACGTCGGCCAGGGCCTCGGCCTTGTCCATGCATGCGCCGTAGTCGCCCACGTCGTACTGCAGGGCCACGGGCGTCTGGTAGGGAAAGCTGGTGACGAAGTTGCGCCGCCGTATCTCGGCCTGCGACAGGTTCAGTTGCCAGGCGCAGCGGCTGACCAGGCGCTCCAGCAGGTAGGTGGCCTCGGGCCGGCCCGCGCCCCGGTAGGCATCGACGGGGGCGGTGTGGGTGAACCAGGCATCGACCTCCACATAGACCTGGGGTGTGGCGTACTGGCCCGCCAGCAGGGTGGCATAGAGGATGGTGGGCACGGCGCTGGCGAAGGTGCTCAGGTAGGCGCCCAGGTTGGCATCCGTGTGCACGCGCATGGCCAGGAACTTGCCGCTGGCGTCCATGGCCATCTCGGCATGGCTGACGTGGTCACGGCCATGGGCGTCGGTGAGGAAGGACTCGCTGCGGTCGGCCGTCCACTTGATGTTGCGGTTGAGCTTTCGCGCACCCCAGGTCAGGCAGACATCCTCGGCATACAGGAAGATCTTGGAGCCGAAGCCGCCGCCCACGTCGGGCGCGATCACGCGCACCTTGTGCTCGGGCAGGCCCATGACGAAGGCCGTCATCAGCAGCCGCTCGACGTGCGGGTTCTGGTTGGCCACGTACAGCGTGTACTCGTCATTGGCGCGGCTGTAGCTGCCGATGGCCGCGCGCGGCTCCATGGCGTTGGGAATCAGCCGGTTGTTGACCAGGTCCAGCTGGGCGATGTGGGCGGCGCCCGCAAACACGGCATCCACGGCGGCCTTGTCGCCGATGGCCCATTTGTAGCAGTGGTTGTCGGGGGCGATGTCATGCACCACCGCGCCGGGCACGCTGCCGGCCGCCGCGTCGGCCACCAGCACCACGGCGGGCAGCGGGTCGTAGTCCACCTCCACCAGCTCGGCCGCGTCGCGCGCCTGCTCCAGCGTCTCGGCCACGACCATGGCGACCTGGTCGCCCACGTAGCGCACGGTGTCCAGCGCCAGGATGGGATGCGGCGGCTCCTTCATGGGCTCGCCGTTGGTGCTGGTGATCAGCCAACCGCAGGGCAGGCCGTTGATCTTGTCGGCCGCCACGTCGGCGCCCGTGAGCACGCCGATGACGCCGGGCGCGGCCTTGGCCGCATCGGTGGAAACGGAGCGCACGCGCGCATGCGCGTGCGGCGAGCGCACGAACACCGCATGGGCCTGGGCGGCCAGCGCGATGTCGTCGGTGTACTGGCCCGCGCCCGTGAGGAAGCGGTAGTCCTCCTTGCGCTTGACGGGCTCGCCGATGTGGGGGAGCTTGGAAAAGTCGGATGCACCCATGGCTGTCTCCTTGTGGTGGCCTGCGGCGCTCAGGTCGCAGGCCCTGCCATGGCCTGGCTGCCCTTTTTCACGGCGGCCACGATGTTCTGGTAGCCCGTGCAGCGGCACAGGTTGCCCTCCAGTGCCTCGCGGATCTCGCGATCGCTCGCGCACGGCTGGCGCTGGCACAGGTCCACGGCGCTCATGACCATGCCCGGCGTGCAAAAGCCGCATTGCAGGCCGTGGCACTCCTTGAAGGCCGCCTGCATGGGGTGCAGGCCGCCGTCGATATCCGCCAGCCCTTCGATGGTGCGCACCTCGCAGCCCTCGGCCTGCACGGCCAGCATGGCGCAGGACTTGACGGCGTGGCCGTCGACGATGACGGTGCAGGCCCCGCACTGGCTGGTGTCGCAGCCCACATGCGTGCCGGTCAGGCGCAGGTGCTCGCGCAGCGCATGCACGAGCAAGGTGTTGGGCGGAACGTCGATGCGCTGCGCGCGCCCGTTGACGGTGAGCTGGACATTCATCGTGCTGTCTCCTGCCTGTGATCGGCGGTGATCTGGAACGTGGGGGAACGCCGGGAACCTCGCCTGCCATGGTCGCCCTGCCCGCAGGCGCCCGTTCTAGGGTTGACCCGCAAGCCCGGGCCAGGCGGCGCGGATATTCTCAAAATGACACAGTCGTCACCGCAGCCGCAGCCCGCACCGCTTGCGCCTGCGCGCCCCGGCCTCGACCGTGCCAGCCTGCCAGCCCGTTCGCAATCCCTTGCCAGCCAGCCACAGGAGTTCCCGCCCCATGTTCGCCCTGAGCCCCGACGCCGCGCAGCCCTGCCCCGCCGATCCGCGCCACCAGCAGGTCGCCCGGGCCCGCAGCCTGGTTTTCGGCGATCAGGCGCTGGCCGGCTCACCGCCCGGCATCGCACCCTGGCTGTGGCGCTCCTGGCAGCGCTGCCTGGCGGCAGGCCGCCGCCCGGACGAACGCGTGGTCTACGAAGCATTGGGGCCGCATGCGCTGCGCCAGACCCGTGATGGCCATGAGGTGCTGCTGCAGGCCGCGCGCCCCGTGATGGCCCAGCTGGTGGGCGCCGTGGGCGCCATGCACTACTTCAGCCTGCTGACCGATGCACGCGGCACGGTGCTGGAGGTGCAGGGGCCGCTGGAGCGCAGCGACATCCGCGTGCAGGCCATCGCCCGCGTGGGCGTGGACCTGTCCGAGCAGGGCGTGGGCACCACGGCCATTGGCGCGGCCCTGGCCGAACACGGCCCCGTCTGGCTGCACCGGGCAGAGCATTTCTTCGAGGCCAACCGCCACTACAGCTGCGCGGGTGCGCCGCTGTCCGGCCCGGACGGCCGATGCCTGGGCATGCTGGACATCACGGGCGTGGACGTGCCGGAGCGGCCCGAACTCATGCACCTGGCGCTGCGCTGTGCCCGCGCCATCGAGGACCGGCTGCTGCGCGCCCTGCCCCATGCCCTGCTTCTGCACCTGAATTGGCCCGGCGGGCCGCTGGGCCAGGAGGGCGAAGGCCTGCTGGCCGTGGACGCCGAAGGGCATGTGGCGGGCAGCAATACCCTGGCCCGCCAGCTCGTGCCCCAGCCGCTGTCGCTGCCGGGCCAGCCGCTGCACTGCAGCGAACTGCTGGCCATGCCCTGGACGGCGCTGGTGGACCATGCGCGCCAGCGCCCCAACGAGCCGCTGCGCCTGCCGCTGTGGTCGGGCCTGCGGCTGCAGGCGCTGGTGCAGCCCGGCCCCCAGCTGCGCCAGCTGCTGCCTGCGCTGGGCACGGCGGCACTCGCTGCCGCCGCCCAGCCCAGCCCGCTGCGCGCCAGCGAGGGCGTGCTGATCGACCAGGCCCTGCAGGACGCCCAGGGCAATGTGACCCGGGCCGCCCGCGCGCTGGGCATCAGCCGCGCCACGCTGTACCGCAAACTGGGGGCCCGCAAGCCACACACCGCCACTTGAACGGGACGTTTCCTCGGGTTCACACGGATTTCTTTTAGGGGGAGCGGGCCGCCTGCGGCGTTCGGGTCTCCGTAGAATCGACGGCTTTGGTCCATGCGCCGACAAGAGCGCTGCGCGCCGGCCTACAGGCTGGCGTACGGCGACGGACCCAATACAGCCTACTTTTTGGAGACACCATGCAGGCTTTGCTCAAATTCTCAAGGGGGGTCGACTGGCTCAACAGCCTGGTCGGGCGATGGCTTATCTGGCTGATCCTGGCCTCCACGGTCATCAGCGGCATCAATGCCATCGTTCGCAAGGTGTTGCACACCAGCTCGAACGCCTACCTCGAAGTGCAGTGGTACCTGTTCGCGGCCTCCTTCCTGCTGGCCGCCGGCTACACGCTGCTGCAGGGCGAGCATGTGAAGGTGGATGTGATCGCCAGCCGCCTGTCCAAGCGCACGCAGATCTGGATCGACATCTTCGGCTTCGTCTTCTTCCTGACCCCCATGGCGCTGGCCATCCTGTGGTTCGGCACGCCCTTCGTGATCCAGGCCATGCAGACCGGCGAGATGTCGGGCAACGCAGGCGGCCTGGTGCGCTGGCCCGTCTACCTGATGATCCCCATCGGCTTCGGGCTGCTGCTGCTGCAGGGCATGTCGGAGCTGATCAAGCGCATCGCCTTCCTGAAGGGCCTGATCGACGATCCCACGGCCAAGAAGGGCGAGAAGACCGCCGAGGAAGACCTGGCCGAAGCACTGCGCGGGCTGGCAGGTGCCAAGGACAAAAGCGGGCAAAGCGCCTGATCGGGGAAACAGACATCATGGAATTCGTGATCCACAACCTGGCCCCGATCATGTTCGCGGGGCTGATACTTTTCCTGCTCGTGGGTTTTCCAGTGGCATTCAGCCTGGGCGCCTGCGGACTGTTCTTCGCCTTTGTCGGCATCGAACTGGGCGTGCTGCCCGAAGCCCTGCTGCAGGCCCTTCCGCTGCGCATCTTCGGCATCATGCAGAACGAGACGATGCTGGCCATACCGTTCTTCACCCTCATGGGGCTGATACTGGAGCGAAGCGGCATGGCCGAGGACCTGCTGGAGACCGTGGGCCAGCTCTTCGGCCCCGTGCGCGGCGGCGTGGCCTTCGCGGTGATCTTCGTAGGCGCGCTGCTGGCGGCGACCACGGGCGTGGTCGCGGCATCGGTGATCTCCATGGGCCTGATCTCCCTGCCCATCATGATGCGCTACGGCTATGACCGCCGGGTGGCCTCGGGCGTGATCGCGGCGTCGGGCACGCTGGCGCAGATCATTCCGCCGTCCCTGGTGCTGATCGTGCTGGCCGACCAGCTGGGCCGCAGCGTGGGCGACATGTACAAGGGCGCCTTCCTGCCGGGCCTGATGCTGACGGGCTTCTATGCGCTGTTCATCGTCGTGCTGGCCATCTTCAAGCCCGCCATGGTGCCCGCCCTGCCGCCCGAGGCGCGCACGCTGCGCGAGCCCAACGGCAACTCCGGCCTGCCTTCCACCCTGGTGCTGACCGTGCTGTGCGTGGCCGCCTCGATGGTGGTCGCCCAGTACATGCCCCAGCTGCACACCTGGTGGTCCGGCGATGTGGTGGAGAAGGTCGCTCTGGACGAGACCATCGTGGTGTCCATGTGCTTCGGCGTGGCCCTGGCCTTCATTGCCGCCATGTTCAACAAGCTCACGGGCCTGCACCTGCTCAGCCGCATGGCCGAGCGCGTGACCTTCGTGCTGATCCCGCCGCTGCTGCTGATCTTCCTGGTGCTGGGCACCATCTTCCTGGGCGTTGCAACGCCCACCGAAGGCGGCGCCATGGGCGCGCTGGGCGCGGCCATCATGGCCTTCGTGCGCGGCCGCCTGAGCATGGACCTGCTCAAGCAGGCGCTGATGTCCACCACCAAGCTGTCGTGCTTCGTGATGTTCATCCTGATCGGCGCGACCATGTTCGGCCTGACCTTCCAGGGCGTGGACGGCCCCAAGTGGGTGGAGGAGCTGCTGGTGTCCCTGCCAGGCGGCGAGATCGGCTTCCTGATCGTGGTCAACATCATGATCTTCGTGCTGGCCTTCTTCCTGGACTTCTTCGAGCTGTCCTTCATCGTCGTGCCGCTGCTGGCCCCCGTGGCCGACAAGCTGGGCATCGACCTGGTCTGGTTCGGCGTGCTGCTGGCCGTGAACATGCAGACCTCGTTCATGCACCCGCCCTTCGGCTTCGCGCTGTTCTTCCTGCGCAGCGTGGCCCCGGCCAAGGCCTACGTGGACAAGGTCACCAAGAAGATGACCGAGCCCGTGACCACCATGCAGATCTATGCGGGCGCCATCCCTTTCCTGCTGATCCAGCTGCTCATGGTGGCCCTGATCATCATCTTCCCCGGCATCGTCTCCAGCGGGCTGGACAAGAAGGTGGAGTACGACCTGGACAAGGTGCGTCAGGAGATGGAGGCATCCATGCCCGAGGCCATCGACTTCAACGACCCCATGTTCAACGGCGACGGCGCGAACCAGCCGCCTGCCCCCGGAGCAACGCCTGGCGAGCCTTCGGCCCCGGCCAGCGAGGACGATGCGCTCAAGGCGCTGCAGGACCAGTTGCAGCGCGAGCAACCGGCCACGCCGGGCGAGAGCAAGTCCGGCAGCTGATCGCAGGCTCCCTCAAGGACAGCAAAGGCCCCGCAACCGCGGGGCCTTTTTTCGTTCGGGCCCCGGCGTGCGCCGGTCCCCTGCGCCCATGAAAAAAGCCGGGCAGTGCCCGGCTTTCCCGCATGACGCCCGAGGGCGCCGCGACTTCACAGCTTTTGCGCCGACATGAAGGCGTCGTAGCGCGCCTCGGCAAAGCGGAACCACAGCACCTCGTCGCGCTGGAAGTTGCGGTAGTCGCCGTAGATCTTCTTCCACGCAGGATTTTTCTCGGCCAGCTCCGCATAGACCGCCATGGTGGTCTTGTAGGAGGCATCGAGCACGGTCTGCGGGAAGGCCAGCACCTTGGCCTTGCTGGCCACCAGTTGCTTGAGCGCGCCGGGATTGCGCGCGTCGTAGCGGGCCTGGGTGACCACGTGGGCCTCGTGCGATGCGGCCTGCACCATGGCGCGCTGCTCGGGCGTCAGCGCGGCCAGCGCCTTCTGGTTCACGTAGAACTCGAGGTTCAGGCTGCCTTCCCACCAGCCGGGGTAGTAGTAGAACGGAGCGACCTTGTTGAAGCCCAGCTTGAGGTCGTCATAGGGGCCGATCCATTCGGCCGCATCGATGGTGCCCTTTTCCAGCGCCTGGTAGATTTCGCCGCCCGGGATGTTCTGGGGCACGCCGCCCATGCGCTCGATGATCCGGCCCGCGAAGCCGCCGATGCGGAACTTCAGGCCCTTGATGTCCTCGGGTGTCTTGACCTCCTTGCGGAACCAGCCCCCCATCTGTGCGCCCGTGTTGCCGCCCAGGAAGTTGACGATGCCGTATTCGGCATAGAACTCGCGCATCAGCTTGCCGCCGTTGCCGTCCACGATCCACGCCGTGAGCTGGCGCGAGTTCATGCCGAACGGAATGGCGCCGCCAATGGCAAAGGCCTCGTTCTTGCCAAAGAAGTAGTAAGGCGCCGTGTGCGCGATCTCCACCGTGCCGTTCTGCACGCCATCGACCACGCCGAAGGCGGGCATCAGCTCGCCGGCCGCATGCACCGAGATCTCGAACTTGCCGCCCGACATCTCCTTGATCGCCTTGGAAAACACCTCGGCCGAGCCGTAGATGGTGTCCAGCGAGCGCGGGAAGCTCGACGCCAGGCGCCAGCGTATTGCCGCCTGCGCGTGAACGGCGGGTGCCGCTGCGGCAGTCAACACACCGGCCAGACCGGCGTGCTTGAGTGCTTTTCTTCTGTCCATCACTGTCTCCTCCTGGTTCGCTCTGCTTGAGAGCATTCAAAAAAGGCCGGACTGCTCTTGGCAGCCCGGCCCACATACATCATCGGAACAAAAAAGCCCCCACGCTACCCTTGCTGCGCAAGGTCCGCTGCCCCCCAGGGGGGCCGCTTTTTGCCTTGGGGCGGCCCGGCGGCAAAAAACCCCGCCGTCCCCGCTGCATTTCGCAGAGGGGACGCGGGCTTGGCCTGCAGGCGTGGAAGGCATGGACCGTCCTTGTGCGTGCTGCTGGCTGCAGACCTGGCCTTACAGCTTGGCCGTGGTCATGTAGCTGTTGTAGCGGAACTCCGAGAAGCGCTCCCACAGCAGCTGGTCGCGCTGGAAGGTGCGCAGGCTCTGGTTGATCTTCTTGAACATGGGCGACTTGGCGTCATGCTCGGCCATGATCTCCATGACGGCCTTGTAGCCGGCATCCATGAAGTCCTTGGGGAAGGCCTTGAGCTGGGTCTTGTCGGCCACCAGCTTCTTGAGCGCCACGGGGTTGTTGGCGTCGTACTTGGCCGTCATGTCGCGTGCCGCCACGTTGCAGGCTGCATCGACCATGGCCTTGTACTCGGGCGACAGGGCTGCATACGCCTTGGTGTTGATGAAGAACTCCAGCTCGGCGCCGCCTTCCCACCAGCCGGGGTAGTAGTAGTAGGGAGCGACCTTGTTGAAGCCCAGCTTCTGGTCGTCGTAGGGGCCCACGAATTCCACGGCATCCAGCGTGCCCTTTTCGAGCGCCTGGTAGACCTCGCCCACGGGCATGTTCTGCGCGACCACGCCGAGCTTGAGCATGGCGTCGCCGAACAGGCCGCCGCCCAGGCGCATCTTCAGGCCCTTGAGATCGGCCACCGACTTGATTTCCTTGCGGAACCAGCCGCCCATCTGGGTGCCCGTGTTGCCTGCGCTCTGGCTCTTGATGTTGTACTGGGCATAGAACTCGTCCATGAGCTTGCGGCCGCCGCCGTGCTCCATCCAGGCATCCATCTGGCGGGCGGTCAGGCCGAAGGGCACGGCGCAGCCGAAGGCGAAGATGTAGTCCTTGCCGGTGAAGTAATAGGGCGCCGTCAGCGCCATCTCGATGGTGCCGTTCTGGATGCCATCGACCACGCCGAAGGCGGGCATCAGCTCACCGGCCGCATGCACCGAGACTTCGAACTTGCCGCCCGACATCGCCTTGAGCGTCTTGGAGAACATTTCGGCCGAGCCGAAGATGGTGTCCAGCGACTTGGGAAAGCTCGCGGCCAGACGCCAGCGGATCGCCTCCTGGGCATGGACTGCGGGTGCGGCTCCCACAGCCAGCACGCCAGCGATTCCCGCATGTTTGATGATCGAACGACGGTCCATGAATGTCTCTCCGCGATGTGTTGTGTCAGTCAGAAAAAGCCCCCACGCCCCCTTGCTGCGCAAGGTCCGCGGCCACCCCGAGGGGGCCGCTTTCTGCCTTGGGGCGACCCGGCGGCAAAAAAAACGCACGTTCGCACGTGCATTCACACTGTATCAGGTGGTATCGATTCTAAAAACGCCGCAAAGCAAGCGCGGACGGGGTTTTCCCCCGCGTAGTTCTGCTCGGCTGGCCGGCTGCCCGGCGCCGCTCAGGCGACGGCGCGCTCGGGTGCCAGATGGGCGCGGACCGAGGCCTCGATGCCCGCCGCATCCAGGCCCTGCAGGGCCAGCAGCTTGGCGGGATCGCCGTGCTCGATGAACTCGTCGGGCAGGCCCAGCTGCAGCAGCTGGCGCGTGATGCCGGCGGCCTGCAGCGACTCGGCCACGGCGCTGCCAGCGCCGCCCATGATGCAGCCCTCTTCCACGGTGACGATGAGCTCGTGCGTGGAGGCCACCTGGCGCAGCAGTTCCTCGTCCAGCGGCTTGGCCCAGCGCATGTTGACCACGGTGGCGTCCAGCGCCTCGGCCGCGGCCAGGGCCGGGTACAGCAGGGTGCCGAAGGCCAGGATGGCGACCTGCTTCTTGGCAGACTCGCGGCGCACTTCGCCCTTGCCGAAGGGCAGGCCCTCCAGGCTCTCCAGCGGCGCCACACCCACGCCAGCGCCACGCGGGTAGCGCACGGCCACGGGATGGTCCTGCTCGTAGGCCGTGGTCAGCAGCTGGCGGCATTCGCGCTCGTCGGCCGGGCAGGCCATGCTCATGTGCGGAATGCAGCGCACGAAGGCGATGTCATACGCACCTGCGTGCGTGGCGCCATCGGCGCCGACCAGGCCTGCGCGGTCCAGCGCAAAGACCACGGGCAGCTTTTGCAGCGCCACGTCGTGGATCAGCTGGTCGTAGCCGCGCTGCAGGAAGGTGGAGTAGATGGCAACCACGGGCTTGAGGCCTTCGCAGGCCATGCCGGCCGCGAAGGTGACCGCATGCTGCTCGGCAATGCCCACGTCGTAGTAGCGGCCCGGAAAGCGCTTGTGGAACTCCACCATGCCCGAGCCCTCGCGCATGGCGGGGGTGATGCCCACCAGGCGCTGGTCCTTGTCCGCCATGTCGCACAGCCAATGGCCGAAGACCTGGGTGAAGGTCTGCTTCGGGGGCGTGGCCGGCTTGACCAGGCCCACGCTGGGATCGAACTTGCCGGGGCCGTGGTAGGCCACGGGATCGGCCTCGGCCAGCTTGTAGCCCTGGCCTTTCTTGGTGACCACATGCAGGAACTGCGGGCCCTTGAGGCTCTTGATGTTCTCCAGCGTGGGGATCAGCGAATCGAGGTCATGCCCGTCGATGGGGCCGATGTAGTTGAAGCCGAAGTTCTCGAACAGCGTGGCCGGCACGACCATGCCCTTGGCCTGCTGCTCCAGCCGCTTGGCCAGCTCCAGCAGCGGAGGCACCTGCTTGAGCACGCTCTTGCCCATGTCGCGCGCCTTGGCGTAGAACTGCCCGCTCATGAGCTGGGCCAGGTAGCGGTTGAGCGCGCCCACGGGCGGGCTGATGCTCATGTCGTTGTCGTTGAGAATGACCAGCAGGTTGGCATCGGTCACGCCGGCGTTGTTCAGCGCCTCGAAGGCCATGCCGGCCGTCATGGCGCCGTCGCCGATGACGGCGATGGCGCGGCGGTCCTCGCCCTTTTGCTTGGCGGCCAGGGCCATGCCCAGGGCGGCCGAGATGCTGGTGGAGGAGTGCGCCGTGCCGAAGGTGTCGTACGGGCTCTCGGCGCGCTGCGGAAAGCCCGACAGGCCGCCGAACTGGCGCAGCGAGGCCATGCGCTCGCGCCGGCCCGTGAGGATCTTGTGCGGATAGGTCTGGTGGCCCACGTCCCAGACCACGCGGTCGTAGGGCGTGTCGAACACCGCATGCAGCGCCACCGTCAGCTCCACCGTCCCCAGGTTGGAACTCAGATGCCCGCCGGTCTTGGAGACGCTGTCGAGCACATAGGCACGCAGTTGCTGGGCCAGGGTCTTGAGTTCGGCACGCGACAGACGCCTCAGATCCGAGGGATCGTCGATGGTCTGCAGCAGGGAGTAGGTGTTCGTGGTCATGCTAGATATCTTGATGGCCGCAAGACCATCGCCCATATTTTCGTATCAGTTGCCTGTGGCATCGAACGCCACCCTTGCAAGTAGCGCGCCCCCACCAAGGGACACCGAGCAAGGGCCGCCCCGCAGCGAGGGTGTCGTCCCCTTCCCCCGCGAAGCGGGTAGAGAGGGGGAAGGCGCGAAGCGACTCAGGGGGTGCTTCATTGTCAGTGGGTGCGGCTCACCACCATGTCGGCAAGCGCCGCCAACGCGCGGGTATCAGGCAGGCCGCTGCGCGCAAGCGCCGCGTGCGCCAGGGCGCATAGCTCGTCGGCATGGGCGCGGGCCTGGTCCAGGCCCAGCAGCGAGACGTAGGTCGGCTTGTCGTTGGCCGCGTCCTTGCCGGCCGTCTTGCCCAGGGTGGCCGAGTCGGCCACCACGTCGAGGATGTCATCCACCACCTGGAAGGCCACGCCCAGCGCCTGCCCGTAGTCGGACAGCGCCTGCCAGGCCTGGGCATCCACGCCCTCCTTGCAGGCCGCGCCCATGAGCACGCTGGCATGCAGCAGGGCGCCGGTCTTGAGGCGGTGCATCTCGCGCAGCTGGGCCTCGCTCAGTTGCAGGCCCACGCTGGCCAGGTCGATGGCCTGGCCACCGGCCATGCCCTGCGCGCCTGCGGCACGGCCCAGCAGCCGGCACAGCCGCGCCTGCAGGGCGTCCGGCATGCTGCCGGCCTGATCGGGCTCGGGAACGAGCAGCTCGAAGGCCAGCGCCTGCAGCGCATCGCCAGCCAGCAGGGCCGAGGCTTCGCCGAACTGCACATGCACCGTGGGCTTGCCACGGCGCAGCACGTCGTTGTCCATGCAGGGCATGTCGTCGTGCACCAGCGAATAGGCATGGATTAGCTCCACCGCGCAGCCGGCACGCACGGCGGCGGGCTGCAGGCCATCGACGGCCTCGGCGGCGGCCCAGACCAGCAGCGGGCGCAGGCGCTTGCCGCCATCGAGCACGGCGTAGCGCATGGCCTCGCCCAGGCCTGCGGGCGCATCCACGCCCACCCATTGCGACAGCGCGCTTTCGGTGCGCGCCAGGCGATCGGTCATCCAGCAGGGGAAATCCAGCGCGCCGGGGCCGGCCGGCTGGGAAACATCGGAAGCGCAAGTCATCACGGCACTCATGGCAATCTTCAATCCTGGCTCCACGGGGCCAGCGTCCCCTCGTCAAGCACCTTGACCTGCTCCTGCACCGCGTCGAGCTGGCCGCGGCAATAGCCGAGCAGCTGCGCCGCGCGCTGGTAGCCTGTCAGCATCTGCTCCAGAGGCAGCTGGCCCGACTCGATCTGCGCGATGAGCTGCTCCAGCTCCTGCAGCGCGGATTCGTAACTGGTGGGCTCGGCAAGAGCCTTGGGAGCAGCCTTGGGCATGGTGCGATGGCGGTGCGTTGTGGGGAACCGACGATTCTAGGCGCCCCTCCATGACCGTGCCGCCAATAACCGGACAGCCCTTGACAGTCGGCATCCGGCGCGCGCAATACACGTACCGGGCATCCGGAAATAACCCCACGGGCTATAATCCCATTCCCCGTCAAACCGGCCCCTTGCCTGGGCATACGGTCGGGCTCATCGACAAGACACAGCGCCTCGGGCGCCGCTTCTTTTCACGTCGTGAAGCCTGCCTCCATGTCCAGGAACGGCCGGTTTTGCTTTTTCCAATCCCGTGCGCACGCGCACCCTCCCTGTGGGGAGTCTTTAGGTCAGGTCACCCATGTCTGATTTAAGTCTTCAACTGCAGCAGGCCGCAAGCCAACTACCAGTTTCCAGTTACTTCGACCCTGCGTTGTTCCAGCGCGAGTTGGAGACCATCTTTCAACGCGGCCCGCGCTACGTGGGCCACCAACTGGCCGTTCCCGAGATAGGCGACTACTACGCCCTGCCCCAGGAAAAGGAAGGCCGCGCTCTGGTCCGCAATGCCAGGGGGCAGGTGGAGTTGATCTCCAACGTCTGCCGCCACCGCCAGGCCGTGATGCTCAAGGGCCGGGGCAATCTGATGACCGAAGGCAAGGGCCATGCGGGGGGCAACATCGTCTGCCCGCTGCACCGCTGGACCTACAGCACCAGCGGCGAGCTGCTGGGCGCACCGCACTTCAGCCACGATCCCTGCCTGAACCTGAACAACTACCGGCTGCGCGAGTGGAACGGCCTGCTGTTCGAGGACAACGGCCGCGACATCGAGTCCGACCTGGCCGGCATGAAGCTGCGCGAGCAGCTGAGCTTCGAGGGCTTCGTGCTCGACCATGTCGAGATGCACGAGTGCAACTACAACTGGAAGACCTTCATCGAGGTCTACCTCGAGGACTACCACGTGGGCCCCTTCCACCCGGGCCTGGGCAACTTCGTGACCTGCGACGACCTGCAGTGGGAGTTTGCCAAGGAGTACTCGGTGCAGACCGTGGGCGTGGCGCCCGGCTTTGCCCAGCCCGGCTCGGACACCTACAGGAAGTGGCACGACGTGCTGCTGGCCTACCGCAACGGCGAGCTGCCCGAACGCGGCGCGATCTGGCTGACCTACTACCCGCACATCATGGTGGAGTGGTATCCGCACGTGCTCACGGTCTCGACCCTGCACCCGCTGGCGGTGGACCGGACACTGAACGTGGTCGAGTTCTACTACCCCGAGGAGATCGCGGCCTTCGAGCCCGAATTCGTGCAGGCGCAAAAGGCCGCCTACATGGAGACCTGCATCGAGGACGACGAGATCGGCGAGCGCATGGACGCCGGCCGCAGGGCGCTGTACGAGCGCGGCGACAACGAGGTCGGACCCTACCAGAGCCCCATGGAAGACGGCATGCAGCACTTCCATGAGTGGTATCGCGGCGTGATGGGTGACGCAGTCCCCGCACGCTGATCTGCTCCGGCTCTCCCGACGGCCCGCATTCGTGCGGGCCGTCTGCATTGGGCCGCTTGCATAGGGCCGTCAGTATTGGGCGGCAGGCCTGCTGCCCAGCTCCTCTGAATGCAAGCGCCCTGATGTGCCCAATGGGCAGGGCTGTCGGCGGCAATGCATCCCGAGGCAAGTCCAATGTCTTGGCTTATGCAATACAGTTCCTTGCGCGTGTCCCTGCCACGGCCCTGGGCCGTACGCAGCCAGGCGGCATGCGCCAAAAACAAAAACCAACCCTTTTCTCGTCCAGCGCCGCGGCCCTTGTGCGGCTCTATCCGGTCATTTATATGCAAGCCCTGTGGATGGTGGCGGCCGCATTCGTTTTTGCGGTCATGAGTGTGTGTGTGAAGTTCGCCTCCCAGGATTTCAATGCGGCGGAAATCGTCTTCTACCGCGGGCTGGTCAGCATGGTGGCGCTGTGGTGGCTGGCGCGCCACCAGGGCATCTCGCTGGCCACGCGCTACCCGCGCGAGCATGCCTGGCGCAGCTTCGTGGGCGTGACGTCCATGGGCGCCTGGTTCTACTCCATCGGCCATCTGCCGCTGGCCACGGCCGCCACGTTCAACTCCATGAGCAGCATCTGGATGGCGGTCTTTCTGATCGGCCAGGGCCTGCTGCTGCGCCACCAGCTGCGCCGCCAGCCCGAATCGCATGCGCTGCGCGCGCTGCCGCCGTTTCCCTGGAGCCTGGTCGCCACCGTGGCCCTGGGCTTCGTGGGCGTGATCCTGGTGCTGCGCCCCAGCGCGGCGCCGCAGGAATTCGTGGCCAGCGCGGGCGGCCTGATCGGCGGGGTGTTCGCCGCCATGGCCTATATGCAGGTGGCCACGCTGTCGCGCATGGGCGAGCCCGAGGCGCGCGTGGTCTTCTACTTCGCACTGGGCTCGGCCGTGGCCGGTGCCCTGGCCATGTGCTTCACGGGCGTGTCCGCCTGGCCGGGCTGGCGCGCGCTGTGGCTGCTGCCCGTGGGCGTGCTGGCCGCCGTGGCCCAGGTCTGCATGACGGCGGCCTACGCCTCGGCCAGCAACAGCCGCAACACCCTGGTCGTGGCCAACCTGCAGTATTCGGGCATCGTCTTCGCGGCCCTGCTGAGCCTGGCGATGTTCGGCGAAAGCGTGCCGCTGATCGGCTGGGCCGGCATTGCCCTGATCGTGGCCAGCGGCGCCCTGGCCACGGCCCTGCGTTCGCGCGGCTGACGCCACCGGCCCGCCTGGGGCCGTCGCATAATGGATCGGATCTTTTGCCGCAGGCGCACCACCGCCTGCACAGGCCTTCGGAGTTCCGCATCCATGACTTCCAACACCCCCTACCAGACCCACCAGACCCTGATCTCCGTCCAGGAGCTGGCCGCGCTGCATGCCAGCGGCCGTCCGCTGATGGTCTTCGACTGCAGCTTCGACCTGACCCAGCCTGCGGCCGGCAAGGCCCAGTACCTGCAGGCGCATGTTCCAGGCGCCGTCTTCGCCGATCTGGACCATGACCTCAGTGCCAAGCATGGCGTGCCCGGCGCCCATGGCAGCGTGGCGGCCAGCGAGCAGGCCGCCTCGGGCGGCCGCCACCCGCTGCCCAACCGCGAACGCTTTGCCGTGTGGCTGTCCAGCATCGGTTTTTCCAACGACATGCAGGCCGTGGTCTATGACCGCAACGGCGCCAACTACTGCGGGCGCCTGTGGTGGATGCTGCAATGGGCCGGCCATGGCGATGTGGCCGTGCTCGACGGAGGTCTCCAGGCCTGGCAGGCCGCAGGCCAGCCCGTGGCATCGGGCGAGGAAAGCGCGCGCTTCCAGTCCAACTTCGAGCTGCGCGAGCCGCTGCAGCAACTGGCAACGGCGCAGCAGGTGCTCGATGCACTGGGCAGCGCAGGCCAGACCGTGGTCGATGCACGCGCCCCGGCCCGCTACCGCGGGGAGGTCGAGCCGCTGGACCCTGTGGCCGGCCACATCCCGGGCGCGCTCAACCGGCCCTTCACCGAGAACATCGCTGCCGACGGCCGCTTCAAGCCTGCCGCCCTGCTGCGCGCGGAGTTCGACCAGCTGCTGGCAGGCCGCGATCCGGCCAGTGTGGTGCACCAGTGCGGCAGCGGCGTGAGCGCGCTGCCCAACCTGCTGGCCATGCGCATTGCGGGGCTGCCGCCTGCAAGGCTGTTCGCGGGCAGCTGGAGCGAGTGGTGCAGTGACCCGAAGAGGCCGGTGGAGCGCGGCTAATTCGGCTTATGCCTCCCCTTGGGGAGGCTGCACAATGACAGCACTGTGTCAAAAGGCCGACATGCAACAACACCACTGCAGCGGCCTGCTCCCAAGCCCCCGGACGGCGGGGACAGAGCGAAATCGAGTCATCCAAACCTTGCTACAGGTGTAAGGTAAATCTTACAAACGCCGTCTCACAACCAGACATCCGGCGCAGACCTGCCCCGACTTCAACGGCGAAGGCCCCTCCTCCACAATCCATCTCAACAGATCGCAACAGGTTGAACATCTTGTTTCTACCCGGGCGTTGCGGCTGCCGAGATGCAAAGGATGGTCCTATGAACAATGAACAGCTGCTTGCCGAAATCCGCGAAGCCAACCTCACTTACCTGATGCTGGCCCAGACCCTGATCCGCCAGGACAAGGCCGAAGCGGTGTTCCGCCTGGGACTGAACGAAGAATCGTGCGACCTGCTGGCCGCACTGTCGGCAGCCCAGGTGCTGAAGCTGGCCTCGCGCAACACCTTGCTCGCCAGCTTCCGTGTCGACGACGAAATGGTCTGGAGCTTGCTGACCAACCACAGCAGCAACAAGATCGGCAACGGTGCGACCAACACGCTGCACGCCAACATCCTGATGGCCAGCCGCGTCTCCGAAGTCCTCTGATCCGCCTGAAGAACTCTGGAGCCCGCCATGTCCACCCCCGCCAAAAGTGTCCTGAACGAGTCCAAGCAGATCGAGCGCGCCGCCATGCTCATCGAGATGGGTGCACGCATGCAGGTGCTCGAATCCGAGACCACGCTGTCCTACGAGCGCCTGATCCGCCTGTACAAGGAGATCGCCGGCAAGTCGCCTTCCAAGGGCCAGCTGCCGTTCTCGACCGACTGGTTCCTGACCTGGCAGGAGAACATCCACAGTTCGCTGTTCCTCAATATCTACGAATACCTGTCCAAGGGCGCCGAGCTGGATGCCGTTGAACAATTGACCAAGGCCTACCGTCTCTATACCGAGCAGATCCAGGCCGCCGAGCTGGAAGCGCTGCTGTCCTTCACCCGCGCATGGCGCCTGGTGAAGTTCGTCGACGCGCAGATGCTGACCCGCACCCAGTGCACGGTGTGCAAGGGCCAGTTCGTGACCGAGCCCTACGAGAACGAGCGCCACTACCAGTGCGGCCTGTGCAATCCGCCCGCACGCGCCGGCAAGAGCAAGAGCGCCGGCTCGCTGATGCTGCACTGATGATCTGCACCGCGCATCGCACCCGCGATGCCGCCACAGGAATCCAGGAATCTAGACCGTCCCGCCGCCTGCCCTGGCGGCGCAGTCCCTGGCGAACTGCGGCAGTTTCTCGCCCGGCAGGGCGCGGCTGAAGTACCAGCCCTGCACCAGCAGCTCGCCCTCGAAGCCCAGGGCCTGCAACTGCGCCTCGGTCTCCACGCCCTCGGCCACCACGTTCAGCTGCAGCGCCTCGCAAAAGCGCAGCAGGCCGTCCAGCACCAGCTCGCCCTTGGCATGGCCGCTGGCCACGACGAAGCTGCGGTCGATCTTGATGGCATCCACGTCGAACTGGTGCAGGTAGCTCATGGACGAGAAGCCGGTGCCGAAGTCATCGATGGACACCTTGGCGCCCAGCGCATGGATCTGCCCTATGGCGCGGCGGATCGCCTCCACGTCGCCCACCATTTCTTCCTCCGTGATCTCCACGCCGACCTGCCCTCTGGCCTGGGCCAGCAGCAGCATCAGGCGCGAGCAGTATTCGGGCGATGTCAACGTCGCACCCGACACATTGATGCTGATCGGCATGGCAAAGCCCTCCTGGCGCCAGCGCCGGCTCTGGCGCACGGCAGCGCCCGCCACCCACAGGTCCACCTCGCGCATCAGCCCCGCATCGGCCAGCCAGCGCAGGAAACTGCCGGGCTGCTGCAAGCGGCCCTGCGCGTCCCGCGCGCGCAGCAGGGCCTCGCAGCCCAGGCACAGGCCGCTGCGGTGCGAGACCTGGGGCTGGAATTCCAGGTGGAACTCGTACTCGCTGATGCGACGGATATGCGCCAGCATGGTCTCGCGCCGGGCCTGCGCCTGGTGCGCCTGCACCAGCGGATCGCGCACGATCAGGCCAGCCTCTTCGGGCAGGCGCGAGAACGTGGTGTCCAGCGCGTGCAGCACGATGGCACCGTCGTCCTGGCCCAGCCGGTCGATGGCCCGCACGTAGGGCGCATAGATCAGCGCTCCCAGGGCCGTCAATGCCAGTTGCAGTACCACGGCTGCCATGTCCCCGCCCGTGCTCACATAGGCATTGAAGACCACGGGCGCAGTCAGCGGCAGCACCATGGAGGCCGGTGCCACCCAGCCGGCCTGCACCACCGTGACGGCCACGACCAGGTTGATGGCGGGTACCGCGAGAAACGGCACGAGCAGGCGCAGGTTCAGGATGATCGGCAGCCCGAACAGCAGGATCTCGTTGACGTTGAGCAAGGAGATGGGCAGCGCCGCCAGCGCCAGCACGCGCAGGCCCCGCCCCCGGCAAAACAGCAGCACGGCCAGCGCCAGCGACAGCGTTGCACCGGAGCCGCCGATGAAGACGAAGGAGCCCATCAGCCCGCCGCTGAGCGCCCAGGGCGCCTGCAGCCCCTGCGCCATCGCGGCGGCATTGGCCACCACCGCCTGGTCCAGCACCTGGAAGAAGGGCTGCATGGCGTAGTACCCCTGGACGCCGAAGAACCAGAGCACGGAATTGAGCAGTGCCAGCGTGAGCCCGCTGCGGTAGGGGTTCTCGGGGCCCGCGATGGCCAGCGGCAGTTCGGCCCGCGTGATATCCGGCAGCACCTGTTGCAGGCCCAGCAGCAGCAGCACGAGCAGCACGGCGACAAGGGCGCCGGGAACGACGAGGTTCATGACCTCGCGCACGTTCTCGCTCACGAAGCCGGTGCGCGCGATGCGCGTCCAGCGCAGCCGGCTCAGGCGCGCCATCAGGGGCACGGTGATCAGGGGGGAGGCGATGGAGATGAACAGCACCAGGGTGGCCGCCGCGCGCGGATGCTCGCTCAGCAGATAAATGGCCATCTGCACATGCGCGAAGCACAGAAAGGTCACCGGCAGGCGCGGCAGCCGGTGGCGTATTGAGAGCATGTAGCCGATGGACGCGGCCACCAGCAGCGGCAGGATGCTGCCGATCTCCGCGTGCAGGCCCGCAAGCACCCGCACCACGGGTTCGGGCTGGCCGGACATCTGCGCCAGCGCCGACAGGATGAGGAACAGGGCCGAGACCAGCAGACAGGGAACCAGCCAGAGCAGGCCCTCGCGTATGGCCCGCATGGAGTTGGCGCCGGCCAGCCTGGCCAGGCGCTGTGTCAGGAACAGTTGCACGCCCGGAAAGCCGGCCCGTGACGTCTTGTTGCCCATGGCTCCCACCCTTTTCTTCCCGGCAGAAGTCAGGCGCTCCTGTCCGGAGCACATCGTACAACGCCGGCCGCAAAGGGCTGTTGCGGCCTGCAGAGAGCAGGATCAGCCCGTGTTGCGCACCCCGGCCGCGATGCCGTTGATGGACAGGTGGATGCCGGTCTTGATGCGCTCATCGGTCTGGCCTGCGCGCCAGCGGCGCACCAGCTCCACCTGCAGATGGTGCAGCGGATCGATGTAGGGGAAACGATGGCGGATGGAGCGCGCCAGCGCTTCGTTGTGGGCCAGGCGCTGCTTGTCGCCCGTGATGCGCGCCAGCGCATCGACGGTGCTGTGCCACTCGGCCTCGATGGCGCTGAAGATACGGCGGCGCAGGCGCGCGTCCGGCACCAGGTCGGCATAGCGCGAGGCCAGGTTCAGGTCGCTCTTGGCCAGCACCATGTCCATGTTGGACAGCAGGGTACGGAAGAACGGCCACTGGCGGTACATCTTCTGCAGCAGGGCCAGCTGGGCCTTGCCATCCTTGCCCGGCTGGTCGATGAAGGCCTTGACCGCGGCGCCAAAGCCGTACCAGCCCGGCAGCGTGAGCCGGCACTGGCCCCAGCTGAAGCCCCAGGGAATGGCGCGCAGGTCCTCGATCTTCTGCGAGGGCTTGCGCGAGGCCGGGCGCGAGCCTATGTTCAGTTCGGCAATCTCGCGGATGGGCGTGCTGCTGAAGAAGTAGCTGGTGAAGCCGGGGGTCTCGTACACCAGGGCGCGGTAGGCGCCCATGCTGGCGTCGGACAGGAAGGCCGCCGCATCCAGGAAGGCGCGCGTGGCCGGCTTGGTCGGCTGCAGCAGCGTGGCCTCCAGCGTGGCGGCCACCAGGGTCTCCAGGTTGCGCCGGCCGATCTCGGGGTTGGCGTACTTGGAGGCGATGACCTCGCCCTGCTCGGTCAGCCGGATCTGGCCGCGCACCGTGCCCGGGGGCTGGGCCAGGATGGCCTGGTAGCTGGGGCCGCCGCCCCGGCCCACCGTGCCGCCGCGGCCATGGAACATGCGCAGGCTGATGCCATGGCTGTCGGCCAGCTCGTCGAACAGCTCGACCAGCGAGATCTCGGCGCGGTACAGCTCCCAGTTGCTGGTGAAGATGCCGCCGTCCTTGTTGCTGTCGCTGTAGCCCAGCATGATGTCCTGCTCGCCGCCGCTGCGCTGCACCATGGCCGCCACGCCGGGCAGCTGGAAGTAGCGGCGCATGATGGGCGAGGCGCTGCGCAGGTCGCCGATGGTCTCGAACAGCGGCACAACGATCACATCGCAGATGGCGCCGTCGTCCAGCGTGCCGCGCAGCAGCCCGGCCTCCTTTTGCAGCAGCAGCACCTCCAGCAGGTCGCTGACCGATTCGGTGTGGCTGATGATGCAGTGGCGTATGGCCTCGGCGCCCAGGGCCGCGCGCAGGCGGCGCGCGGTCTCGAAGATGGCCAGTTCGCCGCGCGCATGCTCGGAATAGTCGGCGCCCACCACGCGCAGCGGCCGCGCCTCTTCCAGCAGGCGTACCAGCAAGGCGCACTTGGCGTCTTCCTGCAGGCCCGAGTAGTCGGGCTCCAGGCGCGCGGCAGCCAGCAGCTCGGCCACCACTTCCTCATGCTTGTCCGAGCTTTGGCGCAGGTCCACCGTGGCCAGGTGGAAACCGAAGACCTGCACGGCGCGCATCAGCGGCCGCAGGCGCTGGGGCGCCAGCACTTCGCCGTGGTTGCGGCTCAGGGAATCATCGATGACGCGCAGGTCGGCCAGGAATTCCTCGGGCGAGGCATAGGCGTTCTGCGGCGCCACGGCATGGCGCGCGGCCTCGCCGCCGGTCAGCACCTTGAGCGTGGCGGCCAGGCGCGCGTAGATGCCGGTGAGCGCGCGGCGGTAGGGCTCGTCGGAGCGGTGCTCGTTGGTGTCGGGCGAGCGCTCTGCCAGGGCCTGCATCTCGGGCGTGACATCGGCCAGGCGCTGGGACAGCGACAGCTCGCCGCCCAGGTAGTGCACCTCGCGAAGATAGTGGCGCAGGGCCACGTCGGCCTGGCGCGACAGCGCCAGCTCCAGGCTCTGGGCCGTGACATTGGGGTTGCCGTCACGGTCGCCGCCGATCCAGTGGCCCATGCGCAGGAAGCTGTGCACGGGCAGGGTGTTGCCCAGCTCCTGCTCCAGTTGCGCATACAGCTTGGGGATCTCGCGCAGAAAGGTGGCTTCGTAGTAGGACAGCGCGTTTTCGATCTCGTCGGCCACGGTGAGCTTGGAGTAGCGCAGCAGGCGCGTCTGCCACAGCTGGCTGACGCGGGCACGCAGCTGGGCCTCGTTGCGTTCCAGCTCGCGCGGGGTGAGCGCGTCCTTGGCGCTGTTGTACAGCTGGGCGCGGGCCACGATGTCCTCGCGTGCGGCCAGCAGTTGGGAGATGTCGCGCTCGGCCACCAGAATGCTCTGGCGCTGCACTTCCGTGGGGTGGGCCGTGAGCACGGGCGCCACATAGCTCTTGGCCAGCGTCTGCGCCACGGTACCGGCCGAGATGCCGGCCCAGCGCAGGCGCGCCAGCGCCACTTCGATGCTGCCTTCCTGGGTGTTGCCCGCGCGCTCGTGCACGGCGCGGCGGCGGATGTGGTGGCGGTCCTCGGCCAGGTTGGCCAGATGGCTGAAATAGGTGAAGGCGCGGATCACGCTCACCGTCTGGTCCGTCGTCAGGCCCTTGAGCAGGCGCTTGAGCGCGCGGTCGGCGGTCTCGTCGGCATCGCGGCGGAAGGTCACCGACAGCTGGCGCACCTGCTCGATCAGCTCGAAGGCCGCCACGCCTTCCTGCTCGCGGATCACATCGCCCAGAATGCGCCCCAGCAGGCGTATGTCCTCGATCAGCGGCAGGTCCTTGTCCGTCTTGCGGACAGGCTTGTCATCACGCCTGTCATCTCGCGCATTGCTCTTGCGGGGGGCGGTGGCCATCAACGAATCTCCTGGAATCGGTCAGCGTATCGGTTTGCTTGGGCTTCGGTCCTGGTGCCGGGTTTACTGCGGCGCAGCATGCTAGCATCCCGCGCTCCCCCCGAGGCACCTGATGAACACCAAACCACTTCTCCCCCACTCCATCGTGATCGCCACGCGCGAGAGCCAGCTGGCACTGTGGCAGGCCGAGCATGTCCAGGCGCTGCTGCGCGCCCGGGGGCATGAAGTGGAATTGCTGGGCATGACCACCAAGGGCGACCAGATCCTGGACCGCACGCTGTCCAAGGTCGGCGGCAAGGGCCTGTTCGTCAAGGAGCTGGAAGTGGCGCTGGAAGAAGGACGCGCCCACATCGCCGTGCACTCGCTCAAGGACGTGCCCATGGAGCTGCCCGAAGGCTTTGTGCTGGCCTGCGTGATGGAGCGCGAAGACCCGCGCGACGCCTTTGTCTCCAATCGCTACGCCACGCTGGCCGAGCTGCCGCAGGGCGCCGTCGTCGGCACATCGAGCCTGCGCCGCCAGGCACTGCTGCAGGCCCTGCGCCCGGACCTGAAGATAGAGCCGCTGCGCGGCAACGTGAACACCCGCCTGCGCAAGCTGGACGAAGGCCACTACGACGCCATCGTGCTGGCCGCCGCAGGCCTGATGCGCCTGGGCCTGGCCGACCGCATCCGCGCCAGGTTCGAGCCCACCGGCATGCTGCCGGCCGCTGGCCAGGGCGCGCTGGGCATCGAGGTGCGCGCCGACCGCCAGGACCTGATCGACGCGCTGGCCCCGCTGGCCCACCAGACCACCTGGCTGACCGTGACCGCCGAGCGCGCCGTCAGCCGCTGCATGGGCGGCAGCTGCTCCATGCCGCTGGCGGCGCACGGCACATTCGACGGCCGGCAACTGCGCCTGGACGCAGCCTGGGGAGACCCGCAAGGCCGGCTGCCGCTGGTGCAGGTGCACGCCGATGCCACCGTCACCGACTTCGCCAGCGCCGACGCGCTGGGCCAGCACGTGGCTGCGCTGCTGCAGGCGGCGGGCGCCCAACCGGCCCCCAAGCTCTAGACGGCACGCCCGCATGCCACCGCGCATACTCGTCACCCGCCCGGCCCATGACGCAGCCGCGTGGGTGGATGCGCTGCAGGCCCGTGGCCTGCCGGCCCAGCCGCTGGCGCTGATGGCCATAGGCCCCTGCCGCGATGCGGCCACGCAACAGGCCTTGCAGGCCGCCCGCAACGCGCTGCGCGAAGGCCCGGGCTACCGCGCCGTGATGTTCGTCAGCGGCAATGCCGTCCAGCATTTCTTCGGCACCGACCCCGCACGGCTTCCGGCGTCCACCCGCGCCTGGACGCCCGGCCCCGGCACGGCCCAGGCGCTGCTGGCCCTGGGCATTGCGCCAGCACAGATCGACGGGCCGCCACCGGACGCCGCCCAGTTCGAATCCGAAACGCTATGGCAGCGCGTGCATGACCAGATCCATGCGGGCGACCGCGTGCTCATCGTGCGCGGCGACAGCCAGGCAGGAGCGCCCAGGACCGTGCCGGCCACGGCAGGCGCCGGCCGCGATTGGCTGGCCGCCCGACTGCGCGAGGCCGGTGCCCAGGTCGAAATGCTGGCCGTCTACCAGCGCGAACTGCCTGCCTGGGATGCAGCCCAGACGGCACTGGCACGCCAGGCGGCCGACGATGGCTCGCTCTGGCTGCTCAGCAGCGCCGAATCCGTTGCCAACCTGCAACAGCTCCTGCCGGGCCAATCGTGGCAAAAGGCGCGAGCGCTTGCTACGCACGAGCGAATCGCCGCCCAGGCCAGACAACTGGGATTCGGATATGTCAAGCAATGTCGGCCGGCTCTGGAGGACGTGGTTGCGTCGATAGAATCGACGCCATGAGTTCCGACGCAGCGCAAGACCGCCCCACCCCGCAGGACCTGACGCCCCCAGCCTCCGCCGCAGCATTCGCTGCCGGCTCCGCCCAAAGCAGCCCCGCTGCAGACCTGCGCAGCGGCTCCTCTGCCCTGGTCCTGGGCGTGGGCGCCGTGGCCGTGGCGGCGCTCATTGCCTGCGGCATGCTCTGGCAGCGCCTGGGCAATATCCAGGAACAATTGGCCCGGCAGTCCGCGCAGTCCGGCTCCCAGTCGGTCGAGGCCCGCACCCTGGCGCGCGACGCCCAGGACCTGGCCCGCGACAGCGCGGCGCGCACCTCGGTCATGGAAGCGCGCATTGCCGAGCTGTCGCTGCAGCGCACGCAGCTCGACGAACTCCTGCAAAGCATGTCGCGCTCGCGCGACGAGAACCTGGTGGTGGACATAGATTCCTCCATCCGCCTGGCCCAGCAGCAGGCCGAGCTGTCCGGCAGCCTGCAGCCGCTGGTGGCCACGCTCAAGAACGCCCGCCAGCGCATAGAGCGCGCCGCACAGCCCCGTCTGGCTCCCGTGATGCGGGCGCTGGACCGCGACCTGGAGCGGCTGGCCCGCATGAGCGTGACCGACACCGCCGGCCTGCTCACCCGCATCGAGGACCTGGTGCGCCTGGTCGACGAGATGCCCCTGCTCAACGCCGTGGCCCAGCCACGCGCCAGCCGCCATCGCGGCGTGGCCGGCCAGGCGGCCCGCCAGCCCGAGCCCGCCCCCATCGAGGGCAGCCCCACCGAGTGGAGCTGGTGGCAGTCCTGGGGCGAGCGCGGCTGGACGGCCGTGCGCGAAGAGGCCCAGGACCTGCTGCGCGTCAGCCGCATCGACCACCCGGACGCCATCTTGCTGGCGCCCGAGCAGGCCTATTTCCTGCGCGAGAACCTCAAGCTCAAGCTGCTGAACTCGCGCCTGGCCCTGCTGTCGCGCCAATGGGATGCGGCGCGTGCCGACCTGGCCGCCTCGGGCATGGCCGTGAACAAATACTTCGATCCTGCCGCGCGCCGCACCCAGATCGTGCAGGCCCAGCTGCAGCAGATCCAGGCCAATCTGCGCACCACCGAACAGCCGGCGCTGCAGGAAACCCTGGCGGCGCTGGCAACGGCCGCCGCAGGCCGCTGAGCAGCCGGGAGACAGACGAATGCGCGCTGCACTGTGGTTGATCGGTTTGTTCGGCATGGCCGTTGCGGCCGCCTTGTTCGCGGGCTCCAACCAGGGCACGGTGACCCTGTTCTGGGCGCCCTACCGGCTGGACCTGTCCCTGAACCTGGCCATTGCCATCATCGTGCTGGCCTTCGTGCTGCTGTATGCCGCGCTGCGCGCCCTGGCCGCGCTGCTGCAGATGCCGCACCAGGCGCGGCGCTGGCGCAGCCAGCAAAAAGAGCGCGCCATGCACCACAGCCTGCTGGAAGCCCTGTCGCACCAGCAGGCCGGCCGCTTCCTGCGCGCACGCAAGTCGGCACTGGCCGCCCTGGCGATGGAGGAATCCCTGGCCGAGGCACATGCCGCCGTGCCGCACGGCACGCGGCTGCGTGCGGCTGCCCACATGGTGGCCGCCGATGCCTCCCACGCCCTGCAGGACAGCCCGCAGCGCGACCACCACTGGCGCGAAGTCCTGGCCAATGCACCGGCCCAGGGCAATGCCCAGGAGCAGGAAATGCGCGAAGGCGCCCAGATGCGCGCCGCGCGCTGGGCCCTGGACGACCGCGACGCAGCTGACGCGCTGCGCCGCCTGGCCGAACTGCCGCAGGGCGCGGCACGCCGCACGATTGCGCTGCGCATCCGCCTGAAGGCCTCGCGCCTGGCCGGCCAGACATCGACGGCGCTGGACACGGCGCGCCTGCTGGCCAAGCACCGCGCCTTCTCGCCAGCGGCCGCCGCCAGCGTGGTGCGCGGCCTGGTGCTGGAGAGCATCAACGAGGCACGCGACACCACGCAGCTGCAGCACTTCTGGCTGTCGCTGGACGGTGAGGAACGTGCCATGCCCGAGATCGCGCTGCCGGCCGCATCGCGCCTCATGGCCCTGGGCGGCGAGGCCGCGCAGGCCCGCGCCTGGCTGCTGCCCGTGTGGGAACGCCTGCTGTCCCATGCCGGCCCGCGCAGCGAATCGCATCTGCCGCGCCTGGTCCAGGTGCTGGAGCCCTGCCTGGACGGCCTGGACGGCACCTGGCTGGCACGCATCGAGGCGGCCACCAACAGCCATCCGCGCGAACCCCGCCTGCAATACCTGGCCGGCATGGCCTGCGTGCAGCGCCAGCTCTGGGGCAAGGCCCAGCAACTGCTGCTGCGCGCTGCGCCCCATCTGCAGGAAAGCGCACTGCGCACCCGTGCCTGGCAGCGCCTGGCCCTGATGGCCGAGCACCGGGGCGATGCCGACGCAGCCGCCGCCGCCTGGAAGCAGGCGGCGCAGGCCGTGGTCATGCTGCCCGCCGATCCCGCCCGGCCCTGAACTCCTGCAGCCCGGGGGTACCACGGGTGCTGCGGCCTTCATCTTTTTTGAATTGAGCCGTCAATACCGCTGAACTCTTTTGGATTTGCCGCTTCCTACACTGCACGTTGTCCGCAGTGCACGAAGTTCTCGCAGAGCGCACCGCACCCTTTTTGCCATCCAGGGCCCCTTCACAGGGGCCCTGAACGGTTCCAAAGCCTGCCGCCATCCATGACAGAGTCCTCAGCCCGCGCCAACGCGCCAGCAAAATCGTCCTCCAGAGCCACGCGCTATACCGGCGTGGCCATGGCCGCCCACTGGGTGCTGGCACTGGGCCTGATCGCCGCCCTGGGCCTGGGCTGGTACATGACCGGCCTGCCGTTCTCCCCTTCGCGCCTGAAGCTGTACAACTGGCACAAGTGGCTGGGCGTCACGCTTTTGTCGCTGAGCCTGCTGCGCCTGCTCTGGCGCGTCACCCACCGCCCGCCCGAGCTGCCGCCCGCCGTGGCCCGCGCCATGCCGCAATGGCAGCACTGGACCCACAACGGCACCCACCACGCCATGTACCTGCTGTTCTTCGCCGTGCCCCTGCTGGGCTGGGCCTACAGCTCGGCGGCCGGCTTTCCCATCGTCTTCCTCGGCATCCTGCCCCTGCCTGACTTCGTGAGCGCCAGCCCCGAACTGGCGCAAACCCTCAAGCCCCTGCACGGCTGGGCGGCCTGGGCCCTGGTCGTGCTGATCGCCATGCATGTGGGCGCCGCCCTCAAGCACCAGTTCATCGACCGCGACGGCCTGATCTCCCGCATGCTGCCGGGCCGCGCCTGAACCTTTCGCCAACCTCTCGCCAGCCAGGGCCGGTGTCCATCCGGCCCCAGCCACCCCCTGACCGGACCTTCCCGACCCCTAGGAGTCTCGCCATGCGCTTTTCCTCCACGCTGACCTCCATCGCCCTGGCCGCTGCGGCCCTGGCTTCCCAAGCGGCACTGGCCGAGCAAAAGCTCGTGCCCGCCCAGAGCGCCGTGAACTTCACGGCCAAGCAGATGGGCGTGCCCCTGCAGGGCCACTTCAAGAAGTTCGATGCCCAGGTCCAGTTCGACACGGCCAAGCCCGACACCAGCAAGATCCGCTTCACCGTGGACACCGGCAGCGCCACCATGGGCGCCAAGGAAACCGATGCCGAACTGCCCAAGGCGGACTGGTTCAACGTCGCCAAATTCCCGCAGGCCGTGTTCGACTCCACCGCCGTCAAGGCACTGGGCGGCGGCAAGTACCAGGTGGACGGCAAGCTCAGCATCAAGGGCCAGGTCCAGAACGTGAGCATTCCCGTGCAACTGGCCCAGTCCGGCACCACGACCACGGCCACCGGCACGCTGCCGCTCAAGCGCCTGCAATTCAAGATCGGCGAAGGCGAATGGGGCGATACCTCCATGGTGGCCGACGAGGTGCAGGTGCAGTTCAAGCTGGCACTGACCGGCGTGGGCAAGCTGTAAGCCGCGTCCCTGCCCAAGATCGGCCATTTTCTTTCCCGTTTCGTGCAACCCCAACCTAGGAGTTCTTTCATGCGCACTTCCGTGTTTGCCCTGGCCATTGCCGGCCTGTTCGCCACCGCTGTCCAGGCTGCTCCCGCAACCTACGCCATCGACCCGACGCACACCTTCGCCACGTTCGAGATCGACCACAACGGCGCCTCGACCAACCGCGTGCGCTTCGACAAGAAGAGCGGCACCGTGGAATTCGACCGTGACGCCAAGGCCGGCAAGGTCGAAGTCGTGCTGGAAATGGAATCGCTGAGCTCGGGCACCGCCGCCTTCGACAAGCACCTCAAGAGCGCCGACATCTTCAACGTGGCCAAGTTCCCCCAGGCCAAGTTCGTCTCCGACAAGTTCGTCTTCGACGGCGACAAGCTCAAGGAAGTCACCGGTCACCTGACCATCCTGGACAAGACCCAGCCCGTGACCATCAAGGCCAACAAGTTCACCTGCTACCCCAACGCCATGCTGCAAAAGCGTGAGACCTGCGGCGGCGACTTCGAAGCCGTGATCGACCGCACCGCCTTCGGCGTGAACTACGGCGTGGACTATGGCTTCCCCAAGCAAGTGCGCCTGGTGATGTCCATCGAAGCGGTCAAGCAGCAGTAAAACCGCATTCGCCGCAGTGCCTTTCGGGGCGCTGCCGCCCAAAGCCCGTGATCCGCAAGCCGGTCACGGGCTTTTTTTTGCCTTTTCTGAATTCCCGGAAAAGATCTTGCCAATGCTCTCCATTCGCACCTGCTCCACAGAGGAATAGCGAGCACATTGGCGGCCTTTGCAAATGCATCAAATTGATAGCGATTTCACAGTCATTGAGAAGTCGCAGCATAACGATTCCTCGATATCGATAGATACAAATAGACATACTCCAAAAAACTTACTTTAAATTTCATTTTCCGATCACTCCCTGGCATTCACCCATGAAGCAGATCTCCATTGCCCCCGCCGTTGTCGCCGCCATTGCAGCCCATTCATTCCCAATGGCTGCCAATGCCCAGAGCATCACGGTCGCTCCGGCTGCCGCCGTCGCGGCAACCGCGATTCCGATGGACAACCCTTGGAGTCTCTTGGCCCTTGCCATAGGGCTGGCCATGGCCGCCTGGCTGGTGCTGCGCAACCGGCAGCACCGGGCGCTCTTCATGGCGCTGTGCACCAGCGCCATCGTGTGCGCCACGCTGTGGCACAGCCCCGATCTGCGTGCCCAATTGACGGGCAGCTTTACCAACCCGGCGGGTGAGACACGGCCATTGCTCGTTGCGCAAATTGTCAATGGCGGCAATATCAATGGATTTTCTGCAGAAGATTTCACCAATGATTCCGGTGTGGCACTCAAAATCACCGCCATTCAGCCACCGAATTTGAATCAGTGTTTTCCCTCGGGCTTCACCCATCTCATGCCGCCAGGGGCACCGCCCGCATCGCCCCCGCCTCTTTGCGCCGTGGGCAACACCATTGCGCCCAATGGCACATGCCGGGTGAATGTGGAAACCATTTGCCGCGCCGAGGCAGCCCAGGCCACGGCTGGCGCCAACCCCACCACGCTCAGCTTTCCCGGCGCGGGCCTGTCATTTGCCGCAGGCAGCACCGGCACGGTGAACGTCAGCAACAGCGGCGGTTCGGCAGCGCTCAATGTGCAGGCCACCATTCCCGCAGGCAGCGGCATCACCATCTCGTCCAACAGCTGCGCGGCAACGCTGCCTGCGGGCTCCAGCTGCGCCATCACCCTGACGGCACCTGCGGCGGAAGGCCCGACCACCGTCAGCATTGCCGGCAGCAACGCCGCAGCCACCACCACCCCGGTCACCGTGACAGGTGGCCCGGCCCCGACCACCACGCTGAGCATTCCCGCCACGCCGCTGTCGTTTGCGGCGGGCAGCACGGGATCGGTGACCATCACCAACAGCGGCGGCGCAAATGCGCTCAATGTGCAGGCCAGCATTCCTGCAGGCAGTGGCATCACGGTGTCCAACACCACCTGCCCTGCCGTCCTGGCACCCTCTGCCAACTGCACGATCACGTTGACCGCCCCCTCGGCGGAAGGCCCGACCGCCATCGGCTTCGGCGGCAGCAATACGGCGTCCACTCCCGTGCCGGTCACGGTGTCGGCAACCGGCACGCCCACCACGCTGAACATTCCTGCGACGTCCGTGTCCTTCGGAGCGGGCGGCGCCGGCTCGGTGACCATCACCAACAGCGGCAGCGCACCTGCGCTCAATGTGCAGGCCAGCATTCCAGGGGGCAGTGGCATCACGGTGTCCAACACCACCTGCTCCGCCATCCTGGCTCCCTCGGCCAGTTGCACGATCACGCTGACAGCCCCCTCGGCGGAAGGCCCGACCTCCATCGGCTTCGGCGGCAGCAACACGGCTTCCACGTCCGTGCCCGTCACGGTGACGACTGCCGTCCTGCCCGCCACGCTGACCATTCCCTCGGCGTCCCTGTCCTTCGGAGCGAACGGTGCTGGCTCGGTGACCATCACCAACAGCGGCAGCGCACCTGCGTTCAATGTGCAGGCCAGCATTCCGGCGGGCAGCGGCATCACGGTGTCCAACACCACCTGCGCCGCCATCCTGGCTCCCTCGGCCAATTGCACGATCACGTTGACTGCCCCTTCGGCCGAGGGCCCGACCAACATCGGCTTCGGCGGCAGCAATGCGCCCGCCGCTACCGCACAGGTCACGGTCACCGCACCCGTCGCGCCAACCGCGCCTGCCGTTCCCCCGGCACCGGTGCTGTTCGGCGCCTACGGCGCAGGCTCGGTGACCATCACCAACAACGGAACGGCGCCTGCGTTCAATCTGCGGGCCATCATTCCGGTCGGCAGCGGCATCACGGTGGCCTCCTCCACCTGCCCGGCGTCACTGCCGGTGGGCGCAAGCTGCACCATCACACTGACGGCGGCAGGACCGGAAGGCCCCACGAACATCGGCGTTGGCGGCAGCAACACGCCGGCCACGACGGTGCCTGTCACGGTGACGGTCCCTGTCACGCCGACTACGCTGAACATTCCCACTGCCCCCGTGTCCTTCGGCACCGGCGGCGCTGGTTCGGTGACCATCAACAACAGCGGAAGCGCACCCGCGTTCAACGTACAGGCCACCATTCCGGCCGGCAGCGGCATCACGGTGTCCAACTCCACCTGCGCCGCCATCCTGGCCCCCGCTGCCAGCTGCACGATCACGCTGACGGCCGCTGCGGCCGAAGGGCCGACCGCCATCAGCTTCGGCGGCAGCAACACGCCAGCCACGACCGTGCCTGTGACAGTGACAGCCCCCGTCGCGCCGACTACGCTGGACATTCCCACCGCCCCCGTGTCCTTCGGCACCGGCGGTGCAGGTTCGGTGACCATCACCAACAGCGGAAGCGCACCCGCGTTCAACGTACAGGCCACCATTCCGGCCGGCAGCGGCATCACGGTGTCCACCACCACCTGCCCCGCCATCCTGGCCCCCGCTGCCAGCTGCACGATCACGCTGACGGCCGCTGCGGCCGAAGGGCCGACCGCCATCAGCTTCGGCGGCACCAACACACCGGCGACGACGGTGCCGGTCACGGTGACGGTCCCCGTCACGCCGACCACGCTGGACATTCCCGCCGCACCCGTGTCGTTTGGCACCAGCGGAGCGGGCACGGTGACCATCACCAACAACGGGCCCGCACCGGCGTTCAACGTGCAAGCCACCATTCCGGTCGGCAGCGGCATCACGGTGGCGTCCAGCACCTGTCCCATCTCCCTGCCCCCCGGGGCCGACTGCACGATCACGCTGACGGCTGCGGCGGCAGAAGGCCCGACCGCGGTCAGCTTCGGCGGCAGCAATACGCCCACCACGACCGTGCAGGTCACGGTGACGGTGCCCGTTCCCACGGCCACGCTTTCGATACCCAGCGCTCCGCTGTCGTTCGCTGCGGGCGGTTCGACAACGGTCCTCATCAGCAACACCGGCGCTTCTGCAGCCTTCAACGTGACCGCCACGGCGCCGGCCGGTAGCGGAATCACCGTGCAGTCGAACACGTGCGGCGCCGCACTCGCCTCTTTGGCCAGCTGCGGCATCACCCTGACTGCGGCCGCCGCCGAAGGCCCCACGGCCATCAGCTTCGGCGGCAGCAATACGCTGGCCACGACCGTGCCGGTCACGGTGACGGCGCCCGTCATGCCGACCACGCTGGGCATGTCCACCACGCCCGTGTCGTTCAACACAGGCGCAACGGGCTCGGTGACCATCACCAACAACGGTGGGGCCCCTGCGCTCGACGTTCAGGCCACGATTCCGGCAGGCAGCGGCATCTCGGTGTCGGCCAACACCTGTGGTTCATCGCTGGCAGCGGGGGCCAATTGCATCATCACGCTGACCGCAAGCGCAGCGGAAGGTCCTACGCCGGTCAGCTTTGCGGGCAGCAACACGTCTGCCACGACCGTGCCATTCACGGTGACGGCGCCCAGCACCACGACCACGCTGGGAATCTCCGCATCGACCCTGACGATTGCTCCTGGCGGCACGGGCTTCGTGACCATCACCAACACGGGGTCGAATGCCGCCGCCAATATCGGCGCCACCGTCCCCGGCGTCAGTGGGCTGTCCGTTTCCGGCAACACCTGCGGGCTGTCGCTGCCGGCCGGAGGGACTTGCACGGTGACCTTCACCGCAGGTTCGGACGAGGGGCCGACCAATGTCACCATCCAGGGCAGCAACACCGACACCGCAGCCGTGTCGATCACGGTCTCGGGTTCCATCGACATTGGCGCCTACCACCTCGATGGCAGCTGTGGTGTGCTTGGCGTCCTTGGCCCCGGCTTCACCCTCACGGCAGGCTCTGCGCCGCTTCCCGTCGGCACCACGGTGACCATCATCGGTTCGGGAGTTGCCAACATCGGTGTGTTCAGTGTGACGGGAGGCACAGCCAGCGTGTCGGTACTTTCCGCAACCTCCCGCCAGATCACCCTGACCTCGGCACTGCCGGCTGGGGCCACGATCGCGTTCAGAACCACGCTGTCCATCAGCGTCGCCTTCACGCTGAACGCCACGACGACGCTGCCCAACGGCTATGCGGGCACAGGCGAGAAGCCCGCTGGCAGTGTGAGTTCCACGCTCGTTCTCTGCAGCGCCAGCTGATTGCAGGCGCTGCGGCAGTACCCGGAAACCTCAGCGTCGGCAAGGCGGGGCCTCGAAGGCCCCGCCTTTTTTCTGTCCATCCCGCACCACGCCCGCCAGCCTGCGCACCCCTTGCTCGATGGCCTGCGGCTGCAGGCTCGCATAGCCCAGGACCAGCCCGGCGCAGGACTGGCGGCGATGGGCATCGCCGGCCGCATAGAGCGGCGAGATGGGGCGAACGCCCACGCCACGCTCTCGCGCCAACCGCACCAGGGCAATCTCATCGCGCTGATGCACGGCAGGCACCCAGGCCACCACATGCAGGCCGGAGGCCGAGCCTTCGACCTGCACCGCACCCGGCAGGTGCCGCTCCAGCGCCTGCAGCAATGCCGCACGCCGGCCTTCGTTGCGGCGGCGGGCGGCGCGCACATGGCGCTCGTAGCTGCCGTCCTCGATCAGCGCGGCCAGCACCAGCTGGTCCAGGCGCGGTGCATGCCGGTCGGCCAGCCGCCGGGCTTCCCGGAACACGGGCACCAGGGACGGCGGCAGCACCAGGTAGCCCATGCGCATCTGCGGGGACAAGGCCTTGGAGAAAGTGCCGACATGGATGACGCAACCCACCTCGTCAATGGACTGCAGGGCGTCGATGGGGCGCAGCCCGTAGCGGAATTCGCCGTCGTAATCGTCCTCCAGAATCCAGGCACCCGTGGCGCGCGCCCAGGCCAGCAGCTGCTGCCTGCGGCCTATGGGCAGCACGCCGCCCAGCGGAAACTGGTGCGAGGGCGTGACATAGGCCAGCCGCGCCTGGCGCCCGGCCAGCGCCGAGGTATCCAGGCCCTGTTCATCGACGGCCATTTCCTGCAGGCATGCGCCCTGGGCCTCGAACACGCGGCGCGCCATCAGGTAGCAGGGCTCTTCCATCAGCACGGTCTCGCCCGGATCGACCAGCACGCGCGCGCACAGGTCGATGGCCTGCTGCGAGCCCTGCACCACCACGATCTGATCGGCCGAACAGACAAGCCCCCGCGCCCTGCGCAGATAGCCTTGCAGCGCCATGCGCAGCGCCGGCTCGCCTTCGGGCGCGTCGTAGGACAGGGAAGACTGGCGCTGCACGATGGCGCGGTTGTAGGCGCGCCGCCAGGCCAGCGTGGGAAAGTCGTCAAAGGCCAGGGCGCCGTAGAGAAAGTCGATCGGGGCCGGCCCACCATCGCCTGCTGCCGGTGGCAGGGCTGACGCCAGCGCATCCACCCGCTGCCCATAGGAAGACAGCCGGGGACGGCCATGCTGCTGGGCCGCTGCCGGCATGCTGCGCGCACGGCTGCGCTGCGCCGCGCCAGCCGCCACGCGCGCCCTGCTGCCTGGAGCGGTCTCCAGATAGCCTTCGGCCGCAAGCTGCTCGTAGGCGGCCGTGACGGTGGTGCGCGACACACCCAGGTCCAGCGCCAGGGCGCGGGTGGAGGGCAGGCGTGCGCCCACGGCCAGGCTGCCGTCGGCCACCTGTGATTTCAGCCATTCGTGCAGGGTGCGGGCGCCGGGCGCTGCGCCGGCATGGCGGGTGAAAGCGGATTTCAACTGGTCTGCCAAAAAATCACGAAACTGGATTTTTCATTGTGCCAGGGATGGTGGATAGTCCGGTTTCCCCCGATGCCGGCACACCAGCCCAGGAAGCTCCCATGTACACGCCCGCCCATTTTTCCCTCACCGATTCCGACAGCCTGCACGGTCTGATCCGCAGCCACCCCCTGGGCACGCTCGTCACCCAGGCCAACGGCGTGCTGGACGCCAACCACCTGCCGTTCCTGCTGGATGCGGACCCAGGGGAGATGGGCACGCTGAGCGCCCATGTGGCCCGCGCCAATCCGCTGTGGCAGCAGTGCCGCGACGGCGCCGAGGTGCTGGTCGTCTTCCGTGGCGCCGAAGGCTATATCTCGCCCAGCTGGTATCCAAGCAAGCACGAGACGCACCGCCTGGTGCCCACCTGGAACTACGAGGCCGTGCATGTGCACGGGCAAATCAGCATCCATGACGACGAGAAATTCGTGCGCGGCCTGGTCGGGCGGCTCACGCGGGTCCATGAGGCATCGCAGGCCCAGCCCTGGAAGATGTCCGACTCGCCGCGTGAATTCATCGACGGCATGCTGCAGGCCATCGTCGGCCTGCAGATCCGCATCACCCGCCTGGAGGGCAAGGCCAAGCTCAGCCAGAACCGGCAGGCCCGCGACCTGGAAGGCGCCATCGGCGCGCTGCGCGAGCGCGGACAGGAGCCGCTGGCCGGTGCCATGGATGCGGCGCCGCGCATCTAGCGCCAGCCACCCTCACACAGATTGCCAACCACCGATGTACACATCCACCTTCACCTTCGCGCCGGGCGAATACGACGCGCCATTCCATGCCCTTGACGGCCGGATCGCCGAGATCGCCCGCGCCATCCCCGGCTACCTGGGCGAAGAGGCCTGGGAGAACCCCGCCACAGGCCTGGTCTCCAACGTCTACTACTGGCAGACCTGGGAGGCGCTGCAGCAACTGATGCGCCACCCTGCGCACCTCGAAGCCAAGCAGCAACAGGCGCGCTGGCTCAAGGGCTACCAGGTGGTGATCGCCCAGGTGGTGGGCAGCTACGGCGATGGCGGGATAGCGCACCCGCTGGCCACCGCTGCGCAAGGCACTGCGCACCAGGCTCGCTGACCGGACCCGCTTTTGGCCCGATGATGGCGGCCATGCGATGGCGTTTTGATCCTGTTTCCCTGGCGTGGGCGGTGGCCCTGTTTGTCTTGCTCGTGCTGCTGGCCACCGTCGGCGCACGCTGGGGCTGGGTGCGCAGCTTCTTCGGCGACGTGATGGCCGTGGCCTGGGTCTATGCCGTGTTCAAGACCGTGATCGCCGCGCGCGTGCTGCCGCTGGCGTCGGCCGCGCTGGGCGTGGGCCTGCTGGTGGAGCTGGGCCAGTTCCTGGCATCGACCTTCCAGCTGCACATTCCCAACCGCGCTTTGCGCATCGTGCTGGGCAGCACGGCCGACTGGTGGGATGTGCTGGCCTATGTGATGGGTTTTGCAGCCGTGCTGGCGGTGGAGGCTGCGTTCCGTGGCCGCAGGCGCCCCGCCTTCACGGCATAAACCCGCAGCGGTCCGCTACGGCTCTGGAACAAGCTCCTCGACAACGGATTCGCAGTGGATTTTCAGCCGCCCATAGTGGGACAGCTGCAAGAACAGATGCTGCGCCCTTGCTGACGAAGGCCTCTTCGTATCCCGCTGCAGCACTTCGCAGCGGTCCAGGCAGTCATCCATCTCTGCGGCTGCGTCGCGCTGGACGTTGGCAAAGTACGCCTGCACGGCAGGAAAGTTGACGATCCGTTCAAAGCGGATGGCTACCCTGGCCTGCGGCCTGTCGAACACGGCATAGAGAAAGAAGCACAGTTCCACGCTCCGGGCCGCCACATCCAGGCGCACCTGCTCCAGCAATCCATCGTGGTACTGGTACTGCAATCGATGGCTCCGTGCCGGATCAGGCCCGTACAGCGCAACCGCCGGCCTTGAGCACCCGCTTCGTCGAGGCCGGATACCGCTCCAGCTTGTCCGCCGGCCGGCGCGGCCTGGCCACCAGCTCGCCACCGCAGTTGGGGCAGGCGCCGTGCAGCACATGATCCGCACAGCCGGCACAGAACGTGCACTCGAAGGTGCAGATGCGAGCCTCGGCAGACTCTGGCGGCAGGTCCTTGTCGCAGCATTCGCAGTTGGGTCGAAGCTCAAGCATCGGTGCACTCCGGGTGTGGTCCATGAAGACTGGGCATCCTAGTGGATGTGCTCTGACGGGGAGCGGTCCTCGCGCTCCATCTGCAGCGTCGTATGGTGCAGGTCGAAGCCGGCCTGCAGCCTGTCCTCGATATCGCGGCGCACCTGCTCGCCGTCCGCGCCGGGCAGCAACACCACATGGCCGGTCAGCATGGGCTTGCTCTGCGTGACCGCCCACAGGTGGACATCGTGGATCGCTGCCACGCCCGCCGTGCCCGAAATCGTCTCGCGCACCGCCTGCAGGCTCATCCCCGAGGGCACGCCTTCCAGCAGGATGTTGATGCACTCGCGCAACAGGGTCCAGGTCCGCGGGAACACCATGAAGCCGATGCCCACGGCCACCGCCGAGTCGATCCAGCGCCAGCCCGTCAGCCAGATCAGCGCGGCACCGGCGAGCACGCCGACCGAGCCCAGCATGTCCGCCCATACCTCCAGATACGCGCCCTTCACGTTCAGGCTCTCGTCCTTGCCGCCAGACAGCAGGCGCATGGAGAGCAGGTTGATCACCAGGCCCACGGCCGCCACCGCCATCATGCCCAAGGACTGGATTTCTGCAGGCGCCGACAGCCGGCGGTAGGCCTCATACAGGATGTAGAAGGCCACGCCCAGCAGCACCAGCGCATTGACGGCGGCGGCCAGGATCTCGAAGCGCGCATAGCCGTAGGTGCGCAGCAGGTCGGCTGCCTTGCGGCCGGCGCGTATGGCCACCAGGGCCAGCAGCAGCGCCATCGCATCGGTCAGCATGTGCATGGCGTCGGAGATCAGGGCCAGGCTGCCCGTGACCATGCCGCCGATGATTTCCACCACCATGAAGGTGCCGGTCAATCCGAAGGCAAACCAGAGGCGGGATTCCGGCAGGGCACGCACGTCGCCGTGCTGATGGCTGTCGCTCATGAGATTCCTTGACTTGAAAACGGTTGTGAACAGAGGGCCGCTGCACCGATGGCGTCCATGGCAGGCAGGGGCACGGACCTCCATGAGAAAGCGTGAAGTGACTTGAAGGTCAAGTACTGCCGGCAACTCGGCGCCGCAGGTGAACCAAACACCGCAGCGCGCATATCCCTGCATCCATCGCGACATTTCATTTAGGTAAATTGATTACGAATAGTAGAATCAAGACATCCACCAAGGAGACATTCGATGAACACAAGCGCCCGTCCCGACCTGTCCACGCTGCCACCGCCCGCCGCCGTGCAGCAGCTGCACCACTACGCCTACAAGGCCCGCGATGCCGAGGAGACCCGCCACTTCTACGAGGACATCCTGGGCCTGCCGCTCTATCACATCATCCAGAGCGACTACGTGCCCAGCACGGGCGAGTACTGCCCCTACACGCACTTCTTCTTCCGCCTGAAGGATGGGTCGTTCATCGCCTTCTTCGACATCGGCGACGACGAAAAGGCCCTGCCCTCGCCCAACACGCCGCTGTGGATCAACCACATCGCCTTCCGCGTGGACACCGTCGAGGAACTGGAGAACACCAAGGCCCGCCTGGTGGCGCATGGCATCGAGGTGCTGGGCGTGACCGACCACCACATCTTCAAGAGCATCTATTTCTTCGATCCCAACGGCATCCGCCTGGAGCTCTCAGCCCAGCTGGCCGACGAAGTGCAGATGGCGCGCGAAAGCACCACTGCCCACGCCCGCCTGAACGAGTGGACGGCACGCAAGGAGCAATGGCGCAAGGAACGCGCCGAAGGCAAGGCCGCCCAGCCGCTCAAGCCCCAGAGCAACGACCGGCCCGAGTTCGTCCCCGATGCGGCGGCCTGAATAAGACCCGGCGAACAGGCAGACGGACGGGGTCGGTAGAATCCCCGTCAAACCGTCATCCATTTCGCATATGCAGACGGCATCCCTTCAACGGATGCCGTTTTCATTTGCCAAACGCCATTCGCACAATTCCCCGCAAGCAAGCCATGAGCGACACCATTGCCCAGCCAGGCCTCGACAGCCTGTCCAAATCGTTTGAACCCGCAGCCATCGAGGCCCAATGGGGCCCTGAATGGGAAAAGCGCGGCTACGGCGCAGCCGGCGTGCGCGGCACGGGCCAGGCAGATGCATCCCAGCCATCGTTCTCCGTGCAGCTGCCGCCGCCCAATGTGACGGGAACGCTGCACATGGGCCATGCGTTCAACCAGACCATCATGGACAGCCTCACGCGCTACCACCGCATGAAGGGCCACAACACGGTCTGGGTGCCCGGCACCGACCACGCGGGCATCGCCACCCAGATCGTGGTGGAGCGCCAACTGCAGGAGCAGGGCATCGCCAGCCGCCACGACATGGGCGCGACGCCTCCCGAGGCGCGCAAGAACTTCGTGAGCAAGGTCTGGGAGTGGAAGAACCAGAGCGGCAACACCATCACCGGCCAGATGCGCCGCATGGGCGACAGCGTGGACTGGAGCCGCGAGTACTTCACCATGGACGACAAGCTGTCGTCCATCGTCAACGAGACCTTCGTGCGCCTGTACCAGCAGGGCCTGATCTACCGTGGCAAGCGCCTGGTGAACTGGGACCCCAAGCTGATGTCCGCCGTCTCCGACCTCGAGGTCGAGAACGAGGAAAAGGACGGCTCGCTGTGGCACATCGCCTATCCGCTGGCCGACGGCTCGGGCCAGCTCGTGGTGGCCACCACGCGCCCGGAAACCATGCTGGGCGACGCGGCCCTGATGGTGCACCCCGAGGACGAGCGCTACCAGGCGCTGATCGGCAAGACCGTGATCCTGCCCCTGGTGGGCCGCGAGATCCCCATCATTGCCGACGACTACGTGGACCGCGAGTTCGGCACGGGCGTGGTCAAGGTCACGCCTGCGCATGACAACAACGACTACGCCGTGGGCCAGCGCCACGGCCTGCCGATGATCTGCGTGCTGACGCTGACGGCCACCATCAACGACGAGGCGCCCGAGAAGTACCGCGGCATGGACCGCTTCGTGGCGCGCAAGGCCATCGTGGCCGACCTGGACGCGGCCGGCCTGCTGGTCGAGACCAAGAAGCACAAGCTCATGGTGCCCATCTGCACGCGCACGGGCCAGGTGATCGAGCCCATGCTGACCGACCAGTGGTTCGTGGCCATGAACAAGGTGGGCGAAGGCGATGCCACGGGCAAGTCCATCGCGCAGAAGGCCATCGATGCCGTCTCCAGCGGCCAGGTGCAGTTCGTGCCCGAGAACTGGGTCAACACCTACAACCAGTGGATGAACAACATCCAGGACTGGTGCATCTCGCGCCAGCTGTGGTGGGGCCACCAGATTCCCGCCTGGTACGACGAGGACGGCAAGGTCTACGTGGCCCGCACCGAGGAAGAAGCCCGCGCCCAGGCCCCCGGCAAGACGCTCACGCGCGACGAGGACGTGCTGGACACCTGGTACTCCTCGGCCCTGGTGCCGTTCTCCACCATGGGCTGGCCGAACCAGACCGAGGCGGCCGACGATGACTACAACCTCTACCTGCCCAGCTCGGTGCTGGTCACGGGCTACGACATCATCTTCTTCTGGGTCGCCCGGATGATCATGATGACCACGCACTTCACGGGCCGCGTGCCCTTCCGCCATGTCTACATGCATGGCCTGGTGCGTGACGCCCAGGGCAAGAAGATGAGCAAGTCCGAGGGCAACGTGCTCGACCCCGTGGACCTGATCGACGGCATCGACCTGGACACCCTGCTGGACAAGCGCACGCAGGGCCTGCGCCGCCCCGAGACCGCGCCCCAGGTGCGCAAGAACACGCAAAAGGAATTCCCCGAGGGCATTCCCGCCTACGGCGCCGACGCGCTGCGCTTCACCTTCGCGGCCCTGGCCTCGCTGGGCCGCTCCATCAACTTCGACAGCAAGCGCTGCGAGGGCTACCGCAACTTCTGCAACAAGCTGTGGAACGCCAGCCGCTTCGTGCTGATGAACTGCGAAGGCCATGACTGCGGCCTGCTGCCCCACACCAAGGAGCAATGCCAGGCCGGCGGCGAGTTCGCGGGCTACATGCAGTTCAGCCAGCCCGACCGCTGGATCGCCTCGCAGCTGCAGAAGGTCGAGGCCGAAGTGGCCAAGGGCTTTGCCGAATTCCGTCTGGACAACGTGGCCAACGCGCTGTACGACTTCGTCTGGAACGAGTTCTGCGACTGGTACCTGGAAATCGCCAAGGTGCAGATCCAGACCGGCAACGAGGCCCAGCAGCGCGCCACGCGCCGCACGCTGATCCGCACGCTGGAAGCCATCCTGCGCCTGGCCCACCCCATCATCCCGTTCGTGACCGAAGCCCTGTGGCAGAAGGTCGCCCCGGTCGCCGGCCTGCCCGGCGAGTCCGTGGCCGTGGCCCGCTACCCCGAGGCCCAGCCCGAGAAGATCGACGAGGCCGCCATCGCCTACGTGGGCCGCATCAAGCAGATGATCGACGCCTGCCGCACGCTGCGCGGCGAGATGGGCGTGTCGCCGGCCCAGCGCCTGCCGCTGCTGGCCGTGGCCAGCTCGGCCGACGAGGCACAGTTCCTGCGCACCAATGCCGCCGTGCTGCAAAACCTGGCCAAGCTCAGCGAGGTCAAGGTGTTCGACGACGAAGCCGCCTGGGCCGAGGCCGCCCAGGCCGCCCCGGTCTGCGTGGTGGGCGAGGCGCGCCTGGCGCTGTTCGTGGAGATCGACGTGGCCGCCGAAAAGGCCCGCCTGTCCAAGGAAGCCGCACGCCTGGAAGGCGAGATCACCAAGGCCAATGCCAAGCTGGGCAACGAGGCCTTCGTGGCCAAGGCGCCCCCGGCCGTCATCGACCAGGAAAAGAAGCGCGTGGCCGACTTCGGCGCCACACTGATCCGCATCCAGGAACAACTCGCCCGCCTGGGTTGACATGGAATCTCCCCCTGAGCGGCTGTGCCGCTTCCCCCTCTCTCGCTTCGCGGGAGGGGGACGACACCCTCGGCGCGGGGCGGCGCGGCCGGCTCAGGCCCTTCCTCGGTGTCCCTGATCTTGGGCTGCGCCAGTTTCATCGTCCGAGGGCATCAAGTCGCACAATGAAAGCTGAGACACTTAGCGAAGAAGACGCAAAGCCGCACGCTTTTTCCATCACCTGAATCCCAAGATTTTCATGAGTAATCAGACCCGTGTCCGCAAAGCCGTGTTTCCCGTTGCCGGGCTCGGCACGCGCTTTCTGCCCGCCACCAAGGCCTCTCCCAAGGAGATGCTGCCCGTGGTGGACAAGCCGCTGATCCAGTACGCCGTGGAAGAGGCCTACGAGGCCGGCATCCGCGACATGATCTTCGTCACCGGCCGCAGCAAGCGCGCCATCGAGGACCATTTCGACACCGCCTACGAGCTGGAAAACGAACTGGAGAACGCCGGCAAGCAGGCCATGCTGGAGCTGGTGCGCAGCATCAGCCCGGCCGACATGAACTGCCTGTTCGTGCGCCAGCCGCGCTCGCTGGGCCTGGGCCATGCCGTGCTGTGCGCCGAGCCGCTGGTGGGCAACGAGCCCTTTGCCGTGCTGCTGGCCGACGACCTGATGGTGGGCGAGCCTGGCGGCCCCGGCGTGATGGCGCAGATGACATCGGCCTTCCACAAGCAGGGCCGCTCCCTGCTGGCCGTGCAGGAAGTGCCGCTGGAGCAGACCAAGCGCTACGGCATCGTGGCTGGCGAGCCGGCCGGCGGTTCGCTGATGCGCATCGAGAAGATCGTGGAAAAGCCCGCGCCCGAGAAGGCCCCCTCGCGCATGGGCGTGGCTGGCCGCTACGTGCTGACACCGGCCATCTTCGAGGAGATCCGCAACCAGCCCAAGGGCGTGGGCGGCGAGATCCAGCTGACGGACGCCATCGAACGCCTGATGGCCCATGAAGCCGTCTACGCCTTCCAGTACCAGGGCAAGCGCTACGACTGCGGCAGCAAGGAAGGCTTTTTGCAGGCCACGGTGGAACTGGCGCTGCAGCACGAGGATGTGGGCGCGAGCTTCCGCGAATACCTGCAGGGCCTGAGCATCTGAGGCCGGGCCTCAGAGCCGCCCCTGCCCCATGCAAAAGGCCTGCGAAAGCAGGCCTTTTTCTTTGGAGCGAACCGCGTGCAGCCGCTCAGCGTCGGCGCAGGATATGGATGAACTCCGCACCCACGGTCTGCTGCTCCACCAGTTCATTGCCGGTCTGCTTGGCAAAGGCCTGGAAGTCGCGCAGCGAGCCCGTGTCGGTGGCCACCACCTTGAGCAGCTGGCCGCTGTCCAGTTCGGCCAGCGCCTTCTTGGCCTTGAGAATGGGCAGCGGGCAGTTGAGCCCGCGCGTGTCGATTTCCTTGTGAATTTCCATCGGATGCACCTCTTGAGCCTGGGATTCTAGGCGGCATCGCGGCTGAGGCCAGCAGCAGTGTCTTGATCGGCGCGACTCGCTTCAGCCTCCTGGGCCTGCTCGGCACGCTTCCAGAAGTCACGGATCACAGGATCATGCCCCTGGCTGCGCAGCCACTTGGCCAGCGCCATGCCCGTGCCCGAAGGCCAGGCCTGGACTTTCTCGGGCTCCAGCAGGCGGTACTCGAGCAGCTCGGGCGACAGCCGCACCTGGCCGCTGGCGCGCACATGGAAGGCGATGATCACCTGGTTCATGCGCAGGAACTCATGCACGCTGATCAGCTCCAGCGACTCGGCCTGCAGGCCGGTTTCCTCCGCCACCTCGCGTGCCACGCCCTCCTCGGGCGACTCGCCGGCTTCCATGAAGCCCGTGATCAGGCCGAAGACCTTCTCGGGCCAGGCCGCATTGCGCGCCAGCAGCACCTTGCCGTCCAGCTCCACGATGGCGGCCAGCACCGGCGTGGGATTGTTCCAGTGCGTCCAGCCGCACTCGGGGCAGCGCAGGCGCGATACATCGCCGCCGTCCTCGGCCTGGATCACCCACTGCAGGGGCGTTGCGCAGTGCGTGCAATAGCGGGTTTCATAGTGCATGGGGCTGTTCCTGGTTTTTTGCTGTCCTGGCTCTATGCAAGCAAGAAGGCCCGCCAGGTGGCGGGCCTGTCGCTGTGTCAGGCGGGGAAGACGCCCGTGGACAGATAGCGGTCGCCGCGGTCGCAGACCACGAAGACGATGGTGGCGTTGTTCTCGCGCTCGGCAATCTGCTGGGCCACCCAGCAGGCGCCCGCCGCCGAGATGCCGGCAAAGATGCCTTCCTCGCGCGCCAGGCGGCGCGCCATGTCCTCGGCATCGTCCTGGCCCACGAGCACGGTCTCGTCGATCAGCGAGGCGTCGTAGATCTTGGGCATGTACTCCTCGGGCCACTTGCGGATGCCGGGGATGCGCGAGCCCTCGGCCGGCTGGGCGCCCACGATGCGGATGGCCGGGTTCTTTTCCTTGAGAAACTTCGCCACGCCGGTGATCGTGCCCGTGGTGCCCATGGCGCTCACGAAATGCGTGATCTCGCCGCCGGTCTGCTCCCACAGCTCGGGACCGGTGGTCTCGTAGTGGATGCGCGGGTTGTCGGGGTTGCCGAACTGGTCGAGCACCACGCCCTTGCCCTGGGCCACCATCTGGTCGGCCAGGTCGCGTGCATATTCCATGCCGCCGCTCTTGGGCGTGAGGATCAGCTCGGCGCCATAGGCCTTCATCGTCTGGGCACGCTCGATGGACAGGTCCTCGGGCATGATCAGCACCATCCGGTAGCCCTTGATCGTGGCGGCCATGGCCAGCGCAATGCCGGTATTGCCCGAGGTGGCCTCGATCAGCGTGTCGCCGGGCTTGATGTCGCCGCGCTCTTCGGCGCGGCGGATCATCGACAGGGCCGGCCTGTCCTTGACCGAACCGGCCGGGTTGTTGCCTTCCAGCTTGCCCAGCACCACGTTGCCACGTTCCTGGCGAGACTGCGCACCGATGCGCTGCAATGCCACCAGGGGCGTGCGGCCGATGGCGTCTTCGATGGTCGGATAAATTTTCATAGCCTCACACTGTGCCATAATTCGCCCCTGCGCTAAGTAGCCCGGGTGGTGAAATTGGTAGACGCAGGGGACTCAAAATCCCCCGCCGCAAGGCGTGCCGGTTCGATTCCGGCCCCGGGCACCAGAGATTACGTAGCCGAAAAAGCAGTCCCCTGCTTTTTCGGCTATTTCTTTTCCGGCCGCTGTCTTCACAGCGTCCGCACAAACCTCAAGCCCCTTTGCATCCAGCCGTGTTCAACGGCTGCACTGCATTTCAAGGCCCTCCAGCCTGCACCGATCCTGCGTCCTCATGCCTTGGGCGGGATGACGCCTGCGCGCTTTTCGCCGCATAGGGCCCAACCTGTGCACAACTTTGGCATCAACCGCCTCTCAAGGCCTGCCAGGCCTGGACCTTGGCCCATGCTGAAGCCTGCTTGAAGCAGCACCATCCCAGCCCGCAGGCAGAGCTGCAGCCCTGCGTCAAATTCAGCACTTTCCCTCTGAAAAGCGGCACTTGCACCACCGTCATGCAGCCCTTTCCCAGCGCGGGCACCAGCCCGGTGCGCCCACGGCCTGGGCCTGTGAAAGCCAATGAAAAAAGCCACCCTGAGGTGGCTTTCTTTCTCCACAGATCCATTGAACAACCCTGTGGATAATCAGTGAACAGCAAGTGAACGAGGCGTCCAAGTGCTTGCATTCACTGGCCGCAGGCTAAGCTGCCTGCAAATCAGGCAACCTCCAGATCCAAGGGAAAACCCTCGATTCGGAAGGCGCCTGACACACCTCGCCTCAGGCATCCGTGCGGCGGATCTGCGCGCGCCCTGCTGCCGTGATGTGCCATTGATGGCTGCTGTCCACTTCGACCAGTCCACGCTCGCGCAGCCTCTTGGACAGATGCTCGCGCGCCGCGCTTTCCAGCGACACGGGCTCGCCCATCTCCAGCTTCTTGAGCACTTCGAGTTCATCCACCGTCGGCTCGTACACGGGTGCGTGATATGTGGTTTCGGCCATCGCTACTCCTTCGCAATTCAAAGTCTCATGCCCCAGGACTCTCGGGGGCACGGATGCAAACATAGCCCTGGCCGGGAAGCCGCGCAATCGGTGGCCGCACCTTTTTTCGAGTTGTGGGCGATGATTGCACGCTTTGCGGCGGCGTCCCACAGGCGCCAGGGCCAGGCCCCGGCCCGACAACGGGCGCTCCACGCTCTTGCCGCCCCCGCGCCATTGGCCGCTCCCTCACCCATCTGACCCAGGAATTCAGGTTTTCATGCTGTATGCCATCACCGCCTTGTTCGCCTTCCAGTTGCTGGGGGAGGCCATCGTCCAGCTCACGGGGCTGCCGCTTCCGGGCGCGCTCGTGGGCACGCTGCTGCTGCTGGCGGCGCTGTTGCTGCACGGCCGCCTGCCCGAGTCGCTGGAGAAGGCCGCCGGCGTGCTGCTGCAAAACATGATGCTGCTGTTCATTCCCGTCATTGCAGGCGTGATGCTGGAGTTCGACCGGCTGTCGCGCGAATGGCAGCCCTTCGTGATCGCCTGCGTGGCGGGTGCGGCCATTACCTTCCTGGCCACGGCCTTCACCTTCCGCTGGTGCCTGGAGCGCCAGCGCGCCCGCGAAGCGGCCGCCAGCCGGGGAGACAAGGCATGAGCACGCTCACCACCCATTGGCAAAGCGCCTGGGAGTCGCTGTACGGCAATGCCTCCACCGCCCATCTGCCCTGGCTGGTGCTGACCATGGCCGTCTACCTGGCGGCCATGGCGCTGTACCGCCGAAGCGGCAACCATCCGCTCCTGATTCCCGTGTTCACGGCCGTCGTCGTCATCGTGGGCGTGCTGCTGGCCACGGGCACCTCCTATGCCAGCTACCGCAGCGGCGTCTCGCTGCTGGGGCTGCTGATCGGCCCGGCCACCGTCGCGCTGGCAATTCCGCTGTACGCCCAGCGCGAGCGCATCCGCGCGCTGTGGCTGCCCATCAGCGTGGCGCTGGCCGTGGGCTGCGTGGTGGCGTTGCTGTCGGCACTGCTGATCGGCTGGAGCCTGGGAGCGACGGTGCAGACGCTGGTGGCGCTGGCACCCAAGTCGGCCACCATTCCCATCGCCCTGCCCATGGCCGAGCGCTTTGGCGGGCCGGCCTCGCTGGCGGCCGTGGCCGTGGCCATCACCGGCATTGCGGGCACGATGATGGCGCCGCTGCTGATCCGCCTGGTGCGCAGCGATGACCCGGCCGTGCAGGGTTTTGCCCTGGGACTTACGGCCCACGCCATTGGCACGGCACGCGCGCTGCAGGTGAATCCGACCATGGGCGCCTTCTCGGCCCTGGCCATGGGCCTGAACGGCGTGGCCACGGCCGTGGTCATGCCGCTGTGCCTGGCCGTGCTGCCCTGGTTTTGAGCGCGATTGCGGGTTTTCCCCAGAGACACCCCCACAAGCCTGTGGACAAGCGCCACCAGCAGCAAGGATAAGTCAGTTAAGTGACTGTCATCGTTGAACAATCCGAAGCCTGCTTAATTTTCAGGCAGGCCGGTGCTCCCTGGCGCGCTGCTGCAGCCATGAAGAGAACACGCGCAGGGCGGGCGCGGGCTGCGCATCGGGCGCCAGGGCCGGCGTGACCAGGTAGTAGGCACGGTTGCCGCGCAGCGGCTGCGGGCAGGCAATGATGAGGTCACCGCGCGCCAGTTCCTGCTCGATCAGCATGGGTGGCATCAGCGCCACGCCCAGGCCCTGGCTGGCCGCCACGGCCAGCATGGAGAACAGCTCCAGCCGCATGCCGTCCAGCGCGCGCGGCGCGGCCACGCCCATGGCATCGAACCACTGCTGCCAGCCGTAGGGCCGCGTGCTTTGCTGCAGCAGCGGCATCCGGGCCACGATGTCCGCGCCCACGGGCAGCCAGGCGCGGCCCGGCTCGCGCGCCTGGGCCGTGGCCAGCAGTTGCGGGCTGCACACGGGCACCACCTCTTCGTCCATCAGCCATTGCGCCTGCACACCGGGCCAGCGCGCCACCTGCTCGGGCGTGCCTGCATAGAGCGCGGCGTCGAACACGGTATCGGCGAAAAGGAAGGGCCGCGTCTGCACGTCGATGTGCACCGTGACCTCGGGATGCTCGCGCGCCAGCTGGGGCAGGCGCGGCAGCAGCCAGCGCGTGGCGAAGGTGGGCACGGCCGCCAGATTGAGCGGGCCGCCTTCGCCCTGGTGGGCCATGATATCCAGCGTGTCGCGCTCCAGGCCGTGCAGCCAGCGCGAGACCTGCTGGGCGTACTGCGTGCCCGCCTCCGTCAGCAGCACGCCGTGGCGCGTGCGCCGGAACAGCTGCACGCCCAGGAACTCCTCCAGCGCAATGATCTGGCGCGATACCGCGCTTTGCGTGAGCGACAGTTCCTGCGCCGCACGCGTGTAGCTGATGTGCCGGGCGGCCGACTCGAAGCAGGCAAGGGCTTGGGTGGATGGCAGGGCTCTACGCATATCTCATGAATTCAATGCACTTCAGAGCCTCACATCATAGGGAATAACCCGCAACAACCCATTCATACATGCGTTTTACGCATTCATGGATGAACAAACATCGTTTGCGCCACGCGCAGGCCCGCTTCTAAGATGCGTCGCAACAACGCTCCATGGCCACAGCCTGCCCGGCTTTGGCATATGGCAGCGACCCGCCCTTGACCTCTTTGTTTTTTGGAGAAACCACGCCATGGCCCGCAACAGCTTCCAATGGGATGACCCCTTCCAGCTCGACCAGCAACTGAGCGAAGACGAGCGCATGATCCGCGACGCGGCCCATGCCTACTGCCAGGAGAAGCTGGCCCCCCGCGTGCTGGAGATGTTCCGCCACGAAAAGACCGACGTTAGCATCTTCCGCGAGATGGGCGAGCTTGGCCTGCTGGGCCCCACCATCCCCACGCAGTACGGCGGCGCCGGCCTGAACTATGTCAGCTACGGCCTGGTGGCGCGCGAGATCGAGCGCGTGGACTCGGGCTACCGCTCCATGGCCAGCGTGCAAAGCTCGCTGGTGATGGTGCCCATCAATGAATTCGGCACCGAAGACCAGAAGAACAAGTACCTGCCCAAGCTGGCCAGCGGCGAGTTCATCGGCTGCTTCGGCCTGACCGAGCCCGACCACGGCTCCGACCCCGGCAGCATGTCCAGCCGCGCCTACAAGGTGGACGGCGGCTACCGCCTCAAGGGCAACAAGATGTGGATCACCAACAGCCCCGTGGCCGACGTGTTCGTGGTCTGGGCCAAGGAAGTGACCGAGGACGGCCATGTGGGCGAGATCCGCGGCTTCATCCTGGACAAGGGCATGAAGGGCCTGTCGGCCCCGGCCATCCACGGCAAGGTGGGCCTGCGCGCCTCCATCACGGGCGAGATCGTGATGGACGATGTCTTCGTTCCCGAGGAAAACGCCTTCCCCGAGGTGCGCGGCCTCAAGGGCCCCTTCACCTGCCTGAACAGCGCACGCTTCGGCATCGCCTGGGGCGCCCTGGGCGCAGCCGAGTTCTGCTGGCACACGGCGCGCCAGTACACGCTGGACCGCAAGCAGTTCGGCCGCCCCCTGGCCGCCAACCAGCTCATCCAGAAGAAGCTGGCCGACATGCAGACCGAGATCACCCTGGGCCTGCAGGCCGCGCTGCGCGTGGGCCGCATGAAGGACGAGCACCAGAACGTGATCGAGATCACCTCGCTGATCAAGCGCAACAACTGCGGCAAGTCGCTGGACATTGCCCGCATGGCGCGCGACATGATGGGTGGCAACGGCATCAGCGACGAGTTCGGCGTGGCCCGCCACCTGGTCAACCTGGAAGTGGTCAACACCTACGAAGGCACGCACGATGTGCATGCGCTGATCCTGGGCCGGGCTCAGACTGGCATCGCAGCTTTTGCCAACTGACCCCCTGAGGCGCTTCGCGCCTTCCCCCTTCTCGCTTCGCGGAGGGGGACGACGCCCTCGACGCGAGGCGGCTCTTGCTCGGCGTCCCTGGCCTGTTCCACGCCCGTGTCACACGCTATGGGTGATGGAAGCTCAAGCCCTGAGCTGAACTACCAGCGGCATCGGGCGCGCTCATATTTCTTCCCTCTCATGTCCTCCACATCCTCCGCGCCGGCCGCATTGGCCGGCATCAAGGTGCTTGATCTTTCCCGCGTGCTGGCCGGGCCCTGGTGCACGCAGACGCTGGCCGACCTGGGCGCCGACGTGATCAAGGTCGAGCGGCCCGTGGCCGGCGATGACACGCGCCACTGGGGGCCTCCGTTCCTGGCGCGCGACGATGGCCAGGCCACGCAGGAGGCCAGCTATTTCACGGCCTGCAATCGCAACAAGCGCTCGGTCACCATCGACATGTCCACCCCCGATGGGCAGCAGCTGATTCGCCAGATGGCGGCCGGGGCCGACGTGCTGGTGGAGAACTTCAAGGTCGGTGGCCTGGCGCAGTACGGGCTGGACTACGAAAGCCTCAAGGCGCTCAACCCGCGCCTGATCTATTGCTCGGTCACGGGTTTCGGCCAGACCGGCCCGTATGCCGAGCGCGCGGGCTACGACCTCATGGTGCAGGCCATGTGCGGGCTGATGAGCATCACCGGCCATGCCGACGAGGCGCCCGGAGGCGGCCCGCTCAAGGTGGGCGTGGCCGTGATCGACGTCTTCACGGGCCTGTATGCCAGCAATGCCATCCTGGCCGCGCTGCATGCGCGCCAGGCCTCGGGCCGGGGCCAGCACATCGACATGGCCCTGCTGGACGTGGGCATGGCCGTGCTGGGCAACCAGGCCGCCGGCTTTCTGGCCACGGGCGAATCGCCGGGCCGTGCCGGCAACATCCACCCCAGCCTGGCGCCCTACCAGGACTTCGCCACGGCTAACGGCAACGTGCTGCTGGCCATTGGCAATGACGGGCAGTTCGCGCGCTTTTGCGCCGCCGTCGGCGAAGCCGGCTGGGCGCAGGACGAGCGCTTTGCCACCAACACCGCCCGTGTGCGCAACCGCCAGGCGCTGCTGGAGCGGATGGTGCCCCTCATGAAGACACGCGGCACGGCCGAATGGATTGCGCTGCTGGAAGACAAGGCCGTGCCCTGCGGCCCCATCAACACCATCGCCCAGGCCTTCGACGACCCGCAGGTGCGCGCACGCGGCATACGCGTCGAGCTGCCGCGCGAGGCCGGCGACGGCATCTCGCGCATCGCCGGCGTGGCCAGCCCCATGCGCCTGAGCGATACCCCGCCCGTGCTGCGCAGCGCACCGCCCTCCCTAGGCCAGCACACCGATGAAGTGCTGGGCGAGCTGGGCATTGCGCCCATGGCCATCCAGGCGCTGCGCTCGCGCGGCGTGGTCTGATCGCCAGCGCCGCGCAACACCTCCTCCACATTTCTCAGCCCAAGCACCGCCATACGAATGTCCTAAAGAATCACGCCCTCCCACCCGTCGGTGCCTCACAACAAACGTCCACAACATCCATTCAAGGAGACAACACCATGACTCACACCTCCCGCATCGCGCTCGCCGGCATCCTCGGCGCCCTCGCGCTTTCGGGCGCAGCCCATGCCCAGGGCTACCCCACCAAGCCCATCAAGCTGCTCGTGCCCTTCGCGGCCGGCGGCACCACCGACCTGATCGCGCGCATCGTGGCCGAGCCGCTGGGCCGCGCCCTGGGCCAGCCCGTGGTGGTCGAGAACAAGGGCGGCGGCGGCGGCAGCATCGGCGCGGCCGAGACGGCGCGCTCCCAGCCCGATGGCTACAGCCTGGGCATCGCCACCGTGTCCACCACGGCCACCAACCCGGCGATCAACCCCAAGATCCCGTACAACGTGCTGACCGACTTCACGCCCATCGTGAACATCGCAGCCACGCCCAACATCATTGCGGCCAACCCCAAGTTCGCGGGCAAGAACTACCAGGAGTTCCTGGCCGAGGTGAAGAAGAACCCCGGCAAGTACTCCTACGCCTCGCCCGGCAACGGCAGCATCACCCATCTGATGATGGAGATGTTCAAGCTGTCCACTGGCACCGACATCACCCACGTGCCCTACCGTGGCAGCGGCCCCGCGCTGAACGACGCCGTGGCCGGCCAGGTTCCGCTGATCTTCGACAACCTGCCCTCAGCCCTGGGCTTCGTCAAGGAAAAGCGCCTGGTGCCCATCGTGGTGGCCGCGCCCCAGCGCCTGGCAGCGCTGCCCGATGTGCCCACCTTCAAGGAAGTGGGCCTGGCCCCCGTCAACCGCATGGCCTACTACGGCATCGTCGGCCCCAAGAACCTGCCGCGCGACATCGTGGACAAGGTCAACGCCGCCACGCGCAAGGTGCTGCAGGACCCGGCCATCAAGAAGCGCATCGAGGAAACCGGCTCGCTGATCGTGGCCGACACGCCCGAGCATTTCTTTGAAGAGATCAAGGCCGAACTGGCGGTCTACAAGGACGTGGTGCAAAAGCAGAACCTGACGATGGATTGAGCCTGCGCGTCACCCACTGACCATCCCCGCCACGGCGGGGATTTTTTCAGGCTTCGCCAGCGGCAGGCGACAGCAACGCCTCGCACACCTCGCTCAGGCGCTCGGCCAGGCGCCGCCCCGGCGCCGACAACGGGGCGCGCACATGCAGTGCCACCTCCACATCAGGCACGGGGGCGAAGCCGGCCATGCCGTCGAGCAGGCGGTGGCCGGGCCCGACCAGCCGGCGCGGCAGCAGGCTGATGCCCAGGCCCTGCTCCACGGCGGCTTCCAGGCTGGCCAGGCTGGCGCTCACATAGGCCAGGCGCCAGCGCCGGCCGGCGGCATCCAGCGCATGCGTCATCTCGCTGCGGTACAGGCCGCCCTGCGGAAATACCACCAGGGGCAAGGGATCCATCCCGTGGCAGGGATGCCGCGCACTGTCTATCCAGGCCAGCGGTTCGGGCCAGCGCGCCATGCCGGGCGTGCTACCGCTGCGCTGCTTGACGATGGCCAGGTCCAGCTCGCCGGCCTGCAGTTGCTGCCATATCGCCTGCGACAACCCGCTGGTCAGCTCCAGGCGCAACTGCGGCTGGCTGCGCGCCAGCGCGCCCAAGGCGGGCATCAAGGCATGGCCGGCAAAGTCCTCTGGTACGCCGATGCGCAGCACGGCTTCGGTGGCGCCGGCCAACTGCTCCACGGCCTCGTCCATGAGGGCCAGGATGCGTTGCGCATAGGCCAGGAGGCGCTCTCCTTCCAGCGTGCATTCCACATGGCGCCCGCTGCGGTCCAGCAGCGTGCAGCCCATTTGCTCCTCCAGCCTGCGGATCTGCTGGCTGACCGTGGACTGGGTCAGGTGCACGCCCTGCGCCGCGCGCGTGAAGCTGCCGGTTTCGGCCACGGCGCAGAAGCTGCGCAGCAGGGTGGGGTCTATGGAAGAGGGTTGCATGGGGCGTGGGCGGATTTCAGTGGCTTTGTCACTGCCCGGCATTTGATCATTTAATTTTCCAATTGATGGCCCCCGTCCTAGACTGCGGCCTCAGCTCCCGATTGCCCAGCCATCCCCATGCAAGAACAAGAACACATCCGCCTGCTGCGCCATGCCGTGCAGTTGGCGCACGACAACCGCCTGCGGGGCGGCCGGCCCTTCGGCGCCCTGCTCGCGCGCGAGGGGCAGATCCTGTCCACCGGCGTCAACGAGATCGTGCAAAGCCATGACCCCAGCGCCCATGCCGAAATGCAGGCGCTGCGCGCAGGCACGCGCGCCCAGGCCAACCCCAGCCTGGCTGGCTGCACCATCTACGCCAGCGGCCACCCTTGCCCCATGTGCCTGGCGGCGCTGGTGATGGCCGGGGCCGAGCAGGTTTTCTTCGCCTTCGACAACGCGGACGCCCAGCCTTACGGCCTGTCCAGCGAAGGCGCCTACCAGCGGCTGCGCATGCCGCTGCAGCCGCCACCGCTGCCCCTGACGCGGCTGGACACGGGCATCACGGCGGCCCAGCTGTATGGCAACGCCCCCTGGGCCTGAAGCCATGTCGTCCATTGCGCCTGCACGCACCGAGGCGCCTGCCGCAGCGCACGCCATTCCAACGGCGCTGTGGCTGGCCACCGTGGTCCTGGTCACGCTGAACCTGCGCCCGTTTCTCACGGCCATCGGCCCGCTGGGCCCGCAGATACAGTCCGCCACCGGCATGGATCTGTCCACGCTGTCCTGGCTGACGCTGCTGCCCATGGCGTTGATGGGCGTAGGCGCCTGGCTGGCCCCGGCCGCGCTGCGGCGCCTGGGTCCGCGCCGCGCCGTGATCGGGTCCTTGGCGGTGATTGCGCTGGGCTGCGCGCTGCGCGTGGCGGGCTCCAGTGCGGCCACCCTGCTGGCCACGGCCGCGCTGTGCGGCGCTGGCGTGGCCCTGGTGCAAGGCGTGCTGCCGGGCCTGATCAAGCGCCAGTCGCCCGCACGCATGGCCCAGATGATGGGGTTGTACTCGGCCGCGCTCATGGGCGGCGGGGCGCTCGGTGCCCAGATTTCGCCGCTGGCCGTGCAATGGGGGCTGGACTGGCGCTTTGCGCTGGCGCTCTGGACTGCGCCCGCCCTGCTGGCCTTGGTGTTGGCGCGGCATGCGCTGAGCACATTGCCCGGTCCGGCGCCCATGGCGACCCAGGCCTCGCAAGACACCGGCTGGCTGCGCCAGCGCCCGCGCACCTGGCTGCTGATGGCCTGCTTCGGCCTCATCAACGGCGGCTATGCGGCCATGGTGGCCTGGCTTGCGCCTTTCTACCAGACGCACGGCTGGAGCCCCGCGCAAAGCGGCGGCCTGGTGGCCCTGCTGTCGGTGGCCCAGGCCAGCGCCGCGCTGGGACTGCCCGTGCTGGCTTCGCGCCATGCCGACCGGCGGCCATGGCTGGGGTTCACGCTGCTGTGCCAGATCATCGGCCTGGCCGCGCTGGCCTGGTGGCCCGATGCGGCGCCGCTGCTCAACATCGTCATCCTCGGCATCGGCCTGGGTGGCTGCTTCGCGCTGATGATGGTGGTGGCGCTGGACCATCTTCCCCACCCCACGCAGGCCGGTGCGCTCAATGCCTTGATGCAGGGCGGCGGCTTTCTGATTGCGGCGCTGGCGCCCTATGTGATTGCCCGGCTGCATCAGTTCACGGGCGGATTCGGCGCCGGCTGGCTGGCCCAGATGGCCGCCGTGCTCGTGGTCTGCGTGCTGGTGTCACGCCTGGCGCCGCAACGCTACGCCCAGGCCATGCGGTCACCCGGCGACTGACCTGCTTCAGTGCGCGGCCTGGAAGCCGGCCGACCAGCGCACAAAGGCCCAGATGCACCAGGCCAGGCCCAGCGCCACCAGGCCGCCGCCGATCCAGCCGATGTTCTGCATGCCCGCGTGCATGCTGACCTGGCTGCCCAGCAGCGCACCGCCGCCAATGCCGATGTTGAAGATGCCCGAGAACATGGACATGCCCACGTCGGTGGCGTCGGCCGCCAGCTTGAGCACCTGGGACTGCATGGCCAGGGCGAAGCAGATCATGGCGACACCCCAGACCGAACTCATCACGTAGAGCGATGCCTCATGGCCCGAGGCCGGCACCAGCATCAGCAGGCTGGCCGACAGCACGCCAATGGCGGCCAGCAGAAAGCCGCGCGGATGGCGCAGGCCCCACCAGCTGAACATCACGCTGCCCACGATGCCCATGCCGCCGTACAGCAGCAGCACGGCCGTGGTCACCTTGCCCTCGAAGCCCGCGATGTCCTGCACGAAGGGCTCGATATAGCTGTAGGCCGTGAACTGCCCGGTGATCACGACCACCAGCAGGATGTAGATGGACAGCAGCGCCGGGCGGCGCAGCAGCATGGGCACGCTGGCCAGGTTGCCCGCGTTCTCGCTGGGCAGGCGCGGCAGCAGCCGGGCCAGGGCCACCATGACGATGGCGGCCACCCCGCCCACGGCCAGGAACGTCGTGCGCCAGCCCAGCCATTCGCCCACGATGCGGCCCAGCGGAATGCCCAGCACCATGGCCATGGAGGTGCCGGTGGCCAGCAGGCTCAGCGCCACGGCCTTCCTGCCCGGCGGCGCCACGCGCACGGCCAGCGAGGCGGTGATGGACCAGAACACCGCGTGCGACAGCGCAATGCCGATGCGGCTGACCATGAGCGAGGCAAAGCTCCAGGCCACGCCCGACAGCACATGGCTGGCCACGAACAGCGCGAACACGCCCATCAGCAGCTTGCGCCGCTCCACATTGCGCGTGAGCAGCATGAAGGGCAGCGAGGCCAGGGCCACGATCCAGGCATAGATGGTCAGCATCAGCCCGACCTGCTCGGTGGGCATGCCAAAGCTCGCGCCAATGCTGCTGAGCAGGCCCACGGGCACGAACTCGGTGGTATTGAAGACGAAGGCGCCCAGCGCCAGCGCGATCACGCTGAGCCACGCCTGGGCGGCCGTGGGTGTGGATGACGCGGAAACGGAGCCGGCCGCAGCGGAAACGGAAGGGGGCATGGGGAACGTGGGGCCTTTTTTATTGCAGCGCAATATTGTGCTGCGCCATGCGACCGCCTGATGTCAGCTGCCGCGCAGGCCCCAGTGCCGCCAGGGGGACTCAGGCGGGCGGGAGGTGGCAGACCGCCTCGATGTTGTGGCCGTCGGGGTCGAGCACGAAGGCCGCGTAATAGTCGTCGTGGTAGTGCGGTCGCAGGCCGGGCTCGCCGTTGCAGCGCCCGCCTGCCGCCAGGGCCGCAGCATGGAAGTCATCGACCATGTGGCGGTTGTCCACGCGGAAGGCCACATGGATGGGCGGCTGGTTGGGCGTGCCCCCGCTGATCCAGAAGTCGGGCTTGGGCGGCTCGCCGAAGCCCGCAGTGTCCGTATGGCCCGTGACTTCGGCAGAAAGCTCCATGAGGATTTCATAGCCCAGCGGCGCCAGGGCGCGTGCATAGAAATCCTTGCTGCGCTCGAAGTCCGATACGAGGATTCCCGTGTGGTCGATCATGGCTGTGCTCCTGCCTGTTCATGACGGACACCAGCATGCCATGGAGACCGCTGCGGCACCAGTGGACTGGCGCAGGTGTTCAGTAAGCGACGGTGAAACGCTGGCGCAGGTGCAGGCCCTTGTCCAGCGCGTCGACCAGGGCCACGGCCAGGTCCGCTGCCGAAATCGTGCCGGGCTGGCCATCGGCCTGCATCAGCGGCTCATCCTTGCCCGTGCGGTACTGGCCTGTGCGTTCGCCATGGTCGCCCAGGTGCAGGGCAATGGGCGGGCTCAGCATCGTCCAGTCCAGGCCCTGCTCCTTTTGCAGATCGTTGAGGGCATCGCGGGCAGCCGAGGCGCCGGGCTTGATGGCGGCCGGGAACTCGGGCGTGTCCACCAGTTGCTTGCCGGGTGCGATGTAGAGGCTGCCTGCGCCGCCGACCACCAGGTAGCGCTTGATGCCGGCCGCCTTGGTGCCCGCCACGATGGCGCGCGAGCCGCGCATGAAGTCCTCATAGATGTCGGGATTGCCCCAGCCCGCGTTGTAGGCGCTGACCACGGCGTCCGCGCCCGCCACGGCGCGCTGCACGGCGGCGGCGTCCAGTACATCGGCCTGCACGGCCTGCAGCCGCGGCTGGGCCGCCAGCTTGGCGGGGTCGCGCACCAGGGCCACGACCTCATGGCCGCGCTGCAGCAGCTCCTTCAATACCGCCGAACCCACAAAACCGGTTGCGCCAATCAATGCCACTTTCATCTTCGGTCCTTTATGGCGCCAGGGCGCCTGTTCACGATGGCATTGAGATTACGCCGTTCACAATGCGTGCGGTAGACGGCAATTTTTACCAAGACCTTGAAGTGCAGCTTCACAATACAGCCCATGGATGACTACAAACGCATGGCCGTTTTCGCCGCCGTGGTGCAGCACGGCTCCATGAGCGCCGCCGCGCGTGCCCTGGGCATGAGCCCCTCGGCCGTGAGCCAGCAGGTGCGCCAGCTCGAACGCGATGGCGGCGTCACCCTGCTGCACCGCTCCACCCGGCAGATCGCGCTGACCGACACGGGCGAGCGCTACTACCAGCAGTGCGCCGCCATGGCCCAGGCCGCCAGCCAGGCGCGGGCCGAGCTGGCGGCCGCGCGCGACGAGCCCGGCGGCGAGCTGCGCCTGTCAGCCACCGTGGGCTTTGCCCGCCACATCGCGCCGGCCCTGGGCCACTGGCTGGCCCGGCACCCCGCACTGCGCCTGCACCTGGATGTGGACGACGCGCCCATCGACCTCATACAAAGCCGCATCGACCTGGCCTTGCGCTTCGGCCGGCTGGCCGATTCCGGCTGGGCCGCCCGGCGCCTGGGCGCCATGCGCAACTGGCTGTGCGCCTCGCCCGCATGGATACAGGCCCAGGGTGGCAGCGCGGCCTGGCGCCACCCGGCACCGCTGGCCAGCATGCGCTGGCTGGGCCTGGCGCGCGAGGGCCAGGGCCAGGCCCTGCGTGCCGAGGCGCGCCACCCTGACACGGGCGAGACCTACAGCCTGCAGGTGCTGCCGCATGTGGCCAGCAACAACCAGCTGTCCATCCAGCAGATGTGCGAGGCCGGCCTGGGCCTGGCCCTGCTGGGCAGCATGGACGTGGCCGACACGGTGGCCGAAGGCCGCCTGGTGCGCCTGCTGCCCGACTGGGACTTCGGCGGCCTGGACATCTGGGCCGTCACCCCGCAGCGCCAGGCCCAGCCCGCCAAGGTTCGCCAGGCCATCGCTGCCTTGCAGGCCTATCTGGCCCGGTTGCCGGGCGTGGTCGATGCGCCGGCGCCGGCCTGAGGATCATGGACGGCGCACGAAAAAAAGCCCGCACGGGGCGGGCATGAAAACGAAGGAAGGACGCTCGCTCAGTCGAGGGCTGTCTTCTGGCCGTTCTTGAACACGCTCAGCGTGTACGAGGGGTTCTTCATCTCGCCGTTCTTCTCGAAGGCGATCTTCGAGGTCACGCCCGAGTAGTCGGCCTTTTGCAGGAAGGGAATGTAGACCTTGGGGTCCCAGGAGTTGGCGCGCTTCATGGCGTCGGCCAGCATCATGGTGGCGTCGTAGAAGTACGGGCTGTAGACCTGGAACTGGCCGGGGTACTTGGCGTCGTAGCGCTTTTTCCATTCCGTGCCGCCGGGCATCTTGGCCAGCGAGGCGCCGCCATCGGCGCAGATCACGTTGTCCAGCGGCTTGGCACCGGCCGCCACCTTGGCCAGCTCGGGCACGCACAGGCCATCGCCGCCGAAGTACTTGGCATCGTTCAGGCCCAGCTGGGCCATCTGGCGCAGCATGGGGCCGGCCTGGCCGTACATGCCGCCGTAGAAGATGCCCTCGGGCTTCTTGGCCTTGATGGAGGTCAGGATGGCCATGAAGTCCGTGGCCTTGTCGTTCGTGAACTCCGAGGCCACGACCTTCACGCCCAGCTTTTCCGCATCCTTCTTGAACACATTGGCCAGGCCCTGGCCGTAGGCCGTGCGGTCATCGATGATGGCCACGGTCTTGAGCTTGAGCGTTTCGGCCGCGTACTTGGCCAGCGCCGCGCCCAGGGCGTTGTCGTTGGCGATCACGCGGTAGGTGGTGTTCCAGCCGGGCTTGGTCAGGTCGGGGTTGGTGGCCGCGCCCGTGATCATGGGAATGCCGCAGTCCTGGAAGACCTTGGACGAGGGAATGGCCACGCCCGAGTTGAGGAAGGCCACGGCGCCGGCGACCTTGTCGTCGCACAGCTTCTGCGCGGCGGCCGTGCCCTGCTTGGGATCGGCCACATCGTCTTCGGCCACCAGCTGGAACTTGACCTTCTTGCCGGCGATCTCCATGCCCTTGGCATTGAGCTCGTCGATGGCCATGCGTACGCCGTTTTCGTTGTCCTTGCCGAAATTGGCCTGGGGTCCGGACACCGGGCCGATGTGGCCGATGCGGATCACCTGCTCCTGGGCCATGGCCACGCCACCCATGCCGGCCACGACGGCCGCAATACACAACTTCCGGGACATCTTCATCGCGCACTCCTCAGTTGAAACAGGCCGTCACGTTATTCCCGTCATCGCGGCTTGGCAATGCCGCGTGACGGGGCCGCGACACTCGGCACCAACTCAGTGTTTACGAGCATCCGTCCCCACCCAAAGCTGTGCTGGGTGGCGCGCCGCAACCGGCGACGCAGGCGACGCTTGCAACTCAGGCCGCGCGGGCCTGGCCCAGCGCCTGCACCTGGGCCAGCTGGTCCAGGGCCGCCAGGCAGGCATGGGCCACCTCCACGCCCTTCTTCACGAAGTGGGCGCGGAAGAACTCCACATGGTCGCCGTGCTCGTGGAAGTCGCGCGGCGTGAGCACGGCGGAGAACACCGGCACCTCGGTGTCGAGCTGCACGCGCATCAGCCCGTCGATCACGGCCGAGGACACGAACTCATGACGGTAGATGCCGCCATTGACCACCAGAGCGCAGGCGATGATGGCGTCAAAGCGGCCAGTGTCGGCCAGCTTCTTGGCCAGCAGCGGGATCTCGAAGGCGCCGGGCACATTGAAGTGGCTGATGTTCTGCGCGGCCACGCCCTGGGCCTGCAGCTCGGCCGCCATGGAGTCGCGCGCCTGGTGCACGACATCGGTATGCCAGCTCGCGCAGATGACGGCCACGCGGCTGCGGCCCGCGACGGCCCTCCACGGTGTGCCCGAGGCCGTGCCGTGTGCGGAGAAATTCAAGGAGACAGGAGTCTGATTCATGGTGCTCTTTCAAGATGAGACAAATGAATCAGGGCGCGCGCCATGGCGCCGCATGGCGCGGCGCAGCCCATGGGACAACCATGGGAATGGCGCCTGCCATGCAGGTGCTGCGCGATCTCTTTCATCCGGACTGTGACCGTCGGCTCTGGCATCTCACCAGATCTGCTGACCCCGGCCGGCCTTGCGGCTTGCCGGGCGCTCGCGGGCTGCTGGACACATGCCGAAAGGCAGATCCAGATACCGCCGGTGGGGAATTTCGCCCCGCCCTGAGAACGCTGCTTTGCGGCGCACGGACTGCGCACCGCCAAAGACAGAGGTCATTCTAGCCGCGCCCGCAAGCCATTGCCGGGACCGGGGCGCCAGGCGCGCTTGCGCACCACGCCTGCGCGATTCATCTTGCGACACCTACAGAATATGGGCGAATTGCTATCAAAATAGAAGTTTCGCTGTCACCCTTGTTGCCTTGCAAGGACGACCCAGGTCAACCAATACGGCCTGTCAAACGTCATAGGAAGAGATCCAGACAGGAAACACGCCTTTGCCCGGACCCCATACCATGCCCCGTTCCAACGCCCCCACCGCGCAGCCACACCAGCAGCGTGACCTGCGCCCCCTGCGCATGCTGCGCCTGCTGGCCGGCCTTGGCCTCGCCGCCCTGGTCACCGCCTGCGCCGTGCCGCCCGATGGCTACTCGGACATGGGCTCCGGCTACCCCAGCTATCCCAGCTACCCAAGCTATCCGACCTACCCCAGCTACCCCTCTGGCGGCGGCGTCATCTACCCCTCCTATCCCACGCAGCCCGCCTATCCCGATAACGGCTGGTACGAGCGCCAGCGCCTGCAGCGTGAGCGTGATCGCCTGCAGTACGAGCGCGAGCGCATTCAGCAGGAGCGCAACCGCGACGCCTGGCGCGACCGCCAGGAGCGCGAGCGTGAAATGCGCGAGCGCGACCGGGACCGTGACCGCCAGGCACAGGACCGCGACCGCCAGTTGCGCGAACGCATGCAGGAGCAGCAGCGCCGCGAAGCCGAGCGCCAGCAGCGGGACCGCGAGCGCGACCAGGGCCAGCAGCAACGCGATCGTGAACGCCAGCAACGCGACCGGGAGCAGCAGCAGCGTGACCGCGAGCAGCAGCAACGCGCCATCGAGCGCATGCAGCGCGAAAACCAGGGCGGCGGCAACCCCTACCCCACGCAGGATCCGCGCCACTGGCGTTGAACGGCTGACCGGCGGCATGTCCAGCCCCCTGGGCTCCGCACCATAATCGGCAATGCACCACATCCCTGTGCCGCTTGTGATGGGAAAGGAAACCGCCATGCACCGCACCCAAGACCTTTGCCAGCGCCCTGCGCTTGTACCGATGCTTGTACCGATGCTTGCAACGCTGATGGCGGCGCTCATCGCAGGCCCGGCCTCGGCCCAGGTCATCCGCTGCACGGATGCCAAGACCGGCCGCGTCACCTACACCAACAGCAGTTGCAAGGACGGCGAAAACCGCGTGCAGGTGCAGGAAGCCCCCAGCCCCGAAGAGCTGGAACGCGAGCGCGCGCAGTCCGCCGCCGCCATAGAGCGCAAGAACCAGCAACTGGCCCGCGAAGAGGCCGAGCGCCGCACGCGCGCCCAGCAGCAGGAGCGCGAGGCACGCAGCCGGCGCGAGCGCGAGAACTCTGCACAGCGCGACAGCGGCGACTCACCTGCCTGCCTGCAGGCGCGCCGCCGTCTGGACACCATCCTGGCCGAGTCCAATCCCGATCCCGCCACCTGGGGCCCGCGCAGCCAGGCCGCCCAGCAGCAAATGGAAATGGCCTGCCTGGGCCCCAAGGCCTATGAGCAGCTGCAGCAATCGCGCGCATTGCAGCCCAACGCCATCAACCGGCCGTGGATCGTCGGGCGCCCCGTGCCGCCGCAGCCGCTGCCGCCTTCGGCGCCCATCTCGCACTGCAACGTGTTCCGCTGCTACGACACCAACGGCGGCATCCATCCGCGCTGATTCACGCGCGCAGGCCCTGCTCCACGGTGGGGTAGCGCAGGCGCAGGCCCAGCTCGGCCTTCAGGCGCTGGTTGCGCAGGCGGCGTGACTCCCCCATGAAGCTCAGCAGGCTGGCCGGCAGCTCGCGCTGTGCCTGCTCGCGCGTGATGCGCGCGGGGCGCGGCAGGCCATAGAGATCGGCCGCAAAGTCGAAATACTCCCCCATGCGCAGCTGCGTATCGTCGCTGGCGTGGTAGATGCGCTGCGGCCGGCCGCGCCACAGCGCCCGCACGCAGGCGCGGGCCAGGTCGTCGGCATGGATGTGGTTGGTGTAGACATCCTCTGCGGCGCACAGCAGGGGCGTGCCGCGCAGCAGGCGCCCGCGCGGCGTGCCGTTTTCCCGGTCCGGCGCATAGATGCCCGGGATGCGCAAAATGCTGGCGCGCAGCCCGCCGCGCCCGGCAAAGCGCACGGCACGCTCGGCGTTCACGCGGCGCTGGGCACGTGCCGTGGCCGGTGCGGGCGGGCGGCTTTCGTCGATCCAGGCGCCCTCGCAGTTGCCGTAGACACCGGAGGTCGAGCCATAGACCAGGCTCGCCGGCCGGCCGCGACGGCGCAACACGCGCAGCAGGGCCGTGGTGCGCGGGTCCAGCCACCAGCCCTCTTCGCCAGCGGGCGGATTGGGCGGCGGCGCCAGGTGGACGACGCGCGTGGCCAGGCCGGCCAGACGGCGCAGCGTGGCAGGCGCGTCCAGATCGCCCAGCAGCGGCGTGATGCCGCGCCCGCGCAGATCCTGCAGGCGCTCGGTGCCACGCGTCAGGGCCAGCACGCGCGGGCCCCGCCGTGCGGCACCGGAGCGCGCGCCGGGCGCGCCCGCCAATGCACCAGCCACGCGCAGCCCCACGTCGCCGCAGCCGACGATGAGCACGCGTTCGCGTCGAAAGCGCGCCGGCAGCGCGCCCAATGGGTTTTGGTTTGAGGGCAAAATCCTGGCCTGTTGCGAGGGCGGCCACCCGCGCGCCGCCGGTCGCGGCAGCGGCATGTCCGTCCGGGAAAGAAGATCGCCGGCGCGCTCCACGCGCCCGCCAGCGCCCCCGAGGATACCGAGAACATGACCGAGATAGCCAACGCTTCCCACGAAATCACCGTACAGCCCAGCGGCCGCGCCTTCGCCACGCAGGGCAGCGAGACCATCCTGGCCGCCGCCATCCGCTCCGGCGTGGGCCTGCCCTATGGCTGCAAGGACGGTGCCTGCGGTTCCTGCAAGTGCAAGAAGCTCAGTGGCGATGTCACCCATGGCCCGCATGCCGACAAGGCGCTGACCGCCCAGGAAGAGGCCGACGGCTATGTGCTCACCTGCTGCGCCAGGCCGGCCACCTCGGTGGTGCTGGAGTCGCGCCAGGTCACCGATGCCAGCGCCTTCCCCATCAAGAAAATGCCCGTGCGCGTGGCCACGCTGGAGAAGAAGTCGCACGACGTGATGCAGGTGCGCCTGCAACTGCCCGCCGCAGACAAGTTCCGCTACCACGCAGGCCAGTACGTGGAGTTCATCCTGCGCGACGGCGCCCGCCGCGCCTACTCCATGGCCACGGCCCCCCACGTGCAGGACACGGCGCCGGGGCTGGAGCTGCACATCCGCCACATGCCCGGCGGCAAGTTCACCGACCATGTGTTCGGCGCCATGAAGGAAAAGGAAATCCTGCGCGTGGAAGGCCCGTTCGGCAGCTTCTTCCTGCGCGAGGACAGCGACAAGCCCGTCATCCTGCTGGCCTCGGGCACGGGCTTCGCGCCCATCAAGGCGCTGCTGGAGCACATCCGCCACAAGGACATCCACCGCTCCGTCACCCTGTATTGGGGCGGCCGCCGCCCCGAAGACCTCTACATGGACGCCTGGGTGCGCGAACAGGCCGAAGCCATGCCGCAGCTGTGCTACGTGCCCGTGGTCTCGGATGCCCTGCCCGAAGACGCCTGGACCGGCCGCACGGGCTTCGTGCACCAGGCCGTGCTGGACGATTTTGCCGACCTCTCGGGCCACCAGGTCTATGCCTGCGGCGCGCCCATCGTGGTCGATTCCGCGCACCAGGCCTATGTGCACCAGCGTGGACTGCCCGACGAAGAGTTCTACGCCGACGCATTCACCACGGAAGCCGACAAGGCAGCCTGAAGCCAGGGCAGATCAATCAATACGCAGAAAAACTGCTCTGCATACCTGCGCGCAGCCAGGTGTCGCAATTTTTTTGCACAATAGCGCCCCTATGAACCGTAGAAACAGCCTTCTCTCGGTCATGGCGGCCGCTGCTGCCCTGGCCTCCCCGCTTGCCCTGGCGCAAGAGCCCATCCGCCTGATCGTGCCCTATGCGCCCGGCGGTCCGCTGGACATCACCTCGCGCGCGCTGGCCGAGCGGGTGCGTGACTCCCTGGGAGTGGTGATCATCGACAACAAGGCCGGCGCCGGCGGCAACATCGGTGCCGACGCCATTGCCCGCGCCACGCCGGACGGCATGACCATCGGCCTGGCCGCCACGGCCACCCATGCCGTCAATCCCTGGCTGTACGCCAAGATGCCCTATGACGCGGGCAAGGACTTCGCCGGCATCACCCAGATGGTGCGCGTGCCCAATGTGCTGGTGATGAACGCGGCCCGTGCCGAGCAGCTCAAGATCCACAGCGTGGCCGACCTGATCGCCTACGCCAAGGCCAACCCCGGCAAGCTCAACTACGGCAGCGGCGGCAACGGCAGCGCGGGCCACCTGGCTGGCGAAATGCTCAAGCAAAAGGCCGGCATCTTCGCCCTTCACGTGCCCTACCGCGGCGCCAACCCGGCCCAGCTGGCCCTGCTGTCGGGCGAGGTGGACTTCAACATCGACAACCTGGCCGCCGCTGCACCCAACATCCGCTCGGGCAAGCTCAAGGCGCTGGCCGTGACCACGCTGAACCCCACCACGCTGCTGCCCGGCGTGCCCGCACTGTCCAAGACCTTCCCCGGCTTTTCCATCGACACCTGGTGGGGCCTGGTGGCCCCGGCCGGCACGCCCAAGCCCGTGCTGGACAAGCTGAGTAAGGCCTTTGGCGATGCACTGGCCGCGCCCGAGACCAAGACCCGCTTCGAGACCCTGATGGCCGAGCCCGTGTCCTCCACGCCCGCCGAATTCGACAGGTTCATGGCCGCCGAGCGCGCCAAGTACCAGCCCATCGTCAAGGCCTCCGGCGCCAAGGTGGACTGACGCCCGGCCTCAGGGACGGGTGCCGCAGCCCAGCGCTGCGGCCATGCCGGGCTCCCGGCTGTCCACGCGCCACAACGCTGCAGCCTGGTCCCTCGCCAGGGGCTGCTGCACCAGAAACGGATAGTTGCGGCGCGCGTTCTGGTCTCCCACGACCCAGCTGACCCCGGCCGCGCACAGCCGGGCCGGCAACTGCTCAGGCTGCGGCAGCAGCCAGCGCCCCAGTTGCGGCGCAAAGCCTGCGGCATCCTTCATCTCCTTGCGCCAGTTGTCATGCAGGTCGATGGACGCCTCATCCCAGCGCCCCACCACGGGGACGGGCTCGCGCAGCCGCGCATAGAACGGCACGTCATACCAGTAGCCGTCCAGCATGTAGACAGGCTCGCCCATATGGCGCTGGGACTTCAGGGCAAGGCCCAGTTCGCGCGATGAATGCACATGGCTGACGGCCAGGCCCGCCACGGCCGCCAGCCCCAGGGCCGCGCTCAGGGCCATGCTGCCCAGCCAGGCACGCCGGCGCCCCGCCGGGCCGGAGGAGCCTGTGGCCGCCAGGCTGGCATCCGCCATCAGCCATGCCAGCGGCGGCACGGCCGGCAGGATGTAGCCAATGAGCTTGGACTGGGGCAGCGAGAAGAACACCAGCACGCAGCCGGCGGCCACGGCCATCAGCAGGCGCACCGATGCGAGGAGCCCGTCGCCACCGGCGCGCCAGTAGTCCCGCTGCAGCAGGGCGCGCGACCACAGCAGGCCGGGCAGGCCCATCACCACCAGCACGGCAACGTAGAACCACCAGGGCTGCACGTTGTTGAAGCCAGAGGATGCAAAGCGCTGCAGATGCTGCACCACGAAGAAATAGTGGAAAAAGCCATCGAAGCGCTGCTGCATGGCAAGAAACCAGGGCACGGCAATGGCAGCGAACAACGCAAAACCCGGCAGCGACAGCAGCGAAGGCAGCAGCCGCCACCGCCCGCGCATCAGCATCCAGCTGCCGATGACCAGCGCGGGCAGCACAAAGCCTATGAGGCCCTTGGCCAGCACGCCCAGGGCCGCCAGTGCATACGCCAGGACCAGCACATGCCGGGCAGGCAGGCCACGCTCCAGGCACAGCGCCACATGGGCCAGGGCCAGGACCGTCGCGACGATGATCCCGGCCACCAGCATGTCGAGATTGGCGAACTGGCCGCCGACGAAAAACAGGGGCTGCACCGCCAGCACCAGCAGCACCCGGCGCGCCAATGCCCGGCCCAGCCAACGCTGCGTGAACGCATACAGGGCCAGCGCGCCCAGCGTCGCACCCAGGATGGGCGCCGCACGCGCGGCCAGTTCACCCATGCCGAACAGCTTCAGCGAGGCGGCCGTGATCCAGTAGAAAAGCGGTGGCTTGTGGAAAAAGGGCAGGCCGTCCAGCGTGGGCGTGAGCCACTGTCCCGAATGGAGCATTTCCCAGGCGGCTGCCACATAGCGCCCCTCATCGGGCAGCATCAGCGGACGCGCCCATGCCGTGGCGGCCAGCCATGCCAGCACCAGCAGGGCCATGCAGGCGAGGTCGCCGGCCAGCCCGCTGGCATCCCTGGTCCGGTGCGACAGATCCGGCACGGGCAGCGCCTCGGCCATGCCGGCTGGTGAGAAGAACCTCATTGCCACAGCCCGCCCCCGGCCCCGGCCCCAGCCCCAGCCCCAGCCCCAGCCCCAGCCCCAGCCCTTGCAGCCTCATACACACGCTGGCGCGCCAGCCTTCCGAATCCATGATGCATATCGTGCTCCCGGCCCGCCGATTGCGGGCCCGCGCACAATGTCGTGGCCGGCTCTTAAATCCGCCTTAACGGGAGCCGTTCGCCAGGGCCCCGCCATCCCGAAGATGCCAGCCGGGCCCGGCGCTGCGCACGATGCCCTGCCCCGCCACGGCCTGCAGCTGCGCGGGTGTGATGCGCTCAGGCGCGATCTCGGCCAGCGGCACGAGCACGAAGGCGCGCTCGTGCATGCGCGGGTGCGGCACGCTCAGGCGCGGCAGCGCGATGCGCTCGTCGTCCCACAGTTCGATGTCCAGGTCCAGCGTGCGCGGCGCGTTGCGGTAGGGACGCTCACGGCCGGCCGCCAGTTCGATGGCCTGCAGCGCATCGAGCAGGGCCAGCGGCTGCAGCGTGGTGTGCACGGCGGCCACGGCGTTCAGATAGTCCGGACCGCTGGAATCGACGGGTGCCGTGCTGTAGAGCGAGGACACGGCCACAAGGCGCGTGCCCGGCAGGCCGCCAATGGCCTGCAGCGCCTGGGCCAGCGCCTGGCCCCGGTCGCCCAGATTGGCGCCCAGGCCAATGGCGACCCAGTGCCCCGGCTCAGTCATCCCCGCCCACGGCGCCATCACCACCGCCCTGGGGCTTGCGGCGACGGCGGCGGCGCTTCTTGGGCGCTGACCCTTCCTCACCCTCCACCTGGGGCAAGGCGGCGGCAGGTGCGTCGGCCTGCTGCGCTTCGCCAGCGCCGGCGTCCTCGCGCGCAGGGCGGGCCTTGGCCACGCGGTGCACCTTGGGCTCGGCGCTGCGCTGGCGGGCGCGCTGCTCGTCGCGGGCCTGGGCGATCAGGTCGTCGCGGCGCGCGTCGTCGGCGTTCTGGAACTCCTGCCACCAGCTGGCCAGGCTTTCATCGACCTCGCCGATGTCGGCGCGCAGGCGCATGAAGTCGAAGCCCGCGCGAAAGCGCGGCTGGGCCACCAGGCTGAACGGCGTGGCGCCCGTGCGCTTGTCAAAGCGCGGCTGCATGACCCAGATCTCGCGCATGTCGGCGGCCAGCTTGCCGCGGCCCGAGACATCGCCGATGCGCTGGTCGAACACTTCGTCGATGGATTCCTGCAGCGCGGGGAAGGGGTGCTGGCGCTGGTTCAGGCGGCGTTCCCAGCCGGTCTTGACGTCATGCCACAGCACGCAGGCCAGCAGGAAGCTGGGCGCCACGGGCTTGCCTTCCTCGACACGGCGGTCGGTGTCGGTCAGCGCGGCGCGCACAAAGGGCTGCTCCGCGCGCTCGACCACCACATCCAGCAGCGAGTAGATGCCGCGTGCCAGGCCCAGGCCGCGCAACTGCTCCACCGAGGCCAGCGCGTGGCCGGTCTGCAGCAGCTTGAGCATTTCATCGAACAGGCGGCTTTGCGGCACATCGGCCAGCAGCGGCTCGCACTCCACCAGGGGCTTGGCGGTCTTGGGCTCGATCTTGAAGCCCTTGCCCGCCAGCTTGGCCGCGAAGCGCACGGCGCGGATGATGCGCACCGGGTCTTCGCGGTAGCGCGTGGCCGGGTCGCCGATCATGCGCAGCATGCGCTTCTTGGCGTCGTCGATGCCCTTGTGATAGTCCACCACGATCTGCGTGCGCGGGTCGTAGTACATGGCGTTGATGGTGAAGTCGCGGCGCGTGGCGTCCTGGTCCTGCGGGCCCCAGACGTTGTCGCGCAGCACGCGGCCGCTGGCGTCCACCGCATGGTGCATGCCGGCGAGCTGGGCCTTGCTGGTGCGCTCGTTGCCGCTCACGGCCTCGGCCGCGCTGTTGTCCAGGAAGGCGCGGAAGGTGGAGACTTCGATGACCTCGTTCTCGCGCCCGCGGCCATAGACCACGTGCACGATGCGAAAGCGCTTGCCGATGATGAAGGCGCGGCGGAACAGGCCCTTGACCTGCTCGGGCGTGGCATTGGTGGCCACGTCGAAGTCCTTGGGGCGCAGGCCCAGCAGCAGGTCGCGCACGGCGCCGCCGACGATGTAGGCCTCGTAGCCGGCGTCCTGCAGCGTCTCGACCACGTCGATGGCACGCCGGTCCACCAGGTTGGGGTCGATGCCGTGCACCTGCACGGGCACTTCCTGGCGCTTGCCGAAGGGGGACTTGCGGGCGCGGGGGGCAGCCGAGGTCTTGCCCAGCAGCTTGTCGATGATGTTCTTGATCATGGTGCTTCGCCAAACAGGTCCAGAATGCGCCAGCCACGTTCCTGGGCCAGGGCGCGCAGCCTTGCGTCGGGGTTGGTGGCCACGGGATGGTCCACGCGCTCGAGCAGGGGCACGTCGTTCCAGGAGTCGCTGTAGAAGAAGCTCTCCACGCCGCCCCAGTCCAGGCCACGCGCATCCAGCCACTGCTGCATGCGCTGGACCTTGCCGTCGCGCATGCTGGGCGTTCCACGGATCTCGCCCGTGAACCAGCCCTGGGCGTCGCGCTCCAGTTCCACGGCAATCAGCTCCTGCACGCCCAGTGCGGCGGCAATGGGGCGCGTCACGAACTCGTTGGTGGCCGTGACGATGATGATCTGGTCGCCCGCCTGCTGGTGCGTGCGCAGCAGCTCCAGTGCCTGGGGACGGATCGCGGGGGTGATCACCTCGCGCATGAAGCGCTCATGCGCCTCGCCGGCCTGTTGCGCGCCACGGCCGCAGAAGGCCTCAGTGGCAAAGCGCACATAGTCGTGCACGTCGAGCGTGCCGGCCTGGTAGTGCGCGAAGAACTCGGCGTTGCGGCGGCCGAACTCGGCCGGATCGGTCCAGCCGATGCGCGTCGTGAACTCGCCCCACTCGTAGTCCGAATCGAGCGGCAGCAGCGTATGGTCCAGGTCGAACAACGCCAGCCGGGGCCGGAGTTGCTTCTGATCAGAGGTCATGCATATCCTAAAAAAATGGGTCCCGCGCTGCCCTTGCAACGCAGGCTCCGCCGGCTCCCGCAGTCCCTGCCCACACGAGAATGTGGGCTCATTCGGTTTCCAGCATCGTCTTGAGCAACGGGATGGTGATGGCGCGCTTGTTGCGAAGCGCAAAGCCGTCGAGCATGTCGAGCAGCTGCATCAGGCTGCCCAGGTCGCGTGAGAAGCGCTTGAGCATGTAGTCCATCACATCGTCGCCCAGAAAAACGCCACGGGCATCGGCCTCCTGGCGCAGCACCGCGCGGCGCGCGGTTTCATCGAGCAGTTGCAGCTGGAACACATGGCCCCAGCCCAGCCGCGTGCGCAGATCCTCGCGCAGCTTGAGGTCGGCCGGCGGCAGGGGGCCGGCTCCCAGCACCCAGCGCGGCGAGCCCGTGGCCGGGCTCGTCGCATTCACGAACCAGTTGAAGGCCCGCGCCTGCTGCAGCGGAGTGTAGATGTCCACGTCGTCCATCAGCACCGCCGCCCAGCGCTCGTCGAACGGCGGCGGGAACAGGGTGGATGCATCCATCCAGCCCACCATGGCGCCCTGCTCGCGCAGCGCCTCGCGCACGGCCTTGAGCAGGTGGGTCTTGCCCGAGCCCGACTCGCCCCAAAGATAGGTGGGCACCGGCGTGCGGGCGGTCTGCATGCGGCCGTCGCCCACCCAGTGGCGCAGATGATCGATCACTGCGGCATTGGGACCGACGAAAAAGCGCGACAGCGTCGGACTCGACGCCATGCTGATATCCAGAGCCAGCTGCTTCATCTGCGACATACGCGCAGCGCCCCCTTTCCTGTATCCAGGCGGGTCCATGCGGCAAAAGCAGGCAGAGGAATCGGCAACGGCATTGGGTTGAGAGCAAAGACAGGCCCGCCTCGGCGCAGCGCTGCGGCAAGGCGGACAACGCCCGGGAGCTCCCGGGCGGACGAGGGATTTTAGTCTGCGCGGCGCCCGGCACGGCGGCAGCCGGCCCGCATGTGCAACGAAAGCCCCCTCGAAGCCCACTGGCGCGCGCGCCTGCCGGCGGCCGGCGCCGTAGAATCCCGGGGTTCCAGCCCGGCATCGGGCCTACCGCACCGTACCCATCCATGAGCTCTTCTGCCCCCTCCTCTACCCCGATTTCCTACAAAGACGCCGGCGTCGACATCGTCGCTGGCGATGCGCTGGTCGAGCGCATCAAGCCGCTGGCCAAGAAGACCATGCGCGAAGGCGTGATGGCCGGCATCGGAGGCTTCGGCGCGCTGTTCGAGGTGCCCAAGCGCTACAAGGAACCCGTGCTGGTCTCGGGCACCGATGGCGTGGGCACCAAGCTCAAGCTGGCCTTCGAGTGGAACATGCACGACACCGTGGGCATCGACCTGGTGGCCATGAGCGTCAACGACGTGCTGGTCCAGGGCGCCGAGCCCCTGTTCTTCCTCGACTATTTCGCCTGCGGCAAGCTGGACGTGGACACGGCCGCTGCCGTGGTCGGCGGCATTGCACGCGGCTGCGAGCTGTCGGGCTGCGCACTGATCGGCGGCGAAACCGCCGAAATGCCCGGCATGTACCCGGCCGGTGAATACGACCTGGCGGGCTTTGCCGTCGGCGCCGTCGAAAAATCCAAGATCCTCACGGGCCAGAGCGTGGCCGCAGGCGACGTGGTGCTGGGTCTGGCCTCGGCCGGCGTGCACTCCAATGGCTTTTCCCTGGTGCGCAAGTGCATCGAGCGCGCCGAAGCCCAGGGCAGCCTGCCCGAATCGCTGGACGGCAAGCCGTTCAAGCAGGCCATCATGGAACCCACGCGCCTGTACGTGAAGAACGTGCTGGCCGCACTGGAGCAGCACCCCATCAAGGCGCTGGCCCACATCACCGGCGGCGGCCTGCTGGAGAACATCCCCCGCGTGCTGCCCGAAGGCCTGGCCGCCCACCTGGATGCCGGCAGCTGGCCCCAGACCGAGCTGTTCGCCTGGCTGCAGAAGACGGCCGGCATCGACGCCGTGGAAATGAACCGCACCTTCAACAACGGCATCGGCATGGTCGTTGTTGTGCCTGCAGAGGCTGCCGAAGCCACGGCCGCCACGCTCAAGCAGCTGGGCGAGACGGTCTACACCATCGGACGCATCGCCGCACGCGGCGAGGGCGAGCCTGTCGAGGTCCGCTGACCACGGGCCCGCAGCGCATGACCCAGCACCTGCCCTCGCCCATCATCTCCCCGCAGCCCGCGCCCACGCGCGGCGTGACGCTTTCCAGCTATGTGCTGATGGCAGGCGCCCTGCTGCTGATCATGTGGCAGGGGCTGTTGCCGGGCATGCTCTGTGTCTGCGTGGGCTTTCTGGTCACGCGCGCCCTTGCCGGGCTGCTGGCACGTGCCCAGCCCAAGGCCCGGCGCGGCTCGCTGCCGCGCTGGACCCAATTGGTGGCAGCCACCATCGTCATTCTTGCGCCGCTGGCCCTGCTGAGCGGCGCGCTCTCGCATACACGCACCTACATCACCGACGCGCCGCAGCAGTACCGCGAACTGCTCGACTATCTGGCCCACACGGTGCTGGAGCTGCGTGACAAGCTGCCCGCCGACATGGCCGACCAGTTGCCGGACGGCGCGCAGGAAATCCAGCACCTGCTGGCCAGCTACCTGGCGGCCAAGGCCGGCGCCCTGGCCCATGCGGGCCGCGCCTGGCTTACCGGCCTGCTGTACGCCTATGTGGGCCTGATCATCGGCGCGCTGGCCGCCGTGCGCCCCATCACCACGCGCCGCCCGCCCCTGGTGGCTGCGCTGCGCGAACGCATCCGGCTCATGGGGCTGGCCTTCCGCCAGATCGTGGCGGCGCAGTTCTGGATTGCGGCCTTCAACACTTTCCTGACGGCCATCTTCCTGCTGGGCGTGCTGCCGCACTGGAACCTGACCCTGCCCTACACGCCAGCCCTGATCACGCTGACCTTCATCGCGGGCCTGGTGCCCATCGTGGGCAACCTGCTGTGCAATGCGGTGATCACCATCGTGGGGCTGTCGGTCTCCCCGGTGGCCGCCGCGGCCTGCCTGGGCTTTCTGATCCTGATCCACAAGGCCGAGTACGTGATCAACGCCAAGGTGGTGGGCCAGCGCACGCACATGGGCGTGTGGGAGCTGCTGGCCGTGATGTTCGTGGCCGAGTCGGTGTTCGGCCCCGCAGGCCTGGTGGCGGCGCCGCTGTTCTACGCCTATCTCAAGAAAGAGCTGGAAGCCGTCCGGCTGGTCTGAGCAGCGCTCCGACCCTGGGGGCTGCCGCCGCTACAGCCCCCTGAGCCGCCGGATCACCTCGCGCACGGCCACGGCCTGCGCGCCCTGCTGGGAATGCAGGAAGCGCTCCAGGTCTTCGAGCGCACGCTCGGTCACTCCCCATTGCGCATAGGCCAGCCCCCGGTCCCGGAAGATCTCCGGCATGTCGGGCCGCAGCACGGCCAGCCGGTTGAGCACGGCCACCAGCAGCGGCCAGTCGCGCCGCGCATGGTGGATCTCCTGCAGATTGCGCAGCATGCGCTCCAGGATGTCGCGCGGCGATGCGCCCTGCAGGTACATGCCCAGCGGAGCCGCCTCCTCGGCGGACAGGCCGGCGTTCTGCCAGAAGGGCTCCAGCCGCTCGGCCAGGCTGTTGGCCGAGAAGGATTCACCGCTCAGCGGGTCCATCACCACCTGCCCCTGGGGCAGGCGCAGTTTGACCAGGAAATGCCCGGGAAAGCTCACGCCCTGTGCCGGCAGATCGATGGCCGCAGCCAGCTCCAGCCAGATCAGCGCCACACTGATGGGAATGCCGCGCCGCGTCTGCAGCACATGGTGGATGTAGCTGTTGGCCGGGTCGTAGTAATCGTTGAGATTGCCGCCAAAGCCCAGCTCGCCATAGAAGAACTGGTTGAGCACGCGCAGGCGCTGCAGCGAATCGGTTTCGCCGGCCAGGCGCTGGAGCAGGCGCACCTGCAGCCGGTCCAGCTCGGCGCTGGCCGCCTGCAGGTCGAGATCGGGCACGGCATCCTGAGCGATGCTGATTGCCGCCTCCATCAACGGCAGGTGGTCATCGCTTTGCACCAGCGCTGCAAAGTATTGCAGGGCCGTTGGCGTGTCTTCGTAACTCCAGCTCATGATGCTTTGTATATTGCAGCGCCCAAGCCTGCAATTATGCGGGTTTGGGCGATGCCTCTCAGCGCCGCAGCAGCGCGCGCAGCTTGAGCCCCGCCGCCCACAGCGCACCGAAGTACAGCAGCACCGAGGCGGCCATCAGCGCAGCGAGCAGGCCCACACGCTGCCAGCCGTTGGCGCGCAGCGCGATCCAGTCGAAATGCTGGCTGCCCCAGGTCAGCAGCACGGCCAGCAGGCTGCTGGCCGCGACCACCTGCAAGCCCAGCCGGCCCCAGCCCGGCTTGGGACGGTAGACGCCCCGGCGCAGCAGACCCCAGAGCAGCCAGCCCGCATTGACCAGGGCCGCCAGGCCGATGGACAGCGCCAGGCCGGTATGCGCCATGAAGGGCACCAGGACCAGGTTGAGCAGTTGGGTGATGACCAGCACCACGATGGCGATCTTGACGGGCGTGCGGATGTCCTGGCTGGCGTAGTAGCCCGGCGCCAGCACCTTGATGGCCACCAGGCCCACCAGGCCTGCGCCGTAGCCGACCAGCGCCAGGGCGATCTGGCCCACGTCGCTGTCCTGCAGCGCACCGCGGTGGAACAGCGTGGCCACCAGCGGCTCGGCAAAAGTGAGCAGGCCCACGGCGCACGGCACGGACAGCAGCACCACCAGGCGCAGCCCCCAGTCCAGCATGGCCGAGTAGCGCTCCGAGTCGTCGGCCGCCTTGGCAGCGGCCAGCTGGGGGGTCAGCACCACGCCCAGCGCCACGCCCAGCAGCGCCGTCGGAAACTCCATGAGCCGGTCGGCATAGAACAGCCACGTCACGCTGCCCGGTTGCAGATAGGAGGCGATCTGGGTGTTGATCATCAGCGAGACCTGGGCCACGCCCACGCCCAACAGGGCCGGCGCCATCAGCTTGAGGATGCGGCGCACGCCGGCCTCGGCCCAGGCTTGGCGCAGCGCAGCTGGCGAAAAGCCGATGCGCGGCAGCAGGCCCAGGCGCGCCAGCGCAGGCAGTTGCACCGCCAGCTGCAGCACGCCGCCCAGCATCACGCCACCGGCCATGGCGTAGATGGGCTCGATGCCGCGCGCCTGCAGCCAGGGCGCGCCCCAGAAGGCGGCGGCGATCATGGCCAGGTTCAGCAGCACCGGCGTGGCGGCCGAGACGGCAAAGCGCCGCCAGGTATTGAGCACGCCGGCCGACAGCGCCACCAGCGACATGAAGCCGATGTAGGGGAACATCCAGCGTGTCATCAGCACGGCGGCGTCATAGCCCTCGGGCGACTGGCGCAGGCCGCTGGCCAGCAGCCAGACCAGCAGCGGCGCGCCGACCACGCCCAGCACGCAGGTCACCAGCAGCACCCAGAACAGCAGCGTGGCCACGTGCGAGATCAGCCTGCGCGTGGCCTCGTCCCCCTCCTTGGCCTTGCTGGCGGCCAGCACCGGCACGAAGGCCTGGCTGAAAGCACCCTCGGCGAACAGCCGCCGAAAGAGATTGGGAATCCTGAAGGCGACATTGAACGCATCGGTCAGCGCATTGGCTCCGAACATGGAGGCCATGAGCAGATCGCGCACCAGCCCGGTGATACGGGAGGCCAGCGTCAGCAGGGAAACGGTGGAGGCGGCTTTGAACAGTGACACCGTGGGGAGTGTATGCGCTGGCATGCCCCGCCGGCCGGCACGCCAGGCGGGCCTGGCCGCTCTTGCACTCCGTTGCAACAGGCGGGCCCGTGCGGCCTGGGCCCTCAAGGCCCTGTCCGGGCCGCGTGCTATAATCCCGCGCTTCGCCGACAACATCCTCAGACACTAGGAATACATATCATGGCATCCAAGCCCGCAAAGAAGAACCCCCGTCTCGCCTCCGGCCGCAAGCGCGTCCGCCAGGACACCAAGCTCAACGCAGCCAACACCTCGCTGCGTTCCAAGTACCGCACCGCCGTCAAGAAGGTCGAAAAGGCCGTTCTGACTGGCGACAAGGCCAAGGCAACCGAACTGTTTGCCGCAGCCCAATCCGTTCTGGACACGATCGCCGACAAGGGCATCTTCCACAAGAACAAGGCCGCTCGCGACAAGAGCCGCCTGTCCGCCAAGGTCAAGGCCCTGGCCGCCGCCTAATCCAATTAGGCAACCGCACGGATGGCTCCGGCCATCTGCCGTTTGTAACGGGTGCGCTGTCAGCGAACGAGAAAACCGCCTTCGGGCGGTTTTTTTGTGCCTGAACGATGCCCCTGCATCCGCAGGATCCAGCAAAAAAGCCCCACCCTCCGGAGCACAGGCGAAAAAAAACGCACCCCAGGCGCGCTTCACATCGGACGGGAACGACCCGCAAAAAAAGAAGCCGGCCTCAGCGGGCCGGCTCGTCCGGTATCAGGCAGGCCTCGGCAACCTGCAGGTTGTTGTCCTTGGCGAAATTCAGGCAGAAATCCCAGGCCATGGGCTCGTAGTCGCGCAGGTCGCGGTGCACGACCACGCACTTGACGCCATTGAGCGTTGTGGGAACACACCAGGGCGAGTAGCTCAGGTGGCTGCCGCGCTGGGCACCACCGGGGCGAAACTGGCTCATGACGCCTGCCAGCCGCTCGGCCCAGTCGCTGGGCCGGAAAGTCTTGCCTTCGTGGGTGATGCCCTGGATGAACAGTTCTTTGCTGGAGGGAGAGACCATCAGGATGCACGCCAAAATACGACTTGCGCAACAAGGAACAACACAGGCGACCTGCCAAGGGGCACGGCGCCCTGCCACGTCCTGTTTGCGCAAGTCCTTCAAAAAAGTCAGAGCCCACAGGCAGAATCGCTGCCAGCAGGCCAAGCCGGCATTTTATCTCTTATATAAGAGCTGAGGCCTTGTTGCAGCGCACTACCCAAGTGTGGCGTAGGCTCATTGCATGGCTGTGATGCGCAAACCGCAACGGTAGGCCATCTCGCGGCCCCTAGAATCGGGCTTCGCTGTTTTTCAGGCATCTGCGGCGGCAACGCCCGGATGCCGTTTACTTTCCAGCTCAGGAGATTTTTGCAATGACCGCTTTCATTGAGGCTGCCTCGCCCCACGTGATGAACACCTATGGCCGCGTACCGATCGCTCTGGAGCGAGGCCAGGGCTGCCGCGTGTGGGACGTCAACGGCAAGCAGTACCTCGATGCGCTGGGCGGCATTGCAGTGAACACGCTGGGCCACAACCACCCCAAGCTGGTGCCTGCGCTGCAGGACCAGGTGGCCAAGCTCATCCACACCTCCAACTACTACCACGTGCCCGGCCAGGAAACGCTGGCCAAGCTGCTGACCGAGCGCGCGAAGATGACCAATGTCTTCTTCTGCAGCACGGGCCTGGAGGCCAACGAGGCCGCCATCAAGATCGCGCGCAAGTACGGCGTGGACAAGGGCATCGCCAAGCCGGTGATCGTGGTCTACGAGCATGCCTTCCACGGCCGCTCCATCGCCACCATGACGGCCACGGGCAACCCCAAGGTGCGCGACGGCTTCGGCCCGCTGCTCGACGGCTTCCTGCGCGTGCCGGTCAATGACTTCGAAGCGCTGCAGCAGGCCACGGCCGGCAACCCCGACGTGGTGGCCGTGATGATGGAGCCCATCCAGGGCGAAGGCGGCCTGCACCCCATGCGCATCGAGTACATGCAGCAGGTGCGCGCACTGTGCGATGCCAACGGCTGGCTGATGATGTTCGACGAAGTCCAGGCCGGCATGGGCCGCACGGGCAAGTGGTTCGCCCACCAGTGGGCCGGCATCATCCCCGACGTGATGACCCTGGCCAAGGGCCTGGGCTCGGGCGTGCCCATCGGTGCCGTCGTGGCCCATGGCAAGGCGGCCACCGTGCTGCAGCCGGGCAACCATGGCTCCACCTTCGGCGGCAATCCGCTGGCCATGCGCGCGGGCATCGAAACCATCCGCATCATGGAAGAGGACGGCCTGCTCGCCCACACCACCAAGGTGGGCGACCACCTGAAGGCCACGCTGCAAAAGGAACTGGCCGACGTCAAGGGCGTGGTCGATGTGCGCGGCCAGGGCCTGATCATCGGCATCGAGCTGAACAAGCCCTGCGGCGCCCTGCTGGGCCGTGGCGCCGAAGCCGGCCTGCTGTTCAGCGTGACCGCCGACACCGTGGTGCGCCTGGTGCCGCCGCTGATCATGACCGAGGCCGAAGCCGACGAAGTGGTCGCCAAGCTCAAGCCCCTGATCGTGCAATTCCTGTCCGAATGAGTACCTGCCTATGACTGCCATCAAGCACTATCTGCAGTTTTCCGACTTCACGGCCGACGAGTACGCCTATGTGCTCGAACGCGCGGCCTTGATCAAGAAGAAGTTCAAGGGCTACGAAAAGCACCACACGCTCAGCGACCGTACGCTGGCCATGATCTTCGAGAAGGCCAGCACGCGCACCCGCGTGAGCTTCGAGGCGGGCATGTACCAGCTCGGCGGCTCGGTGGTCCACCTGACCACGGGCGACAGCCAGCTGGGCCGCGCCGAGCCCATCGAAGACAGCGCACGCGTCATCAGCCGCATGACCGACCTGGTGATGATCCGCACCTATGGCCAGGACAAGATCGTGCGCTTTGCCGAATACTCGCGCGTTCCCGTCATCAACGGCCTGACCAACGAGTTCCACCCCTGCCAGATCCTGGCCGACATCTTCACCTTCATCGAGCACCGCGGCTCGATCCAGGGCAAGACCGTCGCCTGGGTTGGCGACGGCAACAACATGGCCAACACCTGGCTGCAGGCGGCCGACCTGCTGGGCTTCACCGTCCACGTCAGCACGCCGGGCGGCTACGAGGTGGACGAGAAGCTGGCCTTTGGCGGCAAGACCCCGCGCGAGGGCTGCTACAAGGTCTTCAAGGACCCGCTGGACGCCTGCAAGGGCGCCGACCTGGTGACCACCGACGTGTGGACCAGCATGGGCTACGAGGCCGAGAACGAAGCCCGCAAGAAGGCCTTTGCCGACTGGTGCGTGGACGCCGAAATGATGGCCGCGGCACGTGGCGATGCCCTGTTCATGCACTGCCTGCCCGCCCACCGCGGCGAGGAAGTGGAGGCCGAGGTCATCGACGGGCCGCAGTCCGTGGTCTGGGATGAGGCCGAGAACCGGATGCATGTGCAGAAAGCTCTGATGGAGTACCTGCTGCTGGGCCGCCAGCCGAACTGATAACGCAGTCCGCTCAAAAAAGAATGCCTGCAGGCTTTGCGCCTGCAGGCATTCTTTTTTTCCCGGTGGAAGTTCGGGCCGTGGCCTTACGGTCCTCGCTTGTCCGGTGCGCAACTGTCCCCGCCGCAGGCACTGCAGCCGCCACAGCCGCCCGCATCCTTGGGCGCCAGTGCCGGATGCATCTGCCCGGCCTTCTGGCGCCAGCGCGCGGGCAGATAGCGCCAGACGAGAGACATGCCGGCCAGCGCCACGATCAACCCTACGATGATGTTCTGCCACATGGTGCTTGTTCCTTTCAGCCCGCGCCCAATGCGATGGCCACGCGGTAGGTGATGAAGCTGGCAAGGTAGGCCAGCGCGAACAGATAGCCGGTCATCAGCAGCGGATAGCGCCAGCCGTTGGTCTCGCGCCGCACGGCGGCCAGCGTGGAGATGCACTGGGGCGCGAACACGAACCAGGCCAGCAGCGACAGCGCCGTGGCCATAGACCAGGTGTGGGCGATCAGCGGGCCCAGTTGCTCGGCCATGGCCTCGTCGCTGGCGGCGGACAGGGCATAGACCGTGCCCATGGCGCTGACGGCCACTTCGCGCGCGGCCATGCCGGGCACCAGGGCGATGGCGATCTGCCAGTTGAAGCCGATCGGCGCCAGCACCACCTCCAGCCAGCCGCCGATGCGGCCTGCAAAGCTGTAGCGGATGGCCGCTTCGGTGACGCCATCGGGCGGCGCCGGGTAGCTGGCCAGGAACCACAGCACGATGCTCACGGTCAGGATGATGCCGCCGACGCGGCGCAGGAAGATCATGGCGCGCTCGTACAGGCCCAGGGCCAGGCTGCGCGGGCTGGGCCAGCGGTAGGAGGGCAGCTCCATCAGCAGCGGCGTGGGTCCGGCGCTGCGGCCGGCCAACTTGGCCACGCCGGCCACGGCCATGGCGCTGGCGATGCCGGCCACATACAGCGCGAACAGCACCAGGCCCTGCAGGTTGAAGATGCCGCCCACCGTGCGCTCGGGGATGAAGGCGCTGATCAGCAGCGCATAGACCGGCAGGCGCGCCGAGCAGGTCATCAGCGGCGCGATCATGATCGTCACCAGGCGGTCGCGCCAGCTGGTGATGGAGCGCGTGGCCATGATGCCGGGCACGGCGCAGGCGAAGCTGGACAGCAGCGGAATGAAGGAGCGGCCCGACAGGCCGACCTTGCCCATGATGCGGTCCAGCATGAAGGCGGCACGCGGCAGGTAGCCCGAATCCTCGAGTGCAAGGATGAACAGGAACAGGATCAGGATCTGCGGCAGAAAGACCAGCACGGCGCCGGTGCCCGCGATCACGCCGTCGGCCAGCAGACTGCGCAGCGCGCCTTCGGGCATGTGCTCGTTGACCAGGGCCGAGACGGCCGAGACGCCGCCCTCGATGCCGTCCATCAGCGGCTGCGCCCAGCTGAACACGGCCTGGAACATCAGGAACAGCGTGGCCGCCAGCAGCAGCATGCCCCACAGCGGGTGCAGCACCACGGCGTCGATGCGGTCGTCGCGCCGGGTGTCCACCACGGGCTCCTTGACGCAGTCGGCCATGATGCGGGCCACCTGCTGGTGCAGGGCCAGCACCTGCTCGCGCGCATCGCCCGGGCGGGCCGGGGCCTGCAGCTGCGGCGCCGCCAGGGCGCGCGCTTCGGGGCCGTCCAGCCATTGCAGCAGTTCGCGCGCGCCGTCCTGGCGCACGCCCACCGTGGACAGCACGGGCATGCCCAGGGCGCGTGACAGCGCCTCGCGGTCGATATCGATGCCCTGGCGCCTGGCCATGTCGCTCATGTTGAGCACCAGCAGCATGGGCAGGCCCAGGCGCTGGGCTTCCAGCACCAGGCGCAGGTTCAGGCGCAGATGGGTGGCGTCGGTGACGCAGACCAGCAATTCGGGAGGCGCCTCGCGCGCGTGGCGGCCCGAGACGATGTCGCGCGTGATGCGTTCGTCCTCGCTGTGGGCGTGCAGGCTGTAGGTGCCCGGCAGGTCCAGCACGCGCACACGCCGGCCGCTGGCCGTGCTCAGCCAGCCTTCCTTGCGCTCCACGGTCACGCCCGCGTAGTTGGCCACCTTCTGGCGTGCGCCGGTCAGCAGGTTGAACAAGGCCGTCTTGCCGCAGTTGGGGTTGCCCAGCAAGGCCAGGCGCAGTGCGGAATCACCACTGCCGCCGCCACCCTGGGCAGGCTGCAGCGGCTGGATGAGCTTGGGAGAGGACGACGCGCTCATGCCACCGCCTCCGGCGCCACGCGCACCAGGGCCGCCTCATGGCGGCGCAGCGCGAATGTGGCCTGGCCCACGCGCACGGCCAGCGGGTCGTCGCCCGGAAAGCCTGCGGCCAGGATGCGAACGGGCTCGCCCGGCAGGAAACCGATTTCCATGAGACGCAGCAGCAGTTCCTGCTCGGCCGTGTCGCGCGCCGCATGGAGCTCGACCACGCGCGCCGGAACCTGGCGCGGCAGCGCATCCAGGGTGATGGCCGCAGCGGTGGCCGGGCTGGGGGAATGGGGAGGCGCGGACAGCGCGGACGGAGCCGTGGCGTCCGTCCCGGGGTTCATCGAATGCATGGCGTGTTGTATCAACTGATTTTTATTCTCATTTTGATTTTGATCGAATCCCCGTGGGAAGCCCGCGCATGGTATCGGAGTAAGAGGCAGGGTCTTGCCAAAGGGCCGTCATGGTTTTTGGCCGGTTCCAGGCGCCCCGCACGCGTGCGCGCGACAATCGCGCTCCCACGATCCGCACCTGCACCTGCTTGCCCACGCCATGACCCATCCCTGCCTGAGCTGCGGCGCCTGCTGCGCATCGTTTCGCGTGGACTTTTCCGTGCATGAGTCGCAGGAGCATGGCGGCCGCGTGCCGGCCGGGCTGATCGAGGAAGTCACCGACCACACCTGCCGCATGCGCGGCACGGACTGGTCGCGCCCGCGCTGCGCAGCGCTGGTGGGCAAGGTGGGCGAGAAGGCCCATTGCGGCATCTACGAGTGGCGGCCCTCTCCTTGCCGCGAATTTGCGGCCGGCAGCGATGCCTGCAACCGCGTGCGCGTGCGCCATGGCATGCAGGCGCTGGACAGCGGCCTGCTGTAGCAACCAGCCAGGCGCAGCCGGCCACCACCTGCGGCCACCACCAGCCGTTATTCCACGGGCAGCCCCGCCAGTTGCCCCTTGAACTCCTGCAGCGAGAAATGCGTGTGCACCTGACGCACGCCGGGCAGCCGGTGCAGGCGGGTGAGCAGCAGGTCCGAATAGGCATCGAGATCGCGCGCCACGACGACCAGCAGGAAGTCCTCCGGCCCCGAGATGCCGTGGAACATCACGACCTCGGGGATGGCGCAGACCGCTTCCTGGAAGTGGCGCGATGACTCCTCGTTCTGATGGTCTATGCCCACCATCACGAAGGCCAGCACGCCAAAGCCGATGGCGCGCCGGCTCAGCGCGGCGTGGTAGCCGGTGATCACGCCCTCATCCTCCAGCCGCTTGATGCGCCGCCACGACGGCGATTGCGACAAGTGCACGCGTTGCGCCAATTCGCCCGAGGTCAGCCGCGCGTTGTCCTGCAAGGCGCGGATCAGCAGCCGGTCCGTTCTGTCGATCTCGATTGACATAAACCACCTATGAATTCATGTTTCACAGAATAACTTATCCAAGATCAAGCGCATTTAGGGATAACTACTAAACGCCCTGCGAAGGTCGTAACTAGCATCCGCCTCCGAAGCCCCCCACAGCAACGGAGACAACAACCCATGCCAGCCTTCGAAGACATCGTCCAGCGCGAAGCCGGACTCCAACAGCAGCTGTCCGCCGGACAGATGACCATGATCGCCATCGGCGGTGCCGTCGGCACCGGCCTGTTCCTGGGCAGCGGCTTTGCCATCGGCTTCGCCGGGCCCAGCGTGCTGATCAGCTATGCCATCGGCGCGGTGATTTCGCTGCTGCTCATGGGCTGCCTGGCCGAGATGACGGTGGCCCACCCGACCTCGGGCTCGTTCGGCGCCTATGCCGAGCACTACATCGCCCCCTGGGCCGGCTTCGTGGTGCGCTATGCCTACTGGGCCTGCGTGGTGCTGGCCGTGGGCACCGAGGTGACGGCCGTGGGCCTGTACATGGGCTACTGGTTCCCCGAGGTGCCGCGCTGGGCCTGGGTGGTGATCTTCTCGGGCGCGCTGATCGGCGTGAACATGATGAGCGTCAAGGCCTTCGGCGCCGTGGAGTACAGCTTCTCCATGATCAAGATCATCGCCATCGTGGCCTTCATCGTGGTCGGCGCCTGGGTGGTGTTCGGCACCCGGCCGGCCGGCGTGGGCTTTGCCAACTACGTCAACAACGGCGGCTTTTTCCCCAACGGCCTGTGGGGCACCTGGGTGGGCGTGATCATCGCCATCTTCAGCTACCTGAGCATCGAGATGATCGCCGTGGCCGCTGGCGAGGCCAAGGACCCGCAGCGCGCCGTCACCAGCGCCTTCCGCTCCACCATGGTGCGCCTGGTGGTGTTCTACCTGGCCACGATCGCGCTGATGCTGGCCATCGTGCCGTGGTCGGCCGCCGGCAAGGACGGCAGCCCCTTCGTGAAGGTGATGGAGATCATCGGCCTGCCCGGCGCGGCCAGCGTGGTCAATTTCGTGGTGCTGGTGGCCGCCCTGTCGGCCATGAACAGCCAGCTGTACATCACCACCCGCATGATGTTCAGCCTCTCGCGCGCCGGCCATGCCCCCGCCGTGCTGGGCCGCGTGAATTCGCGCGGCGTGCCGCTGCCGGCGCTGCTGCTGTCCTGCCTGGGCATTGCCGTGGCCACGCTGTTCAACATCGTCAACCCAGAGCAGTCCTTCATGCTGATGATGGCCGTGGCCATGTTCGGCGCCATGTTCACGTGGTTCATGATTTTCGTGACCCACCTGTTCTTCCGCATCCACTGGGTGCGCCAGGGCAACAAGCCGCTGGCCTTCCGCATGTGGGGCTTTCCGGTGCTGACGCTTCTGGGCGCGGCTTTGATGCTGGCCGCCCTGGTGTCCACGCTGTTCACCGACGTGTTCCGCCTGACCGTGCTCACCGGCCTGCCCTTCCTGCTGCTGCTGGGCGCCATCTACGCCATCTGGTACCGCAAGCCGGCCGGCCAGCCCGCCCCTCAGACCCAAACCTCAACCCAAGCCCAAGCGCAAGCCCAGGTTCCCGCCCGGTGACATCCGGCCTCCCGTTTTTCCCCCTCCCTTAGAAACATGACGACTTTTGCCCCCCTCGATACCGCACGCGCCTCGATGTTCAGCCACGTCCCGCCCTACCCCGGAGATCCCATCCTGTCGCTGATGGAAGCCTTTCAGCAGGACCCGCGCGCCGACAAGGTCAGCCTGAGCATCGGCCTGTATTTCGACGAGGCCGGCCGCCTGCCCGTGCTGGACTCCGTGCGACAGGCTGGCGATGCCCTGGCCCGCGAGCAAAGCCCCAGCGGCTACCTGCCCATCGAAGGCATTGCTCCCTACCGCCAACTGGTGCAGAACCTGGTGTTCGGCGCGCAGCACGAGGCCGTGCGCGCGCAGCGCATCGCCACCGTGCAGACCCTGGGCGGCTCGGGTGCGCTCAAGCTGGGCGCGGACTTCATCAAGCACTATTTCCCCGACGCCGAGGTCTGGCTCAGCGATCCCACCTGGGACAACCACCTGGCCATCTTCCAGGGCGCGGGCCTGCGCACCCACAGCTACCCCTACTACGACGCGGCCACGGGCAGCCTGCGCTTCGACGCCATGCTGCAGACGCTGCGCGGCCTGCCCTCGGGCAGCGTGGTGCTGCTGCATGCCAGCTGCCACAACCCCACGGGCGTGGACCTGTCGCGCGAGCAGTGGCAGCAACTGATCCCCGTGATCGTGGAGCGCGGCCTGATCCCCTTCGTGGACATGGCCTACCAGGGCTTTGGCGATGGGCTCGATGAAGACGCCTGGTCCGTGCGCGCGCTGGCCGATGCGGGCGCCCAGGCCTTTGTGGCCAATTCGTTTTCCAAGAACTTCTCGCTGTATGGCGAACGCGTGGGCGGCCTCAGCGTGGTCTGCAGCGACGCGGCCACGGCCGGCAATGTGCTGGGCCAGCTCAAGGCCACGGTGCGCAGCAACTATTCCTCGCCCCCCACCCGTGGCGCGCGCCTGGTGCAGCAGGTGCTGGCGTCGCCCGAACTGAGCGCCCAATGGGCGCAGGAGCTGGCGCAGATGCGCGGCCGCATCAAGGACATGCGCGCCCAGCTGCACGGCGCGCTGCATGAACGCTTTGGCGAGCGGCGCGACTTCGGCTTCCTGCTGACCCAGCGCGGCATGTTCAGCTACACCGGCATCAGCGAGCCCCAGGTCCACCGCCTGCGCGACGAGCACGGCGTGTACCTGATCCGCTCGGGCCGCATGTGCATGTCGGGCCTGTCGGGCGCCAACGTGCAGTACGTGGCCGACGCCATTGCCACGGTGCTGGAGGCACCGCAATGAGCGGCTGCCCCGTCCATGGCGGCCTGACCGAGCGCATCGTCGCCGAGGAAAGGGCGCAGCTGGATTTCAGCCAGTCCATGAGCTATGGCGACTACCTGCAGCTGGACGCCATCCTCGGCGCCCAGCAACTGCTGTCGCCCACGCATGACGAGTTGCTGTTCATCATCCAGCACCAGACCAGCGAGCTGTGGATGAAGCTGATGCTGCACGAGCTGGGCGCGGCCACGGCCGCCGTGGCGGCCGACCGCCATGCCGATGCCTTCAAGATGCTGGCCCGCGTGAGCCGCATCATGGAGCAGCTGGTGGGCGCCTGGTCCGTGCTGGCCACCATGACGCCTACCGAGTACACGGCCATGCGCCCGTATCTCGCCAGCTCCAGCGGCTTCCAGAGCTACCAGTACCGCTGCATCGAGTTCGCGCTGGGCAACAAGAACGCCGCCATGCTCCAGCCCCATGCCCACCGCCCGGACCTGCTGGCCCGGGTGGATGCCGCATGGCGCGCACCTTCCCTGTACGACGAAGCCCTGCGCCTGCTGGCACGCCAGGGCCTGGCCATTCCTGCCGGGCACCTGGAGCGCGACTGGACCCTGCCCTACACGGCCAGCCCCGAGGTCGAGGCCGCCTGGGCCCAGGTCTACCGCGACCCGCAGTCGCACTGGGACCTGTACCAACTGGGCGAAAAGCTGGCCGACATCGAGGACGCCTTCCGCCTGTGGCGCTTTCGCCATGTGACCACGGTGGAGCGCGTCATCGGCTTCAAGCGCGGCACGGGCGGCACCGGCGGCGTCAGCTACCTGCGCAAGATGCTGGATGTGGTGCTGTTCCCCGAAATCTGGTCCGTGAGAACGAAACTGTGACCCCTGAGCGGCTTTGCCGCTTCCCCCGCTCTCGCTGCGCGGGCGCGGGACGACACCATCGCTGCGGGACGGCCCTTGCTCGGCGTCCGCCGATGGGCCGCGCCAAGTTTCCGGCGCAAGAACACCATGCCTTCGCATGCAGTCAAAACACAAGGAAATCCATGAAGCAAATCATCGACGTGGGACTGCCGCCGCTCAAGCAGCCCTTCTCCTGGGCCGTCAAGGCCAGCGGCCAGATGCTGTTCACGGCCCACGGCCCCGTGCGGCCCGACGGCAGCATCGACACCGGCCCCATCGAACAGCAGGCGCGCCTGACCTTCACCAACCTGCGCAACGCGCTGCAGGCCGCAGGCGGCACGCTGGCGCATGTGACCCAGGTGCTGATCTACATGACCGACGTGGCCGACATGCCGGCCATCGACGCCGTGTACCGCGAGTTCTTCGAGGCGCCCTACCCCAACCGCTCCAGCATGGGGATTTCGGCGCTGGTGGTGCCGGGCATGAAGCTGGAGATCGTGGCCTACGCCATGCTCCCCTAGAGGATGTGACGGACATGCCGGCGCCCCGCAATTGCGTTCAATACAGGGGCGGCGTGCGGGACGAGACTGCGGGCCTTGTGCAGTCCTGCGTCCGCGCGAAATCTCATGTCCTCCTCGCTGCTCGCCATGGGCGTCTTCACCCTCGTCGGCGCCATCACGCCCGGCCCCGTCAATGTGCTGGCCCTGCGCCACGGCGCAGCCCGCTCGCGCCTGGTCTCTGCCGCCTATGTGCTGGGCGCCAGCGCCAGCTATGCGGCCGTGGTCTGGGTCATGGGCCAGGGCGCACAGTGGCTGCTGCAGACGCTGCCGCAACTTTCCACGGCCGCACAGTGGCTGTGCGCCGCCTATCTGCTGTGGCTGGCCTGGCGGCTGGCCAACGCGCCTGTGGGCCAGGCCGGTGCGCAGCAGCAGGCCGGATCGCAGCGCACGCTGCAGGCCCTGCTGCAAGCGCTGTTGCAGGGTACGGCCGTGCAGACGCTCAACCCCAAGGCCTGGCTGGTGGCGCTGGCCGGCGTGGGCCTGTTCGTGCTGCCCCACGCGAATGCGCCGTGGGCGCTCCTGCAGTTTTGCGCCATTTCGCTGCTGGCCTGCCTGGTGGGGGTCGGCAGCTGGGCGCTGCTGGGGCAGCTGCTTTCGGGCTGGCTGCGCACCGAACGCCGCCAGCGCCTGTTCCACCGCCTGCTGGCCCTGCTGCTGGTCGCCAGCGTGGCGGCCATGCTGGCATGATGGCTGGCCGCCATGACTTCAACCTCTCCCCACCGCTTCCACCGCCATCCGGCCGCCCCCTGGGCCGAGCTGCGCGACAGCGCGCGCTCGCCACACTGCTTTCGGCTGCACATGCATGCCGAGTACTCGATCGGCATCGTGGACGCGGGCCGCACCGTGTTCCACCATGCCCACGGCCCGCAGCCTGTGGAGGCGGGCGGCGTGGTGCTGATCGAGCCCGGCGCCTGGCATGCCTGCAATCCCGACCCCGGCGCGCCGTGGTCCTACCGCATGCTGTTTGTCGATGCCGACTGGCTGCACGCGCGGCTGGGCGTGGCCGCGCTGCGCTTTCCCCGGCGCACGCTCACGGATGCGGACATCGCCAGCCTGGTGGATGGCCTGTGCCGCCCCGTCGATGGCACGGCGGCCGCCGACCGCCTGGCCCTGGGCCTGGAGCACCTGCTGGACCGCTGTGCCCAGCCCGCGGCCTTGCCCCTGCCCGGCGATGCGGCGGCCCTGGCCCCCGCGCTGCAGCGCCTGCATGCGGGGCCCGATGCGGGCCTGACCGTGCAATCGCTGGCCCAGGAATGCGGCATGAGCGCCACGCGCTTCATCCGCCGCTTCAAGGCGGCCACGGGCATGACGCCCGGCAGCTACCGCCTGAACCTGCGCATCAACGGCGCGCGCCGCCTGCTGGCCACGGGCGCAGCGCTGTCCGAGGCCGCCTATGCCATGGGCTTTGCCGACCAGGCGCACCTGCAGCGCGCCTTCAAGGCCCACCATGCGCTGACGCCAGGCTGCTACGCACGCGGCGCCTAGGCCGGTACCTGGGCCGGCCGCACCTGAGCCGCCCACATCTGGGCCGGACCCTCCCATGGTTTTGCAGCGGCCAGCCCGGGCCCGGCGGTGAAAGCGCAGATACTTACGCCTTCCGCTTTCAGCCCCCACCTGCCGCGCACCATGGCCGCCTTCCAAGACATTCAGCAACGAGAAACCGGCCTGCGCCAGCAGCTGTCCGCCGCCCAGATGGTGATGATCGCCATTGGCGGCGCCATCGGCACCGGCCTGTTCATGGGCAGCGCCTTCGCCATCGGCTTCGCCGGGCCCAGCGTGCTGGTCAGCTATGCCATCGGCGCGCTGATCTCGCTGCTGCTCATGGGCTGCCTGGCCGAGATGACGGTGGCGCACCCGACCTCGGGCTCGTTCGGCGCCTATGCCGAGCACTACATCAGCCCGCTGGCCGGCTTCATGGTCCGCTATGCCTACTGGGCCGCCGTGGTGCTGGCCGTGGGCATGGAGGTGACGGCCATCGGCATCTACATGGGCTACTGGTTCCCGGACGTGCCGCGCTGGATCTGGGTGGTGGTGTTCTCGGGCGCGCTGGTGGCCGTCAACGCCAGCAGCGTCAAGGCCTTCGGCCAGGTGGAGTACGGCTTTTCCATGGTGAAGATCATCGCCATCGTGGCCTTCATCCTGATCGGCGCCTGGGTGGTGTTCGGCTCGCAGCCCCAGGGCATCGGCTTTTTCAACTACACGGCCGATGGCGGCTTCTTCCCCAAGGGCCTGTGGGGCACCTGGGTGGCCGTGATCATCGCCATCTTCAGCTACCTGAGCCTGGAGGCCGTGGCCGTGGCGGCCGGCGAGGCCGAGGACCCCAAGCGCGCCATCACCCGGGCCTTTCGCACCACCATGGCGCGCCTGGTGATCTTCTACCTGGCCACGATCGCGCTGATGCTGGCCATCGTGCCCTGGCAGCAGGCCGGCACGGACAAGAGCCCCTTCGTGAAGGTGATGGAGATCATCGGCATCCCGGGCGCTGCCAGCATCATCAACTTCGTGGTGCTGGTGGCCGCGCTGTCGGCCATGAACAGCCAGCTGTATGTGACCTCGCGCATGATGTTCAGCCTGTCGCGCGGCGGCTATGCGCCCTCGGTGTTCGGGCGGCTGAACAGCCGGGGCGTGCCCGTGGCGGCCATTGCCATCTCCTGCCTGGGCATTGCCGTGGCCGTGGCCGTGAACCTGTGGAAGCCCGAGGGCTCGCTGCTGTGGATGATGTCCGTGTCCATGTTCGGCGCCATGTTCACGTGGTTCATGATCTTCGTGACCCATCTGTTCTTCCGCGCACGCTGGTCGCGCGAGCATCCGGGCCAGCGCCTGCAGTTCCGCATGTGGGGCTTTCCGCTGTTCACGCTGGCCGGCGCCGCGCTGATGCTGGGCGTGATCGTCACCACCTATTTCACCGAGGTCTTCCACATGACGCTGCTCACGGGCCTGCCCTTCCTGGGCCTGCTGGCCCTGGTGTACGCGCTGTGGTACCGGCCCCGCGCGCAAGCGCGCAAGAAGGACTGAAGCCATGACCCGCAGACTCTGGGACATCTCCCCGGCCGTGCAGGCCGCCAGCCCCGTCTTTCCCGGCGACACGGCCTACAGCCAGCAGTGGTGCGCCACCATCGGGCCGGGCTGCCCGGTCAATGTCAGCGCCATCACGCTGTCGCCCCATGTGGGAGCGCATGCCGATGCACCGCTGCACTATGACGCCGACGGGGCATCCATCGGCAACGTGGATCTCGACGCCTTCCTCGGCCCCTGCCGCGTGATCCACGCCATCGGCAAGGGACCGCTGGTCGAATGGGAGCACATCGCCCACGCCGTGGAGCATCTTCCGGCACGCGTGCTGGTGCGCACCTACGGGCGCGCCCCCACCACCTGGGACCAGGAACTGGCAGCCTATGCACCGGCAACGGTGGAGCGCCTGGCCGATCTGGGCGTGAAGCTCATCGGCATAGACACGGCCAGCATCGATCCGGCCAGCAGCAAGAGCCTGGACAGCCACCAGGTGATCCGCCGGCGCGGCCTGCGCGTGCTGGAGAACCTGGTGCTGGACGAGGTGGCCGAGGGCGACTACGAGCTCATCGCCCTGCCGCTCAAGCTGGTCGAGGCCGATGCCTCGCCCGTGCGCGCCGTGCTGCGCGCCCTGGCCTGATCCCTGCCCGCATTGCGGCGCCGGCCCTGCCCGCGCTTTTCGCCTTTCGCCTTTTCGATACCCAAGGAGACCCCGTGACGAGCCTGCAAGACTGCCTCACCCTCGATGCGCAAGACCCGCTGCGCGCCCTGCGCGACCAATTCACGCTGCCCGAAGGCGTGATCTACCTTGACGGCAACTCGCTGGGCGCCAGCCCCCGCGCCGCCGCCGCGCGCGTGGCCGAGGTGGTGCAGCAGGAATGGGCGCAGGGCCTGATCCGCTCGTGGAACGATGCCGGATGGATCAGCCTGCCCCAGCGCCTGGGCGACCAGTTCGCCCCCTGGCTGGGCGTGGGCGCGGGTGAGCTGGTGTTCACCGACACGGCCTCCATCAACCTCTACAAGGTGCTGACAGCGGCGGCCCGCATTGCGCGCGAGGACGCGCCGCAGCGCAAGCGCCTGATCAGCGAGCGCAGCAACTTCCCCACCGACCTCTACATCGCCCAGTCGGTCTGCCAGGAATACGGGCTGGAGCTGGTGCTGCTCGAACCCGAGGAAATTGCCGGCGCGCTGACCGACGAGGTGGCCATCTGCATGCTCACCCATGTCAACTACCGCACGGGCGCCATGCACGACATGGCTGCCGTGACGGCTGCCGCGCAGGGCAAGGGCATTCTCTGCGTCTGGGACCTGTGCCACAGCGCGGGTGCCGTGCCTGTCGATCTCAAGGGCGCGAATGCCGACTTCGCCATCGGCTGCAGCTACAAGTACCTCAACGGCGGCCCGGGCGCGTCGGCCTTTGTCTGGGCCAACCCGCGCCTGATCAACCGCTTCTGGCAGCCGCTGTCGGGCTGGTTCGGCCATGCCGAGCCTTTCAAGTTCGTGCCGGACTACCACCCGGCCCAGGGCATACAGCGCTACCTGTGCGGCACCCAGCCCATGGTCAGCCTGAGCGTGCTGCAGTGCGGCCTGGACGTGTTCACGGCCGTGGAGCCGCTGGGCGGCATGGAAGCGCTGCGCAACAAGTCGCTGGCGCTGACCGACCTGTTCATCGCCCTGGTCGAGGAACGCTGCCAGGGCCACGGCCTGGGCCTGGCCACGCCGCGCGAGCACGGCCGGCGCGGCTCCCAGGTCTGCCTGACGCGCGAGGAGGGACTGGGCGTTGACGGCAAGGACAGCGGCGCCTATGCCATCGTGCAGGCGCTGATCGCGCGCGGCGTGATCGGCGACTTCCGCAAGGGCGACGGCACGGGCCTGCACAAGGACATCCTGCGCTTCGGCTTCACGCCGCTGTACGTGGGATTCGAAGATGTCTGGCATGCCGTGGAGCACCTGCGCCAGGTGCTGGAATCGGGCGAATGGCGCAAGCCGGAGTTCAACCGCATCAATGCGGTGACCTGAAGCCTGAGGCCCGGCGCTCAGAACGCCGTGGATGACAGCGAGGCCCAGAGATGGGCCGCGACCAGGGCGCGCCAGGGTGCGAAGTCCCGCAGCCACAACTCGGTCTGCACCGCGTCCATGGCGTCCGTCTTCAGCAGCAGGGCCAGGGCCCGGCGCACGGCCACATCGCCGTGCAGCGGGCCGTCCAGGTGGCCATAGCCGCGCAGCAGCATGTAGTTCACGGTCCACGGGCCTATGCCCTTGAGGGCCAGCAGCCGCTCGCGGATCTCGGCCACCGGCAGTTCAGGCAGGGCCGCCCAGTCGTCCAGCGGCAATTCCCCCGACTGCACGGCCTGCGCCAGCAGGCGCAGCGTGTGCGTCTTGCTCCGCGAAAAGCCGGCGGCGCGCAAATCCTCCTCACCGAGCTGCGCCAGCTGGGCGGCCTCCGGCATGCACCACAGCTGCTGCGGCGCGTCGGCATGGCCATCGTGCAGCGCCACCGGCTGGCCGGCTGCGGCAATCAGGCGGCGGCGCAGCGACACGGCTGCCGCTACGCTGATCTGCTGCCCGGTGACGGCCCAGCTCAGCGCCTCCCAGGGCGTGCAGGCCGCCGGCACATGCAGGCCACGCTGGCGCGCCAGCAGCGGCCCCAGCCGCGCATGGCGGCCAAAACGGCGCTCGAATTCGCCCACATCCTGGGACAGTCCGAACATGCGCCGCAGCATGGCGGCCAGCACATCGTCCATGCCGGCGATGGCGCCTGCACCGGCGGGCAGGCGCCATCGGGCCTGCACCACGGCCGCCTCTTCGCAATGCTGCGTCAGCTCCAGGGTGAGCAGCGTGGGAAGGCCTTTCCACATCAGGCCCTTGTGCATGCGGATGGTGTCGCCGTCCTGCAGATCGCATTCGGACAGGCGCTGGGCATCGCGCCGGTGAAAGCCCCAGAACTCGTTCATGCGGTAGCCGGCCGGCAGCGTCAGTTGCTGCTCTGCGCCAAGGCTGTGGCCGCCACGCCGCCCGCTCATGCCTTGCCGGCCTGGCGCAGCGGGGCTCGGCCGCTCTCCCGCCCTGTCTCCCGGCCAGCGGCCTCCTGCGCCTGGCGCGCCTCGCGCAGCAGCAGGGCACGCTTGCGCTCCACGCCCCAGCGGTAGCCGGAGATGCTGCCGTCGTTGCGCACCACGCGATGGCAGGGCACGGCCACGGCAATCGGGTTGGCAGCGACGGCGCTGGCCACGGCGCGCGCGCCCGTGGGCATGCCCAGGCGCAGGGCCAGTTCCGAGTAGCTCAGGGTCTGGCCGGCCGGAATGGCGCACAGCGCCTGCCACACGCGCTGCTGGAAGACCGTGCCCTGCACGTCCAGCGGCAGCGCCAGGCCGCGGCGCGGCTGCTCGACCAGGGCCACGACCTGGGCCACGGTGTGCTCGAAGCCCGCATCGCCGCCCACCAGCTCGGCCAGCGGAAAGCGCTGCTGCAGGTCCTGCACCAGGGCCTCTGCGTCGTCGCCCAGCAGCACGCAGCAAACACCGCGCTCGGTGCTGGCCACGAGGATGCTGCCCAGCGTGCATTCGGCCACGGCAAAGCGGATGGTCTGGCGCATGCCGCCGCGCCGGTAGTCGCCGGGTGCCATGCCCAGCATGGCGCCTGCGTCGCGGTAGAAACTGCTGCTGGCCGCATAGCCGCTGGAGTAGGCTGCATCGGTGACCGAGTCGCTCTGGCCCGGCTGCAGCGCCGCGCGCAGGGCATGCGCGCGATGGGCCTTGGCATAGGCCTTGGGCGTGAGGCCTGTGGCCTGCTTGAACAATCGGTGCAGTTGCCAGGGGCTCAGGCCCGAGCGTTCGGCAAGCTGGCCCAGGGCAGGCGGGGGCTCCTCGGTCTCCAGCCAGCGGCAGCATCGGGCCACCAGGGCCGTGGGGTTGGCAGTGGCATCGCTGGCTTGATTCATGGCTTGGTTGGACACGGCATGTCTTTCTGGGTCATCGGATGCCCTACTCTACGCAGCCCGGAGCACCCGCGCATCCCGCTTCTTGCAACCCGCAGGATTTCAGCGCGGGATTCGGTTACGCTGCGCCCTGCATTTTCCGCGTCGAGACTTGCGAGACTCCCACATGACCACCGAACACTCCGGCTGCCCCATGAACAGCCCCGGCCGCACCGAATCCATCGTCAAAGAGGAGCGCGCCCAGCTGGACTTCAGCCAGTCCATGAGCTATGGCGACTACCTGCACCTGGACCAGATCCTCACGGCACAGCATCCGCTGTCGCCCGCGCATGACGAGATGCTGTTCATCATCCAGCACCAGACCAGCGAGCTGTGGATGAAGCTGATGCTGCATGAGGTCCGAGCCGCCACGGCCGCCATCGCAGGCGGCACGCGTGCCGACGCCTTCAAGATGCTGGCCCGCGTGAGCCGCATCATGGAGCAACTGGTCAGCGCCTGGACCGTGCTGTCCACCATGACCCCGCCCGAGTACACGGCCATGCGCCCCTACCTGGCCAACTCCAGCGGCTTCCAGAGCTACCAGTACCGCTGCATCGAGTTCTCCCTGGGCAACAAGAACGCCGCCATGCTCCAGCCCCATGCCCACCGGCCCGACCTGCTGGCCCAGGTGGAGACGGCATGGCGCTCGCCCTCGCTCTACGACGTATCCCTGCAGCTGCTGGCGCGCGAGGGCATCGACGTGCCCGCCGACCGGCTGGAGCGCGACTGGACCCAGCCCTACGAGGCCAGCGAGGGCGTCAAGCAGGCCTGGATCACCGTCTACCGCGATCCCCACAAGCACTGGGACCTGTACCAGCTCGGCGAAAAGCTGGCCGACATCGAGGACGCCTTCCGCCTGTGGCGCTTCCGCCACCTGACCACGGTGGAGCGCGTCATCGGCTTCAAGCGCGGCACAGGCGGCACGGGCGGCGTCAGCTATCTGCGCAAGATGCTGGACGTGGTGCTGTTCCCCGAAATCTGGGCGCTGCGCACCGAGCTGTAGGGACTGGCGGGCGCCACCGACGGCAGGCCGCTGCGGTGGCGACAGCGCGCAGGCGCGCAAACGGGTAAGCTGCGGCGCCAGGAGAAATACCGTGTCCGCAGCGCCACAACAGCCCCCACACAACAACATACACACAGAGGCTTCGCAGACCTCCCCCGCAGCACCGCCGCCGCGCAGCCAGCTGCTGTGGGCCATGCTGCTGTCCCTGCTCTCGGCCTTTGCGCTGAGCCAGGCCTTTCGCACCATCACCTCGGTCATGGCCACGGGCCTGCAGCAGGATTTCGGGCTCACGGCCCAGTCGCTGGGCGCCTTCGCCGGCCTGTTCGGCCTGTCCTTCGGCGTGGCCCAGCTGCTGATGGGCATCGGCATGGACCTCTACGGCCTGCGGCGCACGGTGCTGCTGTCGTTTCCGCTGGCGATTGCGGGGTCGGCACTGTCCGCCGCCGCACCCAACTACGGCTGGCTGATGGTGGGCCAGTTGCTGATCGGCGTGGGCTGCTCGCCCGCCTTTCTGGCCTGCACCATGTTCATCTCGCGCCACTTTCCCATGGACCGCTTTGCCTTTCTGTCGGGCGTGGGCATGGGTGTCGGTGGACTGGGGCTGCTGTTCACAGGCACGCCACTGGCCTGGCTGGTCCAGCATTTCGGCTGGCGCTCGGGCTTTGCGCTGCTGGCCGTGATGTCGGCCCTGTCGTGGCTGCTGATCTGGTGGCGCGTGCACGAGCCTGCCCGCAGCGGAGCACAGACCGCCGCACGGGAAAGCTGGGGCGTGGCGGCACGCCGCATGGCCGAGCTGTTCACGCTGCCGCACACGCTGGGCATCGTCCTGCTGGCCATGGCCTGCTATGCATCGTTTCTGGCGCTGCGCGGCCTGTGGCTGGGGCCGCTGCTCATCCATCGCTATGGCTTTTCGCTGGTGGAAAGCGGCAATGTGGCGCTGGTCGTATCGATGATCTCGCTGTTCAGCCCCGCGATTTTCGGGCGCATGGACCCCGGCCCAGGACGGCGCCGGCGCTGGCTCACCAATTACTCGCTGCTCATGGGCAGCCTGTTCATGCTTATGGCCTTTTTGCACCATGGCTGGACCAATGTGGCGCTGATCTTCGCCATGGGCCTGCTGTCGGGCTATTCGGTGCTGCAGTACGCCGATGTGCGCGCTTCCTACCCCCCAGAGATGACCGGCCGCGCGCTGTCGCTGTTCACCATGGCCATGTTCCTGGGCGTGGCCCTGGTGCAATGGTTCACGGGCTGGGTGGCGGCCTGGGCCGAGGCCTGGGGCGTGGAGCCCTACAAGGCCGTGATGATCTCGATTGCAGCCACGCTGGTGGGCGCGTCAACCGCGTTCCGTTTCCTGCCCTCCTCGCCGCTGCTGCGCCAGGCCTCCGCCGCCTAGCAGCCGAAGTCTCTACAGGGCGTTGGCGGCCGAGCCATCGCCACGGTACAGCCAGGGCAGATCCATCAGCCGGGAGCCCAGCAGGCGCAGCGACAGGTCACGCCCCCAGCGCACGGGACCCGTGGCATGGAAGATGCGGCCATTGCGCTGCGAGCGTGCCTGCACGCGCGCATTGCGCTGCCAGCGGTTAAGCGCGTAGCGGCGCAGGCGCATGTTGACGTCGAGATCGTGCATGGACAGGGCGCGCTGCAGCTCCGCTGCATCTTCAATCGCCATGCCGGCGCCCTGGGCCAGATAGGGGCGCATGGGATGGGCCGCATCGCCCAGCAAGGCCACCACGCCGCGCGCCATCTGCGCGGCCGATTGCACGGGCGGACGGTCCCCCACCGGCCACAGCCGCCAGTCGCCACCGGCCGCCGGCACATGCTGGACCAGGTCCAGCAGCTGGGGGCAACTGCCCTGCAGCACCCGCACCAGATCGTCGAGATTGCCCGCATGGTCCCAGTTCGCCAGATCCTCGGGCGCCGGGCCCTGGATGATGATCACCAGGTTCTGCAGCTCGCCCCGGCGCACGGGGTACTGGATGGCATGCATGCGCGAGCCCAGCCAGGCCGTGACATCGGTGGCCCGCAGGCGCTTGGGCAACTGGGCCTGGTGCACCAGGGCGCGGTAGGCCAGGTGCCCGGTGACACGCGGCGGGCCGTCGCCCAGCAACTGCTGGCGCAGAATGCTGCGCACGCCGTCGGCGGCGACCAGGGCATCGCCTTCGATCAGCTTGCCGGCCCGGGTGCGCACGGTGACCACGCCGTCGGTCTCGGAAAAGCTCTCGATGGGCTGGCCCAGGTTCAGGTGCATGCCCGGATAAGTCTGAGCGGCTTCCCGCAGCAATTGCTGCAGATCGGCCCGGTGGATGGTGGCGTAGGCCGCGCCATAGCGTTGCACGGACTCGCTGCCCAAGGGCATATGCGCCAATTCCTGCCCGGTGACTGCGCTGCGCACGCGCAGGCTGCCCGGCAATGCCACCACCTGCTGCAGCGGCTTTTGCAGGCCCCAGGCCTGAAGCCGCCGCACGACATTCGGACCGATCTGGATTCCGGCGCCCACTTCACTGAGCGCGGGCGCCTGCTCGAAAAGGCGCACTTCCCAACCCGCCCGCGACGCACCGATAGCGGCGGCCAGGCCACCAATGCCGCCGCCGGCAATCAACACCTGCTTGTTCATGTGCGTATTGTGCCCCTGCCGCCACCCATGGCGGCCGGGGCCTGATTATTCAAGTCGGACACCGCTGAAGAAAATCAAAGAATGCTCGGAATCTTCTGAAACATGCGCGCATCCCCCAGGCATTGAGGCGCATCAAGATCCCAAAAACGGGCATCTCGCCACGCACCAGACTGCCATAAAGGACATCGCCCCACCATCACCTGTGCGGCGCGGCCAAAAATCGGCCTTTGCATCGCCGCTCTGGAAATGTCCATACACGGATCCACACTTTACGCCGCGGATGATAGAGATTCTCAACTGAGACAATCTTTTGACAAATGGCCGTGACAATGAAAAAAGCCCGCACTGGGCGGGCTCTTTCATGCGCGACGGGAAAATCAGATGACAAATTTCTCACGGTCCTGATTCTGAATCCACTTTGGCGGTTTGCCGCGTCCGGTCCAGGTTTGGCCGGTTGCGGGATCGCGGTACTTGGGAGCCACTTTGGCGCCGGTTGTGCCAGCGGTACGACCACGAGCTGCAGGAAACACGTCATCGGCAGTCAGACCATATTCGGCAATCAAGTTGCGAACCTGGCCCACGGCGTCGGCAAGCTCGCGCTTGCGTGCTTCCTGGATCTGTTGCTCCAGTTCCTGTCGCTGCTTCAGCAGTTCCTTGTAAGAGCTCATGGTATGCGCCTTGAAAGTAGTTTAAGAGCTTTCATTATAAAAACATAATCAGCCCATGGCGCAAGACGCATGTAAGCAAAACCCACAATATCGCTGCTGCCTATTGCGAAGAGTAGTTCTCGGATAAATCCGATATGGCCAGCACCTTGTCAATGCGTTTGCCATCGAGATCGATGACCTCGAAGATCCAGCCCGCACAGCTGACCCGTTCCCCCAGAATGGGCAAATGACCGCTTTCTGCCATGAGAAGCCCCGCCACGGTGTTGTATCTGCCGCGGTGCTCATCGGGAAGATCACGAATATCGAGGCGCGCCTTCAGCTCCGATATGGGCATCAGACCGTCCAATAGCCAGGAGCCATCCTCGCGCTGCATGGCCCAGGCTTCTGCCTCGGTCACAGGCTGTAACTCGCCGGTAATCGCCTCGAGCAAATCCCGGGGCGTCATGATGCCCTGCACCACGCCATATTCATCCACCACAAACACCATGCGCCCGGACCGGGCACGCAATTGCTCCAGCAGCTCCATGGCGCTGAGCGTCTCGGGCAGGAAAGAAGCCGGCAGCACATGTTCGTACAGCGTGGTGCCGGCGGCATCCGAGCCCAATGCCAGCAGGCGCGCCACGCTGATGATGCCGACCACGTCATCCAGCGAATTGCGGCACACCGGGTACCAGGAATGCCCACCCTTCGAGTGGTCGTCGGCCGAGGCCTGCAATGCCTCGGTGACGGTCATGTCGGCGTCCAGCCATTGCACGTCGCCGCGCGGGACCATGATCGACGTCAGTGAGCGGTCATCGAGGTGAAAGACGTTTTGCACCATCTGGTGCTCGTTGGCCTCGATCACTCCGGCATCCCGCCCTTCGGCCAGGCTTGCCACGATTTCCTCTTCGGTCACGGCGCGCGCTGCGGATTCATTGATGCGCAGCAGAGTCAGCATGGCGCGCGTGGAAAAGGCCAGCAGCCGCACAAAGGGCTTTGCAGCCGACGCCACCCAGGTCATGGGCCGGGAAACCACCGTGGCCACGGTTTCGGGATAAAGCTGGCCAATGCGCTTTGGCACCAGCTCGCCGAAGACGATGGTGACGAAGGTGATCACGGTCACGACGAGCGCCGTGGCAGAAATGCTGGCCGCGCGTTCCGGAATTCCCAGGCCCAGCAGCCATGCGGCCAGCCCGTCACTGAAGGCCGCCTCGCCCAAAATGCCGTTGAGCAGGCCGATGGAGGTGATGCCCACCTGCACCGAAGAAAGAAATTGCGTGGGGTTTTCGAGCAAGGCCAGTGCTGCCACCGCACCCTTGTCGCCTGTTTCAGCCAGTGCCACCAACCGAGCCTTGCGGCTGGAGGCCAGTGCCAATTCGGACATTGCAAACACCCCATTGAGCAGCGTAAGCAACGCGATCAGCAGAAAATCCATGGTTCGTATATCAGAAAGAAGACCATGGCACTTTACTGTATCGGCGATATCCAGGGATGCCACGACGCCTTTGAGCGCCTGCTGCACCGCGTGGACTTCTCCGCCAGCCGCGATACCTTGTACATCCTGGGCGACCTTGTGAACCGCGGTCCGGAATCGGACAAGGTGTTGCGCACCTGCATGGCCGCCGGCGACTCCATGCGCGCCCTGCTGGGCAACCATGACCTGCACCTGCTGGCCGCCGCCCAGGGCGTGCGACGCAGCAGCCGGCGCGACACGCTGGCCCGGGTGCTGGATGCGCCCGATCGCGATCAGCTGCTGGACTGGCTGCGCCACCAGCCGCTGGCGCGCAGCCACCGCATGGCGCATGGCGAGGAACTGCTGATGGTCCATGCCGGCGTGCTGCCGCAGTGGAGCAGCCAGGAAGTGATGGCGCTGGCGGGCGAGGTGCATTCAGTACTGCGCAGCAAGCAGTTGCCCGATTTCTTGCAGGCCATGTACGGCAACCAGCCCGATCGCTGGTCACCCGACCTGCAGGGCTGGGAGCGCCTGCGGGTCATCGTCAACGCCTTGACCCGGCTGCGCTTTTGCACCGCACAGGGTGTCATGGATTTCGACAGCACCGAGTCGGCCGAGCAGGCGGCGCCCGGCCTCATGCCCTGGTTCGATGTGCCGGGCCGCGCCACGGCGAGCGCAACGATTGCGTTTGGCCACTGGTCCACGCTGGGCCACATCAGCCGGCCCGACCTGGTGGCGCTGGACACCGGCTGCGTCTGGGGCGGCTGCCTGAGCATGATGCGTTTCGGCGATCACCTGGCGGACCGGGAACTGATCCAGGTGGACTGCCCGCAGGCACAGGCCCCGGGCTGACCTGGACGACTCCGATGGGCGAGCGCCCATGAAAAAACGCCTGCTAGGCAGGCGTTTTTCGTGAGGCAGGCGGCTTGCGCGGCGCTCAGACCTCGGAAGTGGCGACGGGTGCCACAGGCGGGACCGGCGCGACAGGTGCAACAGGCGCCTTGAACAGCGCGGCCAGCTTGCGCTTGGGCTTGATGCCGCTGCCCGCCTTGGGCGCGGCAGCACCCTGGCTGTCCCAGCTCGCATCGACGCTGGCGGATGCCTCGTAGGGCTTGTCGAAGAACGGGTCCGAGTGCGCCGGGCGCTGGGTCATGCGCGAGCCGCGATGGCCAAAACCGGAACTGCCCCGCGACGCATCACCGCCGCGATCGCCACGCTCGGCGCCGCGATCCCGTTCACGACCGTAGCCGCCGCTGCTTTGGCGCGGCAGCTCGTCAAAACGGTGACCACGCGGTGCGCTGCCACGGAAATCTTCCATGGGGCAGGGCTCAACGTTGATCTTCTTCTTGATGAGCTTCTCGATCTCGCCCACCAGGCGCGCATCGTGGTTGGTCACCAGGGTCACGGCAATGCCGGAGGCGCCTGCACGGCCCGTGCGGCCGATGCGGTGCACATAGTCTTCGGCGTTGAAGGGCACGTCGTAGTTGAAGACGGCCGGCACGTCCTTGATGTCCAGGCCACGGGCCGCGACATCGGTACACACCAGCAGATCCACCTCGCCGCGCTTGAAGGCTTCAAGCGCCTTCAGGCGCTCGTCCTGGCTCTTGTCGCCGTGCAGCGCCGTTGCGCGCAGGCCATCACGCTCCAGGGCGCGCGTCAGGCGCGCACAGCCCAGCTTGCTGTTGGAGAAGACGAAGGCCTGGCGGATGTCGCGCTGCTTGAGCAGGGAGCGCAGCGCATAGCGCTTGTCGTCGTCGCTGACGCTGTAGAAGCGCTGCTCCACCGTGGACGCCGTCTCGTTGGGGCGCGCCACTTCGATGGTGACGGGGTCCTGCAGGTAGCTGCTGGCCAGGCGCTTGATCTCGGGCGAGAAGGTGGCGCTGAACAGCAAGGTGGTGCGTGTCTTGGGAAGATGGGACAGTATGCGCTGCAGATCGGGCAGAAAGCCGATGTCCAGCATGCGGTCTGCCTCGTCAAGCACCACGTACTCGACCTGGTTGAGCACGGCGTTCTTGGCTTCGATGTGGTCAAGCAGACGGCCCGGCGTGGCCACCAGCACCTCGACGCCCTTCTTGAGCTCCAGCGTCTGCGGCTTCATGTCCATGCCGCCGAACACCACGGTGCTGCGCAGCTTGGTGTACTTCGCATACTGGGCGATCTGCTGGGCCACCTGGTCCGCCAGTTCGCGTGTGGGCAAAAGCACCAACGCCCGCACGGGGTGGCGTGCAGGCGAAGCGGAGGTATTTTCGTGGCGCATCAGCCGCTGCAGCAACGGCAGCGAGAACGCCGCCGTCTTGCCTGTGCCGGTCTGGGCGGCGCCCATGACATCCTTGCCGGTCAGAACGACCGGAATGGCCTGTGCCTGGATGGGCGTCATGGACTCGTAGCCCATGTCGGCCACGGCGCGCGCCAGGGACTCAGCCAGCTGGAGATTGGAGAAAGAGCTTGTCATTGAGAGTGCTATTGTCGCACCTAGCGCGATTTGTGCGTTGCAATAACGCCAATTGGCACCTGGACAAGCATGGCGTTGTGTGAGCGCAACCCGCAAAAACCCGGTATGAGGGCCCGCAATGCGGGCATTTTTTCGTCGCCGGGCAGCCTCCAGATGAAAAAGCGGCCCCTCGCAGGGGCCGGCGAAGCTTGCGCAGCAACGCGAGCGTGGGGGTCCTCCTCAGAGGGAAGCGGCCGAAAAAGTGTCGCAGGACTTGACGCTGCCGGTACGCAGGCCGGTGCTGAACCAGCGCTGGCGCTGGGCGCTGGTGCCGTGCGTGAAGCTGTCCGGCACCACGGCGCCGCCGCCTGCGCGCTGCAGGGCGTCGTCGCCGATCTTGGATGCCGCATTCATGGCCGACTCCACATCGCCCTGCTCCAGGATCTGGCGGGCGCTTTGCGCGCGGTTCGCCCAGACGCCGGCCAGGCAATCGGCCTGCAGTTCCAGCTTGACCGACAGATGGTTGTATTCGACCTTGCTGACGCGGCCACGGGCGCGGTCCACCTGGGCGCTGATGCCCAGCAGGTTCTGCACGTGGTGGCCCACCTCGTGGGCAATCACATAGGCCTGGGCGAAATCGCCGGGCGCGCCCAGCTGGTTCTTGAGCGTTTCGTAGAAGCCCAGGTCGATATACACCTTCTGGTCGGCAGGGCAGTAGAAGGGTCCCATGGCCGACTGCCCCGTGCCGCAGGCCGTGGGCGTTGCGCCACGGAACAGCACGAGCTTGGGATCGGTATATTGGGCGCCGCCCTGGCGGAACACATCGCGCCAGACATCTTCGGTATCGGCCAGCACGGTGGAGACAAAGCGGGCGAGCTTGTCATCGGCCGGCGGCTTGTGGGCCGGGCCCTGGGGCTGCTGCACCTGCACCGGCGAGCCGCCGCTGAGCGCACCCAGGATGGTCAGCGGGTTGATGCCCAGCACCCAGCCGCCGACCAGGGCGATGACGATGGTGCCAATGCCTATGCTGCGTCCGCCGAAGACGGGGCCGCCGCCACCGCCACCCTCGTCACGGCGGTCTTCCACATTGTCCGACTCGCGGTTGCCATCCCATCTCATGGTGTTCACTCCTGGATCTGTGCTGCAGCCTGCAGCATCGGGCGGCGATATTACGTCGGAACCTGCGGGACTGCAGCGACCGCAGCTGCGGCAATGATACGGCGTGTATCAGCGCACGGGCTGCACCGCCATGGGGGCGGTGGCCGGTGGCGCCTGGCTGCGCAGGACCTGCTCGCGGGCCACCAGCACCATGGCGGCCAGCAGCGCGGCGACGATGCCCAGGCCGATGACGACCGCCAGGCCCAGCCCCCATCCGCCGCGCCTGCGCCGCTCGCGTGCAGGCTCGCCGTGCCGGCGGGGCGCGGGAGCCTGCTCGCTGGGCGGTTGCTCGCGCTGCCACGGCTCAGGCGCGGGTCCGCGCCGCTGCTGCTCATAGCGCGGGGCCGATTCCTTGCGCGGAGCTTCGGGCCGCGCCGAACCGTCCCAGCGGGGCTCTTCGCGCGGATAAGAAGGCTTTTGTGACATAGGCGACATCGTAGTGCCTGCGCAGGCCCTCACGGGCCTGTGCGCAGCACTGGACACATCGCGAATTGGCCGGTCCAAGCCTACTGTGTACAGTCGCGGCCATGAGCCATTCCAGCATGCCCTCCTCCACCGCCCTTGACGCCCAGGCCACGGCCGGGCTGTTGCCCTGGAACGAACTGGCCGAAGAGATCGCCGCCGTGCTGCTGCAGCCCCAGGCAGCGCAGGTGCCGGCGCGCATCGTGATGCCCCTGCCGGCCGGTGGCAGCCTGTTTTGCATGCCCGCCACCGACGGCCAGGTGGCCATGACCAAGCTGATCAGCTTCACGCCCGGCAACGCCGGCACGCCGCGCGCCACCATCCAGGGGGATGTGGTGGTCTTCGACGTGGCCACGGGCGAGCGCCGCCTGATCCTGGACGGCCCCACGGTCACGGCGCGGCGCACGGCCGCCGTATCGCTGCTGGCCGCGCAAAGGCTGGCGCCGAATCCGCAGGGTCCGTTGCTGATCGTGGGCGCCGGCGTGCAGGGCCTGGCCCATTTGCAGGCCTTTGCCGCAGGCCTGGGCGTGCGCGAGGTTCAGGTGGCATCGCGCAGCGCGCAGAGCGCCCAGGCGCTGGTCGACCAGGCCCGGGCCATGGGACTGCAGGCCACCACCGTGGAGGATGTGGAGGCGGCGGCGCGCCACTGCCCGCTGATCGTGACCTGCACGCCCGCCCGGGGCGTGGTGCTGCGCGAGGCGCCGCGCAGCGATGCCTTCATCTCGGCCGTGGGCGCCTTCACGCCGCAGATGGTGGAGCTGGCACCCGGCCTGTGCCAGGGCTTGCTGCAGTCGGGCCGCGTGGTGGTCGATACCGGGGATGCGCTGCATGAGGCCGGTGACCTGCTGCAGGCCGGCATCGATGTCGCCGCCCTGCCCACGCTGGAGCAGGTGGTGCGCGAGCAATGGCCGCGCTCGAATTTGCCCGTGCTGTTCAAATGCTGCGGCTGGGGTGGCTGGGATCTTGCAGCCACCCGCCTGGCCATGCGCCGGGCCGCACTCCAGAACAGTTGAAAGCGGATTTCTGCGTTGAACGAGCTTTTCCCCCCGGATTCCCCCGCCCCGGCTTCCAGCACCGCGCCCAGTCGCTGGCAGCGCCTGGGCCTGCGCACGCAACTGGCCCTGGTCTTCGGCTCGCTGCTGGTGGGCGTGACGGTGCTGATGTCGCTGGCATTCGGCGAGCTGCTGCGCTGGCGCATGGAGCGCGAGGTCAGCGCCTCGCTGCATGCCATGGCCTCCAACGCCGCGCGGCAGCTGTCCGATGGCCTGTTCAGCCGCGCCCATACCGTGGAAGTGCTGGCCGCCTCGCCGGAGCTCTGGATCCAGGGGCTGGAGTCCCCGGGCGTGGGCGCACTGCTCAACCGTGCCCGTTCGCTGACGCCCACCAGCCTCTGGATCGGCGTGGCCGACGCCGAGGGCACGGTGCGCAGCGCGACCGATCAGGTGCTGGTGGGCCACGATGTCAGCGACCGGCCCTGGTTCGAGCCGGGCCTGCAGCGCGTCCATGTGGGCGATGTGCGCGCCTCTTCGCCTGCGATGTCCGCCTTGCTGCCGCCTGCGGCCGACGGCGCGCCGCGCCGGTTCATGGACTTCGCGGCGCCCATTCGCGTGGGCGATCTCACCCAGGGCGTGCTGTGCATGCACAGCAGCTGGGAATGGGTGCGCGAAACCATGCAGACCCTGCAGCAGGCCGACAGCGCCGACCGGCAGATCGGCCTGTTCATCTTCGACCGGCGTGGACGGCTCATCCACGCGCCGGGCGACAGCCTGGAGCCGCTGCTGGCCCTGGACCAGCGCCTGCCGGTGGCCCATACCGTGTCTGCCGATACGGCCGATGCCACGCTGCAGCCCGTACAGGTGGCGCGCTGGCAGGACAGCCCGCAGAGCTTTCTGACGGCCACCGTGCCGCTGCAGGCCCACAACCGGGCAACCGCCATGGGCTGGCACATCGTGGCCCGGCAGCCGCATGACAGCGCCTACGCGCCCGCGCGCCAGGCCATGCACCAGGTGCTGGCCGGCGGCCTGGCGGCCGCGCTGGTGGCCGCCGTCATCGCCTGGCTGGTGGCGCGCAGGCTGAGCCAGGATCTCAAGCGCCTGGCCCGTGCCGCCAACGGCATCGACGGCAGCGGCGCGGCCTCCGACATCCCGCAGCTGCACAGCAGCCGCGAAGTGCATCGCCTTTCGCAAGCGCTGCGCGGCAGCATTGCCCAGTTGCGCTCGGCCAACGAGGCCATGGAGCGCCAGGTGCGCGAGCGCACGCTGCAGCTGCAGCAGGCCAATGCCGAACTGGAGCACCAGGCGCGCAGCGACCCGCTCACGGGCCTGCTCAACCGCCGGGGCTTCGACTTCCAGCTGGACTTCGCCATGGCGCTGGCGCGCCGCAGCGGCCGCCCCTTGAGCGTGCTCGTCATCGACGTGGACCATTTCAAGCGCATCAACGACCAGCACGGCCATGACATGGGCGACGCCGTGCTGCGCACCCTGGCGCGCGCCTTCCGCATGCGGCTGCGCGAGTCCGACGTGCTGGCCCGCATGGGGGGCGAGGAATTCCTGGCCCTGCTGCCCGACACCACGGCCGATGCCGCCGTGGTCATTGCCGAGCAACTGCGCGAACTGCTGGCCACCACGCCCATGGCGCATGGCGAGCCCGTCACCGCCAGCGTGGGCGTGGCCACGCTGCGCGGCACCACGGACACGGCCACCGCCATGCTGCGCCGTGGCGACGAAGCGCTGTACGAGGCCAAGGGCGCGGGCCGCAACAACGTGCAGCTGCAGCGCTGAGGCGGCCCCGCGCCGCTTTTCCCGCCCTCGTTTTCCTGACTGCCGCAAAACACCTGTGCGGCAAAAAACACCACACTAATACTCAAATTGAGCATATTATTCGCAGCCATCACCAGCCCTTTCCACAGTCCCGGACGGCCACCATGCAGCTCAAATCCGTGCAGTACGACAAGCCCCATTTCTCCCACGCCGGCCAGTGCGGCATCGGCGAGGCCTGGGCCCGCATTCCTCCCGAACTTGACCGCGCCCAGCGCCTTCGGACCGCCGAGCGCATACGCGCCCTGCTGCACGAGCGCGATGCCGTGCTCGTGGCCCACTACTACGTGGACGGCGAACTGCAGGACCTGGCGCGCGAGACCGGCGGTTGCGTGGGCGATTCGCTGGAGATGGCGCGCTTCGGCGCCCAGCACCAGGCCAGCACCCTGGTCGTGGCCGGCGTGCGCTTCATGGGAGAGACTGCCAAGATCCTCAGCCCGGAAAAGCGGGTGCTCATGCCCGACGACGACGCCAGCTGCTCGCTGGACCTGGGCTGCCCGGCAGACGAGTTCAGCGCCTTTTGCGACGCCCACCCGGACCGCACGGTCGTGGTCTACGCCAACACCAGCGCGGCGGTGAAGGCGCGCGCCGACTGGGTGGTCACCTCGTCGGTGGGACAGGACATCGTGGCCCACCTGTACGCCTGCGGCGAGAAGATCCTCTGGGCGCCCGACCGCCACCTCGGCGCCCACATCCAGCGCCAGACCGGCGCCGACATGCTGCTGTGGCATGGCTCCTGCCTGGTCCATGACGAATTCAAGGCCGACGAACTGGCCGCCATGGCGCTGGAGTATCCGCAGGCCGCCATCCTCGTGCACCCCGAGTCGCCGGCCGCCGTGGCCGCCCAGGCCGATGTGGTGGGCTCCACCACCCAGCTCATCAACGCGGCAGGCCGGCTGCCCACCGACACCTTCATCGTCGCCACCGACCAGGGCATCCTGCACGACATGCGCATGCGCTACCCGGGCAAGACCTTCCTGCCCGCGCCCACGGCCGGCCAGGGCGCCACCTGCAAGAGCTGCGCCATGTGCCCCTGGATGGCGATGAACAGCCTGCAGGGCGTGGAGCTGGCCCTGGAGCAGGGCCTGTGCGCCATCGAGGTGGACCCCGCCATCGCCCAGGCCGCGCGCCGCCCCATCGAACGCATGCTGGCTTTCGCGGCCGGCCACCGCCAGCCCGTGCGCGCCAGCGGCGACCTTGCGCGCGATGCAGCGCTCTTCCAGCATTTCGGTCCCGCCTGAGGACAGCGCCATGACACAGCCTTGCACAGACGTACTCATCATCGGCGCCGGCCTGGCCGGCATGGCCGCCGCCCTGTCGCTGCCGCCGCATCTGCGCGTGGCCCTGCTCAGCAAGGGCGCGGCCGAGGAATGCGCCAGCGCCTGGGCCCAGGGCGGCATTGCCGCCGTGCTGGATGCACAGGACAGCATCGACGAACACGCGGCAGACACCCTGGTCGCGGGCGCAGGCCAGTGCGATGCGCAGGCCGTGCGCGCCATCCTTGCACAGGCGCCTGCCGCCATCGATTGGCTGGTGGCCCACGGCGTGCCTTTCACGCGTGACGACACCGGTGGCCTGCACCTCACGCGCGAGGGCGGCCACGGCCGCCGCCGCATCGTGCATGCCGCCGACTGCACCGGCCAGGCCGTGCACGCCGCCCTGCTGCGCGCCTGCCGGGAGCGCGCGAACATCGATCTGCATGAGCACACCAGCGCGCTGGACCTGCTGACCGTAGGACAGCCTGCGCACTGCACAGGCGCGCTGGTGCGCCTGCCCGATGGCCGCCAGCAGCGCTGGCATGCCGCGCATACCGTGCTGGCCACGGGCGGGCTGGGGCAGGTCTATCCCGCCACCACCAACCCGGCCACCGCCACGGGCGACGGCGTGGCCATGGCCTGGCGCGCAGGCTGCCGCGTGGGCGACCTGGAGTTCATGCAGTTCCATCCCACGGCGCTGCAGGTGGATGGACGCGCGGCGGGCCTGGTCTCGGAAGCCCTGCGCGGCGAAGGCGCCCTGCTGCGCCTGCCGGACGGCACGCGCTTCATGCCTGCCCATGACGAGCGGGCCGAACTGGCGCCGCGCGACATCGTGGCACGCGCCATCCGGCACGAGATGGACCGCCATGGCCTGGCCTTCGTGCACCTGGATATCACCCACCGGCCACGTGCCTGGCTGCAGTCGCATTTCCCGGGCGTGATGGCCCTGTGCGCCAGCCATGGCATCGACATTGCCACGCAGCCGATTCCCGTGGCCCCATGCGCCCACTACGCCTGCGGCGGCGTGCTGGCCGATATCGACGGGCGCACGGATGTCGATGGCCTGCGCGCCATTGGCGAGGTGGCGCGCACCGGCCTGCACGGCGCCAACCGGCTGGCCAGCAATTCGCTGCTCGAATGCGTGGTGATGGGGCGCGCGGCCGCCCAGGCCATCGCGCAGCAGCCGGCTGCTGTCCCTGCGCCGGCCCAGCCGACCGAAACCCTGCAGGCCGGCGCACAGGAGCAGGACACGGCAGCCATCGCGCAGGAGTTGCGCCAGCTCATGCAGGACTGCGTGGGCATACAGCGCAGCGACCAGGGCCTGGCGCAGGCCGTGCAGCGCATTGCGGCATGGCGTGAAAGGCTGGCACCTGCCGCAGGCCATGCGCTGCGCAATCAGCTCGATGTCTGCTGGCTCATGGCCACGGCTGCCGCCGCACGGCGCGAGAGCTGCGGTGCGCATGCGCGCACCGATGCGCCGGCGCTGGTCGAATGAAAAAGGCCCGCAGCTTTCGCTGCGGGCCTTGTCTTCCGGGTCAACGCCGTCAGGCCTTGGGAAGCGTCACGCCCACCTGGCCCTGGTACTTGCCGCCACGGTCGCGGTAGCTGACCTCGCAGACATCGTCGGGATCGCTCTCGAAGAACAGCACCTGGGCGCAGCCCTCGCCGGCATAGATGCGGGCGGGCAGCGGCGTGGTGTTGGAGAACTCCAGCGTCACATAGCCTTCCCATTCGGGCTCGAAGGGGGTGACGTTGACGATGATGCCGCAGCGCGCGTAGGTGCTCTTGCCCAGGCAGATGGTCAGCACGTTGCGCGGGATGCGGAAGTACTCGACCGTGCGCGCCAGCGCGAAGCTGTTGGGCGGGATGATGCAGCTGTCGCCCTCGAAATCGACGAAGCTTTTCTCATCGAAGTTCTTGGGGTCCACCACGGTGCTGTGGATGTTGGTGAACACCTTGAATTCGGGTGCGCAGCGGATGTCGTAGCCATAGCTGCTGGTGCCGTAGCTGATGATCTTGCGGCCATCGACGTTGCGAACCTGGGCCGGCTCGAAAGGCTCGATCATGCCGTGATCCTCGGCCATGCGACGGATCCACTTGTCGCTCTTGATGCTCATGGCAATTCCTCGTTCCCTAGCTGCACTTGTCAAGCGCCAGCACCCGGCAGGGCACTGGCGCAAAGGCGCTATTTTGCTTGAGAAACGACGGTGCGCTCGATCAGGCGGTCATCGCCCAGGATGATCATGGCGAACAGCAGCTCGTCCAGGCTCTCGGCCTGGCGGGTCTTGCGCTCGAGCAGCGGCGTGCAGGCCGGGTTGATGACCACGAAGTCGGCCTCGCAGCCCGGCTGCAGGTTGCCCACCTGGCCCGCCAGGCCCAGGGCGCGCGCCGCGCCCGCCGTGTGCTGCCACCACAGGCTGCCGGGCGACAGGCTCAGGCCCTGCTTGGTCTGGCCCTCGCGGCCCGCCACGTAGGCGGCCTGCATGGTGCGGAAGGGGCTGAAGCTCATGCCGCCGCCCACGTCGCTGGCCAGGCCGTAGAGGAACTGCGCGGCATCGGCCCGCGCAAAGTCGAAGAAGCCGCTGCCCAGGAACAGGTTGCTGGTGGGGCTGACGGCGGCGGCGGTGCTGCGTTCACGCATCAGGGCGCGGTCTTCATCGTCCAGGTGGATGCAGTGCGCGTAGACGGCGCGCTCGCGCATCAGGCCGAAGTCGTCGTAGACCGACAGATAGCTGCGGGCCTTCGGAAAGAGTTCGGCCACCCAGCGCACTTCGTCCAGGTTCTCGGCCACATGGGACTGGATCCAGACATCGGCGTAGCGTGCGGCGAGTTCGCCCGCGCCGCGCAGCTGCTCATGCGTGCTGGTGGGCGCAAAGCGCGGCGTGATCGCGTAGCCCAGGCGGTCCACGCCATGCCAGCGCTGGATCAGGGTTTCGGTGTCGATCAGGCTTTGCTCGGTCTGGTCGCGCACGCCGTCGGGGCTGTGGCGGTCCTGCAGCACCTTGCCCGTGATCATGCGCATGCCGCGCGCCTGCGACGCGCCCATGAGCGCATCGACCGAACCCGGGTGCGAGGTGGCAAAGGCCAGCGCCGTGGTCACGCCGTTGCGCTGCAGCTCGTCCAGGAAGAACTCGGCCACGCTGTCGGCATGGGCGCGTTCGCAAAAGGCCGACTCGTGCGGAAAGGTGTATTTCTCCAGCCAGGGCAGCAGGCCGGCGGCGGGCGCGCCGATCACATCGGTCTGCGGGTAGTGGATGTGCAGGTCGATGAAGCCCGGCGCCAGGATGCGGCCCGGCAGATGGGTGACTTCGGCGCCCGGCTGTCCGGTGAACTGCGCCTGCAGCGCCTGCCAGCTGCCGGCGGCGACGACGCGCTGCTGCCCCCTGTCATCCGGGGCGACGGCCAGCAGGCCGTCTTCGTCGTAGAGCGCCTGGCCATCGTCGGCAAAACGCAGCAATGAGGAACGGTAGATTTGCATGCCGCCAAGCTTAGCGGGCGGACAGGCAGATGCCATATCCGCAGCGCTATAGGCGCCATCGGCAGGCGCCATCCTAGGGTTTACGCCAGGACCGGACGCCCCGCAGGCCGCATCACTTGGGCAGGGTGGCCTGCACGCCTTCCACCAGCCAGTTCATCTGCAGGATCTGCGCATCATCCAGCTGCTTGCCGGCTGGAATGCGCACCTGGCCCTGGTTGTCGCGCACCGGCTGGTCGCCGGCCTTGAAGGGCTGCAGGCGGCCCTGGGCCATGTCCTTTTGGCGCTGCAGCACTTCCTCGCGCACGGCGGGCGGCAGCTTGGGACCGAAGCCTTCCACGCGGATCATGCCCTCGCGCACGCCGCCCCAGGTGTCCTGGCTCTTCCAGCTGCCGTCCAGCACGGCGCGGGCGCGCGCCGTGTAGTAGTCGCCCCACTGGTGGGTGACGGCCAGCAACTGGGCGTCGGGCCCGTCCTTGCGCATGTCGGAGTGGTAGGCAATCGCCATGCGGCCGCGCTCCTGGGCGGCCTGCATCACGGCCGTGGATGCGACCTGGAAGGACACCACGTCCACGCCGCCGTTGAACAGCGCCATGGCCGCATCGCGCTCGCGCGGCGGGTCGAACCAGGTATCCAGCCAGACCACCTTGACCGTGGCCTTGGGATTGACCGAACGCATGCCCAGCGTGAAGGCGTTGATGCCCTGCAGCACCTCGGGAATCGGAAAGCCGACCACGAAGCCGGCCACGCCCGTCTTGCTGGCACGGCCGGCGGCAATGCCTGACAGATAGCGGCCCTCGTAGTAGCGAGCGTTCGAGGTGGCCACGTTGTCGGCGCGCTTGAAGCCCGTGACCGACTCGAACTTCACCTGCGGGAAGTCGCGCGCCACGCGCATCACGGACTCGGTGTAGCCGAAGCTGGTGGTGAAGATCAGCTGGTTGCCGGAGGCGGCCAGGTCGCGCAGCACGCGCTCGGCGTCGGGGCCCTCGGGCACGCTGTCCACCGCACGCGTCTGCACGCGCGGGCCCAGCGCCGCCTGCAATGCGCGCCGGCCCTCGTCGTGCTGGCGCGTCCAGCCGGCGTCGAGCACGGGCGTCAGATAGACGAAGGCGGCCTTGAGGGGCGCGGAACCTGCGGGGGATGAAGGGGCGGGATGGCCTTGGGACAAGGCCGTGGATACAAGACTTGCGGCCGCGACTGCGGCTGCGAGGTTTTTGTACATGGTGTTCCTCTACATGGCCCGGAAATGAAAACGCACCGGCCATGGGCAGCGGCCGGTGCGGGGCGCGATTATAGGCAGCGGCCCTGAGGGCTGCCTGGGCCTGCGCTTATGGCCTCCATAAGGGACGGCAGATACCGTCCACTAGAGCGTGTTATGCACTTTTAAGTGCCCGCGAAAGCCGGGAAATGGGCCCGGAACGAGGCGCAGCGCGCGCCGCGGTTGCCATACCGCAAGTGTGCTGCAACGAAGGGCCGGGCCCATTTCCCGGCTTTCCCGAAGGGTTGGCTCTGCGCGCAGGCGCTCGCGGCGTTGCAGCGCTTGCCAAGGCTCCAGCCTTGGCGGCGCACTGCGCCTTGCGATCACCAGCGCGCAGAACCAACGCGGGTACTTAAAAGTGCTTAACACGCTCTAAGATCGTCGGCAAATTCCAACCCCAAGCAACCACCAAGGAGTACAGGACCATGCCGATGTTCGTCGATACCTCGCCCCCGGGGCAGTGCCTTTTTTGCCGCCTCGTGGCGGGCGAGATCCCGTCCGCCAAGGTGTTCGAGGACGAGCAGACCATCGCCTTCATGGACATCGGCCAGGTCAACCCCGGCCATGTGCTGGTGGCAAGCAAGCGCCATGCCGTGACCCTGCTGGACCTCACACCCGACGAGGCCGGCGCCGTGATGCGGACGGCCCAGCGCGTGGCGCAGGCCGTGCAGGCAGCGTTCGACCCCGATGGCATCAGCCTGTTCCAGGCCAATGGCGCGGCGGGCGGGCAGACCGTCTTCCACTTCCACCTGCATGTGCTGCCGCGCCACGAGGGCGACGGCGTGGGCCTGGGCTGGCCGCGCAAGGAGCCTGGCATGCAGGCACTGCAGGACTATGCCGAGCGCCTCAGGCAGGCGCTGGCCTGAACGGGCTCAGGCCAGGGCGGCGTATCGGGCGAACACGGCCTCCAGCTGGCGCATCCAGTGGGCGCGCTGCTGGGGTGTGACGAAGCTGGCGTCAAAACTGTTGACCGCCAGTTGCCAGGCCTGCTGCGAGTTCATGCCCGTGGCGGCGAACAGCTGCAGGTAGTTCTCGTTCACATAGCCGCCGAAGTACGCCGGATCATCGGAGTTGACCGTGACCTTGAGCCCTGCCTCCAAGAGCTGGGGCAGGTTGTGCTGGGCCAGGTCGGACACCACGCACAGCTTGAGATTGGACAGCGGGCACACGGTCAGCGGCACGCCGTCGCGGACCAGGCGCTGCATCAGGGCCTCGTCGCGCGCGGCCTGCACGCCGTGGTCTATGCGCTCGGAATGCAGCACATCCAGCGCGCCCCAGATATAGGCGGGAGGACCCTCCTCGCCCGCATGCGCGACCAGGTGCAGGCCCAGCTCGCGGCAGCGGGCGAACACGCGGGCGAACTTCTCGGGAGGGTTGCCGACCTCGCTGCTGTCCAGCCCCACGCCGATGAAGCGGTCGCGCAGCGGCAGCGCGGCCTCCAGCGTGGCGAAGGCGTCCTCTTCGCTGAGGTGGCGCAGAAAGCTCAGGATCAGCGCCGACGAGATGCCCTGCTCTATCTCCGCATCGCGGCAGGCGCGGTACAGGCCGTTGATCACGGTCTCCATGCCCACGCCGCGCTGGGTGTGGGTCTGGGGGTCGAAGAAGATCTCGGCATGGACCACGTTGTCCTGCGCGGCGCGCGTCAGGTAGGCGCGGCCCATGTCGTAGAAATCCTGCTCGTACAGCAGCACGCTGGCGCCGGCGTAGTAGATGTCCAGAAAGCTTTGCAGGTCGGTGAAGGCATAGGCGCGGCGCAGGTCTTCCACGCCGGCGTAGGGCAGCTTCACGCCGTTGCGCTGGGCCAGCGCGAAGATCAGTTCGGGCTCCAGCGAGCCTTCGATGTGCATGTGCAGCTCGGCCTTGGGCATGGCCTTGAGCAACTGGGGCAGATGCGCGGCATCCACGGCGGGTACGGTGTGCATCAGCAGACTCCGAAGGTGATGCCGCTGGCCCGGAGGTAGCGGCGGTAGGCGGACGACATGCGGTCGGCCGCAGAGTGCATTTCGGCGCGCGGGTCCAGCGGCAGGCACTTGGGCTGCTGCGACTCCAGCACAGGCTGGTCCTGGCAGAAGATGGTGTGCTGGAATTCCTGCAGCTGTGCGTCGGGCGAATCGAAGTCTGCCACGGCAAGGCGGAACCAGACGCGGCTGGTCTCGGGCGTGACGGGGCAGATGAACAGGGCGATGGACTCGCGCCAGCCGGCCCGGGTGGTGCCGGACTCGGGCAGCTTGGTCAGCACGGCGGCATAGGGCGCCGTGACTTCGTAGGTGTATTCGACCTCGGCCGCGCTGGTGGAGTGCAGGTTGGACTGCGGCTGCACGGCCTTGCAGCCCGTGGCCAGCACGCCCGTGGCCGTGGTCTCCACGGCATAGGCTTCGATGGCCGTGGCATCGCGGCTGCCCAGCCAGCCTTCGTGGACAAAGCCGAAGTGCGACATGTCCAGGAAGTTCTCGATGATGCGCGGCGCGCTGGCGGCCACGTCGTAGGGGCCGCAGTTGAGCTTGCGCAGGTGCGCGTCCGCCTCGGCTTCAAAGGCTGGAAGTGCCGCCAGGGCCGCCAGGGCCGGAACAGCCGAGAGCTCCTCGCCCGTGGCCAGCCGCACCCAGACCAGGCCGTAGGCTTCCTGTGCCTCGAAGGCCTTCACGCACTGCGAGGGCGGGGGCGTGAAGCTGGGCAGGGCCGGCACCTTGACGCACTGGCCGCTGTCGGCGAACTGCCAGCCGTGATAGGGGCATTCAAGGTGGCCGTTCTCGACACGGCCCATGGACAGGCGTGCGCCACGGTGCGGGCAGCGGTCCACGAAGACGCGGACCAGGCCTTGCGGATCGCGCCACAGCACCAGGGGCTGGTCCAGCAGTTGCACGCCCAGCGGCGCATCGACAACTTCGTGGGCCTGGGCCACGGGATGCCAGAGGGATTTTTCGATCATGGGGGGAATCTCTTGCTGTCTGTCTGTGCCGCGGCGGCGGGCAGGCCGCGGCTGGGAGCGAGCATAAACCCACTCGATGCGCAGCACAGGTACGGCAACTGTGCTGCGCATGAACGCCAAGGCCGCCCGAAGGCGGCCCTGGCGGCAGCGGGCAGCCCGGCCTGCGCCGGGGGGCCTGGCGTCTTGCTTACTTGCTGTCCTGGCCCGGCACCTTGCCTTCCACGCCCTTGACGTAGAAGTTGATGCCCGTGAGGAACTTGTCCTCGGCCACGGCGTCGGCGGCCAGCAGTTCCTTGCCGTCCTGGCCTGCGATCGGGCCCTTCCAGATGTGGAAGGTGCCGTCCTTCAGGCCCTTCTTGACCTCTTCGATCTTCGCCTTGGCTTCGGCAGGCACGTCATCGGCCAGCGAGACGATGTCGATCGCGCCTTCCTTCACGCCCCACCAGGTCTGCTGGCTGCTCCACTTGCCGTCCAGCATCTCGCGCACGGTCTTGGTGTAGTAGGGCGTCCAGTTGATGATGGCCGAGCCCAGGTGGGCCTTGGGGCCGTAGGCCGTCATGTCGGAGTCCCAGCCGAAGGCGCGCTTGCCCTTTTCCTCGGCCGTCTTGAGCACGGCAGCGGAGTCGGTGTTCTGGAACAGGATGTCGGCGCCGCCGTTGATCAGCGAAGTCGCAGCCTCGGTTTCCTTCGGGGGGGCGAACCACTCGTTGACCCAGACCACCTTGGTCTTGATCTTGGGGTTCATGGACTGCGCGCCCAGCGTGAAGCTGTTGATGTTGCGCAGCACTTCGGGAATCGGCACGGAGCCGACCACGCCCAGCACGTTGGACTTGGTCATGGAGCCCGCGATGATGCCGGCCAGGTAGGCGCCTTCGTAGGTGCGGCTGTCGTAGGTGCTGACGTTGGCGGCAGTCTTGTAGCCGGTGGCGTGCTCGAACTTCACATCGGGGAAGTCGGGAGCGATCTTCTGGATGGGTTCCATGTAGCCGAAGGTGGTGCCGAAGACCAGCTTGTTGCCGTTGGCGGCCATGTCGCGCAGCACGCGCTCGGCGTCGGCGCCCTCGGGCACGCTCTCCACATAGGAGGTCTTGATCTTGTCGCCGAATTCCTTCTCCAGCGCCAGGCGGCCCTGGTCGTGGGCAAAGGTGTAGCCGCCGTCACCGACGGGGCCCACGTAGGCGAAGGCGATCTTCAAAGGCTCGGTTGCAGCGGCAGCAGGGGCCTCGGCAACGGGAGCGGGCGCAGGCGCGGCCTCCTCCTTCTTGCCACAGCCGGCCAGCGCGGCGGCGGCCACGGCCGACAGCGCTGCCACCTTGATCAGGGAGCGTTTGTGAAGATCAGTCATCGAAGTTTCCTCAAGTGGTCCTGCGGCAGGCAGGAAGAAGGCAGGTCTGCAGGGCGCAGGCCTGCCGCGATGGGTCCAGAGAATAAAGCAAGAATGACGCCAGCCGGCCTGTTCATGGGCTGCGTGCTCCTGGAAAACGACATTTTCCGGGGTGCGCACGGAATCGGTGCATGAACAGGCCGGCGCCGGCCCTCAGGAACTGCCCAGCATCGCCACCAGGCGCTCCACCGCACGGCGGTGCCCGGTCTCCAGCGCGGCAGGATCGGCGGGATCGAACACCGCGAGGCCGATGCGCGGAGGAATGCCGGTGACCTCGAAGGCCACGCCGGCACCATCGCGGTAGATCTCGTTGGACAGGGACACGAAGAAGTTGCCCGGCAAGGGCTTGACCAGGGAGTTGGACAGTGAGCCCGCCGTTGGCTGGCCCACCTGGGTCACCTGGGGCAGCGCCCGCATCATCAGCGTGAAGGTCTCGGCAGCGCTGACGGTCAGATCGCTGGTCAGCACCTGCACGGGCCTGGCATAGGTCTGGCTGCCCCTGGGCTCGACATACCAGCTTTGTTCGCTGCGGCCCTGCGGGCGATGCGCCTGCTTGGTAAAGCCCAGCACGCGCTGCCGCGTGAAACTGCCCGCCATCTCGGCGCTGACCTGGTCGAGTCCGCCCAGGGTGTTGAGCGACACATCGACGATCAGCGCGCGTGTGTCCGCCAGCGCGGCCAGCGCGCGGTCCATCTCTGCCCGCGCCGCGGCCATGTCCTTGTGCGCATCGAAGGGGCTGGAAAACTCGCCCATGCTGCCGATCTCGATGTAGCCCACATTGCCCGGCAACCGGCCCCAGACCATGGTTCCTCCCAGCACGGGGCCGCTGCCACCCTGCAGGCGGGATGCCAGGTCCTCACGGACCCGCGCCTTCCACAGCTCCTGGAAAACCAGGAAGTCCTTGACCTCGGTCTGCGCCTCGAAGGCCTGGCGCAGGCGCTTGGTGGTGGGCTTGTTGCCCCCCAGGAAGGCATAGCTCAGCGCGCCGTCGCGCGAGCGGATCAGGGCGGTATGCACGTCGTTGAAGTCCTTCAGCGCCTCGCTCATCACGGCCTGCAGGGCATCGTCGTTGGCGGCCGCCGCCGCCCGGGGCGCCAGGCGGCTGGTGATCTGCGGCCAGTCGATGTTGCGTTCCTTGAGAAAGGCGTAGTCCAGGGCAATCACATCGCTCAGGGCCTTGAAGGTGGTGGCAGGGTCGGTCGCCGGCGCATTGCGGCAGGCCGAAGGCACGCTGCCCAGGCGCTCCAGGGAGTAGGTGGCAGGAAAGCCCGGCAGCTCGAACAGCTCGGCGCGGATGCCATGTAGATTGGCCGTGGTGCGGTAGCTGTATCCCTTGAACTGCTCCACCGTGCCGCCTGCAGCGCCGGCCTGGGGGTAGCACAGGGCTCCGGCCTCCTGGTAGCGCGCCACGGAATTCGACTTGAACTCCATCAGCGTGCCTTCTCCCAGGATGCGCCATACGCCCTCCAGATCGCCGGACGTGCGGCCATCCACCACGACCTGGCCGCTGCGCTCCGACAGAATCTTGGAGTCGCCGCCGCCGCAGGCCGCCAGCAGCAGGGATGACAGGGCCGCGGCAAGCAGCCAGCGGGGTTGGGTGGGAGCGGGAACTCGAACGTGCATGAAGCGCCTCCGTGCAATGAATGAAGAGGTCCGCACTGTCGGCGGCGGGCCTGAAGAAAACCGGACGGCCGCCTGAAGGAATCCTGAAGACCCTGTCTGGGAAAATCCGGCATTGCCCCCACCGGCCCCGCGCCCTGCCCCATGAAGCTATTGCTGGTTGAAGATGATCTGGACCTTGGCAACGGGGTGCGCCTGGCGCTGCAGGACCAGCGCTTCGATGTCACCTGGGTGCGCCGCATCGCCGAGGCCCGCCCCCTGCTGGACCAGGGCGCCTGCGACCTGCTGGTGCTGGATCTGGGCCTTCCCGATGGCGACGGACTGTCGCTGCTGGCACGCGTGCGGCGTGAACGCAAGGACCTGCCCATCCTGATCCTCACGGCGCGGGACGGGCTGGACGACCGCCTGCGCGGGCTCGACGGCGGAGCCGATGACTACGTGGTCAAGCCCTTTGCGCTGGCCGAGCTGCTGTCGCGCATCCGCGCGCTCAGGCGCCGCAGCCTGGGCACGGAAGAGCAGGTCTTCGACGTGCGCGGACTGGTGCTGAACGAACGAAGCCGGCGTGTCAGCGTCTTCGGCCGCGAGATTGATCTGTCGCCCAGCGAATTCGCCCTGCTGGCCGCCCTGATCCGCCGCCCCGACCAGGTGTTCAGCCGCCACATGCTCGAAGAGGAGGTGCTGCCGGGCAGCGGGCGCTATGCGAGCAACAGCCTGGAGGTGCACATCTCCAGCCTGCGGCGGCAGATCGGCGAAGGCTATGTGCGCACGGTGCGCGGCGTCGGCTATGTGCTGGACCGCCAGCCCTATGAAGGCAGGCGGCGATGAAGGCCGCAGCCTGCCTGCGCCGCGCCTGGCGCGCCGGGGCCGAACCCAGCCTGATCCGGCGCCTGGTGCTTGCCCAGGCCGTGGTGCTGGTCGTGGTGTGGATCGCCCTCGGCGCGCTGCTGATGGTGGAGTTCCAGAGCGATGCCTCGGAGCTGGACCCGTTGCGCCACGACGCGGTATTGGCGGTTGCCGGCCCCCTGCTGGACCGCCCTGCCGCGCTGCAGGAAGCCCTCGCCCGCATCGACCTGGCCCGCAGAACCGAAGGGCAGTTGCCCGGCCAGCCGCGCTGGCGCGTGAACATGATGGTGTGGCACGGACCGCAGCTGCTGTTTGTCTCGCCCGGCCTTTCCGCCCCCATCGTGCAGACCGCCACGGATCGCATCGAGACAGTCACGGCGGCAGGGGAACGCTGGCGCGCCATGACGCGCTCGGACGCCTCGGGCCAGTTGCGCGTGACGCTGGCCATCTCCAATGAGCCCGGGCGCGGCATGCTCACGCTGGCCTCCAGCAGCCTGCTGGTGCTGCCCCTGCTGATCAGCGCGCCGCTGCTGGTTTTTCCGGCGTGGGCCGCCGTGTGGCTTGCGCTCAGGCCCTGGCGGCGCCTCAGTGCCGAAATCGCGCGCCGTGGCATGGGCGACCTTGCGCCGCTGGGTTTTCAGCCGCGCCACCGCGAGCTCAAGCCCCTGGCCCACTCTGTCAACCGCCTGCTGCAGAGCGTCAGGGACGGGCTGGCCAGGGAGCGCAGCTTCATCGCCGATGCTGCCCATGAACTGCGCACACCCGTGGCCGCCATCCGCGTGCATGCGGAAGCCCTGAACAACCTGCCTTTGCCGGCAGGGCTGGCCGACCGCCTGGGCGCACGCCTGGATGCGCTGGTCGGCTGCAGCGCACGCGCGTCCCGCCTGGTGGACCAGATGCTGGCACTGATGCGGGCCGACGCCGGACCCTCCGCGCCCGGCATGCAATCGCTGGAGATCGACAGGCTGCTGCAGCAGCGCCTGGGTTGTCTGGCGGGCCTGGCCCGCGAGCGCGGCGTGGAGCTTGATCTGGACGCCGAAGGTCCGCTGCCGCTGTGGGGCGAACGCCAGGCAATGGAATCCCTGATCGACAACCTGGTGGACAACGCCATCAAGTACAGCCCGCCAGGCGGCCTGGTGCGCGTGCGCGCGCGCTGGGATGCGGCCACGCAGGCAACGGTGCTCGAAGTCATGGATGAGGGACCGGGCATTGCGCCGGCCTGGCGCAGCCGTGTATTCGACCGCTTTTTCCGCGCGCCCGACCAGGCGGTGGCGGGCAGCGGGCTGGGCCTGGCCATCGTGGCGGCCGTGGTGCGCCAGCATGGGGGGAGCATCGTCTGCGATGACGCGGACGATGGCCCCGGACTGTGCATGCGCGTCAGCTTCCCAGGCGGGACTGCCCCGCACTAGACAAGCCGCCGCGCATGCGGCGCCTGCGCTTACTTGGCGCCCGGCACCTTGCCTTCGACGCCGTTGACGAAGAAGTTGATGCTGGTCATGAAGCCCAGATCGCCGACCTGGCCTGCCGTCAGCACTTCCTTGCCGGTGTTGTCCTTGATGGGGCCGGTCCAGACGGCGAAGCTGCCGTCCTTCAAGCCGTCGCGTGCCTTGGCGACCTTGTCCTTGATGTCCTGGGGCACGTCGTCGGCGATCTTCACGAGGTCGATGGCGCCTTCCTTCACGCCCCACCAGAACGAGCCGCCCTGCCACTTGCCGTCCAGCGTGTCCTGGGTGACCTTGCTGTAGTAAGGCGTCCAGTCGATCACGGCCGAGCCCAGGTGGGCCTTGGGCGCGAAGGCGCTCATGTCGCCGTCCTTGCCGAAGGCGCGCGCACCGCGTTCCTCGGCCGTCTTGAGCACGGCCGGGGAGTTGGTGTTCTGGTAGAGCACGTCCACGCCGCCGTTGATCAGCGAGGTGGCGGCCTCGGACTCCTTGGGCGGGGCGAACCATTCGTTCACCCAGACCACCTTGGCCTTGATCGAGGGATCGACGCTTTGCGCGCCCAGCACGAAGCTGTTGATGTTGCGCACCACTTCAGGAATCGGCACCGAGGCCACGACGCCGACGGTCTTGGTCTTGGTCATGCCACCGGCCACGATGCCGGCAAGGTAGGCGCCCTCGAAGGTCTTGGTGTCGTAGGTGGCCACGTTGTCGGCGTTCTTGTAGCCGGTGGCGTGCTCGAACTTCACGTCCTTGAGGTCGGCCGCCACCTTCTGCACGAACTCCTGGTAGCCGAAGCTGGTCGCGAAGATCAGCTTGTTGCCCTGGCCGGCCATGTCGCGCATCACGCGCTCGGCATCGGCGCTCTCGGGCACGCTTTCGACGAAGGAGGTTTCCACCTTGTCGCCGAACTTCTCCTGGATGGCCTTGCGGCCCAGCTCGTGCTGGAAGGTCCAGCCGCCGTCGCCGATGGGGCTGACGTACATGAAGCCGATCTTGAGCTTCTCGGCCGGCGCCTGGGCGGCAGGCGCGGCAGCGGGAGCAGGCGCTGCGGCCTCTTCCTTCTTGCCGCAGGCGGTCAGGGCCGCCACCGAGATGGCCGACAGGCCGATCATCTTCACAAGCGTGCTTTTCAGGCCAGGTTTCAGGGTGCGTTCGCGCAAAGCGGGCATGCGTTTGTCCTTTTTTGGTTCTGGAGGGAGAGAGAGAAAATGAAAGCGTCAGGAGCCCGGGTAGAAGGGCTTGCCCAGCGAGGCCGGCATGTTGGCACGGATCCAGGTCGGATTGCGCGAGATCAGCACCAGCACGACGATGGTCGCCAGGTAGGGCAGCATGGACAGCAGCTGGCTGGCCACCTGCACGCCCGTGGCCTGCAGGTGGAACTGCAGCATGGTCACGCCGCCGAACAGGTAGGCGCCCAGCAGCACGCGCGCAGGGCGCCAGGTGGCAAAGGTGGTCAGCGCCAGCGCGATCCAGCCCCGGCCCGACACCATGCCCTCCACCCACAGCGGCGTGTAGACGGTGGAGATGTAGGCACCGGCCAGCCCGCACATGGCGCCGCCGAACACCACGGCCGCCAGGCGGATGCGGCGCACCGGGTAGCCCAGCGCATGGGCCGACTGGGGCGACTCACCCACGGCGCGCAGCACCAGGCCGGCCCGCGTGCGGTAGAGGAACCAGACCAGGGCCGCCGCAATGACCACGGCCCCATAGACCAGCGGGTGCAGGCGGAACAGCGCCGTGCCGACCACGGGCAGGTCGGACAGCCAGGGCACGGCGAACTTGGGCAGCTCGGGCAGGCGCGCCTGCACATAGCCCAGGCCCAGGAAGGCCGAGAAGCCCGTGCCGAACAGCGACAGCGCCAGCCCCGTCGCGTACTGGTTGGTGTTCAGCCAGATCACCAGCACGCCGAAGATGGCGGCCAGCAGCGCGCCCGCACCCATGCCGGCCAGAAAGCCCACGGTGGTGCTGCCCGTGTGGACCACGGCGGCAAAGCCCGCAATGGCGGCGCACAGCATCATCCCCTCGGCACCCAGGTTGACGATGCCGGCCTTTTCATTGATCAGCAGGCCCAGCGCGGCCAGCGCCAGCACGGTGCCGGCGCTGAGCGTGGAGCCCAGCAGCAGTGCATAGGATTCCATCAGCGGGCCTCCTTGACGGCAGGCGCCGCTGCGGGCGGAACCACGGGCGTGCGGGACACCCAGCGCACGCGGTAGGCCACCAGCGTGTCGCAGGCCAGCAGCGTGAACAGCAGCAGGCCCTGGAACACGCCGGTCAGCGCCTTGGGCAGGCCCAGGCGCGACTGGGCGAGTTCGCCCCCGATATAGAACATGCTCATGAGAATCGCGGAAAAGATCATGCCCACGGGATGCAGGCGGCCGACGAAGGCCACGATGATGGCGGCGAAGCCGTAGCCGGCCGGGACATAGGGCGTGAGCTGGCCCAGCGGGCCGGCCACTTCCAGCGCACCGGCCAGGCCGGCGGCGGCGCCCGAGATCAGCAGCGCCGTCCACAGCGCGCGGCGCGAGGAAAAGCCCGCGTAGCGCGCAGCAGCCGGGGCCAGGCCACCGACCTGCAGCGCAAAGCCGGCGCGGGTGCGGAACAGGAAGACCCACAGCATGGCCGCCGCAGCCAGCGCCAGCAGCAGCCCGATGTTGGTGCGCATGCCCTGCATGAGCTTGGGGATCTGCGTGACGCGCTCGAAGGTCTTGGTCTGCGGGAAGTTGTAGCCCATGGGGTCCTTCCACGGACCGTAGACCAGAAAGCCCAGCACCAGGGTGGCCACGTAGACCAGCATCAGGCTGACCAGGATTTCATTGGCGTTGAAGCGGTCGCGCAGCAGGGCCACGATGCCGGCCCAGACCATGCCGCCGAGCATGCCGGCCACCAGGATGGCGGGCACGATCCACGGGCCCGTGGTCTTGTCCGCCAGCAGCGCCACGCCGCCTGCGGCCACGGCGCCGATGACGAACTGGCCTTCGGCACCGATGTTCCACACATTGGAGCGAAAGCACACGGCCAGCCCCAGCGCGATCAGCAGCAGCGGCGTGGCCTTGACGGCCAGCTCGCCCAGCGCATAGGTGGACTTGACGGGGTCCCAGAAGAAGGCCTGCAGGCCGCGCACCGGGTCCTTGCCCAGCATCACGAACAGGCACACGCCGATCAGCACCGTGATGGCCAGCGCCAGCACGGGCGAACCGTAGGTCCACAGCTTCGAGGCCTGGGGGCGTTGCTCAAGCTTGAACATGGGCGCCTCCCCTGGCGGCATTCTGGGCGGCGTTCGGGGCGGCGTTCGGGGCGGCAGCACCGTCCCACAGGCCGCTCATCCACTCGCCGATCTGCTGCACGGTGGCATCGGCCCGCGCCACCGAGGGCGACAGCCGGCCCTTGGCCACCACATGCAGGCGGTCACATATTTCGAACAATTCGTCCAACTCCTCGCTGAGCACCAGCACGGCGCAGCCTTCGTCACGCAATTGCAGGATGGCGCCGCGGATCTGCGCGGCCGCCCCCACGTCCACCCCCCAGGTAGGCTGGGAGATGATGAGCAGCTTGGGCCTGGCATCGATCTCGCGGCCCACGATGAATTTCTGCAGGTTGCCGCCCGACAGCGACTGCGCCGCCGCGTTGGGGCCACCGGCCTTGACGTTGAAGCGCGCGATGATGGCGCGCGCCTGCTCCTGCAACTGGCCCATGCGGATCCAGCCGCCCGCGCCCAGCGCGGTCTTGCGCGTCAGCAGCAGGTTGTGCGCCAGGCCCATGCTGGGCACGGCGCCGCGGCCAAGACGTTCCTCCGGCACGAAGTGCAGGCCCAGCGCACGGCGCCGGCCGGGGCCCAGGCGCCCCGCCTCCCGGCCGGCAATCTGCACCATTTCGGGCGCCGCGCGCGTGTCCTCGCCGGACAGCGCATACAGCAATTCCTTCTGGCCATTACCCGAAACACCGGCGATGCCCACGACTTCGCCCGCGCGCACATCGAGCTGTATGCCATGCAGGTCCACGCCGAAGGGCTCCGAGCGCGGCAGCGCCAGGCCCTGCACGCGCAGCACGCTGGCGCCGACCTGGGATTCGCGGTGCGTGAGCTCGGGCGGCTCCGAGCCGATCATCAGCCGCGACAGCGAGGCATTGCTCTCCACGGCCGGGTTGCACACGCCGGTCACCTGCCCGCCGCGCAGCACGGTACAGGCCGTGCACAGCGAACGGATCTCGTGCAGCTTGTGGCTGATGTAGAGGATGGAGCAGCCTTCGGACGCCAGGCGGCGCAGCACGACGAAGAGCTTCTCCACCGCCTGCGGCGTGAGCACCGAGGTGGGCTCGTCAAGAATGAGCACGCGCGGGTGCGTAAGCAGGGCGCGGATGATTTCCACGCGCTGCATCTCGCCCACGCTCAGCGTGTGCACGGGGCGGTGGGGATCGACCTCCAGCCCGTAGTCATGCGCCGTGGACTCGATGCGCTTCACCACCTCGGCCAGCGGCAGGCTCTTGTCCAGGCCCAGCCAGACGTTCTCGGCCACTGACAGCGTGTCGAACAGGCTGAAATGCTGGAACACCATGGCGATGCCCAGCTGGCGCGCCTCCTGCGGGTTGCGGATGTGGACCGGCTTGCCATCGACCTCGATGCGGCCCTCGTCAGGCTTGACGGCGCCGTAGATGATCTTCATCAGCGTGGACTTGCCGGCACCGTTCTCACCCAGGATGGCATGCACTTCGCCGGCGCCCACGGTCAGCGAAATACCGTTGTTGGCCACCACCGCCGGATAGCGCTTGGTGATGCCTGTCAGCTGCAGCCGGGGCGGCGCTGCGGCTGGCAGGGGGACTGTATCGGGGGGATTCATGCCTGGGATTGTCTTTCAATTTCTGCAACAAACTGGAACACAAGTCCTTGAAACCGCCTTGGCGGCCCTCATATCGACCACCACTTTGTCCACCAAAAAGGCGGTTCCTGCCGCCATCGCCTAGCGGGCACGGGACATCAGGGCCACATGCCGCACGGCGTCGCGCAGCCAGCGCGTGGAGGCGCCCATGTGCGTGCGGGCGTGCCACAGCTGGTAGTACACCAGCGGCGCGAACTCCACCGGGCAGGGCAGGATCACCAGGGGCAGGCGCTGGCTGAAGCGCTCGCAGAACAGCCGCCCCGTGGTCAGCACCAGCAAGCTGGTGGCCACGATGTCGGGGATCAGGCTGAAATGCGCGCAGCGCGCCGCCACCTGGCGCTGCAGGCCCATGCGGGACAGCTGGTCGTCGATCACGCCGCGCGCGCCCGGATAGGTGGGCGTGGGCGCGATGTGCTCGGCCTCCAGCCACTGGGCCACGTCCCAGCCGCGGCGCACGGCCGGGTGCTGGGGGCTGACCAGGCAGACCACCTCGTCCTCGAACAGGCTGGCCATGTGCAGGCCCTGCGGCGGCTCGGGCCAGTTGCCGATCACCACGTCCACATCGCCCTGGGCCAGTTGCACCTCGTAGTGCGCGTCGCCGTTGAGCGCCAGGATGTCCACGGGGCAGCCGGGCGCCTCGGTCTTGAGATGGGCCACCAGGCGCGGCAGGAACAGCGGGTCCAGGTAGTCGCTGGCAGCGATGCGGAAGGTGCGTGTGGAGGTGCGGGGATCGAAATGGCGCGCATCGCTGAACAGGCCCTCGGCCGCGCGCAGGATGTCGGCGGCCGGCTGCACCATGCGCAGCCCGGCCTCGGTGGGCTGCATGTGCGCGCCCGAGCGCACCAGCAGCGAATCGCCGGCCAGGTCGCGCAGGCGCTTGAGCGCAGCGGACACCGCCGGCTGGTGCATGCCCAGGCGCAATGCGGCACGCGAGACGCTGCGCTCGGTCAGCACCGTGTGCAGCACCCGTATCAGGTGCAGATCAATCTTGTCGAACAGGGCCTGGTCGCGCATGTAGCGAAGCAATCACCAAAGAGGCACGGCGCGGGGAGCCGCCATGCAGATCATGAAAGCCCGCAGGGTAACCCAGCCCTGGCCCCGGCCAGCTAGATACAAGCACCAAGAATGGCCTGGGCAGGGGGCGTTAAACACTTGTGAGCGCAGCGCATGCAATATGCGCGCCAGTTCCATGGCACGGGACCATCCATGCATTGTCAAAACCTATACAGACTTCCATTTGTTAGCGTGCTTCAATGAAATCGCTTCAAGAAGAAGTGGATGCAGGAGACAAGACCCATGACACAGACAGCCCCTCGTTCGGGCATGGCGATGGCCGCCGTGCTCGCCACGCTGCTGACGGCCTGCGGCAGCAGCGGCGATGCCGGCCCGCAGCCCATCGAGATCCTCAGCCTTTCCAACCGGGCCGACATGATCAGCGATGGCAATGCCTACCTCGAAATACTGCTGCCCAAGGGCATTCCCGCCGGTGCACTGAAGGTGGAATTGAACGGAGCCGATGTCACCGCCCAATTCGCCCAGCGCGCCAATGGCCGCATCCTGGGCCGGATCGACGGATTGCGGGTGGGCGCCAATACCCTCGCCGCCACGGCCGCAGGGAGTGCGCGGGCACGCCTGGACATCACCAACCACGGCCGAGGCGACTCCATCTTCGCCGGCCCGCAGACCCAACCCTGGATCTGCGCCACGCGCAATGGCGCACAGGCCACTGTTTCCGTGCCGGGCACGGCGCTGTCGGCGACCGTGACCACGCGCGCCAGCGGGCTCGACACCGATCCGGTGGATGCCCTTTGCAATACCAGGACCCAATACACCTACTACTACATGCCCAAGTCCAGGCAGGGCAGCGCCTGCACACCAGGGACCACGGGCACCGCCCCCTGCCACCTGGCCTTCGACCCGTCGCAACGGCCTGCCGACAGCGAGATTGCCGACTTCACCAATGACCGTGGCGATACCGTCAAGCACCTGCTGCGCGTGGAAACCGGCGTGATGGGCCGCGGCACCTACCAGATCCTGGCCTACTACGACCCCGCCCAGCCATGGGCGCCCTGGGCTCCGCAAAAAGGCTGGAACGGCAAGCTGCTGTGGAAGTTCGGCGCCTCAGCCTCGGGCAACCGCTTCCAGGAGCCTGCGGTCAACGCCCTCGACCAGGCCACCGGCAGCGTGCTGTTCGACGCCAATGCGCTCGCAGCGGGCCACATGGTGGTGAAGGCCATGCTGACCAATCACTTGCACAACAACAACGAGTTGCTGGCCGCCGAGAGCATGATGCGCATCAAGGAGCACCTGATCGAAAACTATGGCGAAGTGCGCTACACCATGGGCGACGGAAGCTCCGGTGGCTCCATGATGCAGACGGTGATCTCATCGGCCATGCCGGGGCTGCTGCAGGGGCTGCAGACGGGTTATAGCTATCCGGATGCCGCGTCCACCTGGATAGAGACGCGGGACTGTGGCCTTCTGACGAACTACTACGGCACAGCAGCAGGCAAGGCGCTGCCCGACGCCGCCAGGGCTGCCATCAATGGCCATCCAGCCGCCTATTGCAGCGCCTGGACAGCCACCTTCATCACACCGCAAAATCCCAGGCTGCCAATCAATTGCGGCCCAGGCTTTCCGGCAGCCATCACCTACGACCCGCAAACCCGTCCCCAGGGCGTGCGCTGCTCCATCCACGACATGTTGGTGGCGGTCTACGGTACGGCGCGCGACGCCGATGGCAACATCAAACCTGTCATGCCCTACGACAACGTAGGCGTGCAATACGGACTCAAGGCACTGCAGTCGGGAGCCATTGGCGCCGAGGACTTCGTGCTTCTCAACGAAGGCATTGGCAGCTACACCACCGATCTGGACTGGACCGGAGGCACGGCGGCTCCGGTGGCCAGCCGCCAGCAGGCACCGGCTGATCTGCTGCCCAGAATCTACAGCAGCGGCCTGCACAGCAACGCGAAGAATCTCTCGCAGGTGGCCATCATCGACCTGCGGCCAGAGTTGGGCGCAGACATCCATATGAGTTGGCGCAGCCTCCAGCAGCGCGCACGTCTGGATGCAGGCAACGGTGGCCACGACAATCATGTGATCCGCGCAACCCAAGGCCCGCTCACACGGGCCATGGCCGACCAGTCCTTTGCCATGATGGACCGCTGGTTGTCCGCAATCGAAAGCGATACGTCCGCTATCCCGCTGGCACAGAAAGTGGTGCGCAACAAGCCTGCTGACCTGAAGGATGTCTGCCTTGCCGACGGGGGCCGGACTCTGGCGCTTGACGATCCGGCGTGCAGCTTCAAGCCCACGTTGTCGCCGCGCCAGGTGGCTGGAGGTCCCCGCGCCGAGGACGTCTACCAGTGCCAGCGCAAGCCTCTGTCCTTCGCCAGCCAGGACTATCCGGGCGTCACTTTCAGCGCCGCGCAGCAGGCACGCCTTGCGGCCGTTTTCCCGACTGGGGTCTGCGACTGGAGCAAACCTGGCACGGGCCAGACGCAGGAAGCAGCCTTTCTGACCGATTTCAGCGCGGGTCCCGCAGGCAGGCGGGTCGGACCCAAGCCGGTCTCGCGCAACGATTGACGCGTCAAGGACGCCGGTCGGAAAGTACAGATAAGGGTTTGCACAGTGCCGATTGAACCAATGAAAGAACAAACTTCCATTGAAAAATCACATCGCCCGCCATGCAGCCCTTCCCCACGATCAGCGATGTCCTGAAGTCGGCACCCTTTGCGCCCAGCCTGAGCAAGGCACACCTGCTCAGGCTGCGGCGAGAAGTGCTGCTGCGCGAGATACCGGCCGGCACCTCGCTGTATCAGAAGGCGCGCCGGGCCGACCACTGGACCGGCGTCGTCCGGGGCGTGGTCAAGATCCATGCCCTGTCGCCCACCGGACGCACCACCACGCTGGCCACCTTCCCCCCGGGCTGCTGGTTCGGCGAAGGCACGCTGCTCAAGCGTGAAGGCTGGCCTTTCGATGCCACGGCGATCGAAGACACCCTGTTGGCCCTGATGCCTGCCGCCACCTTCCACTGGCTGCTGGAGCACAGCCTCGGCTTCAACCGTTTTCTGCTGGACCAGGTCAATGCACGGCTGGGCCAGTTCATCAGCCGCTGCGAGCATGCGCGCCTGCACCACTCCAGCCGCCACGTGGCGCACTGCATCTCCGAACTGACGGATGCCAGGCTCTATCCGGGCGCCGAGAACCGCCACCTGGGCATGTCGCAGGAGGAACTGGCCAGCCTGGCGGGCGTGTCGCGACAGATCGTCAACCGTGCCCTGGGCGAACTGGAGGACATCGGCGCAGTCCGTGTCTCCTATGGGTCGCTGACATTGATCGATCCCGAGGGGTTGCGGCGCTTCAGCGAGTCCTTCGAATGAGAGGACAGCTTTGCATCTATGCCGCCTCCAGCACCTCGACGCGGTTGCGGCCCTTGCGCTTGGCCGCATAGCAGGCCATGTCGGCCGAGCGCAGCGCGCTGCTGACCGTGTGCTGGCGGGCATCGAGCACCACCATGCCGACGCTGACACCCATCAGGTAGCGCTGCCCCTCGTGGGCGCCCTCCCAGTCCTGCACGGCCATGCACAGGCTTTGCGCCAGCAGCATGCCCTGCTCCGCCGAGGTGCCCGCCAGCAGCACGGCGAATTCATCACCGCCCAGGCGCGCCACCCAGCCCAGCGGCCGGACCACGCTGTCGATCAGCCGGGCCATGTGGCACAGCACCTCGTCGCCCGCCGCATGGCCGCCCTGCTGGTTGACGTGGGCGAAATGGTCCAGGTCCAGGAACAGGATCACGCCATGCTGCTGCAGGCCGACGGTCTTCTCCTCCGCCTCTTCCTCCGCCTCTTGTGCCTCCTCGACCGTGGCGACGGCGGTGTTGTCGCTGTGCTGCAGGGCGGATTCACCCTGCTGCAGCGCCTCGGCCGGCAGGCGCTGGGCGGCACTGCATTCCTGCAGCCACTCATGCAGGCGCATGGCAAAGGCCTCGCGGTTGGGCAGCAGGGTCAGCGGATCGTGCATGGCCTTCCAGCCCGGCTGCTCGCGCACCAGTCGCTGCATGGTCACGTCCTCGACCACCCAGACCAGGGTGGGGTCTGCCGGCACCACGGCGCGCGGCTCCAGGCCGCGCTGCAGGCGCTGCAGGCTCTGGCCGTGCAGGCGCACCCAGATGGGGCGGCCGTCCTTGCGGACAAAGCACTGCTCGCTGTCGAACTGGCCGTACATGTCCAGGTCCTTGCGCACGCGCTCCAGCAATTGGATGTGCGCCGTGTCGGAGGCGCACAGCTGGCGTATCGCCTGCCCCTGCAGCTCGCGCGGCGGGTAGCCGAGCATGCGTGCGGCCTGCAGGCCCACCAGCTCCAGATGCGCCGACCGCGTGACCACCAGGCCCACGGGCGCGTAGTCCATCAGCGTCTGCAGCTGCAGTTGCAGCCGGCCAATCTCATGCGCCTGCTCCTGGCCCATCTGCCCCAGGCGATGCAGGGCCTGCCACAGCGTGGAGGCCTCGCCCCAGGCATGGGTCCAGGGCATGCGCCAGCCGCCTTCCTCGGCATGTCCCGGCTCGGGTTCGGGCGCGGGATCGGGCTCCTCGGCCATCAGCCTTCCCTGGCTCGCCAGCCATTGGCGTGCAGTGCGGTGCAGGGCCGCCATGGGTTCGGTGACCAGGATCAGCAGCAGGACCAGCAGGCCAGCGACACCGGCCACGGCGGCCAGCAGCCACCACAGCACGCGCGGCGCCAGGCTGGGTGCGATGGCTTCCTCGGGGGTGATCCTGACCACCAGCCACTGCGGCAGCGGCATGCCTGCCGTCGTCACCAGGTAGCCCGCGCGCCGCTGGGTGTCGGGGCCCACCTGCACTGCGCCGGCCGCGGGGTCCTGCAGCCAGTCCGCGCCCAGGCCGGGCTCGGCCTCGGCGCGCGCCGACCAGCGCGAGGGGTCGGAGTGGGCCAGGATCTGCCCGTCGCGCTGCATGACCAGCAGGCGCCCGCCGGAGCGCGAGGGATCGATGCTGGGCGGCAGCAGTGCCTGGGCGGACATGCGCACGCCGGCCGACAGCACGCCGCTGACCGTGCCGTTGCCGGTACGCAGCGGCACGGCGTACAGCAACTCCATCATTCCGGGATCGGCCCCCTTGCGCACCATGGTGGAGACCACGGGCCGGCCATCGGCCAGGCTGCGCCGCATCACGTCGCGCACGCCTTCGTCCAGATCGGCCAGGGGCTCGGAACGGCCGCCGCGCAGGCTGAGCTGCAGCTGGCCACGCGCGTCGGCCAGTTGCAGGGTGTCGAACAGCCGCACGGATGCGTCTCCACGCAGCATCTCGCCCATCAGCCGGCTCGGGTCGCTGCCCTGGTCTGCAATGCCCTGGGCCAGCACCCACAGCAGGCGCTGCTGCTGCTCCAGCCGCGCGGCCAGCATGCGCGCCACGGTATCGACCTCGTCGGCCTGCCGGGCCATGGCGCGCTCCAGCGTCTGCTGGCGCATGTTGTGCGAGACCCACCAGGCACTGCCAAGGCCCGCCAGCAGCACGGCTGCAGCGGCCAGCGCCAGCACCGTGCAGCGCATGGCGCCCCAGCCTGTGGCCGCGCGCGGCCGCGAGGGTGAATCCGGCAGCTGCGGAGCATCCTGGGATGCCAGCAGTGCCTGGAAAAAGGGAGATCGGCGGGCGTCCAGTGACATGACGCCATCAATATATGCAGGCCCGAAAGCCGTCCCACTGGGTGGAACCCGCGAACCAGTGGATACCCCGCCCCGCAAGTCCCGGCGCTTGCAGGCCGGCACCCGTCAGCGGCGTGGGAATCAGCCTACTGCGAGCACTTCGAGGGCCGCCGGCTTGGGCAGATCGATGACATTGCCCCGGCCCGCGATGAGCCCGTGCTCACGCAACTGGCGCAGCACGCGCGAGAAGGTCTCGGGCGCAATGCCGAGCTGGGCGGCGATCAGCCGCTTGCGCAGGTGCAGCGTCACGCGCAGGCCCCCGGCCTCGTGCGGCATGGCATGGCGCAGCAGCCACTGGGCGCAGCGCGCCTCGGCGTCCTTGGACAGGCGGCTCACCGCCAGCTCGGTCTGCGCGCAGTAGGCCTGGGCCATGTCCTGCAGCAGTTGCTGGGCGGGCGGCGGCAGCTGCGAGACGGCCTTCAGGAAGTCGGTCTGGGGAAGTTGCTGCACGCGGACATCGCTGTCGGCCAGCATGTCCAGGCTGCTGCCGCGCCGCTGCAGCACAAAGGCGGCGTCCAGCCAGGCCGGCCCCTCCACGACACCGAGCTGGTGGCGCATCTGCCCACCCTGGCCTATGCCCAGAAGCACGCGACCGCGCTCCAGATACATCACCGTATCCGGCGACTGCCGACGCAGCCTGAGCCAGGTACCCGCGGCCAACACCTGGGCGGAACCCGGCGCGAAGGCGAAAGCTTGCAAGGAAGACAGGGCGAACATGCATGCAACTTTGCCGGCTTTGCTCCCGCCGCGTTTTGAGCCATGTCAATCCGCCGCCAGCACACCGGTCCGCAGGCGGCATACTTGTCACAAGAATGTCACCAGTGAAACGTAATGTATCCAGCTGAAAAGTTGAGCCCATGATCGATCCCCAGATGCTCGCCAGCCTGCCCGCTGCCGCGGCCGTGCTATCCGCCGCCGTGCGGTCAGGCGCAGGCCCCGTGGCGCAGCTCATGCGCGCGGGCGGCCTGTACTGCGTCTTCCAGCCGCTGGCCGACTTGCGCAGCGGCAGCATCTATGCGCATGAGGCGCTGATCCGCGGCCCCCGGGGCATGCCATTGCATACGCCCGATGCCCTGCTCAAGGGCGCTGCGGCCGAGGGCATTCTTCGGGAATTCGAGCTGCTGGCGGTCTGCGTGGCGCTGCAGGACTGGGGCCGGCAGAGTGCGCCGGGCCGGCTGTTCATCAACCTCAGCGCCCAGGCGCTGGTGCAGGCCGTGGGGGTCTGCGGCCCCGGCATGGTCGGGGACACGGTGCGCATCTTCGGCGTGCAGGCCCGCTCCCTGGTGGTGGAGATCACCGAGCACGACCATGTGACCGACATGCCCGCCGTCTGCGCCGCCGTGAAGGCCGTGCATGCCACGGGCGCGCGCCTGGCGCTGGATGACTTTGGCGACGGCCGCTCCAGCCTGCGCCTGTGGTCCGAGGCCAAGCCCGACTTCGTCAAGATCGACAAATACTTCATCCACCAGATCGAGCAGCGCCCGGCCACGCTGCAGCTGCTGCAGGCCATCAAGGGCATTGCCGAGGTCTTCGGCACCACGCTGATCGCCGAAGGCATAGAGACCGAGGATGAGCTGCGCACCCTGCGCGACCTGGGCATTCCGTATGGCCAGGGCTGGCTGCTGGGCCGCCCTGCCGAAACCGCCCAGCCCCAGATCAGCACGCAGGCGCGCAGCGTGGCGCAGGACCCGCGCGTGGCCGTGCTGCCCCACCAGGGACACAGCGCGCGCCCGGGGGTGCTGCGCAATCTGATGGTGATGCAGGCGCCCTGCGTGGTGCCCGCAGCCAGCAACGACGAGGTGGCCGAGCTGTTCCAGGCCGGCCAGCAGTTGCATGCCATTGCCGTCGTGGAGGCCGGCCGGCCGCTGGCGCTCATCAACCGCCAGCAGTTCATGAACCACTACGCCACGCTGTACTTCCGCGAAGTGCACGGGCGCAAGCCCTGCCTGGCCTTTGCCAACGTGCAGCCGCGCATCGTGGAGCTCGATTGCGATGTGGACCAGCTCGTGGGCATCCTGACCTCGCAGGACCAGCGCTACCTGAGCGACGGCTTCATCGTCACCGACAACGGCCGCTATGTGGGCCTGGGCACGGGCGAGCAGCTGGTGCGCCGCGTGACCGAGGCCCGCATCGAGGCCGCGCGCCACGCCAACCCGCTGACCTTCCTGCCCGGCAACATCCCCATCAGCCTGCACATGCAGCGACTGCTGGACAGCGGCGCCGGCTTCGTGGCCTGCTACGCCGACCTCAACCACTTCAAGCCCTTCAACGACCACTACGGCTACTGGCGCGGCGACCAGATGATCCGCCTGGTGGCGCGGCTGGCCGTCGCGCACTGCGATGCGCGGCGCGACTTCGTGGGCCATGTGGGCGGGGACGACTTCATGCTGCTGCTGCAAAGCGAGGACTGGCAGCGGCGCTGCGAAGGCATTGTGGGCGCCTTCGCCAGCGAGGCGCGCCAGCTGTTCGACGACCAGGCGCGCGAGGCCGGAGGCATCTGGGCCGAGGACCGCCACGGCATCCGGCGATTCTTTGCCTGCACTACGCTGTCCATCGGCGTGGTGCGCGTCACGCCGGGCAGCATGCTGGCACCCGAGGACATCGCCAACCTCGCGGCCCTGGCCAAGCAGCAGGCCAAGGCGCAAAGCCTGCCGGGGCGCGGCGCCATCGCGCTGCACACGCCGCACGATGAAGCGCGGCGCCCGGCACTGCATGGCACCGCAGCGGCCTGGCCTGCCTGAAACAGAAAGCCCGCAGGCTCTTGCGAGGCTGCGGGCTGGTGGCTGGCCGCCGAACGCTGACAGCAAACGCCGACAGCGTCTGGGCGCGGCCCAGCGATCAATTCACCGATGCACCAGACTCGTACCAGCGCTTGACCATGCTGCGCTCGTCATCGTTCAGGGCACCCGGATTGCCAAAGGGCATCTTGCGCAGTTGCACCACCTGCTGGTAGATCTGCTGGGCGTGGGCCTTGACCTGCTCGGGCGAGTCCAGGCGCACATTCTTTTGCTGCAGGGCGGCACCGTGGCAGACCACGCAATGCTGCTGGAAGAAGGGCGCCATCTGGGCGTAGCCCACGGCGCCGTCGGCGGCGGGAGCAGCGGCCGCAACGGGTGCAGCAGCTTCGGCACCGGGCGCCGCCGTCGCAGCGGGCTCGGCACCAGCAGGCGCCTGCACGGCGGCGGGAGCCGGTGCGGGGGCTGCGGCAGGCGCAGGCACAGGGGCGGCGGCAGGCGCCGGTGCAGGCTTGAGCCAGACGGCCGTGCCGATCAGCACCAGCACGCCGACCAGGGCGTAGGGCCAGGGATGGGCATTGCGGCCCAGCTTGAAGCCGTGGCGCATCACGAAGAACTGGCGGATGGCAGCGCCCGCGAACATCATCAGGATCAGCACCAGCCAGTTCAGCTCATGGCTGTACAGCCAACCGTAGTGGTTGGACAGCATGGCGAACAGCACCGGCAGCGTGAAGTACGTGTTGTGCACGCTGCGCTGCTTGCCGCGCTTGCCGTGGATGGGGTCCACGGGCTGGCCTTCCTTCAGGGCCTTCACCACCGTGCGCTGGCCGGGGATGATCCAGAAGAACACGTTGGCGCTCATCGAGGTCGCCAGCATGGCGCCCATCAGCAGGAAGGCGGCCTGGCCCGGGAAGATGTGGCAGGCCAGGAAGGCCGCGATGCACACCAGCACCAGCACCATGGCGCCCACCGTGGCGTCGCCGTTCTTCTTCTGGCCGAAGACGCGGCAGATGCCGTCGTACAGCAGCCAGAAAACGACCAGGAAGGCCAGGGCCGAGGCAATGGCCGCAGCCGAGCCCATGGCGTTGGGATCGGCCGGATTGACGAGGTAGATCTTGGCGTTCCACAGATACGACACCGTCAGCAGCGCAAAGCCGCTGAGCCAGGTGGTGTAGCTTTCCCAGTAGAACCAGTGCAGGTGGTCCGGCAGCTTGGGCGGGGAGACATTGAACTTGACGGGGTGGTAGAACCCACCGCCGTGCACGGCCCAGAGTTCGCCGCTGACGCCCTGCTTCTTGAGGTCGTCATCGACAGGCGGCGTCAGGCTGCTGTCGAGGAAGACGAAATAGAAGGAGGAACCGACCCAGGCGATGGCCGTAATGACGTGGAGCCACCGCAACAGCAGGTTGGCCCAGTCGAGAATGTAGCTTTCCATAGCTCTCAACCTTGGCAGCGTGGGGGCCGCCGGTGTTCAACCTGCTCACCACTGCGGGCGCTCTGAGCAGAAGAAAAAGGCCGCGCACCCGGTAGATATACCGCCGGTGCACCGCTGCGACCATTTCGTAGACACAAAGTGTATGCAATTTTTCGACAGCCAGCCGGCTTGCGCGATATCAATTCACTAGAGATTTCCCTGATTCTGCGCGGGCGCGGCGCTGCGCCGCTGCAGCAGCTGCGCCGCCACGGCCACCGCGATCACCTCAGGCTCCTTGCCCTTGATGCCGGGCACGCCGATGGGGCAGGTCACATGGTCCAGCTCCGCATCGCTGAAGCCGCGCTCGCGCAGCCTGCGCCGGAAGGTGGCCCATTTGGTGGCGCTGCCGATCAGGCCCACATAGGGCAGGTCGCCTTGCTGGCGCTGGCGGCTCAGGCATTGGGCGACCACCTCCAGGTCCTCGGCATGGCTGAAGCTCATGATCAGCACCTGGGAGCCGGTGGGCAGGTCGGCCACGGCGGACTGCACGGGATCGGAGTATTCACACTGCACGAGCTCGTGCTCCTCCTCGGGGAAGACCGAATCGCGGCTGTCCACCCACATCACGCGGTAGGGAAGATTGCACAGCAGGCGCACCAGCGCATGGCCGACGTGGCCTGCGCCGAACAGCGCCACGCAATCGCGCGGCGGCTGCAGCCGCTCGCGCAGCATGTCCATGCGGCCCTGGGGCACCAGCACGAACCTCAGCATCACCACGCCGCCGCAGCACTGGCCCAGGCTGGGGCCCAGCGGATAGCGGTGCTGGTGCTCGGCAAGGGCGGGACCGGCCTGCCCAGGCTGTCCGGCCAATCCGGCCTGAAGCGCCGCGTCGCGCAGCAGGCTGCGGGCGCGGTCGATGGCGTCGAACTCCAGGTGCCCGCCGCCAATGGTGCCGGCCACGCGGTCGGCAAACACGGCCATCCAGGCGCCGCGCTCGCGCGGCACCGAGCCGCGCGACTCCATCACCTCGACCCAGCACAGCGGCCCCTGCGCAAGGCCCTGCTCGACTTTCTTGAACGTGTCACTCCACATGGGCGCACCTGACAGCCCGTCGTGGCGCCTGCGGGCTTCGTTGGAATTTGTTGCGGGATTTTCCGCTGCGGCACTTGAGTTTTGCGCTCCGACTGCCGGTGCCGCGGCGTTTCAGGATACGCTCGCAATCATGCCCGATTCCCCCGATTCCTCTCAGCACAGTTCCGTGCAAAAGCCACGTTCCGGCCGTCCCTGGCTGTGGGCGGGACTGATGGCCGCCATTGCCTCCCTGGTCACGGCCTGCAAGTCGCCCCCCGGCCCCGGCCCGCGCCCCGACGAGGCCACCTCCAGCGCACAGCTGCAGTACCGCAAGGTGGCGGCCAACCATCTGTACACGCGCAATGCCGAGCGCATCTACAAGGGCCAGCTGCCGCCCATGCTCTACGCGATCGGCGTGCTGCAGGTGCAGATCGACCGCAACGGCCAGGTCCAGCGCCTGCACTGGATGCGCGCGCCCAGCCATGCCCCCGAAGTGGTGAGCGAGATCGAGCGCCTGGTGCGCGCCGCCGCGCCCTTCCCCGCCCCGGCCGGCGCCGCCCGCATCACCTATACCGATACCTGGCTCTGGGACAAGTCCGGCCGCTTCCAGCTCGACACGCTGACCGAAGGCCAGCTCTGAGCCTCAGGCCGCCAAAGGCTGGCTCAGGCCGGTTCATGCCGGTTCAGGCAGATTCATGCGGCTGGCCGTCGGCAAAGCTCCTGGCGCTTCTGAGCAGGCAGGTCACGGCATACAGCACCAGGTCGTCCGGGGCATCGTCGTTCACGCGGTCGATGACCTCGATGGCATAGCCCAGGTCCTGCGACAGCTGCGGCAGCACGCCTGCCGCGCGGTCGCCAGCCTGCAGGCTTGCCACCGCCTGGTCAGCGCTGGCGTGGTAGCCACGCAGCAAATCACGCGCGGCACACACCATGGCCGAGCCGGCGCGCTCTGCATGCAGCTCCAGCACGCCCAGGGCCGCGCCCATGTGGCACAGCGCATCGACCGCCAGCACCTCCTGGTGCTGTGGTGAATATCTTCGGTGGCTGCGGCCCGATGGGTTGACTGTCTTCATGGCTCCCCTTGCGCGGGACCGTGCTGGTCCCGAAGCAACAATACCTTTCAGGTCCCTTGCAGTCAATACCTTTCCGGTCCATGATTGCCGGCGATGAAACAGACCGATCCTCAGTACAAGCTGCGCCTGCCGCAGGAACTCAAGGACCTCGTCGAGGAGGCAGCCAAGCGCACCGGCCGTTCCATGAACGCCGAAGTCGTGGCCCGGCTGCAGACCACGTTCGAGGCTCCTCTGCTCGGCCGCCTGTCGGCCGCGACGGACCCTGCGCTGGAATGCGAGGAGCCCGTGAGCATCTACGACATCAAGATGAGCGCCGAAGCCGTGGAGCGCATCGAAAAGCGCCTCGAACGCATAGAGCAGGCCGTGCTCCCGCCCGCTGCGCCGGGCAGCGCCAATGAAGACGGCGCCGCTGGCGCCGACTGAGACGACCGCACAAAGAAAAACCGGCCCGCAGGCCGGTTTCGTTCAAAGGCCCCTCAGGGCCTGGATCACTCGACCACCTTGGTGATCTTCGAGCCCTGCAGCGACACGCCGGCTTCCAGGCCCGCATTGGTCAGCACATAGCTGGTCACGGGGCCCTGGGCGGTCGTGGTGTCCACGCTGCCATTGGCGCCCACCTTGCCTGCGGCCACCGTGGCATCGGCGCCCACGGACCAGCCATCGCTGGCCAGGAACTTGTCCAGCGCTTCCTGGGTGTTGAACACATAGATCACAGCCTTGGACTGGCCACCGGCCTGCCAGCCCACCGAGGCGCCGGTCGTGCTGTAGTAGCCCTTGTTCTGGCCGCCGACGCGCAGCACGCCGCGGCCATGCTCGACACCGATGACGAAGCTGCCGCCGATCACCGAGGGGAAGATCAGCACGCCCTTGGAGCGGGCCACCATTTCCTTGGAGCCTGGCGCCGTCTGGTACAGCCGCTCCAGAGCGGCGTTGGCGCGCGCATTGACGGTGGTGGCATCAGCGCGCGGCGCGGACTGGGTTTCCGGCTTGGTGGTGGTGCAGCCGACCATGGCAATGCTGCCGGCCGCCAGTGCAGTGGCCATCACGACGGTACGCAAAGAAAACTGACGCATGGGAAAACCTGCCTTTCTTGATTGGACGTTTTGGGGAGACCCCATCGGTTCATTGGATTGATCACCTTGCCTCCCGGTCCCGGGCACCCCTTCCAGTGCTCGCAAACCGTTTCTGAGACAGGCTGGGGATGATGCTAGGCCGCTTTGCGGTACTTGTGATGAGACATGTCACAAGTTGCGCCATAGGACTACAGGCCCGCAGGAAATGTCTGAAAATCCCGTGCCGGGCCGCCACAGCCTGCACCTCAAGTCCGCTGATGCCAGAATGCAGCACGGCAACGCCCGGCATGCCGGGTCATCCACACCGAGGGAGTTCATGAAGTTCTGGAGCCACTTTCACCATCCCCAGGCAGCCATGGTGCTGCTGCGCGTCACGCTCGCGGTCCTGTTGCTTTTTCACGGCTGGGCCAAGCTGCGCTACGGCATAGGCAGCATCGAGCGCATGGTGGAGTCTGCGGGCGCGCCGGGCTGGCTGGCCTATGCGGTCTATCTGGGTGAGGTGGTGGCGCCGCTGCTGCTGCTGGTGGGCCTGTGGGTGGTGCCTGCGGCGCTGGTGATTGCGATCAACATGGTCGTGGCCTTTGCGCTGGTGCACACCGGCCAGGTGATGCAGCTGCACAGCTCGGGAGGCTGGGCGCTGGAGCTGCAGGCCTTCTTCTTCATCACGGCGCTGGTCGTGGCCATGGGGCACGCCAAGGGCAAGTAGCCCGCACGCTTGCTGGAGCCCCAAAAGCAACGGCCCGCAATGCGGGCCGTTCGTCATTTCAGGTTTCACTCCAGGCCATCCCCCGACAGCCTGCGCCTGCAGTCCAGGGCTCAGGAGCCCCGGTACGTGGAATAGCTCCAGGGGCTGACCAGCAGGGGCACATGGTAATGCTGGTCGGCATGGGCCACGCCGAAGTCCAGGCTCACCTTGTTGAGGAAGTTGGGCTCGGGCAGTTGCACGCCACGGGCCTTGAAGTAGGCCGCCACGTCGAAGGTCAGGCGGTAGGTGCCGGTCCTGAGGCTGTTGTTGTCGAACAGCGGCGCATCGGTGCGGCCGTCGTGGTTGAGCACCAGGCTCTTGATCAGCGTGGCCTGGTCGCCATCGGTGGAATACAGCGCGACAGCCATGCCGGCTGCAGGGCAGCCATTCATGGTGTCGAGGACGTGGGTGCTCAGGCCCATGGAAATCTCCTGTGCGGCGGGAGCTGGCCCGCCCGGTTGTCATTGGTTGGTCAATGCACGGAGCGCGGCGCGCGACAGCACTCGCGGCCCTGCCCTGCATTCGCAAAGTGTATACAGTTTTTGTACGCCCTTGAAGGGCGTTGCACGGCCGACACCTAGGCAGATACCCGCACTTTCGGCGCCCGGGCCCGCGCGCGGGAAGCCTGCCGACGCCATGCTTCTACACTGTGGTCCGCCGCCGCCCCGGCCGCAGGACCCTGCGGCCAGGGCGTACAGGGCGGCACAGGACGCGCGCTCTTTTTCCACTGTTCCACAGTTTCATCTGCCAAGGAGATACCGATGCAACTTCGCTCCCCCTTGCTTGCAACCAGCCTGGCGCTGGCCATTGCCAGCCTGGCCGCCTGCAGCAGCACGCAGCCGCCCGCGGCTTCGGCGGCGCCAGCACCCGTGGCCGCAGCGCCTGCCCCGGCAGCGGCGCCCATCACGCAGAGCAGCGCGGCCCAGGCCGCCAGCGCCGCCTATGACTTCGACATGGATGTGTTCCATCCCGTCGTGGGCAGGAGCGGCATGGTGGCCAGCGAGCAGGAGCTGGCCTCGCGCATCGGCCTGCAGATCCTGAAGTCCGGCGGCAATGCGGTGGACGCCGCCGTGGCCATGGGCTTTGCGCTGGCCGTGGCCCTGCCCAACGCAGGCAACATCGGCGGCGGCGGCTTCATGGTGGTGCATGACGCCAAGAGCGGCAAGAACATTGCGCTGGACTTCCGCGAGGTCGCGCCCTCCAAGGCCACGCGCGACATGTACGTGGGTGCGGATGGCAAGGTCATCGACGGCAAATCGCTCTACACCCACTACGCCGTGGGCGTGCCCGGCACCGTGGCCGGCATGGAGCATGCGCTGAAGAAATGGGGATCGCTGCCCTTGTCCACGGTGATTGCGCCGGCCGCAAAGCTGGCCGACAAGGGCTTTACGGTCAGCGAGACCCTGGCCAAGATCCTGGAGCAGGAAAAGAAGAACATGGGCCAGTGGCCCGCCACCCAGGCCATCTTCTGGCGCAACGGCGAGCCCCTCAAGCGCGGCGACCGCCTGGTGCAAAAGGACCTGGCGCAGTCGCTGCGCCTGATCGGCCAGCAGGGCTCCAAGGTGTTCTACGAAGGCTCCATCGCCCGCAAGATCGCGGCCGAGATGGCGCCGCATGCAGGCGCCCTCTCGCTGCAGGACCTCAAGAGTTACAAGGTCGCCGAGCGCGAGCCACTGCGCGGCACCTACCGCGGCTACGAGATCGTGACCATGCCGCCTCCGTCCTCCGGCGGCGCCCACCTGATCCAGATCCTCAACATGATGGAACGCTGGCCCATGAACCAGTGGGGCGTCAACAGCGCGCAGAGCATCCACTACATGGCGGAAAGCATGAAGCTGGCCTATGCCGACCGTGCCGAATACCTGGGTGATCCCGACTTCGTGACCGTGCCGCTCAAGGGCCTGACCTCCAAGCGCTATGCCGAGGCACTGGCCGCCGGCATCGACCCCTACCAGGCGCGCGCCGGCAAGGACATCCGGCCCGGCAAGCCCCAGCCCTACGAGAGCGACCAGACCACGCACTACTCGGTGGTGGACAAGGCGGGCAACGCCGTGGCCGTGACCTATACGCTGAACACCAACTTCGGCAGCGGCATCGTGGCCAAGGGCACGGGCATCCTGCTCAACAACGAGATGGACGATTTCTCGGCCAAGCCCGGAGTGGCCAACGCGTATGGGCTGGTCGGCGGCGATGCCAATGCGGTGGCCGCAGGCAAGCGCCCGCTGTCGTCGATGACGCCGACCATGGTGCTCAAGGGCGGCAAGCCCGTGCTGGTCACCGGCAGCCCCGGCGGCGCGCGCATCATCACCACCGTGCTGCAGACCGTGGTCAACACCATCGACTTCGGCATGAACCCGGCCGAGGCCGCCGCCACGCCGCGCTTTCACCACCAGTGGACGCCCGATGAGCTGCGCGTGGAAAAGGGCATCAGCCCCGACACCGTGGCCCTGCTCAAGTCGCGCGGCCACAACGTTGCCGTGAAGGCGTCGATGGGCCGCACCCAGACCATCGAGCTGCGCGACGGCATGCTCTACGGCGCCTCCGACCCGCGCAACCCCGACGGGCAGACACTGGGCTATTGAAGCAAGAAAAAGCCGCGCCCGTTGCCGAGCGCGGCTTTTCACAACAGGGCGGCGCAAGGCCGCCCTCCCACCAATCGTTGTCTCAAAGGCCGGCCATCAGGCCTGGACCTTCTGGCCCACTTCGAAGTTGGCCTGGATCTCCAGCGCACGCACCATGCCCGAGTGGTCCCAGTTCGCGCCGCCGTGGGCCACGCAGCTGTTGAACAGCTCCTGCGCCTGGGCGGTATTGGGCAGGGACACACCGAGCTGGCGCGCGCTGCTCAGGGCAAGGTTCAGGTCCTTCTGGTGCAGCGAGATGCGGAAGCCCGGGTCGAACGTGCGCTTGATCATGCGCTCGGCATGCACTTCCAGGATCTTGGACGAGGCAAAGCCGCCCAGCAGCGCCTCGCGCACGCGGGCCGGGTCGGCACCGGCGCGCGACGCGAACAGCAGGGCCTCGGCCACGGCCTCGATGTTCAGCGCCACGATGATCTGGTTGGCCACCTTGGCGGTCTGGCCGTCGCCATTGCCGCCCACCAGGGTGATGTTCTTGCCCATGCGCTCGAACAGCGGCTTGACGCGCGCGAACACGTCCTCGGGGCCGCCGACCATGATGGACAGGGTGGCGTTCTTGGCGCCCACCTCGCCGCCGGAGACCGGCGCATCCAGGTACTGGGCGCCGATGGCCTCGATGCGGCGAGCGAAGTCCTTGGTGGCCACGGGCGAGATGGAGCTCATGTCCACCACCACCTTGCCGCTGCTGCCCTTGAGGCCGGCGGCCACGCCGTCCTCGCCGAACAGCACCTTCTCGACATCGGGCGTGTCGGGCAGCATCAGGAAGATGATGTCGGCCCGCTCGGCCACGCCGCGCGCCGTGGTGCACTGGGTGGCGCTGCTCTCGGCGATCTGCGCGGGGATCTTGCCCAGGGTGTTCACGAACAGCTGGTGGCCGGCCGTCAGAAGGTGGCCCGCCATGGGCGCGCCCATGATGCCCAGGCCCACGAAACCAAGCTTGAGAGAGGATGCATTCATGCTGTGTACTCCTTGTCGTTTTTGAAAAGCTGAAAAAACTTTGGCGGCGCTCAGGCGGCGACTGCCGCGCGCACGCTGGTGTGGGCGTCCAGCCAGCCCAGGCCCGATTCGGTATCGCGCGCGGGCTTGTACTCGCAGCCCACCCAGCCCTGGTAGCCGATGCGGTCCAGGTGCGCGAACAGGAAGGGGTAGTTGATCTCGCCCGTGCCCGGCTCGTTGCGGCCCGGGTTGTCGGCCAGCTGCACATGGCCGATGCGCGCCAGGTGCTTTTGCAGCGTGGCCGCCAGTTCGCCCTCGGTGCGCTGCGCGTGGTAGATGTCGTACTGCACGAAGGCGTTGGGCGCGCCCACCTCGTCGAGGATGGACAGGGCCTCGTCCGTGCGGTTCAGGTAGAAGCCGGGAATGTCGAAGGGGTTGATGGGCTCGATCAGCAGGCGCAGATTGGCCGCGCTCAGCGCCGATGCGGCAAAGCGCAGGTTGTCCACGAAGGTGCGGCGCAGCAGCGCGGCATCGGCACCGGCAGGCGCCTTGCCGGCCAGGCAGTTGAGCTGGGGCACGCCCAGCGCATGGCCATAGGTCACGGCCTTGGCCACGCCGGCGCGGAACTCGTCCACGCGGTCGGGGTGGCAGGCAATGCCGCGCTCGCCCGCATCCCAGTCGCCGGCCGGCAGGTTGTGCAGCACGATCTGCAGGCCGTGGGCGTCCACGCGCTCCTTGATCTCTTCGACCGTATGGGCGTAGGGAAACAGGAATTCCACGGCCTCGAAGCCGGCGCGCGCCGCGCGCTCGAAGCGGTCGAGGAAGGGCACCTCGGTGAACAGCATGCTGAGGTTGGCAGCAAAACGGGGCATGTCAGAAGTCTCCGGTAGTCGTTTGGTGGGTTGGGAGCGGCAGGGCACGCAGGGTGCCCCGCCGATAGAAAAAGCAGTGCAGTGCAATGCCGTGCGATGTGCCGTGGCGGGCCGGTCAATCCAGCAGTGCAAGCGCGCTGGGCACGTCGGCAGGCGCTGCGGCCAGGTCCTCGAACTCGATCACGTTGTCGATCTCGGCGCCCATGGAGATGTTGGTCACGCGCTCCAGGATGACCTCGACGACGACCGGCGTGCGGTGCTCTGCCATCCAGGCCTCGGCCTGTTGCATGGCGGGCGCGAAGTCCTCGGGACGGTGCACGCGGATGGCCTTGCAGCCCAGGCCCTCGACCACCTTGACGTGGTCCACGCCGTAGCCCTTGGACTCTTCCTTGTCATCGACATTGATGTTGTCGAAGGCCAGTTGCACGCAGTAGTCGATGGAGAAGGCGCGCTGCGCCTGGCGGATCAGGCCCAGGTAGCTGTTGTTGACCAGCACATGGATGTAGGGCAGCTTGAACTGCGCACCCACGGCCAGTTCCTCGATCATGAACTGGAAGTCATAGTCGCCCGACAGCGCCACGATCTTGCGGGCCGGGTCGGCCACGCGCACGCCCAGGGCGGCCGGCACGGTCCAGCCCAGCGGGCCGGCCTGGCCGCAGTTGATCCAGTTGCGCGGCTTGTAGACATGCAGGAACTGCGCGCCGGCAATCTGCGACAGGCCGATGGTGGAGACGTAGCAGGTGTCCTTGTCCAGGCTGCGGTTCATGCACTGGTAGACGCGCTGCGGCTTCATGGGCACGTTGTCGAAATTGGTCTTGCGCAGGTACTCCACATTGTTCTTGCGGGCCTGGCATTCGGCCACCCAGCCGCTGCGGTCCTTCAGGCGGCCAGCCGCCTTCCACTCGCGCGCCACCTCCACGAAGAGCTTGAGCGCAGCGCCCGCATCCGAGACGATGCCGTAGTCGGGCGCGAACACGCGGCCGATCTGCGTGGGCTCGATGTCCACGTGCACGAACTTGCGGCCCTTGGTGTAGACCTCGACCGAGCCCGTGTGGCGGTTGGCCCAGCGGTTGCCAATGCCCAGCACGAAGTCGGAGGCCAGCATGGTGGCATTGCCGTAGCGGTGGCTTGTCTGCAGGCCGCACATGCCGGCCATCAGGCGGTGGTCGTCAGGGATGGTGCCCCAGCCCATCAGGGTGGGAATCACGGGCACGTCCAGCAGCTCGGCGAACTCCACCAGCAGCTCGGACGCATCGGCGTTGATCACGCCGCCGCCCGAGACCAGCAGCGGACGCTCGGACTCGTTGAGCATGGCGATGGCCTTTTCCACCTGCTTGCGCGTGGCAGCCGGCTTGTAGACCGGCAGGGGCTCGTAGGTGTCGATGTCGAACTCGATCTCGGCCAGCTGCACGTCGATGGGCAGGTCGATCAGCACGGGGCCGGGACGGCCCGAGCGCATCAGGTGGAAGGCCTGCTGGAAGGCGCGCGGCACCTGGGCCGGCTCCAGCACCGTGGTGGCCCACTTGGTCACGGTCTTGGCGATGGAGGCAATGTCCACGGCCTGGAAATCTTCCTTGTGCAGACGCGAGCGCGGCGCCTGGCCCGTGATGCAGAGAATCGGAATCGAATCCGCGCTGGCCGAGTACAGGCCCGTGATCATGTCCGTGCCGGCCGGGCCGCTGGTGCCGATGCACACGCCGATGTTGCCGGCCACGGCGCGGGTGTAGCCCTCGGCCATGTGGCTTGCGCCTTCGACGTGGCGCGCCAGGATATGGCCGATGCCGCCATGGTCCTTGAGCGCTGCGTACAGCGGGTTGATGGCGGCACCGGGAACGCCGAATGCGACGGTCACGCCTTCTTTTTCCAGCACGCGGACTGCGGCTTCGATTGCTTTCATTTTTGCCATGGGAGGTCTCCTTCAAATTGGAGTCAACTCTAGGCAGACAGGCCGATTGGCGGAACGCCTGCGCAGACCATAAAATTTATTCCGTGCAGGAATAACTACCAATGAAAAAGGAGACAGCGCCATGGACAGACTCGATGCCATGCACATGTTCGTGCGCGTGGTGGAGACCAGCAGCTTCACCAAGGTCGCGCACGAATTCGCCACCACCCAGCCCACGGTCACCAAGCAGATCGCAGCCATGGAAGCGCGCCTGAAGGTGCGCCTGCTCAACCGCAACACGCGCGGCGTGAGCCTGACCGAAGCGGGTGCGCTGTACTACGAGAAGTGCAAGACCATCGTCAACGACGTGGCCGAGGCCGACAAGGTGGTCCAGGTGCGCCAGACCCAGGTGCAGGGCCAGCTGCGCATTGGCAGCTCGGTGGCCTTTGGCCGGCGCGTGCTGATACCGCTGGCGCTGGAATTCATGGCGCACAACCCCCAGGTGCAGGTCGACCTGAGCTTCGAGGACCGCTACACCGACCTGGTGGCCAACGGCATCGACGTGGCCCTGCGCCTGGGCAAGCTGGCCGACTCCAGCCTGGGCGCACGCACGCTGGGCGTGAACCCCTGGGTGCTGGTGGCCTCGCCCACCTACCTGCGCAAGCGCGGCACGCCGCGCCGCCCCTCCGACCTCAAGGAACATGCCACGCTGATCTACAGCAGCGTGCAGGGCAACGACATCTGGCGCCTGCGCAACGCCAGCGGAGAACCGGTCTCGGTGGCGGTCACGGGCCGGCTGCGCTCCAACAACCTCTCGGCCCTGCTGGCGGCCTCACGCTCGCACATGGGCATCGCCGCCCTGCCCCGCTACGTGGCCCATGACTCCCTGGAAGCCGGCCGCGTGGTCGAAGTCCTCAAGACCTGCCGCCTGCCCGAGCAGGAAATCCACGCCGTCTACCCCTCGCCGCGCCTGGTGCCGCAGAAGGTGCAGTCCTTCATCGCCTTCCTGCAGGGGCGGTTCGATGCCGAATGGTGGGAGACGCTGCCGCGCGGGGCGTGAGCGCCTGAAACAGGCGAGCCTGAAACAAGTGGCCGGGCGCACGCCCCGGCCTCGAAAAACAACCACCCGGCAGGAGCAAAAACCTAGAGAACCAGAATCGCCCGGAAGTCATTCACGTTGGTATGCGTAGGCCCGGTCACCACCAGATCCCCCAACGCATCAAAGAACCCATACGCATCATTGCGGTCCAGGTACTCGGCAATCCGCATTCCCTGGGCCTGGGCCCGCGCCAACGTATCCGGTGACACGCGCGCGCCCGCGTTGTCCTCCACGCCATCGATGCCATCGGTATCGGCCGCCAGCGCCCAGACCTTCTCCTGCCCCTGCAGGGCCTGGGCCAGCCCCATGCAGAACTCGCCCGCGCGGCCGCCGCGCCCCTTGGGCGTGCCGGCCGGGCGCTGCCGGATGGTGACCGTGGTCTCGCCGCCGGACAGGATCACGCAGGGCTTTGCAAACGGCTGGCCGTGGCGGGCCACGGCGCGCGCCAGGGCGGCGTGGACCTTGGCGACTTCGCGCGATTCGCCCTCGATCTCGTCGGACAGCACGTGGGTGCGCAGGCCCGCCGCCTCGGCCACGCGTGCGGCCGCCTCCAGCGAGTGCTGGGGCGTGGCGATCATGTGGACCTCGTGGCCGTCGAAGCGCGCGTCGCCGGGCTTGGGGGTTTCCAGCTCGCCTGCCTCCAGCGCGCGGCGCACGGATTCGGGCACGTCGATGCGGTAGCGCGCGAGGATGGCCAGCGCGTCGGCGCAACTGCTGGCATCGGGCACGGTGGGGCCGCTGGCGATGATGGAGGGGTCGTCCCCTGGCACGTCGCTGATGGTCAGCGTGACCACGCGCGCAGGCGCGCAGGCCGCGCCCAGGCGCCCGCCCTTGATGCGCGACAGGTGCTTGCGCACGCAGTTCATCTCGCTGATGGCGGCGCCGCTTTCCAGCAGGGCGCGGTTGATGCGCTGCTTTTCCTCCAGGTCTATGCCTTCGGCCGGCAGGGTCAGCAGGGCCGAGCCGCCGCCCGAGATCAGGCACAGCACGAGGTCGTCCTCGGTCAGCCCTTCGGTCAGCGCGAGGATGCGTTCGGCGGCGGCCAGGCCTGCCGCATCGGGCACGGGGTGGGCGGCCTCGACCACTTCGATGCGCTGCGCCAGGCCTTCGGGGCGCGGCGGGATGTGGTGGTAGCGCGTGACCACGAGGCCGGACAGCGGCGCGTCCGCTGGCCACAGCGCCTCCAGCGCCTGGGCCATGGAGCCGCCGGCCTTGCCCGCGCCCAGCACCAGGGTGCGGCCCTTGGGAGGCTTTGGCAGGCATTGGGCCATGCTGTACAAGGGCTGCGCATCCTTGACCGCAGCGCGGTAGAGGTCGAGCAGAAAGGCTTGGGGATCGGTGAGGTGCAGGTCCGTGGTGCTGGTCATGGTGTGTTGTCTCCGCCGGGCATTATGGAATTTCCTGCACCGGCGGTGGCATGCGGTCAAGTCACAACTGATTCGCCCGGCCTCGTTCCTCGTGCCAACTCAACTCAATCCAGGGCCACCTTGGCGTCCTTGACCAGCCTGGCGAAGCGGTCGGTGTCGTCGCGAATCTGGCGCGCCATCTGCTCGGGCGATCCGCCGATGGGCTCGGCGCCTATCTCTTCCATCTTCCTGCGGAACTGCGGGGACTCGATGATGCGGTTCATGTCCGCGCCCAGCCGCGCCAGTACCTCGCGGGGCGTGGCGGCCGGTGCCAGCACGCCGAACCAGGTGCCCATGTCGAAGCCCTTGAGCCCGGCCTCGTCCAGCGTGGGCACATCGGGCAGGGCCACCGAGCGCCGGGCCGTAGTCACGGCCAGCGCGCGCAGCTTGCCGGCCTTGATGTGGGGCAGCACAGGCGTGACGGTATCGAAGGACATGGCAATCTGCCCGCCCAGCAGGTCCGTGGTCAGCGGGCCGCTGCCCTTGTAGGGCACGTGCAGCAGCTGCACGCCGCCCATGGACTCGAACTGCGCGCCGATCAGGTGCTGGCCCGTGCCCGCGCCATTGGAGCCATAGGCCAGCTTGCCGGGCTGGGCGCGGGCCTGGGCCAGCAGCTCCTGCACGGTTTTGGCGGGCACCTGCGGATTGACCACCAGCACATTGGGGACCACGGCCACCACGGTGATGGGCGCCAGGTCCTTCTGGAAGTCATAGCCCAGCCTGCGGTAGACGCTGGTGGCAATGGTGTGGTGCACGGCGCCCATGAGCAGGGTGTAGCCGTCAGGTTTCGCCTTGGCCACATGGTCGGCGCCCAGGGTGGCGCCCGCGCCGGGGCGGTTTTCCACGACCACGGGCTGGCCCAGACTCTTGGACAGCTCCTGGCCCAGCGCACGTGCCAGCACGTCTGTGGTGCCGCCTGCGGGAAACGGCACGATGAGGTTGACGGGGCGCGCCGGCCAGGCCTGGGCCCAGGCAGCTGGGATGGTGGCAGGAATGGCGGCGGCCAGCGCGCACGCGGCGGCAACCCTGGTGATGCGGTTCATGGCTTGTCTCCTGTCTGTTCTTTTGGGGGTTGTCGGACCATGCAGCGCGCGCTCAGGCAGGCACGGGCACGGCCTGGACCTCGGCGGACTGCGCGCGCAGCCGTGCGCAGACCGCGTCGGTGACCTGGCGCGTGGTGGCCTTGCCGCCCAGGTCGCGCGTGTGCAGCGAGGCATCGGCCGTCACCTGCTCCACGGCCTGCATCAGCCGCTGCGCGGCGCGGTGCTCGCCCAGGTGCTCCAGCAGCATCACGCAGCTCCAGAACGTGCCCACGGGGTTGGCCAGGCCCTGGCCCATGATGTCGAAGGCCGATCCGTGGATGGGCTCGAACATGCTGGGGTAGCGGCGCTCCGGATCGATGTTGCCCGTGGGCGCAATGCCCAGGCTGCCGGCCAGCGCGGCCGCCAGGTCGCTGAGGATGTCGGCATGCAGGTTGGTGGCGACCAGGGTGTCCAGCGAGGCGGGGCGGTTGACCATGCGCGCCGTGGCCGCGTCCACCAGCTCCTTGTCCCAGCGCACGTCGGGGAACTCGGCGGCCACCTGCACCGCAATCTCGTCCCACATCACCATGGCGTGGCGCTGGGCGTTGGACTTGGTGATCACCGTCAGCAGCTTGCGCGGCCGCGACTGCGCCAGGCGGAAGGCAAAGCGCATGATGCGCTCCACGCCCGCACGGGTCATCATGCTCACGTCGGTGGCCACCTCGATGGGATGGCCCTGGTGAGCGCGGCCGCCCACGCCCGCGTATTCGCCTTCGGAGTTCTCGCGCACGATGACCCAGTCCAGATCCTCTCGCGCGCAGCGCTTGAGCGGCGCATCGATGCCGGGCAGGATGCGCGTTGGCCGCACATTGGCGTACTGATCGAACCCCTGGCAGATCTTCAGGCGCAGGCCCCACAGCGTGACATGGTCGGGAATGTGCGGGTCGCCGGCCGAGCCGAACAGGATGGCGTCCTGGCCGCGCAGCGCGTCCAGCCCGTCGGCCGGCATCATCTCGCCGTGCGCGCGGTACCAGTCGCCGCCCCAGCCGAAACTGGTGAAGGCAAAGCCCAGGCCGGGCTGGGTTTCGGCCAGCGCCTGCAGCACCTCCTGCCCTGCGGGCACCACTTCCTTGCCGATGCCATCGCCGGGAATGCAGGCGATGCGGTATGTCTTTGTCATGAGGGCTCCTTGGCTTGCGGTGGATGAAGCGCCATGCGGATCCATGGCCTTGTCCGTGAATCTATCGATGGAACAACGCCGCGCGCGCCTCTAGAGTGATGGCATCGTTCACTTTGATTCAACAATGAGCACACCCGTTTCAGCGCCATCGGAGATGGCCTTCTTCTGCCTGCTGGCCCGCAGCGCCAGCCTGTCGGCCACGGCCCGCGAGCTGGGCATCACCACGCCGGCGGCCAGCAAGCGCCTGTCCCAGATGGAGGCGCGGCTGGGCGTGCAACTGGTCAGCCGCACGACGCGGCGCCTGGGCCTGACCGATGAGGGCCAGACCTACCTGGCCCATGCGCGGCGCATCCTGGACGACATTGCCGCCATGGAGCAGGCCGTGGCCGGCATGCCCGGGCAGCCGCAGGGCCTGCTGCGCATCAATGCCACGCTGGGATTCGGGCGCAGCCATATCGCGCCGCTGATCGCCAGCTTCGTGCGCAGGCACCCGCAGATCCAGGTGCAGCTGCAGCTGTCGGCCTCGCCGCCGCCCCTGGTCGATGACAGCTTCGACCTGTGCATACGCTTTGGCGAGCCGCCGGACGCGCGCGTCATCGCGCGGCGCCTGGCGCCCAACCGGCGGCTGCTGTGCGCGTCTGCCGCCTACCTGGCACGGCGCGGCACGCCGGCCACCCCGCGCGAGCTGATGCAGCACGACTGCATCGACATCCGCCAGGGCGACGACACCCACGGCGTCTGGCGCTTCACCCACAACGGCCCCGGCCGCAAGACCGAGGCCATCCGCCTGCGCGACAGCCTGAGCACCAACGATGGCGAGATCGCCGTGGGCTGGGCCCTGGCCGGCCTGGGCATCGTCATGCGCGCCGAATGGGATGTCGCCCGCTACCTGCGCAGCGGCCGCCTGGTGCAGGTGCTGGCCGACCATGCCACGGCGCCGGCCGACATCCACGTGGTCTATCCGCAGCGGCATGCGGCAACCCAGCGCGTGCAGCGCTTTGTGGAGCACCTGGCACGGCACTTCGATACGGCCGCGCCCGGTTTCTGAAAAGGGATGCCGTATGCGGGGAAACGCCAATAAGCAGTAGACAGAAACTGTATACAACTCTTGTGACCAGCCGCTATGATGGCTGAATGGAGACTTCCACCACCAGTTTCATTGTCGAGAGCCTGACCCGGGCCATCGTCGAACACCGTCTTCTGCCCGGCACCAAGCTGGCCGAGCAGAAATTGGCAGACCATTTCGGCGTCTCGCGCACCCTGGTGCGCCAGGCGCTGTTCCAGCTGTCGCAAAACCGCCTGATCCGGCTCGAACCCGCGCGCGGGGCCTTCGTGGCCACGCCCTCGGTGGACGAGGCGCGCCAGGTCTTCGCCGTGCGCCGCATGCTCGAAGCCGAGATGGTGCGCGCCTTCATCGCCCAGAGCACGCCGGCCAAGATCCGCGCGCTGCGGCAGCACGTGGCGGCCGAGAAAAAGGCCATGGACGGCAACGATGTCGGCCAGCGTACCGAGCTGCTGGGCGACTTCCACGTGCGCATGGCCGAGCTCATGGGCAACGAGGTGCTGGCCCAGCTGCTGGGCGAGCTGATCTCGCGCTGCGCGCTGATCACGCTGATGTACCAGTCCAGCACGGCCGCCGAGCATTCCCATGACGAGCATGCCGAAATCGTCACGGCCCTGGCCGGCGGCGACGCCGACCACGCCGTGCAGCTCATGCAGCAGCACCTGGACCACGTGGAAGCCGGCCTGACCTTCGACCGCGACATGCCGACCAGCGATCTTTCGATGGCCCTTTCCTCCGTATCCGCATGACCTACGACGCCACTGCCCCCTATCCCCGCGACCTGATCGGCTACGGTCGCACGCCCCCCCACGCCCGCTGGCCAGGCCAGGCCCGCGTGGCCGTGCAGTTCGTCCTCAACTATGAAGAGGGCGGCGAGAACTGCGTGCTGCACGGCGACGCCGCCAGCGAGCAGTTCCTGTCCGAAATGTTCAACCCGGCCGCCTACCCCGAGCGCCACATGAGCATGGAAGGCATCTATGAATACGGCTCGCGCGCAGGCGTCTGGCGCATCCTGCGCGAGTTCGAGAAGCGCGGCCTGCCGCTGACCGTGTTCGGCGTGGCCACGGCCCTGCAAAAGCACCGCGAGCTGGCCCAGGCCTTCGACGAGCTGGGCCATGAAGTGGCCTGCCACGGCCTCAAGTGGATCCACTACCAGAACATTCCCGCCGAGATCGAGCGCGAGCACATGCGCCAGTGCATGGAGATCTTCGGCGAGCTGTACGGCCACGATGGCGACCACGGCCTGGGCTGGTACACGGGCCGCGACAGCCCCAACACCCACCGCCTGGTGGCCGACGACGGCCGCTTCGCCTACGACAGCGACTACTACGGCGACGACCTGCCCTTCTGGATGAAGGTCGGCAGGAGCGACGGCAGCACCCGCAGCCAGCTCATCGTGCCCTACACGCTGGACTGCAACGACATGCGCTTCGCCCTGCCCCAGGGCTACTCGCACGCCGACCCGTTCTTCCAATACCTGAAGGACACGTTCGACGCCCTCTACGCCGAGGGCGATCCGGCCGGCGATGACTCCCCCAAGATGATGAGCATTGGCATGCACTGCCGCCTGCTGGGCCGCCCCGGCCGCATCACGGCACTGCAGCGCTTTCTGGACCACATCCAGCGGCACGACAAGGTCTGGGTCTGCCGCCGCATCGACCTCGCGCGCCACTGGGCGCACCACCATCCCGACAAGGAATAACGCAGCATGGCTCTGACGCTGGAACAACTCAACGCCGCCGACCTGGCCACCGCCGCCAGTCTGCTGGACGGCCTCTACGAACACTCGCCCTGGATTGCCGAGGCCGCGCTGGCCCAGCGCCCCTTCCGCTCGCTGGCACAGATCAAGTACGCCATGGCCCAGGTGCTGGACAAGGCGCCGGTGCAGGCCAAGCTCGACCTGATCCGCGCCCACCCGGAGCTGGCCGGCAAGGCCATGGAGACCAACACGCTCACGGCCGAATCCACCAACGAGCAGAACAAGGCCGGCCTGACGCGCTGCACGCCCGAGGAGCTGGAGCACATCCGCAAGCTCAACGCCGAATACGGCAAGCGCTTCGGCTTTCCCTTCATCCTGGCCGTGCGCGGTCCGCGCGGCGCGGGCCTGGCCAAGGCCGAGATCATCGAGACCTTCGAGCGCCGCCTGCACAACCACCCCGACTTCGAGCTGGGCGAGGCGCTACGCAACATCCACCGCATTGCCGAGATCCGCCTGAACGACAAGTTCGGCTACACGCCCGAGCTGGGCAACGATGTCTGGGACTGGCAGGAAAAGCTGGCCCAGCACAGCGACCCGGGATATGCCGAAAAGGGCCAGCTCACCGTCACCTACCTGACCGATGCCCACCGCGCCTGCGCCCAGCGCATCAGCCACTGGATGCGCGACTGCGGCTTCGACGAGGTCGAGATCGACGCCGTAGGCAACGTCGTGGGCCGCTACAAGGCAGCCACCGACGATGCCAGGACCCTGCTGACCGGCAGCCACTACGACACCGTGCGCAACGGCGGCAAGTACGACGGCCGCCTGGGCATCTTCGTGCCCATGGCCTGCGTGCGCGAGCTGCACCGCCAGGGCAAGCGCCTGCCGTTCCACATCGAGGTCGTGGGCTTTTCCGAAGAAGAAGGCCAGCGCTACAAGGCCACCTTCCTGGGCTCGGGCGCACTGATCGGCGACTTCAGGCAGGAATGGCTGGAGCAAAAGGATGCCGACGGCATCACCCTGCGCGAGGCCATGCAGCATGCCGGCCTGTGCATTGACGACATCCCCAAGCTGCAGCGCGATCCGGCCCGCTACCTGGGCTTCATCGAAGTGCACATCGAACAGGGCCCGGTGCTCAACGAACTGGACATCCCGCTGGGCATCGTCACCTCCATCAACGGCAGCGCGCGCTACATCTGCGAGATGATCGGCATGGCCAGCCACGCCGGCACCACGCCCATGGACCGCCGCCGCGATGCCGCCTGCGGCGTGGCCGAGTTGGCGCTGTACATCGAAAAGCGCGCCGCGCGCGACGGCACCTCGGTGGCCACCATGGGCCAGCTCAATGTGCCCAGCGGCTCGGTGAACGTGGTTCCCGGCCGCTGCCAGTTCAGCCTGGACCTGCGCGCGCCCACCAACGAGCAGCGCGACGCCATGGTGGCCGACATCCTGGCCGAGATCGAGGCCATCGCCCAGCGCCGTGGCCTGCGCTACAGCACCGAGCTGGCCATGAAGGCCGCCGCCGCCCCCAGCGCCCCCGAATGGCAGCAGCGCTGGGAAGCCGCCGTGGACGCCCTGGGCGTGCCCCTGTACCGCATGCCCAGCGGCGCCGGCCACGACGCCATGAAGCTGCACGAAATCATGCCCCAGGCCATGCTGTTCGTGCGCGGCCTGAACGCCGGCATCAGCCACAACCCGCTGGAAAGCTCCACCGCCGACGACATGCAACTGTCCGTCGATGCCTTCTCCCACGTACTGAACCAGCTGGCCCAAGAGCAGCAATGACCGACATGAACCAAGACAAGCAAGCCACCTACGCCGCCCTGGACGCCTGGATCGACCAGCATTTCGATGAAGAGGTGCAATTCCTGCAGGCCCTGGTCCAGGTTCCGACCGACACCCCGCCCGGCAACAACGCCCCCCATGCCGAGCGCACGGCCGAGCTGCTCAAGACCCTGGGCTACGAGGCCGAGAAGCACACCGTGCCCGAGGCCGACGTCAAGGCCTACGGCATGGAGTCCATCACCAACCTGATCGTGCGCCGCCCCTACGGCAGCGCAGGTGACGCCGGCGGCGGCCTGACCATCGCGCTGAACGCCCACGGCGACGTGGTGCCGCCCGGTGAAGGCTGGACCCAGGACCCCTATGGCGCCGCCATCGAGGACGGCAAGCTCTACGGCCGCGCCGCCGCCGTGAGCAAGAGCGACTTCGCCACCTTCACCTACGCCGTGCGTGCGCTCGAAGCCGTGGCCCGGCCCTCCAAGGGCGCGGTGGAACTGCACTTCACCTATGACGAGGAATTCGGCGGCATCCTGGGCCCCGGCTGGCTGCTGGCCAACAACCTCACCCAACCCGACCTGATGGTCGCGGCCGGCTTCAGCTACGAAGTCGTCACCGCCCACAACGGCTGCCTGCAGATGGAAGTGACCGTGCAGGGCAAGATGGCCCACGCCGCCGTGCCCCACACGGGCGTGGACGCGCTGCAGGCCGCCGTGGTGCTGATGAATGCGCTGTACGCCGAGAACACCAAGTACCAGCAGGTGACCTCCAAGGTGCCGGGCATCAAGCACCCCTACCTGAACATCGGCCGCATCGAAGGCGGCACCAACACCAACGTGGTGCCCGGCAAGGTCGTGCTCAAGATCGACCGCCGCATGATCCCCGAGGAGAACCCGGCCGAGGTCGAGGCCAGCATCCGCGCCGTCATCGCCCAGGCCATTGCCGACTTCAACGCCAAGGGCGGCTACACGGGCGAGGATGCCGTGCGCGTGGACATCAAGCGCCTGCTGCTGGCCAATGCCATGACGCCGCTGGCGGGCAACAAGCCCCTGGTGGACGCCATCCAGGCCCATGGCGAAGCCGTGTTCGGCGAAAAGCCCCCGGCCGTGGGCACGCCGCTGTACACCGACGTGCGCCTGTACGTGGAGCGCGGCATTCCCGGCGTGATCTACGGCGCCGGCCCGCGCACCGTGCTGGAATCCCACGCCAAGCGCGCCGACGAGCGCCTGGTGCTGGAGGACCTGCGCCGCGCCACCAAGGTCATCGCGCGCATGCTGTGCGACCTCACGGCCTGACCATCTGACGGCCCGCATCAAGGCCTGACACCCAAGCCCGGCGCCGCCGGGCTTTTTTGCGCCCGGGCACCGCATCGGGGCGCATGCACCACCGCAGCCCATGCCGTGCGCCAGAGCCGCGCACGAGCCGCGTCCAAGCCGCGCCCAAGTCGCGCCACAGCGGCCGCCAGGCACCAGCACGGTGCCTGGTGCTTGCCAGGCGGCTGGCATCCATCTTGCAATGCACCATGGCACTCCCGCCCTGGCAGGCGATGCGCACCAAAACGGGTTGGCGCGACTGCCGCAACAGGGTTTACCGGGAGCAGAAATTTCCCATGATCTGTATACACTTTTTGTATGGATGTTGGCGCCGAACCCTGCCACGCCGGCGTCCGTTCCCATAAATCCCGAGGAGACAAATCCCCATGCAATCTTCCGTTCATCCCGTCGATGAGATGCTGCCCGCAGGCAAGCTCACGGCGCTGGGCCTGCAGCACGTTCTCGTGATGTATGCGGGCGCCGTGGCCGTGCCCCTGATCGTCGGCCGCGCACTCAACCTGCCGCCCGAGCAGGTGGCCCACCTGATCTCGGCCGACCTGTTTTGCTGCGGCCTGATCACGCTGATCCAGGCCATGGGCGCCACCCAGTGGTTCGGCATCAAGCTGCCCGTGATGATGGGCGTGACCTTCGCCAGCGTGGCGCCCATGGTGTCCATGGCGCAGAGCACGGGCGGCTCGGCGGGGGCGGGGCTGATCTTCGGCTCGGTGATCGGGGCGGGGATCGTGTCCATCCTCATCGCCCCGCTGATCAGCCGCATGCTGCGCTTTTTCCCGCCCGTGGTGACCGGCACCATCATTGCCGTCATCGGCATCAGCCTGATGCGCGTGGGCGTGAACTGGATCTTCGGCAACCCCGTCGGCCCCACCGCGCCCAGCGTGCCCAACCCCGAGCACCTGAAATGGCTGGCCGACGCCCAGGCCACGGCCGGCGCGCCGGGCTCCTCGCTGCCGCCCGTGCCCAAGGGCTTCGCGGTCGTGCCCACCATTCCCAACCCCAAGTACGGCGACCTGACCGGCGTGGGCATCTCGGCCATCGTGCTGCTGTCCATCCTGCTGATCGCGCGCTTTGCCAAGGGCTTCCTGGCCAACGTCTCGGTGCTCATGGGCATCCTGATCGGCGGCGTGCTGTCCGTGGCCATGGGCCTGATGGACTTCAGCAAGGTCGCCAAGGCCGAATGGTTCACGATGGTGCTGCCCTTCGAGATCGCCACGCCGGTGTTCGACCCCATCCTCATCCTCACCATGAGTCTGGTGATGGTGGTGGTGATGATCGAGTCCACCGGCATGTTCCTGGCCCTGGGCGACATGACCGATCGCAAGATCAGCCAGGACGAGCTGACGCGCGGCCTGCGCACCGACGGCCTGGGCACGCTGATCGGTGGCATCTTCAACACCTTCCCCTACACCAGCTTCTCGCAGAACGTGGGCCTGGTCGCCGTCACCGGCGTCAAGAGCCGCTGGGTCTGCGTGGCCGGCGGCGTGATCCTGATCGTGCTGGGCGTGCTGCCCAAGATGGGCGCCCTGGTCGAGTCCCTGCCCACCGTGGTGCTGGGCGGCGCGGGCCTGGTGATGTTCGGCATGGTGGCCTCCACCGGCATCCGCATCCTGAGCAACGTGGATTTCCAGACCAACCGCAACAACGCCATGATCGTTGCCGTGTCCATCGGCGTGGGCATGATTCCGCTGGTGGCGCCGAATTTCCGCCAATGGATGCCCCACGCCATTCATCCGTTGATCGAATCCGGTATCCTGCTGGCCTCGATTACCGCGGTGGCATTGAACATTTTCTTCAACGGAGCCAGCAGCGACACCTCTGCTGCCGTCCAGGCCGCACGCCAGGCAGACGCCCACTGATGAAACAGTGCCCGCCCTGGCGGGCACGCCCAACAATCGCCCGGCCTACCCGCCGGGCTGTGCGCCCCCTGCCGTCCATAGGCGCCAGGGGGCTTGTTGTCGAAATCCCTGAGGCAAAACTGTCCTGACCCTCATAGGCTGTAGCTATCCGGTAAGCTCCGAGAGCATTTGCAGAGAATTCCTGTATGACCCAAAACCTGTCCAACGCTGAACAAGCCCTGCGCGACGCAGCCCGCGAATACCATCGCAGCCCCAACAAGGGCAAGATCTCCGTCACGCCCACCAAGCCCTTGTCCAACCAGCGCGACCTGTCGCTGGCCTATTCGCCCGGCGTGGCCTACCCCTGCCTGGACATCCAGGCCGACCCCTCGCTGGCCGCCGAATACACGGCGCGCGGCAACCTGGTCGGCGTCATCACCAACGGCACGGCCGTGCTGGGCCTGGGTGACATCGGCCCGCTGGCCGGCAAGCCGGTGATGGAAGGCAAGGGCTGCCTGTTCAAGAAGTTCGCTGGCGTCGACGTGTTCGACATCGAACTGGCCGAGCGCGATCCGGACAAGCTGATCGAGATCATCGCCTCGCTCGAACCCACGCTGGGCGGCATCAACCTCGAGGACATCAAGGCGCCCGAGTGCTTCTACATCGAGCAAGAGCTGTCCAAGCGCATGAACATCCCCGTGTTCCATGACGACCAGCACGGCACGGCCATCATCTCCAGCGCCGCCCTGCTCAACGGGCTGGAGCTGGTGGACAAGCAGATCGGCAACGTCAAGATCGCCGTCTCCGGCGCCGGCGCCGCTGCCATCGCCTGCGTGAACGTGATGGTGGGCCTGGGCGTCAAGCGCGAAAACGTCTTCATGTGCGACTCCAAGGGCGTGATCTACGAAGGCCGCCCCGGTGGCCTGGACGCCTCCAAGGCCCAGTACGCGCAAAAGACGGACGCCCGCACCCTGGCCGATGCCGTCAAGGACGCCGACGTCTTCCTGGGCTGCTCGGCTCCCGGCGTGCTCACTGCCGACATGGTCAAGACCATGGCCGACAAGCCCATCATCCTGGCCCTGGCCAACCCCGAACCCGAGATCCGCCCCGAGCTGGCCAAGGCCGTGCGCCCGGACTGCATCATGGCCACGGGCCGTTCGGACTACCCCAACCAGGTCAACAACGTCCTGTGCTTCCCCTACATCTTCCGTGGCGCGCTGGACTGCGGCGCCACCAAGATCACCGAAGCCATGAAGCTGGCCTGCGTGCGCGAAATCGCCGCACTGGCCAAGCAGGACGTCAGCGATGAAGTCGCCGCTGCCTACCAGGGCAAGGAGCTGAAGTTCGGCCCCGACTACCTGATCCCCACGCCCTTCGACACCCGCCTGATCCTGCGCATCGCGCCGGCCGTGGCCAAGGCTGCCGAAGAGTCCGGCGTCGCCACCCGCCCCATCGCCGACTACGACGCCTACCGCGAGAGCCTGACCCGCTTCGTCTACCAGACCAGCATGTTCATGCGTCCGGTGTTCGCCGCTGCCAAGGCCAACCAGCAGCGCGTGGCCTATGCCGAAGGCGAAGACGAGCGCGTGCTGCGCGCCGCCCAGGTCGCCGTCGATGACGGCCTGGCCAAGCCCATCCTGATCGGCCGCCCCGCCGTGATCGAGGCCCGAATCGCCAAGGCCGGCCTGCGCCTGGTGCTGGGCAAGGACGTGGAGATCTGCAACCCCGAGGACGATCCGCGCTTCCGCCAGTACTGGGAAACCTACCACCGCCTGATGGGCCGCAACGGCGTCACGCCCGAGACGGCCAAGGCCGCCGTGCGCCGCTCCAACACGCTGATCGCCGCGCTCATGGTCCACCTGGGCGATGCCGACGCCATGCTCTGCGGCCTGGTCGGCAAGTTCGACAGCCACCTGGCCCATGTGCGCGACGTGCTCGGCCTCAAGCAAGGCGCCGGCGAGTTCGCCACCGTCAACGCCGTGATGCTGGACAGCGGCACGCTGTTCATCGCCGACACCTACATCAACGAGGCGCCCAACGCCACCGAGCTGGCCGACATCGCCCGCCTGGCGGCCGAGGAAGTGGCCCGCTTCGGCCTGCCGCCCAAGGTGGCCTTCCTGTCGCACAGCAACTACGGCTCGTCCAGCCGCCCCTCGGCGCTGAAGATGCGCGCCGCGCGCGACCTGTTCGCCGCCGCCAACCCCGACGTGGAATGCGACGGCGAAATGCACGGCGACTCCGCCCTGTCCGAAGCCATCCGCGACCGCGCCCTGCTCGAGTCCTCGCTGCACGGCGAGGCCAACGTGCTGATCTGCCCCAACCTGGACGCCGCGAACATCCTGTTCAACGTGCTCAAGACCACGGGCGGCCACGGCACGACCATCGGCCCCATCCTGCTGGGCGGCGCTGCCGCAGCCCATGTGCTGACCCCCTCCGCCACCGTGCGCCGCGTGGTCAACATGACGGCCCTGGCCGCAGCCCAGGCCATCGCTGCCCGCGGCTGATCCGCGCCGCACCCAAAAAAGGCGCCCCTTCACAGGGGCGCCTTTTTTACGCCCCCGGCCCCGGCAGGAGCGGCATAAGCCCGGCTAGAATACGCAGCTTCGGAGGTTTGGGTGAGTGGTTTAAACCAGCAGTCTTGAAAACTGCCGACGGGCAACCGTCCGTGAGTTCGAATCTCACAGCCTCCGCCAGTATCCAGCGTTCGGGAACGCATCCACTACGGCCCGCAGCATCTTCGCTGCATCGGCCTGGACCTCGTCAGTAGCGTCCAATCCCTCTATTACTTGCTCGACCAGTGCGACCTTGAGGTCGTAGTCTGCGATCTTGCACAGCTCAATCCGTGTAGGCGTTGTGCAGTAGCGCTTTCCCGTGCGCCATGAGCTGACTTCCTGCTGCTTCACCCCCATCTTTTCGGCCAGTTTTACTTGGCTTCCTGCTGCTGCTACGGCTTTGTCGATTAGCTCAATCAGTGGCATCTAGTGCTCCTCGTGGATACAACAATTTTTGTTGTTGACTTACAAGAATTACTCTTGTAGCATGTCTACATAGATTTTTCATGTACATGAAATTTCAATGTTGATTTTATCCACCCATGGAGCCACCCATGCCAGCTACGCAGCTTGTTTTCCCCGAGATTGAATGCAGCCCCGTCGTGTCCAGGCCTGTCCTGGCTCTGGTGGCTCAGAGCAGCGATGAGGGCTGCACCGGGAACGAAAAGCGCAAGGGCCGTGCTGCAAGGCATTCTGACTCTGCGGCGCGTAAGGCTGCGTACAGGGCTGCAAAGGCCCGCGTTGACTACACAGACAAGCCCGAGATCATCGCCAAGCTTCGGGAGACGGCTGCCGAGCTGGGCTGCTCGGTAAACGAGCTGCTGCAGAGCATGGTTCGCTTCGCCGAATGCAACCGCAACTGGAAGCAGGTGGGTCTGTACGGCGCTCTCCGTGATGGAGCGCTGCAATGATGCCTACTTGGGTCTGGGTCTTCTTTTGGGCTATTTGGTGTGTGTGTGTCGGTGTGGTTCTTCAGACCGTTGACTTTTTGGCGGCGTTTTCGCTATGAGCGATTTCATTGCATCCCGCCAGGAACTGCGCATTCGTGCTCAGGCTGCCATTTCGCGCCCTGTTCCGAAAAGCATCGCGCAGGCTGACGTCCAGTCAGTGCGCGCATACAAGGATTGCGTTGCCCAGGTCGCGCAGTTCGCGCGCACGGGTCGCTATGCGGACCGCAGTACGGCCGCGCTCTACCGCCTCGAGGCTATGCAGGGGGTGCGCCAATGACCGTTCATCTCCACGCTTGCCGTCCTGGTCACGGCATGACTGTTTGCGCTGTTCATCAGGCGCTGACTCAAGCCGCCCCCTGTTCTGGAGACAACCGGGGACCCGCATGCCGACCTTGTGTCGGCTCTGCGGGGCTGGGGGTATGGGGGTGCAGACCCCCCATGTCAACCTTTGTGCAACACGTACCCGTTGCTATCGGCGTTGCTGCTCGTTCTTCCGCGCAAGGGATCGTTACCCGAATGGGCCGAGACCCGAAGGGGCTTGGTTGCGCAGCAATAGAGCCCGGTCCCGAAGGGATGCGCCCTGCCTCGTTTGCCGCTGGAAATTGCGATGCGGGAGCCTTGGGTGATGCCGCTGCGGCCGCGGTGACATGCAGCTTTAGCGCAGGCGCCGCGGCCGCAGCGGCACGTCTTCATACCCCCCCCGAGTAACACGGGGGTAAACAAAGTTCAGGGCGCGGGGCGTTATGAATAACGAAGAAAAACTCGTCATCGAGGGCGGTCGCGTCAAGCTGCTGTGCGAACGTCGCCAGCTTGAGGCCAAGTCTCAAAACGGCATCATTGTTGACTACCTGCGCTTCACCGTTAAGCGCGATTTGATCCCGGACACGAAACGTATCCCGCGCGAGTCTGAGGACCGTGACCTAGTCAAGTACTACGCGCTGATATTCGCAAACCTGCTCGGCTTCGAGCTGGGCATTGAGCGTCCTGGTCGTGACTACTACGAGCACACGTATACGGTCGACAACGAAAACGGTCACGAAGTGGCCAGCGTCAGCGCAGGCGGCGAAAGCCAGCGCGGAACCATCTGTTTCACGCTCAAGGGCGAAGGCTGTACGCATGCCCGTCCAGGCTGGGAAAAGCGCGTCCACGACTACTTTTCGGACATGGTGCCGACCATCACCCGCATCGATGCGGCTAAGGATTTTTTCGCTGGCGAAGTGACCATCGAAGAGGTTGTAGGCCTCTACAAAGATCACAAATTCAGCTACCGCAAGCGCATGCCCAAGTACACGACGCATGGGGCGTGGGAGCTCGGTAGCACCGTCGATGACATTCCGCTGCACGGTCACAGCCGCACATTCCAAGTGGGAAAACGCGAGTCCGGAAAGCTTGCCCGCTTTTACGAAAAAGATCACCAGTACGGCAATTTCGCGGGGTCCTGGCTGCGCGCTGAACTGGAGCTTCGCAATGCTGGCCGGGTCATCCCATGGGATGCTGTCATCAACGCGGCAGAGTACTACGCAGGGGGCTATGAGGCTCTCAAATTGCTCTGTGATCGGGATGCCGGAACGGTCATTCCAACAAGCGTTAAGGCGGGTGAAGCATCAGCGGACAAGTTTGTCCGTTGGATCGTTCGCACCGTCGCGCCAAGCCTTGCGCAGATCACAAAAATCATGCCGGATGAGGACTGGCTGCACGGAATCGTGCTTGATCAGGCTCACCGGAAAGTCCCTCGCAGCTTGCGCGGCCTGAGCCTGCAATCCATGTCGCACGGGGTCACTGAAGCTCTAAGCAAATTCACCCAATTCATGAATCCCGCCGCACCGGCCGGCGCGGGTCTTTTGCAATAAGCCGGATCAAAGGAAACACCATGCGATTCAATCAAACCATCCAGGTCGTGGGCATGAAGGCCAGCAAAGGCACTCTCGAAAACGGCACGGCATACGACAGCACCAAGGTCTATGCCCTGATCGACCTGGACACGTCCAAGGGCAACGCCAAGGGCGCATCTGCAACCGAGTTCAACCTGGGCACGGCCGCGGAATTCGAGGCCTACAAGCACCTTCCTTTCCCCTTCGTGGCAGATGTGGAAATGGAGATGGTCAGCAACGGCAAGACCATGAAGACCGTCATGCACAAGCTCACCCCGAAGGCGGTTGCAGGCGGCTCTAAGTCGGCTGCAGCTACCTAACTACTGGCCGTTAGAGATCGCATTACGTTCCCGGGAACACGTATGCAAATCTCACCACGCTACTACGTGCAGTCGACTGACGACTACATGTTCCTGCGCGCTGATGGTGAGGGCGGTGTGGACTTCACCCCGCTCGTCATCAACGCAACGCCATTCGCGACGCCTGAGGCGGCTGTGGATGCTGTGCATGACCACTGCGGCGGTGAGGCTGTCGTGTTCCGTTGCTACCAACTGGAAAAGGGCTAGTGAGCGGTTTCCGCAAGTCTCGCGTGCGGGGTTTGCTGGTGCTGATTCGCAGCATCGTTTCTCTTTTCAAATGGAGTTTTATATGTTCGAAGAAACCTTTTCCGTTGCCCGCAAGTACGGCGCTCGCGTCGCTGCTGTTCCCGCCCTGGCTGTTGTGGCCATGGGAAATGCCCATGCCGAACTGCCGACCGAGGTCACGACGGCTCTGGGCAGTCTGTCGACTGATGCGCTGAAGGTCGCGGGCATCGTGCTGGCGGCCATCGTGGCCGTCTACGCATTCAAGTTCATCCGCAAGGGGCTGTAATGCAATTGATAGTGCCGCTGCTGGTTGATATGGGCGTCAATGCCGCATGGGTATCTGCAGCGGTGCTATCCGCCCGTGTGGCTTTGTTTGCTCACCGCTTTATTAAGTCGCGGAGTTTGTAATGCCTTCTTTTCAGGTGGGTGCTGCTTGCTACCCGACTCAGATTCAGGCCGCGCAGATAGTCGCCAGCTCGCAGATTGGCGGCATCGTGCAACAAGGCGGATCGGCTCATGTTGTTGAGTTAAGGTCCATAAATCCAACCTCTATCACATATGGCCTTCGTCCTGTCTCTGGTGGCCCGCTGATCGAAGTGGTGAGCACATTCGATGCCCAGCCGTGCGGTTTGCTTCAGGCTTCTGATGGGATTGCGCTCGGCTGGATGGTTGGCGGCGTTTGGATCGTCGTTTATGGCTTGATGTTCATTGCGCGTACTGTCTTTCATGTTGGTGACGGGGGTAATGATGGCAACACCTGAGTTTTATGCTGCCTTTATTGGTGTCCTGGGGGCTGTATGGCTGATTTGCGGGCGTTGGTAATTCTGGCCGCATGTGCGTTTTCGGGGGCGTGTATAGCTGGCTACGCACAATTGGCTCCTCCCGTTGGTTGGAGTCCCACTAGTGTCGGCGGATCTGCTGGCACTTTTAATTTGGGCAACGCTGCAAACGGCTCTAGTCTTGTTGGCAATACCGTCAGAACCACTGCATCGCTGAATGTTGGTGGTCGTGCTATCTCTGTTCCTGCGTCAATGAGATTCGCGCAGAATGCTCCAAAATTTCTTGCAGGGCGTGTTGGTTCGGCTCTCGCTATTGGTGGAGGCGCCGCATTAACGGGTGGATTATCTGTTGCTGCCGCGTTATTGCTTCCTATTGCTGTTGAGTGGTGGCAGCAAACCGAATTCGAGTGGGATGGTAATAAGTGGCTGCAAAAAAAAGAAGGTGCTGAACGGCTATTGGACCGATGTTTATGGTTATGGGCAGTATCCAACTCCTGACGCTGCTTGCAATGCTCGCCTTTCTAACGTTTGGGCAGTGATGGTTCCTGGAAATCCTGCGAAGGCGGATTGTCATGCCGGTCCAACTGCTATTGCGGGATCTGTTATTAGAATTGGAAGCGAAACTACCGAGACGATCGTAGTTCCCTATGAGCCCAAAGTTCGTGAATCTCTTGAAAATACGCCTTTACCTGAAAAGCTACCCGGAATTATTCCTCTCGATTATCCTATCGACTTGCCTGTTATAAATCCCTCTCCGGCAATGCAGCCGCAGCCGCTATTTGTTCCTACTGGCAACCCGGTTCAAAATCCGAGCTATGACCCTAGTGCAGCACCTGGGCCTAACAATAGTCCGTATCTCCAGCCTGGGATCAGAGTCGTTCCGTCCCCAGCTCCTGGTGCACCGTGGCAGGTTGACTTGCAGCCTATAAACAGGCCTGTGGATAGCCCTAATCCTGATCCAAACCCCAAGTCAGATCCTAATCCTAGTGATGGTGACAAGCCATCTGAGAAAGATCCCGGTCTGTGTGATATGTATCCCGATATTCTTGCTTGCAAAAAGCTTGGTGATATCGAGGCTAAAGAATTGCCAAAAAAGACTATTCCGCTGCGAATAGATAAACAGAACGTTGGGCCGGAAAATGGCTCATGCCCTGCTCCTCGCCAGTTCGAGATAATGGGGCAGTCTATGGCGTTTCAATGGGATTTGCTTTGTGACTTTGCCACAGGAATAAGACCAATCCTTATTGGTTTTGCTTGGTTGTCGGCCGCTTTAGCGTTTGTCGGATTAACTAGGAGGGGCGACTAATGGAAGGTATTGCAGAATGGCTTGCCAAAATATCATGGCCCTTGGTATCTCGCGTGCTTGTCTCTCTTGGGTTTGGCTATACGACGTATGAGGGTGCTGATACTGCTATTACTAATGCTATAAGCTCTATACAGGGCGCGTTTGCCGGTCTTGGTGCTGAGGTGCTGCAGCTATTGGCCATGGCGGGGTTTTTTGATGCCATGTCGATCACAAGCGGCGGTATCGTTTCTGGTTTGGCCTGGATGGTAATGAAGCGATTTGCGCTGCAGACTACTGGGCAGGGGGCATAAATGCTTACTCTTATTACTGGCAATCCTGGTACTGGTAAGAGTGCTGCCCTTGTGTCCATGCTCGAAGAGCTTGGTAAAGATCGTCAGCTATATGTGAATGGCATTCCTGAATTGCTCATTCCGCATATCGAATTGACAGAGCCTGAAAAATGGCATGAAACGGTTCCCGATGGCTCCGTCATCATCATTGATGAGGTTCAGCGGATATGGCGGCCTTCTGGTCCTGGCCAGAAGATACCTGACATGATCGCGTTGCTTGAAACGCACCGCCATCGCGGTCTAGATTTCTACATCATCACGCAGGGGCCGAATCTCATTCATGCTAATGTGCGCGCGCTAATCGGCCGGCATGTGCATTTGCGTGATCTTGGTATTCTTGGTCGCTGGTGGTATGAGTGGCCTGAGTGTGCAGATAATTGCCGTACCGGCTGGAAAAATGCGCCGATTAAAAAGCGCTATAGGCTTCCAAAAAGCGTATTTGGGAAGTACAAAAGCGCAAGTATTCACGTCAAACCCGTCAGGTCATTTCCGTGGATGCTTGTTGTGATGATTGCAGCGCTTTTGACAGTATTTGTCATGTCCTGGTTTGCATACAGGGCCATCAATGCCCGTCTGCATCCTGTGGCGCCAGAGCCGGTTTCTGTGACGCCTAATGCATCAGTTCAGCCGTCCCGGCAGGATATTCCAGTTAATACGGTCTCTTCGCCTGTCGTTGCTCCTGATGAGCGCGTCGCATTTATTCCTAGGCTTTCTGATCGGCCCTGGACTGCTCCTGCATACGATGAGATTCGGCGGGTTGTTGCTATGCCTTTGATCACTGGAGCGATGTGTATCAATGACCACTGCGTGTGTTTTAACGGTTCGCGTCGTTTGCTGGACGTTAGCAGTGATGCATGTAATGAGTGGCGCATCCAGCGGCCATTTAATCCTTACGATGCGGAGCCTGTCCTCGTTGACGGCGGTAGTTCTTCGGATCGTACTGAATCGATCGAACGTCAAAGCGCTCCTGCTCACGGCGCGTCTTGATCAGGTTTTTGCTGCGTCGTGTCCTGCTAAAAAGTTTCAGTAGCCATCTGATCATGATTGTCTCTGTTTAGGGCGCTTGGGTCGTTTTTAGAGAGCGCTGGCTATCTAGTCATGCCCTTTTCGTTTTGTGGTTTCGTTCCCGGTGTCGATTTGTTGTGCTTGGCTTTTCTACATGTGGTGTTTGTTGGTGTTGTGTATTGGCGGCAATAGCATCTGTGCATCCATACAGTACAGGAGTTTGCCATGTTGGTAGGCTATGCCCGCGTATCTACACAGGATCAGGATACCGCACTACAGATTGAGGCGATGCGTGCGGCAGGCGTTCTCAAGGTGTTCGAAGAGAAAGCCAGTGGCGCGAGGATCGATCGACCTGTCCTTTGGGAGTGTCTGGGGTCTCTGAGATCGGGTGACCAGTTCGTGTTCTACAAACTCGACAGAGTTGCGCGGTCTTTGTCGGATCTGCTGAAGATCCTTGATCGTGTTGAGCGTGCGGGAGCGTCTATCAAGTCACTGACTGAGCCTATAGACACTGGCTCGGCTGCCGGTCGTTTGATGCTGCAAATCCTGGGGGCGATGGCGGAGTTTGAGCGCACCTTGATCCGGGAGAGGACTGTGGCCGGGCAGCGCGAAGCGATGGCGCGTGGTGTTCACTGCGGAAGATCGTTGTCCGTCGATGCTGAGACTGCTGCGGCAATCGTTGATGCTTATGCATCGGGGCTCTACACGCTAAAGGGTGTGGGTCAACGCTACGGGGTGTCGGACAGTGTTGTTAAGCGCCTTGTCTACAAGCGGACGAAGCCCAGCTATCGTTCGTAGTACCTTGCGAATGTTGTCCGCAAGGTACAGCCTCCGCCAGATCCAGATGATCAGAAACAAAGCGCCTGCCCAGGCGCTTTTTTCTTGTCCATCGCGCGCCAGGCAGGTTCAACCAGCGCCCTGCCCCCGGGCTGCAGCCACGCAGCCCGCCGTGAGACCGCAGGCAACGGTCTCCACACATTCTTCACACAGTCTTTACATTAGATTAACCAGCCAGACATAAGCTGCCGGGCTTCTAGCGCCCGCGTAAGCCAAGAGTCCGTAGCCAACGCTGAAGCTCCCGTTCGACCGTCTCCCTGGGAATTTCCCTTGTGCCAGCGCACTTCTCTCCGCTGCCGGCCTCTGTCATGACCTCTCCTGTTTCCTCTCAAGCAGCGAGCGCGATCACGCGAAGCGCTCCGCTGGCCCTGGCCGCTCCGTCGCTTTCACTCGCACTCAAGATCGCCATCGGCCTGCTGGTCTTTGCCGTGGCCTGGCTGCTGCAGATCGACAGCTCCAGCCTCACCGCACCCAAGGACAACCTCGAACAGCTGACCTGGGTGCACAGCCTGGAATGGGGCTACTACAAGCACCCGCCCCTGCCGACCTGGCTGCTTTCGGTGCCGGTCCATCTGTTCGGGCTGTCTGCGCGCACCAGCTACGCCACCGGCGCGCTTTTCACGCTGGCGGGCCTGTTCCTCTTCTGGAAGCTGCTGAACGACTTGCGCGGCAGCCGCTACGCCACGCTGGCCCTGTTGGCAGCCATGTGCATCACGTACTACAACGAGCGGATGCACTTCTTCAACCATGAAGTCGTGCTGATGCCCTTCTTCGCGGCCAGCGCCCTGCTGGTGTGGCGTGCGGTGGGCAGCAGGCAGCTGCGCTGGTGGGCCGCCCTGGGCTGCTGCCTGGGGCTGGGCGCACTGGCCAAGTACCAGATGATCCTGGCCGCCGTGGCGGTATTCCTGTTCTGGCTGGCGTCAGGCGCCTGGCGCGAGCGGGTCCACATGATCGGCCTGCTGCTGGCGGCAGCCATCTCGCTGGCCATCATCTCGCCGCACCTGTACTGGCTTTTCCTGAACGACTTCGGCCCCATCCGCTATGCCACCGAATCCTCGCTGGGCGCCAGCCTGGGCGGCGGCGCAAGACTGCTCAATACGCTGCACTGGCTGGCCGACCAGCTGCTCAACCGTGCATTGCTCGCCTGGATGCTGCTGGGACTGGTGATAGCCCTGCACCGCCGCAGCCGCCTTGCGCCGCAGGACACACCGCAGCGTCCCGGGACAGCCGATGCATCGCGCGCGCTGATCCTGTGCTTTGGCCTCACGCCCATCGTGCTGACCTGTGCCATAGGCATCTTTGCGGGCTCGTCGCTGCAGCTGCACTGGGGCACGCCCTTTCTGCTGCTGGCCGTTCCCGTCGCCATGGAGCTGGCCGGTGCCAGGCTGCAGCCGTCGCGCATATCGATCACCACCGCCATCAAGTGCTTCGTGGCACTTCAACTGGCCTTGCTGCTCGTGGCCCAGATGACCTCGGCGCGCAGTGAACTGCGGCTTAACAGCCGGCACTGGAGAAACTTCGATTCAAAGGCCTTGAGCCAGGCGCTTGCCGAACCCGCGCGCGAAGCGCTGGGCGGCGACATCCGCGTGATCGCAGGCCCCACGGCCGAGGCCAAGGCCCTGGCCCTGAAGCTGCGCGAAAAGCCCCTGGTGCTGATCGATGGCCGCATGGACATCAGCCCCTGGATTTCCCAGCACATGGTGGATGCCTGCGGCGTGCTGCACCTGCAACTGGCGGCATCGCAGCCGCCCGGCCATCAGCCGGTGGGAGAAGGATTTCCATCCCTCTTCTGGCGTGTCACCCTGCCGGAGGAAGATGCGGGCAGCTGCATCCCAAGCTGAACAGGGTGATGGCTGGGCCGGGCACTAGCGAACCAGCACGTGCCGCACATCGATGGCAAAGCCGCTCAAACCCTTGCCCGGGGTTTCGCCGTCTTCGACGTCCACATCGAACAACTGCCAGTGCGCTTGCCTGCCTTGCGGCAAAGGCAGACAGGAGATCTGCGGCCCCATGTCGATCATGGCTGCGATGTCATTGACAGCATGCGCCTGTGCCGCGCGCACCAGGGGCATCAGCAAGTCGTCGGTAATGCCCAACGCGCGCAGGCGGCCCAGCGCCTGCTGCGCATCGCTGAGCAACGGGCCTTCGTTGACGTTCAGATCTCCTTGGTGCAACTGCTCCAGCCAGCGGCTGTCTCCGGCGGCCGATACCTCGCTGCACAACCCGTGAACCAGTGCCGCCATTGCCACGGTGGGCTCTCCGCGGCTTTCGCTCAGAGCCCATAGCACGGGCTCGGCCATACCCAGGGATTCGTAGTACGGAAAAAGCGCGTGCAGCTCGGGATGCTGTTCGAGCAAGTATTCGCTGTGGGACTTCTTGGGCTTCTTGGGCATGGGCGTGTGCTTTCAGGTCAATGCGCCGTGATTTTCGGCGGTGCTGGCTGAGTCACGGTTACGCAGCCAATGCCGCATTGCCTTGCTCGGGCAATGGCACCGTCCACCAGGGCTTCAAGGCATGGCAGGCGCCCACAGACAGCGCACGCAGCTTTCTCCACCCATCAACAGCGCCACATCCCCCGGGTAACCACCCGGACGCTGGATGCAGGCGCTCACTAGAATCAAAAAATGAACTTTGACATCAACATTCAAATTCAATGAAAACCAATGGCTGCCAGACGGCGCCTTCCTCGGCCTCCGAACTGCATGCGGCCTATGCAGCCGGCACGCTGACGCCCATGCAAGCCACCGAGCACTGCCTGCGGGTTGCCTGCGCAAGCCAGTCCGTGTTCACGCGCATCACGGCGGACCGCGCGCTCGAGGAGGCCCGGCAGTCCACCGAGCGCTGGCGCGCGGGCCGGCCGCTGGGGCCGCTGGACGGCATCCCCATCAGCTGGAAGGACTTGTTCGACGTGCGCGGCACGCCGACCACGGCGGCCTCGGCCCTGCTGCAGTCGGCCGCGCCAGCCCGGGCCGACGCCGCCGTGGTTGCGCTTGCCGCAGCGGCCGGCATGGTCTGCCTAGGCAAGACCAATCTCAGTGAGTTCGCCTACTCGGGCCTGGGGCTCAATCCCTGCTTCGGCACGCCGGTGTTTGCACATGAGGGAGGCCACGACCGGGCGCCCGGGGGCTCGTCCAGCGGCGCTGCGCTGGCCGTGGCCCTGGGGTGCGGGCCGCTGGCCATGGGCACGGACACGGCGGGGTCCGTGCGCATTCCCGCCGCCTTCAACGGGCTGGTGGGCTATCGCGCCAGCAGGGGGCGCTATTGCCTGCAGGGCGTGTTTGCGCTGGCGCCGTCCCTGGACACCCTGGGGCCGCTGGCCCTGAGCGTGGCCGACTGCATGGCGCTGGACCGCGTGCTGCGCGGGCTGACCGACGACGGCCATGCCAACGCATCCCCCGCCGCGGACCTGCGCAATCAGGTGTTCTGCACGGACCTCAGCCTTCTGGATGACGACCGCGTGCAAGCTCCCGTGCGCAACAACCTCCTGTCCTCCCTGGCCTTGCTGGAGACCCGGGGTGCCCGCGTGGAGCGCCGCACGCTGCGCAGCCTGCGCGCCGTACGGACGCTGACCCGGCGCCATGGCTGGCTGGGCGCCCATGAAGCCTTTGCCACCCACCGCGCACGCCTGGACGATGCCGATCAGGCCGCACGCATGGACCCGCGCGTGCGCCAGCGCCTGGAGGCGGCCAGGCATCTGAGTCCTGACAGCTACCGGACATTGATCGCCCAGCGCGCACCACTGATGGCCTTGTTCGCGCAGGAGCTGGGCGATGCCACCCTGGTGCTGCCCACCACGGGCCACACCGCCCCCCTGCTGCTGCCGCTGCTGGACGACGACAGGCTGTTTGCCGAAACCAACCTCGCCACGCTGCGGCTGACCATGCCCGGCAGCTACCTGGACACGCCGGCCGTGGCCCTGCCCAGCGGCGTGCAGCGCATTCCCGGCCTGGACGGCAGGCCTGCGTTTCTGCCCACGGGCCTGCAGCTCATGCGCTCCCGGGGCGATGACGACCGGCTGCTGCGCATTGCGCTGAGCGTCGAACAGGTTCTTTCCCCCTCCACCGTTCCCATTGATAGGAGTGCATGACATGAGCAAGGAAATCCAGATCACGTTTGGCGTGGACGTCGATGCCGTCGGCGGCTGGCTCGGTTCGTATGGCGGGGAGGACTCGCCCGACGACATCTCGCGCGGCATGTTCGCGGGCGAGGTCGGCTCGCTGCGACTGCTCAAGCTGTTCCACAAATACGGCCTGAAGACCACCTGGTTCATTCCGGGCCACTCTGCCGAGACCTTTCCCGAGCAGATGAAGGCAGTGGTGGACGCGGGCCACGAAATCGGCATCCACGGCTACAGCCATGAGAACCCGATTGCCATGACGCCCGAGCAGGAAGAGGCCGTGCTGGACCGCAGCATCGAAGTCATCACGCGGCTGGCAGGCCGCGCGCCCACGGGCTACGTCGCTCCGTGGTGGGAATTCAGCCCGGTCACCAACGAGCTGCTGCTCAAGAAAGGCATCAAGTACGACCACAGCCTGATGCACAACGACTTCCACCCGTACTACGTGCGCGTGGGCGACCAGTGGACCCGCATCGACTACAGCAAGCATCCGGACACCTGGATGAAGCCCCTTGTGCGCGGCAAGGAGACACGGCTGGTCGAGATCCCCGCCAACTGGTATCTGGACGACCTGCCGCCCATGATGTTCATCAAGAAGTCGCCCAACAGCCACGGCTTCGTCAATCCGCGCGACATAGAGCAGATGTGGCGCGACCAGTTCGACTGGGTCTACCGCGAGCACGACTACGCGGTCTTCCCCATCACCATCCACCCCGATGTCTCCGGCCGCCCCCAGGTGCTGCTGATGCTGGAGCGCCTGATCGAGCATTTCCAGTCGCATGAGGGCGTGCGCTTCATGACGTGCGACCAGATCGCCGACGACTTCCTGCACCGCCAGCCGCGTTGATGCCGCATCCCACCTCAGCGAGGACACCATGAATACCTCCGCCATTGCATCCGACGCCCCAGGCGCCGGCCATCCGGCCCCGGCCGGCATCGACGCCCCCTGGACCGCGCCCACCGTGACGCGCAGGCAGGTCAGCTACGCCACCTGGGTCTGCTTTTTCGCCTGGGTCTTTGCCGTCTACGACTTCATCCTCTTCGGCACCCTGCTGCCGCAACTGGGCGAGCACTTCCAGTGGAGCGCCGAGCAGCAGGCGCGGCTGAACACCTGGGTGACGCTGGGCACGGTGATCGTGGCCTTTGCCATCGGCCCCATTGCGGACCGGCTGGGGCGGCGCAAGGGCATCATCATCGCCGTGGCAGGCGCCGCGCTGTGCTCGGGACTGACGGCGCTGGCCGGCTGGGTGATCGGGCTGTCGGCGGGCCTGGGCTTCGTGCTGCTGATCGTGGTGCGCTCGCTGGCGGGCCTGGGCTATGCCGAGCAAAGCATCAACGCCACCTACCTGAGCGAGCTGTTCTCCCTGGTCTATACCGACCCGGCCTCGCTGCGGCGGCGCGGCTTCATCTACTCGCTGGTGCAGGGCGGCTGGCCCGTGGGCGCCGTGCTCACGGCCGTGCTGGTGGCCCTGCTGTATCCGCTGGGCGAGCGCTGGTTCGGCCAGGGCGGCGGCTGGGCGCTGTCCTTCGTGTTCGCCATGTTCCCGGCCCTGGTGATCGCCGTGCTGGGCCGACGGCTGGTGGAAACGCCCCAGTTCCTGACCGCGCGGCGCGTGGCCGATCTGCGCCGCGCCGGGCGCGAGGCAGAGGCCATGCGCCTGGCGCAGGAGCATGGCGCCAGCCCACAGCAGGAGCAGCACACCGGCCTGTCGGCCATGTTCCGCGGTGCTTCGCTGCGGCCCACGCTGTCGCTGGCCCTGGGCTTTTTCCTGAACTGGTTCGCCATCGTGATCTTCGCGGTGCTGGGCACCTCGGTGCTGGGCGGCGCGGGCGGCACGCCGGGCAAGGGCGTGGATTTCTCCAGCGCGCTGCAGGTGCTCATCATCTCCAATCTCGCGGGCTTTCTGGGCTATGTCTTCCACGGCTGGCTCGGTGACCGCATAGGCCGGCGCAACGCCGTGGCCATCGGCTGGATGCTGGGTGGCCTGGCCTTCGCGCTCATGCTGAACGCGCCCTCGGGCGACTTCTGGCGCATCGTGCCGCTGTACTCGCTGGGGCTGTTCTTCCTGATCGGCCCCTATGCAGCCGCCCTGTTCCTGATTGGCGAGAGCTTTCCCAGCCACATCCGTGCCACGGCCAGCTCCTTCGTCAACGCCATGGGCCAGGTGGGCGCAATCGCGGCAGGCTTCGGCGTGACCTGGACGCTGTCGCAGGGGGCGGACTGGGTGCAGGCGGCACTGTACTGGGGCGCCATTCCCTGCGCGGCCTCGGGCCTGCTGATGTTTCTGGCGCCCCATGTCGATCCCGAGACCGTGAAGTGAGGCCGCCATGACCCCGGACACCCCCAGCAACAAGGTGGCCCTCGTCACGGGCGCCGCCAGCGGCATCGGCCAGGCGCTGGCCGTGGCCTATGCGCAGGCAGGCATTGCCGTGGCCGGCAGCTACTACCCCCGGGATCCTCACGATCCCGGCCAGACCCTGGAACTCGTCGAACGCGCGGGCGGGCGGTGCGTCATGGAGGCGGTCGATGTGGGCGATGCCGAACAGGTCGAGCACCTGGCCCGGGTCGCCGTGGACCGCTTCGGCCGGCTGGACTTCGCCGTCGCCAATGCGGGTTTGCTGCGCCAGGCGGCCCTGACCGAGATGAGCGATGCGCAGTGGCTGGAGGTCATCAACATCGACCTGGGCGGCGTGATGCGCACCTTCCGGGCCAGTGCGCGCCACATGGCTGCAGGCGGGGCCATGGTGGCCGTCTCCTCCATTGCAGGTGGCGTCTACGGCTGGGAGCAGCATGCCCACTATGCAGCCGCCAAGGCAGGCGTGCCCGGGCTGTGCCGCGCCGTGGCCATGGAGCTGGCACCGCGCGGCATACGCTGCAATGCCGTGATTCCGGGCCTGATCGAGACGCCGCAATCGCTGGACCCGGTCAACTCGCTGGGGCCGGAGGGGCTGGCGCAGGCGGCCAGGGGCATCCCGCTGGGACGCGTGGGGCAGGCCCGCGAAATCGCCGCCCTGATCCGCTTCCTGACCAGCGAGGAGGCCTCCTACATCACCGGCCAATCCATCATTGCCGACGGCGGCCTGACCGTGCGCTGGCCCAGTTGAGGACATCCGACATGAACACCTCCAAGCCCCTGGACGGCCGCCGCGCCGTCGTGACAGGCGCCGGCAGCGGCATCGGCGAGGCCATCGCCCTGGCCTATGCGCAGGCCGGCGCGCAGCTGTTGCTGGCCGACATCGATGCCGCCCGCGCCGACAGCGTGGCCCGGCGCTGCCGCGCGCTGGGCGCGCAGGCCGAAACCGTGATCGGCGACGTGGGCGACGAGTCCACGGCCCACCGCATCGTCGACCGCTGCGTGCAGGCCTTCGGCGGCATCGACATCCTGGTGAACAACGCCGGCATGCTCACCCAGTCGCGCTGCGCCGACATGTCCACCGCGATGTGGGACGAGATGCTGCGCGTGGACCTGCGCAGCGTCTTCCTGTGCGCGCGGCGCGCGGTGCCGCACATGCAGGCGCAGCGCTGGGGCCGCATCATCAACATCGCATCGCAGCTGGGCATCAAGGGCGGTGTGGAGCTGAGCCACTATGCGGCGGCCAAGGCCGGCGTGATCGGCTTCACCAAGTCGCTGGCGCTGGAAGTGGCACCCGACAACGTCCTGGTCAACGCCATTGCCCCCGGCCCCATCGCCACGCCGCTGGTCGATGGCATCAGCGCGGACTGGAAGCGCGCCAAGGAGGCCAGCCTGCCGCTGGGCCGCTTCGGCCGCGCCGACGAAGTGGCGCCCACGGCGGTGCTGCTGGCCTCCGATCCCGGTGGCAATCTGTATGTGGGACAGACGCTGGGGCCCAATTCCGGCGATGTCATGCCGTGAAAAGAAGCACCCCCTGAGTCGCTTCGCGCCTTCCCCCTCTCTTCGGAGGGGGGCGTACGGGCAGCCGGCGACACCCTCGGTGCGGGGCGGCGCGGCCGGCATAGGCCCTTCCTCGGTGTCTCTGCTCTTTGGCTGCGCCAGTTTCGCAGGCGGCTCCATTCGCAACCGAAAGGGTTTCTGTCATGTGTGGAATGTGCGGTTTGCTGCAGGGCTCCGGCCACTGGAGCCAGGCGCCAGCCGGATCGGCCGGGCGCCGCCAGCGGCTGATTCAGATTGCGCGCGCCAACCGGCTGCTGGCGCTGTGGCGGCTGCGGCTCAGCGATTTCCATGGCCAGTCCTATGTACTGGCCGGCCCCACGGGGGCCAGCGTGCTGATTGCCGATTTCGGCGCGCTGTGGCCCGCCGCCGAGCAGATGCTGGGCCGTGCCCTGGATCCGCTGGCCATGCCGTGGCAGCCGGCGCAGGCACAAGAGCAGGCACAAGTGCAGTCACAAGGGCGTGCACCAGCGCAGGAACACAGGGAGCAGGCGCCATGAGCGGCCTGACGGACCACCACGGCGAGCGGCTGCCCGTGGGCGTGCTCACAGGCTTTCTGGGCAGCGGCAAGACCACGCTGCTCAGGCAATGGCTGCAGGACTCGCCCGCGGGCGAGACTGCGGTGCTCATCAACGAATTCGGGGCCGTGGGGCTGGACCATCTGCTGGTGGGCCGCATAGACGCCGACACGGTGCTGCTGGACAACGGCTGCGTCTGCTGCGCCATACGCGGCGAACTCAAGGACGCTTTGTGGCGCCTGCACCAGCGCCGCCTGCGCGGCGAGCTGCCGCCTTTTCAAAGGGTGCTGATGGAGACCACGGGGCTGGCCGCGCCCGGCCCTGTGATCGCCACCCTGATCGGCGATGCGCAGCTGCGCCAGATCTTCAGGCCGGCCTTCATCTCCACCGTGGTCGATGCACTGCATGCCCCGTGGCAGCAGTCCCGGCGCCCCGAATGGCTGGCCCAGGTCGCGGCGGCCGACCGGCTGTACCTGAGCAAGACCGACCTGGCCACGCCACAGCAGGCCGAGGCACAGCGTGCGCAACTGGCGCAGATCAATCCCCTGGCCAGCATCGTCACCTGCGGCCTTGGCGCAGCGGTACCGCCTGCCTGGCAGATGCAGGAATCCCATGCTCTGCAAACCGATTGGCTGGCACGCGCCATTGCCGGCACGCCGCGCGGCCGCAGGGGCCAGCGCCAGGGCCAGGGTCTGCACGCAGGCGCCCAGGCGTTCTGCCTGGAACTTGACAGCCCGGTGGACTGGTGCGTTCTCACCCTGTGGCTGACCATGCTGCTGCACCGCCATGGCGACCGGCTGCTGCGCCTGAAGGGACTGGTGGCCGTGGCCGCGGATGGCTGGCCGCAGGGGCAGCCCACGGCGCTGCACGGCATGGGCCATCTCATGCACGCCCCCGAGCATTTGCCCGAGTGGCCGGGCGAGGACAGGCGCTCCCGCCTGGTCTTCATCACGGCCGGGCTCGATGAGCAGCATGTCAGGGCCTCCTGGCAATCGTTCCAATCGTTCTACCGCCTCCACTCGCAGGACAATGGCAGCCAGACCCCGGCAAGTCCCTCACTCCACACTGCGTGAACCTCCACGGCAAGGACCGCAACATGCGCAAGAACGATCCCGAACTGCGTGTCCTCGGCACCTCGGTGACGCTGACCGAAGCCCTGCGCCAGCGTGCGCAGCAGGACCTGGGCATACGCATCCATTTCGAGGTGCTGGACGGCTTCGACGCCCAGCGCCAGGCCGTGATGCGCCAGGACAGCTTCGACCTGTACGACCAGTGGTTCCACAGCGTGGATTTCCTGTGGCCCACCGGCACCCTGCAGCCCATCGACACGGCGCGCCTGACCTGTTGGGACGAGGTCAACGCCCTGCCCCGCACCGGCCGCATCACGCCGCAGGCGGCCTTTGGCGCGGGCTGCAATCCTGTCACGCGCCTGTATGTGCAGGCCGATGGCAGCGTCAGCGATGTGCCCAGCGCGCATATCTCCATGCTGCCGCTCACGCACAACGTCGACAGCTTTGTCTACCTGCCCGCCGCCCTGCCCGCGCTGTTCGACCAGGCCGAGGAAAGCTGGTCCTGGCTGGTCTCCCCCGCCTGCCGAGGGCGTGCTGCGCTGCAGGCCGATGCCGCCATCGGCGCGCTGGACGCGGCCCTTGCCCTGCAGGCCAGCGGCGACATGCGTTTCGGCGACATCAGCAACCTGGGGCTGGAGGAAATCGACCGGATGATGGCCGTGCTGCTGCAGCGGCAGGAGTCCGAGCAGTTCCGGGGCTTCTGGGGCAACTACGCCGATGCGGCACGGCTGATGATCGATGCAGGCGTTGCCATCCAGAGCCACTGGTCGCCGGCCATGGGCCACTACCGCGCGGCGGGGCTGGACTACCGGCTGGCCTGTCCGCGCGAAGGCTACCGCGCCTGGTACGGCGGCCTGGGCATCTCCAGCCAGGCCAGGGGCGACACGCTGGACGCCGCCTACCGGTACCTGAACTGGTGGCAATCCGGCTGGCCCGGTGCCGCGATGGCGCGGCAGGGCTACTACATCTCCAACCCGCTGCGCACGCGCGAGTACCTGAGCGCCAGCGAATGGGACTACTGGTACGCCGGCCTGCCTGCCGCCGAAGACCTGCAGGGCACCGACGGCCAGCTCGTGGTCCCGCGCGGCAGCGTGCGCGACGGCGGCTCCTACGAGCAGCGTCTGGGTCGCATCGCCGTCTGGAACACCGTCATGGACGAGCACAACTACCTGGTGCGCCAGTGGGCCACGCTGCTGCGCCGTGCGCGCGCCGTATAGTCCTGCCCGATGACGGCCCCCGCTGGCGGCGGCACACGCACACGCACACGCAGATGAAGCAGGAATGAGAAGAGCCACACAAGCATCCACGCAGACTGCGCGGGACGAAGAGACCGGCGAGCCCGGCGAATCTGGCGATTCCGAGCGCCGGCTGCGCTATGAACTGATACGCCAGCGCCTGCGCCAGGCCATCGTCGAGCAGCGGGTGGCGCCCGGCTTGGTGCTGCTGGAGGGACCGGTGGCCAAGGTCTTCGGCACCAGCCGCATTCCCGTGCGCAAGGCCTTCGAGCTGCTGCATGCCGAAGGGCTGCTGAGCACCTTCGACGGACGCGGCTACCTGGTCGCCCGGCCCGGGCAGGCCGTGCAGCCCCAGCGCCTGACACTGGACGCGCAGGCCCTGGGCCTGGAGGCGGGCCAGGCCACGATCCACATTCCATCGGAAAGCGAGCGCATCCACGACGAGCTGGAGCAGTCCATCTCCATCGCCATGATCTTCGGGCGCTTTCAGATCGATGAGAGCGCCGCCATGGACCACTTCAACGTCAACCGCGTGGCCCTGCGCGAAGTGCTGAGCCGGCTGGTAGATAGAGGGCTGGTAGAGAAAAGCACCTACGCCGCCTGGCGTGTGGCCGCGCTGACGGCACGCGCGGTGAACCAGGACTTCGAGCTGCTCGCCTTGCTGGCGCCCGCAGCGCTGCGCGAAAGCGGGCCGCGCCTGGACAGGGAGATGCTCGCCAGCCTGCGCCAAGGCCTGCAAGGCGCGACAGCGCCAGGTGTTCCGGACACGCAGGAACCATTGCGCCCGGAGCAGCGCCTGGAACAGCGCGTGGAGCAGCACCTGCATGGCGACTTCCTGGCCCGGCATCCCAACGACAAGCTGGTGGGCATGCTGCAGCAGTGCCAGATGCCCTGGCTGATCCACAGCACCTTCTGCCGCATGTTTCCGCAATCGCCCAACCCGCCGCTGACAGAGAACTGCCGGCAGGTCGTCGATGCCTTGTGGGAGGGGGAGTTCGAGCGGGCCGCACAGGCGCTGCAGGACTATCTGGCCCAGGCGCGCAAGCGCGCCCAGCTGCAGCTCAAGGTGCTGGCCGTGCTGCCTGAGACGCAGCTGCCCGCCTACCTGGTGCGGCAGGCCTGATCTTGTGATTGCTGCAGTCGGCTGCCGCTGGCCGGCGCGGCTGGTTGCATGTGGAACCGCTGGTTTGCCTGCCGTTCACCGGGCGTTTACGCAAGCCCGGCATATTGGTCGCCCAAAGGACCGCACCGATGAACGCCTTGCGCATCAGCACCACCGTCTTCACCGAAGCCAGATTCTGGAGCCTGGTGGTTTTCTCGGTCGTTCTTCCCTGCGCCATCTACGCGGCCCTGCTGGCCAAGCGCAGCATCTCGCGCACCACGGTGCTGCTGTTCGGGCTGGCCCTGGTGGCCATGGCGGGGGTGGATGTCTACCTGCTGCAGAGCCTGGCATCGGCGGCCCGGCAGACGCCGTCGCTGTCGGACAACGCCATCTTCGTCTCGGAGCTGTCCACGGCGCTGTACCTGCTGCCGGCCATGATTGGCGGGATCGGCGTGAACATGACCTCGCATGTGCTGATACAGCATCTGTTCGATGCGGAGCGGCGGTTCGACAGCAACCGCAAGAACGAGACCATCTGAGCCGGGCCCCGCCTGGCGCTATCGGACGCTATCGGGAGCAACCGGACTCGGCCCGATTCAGCCCATCACGTCTTCGGAAAAGAGCTGCCAGCGCCCGCCCGTCTTGCGCCAGTACTGGCGCAGCGGCAGGCCTTCGGCGAAGGCCTTGCTGCTGGCGCGCAGGTTGACCACGCGGATCTCTCCCTTGGCATCTTTCCAGGAATAGATGGACAGGTCCTGCAGCGTCACGCCGGGGCGGTTCAGGTAGGCGGCCAGCCGTTCCTGCGATGCGCGCGAGGCGGGCGACTGCAGCAGGTCCGGCGCGTAGAGCGCGGCCAGCTTGCGCGGGTCGGCCCCGTCCCAGGCGCTCTTCCATTCCTCGACGACACGCACAAAGGCATCTGCCGCCTTCTGCTGGGCCTGGGCCTTGGGGGCCACCCACTGCAGCTTCTCGCGGATCAGCACCGGCGTCTGCCGGTCCACGGTCTGCATGAGCAAGGTGAGGTCGGGGTTGGCCAGCACCAGGCAGCCATCGCTGGCCTCGGGCGCGCGCGAGAACTGGTCGGGCGGCGAGCCATGCAGCCAGATGCCGCTGCCCGAGCGGCCCACAGCCTTGTCCCAGTCGTTGGGAAAGTTGACCGTGAGCGCGCCCTTGCCATAGAACTCCGGCAGCCGGGGTCCGGGGATGTGGCGGCCCACGAAGTAGATGCCCAGCGGCGTGCGCTGGTCGCCTTCCTGCCATTTGTCCGTGCCCAGCTTGCCCACGGAGACATAGAAATCCCCCACCAGCCGCAGCCCGCCCGCCTCATGGGCGAACAGGTACAGCCGTGACTTGCTGGCGTCGATGGCAATCGCATGCCGCACCGACGCGCCCAGCATCAGGAACTCGCCCGGAACGGAGCCCGCGGGCGGCGCGCCGCTGTCGGCCTGCAGGCGGCGCTTGAGTTCGTTTTGCAGATCCTGCAGCTGGGCCTGCGTGGGACTGGCCGGGCCTTCCAGCCGCGCGACACTGCCCACGGACAGGTTGTGCCGCACCAGCACGCCCTGGCCCGGATGGCCGGGGGCGGAGGAGGCGGCGACGGGCGTGCCCGCCAGCACCTCGCCGGCACGGCCGGTCTTGAAGCGCAGCAGGTCGGCATACACCAGCTGGGCTGCGCGGAAATTGGGAACCTCGGCAGTGAGATCGCCGGCGGCTTTCAGCGCGCCGTCCAGATCCCGCTGCTCCACCTGGCGGATGATGGCCAGCAGGCGGGCCTCCGCCTGGCTTTGCTGTACGGGGGCGGCGGCCTTGGCATGGGTGGCTGCCACGGCAGCGGCACCGCCCGCCGTGGCCACCGCAGCGGCGGCCAGGGCAGGCTTGCCCGATGCCGCGCGCAGCCTGGCGGCGCCCGCCTTGCCGGAGGCAGGCTTGGCAGCTGCCGTTTTGGAGGCCTTGGCCTTGGCCTGCTTGGCATGGGCTGCCGGGCTGAACGACACCGCGGACAGCGCGACCAGCAGCACGGCCACCCCGGCGGCCCGCGCATGCAGGCGCAGCAGGCCGGTGGGTGGCAGTGCCAGGGGACGCGCTTTTTCAGGCATCAGGAGCCGGTTCCTTCATGGGTGATGCGCCATTGTCCCTTTTCGCGCTGCATGCGCAGGGTCTTGCGGGTAGTGGTCTTGAGCGCGCCCGATGCGTAGTACTGGCGGAACTGGGCCGTGGCCTTGTCGCCATCCACGGTCACCTTCAGGTCGCGCACATTGACGACGATGGCGGTGCGGCCAACGATGCGCTGGCGGCGCTGTTCCTTCCACTTGGCCAGGCTGCTGCCATCGGCCGGGGAGAAGTGGTCGCTGTAGGCGTCCAGGTAGCGGTCCATGTCCTGGCCGGCCCATGCGGTGGACCAGGCCTTGACGGCGGCTTCCACTTCCTGCGCGGCAGCCGATTGTGCGGCCTTCTTCTCATCGACGGCAGGCGCTGCCTTGGCAGGCTCGGCGGCGGCCACGGCGGTGGCGGCGGCTGCGGTGGCGGCGGCTGCGGTGGCGGCTGCTGCGGTGGCCGGAGCCGCGGCCTTGGCCGCTGCCTGCCTGGCTTCCTCGGCCGCGCGGGCCTTGTCCTGTGCGGCCTGAGCTGCCTTTTCCTGGGCCAGCTTGGCCTCTGCCGCCTTGGCTTCCGCCGCCTTGGCCTGGGCCAGCTTGGCTTCTGCAGCCTTGGCCTCGGCAGCCTTGGCTTCCGCTGCCTTGGCTTCCGCCGCCTTGGCCTGGGCGGCCTTGGCATCGGCGGCCTTCACTTCAGCGGCCTTGAATTCGGCAGCCTTGGCCTCTGCGGCCTTGGCTTCGGCGGCGCGGGTCTCGGCCAGCTTGGCGTCGGCTTCGCGGGCCTGGGCTGCCTTGGCATCGGCCACCTTGGTCGAGGCGGCAGTTGCCGTTGCCGTGGCCTGGGCCGTCTTGACCTGGGCGCCGCCCTGCTTGGGGAAGATCTGCGTGATCAGGGCCAGCTTGGGCTGGATGGCCTGGCGCGATCCGTCCAGTTGCAAGGCCTTGGCATAGGCATCGCTGGCCATGCGCGCATACAGGTCGCCCAGGTTCTCATGCGCCGTGGCGTAGCTGGGGTTGGTGCGAATGGCCTGCTCCAGCACTTCCGAGGCCTTGCGCTCCTGGCCCTCGGCTGCGTAGAGCACGGCCAGGTTGTTGTAGGGCTCGGGCAGGCTGGGGTAATCACGGGTCAGCGCAGTGAAGATCTTGATGGCCTGGGCGTTCTGGCGCTGCTCCGCCGCGATCACGCCCTGCAGAAAGCGCATCTGCACATCGGCCGGGTTCTGCTTGAGGTAGGCCTCGGCCTGCTTGGCGGCCTGGGGCGCCTTGCCCTGCTCCAGCAGCCGGGAGACCTCGTCCACCGCCTCCTGCGACGCATGGGCAAACGCCCCGCACAAAGCGGCCCCCAGGCTGAAGGCGGCAATGGCCACAGGTCGGGCTATCCGCAAATAGGTACGACCCGGCACTCGCGACGGAACTCTGGACGAAATCAGCATATGGGCGCTCTCTACGCAATGAAAGTTGGAAGACGGGCCTGTTCGCTTTTGGGCTTCTTGCACACGCCGATATGCGCCTGCAGCCAAAAGCCAGCGATTTTATAGGCGAAAGCCACCTTGCCCCGCTGCATGGGTCCTTGAGACAAGGGCCATGAAACACGGCGCAAAGCCAGCTCCGAGGTAACGGAGCGGACCGGGCGGCGTTACGTAACGTGTGCCGTAACAGGCCGTTGCTGAGACATTGTGATCAATAGCAAAAACCATACAAATCAATATCTTAGGAAGATTCCTAGGCCATCCAGACCTGCCACCGGCACATGGCATGCATGTTGCACAAAAGGGCTCGACAGATTTCACGGCTTCCAAGCCACCGTCTGACCTTGTCGTTTCAACCCTTGTCTGGAGAGAGCAAATGACCGCCCAATCGATGCAGCCCACTGGCAACACCACCGTCAGCCCCGTGCAGCTTGCTGACCAGCAGCCCTCCGCCGTTGTGCTTGCACAGCTGGACACATCGAACACGCAGCCCGGCGCGGCTGCGGTGCTCATGCCCCGGGGCGCCGGTCCCGCCACGATGTCCCAGGTCAGCCCGGGCGTGCAGATCGTGCGCAACGGCGAAACCCTGATGGCCCAGCCCGGCAGCGCTCTGCAGGTGGGCGACAAGATCATCGTGCCCGCCGACGGCAGCGCCAAGGCGCTGTTCCAGGGCAAGGACGGCCAGACCCTGGTCGGCACCTTCGAGGGCGGCACGCAGGCCACGCTGACCCAGCGCGACGGCGACGGCGCCGGGGCCATGGTGCTGGACCTGGCCTCTGGCAACGTCCAGGTGGCACCCGCCAATGACGGCGACGCCCTGGGCCTGATCGTCACCAAGGAAAGCGCTGCGGCCGCAGCCGGTGGCTCCGTGCTCAGCGACTTCCTGCTGGCCGGCCTGATCGGCGCGGGCGGCGTGGGCCTGATCGCAGCAGCCAACAGCAGCGACGACGATCCGGCGCCCCCGCGCCCGACCGACCCCACCAACCCGACGGATCCCACGAATCCGACCAACCCCACGAACCCGACAAACCCCACCAATCCGACCAATCCGACGGACCCCACGAATCCGACCAATCCCACGAACCCGACAAATCCGACCAATCCTACGAATCCGACCAATCCCACGGATCCTACGAACCCGACCAACCCCACCAATCCAACAAACCCAACGAACCCGACCAATCCGACCAATCCCACGGATCCGACCAACCCCACGAACCCGACAAACCCGACGAATCCGACCAATCCCACGGAGCCCACCAACCCGACGAATCCGACCAACCCCACGGATCCCACGAACCCGACCAACCCTACGAACCCCACCAATCCGACCAACCCCACGGATCCCACGAACCCGACCAACCCTACTAACCCCACCAATCCGACCAACCCCACGGATCCCACCAACCCGACCAATCCTACGAACCCGACCAACCCGACCAACCCCACGGATCCCACCAACCCGACCAATCCCACGAACCCGACGAATCCGACCCATCCCACGGATCCTACGAACCCGACCAATCCGACCCACCCCACGGACCCCACCAATCCGACCAACCCGACCCATCCCACGGAACCCACCAACCCGACGGATCCCACGGACGGCCATGGCCTGATCACCTCGGTGCAGGACGTGGTGGGTGCACTGGCGGGCGGCACGGTGGCCGGCCCGGTGGGCAACCTGATCGATACGCTGGTCAATCCCGGCAGCGGCACGCTGTCCGGGGTGACAGGCCTGCTGGAGAGCCTGACCAATACCAACGGCGGCCCGCTGGGCGTGCTGACCGAGCTGGTCGATGGTCTGGTCAACATCCAGAACCAGGGCCTGGAGCCCCTGATCAGCACGCTCAATGAGCTGCTCAAGGGCCTGGACGAAGCGGGCTCCGGAGGCGCCATCGGCACCGTCGTGGACAACGTGCTGGGCGGCCTGCTCGATGAAAACGGTGCGCTGGGCGGCCTGCTGGCCGGCGTGGGCGGACTGCTGGGCGGCCTGGTGGGTGGCGGAACGGGCAACCCGCCCGGCACGCCTGACAGCGGCGTGGTCACCTCCGTGCAGGACGTCGTGGACGGCCTGCTGGGCGGCACCGTGGCAGCCCCCGTGGGCCAGTTGCTCGATGCGCTGACCAATCCCACGGACGGACTGCTGTCCACCGTGACCGGCGCGCTGGAGAACCTGACCAATGTGGAGGGCGGCCCGCTGGGCGTGCTCACCGAGCTGGTCAACGGCCTGACCCAGGTGGACGGCGAAGGCCTTGCCCCCGTGATCGGCACCCTCAACGAGCTGATTGCCGGCCTGGGCAACGGCCTGGGCGAAGGTGGCCTGGGCGGACTGGTCGGAGGCCTGCTGGGCGGCCTGGTGCCCGGTGGCGGCACGGGCGGTGGCACGGGTGAAGGCCTGGTCACCACGGTGCAGGATGTGGTGGACGGCCTGCTCGGCGGCACCGTGGCAGCCCCTGTGGGCCAGCTGCTGGATGCGCTTACCAATCCCACCGATGGCACGGCCTCGGTCGTCACTGGCCTGCTGGAAGGCCTGACCAGCGTGGACGGCGGCCCCCTGGGCGTGCTGACCGAACTGGTCAATGGCCTGACCCAGGTGGACGGCCAGGCCCTGCAGCCGGTGATCGGCACCCTCAACGGCCTGATTGCCGGCCTGGGCAACGGCCTGGGCGAGGGCGGCATCGGCGAGCTGGTGGACGGCCTGTTGGGCGGCCTGATCCCCGGCGGCACGGGCGGCGGCAGCGGCGACGGCCTGGTCACCACGGTCCAGGGCGTGGTGGACGGCCTGCTCGGCGGCACCGTGGCAGCCCCTGTGGGCCAGCTGCTGGATGCGCTTACCAATCCCACCGATGGCACGGCCTCGGTCGTCACCGGCCTGCTGGAAGGCCTGACCAGCGTGGACGGCGGCCCCCTGGGCGTGCTGACCGAACTGGTCAATGGCCTGACCCAGGTGGACGGCCAGGCCCTGCAGCCCGTGATCGGCACGCTCAACGGACTGATTGCCGGCCTGGGCAGCGGCCTGGGTGAAGGCGGCATTGGCGAGCTGGTCAGCGGTCTGCTGGGTGGCGATGGCGGCCTGCTGGGCGGTGTGATCGGCGGCGACGGTGGCCTGCTGGGCGGCGTGCTCGGCGATGACGGCCTGGTCGGCGGTCTGCTGGGTGGCGACGGTGGCCTTCTGGGCGGCGTGCTCGGCGGCGATGGCGGCCTGCTGGGTGGCGTGCTTGGCGAAGACGGCCTGGTCGGCGGCCTGCTGGGCGGCCTGGTTCCGGGCGGCGGCACAGGCAGCGGCGACGGCCTTGTCACCACGGTGCAAAACACCGTTGGCGACCTGCTCGGCGGCACGGCCGGCGCCCCTGTGGGCCAGGTACTGGATGCGCTGATCGACCCCGGCACCGGCGCACTGTCCGTGGTCACGGGCCTGGTGGAAGGCGTGACCCAGGTCAACGGTGGTCCGCTGGGTGTCGTGACGGACCTGGCCAACGGTCTGACGCAGGTCCCGGGCCAGGCACTGCAGCCGGTGATCGGCACCGTCAACGGCGTGCTGGCCGGCCTGACGGGCGGCGATGGCCTGCTGGGTGGCGTGGTCGGCGGCGACGGCGGCCTGCTGGGTGGCGTGCTTGGCGACAACGGCCTCGTCGGCGGTCTGCTGGGCGGCGATGGTGGCCTGCTGGGCGGCGTGCTTGGCGGCGATGGCGGCCTGCTGGGTGGCGTGCTTGGCGATGACGGCCTGGTCGGCGGCCTGCTGGGTGGCGACGGTGGCCTGCTGGGCGGCGTGCTTGGCGGCGATAGCGGCCTGCTGGGCGGCGTGCTTGGCGGCGATAGCGGCCTGCTGGGTGGCGTGCTTGGCGATGACGGCCTGGTCGGCGGTCTGCTGGGTGGCGACGGTGGCCTGCTGGGCGGCGTGCTGGGCGGCGACGGTGGCCTGCTGGGTGGCGTGTTGGGCGAAGACGGCCTGGTCGGCGGTCTGCTGGGTGGCGACGGTGGCCTGCTGGGCGGCGTGCTGGGCGGCGACGGTGGCCTGCTGGGTGGCGTGTTGGGCGAAGACGGCCTGGTCGGCGGCCTGCTGGGCGGCCTGGTTCCGGGCGGCGGCACAGGCAGCGGCGACGGCCTTGTCACCACGGTGCAAAACACCGTTGGCGACCTGCTCGGCGGCACGGCCGGAGCGCCTGTGGGCCAGGTACTGGATGCGCTGATCGACCCCGGTACCGGCGCCCTGTCTGTGGTCACGGGCCTGGTGGAAGGCGTGACCCAGGTCAACGGTGGTCCGCTGGGTGTAGTGACGGACCTGGCCAACGGCCTCACACAGGTCCCGGGCCAGGCACTGCAGCCGGTGATCGGCACCGTCAACGGCGTGCTGGCCGGCCTGACGGGCGGCGATGGCCTGCTGGGTGGTGTGGTCGGCGGTGACGGCGGCCTGCTGGGTGGCCTCACGGGCGGACTGACGGGCGGCCTTGGTGGCGGCTCCGGCCTGGTCGGCGGCCTGCTCGATACGGTGGTCGGCGACAACGGCATCGTTGGCGGACTGCTGGGTGGCGACGGCGGCCTGCTGGGTGGCCTCACTGGCGGACTGACGGGTGGCTCCGGCCTGGTCGGCGGCCTGCTCGATACGGTGGTCGGCGACAACGGCATCGTTGGCGGACTGCTGGGCGGTGACGGCGGCCTGCTGGGTGGCCTCACTGGGGGCGTCACAGGCGGATCGGGCCTGGTCGGTGGCCTGCTGAACACCGTGACGGGCGACAACGGCATCGTCGGCGGGGTGCTCAACACCGTGGCCGGTGACAACGGCGTCGTCAGCGGCGTGCTCGACACCGTGGCCGGTGGCAGCGGCATCGTCAGCGGCGTGGTCAACACCGTGGCGGGTGACAACGGTGTCGTCAGCGGGCTGGTCAACACGGTGGCTGGTGACCACGGCATCGTCAGCGGCGTGGTCAATACCGTGGCAGGCGACAACGGTGTCGTCAGCGGGCTGGTCAACACCGTGGCAGGCGACAACGGAATCGTCAGCGGTGTCGTCAATACCGTGGCCGGAGGCAGCGGCATCGTCAGCGGCGTGGTCAACACCGTGGCGGGCGACAACGGTGTCGTCAGCGGACTGGTCAACACGGTGGCCGGCGATCACGGTGTCGTCAGCGGGCTGGTGAACACCGTGGCTGGCAGCAACGGAATCGTCAGCGGCGTGGTCAACACCGTGGCCGGCGACAACGGAATCGTCAGCGGCGTGGTCAACACGGTGGCCGGCAACAACGGCATCGTCAGCGGCCTGCTGGGTGGCGGCAGCAGCGGCGGCGGCCTGCTGGGCGGGCTGCTGGGGGGATCGTCCGGCGGCGGGCTGCTCGGTGGCCTGCTGGGTGGCACATCGCACGCGGCAGCGGCCTCGGTCGCCGAGCTGGATCCGATTGCCACCTCCATCAGCAGCCATGCCAGCAGCACGGCCGATGCAGCAGCCAGCGTGCTGACGCAGCAACTGCACCACAACACCCTGCTCTGAGCGGCCGCGGCGCCTGCGGGCGCCGCATCCATCCCCTGCGCCGCCGCCCCACGGTGGCGGCGCACGCCCCAGGAGACCCTCCATGTCACACACTTTCAGGCTGTGCACCATCGTGCTGCTGGCCGCAGGGCTGGCCGCCTGCGGATCCACCGCCACCACCAGCACGCAACGTTCCGAGCACCACTACGCCTTCGGCAAGGCCCCGGCACCAGCGCCGGCAAGCTCCGGCGTCGCGCCCGTGGTGGCCACCACGCAGGCCGACCAGCGCGGGCCCGCCAACGTCGCCCACATCGTCTACTTCGACTTCGACGCCTACACCATCCGCAACAGCGACCGGGCCATCGTGGAAAGCCATGCGCAGTGGCTGCGCAGCAATCCCGGGCGCTCGGTGATGCTGCGCGGCCATACCGACAGGCGCGGCGGCATCGAATACAACCTGGCGCTCGGCCAAAAACGTGCCGACGCGGTGCGCAACAGCCTGCAGCTGCTGGGCGTGAACCCGGCCCGCGTGGAGTCCGTCAGCTACGGCAAGGAGCGGCTGGCCGACGAGGGCACGAGCGAAGAAGCCCACCAGCGCAACCGGCGGGTGGAATTCGACTACCGCTGAGCCGCCGCGCTCCGCATCCGCCTGCCGCCGGGCCGCCATGAAGGAACAGATCCGCACGCGGTCGGTGCACCGCAGCCCGGCGTCCCGTCCCCACGGGAAGAGCAGCCTCCCAATGACCCTGACCGAGGCCGAGAGCATGTTGTCGCAGCAATTGGCAAATGGCCTGGAGTACCTGGCACGGCACATGGTGCTGCTGCCCGAACCCTACCCCGGCTGCATTCTTTTCTTCACGGTGTCGGCCGAGAACAAGGTTGCCTCCGTCTTCCATGTGCGCGCCACCACGCTGGAGGCTGCCTGGCGCGAGGGTGCGACACGCGTGCGCCAATGGGCCTGGGCCCGCAAGCGTGACGAGGTCGATCTGCGCATCGACTGGGCGCAGGACATCACGCCCCTGAAGGCGGACAGTCCGCTGCCGGACTGCAGCGCCTGGACCCAGGCGCCCATGCGCTCCCTGGCCCTTGCAGATGCCAGCCTGGAGCGTGCGCAGCTGCTGCAGCCCCTGCTGCCAGATCCGCACCCGCTGGGCAGTGAAACAGGCAGCGCCCAACCGCCCCTGCACCCGCCCTGCCTGCTGCTGCACCTGCGCGGCATCTATATCAGCGGGGAGCAGCCCGCCCTGGCCGTGCCGCGCACCGACCCGCCCGAGCAGCGCCTTTGGCCCCACCTCGTGCCCGTGCACGCTGCGCTGCAGCAACTGCTGGCGCAGCAGGGCAAGGACGGAAGCTGGCCCGGTTGCGAGGATGTCTGCGACCACCTGGGCGTGACCTACGCCCTGCTGCAGGCCCAGCGCCATGCGGGCAGCGCCGCGCTGGCGCAGGCCATTGCGCTGGCCGTGGACCATGTGGAGCAACGGCTGCAGCCATTGCCCGGCGACTGCCTGCCCAGCGCGCTGGCCATGCTGGTGCTGGCCCGCCACCTGCGCAACAGCTTTGTCCTGGGGCAGGGAGCCGACAGCCAGGCCCGCGCCCGCATTCCGGCGCTGATGGACCCGCTGGCGGAAAGCCTGCTGTCCATGGCTGCCGCTTCGGCCAGCACCACCGAGGCTGCCGCCGCTGCCGCCAATGCGGCTGAAGCCGGCACACCCCGCTCCGGCCAGCCCATGCTGACCTGGGCCGAGCTGGCCATGCATGTCTATGCAAGCTCGCGCCCCCCCACCAGCGACAGCCCCACGCTGCGCGCGGCGCGCAGCGCCCTGCCCGACACGGCGGCCCTGCCTGCCGCCTTCCTGCAGGCCGCGCTGCCGCAGCTGCTGGGCATGGATGGCGGCAATGACGGCAATGACGGCAATCGCGACGATGGCGAAAGTGTCGACAAGGCAGGCGCCCCCTGTGCACGCTGGATAGGCATTGCCCTGGTCGAGAGCCTGCAGCTCGACGCAGGCCTGGAGCCGCAGCCCACCGACCTGCTGCGCCAATGGCAGATCAGCCTGCAGCGCCATCTGCAAGGCATGGCCCAGCGCGCCATCTGGCCTGAGCAGGCGCTGTACCTGCCGCCCGCCCGGCGCCGCCATGCAGCCTTTGCCGATGCAAGCCTGCGCCAGGTGCTGCAGTCCTCGCGCGAAATCGCCTGGCTGCTGGCATCCAGCCTGGCAGGCCTGGAACTGCTGGACGCTCTGACCCAGGCACTGCGCGCGGCCACCAGCCATGCCGCGGCCGAATCCGAGGAAGACGCACTGCCTGCGCAGGCAGGCCATGCCCTGAGCGCGGGTGACAGCCCCGCCAAAGCTTCCCCGCCCTCGCCATCACTCTCCATCACGCCGCGGGCCGATGTGACTGCGGGCCAGCCGGCTTTCCCACCCACAGCGGGCTCCATGTACCCATCCATGTCCTGGGACAGAGCTTCCCTGGCCGAACTGATGAACGGGTGCTGGCTGGATGCAACGACAGAGCCCGGCACAGATCCCAGCACCGATAGCGGCACAGATAGCGGCACCGGCTGCGCGGGATTGGACGCCAGCCGCCTGCACCACCAGCCCGGCGCAGCCGTGCTGGTGCGGCGTGCGGGCATGGCCCTGGGCGTGCAGGCTGCGGCCCTGCCCACGCTGCGCGCCTCGGCGCTGATCAGCAGCAGCCCGCAGGGGCTGCTGGACCACGGCGTGCCGGTGCTGCATGTGCCGGATATGGAAGAGGGCCTGCGCAATCTGGCGCAGGCGGCCCGCCGCCGCATCCAGTCGCCTGTGGTCGCCGTCAGCGGCTGCGTGGGCAAGACCTCCACCCTGGGCATGATGCGCCAGTGCCTGCAGGACGGGGGGGACGCGCGTGGCGATGCCCTGCTGTCCCAGGGCACGGCGCTGCAGATGATCAATTGGAGCGAGGCCTCGCCCTGCGCCCTGCTGGAGCTGCCATTGCAGGCACTGCGTGGCGACCTGCCGCTGATTGACCCAGATATTCTGGTTATTACTAACCTTTCAATAAATAACACCCCCCATTCAGGGGAGTCCGAGCCCTCCGGACAGGCCGGTCTGCCCGGCGAAAGAAAATACGAAGCACTGCAGGAAGTGCTTGAAGCCATGCAGCACATGCACAAAGGCAGTGCGCTGGTGACCGACCAGGACATAGGTGAAAACCCCAGTGTTATTGAGCATGCGAAACGTATGGGACTGCGCCTGATCACGTTTGGCCCCCATTGCAATGCACAAGTCCGTGAAATGGGGTTTCACAATGGAAATCTGCAAATAGGCATGGGCAGCCTGCGCCTGGGCATTTCCCTGCAATCCGACGGCCACCACATGGCACTCAATGCGCAGGCGGCCTTGGCGGCCCTGCATGCTTTGGGCTATGCGCCCGCACAGGTGCAGGCCTCCCTGGCCCATTGGCAGCCCATGATCGGAGCCGGGCAGCCGCAGTTCCTGCCCAGTGGAATCTGCCTGCTGGACCACAGCCTGAGCAACCACTTACTGTCCATGACGGCTGCATTTTCCCAACTGCAGTCGGTCGCTCCCCATGTGAGCAGAAGGCTGATCGTGCTGGCGGGCATACAGCCCGGCCAGGCCAGCATCGACGCTGCGCAGCTGGCCCTGGAGCCGCTGGTGCGGGATGCCCAGGCCCGGCGCGTGCTGCTGTACGGGGAGCCGCTCAGGCCGCTGGCGGCAGCCTTGGGCGATCTTTTGCACGTCAATTGGTATGACGATCTGAATCAGCTGATTTGCTCGCTGCTGAGAACAACCCATAAAGGCGATACGGTTTTGTTGGCCGGCCGCGCCACGACCAATCTTGCCCTGGCAGCCGATGCCATACGGGATAGTTTCAGTGGGCACGGGAGCCATCCAATAACGCCTATTCAAGCCCCCTGCTTTGATCCACATCAAAAACAAATGAATATGCATTCTTGATTGAATAAAACTTATAGAGGGCTGTATATAACTCGCTACAGTGTTTGTAAAACGAGTGCCTTTACATTTTGTAAAGACGCTTACTAAGCCCATCAGAACATGATCCGATACCTTCTTCCCCGTCAGTTGGCCAAGGCCACGGCGATGCCGTCGGGAACGGAGACGGTGGGGGCTTTTGCATCTGCCATCGCCGAGTCCTTCGACCGGGCTGCGCACCAGCTGCGCCGGGCTGGCTGGCTGTCGCTGCCCATCAGCCTGCTGGGACTGCTGCCGTCCATCTTCCTGCTGCAGGTCTACAACCGCGTCATTGCGCGTGGCGGCACCGCCACCCTCACGGCCATGGTGGCGGGCGTGCTGTTCTTCCTGGGCGTGGAATGGTGGCTGCGGCGCAGGCGCGCCCGCGCCCTGCGCGAAGCCGGCGCCATCATCGACCGCGACGTGTCCCAGGCGCTGATGCACTCCATGCTGCGCCACCCGCTGGCCGCGCTGGAGCAGCGCTCCTCCAGCCAGTGGCTGCAGCTGTTCCGCGACGTGAGCGCCATGCGCTCGGGCATGTCCGGGGGCCTGGCGACCTCGCTGCTGGACCTGCCCATGGCCCTGCTGGCCCTGGTCGTCATCGGCATCATTGCCTGGCCCGTGCTGCCGGTGATCCTGGTGGCCATGCTCATCATGTGCGCGCTGGCCTGGTGGTGGGCCGACGAGGTGCGCAGCGGCCGCGTGGAGGAAATCGCCCAGGCCCGCATGCTGGACCGGGGCACGGCCGAGATCTGCAATGCCCGCGCCACGCTCAAGGTGCTGGGCTACGACGCCGCCGCACGCCAGAACTGGCAAAGCGGCTATGACCGCTGGCTGGCCGAGAGCTTTGGCAAGAACGGCGAGATGGAGAACGCACGCGAGGCCAGCACCGTGCTGCTGACGCTGTTCTCCATTGCCGTGATCACCGTGGGCGCCATTGCCATCAATGCGCAGTGGATGAGCATCGGCAGCCTGATGGCCGTGAACCTGCTGTCGGGCAAGGCGCTGGGCCCCATCTCGCAACTGGCCAGCAACTGGCGCTCGCTGGCCCATGCCAACGAGGCCGCACGCCGCCTGCAGGCGGTGCTGGAGGAACCCGTCGAGGCCATGACCGACACCGTGGACCTGCCCCGGCCCCAGGGCCGGCTGCGCCTGGACCAGGCAAGCTTCCACTACCCGGGCGGCCATGTGGCGCTGGAGCAGGCATCGCTGGAGATCGGCCCCGGCGGGCTGCACGCCATCGTGGGGCGCAACGGCGCCGGCAAGTCCACCCTGGCCAAGCTGCTGGCCGGCCTCTACCAGCCCACGCAGGGGCGCATCTTCATCGATGAATACGACATGGCCCAGTTCCCGCGCGCCGAACTGGGCCGCTGGATAGGCTGCCTGGCCCAGCAGGTGTACTGGTTCAGCGGCCCCATCGTGGACGGGCTGCGCATGGTCAACCCCGATGCCGACGACCACAAGATCGTCACCGCCTGCCAGATCTCGGGCGCGCACGGCTTCATCAGCCGCCTGCCCCAGGGCTACCAGACCGTGCTGGGCGAAGGCGGCGCGGGCCTGTCGGCCGGCGAGCTGCGCAAGCTGGCCCTGGCCCAGCTGTTCCTGCGCAACCCCTCGGTACTGATCCTGGACGAGCCCAGCAACGACCTGGACTTCGAGAGCGAAACCGCGCTGCTGCAGACGCTGCGGCAGATTGCGCTCAAGCACACGGTCATCGTCGTCACGCACTCGCTGCGCGTGGCCTCCATGGCCCAGCATCTCTACCATGTGCGCGGCGACGGCGGCATCGAGCATGGCTCGCCCCAGCTGCTGCTGCCCCAGCTGTTCGGCACGGCGCGCGAGCCTGCGGCTCCCGCAGCACCAGCAGCGTCCGCAACATCCGCAGCCCCCGCAACGCCGGCCGACACGGCCCCGCATGCCGATCACCCCGCCGTGGCGCAGGAGCTTGCCTCATGAGGGCCGGGCGCTACGACGACCTCCCCCTGGTGCTGCGCCAGTCGAGCGAAGCGCAGGCGGCCGTGCACGGCCAGCCGCCTGCGGACGCGTCCGGCGCAACGCCCCCCAGCCCTCGCCGGACCGCCCTGGCGCGGGGCAAGTGGCTGCTCGTCATTCCCGTCGCCGCCCTGGTGGTCACCGGCCTGTTCTATCCGGTGGAGAACGTGGTGGTCGCCAGCGGCCAGGTCATCCCTTCCGACCGCGTGCAGACCGTGCAGCATTTGGAAGGCGGCATCGTCACCGCCGTCCATGTGCGCGAAGGCCAGGCCGTGACCCAGGGCCAGCCGCTGCTGGAAATCGACCTGGGCAGCAACAGCCTCAACCTCGAACAGCTCACCGCCCGCATGGCCACGGCCCAGGCCGTCAAGGCGCGTCTGGGCGCGGAAAGCCAGGGCCGGCCGCTGCAGCGCACGGCCTTCCCCGCCGACCTGGACGCGCAGGTGGTCCAGGCCGAACTGGGCGCCTTCTCGGCGCGCGCGCTGGAGCACCAGGGCAGCCTTGCCGCAGCCCAGGCCCAGCTGCAGCAGGCGCGCGGCGACGTGGCCCAGGTGCAGGCGCGCATCGAGGGGCTGGAGACCAATCTGCGCCTGCACCAGCAGGAAGCCTCCATTGCCGGCCAGCTTGCTTCCGAGCAGCTGATAGGCCAGCTGGAAGTGCTGGACAAGCAGCGGGCGCTGGAGCAGGTCCGCGCCGAGCTGGCTGCCTCGCGCCAGACGCTTTTCAGCAACCGCGCCAAGATCGAGCAGGCCCAGGCCAAGCTGCAGGAGACCCAGGGCGCCTTCCGCCGCCGCGCCTCCGACGAGCTGGCCCAGACCGAACGCGAGCTGGCCAGCCTCAACGAAGACCTGGTCCGCGCCCGCACCCAGCGCACGCGCACGGCCGTGCTGGCGCCCACCAGCGGCTTCGTCAAGGGCCTGCGCAGTTCGGGCGCCGGTTGGGTGGTCAAGCCCGGCGAGCCCATCCTCGAAATCGTTCCGGACAAGGATGAAGTCATCGTCGAGGCGCGCCTGAGTCCCGCCGACCGTGGCTATGTGCACCCCGGCCAGGCCACCCGGGTGAAGATCTCAGCCTACGACTTCCTGCGCTATGGCTCGGTGCCCGGCCAGGTCACCCTGGTGGCGGCCGATGCCGACCGCGATCCCAACCTGGCCGACTCGCCCTCGTACTTCCGCATCCAGGCCAGCCTGGAGCAGCCCTGGGTGGGCCGCACCGACAACCGCATCACCACCGGCATGCAGGCCGAACTCGACCTGCTGCTGGGCCACGAACCCTTTATCTGGTATTTGCTGCGGCCCGTGCTGCGCATCCAGAGCGAAGCCTTCCGGGAGCCCTGATGCCAGGCCGCCCGACCTCCCCTTCCATGGGCTGGCACGCCCGCTGCCACGCCCGGCTGCGCCAGCTGCTGGCCGCTGCCTGCTGCCTGTCCGCACTGCAGGCGCTGCAGGCCGCTGCCGCGCCCGTGGCTGCGGCGGACAGGGACCTTGATACGGACATCGGCATGGTTGCAGCAGCCGCAGCCGCAGCCGCACCCGCATCCACATCCGCAAACACGGCCGCAGCCGCACCGGACCCCGTGGTCCTGCGCCTGGCCCAGCACCTCACGCCCGGCACCCTGGCCAGCGACGGCGGGCAGCGCCGCCTGCTCGATGCGCTCTACGCCCTGATCGACGAATACCCCGACGTGCGCAAGGCGCGCGCCGCGCTGGAATCGGCCGGGCATGACGTGAACACCGCGCGCGGCGCGCGCTGGCCCACCTTCAAGGTCGGCACCAACACGGGCGATGCCCAGCTGCGCCGGGGCCGCGAGTCCTACACCGCCGTCAACGCCGAAGTGCGCATGGCCCTGCTGGACGGCGGCGCCATCGGCGCGGGCATACGCTCGGCCGAATCGCAGGAGGCGGCCCAGGGCAGCGTGCTCTACGGCACGCGCCAGAACGTGCTGCTGGAGGCGCTGACCGCCCTGCTGGAGCTGCACCGCTTCGAGGACAAGGCGCGCGTGGCGGCCGAGTCGGCGCGCATCATCGGCCAGCTCGCGCGCATCGAGGAGCGCCGCGCCGAACTGGGCGCCGTGGGCCGCAACGACCTGCGCCAGGCCGCCTCGCGCCAGGCCGGCGCCCTGGCCCAGCAGCACGCGCTGGAGTCGCAGCGCATGGATGCGCAGGCCCGCTTCACGCGCTACTTCGGCTTCACGCCCCAGCCAGGCTGGCTGCCCCAGCTCAACGTGCCCGTGCAATGGATGCCGGCCAACGAGGACTCGGCCCTGCAGGCCTCCGAAGCCGTCAGCCCCGAGCTGCAGGAGATGGAGCAGCAGATCGAGAAGGCCCGCGCCGAAGTGGACCGCAGCAAGTCCCAGCGCTTTCCCACGCTGGCCGCCGTGGTGGCCCACACGCGCGACCCCAGCGGCGTGCTCTATGCCGAGGGCACGCGCTACGGCGTGGAGCTGAGCTGGAACTTCGGCAACGGCTTCGAGCTGCGCGACCGCATCCTCAAGGCCATCAACGAACTGCAGGCCCAGGAAGCGCAGCAGGAAACCGTGCGCCGCCAGGTGCGCGAAACCGCCTCCGCCGCCTGGGGCCGCACCCAGTCCGGCCGCCAGCGCGAAAGCCAGCTGGCCGACGCCGTGCGCGAGGCGCGCGCCGCCTTCGAGGGGCGCCGCCGCCTGCTCGAAGTCGGGCGCGGCAGCCTGGCCCAGGTGCTGGACGCCCAGCTGGACATGCAGCGCCTGCTGCTGGACGAGGCCGACGCCATCTACGACCAGCGCATCAACGAACTGCGCCTGGCACGCACCACCGGCCGCCTCCTGCCCCAGGACCCGCCCGACCATTGGCTGAACGCGCTGTTCACCCCGCAAAAACCGATTCCGGCAGGCGGTGGTGCGCCAGGCACTGCCCCCATGGACGAGCCCGGGAACGCGCCCGGCCCTGCGCCCTCGCGCAGCCGCCCCGAACCCCAGGACGCTGCCGTGGCCACCCTGTCCGCCAGCGCCATGCCCCAACGAATACAGCTGCGCCTTGAGCAGCAGTTGCGCCCCGTTTCAGACGCTTTTCCAACCACCGCCTCGCGACAGCAGTGGTGAAGTGAGAAGCGGCAGGTGAGGTTTCCCGTGCAGCGGCCGGCTTCTGCCCATCGCCAGCCGCCGCCATCGACAACGATGGGCTTTTGCAACCGAAAGGACGATGCCATGACCGACATCATCAAGAACTTCTGGAAAGACGAAGAAGGCGCCACCGCCATCGAGTACGGCTTGATCGCCGGCCTCATCGCCGTGGGAATCGTGGTGGGCGCCACCGCGCTCGGCACCAACCTGAATGGGCTGTTCACCCGGATCGCCACCAAGCTCACCGGCTTCGTTCCCTGAGCGCCGGCTGCGGCGCGATCTGGCCGGGCTCGGGCGGAGCTTGCCTCCGCCCCCGGCGCCAAGGCATTTTGCAAACCGAAAGGACCATGCCATGACCGAAATGATCAAGAACTTCTGGAAAGACGAGGAAGGCGCCACCGCCATCGAATACGGGCTGATCGCCGGCCTGATTGCCGTGGGCATCGTCGTGGGCGCCACCGCGCTGGGCACCGATCTGAACGGACTGTTCAACCGGTTGGCCACCAAGCTCAACGGACTTGCCCCCTGAAGATGGAGCGGACCTCGCTATGGCTGTGCGTCTGCATCACATGGCTCGCAACGATTGCGGTCATGGATCTGCGCATCCGGCGCGTGCGCAACTGGATGGTGCTGCTCGGCCTGGCCACAGGCGCGGCGGCACTGGCCAGTGGGGCGCAGCCGTTCCAGGTCTCGGCCTGGAACGCGCTGGCCGGACTGCTGGCGGGGTTTGTCGTGCTGCTTCCTTTCTATGCACTGCGCTGGATGGGAGCGGGCGACGTCAAGTTCGGCGCGGTCGCAGGGCTGTGGTTCGGGCTGAGCTTCGACCTGCTGCTGATCTGGACTGGCGGCAGCCTGCTGGCCGGCCTGCACGGCCTGCTGGTGCTGTCATTGCGCCACCTGAGCCACAGCCCCACCGGCCTGTGGCTGCAGGCCCGGCTGCCCCTGGCCTGGGCGGCCCGCCTGGCACCGCTGGGCGCTGCGTCTCAGCCCGCAGGCGCCACCGATGGACCGCGCCAGCCCCAGCGCTCCATTCCCTATGCCGGCTACATGGCCATTGCGGCCATCGCCCTGGCCTGGCGCCACAGCCAGCCGCTTGCCTGAACGGGAGATGCCCATGCAGATCGCTTTCCCCGCGCCACGCACCACACGGCCCGGCCCCGCCGCAAGCCGCCGCTGTGCGCTATCCGGACGCTTTCCTGCCCTGGCGGACCCTCTGCGCCATGGCAGGAAAGCGCCAGGGCAGCCCCCATGCCTGAACACCGTCGCCACCCACTTGCACCAGGAGCCCCAGCCATGAACCTCACCAAGATTCTTGCCGGACTGCTGGTGGGGCTGGCCATCGTGCTCGCAGGCCTTGCCTGGCTGCTGGGCAGCCAGCCCGCACGCCCCGTGGCCCAGCCCTCGCCGGCCGCCTCGGCGCAGCCGGCCCCCGAGCCCGTGCCGCAGCATGCCGTCGTGGTCGTGGCCCAGGCCATTGCCGCAGGCCAGCGCATCGGCAGCGAGGATGTGAAGCTGGCCCAGCTGCCCGCCCCCGTACCCGGCAGCTTTGCCGCGACCGACGACGTGCTGGGCCGCACCACGCTGATGGCGCTCACCCCGGGCACCCCGCTGTTCGAGCAGCAACTGCTCAGCGGCCTGGCGCTGCAGCTGGAGCCGGGACAGCGCGCCCTGGCGATCGCCATCCGGGAGCAGATGGCCGCGGGCCACCATGTGCGCCCCGGCGACTTCGTGGATGTCTACTTCACGCTGGACGGCAAGTCCGACCAGGCACCCGTGGACGCGCAGACCCGGCTGCTGCTGGCGCGCAGCCGCGTGCTGGCCTACGGCTCCGGCAGCGTGGAACGCCCACCCATGCCGGCCGTCCAGCGCCAGGCGCAGCAGGACAAGGAATCGGCAGGCTCGTCGCTGCGCCGCGCCAGCGCTGCGGATCAGACGGGCCAGCGCCCTGAGAACGTGCAATCGGCCGTGCTGGCCGTGCCGCTGGACGATGTGGAGCGCCTCACGCTGGCCGAGAAATTCGGCCAGCTCACCCTGGCGCTGCGCAACCCGGACGACCTGTCCGTGCCCGATCCCAAGCTCTTCGCCGCCCTGCCCGGCGCACTGCAGCCGGTGGCGGGCCGCCTCAGGAAAGACCAGGCACTGGAAGGAGCCGACCGCGCCTTCGCCGGCCTGCGCATGCAGGACCTGGCCACCGGCGCCGACGCCAGGAACATCCGCAAGCCTGCCGCCCAGCCCATGACGGCCTTCGCCCCCGCCGTGCGGCCGCCGCAGCAGCGGGCCCCGCGCGAACGCACCGTGGAGCTGCACAACGGAGCCGCGGTGCAGATGGTGAACTACTGAAAACACACAACAAGAGGGAGATGCCATGAAGTGCAAGAACATCTCGACGGCCGGAGCAACACCGCTGCAGCGCGCGGTCTGGACACTGTGCGGCAGCATGGCCTTGCTGGCATTGCCGCCAGCGGTGTCGGCGCCTGCGGACACCGCTGGCGTCCAGGGCATGCACGCCCCCGGCGCCGGGGACATGCCCTCTGGCGACTCCCTGCAGCTGGTGGCCGGACGCCAGCACCTGATGCCGCTGGCCAGTACTCCGGGCCGCATCGCCGTGGGCGACCCCAATGTGCTGGACGTGAAACTGCTACGCGCCACGCCGGGCTCCGGCGCCGGCGCCGGAGGAACCGAGCTGCTGCTCACGCCCAAGGCCCAGGGCAGCACCACGTTGGTGGTGTGGCCCCAGAAAGGTGGCGCACCCCAGCGCTGGGAGGTCCAGGTCCGCGGCCAGCACCTGCTGCTGGAAAAGCGCCTGACCTCGGTTCCAGAACATGCCCAGGCCGTGGCCGAACTGCGCCAGTACGCGCCCGCCCAGACGCTGCTGGTGGACAACGCGCAGATCGACGTCAAGAGCAACACCGTTCAGGTGGACGTGCAGGTGGTGGAGTTCAAGAAATCCGCGATGAAGCGCATCGGCGTCAACATCTACAGCGGCGGGCGCAACAACCAGGGCTTCAGCTTCGGCAGCTTCAGCCCCGGCGTGGTGGGCAGCATCAGCACCAATACCAACGGCACGGGGACAGGGACGGGAACGGGCAATACCGGCACGGGAGGCACGGGCTCGGGCGGCGTGTCCAACAACACCTCGTCGGCCATTGCCAGCGCCATGAGCCTGGTGATGACCTTCGGCAAGGCCTTCAGCGGCGCCGGCATCGTCACGCAGCTGAGCATCCTCGAAGGCAACGGCATGGCGCGCGTGCTGGCCCGGCCTACCCTGCTGGCCCAGACCGGCCAGAACGCCAGCTTCCTGGCCGGTGGCGAGCTGCCGATCCCGGTGCCCGCGCGCGACGGCAACATCGCCATCCAGTACAAGGAATTCGGCATCAAGCTGCAGCTGACGCCCACCATCCTGTCGGACGATCGCATCGCCCTGAAGGTCTCTCCCGAGGCCAGCGACCTGGACTTCAACAGCGGCGTGACCATCAGCGGCGTCACCGTGCCCGCCATCCGCACGCGCCGCGCCGACACCTCGGTGGAGCTGGCCGATGGCGAGAGCTTCGTCATCGGCGGGCTGGTCAGCCGTGCCACCACCTCCAACGTCAGCAAGGTGCCGGTGCTGGGCGATCTGCCCATCCTGGGCACCTTCTTCAAGAACCTCAACTACACGCAGGAAGAGTCCGAGCTGGTGATCATCGTCACCCCGCGCCTGGTCCACCCGCTTCCCGCCAGCACCAATCTCGAAGCCCTGCTGCCCGGTGCGCAATCCGAGCAGCGCAACGCCGGCAAGGTCTGGCTGCCCTACCTCGCCGGCGGAATGAGCACCCAGACCGCCGTACCCGGCTTCTCGTACTGACGACATGACAAGCAAGCCCACCGCAACCGATTCGCCTGTGGACGCCACAGGCTCGCCGGCCATCGGCTCACCCACCTCGCTGGAGACCCTGCTGGGGCTGCGTTCCTCGGCCTCGCTGGCCGGCAAGCCGCAGCCCGGCACCGATGCGCTCGCGCAGGACAAGTCACCGCTTGCGCAGGACAGATCACCGCTTGCACAGGACAAGTCACCACTGGACAGGATGCCCGCGCCCGCCGCGCCCCGCCCGACGCCGCAGCCGCTCGACGACGACCTGCAGGTGGAGCTGCTCTTCATCCACGCAGGCACCCCCGAAAGCTCGCTGGCCCAGGCCTGGCTGCAGCACATGCTGGACGGCGCACGGCTGCATGTGGCGCGGTTCCAGGACAACGTCACCGAGCAGGTGCAGCGCTACATGCCGCATGCCGTGCTCGTGCATTTCGACCCGCTGTCCACCGACGAGGCGGCCCACCTGGCCTCCCAGCTGCACATCTCCCACCCCCACCTGCCCTGCCTGGCCGTGGGCCGCACCAAGTACCCGCAGTGCATGCTGGCCGCGCTGCGCGCCGGGGTGCAGGACTTCCTCGACGTGGACGGCCCCGTGCAGGCCGCGCACCAGACGGTGATCGATCTGATCAAGCGCGTGCCCCCGTCGGCCTCGGGCATGCCCAACGCGCCGCTGACCGCCATCATGTCGGCCCGCGCCGGCCTGGGCAGCAGCCTCATGGCATCGCACCTGGCCTGGTACCTGCAAAAGCGCCTGCATGGCACGACGGCCGTGCCGGGCAAGGACGCCACGCCCCGCGAGATCAGCAACGAGACGCTGGACGGCCTGCTCATCGACCTGGGCTTTCCCAGCGGCGACTGCGGGCTGTACCTGGGCACGCTGGGCGACTTCGACTTCATCGAGGCCGTCAACAACCTGCGCCGCTTCGACCGGCGCCTGGCATCGACGGGACTGGCCCGCCATGAAAGCGGCCTGCGCCTGCTCACGCTGCCGCGCCAGCCCGCCCGACTGCGCGACGTCTCCTATGCCGATGCCGACGCGCTGCTGCTGCGCCTGCGCCAGTACTTCCGCCACATCGTGGCCGACCTGGGGGCCGTCGTGCCCACGCAGCTGGCCATGCGCGTGGCGCTGCGCGCCAGCCAGATCTGGGTGGTGTGCGACCAGAGCGTGGCCAGCGTGGTCTCCACCACCGAGCTGCTGCGCCAGCTCGACGAGCAAAAGGTCGATCGCGAGCGCGTGCAGCTCATCGTCAGCCGGCACGACAGCCAGCTGGAGCTGGAAGCCCCGCAGATCGCCAGGCAACTGCAGCTGCCGCTGCTGGCCACCATTCCCGAGCGCCGGCGCGAACTGGTCCAGGCCGTCAACCAGGGCCAGCTGCTGCCCAGCCGGCTGCAGCGCGAGCCCTATGTGCAGGCCGTGGACAAGCTCGCCACCTTGCTGATCACCACCCACCACCAGGCCCATGCGGGCGATCAGGCCGCGCCCGCGCGGGGCCTGAACCGTTTCTTCCACCGAACAAGAAGCTGAACGCACCATGACGACCACGGCTTATTCCCATCTGGCCGACGCCCAGGCCAGCGAGTTCGAGCGAAGCGCGCTGTTCCTCGACCTGAAGAACCGCACGCACGAGCACCTGCTCAGCCGCATCGAGGAGCTGGGTGCCGAGTTCGGCCGTTGGTCGCAGGCCGCCATCGCGCAGTTCGTGCTGATGGAGCTGGACAGCTTCATCCGCCTGCACTCCGTGCCCGTCAACGAGCAGGAGGCGCTGCAGGTGGCGCGCGCCCTCACGCGCGAGCTCACGGGACTGGGGCCGCTGCAGCCGCTGCTGGAAGACCCGCTGGTCGAGGACATCCTCATCAACGGCCACGGCAACATCTACGTCTCGCGCGGCGGCGTGCTGCAGCGCGAGACGCTGCACTTCAAGGACGACGAGCATGTGCTGCGCATCGTGCGCCGCATCCTGGCGCCGCTGGGCCGGCGCCTGGACGAGTCCAGCCCCATGGTCGATGCCCGCCTGCCCGATGGCGGGCGCATCAACGTCATCATCGAGCCGCTGTCCATCGACGGCCCCTCGGTCTCCATCCGCAAGTTCCGCAAGGACCCGCTGACACCGCCCGAACTGGTGCAGCTGGGCACCTTCAACCAGGACATCTGCCGCATCCTGGAGATGGCCGTGCAGGCGCGCTGCAACATCCTGGTCAGCGGCGGCACCAGCTCGGGCAAGACATCCCTGCTCAATGCGCTGGCCAGCTTCATCCCGGGCAGCGAGCGCATCGTCTCCATCGAGGACACGGCCGAGCTGGCCCTCAACCACAACCACGTGGTGCGGCTGGAAAGCCGCCCCGGCGGCTTTGACGGCTCGGGCCACGTCAGCATCCGCGACCTGCTGCGCAACAGCCTGCGCATGCGGCCCGACCGCATCATCGTCGGCGAGGTGCGCGGCGGCGAGGTGCTGGAGCTGCTGCAGGCCATGAACACCGGCCACGACGGCTCCATGGGCACCATCCATGCCAGCTCGCCGCGCGAATGCCTGTACCGCGCCGAAATGCTGGCCGGCTTCGCGGGCTTTCAGGGCAGCGAGGTCAGCCTGCGCCGCCAGATCGCCAATGCCGTGGACTTCATCGTGCAGATCGGCCGCCTGTCCAACGGCCGCCGCCGCCTGCTGTCGCTGACCGAGGTCACGGGCATGACGGACAACATGATCTCCATGCAGGAGCTGTACCGCTACGAGCCCCAGGTGGGCCCTGACGGGCAGGAGATCGACCAGTGGGTGTCGCTGGGCATCTCGCCGCACTCGCCCAAGCTGCTGAGCTGGTGGCGCATGCAGCAGCAGACCGGCCACGGAGGCGTGCGATGACAGGCCTGGCACCCGCCGTCCTCATCCTCGGCGCGCTGGCCTGCCTGCTGCTGGCTCTGGCGCTGTGGGTGATCATGCGCGGGCGCCGCAAGGAACAGGAGCAGTCGATCAACCTGCACATGAAGCGCAGCGTGGACGGCCACCGGGAGGTGATCTCGCCCTCTCCGCCCATGGCCGAGCCCGCCTTCCGCGCCCCCGCCGCGCAGCCCGCGCCCTCACACGCTGCCGTGCAGTGGCTGGCCCAGCGGCTGGGCGTCCAGTCCTGGGGAATCTCGTCCAACACCCTGGCCCTGTTCGCCATCACCGGCCTGGTGCTGGCCTTGCTGGCGACCAGCCAGGCAGGTGCTGCCGCGGGACTGGTGGTGGCCGTGCTGTATGCCGTGGTGCTGGCCTTCGGCATCTGGCGGCGGCAGGCCAAGCGCCGCGAAAGACTGCTGCAGCAACTGCCCGGCTTCCTGGACAACATGGTCCGCCTGATCTCCATCGGCAACTCGCCCCACGCGGCCTTCCAGATGGCGCTGAACAACGTCCCCGATCCGCTGGGCGACGCGCTGCAGCAGGCGGCGGCCATGCTCAGCGCATCGCCCGACCTGGGGCAGGCCATGGGCCAGCTGGAGCGCAACTGGCGCCTGCCCGAATTCGGCCTGCTGGCCGCCGTGTTCCGCATGAGCGTGCGCTATGGCGGCCGCGCCGACCTGGTGCTGGAGCGTGTCTCGGCCTACATCCGCGACCGCCAGTCCGCCGAGCGCGAGCTGCATGCGCTGTCCTCCGAGATCCGCATGTCGGCCTGGGTGCTGGCCCTGCTGCCCCTGGTGGTGGGGGCGCTGATCATGGTGATCAACCGCGGCTACTTCATGCGCATGTGGAACGACGACAGCGGCCAGACCATGGTCCTGGTCGCCGCCGCCCTGGAGGCCCTGGGCGCCTTTCTTCTGTACCGGCTGGCCAAGCTGAGGTGAACCCATGACAGCACAGGCCCACCCATCCGTCTGCGCAAGGAGCCACGCATGACCCCGCAGCAACTGTGGATCGCCAGCATCAGCCTGGGCGCGCTGGGACTGGTGCTGTGGGCCTGCGCCCTGGTGTGGAAGCTGTGGCGCTCGGCCCGTGCCTCCAGCCAGGTCGCCAGGATATTGCAGGCGCGCGATACCGCATCGACCCCGAAGGCCGCCACGAAGAGCGCCATGCAGGCCAACGACGCGCAGCTGCTCAACCCGCTGTCCATCAACGTGCGTTCCTCCGATTCGCCACAGGCGGTGGCCGCCAACCTCCCGCCCCCGGCCTGGCTGCAATGGGGCGTGGCCAAGGCCTTGCTGGCCGATGAGGACCGCAAGCTGCTGGACCAGGCCGGCGTGGGCACGCGCAACGGCAGCATGGCCTATGTGGCCAGCCGCATGGTGCTGTGCGTGGTCCTGCCCCTGCTGGCGCTGGGTGTGCTGCGCCCCGGCGAGAACGCGGCGCTGATGTACGGCTTTCTCGGGGTGAGCCTGGGGCTCATGCTTCCCAAATGGTTTCTGCGCTCGCGGGCCAAGGGCCGGCGCGAGCAGGTGGTCGAGGAACTGCCGCTGTTCGTCGACCTGCTGCGGCTGCTGCAGGGCGTGGGCCTGAGCGTGGACCAGAGCCTGCAGATCCTGGCCTCGGAATTCAAGAGCGTGCTGCGCGTCATCAGCGGAGAACTGGCCTTGGCCAACCAGCTCTACAACACCGGGCGCACGCGCGAGCAATCCTTCCAGCGCATGGTCAACATGAGCGCCGACGACGACATGAGCGCCATCGTCAACCTGCTGGTGCAGGTGGACAAGCATGGCGGCGCCGTGCAGGAGCCGCTGCGGGAATTCAGCATCCGGCTGCGCGAAAAGCGCCAGGCCAGCTTCAAGGAAAAGATAGGTTCCATCACCGTCAAGATGACGGGCGTCATGGTCCTCACGCTGCTGCCCGCCCTGCTCGTCATCACGGCGGGCCCCGGCTTCCTGGCCGTGATCAGGGCATTGACCACCATGGGAGGACGCTAGGCATGCGACACCAGGAAAACACCCGCGCAGGGCGGACGCCAGCGCCGGCACCCCTTGCAACCCTGGCAGCCCTGGCGACCCTGGCCCTGGCCCTGGCCGGCTGCGCCAGCAAGGGGCCGCAGGGCTACGGCGCCCCTTCCGCGCAGCAGGAAACCGCCGCCCAGGCTCAGCAGCAATTGCAGAACGCCCAGCAGGCCACCCAGGTGGACAACGCCCAGACCTATCTGGACCTGATCACGCAGATGCAGCAGGCGGGCCAGTGGTATGCCTCGCTGGCGCACACCGAAGCCTTCGAGCAGCAGTACGGCGTGAACCCGGAGTCGCGCCTGATGCGGGCCGACGCGCTGCGCAACACCGGCCAGGTCGAGCAGGCCCGCCAGGCCTACCTGGCGCTGCTGCAGGGCGCCACCACGGCGCGGGCGCGGCGCGGCCTGGGCCTGCTGTACGCAAGCCAGGGCCAGTATGGCCAGGCCGTGGAGCAGCTGGACAAGGCGCGCCAGCTCAACCCCATCGACGCCAACGTGCTCAGTGACCTGGCCTACGCCCACATGCTCGACGGCCGGCTGGCCGCCGCGCAGATGCCCATCATGCAGGCCTCGCAACTGGCCCCGGCCAACGCGCGGGTGCAGCTGAACATGGCGCTGTTCTGGCTGGCCAGCGGCAACCAGGCTCAGGCGTCGCAGCTGCTGCGCCAGCTGGCCCAGCCCCAGGCCAAGGGCGCCCTGCCCATGATCGACCAGACCTCGCTGCAGACCCTGCAGGCACAGCTGGCCAGCGTGCGCGATGCCGTGCGCCTGCGCGGCGACAGCCTGCCCGCCGAGGCCGGTGCCGCTGTGTCCAGCGCCCCTGTGCTGCCTTCTGTGCCGCCTTCTGCGCTGCCCCCTGCACTACCCCCTGTGCCGACCCTGGGCACCCGCCCCGAAGCACGCGCCACCGAGGCCCTGCCCGAGACCCTGCCGGCCGGCATCACCCGGCGCATTCTTCTTTCCGAGCCGCCCGGCGCCGCAGGCGCAGCACCGGCCTCGCCACTTTGAGGAGCACGACATGCCAGACACATACCGCATGGCCCCACCGCGCCGCACTGCAGTCGCCAACGCTCTGGCCCCCTGGCTGCTGGCCGCCGGCCTGGCCCTGCTTCCCGCGGCCGCGCTGCATGCCCAGGCCTTTGGCGAAGTGCAGAGCCCGCCCGAGCAGGTGGATGCACGGCCCCATGTGTTCGCCGAGCCCTCCACCGACTCCATCCTGGTCGGCTACACGCTCTACACCAACCCCGATGGAACCGTGATGTACCTGCCCCGGCGCGAGATCGACATCGGCGGGGGCACCCTGCGGCTGCTGGAAATGCAGCACAGCCAGCCGGGCCAGCGTGCGCGCCCCATCGCAGGCGAGCAGGCGCGGCGCAGCTATGCGCGCTACCTCAAGAGCTTCGAGACGGAAATCCCCGCCCTGTACAAGACCGGCGTCGAAGCCGGCGGCAAGAACTGAGGCCGGCCCCGGCCACGGCTTGCAGGAACGACCATGACCCGGCGCCAACCCCGCGCTCACCGCCCCCACCGATCTGCCAGCCTGCGGCAGCGGGGGGTGTATGCGCTGGAGTGGGCCATCATCTTCCCGGTGTTCTTTGCCCTGCTGTATGCCTGCATCAGCTACGGGCTGGCGTTCCTGGTGCGCGAATCCATGCAGGCCGCCGCCGAAGACGCCGCGCGGGCCACGCTGCGCTACCAGACCAGCCGCAGCGCCCGCCTGGACGCGGCCCGCAGCCTGGTGCAGCAGCGGCTCGACTGGCTGCCGGCCGACCTCCGGCCCACGGCTGGCAGCATCGACGTGCGCATCTGCAGGCTGCAGAACAGCGAACTGTGCTCGGCCACGCTGACCTGCGGCGTGCTGGTTGCCGAACGCTGCATGGTGCGCGTGGGCTTCACCATCCCTTATGGAACCAGCCCGATAGCGCCCGCCCTGCCGGGCTTCGGCCTGGTCATGCCCACCACGTTGACGGCCAGCGCCAACATCATGGTGGACAGGGGGGGGCTATGAAGCTCCCCCTGAGTCGCTTCGCGCCTTCCCCCTCTCTCGCTTCGCGGGAGGGGGGCATACGGGCCACCGGCGACACCCTCGCGGCAGGGCTGCGCAGGCGGCAGCGCGGCGTGGCGGCGGTGGAGTTCGCGCTGATCGCCGGGGTGATGGTGATGCTGCTGATGGGCATGTTCGTGTACTGGCGCGTGCTGCAGGCACAGCAGTCGCTGGCACGTGCCACGGGCGATGGCGCGCGCATGGTCCAGCATCTGGCGTTTGGCGGGATGGCGGGCTACAACCCGGCCAAGCCGGCCGAACGCGCCAACATCCTGCAGGCCACCAGCGATGTGGTGAACCAGAGCCTGGCGGCCAGCGGCATTCCGGCGGGCACGGCGCCCACCCAGATACAGATCGACTGGGGCACTTCCCAGGCCACGCTGAGCGTGGTCTACATGCTTCCCCCCGTGCTGGGCCAGGGCCTGCAGGTGGGCAGCCAGACCTTGGGCGAACCCACGCGCCTGGAGTCCCGCAGCCTGATCAGGCTTGCGCCCGGCAGCTAGACAGGAGGAACAGAGCATGCTCACCCACCTCCCCGCATCCGCACACAGCCCCCGCACGCGCCGGCAAGGGCGCCGGAAAGAGCGCTGGCAAGGGCGCCGGCAAGGCGGCAGCCTGCTCGTGCAGTTCGCCCTGCTGGGCTCGGTGCTGTTCCTGTTGCTCGGCGTCGTGGACCTGGGCTACATGTACTACGCCAAGCGCGACCTGCAGCGCATTGCCGATCTGGCGGCCACCCAGGCGGCCCAGGCCATCAATGCCGAGCGCAGCAACCGCGCCGCCTGCGTGGCGGCGGGCGAGGACAGCATCACGGCCAACTGGCCGGTTCCACTGACCCGCAACAGCACCCAGACCGTGGTCAGCTGCGGCAACTGGAACCCGGCGGACCCGGCGCGCCAATCGAGCGGCGGCCGCTTCTTCGACGCCAGCTCCGGCCCGCTCAACGCGGCGCGCGTGACGGTGGGCGGCACCTCGCCGACCATCTTTCCCGGCCCCTGGAGCCGTGCCGTGGTGGCCGAGGCCATTGCCATGCGCAACGACTCGGTGGCGTCCTTCCAGGTGGGCTCGCAGCTGCTGCGCTTCAACAAGGACACGCCGCTGGGAGGGCTGCTGGGCCTGGTGGGGCTGGACGTGGGCATGCTGACCCTGCTGGACTCCAAGGGCCTGGCCGATGCCAAGATCAGCCCGGCCGGCCTGCTCAAGGCCCTGGGCGTGAACCTGGGCATAGAGCAGCTGCGCGCGCTGTCGCCCGAGGGCCTGGCCAACATCGCCAGCGTCACCCTGCTGAACGTGATCGACGCCTCCATCAGCGCCATCACCGACAACGCGCTGGCCGTGCAGCTCAATGCGCTCAAGACCCAGGTGATCAACCTGGGCCTGAGCACCATCAAGATCCCGCTGGGCAGCCTGGATGACCAGAAGGGCCTGTTCGCCTTCCTGGGCGCCGGCCGCACCGATCCGCTGAACGCGGCCATGGACGTGCAGCTGGGCATTGGCGACCTGCTGAAGACGGCCATTGCCATCGGCGCCAACGGCCACGCGCTGCAGGCCAACCAGCTGGATGTGGCCGGGCTCATCAAGGGCCAGCTGACCATCGTGCAGCCGCCCACCATTGCCGTGGGCCCCGTCGGCACGCAGGGCTACAGCGCGCAGATCCGCCTGAACCTGAACGTGGACACGGACCAGCTGCTGGGCGGCGCACTCAAATGGCTGGTCAAGGACATCCTTGGCACCCAGGTCAAGCTGCCCATTGCCGTGGACATCACCAACGCCACCGGCACGCTGACCGCGCTGCAGTGCAGCGCCAGCCCGCAGACCATGGACCTGTCGGTCAAGTCCTCCATCCTCAACGCCTGCGTGGGCAAGATGGACCCCAACAACAAGCAAAGCTGCGAGAAGGGCCTGCAGGACGAGCAGCTGATCACCCTGCTGCGCCTGCCCGTGCTGACCGGCAAGCTCTGGGTGCCGGCACTGGAGTACACGGACTCCACCACGGGCCTGGGCATGGAGCCGGGCTACGAAGACCCGGCCGACCCCAACTGGTCCAAGACCAACCGCTCCACGCAGGTGAACCAGCTGGCGCTGGGCGACACGGTCAACAACATCGTCACGGGACTGCTCAACCTGCTCAGCGGCCTGCTGCAGCCGCCGAACAGCACGCCCACCGACATCACCACGCGCCTGCTGGGCTCCTACCTGGACGCCTCCATGGTGAACGGGCTCTACAACGTGACCGGCCTCACCAACCTGCTGCTCAACGGGCGCGGCGTGGCCGGCGACAAGGACTACATGCCGCCGCTGCTCACGTCCAACTTCACGTTCAACAACGCCATCGCCAAGTCCTGCCTGCTGGTGGCCTGCCCGTCCTCCACCTGGAACAGCGGCACGTTCTCGGCCGCCCTCAACTCCTACACCAGCGTGCCCGGCGGCCTGCTGGATGTGCTGGGCATCTCCACCTACGACAACGGCTACCAGAGCTGCGCGGGCCTGCTCAGCTCGCTGCTCAACTGGAATGGCTGCGTCAAGAACAACGTGACCAAGCTGCTGACCTCGCACCCGCAGTACCTGTACGCGATCAACCCCAACAGCCCCGAGATCCAGTCCCTGCTCAACCGCGACAACAACCTCACCTGCACCGGCGCCCTGTGCACCCTGCTCAAGCCGCTGGTCACCACCGTGCTCAAGCCCATCCTCAACGGCGTGGGCACGCTGCTGACCAGCGTGCTCAAGGACACGCTGGGGCTGGAGGTGGGCCGCACCGACATCAAGGCCCTGTCCATCGGCTGCGACACGGCGCAACTGGTTTTCTGAACGGCAGGCAAGGCCATCCAATCCATGAATCGACAACGAGGGAATGCAACGTGAATCTGGACGAGCTCGTCATCTATGTCTGGGAAGGCCAGGCCGACATCGCCGAGCGGGTGGAGCGCTGCGTGCTCAACCTGGGCGTGGACGTGGTGCGCGCCGACGGGCTGGCCCTGCCCGCCGACACCAGCGAGCTGGGCAATGCGATCGCCGTGGTCAGCGTCTCGGTGCTGGAGGGCGCGCGCTTCACGCGCCAGGGCGTGGAGGGCACCTTCGGCATGCCCGTGCTGTGGGTCAGCGCCAAGCAGCGCGACGCCAACGCCGGCACCTATGCCATGGAGTACTCGCATGTGCTGCCCTTCGACTTCACGGGGGCCGAGCTGCGCGCCATGCTGGTGCGCATCCTGCGGCGCATGCAGAGCAACCAGCGCCAGGTGCAGCGCTCGGAGGACATCATCGCCGTGGCCGACTGCATGCAGCGCCTGCTGCGCGACGTGGACACCTTTGCCGACTGCGAGCACAGCGTGCTCATCATCGGCGAGACCGGCGTGGGCAAGGAACGCATTGCCGAGCGGCTGCACGAGCGCAACAACCGCTACGGCCAGGGCCCCTTCGTGGTGGTCAACTGCGGCGCCATCCCGGACGGGCTGTTCGAGTCCCTGTTCTTCGGCCATGCCAAGGGCTCGTTCACGGGCGCGGTGAATGCCCACAAGGGCTATCTGGAGCAGGCCAACGGCGGCACGCTGTTCCTGGACGAGATCGCGGACCTGCCGCTGTACCAGCAGGTCAAGCTGCTGCGCGTGCTGGAAGAGCGCGCCATCACGCGGCTGGGCTCGGCCGCCGCCGTGCGGCTGGATTTCCGGCTGGTGGCGGCCACCAACAAGCCGCTGCGCGGGCTGGTGCGCGAGGGGCGCTTCCGGGCCGACCTGTTCTTCCGCCTGGCCGTGATCGAGCTGCAGATCCCCAGCCTGGAGGAGCGCGGCGAGGCCGACAAGCTGGCCATCTTCCACGCCATCCTGCACAAGGTGGTGGGCGAGGCCACGATGAAGGAGCTGGGCGAGCCGCCCTTCTTCATCCTCGACGCCGTGGCCCAGATGTACTTCCCCGGCAATGTGCGCGAGCTGCGCAACCTGGCCGAGCGCATCGGCGTGGCCGCCCGCCAGACGCGCGACTGGAACGCCGACGGCGCCACGCAGCGCATCCTGCAGCACGCCCAGGCCCTGTCGGCCACCACCTTCCCGCCGGACGCCGGCGCCGCCGAGCCCCTGCTGGCCGACCGCAGCAACTGGGACATGGACGAGCGCAACCGCATCATCGCGGCGCTCAACACCAACGACTGGAAGCGCCAGAACACGGCCCAGCACCTGGGCATCAGCCGCAAGGTGCTCTGGGAAAAGATGCGCAAGTACCAGATCAGCGACGGCGAGCCCGAAGTGCCCGTGCCGGGCTGAGCACGCCCTCCGACACATCCCCATTCCCCACGCCATGGAGACTTCCACGAACATGCAGGACAAGCCGGTCATCATCTTCGTCAGCGCCGTCTACCCCAGCCAGTACAGCCTGCTGTGCAGCCACCTTCGCGCCAGCGGCGCGGCCGACAGCTGGTTCATGACCATGCCCGGCCATGCCGAGAACTACGCCAGCCAGTGCGACCACCTGCTGTCGTTCCGGCCCGATGGCGACATCGTCGGCCCGCAAAGCTACTACTACTCCAGCAAGGTGGAGCGCTCGGCACGCATAGGCCGCGGCCTGCTGCAGGGCCTGCAGGCCTTCGAGAAGGAAAAGGGAAAACGCATCGACGTGGTGGTCGCCCACTCGCTGTGGGCCGCGCCCAACCTGCTGTACGGCGAGATCGATGCGGCCATCGTCAGCTACATCGAGTTCCCCAGCTACCGCGTGCACGGCAACGAGCCCGACTACCCGCCCGACCTGTCCCAGCGCCTGGCCGACCGCAACATGGAAATGCTGCACTACCACCAGGTGCTGTGCAGCGACCTGACCATCGCGCCCAGCGCCCATGCGCGCTCGCTGTTCCCGCCGCTGCTGCAGGAGCGCGTGGCCGTGCAGTTCGAGGGCTTCGACATCCAGGCGCCCGACGAGCAGGCCGAGCCGCCGCCGCGCCAGGACACGCGCTTCACCGTGGCCTTCTCATCGCGCGACCTGTCCAGCTCCAAGGGCTTCGAGACCTTCATGCGCCTGGTCGACCGACTGGTGCGCGAGGGCGACGGCCAGCAGATGCGCTTCATCGCCCTGGGCGACCCCACGGCCGTGACCTACGGTTACGAACAGCAATGGGTGGAGCGCCGCTACCAGGGCAAGGTGGCCAGTTTCCGCGACCATCTTCTGCAGATCCACCCGGCCGCCCAGGTGGTGGAGTTCCCGGGCAAGCTGCCGTATGACGAGTTCGCGCGCACGCTGGCCTCGGTGGACCTGTTCCTCTATCCGCTGCGCTACGGCGTGGCCAACTGGGGATTGATGGAGATCCTGGCGCGCGGCGGCTGCGTGATCGGATCGAACTGGGGCTTTGTGCCGGAGCTGGTGCAAAACGATGTCAACGGCCTGCTGCTGCCCGACAGCGACGACGCCTGGATAGGCGCCATCCGCCAGCTGCGCGACGACCCGGCCCGGCGCCAGCGCTACGGCCGGGCCGCGCGCGAGACGGGCAAGCGCTTTCACATCTCCAACGTGGCCCCGCGCTTCATGGACCTGTTCCGCCTGGCCATGGCGCGGCGCAAGGCCGCCCCGCTGATGCTGGAGTGAGGTGCCGCACCGGCCCGGGCCAGGGCCGGGATCGGTCCAGGCCTCAGGCCCGCGCCCGCAGGAAAAATCCCGTGCCCATGCCGGTCTCGGCGGCCGACACCTCGGCTCCACCAGACACGGCTGAGGCCGCCACAAGGGCAGACATGCGCTCCATGCCGCTCCAGCTCAGGGCCATGTCCAGCTCGTCGCCGTCCTGCACCTCGGTCGCCTCCAGCACCTCCAGCACGTCTTCCACGCGCACCACCTGGTCCAGCAGGCCATGCAGCGAGGGCCGGGCGATGAAGAAGCCCTGCGCGCCATGGGCTCCCGCCAGCGCCACGGCCTCCAGGCCCTGGGCGGACTCGATGCCTTCCACGATCACGCAGGCGCCCCGGTCGGCGCACAGGCTGACCAGGCCCTGCATCATCCGGGCCGAAGGCCGGGCCTGCAGGCTCTGGTCCAGCACGGACTTGTCGATCTTGACGATGTTGGCGCGCAGCTTGCCCAGAATGTCCAGGCCGCCGCGCCGGGGCACGATGTCGTCCAGCGCCACGCGCACGCCCAGGATCTGCAGGTGCCGCACCAGGCCCAGCGCGGCCTTCTCGCAGGGGAAGGCGCCGGTCTCGGTGATCTCCAGCACCAGGCGCTGGGCGATCTCGGGCCGGTCCTCCAGGTAGTCGAACACGCCATCCCACCAGGCGTCATCGCAGAACGAGGCGGCCGACAGATTGCAGCCCAGGCTGTGGCCGGTCTCCATCTCCAGCGCGCCTATCACCGACCACAGCACGCTGCGGTCCAGCCGCGCGGCCAGGCCCAGGCGCTCCAGCGCCTCGATGGCGTGGGGCACGGCGTAGTTGTCGTAGGCAGAGAACACGCTGCGGCGCAGCAGGCACTCGTGGTAGAGGGTGCGGCCCGCGCCGGCCCCACTGCCCCCGCCTGCCATGCCTGCCGGCTCCAGCAGCGTCACGGGCTGGAATGCCAGCGCCAGGTGGCCCAGCCGCAGGTCGTCCAGCAGGCGGCCCGCCAACTGCATGTCGGCCTGGTAGGCCTTGATCAGCCTGGGGTGCATCCTGCGCACCGCCATGTCCTGGACGCCCGCCGTGGCGTGGCCCTTGCCGCGTATCTCGTGCAGGCCCGTCAGGGAGACGCAGCCCAGCGCCTGCACCTCGGCGCGCAGATAGGCCTGGCGCGCGCCGTCCACCACCGGGTCGCGCACCAGGGCGGACTCCAGCGCATGCATCCAGCCATGCCGGGCCTGATTGCCGGGCAGCACCGTGTCAGCCATCGTGCGGGGATCGAAGCCCCGAACCAGCACCGTGTCGCCCGCACGCTCCAACGATTCGGCATCAATCCCCAGGCCCGTGAGCCGCTCCACGCAGACCCGCATGGCCTCCTCGCAGAAGCCGTTGCCGTAGACGCTGCGCCAGGTCTGCAGGGGCGACAGCCAGATGGCCAGGTCCACGGGGGTGTCGCCGGGCGGAGCTTCGATGATGTCGTCGTGCATGGTGTGCTCCTTCATTCAACGGCCTGCAATGGGTTGTGAATAGCAGTGAAATCCGATCGCCCTGCGCCCCCGGCCGGACGGCCCGCCGCCGAGCACGCCGGCATCCACGGCCGACAGCGCCAGGTCCACATGGCCGGCCACCAGGTCAAAGACCACCGAGCAGGCATCCGCCTTGCGGCTGAAATACGCCAGCGTGGCGTCCGTGCCACCAGCGAAGCTGCCCAGCAGCGCCTGCCCGTCCTGCTCCTGGAACACGGCCTGCGCGCCGCCCTGCTGGGGCACGATGACGCGGTCGCCCTGCTGCAGCACGGCGCCGGCCTGGGCCGCGATCACATCGTTGCGCCGCACGATGCGCACGCCCTCGCTCACGCGCGTCAGCATTGCCACCGGCGCCATCTGTGCATGCGCGCCTCCATCACCGGCCTCGCGCGCAGAGGCAAAGCCAGAAGCGCGCGGCACCGCCGCAGACGCAAACGAGGCGGGCACGTTCAACGGCTTGCTGCGCGCCCTGTCCGGGTGGGCGCGCAGTCGCGGCAGAGGCACGCCTGCAAACGACAACGAGACAGCGGCCATGGTTTCTCCTCCGAAAGACGGCGATCGATGGGGCGGGTGGCGCAGTGCCCGGTTTTCCAGACACTGCGACAAGCTTTTTGCATCCTGTTGCAACAAGCGTGCCATGGGCCTGGACGTCTTCATCCAACGCAAATCCATCTGTAACCTATTGATTTATTTGAACAGCCACGCACAACCGCCGCCATGTCACCCCGCGGCGTTACGGGCGATGTCACGTAACGCCGACGCGCCACGGCGTTACTTTCGCAGCGGCCGCGCAGGACGACGCGGCCCTGGCTGCCAGGCGCGGACCCCCTTTCGGTGTATGTTCCAGCGCATCACTTTCAGGAGCCGGCCCTGTCCCCGCAAAAGTCCATCCAACGGGATCTGGTGATCCTCTGGCTCACCATCTCGGCCGTCGCCCTGGTGCTGGCGTGGCTGCTGCTGCTGCTGACACGGCAGGGCACCGACCAGCAGGTTTCCCGCGCCCGCGACGCCGCAGGCGTCAGCTGCAGCGCACTGCAGGCCGGGGCCGCGCGCATGGGGCTGGCGGGGCTGATGGCGGACACGCCCAGCGCACAGGCCCGGTCCGCCGCGCAGGCCGTGCTGGACCTGGCGCTGCGCGAGCGCCCCGGCATGGAAGGCGGCTTCTGGCGCGAGGGCCCTGGCGTGGTGGCCTATGCCTTTCCCACCTATGACGGCTCCGGCATCAAGCGCGATGCGCCCAGTGCGGAGATGGAGCGCATCGCCTCCACCGCCCAGCGCGCGCGGGACAGCGCAGGCCTGGTGACCGACCTGCGCCCCGGCCTGCGCGAGGCGGTGGTCTTTGCCGCCTGCCCGGCCCAGGCCGATGCGCCCGCCCTGGTGGCCTGGACACTGATGCGCGTCCCCCTGATCAGCGCCGACGTGGTCAACCCCCTCATCCTTGCCGTCAGCCTGCTGCTGGGCATGGTCCTGGTCTCGGGCCTGTGGCTGGGCAGAATGCTCCGGCGCTGGCAGCGGCAGTCGGCACAGATGGAGCAGCAACTGCTCAGCGCCGAACGGCTGGCCACCCTGGGCCGGCTGTCCGCAGGCCTGGCGCACGAGATCCGCAACCCGCTGGGCACCATGCGCATGAAGGCCGAGAACGCGCTGGCAGCGCCCGCGCCACTGCGCGAAGCGCGCAGCCAGGGCGCACTGGAGGCCGTACTGGCCCAGACCGCGCGCCTGGAAGACCTGGTATCGAGCCTGCTGGCCTTGACCCAGCCCTTCCGGGTGCAGCCGGAGCCGGTGGACCTGCAGCAGCTGCTGGACGAAAGGCTGCAGGCACATGCCGAGCTGGCCCAGGCCAGGGGCGTGCAACTGGCAACGGCAGTGTCCGCCGGCCTTGCCCGGGACCTGCAGGATGGGCGCCGCCCTCTGCTGGACCCCGCACAGATGGCCAGGGCGCTGGACAATCTGCTTCTCAACGCCCTGGCGCACACGGCGGCCGGCGGCCGGGTGGAACTGGGCGCGGACCGCAGCGGCACCACCGTTTCCCACCGCAACAGCCCGCTGCAACTGTGGGTGGCCGATGACGGCACGGGCATTGCGCCCGAGCTGCGCGACACGCTGTTCGAGCCCTTCACCACCGCGCGCCCCGGCGGCACCGGGCTGGGATTGGCGCTGGTGCGCGAAATCGTGCTGGCCCATGGCGGCCGCATCGCGCTGGGCAAGACAACACAAGGCACCCGCATAGAAATGGAATTTCCATGGCCCGCATCCTGATCGTTGACGATGACACGGCCTTCCGCGAAAGCCTGGCCGAGATGCTGGGCGACCTGGGCCACGCGGTCAGCGCGGCGCCCACGGTGGCGGCGGGGCTGCAGGTGCTGCAGGGCGGTTCGGTGGATGTGGCCATCGTCGATCTGCGCATGCCCGGCGAGGACGGGCTGGCCTTCCTGCGCAAGGCCCGCGGCCTCTCGCGGGCGCCCTGCATCATGCTCACGGCCTATGCCAGCGGCAGCAACACCATCGAGGCCATGCGCCTGGGCGCCTTCGATCACTTGACCAAGCCCATTGCCAGAACCTCGCTGGTCGAGGTGCTGGAGCGCGCCTTGCTCAGTGCCGGCCAGGCCGGCAGCCCTGAGAACGCCGCACAGAATCCGGCGCAGAACCAGGAGCCGGAAGGCGATGACGCCGAACTGGTCAGCGGCAGCGAGGCCATGCGGCAGGTCTTCAAGCGCATCGGCCTGGCGGCGGACAGCGACGCCACCGTGCTGGTGCTGGGCGAGACCGGCACGGGCAAGGAACTGGTGGCCCGAGCCCTGCACCGCAACAGCGCCCGGGCGGAGCGCCCCTTCGTGGCCGTCAACTGCGCGGCCATTCCGGCCGACCTGATGGAAAGCGAACTCTTCGGCCATGTGAAGGGCGCCTTCACGGGCGCCGCCAGCGACCGCGCAGGGCGCTTTCGCGAGGCGCAGGGCGGCACGCTGTTCCTCGATGAAGTGGGCGACATGCCGCTGCCCACGCAGGCCAAGATCCTCCGGGCGCTGCAGGAGCGCGAGATCACGCCCGTGGGCGCCAGCCGGGCGCTGCCCGTGAACGTGCGCATCATCGCGGCCACGCACCGCGACCTGCCCGCCGCCGTCAAGGAGGGTCGCTTTCGCGAGGATCTCTGGTACCGGCTCCAGGTCGTGCCCGTGCACCTGCCGCCGCTGCGCGAGCGCCTGGGCGACGTGCTGCTGCTGGCCGAGCATTTCCTGCGCCAAGGCGGCGGCGCCTCGCCCAAGCGCCTGGGTGCCGACGCCGCGCAGCTGCTGCTGGCGCACGACTGGCCCGGCAATGTGCGCGAGCTGCGCAACGCCATGGAGCGCGCGGCCCTGCTGTGCCCCGGGCCGGTCATCGGGGCCGAGCACATCGGCCTGCAGCCTGCCGCGGCGCACGGGCCCGCCATCGACTGGAACGGCCCGCTGGCCGCCGCCGTCGCCCAGTTGGAGCGCGAAATGGTCACGCGTGCCCTGGCCGCCGCCACGGGCAACCGTGCCGAGGCCGCGCGCCGCCTGGGACTGTCGCGCCAGCAGCTGTACCGCAAGCTGGCGGAGTTCGGGCTGGGCTGAGGCCGCAATGGGCGCACGGACGCACGGACGCACGGACGGCGCCGCATGTGTCCGATACGGTGACACCGGCTGTCTCCGCATCGGACACCGGGCCCGCAGCATCCTCTGCAAGTTATTGATTTCATGAGGATTCCTGATGGCATGGCACTTGCATTGACGGATGCGTGTCCATCGCCAACCAAGGAGCCCTCATGTCCCGATTTGTTCTTTCCTCCGCCGTTCTGTGGCTGGGTTCCAGCGCATTGAATGCGCATGCCGTGCCGCCCGGCGGCTTCGCCCCTGCAGGGCCTGGCGCGCCGCACGCACAGGCCGTGCTCGAAAGCGCCGTCGCCCGGCTGCTGACCAATCCGTATGGAGAGGTGGACGGCCTGCGCCTGACCGACGGCACGGTGGTCCGATTCCCGCCGCATATGTCCGACGCGCTCACGGCAGCCGTGAAGGTGGGCGACACGGTGCGCATCATCGGCCGCAGCGAAGCCGGTGGTGCGGTCAAGGCGGATGCCATCGTGAACTCGGCCAGCGGCCAGACCGTGTACGACCAACCGCCCGCCCGCGACGGCGCGCGCCCCATGCCGCCGCACCTGCGCATGGCCGGCCTGCAGACGCAGCAGGCCCAGGGCCGCATTGACGTGGTCCTTACCGGCCCGCGCGGCGATGCCAACGGCGTCATCCTGTCCGACGGCGCCATCGTGCGCTTTGCCCCCCATGCGCTGCAGCAGCCGCTGCAGCAGGGGCAGCTGTTTGCCGCCTCGGGCCTGGGCACGCGCAACGCGCACGGCACTTCGCTGGAGGCCACCAGCATGGGTGCCAGCCTGTCGGACCTGCAGCCGCTGTACGACCGCGCGCGCTGACGCCACCGCCCGGTCCCCGGGGCCGGGCGGGCTCCTGCCCCTTCCTGCTGTTCTGCTGTTCTGCTGTTCTGCTGTTCTGCTGTTCTGCTGTTCTGCTTTCCTGCTTTCCTGCTTTCCCGCCTTCACCGAACCCCGCCATGTCCCCCAAGATCGCCCCCGTCCTGCTGCTGCTGATCTCCAACGTCTTCATGACCTTCGCCTGGTACGGGCACCTGAAGTTCGAGAACCGGCCGCTGTACCTCGTCATCCTGGTGAGCTGGCTGATCGCGCTGGCCGAGTACTGCTTTGCCGTGCCCGCCAACCGGCTCGGTCATGAGGTCTACAGCGCGGCCGAGCTCAAGACCATCCAGGAGGTGATCACGCTGGTGGTGTTCGCCGTCTTCTCCGTGCTCTACCTGGGCGAGAAGCTCACCCTCAACCACCTGGTGGGCTTCGGCTTCATCTGCCTGGGCGCCTTCTTCGTGTTCAAGGGCCCCCTGCGCTGAAGGAAGCCGCCATGCACCGCACACACCACCATGCGCGGCGCTGGCTGCCGGGGCTCAACTTCTTCCTGGCCGATGTGCGCGACGGCCTGGGACCGTTCCTGGGCGTGTTCCTGCTCGCCCAGGGCTGGCGGCTGGACGACATCGGCTACGTCATGGCCCTGGGCGGCATCGCGGGCATGCTGGCCACCACGCCGCTGGGCGCGCTGGTCGATGCCTCGCGCCGCAAGCGCAGGCTGCTGGCTGCGGCCATCGCCCTGCTGCTGGCGGGCAACCTGGCCATCTGGATCGCACCATCGCTGGCCGTGACGGCGGCATCGCAGGTCATCACCGGCGTGGTCGCGGCCTTGATCGCACCCTGCCTGCTGGGCATCACGCTGCAGATCACCGGCCATGCGGACCTGCCCCGGCAGCTGGGCATCAACGAAGCCTGGAACCACGCAGGCAACGTGGCCACGGCCGCACTGGCGGGGGCCATGGGCCTGCGCTGGGGACTGCCTTCCGTCTTCGTGCTCATGGCCCTGATGGGCTGCGCCTCGCTGGCCTGCCTGGCGCTGATGCGGCTGGATGAAACCCCGCAAGACACGCCGCGCCCAGAGCAGGCCGGGCCTTGCGCACCCGGCCTGCTGCACGCGCTCACGGGCACGCCGGCGCTGCGGGTGCTCGCCGTGGCCATGCTGCTGTTCCACCTGGGCAATGCCGCCATGCTGCCGCTGCTGGGCCAGGCTGCCGTGGCGCGCGGCCATGCCAATCCCAGCGGCTTCACGGCGCTGACCATCATCGTGGCGCAACTGGTCATGATCCCCATGGCCTTGCTCGCCGGGCGCCACGCCCAGCGCAGCGGCTACTGGCTGCTGGTCAAGGCGGCCCTGCTGTCGCTGCCGCTGCGCGGCCTGGTTGCCGCCACCTGGGATTCGGACTGGGCGCTGATTCCCGTGCAGGTGCTCGACGGCGTGGGCGCGGGGCTGCTGGGCGTTGCCCTGCCAGGCCTGGTCGCGCAGACGCTGCGCGGCACCGGCCACGTCAACGCAGGCCTGGGCGCCGTGATGACGCTGCAGGGCCTGGGCGCGGCCGCCAGCCCGGCACTGGCGGGCTGGATTGCGCAGCGCTTCGGCTTTGATGCGGCCTTTCTTTCGCTGGGCGGCATCGCGGTGCTGGCCCTGGCGCTGTGCTGGTTCGGCGCGCCTGCCGAACACCGGGCAGCCCGTCTCCAGCCCAAGACCTGACATCAGGCCATGCGCGGCCCGCTTTCAGGGCATCTGGAAACATTTGGGGGCCTGGAAACATAGGAGAATTCCTAGGACCCGAATCAGAACCCGCGCCATCGCGGACTTGCCTCCCAGCGGCCAGCGCCTGCCGCCCCCGAATGACTGTCAAGAACAAGAAGCCTTCCGCGCGCAAGCGCAGTTCCTCCCCCGCCTCCAAGAAGAAAGCCTCCAGCCGCAGCGGACTGTGGCGCTCCATGCTCGCCGCCCTTGTGGCGGCAGCGGGCACCTTCCAGATCGCCAGTTGCAGCCTGGACCCGAACTGGCACCCCAAGCTTCCCGAGCCGCCCTTCCTGTCCACCCTGCCCATCCCGGGGCTGGAGCACCTGCGCAAGCAGCCGGAGACAGGTTCGGGCACGGCCTCCGGTGGCGGCAGCCCGCCTGCCGGCAGCATGGCCACGGGCTTTTCGCACTGCCGCGATTTCTTCCCCGGTGGCGAGCCCCCTGCCCTGCAGATCCAGCCCCAGCAGCGCGAGCTGTGCTTCAGCGCCTTCGCCGTGCTGCACAGCGGCCAGACCAAGACGCCCGTCTTCGTGGTGGAGCGCCTGAACCGCAAACTGCTGGACCAGGGCCAGGGCCTCAAGCGCAGCGACAAGTTCTATGCCGATGCCCGCCTGCCCCGCGCCGAGCGCGCCGAACTGGACGACTACCGCCGCTCCGGCTACTCGCGCGGCCACATGGCGCCGGCCGGCGATATGTACTCGCCCGAGGCCATGGCCCAGAGCTTCAGCCTGGCCAACATGGTTCCGCAGGACCAGACCCACAACGGCGGCGTCTGGAGCAAGGTCGAGCAGGACACGCGCCGCTACGCCCAGCGCGCCCAGGGCGATGTCTATGTGTTCACCGGCCCGGTGTTCGACGGCCAGCCGCTCACCATCGGGCCGGGCAAGGTCCATGTGCCCAGCCATATCTTCAAGCTGGTCTACGACGCCAGCACGGGGCGTGCCTGGGCGCACTGGCAGGCCAACAGCCCGGATACGCGGATGAGTGCGCCGATCAGTTATGAGGAGTTCACTCGGAGGACGGGGATGCCGTTGTTGGCGGGGGTGATGAGGGGGCGGGGTTAGCCTTCTGGCGTGGGCCAGGGGGCTGCTTCTTGCCCCTGCCGGGTGGTTGTTTTTCGAGGCCGGGTCTCGGCCCGGCGGCCGACTGCCCTTTCTTGATTCGCCAAGAAAGGTCAGATCAAAGAAGGCGACCCGGATGTCCGCGACCCCTTCGCTTCGCTGCGGGCAACCTGCGTCGTGGCGGTTGCGGGGTTTGCCGCAGAACTCGCTTTGCGCTTCGCGCGCCGCTCAAACAACTGCGGCGAGTCAGATGACGAAGCAGTCCTGTCCTTCGGCAGGACTGCAACCCCGCAACCGCCACGCCGCAGGCGCGGACATACGGGAGTGGGGAGAAGGGGGCGCGCGGTGCGCTGCGCCCTGCTGGCGCTGCGGCTCAGGGGGTTGCCGTGCGCCGGTCCAGAACCTTGTCTATCAGGCCCCATTCGCGGGCTTCTTCTGCGGTCATGAAGCGGTCGCGGTCCAGGTCGCGTTCCACCTCTTCGTAGCTGCGGCCGCAGTGCTGTGCGTACAGGCGTGTCACGCGGTCCTTGGTGCGCAGCATTTCCTCGGCATGGATGCGGATGTCGGAGGCCTGGCCCTGCACGCCGCCCAGCGGCTGGTGCACGTGCAGGCTGGCGTTGGGCAGGGCCATGCGGTGGCCGGGCTCGCCGGCCATGAGCAGGAAGGAGCCCATGGAGCGCGCCGTGCCCATGCACAGCGTGTGCACGGGTGACTTGATGAACTGCATGGTGTCGTACATGGCCAGGCCGCTGGTGATCACCCCGCCCGGCGAGTTGATGTAGAGGTGGATGGGCTTGTCCGGGTTCTCCGCCTCCAGGAACAGCAGCTGCGCGCAGACCAGGGCAGAGACCGCATCGTTGACCTCGCCGTTGAGAAAGATCACGCGGTCGCGCAGCAGGCGCGAGTAGATGTCGAAGGACCGCTCTCCGCGCGCCGACTGTTCGACAACCATGGGGACGAGCATCATCGATTCGCGCATGGGCGAACTCCTGTGTGTAGTGGTGAAAAAGAAAGGGCTGCGGCCCTGCGCCGCATGCCCCGTTGCCGGGGCAGGGCTTCAGGTCGCGTGTATCAGGTCAGGTGTATCAGGTCGCGTACATCAGGAAGCCGCCGTCGTTGGCCGCTTCCCTGGCGGGCTGCACCCGCGCATCGGTCAGCACATGGACGATGCGCAGCAGCGTGCCGCCATCGGCGCCGGGGCTGATCTGCAGGTCCACCGTGCTTTCCAGAAAGGGCGGCTCCGCCTCGCGCAGCCGCAGGCGCAGTTCCTGCTGCGGCACCTGCCGCAAAGGCTCGGCATGCTCGGTGCCCGGCAGCCACTGCGCGCGCAGCTCGGGAATGCTCAGAGCGCGCCAGACCTTCTCGGGCGGGGCGTCCAGCGCGTACTCCTGCACCAGCTCGCGGGCCGCATCGTCGGTGTCCATATTGCTCATCTTGTTCATTGGTCCATGTCCTTGAGCAGGCCCTTGAGTGCATCCACGCGCTGCGGCCAGTAGGCGCGGTACTTCGCCAGCCAGCCCGCAATCTGCGCCAGCCCTTCGGGATCAACCTCGTAATGCATGAAGCGCCCCTGCCGCTGCTCGCTCACCAGCCCCGCGTTGCGCAGCACCGCCAGATGCTGGGACATGGCCGACTGGCTGATCTCCATCCCCTCGCGCAGCGCGCTGGCATGCATGCTGCCAGCCGCCAGCTTCTCGAAGATGGAGCGGCGCGTAGGGTCGGCCAGGGCCTTGAAGATGTCGTTCTCGGGCATGGCGACACTTTAGCAACCACTTATTTCAAATGCAAGCCCCGCACGCCAATCCCACCGCCACGCCCTCATCCGCAAACCGCTTGGCCGCCTTGAGCAGATAGCTCACGGCATAGAGGATGGGGTCATCGGCCTCGTCGCCATTCAGATGGTCCACCACCTCGATGGCATAGCCCAGATTCACCGCCGTGTCGTGCAGCAGGCCCAGCAATTCCTTGTCCTGCGGCTCCAGCGACTGCGCCTGATCGGCCTTCACGTAGTAGATACGCAGCAGGTCCCGGCAGACGCAATTGATGGCCGTGATGTTGTGGCGTGCGTGCAGGTCCAGCACATCCAGCGCGGCGCCCATGTGCAGGACGGCGTCGATGGCGAGGTCGTCGAGCCGAGGCGTTGCAGAAGCAGCCGATGAAGGATCGGGATGATGAGGCATCCTGCGATGCTCGTTGAATCGGCGATGGGCGTCTCTACGGAATTCGTAGAACGGAAGGCAAGCCAGGATGGTTGTCTTCGGCTTGGATACGACGATGGCGACCATCCGTGGAAATGTCTCACCGGATTGCGCAAGTCCTCGGGGTGCCGACTGCCTATCTTTACTGCGAGGACGATGATCTTGCCGAAGTGATCATGGCGTGGAGCAAGCTTGCTCGCGGCGGTCGGGCGCAGGCGAAAAAAGCTGTGCTGGGGTGGTGGGTGGGCGCCAGGGTTGAACGCCTGGACAGCCGCAATGACGGGATGTCGGCAGGATTGGGCGGCAAGAGATTGCTGGCTGCGTATCAATATCGTCAAAGAGGCGGCCTTCTCAGACGACGGCAGACGGCCAGGAGCTGCCAGTGGAAGAAATAATAAGAAGTCACTCAACGTTCAATATGAACTGCAGTTGTAGGCTGCTCCCTCAATGGAGGCAGGTTCGGTTTCTCAGTCGAGAGTTTTACCAGTTTTCGCTCGACTTTCTTGGCCAAGAGAACCGATCTCGCATCCCGCCCAAAAAACCAAAACAAGCCAAAGGTCAATACAAGCACAATCAATGCTGCTATTGAAGGGAGAACGCTCTTGAGACTTAAGAGAGAGACCACCACAACAGCAGAATACCCAGCCATCGCAACGATGAAAAAAATCGTAAAACCCAGTATCAGTCCCCCGGACTTCCCAGGGGTCACTACAAGCGAACCATCATCCTCAATCTTCGAGTAGAGGAAGCTGGCTCGCAGCTCTTCCAGCGAGAAGTGCCCAGATTGGTAGGCGGCCATGACAGCTGCCGCCATTCGTGGTGAGGCAGGTCTGCCGAATGTTGAACGAAAGACAGCCTCATGCCTGGCGGCTTCGATAAATGCCGTTAATTCTCGGTGCTGCTCAGCTTCGCCACGCAGAAATGAGTGCCGCTTGAATTGCCGCTTACTGAGATATTCGTCATTGAACTCGAGCAGTGTCTTCATCGCTTTGTATAGCGCTCCAGCAACTGCAACGACTGCCGCGCTTACTGCCGGCGTAGACTTCCAAAGTTCCGAGAGGTCCATAGATGTGGAAAACTAATCTTGAGTTAAGCCGCAAAGCAGCGTCTGCTTTTATCTAATTTGCTGCTGTGGGTCGGTCGGAGACAGTCGCAGCCGGCCAAGAACTGTCAGTGGCGCCAATAAAATCGGATGCTCAACGGCTGAGCTCAGCCGCGACCAAAGGCGGTCAGTTGCGGCGAATGGCTAACTCTTGCGAAGTAACCGCCAAGAAGGGCGGCGGGAATTATTGATAGGAATGATATGATGCTATACCAGAGCGGTAATCCGTCGGCCATAAATATACCAATAATTATGCCCGCCAGCCCCACTAGCCCGGAGTTTATATATTGCGCTTGTTTTGCAATGCGTGCTGCAATATATCCACCGAATACGGTGACCATAATACCCAAAACAAGACAGGTGATTAGATATAGATTTGAATTGCTAAGTTTTAGTAATGCCGCCTCAAGTCTTTCTGGAGGCTGATTTATCAGTGAACTATCAACGAAAGCAATCGTCAGCCCGATTCCCAAAATAAGACTGAGAAATAGATCGCAGAATATTCCAATGGCAATCCCTTTGATACTCACTCTTTTCATGTAATTTCCTCTAATGACAAACGTTTGACATGAGAGGCGACGTCCTCTCGATGGAAGGGTCAGGCGGCACGGCGGTCAGCCAACTGGGGAACGGCACTCACGCTGCACTTCATGTACTCCTGATACTCCTGTCCGTGTAGACCGCGCCAACCCACAAGCCATATCTAGCGCGTGCGGTCTAATTGGCACAGAAAAATCGGCAAGCGGTTTGAAGCCTAGCTTTGCGGTATGCATGCTGTGTAAATATGCAGTGCTAAATTCAACCATGAAACCCGCCGCCCTCCTATGTAGCGCGCCACACGGTTGCTGGATCAGGTCCGTGAGCGAATTCGTACGATCACTATAGCCTACGCACCGAGCAGGCCTATTTGCAATGGGTCGTATGTTTGTGAAATGGCACGACTTGCGGCATCCATGAGACATGGGGCAGCTGGAAATCGAAGGATTTTTTGGCCATCATGGCTGAATGACAGCTTTAGAGCTTCTAGCTGAACGGCGGCTCAGGGTCGACAGCCGACTGCTGGCCGCCAGATTCAGGCTGATTGCGATCGGTGAACTGATGCGCAACCAGCGATAGCCACCGAGCCTGAACCTGCCATTGCCTGCAAGCGCCATTCATGCAGCAACAGCGACTGGCGCATCGAGAGACCCGAAGGCCTTGAAGTGCACTTAGAGTGGCTAACACCACTTCGTCACAGGCCCCCGCAGAGCAGTTATGCTCGCTGCCCTCATGGCAAGACGACCCGTTAGCAAAGAACTGTGGCGACAGCTACAACCCCTGATCCCAGCCTTCGTGCCTTCTGCCAAAGGCGGTGCGCGCAAACTCGCAGTCAGCGATGAAGCTGCCCTCAACGGCATCTTGTTCGTGCTGCAAACAGGCATTCCATGGGAAGACCTTCCCCAATCCCTGGGCTACGGCAGCGGCATGACTTGCTGGCGGCGTCTGCGCGACTGGAATGCCGCTGGTGTCTGGGAGCAGCTGCACCAAGCCATGCTGACTCGCTTGCGTGAACATGACCAAATCGATTGGAGCCGGGCCAGCATTGATGGCTCCTCGGTACCAAGCCCCCGGGGGGCCAGGAAACGGGCCCAAACCCCACGGACAGAGGCAAGCTCGGCTCCAAGCGGCACATCGTCGTAGATGCCAGAGGCATCCCGCTGGTGATCTTGGTCAGCGGCGCGAACCGGCACGACTCCAAGATGTTCGAGAGGTGCGTGGACGCGATTCCTGCGATTGCTGGCCTGCCAGGACGTCCCCGTAGAAGACCGGCAAAGCTGCACGCCGACAAAGGCTACGACTTCAAGCGATGCCGAGCCCACCTGAGGCAGCGGGGCATCATTGGCCGGATTGCCAGACGAGGCATTGAGAGCAGCGAGAGGCTGGGCAAACACCGGTGGGTGGTGGAGAGGACGCACAGCTGGTTTGCAGGCTTTGGCAAGCTGCGAATCCGCTTTGAACGACGGCTGGATATCCACGAAGCGCTGCTGAAACTGGCAGCGGCGATCATCTGTGCGCGCTTCGTGGATCGGTGGTGTTAGCCACTCTTACACCGCATCAGCCGCACAGGCCGCGCCGGTTAGAAAGGTTTGGCTCTGAGTCTTGCGACGAAGAACGACATGGGCTCGGTCGGGAACATCCAACAGATGCAGGGCTCCCGGAGATCCTGACCAGAGGCTACAAACGGATCGTCAACTTTGTCTGCACTGCATTGACGGAAATGCCTCACTGCCACAGGATTTTTGCCGCAGCATCGTTGGACCTTCCGCAACCTACCCGAGAGGTACCCCATGGCTGAACAAGCGACCCCGGACAAGCAACCTCAACCTGATCCGGCCGAGTTCAATGCGTTCTTTCCATCCCGCTACTCGCTCAGTCAGTTCACGTCGCCCAAGTCCGACCTGCGGGATGCCGATTACGCGACAACCTATCAAGGAAGCAAGAAGATCCTGATGATCGGCGCGGACGAGCGCTACCTGCTGACCGACAACGGCAGCTTCTTTTCCACCGGCAACCATCCGGTCGAAACCTTGCTGCCCATGTACCACCTCGACAAGGCAGGCTTCGCCTTCGACGTGGCAACGGTTTCGGGAAACCCCGTCAAGTTCGAGTTCTGGGCCATGCCCTCCGAAGACGAGACGGTCAAGGGCTTCTTCGACAAGTACCACCCGCAGTTCAAGCAGCCGTTGCGCCTGTCGTCTGTGCTTGCGCAGGGCCTGGAGCAATATGCAGCCATCTTCGTGCCTGGCGGGCATGGCGCACTGATCGGCCTGCCCGACAGCCGTGACGTGGGGGCGGTGCTGAAATGGGCGGCCGCCCACAACCGGTTCGTCATCTCCCTGTGCCACGGCCCTGCCGCATTCCTCGCGGTTGGCGACAGCGACATCTACCGGGGCTACAAGATATGTGCTTTTCCCGACGCGCTCGATGCGCAGACCCCCGACATCGGCTACATGCCGGGTCACCTGACCTGGAAGTTCGGCGAAAGACTCAAGGCCTTGGGAATCGAGATCGTGAACGATGGCATCTCGGGCGCGGTGCACCGGGACCGGCAACTCATCACGGGCGACAGCCCGCTGGCTGGCAATGCGCTCGGCAAGCTTGCCGCCAAAACCTTGCTCGCGGAAGTCGCAGCCTGAAGTAAACGTTTCCGTTTCGTGTTGTCAGCCGCAGCAAGGCGAAGTTCGACTCAGGGTCGTTCCACTGTCGCCTTTTCTGCTGGCAGTTGCAGCCCGTCTGCCAGCGCCGCACCCAGCGCGTCAATGACCGCCCGCACGCCCGGCACGTTGCGGCGGTCGCGGTGATAGGCCAGGTACACCGGGCAGGATGGCAGTGGCGCGTCCACCTCCAGCCGTGCCAGGCCGGGCACGGCATGGGCCATGGCGTCGGGCAGCAGGCAGATGCCCTGCCCTTGCTCCGTGGCCTCCTGGCGGGCCATGTCGGAGCCGGATCGAAAGACGAACCGGGTGGCGCCCCGGCTGGCCAGCCACTGGTTGGATGCGTCCTGCCGGCCGGTGGCCAGGTCCTGTCCCACGAAATCGTGGCTGGCGAAGTCCTGCACGCGCAGGTGGCGATCCGGCAGGCGCTGCTCGACATAGCCGTGCGAGGCGTACAGGCCAAACGTCAGTTGCCCCGCCCATTTCTCCACCACCACGGCCGAACTGGAGCGCCCGACCCTGAGCGCGACATCCACTTCGCGCCGCCCGACATCCGTGAAGCGCGACTCCACGGCCACTTCGATATGCAGCCCGGGATGCGCGCTTCTCAACTGCGAGAGCACGGCGGTCACGGGCTTCACGAAGCCCTCGCCCATGCTGACGCGGATGGTGCCGGTCAGCGCATGGGCCTTCTCATCGGGCCGGTCGTCGCGCTTGATGCCGCCCAGTCCCAGCTCGAACTGCTCAGCCAGTTCCACCAGTTCCATTGCATCGGGCTCGACCGTCGTCCCTGCGCTGCTGCGGTGTACCAGGGCGCGGCCCAGGGATTGCTCCAGCGCCTCGATGCGCCGCGCGACGGTGGAGGTGGACAGGCCCAGGGCAGCGCCTGCGGCAAGCAGGCTTTGGTGGCGGTGAAGCGCCAGGAGCACGCGCAGGTCATCCCAGGTGGTGGGCGGTTGGTTTTTCATGAATGCAAATCAGCTTACCAGCGCTGCCCATTCCCAGCCGGGCACCCCGTCGCAATACTCGAGTGCATGAAAACCCCTTTTGATTTCTCCCAGAAAACCGTCCTGGTGACCGGCGCCTCCATGGGCATCGGCGAAGTATTCGCCAGGGAACTCGCCCGCCGTGGCGCCAAAGTCGTGCTGATCGCGCGCAGCCGCGACAGGCTCGAGAAGCTCGCCAGCGAATTGCCCGGCGCCGAATTCCTGGTGGAGGACTTGGCCACACCCGGGGCGGCCCGGCGGGTCTTCGATGCCGTCAGCGCCAGGGGCCTGCTGCCGGATCTGCTGGTGAACAACGCCGGCTTCGGCACCCACGGCAGGTTTGATGAACTGGCGCTGGACATGCAGCGGGAGACCATCGATCTGAATGTGGGTGCCCTGGTGGAGCTGACGCACCTGTGTCTCCCCGCACTGGAGCAGCGCCAGGGCGGCGTCATCAACATCGCCTCCACGGCAGCGTTTCAGCCGGTCCCGTACATGGCGGTCTACGCCGCGACCAAGGCCTTTGTCCTTTCGTTCAGCGAAGCGCTCTGGGCCGAGTACCGGCCGCGCGGCGTGCGCGTGCTGGCGTTGTGCCCGGGCGCTACCGACACGGCGTTCTTCGCCCGCGCCGGCGAGGCCGCATCCTTCGGGAAAAAAGCGTCCAGCGAGGACGTGGTTCGCCTGGGGCTGAAAGCCTTCGACGACAACCGCGCCTCGGTGGTGCACGGTTGCGCCAACTACCTGACGGCCCTGGGCGCCCGCGTTGCCACACGCGAGTTCATGGCCCGGTTCACGGCGCGCGTGATGAGGCCTGCAGCGCAGCCGGCTTGAAGACGACTGGCCAGAGACAGCGATAGAAAAACCTGTCCCCTTCCCAACCCTAGTCCAGCACGAGCCTTGCTAGCCTTGGCACATGCTGATCTCCGAACTCGCCCAGCTCACGGGCGTCTCCATCCACGCGCTGCGCCACTACGAGCGCGCGGGCCTGCTCAAGCCCCGGCGCCTGCCCAATGGCTACCGCGACTATCCGCGCTCGGCCCGGCGCGAGGTGGTGTTCATCGCCATGTCCCGCGCGCTGGGGTTCGGGCTGCCGCGCATTGCGGAGAACCTGCGCGCCTGGCGTGCGGGGCGCATAGGCCCCGGTGACCTGGCCGATGCCGTGCAGCAGCGCGTGCAGGAGATAGACGAACAGATCGCCGCGCTGCAGGCCCAGCGCGCCCAGGCCCTGGACCATGTGCAGTGGCTGCGCGCCCGCCAGGCCGAGCGGGATCTGGCGCAAATGGCACCGGCCCCAGCCAGCACCCCCGACAAACCCGCCGCGCCCTGGCCGCGCGTGCGCCGCGCCGCTTCACCCACCACGAAGGAGACAAGCCATGACTGAGCCGACCACGCACCCCACCCCATCCACCCAGGCGCTGCAGAACGCTGTGCTGGCCATGCCCATGGCGCGTACCCTGGGCCTGCGCTTTGTACGGGCCGAGCCCGGCGCCACCGAGCTGGAGATGCCCATTGCCGATGCCCTGTGCTTTCAGCCGGGCCAGTTGCAGGCCACGGCGATCTTTGCGCTGGGCGACTTTGCGGCGGTGTCGGCCGCAGGTTCGCTGCTGCCTGCTGGCTGGGCCAATGCCACGGTGGACGGCAGCGTGAAGCTCTTCGCGCCCGCACGCGGCACCCACCTGCGGGCGCGCGGCCGCGTGGTGGATGCCGGCCGCGTGCTCAGCATCTGCGCAGCGGACCTGTACGCGGTGGCCGAGGATGGTCATGAAACGCATTGCGCCACCTGGCTGGGCACGGCGCGCAATCTGGAGCCCAGGCCAGCGTGGGCCTGAGGGCGCCCCCGCCGCCTCCCCACCCCGTATGTCAGCGCCTGCGTCGTGGCGGTTGCGGGGCTGCGAGGTTGTCGAAGGGCAGACGACCTCGCCAAGGCCACCACGGCTACAAGCTTTCCTTCAAGCCAATCTTCTCTTCAGATAGAGACTCTCGCCTATTGTGAACAAGCAATACCAACATCACACAGGACACGAGAGAAGAAAACGAGAAAATATAATTGATCATGGAATAACTGGAGCCATGGAAGCCCAATGACATTGGAGCAAAAAATATCACTGCATAAATAGTCCAAAAAATCATTCTTGATGACCAATAAAGACCTAGCCCGCCAGAAATTGCTGCCGCATAGAAGAACACCACATCCGTAGTTCCTTTGCACACCAAGGAAAGGAATCCCTCACCGACAATTTGAGAACCATTCGCTTCTGATATTTCATAGAACAGCATGAATACAGACAATGCAACAACTGGGATAATTGCACAAAAAATCATCAATGACGATGAATCTTTGATGAACTGAAATTGCACTGCCCATTTTCCACGATTTTTGGATATCTCCATTGCCAGAAGAGCACAGACTCCCATGGCAGGCAGTTCTGCCAACAGCAATATGGCAGAAGCTTGGGATTGAATTGCAGAATACATTGCACCCAGCCCTGCAACAGACATTGACAATATATAAAGCAGATATTTCCCAAAGAACGCATTGGCATAGCCAGGGATCAAGACGGAAAATATTCTTCTGCCAGGCAATCCACGAAAATTGAATGAAAAACTGAATTGACAGTATTTCCGCATCAAAGCATATGCAGCAACGGAAAAAATGATGTCACTGAACAGATAGGCAAGAGCGACCGAATCATCACTCATCCACTCATTCTTCCCAAGCAGCGCCAGCACGACAATCACACAGGCTGTATGGAAAAAAACCTGCCACATTCTGAATTTTGCAACGATGGCAGTATGTGATCTTGACTCAAGAACGCAGCCGCATACATTGATGATTCCGAAGAAGGGAATACACAGAATTATCAATCTTGCCTGGGATATGGCTCCATCCAATAGCTCCTCTGGCAAACCAGATATCAGGGTTTTCGAGATAACAGGAAGCCAATACACCAAAATAAAACAAAACCCGGCATACAGGAATACCAGCCAAAACAGCAAACTGATGAGTGAGTCCGATTGCTCCTTATCTTTGCTGGCAGACATTTCCGAAAAAAAGATCGCACCAATACTCGCTGGCAACACAAAGAAAAGTGATGCAAAGGAAAGGGCTATGCTGAATTGGGCAACGAGAGTCGAGCTATAGAAACTAATGGCAAAAATGGTGACCATGGAGGCAAGCGGTGGAGCAGATCGCCCAACTGCAAGATCAAATACCCGCTTTGCATCACCAGGCCCCATATCTATCCCTCCTCCGCAGAATCAAAACCCATGATATATGACTCGAATTCTTTGAAATGAAGATCCTGGGATTCTTTGATAGAGCCATTCATTTCCCTTGTCCTCCGCCCTCTCATCCCGGAATATGGACCACCATAACAATGGTGGCCAAATATATTGGTGCAACCCTCGAAATACATCTGGATGCAGCAATAGAAGAATCTTTTAATCCGATATGAATAAATCAATCATTCATTGCAAAAATGCATGATGCAATCGGACTGATCTGAAAGTCTTGATGCACAGCCTGTGCTGCACCAGCGCCTGAATTGAATTCGCAGTCTGCCAACCCTGCTTTTACATCGGCGGCTCATATGCATGCCACTGCGCTGTGGCTATTGCATTGCAGTCCTGCCGAAGGACAGGACTGCCCCATTGCCTGACGCGGGTCCAAAACAGACCCGGCCAATCAACTCACCCCCGCAGCTTCGCCCGCCGCGCCTTCACCGCCGCAGCCAGCTGCTCCAGCACAGGCACGGTCTGCTCCAGGCTGATGCAGGCATCGGTCACGGACACGCCATGCGCCAGCGGCTGGCCGTCCACGATGTCCTGCCGCCCTTCCTGCAGGTGGCTTTCGACCATCAGCCCCGTGATGCGGGCATCGCCACCGGCGATCTGCTGGGCCACGTCGGCCGCCACGTCGATCTGGCGGCGGTGCTGCTTGCTGCTGTTGGCGTGGGAGACATCGATCATGACCTGCGGGCGCAGGCCTGCGCCTTCCAGCAGGGCGCAGGCGGCCTGCACATGCTCGGCGCCGTAGTTGGGCTGCTTGCCGCCGCGCAGGATGACGTGGCAGTCGCCATTGCCGCGAGTCTCGAAGATGGCGGACTGGCCCATCTTGGTCATGCCCATGAAGGCGTGGGGCGCGCTGGCCGCCTGGATGGCATCGCTGGCCACCTTGACGCCGCCGTCCGTGCCGTTCTTGAAGCCCACGGGGCAGGACAGGCCGCTGGCCAGCTGGCGGTGGCTCTGGCTTTCCGTGGTGCGCGCGCCGATGGCGCCCCAGCTGACCAGGTCGCTGATGAATTGCGGCGACAGCAGGTCCAGGAATTCCGTGCCCACGGGCAGGCCCAGGGCCAGCACGTCCAGCAGCAGGGCGCGGGCCATTTCCAGGCCTTCGTTGATGGCGAAGCTGCCGTCCAGGTGCGGGTCGTTGATGTAGCCCTTCCAGCCCACGGTGGTGCGGGGCTTCTCGAAGTAGACGCGCATGACCACGAGCAGCTCGCCGGCCAGGGCGTCGGCCTGGGCCTTGAGCTGGCGCGCATAGTCCATGGCCTGGTCGTGATCGTGGATGGAGCAGGGTCCGACGACGACGATGAGCCGGTCGTCCCGGCCCTGCAGCACGTCCGAGATGGCGGCGCGGCTGGTTTCCACCAGTTGCTGCGCGGCCTCGGGCGCGGGCAACCATTCCTGCAGCAGGGCCGGGGTGATCAGGGGGCGCACGGCCTTGATGCGCAGGTCGTCGATGCGGGTGGTGTCGTGCGTGCTCAGGGGCACGGCACTGCGTTGTACGTGGGTGGGGGTGGTCATGGCGCTATTGTCGCGCCTTGAGGCTTCCCGACCGGGGCGGGGCAAGTGGCTTGCCCGCCCCTTGGCATCGACTTACTGAGCCGCCGCTGCCGGTGCCGGTGCCGGTGCGGACTCTGGCACGGCCGGCACAGCGGCCGGTGCCGCGCCGTACTGCCAGCCGGCGGGCAGCAGGCCATCGACCCAGTGCAGGCGCCAGGCCATCAGCGCCAGCAAGGCCACCACGGCCAGCGCCACCAGGGTGTTGCGCAGGCCGTTGCCTTCCGCATAGGGGTCGCCCGCCGTGCGCCGCGCGCCCACCGGCACCTTGGCGGTCTGCGACAGGCTGCGGCCCAACGGCAGGTTGATGCGCATGCGGCCGTTGATGGCCCAGCCGCTGGCGTCCAGGATGGGCCCCAGGCTGCGCTGGCGCAGCTTGAGCCAGGCAATCATCATGCTGGGCCCGGAGATGGCCGCGATGAGGCCGACCAGGGCCACGGGAATCCAGGGTCCCAGGTCGATGAACTTGCCGAAGATGCCCACCAGCACGGCGCTGATGGAGCCCAGGGCCACGCCCAGGGCGGCCACGGTGCCTACATCGGTCTTGCGCGATGCGGCCGCAGCCGTGGCGGCTGTGGCGTTGGCCGCAGCGGTGCCGGGCGCCGTGACCAGCTGACCGGCCTGCGTGCCCAGGCTGGCGGTCACGCCCTCTTCCTTGGCCGAGGCGCGCTTGGCCACCTGTTCTTCCACCATGCGCAGGAATTTCTTGTAGGGCAGGAAGAAGGCCTGGCCGATGCTGGTGGGGTTCTCGATGAGCTTGACGATGGTGGCGTCCCAGTCGTTGCCCGCGCGGTCATAAAACACGCCGTTGCGGCCCACGAAGAGAAAGTCCACGTCGCCCGCCGTGAAGGCCGCGACGATGGCTTTCTTCTTGCCCTCGCGCCGGAGCTCGCAGTAGGCCAGGCAGGTCTTGGCGCGGCCGGCCAGCGCGGCGTGGGCGGCGGTGTCGCTCACTTCCACGGTCAGGTCGCAGCTGCGCGCATCCAGGTAGAGCGTGCCGGCCTGGAAGGCCGCGCCCTCGCGCCGGTAGAAGCTGCTGAACGAGACGAAGTTGTTGAGCAGCGCCAGCAGGTCGCGCTGCAGGCGGATGAGCTTTTCCAGCGCCACGGCCTGCAGGCTGTGTTCCTTCTCGGACTCGTCCTGGGCAATGAGGTCCAGCAGCGCGGCTTCCTGCCCGCCGTCCAGCAGCGCCTGCACCTCCTGTTGAGGCAGGGCATCGAGCGGCGTGGCGGGCCGGGCCGCCAGCCATTGGCGGCAGGGCTGCAGGGCGGCCTTGACCTGCTCCCACTGCGCGGCGGTGATCTCCTGCAGGTCTTCGCCCAGCACGGGCTGCACGGCCTGCTCGCGCAGGGCCTGCAGCGCGCCGGCCCAGGCGGGGTTGACGCCCTGCGCCAGCGGCAGCGCGCGGTCGGCCGCCACGGCGGCCAGCGGCAGGGAGGCAATGGCCTGGGCGCCGCTGTCCAGCACTTCGCGGCCCAGGGCGGCATAGCCTTCGATGGAGGGGTTGAGCGGGTCCTGCGCGCGCGTGTCGAAGGCGGCCAGCCGCGTGCGTGCGAAGAAGTCGTCCACCTTGGCCTGCACCGCGTCCACGGCGCGGGCCGCGGCCAGGGCCTGGTCGCGCTCGGCAATGCCGCAGCCCAGGGCCTCGGCGCCTGCATGCCAGTCGCGCAGGGAACGCAGGTCGGCATAGAAGGACTCGGCCTGCTTGCGTGCGATGCCGGCCACGCCATCGGCGCCCGCCGCCGTGCCGTAGGCCTTGCCGATGCGCTCGACCAGCGCGGCCAGCGCCTTGTCGTCCCCGGCGGTGGCGGGGCTGACGATGCCGTCGCCATTGAAGCGCATGGCAGCCAGGGAGGCCAGGCGCTCGCGCACCTGGGCCAGGCTCAGCGCGGCGCCGCCGGCCTGGCCGGACAGGGCCAGCATGCGCTCGGCCTCGGCATGCAGCAGGGCGCCCTGCTCGCTGTCGCGCTCCAGGCTGGACAGTTGCAGCACGTCGCCGCCATCGGCCAGCACCTGGGGGTCACGCACGCGCGCCACGGCCCATTGGCAGGCGGCGATCAGTTCGGGCGGGCGGATGCGGCCGTCCTTGTCCTCGTCGATCAGGTCCAGCGTGTCGCTGTCGAACTCGATGCCGCGCGTGGGGCAGGCCAGGGCCACCCACAGCTTCTGGTCCAGCTCGCCGATGTGCGCAATGTCCTGCCCGGTGCGGATGACCACCTGGTCCACTCCACCGGCGCGAAAAAACTCCCAAGCATGTTGCTGCTGCATGAAATACCCAACGGCCGCTCTGGCCAACATTCAAAAAACGAAAACGAAAAACGGAAAAAGGGCCGCAGTTTAAAAGTCATTCGGCCTGCTCAATTGAAGACATTTGTCAACGATGGGCGTCAGCACAGGCTGTCAGGGCTGGCGCTTTGTGTGAAAATAAAAGCACTGAATAGATACTTTATTGTCTCCATGCCCTCCAACTCCACCGCGTCGGCCCCTCAACAAGGCCGGGACAAGCTGCACCTGCAGCTGGCGCGGCTGTTCCGCAGCAAGGTGTCCACGGGCGCCTGGCCCGTAGGCAGCGCCATTCCCACGGTGCAGGAGCTGGAGGCGCTGCATGGCGTGTCGCGCACCACGGTGCGCATGGCACTGGGTGCCCTGGTGGCAGAGGGCCTGCTGCTCACGCGCAAGCGCGGCGGCACGCGGGTGATCGCGGCGCCCTACAAGCCGCCGTCCTTCCTGCTGCCCACCAGCTGGAAGGAGCTGGTGGCCTTTGGCGCCCACATCGGCCAGATCACCCTGCACACCGGGCGCGACTGCCTGCCGCCAATTCCCGAAGGCTTCCCCGACGTGGGCCGCATGGCCCCCGCCTACGTGCACCTGCTGCGCGTGTACGACCATGACGCGGCGCGGTTCTGCCTGTCGCAGCTGTACCTGGAGCAGGAACTGTTCCCCGAGATCGAGGCCCAGCTGGAGCGCAGCTCCCTGGCCGTGGCCCTGAGCAGCGACCCCTCGCGCATTGCCGTGGCGCGCCAGCACCTGAGCGTGGCGCCGGCCGACGAACTGGCCGCCGAGCACCTGGGCGTGGCCCTGGGCACGCCGTTGATGCAGGCGCTGCGCTGGGCCTGCAACGCCGACGGGCTGCTGATCTACTGGGCACGGGTCCGCTTTCTCAGCGAGTACGTGCATATGGAAATGGATCTCCTGAAATGAACCCCACCCCCTCCTCCCCGGCTTGCCGCCCGCATGCGGGCCGCGTGGCCTGGATCACCGGCTCGACCAGCGGCATCGGCCTGGCCGTGGCGCGCCATCTGGCCAGCGAGGGCGCAGCCATCGCGCTGCATGGCCAGGCCGCCGCATCGGCCGAGACCGATGCGCTGGTGCGCGAGATCGCCCAAACGCATGGCGTGCCGGTGCGCCACTACGGGCTGGACCTGCGCGACGGCTGCGCCATCGCACCGCTGGCGCAGCGCATTGCGGCCGAGATGGGCGCCATCGACATCCTGGTCAACAACGCAGGCATGCAGCATGTGAGCCCGCTGCTCGAATTCCCGGCCGGCAAGTGGGACGAGCTGCTGGCCGTCAACCTGTCGGCGCCCTTCCACGCCATCCAGGCCTGCGCGCCGCAGATGCTGGAGCGCGGCTGGGGCCGCATCATCAATATCGCCTCGGTCAGCGGGCTGGTGGGCGTGGCGCGCAAGCCGGCCTATGTGGCCAGCAAGCACGGGCTGATCGGGCTGACCAAGTCGGTGGCGCTGGAGTTCGCCACCACGCCCGTGACCTGCAACGCCATCTGCCCCGGCTGGGTGCTGACGCCGCTGGTGCAACGGCAGATCGATGCGCTGGCCGCGCGCGAGGGGCTGGATGCCGACGCGGCGGCGCGCCAGCTGCTGGGCGCCAAGCAACCCTCCCAGGCCTTCGTGACCGTGGAGCAGGTGGCGGCGCTGGCCGGTTTCCTGGCCAGCGAGCAGGCCGCCCAAGTGCGCGGCGCACACTGGAACATGGACGGCGGCTTTGCCGCTGCCTGAGCCGGCCACGCTCGCCCTGCCCCGCCAAACCCCTTTTCATACCAACGACAGACAAACCCAACCAGGAGAGACAGATGTCCTTGAACGAAACCCATGACGCAGGCTTGCGCAGCTGGGTGGCCTCGGCCAACACCGGCGCCAGCGACTTTCCCATCCAGAACCTGCCGTTTGCGGTGTTCCGCCGCGCAGGCAGCCAGGAGGCCTGGCGCGGCGGCGTGGCCATTGGCGACCAGGTGCTGGACCTGGCGCGCGCAAGCGCGATCAAGGCGCTGGGCGATGCCGTGCAGCCGCAGCTGGAAGCCGCTTCACAACAGCACCTGAACGGCTTCATGGCCATGGGACCTGCCGCCTGGTCGGCCCTGCGCCTGGCGCTGTCGCGCGCGCTGCGCGAAGGCGCTGCCGCACAGGCGGCCCTGCAGGATTGCCTGGTGGCCCAGTCCGACGTGGAGTACACGGTGCCGGCCCAGGTGGGCGACTACACGGACTTCTATACCTCGGTGCACCACGCCACCAACGTCGGCCAGCTGTTCCGCCCGGACAACCCGCTGATGGAGAACTACAAGTGGGTGCCGATTGGCTACCACGGCCGTGCGTCCAGCCTGCGTGTGTCGGGCGTGGACTTCCGCCGCCCCATGGGCCAGCTGAAGGCGCCCGACGCCACCGCACCCGCGCTCAAGCCCTGCGCACGCCTGGACTATGAGCTGGAGATGGGCATCTACACCGGCGCCGGCAACGCCTGGGGCGAGGCGATTTCCATGGACGAGGCAGAGAACCACATCTTCGGCCTGTGCCTGCTCAACGACTGGTCGGCGCGCGACATCCAGGCCTGGGAATACCAGCCGCTGGGCCCCTTCCTGTCGAAGAACTTCGCCACCACGGTCTCGCCCTGGATCGTGACGCTGGAGGCGCTGGAGCCCTACCGCACGGCCTTCACGCGGCCCGCCACAGATCCCCAGCCCCTGCCCTACCTGAGCTCGGCCGCCAACTCCGAGCGCGGCGCGTTCGACGTGCAGTTGAGCGTGGCGCTGGAGACCGGCCGCATGCGCGCCGAAGGCCAAGCCGCCCAGCAAATCACCCACACCAGCTACCGCCACGCCTACTGGACCATGGCACAGCTGGTGGCCCACCACAGCGTCAACGGCTGCGACCTGCAGCCCGGTGACCTGCTGGGCACGGGCACGCTGTCCGGCCCCACCTCCAGCGAGGCCGGTGCGCTGCTGGAGCTGACCGAAGGCGGCAAGAAGCCCGTGGCGCTGGCCAATGGCGAGAGCCGCACCTTCCTGCAGGATGGCGATGCCGTGATCCTGCGCGGCTGGTGCGAGAAGCCGGGCGCCGCGCGCATCGGCTTCGGCGAGTGCCGCGCCACCGTGCTGCCCGCGCGCCAGGCCTGATGGCAAAGGCAGATCGATCGGGGCCGATGGAGGGGCCCGATTGATCTGCGCGATTGATCTGCGCGATGGATCTGACCGATTGATTCACCCGATCGATCCGCCCGAATGTCGTGATTCCGACAGCCATGAGTGCATGACACAATTGCTGACATGCCCGCCCCATCGGAAGACGCCATCTCAGCACCTCCCGCCACCATCGACTTCGGAAGGCAGGCGGCCCCTGCCCGGCAGGAGCCCGCCTTTGCCGAGCCCGGCAGTGCCAGCAGGCCCGACACGGCCGACTCTCCCAAGAGCCCCAGCAAACTGCCGCCCTCGATAGCCAGCGCCTTCGCCGCCGCAGCCTATGCGCTGCAGCACGGCGATGACGCCGCTGCCCCCAACGAGCGGGCAGGCGCCGGCGCACATTCCGGCGTCACCAGCTTCACGGGCGGACAGGGCACCGGCCTGATGCCGGGCCTGTACGCCAGCCTGATTGGCGAGCCCTCGCGCGACTACTACCTGCGCCTGTTCGAGCGCTTCGACGCGCTGGGCAAGCCCTTGCCTACATGGAACCTGGCCGCAGGCCTGTTCACCCTGCCCTGGTGCGGGCTGCGCGGGCTGTGGCAAGAGGGCGGCCTCTATGCGCTGGCCGCCGGCGGCACGGGCCTGGTCTGGGGCCTGCTGCTGCGCCCCGCGCTGGGCCTGCCCCCGGCGATTGCCCACGGCATCGATGCCACGCTGATCCTGCTGGCCATTGCCATTCCCGGCCTGGGCGCCAATGCCCTGTACTGGCACCATGTGCGCCGCCACACGCTGCAAGCCATTGGCGAGGCCCCCAACATGGCCGCAGCGCACGAACGCCTGGCCCGCCGCGCGGCCACGCCCCTGCGCAAGCGGCTGGCCGTGGCGGCCGGTGCGGTGCTTGCCGCCGCTGCCGGTGCAGGCATCTGGGCGCTGTCGGGCATGCCACATTTCATGGCGGCACAGACCGAGGTGATTCCGTCCGAGGTGATCCCGTCCGAATCCATACCGGCCGCTGCACCAGTTGCGCCAGCTGCACCAGCCGTGGCGCCAACGCCCGCCGCAGCCGTACCTGCCGTTGAAACGCCAAGGACGGAACCGGCGCCCACACCCGCCCCCACTCCCGCCCCCACGCCCCAGCCGCAAGAGCCGGTTGCCCAGACCGAGGCGCGCCCTGATCCGCAAGCGCCCTTGCCCGCTGCCGGCAGCACTGTCTCCGGCACGGTCGAACCCATGCCCGTAGTGGCAGCGGCCGGCGCTGCGGGTGCCGTCGCTGCCACTGCAGCGGCAGCCATTCCCGTCAAGGCCGCGTTGGTGCCAGCCAAAGCGCCTGCACCTGCACCTGCGCCAGCGTCCGTGCACGCAGCCACGCCAGCGCCCGCCAAGCCCTCCAAGGTGGCGGCTGAAACCAAACCAGCCAAGCCCGCCAAGCCCGCCGAACCCGTCGCAAAGGCCCCGGCACCTGCCAAGGCCGCCTCGGCGGCTCTGGAGCCGGGCAACTACTACATCAACATCGGCGTGTTCTCTGAAGCTGGCAATGCCGGGCGCGTGGTGGAGCGGCTGGAGAAAGCCAAGCTGCCCACGCTCAGCCAGACCCTGCACAGCAACAAGGGCGAGGTCGTGCGCGTGCGCTCGGGCCCCTTTGCCAAGCAACGCAGCGCCGATCAGGCGGCCGCCAAGATACGCGCCATGGGCATGGAGGCCACGGTCTTCCACCACGCCCCTGCGGAAGGCCGCAGCGCGCGACGCTGAAGCCTTTGCTGCCACCTGTTACTTCCGCATGCCTTCGGCTTCGCCTTGGCCCGGCTCAGCCCGGCTAAGGTATGCGGCATTGTCCGAGGCAGCGCGCCCGCGCCCGCCCTGATACTGCGCAGCAACACCCCATGAATCGAGGAGACAGACCATGCCGATGACCGCCCCCGCCCTCCAACGCCGCCTTGCCGCCCTGGCCCTGCTGGGCGCCACCACCCTGGTGGCAGGCTGCGCCGGCATGAGCAATCCTTTTGGTGGCAGCAGCGGCGGCGCGGCGCAACCGGCCCCGCGCCCCGTGCAGGTCTGCAATGCGGCATCGGCCCAGTCCTTCGTGGGCAAGAGCAATACATCGGCCACGCTGGAGGCCGCCCGCAAGCAGTCGGGCGCCTACATGGCCCGCGTGCTGCGCGAAGGCCAGCCAACGACGATGGAGTTCAACCAGGAACGCCTGAACCTGGTGGTCGATGGAACCGGCCGCATCGTGGCCGTGCGCTGCGGCTGATCGCCGACCGATTGCGCTGTGGCGCTGGATGAAAAAAAGGACGCCTCGGCGTCCTTTTTTCAACGGCGGTGCGCAGGTTCACTCGGCAAGAAACAGTTCCTGCAGATCGCTGAGGAAGTCAAAGCCGCGCTCCGTGGGCACCACCCGCCCCAGGTCGCGCGTGATCAGGCCCTTGGCCTGAGCGGCGTCCAGCCCCTTGGCGATGGACGAAAGCGGCAGGCCCGTGCGCTCCATGAAGTCCTGCAGCGCAAAGCCTTCGCGCAGGCGCAGCGCGTTGAGCATGTACTCGAAGGGCAGGTCGGCACGGCGCACCTCGCCGTCCTGCGCCAGCGGCGCGCCGGCCAGGGCCTGGTCCATGTAGCGCGCGGGATCGCGAAAGCGCACCTGGCGCACGATGCGGTGCGCAAAGCTGAGCTTGCTGTGCGCGCCCGCGCCTATGCCCAGGTAGTCGCCGAACTGCCAGTAGTTGCGGTTGTGCCAGCACTGGTGGCCCTCACGCGCATAGGCCGAGATCTCGTAGCGCTGCATGCCCGCGGCAGCGGTGCGCGCGGTGATGCGGTCCAGCATGTCGTAGGCCAGGTCGTCCTCGGGGATGGCAGGCGGAAACTTGGCGAAATACGTATTGGGCTCGATGGTCAGGTGATAGACCGACAGGTGCGGCGGGGCGAAGGACATGGCCACATCCAGGTCCCGCGCCAGGTCCAGTTCGGTCTGGCCGGGCAGCGCGTACATCAGGTCGATGTTGAAGGTCTCGAAGCTGTCGGCCGCCTCGCGCACGGCCGCACGCGCCTGGGCGCCGTCATGCACGCGGCCCACGGCCTGCAGCAGGCGGTCGTCAAAGCTCTGCACGCCAATGGACAGCCGCGTGACACCGGCCGCGCGGAAGGCGCGGAAGCGGTCGGTCTCGAAGGTGCCGGGGTTGGCCTCCATGGTGATCTCGCAGTCGGCCTCCATGCGCAGGCGCGCGCGGATGGCAGCCAGCAGCCGGTCAATGGACTCGGGCGCGAACAGGCTGGGCGTGCCGCCGCCGATGAAGATGCTGTGCACGGTGCGGCCCCAGATCAGCGGCAGCGCGCTCTCCAGGTCGGCGACCAGGGCATCGATGTAGCGGTCTTCGGGCAGCTCGGGGCCGTCGCGGCCATGCTCGTGCGAGTTGAAGTCGCAGTACGGGCACTTGCGAATGCACCAGGGCAGGTGCACATACAGCGACAGCGGCGGCAGGCTGCCAAGCTGCAGCGTGCCGGGGCGCATGTAGTGCTGGATGTCGCGCTGCACGGCGGCCTGGGCGCCGGAGGCCGAATCCTGGGGCTGGATGGGAATCATCGCACCCAGCGCTCGCGCACGAGTTCGATCATCTGCAGCGTGGCGCGGCCGCGGTGGCTGTGCGCGTGCTTCACGGCCGGGTCCATCTCGGCAAAGGTCTGGCCCAGCTCGGGGATGTACATCACGGGATCGAAGCCGAAGCCCTGCGTGCCACGGCGCTCGGTGGTGATCTCGCCGAGCACACGGCCCATGGCGATCAGCGGCTCGGGGTCCCTGGCGCTGCGCACGCCCACCAGGGTGCTGACCATGGCGGCGCGGCGGTCGGCCACGCCCTGCATCTGCTCCAGCAGGGCGCGCACGTTGTTGTCGTCGCTTTTCTCGTAGCCGAACTGCGTGCAGTAGTAGGCCGTGTCCACGCCCGGCAGGCCGCCGAAGTGCGAGACGCACATGCCGGCGTCGTCGGCAATGGCGGGCAGGCCCGTGCGCTCGGCCGCGAAGCGGGCCTTGGACAGCGCGTTCTCCACGAAGGTGCAATGCGGCTCGGGCGCCTCGCCCTCGAACAGGTCGCCCTGGCGAATCAGTTCAACGCCCAGCGGGGCGAACATGGCTTGCAGCTCGGCGAGCTTGCCGCGGTTGTTGGAGGCCAACACAATCTTCATCGTAGAAATCCAGTCGGGCGCCCGTGCGCCCTTTGTCGTCAATAGGTTCGGTAGTCCATGCGCGCCACCGGCACCGCTGCTGCGGGCCGGCAGCGGCGTTCAGCGCTTGAACTGGCGCTCGGCCGAGCGGCGTATCGCCTCGTTGATCTCGGCGATGGAGCGCTCGATGGCGGCGTCATCCAGCTCATCTTCCAGGTCTTCGATTGGCCCCCCCTGGATCGTGGATTCAAACGCGTCGTTCTCGATATCCTGGGTGGAGATGCCCATGGTGGACTCGAATGCGTCGGGCGTCTCCCACTCCATGGCGATGGCCGTGACGTTGTCGCTGGCATCGCCCGCGTTGCGCAGCGCCGTTTCCACCAGCTGGGGGATGGCCTGGGACACGGTGCGGCCATGCAGGGTGCGCATCAGGTGCCCTTCGTCCACGCTGCCCCACAGGCCGTCGGAGCACAGCAGCAGCTTGTCGCCCTGCTCCAGCCGGCGCGGCTCGGTCACGTCGTAGATGGGCTTGGACGGCGAGCCCAGGCAGGTGAACAGCACATTGCGGCTGGATGTCTTGAGCTGCGCGGCGATCTCGCCCATCTCCAGATAGGAGTGGTCGCGCGTGCGCACCAGCAGCTCGCCACCGCGCACCAGGTACAGGCGCGAGTCGCCGCAGTGGATCCAGGTGATCTTGCCCTTCTGGATGACGGCCGCCACCAGCGTGGTGCGCGGCGTATCGATCATGCCCTTGGCGCTGGCGTAGCGCAGGATCTGCCGGTGCGCGTGCAGCAGCGCATCGACCAGAAAGCCCTGCGGATCGTCCAGCAGCGGCTTGGCCTGGCGCTGGAAATGCACGGACATCACCTGCAGCGCCAGCTGCGCGGCGACCTCGCCTTCGGGATGGCCGCCCATGCCGTCGGCCAGCACGAAGAGCACGGCCTCCCGCGTGTAGCAGTAGCCCATGCGGTCTTCATTGAGCGCCCGGCCGCCGCGGCGGCTCAGCTGAAATACCGAAAACCTCATGGCTTGCGCTCCTGGCCGACGGCCGGCAGGCCTGCCGCGCCGCTGATCTTCTGCATGTTCTTCTTGGCGTCGGTCACCAGCGTGTCCAGTTGCAGGCGCATGCGCTCGGAGACACTGAGCTTGGTGTAGCGGCGCTCACCCTCGCGGCTCAATTCCTTTTGCAGCGCAAACACCGACTGCGGGCGCGAGCCCGGGTCCATGGCCATGCACCATTCGACGACTTCGATGAGGTTGTCCGAGTACACGCCGCGCAGCTTGGTCAGCGCCAGCGTGAGCCGGTCCTTGTCCTGGCGCTGCGGCGCCTCGTTGGGCGGAAAGCCCTGCATGCAGGCATAGATGCAGGCGCCAATCGCGTAGATGTCGGTCCAGGGGCCGAGCGACGCATCGCGGCGGTACATCTCGGGCGCGGCAAAGCCCGGCGTGTACATGGGGCGGATGAAGTTGCCCTCCTTGGACAGCACCTCGCGCGCCGCGCCGAAGTCGATCATCACGGCGCGGTCGTCATTGGTGATGAAGATGTTGGCCGGCTTGATGTCCAGGTGCAGCATCTTGTGCTGGTGCACGATGCGCAGGCCGCGCAGCACCTCGTCGAACAGCGAGCGGATGGTCGATTCGCGGAACACCTTCTCGGCCTTGAGCTCGCGCGCGGTGACAACGAAGTCCTGCAGGGTGGCACCCTCCAGGTAGTTCATCACCATGTAGACGGTTTCGTTCTCGCGAAAGAAATTGAGCACGCTGACCACGGAAGCGTGCGAGATCTGTGCAAGGGAACGCCCTTCCTCGAAGAAGCTCTTGAGGCCCAGGCGGTACAGTGAAAGCTTTTCGGGAGCCACGGCGGGCTGCAACTCTCCGGGGGCACGGGTGGCCAGCGATGCGGGCAGGTATTCCTTGATCGCAACCTGCTTGCCCTCTGCATCCAAGGCCAGGTAAACGACGCCGAAACCGCCGGAAGCAAGCCTGCGCACCACCCGATAGCCGCCGATCGTGCTGCCTGGCGGCAATGGCGCCGGCTTGATCTTGGAAGACATTTTTCTCCGGTGAGTCTCAGGGATGAGGCGAAACCCGGATAATCGGGCAATTGCAAGCATCCATCAAAAGTCCAATGCCAGTTTACAGCATGACCGGATACGCCAGTGCCCAGCACGGCGCGTCCGCAGAAGATGGTGGAGCGTCGGGCCGCAACAGCCGGCTCGGTCTGGAGATCCGCTCGGTCAACAGCCGCTTCCTGGATCTTTCGTTCCGCCTGCCCGACGAGTTGCGCGCCCATGAGCCGGCCCTGCGGGCCCTTCTGACCGCCCGCCTCAAGCGCGGCAAGGTCGAAGTGCGCGCCGCCATCGACAACGACGACGGCAACTCCCTGCCCGACCCCTCCACCGCCATGCTGCAGCGCCTGGCCATGCTCCAGGACACCGTCCAGTCATGGCTGCCCGACGCTCGCAGCCTGTCCGTCTCCGACGCACTGCGCCTGGCCAGCGGCGGCGCTAACTCGGCCATCGACTGGAGCAGCGTGCTGCCCACGCTGGCAGAGCAGGCCCTGACCGAACTGCTGGAAGCCCGCGCCCGCGAAGGCAAGCGCCTGGCCACCATGCTGCTGGACCGCATCGCCCAGTTGCGCAAGCTCGCGGCAGACGCCACGCCCCTGGTGCCCCAGCTTGTGGAGCAGCAGCGCCTGCGCTTCATGGAGCGCTGGAAGGATGCGATGGCCCTGGCCGAAGGCGCCGTGGCGCCCGAAGCCGCCCAGGACCGCGCCCTGACCGAGGCCACGGCCTTTGCCATCCGCATCGACGTGGCGGAAGAAGTCACCCGCCTGGACTCGCACCTGGACGAGATCCAGAGCCTGCTCAAGAAGGGCGGCGAGATCGGCAAGCGCCTGGATTTCCTGATCCAGGAACTGCACCGCGAAGCCAACACGCTGGGCTCCAAGTCCGCCACGCTGGAGCTGACCCGCATCAGCGTGGACATGAAGGTGCTGATCGAGCAGATGCGCGAGCAGGTGCAGAACATCGAATAAGCCCATCACAGATGCCCATGCGTAACCAAACTGCGCACAAATCCATGGATTACCCCGGAAACCTCTTTGTCGTCTCGGCCCCCAGCGGGGCCGGCAAGTCCAGCCTGGTGCGAGCCTTGCGCGAGTTCGATGCGCGCGTCTCGCCCTCCGTCTCCCACACCACCCGCGCGCCGCGTGGCCAGGAAAAGCACGGCCGCGAGTACTACTTCGTCTCCGACCAGGAATTCGACACCATGGTGTCGAACAACGCCTTTGTCGAATGGGCGAATGTGCACAGCCGCCGCTACGGCACGGCCAAGAAGGCGCTGGAAGAGCGCATCCAGGTCGGCACCGACGTGCTGCTGGAGATCGACTACCAGGGCGCGCTGCAGGTCAAGGAAGCGTTTCCGAACGCCGTTCTGATCTTCATCCTGCCGCCCAGCTGGGACGAGCTTCGCGCACGCCTGGAAAACCGGGGCGAGGACGCGCCCGAGGTGATCGAGCTGCGCCTGACGAACGCGGCCGAGGAGATGGCCCAGGTGGCGAAATTCGACTTCGTTATAATCAACGAATTGTTCGAGAGCGCACTGTTTGATCTCAAGACGATCATCCACGCCCAGCGCCTCAAGTATGCGGCTCAGCGCAGCCGCCGCGCAGAGACCTTCGAGTCTCTCAATATTTCTGTACCCAACTGACGTTTCCCGGAGATCCTGATGGCACGCATCACTGTTGAAGACTGCCTGGAGCAGATCCCTAACCGCTTCCAGCTCGTGTTGGCCGCCACCTACCGCGCCCGCATGCTGAGCCAGGGCCACACGCCCAGGATCGAAACCAAGAACAAGCCCGGTGTCACCGCCCTGCGCGAGATCGCCGAAGGCAAGGTCGGCCTGGAGATGCTGAAGAAGGTTCCGGGCTGATTTGCTGCAAAGCAACACAATGGCCCCACAAAGAGCACCGCACAGCGGTGCTTTTTTTACATGAAGCCTGCACAAACCCGCATGCACGCTACATTTAAGTCATGAAAGCGGCCTTGACTTCGTTCACAGCCCCCTCTGATCCCGTACCGACACCCCGGCCCGAGCGCATGTCTGCAGAGCAGGCAGCGAGCGTGTCGGCCAATGCCTTTGCCGGACTGATGGAGCACCTGGGTTACCTGGATGCCACCAGCATCGAGCAGGTGCGCGAAGCCTATGCCTTTGCCGACCTGGCCCACAGCGACCAGTGGCGCAGCAGCGGCGAACCCTACATCACCCACCCCATTGCCGTCACCGCGCTGTGCGCGAGCTGGAAGCTCGACGCCCCGGCCCTGATGGCCGCGCTGCTGCACGATGCGATGGAAGACTGCGGCGTCACCAAGGCGGACCTCGCCCAGCGCTTCGGCCAGGACGTGGCCGAGCTGGTCGACGGCCTCACCAAGCTGGACAAGCTGCAGTTCAACACGCGTGAGGAAAACCAGGCCGAGTCCTTCCGCAAGATGCTTCTGGCCATGGCGCGCGATGTGCGCGTCATCCTGATCAAGCTGGCCGACCGCACCCACAACATGCGCACCATGGGCGACATGCCGCGCAACAAGTGGGGCCGCATCTCGTCGGAGACGCTGGAGATCTACGCACCCATCGCCCACCGCCTGGGCCTGAACCAGACCTACCGCGAGCTGCAGGACCTGGCCTTCCGCCACCTGCATCCCTGGCGCTATGCCACGCTGGAAAAGGCCATCGCCCGCTCGCGCAAGCGCCGCCGCGACCTGGTCCAGCGCGTGCAGGACGAGGTCAATGCGGAGTTCGCCGGCGCAGGCCTGCAGGCACGCCTGGCCGGGCGCGAAAGCACGCTGTATTCGCTCTATCTGCGCATGGAGAAGAACCAGCTGAGCTTTGCCAAGGTGACGGACGTCTACGGGTTTCGCGTCATCCTGCCGCGCGTGATCGACTGCTACACCGCGCTGGGCGTGCTGCACCAGATGTACAAGCCCATGCCGGGCCGCTTCAAGGACTACATCGCCATTGCCAAGAACAATGGCTACCAGTCGCTGCACACCACACTGGTGGGCCCCTCGGGCGTGAACATCGAGTTCCAGATCCGCACCGAGGAAATGCACATCGTCGCCGAAGCCGGCGTCGCCGCGCACTGGCTGTACAAGGCCCAGCCCGGCCACGATTCCGAGCAGCTGGGCACGCAGTGGCTGCAGTCGCTGCTGGACATACAGAACGAGACGCGCGATGCCGCCGAGTTCTGGGACCACGTCAAGGTGGACCTGTTCCCCGACGCCGTCTACGTGTTCACGCCCAAGAGCGAGATCATGGCCATGCCGCGCGGCGCCACCGTGGTGGACTTCGCCTACGCCATCCACAGCAAGGTCGGCAACCACATGACGGCCGCGCGCATCAACAACGAGGAAGTGCCGCTGCGCACAGAACTCAAGAGCGGCGACGTGGTGCAGATCGTCACCTCCGAGGACGCCACGCCCAACCCGGCCTGGCTGGGCTTCGTGAAGACGGGCCGCGCGCGCTCCAAGATCCGCCACTACCTGAAGTCGGCCGCGCAAAGCGAATCGGCCCGCCTGGGCGAGAACCTGCTGGCCCAGGCCATGCGTGCCGAAGGCATGGATGCCGTGCCGCCGGCCGACGAGGCCAACCAGGCACTGTGGGACGAGGTGCTGCGCATGGCCGGCAGCCGCAGCCGCGCCGACCTGATGGTGGACATCGGCATGGGCCGGCGCATTGCGTCGCTGGTGGCCTCGCGCCTGACGGCGCTGATGGCGCGCCACGGCCACCGGCCCGACGCCCTGCTGCTCACACGCGAACGCTTCAACTCCAGCAACCGCCCCTTCCAGGGTGCCGTGCTGCTGGACGGCTCCAACCAGGGCTCCATCCACTACGCGCAATGCTGCCGCCCCGTGCCGGGCGACCCCATCGTGGGCTACCTGGGCAGCGGCGAAGGCCTGATCGTCCACCATGCGCAGTGCAAGATCGCGCAGCGCCTGCAGGAAAAGGACAGGGACCGCTTCATCGTGGTCGAGTGGGCCGATGACATGGATGCCGCGCGCCTGTTCGAGGCACGCATCGTGGTCACCGTCAACAACGGCAAGGGCGTGCTCGCGCGCGTGGCGGCCGAGCTTGCCGGCGCCGAGGTGGACATCCTGCGCGTGGACATGGCCGACGAGGCTGCCATGAGCACCACGGACCTGTGCTTCGTGATCTCGGTGCACGACAACCAGCAGGTGGAGTCCGCGCTGCGCAACCTGCGCCGCGTGCACTCGGTGGTGCGCGCATCGCGCGTCATCCCCTGAACACTGCCCCGCTCCTGCGGGGCTTTTTCATTGCGCCAGGTCCTGGGCCAGCTGCTGCAGCAACGGGCCGCAGTCCTGCTCGATCTTGAGGGCCAGCAAATCCTCGGAGCGCATGCGGCCCTGGTTGATGGCGGCCACCGGCTTGCCCTGGGCCACGGCCTCATGCACAAAGCGCAGGCCTGAATACACCATCAGCGAAGAACCGGCGACCAGCAGCCCGCCGGCCTGCTGCAGCATGGCGCGCACGGCCTGCACCCGCTGGCTGGGCACGCCTTCCCCGTAGAACACCACATCGGGCTTGAGCACGCCGCCGCAGTGCGGGCAGGCCGGCACGTCGAAGCGGCTGAAGTCGCGCCCCTCCAGATCGGCATCACCGTCGGGCGCAGCCTGGGCGCTCAGGCCGGCCCAGCCGGGGTTGCGCTCCAGCAGCATGGCCTGCAGCACGGCGCGCTCCATGCCGGCGCCGCAGCCCATGCAGCGCACGGCGGCGATGCGGCCGTGCAGGTCGATGACGCCATCGCTGCCCGCGGCCGTATGCAGGCCGTCCACATTCTGGGTGACCAGGCCTTCGATCCATCCACGCTGCTGCAACTGCGCCAGTGCCGCGTGGGCCTGGCCGGGCCTGGCCTGCGCCATCACGGGCCAGCCCAGCAGGCTGCGCGCCCAATAGCGCTGGCGCGTGGCATGGCTGCCCATGAAGGCCTGCAGCGTCACCGGCTGGGGGCGCTTCCACTGGCCCTCCAGATCCCGGTAGTCCGGAATGCCGGAGCCCGTGCTGCAGCCCGCGCCCGTCAGCACCAGCCAGCGCCGGCCGGGCGGCAGCAGGGCGCGCAGGGCCAGCGCGGCATCGTGCAGAACCGGGGATGGTGATGGCGGCGGAGCGATGGCGGTCATGGCCGCACAGCATAGCGGCCCCGCACGCCCAATGCAGAAACACCGTGTTGCACTCAGAGCCGGGGCGCAGCGGAGACAATGGCCGGATGCCCCACGCACACGCCACCGCCCAAGCCGCCGCCCAAGCCACAGCCCAGGTCTTTCCCACCGCCCGCCATCCCGCCGCGCTCAACCGTGCCGCCCTGGCCACCGCCCTGGCCGCCGTGCTGCTGGCCGGCTGCGCGTCCCGGCCGGCGCCTGCGCCGGTCACGGTGCCGCCCTCCATGCCCGCCCCCACGGCGCCTGTCGCACCCGTGCAGCCCGAACCAGCCACCGCGCCGGATGCCGCCCAGCAGGCCGAGGCCACCAGCTTCGAAGCATGGAAGCGGGATTTCGCGCGCAAGGCGCTGGACGCCGGCATCTCGGAGAAAACCGTGCGCAGCGCGCTGGAGCCTGCCCGGCTGCAACGCCGCGCGGTGCAGCTGGACCGCTCGCAGCCCGAATTCACGCGCACGCCCTGGCAGTACCTGGACAGCGCCGTATCGGCCCAGCGCATTGCCCAGGGCCGCGCCAAGCTGCGCGAAGCGGCTGCACCGCTGCAGTCGGCCAGCCAGCGCTATGGCGTGCCGGCCGAGGTGATCGCCGCCATCTGGGGCATGGAAAGCAATTTCGGCGGCAACTTCGGCAACTTCCCCACGGTCGATGCGCTGGCCACGCTGGCCTTCGACGGCCGGCGCGCCGCCTGGGCGCAAAAGGAGCTGCTTGCAGCCCTGCGCATCATCGACAACGGCGATATCGATGCGGCCCACATGATCGGCTCCTGGGCGGGTGCCATGGGCCATACGCAATTCCTGCCCTCCGTGTTCCTGGCCTATGCGGTGGATGCCGATGGCGACGGCCGCCGGGACATCTGGGGCAGCCTGCCCGATGTGACTGCCTCCACGGCGAACTACCTGGCCCATTCGGGCTGGAAGACGGGCGAGCCCTGGGGCGTGGAAGTGCGCCTGCCGGCAGGCTTTGACCATGCACGCGCCGAGACCAGCGTGCGCCAGGACAGCGCGCAATGGGCGGCCGAAGGCGTGCAGGCCGTGGACGGCTCCGCCCTGCCCTCCATGGCCGATGCCAGCGTGATCGCGCCGGCCGGCGCGCGCGGGCCGGCCTTCATGGTGGGAGCCAACTTCCGCACCATCCTGCGCTACAACAACTCCGTGAATTACGCGCTGGGCGTGGGCCTGCTGTCGCAGCAACTGGCCGGCGGCCCGGGCGTGCAGGCGGCCTGGCCGCGCGATCTGGCACCGCTGTCGCGCGACCAGTTGCGCGCCTTGCAGGCCGCGCTCAACGAACGGGGATTTTCGGCCGGCACCGCCGATGGCGTGATGGGCCCGGCCACGCGCGCGGGCCTGCGCCAGTTCCAGCAAAGCCAGGGCCTGGTGGCCGACGGCTATCCCACGCTGGAGCTGCTGCAGAAACTGCAGCCCTGAACGCTCACCCGGCGGCGCTGCCCGGCTCCGGGTAGGTGACTTCCAGCACTTCCAGCGTGCGCACACCTGCAGGTGTGGGCAGGGCCACCTCGTCACCCACACGGGCCTTGAGCAGGGCGCGCGAGACGGGTGCGATCCAGCTGACCTGCTGGCGTGCGCTGTCGGCCTCGTCGATGCCCATGATGGTGATGGTGCGCTCCTCGCCCTCGTCATCGACATAGGTGACGGTGGCGCCGAAGTAGATCTGCTCGCTGCCGGCATGCACGGAGGGATCGACCACCTCGGCGATCTCCAGCCGCTTGGTCAGAAAGCGGATGCGCCGGTCGATCTCGCGCAGGCGCTTCTTGCCGTAGAGATAGTCACCGTTCTCGGAGCGGTCGCCATTGCTGGCCGCCCAGTGCACGATCTCCACGATGCGCGGGCGCTCGTTGTCGATCAGGTCCAGCAGCTCCGTCTTCAGCCGCTCGAAGCCCTGGGGCGTGATGTAGTTCTTGCCGCCCGGCGGCAAGGGCGGCAGGCCGACTTCATCATCGTCGTCGCCGTCGGATTCCTTGGTGAAAGCCTTGCTCATAGGGAGCCGATCTTCACACAGATCACCGCAGGAGGCGAAGACGCCGCACAAACCACGACACCAACCGAGCACAAACGAAAAAGCCTCAGAACTTTGCAGTTCTGAGGCTTGTCGTTTTGGTGCGGCTGGCAGGAATCGAACCCACGACCCCTTGGTTCGTAGCCAAGTACTCTATCCAGCTGAGCTACAGCCGCCAAGCTTCGAATTATAGCGTGCTTTTTGAACGCTTACGGAAAACCATGAAAATATCGAAAAATAACCGTTGACCAGCGCCTGAACCATTGCCACGGCCTCTGTGCGGGCCTGTGCGGGCGCCTGAAACGAAAAAGCCTCAGAACTTTGCAGTTCTGAGGCTTGTCGTTTTGGTGCGGCTGGCAGGAATCGAACCCACGACCCCTTGGTTCGTAGCCAAGTACTCTATCCAGCTGAGCTACAGCCGCCAAGACAACGATTGTATATCAATTTCCGGCCTCTCCGCAAAAATTGCAACCATCGCAAACTCCCGGCCCCGTGGCGCACCGCGCTGGCCTATATTGGCCGGTCGCGGATGCAGGCCCTGCCCTGCACCTGCGCGGGAGACAAACACAGCGAGCGGCCCGCCGCAGCGGCGGGAACGACAAGACATGACAGACAAGCGCGCGGCCACGCAGCCGCAACCGCCCGAGGGCGCCATGTGGGGGCAGCTGTTTCGCCGCAGCGCCCGCCCCTCCCTGAGCCTGCAGGGCCAGATCCGCGAGATGCTGGTCGATGCCATCCTCTCGGGCATCCTCGCACCCGGCGAATCCATTCCCTCCAGCCGCGAGCTGGCGCGCCACCTGGGCGTGGCACGCATCACCGTGGTGCTGGCCTACCAGCAACTGGCCGAGGAAGCCTTTTTGCTGAGCCGCCAGCGCAAGGGCCACTTCATCCATCCCGACGTACTCAAGGGGCGCACGCCAGGCGGCGCTGCGGCCAGCAGCCCCCCTGGCGAAGGCCGCCGCACCGACTGGTCGCGGCGCCTGTGGCTGCTGCCCAGCCAGCAGCGCAGCATCGTCAAGGAAGAGGACTGGCAGCGCTACCCCTATCCCTTCCTGTACGGCCAGTTCGACAAGGAGCTGTTTCCCACGGCCGCCTGGCGCGAATGCTGCCTCAAGGCCCTGGGCGTGCTGGACATACGCCAGTGGGCGCCCGACCAGATCGCGCGCGACGACGAGATGCTGATCCAGCAGGTGCAGACCAAGATCCTGCCGCGCCGCGGCGTCTGGGCCTCGGCCGACGAGCTGATCATCACCGTGGGTGCGCAGCACGCCCTCTACATGGTGGCCGACCTGCTGATGCGCGAGGGCACGGCCGTGGGCATCGAGGAGCCCGGCTACCCCGACGCGCGCAACATCTTCAGCAGTCGAACCTCCCAGGTCATCCCGCTGCCGGTGGACGGCCAGGGTCTGCCGGTCACGCCGCTGCTGCGCCAGCTCGACTACCTCTACGTGACGCCCAGCCACCAATGCCCCACGGGCGTGACCATGCCGCTGGCGCGGCGCGAGGCGCTGCTGGAGATGGCCGAGGCGCACGACATCATCCTCATCGAGGACGACTACGAGAGCGAGAGCAGCTTCGACGGCCAGCCCATTCCGGCGCTCAAGAGCCTGGACCGCAGCAACCGCGTGATCTACGTGGGCAGCCTGTCCAAGAGCCTGGCGCCGGGCCTGCGCGTGGGCTACATCGTGGCTGCGCCCGAGCTGATCCGCGAACTGCGCGCGCTGCGCCGGCTCATGATCCGCCACCCCGCCACCTTCGTGCAGCGCACGCTGGCCATGTTCATCTCCCTGGGCCATTACGAGGCCCAGCAGCGGCGCCTGGCCCAGGCGCAGAAGGAGCGGCACGCGGCGCTGACGGCCGCCATGGCCGAGCATGCCCCCGGCTGCCGCATCACGCCCGTGCGCGGCGGCGGCTCGTGCTGGGTGCAGTTGCCCGACAACATGCCTGTGCAGGCCCTGGCGCAGCGCGCCGCAGCGCATGGCGTGCTCATCGAGCCCGGCGATGTGTTCTTCGCCCGCCCGGGCACGCCCGGCAGCTTCATGCGCATGGGCTACCAATCCATACCCGCCAACGACATCGGCCAGGGCGTGAAGGCCCTGGCCGATGCGATCCGTGAGGAGCAGCCCGAGAAGTAACGCAAGGAGTGGCCGGGACCGGCACTGCCGGCCCCGTCGCCCCTGGGTCAGTACTTCTGCGGCTCGGGCTGCGCGGCCTCGGACAGCGAGGACACCACCGGCGCCACGCCACGCTGCAGGAACTGCCGCACGCCATAGGCCAGCAGCAGGATGCACAGGCTGGCCACGCCCAGCGCCAGCGGTGTGCGCTGCTCGGGGATGAAGGCCATGGCGATGACGATGGACAGCATGCCGAAGATGGCGAACCAGGTCAGGTACGGATAGCACCACATGCGCACCTTGAGCAGGTGCGGCGCCTCGCGCTCCAGGCGGGAGCGCAGGCGCAGCTGCGAGATGGCGATCAGGATGTAGACGAAGATCGCCACCGTGCCGTAGGAATTGACCAGGAAGGCGAACACCTTGTCGGGCGACACATAGGACATCACCACGGCGCCGTAGCCGAACACCGTGGCCACCAGGATGGCGCGCGTGGGCACGCCGTTGCGGCTGACCTTGGCCAGCGCCTGGGGCGCATCGCCGCGCCGCGTCAGCGCGAACAGCATGCGCGAGGATGCATACAGCCCCGAGTTCAGCGCCGACAGCACGGCCGTCAGCACGATGGCGTTCATGATCTGCGCGGCAGCCGGCACGCCCATGGTGTTCAGTGCGCTCACATACGGCGTGGCGATGCCAACCGCATTCCAGGGCACCAGGCAGGCCACCAGGAAGATGGAGCCCACATAGAACACCAGCACGCGCGTGATCACCGAGCTGGTGGCCTTGGCCACGGCCTTCTGCGGCTCGGCCGTTTCAGCCGCCGCAATGGTCACGATTTCGGCGCCGAAGTAAAAGCCCGTGGCCGCCACGGCCCCGGTCAGCACCGGCACGATGCCGTTGGGCATGAAGCCGCCATTGCCGGTGAGGTTGCCGAAGTGCATGCCCTGCGACGCAGGCGTCAGGCCCAGCACGTAGACGCCGGCCACGAACAGGAAGACCACGATGGCCGCCACCTTGATGGAGGCGAACCAGAATTCGAACTCGCCAAAGGACTTCACCGAGACCAGGTTGGTCAGCGTCAGCATCACCAGCAGCACCAGGCTGATGCTCCAGTTGGGGACATCGGGCAGCCAGTAGCGCACCAGGTCGGCACCGGCCACGGCCTCCAGCGCCACGACGATGACCCAGAAGTACCAGTACATCCAGCCCGTCAGAAAGCCTGCCAGCCGGCCCACGCCGGGGCGGTCGCGCCAGGCCTCTCGCGCATATTCGTAGAAGGACCCTCCGCCGGGCATGGAGCAGGCCAGCTCGCCCAGCATGCGCATGACCAGCACCACGAGCAGGCCCGTGATGAGGAAGGAAAGAATCGCGGCCGGCCCGGCCGACTTGATGACCACGCCGCTGCCCACGAACAGCCCGGCGCCGATGACGCCGCCCAGGGCGATCATGGTCATGTGCCGCTGTTTGAGCCCGTGTGAAAGCCCCGGCGAAGAGGCTTGCTGATGTCCGATCATGTCTTGTCTCCTGTTGCGTTCAGGCGCCACGGCTGATGCTCTGTTGTGGTGGCTGCGCAGGTGCGCGCCTTGCCGTGGCGTATCCGGTGTTCCCGGTGGCACGGGGCCGCAAGGCCCCGCGCCGTCAGGCGGCCGCCACCGGCGGGCGGTCCTTGCGGAAGGCGTTCTTCACGGCGATCTTTCCGTCCTTGAAGGTGAAGACATCCACCATGCGCGCTTCCACGCGCAGGCCGTCGGCCTTGGTGCCCCTGAAGGTGCTCTCGGACACGCCACGGTCGCCGTGCACGAAATGGTCTCCATCGAGCCAGGCCGCATCGGGGAAGGCCTGCCAGGCCATCTGGAAGCCCTCGCGCACCGCCTGGCGGCCGACGAAGCTGCGGCCCATGAGATCGGGCCCGGCCACGGCGTGGAACTCGCATTCATCGGCCATGAAGCCCATCAGGGCCTCGATGTCGTGGCGGTTCCAGGCCTCGGCGAAGCGGGCCAGGAACTGGGCATCCGGAGGGTTGGTGTCTGCGCTCATGCTGTCTCCTTGTCTGTGGTGGGTACCACGGCGCCGGGCCCCGGGCAGGGCCGCCGCGCCGCGTCATCGAAATGTCGATGGGCCATGGTAGGTAGCAGGCACACGGACCCGTTAGAACCAGATGCCATCAATCGTTAGGTCCAGGCGCGCGCACCGGCCGCCACTGGCTCTATCGAAAGCTGGGCTGTGGCGCTAACTGGCTCCATGGCCTGCTGGCTATGCTGATTCCATCGTCGGCGCACCGCCTTGCAGGGCTTGCCGGCATTGGCCCCATTCCACCGAATCCATAGCAAAAAGCGGCAGATCCCAAGCCGCCGCACCAGGAGACATCCGCCATGAAAGCCGAGGACATCCGCCCCAGCCACCTGCGTCCCTACGACCCTCAGTACGACCCGCTGGTGGCCGCCAACCCGGGCCACGGCACGGGCTATGCGCCCACCTACTGGGTCGGCACGGCGGGACGACCGCCAGACGATGACGGCCCGGTCACCGGCGACATGGACGTGGACGTGGCCATCGTCGGCTCGGGCTTCACGGGCCTGGCCACGGCCCTGTTCCTGGCGCGCGAACACGGCATACGTGCCGTGGTGCTGGACGCCAACCAGACCGCCTGGGGCTGCACCAGCCGCAACGGCGGCCAGGGGCAGAACGCTAGCGGGCGCCTGTACCGCTCGCAGTGGATTGCGCGCTGGGGCAAGGACGTGGCGCTCAAGCTCGACGCCGAGATCCGCGAGGGCTTCCAGACCTTCAAGGACCTGGTGGCCGAATTCCCCGAGTGCGAGCCCCAGCCCGGCGGCCACCTCTACATCGCCCACCGCGAAAAGAAACTCGACTTCCTGCGCAACGAGACCCAGATCATGCGCGAGGTCTTCGGCTACGACGCCCGCATGCTCAGCCCCGAGGAGCTGCGCCGCGACTATGTGAACGATGCCGACAGCCATGGCGCCATGCACGAGCCCGACGGCATCGGCGTGCACCCGCTCAAGCTGGCCTTCGGCTACCTGCGCAAGGCGCGGGAACTGGGCGTCAAGGTGCACCCGGCCAGTCCGGTGCTGGGCGTCGAGACGCGCAACGGCGTGCACCATCTGCGCACGCCCGGCGGCACCGTGCGGGCGCGCGCCGTTGGCTTTGCCACGGGCGGCTACACCAGCAACGCCCTGCATGGCAGCCTGCGCTCCAAGATCATGCCCATCCTCTCGAACTCGCTGGTCACGCGGCCGCTGACCGAGCAGGAGCTGGAGGCCACGGGGTTCAAGACCACCCAGGTCATCACCGACACGCGCACGCTGCGCTTTTACTACCGCCGCCTGCCCGACAACCGCGTGCAGATCGGCAGCCGCAGCGCCGTCACGGGTGCCGATGCGCCCAACCCCATCCACATGGCCAAGCTGGTGGACGGCCTGCACCGCAAGTTCCCGGCGCTCAAGGGCATCACCATCGACTACTCCTGGTGGGGCTGGGTCGATGTGAGCCACGACATGATGCCGCGCGTCTTCCAGCCCGATCCGGCCCAGAGCATCTTCTACGCCGTGGGCTATGGCGGCAACGGCGTCTCCTTCTCGGCCCACGCGGGCCGGCGCATGGCCGAGCGCATCGCGGGGCGCCAGAGCAAGACCTTCGAGCTGCCCATCTACAACTCGGAGCTGGAGTATCCGAACGTCTTCAACATGGTGCGTTCGCCCGCGTTTGCGCCGTTTCGCCGGTTGGGGCAGCGGTTCCTGTACCACTGGTACTACATGCGCGACGAAAAGCTCTGAACCCCAACCGATTGCTGCTTGGGCCGGCCTCCTGCAGGGGGCCGGCCCTTTTTTTCAGCAGCGCCGGGGGCAGCCACCTGCTACCGGTTCCGCATCCAGTCGGCCGTGTTCATGAAGCTGGCCTTGAGGCGCACGCGCAAATCCTCGGGCACGCCGGTCTCGCCCATGGCCTGGTCCATGCAGGCCACCCACTGGTCGCGTTCCAGGATGCCGATGGAAAACGGCATGTGGCGCATGCGCAGGCGCGGGTGGCCGAAGCGGTCCTGGTAATGGTCGGGGCCGCCCAGCCAGCCGCACAGGAACCAGAACAGCTTCTGGCGCGCATCGGCCAGGGTGCTGCCATGGGCGGCACGCAGTTCGGCATAGCCGGGCTCCAGGTCCATGAGATCGTAGAAACGGTCCACCAGGGCCTGCACCCTGGGCTCGCCGCCGATCCATTCATAGGGGGTCTGGGGGGCGTTGTTCTGGGATTCCTCTGACATGGCGAAAAGCGGCTGGCGGCTGAGTGAAACCCGCGATTGTCAGGCATGTGCCATGTCCGTGCCCGTACCGGTATCCGTGGGGGCCCCGGCACGCAGGAACCCGTACACCGCCAGCGCCGTGAGCACCGTGATGCCCGCCAGCACATCCAGCAAGATGCCAAAGGCCTGGCCATAGGCCGCCAGCACGGCGGGTGCAGACAGGCCGGGCAGCAGGGCCATGGCCTCGGCGATGTTCCCCGTCACCAGCAACTGCGCCGCGCGGCCGGTGGCATGCAAGGACTGCACCGCGTTCACCGCCTGCACCGCCTGGGGCGCCTGAGGTGCCAGGGCCGACAGACGCCATGCCAGCAATGCGGCCAGCCCCGCGCCCACCAGCGCCAGCGCCATGCCCTCGCCCGCCACGCGCACCGTGCTGAAAATTCCCGTGGCCATGCCGGCGCGCTCGCTGGGCACCACGCTCACGGCCAGGCCATCCATCAAACCCCAGGGCAGCCCGATGCCCAGGCCGATCAGCAGCAGCGGAGGCGCCATCTGCGCAAAGGCCGTGCCCGGCGCGCACCCGCCCAGCCACAGCAGGCCCGCCGCGCACACCAGCAACCCCGCCAGGCACAGCAGCGCGGCCGAAACCCAGCGCGTGAGCCAGCCCGCCAGCAACGGCACGAACAGCATGGGCAGGGACAGCACAAACATCAGCTGCCCCGCCTGCAGCGGCGCCATGCCCTCCACGCCGATGAAGCGCACCGGCAGCAGCACCAGCAGCACCACGAAGGCATAGGCCGGCGCACCCGCCAGCAACTGCACGCCCACGAAACGCGGATAGCGAAACAGCGACAGGTCCAGCATGGGCTGCCCCGGGCGCTGCTGCACGCGCCGCTCCACGGCCACAAAGGCCGCCAGCGCCAGCGCGGCACCGGCCAGCGGCAGCAGCGCCGCCCCGCTGGACCAGCCCGCCTCCGGCCCCTGCAGCACGCCCCAGGTCAGCAGCGCCAGGGCTGCGGTGAACAGCAGCGCACCGGCCCGGTCCAGCCGCTGCGCCTTCGGGTTGCGCGACTGCGGCATGCAGCGCAGCCCCAGCACCAGCGCGGCCAGCGCCACGGCGGCCACGCAAAGCACCACGCCGCGCCAGCCCGCCACGCCCAGCAACCAGCCAGACAGCAACGGCCCGAAGGCCAGGCCCACGCCGAACGACGTGCCCACGCCACTGAAGGCACGCATGCGCGCCGTCCCGTCGAACACCTGGGCCAGCGCCGCCGTGCCGCCCGCCAGCGCGGCGGCCGCGCCCAGGCCCTGCAGCGCACGCAGCAGGTTGAACACGACAATGGCCCCCTGCCCGCCCAGGCAGGCCTGGGCCAGCGCACTGGCCAGCACCACGCCCAGCCCCATCAGGAAAACGCGCCGCCGCCCGTGCAGATCGGCCAGCGCGCCGGCCGCCATCAGCGTGGCGCCAAAGCTCAGCATGAAGGCATTCGTCACCCAGTTGAGCGCCAGCGGCCCGCCGCCCAGCGCCTCGCGCAGCGCAGACAGGGCCACGGCCGGCCCGGTAAAGCTCAGCGGCATCGCCAGCGCCGCAAGGCAGACCGACAACAGCACCCAGACCGGGGATGCATGCGGTCGCGCTGTACCGTGGAGCGCATCCGGTGCGCGAGAAGAAGTCAGGCAGGAGGACATGGTTGGCAAGGCTTTCGCAATTTCCCGGCCGCACATGGCCAGGCATGCATGAACGATAAAAGCGCTGCAATGCCGTGAAAATAGGCGCCAGACTCCCCACACTCCCAACCCCAGGTTGGCAATCGACATGGACAGCTTCAGCGGACTCGAATCCTTTGTGCGTGCAGCCGACCTGCTGAGCTTTGCCGAGGCCGGGCGCGCCCTGGGCATCTCGGCCTCGGCCGTTGGCAAGAACGTGGCGCGGCTGGAACAGCAACTGGGCCTGCGCCTGTTCCAGCGCACCACGCGCCAGGTACGCCTCACGCAGGAAGGCGCGCTGTTCCACGAGCGCTGCCGCCGCATCCTGGACGAACTGCACGATGCGCGCGCCACCATGCAGGCCGCCGCCGAGGCGCCGCGCGGACGGCTGCGCGTGAGCCTGCCCACCATCGGCTACCGCTTCCTGCTGCCCGTGCTGCCCGAGTTCCAGGTCCTGTACCCGGAGGTTGACCTGGACCTGGACTTCAACGACCACCTGGTGGACGTGGTCGAGGCCGGCCTGGACGTGGTCATCCGCAGCGGCGAACTGGCCGACTCACGCCTGGTCGCGCGCCGGCTGGGGCCGTTCCGCTTCATCCTGGCCGGCTCGCCCGACTACCTGGCGGCACGGGGCATACCGCAATCCCCCGCCGAACTGGCACAGCACAGCTGCCTGCGCTACCGCTTCCTGAGCAGCGGCAAGCTGGAGGAATGGGTGCTGCCCGGCATGCCGCCCCACCTGCCCGCCGCCCTGGTCTGCAACAACATGGAAGCCATGCTGGGCGCGGCCGTGGCGGGCATGGGGCTGGCCTATATGCCGGACTTCCTGGCGCGGGATGCACTGGGGCGTGGCGAGCTGCAGCGGGTGCTGGCGGAGGACCTGACGCACACGGGGCAGTTTTCTGCGCTGTGGGCGTCGAGTCGGCAGTTGTCGCCTAAGGTGAGGGCGTTTGTGGATTTTGTGGGGGGGAGGTTGTTCAAGGAGTCTTGAACGGGGCCGTCCCCTGCTGTTGCTCGTTCTTGTCCCTGCTGTTGCTCGTTTCTGCCCCTGCCGGGTGGTTGTTTTTCGAGGCCGGGTCTCGGCCCGGCGGCCGACCTACTTTCCTTTGTTTCGCCAAAGGAAAGTAGGCAAAGCAAAGGCGACCCGAATGTCCGCGACCCTCCGCTTCGCTGCGGGCAACCTGCGTCGTGGCGGTTGCGGGGTTCGCTGCGGAACTCGCTGCGTTCACTTCGTGAACTCCGCTCAGACAACCGCAGCGAGTCAGTTGACGAAGCAGCCCTGTCCTTCGGCAGGACTGCAACCCCGCAACCACCACGCCGCAGGCGCTGACACACGGGGAGTTTTGACGGGCCGTCGCTTCGCTCGGCGCCGGTTTCACGCCGAGCGGAGCGATGGCGCCGGCTGTTGGCTGTTGGCTGTTGGCTGTTGGCTGTTGGCTGTTGGCTGTTGGCTGTTGGCTGTTGGCTGTTGGCTATCCCTCAGCCTCCCCCCTTCTGCCCACGCCTGCGTTGGGCGGGATGCGGGGTGGCAAGCCTGCCGAAGGACAGGCTTGCTTCGTCATCTGACTTGCCGCAGTTGTTTGAGCGGCGCGCGAAGCGCAAAGCGAGTTCTGCGGCACACCCCGCATCCCGCCCAACGCAGGTCGCCCGCAGCGAAGCGAAGGGTCGTGGGCAGTTTGGGGCGCGCTTCTTTGCCTACTTTCTTATCGCGCGATAAGAAAGTAGGTCGGCCGCCGGGCCGAAACCCGGCCTCGAAAAACAACCACCCGGCAGGGTCAAAAAACAGGCCCGGACCTGGCCCCAAACTACTCAGCCACCTGCCTCAACGTATCCATCACAGGCCTCCTCAACACCTCCCGCAACGCCCACCACCCCGCCATCCAGGCCAGCAAGGCCCCGGCAACAGCCCCCGCCAGCGGAGCCCACCAAGGCACGGTCCAGTTGAACTCGAACACCCAGCGCGCCAGGGCCCAGCCCACGGCCCCCGCCGCGCAGCTGGCCAGGAAGCCCGCCAGCAGGCCCACACCGGCCAGCTCGGCGCGCTGCACCTGCGCCAGCAGCCGGGCCTGGGCACCGACGGCGCGCATGATGGCGTACTCGCGCGCACGCTCCTCGCGCGTGGCGGTGACGGCGGCGAAGAGCACGACCAGGCCGGCGGCCAGGGTGAAGCCGAAGAGGAATTCCACCGCGCGTATCACCTGGTCCAGCACGCGCTGCACCTGGGCCAGCGTGGTGCTCAGGTCCACGTTGGTGATGTTGGGAAACTCGCGCACCAGGGCGTTGTCGAAGCCCGCCACGTCCGGCGCGCGGTAGGCGGCCAGGTAGCTGACGGCCACGTCGTCCAGGTGGTCCACAGAATAGATGACGAAGAAGTTGGCACGCATCGATCCCCAGTCCACCTTGCGCAGGCTGGTGATGCGCGCCTCGCTGGGCACGCCGCCCACGTCGAAGCCCAGCGTGTCGCCGAGCTTGAGGCCCAGGGTCTCGGCAATGCCGTCCTCCACGCTGATCTCGCCCTTGGCGCCAGGCGTCCAGGTGCCCGCCGTGATCAGGTTGTGTGCGGGCGCCTGCGCCGTGGTGGAGAGGTTGAACTCCCGGTCCACCAGGCGCTTGGCGCGGTCTTCGCTGAAGTCGTCGGGGCTGACCGGCTTGCCGTTGACGGTGACCAGACGCCCCCGGATCATGGGGAACCAGTCATAGGAGGTGACGCCAGCCTTGTCCAGCGCCGCGCGGAAACCGTCGGCCTGCTCGGGCTGCACGTTGATGACGAAGCGGTTGGGCGCATTGGCCGGCGTGGCCTGGCGCCAGCTGCCGATGAGGTCGGTGCGCAGCAGCACCAGCAGCATGAGCGCCAGCAGCCCCACGGCCAGGCTGCTGATCTGCACCACGGCATAGGCGGGGCGCGCGGCGATCTGGCGCGTGGCCAGCACCAGCCAGCGCGGCGCCGTGCTCTCGTGCACCAGGCGGCGCAGCACCTGCACGGCCAGCCAGCCCAGGGCCGCGAACAGCAGCACGGCCACGGCAAAGCCGCCCACGGCGATCAGGCCCAGCTTGATGTCGCGGCTGGCCGCCAGCAGCAAGGCCGCAAAGCCTGCCACGCCCACAGCCAGCACCACCACCGAGGCAGGCTTGAGCGCGCCCAGGTCGCGGCGCATGACGCGCAGCGGCGGCACGCGCGCCAGCTGCAGCACGGGCGGCAGGCCAAAGGCCAGCAGCAGGGTCAGCCCCATGCCCACGCCGAAGGCCGCAGGCCACAGGCCCGGTGCGGGCAAGGCGGTTTCCACCAGCCCGGCCAGCAGCAGCACGAACACATGGTGGATGGCCCAGCCCAGCAGCACGCCAGCGGCGCTGGAGGCCAGGCCGACCAGCACGAACTCCACCGTATAGGCCCCTGCAATGCGCCGCTGGCTCTGGCCGAGCACGCGCAGCATGGCCGAGGCGTCGAGGTGGCTGTTGGCAAAGCCGCGCGCAGCCAGGGCCACGGCCACGGCCGACAGCAGCGCCGCCAGCAGGGCGACCAGGCTCAGGAATTTCTCGGCGCGGTCCAGCGTCTGGCGCATCTCGGGGCGGCCGCTGTCCAGCGACTCCACGCGCACGCCATGCACGCCGGGCGCCTTGGCCTGCTGCTCGGCCCAGATGCGGTAGCGCTGCACGGCCGACTCGGAGCCATCACCCGCGCCGGCCACGGCCAGGCGGTAGGTGATGCGGCTGGCCGGCTGCACCAGGCCCGTGGCGGCAAGGTCGGCGGAGGTGATCATCACGCGCGGCGCAAAGTTCATGAAGCCCGCGCCCCGGTCAGGCTCGATGGAGATGATGCGCGCCACGCGCAGTTGGGCGTCGCCCAGCAGCAGCATGTCCCCCACGCCTATGCCCAGCGACTCCAGCAGCGGCGCATCGACCCAGGCCTCGCCTCGCGCCGGTATCTCGCGCGTGGCCCGGTCGGCCGCGCCGGGGGCATCGGCCACGCGCAGGCTGCCGCGCAGCGGATAACCTTCGGGCACGCTCTTGAGCGCCACCAGGCGGCTCATGCCGCCTTGCGCGTCGCTGGCGCGCGCCATGGTCGGGAAGCTGGATGTCTCCAGGGCCTGCAGCCCTTCGGCGCGTGCGCGCTCGGCAAAGGCCGGCGCCGTGGGGTTGTCGCCGACCACGACCACGTCGCCGCCCAGCAGCTGGCGCGCATCGCGCTGCAGCCCCGCCTGCAGCCGGTCGGCAAAAAAGCCCACCGAACTGAGCGCGGCCACGGCCAGCATCACGGCGACGATCAACAGGCGCAACTCGCCCGCGCGCAGGTCGCGCCACAGGGTGCGCCAACCCAGGGTCCATGCAGAAGATCCATTCATGCCGCGCAGATTAGCGCAGGCGAAGATGGGCACCCGGGCGCCACGGCTATTGGCACGGCCGCTCAGGACTATTGGCGCGGCCGTTCAGAACATCAGCCGCAGGCCCAGGTCCAGCCCGAGCGCACCGGCCGGCTGCATGCCGCCCGTGGTCAGGTAGCCGGGCTGGGGCAGGATGGCCGGGTTGCTGACCACCAGCGGCGTCACGCCCATCACGCCCGGGTTGTTGCGCCCGTTGCCCACGCTGATGCGCGACACCGTGGCGTACAGCGCCGTGCGTTTGGACAGCGGGTGCACATAGCCCAGAGCGAGCTTGTTCACCGAGGAATCGCCGTCGGCCAGGCCCTGGCCATTCCTGAACTGCACACGTGCATAGGAGGCGCGCAGCGCCCCCTGGCCCACGGGGATGTTCACGCCGGCCAGCACGCCCAGGTAGCGGTCGTTGATCGCGGCCAGCGTGCCGGCGTCGCGCCGCTCGTTGCGCACGCCGGACCATTCGCCAAAAAGCTTGACCGGGCCGAAGTCATAGGAGCCGCCCAGGTTCAGCGAACGGATCTTTTCCGCGCCGGCGCCCGAGGTGCCCAGGGTGTTCTCGCCATAGCCCAGCGCCACATCGGCCGCCCCCATGGCCCAGCCGATGCGGGCACCCGCGTAGCGCCCCCGCTTCGAGCTGTTCTCGGGGAAGGCGTACATGGCCTGCCCGTAGACGCCGCCCAGGCCCGGCGGCAGGAAATAGCCGATGGAGTTGCCTGCGCGCAGATAGGTGTCCGTGCCCGCCGACAGCCCGCCACCCAGCAGGCCGCCCGTGGCCAGCGCACGGGCGATGGCCAGGTTGCTGTTGACCACGGCGATCAGGTTGGTGCCCACGCCGTTGACGGTGAAGGGGTCGAAGGCCCAGTCGTTCAGAAACGAAGGCGTGTGGTCGCGCCCCATGCGCAGCTCGCCCAGGCGCCCGGACAGGCTGATGGTGGCGCGCCGCCCGAAGTTGAGCGCGCCGCCGCCCGTGTCATTGGCCACCGGCGCCTCCAGCCACAGGCCGGCCATGAGGCCGCCGCCCAGGTCCTCGCTGGCGCGTATGCCGATGCGGCTGGCCAGGTTGCCCGAAGGCGATAGCGCCCAGGTGCTTTGCCGCGCCGAGCGCGCGGGGCCCGCGTCCCAGGAATCGCTGCGCACGCTGTAGCGGCTGATGCCGGCGTCCATCACGCCGAACAGCGTGACCGAGGTGGGCGCCTGGGCGGCGGCCGCGCCTGCCAGACACAGCAGGCCCAGCGCGTGCAGGCCGCAGGGATGGGGGTGAAGTCGGGGCATGGGGGTCTCCTGTTCGTCGTGGGGCTGGCGCGGTCCTGCGCCACGAATCGACTCTAGGAACGCCATCGCGCCGCTTCTTGGCAGTTCATGCCAACGGCTTTGCAATTCACGACATGCGCGGGTTGCCCTGGTCAGGGTTGCCATGGATTTGTCCCAACAAGGCAAATGCCTGTCCCCCAATGGCAAGTCCCGGGACAGCGGGCTTTCGATACTGGATGCCAGAACACGGAACAAGGAGACACGGACATGAGACTGCCCCACGCCATCGCCACGCTGCTCGCGGGCTGCGCCATCACCATCGCCATCGCCGGCACGGCCTGGAGCCGCCAGCCGCTCAGGCTCATCGTTCCCGCACCGCCGGGCGGCACCATGGACATCGTGGCGCGCGTCGTGGGCCAGCAGCTCGCGTCTGAAACAGGCCAGGCCGTGGTGATAGACAACCGCCCGGGCGCAGGCGGCCTGCTGGGCATGCAGACCCTGCTGCAGGCGCCCGCCGATGGGCAGACGCTGCTGGTGGGCGCAAGCAATCTGCTGGCAGAGATCCCCCATGTGATCAAGATGCCCTTCGATCCGCTCAAGGACCTGGTGCCCCTGGCCTCGCTGGCCCGCTCGGGCGTGGTGCTGGTGGCCGCGGCCAGCCAGCCCGCCCAGGACTTGCAGGAGCTGCTCGCGCAGCTCAAGGCACGCAAAGGCCAGACCAGCTTTGCCAGCTACAGCCCCGGCACCGTGTCGCACTACGCCGGCCTGATCCTCAGCGACAGGGCGGGCCTGGACCTGCAGCACGTGGGCTACGCGGGCTCGCCGCCGGCCGTGCAGGCCCTGCTGGGCGGTCAGGTGGACGTCATGTTCGACGGCATGCTGACCTCGGTGCCCCTGATCAGGGCCGGCAAGCTGCGTGCCTACGCGTTCTCCGGCCCCCGGCGTTCGCGCCACCTGCCCCAGGTGCCGACCACCGCCGAACTCGGCTACCCCGAGCTGCAGTTTCGCGGCTGGGTGGGCCTGATCGCGCCGGCCCGCCTGCCGACCGAAACCATGGAACGCCTGCGCGCCGCCATCGGGAAAGCCGCCAGCGCGCCGGCCGTGCAGCAAAAGCTCTCCGACGTGGGGCTGGAGCCCGAGGTGCTCACCGACACCGCCGCGCTGCAGCGCGAGACACGCCAGATGTCCGAGCGCAACGCCGGCATCGTGAAGAAATACCAGATCACCGCGAACTGACTTCCAGGGAAACACCGACCATGCAGATCCGACAGATCACCCCCGCCATCGGCGCCGAAATCTCCGGCGTCCATCTCGGCGATGCCGCACGCGACGCCGCACTGTTCGCGGACATCCGCGCCGCGCTGCTGACCCATCGCGTGCTGTTCTTCCGGGACCAGGACATCACGCGCGCCGAACATGTGGCCTTTGCCAGCCGCTTCGGCCCACTGGAGGACCATCCCGTGGCAGGCAGCGATCCCGAGCACCCTGGCCTGGTGCGCATCTACCGCAGCGACGATCCGCACAGCTACGAAAACACCTGGCACTGCGATGGCCTGTGGCGCCCCAACCCGGCCATGGGCGCGGTGCTGCGCTGCATAGAGTGCCCGCCGATCGGCGGCGACACCATCTGGGTCAACATGGTCAAGGCCTACGAGGAGCTGCCCGAGAGCATCAAGCGCAGCATCGGCGGCCTGCGCGCCAAGGCCGGCATAGAGCACACCTTCGGCGCCGTGATGGCGCCCGAGGCGCGCGCGCGGCTGGCCAGCGAGCACCCGCCCGTGGAGCATCCCGTGGTGCGCACCCACCCCGAGACCGGCGAGAAGCTGCTGTTCGTGGGCGCGGGCTTCAGCACCCACTTCGTCAACTACAGCACGCCCGAGAACGTGCGCCACGGCATAGACAAGGCGCCCGGCGCCGCGCTGCTGATGAACTACCTGATCAGCCGCGCCACGATTCCCGAATACCAGGTGCGCTGGTCCTGGAAGCCCGGCGACGTGGCCGTCTGGGACAACCGCAGCACCCAGCACTACGCGCTCAACGACTACTACCCGGCGCCCCGCCGCATGGAGCGCGCGGGCATCGTCGGCGACATCCCGCGCTGAGGCCCTGCACAGACTCTTTCCACACCCACCCCTCCCCCCCCATCCACCGGAGCGTCCCATGAATTTTCTCGATGGCCACCTTTTCCCCGAAAACCAGCAGCCCCTGATCATCACGGCGGCCCCCTATGCGCCTGGCTGGCTGCCCGGCGATTTCCCCGAAGACATTCCCGTGACCATGGACGAGCAGATCCAGAAGGCCGTGGACTGCTACAACGCCGGCGCCACCGTGCTGCACCTGCATGTGCGCGAGCTGGACGGCAAAGGCAGCAAGCGCCTGTCCAAGTTCAACGAGCTGATCGCCGGCGTGCGTGCGCGCGTGCCCGAGATGATCATCCAGGTGGGCGGATCGATCAGCTTTGCTCCCGAGACGGACGGCGCGGCCGCCAAGTGGCTGTCCGACGACACGCGCCACATGCTGGCCGAGCTGGAGCCCGTGCCCGACCAGGTCACGGTGACCGTCAATACCTCGCAGATGAACGTGACGGAGCAGGCCGAGGACGCGGACTTCAGGGGCACCTCGCGCGAGAAGCCCGCCATCTTCGACGCCTACAAGGAGATGACCGTGCCCGCCCAGCCCGGCTGGGCCGAGGAGCACATCCGGCGCCTGTCGGCCGCCGGCATCCAGAGCGCCTTCCAGTGCTACAACATCAACAGCTTCGAGTCCGTGGAGAGGCTCATGCGCCGCGGCATCTACAAGGGCCCGCTGGTGATGAACTGGGTGGCGATCGGCGGCGGCATGGACGCACCCAGCATCTACAGCCTGGCCCACTTCGTACGCGCCGTGCCCGACGGCGCCGTGCTCACCGTGGAAAGCAATGTGCGCAACGTGCTGCCCGTGAACATGATGGGCATCGCCATGGGCCTGCACGTGCGCTGCGGCACCGAGGACTGCCTGTGGAACCAGTCGCGCAGCGCCAAGGCCAGCACGGTCTCCCAGATCGAGCAACTGGTGCGCATCGCGCGCGAGTTCGGCCGCCCCATCGCCACGGCGCAACAGGCGCGCGCCATCAGCAAGATTGGCGTGTTCTACGACACCGCCGAAGAGACATTGGCGGCCAACGGCTTCGCGCCCAACCGCAACGGCGGCAACCAGGGATTTCTGCGCAAGACCGCCTGACGCACTAGGCCTCGCCAACCCGTCCCTGCCCGCGCCTGCGCCAGTCCGAGACGCTGGCGCCGAAAGCGGCCCGGAACCAGTGGCAAAAGCCGCTGGGCGCGGCAAACCCCAGCAGGCCCGCCACCTCGCCCAGGGGCTGGCCACCGTCTTGCAGATGGCGCAGCACCAGTTCCCTGCGGATGGTGTCGAGCAGCGCCGAGAAAGTCTGCCCCTCCGCAAGCAGGCGGCGGTGCAGCGTGCGGCGGTCCATTCCCAACTGGCGTGCCACCTGCTGGGCCGTACAGCGGCCGCCCGGCAGCAGTGCAATGATCAGCTCCCTGCAGGCCGCCTGCATGCCTTCGCCCCGGCTGCGCAGCGCCTGCTCCAGATGGCTTCGCGCAAAGCGCGCAACGCCCGAGCCCTGCGCCTGGCCGCATTCGCGCAGCAGTTGCAGATCCGCCAGGCGGCAGACCATGCCGTTGAAAGGCTGGTCAAACAAAGGGGTCACGCCGAAGAAGGCACGGTGGGCCGATGCATCGGCCGGTGCGCGGTGTACGAAGCTGACCTGCTGCGGGCGCCACTGGGCGCCGATCAGCTCGCGCAGCACGCGAAACATCACGCCCACCGCCAGCTCCATGGACTGGCGCATGGCCATGCCCGCGATGGGCACCAGGTCCTGGCGCACCAGCACCCCGGAGCCCGCGTCCTCGATGCGTACGAACATGCCCGCACTCAGCAGCTTGAGGTAGCGGCACAGCGTGTCCAGCGCCTGGCGCGGCGTGGGCTCTTGCTGCAGCACAAGGCTGATGGGGCCCAGGTGGGACAGGCTGCGCCGCGCCGCCAGGCGCAGCGCGAAATCCTGCGTTCCCGTGGTGCGCGCGGCCACCTCCAGCAGCTCGCGCACGGCATGGATGGGAATCAGCGTCTCCGGGTCGTCGAGCAGGCGCGCCGACAATCCCGCCGCGCGCACAAGGACGGCGGGATCATGGCCCAGGCTTTTCACCAGGTCGGCATAGCCATGCAGGCTGGCACTGCGGATAAGGCCGCAGGTGACGGGCCTGCGGCCTGCGGCCACGGTACCGATGGCATGGAGCGCAGGGGTCTGCATGGCAGGTCCATTTCAGGGAATCAGCACCGTCGCGCCCGTGGTGCGGCGCGACTCCAGCGCCCGGTGCGCCTGGGCCGCATCAGCCAGCGCAAAGCTTTGCTGGGGCTCGCTGGCGATGCGCCCGGCCAGCACATGGTCGAACAGCTCGCGCGCCATCTCCAGCATGTGGGCGCGCGGCTGGATGTAGTGCACCATCGCGGGCCGCGTCATCCAGATCGAACCCTTGGCGGCCAGCAACTGGGAGTCCACCACCACCGAGCCCGACGAGGTGCCGTTGCTGACCAGCCGGCCGCGCGGCTGCAGGCAGTCCAGCGAATCCATGAGCGTGTCCTTGCCCACCGAGTCATAGACCACGGGCACGCCCTTGCCGCCCGTGATCTCCATCACGCGAGCGACGGTGTTCTCGCGCGAGGTCACGATGACGTGGGCGCAGCCGTTGGCGCGCGCGGCGGCGGCCTTCTCGTCGGTGCTCACCGTGCCGATCATGGTCACGCCCAGGGCCCGCGCCCATTGGCAGGCGATCAGCCCCACGCCGCCGGCCGCCGCGTGGTAGAGGATGGTTTCGCCACCTTGCAGCGGATGGACCTGGCGGAACAGGTACTGCGCCGTCATGCCCTTCATCATCAGCGTGGCCGCCGTGCGGTCGCTGATGCCGTCGGGCAGCGGGATCAGCACCTCGGCCGGCATCACGCGCACATCGCTGTAGGCGCCCTGCGGGCCCATGAGGTAGCCCACGCGGTCGCCGGGCCGCACTTCGGTCACGCCCTCCCCCACGGCCTCGACAACGCCCACGGCGTCCGAGCCCAGGCCGTTGGGCAGGGCCAGCGGATAGCGGCCCGTGCGGAAATAGATGTCGATGAAGTTGACGGCGATGAAGCTGTGGCGCACGCGCGCCTGGCCGGGTCCCGGCGCGCCGGCCTCGGCATGCTCCAGCCTGAGCACCTCGGGGCCGCCGGTGGTATGAAAGCGTATGGCCTTTGCCATGAATTCTCCTTGTGTAGCGCCTGCGTGAGGCGCCCTGCATCAGTTGAGCCGGATGTCGAAGTTCCGGACGATCTCGGCATTGCGGTCGAACTCGGTGCGCAGGTCGGTGGACATCTGCTCCAGCGAGCGATCGCCTTCTACGGGCTCGAAGCCCGTGCCCGCATAGCGTTCGCGCACGGCCTTGCGGGCGTTGACCCGGGCCAGCGCGCCGTGGATCTTCTCCAGCAGCGGGCGCGGCGTCTGCGCCGAGGCGAACACGCCGCTCCAGTTGCTGAAATCCACCTCGGGATAGCCCAGCTCGGCCAGCGTGGGCACCTGCGGGTAGTCGGGCAGCCGGCTCTTGTAGGCCACGGCCAGCAGCCTGACCTTGCCGCCCGCGATCAGCGGCTTGGAGGTGACCGATCCGTCGAACATGAGCGGGATCTGGTTGCCCATGACCTGGGCCAGCGCGGGTGCCGAGCCCGGGAAGGCCACATGCTCCATGTCCAGGTGGGCCCTTCTGTTGAGGATGGCGCCTGCGTACTGCGAGGCCGTGCCCTGGCTGTACGAGGCGAACGACAGCGTGCCCGGGTGGGCCTTCACGTAGGCGATGGCCTCGGCCCCGTCGCGCGCTGGAAACTGCGGCGAGGCGATGAACAGCATCACCGAGCGCGCCATCTGCGCCACGGGCCGCACGTCCTTCAGGGGGTCGAACCCGACCTTGAGCACATGGGGCACCTCGGTGAGGATGTTGGTCACCGTCACCAGCAGCGTGCTGCCGTCGGCCGGCTGGGACAGCATGTGCTTGACGGCGATGGCGCCACCGGCACCGGGCCGGTTCTCGACGATGACGGGCTGGCGTATCTCCTGCGCCAGCTGGTCGCTGATGATGCGCGCGAACACATCGATGGTGCCGCCGGGCGGCGCCGGCACGATGAGCCGGACCGGCTTGTCGCCGAAGGCGTGGGCGCCACCGGCCAGCAGCGAGGCGGCCAGGGCGATGGCCGTCCAGGGGGGCATGCGTTGCATCATGGGCTCCCGGTTCAGGCGGCCTTGCGCAGAAATCCCTGCTGGGCGCCATTGCGGTTGGGTGCGAAGCCATTGGCCGCCAGCGTCTCGTCCACGGTGCCGTAGAACTGGCCGATCCGGCAGATCTCCCGCGCCTGTTGCGCCGTGGCAATGGGGCGGCCGAACTCGCCTGCGATGCGCACCAGCTGCTCGATCTGCGCCACCGTGCCCATCTTGGCCGTGCGGCGCTGGTTCCAGAGGTTGTCCTCGGTGCCGCAGCGCACATGCAGGCCCATGGCGATGCCCATCATGTTCACGGGCAGCACGTTGAGCACCGAGCTTTCCACGGTGAGCACGGCACCATCGGGCACGGCACGCACGAAGTTGGCCAGGCTGTAGATGCTGGGCGCGTCCATGCCGCCGCCAATCGCCACCCAGTTCATCACCAGCGGGCCCTTGTAGATGCCGCGGCGCATGAGCCGCTCCACGGACTCGAAGCTGTTGATGTTGTAGCACTGGAAGGCGCTCTGGATGCCGGCGGCGGACAGGCGCCGGATGTGCTCCTCGGCCCAGCCGGGCTGGGCGGGCACGGTCATCTCCCGGTAGGCATTGAAGACGGCCGGGTCCTCCATGGAGGTGCCGCGTATGTCGCGCGCATCGAACTGCTCCAGGAAATTCATCTGCGAGGTATTGATGGTCACCGTGACCTGGTCGGGCACGGGCTCCAGCTCGGCCAGCATGTGGCGCGTGTCGTCGGACAGCCACTTGGCGGCCGCGCCGTCCGTCTCGGGAGCAAAGCTGATCGATCCGCCCACCTGGATGATCATCTCGGGCACGCGCGCGCGCACGCCGGCGATCAGCTCGTTGAACTTCGACAAACGCTTGCTGCCTTTGCCGTCCAGCTCGCGCACATGCAGGTGCAGCACGGTGGCGCCGGCGTTGTAGCAGTCCACGGCCTTCTGGATCTGCTCGTCCATGGTCACGGCGATCTCGCCGGGAAAGTCCGAGGGCAGCCACGAGGGCGCATAGGGAGCGGCCGTGATGATCAGGGGCTGCTGGTTTTCGGGGAACAGGTGGCCGTCGAGAAAGTTCATGGCATGTCTCCTTGTGTCGTGATCGTGGTTCAGAAGGTCGGCGTGCCGACGATGCCCGCGCGCTCCATCTTCCGGTGGCTGGGCGGGTAGTCCATGGCCGCGTAGTGCTGGGTGGCGCGGTTGTCCCAGATCGCCACGCTGCCCGCCCGCCAGCGCCAGCGCACCTGGTACTCGGGGATGGCAGCCTGGCCGATCAGGTACTGCAGCAGGCCGGAGGCACCCTGCGTGAAGTCCTGGCCCACGCGCACATTGGCGGGCGTATGGAAATTGGTGAAATGCGTGGTGAAGCCGTTCACGAACAGCACCTTCTCGCCGGTCTCGGGATGGGTGCGGACCACGGGATGCTCGGCATCGGGGTACTGGGCCTTGAGCGCCAGCCGCCTTTCGATGGGCATGGCCGCACCGAACGTGCATTCGATGCTGTGGCGCGCGCGCAGCGGCGCGATCAGCGCCTTGACGGCGTCCGGCAGGCGTTCGTAGGCCAGCGCCATGTTGGCCCACAGGGTGTCACCCCCCACGGGCGGGCATTCCACGCAGTGCAGCACGCAGCCCATGGGCGGCGCCTCGCGCCAGGTGGCGTCGCAGTGCCAGGAATTCTCGTAGCGGTCGTTGGGCTGCTCGGGCGTCCTGTAGATGCGCACCAGGCCCGGATGCTCGGGATCGCTGCCGGCCACAGGATGGTCCTCCAGCTCGCCGAAGCGCCGCGCAAAGGCCACGTGCTCGGCGCGCGTCAGGCCCTGGTCGCGCAGGAACAGCACCTTGTGGCGCAGCAGCGCCGCCCGGATCTCCGAGAAAAGCGCGTCGTCGCGCACCGCGTCGGCCAGCCGCACGCCGAGCAATTCGGCGCCGATGGCGCATGTCATGGGCTCTATGCGCATGCCTGTCTCCTGTCATTGTTGTGAAGGCCCGTGGCGGCACGGTCCGCCCGGCGTGGGGCCGGTCTCTGCAATGTAGGAAAACCCGGTTCCGCGGACTATGCAAGCCATGCCATCCTCTTTGCATTTCGTGCCACCGGGCCACGGACTGACAGGAGGGCAAGCATGGTCACCATGGTGCGCGCGGCGGCCTTGACCCATTTTTCGGACGTCATGCGCGAACTGGGCGGCGACCCCGACAAGGCACTGCGCCAGGCCGGCCTGCGGCCCGCGCTGCTGCGCGAGCAGGACCAGCTGATCGACGTGGCCATCGTCGCGCGCCTGCTGGAAGACGCGGCCCAGTCCACGGGCTGCGAGTCCCTGGGCCTGCGCATGGCCCGGCACCGCCAGCTGTCGAGCTTCGGCGCCGTGAGCCTGCTGCTGCTGCACCAGCCCACGCTGCGCCATGCGCTGGACACGCTGGTCGCGCACATGCACCTGGTCAACGAATCGCTGCTGATCCACCTGGAGGATGCAGGGGACATCGTCATCCTGCGCGAGGACTTCGTCCTGCACGGCGCCATGCGCCAGTCCGTGGAACTGGCCATGGGCGTGCTGTGGCGCATGTGCGAGGCATTGCTGCGCGAGCGCTGGCGGCCGCAGGGCGTCAGCTTCAGCCACGCGCCACCGGCCGACCTGTCCGAACACCGCCGCATGTTCCGCTGCCGCATCACGTTCGGCGCCGAGTTCAACGGCATCGCCTGCCGCGCCGCCGACCTGGACGAGCCCAACCCGCTGGCCGACCCCGCGCTGGCGCGCTATGCGCTGCGGCTGGTGGAGGCCATGCCGGCCCACCGTGCCGCCTCCGTGGGCCACCAGGCGCGCCGGGTCATCTACCTGCTGCTGCCCTCGGGCAACGCCACCTGCGCAGGCGTGGCCCAGGGCATGGGGCGCAGCCTGCGCACGCTGCAGCGCGAACTGGACCGCGAAGGCCTGAGCTTCAGCGAGCTGCTGACCGAAGTGCGCCACGAACTGGCCCTGCGCTACCTGGACCATCCCCACTACAGCGTGGGCCAGATCGCGTCCATGCTCGGCTATGCCAGCCACAGCGCCTTCACGCGCTGGTTCGCTGCGCAATTCGGTTGCGCGCCCGAGGCCTGGCGCAGCCGCGCGCAGGGACTGCCTCGCGCCTGACGCACCCAGCGTTCCTGGCGCACTTGGCGCACTTGGCGCACTTGATCGCACTTGACGCACCACCACGGCGCACCCCGCCCCTGCACGGTGCGGCGGGCGCATTGCGGTGCACGCTGTCTGCGCACCAGACAGCGTGCACCACGGGCAGGCACCGCGCAGCGGTGCTGGCACGGCACTTGCATTGGCTGCCCTGACCCGCTGGCCCTGGCCTGCGGCCCGCAAAACACTGGATGCGCAACGCAGGACGCCAGATGAACATCGTTGTGATCGGCCACGGCATGGTGGGCCACAAATTTCTCGAGCAGCTGCATGCCCTGGGCGTGGCAGACGCGAACGTCACCGTGCTGTGCGAGGAGCCGCGCGCCGCCTACGACCGTGTTCACCTGTCGGAATTCTTCTCCGGCAAAAGCGCCGAGGACCTGAGCCTGGTGGCGCCCGGCTTCTTCGAGGCCAGCGGCTTCACGCTGCGCCTGGCGGCCAGGGCGGCAGCCGTGGAGCGGCGCGAGCGCACCGTGACCACGGCCGATGGCGAAATCATCCCCTACGACAGGCTGGTGCTGGCCACAGGCTCGGCGCCCTTCGTGCCGCCCGTGCCGGGGCGCGACCGGCCGCACTGCTTTGTCTACCGCACCATCGAGGATCTGGAGGCCATGCAGGCATCGGCCGCGCGCTCCAGGACCGGCGTGGTGGTGGGCGGCGGCCTGCTGGGCCTGGAATGCGCCAAGGCCCTGCGCGACCTGGGCCTGGAGACCCATGTGGTCGAGTTCGCCCCGCGCCTGATGGCCGTGCAGGTGGACGACGGCGGCGGCCGCGTGCTGCGCAGCAAGATCGAGGACCTGGGCGTGCAGGTGCACACGGGCCGCAATACGCTGGAGATCACCGACGGCGCCACGGCACGCCACCGCATGGTGTTTGCCGACGGCACGCACCTGGAGACCGACATGATCGTCTTCTCCGCCGGCATCCGCCCGCGCGACGAGATCGCCCGCCAATGCGCCCTGGCCATAGGCCCGCGCGGCGGCGTGGCCGTGGACGACCATTGCCGCACCAGCGACCGCAGCGTCTACGCCATTGGCGAATGCGCCTCCTGGCGCGAGCAGACCTTCGGCCTGGTGGCACCCGGCTACGACATGGCGCGCGTGGCGGCCCGCCACATTGCGGGCGAGGCCGAGGCCGCCTTCGGCGGGGCCGATCTCAGCACCAAGCTCAAGCTCATGGGCGTGGATGTGGCCAGCATCGGCGACGCCCAGGGCAAGACGCCGCGCAGCCGCAACTACCAGTTCATCGACGAGCGCAAGCAGGTCTACAAGAAGATCGTGGTCAGCGAGGACGGCCGCCAGCTGCTGGGCGCCGTGCTGGTGGGCAATGCCGATGAGTACGGCACGCTGCTGCAGATGACGCTGGGCGGCATCGCCCTGCCCGAGGAGCCCGAGTTCCTCATCCTGCCCTCCAGCGACGGCAAGGCCAAGCCCGGCCTGGGCGTGGACGCCCTGCCCGACACGGCGCAGATCTGCTCGTGCAACAACGTCACCAAGGCGCAGATCTGCGTGGCCGTGGGCGAAGGCGCCTGCACCATGGCCGAGCTCAAGTCCTGCACCCAGGCCGGCGCCACCTGCGGCGGCTGCGTGCCGCTGGCCACCCAGGTCATGAAGGCCGAGATGGCCCGGCGCGGCATGGCCGTCAACAACCATGTCTGCGAGCATTTCCCGCACTCGCGCCAGGAGCTGTACCACCTGGTGCGCGTGGGCGGCATCAAGACCTTCGACGAACTGCTGCACCGCCATGGCAAAGGCCTGGGCTGCGATGTCTGCAAGCCGCTGGCCGCCAGCATCCTGGCTTCGTGCTGGAACGAGTTCGTGCTGCAGCCGCAGCTGGCCAGCCTGCAGGACAGCAACGACTACTACCTGGGCAATATCCAGAAGGACGGCAGCTACTCCGTGGTGCCGCGCATGCCCGGCGGCGAAGTCACGCCGGACGGCCTGATCGCCGTCGGCCAGGTGGCCAAGAAATACGGCCTGTACACCAAGCTCACGGGCGGCGCCCGCGTGGACCTGTTCGGCGCGCGCGTGGAGCAGCTGCCGCTGATCTGGGAGGAGCTGATTGCCGCCGGCTTCGAGTCCGGCCATGCCTACGGCAAGTCGCTGCGCACCGTCAAAAGCTGCGTGGGCTCCACCTGGTGCCGCTACGGCGTGGACGACAGCGTGGGCCTGGCCGTGCAGTTGGAAAACCGCTACAAGGGCCTGCGCGCGCCGCACAAGATCAAGTTCGGCGTCTCGGGCTGCACGCGCGAATGCGCCGAGGCCCAGGGCAAGGACGTGGGCGTGATCGCCACCGACAAGGGCTGGAACCTCTACGTCTGCGGCAACGGCGGCATGAAGCCGCGCCATGCCGAGCTGATCGCCTCCGACCTGTCCAAGGACAGGCTGCTGCAGCTCATCGACCGCTTCCTGATGTTCTACGTGCGCACGGCCGACCGGCTGCAGCGCACCAGCACCTGGCGCGAAAACCTGGAAGGCGGCCTGGACTACCTCAAGGACGTGGTGGTCAACGACAGCCTGGGCCTGGGCGCCGAACTCGAGGCCCAGATGCAGCATGTGGTGGACACCTACCAGTGCGAGTGGAAGACCGCCGTCACCACGCCCGAAGTGCGCCAGCGCTTTCGCAGCTTCATCAACAGCGACCAGCCCGACGAGCACATCGTCTTCGTGCAGGAGCGCGGCCAGATCCGCCCGGCGCGCAGCGAAGAGCGCAGCGAGGCCCTGGTCTGATCCAGGCCTGATCCAGGCCCGCACCCACACCACCGACAAGGCACCGCCATGACACACCCCGCCCAAGAACAGTGGATGCCCGTCTGCGCCACCCGTGACATCGTCCCCGACACGGGGGTCTGCGCCCTGGTCGAAGGCCGGCATGTGGCGGTCTTTCGCCTTGGCGAAGACCGCTTCTACGCCATAGACAACGTGGACCCGCGCTGCGGCGCCAGCGTGCTCGCGCGCGGCCTGGTCGGCAGCCTGGGCGAGCGCGTCGTCGTCGCCTCGCCCATCTACAAGCACCACTTCGACCTGGCCACCGGCGAATGCCTGGAGGCGCCCGAGCACTCCGTGCGCGTGCATGCGGTGCGCAATGAGAATGGGCAGTTGATGGTGGCGCTGCACTGAGATTCGTGCGGAGCACAGCCGCGCAGGAAGGTCCTGCGTGCCTAGCTTCCCACACCATCCCTGCGCCGTTGCCACGCTGCAAGACCGGCCACGCCGCCCATCAGCGCCAGCAGCGCAGGCCACCCCAGCAGCGGCACGGCCACCGGGCCGGGCTGCGGGGGAATGTAGGGTTGCATGCTCCAACTGCCTTGGGCAGGCGAAAAAGTGAATCCTGTACCACCAGCAAGCACCTGGCTGCACACATTGCCATTCAACAAGACGCATGTGGTGTCCGAATGGTCACCAGCGATGTCCCCCGAGCCTGAGGCGATATTGAAAGCGTCCACCGGCTGGCCTGGGACATGGGGCGCAGCAGGTGAAACCATCGCCAGGTTCCAGGCAGTGATATTGCCGCTGCCATCGGTAGAAACCTTGAAGCGCGGCGGATCACCGATCGAAATACCAGCCAGGATCTGCGCATTGGCCTGCGTATAGGTATTCACGCCGTCGCTGAACGACCAGCTGCTGATCGGATAGGACGTTCCCGGGCCGATGACGATGTCCGTCTGGCTGGCCGGCAGGGTCGCAGGCAGGACCATCGAGCCGCTGAGGCTCATGGCTGTGGTGTAAGGGGCATGGGCATCGTTGTAGTTGACGCCGACATAGGTGTACTGGGTATCCGCCAATGCGAGGCCAAGGCCCGAGAAGGAAAGGCACACGCTGGCGGCAAGAGCTTTTATTTTCATCAACTTTTCCTTCAGATATTTAATAAAAACAATAAAACAGCCTGAATAAAGCAATTATCCAAATCTATTAACTCAAGCACAGACGCCAAAAATATATTCTGAAAATCCCAGAGATAACAATTGATTTGCTCAATAAAAAAATGCCGTCAATTAATGACTGGCACGCGTTGATGCCTTGAGCGTTCAATACACTTTTACGTGCCTGGAAAAGTCGGGGCACATGCTTGATGCCTCTTTTGCGCGGTGATCGAAGAATCCGCACTGACGTGCAAGATGGCGCTGCATTGAGTTCAGCCACGTCCCATGCCGGCGGCGCGGCACCATGAAATCCGCCCGACAGGGCGCCTGCCCGTGCCCGACCTGCGGGCTCAGGCGTACAAGGACAGCAACGCCAGGCACACGATGACCACGATGGCCGCCGTGATGAGCATCACCCTGAAGCCGCCGTCGCTGCTGCGCAGCAACCGCAACTCCAGCAGGGCCGCGCCCACCCGGGCCATCCAGAAACAAAGCAGTTCCACCATGGGCGCAGCATAAGCGGCCCGGCAGTTCAGGGGCGGGGCGTGGAAAATGCCGGCGAGCGCCTTGGCATCGCAGGCCATCGAGATGTCGTGAAGCCCGTTACCCACAGGGAGGTTTATGGAACAGATTCGGGAACAGTCAGCTGGCAGCAGGCCAGCCACAAAGAGGAAAAGAATCCTCATGGTCTGCACAGGGAACATCTGCCGCAGCCCCACGGCCCATGGCGTGCTCGAGAAAATGGTGGCCGACGCGGGCCTGGCTGACCGCATCGAAGTGGACTCCGCAGGCACGCACGACTACCACGTGGGCGAGGCACCCGACCGCCGCTCCCAGGCCCATGCCGCGCGGCGCGGCTATGACCTTTCGCAGCAGCGCGCGCGGCAACTGCGGGCCGAAGACTTCACGGCATTCGACCAGGTGCTGGTGATGGATGGCGCCAACGAATCTGCAGCGCGCAGGATTTGCCCCGAGTCCGAATGGCACCGCGTACAGCGGCTGACGGACTTCTGCACCGAGCACTCCGCGCGCGAAGTGCCCGACCCCTACTACGGCGGCGACCGGGGTTTCGAGGACGTGCTGGACCTGGTGGAAGACGCCTGCGCGGGGCTGCTGGCCACGCTGGGCATGGCGCCGCGCAAGGGTTGACAAGCCACGGCACCGCTTGCGCATGCGAACCCTCATTCTTTGCTTCGGCATCCTGGGCACGCTTGTGTTCGGCGCAGCCTTCGCCCTGTCGTTTTCCTCGCCATTGCTGGTCGAGAGCCTGGGCAAGGAGATCATCCGCATCGAGATCGAGCGCAGGCTGGGCACCCAGCTGGATACGCTGACAGGCTCGCGCATGGCGGGCCTGGCCCAGAAGGCGCTGGGCAGGACAGATAGCGAGATCGCTGCAGTGCGGCGCGAGATCGAGGCCGGCATTCCCGACAAGCTGGCTTCGGTCATGACCGACATGCGCCGCGCCGACTGCGAATGCCGCAAGCGCAAGGCCGTCTACGCGCAGCAACGCCAGGCCACCCAGTTGGCATCGCTGATCCAGATGCGCGCCCGGCTGGTGGAATTCATCGAGTCGGCCTACCACCAGACCACGGCCAGCCTGGTGCGGGAGTTCAGGATCTTCACTGCGTCCAATGCGCTGGTGTTTCTGGCCCTGACCAGCGTGACGGCGCGACGCAGACGGGCGGGGCTGCAGCTGGCCCTGCCCGCTATCGTGCTGGTGACCGCCTCGGCGGTGACTGCCACGCTGTATCTGTTCGCCCAGGACTGGCTGCACACCATTGTGTTTGGCAGTTACATCGGCCTGGCCTACATGGCCTATCTGGCCTTTGCCATCGCGCTGCTGTGCGACATCACATTCAACCGGGCACGCGTGTGCACACGGGCCATCAACGGCGTTGCGTCGTCTTTTGGCTCGGCATTCGAGGTCTTGCCTTGTTGAGCCCAAGGCCCCACCTGCCCCGGCAACTGCCCCGATCACAGCAGCGGCACAGCCCCCAAGTCCCTACCCGCCCGCCACCACTATCCGCCCCTTGCCCGCGCGCTTGGCCGCGTACATGGCCTCGTCGGCGCGCTGCAGGAGCTGGGTGGCATCTTCCCGGGAGGCATTGAGGGCGATGCCCATGCTGGCGCCGACCTGCACGGTGGCGCCGCTGTGCAGGCGGATGGGCTGGCGGATGGAGGCCAGGCAGCGCTGCATGATCTGCAGGGCGTCGTCGGCCGAGGCCAGTTCGTCCAGCAGCAGCACGAATTCGTCTCCGCCCAGGCGGGCGACGCAGTCGGTTTCGCGGGCCTGGGTGGTGAGGCGGCGGGCGATGATGCGCAGCACTTCATCGCCGGCGTCGTGGCCTTCGGTGTCGTTGACTTGCTTGAAGCCGTCCAGGTCCATGAAGCAGACGGCCAACTGGCCGGGGCCGCTGGCCTGGGCCAGCGCGCGCTGCAGCCGCGCCTGCAGCGCGCGGCGGTTGGCCAGGCCGGTCAGCACGTCGTGCATTGCCTGGTGCTGGGCCGCCTGCTCGCCGCGCTTGAGGGCGTCGATGTCCACGAAGACCCATATCGATTCGCCATCGGCCAGGCCCGCGCCGCTGACATCGACCCAGAGCAGGCTGCCATCGCTGGTCTGCAGCTGCATCTGGGCGTGGCATTTGCCGCTGGAGCGCAGTGCGCCATAGGCCAGTTCGCCGGAGCGTTCGTAGGTTTCCTCGTCCGGGTAGAGGATGCGCGCCGAGTGGTCCAGCAGCTCGCCAGCCGGGCGCTTGAGCATGCGTTGCAGGGCCTGGTTGGTCCACAGCAGCCGGCGCTCGCGCAGGCGGGCGATGCCGATGAGGTCGTTGTCCATGAACAGTTCCTGCTGGCGCAGCAGCTCGGCGAGCCGGATGCGCGCCACGCGTTCGCGCTGCTGCAGCAGATAGAGGCTGACCGAGCCCAGCGCGATCAGCGCGATGCTCAGGCCCGTGAGCGCCCAGGCACGCCAGGCCGATGCGCGCCACCCCGCCAGGTAGCTTTCCGTGCCCAGGCCGGTGAAGACGGTCAGCGGATAGCCGGCCAGGCGCTGGTAGGCCGTGATGCGCTCCACGCCATCGAGCAGCGTGGGCGTGATGTACCAGCCAAGCTCCCGGTCATCGGCCAGGGCCCGGTGGTACTCGCCCGAGACTTCCGAGCCGCCGATGCCGGCCATGGGCTGGGGATCGCCTGCCGCGTAGCGGGCCACCAGCAGATCCTTGTCCGAACGCAGCGCAATGGCGCTGTCGGGCCCGAAGGCCTGGCGGCGGAACAGCGACTGGAAATGCTCGGCCGCGACGACCGCGTAGACGATGCCCTGGAAATCCCCATCGCCGGATTGCAGCCGCCGCGCCAGCACGATGGCCCATTTCTTGAAGGAGTGACTGACCAGCGGATCGGAGACCACCATGCGGTCGGTGTTGCGCGCCCGGTCGAAGTAGCCTCGCTCGGCCACGGAGAATGCCGGCTCCTCCTCGTTCGCACTCTGCAGGACCTGGCCATTGGCGTCGGTGACGCGCAGCGCCGTGACGAAGGGAACGAGGGCGCGCTGCTCCTGCAGGATTTCATAGAGGGCCAGCGCCGCCACGTCCGCGCCTTCCAGACTCCGGCTGCGGTAGCGGCCCGCGACGGTGGCCAGGGCGTTGTCCACCAGCCGCATCTCGGCGTTCAGCTCCAGGCTCAGGCTGCGGGCCTGGTTCCGGGTGACGGCCACGCCCAGGTCCAGGTCGGCCTGGTGGTTGGCGCGCAGGCTCAGCCAGGTGGCCAGGCCCAGCAGGCCGGCCACCAGCAGGTTGCCGAGCACCAGGCGCAGGAGCACCTTGTCGGAAAGAAGCCTCTTCATGGCGCCGGGTGTCCCTTTCCTACTTGCTGGATGGGCATCGGGGTGGATGGAGCCGCACATTTTTAGCACAAGGACGGGACGATCCAGACAAGGTTTTGACCGATGGCAACGGCGCTCGCGCCGCTGGCGCGTACCTTCACCTCCGCAAGAATGGTCGCTGCCTGGGCCAGGGCGGAGGCTGCTGCGCAAAGGCCTGTTGCGCCGGCCACCTGAGAAAGTGCAGAGCCGTCATGCAGCCTGCAGGATCTGCCGCAGATCGGCCGCGCAGTCCTGCGCGTCCTGCTCATGGCGGAACGCCACGCGCAGCCGGCCCTCGGGATCGAAGACATAGGTGATGGCCGAGTGGTCCATGGTGTAGGACGCACCCGTGGGCACCTTCTTGTAGAAGACCTTGAACTCCCTGGCGACCTCGGCCGTCTGCGCCTCGTCACCGCGCAGCGCGACAAAGCCGGGGTCGAAGGCGCCCACATAGGCCTTGAGCACCTGGGCCGTATCGCGCTCGGGATCGATGGTGATGAAAGCCACGGCCAGGCGGGCGCCGTCGGCACCCAGAAGCTCGCGTATTTCCAGCGCGCGCGTCAGCGCCGTGGGGCAGACATCGGGGCATTGGGTGAAGCCGAAAAAGACCATCAGGGCCTGGCCCTTGAAGTCGGCCAGCGTGCGCTCGCGCCCATCGGCATCGCGCAGGCGGAAGTCCCGGCCGTACTGCGCGCCGGTCAGGTCGATGCCCTTGAACGGCACGGTGGCGGGCTTGCAGCCGGCCAGCAGCGCCAGTGCGGCCAGGCCGCCACCAAGGCAGGCACGGCGAGACAGGGCAATGGAAGCAACGGATGGGAGGGTCGAAGAAAAATCGGCGGCGCGCTGCGGCGCCACATGGCAATCGGAACGGAACATGGCATCCCTGCGTGGAATCTTGGCGAAGCCGCACCGCCAAGGCTGCGCCCGGCCGTTGCGGCAATGTTCTGAGACAGGCCAGCGGCCAGACAGCGCGGGACAGCGCTGCACAGCAGCCGAGGGCTCAGGCGATCAGCAGCAGCAAGGGAGGCCCGCGCGGCGGCAGCGGCGCGCCGACCAGGGAGGCAATGCGGGCAGAGACGATGGGCTGCAGCGCGCGGCCCAGCGGCTGCGGTTGCGCCCAGGAGGGGGAGACATGCGCGGGCGGCGGCGTCACCGCCAGGCACAGCGGGCAGTCCAGCGAATGCTGGGCAGACACCGCCTGCCCTTCTTCACCGTTGACCACGACCAGCTTGACGCTGCCGCCAGCCGTGCAGACCAGTTCCATGGCCTGCGGGTGCACCAGGGGCGATGCAATCGCCAGGCCCAGCGTCAACGCGAACCACGCCATGACCAGGCGGGCCAGTGAGACGGAGTTGCGCAGGGCGTGCATGGCTGGGGATTATGGGGCTGGGATGCCGGATATGCGTGGTATCCGTAGCCGCCCGCCCGCATGGGCCATCCCATAATCGCCTTTTCCCCAAGCAGTGACCGCCATGTCGAAACTCCATGTTGTGCAGCAGGGCCAAGGCCCGGCCATCGTTCTGAGCCACGCGCTCGGTTGTGACCTCCAGATGTGGGACGGCGTTGCCCAGGCGCTGGAAGACCGCTTCACCGTGGTGCGCTACGACCACCGGGGCCACGGCCGCTCGCCCGCCATCGGCGAGGCTTTCGACATGAACGATCTGGCAGACGACGCAGCCGGCGTGATCGAGGCGCTGGGCCAGGGGCCGGTGCACTTCGTGGGCCTGTCCATGGGCGGCATGACGGCCCAGGCCCTGGCCGTGCGCCATCCGGCGCTGGTGCGCAGCATCACCATCGCCAATTCGGCCAGCTACTACGACGAGGCCGCGCGCGCAGGCTGGCAGGCGCGCATTGCCACCGTGCACGACCAGGGCGTGGCGGTGATTGCCGACGGCGCCATGCAGCGCTGGTTCACCCCAGAGTTCCGCACCGGGCAGGCGGCCCGCGTGGCCTCCTTGCGCGCAGGGCTGGAGGCTTTGGCGGCCAAGCCCTATGCGGCCGCCTGTGCGGCCGTGGGCGGCATCGATTTTCGCGAGAGCAACCGGCGCATCGCCTGCCCCGCGCTGCTCATTGCGGGCAGTCGCGATGAGGCCACGCCGCCTGCCCTGTCCGAGGACATGCAGGCGCAGATTCCGGGCGCGCAGCTGGTGTCGCTGCCCGCCGCGCATTTGAGTGCCGTGGAAATGCCCGTGGAGTTTGCGCAGTTGGTGAGCGACTTTGTCGCGCAGGTCCGCTAGATCTGCAGTCCCAGCCGGGCGGGATGGGGACTGAGCGAAGTCGCTATCGTGGAGGAGATCACGGAGGGCACCACGGCCGGCACCAGGGCCGGCATCACCGCCGGCAGATCAACTCCGCCACGTCCATCAGCAGGGCTTCATCGATCTGCTCGCGCAGGTCCACCGCCAGCCTGCGCCGGTAGAACACGCCCAGGTCCAGCCCCACGCCCAGCGCGCGGATCTGCACGTCGCCCGCGCGCTCGTGCCGGGCGATGACCTGGCGCAGGTGCTGGTCCAGGTAGTGCTCGTCGTTGGCCTGGTGCGTGGCCGTGTCCATGGGGCAGCCGTCCGAGATGACGAGCAGGATGCGGCGCTGCGCGGGCCGCGCCAGCAGCCGCTCGCAGGCCCATTGCACGGCCTCGCCGTCCACGCCCTCGCGAAAGAGGTCGGGCCTGCGCAGCGCGGCAATGCCGTGGCGGGCGTGGCGCCAGGGTTTGGCGGCGTCCTTGAAGACGATGTGCAGCCGCTCGTTGAGCCGGCCCGGGATGTGGGGCTGGCCCGCGCGCTGCCAGTCGCGGCGGGCGCGGCCGCCGTTCCAGGCCTGGGTGGAAAAGCCCAGCACGTCCACCGGCACGCCGGCCATGGACAGCGCGCGGCCCAGCAGGTCCACCAGCAGGGACAGCGGGCGCGCATGCGCCTTCATCGAGCCCGAGCAGTCCAGCAGGAGGGCCACGGCCGCATCGCTGACGGGGTGCGGCAGCTCGTTCCTGAAGATGGCGCGCTGCTGCGGATCGCTGACCAGTTGCGCCAGCCGGCTTGCATCCAGGTGTCCATCCTCCAGGCCGAACTGCCAGCCGTCGTGGCGCGGCACGGCCAGGCGCTGCTGCAGGTGGCGGGCCAGCCGGCCCGCGTGCAAGCCGCTGCGCGCCAGTTCCTCATCCATCTGCCCGCGGAACTCGGCCAGTTGCGCTGCGCGGATCAGCTCGGCCGCCTGCGCCTCGCGGTCATAGGCGCGCGTGAACACGCGGTAGCTGTGGGCCGAGCCGGCCCAGGCACGGCTGTCGCCGCTGAGCGCCACGGGCGGCGCATCCAGGCTTTGCGATTCAAAGTGCAGCGGCAGCGCGAAGCTGCCCCGCCGGCGCGGCCCGGCAGCGCCACGCGGCGCCTCTTCCTGGGCTGACCGCACGGCCTGGCCCACCCAGCGGCTGATGGCCAGGGCCGGCGCAATGAAGGCCTGCTGGTCCTGCCGGTGGCGGCGCAGCAGGGCCCACTGCGCGCCCAGTTGCGCGGACAGGCCGGCGCGCGTGGCCTCGGCCAGGTCGCCCAGGGCATCGGGCGGCTCATGGCCGCTCAGGCGGCTCCAGGCGGTCAGCGCCACGGTGAACAGCAGGATGCCAAGGCTGCTTTCGGTCAGGCCCGAATCGGCAAAGGCCTGGCTCCAGTGCACAAAGCGCGCATGCAGGTTGGCGCGTGCGCCGGGCCATTCCTCGGGCGCCAGGCTTTCCACGCGCAACTGCTCCAGCAGTTCGAACACCAGCCGCTCCACCGGATCGCCGGGCAGGTGGCGCGCGTGCAGCGCGGCATCGCTCAGGCGCAGGCGCAGGCTGGCGCCGTCGAGCAGGCCGCGCTGGTCGGCCAATCGGGCCGGCACATCGGATTGGTGGGCCGCTGCCAGCACCACGGGCGCCGTGCCCCGGTATAGCGTCTGCCCGCTCCATTGCAGCGAGGCATCGCCCGCCATGGCGCGCAGCAGCGCCCCGCCCCAGGCCTCCATGTGCGCCAGCGAGGGGGATGCCTCAGCAGGCATGGGCGGGCTCGTCGCGCAGCGCCAGTTCCTGGCCGAAGCAGCGCTGGAAGTACTCGGCCACGATGGCCCGCTCGGCCGGCTCGCACTTGTTGAGGAAGGACAGCTCGAAGGCCAGCCGCAGGTCGTGGAAGATCTGCGCGTTCTCGGCCCAGGTGATGACGGTGCGCGGCGACATCAGCAGCGACAGGTCGCCCACCGCAAAGCCTTTGCGCGTGAGCGCAGCCAGCGCCACCATGGCAGCCACCTGCTCGCGCCCCTGCGGCGTGGCCAACTGCGGCACGCGCGCCAGCACGATGGCGGCCTCCTCGGCCGGTGCCAGGTAGTCCAGGCTGGTGACCAGGTTCCAGCGGTCGAGCTGGGCGTGGTTGAGCATCTGCGTGCCGTGGTACAGGCCGCTGAGGTTGCCCTGGCCCAGGGTGTTCATGGTGGCGAAGAGGCGGAACTGCGCATGCGGCTGGAGCACGCGCTTTTGGTCCAGCAGGGTGAAGCTGCCCTCGCGTTCGAGCACGCGCTGGATGACGAACATCACGTCGGGCCGGCCCGCGTCGTATTCATCGAAGACCAGGGCCACGGGCCGCTGCAGCGCCCAGGGCAGGATGCCTTCCTGGAACTGCGTGACCTGGCGGCCCTCTTGCAGCACGATGGCGTCCTTGCCCACCAGGTCCAGCCGGCTGATGTGCCCGTCGAGGTTGACGCGCACGCAGGGCCAGTTCAGCCGCGCCGCCACCTGCTCGATATGGGTGGACTTGCCCGTGCCGTGCAGCCCCTGGATGACCACGCGCCGGTTGTGCGCAAAGCCGGCCAGGATGGCCAGCGTGGCCTGCGGGTTGAAGCGGTAGGCCGGGTCCACGGCCGGCACATGCTCGCTGCGTTCGGCAAAGGCGGGCACCTGCATGTCGGTGTCCAGGTCGAAGGTCTCGCGCACGCCAAGCGTGCGCGTGGGATGCATCAGGGTCAGCTCAGTCATCGTCAGGGGCTCCCGGGGGGACTTCGTCGTTGATGCGCGCAATCGCCTCGGCCGCCGCGCGCAGTTGGGGAAGAAAGGACAGCGCCCGCTCGCGCGTGAAACGCATGATGGGCGCCTGCACGGCCAGCCCCATGTTCGAGGGGCCGCCCTGGATGGAGGGCACGAGCACGCCCAGGCACAGCAGGCCGGGCAGGAATTCCTCGTTGTCGAAGGCATGGCCCTGGGCGCGCACCTGGTCCAGTTCGGCGTCCAGCGCGTCAAAGGCCGTCAACGTATTGGCCGTGAAGCCTTCCAGCGGCACGGCCGACAGCAGCCGCCTGCGCTGCGCGGGCGCCATCTGGCTCAGGAACAGCTTGCCCGTGGCCGAGCAATGGGCCGGCACGCGCGAGCCCGGGTGCAGATAAAAGCGCAGCGGCGCGGGCGTCTCCACCCGGTCCAGGTACAGCACCTCGCTGCCCGAGAAGGCGGTGATGTTGCAGCTCTCGCCGATGTCGCGCACCAGCTGGGCCAGCACCGCGTGGCGTGCGCCGTGCGTGGTGTTGTTGAGCAGCACGCTCTCGGCCAGCCGCATCAGGCGCCGGCCCGTGCCGTAGTGCCGGCCGTTGCCCTCGCGCTGCAGGATGCCCGCGCCCTCGAGCTGCTGGAGCATGCGGTGCATGGTGGGCTTGGGCAGGCCTGTCTCCTCGACCATGGTCTGCAGCGTGAAGGGCTCGTTCTTCTGGGCAATGGCCTCCAGCAGGGCGAACAGCCGCAGGTTGGGCGTGTCGCCATCGATACGGGCAGGGATGGGGTCACGGGTGTTCATGGTGTTGGTCATCATATGTTTTTCAATTTTTCGAGTCAATTTGTTCCGAAAAAAGAAATTTGTTTGACATCCAGGCGAAGTCAGTCCTAGACTTGCGCCGTAATTTCTTTTTTCGGAACATTAAGTTCCATTTTTAAGGAGACAACATGACTGCAGCCAACAATCGTACGGTGGTCGAAGGCGTCCAGAAGATGACCCCTTCCGAAGCCTTTGTGGAGACCTGCGTTGCCAACGGCGTCACGGAGATGTTCGGCATCATGGGCTCGGCCTTCATGGATGCCATGGACATCTTCGCGCCCGCCGGCATCCGCCTGATCCCCGTGGTGCATGAGCAGGGCGCCGCCCACATGGCCGACGGCTATGCGCGCGTCTCGGGCCGCCACGGCGTGGTGATCGGCCAGAACGGCCCCGGCATCAGCAACTGCGTGACCGCCATCGCCGCCGCCTACTGGGCCCACAGCCCCGTGGTCATGATCACGCCCGAGACCGGCACCATGGGCATGGGCCTGGGGGGCTTTCAGGAAGCCAACCAGCTGCCCATGTTCCAGGAGTTCACCAAGTACCAGGGCCATGTCTGCAACCCCAAGCGCATGGCCGAGTTCACGGCCCGCTGCTTTGACCGCGCCATCTCCGAGATGGGTCCCACCCAGCTGAACATTCCGCGCGACTATTTCTACGGCGAAGTGCAGTGCGAAATCCCCAAGCCCATGCGCGTGGAGCGCGGCTCGGGCGGCGAAAACAGCCTGCAGGCCGCCACGGAACTGCTGGCCACGGCCAAGTTCCCCGTGATCCTGGCCGGCGGCGGCGTGGTCATGGGCGATGCGGTCGAGGAGTGCAGGCAGCTGGCCGAGCGCCTGGGCGCACCCGTGGTCACGGGCTACCTGCGCAATGACGCCTTCCCCGCCAAGCACGCGCTGTGGGCCGGCCCGCTGGGCTACCAGGGCTCCAAGGCCGCGATGAAGCTCATCGCCCAGGCCGACGTGGTGATCGCGCTGGGCTCGCGCATGGGCCCCTTCGGCACCCTGCCCCAGCACGGCATGGACTACTGGCCCAAGAACGCCAAGATCATCCAGGTCGAGGCCGACCACACCAACCTGGGCCTGGTCAAGAAGATCTCGGTGGGCATCCACGGCGACGCCAAGGCCGTGGCACGCGAGCTGGGCCGCCGCCTGCAGGGCCAGACCCTGGCCTGCGACGCCACCAAGGCCGCGCGCGCCGACACCATTGCCACCGAGAAGGCCGCCTGGGAGAAGGAGCTGGACGAGTGGACGCATGAGCGCGACCCCTACAGCCTGGACATGATCGAAGAGGCCAAGGGCGAGCGCACGCCCACGGGCGGCCAGTACCTGCACCCGCGCCAGGTGCTGCGCGAGCTGGAAAAGGCCATGCCGCCGCGCGTGATGGTCTCCACCGACATCGGCAACATCAACTCCGTGGCCAACAGCTACCTGCGCTTTGACGAGCCGCGCAGCTTCTTCGCGCCCATGAGCTTCGGCAACTGCGGCTATGCCCTGCCCACCATCATCGGTGCCAAGTGCGCGGCGCCCGACCGTCCGGCCATCGCCTACGCCGGCGACGGCGCCTGGGGCATGAGCATGGTGGAGATCATGACCGCCGTGCGCCATGACATTCCCGTCACGGCCGTGGTCTTCCACAACCGCCAGTGGGGCGCCGAGAAGAAGAACCAGGTGGACTTCTACAACCGCCGCTTCGTGGCCGGCGAGCTGGAAAGCGAAAGCTTCGCGGCGATTGCCAGCGCCATGGGCGCCGAGAGCATCGTGGTCGACCAGATCGAGGACGTGGGCCCGGCGCTGCAAAAGGCCATCGACCTGCAGATGAACCACGGCAAGACCTGCGTGATCGAGGTGATGTGCACGCGCGAACTGGGCGACCCGTTCCGCCGCGATGCGCTGGCCAAGCCCGTGCGCTTCCTCGAAAAGTACAAAGACTTCGTCTGACGCCGTCTGACACCCCCTGAGGCGCTGCGCGCCTTCCCCCTCTCTACCCGCTGCGCGGGGGAGGGGGACGACACCCTCGGTGCGGGGCGGCCCTTCCTCGGTGTCTCTGGGATGGGCCGCGCCGGTTTCATGCGCCTGGGTGAAGCGCAAGGCCCTCGAAAGCCGATTCCCAGATTCCCTGCGTTGCTCGCGCCGGGCCCTGTACTTTCCCGCAGGAGCTTTCATGGTCCCCCCACTTTCACTTGCCGTGGCCGCCGATGATGCGCCCGCCACGCACCGCCCCCATCTCCAGCACTTGCTCGACCAGGCCAAGGCGCAAGGCCCCATTCCGGTGGCCGTGGCCTATCCCTGTGATGCGGGCTCGCTGCAGGCCGCCATGCAGGCCGCGCAGGCGGGCCTGATCACGCCGCTGCTGGTCGGCCCCGAGGCGCGCATCCGGGCATCGGCCCAGGCAGCCGGGCTGGATCTGGCGGGCGCGTCCATCCACTCCACAGCCGACGATCCACGCGCGGCGGCGGCCCAGGCGGCGGCGCTGTGCGGCAGCGGCCAGGCCCGCGCGCTGATGAAGGGCAGCCTGCACAGCGACGAGTTGCTGGGAGCTGCCGTGGCGCGCGAGGCCGGCCTGCGCGGCAGCCGCCGCGCCAGCCATGTGTTCGTGATGGACCTGCCGGGCTTCGAGCGCCCGCTGCTGATGACCGATTGCGTGGTCAACATCTTCCCCACGCTGATGGACAAGCGCGACATTGCGCAGAACGCCATCGACCTGGCCCGTGCCATCGGCATTGCCCGGCCGCGCGTGGCCGTGCTCTCGGCGGTGGAGACCGTCAACCCCGCCATTCCCGGCACCATCGACGCGGCCGCGCTGTGCAAGATGGCCGACCGGGGGCAGATCAGCGGCGCCATCCTCGACGGGCCGCTGGCCTACGACAACGCCATCTCACTGCGCTCGGCGCATCACAAGGGCATCGTCTCCGATGTGGCCGGCCAGCCCGACGTGCTGCTGGTGCCCAGCCTGGAGGCCGGCAACATGATCTACAAGCAGCTGGTCTACATGGCCGACGCCGAATGCGCGGGCCTGGTGCTGGGCATGCGCGTGCCCATCGTGCTGACCAGCCGTTCGGACTCGGTGGCCAGCCGCATCGCCTCCTGCGCGCTGGCGGTTCTGGCCGATGCGGCGGGCGGCAAGGAGCAGCCATGAGCCAGGTTCAAGCCCCGTTGGCAGCACAGCCGCCCGTGCCGCGCATGCTGCAATGGCTCAAGCTCCTGCCCGGCACAGGCCTGTCGGGCGTGATCGCGCTGGCAGCCACCTTCGTCTCCACGCTGCATGGCGGGCCGCAGCTGCTGTTCGCGCTGTTCTTCGGCGTGGCCTTCCACTTCCTGAGCCAGGACGCGCGCGCCAAGCCGGGCATCGAGTTCTGTGCACGCGGCGTGCTGCGCCTGGGCGTGGGCCTGCTGGGTGCGCGCATCACGGCCACGCAGATCGCGGGCCTGGGCTGGACCACGGCGCTGATCGTCATCGCCGCCGTGGTCACCACGCTGCTGTGCGGCACGCTGCTGGGCCGGCGCCTGGGCCTGACGCGCCCGCAGGGCGTGCTGTCGGGCGGCGCGGTGGCCATCTGCGGCGCCTCGGCGGCGCTGGCCATCTCGTCGGTGCTGCCGCGCGACAAGGACAGCGACCGCTTCACGCTGACCGTGGTGGTCACGGTCACGGTGCTGTCCACGGCCGCCATGGTGCTGTATCCGCTGGTGGCGCGCGCCCTGCATCTGCCGCCCGAGCTGGCGGGCCTGTTCATCGGCGGCACCATCCACGATGTGGCCCAGGTGGTGGGCGCGGGCTACACCATAGACCAGGCCACGGGCGACTACGCCACCATCGTCAAGCTGTTCCGCGTGTCCATGCTGGCCGTGGTGGTGGTCATGGTCTCGGCCCTGTTCAAGCGCCAGCGCGAGGCTGCGGCCGAGCAGCACCACGGCAAGAAGCCGGGCCTGGTGCCCTGGTTCCTGTGGGTGTTCGTCGCGCTGGTGGCCATCAACTCGCTGGGCTGGGTGCCGCCGGGCCTGCAGCACCAGTTGAGCGACCTGTCGCGCAACTGCCTGGTGCTGGCCATTGCGGCCCTGGGCCTGAAGACCTCGTTCCAGCAACTGGCCCAGGCCGGCTGGCGGCCTTTTGCACTGCTGGTGGTGGAGACGCTGTGGATGGCGGCCTTCGTGCTGGTCGCCATCGAGTTCGAGATGCGGTGAACGCTGGCGCAATACGGCAGTTTTCCAGGGCCCGCCATGCGCGGGCCCTTCTCATTTCTCATGGAGTCGGCGCATTTGATGTTCGCGCATTGAGGTGATACATTTGCACACAATTTTTTGACCCACATCAACGCCCGACACTAGCCGTGAACGTTCTTCGCAAGCAAGCCGGCAGATTCCGCAGACGCACTGCCATCCAGGTCCTCGCCCTCCTGCGCAGGCAACAACCCCTGCAAGCTGCCTTGCTGCGGCTGCTTCCGTGCCTGCTGCTGCTGGCCGGCTGCGCCGTGCTGCTGGACTCCCTGGTGCCCATCCCGCTGTGGGCCGTCGCCGGCCTGACGGGGGTCATGGCGGGCTACATCGCCCACAACTGCCAGGCGTTTGTTGCATCCCAGCGCAGGAAATCCATGCTGCGCCATCTCGCGCGCTGCTGCCTGTTGCACGCCCAATGAAACACAGGCGCCCGGGTCGTCAGGAACCGCTGCTGGCATAGGCCGTCAGCGCCTGCGCGACCGCCTTGAAGACCACGGCGCAGCGCTCGCTCTTGCGCAGGTCCTCATGCATGGCCACCCAGGTATCGAGCTTCCATGAGAATGCCTGCGGCAGCACCCGCACCAGGCCCGCGTCCCTGGCCGCCAGCGCCGACTGGCAGATGCCGATGCCAAAGCCAGCGCGGATGGCGCCCAGCTGTGCCAGGTCGCTGTCCGAGCTCAGCGCCATGGCCTCGCGCGTGAACATCGGAAACTGCTGCTGAAACCTGCGGATGAAGGCGTTCTCATGGTCGAAGCCGATCAGCGAGTGCCCGGCCAGCTCCTGCAGCGAAGCCGGCACGCCATGCCTGGCCAGATAGCTCTCATGGGCATGAAGCCCCAGTTCGATGGCGCCGATATGGCGGGCCACCAGCGCCTCCTGCTGCGGCCGGAACATGCGCACGGCCACATCGGCCTCGCGGCGCAGCAGGTCATCGACCGCGTTGGACAGCACCAGTTCGATGCGCAGTTCAGGATGGGCCGCGCGCAATTGCGCCAGCACGGGCGGCAGCAGCTCCACGCCCACGACCTCGCTGGCCGTCAGGCGCACCGTGCCGCGCACGCCCGCGCCATGGCTGGCCGCCACGCGGCGCAGCGCGGCAGCCGTCGCGGCCATGCTGGCCGCATAGGGCTGCAATTCATAGGCCGCCTCGGTGGGCGCGAAGCCATCGGACGAACGGGTGAACAGTTGCAGGCCCAGCGCCGACTCCAGCCCGTCGATGTGCCGGCCCACGGTTGGCTGTGCCAGGCCCATGGCCCGGCCCGCCGCTGACAGCGACCCGGACTCCAGCACCTGCAAAAAGCTGCGATACCACTCCCAATGGGGTTCCGACATCACTGATCCATTCATTTATGCATGGACACCAGAAGATTCTAGGCAATTTTCCTTTTGCGGCGTGTTGCGGACACTGGCGTGGTCACCACAGGACCCGCACCATGCCATCCATTGCACTTTTCGGCGCCGCAGGCGCCATCGGCCAGAGCCTGGCCGCCGCGCTCAGACAACAGGGCCGCGCCTATCGCGTGGTCGGCCGCAACGCAGCCAGCCTGCGCCAGACCTTCGGCGCCGATCCCCTGGCCGAGATCGCCACCTGGAACCCGGATGTCGCCGGCTCCATCGAGGCGGCCGCCCACGGCGTGGACACGCTGATCTACCTGGTGGGCGTGAACTACTGGCAGTTTCAATTGCATCCCGAACTGATGCGCAAGACGCTGGAAGGCGCCATTGCCGCGGGCGTGCGCCGCATCGTGCTGATCGGCACCGTCTATCCCTACGGAAAGGCCCGCACCCTGCCCGTGGCGGAAGACCATCCGCGCGAGCCCCATACCTTCAAGGGCCGCATGCGCAAAGCCCAGGAGGACCTGCTGCTGCAAGCCCATGCACAGGGCCGCATCGAGGCCACCGTGCTGCGCCTGCCCGACTTCTACGGCCCCGGAGTGCACAACAGCCTGCTGCACGGCGCCTTCGAGGCGGCGGCCCACGGCGGCCGGGCCGACATGATCGGCCCGCTGGACCGTCCGCACGAGTTTGTCTATGCGCCTGATGTGGGCCCCGTCGTGGCGCGCCTCATCGACACGCCGCAGGCATTCGGCAGGGTCTGGCACCTGGCTGGCGCGGGGGCGACCACGCAGCGCGACATCGTCTCGGAGATCGAACGCCTGAGCGGCAGGCCGTTGAAACTGCGCATCGCGGGCAAGACCGCGCTGCGCCTGGCCGGCCTGTTCAGCCCCTTGATGCGCGAGCTGGCCGAGATGCACTACCTGCTGACCGATCCGCTGATCATGGACGACTCGGCCCTGCACACCCTGCTGGGCCCCATCGCCAAGACCCCCTACGCCCAGGGCATACGCGCCACGCTGGATGCCGCCAGGGCGGGCGCGGGTTCAGCTGTGAACTCCAGCCCGCAGCAGGCCACGGCCTGAAAACAAAAAAGCCCTGACAGCAGAACTGTCAGGGCTTTTGTCTATCTGGCAGGGGAGGAAGGACTCGAACCCTCGCATGCCGGAATCAAAATCCGGTGCCTTTACCAACTTGGCGACTCCCCTAGAAGACCTAAATTCTAATACGTTTTTTTGGGCCGAAATCCAAAATTCAGAAAATTTGGTCCAAAACGTTCTTCCATCATTCCGGCGCCAACGCGGCATCCAGCTGGCCACGAATCGCCTGCTGCCCCGCCGCCGTGAAGCAGCCAATGAAGACAAAGGCGGACCCGGCCACCTGCTCCGCGCCCAGATCCGCCACGCGCAGCCGGCCTCCCACCACATGGATTTCTTGCAAAGGCTGCTGTCCCCGCAGCCGCACGATGCCCTTGGCCCGCAGCAGCGGCACCGGCAGGGTGCGCAGTGCCTGCCTGAGGCGCTGCTTGTCGAATTGCCGGTGCGTGGTGTACGAGAAACTGGTGATTCCTGCCATCCCGGCAAGACCTGCCGTGCCATCCACGGCCCTCTTCCAGGCGCCACCTTCACCCGCAAGCGCACCCAGCAGGCGCTGCGGGTGCTGCGGTTGGCGTGGCAGGGGCACAGCGTCCAGGAAGACGGCCAGGGGAATCTCGCCGCACTGTGCGGTCAGCACCATGGTGTGCGGGGCGATCTCGGCCAGGCGCTGCCTTGCCTTGCCGATCATCGGCGCACTGGCCTGGTCGGCCTTGGTCAGCACCAGCGCCGTCGCGCCGGCGATCTGGCGGCGGACCATGTCGCCGACCAGCGGGTCGCACAGTTGCTCATCGACGTCCTGGACATCCACCGCCACCAGGATGGCGTTGAGCTGCAGCGCGGGGTCGAGCATGCCGACCTGGGCGATGCGCACGGGGTCGGAGACGCCGCTGGCCTCGATGACCAGCAGGTCCGGGCGGTCGGGCCGCGCGCCCACGGCGGCCAGGGCCTCGGCCAGCCGCCCGCCGATGGAGCAGCAGATGCAGCCGTTCTCCAGCTGCAGCACGTCGCTGCTGCGTGTGCGGATCAGGGCGGCGTCAATGTTGATCTCGCCGAAGTCGTTGACCAGCACGGCCACGCGCAGGCCATCGGCGCGCTCCAGCAGCCGGTTGAGCAAGGTGGTCTTGCCCGCGCCCAGGTAGCCGCCCACGACGACCATGGGAATGGGCGCCCGCTGCGCCGCGGCGGCCGGCGTGCTCATGGCTGGGACCCGGGCGCGGGGAAGATACGCCCGCCCAGCACGGTGCCCCAGACCTTCACGTCCTTGAGGGCGGCGGGCGCCACCGCGCGGGGATCGTCCTCCAGCACGGCGAAGTCCGCCAGCTTGCCGGGCTCGATGCTGCCCACGCGCTGCTCCAGCTTGAGGGTACGGGCCGCGCCCATGGTGATGGCGTGCAGGGCATCGTCCACCGAAAGGCGCTCGGCCTCGCCCAGCACGCGGCCTGACGCGGTTTCGCGCTGCACGGCGCACCAGGCGGTGAACAAGGGGTTGATGGGGGTGATGGGCGCATCGGAGTGCATGGAAAAGTCCATGCCCAGGCGCCGTGCGGTGCCCGCCGCATTCATGCGCGACGCCCACTCGATGCCCACGGTCTGCCCGGCGTGCGCATCGCCCCAGTAATAGAGGTGGTTGGAGAAGAAGTTGACGCACATTCCCAGGCGCGCGGCGCGCTGCAGCTGGGCGCTGCTGGCCAGCTGGCAGTGCTGCAGGGTGTGGCGATGGTCGGCGCGCGGGTGCCTGGCCAGCAGGTCCTCGATCACATCCAGCACCACCTCGGTGGCCTCGTCTCCGTTGGTGTGGATGTGCAGTTGCAGCCCGGCCAGGTGGAAGGGCTCGAACAGCGCGGGCAGCTGCGACGGCGGAATCAGCCACAGGCCGTTGGGCTGCCCGCCCGCGTAGCCGGGAGCGCGCAGGCGCGCGGTGAAGCCCTGGATGGAGCCGTCCACGATGAACTTGACGGGGCCGAACTGCAGCTTGTCGCTGGCCGACGATGCGGCAGCGGCATGCACGCGCGCGGCGCCGCCTTCCGGGTTGCGCTGCGGCGCAAAGGCCGGGACGATGCGCAGCGGATAGGCTGCGTCGCCCGTCACCTCGCGCAGCGCGGCCAGGCCCTGGGGCGAGAGATCGCTGACCAGGTCGGTGGCCGTGGTCACGCCCGCGAGCTGGGCCACGCGGCCAAACTTCCAGATCGCCTCGCGCTGCTCGGCAGCGGCCAGCGACAGCGCGCTGCCGATCACCTTCTGCACCGGATACATGGCGGCGAACTCCTGGAGTTCGCCCGTGGGCTGGCCCTCGGCGTCCTTGTGGATGCCGTCGATATCGGTGTCCTCGTCGATGCCGGCCAGCGCCAGCATGGCCGAGTTCACATTCATCAGGTGCACGCTGGCGTGCAGGATGACGATGGGCCGCGTGGTGGAGACGCGGTCCAGCTCGCGCACCGACAGCCGGCTGCTGCCAAAGAGGATGGGATCGAACCCCCAGGCCAGCAGCGTGGCCTGCGCGTCGGGCAGGGCACGCTCGGCCTCGGCCAGGCGGGCCAGCACGGCGTCCAGCGTGCGCAGGCCGGGCCACAGCCGCCCGTCGGGATCGCGGCGGTCAAAGTAGCCCAGGTAGACCGCATCCCACATGGCGCCTTCCATCAGGTGGCTGTGGGCCTCGATCAGGCCGGGCATGAACACCTTGCCGCGCAGGTGGTCGATGCGTTCGGCATCGGGCCAGGCGGCCATGTCGGTCTCGCCGCCCACCGCCAGCACCGTGCTGCCCCGCACGGCCACATGGGTGGCCTGTGGCTGGGCCGGGTTCATGGTGAGGATGGTGCGCGCCGCGAAGATGCGCACACGCTCGCTGGTTTCGTGGTTCATGGGGATGTTTCCCTCAGGCGGTCTTGACGTGTGCCGCACGCGGCAGGCAGTGGACGATGGCCGTGACCAGCAGGTTCAGCGCCAGGCTGATGAAGCCCAGGTTGATGCCGCCGAAGTCCGGTTGCTGCAGGTACAGCACGATGGCCAGCGCCTGCCCGCAGACGATGCCCAGGGCAATGGCCAGGGGCCGGATGCGCCAGCCAAACAGGATGGCCATCATTCCCGGGAAGAACTGCGTCACGCCGTAGTAGGTGGTGTTGATCAGGGTCAGCATCAGGTTGGGCGTGAGCAGCGTCATCACGATGGACAGCAGCAGGTAGATGACGATCACCACCTTGGCGCCCTGCTTTTGCTTGGCCTCGGGCAGGCCGGGCAGCAGGTTGCGCGCCACGATGGGGCCGATGGCCAGGCAGATGCCCGCCAGCACCAGCAGGCCCGACAGCGCGGCGCCTGCGGCCACCAGCCCCAGCAGCCAGTCGGGCAGCAGGCGAACGGCAGCGGCGAAGAAGGCCTCGTTGGGCGATGCCAGTTCCAGGTTCTGGCTGATGGCGTAGTACGAGGCCAGCACCAGGAACGGGTACATCAGCATGTACAGCGGCATGGCGATCTGCGTGCGGCGAATGGTGTGCGAACTCTTGGCCGTGAAGAAGTTCTGCACGGCGAACGGCATCATGTAAAAGCCCAGCGCCTGGAACAGCATGGTGCTCATGGAAAAGCGCAGCTGCGTATCGGTCATGTGGTTGCTGACCTTGGCGCTGGCGGCGGCGAACACATCGCCCACCCCGGCATGCCAGCCCACGGCCACGCCCGTGGCGATGATGGCCACCACCATGAGGATGTCCTTGAGGATGGCGATATAGGCCGAGGCACGCACGCCCGAGATGGCGATGTAGGTGAAGGCCAGGCCCGCCGAGATCAGCAGCAGGTGCAGCGGCTGGAAGTTCCAGCCCAGCCCCTTGAGCGCCGCCACCAGCCCCGTGAACTGCAGCTGGCCCCAGGGCAGCAGGAACAGGATGGCCGAGCCGGCCACGATCAGCTCCAGCGCGCGGCTGCCGAAGTGGCCCTTGAACAGGTCCGGCAGGGTGATGGCGTTGTGGCGCAGGCCGGCCTTCCAGATCATGGGGCCGAGGAAGTAGCCCAGCGGATAGGCCAGCAGGATGTAGCCCAGGAACCAGACGCCATAGGTCGGCCCCTTGGCGTAGATGCCGCCCGGAAAGCCGACCATGGTGCCGATGCTGTAGATCTCGCCGGCGGCGAGGAAAAACACCAGGAAGGCGCCGAACTGGCGCGAGGCGACGAAGAAGTCATGCACGCTTTGCGCACCCTTGCCCGTGCGCGAGCGGATGGCCAGGTACAGGGACAGTGCGATGAAGCCCAGGAAGACTGCGGTGGTCATGGCGGTGCTCCCTTCAGGCCGACTGCACGTCGTCGGCTTCGTGGCGGTCGAACATCAGCCAGCACACGAGCATGCACAGCGACGTCAGCACGAACCACATGAAGATCCACAGGTAGATGAAGGGCACGCCGAGCAGATGGCGATCGACGGACGCGACCCAGGGAAGCAGGCCGATCACCGCGATGTACGGGATGCCTATGCCGATGAACAGCTTGAGCATGGTTTGTCTCCTTTTGCTCCGATGAAAGAGTTGGCGGTTGTGGCCGCTCTATAGGACGTTTCAATGTCCATGGATGCGATCTTAGGAAGTGCCTACCTATAATTCAAATGAGAAATTAGCCAACAAACCATGAGGATCACGCATGGATACCCAGAAGCTGCGGCACTTGCTGGCCATCGTCGAGCACGGCACTTTTTCGGACGCGGCGCGCGCCGTGCACCTGACCCAGCCGGCGCTGAGCCGCAGCATCCGCGCGCTGGAAGACGAGCTCCGGGCGCAGCTGTTCGACCGGGGCGCGCGGCGTGCCCGGCTGACGGTCTTCGGCGAACTGGTGGCCGAGCGCGCACGCCGCATGCGGCTGGAGGAAACCCAGCTGCGGCGCGACCTGGAGCTGCTGCGCGGCGGCCAGGAGGGCGCACTGGCCATAGGCGTGGCGCCGGCCCCCGCGGCACTGCTGCTCAAGCCCTTTCTGATCCACATGGCGCAGGCGCATCCGCGCATCAAGGTGCGCACCGAGATGGGCGCCACCAGCGCCCTGCTGGAGCTGCTGCGCAATGAATCGATAGACGCCATCGTCGGCGACGCCTATGTGCTGCGCGCCGCCGATGACGTGGACATGGAGCTGCTGGGCGAGTTGCCCGCCGGCCTGGTCTGCCGCGCGGGCCACCCCGTGCTGCAAAACCCCGGCATGGACGAGATCCGCCGCTACCCCCTGGCCACCACCACGCTGAGCACGGCCATGGCGCGGCAACTGGCCGAGCTGTGGGGCGAGGGCGCCGAGCCCGACAAGCTGTTCACCCTGCACTGCAACAACCTGGAACTGCTGCGCAGCGTGACCCTGGCCACGGACACCTTGCTGTTCGGCGTGCTGTCCATCACGCGCCAGGAGCGCGCCAGCGGCACCATGGCCGAAGTGCCCCTGCCCGCCGATCCCCGGCGCTGCGGCCGCTACGGCATGGCGCGCATGGGCGCGCGCAGCCTGTCACCGGCGCTGGAAACCGTCTATGCATTCACCCGCACGCACTGGCGGGAGCTGTCCGAGCACGACCAGTGAAGCCGGGCAGGCGCAAGTCATGCGTCGGCCCGCGCCAGCGGCAATGTCTGCGTGCGCAGCCACTCCAGCACCAGGGCGAAGCGGGCCTCGTCATGCACCGGCCTGGGTGACATGAGCACGTAGTGCGAGCCGTCGGCCACAAAGCCGCGCGGCGCGCACAGGGTGCCGCTGGCCAGATCGTCGGCCACCAGCGCCAGCGGCCCGATGGCAATGCCCGCCCCGGCAACGGCGGCCTGCAGGCTCAGGTAGAAATGCTCGAAGCGGGCCTCGCGCCCGGGCTGCAGCGGCACGCCGGTCAGCTCACTCCAATGCCGCCATGCGTCCGGGCGCGATGCCGTGTGCAGCAGCACGCCGCCCAGCGGCCCGGAGCGTGCCAGCGTCTTCGCAAGTGCAGGCCGGCACACGGGACCCACGTGCTCCTGCAAAAAGGGCTCGGCAACCACATCGGCGCCCAAGTCGAAATCCGCGCGGCGTATGGCCAGATCGATGCCTTCACGCGCAAAGGGCACCGAGCCGCCGGCCGATACCAGGCGCAGCTCGCGCTGCGTGCCGATCGCTTCCTGCAAACCGCCCAGGCGGGGAATCAGCCAGCGCATCAGAAAGGTGGGCTCGCAGGACAGCACCAGCGGCCGGTCCGGCCCGGCGGCCTGCCGCGCTCGGCCCAGCGCGCCGCGCAGGCGCTCCAGCGCCAGGGCCACCTCCTCGGCCAGCACACGCGCCGTGGGGGTGGCAATGATGCTGCGGTTGCTGCGCTGGAACAGCGCAAAGCCCAGCGCCTCTTCCATGTCGCGCACGGCGCGGCTCACGGCGCCATCGGTCAGGTGCAGCTCGCGCGCGGCCTTGGAAACGCTGCCATGGCGCACCGTGGCCTCGAAGGCACGCAGGGCGGACAGCGGCGGCATATGGGTGGGTGGGGCCATGGGACTGGAGGGCGGCATCGGACACATCGGACACATCGAAGAAAGGGAGTGGGGGAGAGATTTCAGTTGACTTTTGATCAACTGAATACTGAATCCATATCGATTTTCTGCAGTGCGATTTTCATGCAAAGTACCTCCATCGATTGAGCTTTCAGCAATGACCATGAATGAAGCCCCCACCATCGCCCCCGCACCCCTGGCCATCACCATGGGCGATCCCGTGGGCATAGGCCCCGAGATCATCGTCAAACTGGCCATGGACCCTGCCCGGCCCCATGCGCCTTTTTTCGTCATCGGCGACACGGGGCGGCTGCAGCGGGCAGCCGACATGCTGGGCGTGCGCCCGCGCATCCAAGCCATCGATGCGCCGGCCCAGGTTCCCGCCACCGTGCCACCCGCCACCCTCTTCGTGCTCCAGACCGGAGGCCCGCTGCCCGAGGACCTGGCCTGGGGACGCATCGATGCGCGCGCCGGGGCCGCCTGCCATGCCTACATACAGCGCGGCATCGACCTGGCCCTGGCCGGCGAAGTCGCAGGCCTGGTGACCGCCCCCATCCACAAGGAGGCGCTGCGCGCCGCGGGCTGCCCGCATCCGGGCCATACCGAGATGCTGGCCGAGCGTTCGGGCACGCGCGACTTCGCCATGATGCTCGCCAATGACGAGCTGCGGGTGCTGCTGGTCTCCATCCACGTGCCGCTGCAGCAGGCCATTGCCGCAGTCACGCCGGACAACGAACTGCGTGCCATCCGCCTTGCGCACCAGGCCTGCCGGGCGTTCGGCATCGCCCGGCCCCGTGTGGCCGTGGCGGGACTCAATCCGCACGCCGGCGAGAACGGGCTGTTCGGGGACGAGGACCGCTCGGTGATCATCCCCGCCATTGCAGCCGCACGGGCCGAAGGCATAGACGCCAACGGCCCCTGGCCGGGCGACACGGTCTTCATGCGGGCACGCCGGGGCGAGTTCGACGTGGTGGTCGCCCAATACCATGACCAGGGGCTGATTCCCGTGAAGTACCTGGGCGTCGAGCAGGGCGTGAACATTACCGTGGGCCTGCCCTTCGTGCGCACCTCGGTGGACCACGGCACGGCCTTCGACATCGCCGGCACGGGCCGTGCGGACCATGCCAGCCTGGCCTGCGCGCTGCGCCAGGCGGCGGCCATGGTGCAGGCGGGCCGCTCCGGCGCCAGCGGGCAGGCGCAGCGCCCGGACTTCATCTTCATGCTCACGCAGCAGGACAAGACCATTGCCGATGCGCGCGAGCGGCTGCGCGAAGTGCTGGCCCAGGGCGTGCGCCATGTGGGCTTCAAGGACATAGGCCTGCCCCTGCCACAGCTGCGCGAGCTGGCCCGGGACATCCGCGCGGGCGGTGCCAGGGTCTATCTGGAAGTCGTCAGCCTGGACGAGGCCAGCGAGGTGGCTTCGGCCCGCGCGGCGGTGGAGCTCGGTGTGGACGTTCTCATGGGCGGCACGCGCCCCGAGGCGGTGCTGCCCGTGCTGCGCGGCAGCGGCATTGCCTACTATCCGTTTCCCGGCAGGATCAGCGGGCATCCGAGCGTGCTTTCAGGGCCGGCCGAGGACATCGTGGCCAGCGCGCGCCGCATCGCGGGGCTGGAGGGCGTTCATGGCCTGGACCTGCTGGCCTACCGTTTCCGGGGCGACGTGCCGGCCCTGATCAAGGCGGTCTGCGATGCGGTGGACAAGCCCGTGGTCGTGGCCGGCTCCATTGATCGCAGCGAACGCATCGCGGCCGTGCTTGCCAGCGGTGCCGCGGGTTTCACGGTAGGCACCGCCGCCTTCGAGGAGACTTTTCCAGCCGCGCGGCCCGGGCTGGCGGCGCAGTTGCAGGCCATACAGGCGCTGGTGGACTGAGAGCGGGCCGGCCACCGCGCGCACCTCCCGCAACTCCCGCACCTCAGACAACGCACGCAACTCTCGCACCTCTCGCGCCTGCCACGCCTCCCGCACATTCCGCGCGCCGGTGTCACGGGCCAGCAACTGGCGCCGCTCGGCTTCGGCCAGGCGGTGGGTCTTCAGCCGCTGGACCACATGGAACTGGCGCTTCTTGGTCATGAGGGACGCGCCGCCTGCAAAGCCTTCCATGCGGCTTGCCGCCTTGCCATGCTGCGGGGCATTCCAGGGATACAGGCCTGCCACCAGGGTCACAACGGCAGCCAACACCATGACCACGAGCGCCCTCCAGGGTGCCCGGGGTCTGCGTTGGCCTTGCCTGTGATGCGCCTGAGAGTTCATGAAGACAGGGCAAATGATTGCGGCAGCTTGCATTGGTGCAGGTGCTTTAGCCTGCATCAATGAACCTGGCCGGATACCAGTCCAAAAACCAATCAGAACCTGGCGCACTTCAGTTGCGCCATTCCTTGATTCTCCAGCAGCCGGAATCCGATGAGAACCCTCGTTTTCCAACAGATGCATTGCCTGAATACGGAGATTACGCCCAGCGACCTCTATTGCCGCATGAAAAACAAATGATTCATTGCTATCAATAGAAAACCTGAAACCCATCCATGGCCAAAAAGCAAAGCCTGCCAACTGCCCTCTGGGCACTGCCAGCCAGGCACCGCAGCGCCACAGATGAACATCGAATGGCATCACCATTTCCCCTACCATCCGGCAGCGTGTCGTCCTACTGGATAAACCATGCCATTTAGGGAACGATGATATTCACCCTGAATACCTCTCATTCGGCACACCATTGACAACGGCCGGTCTTTGAAGTGCAGCGCCGGTATTTGCAGGGCCCAATCGATGGCTGCACGCATTCAGCCATTTTCCGCAGTTTTGTGATCCGTTGTTTTGGCCAGATGGCTTGGCATCCGATGAATAAAGCAGGGATCTTGGTTGATGATTCGAACGCTGCCGCGGACCGTTGCCGGCCCCGCTGGAGTCTGGTCGGGCCTGCCGCTCGCGTGCCTTGGGTGGAGCCTGGCAGCCGCTCCCGTCTTCCTGTGCGGCGCACAGGCGCAAACACCTTCTTCGGCGGCCGTTGCCGGTACCTCCATGGCTGAGGCACGCATCGAATCCCTGGACCGCGACCAGGCCGAGCAGGCCCGGTTCAAGGCACTCTCCGAAGGGGCCGCCCCCGCCTACCAGGACCGTTTCATGGATCCGGACGAGATCGCACAGTCCGCTGCCGCCGAGCCCGAAGCCGAGCAGCCCGAGGGCTTTCGCGCCTGGGTGGTGGAAAGCCGCCTGGGCCTGGGCGAATCCCGCACCACCGGCTATGGCCGCCAGCGCGCCACAGAAATCGGCCAGCGCCTCGAATACCGCCGCGAGACACTGAACTACGGCGAGTTCACCCTGCAGGCCGAAGGCCGGCACCTGAGCGGCGACAACTTTGGCAATGGCCTGGGTATGGGTGGCTTGAGTATTGGTGGCTTGAGTATTGGTGGCCTGGGCTATGCCCGGCAAGCCACGAGCGAGCGCTTCACGCTGCGCAACCTTGGCTTTCCGCTGACCACGCAGACCTTCGCCGACACGGCCGTGGGCGACCTCTACAGCGAGCTGACCGATGGCCTGGCGCGCAACTACCGGCTGTCGCTGGGCTCGACCACGGTGCGCGGCGCCTCGGCGCGCATCTTCCGCCCGGATCTGGACCTGCGCGCGGGCTACGGCCAGCGCGGCCTTCTCACGGGAGGGCCCTACCCCGGGTTCGAGAAAAACCAGGGCACGCTGGGCTGGCTGGGCGCCACCGTGCGGCTGGATGGCCCCTGGTTTGCCGCCTTCCAGCTGGACCAGGCCAACGATGTTCCCGCCTACTACAGTCCCAGGCACTACCCCGGCGATGACACGCAATACGACCCCGGCTCCGCCCTGGGCCTGGGCAGCAAGCGCGTGACCAGCTGGGCCGCCTCGCTGGGCTACGGGCGCGGCGTGCTGCGCGATGGCGACTTCAGGCTCCGCACCACGCTGCTGGGCAGCCGTACCAGCGCGCCCCTGTTTTCTCCAGCGGCAGGCACCGCCGGCACGGAGGGCAGCAGCGCCCAGGGCCTGTTCATCGAGGCCAGCGCGCGCGCTGGCGCCTACCGCCATGAATTCGGCCTGCATGCAGCCCAGCCCCAGCTGCACTTTGGCGACTACGCGCTGTCCAGCGCGGCGCGCGGCGCCTATTGGCGCGTGGACCGCCATGTCACCCGCCTGAGCTGGGGCATGGGGCTGGACTACGAACGCACGCCGCAAACCACGGCGCAGGATACAGGCTTTCAACTGTCGGGCTACCGCCGCCTGGGGGCGAATGGCAATGCCCAATACCAGTTCGACCGGCACACGGCCGTGGGCGGCAGCTTCAGCGCCTACCAGACGCGCAACGATGCGGGCACCGCAGGCGGCGGCCAATCGCGCAGCCTTTATGGCAGCGCGTTCTACCAGACCCGCTTTTTCGACTGGCCGCGCAGCCGCTTCATGCTGACCGTTCGGCGCAACGAGCTCATCGTGCTGGGCGACTCCTCCGCGACGGGCCAGGAGGTGCAGTGGGAGCAGGACTGGGCCGGTGCACGCCAGGCAACGCTGCGGTCCGAGCTCACCACCACGCTGGGCTATGCGCGCGACCGCAGCGGCGGCATGTCGCGCAACTATCCAACAGCCGGGCTGCAATGGCGCTACTGGCTGGAAAGCGGGCTGCAGCTGGCCGGCAACCTGCGCTACACCTCGCAAAGCGGCAGCCTCTACACCAGCCGGGGCCTGTCGGGCTCGCTGTCGGCCGAGAAGGAACTGGGCCGAGGCTGGCGCATGGGCTTCATGGCGCACTTCAACCAGGCCCGGTCCTCGCTGCTGCCCACGCCCTCTTCCCTGCCCAACCTCTACCGCAGCGACGAGAAGACTGCCTATGTCTACCTGCGCTGGGAAGGCAGCGCGGGCACGGCCTATGCGGCCGCAGGCGCACCCGGTGAAGGCGTGGGCGGCGGTAGCCTGTCCGGCCGCGTGTTCTACGACGCCAACCGCGACGGCGAACAGCAGGCGGGCGAGGTGGGCGTGGCCGGCGTCGAGGTGGTGCTTGACGGCCGCTACCGCACGGTGACCGACCGCGATGGCCAGTTCGAATTCCCGGTGGTGCCCACGGGCCACCACCGGCTGTCGCTCACCCAGGAAAGCGTACCGCTGCCCTGGGGCGCCTCCGGCGACAACACCAGCAGCGTGCACGTGCCCCTGCGCGGCCAGGCCTCGGCGTCGATTGCCGTGGTCAAGGTGGGCGAGTGAGTGAATGAGTGAATGAATGACTGATTAAGGCGCACAGGCTTCCCAGGCAACCCGTTCCATCCAAGGAGATTCCATGAACCGAACACCCATCGCCCAACGCCTGCTGGCCGCATCGCTCGGCGGCCTCGGCCTGGCCCTGACCGCGTTGCCTGCCATGGCCGAGAGCCAGTACGGATCGGGCACCGGAACCATCACGGCCCAGGCCAAGGTCAACCTCAGCGTGACCGTGCCCAAGCTCATCTTGCTGCGCGTGGGCTCGACCAATACCACGGTGGACACGGTGACCTGGACCTCGACGCTGAGCATCCCCGGCGTGCCCACCACGCCGCTGGCCTCCGTCAACAACACCAATGTGGACTGGAACGGCGCCGCGCCCACCGTGGCCACCGCCTCGGCTGCCGCCACGCTCACGGTCTATGCCTGGACCAATGCCGGCGCCGGCACCATCAACTGCGCGGTCGGCGCCTGGAATGCCACGGGCGGCCCCGCCAATGCGGACTTCACCGTCACGACCACAGGCACCCTGCCCCACCCCGGGCCCAATCTGGGTGCCTGCGCATCCACCTCGTTCCCTTCCAACGTGGTTGCTACGGGAACCTGGGCGTATGCGCTGGGAGGTACGCCGGCCAGCTGGGCTGCCAATACCTATACCAACGTCATCACGTATACGGCCCAGGGCATCTGATGGACAAGGCATTGCCTCGCCTGCTGGCCGCAGCGGCCCTCTGCGTTGTGCAGCCGCCCGCGCAGGCCGTGTTCACCATCGTGACCGACACAGACCTGCTCAACTACAGTCTGACACTGCGCGTGGGCACGTCCGGGGCAACCGTGGACACCGTGGCCTTCAGCGTGACGGGAGCCAACGCCGGCCTCACGCCCGTGGCCGTGACGGGCACGCCCAGCATCAGTGTCTCGGTGTCTCCCACACGTCCCGCGCTGGGCACCGCCGTGGCCCGGCCAGTCACCCTGGTCGTCGATTCATCCACCGCACTTTCCTGCCAGTCGGGTGGCTGCGGCAGCGCGACCATTCCGTTCAGCAAGATCAGTTGGGTGGCATCGAACAACGGCAATGCTGCGTCCGGCGACATACAGAACGGGCGCTTCACCGCCAGCGCCGGCCAGTCCATCGCCAGCTACAACGCCAACGCATCCGTCTGTTCTGGCGCGCTGTGCCCGGTCGCTGGCTGGACCGTCCAGTCACGGCAACTGACCGGCACCGTGCTGCAGTTCACCTACGACAACGACGTGGTCTACCCGGGCGGCAACTACAAGGGCACCGTGCGCTTCACGGCATCGATGGTATGAGGCGGTTGGCCTGGCCGCTCCTGTGCATGGCACTGGCTTGGGCCACGGCCCTCGCGGCGCATGCCGAAGTGGCGCGGCTGGACGACTCGGCTTCGCCCCGGTCCCAGGTGCGCAGCGACTTCGCCCGGGCCAGGGTCGTCGGCGAGCGGCTGCTGGAGCTGCCCATGGGACGCATCGAATACCGGCTGGCCACGGCGCCCCATGTCGGCCGCACGGCGCGCATCTTCTATGTGATTCCCGCCCTGGTCACGGGCCTGCGCTCACCTGCGGGCATGCAGGTGCAGTGGCGCGGCAACGGCGTCTTTGCGGGCGGCACGGGCCGGCCCGGCGACCGGGTCCAGGTCTGGAACGGCGTGGTCCGCACGCCCTGGATGGCCGAGGTTTTCGACCTCACGCTGCACATCGACCCCGCCGAGCTGCGCCTGACCCGGGGCTCGGCGCTGAGCTTCGAGTCCTACTTCGAGATCGAGACCCTGCCATGAAAGCTCCTCTCATCGCCGCTTCACTGGCCCTGCTGATCGCCTGCAGCGGCGCCGCCGCCGCACCGTTCGAGCTGGCCGTGGCGCCCTCGCGTTTCGAGCTGTCGGCCAAGCCGGGTGCGCGCACGGGCCAATCGCTGGACATCCACAACCTGGCCTCGGCACCCACCGAGGTGGCCATGCGCACCATCGACTGGACCTATTCCGACACGGGCGACATCACCTACCACGACGAACTGCTGCCCGGCAGTTGCCGGCCCTGGGTGCTGCTGGAGCGGCGCAGCGTCACGATTGCAGGCCGCAGCAAGAAGGCCTTCCGCTTCCAGGTGGAGCCGCCTGCCGATGCGCCGCGCGGCGAATGCCGCTTCATGATCGCCATCGAAGGCGTGGAGCCCGCGCAGCAGACCGTCATACGCAGCGGCGGCGCCAGCCTGAGCCTGCCTGTCACGGGCCGCATCGCGGTGGCCGTCTACGTGACGCTGGGAGGTGCTTCGCCCCAGCTGGACATTCGCCAGCTTTCCATGGCCGAAGACGGCAAGACGCGCCGCGCCCTGGTCACCGTCAGCAACACCGGCGATGCCCATGGCCGGCTGGAAGGCAGCCTGGACGCCGTGGACAACAAGGGCCGCCGCTTCGAACTGGTGCCGGAAGGCACGCCCATACTGCCCGGCCAGACACGCACGCTGGCCCTCATGCCCAAGGGCGAAGACGGCCAGCCCGCCCCGCAGCCCGTGTATCCGGTCAAGGCCAAGGGCAGCCTGGACTGGGAAAAAGGCAGCTTCAAGATCGATGTGGAACTGAAGTGATGGCAACCAGGCCGATGGCGTGGCTGGCCCTGTCCATGGCGTTGGGCGGCCTGGGTCACGCCGCGCATGCGGCGTCCAGCACCACAGGCCCCAGCCTGCTGGTGCCGCTGAGCACCTCGGTGAACCTGGACTTCACCATCGCCATCGACAAGTTCATCTTCTTTCGCATCGGCGACGGCACCTGGCCCACGCCCGGCGGCACGACCAGCAGCGTGGCCTTTGTGCTCGCCCCGTCCATCCCTGGCGTGCCCACCACGCCCGTGGCGGGCAGCAACACCTCGGTGAACTGGAGCGGCGCGGCCCCCAGCTTCAGCATCACGCCCAGCGGCAATGTGCTGCCGGTGGAGGTGCGCAGCAACGCAGGCCAAGTCACGCTGCGCGCAACCGCCACCACGGCGCTGACCAGCGGGGCCAATACCATCCCGCTGTCGGAGATCACCATCGCCACCAGCGACAGCAACCTGCCCGCGCCGCTGATACCCAATACGGGAACGGGCGCAGCGGTCAACGTGGTGGCCACCGCCTTTGCGGGGCTGGTCACCCAGCGCACGGCGAACTGGACCCTGTCCTATGCCAACCTGGCCTCCCGCAGGGCAGGCACCTACACCGGGCAGGTCACCTTCACGGCCAGCTCGCCCTGAGCGCTTTGGGAGCTTTGGGCGCTTTGGGCGCGCTCAAAGGCCCAGGTACAGCGCAATCAGCGACACAGCCGCCGGCACGGCCTGCACCCAGAGGATCTTGCGGCTGGCCGTGGCGGCGCCATACACGCCGGCCACCAGCACGCAGATCAGGAAGAAGTACTTGAAGCCCAGGCCATCGGCCCCCTGCGCCAGCCCCCAGATCAGCCCGGCGGCGAGAAAGCCGTTGTACAGGCCCTGGTTGGCGGCCAGTGTCCTGGTCTGCTGGGCAAATTCGGGCGTCAGGCCAAACGCGCGGCGTCCGGCCGGCTTGTCCCAGAGAAACATCTCCAGCACGAGGATGTAGACATGGATTGCGGCGACGATGCCGATGAGTACGTTGGCCATCTGGGGTGGGAAGAAAGTGGATAGGCCTCTGTATACGGGATGCACCCACACCCGTCCATGGCCGCTGCGCTACACAGGGCCTGCCACCACCCCTTCCCTGTCACCCGGAAGACTTGCTGCCGGGGTGCGACGGTTTTTCCGCCCCCTGCGCAGGTGCCACGGCGCCAGCGGCCGCACCGCCCAGCGCACCGGCCACGCTGCCTACCGTGCCGCCGACCACCACGCCCACCGGGCCGGCAATCGCAGCACCCGCCGCAGCGCCTGCAGCGGCTCCGGCCAGCACGCCGCCGCCGATGAAGACCGAGCGCGACTCGCGCTCTGCATCCTCGGGCGACAGTTCGAACTGCGCAGACGCATCGGGGTCCTGCGAAGGAACACCGTGGCCGGGGCGTGCCTGCTCGGCAAGGTCTTCATCCTCGGGGGCATCCGTGGACACCGGCTGGATGGGCTGGATGGATGGCTTGTTGCTTGCATTCATGGGGCTCTCCTTCGGGGCATGCCACACGCATGCGGGACTGCATGCGCTTAATTGCCCTGTCGTTTTTGTTGTACGCCCCGCCCTGCCGCACCGCAGCCGGCCCAGGCTGCTGCCCCGCGTCAGCCAAGGCCCGCCGCCCCGCCGACCGTGACTACAGGGGCTCGTAGGAACTGGCCTCCGCCGCCCAAGGCACCTCCTACGCCCGTCGCGGCGGCCCGACTACCCGGTGTCCGCAGATGCCGTCCTAAGCTAGAACCCAGAAGCACACAGGCTTCGACTTCGCCAGGCGATGCACAGGTTTTCTTGACAGGCCGGCTACCGCGCCCCATTCAAAGCCGCATCGCTCAGCCGCCAGACGCACCGCGCTGGCGGGTCAGCACAAACCCACTCACTGGAGAACGTCATGGTCACACCCAACACCGTATCGAGCGTCATTTCTTCCGAAACCGTCAGCGGCACCAATGTCTACAACCCGGCAGGCGACAAGCTGGGGACCATAGACACGCTGATGATCGACAAGCTGTCCGGCAAGGTGCGCTATGCCGTCATGGAGTTCGGCGGCTTCCTGGGCATCGGCACGGATCGCTATCCGCTGCCCTGGGAATCCCTCAAGTACGAGCCCAACATGAATGGCTACGTGGTGTCGCTGACGCGTGAGCAACTGGACAACGCTCCACGCTACGAGCGCGATACGGCTCCGGCATACACCGATGAATATGGCCGCCGCGTGAACGATTACTACGGCGTGCCCTACCTGTAAATCCCGACCCTTGCGGTCTCTGACACAGCCCCGTTCGCGGGGCGTTTTCTTTGGTGCGGATAGCTGCCAGCGAATGGCCAAGGAAGAACGCCCTGCGCGACTTCACTCCCTCATTCCTGAAGAACTGCCATGAATACCACCCCACCTGCCATCGACTACAAGGCCTGCATGGACGCCTGCCAGGCCTGCGTCATTGCCTGCAATACCTGCGCCTCCGCCTGCCTGAAGGAGTCAGACGTCCAGATGATGGCCGCCTGCATTGCCCAGGACCTGGAATGCGCGCAGATCTGCGAACTGGCCGTGGCCGCAATGGCGCGCCAGAGCCCGCATGCGCCGGACATATGCCGCCTGTGCGCCCAGATCTGCCAGGCCTGCGCCGACGAATGCAGCAAGCATTCCCACGACCATTGCCAGACCTGCGCGGCAGCCTGCCAGCAATGCGCCATGTCGTGCAATCTCATGGGCATGCAGTCGCACTGATACGGCTGGCATGGGCCATGACAGCCGCCCTGGCAGAAATCCTGCAAACACGAAGGAAAAAACGCCACCGGCGCTGTCGCCAAACGCCGCGCCTTCGCGGAACCGGGCCTGCCTACACTTTGATGCATATCCAGGCACACAGGAGGCAATCATGGCACTCGAAATCAGCGCAGAGGAACGGTTCTTCACCCTGCTGAACCAGTTGAAGCACATGCCTCCCTGCTCATCCCGCCAGGAGGCACACGACATGCTGTTGCTGCTCTGGATGCGCATCTGCGAAGGCGCCGGCGCTCGCCGTGAATTGCTCAACCGCATGCGGCAACGCACGCTGTGCGCAGAACATGGCTGGAAAAACCTCGACAAAAGCCCTTGCCATCTGGATTCGGACACCCTGCCGGGCATCCGCATCTATCTGCATTCCAACGGCACCATCGTCATTCAAAGACAGGGGGGAGCGCAGGATTCCGAAATCCTGCACTTCAGCGCCAGGCGCGAATTTGCCGAGGCCTAGGCCCGGTCCGCGCACAGCGCCTGGGGGCAGGCGGAGCAGAGGCTAGGTGCAAACACCAACGATGTCCCACATGCGACATTGGCCCTGTCTCCATAGAATGCGTCATTGTGTAGCACACTATCCATGAGGAATACATGACAGCAGATTACAAAACCCTCCTCCAGCAGAAGGCCGAGCTTGAGGCAAAGATCGCCGCCACCCTGAAGGCGGAAAAAGGCGGAGTCATCGCCAAGGTCCGCGAACTCGTCGAGCAGTTCGGTCTGACCCAGGATGACATCTTCAGCACCGGCAAGGCCAAGTCCGCCAGCATTGGCGTGGCCAAATACCGCGACCCCGCCAGCGGAGCCACCTGGACCGGCCGGGGCAAACCGCCGCGCTGGATTGAAGGCAAGGACCGCAAGGCCCTGGAGATCTGAGCACGGCCCGCCAACGCGGGCCTTTTTTATGGCCGCAACTGCCTGCTGCGCGAGAACGTGAGCATCCAACTACTGGACGAGGTCTTCGCATCCACCGGCGAAATCGGCTTTGCCTGCCACGTCTGCGCTGATGTGGTGATCCCCTACCCGCAGACATTCGCAGTGGTCAAGGGCGTGCGCGCGTAACTACCGCAGGCCCAGACGCAACAAAGCCCCGCATGGCTCGCCCAGCGGGGCTTTTGCTTGTTCGGGGCTAGCTGGTGCTCAAAGAGCGCTCCACTGCAGAAAAGAGCTTTTCCGTCTGGTGCTTGCTCTGGATGTTTTCTCTTCTGAGCCACTCTTGTTGCTGAGGCGTGAGATGGACGCCGCCTGTGTTCATCGGTGCGATCTCCAAAGAAGCAATCGCCGCCCTTCGCATCTCCGCCACCAGCTGTGCCGCATTGTCCATTCCAGATAGTTGCTGGACAGCCAATTGCTCCACAACCTTCTCCAGCGCTGAAATCCTGGCAGAGAGGACAAGCCTGTAGTCCTGAGATTGCTCCATTTGCACTCCATCGTTCGGTGATAGGGGAGCCTGATCGTAAGCGCCTGAGCCTGGCTGACGCGCCTCAGAGGCATTGTCGGGCCAGCAAAGGGAGAGGGCGCGGGTGCTAGGAGGCGCTGTTCTCGCAGAAAACCACGAAATCTGGCCATTCGCTGGCGGAATGAAAGACGCGGATGCCGAGCAGCGCGTGCAGCTCGTCGCGGTGACGCCAGATGTCGCCTTTGTCGGAGGTGAGCATAGCGTCGCAGCCGGCCGCATGGGCAGAGGCTAGGTGTTGAACGTCGGCCACGTTGTGCGCGCCAATAACCTTTGCGATCGCCGCATGCATCGGCTTCTCGCCAGTGTCGGACCAAGACATGCCTGCGAGATCGGCATGAGACGCCGCGCTGCCGCCCCAAGACAGATTGGATGGCTTTGCAGTCGTGTCAATGCGTTTGAGGCGTTGCTCATAAGGGAAATGGACCGAACCCGCCAAGCCTCGCGCCCTGAGGTGTTTCAGACCCGGCATCTCGCCCCCTGTGTCCACGTAGACCTTAATCATCGATGCCTCCTTGGTGTCTGGTGATCGTAGGCCAGTGGGTGGACCGAAGTCCACAGCCCTTGCCGGCCTAGGCCGCCCTGTTCCGCACGCGCAAAAAATTTCCCCCATTTGAATTTTGTTAATCAAACAGAAACGCCCCGAAACCCAGCATCCATGCGGGTTTTCGGGGCGTTTTGATTCTTTGATTCTTTGTTAAAGCTTTAACGTCCAGCCATCGCACCTGACGATGCTCAGCAATACGTCAAACTGGCGACTCATCCAAGGTCCAAGTGGCAAGACGCTTCCGGAAGCCGATGGGGGTAGCAACCGCATCAAACAGCTTGATAGAGAAGTTCTGCAGCAGTGGGTAGTAAGGGATGGTCTTTGCTCCTGTCACTATGTACTCCAGCTCCTTCGCCTTGTACATCACATTGAACAAAGTCAGCGCAGACTCATCAGAAGCTTGCCATTGAAGTACTGTGCCAAGGCCGTTTTCCTTGCTGCTGCTGAATGCCCACTCCAAATCATGGCCCAGCTCGTAGCGAATGTGCTTGAGAGTGACACCCTTGCTCAGTAGAAAAGCCTTGAAGGTGAGCTCCAACCCATGCCCCAAAAGATACAAGACTGGGATTGGTGGACACGGAACCAGTGGAGGTCTTGGCTGGGCCGCACGCTCGTACATAACGAAAGCAGACTCCAAGAACTCATACCCGTAGCGGACCAACCCCATGGGCGTCGTTCGCTCCTGGTCGTCATGGAAACCAGGTCGTTTCGCTAAACCTGCCATCGCTTCATCCAATGATGGGTAGATTGATGGGCACAACAAAAAAGCGCCTCGGAAGGCGCTTGTTTGCTGACACATTGGCGGAGAGGGAGGGATTCGAACCCTCGGTACGTTCGCACGTACGCCTGATTTCGAGTTTTGTACGCAGTCCTTGCAGATGCCGCAAGTTGTTGATCTACATTGGGTTTGTCGTCTGCCTCGGTCGCATTCTGTGAAGCCTGTGCGGGGTATGTGTCAAAAATCCCCCCACCACTTCACCCCTTCGAAGCGCCTGCGGACTTGACCTTTTCGACCGTGCGCAGACTTGCGATGCCCAGCATACCGGACAGGATCACCCAAAGCGACTCTGCTTCCAGCATGGGCGGCGCACTCATCGTCACCGGAACCCAGCCCTTGGCCTGCATCAGTGCCCAGGCCCAGACCAGGAACGGATAGATCAGGAATTGGTACAGCATCGACGCAGCGCCGACCCAGCCGATGGCCGGACGCCACCCAGCCACGAACAGGCTTGCATTCGTGGCCTCGGCCTTATTGACCTCCATCTGGCCGGTAGCCAGGCTGGCATCGATCTTGGCGGCCTCAATGCTGACCTTTTGCAGTTCGATCTGCGCGTCCAGACGTTCTTTGTCGGACGTGAAGAGGTCGTCAGCAATCTTGCCGATGGCATCCACGATGCCGCCCAGGATGATCGGGTTCATGCGGCCTCCTTGAGGGTACGGTTGAGCCAGCCCAGCAGGAATTTGCTCTGGCTCCTGTCGCGCGTGACGATATCGCGGTAGCGGGCCATTTTGGCGATGGTGTACCGCGCGCTGAAAAGCTCAGGGTCGGCCATGTTGAGCGCCGCCAGGGTGAGCGGGCCGACTGCGCCATCTGGCGTGACTCCAGCCACCACCTGGGCAATCTTCACAGCCGTGCCCGTTCCGGCATTCACCCCGAAGTCAAACAGGTGCCGGGCGATCACTTGTGACGACACGTCATCCAGCCGCATCACATCCCAGAAGTTCTGCTTGTAGAAGGCTCGTACTGCATCTGCAGCAGGCCGGCCACCAGCATCGATGGCATCCCACCCGCTCCAGTTCGGCCAGCGGTTGCGCGCGATCCCGGCATACGTCATGCCGCCCTTGTCGCCAGAAACGTTGGTCAGCTGATACCCTCCTTCATTCATAAGGGCATTTTCAAATGCAGAAAGAAAATCTGACATACGGTGACACCATGAACAGTTTAGAGAAATTAACGCATGAAGATGAAATATGGTCGGATACGGAGTATCCGAACTATGCAATATCCTCACATGGCAGGCTGAAAAGAAATGAATACGTATCAACCATAGCTGGCGGATTAAATAGAAAATATAAGGAGAAAATATTTACTGGGAACATCCATGAGAATGGTTATCTATACGTATCACTAAAACCTCACAGGAGCCAAGCACCTGTGCACGAACTTGTCGCGAAGGCATTCCTGGGAGATATGCCAGAAAAGGCAAGAACAGTAAATCATATAGACGGAGACAAGCTAAACAACCGCTCTTCAAACTTAGAATGGGCTACATACGCCGAAAATAACAGACATGCAAGAAAAATGCTGCTAAATATGCAGCATGGGGAAGTATGCAACTTGACAAAGTTTAGTGACAATATAGTAGATGCTGTAAGGATTCTTTATTCATCACGGAGATTTACAGCAAAAGAGATAGGAGGATTTTTTAACATGTCTCCTACTCATGTATACGAGATATCAAGCTTGAAGAGCAGGGCAAGACGATCCACCCATAAGGAAAAGTGATCATTTGGTCTTCCTCGGTACGGGCTCGCCCTGCTTCAGAACGCGGATGTCGGATTCGGCGGTCTCCAGGCGGAACTGCAAGAGCGTCAAGGCACCAGACAGGCCGTTGGTAGTGGTGTCCTTTACCTTCAACTCGGCCCGCAACTCGCGGATGTCGCCCCGCAAGGCCACGATCTCCTCCGCCGCTTTCTCGCCCTTGAAGTACATAGTCACGATCATCATTCCGATGGCTCCCAATATCGAAAGCAGATATTGAAGGGAGAGCTTGAATTCGATGATCTTTTGCAAGCGCCCAGACGGCTCTAGGGAGGTTCTCATCTGTGTGGCCCTATCTGTCCTATTTCCTGGTGCCATTTGCAGCGCTTGGACTGTTGCTGATCGCCAAGCTAGTAAGCGGCGGCTTTGCTCGGCATCGAAAGAAGGCCGCCAAGCGCGCGCCCGGAGAGCTGACTGGCCGGGCCGAGGAGCCCGAACATCGCAGCGTTGCGCAACGTCTCATCAGTGGACCCGCTGGGCTGCAGGAGGCCCATCCCGGCGCCCAGGAGGCCTGCTCCGGCCAATGTGTTTGCGCCAGGCGCGAATGCGACGGGAACCATGCTCAGCGTGCTCCCCAGGACTGAGCCCGCGCGCCCCATCCCGGTGGCCAGCAGCGGCGAGTCGAGATCGCGCAGATCGCGAATGTCTTGCTTCGACAGTTGACCCAGCGACTGTTGTATCCCAGACTTCGTGTTGTTCATGCCCTGGCCGATGCCAGCAAGGAGCAATTCCAGCGGACTCATGCCGCTTGTGGGGTCGTATTCACCAGCCATACTTTTGCAACAAAAAGCCCGCTCAAGGCGGGCATAGGACTATGGAAAATTTGCGTGAGACCATCAATCAGATGATCAGGAACAGCAACTTCAGCCCGGGCTTCATAGGCTGGATCGGCGCGCTGATCGTGCTTGCCATCTACGACTCATGGCGGGGGCGCAAGTAGGCCGCCCGTGTATGCCAGGGCTGGGTTGAGCAGGCCGCGCATCACGGGCTCCTTCTGGACAGGGCCCAGCAGCCCAGGGCGCACGTTTTGCGCTGCGCCCTCACGTATGCTGATCTGCAGGTTGTTCAGCGGGTTCGCGGCCATTGGGCCAATGAATGGAACCTTTCCAAGAAGGTCAAGACCTCTCCCCAGCAGCACCGCAGGGGTGTTGCTATTGCCAACGGCAGACCCCACTGGCTGAACTTGCGTGTAGCTTGCGACACGGCCAAGTCGTTTGAGTGACTCTATTTCTTCTGGCTGAAAGAACAAGCCTAATTTCTTCTCTCCAATATCGGCTAACGCTTTGTTGTAAGCGGACTGACTGAATTTCCCAACCTCATCCGACCCACGGTTCAGAGCCTTCTCTTTCAGGTGGGCAACGATGGCGTCCCGAATGACTGGCACTCCTTGTGGGCCGATTTCTTTGGCCAGCATCTGGGCTTGGTTTGGAGTCCCACCGATCACATACTTTTTAGCAATATTGGCCGGGTCGGCAGAGTTGCCGCCAGAAAGTGCCTCGCGCACCAACGGAGATGAATCCTCGTATGCATAAGCTGAACGCGTGGCGCCACGTGCACGGTTCACTGCGTCAATGGCCGATCCTGGCGCCGCGTCCATAGTGCGCAGCCGCTGCGCCATGTCTCCGGTAAGAACCGAGTTCCCAAAGTCGATCCCTCCAGGATTTGTAATCGGCTGCACCTGTGACTCACTCAGAACGCGTGCTGCAGTCTTCGCTGCGTACCCTTCATTGCCACCCCTAGCGATCTCGCGGGAGAGCATGGACTGCAGGTTTCGGTAGTCCTGAGGCGTGAAGGGCTGCTTCCCATCCATGAAGGCTTCCATGTACCTGGAAACTCCGGGATTCATGAAAGGCATCAGTCCCTCCTCGCCCAGCGTCTGGTTGATGTCGCTGATCACCTTTGGCGAGATCGGCTGGCGATATCCTGGCGAAGATTTTGCCGCATCCCATGCCGCCTGCTCCGCAGAGCGAAGATTGTCACGACGACCAAGGATAGAGGATGTGATCTGCTCTCCAGCACGTTGCAGATCGCCACGAGTTGCACCTTGCTCATTTAGCGACTGGATGAGTCTAACGTTGTTCTCATTTTGAATTTGCGCCAGTCCTTGCAAATCAGCATTGCCGGCATTGGCACCGATCTTCGCCAGATTCATTTCACGGGTGATCTGTACCGGGTTCAGGGTCACAGACCCCCTGGTAGGAGTAAGGCCAGTCGCAGTGAAGTCAGCGAGACGGCGCACAGCATCTGGGTTCAGCTCCTTCCCCGCTTGCAAGGCATCACGCAACTCGGTGCGCAGTGCTTGGCGCGCACGCTCCGGGATCTGCGAATAGTCGCCTCCCGAGCGCTCGAATATCACATTGATCTGTGCATCCAACTGCTGGGGCGTCATCTTCGGCGCCAGGGCACGCTTCACACCCGCTGTGGCACCCTGCACCAGACCGGGAGCAAAGCCGCCAGCGACCCCGCCGATCAATCCAGCGGCGGCCTGCTGCAACTCATCCCCACCACCCTCGCGCGACAGGCCAGACAAGCCACCACCGCCAGCAGCAGACGAAAGCTGAGCGGTTGGTGCAGTAGACAGCGCACTCCCCACGGAGCCGATCATGCCGGGCAGCTTTGCCAGTTGCTGGGCGCCACCAAGAGTGCCACCCGCGCCCGCGACAAGGCGGGTTGCGTCGCCCACCACACGCTCCAGCTCGTCGCGTGGCTTGGGCAAGCCAATGGCATCGGCCGCACTGGTTGCAACCTGCCCCAAGGGCGCGGTGTTGATGCCTGCCATGCGCATGAGTCCGGCCACAGGTTCAGTGAAGACCTGTGCTGCGTTTGCCAGCCCCTCCAAGCCGTAGCGGCCAGCAAGACCGACTTGGCGTGGCAGGTCAGAGATGCCGCGGTTGACTGCGCGGCCGGCGTCCTGAACGGGGTTGGAAGGCGCAGCGGGCGCGCTTTGCTGCAGCCAATCAGCAGGCACAGCCATCCCGTTTTTCTGGAGTTTCGTGACCAGATCGGCTTTTGTCGTGCCGTCCGGGACATTGCTGATGATGGTGCCATCCGGCAGACGTACATCCATTATTTGAGGTCCGAAAAGTTGATCACTTGCCCGCTCTTACCGCCTCCTGGCGACCCTCCCCAGCTGCCGGTGGCGCCGCCAGTCTGCTGCCCGCCAGCTTGACGAAGAGCTTTCTGCTCGAAGTACTTCACCTCCTGAGCGGCAGCAATCCGCTGGTCAATTGGCAGAGATCGATCAGCCACGCGGCCCGCAGCGGACTTGTAGCCCTCAACGTCAATATTGGACTGCGGTCCCTCGAAACGCGGGACGTTCTTCACCATGTTGGCAGACACGATATCGAGCTGAGCCGCGATCTTTCCCCCTGGAGTGGATCGGCCGAACACAGCTGATCCACTATCCATCAGGGAGCCGATGACGCTTCCCGTCGGGCCTAGCTTCAGCAGCTCGATGGCGCGGTCTGCATTGGACAGGTTGTCGTTTGCATTGCGAACCTTGCTGCGGTTGTCGGTATCGCGCACCACATCGGCTTTTGCTGTGTCCACGGCACGCGCCCGGGCAGCATCTGATAGAGCGGCTTCGGCAGAGCTAGGGCCTGCAGCATAGTTCCCAGACGCAGGCGCCGCGCCCTCCCCCTTCGGCATGAACTGAAGCCGTCCAATCTCACGCGAAATGGCGTCCTTCTCGGCTTGCGTGCGTCCAGGCTGCTGCATTTCCATCTGCAGGATCTGGATGCTCTCCTGATTTGCAGATGCACGCGATCCGCCCGCATATGCAGAGCTGCGGATGTCTTGCTGGCCGCCTCCAGCGCCGCCACGTGCACCGCGGACCACCGCGCCTTCGCTGGTGTATTCGTCTCGGCCTGTCTCGGGGTTGTAGATCTTGATGGGCTTGTAGCTGGCCTGAACACCTTGGTAGTTGTTGAAGGTCTCCAGCGCACCTTGAGGCGCCGATACGACCGGCAGGCCATCAGGCCCGATACGGACCATGCTCGTCTTTCCGTCTTGGGAGGTGGAAAGGCTGGGCATGAAGCCGGCGCCCACACGGTTCTTGTCGTAGGCATAGCCGTTCGTGACCTGCATATCCCGGCCGCCGTTCTTTTCGATCATCGCGGCGATGCCCTTGCCGCCATTGAAAGCCATGTCAGCTTGAATCGCCTGCTCAGGGATGCCCAGGGAGCGCGCTAGCTCCAGAATGCCGCCACCGCCCTGGCCGCCACCACCAGCCGCTGGCATGCCGGCACCAGGCGCAGCGCCAGACGCTCCAGCAGCACCGACAAAGCCAGCGCCTTGGCCCTGAGTCGGGCTTCCGCCCATCAGGCGCTCAATCCAGGCCTGCTGCCGCGCGTCTTTGACGGCCGCTAGCTTGCGGGCCTCAATCTCGCTTTGGTAGTTGTCCATCTGAGCTTGCAGCAGCTTCTGCTGCAGATCGCCCTTGCGCTGCGAGTCCGCGTATTGGACGGCGCTCAAAAGGCCGGGGCCGAACTTCTGCCCAGAGCCCGCCGCCGCCAGTAGACCGAGACCAAGCTGAGACTCAGGCGCGCTCAGGAAGTCAAGAAGTCCAGCCATCACGCACCTCCATCGCCGTAGCCGTACTGGTCACGGCGGAACTGATCCTGGGCCGCCTGCCGGCGCAGATACTCGATCTCGGCGTCGGTCAGATTGCCGGTGTTGCTCTCTGGCGCCTTGGGCTCTGGGATCGCGCCGCTTGTCCAGGGGTTCAGTGCGCCGAAGTCGATCTGCCCGTACGCTGTCCCGGGATTCGTCATCATCGTGGGAATCATCGGACTCGGGCGGATGCCACCAGATTGCATCGCTTGTCCTGCGCCAGAATCCGGGCCTTGTGCACCCGGCAGGCTGCCAGCTGCCCCAGAGATGCCGCCGAGCAGTCCGCCGCTTTGCATCAGAGGAGAATATCCCTGTCCAGCTTGGCCCAGCAACCCCTGCAATGCGCCACCAGCACCATTGCCGCCAGCCACACTGCCGCCTGGCGTCGCGCCAGTGCGGTATGTGCCAGCGCCCATGCCACGCTCCGGCTGCAGGAATCCGCCCAGCTCCGACCCTGCAGGAGCGCGCTGGTAGTTGCTGTTCATCAACCGGTTGGACAGGGCCATCATGCTCGGGGCCATGTTCTGCCGATAGTTGTCGATGTCCCCGTACAGGTTCTGATAGCTGGTCTGCTGAAGTTGGTTCAGCGGGTTTTGCTGGTAGTACGTGCGAAGCTTTGTCGCATCATTCAGCACATCTTTCAGGCCTTGCTGGGCCGGTCCCCACGGCTCACGCGTCTGGGTCTGAGATTGGCCGCCGCCGCTGTCGCTGAACAGGCCGCCCACCAGGCCGCCTGCGATTTTTCCGATTGAATCTGGCATGTCACAGGTCCTTTTCTACTGCTACTGATTTGATCCTGTAGCCAGGGCGACGGCGGGTCATGCCGCGTCGCACCTCGGCCACTACCTTCTTGCACCCGATGGACCGGCCCCAGGCCTCCACCTCATCCACCAGCTCGTTGTTGAACACGCCTGCGCTTGCCACAAGGTGCAGCACGCGGCATGTCTTGCCGTCGATGACCTCGCTGATTGCCCAGTAGCCCTGGTGCTCCCAAAGCTGGGCGAGGTCCGCGCGGCAACGCTCCAACCACATCTCCACGGTGTCCGTATGTGTGCGGCGGAATGCCGGCTCCAAAGCTGCCGCGGCTTCATCAGGAACGGTGCTGGGAAGAAAGTGCATTACGGCGTGCTCCAGAATCCAGAGCCAGGCGCCTTCAAGCCAAGGCCAGAACCGCTGCCAACGGAACTGCCGCCGCTGTTGCCGGTCCCCCACAGATTGCCGATCTGGCCGCCCAGCTGTGCACCACCCAAAGCCCCCAGCAGAGGGTTGCCCTGAGTGCTTCCGGTTCCCGTGGTGGTGCCAAATCCAGAGCCGATGCTGTTGATCAGATTCCCGAAGTTGTTGAGGTAGTTCAGCGGCGTGTTCTGGATGTTCGTGCCGGCGTTGATGCCGGTCTGGTTGTTGCCCATCAACTGGTTCCAGGTGTTGTTGCCCAGTTGCGCCCCCTGCAGCGCCCAGCTGTTGTTGTCGTTGTTGATCTGACGGTCAAGACCGGCGTATCCCAATCCTAGATTGCCCAGGCCCAGGTTGTAGCTGTTGCCTGCGTTGTAGAAGCCGAGATCGTTGTTCCGGCGCCCCAGGTCGTACTGCAGAGCGGTGTTGAATCCGTTGCCGCGCAGACCCGCGAGACCGCTTGCGATCTGACTCTGCAGATCGTTGTTTGCGTTCGCCTCAATGACGCCTTGGCGGGAACCGCCAAAACCACCCGCAGCCATGGCTTGCGACCCAATACCAGGAAGCACCCGGGTATTGAAGTTGTTCGTCATGTCCTTCGTCAGTGCGTCCGCCTGTTGTTGCAGATACGGATTCGTGCCCTGTTGGTAGTAAGCGCCGCCAGAAGAACCACCAGAGGATCCGCCGCCATAGGAGTTGTCTCCGGTGCTGACGTTGTAGCCGCCTGGACTTGTTCCTCCGAAGACTGCATTGCTGCCGCCGCCGATACTGCCACCACCAGTGGATGGACTGGGGGTGTTCGCACCCACAAGCCAGCCGTTGGCGTTGCCATCGCTGCCGAGGTACTTCCCCTCAATGACGCCGCCATACTCGTTTGTCAGCGCGCGGCCGTCAGCGCCAATCTGGTACGGGCTGCTGCCGGTCGTTCCATCCGCGTATTGGTAGGTATATGCCATTGTTCACCTCATCCCAAAAGGCGCCAGGCGCCGTTTCTGTATCCGTAGTACCCGGCACCGCTGCCAGGGTTCCAATCTGTGCCATCAGCCAGGACTACAAGGCCATCGAACAGCCTCGCAGGCTCTTTGTGCAGCGGCTGCAGATAGACAAAAGGCGCAGCTGCTTGCCACGCCGTCTGGATGTTCAGCAGTTCTTGATGCAGGAACTCTGGCAGTGCGCCAGGGTCTGGCGGGACGTTTCTTGGCACGTACATCAGTACCTCCCTTGCACGACGAAATCAGCATCGAAGCTCTGGAAGCGCCACGGCTGGTTGTCCAGTGATGTGACGCGGATGGCCAGGTATCGGCCCGTAGCGAACGAATCGACTTGACCGTATGGATTGGCTCCGATGGTGTGAACTACAGCAGGAGACCACTGCACCGGCATCTCGGGGCTCATCTGCGCGCCAAGCTCGATCTGCAGCTGCACACCCTGCGGCCCTGTCGCGCGGAATCGCAGGTTGCGGATCAGCTTGACCATCTCCGTTGTGTCAAGCGCCAGTCCTGTACGTTCTGCGACGCTTGTGTAGCGCGTACCGTTGATCGTCCCAGTGATGTCCACTGCATTGATCATTGGCTGCGTCGAAGCAATCAACAGCCGTTCTTGAGCAGGGGAAAGCTCATCCTCGCTCCAGGCCTGGACAGCATCGTCCCAGGCGTAGTTCTGAGAATCCCATGTGCTAGTGGTCACGGTGTCCAGCTGTCCAACTGCGCCATAGGTCACATTGCGGAGCTGCCGGATGGTCCATGTGTTCTCATCCCAGTTCCAGACCGCTGCCAGAGTGCAGGAATCGGCGCCGAGCTCAGGGAAGCACACCCACACTTCCTTGTAGGGAGGATTCGTGGTCAGAAATGCCCGGTTGCGGTTCGTGCTGTCGATGTTCATGAACAGCCACTTGCGCAGCGTTCCGTTGATGATCGAGCGAGGCCCCTGGCCAGCATGGAGGATCACATCCCCATGGGTCAGCACCACATGTCCTAAAGGCGTCTGAGCAATACAACCTCTTGCCATCGCACCGACCGAACCCGGCAATCGTTGGAAGGAAAACACGTCCAGGCCGCCTGTGGCTCGCATGGCATACATGCTGTTTTCTTTGTAGATGATGTTCACATCACCCAAAGGCAATTGGTCGATCAGCAAAGACGGCTCTTCCGCAAGTTCCAACTCGCCAGCCAGTTTCGTCTTGTCCGTCTCATCCCAGCTTTGAGGCACCGTTCCAGGGTCTGCCGTGTGCGACCACTTGACCATCTGCGCATAGCGCTTCGGTGTCGCTCCCTTGGTCACATCAAGTGCGACGAGCACATTCTTGAACGGCCTCACTGAAGCTGCCTTCATGTTCGCCGGCCAATTTGGAAGCACGGTCAGTACCCCGGTGCCACCCCAATACCACGGCGTCTGCACACCGTTGTTCACGACGAGCACGCCATTCAGCACGCCGCCTGTGTAACGGTCGTCTATGGCGCCTGACGGCGCAGGGGTCGGGGTGATGTCGGTCCTTGTCGTGCCGTCATCAGCAGAGATCTTCGCGAGCCCAGCGTGAATCCAATAGCGCTTGCCCCCCTGGTAGTACGGCTGCAACCAATATGGCGTAACTGTAGGAGTAGCGAACACCTGCTGTTCACCCTTCATGCGCTCAATCCCGCCATTGCGAAAGCGCATGTTCATCGCGTCAGACCAGGCATTGATGGGCAACTCCTGGGAAGCAACGTCCTTGACTACACCTATCTTTCCTAGGTCCAAGAAGGTCTTGCTGGGCATAAAAGAAACCCGCCGAAGCGGGTTGGTGTGATGGTTTCGGGTCAGAGGGCCACAGCTCGCGCGAAGGCCTCATCAAGTGATTCCGGCGTGCCGCCGAGTTGAGCCCATAAGGCCGAGAGGAACGGGTTGTGCCGCTCCCAGGTGTCCGCCTCGTACTCGATCTGAGCCGCACGCTTGTCGGCGCCATCGGGCATTGCGGCAATGGCAGCCTCGGCGGCCTCAAGCAGGCCCAGCATGAGCAGCGCAAGCCGGCCCTGGCGGCGAGTGCATGAGATGTGCGTCACTGCGAGCATGGGCTCATACTGCTCAGCAGCCACGCGCCAGGCCCCAGGGTGCAGCTGCTCCGCAACTTCAGGCGTAGCGATGATCGTGTTTGCGGCTGTGCCGTCTGCGTTGAGTATTTCGATTCGCATAATCACGCCACGGGCTCATATTGCAGGTAAACATAAGCAGCGCCCCCCACCCCAGCAAGTGAGGCAGAGGTGCCAGATCCTCCACCGCCGCCAATAATTGCATCTGTATATGCATTATTACTTGCGGTATTCGTTGAACCGCCGCCACCAAAGAATCCAGGCTGGATGCTGCCCAATATGCCGCCCTGTCCAGGGCCTTTCGATCCACTCGCAGAAACAAGCCCCCAGTTAGCAAGAGCTAGATATGGAGTAACAGGGGAGCCAACATCGTTCCCAACAGAACCACCGCCCATGCCAACGCTATTATTTGTAGCGTTCGGCGATCGCCCAAGACCAGATTGAAGAATATCGCTAGCAGCACCTCCGCTTACAGACTGGCCACCAGAAGCTACGGTTGCACTACCCGCCCTCAGACCTGGCACCCAAAAATCACAGCCGGTGACTGTTGCAGCAGGGGCGGGAGCGTTAGCAGTCCCGACGTTGTTATAGTAAGTGCCACCCTCACCGCCTTGGGCTGTGATGATCGTCGTTCCATTAAGTGTCGCTGTCGTCGTGCCCCCCTGCAGGCCGTTGCTGCCGCCAGTTGCCGGCCGAGCACCACCCGCGCCAATTGACAACGCGAGCACATCGTTCGCCGCAACCCGAAAGACTTTTACGCCCCACGGACCCGAATTGCCCCCGGTTGCGCACGTACTTGTCGCTCCAGCAGTTGCAGCGCCACTGCCTCCCGCCGACTGCACAGCAACACGCACAAACCCCGATTTTGGGAAAGTAATTGATTTCGCCGCAAAGACTTGCATTGCCCAGCCGCGGGAGATGGACGACCCGCCGCCACCACCGAAGAAATCAGAAAACTCGCTGCTCATACAAATCCCCCGGTAGCGGAGTTCCAGCGAACATACCCGCGAACGTTGTTACCACTGAGCGTCATCACGCCAGGCTGGCGCCCAAAAAGGTTCCTGGTTCCCCAATCAATGGTGTTGATGCTTGCCGTGTCGACATGTACGAATCCAAGCGGATCCTTGTCTGTAAATGATGCTGGCAACGTGAACGCCTGACCAGTGCAGTTCAGGATGTTCAATTTTCCGACCTGAAGCACTCCGCCGGCCGTGTGCACAACAGTCCCGAGTTGCGCCCAGTCCCAACTTGCCGCAGATCCGTCTGTCGTGACGAACTTCCCAGCATTCCCGGTTTGCCCGGGAAGCGATGAAGAGAGCGCCGTTGCAGCAACAAATGCAGTCGTTGCCACGTTCTGGGTGGAATCGCCCGTGGTCCTGGTTGGCGCGAGGACGCTGCCTGAGCGGAAATCGTGAGCTCCAGACCATATCTGGCCATTGATGGCGCCCTTGGAATCGATCTGGACCTGTACATCACTCGTGACAGTGGCCAGATAGCCCTGCTTCGTTGGAGTCAGTGGGCCGACAGTTGTGGTTGATGGGAAGGAGTGGGTTCCCGACCATGTTTGACCGTTGATGGCACCCTTGCCGTCGATCTGGGTCTGAATGCCAGATGTGACACCAGCGACGCGGTTCAACTCAGTTGTGGATGCTGTGATGGGGCCTGTGTAGTTTGGCAGCCTGGTCGCCCACTCGTTCTGCACGAATGCCGTGGAAGCGGCTCCGACTGTGCTGGTGCCCTGAGCCAGGGTCGGCACCGTGATGGAGCCGCTGAAGACATGGGGTCCAGTCCACGTCTGCCCCGTGATTGCACCCTTGCTGTCTATCTGCGGCTGAATTGCCGATGTGACGCCAGTCACATAGCTGAGCTGTACATGGGATGCGGAGACCGCGCCGGCCACGTTCGGGAAAGATGCCTGAAGCGTGGATTTGGTGGTCCGAATGTGCCCAGCACCTTCCCGCACAATGTCCGATTGCAGCGGCCACGACGGATTGAGCTGGTTGATGTAGGTCGCGGTTTCGACAGTCATATCAATTCACCGTCCTGACTCTCAACGCTGTACCGCTATGCACTGCAGCATCGTCTACGCTCTGCAAAGTGCCGATCTCTTGTGTTGCTTTTGAGGCCCATAGCACGGCACGCTCATCGTTGACAAGAAACAATTCCGCTTCGGCCAGCGCGGAAAACAGATAGATGCTGGGATGGTTCTGCAGCAGCCAATTCGTTGTGTTCACATCTGACAGCGGGACGAACCGTGCGTAGTACGTGACGTCAATGTTGTAGACACCATCCGGCACCGGGCCGAGCAGCAACTGGTTGCCCAGCAACGTGTAGACGCCTGGCATGGCCGTGTAGTTGGCCGGGTACTTGGTGTCCAGGTGCTCGATGGGCACGAACGTCAACTGACGCGGCTCACCACCATCAAGGGTGATGTTCTCGGCCTCAAGGTAGTTATCAGGCAGATCCACGCCTTGCACGCCACCAGTGGTGACAAGCGTCACCTTGGTGATCTGCTTACGCAGGCGCAGATCGCGCGCAATCCTGCCTTCCGCCAATGAGATGAAGTCAGGAATGTTTGCCGTCAAGTCAGAGCGCTTGAGCCATCTCGCGATGGATGCCTGCAGGCCGGCATAGGTTGTAAGGCTCATATGCGCCCCTTCCAGACACGAAACGAGCTCAACGCAGGATCACTGAGCATGCGGCGCTTGAGCTCTGCCGAGCGGCCCAGGTCCTCGTATCGCACGCCGTTGTCGTTGCACCATTTCTCGATCACAACCACGGGAATCGAGGCAGCCAGGCGCATGTCCTTGGAGCCGTGCATGCCCTCGTTGTGCAGTGCCTTGCTCCGCTCCAGGATGGACTCGCAGTCCTGCATCGTGCCGGTCGTCAACGAACCATCGCCATTCAGCTGGACCAGCGTCTTGACACCGTTTCCTTGGTCGATGACGGTCCGCATCAGGCCTGCTCCAGCGGAGTGACATTGACCTGGCCAGCTGCCGTGCCCTGGATGTACGCGATGTGCGTGATTCCATTGGGCACGTGCAGGATCACTGAATCCGCGGGCTGCACCAGGATGTCATTTGCCGTGGCAACGACAGTCGAGATGCCCAGCTTCACGTAGCACTCATTGCGCGCGGCCACACGCACATAGCGGGGTCGATTGCCGTCCGACGCCACAGGGATAGCCGTCGCGGCCGAGGATGCGCCCGTAGCAGCGCTGAAACCCGGCATCGTGATCGTGACGAAACCGGCGCAGTAGATTTGCGACATGAGGATCTCCGACGCTTCTCAGCGGTGAGAGAAAAAGGAAAGGGGCCGGAGCCCCTGTGATCAGTTGGACGGCGCCAAAGTCACGGTGATGTTGCCGACTGCCGATGTGGGCGTGCCAGTCAGGTCGAAGAACAGGCTGTCGCCCGCTGCAATGACCAGATCGGTCGCCGTCGTGGACAGCGTGAGCGTCTGCACCGCATTGGCCGTGCCGACCAGGTTGAAAGTGCCTGTGTGCAGTGCAGTGCCGGACGTGCCAGCAGTGCCAGACGAGACCTTGCGCATCACCGCAGTGCATGCGCCGCCAGTGCCGGCCACATCGACGCGGCCACGAATGCCCTTTACGATGTACGCCCGGTCAGCAGTGAAGAACGACGTGTCGGCGATGGTCGCCGTATAGGCCAGCGGGGCGATCTCGAAACCACCATCGCCGCCAGTTGCATCCCCCACCAGGCCTACGGAGCCATCGGGGTTCTGTTTGAGGTTCACACCCATGTTCTCTCCTTGATGGCAGGGCCGAAGCCCCGCCGTTGATTACAGGATGTCGTACACCGCGCCGTGCGCCTTGGGAGCGCGGCATTCCAGCGTGTACTCAACGATGATCTGTTGAGCATCGCTGTCGCCGGTCTTGGCGATGTCGGTGGTCTGGAAGGGGCGCAGGTAGGCCACGGCCAGCTTGTCCGACTGCAGCAGGAACACGTCGCGCGTGGCCATGAAGCGGTTCGGAACGGCCTGGATCGTGCCGAAGTCGGACACGTAGTAGTCCACCGATGCGTACAGCTTGGAGTCCTCCGACTTGTCCATGCGCGTCGCGTTGCCGGTGAACGTCGAGAACGTCTGCTTGGCAGCGGGAGGCATCATGATCGTGTCTGGCTCGCCGCCAGCCGTGTAGCACTTCTGCAGCACGTCCTTCACCTGCGACTCCACGAACGCACGCTGCGTGCCGGGGGTGTAGCCGGTGTTGGCCACGTAGTCGGCCAGCGTGCCGCCGTTGCGGTTCACGTTGTCCACCACCCAGCCACGCAGGCCGCGCGACTTGCGGGGAGAGGTCGCCGCCACATCGCTTTGCGTCAGGTCCAGCTCCATGTCACGCTTGATTTCCAGCGAGGCCAGGGACAACTGGTAGGCCAGTTCATCCTTGCGACCCGCAGGATTCATCGCGCGCTGGGTGCCGGACACGCGCACGGTCTTCGTGCTGATCTGCGTGCGGTTGTTCAAGCGCACAGTGGGCGTCACGGTCTTGGCAGCGGCGTCGTCACCTTCCACGGCGGCATTGGACGCGGCGGCTGCCAGGTCCTGAGTCTGCCACTCATGCAGGGTATTGGTCGCCTTGGCCTTGGACGCCATGTTCAGCGTGGGCGTCTGGGTCGGGCTGATGCGATAGATCACATCGGTCAGGTCTTCACGGTTGCCGATGGCAGCCGTGGTCAGGAAGGTTCCGCTGGGTGCGGCCATGGTGAGTCCTTTCAGCGTCTCTCGACGTTAGAAATCAAAGAAATTGGGCGAATACCTGAGCAGCGTCTTCAACACGCCCGGTCTTCGAAAGCTTCTGGAATGCCGCAGTGCGACGGTCCAGGTTGGGATTGGCGCCAGAGCCAGGCTGCTCCACCTTGGTAGGCAGGTTGGCAACCTTCTTCGTAGCCGCATCCGTTTTCGAGATCATCTGGTCGTAGAGCATCGCCTTGCGGGCAATGACGACGGCGCGCGAGTCGTTCACGCTGTTCACCGCGTCAGTGTCGTAACCCTGGCCAAGCAGGTAGTCACGGATCGCCGCGCTTTCGGCCTTTGCTCTGGCTTCGTCCTTCCATTCGGGCAGCTTGTCAACGAGCTGTTGGTGCTGCTCCGAGAGATGGCGCTGATAGCCCTGTCGCTGGTCGGCCTGGATCGCTTGGGCGACGCGCTGTTGCTCCGCATACACCTGCTGCAGTTGAGCTTGCCTCTGATCCATGAGGTGCTTCTGCCGCAAGGCCTCCTGCGGGTTTTCAGCGATCAGTCGGTCCCAATCGATCTGACTTTGAGACTGCAGTGCAGCCTCCGCTTGAACCCGCAGGTTGTGCAGGTTCTGAGCGTACTGTTGGCGCTCGTATTGAGCACGCTGGGTCTCTGCTTCAGCGGCCTTGCGCTGCTCAGAGACCTCCATGGTCTTCTTGGTGTAGTCCTGCTGCCGCTGGTAGCCGTTCTTGAGCTCGGACAGCGGGACTTCCACCTCTTTGCCGTCGATCTTGACCGTGACCATCTGGTCCTGCGGCTCCGTCGAGGCATTGGGCTCGCCTTGAGGCTGCTCCTGCTGCTCGGCAGGCTGGTTTTGCTCGCTGGCAGGCTGCTCGCGCTCCTGTTCAGGCTCCGCATCGAGCACCTGGCTGAAGGCCTGGGCGGCGGAATCGAGGTTCAACGGCTGGTTGGATTCCGTGGTCGGATTGTCCATCTACATCTCCTGGGGGCGCATCACTGCGATACCCAAACACACAACAAACAATGCCGGTTGCGCTTCGGCTAGATCGATTCAGGGCCGACGTTGACCTTGATCGGCCAGTCAGCGTGGATCACGGGGTCGACGGGCGCCGGGTGGGACACGGTGTTGAAGCTGCGGCCACTGTTCGCGGCTTTTTCCTTCACTCGGTCAACGAATCCCAGCCATCCTTCACGCGTTGGCGCAGGCTCCGGTTGTGGTTCAGGTCGAGCTCCGCTATCTGCCCGTCCTTCATCGTTGACTCCAGGTGCGTCCGCACCTTCTTCAGCAGCTGTAGGTACGCCCACAGCTTTTCGCGGCCTTCCGCGTCGCGGGCTGGTGACTTCTTCCATTCTTCGATTACCTCCGACTCGATGGCGACGAATGCGCCAGAGAATGCTTCGTTCTCCAGCACCTCACGTGCCCGGTTTGCGTCATAGATGCGCTGTTGCAAGCGCTCGTCAGGAACCTGTTCCAACGTCATCCCCCAGGGCAGCGTCGGCTGCGTTGTCCATCTCTTGCGTGGCCGGCGCCTTCGCCTGCATCTGCGCGGCGATCAGCTTGGCCTCGTTGTTCATGTGCGCCACCTGCAATGCAGTCTCCTGCTCCAGGCGCGCCTTCAACTCAGCCAGTTGCATTTGCGCCTGGACTTTGAACTGCTCCAGCTCACGCTCCATGCTCATCTTCAGCTGCTGCTGCTGCGCCTCAGCTTCCTGACGGTTGCGGTCGACCTCAGCCTGCATTGCCATCCGCTCGCGCTCCAGTTGGAGCTCGGCGGCCTTGGACTGCTGGTCCGTCTGCGCTTTCAGTTGGGCCTTCATCGTCTCAACCTGGGCCTGGATCTGTGCAGGATCTGGTTGCGGAGGCTTCGGAGGCTGCGTGGACGGGTCAACAAAGAACTTGTCAGGGCTCTTGAACCCGACAGCCTTGGTCAGCTGCGCCTGCGTCTCGTAGACGTTCTTGGGCGTTGCGGTGCCGATTTGCAGGCCCAGCGTTTGCTGCTGGCCAATCATCATCAGCTGCTGCACAAGCTGGTCTTTTGATCCTGTGCCCAGGCCCACGTTGATAGTGGCATTGAACCCACGACGCCACTCACGCGGGCTCACCGGCACCCACTTGCCGCGCAGCTTGACCATGTCCTCAGTCTGCTGGTACTGCGAGCACAGCTTGAGCATCAGGCGGAACAGCTCGCGGAAGCCATCAGCGTAGTTCCTGGCGATCAGGTCGAGGCGCATGTCGGCGCGGTTGACGATCTGATTCACGCCTGTGGCAGTCTGGTTCAGAGAATCACCGTCCGAGCCCTGGTTGTAGCGGGTCCAGCCGGTGGAGTCCTCTTGGAACCCCTTCATGTACTCCATCATTTGGAGATTCAGACCAGAGTTGCCAGCGCCCTGGTCAAGTCTGCCGGCCATCCCCGCTGACTTCATGCGGACCACGCCACCAGGACGCGATGTCAGCAGGTCGTCCAGGTTCACCTGGCCTTCAACCGCGAAATACCGCCCGTTGACCTCCAGATTGTTGTTATCCAGCTGGTTGCGCAGCAGGATCGTGTTGATGCGCTGGCCTTCCAGGGCGAGATCCGCAACGGACAGGCCAAAGAACTTGTGAGGCATCGGCACCGGAGTGATGCTCACGAAAGGAGCCACATCGCAAACCTCGTTCTCGAGGATCTGGTTGCCAGCACGAACCACCTTGCGCAGCTCTGCAATGCCGTCGCCGTCATAGTCGCAGCGCAGATAGCACTCAGTTACCCAGATCTGCCTCTGGGACGTGTCCATCGACTGGACGTTGTCCATCTGCAGGTAGGCCATCTCGTCATCCCACGACAGGCGCTCGATCCGCTCCATGTTCAGGCTTGCGGCCTGGTCGTCGCTGGTGATGTCGTCCACGTTCTTGTAGCCCATGGACTTGAGCTCAGAGATGGTCCGTGCGACACGGTGGCCAACAAACGACGCATCCTCGATGGACTTGGCCTTGCGGGAAATCAGGAACTCTTCAGGCGGCACGTTCTCGACACGCACCCGGCCACCCTTCTTCACGCGCTTGCAGACCACATCCCAGAGCATCTTCGGCGGCGTGGCCTGGATCTGCTGCATCTGGCCCTGGATCTGCGGGATCGCCTGGGCGGCCTGCTGATTGCCCTGCTGGGCAGCATCCAGCGCCTGATCCAGTTGCTCTTGCAGCTTCTCCAGCGCCTTCATGCGCTGCTCTGCGTCTTCTTCGTCTGGGTAGGACTTCTGCTCTGTGACCTCGACCTCTTCATCGTCCATCAGCTGGGCGAGTTCGACATCGTGCAGGCCCTCATACTCTTCGCGGGTCTCGTCCCAGCGCGTGTCCCACCATACCTTCACGATGCCATTCTTCGACAGCAACGCGTCCTTCATCCAGTTGTAGACGACGCGCTCGCCGTGGTTGCGCACGAACAGCAGATAGTTGAGGTAGTCCGTGGCCTGCTCGGCCATTTCCTCATCACCCTGTTTCGTGGGCTCGAACTCCACCACGGTATCGCCGCCGCAGAACTTCACCATCAGCTGCGGCAGCATCGATTCAATTGTGTTGCGCACATCTGGCGACACCACAGACGAGCGGCCGTCCACTTCGGGTGGCGAAAGGTCCAGCTTCGCCTCGCCCAGGTAATAGACCATGGCCTTCATGCGCTGGTTTGCCAGCTTGCCGGACCAATAGCCGACGGCCAGACGCATCTCACTGTCTGTCAGTGCGCGCAGCTCGTCTTCTGTCATTCGTTTTGCCATAGTTCAGGGGCGCTTCTCAGCGTTGCCTTTCATGCGTGGCTCAGTCTTGGATAGTTCAGGGGCTTGGACTCGCGCGGCTCTTCATAAGCCACGCACATCAGCCCGAATGCATCAGCACCGTGGCTCGACCAGTCGTGTTCTGGACCTAGGCCGATGCCGCGCTGCTCGTCTCGCTTTTCGTGATACCAGCCCAGCGCCTCAAGGCCTGGCTGGGTTGTGGCCTCGTTGAACCACATCGACCCGAACAGACGCCTGCCGGCCTCAATACGAGCCTTTGCAGCGCCCTTGCCCTGGTTCGGCACGACCGTGACCGTGTAGCCAGCCTGGCGTAGCGCGGACTCATAGGACACGTCGTGCACCTTGTCTTGTGTGGCGCCATCGTGTGGCAGCCAGATCTGGGCCTTGTCGTAGCCCTTCTCACGCATCCAGTTCAGATGCGATGACAGCGGCTGGCCGACCTGCTCGTAGTAGTCGAGCACTCGAATCTCTTTGCCGACGAACTGCGCAATCCACATCGCGAAGGCATCAGCCCTGGCGCCTGTGCCGCCGATGTCCACAAAGGCCCTCAGCGTCATCAGCGGGTCGGCCGGCACGCGGCCAATCCTGTTGTCCTGGCGCGCTTTGACGATGTGCGATGCGAAGTACGCGCCCTCGATCACCGTGGCGTAATCGCCTTCCCATATGTGCGCGTACTGCTCTGGGCGTTCAGCCAGGTCGCGCAGGCGCACACGCTCGAGCAGCGCGGGGAACTTCGGGTTGTCCTTCCAGTTGCAGCGCACGTACTTCATGCGCGGATCGCTCGACCCTTTGAACCGCTTCTCGACCGGCGCGCTCTTGCGCTTCGGGTTCCATGTCACCCAGAGTTCAGCGTTCCAATCAGTGCCCTCTTCTCGCAGGGTTGGGATCAGCGTCGTCCAAGCCTCGTCGGTCACTGGCTCGGCCTCATCAACCCAGCACAGCAGTAGGCGGCCCTTGGACTTGATCGACGCGATGTTGCGGTCCAAGCCAGCAAACGCGAACGTGATCCGCCCATCGCGGCTCTTGATGTACTTGTCGCCAACGTCGTAGTAGGCAGCAAGCCATGGCTCATCCTCAATGGCCCGCTTGCACTCTTCCAGGCTGGAGTCTTCCAGCGAGTTCATGAACTGTCGGGCGCACAGCAAGATGCCAGTGACACCCGCCTTGCCGTACTGGTAGCCCTTGACCGCAGCCATCTTGGCGAAACTGCGCGTCTTGCCAGACCCACGACCGCCATCACACGCGCGCACGTCTGCCTCCCCCGAGAACAGCTCAATCAGCTTCTCGGGGATGGCAATCTGCGCGGTGGTCATTTCAGGGGGACTAGCTCTATTCTCGTAACGGTCTCGACTGGGCCGCCACCGGCACCGACGACCTCCTGGGTCACCTTGTCGCCGTATTTCTTCGGGGCCATCTTGCTGGCCACCCACTTGCGGGCATCCACACGCAGCTTGTTGCGAGCGACCGCCGTGGCGTCAAACACGACCTCGGTGTTTCCCTGGCCGTCATCGTCCTTGCTGCCGTGCTTATCGGATCGCACCATCGTGCATTCCTCGTCGGCGATCTCCAGCATCTCTTCGACCAGCTTGTCGGCCTGGGCATCACGCGCGCATGCGTATTGCTCTCGGAAAGCCGCGTTCTCAGGCTTTCCCAGCCACCGCATCACAGTCGCCATGCTCGGCATCTTGGGATCCGTGCAGATCTTGCGGAGGGACTCTCCTGCTGCTATCCGGTCACAGAGCTTTGTTGCGATGTCTTCATTGAATGTGCTGATACGACCCATCCGTCAACCTGTGTATGTCTTTGGCAGGGCCTGCGAATGGGTCATGTCAACACGAAAGTTCACTCCAACCTCACGCTGGTCAAGCCAGGCATCCCGCTGCTTCCGGCATTCATCAGACAGCCGGTTCTGCTCCTTGCAGATCAGCCAGTCCAGGCGGCAGCACTCTTCCCATGCTTTGTCGCGCTGGGCTTTCAGTTGCTCAAGCGGGATGGGCTGCGAGTCCTGTGATCCAAGCATGGTCGTTCCTATGTTGGTCTCAACGCCCGGATGCGAGCCCGGGTTTGCCAGTTGGTTGCTTCCACTACCTTGGTCGGCTTTCAGTCTTTCGACTTGGACGGCTGTTGCGGTTTCCCACTCACCCGGGCCTGATCCAACATGGCTAGCGAGGTCATTAGCAGGTCGCGCCTGCGGTTACGTCGAGGTAAATGTCCTGTGGTTCTTCTTCATCCCGGAGCCACCAGGGTTACTGGGCTTTGCTACACAGGCCGGGATCTGCTGGGGTGCAGGGCTAAGCACTCGAAGGAGGGGCAGTTGAGGGGTTAGTGCCGCCCTGCGGAAATGAAAAAGCCCCGACTGCGTGAGCAATCGAGGCTTTGGTGTTGATCCTCGTCTTTCCGAGGTGTCAGGAAGTCTATCCCGGTCAAGGGATTCGCCACTCATCCGCATCACTTCCTTCGCGGACTCCCAGTCGACTAGCTGGAGACCTTTCCTTCAGTCGACAGTTGCGGCGGACTCATTTTGTTAGCCCGCGCCAAACCCGGCGCAAACCGGGTTCGTCCTATGCTGCTGCTAACGATTAGGCGAACGTTATCACACGTTTTTCGGTTTCGCAAGTGGCTTGGATCGGTTCTTCAGCATCGTCCTGCCGTCATGCACCAGAGCATCGAGCGCCTCCAGCGTCACCCCCATCTGCTTCGCCGCAGTCTTTGGGTTGCTGGCGTAGACATACCACCAGCGGATGGCTTGGCGGTTCTTCTGTGGTAGGTCCGCTATCAGCTTCTCCACCTCATGTGCATCCAGGGTGTTGCAGGTGCTGGAAGGCTGTGGCTCCCGCTCTTTGAAGTAGCGCCACATGGGGTGGGTCATCCATGCGAACCTGCCAACCCGGGTCCACTTGGCCCAGTTCTGCAGCCTCAGGTGGATCTCTTCGTGCTCGGCCTTGATGATGTTGTAGTCAACGTAGGCTTTCATCAGCATGTGGGCTCCTTTTTCAGTTGCAGCGTTTTTCGATGCGGCGCAGGCGCTTGCCCATCACTCGCTTGAATTTCTTGAGGTACTCGACGTCGTGCTTGACGAGCTGGTTCTGGGTGTAGAGCCAGTCCACCTTCTCATCGCCGATGCGGGCGCGGATGCGCGGCAGGTACTCGGCCAGGTTGCCGCTCAGGTGGTTGTTGCAGATGGAGCAGCCCTTGTGGATGTTCCAGAGGTTGAACCGGACTGCTGACGCGGCGCCCACGGAACGCAGGTGCGATGCGTGCCACTGGCCATCCCATTCGGGGCCGCGGTCACATGAGCAGCAGCCCAAGTGCTTGTCGCGCAGACGGACGATCTTGTTGATGATGTCCTGGCACTCGGACAGCCACTTGGCGCGCGGCTTGGTGGCCTCCTTGCGCCGACGTGTCTCTGCCTTCTCTACCCTGGCTGCAGCTCTCGCCTGCTTCTGTCGCTTGCGCTCTGCCTTGGCGCCCTCGGCTTCGGCGTAACCGGCAATGCAATGTGGGTGGATGCGCTGGCCGGGGTCCAGCTTGGCGCGACAGTGGGCGCAGCGTGTGCGACGGAAGGTCATTGGCCTCCCTTCAGTGCCGCAATCTCGGCCTCAAGCTGCTGAATGCGCTCGTGCAGCTTCTTGTGCGCCTGGTATGCATGCCAGGATGAGCCTGCGCTGACGCTCTTGTGGATCGCGGCCACATCCTCTGGTGTCAGGCGAGTCAGAGGCATGGCCGGGATCAACTCGAACGTGCCGCGCTCCCAATCCATCCCGTATCCAGCCACCTGAAGGGGGACAGAAGAACGCGGCCCAACCTTCCCCGGGTTGTGAACGACGATCCGAACTTCATCATCCAAGTTGCGGGTCGATGCGCGAAGAATGATCTCTGCCAGTTGGTCGGCTTTCATCGAACCACCCTCCCCTCTGCGCGGCTACTTGCCTCCTGGCTGCGCCAAATCTCCACCTGCAGCTCTGCCGCCTTCATCTTCCAGCGGAAGAGTTCTTCGGCCTCCACGGCAGCTTCCAGGCCATTCAGCAGCTCGATGTACTCCGGGTGGGCGTATGCAGAGGCCTCGCGGTCCGCCACGGTCTTCCCTTCGGACTGCTGCATCAGGATGGCCTTCTTGCTCTTGCGGAACTCCTCCAGCTGCACGCGCTTTGCTTTCGCAGCGGCGTAGCGGGGCGCGGTCTGGAGCATGTAGTCCACGGCCACCTGGGGATCGATGGGGGTGCGGTCAGTCAATGAGGTCCTCCTGATTCAACACGCGGTCATAGACCACGACAGCGCGCGCCCGGGCAGCGTTGGCATAGCGCCGGACGCGCCCCAGGGTCGAGTCACGCCGATAGAGCCATGACAGCCAGTGGCATTCGCTCGCGTAGAGGGCCGAGACCACCCAGAACTGGATGACCATGTGTGCGGGGGTCGTGCTCATGCCTGAGCCCCCTTCCCCGCCCGCACCATGTCGGCCAGCTCGTCATGGCCCGTGATGGCGTCGATTTCGGCCATGGCGCGGCGCAGGTAGATCGCCTGGTCCAGGGCCTCTTCGTATGCGTGCTTGAGCCACTGGCGCAGTTCCAGCGGGTTCTGGGCTACGGTAGTGCCGTACTTGTGCAGGCCAAACTGCTGCCTGCGCGCGATGTCTTCGCAGACCTGGGCCTCGATTCCTGTGGGGGTCATGCTTGCTCCTTCGCGGCGCGAGTGAAGTGGTCCACGATCTCGCTCTCGGAGAGTCCGTTGGGCAGCGTGAAGGTCTCGCTGGCCAGCGCCTTTTCCATGCGCTCCCGGTCTATCCCAACGCATCCGTTTGCATCCGATTCCGTCCGTTCGCATCCGTTTGCTGGTGGCTGAGCCGCAGCACAGCGCAGGATTGCCAGGCGCATTCGGTCCGCGCGCTGGGATTCGTCGGGGACGTCTTCCATGAACTGTTCCGCGCGTCCCAGATGGTTGGACACGCTCGCACAAACCCAAGGACGCTTTTCGTCAGCTGGACTGTGCTCAACACTGATGCGACAGACGGCCTGCAACTCTTGAGAGCAGTGACCCTGGCCACGCGGGTCCCAAGCGACAAGATTGCCTATGAAGTTCAGGCACCAGATCTTCCCGTCCTCGTAGTCGCCGCTGATGCCCACATGCTTTGCCGCTGCTTCGAGCATTTCGCGTTCGGTACTCATGCCAACCTCCACAGCAGCGAAGCGATCCAAACGAGCAAAACCGGGATCAGCGCAACCACTACAACAAAGCCATGTGCAATCGTGTCCCACGCGCTCCGCTGGGGCCAAAACAGAACTACCAACCATGCGACGGTGATGCAGGCTGGGATATGCCACCAAGAAACAGTGATGCTCATGCGACCTCCGGTGTGTAGAGGACAAGGGGTTCCTCCCCATGGGATGCGACGAATTGCTGGCTGTCGCGCTCGAACCAGAGGCCGATGGAGCCCTCCCACTCGCCGTTCCGTTGCTTGTCGCAGATGAGCAGGCAGTCGGGCTCTTTCACGTCGGCTTCCTCGGTCAGCAGGCCCTCATCGCGCTTGCGCTCCTTGGGCTTGTTGCGCCACACGGCGATCACGTTGTCCACCTGGTCGGTAATGGCGCCCGAGCCCTTCATGTCGTACTTGTTGGGCTTGTGGTCCTCGCTGGCAGGCTTCTTGATGTGGTGGATCAGATGGATGTGGATGCCGTGGTCGCGGGCAATGGCAGTGAGCTCGTCAACAAAGAGCTTCTGGCCGTTGTAGTCGTCCTCGCCCTGCACGCACTTCATCAGGCTGTCCACGACGAAGTGAGTGACCTTGAGCTCAACCGCGGCGTAGCGGACCACGGCGCAGACCTGGGCGGTAGTCACGGTGCCCTGCTGGTCGTACAGCCACAGCTTGTTGTCGGTCCAGTCGCGGAATTGCTCGTATGTGTCGATCAGGATGCGTTGGCCGTCGTCGTTGCCTGCATAGGCCGGATGCGCGGGGTTCGTGCCGGACCACTGCCGGCCCATGCGCTCCAGCGTCTTGATGGGCTTCATCTCAAAGCTGGCGATTGCCACGCGCTCGCCTTGACCGCACAGCGACAGCGCTACTTGCCCGGTCACCAGGGACTTGCCATTGCCGTTCGCGCCACCCCACAGCGTCACCTCACCCGGGCGGAACTGCACCAGCTGGGCCGTCTTGCGCCACGGCATGAACGCCTGCTTTGCGCGGATCGGGTTGCGAATCCGGTCGATCAACTCCTGCACCCAGGACGATGCCGGGAGCACCTTTTGCTGCGCGTCGGTCTCGTGCTCGTATGCAGCGAAATCGATGTCGTCAGGCATGAATACGTTTGCCATTGCCGCCTTGCTCCTTCGTGTAAAACCAGATTTCGTCGGGCATGGCGCAGCACAGAATGGCTGGCTCAACTGCCCGGATTGCTTTGAACAAACGCTGTGCCCGCTCTTGGCCTCGGTTGGCTTCCAGCACCACGCCCAGTTGACGGCAGAACCGCACGTCCAGGCGTTCAGGGCTGTCTTCCTGGCCGACGACCACATGGGGCGTGAACAGGCCGTTTGCCGAGCTCGGAATGCGGTGCCATTGCTGGGCAAGCTCGATTGCGAACTCGCTGTCACCGTCGATGACGTGGACCACGTCGTAGGGCAGCACGCCATCGCGGCGCATCTTCAGCAGGGGGGTATGGCCGATCACACGAAGTTCCTCGGGGCGGTGTCTGCCCGTCCATTGACCTGGGTGTGCTGGTAGCCCTGGCCCTGGCGCTGGTTCCGCACCCAGTTGCGCCACGTCGCGTGCCAGTCCGCTTTGCGTCCGTCCTTCCCCGGCTTGGCAATCCAGAAATCGCGGAACGAATCTCCAACCTTCGCCATGTCCAGATCCGGGCGTTCCTTCTCTGCCCAGGTTTTCCAGTCATCAGGAAGGGTCCAGTCCGCCGCCAAGGCGGTGCCGCGTGGCGACTTCGCAGAAGGAGCTTCTACATGTTCCTGTTCCTGTTCCTGTTCCTGGCTTGCATGGGCCTTGGAAGGGGCTTCTGAGGGGCTGGTCTTTTTGCTCTGTTTTTCCAGGTGGTAGACATCTGAATACATAGCAAAGAATGCAGCCTGCAAGCTGTGGGAAGCGATGTTCAGCCACTCACGTTCAACACCCTTGCAGCGCTTGTCAGCGGGTGCCAGAGCTTCACCAATTTGATAAGCAGCCATCCGGTGCACAAACACCGTCTCGTTGGCTTCGTCATAGGTGCAATACCCTGCTTTGATGAGGCATTGAAGGGCCTTCGATGCTCCTTCCATGCTCAAACCGGTGTCATGCGCCATGTACAAAACAGGGCAATGAAACACGCCGATCATGTTGGCGTGCGGGCTCGTCACCAGATACAAGGCAAGGACCTGAGCATCAGCATTGCCACGCAGAGCCTTGCCTGTTTCGCCGATCCAGAACCTGGGAGACACCATTCCGTAGTCGCGCATGTCTGCTCCGTGTTATTTGAGTGCTTTAAAAAATCAGCTGGGGTTCCGAGCAGGCGCGCGGCCTGTCAGAACGTCCGTGTAGGCAGCAGATGCGCCACGGCCGATAGCTGCTGCAATGACCTGTTCCAAGGTCCTGCCTGTCCTTGCTGCAATGCGCTTGGCCAGCTTCAGCTGGACATCAGTCAGCTCTGCAACGTGGTTGGGTTGGGGTGGTTTGCGTGACATGTGCAGTGCCTCAAAAGGGCTACGCAAGGCAGGAACCTACGTCTCGCTTGTTGCCGGCACCCTGAGCACACTCCTGGGCATGCAATTCCTTCTCCAGCAACTCCAGCCCGCGCTCAAATGCATCGCGGCTGACCACGGATTTCTCGCCACCTTGGATCTCCACCAGACGAGTCAGGCGCTCGTAGATGTAGTCATCGAGATAGACGGGGACACGGTTGCTGCGGATGCGTTTGGGATCGGCGTACATAGGAGGCTCGGGTTCTTTGTTGTTGGGTTAGCGGGAGGTGGGTTGCTGTTCCTTGCCGTCGGCGTTCAAAACGTCCTTTGGCACAGACACGCCAGACCGAACGCATGCGGCAATCACACGGTCAGCGATACGCGGTGGAAGAGACTCAGGCCACTTGACTACGGCCTGGTAGGAGATGCCGATGGCATCGGCAGTGGCGGTCAGAGTGCCGCCCAGCAGTTCAATGGCTTTTTGCTTGAGCATGCCGAATTGAACCACGGTTCAAGCTCACTTGTCAACCCAGGTTCAAGCACGGACCGGCAAAATTGCAACCATGGTTGATACTTATTGGGAGCGGCTACTTCCTGAGCTAGAGGCTCGCGGCTGGAAGATCCAGCAGCTGGCTGACGCCATGAAGATCAGCTATCAGGCAGTCAGGAAAGTGAAGGAAGGCGGCAGCTTCAGTTCACAGAACAACATCAAGGCGGCGAAGCTGTTCAGGCTGAACCCCGCATGGCTTGCGACAGGCGTTGGACCGAGGGAAATGGACGGCACTGACGAAGATGACGACACCTTAGGCAAGGTGCCGCTGATCTCTTCTGTCCAGGCGGGCAACTGGTCGGAAATTGTGGATAACTTCCAACCAGGGGATGCATCTGAATGGATACCCTGCCCTGCAAAGCACGGTCCACACACATTCGCGCTGACGGTAGAAGGCGAGAGCATGAGCAATCCCGGCGTACATCCTTCATACGAGCCGGGAAACATCATCTTTGTCGATCCAGGCAGATCAGCGCAGCCAGGAGATCGGGTAGTCGTTCGACTCGAAGCCCAGGATCAGGCGACGTTCAAGCAATACCTTGAAGAGGACGGCCGAAAGTTCTTGCGGGCCATCAACCCCGACTGGCGACCAAAGTTCATCGAGATAAACGGGGACGCCACGATCTGCGGCGTTGTCATAGGCAAGTGGGTTCCAGAATAGAGAGGTGCCACATGATCAAGAAAGCAATCTTCGTAGCCGTCACTGTGGCTGCAACCATGACTGCGCATGCAGAGGGGAAAACTTTCCAAGAGGATAGCGCCGAGTTCTCCCGATGCATCTTGGCAGAGCCCCAGGCCAGTGTCATAGGAAAGCTCCAGCGGAACAGATTCGGCGTTGACGCGCGGACCGACGATAGCCCAATAACCAAGCAGCAGAAGAGCGGCCTCAAGGAATCTGCAAAGACTTGGGAGAAATGCATGGCCAACATCGATACCGATGGCTTCATGGTCCTGGCAAGGGTCCAACTTGAGCCCCTGGTTGCCGGCGCCTCTGGTCAGTTCAAAACCTGGAACGAGTTCCACGCAGCCCAGATCAAGGCTCTCAGCGACCTGCAGCAGGCCATGGCAAAAACAGAGGCCCAAGAAGCTCAACAAGCAATAGAGGCTCAGGCCCGGCAGCGGCAACAGGCGGCAGCTGAGTCCCTACTAAAATCTGCTCGCGAGGACTCGGAGCGACAAGCGGAAGCCCAGCGACGAATGGCCGAAGCTCAGGAGCGTATGGCCCGTGACAATGCCATCAACAATGGCCTGATGCTACTCCAGGCAGCCCAGCCCAAGCCGCAACCCATCGCGCCACTGAGGCCGCAGGTCAACTGCACATCGCGCAACGTCATGGGGACGGTGCAGACCAACTGCTGGTGACAGGGTGTATGGGGGCTACCGTCCGTCGTTGTGGATGGAGACCTCTTCGACAGGCCCACCCAGCAGCACAGCAGACTCCCTCAGGCTGCGCACCTTGGCCTCTGCATCTGCGTCATCAACTGCGTGAATAGTGAGTGCCCAGCGGGCTCCGTTGTGATGGAACTCCACTGCATAGGGCGTCTGGGCTTTCCAGTTTTCAATGTGTGTTTTCATAGGAGGACTCATGAAGTTTGAAATCTATCCATCCAAGATGGCCGGCCTTCTCTCCAGCCCTACCGAGTGGCGTTGGCGCCTCAGGGCCTCCAATGGGGAGATCATTGCCAGCGGCGAGAGCTACGTTCACAAAGCGGACTGCATGCACGCGATCAACCTTGTGAAGACCACATCCAGCGCAACACCTGTTGTTGAGTTGCCAGGCTGATCACTGCAGGCCAGCATCAATGCACCGCGTGGCCTCGTAGACCGCAGCAGCCTGCGTGCGCCACTTCACATCAGTCAGCGGTATGGCTAGGCCATGTGCCATCACGTAGACCATGTAGCCGTCATCCTCTAGTCGCTCGATGCTGAGCATGTAGTTCATCACAACCTCCTAGCCCGCCCCATGCGGGCTTTTTTGCGTCTGTTCGATGGTTGACAGTGTACGAGAACTTGAACTTTTTTTGAACCTACGTTGACTTTCAATTTGAACCGTGGTTCAATACACCCATCGCAGCAACAAACGCCCCAGGGCGGCTGCGGAGGGTGTCACGGGATCGGCCGGGCGCTGACTGGTCTTTAACAACAGAGGGCTACAGAGAGATGCGGACGCACCAAAGGTAACGGGGGTGCACCACAGTCGAAACGCGAGGGTTGATGACCTCGGGAGGGCAATCAGTCCATGCCCAAGACGGCGCGAAAGCGCGGGAGCATGGCTTGCGAGGCACGTCAGACAGTGTCATAGCCGGGAATTGCCGTCCGGCCCGCATCTCTCTGTAGCCCTCAAGGAAGGATGAACAGGCCGCAAGGCCCTGCCCCTGTGATCTGTCGGCAGAAGCGAAAGCGAAAAGACAGCGAGCGCACGAACCAACACCTGCGACCTAGGCCCCAGCTGGGGTAGATCAAAAAAGCACTCGCGAGCCGGCGCGGACATCCGGCGAAACACCAGCAGCCCCGCGCTGCGAAGGAGAGCACATGCGACACACCTGAGCCGGCAGACCCGGCCACCACCTGGCCGCGCAGTCTCGCGGACATGCGAAAGGCGAGTTACCGGGCATGGAACCATCAGGCACCGGGTACTTGGGAGTGGCGACCCCTCAACGCAATCAGTGAAGCCACAGCGTGAGACCGGGAAACCGGCGCGGCCCAGAGCGACATCTGGGCAAAACAAAGCGCATTCGCCGAGTGCGCTTCGTTTTTTCAACCACCACGGAGTGACTCATGAGCACACAGACACGCGAGACCTTGAAGGCTGAAATCAACGCCGCCCAGAAGGCCCTGGAGGCTGCGAAGCAGGCCTACGACGAGTTCGACCAGGCAGCCGAGAACAACGTCTTCCCATCTTTGGAAGATGCCGAGGCTCTGGAGGAGGTCCTGGCGAACCGCGCGTTCGATGACTGCCAAGGCGCCTACAACTGTGGAAATGATGTCTATGAGCAGGAGTTCATGGTTGGCGATGTGGTCTACGTTGCCACACTGAAGTGCGAATACAACCGCCACGACAAGACCTACTACTACCTGGATGGCCAGGAGTTCAGCATCGCCCCGAAGGCGTCCGCCTGACCGCCCGCCCCTGGCGCACAGGGGCAGAACCAAAGGCGCCATGACCCGTTGCGGCGCCTTTGGTTTTTCAACAGGAGAAGACATGGCGAAAGCAAAGACTGAATTCCGCGTGATGCTGTCGCCCCTCACGGGCACCGTATACGCCGGCCGCGTAACCGACCTTGGTAGCGGCAACTACAAATCTGCAACCCTGCGCCATGACGTGACCCAGGACTTCCATCGACTGACCATCGAATACGCGCAGTCCAAGGGCGGCGCATACGAGATCGTCGGCGGCGGCGAGACCTACGACGTGACCGTAACGAAGCGCGCGCCAGCCGCAGCCTGACCCCCTCCCCCGGCTCGTAGCCGGGGCACACCAAGGAGATGAGAGATGAACCTCGCTGAGTACATGGAAGCACACCGGGAAGAAGTCTTCCCAGGAGTGCTTGGCCCGTTCCCGCGCATCAATTGCAAGGATGGATTCTCCATTTCGATCCAGGCTGGCCGTGGCCTGTATTGCACACCTCGCGACAACCAAGGGCCGTGGCGTGAAATGGAGGCAGGCTTCCCGAGCGATCGTCCATCGGATGCGTTGATGGAGTTCGCCGAGGAATCAGAGAAGCCAACCAGAACCGTCTACGGATACGTCCCGGTCGAAGTTCTGCAGGCAGAGCTTGATTTGCACGGCGGCATCGACGCCTGATCCCCCGCCCTGGCAAGCCTAGGGCCCATCACATCTGCCCATGAGTCCCTCGGGATAGAACGGCCGTTCTGTCGTGGGTAGATGTGATGGTGACGCGCAGTTGCGATGCGCTACGAGTGCCAGTTACTGGACTGGTTCGACAAGCTATGACTCTATGGTGCGCGGAATAGCGGGCTCGATGGCAAATCCTCCGAGCAATAGGCTCCCGCTGCAAACGTAAGGACACCAAGCCAGACAAGCAACCGGCCACCATCAACTTTTCCAGCCGCGCGCTTCCCACCGCCCAGCAAGTCGGATGCTGGGATTGAAGCGCGAACACGGCTCTCTTTTCAGCCGCGCGCGTCGGATTGATCGCAAGCGACGTGGCGCGCACCACGCGGCTCTTTACACAGGCTCTGCAATGCAGGGCCTTTTTTCATGGCCTGCGGGCCGCAAGGAGGCTTCATGCCAACAGATCAAGAGAAGGTTCAGGTAGCAAACCAGAAGCGCGACCTGTTGCAAGGTCAACTGCGCGACCGCATGCGCAAGAGCATTGCCGAACAGGGTGCGTGGGGCGTGCGCCAAACGACGATGTGGGCCAAGAAGCACCGCCTCGCGCAGCTCTGCATCGGCCGCGAAAACGCGACGCTCAAGACGATCAAGAAGCGCATCAAGGAACTGGATGACGTGGCCAATTGGGAGGTGCCGCAATGAACGAACGTATCCCATGCCTCGCCAGCCGAGACGCCGATGCTCTGGCCGCGCGCGAAAGCGAGTACGACGCCGAGGACGCTGCTCTTGATGCCTACACCCGGGAGCACTACGGCCCTCCGTTCGCACCGGAGTTCGTGGAAGAGGCGCTGCACAAGGCTCCGTTCTCCACGGCAAAGAAGATCGCAGCCGCTGGCCACTACATGGCCATCTGCAGCGCCATTGACGACTGGCTGCGCGACTTCGCAACACAGTGCGCCCGCCGCGACATGCAGGAGGCACGCAATGCTGCCTGACGCCGCAACCGTCGCCAAACACCCTGCCCTGGCCGAGTTCCGGCTGATGGAGCTGGAGGAACGCTGCGCAACTCTCGAAGCCGCGCTGCAGCGCCAATTCTCCGAGCCGATGCCGCCCGAGCTGGTGCGCGCCGCGCTCGCAACCCAACCCCAGGCGCTGGAGTTCAGCGCTGATGCCATTTGAGGACACACCATGGCCGACAAATGCAAGAAGGATCGCTGCGGCGAAGTGGAGTTCTGCGAAGCGGCGAAGACTGCCTGGGCCGAAGGCTTCATCGAACACCAGACGCTGAAGAACCGCACCACTGGCAAGCGTCGCGAGCGCATGGCTCTGATGAAAGGGAAGTTCAGCATGGAGCTGCCCTTCTGCCCGTTTTGCCGCGCCAACGTGAACACCGCACCGAAGGAGCCACAGCAATGCAACGAGTGACCCCGGCAGAGCCCTTCAACCCAGACCCCGATGCCCGCTACCTGCGCGAGTGCTCGCGGCCTGGGCCTGTCTACGAGCCAGAAGCCGATGGCGTGCCAGGCGGCTGGCTGCTGATGGTGGTGGTCGTCCTGGTCCTGCTGGCCCTCACCGGCTGCGCTGATGCCGGCGCACAGGAGCCCCAGCCCACGCCACAGGAGCAGCGCGTCGCGCGCGCCGCAGCCCGGGCCTGCGAGGGCCTCACCCCTGTTTTTGAAAACGGCAGCTTGGTCTGCCTCAAGGAGAGATGAGATGAAGAAAGAGCACCCGCACGCGAAAGTACTGCGCTGGATCGCAGATGGGGAGACTGTGCAGGTTCAGTTCGCCAAAGATTGGCACGACCTGAGTCTTGAGGGGCTCCTGAGGCACATTGCCGAACCTCGGGGTGACTACCCATTCCGGCTCAAGCCCAAGACCATCCTTGTCGGCGACCGTGAGATAGAGGCGCCTGTGATGAGCGGCCCGGGGTACTACATCACAGACCACGGCGATGCCTTCCGCTGGTTCGGTGAAGCAACCCTCGACCCTGGCGCCAACCTGCAGAAGCTGGGGCGTATCTACGCAACCGAGGAAGCCGCCCGCGCAGCACAGGAAGCAATCACAGCACTGCTGACCAGGGAGCCGTCATGAGCAAGCTCACAGAGACAGAGCAGGCCACTCTCAAGATGGACGTGTTCCGCATGGCGCGTGATGGCGGCTACACCAGGGCAGAGCCACTCATCAGGGATGCATTGAAGCTGTACCCCAAAGCATCGCGCGACGAGATCAAGGATGCCCTGCTCGTCGTACTCAAGATGAAGGAGCCGTCATGAGCGAAGCAATCAAGCCGACGCCTGGGCCTTGGGCTGTCTCGGGCCTTGGCGGGCCGTGGGAGTCCACTCTCCGCATTCGGGCTCCAGGCTGGGGCCTCGTTGCCCAAATCGGCGTGAACCCCGGCATGCCCCACTGGGACTTGCCACAACGAGCCAATGCCGCGCTAATCGCCGAGGCCGGCACGGTCCACCACGAAACCGGCCTGACGCCGCGCCAGCTGGTTGAGCAGCGGGATGCGCTGCTGGCGGCGATACAGGCAGCCGTCGATTCTGGGATGGTCCCAGTATCTTCCGCAAAGGACGGTGGGGCATCCAGGCACAGCGCCCAAGTTAGGGCGGCTGATCAAATCCGATCCGCCCTGGCCCTGGTGAAAGGAGCGAAGCCATGAGCGAGCGAGACGAAATCTGGGATGCCCTCAAGGAGCACAAGAAATCGAAGTTCGATGAAGACCGCGCGCGCTTCATGAAGCAGGCCAACGAGGACAACGACGGCGGCTGGAGCATCCACACGGACTACCACTGGTCCCGAATGGTTGCAGGCAGGCGCCTCGACTACTGGCCCAGCAGGAAGAAGTACCAGTACGAGGGGCGCGTGATGCGTGGCGATGTGATGGCCTTCATCAAGAAGCAGGAGGGCCGCGCATGAGCACCATCTTCTACGCCTTCGCATGGCTGGCATTCAACGCAGTGGCGTTCGGATTGGCCGCCGCGCACCTCATCAACTCCGGCGCCTTCTGAGCGCGAGATCATCATGAGCGCCATCCAAACCATCTCCAACTTCGTCTACGGCGCGGAAGACAGCTTCCACAGCGTGCTCGTGGACCGCTCGATCAACTTCGAGCGCGAGGCCGGCTTCGCCATTCAGGTGCTGACGGCAGGTGACTACATCGCCAAGTTGGCCGCCAACGACCGCCAGTCCGTGGTGAACGCGGTGACCAACATCGCGGCCATCGGGATCAGCCTGAACCCGGCCAAGAAGCAGGCCTATCTGGTGCCGCGCAAGGGAAAGATCTGCCTGGACATCAGCTACATGGGGCTGATCGACCTGGCCGTGCAGGCCGGCTCCATCCTGTGGGCTCAGGCGGATCTGGTCTACGCCAGCGACGCCTTCACGCTGAATGGCTTCGACCGGCCACCCACGCACTCCTACAACCCATTCAGTCGCGAGCGCGGAGAGTTGGTGGGCGCGTATGTGGTGGTCAAGACGCCCAGCGGAGACTACCTCACGGACTGCATGAGCCGCGAGGAGATCGACGCTATCAAGAACCGCTCCGAGTCCGTGAAGGCGGGCAAGTCGTCGCCCTGGGACACCGACTACGGTGAGATGGCCAAGAAAACCGTGGTCAAGCGGGCCTACAAGTATTGGCCCAAGTCGGACCGCCTCGACCAAGCCATCCACCACCTCAATACCGAGGGCGGTGAGGGCCTGGCCACAGCGCAACCGGCGCGCTCGGCTGCCATTGACCCGCAGCCCATCATCGAAGGACTGCGCCAGACCAAGACCATTGAAGAACTGAAGGCCTATTGGGCAGAGCAGAACGGCAGGCTTGCCAATGACCTGAGCGCCCATAACGAACTGAAGGACGCCTACAGGGCTCACCTGGCGCGCATCCGCGCGGAGACCGCGAAGAACGTAACCGACGTGGAGGACAAGAATGCCGTGGATCAATCTTGAACAGGGCACACCGGACTGGCTGGCCGCGCGCCGCGCACACATCACCGGCAGCAACTTCCGCACTGCGCGCGACAAGCTGAAAGACGGCCGGCCGAGCAAGGCGGCGCTGGACTATGCCCGCGACGTGGCCCGGGAGCGCGTTGGTGGCCACGCTCCGTCGAAGTTCCAGAACGCAGCAATGCGCGCTGGCAACGAGCAGGAACCCGTCGCGCGTGCTATGTACGAAGGGCGCACCGGCCATCTGGTGGAAGAAGTTGGGTTCTTCGAGACCGAGGACGGCCTGTTCGGCCTGAGCCCTGACGGCCTGATCGATGACGACGGCGTGCTGGAGATCAAGACCATGGTCAGCAGCGACACGCTGTTCACCGCCATGGCCGACGGCGACCTTTCCGCCTACATGGACCAGTGCCTTGGCTATCTCTGGCTGCTGGGCCGGCAGTGGGTGGACCTAGTGCTCTGGTGCCCCGACCTGCAGCATCTTGTCATCCACCGCATCACGCGCGACGAGGACGCCATCCAGAAGCTGCAGGACGACCTGATGGCCTTCGCCGCCTTGGCAGGCCAGTACGAAGACCAGCTGCGCGCCGCGCTGGCTAAGACGACCGCATGAGAGAAAAGGAGGAAGCATGCCATCCCCACCTGTCGTGCGCGATGCCATAACCCACGCCCTGCGCGAGCTCGGCCCCATGAGCGCGCTGGAGATAGCCGAGGCCACCGGCCTGCCACGCGGCAAGGTGAATGCGTCTCTCACGAACGCCAGGGCCAACCACCCTGGCAAGTTCTTCCGCATCAGTCGCTGGCAGCTGCAGGTCGGGCGCAAGGGCCGCGAGACACCGATCTACGCGGCAGCGCCAGGCAAGGACGCGGAGCGACCGGCGTTCGATGAGGCGCACCGCAAGGCCGCGAACCAGCGCAACTACCGCGCCAACCGTGCCCGCTGGGCCGCGCAACGGAAGCGGCGCGCAGGCGTGGCGACGTCTCCATGGGCTGGGCTGATTCCGATGGAGACCAGGCCATGAGCAACAAGCCCAAATGCGTCGAATGCGGCGCTGACACCCAAGTCACGGAAACACGGCCGGGCGACGGGGCCGCGATCATGCAACGCAGAACCCGCAAGTGCAAATGCTGCGGAGCTTTGTTCAACACGATCGAGATTTACGCGCCCGAGCAGAGCATCCCGAGGAAAGACCGCAGGCCACACGCCAGCGCCTGACATCAACCACGGCGCCCGCGCCAAGAAAGGAAACCCATGACCGACTACAAGACCCTGCTGGCCCGCAAGGCCGAACTCGACGCCCAGATCGCCCAGGCCCAGGCCGAGCACAAAGCCGAGGGCATCGCCGCGGCCCGCGCGCTGATCGCAGAGCACGGCCTGACCGCTGCCGATGTCTTCCCCACCGCGAAGGCAAAGGCAGGCAGTGTGGGCGTGCCGAAGTACCGCAACCCCGCCACCGGAGCCACCTGGACCGGCCGGGGCAAGCCCCCGAACTGGATCAACGGCAAGGACCGCGCGCCGTTCCTGATCTCCGCCGCCTGACCTCGCTCCCATCACAACCACCGAGGACCACCATGACCCCCGAACAGAAGTTGAAGCACGCAATCTTGCTGCTTGCCGCCAAGTGGAAAGACATCACCCTCGACGCTGATGCAGCGATCACCGCCGAGAACGTGGACGCACTCTACGAAGAGCACGACCGGGACGGAATGCTGCAAGACGCGCGCAATGAGCTCCGCAGCACCGGCGAGGAAACAGGCCTCAGCGCACCTGGATCGCGCAACTACGAGACCGAAGCGGTCGCCAAGCAGATGCCAGACGGATCCTGGGTGGGCTGGACCCACTACTACGGCGGTGGAAAGCACAGCGACCCCGACTCCATCCCGTGGATGAATGAAGCCTATGACGTGAATTGCACCGAAGAGCAGGTGATGACCACGAGGCGCACTTTCACGAAACCCTGATCCCAGAGGCATGAGCACAGCGCATGGGCGCTGTCCTGATACCTCCCCTCCCGGTATGCCGCGAGGGCTTTCCTGTTTCTTCATCCCGTGAATTCCAACTCTTCCCAGTGCCCGCTGCTGCAGCGCGCAGGCCACGTCATCAACACCACCAAAGCGCTATGGCGCGTAGAGGAAGCCTCATGACAGCAACCAAGATCCAGCCCGGCGACGACCTGCACCTGACGTCGCTGATGTCGCCCCACTCCCTGAACTTCGTGACGGGCGCAGATCGCGCAGCACTGCTGGCCTACGGCCGAGACGTGTTTGCCGCGGCGCGCAACTCGAAGTGCCTGGCCCAGATCGAGGAGCCGGCAGCTCCTGCCGCTGTGGCGCCCCGGGGCGAATACCCGCATGAGCAAATGGATGCCATGGCGCTCGCGCGTTACAAAGTCGTGCCATCTCACGCAAGCATGCTTTGGAGCCACGCGGTCGTTGCAGGAGACGGCGCGCAGCAGCTCTATGTCGGCCGAGAGGTCGAGTGCCAGAACATGGCACGCAAGTTTGCGGGAGCGTTCCTTGATGGCGCCTTTGCATTCCACTCTATGGCTGCCGCGCCCACCGCCCAGGCAGCGCCCGCCCTGGAAGCGCCTGCAGCCCCTGTCACGCTCATGACGGAAGACCAAGCCAGCAGATGGGCGTGGGATCAGATCCGAGAAGAGGTCGGCACCAAAGGCTGGACTGCAGGCGACTCCAGCAACTTCTTCGGCTTTTTCCTGCATGGATGGAACTACCGAGGCCAGTACGAATTGCAGCGCCCTGCTGCCCTGCTGGCTCGCGCCGCGCTTGCAGCAGCGCCCCAGGCACCTGCTGCGCCCGCCGAGGCCCAACGCCTCGCCCAGTTCCTCCAACGCATGCGCACGCATCTCGGCTCCTGCCGCGAGTCAGCAGGCACGTACAACCAGCAGGCCTGGGACGACTACGAGCGCGCGTGGACCATGCTGCTTGGCATGGCAGCACCTGCTGCGCCTGCAGTGGATGCCAGCGACGACACGGCGCTGCTGGATGCCATGCAGCGGCACCGCATCGCGCTCGTGCCCGAGTTCGAGGGTCCATGGGACGCTGAGATCTTCAACGATGAAGCGGAGGCGCACCCCATCGCCAGCGGCAACACCCCGCGCGAAGCCCTGCGCGCCGCTCTCGCAGCCCAGGCAGCAGCCAAGGGGGAGCACGACCATGGCTGACTGCGCGCCACTGGAGGCGCTTACCTGTCCATTCTGCGGTGGCAATTGCCGAGTGTTCTTCAAGCGCATCAGCAACAGGCGCTCTGGCTATTTCGCGGAATGCCTCGGCTGCGAAGTTCGCCAAGCGCGTCCCGCACCCACGCGCGATGCTGCCGTCGAGGCCTGGAACTGCCGAACCACCCCACCGCGCCCCGCAGCGCACAAGGAGAGCTGACACATGGACCTCAACTACCTGATCGCCATGGGCCTGGGAGTCCTCGGCGGCGGCCTGGCCGTCTTCATCGTCTGGATGCGCTCCCCTGACGCCATGGATGCCGAGCGCTACCGCTGGCTCAAGGCCACCACCAACCACGTCACCAGCGGTGGCGAGCGCATAGACATTCGTGGCCGTGCCGGCGAGTGGGACGCAATCATCGACAAGCAGCGCGCCCAGGCGCAGCAGAAAGGACAGACCCCGTGACCACAGCACCAACACCCCACCTGCTGCCCTGCCCGTTCTGCGGAGGCGGGGAAACTATTGTTCAAGAGGGAAGCAAGCCATACCCTCGCCTGAAGTACAGGCAGCCGACGAGCGTCGCCGTAATGCACCGCTGCACGCTCTCTGAGGACGGCCGGGCGCATACGGTCTCTCTCGTGGGCCAGGATCGCGACAGCGCCCTTGCGGCCTGGAATCGGCGGGCAGAGCTGGAGGCGCGCAAGCCGCTGCCGCTGAGCGCCGAAGGACCAGTCATTGCATGGAAACCGATTGAGACAGCTCCCAAGGATGGAACATGGATCATGCTCTGGCGCGCGCCAGCCAAGGCTGGAGAGAGCTGGACGGCAGACCCGCTAGTCATCGCGCGATGGCACGAAGATGATTTCGGTGACGCGGAATGGAGCTGGCCAGATGATGTATTCGACCCATTCACGCCGCACGGCATCGCGCGCGCAAACGACGCTGTCGAATCTGGTGCGTCCTGGGGAGACAACAGCTTTACACACTGGATGTCACTGCCACAGCCTCCGGGGGACGCATGAGCTGCACGGAAATCCGAGAAGTCAAGGCATCGCCCCAACAACCCCAGCCCCGCTAGTCGGGGCTTTTTTATGGAGGACTGAATGCAAATCTCCGCTCAACAAGCCGCCGTGCTGCTGGGGGTCAGCCCCCGCAAGGTGTACGGGCTCGCGGCCCCTGGTGGTCCAATCCCGTGCTACCGAATCGGCCGTAACGTGAATTTCGATGAAACAGACATCCTGGAGTACAAGCAACAATGCCGATCGTCCGTGATAAATCGCGTGGTACGTACGTCTTTGAATTTGACCGCATCGTCAACGGCGGGCGTATCCGCATACGAAAGCGCCTTCCTAAAGCTTGGACTTCGGCTCAAGCCGACGAGTTCGAGCGCAAAGAGTCAGCGCGGATCTACGCGGCCGCGAATGGCGTTGGTTCAGAGGACAGACTGATCACTGACGCCATCGCTCTCTACGTCGCTGAGAGGGCGCCACTATTAAAACAGGGGAAGAATGCCGCACGCGAGATCCATCAGATCCACTGGGCATTCAATGGAAAGCCCATCAGTGCCTTAGCTGAAGTGTGCCGCGCCGTGGTCCAGAAGTCTGGCAAGTCACGGTACGGCAAAGAAATGGCACCGGCCACGATCCGGGCGCGCATCCGCTATTTGGTGGCAGCGTGCCGCTACGCATGGAAGTACCATGGGTTCGGCACTGCCGACCCTGGCGCCCGGGTGATCACGCCCCAGGTGCGCAACGAACGGCGGGTCTACATCGACCGCCGCGAGATGCTCAAGATCGCGCGCAAAATCAGAAACCGCAAGGTGCGGCGCGTAATCCGCATAGCGTTCTACAGCGGGATGCGACTGGGGGAGATCCTATCCGCCCGGGTGGAGGGTGGTCGGTGGCACTTGGACGATACGAAGAACGGGGAGCCGCGCATCGTCCCAATTCACCCCCGAGTCTGGACGGCAGCGCACAACACGTCGCGCAAGCCTGCAAAGATCACAGTGCAGTCGTACTTCAGGGAAGCCGCCCGGGCATTGGGACACAATGATCTGCACTTCCACGATCTGCGGCACTCCGCGGCGTCGGAGATGATCAACAACGACATCGACCTCTACACGGTCGGCGCGGTGCTAGGGCATAAGGATCAGCGCAGCAGTGCGCGCTATGCCCACCTAGCGGTAAAACGACTCGACTTGGCCATCAAAAAGATAGGGCAAAAAACCCCCACCACAGAGCGCAAAAAAGCCGCTTGAGACTATTGTTTTGATAGCACTCAAGCGTCTTGCATCTTGGCGGAGAGGGAGGGATTCGAACCCTCGGTACGTTCGCACGTACGCCTGATTTCGAGTCAGGTACAATCGACCACTCTGCCACCTCTCCGCAGCGTCGAAGCTGAAATTATAGCCTAAAAATTCAGGCCTTCAGCAAAGTCTGTCCACCCATGTACGGGCGCAGCGCCTCGGGGATGGTCACCGAGCCGTCGGCGTTCTGGTAGTTCTCCAGCACAGCCACCAGCGTGCGGCCCACGGCCAGGCCGGAACCGTTGAGCGTGTGCACCAGCTCGTTCTTGCCCTGGGCGTTCTTGAAGCGTGCCTGCAGGCGGCGGGCCTGGAAGGCCTCGCAGTTGGAGACCGAGCTGATCTCGCGGTAGGTGTTCTGCGCAGGCAGCCAGACTTCCAGGTCATAGGTCTTGGCCGCGCCAAAGCCCATGTCGCCCGTGCACAGGCTCATCACGCGGTAGGGCAGGCCCAGCTTCTGCAGCACGGCCTCGGCGTGGCCCGTCATTTCTTCCAGCGCCTCGTAGCTCTTTTCCGGATGCACGATCTGCACCATCTCGACCTTGTCGAACTGGTGCTGGCGGATCATGCCGCGCGTGTCGCGGCCATAGCTGCCGGCCTCGGAACGGAAGCAGGGGCTGTGGGCCGTGAGCTTGATGGGCAGCTGGTCCTCGGCCACGACCACGTCGCGCACGAAGTTGGTCAGCGGCACCTCGGCCGTGGGAATCAGGTAGAGCGCCGCGTTGTCGGGCACCGGCTCGCCGTCCTGGCCGCCCTTCTTGGCGGCGAACAGGTCGCCCTCGAACTTGGGCAACTGGCCCGTGCCCTTGAGCGAGTCGGCATTGACGGCGTAGGGCACATAGCACTCGGTGTAGCCATGCGAGTCGGTCTGCAGGTCGATCATGAACTGCGCCAGGGCGCGGTGCAGGCGGGCGATGGGGCCCTTCATCACGGTGAAGCGCGAGCCCGACAGCTTGACGCCCATGTCGAAGTCCAGTCCCAGCGGCTGGCCCACGTCCACATGGTCCTTGACCTCGAAATCAAAGGTCTTGGGCGTGCCCCAGCGGCGCGCCTCCACATTGCCGCTTTCGTCCGCACCGACGGGCACGCTGTCGTGCGGCAGGTTGGGCACGGCCAGCAGCATGGTCTGCAGCTCGCCCTGAATCTGCTCCAGGCGCGTGGCCGACTGGTCCAGCTCGGTCTTGAGGCTGCCGACTTCGGCCTTGGCGGCCTCGGCAGCGTCCTTCTCGCCCTTGCCCATCAGCATGCCGATCTGCTTGGACAGCTGGTTGCGCTTGGACTGCAGCTCCTCGGTCCGTGTCTGCAGGGACTTGCGCTCTGCTTCCAGGGACTGGAAGGCCTCCACATTCAGGAAGGCCTGGGGCTTTTTGCGGGTCTCCAGCCGTGCGACGGCCGAGTCAAGGTCTTTGCGAAGAAGAAGGATATCGAGCATAGCCGGCAATTTTAGGCGGTATCGCCATGGCAGCGCCCGCCCCTGGGCGTTGGGGGTCTTGCCGCTACAGAAATCCCGCGCCAGCGCCGATACTTCCGATATGCCGCCCACAGCGGTTTGCGCACCCGGGAGCTCCCATGTTTTTTGTCTTCGGTCCCAACGGACAGATGTTTCGCGGTCCCGCCGAGCGGCTGGGCCAAGTGGCGCCCGTGCGCCGCGTACAACGCCCGCAGGCCCTGCGCACACGCTCGGCCGATGTGATGGCGGGCGACGCCGCCGCCTCGTTCCCCGCCATCCTGGCCGACCTCGCGGGCCAGCCTGCCGCCGCGCCGGAGCCCGCTCCGCGGCTGCGCGGAGCGGTCGATGCCTACCTTTCCACGGAAAAAGGCCCCAGCCAGCCACGCCAGCCCCTGCAGACCGTGGCCGACGTGATGAGCCACGAGGCCGTGACGGTATCGCCCGAGGCCGGTGTCAACGACGCCTGGCGCGTGCTGGCCGAGCATGGCGTGGCCCAGGCCCCCGTGCTGGATGCCGGTGGCCGCGTGGTCGGGCTGCTGCTGCGTGCCGATATGGCGCCGCTGGACCTGCTGCCCGAGCCCGGTGCGATCAAGGACGCCATTGCCCTGGCGCGCCGGCCCGTGAACGAGGTCATGATCTCCCCCATTCCCACGGTGGCCACCACCACCGACCTGCGCCGCGTGGCCGGCGTGCTGCTGGAGACCGGCCTGCCGGGCCTGCCCGTGACCGATGAGCAGGGCCTGCTGGCCGGCTTCATCAGCCGCACCGACATCCTGCGCGCCGTGGCCTCCGATCCGCCGCTGGATCTGTGGAGCTGAGGCTTTCGACCTCACCATGCAAAACGGGCGCCAGGCGCCCGTTTGCTTTTTGGCCAATGTCCGCTGCGCCTGCGGCTCAGCCGCCCGTCTCGGGCTGCTTGCCCACGGAGATCTCCAGGCCCGTGGCCGCGTCGATCTTCAGGCCCTTGGGCAGCGGGAACTTCACGGTCTCCTCGATGCCATCCATCTTGCGCACCGACAGCGCGCCCAGCTGGCGCAGGCGCTGGATGACCTCGTCCACCAGCACTTCGGGTGCGGAGGCCCCGGCCGTCAGGCCCACGCGCCCGGCATTGGCAAACCATTCCTCGCACAGCTCGCCCGCGTTGTCCACCATGTAGGCGGGCGTTCCCAGGCGCGCGGCCAGCTCGCGCAGCCGGTTGCTGTTGGAACTGGTGGGACTGCCCACCACGATGAGCACATCCACCTGCGGCGCCAGCACCTTGACGGCGTCCTGGCGGTTTTGCGTGGCATAGCAGATGTCCTGCTGCTTGGGCTCGCGCACCTGCGGAAAGCGCGCGCGGATGGCCGCCGTGATGCCGGCGGCATCGTCCACCGACAGCGTGGTCTGCGTGACCACGGCCAGCTTCTCGGTCTGGCGGGGGGTGACACGGGCCACATCGGCCTCGTCCTCGACCAGGTGGATGCCCTCGGACAGCTGGCCCATGGTGCCCTCGACCTCGGGATGCCCCTTGTGGCCGATCATCAGGAACTCGTAGCCTTCCTTGGCGAGCTTGGCCACTTCCACATGCACCTTGGTCACCAGCGGGCAGGTGGCGTCGAAGATGGAGAAACCGCGCCGCCGCGCCTCTTCCTGCACCGCCCGGCTCACGCCGTGGGCGCTGAACACCAGGGTGGAGCCGGGCGGCACGTCGTCCAGCTCCTCGATGAAGATCGCTCCCTTGGCCTTGAGATCGTTGACCACGAAGGTGTTGTGCACGATCTCGTGGCGCACGTAGATGGGCGCGCCGAACTTGGCCAGCGCACGCTCCACGATCTCGATGGCGCGGTCCACGCCGGCACAGAAGCCCCGGGGCTCGGCCAGCAGGATTTCCTGGGGCGAGGTCGAATCCAGCACCTCAGAGCACCCCGATGATCTGCACTTCGAACGTCACCGGCTGGCCCGCCAGCGGGTGGTTGAAGTCGAACAGCACGGCGCCGTCCTCGCGCACCTGCACCACGGCGCCCGCGTAGCTGCCCAGGCCGTCGGGCGTGGGGAACTGCACCACGTCGCCGGGCGCGTACTGCTCGTGCGGGTCGCCCAGCTCGTTCATCAGCTTGCGCGCCACCCACTGCATCATGTCGCCGTTGCGCTCGCCGAAGGCTTCGCCGGCCGGCATCTCGAACGTGGTGCGCGTGCCTTCGGCCAGGCCCAGCAGGCGCTGCTCGACGGCGGGCGACAGCTCGCCCGCGCCCAGGGACAGCGTGGCGGGCTTGTCGTTGAAGGTGTTGATCACATCGCCTGCAGGCCCGGACAGGCGGTAGTGCAGCGTGAGGAACGAGCCGGTCTGGACCGTGGGGAGGGCCGAGGAAGAAGCGCTAGAGGTCATGGAAGTCCCGATAAACTGGCCCGTATTGTAGAAAAACATCCATGCCCCCACGCCCCGTGCAACGGTGTCCCTGCGGCGCCCCCCACCTGGCTGAACCATGGCTCTCAAAGACCTGCCTGCCCAGGCCCAGCCGCGCGAAAAGCTCGCGGCGCGCGGCCCCTCGGCGCTTTCCGATATCGAACTGCTGGCCATCGTGCTGCGCACCGGCATGGCCGGCAAGGGCGTGCTGCAGCTGGCCCAGGAACTGCTGCAGCTGCCCGGCCGGGCCGGCCTGTCCGGGCTGCTGCAGGCCGGGCACGCCGACCTGAAGGCCATCAAGGGGCTGGGGCCTTCCAAGTGCGCGCAACTCCTGGCCGTGCTCGAACTGGCGCGCCGCGCCATGGCCGAGCAACTGCGCGAGCGCCCGGCCCTGGCCTCGCCCGAGGCCGTGGCGCGCTACCTGCAGCTGCACCTGGCGGCGCGCCAGCATGAGGTGTTCGCCGTGCTCTTCCTGGACGGCCAGCACCGGCTGATCGCACTGGAAGAAATGTTCCGGGGTACGCTCACGCGCACCAGCGTCTACCCCCGGGAGGTGGTTCTGCGCGCCCTGCACCACCATGCGGGCGCCGTCATCCTGGCCCACAACCATCCCAGCGGACAGGTCCAGGCCAGCGCCGCCGACAAGGCGGTCACGCAGAACCTGCAGGCCGCCTTGCGCCTGGTGGACATCCAGGTGCTGGACCATGTGATCGTGGCGCCCGGTGCCTCGCTGTCCATGGCGGGCCAGGGGATGCTGTAGGACCCCGGCTCCCGGCTGGGCCCGCCATGGCCGCCGGGGTGCCGAAATTGCGGTACAACCGGCGTCACCATGACTTTGAAAGCCACCAGCCTGCAGGACCTCGCGCCAGTGCGCCGCGCACTGGCCGAAGCCGCCGCCCAAGAGGCCCTGCTCCAGCAGCAGCGCGCCGAGGCGGCGCGCCGCCTCCTGGCCGAGCAAAAGCTGTTCGAGAACACCGTGGGCCCGGTGCATGCGCTCAAGTCCGCGCACGCCCGCCACCTCCACGCCCCCGAGCCCCCCGAGCCGCTGCCCCTGCAGCTGGAGCTGGACGAGCAGCGCGTGCTGCAGGAGGCCATGAGCGACGAGTTCGACGTCAGCACCCTGCTGGACACCGACGACCAGCTCAGCTTCCGGCGCCCCGGCATCGGCCTGGACGTGACGCACAAGCTGCGCGCCGGGCAGTGGAGCATCCAGCGCCAGCTGGACCTGCACGGCCTGCGCGTGGACGAGGCGCGCGAGGCGCTGGGCCAGTTCATCCGCCTGTCGCACCGCACCGGCATACGCTGCGTGCGCGTGGTGCACGGCAAGGGCCTGGGCTCGCCCGGCAAGACCCCCGTGCTCAAGGGCCGCGTGCTGCGCTGGCTGGTGCAGAAAAAGGAAGTGCTGGCCTTTGTGCAGGCCCGCCCGGCCGAAGGTGGCGCGGGCGCCCTGGTCGTCCTGCTGCAGCCGGGCAGGCGCCAGCTGTACTGACGACGCGCAGGGTCTTCAGGCCGCGGCCACCGCCGCCGCCTTGCGCGCCCGCCCTATCACCAGCGCCATCACCGCCGCCACCAGGCAGGCCAGGCCGGCCGCATACAGCGCGGGCGTATAGGTCAGCAGCAACGTGCGCGTCAGGCCCGCGCCCCAGGCAGCGGTGGCCGCGCCCAGCTGGTGGGCCGCGAAGATCCAGCCGAACACCAGCCCCACCTTCTGCGGCCCGAAATGCTGGGCCGTGAGCTTGACCGTGGGCGGCACTGTGGCGATCCAGTCCAGCCCGTAGAACATGGCGAACAGGCCCAGGCCGTAGAAGGTGAACTCCGAATGCGGCAGCCAGAACAGCGACAGGCCGCGCAGCCCGTAGTACCAGAACAGCAGCTTGCGGTTGTCGTAGCGGTCCGACAGCCAGCCCGACAGCACGGTGCCCACGAAGTCGAAGGCCCCCATCATGGCCAGCACCGACGCGGCGGGCACCGCGCCCATGCCGTTGTCGCCGCACAGCGAGATGAAGTGCGTCTGCACCAGGCCGTTGGTGGACAGGCCGCAGATGAAGAAGGTGCCCGCCAGCAGCCAGAAGGTGCGGTTGCGCGCGGCCTCGGCCAGCACCTTGAAGGGCGTGCCGAAGTTCATGGCCATGGCCGGTGGCGGCGGGGCCGAGGCATCGCCGCCAAAGGGCGCCAGGCCCAGGTCCGAAGGCCGGTCCCGCACGAACAGCAGGGCCAGCACGGCAATCAAGGCGCTGGCCACGAACACCGGCACCGTGGCCGAGCGCCAGCCCCAGTGCTCGATCATCCAGGCGGCCAGAGGCAGGAAGGCCAGCTGCCCCGTGGCCGCACTGGCCGTGAGCACGCCGATGACCAGGCCGCGCCGCGCCGCAAACCAGCGGTTGGCCACCACGGCGCCCAGCACCAGCGCCGTCAGGCCCGTGCCCATGCCCAGCAGCAGGCTCCACAGCAAAAACAGATGCCACAGCTGCGTGGCCTGCGTCACCATCGCCATGGCGCCGCCCACCAGGGCCAGGCCCATGCACATCACGGCACGCAGTCCGAAGCGCTCCATCATCACCGCCGCAAACGGCCCCAGCAGGCCGAACAGCGCAAAGCGCAGCGCCAGGCTGCTCGATATCTGCTCCGTACTCCAGCCGAACTCGCGCGACAGCGGCTGCAGCATGGCGCCCGGCAGGCCCAGCGCGGCCGACATGGTCAGCATGGTGAGGAAAGTGATGGCCGCGACCAGCCAGCCGTAGTGGATGCCGCGCCGCTGCAGCCAGCGCGCCGTGGAGTTGGAGAGCATGGGAGTCTCTTCGGGGGTTGGGAATTCGGTAGGGCCTACGCCTGCGGGCCGTCTGCAGCGTTGCCATCGCCAGCGCCACCACCAGCGCCATCGCCATCGCCGCCATCGAGCAGCACCAGGCATTCGTCGATCAGCGCATGCAGGGCCGCCACGCGCTCCAGGCCCACGCGGGCGTTGAGCTCGTTCTGTGCAGTCTTCCAGCTTTGCTTGGCCTCTTCGCGCTTGGCCTGGCCCGCGTCGGTGATGTGCACCAGGCGGCTGCGCTGGTCCTCGCCCTGGCCCATGCGCACCCAGCCGGCGTCGATCAGCGGCTTGAGGTTGCGCGTCAGCGTCGAGGCGTCCATGCGCATGCGCCGCGCCAGGTCCGAGGGCCGCACCGGACTGGCGGCCAGCACGTGGCTGAGCAGCGAGTACTGCGTGATGCGCAGCCCCGTCTCGTTCAGATGGGCGTCATACACCTGGCCCACGCTGCGCATGAGCTGGCGCACGCGGTGGTTGGTGCAGCCCTGGGGCACGGCGAGGATGTCTGGATTCACTGGCATGGCGCAGATTATTGCATATACAACTGTTGTAGATACAATAATATCCACGCCGCCATCCCAGACAGCCTGGCGCCCGCATTTTTCCCAATGAAAGAGAGACATTCCATGGACACCCGCACCCACTCCCCGGAGCAGGCCGCCCGCAACACAACCTCCGGCGCCATCTCCCCTGCCCTGCAAGCCTGGCTGGACGAGGAACAGGCGGTCACCCTCCGGCTGGACGCCGGCCCCGGCGCAGGCGTGTCGCGCCCCGACCAGGTCGCAGGCCGCAGCGGGCTGGAGCTGATGCAGGCCATGCTGCGCGGCGAACTGCCCTACCCGCCCATTGCACGCACGCTGGACTTCATGCTGATTTCCGTGGGCGAAGGCAACGCCGTCTTCCAGGGCCGCCCCGGCGCCAACCACCTCAACCCCATGGGCACGGTGCACGGCGGCTGGTTCGCCACCTTGCTGGACTCGGCGCTGGGCTGCGCCGTCCACACCTGCATGCCGCCGGGCCGGGGCTACACCACGGCCGAGCTGGGGGTGAACCTGGTCAAGGCACTGACCCCGCGCGTGCCGCGCGTGCGCGCCGAAGGCCGCGTGCTGCACTGCGGCCGCCAGCTGGCCACGGCCGAGGCGCGCCTGGTCGGCCCCGACGGCACGCTCTACGCCCATGCCACGACCACCTGCCTGGTGTTCGAGATGCCGCCTGCGCGCTGAAGCCCGTTCGGCACAAGCAAAAAAGCCCCGTGCCAGATGCACGGGGCTTTTTTGTTGCTTGCCTGCCGGAACTTACTTCGACAGATCCAGGCGGTACTTGGACGTGCCCTTGCCCGAGCCGTCATCGGCGGCCACCAGCGAGATGTTGGCCAGGCCCGCCGCCTGCGCCACCGGCAGCGCGTTGGCGCCGGAGCTGAACACCACGTTGGCCGAGGTGGCCACCTTGGTGAAGCGCCAGCTCTTGGCCGCGCCATTGGCAGCGCGCGTAATGCTGCCCTTCTTGCGCACGTAGCCGATCACCACGTCGCGGTTGGCATCCGGCGAGGCCCAGATGGCGCTGGAGCCGTCGAGCTTGGCGATGAAGCTCTTGCCGCTGGTGGCGCGGTAGTTGTTCGTGGCGATCACGAACTCCTGCGCCGGGTCGATGGCCTTGCCCAGGTACTGCAGGTTCTTGATGCGGCTACCCACGGGCTGGGTCACGTCGATCTCGTACTGCACATCGGCCGTGGTGAACATGTCGAAGTTGTAGCCCGGGAAGGTGCTGATCAGCTGCTGCTCCCCCGTCTTGGCCGGATCGATCTGGTTGAAGCGCTTGGCAGCGGCCTCCAGCCAGTCCTTGATGTCGGCGCCATTCACCTTCACCGCATACACGGTGTTGGGGTACAGGTACAGGTCGGCCGCGTTGTAGATGGCCAGCGGGCCCACGGCCACGTCGGTGTAGTCGGCGCCGCCCTGGAAGCCCGACTTGAACGGCGCGCTCACCGACAGCACGGGCAGCTGCGCGTACTGCGGCAGGCTGGCCTTCACATAGTCGGCCACATAGTCGCGCTGCGCCTGGTTGACGATCTGGATGGCGCCCGGGTCGCCCACATCGGCGAACAGCGTGCTCATGCGGAAGTCCGTGCTGCCAATGGGCGTCTTCACGTACTGGATGGCGGCCTGGTGCTGGCTCTCGATCAGCGGCGCCACCGTCGGGTCCACGGCCACGTAGGTGGCCTTGCCTGCGGCGTCCTTGCCGGTCTGGATATTGCGCAGCTCGCTCTTGCCCGCGCTCTTGTCCACGCTCCACTGCTTGCCGTCCCACTTGAGCGCCAGCTGGATCACGCCCAGCGCCTTGCCCCAGGAACTGGCCATCACCGACTGCACGCCGTTGATGGTGCCCGCCTTGTTGTCCACGCCCGCCTGCGTGAAGGCCGGCGTGGCCGCCGCATCCGGGAACACGCTGTGCTGGTGGCCCATGACCATGGCGTCGATGCCGGCCACCTTGCTCAGGTGCAGGCCGGGGTTCTCCATCGTCGGCGAGTAGGCCGCGCCATCCAGGCCGCCGTGCAGCATGGCCACCACCACATCGGCGCCCTTGGCGCGCATCTCGGGCAGGTACTTCTGGGCGGACTCCACGGCGCCTTCGGTGTAGAGCTTGCCCTCCAGATAGCGCTTGTCCCAGTTCATGATGCCCGGCGTGGTGAAGCCGATCACGCCGATCTTGATGGGCAGCTCCACCGCCTTGCCATCCTTGTCCTTGGCCGCGATCTTGCGCTCCAGAATCACGTAGGGCTGCACCAGCGGCTGCTTGGTCTTGCTGCTGTAGACATTCGACAGCGCCATGGGAAAGCCGTTGCCCGCGCACTTGAGCGCCTTGTCCACGCCGTCCACGTCCAGGCCGCCGCCCAGCACCTGGTTCAGGAAGGGCAGGCCGTAGTTGAACTCATGGTTGCCCAGCGTGCCCGCATCAAAGCCCAGCGCGCCCATGGCCTTGTACATGGACAGCTGCTGCGTGCAGGGGATCTTGGCCACCTCGGCCTCGTAATCGGCCAGGGCCGTGCCCTGAATGGTGTCGCCGTTGTCCACCAGCAGCGTATTGGCAAACTCCTTGCGCGCCGCACGCACCAGCGTGGCCGTGCGCTCGAAGCCGTAGGAGGCATCCTCGGCCAGCTTGAAATAGTCATAGCTGCGCACATTGAAGTGCAGATCCGTGGTCTCCAGCACGGCCAGCGTGGCCGTCGCGGGCTGGCTGGCCACCGGGGGCGTCGTGCTGTCGTTGCTGTCGCTGCCACCGCAGGCGGCCACCAGCGCGGCGCTGGCCAGGACGCTCAGCGCCAGGCGGCGGGACAGGAGCAGGGATTGCAATGTGGGGAGTTTGCTCAGCGGCATGTGGTTTTTGTGGGGGTGGTGAAGGGGGGGAGTGTGGTGGTGGGGGTTTACAGGGGTGTGACAGGTGGCGACCCGGCCTTCCCTTGCCATGCCAGGGTGCAGGCCCCAGGAAGCCAGACGAAGCCATGCGACCCGCAGCGCGTGCGACGAACGTCCTGCCAAGGCCGGTGTTCGGCGGTGATGCCTGCACGGACAGGGCTGCTACATTTCTCCCATGCGTGTCCATCTCTTTGCCCTCGCTCTGATCGCAACCACCATGCAGGCCTGTGCGCCCCGTGCCGAGCCGCTGCCCCCTGAATGCGTGGATGCCATGCAGAAGATGGAAAAGCTGGGCGGCACTCTCAAAGCCAACGGCTCCATACCGGACGACTACATCAAGGCCCAGGAAAAGGACTACGCCACGCTCAAGGCCAACGCGCCCAAGGTGGATGCCGCACAGCGGCCGGGCTTTTGCCGCTTCTATGGCAGAGGAGCCGAAAGGGTTCAGCAAATTCTGGATCGGGATAGCCGAGGGATGGACCAGGAAATCCGGGAGATGAAGGACAAGGGCTTTTTGAAGGGGCCCATGTAAAAAAAGCGGGCTCCACGATGGAGCCCGCTCGATCCGGCACGGCGATCTACCGCCAAGCCTTTACATCATCGATGCTTCGATCAGCGCGTTCTGGACATGCGTGCGATTGGCGGCCTTGGCCGTATTGACGCAGATCTTGTAGCGCGAAGAGCCGAGCAGGACGTCAATCCAGTCGGCCCCCGTCTTGGACACTTCCTCGCGGGCGGCGGCCAGCAGGGCCTTCCACGAACTGTACGTCGTGCCGTAGAAGATCGAGAACACCGCATCGATGCCAATCATCGCCTTGGAGCATTCACGGATCGATGTAAGCGCCACATCGACTTTTTCGATCACATCGTCATTGATGTTGTCGATGGTGTTCTGTGGGATGACGCCAACGCCCCAGATGGCGTTGATGACATTGACATAGTCTTGCTTTTCTTGAGTGGTTGCAGGCATGGAACTTCCTTGAAATCGGAGGGTTGAGGGAGGCCACTGCGCAATGGACAATTTCCATTCTTCAGGAAACGGGCGACTTCCGAAATCGATGCTGGAAGTGCATGGCAATCACACAGAAACCACCGGTTCAAACCGCCCAAATGGCAGTCGGCCCACACGCTGAGCGACGGTGTTACGGCTCTGTTGCCGGGCGTTCACTCCGGTCCAAAGAGCCGGTGCCGCGCTCGACCCTCTGAGTTCTTGTTTCAGCGGCCCAGGCTGGTTCGCGTGGCGGGTGCCAGCTGCGCCGCGAACTCGCGTGCCGCTGCGCTGTAGCTCGCACCGCGACGCCACAGCAGGCCTGCCGTGCGGATGAGCTGGGGGGCGACCAGGTGGATGGCCACCATGTCCGTGGCCTGCTGGGCGGCGCGTTCGGGGACGATGGTGGCCATGTCGCCCCAGCGGCACAGCGCGATCAGCGATTCCACCGAGCCCATTTCCGCGCGCAGCAAGGGCGTGACGCCTGCGGTGCGCAGCCCGTCCTCGATCAGGCTGCGCGTGTAGAACGTGCGCGGCAGCAGGGCCAGGGGCACGCCGGTCAGCGACTTGACGGACAGCGTGCGGCGCCCGGCCAGTGGGTGCGATGGGTTGACCAGCAGCATCATGCGTTCGTCGAACAGCGGCAGCGCGTCCAGCTCGGCGCGCTGGGGCGGGTGAAAGCTCACGCCCAGGTCCAGGCTGCCGTCCAGCAATCCCTGCTCCACGGGCGGGGCCAGCAGCTCGATCACCACCACGTTGACCTTGGGATAGGCGCGCATGAAAGCCGCCACGGCCGGGGCGACCAGGGTGTTGAGGAAGGTGGGAATCACACCGATGGTCAGCGTGCCGGTCTGCAGCTCGCTGAGGTCGGCCAGCGCCATCCGCCCGGCCTCCACCTCATGCAGCGCACGCTCCGCATAGTTGCGGAACACCACGCCGGCCTGCGACAGCTTCAGCCCCCGGCCAATGCGCTCGAACAGCGCCATGCCCAGCTCCTCCTCCAGCTGGCGCAGCCCATGCGAGAGCGTGGACTGCGTGACATAGAGGTTTCTGGCCGATGTCGTCAGGTGCTCGGTCTTGGCGATATCGACAAAGTAGCGCAGCTGGCGCAGTTCCATGGGTGAAGGCAAGGGGGTGTTCGGCGGGCCAGTTTCTCACAGAGATACGGGCACGCCGCACAGTTCACTCGCCGTCGTCCTGGTCCACGAACTCCACCAGCTCCGGCAGCATCTCCAACTGCTGGATGGCATCCTTGAGCCGCAGGCCAAAGCGTGACTGAGGCCGCCCGAAAGCGCCCTGCGCCAGCCGCAGCGCCGCCGTTGCCTTGATCCACTCCACCTCGAAGGCATAGCGGTCCGCATGCTGCTGGACACTCATGCGCTTGATGTGCTCCAGCGCCAGCTCCACGGCGCAGTCCACATCGACTTCGCTGTCGTCCCTGTCGGGATCGTCGACCATCAGTTCAATCAACTGCTGCAGCGTGCTGTGCACCAGGCCCAGCGAGGCGTGCATGGCCTGCCGCCAAGTGGGAAGAAAAGGTGGTTGGGGAGAAGACGCCTGTGCGGCGGTGAGAGGGTGCATGTCTTGGTTCCTGTATGAATCAAGAGAACCACACGCCACCGTACGACGGGCAACGGGTGGACGGGATGTTCGTAACACGTATACAGACGTGCGGCCATCCTTGCGGGTAAGCCCATCCCGTCCAAAACCGTTTGAGACGGACGCACGATGACGCATCTGCCCCAGGAATCTGGACATGACAAAGCCCCCTTCAAGGTGGGGGCCGCACCTCTGTATTGGTGTTACGACACACCAAGCCTTTCGGCCTGCCGCAAGTTTAACGGCTGCGTATCAAGAAACCAGGCCGAGCGCAGCGAAGGCCCGAGCAAGCTCCCCGTATGTCAGCGCCTGCGTCGTGGCGGTTGCGGGGTTGCAAGCCTGCCGGAGGACAGGCTTGCTTCGTGATCTGACTCGCCGTGATGTTTGAACGTAGCGCGCAGCGCGCAGTGAGTTCTGCGGCGAACCCCGCAGGCGGCCCGACGCAGGTTGCCCCGCAGCGCAGCGAAGGGGTCGCGGACATCCGGGTCGTCTTTCTTTTGCCTACCTTTCTTCGGCCGGCGTACCGGTGACGAATCAAAGAAAGGTAGGTCGGCTGCCGGGCCGAGACCCGGCCTCGAAAAACCACCACCCGGCAGGGTCAAAAACTAACCCGTTGCAGGGAAAAAACCAGCTCACTGCAAAGAAGGCCGCGCCCTCTCAGGCACCCGAGCCCCCAACGCAGCCGGCACATAAGCCGCATCAAAACTGCACCCCACCCCAAACTTGGCCTCATTCCCCACACAAGCAGCAGCAATCCCCGCAGCAGTCGGCTTCACCCCCGCCTCCACCCACTGCATCAACGCAGTCATCAAGGTGGGATAGGTCGCATCGCTGATATAGCTGTGCGTCCCCTGCCGCGTGAAGGTCTGCACCAGCCGGTCCCCGCTGCCGCCCTGCTGCATCACCGCACGAAACCGCGCATCCAGCTCCACGAAGGCCGTAGGGTCGCTGATCCACTTGGCCGAGAGGACCGGCACGCCAATCCTGCCCACGGGGTCGGTGTCATCGGCGAACTTGCGGTAGGCCGCAGGGTCGGCGCGGTAGCGCAGCACGCCGGCATTGAGCGCGGCATCGTCGGCCGAGCCGGCATAGACCGCACCCTCGTTGCCGAAGGGGCTGGCGCCGCCCGTGCGCTTGGCCGAGATGTCCTGGAAGTGCATGGTGCCCCAGTTCATGTGCGACTGGATGGCGCTTTCGGGGATCTTGATGACCTTGGTGATGGTGTCGATCTTCGCCTGCTGCGCGGCCGTGCGCTGGGCGGCGGGCTTGTCCAGCGCCAGGCATTCGTTCACGCGCAGGGCCACGTCGGCCTGGCGCATCTTGGCATCTGCGGGCAGGCCCAGGTTGAGCGCGTACTGCGGCTCATTGGGGCGCGGGTGGTTGCCGCACAGGTACTGGTAGACCACGCGCAGATCGGTGCGGAAGTCATAGGCATGGGTGCCGCCGCCCAGCACGCCGCTGGTCAGCAGCACGCCGTCGTAGGGGCGCTCGCCCACGGTCTGCTCGTTGAACATTTCCGCGCCCTTGGCCGCCACGCCCGCACCCCAGGACTGGCCGTGCAGGATGGTGCGCTGTGGCTTGGCCACATGCTGGCGGAAGATGCCGCGCAGGCGCTCGGTGTCCTCGGCGGCGGCGCGCACTTCCACGCCGCCCTGGCGGTAGGTGGAGCCGGCCCAGGCATAGCCTGCGCGCACCATGATGGACCAGCGCACCAGGTCTTCGGCCGCACGGTCGGCGGTGGGCGCGGCCAGGTCCGGGCCGCCGTGGGCGTGCAGCACCAGGGTGCCGTTCCACTGCGCGGGCTTGGCGATCAGGTAGTAGGCGCCCTTGGAGTCCTGCCCGGCCCAGCAGCTGACGCCCGCAGGAATCTCGGCGGGGCAGGCCGTGCTCTTGGGAGCGGTCTCGATGGAGGTGACCGGCCCGTGCAGCACGGCCGAGCCGCCGCCGCAGCCGGCCAGGGCGAGCGCGGCCAGCAGCGAGGCGCTGGCGGGGCGCAGGGGGAAATACGCGGATGCTTGCATGTCTTGTCTCCTGTCTTGGCTTCTTGTTGGAAGTCACCTGCCGCGCCGCGTCAAGCGGTCGCATCGGTGACTGGATCGGATTCTGTAGAGGCTTGTCCAATATTTCAAAGATTTTTAGGATATCGGCTGGATACTTTTCACATATATGGAACTGCGCCATCTCCGTTACTTCCTGGCCGTGGCCGATACCGGCCACATCACGCGCGCGGCCGAGCTGCTGGGCATGCAGCAGCCGCCGCTGTCGCAGCAGATCCGCGCGCTGGAGGAGGAGCTGGGCATTGCCCTGTTCCGGCGCCACCCCAAGGGCGTGGACCTGACCGACGCGGGCCTGGAGCTGCAGGGCGAGGCCACGCGGCTGCTGGCCGACTTCACCGCCATGCGCGACCGCATGCAGGCCTTTGCGCGCGGCGAGCGCGGGCGCATCCATGTGGGCTTCACCAGCTCGGCGGCGGCCCATGCCTTCACGCCCGAGGTGCTGCGCCTGTGCCGTGGCCGCCATCCCGACATTGCGCTGGATGTGAGCGAGAACAATGCCGCCGAGATCACCGAGGCCGTGCAGGCCGGGCGCATGCACTGCGGCTTTCTGCGCGTGCCGGTGGCCCGGCCCGAAGGCCTGGTGTTCGAGACGCTGCTGCAGGAGCCCGCGCTGCTGGCCATTCCCGTGGACCATAGGCTGGCGCGCGATGCATCGCGGCCCGTGGCGCTCAGGCAGCTCGATGGCGAACGCCTGATCCTTGTGCGGCGCACGGGCGCGCCGGGGCTGTACGCGAACCTGCTGGCGCTGTGCGCCCGCCACAAGGTACAGGTGGAGGTGGCCGCCGAGGTGGAACGCATGATGACCAATGTGAACCTGGTGGCGGCGGGCGTGGGCCTGTCCATCGTGCCGGCCTCGGTGCGCGGCGCCCATCCCGAGGCGGTGGTCTACCGCGCCTTCGAGCCCGCAGTGCGGCTGAGCGCCCCGCTCACCCTGGTGCACCGCGAGGCCGGCACGGAAACCGGCGGCGCAGGACCCGCGGCCACCTTCATCGCCCTGGCGCGCGAGCTGGCGCAGCGTCACCAGGCGCCGGGCGGCTGAGGCATGCGGGCACCGCAAGGCACCGATACCGGCCGGCGCGCCCTGCTGGCGGCGGGTGCCTGCGCGCTGGCCTGGCCCGCCCAGGCGCTGCCGGCCCGGCCCGCCTGGCCGGGCGCCAGCGTGCGGATTGTGGTGGCCTACCCCGCAGGCGGTGTCAGCGACATGGTGGCCCGCGCCCTGGCCGAGCAACTGGCGCAGCAATGGGGCACGGCCGTGATCGTGGACAACCGCCCCGGCACCAGCGGCACCGTGGCGCTGGAGCTGCTGGCGCGCAGCGCGCCCGACGGCCGCACCCTGGTCTTTGCCGCCGCCACCGCCGTGGGCCTGGCCTCAGCCTCCGTGACGCCCGTGGCCGGCGTGATGCGCACGCCCATGCTGCTGGTGGGAACATCGGCGCTGAAGGCTGCAGATTTCGAAGGCATGCTGGCCGAGGCGCGCGGCATGCCCGGCGGCATACGCTGGGCCACCACGGGCGAGGGCACGACGGGCCACGCCGTACTGCAGCGCATAGAGCAGGCCACGCGCATTCCCATCGTGCATGTGCCCTACAAGGGCGGGGGCCAGCAGCTCAACGATGCGCTGGCCGGGCATTTCGAGCTGCTGTCCACCAATGTGGCGCCGCTGCAGCTGCAGGCGCTGCGCGCGGGCCGCCTCAAGGCCCTGGCCGTGGGTGCGCCGCAGCGGCTGGCGGCCCTGCCCGATGTGCCCACGCTGGCGCAGCTGGGCCATGCGCAGGCCAATCTGGATTCGCTGTTCGGCCTGTTCGCGCCGCCGCAGATGGCGCCAGAGCTGGCCCAGCGCATCAATGCTGCGGTGGCCCAGGCGCTGCGCGCGCCGGCCATCCGCAGCCGGCTGGAGGCGGCCAGCAACCAGCCGTTCGAGGGTTCGGCCACAGAGTTCGCGCAGCAGGTGATGCGCGAGGCCGGGCGCTGACCGCCCTGCATCGCTCCCCCCGCACCACGCCCCGCACCACGCCGGACGGGCTCAGCGCGCGTACTTCTTGGCCCCGGCCACGCAGACCACGGCCGCCATGGTGACCAGCACCATGCCCCAGCTCACCTGCTCGTGCAGCAGCAGGGCCGCCAGGCCCAGGCCCATGAAGGGCTGCAGCAGCTGGATCTGGCCCACGGCCGCAATGCCGCCCTGGGCCAGGCCCCGGTACCAGAACACAAAGCCGATGAGCATGCTGAACAGCGAGACATAGGCCAGGCCCAGCCATGCGGGCCGGCCCACATCGGCCAGCGATGCCGGCATGCTGAGCAGGGCGGCCGGCAGCATGACGGGCAGGGCCAGCACCAGCGACCAGCTGATGACCTGCCAGCCGCCCAGCGTGCGCGACAGGCGCGCGCCCTCGGCATAGCCCAGGCCGCAGACGATGATGGCGGCCAGCATCAGCAGGTCGCCGCGCAGCGAGCCCCCGGCCCCGCCCACGGCCGCATAGCCGGCCACGAAGGCCGCGCCCGCCAGCGAGAACAGCCAGAACGCCGGGCGCGGGCGCTCGCCGCCGCGCAGCACGGCAAACACCGCTGTGGACAGGGGCAGCAGGCCCACGAAGACGATGGAATGCGCCGAGGTGACGTACTGCAGCGCCAGCGCGGTCAGCAGCGGAAAGCCCACCACGCCGCCCAGCGCGCTCAGCGCCAGCGAAGGCATGTCGGCGCGCGCGGGCCGGGGCTGGCGCAGCGCCAGCAGCATGGCCAGGGCCAGCAATGCCGCGATGCTGGCGCGCGCACAGGTCAGGAAGGTGGGGTCCAGGTCGGCGACCGCCACGCGGGTGGCCGGCAGCGATCCCGCAAAGATCGCCACGCCGATGAATCCGTTGATCCACCCGCTGCTTGTCTTGTCCATCAAAAAACTCCTTGGTTTGCAGCGGGAAGTGGGCCATTGCACGGCCGGATCTTCCATAGACAGTCCAATACAATTCAAAAGAACTGTTATGCACACAAAACCACTACAGAAGAAAGAGCAGCCATGCGCAGCGGCACACGCATCCAGGCGGTGATGGAAGAGATCCAGTCGCGCATCGCCGCGCGCACCTACCTGCCCGGCACGCGCCTGCCCTCGGTGCGCGCGCAGGCGCAGGCCATGCAGGTGTCGGTGTCCACGGTGGTGGAGGCCTATGAGCGGCTGGCGGCCGAGGGGGTGATCGTCTCGCGCCCGGGCTCGGGCTTTTATGTGGCGGGGCCGGTGGCACCGCTGGCGCTGGGCGGTATCGGGCCGCGCGTGGACAGGGAGGTCGACCCCCTGTGGCTGGCCCGCCAGTCGCTGCAGGCAGATGCCCACGCGCTCAAGCCGGGCTGCGGCTGGCTGCCTCCTTCATGGCTGTACGAGGAAGGCGTGCGCCGCGCGCTGCGCTCCCTGGCGCGCTCGGGCACGCTGGAGCTGACGGAGTACGCAACGCCGCTGGGCCACCCGGCACTGCGCCGCCTGCTGGCGCGGCGCATGGCCGCCATGGGGCTGGAGACCTCGCCCGAGCAGATCCTGCTGACGGAGTCGGGCACGCACTCCATCGACCTGGTCTGCCGTTTCCTGCTGGAGCCCGGCGATACGGTGCTGATCGACGACCCCTGCTATTTCAATTTCCATGCGCTGCTCAAGGCGCACCGCGTGCAGGCCGTGAGCGTGCCCTACACGCCGCAGGGGCCCGACGTGGCCCGGTTCGCCGACGCGCTGCAGGCACATTCGCCACGCCTGTACATCACCAATTCGGCCATCCACAACCCGACGGGCGCCACGCTGTCGCCACTGGTGGCGCACCGCATCCTGAAGCTGGCCGACAGCTCGGACCTGGTGATCGTGGAGGACGACATCTTCTGCGACCTGGAGACCCATGCGGCGCCCCGGCTGGCGGCCTTCGACGGCCTGTCGCGCGTGATCCAGATCGGCAGCTTCTCCAAGACGGTGTCGGCCTCGCTGCGCTGCGGCTTCATCGCGGCGCGGCCCGACTGGACGCAGGACCTGGCGGACCTGAAGATCGCCACCAACTTCGGCGGCGGGCGCATGGCCGCCGACATCGTGCTGCGCACGCTGACCGACAGCGGCTACCGCAGGCACATGGAGTCCGTGCGGCTGCGGCTGGCGCAGGAGATGGAACGCACGGCCGCGCGGCTGCAGGCCCTGGGCATGAAGCCCTGGCTGGTGCCGCAGGCCGGCATGTTCCTGTGGTGCCAGTTGCCCGGGGGCATGGATGCCACGGCGCTTGCACGCACCTGCCTGGAGGATGGCGTGGTGCTGGCGCCCGGCAATGCCTTCAGCCAGTCGCAGAGCGCAGGCGACTTCCTGCGCTTCAATGTGGCGCAGTGCTCGGATGCGCGGATCTTCGAGGTGCTGGCGCGGGCGCTGAAGGGCTAGGCCGTTTCAGCCTGCAGCAGGCCCCGCACCCGTGCCTGCACGTGTTCCAGGGACGGCGGCAGATCGAACAGCACGCGGTAGACGATGGGCGCGGCCAGCGCGTCGATCAGGGTGTCCGCAGCGGGCATCGCCTCGCCACGCCGCGCTGCGCGCTCGCCGATCTGCGCCAGTTGCCCGCGCAGGATTTCCACGCAGGCGCAGGGCGTGTGCTCGTTGCCTGCTGCGGCGGCCATGTCGCGCAGCATGGTGCGTCCCAGCGGCGAGGCCGACTCCTCCAGGAACTGCTCGGCCCAGGCCAGCAGGTCGCCCTCCAGCGTGCCCGTGTCCAGCGGCGGCGCCGTGGGCCGGATGATTTCCACGGCCACATCGGCCAGCAACTGCTGTATGTCGCCCCAGCGCCGGTAGAGGGTGGACGGCGTCACGCCCGCCTGGGCGGCGATGAGCGGAAAGCTCAATTCCTCGCGCGGCATGGTTTCCAACAGGCCCTTGACGGTCTGGTAGACCGTGGCCTGGATGCGCGCGCTGCGTCCGCCGGGACGGGCGGGACCGCCTGTTTTGGAAAGGGATGGGACTTGCGTGCTCATGGTTATTAAAGCTAAAAATTTGCGTTAGCAGCGCACAAGCGCAGAATTCGCTAACGCAAAAACTTTGCATTAATTGTGCAGCAGGGCTCTTAACCATGTCGGTACTGCAACCATCCAACTCCACTCCCGCTGCCCGGCCCGGCCGCAGCCTGGCCGTCCTGGCCTTCGGCCTGGGCAGCTTCTTCGCCGCCTCCAGCGCGCCCACGCCGCTGTACCGGCTCTACCAGCAGGACTGGGGCTTTTCCTCCGGCATGCTGACCCTGGTCTTCGCGGTCTATGCGCTGAGCCTGCTGCTGGCCCTGCTCACCACGGGCGCGCTGTCGGACCACCTGGGCCGCAAGCCCGTGATCCTGGCGGCGCTGGTGCTGGAGATCGTCTCGCTGGCGGTGTTCGCCCTCGCGGGCGACGTGCAGGCCCTGGTGCTGGCGCGCGTGCTGCAGGGCTTTGCCACCGGCATGGCCAGTGCGGCCATGGGCGCGGCGCTGCTGGACCTGCACCGCGAGCGCGGCACGCTGGTGAGCACCATGGCGCCCATGGTCGGCATGGCGGCGGGCATTGTCGTGGCGGGCGAGTTCGCGCAGCTGTGGCGCCAGCAGCTGGGCCTGGTGTTCTGGCTCATGGCGCTGATCTTCGTGGCCGTGGCCGCCGCCATGGCCGTGCTGCCCGAGACGGGCGCGCGCCGCCCCGGCGCACTGGCCGCCATGCGCCCGCGCGTGCGGATTCCGGGCCAGGCCCGGCCCGACTTCATGCGCGTGCTGCCCATGAGCATCACGGTGTGGGCGCTGGGGGGCTTTTACCTGTCGCTGGGCCCTTCGATGATCCGCTCGGTCACGGGCTCGGAGGTCGCCGCCAGCTTTGCCGTGTGCATCAACACGCTGAGCGCCGCCGCCGCCATCTGGACGCTGCGCAGCCGCGCGCCGCGCGCCATGCTGCAGTTCGGCGGCAGCGGACTGCTGGCCGGGGTGGCCCTGCTGCTGGTCGGCGCCCATCTGCAAAGCCTGCCCCTGGTGCTGGGCGCCTCGGTGGTGGCGGGCGCGGGCTTCGGCGTGGGCTTCCAGGGCGCGCTGCGCAGCGTGATCCCGCTGGCCGAGCCGCACGAGCGCGGCGCCCTGATCTCGGCCATCTACATCGCCAGCTACCTGGCGTTCAGCGTGCCGGCCATCGCGGCGGGCATGGCCGCCGCGCGCTTCGGCCTGTTGCCGGTCACCTATGCCTACGGCCTGATGCTGATGCTGTTCGCGGGCCTGGCGCTGGCGGGGACGCGCCAGCCCAGGCCGGTGGCCTGTGCACGGCCTAGATCTGCTCCTTGAGCCAGTCGCTGAACAGTTGCACCTTCCTCGACTGGCGCTGCAGCCTGGGCGTGACCAGGTAGTAGGAGGCGCCGGTGCGCACAGGCAGTCCGAAGGGCGCGACCAAGCGGCCGCCGTTGATGTCGTCGACCAGCAGCGCGGTCTGGCCAATGGCGATACCCAGGCCATCGGCGGCGGCCTGCCAGGTCAGCACCGAGCTGCTGAAACGCATGGTCTCCACGCCGTCGATCTCGTCCTCGTAACGGCACAGCCGGGCCCAGGTCTGCCAGTCGGCCTTGCGGTAGTGCGAGACCAGCAGCCGCTTGCGCAGCAGGGCCTGGGGATAGGCGATCTCGGGGGCATTGGCATGCAGGAAGGCGGGGCTGCACACGGGCTCGATCACGTCCTCGAACAGGAATTCAGTGTCCACGCCCTGCCAGGCGCCATGGCCCATCTGTATGGCCAGGTCCACATGGTCGCGATCGAAGTCCACGTCCTTGACCGAGTTGGTGATGACCACGGCGATGTCGCCATGGCGGGCGTTGAAGTCCTGCAGCCGCGGAATCAGCCACTTGGCGGCGAAGGTGGTGTAGGTCTGCAGGCGCAGCGTGTTGTCGGAGCCGCTGCGCATGATCTCGTCCGTGGCGCGGCCAATGCCCTCGAAGGCAGGGGCCACGGCCTCGCCATAGCGCTGGCCGGCCAGGGTCAGGCTGATGCCGTGGCGCTCGCGCCGGAACAGTTCCACGCCCAGATAGGTCTGCAGCACGTTCAGCTGCTTGCTCACGGCGGACTGGCTGATGTGCAGCTCGCGCGCCGCCTGGGTGAGATTGCGGGTGCGCGCCACCACTTCGAAGACCTTCAGGGGGTTGAGCGGCGGGATTCTTCCATGCATGCGCGGATTCTAGGATTGCGCCTGCAGCCAGCGGGCCATGAGCAGGTTCACCTCCGGTGCGCATTCGTACTGCACCCAGTGGCCGGCACGCGGCACGATGGTCCAGTCGCGCTCGGCGCGTCCCTGCGCCAGGGATTCGGCGGCCTCCATGGGCTCGGCCGTGACGTCGGCCTCGCCCCAGACCAGCAGCACGGGGCGCCGGTAGTCCTGCAGCAATGCCTGCAGCGCGCTGCCGCGCGAAATGGATTTGCTGCGAAAGCGCGTGGCTTCGCAGGACAGACCATGCACGCACAGGGCCAGCGCATCCACGGCCTCCGGTCCCGACAGCATGAAGGCCGCCAGGTTCTGCCGCCACGCGGCCTCGCGCGCGGCGAGGTCGTCCACGCGCCAGTCCAGCAGCGGGGCCATCTCGCGGCGCCTGCCGCCGTGGCCGGCCGTGCCCAGCAGCACCAGGCGCTCCACCCGCTGCACGCGCGCTGCCAGCTGGGCTGCCATCGCTGCGCCGAAGGAAAAGCCCGCCAGGAGAACGCCCTGCTCGGGTACCAGCAGGTCCAGACATTGCTCCAGCGATTGCAGCAGGGCCGGCAGGCGTGCGGGGTCATGGGCGGGCAGTGCGAAGTCCTGCGAATCACCGAAGCCCGGCAGATCAGGCACCAGCACGCGGAACTGGCGCGACAGCGCTTCGATGTTGCGCACCCAGTGCATCCACGACCCGTGGCCGCCGTGCAGCAGCACCAGGGGGCGGCCCTGCCCCCATTCACGCCAGTGCAGGTCCACGCCCTCGTCCCCCCAGGTGGCGGCAAGCACATGGTGACGCGCCGTGGAGTCCAGCGCCTGCAGGAGGCTGTGGCGCGGGTTCAGCACGCCTGCAGCACCAGTGCATCGACGGCCACCACGCCCTGCCCTTCGGGCAGGACCATGAGCGGGTTGGCCTCGGCCTCCAGCACGCCCAGCTCGGGACGCAGGGCGAGGCGGGACAGGGCGGCGATGGCATGTGCCAGCGCCTCCAGGTCACCCCGGGGCTTGCCGCGCAGGCCGGAGACGGTCTGCAGCAGCCGGACCTCGGCGACCATTTCCCGGGCGGTTTCCACGGACACGGGGGCCATGCGGATGCTGCGGTCGCGCAGCACCTCGGCCCAGATGCCGCCAGCGGCCAGCATGATGACGGGGCCTGCATCGGGGTCGATGCGGTAGCCCACCAGCACCTCGGCCAGGCCCTTGCACAGGGGCTGCACCAGCGCCTGGTCGCAGGCCGTGCCCGGCGCATTGCGCGCCAGGTTGGAGCGCAGGGTGGCAAGGGCACCGTCCAGCTCCTGCGCCGTGCCAACGCCCAGCACCACGCCACCGACCTCGGTCTTGTGCGCAATGGCCGGCGAGCACAGCTTGGCCACCACGGGGTAGTCAAACGGCAGGTCCCCGACCGGCCCCTGCAAAGGCAGGCAGGCAAAGGGCGCATGCGGCATCTGCAGCGCGTCGAACAGCGCATAGGCCTGGGCCTCGCTGAGCGCACGACCCTCGCCCCGCAGCGCAGGGACAGCGGCCACCGGACCCGGAACGCGCCGTGCCAGCACGCTGGCAATGGCGTCGGCGCAGCTCTCCGGCGTGCGAAAGCAGGGAATCTGTGCCTCGGTCAGCGCGGCCAGGGCCTGCGGCGCGTCGGGCACGAGCATGGCCACCAGGGGCTTGGCATGGTCGGCGCTGTCCATGATGGGACGCACCGCCAGGTCCGGCTGATAGCGGGCGGACGAGCCGACGACGGCCACCACCATGTCGATCTCGGGGGCCTGCAGCAGGATGTCCAGCGCCTTCTTCATCACTTCGTAGCGCGTGCCGGCCAGGGTCAGGTCCAGCACGCGGCCTGCGCTGCCGGGGATGCCGGCCTCCTTGAGGCGGGCCAGCGTCTCGCCGGCCACGGGCTGCACGGTGATGCCGCGCAGGCCCAGCTGGTCCACCACCATGGCCGCACCGCCGCCCGTGGTGGTGACCACGGCCACGCGCTGGCCACAGGCAGGGCTGGCGCCGGCCAGGGGCAGCTTGCGCGCCAGCGGGAACACCTCGAACAGCGTCTCCAGCATGTCCACGCGCGCCACGCCCAGGCCCTTGAGGAAGGCATCGGCGATATCGTCCTCGCCCGCCAGCGCGCCCGTGTGCGTGGCTGCCATCTCGGCAGCGGCGCTGGAGCGGCCCAGCTTGTAGGCGATGACGGGCTTGCCGCGCAACGCGGCCTCGCGCGCAAAGGCCTGCAGCGCATCGCCATGGCGCAGGCTCTCCAGGAACAGCACATAGCCTTCTATGCCTGGATCGTCCAGCGTGGCCGCGCAGATCTCGCCCACGCTCAGGTCCACCTCGCTGCCCACAGAGACCAGGCCCGCGAACCCCACGCCGCGCGCCTTGCCGCGCGAGACCAGGGCGCCGATCATGCTGCCGCTGTGCGATGCCACGAAGACCTTGCCGCTGGGCACATCGGGCTCGGCAAAGGCCGCGTTGGCCGTGAGCACCAGGCCGTTGCGCGGATGGACCACGCCCAGGCTGCTGGGCCCCAGGATGCGCAGGCCCGTGGAACGCGCGATCTGCCGCAGCTGCTGCTCGCGTTGCGCGCCTTGGGGGCCCGACTCGGAAAAGCCGCTGGCCAAAATGGTGACCACGCCCACTCCCAGCCGCGCGCATTCGCGCACGGTCTCCAGTACGGTCCCGGTGGGCGAGAGCACGAAGACATGGTCTGGCACCTCGGGCAAGGCGGCCAGGCTGGGCCAGGCGGGCTCGCCCTGGACCTGGCTGCGGTGTGGATTGATGGGGTAGATGGTGCCGGCAAAGCCCGCGCGCCGCAGGAACTGCAGCGGCCGCCCGCCGGTCTTGCCGACGTCGTCGGAGGCACCCACCAGGGCGATGCTTGCAGGCTCCAGCAGGACCTGGCGCAAGAACCGGCGGGAGGACTGCGTGGCGCCGGAGACAGCGGCGGCGGCAATGGAAGTGGAGGCGTTCATGGTTCGGCTTACTTCTCTATCTTGACTTTCTTGAACTGCTCGGACCAGTGGACCACCTCGGCCTGCAACTGCGCCTTGAATTCGGCGGGCGAATTGCCAATCAGCACCGCGCCCTGCGGGACCAGGGCCTCCTTGAACTCGCGGGACTTCACGGCCCTGGCCACCGCGGCGGCCAGCCGGTCGACGATGGGTTTGGGCGTGCCCGCTGGCGCCAGCAGCCCGTTCCAGGAATCGGAGACCATGCCCGGCAGGCCCAGCTCGGCAAACGTGGGCACGGCGGGCAGGCCCGGCAGGCGCACGGGGCCGGCCACGGCCAGCGGACGCACTTTGCCTGCTTCCAGGTTGGGCATGGCGCCAGTGGATGTCATGAACGCGACATCGACCACGCCCGCTATCAGGTCGGTGAGCACGCTGGAGCCGCCCGAATAGGGCACATGCAGCATCTGCAGGCCGGCCAGCTGCTCCAGCCGCAGCGTGGCCATGTGCTGGGAGCCGCCCGCGCCCGTGGTGCCATAGCTGAGCGCACCGGGCCGGGCCCGCGCCCGCGCCTCGAATTCCTTGTAGCTGCGCACGGGCAGTTGGGGGCTGGCCGCCAGCACGCCGGGTGCCGAGGAGATCTTGGAGATGGGCTCGAAGCTCCTGAGCGGGTCGAACTTCTGCCTGGGAAACACAAAGCTGTTCATGGTCAGCGGCGCCGCAGCCACCAGCAGCGTATAGCCGTCGGGCGCAGCCACGGCCACGGTCTCCGAGGCGATGTTGCTGGTGGCACCGGGCTTGTTCTCCACGATGAAGGCGCCCTTGAGTTCGTCCTGCAGTGCCTTGGCCACCAGGCGCGCCACCACGTCCGTGGGTCCGCCGGCCTGAAAGCCCACGATGATCTTCACGGGCCGCGACGGATATTTTTCCGAGGCCGCTGCCATGCCTGCGCAGCCCATTGCCGCTGCCGCCGCGAGCGCGGCCATCCATGTACGACGATGCATTCCTTGTCTCCTTTTGTAGTGGTGCCGGGTGGTGCCGGTCTTACTGCCGGGGTGCGGGCTGGGAGGCTTTCTGGGAGAAGGTCCGCCCGAAGACGCCCTCGGCGATGCGGTTCCTGAGCACTTCGATGGAGCCGCCGGCGATCATCCAGCCGCGCGTGCGGCGCACGCAGTACTCCACCAGGGCCTCCTGGCTGAAGCCCAGGCCCCCCATGACCTGCATGGCCTCGTTGGACACCTCCCAGCCCGCCAGATTGCAGGCCAGCTTGGCCATGGCCGTGCTTTGCGCGCTGGGCAGGCCATGCTCACCCTCGAGCGCGGCCTTGTAGAGCAGCAGCTGGGCCTGCTCCAGCTTCATCCACATGTCGGCGAACTTCCACTGCAGGCCCTGGAACTCGCACAGCTCGCGTCCGAACTGGCGGCGTACCCGTGCGTGCTCGCGCGCCAGGTTGAAGGCATGCCGGCCCAGCGCCAGCGCGCGCGAGGCATTGCCCAGGCGCTCCACGTTGAAGCCCGAGATCTGCTTCTTGAATCCACCCGCGCCCAGCAGCACGTTCTCGCGCGGAATGCGGCAGTTCTCGAAATACAGCTGCGCCCATTGCTCGCCATTCATGAAGGCCGAAGGCTGGCCGACCTCGACGCCGGGCGTGCCGCGCTCCACCAGCACCGAGCCTATGCCGTCCACGCCCGGCCCGAAGCGCACGTAGACCAGGAACAGGTCGGCTTCGGGGCTGTGCGTGGAGAACACCTTGCTGCCGTTGATCACATAGTGATCGCCCTCCAGCGTGGCCGTGGTCCTCAGCTCGGTCACGGCCGAGCCTGCATCGGGCTCGGTCATGCCCAGAGAAATGAGCTTTTTTCCAGCCAGCAGATCCGGCAGGAAGCGCGCCTTCTGCGCGGCGTCCGCGTACTCCACGAAGGTGCGTATGGGGCCGAAGTTGCCGGCCTGCACGATGTCGGCGCTCTTGGGGCAGACCAGGGCCACCTGCTCGATGGCAAGCACGGCATGCATGAGCGAGCCGCCCTGCCCGCCGTCGGCCTCGGGAAAGGCAATGCCCAGCAAGCCCTGCTCGGCCAGCAGGCTCGCAGTCTCCCAGGGGTAATGCGGGGAATGCGCACGCTCCAGTGCGCCGGCCGCCAGCTTGTCCTGGGCGAACCGGGCCACGCTGTCGGCGAAAGCCTGGTGTTCTTCGGAAAGGGTGAAATCCATGGTGATCGGAAAGCGGGTTGACGATGGCCTGGATCATTGGCTCCAGCCCGCCGCTCAAGTTCTTCCAATCACGCCTCAAGACATGACAAAAGGATATGTCTATCGCGCCGGCGCACCGCTATCGTGAAAGCCTGCATCGTTGCACCACCCAGCCCCACCCGGCCCCGCCCGCCACCCTCACTCCCAACAAATCCACGCCATGTATGTCAGCGAAACCCTGGGCCAGTTCGGCGCCCGATTCCAGCAAGCGCCTGTCGAGGCCAGCGTTCTCCACCATGCCCGACGCGCCGTGGTGGACTGGTATGCCGCGCTGATCGCCGGCTACGGCATGGACCCCACGCCCCGGCTGGAACGCGCCATGGCCGAAGACCTGGACCGGGGCGGCGCACGGCTGGCCCTGGGCCGGCGCGCCACCGCCCGGGCGGCGGCGCTGATCAACGGTACGGCCTCGCATGCAGCCGAGGTGGACGACATCTTCAAGCACGCCATCTACCACCCGGGCGCACCCACCATCTCGGCGGCCCTGGCGGTGGCGCAGCAGCAAAGGGCCAGCGGCCTGCAATTGCTGCAGGCCGTGATTGCGGGCTACGAGATCTCCACCCGCATAGGCCAGGTACTGGGACGTGCGCACTACCGCTACTGGCACAACACGGGCACGGTGGGCAGCTTTGGCGCTGCTGCGGCGGCGGCCTGCCTGCTGGGGCTGGATGCGCAGCGCTTCACGCATGCGCTGTGCACGGCGGCCACCTTTGCGGCAGGACTGCAGCAGGCCTTCCAGATGGACTCCATGTCCAAACCTCTGCACGCCGGGCGCGCGGCCGAGGCCGGCGTCGCCGCAGCACTGATGGCCGACCAGGGCGTGACGGGATCGCTCGATGTCTTCGAAGGCGCCATGGGCCTGGGCACGGCCATGAGCGATGCGCCTGATTGGCAGCCCGTGCTGGCGGACCTGGGCCAGGTCTTCAACACCGCTGCCATGACGTTCAAGAACCACGCCTGCTGCGGCCACACCTTCGCGCCCATCGACGGCGCCCTGCATCTGCAGCAGGTGCATGGCTTCGCTGCCGACGATATCGCACAGCTGCAGGTTGCCACCTATGGCCCGGCCCTCACCGTGGCCGGCAACCGCGCACCACGCACGGCCGCCGAGGCACGCTTCAGCATTCCCTACGTGGTGGCCCATGCGCTGCGCCGGGGCAGCGTGCGGCTGGCGGCCTTCGACGAGGCTCATCTTGGCGATGCACAGACCCGCGCGCTGATGCAGCGCATCACGCTGGAACGGCACCCCGAGCTGGACCACCAGTTCCCGGCGCAACGCGCCGCGCAGGTCCGCATCACCCTGCGCGACGGCAGTGTGCATTCCTGGCTGCAGCCCACGCGCAAGGGCGATCCCGACATGCCGCTCAGCGACGCCGATCTGCAGGCCAAGCTGGCCGAGCTGGCCGGACCCGTGCTGGGCGCGGACCGGCTGCGGCAGGTGACCGAGCGGCTGTGGACGCTGGACCAGGCCGCAGATCTCGATGGCTTGTGACGCGGGGCATGCGCCTGCTCAGCCGGGCCAGGCCGAATGGCGGATCACGCTGCAGAAGTTCATCGGCCTGAAAGCCGGCTCCTTGTCCGCCAGCACATCGGCCTTCACGTTGCCGAAGGTGGTCTGGGGCTTGTGCCGGATGCCGTCGTAGAAGGCCTGGATGATCTCCTCCTTGAAGCGCGGACCGCGCGGATGGGCCTGCACGATGGCCTCGCGCTGGGCATCGGCGTAGTCGCCGTAGGTCAGCCCCAGCACATCCATCTCCACCCCGGCCGTCACCAGGGCGATGACGGGATGCATGAACTCGGGAATGCCGGGCGTCGTGTGCAGGGCAATGGCCGTCCAGACCAGATCGATGTCCTGCGCGGCGATTCCGTGGCCCCGCAGAAATTCGCGGGCTGCGTTGGCGCCATCCACCTCGAAGCGGCAGCAATCGCTGCTGTGCCGGTGCGTGAGGCCCATGTCGTGGAACATGCAGCCGCAGTACAGCAGCTCGGGGTCGAACGCCAGGCCACGCCTGGCGCCCGCGAGGGCGCCGAAGTAGTAGACGCGGCTGGAATGGTGGAACAGCAGCGGCGATGCCGTGTCACGGACCAGTTCCGTGACCTCGCGCGCAAGCCGGCTGTCGGGGATGCGGATTCCGTCGATATCGAGACGCATGGGTGGCTCCTTTCAAAGTGCTCGATTCGATTCTGGGGATACACTGCCACGTCATCAATCGACGCATACCGTCGATTTCTGCCATTTCACGCGCGATGCGGACACCGGGGCTTTTCCATGACAAGAACGATTGCGATCCTTGCGCTGCAAGGCGTCCAGCTGCTGGATGTCTCGGGGCCGCTGGACGTGTTCGCGCAGGCCAACGCAGAACTGGGCCGCCCCTTCTATGCGCTGAAGGTGGTGGGCCGCGACCATGCGCCCATCCACAGCTCGTCGGGCGTGCGTCTGGTGCCCGACTGGGCCATGGGAGATGCGCTACCCCGGCTGGACACGCTGCTGGTCGCAGGTGCCCCCCATGCCATGGACATGCTGCTGGGCGAGCCCACGCTGCAATGGCTGCGCACCATGGCCAGGCAGTCCAGGCGCTTCGGATCGGTGTGCTCGGGCGCGCTGTTCCTGGCGGCCGCCGGCCTGCTCGACGGCCGGCGGGTGACCACGCACTGGGCCGTGGCCGACACGCTCAGGCACGCCCATCCACGTACCACCGTGCTGGACGACGCGCTGCATGTGCGCGATGGCAAGCTGCGCACCTCGGCCGGGGTCACGGCAGGCCTGGACTTGGCCCTTTCGCTGGTGGAGGAGGACTGCGGGCGCGAAGTGGCGGCCCGCGTGGCTTCGCAGCTGGTGATGTTCTTCAAGCGTCCCGGCGGCCAGCTGCAGTTCAGCCGCAAGGGCCATGCGGGACCGGCTGGCCGCTCTGCGCTGCAGGAAATACAGCGCTGGGCCGTGGCGCATCCCGCGCAGGACCTCTCGGTGCGTGCGCTGGCTGAGCGCGCCGGTCTCAGCGCGCGGCATTTCGCGCGGCTGTTCCAGGCGGAAGTCGGCGTGACGCCAGCCGCCTGGGTGGAAACCATGCGCGTGTCCGCAGCCCGTGAACTGCTGGAGGCCGGCCATGACGCGCCCAAGCAGATCGCGGCGCAGTGCGGCTTTGCCAACGCGGACACCCTGCGCCGCAGTTTTTCCAAGCACCTGGGCATTTCTCCAGCCATGTACCGGCGTCACCAGGGCGCGGCCCCCGAAATCCCGGGCAGAGAAAAATAAAAACATAGCAGCCAGTCTTTGCCTTATCTAACGATGAAGGCAAAAACAAGGCCCGAATCCAGGCCAAGGCGCAAAAAAAGTCCAGCCGAACTTGCAGGATCGGCAAGGCTTGTTCGGCATACGGGGAGTCACACCACTTTTCCCAGCCCCATGCCCCGCCCCCTCCCCCACCAGCCCCAGGACGGCCTTGCAGCCGCCCGGGGCTGGCCTGCGTCCATGGGGATGGCTGGGGTGGCAGCGGTGCTGGGGGTGGCGATGCTGGTTGCCACGGCAGCGGACTGCGTCCATGCGGCGCCGTCCGCCCAGGCCGGCCAGGCAGCCCAGCGCAGCTTTTCGATTGCGGCCGGCCCTCTCACGCATGTGATCGCGCAGTACGCCAACCAGGCGGGCGTTGCGCTGTCGTTTGATGCCGCGCAGCTGGGCCGGCTGCAGTCCCCGGGGCTGCAGGGCAGCTATGGCGTGGAAGACGGTTTTGCCAGGCTGCTGCAGGGCACGGCGCTGCAGGCGGTGCGCGAGTCCAGCGGCGTCTATACGCTGCGGCCGCTGCCAGCGGCGGCCTCGGGCACGGGCGGGCAGACTCTGGGCACGGTCACGGTCCGGGCCACGGCGCCGGCCAGTGCCACGACCGAGGCATCGGACAGCTACGCGGCCAGCCTGGTCACGGGCTACAAGGGGCTTCAGTCGGTGCGCGACATCCCGCAGCCCGTGACCGTGCTCACGCGCCAGTGGCTGGACGAGCAGGCCCTGCCCGACCTGCATGCCGTGCTGCAGCACACGCCGGGCGTGACGGTGGAGTACATCGACAGCGAGCGCATCGCCTATTACTCGCGCGGCTACCAGATCGATTCGCTGCAGGTGGACGGGCTCAATGTGAACCAGGTGGCCTCGGCCTCCACCTTCATCCAGCCCGATACGGCCATGCTGGACCGCGTGGAGGTGCTGCGCGGCGCCACGGGCCTGCTGCGTGGCGCGGGCTCGCCCTCGGCCATGGTGAACATGGTGCGCAAGCGGCCCACGGCGCAATGGCAGGGCTCGGCCGCGCTGACGCTGGGCTCCTGGGACCGCCAGCGCATGGAGGCCGACCTGTCCGGCCCGCTGAACGCAGCCGGCACGCTGCGCGGCCGGCTGGTGGCGCTGGCGGACGACAAGGCATCGTTCCAGACCGCGCGCAAGGAAAAGCGCCTGGGCCTGTACGGCGTGCTGGAGGCGGACCTGGGGCCGCGCACCACGCTCACGGCCGGCCTGCAGCACACGGACCTGCAGGCCACGGGCTCCTGGGGCGGCCTGCCCGCCGCCGCCGACGGCAGCCAGCTCGGCCTGCCGCGCAGCACCTACCTGGGCACGCCCTGGAATACCTGGGACCGCCACAACCAGCAGGCCTTTGCCGAGCTGGAGCACCGGCTGGACAGCGGCTGGCAACTGAAGGCCCAGGCGGCGCACACGCGGTTTCGGTCGGACGGGTTCAAGCAGACCTCGTTTTCCAGAGCCAGCGACAGCAATCCCTACCTGTTCGACGTGAGCACCTCCATCTATGGCGGCGACGGCAGCACGCAGAACGCGCTGAGCCTGCTGGCCAGCGGCCCCTTTGAGGCCCTGGGCCGCAGGCACGAGCTGTCGCTGGGCGCCGACCTGCAGCGCATCCGCAGCACGGGCGCCACGGGCTACTGGGGCGTGAGCCCGCTGCGCAATGTGGACATCCGCGGCTGGAATCCGTACACCAGCTACCCCGAGCCGTTCTACAGCGAGGGCAACGGCAACGCCTATTCATCGCCCGTGTCCCACATCCACCAGTACGGCGGATTCGCGCGGGCCCGGCTGTCGCTGACCGACTCGCTCACCGCCATTGCCGGCGCGCGCCTGAGCTGGTGGAGCTATCTCGAACCCGGCAATGCCCAAAGCGGCCACAGCGTGCGCCGCGAGCTGACGCCCTATGCGGGCCTGGTGCATGCGCTGTCGGACACGCTCGACGCCTATGCCAGCTACAGCGAGATCTTCAGCCCCCAGGACAAGAAGGCCGCCGACGGCAGCATCCTGGCGCCCGCCCGGGGCGAGGACCTGGAGGCCGGGCTCAAGGGCAGTTTCATGGACGGCCGGCTGCAGGCCAGCGTGTCGGTGTTCCGCATCCAGCGCGTGGGCAGCGCCATGCAGGACACGGCATCGGCCATGCCCTGCCTGCCGTACTACCCGACCAGCCACTGCTTCATGGCCGGCGGCAAGAGCCGCAGCCAGGGCTGGGAGCTGGAGCTGTCCGGCGAGCCAGCGCCAGGCTGGCAGGTGCTGGCCGGCTACACCTACACCCAGGCCAGGTACCTGCGCGACGCCTCCGAGGCCAACGTGGGCCAGCCGCTGCGGCCCGTGGAGCCGCGCCATGCGCTGCGCCTGTTTGCCAGCCACCGCTTCAAGGGGCCCTTGCAGGGATGGACCGCAGGCGCCGGCGTGCGGCTGCAAAGCGATGCCTACGCCAGCGTGGGCGATGTCACCACCCGCCAGGGTGGCTATGCGCTTTTTGACGCGCTGCTGGCCTACCGCCTGGATGACACCTACTCGCTGCAGCTGAACGTGAGCAACCTGCTGGACAAGCGCTACTACGCCAAGTTCTCGCCCAACAGCACCTACTTCAACAACTACTACGGCGATCCGCGCAACGTCACGGTGTCGCTGCGCGCGCGCTTCTAGGGCCACGGCCGGCCTGCCCTCCTTTCCCTGTTTTTCTTCCCCGGTTTTTCTTCACGGTTTTTCCAACCTTTGCACATGACTGCCATGACGCACCACAGCACTCCTGCGGACTTCCGCTTCGCCCCCCACCCCCTCACGCGCCTGATCCGCCAATGCCTGGGCGCCGGCCTGGCCCTGGCCGCCGTGGGCGTGGCGGCCCAGACGGCCGAGGGCCCGGCCCTCAAGGAGGTGACGGTGAGCGACCAGGCCGAGGCCATCGGCGGACTGCAAAAGACCTATGCCGGCGGCCAGATCGCGCGCGGCGGCGACCTGGGCATCCTGGGCAAGACCGACCAGATGAACGTGCCCTTCAGCACGACCAACTACACCTCGGAGCTGATCGAGAACCAGCAGGCGCTGACCATCGCCGACGTGGTGATGAACGACGCCTCGGTGCGCACGCTGCAGGCGCGCGGCGGCTATGGCGATGACTTCCAGGTGCGGGGCTTTTCCCTGTCCATGCGCGATGTGTCGGTGAACGGCCTGTACGGCCTGTCGCCCTCCACGCGCCTGCCGCTGGAGGTGATCGAGCGCGTGGAAGTGCTCAAGGGCCCCGGCTCGCTGACCAATGGCGTGGGCCCCAGCGGCAGCATCGGCGGCAGCATCAACGTGGTGACCAAGCGCGCGGGCGACGTGCCGCTGAACCGCCTGACCGCCACCTACATGGGCAAGGCCCAGTTCGGCACCCACCTGGACGTGGGCCGCCGCTTTGGCGAAGACAACCAGTGGGGCGTGCGCGTGAACGGCGTGTGGCGCAACGGCGAAGGCAATATCGACGGCGGCCGCCAGCGCCTGGGCCTGGCATCGGTGGGCCTGGACTACGAAGGCCAGGGCCTGCGCTGGTCGCTGGACGCGCTGACCACCAGCGGCAAGACCACGGAATTCCGCCCGCAAAGCGCCTTCCTGGCCGGCATCACCCAGGTGCCCGCCGTACCCGACAGCCGCACCAACTTCAACCCGGGCACGGAGCTGCTGGACAAGGCCAAGACCGTGATCTCGCGTGTGGAATACGACATCAACGCCAACACCTCCGTCTACGGCGGCGTGGGCTACAGCGATGTGTCCAGCGACCAGAGCTTTCCCACGGCCGTGCAGCGCATCGACTCGCTGGGCAACTTCACGGTGCGCAACGGCTTCTACGACGAGTTCAACAAGACCACCTCGGCCGACGTGGGCCTGCGCACGCGCTTCAAGACCGGCGCCATCGGCCACACCGTGGTGGCCGCGGCCAACTACATGGACCGCGAGAGCGGCTACTTCTACCAGCTGACCACCAAAGCCGTCCCCTCCAACATCTACAACCCCGCGCCCCTGCCTGCCATCGACTTCGTGCGCGGCGCGCCCACCAAGAATGCCGAGCTGACGCAGCACAGCCTGGCGCTGGCCGACACCATGGCGCTGTTCAGCGACCGCGTGCTGGTGACCGTGGGCCTGCGCGACCAGACCATCGACCAGAAGAACGCCAGCGGCACCACGCTGTACAAGGCCAGCGCCGTGACGCCGCTGGCCGGCGTGGTGTTCAAGCCGCAGAACAATGTCTCGGTCTACGCCAACTACACGGCTGGCCTGTCGGCAGGCGGCACGGCCGGGCCCAATACGGCCAATGCCGGCCAGGTGTTCGCGCCGCAGAAGTCCAAGCAGTACGAAGTGGGCGTGAAGGTGGACTGGGGCCGCATGACCACGCAGGCCGCGCTCTACCAGATCCAGCGCCCGGGCTCCATGACAGACCCGGTGACCAATGTCTACAGCTTCGGCGGCGAGACGCGCAACCGCGGCCTGGAGCTGACCGCCTACGGCGAGATCCAGAAAGGCCTGCGCCTGCTGGCCAGCGCGGCCTTCAACAACGCCAAGCTCTCGCGCACGGCAGGCGGCGTGAACCAAGGCAACGATGCCAACGGCGTGCCCGAGCGCACCTTCAACCTGGGCCTGGACTGGGATACCCCCTGGGTGGAGGGCCTGAGCCTGAACGGCCGCGTGATCCACACCTCGTCCATGTACTACGACGCGGCCAACATCCTGCGCATGCCCGGCTGGACACGCCTGGACCTGGGCGCACGCCTGCGCACCCACGTGGCCGGCAAGCCGGTGGTGCTGCGCGCCAGCCTGGAGAACGTCAGCAACAAGAGCTACTGGGTGACTGCCGCCGGCTACACCACCACGGGCGCGCCGCGCACGCTGATGCTGTCGGCACAAGTGGACTTCTAAGCCCCCGACCACCGGCAACCGCCCCGCCCCCGGCATGGCGCCGGGGGCGCGGTGATGGCGGGGGCCCCAGGCCCCCTTCTGTCAGAGAAAAAACACCCCATGCAAAGCCACACGATCAAGACCTGGGCCTGGTTGCACAAATGGAGCAGCCTGGTCTGCACCGTCTTCATGCTGCTGCTGTGCCTGACCGGCCTTCCACTGATCTTCCACCACGAAATCGGCCACCTGCTGGGCACCGAGGTGGAGGCCCCGCCCATGCCCCAGGGCACGCCCCATGCCAGCCTGGACAAGGTGCTGGAGGTGGCCCGCGCCCAGCACCCGGACCGCGTGGTGCAGTTCGTCTCCAAGTCCGACGACACCGATGACCTCTGGTTCGTCACCATGACGCCCACGCCGGCGCCCACGGACGATTTCCGCTCCGTGGTGGTCGATGCGCGCACGGCCGAACTGCTGGCCCAGCCGCGCTTCGACCAGGGCTTCATGTGGGTCATGTTCAAGCTGCACGTGGACCTGTTCGCGGGGCTGCCGGGCAAGCTGTTCCTGGGCTTCATGGGGCTGCTGCTGCTGATCGCCATCGTCAGCGGCGTGGTGCTGTACGCGCCCTTCATGCGCAAGCTCGATTTCGGCACCGTGCGCCGCACGCGCCAGCCGCGCCTGAAGTGGCTGGACCTGCACAACCTGCTGGGCATCGTCACCCTGGTGTGGCTGTTCGTGGTGGGCGCCACCGGCATGATCAATACCTGGGCCGACCTGCTGATCAAGTATTGGCAGCATGACCAGCTCAGCAGCGTGCTGGCGCCCTACCAGGGCCAGGACACGGTGCCGGTGGCGGAGCGCGCCTCGCTGCAGCAATCGCTGCAGGCCGCCCAGCAGCAGGTGCCAGGCACCAAGCTGTACTTCATCGCCTTCCCCGGCACCACGTTCTCCAGCCCGCACCACCACACCTTCTTCCTGCGCGGCAACGAGCCCCTGACCTCGCGCCTGTTCCTGCCCGTGCTGGTGGACGCCAAGACCGCCCAGGTCACGGCCGCGCCCGCCCTGCCCTGGTATCTGACGGCGCTGCTGGTGTCCCAGCCGCTGCACTTCGGCGACTACGGCGGGCGGGCCATGCAGATCCTCTGGGCGCTGCTGGACATCGCCAGCATCATCGTGCTGGGCACGGGCCTGTACCTGTGGGTCAAAAAGGGCAAGAGCGTGCCGGCCCCGCAGCCCGCGCCGCGCGGCAAGGAGATCACGGCATGAGCGGCGCGCAACACCGGGGCTTTCTCGCCCTCTGGGGCTGGCCCATCGCGCTGGGCGTGCTGACGGCCATCGGCCTGGTCTCGGCCCTGTTCAGCGACGGCGGCTTTGGCGACATGCTGGCCGACGTCTGCCTGGCCATTCCCACGGCGGCGGGAATCTGGCACGGCTGGGTGCGGCGCAGCCCGCCGCAATGATGGCGGGATGGCGGGATGGCGGGATGGCGGGATGGCGGGATGGCGGGATGGCGGGATGGCGGAATGGCGGAATGGCGGAATGGCGGGCGCGGTGTCAGCCGCGCCGGGGCCGCTGGCCCGCGCCGTCCAGCATTCCCAGCAGGGCCGCGCCCAGTTGCCGCCAGGCATCGGTGGCACCCGCCCAGTCGCTGGCCAGGCAGGCCTGCTCCAGCGTCTGCGCCAGGCCGCTGGCCTGCTCGTGCCCCAGCAGGCCCAGCACGCTTTTGAGGTTGTGCGCCAGCCGGCGCAGCGCCGCGGCATCGCGCGCGGCCAGCAGGTTTTCGCCCAGCGCCACATCGTCGGGCAACTGCGCAAAACAGCTGGCGCGGTAGCTGTGGAACAGGGCGGCATCGCCGCCGAAGTAGCTGGAGACGGCGGCCGGGCCGCCATCCGCCGGCACATCCGCACCGGCAGCCTGCACGCTGGCTGGCGCGGGCGAGCCGGCCGGTTGCGCCGCCAGCACCGATTCCACGCAGTCCACCAATTGCGCCACCGACACGGGCTTGCGCAGCACGCCCCAGACCTGCAGTTGCTCCAGCCGCAGCGCCACGTCGGCCCGCACGCCGGCGCTGAAGACCACGGCGCTGCAGCCTGCCTGCGGGGAGCTGCGCAGCCATTCGATGAGCTCGACCCCGGAGGCGCCGGGCAGCATCAGGTCGGTGATCAGCAGGGCAAAGGGCTGGCTCTGCAGCAGGCTCTGCGCCTGCTCCGCACTCGCGCAGGACACCAGGGTGAGGGGCATGCCCTCCAGCGCCAGCGTGACGAATCGCGCAATCGAGGCATCGTCCTCCACCAGCAGGACCGCAGGATGGGCCGGATTCACGCTGCCTGCCTGCCCAGCAGCTCACCCAGCGCCTCGGGCAGCTCCTGCACGAGCTGGGGTTTGTGGATCACGCGCGCGCCGCCCAGCGCAAAGGCGTAGGCCTCGCGCTCTGCCGCATCCAGCGAGGTGACCACCAGCAGCTTGCAGCGCGCGAACTGCTCATGCGTGCGCAAGGTGGTGATGAGGGCGGCGCCGTCGATGTCGGGCAGCAGGATGTCCACCAGCAGCACGTCGGGCTGGATCTGCCCGTACAGCGCCATGCCGGTGATCCCGTCGTGCGCCACGTGCAGCTGCACGTCGGGAAAGTGGCGCTGCACCAGCAGGCGCACCAGGTTCTGGAAGTGCACGGAGTCCTCGATCAGCAGCACGCGCGGGCCCGTGCCGGCCTGCGCGGGAGCGGGCGCCGGGGCCGCCGCTGGCGCCCCGGACGTGGTGGCCGCATCACCCTGCCTGCCGCGCCAGCGCTCCACGGAGGCGCGCGTGATGCGCCGGTGCCCCCCGGGGGTCTTCCAGGCCTCCAGATCGCCGCGATCGACCATGAGCTGAACCGACCGCACCGCCATGCCCAGCAGCTTGGCCACCTCAGCGGTCGTGTAGTGCGGAATTTGGCCTGGTGGGGTGCTGTTCTCGGACATGGCAGCAATTTTGCATCAAATACGATTAAAAAATTCAATACAAATTTGATGAATTTGATATTTATGATTCAATCCAACGCAGAACCCTTCAACTGCGTTGCGAAAGGCCCGCCATGAAGAAGATACTGATCGCCGAAGACCAAGCCGACATCCGCAAGCTGTTGCGCATGACGCTGGAGTCCAGCGCATACGAAGTCATGGAGGCGCCGACCGGTGACGAAGCCTGGGCCCTGGCCCAGCGCAGCCAGCCCGACGTGGTGCTGCTGGACATGATGATGCCGGGCACGCTGGACGGCCTGGAGGTGTGCTGCCGCATCAAGACCTCCTACGACCTGCGGCACACGCGGGTGATCCTGCTGACGGCCCGGGGCAGTGCGCAGGACCGCGAGGCGGGCTTCAATGCCGGTGCCGACGAATACCTGCTCAAGCCCTTCAGCCCGAACCGGCTGCTGGAGACCCTGGCCAGTCTTTACAGGAGCGACTGATGACGATGCACACGCAGGCCGCCGCGGGCCGATGGCAGATACCGTCCGGGAACGCCGCGCGCCTGTCCGCGCTGGTGCGGGCCGCCGTGCAGGCCGTTGTGCTGCCCGCTGTGCTGCCCGTTGTACAGGCGCTGCTGCTGGCACTGGTGCCGGTCTGGGTGGCGGTGCTGGCCATGGGGCCTGGCGCAGCACGGGCCGGCGAGGTGCTGGACCGCGTGGCCAGCAGCCACACTCTGAAGGTCTGCATCTGGCCCGACTACTACGGCATCACCTACCGTGACGCACGCACGGGCAGGCTCACGGGCATCGACGCGGAGCTCTCGGCAGAGCTGGCCAAGGACCTGGGCGCGCGGCTGCAGCATGTGGACTCGTCCTTCTCGCGGCTGGTGCCCGACCTGCTGGAGTCGCGCTGCGACGTGGCCATGTTCGCCGTCGGCATCCTGCCGCAGCGCCAGCAGCAGCTGCGCTTCACCCAGCCCTACCTGAGCAGCGATATCTACGGCATCACCACCAAGAGCAACCCCGCCGTGCGCAGCTGGGCCGAAATCGACCAGCCCGGCGTGCAGGTGGCCGTGCAGCGCGGCACCTTCATGGAGCCGGTCATGCGCGAGTCGCTCAGGCATGCGCACCTGGTGCTGGTGGAGCCGCCGCAAACCCGCGAAAAGGAACTCATGGCCGGGCGCGTGGACGTGTTCATGACCGACTACCCGTACAGCCGCAAGCTGCTGGACAGCTCGGACTGGGTGCAGCTGATCGCGCCGCCCAAGCCCTTCCATGTGCTGCCCTACGGCTATGCGGCCAGCCCTGCCGACGCGCAGTGGCTGGCGCGCCTGAACCAGTTCGTCTCGGACATCAAGCGCGACGGCCGCCTGGCCAGGGCCGCTCGCCACAACGGCCTGACCGCCATCGTCGCGCCCTGAAACTTCCGATGGAGCACCTTCATCATGTCTGAACGAGCTGCCGCGCATCATTTTCTCGGAGCCCGGCGCAGTGCCCACATCAAGGCACTGGTGCTGACCTTTGCACTGTGCGTGCTCGCCGGACTGGTGCTCTTCGTCTGGAGCCAGCTGCATGCCGATGCGGACCAGAGCAAGTCCCAGGCCGCGCTGCTGGCCCGCGTGCTGGAGGACCAGACGGCCAAGACCTTCGAGAACACCGAAATGGCCCTGGCCAGCCTGGCGCACAACCCGGCCATCGTGGCCGCAGGCAGTGGGCGCGGCGCGCGCGAGGCCGCCATGGCCCTGCTGATCGCCCAGTTGCCCTACCTGCGCAGCATGGCGCTGATCGACGACAAGGGCCTCATCCTGGCCAGCACCCAGGCCGGGGAGGCCGGCCAGCAGATCGACACGCAGGATCTGCTGCACGACAAGGCGGCCGTCCTCATCCCCGGCAAGCCCCAGTTGGGCCGGCTGGTGCCCGGCCGCAGCCTGTCGTCGCTGGCGCCACGGGCGCATCCGACGCCGCGCGGCGTGTCCTTTCTGCCGCAGTTGCTGACCTTCCACCAGGACAACGGCATGCCCGCCGTGCTGGTGGCCCTGATCAATCCCGACGCCGTGGCCAACTTCTACCAGTCCACGCTGGAGACCCTCAGCTACGAGGCCGTGCTGCTGACCTATGACGGCCGGCCCCTGGCCAGCACCAATGAGGGCACGGGCGTGCAGACGGCCGCCGCGCTGCAGACGCCGCTGTTCCAGGAATGGCTGCCGCACAGCGAATTCGGCTCCTACATCGGCGCGGGCATGCTGGGGCGCCACCAGATCGTGTCGTTCCGCACCGTGCGCAACTGGCCGCTGCTGCTGGTGGTGGAAGAGCCCTACGCGGCCATGGTGGCGCGCTGGCGGGACAACGCCTTTGCCTTCTTCGTGGCCGGCGTGGCCCTGCTGGGCCTGGTGCTGGGACTGAGCTGGTCGGTGCTCAAGACCCGCAGGGTCCAGAAGTCGGCACTGCAGGCCATGGAGCAGGCACAGGCGCGCCTGGCCCGCAGCGAGCATGAGATGGCCGTGCTTATGCGCAGCGTGCAGGAGCTGATCTTTCGCACCGACAGCCAGGGACTGCTGACCTTCGTGAACGCGCGCTGGGAGCAACTGACCGGCCAGCCCAGCGCCGAGGCCGTGGGCCAGCCGCTGGAGAACATCGTGGACGGCTCGTACCTGGCGCAGATCCAGGCCCTGCTCGATCCCCTGGCCCGGCTGGCACCGCGCAACTGCCAGGCCATGTTCCGCCTGCCGGGCAACCGGGAGATGCTCTGCGACATCGCCGTGGTTCCCCTGCTGCGCGACGGCCAGCTGGTGGGCTTTGCCGGCAGCGCCGTGGACGTGACCGCCCGCTGGAAGGCCCAGCAGGAACTGCAGACCCAGCTGGCCTTCCAGCATCTGCTGTTCGAGACCACGCCCCTGCCCATGCTGGTCACCGACGCGGACCAGCGCGTGGCCCTGGTCAACAAGGCCTGGGAGGACTTCTTCGGCCGGGGCCGCTACGCCGTGCTCGGCCACGAGATAAAGGGCCTGCACGCGCGCGACGATGCCCTGCTGCAGATGCGCAGCAACCAGGTCGTGATGCGCTCGGGCCAGCGCATGATGGTGGAGGCCCGGCTGCCCCATGTGGACGGCAGCTACCGCGATGTGCAGATCTCCAAGGCCGCGGTGAAGAACGCCCAGGGCCGGATCACCGGCGTGCTCAGCATTTTTGTGGACGTGAGCGAATTCCGCGCAGCCGAGCATGCCACCCGCGAAGCCCGCGACGCGGCCGAAGAGGCCTTCCGCGTGAAATCGGAATTCGTGGCCAACATGAGCCATGAGTTGCGCACCCCGCTGCAGTCCATCATGGGCTTTGCCGAGCTCGGCGGCCTGCGCTCGCGCGGCAATCCCGCCATGGCCGACATGTTCAACGACATCCACGAGGCGGGCATACGCATGCTGGCCCTGGTCAACGACCTGCTGGACGTGGCCAAGCTGGAAAGCGCCGTGGGCACCATCCACGTGGAGCGCACCGACCTCAGGAGCCTGATCCGGCCCGTGGTGCGCGAGCTCGAGCCGCAGCAGCAGCAAAAGCTGATCGACCTGCGGCTGGAGCTCGACGACACGCCGCTGATCGCCAAGGCCGACCCCGTGCGCTTCCAGCAGGTGGTGCGCAACGTGCTGGCCAATGCCATCAAGTTCTCGCCCATTGGCGGGCGCATCGATGTGCAGGGCCGCATCGATGAGCAGGGCGATATCTGCATCGCCGTCTCCGACCAGGGGCCGGGCATTCCGCCGCAGGAACTGGACAAGATCTTCCAGCCCTTCGTGCAGTCCAGCAAAACCCGCAACGGCTCGGGCGGCACCGGCCTGGGCCTGGCCATCTGTCGCAAGATCATCGACGCCATGGACGGCACCATCGCCGCCAGCAACCGCTCCGAAGGCGGGTCGCTGTTTCGCATCACCCTGCCCTGCCGCACCGGCGCCTCGGAGACGCGGCCGGCGGAGTTGCTGTAGCGGCAGGGGTGGCGCACCGGCGGCCCCGGGCGAGACGCCCGGCGCCGCCACGCCTAAATCATCGACACCATCGAATGATTTCTCACAAATAATTCAATAGATCCACACAATGCATGGATTTACGCTTGTGTCCATCGCCGGCAGCCGCCGCCAGCCAAGACACACGCCACTGCCATGCAAGACCGTTTCCTGATCGAGCGCATCGAGGCGCGGATCCTCGACATTCCCACCATCCGTCCGCACAAGCTGTCGTTCGGCTCCATCAGCCGGCAAAGCCCGGTGATCGTGCAGCTGTGGCTGCGCAATGGCGCCACGGGCTTTGGCGAGGCCGCCACCATCGGCGGCCCGTCGTGGAACGAGGAATCGCCCGAGAGCATCCACCACGCCATCACCAACCACCTGGCGCCCAGCCTGATCGGCCAGGACGGGGCGCGCTTCGAGGCCTGCCTCTCGCGCATGGACCTGGCCTGCAAGGGCAATGCCTTTGCCAAGAGCGCCGTGGAGATCGCGCTGATGGACGCCGTGGCCCGCAGCCTGCAGTTGCCGCTGTGGCAATTGCTGGGCGGCAAGCAGCGCGACAGCCTGCCCCTGGCCTGGACGCTGGCCAGCGGCGACATCGAGCGCGACCTGGCCGAGGCCCATCTGCGCCTGGAACAAAAGCGCCACCGCATCTTCAAGATGAAGATCGGCGCGCGCACGCCTGAGGCCGATGTGGCCCATGTGAGCGAGATCGCGCGCGGCCTGCAGGGACGCGCCACGCTGACCGTGGACGTCAACCAGGCCTGGGACGGCGCCACGGCGCGGCGCTTTCTGCCGCAATTGATCGATGCCGGCGTGACCCTGATCGAGCAGCCCGTGGCCGGCTGGAACGTGCCCGCGCTGCGCGAGCTGACGGCCACGCTGCAGGGCGCCCTGGTCATGGCCGACGAGAGCGTGTGCACGCCCTACGACGCCATGCGCCTGGCGCGCGAGCAGGCCAGCCATGTGTTCTCGCTCAAGGTGGCCAAGCACGGCGGCCTGCTGCGCACGCGCAAGGTGGCGGCCATTGCCCAGGCGGCCGACATCGGCTGGTACGGCGGCACCATGCTGGAGACCTCGATCGGTTCGGCCGCCTCGGCCCATGTCTTTGCCACGCTGGGCGGGCAGCACTACAACTGCGAGCTGTTCGGCCCCCAGCTGCTGGTGGACGACATCGTCACCGAGCGCATGGCCATCCGCGACTTCGAGCTGCAACTGCCCGACGGGCCCGGACTGGGCGTGGAGATCGACCTGCAGCAACTCGCGCGTTTCGACCGCGCGCTGGCCGGCAGCCAGCCGCAGCACTTCGACATGGGGCAGGCCCGGACCGGGGCTGCGACCTGAATTCCTTTCATTCCTCCTGGAGACAAACATGCTTTATCTGGTCCGCATGGACGTGAAGATCCCCCACGACCTGCCCGCCGACGTGGCAGCCGAGATCAAGGCCCGCGAGAAGGCCTATTCCCAGCAGCTGCAGCACGACGGCCGCTGGCCCCACATCTGGCGCGTGGTGGGCGAGTACGCCAACTACAGCGTGTTCGACGTGGCCTCCAACGACGAGCTGCACGAGCTGCTGCAGGGCCTGCCGCTGTTCCCCTACATGGACATCCAGGTCACGCCGCTGGCAAGGCATCCCTCGGCCATCGCCTGAGCACAGCCCAAACCAAGACCAAATTTTTCGGAGACAACTGAAGTGAATGTGAAACGCCGTTTTCTGACCGCCGCAGCCGCAGGCCTGTGCCTGTCCGCCGTGATGCCCGCCGCCCATGCGCAGGCCCCCGAGGCCAACTGGCCCAGCAAGCCCATCCGCTGGATCGTGCCCTTCCCGCCGGGCGGCGCCATGGACGCCATTGCGCGCACCCTGGGCGAGAAAGCCGGCCGCACGCTGGGCCAGCCCTTCGTGATCGAGAACCGTCCCGGCGCCGGCGGCAACATCGGCGCCGACTTCGTGGCCAAGCAGCCCGGCGACGGCTACACGCTGATGATCACCTCCATCGGCATGGCCACCAACAAGCCGCTGTACCGCAAGCTCAGCTACGACCCGATCAAGGACTTCGCCCCCGTGGGCGTGCTGGCCGTGGTGCCCAACATCCTGGTCACCAACTCCACCCAGCCCAACGTCAAGAGCGTGGCCGACGTGGTGGCCGCCGCCAAGGCCTCGCCCGGCAAGCTGACCTATGCCTCGGCCGGCAACGGCACTTCCATCCACCTGGCAGGCGAAGTGTTCAACTCGCTGGCCGGCGTGGACATCCTGCACATCCCCTACAAGGGATCGGGCCCGGCCGTCTCCGACCTGCTGGGCGGACAGGTCAACTACATGTTCGACTCCATCACCTCGGCGCGCCCGCACATCCAGTCGGGCAAGCTGCGCGCCCTGGCCGTGACCACGGCCAAGCGTTCGTCCAGCATGCCCGACGTGCCCACCATGGAAGAGGCCGGCATCAAGGGCTACGAGGTCTCGCCCTGGTTCGCCGTCTTCATGCCCGCCAGCACGCCGCCGGCCATCGTCAAGAAGCTCAACCAGGTCTTCGTAGCCGAGATGAAGCAGCCCGACGTGCTCGAACGCTTCAAGGCCATCGGCGCCGAGGTCGTGGGCTCCACCCCCGAGGAAGCGGCCAAGCACCTGCAGGCCGAGTCCGTGCGCTGGACCAAGGTGATCACGGAGCGCAACATCAGCATGGACTGAGCGCTTCTCTTTTCCAGGACATCCCATAAAACCACGAGGAGACAAACATGTCCGAACTGTCCCAGGACCAGCTGCTGAATCTGGTCAACAGCAAGCAGATCGCCCCTGGCAGCGACCGCGTGCGGGCGCTGACCCAGCGCATCGTCAGCGACCTGTTCCACACCATCGACGAGATGGATGTCACGCCCGACGAGTTCTGGGCCGCCGTGGACTGGCTGGGCCGCCTTGGGAGCAGCGGCCAGTTGGGCCTGATCACGGCAGGCCTGGGCTTCGACCGGCTGCTGGACATCCGCAGCGACGAGGCCGATGCGCGTGCTGGCCGTGCGGGCGGCACGCCGCGCGCCATCGAAGGCCCGCTGTTCGTGGCCGGTGCACCGCTGTCGCAAGCCGAAGTGCGCCTGGACGAGGGCGAGCCCCAGGGCGAGGTCTTCGTGATGGAAGGACGGGTGCTGGACCTTGACGGCCGGCCTCTGCCGCATGCGCTCATCGATGTCTGGCATGCCAATGTGCAGGGCGGCTACTCGCACTTCTTCCCGGGCATGAAGCCCTACGAGCTGCGCCGCCGCATAGAAGCCGACGACCAGGGCCGCTACCGCTTTCGCAGCTATGTGCCGCCCGGCTACTCCATACCGCCGAACAGCCCCACCTCGGAACTGTTCGACGCGCTGGGACGCCACGGCCATCGTCCCGCCCACATCCACTTTCTCGTGGTTGCACCCGGCATGCGCACGCTGACCACCCAGGTCAACCTGCCCGGCGATACCTACCTGGACGATGACTTCGCCTTCGCCACGCGTGACGGCCTGATCGTCGAGCTGGAGCGCGGCGTGGCGCCGGCCGGCTATGAGTCGCTGGGCGTGAACGCGCCTTTCGTCCGCACGCGCTTCGACTTCGTGCTGCAGCCCGCAGTCAGCGAAGGCGAGTCCTTGCCGCTGACACGCATGGAGCGTGTGCGCGCCTGAGGCGCCTCCACCTTCCGGGGCCTTCCGGCCTGCCATTTTTTCGATTCTTCCGTTCCACAGCAGGCCGCCCCTTGGAGTGCGGCCTGCTTCACCGTACCCGCTTCCCGCACCATGTCCAGCCTGCATCGCATCGCCGCAACCCTGCTGACCGCCACCGTGGCCCTCGTGCCCGCCCTGGGCCACGCCCAGGCTCCGGCAGCCTTTCCTTCCAAGCCGGTGAACATCGTCGTGCCCTACGCGGCCGGCGGCCCCGTGGACAACCTGGCACGCGCGCTGGCCACGCGCCTGAACAAGGTCTGGTCGCAACCCGTGGTCATCCTCAACCGCACAGGCGCCAACGAGATCATCGGGGCCGAGTACGTGGCCAAGAGCGCACCCGACGGCTATACGCTGTTCGCCGCGACCGAAGCGTCGCTGACCATGAACCCGCACCTGTACAGGAAGCTTCCCTACAACCCGCAAAAGGACTTCGCCCCCATCTCCCGCCTGATCAGCGTGCCCATGGTCTTCTTCGTGCCCCAGAGCTCCAAGGCCGGCACGCTGCAGGAGTTCATCGCTCAGGCACGCCAGGCAGGCAAGACCAAACCGCTGACCTATGGCTCATCGGGCGCGGGCGGCATCGTGCACCTGCCGCTGGCCATGTTCGCCAAGCAGGAAGGGCTGGAGATGGTGCACGTGCCCTACAAGGGCGCCGCACCGCTGATCCCCGAAGTCATCGCCGGCCAGATCGACGCAGCGGTGCTGGGCGTGTCGGTGATCGAGCAGCACATCAAGTCCGGCAAGCTCAAGGCCCTGGCAGTGTCCTCGGAGACACGCAGCATCGCCCTGCCCGATGTGCCCACCTTCAAGGAAGCCGGCGTGCGCGACATCCAGGCTGTCTTCAACATCGGCCTGCTGGCACCGGCTGGAACGCCGGCGCCCCTGGTGGAGAAGATCGCCGCCGATGTGCGCCGCGTGCTGCTGGAGCCCGAATTCCGCAAGACCCAGGTGGACGCGTTCTCTTACGTGGCCGTGGCCTCCAGCCCCGCCGAATACCGCGACTTCCTGGCGCGCGACTACCAGGTGCAGGGCGAGCGCGTGCGCACCTCGGGCGCCTCGCTGGATTGAACCGGACGGGGTCGGTTCAGCTCTGGACTGCGGTGCGCTTGGCAACCACGTGCACCGCAGCCGCAGGCCTGCGCCCCCAGTTCATCAGCGCCGTGCCGGCCACGGCCATGCCGCCGCCCAGAACGATGCTGGCATCGATGCTCTCGCCCAGCCACAGCGCCGACAGCGCCACGCCGATCACGGGCACCAGGGTGATGTAGCCCGAGGCCGCACCCGCACCCAGCGCCTTGACGCCGTCGAAATACCAGGCATAGGCAAGCGCCGTGGCGCCGAAGGCCAGGAAGGCCAGCGCGCCCCAGGCGGTTGCGTTGCCAAGCACGGCAGCCTGCAGGCCGGCCGGCCCTTCCACCACCAGACTGGCCACCAGCAGCATGGCCGCGCCCATGGTCGAGGTCACGGCCGTGGCCGACAGCGCATCGACACCCGTGAGCAGCCAGCGGCCGATCAGGGTGTAGGTCACCCAGCACACCACGCAGCCCAGGATCAGCAACTCTCCGGCGCCCACCGATCCCTGCAGCAGCGCCAGCGGCTGGCCATGCGAGATCACCACCACGGCGCCGCAGGCCGCCAGCGCCATGCCCAGGGCAATGGTGCGGTTGAGCCGCTCGCCGAACAACCAGACCGCCAGCGCCAGCGTGAGCACGGGGTTGAGCGTGATCACCAGGGCCGCCTTGCCGGCCGGCACATGCTGCAGCCCCATCAGGAAAAAGGCCGCATAGCCGAACACGCCCGTGGCGCCAGCGGCCGCCATGCCCAGCCAGCGTTTGGCGCTCCAGTGCCTGAGACCGGCCATGCCACCGGCCCAGTACAGCCAGGGCAGCAGCACGGCGGCGGCCAGCAGGAAGCGCAGGCTGGCGGCGGCCAGCGGCGGCATGTTCTGTGCCACCACGCGGCCTGCAGGCCAGGAAGCGCCCCACAGCAGGGCCATGCCGACAAGCCGCAGGTGGGGACCGAAGAAGCGTTGAAAATTCATGGCGCGTACTATGTGCTCATATCGATTCATAGACAAATGAGCGAATGCTCATGACCTGGACAACGTGATCCCATGACCTTCACCCAGCTCGAAGTGTTCGCGGCGCTGGCCCGCGCCGGCAGTTTCTCGCGCGCAGCCGCGCTGCTGGGCATTACCCAGAGCGCCGTCAGCCATGCCCTGCGTGCGCTGGAAGGTGAGCTGCAGGTGCAGTTGGTGCGGCGCGAAGGCCCCCACTCTCCGCTGACCGACGCAGGCACGCGGCTGCTGCAGCGCGCCAACGACATCCTCCAGCAAAAGGAGGCCTTGCGGCAGGAGGCCGATGCCGAGCGCGGCATGGCGCGCGGCACGCTGCGCGTGGCCTCGTTCGGCGCCACCTCTTCGCTGCGGCTGCTGCCCCCGCTGATCACCGAGTACCGGCGCCGCCAGCCCGCCGTGCTGGTGCAGATCGACGAGCAAAACGACGACACCGTGGTCAAGTGGCTGCTGGAGCGGCGCGTGGAGATCGGCTTCGTCGTGCTGCCCGACGAGCGCTTCGAGACCGTGCCCCTGGTGGAAGACGAACTGGTGGCGCTGCTGCCCGCATCGCACCGGCTGGCGGCCCAGCGCAGCATCCGCGCCGCCGACCTGCAGGGCGAGGCCTTTGTGCGCACCTCGGCCGGGTCGGGCGCGCACATCGACCGTTTCCTGGCCGAGGCCGGCGCACAGCCTGCGGCCATCTACCACTTCGAGCAGATGTCCTCCATGCAGGGCTTCGTGGCCCAGGGCCACGCCATTGCCATTGCCGCGCGCCTGGCCGTGCCCGAGCAGGCGCCCGAAGGCATGGTCTATCGCAGCCTCTCGCCCCGCCAGCGCCGCGTCACCGGGCTGGCCGTGCGCAGCATGGAACGGCTGTCGCCAGCGGCTGCCGGCTTTGTGGCGCTGGCGCGGGAGATGGCGAAGAAGAAGTGCTTTGGCTGACGCAGTGCCGCCCTCCTGGCATGGCAGAAACCATGGCATTGGTGACAGATCAGCGCACATGCAGGCTGCTTCTGTCACCAAACTGCTAGACTGCGCCGATGGCAGTTCACAGCAACTTTCTCGGCCCGGTCACGGTTTCCGGTGATGAAGCGAAAGCTCTCACACGGAGGCTTGCGCATGGCCGGGGCACACAGGCTGCTGTGTCATCCGCACGCAATGGCCGCAAGCTTGCCACCACCTTCACAAGGGATGGCACGGTCCGGATCAAGCTCAAGCCGACCGGCGAACCCCTCAAGGGCAAAGACTGAGCCGTGGGTTTCGAGCTGCGCGAACTGGCCTCGGGTGACGGCTGCAACGCGCTGAGCCTGGGCAGCGAGGCATTCGCCCCTCTCAAATCCTTTCTGCGCAAAGAAGCCAAGAAGCTCCATCAGGAGCATCTTGCGCGCACCTTCGTCCTGGTGCCGGAAGGCGAGACCAAGGTTCTGGCCTACATCACGACCTTGTGCACCCATGTGGCCGTCGAACAGTTCGACGAACCGGCCGTGCTGGACGGCTTTCGCTACAAGGACTATCCGGCCATCAAGCTGGCCCGGCTGGCCGTGGATACCAGCCTGCAAGGCCAGGGGGTTGGGAGCCAGTTGGTGGACTTTGTCATTGCCCTGATCACGGACCATGTCATGCCATACACGGGCTGCCGTTTTCTGGTGGTGGATGCCAAGCCAGAGTCCGTGCGCTTCTATGCGGCAAAGGGCTTTCTGCCCATAGGCACCAGCACCGATGGGCCAACGGCCACCACCACGATGTTCATCGATCTGCGACGGGTGTTGGCGGCCATCGGCCGGACGTAGCCATCCTCCGGACCGGCCTGCTAGGCAGGATGGCCCAGCGGATGCAGCACCAGCGCCTCGCGCACGATGGGCTTGAGCGCCTGCGCCTCGTCGGGGCTGGCCAGCACGCGGGCCAGTTCGGCGCGCATGCGGGGCTCCCAGAATTTGCGGATGTGTTCGGCGATGCCCTGCAGGGCCTCTTCGCGCTCGGGCATGGCCTCGAAGAACTCGCCGATGCGGTTGGCCATGCGGACCAGGTTCGCGCTGTCCATCACTTGCCTCCCGCCACGGCCATGCTGCCTGCCTGCGCGGCTTGCAACAGGCCGATCTGCTCTTCGTGCATGCGCGCAAAGCCGCGCTGCCAGTCGGACGGCTGGGCGTGCTGGGGGACGGGCAGCACCTGCACGGCCGTGACCTTGTATTCGGGGCAGTTGGTGGCCCAGTCGGAGCTGTCGGTGGTGATGACGTTGGCGCCCGATTCGGGAAAGTGGAAGGTGGTGTAGACCACGCCGGGCTGTATGCGCTCGGTGACGGTGGCGCGCAGCACGGTCTCGCCCGCGCGGCTGGCGATGCCGACCCAGTCGCCGTCGCGTATGCCGCGGTCCTCGGCGTCATGCGGATGGATTTCCAGCCGGTCCTCGCTGTGCCAGTGGCTGTTGTGCGTGCGCCGGGTCTGGGCACCCACGTTGTATTGCGACAGGATGCGGCCCGTGGTCAGCAACAGCGGAAAGCGCTGGGTGACCTTCTCGTCGGTGGCCACGTACTGGGTGATGATGAAGCGGCCCTTGCCGCGCACGAAGCGGTCCCTGTGCATGATGGAAGTGCCGGCCTCTTCGGTGCTGTCATTGCAGGGCCATTGTACGCTGCCCAGCCGGTCGATCTTGTCGTAGTTCACGCCCGCGAAGCTGGGCGTGAGCGCGGCGATCTCGGCCATGATTTCGCTCGGGTGCGTGTAGTGCATGGCGTAGCCCAGCGCATTGGCCAGCAGCTGGGTGACCTCCCAATCGGCATAGCCGGCCAGCGGCGCCATGACCTTGCGCACGCGCGAAATGCGGCGCTCGGCATTGGTGAAGGTGCCGTCCTTTTCGAGGAAGGAAGCGCCTGGCAGGAAGACATGGGCGTACTTGGCGGTTTCGTTGAGGAAGATGTCCTGCACCACCACGCATTCCATGGCCGAGAGCGCGGCCGTCACATGCTGGGTGTTGGGGTCGGACTGCACGATGTCCTCGCCCTCACAGTACAGGCCCATGAAGCTGCCGGCCAGGGCCGCCTCGAACATGTTGGGAATGCGCAGCCCGGGCTCGGGGCTGAGCGCCACGCCCCAGGCCCCCTCGAACTCGGCGCGCACCGTGCTGTCCGAGATGTGGCGGTAGCCGGGCAGCTCATGCGGGAAGGAGCCCATGTCGCAGGAGCCCTGCACATTGTTCTGGCCGCGCAGCGGGTTCACGCCCACGCCTTCGCGGCCCACATTGCCCGTGGCCATGGCCAGGTTGGCAATGCCCATGACCATGGTCGAGCCCTGCGCATGCTCGGTCACGCCCAGGCCGTAGTAGATGGCCGCGTTGACGGGGCGGCCCGCTGGATGGTCCTCGGCGCCCAGCGCATACAGGCGCGCGGCGCCGCGCACCAGGTCAGGCGCCACCCCGGTGACCTCGGCCATGGCCTCGGGCGAGTTCTCGGGCCGGGCCACGAATTCCTTCCACTGCGCGAAGGACTTGGCATCGCAGCGCTCGGCGATGTAGTCCTCGGCCAGCCAGCCTTCGGTGACGATGACATGGGCCAGCGAGGTGATCATGGCCACGTTGGTGCCGGGCCGCAGTTGCAGGTGGTAGTCGGCGCGGATGTGGGGTGACTTGACGAGCTCGATCTCGCGTGGGTCGATGACGATGAGCTTGGCGCCCGCACGCCGGCCGTCGCCGCGCAGGCGCTTTTTCATGCGCGAGCCGAACACCGGGTGCGCGGCCGTGGGATTGGCGCCGATGACCATGACCACGTCCGTGTGCTCGATGGACTTGAAGGTCTGCGTGCCGGCCGAGGTGCCATAGGTCTGGCCCAGTCCATAGCCCGTGGGCGAGTGGCACACGCGCGCGCAGGTATCGACGTTGTTGTTGCCGAAGGCCGTGCGCACCAGCTTTTGCACCAGGTAGGCCTCTTCGTTGGTGCAGCGCGAGGAGGTGATGCCGCCAATGGAATCCTTGCCGTGCTTCGCCTGGATGCGGCGGAACTCGCGGGCCGTGTGGGCAATGGCCTCTTCCCAGCTCACTTCGCGCCAGGGGTCGGTGATCTTCGCGCGGACCATGGGCCGGGTGATGCGGTCCTTGTGCGTGGCATAGCCCCAGGCAAAGCGGCCCTTGACGCAGGCATGGCCCTCGTTGGCCTGGCCGTCCTTCCAGGGCACCATGCGCACGACCTGCTCGCCCTTCATCTCGGCCTTGAAGCCGCAGCCCACGCCGCAGTAGGCGCAGGTGGTGATGGCGCTGTGCCCGGCCTGGCCCAGCTCGGTCACGGTCTTTTCCTGCAGCGTGGCCGTGGGGCAGGCCTGCACGCAGGCGCCGCAGCTGACGCAGTCGCTGTCCATGAAGCTGCCGCCCTGCCCCGCCGTGACGCGCGATTCGAACCCCCGGCCCGAGATGGTCAGCGCAAAGGTGCCCTGCGTCTCCTCGCAGGCGCGCACGCAGCGGTTGCAGACGATGCACTTGCTGGGGTCGTAGCTGAAGTACGGGTTGGAGACATCGACCTCGGCCCGCGCCTGGCCCTTGAAATGGTTGGCGCCGTCGAAGCCGTAGCGCACCTCGCGCAGGCCCACCGTGCCGGCCATGTCCTGCAGTTCGCAGTCGCCGTTGGCGCTGCAGGTCAGGCAGTCCAGCGGATGGTCGGAGATGTACAGCTCCATCACGCCGCGGCGCAGCTCCTGCAGTTGCGGGCTTTGCGTGCGCACCTTCATGCCGGGCTCGGCCGGCGTGGTGCACGAGGCCGGAAAGCCCTTGCGGCCTTCAATCTGCACCAGGCACAGGCGGCAGGAGCCGAAGGGCTCCAGGCTGTCGGTGGCGCACAGCTTGGGCACGCTGACGCCGCCTTCCATGGCAGCGCGCATCAGCGAGGTGCCCTCGGGAACGCAGACCTCGCGGCCGTCGATCTCCAGGGTGATCAGGCGTTCGGACGGGCTGGCGGGCGTGCCCCAGTCGGCTTGCTTCAAGTGGTCGAGCATGGTGTTCTCCGGTCAGGCAGCCGCTGCGGCCGTGGTGGACTCGATGCCGAAGTCCTGGGAGTAGTGGTTCAGCGCCGAGCGCACGGGATACGGCGTCATCCCGCCCATGGCGCACATGGAGCCGTGCTGCATGGTGTCGCACAGGCTTTCCAGCAGGGCCACTTGGCCGGCGTGGCCGGCGTGGGCAGCAGGGTCGGCGCCGGCGCGCACGATGCGGTCGATGACCTCCACGCCGCGCGTGGAGCCGATGCGGCAGGGCGTGCACTTGCCGCAGGACTCGATGGCGCAGAACTCCATGGCGTAGCGCGCCAGCTGCGCCATGTCGGCCGTGTCGTCATGCACGACGATGCCGCCGTGCCCCACCACATTGCCCTTGGCGGCATAGGCCTCGTAGTCCAGCGGCGCATCCCAGTCGGCGGGCGCCACATAGCTGCCCAGCGGGCCGCCCACCTGCACGGCCTTGACGGTGCGGCCGGTGGCCGTGCCGCCGCCGAAGTCTTCCACCAGCTCGCGCAGGCTCAGGCCGAAGGCCTTTTCCACCAGGCCGCCACGCGCGATGTTGCCGGCCAGTTGGAACGGCAGCGTGCCGCGCGAGCGGCCCATGCCGAAGCCCTGGTAGAAGGCCGCGCCGCGCGCCAGGATCATCGGCACCGTGGCCAGCGTGATCACGTTGTTGATCACCGTGGGCCGGCCCCACAGCCCCTCGATGGCCGGCAGCGGCGGCTTGGCGCGCACAATGCCGCGCCGGCCCTCGATGCTCTCCAGCATGGCCGTTTCCTCGCCGCAGACATAGCTGCCCGCGCCCTTGCGCACCTCCATGTGGAAGGCCCGTCCGCTGCCGGCCACGTCGCGGCCCAGCCAGCCTGCGGCCTCGGCACGCGCAATGGCTTCGCGCAGGGTGGCAACGGCATGCGGATACTCGCTGCGCACATAGACCAGGCCCTGCGTGGCGCCCACGGCCAGGCCCGCGATGGCCATGCCTTCGATCAGCGTGTAGGGATCGCCCTCCATCAGCAGCCGGTCGGCAAAGGTGCCCGAGTCGCCCTCGTCGGCATTGCAGGCAATGTACTTTTGCGGCCCCGCTGCGGCGGCCACGGTCTTCCATTTGATGCCGGCCGGAAACGCCGCACCGCCACGGCCGCGCAGGCCCGAATCCAGCACCTCCTGCACGATGGCCGCGGGCTCCATGCGCGCCGCGCGCTCCAGCCCCTGCCAGCCGCCATGGGCCGCATAGTCGGCCAGGTTCAGCGGATCGATGACGCCCACGCGCGCAAAGGTCAGGCGCTCCTGGCGCGCCAGGTAGGCAATGGCCTCGGTCAGTCCATGGCACAGCGCATGGCTGCCGCCCTGCAGCATTCCGGCATCGATCAGGCCCGGCACCGCATCGGCCGTGACCGGGCCGTAGGCCACGCGGCCTTCGGGCGTCTCGACTTCCACCAGGGTCTCCAGCCACAGCAGGCCGCGCGAGCCGTTGCGCACGATCTGCACCTGAAGGCCACGCGCCGCGCACTCGCGCTGCAGGGCGCCGGCCACGGCGTCAGCGCCCACGGCAAGCGCGGCGGCATCGCGGGGCACATAGACGCGCACGCCGGGGCCTGCCCCTGCCCCTGCATGCGCAGGCGGGGCCGCCGGCTCGCCGGCCTGCTCCGGCTGGCGGCATTGCGCGATGAGTGCATCCAGTCCGTTGGCCGAGACATGCGCATGGGGCTGGCCATCGAGCATCACGGCAGGCGATGACGCGCACAGGCCCAGGCAGTAGACCGGCTCCAGCGTGACGGCGCCATCGGCACTGGTTCCATGCTCGTGCCCGTGCCCACTCGATCCACAGCCCAGCGCCTGGCCTGCGTGGGCCAGCAGCGCGTCGGCACCGCGCGACTGGCAGGCCTCGGCGCGGCAGACCTGCAGCACATGGCGGCCCGCTGGCGTGCTGCGGAAATGGGGGTAGTAGGAGATGACGCCATGCACCTCGGCACGCGAGAGGTTCAGCGCATCGGCGATGCGCGGCACGGCGGCTTCGGGGATATGGCCCAGCATGTCCTGCACGGCATGCAGCAACTCGATCAGGGGGCCGGGGCGCCGGGCATGGACGGCAATGGCGTGCTCGACGGCCTCGCGCTCATGGGCGCCGAGTGCGCTGCCGGCAGCAGCGGCATTGAGGACGGCAATGGGAATGATCTTCCCTTGTGTGGCTGGCATGGGTGTCCCTGCTGGCTTTCGTTGTGGGGAGCGGCGCGGTCCGGTCCGCTGGCGCTTTGTCTCTCATGCCATTTCAAGGCCTGCCGGGCAAGCCGTCAAATTCAAACGGATGATTGCGCCATTCAATCGGCAAATGAGCCGCCGGGCAGTGCTGCGCCTGCTGCCACAGGTCTTGCGGATGCCGCAGCCAGCGCGGGTTTGCGCCACTTGGCAAATGCGCCCGGCTTGTCGCAAATCACACGGTATTTGGTGTGAATTTTGATAAGCTCACGCGCACCATGAACCACCCGCCATCAGCCATGACGCCACAGGATGGCTATCATTTTTCAGACCAGATCGGCCACCTGCTGCGGCGTGTCTATCAGCGCCACACTGCACTCTTCCAGCAATACATTCCCGACTCGCAGCTCACGGCTGCGCAATTCGTGGTGCTGTGCTCCGTGCGCGACAACAGCGGCAGCTCGCTGGCCGACATCGTCAAGGCCACCGTGATCGACCAGGCCACCATCCGCGGCGTGGTGGACCGGCTCAAGCAGCGCGAACTGGTGCAGGTGGACCATGACCGCATCGACCGCCGCAAGGTCGTCATCAACCTCACCGAGGCCGGCCAGGACCTGGTGCGCGACATGGAGCCCTTCGCCAAGCAGATCACCGAAAGCACCTACGGCAAGCTCAATCCGGCCGAGCGCCTGGCGCTGGATTTTCTGCTCAAGAAGATGCTGGAAGGTGGCGAGGCGGATTGAAGAGCCCCTGTTTTCATGAGGATGGCTGCCAGGCGATCTCAAAGGGCTTGGGCCCTCGCCGTCAAAGCCCCATCAACCCAGGCAGTGCCTTTGCGCACGACCTGTAGCAAAGAAAAAACAGATTCTCACGCCCATCTTCCGGATAGAGATACCCGGCGCCTGCTGCATTGATGCTCCACCCATAGACCATGCCATTGCGCCGCAGCTTCCCACTGAAGGCGCAAGGCAGAATGATCGATTCATAGTGGAAGGTGGAGAAGGAAACCTCGGTTGCCGTGGAGAAATAACGGATGACATCCTTGGGCCGCAGCGCAATTTTCTCGCAGCCCATGGTTTGCCCTTCTCCAATGGATCGCTGAATTCCACCGATCAGCGTCACAGAATTCTTCTGGCTTGATGCAGCACCGAAAGAGACGATCAGCATGAGAAACCCCAGAGCAAGAATGAACGCTCTGATTGATTTCATTTGCATCGGTCGGCTATTTTTCAAGAACATATGAATCAGGCTCCACTGAATATATAGCGCAGCAGCTGGCTTCCTTCCGCGGGCTGCTTTCTTGCAATGGCTCCGTGGGCGTAGACATCGCTCAGAATCCTCAACCCATAGATACCCACCAGCAGGCGTACCAGCCATTGCGTCTGGTACAACTGCGCCTGTGTCGGCACTTCGTAGTCCTGGGTATGGCGCTGAAACATGCCTACCACCTCAATCCCAAGCGACTCTGCATTGACAGGATACCTCAACGGATAGGGCTTTTGCTTTTCATGCTCCGAGACCTTCCTCACTCTTGTCCCGAATCCCATCCCCTTTTGATGCAGCAGGGCATTGATATTCTCAAAATCGGCAGTTTCACAGTTGTTCTCGTTGAGGCAACGAACCTGCAGTATTCCCACATGCCAGCAAACTCTCTTCAGATTGGCTGTCTGATGGATTTTTCCATCTTTCCCCACCAGAAAATGCGCTCCCGTTTTCTGGCCGGCCTTGTAGCTATTCAACACACTGGCTGCCGTTGGTGAATTCGTCCTGTGAAGCACAATGGAATTCACCTTCAGCAAATCGCCATGCTGTATGGACGGAAATATTTTCACCTCGACATTTCTATCGACAAGAAGTCCGTTCTCAATCACTGTCATGCATCCCTCCGAGTTTTCTGGCCCATGGCAAGGTCTCCAGCAATTCAAGCCGAATGACTGACAAGCATGGGATTTATGGAGCGGGCTTGGCGATTTTGACGTGATTGCCGGCCTCGATCCGGCTCATACCATAGAGGATAGAAACAGCCGCGTCTCTAGGAATGATCTGAATCTGGATTGGAATATTTGACATAAAAAAAAGGCCTGCTTGCGCAGGCCTTTTCCATTCGAAGTTCTTTCTCGGCCTCAATCCAGCGCCCGGTTGCGCGATTCCACATCCACGGCCCAGATCGACAGGGCGCCGCCCACCAGCATGGCGGACAGCACGGCCAGGGCCAGTGTGAAGTGGGTGGCCATGATGGGCGCAATGATGGCCGGGGCGAACAGGCCGCCGAAGCGCGCCACGGCGCCGGCCATGCCCATGCCGCTGGCGCGCAGGTCGGTGGGGTAGACCTCGGGGGTGAAGGCATACAGCGCGCCCCAGGTGCCCAGCAGCGAGAAGCTCATCAGCAGGGTGGAGCCGATGACCACGAAGGGCGACGAGCCCAGGCTGTAGAACATGCAGCCGACGGCGCTGAGCAGCAAAAAGCCGATCAGCGTGGGCTTGCGGCCCCAGCGCTCCACGCCATAGGCCGACAGCGCAAAGCCGGGCAGTTGCACCAGGGCCAGCACCACCAGGAAGACCTGCCCGCGCATGAAGGCGAAGCCCTCGCTGCTGAGCTTGACGGGCAGGTAGACGAAGACACCGTAGTAGGCGATGGAGATCAGCGCCCAGGCCAGGAACAGCGAGAGGCTGCGGCGGCGCAGGTCGCCGTTGAACAGCGCGAGGATGGATTTGCGCTCCTGCTTTTCAGGCTGCAGGGCGGGGATTTCCGCGGTGGTGCCGTTGACCTTGGCCACCCGCTGCAGCACCTTGCGCGCCTCCTCGGACTTGCCGTTGCGGTTGAGGAACATGGGCGACTCGGGGATGTAGAAGCGCAGCACCACGCCGATCAGCGCCGGCAGTCCGGTCACGAAGAAGATCACGCGCCAGGCATCGTCACCCCAGGACACGGCCACCAGCGCCAGGATGGCCAGGAAGATGGTGCCCACGGCCCAGAACGATTCCAGCAGCACCAGCCAGCGGCCGCGGCGGTCGCTGGGCAGGAACTCGGCCATCATGGTGTAGTCCACGGGCAGCGTGCCGCCCACGCCGATGCCGGTGATGAAGCGCAGCACCAGCAGCCAGGCGAACTCGGGCGCAAAGGCCGAGGCCACGCCCGCAAAGGCGTCGATCACCACGGCCATCATCAGCACCGGGCGGCGCCCGATGCGGTCGGCCAGGCGGCCGAAGACGAAGGCGCCGATCAGCATGCCGATGAAGAAGAAGGTGCCGGTCTGCAGCGCCTCGGGCACGGTCTTGCCGAAGGTCTTGGCAATGGACGGCGCGCTGAAGCCGATGGACAGCACCTGCATGGCATCGGCCAGCCAGACCAGCCCGAAGATGACGAACAGCCGATATTGGAACTTGCCGACACCCGCTGTCTGGATGCCTTTTTCCACCGAAATGTATGTAGATGACATGCAGGGACTCCTTTTCTAGCCATCGCAATTGTTGAATCTGTCTTTTCCCAGGCAAGGCCGTTCAGCTTGTGTTGCCGTCTCCTGCCGTGCCTTCCACCCTTCACACATCCGGAGCGAACCGCTCCCTCGGCGCCATCTCCATGGCCCGATGAAAAATTTCCGGATGTCGGTCTCTGCATCCGGGCGATGGGCGCATTGCGGACTGGCTGCACATCGACAGCGCCGTCCGTTGTTGCCCATCACCCGTCCCCAGCATCAGATGTCAGGACCCAGACCCTGGAGAGATTCCAGGGCAAGGTGTCCATATCCGCGGCATCGCCCCTGCCGCCGCCCATTGCTGCCCATTGCCGCCCTCAGTGCGCATGCGCCTGTGCCTGCATGCGCAGCCGGTTAATCGTCTTCGTGTCGTCTGGCCAAGCTTTTTCCTCCGGTGCAAATCGTTCGCGCAAATATCCGAGCAGGTCCGCGATCTGCCTGTCATCCAGGCTGTCCCCGAAGCCGGGCATGTAGCCCAGCGCATCGTCGGCCGGCGCCTGTATGCCGTTCAGGATCACCTGGACCAGGTTGTCCGGGCTGGCCGCGTGCAGGTTGGTGTTCAGGGCCAGCTGCGGCTTGACGCCGAACAATGTGGGACCGCTGCCCGCCTCATGGCAGACGGCGCAGGCGTTCTGGTAGATGCGCTCGCCATTGGCGTGGCGGTCCAGGGCCCTGGCAGGTGGAGCCGCAGGCGCTGCCGCCTGCACGGCGGCCGGCGCCGGTGCCGGCATGGCCGGGGCGGCCTGGGCGGCCTGTGGTGCCTGTGGGGCCTGGCCCGGCAACTCCATCAGATAGGTGGCCATGGCGCGCACATCGGCTTCGGGCAACTGGGCCAGGCCGTGGATGACGGGCGCCATGGGGCCGGCCGCCACGCCGTGGCGGGCCGAGAAGCCGGTGCGCAGGTACTGGTACAGCTCCTCGCGGCTCCAGGGCAGCTTGCCGCCGGCCAGTTGATTGAGCGCGGGCGCCGTCCAGCCTTCGGCCTCGCCGCCGCCCAGGTAGTGGATGCCGGTCTTTTCGGCACCCAGCGCATTGCGCGGCGAGTGGCAGGCCGCGCAGTGGCCCGCGCCTTCGACCAGGTAGGCGCCCCGGTTCCATTCGGCGCTGCGCGCAGGGTCGGCCTTGAAGGGCGTGGCGTCGTGGAACAGCAGGTTCCAGCCCGCCATGGCCGGGCGCAGGTTGTAGGGGAAGGCCAGCTGCGTCTCGGGCGCCTTGGCCTTCACGGCGGGCTGGGACATCAGGTAGCCGTAGAGGGCCTGCAGGTCGCCATCGCTGAGCTTGGCGAAGGCCGTGTACGGGAAGGCCGGGTACAGCTGCCTGCCATTCTGGTGGATGCCGTGGCGCATGGCGCGCTCGAAGGCCGCGTAGGACCAGCGGCCGATGCCGGTTTCGTTGTCGGGCGTGATGTTGGTGGAGTAGATGGTGCCGAACGGCGTCTCCAGCCCGAAGCCGCCGGCATTGGCCGCGCCGCCCGGGGCCGTGTGGCAGACCACGCAGTCACCCGCAGCCGCCACCAGGCGGCCGCGCTCCAGGGCCTGCGGCGAGTACAGGGACACATCGGGCCCGTCGGTCAGCGGCAGGGCTGGCTTCAGCGGCCAGGCCATGGCCGCCATGCCGGCAAGGCCTGCGGCGCCTGCGGCCAGCCAGCCCCAGCCACGGCCGGGCCGCGCCGCACCGGGTTTGCCGGCGCCCTCGCCCGCCAGGGCCAGGCGCAGTTGCTCTGGCTGGAAGGGCACTTCGCGCAGGCGCACGCCTGTCGCATGGTGAATGGCGTTGGCAATGGCGGCGGCGGCGGGCAGCGTGGCCACGCCATCCAGCGCCAGATCGCCCTGGCGGATGACCGCGACATCGCCGGGCGCATGCTGCGCCAGGTCGGAGCCGGGCTTGGCAATCACATCGAAAGAAGCAGCGGAAGCTGTGGACCCTGCCCAGTCGTCAAAAGCGGGGGCCGCGCCCAGCAGCCGGCGCGCGTCGGCCAGCAATTGCGGGTCCTGCTGGACGATCTCGGGCCGCGTGCTGGCGGCCTGCGCCGCCTGCAGGCTGCGGCTGTCATGGCCGGCCACGACGCGGGTCACTTCGATCTCGCCCGTTTGCGGGTGCACGGCCACCTCGGCCACCCAGGCGCTCCAGGCATGGAGATCGGCGCCCTGCGCATCCAGGGTCTGCAGCTGGGCGGTGGCAAAGCCCCGGCCCAGCAGGCGGCCGTCGGCACCCTGGTGGGATGGTGCCTGCTGCGATGCCTGCGCACGCTCGGCCACCTGCCGGGCCAGATCGCGCACCGGGCCTTCGGGCAGGTGCTGCAGCCGCCATTGCAGCGGATCACGGCCCTGGTCCAGCGCCTGCTCATGCCAGTGGCTTTCGCGGGCAAAGACCTGGGCGGCATTCAGATCATCGAGGCCGGCATGCCGCAGGCTGGCGGTCTGCCGGCGTTCATGCACTTCGCCGGCATCGAGCACGGTGGCCAGGGCCGCGGCGCGCGCCAGCTCGGGCTGGCTCAGCAGGCGCGCCATGCTGGGGCGCACGGCCCAGGGCGTGTCGGACAGCAGCAGGTCTGGCTGTGGCGATGCATTGCCCGGCTGAGGCTGCACCGCCGTGTCGGCTTCAAGCCCTTGCGGAGGCTGCGCACCCACGCGCAGCACCAGCTCCCGGCTGTCTGCGCTGCCCGCAGCAGTCCAGGCCTCGCAGGCCACGCTGACAGGCCGGCCCACGGCCTGGGACAGCAGGGCCGCATCGGCCGCTGCGTCCATGAGATCCAGCATATGCGGGGTGCCGGCCGCCGTGGCCGGCAGGCTGAACAGCCGCAGCGCGGACTCGGGGCATTGCAGCAATGCGGCCAGTTCACGGCCGATCATCTGCCGCACATCCGCGTCGCAGGGCGGCAGCCAGACGCTGGCATGGCCGTCCAGGCACCACACGGCTGCGCGTGCGACACCCTCGCAAGACACGGGCGCCGCCATGCGCCAGACATAGCGGCCGGCATCGGGCAGGTCGGCCTTGTCAGCCTTGTCGGCTCTGTCGGCAGCACGGGGCGCGCTGGCGGCCCTGGCTTCCTGCCGGTCGTCCCAGGCAGGGGCCAGGCTGGCAGCGGCCTGCCGGGCATGGACAGGCGCCACGGCCACCACGCCCAGAAAATGCCCGCGCTGCACCGCAGCCACCACGCCGGCCATGGCCTGGGCGTCCTGCAGCCGTGCATGCAGGGGCACGCTGCCCCGGTAGCGCAGACCGTCCCAGGCCGCGACGGGCGGGCGCAGCGCCAGGCCGTGCAGCAGGTCGGAAGGCAGGGCGGGAGTGTGACCGGCCGGGCTCATGGCTGGACCTCGCCCGCGCTGGAAGATGGAAAACCGGAGGGTGCCTGCAGCGCGGCGCGTTGCGCACGCAGCTGCACGGCGCGCAGGGCGGCCTGCATGATTTCCACATGCGTGCCGCAGCGGCACAGGTTGTGGTGCAGCTCGTTGCGCAACTCTTGCTCGGTGGGATTGGGGTTGCGGCGCAGCAGGGCCTCCACGGTCATGATCATGCCGTTGAGGCAGTAGCCGCACTGGGCCGCCTGGCAGTCGATGAAGGCCTGCTGCGTGGGGCCGGGGCACTGGCGCGAGCCCAGGCCTTCCAGCGTGGTGACCTCGCGGCCCACGGCCGCCCGCACGGGGATCACGCAGGAACGCGCGGCCACGCCATCGATCAGCACCGTGCAGGCGCCGCATTCGCCCAGGCCGCAGCCGTACTTGGGCCCGTTCAGCTCCAGGTCATTGCGCAGCACATGCAGCAGCGCCGTCCCGGGCGCTGCCGGCACCTCGCATGCGCGTGCATTGACCTGCAGGCGGATGGGGCTGGGGGTACTGCTTGGATGGACTGGGGTTCCCATGGGACGAGGCTCTTGCAACTTGGCTGCGGTTCAGGATGTCGGCGTTCTGCGGCCGGACAGGAGGGGGGGGATTCCCTCCCCTCCCCTCGTCCGGCAAGGCAGCGAGTATCAGGCCGCTGCCTTGACCTTGGGCTCGACCAGGGGCACGTTGAACACGTCGTAGCCGAAGCACCAGGACGGATCTTCGTTGGTGCGCAGCCAGGTGTTGTCGTGCGAGATGCGCTGCACCTTGCTGGCGCGCTCGGCACGGTTGGCTTCGTACAGGGCGAAGGCCAGCTCATGGTTGTGCGCGCCGACTTCCTTGAGGCAGCGCGCCAGCATGGCGCCGTCCTCGATGGCCATGGCCGCACCCTGGGCCATGTGGGGCTTCATGGGGTGGCAGGCATCGCCCAGCAGCACCAGGCGGCCACGGCTCCACAGCGGCAGCGGATCGCGCTCGAGCAGCGACCACTTGGTCACTTCCACGGTGGCGTCGATCAGTGCCTGGACGGTGGGATGCCAGCCCGAGAAGGCCTCGCGCATCTCTTCCTTGCTGCTTTCCAGCCAGCGGTCGTTGAGGTCCCACTTCTCGACGGGCACGCCGGTCACGTAGTACAGCTCGTCGGCCTTGCCCGTGACGAAGTAGGTCATCATGTGGCGGTCATCGCTCCACCACTTCACGCAGGCGTCGAAGGGCAGCATGCCGGCTTTGACTTCGGGCGTGGGGAACACGGCGCGGTGGGCCAGGTAGCCCGCGTACTTGGGCAGCTCCGGGCCCAGCAGTTCCTCGCGGATGCGGGAGTTCACGCCGTCGGCGCCGATGACGATGTCCGCCTCCTCGGTCGTGCCGTCCGCAAAGTGCATGACGACCACGTTGCCGCGGTCTTCCACCTTGGTCAGGAACTTGCCGTAGGCCATCACGCTGTCGGGCAGGGCCTCGACCAGCAGCGCATGGAAGTCGCCACGGTGCACGGTCAGGTAGCTGGCGCCGTATTCCTTGACGGCGTAGTCGCCCAGCGGGATCTGGGCCAGCACGTCGCCCGTCTGCCAATGGCGGCTGTACCAGTAGTCGGGATGCGAGCCCTGCTCGTTGAGCGCGTCCTCGATGCCGATGCGGCGCAGGATCTTCATCACATTGGGCCCGACGTGGATGCCGGCTCCCAGGCGCGAGAAGCTGGGCGCCTGCTCATAGACGCGGACATTGAAGCCTTCCTGGAGCAGCAGCTTGGCAGCTGCAGCCCCGCCGAGACCGGCGCCGACAACGGCGATTCGAGGGGATTGAGACACAGTTTTCTCCTTGCAGGAATGTTGAAAGCCAGACGGGGCAACCGTTGCTTCGGCGCGTCCTTGCAGGGTGTAGAGCAGGAAGCGTGCCAGGCAACAAAACACTTAATTCAGGTGTATGCGCTTGAATTTTTCAAATCGACGCATGCACCATAGGGCGGCAGAATAAATTGAAGTTCGCCATTTTTGGTGCAATTTCTGCACCAAATCAGTACAAACCCCGAGAAAATTCTCATTTGCAAGGCGGCACGTCTTTTGCAATAATAAAGCGTACACACTCAGTTGATTCTGATCAGAAACCCTCGAAACTTCGCAAAGGCAAGTCCATGACCAAAACGTTCCGCATCGGCCAGATCGTCCCCAGCTCCAACACCACCATGGAGACCGAGGTGCCGGCCATGCTGCAGGCCCACTCCACGCTGCGCCCGCAGGACCGCTTCACCTTCCACTCCAGCCGCATGCGCATGAAGAAGGTGCAAAAGGAGGAGCTGGCCGCCATGGACGCCGAAAGCGACCGCTGCGCGCTGGAGCTGAGCGACGCGCGCGTGGACGTGCTGGGCTATGCCTGCCTGGTGGCCATCATGGCCATGGGCAAGGGCTACCACCGCGTCTCGCAGCAGCGCCTGACCGAGCGCACGGCCAGCAATGGCGCCACCGCCCCGGTGATCACCAGCGCCGGCGCGCTGGTGGAAGCGCTCAAGGTCATGGGCGCCAAGAAGATCGCCCTGGTGGCGCCCTACATGATTCCGCTGACCCAGCTGGTCATGGACTACGTGGCCGCCGAAGGCTTCGAGATCGTGGACTGGCGCGCGCTGGAGATCCCCGACAACCTGGACGTGGGCCGCCACGACCCCGCCAAGCTGCCCGGCATCGTGGCCGGCATGAACTACGCCGACGCCGATGTGATCGTGCTGTCGGCCTGCGTGCAGATGCCCTCGCTGCCGGCCGTGGCCCAGGTCGAGGCCCAGACCGGCAAGCCCGTGCTGACCGCCTCCATCGCCACCACCTATGCCATCCTCAAGGAACTGGGGCTGGACCCCGTGGTGCCGGGCGCGGGCGCGCTGCTGTCGGGCGCCTATCCCTACGACACCGGCACCAGCGCAGCCAAGGCCTGAGGAACACACGCATGACCAGCCACTCCAGCTCCCCCACCCCCAGCACATTCCGCTACGGCGGCAACGTCCACGCCAACGGCATCCGCCAGCACTACCTGCGCTACGGCGGCGCCGAGGGCGATCGCGCGCAGCGCGACGCCGTCATCCTGATCCCCGGCATCACCAGCCCGGCCGTGACCTGGGGCTTCGTGGCCGAGCACCTGGGCCGCCAGTTCGACACCTATGTGCTGGACGTGCGCGGGCGCGGCCTGTCGTCCTCCGACCCGGGCCTGGACTACAGCCTCGATGCCCAGGCCGCCGACGTGGCCGCCTTCGCCCAGGCCCTGGGCCTGCAGCGCTGGGCGCTGGTCGGCCACTCCATGGGCGGACGCATCGCCGTGCGCGCCGCGCGCAGCCAGCCGGTGGGGCTCACGCGCCTGGTCATCGTCGATCCGCCGGTCTCCGGCCCCGGCCGCCGCGCCTACCCGGCCGCCCTGCCCTGGTATGTGGACTCCATCCGCCAGGCCACGCTGGGCATGGATGCCGAGGCCATGCGCGCCTTCTGCCCCACCTGGACCGAAGAGCAGCGCCAGCTGCGCGCCCAGTGGCTGCACACCTGCCACGAGCCGGCCATCGTGCAGAGCTTCGAGGACTTCGGCCGTGACGACATCCATGCCGACCTGCCCCGCATCCAGCACCCGCTGCTGCTGGTCACGGCCGAGCGCGGCGACGTGGTGCGCAGCGAGGACGTGGCCGAGTGGCAAGGCCTGGCACCCCAGACCGAGCATGTGCGCGTGCCCAACGCCGGCCACATGATTCCCTGGGACAACGAGGCCGGCTTCTACGCTGCGCTCGGCGATTTCCTCGGCGCGCGGGTGGACTGAATGTCCAACCGCAGCCCACTCCCATCCATCGCGACACCAAGGAGCCGACCATGTCCGTCAGCGATATCGATCTGATCCACGCCTGGAAGCAGGTGCTCACGCTGTCCCGGCTCGAAGCCGGCCAGACCGTCACCGTGCTCACGGGCGCCGACACGCACCCGCAGACGCTGCGCTGCGCCATTGCCGCCTCCAGCGAAATGGGGGCGCGCGTCAACCGCCTGGACCTGCCGCCCGTCAATGCCGAAAAATCACTGAGCCGCGACTCGCTGGCCTACCTGGGCACGACGCCGCTGACCGGCAACCCCGCCGCCATTGCCGCGCTCAAGGCCAGCGACCTGGTGCTGGACCTGATGACGCTGCTGTTCTCGCCCGAGCAGCACGAGATCCTGCAGACCGGCACCAAGATCCTGCTGGCCGTGGAGCCGCCCGAGGTGCTGTGCCGCCTGGTGCCCACCGAGGGCGACCGCGCGCGCGTGCAGGCCGCATCCAAGCTGATCGAGGCGGCCGGGCAGATGCACATCACCTCGGCCGCAGGCACCGACCTGCGCTGCCGCCTGGGCAGCTTCCCGGCCATCTGCGAATACGGCTTCGTGGACCAGCCCGGCCGCTGGGACCACTGGCCCAGCGGCTTCGTGCTGACCTGGCCCGACGAGGGCGAGAGCAACGGCCGCGTGGTCCTGGACCGGGGCGACATCCTGCTGCCCATGAAGGACTACGTGACCGAGCCCATCGAACTCGTCATCGAAAAGGGCTACGTCACGCGCATCAGCGGCGGCCTGCAGGCCGACATCCTCAAGGAGTACATGGCCTCCTACGAGGACCCCGAGGCCTACGCCGTCTCCCACATCGGCTGGGGGCTGCAGCCGCGCGCCCACTGGTCCATGCTGGCCCACTACAACAAGGAAACCCACATCGGCATGGACGCCCGCGCCTTCGAGGGCAACTTCCTGTGGTCCATGGGCCCCAACAACGAGGCCGGGGGCAGCCGCACCACGGCCTGCCACATCGACATCCCCATGCGCCACTGCTCGGTGGCGCTGGACGGCAAGCCCACGGTCATCGACGGCGTGGTGCAGGACGAGGAAGGACTGGCGCGCGCCGCCAAAAGGTCCAAGCAAGGAAAGGACATCGCATGACAACCGCCACCGCCACCACCAGCACGCAGAGCGTTCCCACCGAGGGCGTGCAGGGCGACATCTCTGCTGACATCTCGGTTTATGCACGCCAGGGCTTCGGCACGCCGCTGCCGCTCAAGGCCCCGTTCGGCCTGCTCATCATCGACTTCGTCAACGGCTTTGCCGACCCGGCCGTCTTCGGCGGCGGCAACATCCCCGAAGCCATCGCGCAGACGCAGCACCTGCTGGCCCATGCGCGCGAGCGTGGCTGGCCCGTGGCGCACAGCCGCATCGTGTTCTCGGACGACGATGCCGACCACAACATCTTCTGCCTGAAGGTGCCCGGCATGCTGACCCTGAAGGAAGACAGCCCCAACAGCGCCATCGTGCCCCAGCTGGCCCCGGCCGCCGGCGAATACGTGGTGCGCAAGAGCACGCCCTCGGCCTTCTTCGGCACCATGCTCGCGCCCTGGCTGGCCCAGCGCGGCGTGCAGACCCTGCTGGTGGCCGGCTGCGTGACCAGCGGCTGCGTGCGCGCCAGCGTGGTCGATGCCATGCAGTCGGGCTTTCGCCCGCTGGTGGTGGCCGACTGCTGCGGCGACCGCGCCCTGGGCCCGCACGAGGCCAACCTGTTCGACATGGCCCAGAAGTACGCGGCCGTGATGCCGCTGAGCCAGGCCATCGCCGACACCGACGCCCTCGCCGCAGGTTGATCCCACCGCGCCAACGCGCCTATGGGGCCGGCCCTGCGCAGCCGGCCCCGGAGTGCATAACATGCACAGGGCACGCCTGAAAGCGTGCCCGCGAAGAACACCGCCCCATGAACCTGCCCCAGCCCCAAGCCCTGCACGCACAGCTGCTCACGCGCGCCGACACCCTGCTCGTGGTGCGCCAGCCCGTGGCGCCGCCGCGCCCTGCGCCCGGCCAGCCCGGCACGGCCACCGACTATGTGCAGTCCACGCCCGAGGTCTTCGTGGCCGTGCTGGCCGACGAAGCCGCGCCCCAGGGCTGGCGCGCCCTGGCCTTCAACGGCCATGTGGACCTGGGCACGGGCATACGCACGGCCCTGGCGCAGATCGTGGCGGAAGAGCTCGAAGTGCCTTTGGCGCGCCTGGACATGGTGCTGGGCCACACGGCCGCCGCGCCCAACCAGGGCCCGACCATTGCCAGCGCCAGCATCCAGATCTCGGCCGTGCCGCTGCGCCGCGCCGCCGCCCAGGCGCGCGAGCAGCTGCTGGCGCTGGCCGCGCAGCAATGGAGCGTGGCGGCGGACCGGCTCCAGGCACGGGATGGCGCGGTGCGCTTTGCCGATGGCAGCGATGCCCGCGAACTCGGCTATGGCGATCTGCTGCGCGGCCAGCAACTGCAGCTGACGCTGGCCCCGCCGGATCAGGAAGTGAAGCTCAAGCCCGCCAGCGAATACCGGCTCGTCGGCCGTGGCGCGGCGCGCGTGGACATCCCCGCCAAGGCCACGGGCGAGCTGAGCTTTGTGCACGATGTGCGCGTGCCCGGCATGCGCCATGGCCGCGTCATCCGCCCTCCGCACCCGGGCCGCGACGGCGGCGATTTCATCGGCCGCTGCCTGGTGGCCGTGGAGCGCGACTCCGTGGCCCACCTGCCCGGCAACGTGCAGGTGGTCACCGAGGGCGACTTCGTCGGCGTGGTCGCCGACCGCGAGGAACAGGCCATTGCCGCCATGCGCGCGCTGCGCGTGCAATGGCAGGCCGTGCCGCCGGCGCCCGATCTGTCTGACTTGGCCGCAGCCATCCGCGCCAATCCTGCCCAACACCGTGCGCTGGTGGACCAGGGCACTGTGGACGATGCCTTCGCGGGCGTCGGCACGGGTGCGGCCACCGAACTGCGCCGCAGCTACGTCTGGCCCTACCAGATGCATGCCTCCATCGGCCCGTCCTGCGCCGTGGCCGATTTCAGCGGGGGCCGTCTCAAGCTCTGGGCCGGCACGCAGAACCCCCACATGCTGCGCACCGACCTGGACCGCCTGCTGCAATTGGGCGAGGACCGCATCGAGATCGTGCGCCTGGAGGCGGCCGGCTGCTACGGCCGCAACTGCGCCGACGATGTCTGCGCCGACGCCGCCCTGCTGTCCATGGCCGTGGGTGCGCCCGTGCGCGTGCAGCTCACGCGCGAGCAGGAACACCAGTGGGAGCCCAAGGGCACGGCCCAGCTCATGGACGTGAGCGCGGCCATCGATGCCCGGGGCGAACTGCTGGCCTACGACTTTGCCGTGCGCTACCCCTCCAACGACGCGCCGCTGCTGGCCCTGCTGCTCACCGGCCGCATCCCGGGCGAGCCGCGCACGCTGGAGATGGGCGACCGCACCGCCGTGCCGCCCTACCGCTACGCCAGCCAGCGCATCACCTGCCATGACATGGCGCCCATCGTGCGCTCATCCTGGCTGCGCGGCGTCTCGGCCCTGCCCAATTCCTTTGCCCACGATTGCATGATCGACGAGCTGGCCCATGCGGCCGGCGCCGACCCCGTGGACTACCGTGTTCGCCACCTCGATGACCCGCGCGCCGTCGAGTTGATCGAGGCCACGGCACGCCACGCGGGCTGGCAGCAAAACCAGCCGGGAAGCCGGGGCCGCCCCGGCGCCGACGGCCTGCTGCACGGGCGCGGCGTGGCCTATGCGCGCTACATCCACAGCCGCTTTCCCGGCTTCGGCGCGGCCTGGGCCGCCTGGGTCATCGACATCGACGTGGACCCCGCCAGCGGCCGCATCACCGTGCGGCGACTGGTCGTGGGCCAGGACACGGGAATGATGGTCAACCCCGACGGCGTGCGCCACCAGATCCACGGCAATGTCATCCAGACCCTGAGCCGCAGCCTGATGGAGAAGGTCGCCTTCAATGCGCAAGGCGTGGCCAGCCGCGAGTGGGGCAGCTACCCCATCATCGGCTTCCGCGACCTGCCTCCCATCGAAGTGGTGCTGATGCCGCGCCAGGATGAGCCCCCCATGGGCGCAGGCGAATCGGCCTCGGTCCCCGGCCCGGCCGCGCTGGCCAATGCGCTGTTCGACGCCACCGGCCAGCGCTTCTACGCCGCGCCCTTCACGCCCGACGTGGTGCGCGCCGCACTGAATGCCGCGCCGAACGCCACGCCAGAGACTGCGCTGGCAGGCCAGCGGGCACAGCCGGCCTAGTTTTTCAGCGCCCCCGCATGCCGCAGGCACTGCGCACGCCATTCGGCGGCGTCCTGCAGTTGCAGCGCCGCCTGCAGCGCGCGCGTGGGCGCCACGCCCTGCTGGGCCATGAAGCCTATGGGGGTGACCAGTTCGGGCGAGCGCAGCGGCCGGGCCACCAGGCCCGGCATGTGGCGCACCGTGGCCACCATGGCGCCGGGTAGCACGGTGGTCATGCCATCCGTTCCTTGCGCCACGGCCATCACCAGGGTCAGCACGGAGTTGGTTTCCATGGCGGGCTGCACGGCCATGTCCACGGCGGCGAAGGCCTCGTCGATCACCGTGCGGTTGTGCATGTCGGGGGTGAGCAGGCACAGCGGCATGGCGGCCACTTCGCGCCAGGCGATGTCGGCGCCAAAGGCAAAGGGCCGGCCCTCGCCCTGCCCATCGCGGTACTCGCGACACTCGCGGCACAGCAGGTAGTAATGCTCCTCGTACTGGGGCCAGGACTGCAGGCGCGGGCCGCGCGGCGGCATGCGCGCGCTGTAGCCCAGGGCCAGGTCCAGCGACAGGTCTTCGAGCCCGCTCTCGATCTCGGCCGAGCTCATGGACAGCACCACGGGCGTGATGCCCGGATGGTGCTCGCGCAGCAGGGCCGCAAAGCGCGTGAGCATGGGCATGGCCGTGGGCACGGCCGCCATGCGCAGCTGCCCGCGCAGCGCGCCGGCGGCGGCGCTCAGTTCCTGGCGCAGGCCTTCCTCGGCCCGCAGCATGGCCAGGGCCGTGGCCAGTACCTGATCGCCCTCGGGCGTGAAGCCCGCGAACGAGCGGCCCCGGCGCACGATGACCGTGCCGAACTCCTCCTCCAGCGCGCGCAGCGCATTGGACAGCGCCGGCTGGGTGATGTGGCATGCCAGCGCCGCGCGGCCGAAATGGCGGTGCTCGTTGAGCGCCGCCAGATACCGCATCGAGGTCAGCAGGTTCATGCCGGCGGCGCCAGAAGGGTCAGGTTCCCTGGCTGACGGTGATCGTCGGGAACTTGCTCGTGAAATCGCGTGCCTTGAGCGCCACCTTCACGGCCAGGTCGCGCGCCACCTTCTTGTAGATCTGCGCGGCTTCGCTATCGGGCTCGGCCACCACGGTGGGCTTGCCGCTGTCGGCCTGCAGGCGGATCTGCAGCGAAAGGGGCAGTGCGCCCAGGTAGTCGATGCCGTACTCGGCCGCCATCTGCTTGCCGCCCTCGGCGCCGAAGATGTGCTCCACATGGCCGCAGTTGGTGCAGACGTGGGCCGCCATGTTCTCGACCAGGCCCAGGATGGGCACGCCCACCTTCTCGAACATCTTCACGCCCTTCTTGGCGTCGATCAGCGCGATGTCCTGCGGCGTGGTGACGACCACGGCGCCCGTCATGGGCACGCGCTGGGCCAGCGTCAGCTGGATGTCGCCGGTGCCGGGCGGCATGTCCACCAGCAGGTAGTCCAGATCCTTCCAGTTGGTCTGGCGCAGCATCTGCTCCAGCGCCTGCGTGGCCATGGGGCCGCGCCAGATCATGGCCTGGTCGTTGTTGACCAGGAAGCCGATGGACATGACCTGCACGCCGTGGCTTTCCATGGGCTCCATGGTCTTGCCGTCGGGGCTTTCGGGGCGGCCCGAGATGCCCATCATCATGGGCTGGCTGGGGCCGTAGATGTCGGCGTCCAGGATGCCCACGCGCGCGCCCTCGGCGGCCAGCGCCAGCGCCAGGTTGGCCGTGGTCGTGCTCTTGCCCACGCCGCCCTTGCCGGACGAGATGGCGATGATGTTCTTGACGCCCGGCAGCAACTGCACGCCGCGCTGCACCGCATGCGCGGCGACCTTGGACGTGATGTTGACCGAGACATTGCCCACGCCCTCGACGGTCTTGGCCGCCGCGACGAACTGGCCGCGCAGCGCCGGCACCAGGCTTTGCGCCGGATAGCCCATCTCCACGTCGAAGGCCACGTCGGCCCCAGTGACCTGCAGGTTGCGCAGGGCGCGGGTGCTCACATAGTCCTTGCCGGTGTGGGGGTCGAGCACGCTGGAGAGCGCGGCCAAGAGCGCTTGTTCTGTGACTGCCATTGCTTTGATTACTCCTAGAGCCGGATAGTCTATCCAAGGCACCATCCCCTCGCTCACGCGAGACAATGCGGGCCTTGCTGCCTTTGCGGCCCCTGTTCCCGCCTTTTTCCGCGAAAGATCCGCCCCGTGAAATTCAAGATGGCCCACAACTCCCTGTTCGCGATCCTGCTGCGCTCGCGCTGGTGGATCAGCATCGCGCTGGCCGCGCTGGTGACCCTGGTGTCCACGGCGCTGCTGCCCAAGGACATCGCGCCGTTCGCCGCCATCACCGCCCTGCCCTTCTTCGGCATAGGCTGCGTTGCCGCCTGGCGCCAGCTGCGCGCGCCCAGCCCCGCCAAGGTGGAGCAGGCCCTGGAGATCGCCGCCCAGCAAAGCTGGCGCGAGTTCGCCGATCGGCTCGATCGCGCCTGGCAGGCCGAGGGCTACACCGTGACCCGCCTGTCCGACAAGGACGGCGCCGACTTCGTGCTGGAACGCGAAGGCCGCGCCACCGTGGCCAGCGCCAAGCGCTGGAAGGCCGGCGTGCACGGCATGGAGCCGCTGCGCGCCCTGCTGGCCGCAGGCCAGGCGCGCGATGCGGCCACGGTCTGCTACCTGTCGCTGCAGCCGCCGGCCGAGAATGCAGCCGCCTGGGCCAAGCAGCAGGGCATCGCCCTGATCTCCGGCAAGGACCTGGGCTCCCTGCTGGCCAAGGCCTGATCCCTTCGGGGTCATCCCCTGATCTGATGACGGCCGGCGCGCGGCACACTCCAGGCATGCCCGATGCCGCGCCCTCACCCGACTCCAGCCTCCCTCCCCCCAGCACCGGACTGCTGCTCAGCGGCGGCGGCGCCCGCGCCGCCTACCAGGCCGGCGTGCTGGAGGCCATTGCCGAAATACGCCGCGCCTGCGGCCAGCAGCATGGCCCCAATCCCTTTCCCATCCTGGTCGGCACCTCGGCCGGCGCCATCAACGCCGCGGCCCTGGCCTGCGGCAGCGACCATTTCGACCGGGCCGTGCGCCGCATGTCGCGCATCTGGCGCAACCTGCGGCCCGAGGACATCTACCTGTCCGACTCGCTGAGCGTGCTGCGCAGCGGCGCGCGCTGGCTGACCCTGCTGTCGCTGGGCTGGGCCCTGGCGCGCTGGGGCCGCATGCGTCCGCGTTCGCTGCTGGACAACCAGCCGCTGGGCCGGCTGCTGTCGCGCGGCCTGGTTCCGCTGGAACGCCTGCCGCAATTGATCGCGGACGGCCACCTGCGTGCGCTGGCGGTGTCCGCCTCCAGCTACACCACCAGCGAGCATGTGACCTTCTGCCAGGCGCAGGACCAGCTCCAGCCCTGGGTGCGCAACCAGCGCAAGGCCGCCGCCGCCCAGATCACGCACGCGCACCTGCTGGCCTCCTCGGCCATTCCCTTCATCTTTCCGGCCACGCCGCTGCCGCTGGACGGCGCCACCGAATACTTCGGCGACGGCTCCATGCGCCAGACCGCTCCGCTGGCGCCCGCCATCCACCTGGGCGCCGAGCGCATCCTCGTCGTGGGCGCGGGCCGGCGCACCGAGCCGCCGGCCAGGCCGCCGCCAGAAGGCGCAAGCTACCCGTCGCTGGCCCACATCGCGGGCCACACGCTGTCCAGCATCTTCCTGGACGCCCTGTCCCTGGACGTGGAGCGCGCCGAGCGCATCAACCAGACACTGGCCCTGATCCCCCCCGCCGACCGCGAACGCAGCCGGCTGCGCCCGCTGCAGTTGCTGGTCATCTCGCCGTCCGAGCGCATAGACGCCATCGCCGCACGCCATGTAGGCCAGCTGCCGCTACCCATGCGCACCCTGCTGGGCGCCCTGGGCGTGCGCCAGGACGCCAGCGACCCGCGCGGCGCCGCCCTGGCCAGCTACCTGCTGTTCGAGCGCAGCTTCACCCGCGAACTCATGGCCCTGGGCCGGCGCGACGCGCTGGCGCGGCGCAGCGACATAGAGCAGTTCCTGGGCTGGCAGCGCCCGCTGGTCGCCAGCTGACGCCTGCAGCCAACAGGCCTGGCGCAGCGAAGGCCCGCAACAACTCCCTGGTATGTCGGCCTGCACGGAAAAGCCATCGCCGCCCCACAACCGCCCAGCCCTTCTAGAATGTCAGGTTCCCCCGAGAAAGCCGCCATCCATGACCGCACGCAAACTCTTCGTCACCACCGCCCTGCCGTACGCCAACGGCAACTTCCACATCGGCCACATCATGGAATACATCCAGGCCGACACCTGGGTGCGTGCGCAGCGAATGCAGGGCAACGCGGTCAACTTCGTGGGCGCCGATGACGCCCACGGCGCGCCCATCATGATTGCGGCCGAGAAGGCCGGCAAGACGCCCCAGCAGTTCGTGGCCGACATCGCCGCAGGCCGCAAGCAGTACCTGGACGGCTTCCACATCGCCTTCGACAACTGGCACAACACCGACGCGCCCGAGAACCACGTGCTGGCCCAGCAGATCTACAGGGACCTGAAGGCTGCCGGCTTCATCGAGACGCGCACCATCGAGCAGTTCTTCGACACCGAGAAGAACATGTTCCTGCCCGACCGCTTCATCAAGGGCGAATGCCCGCGCTGCCACGCCAAGGACCAGTATGGCGACAACTGCGAGGTCTGCAGCGCCGTCTACGCGCCCACCGACCTGATCAACCCCTACTCGGCGCTGTCCGGCGCCAAGCCCGTGCTCAAGAGCTCGGAGCATTTCTTCTTCAAGCTGTCGGACCCGCGCTGCGTGGAGTTCCTGACCGAGTGGACCCAGGACGGCCAGCATGTGCAGCCCGAGGTGGCCAACAAGATCAAGGAATGGTTCGGCGTGCGCACCAACCCGGACGGCACGACCAGCGAAGGCCTGGGCGACTGGGACATCTCGCGCGACGCGCCCTACTTCGGCATCGAGATCCCCGATGCGCCGGGCAAGTACTTCTACGTCTGGCTGGACGCGCCCGTGGGCTACCTGGCCTCGCTCAAGAACCTGCTGGACCGCCGTGGCGAGGACTACGAGGCCTACATGGCCGACCCCACGCTGGAGCAGTACCACTTCATCGGCAAGGACATCATCACCTTCCACACGCTGTTCTGGCCCGCCATGCTCAAGTTCAGCGGCCGCAAGACGCCCACCAAGATCTGCGTGCACGGCTTCATGACCGTGAACAACGGCGAGAAGATGAGCAAGAGCCGCGGCACCGGACTGGACCCGCTCAAGTACCTGGGCCTGCAGATGAACCCCGAGTGGCTGCGCTACTACCTGGGCGCCAAGCTCAACGGCAAGAATGAAGACATCGACTTCAACCCCGATGACTTCATGGCCCGCGTCAATTCCGACCTGATCGGCAAGTACGTGAACATCGCCTCGCGCGCGGCCGGCTTCATCGCCAAGCGCTTCGACGGCAAGCTGGGCACGGTCAGCGAAGACGGCCAGGCCCTGCTGGCCCAGCTGCGCGGCCAGAGCGAGGCCGTTGTCCAGGCCTTCGAGAACCGCGACACGGCCCGCGCCGTGCGCGAAATCATGCAGCTGTGCGACCGCGTCAACGAATACGTGGATGCCAACAAGCCCTGGGAGCTGGCCAAGCAGGAAGGCATGGACGCCCGCCTGCAGGACGTGTGCACCACCTGCATCGAGGCCTTCCGCCTGCTGACCATCTACCTGAAGCCCATCCTGCCGGCCGTGGCCGAACAGGTGGAAGGCTTCCTGAACGTGGCGCCGCTGCAGTTCGCCGACGCACAGAACCTGCTGGGCGCCGGCCATGCCATCGGCCTGTACAAGCACCTGATGCAGCGCGTGGACGTCAAGCAGCTGGAGGCACTGTTCGAGGCCCCCGAGCCCGTGGTCGAGAAGGTCCTGCCCGGCGGCGAGGAGATTGCCGAAACCATCGGCATCGACGACTTCGCCAAGGTGGACCTGCGCATCGCCAAGATCGTGGAATGCAAGCCCGTGGAAGGCTCCACCAAGCTGCTGCAGCTCACGCTGGACGTGGGCGAAGGCAAGACACGCAACGTGTTCTCCGGCATCTCCAGCATGTACCAGCCCGAGCAGTTGCAGGGCAAGCTCACCGTGATGGTGGCCAACCTGGCGCCGCGCAAGATGAAGTTCGGCATCTCCGAGGGCATGGTGCTGGCCGCCAGCCACGCCGATGAGAAGGCCAACCCCGGCATCTACGTGCTGGAGCCCTTCCCAGGCGCCACACCCGGCATGCGTATACATTGAAATGCCCCCTGAGTCGCTTCGCGCCTTCCCCCTGAAGGGGGACGACACCCTCGGTGCGGGGCGGCCCTTCCTCGGCGTCCCTGACTTAGGCTCTGCCGGTTTCAAAGATTGCGCACAGTGTGTTGGACGACAATCATGAAGTCTGCAAAGTCCCGCAAGCCCTCACGGTCCCCGGCCCTGGGGGCTTTTCTTTGCCTGTGCGCCGGCGCCCTGCTGTCCGGCTGCACCGTGGTGGCCGTGACGGCCACGGCGGTCAGCGTCACGGCCTCTGCCGTGGGGCTGGCCGCGGATGCGGCCGTGGGCACGGCCAAGATCGTCGGCAAGGGAGTGGGCAAGGCCGTCGATGCGATGAGCGATGACGGGGCAGCCGCAGACAACAGCGGCATCACGGTCCGCTACCGCACGCCCGATGGGCAGCCTTTGACGCCCTGAGGCTACTGCCCGGCGTAGCGCCCGGGCCGGTGGCTCACGGCCAGGAACACGCCCATGACCACGGCCGCCAGCACCGACCAGGCCACGCGCTCGAAGGGCACGACCCACAGCGCCAGCAGCACCACGCAGCAGTCGATTGCCATCTGCACCTTGCCGGCGCGGATGCCGTAGCGGTCCTGCAGGTAGAGCGAGGCAATGGTGGCGCCGCCCAGGCTGGAGCGGTGGCGCGCCAGGAACAGCAGGCCCGAGCCCATGAGCAGGCCACCCGCAATGGCGGCAAAGGCCGGGTGCAGGTAGTCGATGTGGATGAGGCGCGGCCCCATTTCGGTGATCAGCGACAGCGCGCCCACGCAGATGAAGGTCTTGACCGTGAAGGTGCGGCCCACGCGCGTCCAGGCAAACCAGTAGAACGGGATATTGATCGCGAAGAAGACCAGGCCGAACGGCCAGCCCGTGGCGTAGTGCAGCACGAAGGCCAGGCCCGCCGTGCTTCCCGTCAAAAGCCCCGCCTGGGCGAACATCATCATGGCGATGCCCACGAACAGGGTTCCGGTGAAGAGGGCCTGGACATCCTCGAAAAGGCCATGGCGCAGCGAAGCGGTGGCCGGGACAGGCGCAGCGGGCGCGGCAGCGGGTAGGGAAGGCATGGACATTGTCGGGGTGATGACAGATCTATCGTCGCAAAGGCCCCGGTTCGGGGCCTTCACCGTACCCATGGGGTGTCATAGGTACAAACCCGGATTCTAGAGACTGTTGCCCCGGCGCGCTGTGGCGTGCAGGGTACAGCGCATCGCAGGATGCTTGCAGGAGCTTGCGGGGGCCTGCTGTCAGGCGCCGCCGTGCAGTTTCTCGCGGCCCGCGCTGCGCAGCACGCGGCCGTCGGGCCCGAAGGTCACGGTGAACTCCATGTCGCGCGTGGGGGGATCGATGTAGTTCCAGTCCCAGTCGGTTTCCTGCTTGAGCTGGTAGGGCGTGATCTTGGCGGGCTTGCCCAACATGCGGCGCACCTGCTCCTCGTCCATGCCGGGGCGGATTTTCTCGAAGTTGTGCGGCGCCAGCACCTGGCGCAGCGCGCTCATGCGGCCATCGGTGCCGATGGTGATCATGTAGTTGCGGCTGCCGGCGGGCTGGCGGTTGTACTCGAAGGTGCGCGAGCCGTCGGGCTCGGTCCAGATGCGTTCGGGCTCGCCAAAGCGGGCGCGGACGTCGGCCTCGGTGGACAGGCCTTCTTCGAGTTCCTTGATGTTTTGGGGATCGCAGCCGGGCAGCGAGAGCATGCCCATCACGGCCACGGCAACCCCCAGAAGACGGGAGACTAGGTTCATCGGCGGTGTCCCGGTAAAATCACGCGATTCAAGAGGTTATCAGACTATGTCATTCTTTCGCCGCCCCGACTATCGCTCCGACGCCACCAACTTCATCAACGACCTGAAGAAGCAAAAGCCCGAGCTGCCCAGCCAGCAACTGGCCGGCCGCTCTCTGCTGTGGGACAAGGACGTGAACCACGAAGTCTGGGAAGACCTGCGCGCCGGCCGCGTGGACCAGAAGCCCTACGTCTACCAGACGAACTCCTGATTGCCCATGCGATGAAAAATCAGCCTGTTCCCACCGTGCACCCTGCGCATGCGGCATTCGCCCAGGCAGCAAGGCATGGCCGAGGCTGAATCCGCGCTGGCGCCTGCGGGCGCCTCCGCCACATCCCCCCCTCCTGGCGACAGCACCCCGGTCGTGATCGACCAGGTGGCTTTGGCGCGCCTGTACGGCGAGCCGCTGTTCGCCCTGCCGCAGGACCTGTACATCCCTCCCGATGCGCTGGAGGTCTTCCTCGAAGCCTTCGAAGGGCCGCTGGACCTGTTGCTGTACCTGATCCGCAAGCAGAACTTCAACATCCTCGACATTCCCATGCTGGACGTGACGCGCCAGTACATGCGCTATGTCGACGAGATCCGCAGCCGCAACCTCGAGCTGGCGGCCGAGTACTTGCTGATGGCGGCCATGCTCATCGAGATCAAGTCGCGCATGCTGCTGCCGCCCAAGAAGCAGGAAGGCGGCGAAGAGGCCGAGGACCCGCGCGCCGAGCTGGTGCGCCGGCTGCTCGAGTACGAGCAGATCAAGCTCGCTGCCCACCAGCTCGGCCAGGTGCCGCACTACGGACGCGACTTCCTCAGGGCCCAGATCCACATCGAGCAGAACCTGCAGCCGCGCTTTCCCGATGTGGACGTGGCCGAGCTGCAATCGGCCTGGCGCGACATTCTCAAGCGCGCCAAGCTCGTGCAAAGCCACAAGATCACGCGCGAGGAACTCTCGGTGCGCGAGTACATGAGCCAGGTGCTCAAGGCCCTGCAGGGCCGGCGCTTCGTCGAGTTCGAGACCCTGTTCCAGCCCGAGAAAGGCTCGACCGTGCTGGTCGTGACCTTCATCGCCCTGCTGGAGCTGGCCAAGGAAACGCTGATCGAGATCACCCAGGCCGAAGCCTTTGCGCCCATCTACGTGCGCCTGGCCTATACGCCCGTCTAGCGGGCACGGATACAGGCACGCGCACACCGACAGGCCGGCTCCACCGGCCTCCATGCACCATGACTTACAGCGTCAAAGAAATCTTCTACACCCTGCAGGGCGAGGGCGGCCAGGCCGGCACGCCGGCCATATTCTGCCGCTTTACAGGCTGCAACCTCTGGACCGGCCGCGAGCAGGACCGCGCCAGCGCCATCTGCCAGTTCTGCGATACCGACTTCGTGGGCACCGACGGCACGCTGGGCGGCAAGTTCGCCACGGCCGACGCCCTGGCCGAACGCATCCTGTCCCAGTGGCCGGCCGGCGACAGCCAGCACCGCATGGTGGTGCTGACCGGGGGAGAGCCCCTGCTGCAGGTGGACGAGCCCCTGATCGCCGCCCTGCATGCGCGCGGCTTTCGCATTTCCGTGGAAAGCAATGGCACCGTGGCCGCGCCCGAGGGCATCGACTGGCTGTGCATCAGCCCCAAGGCGGGCGCCGAATGGGTACAGCGCAGCGGCCAGGAGCTCAAGCTGGTCTGGCCGCAGCCCGGCTTCGACCTGCAGGCCATCGAGGCCGGCACCCGTTTCGACCGCTATTTCCTGCAGCCCATGGACAACGTCCTGCAGGCCGACAACACGGCCGCCTGCATAGCGCAATGCCTGCAGCGCCCGGCCTGGCGCCTGAGCCTGCAGACCCACAAGCTCACCGGCATCCGCTGATTTTTGCCATGCAGTTCACCGTACACCAGCGCTTTTTCTTCGATGCCGCCCACACGCTGGAGCGCGCCATCGAGACCGAGAGCAGCCGCCGCATCCACGGCCACACCTACTACGCCGAGGTCAGCGTCACCGGCCCGCGCAATCCGGACAACGGCATGGTGATCGACCTGGGCTACCTGCGCTCGCGCCTGAAGACCCTGGGCGACGCGCTGGACCACCGCTTTCTCGACGAAATCCCCGGCCTGGGCAAGCCCACGCTGGAAAACCTGTGCCTGTTCATTGCCGATTCCCTGGCCGACCTGCAGCCCGCTCCCAGCCGCATCCGCGTATGGCGCGACAGCATCGGCGATGGCTGCGTGCTCGACCTGAACTGAACCCAGTCCCGCAGCGGCGCCGCTGCCGTTGAACAACTTCACGGCCTTCATGGGATTTCTCCTTCGCATATAGACTTGGTGGTTTTTTTTGCCAGCCAAGGCCCCATCAAGACCGCGCAAAGCGCCCCTCGAGAGACAAACATGTTCCGCACCCTGCTCAAATCCAAGATCCACCGCGTCAAGACCACGCAATGCGAGCTGCACTATGAAGGCTCCTGCGCCATCGACGAGGACCTGCTGGACGCCGCCAACATCGTCGAGAACGAGCAGGTGCACATCTGGAACATCGACAACGGCGAGCGCTTCGTCACCTATGCCATCAAGGGCCAGCGCGGCAGCGGCATGATCTCGGTCAACGGCTCGGCCGCGCGCCGCGCCGCCGTGGGCGACCTGCTGATCATTGCCTCCTTCGCCCAGGTGCATGAGACCGACGTGGCCACGCACCAGCCGCAGCTGGTCTTCGTGGACGATGCCAACCGCCAGGTCGAACTGCGCCACCACGTTCCCACGCAGCAGCTGTGAGCTGCGCTGCGGTGTGACAATCGCGCGATGACTCAATCGCTTGCCGCCCGCAGCCTTGCGGCTGTGTGGCACCCCTGCACCCAGATGAAGCGGCACGAGGCCGCGCCCCCCATCGCCATCGCGCGTGCCCAGGGCCCTTGGCTCCACGACACCGAAGGGCGCCGCTACCTGGATGGCGTCAGCTCCTGGTGGGTCAACCTCTTCGGCCACAGCCATCCGCACATACAGGCCGCGCTCACCGACCAGCTCGCCCAGCTTGACCATGTGATGCTGGCCGGCTTCACGCACGCGCCCGTGGTGGAGCTGTCCGAACGGCTGGCCACCCTCACCGGCCTGGGCCACGCCTTCTACGGCAGCGACGGCGCATCGGCCACCGAGATCGCCCTCAAGATGAGCGCGCATTACTGGCGCAACCTGGGCCGCCCCGCCAAGAGCCGCTTTGCCGGCCTGGCCGGCGGCTACCACGGCGAAACCGTGGGCGCGCTGGCCGTGACCGACATCCCCCTCTTCCGCGAAGCCTATGCGCCTCTGGTGCGCCTGGCCGACACCGTGCCCAGCCCCGATGCACGCGGCGCGCAAGGCGGCGAAAGCCCGGCCGATGTGGCACGGCGCGCCGCCGAAGGCCTGCGCCAGTGGCTGGAGCAGCACCACGAGACGACGGCCGCCCTCATCGTCGAGCCGCTGGTGCAGTGCGCGGCCGGCATGGCCATGCACGACCCCGAGTACCTGCGCCTGGCGCGCGCCCTGTGCGACCGCTACGAGGTGCACCTGGTGGTGGACGAGATCGCCGTGGGCTTCGGCCGCACGGGCAGCATGTTCGCCCACCAGCAGGCCGGCATACGGCCGGACTTCATCTGCCTGTCCAAGGGCCTGACGGGCGGCACGCTGGCCCTGTCGGCCGTGCTGACCACCGAGACCGTCTACGCCGCCTTCTACGACGATTCCGTGGCGCGTGGCTTCCTGCACTCGCACTCGTACACCGGCAACCCGCTGGCCTGCCGCGCGGCCCTGGCCACGCTGGAGCTGTTCGAGCAGACCGATGCCATCAACGCCAACCTCGCGCTGGCGCAAAGGCTGGACGGCGCCTTCGCCCCTTTGAACCAGCACGCCCGCGTGCGCCACGCGCGGCGCCAGGGAATGATCTGGGCCTGGGATGTGCAGACCTCGCTGCCCGACTTCTCGCGCCGCTACAGCGCAGCCGCACTGGAGCGCGGGCTGCTGCTGCGCCCGATCAGCAACACCCTCTACGCCATGCCTCCCTATTTGCTGGACGAAGAGGCCGTGCAGCACCTGGCCGCCAGCGCGCTGGCCGCCCTTGAAGACACCCTGGCCCAGGAGAACCATTCGTGAACGCCCACCGCACCATTGGCTGCTTTGTCACCGGCACCGACACGGGCGTGGGCAAGACCCTGGCCTCCTGCGGGCTGCTGCATGCGCTGGCCCGCCACCATGCCCGCGTGGTGGGCATGAAGGCCGTGGCCGCAGGCGCCGAGCCCGACGGCCACGGCGGCTGGGCCAACGAGGACACGCTGGCGCTACGCGCCGCGTCCACCCTGGCCGTGCCTCCCGAACTCGACAACCCCGTGCTGCTGCCCGATCCCATGTCGCCGCACATCGCCGCGCAGCGCGCGGGCCGCTCCATAGAGATCGCACACATCGTGGACAGCTACCGGCGCCTGGCCCAACAGGCCGACGCCGTGGTGGTGGAAGGCGCGGGCGGCTTTCTCGTGCCGCTGTCCGACCAGCTCTCGGGCGCCGACCTGGCCTGCGCGCTGGACCTGCCCGTGGTCATGGTCGTGGGCCTGCGGCTGGGCTGCCTGAACCACGCCGCCCTCACGGCCGAGGCCATTCGCGCGCGCGGACTGCGCCTGGCCGGCTGGATTGCCAGCCGCGTGGACCCCGCCATGCTGGTGCCCGAGGAAAACATGGCCTGGCTGCGCCAGCACCTGGACCGGCAACTGCAGGCGCCGCTGCTGGCCGACATCCCCTTCCAGCAGCACCCCGACCCGCGCGCCACCACCTACACCCTGCCGGAGCAATGGCAATGAGCGGCTCCTGGCTGGACGAAATCCCCGCACGCATCGCCGAGCTCGACGCGGCCCACCTGCGCCGCCGCCGCCGCGCCACGGCGCCGCTGCAGGGCGCCGCCAGCGGCGCCCACATGGAGGTGGACGGCCACCCCATGCTGGCCTTTTGCAGCAATGACTACCTGGGCCTGGCCGGCCACCCCACCCTGGTGCGCGCCGCCTGCGCGGGCGCCCAGGCCTTTGGCGTGGGCTCGGGCGGCTCGCCTCTGGTCAGCGGCCACAGCACGGCCAACGCCGCGCTGGAGGAACAGCTGGCGCACTTCGTGCAACTGCCGCGCGCGCTCTACTTCTATGCGGGCTACGCCACCAATGCCGGCATCGTGCCGGCCCTGGTGGGCGCGGGCGATGCCCTGTTCTCCGATGCGCTCAACCACGCCTGCCTGATCGACGGCGCCCGCCTGTCGCGTGCCCATGTCCACCGTTATGCCCATGCCGACCTGGGCGACCTGGCCGCGCAACTGGCCGCCAGCACGGCCCGCCGCAAGCTGGTCATCAGCGATGCCGTGTTCAGCATGGATGGCAACGTGGCCGACATCCGCGGCCTGCTGGCGCTGTGCGATCAGTACGACGCACTGCTGCTGCTCGACGACGCGCATGGCTTCGGCGTGCTCGGCCCACAAGGCCGGGGCAGCCTGGCCGAGGCGGGACTGACGGGCGCAAACGCCTCGCCGCGCGTGCTCTACATGGCCACGCTGGGCAAGGCCGCTGGCGTGGCCGGTGCCTTTGTCGCGGGCAGCGACATGCTGGTCGAATGGCTGCTGCAAAAGACGCGCAGCTACATCTTCGCCACGGCCGCGCCGCCCATGCTGGCCAGCGCGCTGCAGGCCAGCGTGGCCCTGATCGAGGCCGAGGACGAGCGCCGCGAGGCCCTGGCCGAACGCATTGCCGAGCTGCGCGCCGGCCTCACGCCGCTGCTGGCGCGCACGGGCTGGCAGCTGCTGCCTTCGCGCACCGCCGTGCAGGCCCTGGTCATAGGCTCCAACGCCACGGCCCTGGCCGTGATGGAGGGCCTGCGCGAGCGCGGCCTGTGGGTGCCCGCCATCCGCCCGCCCACCGTGCCCGAAGGCACGGCGCGGCTGCGCATCGCGCTGTCGGCCTCCCACACGCGCATCGACGTACAGCTGCTGCTGACGGCGCTGGACGAGGTCTCGCGCCTGGCCCCACCCCTCCCCTGAATCCCTCTTCACCACCGGAACGGAGACATCCATGCCCCATCTCTACGTCGAATACACCGACAACCTCGCCGGCCTGCCCGGCCAGCAACTGCTGACCGAACTCAACGCCTTCGTCTGCGGCCACCCCAGCATCCTGGACGAGGCCGACGTCAAGGCCCGCCTGCTGCCGGTCAGCCAGTTCGAGATCGGCTCGGCGCCCGCCAACCGCGGCTTCGTCCATGTGCAGCTGCGCCTGCTGGCAGGCCGTACCGACACGGCCAAAAAGGAACTGTCCGAAGGCATTGCCGCGGTGCTGCGCCGCCTCACGCCCCAGCCGGCCGGCATGATGGTCCAGCTCAGCGTGGAAATCGCCGACATGGACAAGCCCAGCTACTACAAGGGTCGCCTGTAAGGCAGGCGCCGGGCCTTGTCCGCCGTGAGCACCCGCGCACGCTGCGCGCAATGCCTGCGCCCTGAGCGCACCTGCCTGTGCCCCCTGGTGCAGCCGGTGCCGCATGCGGTGCAGCTGCTGGTGCTCCAGCATCCCGAGGAAGAACTGCAGGCCAAGGGCACGGGCCGGCTGCTGCACCTGTGCCTGCCCGCCAGCCGCCTGGCGGTGGGCGAGGCCTTCGAGCCAGCGCAGTTGCAGGCACTGCTGCACGCGCCCTGGCAGGCCGGCGACGCCCCGCGGCAGGCCGTACTGCTCTATCCGGAAACACCGCACGGCGACCAGTTGGGCCTGGCCAGGCAAGCGCCCTGGCCGCAGCCCGCGCCATGCCCCGAGGACCTGCGCCTGGTGGTGCTGGACGCCACCTGGCGCAAGAGCCGCAAGATGCTCTACCTCAACCCCGGCCTGCAGGCCCTGCCGCGCCTGGCACTGCAGGGCGACCTGCCCGCCTCGCGCTACGGCGCCCTGCGCAAGGCCCATGCGCCGGGCCAGCTGTCCACGCTGGAGGCAGCGGTCTGCGCGCTGCAACGGCTGGCGCCTGCCGGCCCGTCGCTGCAGCCGCTGCGCGACGCGTTCGAGGGGCTGCTGGCCCTGCATGCCCTGCACAGGCCCGAATGAAAAAACGCCTCGGGGAGCGAGGCGTTTTTCATGGCGGCGGGCCGTGCTTCAGTTTTCCGGCGTGATCTTGGCGAACTTGACCAGTTCGGCGTACTTGGCCATGTCGGTACGGATGATCTGGCCCAGGTTTTCGTCGCCCGTGGGGGCAATGATGCCCGCCCCTTCCAGGCGCGCGCGCATCGCCGGATCGGCCAAGCCCGCCTTCAAGGCCTTGTGCAGGCTGGCCACCACCTCGGCAGGCAGGTCCTTGGGCCCCGCCAGCCCGAACCAGCCGCTCAGCGCATAGCCCTTGAGCGCTGCGTTCTCGCCCAGTGCGGGCACGTCCTTCATCATGGCGATGCGGTGGGCCGTGGTCACGCCCAGGGCCTTGATCTTGCCGCTCTGGATGAACGGAGCCGCCACCGAGGGAGAGACGATGGCGAAATCCAGGTTGCCGCCGGCCAGGTCGCTGGTCATCGCGGCCGATCCCTTGTAGGGCACATGGACGATGTCCACCCCGGCGATCTTCTTGATCAGCTCGCCCGAGAAATGCGGCGTGGACCCGATGCCCGGGCTGCCGTAGCTGTACTTGCCGGGATGGGCCTTGGCCAGGGCGATGAACTCGTCGATGGTCCTGGCCGGCATCTTGGTGCCGGCCACCCACAGGTTGGGCAGCACGCCGGTCAGCGCGATGCCGGTCAGGTCCGTGGCCGGGTCGTACTTCTGCGCGGCATTGACGAACTTCGTGCCCGCCAATTCGTTGCTGGAGCCTGCGAGCAGGGTATAGCCGTCGGCCTTGGCACCGACCACGCGCTGCGCGGCCACCACGCCGGCGGCACCGGGCACGTTGTCGACCACGACGGTCGCATTGAGGTGCTTGGCCAGGATGTCACCCACCACGCGCCCCACCAGGTCGACCGAGCCGCCTGCCGCGTAGCCGACGACGACGCGAATGGGCTTGTTGGGATAGGTGGTCTGGGCGCACAGCGGGCCCGCCGCCAGGACAGCCGCGGCGCCGATCAGCGCGCGGCGGGAAATACGGAATTCATGCATGGATCGATCTCAAGGGAGACAGGTATCAGCCAACAATCAAAATGATATTGCTCAACAATATTCACCGATTGTCTGACATTGCCTTGTGGAATCCATCCCTGAAAACCATGAGTTCCACCCCTGGCCTGCAGCTCAGCGCAGAACTGCCGGCAGCCAGCCGCGCAGGCTGTTGACGAAGGCCCAGCCCTGCACGCGCGGCAGATCGTCCAGCCGCACCGGGTGCTCCACCACGCGGCCCTCGTCCAGCGCCACCGCGCGGCCCACGCCGGGCAGCAGGCCGCTGGACAGCGGCGGGGTCACCCAGCGGCCCGCCAGCAGCACGGCGATGTTGCCGCGCGTGCCTTCGGTGATCTCGCCGTCCTCGTTGTGAAGCACGGTGTCGAACACCGAGGCATCGGTGGGCTGCAGGCTGTCGTAGTGCGCGCGGCGCGAGGTCTTGAAACGCACCCAGTCGCCATGCGCCACCGCATTGGCGATGGGCCGGGCGGCCAGCGCCAGCCGAACAGGCGTGGCGGAAGGCGGCAGCGGCGCCGCCTGGGTCTGTATCCGCCCCGCGGCATCCAGCGCCAGGCGCACGCGCCAGTGGCCGCTGGCGTGCGCCTGGCGCAGCTGCTGCAATGCCTGCTCCAGCACGGCATCCGTGCAGGGCCGGCCGAAATGCCGCGCCGCGTCCTGCATGCGCGTCACATGGCGCTGCAGGTGGATGAAACCGCCATCCCGCAGGGCCAGGGTTTCCAGAATGTCGAAATCGAAGTCCGTATCCGCCATGGCTGCACGCCCTTTCACACCTTGTCCAGAAAAGCCCTCTTGTGCCGCCATTCCTGCCATTCGGCAGGCGCCTCGGCGCCCGAGGTGATGCCGCTGCCGATGCCGCAGCGCAGTTGCGTGCCACGCGCCACCACCGTGCGTATGGGCACATTGAAGGTGGCGTGCACGCGCCCCGCGGCGATGCCGGGCCGCACCACGCCCACGGCGCCGCAGTACACGCCGCGCGGACCCGACTCCAGTTCGTGGATGAGCCGCATGGCCTGGCGCTTGGGCGCGCCCGTGATGGAGCCGCAGGGAAACAGTGCCGCAAACACGTCCGCCAGGCCGGTGCCGGGCCGCGTGCGCGCCTGCACGTCGGACGTCATCTGCCACACGGTGGGCAGGGGTTCGGCATGGAACAGGCGCGGCACCTGGACGCTGAAAGGCTCGGCAATGCGCGAGACATCGTTGCGCAGCAGGTCCACGATCATCACGTTCTCGGCCCGCTCCTTGGGCGAGGACCGCATGGCCTGGACATTCGCCTCGTCCTGTTCAGGCGTGGCGCCACGCGGCGCCGTGCCCTTCATGGGGCGCGTGAGGATGCGCTCGCCATCCCAGTCAAAGAACAGCTCGGGCGAGACGGACAGCACCTGCTCGTCGCCGCTGTCCATGCAGGCCACGTAGCCGCCGGGCTGGGCACGGCGCAGCGCGGCGAACAGCGATGGAATGTCGCCCAGCAGCCGGCCCATGAACTGGGCCGTGTAATTGATCTGATAGCAGTCACCGGCCGCAATCGCCTCGTGGATGCGCGCAATGGCGGCATCGAAATCCGCGCGCTCCAGGCCGGGCTGCCATTGCACCTGAGATTGCGCCTGAGATTGCACCTGAGGGCCGGTATCGACTGCGTCCGCGTCTTCAGGCCAGGGCCGGGGGCCGTCGAAGACGGCAAACCAGGCCAGCGGCTCGCCTTGCGGCGTGGCATGCAAGGCGCCAGCGTAGGCCGCGTCAAACGCCGCCGCCGCCTCGTAGCGCACCCAGCCCAGGCACCACAGGCCGGCCTGGGCGGCCTGCTGCACGGCGTCAAGCACACCGCGCACCTGCTCGGGCGCATGGGCTGCCAGGCTGCGCAGCGGCGGCCCGAAGCCATGGCGCAGCCGGGCGGCCGAACCGTCATGGGGGTTGGGAAAATCGATCAGAAACTTCACAAAACGGCCGTCAACGCATGCTGTACTTGCATCAGCAGCTTCGCTATCGATAGCAGCCACTGACACGGGGCCGCCCAGTGTAGAGCGAGGGAAACAAAAAAGCGCCCCGAAGGGCGCCAAACCAAGCATCCCGAAAGGACGCTTTCCACCAACAGGCCCGGCACCATGCCGGACCCATATCCATTCACATCACTTCTGCGTGACGGTGTGCTGGCCTTCCAGGCGGGCCACGGCCTCACGGTAGGCGGGGCCGCTGCGCAGTTGCTGGTAGCGGGCCAGGCCGCGCTGGTATTCGGCCGAGTTGTAGCTGATGTCGCGGTCTGCCGAAGGCGAGGGCAGGTAGGTCATGCCCGCCTGGTGCCACATTTCGAGGTCGGCCAGCACTTCGGCGCGGCTCAGGCCTGCGGTGGCGGAGGACGAGGGGGAAACGGCTTCTTGGGCCATTGCAGTGCCGGCGAGGCCCAGGGTCAGGGCGGCCAGTGCAGCGGAGAGGGTACGCATGTCAGATCCTTTCAAAAGGCCGCTCGGCATTCATTTCCTCACGGCATGGACGTACTATGCGGCGCTGCAGCATTCTTCGTCTGTGCGTTTTCTCACGTGTTTTCGCATCCGGCCCGGGCGGCCCGCTGCCTTTCACCCGTGCGCCCCTCGACAGAAGGCGAATTCACGCGTTCCTGAAACAGTGTTTTTCGCGGCTTGAAACAGCTGCGGCAGGCAAAGGCTCAGCGCGCTTCCTCGAGCAGCACGCGCAGGCCTTCGACATGGCAGATGCGCAGGTTGCGGCCTTCGCGCCGCAGCAGGCCCAGGCGCACTAGGCGCGACATCTCGCGCGCCACTTCCTCGCGGCTGGAGCCCAGCATCAGGGCCAGGTCGGTCTGCCGGGGTGCGGGCGCCAGCAGGGCCTGCCCCTGGTCGATGCCCGCGCGCTCGGCACGTTCCAGCAACTGGGTATGCAGGCGGCTGCGCACCGACAGCGTTCCCAGATCCACCATGCGGCGCGCCAGCGCCACGGCCAGGTCGCTGAGCCGGCCGATGAAGGCGCGCAGGACCTGGGGCTCGTTCATGAGCAGGGCTTCCACATCCTCATGGGCCAGCGAGGCAATCAGGCTGGGGACGCCTGCCTCGACCACCAGGGGCATGGCCGTGCAGCCCACCTGCTGCTGCGGCAGGCCGCCGAAGAACACGCCCTGGGCAATCTCGCCCAGCGTGAGCCCGCGCCCGTTGGGGGCATAGCTGCTGACGCGCAAGCCGCCCTGCACGAGCATGTAGAGACGCTGATCGGTGTACGCGCCCTCCAGCGTCTGGTGCAGCGCCAGATGCTGCCAGCGGCACTGCGCCGCCAGTTCGGCCAGTCGCTCGTCGGTCAGGCTTTGCAGCACATGGACCTGGCGCAGGCCCTGCCAGGCCACGGCGGGAAGAAGCGGAGATGTCTGTAAGGAACCGGACATGGTGCAACACCGTTGAAGCGCATCCGCAGGGCCTGTACGGGCCCTGTCGTCCGTCGCGGGAAGTACAGCATAGCGGGATCGCATAGACTCGTCGCGCGCCGGGAATCGCACTGTCCGGCTCCCCGGATGGCCGCACCGCGCAGCACAGAAAAAAGGGAGGGCTTCATGGAATCGAGCATCGAATCGGCACGACCACCCGCGCGCCCGCAGGCCGCCGTGGCGGCCTGGGCGCAATCCGTGGAACAGGCGATCGCCAGCCAGCAATGGCATGGCGCGTGGCGTGCACTCATAGACGCCGCCCTGCCGGCCGAAACCGCCGTGCAGCAGAGCCTGCTGACTGCGCTGGATGCCTGGGATGGCCTTGCGGCCGATTCCGGCGCAGAGCCACGCCGCGCGCTGGTGCAGCAGGCCTTCGATGCCCTGCATGCCGCCCATGCCCCGGGCCAGGCGCTGCAGGCCGATTCCGCACCTCCCAGCGCGCACCGTGCGCACCGTGTACAGGGACGGCAACTGGTCAAGCGCTACCGGCGCGGCGACTTTGCGCTGGGGCCGGTGGATGTGGCCGTGGAGCCCGGCACCATCCTGGGACTGGTGGGCGAGAACGGCAACGGCAAGACCACCTTGCTGCGCCTGCTGGCCGCCGATCTGGCGCCCGACGCAGGACAGCTGGACTGGGGCGTTCCCGCCACCGATGCCTACCTGCTGCGCACCCAGCTCGCCTATATCCCCCAGCGCCCGGCCGTCTGGGGCGGGCGCCTGATGGACCATCTGCAATTCGCCGCGCGCAGCCATGGCGCCGTGGGCCAACGCAACATCTGCCTGGTACAGCTGGTCATCGCGCAGCTGGGGCTGCGCGCCTTCCGGAGCCACCAGTGGAAACAGCTGTCCTCGGGCTACAAGATGCGCTTCGAGCTGGCGCGCGCCCTGCTGTGCCGGCCGCGCGTGCTGCTGCTGGACGAGCCGCTGGCCAACCTGGACATCAACGCCCAGCAGACCCTGCTGACCGATCTGCAGTCGCTGGCGCGCTCGCCCTGGCAAGCCATGGCCCTGGTGCTGAGTTCACAGCAGCTGTACGAGGTGGAAAAGGTGGCCGACCAGGTGCTGTTCCTGGAGCAAGGCCAGCCGCGCAGCGTCCAGCAGAGCTTTGCCGCCATGGAAGGCTGTGCCATCGAGTTCGAGACCGGCTGGGCCATGGCGCAACTGAAACCCTGGCTGGACCGGCTGCCATCCCATACGCACCAGCTCAGCGGCCAGACCCACATCGTGAGCTTTCACGTGCCGTTCACGGCAGCGCAGTTCCTGGCACAGGCCGTGCAGGCACAGATGCCCGTGCGCTATTTCCGCGACATCACCGCATCCACCCGCCGCCTGTTCGTGAGGGACTGAGCCATGCCACGTTTTTCCGATATGACGAACCGCTGGGACCAATGGGCGCTGATGCGCTGCCCCCTGCTGTGGCAGCTGCGCCTGCACTGGTATCTGCCGCTGGCGCTGCTGTGGTGCGTGCTGGTGCTGGGCATCTGGATGCAATGGATGGCCGAACCCGCGCGCTGGATGGGCTCCCTGCCCGGCGTTGCGTCCACGGCCCGGCAAACGCCCGAGCAATTGGCACTGGACATCGGCTTCGTCGTGGCCTGGATCGTGGCGATCGGCCTGGCGCTGTGGTGGTTGCTGCGCGTGCGCATCCACAACCGCTGGCGCGAACACGCCCCCGTGGGCCGCTGGGGCCTGTGGTGGGAGTACCTGTGGGGAGCCTTGTTCCTATCGCTATTGTTCGCGCCTGCGATCGCCTTTTCGCCCATCTATGAAATGCGGATGCAGCGCCAATGGTCGGACACGGATGTCAGTGCACAGATCCAGACTGTCGAGCAAGTCGCCGCCCTGGAGGCGCTTGTCGCGCCACGCCAGGCGGCCATGCTCGTGGAATGGATACGTGTGCTGCGCGAGGAAGAGGTCGATCCGGCGAAGTACCCGAGCATCCAGGCCCTGGTCTGGTTGATGCGCGGAGACCAGGCCGCGATTGCCGCGACGCTGGAGCGCTACGGCCAGCCATTGCAGGCCAGAGGCTATGTGCGCCAGTCTGCCAGCTCCGCCCAGGGCGAGGCGGAGCACCTGCTGGCCAGCTACCGCAGCGCGCTGCAATCCCCCCTGGCCCAGGAATGGCGCGCCTACCTGGCCGCGAACCCGCAGCCAGGGAATGTCGAGAAGGCATCCAGGGCACAGGATTCCAACTGCAAACCAGCCCTGGGTCGCAGCAGGCCTTTGGATCTGGAGCCGGATCCGCGCAAATGCTTCGGTACCTATCTGGCCCAGAGCAACCGTGAGTGGCTCATGCTGCTGGAGATGTTCGACAGCCGGTGGAGCCCGCTGCAGCATGTGCAATGGAAGCACGCGCGCTACGGCTTGGCCCTGCCGGCCTACCAGGAAAGCCATCTGCGGCGCGCTGACAGGTCCCGCGACGACGAATGGCCAAGGATGTCCCAGTTGCTGGCGGCCGCCAGCGTTGGCTTTTTCCTCGCCTTGGCCCTGGTGCTGGTGCGCCTGATGCCTGCCATGCAGTTGGTGGCCTGGGGCGCATGCCTGGTCCTGACCTTGCTTGGCAGCGTGCTGGCCGGGATGCTGGGAATCACCAGCCTCTATGTGCTGGGGCTGTTTCCGGCCGCGCTGATATCGGTCGCCTGGCTGCGCATCCGTGTGCTCAAGCGCCCCTGGGCCGGCGCGGTCCTGCTGGCCCTGGGCATGTCGCTGGCCCTGATATGGCTCGCCGCCGCCTGGTCTGAGTGGTCCGCACTGCTGTTGCCACACCCCACCGGCAGCGCAGGCCCCTGGACGGATACCCAGCACTGGCTGGACCTGCTGATGAGCGCGCCTGCCGTGGCAGCCAGCACGGCCATGCTCGTGGCCCTGCTGTCTCCGCTGTGGCGCCGATGGCGTGGCCTGCCCGAAAGGTGACGGAACAGCAAAGGACAGCTCAGGGACAGGTGCCCCCCGCGCGCATCGCATAGACTCGCGGCAATTCCATCCCCCTCCGAGCGCCCCATGACCCAAGCACCCGTCACCGCCGGCACGCCCTACGGCACCATCCCTCCCGCCTCGCCGCTGCCCCAGCGCCGCCCCGTGAGCCTTCCGCGCCTGGCGCAGATGCGCGAGGCCGGCGAGAAGATCACCATGGTCACCGCGTATGACGCCACATTCGCGGCCGTGGCCGATGCGGCCGGCGTGGAGTGCATCCTGGTCGGTGATTCGCTGGGCATGGTCTGCCAGGGCCTGCACAGCACCGTGGGCGTGTCGCTGCAGGACATGTGCTACCACACGGCCAGCGTGGCGCGCGGCCTGCACCGCGTGCAGGGCACGGCCTGGCTGATCGCCGACATGCCCTATGGCAGCTACGCCGAAAGCCGCGAGCAGGCCATGCGCAGCGCCTGCGAGCTGATGCAGGCCGGCGCCCATATGGTCAAGCTCGAAGGCGGCGGCTGGACCGCGCCCACCGTGCAATTCCTGGTCGAGCGCGGCGTGCCCGTCTGCGCCCACCTGGGCCTGACGCCGCAGACCGTGCATGCGCTGGGCGGCTACCGCGTCCAGGGCAAGAGCGACGAGGGCGCGGCCACGCTGCGCCGCCATGCGCTGGAGCTGCAGGATGCAGGCGCCTCCATGCTGGTGCTGGAGATGGTGCCGGCACAGCTGTCGCGCGAACTCACGGCCGAGCTGCCGCACTGCCACACCATCGGCATCGGCGCGGGCAGCGGCACGGCCGGCCAGGTCCTGGTGCTGCACGACATGCTGGGCGTGAACCTGGGCAAGATGGCCCGCTTCGTGCACAACTTCATGGCGGATGCGGGCAGCGTCAAAGGCGCCTTCGAGGCCTATGTGCATGCCGTGAAGAACGGCAGCTTCCCCGACGACAGCAAGCACGCCTGGTAGTCCGGCAGGCTGCACGATCCGTTTTTCCGCTTTCCGCTTCCCGTTCCCCCGTTTTCCCATGCAAATCGTTCATTCCATCGCCGACCTGCGCGCCATCCTGTCGAGCAAGGGCCGCCCCGCCTTCGTGCCCACCATGGGCAATCTGCACGACGGCCACCTGTCCCTGGTGCGCGCCGCGCGCCAGCACGGCGACATTGCCGTGGCCAGCATCTTCGTGAACCGCCTGCAGTTCCTGCCGCACGAGGATTTCGACAGCTATCCGCGCACCTGGGAGGCCGACTGCGCCAAGCTGGAGGCCGAAGGCTGCGACCTGCTGTTCGCCCCGCGCGAAGCCGATCTCTACCCCGAGCCGCAGACGTTCAAGATCCAGCCCGATGCGCAGCTGGCCGACATCCTCGAAGGCCATTTCCGCCCCGGCTTCTTCACGGGCGTGTGCACCGTGGTGATGAAGCTGTTCTCGGCCGTATTCTTCGCCAGCGGCGGCGGAACGGCCGTGTTCGGCAAAAAGGACTACCAGCAGTTGATGGTGATCCGCCGCATGGTCGAGCAGTTCGCCCTGCCCGTGAACATCGTGGCCGGAGACACTGCGCGCGCCGACGACGGCCTGGCGCTGAGTTCGCGCAACGGCTACCTGAGCGACGACGAACGGCAGCAGGCCATGGCGCTGTCGCTGGCGCTCAAGCAACTGGCCGATGCCGCGCGTGCGGGCCAGGCGCCGCTGGCCGAACTGGAAGCCTGGGCCATGCAATCCCTGGCCGCCCAGGGCTGGGAGCCCGACTACCTGACCGTGCGCCTGCGCCGTGACCTGCAGCCCCCCGCCGAGGGCGCGCAACTGGCCGGTGCACCGCTGGTGGCCCTGGGCGCCGCGCGCCTGGGCAAGACGCGCCTGATCGACAACCTGGAGTTCTGATCCAGCGCAAAACCCTGGCGGCCATGGCGGTCCAAGCTGGATGCCATGGCCAAGAGATTCCCCATCCACCCCGCCCATCCCGAGCGCACCTGCTGGGGCTGTGACCGCTACTGCGCCCGCGACGAGCTGGCCTGCGGCAACGGATCGGACCGCACACAGCACCCGGTGGAGGTCTTTGGCGACGACTGGATGGAGTGGGGCCTGCCACCCGAGCCCGCTGCAGACAAGGCTCCCGGTCTGGACAGCGCAGCGCGCTGATACCGCACCCCGCCCTCTGCCTTCAGCCGACCGCGGCCACCTCGGCGGCGAGCGCGTCCACCAGCCACTGCACCTCGGCCACGGCAGGCCGGTGCAGCGGCAGCAGCGCATGGACCTGGAAGGGAATGGAGAACACCAGCGGCCGCACCACCAGCTGCGGCCCGGCGCAGGCACGCGCCGTCAGCGGATTGACGATGGCCACGCCCAGACCGTGCTGGACCATGGCGCAGACCGCCACGGCGCTGTGGGTTTCCAGGTGCAGCTGGCGCTGCACGCCGGCCTGCTCGAACACGGCATCGATCTGCTGGCGATAGGGATCGTCGCGCGCCAGGCTGACAAAGCTTTCCCCGGCAAAGTCAGCCACCTCCAGCACCGGCCTTGCGGCCAACGCATGGCCTGCGGGCAGCACGGCCACCTCGTCCATGGCGGGCAGCGCAAGGGCACGCGTGCCCGGAGGCGCCTCGGCCAGCTCGCCCAGGCCCAGGTCGTAGCGCTGGGCGGCCATCCACTCCTGCAGCAGCGGCGCCTCCTGCGTGGCCACGCTGACGGCCACGGGGCCATGCTCTGCGTGCAGGCGCGCCAGCGCTGCGGGCAGCAGCGCATGGCTGAGGGCAGGCAGGCACAGCACGTTGATGCGCGCCTGGTGCGGCCGCGCCAGGGCCAGCGCATGCTCGACCACGCGGTCCAGACCCTGCCAGCTGCGCTGCACTTCGGCCCACAGCGAGAGGGCGCGTGCCGTGGGCCGCAGCCGGCCCTGGGCGCGCTCGAACAGCGCATAGCCCAGCAGGCTTTCCAGGCGCGCCAATTCGCGGCTGACGGTGGGCTGGGAGCTGAACAGCATCTGCGCCGCCGCCGTGGCGCTGCCGCTGAGCATGAGCGCGCGAAACACCTCCAGGTGGCGGTGGGAGATGCGGGGTTCGGGAGACGTGTGCGGCAGCTCGGGGTCTTGCATGGCAAGAGCATATCCAAATCAAATAGACACCATAAGAACAAGCATTGGACTGAATGACCGCCATCCGCCATCATGCGCGGCAGTTCCCCTGAAAGAGACCCCATGTCCAATCCCTTCTCGCCCGCCCAGCTCTGGGCCCTGGCCGACCAGCACGGCACGCCACTGTGGGTCTATGACGCCGCCACCATCCGCGCACGCATCGCCCAGCTCAAGGCCTTCGACACCATCCGCTTTGCACAGAAGGCCTGCTCCAACATCCACATCCTGCGTCTGATGCGCGAGCAGGGCGTGAAGGTGGACGCCGTCTCGCGCGGCGAAATCCTGCGCGCGCTGGCCGCCGGCTATGCGGCCGGCCACGGCGACGACCTGCACAGCGACATCGTGTTCACCGCCGACGTGATGGACGAGGCCACGCTGGCCTGCGTGGCCGAGCACAAGGTGCCCGTGAACGCCGGCTCCATCGACATGCTGCACCAGCTGGCCCAGGCCTCGCCCGGCCATCCCGTGTGGCTGCGCATCAACCCCGGCTTCGGCCACGGCCACAGCAACAAGACCAACACGGGCGGCGAGCACAGCAAGCACGGCATCTGGCACAGCGACCTGCTGGCGGCGCTGCAGGCCATCCGCGACGGCGGCCTGAAGCTGGCCGGCCTGCACATGCACATCGGCTCGGGCGTGGACTACGGCCACCTGCAGCAGGTCTGCGGCGCCATGGTCGAGCTGGTGCGCGCCACCCGCCAGGCAGGCCATGACCTGCAGGCCATCTCGGCCGGCGGCGGCCTGTCCATTCCCTACCGCGATGGCGACGCCACCATCGACACCGCCCACTACCACGGCCTGTGGGATGCGGCACGCAAGGACGCCGAGGCCATCGTGGGACATGCGCTGGGCCTGGAGATCGAACCCGGCCGCTTCCTGGTGGCCGAGTCGGGCGTGCTGCTGGGCCAGGTGCGCGCCACCAAGAACGCGGGCAGCAACCATTTCGTGCTGGTCGATACGGGCTTCAACGAGCTGATGCGCCCTTCCATGTACGGCAGCTGGCACGGCATGGAAGTGCTGCGCCGCGACGGCCAGGCCATGCCCCTGCGCGATGCCGTGGTCGCCGGCCCGCTGTGCGAATCGGGCGACGTGTTCACCCAGGGCGACGGCGGCGTGGTGCTGCCGCGCGCGCTGGCAGGCGCCTCGGTGGGCGACCTGCTGGTCATCCATGACACGGGCGCCTATGGCAGCTCCATGTCCAGCAACTACAACACGCGCCCGCTGGCCGCCGAAGTGCTGGTCGATGGCGACAGCACCCGCCTCATCCGCCGCCGCCAGACGGTGGAGGAACTGCTGGGTCTGGAGCTGGGCCTGGAACTGGGCCTGTAACTGGGCATGTAGCGCGCCAGACGCCAGGATTTCTGACGCAAAAAAAGCCCCGGGGCCTTCCAGCCCCGGGGCTTTTTCATCGCCGGGCCGCCCCAAGATGAAAAGCGGCCCCCTCGGGGGGCAGTGGACCTTGAGCAGCAAGGGGAGCGTGTGGGCCATTTTTCATGGACACCGAAGAATCACTCGCCGCGTGGATCGCGCGCCATCAGGTGCTGCACGGCCTCGGCCGCCTGCAGCCGGCCGTCCAGCAGCTCGACCACGGTTTCGGTGATGGGCATCTCCACATTCAGCAGCCGCGCGCGCGCCAGCACGGTGCGCGCGCTGTACACGCCCTCGGCCACATGGCCCAGCGAAGCCACGGCCTGCTCCAGCGTGCGGCCCTGGGCCAGCAGCAGGCCCACCTTGCGGTTGCGCGACAGATCGCCCGTGGCCGTCAGCACCAGATCGCCCAGGCCCGACAGGCCCATGAAGGTCTCGGTGCGCGCGCCCAGGGCCAGGCCCAAACGCGTCATCTCGGCCAGGCCGCGCGTGATCAGCGCGGCGCGGGCGTTCAGGCCCAGCTGCAGGCCGTCGCACAGGCCGGTGGCAATGGCCAGCACGTTCTTCACGGCGCCGCCCACTTCCACGCCCACGATGTCGGCGTTGGCGTAGACGCGCATGGCATCGCCATGGAAGGCCGCGACCAGGGCGTCATTGACCTCGGCATGCCGGCTGGCTGCCACCAGGGCCGTGGGCTGGTGGCGCGCCACCTCGGCCGCAAAGCTGGGGCCGCTGAGCACGCCGCACAGCAGATCGGGCGCCACCTCGGCGCAGACCTCGTGCGCCATCAGGCCATGGGCGGCGGCCGAAGCGCCTGCGGGCACGGCCTCGAAGCCCTTGCACAGCCAGGCCACGGGTGCGGGCACATGCTGCAGCCGGCCCAGCCATTCGCGCAGGGCAGCCATGGGCGTGCCGATCACGATCAGGTCGGCGGCCGCCAGATGGCCGTCGATCTCGCCATGCACCACCTGCAGCGCGGCAGGCAGCGCCACGCCCGGCAGGTAGCGCGCGTTCTCGCCGCTGTCCCGCATGGCCTGCGCCTGGGCAGCGTCACGCGCCCAAAGGGTCACGACACGCCCGTCACCGCGCGCGGCCGCGCTCATCGCCAGCGCCGTGCCCCAGGCGCCTGCGCCAATCACCACTATGTTCATATCTGCTCGACGTTGAAGAAGCGACGTTGATGAAAAAAAGAGGCCCTCGGGCCTCTTTTCTTGTACCACAGCGATGCGACGCGCCTGGGCGCAAATCACATCGTCCGGGAATGGACCGGCTTACTGCGGCAGCGAGTTGCCGTCCGCCTGGGCGGCTGCCTGCTGCTGCTCGTACATGGCCTGGAAGTTGATCTCGGCCAGGTGCACGGGCGGGAAGCCGGCGCGGGTGACTACGTCAGCCACGTTGCCGCGCAGGTAGGGATAGATGATCTGGGGGCAGGCAATGCCGATCACGCCACCCATCTGGTCTTCGGGCACGTTGCGGATCTCGAAGATGCCGGCCTGCTTGGCCTCGACCAGGAACACGGTCTTGTCCTGGATCTTGGTCTGCACGGTGGCGGTCACGGCCACTTCGTAGATGCCTTCGGCCACGGGAGTCGCCTCGACGCCAAGCTGGATGTCCACGCTGGGTTGCTCCTGCTCCAGCAGGATGGCGGGCGAATTGGGCTGCTCCAGCGACAGGTCCTTGAGGTAGACGCGCTGGATCTGGAAGACGGGAGTGTCCTGTTCGGCCATGGAATCAGTCTTTCTGGGCAAAAAACCCTGGTTCGGTGACCAGGGCATCAAAAAAATCACCAACAAAATGCCCGCTGCCAAGAGCTTGCGCAGCGGGCACCTGGGCCAGCATTATGCAGTGCCCGTGTTTCAGCTTTGCAGCAGAGGCACCAGACCGCCGTCGGCGTCCAGCGCCATCAGGTCGTCGCAGCCGCCCACATGGTAATCGCCGATGAAGATCTGGGGCACCGTGCGGCGGCCCGTGCTCTGCATCATCACGTCGCGCGCGGCCGGATCGGTGTCGATGCGGATCTCTTCGATCTGCTCCACGCCCTTGGACTTGAGGATCTGCTTGGCCCGGATGCAATAGGGGCAGACAGCGGTGGTGTACATCTTCACGGCTTGCATGTGCGTCTTTCTTCGAGTTTGCGGCGTGCCGCCGGCTGGCGCCTAAGGCGCGGAGCAGTGGCTTGCATCGCCGTCAGATGGGGGCGTCTCAGGCCTTTTCAACCGGCATGCCGGCATCGCGCCAGGCCTTCAGGCCACCGGCCAGGGCCTGGGCCTTTTCGTAGCCCAGCTTCTTCGCAATGCCTTCGGCACGGGAGGCGCGGTTGCCCTTGGTGCAGATCAGCACCAGCGGCAGCGCCTTGTTCTTCACGGTGGCGGGCAGCTTTTCCTCGAACTGGCTCAGCGGCACATTCCTGGCGCCGTTGGCATGGGCGGCCGCGTACTCTTCGGGCTCGCAGACATCGATGACCACGGCCTTTTGGCGGTTGATCAGTTGCACGGCCTGCGCCGCCGTCAGCGAGCCGCCGCCTGCGCCGCGCACCAGGGGCAGCAGCAGCATCACGCCGGAAGCCAGCGCGATCAGGATCAAATACCAGTTATCGATGATGAATTTCACGTCATTCCTTGGGTTGGCAAACCTGTCAATTCTAGAATGCTGGCTTTTGCCCCCGCGACAGCCCAGCTTTGTCGCATCGAGAGACTTAGAAAGCCGCCATGTACAAGCTCGTGCTGATCCGCCACGGTGAATCCACCTGGAACCTCGAAAACCGCTTCACCGGCTGGACCGATGTGGACCTGACCGCCACCGGCGTCGAACAGGCCAAGAACGCCGGCCGCCTGCTCAAGGCCGAAGGCTATGACTTCGACCTGGCCTACACCAGCGTGCTCAAGCGCGCCACGCGCACGCTGTGGCACACGCTGGACGAAATGGACCGCACCTGGCTGCCCGTGCAGCACAGCTGGCGCCTGAACGAGCGCCACTACGGCGGCCTGCAGGGCCTGAACAAGGCGGACATGGCCAAGCAATACGGCGACGCCCAGGTGCTGGTGTGGCGCCGCAGCTACGACACGCCCCCGCCGGCCCTGGAGCCGCAAGACCCGCGCAGCGAGCGCAGCGACGTGCGCTACGCCCAGCTGGACCCCAGCCAGGTGCCGCTGACCGAATGCCTGAAGGACACGGTGGCCCGCGTTCTGCCGTTCTGGAACGAGTCCATCGCGCCCGCCATCCTGTCCGGCAAGCGCGTCGTGGTTGCGGCCCACGGCAACTCCATCCGCGCGCTGATCAAGTACCTGGACGGCATCTCGGATGACGCCATCGTCGGCGTCAACGTGCCCAATGGCATTCCGCTGGTCTATGAGCTGGATGCCAATCTCAAGCCCATTCGCCACTATTACCTGGGCGATGCAGAAGCTGCCGCCAAGGCTGCAGCCGCCGTGGCCGCACAGGGCAAGGCCTGAGCCGGGCCCGCTTGAGGTGAGCGCCTGCTGCGGAAATTGCGCTTGCTGCGCCGTTTTTAGGGAACCACGCGGGCGCTCGCCTTTCCAAGCGGGTGTATATTGACGCGGTTAAAGGGGTGATATGGGCCAGAAAATCAAAATTGCCGGCTGGGTTTCCGTAGGCGTAATCGCCGGAGCACTGACCACGGTTTCCTTGCAGACCGTGGCCCGCGGTGCCATGACCCCGCTGCCGCTGGAGGAAATCCAGCAGCTGTCCGCCGTCTTCGGCCTGATCAAGACCGACTATGTCGAGCCGGTCGATGACAAGAAGCTGATCACCGATGCCATCTCCGGCATGGTGTCCAGCCTCGATCCGCATTCGCAGTACTTCGACAAGAAGTCCTACAAGGAATTCCGCGAGGGCACCTCGGGCCGCTTCGTCGGCGTGGGCATCGAGATCACGCAGGAAGACGGCCTGATCAAGGTCGTCTCGCCCATCGAAGGCTCCCCCGCCTTCCGCGCCGGCCTCAAGACGGGCGACCTGATCACCAAGATCGACGACACGGCCGTCAAGGGCCTGTCGCTCAACGACGCCGTCAAGCGCATGCGCGGCGAGCCCAACACCAAGGTGCAGCTGACCATCCTGCGCAAGGATGAAAGCCGCAGCTTCCCCGTGACCATCACGCGCGAAGAAATCAAGACGCAGTCCGTCAAGGGCAAGGTGATCGAGCCCGGCTACGGCTGGATCCGCCTGAGCCAGTTCCAGGAACGCACGGTGGACGACTTCGTGCGCAAGGTCGAGGAACTGTACAAGCAGGACCCCAACATGAAGGGCCTGGTTCTGGACCTGCGCAACGACCCGGGTGGCCTGCTGGACGCTGCCGTCGCCATCTCGGCCGCCTTCCTGCCGCCGGATGTGACCGTGGTCTCCACCAACGGCCAACTGGCCGAGAGCAAGGAAACCTACAAGGCATCGCCCAGCTTCTATGCCCGCCGCGGCATGGGTGACCCGCTGCAGCGCCTGCCCGCCTCGCTCAAGAAGCTGCCGCTGGTGGTGCTGGTCAACGAAGGCTCGGCCTCGGCCAGCGAGATCGTGGCCGGCGCACTGCAGGACCACAAGCGCGCCATCATCATGGGCAGCCAGACCTTCGGCAAGGGCTCCGTGCAGACCGTGCGCCCCCTGGGCCCCGATACGGGCCTGAAGCTGACCACGGCGCGCTACTACACGCCCAGCGGCAAGTCCATCCAGGCCAAGGGCATCGTGCCCGACGTGATGGTGGATGAGACGCCCGAAGGCGACCTGTTCGCCGCCCTGCGCATGCGCGAGGCCGACCTGGAAAAGCACCTGTCCAGCGGACAGGGTGCCGAGGTCAAGGACGAGGTGCGCGAGAAGGCCCGCGAGGAAGCCCGCAAGCGCCTGGAAGAGGAAGCCAAGAAGCCGCCGGCCGAGCGCCGCCTGCCCGAGTTCGGCACCGAAAAGGACTTCCAGCTGCAGCAGGCGCTCAACCGCCTCAAGGGCCAGCCCGTCATGGTCAGCAAGACCCTGACCGAGCGCGAGCCCGAGAAGAAGGAAAACTGACAGCGCGGCGCGGACCGGGTCCGCGCCTGCACCAAGCCGGGCCTTGCGCCCGGCTTTTTCACGTCTGGAGACGCGAATGAACGACGATCAACTGCTGCGCTACTCGCGCCACATCCTTCTCGACGAAATCGGCATCGAGGGCCAGGAGCGCATCCTGGCCGCGCATGTGCTCATCATCGGCGCAGGCGGCCTGGGCGCGCCCGCCGCGCTGTACCTGGGCTCGGCCGGCATAGGCCGCATCACCCTGGTGGACGACGATGCGGTGGACATGACCAACCTGCAGCGCCAGATCGCGCACACCACGGACCGCGTGGGCCAGCCCAAGGTGGAATCCATACGCACGGCCGTGCACGCCATCAACCCCGGCATCCGCATCGACTGCCGCCAGCAGCGCGCCGACGACGCGCTGCTCGACGAGCTCGTGCCGCAGGCCAGCCTGGTGCTGGACTGCACGGACAACTACCGCACGCGCCACATGATCAACGCGGCCTGTGTGCGGCACAAGGTGCCCCTGGTGGCGGGGGCGGCCATCCGGCTGGACGGCCAGCTCATGGTCATGGACCCGCGCGACGAGAACTGCGCCTGCTATGCCTGCGTGTTTCCGCCCGACGCGCAGTTCGAGGAAGTGCAGTGCTCGACCATGGGCGTCTTCGCGCCCGTGGTGGGCGTCATGGGCACGCTGCAGGCGGCGGAAGCCCTCAAGCTGATCGCGGGATTTGGCACGCCTGCAACAAACCGCCTGACCATGTTCGACAGCCGCAGCCTGGATTGGAGTAGCATGCAAACCACTCGTGTACCGGAATGTCCCGTTTGCGGTAACAAGGCGTAGGAATCGGCTGACCCCCACGCCGATCCCTCACTGGCACAATCGCCCGCTGTCGCGCAGGACAATGGAGGCCGGGCTCCACCGGACTCCGATTGCCATCCGCGTCCCTATTGGATACAGCCGTGAAATTGCGCACCTATCTTGTTGAAGACAACCCTACGATCCGCGAGAACCTGATCGCCACGCTCGAAGAACTGGCCGATGTCGAGGCCGTGGGCATCGCGGAGACGGAGAGCGCGGGGACGGACTGGCTTCAGCAGAACCCCGACGCATGGGATCTCGCCATCGTCGACCTGTTCCTGCGGCAGGGCAGCGGCTTGGGTGTGCTTACTGCCTGCCGCGAGCGCCAGCCGCACCAGAAGATCGTGGTGCTCAGCAACTATGCCACCCCCGACATCCGCAGCCGCTGCGCCCAGCTCGGCGTGGATGCCGTCTTCGACAAGTCCAATGAAATCGACGCACTCATGGACTATTGCATGAATATCGATGCGGCGTCACTCAAACAACTCAAAACAGCCTGAACCCAAAGCACTGCATTTGATTTTTCACCAAAGAAAAAGGCTGCACGACTTGATAATCGTGCAGCCCGTATTTTCTATTGACTGAAAATCAATCGATCAGCCTGTTCTTCAGTGCGTAATACGTCAGATCGCTGTTGGAAGACAATCCCATTTTCTCCATGAGTCGCGTGCGATAGGTGCTGACCGTCTTTACGCTCAGCGAAAGCGACTTTGCAATATCACCTGCGGTTTCGCCACGCGCGAGCTTGAGGAAGACCTGGAACTCACGCTCGGACAGCTGCTCATGCGCTGGCGCGTCATCCTTGCGGTTGAGCTGCTGGGCCAGCAGGTCGGCCACGGCGGGCGTCAGGTAGCGGCGGCCCAGGGCCACGGTGCGGATCGCTTCGGCAATCTCCTGGGGATCGCATTCCTTGTTCAGGTAGCCGCTGGCGCCCTGGCGGATCAGGTTGATAGCGTAGTGCTCCTCGGGATAGCCGCTCAGGATCAGGATGCCCATGTCCGGCGCCTTGGCGCGCAGCATGGCCAGCGCGTCGATACCGCTTTGGCCAGGCATGGACAGGTCCATCAACAGCACGTCGATCTCGTGGGCACGCACCAGATCGATGGCCTCGCGGCCATTGGCGGCCTCACCGACTACACGCAGGTCCACGTGTTCCGAGAGAAACTGACGCAGGCCCGAGCGCACAATTGCATGGTCGTCCACAATGCCAATTCTGATCATGAATACCTCTTTTTCGGGGGACCAGCGGGATCGCTGGTCGTGCAAACAATATATGGTAACGGCCGGCGCAGGAACTGCCCCGGCAGCCGATAACACGAATTATGCAGAATATCGGCGAAGATCTTGTAGGTGAGAGGATGCTTATGCGTTGGATAAATTTCCGAAGAATTGCGATCAGCCTGGCATTCGCCATCGTCGCGGCCGTGCTGCTGGTGAGCATTAACGAGGCCAGCTACAAGCGCTCCACCAAGGCGCTGGAGGCCATGACCCAGACCCAGAACACCCGCTCGGAGATCAGCCAGCTGCTGCGGCTGATGCTGGATGCGGAGACCGGCCTGCGCGGCTACCTCCTCACGGGCGAGGAGCGCTACCTGGAGCCCTACAGCAAGGCGATTACGGCCATCAACTACAACATGGACGAGCTGCGCCAGATCTTCATCTACGACCCGCAGGAGCTGGCGATCTTCACCCCCCTGGCGCGCCAGGTCGAACGCAAGATGAGCGAGATGGAACTCAGCCTGCGCCTGTACCGCCAGGGCAACGAGGAGGCCTGGCGCTTCGTCATGTTCACCGACGTGGGCATGGAGAACATGGACGCCATCCGCGACTACACGGGCAAGCTGCTGTCAGGCATAGACCAGCGCTCGGCCAAGAACCTGCAGGACATCGAGCACACGCTGTCGCTATCACGCATAGGCATCGCCACGGTCACGGCCCTGGGCGTGCTGGGCTTCTTCATGTACCTGCGCCAGGCCCACGCGCTGCAGCAGGCCCACCAGCGCGAGCAGGAAATCCAGCGCGACGAGCGCAACCGCCTCGAAGCCCTGGTGCGCGAGCGCACGGCCACGCTGACGGAGCTGGCCAACCACTTGCAGCAGGTGCGCGAGGACGAGCGCGGACACCTGGCGCGCGAACTGCACGACGAGCTGGGCTCGCTGCTGACGGCCGCCAAGCTCGACGTGGCGCGCCTCAAATCCAAGATCGACCTCAGCGCGCCGGACGTGGGCGAACGCGTCAGCCATCTGGTGGAGACGCTCAACAGCGGCATCGCCCTCAAGCGCCGCATCATCGAGGACCTGCGCCCCTCCTCCCTGTCCAACCTGGGCCTGACGACGGCGCTGGAAATCCTGGCGCGCGAGTTCGGCGAGCGCAGCGGCATCGAAGTCACGGCCAACCTGGAGCAGGTGGAGCTGCCGGAATCCACCCAGCTCACGGTCTACCGCATCGTCCAGGAGTCGCTGACCAACATCGGCAAATATGCCAAGGCCAGCCATGTCCTGGTCTCCGTGCACAACTATCCGACCTATGTGACGGTGCAGATCCAGGACGACGGCGAAGGCTTCGAGACCTCGGCCATGCGCCCCAACTCCCACGGGCTGGCCGGCATGCGCCACCGCGTGGAGGCCGCAGGCGGCCGCCTGACCGTCTCGTCCGAACTGGGCAAGGGCACGGCGATCTCCGCCGTCATCCCGCTGGCGCCCATTTCCACGGACAAAAGCGCCGGTACGGTCGCCACCGCCTGAAGCGGCAGCATCCGCCGTGCAAAAGCCCCTGCGCGCCCATGCGCCAGGGGCTTTTTTCATCGCCGGGCCGCCCCAAGATGAAAAGCAGCCCCCTCGGGGGGCAGCGGACCTTGCGCAGCAAGGGTAGCGTGGGGGCCATTTTCCATGCGCGCCCCCGAATGGCTGCAGCCAGCGGCGGCTGCAAGCCCTGTGCAGCCGGAGCATTCCTACACCACCCCCCCGCCTAACCCTGACGCCATGCCACGCCGGCCACCGTCAGATACACCTTTGGCGGCTCAGTACAGTCGAACCCATGCAAACAGCACTTGGCCCATCCGCCCCGTGCCGTTTCTTGGAAACGAACAACCCAAGGAGTTTTACATGCTGCACTACGCCATCGTGTTCTTCGTCATCGCCCTGGTAGCTGCCATATTCGGTTTTGGTGGTATTGCGGCAGGTGCTGTAGGCATCGCCAAGATCCTGTTCTATATTTTCGTGATCATGGCTGTCGTCACCTTTGTGATGAGCCTGATCAAGAAGTAGCGGCGGCGCCGCCTTCAACCCCCTGCCAGCCCAAGCCCGCTTCCCGCGGGCAGCCAGCCCGGCAGCCCGACCGCCTTTCGCATTCATGCCAGTTTTGAGGAGATAGAACCAATGAGCCAAGCCGAGAAAGCCGTGAACAAAGCCGCCGATACCGCCAAGGACGTTGCCCAGGATGTCGCGGATGCCGCCAAGGAAGCCGTCAACACGACACGCCGCACTGCAGCGAATGCGCTGGACAAGGCCGAGGAAGGCGTGAAGTCCGTCGAGCGTGAACTGAACCCCGTCATCGATGACCTCGCAGCCCGTGCCCAGGAACTGGCCACGCGCGGCATCAACTTCTGCGCCGACAGCTCCGACCGCGCCCGCCGCCAGCTGCAATCGGCTACCGAGGCCACCACGCGCTACGTCATCGAGCAGCCTGGCCGCTCCATCCTGCTGGCCGCGGCCACGGGCGCAGCCCTGGCCACCGCGTTCTTCATGAGCTCACGCTCGCGCAAGTGAGCGGTCGCAAAGCTCCCAGAGTCTCCCGAGTACCGTTAGTCCAGTTACCCCAGTTTTCTTACTCAAGAAAGAATTGATCATGCAAAAGTACACCCGTGCCATCGCTTTCGCTCTCGTCGCCGGCGCCACCGTGCTCGGCACCACCGCCTGCTCCGTCGCCCGCGACCAGCAGACCGTGGGCTCGTATGTGGATGACGCCGGCATCACCACTGCGGTGAAGGCCAAGATGGCAGAAGACAAGAGCGTCTCGGCCACTTCCATCAGCGTCGAGACCCTGAACGGCACGGTGCAACTGTCGGGCTTTGCAAAGTCTGAATCGGAAAAGGCCCGCGCCGCCGAGATCGCCCGCACCACCAAGAACGTGCGTGAAGTGCGCAACAGCATCGTGGTTCGTCCCTGATGCAGGCCCCTGCGGGGGCTGATCCAAGTACAAGGCCGGAGACTTCCGGCCTTTTTTCATCCAGGGCCCCAACTGCCGCACGGTCCGCCGCAAGGATTGCCGGCCATTGCAGCCGACGGCAGGTACGACCCCTTTCCACCGTGCGCCGAACATACGGCGTAAAGTGACCGACATGCGAGTCTTCAACTGCGATGCCTGTGGCCACCCGGTCTTCTTCGACAGCGTTCAATGCGTGCACTGCGGCGCCACCTTGGCCTTCCTGCCCGAGCAATTGCATGTGGCCTGCCTGCGCCCGGTTTCCGGCACGCGGGACAGCGTGCTGTGGGAGAGCCTGTCCTCGCTGACGAGCGGCAAGCCGCCAGGCCGGCTCTACAAGATGTGCAGCCACCGGGGTCCCGTGGGACAGTGCAACTTCGCCCTGCCCGCAGACGATCCCCATGCGCTGTGCGAGTCCTGCCGCCAGACACGCTGGCTGCCCGATCTGTCAGACCCGTCCAATGCGCTGCGCTGGACCCGGATCGAGGCCGCCAAGCGCCAGCTGTTCTACACGCTGGCCCGCCTGGGCCTGGGTCCCCGGCCTGGAGAGGATGGGCCGCGCTTCGAGCTGCTGGCCGACCTGCCGGGGCAGGCGCCCGTGATGACCGGCCATGCCAACGGCACCATCACGCTGAACGTGGTGGAGGCCGACGATGCCGAGCGTGCCCGGCGCCGCCAGGCCCTGCACGAGCCCTACCGGACGCTGGTGGGCCATCTGCGCCATGAATCCGGCCACTTCTTCTGGGACAGGCTGGTGGTGGGCGCGGGCCGTATCGAGGAATTCCGCCGCCTGTTCGGCGACGAGCGCCAGGACTATGGCCAGGCCCTGCAGAACTACTATGCGCGCAACCCGATGGATGAGCAGTGGCGCGACAACTTCGTCAGCGCCTATGCCACCTCCCATCCGTGGGAAGACTGGGCCGAAAGCTGGGCCCATTACCTGCACATGGTGGATCTGCTGGAGACTGCGGCCAGCTATGGCACCTGCATCACCATGCCTGGAGGCTCAGGGACAAGTACAGGCTCGGTCACGCAGCCCGCGCTGTGCGTGCAGGACCCTTTCGCGGTCCATGCAAGGCCGGACTTCGGCACCATGCTGGACCAGTGGGTGCCTCTGACGCTGCTGACCAACAGCCTCAACCGCAGCCTGGGCCATGGCGATGCCTATCCGTTCGCACTTTCGGCCGGGGCCAGGCGCAAGCTGGAATTCGTGCACGCCGCCGTGAATGCGAGCGCCACGCGGCAGGCTGCCTTCTAAGAAGGAACTGCGAGAGGGCCCGGGCCGCCCTTGCCGGGCCTCAGGACAGCCAGGCGGTCAGGGCATCAGGACGCGGGATCAAGGCCTGCAATCAGGTTGTGCGATCAGCTCGTGCGATCACGACCCACGATTGGCCTGCACCTTCTGCAGAAGGCGGGTACGCACACTGGGAGAGACGAACTTGTCGATCTCGCCATCCAGCGTGGCGATCTCGCGCACGAAGGTGCTGCTGATGAACTGGTAGCGGTCGCTGGGCGTGAGGAAGACGGTCTCCACTTCGGGCATCAGCGTGCGGTTCATGCCGGCGAGCTGGAACTCGTAGTCGAAGTCGGTGACCGCACGCAGGCCGCGCACCATGGCCTTGCCGCCGCGCTCGACCACGAAGTCGCGCAGCAGGCCATGAAAGCTCTCGACCTGGACATGGGGATAGATGGACACGGCCTCGCGCACCATCTGCATGCGCTCCTCAAGATTGAACATGGTCTTCTTGTGGTGGCCCGCCGCCACGGCGACGATGACGTGGCTGAACAGCTGGGTCGCGCGGCGCACCACGTCTTCATGACCCAGCGTGATCGGATCGAAAGTTCCGGGATAGACGGCAATCACGTCGTGGCTCATGGCGGTCGCTTTCATTGGCTGCGCGTGCCCTGTCCGGCACGGATGGCGCATTATGCATTGCGCTGCAGCATGGCCGGTCGGCTGTGCGACAGCCGCGCTCCTGCCAGGGAACGCGGCCGCGGCAGCGCCCTTTACTCGTCCTGCGGTGCCTTGCGCAGCAGGTGGGCGTGGACGGCGCCCGCCTTCAGATGGCGGAACAGCTGCAGGCCACCGGCCTCGGCCAGTTGCTCCTCGGTCCAGGCCTGGGGCGCCTCCAGATAGACATAGCCCGTGGCGGACACCGCCTGCGCGGCGGCCTTCAGCGCAGGCTCGAACAGATCGGCATGGTCGAACGGCGGATCGATCAGCACCAGGTCCAGCGTGCCCGGCGCCACCTGGCGCAGGCAGCCGATGCCATCGCCGCGCAGCACGCGCACGGACTGGGCGTCCAGGCGCTCTCGCAGGCGCTGCAACTGCTGGACCAGGGTGGCGTCCTGCTCGTTCATCAGCACATTGGTCGCGCCGCGCGATGCGGCCTCGAAGCCCAGCGCGCCCGTGCCCGCGAAGGCATCCAGGCAGTGCCAGCCCGTCAGGTCCTGGCCCAGCCAGTTGAACAGGGTCTCGCGCACGCGATCCGGCGTGGGCCGCAGGCCCGGGTGCTGCGCCACGGGCAGCCGCGTGCGGCGCCATTGGCCGCCGATGATGCGGACCTCGCCCGCGCCCACCGGCGCCGGCCGTCCGGCTTTCGCCTTGGCGGCAGCAGGCGCTGCGGCAGCTGCCTTGGGTGCTGCGGCCTCGGCCGTGGCCTTTTCCAGCCAGCGCTTGCCGGCAGGGGTGTGAATTTTGATGCTGTTGCGGCTCATTGTTTGCCTCCCACGACGACGGTCACCATGCGCTCGGGCTGCAGCATGCGCTGCATGGCCTCGCGCACATCACGCACGGTGAGCGCCTGCACGCGCTCGGTCCAGTGCTCCAGGTAGTCCAGCGGCAAGCCGTTCCAGGCGATGTTGGACACATTGCCCAGCAGCTTGCGGTTGCTGTCGATGCGCAGCGCAAAGCCGCCGATCAGGTTGTCCTTGGCGGCCTTGAGCTCCTTCTCGGTCGGGCCTTCGGCCACGAAGCGGCGCAGCGTGTCCTGCGACACCTTCAGGGCCTCGGCTGCCTGGTCGGGGCGCGTCTGCAGGGCGATCGTGAAGGCGCCTGCGTCCAGACCCGGCGAGAAATCGCTGTAGACGCTGTAGCTCAGGCCGCGCTTTTCGCGCACTTCCTCGGTCAGCCGCGAGGTGAAGCCGCCGCCACCCAGGATGTGGTTGCCCACCAGCACGGCCATGAAGTCCGGGCTGTTGCGTGCAATGCCGGGCTGGGCGATCAGCACCTGCGCCTGGGCCGAGGCGAAGGGGATGTTCTCGTTGACCGGCGCCTTGAGCGCCTGCACCTTGGGCACGTCGGGCAGGGGCGCGCAGGCACTGGCGTCCTGGCCCTGCGCCGCCTGCAGCGGAGCCAGCAGTTGCTGCACCAGCTGGTCGGCCTGCTCGCGGCTGACCGCACCGACGATGCTGACCTTGGCGCGGCAGGCCGCGATCAGGCGGCGGTGGAAGGACTGCATGTCGGACAGGTCGATGTGCGCGAGGCTCTCGCCCGTGGCGCGCGCGCCGTAGGGATGGGTGCCGAACACGCCCTGGCTCAGGGCCTTGCCGGCCACCGTGCCGGGGCGCGTGTCCGATTCCTTGATGGCCGCAGTCCAGCGCTCGCGCTCGCGCAGCCACACGTCCTGCGGCCAGCTGGGGGTGGCGATCTGGCGCGCCGCCAGCGCCACGGCGCGCTGCAGCAGCGCAGGCTCGGTCAGGGAGCGCAGCCCGTAGCTGAAGCTGTCGCGGCCCGCCTGCGCGCCAAAGCTGGCACCCAGATCGGCCCAGGCCTGGCCCAGGCCGTTCTCGTCCAGCGCAGGCGCATCGCCCTGGGCGGTCACGCCCTTGGAGGCCATCAGCGCCACGGCGCTGGCCAGGCCGACCTGGCTGGCGGGATCGCGCCGGCTGCCGGCATCGAAGTCCATCTGCACATCGACCATGGGAATGCCCGGGCTGTCCACCAGCCAGACCTGAGCCCCGCTGGGCTGGGTCCAGTGCTGGATGGGCAGCAGGGCCCATGCGGACGTGGCACCAAAGCCCAGGCCCACGCCTGCCAGCACCGTGCTGGCCACCATTTTTTTCATGTTCTTCATCTTCACTCCAGCGTGCTTCGGGGGCATCAATGCAGGGGTCCGCCGATGGCGGCACCCGCATCGGGGCGACGGGGCTTGCCGCCTTCGGGCAGGGGTTGCGGCACCAGGGTGCCCACCGTGAGCTGGTCATCGCCAAAGTACTTGGCAGCCACACGCTTGACGTCATCGGGCGTGATGGTGCGCAGCTGGGTCAGCAGCTGGTCTTCCGCATCCAGCGGCATGCCCTGTATCCAGTAATTGCCCAGGCTCTGGGCCTGGCCCATGACCGAATCGCGCTCGTAGACATTGGAGGCCATCCACTGTGTCTTCACGCGCTCCAGCTCGGCGGGCTCCACACCATCCTTGGCGACCTTGGCCACTTCGGCGCGCAACGCCGCCTCGACCTCGGCGGCAGTCTTGCCCGTGGCGGGCACGCCCGTCAGCATGAACAGGCCGGGGCCACGGCCCATGAGGGACATGGAGCTGCCCGCGCCGTCGGCCACGCGGCCTTCGCCCTGCACCAGGGCGCGCTCCAGGCGGGCGCCGTCATAGCCGTCCAGCACGGCCGACAGAACCAGCAGCGCCAGCGCATCCCGGTCGTCGGCCTGCAGGTCGCTGACGCGCGTCAGCGAGGGCGCGCGGAAGGCCAGGGCCACCAGGGCCTGCTCGGCGGGCTGCTTGACCTCGATGCGGCGGATGCCGATCTGCGCGGGCTCGGTGCGCGGCTTGCGCACCGGCAGGGCGCGTGCGGGAATGCTGCCGTAGTACTTCTCGGCCCAGGCGCGGACCTTGGCCACGTCCACATCGCCGGCAATGACGATGGTGGCATTGCCGGGCACATACCAGCGGCCATGGAAGTCGCGCACGTCGCCGGGCGTCAGCGCGTCCAGGTCGCTCATCCAGCCGATCACGGGGCGGTGGTAGGGCGAGGCCACGAAGGTCGCCGCCATCAACTGCTCCATGAGCACGGCGCGCGGCTGGTCCTCGGTGCGCATGCGGCGCTCTTCCTTGATGACCTCGATCTCCTTCTTGAACTCGCTGTCGGGCCAGTGGTTGTTGGCGAAGCGGTCGGATTCGAGCTTCATCACGTCTTCCAGGCGGCTGGACGGAATCTGCTGGTAGTAGCCCGTGTAGTCGCGGCTGGTGAAGGCGTTTTCCTGGCCGCCCAGCGCTGCCACGCGGCGCGAGAACTCGCCGGGAGCCACCTTGCGCGAGCCCTTGAACATCATGTGTTCGAGCGCGTGGGCCACGCCCGAGGTGCCATCGACCTCGTCCACGGAGCCCACGCGCACCCAGACCATGTGCACGGCCGTAGGCGCGCGCCGGTCGGGCTGCACGATGAGCTGCATGCCGTTCTTCAAGGTGAATTGCTGTGCCGAAGTGGCGGTGCGCGTGCCGCCGGCGGCCTGGCTGGCCACCGTCTGCAGCAGCGATGAAGGGATGGAAGAGGATGCATCCGGGGCTGCCAAAGCAGCCCCGGTGCCCATGCAGGCCATTAAGCCCAGGAGGGTGAGTGCATGTTTCATAGAATGCTGTGATTCTAAGAACCTGCCGATGTTCAGTTTTTTCAAGAAAAAGCCCACCCCCTCCGCCGCCGAGATTTCCCCGGCGGACAGCAGCGCCGCGCCTGAAAAGGCCGGCATTCCCGCAACCCCACCGCAGGACAGCCCCCCCGCCCTGCCACCGGCCGCGCCAGCAGCGCCGGCCGCCGACACCGGCAGTGCCTGGTGGCGCAAGCCCTTTGGCGGCGGCAAGGGCGATGCCGCGCCCCCCGAGACCCCGCCTGCCCCAGCTGCTGCACCCGCGTCCACCATCGCGCCTGCGGACTTCATTGCCGCGCCCGAGCCCACGGCCAAGCCCGAGGCCGAAGGTGCCAGCCGCCAGAACTGGATGCAGCGCCTCAAGACCGGCCTGCGCAAGACCGGCAGCAGCATTGCCACGGTCTTCACGGGCACGCAGATCAACGATGCGCTGTACGAGGAACTGGAAGACGCCCTGCTGATGGCCGACACCGGCGTCAAGGCCACCGAGCACCTGCTCGCCGACCTGCGCCGCCGCGTCAAGGAGGCCAAGGCCACCGACCCCGCCGCCGTCAAGGCGCTGCTGGCCGATGCCCTGGCCGACCTGCTGCGCCCGCTGGAAAAGCCGCTGGTCATCGGCGAGCACCAGCCCACCGTGATCATGGTGGCGGGCGTCAACGGCGCGGGCAAGACCACCTCCATCGGCAAGCTCACCCGCCACCTGGCCGACGAAGGCCAGAGCGTGCTGCTGGCCGCCGCCGACACCTTCCGCGCCGCCGCGCGCGAGCAGCTTGGCGTCTGGGCCAATCGCAACACGGTGGAGATCGTCAGCCAGGAAGGGGGCGATCCTGCGGCCGTGAGCTTTGACGCCGTCACCGCCGGCCGCGCGCGCAAGAAGGATGTGGTGCTGGTGGACACGGCAGGCCGCCTGCCCACCCAGCTGCACCTGATGGAAGAGCTGCGCAAGATCCGCCGCGTGGTCAGCAAGGCCGACGCCACGGCACCGCACGAGGTGCTGCTGGTCATCGACGGCAACACCGGCCAGAACGCGCTGGCCCAGGTGCGCGCCTTTGACGATGCACTGCAGCTCACGGGCCTGATCGTCACCAAGCTCGACGGCACGGCCAAGGGCGGCGTGCTGGCTGCCATTGCCCAGGAACGGCCGATCCCCGTGTACTTCATCGGCGTGGGTGAAAAGGTCGAGGACCTGGAGACCTTCAACGCCAGGGAATTTGCGCAGGCGCTGCTGTCCTGAGGCCACCCGGCACACCACCACCCAAAGGAGCGCGCTGCGCTCCTTTTTTCATGGGCATGCGAGCGCAGCGAAGGCCCAGGCGTGCAGGCAAGGGTTTTCCCTTGATTCGAATCAAGCCGCAGGTTTTATGCTTTGCATTGATTTACAAGAAGAACGTTGTTTTATACAAGAAACAATCGATAGCCCTCAGGCATTTCTTTTGCTTGTACCTGCCTTGCCTTGTTCCCCGGAGTTCCCCATGAAAGCCCCCACCTTGCTCGGCGCTGCCGCCCTGCTGGCAGCAGCCGCATGCCAGAGCGCCCTGGCCCAGGATGCCGCTGCGCAGCAGCAACTGGCCGCCAAGCCTTTCACCATCGTCGCGCCCTTTCCGCCCGGCGGCCCGGTCGATGCGCTGGCCCGCCTGCTGTCCACGGGATTGGCCGAGCGCTACAAGCAGACCTCGGTGGTGGAGAACAAGCCCGGGGCCAACGGCAATATCGGCATCGACATGGTCAAGCGTGCCGCGCCGGACGGCCATACGCTGTTGGTCGTGCCCCAGGGCAACCTGACCATCAATCCCACGCTGCTGGCCAGGCCCGGCTACAGCGTGGAGGCGGACTTCGCGCCCGTGGCCTCGCTGGCCAAGGCGGCCAATGTGATCGCCGTGCACCCTGGCGTGCCCGCCAAAACGGTGCAGGAGCTGGTGGCCCTGTCCAAGGCCAGGCCGGCCACCATCAGCTATGCCTCGCCCGGCGTGGGCTCCAGCCTGCATCTGGCCGGTGAGCTGTTCAAGCAGCAGACCGGCGCCGACATCCTGCACGTGGCCTACAAGGGCACGGCGCCCGGCCTCAACGATGTGCTGGGCGGCACGGTGCCGATGATCGTGGGCAATGTGCCCGCGCTGCTGCCGCATGTGCAGTCGGGCAAGCTGCGCGCGCTGGCCGTGACCGACCCGGCGCGCAGCAAGTACCTGCCTGATGTGCCCACGCTGGCCCAGGCGGGCGTGCCGGGCATTGCCATCTCGTCCTGGTACGGCGTGATGGCGCCCAGGAAGACGCCGCCGGCCGTGCTCAAGCAGCTGGAGAAGGATATTCAGGAGATCTTCAACACGCCGGCCGTGGTCAGGCAGCTGGACCTGCAGGGGATCGAGCCCTGGGTGGTCACGGGCAGCGCCTTCGGCGAGCTGATCCGCAAGGAGACAGCGACCTGGGTGCCCGTGATCAAGGCCGCCAACGTCACGCCGCAGTGATGCGGGGCGCGGCGGCCATTTCTGCAGTGTCCGCCACGTCCCGGGTCGAGACCTGGGAGCGCAGCCACTGCGCATAGTCGGCCATGCAGCGCTCGGTGCGCATGGTGATCTGCGGCACGCTGTAGCTGTGCCCGGCGCGCAGCAGCCGGGCCAGGCGCTCCAGCACGTCGGGCAGGGTCTTGCAGACCAGACGCCACTCGGGCGTGGCGTGCATCTCGCCCTCCCACACGTAGTGCGAGGTGATGGGCTCCACCTGCACGCAGGCCGCGGCCTGCTGCTGCACCAGGCTGCGCGCCAGATGGGCAGCCTCCTCGGCGCTGGGGACGGTGGTGGCCACCACGCACAGCGTGGACCAGGTCGAGGCGGGGTTCTTGGCGGAAGTCATGGAGGCGTAGTCTACGGTTGCGCGCTGCAGGCCGGTACTGGCCCTTGCGGCGTCAGGCCATCAGCCCCTTTTGCCGCGCCTGCAGCCGCGCCAGGCCCAGCAGCGCATCGGTGAACGGGGTGTCCACGCCGCACAGCTGGCCCATTTCGCGCACCGCGCCCACCAGGGCGTCGAGTTCCACGGGCTTGCCCGCTTCCACGTCCTGCAGCATGGAGGTCTTGAAGGCGCCCAGCTTGAGCGTGACCGCATGGCGGTCTTCGGGCGATTCGTTGATGGGCAGGCCGATGCGCGCGCCGATCTCCTTGGCCTCCAGCATCACGCGCGTGATCAGGCCGCGCACCAGGTCGTCGCCCAGGATGCGGTCCGAGGTGGCGCCCGTCAGCGCGCTGACGGGGTTGACGGTCATGTTGCCCCAGAGCTTGTACCAGGCGTCGCGCTGGATGTTGTCGGAGACCTTGGCCTCGATGCCGCCACGCTGCAGCAGTTGGGCCAGTGCCGCCAGGCGTGGCGTGGGCGGCTGGCAGGGTCCTGTGGCCAGGGGCTCGCCCAGGATCAGGCTGTTGCCGAAGTGGCGGCGCACCACGCCGGGCGCATCGTTGGAGCAGCTGGCATGGACCACCGAGCCCAGCACCTGGCCCAGCGGGATGGCTTGCGCAATGCGGCCTTCAGGGTCCACGGCTTTCAGCTGCCTGCCCCGCACGCTGGCATCGACACCGCCTTGCAGGAACCACCAGGGCACGCCGTTCATGGCCGTGAGCACCACGGTCTGCGGGCCGATCAGCGGTGCGATGTGCTCGGCCACATCGGGCATGCCCGGCGCCTTGACGGAGATGATGACCAGGTCCTGCACGCCCAGGGCGGCCGGGTCCTGTTCGGCACGCAGCGCGAAGTGCTCGCGCTGCTCGCCGTGCACGAGGGTCAGGCCCTGGGTGCGCAGGGCCTGCAGCGCGGCGCCGCGCGCCACGGCGCTGAGCTGGCAGCCGGCGCGGGCCAGGGCCGCGCCCATCCAGCCGCCGATGGCACCGGCGCCGAAGATGCAGGCCTTGTCGAATGAAATGCTTGTCTGTTCCATGGTCATGCGCGGGAAGCTCCGGGTTCAAAGATCGAGATAGCTGTTGTCGCGCCGGTTCACGCGGCGCACCAGATGGTCGAACACATCGCGGGCACCGCCGTGGCTGGCGTTGAAGGTCAGCGAGTCCTCGTTGCAGCGCTGGGCCATGGCGTCGGAGACCATGCGCGGCGCGCCCATGGACAGGGTGGCCATCTGCACGTCGCAGGCGCGCTGCAGCGTCCACAGCACCACGAAGGCCTGGGGCAGGTCGCTGCCCCAGCTGAGCAGGCCATGGTTGCGCAGGATCACGGCCTTGCGGCGGCCGATGCTGGCCAGCAGGCGCGGCCCTTCGTCGGCATGGATGGTGATGCCCTCGAAGTCATGGTAGGCCACCATGCCGTGCAGCTGGGCGCTGTAGAAGTTGCTTTGCGACAGGCCCTGCTCCAGGCAGGCCACGCCCATGCCCGAGGTGGTGTGCGTGTGCATCACGCAGTGCGCGCCCGGCAGTCCGTCGTGGATGGCCGCATGCACCACGAAGCCGGCCGGATTCACCGGATGCCGCGAGCCGTCCAGCACCTCGCCGCGCACGTTGATGCGCACCAGGTTGCTGGCCGTGACCTCTTCGTAGTGCAGGCCGAAGGGGTTGATCAGGAACTGCTTTTCACCGCCCGTCACGCTGTCGGGCAGGCGCACCGTGATGTGGTTGTAGATCAGTTCGTCCCAGCCCAGCATGGCGAAGACGCGGTAGCAGGCGGCCAGTTCGATGCGGGCGGCCCGCTCATCAGGGTGCATGGAGCAATTCATGGTGTGGCTCGTGGGGTGGATTCTGAGGTGGGTCTTGAGATGGGTTGTGCAGTGGCTTGTGGGGAAATCAGGCATCCAGCCCCTGGTCCAGCCCCTGGTCCAGCCCCTGGTCCAGCGCTTGGGAGGCACGGCCCAGCTTGTCCAGGATGCGGTCCAGCATGGCGCGCTCATCGGCCGTCAGGGCATTGAGCAGGGCCGCCTGGTAGGGGCGTGCGCGGGACAGCACCTCGTCGAAGAGCGCCTGCCCTGCTTCGCTCAGCTGCAGCAGGTGGCGCCGCGCGTGCTGCGGATCGGCGCGGCGCAGCACCCAGCCCCGGTCGATCAGCGGCTGCAGCGCGCGGCTGATCTGGGCCTTGTCCATCAGGCTCAGGCGCGACAGCGCGCTGGCGTGCAGTTCACCATGGCGCTGGATCTGGCCCATGAGCCGCCACTCGGTCAGCCCCACGGGCGATGCTGGCGCGATGTAGTGGCGCGTCACCTGGGTCTGCAGCGCATTGGACAGCGCGCCCAGGCGGAAGGTGATGAAGTCCTCCAGCGCCAGCGTCTGGCTGCAGACCTGCGTGTCCGGTGCAGGGCCGGTGGCGGCATCGGCGGCAGGGATCGTGGATGTGCGTGGGCGGGGCATTGGGCGGAGGAAACCGGGCGGCGACGGCGATTGCGATGGCCGCATGATCCACCAATGTTGACATATCAACATTGGTGGCAACCCTGAGAGTCCTGGCGGCCTGCAGGCCGCCCGCGGGCGCAGGGTGAAACCCATGCGCCCGCGCCGCGCTCAGCGCTTGAGCAGTTCGTTGGAAGGCAGGGTCTCGTCCAGCAGCTTGCGGGCCGTCTCCACGCCCGCCACGGGCAGCAGCGCCGGGTCCAGCAGGCCCACCTGCACCAGCACGCTGGCCTGGTCCCAGTAGATGTGCTCGTGGTAGAGCTTGTCGCCCCGGAACTTGACCACGGCCAGCAGCGGGATCTCCACGCGCCGCCCCGTGGGCCGCACGCCGGGCAGCATCCACGGAATCTCGGTGGTGTGCGTGAAGCAGAACAGCATCTCGTCCACCACCTGCGAGGCCCCCACGGTGCGTGAAATCGGGGTAAGCGACGTATCGGGCGGATTGCTGTTGACGAAGTGGTTCGTGTAGAAGGCGTGCAGGTTGCTGAAGCCCACGCCGCCGGTCATGGTGGGAATGTGGTTCACATAGGGCTCGGCCACCATGGTGGCCATGGTGTCGTCCACGTTGCGCGTGGCGAACTCGTACTCGCAGTGCTTGTCCCACAGCGCGGCCAGGTCGAAGTGCGGGCCGATGGCGGACTTGAGCGTGGCAATGCTGCGCTCGTGCGCCATCAGGGCCGAGGCGCGGTGGAAATGGTCGCCGCCCTTGCGCGCGAAGGCATGGTCCACGCCCGGATAGACATGCACGGCCACGCCGGGGCGCCCGCCCAGCGCCTGGACGATGCGCTGGCGCGCCTCGGGCGGGCAGAAGGCGTCGAGCTCGGCCACATGCAGGGTGAGCGGGCAGCGGATGCGCTCGGCCTCGTCCAGCGCCGCCTCGATGCCCACGCCGTAGTAGCCGACCACCGCATCGGCATCGGTGCGGCAGGCGGCCAGGTAGGCCAGCTTGCCGCCCAGGCAAAAGCCCAGCACGCCGGCCTTGCCGTCCGTGACCTCGGGGCGCTGGCGCAGGGCGTTCAGGCAGGCCTGTATGTCCTGCACGCCCAGGGCCTCGTCGAATCCCTTGTAGAAGCCGAAGGCGCGCTCCCAGTCCGCCGGCGTGTAGCCCAGCTCCACATCGGGCTGCTGGCGCCAGAACAGGTCGGGCACCAGCACCACGTAACCTTCTTCGGCGTAGTAGTCGGCCACCTCGCGCATGGTGGCGTTGACGCCGAAGATCTCCTGCGCCAGCACCAGGCCGGGGCCGCTGCCCGAGGCCGGCACGGCCAGGTAGGCGTTGAAGCTGCCGCTGCCGTCCAGCGCGTTGATGCGCACATGGCGGCTGGCCGGGGATTCTTTCTGCTGCATGGGGGGTGTCTCCGTTTCAAAGGGTGGGGAAAGCTGCGGTGCCGCTTTTTTCATGACCCGTCATACGCATTGGGGGTGCCGCACCGTCACCTGATAGTAGCCCGCGTGAAAGGCCAGGGGCTCGCCGTCGAAGCGTTCGCAGCGCTCGACCTGGCCGATGAAGATGAGGTGGTCGCCGCCATCGTATTGCCGGACGTTGCGGCAGACGAAGCGGGCCAGCACGCCATCGATCAGGGGCACGCCGGCCGGGCCTTCCGCGCAGTCCAGGCCGACGAACTTGTCCTGCTGCGGCGTGGAAAAGCGCCGCGACAGCGGATGCTGGCCCGCAGCCAGCACGTGGATGGCGAAATGGCTGGCGCCCTGGAAATCGCAGACGCTGGGCGCCTGGCGCGCCAGGCTCCACAGCACCAGCGGCGGGTCCAGCGAGACCGAGGAGAACGAGTTGGCCGTCATGCCCACGCGCCGCCCGTCCGGCGCGCGCGTGGTGATGACGGTCACGCCCGTGGTGAACTGGCCGAAGGCCTTGCGCAGCTCGCGCGGATCGAAGGAGCAGGCCGTGGCGGTGGCCGGGGTGTCGCATGTGCTCATGGCGGCCTCTGCGGCTAGGCGGGGACGGCTGCCATGGCGGCGATGGCCGCGCAGCTGTCGATGTAGTGGTCCGCCTCGCCCGCGTCCGCGAACCAGGGGAAGAAGGTGCGCGGGTCATCGAACCCGTTGGCAAAGGCGCTGGCCAGCGGTGCCAGCGTGCCCGCGCTGGCCAGCAGCTTGAGCACATGGGGCGGCGGTGGCGCCAGCAGCATGTTGGTCCACTGCGTGACCCATTGCGCATAGCCGAACCAGTAGCGGTCGAAGGTCTGCTGCATCCAGGCGGCGTCGAATGCGCCATTGCCGTCGCCACTACCGTCACCATTGCCGCGCGCCAGGATGCTGCGCAGATAGGTGTCGGCGCACTTGGCCGCGTTGTTGGAGCCCTGGCCCGTGATGGGGTCGTTGAGCACCACCACGTCGCCCATGCCCAGCACCTTGCGCCCCGACGGCAGCGTGGCCACGGGCTTGCGCACCGTGGGGGCGAAGCGGCCCGCGAGGATGCCGTTGTCATCGGTCAGCGCAATGTCGCGGCAGCGTTCGGCCTCCCAGGGCACGAAGGTGTCGAGGATCCAGCGGCTGCGCTCCAGGTGCTGCTCCGGTGTCTTCACATCGCCCCAGCAGTCCATGGGACCGCCGGGCACGCCCTCGAACACCATGATCTCGCAGGGGCCCGTGGTCGTCAGCGCAGGGAACACGAAATACTCGCCCACGCCCGGCAGCAGGTTGAAGGACACGGCGGAGAACGGCTCGCGCGGCTTCATGCCCGTCACATAGGTCAGCGCCAGCGCGCGCTGGGGCTGGTCGAAGCGCGAGCGGTGGGCATCGCGCTCGAACAGCCTCGATATCTCGCCCTTGCCGCTGGCGACCAGGGTCAGGTCATGGCTGCGCGTGCATTCCTCCAGCTCGGCGATGCCCGCGTCCTTGAGCACCAGCTCGCCGCCCTGGCGGCGGAAGTCGTCCATCCATGCGGGGATCTTCAGGCGCTGGTCCACGGACTGCGCGCCCGCGTTCAGCCGCGCGGCCCAGTCGATGGCCTTGCCGGCCGCTTTCTCGCCGTGTTGCCCAGGGTGCGGCACGCACAGGCCGATGCCCTCGACCACCGGGCATTCGCGCGACCAGTGGTCCAGGCCCAGGCCGCGCTCTATCTGCAGCGCGCTGTCGAACATGCACTGGCTGGACATGACCCGGCCCTGGGCGATGTCCTGCGCCGTGCGGTTGCTCAGTATCGTGACCTGATGGCCCGCGGCCAGCAGGCCCAGGCCCAGTTGCAGGCCCGACTGGCCGGCTCCGACGATGGCGATTTTCTTCATGGATGTCTCCTTGCGGCTCCGTGTCCGTACTGCGTGCTAGTCCATCAATTGGGGGATGGCGGCCACGGCCCGCTCGGGCCCCATGGCGCCGTAGCCGCCGTCCACCGCGTAGTCGGCCCCGGTCACGAAGCTGGCATGGTCCGAGCACAGGAACAGCACCACCTGCGCCACCTCGTGCGGATCGCCCACGCGGCCCAGCAGGTGAAAGGGCGCGGCCACGCGGTCGGTCTTGGCGCGGTCGCCGCCACTGAGCCGGTCCATCACCGCCGACCAAGTCCAGCCCGGGCAGACGCTGTTGACGCGGATGCCATCGGCCGCCAGGTCCATGGCCATGCTGCGCGTGAGCTGCTTCATGGCCGCCTTGCTGGCCGGGTAGAGCCAGCGCCCGGTCTGCGCGGCCTCGGAGGAGATGCTGGTGAAGTTCACCACGGCCCCGCCACCGGCAGCCACCATGTGCGGGTGCACGGCCTGCAGCATGGCCACGGCGCTGGCCACATTCACGTTGAACGAGGCCAGCCAGTCGGCACGCGGCGACTGCAGGCCTTCGTCTACATACGAGCAGGCCAGGTTGACCAGGATGTGCACGCCGCCGTGCCGGCTGCACGCCTGCTGCACGCAGGCGGCGACCTGCGCGTCGTCGGTGATGTCGGTGCGCACGAAAAGCGCGCCCTCGCCCAGCGCATCGGCCAGCACCTGGCCGTTGTCGGCATCGATGTCGGCAATGACCACCTTCACGCCGGCCGCGTGCAGCGCACGCACCACGCCGGCGCCTATCAGGGTGGAGCCGCCGGTGACGATGGCGCTTTTGCCTTCGAGTCCCTTGAACATGACGCTTGTTCTCCCGTGTGGATGCCAGGCCGGGCTGGCCTGTGCAGCACACGTTACGGGGGGCCGGGCCGCGCAGGCATCCGGCAAGCGCAGGCACTGTCCCTGGCGCGCAGAAATTGGCTCCCGGGGAATGGTCCGAATTGTGGGAGCGGGTGGTTTTTGCTACGTTCTGCCCAGCCTATGGAACACGCCATGCACACACCGCTGCCGCTGCAGCGCTACCGGCTTTTCGAGAGCCACGACATGGACGAGGCCCGCGAAAGCGTGGCGCGCGTCTTCTGTCCGCATGGCCTGGGCATGCTGCGCCCGCGCGCCGAGCTGGACGCCTGCCACCACAGCGCGCCGCTTTCCCGCAACGTCAGCCTGAACTATGTGCAGTACGGTCCCGGCGTGCACATCGAGCCCGGCTACCTGCGGGACTTCTTCCTGCTGCAGATTCCCCTGCGCGGCAGTGCCGAGATCCGCTGCGGCGCGCAGCAGGTGGATGCCACGCCGCGCCTGGCCTCCCTGCGCTCGCCGACCGAGCCGCTGTCCATGCGCTGGGCCGACGACAGCCCGCACCTGATCGTGCGCATGGCCCGCCCGGCCCTGGTGGCGCGGCTGGAGGCGCTGCTGCAGGCGCCCGCAGGCCGGCCCCTGGTGTTCGATCTGGGCGTGCCGCTGGACCAGCCGGCGCTGGCACCGCTGGTGCATTTCATCGACTGCCTGCGGCACACGCTGGATGCGGGCAACGCCCTGCAGGCCACACAGGCGCTGGCCCAGCATGCGGAGGAATACCTGCTGACCAGCCTGCTGATGTCGGCCACGCACAGCCACAGCCGCGCACTGGCCGGGGACAGCCGGCGCAGCCTGCTGCCGCGCGGCGTGCGCAAGGCCCAGGAGTACATGCAGGCCCATGCCGACCAGCCCCTGTCGCTGGCCGATGTCTGCCGCGAGGCCGGCTGCAGCGCGCGCACGCTGCAGGCCGCCTTCCGCCAGCACGCGGGCATGGGGCCCATGGATTTCCTGCGCCAGCTGCGGCTGGACCGGGTGCGCGCCGAACTCCAGGCAGCCAAGGGCCCGGGCGCCGCAGCCGGCTCCGGCGTGCGCGACGTGGCGCAGAAATACGGCTTCCTGCACCTGGGCCACTTCGCGGCCCAGTACCGCAGCCGCTTCGGCGAGCTCCCGTCCGAGACGGCGAGCCGCCGCGTGCAGGCCTGAAGACCGGCCCTTGCCGGTTCAGCCCCGGCCCACGAAGGGCATCTTGGTGGCCATCACCGTGTGGAACAGCACATTGGCCTCCAGCGGCAGGCTGGCCATGTAGAGCACGGACTGGCCCACCACATCCGCGTCGATCAGCGGCTCCACCGCGATCTCGCCATTGGCCTGGGGCACGCCCTTGGCCATGCGCGATGCCAGCTCGGTCATGGCATTGCCGATATCGATCTGGCCCACGGCGATGTCGTAGGCACGGCCGTCGAGCGCAGCGGTCTTGGTCAGGCCCATGACGGCATGCTTGGTGGCCGTGTAGGCGCTGGAATTGGGGCGCGGCGCATGCGCGGAGATGGAGCCGTTGTTGATGATGCGGCCGCCGCGCGGCGACTGGTCGCGCATGGTGCGGAAGGCCTGCTGCAGGCAATAGAACATGCCGTTGAGGTTGACATCGACCACCTCGCGCCACTGCTCGGGCGTCCAGTCCAGGAAGGAGCCTGGCGGATTGCCCCGGCCCGCGTTGTTGAACAGCAGGTCCACGCGACCGAAGCGCTGCACCGTGCGCGCGAAAAGCTGCTCCACGGCAGCCGGGTCGCTGACATCGGTGGCAATGCCCAGCATGCGCTCGCCTGCGCCGTACTTTGCCTGGGCCTCGGCGCAGGTCTCATCCAGCAGCGCCTGGCGGCGGCCCGCCACCACCACCTGGTAGCCAGCGCCCGCCAGGGCCAGCGCCACGGCCTTGCCCACGCCGGTTCCTCCGCCCGTGACCACGGCCGTCTTTGCGTTCTTCATCTCCATTGCTTGTCCATCCTGTAGTGCATGTGTTGCAGCCGCCGCCCGCGCACCGGTGGCGGGCGGCGCCGCTGCATTGTCGGCGACGCGCCGGGCCTGCGGACTGTGCCGCAGGCGACACCATCGCCGCACTGCGGACGAAGCTCAGGCAAAGCGCCAGGCAATGGAGCCCAGCGGCCCGTAGTCCACATGGAAGCTGTCGCCGGCCTGGGCCGTGACGGGCCGCGTGAACGAGCCTGCCAGAACCACCTGGCCTGCGTCCAGCTGCTCATCCCATTGCGCGAGCCGGTTGGCCAGCCAGGCCACGCCCGTGGCCGGATGGTTGAGCACGGCGGCCGCCACGCCGGACTCCTCGATCACGCCGTTGCGCTGCAGCAGCGCCGACACCCAGCGCAGGTCCACCGCGTCTGGGCGCACGGGCCGCCCGCCCATGACGATGCCGGCATTGGCCGCGTTGTCGGCGATGGTGTCGCGCACCGTGCGCATGGCCTGGGTATCGCGGTCCTTTTGCTCGATGCGGGCGTCGATGATTTCCACGGCGGGCACCACCCAGTCGGCGGCGGCCAGCACATCGCACAGGGTGACGCCCGGCCCCTTGAGCGTGCGGCCCAGCACGAAGGCCAGCTCCACCTCCACGCGCGGAGCGATGAAGCGCGCAAAGGGAATGTCGCCGCCGGGCTCGAAGAACATGTCGTCCAGCAGGGTGCCGTAGTCGGGCTCGGTGATCTGCACGGCCTGCTGCATGGCACGCGAGGTCAGGCCGATCTTGTGGCCCCTGACCGTGCGGCCCTCGGCGCGCTTGAGCCGCATCCAGGCGCGCGAGATGGCGTAGCCGTCCTGCACCGTCATGTCCGGATGGCGGCGGGAAAAGTGCCGGACCTGCACGCGGCTTTTTTCGCTGGCGTGCAGCTCGGCCGCCAGGCTGTCTATGGTGTGTTGCGCAAGCATGGGCGGCCCTTCAGCGCGCGGCGGCGCCATCGTCGGCCCAGGCCAGGTAGCTGTCGGACACGCCCTGGCGCTGCATGGCATCCCACTGCGCCACCGAGGGCGTGGGCATCTGGAAGGCATCGCCCACGCGGCCATACCAGCCGGGGTTCTGCAGCCGCGCGATCAGCTCCATGGGCGCGGGGTCGAAGTACATGAGCTCGCCATCGACCACGGCCGCATCCATGACATGGGCGGCCAGCACGTCGGCCAGCACCAGGCTGCGCACGCCGTCGATATCGATGATCTGGCGCACGCGGCACTCGAAGGACGCAGGGCTGTCCACGATGCGCGGCGCCTTCACCCGCCGTGCATCGCCCAGGACCAGGCCGGCCTGGGCCGACTCGTCCACCTGCGCGCCGAACTCTATGGCCGTCACCGCCATGCGGCGCGCCAGCGGCTCGGACACCAGGTTCACCACGAACTCGCCCGTGGCCGCGATGTTGCGCGCCGTGTCCTTGAGCACGCCCTGGCGCGAGCCTATGCACACGCACAGCAGCGGCGGATCGCCCGACATGGCGTTGAAGAAGGAAAACGGCGCGACGTTGACCGTGCCGTCCCCGTCCACCGAGCTGATCCAGGCGATGGGACGGGGCAGAACCAGGGAGTGCAGGATGTTGCTGCGCTGCTCGCTGTTGAGCGATTGCATTTCAAAGTACATGGGAATCCGGAGGGGAAGGGAAAAAGGGAGGGCGTCGCGTCACTCGTTGCCGGCGCGCGCCGCGTCCTGCTCGGCCTGGGCGATGCCGGGGGCGCGCGCATTGGACTGGTGCAGTTCCACCAGGTTGCCGGCCGGGTCGCGCAGGAACAGCTGCTTGAGGCTGGGCGATGCCACGTTGTCCAGCGTGAAGTAATCGACGCCGCGCGCCTGCAGCTCCTGCTCGGCGCCGAGGATGTCGTCCACGGCCAGCGCGATGTGGTTGGACACGGGGTCCTTGCCTGGGCCCTGCGCATAGCGCGACGGCCCCTCGCTGCCGAGGATGTGCAACTGGCTGCCGTTGGGCAGGTTGATCCAGGAGCCGTAGATGCCGGGGATCTTCCAGCGCGCGGCGTCCTGGGGCAGGTTCAGCACTTCGCGGTAGAAGTCGAGCATGGCGTCGGCCTGGGCGTGGTTGACGCCGAATCCGACATGGTGGAGTTCCAGAACTTTGATGGGCATGGGATGTCCTTGCAGATTTGTGTGCCGCCAAATAATACGCTTAACGTACTATACATAAAGCGTAATATATGAAAGCCGTAAAATCAACCGCCCTTTCTTCTCCCGGCTTCAACCCGGTTTCACCCGCTTCCATCCACTCCCATGAGTCCGCGCAAGACCGCTGCCGCACCGGCCCCCGCATCCACCCCCCTCGCCAACGCCCCCGAAGCGCTGCGCCCGCACCTGGCCCTGATGGCCGAGACCGCGCAGCCCGGCACCGACACGCCGGCCGCCGGTCTGGGCCTGCTGCTGCTGTGGCTGGCCGACGATGTGGAGCAGCGCGCCAACGCATCGCTGCAGGCGTTCGGCCTGTCCGAGAGCAAGCTCGACGTGCTCATGATCTTCGGCCTGGCCGAGCGCGGGCTGCTGGGCGACACGGTGGTCACGCCGTCCTATATCGCCAGCTACGTCGGCGTGACGCGCTCGTCGGTGACGGGCCTGCTGGACTGGCTGGAAAAGCGCTCGCTGCTGGCGCGCAGCCTCAGCCAGGAAGACCGCCGCAGCTTCGACCTGGCGCTCACCGACCAGGGCCGCGAGGTGCTGGCCCGCGCGCTGCCGGCCTTCTGGCGCATGTGCGAGTCCCTGGTCGACTACCTGGACGAGGGCGAGCGTGCCAGCCTGCAGTCCATCCTCTTCAAGGCCTGGACGAGGATGAAGGCGCAAGAGGGCGCTTGAGCCTGGGAGCGCGGCAGGCCGCCCTGGCTGCCGCAAGCCTGCGCAGCCGGCACGGTGCCATATTTCGCGCGGGCATAAGCTCAATCTTGCCTGTGCAAAATTTCCTTTGCGATCAATGCCTTGCGCCGCGCATGGCTCGCTATAAGGAAATGTGAATTCCGTCGTGGTGCGCGCCGGGGCCGGGTGTTGCAATGCCTTCAGAGGCCATGCCGGCAGGCGCCATGTGGGCGCCGGCGCCGGGCCTGGCCGAGCTGGAGGAACCACGCCTTGCCCACGCGCAGAAACACATTGCTCTGGTCGCTCGCCGCCACGCTGGCGCTGCCCGGCCTTGCGGCCGCCGCCGCGCTGAAAATAGGCGTCACGCCCGGCTCGCTGGCCGACTCCGTGGAGGTCGCCGCCAAGGAGGCGCGCGCCCAGGGGCTGGACGTGCAGGTCATCGAGTTCACCGACTGGACCACGCCCAACACGGCGCTGGCGGCCGGCGACATCGACCTCAACTACTTCCAGCACCAGGCCTTCCTGGACAACGCCATCCGCGAGCGCGGCTATGCCTTCACCAGCGTGGCCACGGGCCTGCTGCCCAACATCGGCCTGTACTCGCTCAAGACCCAGCGCTTTGCCGACCTGAAGGAGGGAGCGCGCGTCGGCGTGGCCAACGACCCCGTCAACCAGGGGCGCGGCCTGCTGCTGCTGGAGAAGGCCGGCCTGATCCAGCTGCGCGAAGGCAAGGGCCCGCGCGCGGGGCTGGACGACATCGTGTCCAACCCGCGCAAGCTGCGCTTTGTCGAGATCGAAGGGCCGCAGCTGGTGCGCGCGCTGGACGATGTGGACCTGGCCCAGGGCTACCCGGCCCACTTCGTCAACGCCGGGCGGCCCCAGGTGGCCGGCAATGCGCTGCTGTATTCGGGCATTGACGACCTGTACTACGCCATCCGCTTCGTCTCGCGCCAGGACAACGCCCGGGACCCGCGCATTGCGCAGTTCGTGCGCATCTACCAGACCTCGGGCGCCGTGCAGGCGCAGATCCACAAGTCATTCGCCGCCAACGACAGGCTGTACAGCCTGCCGTGGCGCAAGCCGTGACGCGGCCCCTTCCTGTCTTTTTCGAACCTTTTTTCCGGAGATCCCGATGAAGCTTTCCCGTGCCCTGATCGCCCCGCTGGCCGCCCTGGCCCTGTTCTCCGCCCATGCTGCCGACAAGCTGCGCATCGGCGTGGTGCCCGGCGCCTACGCCGACTCGGTGGCCGTGGCCGCCAAGGAGGCCAAGGCCCAGGGCATCGATGTGCAGGTGGTGGAGTTCACCGACTGGACCACGCCCAACGTGGCCGTGGACTCGGGCGACCTGGACATCAACTACTTCCAGCACCAGCCCTTCCTGGACAACGCCATCCAGAAGAACGGCTACAAGCTGGCCAGCGCGGGCACGGGCATCCTGGCCAACGTGGGCCTGTACTCGCTCAAGCACAAGTCCATCGCCCAGGTGCCGCAGGGCGGCAAGGTGGGTATTGCCAACGACCCCGTGAACCAGGGGCGCGGCCTGCTCTTGCTGCAGAAGGTGGGGCTGATCAAGCTCAAGCCCGGCGTGGGCTACCTGGGCAGCCTGGACGACATCGTCGAGAACCCCAAGAAGCTCAGCTTCGTCGAGGTCGAGGGGCCGCAGCTGGTGCGCATCACGGGCGACGTGGACATCGCCCAGGGCTACCCGCACTTCATCGTGGCGGCCAAGGCCTTCGATCCGTCCAGCGGGCTTGCGTATTCGGGCATCGAGGATGCGCGCTTTTCCATCCAGTTCGTGGTCAAGGCCAGCCGCACGCAGGACCCCGTGGTGCAGAAGTTCATCCGCATCTACCAGAACTCCGATGCGGTGAAGGCCGAGGCCCAGCGCGCCTTCTCCAACGACAAGCGCCTGTACAACCTGGCCTGGGTCAAGCCCTGAGCGGCAAGGGGAGGACTTCAGCCATGTCAACCAGCATTGCAGCCAGGCAGCCCCTGGCGGACAGGCCGGCCCACGAGGCGGACAGGCCGGCCCATGACGCGGGCAGGCGCTCATCGGCAGCGGCCGGCACCACGCGGGAATCCATCCGTGGACCCGGCGCCGTGGCCTTCAGCGGCGTGGCCAAGACCTACCAGTCTTCGGCCGGGCCCGTACAGGCGCTGGACGCGATCAGCCTGGAGATCGCCCCGGGCAGCATCTTCGGCATCATCGGGCGCAGCGGCGCGGGCAAGTCCAGCCTGCTGCGCACCATCAACCGGCTGGAGCAGCCCAGCAGCGGCCAGGTGCGGGTCGATGGCGTGGACATCGGCACGCTGGACGAATCGCAACTGGTGCAGCTGCGCCGGCGCATCGGCATGATCTTCCAGCACTTCAACCTGCTGTCGGCCAAGACGGTGCATGACAACGTGGCCCTGCCCCTGCAGGTGGCGGGCCTGCCGCGCGCACGCATCGATGCGCGGGTGAAAGAGCTGCTGGCCCTGGTGGGCCTGCAGGAGAAGGCTGGCACCTATCCGAGCCGGCTGTCGGGCGGGCAAAAGCAGCGCGTGGGCATTGCCCGCGCCCTGGCCACCGACCCCGAGATCCTGCTGTGCGACGAGGCCACCTCGGCCCTGGACCCCGAGACCACGCAGTCCATCCTGGAGCTGCTGCGCACCATCAACCGCAAGCTGGGCATCACCATCGTCCTGATCACGCACGAGATGAGCGTGATCCGAGAGATCGCCGACCGCGTGCTGGTGCTGGAGCAGGGCCGCATCGCCGAGCTGGGCGAGGTCTGGAAGGTCTTCGGCAACCCGCAGCACCCGGCCACGCGCGCCCTGCTGGCACCGCTGCAGCACGGCCTGCCCGACGACCTGCGCCAGCGCCTGCTGCCCGACGCGCCCGCAGGCCGCCACGAACGCATCCTGCAGCTGACCTACCGCGGCGAGGACGGGCTGGAGCCCGACTTCCCGCGCATCGCCCAGGCCCTGGGCGGCCGGGTGCGCCTGCTGCATGGCGGCGTGGACCGCATCCAGGGCCATGCCCAGGGGCAGCTGCTGATCGCGCTGGGCGGCGGCACGGCCGCGCATGACTGGCACACATTGACGCAGGGCCCGGCGGCCATTGCGCATGACATCAAGGATCTCGGATATGTCGCTGAATCTGTCCATTCCCATTGAGCGCTACGGCAACGCGCTGGCCGACACGCTGATGATGGTCGGCGTCTCGGGCGGCATCGCGCTGGCGGCGGGCATTCCGCTGGCGGTGCTGCTCATCGTCACCGCGCCCGGCGGCTTCCTGGCCTCGCCGCGCACGCACCGTGCGCTGGGCAGCGTGATCAACGGCTTCCGTGCCACGCCATTCATCGTGCTGCTGGTGGCGCTGATCCCGTTCACGCGGCTGGTGACGGGCACCACCATCGGCGTGTGGGCGGCCATCGTGCCGCTGGCCATCAGCGCCACGCCGTTCTTCGCGCGCATCGTCGAGGTCAGCCTGCGCGAGGTCGATCCCGGCCTCATCGAAGCCGCCCAGGCCATGGGCTGCCGCAAGTGGGACATCGTGCGCCACGTCTACCTGCCCGAGGCCCTGCCCGGCATCGTGGGCGGCTTCACCATCACCCTGGTGGCGCTGATCAGTTCCTCGGCCATGGCCGGCGCCGTGGGCGCGGGCGGCCTGGGCGACCTGGCCATCCGCTACGGCTACCAGCGCTTCGACACCCAGGTGATGCTGCTGGTGATTGCCGTGCTGATCGCGCTGGTCACCGTGGTCCAGGTGCTGGGCGACCGCTACGTGCGCCGGCTGCGCAGCCGCTGACGCTGAAAACAGGCACCACGCCTTTCCCTCCGGGGCCGCCGCCTGGCGGCCCTCTCCCCACCGACTCAGCAACGAGGCACGGAATGACCACACCGGATGCCCTGGGCGCAGCCTTGCCCGGCAACACACACCACACCCCGGGCGGGGCGCTGCGGCGCCTTCCCCTGCCGCCCTCCACCCCGCACCGCATCACCAGCGAGGCCGAGGCCCTGCAGGCCGCCCAGACCCTGGCCGATGAATGGCGCGTGGACGCAGCCGCCCGCGACCATGAGCGGCGCCTGCCCTGGCAGGAAATCGAGCGCTACACGGCCAGCGGGCTGGGCGCCATCACCGTGCCCCGCGCCTACGGCGGCCTGGGCGCTTCCTACGAGACGCTGGCCCAGGTCTTCGTCACGCTGTGCGCGGCAGACCCTTCGCTGGGCCAGATTCCGCAGAACCATTTCGCCGTGCTGCAGAACCTGCGGGACATGGGCAGCGAGTCCCAGAAGCGCCGATGGTTCGCCGACGTGCTGGCCGGCCACCGCCTGGGCAATGCCGGGCCGGAGCGCAAGGGGCGCGCGGCCCATGTGCTGGAGGCCACGGCGCGCCTGTCGCGCGATGCCGCAGGCGGCCTGCGCGTCAGCGGCACGCGCTTTTACTCCACGGGCTCGGCATTTGCGCACTGGGTGCCGTTTCGCGCCCAGGACGAGGAAGGCTGCATCGTGCAGGTCTGGGTGCGGCGCGATGCGCCGGGCGTGACCGTGTTCGACGACTGGGACTCCTTCGGCCAGCGCACCACGGCCAGCGGCAGCGTGCAGCTGGACCAGGTGCAGGTACAGCCCGAGGACGTGGTGCCTGCCTGGCAGTTCGAGGCCACGCCCTCGCTGTCCGGCCCGGTGTCGCAGCTGATCCAGGCCTCCATCGACGCGGGCATTGCCCAGGGCGCGCTGCGCGACGCGGTGGACTTCGTGCGCGACAAGAGCCGGCCCTGGATGGACTCCGGCGTGGCGCGTGCCAGCGACGATCCCCACCTCATCCACGAGGTCGGCCAGCTGCAGATCGAGGTGGACGCGGCCCATGCCGTGCTGCTGGAGGCCGCGCGCACGCTGGATGCGCTGGCTGCAGCGGCTGGTGGCGCGGTGGACGAGCAGGCCAGCGCCCAGGCCTCGGTGGCCGTGGCCGAGGCCAAGATCCTCACCACCGAGGCCGCGCTGCAGGCCGGCGAGCACCTGTTCGCGCTGGCCGGCTCCTCGGCCAGCCGCGCCGCCCACCGCCTGGACCGCCACTGGCGCAACGCCCGCGTGCACACGCTGCACGACCCCGTGCGCTGGAAATACCACCTGCTGGGCAACTACCTGCTCAACGGCGCCCTGCCGCGCCGCCACCAGTGGAACTGACCGCCATGACACAGACATCGACCCAAGAGTTGCAGGCCCTGGCCTCCACGCCGGGCAGCCAGCCCGCGCCCGCCGCGCCTCCCGCCCGGCCCGCCCACATCATCGGCAGCGAGGCCGAGGCGCTGGAAGCGGCCCGCAGTTTTGCCGCCCTCATCGCCCCCGGCGCCCTGGCGCGCGACCGCGACCGCCTGCTGCCCTGGCAGGAGGTGGAGCAGTTCAGCCAGAGCGGCCTGTGGGGCATCACCATTCCCCGGGAGTACGGCGGCGCGGGCGTGTCCACGGCCACGCTGACGCGGGCCATTGCCCTGATCGCGGCGGCCGATGGCAACTTCGGCCACATTCCGCAGAACCACTACTACTCGCTGGAAGTGCTGCGCGTGGGCGGATCGCCCGCGCAAAAGGCCTTCTTCTATGACCGTGTGCTGCGCGGCGAACGCCTGGGCAATGCGCTGGCCGAGATCGGCCACCGCGACTTCCAGCGCCGCACCCGGCTGCTGCGCGACAGCGGCGGCTGGTTCGTGCAGGGGCGCAAGTTCTATTGCACGGGCGCCCTGTTCGCGCACTGGATTCCCACCCTGGTCAGCGCGCAGGAAGAGGCGCCGGGGCAAGGCGAGCGCATGTATCTGGTCTTCATCCCGCGCGATGCGGCCGGCGTCACCGTCACCGACGACTGGGATGGCTTCGGCCAGCGCGTGACGGGCAGCGGCTCCGTGCAGTTCGACCGCGTGCGCGTGGAGCCCGAATGGGTGGTGCCCTTCACCAGTTCCTTCGAGCGGCCCACCACCATCGGCCCCTTCGCCCAGATCATCCATGCCGCCCTGGACGCGGGCATTGGCCACGGCGCACTGCAGGCCGCCCTGCCCTTCATCCGCGAGCATGCGCGGCCCTGGGTGGACGCGGGCGTGGCCAGCGCCACGCAGGACCCGCTGCTGCTGCAGCAACTGGGCAATGTCCACGTGCGCCTGCGCGCCGCCGATGCCCTGGTGGCCCGCGCGGCCCTGGCCGTGGACGCCGCCCAGCGCACGCCCACGGACGACAGCGTGGCCGCTGCCTCGGTGGCCGTGGCCCAGGCCAAGGCGCTGAGCACCAGCGCCAGCCTGCTGGCCGGCAGCAAGCTGTTCGAGCTGGCGGGCACGGCCTCCACCCTGGCGGGACAGGGCCTGGACCGCTTCTGGCGCAACGCGCGCACCCACACCCTGCACGACCCCGTGCGCTGGAAATACCACGCCGTGGGCAACTACGTGCTCAACGGCATACGCCCGCCGCGCCATGGCGCGCTCTGACCTTTATCAACGACACAGGAATGCAATGATGACAACGACCTCCCCCACTCTCTGGCCCCGGCTGGCCGCCTTCCTGGGCGCTGCCCTGCTCGCGGGCAGCGCCCTGGCCGCTCCCCTGAAGATCGGCGTGGTGCCGGGCATCTTCGCGGACTCGGTGGAAGCCGCCGCCAAGGAAGCCAAGAAGCAGGGCCTGGACGTGCAGGTGGTGGAATTCACCGACTGGGCCACGCCCAACGTGGCGCTGGACGCGGGCGACATCGACCTCAACTACTACCAGAACAGCAACTACCTGGCCAATGCAGCGCGCAGCAAGGGCTTCAAGTTCACCAGCGTGCAGGCGGGCATCCTGTCCTACCTGGGCCTGTACTCCACGCGCCACAAATCCCTGGCCGACCTGCCCACGGGCGCCAAGGTGGCCATTGCCAGCGACCCCGTCAACGTGGGCCGCGGCCTGCGCCTGCTGCAGCACGCGGGCCTGATCACGCTGCGCCCCGACACCGGGCTGCTGGGCACCCAGGCGGACATCGTCTCCAACCCCAGGAAGCTGCAGTTCGTGGAGATCGAAGGCCCGCAGCTGGCGCGCACCACGCCCGACGTGGACCTGGCCCAGGGTTTTCCGTATTTCATCATCGCCTCCAAGGCCTTCGATGCCAGCAAGGGCCTGGCCTACACCAGCTACGAGGACGACTCCTGGGCCATCCAGTTCGTGGCCCGCAGCGACCGCGCGGCCGACCCGCGCATTGCCCGCTTCCTGGACATCTACAAAAACTCCGACGTGGTGCGCAAGACCATCCACGCCTTCTACCTGAACGACCAGAAGCTCTACCGCCTGGCCTGGTTGAAGAACTGACGCAACGGACTGCAGGACCCGCCCCATGACGCAAGCCAAGCGCCACATCCACGTCAACGCCTTCAACATGAACTGCGTGGGCCACATACACCACGGCCTGTGGACCCATCCGCGCGACCGCTCCACCGAGTACGGCACGCTGGCCTACTGGACCCACATCGCCAGGGTGCTGGAGGAAGGCCTGTTCGACGGCATCTTCATCGCCGACGTGGTCGGCTACTACGACGTCTACCAGGGCGGCGTGGACCTGACCCTGCGCGAAGGCATACAGCTGCCCGTCAACAACCCCTGGCTGCTGGTCTCGGCCATGGCGGCGGTGACGCGGCACATCGGTTTCGGCCTCACGGCCACCGTGGGCGCGCACCAGCCCTATACCTTCGCGCGCGACGTGACCACGCTGGACCAGCTGACCAACGGCCGCATCGGCTGGAACATCGTCACCGGCTATGTGGACAGCGGCGCGCGCGGACTGGGCCAGAACGGCCTGGCCGAGCACGACAGCCGCTACGACCGGGCAGACGACTTCCTGGAGCTTTCCTACAAGCTCTGGGAAGGCAGCTGGGAAGAGGGTGCCGTGATCGCCGACAAGGCGCGGCGCATCCACGCCCTGCCCGGCAAGGTGCACCCGGTGGTGCACGAGGGGCCGTTCTACCGCGCCAACGCCATCCACATGAGCGCGCCCTCGCCCCAGCGCACGCCCGTGCTGTTCCAGGCCGGCACCTCGCCGCGCGGGCTGCGCTTTGCGGGCCGGCATGCCGAGGGCATCTTCATCGGCGCGCGCACGCCCGAGGCCGCGCGCGAGGCCTCGCGCCAGCTGCGCCAGGCCGCCGTGGACGCGGGCCGGCGTCCCGAGGACATCAAGATCTACGCCGGCGTGGCCGTGGTGCCCGGCCGCACCGAGGCCGAGGCCCGCGAGAAATACGCCGACTACCTGTCCCACGCCAGCGCGGAAAGCGGGCTGGCCCACTTTGCCGCCAGCACCGGCGTGGACTTTGCGCAGTACGGGCTGGACGACCCCATCTCCTTCGGCAACACCAATGCCATCCAGTCGGCGGCCCAGGCCGCGCAGAAGCAGGGCTGGACCACGCGGCGCAAGCTGCTGGAGCAGTTCACGCTGGGCAGCCGCTACGCCACCATCGTGGGCGACCCGTCCCAGGTGGCCGACGAGCTGGAGCGCTGGATCGACGTGGGCGAGATCGACGGCTTCAACCTGACGCGCATCGTCGCGCCCGAGACCTGGGAAGACTTCGCCCGCCTGGTCGTGCCCGAGCTGCAGAACCGGGGCCGCTACCGCACCAGCTACGGCGAGGACGCCACGCTGCGCCAGCGCCTGTTCGGCCAGGGCGACCGCCTGCCCGCCAGCCACGCCGCCGCGCGCTGGCGGCGTTGAAGGCGTTGAAGGCGTTGAAGGCGTTGAAGGCGTTGAAGGCGTTGAAGGCGCTGGCAGCGTTGCAGGCCTTCGCCCCCCTCTCCCCACCGGCCCGTGGCCCGGCCCTGCCTTGCAGGCAGGCCGGGTTGGCGGGCCTTTGAATTTGCAAAGCCATGACCACCACCCTCCCCTGCGCCACCGAGCCTGCGGCCTACGCGGCGCCCGGCCCAACCACAGACGGCCCGGCCGATCCCGACGCGCCCTCGCTGCCATCCCTGCAGGCGCGCTTTCGCCCTGTGTTCGACCGCATCGCCCAGGGTGCGGCCGAGCGCGAACGCACGCGCAGCCTGGCCCATGAACCCATCGCCTGGCTGCGTGACAGCGGCTTCACCGCGCTGCGCGTGCCGCGCCGCCTTGGCGGGGCCGGCGCCAGCGTGGAGCAGCTGTTCGCGCTGTGGACCGAGCTGGCCGAGGCCGACTCCAACGTCGCCCAGATCCTGCGCCCGCACTTCGGCTTTCTGGACCGCGTGCTCATCGACCGCGATGCCGCCACCCAGGCCCGCTGGCTGCCGCTGGCCGCGCGCGGCGCCGTGTTCGGCAATGCCACCACCGAGGTCGGCGCAGGCACCCTGGGCACGCTGCAGACCACCCTGGTGCCCGATGCGCAGCCCGGCTGGTGGCGGCTGGACGGGCGCAAGTTCTACAGCACGGGCACGCTGTATGCCGACTGGGTGACCGTGGTGGCGCGCGCGGTGGAGCCGGGCAAGGAAGACCAGACCGTGCACGCCGTCGTGCCCACCTCGGAGGCCGGCGTGCAGCGCTTCGATGACTGGCGCGGCTTTGGCCAGCGCCTGACCGGCTCGGGCACCACCGTGCTCAGCCAGGTGCGCGTACCCGACGACGCCGTGATCCGCTTCCCGCGCGCCCAGCCCACGCCCCTGGTGGCCTATTTCCAGCTGGCCCACCTGGCCACCCTGGCCGGCATTGCCCGGGCCTTGCAGCGCGATGCCATCGCCTATGTGCAGGCGCGCCGCCGCGTGTTCAGCCACGGCAGCGCCACCCTGCCCAAGGACGATCCGCTGGTGCAGCACATCGTCGGCCAGCTGGCCGGCACGGCCTACATCGCAGGCCTGGCCGTGGCCGACGTGGCCGCCGAGCTGGGCCGCATCGCGCGCGAGCGCGAGGCCGGGCGCGAGGTGCCGCTGCAGCAGCTGCATGCCCTGGAGCTGCGCACGGCCCAGGCCCAGGTGGCCGTGGTCGATCCCGTGCTGCAGGCGGCCGCGCGGCTGTTCGAGGTGGGCGGCTCCAGCGCCCTGTCCGAAGACCTGGCACTGGACCGCCACTGGCGCAATGCGCGCACCCTGGCCTCGCACAACCCCGTGCTGTACAAGGCCCGCTCGGCGGGCGACATCCTGCTCAACGGCGCCGACCCCATCTACTACTGGCACGTGGGAGTGGCGGGCGTGGCGGCAGTGGCGGGCTGAAGGCCCTTGCGCGGCCGCGCTGCGCAGGGACGGGCGCAACGGCCGTGCCCATATCGCCAGAACGCATTAGCACATGCCATGCGCCACAAAATTCCTTTCAGAAACAAGCACTTGCCAAGGCACCCAAACCGATAAGCAAATGCGTTAAGTTTCTTTCGCCATACCGGCGTTCGGCCCTGTAATGAAGGCATCCATCCCACCTCGTCCGGGCTGGCAGTCTTCGCAAACCGCATGCCGCGCTGCCTCCTGGAACCCACGCCAAGGAGTTTCCATGAGCCGATCGCTGAAGACTGTCATCGTCAATGGCAGCCTGAGCCGCCCCTCCCGCACCCGTGTCCTGCTGGACGCCCTGCATGCCCGCCTGGGCCAGGAGCTGCCGCTGCAGGCACAGGTCATCGACCTGCTGGACCTGCAGCCCCACCTGGGCGCGGCCCTGTCCAAGAACGACCTGCCGCCGGCCACGCTGCAGGCCATCGAGGCCATCGAGCAGGCCGACTTCCTCATCGTCGGCGCGCCGGTCTTCCGCGCCAGCCTGCCGGGCCTGCTCAAGCACCTGTTCGACCTCATCGACCTGGACGCGCTGCAGGGCACGCCCGTGCTGCTGGCCGCCACCGGCGGCAGCCCGCGCCACGCACTCATCCTGGACCACCAGCTGCGCCCGCTGTTCGGCTTTTTCTCGGCCCTCACCCTGCCCATTGGCGTGTACTCGACGCCCGAGGACATCCAGGACGGCCAGGTCCACAGCGAATCGCTGCGCCAGCGCATCGAGCTGACCGTGCAGCTGTCGGCCCCGGTGCTGCGCGGTGCGCTGCAGCAGCTGGTGCAGGCCCAGGCCCAGGCCGAGGCACAGCGGCCCGTTCCCGAAGCCGCCGACCTGGCCCTGGCCGGGCAGCCCGCGTGAGCCAGGCAGAGGCCGTCCCTGCGGACCCGATAGCCACTGCGCAGGATCTGGCGCAGCGCCTTGCCGCCACGGCGGCCCGGCGCGATGCCGCAGGCGGCACGCCCAAGGCCGAGCGCGATGCGCTGCGCGCCAGCGGCCTGCTGGCACTGAGCATTCCGCGCGAGCTGGGCGGCCTGGGCGCGGACTGGGTGCAGACGCTGGAGACGGTGCGCATCCTGGCCACGGCAGACGGCTCGCTGGCCCATGTCTACGGCTTCCAGCACCTGCACCTGGCCACCGTGCAGCTGTTCGGCCAGCCCGCCCAGTGGCGGCCCTGGCTGCTGCAGACGGCACGCCACCGCTGGTTCTGGGGCAATACGCTGAACCCTCTGGACCGCCGCACCACGGCCACGCGCCAGCCCGGCCACTGGGAGTTCTCGGGCAAGAAGAGCTTCACCTCGGGCGCGCTGGACTCGCAGATGCTGGTGGCCTCGGCCATCGATGCCGACAGCGGCCAGCTGCTGATCGGCGTGGTGCCCACGGAGCGCACGGGCATCACCTTGCTGCGCGACTGGGACAACATGGGCCAGCGCCAGACCGACAGCGGCTCGGCCCTGTTCGAGCGCGTGCGCGTGGAGGCGGCCGAGCTGCTGCTGGACCCCGGCCCGCTGTCCACGCCGCATGCCGCGCTGCGCCCGCTGCTGGCCCAGCTCATCCTGGCCCATCTGTTCCTGGGCATTGCCCAGGGCGCGCTGGAGCAGGCGCGCGGCTACACGCTGAACGAGGCGCGGCCCTGGTTCAAGTCCCCTGCCGATGCGGCCGGCGCAGACCCCCACATCCAGGCGCTGTATGGCGAGCTGTGGGCCGCGCTGGAAGGCGCGCGCCTGCTGACCCTGCAGGCCGCGCAGCGCTTTGACGCCGCCTGGCGCCGGGGCCCGGCGCTGACCGCCCACGAGCGCGGCGAAGTCGCCGTGGCCGTGACGGCCGCCAAGATTGCCACCACGCGCTCGGGGCTGGACCTGTCCAGCCGCATCTTCGAGGCCACGGGCGCGCGCGCCACGCACGCGGCGCTGCGCTTTGACCGCTTCTGGCGCAACCTGCGCACGCAGACGCTGCACGACCCGCTGCACTACAAGCTGCAGGAGCTGGGCGACTGGGTGCTCAACGGAACCCATCCGCAGCCCAGCTTCTACTCGTGACGCCGCGCCATGAACACCCGTCTGCCCACCTGGCCGCCCGGCAAGTCCTCGGCAACACCTGCGCCCGTACCTGCGCCCGCGCCCGCAGCCTCTGCCGCGCACGATGACGGCGCCGCGCCCGCGCCGTGGATACTGCAAGACCCGGCCTCGCAGGCCCTGCTCAAGACCATGGGACAGGTGGCCGCCAGCGAGGCCGGCGTCCTCATCCTGGGCGACAGCGGCGCCGACAAGGAAATGGTGGCCCGCCACATCCACCGCCTGAGCCCGCGCCGCCGTGGCCCCTTTGTCGCCGTCAACTGCGGCGCGCTGTCCGAGGCCCTGATCAACGCCGAGCTCTTCGGCCATGAAAGCGGTGCGCTGACGGGTGCCTTCGGCAACCTGCCCGGCCGCTTCGAGGACGCCCACGGCGGCACCCTGCTGCTGGACGAGATCGACGACCTGCCCCTGCACATCCAGAGCAAGCTGGTGCGCGTGCTGCAGGACAAGGCGGTCACCCGCATCGGCGCCAGCCAGCGCACGCCGGCCGATGTGCGCGTGCTCGCGGCCAGCAGCGCGCCGCTGCACACCAAGGTGGCGGCGCGGCGCTTTCGCGAAGACCTGTACTACCTGCTCGATGTCGTCACCCTCACCGTGCTGCCGCTGCGCCAGCGCCCGGCCGACATCCTGCCGCTGGCGCGCCACTTCATCGCGAGCTACTGCCAGCGCATGCGCTACGCGCCCATGGCACTGAGCCAGGACGCGCAGCGCAAGCTGCTGGAGCACGACTGGCCCGGCAACAGCCGCGAGCTGGAGAACGTCATCCACCGCAGCCTGCTGCTGACCCAGGGCATGCACATCGGCGCGGGCGACCTGCACATCGCCAGCAGCCAGGGCGAGCCCGATCCCGTCCCCACACGCGAGGCCGAACACGGCGCCCAGGCCGCCGCCGCCGAACTGGCCCTGGGCGAAGCGCTGGACAGCCTGTGCGACGTGCATGCCGAAGGCCTGGAGCAGCACGTGCTGGGCGCCCTGCTGCTCAAGGCCTGGCAGCGCAACCGCGGCAACCAGGTGCAGACCGCACGCCAGCTGGGCATCAGCCGCAGCGTGGTGCGCGCGCGGCTGCAGCGCCTGGGCCAGGTGCCGGGCGAGGCCGCGCCACCGTCTTTCCCATCGTCCCCGGAGATCCCATGAGCCAAGACCCCCACGCATCGCCAGACATCTTCTGGTTCCTGCCCACCTCGGGCGACACGCGCTACCTCGGCACCTCCGACTTCGGCCGCGCCCCCACCAACGCCTACATGCGCCAGATCGCCGTCACGGCCGAGGAGCTGGGCTACGACGGCCTGCTGATCCCCACCGGCAGCTCCTGCCTGGACCCCTGGGTGGTCGCCTCCAGCCTGGTGCCCGTCACGCAGCGCATCAAGCTGCTGGTGGCCCTGCGCACCTCGCTGGGCGCGCCCGTGTCCAGCGCGCGCCAGGCCGCCACGCTGGACCAGGCCCTGGGCGGGCGCCTGCTGCTCAACGTGGTGCCAGGGGGCGATGCCACCGAGCTGGAGGCCGACGGCATCTTCCTGGCCCATGACGAACGCTATGCCTATGCCGATGAGTTCCTCACCATCTGGCGCCGCCTGCTGGCCGGCGAGGCCGTGGATTTCGACGGCAAATACTTCAAGGTCAAGCAGGGCCGCAACTTCTTTCCTCCGGTGCAAAAGCCGCATCCGCCGCTGTACTTCGGCGGCTCCTCGGACGCCGCCCACGACCTGGCCGCGCGCCAGGTGGACGCCTACCTCACCTGGGGCGAGCCCCCCGCCGCCGTGGCCGAAAAGTTCGCCGACATCCGCCGCCGCGCCGCGCAGCAGGGCCGCCAGGTCCGCCTGGGCGTGCGGCTGCACGTCATCGTGCGCGAGACCAACGAGGAGGCCTGGGCCGATGCCGAGCGCCTGATCAGCAAGCTCACCGACGAGGACATCGCCCGCGCCCAGGCCGGCTATGCGCGCATGGACTCCGTTGGCCAGTCGCGCATGGCCGCGCTGCACGGCGGGCGGCGCGACCGGCTGGAGGTGGCGCCCAACCTCTGGGCCGGCGTGGGCCTGGTGCGCGGCGGCGCGGGCACGGCCCTGGTCGGCGACGCGGCCACCGTGGCCGAGCGCCTGCGCGAGTACGCCGCGCTGGGCGCGGACAGCTTCGTGCTCTCGGGCTACCCGCACCTGGAGGAGTCCATCCGCTTTGCCGAACTGGTCTTCCCCCTGCTCGGCAAGCGGGCCGTCACCACCAGCGACCAGGCGCAGACCGGCGGCGCCTTCGACATCCGCAGCATCCAGCGCAGCCAATCCGCATCGTGAGCCGCCCGGGGCCCCGGCCCCCGGACAGACCGGAGTCTGTGCACGCAACGCGATCAACGCCACAATCCGCCCGTCCCCCACGATGAGAGCGTGACGTTGCCATGAGCCTGAGAATCGATGACGAAATAACCTTCCGCAGACTGGAGGTGCTGCTCGCCTTCCTGGAGACAGGCAATCTCGCCAAGACGGCGGAACGGCTGGAGACCAGCTCGGTCAGCGTGCACCGCGCCCTGCACGCGCTGGAGGCCGGCATGCGCTGCGCCCTGTTCCGGCACGAGGGGCGCAACCTCAAGCCCACCGAGGCAGCGCAGACCCTGGCCGATGTCGCCAGGGAAGTGCTGGCCACCATGTCCGAGGGGATACGCGCCACGCGCGAGGTCGCGGGTTACTCGGCGGACCGCATCCGCATCGGCTCGCTGTACTCCCTGACCAACCGCACCGTGCCGGCGCTGGTGATGGCGCTGAAGCTGCGCCGCCCCGATCTGCAGACCGAACTGGTGCTGGGCTCGAACGCCGGCCTGCTGGAGCGGCTGCGCAACGGAACGCTGGACGCGGCGCTGATGGCCATGCCGGACAACGCCGCCGACATGCAGACGCAGCTGCTGTTCGAGGACGACATTTTCTTTGCCGCGCCCGTGGGCTCGCCCTATGCGCATCTGGCCGAGGTCGATCTGGGCGCCATGGCGCGCGAGAACTTCGTGAGCCTGGGCGAAGGCTTTGCGACCTATGGCGGCTTCATCGAGTCCTTCCGGGTGGCCGGCTTCACGCCCAACGTGGTGATGAAGACGGATGACATCTTCTCGCTGATGAACCTGGTCAGCGGCGGCGTCGGCTACACGCTGCTGCCCGGGCGGGTGCGCGGCGTGATGCCGCAGAAGGTGCAGCTGATACCGCTGCAGGCCAGGTACCTGATGCGCCAGACCATCGTGCTGACCTTTTTGCGCTCCCGCGAACGCGACCCCAACCTGCTGGCCCTGCTCAGCGTGTGCCGCCTCGCGGACGGGCAGCTCGGCTGACCCGCCATACCGAGGGCGACAGCCCCGCTTCGCCGGGTTAACCCTTCATTGTTTCTCTCTGCGTAATTGTTGGCGCTCGCGCTTTATTGATGCGCTCCGGGCCGCCGCGTACCGTGCATACCAGCATGCACACGTATTGCAGGCGCATAAAAAACCGGAGACATCGCATGAATTCCCATTGGATATCGATTGGCGCGTTGATAGGCATGTTCGTCCTGGCGACGGCACTGCCCATCAACATGGGCCTGCTGGCCTTTGTCGGGGCCTTCCTGGTCGGCACCCTGGTGGCCGGCATGGGGACCAAGGCCATCATTGGCGGCTTTCCCGCCGACCTGTTTCTGACGCTGGCGGGCATCACCTACCTGTTCGCGCTGGCGCAGAACAACGGAACCATCGACTGGCTGGTCCGCATGGCGGTGCGCGCCGTGCGCGGGCGAATTGCCGCCATACCGTGGATCATGTTCTTCATTGCGGCCCTGCTGACGGCGGTGGGCGCCGTCAGCCCTGCGGCCGTGGCCATCATCGCGCCCATTGCCCTGGGCTTTGCCGCCAAGTACGGCATCAATCCGCTGATGATGGGTCTGCTGGTGATCCATGGCGCGCAGGGTGGCGGCTTCTCGCCCATCAGCATCTACGGCGGCATCACCAACAAGATCGTGGCCAAGGCGGGCCTGCCGCTCAACGAGATGGCGACCATGCTGGCCAGCATGGGGGTCAACCTGGCCGTGGCCGTGCTGCTGTTCTTCCTGATGGGCGGCGCCCGGCTGATGCGCATGAAGGCCGATGCCGATGGCAGCGTGCCCGCCACGCCGCGCGTCTCGCATGCCCAGGGCGGCGCCCAGGTGTATGGCGACGCCGAAGGCGAGGCCCTGTCCGAGGAGCGCAACACGGCTGCACGCTCCAGCGACTCGCTGATGCGCGCCGCCCCTGAACAGGACGCCGCCCCGCAATCGCGCAGCTACCAGGTGGCCACCGTGGTCGGCCTGCTGGCGCTCGCGGTCCTCACCCTGTTCTTCAAGCAGGACATCGGCTTTGTCTCCATCACCATCGGCCTGGTGCTGACGCTGATGGCGCCCAACCTGCAAAAGCGCGCGCTGGGCCAGGTGTCCTGGCCCGAGATCATGCTCATCGTGGGTGTCAGCACCTATGTGGGCGTGATGGACAAGATGGGCACCATCGACTTCGTAGGCCACAGCGTGGCGCAGCTGACCTCGCCCCTGGTGGCGGCCTTGCTGCTGTGCTTCGTGGGCGCCGTGGTGTCGGCCTTCGCCTCCTCGACGGCGGTGCTGGGCTCGCTGATTCCGCTGGCCGTGCCTTTCCTGCAGGGCGGCTCCGATGTGAGCGCCGTCGGCTTCATCGCGGCCATGGCCGTGTCCTCGACCATCGTGGATGTCAGCCCCTTCTCGACCAACGGCGCCCTCGTCCTGGCCAATGCCAAGGGCGTGGACCGCGACCGATTCTTCCGCCAGCTGATGGTCTACGGCGGCCTTGTCACCCTGGTGGCGCCGCTGCTCGTGTGGCTGCTGTTCGTGGTCCTCTAGCCAGGCACTTCGACCGGGACGCCCGCCCCCTGCCCCCTCCATGTCACGCCAACCCCTGATATCCCATGACTGACCCCTCCTGGAACCTCAAAGCCGGGGAGCGCGCCGCCAGGCTGGCGCGCGCCCGGGCCGCCCTCGGGCCGCGCCTGGCCGGCAAGCGCGTCGATGCCGGCGCCATCACCGAGCTGCTGCACGCCGTGCTGGCGCCCGGCGACCGCGTCTGCCTCGAAGGCAACAACCAGAAGCAGGCCGACTTCCTGGCCGGCGCCCTGGTCCAGCTCGATCCGCAGCAGGTGCACGACCTGCACATGGTGCAGTCGGTGCTGGCGCTGCCGGAGCACCTGGATGTGTTTGAAAACGGCATCGCGCGGCGGCTGGACTTCAGCTTCTCCGGCCCGCAAGGGGCGCGGCTGGCCAAGCTGGTCTCGGCCCGGCAGCTGGAGATCGGGGCCATCCACACCTACCTGGAGCTGTTCGCGCGCTACTTCGTGGACCTGACGCCCAAGGTGGCCCTGGTGGCGGCCCACGCGGCCGATGCCCAGGGCAACCTGTACACCGGCCCCAACACCGAGGACACGCCGGCCATCGTCGAGGCCACGGCCTTTTCGGGCGGCATCGTCATCGCCCAGGTCAACGAGATGGTGGATGGCACCACCACGGCGCTGCCGCGCGTGGACATTCCCTCGGACTGGGTGCATTTCGTCGTGCAGGCGCCCCGGCCCAACGTCATCGAGCCGCTGTTCACGCGCGACCCGGCCCAGATCAGCGAAATCCAGGTGCTGATGGCCATGATGGCCATCAAGGGCATCTACGCCGAGTACGAGGTCCAGCGCCTGAACCATGGCATCGGCTTCGACACGGCGGCCATCGAGCTGCTGCTGCCGACCTATGGCGAATCGCTGGGGCTGAAGGGCCGCATTGCGCGGCACTGGGCGCTGAACCCGCATCCGGCGCTGATACCGGCCATTGAGGCCGGCTGGGTGGAGTCCATCCATTCGTTCGGCTCCGAGCTGGGCATGGAGGACTACATCCGGGCGCGCTCGGACGTGTTCTTCACCGGCGCCGACGGCAGCCTGCGCAGCAACCGCGCCTTCTGCCAGGCGGCGGGCCACTATGCCTGCGACCTGTTCATCGGCTCGACGCTGCAGATCGACCTGGACGGCAACAGCTCCACCGCGACGCTGGGGCGCATTGCCGGCTTCGGCGGCGCCCCCAACATGGGCGCGGACGCGCGCGGCCGGCGCCATGCCAGCGCCGCCTGGCTCAAGGCCGGGCGCGAGGCGCGGGCGGGCCGCAGCGGCGCGGCAGGCACGCCGCGCGGGCAAAAGCTGGTGGTGCAGATGGTGGAGACCTTCCGCGAGCACATGCAGCCCGCCTTCGTGGAGCGGCTCGATGCCTGGACGCTGCAGGAGCAGGCCGGCATGGACCTGCCGCCCATCATGATCTACGGCGAGGACGTGACCCACATCCTGACGGAGGAAGGCATTGCCAACCTGCTGCTGTGCCGCAGCGATGAAGAGCGCGAGCAGGCCATCCGCGGCGTGGCCGGCTACACGGCCGTGGGCCTGGCGCGCGACCGTCGCATGGTGGAGAACCTGCGCGACCGCGGGGTGATCCGCCGTCCGCAGGACCTGGGCATCGACCCGCGCCAGGCCACGCGCAATCTGCTGGCCGCGCGCAGCATGCGCGATCTGGCCCAGGCCTCGGGCGGGCTGTACCAGCCTCCCCGCCGATTCAGGAACTGGTAGGAGAGACGATATGAGCGAGATACCCGCAGGGCTGGAGTCCCTGAGCTATTGCTTCGCAGGCGGCCGGCCGGCCGGCGCCTTTGCCCCCGTCCTGGTCGGCGTGGTCGGCTCGGGCAACCTGGAGGTGATGCTGGAGAGCACGGGCGGCGATGGCTGCGAAGTGCAGGTGCAGACCTCGGCACACGGCTTCGGCGCCATCTGGCAGGCCGTGGTGGAGGATTTCCGCGAGCGCCACCCCGTGGGCGGCGTGCGCGTGTCCATCAACGACATGGGGGCCACGCCGGCCGTGGTCAGCCTGCGGCTGGACCAGGCCCTGGCCGAACTGCAGGGAGGCCAGCCATGATCAGCTACGCGGAATGCACGGCGCGCGAGCGCCTGGCGAAGCTGCTGGATGCCGCCAGCTTCCATGAATGGCTGCCGCCCTCCGAGCGGCTGACCAGCCCGCATCTGGCACAGCTGGGCGTGCCCAGCGCCTTTGACGACGGCGTGGCCATCGGCCGGGGCCTGCTGGGCGGGCGCACGGTGTTCGTGGCCGCGCAGGAGGGCGAATTCATGGGTGGCGGCGTGGGCGAGGTGCATGGCGCCAAGCTCGTGGGCCTGCTGCGCCGCGCCCTGCTGGAGCGGCCCGCGGCCGTGCTGCTGCTGGCCGAGTCGGGCGGCGTTCGGCTGCATGAGGCCAATGCCGGGCTGATCGCGGTGTCGGAGGTCATGCGCGCCCTGCTGGACGTGCGCGCCTCGGGCATCCCTGTGGTGGTCCTCATCGGCGGGGCCAACGGCTGCTTCGGCGGCATGGGCATCGTGGCGCGCTGCGCCGACCAGGTGGTGATGAGCGACATCGGCCGCCTGGCCATGTCGGGACCGGAGGTGATCGAGGCCTCGCACGGCGTCGATGAATTCGATGCGCGCGACCGCGCCCTGGTCTGGCGCACCACGGGCGGCAAGCACCGCTGGCTGTGCGGCGACTGCGATGCGCTGGTGGCCGACGATGTCGAGGCCTTCCGCGCCGCCGCCATCGCCGCGCTGGACCACTCCCGTCCGGTGAGTCTTGAAGGGCTGCTGCAGGAGCATGCGCTGCTGCGCGCGCGGCTGGACACCCTGGACGCCCTCAAGGCGGGCAGCGCCATCGGCCCGCAGGACGAGGCCATGCGCCTGTGGCAGGCCCTGGGCGTGCCCGACGCCTGGCGCGTGCCCGACCTGGACGCCGCCGCCGTGCGTGCCTTGCGCACGACGCCCGCCACGGGCATTTCACAGGAGTAGCCGCCATGCAATGGAACACACTTGCCGAGCACCTGTTCGGCCCGGGCCACCAGATCCACGCCAACGGCGATTTCCTCGAAGGCCACGCCGTGTTCGATGGCCAGACCCTCGCCATCGTCGGCACCACGGGCCACGCGCCCATCGGCGTGCGGCTGGCCCTGGCCCAGGCCCGCGTGGTGCTGGAGACGGTCGGCGCGCACCCTGGCCGCCCCATCGTGCTGCTGATCGACACGCAGGGCCAGCAACTGCGCCGCCATGACGAGCTGCTGGGCATCAACCGCGCCATGGCCCACCTGGGCACCTGCATCGACCTGGCACGGCGCCGGGGCCACCGCGTCATCGGCCTGGTCTATGACCAGGCGCTGTCGGGCGGCTTCATCACCTCGGGCCTGATCGCCGATGCCTGCTACGCCCTGCCCGAGGCCGAGATCCGCGTGATGCGCATCCCCGCCATGTCGCGCATCACCAAGCTGCCCGAGTCCCTGCTCAATGCCCTGTCCGAGTCCAACCCGGTGTTCGCCCCCGGCGTGGGCAACTACGTGGCCATGGGCGGCGTGCGCGGCCTGTGGCAAGGCGACCTGCAGGCGGCGCTGCGCGACGCCCTGGCCCACAGCCCGCGCGAGGACATGCGCGCCCTGGACGGCGCCGAGCGCGGCGGCCGCAAGCTGGCCGCCGAGGTGGTGCAGCGCGTCCTGGCCGCTGGATGAAGGCAGGCCGCAGCATGCTGGACACCCTGCACCGCCACCAGCTGGTGGACCTGGGCCCGCAGGCCTGGGCGGACCTGCTGGAACGCCCCCGGGATGCGCAGGCGCGCGAGATCCTCACGCACTGGCGCGACCATGCACTGCCGCTGGTGGTCGCGCGGCAGTCGGCCGAGCATGCCGCCGCCGGCCTGATGGCGCTGGGCCTGCCTGCGCCCGGGCGCTGGCAGCGGCGGCGCATGGGCTTCGATGTGGCGCGCGGCGCGGCCATCGGCACCCGCGAATTTCCCTCGCTGGACGAGCTGATGGCCTCGCCCCTGGCGGTGTCCGGCGCCCTGCAGCAGGCGCTGGACTCCTTGCAGCAGCGATTGCATACGGCCGGGGCGACGGGCTTTGTCTTCGGCAGCCACGGGTGGCAGTGCATCACGGGCCTGCCCTATCTGCGGCCCGGCTCGGACATCGACCTCTGGGTTCCGGTCGATGGCGCCGAACAGGGCGATCGGCTGGCCCGCCTGCTGCAGGCCATGCCGCAGGAAGGCCCGCGCGTGGATGCCGAGCTGGTGTTTCCCGGCGGCTGGGCCGTGGCCTGGCGCGAATGGGCCGCCTGGCGTGCAGGCGGGGTGCGATCAGTCCTGGTCAAGGGCCTGCACGGGGTGGCACTGCGTGAAGACCATGAATGGTGTGCGTCGGCTGCGGCGCCTGGAGTTCCTGCATGAAATCTGCCCTTCTCCACCCTGCCCGGGCCTTGCCATCGACCGGGCATATCGGCCGAGCGGCCACGCTGGCCCTCTACGACGAGCTGTCGCTGACGCCCAAGCCCGGCCTGGTGACCCTGGTGGACCGCGGCAGCCATGACGACATGGATGCCCACAGCTTCATGCGCAGCCTGTTCGCGCTGCGCAGCTACTTCCCCAAAATGGCCCAGGCGGGCAGCCAGGGCGCATCGTTTCCCGTGCTGGAGCGCCTGGGCATCGAGGCGGAGCAGCGCATGCTGGCCGCCACCGGCGGCATCAACACCCACCGTGGCGCCGTCTTCATGCTGGGCCTGCTGTGCGCGGCCGGCGGCGCGGTGCTGGCCGAGCAGGCCTGCATTCCCGGCGCTGCATGGCTGCGCGAGGCCCTGTGCCGCCACTGGGGGGAGGCGCTGCACCAGCGCAGCCTGCGGGCCTCCGCCCTGCCCGGCGGCATCGCCGCGCGCCGCCACGGCCTGCGGGGTGCATCGCAGGAGGCGGCCCTGGGTTTCCCCGTCCTGTTCGAGACCGCCGTGCCGGCGCTGGCCAGAGCGCATGCCAGCGGGCTGCCCGCTCCTTTGGCGCGGCTGGAGGCTCTGTTCCACATCATGGCGGTGCTGGACGACTGCAACCTGGCCCACCGCGCGGGCATGCAGGGGCTGCGCCATGGCCAGGATGCCGCGCGCCGCTTTCTCCAGGCCGGCGGCTGCGCGCATCCCGAAGGCCTGTCCAGGGCGCAGGCCATTTGCGACGATTTCGTGGCGCGCCGCCTTTCACCGGGCGGCGCGGCCGATACCCTGGCGGCGGCCTGCTGGGTGCTGCGTGTCTGCGAGCGGCCATGAGCTTTGCACTGCTGTTTTCGGGCCAGGGTACGCAGCATCCCGCCATGCTCCCCTGGCTGGCGGACGATGCATGGACACAGGCAGTCTGCGAACAGCTGCAGGTTGCGCACTGGCGCGACAGGTTGGCCGATGCGCCGTGGGCCGAGTCCAACGCCGTGGCCCAGCCGCTGCTGGCGGGCCTGGCCATGGCCGCGTGGATGCAGCTGTCCCCGCAACTGCCCGCGCCTTCGGCCGTGGCGGGCTACAGCGTGGGGGAACTGCCCGCATTCGGTGCCGCGGGCGCGCTGGATGCCTGCGACATCGTTGCCCTGGCCGCGCGCCGCGCGGCGGCCATGGACCGCTGCTCGCAGCAGATGCCCGGCGGCGGACTGCTGGCCGTCAGCGGCCTGCCGCCCGCACGCATGGCCGCCTTGCTGGAGACGACCGGGCTGGCCGTGGCCATACGCAACGGCCCCGAGAACCTCATCCTGGGCGGCCCCCATGCGGCGCTGGAGCAGGCGCAGGCGCTGGCGGCCCGCCAGGGCGCGCATGCCACCCGGCTGCGCGTGCAGGTGGCTTCCCACACCCCGTGGATGCGACAGGCCGCACAGGCCTTCGCAAAGGACCTGGGCCAGGTGGCCGTGCACGCGCCCGCCGTGGCGCTGTTCAGCAACACGGCCCGGCGGGTGCGTGACGCCGCAGGCGCCCGGACGGCGCTGTCAGAGCAGATAGCGGGCACGGTGCACTGGGACGACTGCATGGACAGCGTTGCCGCACGCCAGGTGCGCTGCGTTCTGGAAATCGGCCCCGGCCAGGCGCTGGCACGCCTGTGGAACCAGCGCCATCCGGACATTCCGGCCCGCTCCTGCGACGACTTCCGCAGCGCGGCGGCCATTGCCAGCTGGATAGGCCGGCACTGCGGGGACTGACGCCCCGGGGCCTTTCGCCTGAGCCTTTGCGCCGAAGCCTTTGCGCCGGAGTTTTTTTGCGCCGGCTTCGTGCCACCTTGATTTCTAGACCCAGGAGACAACCACCATGAGCCAAGACCTTGCACCGTCCCTTGCACCGTCCTATCCCCCATCTGCAGAGCTGGCCCGCAATGCGCGCGTGAGCGGGCGCGCCGCCTATGACCGGCTCGTCGCGGAGGCGGACGCCGATCCCCAGGCGTTCTGGGGCCGGCTCGCACGCGAGTTCGTCGCGTGGAAGCGCCCGTTCACGCGAGTGCTCGATGAAAGCCGCGCCCCGTTCTACGAATGGTTCAATGACGGCACGCTCAACGCCAGCTGGAACTGCCTGGAGCGCAACATCCAGCGGGGGCTGGGCGAGCGCACGGCCCTCATCTTCGAAGCCGATGACGGCGCGGTGACGCAGGTGACCTATGCGCAGCTTCTTGTCCGGGTCAATCGCCTGGCCAACGCCCTGCGCAGCCTGGGTGTCGGCAAGGGCGACCGCGTCGTCATCTACATGGCCATGTCGATTGACGGCGTGGCCGCCATGCAGGCCTGTGCACGCATAGGCGCCATTCACTGCGTGGTGTTCGGCGGCTTCTCCGCCACGGCGCTGCGCGACCGCATTGCGGACACGGGGGCCTGCGCCGTCATCACGGCAGACCAGCAAGTGCGGGGAGGACGGCAATTGCCCCTCAAGAGCATCGTGGACGAGGCCCTGGCCCAGCCCGGCTGCGAGCAGGTCCGCCACGTGCTGGTGGCACGGCGCACGGGCGGCGCCATCGCCATGCACCAGCCCCGGGACCTGTGGCTTGAAGAAATCACTGCAGCCCAGAGCGATGTCTGCGAACCGGAATGGGTGCAGGCCGAGCATCCGCTGTTCCTGCTCTACACCTCGGGCTCCACCGGAACCCCCAAGGGCGTCCAGCACGCCACGGGAGGCTATCTGCTGCATGCCGCCGTGACCTGCGCCTGGACCTTCGACCTGCAGCCCTGCGATGTCTTCTGGTGTACGGCGGACATCGGATGGGTGACCGGCCATACCTATATCGCCTACGGCCCGCTGGCGCTGGGCGCCACGCAGGTGGTGTTCGAGGGCGTGCCCACCTACCCGGACGCGGGACGCTTCTGGAAAATGATCGAGGCCCATGGGGTGACGGTCTTCTACACGGCGCCCACGGCCATTCGCTCGCTGATCAAGGCCGCCGACGCCGATGCGCAGGTGCATCCCGCGCGCTACGACCTGGGCAGCCTGCGCATCCTGGGGTCCGTGGGCGAGCCGATCAATCCCGCCGCCTGGCACTGGTACCACGAGCAGGTGGGCGGGGGCCGCTGCCCCATCGTCGATACGTTCTGGCAGACGGAGACGGGCGGGCACATGATCACGCCGCTGCCCGGAGCCACGGACCTGGTGCCCGGCTCCTGCACGCTGGCCTTCCCGGGCATTGCCGCCGCCGTGGTGGACGAGGCCGGCAACGAGCTGCCCTGGGGCGACAGCGGCATCCTGGTGATCAAGCGCCCCTGGCCCTCCATGATCAGGAACATCTGGGGCCATCCCGAGCGGTTTGTCGCCAGCTACTTTCCCGAAGAATTCAAGGGCCGCTACTACCTGGCGGGAGACGGCGCGGTCCGCGATGCGCGCACCGGCTACTTCACCATCACCGGCCGCATCGACGATGTGCTCAACGTCAGCGGCCACCGCATGGGCACGATGGAGATCGAGTCCGCCCTGGTGGCCATGACCGACCTGGTGGCGGAGGCCGCCGTCGTGGGGCGGCCCGATGACACAACAGGAGAGGCCATATGCGCCTTCGTCGTCCTCAAGCGTTCGCGGCCCAGCGGCGCCGAGGCGGCAGACATCGCCCGGCTGCTGCGGGAGTGGGTGGCCAAGGAGATCGGGCCGATCGCCAAGCCCAGGGACATCCGGTTCGGAGACAACCTGCCCAAGACCCGCAGCGGCAAGATCATGCGGCGATTGCTGCGCAGCATTGCACGCGGCGAGCCCATCGTGCAGGACACCTCCACCCTGGAGAACCCGGCGATCCTGGAGCAGCTGTCACAGGCCTGCTGAAGACCAGGCTGCAATCCACAAGCGATGCAGCCCTGTCAGGCTGCGAGGCCTGCAAGGCAGCCCGCCCGTTCAAGCTCCCAGATGTTGGAAAGCAGCTGCCGGGCACGTCCCTCGCCGGCGACGGGCGCGGCAAGCTCGATGAACTTGTCCTCCAGCTCCCCATCCGACAACGGCAGCTCGGGATCGCCCTTGCGGTCCGGCTGGAACCAGCCATGGCAGCGGCCATCCCTGGTGACGATCTCCACGCGCGCCGATCTCTTGCCAGGGAAGGCCCGGTCGATCTGCGGGTCCACGGCCACCTGGACGCGCTCGAGCATCGCGCGCACGGCAGGATCGGCCAGGCGCTCCGGGGTGTACGCCGAAAGCCGCACGCTGCCATGGACCAGGGCCGTGGCCACCACGAAACGAAGACTGAAGCGGGCTTCGTTTTCCGTCGCAGGATCGGTGTAGCAGGCGATATCCAGGGCCGGGCCATAGGTGGCCACGGCCACGCTGCAGATGTCGTCCGCCCGCAGGGCATGCTGGCTGCGCAAGGCCAGCGCGGCGTCGATGGCGGCGAACGCATGGCCGCAGCCGACGTGGTTCTTGAAGGTGAGCCGGGTGATGTGGAAGTCGCTGCCCAGCGTCGCACCGATGTCTGACCAGTCGGGTCCGTCGCTGACTGCGCGGCCCAGGCCCAGTTCTCCATCCAGCACGTCCAGCGATCCCGTCACCCCCTGGTGCGCAAGCTGCGCGGCCAGCAGGCCGGCCTCCGCTGCGCGCCCGGCATGCAGGGGCTTGGACATCGAATCCATGCGAAATGCCTGCTGCAACCCGGCAGAGAAGGTGGCCGCCGTGGCCAGTGCATGGGCGAATTGCCCTGCATCCAGCCGCAGCGCATACCCTGCGGCAGCCGCTGCCCCGAAGACGCCCACGGTGCCGGTGTTGTGCCAGAAGCGGTAGTGGGCCCGGCCCAGGGTCACGCCGATGCGGGTGGAGACCTCATAGCCCAGCACCACGGCACGCAGGAAGTCCAGGCCCCTCGCCCCTGCCTGCTGGCTTGCCGCCAACGCCGCCGCAATGGTTGCGGCCCCGGGGTGGTACATGGCATCGCGGAAGCTGTCGTCCACCTCGGCGGCATGGGCCGCCGAACCGTTGAACAGTGCCGCCGCCCGCGCCGTGGCCATGCGGCCGTTTCCAAGCCGGCAGGAGCCGCGGTCCAGGTCCTCGGCAAGCACCTGCTCCAACTGTGCAAGAGGGGCCGCGCCCAGCCCCGGGAACAAAGCGGCATACCAGTCGATCACGGCACGCTTGGCATGGTGGATGACGGTTTCGGGAAGCTCGGTACGGTGGTATCGAGCGGCAAACTGCCCGAACACTTCGGTCGCATGCATGTGTGGTTTCCTTGGATTGGCCCTCAATGAGGCCGTCTTTTTCTGGAAGAAATGTGCAGTACCTGGCACCCTCAGGCCAGAACCAGCACACCATCGGCAGCGCACACGCCCTGGCCCTGCGGCAGCACGAACACCGGGTTGATCTCCGCCTCGATCACGCGGTCGCCCAGTTCGGCGGCCATCGCAGAGAACGCGACGATGGCATCGGCCAAGGCATCGACATCCGCCTTGGGGCGGCCACGAAAGCCGTCCAGCAGCGGCCAGGTCTTGAGCTCCCTGGCCATGTCCAGCGCTTCTGAGCGGCTCAGCACACCCAGTTGTGTCCCATCGTCCGGCAGCAGGCGCAGCGTGGTGTCCTGGAACAATTCGGCCGCAACGCCCCCCATGCCCAGCATCACGGCGGTGCCCAGCGCATCCTTGTGCAGGCCAAGAATCAGCTCGGTGCCACCGGCCACCATCTGCTGCACCAGGAACCGGTCCGGGCGCACGCCCGCCCTGGCCTGCACGTCGGCCACCATCGCGCCCAACCGGGCACCTATGGTTTGCGCCGTCAGGCCGACGGCGACACCGCCCACATCGCTCTTGTGCGTGATCCGGGACGAAAGGATCTTGAGCACCACCCGGCCGCCCAGTTCGCGCGCGGCGGCTTCGGCCTCTTCGGCGGTGCGCACCACACGCTCGGCCGCGCACGGCACGCCGAAACGGCGGAAAACGGCCTTGGCCTGCGCTTCATCGAGGCAGCCAACGGGCAGGTCCAGTTCCTGCAGGGTGTCCTTGCCGACGACCGGCTCGGAAGGCGCACCCTGGAAGCCGTTGACGTGCAGCATGCCCGCCAGCGCGGCCGTGCAGCTTTCCGCCGCAGCGAAGGCCGGCACGCCGCGTTGCGTGAGCAGCGCGCCGATCTCCGGCGCATGCGGGCTGACGTAGGCCAGCACCGGCTTGTCGGAGTGGGGCAGGCAGTCCTGGATGGCACCGGCCAGCAGCTCGGGCATGGCCAGGCTGGAGGAGCCGACGATGATCACCAGCGCGTCGTAGCTCGGGCTTGCCAGCAAGGCATGGATGGCGCCGCGCAGCAGGTCGGGACGCAGGCCCGCCAGGGTCACGTCGATGGGGTTGCGGTCCAGCACGGCCTCGCTGCCGGTCTGCAGCGCGCGCAGTGCATCGGCGGTCGCCTGGTCAGGGGCCGGCGTGTCGAATCCGGCCACGCCCAGATCGTCCGACACCAGGGTGCCCGCACCGCCGGTGGACGTCAGGATGGCGATGCGCCTGCCGCGCAGCCTGCGGCCCGTGGCCAGCGCAGCGGGCACGTCCAGCAGGTCGGCAAAGCTTTGCGCACGGATCACGCCGACCTGCCGGAACAGCGCGTCGTACATGCGATCCGCTCCGGCCATGGCGCCCGTGTGCGATACGGCAGCCTTGGCGCCGGCCTCGGAGCGGCCGATCTTGAAGGCCACCACGGGCTTGCCGGCACGCGCGGCCTTCAGGCAGGCGGCACGGAACCTGGCGGGATGGCGCACCGTCTCCACATACAGCGCGATCACCTTGGTGGCCGGGTCATCGGCCAGGTGGTCTATGAAGTCGGCCAGTTCCAGATCGACTTCGTTGCTGGTGGAGATGAGCTTGGACAGGCCGATGCCACGCGCGGCGGCGCGCGACAGCAGCGAGCCCAGGATGCCGCCGCTTTGCGAGACGACGCCGATGCCTCCGACGGGGAACTCGTCCATCTCCAGCGCGCCCGAGGGAGACAACACGATCCGGTCGGTCAGGTTGACCAGCCCGATGGTGTTGGGCCCCAGCAGGCGCATGCTGCCCGCCGCCTCGATCAGCTGCCGCTGGCGGTGCGCCCCGTCCTCGCCCGTTTCCGTATAGCCGCTGGCCAGCACGATGGCTGCCGCGCAGCCCAGCGCCGCCAGCTCCCTGACGGCCTGGTGCGCACGCTCGGCGCCCAGCAGCACCACGGCCACATCAGGCACTTCAGGCAACGAGGCCACATCGGGATAGCAGGCCAGATCGCCAATGCGCTCCACGCGCGGATTGACGGGAAGAATGCGGCCGGCAAACCCGTGCTTTTGCAGGTAGGCCACCGGGCGGCCCGTGGTCTTTTTCAGGTCGGCGGAGGCGCCTATGACGGCGACGCTGCGCGGCGACAGCAGCTTGGCAATGGCTTCGCTCATGGCATCACTCCTTGCCGGCCGTCTTGGCCAGGAAGGCCTCCACCGATGCGCGGTGTTCACTGCTGGTGTAGCAGATGCCCTGGGCCTGGCTGCCCTGGGCGAAGACATCGTGCGAAGACAGCTCGAAGCTCTGGTTCAGGATGGTCTTGGTCAATGCCAGCGCGGTGGAAGAAGCCGAGGACAGCTCGCGCGCCCAGGCCTGGGCGTCTGCCACCAAGGTCTCGGCACTGGCCTGGCGGTCCACGATGCCCAGGGCCAGGGCTTCCGGCAGCTTGACCTGGCGCCCCGTGAAGATCAGCTCCTTGGCCTTGGCCAGGCCCACGCGGCGCGGCAGGAAGTACATGCCGCCGCCGTCCGGGATGATGCCGCGCAGCACATAGCTCCACGCGAAGCTGGCCCATTCGCTGGCGATCACGAAGTCGCAGGCCAGCGCCGTGTCCGCCCCCAGGCCCGACGCTGCGCCGTTGACGGCGGCGATCACGGGCTTGGGCATGGTGTGCAGCAGGGCCTGGACATGGTGCACGCGCTGCTGGCGCTGCCAGCCGTTGAAGCCCACCTCGCCCGCAGGAGCATTCATGCGCCTTTGCATTCCGGCAATGTCCCCGCCTGCGCAAAATCCCTTGCCCGCGCCCGTCAGCACCAGGGCCTTGATGGCCTTGTCTGCCGCCACGCGCTCCAGGGCATCGATGAACTCGGTGCGCATGTCGTCACTCATGGCGTTGCGCTTGTCGGGGCGGTTCAGGGTCAGGGTCGCCACCGCGTCGGCGACATTCAGTAGGATCAGTTCGTAGTTCATGGCGTGCTCTGAAAGCGATCGCAGGCCGTGCGATCAATCGGGATGGATGTTGTTTTGCTTGACGATCTGCGCCCAGCGCTTTTCCTCGGCCTGCACATAGGTGTCCAGTTCCGCCGCAGGTCCGGCATTGACCATCAGGCCCTCGTGCTCCAGCTTGCGAACGAACTCCGGCGATCGGGCCGCCTTGCGGGCTGCGGCGTTCAGGCGATCGATCACGGCGGCGGGTGTGGCTGCCGGCGCGTACAGGCCGTACCAGCTCTCGACGCGGTAGCCCGGGACGGTGACGGCGATGGGTGGCACGTTCTTGAAGGCCGCAGACGGCTCGGCCGTGGTGACACCCAGCACGCGCAGCTTGCCGTTGTCGATGAAGGTGGATACCGCCGCCGCCGTGGCGAACATCATGTCCACCTGCCCGCCCATGAGATCGGTGAGCGCCGGGCCTGCGCCGCGGTAGGGCACATGGGTGAGCCGGACCTTGGCAAGGTTGGCAAACAGCTCGCCCGCCAGATGCGCCGAAGTCCCGGCGCCCTGCGAGGCATAGGTCAGCTTGTCGGGACTGGCCTTGGCGGCGGCCATCACGTCCGCCACCGTCTTGTACGGGCTGGCGGCGGGCACCACCAGCACGTTGGGGCCGCGGCCGATCAGGATCACCGGGGCAAAGGCCTTGTTGCTCCCGTACGGCAGCTTGGCCTGCAACGCCGGATTGACGGCGTGCGCGAACGAAGCCACGACCACGGAGTAACCGTCCGGCGCACTCTTGGCAACGTTGTCGGTGCCGATGATCGTGCCGGCACCGGGCTTGTTGTCCACGATGACGGGCTGGCCCAGGTCCTTGGCCATCTCGGCCCCCAGCGTGCGGGCGATCAGGTCCGTTCCACCGCCTGGCGCAAAGGGCACGACGAGGCGCACGGGCTTTTCCGGGAAGGCTGCAGATGCTGCGCTGCAGACGGTCGCGAGCACGGCAATGAACGCAATGGCCCTTGCACAACGGCGGGCGGCGAAACTGGGCATGGTGTGTCTCCTGGTTCTATGGACAGAGGTCCGGTCACTGCGCCAGCGTTGCGATGACGTTGGCGACTGGCTTGTGAAAGCTTAGGGAAACGCACCGCGCTTGTGACCCCCCATGTTCCAACCAGTGAAATTCCAAAGCAGGCGCGCCAGAGCCTGCGGCTGCATTTCCCTTGCATTCGGTGGAATACTTGGCTTCCATCAGGCGCCCGTACCCGGGCAGGAAGAACACAGCTTTCGACACCGGGGCAAGCGCGTCCTCCCACCAGCGGCAGCAGCATGACGAACAGGCGATCCCCCATCCTCCATGACAAGCCGGGACAGTCCCCGAGCAACCGCTCCCTGGAAAGAGGCGTCGAAATACTCCGTGCGTTCAGGCCCGGCTCGGAACTGCTGGGCAACAGCGACCTGGCGGAACGCACCGGCCTGTCCAAGGCCACGGTCACCCGGCTGACGCAGACCCTGGTGGGCTGCGGCATGCTGCAGGCCGACCACCCGAGCCGGGCCTTTCGCCTGGCCCCGGCGGTCCTGAGCCTGGCGCACGCCATGCGCACGGGCTCGACGGTGCTGTCGATTGCGGCGCCCCTGATGCGCACACTCGCCGAGACACGCAGGATCAACGTGGGCCTGGCATGTCCCGACAGGGACGAGATGGTCTACCTGGAATCCATCCGCTACAACCGCCGGATCGTGCTCAGGCATGTGGTCTCGGGCCAGCGCGTTCCCATGGAACTGACATCACTGGGGCGCGCCTACCTGGCAGCGGCGCCATCGGCCAGGCGCAAGGCCTTGCTCGACAGCTTCAGGCTCAAGAGGGGCGCCCAATGGCCTGCGCTGGAGCAGCAGATCCAGGCGGCGATCAAGTCCGTGAAAAGCCAAGGCTTCTGCGCCGCATCGTGGCAGCCGGAAGTGGTTGCGCTGGCCACGCCGCTGGTGACACCCGATGCCATCTATGTACTGAACTGCAGCGTCTCCACCACGGAGCCTTTGCCGACCATCGTGCAGGAGCTGCACCCGGCCTTGCTGCAACTGGGCCGGCAGATTGAAAGCCTGCTGGAAAAACTGTAATTGTCGAGTCTCTTCGAGGCTTGAACCTTGAATCAAGGTAGATCAACCACTTGGCTTACCTCGAGCAGCATAGTTTTGAACTCCCGGATCGCTCAGTTTTGAACTTCACCAGAAGTTTTTCACTAAGTTTTGAATTCTTCCTTCACCGAATACTGACGTCAGTCTTTTCGTTCTCGTCGATAGCGCTTGGCTTTACCTGGTAGTGGTGCGGCAGCTCTACGCTCGCAAGTCATGGCGCAGAGCGCAGCCGGCGGCATGTATGTATGCGAGCCCGAAGACATAGAAACGTTGCCATTGACATTGCAGCAATGTTGCAGGATGATTTCCAAACAATTTCGGAGGGCATCCATGACACGCGACATCGCCGTTGGAAAATACATCGCCACCCTGCGCGAGCAGGCGAGACTGAAGCAAGCCGAACTCGCACGCAAGCTCACCTGGAGCCCCGCCGTACTGTCCCGCGTCGAGAGCGGTGAGCGCACGCTCGGCGGCGACGAGCTGGCTACGATCCTCAACGGCATCGGCACTCCCGAAGCTCTCAAACTACAGGAAATGCTCGCCCGTGAATGGAAGATCCTTTCTGAACCTCCGCTCGGCGACCCGGATGCCGACCTCCTATGGAGCGCTGAGCAGACGGCCCAACAGGTTCATGACCTGGCCGAGCGGCCGGACGTCAAGCAGTTCTTCGAGCGCCGCCTGGTACGTTATCAGGACGAGCTGAAAACAGCCGCCGCGCGCGTGGCCGACAAACGCTTCCGCGCCGCCTTCATCGGCACCATCGCCGTCGGCAAGTCGACAGCAATCTGCAGTGCGCAGGGCCTCGAGATTTCGACGGGAAAGGGCTTGCCAAAAGCGGTGCTTGAGACCGGCACCGGGCGCATCACGCTTTGCGAGGTTCACGTCCGGCAGGGTCCAGGCTACGGCCTGATGGTCGAGCCCTGCAGCGATGACGAAATCCGCCGCCACGTTTCTGACTTTGCGAGTTTCCTGCTCCGACCGACGCAACCGGTGCCGCAGGATGACGACGAAAGTGAATCCGCTTCACCTGGCGTGTCCGGCGAGATTGAGCGCGCCATCCGCAATATGGCAGGCCTGCGCCGCCGCCGAGCGGAGCGGAAGCAGGACGGCACGGTCGTGCCCGCCAGCGACGAAGCCCGGGCGCTGGCAGCAACGCTGACAGACTCGAAGGCGCTCGCGGTCGAAATCCTCTCGCGCATGGAGCTGCACCGGCGCGCAGAGCGCGATATGTGGCACAGCGCCGACAGCGGCACAAACCCGCTGGAGTGGCTACAGGACGCGTTCGAGCGCATCAACAACGGCCGCCACTCGGATTTCACGCTGCCCCGGCGCATTGAACTATTCGTACCGCAGACCATCCTGCAGGAGAGTGAGGTCGATCTCACTCTGATCGACACGCGCGGCATCGATGAGTTGGCGGAGCGTCGCGACCTTGAGCAGCACTTTGACGACCCGCATACAGTCGTCGTGCTGTGCAGCCGGTTCGATGAAACCCCAGCTCTGCCGGTCCGGCAGCTGCTGACGCGCGCTAGGGAGGCCGGGGTACGCACCCTGGAGAGCCACGCAGCGATCCTGGCGCTGCCGCGGCCGGGCGAGGCGACGATGGTCAAGGAAAACGGCGTCTTGGTCCAGGACGCGGCGGAAGGTCGCGAGGTCAAGGGCTTCGAGGCTGCAGATCGTCTCCAGCAACTCGGCGTTGGCACAATACCGATCGAGTTCTTCAACGCATCGGAGGATGACCCGGAGGATCTACGCAGCTTCGTCTGCAGGCGTATCCGCGTAGTCCGGCAGTGGCAGCGCGACGCCTTGGAGGAGATCATTTCGGGAGCGCAGGCGCTGCTAGAAAACCATGAACGGGCCCAGGCCCGCGAGGCGATGCAGGCCGCAGCGCGCAGACTGCAAACTTGGCTCGAAAACAATGCCGCGCTGCCCAAGAGCACAACGCGGCACGTGCATGACAGCCTCGTCAAGGCGGTCGAGGCCGCCCATCCGCGGACGGTCTACGCTGCCATCGTGCGCGACGGGGATTGGTTGAACCTGCACTACGGGCATCAATTGAGTCACGGCGCACGCCGGCTCGCCGCAATTCTCACAGAGCCGAAGCTAAACGAGTTTCGGGCGATTGCGAACAACCTGCTCCAGGACGATCAGTTCGCCGACGCACACGGCCTCGTGCATCAGACCATCAGGTCCGTGGAGGCCGGCTTTGACGCAGTGATCCGCAAGGCCCAACTGGTCGGCGAAAGTGTGCACGCCGACGAGATGCGAGGGGACTCCGACTTCTGGCGCGATTGCAGCAGCCAGTGGGGTCTGGGGAAAGGCTATCGGGAGCGAATCAATGTGCGCAATCATGACTGGTTTTGCGTCAAGCACGATGGCGAGGCGGATGCGCGAGTGCTGGCCGCGGTTACAGAGGCCTGGGACGACGCGATGGCATCGGTGCGCCATCTGCTGATCCAAGGCTGAACCCGGGCGGCCGTTGCCGTTCGCCTAGTTGGCAGCAGTCCCTCGCGCCAAACAAATCTTCAGTCCGCACTGTAATCCGCAGCAGTCGTTGAAGCCTTAGGCTGAGTGTCCGAAATCAGTTCTGGGGCCGCCGGTAGCGGCTTTGGGGCGAAAGACTGCTGACGGCGGTGGATTCAACCGGTCAACGCAACACACTCATCAAACATTTCAGCAGGTGTGCTGAACCCCAGTGTCTTCCTGGGACGTTGGTTCAATTGCCTTGCAATCGCATCCAGTCCTTCCTGCGAGTAGCCTGACAGATCAAGCCCTTTGGGGAGGTACTGCCTGAGCAACCCGTTCGTGTTCTCGTTGGTACCCCGCTGCCATGGATGGTGCGGGTCACAGAAGTAGACCTGGATGTCGGTCGCCAACGTGAAGCGCTTGTGCCCTGCCATTTCCGAGCCGCGATCCCAAGTCAAGGAGCGGTAGAGCTCATGCGGCAGGCTCCTGGCATGCCTGGCCAGGGCCGCAGCCACGGTGTACGAGTCTTTGTCCACCAGCTTGATCAGCATCACATAACGCGTGTGTCGCTCCACCAAGGTCGCGATCTGGCTATGGGCATCGCCGAACAGCAAGTCTCCCTCCCAATGCCCCGGCACGGCTCGGTCCTCAATGCAGGCTGGGCGTTCAGCGATGGGAACGGCATCGACGATTCGGCCATGAATGCTGGTCTTCTGCGTGTAGTGCCGTGAACGACGCATGCCTCTGGTGCGCCGCAGATGCTCGAGAAGTTCCTTCTTCAAGGCACCCCGCGTCTGGACAAAGAGCGTGCGATAGATGGCTTCATGCGACAGCTGCAAGTCCCTTTCCCCCGGGTAAGTCTGTTTAAGCCATCCTGCGATCTGTTCCGGCGACCATTGATGCTGCAGTTTGCCCGCTACGATCTGTGCCAGGGCTGGATTGCTCGCCAGCTTGCAAGGCTTGTGGCGGTGTGCACGCTCCCAGGCAGCTTCGTCGGCCCGAGCAGCCCTGTAGCAAGTCTTGCCACCGTTGCGGTGAAGCTCACGGCTGACGGTGGATGCGGCTCGACCCAAGCGTGCAGCCACGCAGTGAATGGATTCGCCCACTGCCAGAGCTCGCGAGATCTCCTCGCGCTGAGTGAGGGTCAGTGCCAATCGGGACCGATGGCGCGCTGGCGAGCGGATTCCGCCGGTTGCGGCCAGGATGTTCTGAATGGAGGTATGTGGTCGATCGAACAGCTTGCCGATCTGGTGCAGGGTATCGCCCTTGCTCCAGCGATCCCACATCATCGCTTTCTGTACTTCGGTGTAGTAGATCCGAGGTCTTTGCTGCATGGCCAGCACTCCTTGCGCCAGGTGCAGTCATTGTGTTGCATCGACCGGTTGAATTCGCAGCCAGGAGCGGCCGATTGATTCCACCGCTAACTGGTCATCCAGGCGGCGGCTTCACGACGGGAAGCGGACACTGAGGGGCTAATGCACGCCTGGACGGTACCTGTGGTCATCATGCATAGCCACGCGTCGATCCGGACGTTATGATCGATCATGCGATATTGCGCCTGCGTTCGCAGCATGGGCATCATTCATTAAAATTGCTGTACAACGATATAACAAATATGGGCCATCTAGACGCAGTTTCGGCAGACAAAACCTCACTCGGCTTTGAATTCCAGGATCTAGTGTTTATCGAAAAACTCCTGGAACTCAAGCCTGGCGAATCACTGGGGCTCGAAGTCTTAGATGACATCCACCTCGAGACGATATCCAGCAAGTTCCTCCTGTATCAGGTCAAGCATAGCCTGTCCGGAGGCAACATCACTGATCGTGACTGCGACCTGTGGAAAACGCTCGCCAACTGGCTTAAAGCGTTACCCGAACTGCCGCAGCACGGCGAGGTCGGTTTTCGAATATATACGAATAAGGCGTTGAACAGCCAGACACTTATCAGTCTGCTCAAGGCACCCAAAAAAGACATCGAAGCGATCATCACGCATATTCGTGAGACACACCATGACATCGCTGCTACAGACGCGCAGAAAGCCCCCGAGGCATCTCCCAATCCAATCGCGGGCTACGCCAGGGCACTGGCGCAAGCATCCGATGTCGACCTGTGCTTTCTTTTCGAACGCTTCGAGTTCCATGCGGACAACAGCGGGATCCTCGCACGAATCGACTCGCTCCTGACCTACCTCTCAGTGCCGGATAGCCGGCTCCTAGCGACCCGCCAAGCCTTGATCGGGGCTTTCAAGGAGTACAAGTTCAAGACCATCTGTGCCAACGAGAAGGTTAGCATTTCCTTCGATGATTTCCGAAAACGGATGGGATTCAGGCTGATTCTGACGGCCGCGAGGACTGACGAAGCAAATTTTGAGGAGTTTGTGGATCGCCATTATTCTTATCGCCGTCCGCAAGAACTGTCCTTCTTGAACAGTAAGTTCCAGGCGCAGCTTGCCGCGCTCAATATCGCATCCGAAGAAATCATCGATCGCGGCATTGAGATGAAGGTCGCCGAAGACTTCATCGAGGAACTGTGCGACCGCGGACTTTTTGGGCAAGTTGAAAATCTTCGGCTGGAAAACAGCGCGCACGGTATCTGGACAGAGATCCATCGGGATACTCACCGCGATGCGCATGCCGACGAGGCAGCACACCGCCAAGCGGCTTATGCCTGCTACAAGCAAACCATCAAGGAGTCGCTGACTGCCAATAAAAATTCGCTGCCGATCGCCATGAGCCGTGGCAAGTTCATTAGCCTGTCGGATCAGCCGAGAATCGGCTGGACGAAGGACTGGGAGGCGAAATTCAAATCATGAGTACCCTGTCCACCAACGAATTGCTCGGTGCAGTTGCACTGCAGACAGCTCTGCAGTACGCACCAGACAGGCGACTCCCGCTCTCCAAAGCGTTCCTCGTCTTGCCTCTCCTGTTCGACCGCAGCATTCGCAAAATACTCAAGGATCAGCGCAGCGCCATCGTGAGTTGCAAGGATCTAATCCTGTCGCACCCCGAAGCTTTCACCACCGTCAGCGCACGCTTCAGCGATCTGTCTCTGACCTCACTCAACACTATATTGCTTGCCTGCGAGATGGGCATGACCCAGCTGGTTAACAGTGAAATTGTGCTTGAGAAAGTCTTTTTCGACGATAACAAGCCGGCACGCGTCGGCAAGACTGCCAGTGACATCATGGGCGCCGGTCCGCACCTGGCCACACTATTGCGGGAGCCAGCCGTTGATCTGTATCAAACCTTTCGGATAGCGCTGTGAGCAACATTCAGATATCGAACATTCTCCTTTGGCAGAAAGACCAGCAGTTCAGAAATCTGGAATTTCGACACAACCACGTCAACGTAATTACCGGTGATGCGGGCAAGGGAAAATCGTCCATCCTGTTCATCATCGATTATTGCCTGCTGGCCAGTGAAACCAAGGGTATATCCAAGACCAATATCGATTCCAAGGTCGACTGGTATGGCATCAGGCTTACCATCGACGGCAAGGAACTGGTCATCGCCCGCCCTTCGGAGGCGCAACAGGACAGAGATCGCGCCTACTTCAGTGAGGATGGAATCATCCCAGAGCGGCCGACACCGAATATCCGTATCGATAACCTCAAGCGGGTCCTCAACAAGGCTTTCGGGATCGATCCCGAGTTGAAGGTTCCTTACGGCGGCAAGTTCATACAGGCTGGTCAGAAGGTCTCGTTTCGCAACTTCCTGGCGCATTGTTATCAGGATCAGACGACCATCATCGCCCCAGATTATCTGTACATTCGTCCAAGTGATGGCCGATACCAGGAAGGGATCGAACGGACTTTTCGCATGGCCATCGGTGCAGAGAACGTCAAGACAGCGCTCGCGCGCAGTCAACTGGCTGACCTCGAACGCAAGAAGGCCGCGCAAGCGAGAAAGCAGGGGATTTATGACAAGGCGGTCCACGCGTTCTCCGACGAGCTTGAGCAGCTCGGCCGGGAAGCCATGTCTTTTGGCCTAGTCGACAACTTCCCGGATACGCCTACGGAACAGATCAATGCACTCCGGCTAGCGCTCGACATGGCCGATATCTTGCCAGCACAACTCTATGAAGAAGATCGAATTGAGGCCGAGATTTTTGAGCTACGCACGAAGAACCGCCGGTTGGTGGCTTTCGTCGAAAACGGAGACCACCATAAAGGTGCGCTCCGGAACATGGCCGATGCGCTTAAACCGGCCAGCATATTCGACGCCGATTTAGAGCAGGTGTTTCCGTCGTTCCTGGCCCATCAGGTGGTTTCGCGCCTTCAGAGGGAACTGAACGATATTCAGCGAACTATCCGCAGCCGCGACACCTTCCCCTTTCTCAAGGAGGTGCAAACGCTGATCGATGATAACGAAAGGCGCATCGTCGATCTACGTGCTAGACAGGCGGAATTACAGCAAAGTCAGGCGATGCGCCGGAGTCCGCAGACCTACCATCGGTATCTTGGCCGGCTCGAGTCGAAGCTTGAGCTCTACGCCAGACGCGACGACTTGCGCCAACCAGTTATCAACGACGACCTCGATGCGCCGATCCGAGAACTGCAGGAAGCAGTCGACGCTAACCTGCAGAAGACTGCCCACACCAAGGAAGAACTCAACCGACGCATCAACGCACGTTTGACGCGGCTGAAACTCAAGGGTTACGAGGGCTTTTTCGCGCATCTTGCCGAGCGGGAACGCCTGATCACCCTGTACTCCCCGGATCTCTCGCAGACAGAGAAAATGCCGGACATTGGCAGTGCGTCGAACTACCTCTACCTACATGTCGCCTATTTTCTTGCACTGCACGAGATCGCCAAGCTTCAGCGCGTACCCTGGATGCCATCGTTCTTGGTGCTGGACCAACCCAGTACGCCGTATTGGACCGACGGAAAGCCGACCGACGATATCGTCAGCCTTGACGTCGTGCTAAGCGAACTCAACGGCTTCGTCAAGGAAATGGACGCGCATGGAGGCTTTCAAATCATCGTGCTGGAACATATCGAAGAGACTCATTGGACAGGCCTGGGGTTGGAACGATTCCACCTAGTTGATCGTGAACTGCGCGAGGATTATGGATTGATCCTACGCAGACCCGCCTCTCCAGCGAAGGAATAGTTGTCTTGGTCAAGCCGGTGAGCGGCACCAAACCGCTCACTACGAATACGACCGACCTCTTCGTGGCGCAACATCCCGAAGCGAGCTGAACATGGTTAGTCGCGCGCTCAACTAAGAGTGGCTAACACCACTGCCCCAGAGGGTCCGTCAGAGTGGTTATGCTCAATGCCCTCATAGCACGACGACCGGTAAGCAAAGAACTGAACCGCCCCGGTTTTCGCAGATGCTCAACACTCTGAGAGGATTGAGCCACGAGCAAATCGAACAAGTTCTCGCCCGAGGTCCGTGAGCGTCCGGGGAGGATGGTTCGGGAGCACCGTGGGGAATACCCGTCGCTGTGAGCGACCATCGAGTCCATCGCTCTCAAGATTGGCTGCGTGCCGCAGACCCTGAACGAATGGGTCAAGCGCGCCGAGGTCGATGCCGGCGCGCGTGAAGGCATCACGACCGGCGAGACGCAGCGGATGAGGGAACTGGAGCGTGAGAACAAGGAACTACGCGGGGCCAACGAGATATTGAACGTTTTTCGCCCAGGCGGAGCTCGACTGGCAAGCCCCCTACGCCGACTGAAGTCGTAAAGGCTTTCATCGACCAGCACCGCCACGCCTTCGGGGTCAAGCCGCTCTGCAAGGTTCTGCAGGTTGCTCCGTCGGCATATCGGCGGCATGCCGCGCTGCTGCGCGAGCCCCACAGGCGCTGTGCCCGAGCCAAACGCGAAGAACTACTGCTGATGCCGCAAATTCAGCGCGTCTGGCGGGCCAACATGCAGGTCTAAGGTGCCGATAAGGTGTGGCGACAGATGGCACGCGAAGGCGTCGTCGTGGCCCGCTGCACAGTCGAGCGGTTGATGCGCAGCATGGGACTGCGCGGCGTGACGCGCGGCAAGGTCGTGCGTACCACCATCGGCGATGCCAAGGCCCCATGCCCACTGGGCCGGATGAACCGGCAGTTTCTTGTCGAGCGGCCCAACCAGCTATGGGTCAGCGACTTCACGTACGTCTCTACTTGGCAGGGCTGGTTGTCCACGAAGCACTGCTGAAATTGGCGGCAGCGATCATCTGCACACGCTTCGTGGATCGGTGGTGTTAGCCAGTCTTAATGGAAGGACAAGGTGCCCGTGCCACGCCGCTCAATGTGCCCCGCCTACTTCTTTTGAATTGCACGTTGTGTCAGTGCCGAACCCGCAGCAGTCTTTGTCGACTTGCTTGATCCCGCGCTACGCAACGCGGCAGATGCGGCAGTCGCTGCCTTTGTGGATGTGACCTTTGGTGGTGCTTTGTGCTGAGACAAGGCAGATCCGGCAGCGGATTTCGCAGATTTACTTGAATCGCTGCTTCGTAGCACTTTGGAAGCGGCCGTAGCGGCACGCTTGCCGGTGACTTCGGGCCTAATTGCCATGTTCCACTCCTACGGAAGATTGATTTGACTTCTTCACCATTTCGACTGGAGATGTGTCATTGAACACCAGGAATGCGACCACGGTGAGGATGGCTGCAAACAATAGTGCGCTAGTAAGACCGCCCGCCACGTTTACTCCGAACTGCGGCCAGAACTGCTTCAGCTCTTTGATCTCGCCGACCACGATTCCGTTTTCGATTTCTTTCCGATACTCCGCATCTAACTCGGCGGAAACCTGTTCTGAGTATGCAAGCAAGGCATTCTCTGCAGTACCCTTTGCACGCAACAGGGCGCCCGGTGGTTGCTGCTCGTACCAGCCATGAACCTGATCCGCAGTCGGCAGAGCGCCGTGGCTCTTCTCGTAGTGTCGCATCCATTCAACGCGCTGCTCTTCAACGACAGCAAAAGCTACGAGACCCAAAAGCCAACTCTCATTTGATTCTTCGACGAGTTCGCGATAAGTGTCTTGCGCGCCTGCATATTTGGTCATCTTGCATCCACCTCCTGTTTGCGGTGTCGCCGATCTGATCTCGAGTACCTAACGCTTGAGTGAAGCCGCTTCAACGACGAGCCTCAAGATTTGCCCTCAAGGCATCAAGCGCAGCCACCTGGTGGGCTGGCATTGCTGCGCTGTTATACAACAAATTCGTATCTAGGTAACCCACTACATTCTCGACCTGGTCATCCGGAATGCCTGATGAGCAAACTTCCGAGAGGGCTGAATCGATGATCCTTGCATCGTCTGCCGTGATTGAGCCGCCATCTTTTGAGGCGAAGAGAATGCTTAGGCCAGTCATGAATTTATCCTGCGGCATAACGGATTATGGATCGCAAAAAACGCAGATCATATCTGATGCTTGCGATCTAAATCGGCACTTAAAAGAAGCAGCAAGCGGCTTGTAGCCTGGCCTTGTTGCAGGTGTGCTGAATGAAAATACAGTACCAAACGCAGCCATAAAACCCACCGCATCTCCTATGTTACGCACCACGTAGTTGTTGAATAAGATCTGCGAGCGAATTCGTAACAAGCACTATAGCCTACGCACGGAGCAGGTCTATGGTAACAGCGCGGCAATCCCATGTTGACCGTCGCAGGCAACACAGGCATTGATCAGGCGGCGCCCTCAGCCTGCCAGCGATACAGCAGCAATTCTTCGGTCCGGCTGGCACGTGTGTGGGCAGGCGCGTGAGCACGTCCTTCAGGTAGAGGCATAGGGGCCATGCCCGTTCAACCCCGCTCCCGCTCCGCAGAAGAACGCCTTCGTAGCGGCAGAGTCTAGGGGCTGGGTTTGGTGTGCATCGCTCCATCGGCAACCAAGCTCGAGAGCTCGCCGTCCTGATGAAGCTCCCGCAACACAGCAATGAGGTCTTCGGCTTGGCGATGGGGCGCCCCTGTCCCGGTCGCGCCGCCTTTAAGCGGGAGCTCTGCACCAGCTTGATGCTCTTCGGACTTGACCAATGTACTGTATTTATATACAGTTACCTCTATGGAAGCATCACCCATACCAAAACCCTCTCCGGGATCTGTATGCGTGACAGGCCGCCAGCGCGGTCTCAATCAGGCGTTGGAGGTACCCACATGCAAGCATAAGGTGAGAGCTTCTAAAGGCAAGCGCATCTATCGCCTCCCGACTTTGATTCATTGCAGCTTAGCGCCCCTTGCTCTACTGGCGGCTTTCATACGTAACAGCTTTGATACAGTCCTGCCCATCGACTTAAAAAGGTGGAGCGTTGACTGCATGGAAACCCAAAAGCTCACGATCGACTTACTTTCGAAACGCCAAGATGTCCTGCCATATGTTGCTCAGGTGGTTGAGGCCGCTGAAACTGTCCGTGATGCGTTGGGTTGGTTCCCGTTCAAGGTCTACAACGAAGCTGCAACCGGTGAACGGCTTATCGTGGCGGTTGCTCGCCAAGCTAATGAGGCACGTTATGCGGGGCACCTTCTGTTTGCTACGCGGTTTCCGCGGGGCTACGTCATGCAGATCCATGTCGATTCGAGGTGCCGCCGCCACAACGTCGCAAAGACAATGCTCGACTCGCTCAAGGCACATTTGAGCGCGTTGAACTACATCGCCATTGATGCTCGGGTCGCTGAAGACCTTCGCTCCTCCCAGGAGTTTTGGCAAAGCCAGGAGTTCTATGCATATCGCACCACGCCAGGAGGGAAGACAAGGGGCCGGACGCTGGTGGTGCGCAGCCACGAACTACCGACCCAGCAGCTTTTTGCGCCCAGTGGACTGAACCATCGAGATCCTCTGGGCCTTGCTGTCGAGCCCTCTGCAGCCACCAAACTCTATCTGCTGGACCTTAACGTCATGTTCGACCTGGGTCCGCGCAGAGCACGGCATCAGGATGTTGTCGACCTGTTTGCGCTAGAGCGCTTGGGCGTGTGCCGCCTCGCATTGAGCACCGAGTTTGATACAGAGCTCAAGCGGTCGGCAACAAGCGGAAAGACCGACCCCATGCAGGGTCTAGGACAAGTTTTCCCGAAGTTCGCAGTGCCCCCTGGCGATGTCATGACGCAGCTCACCAACGAACTTGCTCCCGTTATTTTTGCGGAGCGTTTCGCAGCAGGTGCCCTGACAGCAAACGACCTCTCTGACCTGCGGCACCTTGGCACAGTGATACATCACAAGTTAGCAGGGTTGGTGACCAGCGATGGTTCCATTCGCGATGCATCGGCCATGCTTCGCCTGCGGTATGGAATCGAAGTGCTCTCCCCATCTGCGTTTCAGATTTTGGGGGAGATTGACCCGGAGCTTGGCGCCATCACAGCCAGCACACGTGACACGCTGGAGCTGAAGGAGCTCACCTGTGGCAACGAGGTTGCGGTCCGCGAACTCCTTGCGCGCCTGGGCGTAGCTCTGGTTGATCAGTCCACTGCCTGGGCTGCAGATGATGGCAACAGCCGGGCCCGCCATCGCTACATCGTTGTGCAAGAGGATCAAACTATTGGGTATCTGATGTGGCCCAGTGGTCTCAGAGGAGGCACTTGCGATGCCTACCTCGCGGTCGATGAACGGGTTACGTGCGCACATGACGCAGCACGCCTGATGCTCGTTCACTTGATGGGAAGGGCTGAAAAAGAGGTTCAACGCATTCGGCTGAACCTCGCTCCCCAGCAGGCGTCTGTCAGGGAGGTTGCACTTGAGATCGGCTTCACCGGCACGAACAAGGCGCAGGAGCTGCACAAGGTATCGCTCTACAGCGTGGTCCTTGCCCAGAACTGGTCTACACACCGCTCGAAACTTCAAAGCGCGAGCGAAATCGGCCTGCCAACGTCGATGCCGATTTTCCGAGATCCAGACCAATACATCGAACTCACTCGGCCCGATGGTCAACGCACCCAGCTGACAGCTTTCGCTTTGGAAACTTTGCTCTCGCCAGCGCTGATTTGCATGCCTGGCCGACCTGGGGTGCTCGTGCCTATCCTGCGAGACTATGCAGAACATTTGCTGGATCACCTAGATCAGATGCAGCTGCTGCCGAGCGCCAAAGCTCTGCTCTACCAGCAACGCCACTATTTGAGTTCGCCGCAGACCCTAAAGGCGTTCCGACGTGGGAGCTTGATGTTCTTCTACGAATCTGGGCGCCACAAAGGACTCAAAGCCGTGGTGGCTGTTGCACGGGTGACAAACGCTTACCTGAGTGCTGAGGGGATGGTCGACAAAGGGGACTTGGACCGATCGGCGCTTGAGGAAGTCGATCTATCAACCATCGGCAAGTCAAAAATCAAGGCCGTCGTGGCCTTCAGCAACCTTAGAAAACTGCCAAACCCTGTGCCGCTGGCGCGCCTTAAGAGGCTCGGTTGTGGCGAGCCTACCCAACTGCTGACAAGTCGATCGCTCACATCCGAGCAGATCGAAAACATTCTCCTCGAAGGATTTCCGCATGAACGCCCCGCATAACTTCCTGATCTCTCTTGAAGAACGGCATGCGAACAGGATTCTGCAGGGCACCAAAACCGTTGAGCTCCGTCGTCGGCCTATGCACGTAGCCCTTGGATCAACGGTCTGGTTCTACGTAAAGATGCCGGTCGGCAGCATCGTCGGCTGCGCCACTGTCACAGGCCTGCACACGCTCGCCCCCAGCACACTGTGGAGGCGATTTGGCACCGTATCGGGCCTCAAGCGCCAAGAATTTTTCGAATACTTTTCAGGTATTTCGAAAGCCTTTGCATTGGGCCTGAGTGAGCCTACTGAGCTCACGTCCCCCATCCCGCTGAGCAAGCTGCGCGACGTGTCGGGAGGCTTTCACCCACCACAGTTCTTCGCCAATGTCGCAAATGATGGACCTTTACTGCACGTGATGAGCCAAGCTCTTCACGGCAGGCCCGCGACGTCGCAAAATCTGCAGACTGAGCTGGAACTGGCCTGAGGCGCCCCATGGAAACAAACGCCTCAAACACCCTCAGGCTCTGCTACGGCCTGAGCGAGCTTGCGTTTGCAGTATGGAACCATCTGCGCGATGAGATCTTTACAAACCTCGAAAGCATTCAACACCTCAGAGGGTGAGGTGCCGGGTGTATAGAACTTCCCGCCTTCCTCGATCAGGCCTAGCTTGGGGCGAGCACCGGCAACTGCGGAAGTCATCTCGCTGATGGGAAATTCTGGCGGTATGCCTGGATAGTTGGCTCGCTCAATGGTCTTGTCCGCTCCTTGCAAGACTCCCCTAGAAACGCATCTGGCACAGAAGTGCAAAAAAACTGATTTCGGGCTGTGGACTTCTGCCCCGATGCGCCCAGCTTACTTGGCTTTGAATCGGACCGTGATGACCTTGCCTTCAGCCGTGGTCACCGTCGCAACGACGCGAGCACCAGACACCAACTTCGTCGTAGCCTCGAGCTTGTTGCCCCCGACCGGTTTGAGTTCGACCTCGCTCTTCTCGGTGCCATTCAGAATGGCCAGCTTGCCACTCATTTTGCTGGCGTCTGCAGGCGCATCGTGGTCCACGATGTACAGCGCAGCCTTATCGCCTTCGTTCGCAAGCTCAAACGACAGGTCGCTAGCGGTCTGAACCACGCCTCCATATTGGGCCTTGCTAGGGCCATGGGCGGAAGCATTGAAGGCCAACGCAGACAAGCCGAGCATGACGGCCAGGGCAGTTTTACGATTCATCATTTCCATCTCCAAGTTTCAAGTTGACCGCAAGTTGAGGCTGCGGTGTCGCCTATCTGAGTGCACGCGTCAGTACGCGTGTTGAACGTCGTGAGATTCTTCCGGTTGGTCGGTGATGAGACGCTCTGTCGCCTTGCGACCGAACCGCAGGTACATCAGCGGTGTCATCAATGTGTCGAGTAGCGTTGAACTCACCAAACCGCCGAAGATGACGACAGCCACTGGGTGCAGAATTTCCTTGCCGGGTGCGTCGGCAGACAGCAGCAAAGGAGTCAGAGCAAACGCGGCAACGAGCGCAGTCATCAGGACTGGAGTCAATCGTTCCAGTGAGCCGCGTACAACCATGGCCTGGTCAAACGTCTCCCCCTCGAACTTGCAGAGGTTGATGTAATGGCTGACCTTGAGGATGCCGTTGCGCGTCGCGATGCCGGCCAGCGTGATGAAGCCCACCATTGAGGCAACAGAGAGGCTGATGTCTCCAATCCACATGGCGACCACACTGCCTATCAAGGCGAGGGGGATGTTCGCCATGATGATGGCCGCCAGCGTGACAGACTTGTACCGGGAGTACAGGACCAGGAACACCAGCAACAGGGACAGCACGGATAGACTGGCAATCAGTTGCGCGGCCTGCTCCTGAGCTTGGAACTGTCCCTCAAGGCTGATGAACGCGCCAGCCGGCAGCGTCACCCCGCCAATCACGCTCCGGATATTGCTCACGATGGAGCTCATATCGTTGCCATCCGTGTTCGCGTAGACAACAATGCGGCGCCTCCCGTTCTCCCTGCCAATCTGGTTTGGGCCGTCGTTCTGCTCGACCGTCGCGATGGAAGACACAGGGATACGTCCCGACGGAGTATCGATGAGGGTACGCTCCAGGTCCTGGGGCGTTCGAGCCCCATCTGGCAAACGCAGCACCAACTCGTACCGCTTTACGCCATCGACAATTTGCGCGCTGTGTGCTCCATCTGTCAGGGCTTGGAGGATACGGACGGCTTCCCCGGGAGAGATGCCTGCCTGCGCTGCCTTGCGCTGGTCGATGCGCACCGTGATTTGGGGAATAAGCACCTGTTTCTCAACAGACAAGTCCACCACGCCAGGAATGGTCGACATCCCCAGGCGTAGTTGCTCCGCCAAACCACGTAGGGTGTCAGTGTCGTCACCGAAAACTTTGACTGCAATCTGCGCGCGAACGCCCGACAAGAGATGGTCCAACCGGTGTGAGATGGGCTGGCCAACGGCAACTTGCGCGGGCAAGACGGAAAGCTTGCCGCGGATGTCAGCCATGATGGCTTCTCGGTCCCGCTGACTACGGCGAAGGTCGACATCGATTTCTGCAGAGTGCACACCCTCCGCATGCTCGTCCAGCTCCGCACGTCCGGTACGACGCCCCACCTGCGTTACCTCTGGAACCTCCTTGATGAGTGTTTCAGCCAGTGAGCCCATCCGGTTAGCCTCTGCCAGTGATGTCCCGGGGTTGAAGACCATTCCGAGAACCAGGGAGCCTTCGTTGAAAGCCGGCAGAAACGCCCTCGGGAAGAATGGCACGCTCGCTGCTGCACCGGCAACGGCCAAAGCTGCCGCGCAAAGCAGTATCTTGGTGCGCGGAAAGGACCAGCTCAGCAGCGCCTCATCCCAGCGCTTCAAATGCGTGACCAATGTGCTGTCACCATGGTCAATACGGCGCATCTTTGGCAGCAGGTAGGAGCTCATCACCGGCGTGACGGTCATGGACACCAGCATCGATGCCAGGATGGAGACGATGTAGGCAATGCCCAGCGGTGTGAAGAGCCGCCCTTCGATGCCGGGAAGAGCGAACAGAGGAACGAACACCAGACACACGATGATGGTGGCGTAAACGATGCCTGAGCGCACTTCGATACTGGCGTGGCGTACCACCTCCATGGTCGACAGTGGCCTGGGCAACTGGCGGTTCTGCTTCAGCCGTCGCAGGATGTTTTCCACGTCCACGACAGCATCGTCGACCAGCTCGCCAATGGCGATGGCCAGGCCTCCCAATGTCATCACATTGATGGACTGTCCGAGCAGCTTGAAGACTACCGCCGTCACCGCCAGCGAGAGCGGGATGGCGACGAGGGAGATAAGTGTGGTCCGCGCTGATAGCAGGAACGCAAAGAGCACGATGGCTACCATGATGGCGCCGTCACGGAGCGCTTCACTGACGTTCCCCACGGACGCCTTGATGAAATCCGCCTGCTTGAACAACACACGCGGCTCTTGCAGGCCAGCTGGGCGGCCTTGCTTGAGCTCTTCCAAAGCCGACTCGATGGCTTGCGTCAGAACGACTGTGTCGCCCGCAGGTTGCTTTTGCACACTGACGACCACAGCAGGCGCGCCGTTGTAGCCGCCATCACCACGTTTCATACCAGCGGCAAAGGAGACCTGTGCAACCTGCTCCAAGAGAATGGAGCGACCGTTTCTCCATGCAACAGCAATGCCCTGCAAGTCTTCAACACGGTTCGTTCGTCCTACATGCCGAATGAGGAACTCACGACTGTTCAGGTCGATAAAGCCGCCCCCCGCATTGGACGAGAACCCGCGCAAGGCGTCCTCGACCTCCGTGAGCGACACTCCAAACTGCGCCATCCTTGCGGTGTCGGGCTCGACCCGGAGCTGACGTACATCGCCCCCGATGGGGATCACCTGTGAGATGCCAGGAATCGACAACAGCCGTGGTCGCAGCACAAAGTCGGCGTACTCCCGTGCCTCCATCGGCGTGGCCGTTCCTCCCTCAGTGCCCTGCAGCGGAAGCGCGAGCAGCATGATTTCGCCCATGATGGATGAGACTGGCCCCATCATCGGATTGACGTCGGCAGGGAGTCGCTCGCGAGCGAGTGAAAGTCTCTCCGATACCAACTGTCGGTTGCGGTATACGTCGGTGCCCCAGTCGAACTCTGCGTAGACGATGGACAGACCCACTCCGGACATGGAGCGAACCCGTGTCACGCCGGGCATCCCGTTGAGCGCCGTCTCCAACGGAAAGGTGACGAGTTGCTCCACTTCTTCAGGGGCCATGCCGCCGGCCTCGGTGAGGACGGTGACAAGCGGCTTATTGAGGTCCGGGAACACATCCACCGGCGTGCGCCAAGCGGTAATGGCTCCATAGACCAGCAAAATGGCCGCAAAGACCAGTACGAACAGCCGGTTGTGGAGGCTATTTCTAACGACCCAGTTGAACATGAGTGTGTCTCCTGGGCTCAGCGGATTTGTGCAATCAGCGGTGCACCCTGGACCACGACCCGGTTGTCGCTGCCCAGACCTTGCGTGACCACCACGCGCTGGGCATCCAAGGGGCGAAACTGCACTGGCTGCGGTATGTACCGCTCGGCTCCGGACTTAATCCAAACGACGGGCTCATTCGCAGCGTTCCGGGTAACAGCTTGCGCCGGCAGGACATAGCCCTTGGTCGTGTCTTTGCGGGTGGCCAGCACTGTGACCGGCTGACCCACAGCCACGGCAAGCGCCTGCTTGGAGCTCAATCGGAACGTGAGTGGCAACACGCCATCGCGCAAGGCGCGCGCGGCTCCAATGAGTTGGAGTTCGGCATCTGGAATGCCTGACAAGGAGGCGGAGGACAGCTTGCCCGCCAGCGCTGCATCGGCTGTCGATGCCTCCACCAGTACACGGCCCGGGTCAACAATCTCATACACCACATCGCGTGGCTCAATGAACTGTCCTGCCACGGCATCCGCGCGGGAGATCACTCCGGTTATCGGAGCCACCAACCTCTCCCGTGTGCTCAGGCTGGCCCCCACTGCGGATGACCGAGCTTCCAGACCTGAGCGTTCCGCTCGAGCTGCGTCAATGTCTTTGCGAGGTACAGACCCTTCGAGGCCTTCAAGCCGTTTGACTCGTTGGCGAGCCAATTCCAGGCCGCTGCGGAGCTCTGCCAAGGCTGCATGCTGGTTCGCCAGTGCGATGGGGTCTGGCTGGTGCGCGACAACGGCGAGGACATCTCCTTTGCGTACCGCTTGCCCCGCGACAGGCAACCCTCTGGGACCTGCCTCAATGCGGCCGCCCAGCGCCGTCTGCACTCGACCACCTGCATTGGGGTCCATGACAATGCGAGCAGGCAGTTGCACCGTCACGCCGGCATCCTGCTCGGTGATGAACGTGGTCCGAATCGCCAATCGTCGTTGGGCGAGCATCGGTACGTTGACGCTACCGTCAGGCAATCGGCTCAGGCTATTGGACGTTGTGGGGACGGAGGGGCCGTCAAGATGCTCGCCATTGGGGCCATGCGCACCAGGAGCGGCGTGAACGGAGGCGCACAGTGCGACCATGAGAGCTGAAAGGAAGTACTTCATTGGGAAACTCCAGCCTTCTTGGCGGTAGCTTTCCGACGCATGACTGCCCAGCCAATCAAGAACAAAAGTGCCAGGCCTGCAACGATGGCAGCCTTGATGGCGTTTGACATGTGGTGACCGTGGCCGTGTTCGGCACTTTCTGACAGAACAACCAGCGTTCCGTCGAGCAGGTCTGCCTCATTGCCTGCCGTGACCATGATGACCATCGCGTGCTCACCAGGGGCGGCAAGCGCTTTGAGGAAGGCCTCGTCAGCGACTGCATAGTCCCCTTGGTCTGCATGGAATGGCGCGGTGGCCTTGAGGTTGCCCAGCTCCAGTTCCACCTGCGCATTCAGCACGGGCTCGTTGGTCTCATACCGATTGATGAACATAGAGAATTCGCTAACGCTGAGACGCCCAACCATTTCGAACGACTCGGAGCGTGTCTCCAGGCGCGGAGCGCTGCTGCCCTGGACCTGAGTAGCGGGCCCGTCAAGATGCTCGCCATTGGGACCATGGGCACCAGGGGCCGCGAGACTGACATCGGCGAATGCAAACAGGGCTGCAGCAACGTACCCCATGCAGTGTTTTTTGAAATTCATGGGGTAACTCCTAGCGCTTGCAATACCTTGGCACGGGCAAGACCAACCGCCGCCTCCTGGCGCTTGGCTGCTGCGGCAGCGTCCTGCGCTGCGGACAGGGCCCTCAGCGTCTCAGGCAGCGCGCCTTCACCAGCCGCGAATGCCCGCTCCATCAGTTGGGCCCGCTCAGACAACAGGGCCGCCCGCTTGCGGTCGTCTTTCAGTTGTCGTTGTGCGTTGGCCTCGGTCAACCTTGCCGTTGTCAGTGCCGCCTGTTGCCGGTCCTTGAACTGGCGCTCGGCCGCCTCAGCGACATTGAGCGCTGTCATTGCCGCTTCGACCAATGGCGCGTTGCGTTTGGATGCTCCGAGGGGAATGCGCACGGCCAGTCCAAACGAATGGCTGCTGGCCTCGGCTCGGCCGGAGGTGTCTTGACGGACTCGGGCAATGAGCTCCGGTGATGCCGTCGACGACGCAGACACTGCCTTCAGGCGGCGTTGCGCCGCTTCGACATGCAACCGGGCGAAGCGCAAGGCTGGATGCTCTTCCGGACCGATGACATCAGGCTCAAGCGTCGGTTCCGGTATTGCGGTCAAGCCTGTTAGCACTGACCACTCCTGGGTTGCAGCCTGGAGTTGCTGCTCTGCGGCCAGAACAGCAGCTTGCGCTCCTAGCATCTCTGCTCGCGCCGCCAAGCCATCGGCCCGAGCCAACTCTCCTGCGTCGACTCTTCTCCCAACGTCCGCACTGAGGGACCGCAAGGCTGACTGCCGTGCCTTGGATACCTCTAGCTCGGCTCGCTGGATTGCGATGTTCCATGCTGCCTCGCGTACGGCGCCTGCCGTACGCAATCGGCCCGCTGCTATGGATGCTTCTGCGGCATCTCGGTCTGCCTGCGCTGCGTCCAGGCGGGCGCCGCGCTGTCCAGGCCTCCACAACGGAAGCGCTATGCCGAGTTCGGTCTCCTTCGCTCCGCGGTTCGATTGCAGCCGGTCGTCTCGGTGGCCAATCTCAAGTGTGGGAGCGGCTGACCAGAAGGACCTGGCGACCTCCAGCTCAGCACCTGCACGACGGACCTGGCCAGATGACTCCTGTGAGTCGGTGGTGCGCTGCCAAGCCGCATCAACAGCTTGCGACAACGTCACATATTGGGCGTTGGCAAAGGGCATGCCAGCGCCCAGGCCGATGGCGATGCCAAAGGCCAATAAAACGGATTTCAAGGTACACCTCGTGACTTAAAGCAGTGACGAGCACGCGTTCAAACGCGCACGCCACGGGCTCGGCAAGCCATCAGGCATGCCGACCAATAAGTTCAGAGGAGGAGACGGGGAGGTCTTCGCAATCGGTGCGGAGACGGGCTGGGGAACGCAGCGTCGTGCAGCGTCAGCACCTGCCCAGCATCTGCAGGAGGAAGACTGAGAGACATGGAGGGCAGCAGGGCCGAGAGGCTCAACACTGCGTCCAGAGCGACGTGCTGGCTGGCGTCGTCCGAATCAGCTTCGTGGAAGGACCCATCATCGTGATGATGGTGTCCTGCCTCAGACCAGTGCATGAGCGTGTGCTCGAAATCCTCTCCATAGACAGCCGAGCCTGCTATGGCAAGACTTTGCCAGAGCATCCCGAAGAGCACTGCTACGAGGATGAGTGATTTACGCACGGGGAGGGAGTCTACCTGTTCGTGTGCAAAAAGCTGTATGCCAATGACTCGCTAGGGCCATTTTGGCAAACGGGGTATGCCGAACATCGGGCAGGCCCTTCGGTGGGGGACCCTTAGGATTGAGAGCAATCAGCTCCAAAGTTCATCCCATGTCCGTCCGCTCAGCATCTCCTGCCCTGGCTGCGGCCCTCCTTTTCGGTGCCAGCACACCTTTCGCTAAGCTCCTCGTTGGAGATGTGCCGCCATTGTTGTTGGCGGGACTGCTGTACCTCGGAAGCGGCATCGGTCTTGGTGCATTGCTCGCCATCCGGCAACTTTGGGACAGGCCCGACCAAGCGCCGGCGGTTGGTATCTCGAAGAAGGACATCCCATGGCTCCTTGGCGCAGTACTGTTCGGCGGGATGCTGGGCCCGGCGCTTCTGATGTGGGGCCTTACCGAGACATCGGGTGCGACAGCATCTTTGCTTCTTAATGTCGAAGGGGTGCTTACCGCCGTGATTGCATGGGTCGTTTTCAAGGAAAACGCTGACCGGCACATCGTGCTCGGCATGGTCGCCATCGTCGTGGGTGGTGTGCTCCTTTCCTGGCAACCCGGTGGCGCTTCACTTTCGCCCCATGCATTGCTCGTCGTGGCTGCTTGCCTTTGCTGGGGCATCGACAACAACCTCACGCGCCAAGTGTCTTCGAATGATGCAATGGTCATTGCGTGCTGCAAAGGTCTGTTGGCCGGAGTCTGCAACACTGCGTTGGCTGTCTACATGGGAGCTCAGCAACCCGAGCCCGCAGCTGTCATATCAAGCATGGCTGTGGGGTTCCTGGGCTATGGACTCAGCTTGACTCTCTTCGTTGTCGGACTCCGAACCCTTGGCACCGCTCGTACCGGCGCGTACTTCTCCGTCGCACCGCTGTTCGGTGTGGCACTGTCGTTCGCCATTTTGCAAGAAGCGCCCTCCACGCTGTTCTGGGCGGCGGCAGTGTTCATGGGCATCGGCGTTTGGCTTCACCTGCGAGAGCGTCATGAGCATGAGCACTCGCATGAGCCGATCGTGCATACGCACAGCCACCGACATGATGAGCACCATCAACATGGCCATGGCGCTGAATGGGGCGGCAAAGAACCTCATGTCCATGCCCATACGCACGAGGTGCTGACTCACAGGCATCCGCACTACCCGGACATTCATCATCGGCATGTGCATTGAGCAATGCCTGCTCGACGTTGCGCAAGATTCTCGCATCGTGATTGCAGCCTCCTGTCCCGCAGGGGTAGAGGGTGTCACGCTCCAGCGCTGGAGATGCTCAATGGAGTTTCCAGCGCGCTCAAACGGTTGCTTTAGCCGCAAGCCGACGCTATGCCCGCGCCGGCTGTTCTTGGGTTAATTGGAAACTGGGATCCAGCATTCATGCGGCCTTCGTACGTCCGCGACGATCGATGGGCCTAGCTAATGTCGGAAACACAGGCAGACATCCGCCGCACGCAGCATCACCTGCTGTGCCGAGAGCAAATCGCACAGAGGATGGATGATTTAAAAAACGCAACCATCGGCGAAGCTCCCCGCCACTGCTACCTCTGACCGGCGCTAGATCTGAGACGCTTGAACGCGCCTCGGCTTGAGGCTGGGGTTTGTCTACTAGACCGGGACCACTCCATATGGCAGCGCTGCAGCTGTTCTTTGAGCTCCCGCTGAACGTCGGTATCGGACAGACCCGCCGTTCCGTCGCAGGCGATCGGGTGGTGCCGATACACCGCAGGCCAGTCTCCCCTATCAGGGACAGTCCAAACTGTTAGCCTATGGCTTGAGGCAAGTCTGCAGGAAGTCTGTGTGTGCAATCAGCGCTCGGTAGAGCGAGATGCGCCAGTTCAACGGTCCCAAAGTCTGCTCCCAATTCTTGACAAATTCTCCCAAAAACCGACGCAGCACCACTACAGTCTTCGCCTCTCTGGAAAGCGCAGCATTTCGAATGGCAAGGAACTCAGTGTGCGCCTGGTCCTTGTACCTTGCGAGCAAACCCAGCTTCTGGAAGTGATTCGAGACGAGCTGGAACTCAGCTGCTCCAAACCCAGCTGGACAGACTAACTGAAATATCGACACCGGGACGAGCTTGCCGTTCTTCACTGACCATTGAACCGTGACGTCGAGCATCGGCACTGCAGGCAAAGAGTCGAGATAAAAATTGATGAATGTCCGGGTGTTGTTGGGCTGCAGCCAGATATCGGCCTTCTTGCCATTGCAGACGCCACAGCACGGCACCAAGTTGTACGAGTGGACGCTGTACTCGGGGAACTTCTCTTTTGGCAAATAGTGGTCAAACTGCCTGGGGCCACCGATGCCGCAGTAAGGGCAAACCTCTCGAATGCCTTCCGGCTGGCTGTCTAAAATCAGCGTCTTCAGTTGCTGCAGAGCCTTGGCCGTGGTCTCATAGCAGTGCAGCAGGTCTTCACGTTCAGTCTTCGTCCAAGTGCCCTGAGCCACACCACTGATGTCCGCCACTGTATAGGCAGCCTCAAAGACTCCATAGTGAGCTTGGACTACCGGTAGCATGTCCGTCAATCGGGCGCCTCGGTCACCGCTTTTCCCATCGACGATACCGGAAAAATGCTCTCTCGGGAGACCGGCTGCAAGGGTAAGCTTATGCATCCCCGTCCTCGTACAGCGAGGCAAGGTACGCCGTTGCGTGCAGGCTTAGCTGTTCGTCGAACATCTTGGCGACCGTGTCGAAATCGTGTTTCTTGGCCAGCGCCTGTAATGTCTTCTTATAGAAATTTGGAATCTCGACAGTCTCAAACACCAGGCGGGTCAGCTCGGCGATATTCTCCCCAAATGACTCATGGCCGAGGGGACTGCCAGTGGTGATGTTGCCTTCACGCTCAAACCGAATGACCCGCTTGCGGGGAACCTCCTGGATCACCACCGGTGAATGGGTCGCGATGATTGCGTACGAGTCGAACTCCTTCAGCAGTGCCTGCAAGGTCTGCATCAGCAGCGCAACTGCATTGGGATGCAGGTGAATTTCGGGCTCGTCGAAGATGACCAGCGACCCTTCCTTGAGGTAAGCCAGTGCAGCCGAAATGAAGTAGGCCAGGATGGACTGCCCGGAGCTCATGGTGGGCGGCAGGCTCTTCTCAAGCTCCTCGATGTGCTCCGTAATGGAGATAATTTTCTTCGGAACGCCCATTACGTTCGCAACGTGCTGCTCCCAATGGTCCTCACGGTCTTGTTCAACGATGCGCTTTAGGTACTCAAGGTGCTTCGCTTCAAGTGCTCGCCTAGAAATTCCGCCGCTGTCATCACGCACCCCGCAGTAGATATAGCTGAAGTACTTCTCCGGCTCGGGGCGCTGGAACTTGTCGAATGCGCTGAAGGACAACGCGATGACTCGTGAGAAAAGAGGTCTGGCAGGCTCAAAAGCAGACTCTACTTGGCTGGCTGTCTCTATCGACACCCGCTTTGTCGTCGCAAGGTCTCGTGCAAGCTGGGCTAAAAATTGAGTCTTCCCCACTCCGTTGCGACCAATGATCGCGAGGATTCGGCCTGGCACAGGGTCATCTGGCTGAAGGTCCACGTCTATGGACACTCCCTCTTCAGCGCCTGGAATCTTGCCCGAGTACATGAACCTATAGCCCTTCTCCAAGGGCCGCTCCTCAAGCGTTGCCAGTCCGTCGCGCAAAGCTAGCTTAGCATCATTGAATCGAATCAGCGAATTGCGGAAGCCACTCGACGTTTCGATTTCATCGAGCAACTGCGGCTTCACGACGACGTCGTTCAAAGCATCCAATACCTTGCGATGGGTTTTCGGGAGATGCTTGCGCATGTTCTCGTAGTACTCCAAGTCCTGACCAAGGCTAAAGAACTCAGGACCAAGAGAAGGGAACGAATCGGGGATCTTGGTGTTCCGACTGTTGGTCTGGAGAATCTTCACATCCCCAAGAACTTCTTTGCCCCCGCTCTTTTTGAACAGACAGAGGTGGTACAACGTCTCGAAGTTGTAGTCGTCCCAGTTGTCTACGATGTAAACGACACACGGGAGTTCTGCTCCCTGCGGCAGGACGTAGTCGCGGTTTTTAGTACTCTTGTAGAAATTCATCTCTCCTCCCTAAATTTTATTATATCTGGGCTTAAGACTGGCGAACACCACCGATCCACGAAGCGCGCGCAGATGACCGCTGCCGCCAATTTCAGCAGCGCTTCGTGGATATCCAGCCGTCGTTCAAAGCGGATTCGCAGCTTGCCAAAGCCTGCAAACCAGCTGTGCATCCACTCCACCACCCACTGGTGTTTGCCCAGGCGCTCGCTGCTCTCAATGCCTCGTCTGGCAATGCGGCCAATGATGCCCCGCTGCCTCAGGTGGGCTCGGCATCGCTTGAAGTCGTAGCCTTTGTCGGCGTGCAGCTTTGCCGGTCTTCTACGGGGACGTCCTGGCAGGCCAGCAATCGCAGGAGTCGCGTCCACGCACTTCTCGAATATCGTGGAGTCGTGCCGGTTCGCGCCGCTGACCAAGATCACCAGCGGGATGCCTCTGGCATCTACGACGATATGCCGCTTGGAGCCGAGCTTGCCTCTGTCAGTGGGGTTTGGGCCCGTTTCCTGCCCCTGGGGCTTGGTACCGAGGAGTCATCAATGCTGGCCCGGCTCCAATCGATTTGGTCATGTTCACGCAAGCAAGTCTGCATGGCTTAGTGCAGCGGCTCCCAGACACCAGCGGCGTTCCAGTCGCGCAAGCGCCCCCAGCAAGTCATGCCGCTGCCGTAGCCCAGCGATTGGGGAAGGTCTTCCCATGGAATGCCTGTTTGCGGCACGAACAAGATGCCGTTGAGGACGGCTTCATCGCTGACTGCGAGTTTGCGCGCATCGCCTTTGGCAGAAGGCACGAAGGCTGGGATCAGGGGTTGTAGCTGTAGCCACAGTTCTTTGCTTACGGGTCGTCATGCCATGAGGGCAGCGAGCGTAACTGCTCTGCGGGGGCCTGTGACGAAGTGGTGTTAGCCACTCTTTAGCATGTTTACGACTTTAATAAATCAAAACACCGGCCATCTCGCGGCGCGTACTGCACAGCATCCATGCTTTTTCCTATAATGCAGCGCAAAGAGATGGCGTGCCTCTAAAACCGCCGCACTAGTGCGGCTGATGACGCCTACAGAACCTGGCTTGTTCAGGGCTGTAGGCGCTCGCGCATGCAACTCGTCGTTGGTCAGGCCGATTAATTCGAGCTACCTGACCAATGCGCAAATTCCCCCATTTCGAACAGCTTGAACTGCTTCCCTATCTGGGCAAGTGGTTCATCTTCGCCACCCTCGTGGCGGCCCTGGCCGGCACCGCTTCCGCGTTCTTCTTGCTGTCCCTGGACCTGGCGACGGCCTGGCGTGAGGCCCATCCCTGGATCATCTGGCTGCTGCCCTTCGCAGGCATGGCAGTGGGCCTCGTTTACTTCCTGTTGGGCAAGCGGGTGGACGGCGGCAACAACCTGTTGATCGAAGAGATTCACGACCCCAAGCAGGTGGTGCCGTTACGCATGGTGCCGCTGGTACTGGGCGGCACCGTCATATCCCATCTGTTCGGCGCATCAGTCGGGCGCGAGGGCACCGCCGTGCAGATGGGGGGCGCTCTGGCCGACCAGCTGACGCATGTTTTCCGACTCCACCAAGACGATCGCCGCGTGCTGCTGATGAGCGGAATCAGCGCCGGCTTCGCTTCGGTCTTCGGCACGCCGCTGGCCGGGGCAGTCTTCGGTCTGGAGGTGCTGGCCATCGGCCGTATGCGCTACGACGCGCTGTTTCCCTGCATCGTGGCAGCCTTCGTAGCCGATCAGGTCTGCACCGCCTGGGGAGTCCACCACACCCACTACGCCATGAGCGCCGTGAACAATATCGATGCTTGGAGTGTGGTCGCCGTCATCATCGCCGGCATTCTCTTTGGCCTGGTCGGAATGCTCTTTGCCACCGCCGTGCACAAGATCGGCGCGCTGGTCAAACACCTGATCGCATACCCGCCACTGCGGCCTTTCTTCGGCGGCCTCGTCATCGCCACGGCGGTTTGGGCGCTCGACGCCTACCGCTACATCGGCCTGGGTATTCCGGACATCGCTCGCTCCTTCCAAGAGCCCATGCTGCCATGGGACTTCTTGGGCAAGCTGGTGTTCACGGTCGCCTCGCTGGGGACGGGCTTCAAGGGCGGCGAGGTGACACCGCTGTTTTACATCGGTGCGACCATGGGCAACGTCCTGGCGCCTTTGCTGCATATGCCGTTCGCGCTCATGGCCGCCATCGGCTTTGTTGCAGTATTCGCGGGGGCGGCGAACACGCCCATTGCTACTACCTTGATGGCGATGGAGCTGTTCGGCGCTGGCATCGGACCACTGGCGGCTATCGGCTGCGTCACCGCCTACCTGTTCTCCGGGCATGCAGGCATCTACCACGCCCAGCGCATTGGCCACAGCAAGCACCACAGGCGCAGCCTGACCGGGGCCGAAGTTCCACGCCGCGATGTGGAGGCAACCAAGACCAAGGATCCAGCATGATGAGCACCAAACCGGCCACGCTGGCAGCTCTGCGTCTGTACTTCCCGGGCGCTAGCACGGCCAAGGCCACGCGCTTCTGGCACCGCCTGAGCGCGCCTGCGCTGGCTCATCACCTGCTGGTTGCAGCAAAGAACGCGCACATCCGCCAGGCCATGCTGCATCGGGTCAGCTCGGGCTACCTGCCGGGCGAACGTCTCTCGCACAGCCATGCCGAAGTGCTCGACATGCGACATCCTCAATGCCTGGAACTGCTGGACTCTGAGCAGCGCTTGCGCGCCTTTATGCATGAGCACGCAGGCGAGCTGAACAAGGTGCACGCGGTCTTGCTTCTGGCCGAGCTTCCGCTTGGGCCGTTCCGGTTTCCGGGGGAGGCGCGCCGGGGTACCAAGCCGCCGCCGGATGAACAATGACGGCGAGGTGAGCGGCAATTGTTCGTTGTGAACCTGTTGTTGGTGCACAGATTCTGAGCGGCTGCAGCGGCTCGCATGCAGACCTTCACGAGCCCTTGACGGCCGCGGCGCATCAGCCCAGAGCCCCGTGCTTTCGCCGATCGCTCACTCCTCCCCCGTTCGGGAGGGGGCACAAACTAAAGTGCAGTGGCGCACCGAGTGCTCAGAGCCATTACGCACGTGCGCTTTCGGGTGAAGATTGGCTTCATCAGCGTTGGAGGTCCTGCTGGCCAGATTTCCACATGCAGGAGGAACTGGTGGGCTGCCGCCGCTGGATTTCCAAGAAGCGGTTCCTGCATGCGCTGAACTACAGCATGTTGCTGACCGGTCCGGACGCGCACCAGCTGGAGATCTACATCGGTTGGCTGTTGCACCGCACCTGGGGCGTAATCTTGGCGGGCGCGCATTGGAAACATCGAGTCTCTACAGTTGCGAAATAAGAGCTGGGCTAGTTCTGTTGGCGAGGTTTGATTTAAGCGAGTGTGTGGGATCTGCGTCGATTTAATTGACTCAACTCTCTGCGAGGCAGCACAGTTACACCCAATATACGAAACGGCGCACCACTTTTTCGTTCAAGGCGCTTGTGTCTCTGAATCTCGAGTGGATGATTCCGGCTCCAATTCTTTGGCTGCGGGGACTTCTAAAATATATCCCACACCCCTTCGAGTATGGAGTAGCTTCAACTCATGATTGTCGTCTAGCTTCTTTCGTAGTCTGCGTACTGCAACATCAACCATATTTTTCGTAAATTCGCCTTCTTTCTTCCAAACATGTACCGCCAGATACTCTCGGGATAAAACCCGTCCTGATCGACGCATGAATTCCAATAGCAACGAAAACTCACCTTTGGTTAGGTCAAGTCTCTTACCACCACGTTCTGCTCTTTGTTTCGACAAATCAAGCACGAGATCTTCTAAATTATAAAACTCTCTGTTTCTCAAGTCGCGCAGCAAGCCGGCTTTGATTTTTTCAACAATTTTTATGATCTCTTCGTTGTTTTTGATACGCGACATTGATAATGTCTTTTTATCTCTTAAAAATAGCTGGTGGCCAGTGTTATGTGTGATTTTTGTGATGGCCGAAACTGGGAGATATTTATCAGGGCCTTGCCTGCAGAATAACTCTACCTTCTCCAAATATGACTGTTTCTCATAAACCAGTATGATGGCAATATTATTGCTTATGGCGAACTTCATACCTGAGTCATAGTCGATAAATTCTTCTATTGTGAGCTCGAAATTATGCAAAGTCTCTCTGAGATATTGTGGAAAATCTTCATAAGATCTAATTACAACTATTCGCATTTATACATTTGCACCTAGAAGGATTCTTTTAGGATTTCTTTTTGCACCTTTGCCCATTTAGCCCCCACTCTGGTGCTTTCTCTTTCTTGGGAAGACGCTGAAGAAAAGAAAATTTTCTCCTGTACATGCAACTTCTGGAGCAACCTCCTCAGTTGCAGCGATCTCGCTCTAAGCGATCCTTCAAATATCGTGCTCTCCAACGAATTAGATGTAAAAAGAGCTGATGCGATATCAAGGCAGTTCATCGCATAAGTGCTAGTTGCAGGAATAACTCTTGGTTCGGAGAGCTTTCCCTTCGCAACGAGGGTGTTCTTTTCTAAAACCAAACCCCATGGCCGAATGGTGGTTGTAATATTCATGGACAGGGCTTCGAGCTTTGTCAGTCCAAAAGCTCTTGCCAGTCGCAGTCGCATCGCCAGCATGGGAGTAACGCTTTGGATTTCTAATATTGCTGCTTCGGCATCTTCTTCTAAGAGTGGCTAACACCACTTCGTCACAGGCCCCCGCAGAGCAGTTATGCTCGCTGCCCTCATGGCAAGACGACCCGTTAGCAAAGAACTGTGGCGACAGCTACAACCCCTGATCCCAGCCTTCGTGCCTTCTGCCAAAGGCGGTGCGCGCAAACTCGCAGTCAGCGATGAAGCTGCCCTCAACGGCATCTTGTTCGTGCTGCAAACAGGCATTCCATGGGAAGACCTTCCCCAATCCCTGGGCTACGGCAGCGGCATGACTTGCTGGCGGCGTCTGCGCGACTGGAATGCCGCTGGTGTCTGGGAGCAGCTGCACCAAGCCATGCTGACTCGCTTGCGTGAACATGACCAAATCGATTGGAGCCGGGCCAGCATTGATGGCTCCTCGGTACCAAGCCCCCGGGGGGCCAGGAAACGGGCCCAAACCCCACGGACAGAGGCAAGCTCGGCTCCAAGCGGCACATCGTCGTAGATGCCAGAGGCATCCCGCTGGTGATCTTGGTCAGCGGCGCGAACCGGCACGACTCCAAGATGTTCGAGAGGTGCGTGGACGCGATTCCTGCGATTGCTGGCCTGCCAGGACGTCCCCGTAGAAGACCGGCAAAGCTGCACGCCGACAAAGGCTACGACTTCAAGCGATGCCGAGCCCACCTGAGGCAGCGGGGCATCATTGGCCGGATTGCCAGACGAGGCATTGAGAGCAGCGAGAGGCTGGGCAAACACCGGTGGGTGGTGGAGAGGACGCACAGCTGGTTTGCAGGCTTTGGCAAGCTGCGAATCCGCTTTGAACGACGGCTGGATATCCACGAAGCGCTGCTGAAACTGGCAGCGGCGATCATCTGTGCGCGCTTCGTGGATCGGTGGTGTTAGCCACTCTAAGCCAGAAACAGGAAGTACGAAGGAGCAAAGCAAAGTCTTAGCCAGTGAATCCCCTTTGTGGGCAGAAGAATGAAGTAACTTCATTCCGGTTGCCATTGAATCTATATCCAAGGATTCTCTGAGAATAATTATTCCGAGGCAGCGTTCTGCTTCTACAATTCCATGTTTTGCCGCCTTTTCGAGGCAAAATTTTGCCATTGTTGGATTTGCTACAGAGCTGCGGTAATCGGAGCAAATTCTAAATAGATGCAGCCAAGCGATAGACATGCCAGCATCGGCGCATCGCAAGAGGAGTGCAACGGATTTCCTGAGATTTTGTGAGCGCACAAGTCGATCCGCCGGTAAATGACCGCATGGATATCCGGCTAGTGATCTTCCCAAAATATGGCACGCATTGAGATCGCCATTTGCAGAGCATCGCTCTAAGCTCTGCTCGATCATACTCTTGGATAGACAACCCAAATCGCGCCTAAATTTCTCTGCATACGCAACAATGTCGCATATCAGCTGATGAAAAACTGGGTCAAGCGCAACAGATCGGCAGCTCATTGAGAGCATTGATATCATCTGTATGCTCTTGTCGAGGCGATTTTCATCTAGTGCGGATCGAGCCTCGCTTTCGATGACATAAGAGACATCTTTCGGATTAATAACACGTAGTGCATATAAGGATTCCAATATCTTGGAAACAGATGGAATTTGACTATCGATAGCATTGCTCTCAATAAGTCTGGTCTGGCATCGGCGTAGCCAGGAAATTCCCATATCTGGCTCGCAACGAAGAAAGTGCCAGGCTGACAACTTTAATCTAGCGATCTCATCCACTTCAGCAGCTTGCCTAAGAGCGAAAGCCAGGTCCTCGCTGATGAGCTCTCGGAGCGATAGATTTTTTGCTAAGCAGGAAGCAACTCTTTGTTCGGCTTTTGGGATCGCCAATCTGAGATAAGAAATCCCGATGGAAGTATTTTTGGCTATCCCAGGTGAGCCTGTTAAATATGCTTCACCAAGCTTTAAGCATGCCTCTGTATCCCCAGTCTTCGCAAGCTGCCTGAGCTGTAAATCCTCTCTCCGCATCACATCTCCCGGAATCACTATAAGTTGAGCAAAAAATCCGAATCCTAGTTTTTCAAAGACACTAACAAATTTGTGATGGCATATTCCACTCAAAAAAATGACATATTTGCAATTTTCATGAAACGCTATGCCTCGGAACTATCAGAAATCAGATCTGCAGCTTGAGATGTTGGAAAGAGGGTTCATGAACGATGGAAATGCGCAGTTTTGGCTTGCGCAAACATGCTCATTCCTTTTCACTGAGCGATATTTTTTTGTGTGACGTTTAGGATTCCGTTTGATGGCCTAAGCAGGCATCAACCTACCGCTTTCTTAAGGAAACTGATCATGAACCTCAAACATATAGTTGCGTTGTCGCTGGCAGGCATTGCTGCAAGTGCAAGTGCTCAATCCTCCGTCACCCTGTTTGGTATCGTTGACGTGAACACGCGTTACGTGAACAACAGCAATCTTCCAAGCAACCTGACGATGAACAACAGCGGTCTGTCGTCCGGCCGCTTCGGTTTTCGTGGCGTAGAAGATCTTGGCGGAGGCCTGAAAGCTGGTTTCTGGCTTGAGTCTGACGTTAATGCCGATACCGGCACCTTCAGCTCGACGGGAAAATTCTTCCAGCGTCGCTCGACGATCAGCCTGATGGGCAATTTTGGTGAAGTTCGCCTGGGTCGCGATTTCTCGCCTGCTTCCATCAATGCAACCAAGTTCGATCCCTTCAATGTGATCGGCCTGGCCGGCTCCAACGTCACCAGCCGCTTGCCTGGCACAATCGCGTCGTACTATCGTTACGACAATGCCATTCAGTACTTCTCTCCGAAGTTCGCGGGTTTCCAAGCGGAAGCAATGTACGCTATGGACGAAGATCCGCTGACCAAAGTTGGTCGACACATGGCTGGGCGTTTGGCCTATGACAACGGTCCTCTGAGCCTCTCGCTTTCGTACGGTGCAACCGATGTCACGACTGCTGGTGCCAAGCTCAAGCAATATGGTGCAGCAGCGTCGTACAACTTCGGTGTAGCGACTCTGATGGGTTATTTCCAGCGTGACGATCTGCCCTTTGGAACTTATGGCTCTCGTGCTGCGGGCTCAGAAGATCGCTGGCAAGTTGGTGTGACGGTGCCTGTGGGCAAGGACTACATCCGAGCTTCTTATGTGCGCACCGATTCGCGTAAGGGCCCCGTTGGGTACAACCAGAGCGATGCTAACAAGTACGCAATCGGCTACGTCCACAACATGTCGACTCGTACGGCTGTCTACGGCACTATCGCCCGTATCACGAACAAGGGTGGTGCGAACTTCAGCTTGGTCGGCGGGGCGTCTGGTCTGGCTGGAGGCGGTAGTTCTACTGGCGCAGAAGTCGGTATTCGTCATTCCTTCTAAAGAGCCAGGTTTTCAGTCTGCAATGTGACAGGAAAGTAACTGTCCAGCTTGCAAATTTAAATGTTGGCTCGGTTACAGTGAATGCCATGGAGTTAGCGCTCCATGGCATTTTTTTATAGGAAAGGAGTCTCCAATGAAGTCCACTCTGTCGCTTGCCGCTGTTGCCATGATGCTCGTTACGAGCCAAGCATGGGCGGATACTTTCCCTACCGGAAAGTCTTACTACGGCTCTGAGGTTCAGTCTCCGAATTTTCGAACGATAGACCTTTCTCAGAAAAAACCAATAAACATAAATTGTGGAGAAATTATTCAGTTTTCGAGCAACGGAAAGACGTTCATCTGGAAGGCTGATTCAATTTACCATTCTGAAGTACCGATTGCAAAATTTGCTCCCAAGGGTTTTGATGCCCAAGGCAGGTCGATGTTTGTTGCCCCCAATGAATATGAGTATGGTGGGTAATCTGTCTGCCATCTAAAAAATAGCCCACCGTAGGTGGGCTATTTTTAATTGAAAAGTCGGATGTTGTTGTATATGGTAGCCGTCCATAGCGCCAAGCATAGCAGTATGCCCATCAGCACTGCCGCACTACCTAGGTCCTTTGCTCTTCTAGAGAGTTCGTGCTCTTCGGAGCCTACCCTGTCTATTGCAGATTCGATAGCAGAATTGAGAACTTCTATTAACATCAAGACCCAGATGCTTGCGATAAGTAGAAACTTCTCCAGCCAACCGTTTCCAATCAACAATGCCAAAGGTGTGGATATGACAAATATCTTGCACTCTAGCCTGAATGCTTTTTCATGCCAAGCATCTAGGATGCCTCGCCAGGAGTAACGCGTTGCGTGAATTAGTCGGTTTAGTCCTTTTCGGCTCTTCTGCTGATTGACGAAAATATTAGGCTTGGTAGAGTTGTTTTTCACAATAGTGGCTGCGGGGGTGAGATTCAAATTTTGAGAAGAAGGTGTACATCAGTGCTGATATGTACCAGCAGATTGCTAAAGACCAGAGGTCATGGGATGCAAAATGAGCGCCTCGAAACTGCTGCGTCAGGCCAAAGATCAATCCGGACAATATTCCAATGGCGAGGCCCAGCCATCGGTACGATGGTTTAACCATTAGGTAGAAAAAATAGAGACTAATCCATGCATATCCAGCACTAGCATGCCCGGCAGGAAAGCATTTTCCTCGCCCGAGGCCTGAGGGCCTGGTCTCAAATAGCCCTACAAATGGGCGATCCCCTCCGTAGTCCACCAGGCTCCAAGGGCAGTCCATGTTAGTTAGTGATTTTAATAAGCTTATTGCTACCACACTCGCTATTATGGTAAGCAGCAAATAGCACAATGGCGTTCTCCACAACCGAATGTATGGCGCACATTTAAGAAAAGATATAGTGTAGAGGCAGAAAACTGTTATTGCTGCAAGGATGCTTGCAATCTTTCCACCTCGATGAAGTATTGTTGACGCGAGCCAGTTATCGACAAACCTCCATTCATGGCCTTGCATTCCGTATATAGAATCAGCAAGCCATTGATCACCTCCTCCTGCCATGAGCACATATGACATAGCAATTATTGGGAGGAATGGTGTGAAGATATGGGTGATCAGAAACTGGTGTCGCTGGGAATCTATATAATTTCCCAATTGTTCTTGAAACATATTTTTTATTCTGAGGCCGCACTGCAGGGCCGATGCCCCAATTAGAACTGGCCCGTATCGAAGGGCCAGTTTTTCAGACTATGTGGTCAGCACCGATCAAACCTGCTGCTTCTTGTAGGCTAGCAAACGTAGTGCATTGAAAACCACTAATAGGGTTGATCCTTCATGGACCGCAACCGCAGCACCAATACTGAGTCCCATAATAGTAGCCGGAACTAGAACCGCGACTATGCCTAAGCTCACGAAGACATTCTGTCGTATGACTGATCTGGTGTGTCGACTCAGGCCTACCGCAAAAGGCAAGTGCTTTAGATCATCTGCCATTAATGCGACATCTGCTGTTTCTAGAGCCACGTCGGAACCGGCAGCTCCCATTGCAATTCCTACAGTGGAGTTCGCCATGGCGGGGGCATCGTTAACACCATCTCCAACCATGGCGACTTTAGTATTTTTCTTTAGATCCCGTATTGCCTTAACTTTGTCTTCTGGCATGAGGTCACCCCAAGCCTCGTCTAGGCCCACCTCTTTAGCAATCGCATCCGCAACCTTTTGATGGTCACCAGAGATCATTATCATTCTGGAAATACCTAGACGACGCAGTTCTTGCAGTGCTTCCTTCGCTCCAGGCCTCGGAGTATCTAGTAGACCGATAGCTCCTAGCTCTTTATCATCAAACCGAACAAACATTGTTGTTCGGCCATCTTCTCGGAGTTTGTCTATTATGAATTTTGACTGACTGCTTAGACTGGGAATTCCCTCAGTGCCGAACATCTCGGCCTTACCGATCCAAACCGGTTTGGAGTCGATGGTCGCCTTCACTCCACGGCCAATCAAATTGTTGAGATCGACGGCATTCAGGCGGACCGGCACGGTGATGCGGGCGCCTGCATCTTTCACAATTGCTACAGCAAGAGGGTGATCGCTGAGAGACTCAACTGCTATGGCCACTTCTAGCAGTTCTTCCTGCGTAACTCCTTCCAGCGGTACTACATCGGTAATCCTTGGCTGACCTTCGGTCAATGTTCCGGTTTTATCAAAGGCAATTGCGTTCAGCGATCCAAGTTCTTCTAGAGGAGCTCCACCTTTGATCAGTACGCCTCCTCGAGCTGCGCGGGCTATACCGGACAGCACAGCGCTTGGTGTGGCTATTGCGAGCGCACATGGGCTGGCGGCGACCAGTACAGCCATCGATCTGTAGAAGCTCTCTCGGAATGACTCGTCAACAACAACCCACGCAAAAAGCAGTAAAAATGCGAGCAGCAGAACCGCTGGGACAAATACCTTCTCGAATTTCTCGGTGAAGCGCTGAGTCGGTGACTTCAAGGTCTCGGCTTCGCTAACCATTTTCACGACTCTGGCCAGTGCTGAGTCTGAGGATTTTTTGGTTACCTCAATTTCGATACCACTAGCTCCATTAATCGTTCCGGCAAAAACCTTTGATTCCGATCCGACAATATCGGGCTTTGCTCTGGCTCTATCAATATCAGCAACAGCTCGTTTGTCAACTGGAATGCTTTCGCCGGTAACTGGAGCTTGGTTGATGGCAGAGTTGCCGCGTACGATGAAGCCATCGGCCGCAATGCGCTCATTTGGCTTAATGAGGACAGTGTCGCCTACGACCAGTTCTTCGACAGGAATTTCGCGGGCCTCGCCGTCTCTCCGAACTGTTGCTTTATCAGGTGCTAGCTCTGCGAGTGCTTCAATTGCACGCTTGGCGCGGCCCATCGCGTAGTGTTCGAGGGCATGACCAATGCTGAAAAGAAAAAGTAATAATGCACCTTCTGCCCAAGAGCCCAGAGCAGCAGCGCCCGCTGCAGCTACAAGCATGAGGGTATCTATTTCAAACCTCTTAAGTTTGAGGTTCTCTATTGCTTCTCTTAAGGTGAAGAATCCACCAAAAAAGTATGCTAATACGAAGCAGCTAATTGGTAGCCAAGATGGTGCATTGGCTACAAATTTTTCAATGACCACCCCCAATCCTAGTAGCGCGCCGCAGGTGATCGCGAAAATCATCTCGGCATTTTCTCCCAAAATGCCATTCCCATGATCATGCTTATGATCCGATTCGGATTTTGAATGCTCGTGACCCTTTGGGGCAGAAGGATTAGCAGCCTTCGACCGAACTGGCGTAACGTTCAACTCTTTTAGTGCCTCCAAAATATCAGCTTCTTTTATTTTTGACTTGTCGAAGTCGATATGAACTTGTCCAGTTGCGCTTACTTGCACTTCCAGAACACCACTCAATTCGCTGAGTTTGGCCTCAACGGTTTGGGCCTTGCGCGCGTGCTTGATTCCATCTAACTCGAGCAGAAAATGGCCCCATCGGTCGGTGATCCTGGAGCCAGCTGCTTGAACTAGTTCGCGTATCCGAACTAATGACAGCTTATCTGAATCATAGTGTATGCAAAGCTTAGGCCATTCACCATCCTGTCCAGGCTCAAGATGTACTTTCTCAACCCCATCCCTTCCTTCAATATCATTTAACAATCTTCTTACTAGAAGATCCTCGCTCGAGGAAATCGATGGCAGCACTACTGGTATGTCTAGACGCAGTTTTTTTGTCATGATGTTTAGGCGAAGACAGGAAGAAATCGATACTTGCTTCGCAGCGTACTAGTTGGCGCAGGCAACGTCAACTTAGGAAGCCGCGCGTCCGCATTGAGGGCAAAATTTTGCGCCAGGCGTGATAGTTGCATCGCAACCTTGGCAAACTAATGAAAGTCCGCATTGTCGGCAGAAGCGGCTCGTCGCTGAATTGATCGTTCTACAGGTTGGACATGCATATCCGACTTCTCCATAACTCCCCCTTTGTGCGGGCTGATTGTATTGATTGTGATGACCGCCATTTTTTTGGTGATGGCCACCATTATTGTTATGTTGAATTTTTCCAAATAGCCATTTACTGATACCCATGATTCAATTTCCTTGAAGCGAGATTTAATTATTTAATCATTTTGGCTAGCATATCGCCAATTTCAGAATACTCTTCTACCGCTTGTTTCATTGCAAGCTCTGTCCGAATTGCATTGTCAATAAAGCTGGCTCTTTCTTGGTCTAAGTCGACAGTATTTCTGTCGAGAGAATTTTGTGATGCCGGACGGAAGGCGACTTGTGTGTCATAAATAGATTTCATCTCAGAGCTGGGAATGTGACCCTTGCTGGTGCTACTAACGGACAGCATTGTTGCGTTGCTCCGTTCAAGTGCTTCTTTGAAATCAAGGTCCTTTGCCTGGTACCCAGGTGTATCTGCGTTGGCTATATTACTTGCAATAATCGCAAGTCTTTGAGTTCTTATCTTTAGAGCTATATCTTCAAAACGAACTTCACTCATTTCATGCCTCCAGTAAAATCCTCTTTCGAGGTGATTGCCATTTCATCGTTGACGGTCAAAGACTGGTTAAATATGATAGTGGACTGGCTAATTTGATTGGGTTACATATTTGTTATGTTGGCGACCGACTCTTTCTTCATGCATGGTGCAGTGATGTCTAGAGATTTCTCATAAACAGCTGTTTGAACGTTCATTAATCCAAGTACAGTATGAAAGTAGTTATCATGACTAATGGCTCTGTCGTTGTTTTTCTCTGCAATGCAGGATAGGTTTTTTTGTCTGGATGCCATCATGGATTCGGAGAGCCAAACTATCCACGGTATATTTTTCTGTACGTTGGGCGCTATTGAGTATGGGAGGCCGTGAAGATATATGTTATTTTCACCCAGTGATTCTCCATGGTCAGAGACGTAAATCAATGCAGTGGGGGTTGATGGGAATTTGTTTTTCAGCCACTCGATAGAGCTATTTATGAAGTGATCCGTTTCGACAATACTGTTGTCGTAGGCGTTTATAACCTCTTGCTGTGTACATTGCTGCAGAGATGCTGATTTGCATTCGGGCTGGAAAGGCTTTCTCTGCATGCTTGATCTCTTGTAATAGGCGGGTCCATGGCTACCCATCTGGTGAAGCACGATCACCTTGCCTTTATCTCCTGTATTTGTTGGAGGCCATTTAATACGCTCTTCAAGAGAGTCCAGCATGGCTGCATCTTGGCAAACACCTTCTTTGTCACATAGAGGGTTGTTTGGTTGATGCTTGAATTGTTCGTTTGCGACCCTTGCGCAAATGCCCTTGCACCCGGACTGGTTGTCGAGCCAGAAGACGGATAGCCCGGCGCGACTCAAGACATCGAGCATGTTTTCGTAATTTTGCTTTCTGGAGAAATATTTTTCTCTACTCATGTGAGAGAACATGCAGGGAAGCGACTCAGCTGTACTCGTCCCGCAAGACCAAGCATTTTTCGATGAGAAGATATCTGTACGTTGGGACAACTGCGGAGTTGTATTCCTTTCGTACCCGTTTAATCCAAAGCTTTCTGATCGTGCAGTTTCACCGACTACTAGTAGTAGGATGGGCGCGGCTGTAGTTTCTGCAGGGGGTGTAATTATTTTGGCGTCTTGGCCTATTTTAGAAAGCTCAGCATTTGTCCGTTCTAATGGATTTGTGGCAACCTTAATTGTTGAGTAAAAGGTATTTAGTGGGTTTATCAGATATCTCATCTTTGTATGATTTCTCATCGTCGAGGAGAATGGCTGATAAATTAAAAATATGCACAAAATTGAAAATACTAAGCCCGTTGCTGACAAAGCAATGGAGGTGGCTAACGACCCAACTGCAGTAGTCTTCTTTACATTCGCAAGACATATGAACGCGATCGGTACTGCAGAAAGCATAACTACGGTAAGCAGCATTTGTACGCTTACGAGATCGCTCGCCTCAGCCACATCCGTTTGTATTGTGTTCCTCACCATGCCGGGATCAATGACTATCCCGTAGTTCAGCATGAAGTAGCTTGTGATAGACGCTGTAAGTATCGAAAAAATCAACACTGGCTTTAGCAGCCGTCCCCAGGCGAAGATTGCGATGAGTGATATATTTAATGCAGCGACTGCCGTTAGAAACCCTGTAAAGAACTTGGCATCGACACCTTCAGGCAGTTGGCTCAGAGCTTTCCACAATGGAATATTTCCAATGGTCGCGATCCACAGTCCTGTCGCAATGATTAAAAGAGCTGGGCCAACTGTCAGGTGCGCTGATATTTTCTGTAGAAAGCTTTGATTATTATTTTTCATGACTAGCTCTTTTGCTTGAGCCAAACGCAGAAAGCCTTCCTCAAGAGAACGTTGTTCTAAAGAGGAAGGCATAATCTGCTTTTCTATGCGCGACTATTTTGTCATTGCTGATGACAGATAGCCACGTCTTTTTTGATGGTATACGGCTGTCGTGTTAAGCGATTTCGTGCTTAACCGCCCATCGAACGCTGACGGGCGTCGCGCTCAGCAGGAGTTTCCCTCAGCAGCTCGTTAATTACTTCTTCGCGTGTCTTGCCTGTAGTAGGTTGCTTCGAGGCCGCCGGGTAAACTCCCGTATTAAAACGATTGGTACCACCCTCACGGACAGCCGCTGCAGCTTCAGCTTGAACTTGTTCACGGGTTTTTTCGCCCTTGAAATGCTCCGGGTAAGTCTTCACCCCCGCTTCGTTGTTGGCAGGGTGCTGGTAGCTTTCTGCCGAGGCGGTACCAGGGAGAACGAACGCCGCCGAAGCGACCAATGCTGCAATAAAAGATGCAGAGTAAAAACGACGGTGCTTCATTGGATTTCCTTTCAACAGAGTTTTGATTCTCTTCTCGAGATTTGGATCTATCTCAAGTCGATGGCTCTACTGTAGAAAAATGCCCCCCACAGGACGCACACATTGCAGTGACAAAGCTGTAATCTTGTTGACACAAAAAAAGGCCATGGCATTAAGCCATGACCTGTAAAAGGCGATCGCTGTCCCAGTTACACGATCGCCACCTCGCCAGAGGACGATGCTCCACTCTCGGGGTTCCCTTGACCTTCACTTTCTGAAGGGTCGTTCCTGTGTATGAGTCGGTACAGCAAAGGCAGCACTAAGAGCGTGAGGATCGTTGAGGACAGAATCCCTCCGATCACCACGGTGGCCAGGGGACGCTGCACTTCAGCTCCAGTACCCGTGGCGATGGCCATGGGGACGAACCCAAGTGAGGCGACCAGGGCGGTCATCAAGACCGGCCGCAGCCGGGTCAGGGCTCCCTCAGTCACGGCGTCAGCTACGTTTCGACCCTCTTCACGCAATGTACGGAAGTAGGAGATCATCACCAGGCCGTTGAGCACTGCCACACCGGATAGCGCGATAAAACCCACAGCTGCCGTAATCGACAACGGGATGTCGCGCAGCCATAGCGCCAAGATGCCTCCCGTTAGCGCAAACGGAATACCCGTGAAGACGATGAGGCCGTCACGAACGTTGCCGAACATTGCGAAGAGCAGCACGAACACCATCAAAAGTGCAACGGGTACGACGATCAGAAGTCTCTGTCGAGCGGACTCCAGGTTCTCAAACGTACCTCCCCAACGGGTCCAGTAGCCAGCCGGCAGTTGCAAGCTCTCCAGGCGCTGCTCTGCTTCGCCCACAAAGGACCCGATGTCACGTCCGCGCACGTTTGCGCTGACGACGATGCGTCGTTTCCCATCCTCTCGGCTGACTTGGTTGGGACCAGGCGCCGTCTCAAAGGTCGCAACGGAAGACAAAGGGACGAAGCCAACTCGGCCATCTGCTCCCTTTGGCAAGGCGATGGGAAGGCGGCTCAGCGCTTCCACGTCATTGCGGATGTTCTCCGGCAGGCGCACTTGAATGTCGAAGCGCTTATCGCCTTCGAACACGATCCCCGCTTCTCCTCCGCCCAACGCAACGCTGATGGTGTCCTGTACGTCACCCATGTTCAGCCCATAGCGTGAAGCCTTCTCACGGTCAATTTGAACGGTGAGCATGGGCAGGCCTGTCGTCTGTTCAACCTTAACCTCAGAGGCGCCTTGGATCTGCTGAAGCATCCCTGCCACTGTTTGGGCGTTCTTCTCCAGGACGGCCATGTCGTCACCAAAGATCTTGACGGCGACGTCGCTGCGCACGCCCGAGATCAGTTCGTTGAAGCGAAGCTGAATCGGCTGCGAAAACTCATAGTTGTTGCCTGGCACTCCGTCAGCAGTCTTCTGGATGGCAGCGAGCAGGTCATCGCGTGAACGAGATGGATCTGGCCACTGGTCCTTGGGCTTGAGCATGATGTAGCCGTCGGAGATGTTGGGAGGCATCGGATCCGAAGCGATCTCGGCAGTACCTGTACGAGCGAACACTCGATCGATCTCGGGGAACTCCTTTTTCAGAGTATTTTCGATCTGGATCTGCATCTCCAAGGACTGCGTGAGGCTGGTGCCTGGTATGCGCAGCGCCTGTATGGCGAAATCACCCTCGTTGAGATTAGGAGCGAACTCGCTACCAAGGCGCGTCGCAAGCAGAAGGCTGAGCGCGACCGCCACGCCTGCTGCTGTCAACACCACTGCTGGAGCCGCCATAACGCGGGCAAGCACAGGCGAGTACGCCTGCCGAGCCCAGCCCATGATGCGGTTTTCCTTTTCGGCCACTTTGTCGCCCATGAACAGGGCCACAGCCGCAGGAATGAACGTGATGGACAGCAGCATGGCGCCGGCCAAGGCAATGACCACAGTCAACGCCATGGGATGGAACATCTTGCCTTCCACCCCTGTGAGGGCAAAGATGGGCAGATAGACCACCATGATGATGAGCTGGCCGAAGAGCAACGGACGCCGAGCTTCCTTGGCGGCAGCAAACACTTCATGAAACCGCTCACTGCGAGTCAAGGGGCGGCCGCGCGCTTCTTGCGCATGGGCCAAACGGCGTACACAGTTTTCCACGATCACCACGGCGCCATCGATGATGATGCCGAAGTCGAGAGCTCCCAAGCTCATGAGGTTGGCACTGACTTTGTAGTACACCATTCCGGTGAAGGTGAACAACATGGACAGTGGGATGATCAACGCTGTGATCAGCGCCGCGCGCAGGTTACCCAGGAACAGGAAGAGGATGACCACCACCAGGGCGGCGCCTTCGAGCAAGTTCTTTTTGACGGTGGCAATGGCCTTGTCCACCAGGTTCGTACGGTCGTAGACCGTTACGGCTTTGACGCCTTCGGGCAAGTTGCGGTTAATTTCCCGCATACGAATATCGACGGCCTGGGAAACCTTTCGGCTGTTCTCTCCAATCAGCATGAACACCGTTCCCAGCACTACCTCGCGACCGTTGTCGGTGGCTGCGCCAGTGCGCAGCTCGCGGCCGAGGCCCACTTCTGCCAAGTCACGGATGCGAATAGGCTGACCCTGTGCAGAGCCAACGATGACCTCACGGATGTCTGCGATGCCCTTAACTTGACCAGGCGCACGGATCAAATATTGCTCGCCTTGGCGCTCGATGTAGCCAGCGCCGACGTTTGCATTGTTGCGCTGCAGCGCCGCCACGATGTCGGCCAGTGTGAAGCCGTAGGCAGAGAGCTTCTCAGGAGAGGGCGCGACGAGGTACTCCTTCGCGTAGCCACCAATTGAGTTGATCTCAGTAACGCCTGGCACGTTGCGCAGCTGAGGTTTGATCACCCAATCCTGGATCTCCCGCAAGTCCATAGGAGTGTAGGGAGACCCATCGGGCTTTTTGGCGTTTTCCTCCGCCTCAACGGTCCAGAGATAGATCTCTCCTAGGCCAGTCGATATCGGCCCTAAGGTGGGAGACACGCCGTCTGGCAGGCTCTCTCGGGCCTGTTGCATGCGTTCGCCCACGAGCTGGCGCGCGAAGTAGATGTCCGTGCCGTCCTTGAACACTACGGTAACCTGAGACAGGCCGTAGCGCGACAGCGAGCGCGTCTGCTCCAGGTTCGGCAGTCCAGCCATCACCGTTTCTATCGGGTAGGTGACGCGCTGCTCAGTCTCCAGCGGAGAGTAGCCGGGAGCCTGGGTGTTGATCTGCACCTGGACATTGGTGATGTCGGGCACAGCGTCGATGGCCAGGCGCTGGTAGCTAAAGATGCCCAGTGCTGCCATGCCGAAAACGGCGAGCAGCACAAGCCAGCGCTGCTCAATGGCAAAGCGGATGATGCGTTCAAACATGTAGTTCTCCGGTCCCCGCCTCAATGAGCATGTTCAGCCGTGGCTTTGCCGAGCTCCGCCTTCAGGAGGAAACTCCCTTCGGCCACGTACGCTTGGCCAGGCTTGAGGCCTTCCAAGATTTCCGTATTTTTGGAGTCCGTACGTCCGATTCGAACCGGCTGTGCCCGGAAGCCGCCTTGCACTGGAACGAACACCACTGTCTTTTGGTTTTCGATGCGCTGAATTGCGGTGGACACAACGGTGAGCGCGGCTTCCTGCGAGGATGCTGTGACCTCCACATTCACAAACAGACCTGGGCGCCAGGCACCGTCTGGGTTCGGCAAGGTGATACGGGCTGGGGCAGTTCGCGTGTCCTGTCCGATGAGCGCGCCGACATAGGAGACTTCGCCCGTCGCTGCAGATTCAAATGCTGTCGCGCGAACCGTTGCCTTTTCGCCAACACGCACTGAGGGCAGATCGGGGGCGGAGACTCTCATCTCGGCCCACACAGAACGAAGGTCGGAGATCGTGAAGACTTGCGTGGTGTCCTGAACGGCCTCACCGATAGACAGGTGCTTCTCCACGATCACACCGTCAAATGGTGCCCGTAGTTCGAAGCGATTGAGCCCTGCGCCCGCGCCAGCGCCTGCACCAGTAGCTGCCAACTTTTGCTGAGCGTTGGAGACCGCGATCTCAGCTTCGCGTAGTACCTGTTGGGCCTGCAGATAGTCCTGCTCCGCCGAAACCTTTTCCTCCCAAAGCTGCTTTTCACGCTGATAGGTGGTTCGGGCGAGTGCCAAACGCTTTTGCGCGCCCAACAGTTCGCTGCGCTGCTCCGACACTGCAACGCTGCTCAGAACAGCCAGCAGCTGGCCCTTCTTAACGTTTTGACCTAAGTTGGCTGGCACGCTTTCCGCGACGCCGGCAACGCGGGGTACCACGTGAGCGGTGCGGTCTTCGTTAAAGCGAATCTCTCCAGGCAGTTGCAGCACGCTACGGATAACCGATGGTCCAGCTTGAGCGGCCTTGAGGCCGGCAACCTGGATGCGTTGGGCATCCATCGGGATCAATCCTTCATCTTCGTCATGACCAGCTTCGGCGCCGGGCTTGGCGGAAGCTTCTGGCTTGGCCTTGTTGCCATCGCCCTCTTCATGATGCTCACCATCAGCATGGCCCTTGTCATCGCTGTGGGACTTGGCAGCCTTCTCCCCATGATGTTCTTGATCAGCATGGCCTGCGGCCTCACCATGACCATGCTCCTGGGACTGGGGGGTCTTTCCGCTGGATTCGGGGGAGTTGGAGTTGCCTGATCGCAAAATCAGAGTCGCTGCGAGAACCCCTACAGACAGGATGCTCACAATCGCTATGACGGTTGGCGTACGGCTAGAACTTGAAGAAGAGTTCGTTTTCATTTGGCGGCTCAATGGTTTACTGATCAGCTTGCGATCCGAGCAGACGTTCGAGGTCCGCGACGGCGCTATGGGTGGACAGCAGCTGGCTTAGATACTGGCTACGCGCGTCGAACCATGTGCGCTGTGCGTCCAGAACGTCGAGGTAGCTAAACTTTCCAAGTGAAAAGCCCTTCACGGCTGCTTCATAAGCAGTTTGTGCTGTGGGCAGTACTTGGGTTGATAGCTGTTGTGCAAGGCGACGGCTGGTTTCCAACTGCTCACGGGCTTGAAACACATCTGTCTGCATCTGGACGCGCAGCGCTTGAAGCTTCTCTTCAGCTTGATCGGCAAGGCGCAGTGCTTGGATCTGGTTACCGCGGTTGGTGTCCAGCACCGGAAGTGGTATCGAAATTCCAAAAACAAGTTGGTTACGCCCCACCTCCTGCGCGCGCTTCACACCCAAGCTCAAGGTCGGATCAGGCAAGCGCTTTGCTCGCTCTAGATCTGCTGATGCGCGGCTTTGCTCCAGCGTAGAGCGCGCCTGCCTGATGGATGGGGAGTCCTCCAACTGGGCCAACAATTCCGATGCAGCAGGTGCTTCAGGAGCGATCTCGAAGGTCCCGAGCGCTGGTCCAAAGGAGAAGTCTTGTCCTCCTAGAAGTGCCTGCATCTGCTGCCGAGCAACACGAAGGTCCGACTCCGCTTTACCCTGCTCGAGTTCAGCCCCAGACTCAGCAACCTTTGCCCTGCTTTCTTCAAGCGGAGCTACTTTGCCGGCCGCAACGCGTTTTGCTGCCGCTTCGCGGGCACTCCTAACTATCTCCACTGTTTGCTTGGCAACAGTCACCCGCTCCTGGGCCGCTAAAAGACTGTAGAAAGTTGCGCGCACGTCGGCACGGATGTTTGCACGGGTGGCGGCCACCCCGGCTTGAGCGACGTCACGCCCGCGTTCCGCGATGCGCATGCGTGCGTCTCGCTTGCCTCCGACTTCAACCAACTGATTCCACTGAACGGTTGATGTTTTGGTACGGCTGCGTGTATCTTCTTGAGCGTAGGAGAGCTCGGGGTTGGGGCGAGACTTGCTTTGAAGGACTGCGCCGTCGCTGGCCTCAAGTCCGAACTGAGCCGCACGCAAGCTCGGATGAGTTGCTAAGGCTTGAGCGACCGCGACAGACAATGTCAAGGGCGCCGCCGGTGCTTCGCTTGAGGCCGTTGTGAGGCTGCTTGAGCTCGTGGGTGCGGCGTGGACTAGGCCTGCCCCTACCAACATGCTGACAAGCAAGGTTTGGCAGAAGCTCGTGCGAAGCCTCTCCTTGCCACGTGTGGTTACCAAGATCATGTATGAAACTCCTGCCCGGACAGAATCCATGTTCCTGTCGGTCGCTGTAGTGCCCTGAAATATTTATGCGCAAGCGCAAGGTATGGGCGAAGGGCACTATAGAGGAGCGTTCCCGGCGGCTTCCTGATAATCAGATGACAAATTTATCATCCAAGTGCCAGGGCCCTGGGATCACAATCCGCCCCATGAGAATCCTAATAATTGAGGATGATGAAAAGTTGGTAGACCAGCTTGTCAGAGGGTTGGACGACGAAGGGTTTACTGTAGATTTTGCACTTGATGGGATCTCAGGACTAAATAAGGCGGCTACCCAGGATTTCGATGTAATTATTCTTGATGGCATGCTTCCTGGAATAGATGGCCTTGCTGTTTTAGCGGCTTTGAGACAGTCAAAGCAAACAGCTGTTTTGATGCTCACTGCAAGAGATTCAGTTGAAGACAGAGTGACCGGCTTGAAAAGCGGTGCTGATGACTATATGGTCAAGCCGTTTGCATTTTCCGAATTGGTCGCAAGAATAAAGGTATTGCTCCGCAGGAATCCTTCATTGAGCAGTGCGGTGAATGTTGCGACAATATTGAGAATGCACGACTTGGAAATAGATCTTGCAAGGCAGCGTGCCTTTCGTGCGGGGAAAAAACTCGATCTAAGTGCGAAAGAGTATAGCTTGCTGATATTGTTGATACGTAGACAAGGAGAGGTGATTTCTCGAGCTGAGCTAGCCTCTCAGGTCTGGTCAATAAATTTTGAGTCAGAGTCAAATGTCGTTGAGGTGGCCATTAGAAGGCTAAGAATGAAAATCGATGAGCCGTTCGATAAGCCATTGCTGCACACCATTCGCGGAATGGGCTACATTTTGGAATCAAGATGATTAAACAAGGAAGAGCAAAAAAAGCGACGCGCCCTTTGTCGGCGCGTTTGTCTATTTCTCTGGCTCTGCAAACTATTTTTGGACTAGGAATAGTGTGCGTGGCTGTTTATCTGGTCATATCGCAAACGCTCTATTTGAAGCAAACCGATGCTCTTGATCATAAACAAGTAGCGTTGGAGCGCCTGCTCAATGAGAGTAAGCTACACATAAATACCGAATCGTTGCAGAGTTCACTGTTGGATTTTTTGAGCGGGCACGACGATTTGTCATTGGTGGTGCGAAAATATGGCGTGAATGGGGAGGTTCTTTTTGAACTGCTGCGTCACAGAGAAAATACCATTGAACGCGAGTTCTCTGTGAAAGTTTCAAGTCAAGATTCTAGCCCTCAAGAAATAGCTGTAACACTCATATTGGATCGTGGTCCGGATAATATGATTTTGCGTCATTTGGCATGGACGCTTGGCATCGCAGCTATCGCTAGCACTTTGATTGTTTCTATTTCAAGTATCTGGTTGGTGAAGAAGGGGCTGTCGCCAATTAACCTTTTGATCACACAGACGCGACAGGTATCTGCTCAAAATTTGATAAAGAGATTGGACGATAGCCAGCAGCCTCAAGAGTTGATGCCCTTGATACGGCAAATTAATGACCTCTTGGATAGGTTATCTGTTGCTTACAGGCAGATGGAATCTTTTAACGCGGACGTGGCACATGAGCTGAATACACCTTTGTCAACTTTGATAAGTAGCGCGGAGCTGGCACTACGAAAGCGGAGAACATCGGATGAACTGGTTGATGTCCTATCTTCCAATTTGGAGGATTTGCATAGAATGGCCAGCATCATTGCCGATATGCTTTTCCTCTCAAACGCAGATAGAGGGAATGGTGCTCAGCGAATGGCGGTAAGCAGTCTCGCTGAGCTCGCTCGCGAGGTTATTGAATTCCACGAAGCGTCTCTTCTGGACGCTGGTTTAGAGGTAGCCATACAGGGCGAAGCAAAAGGCATCTTGGATGCGAGCTTATTACGTCGTGCACTTTCGAATCTTTTGGGGAATGCTACGCGCTATGCCTCAAAAGGTAGCAAGATAATTGTTGATATCCGAATGGTTGCTTCTGATCGAAACCCATTCACCATGAATGCACAGCATATCCAATTGACAGTCACTAACGAAGGCCAGACCATAGATCCCTCTCATCTTCCGAGACTATTTGATCGATTTTACAGAGCAGACTCCTCTAGGACGCAGGCTAGAAGTAACCACGGACTAGGACTGGCAATTGTTGCCGCAATTGCCAGGCTGCATCAGGGTAATGTATTCGCAAGATCTGAAGCGGGAGTGACTAGTATTGGGTTGATATTCCCGCAGATCAGTGATGACGCATAATCAATTTTCGTCAGAATATGATGCCCTGAGCGTGAGATGATCGAGATGGTGAAGAATTTTGGGGATAGAGTGTGGCGCGCAATTAAGAAACCGGAACTTGTATTTGCAATAATACTTCTTTCAGTTTTTTCTGCATTAAGTATTGGTCATGAAGGACTGAGGTTGGTAAAGCTACTGGTTTTGTACCTGCCATATTGCTTTCTGATTTTTCTTTTTGCAAAAAATGGAAATCCGTCTTGGATCGGCAAGACCTTCGTTTGGCTTGTGACCTTGGCATTTTATGTGGATGGAATCGCTCGATATTATCTGAGAGAGGCCTATGACGCCGCGCCTGATAGCGCACTTGTTTTAAATGCAGTAGCGAATACCAATCTCCGAGAGGGCATTGAATATGCATTTGCAAATTCAGTGTTGTTGATATGCTTGGGGTTGCTGTTGTTTTTTCTGGCGACCCTTTCTTTGGTTCTCTTGATCTCGGTTGATTCAGCGCCAAGGAGCTACTCGAGGGCTATTTGGTGCATCGTCGTCTTGCTGATGACGTTTAGTTTGGTTGCCCATGTCAATAAGCCCTGGAGGAAGTTGCATCCAATAGTTTTCTGGAAAAACTGGCAGGAGTCTATTTCACTTGTTCAGGCAGAATGGGCAAACCAAGTTGCCATCCGTGAAGAGCAGTTCACGAGAGCGAAGACACTGGCGCCAAAAGTTGAGCGCAAAGGGAGCTCCACAATTGTTCTCGTAATTGCGGATAGTATTAATAGAGATAATTTGGGGATATATGGCTACCCAAGAAATACCACGCCGATGCTCTCGCTAAAGCGGAGGGATGCGGGTAGAAATATGGTGATATTCCGTAATTCTTGGTCATTGGATGCAAGCACAATACCTGCGTTTGAACGGATGTTTTCATTGCAGGCCGCTTCTACTGATAATTCATTGCACCTTTTGGCCATGGCTCGAGCCGCGGGTTATAAGACGTGGTGGGTAAGCAATCATGATGATGTTGCAATTGAATCGCGGCATGCAAGCTATGCAGACATAGTCGAGTTGATCAACCGCACGCCTGGTCGCTCATCATCCTCATTGGATGGCGAGACTCTGAATCTTTTGGAAGAAGCTCTAAAGGATGGGGCGGAGAATAAATTTATTGTTGTGCATTTGCTTGGTGCACATCCTCATTACAGTCTTCGCTACCCGAAAAATGAGAACCCTTTTGATGATACAACTGATGATGTAGATCGGGAGATGGAGGCTAAGCATAGATCATTTTGGGTGCGTGGTTTCAGAGAGCAGTATGACGCCGCACTCTTGTATCATGATTCGGTAATTGCCAAAACACTGGATCTGATGAAAACTTCAGAAAGTAGTTCAGATTATCAGGCCTGGATGTACCTATCTGATCATGGCCAAGAGGTTGGACATCTACTAAATAAGGTTGGTCACAGCCCTTCAACTGAGTCTGGCTATCGTATTCCGACCATAATTTGGCGCAATAAAATTGAGAGTAATAGTCCGGATAACCTTGGTGATAGAGGATTTAGGTCTGACTGGGCCTCTTGGACAATTGCGGATTTACTCTCGCTGCAATGGGAGGGAAAAAGTAGTAAGTTAAATATCCTGGCTGAAGACTATCAATGGATTGCTCCGAAGCTTCCATTTCCGTTGACGGAGGCCACGCCCAGCATGCGACCATGAGCGAACATGAGCGAACATGGTCGTTAGCATGACATTTTTGTCCTGCTCAGATTGGGTGTATGACTCTCGTGTGTGTGAGGTGTGCTTGAGTATGAGGCGGGCGCAGCAAAATTTCGCTCTCTAGCCCCGCTGAAATGAAAGCATCCTTGGCTAGAAACCCTTAAAATTAGCAATTTGCTAGCATGCAAATTTAAGGAACACCATGACATCCGATTACAAGACACTTCTTCAGCAGAAGGCTGAACTTGAAGCCAAGATTGCCCACGCTCTGGCCACAGAAAAGTCTGGCGTGGTCGCCCGCGTGCGCAGCCTGATCGAGGAATTCCACCTGACTCCAGACGATGTGTTCGGAGGCTCCAAACGCAAAGCTTCGGCTGGCGCGGCCAAGTACCGCGATCCTGGTACCGGCGCTACGTGGACGGGGCGTGGCAAGCCGCCCAACTGGATCAAGGATGCTGCGGATCGGACCTCTTTCGAGATCTGACGGGCGGCCAGGAGCACGCGAGCTTGAACGCGTAAACGCCGTGATCGATGGGGTTTGTGCCTTTGGTCGAAATGCCTTCCTGGCCAAGATGGATCGCGAGGTGTGTCGTTCGAGTTCCAGACATTTCGATGAATGGCTCTTTGCTCGATCTCGACATCGCGGTCAGCCTTGATGTCCAGCACTAATCCTGTAGCGAAGGCCAGTGTAATGTGCGCATCAAGACTTAGTCAGCGATGTTGGGTGCCAGTGGCCTAAGCCTGCACAAAGCCCTTGAGCTTGGGATAGAGCGAGTTCGTCGCGGATAGCACGTTCGTCGAAGTGAGTGATCAGATCAAGCATCACCATGCAACGATCCTCCTGGCAATTGAAAGGGTGCTCGAATGATTTCACACCGAACAGCCCATGAGCTCGCCGTCGCCATCCAACAACCCCTCACGCTTGCAGGCCTCGCGAAACGTTTGCCGATTGAAGTCCAGTCTGCCCTGCGCAAGCCACTGAAAGGCAACTTCGTCATACACGAAGCTGCTCTCGCTCACGGGGATTCGGCGTAGATCACGGCTCTCGAGCAGCAAGGCCAGATTTTCCCGATGGCCTTCCAATGACGTGGAGTCCGTATCCAGTGACAAAGTCCGTGGCAGCAGCAGGAGTTCCTGATCATCAATGCTCAGGTGTGCCCCCCAGAGCTCCCTGACCTTGCGGGCGTGTGAATTCAACTGGTCGATACAACACGATGACCGCCTGAAGCTGTCGCTCGGAAGTCTGCCAGTGCCGACCGCTCTTAGCCGAGAACTGCTGCGGCGCGAGACTCGCTCGCAAATGGCCGATCAATCGCCGGGCGGCGATACACCGAACTTCGCACGTAATGCCGCCTCCACCACGACTCGCTCGGCCTTGATGTCGATGTCTTTCGGCACCTGGATGTTCAGGTCCTGCAGCTTTTTTAGTGCGGCCCAGGCTTCGTAGTCGTGGAAAGGGTTCAATCCCATTACGTTCCCGAGCTGCTGGTCTGCAGTACCCACCGCCGGTGAGATCTTGGCGAAATCTGCGATCGCCTTGCTGATATCCCAGTCTCGTCCGAACAGCAGCAATGCTGACAAGGCGAGCACACTGCCCGTGCTCGAACTAGTGTCTTTGACCGCATTCAATGGGGGGTGCGTATGAGCGATGAATTCCGACAAGGCCAGGGTCTTCCTATATTCGGAGGCCAGCACCGTAGGGTTGAAAACTGGCCTGCCGGCGTAGCGCCTGGCCAAGCTCTCCGACCGCTTTCCGCTCGCGCCGAACAGGCCAATGTGCTGGTCTATCAAAGCGCGCATGTTCGCCTGGTGCTGGGGATAGCGGGCTTGAACTAGGCGAGCTGCCTGGGCCCTCCAGTTAAAGTTGGGCAGTTCGGCGATCTCTGGCGTGATCTCTACATCCGTCGGCAAGGCGCCGCGAGCGTGAAATGCGTTCTCCCGCAGTGCATCGATCCACGGATACGTTCGCGGGTCTAGGGAGACCACAAACATCGACTCGACCTTCTTGTTGAAAAACCAATCCCGCATGGAACGAATGGAACCTTGGCTGAAGCTGCCTACCTCGATCCCGGTGCACACAAGATCCCTCACCGCTCGCGTCAGATTCGACCGTGACTCACTGAAAGCTACTAGGGTTTCGGGTACGGCATTCGTCGCATCTGGGTTGGCGTAGTCGCAAAAGGGGTGGTGACCTGGTGTCGTGAATCTGAAGAATGACTGCCTTTTGGGCTTACCGGACTTGCCCGCGACGACGGAACGAACAACCTCGGCCCCTGTCACCGAGCAGTCTGGGCACTTGAGATCAGCGCGAAGATGGGCTCGCCACTCATCAGGAATTCTCTCAACGGACATGTAGGCATGGCCTGTTTCTGCACTAAGTTTTTCCAGAATTTGGTCGACGTCGAACTCGCCGGTGCGAGTAATTGAGAAGGCTGTTAGCGTCATTGCTCTCCCTTCGCGGAAATATTAGCTCAACGAAAAATAGACGATCGCCACTTGAGTCGATAGCGAGCCTGCGGGCGGCACTCGGTGAACCCCCTTTCTTGGCTGATTCCAACTGACTCCCTTCCAGCCACTACGGGGCACCGAAGGATAGAACGGTAACATGGTTGACGCTGGATCCAACGTGCAGCAACAGACCAGCTTACACAGTACCGATAAATGAGAGCCCGAGCACGATTTTTGCCAGATATACCTCAGCGACAAGAGAAAGGGAATTCTCTCATAATCTTCCAGCCTCTTTCCAGTGACGCGGTAACCACCACCATGTCGTAAGAATCAAAACAGCGATCAACGCCGCAGCTATGCTGCCCACGAAATGACCAAATATGGTTGAAAGAACAAGTTGTGTGCCTGATATCAGCGCGATAGCAAGCGTTACCGCGCCCGCCAGAATCTGACGAGATGCAAATGTTTTGAAGCGAGGTCTGTCAATCAGCGGTCGAATTAGTCGATGCTGGACGGCGGTTGCACTTAGTAGTATCAAGCTCATCACTGCCAAGAGGAATGTCGCCAAGAATACCCATTTTTCCGTGTAAGCGATTGCATCGAATCTTGGCATGAAAGGTACTGTTATCAAAAATGCGGACAGTAGCTGTGAGCTAGGAAGTAGAATGCGGAGTTCTCCAAGTAGATCTGTCAAATCTCCATCGTTGTTTATTTCAGACATTTCTTTGTCTGCATGTGTTTGATTGTGTTCAGATTTCATTAAAAATACATCCTATTTTGCAACTGATAATTTTTCTTGGGTACGTTTTTTGGTTTTATAAGGTGATCATCAAACCCACTATTTCTTGCATTTTCGTCACGCCAGTGTCATTTTCTCGTAATTTAGGGTAAAGCCTCTGTTGTATTTTTTGAAAATGGTGGTCAACTTGGGTCTCCCTTCAGTGCCACTTCAATGTGGCCGAAGATCCCCATCATTTCTGTAGGGTACTGAGTTCTGTTGATTTGAAATTTATTATTTCGCGAATCGCCTCGCGAACGTGAAATTTCACAATTTATTTCATGATTACATATTTGTAGTCATTGCACAAATTCGCTCTTCGTAAGGTCGCCGATACCCGGGTAACCGAGCCACTTGCATGCAAAGCAACGCGAGAAACCGATCTGCAGGAGGGTGAATTGGTCCATGACCATCAGCCGCTTACCCTTGGCGAGGGGATTTCTCCGCTGACTGATCACGTCCTCCGTGTTCAGGCGCAGAGTAGGATGCAAATCCAGCACATGAAAGCTGTTCGCAACTGCCTCCTACAGCTCTAGCTGTACTGTTCAGAACCGGTGCTGCTTGAGCTGGTACCGGTTTCGATGACACCTTGTTATTGCACATGAAACCGGCAGCAGCCCAGTATCATCCAGGCCGTTGATGGGTTGTCTGATCAAGTCGGACGCAAGCGCGCGATGCTGCCAATCAAGAATTCATCATCGCTTTCTGCCCGCGTGACTTTCGTCGGCTTGGCGCTGGCGGGGCGGCCATCCCGCAGACTTTGAAGACGCACAGTCTTAATGTCGGAAATGTTATAGGCGCGGATGAGACGGGGCATCTCCACACGATTCGCCGCCGCTTGCTCCGACAAGGCCAACTTCCCCGCATCTGGTCGGCACAACGTAGGCTTTATGTGGTCGCGATACCGGGCCTGGGCTCCCGTCGCATCGTGGGCTGGTCGATGCTGGTGAGTTGTCCTCATCACTGAAATTTCAACGGCCGACAGTACGACCGCGCATTTCAGGATCCACTGCTCAAGCGCTTGCAGACCGCAAGGCTGCTCAGCTTGAGCGCCCGCCTACCAGCAGGCCCATGGAACATGGGGAACGGGTGAAATAGCCAAATACTTAGCCGCAATGAGTTCCTTGGTTTTGCATAAAATCTCATAAAAATCATGGGCTTACACTGTTTTAGTGATCCGCAAATTTAGGCGCAATCTTTCACGCTCAGAGGCCTTTCATGCTGTCGCACTTTGCCTTAATTGCTGCCGTAGTTGATGTCGCACTTCCGGGTCGGAAAGCCCGGTGGTGCCGTCACAAGCTACCAAGTTGCTGATAGCGAGCGGAGGCCAGTCCTCAATGTCATCGTCCAGGGCGATCCAGTGGCGCGGTTTTCTCCGCTGCACGTCTGCCAAGATCTGCATGCCTCGCGGGGTGCTCTGGAACGACGCTAGGTTCCAAGGATCAGCCCCATGGACACGCTTGTGGTATGTGCCGCCGATGAATCGCGCGCGCAGTCGCTCAGGCAGCCGCTGAAGCGTCTTGGCGTAACCTGGGCGAATGCACCAGGTGCTGCTCAGCACCAAGGCCACAGAGGGATATGGCGCCAGTTCCTCTTCCAGAATGGGAAGCCACTCAAACAGCGCATGGCCAGGAGCTTGGTATGGGCTCATGTAGATGCCCTTGCGGGGATGCCAGAGTACCTTCTCATGGTGGACTACGCCATCAAGGTCCAAGTACAGGATCACATCCGCGCTGCGAGGCGTGGATGCCGGTACATAGGGCGCGTTGTGACCAGAAGTCATCGCATGTGCGTCACGCATAAGGGTAGCTGTTAGGCGGAGTCTGTAGCGGATGGTTGCGCGCTAGACCCATGCTACCAAGATCCTTCATAACATCCAGGGGCAGCCGGCAGCCGGCAGCCGAATACCGGGACGGCGTTCACGAGTCAGTCGCTCAGCCAAGCACTCTTATCAAAGCCCTGCAGATTTCCAGGCTCTTGGGCCGTGTGCTGGATGATCGCGGTGAGGGCCATGATGCCGTTCTCTGAACGTCAGATGGAAAGAAAGCAATCACTATCGCTATTCGCTTCCCGAATGCCTTTCTTGACGTGCTCGAGAAGCGCGTTCAGAGCATCGATCAGTTTGGCCAGGACGCAGTAAGCGGCGCTTTCTGGATCGCATGGCGATGCGCCAAGTCACCTCTCACTTAGTTTCAGGCCGTTTGACAACACTTTGATAGTCGGCATCAGCATAGACCTCCCGGTCGCTTCAACTAAAATCGCTGAGAAAATCTCCTCTCCAACAAAGAGCTAGGAATTTCAAAATATTCGTGAGGAAGAACTCCAAATTTTCTCATTGTCTCCAAGTAAGCAAGTGGTCGTCTTTTATCCGACTGATCCGAGTACACTGAGCGGTGAAGCAGAGCGGCCAACACCGCACGGCCATTCATTAAGAAAACCCGCTCTGCAGAGGTAAGGAGATCGTCGGCTACCGGATGGAAGATTTTTCCTAGCCCTGAAGATAGCGGATTAGCACACTGCAAACAGTATTGCAAAGTAGCGACGCCTTGCTTATCCGGCCCCGCGTTAATCATTGTATCTGGGAGAGTGACAGGTGCGCTGCAGTGAGCGCAGACGTCCTCTAGCAAGCAGTCGTGAACAGGACACCATCGCCACGCTTTAAAACGCCAATGCAGCGGGAAAAATTTACAACCAGGCTCTTCCAGACAAAGTGGACAGTATCTGTAGCGGGCTTTACGGCATTCAGTCCACAGTAGAAAATTATGCCCTAATGGATCAAGACTTCGCAGCCCAGCAAAGATGTGCTCCGCGAGCGCAAAGGATGACGCGGGCAACCCAGAGACTCTAGAAATCTTACAAATCGCGCCTCCAAAAACTGTTATGTCTGGGTCGCATCTAGTTGGAACTCCAAGATGTGACTTCAAGCTCGGTAAATTTACAGCCTGACTTAGCGCGGCGCGTGTAAGCCAGGATGCCGGGCTTTCGCCACAGCAAGTATCGGGCACACCAACCAATTTCATAGAGTTTCCTCGAACAGGCTCTTCTGCCCGAGTGCCGCGTGCCGGGATTTCAGCTGTTCAAGCTCACGTCGGCCGAAGATGGAGCCGTACATACCCAGTGCTATGCTTCTGTCCTGCGGTGTGACAGGATGGACAATGACTTTGATGAATGCGGCAGCCGCGACTACCGGAGCAAGTTTTTCACCGGCGTATGGATACTCGTTGGACCAAGCTTGAAGGCGCACCAAGCCTCGTGCAGCGATGGCTTTTGCATAGCCAGGTGATAGGCACTTGGCGAGCGCTCCTGCGCTTGTGGCAGCCCATGGACCATGGAGCAAGCCAAAAGCATACAGTGTGTGTATCAGACCATCCATGGATAACAAACCTATGCAAGGATGCAAGCTAAATTCCGCGAGTACTTGCGACAGTTGTTGCCTGTAGAAAACCCCATCAAGCAACCGCTGCACCTGCAGCTGTTTTCCATCTGCGACAGAGGTACCGGTTCGGCCAAGATGATGTCCACAGTGACCCCATTCCACTGATCTGCGGTCCCATCGAACTGCAGATCCGCAGCGAAGGCACTTGTCAGTGAAACCAAGCCCATGCTTAACACAGCAACTCGACAGGCCAATGTCCCAATGCGCTTTGAGATAGCCACTTTCCTGTATGCATAGAGCGCATAGCTGAGGACGGCTCATCCTCAGCAGCCCAGCAACTCTGAAAACATGCCCGTAGCATCGTCTAGGCACTCCAGGTGCAACGGTAGCAGCAATGGGAAGCCTGTAAGCAAGCCTTGAAGCATCCACACCAAGCAATGGGGCCAGTTTTTGTGCATGGACCGCATTGAACCTTACAGAGCGCCCTATACCCAACATCTTTCGTAGCAAGTGCAACTTGCCTCCATTGGTAGTCACGACACGCAGGCAGAAACCAAGACCAGATTCATCATCGAATAACTCTTGGCAAAATGGAAAGGGAAGATCAAACAAACGGATTACCTCGCACTGCCCCCGCACCAAAAACACCTTGAAAACCACGCTGGAGCGCTTTTCTATCCACTTGCCGATCATTGGAGTCGTAAGCAATGAGGACTGCCTCGGTAACTAAGCGCTTGAAAGCGCGTAGATTTCCCTCGCTGGCCATGTGCAAACGCATAGCCATCTGCACATCATTCATACAGGTCAGATCGAAAGATTGACATTGTTTAACGAATCCCCGAACAAATCCCACCCAATTCGCATCAGCGATGAAGTTATCCATACTCTCACGGCCACTAACGCGTGATGAAAGGTGGGGCGCCACCTCAGGCAAGTTGTCGAGTTCAGAAGTGCCAGCTAGAACCAGACTCAATTTACATTCGTCCACCAGCTCTCTAAGAAACTCGGTAGCATCGTTCTCCCATTCGTTGCTCATCTCGGAGCGCCGCTGATACAGCAGGTGCTGAGCCTCATCGAGCCAGATCAGCCTCGTTTTGTAGTTCTTGAGAGCGTCGAACAGGAGAGATCTACGCATGTACAGCTGCCGTGCTGAGCCCGAATTAAATGGGTAGCGGATCGCGTTGAGGATGGCTTGGACAAGGTGAGATGTCCTTGGCTTATTCTGCACCCGAACACTAATAGCAGCCATACCTTGCGCAAAAAGAGCTGAATTCGGCAATGATGCACGAAAATACTCAAAAGATGCCGTTTTTCCGACACCCGAAGGACCGACCAGTCGCATTCCCTGTGGCATATTAAACTCAGTGCCTAGCTGAAATAGCCTGTCGAGCGACGTGAGTGCTTGAACTGCAGCAGGAAATAGCACAAATGTCCGATCAACAGATTTTGCCACACGCAATGCATTAACCGAATATGTAGCCAACCTGCGTGCCTCAAGAAGTTCATCATCAGAAGCAATCGCATCGAATTGCATCGACTGATCAAAGTATTTATTTTTACCGCTATTTTCCATAGTCAAAATGAAAATGTTTCAAATTGCGGAATGTCTTTCTCAGACAACTTGTATTCCGACTCTGACAGCAACTGAGTTGCGCTCGTCTCCTTCGAGACGGATTGTGCGGAGCTTGGAGACATCACTTTGTGTGAAGTCAGGTCGGCATACCGTCCCGCCGTCAACGCGTCAACTCGGCCTCGCCGACTCGTTGCATCGAGCCAGTGGTCGTGCAAACGCTGCCGGGCGCGTGCAAGTGAGTCCATACGATCGACGGACTGAAGGTCTTCTTTAGCGAACTTTCTAATCAAGCGATGTTGATTGAAACTAAGGCCACTAGCATATTGCGGCCAACGACACTGCGCTTCATGCCATGTCACACCATCTGGATCTAAAAAATGCAATGTGGAAATATCATCAGGATCCCATTTGCACAAGAGCTTCAATTTACTTCCATGCCTCTTGAAAACGTCTTTAAACGCATAGCTACCGTAGGGCAATCCAGTGAATTCAATTCCGCCCTGATTCACAGTCAGCATCCTGGACATACCTGCTGCTAGCCGTAGCTGATCTAACGTCCCAGGATAGCGTGCTGGTGGCACACGTTCAATTCCTTCTTGAAACAAAGTAAAAGGAGTCGCCATCTTTCGCCAATTTGGCTGATGCGGATATACATCGACAACAAACATCAGCAGACCGTTAATCAAATCTGTGAAGGTGATCGCAGCATCTTTGTAGGGGTCTATCCTTAGTATGCTGCCTACAGACTTTGTCACGCGACCCTTGGTCAAAGTCAATGTATTTAGCGTGCTAAAAAACCGCTCTACGTGAGGTTTCAGCCAAGGCGTACGAACACGGCAAAACATCAAGTCTACGCCGAGACTCATTGCCATCGTTTTGAAGCCAAATGAATGAAATTCAAGACCGTTATCTATTACCCATTCGTCACCCAACCCGCAAGATAGCCATTCATTCTCCAACTTCAACGATTTAATCATGTCTGCTTTAGGTTGCAATGCATTGCGAACCACTCCGCAAACTGATGTTAGCCCCGGCCCATAAAAGGAGATGTAAAATCCAAGAATATAGCCAGAGAAAGCATCAATCATCACTGTTAGCGTGGGCCTCCCTAGGGGGAGGCCTGTTCTGTCACAGATCACAACCCAATTGAGTGGCGTATGGTCGATTTCCACTTTCTGATAGGGATAGGTAGCCACTCCCTCAGGGAACGCGCTGCGACACTGCATTCGCGCTTGCGTGGGGCCCTGTCGCGAGGCGATCCTGTGATAAAAATCTACGTCTTTGATACGGCGTGCCACTGTTTGGTAACTCACCGCCGCTTCGTCTGACTGCAGAATTCCCTGCTGATAAGCACGCTTGAGTGCGATTTCCAGCTGCCTGTGAGCATGCTTGATTGATTGCTGTTTCGTCGTGAAGTACTCGCGCTTGAGCACTTGCCAAACGATCTTTTCAGCCTCGTTCCTCAGTCGCTTGACCCTCTTTCCCACCCTGTGCTTATCAACAATAGCCAGCGGGTTGTTGCCGCTCCTTTCATAGTTTCGCACCCACATCATTACTGCAGATGCAGAGGGTGCTTTCTCCCCTCTAAATTCGGCAAATTTTTTTATGGCCAGCGCCACCTTTGCACGTTGTCCCTTCGAAATGCGTAAACGCCTCAATTGCTTGATGTACGCAAGACGCTGCTCTAACCCTTTGCGTTCGTGCTCTGTCAGTGAAGCCAAGTCAACGAGCGCTGGCCACAGATCGGGCCCGCGGGGTACCGGTTCTGAGCTATGTTTAATGAGCTGATATTTGCCATCGTGAAACCCGCTCACCAGTTGAGCCGCTGTGGCCGTAAAGGATCTACGAGTGATGACATCCTCAATCAGGTACTCGCTTTTGTCGAGTTCACGGACCAGCTCAAGCGTTCGTTGACCCTGCCTAAATGTCAAGCCAGCGACCAAACTGAAGTGCATGGCACGCTCCTTCCTCACCAACATTCGGCAAGTACACCAAGTCCTTAGATTCATAGCGCAGATCAGCGCCAAGCATCAGTTGCCTATGGGCTACCAGATACAAAATCACTTCAAGGGGCACGCCAGCCTCTCGGAGCGACATGATGCTCACGGTACCGCCAGCCTCTGCAACCATGGTTTTAGCCAACTGCTGGTCAGCAAGTCGGCAGACACCTTTCGCGTAGCGCCTGATGATCAATGCTCTCTCCATCAAGCCGCCATGCCGAAGCCTCGTGTCTCGAACAACGAAGAACAGCATTCCACGCTCCGCGAGCTGGCGTCGTGCGTGAGCGAACAACTCCTGGTAGGAGTCCACGAATTTTTCGGGCTTGACCTCGACGACAGCACAGGACCCATCTGCAAACTTCACCGCAAAGTCTGGGGTGTAGCTTGATGCTTTCAGGCTGAGCTTGAAAGGCTGCGCTTTGATAGCCCTGGTCAAGGTGAACAAAGCCGCACAATGCACAAAGTCGCGCTCGACAGACGAATCCGCCTCGATGGCTTCGTCTTGCAGGTGAGGAAGGTTTAGCAAGCGCACGGTGTGCGCGGGCGAGCGATGCACCACCTTGCGGGTAGCAGGTTGCATGTTTTCTCCAGACAACAGAATATCCTCCAACCTCATGCTTGAGGTCGGATTTTCTTGACAACCGGAGAGTGCTGGGTAGACTTAAGTTTGCGGCTGATATTTTTATCAGCACTCTGGCCGGTCAATTTCTTCGGGGATTGATCGGTTTTTTTTATGTCATGGGACGCTCCTGTAGCAGTTTTTGTTGGCGCCGATGAAGGTGAACATCGTTCACAAAGGCAGGGATGACCTCGACCTTGGGATGCTCAAGCATGCCCAAGGCGATGGCGATTTCGTAACTTTTCCCGCGCGACGCCTTACTTTTGCCTGCCAGAACGGCGTACACCAGTGCCACAGAGAATCCGCGTGCGAGCGCCCACTCTCTGACGGAGACACCGTGCAAAAGGAACTGTTCTCTGATCACTGACGATGCTTGTTTCACTTTTTCTCCAACTTCCTTCAATTCTATGCAAATTTTTCAAAACTTATAGAAGATCATGAAGTCGAAGATATCAAACATAAGAGATGGGGTAGCTACAAGACTGCGTGAAGCACGAGAACTTTTAGGCCTCAAACAAGCGGAGCTCGCAACCCTGACGGCCATCAGCCGCTCAACGCAGATTGCCTACGAAAAAGGCACTACAGAGCCCACAACTGGATACTTACAAGCAGCGCAGCGGGCTGGACTCGACATCGACGCAGTTCTGTTTGGACCGAGGGAAGAGATTGATCATGCGGCTCCTCCCCCAGCGCGCGGACAACCTGACTGGGTACTCATCCAAGAGTGCTGCGACACAGTGGACTTCTTCTGTCTACGCTTTGCGCCGACCTGTCCGGCCAGCTATCGCTGGAAGCTGATCAGGCAGCTGTATGAGGCGCTTTCTGCTGCACTCTTGCAGGAGCCAGAAGCACCACAACCACCGTCTTTAGAGGTACTTAGCAAGCTGTGGGCCGACTATGGAAAGTGATGTGCACCTGAGCGTAGAGGCGCAGAAGTTGTGGAACGCGACCCTGAAGTCTTTGAAACAGATGCGTGATCCGCGCAAGTCCATGCAGGACGTGATGAGCTTTCACGCGGCCTCCGTGGCGTTCTATGTGCCTAGCGCCAAGCTCTCTTCCAAGCAGTGGATCCGTCGTCCTCTTGCATGCTGGCGACTTAAAAAGCTGCAACATGACCTGAAGGTCGCTCCAACACCACTGCTACTTGCCAAGGCCGATGACCTGCTGAGCAGCATCGAATTTAATTCGCGACGCCTAGTCCCGTCGCAACGGCACCGGATTCGGCAGGCCTGCGTTCGCAAATCCATGGCGCCGCGCACCATGCACCTTGCGTTCACTGCAGCAGGAATTTTCCAGACAGCAAACAAAGTTCACATGTACAGCCTCCCAAATTGGCTGCATGTCTGCGCAGGCGCGCTTCGCAATGTCGTAGGTGCTCTGATACCGATACTGCTACTGGGGACAGCGTGGTCCATCGTTGCCAACGGACAGCTCGTACGAGAGACTTTTGTCCTGGGATTTTTGACCATCTACACAGGTTGGATGACATGGGCGCTGAACGTGATCGGCCCTCAATGGCAACACGCCCAGAACATCCGTATGCAACTGGGCCTGCAGCAGATCTGCAACACCTGAGAGATGCTGCGTACGGCGTGCGAGGACATAGATCATCCATGAAAGCCACTTTGCTCGCATAAATTGGGCTGATCCCAACCAACCTCATCGTATGAAGAAAGCAGCCCGAGGGCTGCTAAGCATCAGACACGGGTCCCCCATCAACTGGCCTGCATACATCTCCACCGACACTGCCTGCCAAGCCGCCAAGCTCCAGCGATAGAGAACATCTCAGATCACTGTGCGGCACCTGCTGGGGAAGGGCCATGCTTGCCTTTTCGGTGGCTTGCGTGTAGATTGTTAAGTAAATTCTACAAACAATTTACTTAACATTTTTATGACCACACCTTCATTGATCCAGCTCACTCTTGACACCTTGCGTTGCACCCAACGAGACCTGGCAGCCAAGCTGGGCGTTTCACCAGCACAGGTTAGCAAATGGAAGAAGGGTGAGTACATGTCAATCGAGATGAGCCAACGTTTGCGTGCTCTAACAGGGATCGGCGATATCGATCCTGACTTCATCTTGCTCGCTGGCACGATGGAAGACGCAAAAAAATGGCAACTACTGATTCGCCACTTGGCTGACACCGCTGTCCATTCAGCCGAAACTGGCTACGAAACGGTCCCCCTCACAGAGGATATTCAAGAAGACTCGTGCCCTATTTTTTTTGACACTCTTAAGGCTCTACAGGATATGGGCATAGAGATTCCTAGCCAGTACCCTGAAGAACTGGACATTAATTTCCAGAATGATGAGCAAGAAGAATTAATTTACAAGAACAATATTGTATTTATAATTAACGAGATATTCAACTCACTTAACAATGTCTATGGATTCTATTCCGCATTCGTTTCAGGAATCATCTACGACGAAGATCTAGATCTGATAGATACCCCAGTATGGGAACTGGAAAACGACATGCTAAGGCTAGCAGCCTCAAAAATAGAAATAGACAAAGACCTGACTCCAGAATTCATCAGATTCAAATGGACTATCGAGACGGAAGTTGCAAAAAAACTAAGTCTTCTTAAGGAGTATGCGTTTAAATCATGTATTCCACTGAAAGCAGAGTTACTTGATCTAGCATATGCTTCACACGATGAGCTTGGTCGAGAGGCAGATGCTCATAGTCTAGGCTTCACAAGAAATAAGATTCATCCAGATATTTACCTAAATGAGCTACTGACGGGCATGCGTGTAATACACCAAGTCCTACCAGTAATAATGAAAAAACTCGACATCTATGAAGACTTTAAAATAGACACATCAGAGTTGAGTGCAGAGCGATAAGTAATGCACAACATATCAGCCAAAGCATACTATGGATTCTCTCGGAATTTTTTGGCTGATTTTTTACACAGGTGATCGTGGGATTGCAGCGCTCGCCAAACTCCGGCCATTTCGGGAATCCGAGTCTTGTGACTACGAGCAATCAAAGCTGACTCGTTGAAGAGCGAATAACTCTCTAGAATGGGTCTACAGAATCCCTTTCTTTACCCACCAATCACTTACAACTTGTTGATTTAATTGATGTAATTTTTCATAAACAAGGATTCACCAAAGAGCACTAGGGATCACTATCAATGGCAAAACCATAATAATTCTCATGCGTCTGGAAGGTCTTGATGAATTCTTGAAGTTGCACGCAGCCATACGCGACTCTGAATAATCCCGCAGCATGTCTCATGAATTTTCGCTTAATCTGGCACCTTACCAAAATCCACGCTTCTCCAAATTTTCGAACAGATCTGATAAAACGTTGAAAGAATCTGATTCAGTTAAAAGCTGCTGAACCTCAACTGGAGTTTTTTCGCGCCTGCCAGAGAACCCATTTGCACGTCGCAGAACCTGCTCGACCAGCCTGGTACGTGGCACAAGCACGTAATGCACCTCACAATCCATTCCTTCAGCAAGTCGCGCCAAGGTATTGAGTGTAATTGTTCCGTTGGCTTCAGCTTGCTCTAACTTACGCACACCTTGAGCGGATATAGCAAGGCGGCGCCCCAAAGCACCCGAGCTCATACCCAAGGCAAGCCTTATGGTCTTTGCCCATCCACATCTTGGCGTCGCACTTCGCTGCATTTTTGCAAACTCGCCAAACTGGCGATCTAGTTCAGCAAGGCGAATAAGATCTATTCTATTTTTCAACAAATTCAAAACCCCTCTGCATTGGGCAACAGATTGGTTGCCTGCATCATTCGGTCAGGCAACTCACGGCTTCCTGTTACTTGATGCGCGAGCGCGCAAGACGCAACCGCTCGCCGTACTGCGCTATCTTCGCATGCATCACTTGTGCACGAGACCAAATAGTCTCATACGAACGGATGAACGATCATGCTTACAGTTGAGAAAAGTCTTCTTGGGAAATTTGATGAACACGAGCTTGCCAAGTGCATCAGCGCCCATGGCTGGCAAGCAGCCCTGCCTGATGCCTTGAAGGACCACCAGTTGCTCCTGCTTTCAGACCAGCTCCGAGACCTGCTGGCGGGCAAGGGATGGAACTCAAAGCATGGCGATGGTAGTGCCGCCCTGTCTTTGGGCCTTCTGCTCTTGTCCAAGGCAGGTGCTTCCCTGCCGGAGGATCTTTCCAGAGAAGCGGATATGGCCAGTTTGCACGAGGTCTTGACGCTGCTGAGCATCTCCGTAGACCATGAAATAGTCAGCAGACTACTTCGTCGAGAAGATGGGACATCGGGGGCAGGATTCATGCAAAGCCTGCGCGAGCTTGTTCAGCTGAACTCACTCACAGAGCCATTCTCTATGTGATCCTGCACCATGCGTTGAAGATCAAGCTGTACTGTATCTGTGATCAGCTTGATCGACGCCTCGTCCAAGTTAACGCAGTATGCAGCTGCGATGAGCGTCAATGGATGAATTTGCAAGCTTTCGGCCAATGCCTCAATAACGCGAACGCTCGGTATCTGATGGCCTTGCTCAACTCTGCTCATGTGACGCCTGCTGGTTGCCATCAGCATGTCCTCTTGCGTCAAACCGCGCAGGGCACGCAGCTGTCGAAGCGCGTGGCCAAAGTCGGCTCGAGTGGGAACATGTTTGCGAGGCTGCATCGCCTCGATTTCCGCCCAGTGAGACCAAAAAGACCACGACCAACTAGTCTCATCTAAGGTTTTGCTATGTCCCTGCCATCAATCGCAGCCCCCATAGTTTTCCTTGACTTCGATGGGGTGCTGCACCCTGAGTTCTGTCACGAGTCAAAGCACTTCTGCTGCCTGCCGTTGATGGAAGATCTCCTGCGTCAAGCGTCGACATGTTTGGTGGTGATTTCAAGTACCTGGCGCTTGCAAGCGCCAGTTGAGAAGCTTCGAAAGCACTTCTCACCAGACATCGCGGACAGAATTTTGGGCGTCACCCCCCACTATCCCGAGCTGCGTGATGTTCCAAACACTTTGCTGGGCTACCACCGTCAAGCTGAATGCCGGGCTTGGCTGTGGGCTAACAATTCAGCCCACCTGCCTTGGCTGGCAGTGGACGACCGTCCTTGGCTGTTCATGCCATTTTGCGGCTCCCTGTTCGTGACCAACGGCCTCGAAGGCGTTACTGAAGGCGTCGCACCACAGCTTGCTGCTCGCCTTCATCGGCTCACCAGCTGATGACATCCACACTGAAATGTGGCCGCATAGCGCCTGCACTCAGACACCGTGATCTGCTGAAAATTTAATCACAACCTGCGGATAGTTCAACACTCAGTGAGAAGCGGCGGGAAGAGTTCAAAATTCAGAGGGTTTCCAGCCGAGGAGTTCAAAACTGAGAGGCAAAAAGCGTTGTCGAGATAAGGACCTGCGTTCGCCCCGCTGAGCGTGTGAACCTTTCGATATCCCTCAGGGATCTGCCATAGAAGGTGCAAAAAATGCAGCCGCACCGAGGTGATCCAGTGTCGATGTTCACCGAGGGTTGTCTCTGCACATGAGGCAGATCAGGGACTTACATGTACCTGGACCGCCCAGTCTGGACCCGCTGTGACTCTCATAGCGAGTTGAACTTTTCGCAACTCCTGACCTGTCGGAGCCTGGGAGGGCGTCTTACCGACTGATTCGATGCTCCCACAGAGATCCGCTGCTGCGCAGGGCGCAGGGCGCAGGGCGCAGGGCGCAGGGCGCAGGGCGCAGGGCGCAGGGCGCAGGGCGCAGGGCGCAGGGCGCAGGGCGAAGGGCGAAGGGCGAAGGGCGAAGGGCGAAGGGCGAAGGGCGAAGGGCGAAGGGCGAAGGGCGAAGGGCGAAGGGCGAAGGGCGAAGGGCGAAGGGCGAAGGGCGAAGGGCGAAGGGCGAAGGGCGAAGGGCGAAGGGCGAAGGGCGAAGGGCGAAGGGCGAAGGGCGAAGGGCGAAGGGCGAAGGGCGAAGGGCGAAGGGCGAAGGGCGAAGGGCGAAGGGCGAAGGGCGAAGGGCGAAGGGCGAAGGGCGAAGGGCGAAGGGCGAAGGGCGAAGGGCGAAGGGCGAAGGGCGAAGGGCGAAGGGCGAAGGGCGAAGGGCGAAGGGCGAAGGGCGCAGGGCGCAGGGCGAAGGGCGAAGGGCGCAGGGCGCAGGGCGCAGGGCTCGCGAATGTAAGCCATGGGATAGGCACCTCAAAACTTGGCATTTCTCGGCCCTGATCACTCGCCAGGCAAGTTCAGAGTGCAAAAATATTCATTTAAATCAATGACTTACGAAGCGAATCGACAAGAAATTAGTTCAAAACTGAGTGAGAAAAGTTCAAAACTCGGTGGGAATCGACAGTAATGCTCTCCCAGCAATATGCGCCCACCGCTGGCAAGCAGGGTTTCCAAAAATCGCTCAGACTAGGCACAAACGACTTTTGGCACTCCAAAAATGAGTGCAACCGTCTGAAAAACCCACGGAACTTTGGCTTTAGCACTCGGTCATAACGAGTGCTAATATGAAGGAATGGAAGAAAGGAACTCTGCAATGACAAACGCCTCCGGCTCCATTGCGACCACCTTGGCACCCGCTAACCCCTGGGCCCTGGTGCCGCCTCTGGGCAATCTGGATGCCTACATTTCCGCGGTCAACCGCCTGCCCATGCTCACCCTTGAGGAAGAGCAGGACTACGCCCGCAAGCTCAAAGAACACAGCGATCTGGACGCCGCAGGGCGTCTGGTGATGTCCCACCTGCGTCTGGTGGTGTCCATCTCGCGCCAGTATCTGGGCTACGGCCTGCCGCACGGCGACCTGATCCAGGAAGGCAACGTGGGCCTGATGAAGGCCGTCAAGCGCTTCGACCCCGATCAGAACGTGCGTCTGGTGAGCTACGCCATGCACTGGATCAAGGCCGAGATCCACGAGTACATCCTCAAGAACTGGCGCATGGTCAAGGTCGCCACGACCAAGGCCCAGCGCAAGCTGTTCTTCAACCTGCGCTCCATGAAGCAGGGCCTGAAGTCCGACGCCGCCATGGCCGAGGACGGCGCCATGCTGCGTGACACGCTGACCTCGGGCGAGATCGACGCCGTAGCAGAGAAGCTCAACGTCAAGCGCGAAGAAGTCATGGAGATGGAAACGCGCCTGGCCGGTGGCGACGTGCTGCTGGACCCCTCGCCCAGCGACGATGGCGAGCAGGCCTTCGGCCCCATCGCCTACCTGGCCGATGGCGCCCACGAACCCACGGCCATGATCGAGTCGCGCCAGCGCGACCACTTGGCCACCGACGGCATTGCCATGGCGCTGGATTCGCTGGACGACCGCAGCCGCCGCATCGTCGAGGAGCGCTGGCTCAAGGTCAACGACGACGGCTCGGGCGGCATGACGCTACATGAGCTGGCCGCCGTCTACGGTGTCAGCGCCGAGCGCATCCGCCAGATCGAGGTGGCTGCCATGAAGAAGATGAAGAAGGCCCTGGCCGAGTTCGCCTGATGGCCTGACGGCCTGGGCTGACAGGCCGCTTCACGACAAACCCGGATAATCTCCGGGTTTTTTATTGCCCGCAGCCTTTGCGGCCCCCACGTACCCCATGCCCGCCAGCGCCATCTCGCCACTACGCCGCCTCTTCGCCAATGCCTTGGCCACCGCCCTGGCCTCGGCCCTGCTGCCTTGCGCTGCCATGGCGGGCGACAACTGGCCCAGCAAGCCGCTGCACCTGATCGTCGGCTTTCCCGCAGGATCTTCCCCGGACCTCACGGCTCGCGCACTGGCCGAGCCGCTGGAAAAGCGTTTGGGCCAGCCCGTCATCGTCGAGAACAAGGTGGGCGCAGGCGGCAACATTGCAGGCGAGCAGGTGGCCCGTGCGCGCGACGGCCATACCTTCAGCGTAATGATCAACGGCAACCTGACGATTGCCCGCCTGCTCAACCCCGCTGTGCGCTACGACCCCGTCAAGGACCTGCAGCCCGTCAGCCTGATCGGCGTGGCGCCCCTGGTGCTGGTGGCTCCGGCCGGCGCGCCCGAGGGCCGGGCCTTTCTGGAAGCGGCTGCCCAGGCCGGCAGCCGCTGGAGCTACGGCTCCCCTGGCGTGGGCACGGTGGGCCACCTGGGCATGGAGCTGCTCAAGAGCCGCTCCGCGCTCAGGCCCGAACACATTCCCTACCCCGGCTATCCGCAGGTGTTCAACGCCATCCAGGGCGGCGACCTGCAGCTGTCCATGCTTCCGCCCGCACTGGCCATGGCCCAGGTGCAGGCCGGCAAGCTGCGCGGCGTGGCCGTGACCTCGGCCGCGCGCAGCCCGCTGGCGCCGGGACTGCCCAGCCTCAAGGAGCTGGGCGTGGGGGATTTCGATCTGGAGATCTGGAACGCCGTGGCCGCGCCCAAGGCCATGCCAGCCGCCCATGTGCAAAAGCTCGCCGAAGCGGTCAGCGAGATCGCGCGCTCGCCCGAGATGCGTGCACGCCTGGCCGCCCAGGGCTGGCAGGCTGTGGGCAGCTCGCCCGAGGGCCTGTCCCTGCGCATACGCCAGGACGTGACGGCACTGGGCCGCATCATCCGCGAACAGGGAATCCACGCACAATGACGTGCTCGATCACACTGCCATGACCGCTGCCCAAGCCTTCACCGAACTCAACGCCTGGCAGGTCATGGCCTGGGGCCTGCTCTTCTTCGGCGTGCTGTACACGGCCGGCGGCTGGGGCATGACGGCGCTCACGCGCTGGCTGCAGCGGCGCGGCGTGGGCCGCGTGCTGGACACGCGCCCGCTCAAGCCCGACCAGTTGCGCCGCGAATGGCGCCAGTCGCTGCATTCGGTGCTGATCTTCGGCATCGGCATGATCGTGCCCTGGGGCCTTCTGCAATTGGGTTGGGCGCGGCTGGAGCCCGATGCAGGCCCCTGGCGCATTGCCATCGAAATCGTGGTGCTGCTGATCTGGAACGATGTGCATTTCTGGATCAACCACCGCCTGCTGCATACGCGGCTGCTGGGGCGCTTTCATGGTGACCACCACCGCTCCATCGTCACCACGCCGTGGTCCACCTACAGCTTTCACCCAATCGAGGCGCTGATGCTGGGCAACGTCATCCTGCTGCCCATGGTGGTGCACGACTTCAGTTTCTGGTCGCTGGCCTCGGTGCCGGTGCTCAGCCTGCTGCTGAACGTCATAGGCCACTCCAACTACGACTTCTTTCCCGGGGTGTCCGACACGCATGCGCTGGCCGCCAGCCGACGCCACCATCTGCACCATGCCCGGCCCAATGGCAACTACGGCTTTGCGCTGGCCTTCATGGACCGGCTGATGCGCACGCGCGTGGCACTGCCCGCCACGGCCCGGCCCAGGACGGAATGAGCCGACCGCCTGCTCACCACGTCCAGCCACGGCTGCCCCGGCTGCGCCACTGGCGCGACCTGCAGTCGCTGGCCTATCTGGTGGCGCTGCCGCTGATCGTGTGGTGGCAGTGGCAGCATGGCTGGAACCTGTGGCTCTACGGGATCGAGCTGTTCCTCACGCTGGGCGTGGGCGTCATCCACCACAACCACACGCATTTGCGCATGTGGCGCGGGCGCTGGGCCAACCGCATCACCGACTACTGGCTGACCCTGCTGCAGGGCCACCCGACCTTTGTGTTCTGGCCCGCCCATGTGGCCAACCACCACCGCTTCCGCCACGGCCCGCGCGACATGGCACGCACCTACCGCTTCGGCGGCGACCACAACCATCTGCTGGGCTACCTGCTCCACCCGCTGCAGGCCGGCTGGGTGCTGTACCCGCTGTTCCTGCGCTGGCTGGGCCAGCTGCGGCGGCATTGGCCCGGCGCCTTTCGCTACTGCATGGGCCAGTACCTGCTGTGGCTGGGCAGCTGGGCGCTGCTGCTGTCGCTGGATTGGCAAAAGGCCTTGCTGCTGGTGATCGTTCCCCAGCTGCATGGCCTGCACTGGCTGCTGGCCACCAACTACCTGCAGCACGCCCATGCCGATGGCCGGCCGCTGACGCGCGGCCAGCGGCTGGACAGCGCCACACCACTGAACTACGCGCGCAACTTCGAGGGCTGGGTCAATCCGCTGCTGTTCAACATCGGCCTGCACACGGCCCACCACGAGCGGCCCCAGGCCCACTGGTCCGAGCTCACGCGCCTGCACAGCGAACACTACCGCCAGCGCGTGGCCCCTGCGCTCAACGAAGGCGGACTGCTACCCTACATGGCCCGCGTCTTCGTGCTCGGCACGGTCTGGCCGCCGGCGCGCACGCGTGCGCAAATGCCTCCCGGAACATACGACTGATACGACCCTGAACCCATGCCCGTCGCCTATTCCAACGTCTATCTGCATGCCGCAGGCATGTTCCTGCCCGGTGAACCCGTGGACAACGCAGGCATGGATGCCTACGTGGCGCCGCTCAACCGCCTGTCCGAGCGCCTCAAGCGCCGCATCCTGGCCGAGAACGGCATTGTCCAGCGCCACTACGCCATAGACGCCGAAGGCCGCACCGTCCACAGCAACACGGCCATGGCCGCCCAGGCCATCCATGACTGCCTGGCACAGGCCGGGCGTGCGCTGGGCGATGTCGGCTTCCTGGCCAGCGGCTCGTCGGGCGGCGATGCGCTCATGCCCGGCTTTGCCAACATGATCCAGGGAGAGATGGCCGCGCCGCCCATGGAGACCCTGTCCGTGCACGGCGTCTGCGCCGCCAGCGTGGGCGCGCTGCAGGCTGCGGCCCAGGCCGTGGACCGCGCGCCCGACTCGCTGGCCCTGGCCGTGGCCAGCGAAATGCCCTCGCGCCTGTTCAAGCGCTCGCGCTTCGCGGCCCAGGGATACAACACGGATTTCGACGCCCACTTCCTGCGCTGGATGCTGTCCGATGGCGCAGGCGCCGTGCTGCTGGGCGGCCCGCAGGCCCTGCCCCAGGCGCCGGGCCTGCGCCTGAAGCTGCGCTGGACGCACCTGCGCAGCTTTGCCGGCGACTACCCGGTCTGCATGCAGCTGGGCCTGACGCCCGACCGCGCCACCAGCCACCTGGACTTTGCCGCCTGGGGCGATGCCGAGGCCGCAGGCGCGCTGTCGCTGCGCCAGGACATCCGCCTGCTGCCGCACCTGTTCGATGTCTGCATCCACGAATACGCCCACCTGGCCCACACGGGCTGGGTGCCCGAGCGCGGCATCGACCATTTCCTGTGCCACTACTCGTCCGAACGCTTCATCCCCGTGGTCGATGAGCTGCTGGGCAAGGCCCAGCTCGGCATCCCGCGCGAGCGCTGGTGGAGCAACCTGGCCTGGCGTGGCAACACGGGCGCGGCCTCCATCTTCGTGATGCTGTCCGAGTTCCTGCGCACGCAATCGGCACGCCTGAAGCACGGCGATACCGTGCTGTGCTTCATTCCCGAATCGGGCCGCTTCACGGCCGGCTACATGCTGCTGGAAGTGGAGGATGCGGCCCAGGCTCCCACCACCACCCCGGCCAAGGCCGCAGCGCGCAGTGCCACCACCGAAGCTCCCGCTGCCCCGGACCTGCTGCCCGATGTCTCCACCATCGCCCCGCCCCACGACCCGAACCAGGCCCCGGCCACGCTGGCGCCGCTGCTGACCGAACTGGCCAGCCTCTGGCAGGACTACCGCTCGCGCGTGTGGCGCACGCCGCTGCTGCAGCGCATACGCACAGGCAGGCTGCAGACCGCCGACTACGTGCGCTGGATGAGCCACTGGGTTCCCCAGGTGCGCGAGGGCAGCCTGTGGATGCGCGAGGGCGCGGCCTCGCTGACCGGCGAGCACGCGGCGCTGGCCGCGCTGATCGACGTTCATGCGGGCGAGGAGCAGAACGACTTCCGCATCCTGCACGAGGACTACCTCAAGGCCGGCGGCACCGAGACCGACCTCACCCGCCTGCGCCGCAACCCCGGCGGCGAGGCGCTCAACGCCTATCTGCACGGCCTGGCCGCCACGTCCAATCCGGTCGGCCTGCTGGGCGCCATCTACATCATCGAAGGCACGGGCCAGCGCATCGTGCCCAGCCTGCTGCCACTGCTGCGCGCCAGCCTGCCGCTGCCGCCCGATGCCTTCCGCTTCCTGGAATACCACGGAGCCAACGACGAACACCACCTGGAGCGCTGGCTCATGGCCGTGCAGATGGTGATGGCGCTGGACGACACAGACGGCAGCGGGGGCACGGCGGCGCAGGCCATCGTGCGCACCGCGCGCCACACGGCGGCGCTATACCTGATGCAGTTCGAGCATGTCCTGCCCGAGGAGCACTGATGCAACCACCAGACTTCATCGAACCGCCCCACGACGAGCGCGACCCCAGCCCCTGGCGCGCGCTGTACCTGGACCAGAGCACGCCGCTGCCCGACGACGTCAAGGCCGCCTGGCTGCGTGACTGCAGCAGCGGCTCGCGCCAGTACCTGCTGCCCTTCCTGCGGCCGCTGGCACGCACCAGCATCGTGCTCATCCAGATCCTCAAGGTGCTGCTGCCGCGCAACTGGGCGCACTCCAGGCTGCTGCACCGGCTGCTGGCCTTCAGCATGAACCGCTTCGTCTCGCCCGAGGCCAACTGGCTCATCCTGCGCCATTTCCACCTGGGCTCGCAGATCCTGGCCTTTGTCGCGGCCAATGCGCCCACGCCCGTGTCCACCACACCGCTGGAGCCGGACAGCATCGACGACATCAAGGACGACCTGTTCCTCAGGCACGACCTGAACCTGTTCAACTTCGTCATCCGCCTGAACAACGCCCTGCGCGCCGCAGGCCAGGAACTGCAGCCCGTGGCCGAGCCCGACTTCGCCATGCTGCGCAACCCGCCCCTGCGCCTTGAGGACATGCCGCGCGGGCGCCTGAACCTGCTGGACCTGCAAAGCGCCATCGAGGTCTACACGCCCGTCTACCAGCTGCTGCTGACCGACAACGACTTCTGGCGCGCCAGCAACTCGCTGCAGCTGGACGAGACCGTGGCCATCTATGCGGCCAAGATCCTCGCCTCGCCCGAGCACCTGGTCATGCTCAACAACAAGCACCCGCTGGTGCCCCTGTCCACCCTGCGCGCCGGCCACCGCCTGGTGCTGCACGGCCTGTCCACGGAAATGCTCCACTGCCTGCTGATGAAGGTCGCCAGCGGCGACATCCCGCTGCCCGCACGCGAGCTGGCACGCATGCGCGAGGCGGCCCGCGCCCACGGCAGTGGCAGCAGTGGCAGCAGCGGCAGCGCCAACAACGCCGACAGCACCGCCGCCGTCTGACCCAGGTCAAGAAACAGCGGCAGATGGCCGCCATCACGCGCGAAACGCGTTACATCGCGTTGCATTCAACGGCATAGCCCGCTAGCCTGCACGGCTTCTCCCGGGGCGCGCCGCCCGGGTCCACTGCCGGTGCCCTGGGTGGCTGTCTGCCCGCCCAGGCTGCGGCGCATCCTAGCCTGCGTGCCCCATGCCATCGTCGTCCTCCACGCCTTCAGCGGTTCGCTGCAGCGAATGCATGCGTTCGTCCCATTGCCTGCTGGGCCAGTTGCCCGAGCCCGCATTCCAGCAATGGCTGCCGCACATCCGCGAACGCGGCCTGGCCAAGGGCCAGAAGCTCCAGGCGCAGGGCTGCGTCGCCCATGAATTCCAGGTGATCAAGATCGGCTTCGTCCTGGCCATCCGCCGTGGCGGCGACGGCGTGCAGCGGCCCGTGGCGCTGTTCGGCAACGGCCACGCGCTGGGCAGCCCGGGCTGGCTGCAGCAGCCCTCGGCCATGCACTTCGAGGCACTGGGCCCGGGGCGCATCTGCTGCGTGGACATCGCCACCATCACGCGCCGCGGCCTGGTCGATGCCGCCTTCGTGCGCGCGCTGGCCACCAGCTACACCTGCAACAACGCCCTGCTGGCGGAATGGGCCTACATCGTCCGCATCCCCGGCGTGCTGCGCCAGCTGGCCGCCACCCTGATGCAACTGGCGGCTCTGCAGTCAAGCCTGCTCGTGCGCCTGCCCAGCCAGGGCGCCCTGGCCGCCCTGCTGGCCACCACGCGCGAAACCATCGCGCGCAGCCTTGTGCGCCTGGTGCAGCTCGGCGCGCTGGAGCGGCCGGATCGATGGCATTGCGTGCTGCAGCCTGCGGTGTTGTTGAGGATCAGTGGGGGTGGGGTGAAGGATTTGGAGTACCAGGGGATGGGAGGCTGAACACCCATACCAGGCTTCTTTTGTAGCCAACTGGCTACAATCCAACCATGTACAGCGTCATCGAAACCGAGGCGTTTGCTGATTGGGTAGACAGCATTCGTGACATACCAACTCGTATCCGCCTGCGTCGTCGCCTGGGCAAAGCCATGCGCGGAAACCTGGGAGACGTGAAATCCGTTGGCGAGGGCCTATGGGAGATGCGCGAGTTTTTTGGGCCAGGTTGGCGCATGTACTACATCCAACGCGATCATGTTCTGATCGTGATGCTTGGCGGCGGAGACAAGTCCAGCCAGGCACAGGACATTGCTGCGGCCAGGGCGATGGCCAGGGAGATCAAGCTATGAGCAACATCAAGATGCGGCCATTCGACATGGCCAACTACCTCGGCACCGAAGAGGAAATCGTGGAGTACCTGCGCCAGGCGCTGGAAGACAACGATCCGGCCGAACTGGCTGCGGCGCTGGGCGACATCGCACGCGCGCGCGGCATGACTCAGCTCGCTCGCGACACCGGACTTTCTCGGGAAAGCCTCTACAAAAGCCTGTCTGGCGAACGGGCGCCCAGTTCCGAGACGCTGTTCAAGGTGATTCAGGCCATGGGCTTCAGGCTCACCATCGCTCCTGCCGCATCGCAGTAGCCAGCAGCCTGACACTCGGACCACCCGCTTACTGCACCAACACCGCCTCTGCAGGCCTTTGCAACAGAGGCGGAATCTGCTCTGCCGGCATGGCGCGGGCGAAGAGCCAGCCCTGGTAGGCGTCGCAGTCCAGGATGCGCAGCAGGCGCAGTTGCTCGGCCGTTTCCACGCCTTCGGCGACCACCTGCAGGCCCAGGGTTCGGGCCAGCGCGATCACGGCCTTGACGATCTTGGCATCGGCCGGGCTGTCGAGCATGGGGCCGATGAAGGTGCGGTCTATCTTCACGCGCGAGACGGGCAGATCGCGCAGGTGGGCCAGCGAGGAGTAGCCGGTGCCGAAATCGTCCAGCACCACGCAGACGCCGGCCGCCAGCAGGCTGCCCAGCAGCTCGCGCGCCTGCAGCGGGTCGGTCATGGCAGCGGACTCGGTGACCTCCAGCTCCAGCAGGTGCGGCGGCACGCCATGCCGGGCCAGGCTGGCCATGAGGCGCTGCTGCAGGTCGGCCTGCCGCAGTTGCTGGGCCGAGAGGTTGACCGCCACGCGCAGCGGCATGCCTGCGCGCAGCCAGTCGCCGGCCTGGCGGCAGGCAGCATCGATCACCCACTCCCCCAGGGCCAGGATCAGGCCCGTGGATTCGGCCACGGGCACGAAGCGTTCGGGCGAGACCCAGCCCATCTGCTCGTCGTTCCAGCGCAGCAGCGCTTCCACGCCCTGGACCTGGCCGCCCAGCACCTGCACCTGGGGCTGGAAGTGCAGGCTCAGCAGGCCCCGGTCCAGGGCACGCTTGAGGCGTTCGTGCAGCAGCACTTTCTCGGCCATGGCCTCGCCCATGGCGCTGGCATAGCGCGCATAGGAGGAGCGGCTGCGCTGCTTGGCGTCGTACATGGCCATGTCGGCATAGCGCATGAGGGTGGCCGCATCGCCCGCGTCCTGGGGATAGAAGGCTGCGCCCACGCTGGCACCGAAGTTCAGCGCGTAGTGGCCTATGGTGCAGGGCCGGCACAGCTCGTGCAGCAGCGCGTCGATGCGCTGGCGCAGATCGGGCTCGTTGCAGGGCTGCAGCAGGGCGGTGAACTCGTCACCGCCCATGCGCGCCAGCGTGGCCGAGCCGCCCAGCGCGGCCTGCAGGCGGCGCGCCACCTCCTTGAGGACCTGGTCGCCCACGTCGTGGCCATAACCGTCGTTGATGGCCTTGAAGTTGTCGAGGTCGAGCAGCAGCAGCGCAAAGGACGCGGGGCCGGCGCCCGATTCAGACTGCGCCTGCGCCTGCGAGATCGCCTGTTCCACCTGCAGCCCGAACTGCCAGCGGTTGAGCAGGCCCGTCAGCGTGTCGTGGGTGGCGTGGTAGTGCATGCAGGCTTCCATCTGGCGCAGCTGCGACAGGTCGCGCACGAAGGCCACGGCCACGCCGCTGCCGTGCGGCGAGTGGCCCAGGGCGATGTCCACCGACAGGCGCTTGCCGTCCTTGCGCAGCAGCCACAGGTCCCGCCCCTGGCCCATGGGCCGGCGCGCGGGCTGGGCGAAGTAGGACTGCAGTTGCGGCCCGTGGGCCGCCTGCGCCTCGGCCGGCAGCAGCATCTGCAGCGAGTGGCCCAGCAATTCGGCGGCGCCATAGCCGCTCATGGCCTGCATGGCGGGATTGGCCAGCAGGATCCGGCCGCTGCGGTCCACAAGCAAGATACCGTCGGGCGCGGCCTCCATGGCCACGCGCTTGAGGTCTTCGTCCAGCGCCTCGCCCGGTGCGGCGGGATCGCCGGCAACCATGCTCCAGCCCGCCGCCATCATGCGGACGCCCCGCTGCCGTGAAAGACCGATGCCGCAGCCTCCAGCGCCTGCGCCTGTCCGGCCAGCAGCTGTGCGTGCCCGATGGTGTCGCGCGCCAGGGCGGCATTGTGCTGGGTCATCTGTTCGAGCTGCTGCACGGCGGCCTGCACCTGCTGCACGCCGCCGGCCTGGGCCTGGCTGGCGGCCTGCATGCCTTCGGCCAGCACCAGTTGCTCGCGCATATCGGCCTGCACGGCCAGCATGGCCTCGCCCACTTCACGCGCCATGGCGCAGCTTTGCGCCACCTGCTGCTGCGATGCCTCGATCAACGCCTTGATCTGGCGCGCGGCGCGGGCGCTGCGCTGGGACAGGCCGCGCACCTCGTCGGCCACCACGGCAAAGCCCTTGCCGTGTTCCCCCGCGCGTGCCGCCTCCACGGCGGCGTTGAGCGCCAGCAGGTTGGTCTGGAAGGCGATGCCGTCGATGAGCGAGCTGATCTGCCCCACCTGGTCGCTGGTCTGGGCCACGCCGCGCATGCCCTGGTCCAGTTGCACGACCATGCGGCTGCTCTGCCCTGCCATGTCCACGCCGTGCCGCGCGCGGGCGGCGGCCTCGCCGGCTTGGGCGCTGCTGCGCTCGATGGCGCTGGCCAGGGCCTGCATGGCCTGGGCCGACTGCTCCAGGCTCGCGGCCGCGGCTTCGGTGCGATCGCTCAGTTCGGTGCTGCCCTGCTGCACGGCCAGCGCGCAGCGGCGCACCTGGTCGCTCTTGCCCTGGATGTCGCCGACCAGGGAGACCAGGTTGAGCCCGGTCTGCCGCACGGCGCTGCCGATGGCACCGATCTCGTCCGTGCGCTGCAGGAACCGTGCATCGGTCTGCTGCCCGCTGGCCACGGCCTGTGCCTGGCCACGCAGCGCCGCCAGGGGCATGAGCAGCCGGCTGCGCAGCCACTGCCCGGCCGCCACGCAGGCCAGGCTCCAGATCAGCCAGGCCGGCCAGACCTGGGCCAGCGGCACGGCCGATGCCTGCAGCACGGAAGACCACAGCCCGGCCGACCCCAGCAGCCACAGGCCGGCCACCACGGCCTGCACGCGCCAGGCCAGTGGCCGAAAGCGCCACCACCGCTGCAGCGCGCCCACGGCGCCGCGCCCCACGGGAAAGCCCCGGTGCAGGCCAAGCGAGCGCACACCGGCATTGATCTGCTCATAGAGCGCCGCATGCTGCTGCACCTCGCACGGCTCGGGCCGGGTGCGCACGGACAGGTAGCCGACCACGGCGCCCGCATGGCGTATGGGACTGGCGTTGGCGCGCACCCAGTAGTGGTCGCCGTTCTTGCGCCGGTTCTTGACCAGGGCGCTCCAGGGCAGCCCGCGCTGGATGGTGGACCACATGTCGGCAAAGGCGGCGGCCGGCATGTCGGGATGGCGCACGATGCTGTGGGCCTTGCCGTAGAGCTCGGCGGCCTCGAAGCCGCTGACGCGGATGAAGGCATCGTTGGCATAGACGATGCGCCCCTTCAGGTCGGTGACGGAAAGAAGCGTCTCTCCTTCGCTCAGAGGGTACTCACGCTGGGTGACGTACACGTTTCGCCGCATGGATCAGGTCTCTCGGAGATGGGCGGGGCGTCGGCATGACACCCCCAGGCGGGGCCCACTCTAAGCAGTCCTGAGGCGATGCACATCAGGGATGGTGTGCTGCAGCGCACCTAAACGCAGTCAATGTGACGGGGGTCACATTGGCTGCGGCACGCGCAGGATCAGGAGCGTTTTTCCTGCAGCAGGGCCTTGACGTCGGCGCCCAGCACCTGCGGGCCGCCGCCGTATCGCTCATACACGCGCAGGCGGCCGGCCGTGTCATAGACATAGCTGCCGGCCGAATGGTCCAGCGTGTAGGCGCCTTCGGTCTTGCCGGGCACTTTCTTGTAGAAGAGCTTGAAGTCCTTGGCCACGGCCGCCGTCTCGTCCGGCGTGCCGTGCAGACCGACGAAGCCGGGGTCGAAGTTGCCCAGGTAGGCCTTGAGCACCTCGGGCGTGTCGCGCTCGGGGTCCAGGGTGACGAAGACGCCCTGCAGCCTGTCGCCGTCGGCGCCCAGCTGCTGCTTGACCTCGACCAGCTCCTGCAGGGTGGTGGGGCAGACATCGGGGCATTGCGTGTAGCCGAAGAAGACCACGACGACCTTGCCCGCAAAGTCCTTGATGCTGCGCTGCTTGCCGTCCACATCGCGCAGGGGAATGTCCTTGGCGTATTCGGCGCCCGTGACATCGACACCCTGGAAACTGGTCTTTGCCTCGCGCGAGCATCCGCTCAGCGCCAGGGCGCCCCATGCCATGGCGGTCAAGCCCAGAACGCGCAGCGCTGTCCGTTTGTTCATGCTTCCTCAACAAGGTAGTTGCCGCAGGCTGCGTGGCCGCAAAGGCTGCGCGCCGGCCCGGGCTGGAAAGGGAAAAGGCGAAAGCGTCCGCTGAAGGCGCTTTCGCACAGCCGCAAACCATAACCCATAACCGCAAGACCCCGGCGCTGCGGGGCCTGCCTGCCGGCCTGCCGGGCCTACTGAGGCCTATCGGGACCTACTGGCCAGCCTTACTCGCCGTCGCCCGGACGCCCTGCCGTGTCCCAGGAAGCCGATGCACGCAGCAGCCGGTCCAGGTCGCGCTTGGCCTTGCCGGCATCGGCCATGCCCAGGCCTGCGGGCATGCGCATCATCCAGTGGCCCTGCGGGTCCACCACGTACAGGTGGTCCTGCAGCGCATGGCCGGGCGCCGGCTGCAGCCAGCCGCGCAGCACGGCCTCGGGCACGCGCAGCACCGTGGCCTGGGCCAGCGCGGGGCGCAGGTGCGCGGGCACGGGTGCGTCGTCGGAGATGAGCCAGACCCGGTCCAGCCGGTCCTTTTCGCGGCCCAGTGTCTCGCGCAGCTGGCGCTGCAGATAGAGATGGCTTTCGCAGGCGCTGCCGCAGGCACCGCCCGCCACGCTGAGCAGCAGCCACTGGCCCTTGAGCGACTGCAGCGGCAGCGGCGCGCCGTCCAGCGTGGTGGCCGTGGCCGAAGGCAGGGCCGGCTGGGCGGCGATCAGCTCGCCAAAGCTGCGCTGCTGGCCAGGCCGCAGCACGTAGTAGGTGAAATAGGAGGCCACCACGGGCGCGGCGCAGACCGCGAACACGGCCAGCATCTTCCAGCGGCCGCTGCGCGTGCGCTGCGCGCCGGCAAGGGCCGGCTGCAAGGGTGGCAGGCCATGGACAGTCATCTCCAGGGGAGTCTCAGGAGCGGGCATGGCGCGGGCGGACAAAGCGTCGGACGATTTGGAACCAGACATACAAAAGCGTGATCAGGGCCGCAAGTCCAAACCATTGGAACGCATAGCCATGGTGTTTCTCGACACCGGCCGTCACAACGGGCCAGTCGCGCCGCAGGCCTTCGCTGGCTTCGCCGGTCTGCAGCAGGCTCCATTCGCGCAGCGGCAGCCCGGAGGCCACGGCCCATTCGGCAATGTCCACATTCTGTCGGATGCGCGACTTTTGCCCATCAGGGTCTGCCCCTGCACGGCCGAATTCGTAGAGCCGGGACGGCGCGGCCTCCATGCGCCCCTCAACGGTCACCAGGCCTTCGGGCGTCTGCACTTCGGGCAGGGCCGTGCGGTCCAGGAAGTTGCGCGGCACCCAGCCGCGCTGCACGGCAATCACCACATCCTCATGCGGCGCGGCCAGCCGCAGCGGCGTGAGCACAAAGAAGCCCGGCTGGCCCTGCATCTGGCGGTTGTCCAGGTACAGCGATTGCCCGGCAATCCAGTGGCCCTGCAGTCGCACGGGCCGGTGCAGCCAGGGCGCCGCCTCGGTGTTCAGGGCAGCACCGGGCTGCATGGGCGCCAGCTGCGCGTTGTCCAACGGCGGCAGGCCCTGCTGGCGCTGCACGGCATCGAACAATTGCTGCTTGTAGGCCGCGCGCTGCAGTTGCCAGCGGCCCAGGGACAGTGTGATGGCCACGCCGATCAGCGCGGCCAAGGTGATCAGTACAAACCGCCAGCGGTCTGGCATTCTGGAAACACGCACCGGATAATCCACCCATGAAATTCGTGATCGTTCTCGCCCTGCTGGCCATTGTCGCCAGTCTGGGCAGCGCCTTGTTCTTCATGATGCGCCGCAATCCCGAAGACCAGGAGGGTGCGGGCGACGACAGGCGCCGCAGCCGCGCCATGTTCCGCGCACTGGCGCTGCGCGTGGGCCTGTCCATCACGCTGTTCCTGTGCGTGCTGCTGGCGGCCAAGCTGGGCTACATCCATCCCACGGGCTGGACCGCCGGGCAATAGGCAAGCCCCCTGCCCCCGCAAACAAAAAGAAGCGCCCTGGCGCTTCTTTTTGCATGGGGCGGGCAGGTCAGGCCCTCACATCCAGTACACAAGGACGTAGAGGAACAGCCAGACCACGTCCACGAAGTGCCAGTACCAGGCGGCACCCTCGAAGCCGAAATGCCGCTCGGAGGTGAAGTGTCCCGCATGCAGGCGCATGGTGATGAAGAACAGCATCAGCATGCCCACGAAGACGTGGAAGCCGTGGAATCCTGTGAGCAGGAAGAAGGTCGAGCCGAACACGCCCGAGGACAGCTTGAGGTTCAGCTCGGTGTACAGGTGGTAGTACTCGTAGCCCTGCACGCACAGGAAGACGAAGCCCAGGACCACCGTCATCCACATGAAGGCGATGGTGCGGGCGCGGTGGCCAGCCTGCAGCGCATGGTGGGCGATGGTCAGCGTCACGCCCGAGGTCAGCAGCAGCGCCGTGTTGATGGTGGGCAGCCAGAACGGGCCCACGGTCTGGAAGGGCTCGACGCTGTTGGCCGGCGAGGCCGTGGCGCCGGCCGCCATGCTGGGCCAGACCGCCTTGAAGTCGGGCCACAGCAAGGCGTTGTCCAGGCTGCCCAGCGCGGGCACCGAATGCGAGCGCGCCCACCACAGGGCGGTGAAGAAGGCGCCGAAGAACATCACCTCGGAGAAGATGAACCAGCTCATGCTCCAGCGGAAGGACAGGTCGATCTTGCGCCCGTACTTGCCCGACTCGCTCTCATGCGCGGCTTCCCGGAACCAGAAAAAGAGCACGGCCAGCCACCAGACCAGGCCAAGGCCCAGGCTGTACATGCCCCATTCATGCCCATTGATCCAGTTGCCCGCGCCCAGGATCACGAAGAACAGCCCCGCCGCCGCCATGACGGGGTGGCTGGACTCGGCCGGCACGTAGTAGTAAGGCGTTTTGCCGTGGGTGGTTGCACTCATTGCTCAGCTCCTGAAATTCTTGGTTCTCGGTTTCCCGTCTATCACTCTCTGTCCCCGATGGCCGCGCCGCTCAGACCACGAGCTTGACCAGCGCGATCAATCCCAGCACCAGCACGAAGATGGCCGCCAGCCCCACCGCAATCACATGCAGCGGCGTGATGCGCTCCCCGTCCTGCTGGTACTCGCTTCCCCTGCGCACGCCGAAGAGCGACCAGGCCACGGCGCGCACCGTGCGCCACACGCTGGGCGGGCGGCGCGGCTCCCGTGGCTGCGGCTCATTCATGAGGCGGGCTCCTGCTTCGGCCCTGCCGCCACCGGCGCCTCGCCCGTGGGTGCGGCCGGCGTCCTGCCGCCCACCTCGAAGAAGGTATAGGACAGCGTGATCGTGGTCACATCCTTGGAGATGCGCGGATCGATCACGAAGGCCACCGGCCATTCGCGCTTTTCTCCGGGCTCCAGCGTGTACTGCGAAAAGCAAAAGCACTCCAGCTTGTTGAAATGCGCGGCCGCCTGGCGTGGCGCATAGCTCGGTATCGCCTGGGCCGCCATGCGGCGGTCCTGCACATTCTGGAACTCGTACATGACCGTGGCCAGCTCGCCCGGATGGACCTGGATGGAGCGCTGCGCCGGCTTGAAGTCCCAGGGCCCGCGCGCATTGGCGTCGAACTCCACGGTGATGGTGCGGCTCTTGTCCACCTGCGAGTTGGCGGGCAGCTTCACATCGCGCCCGGCCGTGCCGTTGCCCGGCACCTGGCGCTCGGACAGCGACAGGATGTTGATGCCCGTGAGCTCGCAGATGTGCTTGTAGATGGGAATCAGCACGTAGCCGAAGGCAAACATGCCCAGCGCCACCACGGCCAGCTTGCCCACCATCTTCGCGTTTTCACTGCGCACGCTCACGGACATCCCTCCTGTTGCCGGCCCTCAATGGAGCACGGTGATCTTGATCACGAAGCCGGCCAGAAAGACCAGCGCCACCGATACCAGGATCAGCGCCAGCCGCAGGTTGGCTTTTCGTTGCTGTGCGTCCATGTGCATCTCCCTTGGGGCTTGCATCAACCGATGATGCGGGTGGCGGTGGCATCGAGCTTGGGCGGCGTCTCGAAGGTATGGAACGGCGCCGGCGAAGGCACTTCCCACTCCAGGCCCTCGGCGGCCTCCCAGGGCTTTTGCGGAGCCTTCTCGCCCTTGCCGCGCATGGCGGGCACGACGACGAAGAGGAAGAAATACACCTGCATCAGGCCGAAGCCCAGCGCGCCCAGCGAGGCCACCATGTTGAAGTCGGCGAACTGCATGGGGTAGTCGGCATAGCGGCGCGGCATGCCGGCCAGGCCCAGGAAGTGCATGGGGAAGAAGGTGACGTTGAAGAAGATCAGCGAGCCCCAGAAGTGGATCTGGCCGCGCGTCTCCGAATACATCACGCCGGTCCACTTGGGGGCCCAGTAGTAGTAGGCCGCGAACATGGAGAACAGCGATCCGGCCACCAGCACGTAGTGGAAGTGGGCCACCACGTAGTAGGTGTCCTGCAGCTGGATGTCGATGGGCGCCATCGACAGGATCAGGCCCGTGAAGCCGCCCATGGTGAACACGAAGATGAAGCCCACCGAGAACAGCATGGGCGTCTCGAAGGTCATGGAGCCGCGCCACATGGTGGCCACCCAGTTGAAGATCTTCACGGCCGTGGGCACCGAGATCAGCATGGTGGCGTACATGAAGAACAGCTGGCCCGTGACGGGCATGCCGGTCGTGAACATGTGGTGCGCCCACACGATGAAGGACAGGATGGCGATGGACGAGGTCGCATACACCATGGAGGCATAGCCGAACAGCTTCTTGCGGCTGAAGGCCGGCACGATCTGGCTGATGATGCCGAAGGCCGGCAAGATCATGATGTAGACCTCGGGGTGGCCGAAGAACCAGAAGATGTGCTGGTACATCACCGGATCGCCGCCGCCTGCGGGGTTGAAGAAGCTGGTGCCGAAATGGCGGTCCGTCAGCGTCATGGTGATGGCGCCGGCCAGCACGGGCATGACGGCGATCAGCAGGTAGGCGGTGATCAGCCAGGTCCAGGCGAACATGGGCATCTTCATCAGCGTCATGCCGGGCGCGCGCATGTTCAGCACGGTGACGATGATGTTGATGGCGCCCATGATGGAGCTGGCGCCCATGATGTGCATGGCCAGGATGGAGGTGTCCATGGACGGGCCCATCTGCAGCGTCAGCGGCGCATACAGCGTCCAGCCCGCGGCGGGGGCACCGCCGGGCATGAAGAACGAGCCCACCAGCATCAGGCCGGCCGGGATCAGCAGCCAGAAGCTGAAGTTGTTCATGCGCGCGAAGGCCATGTCGGAGGCGCCGATCTGCAGCGGCAGCATCCAGTTCGCAAAGCCCACGAAGGCCGGCATGATGGCGCCGAACACCATGATCAGGCCGTGCATGGTGGTCAGCTGGTTGAACAGCTCGGGGTTGACGATCTGCAGCCCGGGCTGGAACAGCTCGGCGCGGATCAGCAGCGCCAGCACCCCGCCCACCATCAGCATGGTGAACGAGAACAGCAGGTACAGCGTGCCGATGTCCTTGTGGTTGGTGGCGAACATCCAGCGCCGCCAGCCCGTGGGCGTGGCGTGGTGGTGATGGTCGTCATGCCCGTGTCCATGCTCGTGCTCATGCGCATGTTCGTGGCCCTCGCCCGCAGGGCTGTGGATGGGGGGAAGTACGGCGCTCATGCTGTTATCTCCAATCGCTCATCTGTCTTGCGGGCTCACTGGCCGGGGAACTTGCCGGTGCGGGCGGCCACGAACTCGGCCGGCTGCACCAGCTGGCCGGTCTTGTTGGACCAGTGGTTCTTGGCAAAGGTGACCACGGCGGCCAGCTCGGTATCGCTCAGTTGTTTCCAGGCGGGCATGGCGCCGTTGGCACGGCCTTCCAGCACCACATGCATCATCTCGGCCGTGGGACCCAGGACGATGGGGCTGCCGTCCAACGGCTTGATGGGACCGGCGCCCTTGCCGTTGGCCTGGTGGCAGGCCGCGCAGTTGGCGGCATAGACCTTCTCGCCGCGTGCCATCAGGTCGGGCAGGCTCCAGACCTTGCTGGGGTCGTCCTTCTTGGCGGCGGCGATCTTCCTTTGCTCGTCCACCCAGGCCTTGTAGCCGTCGCTCGACAGCACCTTCACGTGGATGGGCATGTAGGCATGCTCCTTGCCGCACAGCTCGGCGCACTGGCCGTAGTAGTCGCCGGTCTTTTCGGCACGGAACCAGGTGTCGCGCACAAAGCCCGGGATCGCATCCTGCTTGATGCCGAAGGACGGCACCATGAAGGAGTGGATCACGTCATTGGCCGTGGTGATGATGCGCACCTTGCGGTCCACGGGCACGACCAGCGGGTTGTCCACCTTGAGCAGGTAGTCGTTGGGTGCCTTGGAGACATCGCCGCTGTCGGACAGCGCGCGGTGGCTGCTGTCCAGCGTGGAGATGAAGCTCAGGCCCTCGCCTTCGCCGTTGATGTAGTCGTAGCCCCATTTCCACTGGTAGCCCGTGGCCTTGATGGTGACATCGGCGTTGGTGGTGTCCTTCTGCGCCACCAGCACCTTGGTGGCCGGCAGCGCCATGAGCACGACGATGATGAACGGCACGATGGTCCAGACCACCTCGACCGTGGCCGATTCGTGGAAGTTCGCGGCCTTGGCACCGCGCGATTTGCGGTGCTTCCAGATCGAATAGAACATCACGGCGAACACGCCGATGAAGATCACCGTGCAGATGATCAGCATCATCCAGTGCAGGTAATGCTGCTCATGCGCGATGCGCGTGACCGCCGGATGAAGGTTGAGCTGATTGACGGCCGGGCCGCCTGGCAGATCTGTCGTCGCATGCGCAAGGGAGCCTCCCCCTGCCACACTCATCAAGCCCCAGAGAACCAGCTTGGTGGAAATGCTTTTCATAGTTTTCACTTACATCTAAGCCTCGGGTTATCCACTCGCTCCGCTGCGCCGGCGTGGGGGCCGCGCAGCCAGACCGTTCAACGCCTGCCCAAAGGGCAACTCCCGGCCTCAACTGTCCGAGCATGCATGAAAGCGCCGCAGATGTGCCTGCGCGCAATCACCAATAGCGTGCCAGCCGGCATCAACGGCAGCTCGGACGTGGGACCAGGATTCGGGCGTACAGCCATCCCCGCCTGCGCCTGCAGGCGCATGAATTCGGAGGACAGCAGCAAGGTGGACGGAAGAATGCGCGCACGCCGGCCATTCAGGGCATGTGTGCCATGGGGGCCGGGAGCGGATTGGAAAAGGGGGCGCATGCGGCCCGGCATGCGGCACAGAAGGGGGGACAGCAGGGACAGAAAGACCAGTGCCCGCTCCCAGAGGAACAGGCACTGCTGCAGCCGGTGATGATCAAACTCGTGGGCGGGCCGCTCCTGGATGGGTCGGCCCGTTCTCGTTCCCGTGGCAAAACGAAACACCAAATCGTCTCCCCTTTCGGCCTGCGGACCGCTGGTCTTTTCCCGGCCCGGGAAAGCGAGCCCAGGGAAAAGCTGTTGTCTCTGTCAGCTCGGGAAAAGTGTAGACGTTTTTGTTTTCGATCAATGACCGGAAAGCGACATTGGGGCTATCGCAAACCCGTGTTGCGCGGCTGGCGCAGCATGCTGCGCATGTCCTCCAGCGATACGGCGCTGCTGGACTCCAGGCGCACGCGCGGCTGCGGCTTGTAGGCGTGGCCGTAGACGATCTCGAAGGTCAGCGCCAGCTGCCCGTCGGGGCCGGCCAGGCGCTCGCGCAGGGCATCGTGCAGGCGCTGCTGCCAGCGGCGGCCGCGCAGCGCGGCAAAGCGCTGTGGATGGAAGTTGCGGCCCAGCTCGCGCAGCTCCTGCAGCAGCCGCTCGGGCGTGGCAAAGGTCAGCGTGATGTGCTCCATGTCCATCACCGGCTCGCTGAAGCCTGCGTGCACCAGCATGTCGCCCCAGTCATGCATGTCGGTGAAGGCCTGGCCGGCGGGCGGCCAGCCCAGCTGGGCGTAGATGGCGTGCAGCTCGCGCAGCGTATCGGGCCCCAGGCAGGAGAACATCACATAGCCGTCCACGGACAGCGCCTGGTGCCAGCGCGTGATCAGCGCCTGCGGGTCGGCCTGCTGGTGCAGGGCCATGTTGGCCCACAGCATGTCCACGCCGGCAGGCTCGGGCTCGCCGAAGCGCGTGGCGCCCCCGGTCCAGCGCGCGGGCTGCCACCAGCGCGCGCCCAGCTGCTCGCGGGCTGCGGCCTCGTGCAGCGGCGAGGCTTCATAGACCAGGCATTCGGACTGCGCATAGCGCTGGCGCAGCAGCGCATGGGCCTGCAGGCCGCCGCGCACGGGCTGCCAGTGGCACCAGCGCTGGGGCGGCTTGACGATCCAGTCCAGCCGCTCCTGCATGCGGCGCGCCACCTCCTCATGCAGCCACGGCGAGGCCGCAGGCGCGGCCTGCTGCCAGCGCAATGCGGCGGCCGGATCGATGGTGGGGGGCAATTCGTGGGACATGGCTGGGCGGGGAATCCGGGCTCCTCGAAAGACAGGCGCCCGGCCCCGGAGCAAAGGGGTGGCGGACGCGGCGCGAGTATATTGACTCCATGCCCAACCTGCCTGCGTCATGGCTTTCGCACTGGCATGCCGGCCTGCCCAGCCAGTGCGCCGTCTGCCGCCGCTGGCCGGCGCAGCGCCTGTGCCAGGACTGCCGCTTGCGCTGGGCCAGGCCGCTGCCGCGCTGCGGGCTTTGTGCCATGCCGCTGCCAGCGGGGCACGGCGCCAGCGGCGGCCAGCAGGTCTGCGGCGCCTGCCTGGTCAAGCCCCCGCCACTGACGCACTGCCTTGCCGCGCTGGACTACGCCTATCCCTGGCACACGGTGATCGGCGACTTCAAATTCCGGGGAGACACCGGCCTGGCACGCAGCCTGGCCGCCCTGCTGCTGGAGCAGCACGGGGCCCGCGAGCAGCTGGAGCAATGCGATCTGCTACTGCCCATGCCCCTGTCTGCCCAGCGCCTGCGCGAACGCGGCTTTCACCAGGCCCTGGTGCTGGCCCGTGCGCTGTCCGGCCCATCCACCCGCGGCAAGCTGCGGCACCAGGCCGTGCAGCGCGCCCACACGGCACAGGCCCAGCATGACCTGCCGCGCGCCCTGCGCCTGCGCCAGCTGCGCGGGGTCTTTGCGGTGCCGCCGGCGCAACTGCCCCATGTGCGCGGCCGCAGGGTCCTGCTGATCGACGATGTGATGACCACGGGTGCCAGCCTGCATGCGCTGGCCACCTGCCTGCGGCGTGCAGGCGCGGCCGAGGTCAGCGCCCTGGTGCTGGCGCGCACGCCCTGATCGTGGGGGCTCGGGGCCCGGGGGCATAGGCCGCCGCGAGACAATACGGGCCATGTTCCATATCGTTCTCGTCGCGCCGGAGATCCCGCCCAATACCGGCAATGTGATCCGTCTGGCCGCCAACACCGGCTGCAGCCTGCACCTGATCGAGCCGCTGGGCTTTTCCATGGAAGACCGCCTGATGCGCCGCGCCGGCCTCGACTACCACGAGTACGCGCCCGTGCGCCGCCATGCCGACTGGCAGGCCTTCCTGCAGGACTGCCAGCCGGACCGCCAGCGCATGTTCGCCATGACCACGCACAGCAGCAGCCCCGCCCACGCCATCGGTTTTCAGCCTGGCGACTGGCTGGTGTTCGGCTCCGAAAGCAAGGGCCTGCCCGCCGAGGTGCGCGAGCAGTTCCCGCCGCAGCAGCGCCTGCGCCTGCCCATGCTGCCGCAGCAGCGCAGCCTGAACCTGTCCAATGCCGTGGCCGTGACCGTGTTCGAAGCCTGGCGCCAGCATCAATTCGCGGGCGCTGCCCTGGCCGAGGGAGCAGCCGGCGCGGCCTGAGCGATCGGCCGGACCGGGCGAAAAGTTCCCGGCCGATTGTTTCAACAGCTGAAAAAGCGCATTGCCAATCCAAGGGTTTTTCCCGATTCCAAGCCGTCCTACATTTGAGTCATGGGCTCTACGTTACCAAGCGATTTCCGCAAAGAACGCCCTGTCCCAGAAACAAAACAAAGGACTTGAATCATGAAGAACACCCGCCGTTTTGCCGTCCTGGCCGCCCTCTCCATCTCCGCCATCGCCGCCCAGGCTGCCGGCTTCGACTACGCCGACAACAGCAGCTACCCGCCCGAAGTGAAGACCCAAAGCACGCTGACACGTGCCCAGGTCACGGCCGACCTCAAGGCCGCCCAGGCCAACGGCACCATGCCCTCCGTCGCAGAAGGCTACCTGCCCATCCAGAACACTGCCACCGCCACCGTGAGCCGCGATGAAGTGCGCCGCGAAGCCGCCGCCGCCGAGCGTTCGGGCCAGCTGAACTTCGGCGCCTGAGCCTCAGCCCCCCGCAACCGCTGCCACCACGCAGCCAGCCCGCAGGTGCCCCCTGCGGGCTTTTTTCATCGCCGGGCCGCCCCAAGATGAAAAGCGCCCCTTGGGGGGGCGGCGGACCTTGCGTAGCAAGGGCAGCGTGGGGGTCAGTTTTGATTCAGGCCTTGGCGCCGTAGTTGCGGGCCACGGACTCGGCCACGCAGGCGGGCTTGTCGGCGCCTTCGCGCTCCACGGTCACCAGCCAGGTCATCTGCAGGCCACCGGGCTCGATGGGCTCGGCGGCCTGCAGCGTCAGGCGCGCACGCAGGCGGCTGCCCACGGGCACGGGAGAGGTGAAGCGCACGCGGTTGAGGCCGTAGTTCACGCCCATTTGCGCGCCTTCGATGTGAAAGCAGTTCTGGAAAAACTGGGGGATCAGCGACAGCGTCAGAAAGCCGTGCGCAATCGGCGCACCGAAGGGGCCCTTGGACGCGCGCTCGGGGTCCACATGGATCCATTGCTGGTCACCCGTGGCATCGGCGAACAGCTGCACCTGCTGCTGGGTGATGGTGATCCAGTCGCTGACGGCGACTTCCTGCCCCACGCAGGCACGCACTTCGGAATAGGAATGGAAGGTTTTCATGCCCCAAATGGTAGGGGCCGGTGCCGCGCGCTCCATGTCGGGCGCGCGACAGCTAGGGTCTGTTGACGTTAATTTGTGGATCGCGTTGCGCGGTTGCGGGGTTGTATGCAAGGCGCTCATGCGCAGCAAGGCCCATGCCTTGCGAGTGTGAGCAACGCGGCAGACGGCCCCGCAACCGCGCAACCCGAAGGGAAGCAGCCTGCCAGCGCGCCACTCGGCGTTGCACTCCTTGTGCGTGTAGGCACACGCACGGCGTCGCGCGCCTTGATTGGCACGCTGGCAGGCTGCTTCGCGTCCGCAAATTAACGTCAACAGACCCTTGGGTTAGTCCAGGGTGGATGTCACCTGGACGCGCGCTGAACAAAGAACAGGCCTGTGCCCACGGCCATCAGCAGCGCGCCGAAGACCCGGTTCTGGCTGCGCACCGCACGCGCGCTGCGCATGAAGCCGCGCAGCGCGCTGGCGCTGGCCGCATAGCCGTGCATGACCATGGTGTCCACGGCCAGCATGGTGGCGGCCAGGATCAGCAACTGCAGCCACAGCGGGCGGCTGGTGGTCATGAACTGGGGCAGCACGGCCACCATGAAGATGATGCCCTTGGGATTGGTGGCGTTGGTCAGGAAGCCCGTGAGCACGCGGCGGCGCACACTGAGCTCGGGCATGGATTCCTGCGTGGCCAGGGGTGCGGCACCCGAGCGCCATTGGCTGATTCCGAGGTAGATCAGATAGCAGGCGCCGACGATCTTGACGGCGTTGAACGCCCATTCGGAGGCCAGCAGCAGCGAGCCCACGCCCGCACCGGCGATCAGCAAGATGGTCAGCAGCCCCAGCTGCAGCCCGAAGATGGTGGCGCTGCTCTTGCGCACGCCATACGACAGGCCATGGCTCATGGACAGCACGGCGCCCGAGCCCGGGGAGACCGCAATGATCCAGCAGGCCACAAAGTAGGCGATCCAAGTATGCCAATCCATGCCAAACACCTTAAAAATACGGAGCAGGCCGGCATCTTAAAACCGTGCAGCCGATGTGGCGCACTGCCGCAGCAAAGCCGGATGGGGCGATGAAGCATTCGGTGGCATTTTTCATCGCCGGGCCGCCCCAAGATGAAAACGGCCCCCTCAGGGGGCGCCCGGCCAGGGGCAGCGGACCTTGCGCAGCAAGGGGAGCGTGGGGGGAATTTTCAACCCTGTCAGGAAGCTGACCCGGCTGTGAGAGTGACACAATCAATTACCCCAGGGTAAACACCAACTCCAACATCCCGAGCTCCCATGGAACACAGCGCCCCCATCTGGCTGACCTACGGCTTTCTCTATCTCACCGCCGCCGTGCTGGCCGTGCCCATTGCGCGTGCCCTGGGCCTGGGCGCCATCATTGGCTACCTGGGTGCCGGCATTGCCATGGGCCCCTGGGGACTGTCGCTTGTCAGCAATGTGGATGACATTCTTCATTTCGCCGAGTTCGGCGTGGTGCTGATGCTCTTCGTGATCGGGCTGGAGCTGCAGCCCAGCCGCCTGTGGGAGTTGCGCCGGCCCATCCTGGGATGGGGGCTGGCGCAGATGCTGGCCTGCACGGGCGTGCTGTTCCTGGCGGCCTGGGCCTTCGGCTTTTCCTGGCGCGTGAGCCTGATCGCGGGCATGGGCCTGGCCCTGTCGTCCACGGCCATCTGCCTGCAGGTCATGGCCGAGCGCAACCTCATGCGCACGCCCAGCGGCCAGGCCAGCTTCTCCATCTTGCTGTTCCAGGACGTGGCCGCCATTCCCATCCTGGCGCTGATCCCCATCCTGGGCGCGGTCAAGGCCGCCAATGCCACGCACACCGACAGCCACCTGTGGCTGCAGGTGCTCAAGACCGTGGGCACCATCGCCGCCGTGGTGGTGGGCGGCCGCCTGCTGCTGCGCCCCCTGCTGCGCTGGATCGCGCGCAGCCGCACGCCCGAGATCTTCACGGCCACCTCGCTGCTGCTGGTGGTGGGCATTGCCATGCTGATGGTGCAGGTGGGCCTGTCCATGGCGCTGGGCGCCTTCCTGGCCGGCGTGCTGCTGGCCGACAGCGAGTACCGCAGCGAGCTGGAGACCAACATCGAGCCCTTCAAGGGCCTGCTGCTGGGCCTGTTCTTCATGGCCGTGGGCATGAGCATCGACTTCGGCGTGCTGCTGCGCGCGCCCTGGGCCATGGCGGCCATGGTGCTGGGCTTTCTGGCGCTCAAGGGCGCCGTGCTCTACACCCTGGCCCGCGTGCTGAAGCTGCCCTGGCGCGAGCGCCCGGTGTTCGCCCTGCTGCTGGCCCAGGGCGGGGAGTTCGCCTTCGTGGTGTTCCAGACGGCGGCGCAGTACAAGGTGTTCCACCACAGCATCTCGTCCATGCTGGTGGCCGCCGTGGCCCTGTCCATGCTGATCGGCCCGCTGGTGCTGGTGCTGATGGACAAGCTGCTGCTCAAGCGCTTTGCCGACATGAAGGATTGCCAGGTCGACGGCGCGGGCCAGACTGCCAGGCCCCATGAAATATCGGAGCCGCAGGACGCGCAAATCATCATTGCGGGCTTTGGCCGCTACGGCCAGATCGTGGCACGCGTGCTGCTGACACAGGGCGTGCCGGCCACCATCCTCGACCACAGCGTGGAGATGCTGGAAGTGGCCCACACCTTCGGCTACCGCGTGTTCTTCGGCGATGCCACGCGCATGGACCTGCTGCGCATTGCCGGCGCGGACAAGGCGCGGGTGCTGGTCATCGCGGTGGACTCTTCCGAGCAATCGCTGAAGATCGCCGCCCGCGTGCGCAAGCGCTTTCCGCACCTGGAGATCGTGGCCCGCGCGCGTGACATGGCCCACTGGTACCAGTTGCGCGACCTGGGCGTGCACCATGTCGAGCGCGAAGTCTTCGAGTCCAGCCTGGTGTCGGCGCGCACCGTGCTGGAACTTGCGGGCCACAGCCCTGCCGAGGCCCAGCGCACCACCACGCGCTTTCGGGAGCACAACCTGGAGCTGATCGAGCGCATGTACCCCCACCACAAGGACCAGGCCCAGCTCATTGCCGTGGCCAAGCAGGGCCGCCAGCAGCTGGTCGAGCAGATGGCCAAGGAGCGGCAGGAGGCCCAGGCGCAGCAGGAGAAGGACCAGGCGCCGCAGGAAGCCCCGCCGCCGCCCGGCCCCTGAAAACCGGGCCTCAGGCCGCGCCCAGCGCCCGCACCATGTGGTCCACGAACTGCGCCAGCTTGGGCAGCTGGCGGCGGTCCGGCAGATAGACCAGGTGCACCGGGCGCGGCAGCGGCACGCAGTCCTGCAGCACGGGCACCAGCCGACCCGCGGCCATGTCGGCGGCCAGCAGCACCTCTGGCTGCAGGATCAGGCCCAGGCCGCGCAGCGCCGCATGGCGCAGCCCGTCGCCGCTGTTGCAGCGCAGGCGGGCGTCTTCGGGCCACTGCACCGAACCCGAGCCGTCGCCGCGCAGAATCCATTCCGAGCGTCGCTGCCAGACCGCGTAGCTCAGGCAGTCATGGCGCGCCAGATCGTCCACGCCACGCGGATGCCCGCGCCGCCGCAGGTACGAGGGCGCCGCCGCAATCACCATGCGATAGGGCTGCAGCGGCCGCGCCACCAGGCCTTCGCCGCCCACGGGGCCGATGCGCACGGCCACGTCGATGTTCTCGCCCACCAGGTCGGCCATGCTGTCGCTCAGTTGCAGGTCCACGCGCACCAGCGGATTGGCCAGCTGGTAGTCGGCCACCAGCGGCGCGATCACATGGTTGCCCAGCGTGGTCGGCGCGCTGATGCGCAGCAGGCCCTGGGGTGCGCTGCGGCTGCGCTCCACGGCAGACTCGGCCCAGCGCAACTGCTCGAAGACCTGGCGGCTGTCCTCGTAGAAGCTGCGCCCTACCTCGGTCAGGCTGTGGCGACGCGTGGTGCGCTGCAGCAGGCGCGCGCCCAGGTGGGCTTCCAGTTGCTGCACATGCTTGCCCACCATCACGGCCGAGATGTCCAGGCGCCGCGCGGCCTGGGCAAAGCTGCCGTCCTCGACCACGGCCATGAAGACCTCCATATTGCGCAGCTTGTCCATGGATTGCTAACCAATGCTTAGTAGTACAAAAAGATTTCGCTACTTTATGGCATAGGCAATTTGCAAAACACTGCAGGCCTGTTCACTCCTTCCGAAAGAAAACCACATGAAGATCCTGCTCATCGGCGCCACCGGCACCATCGGCCGCGCTGTCCACGCCCTGCTGGCCCCGCGCCATGAGATCGTCACCGTGGGCCGCAACAGCGGCGACCTGCGCGCCGACTTCACGCAGCCCGAAACGCTGCAGAAAATGTTCGAAGCCGCCGGCCAGGTGGACGCCATCGTCAGCACGGCCGGCAAACTGCACTTCGGCCCGCTGTCCGAGATGACGGCCGAGCAGTTCAACTCCGGCCTGCAGGACAAGCTGCTGGGCCAGGTGCGGCTCGCCCTGCTGGGCCAGCGCTGGCTGCGCGACGGCGGCTCCATCACGCTGACCAGCGGCGTTGCCGCCACCGAGCCCATCCGCCACGGCGCCAATGCATCGACGGTGAATGCCGCCCTCCACGGCTTCGTCACCGGCGCCGCGGTCGAATTGCAGCGCGGCCTGCGCATCAATGCCGTGAGCCCCACCCTGCTGACCGAATCGGCCCAGGCCTATGGCTCGGTCTTCCCCGGCTTCGAGACCGTGCCCGCCGCGCGCGTGGCCCTGGCCTACCAGCGCAGCGTGGAAGGCGCCCAGACCGGCAGGGTCTTCGAAGTGCTCTGATCCCTGTCTTGCGGCGGGCCCTCGGCAAAGTCCTTGCGTGCCCGCCCAAAAAGGCTGCGTGCTACGCTGCGCGCCACCATGTTCAACCCCACCCAAGCCGATGTGCGGCGCTTTTTCTGCGGCGTGCGCACCAAGATGCTGAACGGCGCGCCGATGGAGGCCATAGAGACGCTGGCCAGCCTCTGGATTGCCGAGCATCCCGAGTATTTCGATGACCTCGCCGACGTGGACGCCGCCCTGCTGCGCGACTACGACGCCACGCCCGGCGTGACCAATCCGTTTTTGCACCTGTCCATGCACCTGTCCATCAGCGAGCAGTGCAGCATCGACCAGCCGCGCGGCATACGCCAGGCGGTGGAATTGCTCAGCCGCCGCCTGGACTCGCTGCACGACGCCCACCACGCCACCATGGAATGCCTGGGGCAGATGCTCTGGGAAAGCCAGCGCTCGGGCCGCCCGCCGGACGGCGAGGCCTACATTGCCGCCGTGCAGCGCCGCGCCACCAGCGACGGCGCCAAGGCCACGGGCGGCGCATAGTCCCGGCCGTTCAGCGCCTCAAGACAAAGCCCGGAACAAAGCCCGAAAAAAGCCCGCAATTGCGGGCTTTTGCCTTGGAGGAAAGGCGCGACCTACTGCGATTTCTGGCCCAGGCGGAAATGGGGCTGGGGCAGGGTCTGCAGCTCGCCATCCAGACTGCCGATGTAGTTGGCCAGCGCCTTGAGTTCGCTGTTGGTGAACTGCTTGGCAATGCCGGCCATCACGCCATTGCTGCGGCCGATGTGGGGGTTGCCTTCGGTCTTGTAGGACTTGAGGGCAGAGTACAGATAGTCCGCATACTGGCCTGCCACCTTCGGGTAGCTGGGGTCGATGGGCTTGGAAAAACCCTGGCCGTGGCAGGAGACGCAGGCCCCTTTTTGCAGCAGCGCGGCAACCTGGGTGCTGGGCTCGCGGACCTTGGCGTCGGCGGCCTTGGCCACGCCATGCTCGGCGTAGTAGGCGGCCACGTCGGCCATGTCCTGCTCGGTCAGCGGATCGGCGATGCCGCGCATGGTGGGGTGCTTGCGCTCGCCCTTCTGGTAGGCCTGCAGCGCGGCCACGATGTAGGGTGCGCCCTGTCCTGAAATCTTGGGGACCTTGTACACCTCGGGGAAGCTGGCCTGGTAGCCCTGGATGCCATGGCAGCCAATGCACATGGCGATCTTCCCCTCCCCTGCCTTTGCGTCACCTTTGCTTTGCTGGGCCTGTGCCACAGGGGTCACAGATGCGACAGTCAGCGCCAATACCGTGGTCAAAGTTTTTATCATTTTGCGCGCACAATCCTTCAAGAGTTCTGACGGATGCCTACTGCTGAGCGGGTAGCGCGAACGATTATGGCAGTCACCGTCAAGCGTCCCCATCAATACTTACGCTGATACCGCCCATGAAATTTCAAGGTTCCGAGAACTACGTCGCCACCCAGGATTTGATGCTCGCGGTGAATGCCGCAGCCACCTTGCAGCGCCCGCTGCTGGTCAAGGGAGAGCCCGGCACGGGCAAGACCATGCTGGCCGAGGAAGTGGCCGCAGCGCTGGACATGCCGCTGCTGCAGTGGCACATCAAGTCCACCACCAAGGCCCAGCAGGGGCTGTACGAATACGACGCCGTCAGCCGCCTGCGCGACTCGCAACTGTCCGACATCGACGGCGGCGAGCGCGTCAAGGACATCCACAACTACATCATCAAGGGCGTGCTGTGGCAGGCCTTCACGGCAGACCGGCCCGTGGCCCTGCTGATCGACGAGATCGACAAGGCCGATATCGAATTCCCGAACGACCTGCTGCGCGAGATCGACCGCATGGAGTTCTACTGCTACGAGACGCGCGAGATGATCCGCGCCAAGCACCGGCCGCTGGTGTTCATCACCTCCAACAACGAAAAGGAGCTGCCCGACGCCTTCCTGCGCCGCTGCTTCTTCCACTACATCAAGTTCCCCGACGCCGACACCATGCGCCAGATCGTGGCCGTGCACTTCCCCAAGCTGCAGGGCGAGCTGCTGACCGCCGCGATGAAGGTGTTCTACGACGTGCGCAATCTGCCCGGCCTCAAGAAGAAGCCCTCCACCAGCGAGCTGATCGACTGGCTCAAGCTGCTGGTGGCCGAGGACATTCCCGTGGAATCGCTGCAGACCGCCGAGGGCAAGGTCGCCGTGCCGCCGCTGGTGGGCGCCCTGCTCAAGAACGAGCAGGATGTGAGCCTGTTCGAGAAGCTGGTCTTCATGAACCAGCGCAACCGCTGAGGCCTGCGCCCATGCCCCATCCAGAACACACCAACGACACGGGCGTGCCGGCCCTCACCGGCCAGGTGACGACCATTCCCGTGGCCGGCGCGGTGGCGCACCAGGGCTTTGTGCGACCCGTGGTCATGCGCTTCAACGGCGTGCGGCTGGAGCCCCTGGCCCTCGCCCATGAAGCCGGGCTGCGCGAGGCCGTGCAGGACGGCCAGCTGTGGCGCATCCGCGTGACCTCGGCGCCCGAGCCCGGTGATGTGCGTGCCTATATCGAAGCCGCGCTGGAGCAGCGCAGCCAGGGCAAGCGCTTCGCCTTTGCCGTGCTGGACGACGACAGCGGCAAGGTGCTGGGCACCAGCAGCTACCACGACATCCTGCCCGAGGTGCGCCGCGTGGAGATCGGCTACACCTGGTACGCGCGCAGCGTGCAGCGCACCCATGTCAACACCTCGGCCAAGCTCATGCTCATGGGCCATGCGTTCGACACGCTGTCCTGCCATGTGGTGGGCTGGCGCACGGACTGCTTCAACTTCGCCAGCCAGCGCGCCATCGAGCGCCTGGGAGCGAAGAAGGACGGCGTGATCCGCGGCCACGCGCTGCGCCGCGACGGCACCATCCGCGACACCGTGATGTACAGCCTGCGCAGCGGCGAATGGCCCGAGTCGCGCGCCCAGCTGCTGGACCAGCTGCAGCGCCATTCGGACGGCAGCACCGCCGTGGCGCGCACATGAGGGCGCGTACGCCGGGCCCCTGGGAGATGCCATGCTGATCGACTTCTTCTACACCATGCGCGCGGCCAAGCTGCCCGTCTCGGTCAAGGAGTTCCTGACCCTGCTGGAGGCACTGCAGGCCGGCGTGGTCGGCCCCAAGAGCGACGACGCCTGGAGCCTGGACGACTTCTACCACCTGGGCCGCACCGTGCTGGTCAAGGACGAGAAGCACTACGACAAGTACGACCGCGCCTTTGCCGCCTACTTCAAGGGCGTGGAGATGGTGGCCGACCTCACGCGCGAAATTCCCCAGGACTGGCTGAAGAAGCTGCTGGAGCGCGAGCTCTCGCCCGAGGAAAAGGCCGCCATCGAGGCCATGGGCTGGGACGAGCTGATGGAGACGCTCAAGAAGCGGCTCGAAGAGCAAAAGGAGCGGCACGAAGGCGGCAACAAATGGATAGGCACGGGCGGCACCAGCCCCTTCGGCCACGGCGGCTACAACCCGGCCGGCGTGCGCATCGGCGGGCCGGGCCGCAACAAGAGCGCCGTCAAGGTCTGGGAGCAGCGCGCCTACCGCGACTACGACGACACGCAGGAGCTGGGCACGCGCAACATCAAGGTCGCGCTGCGCCGGCTGCGCAAGTTCGCCCGCGAAGGCGGCGAGCTGGAGCTGGACCTGCCCGACACCATCCGCAGCACGGCCGCCAACGCGGGCTACCTGGACATCAAGATGATCCCGGAGCGCCACAACAACGTGAAGGTGCTGCTGCTCATGGACGTGGGCGGCACCATGGACGAGCATGTGCAGCGCGTGGAAGAGTTGTTCTCCGCCGTCAAGAGCGAGTTCAAGCACCTGGAGTTCTACTACTTCCACAACTGCGTCTACGACTTCATGTGGAAGAACAACCGCCGCCGCTTCGCCGAGAAGTTTCCGACCTGGGACATCATCCGCAAGTACAACAAGGACTACAAGCTGATCTTCGTGGGCGACGCCACCATGAGCCCCTACGAGATCCTGCAGCCCGGCGGCAGCGTGGAGTACATGAACGAGGAGCCCGGCGCCGAATGGCTGCAGCGCCTGACGCATGCCTTCCCGCGCTTTGCCTGGATCAACCCCGAGCCGCCTGGCGTCTGGCAGTACCGCCAGAGCATCAGCATCATCCAGCAGCTCACGGGCAACCGCATGTACCCTTTGACACTCAAAGGTCTGGAAGACGCCATGCGCCTGCTGTCAAAATAGGCCGATGCCCAAGCTCCCCCCCGCAACAGCGCCGGCCCGAGGGCCGGCGTTTTTGTTTCTGTTGAGTGCAGCCCTGATGCTCGGTGGCTGCAGCCTCCTGCCGTCCAAGAATGATGACAAGGACACGGACCCGTCGCTGATTGCAGCGACCGGCGACCCGGCCTTCTCGCTCGTCGTCGATGCGCCCAAGGAAGTGCGCGAACTGCTGGAAAAGCACCTCGAACTGCGCCGCTACCGCTACCAGAGCGATCTGCAGCGGCGCGAGCTCACGCGGCTGCTGGGCGCCACCGACGCCAACGTGCGCGACCTGATCGGCACGCTGGGCTACTTCAGCCCCACGGTCACGGTGGAGATCAAGGAAACGCCCGAATCCGAAGAGGCCCCGCTGGAGGTCACCGTCAAGGTGGACCCGGGCGAGCCCGCCACCATTGCGCGCAGCCAGGTGCGCTTTGCGGGCGTCAACGCCGACGATCCCGATGGCGCCTCCCAGCGCGCCACCATCGAAGAGGACTGGCCGCTGCAGCCCGGCCAGCGCTTCAGCCAGTCCAGCTGGAGCCAGGCCAAGAGCCAGGGCCTGCGCACGCTGCAGTCGCGCCGCTACCCGCTGGCGCGCATCGACTCCAGCCTGGCCGACATCGACGCCGACACGCATGAGGCCGATGTCAGCGTGGCCTATGCGCCCGGCCCGGCCTACACCTTCGGCCCGCTGCGCATCGAAGGCGCCCAGCGCTACGACCCCGTGGGCACGGCCCGCATCGCACGCCTGCCCGAGGGCGAGGAATACGACCAGACCGCCCTGGTCGACGCCCAACTGCGCCTGGCCAGCAGCGGCTACTACGACTCCGTCTTCCTCACGCTGGCCAACGTACCCCAGCAGGGAGAAAGCGCCGCCGAGGATGAGGAGGCCCTCAAGCGCAAGGGCGCCCAGGTCACCACGCCCGTCATCGCCCAGGTGCGCGAGGCCCAGATGCAGAAATGGGTCTTCGGCGTGGGCATGAGCACCGACACCGGCCCGCGCCTGAGCGTGGACCACATCCACAACCGCCTGCCCTGGCTGGGCTGGCGCGCCGTCACGCGCATGCGTTTCGACCGCAAGAACCCGCTGATCTCCACGCAGTGGACCGCCCTGCCCGATGAAACCCTGTGGCGCTGGTTCACCACGGCCAAGGCCGAGCGCGCGCCCTCGGGCGACTTCGATGTCAACAGCCTGCAGCTGCGCGCCGGCCGTACCAAATCCGAAGACCACATCGACCGCAACTACTACCTGCAGTACGACTACGCCAAGACCCAGGGCGAGGGCGCGCCGCCCTCCAGCTCATCGGTCACGGCCAACTACGGCTGGACGGGCCGCTACTTCGACAGCACGCTGGCGCCCTCCTCGGGCTTCGGCTTCGCCTGGGAAGTCGGCGCGGGCACCACGCTCACGCCCCAGCGCACGCCGTTCGGCCGCGTCTCGGGCCGCTGGCTCAGCCTGATTCCCATCGGCGAGGTCGATCCCGAGACCAAGCGCCGCAGCCGCCTGGCGCTGCGCGCCTCCGGCGGCGCCCTGCTGGCCCGCAAGGATGCCGACCTGCCCGTCACCCAACTGTTCATCACCGGCGGCGACAACACCGTGCGCGGCTACGGCTACCAAAGCATCGGTGCGCGCACCGACAGCGGCAAGGTCATCGGCGGGCGCTACATGGCCGTGGGCAGCATCGAATGGCAACGGCCCATCGTCATCAAGGGCAACACGCAGGACTGGGAGCATGCCGTCTTCCTGGACGCCGGCACCGTGGGCGATGCGCCCGACTCCATGTACATGCGCGTGGGCGTGGGCACCGGCCTGCGCTGGCGCAGCCCCGTGGGACCCGTGCAGGCCGACATCGCCTGGGGCGCCCAGGAAAAACAGCTGCGCCTGCACCTGCGCCTGGGCTTCAACTTCTGACCATGGTGGATTCCCGTTTGAATACCCCTGCCTCCTCCGCCGCGCCAGATCAAAGCCCCCAGGCGTCCCCTCCCCCGCCTGCGCCCGCGCCCCGGCGCCGCCGCCGCTGGCTGCGCGCCCTGCTCTGGTTCTTCCTGGTCCTGGTCCTGCTGCTGGCCGCCCTGCTGAGTTCCGCATGGTGGTGGGCCGGCCGTGCCGATTCGCTGGCCTACACCCTGCAGCGCGTGGCCGGCTGGCTGCCCGCAGGCCAGAGCCTGCAGGCCAAGGAAGTCACCGGCACCGTGCGCCAGGGCGGGCGCATCGGCTGGCTGCAATGGCAAAGCCCCACCATGAAGGTGGAGCTGCGCGACGCCACCATCGGCTGGCAATTGCGCCCCCTGCTGTCGCGCACCGTGCGCCTGGGCGAAGTGCGCATCGCCGAGCTGAGCATTGCCAGCACCCCCGACCCCGAGGACAAGAAACCCGTCGAGCCACTGCAGCAGCTCGTGCTGCCCGTGAAGATCGACGTGCCCTTCCATGTGGAGCGCATCGTCTGGCAAGGCCCGCCCCAGGCCGAGGTGCTGGGCCTGCAAGGCCACTACGTCTATGACGGCAGCGAGCACCAGCTGGACGTGCGCGACCTGCAATGGGCCGATGGCAACTACCAGGCCAGGCTGCGCCTGCAGGCCCGTGCACCCATGGCCATCCAGGCCCAGCTGCAGGGCGACCTGCAGGCGCCGGCCCTGGCTTCGGACGACGAGGCCTCCACGGCCAAGGCCCCCAAACCGGCACCGCTGGCCGTGCAGGCCAAGGCACAGATCGACGGCACCCTGGCCACCGCCGCTGCGCAACTGGGCATCAAGCTCCAGGTTGATGCCAAGCCCGGGATGGTGTCCGAGGAAACGCCTGCCCCTGCCGCCGTACAGAAATCCGCCAAGGCCGATGGCAAGAATGGCAAGGCCAGGGAGCGCAAGGAAGCCGCCCCCGTGTCCGAACCCATGCATGCGGACATCGAGGCCAGCATCCGGCCCTGGCAGCCCCAGCCGCTGCAGACCGCGCGCGCCCAGCTCAGCCAGATCGACATCGCCGCCTTCTGGCCCCAGGGACCGCGCACCCGCATCAGCGGCGAATTGCAGGCAGGGCCGGATGGCAAGGCAGCTGATACAGCCCGGGCACCAGCCACGGAACAGGCATCGGACCAGGCACCAGGCTCGGCCATCGCCACCACCGCCTGGCAGCTGACGACACGCCTGAACAACGCCATGCCCGGTCCCTGGGACCGCCAGCGCCTGCCGCTGGACCAGATCGAGGCCGCGGTGCGCTATGACGGCCAGCAGTGGCTGCTGGAGCAGGCGCAGATCGCCATAGGCTCGGGCAGCATCGACGCCCAGGGCCGCTTCGAGCCCGCCACCAAGGTCTTCGAAGGCCAGGCCAAGGTCCAGCGCCTGGACCCCGCCGCGCTCTACAGCATCCTGGAAGCCGCACCGCTGCAGGGCGAGCTGCGCGCCAGCACCACGGCCGAGCAGCAGGTGGACTTCAGCGTGGACATCCAGGCCGCAGCCGCGCCCGCAGGCGGCAAGCGCCAGCCCCTGCGCATAGAGAAACTCGCCACCAAGGGCCGCTGGGCCCAGCCCGTGCTGTCGCTGGAGAACCTGCAGCTTGATGCGCTGCAGGCCTCGGTGCGCAGCCGCAGCCTGCAGTTCGACACCGAACAGCAAAAACTGCAGACCGTGCTTAAGGCCGAGCTGCCCGGCGCCGAGCTCTCGCTGGACGGCCACATCAGCCCCGCCGCAGGCCAGGGCAGCAGCCAGCTCAAGCTGTCGTCACTCACCGCCCTCACACAGTGGCTGCGCAAGCTGCCCGGCATGAAGGACCCGCTGGCCGGCGCCCTGGTCGAAGGCCAGGCCCAGCTGGACGCCAGCTGGCGCGGCGGATGGGGCGCACTGCAAAAGCGCATGAAGGCCGCCGTGGGCGACCCGCTTCCCGCCAGCGGCCTGCAACTGCAGGCCGACCTGCAGGCCGCCAAGCTGCGCTACCTGCCCGCCAACACGCCGCCCGAGCAGGCGCTGGAGCTGCCCGAACTGCGCCTGGCACTCAAGGGCTCGCCCGAGCAGGCCAGCCTGACCCTCACCGGCCAGGCGAAGCGCGGCACGCAGACCGCGCAGATCGACACGGCCCTGCAGGCCGGCCTTGCCACGGCGCGCGGTGCCGCGCCCCTGGACTGGCAGGCCAGCATCGACAGACTGCAGGCCCGGTTGAATCCAGGCCAGGACCTGCCCGGCCCGTGGCAGGTGCAACTGGCGGGCAAGCAGCCCGTGCAGATCGCCCAGCGCACCACGGGCCGTACCGTGCTGTCCACCACGTTCACGGCGTCGGCCGGCAGCCTGCAGGTCACGCCGCCCACGCTGGCCCAGCGCCGCGCCAATGCCGAGGCGCCGCAGCCCGTGCTGCTGGCCTGGGACGACACCCGCGCCACCCAGGGCGGCGACGGCCGCTGGGCCCTGCGCAGCACCGGCCGCGCCCAGGCCCTGCCGCTGGCCTGGGTTGATGCCCTGTCCATGGCCGAGGAGCCTCCGCTGGCCGCCATGGGCCTGAGCGGCGATCTGAGCTTCAACGCCCGCTGGGACCTGGACACCACCGGCCCCGCGCTCAAGGCCGAACTGCTGGTCGAGCGTGCCGCCGGCGACCTGCGCCTGGCCGTGGAAGACGGCTCGGGCACCACCGTCATCCACACCACGGGGCCGCGCTCCAGCAAGCCTGGTGAAGTGCGCACGCATACCGTGCGCGGCGCCGGCATGCGCGCCCACATCAAGCAGGCCCGCCTGAGCGTGCGCGCCCAGGGCGACGACGTGCAGGCCAAGCTCGACTGGGACAGCGAACGCGCCGGCACCCTGACTGCGCAGCTGGGCACGCGCCTGGCCCAGCAAAACGGCACCTGGACCTGGCCCGAGAAGGCCCCGCTGTCCGGCCAGATCGACGCCCGCATGCCCGACATCGGCATCTGGGCGCTGTTCGCCCCGCCCGGCTGGCGCGTCACCGGATCGCTGCAGGCCAAGGCCGAGATCAGCGGCGACCGCCAGAACCCGCAGTGGCAGGGCAATCTCTCGGCCGACGGCCTGAGCATCCTGTCCGCGCTGGACGGCATCGACCTGCAAAACGGCGTGCTGCGCGCCCGCCTGCAAGGCAACCGGCTGGACCTGACCGAACTGCGCATGCAGGGCGGGCGCGGCAGCAATGCGCGCATCCTGGGCTACAGCGGCAACCTCACCACGGCCCCGCGCGAAGGCGGCGAACTCACGGGCTCGGGCTTCGTGCGCTGGGACCCGCCCAACGCCGATGGCAGCAACTCCGGCCTGAGCATGGACCTGCGCGCCCAGGCCACCAGGCTGCAGGTGCTGGTGCGCGCGGACCGCCAGGTCAGCATCTCCGGCGGCCTGCAGGCCAAGCTGGAGCAAGGCCAGTTCACGCTGCGCGGCGACCTCACCACCGACCGCGCCACCATCATCCTGCCCGAGGAATCCGCCCCCTCGCTGGACTCCGACGTGGTCGTGCACTCGGCCGCCTCGCGCAAGGCCGAGCAGGAAGCGGCGCGCAAGCAGCAGCAGGCCGACCGCAAGGCCCAGGCCCGCGCGGAAACCATCAAGCTGCCCGACATCCTCGTCAAGCTCGACCTGGGCCGCGACTTCGCGCTGCAGGGCTACGGCATCACCACCCGCCTGGAAGGCGCGCTGGAAGTGCAAGGCCCCACCGTGGCGGGCGGCCCGCCGCGCATCACGGGCGAGATCCGCACCGTGCAGGGCCGCTACCGCGCCTGGGGCCAGTCGCTGGACGTGGAGACCGGCCTCATCCGCTTCAACGGCCCCTACGCCAACCCCTCGCTGGACATCCTGGCGCTGCGCCCCAACATCGCCGTGCGCGCAGGCGTGCAGGTGCAGGGCACGGCCAATGCCCCGCGCGTGCGCCTGTACTCCGACCCCGAAATGCCCGATGCCGAAAAGCTCTCCTGGGTGGTCATGGGCCGCGACCCCGCCACGGGCGGCGCCGAAAGCGCCCTGCTCCAGCAGGCCGCGCTGTCCCTGCTCAGCGGCGGGCGCAACAACAGCGGCAAGATCGCCAGCAACCTGGGCCTGGACGAGATCGGCTTCAAGGGACCGGGCGGCGAAGGCTCCACCGGCGCCGCCCTCACCCTGGGCAAGCGCCTGTCCAGCGACCTCTATGTCACCTACGAGCAAAGCCTCTCGGGCGCCATGGGCACGCTGTACATCTTCTACGACCTCTCGCGCCGCCTCACCCTGCGCGGCCAGACCGGGGAAACCAGCGCGCTGGACCTGATCTACACCGTGCGCAAGGACTGACGCCCCAGCGCCCCGCATGCCGCCCTCCCGGCGGTGCGCGGGACGGGTCCGGCGTGGGTTTACAATCGCCGTTTGCTCCTCTCCGTAGTTCAATGGATAGAACGGGCGCCTCCTAAGCGCCAGATACAGGTTCGATTCCTGTCGGAGGGACCACCACTTTACCAATGATGACAACCACTTACAGCGCATTAAGTGGGTGTCTGGGACATAAGTGGGACATGAGCAGCAGCTGGCAGGGTCGGATTTCACGTCCAACCCTTGCCCAACTTGCCCAGATTTCAGGTCTGACCAAGCCGGGTTTTGACCTATCCACCTACCCGCCGAACTGGGAATGCAGGCTCACCAGCCGCTGCGCCAGCGTCTCGGCGTCGTGGCGCATGACGTAGAGCGACGTGGTGCCAATGGAGATATGGCCGTACCAGATATGGAAGCCGTCGAGGCCCTGCAGCGACGCTCCCGCACAGTCGCGAATAGCTTCGGAAATCGTTCCGGACTGGAACTCCTCAACTTCAGCCTGGCCATGCAGAACACGCGCCGTGTAGAGGCCGGGTTCTTCCTTGTCTATGTGCAGTGTGAGGATCATGGCTTTCGGCCTGGCACCAGCTGGATCGAGCCCGTCCCATGCTCCCGCCGCGGCGAGATCCAGTAGACCCACAGACCCCGGCCCCATGCGCAGGCATAGATGATCGACACGGCGAAGATGCCCCACTGCTCAGCCTGCCAGCTGGCATAGAACCAGAAGGGCTGCCCCAGCATGCCGAACACCGGAGCCCACTTGCGCGAGCTCTCTCCCCTGGCCTGGGAGAGCCAGGCCGCCAGGGCGCCCAGCAGGGCAATTGCGATCTGATCGAAGCTCATGGCTGCATGGTACGTGAGAGCGGCTGCGTGCACGCCATCAGCGCGGCCAGCAGCCGCACCTCGTAGCCCTCGCGTCTATCGATCTCAGCCAGGGCGGCGCGAAGCAGCTCGAAGGGGTCTGCATCGTCGGCCAAGCCATCCGTAGGCATCGCGGGCCTGTCCGGGATCGGTTCGCGGCACTCCACGGGCACGGGAACCTTGACCTCTTGGATTTCGACACGCGGCACGGAGCCGCAGCCGGCCAGGGCCAGCGCAGCCAGCAGCAGGATGGCGCGCATCATGGCTTGGCCCTCCCCTTGAGCCAGTCGGCGCCCAGAGCCTGGAGCGCGGCGCAGCTGTCACCTTGCGCGGGCTGGCGGGACAGCGTGTAGTCGGCGCGGGCGTTGAGGGCGGCGGCCTGGCCAGCGGCAGCAGCACGGGCCGGCGCCGCCTCTGCAGCACGCTGCGCGGCCACGGCGCCCAGGGCCTCGGTGGCCTCGCTGCATGCCTGCGCGCCCTTGAGCGCGCCGTCACGCTGCTGTTGCATGCCCACCAGCTCGGCGCGGGCCGTGGCCGTGTCATCGCGCGCAGACAGCCAGGCCCAGCCCAGCAGCAGGTTTCCGGCTGCGAGCACGGCCACGATGGCTTGCGTGGGCGTGATCATGCTCCGACCCTCTGTAGGTTGCTCGCGACACGCCGCGCCCAGCCACGCCCGAACGTGTCCCAGGTCGAGAGGCGCGTCATGAAGTCCAGCCGGTGGCCGCTGTAGCGCGCCTGGATAGCCTCCGGGTCGGCGCGACGCACAGCCGCGAGGGTCAGCGGCCCCACGATTCCGTCATCGGCAACGCCGGCCGCGCGCTGCAGCCAGCGAATGGCCTGGCCAATCCCGGAGTTCACCGCGCCATCGAACACATCGAAGGCCACCCCGTGCGGCAGTTCATCGCATCGCGCGCGATCCCAGTAGTCGCGCCGGTATATGGCCTTGGCCTCGGCCAGCGTCAGCGCCTTGATGTCCACGCCTGGATAGGCGCGCTTGCTGATCCCGAACTTGGTCTCGCCGCCAGGATCCTTGGGATTGCTCACGTAGCCGCCCTCATGGCCGATCAGCCTCTCGAAGCAGTCATCGAAGTAGGTCATTGGTCGTCACTCCGTCGCATGGGGTGGCCAGCGCCATGCCAGCGCGCCACGTTGATCAACAAGCCCGCGAGCACGCAGGCCGAGAAAATGGTGTCGCCCACTGTGGTCCAGGTGCCCCAGAGGGCCGGCTGCATGCCCGAGGCCAGCGCGCCGGCCAGCAGCAGCGCGTACCTGGCGCGGGCCAGCTTGTGAACGCGGGCAACGTGGGAGTTGAGGCGGCAGATGCAGGCCCAGCCGATGGCCAGGCAAATGCCCAGGTTGAGCATCGCGAGCAGTTGGTGGGATTGCCATGTCATGGAGCACCTCCTTCGCCGCCGCCTGCCTTGCGCTCCAGCACGCGGGCGGCGCGCTCGAAGACCCAGCGGCCCAGGCGCGGCCAGTCGTCGCCCACGCCGCCCACCAGGAGCGCGATGGGTGCCAGCATCCAGTTGGTCTCATCGAAACCCAGCCAGCGGCCCGCCAGCGTAGCCAGGCCCACCGTCACGAGCAACGCGGTCACGTTGAGCCGCAGGAAGTACCCAGCAGCGCCCAGGCGCGCACTCGGGTCACGCCGGCCCAGCGCCCAGGCCGCGCCCACGGTGGACGCGATCAGGATCACGGCATACGGACCCACAAGGGCGGCCAGCGTCGGCCCGAACAACACCGAGGCCAGCGCGATGGCCACATTCGTCGGTTCCAGTTGATTCATCAGCTCCTCCTCCGGGCTGTTTTGGGCATAAAAAAACCCGCCGAAGCGGGTAATAAAATTGTTGAATTTTCAGAATCCAGGAGATCCACCAACAACCATTCTTATATTATCTATATATCCCTTTATTCCCTCTTTTGGCACGTTCCCCTCATTAGAGTAGGTTCCTGCTCCAAATCCTAGTCCCGCATTATTTGCAGTTCTTTGGACGGGGAGATTGCTGGTTACTTCATAAAGCAATACTCCATTAGTTCTCACTCGGAATTTATCGCTTCTTCTTGATATTAAAACCTCAACCCATTCATTCATATTCATACTACCTATAGGTACAAAATATGATATATCTGGCGCACCAGAAGTTTGAGAGCTCCTCAATGCGAATAACAGTTGTCCAGTGGATAAATAAGACAATGATATGTTTGGCCAAGAATAATTCAAACCTCCTCCATGGGATATGATGTACCCAGTGGAGCCGCCATCTTGGAAACCCTGTACAAAAACATCGCAGGATATTGAGAAATCCTTGTCATAAGGATTTATAAGTGCATTAGGATCAGTGCAAGGAACTCTTATAGCTCCAGATCCTCCGGAGAAGAAAGCACTCGCATCTCCTGTGGTCTTCTCATCTGTAGAAATAGCAACATCACCAACAGCTACAGGAACGTTTATCCCTGTGGAATCAGAGAAGCCGGTGCTGGTATCAAGATGCATTCTTAGCACCTCAGTGCCAGCCATTTGCTGTTTGAGCAAAATACCTTGATGACCGATGATCCCGCTCATGACCGCCCCTTGCTCAGAGTCGCCTGCCATGTCACTCCGTTGTCGAATGTGGTGATCGCTAGCAAATCTACAGCGCCGCTTGCCGTGGATATTGCGGGGGCGGCACCCTCCCATCGGAACGATGATGGCCAAGCGAGTGTGCGGGCCGTTGAGTCCTGTGTGAAGCGCAGCATCAGGCTTGCGCCGTGGCCGCTGCCGGGCAGCCCGCTGAACGACAAGCTGGTCACGTTTGCGTTTAGCGCGAGTGTGAAATAGTCCCCAAGCGAGCAGTCAACGACGACGGTCCCGGAAGAAATCGACAGTGCCGTGACTGTGCTTCGATCCGAGCCTCCACCGCCGCCCGAGATCTCTTCCCACGCAGCTCCGTCCCATTGCTGGAGGCTCCCCGACATGTGGACCACCACGCCCGCGACTGGCGCATATGCGTACCAAGTGCCACCCCGGAAGATCGCGAGATCGCCCGCGCCGAAGGTTGACCACATCGCCCCCGTGGCGCCGGCCGGGATGATGTAGATCGCGCCATCGACGCCAACGGGCTGCGCGGCTGTGGTCTTGCTGATGACACGGCCCGCGAGGATCTCGGAGCGTAGCGCGTTGTCGTTTGCCGGCAGCGAGGCCTGGTTTGTCCCGGGCTCCCAGACCGCGAATGGAAGTATTGGTGTGCTCATATCAAGTCGTAGTAAGCAGTCCAGTCAAATCCCCCCGCGACAAAGCGCGTGGGCGTGATGAGCGATGCAGTGGGCGGCTGCACCTGATTTGGGTTGTCCAGCGGTATCGAGAAACTGCCGATCACGGAATCCGTGAGCGTGTTGACGGCGAAGCTCACGCGGCCGCCAACACCCAGCACATCGCCCGTAATTGCCAGCCGTCCAGGCGTCGATGTCACTTCCAGCTCAAATGCCTCTTTCGCACCAGTGCCAGCGTCGTGCTTGTAGAGACGCACCGGCAGGTCGTGAAGGCAGATCACCCAGAGTTTTCCGCCGTGGACCACAAGATCAGCCGGGTAGCCGGCAGTGGGGAACGTGGCCACAAGCGCTCCAGTGGACCCGTCGAGCTTGTATATGCAGTTGTCTGCACGGCTCGCGCCGTACAGATATGACCCATCAGTGACCAGGCTGTTGATGCGTATCCCGGACACAGTGGCCTGCACCGCAAGCGTAGAGGGATTGAGCTTTTTGACAGCCGGCTCATAAGGCACCGACACCCACAGGCTACCGCCGCAGAGAGCCAGGCCCTGGGCATCTCCAGTGAACCCGACTTGAGCCTGGGCTGTCTCGTTGAGATCAGCATCCCATTTGCGCACAAGGCCATCGCTTCCGCCGTATAGGCTCGCGCCGTCATTGATAACCGTGAACAGGAACGGGCCCGCATACGCTGCCCTGATCACTTCCAGAGTGTCTGCACGCAGCTTGAACAACTGCCAGGATGCGCCAGAGTTTTGGGCGGCGAACAGATCTCCGCCCATGAGCTGCCCATAGGCTCCTGCACGCGCAGATCCGTACATCGCAATGCCGCGCTGGAACGTTCCATCGCCCACGGGCGTCTCACCACCAGGATCCTCCTCAGGCGGTCCATCGCCCTCACCGCTCGTACCATCTGTGCTGACCCAGCGCCACGGGCCTGCGCCTGTGATCGCATTAAGGGCAGCCACATGCACCCGGATTGGCCATGTCATTCCGCCGAGTTGTAGGGTATGCGTCTGAGCCGTCACATCGGCTGTCATTGACAGCCCACCAGCATCGGTCGCGTACACCCTAAATCCCCTGAAATACTGGCTCGCCACAGGCAGTATGTCTGTCCCGAGTCGATGACGCGGCGCCCAACTGGCAACGATGCTGCCGCCCACCGGGCCACCAGTCGCGGCGATGCGCAGCGATGCAACAGGCCACTCACGTTGCGCACGGCCTGCATACGTCATGGATTGAGGTGTAGCTGTCTCCACGGCTCCGCCAAAACTTGGAGCTCTATGCGTCAAGACGCGGCTCAGCCATGCCGATTGCGCAGATATGCGGCTCACGTCATCAAGCAGCACCAGCATCGCGCCAGCCGCGTGCGCCCCTGGCACGGTATTGAGCTGCCCCCGATGCAATGTGCTCAGTCGGTAGCGCAAGCCACTGACATGCTCTGCATCGCGGTACTGTGCGACCTCCCAAGACCCGTCTGCCAGTTGCAGCGCCACGGCGCCTGCACGCTGCAGGAACTGGGCCGCAGTCACGCTGTCCAGGCTGTCGCCGTCGCGGATCAGGTCCACGTCGATCACGTTTGTGCTGTCTGTGTACCAGGGGGACGCACTGGGCAGTTCGGCGCGCAGCCGGCCCATCGTTGCAGGGAAGCTGATGCCCAGAGCATCGACATAGGATGCTCCGCCATCCAGGCTGCGTTGCACCTGGGCGCCGCGCCATGCAGAGCGGTCGCCAGTGACTGCGGCGTAGTAGTAGAGGGCGTCATCGTCATCTCGCAGCAGTGGCACGTCCAGCACGGCCAGCACGGTGTCGCCTACAACGCTTGAAGGGGGCTTTGTGGGCTCCGGCAGCGGCACGTATCCAACAGTTGATGCATAAGCGCTGCGGCGGTCCACATGCCCAGTAATCTGCATCACCCCAGCCGACATTTCGATCCCGTCGATGCGCACGCGCCGCGCCGTGTCGCGCGGCTTGAGCACAACGCAATCGCCTGGCACAAGGCGCAGCCAAGAATCCGGCAGCGAGAATTTGACCTCGCCCTCTGCCTCGGACCAGGACACTTTGTGCAGCATGGCCGCTTTCTGTGCGGCAAGCTCCGAGGTCATCACCACAGCAACCTGCATCGCCGATTCTCCAGTGACGCGCACATCAGGAGAGACCCGCTCACTCGTTGCTTGCGCTGTCTGGTAATTGACGGCAGCACTTTGAAACGTCAGGTGCAGCTTCCTCGGATACTCAATTTGCGCTTGCCGCTCACTATCGTCAGGCTCTTCAACCATGTCAGCCATGGTTATTTCAGCGACAGATGCTTTACCTCGCTTGTGATACCAGATCTTTCCGCCATATTCTGGGCAGTCGAAGAAATACGGCGCCCGCAGGCTATTGATAGCGTCTGCTCCACTATAGCCAGCACTGGCCATAACAAATCCGTCCACCATATCAACAAGCTCGGACGTGTCGTAATTCTCCGGCCCAACGTTGCAGCGCTCACTGATGGAAGTCACTATCTCATGCAATGGCACTGGAGAAATTTTCACCGTTGTCCCGCCAGCCTCGACAGCCTCTTCAGTCAGCACATTTGCGCCCCATGACCATTCCGGCGGGTACTGAGGGATATCCATGTGCATCGTGAATAATTTCTCGTCTTCATCAAGAAATAACCCATAAAGCGGGTCGCCTGACAGAACTACATCAGCAGAATTTGCAGGTGTATATATCTTTGTTGAATCAATTGCCTGCCATGTTAAATGGAATTGCCCTCCAGAAGGAGGAGTACACCTCATTCCAACAACGCAAATATCGGATCTGTTTTGATGTCGAAATTGAATGCAATGGTACAGCCTATTATCTGCAGAAGCATCTCCTGAAAAATTGTAGACCTCTAGGCCGTTTATCTCTATATAGAAAGTCGCATTAACAGCCGGCTGCCCAAATGTTGGCTCAACATACCACCCGATAAAGTACGTGTTATTTACAGAGGTATCCATAGAACTACCGGGTAGTCTTGCCGAAGCAAGATCGCCTCCCCCAGTAGTGCCCTGAACAACATATCTGCCTTCGGATGGGATCGGGTCCCCGGGATTTCCCAATCGGTTTGCCTCAGCACGACCAACAACGAACTCGTATTGAGGAATAGACCCGCGACGGTCTGTCACATCGTCGTCAATGAAAACAATGTATGAGCTTCCGCGATACGCGGGCACTTCGCCTGCGCCGTGAATAGCTTCGAGGTCTGGGTCGGGCAGTTGCTGCTCATCACCCTTGTAAATTCGGCAGCCGGCCAGGAATTTATCGTTGTCGTCCTGGAACTCGGGGTCACGGGCGTCATAGACGATCTTGCCGTCTTTCTTGGCCATGATGATCCCAGCGATGGGCTCGGCAATGCGGATCGCATATGTGCGCAGCAGGGCCTCGGTCTCAACAGATGGGCCGCCCTTGCCTTGTCGCTCTTTGCGCGTGATCTTGCGCGTGCGGCCAGCGTCGATGACGTTGCCAGTTACCAGCGCGGTGCCGAAGACAACGGCACGAGGAGCGCCCTCTTGGGTTGTTTGCGCCCCCGTTTCCTCGATGCTTGGACCACGTATTGTTTGCGGCACCAACGAGCCCAACAGTGATCCACCGAGCCAGCCCCACTGGGCGCCAGCTGGGCCGCCGATGGCAAAGCCCAGGGCGGCGCCGCCAACAGAAAGAGCGAGTCGAGCCATTACAGAGGTCTCCGGTACACAGCAACGATCCTCGCGCGCCAGTCCTCGCTCAGCCGGTGCTCTACGACACGGCCATGCATGGAGTCGGCGTGGATCATGGTCAATTCGTCCGCATACGGAGCCTTGGCGATCAAGGCGACGTGGTGCGGGTCTTTGTCAAAGCGCATGACGACGACATCGCCAGGCAGTGGTCCGTCATCAACGGGGTCTCCCAGGGCCGCGCGCAGCCCTTCCATGAGACCGTTCTTGAAAGGCTCACGGCCATATGCACGCACGTCGGGCACATCGATGCCGCAGTCGCGGTATGCGAGCACGCCCAGGCCGGCGCAATCCAGGCCTGCTGCCGTGCGGCCGCGATGTCGGAATGGCACGCCCAGGTACTTGCGCGCTGCGTCGATCAGATCGCTCATACGCTGGCCCCTGGGGCGTTGATCTGGCCCGTGTCGCCGACGGGGATGTACGGCTCTCCACGGTAGTGCAGCACCCAGTTGGCGCCGAACCAGTGCTTGCAGCCGTTCGGGCCATCCTTCCACTTCGTGCAGTCGGGGCGGACACGAAATTCATCGCCCGCTTGGACAGGGAACATGGCCCCGAAGGTGAGCGACAGCACCCCGGCCTTGTGCTCCTCGACCTCGTAGACGCGGCCCGCGTTTGCCCCCGTGACCCATCGCAACATGCCGGGCTTGAAATAGCCATCCGGCTCAGACAGCGCAGTGCTGAAGCTGACTGTGTTTTCCTCCCCTGGTGCAACGACGTGTGATCCCACAAAGAGACCATCAACCTCACGCCCGCAGTAGAAGAGCTGAGTCACTGTGGCGCCAGGGGTGCCTAGCGGCTGGCTGCCGAAGATCGCACGGCAGCGCAGCGAGTCTTTCTCAACCACGGTCTGCTTGAGACGCTTTGTCAGCCCCAGCATCTCGAAGGTGAACGACATGCCTTGCGACACGCGCACTTGGCCCAGCTCGCCGCGCGCCAGCTCGACAAACTGCGTCGTGTCCTCGAAGTTCACAAGGTAGCTGGTCCAGCGGGCGTAGTCGTAGGCGCCTGCCACCAGGTCGCGCTCCGATACTGGCACGTCGAACTCCGGCACAAGGCTTGTGCCCTCTGCGTTGTCCACTGCCATGTCCGAGCTGCTCACGCGCGCGCTGGAGTCAACACCCACGGCCGCGCGGTACAGCAGCGCACCCGTGCCGGCGTCAAACAACACGTCACGGTCCAGCGTGGTCACGCCCACCGGGTCAAACCCAGGCGCCACAGGGTCGATACGCACCAGCAGGCAGACAGTGGTGGCGTCGCCGTCCAGGTGCTGCTGCAAGGCAATTGGAATCACACGGGGCATGTCATGGCTCCGGAGGTGGCGGCGGCACTTCGATGAGCGTCACCGATCCATTGATGAACTTGTCCCCGCGACCGTTCGCGTTGTCCAAGGAAAAGGGTAGATAGTCCTGGTCGAACCTCACCCACACGTCAAACTCCCCGGACCAGGCCAGCGCAACGCCGACGGCTGGAGGCGCCGCGAACGTCACGGTGCCGCGCAGCATGTCGATCACCGGATCTGCTGGATCGTCACCAGCAAGCACAGAGGCACTCTTGATCGCGAAGCAGTTCCGCGTGTAGCTGACGCCATCGATGGTCGATACCTTGGCCAGTTGGAAAACGGTTGCGACACCATCCCCCACGGCAAAAACATCGTCATGTGCCGCATGGTCCAGCTCGTCTCGGAATCGGAATGCGTGCAACCTCCCCTGGCAGGTGAGGTGCATCTGTTTGATGCGCCGGTATGCATCCCTCTTGATGTTGAGGAATGGCGCCTCGAACCTATGCCGGGCCTGTGCCCAAAGCGCGTTGCGCCTTTCTCGGCCGCTGGCCAGGTCCACGATCTGTGTGGAGAACTCTGGGCCGCCCTGCCAGCCGAAGCCGGGACAAGGCCCCAGGTATGCGTCGAGATGTGCCATGTGTCAGCCCAGCCGTGCAACGGCAGTATTGGTGCTTCGGCGGGTCTGGTCCGCAATCTGGCTTTGCGTCCTGCGGTCAATACCACCGGGCACCGTGAAGTTGTTGACCTGGTTGAAGCCGCCACTACCGCCGAAGGCTTGGCTGTTGGGCACGATGCGACCACCACGGCCGCCCGTCATCAGGTACGTGCGTCCGCCCTGTTCCAGCAACTCGCTGCCGTTCTCGTTGACCTCGTACATCTTCCCGGGGGAGACGCGCCCGCCCACTGCGCGGCCGCCGCCGAAAAGGCTGCCGAAGAGATCGCCGAAAAAGCCAGTGCTGCCGCCCGAACCAAGCAGCCCTTTGCCTCCAAATAGAGAGGTCCAGGCCGACTGCGCAACCAGGCGTGTGATCTGCGAACTGACGCTGTTGAGCAGATCCGTGGCCGCATCCTTTGCCGACTTGGCGCCAGTGATCCAATCCGCGAATGCGTTGCTGCCAGCATCCGAAAACATCGTGTCGAACCGCTGCGCCACGAGGTTGGATTCGGCATTCAGCCGCTCCAGTGCTGCGCGGGCTTGCTCGGCTTGCAGGACGAGCTTCGGGTTGTCGCTCGCCCGCGCAATGGCTTCCAGCGCCAGTACCTGGGCCTCCATCTGCTTCACCGCAGCGCGGCGCGCCTCAGTCGCCTGCTGCAAGCCGGCAAGCTCGCCAATGGCGCCCAGGTTGCGGGCCAGGTTGATGCGATCCTCCTGCATCTGCAGGCGCGTAAGGATGTCTGAGTTCTCCGTCTGCTTCTGATTGAAATCTGCCTGTGCAGTTGTCAGGTCTCGCAGGCGGGAAAGCTGTTGCAGGCCAGTTGTGTCACCCTCGGCCTGCAACCGCTCCCGAAGGTCCTTGTTCGAGTCATCGAAGCGGATGCGCGCCGCCTGGCCGCTCAGGCCAAGCATCTCCAAGATCGATGCGTTCACGCCATTCAGCGAGCGCTGGAGGCCGTCATACGCCTTCGCCTCCTGAGAAGCCAGCACAACAGCCTCGGTCGCTGCATCGCGCTGCAGCCGCCCTTTACGCTCGATCAGATCGTTGATCTTGCCCTGGGCTGCCTCACGCTCCGTAGCCTTGGCCGCCGCAGCTTTGTACGCCTGCAGCTTGGCAATTTCCTGGTCAAGCAACGCCGTCTGGTTGCGCAACGCCTCTTCAGCAGCTGCGCGACGGCCGGCGTAGTAATCACGGAACGCGATCATGTTTTCGCCGTTCACCAGGTCGAGCATCTTGTTGCGATCACGCAGCAGCTCGTCCTCGCGCTTGTAGGCGTTTTCCAGGATCTTCAACTCGTTGTCCAGTTGCTTCTTGAGCAACTCGGCGGCGCCGCTCCCCTTCATGGGCGGCGTGTAGGTGAGCGTCTTCTTGGGCGCAGATGCGCCACCAGACGCGCCAGCGGCAGCCTGGGCTGCGATGCGCTCCCGGACGCGGTCGGCGAGAGACGGAGCGTTCCAGGACTTGAGCATGTCCTGGCCAGACTGGCGGGCCGCGTCGATGATGTCGCCGATGGCGCCGAACTCACCGCGCTTAGCCGCTGCAGCAATTGCGGCAGTGGCGCCGATGGTCTTGCCGACGTACTCAAAGCCGAATCCAACGGCCTTTGTCATGTCCACAATCTGCGCCAGGAACACCGCAGCGTCGTTCGCAAACTCGCGAATGCTGGTGTTGTTCTTCAGGTCTGTCGCACCATTGCTCAGGCCCAAAGTTTCCCGAGCGGCATCCTTGAATGCACCGATCAGCGCCGACACGGCGGGCAGGCTTTCAGCCACGACAACCTGCACCATGGCCGACAGCTCGCTCTTCTGGCGCGCAATCTCCTTCGTGAACTCGTCTGCACGCGAGATCTGCTCATCGGTCAGGCGGATCGCATTGCTCTGAGCCTCGGCCTGGTCATTCAGGAACGGGATCAGGTTGGCGCCAGACTCGCCAAACAGCGCGACGGCCACAGCGGTCTTTTGCGCGCCGTTCTCGTACTCGGCCAGCGACTTGGCCACCTTGTCGATTTGCTCGACGGGAGACAGCTGCTTGAACTCTTTCACCTGGATGCCGATGGCTTTCAGGCCCGATTCAATCTTCTTCGCCTCGTCGCCACCCTTGGCAAGGCCTGCGGTCAACTTGACCGACGAGGCCGCTACCGTGTCAAGGGCCACCCCGCTCAGATCTGCAGCCAGCTGCAGCGACGTGACGCGGGAAGCTGTGTCGCCGATCTTGTCGGCTAGGTCTTGGTACGCCGCAATGTTGTTGGCCTGCCGGTTCAGCACCACCAACGCCCCGGCGCCTGCGGCGCCAAGGGCGGTCAATGCGGCGGCTGCCACCTCGGCCGACTTGCGAATGCCGGTGCCGATGGCGTAGCCGAAGTCGTATGCCTGCTTTTTCGCCTTATCCATGCCGGTCGTGAACTGGACCGCATCCAGGCCCAGAAACACCGTCAGATTGCCAAGTCCACCTCCAGACATATCACCCTCTCTTTCGTCCTTGCCCGAGCTTTCGCACGCCCGCGCCAGCCAGATCCGCCATGGACTCAGCCGCCTCGCCCAACTGGGTGCGCTGCTCGGCACGCGGGTCGAATAGATCCACGTCCTGCAGCGTGTGCCTGTTGCCGTTGACCTGCGCCAGCATCGATGTCAGCTGCGCCAGCATCAGCTCCAACCTGCGCGGCCACAGCGGCTTTCCCCTGGACCGCCACAGGTTGAATTCGTACTCGCTCATCTGCCCGACAACAGCGAGCGGTACGCCGAGCGCTTCGGCCAGGTCGAGCTGCGCCTCTACGCGCCGGGGGAGCCGTTTCCCGGTTCACCGCCCTCGGGCACGGCGGTGCCCTGGGCCTTCGCCAGGATCCCACTGAGGTCGGCCCAGGGCAGCGTTGCGATGGACTTCACGTCCTCCTCGCTCGCCGGGTCAAACAGCAGCACGCCGTCTTCGTCGCACAGCACCTGCGCCACGCCATGGGCCAGGCGCATCTTTTCGCCCTCGGGAGGCTTCGCGCCATCCACGTCGGCGCAGGTCAGAACGCGCAGCCAGAGGCGCCCCCAGGCAGGGGTGTCCACCGGGACCGGCTTCGGGTTCGCGCTGGCCAGGATGCGGGCGCGCATCTGCTCGGCCGTGGTCATGGTCTTTTTCTCGCTCATGCAGCCTCCAGCACGAAGATTTCGCCAGTGAGGCGGATGGTCGAGGAGCCAGTCCACAGGCCGCCATTGCTGCCCTGGAAGCTGGATTGCTGGACATAGCCGATCATCACGATGGTGCCGCCATCCTTGGGCAGCTTGATGCGGATGGCCACCTCTTCGCCCGATTTCTTTGCGGCGCGGAAGCTGGCTTGCACGCCAGTGTTGGGCGCGAAGTTGTAGTCCAGCGTCAGCGTGCCGCTGTCGCCAAGGCCAACCTCGAATTCCTTGGCGGTCGAGCAGATGCTGGTGGCCTCGATTTCGTCGGCCTGGCCATCCTGCTGGTTCGCTCCGGTCAACTCGCAGAAGTTGGTATAGGTCAGCGGCGATGCTGTGCCGCCGTTGGCATAGGCGGAATAGCCGGACGCATCGATGTTCGCGGCCTCGAAGTCTCCCGCCTCCGGGTTGTCCACCACGGCCAGTTGCCCGTTGATTTCGGTCATGCCGACCACGGCAGCGATGCGGGCAACATCGCCCAGCACGAAGCCGTGCGCAGCGGCGGCGATCACTGCGGGGTTTTCCTGCGTGATGCCGGTGATGGTCTTCGCGGCGCCAACGCCCGTCGAAACCTGCAGGGTCGTGCCCTGGAACTTGAAACGCTTTCCAGCAGACATAGCCGCCTCCTTGGGAATAAAAAAGCCGCCTCAGAGGGCGGCGGTTGGTTGGTGATGGGAAATGGCCTAGTTGGATTGGTAGACCATGAAATCGAGCTGCGCCCGGTTGGTGTCGGTCTCAGCGTCGTAGGTGTCGCTCTGACCGGCCCAGGAAAACGTCGGGCCGAGGGCGCTCATTGCCGCAAGGATCTGCGCTCGCAGCTCCTGGAATTTCACCTCGCCGGCCTTGCGCGAATTGGCCAGGTCAATCTGCACCCGGTAGTCGGCTGCATCGTCGCCGCCGTCTCCGCATATCGTTTCGGCCATGCTCGCGGAGACAAAGACGAAGCGCACTGCGGGCCACTCGGGCAGCTTGCCACCAGACTGCAGGAAAGTCCGCTGGTAACACCGGCCCGCAACGATGGGGCCGAGAGCCGCTGTGATCTGCTGGGAAACAGATAGCTGTGTCATTTGCCGCCCTTTTCTGCCTTAGCTACTCGACGCTTCAAGGTTTTAACGATGACGTCCAGCGCCGGCCCCTTGCCCTCATCGAACGCTGGTCGCATGAACGGATTGGGATCCTGCTTAACCGTGCCGAACTCCTGCAGCTGTCCGACACGGTTGGCATAGCCATCTTTTCGCTTGCCACGCACAGCCACAACATGCTCCGACGTTAGCCGGCGCTTCGACTTCGGCACCTGCTTGACAACGATCTGCTTGGGCAAGTTGCCGCGCGGCACCTTCTGGCCCTCGACCTCGTAGTCGGCCGGCGCAATCGGCGCCTTCTGCTTGGCCAGGTTGCGGATGACGCGAGCGCCAGCCCCGGTTGCCGAGACTGAGGTCTTGCGTGTCATGTCATCGCCCAACGCCTCCATACGCTTTGCCAACGCACTCAGGCCTTCAACTTTCTTCCAGGTCTCAGCCATCGCTCAGGCCCTCGTTGCAGTAGATCTCAAGCTCGCGGTGCCTGCTCTTCAGGTCCACAGGCGGCCTGGTGATCGGGTGAGGCACGCCGCCGATAACCAGCCGGTCCAGGGCGGTCAGGCCTTCGGCGCCGGGCGCCCAGCGAGTCACAACCCGCTTATCGAGGTCAGCCAGGCGCTGGCCCGCACGCATCTGTTCGCGGCCCGTGGTCGGCGTCACCTCGGCCCAGAACTCGGCCACGACAGCCCAGGTCTCGACAACGCCGCCAGCACCGTCAGCGGTTTGCGTGGGGCGCTCGGCCACCACGCGCGTTCGGTATCGTCCAGAGGCCATTTCAGATCCCCCAATCGACCCGCGACGGGCGCAGGAAGTAGATGGCCCCCATGGGCAGGTCTGCCACGCTGATACCCCGCGCTACCGTCTCTCGGTTCTCGTCCAAGTGCCCCAGGATGAGCAAGATCCCGTTGCGCACATGGGGCTCGATCACCATGCCGCGCGCAACGCGCCTCTGCTCTGCCACGGCATCGGCATAGATGGCGTGAGCCTGCTTGGTGAGCATCTCTCGCGCAACGCAGTCGGCGACTTGGCGCGCGGCCTCAAGGGCGTCGTCCCGGGCTTCGGCAGCCGTTTGCAGAGAGGCAACCATGCTCTGCCTGGCAACGTCCAGCTCGGCCTGAGTTGCGAACACTCGCCGGTTCAGGTATCGCTGCGCAAGGGACTCGGCGCCTTCGAGATAGGGCAGCACCTGCTCTGCAGGGTAGTCAGGCTCTACGCGCAAGTGATGGCGGGCCTCTTCAATGCTGATGATGGTCATGCCAACGCATCCTCCAAAGTGGCGCGAGGGAATAGGCTCAGCGCCGTTTCACGCGTGGCGTTCACCACTTCAACGCCCGAGAGACGCGGCAGGATCCTGAGAAACTGTGCCGGCCATTCAGCCACGCTGTGCGCGTCGCCCAATCCCTTGGGATGGCTGCCATGCCAATGCGTCGCGCCGCCTGTGTGCTGGCAGTCGTACCCCAGCAGCACCACACGGCGCGCGCGCCAGTAGGCCGCCTGCGCCAGCACTGCTGCCCCACTGTTGGTTTTTGCTCCGTCCAGCCACGCAAGCTCCTGGCGCACACCTGGCACCTGCTGTGGCGACACAAGAAGTCCGCCGAACATTTGCCGTGCACGCGCCAGGTGCATACGCCACCAGTCGAGGTCCAGGGCATAGAGCACATCTGCCCACGGGCATCGCTGGTATGTCGTGTTGGTCACGAAGACTGCGCGGCCTTGCTTCCGGCCCCGCCACTGCCGCGCTTGCTTGCAGTCGGCTTCGGTGAGGCTGGGGCCGCTGGCGATGCAGATGACTTCTGACCAGCGGCCGCAGTAGGGTTTTCCTCGCTCGGCTCATCGGCAAGTACGAGGACAAGGCCCTTCTTCTTCAATGCCTCGGCTTGAGGCTCGGGAACACGGAAGCGGTCGCCCCGCCGGTAGCTTCCGTTATGGGTGAAACCCATCAACGCTTCAACTTCTTTCATGAGTTCCTCCAGTTCAAATAAACAGGCGGGGCCATGAAAGCCCCGCCTAGTTATCGCCCTGTGATCAGGACGATGCGGGCGGCTGGGGCGCCACGCCGGTGAATGCGCCCTTGACGAACGAGGCAGGACGGAACACGGTCAGCGCAATGCGCTCTTCGCACAGCACCGTCGCCATGTTCTTGACGAAGTTGTCGCGGTCCTCGAACGAGATCGACACGCTCACGTCCTCGCGGTCCCAGCCCTGGGCGGCCAAGCCGCCGCCGAATGCGCCCACCAGGAACTCGGCTGGGTCCATGGCCTGCGTCGGCACCACGTTGCGACCCCACAGCGACGGCAGCTCCTGGGTGCGGGGGTTGGTGAACAGATAGGCGTTGTCGGCGGTCTTGGTCAGCTCAATGGCCGCCCAGTCCAGCGGGCTGATGACGATGCCATCGGCCCAGTAGTCGGCCAGCTCGACCTGCAGCAGTGCGAGACGCAGACGGTCAATGCGCGTTTCCGCCTGCACCACGACACCAGGGTTCACGTAGGGCGTCGCCTGTGTGTAGATGCCGTCCATGTTCAGGCCGACGCCAGAGCCCTTGAGCAGCTGCAGCTCTTCCTTGAGCTTCAGGCCATAGCGCAGCCGGCCATCGATGTACGACTGCAGCATGGGCACATCGCTCAGCACCTGCTTGGATGCCGGCACCCAGTGCGCGATGGTGACAACGGGCACCTGGGCCGCCTCGAACGTGATGTTCGACTCCGGCTTTCCGCCGCTCGGGTTTTCGCCCACCGGGCCGGCGTTGTTGGTGAACACCAGTTCGCGTGCGAAGTCCACCGCATTCGAGCCGGTGCGACCCCAGTTCAGAAGATCGCGGATGGTCAGTCGGCGCAGGCCCGGGGCCACGATGCCGGGCACGCGGTCCGGGACGATCAGATCGCCGGCCGAGCCGCTGCCACTGGTGATGGCCGCCTGCACAGGCATGCGGAAGCTACCACGGGGGTTGGCAGCGAAGGCCTTGAAGTCCTCCGAGTCGGTGACCTGCATGCCCATGGTCTGGGGTTGCTGCTGGCCACCACCGCCGCCGTTTGCGAGCTTCGCCAGCAGTTGCTCGGCCGTGGCCAGATTCGCGCGCAGCGTGCCCTGCTCGGTGAGCAGTTCATCGACCTTGGCACGGGTCTCCCGGCTGAGCTGGGCGTGTGCCTTGATCTCCTTGTCGGCCTTCTCGGCCTGGGCCTTGATCTGTTCGCCCACTTCGCGCAGGCTGGTGTTGATCTGTTCAATGTCTTTTTCGATCGGCATGGCGATTCCTTAGAAGAGATTTTTCAGGGATGCGGCGAGTGCCGCGGTTTGGCTGAGGTCGGCCACAGGGCCGCGCTCGGTGGGATCGCCCTCACCGCTGCCGGACGGATCACCCGCACCGGACTTGAGTTCGCTGATGAGGCGCATGGCCTCGGTCTTTGGCAAGCCGCTCGACCGCAGAGCGGCCTCGACGCGTCTGGCGGCACTGGCATGCGCTTTCGCATCGCCCTTGGCCACCTGGTCAGAAGGCAAAAGCTCATCTGCAAAGCCCTGCTCGACAGCTGAGCTGCCGCCTAGCCAGGACTCCGCATCCATCAGCTTGGCCATGGCTTTCTGTTCCGCGCCAGTTCGCGCCGCATAGATGTCGGCCATCGCGGAATCAAAGGGCTCCAGCCAGTCCGCGATTTCTCGGAAGTCGTTGCGATTGCCGGCTGCGATCACCCACGCGTTGTGGATCATCAGAAAGCCGGCACGGGCGATCTGCACCGTGTCGCCCGACATCGCGATCACGCTGGCCGCCGAGGCAGCCAGGCCGAGCACCTTGACGGTCACTTGGCCCTTGTGTTCGCGCAGCAGGTTGTAGATGGCCAGGCCCTCGAACATGTCGCCGCCGGGGCTGTTGATGTTGACGGTCACGTCACCAGGGCCAAGGCTGCGCAGGGCGCCTGCAATGCGCCTGGCAGTCACCCCGTCCCCGGTCCAGTAGTCGTAGCCGATCACGTCATAGACGCTGATGCTGCGGTCCTCTTCGGACTCTTCCAGGGCTGCGCGCAGGCCTGGATTCCATCGCTCAAATGCACGCGGCAGGATTTCACTGCGCACGCTAGCGCTCGGGCGGCCCATGGGGGCGCCCGGCAGGGCTTTGATACTCATGATTTAGCCTTTCTGCGGCTGCTCGTCGAACCCAAGGAAAGCGCGCAGCGCCGCTCGGGCCTGTTGTGAATCCGTGGACTGCCCGATGGCGTCCAGGGTCGTCATGGCGGACTGCACTGTGAGAACCGCCGCGTTGCCCCCCATGGGCTCACGATCCTCCAGCTGCCGCACCTCATCACGGGTCAGGACACCGTTGTTCACCATGGCTGCATAGAAGGCCGCGCGCGCCGCGCTGTCTGCGCGCAGAAGCCCTTCAACGGCGAACTTCGGATAGAACCTGAGACGCTCTGCAGGCGTCAGCAAGTCCTTGCTGATGGACTGCTCCAGCCGCTTCAGCCACGGCCCCAAGGTGAAGGTCAGAAAGCCGATCATTTGCTGCTCAATGCCCGTGCCCCAACTGGTGGACTTCTCGCTGTGGCCCACCATGAAAGGCGGCACCCGGAACCAGCGGCAGATTTCTTCAACGCTGAAAGAGCGCGACTCCAGCAGCTGCGCATCCTTCGGGTTGAGGCCGACTGCCGCCACGTCGATTCCACCCTCAAGCACAGGCCGCTCACCGCGCTCCACGGAGTCCTGTATGTTCTCCTTGAATTCCTTGCGCTGCGCTGGCGACATCCAGTCCTTCAGCTTGTAATACAAGGTCTGCAGCAACCCGTCCTTGAATGTTTTCGCAGCCGTCTGGTCAGCAGCCAAGGCTTGGCCAAAGACCTCGGCGCCGTAGCGAATGGCGGAAACCCCGTTCACACCATCGATGGAAAAGCCGGGGATGTACCAAACGCGATCCCTCGGGATCACCCGCTGCCGCCCGTTTTCATCGGTGTATCTGTACTCCTTCAGGCCGTTGGCGTTGCGGGACCAGGTGAGCCGACTGGGCGCGAGAAACTGCAGACCCACAATTCGCGGTCCGATCATGAGCTTTTCACACCGCGCACCATCACGCAGCAGCATTGCAGCGACCACGGCTTCCCAGAACACAGATGCCGTGCTGTCCGCATTCGGTTGGTCGTGAATGATCGCGTGAAGCCAGTGGCCAGATGCCGTGCGCTTGCCGGTGGGCGTGCGCTCGTACATCGATAAGGGCAGCGTGGCGATGGTTTCCGAGATCAACCGGACACAAGCCCAGACGGCCGACAGCTTCAGGACGTTCTGAGAGGTGACGCTGACGCCACTCCCTGTGCTTGACGCGAAGATCGCGGCCATCCCTTCTGCATCTCCAATCGACACGGGAACCCCGAGCCAATCGCGTATTGCCGACCGGATTGGCCCGATGCGGCGCTGCTTTGGTTTCTTCATCGACCCACCTTGATCGTGTTGCCCAGGAAACCGCCGAGGCCGTTCTGAACTTCGTTTGTGATGCTTGCGCCCGTCGCCATGAGCAGCGAACACATGTCGTCAATCTTTTCCATGGACCGGCGCTTGTCCGGCGCGGCATTGAGGTTCTGGTCCCTGCGCGCAACCAGGTTCGAGGCGTTCCAGTTCAGCACCTGATCGTTCCCGTGCGCCAGCTGGCCGCTCAGGTAAGCCCGCTCCAGCTCCTGCATGGCGGGGTGATAGCTCTTCGGCCCCTGAATGAACTGCACCATTGGCACCCCGCCGCCCTTGAGCCGCTGCACCGTCTGGGCCGCGTTCCACCCGTCGTATGCGCAAGCCACCAAGTTGAACTCCTCCTTCACCTGCAGGATCTGCTTCTCGATTGGCGCGTAGTCGATGACTTCTTCACCTGACTCGATGAGCAGCCCTGCATCAACCCAATGCCGATAAGGGACATGGCCCCGCTGCGTGCGCGCCCGCACTGCAGCCGGCGGCACCCAGCGCCAGCCATAGGTAAGGATCCAACCGTCCAGGCGCCACACCAGCCGGAACGAGCACAAGTCGGTCGTACTGGACAAGTCCAGGCCGCCCCAACACGGCAGCGCGCGCAGGGCTTCCAGATCAACCAGGCCCTTGCAGGCCCGCCACTTCGTCAGGTTGACCCACCCCCCAGCGACGGAACTAGCCCGGTTCAGGCGCTTGATCTTGAATTCGCCGTGCGTCCCAGGCTTTTCCTTGGCCTCAATCGCCGCCTTGCGAATCTCAGCCAACAGGAACGGGTTAACCGCCAGCAGCGGGTTTGCCTTATGCCACGCCTCCTCATCGAAATCGTCGTCGGCCTCGGTGCCAAGGTCCTCGTCCTTCTCATCCACCGCGTAGTAGATGGCCAGGTAGTGATCGGCCTCCACGATGCCGCGCAGCACCTTCTTCGCAAACTCCCTCTCCTCGCTCCATGGCCCGGGGTTGTCGTAGCCCTCTGTCGTCAGATACAGCCACAGCGGATTGCCGCGCCCGCCAGCTGCGGACTTCAGCACGTTCATCAGGTCATGGTCCTTGTGAGCGTGCAGCTCATCGAGGACTGTGCAGGAAGGGTTCAATCCGTCCTGCGTGCTCGCCTTGGCGTGCAGGGCCTTGAACGTGCCCCCGTTGCTGTAGCTGGCAATCGCCTTCGCGAAGGCCTGCAGGTTGAAGGCTGAGCGCAGGTTGGCTTTCGCCTCAACCATCCGCTTGGCCACCTTGAAAACAATCGATGCCTGATCGAAGGTCGTGGCGGCCGTGATGACCTGAGGCCCCACCTCATCCTCGCAGCACTGGCAGTAGAGAGCGATGATCGCGGCCAGGGTGCTCTTGGCATTCTTCCGCGCAATCGCAAAAAGCGCCGTCGTGAACCGGCGCGTGCCGTCAGGCTTGCGGAAGCCGAACAGCTGCACCAGAAAGAAGACGTGCGACTCATGCAGGACGATGTTCGGCGTGTCCCATTTGCCCTCAACGTGCGGCAGCTTTTCCGCGAAATCGCACACGTCATTCGCGTGCCACTCATCGAAATAGAACGGCGCGCCTCGCTTCTTGCCCCGCTTCAAATCGCTGAGGAATCGCTGGGCAGCCAGACGGATCCAGATCCCGAAGCGCTTGCGGTTCTTCTTGTCTATCGCCTTGCGCGCATACGCTTCGGCAATCGCTACAAAGTCACGCGGCCCTTGGCTTTCGGCCGGGGCGCTGGCCGTTGTTCTTGAACTCATTTTCTGCAGGCCCCTCCCCCACGGGCTTGACCTTGCCCTGGGCCACTGGCGTCAGGCCAAAGTCGTTCATGAGGTTGCGCAGCTGCGACACCATCGAGGCATTTGGGGCTTCGCCCGCTGCATAAAGCTGTACGACCTTCCCGTGCAACGCGCACAATTGCCCCAGCGCAGAAATGCCGCCATCCGTCAGCAACTTGTTTGCGACAAGGATGGGGGCCAACCGCTTCCACTCCTTCACCGCGTGAGCGTTGGGAAGCCAGTCAGGCGGATCGGGCGCCTCGCCCAACGTGGGCAAATTCAGCGCGTCGGCGGGCGCATCGCGGTCCTTGCGGTCCGTGCCCGCGATCACCTTGAGGGAGGCGGGCTTTTTTCCGGGTCCTGGCATAAAAGCACCTCCCTAAAAAACGAAATTTCTATCTTGACCGTGCGAAAAAAGCGGTCAGGCCGCTCGGGTTCCCGTCGATCCGTCTGGACTTTTTCCCCACCCCTGCCTGTTGCGTATTTACAACATTCCGTTGTTTTTTAACAACATGCACTAAAAAGGTGCAAAGCCCGGTTTTGTTTCTAAAAAACAACAGATAGCAACCACTAACAAACCATCAATTGCGAATCAATCTCGTTTGATAGATTGCTCGCCATTGACTCGGTAGACCCACAGCAGCTCCTGCAGTGAGAACAGCACCGACACGGCCCTTTCGAGGGAGAGGCGCCTGCAGTCCTTGGGAGCCTGCTTGTCCCTTGAGACGAGCCAGCGGTAGCGCGCGTATGCCAGCTGAGCCTCGGCGTACTGCTGAAGCCAGCCAGGCAGTCCGCGCTTAACGCACAGATTGCGCTGGCGCTCGACCTGGCGCAGGAGGACGGAGTAGTTCATCGACTACCTCGCACCAAAGCATGTGAGCGTTGCAATGTCGAACGTGCGCGAACCTATCTGGCCCTGCCCCGCCTCCCACCAGCACGTCACCTGATCGCCATCGACCTGCATCACGATCATCTCGGGACCACCAGACACCAGCTGCACCCTGTTGCCGGGCCACACCTTGGCCAGCATCGGTGCGCGCGGCAGCTTCACCAGCTGCCCTGCGTCGAACGCGTCTGACTCCATCTCCTGCTCCTCAGTGGCGGGCCTCGGTGCCCTGGTGCGACGTGGTGGCGGTCGGCGCGGCGTGGGAGCCGGGCTGGTACGGCGAGGACGGCATTGCGTCCAGCTGGGACTGCAGCAGCTTGCGCTTGATGTGCGTGCTCATCGGCAGGACCACCGCAGGGTTCGGGATGGCGCTGGGGCTGATGGTGCGGTTGATCTCGGTCACCGCAGAGAACACATGGCCGCATTCGTAGTTCCGGCACTGAAAGATCGTCTCGCGGCTGGTGCTGGTCAGCTGCAGGCTGGTGCGGGTGTAGGCATGCTCTTGGCAATGCGGGCACATCATTCGCATGGTCGTCGTCCTCAGTCTTCAATGGGGAAGCCGTCGAGCCCGATGGTCCGCCGTCTCCCGCTCTTCGTGGCCCGGCCTGCAGCTGCTGCAAACCAGTCGCCCACAATCCCCAGAGCCGCGCGCTTGGCGGGCTCTGGGCGCCTTGCATCCGCGTGGATGCGTGAAATGCATGTGGCCTCGCTCGTCTCCATCACGACGACACGGGCTGGCTCCAGCTTCGTCTCCCACCATGCGCGGTCATCGCCTATGGCTGTTGTGATGAACCAGGCGGGCGGGTGGCCTGGCCTGGACAGCGCGCCGAGCCTGCGGTTGCGCAGGCGGGCGGCGGCAGCAAGGTGGTTCGGTGGCACCTGGTAGATCGGCAGGCCCGACACCTCGCACATCAGCAGGTCAAGGTCGATGAGCCGGTCGCCGGGCTGCATGTGCTGCTGGGCATACGTGGTCTTGCCAGAGCCCGGCGGCCCGATGACCATGGTCAGGTGGCATGCCGCTGGCTTCAGCCAGGTCGGGTAGAACGAGGGCTGCAGCATGCTCAGCTCCCGCTCTGTCTTCTCCTTGTGGCAGGGGATGCACAGTCCCTGCAGATTGCTCCAGTCGTCTGAGCCGCCCTTGTGCAGCGGCACGATGTGGTCCAGCTGATCCCATTCGCGTACGAAGCCCCTGGCCTGGCACGCCACGCACAGCGGCTGGAATCGCCGGTACTGCTCGCGGCGCTGCTGCAGTGCCCGTCCGCGCAACCGCTTCTTTGCTGTGCTGCTCTCACTCCATCCCATAAGGGAGCCTCCATAGGACTACAGGGCTTGGTCTGGCCCTGCTGAAGGCTGCCTGCGCTGTCCAGCACCACAGCTCACGGTTAAGAGGACCCGCACGCCTCCAGGGAGCGCGCGGCCCCGGCTGGCTCGGGGGATGGCCAACAAATGGAGGGCGGTAGGATGCGGTCCATCCCACCAACGAGAGAGGACACCGTGAAAACGCTACTCATGGCCGCGCTCATCTGCTCAAGCGCAGCAGCTTTGGCCGAACCCATCGCATACAGGGGCTTGCCTCTGGGCAGCTCAAAGGCCGAGCTTCTGAAGCAGTACCCCGATTTGGTCTGCAAGCCTTCGCCCACTATGTCCACGATGCTGGGCCAGGAAACCTGCAAGACAGAAGGCATGTACACGCCCACAGAAAGCGCCCGCCCCCTCTTCAGCTACGGAGGGAGGCCGGTAGCGCGCCCGACGTTCTACTTGATCGATGGCCGCTTTGAATCGTTCACGGCGGCGTTTTCTCCAGCGAACTACACGGCGATCCGCAACGCTCTTGAAGAAGCGCATGGCGCCGGCAAGGAGCGCACAGCAACGCTCCAGACGATGGGCGGCGCCAGCATCGAATCCAAGCGCTGGAGTCAGGCTGTGTCGGGCGGCACATTCGCCCTGTTGGAACACGGGACAAGCATCGACTTTGGCGCCTTGCAAATCTCGTCGGATCGCTACCTGGAGTATTCGCAACGCAAGCGAACTGGGGACCCAAAGGAGGGGGCAAAGGACCTGTAAAAGCAAAAGCCCGCTGGCGAACCTAGCGGGCTTTTTTCTGGGCGAACTCCTCCATCGAATCTGTGTCTTGCCAGGCTCACCGCCTGGGGACGTTTCCGATGTGAGGAAGGCGGTTTATTTGCGCCTGCGCTCTAGGGACGCAGTATACATCACCCTTTCCCGGCTGCAACCACCTTCAGCCCCTTCATGCGCTTGAGCGCGGCGACGGTGCCAGAGCGTGCGCGGTCCACATGCTCTGCGATGTGCTCGGAGATCAGAAGGCCCTCGGCTTCGTGCGGCACGTCGCGGGTGCCGAACCCTTTGCAGGTCTCGCAGATCGCCATCTCGCCCAGCTTGACCCCGCCACAGCCTGGGCACTTGCGGTCGCACCACCAGAGCAGCACGTCGGTCAGCTTGGCGCGGGCGTCCTTGATGCCCTGCGCCAGCACCCAGGGCAGGAACCCGGCGTGCGCGTCCACCAGGCGGGCGTACTGCGGCAGGCCGCGCAGGATCTCCATGCGGCGCTCCATGTGCCAACGGCCCTCGGCCACGCGGGCGCCCACCATGTCGAGACGGCCCCGGCTCTTGCGGGGCATCTGTTCGGCTACGCGCTGCAGCTGCTCGTCGGTCAGCGGGCGCGGCTTCTCGCGGCGGTCCCATTCGCAGATCAGCTGCTGGACCAACCGGCCCAGGCCTGCGCGCTGGATGCCGGCGGCGATCAGGTAGTCCGCGTCGCCGCGCTTCTCCAGATCGACGGACAGGTCGCTGCTGGTGCTGGCGCTGGTCAAGCGCTCTGCGACGGTGGGCCGCTCAGCGGCTGCGGGCTTGGTTGGTGCGTCGATGTTCATGCGGTCCTCTTGTGGTTGGTGTTTTCGTTGTGGCCAGCGCCAGCATGGCGGCGGTCAATTGGCGCGGCAGGTCTGCCAGCACCCCATGCGAGTCGGCCGCGTATCGTTGCGCGGCCGACCAGGCGTAGTGCCTGTCCAATTGCGCGAGCCGAATGCAGTGCTCCAACATCTCGCGCCTGTGTTTCTCGTAGTCCATTCATCGCTATTCCCTATTTCTGTTAAAGCCCTGTATTCACTTGAGGCAAGGTTGAAGACCCGGAGCAAAGCGCATACCACCCCTTACCCATGGGGCTCCATGGGTTCGTGGTACGCGCTAGAGGCAGTGGCAGTTAGCCCATCGCTTCGCGCCCCGTGGTGGCCGATGCGCCCCAACAGGTAACCCAGACTTACAGCCTCTGCATCGAGACCCTGCGCGCGCTCTAGGTACTCCACCCACGCTTCGGCTTGCACATCCCGGGTAGCCGATTTCTTGGCCCATGCCCCCGCGTATTGAGCCGCTGGCATGGGTTGCACATGAGGGCCTACATGGAGGCCTCCGTGCGGGCTTGGGACAGCCACCGGCGCAATGCCTGGGAAGCTCGGAAAGCACCGTCCTTGCGGTGCATGTCGTTGAAGTCGCCTTGCGGTGGCAGGAAGTACGGCAGGCCCGTAGCCTTGGCGGCGGCCTCACCGGTGCCGGAAGCATCGTTGTCGGCCACCACCATCCCGCGGTTAGCCATGCGCTTGAGATTTCCAGCGCTGAAGCAGATGTGGATCCGATAGCGCATGCGCAGCGCCTGCAGGCAGTCGCGCAGGCTCAGCCCGGTTGCATACCCCTCGACCCACCAATCCAGTGCGCCCGGGCCGCTGTTGTCGATGCAATAGGAGGCGCCGCTGGTGCGCTGCCCCCGCAGGTACTTCTTTTCGCCCCTCCGATCGATCATCTGGATCCCGACAAGGGTCGAACCAACGCGCATGGGGATACACAAGAGATTCGAGTCCTCGGCGGCCCACCAGACGCTGCCCGTAGCCTCGGGCCATCCCTTGGAATGGAGGTAGGCGTGCTGTTCATGCTTGCACTGGTGCAGGATCCATCCAGCTTTACGCGCCGCCTTTTCCTGATCCTGCCGTCGTTGAGCCTGCTCAGCCGCCAGTCGCGCGTCTCGCGCCTTCTGCTGGGCCTGCAACTGCGCTTCTGTCAGGGGCTGAAATGCAACGTCGTCGCGCGGCGTCCAACCAGCAGCGGTTGCCTCATGAAAAAGCGATCCAACTGTGACGCCAGACCCTCGAAAGGAACGCCAGGAGGCGCGAGCCGCCTTCGGGTTGTAAGAATCCGCGCGCCGGCTCCATTCGTCCCAGAGGTCGAAGCCGCTCTCGCCGATTTCGGCCTTGATGGCCATGCCCGCCATGATCCAGACCTCGCGGTCGTCGTGGTTCAGGTACTGCAATGCGTTGCGAATGCGGTCGGTCATGCGGCCACCCGCTTCCGGTCAGCGGCATTACGGATGTTGCGACTCACAAGCCAGCGGCGGACCTCTTCTCCAACTGGTGCGGGCTCAGGCTTGGGTCCGGAAGGCCCTACCCCAAATTTCTCGACATAGCGGTGGTATGCGCTGCCGGGGTTGTGTCCGCGCTGCAGGGCGTTGCCGAGCAGTTGGGCGTAGAAGTCGCGCTTGTACTCGGCGCTGAATTTCTCGGCCTTCGGCTTTTTCGATGCGCCCACCTCGACCACTTCACCGGCGACGGTTTCGACGGCGTTGTGCTTGGCTCGGACATGCCCGCAGTTGCTGCAGGTGTCGGTCTTGGGCGGCCAGAATGCGGAGCACTTCGGGCACTTGGCTGCCTCCTTTTCCTTGGGAGTCGGCTCCTTGCGCGGCTTCGTGTCTGTGCCCGGGCCTAGGCTTTCCACACCGTCGTTGAACAGCTTTTCCCAGTCCTCCTGAAAGCGCAGCCAGTTCCCGCTGTGGTCCTGGATCACGCAGAACTGCTTTCCGGCATGAGGCCTGGCTCCGCGCCCGACCATCTGGACATGCTCCGAAAAGCTCTTCTTCAAAGGTCGCGCAAGGATCACATGCTCGACGTCTGTCTGGTCAAAGCCCCGGCTCAGGATGGCTACGGAGATCACCACCTTGAGGTCGGTGTCTGGCCGCGCGAACTCTTCCAGCACCTGATCGCGATACTCCTCCGCATCCTCAGAGCTGATCTGCACTGCATTGACCCCAGCATCGATAAATCGCTGGGCCAGTTCTGCACCATGCTCCACGCCGCAAGAGAAGCAGATGGTTTTGCGGTACTCACCGAAGACCTCGTGCGAGATGCGCACGTAGTCCGCCACTACGTCACCCACGATCTGGCGGCCTCGCTGCTCCAGATCGTCCTTCTTCCATTCACCCGCCACGACCTTCAGGCCTTCGGTGCTGACCTCGCGGGCCACAAATACACGGAATGGCACAAGGTGCCCCTCATCGACCAGGCGCGACATGGTGATCGTGCTCACGACGTTCGTGAAATGCCGCCCCAGGGCAGGATGGAACGGGGTTGCGGTCGCGCCGATGATGCGTAGGTCTGGCTGCGCCAGCATCAGGTTGATGACGAACTGCCGCATGCAGGCATGAACCTCATCGATGAAGATCAGGTCCACTTTGGGCAAGGTCTTCATGCGCTCCAGCGTCTGCACGCTTGCGATCTGTACCTGGCACTGCGGCCGAAAACGCCAGTGCTTTGCCATCAGCACGCCGTGGTCGATGCCGGCACGGTCGAGGTGCTTGGAGAACTGCTCCACCAAGACCCGGCGCTCGCACACGAACATGATCCGAGTGCCCTTGGCCTGGACCCCATGGATCATGTGCTCCATGACTCGGCTCTTGCCGCCGCCAGTGGGAAGGGTCAGCACCTGGCGCGTGTGCTTGGCCCTGAAGCCATCGCGCAGGCCCTCAACGCTGTTGACTTGGTAGTCACGCAACACCAACTGAGACATATCAACTCCTGAACGGTCGCCATCACAGGCCGGCGACGTGGCCCATGTGGTCATGCAGACTCAGACGCCTTCAGGCGTGTGATTTCCCTGCGTTGCGCAGCCATCTGCGCCTTCATCTGCGCGTTCTCCTGAAGCAGGAAATCGCGGCTGCTGGTGACGGCGCGCAGCTGGGCCTGCAGGGACTTCACGTCGGCCTGCAGGGACGCAATCAACTCAGCCGCTTGCTGGCGGTCCTCTTCGGATGCGCTACCCAGGTTCGCCAGCGCCAGCGCCGCCTGCAGATCGGCTATCTGGTCCTGCGCCCGCTCCAAATCGCTGTACTCGGGTGGTGGTGGATCGGCGGGCTCCTGGCTGCTGGAGACCTTTGGCGCAGGGTCGTCCTCAAGCGGCGGCATCACGGGCGTCCTGATCTCACGCACGGGCTTGTCGATGGCCTGCGCCTGCTCGTCCTGAGGCAGCTTTGCAATCGCTGCAGCCTTGGTCAGCCCCATGGCGCCAGAGCGCACAGCTTCAACAACCTCAGGGACCGCGCTGCTCTGCACGGCCTTGGCCTGCTCGATGGTGCGCACACCGACGCCGGCAGCCTCGGCCAGTTCCTTGGTGCTTTTCGGAGCCTCCGCACTCAGTGCGGACCCTCCGTGCTGGTTGCTGCCGACAGGCCGCCACTCGTAGACGGCTGTGGTGGCCAGCGCCAGTTGCGCCTGCGTGACATGGCGCCGGGCCTTGTTCTGGGAGAGGACAAACTCGCGCGGATCAATGTGCTCTTCAATCTCGCGGGTCGGGCACTCGAAGCCCAGCTCCTGGGCCGCGCAGTAGCGATTCCACCCATCAAGGACTTGCCCTTCGTAGATGGTGATTGCGTTCTGCACGCCCAGGTTTTCAATGCTGTCTTTGAGGGTCTGAAACTCCTCATCGCTCAGCGGCGGGAAGGCGGCAGAAAGAGGGTGCTGCTGGAGGACGGTCAAGCTGCCCCCTTCTTTGCGCAGTCCACCTCGGCGCGCTCGTAGTCGCGCAGCCACTGCGCGCTCGTGAGTTCGTCATGGATGCCTTTGAGGATCTGTACAGCCTCAATGAAATCGGACTGCAGCTGTTCCACGGACTTCGGGGCGGTCCCCGGCTTGCTGTCGTGGCTGGTCATGCAGCCTCCCGCTTCGGCTTGCCTGCAGCATTCACGGCGCGCGCGGCCTGGCGCAGCTTGCGCAACACCTCTTCGGCCTGGGCGATCTCGCGCTCGATCTGGGCCAGCTCGTTGTCCGAGATCACGCCGTCTTGCATGGCCTCTATCACCGCACTGGTGATGTGCGAGGTCTCCAGCACCAGCTTGGACACCTTGTCCACGGGGCTGGCCAATGCGGGGCTGGCACCATCGATCAGCTCGAAGCGTCCGCCGCATTCCTGGGCGACATAGCTGGCCAGGTCGTAGCAATGTGGGGTCTTCAGTTCGCAGCACATCGCTGCGATGGCTATGCCGTCGGCCAGCCCCAGCTTGTGAGAAGCGATACCCGAAAGCTCTTTGCGCACCGAGTCATCGGACTTGCCGGGGAACAGGCGGGCAATCAGGGCTGCGCGTGCTCCGGGATAGTGGTGAGCGGCACGGCTCACGCAATCAACTGCACTCATGTCCTGCTCCTCAAATTTTGGACATAGACGGGAAAGAGGGGAACGCCGAACATCGCGGCCATGCAAACAAACACCACACCAAAGGGAGCCGCCATGAACCTCAACACCCAGCCTTTCCACGCCAGCACCAGGACCAGCGTCAGCACCAACGTGAACCCCGAGACCAGCGCGCGGGAGCAGACGTTGACGACGAGCCAACTGGAGCTGTCATGGAGAGCGGGGGAGCTGCACATCCGCTGCCGGTCGAGCCGGGTCGTGATGTGCGGGGAGCGCGAGCTGGCGACAGCGCGCGGCGAGCGGAGGGAGTCCTGACGCAGTGCCATAGTCAGACTTCCTTGAGAGATACGGCTGGCTGCACCAGATCGGGCAGCGGCACGTCTGATGGCCCATAGACATGGGCGAAGTCGATGGGCAGCCCTCTCGACTCGGAGAATTCGATGAGTTTCCGGGCTGTCTCGGGAAGGAGCGTTGTCTGACCCGACTCGATGTTGGAAACGTTCGCTTGGCAGCAACCCAGGCCGGCAGCAAGCACCTTTTGGGTCACACCAAGACGCTCGCGGATGCGCTTGAGGTTGTGCATGCCCAATTATGAGCGGCACTTATTTCAAAAGTCAATGAGTGCCGCTGATCGAGCTCGGCAGCGTAGATGGATACTTCTACCCATGGAAAAAGGGAGCCGTAAGGCGATAGTCACCGACTTGCACCGACAGGAGGCGCAAGCACTAAGGGAAATCTGGGACCGCCACAAGCCGAACCAGGCCGAATTCGGTCGAGAGTTTGGTATCGGCGGGCAGACGGCTGTGAGCAATTTTTTGCGAGGCAAGTCGGCTCTCAGCATGAAGGCCGCAACCGGCTTCGCAACCGGGCTGGGCTGCGATATCGGAGAGTTCAGTCCAAGACTTGCAAGGGAGGCCAGCCACATCGCGGAGGTGGTCGCAGCTTCGGACCCGTCGAACCCAAGCGAGTTTGTCCCGGTCCGCCGTGTTGATGTGCGATTTTCGAATGGCCACGGCAAAGTCATCTACACAGAAGATGATCACCCACCCCTGGTTTTTAGACGCGATTTCCTGAACTCGGTTGGCATACGTAACGGTGATGCTGTAGTTGTAGAGGCCGAGGGGGTAAGCAACGAACCAAAGATCATGGACGGATCCGCCGTTCTTGTGAATAGAGGGGACAGGGAGCGGCTCGCAGGCGACTTCTTTGCTTTCCGAGTGGATGGGGAACTCATGATCAAGCGACTTGAGCGGATCGATGGTGTGGGCATACTCGCCACTGCAGAGAACAGCAGTTTCCGGCCTAAGTCTCGCATCTACACGAAGGCTGAGGACTTTGAGATCATTGGCCGTGCTGTTTGGGTGGGCTCTCTACTCTGAGGAAGATCAATGGCTCTGAAGGCGTGCAAAGAATGCAATGGGAAGGTGTCCACCAAGGCGGCGACTTGCCCGCACTGCGGCGCACGCATCGGCAGCAGGACCTCAATCACCACTTGGGTTTTCGGCGGTATGTTCGCGGCGGTTGTTGGGTCCTGTGTCATGAATGGGGCTGACCGCGAATCCCGAGTATCTGCAGCGCAGGCAGAACGGGAGGCAGCAGAGGCAGCCAAGTCGCCTGAGCAAAAGGCTGCGGAAGCCAGCGTAAAGGCTCAGCGCGATCGAGAAATGAATATCGTTCTATCAGGCGCGAAACTGCTAAAGCAGTCAATGAAGAAGCCGGAGACATTTGAGCTGAAGAGCGCCATCCTGGTCGATGGGAAAACCGTTTGCTACGAGTACGAGGCACGCAACTCGTTCAATGACAGGGCGCGTGAGTTCTACGTGCTGAGCCTGACCGACAAAGCCACCGGCAGCGACGCATCAGTATGGAATAAGCGCTGTGCCGACAAGCAGGGCACCGATTACACGAGCGTCCGAGTGATGCTCTAGCCCAACTTCATCGCAGTCGAGAACGAACTACGTACGTTTCTACGTAGTTTTATTATCAGCGGCACTCATTGACTTTTGTATGAGTGGCGATGATAATTTTTCCCAGAGCAGCACCACGTACCAAGACCTCGGCAAGCGATACGAAGCCGGTAAGCCCACAAGGATGCAGAGGGCAGGTCCAGGGATGAACTCCCGCCAGCGAGGTGTTGCAAAGGGGGTGTCAGTTTGGGCATCCGCTTCCACCAACCTGTTGGAGTGAACGATGACCAGTACCACGCACCCACCGGTCCAGCGCATGCTGCTGCAGCGTGATGCGGCCTTCTACCTGTGCAGCGCGATCAGCAGCCTCACCTCGGCTGACTTGCTCCATGCGCTTTTCTGCCGCCATGCCGAAGGCCCTGAAGCAGACGCCATCTGGGATGGGCACTGGGCGCTCCTGCACCAGGCACAGGACAGCATCAGTGGCTTGCGCGACAGCGGCGGCCTCCTTTTCTTCGGTCAACAGGCTGCGCTCGAAGTGGCTAAGGCTGTCGCGGCATGACGCTCGACCGCTCGCACGACAGCATGGAGGCGGTTGCCGCCCGCGCCGCCAAGGATGAGGCTCTCCAGCTCCGCAGGACTGAAGCGCTTCTGAAGGTCCGCTTGGATGCGCGCCATGGGCGCAGCGGATTTACAGAGGGCTGGATCCGCTACATCTGCCGTGAAAACTTCCTGAAACCCAGCGAGGTACGGTCTGCTTGGCGTCAGGGCCGTGAACTGCGCGCCAAAGGCGTGCCCTGCATGTGCTCGCACTGCGGCTTCGGCGGCAATGGTCAGATCGAGGACCGCGAGCTTGTGCGTCAAGCATATGCCGCAGCCCGTCGTGAGCAACTCATCGCAGCTGGCGTGCCACCCGAGGTGCGCGAGCAAACCATCCAGGCCGAGATCGACGCGGGCGCCGCGTTCCAGGCCCTCCCCATCACCATCAAAAGGAGCACCTCATGAGCCAGGCCGCATGCCTGTTTCGTCTCGTCGCCATGCGCCGCCGCGCTGGCGGCACCCTGCCGCAGTCCATGGCCTGGGCCTTGGGCCTGCTCTGGCGCAATCACCGCGCATCGCAGCGCCAGCACCTGTAATCCCCATCGAGATCAACATGCAAGACAACCAGGCGTTCCGCGCCCTCTTCACACTGCCGCCCGTACAAACCAGCGCCAGCACAGCGCTCTCGATACCGGAGACACCCGCCCCAAAGAACGAGACCGGCGACCGCGAGTTGGATGCTGTGCTCTGGCTGCGCGACTGCATCAAGACCGCTCACCCGGTGTTGATCGACAAGGCGCTGCTGGCCTTCAAGCAGATCAAGACCCCCGCCAAGGACCTTGAGGATCGATACCGCCAGTACGTCGCCCGCGTCTCCAATGGCCACTTCGCGGCTGTGCTCATGACCTTCGGTTTCGCCGACATGGAGTCGCTCGCGAAGCGCACTCTGGAGCGGCAGGCGCGGAAGGATGAGGCAATGTCCCGATTCGGCACCGTGGAAGGCCTTTTCGCCGACACGCCGTCTGAAGCCGCATGCAAGGCTGCGCTGAAGGGCCTGAGCAAAAAGAAGGGCTCCACCTGGGAATACGACACAGCCAAAGCCGATGCACGTTTCCTGAAGCACCCAGCCCTTGTCCCGGCAACGCTTGCGGATTGCCTACACGCCCAGGCGTATGAGCGCACCCTCTATCGGCTGCGCAGTGCCAGCGTGGACATGGCTGGCGACCACTGGCCGGAGTTCCAGGAGCACGTCGATTTCTGCTTTCGCCAACTCGCCCAAATCAAGCCGCGCTCCAAGGCCGAGGCCCTGGCGGTATTCGATCACCTGGAGGAGCGCGAAGCTACCGACCGGAGGGAAGGTCCAGACATCATCCGCAACCTGATAAGCGGCGGGTGGCCCGCAGATTGACGCCACCAAAAGGCGAAGCCCCGAAGCAGGTGAGAGCGCTTCAGGGCTTCTAGATCCGAAACCCGTACAAGGAAACGAATCATGTCGAATGATGCCACGTTAGCACCCGCTCGAAAAACAGCGACATCGCGAGCGACTCAGAAGCCGGCGACAGAAAGCCGCTCGGACGTTGCCGCCACCGAGGCAGATGCCCTAGCTCGAAAAGCAGCTGCATCGCTGTTCTACGCGGTGCTGAACACCACGCACTGCGGCGCTGAAGAGCGCTATCGGTGCCCACACATGGATCGTGCCGGCGTGCTCCTGGGGCACCTGGAGGAGCCAGACGTCTATGAAGTGGACGACGTAAAGGGCCTGGACGCCAGCAGCATGGCGGACATGCTCAGCCACATCAACAACAATCTGGAGCTCGCCCGGGAGCAGTTCAACCCCGACGCCTGCGCCTCGGCTGGCGAAGCCGTCTACGTCTCGATGTTGATCGACCACGCAGAGGACTTTTCTGGGCGGCTTTGCGTGGCCTACGCAAACAGCAAACAAGACCTCGGCGAGTTGCGGGCCATGACGACCTACGCGGGCGCCAGGCCGTGCCAGACCCGCCCAATCCCGCCTATCCGCAGGGCACCAGAAGCGGCGCAGGAGGTGGGGGTCACGTACTCGCGCGCGCAGCTGGCGGCGGTCCTGGAAGTCGTCGCGGGCAATATGGCCACGCTGGGCAGCATCCTTGCAATGGCCTTGACGAGCGATGGCGAGTGGGAGCGGCTCAATCTGATCAGTGCAGCTCAGTCCATCACCACAAGCGTCGGCAGCGTGGCAGATCATGCTGTGGGCGACTCTGTGATCGGAGACATTGGCCGCTGGCACGGCGGCCCCAACTTCCACGACCTGGGAGCCCAAGCATGAACGCCGTTGCCGAAAAGCCTAAGGCCCGCCGCCAGGCCGGCGCGGTCGCATCATCGTCCACAGCAACGCCTGCAGTCCATGCGTCCGCGCCCACTTTCGAGGAAAGCTGCGCGCTGTTCCGGATGGCCTCCCAAGCCCTGTATGAAGCGAGCAGGACCGATGAGCCCCATGGATTCAGCGGCGAATCAGACCGCCTGCTCCGGATTGGATCTGGTATAGCGCTGCAGGCATCGACGGCGAACAAGGTGGAGCACGAGTCTGCAGCCTATGACGTTGCGGCGTGCATCAATGCCGCGCGTCTCGTCCCGGGCGACACGGAATCAGCAGCGCGCACGGCGTTCATAGCGACAGCTGCCGCCGCACTTAGCCAGGTGACGGGGGATGCGCCTGAGCAGATCGTATTCACTGACGTAAAGCGGCCCCAGAAGCGGGGGAAGCACCCCTTCGAACCGACAGAAAAGGAAATCGAAGACACGCACTTCGATGCGATGTGCTGGACGGGATGTGCAAAGGCCGTCCTGGAGTTCTATGCCAAGCATTCAGATAGCGACTTGGTGCTCGGCATCAGCGATTTGGTAGCCATGTACTACCAAAAATCCGAAGCGGAAGGCGATGAGATGGGGCCAGGCACAAGAGGCGACCTGATCACTGGTCCACTGCCTGCTATGGGCGTGCGAATTGGCGCCGCACTTGAGGTTGTCTACAAAGTCAATGACGACGACATCATGCTGCATTCCGCCGCCTATCTCCTTGAGCGCGCGATGCACATCGCCGGCGGGGAGCTGCTGGAGGCCTCGCGAGATGGTGACGCCTGAGCAAACCGAAGTCTTCCCCGGCGTGCTGCGCCATGTGGAGTACCGCATGGCCGTCTACGTGGGCCAGGCCCAGGCCCTGATCGCTGCCGGCCTGGTCATGCGCCAGCAGCTGCCGGGCCAGGCTGGCAACGGCCGAGGCATGTGCACCTACGACGCCGACGGCAGCAAGGTGCACCGAGGCTGCTCACGCAGCGCCAGCGCTGGCCGCAAGTACATCGTGGCCAAGCGCTGCGCCGAGGGCCTGCTGATCGAGATCCGGCTGGTCCTCAGCCCCGAGCGCCTGGAGGCCATCGATGCCCAGCGCGTGCGCGCCTCAGTCTGCTGGCCCTTCCCTGTGGTCGTCGGCCACATCCCCAACACCCCCACGCGCCCAGCACCGCTGCGCGCTCGATAGGAACACCATGACCAACTCCGTACGCAAGATGCTCGAATCGAAAGAGGCAAAGCGGGCAGACGCCGTGCATGTGCGGTATGAGAGCCTGCATGTCGAACCCGGCTTCAACCTGCGCCAGCAGGACCAGGACCTGGAAGAGAGCATCGAGGCCCTGGCCCTTCACATCATCGATGGTGGGAAGTATCCGCCCCTTGAGGTGCGGCCCCGTGACGACGGCGGCATGTGGATCGTGGACGGCCATCGCCGGCATGCCGCCATCGGCCGCGCCCTGGCCCGCAACGCCCCGTTGCGTAGCCCCAAGGATGGCGAGGCCTGGATCCACGTCGTACTCTTCGAGGGCAACGAAGAGGACCGGATCGCGCGCATCATCACCAGCGCCAACAACAAGCCACTGACGCCGGCCGAGATCGCCGAGGGGTACAAGCGGCTGAAGGCCTTTGGCTGGACGCCCGCGCAGATAGCCAAAAAGGTCGGCCGCTCCGCGCAGCATGTGCAGGATCTGCTGGCCCTGGGCAACGCGCCGAGCCCGGTGCGCGAAATGGTGAAGGCTGGCCAGGTGTCGGCCACCCGCGCCGCCAAAGCCGCACGCAAGCATGGCGACAAGGCCACGGCAGTGCTGGGCGAGCAGCTGCAGCAGGCCCAGGCCAAGGGCAAGAAGCGGATCACGGCGGCCACGGCCGAGGCCCGCAAACCCACCCCCGTTGATGCTGATGGAGAGCGCTACCGCTGGCTGTTCGGCGCCCGCACGGCCGAAGAACTGGAGGCAATGACTGCGGATTCCGGGCCGCCACTGGACAAACCGCAGGACGTGGTCATGTGCGAACTGATGACCAACTACATCACCAAGGCCTACGCGGATGAAATGATCGACGCCGCCCGCGCAGCCCAAGCGGCAATCAAGAGCGGGGACGCACCATGACCTACCGCCCCAACCCCGAGAGCCTGGCCGCCCGTGTGCTTGGCTACCTCGCGCTGCACCCCGGCGCCAGCCTGACCCTGGCCGAAGTGGCCGCCAAGTTCGTGGAGCCCGAGGACGGACGCAACATCCACACCCAGCTCATGATCGCGTGCGATCACGACATGCTGATCTACGACCCCGAGCAGGACAGCTACTGCAAGGGGCCGGTGGACGTGCCATCCGCCTTCGAGAAGACGGCGGACGACGAGCAGGCCTCGCTGCTGGTGAAGGCCCTGGACGAGCAAGCCGCACCGGAACCACCCAAGCCCGCGCCGAAGCGCAAGGCAGCCAGCGCCACCACCAAGCCTCGGCGCCAGGAGGCCGGAGCACCAGGTAGCCTGGAGCGCATGGCTCGGCAGGCCGGCGTCTGGGTGCCGCTGTCCGGCGCCAAAAAGGAGACTGCCCTACAGCGCCTGCAGGCCTTTGCGGCGCTCATCGAGCGCTCGGTGCTGGATCGCCTGCAGGCTGAGCAACAACCAGCAGGAGGGCCAGCAGCATGACCAGGTGGGTCACTTTTGAACGAGCGTCAGATCTCACAGGGCTGCCTGTGACCTATTTCCACGAGCGCACCGGATCCTCTGGCAAATGGCCGGAGGGTCGCCTCTGGAAATGGTTTGAAGGCCGCAAGATGATCGATAGCCAGGCTCTGGATGAATTCATCGATGAACGGCCCAGCTCACCCAGCCAGCGAGGACGGCGCAAGAGCGCCGAATACACATGCCAGGCGTGATCGTTCGCGACAAGTACCTGCAGATCGACCTCCGCGCCCACGGCTTCGGCCGTGAGCGTCTGGAGCTGCAGCCCACGCCCGCAAACATCAGGCACGCCGAGCGCATGCGGGCCGAGATCCTGGGGAAGATCGAGCGCGGCACCTTTGTGCTTGGCGACTACTTCCCAGACAGCCCACGCGCCCGCGCTGATGTGCCGAGCATGACGGTGGGACAGTTGTTCGGGGAATGGCTGGACGTGAAGAAGCCAGAGCTGCAGCACAGCACCATCCACAGCTATCAGCAGACCATTGATAGCTATCACTTCGACGGCGTTCGGCGGGATCTTGTTGGGAATTTCACCTTTCGTTCCCTCAAACGCCTGCTGGCCAGGCTGCCCGCGAACCCGAAAACGTTCAACAACGTGGCCAGCGTGCTGCGCCAGGTGCTGGAGTACGGCTACAAGGCCAAGATTCTGACCGAGCCGCTGCACGAATCCATTGAGATGCGCCGGCGCCAAAAGCCCGAGCCGGACCCATTCACGCTTGATGAGGTGGAGGTGCTGCTGAGCAAGATGAAGGCGGAGGCCGCCAGGAACTACTTCGAGTTCGCGTTCTTCAGCGGCCTGCGCCCGTCCGAACTGATCGCCCTCACCTGGTCAAAGGTGGATTTGCGATCAGGCACTGTCATGGTCGATTCAGCGCTGACGCGCGGGCGAGTGAAGGGCACGAAGACGAGCGAGGTCCGCAAGGTAGAGCTGCCTGGCCGCGCCCGCGATGCGCTGGAGCGCCAGCGGAAGGTTTCGCAGCTGGCTGGCGGACGGGTGTTTCTCACCGTGGCAGGCGGAGAACTGGAGAACACCGATATGCCCTTGGATTCATGGTGGAAGCCCGCCATGAAGGTATCCGGAATCCGTCACAGGGATGCGCGCCAGACGCGCCACACCTACGCGACCATGATGCTGATGGCGGGCGTGACGCCGGCCTACGCGGCCCGGCAGATGGGGCACGGCATTGAGATGTTCCTGCGTACCTACTCGAAGTGGATCGACGGTGCGGACAAGGGCGCCGAGCAGCGAAAGCTGGACTCGTTCATCAGCGCCAGCAAGCCCAAAGCTGGGACACAGACTGGGACATGAACTGCGAGTTCCGCGAAGTTCCACTTAATTCCACAGAGGGAAGGCTGTATGCAAATACAGCCGAATTAAGCGGAACTCTGGCTTTAATGGGTTCGATTCCTGTCGGAGGGACCAACCGGACGTCGTGAAGACGCTCAGGACATCACAAACCCGCATGCTCACCGGCATGCGGGTTTTTTGTTGCCCGGCGGGGTCCAGGCCTGCCGTCTTCTGCAGTTTCTCAGTCCATCCTTGACGATTCCATGTAAGAAAACGGAAATCCAGTCTTCATTGCAAAAACACAAATCCAGCCAATTAGACCAACACACTTCATTAGTCAATACCTGAAATCAGTCAATTTCCAACCATTGCGGCATCCGCAATGGAAAACGCACTCTCAATATCAAGAAATCCCACTCAGGCAAACCCAATAAAAAGAAACAATATCTTGCAAAACCCAATCCGCCTTCATACACTCCAGTCTCCAACTTTCATGGAGGAGAACGCAATGACTGGGATTCGTCGTGATGTCAATCAAGGTGGAACTGTCTGGAATGAAACTCTGATCTGGTATTCCAAGGCCGTGGGGCATCTTTACTCTCTTCCCATTACGGACAGAACCAGCTGGAGATATCTTGCCGCCATTCATGGCATCAACAAGGGTGGCTGGATCAGTGCCGGCGTGCTTTCGGCAAAGGACCCTTTGCCACCCACCTCTGAAACCGAGGAGATGTGGGACCAATGCCAGCATGGCACCTGGTACTTTCTTCCCTGGCATCGCGGCTATCTCGCCGCATTCGAAGCCATTGTGGCGAAGACCGTCAAGGAGCTCGGCGGCCCTGCGGACTGGGCGCTTCCCTATTGGAACTACCTGAATTCCAGCAATCAGGCCGCACGCAACATACCCCAGGCTTTCCTGGAAGAGAAATTGCCGGATGGCTCTCCCAATTTCCTGGCCAAGGCCAGGCGCAATGGGTCAAAGCGCCTGGGACCAACGCCTGACATTCCCCGTGATATCACGCTGGGTTGCCAGGACTACCACCGCTTCACCAGTGCTCCCGGCACCTTGGAATACGGCGGAGGCATCACCGCCTTTTCCCATGACGGCAGCGACACTGGCGCCATTGAGTCCAATCCGCACAATCTGGTTCACATCATGGTCGGCGGACTGCAGGAGCCCTATGGATTCATGTCAGACCCCGACTATGCCGCCCTGGACCCGATTTTCTGGGTGCACCATTGCAATGTGGACCGGCTTTGGGCCGCCTGGCTGACCCAGCCCGGCAACATCCAGGACAACAGCGCCGCCTGGAGCAACGGCCCTGCCGGCCGCGGCTTCGTGATGCCGGACACCGAAGGAAAGCTGGCCTCCTATGATCCGGGTGAAACCCTGCCGGGCGGTGCGCTGGCCCCTGACTATGACAATCTGACCAGCGGCACGGGCGCCACCATGCTGACGGCCAGCACAGCAAGCGTCACACCGCAGGAGATCGACATGCCCGCAGAATTCTCGACGGTCCCGCCGCCCGCGCCGCGTGTACTGGGCTCCAATGCGGAGCGGGTCATCGTGGGCCGCACGCCGCGGCTGACCACCGTATCGATCGCGGACCCCGGTGCAGCAAAGGTCGAGTTGCTGCAGGCAGGCGCCGCGCTGCCGCGGCCACAGCGCTACTTTCTTCACCTGGAAGGCATTCGCGGCAATGCACCCAGCGGCGTGCTGACGGTCTCCATCGGCTCGCCCGGAGCGGCGGCACGGCATGCCGACACCGTGGCGCTGTTCGGATTGGCCAAAGCCTCGGCCAGCGATGGACCGCATGGAGGCAACGGACTGGGTGCCACCATCGACATCACCGATGCCACGCAGGCCATCCTGGACGCAGGCGGCAGTCTGGACCAGTTGAACGTGGCCATCGAACAGCCCGAAGCCGATCCCGGGCGTGAAATCACCGTGGACCGCGTGAGCGTGGTCGCACAGGACGCCACCCGCTAAGGCCCGCGTATGGACGCGCTGCTGAGAGACCTGCGGACCGCTCCCGCGCCAGCACTGATGGCCGTGTCGGGGGCAGGCTTCATCAGCCTGGCCATCAGCCCGCCTGCCACGCCCGGCCTGTCGCTGTGCGGCTCGCTGTCCTCGGTCACGCTGGCCGACCTGTCGCCGCTGGTGCTGGACGGGCACACGCTCGGCATCCTCGGTGTGGCGTGGCTGGCCATGGTTCTGGCCATGATGCCGCTGCTGGCACTGCGGCAGGTGCGCCACGCCATGCGATCGAGCGTGGCCCGCCGGCGCCTGCTGGCGGCGGGCCTGCTGCTTGCCGGCTATGCGCTGGTGTGGATGGCGGCCGGGCTGGTCATGGTGCCGCTTGCCGCCCTCTTGCACGCAGCAGCGCATCCCGCGCTCATTCTTGCCTGCATTGCCGTGGCGGTCCTGTGGAATTCATCGCCCGCAGGAACGCGCGCCCACAATGCCTGCCACAGGCTGTACCCCGTGGCCGCCAGCGGCCCCACGGCCAACCGGGACAGCCTGCAGCACGGACTGCGAACCGGCGTGGCATGCGCCACGGCATGCTGGCCGTGGATGCTGGCGCCCTTCGCCTTTCCCGCGGCCTGGCACCTGCCGGCCATGGCTGTTGCAGCGGTTTTGCTCTTTGTGGAGCGCACTGGCCCATCGCTGCGGCCTGCCTGGCGCCTGCCCTATGTCCTGCGGCGCCTTCTGCACGGCAAGCCGCGCACGTCGCTGGGCCGGGCGACAAGACACTGAACCTTGTGGAGGGCGAGCCTCACCCCCGCCCGGCCAGCTCCGCCACCCCTCGCACCAGCGCACGCCCAGCGTCCGTCGCCTTGCCGTAATGCGCCAGCAGTGCCTGCACATCGGCGTCGGGCGCATGGGAGCGCAGGGACAGCAGCACGTAGCCGATATCGACGCCGGCAAGGTGCAATTGCTGCAGCGCCGTGGCGTCGGGGACGAGGGCGCCGGACTCGAATTGCTGCAGGACCTGTTTGGCTTGGCCGGCCTTGCGGGCGAGTTCGGCTTCGCTGAGGTTCAGGCGCTGGCGCTCCTGTTGCAGGCGGGCGGCGAGGGTAGGTTCAGGGCGCTCATGCTGGATGGCGTTCGGGTCAAACGAGCGGAGGCCGGTCAGAACAAATGAAATGTCCAGGCCATGCGCAGAAATCCGTGCAAGAAACTCGGCGCTGACGGTTGCCACGTCACGCTCCCAGTCCTGATAAGTGCGCATTTTGGTGCCGCCCAGCTTGGCCATGTCCGCTTGAGACAGGCCGAGACGCTCGCGCTCTTGACGGAGGCGTTCACCAAAAATTACACGGATTTCTGCATTCATCTTGTTGACGACCACGGATTTCCGTGTGATAGTCGATATACCTTGTAGACCTTGACTCCAAATACTACCTGACCCCTCAGGCGGCTCCTTTGCTGCGCCTGTACGTTGCTCGAAGGAGGTCCATGAAGCACGCTGCCGCGAAACCATCGCGCAAGAAGATCGCCAAGGCGGACCGCGCGCTGTTCCTGCAGGCCGCTGAAGCACTCAAGCAGGCCGCGATGACCGACGAGACGCACCGGCACAGCGGGGAATCCGACCGTCTGCTGCGCATTGCCAGCGATGTGGCACGCCACGCGGCCCAGCCCGGCTCGACGTGCGATCTGCAGAACACGGCGTTTGATGTGGCCGCCTGCATCAATTCGGCGCGGCTGGTGCCCGGCGATGCGGAGTCCGCCCCACGCACTCGCCTGCTGGCAGAAGCGGCCCAGGCGCTGGCGCAGATATCAGAGACGCCGGTGGACGGGATCGTGTTTCCGCGCACCACGCTGCACGAATTGCAAGCCAGGCTGGACACCGGCGCAACGCCATCGCAGTGGCGCGAACTGGCCCGCGAGGCCAACTACGAGGTCCAGCAGTTGGCGCAGGTGCTGATGCAAATGGGCGACCACCAGAACACGGAGAGCCATATCGTGGCGCACGGCATGGCGGCACGCATCTCGCAGTTGTCGGAGATCGTTTACGTGGCGGCCGCCCTGCATGGGGAGCATCGCGATGAATGGGGTTCGCAGACCCTTCGTGACGTGCGCGATGTCTTTGAAGGCGGCATGGGCCGCATCTGCGGCGATCCCCCGGACGGCGCATGACCGATCATGGCCGATGCGCCCGGGCTGCTCGGCTACCATCAGTGCCCCAATCACTGATGCAGTCTCCCGAAAGGCCCTCATGCTGCTGTACGCCGATTCGCAATTCGCCTCTCCCTATGCCATGTCCGTGTTCGTTGCGCTGAAGGTCAAGGAGATTGACTTCGAGCTGCGCACGCTGGACCTTTCGGCGGGGCAGAACACCGGGGCGGACTATGTGGCCGCATCGCTGACGGCACGGGTGCCCACGCTGGTGGATGGCGACTTCAGTCTGTCGGAGTCTTCGGCGATTTGCGAGTACCTGCAGGACCGCTTTGGCGGCGCCCCGCTCTACCCCCAGGATGCGCAAGCGCGCGCCCGTGTGCGCCAGGTCCAGGCCTGGCTGCGCAGCGATCTGATGGCCTTGCGCTCGGAGCGCAGCACCGAGGTGGTGTTCTACCGCCCCACGCCCACGCCGCTGTCGGATGCGGGCCAGGCTGCGGCGCGCAAGCTGTTCTCGGTGGCCGGTGCCTTCATCCGCTCGGAAGATGACCACATTGCCGGCCCATGGTCGATTGCCGATGTGGATCTGGCGCTGATGCTCAACCGCCTGGTGCTCAACGGCGATGCCGTGCCCGCGCCGCTGGCCGCCTATGCGCGCCGGCAGTGGCAGCACCCCGCCGTCCAGCAGTGGCTGGCCCTGCCCCGCCCGCCCCTGGCAGGCTGATCCGAACGGATACGGCAGGCCATGGACAGCCTTCTCTACATGGGCGTGCGGATCACGCCCGCATCACTTCCCAGCGATGCCTCGCCAGGCGCCTGGCTGCCGCGCGCCACCTTGCTGGAGGTGGCCAGCGGCAAGGCCCTGGAGGCCGTCACCGATGACCAGCCCTGCGACACGCAGCCAGAGGCCGATGCCCGCGCTCTGCGGCTGGGCAAGCGCCATGTGATGAAGGTGCTGCATCAAGGCTGAGCGCCCCGCCCCCCCCCGTGCAGCCCGTGCGGCCCGTCATTGGGCCTTGATGCCCTTGTCGTCGATGAGCTTGCGCCAGCGCTGCGTCTCTGCCCCGATGAACCGGCCCAGTTCGACGGGTGTGCCACCTGCCACGTTGGCGCCCATGGCAGAGAGGCGCTCGCGCGTTCTGTCGGCACCCAGCACCTGGTTCACGGCTGCATTGATCTGCTCGATCACGGCCCCAGGCGTGCCGGCCGGGGCCAGCAGCGCAAACCACGAGCTGACGTCAAAGTCCTGGTAGCCCAGCTCCTGCAGCGTGGGGACTTCTGGCAGCACGGGTGAGCGCACGTTGGTGGTGACGGCCAACGGCTTGAACTTGCCCGCGCGGATGTGCGGCAGGGCCGTGGGCACGACATCGAAGAGAAAGTCCAGTTGGCCGCCGAGCAGGTCGGTGATGGCCGGCGCACTGCCCTTATAGGGCACATGGGTGGCCTTGAGGCCGGCGCTCCCCAGAAAGTATTCGCTGACCAGATGGGTGATGTTGCCGTTGCCTGCCGAGCCGTAGTTCAGCGGCGCAGGCGCGGACCTGGCCCATTGCACGAATTGCCGCACATCGCCGACCGGCGACGTGGGACGGGTCACGAGCACGGCCGGGGTCTTGGCCAGCAGCACCACGGGCGCGAGGTCCTTGCCCACGTCGTAGCCCACGGGGCCCAGGCCGGGGTTGATGGTCAACGGGCCCACGGAGCCCAGCAGCAGCACATGGCCATCAGGCACCGCGCGGGCCACGGCCTGTATGCCGATGGCGCCGCCCGCGCCCGGCTTGTTTTCCACCACCACGGGCTGCTGCCAGGCCTCGGACAGGCCCGCGGCCACGGTGCGCGCCACTATGTCCACGGCGCCGCCCGGGGTGAAGGGCACGACGATGGTAACGGTCTTGCCGGGAAAGGCCAGCGCCAGCGCCGGCCCGGCCAGGGCCAATGCCAGGGCGGCACATGCGTGCCAGAGGCGGCGCAGCCCTGCCCCGTGCTGCCGGCCGGTGGAGTGATCTCGGTTCATGGTGTGTCTCCTTGGGTTCTTGCAGAGTTGCGGCCTGCCGCGCCTGCCGCAGCGCCTTGTTCAGAGCAGGCCGGCGCTCACCAATGCCTGGCGCACGCGCTGGCGCTCGGCATCGCCCAGGTCCACCCAGGGCAGGCGCACGCGGCTGCTGGGCAGGCGGCCCAGCAGGACCAGGGCTTCCTTCATGCGGGTGTGCATGTCCAGCATGGGGGCGCTGTAAAAGCAGCTGGACAGGGGATGGATGCTGTCGTTGATGGTGCGCGCCGCGGCCAGGTCGCCTGCCTGCACGGCCTCCCACAGCGCCACATGCAGGTCGGCATGCACGCTGCCCGAGCCAGAGAGGATGCCCTTGCAGCCCAGGGTGAGCGAGGGCATGAGCCAGGCGCTGTGGGTGGTGAGCACGTTCACGGGCCGGGGCAGCGACTGCAGCACGCGGATGTTGCGCTCATGCTCCACGGGGTTGTTGCTGCGGTCCTTGATGGCCTTGACCGAGGGCACTTCCTCGGCCAGCCGCACCAGGGTGTCCAGCGGATGGGCCATGCCGGTGGCGGTTTCGTACTGGAAGACGATCAGCGGCAGGTCGGTGGCATCGGCGATGGCCTTGTAGTTTCCCAGGGTCATCTGCGGCAGCATGGCCGCGCCGCGTGCGAAGACGGCGGGCGGAAAGACCAGCAGGCAGGAGGCGCCGCCGGCCTCGGCCTGGCGGGCGATCTGCGCGGCATCGAGCGGGCCGTGCGCGTAGACGCCATGCATGAGGGGGATGCGGTCGCCGACCTCGTCGGCCATGATGTCCAGCGCGCGGCGCTGTTCGTCCAGCGTCAGGCCTGGCACCTCCTGGGAGACGCCGTTGACGCACAGGGCCGAGATGCCGCGCACGGCGGCAAGGTCGCGCATGTGCCTGCGCAGCGAGGTCTCATCAATGGACAGGTCTTCATTGAAGGGCATGAGCGCCGCCGGGATGACACCTGCGGGGACGTAGCCGGGGAAACGGGCAGCCATGGGGTATTCCTTCCAGTCAAAAGCTTGCAAATCGCGTTTGGACTTTATGAAAATCGCCTTCGGCGCTCCATCCAAATGTTCACACAGTAAAAATGACTACATCGCCCTCCGGCACCGCCAGAGACACAGCAAAGTCACTGGGCAGATCCATTGCGATCCTGAAGGCGCTTTCTGCGCCCAGCCGCCATGGATTTCCACTGAGTGAACTGTCCAGGATGACCGGGCTGCCGCATCCGACCACGCTGCGGCTGCTGCGCCATCTCACCGAGTCGGGCATGGTGGCCTGCAACGTGCAGACCAAGCTCTACCGGCTGGGCCCCCTGGCTTTCGAACTGGGGCTGGCGGCAGCCGAGCATTGCGACATCCGGGGACTGTGCGGTGAATCCATGGACAGATTGCAGGCCGAGACACAGGACACCTGCTATCTGACGCTGCGCAGCGGCTTCGATGCCGTCTGCCTGGACCGGCGCGAGGGCCTGTCGCCCATACGTGTGTTGACACTGGACGTCGGCAGCCGCCGCCCGTTGGGCGTGGGCGCCGCAGGACTGGCGATACTGCTTCGCCTGTCCGATGGGGAGGCCGAGTCGCTGATCCAAGCGGCCGGACCCAGGCTGGCACGCTACAACCGCATGGACATGGACACCATGCGCACGCTTCTGACCGAAAGCCGCGAGCGTGGCTACGCAGTCTGCGGCAACTGGGTGACTCTGGGGGTGACCGCAGTGGCCATGCCACTGTGTACCGCTGATGGCCGGCCGCTGGGTTCGCTCAGCATCTCGGCCGTCAACCATCGCATGCCTAAGGAACGCTGGCCGCAGTTGGCGGCCTTGCTGCGGCAGGAGGCGGACCTTATCCAGCGACGCCTCAACAACCCTACGCCCGCTCAGGGTGTCCGGCTGCCGTGAAGCCGACCGGCCGGCGCGCCCCTCAATCCATCTTCACGGCCACCAGTTTCCACCCCATCAGGCCTTCTCGCCTGAAGATGAAGCCGCCCGGCTCGCCGCGCGGGTGCACGAAGACCTTGGACCAGCCCTGGTACTCCACGGAGTAGTCCTTGCGCGGCGGCCCGCCCTGGGTGTCCACGCCCACGCCTGCGGCGGCCACGTCCGTGGGTTTGCCGGGCTTGCCTTTTTCCAGCATGAGCATGACACCGTCGGGCGAGACCAGCGCCTCGGTGAACTGGCTGACCAGGCCCTGGGCCAGTTGCTGGCCAAAGCCGGCCAGGGGGTTGGAGGCGCCGTCGCCCGAGCCGCCCATCTGGGACTGCAGCCTGGCCATCATCTGGCCCTTGATGCTTTCGCGCAGCGCAGGGAAGTCCACGTAGCCGGACAGGGCCTGGGCGTCGCGGCGCTCCACGGCCTTGCCGATCTGGTGCAGGGCGATGTAGGGCGATGCGTAGAGCAGTCCGGCCGCAGCCACGCAGAGGGCGGCCAGCGCGCGGGCAAGGGTTTTGGGTTTCATGGATCTCTTTCGTGAAGGCAGGCCAGGGGCCTCGCGCAAGCGCGGATGAACGCGCATGAACCGCGCATGCACAGCGCATAAAGGCGGATTCTAGGCGGGCCGTTCGGCGCCGCAGCCACTGCCAGGGCCGTTGCCGCCTGTATTTTTCATAGCGAAACAATAGCGAAGCAATACGCAGAGAACCCCTATCAGGCCAAGGCCAATGCCTGAAAAACTGGTATTGCCTGGCCCATTCGATTCATACTATAGTTTGTAACAAATAGTTTACAAACCAATACAACATGGATCGCCATTGGCCACGCAGGCCATCGGCAAGCCAGCATCGCCGTTTCCGGATGCCTGTGAGCATTTGTGCAGACCGGGCATTTTCCGTTAGTGAAATCTCATTTTCATTACCGATTCCGTTATGAGAGATGCGAGTCATCACGGGGCGGCCTGACAACGCAAGTACCCACCAACCATCCGCAATTCATGCAGAGGACGCAGTATGAATAATTTCAAGTTATCGACTCGCCTGACCGCCTTGATTGGTTTTCTCTCACTGCTCATGATCATGATCGGCGCTTTTGGGCTGTATGGAATCAGCGAGTCCAATCGCCGATTCAAGGTGGTCTATGAAGAGCGCCTGGTCGCACTGGGCCACTTGCTGGAAGTGCAGCGGCTGCTGCTGCGCAACCGCAATGCGGTCTCGGGCGCCATTGCGGTGCACCTGCCCGAGTACACGCAGCAAAAGCAGCAGGAGATACAGATCAACATCGACGATGTGAACAAGGCCTGGGCCTCGTTCCGCCAGACCCGGATGACCGATGAGGAGGCGCAGTTGGCCGACCGTTTCGAGGTCGTGCGCGGCGCATTTTTGCAGGGGTTTCTGAAGCCGGCCCAGCAGGCGCTGCAATCCGGTGACCTGGAGCTGGCCCGGCAGCTGCTGATCGACAAGGACGAGGCGCTGTACGCGCCGCTGCGCGACGTGATCGTGCAGTTGACCGGGCTGCAGACCCGCGTCGCCAAGGAGGAGTACGACGCCGCGCAGTCGCTCTACCAGGTGATTTTTGCGGTGGCCGTGGGCTCCATCATCGCGGGCGTGCTGCTGGGGGTGCTGCTGGGCTGGTCCATCATCCGCAACATGGCACGGTCTCTGCGCCTGGCCATTCACACGGCCGATGCCGTGGCGGCGGGCGACCTGACACGGCACATCGATGTGCGCGGCAAGGACGAGGTGTCCATGCTGCTGCGCGCGCTGCAGACCATGCAGGAGGGGCTGCGCGGCGTGGTGCGCCAGGTGCACCAGGGATCGGTCAGCGTGGCAGCGGCCAGCGGGCAGATCGCGCAGGCCAACCAGGACCTGTCATCACGCACGGAAAGCCAGGCCAGCGCGCTGCAGCAGACGGCCGCCTCCATGGAGCAGCTCAGCTCCACCGTGCGCCAGAACGCCGACAACGCGCAGATGGCCAACCAGCTGGCGCTGGGCGCATCCACCGTGGCCGAGCAGGGCGGCGAGGTCGTGCGGCAGGTGGTGGACACCATGCGCGGCATCAGTGATTCCAGCCGGCAGATCGCCGACATCATCAATGTGATCGACGGCATTGCCTTCCAGACCAATATCCTGGCGCTGAACGCGGCCGTGGAAGCCGCGCGCGCGGGCGAGCAGGGCCGGGGCTTTGCCGTGGTGGCCACCGAGGTGCGCGGCCTGGCCAGCCGCAGTGCCGAGGCCGCCAAGCAGATCAAGCAACTGATCACCGACAGCGCCAGCCGCGTGCACAACGGCAGCGCGCTGGCCGACCAGGCCGGCACGACCATGGCCGAGGTGGTGGACGCCATACGCCGCGTGACGGATCTGATGGGCGAGATCAGCGCCGCCAGTTCCGAGCAAAGCTCGGGCGTGGCCCAGATCGGCCAGGCGGTCACGCAAATGGACCAGGCTACCCAGCAGAACTCGGCACTGGTGGAGGAGATGGCCGCCGCCGCCTCCAGCCTGCGCGGCCAGGCCGGCGACCTGGTGCGCACGGTGGGCGCTTTCAAGCTGGAGGCGGCAAGCGGCCATCAGCATGCCGCCGTGGAACTGCAGCGCAGGCAGCCCATGCTGGCAGCAGGCTGAGACGGCAAGAAAAAAGAGCGCGCGCGAGAAGCAGCGAGGCAGGCCGGAGCAAGGCAGCAACAGGTCTTGGCCGCCGGGCCAGGCCTGCGGCTGGCTCAATGCAGCGCGTTGCCCCTGGCTTCGCGGCTGCGCGCCATCTTGACGCGGTACATGGCCGCATCGGCCTTTTGCAGCGCGTCGTCGGCGTCAATGGAGTCCGGCCGCAGGCAGACCACGCCCACGCTGGCGCCGCCGTAGTCCAGCGTCTTGCCATCGGGCAGATCGACCTGGAAGGCCGAGGCATCCGACAGGCGCTGCTGCAGTTCACGCGCCACGGCATCGGCCTCGCTGCCGAACAAGGGCCCCACGCCGATGAAGACGAACTCGTCCCCGCCAAAGCGCGCCAGCATGTCGGCGCTGCGCAGGTGGGCGGACAGGCGTTCGCCCATGGCACGCAGCAGCGCGTCGCCGACCTCGTGGCCGTGCTCGTCGTTGACGTTCTTGAAGCGGTCCAGGTCGATGAAGCCCACCACCACGCATTCCTGGCTGCGCGCACACCGGGCGATGAGCCGGCCCAGCTCATCGGTGAGGCAGCGCCGGTTGGGCAGGCCGGTCAGCGGGTCCAGCAAGGCCAGCGCCGCCAGCTCCCGGTTGGTCCGGTTCAGGCTGGCGATGAGCTGCTCGCGCTCCACGCGCTCGGCAATCAGGTTGGCGAACAGGCGCAGCATGCCTTCGGCCTCGCTGCTCAGGGCCTGCGAGGACTTGCTGGCCGCGCACAGCGTGCCGTAGAGCTGGCCATCCGAAAAACGCACGGGCGCGCTGGCGTAGGTGCGTATGCCCAGTTCACGCGCGGCCTCGGAGTCTCCCCAGCAGTCGCCCACATCGGGCGTGTACATGCGGCCCTCGTCCAGGGCGCGCTTGCACAGCGTGTCGCCCCAGGGAACGACCAGGCCCTCGGGAATCTGCATCTCGCTGGCGTTGCGCGCGTAGAGCACGCGCTGCTGGCCCTGTTCTTCGTTGATGGTGGTGAGATAGGTGGACTCCAGCTGCGTGCTCTCTTCGAGCATTTGCAGCAGGGGCCGCGTCAACTCTTCCAACGAATGCGCCTGGGTCACGGACTGGGACAGGCGCTGGACAAGGGACTCCATGAAATACCTCTCGAAATAACTACGGATGCAGACTGCCCGCGCGCCTGATGAGGGAATGGCAAGGCAGGCGGGCCGGCACCAATTTGGGGATTGTGACCCGGCCGGACGCAGGCGGGAAGCATTCCCGCCGCGCGCTACACGCCGATAGGCCTGCGCGCCACGCGCCGCTGTCAGCGGCCCGACACAGGCGGCCACATCACCTGCACGCGCAGGCCGCCCAGCGTGGGCGAGCAGTCCAGCAGCAGGCGTGCGCCATGCCGCTCGGCAATGGTCTGCACGATGGCCAGGCCCAGGCCGCTGCCCTGCGCCTGCTGGCCCGCAGAAGTCGCTGAAGGCCCACGCACAAAGCGCCGCAGCACCAGTTCGCGCTCGCTTTCGGCAATGCCGGGGCCCGAGTCCTCGACCACCAGGGCGCGGCCCTGTGCATCGCTGCGCCAGCCGACATCGACGCGGCCGCCTTGCGGAACGTACTTGACGGCGTTGTCCAGCAGGTTGCGCACCAGCATCTGCAAGGACTGTGCGTCGCCCGCCACGGCAAAGGACTGCCGCAGTTGCGGGGACTCGCTCAGGCCCATGTCCAGGCCATGCTGCTGGGCGGCCACGGCCTGGTCTGCCAGGGCCTGCTCCACCACCTCGCGCAGGTCCACGTCGGCAGGTGCGGCCGCGGCAGCGCCGTGCTGGCCCTGCATGCCCTGCAGGCCTGGGGCCGTGCCTTGTACCGTGCCTTGGGCTTCCTGCCGCGCCAATGTCAACAATTGTTCGACGAGCCGTGTGGCCCGGTCTATGCCGGCCGAAAGACGCTGCACGGCCTCGTCATGCGCGGCCACATCGGGCGCCCGCTGCAAGGCCACCAGTTGCAGCTTGAGCGCGGCCAGCGGAGAGCGCAGCTCGTGCGCGGCATCGGCCACGAAGTGCTGCTGCGCCTCAAAGGCCTGGCCCACGCGCTGCAGCAGCGCGTTGAGCTCGGCCACCAGGGGCCGCACCTCGTCGGGCAGGCCCTCGGCAGGCACGGGGGCCAGGTCCTGCGGGCGGCGCGTGGCCAGTTCGCGGCGCACGCGCTGCACGGGCGCCAGCGAACTGCGCACCACCCACCACACGGCCAGCGCCAGCACGGGCGCCAGCAGGGCAATGGGCAGCAGGCTTTGCCAGGCGGCGTCGCGCGCCAGGGTGCGGCGCACGCGCATGTCCTGCGCCACCTGGATCACCTGCGAGCGCGTCTGCAGCGAGAACACGCGGTAGACGGTGCCGCGCGCGGGCACATCGGCAAAGCCCAGCACGGCCATCTGCGGCAATGCCGCACCCAGCGCGGATTCGAAAATGCGCAGGCCTTCGTTGGTCCAGACCTGGACGATAAATTCGTGGTTCTCATCCTCGGGCGGCGTGCCCTGAGGCCTGCCGCGCGCATCCACCGGCAGGCCGGCGCGCAGCGCAAAGGCGGTCTGCTGCATCTGGTAGTCGAACAGGGTGTCGGTCTGCAGCAGCGCATTGCGGTAGGCCAGCAGGCCCTGCAGCAGCGCCGTGAGCACGATGGCCGCGCCCAGGAACAGGAGCAGCCGCGTGCCCAGTGCACCGGGCAGGCGGCTGCGCGCCCGGGCGACAAGGGAGGAAACAAGGGAGGAAGCCGGCGCCTTCATGGCTTGGGCACCATGTAGCCCACGCCGCGCACATTGAGGATCAGCCCCGCGCCCAGCTTCTTGCGCAGGCCGTGGATGTAGACCTCGATGGCGTTGCTGCTGACCTCGTCGCCCCAGCCGTAGAGCTTGTCCTCGATCTGCTGGCGCGACAGCGTGCTGCCCGGGCGTGCCAGCAGCGTCTCCAGCACCGCCCATTCGCGGCCCGAGAGCACCACGTCGCGCCCATCGACGCTGGCCTCGCGCGTGGCGGGGTTCAGCCGCACGCCCTCGCGCTCGTACAGCGGGTCGGACCCGCCAGAGGCACGCCGCGCCAGCGCGCGCAGGCGCGCGAGCAGCTCGTCCAGGTCATAGGGCTTGACCACGTAGTCATCGGCCCCCGCATCCAGCCCGGCAATGCGGTCGCGCACGGCATCGCGCGCCGTGGCCACCAGCACCGGCGTGCGGTCGCGGCGCCCGCGCAGATGGCGCAGCACCTGCAATCCGTCCTGCCCGGGCAGGCCCAGGTCCAGCAGCACCATGTCATAGCCATGGCCGCCACCCGGGCCGGGGCACAGGGCCGCATCGGCCTGCAGGCCGTCACGGACCCAGTCCACCGCATGGCCCTCGCCGCGCAGCAGGGTCTGCACGGCCTCGCCGATCATGGCGTCATCTTCGACAAGCAGTAAGCGCATGGTTGAAGAATAGCTCCCTGCAAGGCTGGCTCAGTTGGCGACTCAGGGGGTGAGCGGCGGCTACACCGCCGCTTCAATCTTAGGCATGGCCATCCGGGCCTTGGTCAAGGCCATGCCCAGGTTGGCCGTGCGCCGGCAGACGAAGACGGCCACGTAGTCGGGCATGAGCTTGCCGCGCAGGAAGACGTGGATGAGGTTGTCGCTGTTGACGATGAGTTCCTGGAAGTAGTGGTGGCCGTCGTCCTTGAGGCCGCGCGACTTCTTGAACAGGCTCTCGATCATCGAGACATTGGGGCCGTTGAACAGGTCGGCCGTGGCAGCGGCCACCAGGTCGATGACTTCGCGCGGATGCGAGTCCACCGTGCGGATGGCCAGCAGCATGCCGGAGGCGGCATCCACGTAGCCGATGGCCAGACACTCGGGCACGGACCCGGCCACCTCGCTCAAAACGTTATCCAGGCTCATTGCAGCTTTCCTTTTTTTGTGAATGGATGTGATCGGTCAGCCCATCTTCAGCAGCAGTGCCACTTCGTACGCGTAGAGCAGGTCCTCCTGGGCCTGGGACTGCACGTACTGGGCGTCGATGAGGCGCACGCGGCGCAGCGCCTCGTCGGCGGTGAGGCCCTCGCGCACCAGCCATGCGGCCAGCACCGTGCCCGTGCGGCCCAGGCCGGCCAGGCAGTGCACGGCCAGCACCTCGCCCGCGCGCAGCATGGCCGACATGCGCGCCAGCAGCATCTGGATCTGGGCCACCGTGGGTGATTCGTGGTCGCGCACCGGCAAGTGCAGGTTGCGCAGGCCGTGCCGCTGCAGCGGCTCTTGCGGCAGGTCGTTTTCGGTCAGCGTGATCAGCACGGTGACACCGCAGCCGCGCAGGGCCTTCAGGTCAAAGTCCATGGACTGCACCACGCCGGGCTGCGGCGCACCGGCCAGCCGGCCCGGCACCAGCCAGGCAAAACCGTTGGGGCCGCGGCTGGCCGGCACGGCCTGCGGGTCGGCGGCCAGCGGCTGCCAGTCCACCAGCACGGCGGGATTGACGGCGCGCGGCCGGGCAGCGGCAGCGGCAGCGGGTGTCGGTGTCGGTGCGGATACCGGCGCAGGCATGGATGCAGGCACGGGCACGGGCTCAGGTGCAAGTGCAGGTGCAGGCATGGGCTCGGATGCAGGCTCGGCGGCCACTGCATCCGACAGAAATTCGGAGATCGCGGCCACGGCCGCTGCAGGCAGCGGAGGAGGCAGGGGCACGCCCTCCTCCAGGTCTTCGGCCCGCGCATCGGGAGAGGCCACGGCACAGCTGCCGGTGCGCAGGAACTGCTGGCCCGCCAGCGACAGCGGCGCACGCTGAAAGGCTTCCATGGATTGCGCCTCGGCGATGCGGCCGCCGGCCAGCAGCAGCATGTCCTGCGCCACGGCCTGTGCGTGCTGCTGGTGGTGCGTGCTCATCAGCACGGCGCTGCGCTGCGCCACCTGGCGCAGCAGTTCCAGCAGCACGAAGGCCTCGTAGCCTTCCAGCTCGGCCGTGGGCTCGTCCACCATCAGCAGCGCCGGCTCGGCCAGCGCCTCGCGCAGGATGGCCACGGCCCGCTGCTGCACGGGGGACAGCTGCAGCGCCGGCTGGTCGAACATCAGCGCAAGCTCGGGAAAGCCGAAGGCCTGCACCTGGGCGCGGCACCAGTCGCGCAGCTCATGCGGCACCAGCTTGAGACGGGGGCGCGCCAGCTCCACGATGGCATCGAAGGTGCTGGCCATCATCAGCCTGGCCTGCTGCTGCACCAGGCGCGGCGCCTGCAGGCCGCTGCGCCATGGCTGGCCCGCATAGCGCGTGCTGCCCCAGCGGCGAAAACGCGGGTTGGCGGCATTGAGATCGGCCAGCGTGCGCAGCAGGGTGGATTTGCCCGATCCCGAAGGCCCCAGCAAAACGGTGACGCCCCGGGCGGGCAGTGCGAAGTCCACCTCAGCCAGGATGACGCGCGCACCGAACGATGCGCCCAAACCCGCCACCTGCAAGCTGTAGTCCTGATTCAAAGCCGTGCCCCTCCTGTGATGCGTTGCGCCCCCAGGGGCCGTATTCCGTGAATCAAGACGGTCAGCGCACGCCTCGATGGGCCGGCAGTCTAAGCGGTTTCCCTTACATCAATCCGTCACAAAAGGAAACATTACTAACGCAAACGGGCGTCATTTCACACGATACAACCATCACATTGGCGTACCGCTCCTTGGACCGCTGGCATTTTTCTCTGGGTTTTCCCAAAGCGATAGCCCCGGCGCATTCACGCCGGGGCCGTGCGATCAATCAAGTGTGTGGATGCTTCTGGTCCCTTACCTCCTTTCACTTACCCGAGACGTACGGGGACAAAGATCCTGTTGCCATCGCGCCAGATCAGCACGGCCACGGTCTTGCCGGCCTTGGCCATGGCGGCGCGCACGGCCTCGACATCACCGGCAGGCGTGCCATTGATGGACAGCAGCACATCGCCCTGGGTGATGCCGGCCTCGGCGGCCGGGCCCGCGGCGTCGGCCACAACCAGGCCGTCCTTCACGCCGATCTGCTGCTTTTCCTCGGGCTGCAGCGGGCGCAGGGCCAGGCCCAGCTTGCCCTTGCCGGCGTCGGGCTTGTCCTTGGCCACCTTGGCGGCCTTGTCGCTGGCATCGCCCAGCACGGCATTCAGGGTACGGGCCTCGCCGTTGCGCCATATCTCCAGCGTGACCTTCTGGCCCGGCAGCGCCTGGCCCACAAAGGCCGGCAGATCGCCCGATCCCACGATGGGCTGGCCATCGATCTTGCGCACCACGTCGCCGGGCTCCAGGCCTGCCTTGGCGGCAGGGCCGCTCTTGTCCACGCTGGACACCAGGGCGCCTTCGGGACGGTCGAGCTTGAAGGAGTCGGCAAAGGCCTGGTTCACCTCCTGCACGGCCACGCCCAGCCGCGCATGCTGCACCTTGCCCGTGGCCACGATCTGCTGCTGCACGCGCGTGGCCACCTCGATGGGAATGGCGAAGGACACGCCCTGGTAGCCGCCCGAGCGCGAGTAGATCTGGCTGTTGATGCCCACCACCTCGCCGCGCGCATTGAACAGCGGGCCGCCCGAGTTGCCGGGGTTGATGGCCACGTCGGTCTGCAGGAAGGGCACGAAGGAGTCGTCAGGCAGGGTGCGGCCCTTGGCGCTGACCACGCCGGCCGTCACGCTGCTCTCGAAACCGAAGGGCGAGCCGATGGCCAGCACCCAGTCGCCCACGCGCAGATCGGCCGTCTTGCCCAGCGAGACGGTGGGCAGGTTCTTCGCCTCGATGCGCAGCACGGCCACGTCGGTCTTGGGATCGGCGCCCAGCACCTTGGCGCTGAACTCACGCCGGTCGGTCAGCTTGACAGTGACTTCCTTGGCGCCGCGCACCACGTGGGCATTGGTCAGGATCAGGCCGTCGCTGGAGACGATGAAGCCCGAGCCTTCGCCGCGCGTGGGCACATCGCGCTGCGGCTGGCCCTGGCCCATGCCCGGCATGCCGGGCACGCCGAAGCGGCGGAAGAATTCAAAGAACGGATCGTTGGGGTCCATGCCCTGCAGGCCCTGACCTTGGCCCTGGCCCTGCCGTGCAGCGGCCTCGTCGCCATCCTCGCCCATGGCGCGCGAGCTGCCGACCACGCTGATGTTGACCACGGCCGCGCCGTTGCGCGCCGTGATGTCGGCAAAGTTGGGCGCCGCCACGGCGGCGGCGGGGGAAGCTGGAGAAGCGGTAGAAGCAGGCTGTGCTGCAGGCGCAAACAGCGACGTGGCGGCACGCGCATCGCCATGCACCACACCAACCAGACCGGCGCCCGTGGCGCCCAGGGCGCCGATGGCACCTGCGGCCACCAGGGCCAGCACCAGACGGCGGGGAGTGGACAGAATCTTGTTCATCGCAGACCTTTCCTCAAAAGCAGCGTTCCTTGCTGCGTTGGGGAGAAGTCTGAAGGGGCAGACTTAGGCGAGGCTTAGAACCCTCGCCGTGCATCTCAGATCAGCGCCAGCACCTTCTCCGGCGGGCGGCACAGCGCCGCGCCCTTGGGGGTGACGACGATGGGGCGGTTGAGCAGCACGGGGTGCTCGGCCACGGCGGCGATGAGCTGCGCATCGCTGACGGATGCATCGCCCAGGCCCAGCTCGGCGAAGACGGCTTCCTTGCTGCGCAGCAGCTCGCGCACGGGCACGCCCAGCCGCCGGACCAGGGCCTGCAGTTGCGCAGCGTCCAGGGGCTGGGCGATGTAGTCGACGATGGTCGGCTCCACGCCGTTGTCGCGCAGCAGGGCCAGCGCGCCGCGCGAGTTGCTGCAGCGGTTGTTGTGGTAGATGGTGATGTCGGTGCGGGGTGCGGTGGTGTTCATGGGCCGCAGTGTAGGCCCATGAAAATGCGCATCAGGCCACGGCTTCCTCGGGATGGGCATCGACCTCGCGGCCGGGCAGCAGCAGGTTCAGCCCCACAGCGACCAGGGCGCCGACGGTGATGCCCGAGCCGAAGACTTCGCGCACGAAGGCAGGCATGCGGGACAGCAGGTCCGGGCGCACCGTGACCGCCAGGCCGCAGCCCAGCGAGACCGCGATGATCAGGCTGGCGCGCCGCGAGTGCTCGGCGCCGCTGAGCATGCGGATGCCGGCCGAAATGATCATGGCAAACATCATCAGCCCCGCGCCGCCGAGCACGGGCTGCGGAATCGTCACCACCAGTGCGCCCAGCACGGGAAAGAGTCCGGCCAGCAGCAGCATGACGCCCGTCAGCATGACCACGTGGCGGCTGGCCACGCCGGTCAGCGAGACCACGCCCACGTTCTGGGCGAAGGTGGACAGCGGAGGGCTGGACATCACGGCGGCGAAGGCCGAGCCCACGCCGTCGCACAGCATGCCGCTGGACAGGCGCTTGCCGTCGATGCGCGTCTGCGTGGCCGCACCCAGGGCCATGAAGGTGCCCGTGGTCTCGACGATGGTCACCAGAAAGGCGATGGACATGGCGACGATGCCGGCCACCGGGAACGTCATGCCGAAGGTCAGCGGCTGCGGGATGGCGAAGACCGCGGCCTCGCTCACCTGGGTGAAGTCGATCAGGCCCAGCGCCAGGCACAGCACATAGCCGCAGGCGATGCCCAGCACCACGGCCGAGGCAGAGACGATGCCCCTGCCCCACTGCACGAAGCCGATCACCAGCACCAGCACGAAGCCGGCGATGGCCAGGTGGCCGATCGCGCCGTAGTCGCTGCGGCCCACGCCGCCCGCAGCCCAGTCCACGGCGACGGGGGTCAGCGACAGGCCGATCATGGTCACGACCACGCTGGTCACGGTGTGCGGAAAGAAGCGGCGGATCACGGGCATGAAGTAGCTGCCCACGATCATCACCAGCGACCCTACCAGCGAGGAGCCCAGGATGCCGGCCACGCCATGCTCCAGCCCCACGCTGATGCCCGCGCCCACGAAGGCGAAGCTTGTGCCCATGACGCAGGGCAGCCGTATGCCCACGGGCCCCACCCCCCTGCACTGGACGATGGTGACCACGCCCGAACCCAGCAGCGCTGCATTCACCAGCGCCACGATCTGGTCGGCCGGCAGCTTGAGCGCCCCGCCGAAGACCAGGGGCACGGCGATGATGCCGCCCAGCGCCGCCAGCAGGTGCTGCAGCGACAGAAGGACCGTGGTGATGAGCATTGGCGGACGGTCTTCCACCTTGTAAAGCAGTTGTTCCATTGTCTTGTCTCCTTGTGTCCTGGCCGTTGGCCTCTTCAGAGGCGCTTGTATGTATGTCGGGGCGGTGGTGCCGGAAAAGGGTGGGGGTCCTGAAAGTGCTGTCCGGGTCTTCGAGCCTCCTGGAGATGCTTCGGGGGAATGGCGCAGCGCGGCAGGCCAGCACCCGCGATGGCCTGGGTGCCGGCCTGCCGCGCTGCAGGGATATGTCAGTGGCCCGCTGCGCGCTCGAACAGCGTGCGGGCCAGTTCGCGGTGGCGTGTCAGCACGCGCGGCAGGTCGGCCGTGAGCAGGTGGCCGTCGCGGACCACGACGCGGCCGTTGATGACGCTGGTGGACACGTCGGTGGGCGTGCAGAACACCAGCGCGGCCACAGGGTCATGGCCTGCGCCCGCGTAGCCCACGCCCGACATGTCGAAGGCCACGAAGTCGGCCGACATGCCCGGCGCCAGCGCGCCGATGTCGTCGCGCCCCAGCACGCGCGCGCCGCCCAGCGTGGCGATCTCCAGCGCCTCGCGCGCGCCCATGGCGGCAGGGCCGTGGCCCACGCGCTGCAGCAGCAGGGCCTGGCGCGCCTCGCCCAGCATGTGGGCGCCGTCGTTGGAGGCGCTGCCGTCCACGCCCAGGCCCACGGGCACGCCCGCATCGCGCATGGTGCGCACGGGTGCAATGCCCGAGGCCAGGCGCATGTTGGAGCACGGGCAATGCGCCACGCCCGTGCCCGTGCGCGCGAACAGCGCAATGCCCTCGGCATCGAGCTTGACGCAGTGGGCATGCCAGACATCGGGGCCGACCCAGCCCAGGCTTTCGGCGTACTGCGCGGGAGTGAGGCCGAATTTCTCGCGCGAGAAGGCGACGTCGTTGTCGTTCTCGGCCAAGTGGGTGTGCAGCGACACGCCGTGCGCACGCGCCAGCACGGCGGACTCGCGCATCAGCTCGCGCGTCACCGAGAACGGCGAGCACGGCGCCAGCACCACGCGCAGCATGGAGTGGCGTGCGCTGTCGTGGTACTGCTGGATCAGGCGCAGGCTGTCGCGCAGGATGGCTTCCTCTTCCTCCACCACCGCGTCGGGCGGCAGGCCGCCCTTGCTGCGGCCCAGGCTCATGGAGCCGCGCGCCGCATGAAAGCGCATGCCCATCTGCTGCGCCGCGGCGATGGAGTCGTCCAGCCGAGCGCCATTCGGATACAGGTACAGGTGGTCGCTGGTGGTGGTGCAGCCCGACAGCATCAGCTCGGCCATGGCGGTCTGGGTGGAGACGTGGATCATCTCCGGCGTGAGGTGCGACCACAGCATGTACAGGTTGGTGAGCCACGAGAACAGCTCCGCATCCTGCGCGGCCGGAACGGCGCGCGTGAGGCTCTGGTACATGTGGTGGTGCGTGTTGACCAGGCCCGGCATGACCACGCGGCCGCGCATGTCCAGCACCTGGGCCGTGCCGTCGTCCACCATGCGGCGGTACTGCGGCGGCAGCTCGGCCGTGGCGCCCACCCATTGCACGGCCGGGCCGTCGGCCACCAGGGCGCCGTCGCGGATCTCGCGGCGCTGCGCATCCATGGTGACGAGTACATCGGCGTTCAGTGCGATCAAGGTCATGGCGTTCTCTTCTTCGAAATGGAAAAGCCGCCAGTCTAGGAAGGACAAGCCATTGCCGATAGCGCTGAATTCCGCCCGATGTGTCCACAAAAAGTGGACAGTGCCAAAGACTCACCGCCCCCCGGCAAACAGCCTTGCCAGCGCCTGGCCGATGGACTGGGCCATCAGCTCCCCCGCCGCGCTCAACTGCCCCCTTGCCCGGCCGGTCAGCACCAGCGTCTGCCGCCGCAGATGCGCATCGCGCAAAGGCACGAAGACCAGGGCATTGCGGCTGCGCTCCTCCATCACGTCCAGCGGATTGAGCAGGGCAATGCCCTCGCCCAGCATGACCAGGCGCTGGATCAGCGCCATGGAGGTGGACTCGGCCACCGGCGTGACCTCGATGGCGTTGCGCGCAAAGGCTTCGTCCAGCAGGCTGCGGATGGACAGCGGCGGCGCGGGCAGGATGAGCGGATGGCCTATGCACTCGCTGAGCAGCACGGACGATTGGCGCGCCAGCGCATGCCGGGGCGGCACGATGGCGCCGATCTGCCATTCGCTGGTGGCCAGCGCGCGCAGCGCGGGGCGTTCGGACAGGTCGTAGGCCAGGCCCAGGTCGGCGTCGCCGCCTTCCACGGCGGCCGCGATGTCGCTCAGGGGCAGGTCGATGATGCGCACCACGATGCCCGGGTGGCGCTGGCGGAATTCATGCACCAGCGAGGGCAGCAGCGAGCCGGCCAGCCCCGTGGTCGCGGCCACGGTGATCTCGCCGCTGCGCGCGCCCTGCAGTTCGGCAATGCGCTCGCGCAGCGCCGCATGCTCGCGCAGCGTGGCGCGCACATGGGCCAGCACCATCTCGCCCGTCGGGGTGAGGCGCAGGCGCTTGTGGATGCGCTCGAACAGGGGCGTGCCCAGCTCGGCCTCCAGGTCGAGGATCTGGCGGTTGACGGCCGTGGGGGCCACGTGCAGATGTTCGGCCGCCTTGCGGATGGAACCGCGGCGGACCACTTCGTCGAGATAGCGCAGGACTCTGGCGTGCATGGCGCGAGCGTAGCGGGGTTTGCCGGGCCGCGCTTTGCAGCACCCGGCAGCGCAGGCTCAGCGGGCCGTGCCCGGGCGCTCGGCGCGCAGCGTGCGGCTGAGCATGATCACGGGGATCAGGCCCACCAGCACCAGGGCCAGCGACGGCAGGGCGGCCTCGCCCAGGCGTTCGTCGCGCGCGAGCTGGTAGGCCACGACGGCCAGGGTGTCGCTGTTGAAGGGGCGCAGCACCATGGTGGCGGGCAGCTCCTTCATCACATCGACGAAGACCAGCAGCGCCGCCGCCGCCGTGGAGCGCCTGAGCAGCGGCCAGTGCACGCGCGACAGCATGCCCCAGGCGCCCGTGCCCAGCATGCGGGCCGAGTCGTCCAGGCTGGGCGCGATGCGCGCATAGCCGCTTTGCATGGACTGCAGGGCCACGGCGCAAAAGCGCACCAGGTAGGCCCAGACAATGCCCACGGCGGTGGCCGTGACCAGGCCGGCAAAGCCCCATTCGGGCCGCACCTGCTGCACCCAGCCCACGGGCAGCAGCAGGCCGACGACGACGACGGCGCCCGGCACCGCATAGCCCAGGCTGGCCAGTTGCACCACGCCGCGCGTGACGGCCGACTCCTTGTGGCGGCGCACGGCAAACGCCAGGGCCACGGCGATGATGACGGCCAGCACCGAGGTGATGGTGCCCAGGCGCACGCTGTTGAGCGCCCAGTCGAGGAAGCGGTCCCAGGGCAGCACCGACCAGTCGGCCGCCAGCGGGCGCAGCATGAAGAACACGGGCGCGACAAAGCCCATGAGCACGGGCAGCAGGCACACCAGCCAGGCCAGCGCGCAGCGCCAGCCGCGCAGGCGCAGCGGCTGCGCCTCGGCCGAGCTGGCGCGGCCCGTGCTGCCGGTGACGAAGCGCATGCGCCGCTGGGCGCGCAGCTCCAGCTGCAGCAGCAGCACGACCAGCACCAGCAGGAAGGTGGCCAGCTGCGCGGCTGCAATGCGGTTGTCCATGGACAGCCAGGCCTTGTAGATGCCCGTGGTGAAGGTCTGTATGCCGAAGTAGCTGACCACGCCGAAGTCGGCCAGCGTCTCCATCACCACCAGGGCCACGCCAGCGGCCACGGCCGGGCGCGCCAGCGGCAGCGCCACCGACCAGATGCGCCGCGACAGCGGCGCGCCCATCAGGCGCGCGGCCTCCATCAGGTGCGCGGCGCGCTCGCCCAGCGCCGTGCGCGCCAGCAGGTAGACATACGGGTAGAGCGAGAAGATGAAGACCCAGACCGCGCCGCCGAGGCTGCGCACCTCGGGCAGGAGACGGCCTTCCAGGCCATAGGTGTCGCGCATCCAGGTCTGCAGCGGACCGCTGAACTGCAGGAAGTCGGTATAGGCATAGGCCGTGACATAGGCCGGCATGGCCAGCGGCAGCAGCAGCAGCCATTCGAGCTGGCGCCGGCCCCGGAAGTCGAACAGCGTCACGGCCGCCGCCGTGCCCGTGCCCACGATGGCCGCGCCCAGCGCCACCAGCAGGCCCAGCCAGACCGTGGTCCACAGGTAGCCGGGCAGCACGGTGGCCGCCATCTCGCGCAGGATGGAGCCGGCCAGGGCATCGCCCTGCCCCACGGGCAGCCAGGAGCCGAGCACGGCCAGCACGGGCAGCATCAGCACCAGGGCCAGCAGGAGCAGGGGAAGGGAGCGGAGTACGGACGACAGACGGCGCAAAGCGGAGGTCTCGGCTAGAGGATGAGGGGGAGGATCTGGCTGCCGGGCTATGGAACGGGCCGGGATCTGCGGCTGCCGCCGGCCTGTGGGCCGATGTGCCGCCGAGACCGGACGTGCCTGCAGGCTGCTGGAGTCGGCGGGCTCCGGGCATGCCCCTGGCCCGCCAATGCAAATGCGAATTCTATTCATTTGCGCGGTTCTACAATCGCCGCATGTTTTTGACCGTCTCCCAACTCGAGGTGCGCTACCCGGGCCGCGACAGGCCCGCCGTGCAGGGCGTCACGCTGAATCTGGCCGCTGGCGACATCGGCGTGCTCATCGGCCCCTCGGGCTGCGGCAAGACCACGCTGCTGCGTGCCGTGGCGGGCCTGGAGCCCGTGAGCGGCGGCGAGATCCGCATCGACGGCCAGCTCGTGGGCAGCGCGGATTTCTCGCTCCCTCCCGAGCAGCGGCGCATCGGCATGGTGTTCCAGGACTATGCGCTGTTCCCCCATCTGAACGTGGGCCGCAACGTGGCCTTCGGCATCCACCATCTTCCCAAGGCACGCCAGGCCGAGCGCGTGGCCGAGGTGCTGGAGCTGGTGGGCCTGGCCGGCAGTGCAGGGAGGTTTCCGCACGAGCTGTCGGGCGGCCAGCAGCAGCGCGTGGCGCTGGCCCGCGCGCTGGCGCCCAGCCCGCAGCTGATGCTGCTGGACGAGCCCTTCTCCAACCTCGACGTGGACCTGCGCGAGCGCCTGGCGCATGAGGTGCGCGGCATCCTCAAGGCCGCAGGCGCCACGGCCCTGTTCGTCACGCACGACCAGCTGGAGGCCTTTGCCATTGGCGACATGATCGGCGTGGTCCACCAGGGGCAGCTGCAGCAGTGGGACGATGCCTATTCGCTGTACCACCGCCCTGCCACGCGCTTCGTGGCGGACTTCATCGGCCACGGCGTCTTCGTGCCGGCCACGCTGGCGCAGTCGGGGGCCGGCGGCGTGGTGGCGCGCACGGCGCTGGGCGATCTGGTCGATCCGGCCACCTGCCCGCTGCCTGCGCAGTTTCCGGGGGGCGAATGCGATGTGCTGCTGCGCGCCGACGATGTGGTGCACGACGATGCCTCGCCCGTGCAGGCACGCATCCTGCGCAAGGCGTTTCGCGGCTCGGAGTTCCTCTACACGCTGGAGCTGGCCAGCGGCCACAGCGTGATGGCCCATGTGCCCAGCCACCACGACCATGCCGTGGGCGAGTGGGTGGGAATCCGGCTCGACATGAATCACGTGGTCGCCTTCCCGCGAGAAACACAGGGCGCCCCGCAGTCCGCTGCAGCCTGAACCAGCGGCGTCCGCCGCGCCGTCCGGGCTTTGTCATTCGACGGTCACGGGTGGAACCCAGAATCAGTCACATCTTGTGACAATTCAAGGCCACCCCATGTTTGCTCTGGACCCCTCCTCCACGCAGCACCCTGCAGCGGATCAGCTACCTGACCCTGCACCCGTTCCCGCGCTGGCCCCGGCGCCCGCCGCGCCGCGCCTTGTGGCCCGTGCAGGCCAGCTCAGCCAGCCCACGGCACCGATCCCCCCCGAGGCCAGCAACGAGGATGTGCACCGGCTGTTCAGCGAGCAGCCCCTGCTCGAAACCCTGGCCGTGGTGGCCGATGACCGGCCGCTGGGCCTGATCAACCGCCAGCGCTTCATGGAGCAGTACGCGCGGCCCTTTGCGCGCGACGTGTTCGGCCGCCGCAGCTGCCTGGTATTCACCGACACTGCGCCCATGGTGGTGGCGGCCGGCCTGCCCATCGACCAGCTGGTGCAGCAGGCGCTGGCCAGCGGCAGCCGCGTGCTCAAGGACGGCTTCATCACCGTGGAGGAAGGCCGCTACGCAGGCATAGGCACGGGCCACGCGCTGATGGCCGCCATGTCCGACATCGAGGCCGACAAGACGCGCCAGCTCATGGCCAGCATCGACTACGCCAGCCTGATCCAGCGCTCGCACCTGGTCGAATCCGACCGCGTGCTCGCCAGCCAGCTGGCCGACCACGGCCTGCTGTGGGAGCCGCGCGACGTGGTGGGCGGCGATGCGTATTTCTTCCGCGCCACACCGCAGGGCCTGCTGGGCTGCATGTTCGACTGCACGGGCCACGGCGTGCCGGGCGCCTTCATGACGCTGATTGCGCTGTCCTTTCTCGAACAGGCCGTGGCGCCTGCAGGTATCGGCACCGGCACCGGCGCCGTCATCGACCCCGGCGCCCTGCTGGGCCAGATGAACCGCTACATCAAGCGCGTGCTGCAGCAGCGCAGCCGCGACGTCCAGCCCGCCTGGGGCGCACCGGCAGCGCCCGCCGATGGCCTGCCCGCCGAAAAATCCTCCAGCGACGGCCTGGACGCCGCGCTGTTCCTGCAGTCGCCCTGCGGCACGCAACTGCGCTTTGCCTCGGCCCGGCTGGACCTGCTGGTGGCGCCGCCCGGCGCGCAGGAGGCGGCCCAGGTGCAGATCCATGCCGGCGACAAGCTGGGCATAGGCTATGCGACCACGCCCGACGACGCGGCCTGGAGCACGCAGGAGCTGGAGGTCGCGCCCGGCTCGCTGCTGATGGTGGCCACCGATGGCGTCATCGACCAATTGGGCGGCCCGCGCCAGATCGCCCACGGCAGAAAGCGCCTGGCGCGCTTCCTGCACGAGCAGCACGACCGCCCCGCCGCCCAGGCATGCGCCGAATTCCGGCAGGCCTTTGCCCAGTGGCAGGGCACGCAGCGCCGCCGCGACGATGTCTCGCTGCTGGTGTGGCGCAACCAGGCCCTGCAGCCATGAGCCCGTCCGAATTCGCGCACCTGCGCGCCCAGGCCGAGCACAACGGCCTGCTGCTGTACTACGCGGGCACCTTCAACCCCAACGTGATCCAGGCGGCGGCCGACACGCTCAAGTGCCGGCTGGCCAGCGAGGACGGATCCAGCAGCGCCAAGCGCAAGCTGTTTTCCACCTTCATCGAAATGGCGCAGAACGTGCTGCACTACGCGGCGCCGCTGCCTGCCTCTGACGCCGGAGCCAGCCAGGCACTCGGCGAACCCGTGGCGCAGGGCGCCATCGGCGTGGGCCGCATCGATGCACCGGCCGGTGCCCCGGACGCGGAGGCCGATCAGGCACAGGCGCGCTTCTGGATTGCCTGCAGCAACGCCGTGCGCCGCGAACATGTGCCGCGCCTGGCCGCCAAGCTGGATGCCGTGCGCGCCATGAGCCACCCCGAAATCAAGGCCGCCTACAAGGCCCAGCTGCACAACACCGACCACGGCGCCAGCGATGACATCAGCCGCGGCGCGGGCCTGGGCTGGCTGACCATTGCGCGCGACGCCTCGGCACCGCTGCAGTACCACATCGCCACGGGAGAGGACGCCGCAGATACCGCGCCCCATGCCGTGTTCCACGTCAAGGCGCTGATCTGAGCGCCGGGACCCCTTCCCGAATCCGAATGACGCCGCCATGCAAGCACTGAAATCCGAACGCACTTCCGTCACGCCCGAAGTGGTCTTCTCGCCGGCCGAGCAGCTTTTGCGCATCGAAGGCGAGTGCTATCCCGAAAACCCCCTGCCCTTCTTCAACCCCCTGCTGGCCATGCTGGGCCAGTACTTCGAGGCCAGCCAGCCCGCACGCTTCGTGGCCGAGGTGAAGCTGCAGTACATCAACAGCGCATCGACCATGGGGCTGCGCTCGCTGTTCGAGCTGCTCGACCATGCAGGCAGCAAGGGCACGGACATCCGCGTGCTCTGGGCCTTCGACGAGGAAGACGACGCCATCGAGGAACTGGGCGCCGACCTGGTGGAGGACTTCGCCAACCTGGTGCTGGAGCGACAGCCCTACAGCAACTGAGGGCGGGCCTGCTCCGCCCTGGCCTTTCAGGCCAGCGGCTTGCCCATGAGCACCGTGGTCAGGCCGCAGTCCCATTCCTCGTCGGGATAGGTGTCCAGCGTGGCGTAGCCCTGTGCCGTGTAAAAGCCCAGGGCCTGGGTGTTGAAGCTGTCGGTCTCCAGGCGCACCTGGGCGCGGCCGTCGGCGCGCAGAGCCTGCTCGGCATGGGCCAGCAGCGCACGGCCCACGCCGCGCCCCTGCCAGGCCGGCAGCACATGCAGGGCGCCGATGAAGTCATCCACCCAGTCCACGAAGCCGGCGACCACGCCATCGCATTCGGCCACCCAGAACAGGTGGCCGCGCGACTGCACGTACTGCGCGGTCTTGCCGGAGGCACAGAACTGCGCATGCTTGTCCGCCGTCAGCTGGGGCTTCCAGGTGCTGTCGTAGGTGGCCCAGAGAACGGCGTTCAGGGCGGGAAGGTCATCAGGCCGCGAGGGCCGGAGCGTGAGGGTGTCTGTCATATCGCTGGCAGCGTTCAGGCCTGGCGCAGCCGGTCCACCTCGGCATGCAGGTCCTGGGCCCAGACGCGGCGGTCACGGCCTTCGGCCGTCTGCGGCTGCCCATAGTGGACGACGGCCACCAGGTCGTCGGCGCACAGCGTGCGCCAGATGGAGCCCAGCAGGGTTTCGTCGCCCTCGTAGCTGGGTGCATGGCTGATCTGCCCTGTGGCGCCGTCGATGAAGCGCAGGCCCACGGGCAGCACGGGCGCATCGATCTGCACGGCCGCCTGCAGCAGGTTGGCATGAAAGGGCAGCAGCTTGCGGCCGTCGCCCGTCGTGCCTTCGGGGAAGATGGCCAGGATCTCGCGGCGCTGCAGGGATTCCTCCATGCTCTGCACCATGCGCCGGGCATCGCGGCGCGAGGTGCGCTCGATGTACAGCGTGCCCGCCGCCGTGGCCAGCGTGCCGATCAGCGGCCAGCCCTTGACGTCGGACTTGGAGATGAAGCGGCAGTGCCGCGCCGCATGCAGCACGGGAATGTCGAGCCAGGAAATATGGTTGCTGACCATGAGCATGGGGCCCTGGCGCGGCGGCTCGCCCTGGATCTCCAGGCGCACGCCCGCATGGGCCAGCAACTGCAGGGCCCAGGCCTGCACATGGGCGTGCTGGCGCGCCTCGGGCAGCTGCGGAAAGCGCAGGGCCACGATCCACAGGCCCTTGCACACATGGCCGAACAGGCGCGCTGCGCGCAGCGTGGCGCGCCCTCCCCTGCGCAGACGGCTCATGTTCAGCGGCGTTCGAATGCCACGCGGCCATCGACCAGCGTGCAGCGCACACGGGCCGGCAGCTCGTAGCCGCCGAAGGGCGTGCTCTTGCCCTGGCTGGCCAGTTCCTGGGGCTTCACGGTCCAGGCCGCCTGCGGATCGACGATGCACAGGTCGGCCACGCCGCCCTCGGCCAGACGGCCCAGTTGCTCCTGCAGCTCGCCCAGCGCCGATCCCAGCACCTGCACGGGCGATGCCGTGATCGCGGCCAGTGCGCGGCTCAGGGGCACACCGCTTTCCTGCGCCCACTTGACGGCCAGCGACAGCAGCAGCTCCACGCCCGTGGCGCCGGGCTCGGCCTCGGCAAAGGGCAGGACCTTGGCGTCTTCATCGACGGGCGTGTGGTCGGAGACCAGGGCGTCGATGGTGCCATCGGCCAGCGCGGCAGACAGCGCATCGCGGTCGCGTTGCTGGCGCAGCGGGGGCGTGACGCGCGCGCTGCTGTCGAAGTAGCCGATATCGGTATCGGTCAGGTGCAGCGAGTTGATGGACACATCGGCCGTGACCTGCAGGCCTTCGGCCTTGGCACGGCGCACCAGTTCCACGCCTGCGGCGCTGGACAGGCGGCACAGGTGCACGCGCGCCTGGGTGCCGCGCATCAGCTCGAAGATGGTGTGCAGGGCAATCGTCTCGGCCGCCACGGGCACGCCGGACAGGCCCATGCGCGTGGCCAGCGGGCCGCTGGCGGCCACGCCCTTGCCCAGGTACAGCTCCTGCGGGCGCAGCCACACGGTGTAGCCGTAGGTGGCCGCATACGCCAGCGCGCGCTGCAGGGTCTGGGTGCTGGTCATGGGCACTTCGGCCTGGCTGAAGCCGATGCAGCCGGACTCGGTCAGCTCGGCCATCTCGGTCAGCACTTCGCCCTTGAGGCCCAGCGTCAGCGCGCCCAGCGGGAACAGGCGCGACTGGTGCAGCTTCTCGGCGCGGAACTTGAGCATCTCCACCAGGCCCTGCTCGTCGAGCACGGGGTCGGTGTCGGGCGGGCAGACCAGGCTGGTCACGCCACCGGCCACCGATGCAGCCATCTCGGACTGCAGCATGCCTTCGTGCTCGTGGCCGGGCTCGCGCAGGCGCACGGCCAGATCGACCAGGCCCGGCAGCACCCAGCAGCCGGCCGCATCGATCTCGCGTTCTGCGGCAAATCCCTCGGGCGCCTTGCCGATGGCCAGCACCTTGCCGCCATCGATGGCCACGTCGGCCTGCTGGTCCAGGCCCCGTGCCGGGTCCATCACTCGGCCGTTGCGGATGAGTATCTTCATGGTTTGCTACCCCGTAGACCGCAGGCGGCGCATGGGCTGCGGCCTGCGGCGATCAAAAACATTTGCATTCACAAAAAGCGCCTGGACTCAGTCCAGGACACCGGGCATGGAAAAAGCACGGCCCATCTCAGGGACGCCGAGCAAAGGCCGCCCTGCAGCGAGGGCGTCGCCGGCTGCCCGTACGCCCCCCTCCCGCGTAGCGAGAGAGGGGGAAGCGACGCAGTCGCTCAGGGGGTGCTTCATTTCAAGCCTCGTTGCCGGCGACGATGGACATGACGGCCATGCGGACCGCGATGCCGAAGGACACCTGCGACAGGATCACGGCCTGCGGGCCATCGACCACTTCGGAGTCGATCTCCACGCCGCGGTTGATGGGGCCCGGGTGCATGACGATGGCGTCCGGCTTGGCCAGGCGCAGCTTCTCGGCCGTGAGGCCGAAGCTCTTGAAGTATTCCTGGCTGGACGGCAGCAGGGCGCCGCTCATGCGCTCGTTCTGCAGGCGCAGCATGATGATCACGTCGCAGTCCCGGATGCCCTCTTCCAGCGTGTGGAAGACGCGCACGCCCATCTGCGCCAGGTCCGGCGGCACCAGGGTGCGCGGGCCGACGACGCGCACTTCGGCCGCGCCCAGCGTGGTCAGCGCATGGATGTCGGAGCGCGCCACGCGCGAGTGCAGCACATCGCCCACGATGGCCACGCGCAGGTTGGCGAAGTCCTTCTTGTAGTGGCGGATGGTGTACATGTCCAGCAGCCCCTGCGTGGGGTGGGCGTGGCGGCCGTCGCCGGCATTGACCACGTGGACATGGGGCGCCACATGCTGGGCGATGAGGTAGGGCGCACCCGACTCGCTGTGGCGCACGACGAAGATGTCGGCGGCCATGGCCGAGAGGTTGGCGATGGTGTCCAGCAACGACTCGCCCTTGCTGGCCGAGCTGCGCGCGATGTCCAGGTTGAACACGTCGGCCGACAGGCGCTTGGCCGCGATCTCGAACGTGGTGCGCGTGCGCGTGCTGTTCTCGAAGAACAGGTTGAACACGCTCTTGCCGCGCAGCAGCGGCACCTTCTTGACCTCGCGGTCATTGACGCTGACGAAGTTGGCCGCCGTGTCCAGGATGTGGGTGAGGATGTCCTTGGACAGTCCTTCGGTGGACAGCAGGTGGATCAGTTCGCCGTTCTTGTTGAGCTGGGGATTGCGCTTGTACAGCACGGTCAGGCCTCTTGGATGCGGAATTGGAAGACGCCGGCGTCATCGCGCGCCAGCGACAGCAGGCGGTCGGCCGGCAGCGCGATGCGCGCGGCGGCAAAGTCGGCCTGGAAGGGCAACTCGCGCCCGCCCCGGTCCACCAGCACCGCCAGGCGCACGCAGGCCGGGCGGCCGTAGTCATAGAGTTCGTTGAGCACGGCGCGCACGGTGCGGCCGGTGTAGAGCACGTCGTCCAGCACCAGGATGTCGGCGCCGTTGACGTCAAAGTCGATCTGCGTCTGGGCGCTGGTGGCCATGCCGCGCTGCGCGAAGTCGTCGCGGTGCAGGGCCGAGGACAGCACGCTGGGGTTGCCGGGCAGGTTCAGGTCCTTGTGCAGCCGCTCCACCAGCCAGGCGCCGCCCGAGGTGATGCCGGCCAGGCGGGTTTCAGGCCCCATGAGGCTGCGCACGCCGCGCAGCAGTTCGCGGTACAGGGCCTCGGCGTCCAGCACCAGGCTGCCGGCTCCCGCAATGGTTTCACTCATGGAAGACTCCTCAAAAACTGTTCAAGAATGATGCAGGCCGAGGCCGCATCGGCATCCCTTGCGCCACCGGCCAGGGCCTCGGTGGTGCTGTAGCGCTCGTCCACCTCGTAGACAGGCAGGCCGAAGCGGCTCTTGAGCTGGCGGCCGAATTTCTTCGCCCGCGCCGTGTTCTCGTGCGCATTGCCGTCGGGGTGGTAGGGCACGCCGATGACCAGCGCATCGGGCTGCCACTCCTTGATGCGCTCGCCGGCCTGGGCCAGGCGGGCCTCGCCGGCCTCGGCGCGGATGGTGGGCAGCGGGTTGGCCGAGCGCAGCATGCGCGTGCCCACGGCGCAGCCCGTGCGCTTGGCCCCGAAGTCGAAGGCCACGAAACTCTGGAAATGGGAGGGAACGGTGGGCGGCACGGCCGTGCCGGCTGCCGCTGCTGCCTGGGACTCGGGAGCGGGCAGGCTCATGCGCGCCCCGCCTCGGGCGAGATCATCCAGCGCTGCAGGCCCAGCAGGCCCAGGGCGCGGTCATAGCGGTCGTCGACCGGGGTGTCGAAGATGACGTTGGCGTCGGCGCCCACCGTGAGCCAGGCGTTTTCGGCCAGCTCCGACTCCAGCTGCCCCTCGCCCCAGGACGCGTAGCCCAGGGTGACCAGCAGGCGCTTGGGGCCTGCGCCGTCGGACAGGGCTTCGAGCACGTCCTTGGAGGTGGTCATCTCCAGGCCGCCGGGGATGGTCATGGTCGAGGCGTAGGCGGACTCGTCGTCGGGCGCGCCTTCGATGACCATGGGATCGTGCAGCACAAAGCCGCGATCGGTCTGCACGGGCCCGCCGTTGAAGACACGGTTGCCGCGAAGGTCCTCGCGGCCCAGGGCCAGATCCACCTTTTCCAGCAAGCCTTCCAGCGTAAGCTGCGAGGGCTTGTTGATAATCAGACCGAGCGCACCGCGCTCGCTGTGTTCGCACAGGTAGATCACACTGCGCGAGAACGCTTCGTCTTCCAGGCCAGGCATGGCAATCAGGAAGTGGTGCGTCAGATTGATAGGCGCAGTTTCAGCAGACATAACCACGGATTTTACCGGCGATCCATGCCACCTTCTTACCCTGTGGGCTTGGTCTGGCTGCGGCGCGACCTGCGCCTGGCCGACCATGCCGCTCTCTACCACGCGCTGCGCCAGTGCAGGCAGGTGCATTGCGTGTTCATCTTCGACGACGACATCCTCGCCCCCCTGCCCTGTGCAGACCGGCGCGTGGAGTTCATCTGCCAGAGCCTGAGCGGGCTGGACGATGCGCTGCGCCAGGCCTCGGGCCGCGCCGACACCGGCCTCATCGTGCGCCGCGGCCAGCCCGCAGAGCAGATCCCGGACCTGGCCCGGCAGCTCGGCGCCCAGGCCGTGTTCTGCAACTGGGACGACGAGCCCGACGCCCTGGCCCGCGACACCCGCGTGCGCCAGGCCCTGGCCGCCGAGGGCGTGGCCCTGCACAGCTTCAAGGACCACATGGTCTTTGCGCGCGACGAGGTGCTGACCCAGGCCGGCGCGCCGTTCTCGGTGTTCACCCCGTACAAGAACGCCTGGCTGCGCCAGATCACACCCTTCTTCCTGTCCGCCTATCCCAGCGAGCGCGACCTGCCCGAGCGCCTGGCCCCGCGCCCCGAAGGCGAACGCCGCCCCGTGCCCACCGCAGCCGACCTGGGCTTCGAAGCCGGCACGCTGGACGGCCTGCGCCTTCCCACGGGCTGCGCTGGCGCCGAGGAACTGCTGGCCGACTTTCTGCCGCGCCTGCCGCGCTACAAGCAGGCGCGCGACTTTCCCGCCGTCAAGGGACCCAGCTACCTGAGCGTGCACCTGCGCTTTGGCACGGTCTCCATCCGCCGCCTGGCAAGGCTGGCCTGGGAGCAGACGCAGAGCCAGCCCCATGATGCCGAGGGCGCCGCCACCTGGCTGTCCGAGCTGATCTGGCGCGACTTCTATTTCCAGATCCTGGCCCACCATCCGCACGTGGTGCACGCCAGCTTCAAGCCCGCCTACGACGCCATCGTGTGGGATACCGGCCCCGAGGCCGACGCGCTGTACGCCGCCTGGTGCGAGGGCCGCACCGGCTATCCGCTGGTCGATGCCGCCATGCGCCAGCTCAACACCACGGGCTATATGCACAACCGGCTGCGCATGGTGGCGGCCAGCTTCCTGGTCAAGGATCTGGGCATAGACTGGCGCCGGGGCGAGGCCTGGTTTGCGCGCCAGCTCAACGACTTCGACCTGGCGGCCAACAACGGCGGCTGGCAGTGGGCGGCCTCCACGGGCTGCGACGCCCAGCCCTGGTTCCGCATCTTCAACCCCGTCACGCAAAGCCAGAAGTTCGATGCCGACGCGCGCTTCATCGAGCGCTACGTGCCCGAGCTGGCCCGCCTGCCCGCCGCGCTGCGCCACGCGCCCTGGCAGGCCCGGCCGCTGGAGCTGGCCGAGGCCGGCGTGGTGCTGGGCACGGACTACCCCCATCCCGTGGTGGACCACGCAGCCGCGCGCGAGCGCACGCTGGCCCGCTACGGCGTGGTCAAGCAGGCCAGCTGAAAAACCTGCTGGAATAAAAAAAGAGCAGCGGATGCTGCTCTTTTTTGTTCAGGCCACCAGCCTTCAGGCCCCTTCGCCCAGGGGCTCGCTATCCGCCTGCAGCGCCTGCTGCGCCTGCAGCGACTGCGGCGCCAGCGGGCCGCCGCTGATGCTGCCGCCCTGCAGGGAGTAGTGCTGGATCAGGCCCAGCAGTTCCTCGTCCGAGTAGGGCTTGCCCAGGTAGTGGTTGGCGCCCAGCTGGCGCGCCATCTCGCGGTGCTTCTGGGCGATGCGCGAGGTGATCATGACCACGGGCAGGTCGCGCAGGGCCTCGTCGGCGCGGATGTTGCGCAGAAGGTCGAAGCCGTCCATGCGCGGCATCTCGATGTCGGACAGCACCAGGGTCGGGCGTTCCTCGGCCAGGCGCTCCATGGCCTGCAGGCCGTCGGCCGCCAGGGCCACGCGGTAGCCTTCGCGCTGCAGCAGGCGCTGGGTGACGCGGCGCACGGTGATGGAGTCGTCCACCACCAGCACCAGCGGCACCGAGGCCGGCCCTGCGCTGGCCAGCACGGTTTCGCCGTCGCCTTGGCCTGCGGCGCGCTCGGCCTCTTCGGTCCGGGCGCGCACCTCGTCGCCATAGACGTTGGCCAGCGCCACGGGGTTGTAGATCTGCACCACGGCGCCCGAGGCCAGCACCGACATGCCGGTCAGGCCGGGCAGGCGGGCCAGCTGGGGGCCGAGGTTCTTGATCACCACTTCCTGGTTGCCCAGCACTTCGTCCACGTGCAGCGCAATGCGCTGCGCCGCGCTGCGCAGGATGACCACGGGCCGGGTGCGGCCCACGGTTTCCTCGCTGCGCAGCGAGGACTGCCACAGCGCGCCGGCCCAGTAGAAAGGCAGGGTCTCGCTGCCGTCTTCGAAGCTGTGGCTGGCATAGGCCTGCTGCAGCAGCTCCAGCGGCGCGCGGCGCACGATTTCCACCAGGCTGGCGGGCACGCCGACCAGCAACTGGCCCGCGCGCAGCATGACCACCTGGGTGACGGCGGTCGTCAGCGGCAGCACGAGGCGGAAGGCACTGCCCCGGCCCGCCTCGCTGTGGGTTTCGATGCGGCCGCCCAGCGCGTTGACTTCGGAGCGCACCACGTCCATGCCGATGCCGCGCCCGGCCACGCCGGTCACCTCGGTGGCCGTGGTGAAGCCGGGCTCGAAGATCAGGCGGCCGGCGTCCTGCTCCGTCAGCGTCTGGTCCTCGGGCCACAGGCCCTGGGCCACGGCCTTGTCGCGGATGCGCTGCAGGTTCAGGCCGGCGCCATCGTCCTCCACCGACAGCGCCACGTCGTTGCGCTCCTGGCTCAGGATGATTTCAATGGTTCCCATGGCGGGCTTGCCTGCGGCGGCACGCTGCTCGGGCGACTCGATGCCGTGGGCCACGCAGTTGCGCAGCAAGTGCTCGAAGGCCGGCATCATGCGGTCCAGCATGCCCCGGTCCATTTCAATGGTGCCGCCCAGGATGTTCAGCCGCACCTGCTTGCCCATCTCCTTGGAGGTCTGGCGGACCACGGCGTACAGGCGCTCGGCCAGGGAGTCGAACTCCACCATGCGCGTGCGCAGCAGGTCGCGCTGCAACTCGCGGGCCTGGCGGCCCTGGGCGACCAGGTCGTCCTCGGCGCCAGCCATGTCGCGCTGCAGGTTGCGCTGCACGGTGGCCACGTCGTTGACCGACTCGGCCATCATGCGGGTGAGTTCCTGCACGCGCGTGAAGCGGTCGAACTCCAGCGGGTCGAAGCCCACGGCCGAGTCCTTGGACAGGGCCAGGCGCGACTGCATCTGGCTCTCGGCCTGGACCTCGATGTCGCGCAGCTGCATGCGCAGGCGCTCCAGGTTGCCGGCCAGCTCGTCCAACGAGCCACGGGCCTGGGCCAGGCGCGCATCGACACGCGAGCGCGCAATCAGCACCTCGCCAGCCTGGCTGATCAGGCGGTCCAGCAATTGGGCGCGCACGCGCACCGTCTGCTGGGCACCGGCGCGCAGCGGCGCAGTGACAGGCGCTGGCACAGGGGCCGCAGCCGCCGGTGATCCAGCCGCTGCCGATGCGTCGGAGGCCGCAGCCGCTGCGGGCTCGTCGTGGGAGATTTCATCGCCCAGGTCCAGCGGCGCTTCCTGCGCCTGCTCACCGGCCACGCGCAGCACGTCGAAGCCGGCCTGCAGCGCGTCGAAGCTGCCCAGCAAGGGCTCGATCTGCTCGGCGGTCGGAGATTCGCCATCGACCCGCTCCACGGCAGATTCAAGGCGGTGGGCCATCTCGCCCAGGCGCATGGCGCCCGCCAGCCGGGCACTGCCCTTGAGCGTGTGCAGGGCGCGCAGGGTTTCGTGGCGCGCCTCGTCCAGCGAGGGCCGGCCATGCCAGCGGCGCAGCGCGGCGCCCAGGCGGGGCAGCAGCTCGATGGCCTCTTCCTCGAAGATGGGGAACAGGTCGGGATCGACCTCGTCCAGCGCATCGATGTCATCGTCCAGGTCGCTGCCCACGGCCACGGCATGGGCGATGGCCTCGTCGATGCGGCGCTGCAGCTCGGCTTCGTGGCGCGCATCGTTGACCAGGGGGCGCATGGAGTAGGCCAGGGGCGCCACCGACGGTGTCTGCGCCTGGGCACCGGCGTCGAGCACGGCGTCCGTGCCATCGCTGGCGTCCTGAGGCTCCAGTTGGTCCAGTTGGTCCAGCTGCTCCAGCGCGTCCAGGCGGCTGTCCGGCGCGTCTGCGGCCTCGATGTCCAGCGCCAGCAGCGCCTGCAGGGCTTCTTCCACGCCCGGCTGGGGCGTCTTGAGGAAACCGGCGGCGAACTGGTGCAGCAGGCGCTGCACTTCGTCGGAGGCCGCCACGCAGGCGGCAACCTGGTCGGGCGTGCCACAGCGCTGCGGCTGCAGATGGGTCAGCGTATGTTCCAGCAGGCGCGCCAGGTCCGACAAGGCCTTGAAGCCCACGGTGGCCGAGCTTCCGGCCAGCGAATGCGCAAAGGCGACGGCGTCGTCGGGCACGGGCTCGCCGGGCTCGGTCGCCCATTGCTGCAGCGTCAGGTCCAGGCGGCGCGACCATTCGTCGGCCTCGTTGAGGTAGACGTTGTACAGCGGCGCGCTGATGCGCAGGCCATCCACGATCTTGAAGCCATCGGCGTCGATGCCGGACAGATCCTCGTCGCCGGACTCTTCGGCCTGCGGGGTCTCTGCCTCGGGCACCTCGGGCGCCTTGACCAGCTCGACTGCGTCGGATGCTTCAACCGCTTCAACCGTTTCTGGCGCTTCGACCGCTTCGACCGCCTCAACCGTTTCTGGCACCGCGATCATCTCGATCGCTTCGGCGGGTGCCGCTGCCGGTGTCAGGCCCAGATCCAGGTCCAGCCCTTCGAAAGGCGCCAGGGGCACGGCGGCTTGCGGTGCTTCAGTTTCAGTTCCAGCTTCGGCCTCGATGGCTTCGGCTTCGATGGCTTCGGCTTCGATGGCGGCGGCCTCGGGCAGCGCGGGCGGGTCGCCCGCGACGACGGCCAGGGCCTCCTGCTCGCTGTCGCGCATGGCGGCTTCGAAGGCCGCAAAGTCCAGTTCCTCGACGGCGTCGGTGGCCAGTTCGGCAGGCGCCTCGGCGGCTTGCGGCGTCAGTGTCTCCAGCGACTCCTGCGGCGCGGCGGCCGAAGGCTGGGGGTCCGGCTCCAGCAGGTCGAAGTCCAGCGCAAAGTCCAGCTCGCCAGAGGGCTGGACGGGCTGGGCGGGCGTGGCCTGCTCGGGCGCATCCAGGTGTTCTGCCTGCGGCTCCTGGGCCACGGGCGCGAATTCCTCGATTGCGGCGGGTGCGGGTGCGGGCTCGAGTTCGGGTTCGGGCTGTGCGAGGGGCTCGGCACGCGGTGTGCGCGGCACCAGGGCCACGTCGGCGCGCAGGCCTTCCAGGCGCATGGCATCGGCCGCAGCGCGGAAAGGCGTGGCCTGCCAGGCGTCGGCCTGGTGGCGCTCTATGGCCGAGGCCCAGGCGCCAAAGGCGCGCAGCGCATCGCTGGCCAGCTCCTGCATGGGCTGGGGCATGGACTTTTGCTCGGCCAGCCAGGCGTTGAGCATCTGCTCCATGGCCCAGCCGGCTTCGCCGAATTCATCCAGGCCCACCATGCGCGAACTGCCCTTGAGCGTATGGAAGGCGCGGCGCAGCGTGGTCTGCTCGCTGAGGTTGCCCGGCTCGTCGGCCAGGGCGCGCAGGGCCTGCAGGCCGTTGTCCACCACCTCGCGGGCCTCTTCCAGGAAGATGCCCAGCAGTTCGTCGTCCGAGTCTTCTTCCGAGACCGACAGGCCGGCCGGCGGGGGCACGGGCACGGGCTCGGACACGGATGCAGAGACGGTTTCAGGCGCAGATTCGGCTGCGGGCTCTGGCTCGGCCAGGGACTGATCCAGCTGGAAGACCGGCTCGGCCGGCGCTTCGAGGGCCTTGGCGAATTGCGCCAGTTCCGCGGCATCGGCCAGCGCGTCCTGCTCGGCGGCCGCGGGCTGCGCCAGCGGCTCGGTCGCGATGTCCACGGGAGCCGGGGGCGGCGGGGGCGGCGGGGGCGGCGTGGAGGGCGCGGCAAATTGCGGCTCGGCGATGGCGTCCTGCGGCACGGGCAGCGGCTGGGCCACGGCAACGGCTTCGCGCTGCGGCGGCACGGCGGCGGTATCCAGGGCGGGCAGTTGCTCGGGCGCCTTGCCCGCATCATCGGCCCGGTGGCCGCGACGGCCCATGAGGATGCGCAGGCCGCCTTCGGCCTCGTCATAGACGAAGAGCTTGCGCGCCATGCTGCGCTGGTAGCTCAGCATGTCGATCAGAAAGCCCATGGCGCCCAGGCTGTTGCCCAGTTTCTCGAACACCTGCGGACGCTCTGCGTCGTCGATCTCACCCAGCACCAGCCGTTCCACGGTCTCGCGCATGCGCTGCATGGCCTGCGTGGCCTGGTCCAGGCCCAGCACGGACAGCACGCCGCGCATCTGCGCCATCTGGCCCGAGACGGGTGCCAGCACGGTGGCATCGGCAGGATTGCGGAAATACTGGTCCAGGTGCCGCTCGGCCTCGGCCAGCGTGGCACGCAGCTCGCCCACGACCGAGCCCATGGTCTGGTGGTCGCTGGCCTGGCGGTACAGCTCCTCCATCCAGGGCTCCAGCGGACGCGCGGGCGCGCCCTGCAGGGATTCCTCCAGGCGCTGGACCAGGTTGGCGGACTGCTCGGCCAGTTCCTCGTCGCCCATGTCCATGGTGGCAAAGGCCGCCTGCAGGTAGAGCACGGAGGTGGCCACTTCCATGGCCAGTTCGGCCGGTGGCGGCTCGCCGATGCGGGCCACGGTTTCGGCCACCTTGATCAGCATGCGCGCCAGGCCATGGCTGGCCGGGTGCAGCTTGACCAGGGATTCGGCCACCTGGGCGAACTGGTCCACCACGGTCTTGGTGCGGGCACGGTCGCCGCCGGCAAGGGCGGACCAGGTATCGGCTGCCGTGGTGATGCGCTTGCGCGCCTGCACCAGCACCGCCGGGTCGTAGCGGCCAAAGCGTGTCTGCTGGTAGTCCACCTGGGGCTGGGCCTGCATGCCGTAGGCCTGGCGCACCGCCTGCAGGGCGGCGCCAGCCTGCTCGGCAGGGCGGGCCTGGGCGCAGAAGAACAGCAGGTCCTGCAGCAGCCGCGCAGGCGGCGTGCGGTCGCCCTTGGCCATGGCCGCGTACTGCATGAGCACGCGCGAGGCCATGCGCTTGACGTACAGGTCGACCACGATCATCCCGCGCGACTGCGCGTCGAAGAAGCCGGCCGCCACCTTCCAGAAGCTGCGCGCGGTGACATCCTCGGTCTGGCCCACGGCAAAGCGCAGGCACAGGTCGCGCATCTGGGCGGCGGCCTCGCGGTCGTCGCTCTTGACCATGCGCAGCACCACGCCGTCGAGCAGGGCCCGGGCATCGGGGCCGTAGGCCAGCGGCTCGGGCTGGCGCGCCCACTCGGGCTCGCGCGCGCGGCGCTCGGCAGGCCACAGGTCGGCCGGATGCACCTTGTCATTGCCGGCCAGCGCCTGGGTGTCACGGTATTGGGGAAACAGGGCCACGGCCGAGACGGTCTTGCCGGCCAGCACGGTTTCCAGGTATTCGATGAGTGCGAAGCTGGCGCGCTCCAGCGTGGCGGCAGCCTGGTCGGTGCACAGCTCGGGGCGCTGCACAAAGCGCTGCACGGCGCTTTCCATGCCGCGCAGCACCAGGGCCGGAGAGCCCAGGCCCACCATTTCGAGGGCGCCGCAGGCCTGGTGCAGTTGCTGGCGGGCGATGCGCAGGGCCGAGGTGTCAAGTTCCTCAAGGTCCGAGGCGCGTGCCGCATCGGCATCGCGCACGAAACGGGCCACCGCCTTGCTCGCCCCTTCCAGCGACTTGCGCAGCTCATCGAGCACCCAGGCCAGCGGGCCCAGGTCCTGTTCGGTGTGCGCGGCCTGCGCCGCGCCCGTTTGCGATTCGTCAACCACTGACATGGACAGTTCCCCAAGCCCCTAGGGCCTGTGCATAGCTATGTTGGACCGGGTCAGGCAATCTTGAAACGCGCCACCGACTGGCGCAGTTCCTCGGCCATGTGCGAGAGTTCGCGCACCTGCTGTGCCGTGGTGCGCGTGCCTTCGCCCGTCTGCTCGGTCACCGCGAAAATGTGCTGGATGTTCTCGGCCACGTCGTTGGCCAGAACGGCTTCGCGCGAGGTGGACGAGGAGATCAGCTCGATCAGCTCGGCCAGATGGCGCGACACGGAGTCGATCTCGGTCAGCGCGGTGCCGGCGGAGTCGGACAGGCGGGCCCCCTCGACCACACCCTGGGTGGAGCGCTCCATGGCGGCCACGGCATCCTGGGTGTCGGTCTGAATCGCCTTCACCAGCGCCGCGATCTGGCGCGTCGCGTCGGCCGAGCGTTCGGCCAGGCGCTGCACTTCTTCGGCCACCACCGAGAAGCCGCGACCGGCTTCACCGGCCGATGCGGCCTGGATGGCGGCGTTCAGCGCCAGCACGTTGGTCTGCTCGGTAATGTCGGAAATCAGCTCGGTGATTTCGCCGATCTCCTGCGAGGATTCGCCCAGCCGCTTGATGCGCTTGGAGGTTTCCTGGATCTGGTCGCGGATGGAGTTCATGCCGCCGATGGCGTTCTGCACGGCCTTCAGGCCCAGGTCCGCAGCTTCCAGCGACTGGCGCGCCACCTGGGCAGATTCCTGCGCCTGGGTGGAGACCTCGTTGATGCGGCCGGCCATGTCCAGCACGGAGCGGCCGGTTTCGCGGATCTCGCGCAGCTGTTCGGTCGATGCGGCCAGCAGCTCGGTGGAGTTGGCATCCACCTCGGCCGTGGTCTGCGCCACGCGCGTTGCCGTGTTCTGCACGCTGCCCACCAGTGCGCGCAACTCTTCCACCGTGTAGTTCACCGAGTCGGCGATGGCGCCGGTGATGTCCTCGGTCACGGTGGCTTCCTGCGTCAGATCGCCCTCGGCCACCGACTGCAACTCGTTCATCAAACGCAAAATGGCGGCCTGGTTGGCGTCGTTGATGCGCTTGGCTTCATGCTCCTGCACGCGCGACTCTTCCTGGCGGCGTTCGGCAGCTTCCTGGCGCAGACGGCTGTCGAGCAGCTGCACGCGGGACAGACCCACACCGCACAGCAGCACCAGCACGGTGGCCAGGGCCAGCAGACCCATGGGCAGCGAGCCGATGCCGGCGCCGCTTTGCAGCTTGGTCTGCAGGTCTTCCAGCTGGCGGCGCAGCGGTTCGCTGTCGGCGTTGATGGCAGTCTGTGCCTCGCGGGCGGAGACCAGGCCCTGCAGGTTGCCCAGAATGGCGCTGGCCTCGGTGCGGGTCTCTTCGTAGAGCTTGATCAGTGCCTCGATCTGCTCGCGGGTCTGGGCGTCGCGCGTGGGGGGCAGGCGCAGTTCGCTGCTGCCGCCCAGCAGGCTTTCGGAGATTTCCTTGAACGAGTTCAAGTCCTTGCCCAGCAGGAACACGGCCTCGGGGCTCACGCCTTCGGCGGTCTGGAATTCGTTGGCCGACTTGCCGATACGCTGGGTCAACATCACCAGCTGGCCTGCGGCCGAGATCTCGGCGGGGCTGGCGCCCTGCTGCAGCTTGAGCGAGGAGATGGTTTCGGCGATCTCCAGCAGGTCCGAGGACTGGCGGTTGATGGTGCGCAGCGCGTCGCCAACCTGGGTCAGGATCTGCTTTTGCTCCATCACCACCTTGGCGCTTTGCTCGGCGCGCTCCATCAGCGGCATGATCTGGCCCAGCTCGTCGGCGTAGGCGCCGCCCAGCGGGCGCACGCCCATGGAGTCATCGCCCGAGGTGAGGGCGCGCACGTTGCGCGCCAGCACGCCCGCACTGTCTTGCACGTCCGCAAACGAAGGTGCCGCGCCGGTCAGCGCCTGCGACACCGACTTGGCAAGGCGCTGCGACTGCATCAGGGCCTGGCCGGTGGCGGCCAGCTGCTGCGCCGAGCCGTCCGCCTGGCGCAGAGCCCATGCCGCCGCCAGCACCAGGGCCAGCACGGAAACGCCCAGCAGCGTGGACAGCGTGCGCTGGTGGCGCGCGGCAGGCGCGCGGCCCAGCAGCGGCAGGACCACCGTTTCCTGGTCCAGGACTGCGCCGGCGTCGCCCGGCATGGCGTCGGGCGCGCCCTGCACGGTCATGGACGCATCGAGTGCGTACATATCCTGGGAGACGGTGTCTCCGAGCATGCTGTTGTCCGCGCCCGAGCCGGAGTCGGCCGGCTTGCGTTGGAAGCGATTTGCAAGACGTTGCAAGAATGACATGGGACGACCTTCAGAAACTCAGGCGCGAATGCTCAGAAACTCGGAGGTTTGGGACAGGCGCTGCAATTGCAGCTCCTGCCAGCGGTGGCCCGCTTCATCGATATGCACGGGGCCGAAAAAGGCGGGGGATTGCTCGGGCGCGGGCTCGGTGCGCACAAAGGCGTCGGCGCTGCGCAGGCCCTGCAGGCGGTCCACCAGCAGGGAGGCGTTCACTTCCAGCGCGGCATTGAAGGCCAGCAGGCTGGACTCGGCCAGCGCCGGTTCGCTGCGCGCCACGCCATGGCCCAGCAGGCTGGCCAGGTCGATCACCCCGGCCAGGGTGCCGCGCAGGTTGGCAATGCCCAGGAACCAGGGCTTTGTATAGGGCACGGGCTGTACGCCGGCCCAGGGAAAGATCTCGCCGGACTGGCCCAGCGGCATCAGGTAGTTGCGCCCGCCGGCCTGGACGGCCAGCCAGGCCGCCACCTTGACGCCTTCGCTGCGTGCGGCCTGGAGACGGCCGGCCAGACGGGATTGCAGATCGCGCAGTGCTTCACGGTTCGCCATGGCCAGCGCACCGCGTCAGTTCAGCGCCGCGATCTTGGCCTGCAGCTCGCCTGCATCCACCGGCTTCGTGATGTAGTCACGCGCGCCCTGGCGCATGCCCCAGACCCGGTCGGTTTCCTGGTTCTTGCTGGTGCACATGATGATGGGCAGGTCCGCGTACAGCGGGTCGCGCGTGATGGCGCGCGTGAGCTGAAAGCCGTTCTGGCCGGGCATGACCACGTCCATCAGGATCAGGTCGGGCCGCTCTTCGGCCAGGCTGCGCAGGGCTTCCTCGCCGTTCTCGGCCGTACGTACCTGCAGTCCCTGCTTTTGCAGCATGTCGGACAGAAACATCAGTTCGGTCTTGGAATCGTCCACGACCAGGACTTTGCGGATGGGCATCAAAGTGCTCCTATGGTTTGCTTGCCGAACTGCTCCACGGCCTGCAGCAGCTGGTCTTTGGTGAAGGGTTTCGTGAGGTAGTCCTGGCAGCCCACCATGCGCCCGCGCGCCTTGTCGAATACGCCGTCCTTGGACGAGAGCATGACCACGGGCGTATCGGAGAAGCGCGCGTTGCGCTTGATGATGGCGCAGGTCTGGTAGCCGTCCAGCTTGGGCATGAGGATGTCGCAGAAGATCAGCTGGGGCTGATAGTCGTTGACTTTGGACAGTGCGTCGAAGCCGTCGTCGGCCAGGAGCACTTCGTGCCCGCCCTGTTTGAGGAAGATTTCTGCGCTGCGGCGGATGGTATTGCTGTCATCCACCACGAGTACGCGCAAGGGTGCGCCCGATGTCGTCACTGAGAAACCTCCCGGAAATGTATGAGTCGGCGCGGGTGGTCCCGCGCTCAGATTTCGACCATCTCAAAGTCTTCTTTACGTGCACCGCATTCGGGACAGGTCCAATTCATGGGCACGTCATCCCAACGCGTCTGGGGTGCGATGCCATGCTCGGGGCAGCCTTGCGCCTCGTCATAGATCCACCCGCAGATCAAGCACATCCAAGTTTTAGGGTCGGTCACAGCTTAAAGGGCCTTCACATAGAATGCAACGATTGTATCTAGTCATAACCACCCGCCACGGCCTTCGCTGGCGGGGCGCAAACTGGGCTGAGCCATGGCATTGAACCCCTCCAACTCCCCCAGTCCCGACACCGAATTGGTGGACGAAACCGCTCCCGTATGCGTGCTGGTCTTCAACGCCAGCGACCCCAGCGGAGCAGGTGGCCTGTCGGCCGACATCGCCACCATCGCCTCGGTCGGCGGTCATCCGCTGCCCGTGGTCACGGGTGCCTACGCACGCGATTCGGCCAAGATCTTCGAGCATTTTCCCTTTGACGACGAGGCCGTGGCCGAGCAGGCGCGCGCCGTGCTGGAGGACATACCCGTGTCCGCCATCAAGGTCGGCTTCGTGGGCAGCCCGGGCAACCTGGCGGCGATCGCCGAGATAGCTTCCGACTATCCCGACATCCCCATCGTCTGCTACATGCCGGACCTGTCGTGGTGGGAGGAAGACCCGCTCGACCAGTACATGGACGCGCTCAAGGAGCTTGTGCTGCCGCAAACCTCGGTGTTGGTTGGAAGCCACAGTACGCTGTGCCGCTGGCTGCTGCCCGACTGGAGCAACAGCCGCAGCCCCACGGCGCGCGACATCGCCATGGCGGCCGAGGCCCTGGAAGTGCCCTACGTGCTGGTCACCGGCATCCCCCTGCCCGACCAGTTCGTGGACAACGTGCTGGCCACGGCGCAGTCCGTGCTGGGCAACAGCAAGTACGAGATGTTCGACGCCACGTTCACCGGCTCGGGCGACACCCTGTCGGCCGCGCTGGCGGCCCTGGTGGCCAGCGGCAACGACCTGGGGCTGGCCACGCAGGAGGCGCTGGAGTACCTGGACCGCAGCCTGGACAGCGGCTTTCGCCCCGGCATGGGCCACTTCATCCCGGACCGCATGTTCTGGGCTCAGCCCGAACCCGAGGACGAAGACGCCGAGGCCGCCGAGCCGCTCACCGAGCTCGACGCCGACACCCAGGCCATCGAAGGCTTCGTGATGCCGCCCCATGACACCAAGCATTGAGGCAGGCCGCCCCTGAGCGGCTGCGCCCTTGGCTTGGCGCCTCTGGCTTGTACCCCGCACATGGCAGACTCCTGCACTATGACCACTGACCTGAATATTCCCCTGTTCGAACGCGCCAAGGCCGTGATCCCCGGCGGCGTGAATTCACCCGTGCGCGCCTTCAACGCCGTGGGCGGCACGCCGCGCTTCGTGCGCCGTGCGCAGGGCGCGCATTTCTGGGACGAGAACGCCCAGCAGTTCACCGACTACATCGGCTCCTGGGGTCCGATGATCCTGGGCCATGGCCACCCCGAGGTGATGGCCGCCGTGCAGGCCGCCGCGCTGGAAGGCTTCTCCTTCGGCGCGCCCACGGAGCGCGAGGTCGTGCTGGCCGAGAAGATCCTCTCGCTCATGCCCTCCATGGACATGGTGCGCATGGTCAGCTCGGGCACCGAGGCCGGCATGAGCGCGCTGCGCCTGGCGCGCGGCTTCACGGGCCGCAACAAGATCATCAAGTTCAACGGCTGCTACCACGGCCATGCCGACGCGCTGCTGGTCAAGGCCGGCTCGGGCCTGGCGACGTTCGGCGCCTCCTCCTCGGCCGGCGTGCCGCAGGACGTGGTCAAGGACACCGTGGTGCTGGAATACAACGACGTGGGCCAGCTCGAAGAGGCCTTCGCCCAGTTCGGCGACCAGATCGCCTGCGTGATCATGGAGCCCATTGCCGGCAACATGAACTTCGTGCGCGCCAGCGTGCCCTTCACGCGCCGCATCCGCGAACTCACGCGCGAGCATGGCGCGCTGATGGTCTACGACGAGGTGATGACGGGCTTTCGCGTGGCCCTGGGCAGCGCCCAGAGCCTGTACGCCCAGCACATCGAAGGCTTTGCGCCCGACATCACCGTGCTGGGCAAGGTCATCGGCGGCGGCATGCCCATGGCGGCCTTCGGCGCGCGCCGCGAGATCATGGAAAAGCTCTCGCCCCTGGGCCCGGTCTACCAGGCCGGCACCCTGTCGGGCAACCCCATCGCCACGGCCTGCGGACTCAAGACGCTGGAGCTGATCAGCGAGCCCGGCTTCCACGACGCCCTGCACGCGAAGACCGGCCGCCTGATGGCCGGCTTCAAGGCCGAGGCCGACGCCGCCGGCGTGCCCTTCAGCGTGGACCACCAGGGCGGCCTGTTCGGCTTCTACCTGCTGCCCGAGCTGCCCAGCACCTGGACCGAGGTCATGAAGACCGATGGCGCACGCTTCAACCGCTTCTTCCACGGCATGCTGGAGCGCGGCCACTACTTTGCGCCCGCCCTGTACGAGGCGGGCTTCGTGAGCGCCGCGCACACGGACGCTGACATCGACAAGACCATCGAAGCCGCGCGCGAAGTGTTCAAGACGCTCTGATATCCGCAGATATCTTCCCTTGCACGCCAACGCCACCAACGCCGTGATCCGGCGCTGGCGTGCAGGTCACATCACTCGTCGTCGCCCTGGTCCACGAACTCCACCAGCTCCGGCAGCATCTCCAGCTGCTGGATGGCGTCCTTGAGCCGCAGGCCAAAGCGTGACTGAGGCCGCCCGAAGGCGCCCTGCGCCAGCCGCAGCGCCGCCGTTGCCTTGATCCACTCCACCTCGAAGGCATAGCGGTCCGCGTGCTGCTGGACACCCATGCGCTTGATGTGCTCCAGCGCCAGCTCCACGGCGCAGTCCACATCGACTTCGCTGTCGTCCCTGTCGGGGTCGTCGACCATCAGTTCGATCAACTGCTGCAGCGTGCTCTGCACCAGCCCCAGCGAGGCGTGCATGGCCTGCTGCCAGGTGGGCAGAAGAGGTGGTTGGGGAGAGGCTGCCTGAGCGGCGATGAGAGGGTGCATGTCTTGGCTCCTACTTGCGCGCACGAACGCGCCAGCCCCAGAAATCTGGGTACAACAGAACCCCACTTTTCGCTGGGGGTCACAAACGCTGTTGAAAAGATGCTTCGACACACCGGGCCTTTCAGCCTTCCGCAAGTGTAGTAGCTGGATGTTTTCAAAACCAGGCCGAGCGCAACGACGGCCCGCCTCCACCCCCCGTATGTCAGCGCCTGCGTCGGGCCGCCTGCGGGGTTGCAGTCCTGCCGAAGGACAGGACTGCTTCGTCAACTGACTCGCCGCAGTTGTTTGAACGGAGCGCGCAGCGCGCAGTGAGTTCTGCGGCGAACCCCGCAGGCGGCCCGACGCAGGTTGCCCGCAGCGAAGCGGAGGGTCGCGGACATTCGGGTTGTACGTGTCAAGGACATGGGTAACAACTCAGCTCACAGACATGGGTAACACTTCAAGCTCACATAGTCCTTCTGGGGTCCTCGCACATCCTCTTCGTTGAAGCAGCCCAGTCGCACCGGCCCCAGATACACATCCCACTGGCCAGCGGCCACCTCCTGCATCCCGATCCACTGCCCCGCCAGCAGGTAGCCGATGTAGACCCGCAGCGCTCGCCAGTAAATCAGGCCGTTGTGGCTGACTCGAACTCGTTCCCAATGCTTCGGGTACTGCAGCTCCGGTAGCTTTGAGGGGTATGGCCTGGCCGAGTCGCTGTAATGCTGGGCCGGCATGCTTTGCTGCAAGGCCTCATGCGGGCGCTGCTGGTTGTAGTGCTCCACAAAGGCATCGAGCTGCATCTGCAATGCCGCTTTGTCCGCCGCAGGCTCTTTGCCCAGGGCATGCTTGAGCGTGCGGTGCATCCGCTCGTGGCGACCGTTTTGCTGTGGCTTGCCCCTCTCGATGCGCTCCGGCCTGATGCCCAGCCTTATCCACCATATCGCCAGGCGTGACAGGCCCGCCACGCCAGTAGTCGCGAATGGCGGACCGTTGTCACTGCGTATGCGCTCGGGCAGTCCGTATTGCCGAAACACCTGTTCGAAGCTGCGTTTGGCATCCTCGTAGTTGGGGCTGTCGTAGACGTGCACGGCCAGCAAATAGCGGCTGGCGTGGTCCATGATGGTCAATGGATAGCACCAGTGACCATCGGCTGTCTTGAACTGGCCTTTGTAGTCTGCACTCCACACCCCATTGGGCTGCTTGCTCGTTCGCAAGGGCTGGGCCGTAGGCACCGAGCGTCTGCGTACACGCCTGCTGCAAACAAGCCCCTCAGCCTTCAGCACGTTGTAGATGGTGGTTTTGCTGGGTGTCTCCTGTGGGCCCCAACGCTGCAGGAGCAAAGCGTGCAGCTTCTTGGGCCCCATCTGTGACCTTTGCTGCGTGCGCAGCTCAATGATGGCCCGGCGCTGTGCATAGCTGATCGCCTGATTGTTCCCGTGGGGCCTGCGACTGCGTTCTTGCAATCCATCCATGCCCAGTTGGCGGTAACGCTCAACCCACTTGTAGGCCGTCTTGCGGCTGATGCCGTAGCGCCTGCACAGCTCGCTCAGCGGCGCACCACCGCGCAGGTGGTCGGCTATGAAGAGCAGTTTCTCGTCCATGGGTGCGCACTCCTTCCAGGGCATGGTGATCGCTCCTTGGCTGCTGTTGGCTCCAGCTGCCAAGCTTGGATCTGTTACCCATGTCCTTGTACTGATGTGTCACCTATGAGTGTGAGTCGTACCGGTCGCCTTCTTTGATCTGACCTTTCTTGGCGAATCAAGAAAGGGCAGTCGGCTGCCGGGCCGAGACCCGGGCTCAGAAAAATACCACCCGGCAGGGTCAAAAACGAAACCCAGCCCTTACCAAAGCGAAGGCCCGTTCAGCCCAAACGAAACGCAGCACGCGCCCGCTCCACCTCATCCCTCACCACACACCCCAAAACATGGTCATTGACCAACCCCATGGCCTGCATGAACGAGTAGACAGTCGTAGGCCCCACGAACTTCCACCCGAGCTTCTTCAACTCCTTGGACAGCGCCCGAGACTCGGCCGTCTCGGACACGGGCCCGCCACCGGTCACGGGTGCAGGCGCATGGCGCCAGAAGAAGGTCGACAGCGAGCCTTCCGCCTTCACCATCTCCAGCGCCCGCTGCGCGTTGTTGATCACGGCCTCGATCTTGCCGCGATGCCGCACGATGCCTGCATCGCCCAGCAGCCGCAGCACGTCGTCTTCGGTGAAGCGCGCGACCTGGTGGAAGTCGAAGCCCGCAAAGGCCGCGCGGAAGTTCTCGCGCTTGTTGAGGATGGTCAGCCAGCTCAGGCCGGACTGGAAGCCTTCGAGGCTGAGTTTCTCGAACAGGCGCCGGTCGTCGGTGACGGGAAAGCCCCATTCACGGTCGTGGTAGGCCAGGTAGCCGTCCGTGGCGGCGCACCAGTGGCAGCGCGGCCGGCCGTCAGGGGCGGTGAACAGGCGGGACATGGTCAGGATTTCCCGGACTCGGGAGAGGGGAGGGACAGCAGCCAGGCTGCCATCTGCAGGGATTGCGCCGTATCGAGGTGCGGGTGGCGCGGCATGATGGCGCGGCCCCATTCGCCGGCCCCGCCCTCGCGGATCTTGCGCGCCAGGTAGTCGGCGGCATCTTCGCGGGCCCGGTAGCGCTCGGCGATCTGCTGGAAGGACGGGCCCACGTAGTGGCGAACCAGGCCGTGGCAGCGCAGGCAGTCATTGCCCTCGACCAGGGCCTTTCCGGCAAGCAGCCGGGGGCCTGCATCCGTACCGGCCTCTGTACCTGCGCCTGCACCTGCATTTGGATCTGCAGCTGCCGTCACGGCAGCTGCCGGCAGGCCAGCAGCAGGTGCAACGGGCGCAACAGCCGGCCCGCGCATGATGCGCCAGCCGATGTTGAAGACACCCAGCGCCACCAGCAGCATGAAGACCACGAGCGCCCAGCCCAGCCAGCGGGGCCGGTGGGGGGCGTCGTCGCCCTCGTCGTCTGCGTCAGGAGGCAGTTGGCCGGCCATCAGTGGCGGAAGTGGCGCACGCCGGTGAAGACCATGGCGACGCCGCGCTCGTTGGCGGCGTCAATGACTTCCTGGTCGCGCATGGAGCCGCCGGGCTGGGCCACGCAGGTGGCGCCTGCGTCAACGACCACGTCCAGGCCGTCGCGGAAGGGGAAGAAGGCATCGCTGGCCACGACGGTGCCCTGCAGGCTCAGCTTGGCGGCCTCGGCCTTGATGGAGGCGATGCGTGCCGAGTCCAGGCGGCTCATCTGGCCTGCGCCCACGCCCATGGTCATGCCGTTCTTGCAGAACACGATGGCATTGCTCTTGACGTACTTGGCGACCTTCCAGGCGAACAGCAGGTCCTGCAGTTCTTCGGGGGTAGGCTGCTTGACGGTGACGACCTTGAGGTCGGCCAGGGCCAGTTCATGGTTGTCAGCGGTCTGCAGCAGCAGGCCCGAGCCGACGCGCTTGGCGTCCATGGCGTTGCGGCCCTGGTCCCAGGCGCGCTCGCCGCCGGCAGGCAGGGCGATCTTCATCAGGCGCACATTGACCTTGGGCTTGAAGATTTCCAGCGCCTCGGACGTGAAGTCGGGGGCCATCAGCACCTCGACGAACTGCTTGACCACGGCCTCGGCCGCTGCCTTGTCCACCGTGCGGTTGAAGGCGATGATGCCGCCGAAGGCGCTGGTGGGGTCGGTCTGGAAGGCCTTGGCATAGGCTTCGTGCGCGTCCTTGCCCACGGCCACGCCGCAGGGGTTGGCGTGCTTGACGATCACGCAGGCCGGCTGCTCGAAGCTCTTGACGCATTCCCAGGCAGCGTCGGCGTCGGCGATGTTGTTGTACGACAGCTCCTTGCCCTGCAGCTGCTCGCCCGTGACCAGGGAGCCGGGAGCCGGATACAGGTCGCGGTACAGGGCGGCCTGCTGGTGGCTGTTTTCGCCGTAGCGCAGGTCCTGCACCTTGGTGAAGTGGCCGTTGCTCTGGCCGGGGAAGGGGCTGCGCTCGGGCACGTAGGCTTCGGAGAGCTTCTCGTCCTCGAACTTCACGCTGGACAGGTAGTCGCTGATGGCGCCGTCGTACTGGGCGATGCGGTTGAAGGCGGCCACGGACAGCGCAAAGCGCAGCTTGTCGGACAGCTTTCCGCTGGCCTTGAGTTCACCCAGCACGGCCTCGTACTGGCCGGCGTCGGTGATCACGCCCACGTCGGCCCAGTTCTTGGCGGCAGAGCGCACCATGGCCGGGCCGCCGATGTCGATGTTCTCGATGGCGTCGGCCAGCGTGCAGCCGGCCTTGGCCACGGTGGCCTCGAAGGGGTACAGGTTCACCACCAGCAGGTCGATGGTGTCGATGCCGTGCTCCTTGAGGGCCGCCATGTGGGCGGGCAGCTCGCGGCGCGCCAGCAGGCCGCCGTGGACCTTGGGGTGCAGGGTCTTGACGCGGCCGTCCAGCATTTCGGGGAACTGGGTGACTTCGGCCACCTCGGTCACGGGCAGGCCGGCCTCGGCCAGCAGCTTGGCGGTGCCGCCGGTGGACAGCAGCTTGATGCCCAGGGCGTGCAGGCCTTGGGCGAATTCGACGATACCGGTCTTGTCAGAGACGGAGAGCAGGGCGTTCATGGGCGTCAGTGCAGGGAGTTTGAAGAAATGGAGATTCGTGCCGCTCAGAGCATGTCGTGCTCGAGCAGCTTCTTGCGCAGCGTGTTGCGGTTCAGGCCCAGCCAGTCGGCAGCGCGGGACTGGTTGTTGTCGGCCTGGGTCATCACCACTTCCAGCAGCGGCTTTTCGACCAGGTGGATCAGCATGTCGTACATGCCGTTGGGCTTTTCGCCGTCGAGATCGCGGAAATACCCCTCCAGGCTTTCACGCACGCATTGTTCGATGTTCTGGTTGCTCATACTGTCATTCCTGCGGGCTCTCCGAATTCGGCGCTTGTGGCGCCGGCATCGATGGCGGCCGGTATCCGGTCCATCCGTGCGCCCAGGGCGTCCAGATAGTCGGCCACTGCCTGCCATTGCACCGCGCAGTCCTCGATGGTGTTGATGTGTTGTCTGAATGCTTCACCGCCCGGCAGGCTGCGCAGGTACCAGGCGATGTGCTTGCGCGCGCTGCGCACGCCGGTGCCCTCGCCGTACAGGCTGTAGTGGTCCTGCAGGTGGTCCAGCAGCAGCCGGCGCAGCTCGGCCACCAGCGGCGGGGCCATGTGCTCGCCCGTGGCCATGAAGTGCGCGATCTCGCGGAAGATCCACGGCCGGCCCTGGGCCGCGCGGCCGATCATCACGGCGTCGGCGCCCGTGTAGGCGAGCACGTCGCGCGCCTTCTCGGGGCTGGTGATGTCGCCATTGGCCACCACGGGCACGCGCACCGCCGCCTTGACGGCAGCGATGGTGTCGTACTCGGCAAAGCCCTTGTAACCCTGCTCGCGCGTGCGGCCGTGCACGGTGAGCATCTGTATGCCCACCTCCTCGAAGCGGCGGGCCAGCACCACGGCGTTCCTGTGCGCGTCGCACCAGCCGGTGCGCATCTTCAGCGTGACGGGCACGCCGTGCGGGGCGCAGGCCTCTACAACAGCCTGGGCAATCTCCACGGCCAGGGCCTCGTTCTGCATCAGGGCCGAGCCGGCCCACTTGTTGCAGACCTTCTTGGCCGGGCAGCCCATGTTGATGTCGATGATCTGGGCGCCGCGGTCCAGGTTGTAGCGCGCGGCCTCGGCCATCATCTCGGCGTCCGTACCCGCGATCTGCACCGCGATGGGGCCGGGCTCGCCTTCATGGTTGGCGCGGCGCGAGGTCTTGAGGCTGTTCCACAGGTCCTTGCGCGATGTCACCATCTCGCTGACCGCGTAGCCCGCGCCCAGGGCCTTGCACAGCTGGCGGAACGGCCGATCCGTCACCCCGGCCATGGGGGCGACGAACAGGCGATTGGCCAGGGCATGGGGGCCTATGGACAGGGGTGGGGAGGACATCGGAAAAGCCGGAGAAAACGCGCGCGCCGAGCACAAAACGGGCGGCAACAAAGGACCAAGATTGTACCTGCCCAAATTTTCAGCAGGGCTAAAACCGGGCCGTCAAGACGGCCAAGCAGCGAAAACAAGACAGTGCGCAGTTTTCATGGTGTGGGCACGAAGGTGCGCACCTGGCCCGGAACGGCCTGCAGCCCGTAGGCACCGAGCCGGCCCTGCCACCAGCGGCGGTTGAATTGCACGTCGGGAGAGACCTGGTCGTCGGGCATGGGGCGCAGGCCGACCTTCTGCAGCCCGGCTTTCGGCTGCCCGGCTGCCTGCAGCCCAGCTGTCTGCGGCCCAGCCTCCAGTCCCAGGTCCAGCGCCTCGCCGTCGGCCAGCGGGCCGCGCACCACGGCCATGGCCTTGCGCCCGTCGGTCACCCAGGCGTCCAGCACCAGGGCCGGGCCGGGCTCGGACCCGGCCAGGCTCACGCAGCCTTGCAGACGCGGCTCCAGGCCCAGAGGCTCCAGCTCGCGCTGCAGTTGCTCCAGCCTGTCGCCCACGGCCGGGTCCGGCAGGGTGCAGCCCTTGGCCTGCAGCGCCTTGCCCCAGGCGGAGGGCGGTGCAGCCTGGGCGGGCGGCGCCTGGGCAGCGGCCTGAGCCACCACGGTGGTGTCCTTGCCCGGCGATGGCTGCAACGCAGCGCAGCCGGCCAGGCCGGCTGCTGCCATTCCCAATGCCGCGCATCCCGCCCATCCTGCAATCCGCCCTGTCTGCATGACGCCCCCTGTGCTTGTGGTTCTGGACCAGGCCCCACGATAGCTTCAGGCCGACAAGGCGTCAGCCAGCGCAGACCTACACTTACAGCACCTATGGAAGTCTGGATGCATCAACTGCTGAGCTGGCTGGCGCTGCCGCAGTTCGGCCTCAGCACCGTGTTCATCGTGGCCCTGATTTCGGCCACGCTGCTGCCGCTGGGCTCCGAGCCTGCGGTGGTCGGCCTGCTGCAGCTCAACCCCGATCTGTTCTGGCAAACGGTCTTCGTGGCCACGGCCGGCAATACGCTGGGCGGCGCCATCAGCTGGTGGATGGGCCTGGGTGCGCACAAGGCCTGGCGCGCGGCCCGCGAGCGGCGGCGCGCCGGACTGCCGGAGGATCTGCGGGCCAAGCCGCCCCGCGCCCTGTCCCGCCACGAGCGCCGCGCCCGCGTATGGCTGCGCCGCCTGGGTGCCAAGGCCTGCCTGCTGAGCTGGCTGCCCGTGGTGGGCGATCCGCTGTGCGCCGTGGCCGGCTGGCTGCGGTTGCCGTTCTGGCCCTGCGTGTTCTACATGGCCATCGGCAAGTTCCTGCGCTATGTGGTGATGACGGTGGTGCTGCTGCAGCTGCTGCCGGCCTCCTGGGCCAGCTGAGGCCGAAGCCCCCCCACCGAAGCCCTCCCCTTTTTTGCGATCTACGCCTGCGGCTCGCGCGCCCAGGGCGCCAGCGCGAAGTGCGCGGCCAGGAAATCGATCAGCGCCTGCACGCGCGCCGGCCGGGCGCGCCCCGGCGGCGTGACGATGTGCAGGGCGATGGAGGGCACCTGCCAGTCATCCATGCAGGTCTGCAGCGCACCCGATTGCAAATCTTCCCAGGCCAGGAATTCGGGCTGCAGGGCCAGGCCCAGCCCGGCGCGCAGGGCCGGCGCCAGGCCCTCGGCATTGTTCACGCGCATGGCCGTGGGCACGACCTGGGCGAACTCGCCCCGGCGCGCATGCACGAAGCGCCAGGCCTCGCCCAGGCGGCTGTGCACATAGCGCAGCGCGCGGTGCTGCGCCAGCTCGCGCGGATGGGAGGGGCGGCCGTGGCGCTCGAAGTATTCGGGTGATCCCACCAGCAGCAGGCGCACCGTGCACAGGCGCCGCGCCAGCAGGCTGGAGTCGGGCAGCGAGGAGATGCGCAGCGCGATGTCGAAGCCCTGGGCCACGACGTCGATCAGCTCGTCGCTGAAGTGCAGGTCCAGCGTGACTTCCGGGTGCTCGGCCATGAAGGCGGGCACGGCCGGCGCCAGGTGCGAGATGCCGAACGACATGGGCGCCGCAATGCGGATGGGGCCGCGCAGGCTTTTGGACTGCTCGCTGATCTCGGCCTCCACGGCCTCGCCCTCGGCCAGGATGCGCGCGGCGCGCTCCAGCGAGGCCTGGCCGCTGGCCGTCAGCGACATGCGCCGCGAGGTGCGGTGGAACAGGCTGGTCTTGAGCCGCGTCTCCAGCCGCGTGATGGCCTTGGAGATGGTGGGCTGGGAGACGCCCAGGTCGGCGGCGGCCTTGGCGAAGGAGCCCGTCTCGGCCACCTTGGCGAAGATGGCCCAGGCTTCGAGGTCAGGAAGTCTTGGCATGAAATTTTTGGAATAGATGTCTTTGCATATTTTCTATTCTCTTCTTGATCGGCAAAACATAAAGTTCATCCATCGCAACACACAACGCAGCAGGAGAACACCATGATCGAACGCCGTCCCTTCCAAGCCCTTGGCGGTGCCAACCACGGCTGGCTCGATGCCAAGCATCACTTTTCCTTCGCCGGCTACCACGATCCGGCCCGCATGGGCTGGGGCGCGCTGCGGGTGTGGAACGACGACACCATCGCCGCCGGCACAGGCTTCCCGCCCCATGCCCACGCCAACATGGAAATCATCACCTACGTCCGTGAAGGCGCCATCACCCACCAGGACAGCCTGGGCAACAAGGGCCGCACCGAAGCGGGCGATGTGCAGGTGATGAGCGCGGGCACCGGCATCCGCCACTCGGAATACAACCAGGAAAAGGACACGACGCGGATCTTCCAGATCTGGATCATGCCCGACGAGCGCGGCCAGCAGCCCCCGTCCTGGGGTGCCAAGCCCTTCCCCAAGGGCGAGCGCTCGGGCAGCTTCGTGGCCCTGGCCAGCGGTCTGCCCGGTGACGAGGACGCCCTGCCCATCCGCACCGCCGCCCGGGTGCTGGGCGCCACGCTGAAGGCCGGCGAGAGCACGGAGTACCGCATCGGCCGTGACCGCCTGGGCTACCTGGTGCCGGCCAGCGGCTCGGTGCAGATCGACGGCGTGACGCTGCAGGAGCGCGACGGCGCCGCCATCAGCGATGTGGACAGCTTCCGTGTGACGGCCCTGGCCGACACCGAGCTGGTGCTCGTCGACACGGCGCGCTGAAGCGCCCTGCCCGCCTCTTCCCAAGAAAACATTTCCCGTACCCCGTCCAACCCCTCACAGGAGATCACCATGACCGACCGCAAGTACCTCGAAGTCCTGACGCCCGCCAACAGCCAGATCATCTTCATCGACCAGCAGCCGCAGATGGCCTTCGGCGTGCAGTCCATCGACCGCCAGGTGCTCAAGAACAACGTGGTGGGCCTGGCCAAGGCGGCCAAGGCCTTCGGCATTCCCGCCACCATCACCACGGTGGAGACGGGCAGCTTCTCCGGCCACACCTATCCCGAACTGCTGGCGGTGTTCCCCGAGCACCCACTGCTGGAGCGCAGCTCCATGAATTCCTGGGACGACCAGAACGTGCGGGACGCACTGGCCAGGAACGCCGCCCAGGGCCGCAAGAAGATCGTGGTCTCCGGCCTGTGGACCGAGGTGTGCAACACCACCTTCGCCCTGTCGGCCCTGCATGACACGGACTACGAGATCTACATGGTGGCCGACGCCTCGGGCGGCACGTCGCTGGACGCGCACAACTACGCCATGGACCGCATGGTGCAGGCCGGCGTGGTGCCCGTGACCTGGCAGCAGGTGCTGCTGGAATGGCAGCGCGACTGGGCCCGCCGCGAGACCTACGACGCGGTGATGGACATCGTGCGCGAGCATTCCGGCGCCTACGGCATGGGCGTGGACTATGCCTACACCATGGTGCACAAGGCCGCCGAGCGCGTGCAGCATGGCGAGACCATGGGCCCGAACCCCGCCAAGGCCTGAGTACCAGCGCCGCCGCCGGCCCGCCAAAGGAGTCTCGCCATGAAGCTCTATGCACTTTCCCTGGGGGCCGGCCTGCTGGTCGGCGTGGTCTACAGCCTGCTGCAGGTGCGCTCGCCCGCACCGCCGCTGGTGGCCCTGGTCGGCCTGCTGGGCATCCTGGCCGGCGAGCAGATCGTGCCCGTGGGCCGGCATCTGCTGCAGGGCATGGACCTGCGCAGCGCCTGCAGCAAGACGCAGGCCACCGAGCATGTGCTGGGCCAGTTGCCCGGCCGCAAGAACGCCGATGCCGATGCCGATCGGCACCACGGCTGATCCCTCCCCTCTCTCCAAGAAAACTGCACCATGACCACGCGCAGAAAAGTCCTGGGCTCCGCTGCCACCCTTGCCATGGGTGGACTGCTGGGTTGCACCACCAACGCTCGCCAAGGAGCCTCCATGTCCGATTCCACGCCCGAAGTCATCTTCCACAACGGCCGCTTCACCACGCTGAACAAGGCCCAGCCCACCGCCACCGCCGTGGCCGTGAAGGACGGCCGGTTCATCGCCGTTGGCTCGGACGCCGAGGTGCTGGCCCTGGCCGGCAGCGGCACGCGCCGCATCGATCTGCAGCGCCGCAGCGTGCTGCCCGGCCTGTTCGACAACCACACGCACGTGATCCGTGGCGGCCTGAACTTCAACCTGGAGCTGCGCTGGGACGGCGTGCGCTCGCTGGCCGACGCGCTGGACATGCTCAAGCGCCAGGTGGCCATCACGCCTGCGCCGCAGTGGGTGCGCGTGGTCGGGGGGTTCACCGAGCACCAGTTCGTGGAAAAGCGCCTGCCCACCATCGACGAGATCAATGCCATCGCGCCCGATACGCCGGTCTTCCTGCTGCACCTGTATGACCGCGCCCTGCTCAACGCCGCCGCCCTGCGCGCCGTGGGCTACACCCGCGACACGCCCCAGCCTGCAGGCGGCGAGATCACGCGCGATGCCAACGGCAACCCCACGGGCCTGCTGCTGGCCAAGCCCAACGCCACCATCCTCTACAGCACGCTGGCCAAGGGCCCCAAGCTGCCGCTGGACTATCAGGTCAATTCCACGCGCCACTTCATGCGCGAACTCAACCGCCTGGGCGTGACCGGCGTGATCGATGCGGGCGGGGGCTTTCAGAACTACCCCGACGACTACGACGTGATCCAGAAGCTCAGCGACGCCAACCAGATCACCGTGCGCCTGGCCTACAACCTGTTCACGCAAAAGCCCAAGGAGGAGAAGGCCGACTTCCTCAACTGGACGCAAAGCGTGAAGTACAAGCAGGGCAACGACTATTTCCGCCACAACGGCGCGGGCGAGATGCTGGTGTACTCGGCCGCCGACTTCGAGGACTTTCGCCAGCCGCGCCCCGACATGCCCCCCAGCATGGAGGGCGACCTGGAGGAAGTGGTGCGCGTGCTGGTGCAGAACCAATGGCCATGGCGCCTGCACGCCACCTATGACGAGACCATCTCGCGCGCGCTCGATGTGTTCGAGAAGGTGCACCGCGACACGCCCATCGACGGCCTGAACTGGTTCTTCGACCATGCCGAGACCATTTCGGACAAGTCCATCGACCGCATTGCGGCGCTGGGCGGCGGCGTGGCCGTGCAGCACCGCATGGCCTACCAGGGCGAATATTTCACAGAACGCTACGGCGCACGCGCCACCGAGGCCACGCCGCCCGTCAAGAAGATCCTGGAGCGCGGCGTGAAGACCTCGGCCGGCACGGACGCCACGCGCGTGGCCTCCTACAACCCCTGGGTGTCTCTGTCGTGGATGGTGACGGGCAAGACCGTGGGCGGCCTGCAGATGTACCCCCAGCGCAACCTGCTGGACCGCGAGACCGCGCTGCGCATGTGGACCGAGAACGTGGCCTGGTTCTCCAACGAGGAAGGCCTGCGCGGCCGCATCCAGGTGGGCCAGCTGGCCGACATGATCGTGCCCAGCAAGGACTACTTCGCCGTGCCCGAGGACGAGATCTCCTTTCTCACCTCCGAGCTCACCGTGGTGGGCGGCCGCGTGGTCTATGGCGCAGGCCCCTTCCAGCAGCATGACGACAACCCGCTGCCGCCGGCCATGCCTGACTGGTCGCCCGTGCGGCGCTTTGGCGGCTACGGCGCCTGGGGCGAGCCCGAGGGCGCGGGCAGGAACTCGCTCAACCCCGCGCGCTACCGCAGCCTGGCGGCGGCCTGCGGCTGCGGCACCAGTTGCGGCATGCACGGCCACAGCCATGCCGACGCATGGGCATCGAACGTGCCGACCTCGGACCCCCGAAGCTTCTTCGGCGCGCTGGGCTGCTCCTGCTGGATGGCCTGAGGACCACACGCATGACACCCGCCATGACCCAAGCCAGTACGTTCTCCGGCCGCCTTGCGGCCACCGCACGCCCGGTGTTCGGCAGCCAGGCCGTGCGCCTGGTGGCCTACCTGGGCCTGTGCGCCGCCTATCTGCAGGGCGGCCTGGTCAAGCTCACCGACTTTCCCGGTGCGCTGGGCGAGATGGCCCACTTCGGCCTGTCGCCGGCACCGCTGTTCGCGGTCCTGGTGATCGCGCTGGAGCTGGGCGCCTCGGCCATGATCATCACCGGCCGGCTGCGCTGGCTGGGCGCCCTGGCGCTGGCCGCGTTCACGCTGCTGGCCACCTTCGTCGCGCTGCGCTTCTGGGAGCTTCCCGCAGGGCAGGAGCGCTTCATGGCGGCCAATTCCTTCTTCGAGCATCTGGGCCTGGTCGGCGGCTTCCTGTTCGTCGCCTGGCATGACCTGGGAGAGCGCCATGACCGCTGATTCGACCCGGCCCGCAGCCACTGCCTCCGGCAGCTTCGCGCCGCTGCGCCAGCCCGTGTTCGCGGTGCTGTGGGCGGCCACGGTGCTGGGCAACATCGGCAGCTTCATGCGCGATGTGGCCAGCTCCTGGATGGTGACCGAGCTGTCGGCCAGCCCGGCCGCCGTGGCCCTGATCCAGACGGCGGCCACGCTGCCCATCTTCCTGCTGGCGATTCCGGCCGGCGTGCTGTCCGACATCCTGGACCGCCGCCGTTTCCTGATCGGCATCCAGATCCTGCTGGCCGCCGTCAGCGCCAGCCTGCTGCTGCTGGCACGCACCAACACGCTGACCGTGGAGTACCTGGTGGCGCTGACCTTCGTGGGCGGCATAGGCGCGGCGCTGATGGGGCCGACCTGGCAGTCCATCGTGCCCGAGCTGGTGCCGCGCAGCGACCTCAAGAACGCGGTGGCGCTGAACTCGCTGGGCATCAACATCGCACGCGCCCTCGGCCCTGCGGCCGGCGGCCTGCTGCTGGCCAGCTTCGGCGCGGCGGCGGCCTACGGCGCGGACGTGGCCAGCTATGTGTTCGTGATCGCCGCGCTGGTCTGGTGGAAGCGCCCCAAGGCCGAGGCATCGGCCCTGAACGAGCAGTTCTTCGGCGCCTTCCGCGCAGGCCTGCGCTATGCCCGCTCCAGCCGCGAGCTGCATGTGGTGCTGCTGCGCGCCGCCGTGTTCTTCCTCTTCGCCAGCTCGGTCTGGGCCCTGCTGCCGCTGGTGGCGCGGCGCATGCTGGGCGGCTCGGCAGGGTTTTACGGCGTGATGCTGGGCGCCGTGGGCGCAGGCGCCATCCTGGGTGCGCTGGTGCTGCCGCGCCTGCGCAAAAGGCTGGATGCCGATGGCCTGGTGCTGCTGTCCTCCGTGCTCAGCGCCGCCGTGATGGCTGCGCTGTCCACCGCGCCGCCGCAATGGGCCGCCGTGCTGCTGATGCTGGTGCTGGGCCTGGGCTGGATCATTGCGCTGACCACGCTCAACGGCGTGGCCCAGGCGGTGCTGCCCAACTGGGTGCGCGGCCGGGGACTGGCCATCTACCTGATGGTGTTCAACGGCGCCATGGCGGGCGGCAGCCTGGCCTGGGGGCTGTTCGCGCAGGGCGTGGGCATTCCCACGGCGCTGCTGATCGGCGCGGCAGGCCTGGTGGCCATCTCGCTGGTGTTCCACCGCATCAAGCTGCCCACGGGCGAGGCGGACCTGCAGGCCTCCAACCACTGGCCCGAGCCGCTGCTGGCCGAGCCCGTGGCCCATGACCGTGGCCCGGTGATGATCCAGGTGGAGTACCAGGTGCGCCGCGACGACCTGCCAGCCTTCATCGAGGCCATGCAGCATGTCGCACGCGAACGCCGCCGCGATGGCGCCTATGCCTGGGGCATTGCCGAGCACACGGGCGAGCCGGGCCGGGTGATCGAGTGGTTCCTGGTGGAGTCCTGGGCCGAGCATCTGCGCCAGCACCAGCGCGTGTCCAGGGCCGATGCCGATCTGCAGGCCCAGGCGCTGCGCTTTCACATCGGCCCCGGGCGGCCCGTGGTCCACCACTTCCTGGCGCTGGATGCCGCCAGTGCCGCCAGTGCCGCGAGCGGGCATGCGCAGGTACCGGCGCACGGCCACGCCCACTGAAGCGTTGCGGCAGGCCTGCCCCTGCCCTGCGCCCGGCCTGCGCCCGGCCTGCCAGGACACCTCAGCGGATATCCAGCCGCTCCAGTGCACGCACCAGGTCGGCCAGCGTGCGCACCTGCATCTTGCGCATGGCCTGGCCACGCCGCACCTTCACCGTGATCTCGCTCACGCCCAGGTCCGCCGCGATCTGCTTGTTCAGCAGGCCGCGCACCACGCCCACGACCACGTCCTGCTCGCCCGGCGACAGCGATTGCCAGCAGGCGCGCAGCGCCTGTTCACCGGCCTCCAGCGCGCGGCGCTGGCGGTCCAGGGCAATGCCCTGCTGGATGGCGTCCAGCAGGTCCTGGTCGCGGAAGGGCTTGGTCAGGAACTCGATGGCGCCGGTCTTCATGGCCTCCACGCTCATGGGAATGTCGCCATGGCCGGTGATGAAGATGGTGGGCAGCTTCAGGCCCATCTCCAGCATCTGGCGCCGGAAATCCATGCCGCTTTGGCCCGGCATGCGGATGTCCAGCACCAGGCATGCAGGCCCCGCGGGCGGCTGCCGCTGCCAGTGGTCCAGAAACTCGCGCGTGGCGCCGAAGGCGCGCACGCACAGGCCCACCGAGGCCAGCAGGTCCTCGATGGCGGCACGCACCGAGGCGTCGTCATCGACGATGTAGACAAGTGCCTCGGCCTCGGCCGTGGAGGGTTCAACCATGGCGCAATCCCGTGGAAGACCTGTCGCCCGTGGCCGGGGCGCAGGCAATGGTGATGTGAAAGACCGTGCCGCCGCGCATGTCCTCGCGGTCCGTGGCCCAGATGCGGCCGCCGTTGGCCTCGGCCATGTGGCGGCAGATGTTCAGGCCCAGGCCCATGCCGTCGGGCTTGGTGGTCCAGAAGGCATCGAACAGGTGGGTGCGGGCCAGGGGCGACAGGCCTTCGCCCGCATCGGCCACGGTCAGCACCAGTTGCTGGCCCAGGGCCTGGGTGGTGACGGTGATGCGCCGCTGCGCGGCGGGCGTGCCCTGCATGGCATCCATGGCGTTGAGCAGCAGGTTGGCCAGCACCTGCTGGATATGCACGCGGTCGGCCCAGGCCGGCTGCAGCGCGGGCGCCAGTTGCAGGTCCAGGGCCACGCCGCGCCGGTCCAGCTCGGCATCCGACAGGCGCGCCATCTCGCGCACGGCGTCGTTGAGGTCGAAGGACTGGCGGCTGGGCGCCTCGCCGCGCGCCATGCTGCGGATGCGGGCAATGACATCGCTGGCGCGCTGCGCATCGCCCAGGATGCGCTCCAGCGCCTGGCCGGCCTTGGCCAGATTGGGCGGGTCCTGGGCCAGCCAGCGCTGGCAGGCATTGCCGCTGGTGACGATGGCCGCCAGCGGCTGGTTGACCTCATGGGCGATGGAGGCCGTCAACTGCCCCAGGCTGGTGGTCTGGGTGATGCGCATCAGCTGGGTGCGCGCCTCATGGGCCGCGTTCTGGGCCGCCACCATCTTCAGGCCCAGATAGGCCGTGATGGCAATGGCCAGGATGCTGATCACCATGTTGATCAGTCCGGTGCGATAGGCACCGGCAGGCGTGAGCGCGAAGCTGGCCAGGGTCAGCACGATGCACAGCGCCGTGAGGCCGATGACCACGCGCGGGCTGAACCAGCGCACCGCCACCAGGATGATGGCGGTATGGAACACGGCGGCCGCCACGGCGTAGTCGGTCAGCGTGTCCAGCGCGAAGATCGCGGCCATGGCGGCCGCCATGGCCGCCAGGATCAGGGCGCGGGGCCAATGGGGAAAGCGGCGCAGAGCGGTGGTCATGGCGTGCAGGGAAAAGGAATGGACTGTCAGCTGCCAATTCTCATTCAAGAAGGCTCTGCACCTGAATGCAGGCTATACCCGAACCGTACGATACTGGCGCGACCCAAAACAAGGGACACCGAGGAAGGGCCTGGGCCGGCCGCGCCGCCCCGCACCGAAGGTGTCGTCCCCCTCCCGCGTAGCGAGAGAGGGCGCCGTGCATACGGGGGAAGCCGCGCAGCGGCTCAGGGGGTTCACAACACTGGTCGCCGGCCCACGCTCAGTTGGAGCTCCACCGTGGCCTTGGCCAGCTCGGTCTCTGCTTCCAGCGATCCCAGGTAGGCGTCGTCGGCCGAGCGCTGGGCGGACAGCAGCTCCAGCAGCGAAGCCTCGCCATGCCGGTAGGACAGGCGTATGCCCTCGAGCACGCGCTGTGCATCGCGCAGCACGCCGTCGCGGTAGCGCTGCACGTTCTCGCGCGCGGCGGTCAGGCGAAAGCGTGCGCCGCGCACATCGGCCTCGGCCCGGTTCTGGGCCTGCTGCAGGGCCAGCATGGCCTGGGTCACGGCCGCCTCGGCCTGCACCAGATCGCCCCGGTCCAGGCGCGACAGCGGCAGCGGCACGCTGACCGAGACCGACAGCGTGCGCGAGCGCCCGCCGCCATCGAAGGGATTGCCCTGGGCATCGGTGCCGGCCGCCGTGGACGGCACGGCGGCCATGCCCACGGCCAGCGTGGGATTGACCCAGCGGTTGGCCCGGGCCAGGCCCGCGTTGTCGCGCGCATGCTCGAGCGCCGCCTGGGCGATGCGCACCTCGGCGCGCGACTGCAGCGCCTGGGCGACCAGGGCATCGGCATCCTCCAGCCCCGAGTCTTCGGCCAATTCCATGAAGCCGCATTGCAGCGTGTCGCTGGCAAAGACTTCGGACAGGCGGCGCCCCAGCGGGACGGACAGTGCCAGCCGCGCGGTCTGCGCCTCGGCGCGCGCCTGCACCACCTCGGCCTGGAAGCGGTCGCGCTCCACGCGCGACTGCAGCCATTCCACGCCGCCGATGTCGCCGGCCTTGCGCCGCAGCTCGTTGGCCTGCACCACATCGCCCAGCGCCTTCAGCGTCTGCTGCTTGCGCTCCAGCGCCAGCGAGTCGCGGCAGGCCTGGGTGTAGTCCTGGGCGGCATCGGAGAACAGCTGGCTGCGCACGCCTTCAAGGCCGGCCTCGGACAGGCGCACCTGGCTGCGTGCGGACTGGATGCGCGCGGCGCGCTTGCCGCCTGTCTCCAGCTCCATGCTGATCTCGTAGTTGCGCGTGGTGGGCCGGGGCTGGCCGGTGCGCACCTGCTCGCGCGAGGCGCCCAGCGTGAGGCTGGGGTCGGGGCGTATGCCGGCGATGCCGATGCCGGCACGCGCGGATTCCACGCCCTGCTCCTCCGAGCGCAGCAGGGGGCTGTGCTGCTCCACGGCGTTGAGGTAGTCGGAAAAGCGCAGGCCGGCGGACGGCGCCGTCTGCGCCTGGGCTGCGGCGCCAAGGCACAGCAGCAGGGCCAGGGCCTGCCTGGGGAAGAAAGGGGTCGTTTGCATGGCGACTCGCATCAATGGGGTTGGCTCGTTGCGGTGCGATGCCCGCCCTCGTCCTCGGCGGCATCCAGATCGCCGCTCTCACTGCGTTCAGCGGCGCGGCGCTGGCGGCGCTCGGCCGCGCGGGCGGCACGGGCCTCGATCACGTAGTAGAGGTTGGGCAGCAGCAGCAGGGTCAGCAAGGTGGCGCTGAACAGGCCGCAGACCACGACCGTGGCCAGGGGCCGCTGCACGTCGCTGCCCAGGCCCGTGGCCAGCATGGCCGGCGTGAGGCCGAAGGCGGCGACGGTGGCCGTCATCAGCACGGGGCGCATGCGGCTGGAGGCGCCTTCGAGCACGGCTTCGCGCAGGCCCAGGCCGTCCTCGCGGCGCAGGCGGTTGATCTGCGAGACCATGAGCACGCCCGAGAGCACGGCCACGCCGAACAGCGCGATGAAGCCCACGGCGCTGGAGACGTTGAGCGTCATGCCGCGCAGGTGCAGGCCCGCAAAGCCGCCGATCATGGCCAGCGGCACCACGCCCAGCACCAGCAGCGGCTGGCGCATGTTGCCGAACTCGCCGAACAGCAGCACCAGCATGATGCCCAGCGTCAGCGGCAGGATCATGAGCAGCCGCGCCTCGGCACGCTGCAGGTTCTCGAACTGGCCGCCCCACTCGATGTGCAGCTTCTGGCGGTCGTAGTCCAGGTGCTGGTCGATGGCGGTGTGCGCATCCTTGAGGAAGCCCGCCAGGTCGCGGCCGCGCACATTGAGCTTGACGAGGATGTGGCGCTCCCCGCCCTCGCGCACGATGACGCTCTGGCCCACGGTGGTGGTGATGCGCGCCACGTCGGCCAGCGGCACCTGGGCGCCATTGGCGGCCGACAGGCGCAGCGCGCCGATGGCCTCGGGGCTGCTGCGCGTGTCGGGCGTGAAGCGCACGGCCATGTCGTAGCTGCGCTCGCCCACGTAGAGCTGGCCGATGGAGGCCCCGCCCACGCCGGTGGAGATGAGCTGCGCCACGTCGGAGGCATTGATGCCGTAGCGCGCGGCAGCGGCGCGGTCCAGCGCAATGCGCAGGTTCGGCAGCGGCGGCTCCACGTCCACGGCCACGTCGGCCGCGCCGGGCACTTTCTCCAGCACAGCCACCAGTGCATCGGCCACGCGCCGGTCCTCGGCCAGATCCTGGCCGAAGACCTTCACCGTGAGATCGCTGTGCGCGCCCGACAGCTTGTCCTGCACGCCGTCGATCATGGGCTGCATGAAGCCCACGGAATAACCGGGCAGCTGGTCGAAGCGCGCGGCCATCTTCGCGATCAGCTGCTGCTTGGTCAGGCCCGACTTCCATTCGCCATAGGGATGCAGGCCCACGCTGGCCTCGATGTGCGAGGGCGTCCAGTAGTCCGTGCCGTCATCGTTGCGCCCGGTCTGGGTGACGATGTAGGAGACCTCGGGGAACTCCAGCGCGGCGCTGCGCAGCGCGTCGGCCATGTCGCGCGCCTTGTCCAGCGTGATGCCGGGCGGCATCTGCACCTGCAGCCAGATGGAGCCTTCGTCCAGGTACGGCAGGAAGTCGCGGCCCATGGTGCCGGCCAGCACGCCCAGCGCCAGCAGCGAGGCCACCACCGCCCCCGCCAGCCAGCGCACGCGGCCCACGGCCACGCCCAGGAAGCGGTCATAGGCCGTACCCAGCCGGTGCAGCACGGGGTTGTGGAAGATCTTGCGCGGCCTGCGGAAGGCCAGCCAGGCCAGGGCTGGCGTGAGCAGCAGGGCCACGGCCAGCGCCCCCACCAGGGCCGCGCCCACCGCGCTGGCCATGGGCGAGAACAGCTTGTACTCGATGCGCTCGAAGGCGAACAGCGGCAGGTAGGCGGCCGCGATCACGCACATGCCGAAGAAGATGGGCCGCGCCACCTGAAGCGTGGCCGTGATGGCGTCCCTGGGCGTGAGCGGCCGGTTCTGGTCGGCCTCACGGCGCCGCAGGATGTTCTCGACCACGACCACGGCGCCGTCCACCAGGATGCCGAAGTCGATGGCGCCCAGCGACAGCAGGTTGGCCGGAATCTTCGCATGGTGCATGAAGATGAAGGCCAGCAGCAGCGCCATGGGAATGGTCAGCGCCACGATCAGCGCCGCGCGCGGACTGCCCAGGAAGACCAGCAGCACCAGGGTGACGACGATCAGCCCTTCGGCCAGGGTCTTGCCCACGGTGTGGGTGGTGCGCTCGATCAGCGTGGTGCGGTCCAGGTAGGGCACGACCTTCACGTCGGGCGGCAGCAGCTTGCCGTTGAGCTCCTCCACGGCGGCATGGATGCCCTCCAGTGCCTGCGAGGGGTTGGAGCCCTTGAGCAGCAGCACGATGCCCTGCAGGGTGTCGGAGTTGCCGTCCTTGCCCAGGATGCCGCGCCGCTCCACGTTGCCGTAGGTCAGCCGCCCCAGGTCCTTGACCAGCACGGGCGTGCCGCTGTCCGTGGTCTTGACGACCACGTTGCCCATGTCGTCCAGCGAGCCCAGCAGGCCCACGCCGCGCACCACATAGGAGACATCGCCCCGGTCGATGACGCTGCCGCCGCCGCTGGCGTTGTTGGCATTGATGGCCTCGATCACCTGGGACAGCGCCAGCCCGTACTGCAGCAGCCGCGCCGGGTCCAGCTCCAGCATGAACTGCGTGGTCAGGCCGCCGAAGTTGGTCACGTCCACCACGGACTGGGCCTTCTTCAGGCGCGGGATCACCACCCATTGCTGCAGCTCGGACAGCTCGCGCAGGCTGCGCACGGGGCTTTCCAGCGTGTAGCGGTAGACCTCGCCCGTGGGCGAGCTGTAGGGGTCCAGCCCGGCGCGGGCGCCATAGGGCAGCGTGACCTCGTCGATGCGCTCCTTCAGGCGCTGGCGCGCCCAGTAGCCGTCCACGCCGTCCTCGAAGACCACGGTGATCAGCGACAGCGCGAACAGGCTGCGCGAGCGCAGCACGTGCATGCCGGGCGTGGCCAGCAGGGCACGCTCCAGCGGGATGGTGATCTGCTGCTCTATCTCCTCGGCCGCCAGGCCTGGCACCTGGGTGACGATCTGCGAGGTCACGTCGGCAATGTCGGGATAGGCCTCCAGCGGCAGCTGCTTCCAGCTGAACACGCCATACAGGGCCGCGAAGCAAAAGACCAGCCAGACCACGCCGCGGCGCGAAAAGCCGATGTTGACGATGCGCTCGATCATTGCAGCAGCACTCCCCCGTTGACCACCACGCGCTCGCCGGCCGCCAGGCCCGAGAGGATCTCGGCCTGGCCGTCCTGCTGCGCGCCGACCTGCACGTCGCGCGGCTCGAAGCGCCAGCCGCCCTTGTCCACGAAGACGCGCGTGCTGACCTGGCCCTGCAGCAGGGCTGCGGCCGGCACCATCACGGCCTGGCGCGCCGGGGCGTCGAATCCCACGCGCGCAAACATGCCGGGGCGCAGCCGCCCTTCGGGGTTGTCCACGGCCACGCGCACCTTGACGCTGCGCGTGGCGGTGTCCACCAGCTCGCCCACGTACTGCACGCGGCCCTGCAGCTGCAGGTCGGGATAGGCGGCCAGCGCGATGTGGGCCTGCTGGCCCACGTCCACATGGGCCAGGTCGCGCTCGCTGACGCTGGCGCTGAGCCAGACCTTGCGCAGGTCGGCCACGGTCATGACGGAGGCATTCACATCGTTCCAGTAGCCCCCCTGCGACCCCGCCATCTCGACCACGCGCCCGCTGATGGGCGACTTGACCACGTAGCTGCCGCGCGAGCCTTCCTGCACGGCCGCACCCAGCTGGGACAGGTGGTCGGAGGCGGCGCGCGCATCGGCACCTGCTGCGGCCAGCGACTGCTGCGCGGCCTCGTAGTCCTTGCGCGCGGCGATCTCGGCATCGAACAGCAGCTTCTGGCGGTCGAATTCCTGGCGCGCGTGCAGCAGCGCGGCCTGGGACTTGGCGTGCTCGGCACGCACGCTGGAGATCTCGGAGGAGTCCATGGTGATCAGCGCATCGCCGGCCTTCACCGCATCGCCCAGCTGGTGGTGCAGGCGCACCAGGCGGCCCGCCACGGGCGGCGTGATGCGGACCAGCTTTTCAGGCTCGGCCTCGATGGTGGCGGGGGCCGACAGGCGGGTCTGCAGCGGCTGCAGCGCGATCTCGGCCACCTGCAGGCGCTCGCGCAGCGGCGAGCCTTCGGGCACCACGATGAGGTTGCCTTCGCGGCGCACGGGGGCCGGCTGCGGGGCGGCGGTGGCTGCATGGGTGGCTGCCGTGGGCTCGGCCGGCCCGTTGCAGGCGGCCATGGCCACGCTGATCAGCAGCCCGCCCACAGGCCAGGCGGCCGCCAGCAAGGGATGGCGCTGGTGCAGGCCATGGGGTTGACCATGGGGTCGGCCTGATCGTTCAGAAGCGAGAAAGCGGGTCATCCTGAGGTCTCCGGGTGCCACGGACCCGCGCAGACCTCTCGCCCCTTCAGGCGATCACAGGCCTCCGCCCGGGTCCGGGCAGATCAAGAAATGGAAGAAGGGAAAGACGGAAAGGGGCGGCGCGGCAGCGCCTGGCAGGATCGGGATCGGAATCAGGATCGGGGTCCATGGGGTACTCCTTTGCGTGTGGGTGGCGCAGTCCCCGTGCAGGCCGGGAGCCCTGTTTGCTGCAGTGCAATATGTGCCCGGAATTATCAAAGGCGAAAGTGCCTGCGGCCAGCCTTTGTTGGGAAGGCTGGCCTGTTCATTGGTGGATGCGGGATATACCTTCGTATAGAAGATGGCCGGCACAAGCCCCGATCGGCCCGGCCCCCTCGGCCCGGCCCGGAAAGCAAAAAGCCGCCAGCGCGGAGCGGGCGGCTTGCGGGCGATGGCCTGCGGGAAAGCTCAGTCCACTTTCAGGCCGATGGCTTTCACCAGTTCGCCAAAGCGCTCGCGCTCGGTGGCGTGGTGGTCGATGAAGGCCTTGCGGCTCAGCGGCGCGGGCGTGGCGCCCAGGGTGAGGATGACGTCGTTGACGTTCTTTTGCTCCAGCGCCTTGGCCACGGCAGTGCGAACGGCCTCGATCACCGATTCGGGCGTGCCCGTGGGCGCGTAGATGCCGAACAGCGTGTCCGCATCAAAGCCAGGCAGGCCGCTTTCGGCCAGCGTGGGCACGTTGGGGTACTGCGGCGAGCGGTGCGGGCTGCCGATGGCCAGCAGGCGCAGCTTGCCGGCCTCGACCTGCTTGAGGCCCGGACCCGGGTCGAACCAGAACTGCAGCTGCCCGCTGAGCACGTCGCTGAGCGCCGGGCCCGCGCCCTTGTAGGGGGCGTGCACGGCATCGACACCGGCCATGCGCTTGAACATCTCGCCGGCCAGGTGCGGCGAGCTGCCCTGGCCCGGCGAGCCGTAGGACAGCTTGCCGGGGTTGGCCTTCAGGTGCTTGATGAAGTCGGCCACGTTGGTGGCGGGCACGGCGGGATTGGTCTCCAGGAACACATGCACGCGCGCCACGGCAGCCACGGGCGTCAAGTCCTTTTCGGGATTGAAGGCCAGCTTGCTGTAGATCATCGGGTTGATGGTGATGGCCCCGCCCGAGCTGAGCAGCAGCGTGTAGCCATCCTTGGGCGCGCGCACGGTCTCGCTGATGCCGATGTTGCCGCCCGCGCCGGGCTTGTTGTCCACCACCACCGACTGGCCCAGCACCTGGGACATGGTGGGCGTGATGGCGCGCGCCAGCACATCGGCCGCGCCGCCGGGCGCGAAGTTCACCACCAGGCGCACGGGGCGCTCGGGCCATTTGTCGCCGGCCTTCTGCGCCAGCGCAGGGACCGAGGCCGTCGCGCCCAGCAGGGCCAGCAGGCCCAGGCGGCGCCAGCGGCTGAAGGGGGTTGTCTTGTGCATGAGCTATGTCTCCTTGGGTTATGAGTTCTTGAAAACGGTGAGGGCGCCTGAAGCAGCAGCGGCGCAACGATCAATCCAGCCGTATGCCCGCCGACTCGATGACCTGGCCCCAGCGCCGGCTTTCGCTGCGCCAGTAGTCACGCATCTGCGCAGGCGTGCCGGGCAGCGGCTCCAGCGACAGCGCCTCGAAGCGCGCCAGCACGGCAGGCGAGCGCAGCGCCTGCTGCAGCGCCACGGACCAGGCCTGTACGGTGGCGTCGTCCGTGCCTGCGGGTGCGACCAGGCCCTGCCAGGCATGGGCCTCGAAGTCCTTGACGCCCTGCTCGGCCAGCGTGGGCACGGCCGGATGGCTCTTGAGCCGCTCGGCGCTGGCCACGCCGACGACGCGCAGCTTGCCGGCCGCAATGTGCTGGGCCGCCGCCGCGCTGTCGGCCAGCATGAAGGGGATCTGGCCGCCGATCACGTCGATCAGGGCCGGCCCCGCGCCGCGATAGGGCACATGGGACATCTTCAGGCCCAGGCGCTGCGACAGCAGTTCGGTGGCCAGGTGGTGGGGCGTGCCCAACCCCGGGCTGCCGTAGCTGACGGGGCCTGGCTGGGCCTTCACCCACTGCGTGAACTCCTGCAGGTTGTGCACCGGCAGCTGGTTGCCGACCACGAGGAACAGCGGAAAGCGCGCCAGCAGGCCGATGGGCACGAAGTCCTTCTCGGCGTTGTAGGCCAGCTTGCGAAACAGGTGAGGGTTGGCCGCCAGCGTGGCGAAGTCGGCCGTGAAGACCAGGCTGCCCAGCTCGCGCGTGCGCGCCGCGTATTCGGCGGCGATGTTGGTGCCGGCCCCGGGCTTGTTCATGACGACCACGGTGCGGCCCAGGGCCTTGCCAAAGGACTCGCCCACGGTGCGCGCCACGGCGTCCGAGCCGCCGCCTGCGGCAAAGCCCACCACCCATTCGACGGGCTTGCCGGTCTGGGCGTGTGCCGTGCCCATGCCCAGCAGGGGCGGGGCGCCTATGGCCAGTGCGGCCTTGAGTGCTTGTCTGCGCAGCATCTTGTCTCCTTCTTGTAGTGGCTCGTTTTGCCTTGAGCGCGTTCAGCGCGGTGCGACGGCGCCCGCGTTCCCGGACAGGCTGACCAGTGCGTGCAGCGTGCGCGTCACGGGCACGGCAATGCCCAGGCGGTCGGCCACCTGCAGCACGGCGCCATGGATGGCGCCCGTCTCGGTGGCACGGCCGGCCAGCAGGTCCTGCAGCATCGAGGGCTGGTGGCCCCGGTGGTGGTCAAGCGCATCGCGCACCGCCGCGCCCACGCGCTCGGCGCTGGCGGCGACGCCATGGGCATGGGCGACGGACAGCACCTCGTCCAGCACGCGCTGCAGCAGGGCCTCGCCCTGCGGATTGGCCAGTCCGTCCACGGTCTGGCGCGTCACGGCGCACACGCCGTTGAAGGCGGCATTGAAGGCCAGCTTTTCCCAGATGGCTTCCTGCACCTGCGGGTCGATGCTGCAATGCATGCCTGCGCGGTTGAGGTCTTCCGCCAGCAGGTCGAAGACCGCGCTGCGCTGGCCGTCGCAAGGCATGAAGCGGATACCGCCCTGCCCCATGGAGCTGACCTCGCCCGGCGACATCACGCGCGCAGGCCAGGTGGTCACGCCCAAGGCGATGCGTTCGAGCGGCACCATTTCACGCAACACATCGGCATGGCCTATGCCGTTTTGCAGGCTCAGGAAATGCGTGTCCGGCCCGATGAGATGGGCAATGCCCTGCAGCGCGGCCCGCGTATGGGCCGACTTGGTGAAGACCAGCCACAGCGCGGGCCCTGCCGTGAGCTGCTCGGCCCGCGCGGCACGCACGCGGGCCTGCAGCAGCCCCTCATCGGTGTGGCAGCGCGCGCCATCACGGTTCAGGGCCTGCAGCAGCTCGTCGTTCACGTCGACCAGGGTCACGTCCAGGCCGATGCGGGCCAGCCGCGCACCGAACAGGGTGCCCATGGCGCCTGCGCCGAGGATGCCTATGCTTCTTGTGTTTTCCATTGCCGTGTCTCCTGCAGGGGGCTTCGCCTCAGGCGACCTCGACCTCGACCACGATGGGCTTGGGATGGGCCAGCGCGCGCTCCAGCACATCGGCCAGCTCGGCCGCGTTCTCCACATGCACGCCGTCGCAGCCCTGGCCACGGGCCAGCGCCACGAAGTCGATGTCGGGCAGTTCCGTGCCCTCGACCTTCTCGCCCTCGCGGTAGCCGAAGACATGGGCGAAGTCCTGCAGCGCCGCGTAGCGGCGGTTCTTGAGGATCACGAAGCTGATGGGCAGGCGCAGCTGGGCTGCGCTCCAGAGGGCCTGGATGGCATACATGGCCGAGCCATCGCCGATGACGGCGACCACCTTGGCCTCGGGCTTTGCCAGCGCCACGCCCACGGCGGCCGGCATGCTGTGGCCCAGGCCGCCGCTGCACATGGTGTAGAAGGTGCCCGAGTGGAAGATGGGCAGGTAGGTCTGGATGGTGGAGCGCGAGCTGGGCGCCTCTTCCACCACGATGCTGTGGCGGTCGCGCACCTGGGCCAGCGTGTGCATGGCAAAGGCCACCGACATGCGATCGCCTGCGGCGGGCGCGGCCGGCACGGGCGCTGCGGGCCGGGGTGCGGGCGCCTGGCGCGGTGCGGGCGCGGGGCGCTGCAGCAGCTCCTCCACGCCCATGCGCACATTGCCCACGGCGGCCGTGCCCACAGGGGCCCAGGCGGCAATGGCCGGGTCTTCGATCAGCTGGTAGAGCGCCGTGCCTTCGGGGATGTGCGGGCCCTCGCCTTCCACGTGGTACGTGAAGGCGGCCGCGCCCACGGCGAAGACCACGTCATGGCCGGACAGCAGCTGCACGATGCGCTCGCGCATGGCGGGCAGGAAGCCGGCGAACAGGGGATGGTCCTCGGGGAAGCTGCAGCGCCCGCTCATGGGGGCCACGAAGACGCGGGCCTGGTGGCGCTCGGCCAGCGCGACCACGGCATCCCAGCCCTGGGCCCGGTCCACGGCCGCGCCCACGACCAGGGCCGGGGCACGCGCGGCGTCCAGCGCCTGGCCGATGAGGTCCAGCGTGCGCGGATCGGGCCGCGTCTCGAAGCCCACATGGCGCAGCGTGACGGGCTCGGCCGGCTTGTCCCAGTCATCGGCGGGAATGGAGACCAGCACGGGGCCGCGCGGCTCCTGCATGGCGATGTAGTAGGCGCGCGCCAGCGCCTGGGGCACGTCTTCGGCGCGCGCGGGCTCGCAGCTCCACTTCACATAGGGCTTGGGCAGCTCGGCGGCCTGGCTGGAGTGCAGGAAGGGGTCGAACTGCAGCAGCGAGCGCGCCTGCTGACCCGCCGTGATCACCAGGGGCGTGCGGTTCTTGAAGGCCGTGAAGATGTTGGCCATGGCGTGGCCCACGCCCGCAGCCGAGTGCAGGTTCACGAAGCTGGCATTGCGCGTGGCCTGGGCATGGCCGTCGGCCATGCCCACGACGACGGTTTCCTGCAGGCCCAGCACATAGGAGAAGTCTTCGGGGTAGTCGCGGAACAGCGGCAGCTCGGTCGAGCCCGGGTTGCCGAAGATGCGCGTCATGCCCAGCTCGCGCAGCATGGCGATCACGGCATGGCGCACGGTGTAGGTCGCGGTGGAGGTCGCGGTGGAAGAGGATGCCTCGGCGGGCTGGCTGCGCGGTGTGGTGGGTGCTTGCAAGATGGGGTCTCCTGGGAAATGGGCCGGCCGCCCGGTGCGTGCCGCGCGGTGGCCATGGAAGTCGGTGCCCATGGTGCAGGCGCTTATGATTTCCAGCAATTGAATAAACTATCTAAGAGATATTCACCAAATGGATATCAAGAACCTGGACCTCAACCTGCTGCGCGTCTTTGACGCCGTGTACCGCCACTGCAGCGTCAGCCGCGCGGCCGAGGAGCTGGGCATGTCCCAGCCCGCCGCCAGCCAGGCCGTGACGCGGCTGCGCCTGCTGCTGGGCAACCCGCTGTTCGAGCGCGCGCATGCGGGCGTGCGCCCCACTCCGCGTGCCGAGCGCCTGGCGCTGGCCGTGCGCCAGGCGCTGGAGGTGCTGGAAGTCGCCATGTCCGAGGCCCAGAGCTTCGAGCCACTGCAGGCGCGCCAGCGCTTTCGCATCCACCTGAGCGACATCGGCGAGGCGCGCTTTCTGCCGCCTCTCATGCAGGCGCTGCACCAGCGCGCCCCGCATGTGCAGCTGGAGACCCTGCCCATGCCGCTGGACGGCATTGCCGATGCGCTGGACCGGGGCACGCTGGACATCGCCATCGGCTTTCTGCCGGGTGGCACGCGGACCCGGCAGACCGTGCTGCTGTCCGACCACTACGGCGTGCTGCTGCGCAGCGGCCACCCCGCGCTGGCGCACCTGCCCGAAGGCGCGCCACTGGCGCTGGCCACGCTGCGCCAGCTGGATTTCGCGGCGGTGCGCTCGCATTCGGAGACGCTGCGCATCCTGCAGGCGCTGCGGCTTGATGAGCGCATCCGCCTGTCGGCCGCGCATTTCATGGCCGTGCCCTCCATCGTGGGCAAGACCGACCTGGCGGTGATCATGCCGGCCGAGATCGCGGCCGGCTTTGTCGAGCGCGGCGGCTATGCGGTGCGCGATGCCGACCTGCCCGATCACCACTTTGACGTGTCGCTGCACTGGAGCTGGCGCTTCGAGCAGGAACCGGCCAAGCGCTGGCTGCGCGAGCTGGTCTGCGAGCTGTTCCAGCAGCCCCGGCACCGCGAGGCCGCCGCGCCCTGAAGGGCCCGCCGTCACGGCCATGACTTGCGGGCTGCCAACACTAGAGCGTGTTATGCACTTTTACGTGCCCGCGAAAGCCGGGAAAGGGGTCCGGAACGAGGCGTAGCACGCGCCGCGGTTGCCACACCGCAAGCGGGCTGCAACGAAGGGCCGGGCCCCTTTCCCGGCTTTCCCTTCGGGTTGGCTCTGCGCGCAGGCGCTCGCGGCGTTGCAGCGCTTGCCAAGGCATGAGCCTTGGCGGCGCACTGCGCCTTGCGATCACCAGCGCGCAGAGCCAACGCGGGTACTTAAAAGTGCATAACACGCTCTAGCCTGCCGACTCAGTTTCGTCTAAGAAACCGGCGCCAGACTGGTCCCTGCGCCGACAAGGGCACGCGGCCGGCCCGCCGAAGATGGGCACCGGCCTGTTTCATCCACTCTCCAGGAAAGACTCACCATGCAACTCAAGGACAAGGTCGCCTTCATCACCGGCTCGGCCAGCGGCATCGGCAAGGAGATCGCCACGCTGTTCGCCAGCGAGGGCGCGCGCATCGTCATTGCCGACCTCAACAAGGAGGCGGCCGATGCCACGGCGGCCGAGCTGCGCGCCACGGGAGCGCAGGCCATGGGCGTGGCCGTGGACGTGACCGACGAGGCCCAGGTCAACGCCTCGGTCGAGGAGGCCGCCCGGGCCTTCGGCGGCATCGACATCCTGGTCAGCAATGCCGGGATACAGATCGTGCATCCGGTGGAGGAATTCAGCTTCGCCGACTGGAAGAAGATGCTGGCCATCCACCTGGACGGCGCCTTCCTCACCACGCGCGCCTGCCTCAAGCACATGTATGCGCAGGGCCGCGGCGGCAGCGTGATCTACATGGGATCGGTGCACTCCAAGGAGGCCTCGCTGCTCAAGGCGCCCTATGTCACGGCCAAGCACGGCCTGATCGGGCTGGCCAAGACCGTGGCCAAGGAAGGAGCCAAGCACGGCGTGCGCGCCAATGTGATCTGCCCGGGCTTTGTGCGCACGCCGCTGGTGGACAAGCAGATTCCCGAGCAGGCCCGCACGCTGGGCATCAGCGAGGACGAGGTCATCAAGAACGTGATGCTCAAGGAAACCGTGGACGGCGAGTTCACCACCACCGAGGACGTGGCCCGCGTGGCCCTGCTGTTCGCGGGCTTTCCCAGCAATGCGCTGACCGGCCAGTCTCTGGTGGTCAGCCACGGCTGGTTCATGCAGTAAGTCGCCAGTCGGCCCCTCCATCGGCCCTCAATCGGCCTTCAGGCCCAGCGCACGCGTCACGGCGGCATAGCGGTCGATGTCGGCCGCGATCAGCGCCTGGAATTGGCCCGGTGTCTGCCGCGCCAGGGTGTAGCCCTGGTCGCGCAAGCCAGCGCTGACGGCGGGATCGGCCAGCGCCTGCTCCAGCGTGTCATGCAATGCCTGCACCGTGGCCCGTGGCGTGGCGGCAGGTGCCAGCAGGCCGTGCCACTGCTCCACCGCAAAGCCCGGCAGGCCGCGCTCGGCCACCGTGGGAACGCCGGCCAGCTGCGGCAGTCGCTGCGGCGCCGTGACGGCCAGGGCGCGCACGCGGCCTGCAGCGATCATGGCCGCAGCACTGCTGGCCGTGACCATGCCCGCCGCCACCTGGCCTGCCGCCACGGCCGTGATGGCCGGGCCGCAGCCCTTGTAGGGCACATGCTGCACAAAGCGCTTCGCGTCGCGGGCCAGCATCTCGCCGGCCAGGTGCTGGGGCGTGCCGTTGCCGCAGGAGGCGAACAGCAGCGGCCGTTCCTGGCGCGCCTGGGCCAGCGCATCCTCCAGCGTCTGCAGCGCGCTGTCCGCAGGCACGACCAGCACCGAGGCAATGGAGCCTGCGTTGAACACTGCCGTGAAGTCCTTGCGCGGGTCGAAATCCAGGCGTTCGTAGACACCGGGGTTGATGGCGAACGAGCTGTTGGCCATCAGCAAGGTGCTGCCGTCCGCTGCGGCCTGGGCCACGGCATGGGCGCCAATGTTGCCGCTGGCGCCGGGCCGGTTCTCCACCACCACGGGCTGGCCCAGGCGCTGCTGCAGCTGCTCGCCCAGGCGCCGCGCCAGCAGGTCCGTGCCGCCGCCCGGCGGAAACGTCACGACGATGGTGATGGGCCGCTCCAGGCGCGTGCCGGCCTTGCCCGGCGCCGCCAGCCACAGCCCCGATGCGCCAGCCAGCAGCGCGCAGGCCGCCAGCGTCCAGAGTCTCCGCCCGCGCAAAGAAAATGCCATGACCGAGTCCTCAGGTGTCGAGGCCGATGTCGAGAACCCGGGCGCTGTGCGTGATCCAGCCCACGGCGATCTGGTCCACGCCGGTCTCGGCCACGGCGCGCGCCGTCTCGGGCGTGATGCGGCCCGAGGCTTCGGTCACCGCGCGCCCGCGCGCCATGGAGACGGCCGTGCGCAGCGTGTCCAGGTCCATGTTGTCCAGCAGCACCACTTCCACGCCCAGGGACAGCGCCACCTCCAGCTGCTCCAGCGTGTCCACCTCCAGCTGGATCTGCACCATGTGGCCCACGCCTGCGCGCGCCCGGGCCAGGGCCTCGGCCACGCCGCCGGCCAGCGCGATGTGGTTGTCCTTGATCAGCACGGCATCGTCCAGGCCGAAGCGGTGGTTGCTGCCGCCGCCCACGCGCACGGCGTACTTCTGCAGCGCGCGCAGGCCCGGCATGGTCTTGCGCGTGCAGGTCACGCGTGCGCCCGTGTCGGCGATGGCCCGCGCGATCGATGCCGTGGCCGTGGCCACGCCGCTCAGGTGGCACAGGTAGTTGAGCGCCACGCGCTCGGCGGTGAGGATGGCGCGCGCGCTGCCGTGGATGCGCGCGATCTCCTGGCCGGGCGCCAGTTCGCTGCCATCGCGCAGCACCGGCTCGAAACGCGACTGCGCATCCAGCGCACGGAACGCCAGCCGCGCCATGTCCAGCCCGGCCAGCACGCCCTCCTGGCGCGCCACCAGGCGCAGTTCGGCCTGTGCGTCGGCAGGGACGATGGCATCCGTGGTCAGGTCGCCCGCGCGGCCCAGGTCTTCCAGCAGGGCCGAGCGCACCAGCGGCTCCAGCATCAGGTCGGGCAGCGGCGGCACAGGCAGGCGGGCACTGAGGGCATTGGCAGTATTAATGCTCATTTTGAGTATATGTAGGTCAAAAAAATGTGGCGCGCGGCCTTGCGGGCTTGAGCGAGGAACTTATGCTAGATACGAGCATAAGTGCTGTCAAGCCATTGTCACAATCGGGCAAGTGCCGTGCAGCTCAGGGAGAACCGTCGATGCCCTTGGCCAGGGGCAGCTTGCTGCCCGAGATGGCCCGCTCCAGCAGCACATCGCTGCGAAAGCGGAACAGCTTGGCCGGCCGGCCCGCAGAGCCCACCGTGAGCTGGCCGGTCTCCTCGACCAGATCCTGCTGCTCGATCAGGCGGCGGAAGTTCTGCTTGTGCAGCCCGCGCCCGGCCAGGGCCTCCACGGTCTGCTGCAGCTGCAGCAGCGTGAACTCGGGCGGCATCAGCTCGAACACCACGGGCCGGTACTTGATCTTGGCGCGCAGCCGCGCCATGCCCGTGGCCAGGATGCGGCGGTGGTCGTGGTGCATGGCCTCGCCAGGCAGCATGGCGGCCGCGCCATGGACGCGGTGGGCCGCCTCCTGCACCAGCCCGGCCTCGTACAGCAGCTCGTAGCGCTGCAGCACCATGTCCTCGTTCCAGGGCCCGCCGTCCAGGCCGAAGGCGATGTCCGCGCGCTGGCGCCGCAGCGCACGCTGGGCGCCGCGCGCCTCGGCCATCCAGGCATGCAGGCGCGGAGCGATGTGCGAGCGCAGCAGGGCCGGCTCGCCGCCGCGCCAGTCTTCCCAGGGAAAGTAGCGGTACCAGTCCTGCCAGACGGCCTGCCCCGCGCTGCGGTCCGCGGATTCGCGCGTCAGCCCCAGGTAGCTGACCGAGATCACGCGCGCCCCGCTGGCATCGGTGCGATCGCCATCGGCAAAGGTGTAGAGCTGCTCCATGTAGCCCAGCGGGTGATGGGTCTGCTCCTCCACCCAGGCGCGCAGGCCAGCCTGCAGCGAACGGTGTCCCACCTCGAACGGCCCCGCCGGCAGCAACTGCCCGTCCGCCGTTGTCAGCACGCGCGGCGTGCCCTGGGTCACCGCCGCCAGCACGGCGACGAGTTCGGCATGGATGGGAGAGGCTGCGGGACTGGTGGGGTGGGGCACGAAGGTGAGGGAGGTCGGTTGGCGGGATGGGTGATTATGGTGGGTTGCAGGGGCAGCTTCGAGCCCGGCACAGCAGACCGCCACAGGCCATCAGACGGTCAAATTCAACCTGTTGAGCGCTGGCGTGTTTTTCTATCGCATGACTACCCGCGGCGTTCGAGCTGTCGCAGGTACTTTTCCAGCAGCCCGGCGGTGTGCTCATTCATGCCCGCCTCCCAGCTCGCGCTCGATCTGTTCGATGCTGGGCAGGCTGCTTTGCAGGGTTTCCGGCAAGGCACGGGTGAGCTCGAAACCGGAAACGCCGATGGGCTTGTCCACGCCGCGCAGCGCATACTCGGCCAGCACGTGATTGGGTTTCTGGCACAGGATCAAACCGATGGTGGGTTGGTCGGTTGCGTGTCGCAACCTGTCGTCCACAACGTTGCAGTAGAAGTTCATCTTGCCCGCGTATTCAGGCTTGAAATCGCCCCGCTTGAGGTCGATGACCACGTAGCAACGCAGCTTGAGATGGTAGAACAGCAGGTCTATGTAGAAATCGTCTCCGGCAAGGTCCAGGTGATATTGGCGCCCCACGAAGGCGAAGCCCTGGCCCAGCTCCAGGAGAAATTTTTCCAGATGGGTGATCAGACCGGTTTCCAACTCACGCTCATGGAAACCTGATTCCAACGTCAGGAAGTCGAACAGGTAAGGGTCCTTGAGCGTTTGCTGTACCAGGTCGGAATCCGGCGGAGGCAGGCGCAAGGCGAAGTTGCTGGCAGCTCTGCCTTGTCGCAGGTGCGCGGCTGTTTCGATCTGCATCAGCAGGACACTTCGGCTCCAACCGTTTTCGATGGCTGCGCACATGTACCAATGGCGTGCGCCCGGCTCCTTGACCTTGGCGATCAGCTCGGCATGGTGGCCCCACGGCAGGGACAGCAGAACATCAGCAGCAAACACCTGTGCGCCATCTGCCGCCACCCCCGGCGCCAGGCGGCTTTGTGCCACAGCCTGTGGCACTTTTTCGCCGGGGGCAAGTTGTGCCACGGCCTGTGGCACTTTCTCCGTGCTCCCGGCTGTGGCGGCCAGAGAGGGATACTCGCGATAAAAAGCCAGCATGCGCTTGATGTTGCGCTCGGAAAAACCTTTTTCCTCCGGCAGTTCGTTGTGCAGATCCTTGGCCAGCCGAGGGATGACTGCGGCACCCCAGCCTTCCCGTTTCTGGCGCTGGTCGATCAGTGCCCCGATATCCCAATACAGGCGGATCAATTCGGCATTGACCGCCAGCATGGCATGCGTCTGGGCATGGCGGACACGCTGCTTGATATCGGCCAGCAGCGCCGGATAGTCGGCGGGCAGGTGGGTACTCATACTTCGCCCCCGCTGGTGGCCCTGAGTGCGGCCGGAGAGAGTTCTTCGCGCACCTCGGTCCGGGCGTCACATCCAGCCTTTTCCATAGCCTGCGTGATGAACTTGGTACAGATATCGCGTTCGCCAAGCGCCTGCTTATCCATAGGACGTGATTCCTTTCTTGCTGGCGTTACCTTGCTCGGGCCTGTCTTTTCACCCTGTCGGGTGACGACGGGTCATCTTACGGCGCTCGCTCCGAAACAGCCTGGGCCTCTGCAGAGCGATCCGGCACGATCGGAAGCTCAATGTCCAGGCACCCCGCGGGACATCTGCCTTGCATTCCCGCAGAAGAGTTCGGCACGGATGGGAGGGGCTGCGGAACTGGAGGGTGGAGGCGGTCGGTTGGCGGGATGGATGACTATGGTGGGTTGAAGGCGCCGGTCTGCCCCCGGTCAGGCTTGCGCGTTCACACTGCCGCCGATGTACTGGTCCACCATGGCCTTGGCCTGTCCCAGGCTGCAGCCATGCTCGCTCTGGCAGGCCCTGATGGCCGCCATCTTCTGCAGGGGATCGGCGGCGAGGGTGCGCCAGTCGATCTTTGCGGGCTCTGGCGCAAGGCCATGCCGCGCGCCTCCCTCCTCCACCGAACGCACCTCCCAGCGCGCCACGACGGGAAAGGAAAGGTCCACGGCAGGCAGCCGGCCCAGTTCGACCGCCAATTCATCCTGTGAAATCAATGAAGCCACCTGGCGAACACGCGCTCGGGGCCCGTCGCGCCAAGGCCTGATCTCCAAGGGGCGCCGGCAGAAATCCTGCAGATAGTCACCCAACTCCTGCGTCATGAAGCGCGCGGCCTGCGCGACATCGGCCCGCAACAGTTGCAAAGCCTCCGGCTGCGAGAAGTCATCCAGCTGATCGCTCAGGTCCGCAAAGGCCTGCAGAAATCCCGCGCAGACAAAGTCATCGAAGCAGGCGTGCGAAACACTGCTGGCCTCGTCATCGTGCAACACCAGCGCCACGCCCACGCCATGCGTGTCCAGCGGCGTCAGGCACCAGGCATCGCCGGCGCCCGACTGGGCGAATGGCAGAAAGCTCCGGCCGTTCTGTGCGCCAGGATGAAGCCAGCCCTCGATGATTTCCCGGCTGGCTTCGGCGTCTATCCATTCGAAGTCCTGCCAACTCATGAACAAGGGCGGGTCCTGCAGGCAGCGCTGGCGCCAGGTGGCAGCCCAATCCGGACCGTAGACGGTCTTTCCCGATGCCAGGAGGTCGCTCAACAGCGGCGGCAGCACAATGTCGGTCTGGGTGGAGAGGTTGGCGTAGGTGGTCATTGGATTCATCCCACGTCCATATGCAGCCGATGCCGGCCACAATGCACGCACTGGAAAAGGCAGCCGGAAATCATGCCGTCCGTGGACATGCGCTCCAGCATCCACTGCGCATCGTTCCTGTAGCTGCCTTCGATGTCGGGCAGGACTTCAGCGAGGAAAGGCTCGACGGCCTGCCTGTCGGCGTGACCCAGGAAGACACAGGGCGTGTTGCAGTGCGTGAGCCACACAGGCTGCTGCCAGGCCCTGTAGCCGGGCGTGCGCTGCGCGATCTCCAGCAGCAGTTCCCTGGCGATGGTGGGCTCGGGGTCTGCCGGATCAGGCGACACGCCTTCGATATCGGTTCCAGGCATGAAAAAGCCGCGCACAAGCGCGGTTCATCCCACTCAGGCAATCGCTTGGATGCCGCTCTTTTCCACAACCGTCAGCAAGCGCAAGGCAGGGCCACCGGGCTTCTTGACGCCACGTTCCCAGTCAGAGACCAGGTTCTTGCTCACATTCAGATAGAGCGCAAAAACAGGCTGGGACAGATGTTCGCGCTCGCGCAAGGCCCGGATGCGTTCGGGAGGCATGGGCACCACAGGCGTCAGGCAGGCCGCATCGAACTCGCGCATGGTCTGCCTATCGATGGCGCCAACGCTGTGCAGTGCTTCCATGGTTTCATGGATGGCTGCAGAAGCATCACTTCGGTATTTCTTTGTCATGATCATGTACCTCTGAAAAATGCCCGTTGCCGATCAACACGGTCAGTTGCTCCTCTGACAAGCCCAGCACATGGCCTGCGGCCTTCCTGAACTGCGCTTCATCGTCCTTGTCAATGTTGTCGCGGTCACTCTTGGCGAACCCATAGACGAAGAACGCTCGTTCCGCCGTGCGGTATAGAACGACGGTACGAAACCCGCCCGACTTGCCCTGCCCAGGACGCGCCACACGCTGCTTGATGACGCCACCGCCCAGGTCGGCGTCGATCAAGCCCTGCTCAGCCCGCTCTATGGCCTGCACCATCGACTTGTCCGATATGTCCTGCTTGCGGGCATACCGCGCGAACCAAGCATTCTTGAAAATGCGCATGCCGTACCCTCCACATGGATTTATATCACACCCAGTGTGATACATCAAACACCTCAGCAGGCCGCCATATCTGACAACGGCACAAGTACGTCACCATGAAAAACGGCGCTTCATGTTGTTACACGAAGCGCCGTCAGACAGCACCTGATCGATTGCCTTCAGCTCATCTTGCGCGAACCATCATGAAACAACGCGAGCAGGTGAGAACCATGACAGCAGCTATCACACGTTGAACAGGAAGTTCATCACGTCGCCATCCTTGACGACATATTCCTTGCCTTCGGCGCGCATCTTGCCCGCGTCCTTGGCGCCCTGCTCGCCCTTGAAGGCGATGAAGTCGTCGAAGGCGATGGTCTGGGCGCGGATGAAGCCGCGCTCGAAGTCGCCGTGGATGACGCCTGCGGCCTGGGGGGCGGTGTCGCCGACCTTGATGGTCCAGGCGCGCACTTCCTTGACGCCGGCCGTGAAGTAGGTCTGCAGGCCCAGCAGGCCGAAGCCGGCGCGGATCAGGCGGTTCAGGCCCGGTTCTTCCAGGCCCAGTTCCTGCAGGAACATGTCGCGGTCCTCGTCGCTCATCTCGGCCATTTCGGCTTCGATCTTGGCGCAGATGGCCACGACGGGAGCGCCCTGCGCCTCGGCATAGGCCTTGAGGCTGTCGAGCAGCGGGTTGTTCTCGAAGCCGTCTTCGCTGACGTTGCCCACGAACATGGCGGGCTTGGCGGTGATCAGGCAGAACTGCTTGAGCAGGGGCGCGTCTTCCTTGGAGACGGGCACCGTGCGTGCGGGCTTGCCCTGGTCCAGGGCAGCCTGGATGGGGGTCAGCAGCGCCACCACCTTGGCGGCTTCCTTGTCGTTGCCCGACTTGGCGGCCTTGCTGTAGCGGTTCAGCGCCTTCTCGACGGTGGCCAGGTCGGCCAGGCACAGCTCGGTCTGGATGACCTCGATGTCGGCGATGGGGTCCACCTTGTTGGCCACGTGGATGACGTTCGGGTCTTCGAAGCAGCGCACCACGTTGACGATGGCGTCGGTCTCGCGGATGTGGGCCAGGAACTGGTTGCCCAGGCCTTCACCCTTGGAGGCGCCGGCCACCAGGCCCGCGATGTCCACGAATTCGACGATGGCCGGGACGATGCGCTCGGGCGTGATGATGTCGGCCAGCTTCTGCAGGCGCGGATCGGGCACTTCCACCACGCCGGTGTTCGGCTCGATGGTGCAGAAGGGATAGTTCTCGGCGGCGATGCCGGCCTTCGTCAGCGCGTTGAAGAGAGTGGACTTGCCCACATTGGGCAGGCCCACGATGCCGCATTTGAGGCTCATGGCAGGGCTTTCTACAGGGATTCTGGGGACAAACCCCGTATTTTAGTCAACCGGGCATTTCCTGTCGTTTCAGGCGAACTGCCAGTCGCCGGCCACGGACTGGCCAACGACCAGTTCGGCTCCGTCGTGCAGACCTTCCAGCACGGCATTCATGCCGAAGGTGATGGCGCCATCGACACGGTCGTCCTGGCGGTAGGTACGGATGGCATCACCCACGGCGGTGCCCTGCACGGCCGTGACGGGGTCGATGTCGGGAATGGGGCAGCGTGTGCAGGGCTTGGCCATGCGCAGCCGCAGGCCCTGGGCATCGAGCACGTCGAGCCCGTCGACCCGGTCCTCGTCATGGGCCTCCAGGCCTTCGATCACGATGTTGGGGCGAAAGCGCCGTGCGTCCACCGCGGCGTGGCCGGCCGCCTGCAGGCGCTGGTTGAGTTCATCCACGGCCGCCTGGCTCAGTACCAGCAGCGGATAGCCGTCCGCGAAGTGCACAGGTGCGGCCTCGCCCCCGGTCCAGCGCGCGCTGGTGCGGCGCGGCGCCGCCGGGTCGAAGCGCACCAGGGAGCAGTCCGTGCCCAGGGCCTGCGTCAGCCAGCGGGCGGCTTCGGGGCCCATGTCCCAGGCCTGCACCCAGTCCGACCAGACGCGCGCCCGGCGCTCCGGCCCCGTGGCCTGCAGCGCGATGCGCAGCGGCGGCTGCTGGGGAAAGTGCAGCACCAGGTGCCCGGCCTCCAGCTCGGGGCGTATCCAGGCCATGCGCGGATGGTCGCGCTGGGTCAGGAATTCGCCCTGCGCATCGACCACCATCCAGTGGCGGTCCCAGGCCAGGCCGGTAGCGCCGACCTGCGTCTTTTGCAGCGTAATGCCCGCGCAGGATTTGACGGGATAGACCCACAACTGGGCAATGCGGCCCTGCACGTCTCGTTCTTGGTCAGACATCGGATATCTCTTTTGGGGGAATCTGGGGTGCCGGGGCACCCGGGGCACGAATGGCGCCACGCGATGGGCGGCAATATGCCAGATGGCGACGCAGGCTGCGGCAGGTCATGCCAATGCCGGAGTTTGCGCCAGTTGGAATCCCCGGCATGGCCCGGACTCCTACAATGCCGGCCATGGCGCAAACCTTTGATGTATGTATACGCGGGGCCGGCATTGCAGGCCGGACCCTGGCTCTCCTGCTGGCCCGGGAACGGCTGCGCGTGGCCCTGGTGGTGGCCGCGCCGACAGGCAACGCGCCCGATGTGCGCGCCTACGCGCTCAATGCCAGCGCACGCGGCCTGCTGGACAGCCTGCGTTGCTGGCCCGATGACCAGCACGCCACGCCCGTGACGCAAATGGAAGTCTTTGGCGACCTGGACGGCCATGTGCTGTTCGACGCAGCCAGCCAGGATGTCGAGGCCCTGACCTGGATCGTCGATGTGCCCGCGCTGGAGCAGCGCCTGGCCGAGGCCGTGCGCTACCAGCCCATGGTCGAGGTGGTGGAGCAGCCCGTGGCCGCGCCGCTGACGGCCATCTGCGAGGGCCGCGCCAGCCGCACGCGCAGCGAGTTCGGCGTGGACTTCGCCGTCACGCCCTATGCACAGCACGCCATCGCCACCCGGCTGCACTGCGAGCTGCCGCATGGACAGGTGGCGCGACAGTGGTTCACGCCCGAAGGCATCCTGGCCCTGCTGCCGCTGGACGGCCCGCAAGGCCACAGCGTGGCCGTGGTCTGGTCCATCGCCCGCGAGCTGGCCGACGGCTGGCTGGCCGCCGACACACAGGATTTCACCGCGCGGCTGGAAGCCATCAGCCAGGGCGCGCTGGGGCGGCTGGAGCTGAGCGCACCGCGCATGGCCTGGCCGCTGCAGCAGGCCGTGGCCGACCACTGGTGCGGCTCCATGCCCGACGGCGATGCACGCTCGGCCCGCAGCTGGGTGCTGGTGGGCGACGCCGCCCACAACGTGCACCCGCTGGCAGGCCAGGGCCTGAACCTGGGCCTGGGCGATGTGCAGGCGCTGGCACGCGTGCTGCAGGAGCGCGGCTACTGGCGCAGCACCGGCGATCTGCGCCTGCTGCGCCGCTATGAACGCGAGCGCAAGGCCGCGCTGGCGCCCATGGGCCTGGCCATGGACGGGCTGCAGCAGCTGTTCAGCCGCTCCGAGGTTCCGGTGCAGATGCTGCGCAACTGGGGCATGAAGGGCTTCGAGCGCTTCGGCCCGCTCAAGGACTGGATGGCGCGCCAGGCCATGGGCCTGGACCCGCGCAGCGGCGCCTGAGCCTGGAGCCAAGCCGATCCCGTGCCGTTGAACCCTTTGCCGTTTTGCGACTCGTACCCCTGCTCCGTGGCGCCCCGCGCCGCGCAATCCCCCTCAACCACGGCGCGGCCGGCCTGAACGCGGCCCCGCCCACCCACCGCATTGCCATGAAACTCTTCGCCTGCCTGCTGACGGCCGCCAGCCTGACCTGGAGCCTCGGTGTCCATGCCCAGGACGCCAACCTGCGCAAGACGCTGACCGAGCGCATTCCCCAGCTGGAAAAGATCGACGAAATCCGTCCCACGCCCATGTCCGGCCTGTTCGAAGTGCGCATCGGCACGGACCTGTTCTACACGGACGCCAAGGGCAACTACCTGATCCAGGGCGAGCTGATCGACACCAAGGCGCGCCGCAATCTCACCGAAGACCGCATGAACCAGCTGACGGCGGTGGACTTCAAGCAGCTGCCGCTCAAGGACGCCGTGACCATCGTCCACGGCAAGGGCGAGCGCAAGATGGCCGTGTTCGAAGATCCCAACTGCGGCTACTGCAAGCGTTTCGAGCGCGACCTGCAGACTGTGGACAACGTCACCATCTACCTGTTCCTGTACCCCATCCTGAGCCCCGACTCGGCCGAGAAGTCGCGCAACATCTGGTGCGCCAAGGACCAGGCCGGTGCATGGGCCGACCACATGCTGCGCGACAAGGTGCCGGCCGCCGCCCAGTGCGACACCTCGGCCGTGCAGCGCAACCTGGCCTTTGGCCGCAAGTACAAGATCACGGGAACGCCCACCGTCATCTTCACCAACAACACCCGAGTGCCTGGCGCCATCAGCGCCCAGGAAGTCGAGAAGAACCTGGCCGCAGCCGCAGCCGCGCGCTGACCGCCACCGGGCGGGCCCGGCGCCATGGACGCCGGGCCCGCCCACCTGATCCCCTCGGCCGGAGCTTCCCGGCTCCAGCCCGCCGCAGCGGGCCCGGGCAGCCTCCAGGCCACACCTGCAGGAGCCCGAATGACCTCTCCCCTCGCCGCCACCGCCGCTGCCACTGCCGCAGCGGACATCCACTACCGCGTGCAGGCCCTTGATGTGGACGCGCACCTGTTCAGCGTGCAACTGCACATCGCCCGCCCGGCCGCTGGCCAGACCCTGTCGCTGCCGGTCTGGATTCCCGGCAGCTATCTGGTGCGGGAATTCTCCAAGAACCTCCAGGGCCTGTCTGCCGAGCAGGACGGCCGCCCCGTCACGCTGACCCAGCAGGGCAAGAACCTCTGGCAGGCCGATTGCGCAGCCGGCGTGCCGCTGGTGCTCCACTACCAGTTCTGCGCCTATGACAGCTCGGTCCGCACGGCCTGGCTGGACCGCCGCCGCGGCTTTTTCAACGGCACCAGCCTGTGCCTGCGCGTGCACGGCCAGGAAGACAGGCCGCACACGCTGCAGCTGCTTGCGTCGGACGCCACCGCATCGTGGCAGGTGGCGACCGGCCTGGACGCCGTGGACACCGATGCGCGCGGCTGGGGCCTGTACCGCGCCGCCCACTACGACGAATTGGTGGACTGCCCCGTGGAGATGGGCAGCTTCTGGCGCGGCGACTTCGTGGCCGCGGGCGTGCCGCACAGCTTCATCGTGGCGGGCGCCGCGCCCAGCTTCGACGGCGCGCGCCTGATTGCCGATGCACGCAGGATCTGCGAGACCGTGCTGGCCTTCTGGCACGGTACGGGCGAGCAGGCCACGCCCGCGCCCATGCAGCGCTACGTGTTCATGCTCAACGTGGTCGATGACGGCTATGGGGGCCTGGAGCACCGCAATTCCACGGCCCTGATCTGCGGCCGGCGCGACCTGCCGCGCGTGGGCGAGCGCAAGGCCGCCGAGGGCTACACCACCTTGCTGGGCCTGATCAGCCACGAGTACTTCCACACCTGGAACGTCAAGCGCCTGCGCCCGGCCGAATTCGCACGCTACGACTACGGGCAGGAGAACTACACCGAGCTGCTGTGGTTCTTCGAAGGCTTCACCAGCTACTACGACGACCTGCTGCTGCGCCGCGCCGGCCTGATCGACAACGCCCAGTACCTCAAGCTCATCACGCGCACCATCAACCAGGTGCTGCAGACGCCGGGCCGACACCTGCAGTCCGTGGCCCAGGCCAGCTATGACGCCTGGGTCAAGTACTACCGCCAGGACGAGAACACGCCCAACCAGACCGTCAGCTACTACACCAAGGGCTGCCTTGTCGCGCTGGCCCTGGACCTGCAACTGCGCCGCGAAGGCCGCAGCACGCTGGACGACGTGATGCGCGCGCTGTGGCAGCGCTGCCAGGGCGGTCCCATGCGCGAGGCCGACGTGCTGGCCGTGCTGCAGGACCTGGGCGGGCGCAGCTTCGCGCCCGAAATCACGCAATGGGTGCACGGCACCGACGACCTGCCGCTGGCCGAACTGCTGGCCGCGCACGGCGTGCAGGCCAAGGCCGAACCGGCGCAGACTGCCCAGCGCCTGGGCCTGCGCGTGCAGGAAAGCCAAGGCATCACCATCAAGACCGTGCTGCGCGGCAGCCTGGCCGAGCGCGCAGGCTTCATGGCGGGCGACGAATGGCTGGCCATCGAGCTGCCCACCGGCGCCGAGGATTCACAGCCCGCGCGCTGGCGCATCACCCGGCTGGACGACGTAGCTCTTTATGCAGGCACGGCCCTGGACATCGTCGCCTGGGTGGCCCGCGACCGGCAGATCCTGGCCTTGACCCTGCCCTGGGGCTCGGGCCTGCTGTCCGAGGCCGCCGCCATGGTGGAGAAAACGGACAACGGCGATGCAAAAGCTGCCACATCCGGCACCCTGGCGGCGCCCGCCCCCAGCAATCTCGGACTGGAAATCACGGACGAGGAGACCGCTGGACGCTGGCTGGCCGGGCACACGGGCAGCGCGCAGGCGCCTGCCACGCCCTGAACGGCGCATGCCGCCCCGCGCCGCCGGCCGGTTATTCTTGAGGATCACGACGACAACCCCAGCAGGAGACTCCCTTGGCCTATGAAATGATTGAAGTTCGCGTCGAAGCCGACAAGGTCGGCATCATCACGCTCAACCGCCCCAAGCAGCTCAACGCGCTCAACGACCAGCTCATGGACGAGCTGGGCCAGGCCCTGCAGGCCTTCGATGCCGATGAGGCCATCGGCTGCATGATCATCACCGGCAGCGAGAAAGCCTTCGCGGCTGGCGCCGACATCGGCGCCATGGCCAAGTACAGCTTTGCCGACGCCTACAAGGGCGACTACATCACGCGCAACTGGGAAGCCATCCGCTCCATCCGCAAGCCCGTGATCGCCGCCGTCAGCGGCTTTGCCCTCGGCGGCGGCTGCGAGCTGGCCATGATGTGCGACTTCATCATCGCCGCCGACAACGCGAAGTTCGGCCAGCCGGAAATCAAGCTGGGCGTGATCCCCGGCGCCGGCGGCACGCAGCGCCTGCCGCGCGCCGTGGGCAAGTCCAAGGCCATGGACATGGCCCTCACGGCCCGCATGATGGACGCCACCGAGGCCGAGCGCGCCGGCCTGGTCAGCCGTGTCGTGCCCTTCGACAAGCTCATGGACGAAGCCCTGGGCGCCGCCATCATCATCAGCGGCTTCTCGCAGATCGCCGTCATGGCGGCCAAGGAATCGGTGAACCGTGCCTTCGAGGGCTCGCTGGCCGACGGCGTCATGTTCGAGCGCCGCCTGTTCCACGCGCTGTTCGCCACGCAGGACCAGAAGGAAGGCATGGACGCCTTCGTCAACAAGCGTCCCGCCAGCTTCAAGCATCTCTGAGCGGGCTGAAAGTCGCGCTACAATGCGCGTCTTCCGGCAAGGCGCAGCAAGCCTCTCGCAAAGAAATTTCGAGAAATTTGCACAACTTGCCGGATGGGCCGAAAATTCTGCATATAATTTAGGTCTTACGGCGCTTTAGCTCAGTCGGTTAGAGCGATGGAATCATAATCCACAGGTCCGCGGTTCGAATCCGTGAAGCGCCACCAAACAAAGAAAAGGGTCTACGTGCAAACGTAGACCCTTTTTCCGTTGGCGCTGCACTCCGCCAGAGCGCGCCGCTTGCGGCGCCGCCTCCGGCTGCTAGCTGCCGCGCTCCAACCCGATCCAGTGGTTGTCCAGCGCCATTCCAGGCACCGGCACCGTGCGCAGCACCTGGCCGCGCTGGCGCAATTGGGCCTGGCGTGCGCCGCCCATCCACAGCGCGGGCTCGGCAGGCAGGGGCCGGCCCTTGGCATCCAGCGAGACGCTTGCATTGGCCACGCAGTACACGCCCGGCATGGCATCGCCGCGCAGCCAGCGGCCACTGGCCTGGCCGCTGTCGGGCACCTGCCACCAGGTGACGGTGTTCACGCGCGGGCAGCTGACGGCAAAGAGCTGGCCGTCGCAGCCTATGTCTCCGCCATAGCCGGCCAGGGGCTCGCGCCCTTCGGGCAGGGGCACGGCATGCAAACGGTGGCCATCGAACAGGGCCAGCACGGGCGCGGCGGCGCGCGCTTCGGTGTCGCGGTGCTCGGCCTGCAGCGCAATGCCCAGCCAGCGGCGTGCGGGCGCGTGGGCGACCTGCGGGCCCCAGGCCAAGTGGCGCAGGCTCAGGCGGTTGTCGTCCAGCTTCCACAGGCCGGCACGGGCGCCGCCTTCGGCCGGCAACAGCCGCGCGATGGACGAATCCATGTGGTCCAGCTGCAGCTTGCGCCGGCCGGTTTCGGACTGCGTGGGAATGCCGCCATTGGCGACCATCAGCGTGCCGTCGGCGTCCAGCAGCAGCTGGTGCGGATCCATGCCGCCCGTGCGCCATTCGGCGATCTTCTCCAAGGTGATGGCATCGCGCACGCCGATCAGGCCCTGGGCATCTTCCAGATCGGTCTCGGTGGTGTAGAGATGGCGGCCATCGGCGCTTTCGATGACATGGCCGTTGAAGAAGCGGTCGGGCTCGATCCACTGCCACTGCGCATCCTCGGCGGCCTGTCCCGGCTTCAGGCGCACCAGCCAGTCACCGGGGCGGCGGCTGGCGAAGACCACAGAGCCGTCGCGCAGCGCGGCCATGCCATGGGCGCGCGTGGGCACGTCCAGGGCCTGCAGCACCTGCAGCGGCCTGTCCACCTGCGCACTGGCCTGCACGATGCCGACACGCATCTGCTCGCCCTGCATCCAGGCCGCAGCCAGCGACCGTGCCGGTCCAGACGGCCTGGCCGCATGGGAGGTTGCCAGCGGCATGGCAGCCAGCAGCCCCATGCCCTGCAGCCAGCGGCGGCGATTCAGCGCCTGCTCAATCCCCGTCGGCATCCGAGAACCCGATGTTGACTTCCAGCGCAGGCGCCACCTCGCCTTCCATGAGGCGCTTGAGGCGCGACAGCGGCTTGGTGGCGGCATCGACGGCCTTGGCGCTCGGCTCGGTCAGGGCGCGCATGCCGGCATCGGCCTCGTTGACGGCCTTGAGCCAGCGGTCGGCCAGCGGGTTGAGGCCACGGCCGCGCAGGTAGGACTCGATGGGCACGATGTCCACGCCGGGCTGGGGCACCTTGCGGTCCACGCTCACGGCCAGCGTGCGCAGGCCCTGCCAGTGCGCGCGCCAGATCTCCAGCGTGCTGCCGCTGGCGAGATGCTCCCAGGCGGGCGGTTTGCTGCCCGCACTGCCCGCACTGCGCAAAGGCTTTTCCATGTCCGCCCAGCGCAGGCGCTCCAGGCCGCCCACCCACTGGTTGATGAACTCGGCCATGGCTTCGGTGGTGGCATCGCCGTCCTCGGACCAATCCTGGGCCGCGAGCTTGGCAAAGCCGTTGCTGAGGATGCCCATCTCGGCGCCGATTTCCTCCGCCACCAGGGTGGCATAGGCGCAGGCCGGCGTCTGCGGCTCCACGGGCTGGGTCCACAGCAGGTTCTCGAGCGCCGGGTATCCCTTGGCGGGTGCGCCGATGCGCTCCATGGCAGCCAGATCGGCGGGGGCCGACTGTATGGCCTTCTTGAGCAGGGCCGGGCGCATGGGGCGGAAGTCCACCAGACGTGCCGAGCGGCGCTCCACCAGCGGCCCCAGGGCCACGGCCGAGAGGCTGCTCCACTGTCGCGACGATTGCACATAGGCCTGGCGCGCCGTCTGCAGCGTGGCGGCAGCCGATCCCGCAGGTGCCGTGCAGTGCGCGCGCAGCGCCTGGCTCAGCGCCTGGGCGGATGCCTGCGCGGCCTTGGCCTGGGGCGAGAACCATTGGCCGTACAGCCCCTGCACGGCGTGGGCCGTGTTGTAGAAGGGAATGGCCATGTTGGCATCCACTTCCTGGGCATGGACAGGGGCGGCGGCCAGCAGCGCCAGCGCGGCGGCACAAAGGATTTGGCGAGGGGTCATGCGCATGTCTTGCATCAGAGGGACTCCACAAATTTGACCAGGGCTTCACGGTCTTCGGCGCTGAGCTGGCGCACCTGTTCGCGCGCGGCTTCGGCCTCGCCGCCGTGCCAGAGGATGGCTTCGAGCACGCCGCGCGCACGGCCGTCGTGCAGCAGGCGCTGGTGGTTGTTGACATCGGGCAGCAGGCCTATGCCCCACAGCGGCGGCGTGCGCCACTGGCGGCCTGAGGCCTTGAAGTCGGGCCGGCCATCGGCCAGCGCATCGCCCATGTCGTGCAGCAGCAGGTCGGTGTAGGGCGCAATGGTCTGGCCCGACAACCCCTTGCTGCTGAGTGCCGGCGACAGCGCGGGAAACAGCTCCCCACCCGTCTTGTACGAGGGCCGGTGGCACTGCGCACACTGGGCCTGGTGGAACAGTGCCTCGCCACGGCGCACGGCCGGGTCGCTGGCGTTGCGCCGTGCAGGCGGCGCCAGCGTGGCCTGGTAGAAGATCACGTCGTCCAGCACGCGGTCCTCGATCTCCACGCCCTCGGCGCCGTTGCCGTTGGGCGCGGCCAGGCAGTCCTTTTGTGCGGGAGTGCAGGTCTGGTGCGGGAAACGCTTCGATGTGATGCCGATATCGCCCAGGAAGGCCGAGGCCGTCTGGTGGGCAATGGAGGCCACGTTGGCCTTCCAGCCGAAGCGGCCCAGCATCATGCGTTCGCCGTAGGCATCCCAGACATAGTTGGGCTGGCCCTTGATGGGGCCGCCCAGGGCCGCCTGGGCGGCAGCGTTGGCCAGGATCTCGGACTCCGGGATGTGCTCCAGCAGGCCCAGGCCGATGACCTGGGGCGCAATGCGCGGGCTGGTCATCAGGTTGGCGGCCAGGGGGCCGTAGTTGAGCGCAGCCAGCTCGTAGACCGGCTTTTCCAGCGTGTAGGCCGTGCCGTCGGCAAAGCGGCCATGCACCTGTTCGTAGCGGATGCGCAGCTGGCCCTCGCCCTTGACGCCCAGCACGCCCTCGGTGTTGAACTGGTCACCATAGACCGGGTCCGGCACCGGGCTGCCGTGCGGGCCTTCGCCCGGAATGGACAGCCGCATGAGCAGGCCCGCGAAGGGCTGGGGCTTGAGCGGGTTGTGGAAGTCGGGCGGCTGGGCACGGCCGTCCTGCACATGGCAGCCGCCGCAGGAGCGCGCCAGGAAGTGCGGGCCCAGGCCATCGCGCGCCGTGGTGGAGGCCGGCGCCTGCACCCAGTTGCGCTTGAAGAAGGAGTTGCCGATGACGAAGCGCGTGCGCTCTGCATCCTCCAGGTTGGCGGCGGGCAGCGAGAAGGCGTTGCGGCCCGTGGCGTGGACCGTGGTCTGGCCACCCGGGGGCAGGGGCTCGCCGGGTGCCGCGAACAAAAGAGCTGGATCGGGAGCTGGATCGGGAGCAGGCTGCGGTGCTGGCGCGCGCGCTGGCGCGGCAGCCACCGTGTCCTGCTGTTGGGCCGAGCAGCCCATCAGGACCAGGGAAGCAGCGACCAGCAGCGATGGGGAGAGATTCATGGGTGGGGACGTCCCTGGAAAAGCCAGGGCCGCCGAACCCTTTCGGGGGCGGCGGCCTTGGCACATGGGCGCAGGAATGGATGGACGCTGGCGTGGATGTTCCGTTAGTTGGCCTTGGGGTCCACCAGGTTGAGCTGGGTGATGCCGACGGCATTGGCCGCCTCCACCAGGTCCTTGCTCTGCTGGACCAGGCTGTCGATGGTGGCCTGGATCTTGGCGCGCGAGGCCGAGTCGCGTGCGCCCTGTATGGCCTGGTCGAACGGCGCGGGAATGGCCTGGGCCGCCTGCACCGACTGCGTGATCTGGCGCGTGGTCCTGTCGGCCAGCGCGCTGTCCTTGGAGGCCACCCAGTCCTTGATGCCCGGGCCTTGCAGCTCGCTGCCATCCAGGCGCTTGTAGCTGCCCTGCCAGACGTTGAGGATGCCCTGGGCATTGGTCACCGCATCGCGGTGCGTGTTGTCCGAGAAGCAGGAGTGCTCGTCTTCCTGGTCGCGGCTGGCCAGGGCCACTTCCAGGCGCTCGCCGGCCAGCTCGCCGCGCGACAGCGAACCCAGGCCCACGAAGATGCGGCGCAGCGCGTCGTCGGGCTTTTTCTCGAACTGGGCGCGGAAGTTCTTGGGCGAGCCGGGCTTCCACTGGTCGGCCACGGACTGCAGGTCCTCGATCAGCAGCGCGGTCACCACCTTCAGGTACTCGCGGCGGCGGTCGGCATTGGACTTCTTGCCATCGACGAAGTCGGTGTACGGACGCGCGCCCGGCCCCTTGTCGTTCAGGTCCTGGCCCCAGAGCATGAACTCGATGGCGTGCCAGCCGGTGGAAACATTCTCCTCGCCGTCATGCTCATTGAGCTCGGCCAGGCGCTTCTTCGTGATGGCTTCCTTGCGGTTGTTGATGATGCCGGCGTTGGGGTTGCCTTCCACATAGTCCACATAGGACTCATCCATGGGCCAGGCGTTGATCTGGCCTTCGGGGCCTTGATCGTTGTCGATGGGGCCGGCGTAGAAGCGGAAGGCCTCGGTCTGGCCGTAGTACTCCCGGGCATCCAGCCAGGCCTTGCGTGCCTGGTTCAGGCCCTGCTCGCTGGGCGCCGCCAGAAAGGCCGCAATGGCTTTCTGCATGGTCTTGGCGGAGCTGATGGAGTCCGAGTAATTGGCGTGCACCAGGGTGCCGTAATGCTTGACCACCTCCGCAACGGAGAGGCTCTTCTTCACGGGCTGTTGAACGGTGCCGGCGGCTGCGGCCTGGCTCATCGGGGCGGCCGCGCCCAGGGCCAGGGCGGCTGCAATCAGGATGGGATGCATGGCAGAAAGGATCGGAGGTTGGAGAACTCGGAATGCCAAACTGTAATGAGAATTGTTTTTATTGGCAAAACCTGCGAGATATCGCCGCACTGCGCAGCAAGGTCATAGACGGACCCGGGCAGAAATGGGGCGCGCCAGCGGCGCAATGGCCGCAGCGGGCGCCAGCCTAGCACGAGCCCCCTTGGCGCCCCGGCCAAAGACCCAGCGCCCTGGCATAAGCCCCGCAGCTTGCCTTGGCTGGCGACTTGCCTTACCATTGCGCCCGCTCGCATGGGCCGCCCTCTCCTCGCAGGGCCTGCCCACCGCCTCCAAGCCCTGATCGCCCGGCCGATTTCAGGGCTTTCGCTTTTTGCAGAAGCGGTCTTTTGGCGCTGCACCTTGCGCTCTGTCTTTGCGCGCAGCCCCTGCCATGCCCCGGCATGCCGGCCGCCCAGCTTGTTTTCCCACCAGGATTTCCCGTGCCCATCGCCACTCCAGGATGCCGCACACGCGCAGCGTGCCCGCACGCCGGCCCAGCCGGCGGCGCAGGCGTTTTGCGTGGTGCCGCTCCCCAGCGAGAGCGCGCGCCGTCCTGGCTTTCAAGGATTTTCACGTGACCACCACTTCCTCCGGGGCGCTCGCAGCCAATGCTGCCGGCGCCAGCACAGACACGCATGTCGGCACACATGCCACCCAGGTCAACGGCTACAGCTGGAAGGCCCTGGCCGGCTCGGCCGTGGGCTATGCCATGGACGGCTTCGACCTGCTGATCCTGGGCTTCATGCTGTCGGCCATTTCGGCCGACCTGCACCTCACGCCGGGCCAGGCCGGTTCGCTGGTGACCTGGACGCTGATCGGTGCCGTGTTCGGCGGCATCTTCTTCGGCCTGCTCAGCGACCGCTACGGGCGCATCCGCGTGCTGACCTGGACCATCATGCTGTTCGCAGTCTTCACGGGCCTGTGCGCCTTCGCCCAGGGCTACTGGGACCTGCTGGCCTACCGCACGATTGCGGGCATCGGCCTGGGCGGCGAGTTCGGCATCGGCATGGCACTGGCCGCCGAGGCCTGGCCCGCACGCCACCGCGCCCGCGTCTCGTCCTACGTAGCCCTGGGCTGGCAAATGGGCGTGCTGGGCGCGGCGCTGCTGACGCCGCTGCTGCTGCCCCTCATCGGCTGGCGCGGCATGTTCCTGGTGGGCGTGATACCGGCCGTGGTGGCCTGGGTGATCCGCAACAAGCTGCACGAGCCCGAAGTCTTCGTGAAGCGCCAGCAGTCCGCCACGCCCTCGGCCCGCGTGCCGGTGCTGCAAAGCCTGAAGCTGCTGGTGAAGGACCGCGCCACGACCAAGGTCAGCCTGGGCGTGATCGTGCTGACCTCGGTCCAGAACTTCGGCTACTACGGCATCATGATCTGGATGCCCAGCTTCCTGTCCAAGCAACTGGGCTTCAGCCTGACCAAGTCCTCGATATGGACTGCCGTGACCGTGGTGGGAATGATGGTCGGCATCTGGGTCTTCGGCCAGCTGGCCGACCGCATCGGACGCAAGCCCAGCTTCCTGATCTTCCAGCTGGGCTCGGTCATCATGGTCGTGCTCTATTCGCAGCTGTCCGATCCCACGGCCATGCTCTGGGCGGGGGCCCTCATGGGCCTGTTCGTCAACGGCATGATGGGCGGCTACGGCGCCGTGATGAGCGAGGCCTACCCCACCGAGGCCCGCGCCACCGCGCAGAACGTGCTGTTCAACATCGGCCGCGCCGTGGGCGGACTGGGCCCGGTGGTGATCGGTGCGCTGGCCATGAGCTATTCGTTCCAGGTGGCGATCGCCCTGCTGGCGGCCATCTATGTGCTGGACATGCTGGCCACGGCCTTCCTGATCCCCGAACTCAAGGGACGCGAGCTGTCCTGAGCGGCTCAGATTCTCCGGCTCGGAACGATGCCCCACAATGCAAAGAGCTGCCGATGGCAGCTCTTTTTTTGTCCGGCAACCGGCGTGCCCAGGCTCAACCGCCTTCGCTGCACTCCAGGTTTTCGATGCGGTCTGCCGCCTCGCGGATGTCTTCCTGGAACATCTGGTCTCCCAGCATCACGGAGACCTGGCCCTCAAAGCCGCGCAGCTTGATCAGCGCGGCCTCGTAGCCGCCGCTGCCCATGCGCTTGAGGCCGCACAGCGCATAGAGCTTGGCCACGGGAGATCGACGCGGATCGTCGATCACCGACAGCAGGACGGCATTGGCCTCGGGCCGCCTGAGCATGGCCTCCAGGTGCCGCTCCGCAGGCGAGATCTCGCCCGCGAACCCGACCAGCCCCAGGTTGAACTGCGAGGCGTCCAGCGGCGCCGGGTCCAGCGGACGGGCCATGGCCGGGGTGGACAGGAACAGGCAGATCAGGGCGGCGGACAGGGTGGTCTTCATGGCAGGGGCAAGGCCGTGGATGGCCTGGTGAGGCAGTCGAAAAGGATCTTCGATGCAAAGCGTGGCAGCAGGTTCCCACACCACCGCTTTCACCGCCTTCATCCGCCAAACAGCCACCCTGCGGCCAGCGTGCCGGCATAAAACAGCAGCAGGGTCACAGGCACCAGATGCCAGCCCCAGACCCGGAACCACCAGTGATTGAACCAGGTCACCAGCGCACCGATGACGGCGCAGATGGCCAGCGCATCCAGCCGCTGCCGAAAACTGTCAGCAACACCTTCGGACGCGAAGAAGATGAACGCCGCGATGAAGGAACACAGCAAGGCGGTGTAGACCGCCACTTTCTCTTGCCTGCGCAATTTCAGGATGCTCATGGAGGGCCAGGGAGGTTTCGATGATTCGGTCGCCAGAAAAGCCCGCGCCGCCAGAGCGCGCAGGTTTCACAGCGGCGCAATTCTTCGTATACCGCCCTGAATACGCCATCAGACCCGTCCGAATCTGCAGCCACTGCTGCGCATGCGCAACGCGCTGCTGCTCCTTCAACGCTCCATCCGCTCCATCCGTTCCACCCGCTCAATCAGCCACGGCCAGCACCACGGCGGACTCCGGCACTGTCAGCCAGACCTTGCGCCCTGCGCGCAAGGTCCAGGACTCGCCCTCTGCCGGCTCGGCCGCGTAACCCACGCCGCTACCGCCCCAGGGCAGTTGTGCCACCACTTCACGCGGCCCCGCCCTGTCGGCCCGGGCCACGCGCTGCACCTGGGCGGGCCAGGCATTGGCCTGGGCATGCACATCGGAGCGTGGCGCCGAAGGCAGCACCTGCACGGCTGCGGCCTTGCACAGCGCCATCAGGGGCAGGCCCGGCGCCAGGCCCAGCAACTGGGCGCTTTCTTCGGTGATGCGTGCGGCAATGCCTGATGCATCCCCGCCGCCGTCGGGCAGCAGCCAGACGCGGACCTGGGCGCCCTGCGCCTGCAGGGCACCAACCCGGCAAGGCCACAGATTGCGCATGCTGGTGCGCAGGCCCAGCCCCAGCCCGGGAGCCGCCGGAGAAACGCCAGCGGGCCCGCCAAAGCGCTGCAGCACCTGCGCGCGCGCCTGCTCCAGCGCATCGGCCATGGCCAGCAGGGACTGCCCGGCCTCGGTGATGCGCGCGCCACCACCGCCGGCGCCGCCCACCGAGCGCTCCACCAGGGCACGGCCCGCCAGATTGGTCAGCACATCCAGCGCCTGCCAGGCCGCCTTGTAGCTGACACCCGCCTCGCGCGCGGCCTGGGAAATCGAATGCCCTGCCGCGATATGCCGCAGGATGGCGATGCGCCGATCGGCCAGGTCATGGCCCAGCGCGGGCACCAGGTCTGAGGGAGAAGCGGGGGTTGCGGCAGTCATGCGCAGCATCATGCCCGCCAAGCGTTATTTCCCGCCAAGCAAAACGCCTGCACCCTGCATGCGCATTTTCAGGTCGTTACACTGCGCTATTCACCAACGGAATAGCGAGAGACCCATGAACGTGAACCAGCCCCTGCGTGCCACCGCCTTCGCCGCCCTTGCCCTGTTGGGCTGGGCCGCCGCGCAGGCCGCCGAAGTGTCGGTGGCCGTCGCCGCCAACTTCACGGCGCCCATGCAGAAGATCGCCGCCGAGTTCGAGAAGGACACCGGCCACAAGGCCCTGCTGTCCTTCGGCGCCACGGGCAAGTTCTATGCGCAGATCGTCAACGGCGCGCCCTTCCAGATCCTGCTGGCCGCCGACGACACCACGCCCGAGAAGATCGCCAAGGAAGGCCGCGGCCTGCCCGATTCGCGCTTCACCTACGCCATCGGCCAGCTGGTGCTGTGGAGCCCCAAGGCCGGCTATGTGGACGACAAGGGCGAAGTCCTCAAGACCGGCGACTACAAGCACATCGCCGTGGCCAATCCCAAGCTCGCGCCCTACGGCACGGCAGCCATGGAAGTGCTGAACAAGCTGGGCATCACGGCCCAGGTGCAGCCGCGCATCGTCATGGGCGAGAACATTGCCCAGACCTACCAGTTCGCGGCCACGGGCAATGCCCAGCTGGGCTTTGTGGCCCTGTCGCAGGTGATGGAAAACGGCAAGCTGCGCGAAGGCTCGGCCTGGCAGGTGCCCGGCTCCATGCACGAGCCCATCCGCCAGGACGCCATCGTGCTCAACAGCGGCAAGGACAACGAAGCCGCCGCCGAGCTGATCAAGTACCTGCGCGCCGACAAGGCCCGTGCCATCATCCGCTCCTACGGCTATAGCTTCTGACACCTGTTGAGGCGCGCTTGCGCGCCTTCCCTCTCTCCTGGGGAGGGGTCGGCCGGCACGGGCCCGTGCTCAGCGTCGCTGAGCCGGGCCGCGCCGGCTTCGTGCGTTGAGTGAGATCCAACAGCGCTGCGAACCACTGAATTCTTCCCGCATGATTCTTACCGCCGACGACTACGCCGCCATACGGCTGACGCTGAAACTTGCCAGCGTGACCACGGTGGTGCTGCTGACGCTGTGCACGCCGCTGGCCTGGTGGCTGGCGCATACGCGCTCGCGCTGGCGCGGGCCGATTGGCGCCGTGGTGGCGCTGCCCCTGGTGCTTCCGCCCACGGTGATCGGTTTTTACCTGCTGGTGACCATGGGTCCCAACGGCCCCGTGGGGCAGCTGACGCAGGCGCTGGGGCTGAGCACCCTGCCCTTCACTTTTCCGGGCCTGGTCATCGGTTCGCTGGTCTATTCCATGCCGTTCACGGTGCAGCCGCTGCAGCGCGCCTTCGAATCCCTGGGCACGCGGCCCATGGAGGCTGCGGCCAGCCTGGGCGCGGGGCCGCTGGACCGCTTCTTCACCGTGGCGCTGCCGCTGGCGCGGCCGGGCTTCATCACGGCGGCCGTGCTGACCTTTGCGCACACCGTGGGCGAGTTCGGCGTGGTGCTGATGCTGGGCGGCAATATTCCCGGCGTGACGCGCGTGGTCTCGGTACAGATCTACGACCATGTGGAGGCCATGGAGTACGCCCACGCCCACTGGCTGGCGGGCGGCATGGTGGTGTTCTCCTTCCTGGTTCTTCTGGCCCTGCACCTGTTGCAGCCGCGTGAGGAGCGCCGCGCATGATGACCGCCTTCTCTGCCTCCCGGATGTCCGACGCCGCGCACTCCCATCCCTCCTCGGAAATCATCGCAAACCTGGCGCTGGAGCGTGCCGACTTCCGCCTTGACGTGCAGCTGCAGCTGCCCGGGCGCGGCGTCACCGCCCTGTTCGGCCCCTCGGGCTGCGGCAAGACCACCTGCCTGCGCGCCTTGGCGGGGCTGGAGCGCGCGCGCGGCCGCGTCGCCGTCAACGGCGAGGTCTGGCAGGACGATGCGGCCAGCCAATGGCTGCCCACGCACCGCCGTGCGCTGGGCTATGTGTTCCAGGAAGCCAGCCTGTTCCCGCACCTGACCGTGCGGCGCAACATCGACTACGGCATGCGGCGCACGCCGGCCGCACGGCGCAAGGTATCCCAGGACCAGGCCTTGTCCCTGCTGGGCATAGGCCACCTGATGGACCGCATGCCCTCCACCCTGTCGGGCGGCGAGCGCCAGCGCGTGGCCATTGCGCGGGCGCTGGCCACCAGCCCGCGGGTGCTGCTGATGGACGAGCCCCTGGCCGCGCTGGACGCCCAGCGCAAGGCCGAGGTCCTGCCCTACCTGGACCAGCTGCGCCGCGAACTCGACATTCCCGTCCTCTACGTCAGCCACTCCATCGACGAGGTCGCGCGCCTGGCCCAGCACCTGGTGCTGCTCAAGGCAGGCGGCATCGTCGCCGCCGGCGCCACCAGCGAGCTGCTGGCACGGCTGGACCTGCCCCTGAGCATGGGCGACACGGCAGCGGCCATGGTCAGCGCACAAGTCCAGCAGCACGATCCCGATGCACACCTGAGCACGCTGTGCTTCGATGGCGGGCGCCTGCGTCTTGTCATGGCCTGCCCGCGCCCCATCGGCGAAACCGTGCAGTTGCGCGTGCAGGCACGCGATGTGAGCCTGAGCCTGCAGCACCCGCAAGACAGCAGCATCCTCAACATCCTGCCTGCCACCGTGCAGGAGCTGCGCGAGGACGGCCCGGGCCAGGTCATGGTCTCGCTGCAGCTGGGCCCGTCCCGCCTGCTGGCGCGCATCACCCTGCATTCCGCCCGGCAGCTGGGCATTGCGCCGGGCATGCATGTCTTCGCCCAGATCAAGGGCATGGCATTGCTGGACTGAGCACGCGCGGCGGCGCCGATATCATGCGGAAGCCGCCTGCGCGGCCCACGCCATGAACGCCACCACCGAACACGCCCCCGCACCCGTCCCCGCCCCAGACGCAGGCCCCGGCGCAGCAGATGCTGCATGCGCCGCCCCGCCTGCCATTGCCGCGCTGCGCACGCATGCGGTGGCGCGCCACCGGCTCGGTGAAGGCGGCGCCGTCAGCATCCAGGCCGAACCGCAGGTGCTGGCCAGCGAAGTCCCCATCGCCCTGGTGTTCAATGGCATCTCTCACGCCGTGATGATGGGCACGCCCTCGGACCTGGAAGACTTTGCGCTGGGCTTTGCGCTCACCGAAGGCATTCTGGACAGCGCTGCCGACTGCTACGGCATCGAGGTGCGCACCGTGGCTGCACAGGCCGCAGGCCTGCCGGCCGGCATGGACGGCATCGAGGTGCAGCTGGACGTGGCTTCGCGCTGCTTCGCCCGCCTCAAGGACCGGCGCCGCAGCATGAGCGGGCGCACGGGCTGCGGTGTCTGCGGCGTGGACAGCTTCGCGGCGCTGGACCTGTCCTTCGATCCGCTGCCCGCGCACGACTGGATCGCCCGTGTCGATGCCGACACCGTCTGCGCAGCCATCGCGGCACTGCCGCCGCTGCAGTTGCTCAACGCCGAAGCCGGCGCCGTGCATGCCGCAGGCTGGGCAGGGCTGGACGGGCAACTGACGGATGTGCTCGAAGACGTGGGCCGCCACAACGCACTGGACAAGCTGGTCGGCCGCCTCTCCCGCACAGGCCGCCTGGGCGAGGCCGGCTTTGTCGTGCTCTCCAGCCGCGGCAGCCATGAGCTGGTGCGCAAATGCGCCAAGGTCGGCATCGCCGCCCTGGCCACCATCTCCGCGCCCACGGCCATGGGCGTGCAGATGGCCGAACTGATCGGCCTGCGCTTCTGGGGCCTGTGCCGCCCGCCCAAGGCGGTGCTGTATGCGCCGGGCCGCACCTGAACCAATGCCCGAGTGCCGCGCCTGCGCGGCGGCAAGTTCGTAGAATCGCGGGTTCAGCCCCTGGATGTACACCATGAACCGCTGCAAGCCCCATTTCTCTCCCGTCCGCCGCCTGTGTGCCGGCGCCCTGCTCGCCGGCCTGGCCTGCGCCAGCCTGGGCGTGGCCGCGCAGGGCCTGCCGTCCAACGAGACGCGCAATTTCCCGCCGCAGGCCCAGTTCGGCGAGCTGGTCGTGACCCAGTTCCCCGAGGTGGAGATCGACGGCAAGACCATTCGCACCAGTCCGGGCTTTCGCCTGTTCAGCCCTGAACGCACGCTGGTGCAGGCCATCAATTACCAGGGCAGCAAGCTCGTGGTGGGCTATGTGATCGAGCCGCAGACGCAGTGGCTGCACCAGGCCTGGATCCTGACCAAGGCCGAGGCCGACAAGCACTACAAGCCCAAGTCGATGCTGCAGCGCATCTTCAACTGAGCACCGCGCACACCACAGCAAGCGCACAGCACGTACACGGCTGACGCGGCCCGCGCCTTGCGGGGCGCAGCGGCCCGGCCATGGGGCACGCCGCCCCCTGGCCGAGCCACCTTCATTTTTTGCAGACCGCCGCTTGCAGTGCGGCGGCTGCCTGACGGAACCCCACCATGTCCAAGAAAGTCTTTATCAAAACCTTCGGCTGCCAGATGAACGAGTACGACTCGGACAAGATGGCCGATGTGCTGGGCGCAGCCCAGGGCTACGAATCCACCGATGACCCGGAGCAGGCCGACCTGATCCTGTTCAACACCTGCTCGGTGCGCGAGAAGGCGCAGGAGAAGGTGTTCAGCGACCTGGGCCGCTACAAGCACCTGAAGGAACGCGGCGTGCTCATCGGCGTGGGCGGCTGCGTGGCCAGCCAGGAGGGCGAGGAAATCATCAAGCGCGCGCCCTATGTGGACGTGGTCTTCGGCCCGCAGACCCTGCACCGCCTGCCCGAGCTGCTCAATGCACGCGCCGCCAAGCACAAGCCCCAGGTCGATATCAGCTTTCCCGAGATCGAGAAATTCGACCACCTGCCGCCCGCGCGCGTGGAAGGCTCCTCGGCCTTCGTCTCCATCATGGAAGGCTGCTCCAAGTACTGCAGCTACTGCGTCGTGCCCTATACGCGCGGCGAGGAAGTCAGCCGCCCGTTCGAGGACGTGCTGATCGAGGTCGCCGGCCTGGCCGACCAAGGCGTGAAGGAAGTCACGCTGCTGGGCCAGAACGTCAACGCCTACCTGGGCAAGATGGGTGACACGGCCGAGATCGCCGACTTTGCCCTGCTGCTGGAGTACGTGTCCGAGATCCCCGGCATCGAGCGCATCCGCTACACCACCAGCCACCCCAACGAGTTCACGCCGCGCCTGATCGAGGCCTACGCTCGGCTGCCCAAGCTGGTCAGCCACCTGCACCTGCCCGTGCAGCATGGTAGCGACAAGATCCTCATGGCCATGAAGCGCGGCTACACGGCCATGGAATACAAGAGCACCATCCGCAAGCTGCGCGCCATCCGGCCCGAGATGGCCATGAGCAGCGACTTCATCGTGGGCTTCCCCGGCGAGACCGAGGAAGACTTCCAGAAGATGATGAAGCTCATCCACGACGTGCGCTTCGACAACAGCTTCAGCTTCATCTTCAGCCCCCGCCCCGGCACGCCGGCCGCCAACCTGCACGACGACACGCCGCACGAGGTCAAGCTGCGCCGCCTGCAGGAGCTGCAGGCCGTGATCAACAACAACATCAAGGACATCAGCGACGAGCGCGTGGGCACGGTGCAGCGCCTGCTGGTGGAAGGCCTGTCCAAGCGCGATGGCAGCGAACTCATGGGCCGCACCGAGTGCAACCGCGTGGTCAATTTCCCGGGCAACGAACGCCTGATCGGCCAGATGATCGATGTGAAGATCACCGAGGCCCGCACCTTCACGCTGCGCGGCGAAGTCGTGGTGCGCCACTGAGCCCAACCCGGCCCCGGCGGCCCAGCGACCTCCTGCGTAACCAAAGCCCGGCAATGCCGGGCTTTTTTGCATGTAACAGGACGTGAAAACAGCCCGACCACTCTGGCATGGTGCCGGCTGGCCCGCTAGCATCGCGGGGTCGCCGCCCTGAGGTCCGTCGGCCTGCATGGCTTTTCCAGCTTCGCTTGCTTGCTATCGATTCCATGAACACCTCCCAGCCCGCCACCGCCCAGGCCGTCCTTGAGGGCGAAGCCCTGCATGCCTTCATGGACCAGGCGCACGACCTGCTGCAGCAGGAGGATGATGCCAGCCCCATCGCCCCGGCCGAACGCCAGGCGGCCGTCATGGAGCTGCTCTCGCAGCAGCGCTTCGCCCCGGCCACGGTGGGCGAGCTGGAGCGTCTGCACGATCTCTGGCTGGACCTGGAACGGCCCGAAACCGCCAACGCACTGCTGCGCGAACACCGCGCTGCCACGCTGCAGCCCTTGCAGGGCGACAACCACCTGCTGGCCACGGCCAGCCTGGCGCTCAGCGACATCCAGAGCCGGCTGCGCTTTGACCGTGAAGGCGGCGTGGCCCTGCTCGCGCCCGCTGCCGATCTCATGGGCCGGCTGCCGCACACCGGCGAGCCCTACCGCTACTGGAACGGCTGGCACTACCTGGCCCGCGAAGCCCAGGCCTGGGAACTGGCCGAGCAAGGCGTGGACCTGCAGCGCAGCCACGAACGCAGCGATCCGGATGGCGAGGCCTCCCCCGCGCGCCGCGACGCGCGTGCCTGCCTGCGCAAGGCCGAGCTGGCCCGCCTGCGCGGCGATGTGCCCGCCACCGTGCGCCAGGTGCAGGCCGCCACGGCGCTGCTGACCCAGGCCGATGCAGAGCAGAACGTGGACTTCGACGACTGGCTGCACCTCGCGCGCGAGGTCCTGCCGCTGGCCCCGCAAAGCGTTCCGGCCGTGCTCATGGCGGCGGAGCAGCACCTGGCCCGCACCGAAAGCCCCGCCGCATCGCAGGCGGTGCGCACGCACCGCAAGGTCCATGCGGCCCGGCTGCAGGCCATGGCCTGCCATGCCATGGGCCAGCCCGAGGCCGCGCTGCAGCTGGCTGCGCTGGGCCGCTTCGGCCTGGTGGATGACTCCGACGATGCCTTCAGCGGCCTGGTGCTGCAGTGGCTGGAAGAGGCGGGGCGCCTGGCCGATGCGGCGGACCTGGCGCTGGAAAGCGTGCTGCACAGCCGCCCCGGATCGGCCCGTCAGGGCTATGAACTGGCCTTGCGCAGAGTGGACAGCGACACCGCCCATGCACCGGCCTGGGCGCTGATCCTGGCCTGGGCGGGACTGGATTCCGACATGCAGGAGATCCTGGAAGACAGCCCGGCTGCTCCGCGCAGCGCCGACGACTACCTGGCCCTGGCGCGCACCCAGGCGCCCGGCCACCCTCTGCTGGACCTGATCGACGGCTGGCGCCTGGCCAAGGACCGCCAATGGGAGCAGGCCCTGCCTCTGCTGGAGCGCGGCGTGACCGACCAGCCCCGGCACGCCAACTCCGAGCTGCTGCCCATGCTCTGGGCCGCGCGCTTCGCCGTGCTGCCCGCCGCGCAGGCGCTGCAGCGCCCCTTTGCGCAGGGCCATGGCGCCCACTGGTGCTATGCAGCGGGCGTGACCCTGGACGACGAGGACGACCTGGCCGCCCTCATGGGCGAAGGCCGGCAGGTGCCGGGCGACGAGGTGCGCGAGCCGCTGGTGCAGCGTTACTACGAAGAGGGCCTGGCCCGCTTCGAGGCCTTCTGGGCCACCGGCCAGGGCCGGTACAAGGACGCGCACCTGCACGTCTACTCCATGCTCTGCAACAACCTGGCCATCAAGTACCGCTCGCAGCAGCGCTATGACGAGGCGGCGGCCCTGCACCACAAGGGCCTGTCCAGCAGCCCCTTTGCCGAACACCACGACGGCCTGCTGTGGTGCGCCATCCGCCGTGACGACCGCCCCGGCATCGTCACGGCGGCCGAGCAGCTGTGGCACTTCACCCAGGACTACGGCTACAGCCGCCACTGCCCCACGGACTACTTCCCCAGCGCGGCGCTGGCGCTCTACCAGCTGGGCCGCGCAGGCGAAATCGGCATCTGGCTGGAGCGCCTGGACCAGTGGTTCGAGGAACTGGACGAGGACGACCAGCGCGAACAGCGGCGCGACTACCTGGCCTCGCTGATGTCCCTGCTCGACTTCTTCTCCGAAAACCATGGCGAACTGGTGCGCCCGCGCCTGGACGCCCTGCTGCCCGAAGTGCGCGCCCTGGGCGAGTGCTACACGCTGCGCCGCCTGGCCTGCGCCATGGAAAGCTGCGGCCCCATCGACCAGGCCGTGGCCCTGCACCGCGAGGCCATCGCCAAGCTCACGCCCGACGACGGCGAGGCCGAGCACAGGATGGCAAAGGACGGCCTCAAGCGCTGCCTCAAGCTGCGCTCGGACAGCAAGCCCTGGTGGAAGCTGTGGTGAACCCGGGCGCCGGTGCCAACGCCGCCAGTGCCTATCGGCCGCGCGACGTGGTCAATGCGCCGGCCATCAAGCAGCGCATCCGCGAGCGCAGCGCTGCACGCGGCGACAGCGAGGAGATCGCCGCCTGGCTGGCCAACCACTTCTACCGCCATGTGATCGGCAACCTCGACGCCGATCCGCCTGCCGTGCAGCCCGTGTCCACGCAGGCCGAGCTGCTGCGCCTGCACCGGCGCGCCGAGCCTGCCGCCTGGGCGCTGGAGCGCCTGCGCGAACATGCGGCCCGCCAGCCTCTATCGCCGGACAGGCCGGCGGCCGATGGCAGCGCGCCGCTGTGGTGGGTGGAGCCCGACAGCGCGCCGCTGTGGTGGGTGGAGCCCGACAGCGCCCCCCTGCTGGCGCTGGAGAGCCGGCTGCTGGAGTTCCTGTCCACCCGGCGCGGCACCGCGCTGGAGGGCAAGCTGCAGCGCATCAACTGCCCGCAGGCGCTGGCGCGCTGGACGCTGGAGCACCTGGCCTTCGCCCGGAGAAGCGACAGCGGCTGGGCCGAGCACCGGCCCGGCGCCGTGCGCCCGCTGCTGCGTGGCCAGCTGGGTGTCTTCGTCGAATTCGATGCCCAAAGCCCGGACCTGCGCGCCGAAATGGCCTATGAAAGCCAGATGATGCGCCACTGCCTGGGCCAGTTCAGCGAGCGCGGCGCACTGCGCGGCGGCTATGGCGAGCACTACGCCGAAGCCTGCGAGCAGGGCCGGCTGCGGCTGTTCAGCTACCGCACGGGCACGGCCCAGCCGCGCATCACCGTCAGCGCCCAGGTTCGGGACGACGGGCGGCTGCGCATCGACCAGATCAAGGGCAAGCAGAACCGCCCGCCGATTGCGCGCTACCTGGCTGATGTGCTGGCCCTGCTCAATCACCTCGATACCGACGGCGAGGCGCCGGCGGACGCCCTGGCCATGGGCATCGTGCGCCGACCGGCACAGCTGCTGGCCACGGGCAGCGCGGCTGCCTGGTGCGCGGCCAGCGAGCTGCACACCGAGGCCGAGCAGCTGTGGCTGCTGCAGTCCCACCCGGCACTGCTGGAGCAGTTGGACATCCGGTCGCCCCTGATGCAATGGCTGGTCGCGGCACGCCGCGACACCGTGCCCGTGCCCGCCTTCGAGCGCATGCCGCGCAGCACGGCCCTGCAGCAGTCGCTGGAGCTGGCGCGCCGCCGGGCGGGATCACCGGCAACACCGGGAACACCGGGCAGGACAGGAAATCCGCGATGAACGCCTTCACCCTTGTTGTGCTGTCTGCATTGGTCTGGTGGGCAGTGCGCGCCGGCCTGCGGCGCATGCGTGCGTCGCGCCAACGCGGCGACTTCAGCAGCTACCGCAGCGGTGACGCCGCACTGGACTGGGCCCTGGCCCTGGCCCATCCCATGGCCTTTCACGCCATTCAGGGCGGCTTTGCGGACCGGCAGCTCAACGGCGCCGACTCCGCCCTGACCACCCAGCTGCGCCCCATGGTGCTGCACCACCTGGGCCTGCGCACCGACCTGGACGATGCCCAGATCGCGCGCCAGTTGCCCGACGGCCTGCGCCAGCGCTGGTTCACGCTGGACCTGCAGCGCCTGCAGGCCGGTGACGATCCCCATGCCGCCATGGCCTTTGCCTGCGCGCGCGTGGCCTTCCATGTGCGCTGCGCCTGGCTGCTGGGCTGGGTGGACGAGGCCCTGCACCAGCAGATCCTGCACCTGAACGCATGCCGCGCGCGGGACTGCTTTGACAGCTGGCAGGCCTTCGGCCAGGCCTACGCACGCGGCCGCAGCCAGTGGCTGGCCCGTGGCCGCGCCGACGTGCTGGGGTGCAGCGTGACGCCCGAGCAAGTGCAGCAGTGGGTGGCCGATCCGCGCCACCCCTGGCATGCCATGCCCTGGCAGCAGCAGGCCGTCCGGTGACTGCCGCCAGGCGGGTGCGCCGCCTGCCCTTCCTGCCCTGCCCGGTGCTCAGCCTTCGCCATGCACCTTGGCGAAGGTGAGGATCACCTCCCGCACCACCTGGCGCTGAGGCGCGGGCAGCTTCAGAAAGGCATCGAAGGTTTCGCGTTCGAGATAGCCCACGCCCGGCTCCTGGCATTCGAGCGGCGACGGCAGGGACGGCGGGGACCGGTGGGCCGACTCGCCATAGCGCAACACATCGGGCTCGACCTCGAGCAAACCCGCCAGCAGCACCAGCTTGTCCTGCTCGGGAACGGCCTCGCCGTTCAGCCAGCGCGAGACCGCCTGGAATGAGATCGGCGGCCCCCAGTAACTGGAATTGAACAGCTTCAGAAGCACGCTGGGCCGGGGCTCCAGTCCCGCAGCCTCGATGGCCTGGCGCAGGCGCAGTGCGAATTCGAGCTTGTTACGCATTCCGACACCCTGGATTTCCCTGGAATCTTGATTGACTCATCGATTGAAGACCCGGCTCAAACCCGTCGCCCGGCCAGCGTTCAGGCGAAGATGCTGCGCGCCTCGGTGAAGCGCTTGGCGAAATAGGTGTTGTCCATGCGCACGCGCTGCACCGTGCCGCCGCTGGACGGTGCATGCACGAACTGGCCGTTGCCCACGAAGATGCCCATGTGCGAATAGCGCGCGCCCAGGGTGTTGAAGAACACGAAGTCGCCGCGCTGCAGGCTGCGGCTGCCCACGGGATTGCTGAACTGCGCCCACTGCGCCGTGGTGCGCGGCAGGCGGTTTTCGGTGATGCCGCCCACGGCCCACTGGATCAGGCCGCTGCAGTCGAAACCGCCTTCGGGCGAATTGCCGCCATAGGTATAGGGCGTGTTGACCACAAGCATGGTGCGCGCCAGCAAGGCCTCGCGCAATTCGCCGTCCAGATTGAGCGCCTGCGGCGAAGGCACCGGCGCCGGGCCCGAGCCTTTGCGCGGAGCGGAAGAGCAGCCAGCCAGCAGCACGGCGGCCGCCAGCAGACCCCAGTCACGGCGCGAGAGCCGCGCCCCGGTCACCGGAGACACCGCAAGGGAAGTCGAAACACCAGCCTTCATGGCGCTGCATGTTCTCACAAAGCCCTCGCGGCCAAAAGAAAAGCCGCAGGCTGCGCTGCGGCTTGGCGGGAAACAGCGCGCGGCCAGGCGGCTCAGGCGGTGCCCATCAGAACGGGAGCTTGGGCATGCCGCCGCCACCGCCCATCATTCCCTTCATGGCCTTCATGCCGCCCATGCGCTTCATCATCTTCATGAGGCCGCCGCCCTTCATCTTCTTCATCATCTCCTGCATCTGCTCGAACTCCTTGAGCAGGCGGTTGACTTCCTGGACCTGCACGCCCGCGCCGTCGGCAATGCGCTTCTTGCGCGTGGCCTTGATGATCTCGGGCTTCTTGCGCTCCTTGGCGGTCATGGAGCAGATGATGCCTTCCTTGCGGCGGATCTCGCGCTCGGCCTTGTCCATGTCCACCTGGCCGGCCTTGGCCGTGAGCTGGGCCGGCAGCTTGTCCATGAGGTTGGACAGGCCGCCCATCTGCTTCATCTGCTGGATCTGGGCCAGGAAGTCGTTGAGGTCGAAGCCGTCGCCGCTCTTGACCTTCTCGGCCAGCTTCTGCGCGGCCTCCATGTCCACGCCCTTGGTGACCTGCTCGACCAGGGCCACGATGTCGCCCATGCCCAGCACGCGCTGCGCGTGGCGGTCGGCGTCGAACACCTCCAGGCCGTCGATCTTCTCGGACACGCCGGCGAACTTGATGGGGGCGCCCGTGATCTGCCGCACCGACAGCGCCGCGCCACCGCGCGAGTCGCCGTCGAGCTTGGTCAGCACGATGCCGGTCAGGGGCAGCGCTTCCTTGAAGGCCTTGGCCGTGTTGATCGCATCCTGGCCCTGCATGGCATCGACGACGAACAGGGTCTCGACCGGCTTGAGCGTGGCGTGCAGATCCTTGATCTCGGCCATCAGCAGCTCGTCGATGGCCAGGCGGCCGGCCGTATCGACCAGCAGCACGTCAAAGAAGTGGCGCTTGGCGTAGTCCAGCGCGGCCACGGCGATGTCGTGGGGTTTCTGGTCGGGCGTGGAGGGGAACCACTCGGCACCGGCCTGGGCGGTCACGGTCTTGAGCTGCTCGATGGCGGCGGGGCGGTACACGTCGCCCGACACGGTGAGCACCTTCTTCTTGCGCCGCTCGATCAGGTGCTTGGCCAGCTTGGCCGTGGTCGTGGTCTTGCCGGCGCCCTGCAGGCCGGCCATCAGGATGACGGCCGGCGGCTGGGCGTTGAGGTTGATGTCGGCCACGCCCTCGCCCATGGTGGCGGCGAGTTCCTTGTTGACGATGGACACCAGCAGCTGGCCCGGCTGCAGCGAGCCCAGCACCTCCTGGCCCAGCGCCTTTTCCTTGACGCGCGCAACGAAGTCGCGCACCACGGGCAGGGCCACGTCGGCCTCGAGCAGGGCCATGCGCACTTCGCGCAGCATGTCCTGCACGTTGGATTCGGTGATGCGGGCCTGGCCGCGCATCTCCTTGACGAGTCGCGAAAGTTTGTCGGTCAGAGCGGAGGCCATAAGCGGGGAGGAACTGGAGTCGTCGGAAAGGAAAAGGTGTGCTGCAGCGAGCCAGCCGGGGCCAGGTGGCCAAGTGGGGCCGGGTCGCGGCACGGACCCTGCAGATCCCGATGATTCTACCCGCTGCCCCTGCCGGGGTAAGTACCGGCCTTCCGTGCCCCACGGCAGGCACCGGCCAGCAGTAACATGCGCAATGTTTCCATAGTTTATGGCTATCAAATTCCGCAATGCTGGCTTGCTACCGCCTGGGAGTCTTCATGCCTGATACGCCGTATCGCCAGTTCCTGGACCGTGTGCCCGACGGTTTTCTTCTGTTTGACGAGCAGGGCGGCCTGCTCGATGCCAATGCCCAGGCCTGCGCCAGCCTGGGCCATCACAAGGCCGCCATGCTGGGGCTGGGCATCATGGACCTATGGCTGGACCCGGATGGACGGCCGCGTGATTTCTGGCGGGACATGGTCGTGGACAGCCAGGCCCTTCTGCGAGGCCGGCTGATCCGCCGCGATGGCAGCAGCTTGCCCGCCGAGATCCATGTCCATTGCCTGTCACTGTCGGGCAGGCGGCTTTTCTTCACTACCTGGCACGACCTCAGCGAGCGCACCGGCCAGGACGAGCAGATCGGCCAGCCCAATGCGCAGCTTGAGCCGCACCTGCAAAACCGCACCTGGCCGTGGCAGGACTCGACGCGCCTGCTGGAGACCGTGATGCGCGAGACGCCCGACCTGGTCTTCGCCAAGGACCGGCAGGGCCGCTACACCTTCGCCAACCCCGCCACAGCGCGCTTTGCCGGACGCGCGCCCGAAGACATCGTGGGCAAGACCGACCAGGAGCTTTTCTCCGACAGCAGCTTCACCGACAGCGACCGCCGGGTGCTGGACAGCGATGCGCCCGTGGTGATGGACGATCATTTGCTGGTCGACGGGCAGCGCCGCATCTTCCAGTCCACCAAGATTCCCTATCGCGATGCCGAGGGCCGGACCGTGGGCGTGCTGGGCATTGCGCGCGACATCACCCTCATGCGCCAGACCGAGTCCCAGCTGCAAAAAAGCTACGACGTGCTGCGCCAGGCCGAACAGCTGGCGCGCCTGGGCAGCTGGACATGGGAACTGGACACCGGGCACTTTCAGGCTTCGGAGATGATGTATGTGATGAACGGCCTGGACCCCCAGGGTCCGCCACTGACGCGCCATGCCCTGCGCGCCATGCTCGGGCCGCAGGATCTTGCCCGGCTCACCGCTGCCGTGGATCTGTGCATCAGCACCGGCCAGTCCTACAGCATCGATGTGGTCCAGCGCTGCCCGGACGGCCGGCAGTTCGCTGCCCGCCTCATGGGCCGGGCCCTGCGCGACGAGCAAGGCCGCATCGTCGCGCTCAGCGGCACGCTGCAGGACCTGTCCGAACGCGAGGACGCGCGCATGCGCCTCGAAGCCCTGGCCGACAACCTGCCCAGCGGCGCCATCTACCGCCTGGAAGGCGGCTTGACACAACTGCGGCTCAGCTACATCAGCGCCGGCATAGAGAACCTGATCGGCGTGCCGGCCCACGCCATCATGGCCGATCGGCAGGTCTACCTGAATGCCATCCATCCCGAGGACCTGCCGCTCTACCAGGGGATGATGCAACGCTCGATCGATACGCTGCGGGTCTTCGATTGCCGCTTTCGCGTGATCAGGCCCGACGGAGAGATCCGCTGGCTGCGCTGCCGCTCGGCTCCCCGGCGCTGTCAGGAGGGCATGGTCTGGGACGGCATCATGCTGGACATCACCCGCGAACGCGAGGCCGAGCAGGCGCTGCAGCAGGCCAAGGAAGCCGCCGAAGCGGCCGAACGCGCCAAATCGGATTTCCTGGCCATCATGAGCCACGAAATCCGCACACCCATGAATACCGTCATCGGCATGACGCGCCTGGTGCAGCAGACCGCGCTGACATCGCGCCAGCGCGGCTACCTGGAGAAGGTGGAGCGCTCGGCCAGCGCCCTGCTGGCCGTGATCAACGACATCCTCGATTTCTCCAAGATAGAGGCGGGCATGCTGGTGCTGGAGGAGGTGGACTTCGCCCTTGACGATGTGCTGGAGACCGTGACGGCCTCCACGGCGCTGCGCGCAGAGGAAAAGGGGTTGGAAGTGGTCTATGCGCTGGACCCGCAGCTGCCGCCCCGTTTGCGCGGCGACCCAATGCGCCTGGGCCAGGTGCTGACCAACCTGGTCGGCAACGCCGTCAAGTTCACCGAGCATGGCGAGGTGGTGATCTCCCTGCATCTGGCGCCGCCGCCGGTGGACGCGCCTGCGGATGCCGATGCGGACACCACGGCAGCGCCCCTGCACCACCTGTGCGTGAGCGTGCGCGACACCGGCATAGGCCTGGATGCATCGCGGGCCGAGCGGCTGTTCCAGCCCTTCACCCAGGCCGACATCCAGACCACGCGCCGCCACGGCGGCACCGGCCTGGGCCTGGCCATCTGCCACAGGCTGGTGCAGCTCATGGGCGGCGAGATCGGCGTGCGCAGCCAGCCCGGCCAGGGCAGCGACTTCCGCTTCACGGCCAAGGTCCGGCTTGCCACGGATGCGCTGCCGGACGGCCACGACAACCTGGGCAGCACCGGCGTTCTCATCGTCGATGACAACGCCAGCGCGCGCGAGGCGCTGGCCGCCATGGTGCGCAAACTGGGCATGCGCTGCGATACGGCGGCGGACGGCATGCAGGCGCTGCGCATGCTTCAAGAGGCCGCACGCCAGGAATCCCCCTATGGCCTGGCCCTGCTGGACTGGCGCATGCCCGGCATGGACGGACTGGAGCTGGCACGCCGCATGCGCGAGCGACAGGACCTGGTCAAGACCCCGGCCGCGCTCATGGTCACGGCCTTCGGGCGCGACGAAGTGCAGCTGCGTGCCGCGCAGTTTGGCCTGCGGGGCCTGCTGATCAAGCCCCTGACCGCATCGGCATTGCGGTCCTCCATCCGTGAGGCGCTGCGGGACCCCGAATCGACCCAGCCTCAAGACCCGGCGGCCGGCCCGTCGCCACAGCAGCGCTACCCGGGCCTGCCTGGGCGCAGGGTGCTGGTGGTGGATGACAACGTGCTCAACCGCGAGGTGGCCACCGAGCTGCTGGAGCAGGCCGGCATATCGGTACAGACTGCGCAAGACGGTCTGCAGGCGCTGCAGCTGCTCGACAGCCAGCCTTTCGATGCCGTGCTCATGGACGTGCACATGCCCGGCATGGACGGCCTCAGTGCCACGCGTGCCCTGCGCACGCGCAGCGCGCTGCGGCATCTTCCGGTGATCGCGCTGACTGCACAGGCCTATGTCGAGGAGCGCGCCCGGATCGAGGCCGCAGGCATGAATGCCCATCTGACCAAACCCGTTGACGATGTGCTGCTGTACGAGACGCTGCAGCGCTGCCTGCGCGCAGCCCCCCCGACAACGGCAGCGCCTGCGCCGGCCCCGCCCTCCCGGCCCACGCCCCCAGCCCCTGCCCCGGCCTGGGATCCTGTGCAGCTGCGGCAACGCCTTGCCAGCCAATCGCCGCGCATGCAGCATGCGATCGAAGGCTTTGCCCAGGACTTTGCCGATGCGCCGCAACAGCTGCGCCGCGCCGCGCGCAGCGGCAACTGGGCAACCGTGGCGTCGCTGGCGCATACCTTCAAGGGCAGCCTGGGCTACCTGGGCGCGAACCTGCTGGAGCAATGGTCGGCCATGGCCGAGACCGGCGCGCATGCCTGCATGTCAGGCGACGGCAAGGGCGGGAATGCCCGGCCCAGCGGTGATCTGCCATCCCTGGTGCAGGCGCTGGCCGATGGGCTGCAGGGCCTGCTGGCGGAAATCGCCGTGCGGTCCAGGCAGGCGGCCTTGCCACCCCTGGCCACGGTGTCCAGCGCTGCGCCCTCGCAGCAGCGGCAGCGGCAGCAGCGGCAGCGGCGGCCGATGACCGCAGAGGAAGTCTCATCCACGCTGGCTCGGCTGCGGCGGCAGATTGCCGACAGCGACTATGCCGCCGTGGCCGAACTGGAACGGCTGCGGCCCCTGGTCAGCGGGCGCCATGCGTCCGTGCTGCAGCGCATCCAGCGCTGCACCGAGTCCCTGGAAACCGAGGCGGCGCTGCAGGCGCTCGATCAGCTGGCGCGGAGCATGGCCGCGAACCGGATGGCCCCACAGGGAGCTGCAGATGCTTGACGCCCTGACCGGGTCGGAGCTGCCCACGGTCCTCATCGTGGACGACGAGCGGCTGAACCGCAGCATGCTGGCCGAGCTGCTCAGCCCCCACTACCGAGTGCTGCTGGCCAAGGACGGCCCTGGCGCCCTGGTGATCGCCCACCGCGAAGCCCACCGCCTGCAGCTGATCCTTCTGGACCTGGCCATGCCCGGCATGAACGGCTACGAGGTGCTGGGTGCGCTGCGCGCGCAGGAGCGCACCGCCCATATCGCCGTCATCTTCATCACCGGACAGAGCAATGCCGAGGCCGAGGAATACGGCCTGCGCCTGGGCGCGGCCGACTATGTCTCCAAGCCCATACGCCCCGCCGTGGTCGAGGTGCGCGTGCGCAACCAGATACGGCTGGCCCTGCAGCGCCAGGCCCTGGAACGCCTGGCCATGGTGGACGGGCTGACCGGCCTGGCCAACCGGCGCCACTTCGACGACGTGCTGGAGCGCGCCTACCGCCGCAGCCTGCGCACGGGCGAGCCCGTGGGCCTGGCTCTCATTGATATAGACCACTTCAAGCAATACAACGACTGCTATGGCCATGTGCAGGGGGACGAGGCGCTCAAGGCCGTGGCCGCCACGCTGCAGCGCCATGCGCGCCGGCCCTACGACCTGGCAGCGCGCTTTGGCGGCGAGGAATTCGCGCTCATCCTCCCCGGCGAAAGCGATGCGCCGGCCATGGCCGAGCATTTCCGCCAGGAAGTGCTGCGCCTGTCCATCGCCCACGCCGCCTCTCCCACGGCGCCGCAGCTCACCGTCAGCTGCGGCGTACTCACCGTGCGGCAGCCGTCTGCCGCGCCTTTGGAAACCTGGCTGCAGAAGGCGGACGGCCTGCTCTACCAGGCCAAGGCCCAGGGGCGCAATCGCATCGAGGCAGCCGTGGAGCCCTGAAAATGCGCGCCGAACCACGGCATGGCACCCGGATTCTGAGCCTGCACAACCGGCGGCGGGAAAGCCACAGCTATCATTGAAAGATGCTCTCCGTCCCCCTGATTTCCGCCAACGTATCGCCCCTGGGCTGGATGCTGGCGCTTGCCGCAGCCGTGGCCTATGCCGTGCCGGCCGCCGGCGCCCGACGCATCAGCCAGGCCGGCGCCCGCATTGCCCTGCGCCTGGCCTGGGTGCTCCACGCACTGGCCCTGGCCTGGGGCCTGCTCGGGGAGCAGCCTCACTTCGGCTTCGCACCGGCCCTGTCCATGACGGCCTGGCTGGTGCTCACCGTCTATGGCGTCGAGCAGCAGCTGTTCCCCAAGATGCGCGCGCAGCTGGCGCTGTCCGCGCTGGGCACGGCCGCCGTGCTCATGGCCGCGCTGTTTCCGGGAACGCCCCTGCATGTCAACGCCTCGCCCTGGCTGCCGCTGCACCTGGCACTGGGCATTGCCTCCTACGGACTGTTCGCGGCCGCCGTGGTCCACGCCTCGCTGATGACACGCGCCGAGCAGCACATGCGGCTGGGCGGCGGCGGCCATGACAGCGGCCTGCCGCTTCTCACGCTGGAGCGCCTGACCTTCCGCTTCGTGTCCGCAGGCTTTGTGCTGCTCACGGCCACGCTGGCCGCAGGCTGGCTGTTCGGCGAACAGCTCTACGGCAAGGCCTGGGTCTGGAACCACAAGTCTGTGTTCTCGCTGCTGTCATGGCTGACCTTTGCCGTGCTGCTGATCGGCCGTGCGCGCTTTGGCTGGCGTGGCCGCAGCGCCGTGCGCATGCTCTATGCAGGCGCCCTGCTGCTGCTGCTGGCCTATGCGGGATCGCGCTTCGTCATGGAAGTGCTGCTGGAGCGCACCACATGAAGTACCTGCTGGTCCTGATCGTCATCATCATTGCCGTAGGCGTCTGGCGCAGCCAGCGCCGTGCCGAGGCCCGCGAGCGGCGCCAGGCCGCTGCGCCACGCAACCCGGCCAACCCTGCCAATGCGCCGCTGGCGGCACCGCAGGACATGGTCGAGTGCGCGCACTGCGGCCTGCACCTGCCGCGCAGCGAGGCCATCGAGGCGGCCGGCCGCAGCTACTGCAGCGCAGAGCACCGCACCCTGGCGCAACGGCGCTGAGCATGCAGGACGCGGCCCCCCCCCAGCCACCCACCATCGACGAGGCCGCGGCGCAGTCGCCGCACGACGCCAACGCCCCCTTTGTCCGGCTATGGCAGGGCTTCCTGACCGGCCGCGTGCTCATCGCCACTGCGCTTTTGCTGCTGCAGCTGGCGCTGCTCAGCGTGCAGCCCGGCGGCAATTCCCTGGTCTGGCTGGTCTGCCTGGGCTACCTGGGGCTGACGCTGCTGCTGCGGCTGACGGCACGCGCCCAGCCGCCCTCGCCCCGCGCAGGCGTGCACTGGCTGCCCGTGATCGGCGTGGACATCGCGGTCATCTGCCTGCTGCAGATGCTGCAGACCGGGCCGCTGAACTACTCGGCCCTGCTGGCCATTCCCATCCTGATCTCGGCCGTGCTGGGCAATCTGACTCTGGCCCTGGCCACCACGGCCAGCGTCACGCTGCTGACCCTGGGCTGGGTGGCATGGCAGGACGTGGCTGGCCGCATAGAAAGCACCCAGGCCTACTACCAGGCCAGCTTTGCCTGCGCAGGCTATTTCGCGGTGGCCTATCTGACGCACGAGCTGGCACGCCGCGTGCGGCGCGAACGCCACCTGGCCCAGCACAGCAGCCGCAAGGCCCAGACGCAGGAACAGGTCAATGCCCTGGTGATCCGCCACCTGGGCGAAGGCGTGCTGGTGGTCGATCCCCAGTTCCGCGTGCAGCAGGCCAACCCGGCCGCGCTGCACCTGCTGGGGCTGGCCGACGCGCATGCCCTGCCCTTTGCCCTCAAGGAGCATTCCGGCTGGCAGCGGCTGCAGGACGCCGTGGCCCAGAGCTTTGCCCAGAACCTGCCCATCTCGGCCGCCATCCATCTGCAGTCCATCGGCCAGGAAGGCATGACGGGCCTGCACCTGCGCACCTGGCTGACCGAGGTCGCCACCCCATCCGACGCCGCCGACGCGGCCGAGCCCGCACTGCTGCAGCAGCTGTGCGTGGTCTTTCTGCACGACCTGCGCGAGATGGAGGCGCGGCTGCGCACGGAAAAGCTGGCGTCCATGGGCCGCATGTCGGCCGCCGTGGCCCACGAGATCCGCAATCCGCTGGCCGCCATCACCCAGGCCAATGCCCTGCTGGCCGAGGATCTGGCGCAGGACCCGGCCCAGCAGCAGCTGTGCCGCATCGTGGGCCAGAATGCCGAGCGCCTGGCACGCATCGTCGAGGACGTACTCAACATCGCCCGGGCCCAGCAGCACATTGGCGAGGCGCATGCTGGTCTGCTGGCCCTGGACCAGCATGTGGCCCAGGTTTGCCAGGAATGGCAGGCCCAGGGCCAGCCCGCGCACAGCATCCAGCTCCTGCTGGACGCCAGGGACAAGACCGTGGTGTTCGATGGCGAGCATCTGCGCCGCATCCTGGTGAACCTGCTGGACAACGCCCGGCGCTACCGCAGCAATGCCCACGAGCCTCACACGCTGCAGGTGCTGACCGGCGCGCCGGCCGGCGGCCAGATCTGGCTACAGGTCTGGAGCGACGGCGCCGCGCTGGAGCCCACGGTGCAACGCCATCTGTTCGAGCCCTTCTTCTCTTCGGAAAGCCGCTCCAGCGGCCTGGGCCTGTATATCTGCCGCGAGCTGTGCCAGCGCTACGATGCCAGCATCAGCTACCAGCGGCTGTCGCGGCCCACGCCGCACGGCCCTGTCGAGGGCAATGCCTTCAGCATCGTGTTCCGTGCCGGCCCGGCCTCGGCCCTGCCGGCCTCCCTGTTTGATCAGATTGTGGTGTGATGCCTTTGAACTCCCTGCCCGCTGCCGCATCGATCCTTGTCGTGGACGACGAGCCGGATCTGCGCACCCTCTATGAACTGACCCTTCTGCGTGAAGGCTACCGCGTGGAGACCGCCGCCAGCGTGGGCGAGGCGCGCGAGCAGTTGCAGACCCAGCGCTTCGACGTGGTCATCACCGACATGCGCCTGCCCGACGGCATGGGCATGGAACTGCTGCAGGACCTGCGCAGCCAGCAGCGGCGCGAGCGCTGCGTGGTCATGACGGCCTACGGCTCCGCCGAGAACGCCGTCGAGGCCCTGCGCTCAGGCGCCTTCGACTACCTGACCAAGCCCGTGGACCTCAAGCAGTTCCGCCTGGTCGTGGCCTCGGCCGCCCAGGGCGTGGGCGGTGTGCCGGCCCCGGGGGTGATGCCGGCGCGCAGCCCTTCGGTCTCTCCCGCCGCCAGCCCGGTGCTCAACGGCAGCGGCGCACTGGACGCCATGGTGGGTGACTCCCCCGCCATGCAGGCCGTCAAGCAGCGCATTGCCAAGGTGGCCCGCGGCATGGCGCCGGTGCTGGTGCATGGCGAGTCGGGCACGGGCAAGGAGCTGGTGGCCCGCGCGCTGCATGCCTGCAGCCAGCGCGCCCACGGTCCCATGGTGGCCGTGAACTGCGGCGCCATTCCCGAAAACCTGCTGGAGGCGGAGTTCTTCGGCGCGCGCAAGGGCTCCTATACCGGCGCCACCCAGGACCGCGACGGCTACTTCCAGGCGGCGCGCGGCGGCACCTTGTTTCTGGACGAGATCGGCGACCTGCCCCTGGCCATGCAGGCCAAGCTGCTGCGCGCCATCCAGGAGCGCCGCGTGCGCCCCCTGGGCTCCGCACAGGAGGAAGCGGCCGATGTACGCATCGTCAGCGCCACCCACCGCGACCTGGCTGCCGATGTGCAGCAGGGGCGCTTCCGGCAGGACCTGTACTACCGCCTCAATGTCATCGAGGTACTGCTGCCCCCGCTGCGCGAGCGCCGCGAAGACCTGCCTGCCCTGTGCCGCGCCCTGCTGGCACGGCTGTCGCAGGAATCCGGCCTGCCCATGCCCGAGATCGACGAGCTTTCAGTGCAGCAGATCGCCCGCCTGCCCCTGCCCGGCAATGTGCGTGAACTGGAGAACCTGCTGCACCGCGCCATCACGCTGGGCGAGGACGGGCCGCTGCGCATAGATCCCGAGATGCAGCTGCCCTGCGGCACTCCGCCTGCACCGCCCGCACCGCCTGCATCCGCCTCGCCCTCTCCTTCGCTCTCGCCTTCGCGCCCCGTGCCGCCAGGCGGCCCGCTATCGCCAACCGATGCCGACCTGCCCCGTGACCTGCAGGCCTGGCTGGACGAGCGCGAGCGCGGCATCCTGGTGCAGGCGCTGCAGGAAAACGGCTTCAACCGCACGGCCACCGCCGCGCGCCTGGGCCTGAGCCTGCGCCAGATCCGCTACCGCATCGACCGGCTGAACATCGCCCTGCCCGGCGATGCCAGCGCGGAGACGGACGGAGGCGGCCATGGCGAGTCCTGATCCACAGGCGCAAGCCACCCAGGCCCCGGCCTGGACCTGGCAAGGCGGCTGGCTGCAGCAGGCCCGCCACCTGCCCTCGCCCAACTTTGGCGAGCGCCCGGCCCAGGCGCTGATCGATCTGGTCGTCGTGCACTCCATCAGCCTGCCCCCGGGCGAGTACGGCACGGGTGCGGTCCAGCAACTGTTCACCAACCAGCTCGACTGGGACGCCCATCCTTACTACCAGGGGATACGCGGCCTGGAGGTGTCGGCGCATTTCTTCATCACGCGCCAGGGCGAGGTCTGGCAGTTTGTGGACTGCGATGCGCGCGCCTGGCATGCAGGCGCTTCCTGCTGGCGGGGCCGCGACCGCTGCAACGACGACTCCATCGGCATAGAACTCGAAGGCCTGGAGGGCCTGCGGTTCGAGCCGGCCCAGTACGCGGCGCTCGATGCCCTGTGCAACGCCATCGCGGCGCGCTACCCCGTGGCCCATCTCGCAGGCCATGAGCACATCGCGCCGGGCCGCAAATGCGATCCGGGCGCAGGCTTCGACTGGCACCGGCTGCGCGGGCTGCTGGCCCATCACCCCGCCACGGCGAACTGGCAGTTGCCGCCCGGCGCGGGCCAGCCCTCCACGTAAGCGCACACCCTCATCGCAGGCACCGCCAGGTCTTGCGCAAAATCCCGCTTGTCCACAGGCAGAGGACAAAGGCTCTGTCAATCCAGAAAGCAACCGATGTGGCGCGCCCGGCGCACGCACCGACTGCCTGATCATTTTTTACAAATTCACGCATGTGTCGCAGCCCCACTGTCCATGGGGCTTTCAGCGGTCCGACCGGCGCAGGGCCAAGGCTGCCGCGGCTTGCGGCGGACCATCGCCCGCAAGCCACGGCGCAGCGGGCCTTTGCTGCTATTGGCTTGTAGGTTGCGCACCCGTTTGGCGCAGCGCAAACAGCGGTTTTCCGGCCGTGAGTACCCCGTGTACATGAGACGGCGATACACTACAGGTAGTGCCTGAGAGCACGCCGGACACCATATCTAGTGTTCAAAAGCTGTGCACACCCTGTGAAAACGGTGTGTACATCCGGCCATCGATTCCATCTCCCAGCAAGCCTGCCCCCAGTGCAGGTCCGCGTCCGTTCTATCCACAAACACCCGTTGAGGAAACTCATGCAAGAAGCACTGAATTCTTTGGCTCCCGCTGCGCACGGTGATGCTGCCAATCCTTCCTCCGCCCATCACCTGTCCGTGCAGGACGGCTACCAGATCATCCGCCGCAGCGGCGATGTGGTGCCCTTCACGCCGCAAAAGATCGCCGTCGCACTGACCAAGGCCTTCCTGGCCGTGCGCGGTGCCCAGGGCGCGGCCTCCGCCAGCGTGCGCGAGACCGTGGACGAGCTGACCCAGGCCGTGGTTCGCGCACTGCTGCGCTCGCGTCCGGGCGGCGGCACCTTCCATATTGAAGATGTGCAGGACCAGGTCGAACTGGGCCTGATGCGCGGCGGCCACCACGACGTGGCACGCGCCTACGTGCTGTACCGCGACCGCCGCAACCAGGAACGTGCCGAGCAAAAGAAGGCCGCCGAGGCCGCTGCCGCTGCTGCCGCCGCACCGGCGCCCGTGCTGCATGTGACCGACAACGGCCAGCGCGTGCCGCTGGACCAGGCCCGCCTGCTGGCGCTGATCGAGGCGTCCTGCCGCAACCTCAACGCCGATATCCAGGCCGCCCCCATCGTCGCCGAGACGCTGCGCAACCTGTACGACGGCGTGCCGATCGAAGAAGTCTTCAAGGCCTCCATCCTGGCCGCTCGCACGCTGATCGAAAAAGACCCCGACTACACCTACGTCACCGCCCGCCTGCTGCTGCACACGATCGTGCGCGAGGTCATGGGCCGCGACGTGCAGCCGGCCGACATCCAGGCGGCCTACGCAGAGTACTTCCCCGGCTTCATCCGCAAGGGCGTGGACAACGAGCTGCTCAACCCCGAGCTGCTGAACTACGACCTGCCCCGCCTGGCTGCCGCCATCAAGGCCGAGCGCGACGAGCAGTTCGACTACCTGGGCCTGCAGACCCTGTACGACCGCTACTTCCTGCACGTGCGCAAGACGCGCATCGAGCTGCCCCAGTCCTTCTTCATGCGCGTGGCCATGGGCCTGGCGCTGCAGGAAGAGGACCGCAATGCGCGCGCCATCGAGTTCTACGAGCTGCTGTCGTCCTTCGACTTCATGAGCAGCACGCCCACGCTGTTCAACAGCGGCACGCTGCGCTCGCAGCTGTCTTCCTGCTACCTGACCACGGTGCCCGACGATCTGGACGGCATCTATGAGTCCATCAAGGAAAACGCCCTGCTGTCCAAGTTCGCCGGCGGCCTGGGCAACGACTGGACGCGCGTGCGCGCCCTGGGTTCGCGCATCAAGGGCACGAACGGCGAGTCGCAGGGCGTGGTGCCCTTCCTCAAGGTGGTCAACGACACGGCCGTGGCCGTGAACCAGGGCGGCAAGCGCAAGGGCGCCGTCTGCACCTACCTGGAGACCTGGCACCTGGACATCGAGGAATTCCTCGAACTGCGCAAGAACACCGGCGACGACCGCCGCCGCACGCACGACATGAACACGGCGAACTGGATTCCCGACCTGTTCATGAAGCGCGTCATGGAAAAGGGCCACTGGACCCTGTTCTCGCCCTCCGATGTCGGCGACCTGCACGACCTCTTCGGCGCCGCCTTCGAGCACGCCTACACGGCCTACGAAACCAAGGCCGACAACGGCGAACTCAAGCTGTTCAAGCGCATCCCGGCCATGGACCTGTGGCGCAAGATGCTGTCCATGCTGTTCGAGACCGGCCACCCCTGGGTCACCTTCAAGGACCCCTGCAACGTGCGCTCGCCCCAGCAGCACGCCGGCGTGGTGCACTCGTCCAACCTGTGCACCGAGATCACGCTGAACACCAGCGACACCGAGACCGCCGTCTGCAACCTGGGCTCGGTCAACCTGGCGCGCCACATCGTCGATGGCGCCATCGACCACGGCAAGCTGCGCAAGACCATCACCACGGCCATGCGCATGCTGGACAACGTGATCGACATCAACTACTACGCCGTGCAGAAGGCCAAGGACTCCAACCTGCGTCACCGCCCCGTGGGCCTGGGCCTGATGGGCTTCCAGGATGCGCTCTATGAAATGCGCATCGCCTACGCCAGCGACGCGGCCGTCGAGTTCGCCGACCAGTCGATGGAAGCCATCTGCTACTACGCCTACTGGGCCTCCACCGAGCTGGCCAAGGAACGCGGCCAGTACTCCAGCTACAAGGGCTCGCTGTGGGACCAGGGCATCCTGCCGCTGGACACGCTGAACCTGCTGGAGAAGGCACGCGGCGGCTATGTGGAAGTGGACCGCTCCTCGCGCCTGGACTGGGATGCCCTGCGCGCCAAGATCGGCCAGCACGGCATGCGCAACTCCAACTGCGTGGCCATCGCGCCCACGGCGACCATCTCCAACATCGTCGGCGTCGATGCCTCCATCGAGCCCTCGTTCGGCAACCTGTCGGTCAAGTCCAACCTGTCCGGCGAGTTCACCGTCATCAACCAGTACCTGGTGCGTGACCTGAAGCGCCTGGGCCTGTGGGACGACGTGATGGTCATGGACCTCAAGCACTTCGACGGCTCGCTGCGCCCCATCGACCGCGTGCCCCAGGACGTCAAGAGCCTGTACGCCACCGCCTTCGAGGTCGAGCCCACCTGGCTGGTCGAGGCCGCTGCGCGCCGCCAAAAGTGGATCGACCAGGCCCAGAGCCTGAACATCTACATGGCCGGTGCATCGGGCAAGAAGCTGGACGACACCTACAAGCTGGCCTGGCTGCGCGGTCTGAAGACCACCTACTACCTGCGCACCACCAGCGCCACCAACATCGAGAAGTCCACGGTGCAAAGCCGCGTGCTCAACGCCGTGCCCTCGGCCGCCGCCGCACAGCCTGCCGCCGTGAACACCTCCAGCGCCCTGGAAGCCGCGGCAGCCGCCGCGCGCGCCCAGGCACCGGCGACGGACATCAAGTTCTGCGCCATCGACGATCCCGGCTGCGAAGCCTGCCAGTAAGCCGCGCAGCGCGGGGCCTCGCCACGGCGCAGGCCCCGCGCCCTGCCCGCCAGCCAGCGCCATGCGCAGGATCTTCGCCATGGACCTTGGGCCTGCTCAACACGCCAGGCCACCCATGGTCCTACATTGACCGGAGCAGAAAGAGAGGACTCTTTCGCACCGAATGAACTGAACATATGCCCCAGGGCATGCCGGAGAAATTTGCAATGCTGACCTTTGACGACGACGCCACCCTCTCGAACACGCCCAGCGGCGCGGAGGCTGCGCCGAGCACCACACACAAGCGCGTGAATGCCGCCGACAAGCGCATCATCAATGCCAAGACCGACGTCAATCAGCTGGTGCCGTTCAAGTACAAGTGGGCCTGGGAAAAGTACCTGGCCACCTGCGCCAACCACTGGATGCCGCAGGAAGTGAACATGAACCGCGACATCGCCCTGTGGAAGGACCCCAACGGCCTGACCGAGGACGAGCGCCGCATCATCAAGCGCAACCTGGGCTTCTTCGTGACGGCCGATTCGCTGGCCGCCAACAACATCGTGCTGGGCACCTACCGCCACATCACGGCGCCCGAGTGCCGCCAGTTCCTGCTGCGCCAGGCCTTCGAGGAAGCCATCCACACCCACGCCTACCAGTACATCGTGGAGTCGCTGGGCCTGGATGAGGGCGAGATCTTCAACGCCTATCTCGAAGTCCCCTCCATCCGCGACAAGGACGAATTCCTGATCCCCTTCATCGAAGCGATCATGGACCCCGCCTTCAAGACCGGCACCTTCGAAACCGACCAGACCCTGCTCAAGTCGCTGATCGTTTTTGCCTGCCTGATGGAGGGCCTGTTCTTCTACGTGGGCTTCACGCAGATCCTTGCGCTGGGCCGCCAAAACAAGATGACCGGCGCCGCCGAGCAGTACCAATACATCCTGCGCGACGAGTCCATGCACTGCAACTTCGGCATCGACCTGATCAACCAGCTCAAGCTCGAAAATCCACAGCTGTGGACACCCGAATTCAAGGAAGAAATCACGGCGCTTTTCGTCAAGGCCGTCGAGCTGGAATACCGCTACGCAGAGGACACCATGCCGCGCGGCGTGCTCGGAATGAACGCATCGATGTTCAAGGGCTACCTGCGCTACATCGCCAACCGCCGCGCCACGCAGATCGGCCTTGAGGCCCTGTTCCCCAACGAGGAAAACCCGTTCCCCTGGATGAGCGAGATGATCGATTTGAAGAAGGAACGTAACTTCTTTGAGACACGCGTCATCGAGTATCAAACCGGCGGCGCACTTTCCTGGGATTAATCGCTTCTCTGCAGGCACAATGCGAACCATGACGCGCTTCACGCTTTTGCAATACCGATGGTGTTGCGGCGTGGGGCGTCTCCGTGTTCATTGCGATGCGTCACTCCACATCGCTTTGGATCGCTTCGGAGCCCCGTACCCCGAAGTGTTTTGTGCAAATCAACGAAGGAGAAGATGATGGCAACTGCGAAGAAGACGGCCTCCACCAAGGCCCCCACCGACAAGAAAACCACTGCCAAAAAGGCGGCTGCTCCCAAGGCTGAAACCGTGAAGAAAACCACGGCCACTGCCAAGGCAGCACCCGTCAAGAAGGCTGCTGCACCTGCTGTGAAGAAGGCCGCAGCTCCTGCTGCCAAGAAGGCCGCTGCACCTGCTGCAAAGAAGGCTGCCGCTCCTGCCAAGAAGGCTGCTGCTCCTGCTGCGAAGAAGGCTGCCGCTCCTGCCAAGAAGGCTGCTGCTCCTGCTGCGAAGAAGGCTGCCGCTCCCGCCAAGAAGGCTGCTGCTCCTGCTGCGAAGAAGGCTGCCGCTCCCGCCAAGAAGGCTGCTGCTCCTGCTGCGAAGAAGGCTGCCGCTCCTGCCAAGAAGGCTGCTGCTCCTGCTGCAAAGAAGGCTGCCGCTCCCGCCAAGAAGGCTGCTGCTCCTGCCAAGAAGGCTGCTGCTCCTGCTGCAAAGAAGGCTGCCGCTCCCGCCAAGAAGGCTGCTGCACCTGCTGCCAAGAAGGCTGCCGCTCCCGCCAAGAAGGCTGCTGCACCTGCCGCAAAGAAGGCCGCTGCTCCTGCCAAGAAGGCTGCTGCTCCTGCTGCCAAGAAGGCCGCTGCTCCCGCTGCCACAAAGGCTGCTGCACCTGCCGCGAAGAAGGCCGCTGCTCCCGCCAAGAAGGCTGCCGCTCCTGCTGCTGCCAAGAAGCCCGCTGCAGCCGCCAAGCCTGCCGCAGCGCCCGCCAAGGCCGCAGCAGCTCCTGCCGCTCCCGCCAAGAAGGCTGCAGCCCCGAAGAAGGCCGCTGCCCCCAAGAAGGCCGCAGCAGCTCCCGCCGCTGCCGCGCCTGCAGCTCCCGCTGCCGCACCCGCGCCCATCGCGCAAACCCGCCTGGCTCCCCAAGCCGCATGGCCCTTCCCCACAGGCAACAAGCCCTGAGACTTTTCCGGTCTCAAAGCAAAAAGCCCGGCTCTTTGGAGTCGGGCTTTTTTCATTGTGAAGCCGGCGGCTGCGCCGCCGGCCGGTGATCCCGGCTTCAGGGCTGGGCGAAGTCCAGCACGTAGTTCTGCGGGCCACGGCTGGCAATCTTGAGCGCGCCCAGGCGGTTGCCCAGTTCGGCGCAACGCACCAGGTCCCAGCCACGCTCCAGGCCGAACAGCATGGCGCCACGCCATGCATCGCCACATCCCGTGGGATCGACCACGGCGGCGGGCTGCACCGGCGCCACCAGGGTCTTGGCGCCTTGCACCCAGACCTCGCAGCCCTCTGCCCCCAGCGTCACCACCAGGCCTTGCACCTGCCCGGAAATCTGCTCCAGGCTCCAGCCCGTGCGCTCGCTGAGCATGCGGGCCTCGTAGTCGTTCACGGCCACCCAGTCAGCCTGCTCGATGAAGCTGCGCAGCTCCTGTCCATCGAACATGGGCAGGCCCTGGCCTGGATCGAACACAAAGGGAATGCCGGCCGCCTTGAACTGCTGGGCATGCTCGAGCATGGCCTGGCGGCCATCGGGCGCAATGATGCCCACGCGCACCTGCTCCTTGAGCTCTGGCGTGATGCGGTTGCCGTGGGCCTGCATCATGGCGCCCGGGTGGAAGGCCGTGATCTGGTTGTTGTCACGGTCCGTCATGATCATGCACTGGGCCGTGTGCGTGTCCTGCAGCTGGCCGATGTGCGCGGTCTGCACGCCCAGTTCGTCGAGACGCTGCACATAGTCGGCGCCGTCGCTGCCCACCATGGCCATGGGCCAGGCATCGCCGCCCAGCAAGCGCAGGGCGTAGGCGATGTTGCCGGCGCAGCCGCCGAAATCGCGGCGCAGCGTGGGCACCAGGAAGGACACATTGAGGATGTGCAACTGGTCAGGCAGGATCTGGTCGGCAAACCTTCCCTCGAAGGTCATGATGTTGTCGAACGCAAGCGATCCGCAGATGAGAGCGGCCATGGTGTGTCTCGGCTTTCTTGAAAAGTCAGGGGGATTCAGGGATAAAAAACCAGGGCGCGATAGCCGGCCACGGCCGCCTCCAGGCCTTGCACTTCGACCGGGGCCGTCACGCTCCACTCGCCATGGCCCTCGATCTGCACGGGCGCGCCGAACTGGTCAAGCCGGATCACGCGCCGCAGCAGCAGCTTGTCCTGGGCATCGGTGAGCGTGAGTTCGACAGCGGGCATGGCCACGGGGAAGTCGGAACGGTTCTCCAGGCTCAGGCTCCACTGGTACTGGCCGCTGCGCGGCAACTGCCGAAAGCCCGAACTGCTGATCACCACATCGCCGATCTGGCGGCGTGGCTGCAGCTCGCAGCCCGCCATGGCGCACAGGGCCTGCAGCGCGGGCGCCAGTGAAGGATGCTGCACGGCCAGCGCATCGCGCTGGCCCCACATGACCTGGCCTGCCAAGGCGCCCACGCCCAGCAGGCTGCCCAGCACAAGCGCCACGCGCACGGCAGGCCGGCGCCAGAAGGCTTTGCGCCGCGCCTGGCGCACAAAGCCGGGCTCGGCCTCGGGCAGCGCGGCCGCAGCCTCACCGCTGCCGTCGCCATCGCTGTCGGGCCAGCGGGAGAACTCCGGCGAAGGCACGGAGGCCTGCACCTGCGGCTCCGATTCCCGCAGCAGGCCGGTTGGCACGGACGGCGCAGGCGCATCGGATGACTTGTCGGATGGCTTGTCAGATGGCTTATGGGGCCGTGTGAACGGCGCGCCTTCCTCATCCTCTGCCGGTGCGGGCACAGGAGCCGCCTTGTCAGGCTCGGGTCCGAGCAGGCCGTCAATGGCCTGCTCGGCCTGGGCGGCGGGCGGGGACTTCGGCGCGGCCCGGGACGCAGCCAGGATCTCGTCCACCAGCGACGCTCCAGGCAGCGCGCTGCCCGACTCTTCGGCGGCGCTGGCGGAGGGGTCCTTCGCGGTCACAGGGGGCGAAGGCGGAGCCTGTGGAGCCGGTACCTCGGCCGGCGGCATGGACGGCGAAGGCTCGGCCCTGGCAGCCGCAGCCGTGGTTGCGGTGGATACCGCAGGTGCGGCAGGTGTGGCAGGTACGGAGGGCGCAACAGGTGCAACAGGTGCAACAGGTGCAACAGGTGCAACAGGTGCAACAGGTGCAGCAGGCCCCGATGCGCCCCGCCCCGGCAATCCGCTCGGCGCCGTCGGCAGCCACATGGATTCCCTGAATTCGCGGATGTCATCGTCCTCGAATTCGGCCGGGTTGTGCGCTGCCCCGCCAGCCACCGGAGTGCCGGCCACCGAGGTGCCGGCCGCGTTCACAGGTGCCGTGGGCAGGGGCTGCAGATCCTCGGAGGCATCGAATACTTCATGGCAGACGCCGCAGCGCACCCACCCCTGCGAAATTCGCAGCTGGTCGGCCACCACTTTGAAGCGGGTTCCACAGGCAGGACAGCGGGTGACTTGGCTCATCAGCGATCGATTGTAGGCAGCTGCTCGCGGCCCGCGCCACGAAGGCGGCGGCCGCGCGGGGACTCGGGCCGGAAATCAGGCCGCGCGGCGCGCGGTCATCAGGATCCAGCCATCTTCGCTGTCGGCCACTTCCAGCGCCAGGTACGGCGCATAGGCCTCCTTGAGCTCGTCGGCCTGGCGCTCCAGGATACCGGCCAGCACCAGGCTTCCACCTGCTGCCACGCGGCCGCACAGCAGCGGCGCCAGCACCTTGAGCGGCGTGGCCAGGATGTTGGCCAGCACGGTGCGGTATTCGCCGTTGCCGGCATCGGGCAGACCCGCCTTCAGTTGCACGGCGTTGGCATCGGCGTTGTAGCGCGTGGACTCCACGGCAGCCGGGTCGATGTCCACCGCGTCGATGTCGGTGGCACCGAACTTGGCTGCGCCAATGGCCAGGATGCCCGAGCCGCAGCCGTAGTCCAGCGTGCGGCCAAGACTGCCTTGGGGCTGGCGGGCGATCCAGCGCAGGCACATGCGCGTGGTCGGGTGCGTGCCCGTGCCAAAGGCCAGGCCCGGGTCCAGGCGGATGCTCACGCGCGCCTCGGGCGGCAGCTCGTGCCAGGTGGGAACAATCCAGAATTCGGGCGTGATGTCCACCGGGGCGAACTGCGATTGCGTCAGGCGCACCCAGTCCTGCTCCGGCACCTGCTTGACGGCGATGATGCTGCAGCCCTCGAAGAAGTCCTGGGGCAGCAGCAGATCACGCGCCTCTTCGGCCGCTTGCTGCGAGGGGAACAGCGCCACCAGGCGGCTGCGCTGCCAGCCGTCCTTGGGCGGCGGCATGCCGGGCTCGCCGAACAGGGCTTGCTCGGCCTCGGTCTGCGCGTCGGCATCCTCCACCGATACGCTCAGGGCGTCCAGCGCATCCAGCGCATCGCTGACGGTCTCAACCCGGTCTTCCGGGCACAGCAGGCTCAACTCGAACATGGGCCCATCCTTTTCTATGCAATAAATGAAAATGCTGGCCGCCGTCGCCGGGGGCCAGCATGCAGGGTCAATCGGGCGACCTGCTCAACGCTTGTTGGCGTTGCGGTGCGCCAGCCACTCTTCCAGGTAATGGATGTTGGTGCCGCCTTCCATGAACTTGGCGTCCACCATCAGATCCTGATGCAGCGGGATATTGGTCTTGATGCCTTCGACCACGGTCTCCAGCAGCGCCGTGCGCATGCGCGCCAGCGCCTGCTCGCGCGTGTCGCCGTGGACGATGATCTTGCCGATCATGGAGTCGTAGTTCGGCGGCACGAAGTAGTTGTTGTAGACGTGCGAGTCCACGCGCACGCCGGGGCCACCGGGGGCATGCCACATGGTGATGCGGCCCGGCGACGGCATGAAGTTGTAGGGATCCTCGGCATTCACGCGGCACTCGATCGCATGGCCCTTGAGCTGGGCATTGATCTGGCGCTGGGTGAAGGGCAGCTTCTCGCCTGCGGCCACCATGATCTGGGTGCGCACGATGTCCACGCCCGTGATCAGTTCGGTCACCGGATGCTCCACCTGCACGCGGGTGTTCATCTCGATGAAGTAGAACTCGCCGTTTTCAAAGAGGAACTCGAAGGTGCCGGCGCCACGGTAGCCCAGCTTCTTGCAGGCAGCGGCGCAGCGCTCGCCGATCTTCTCGACCAGGCGGCGCGGAATGCCCGGAGCAGGCGCTTCCTCGATGACCTTCTGGTGGCGGCGCTGCATGGAGCAGTCGCGCTCGCCCAGGTAGACCGCGTTGCGGTGGTTGTCCGCCAGGATCTGGATTTCCACATGGCGCGGGTTCTGCAGGAACTTTTCCATGTAGACGGCCGGATTGCCGAAGGCCGCACCGGCCTCGGCCTTGGTCATCTGCACGGCATTGATCAGCGCCGCCTCGGTATGCACCACGCGCATGCCACGGCCACCGCCGCCGCCTGCGGCCTTGATGATCACCGGATAGCCCACGGCCTTGGCGATGCGGCGGATCTGCACGGGATCGTCAGGCAGCTCGCCATCCGAGCCGGGCACGCAGGGGACGCCCGCCTTGATCATGGCCTGCTTGGCCGAGACCTTGTCACCCATGGTGCGGATGTTCTCGGGCGTGGGGCCGATGAAGGTGAAACCGCTCTTTTCCACGCGCTCGGCAAAGTCGGCGTTCTCGCTGAGAAAGCCGTAGCCGGGGTGGATGGCCTCGGCGTCGGTCACCTCGGCGGCCGAGATGATGGCCGGCATGTTGAGGTAGCTCAGCGGCGAAGGCGCGGGGCCGATGCACACGGCCTCATCGGCCAGCTTGACGTACTTTGCGTCACGGTCGGCCTCGGAATACACCATCACCGCCTTGATGCCCAGTTCACGGCAGGCGCGCTGGATGCGCAGGGCAATCTCGCCCCGGTTGGCAACCAAAATTTTCTTAAACATGAAGGTCCTCGCGACTTGGTGCCTGCGCCGGTACGCAGGCCGAAGCCGTCAGTTGAGCCAATTGCTCTGTCGCGCCGCGGCATGCGTTCGCGCCAGGGCGTCGTGCCGCTTGCGGCATCGCTCGCCTGCAGGTTACTCGATCACGAACAGGGGCTGGCCGTACTCTACCGCCTGGCCGTTTTCGCCCAGGATGCGCGTGATCGTGCCGCTCTTGTCGGCTTCGATCTCGTTGAGAATCTTCATCGCCTCGATGATGCAGATGGTCTCGCCTTCCTTGACCTGGTTGCCCACTTCCACGAAGGGCTTGCCGCCAGGGCTGGAGGCGCGGTAGAAGGTGCCGACCATGGGCGACTTCACCACGTGGCCGGAGACGGCTGCCTCGGCCGGTGCCGCCACGGGCGCTGCGGGGGCAGCGGCGACGGGTGCCGCCATCGGCGCGGCCATGGGAGCCTGCATGGGCGCTGCCACATAGTGCTGCACCACGGCGCCTTCGCTCTTGACGATCCGGACCTTGCCCTCTGCTTCGGTGATCTCCAGTTCCGACACGTTCGATTCGGACACCAGATCAATGAGGGTCTTGAGTTTTCGCAAATCCATGGGAGCTCCAGCGGCTAACAACTAAATAGGGCGCGAATTTACTCCAATTTCGCCCTTCTGCGTGCTTTGAGGCATATTTTTCATCAACGTCGCCATGGAATTCAGGGCATTTCCTGAGCTTTCACAGCTTCGACGATGCGAAAAATCAGCCTTTTGCGCTCCAGGAAGCCAGATCTTCGGTAGTAAGCTCACCTATTTTACGTTGCTGCACCATGCCATCTTCGCCGAGCAGCACGGTGAAGGGCAGTCCGCCCTGCAGATTGCCCAGCGAGCGGGTCAGGCCCAGACCGCCTTCCACCGCCAGCGCCACAGGGAAACGCAGGGGTGTGCGACCCAGGAAGCGCTGCACGGCCTCCGGCTTGTCCACGGCCAGGCCAATGACCTGAATACCATGTTGGTTTTGGCGCGCCGAGAAGGCATCGAGCATGGGCAGCTCGCGCACGCAGGGCGGGCACCAGGTGGCCCAGAAATTGACCAGCACCGGCTTGCCGCGCCAGCGCGACAGCGTCATGGCCGAGCCATCGGGCGTGATGAAGCGCTGCTGCCACAGCTGCTCTTCGGCACTGGCATCCATGGCGTGCGGCTGAAAACGCCACCACGCAAAACCTGCCCCACCCAGGCCCGCGGCGGCGGCAACGCCGCCCATCAGCCAACGGCGGCGGGAAGATGTGTTTTGCCCTGCATCCACTGAATCAGCCACGGTCGGCCTCCTCTTCATCCTGATCCAACAGCCTGCGCAGCGCCTCGGCGCTGCCGCGCGGGCTGCGCCCCTGGCCGTCGGGCTTGAGTGCGCCACGCAGATCATCATGGTCATACACCAGCAGATGCACGCCCACGGACTCGTTCAAAGGGCGGCAGAAGGCGTGGATGCTCAAGGCCTCCACGGCCTGCCCCGTAAAGCCGGTGACGGTGCTGGGCTCGTACTCCACATGCTGGTTGATCAGCGCGATCTCGGCCGACTTGGGGTCGTCGCAGAACAGCTGCAGGTAAATATCGGACAGGCGGGTGGCTGTGCCGCGCCAGACGGCGCCGGCCAGATGGGGCCGGAACTCGGCCAGGCGGTCCATCCATTGCAGGGCCAGTTCGCGCAGGGCCTGCAGTTCCTGGGGCTGGGTGTCGGCGCAGAACAGGGCAATGTATTCGCGCACGGCCTCTTCCACCAGGTCGTTGCCCGGCAGCGCGGTGCGCGCGGGCAGCCCCAGTTGGCGAAGTGCGCGGTGCTTGGCAGCCCCCCATTCCAGCCCTTCCTCGACCACGAGGCGGGCCGCGGTCTGGGCAATTTCGGCAGTGGCTTGGTCCATGGCTTTCCGATCCGCTGTATCCCTACATATATATAAGAGGCCTTCCCTGCGGAGGGCCCCGGGCCATTGTGACCCAAGCCACGGCACCGCCGGCCGCAGACGGGCTTTGCACGTTCCAGCCAGCGCCTTGCAACGGCGATTTCGCAACCTTGTGTTTCCGGGACCCGGTGCCTGCTGGGCCGCAAGCTCCTGTTTTTGCAGGACAGCCCTCCCGGACATGACGGCAACCGTAGAATGCCCGGCCATGCACATACATATTCTGGGCATCTGCGGCACCTTCATGGGCGGACTGGCCGCACTGGCGCGCGAGGCTGGGCACCGCGTCACAGGCTGCGACGCCGGCGTCTATCCGCCGATGAGCGATCAGTTGCGTGCACTGGGCATCGACCTGATCGAGGGCTACGGCGCCGACCAGATGGCCCTGCAACCCGACATGTATGTCGTGGGCAACGTGGTCAGCCGCGCGCGGCTGCCCGACGGCAGCCCCAAGTTCCCGCTGATGGAGGCGATTCTTGAAAGCGGCGCCCCCTACACCAGCGGTCCGCAATGGCTTTGCGAACAGGTGCTGCACCATCCGTCCTGCCCGCGCCATGTGCTGGCCGTGGCCGGCACCCACGGCAAGACGACCACGACGTCGATGCTGGCCTGGATTCTCGAATGCGCAGGCCTGGCTCCGGGCTTTCTGGTCGGCGGCGTGCCACTGGACTTCGGCGTCTCGGCCCGCCTGGGCGCATCCAGCCGCCCGACGCCAGGCCAGGGGCCGGCCGGCGCGGAGCCCGTCTTCGTCATCGAGGCCGATGAATACGACACGGCCTTCTTCGACAAACGCAGCAAGTTCGTGCACTACCGCCCGCGCACGGCCGTGCTCAACAACCTGGAGTTCGACCACGCCGACATCTTCGAGGACCTCGGCGCCATCGAACGCCAGTTCCACCATCTCGTGCGCACCGTTCCCGCCTCCGGGCGGCTGGTGGTCAACGGCATAGAGGAAAGCATCACCCGCGTGCTGCACCAGGGCTGCTGGAGCGAGGTCTCCAGCTTCGGTTCGGTGGTCAGCGATTTCAGTGCCCAGGGCGATCCCGGCGCCTTCGACGTGCTGCACCGTGGCCACAAGGTCGCGCGCCTGGAATGGGCACTGACCGGGGAGCACAACCAGCTCAATGCGCTGGCCGCCATTGCAGCGGCCGAGCATGTGGGCGTGACGCCGGCGCAGGCCTGCGAAGCGCTGGCGCGCTTTCAGAACGTCAAGCGACGCATGGAGCTGCGCGGCATGGCGGGTGGCGTGTCCGTCTACGACGACTTCGCCCACCATCCCACGGCCATCCGCACCACGCTGGACGGCCTGCGCCGCAAGCTCGGCAGCCAGGCGCGCATCCTGGCGGTGTTCGAGCCGCGCAGCAACACCATGAAGCTGGGCACCATGAAGTCGCAACTGCCCTGGGCCCTGGAAAGCGCCGATCTGGTGTTCTGCCACACGGCCGGCCTGGACTGGGATGCTGCCGAGGCGCTGCGCCCCCTGGGCGTGGGAGCCGGCCACAAGGCACAGGTGGCTGCAGACATCGATACGCTGATCGGGCAGATCCGCGCAGCCGCCCGCACCGGCGACCACGTGGTGTGCATGAGCAATGGCGGCTTCGGCGGCATTCACCCCAAGCTGCTGGCGGCGCTGCAGGCCGCAGGCTGAACCGGGCACAGCCCCCAATGAAAGAAGCCCGGGTCATGCCCAGGCTTCTTTGCTGTATCGCTATCTGTCCGTCGTCAGTAACTGATGGACATGGCCGGCACATCGACACGGATCAGCGGCTTGGACAGCACGGCCTGGGCGGCCACGGCATAGCTGTTGCGCCATTGCTCGTCGTCGAACAGCCCGGAGCGCGAACGCGCCGCACGCGCCACCACCACCAGCTTGTCGGCCAGCAGAACCTTGCCGCTGGCGCGCAGGGGTTCGCAGTCCATGGAGATGAACTGCTGGTCCAGCCAATGCCGTCCTTCATCGGAACTCATGGGGGTGAGCCCGCTGGTGTCCGTGCGGTACTCTTGTCCGGCATCCAACACCACAATCACTTCGCTGCGCATGGAACTCCTCTCTTCATTACGGGATACGGCCCTGTGCCTGCTCATGCAGACAGGGCTGTCACTCATGCCCTGAGCTTAACCGCAAGCGCCTTTTCCACACCCCGGGCAAGCTGACATGCCTCAAGTGCCAGAGACTGGCACCGGCGCTGGAGTCGGCACTGCCGCCAGCAGGTGTTTCAAGGCCTGCCAGCGCCTGCCCAAAGGTGCAAACGTACAATGGCCGACAGATTTGGCCCCGTTTTTTCATGGACCTCACCGCATGACAACCGACACCACGCACCAGAAACTGCTCGACCAGTTGCAGCAACTCGAAGACGAGTTGCGCAGCCAGAGCCTCTGGTCGGCCGTGGCGCCCAGCCCTGAGGCCATGGCATCGACCATGCCGTTCATGTACGACACGCTCAAGCTGCAGGAATGGCTGCAGTGGGTTTTCCTGCCCCGGCTGCGTGCCGTGGTCGATGCCCGCGGCCAATTGCCCTGCCAAAGCCATGTGCATCCACTGGCCGAGCATGAATGGAGCCAGCCCGTGGCATTCGACAAGCGCCAGTTGCTGGTCCTGCTGCTGGGCATAGACGACACGCTGAACCAGGGCGGACTGACCCCGCCGGACGCCACGCCGCCACACTGAACAAGAAAACCGGGACATGGAAAAAACGGGGCATGCCTGCCCCGTTTTCTTTTCCGGCTCAGGCGGCAACCAGGGCCGCAGCCGGCTCGGGATGCTTGACGCGGCGCTGCTGCACGGCGTCGGACAGCTCGGCCAGCGTTGCCAGGGAATCATCCCAGCCCAGGCAGGCATCGGTGATGCTCTGGCCATAGGTCAGCGCAGCCACCTCATCCTTGCCGGGCGTGAACTTCTGGGCGCCGCCCACGAGATGGCCTTCGATCATCACGCCGAAGACGCTGCGCGAACCGCCGCTGATCTGTCCGGCGATGTCGCGTGCCACATCCTTTTGGCGCTCGTGCTGCTTGGAGCTGTTGGCGTGGCTGCAGTCCACCATCAGCGTGGGAGGCAGGCCGGCCTTTTCCAGATCCTCGCAGGCAGCGGCCACGTTGGCCGCGTCGTAGTTGGGGGTCTTGCCGCCGCGCAGGATGACGTGGCAATCCTGGTTGCCCGCCGTGTTCACGATGGCAACCTGGCCATTCTTGTGCACGGACAGGAAGTGGTGGCCGCGGCTGGCCGACTGGATGGCGTCGGTGGCGATGCGGATGTTGCCGTCCGTGCCGTTCTTGAAGCCGATGGGCGCCGAGATGCCCGAGGCCAGTTCACGGTGGACCTGGCTTTCCGTGGTACGCGCACCGATGGCGCCCCAGCTGATCAGATCGGCAATGTACTGGGGCGAGATCACGTCCAGGAACTCGCTGGCGGCCGGCACGCCCAGGCGGTTGATGTCGATCAGCAGTTGCCGCGCAATGCGCAGGCCTTCGTCGATGCGGTAGCTCTGGTCCAGGTAGGGATCGTTGATCAAACCCTTCCATCCCACGGTGGTGCGCGGCTTTTCGAAGTACACGCGCATCACGATCTCCAGCGTGTCCTTGTACTGCTCGCGTATGGGCGCCAGGCGGCGTGCGTACTCGATGGCGGCCGCCGGATCGTGGATGGAGCAGGGGCCGACGATGACCAGCAGGCGGTCATCCTCGCCAGCCATGATGTTGTGGATGGTGCGGCGGGTGTCGCCGATCAGGGTTTCGACGGCCGTACCGCGGATGGGGAAGAAGCGAATGAGGTGCTCGGGAGGGGGCAACACGGTGATGTCCTTGATACGTGCGTCGTCGGTTTGGCCAGTCTTTTGGGAACCGCCGCGATACCAGGAATCGGCGAGGGAAGCTTGATGAGCAGTCATTGCTTGCTTTCGTGAGGAAAGATGGATCGTGGAAAACGGAGCGAAGAATCGGGAGGGAAAAACAAAAAACCGCCGGGCTTTACAGCTTCGGCGGTTTTGAGGGAGGTTTGTTCGGGTGCGCGCGCTTACCTCTCTTCCGCCGGGGAGGAGAACCAAAAGTAAAAGTAGAAGGAGGCACGGGCTTGCATGGGGATCGAATGTAGCACAGTCATTTTTCGCAGTGCAACATGGACATGAGGGCGGGGAAGCTGCCCTTCACCGTGCCACAGAGAGAAAGCAAAAAATCATTGACGCAATAAAACTGCTTTTTTCTAAGTTTCGCGCAAAAATTCTTCAGGCATATGCAGAAAATCACGATGCCATGCAGTTTTATTGCCATCAGCCATGAAAACGTGCAAACCCCGGGAAATGATGCATCTGCGCGTCACGCAAGGGCGCGATCAACGCCGCAGCAACGCGTCACGCAGCCTGCGCAGGGCCCGGCGCACGGCGCTCAAGGGTTGCCATCGGCGCGCCTTGTAACCAGACAGGATGGCAGTCACATCGGCTTCGCCGGCCACGGCAGCGGATTCGGCAAACATGTCCGTCAGCAGGCATGCATCGCCCAGCAGACGCCAGCCCAGGCGCTCGCAGCGGCGGAAGTGCTCGGGCTCCTGGGCATCGCCCACCAGCACGGACTGCTGCCAGGCGTGGACGGCCTCCCTGAAGCCTTTGAGCAGACGCTGGTAGGCAGGAAATTCGTAGAGAGCATGCCAGCCCGTGGCCAGCGTGGTGAGAAAGTGCTGGTGGTCCAGCACCGCCAGGTCAAGCTGCTGTATGGCGTCTTCGACCGCGGGGCGCGGGCTGCCCGCATAGCGCACGCGCACGGACTCGTCCAGCGCGACGGCCAGCAAGGCCAGTTGCTGGTGCATGGGCTGCAGGTCCCCCACGATCAGCTCATGCTGCCAGAAGCGGCTCAGCCGCGACTCGCCGGCCCAGGCACGCCATTGCTTCGGCAGGCTGCGCAGGGGATGGACGGAGGTCCGCGGGCCTGGCCGGGAGGAAAAGGAAAGCTGGGTCATGGAATCGGCGCCGGGCGGCGCCCACCGAACGCGGCGGGCCGCGTCAGGCAGGACAGGGCCCGGCCTGCCGTGCAGGGCGCGGGCATGGGACCGTCAGGCCGTGCCGCCCACCGTCAGGCCGTCGATGCGCAGCGTGGGCTGGCCCACGCCCACAGGCACGCTCTGGCCTTCCTTGCCGCAGGTGCCAACGCCGCTGTCCAGGCGCATGTCGTTGCCGATCATGGTGATGTGCTTGAGCGATTCCGGACCGCTGCCCACGATGGTCGCGCCCTTGACGGGGTACTGGATCTTGCCGTTCTCGACCCAATAGGCCTCGCTGGCGGAGAACACGAACTTGCCGCTGGTGATATCGACCTGGCCGCCGCCGAAGTTGGTGGCGTACAGGCCCTTCTTGATCGAGGCCACGATTTCCTGCGGCTCCCGGTCGCCACCGAGCATGTAGGTGTTGGTCATGCGCGGCATGGGAATGTGGGCATAGCTTTCGCGGCGGCCGTTGCCCGTGGGCTTGACGCCCATCAGGCGGGCATTCATCGCGTCCTGGATGTAGCCCTTGAGGATGCCGTCCTCGATCAGCACATTGCTCTGGCTGGTGCAGCCTTCGTCATCGACGTTGAGCGAGCCGCGGCGATCGGCCAGCGTGCCGTCATCCAGCACGGTGACGCCCTTGGCAGCCACGCGCTGGCCGATGCGGCCGCTGAAGGCGCTGGCGCCCTTGCGGTTGAAGTCGCCTTCCAGACCGTGTCCCACGGCTTCGTGCAGCAGCACGCCAGGCCAGCCGGGGCCAAGCACCACGGTCATCTCGCCAGCCGGCGCGGGACGGGATTCCAGGTTGGTGAGGGCCGCGCTCACGGCCTCGTCCACGTACTGGGTGATCTGCTCGTCGCTGAAATAGGCCAGCCCGAAACGGCCACCGCCGCCGGCAGAGCCCACCTCACGCCGGCCCTTTTGCTCGGCGATCACGGTAACCGACAGGCGCACCAGCGGCCGCACGTCGGCCGCCAGCGTGCCATCGGCACGGGCCACCAGCACCACGTCGTACTCGCTGGCCAGGCCGGCCATGACCTGGACCACGCGCGGGTCCTTGGCGCGGGCCAGTTTCTCGACCTTGCCCAGCAGCTCGACCTTGGCCGTGCTGTCCAGCGTGGCGATGGGGTCCAGGCCGGGATACAGCGAGCGGCTTTGCGCAATCTTGGGAGCATTGGCGCGCACGCGCTTGCTCTGGGCCGCGCCCGAGATGGAGCGCACGGTGCGCGCGGCATCCAGCAGCGAGGCTTCGGAAATATCGTCGGAATAGGCAAATGCCGTCTTCTCGCCACTGACCGCACGCACGCCCACGCCCTGGTCGATGCTGAAGCTGCCGGTCTTGACGATGCCCTCTTCCAGGCTCCAGCCTTCGGCGCGGGTGTACTGGAAGTAAAGGTCGGCGTCGTCGACCTGGTGGCTGCGGATCTCGGCCAGTGCGCGCGCGAGATGGGTTTCATCGAGCCCGAAGGGCTCAAGCAGCAACTGGCGCGCTGTGGCCAGGCGTTCAATGGTGGGTTCGCGGGAGATCATTCACGCATTGTAGAGAGCCGGCCATGCCCTCGCCGTGCAACGGCTGCGGCCAGCGGCTTGCCAACCCACAAAAAAGAACGGAATGCCGCTCCACCAGGCTGAGCGGCATTCCGTAGGCATGCATCCGCGTGGATGGCGAACATGCTGGCCCATGTCCGCGCTTGCTTTGTAGCCTGCCCTGGCGGCGGTGGCAAGTGAGCAGACTCCCGCAGAAACTATCAAAAAAGGAGCAACCAGCGCTTTTGGAGCCTCATTTTCCAAGCCAAATCGCAGGAAGGAATGCGACGCCCGATACCGCAGGCATCCAGACTCTTTGACATTTGCGGGAGCCTTTGGCACCGCAAAGTGCGATTCAGAGCGGCCCGCCGCCCTCGCCCGGCAACTGCCGCTGCGAGCGCGCCACCGACATCAGCACGCCCAGCGCCAGCCCCAGCGTGACCATGGCCGTGCCGCCATAGCTGATGAAGGGCAGCGGCACGCCGACCACGGGCAGGATGCCGCTGACCATGCCCATGTTCACGAAGGCATAGGTGAAGAAGATCATGGCCACGGCTGCCGCCATGAGCCGCGCGAACAGCGAGTTGGCCTGGATGGCGATGGCCAGCCCGCGCCAGACCAGCAGCAGGAACGAGACGATGATGAACAGGTTGCCGACCAGTCCGAACTCCTCGGAATAGGCCGCGAAGATGAAGTCGGTCGTGCGCTCGGGGATGAACTCCAGGTGGGTCTGGGTGCCCGCCATGAAGCCCTTGCCCCAGACACCGCCCGAACCGATGGCGATCATCCCCTGGATGATGTGGAATCCCTTGCCCAGCGGATCGCGTGTGGGGTCCAGCAGGGTGCAGACACGGGTTTGCTGGTATTCATGCAGCACGGGCCAGCGCACGCCGTCGGCGCATAGCTGGGGCTCGTACAGCACGATGAGCGTGATGCCGATGGCGCCGGCGAGCACGGGCGGCACGATGAGTTTCCAGGGCAGGCCCGCGAAAAAGATCACGGACAGGCCTGCGGCCATCACCAGCAGCGAGGTGCCCAGGTCGGGCTGCTTCATGATCAGCCCCACGGGCACCAGGAGCAGGACCATGGCGATCACAAAGTCCGTGCCGCGCAGCTGGCCCTCGCGGCGCTGGAACCACCAGGCCAGCATCAGCGGCGTGGCGATCTTCAGCAGTTCGCTGGGCTGGATCACCACGCCTACGTTGACCCAGCGCTGCGCCCCCTTCTTGGTGATGCCGAACAGCGCCACCGCCACCAGCAGCGCCACGCCCAGCATGTACAGCGGCACGGCCACCTTCATGAGCTGCTGCGGGGGAATCTGGGCCACGACGAAGAGGATGGCCGCCGCGATCAGCATGTTGCGCCCATGGTCGGTGAAGCGCGTGCCGTGGTCGAAGCCCGAGGAGTACATGGCGACCAGCCCCGCCGACGCCAGCATGCCCACGAACAGCAGCAACCAGAAGTCAAAGCCCCGCAGCAGCGGGGCAACACGTTGCCAGAGGGAGGGCTTGTCGAATTCGGTCACGGGGATGGTCGGTCGCGGGCACGGGCCGCCATTATCCCGTGGCGCATGCGGCCGAGCCCGGCGCAGGGTTGCCCACGGAGGCGGTTGTCATCCAGCTGTCGGCCCGGGCCTTCCCTGCTGGGCGCCGCCTGCCGCAGCGGCCACAATGGGCCATGAGCCGTCCGGGCCGCATCCCGCGCCCGGCCCCAGCAACGCAAAGGAGAGCGCCCGCCATGACCACCACCCATTTGCTGTACCTGCACGGCTTTCGCTCCTCTCCCCAATCCAACAAGGCCCGGCGCCTGGCCGAGCATGTGGCCACGCGCCATCCCCATGTGCGCTGGTGGAGCCCGCAACTGCCCCCATCCCCGCGCGAAGCGGCTGCCCTCATTGCCGATGGCATCGGCAGCTGGCCGCGCGAGACCATGGCCGTGATCGGCTCCTCGCTGGGCGGCTACTACGCCAGCTGGGTGGCCCAGCTGGCGCGCTGCCGCAGCGTGATGATCAACCCGGCTGTCAACCCGGCGCGCGATCTTGAAAAGTACATCGGCGAGCAGACTTCCTGGCACAACCCGGAGGAGCGTTTCTTCTTCCGCCGCGAATACATCGAGGAGCTGCGCGCGCTGGACACGCGCCACATGACACCGGCCGCTCCCGAAATGCTGCTGGCGGCCGAGGGAGACGAGGTGCTGGACTGGCGCGAGATGAGCGCACGCTATCCGCATGCGCTGCAGATCATCCAGGAGGGCGGCGATCACGCGCTGAGCAACTTCGAGGAGTACTTGCCTCAGCTGGACGAGTTCCTGAATCTGGCCTGATGCCGCGCAAGACTGCGCGGCAGCTGCCAGCCGCAGCATGGGAGAATGTCGGGCTATGCACGCATTGTTTGAAGAATCCGGCAAGTTCTTGGCCGGCCGCATCCTCTCCGAAGCCGACACCTCCGCCCAGGTGGAGCTGGACTCGGGCAAACGGGTCAAGGTCAAGTCGGCCAACATCCTGCTCAAGTTCGACAAGCCGGCGCCTGCCGAACTGATCGCCCAGGCGCAGGCGCAGGCCGCCCAGATCGATCTGGACCTGGCCTGGGAATTCGCCCCCGAGGAGGAATTCGGCTTTGCCGACCTTGCACGCGACTATTTCTCGGACAAGGCCACGCTGGCCGAGCAGGCCGGCGCGCTGTTCCGTCTCTACGATGCACCGCACTACTTCCGCCGCTCCGGCAAGGGCCGCTTCAAGAAGGCGCCGGCCGAGATCCTGCAGCAGGCGCTGGCCGGCATAGAGAAGAAAAAGCAGATCCAGGCCCAGATCACTGCCTGGGCCGAACAGCTGGGCGCCGGCGAATGCCCCGGCCCCATTCGCGAGCAGCTCTACAAGATCCTGTTCCGCCCCGACAAGAACGCCGCCGAATACAAGGCCGTGGTCGAGGCCAGCCGCGCCACGCGCCTGGCACCGCTGGACCTGCTGCACAGGGCCGGCGCCATTGAATCGGCCTACGAGTTCCACTGGAAGCGCTTCCTGTTCGACCACTTCCCCAAGGGCACGCAGTTCCCGGCCCTGCAGGCACCCCAGCCACCGGCCGACCTGCCGCTGGCCGAGGTCCAGGCGTTTTCCATCGATGACTCGGCCACCACCGAAATCGACGATGCGCTGTCGGTGCGCGGCCTGGGCACGGGCACGGTCACCGTGGGTATCCACATTGCCGCGCCCGGTCTGGCCATCGTGCCGGGCACGCCGCTGGACCAGCTCGGCCGCTCGCGCCTGTCCACCGTCTACATGCCCGGCTACAAGATCACCATGCTGCCCGACGAGGTGGTGCAGATCTACACGCTGGACGAAGGCCGCGCCAACCCCGCCGTGTCGCTGTACGTCACCGTAGACGAGGCCACGCTGGAGACCACGGCCAGCGAGACGCGCCTGGAGCGCGTGCCCGTGCAGGTCAACTTCCGCCATGACAAGCTGGACCACATCGTCACCGAGCAGTGGCTGGCCGACCCCTCCTTCGAGGTCGAGGGCACGCCCGAAGTGCTGCAAGGCAAGCGCGCCGAACTGACGTTCCTGCAGCGCTGGGCCAAGCACCTGAAGGCTGGGCGCGAACTGGTGCGCGGCAAGCCCGAGAACTTCAACCGCCCCGACTACAACTTCCGCCTCGTGGGCAACGGCGGCGCCGAGCCTCGCGGCAACGAGCAGGTGGAGATCAGCGTGCGCAAGCGCGGCGCGCCGCTGGACCTGATCGTGGCCGAGGCCGCCATCGTGGCCAACAGCACCTGGGGCGGCTGGATGGCCGAGCTCGGCGTGCCCGGCATCTACCGCAGCCAGGCCAGCCTGGCGCCCGGCATCAAGGTGCGCATGTCCACCAAGGCGCAGCCCCACGCAGGCATCGGCGTCAAGAGCTATGCCTGGGCCACCTCGCCGCTGCGCCGCTACGTGGACCTGGTCAACCAGTGGCAGATCATTGCCTGCGCGCGCCACGGCAAGACCGCCGCCCTGGCCGCGCCGTTCAAGCCCAAGGATGCCGAGCTGTTCGGCATCATCAGCAGCTTCGACGGTGCCTACAGCGCCTACAACGGCTACCAGGCCGGCATGGAACGGTTCTGGACGCTCAAGTACCTGCAGCAGCACGCCATCACCGAGCTGACGGCCACCGTCATCAAGGAAGGCATGGGCGGCGGCCTGCTGGTGCGCGCCGATGACCTGCCCCTGGTCTTCCCCGTGCTGGGCGTCACCGGCCTGCCGCGCGGCGCCCATGTGCGCGTGCGCCTGGGCGAGATCGACGAGATCGCGCTCGATGTCTCGGGCACGCTGATCGAGCGCCTGGATGGCGATGCGGCGGCCGCTGCCGATGGCGCCGAAGACAGCGCCGAGGATGACGAGGAAGCCGTGGCCGGCCCCATCGCCATCGCCGTGGACATGAACGAGACCGATGGCACACCGGCGGCCGACCCCGCCCAGCCCTGACCTGCCTCACATCCGAGCAACTGCCCCAGATCTGACGTGAAACTGCCTACCGCCCTCCGTTCCCTGAGCACGCTGCAGTTGGCACTGGGCGTTTCCATCGCCCTGCATGCCGGGTTGTTCTCGTTCCGGTTCATCGACCCGGAGCGCTTCGACCGCGTGTTCCAGGACACGCCGCTGGAAGTCATCCTGGTCAATGCCCGCGCCAACGAGCAGCCCGACAAGGCACAGGCCATCGCGCAGACCTCGCTGGCCGGCGGCGGCGAGGCCGACAAGGGCCGGGCCTCCAGCCCCATGCCCTACTCGGCACTCACGGCCGTGGGCGACGACTTCGAGGAACGCCAGCGCCAGATCGACTCCATGCAGGAACAGCAGACCGTCTTGCTGACGCAGTTGCGCAAGCAGGTCGCGGCCCTGCCGCCGCTGGACCCGCGCGAGGCGGCCAAGCAGACCAAGGAGCAGCAGGCCCAGCAGGAAAAGCGCCAGCAGCTGGTCAAGCTGCTGGCCGAGATCGAAAAGCGCATCAACGAGGAAAACGCCCGCCCCAAGAAGCGCTATATCAGCCCGTCCACGCGCGAGGCCGTCTATGCCATCTACTACGACGGCCTGCGCCGCAAGGTCGAGGACAAGGGCACGGAGAACTTCCCCGAGCAGGCCGGCAAGAAGCTCTATGGCGAGCTGGTCATGATCCTCACCGTCAACCACGACGGCCGCGTGCTGTCCACCGAGATCGTGCAGGGCTCGGGCAACCGCCTGCTGGACACCCGCGCCGAGGCCATTGCGCGTGCGGCCGGCCCCTTCGGCCATTTCGGCCCCGCCATGCGCGCCAAGGCAGACCAGATCGCCGTGGTCTCGCGCTTCAAGTTCACCCGCGAGCAGACGCTGCAGACGACCGTGCAGTAGCGCCCTCTTCTTCTCTTCGCGCACTCTCCTTTTCCGACATGACTTCCGCCGCCACCTCCTCCGACCGCTACTGCGTCATGGGCAACCCCGTCGCGCACAGCCGTTCGCCCTGGATCCATGCCCGCTTTGCCGAACTGTGCGGGCAGGACCTGCACTACGAGCGCCAGCATGTGGAGCTGCAAGGCTTTGCCGAGGCCGTGCGCGGCTTCGTCGCGGCAGGCGGACGCGGCTGCAATGTCACCGTGCCCTTCAAGCTGGAAGCCGCACAGCTGGCCACCACCTCCAGCGAGCGCGTGCAACTGGCCGGCGCCGCCAACACCCTGGTGCTGGCGGCGGACGGCATCCATGCCGACAACACCGACGGCCTGGGCCTGGTGGCCGACATCGTGCGCAATGCGGGCGTGCCGCTGGCCGGGCGCGACCTGCTGCTGCTGGGCGCGGGTGGCGCCGCAGCCGGCGCACTGGGCTCGCTGCTTGCCGAGCGCCCGCGCCGCATCGCCGTGGTCAACCGCACCTTCGAGCGCGCCCAGGCCCTGGTGCAGCGCCATGCCGCCATCGCCGCGCACCATGGCGTGGAACTGGTGGCGCTGGAGCAGCAGGCCGTGGATGAGGATTTCGACGTGGTCATCAACGCCACCGCCAGCAGCCTGGCCGGTGCCGAGGTGCCCGTGCCGGCCCGCGTGCTGCGGCCTGGCAGCCTGGCCTACGACATGATGTACGGCGCCGCAGCCCAGGGCTTCCTGCAATGGGCCGAGCACCATGGCGCCCAGGCCCGCGACGGGCTGGGCATGCTGGTGGAGCAGGCGGCCGAATCGTTCGCGCTGTGGCGCGGCGTGCGCCCCCCGTCGGCCCAGGTGCTGAACGAGCTGCGCGCCCATATTGCTCAAGGCGGCTGAGCGCTTTATGAAATCCCTGGCACGCGCCCTGCTGCTGGTGCTGTGCGCCGGCCTGCTGCTGCAGCTGTTCTTTGTGCTGCGCATTGCGCTGATGGTGGTGGTCGATCCTGAATCCACGGCCTTTCAGCGCTCCGAGGCATGGCAGATGCTGCGCAGCTCCGAAGGCCTGCACTGGAGCCAGCAATGGCTGCCCTACGACCGCATCGCGCCCACGCTCAAGCGCGCCGTCATCGCCTCCGAAGATGACAGCTTCACCGAACACCACGGGGTGCAATGGGAGGCCATCGAGAAGGCCTGGCAGCGCAACCAGCGCGCCGAAGCCCGTGCCCAGAAGGCAGACAACGGCAAGGCGCCCAAGATCTACGGCGGCTCCACCATCACCCAGCAGCTGGCCAAGAACCTGCTGCTGTCGGGCGAACGCAGCCTGCTGCGCAAGGGCCAGGAACTGGTGCTGACCCAGCTGCTGGAACTGATGCTGAGCAAGCAGCGCATCCTGGAGATCTACCTCAACAGCGTGGAATGGGGCCAGGGCGTATTTGGCGCGGAGGCTGCAGCCCGCCACTACTTTCGCAAGAGCGCCTCACAGCTCAGCGCGGCCGAGGCCGCACGCCTGGCCGTGATGCTGCCCCAGCCCAAACGCTTCGAGAAGCTGCCCAACTCCGGCTATCTGTTGCAGCGCACGCGCACGGTCATGCAAAGAATGCCCAGCGCCGTCATCCCCTGAACGGCTACAGTCACGCCATGCGCATTCTTGGAATCGACCCCGGGCTGCAGACCACGGGATTCGGCGTGATCGACGTCGACGGCCACCGCCTAGCCTATGTGGCCAGCGGCACCATCCGCACCACCGGCATCGCGCTGGGCGACCTGCCGGGCCGGCTCAAGCTGCTGTTCGACGGCATCTCGGAAGTCGCCAGCCGCTACCAGCCCGACACCTCGGCCGTGGAAATCGTCTTCGTCAACGTCAACCCCCAGTCCACGCTGCTGCTGGGCCAGGCGCGCGGCGCCGCGCTCACGGCCCTGGTCAATGCAGGCCTGCCGGTCGCCGAATACACGGCGCTGCAGATGAAAAAGGCCATGACCGGCCACGGCCGCGCGGCCAAGAGCCAGATCCAGGAAATGGTGCGCCGCCTGCTGCAACTGCCCGGCCTGCCCGGCACCGACGCAGCCGACGCCCTGGGCCTGGCCATCACCCACGCCCATGCGGGCGCCGCCATGTCGAAGATGGCCGAGGTCACGCAGCTGCAGCGCCGCCAGCATGCCGTCTACAAGGGCGGAAGAGTGTATTGAGGCGCCTCGGAGCACTGCGCTCCGTCTCCCGCGAGACCGTGAGCAGGCTCTAAGGATGATGCGGCGCCGATCCTCAGCTTCATCCACTGCGCGATCCGTGGATATACGTCGGACTGCGCGTTGCCCGCCATCAACAGCCGGCTGTGACTGTAGTCCTCCTGAAAACAGGTGGCCTTGCCGCACAGCAGGAATTCGATGTCCTTACCTCCAAAAGCCCTGGCTAGAGCTTCGCACCCCTGCCAAGGGGCGATCACACGGTCGGCAGATCCCGCAAGCGCCAGAACGGGAATACGAACCTCGGTTAGCCTGCGCAAATAGTCCATGCCGTCATAACCGACGAATTTGCGCTGCAGGTTCCAATAGCACCACTGGCGCATCAGGCGGGCGCTTTCCCTCTCGGGACCGACCATGCCGCTCGCGGTAAGCCATTGTCTGCGGGCAATCCAGGCCCTGTAGCCCTTGATTGCAGCCCACGACGCAAAAGTTGCCGCCGCATGGGTCACCTGGGCGGCAAGCAGCACTAGGCCAGCCAGATACGCATGCGCCCGATCGGGCCGACGCGCAGCCCAGATGGCAGCGGCAATACCTCCACCGCTATGCCCTATGAGCGTCAAGCGCCGCCCCTCCTCTTGACGATGAATCTCACCGAGAGCGCTTTCAATGTCCTCTTCGGCCACCGTTTCTAAGTCGTAGTCGTGGGTGGTTGGCGGATTCAGCCCATGCCCGCGCCAATCAAACAGCCAAACGCCATAACCTTGTAAAGCGAGGAATCTACCTAGTCTCTTGCATGACGTGACGTTAGAAAACGTGCCATGCGTCACGGCCACCACTGGCCCCTCCGAAGGGCCGATGCGCGTCAGCACGATGACATGGCCATCCCTGGTCGGTACATAGATTTTCTGCATGCGCCGTCAACCTTTTGAAATCTGGATGAAGCGCTTGCCTTCAGCCTGAATTGCATCGCGGCCCATACGCATCTCCTGCAAGCGGGCATGCGAGAACAATGATTGAATCATCGGAATCAAGAACCGCCCCAGACCCACCATGCGAATGGTAGACTCAGATTTCTCTATCCATTGCCGTGCATCCAGTTCATCCCATATGGGCGCATAGTCTTGGACTACCTCCGTACCAAATGCCTGCTCATAGGTAGTCCGATCAATCTTCATAGTCTGCAATTGTTGAAATATATAGACCAAACGAAGATCCTCCGGCGTATATTCGAAGTATTTTTCTACTGGCAAAATACCAGCATCAATGCATTCGAAGTAGCCCTGCATTGAGCGCTTGTTCATCTGTATCCAGTTTGGCCCGCCTTCATTTGGCCAAGTCATGCAGCCACTGATGGCCGCATAGCCGATGCCGACCATGTTGCAGGTCACCGCCATCACACCCTCGGTATCCTTTTGAAGAAATTCGCGAAGCTGCTGCTCATATTGATAGCGCTCGGCATTTTCATGCGAAAATCTCCCCGCCTCACTTTCGATGCGCTCCCAATCGTAAAGCGTTGCCTGACGGAAGCCACGCGATCCCAGATAGCTGCAAGCAGCTTCATACATCTCGTACGTATTCTCGAACGAGGGCAACAGATCTCGCTGCTGTCGGCTGAAATCACTTCGACCAGCGATATTGAGTTGATATAGCGTGATATGGCGCACACCGAGATCGCAGACTTCACGAAGATCGCGCAACATGTCATGCAAGGTTTGCTCAGGCCAGCCATAAATGAGATCTACATTGACGGAAAGGCGTGCAGCATTGAACTCTTCCAGGGCGCTGATCACCTGCTCATGGGTCTGCCTTCGACCACTGTATCGAATGAGCCTGTCGCTCATCTGCTGCACCCCCATGCTGACTCTGTTGAAACCCGCCTCTTTTATGGCTTGAACCTTGTCATGGTTGAAAAGTTGGGGAATACCTTCAAGCGTTCGCTCCACGCCTTCCGACGGTTCACCAAAAATACGCCTAGTGATATTCATTAGCCGAATATAGTCCTCGGCGTGCAACAAATTTGGAGTGCCTCCCCCCACATAAACAGATGAAAGCCTATCATGGCGAAGATGACACGCCATCATCTGCGCCTCTTTCTCCAGATAATCGAGATATTTCAACATGGCGCCATTCCCGCCATAGTCCTGCGTGGGGAATAGACAGAAACCGCAATGATTTGGTGTAGTAGGCAGGCAATAAGGTATGCCTATATAGAAATTGGCATTCATTGAACGGGTATTGCTTGATTCTCTGCGCGCCTCCCAACGATCATTTTCCTCCCCATTCGAGCCCCTCCAATACAACGGACTCGGGTGGGCATGCAACACCTTGTTGCTCTGAGGACGTCTCATTTCTTCATTAATGAATCGATGGGCCTGTTCTCGGGTAATACAGCTGATATGCATGAAGTCTCCTTTAGCATTTTTTGCCCCGGCAGGCACTTTCCACAAGCGCCCGCCAGGTACCAAAAAGCTAAAAGATTCATGAGAATCGATAAATAGGACAGCTCTGAAAATATGAAGAAAAAGATCAGATATATCCTATTGAACCCCACGCGTACTACGGTCTGGGTGTTTTCACCAAGCCCTGCCGAGTAGCTGAAGCCTGGAATCCGCTCAAGGTCTCAGACGATGCGTCCAAAGAACAGCACGGCGAAGAAGGTCACGCCGGCAATCACGGTCCACTTGAGGATGATGAAGCCCCAGCGCTTGTAGTGCGGTCGGCCCGTGCCCAGGTAGAACGCGAAGGAGACGGCCGAGGCCAGCAGCAGCAGGGTGGCCAGCCAGCGGAAGATCAGCATGGCGGCGCTCGCCTCACCAGGCCCGCGCGGGCTGGGCGAAGCCCTTGGGTGCCTGGCGCTCGCTGTCGAAGCTGACCAGTTCCCAGGCGTCGGGCTGGGCCAGCAGGGCACGCAGCAACTGATTGTTCATGCCGTGGCCCGAGCGAAAGGCGCTGTAGGCGGCCAGCAGCGGCCTGCCGATCAGGTACAGGTCGCCGATGGCGTCGAGGATCTTGTGCTTGGCGAACTCGTCGTCGTAGCGCAGGCCGTCGCTGTTGAGCACCTTGTAGTCGTCCATGACGATGGCGTTGTCCATGCCGCCGCCCAGCGCCAGGCCATGGCTGCGCAGCATTTCCACGTCCTTGGTGAAGCCGAAGGTGCGCGCGCGTGCGATGTCGCGCGTGTAGTTGTCCTCACCCATGTCGAACTCCACACACTGGCCCGTGGAGTCTACGGCCGGATGGGCAAAGTCGATCTCGAAGCGCAGCTTGAAGCCGTGGTAGGGGTCGAAGCGTGCCCACTTGAGGTTCTGGCCCTCGCCCTCGCGCACCTCGACGGGGCGGATGACCCGGATGAAGCGCTTGGGAGCCTTCTGCAACTCGATGCCCGCGCTTTGCAGCAGGAACACGAAGGAGGCGGAGGAGCCGTCGAGGATGGGCACTTCCTCGGCGGTGATGTCTATATAGATGTTGTCGAGCCCGAGGCCGGCAATGGCCGACATCAGGTGCTCCACGGTATGCACCTTGGCGCCGCCGGTGCCGATGGTGGAGGCCATGCGCGTGTCGGTGACGGCTTCGGCCGAGATCGGGATGTCCACAGGCTCCGGCAGGTCCACGCGACGGAACACGATGCCGGTGTCGGGCTGCGCGGGTCGCAGCGTCAACTCGACGCGCTGGCCGCTGTGCAGGCCCACGCCAACGGCACGGGTGATCGTCTTGATGGTGCGTTGTTGGAGCATCCGGCTATTTTAGAACGCGGCAGCCGTGCGCAGGGCATGGCCCTGGCACGGCTTTCGCTATCACGGCTATGCAGCGACCGTATGGGCCGCTGCTCAGTCAGCCTGCTTGCGCAGGAAGGCCGGGATTTCCAGATCGTCCATGCCGCCGGAGGCCAGGGCATCGACGCGGGCAGCGGCCTGCGTGCGGTTGGTACGCCAGACGCTGGGGACCGACATGTTGTTGGCATAGTCGGCACCGCCAGCGGCACCGCCGACCAGGCCGCCGGCTGCCGTGGCGGCACCCATGGAAGCCGAGGGCAGCTGGTAGCTCATGTTGTCGGTACCGGTGCGCAGACCGCCCTGCACCACCTGCATGTTCTGGCGGCGTGCGCTGGGGCGCGACAGGCCGGTGGCGACCACGGTGACGCGGATCTCGTCGCCCAGGGTGTCGTCGTAGGCGGCGCCGTAGATCACGTGCGCATCGGGCGAGGCGTAGGCATTGATGGTGCTCATGGCCAGGCGCGACTCGGACAGCTTGAGGCTGCCCTTGGCGGCCGTGACCAGCACCAGCACGCCCTTGGCGCCCGACAGGTCGATGCCTTCCAGCAGCGGGCAGGCCACGGCCTGCTCGGCGGCGATGCGCGCGCGGTCGGGGCCGGCGGCCTTGGCCGTGCCCATCATGGCCTTGCCGGGCTCGCCCATGACGGTGCGCACGTCTTCGAAGTCGACGTTCACATGGCCGTACTCGTTGATGATTTCGGCAATGCCGCCCACGGCGTTCTTGAGAACGTCGTTGGCATGGGCGAAGGCCTCGTCCTGCGAGATGTCGTCACCCAGCACGTCCAGCAGCTTCTCGTTGAGCACGACGATCAGCGAATCGACATTGGCTTCGAGCTCGTTCAAGCCGCTGTCGGCATTGGCCATGCGTCGGCCGCCTTCCCACTCGAAGGGCTTGGTGACCACGCCCACGGTGAGAATGCCCATTTCCTTGGCCACGCGCGCGATCACGGGCGCAGCGCCCGTGCCCGTGCCGCCGCCCATGCCGGCCGTGATGAACAGCATGTGCGCGCCTTCGATGGCGGTGCGGATGTCGTCCTCGGCCATTTCGGCAGCCTCGCGGCCCTTGTCGGGCTTGCTGCCCGCGCCCAGGCCGCTGCCGCCGAGCTGGATGGTGCGGTGGGCGCTGCTGCGCAGCAGCGCCTGCGCGTCGGTGTTGGCGCAGACGAATTCCACACCCTGCACGTTGCGCGCAATCATGTGCTCGACGGCATTGCCGCCGCCGCCGCCAACGCCGATCACCTTGATCTGCGTACCCTGGTTGAACTCTTCAACTTCAATCATGTCGATGGGCATGTTGGTTCTCCTGTAGCTCTCTGTAAGTGGTCACCACCGTCTGGGGAAAATTCTGTCTTCTGTCCGGTATTCGGAAGCCGGTGGGCGGGCCGGTAATGCGCAGTCGATGAAAGCACATATCAAAAGTTCCCCACGATGAAGTCTTTGAAACGGCCAAAAGCGGTCTTCATCGACCCACTCTTTTGTGCCACCTTGAAACCGCGCAGGCGAGCCAGGCGGGCCTCTTCGAGCAATCCCATCACGGTGGCGGCGCGGGGTTGGGCCACCATGTCTGCCAGAGCGCTCGAATACTTGGGGATGCCGCGGCGCACGGGCTTGAGGAAGATGTCCTCGCCCAGTTCCACCATGCCCGGCATGACGGCGCTGCCGCCGGTCAGCACGATGCCCGAGGACAGAACTTCCTCGTAGCCGGAATCGCGCACCACCTGCTGCACCAAAGAAAAGATCTCTTCCACGCGCGGCTCGATCACGCCGGCCAGCGCCTGCTTGCTGATCATGCGCGGGCTGCGGTCGCCCAGGCCCGGCACTTCTACCTGGGCGTCGGGGTCGGCCAGCAGTTGCTTGGCATAGCCGCTTTCGACCTTGATGTCCTCGGCGTCCTTGGTCGGCGTGCGCAGCGCCATGGCGATGTCGCTCGTGATCAGGTCGCCCGCGATCGGGATGACGGCCGTGTGCCGGATGGCGCCGCCCGTGAAGATGGCCACGTCGGTGGCGCCCGCGCCGATATCGACCACAGCCACGCCCAGCTCGCGCTCGTCGTCGGTGAGCACGGCCTGGCTCGATGCCAGCGGGTTGAGCAGCAGCTGCTCGACCTCCAGGCCGCAGCGGCGCACGCACTTGATGATGTTCTCGGCCGCGCTCTGCGCGCCCGTGACGATGTGGATCTTGGCCTCCAGGCGGATGCCGCTCATGCCGATGGGCTCGCGCACTTCCTGGCCGTCGATCACGAATTCCTGCGGCTCGACCAGCAGCAGCCGCTGGTCCGAGGAGATGTTGATGGCCTTGGCCGTCTCCATCACCCGCGCCACGTCGGTGGCCGTGACTTCCTTGTCCTTGATGGCCACCATGCCGCTGGAGTTCAGGCCGCGGATGTGGCTGCCGGTGATGCCGGTGCACACGCGCTGGATCTTGCAGTCGGCCATCAGCTCGGCCTCTTTCAAGGCCTGCTGGATGCTCTGCACGGTGGCGTCGATGTTCACCACCACGCCCCGCTTGAGTCCGTTGCTCGGGGCCACGCCGAGACCGGCGAGCTTGAGTTCGCCGTTGTACAGGACCTCGGCGACCACGACCATGACCTTGGCCGTGCCGATGTCCAGTCCGACGATCACATCTTTGTATTCTCTTGCCATATCAGCATCCGCCCCCGGTTGGTTCTGTCCTGTCGCTGTGTCGCTGCATGGTGTGCGTGTACATAGGTCTTTCCTCCCTCGTCTTCAGCGTCGGGGACGCACTGCAGCCGGCGCCTTGGCCGTGCCGGTGGTCACACCGCGCAGCCTCAGCGCATATCCGTCTTCGTAGCGCAGGTCGGCCGACTCGATGGCGTCGGCCTTGCGCTTGTATTGGGTCGTGATCTGGGGCAGCGTGCGCACGAAGCGCTGCACGCGCTGCAGCACGGCTTCCACGCTGCCGCCACCCAGTTCGATCTGTGCATCATTGGCCAGCCTGAGCTGCCAGCTTCCGCGCGCATTGAGCGTGAGCCCGTCGATCTCCACATCCAGCGGCCCCAGGGCCGGCACCAGCAGCCGGTACATCTGCAGCATCTGCGGGGCGCTGTCCTCGGGGCCCTGCAGGCGCGGCAGGCCGTCGCGGTCGAGCTCGCCCAGGTTGGCCTCGAAGACCTCGCCAAAGCTGTTGACCAGGCCGGTGCCCGAATCGGGGCCCCAGAAGGCCTCGGCCACATGCTCGTGCAGGATGACGCGCAGGCTGTTGGGATAGTCGCGGCGCACCTGCGCCTCGCGCACCCAGGGAACCTGCTCGAATGCCGCCTTGGCGCCCTTGAGGTCCACGGTGAAGAAGTTGCCGGTGAGCACGGGCGCCACGTTGGCGCGCAGCGTCACCGTGTTGTTGTGCACCAGCTCGCCCTCGACCACGATGCGGCCGATGTTGAAGGCCGGGTGGCGCAGCGCCCACCAGCTCACCGCTGCCAGCCCCAGCGCAGCCACGCCCACGAACAGGACCGTGGCGGTCACGTTCATGAGCTTGACGTCGAAGGGGGCCGGCAGGGAGTAGCTCATGCGTGCTCCTGCTCCGGTTGCGCGGCGTCCAGCGCGGCGCTGGCCAGGATGCCCAGGCAGAGGTTCTCGTAGCTGACACCGATGGCGCGGGCCGACATGGGCACCAGCGAGTGGCCCGTCATGCCCGGCGAGGTGTTGATCTCCAGCAGGAAGGGCTTGCGATCGCTGGCGCGGATCATGATGTCGGCGCGCGACCAGCCGCGGCAGCCCAGCGTGCGGAAGGCCCGCACGACGATGCGCCGGATCTCGGCCTCTTCCTCGGCGGGCAGTCCGCTGGGGCAGTGGTACTTGGTGTCGTCGGTGAAGTACTTGTTCTGGTAGTCGTAGTTGCCTTCGGGGGCGACGATGCGGATCACGGGCAGCGCATGGGCGCCCTCGCCCGTGCCGAGCACGGGGCAGGTGGTCTCGTCGCCCTCGATGAACTCTTCGCAGAGCACTTCGGGGTCGTAGCGGGAGGCCAGCACATAGGCCTGGTCGCATTCCTCGGCCGTCCAGACCTTGGTCAGGCCGATGGTCGAGCCCTCGCGCGAGGGCTTGACGATCATGGGCGCGCCCAGCGCCTGCAGCGCGGCGCGCGTCTCGCCTGCGCTGGCGACCAGACGCCAGTCCGGCGTGGGCAGGCCCTCGAAGCGCCAGATGCGCTTGGTCATGATCTTGTCCATGGCGATGCTCGAGGCCATCACGCCGGGGCCCGTGTACGGGATGCCCAGCAGCTCCAGCGCGCCCTGCACCGTGCCGTCTTCGCCGTAGCGGCCGTGCAGCGCGATGAAGCAGCGGTCGAACCCTTCCTTCTTCAACTCGCCCAGGTCGCGCTCGGCGGGGTCGAAGGCATGGGCGTCCACGCCATGCGACAGCAGGGCCTTGAGCACGCCCGTGCCCGACATCAACGAGACCTCGCGCTCGGCCGAGCGGCCGCCCAACAGCACGGCCACCTTGCCCAGGGCCTTGACATCGATCTGGGTGCCGAAGCCGCTCATTGCGCAGCTCCCTGCTGCGCCTGCAGCTCTTGTTTCTGAAGCATTTCAACCAACTTTCCGGGCACGGCGCCAATCGAGCCTGCCCCCATGCACAACAACACGTCGCCATCGCGGGCATTGACGGCAATGGCCGCCGGCAGCTCGGCAACGTTTTCCACAAACACCGGCTCGACACGGCCGGCCACGCGCAGGGCGCGTGCCAGCGAGCGGCCGTCGGCCGCCACCACGGGCGCCTCGCCGGCCGCATAGACCTCGGTCAGCAGCACGGCGTCGGCCAGGCCGATGACCTTGACGAAATCCTCGAAGCAGTCGCGCGTGCGGCTGTAGCGGTGCGGCTGGAATGCCAGCACCAGGCGACGGCCCGGGAAGGCGCCGCGCGCGGCCGCCAGCGTGGCCGCCATCTCGACGGGGTGGTGGCCATAGTCGTCGATGACGGTGAAGCTGCCGCCGTCGGCAGCCGCCAGTTCGCCATAGCGCTGGAAGCGCCGGCCCACGCCCTTGAAGCTTTCGAAGGCACGCAGCAGCGCGTCGTCGGAGATCTCCAGCTCCATGGCCACGGCCACGGCCGACAGGGCGTTGAGCACGTTGTGCTCGCCCGGCAGGCTCAGCACCACGTCCAGGTCGGGATAGCTCTGGCCGTTGCTGCGGCGCACTGTGAAATGCATGCTGCCAGCTTCGGCGCGCACGTTGAGGGCGCGCACCTGTGCGTCCTCGGCAAAGCCGTAGGTGGTCACGGGGCGGGCCACCTGGGGCAGGATCTCGCGCACGGCCGGGCTGTCCACGCAGACGATGGCGCGGCCATAGAACGGCATGCGGTGCAGGAAATCGACGAAGGCGCCCTTGAGCCTGCCGAAGTCATGGCCGTAGGTTTCCATGTGGTCGGCGTCGATGTTGGTGACGACGGCCATCACGGGCAGCAGGTTCAGGAAGGAGGCATCGGACTCGTCCGCCTCGACCACGATGTAGTCGCCCTGGCCCAGCTTGGCGTTGGCGCCCGCGCTGTTGAGCTTGCCGCCGATGACGAAGGTCGGGTCCAGCCCGGCCTCGGCCAGCACGCTGGTCACCAGGCTGGTGGTCGTGGTCTTGCCATGGGCGCCCGCGATGGCGATGCCCTGCTTGAAGCGCATGAGCTCGGCCAGCATGAGCGCACGCGGCACGACGGGAATCTTGCGCTCGCGCGCGGCCAGCACCTCGGGATTGTCGGACTGCACGGCGGTGGAGGTGACGACGGCGTCAGCCCCTTCGATGTGCGCGGCCGCATGGCCGACGTGGGTGGCGATGCCCAGGCCGGCGAGCCGGCGCAGCGTGGCGCTGTCGGACAGGTCCGAGCCCGAGATGGCGTAACCCAGGTTGTGCAGCACCTCGGCGATGCCGCTCATTCCGGCGCCGCCGATGCCGACGAAATGGATGTGATGAATGGCGTGCTTCATGCGGCCAGTTCCTCACAGGCGGCGACCACCTCGGCGGTGGCATCGGTCTTTTGCATTTTCTTGGCTTTTCCAGCGCGCTCCAGCAGCGTCGCACGCTGCATATTTTGTAGCATTTCGGCCAGACTTTGGGCAGTCAGTGCGCTTTGTTGCATCAACCATCCACCACCGGCATCGACCAGGAAACGCGCGTTCGTGGTCTGGTGGTCGTCCACGGCGGACGGGAAGGGCACATAGATGGCTGCGGCGCCCACGGCCGCGATCTCGGTGACCGTGCTGGCGCCCGCGCGGCAGACGATGACATCGGCCTCGGCAAAGGCGCGCGCCGTGTCGTCGATGAAGGGCGTGAGCTCGGCCGCGACGCCTGCGGCAGCATAGTTGGCGCGCAGGGCATCGATCTGCGCGGCGCCGCTTTGGTGCAGCACGACGGGCCGCACATCGGCAGGAATCAGGGCCAGCGCCTGGGGCACGATCTCGTTGAGCGCCTTGGCGCCCAGGCTTCCGCCCACCACCAGCAGGCGCAGCGGACCGCTGCGGCCCGCAAAGCGCTGCTCGGGCGCAGGCTGCTCGGTGAAGGCCTGGCGCAAGGGGTTGCCGACCCAGCGGCCCTTGGGGAATACGTTGGGGAACGCGGTGAAGATGCGGTGGGAGACACTGGCCAGCACCTTGTTGGCCATGCCGGCCACGGAGTTCTGCTCATGCAGCACCAGGGGCTTGCCGGCCAGCACGGCCATCATTCCACCGGGGAAGCTGATGTAGCCACCCAGGCCCACGACCACGTCGGGCTTGACGCGGCGCACCACGGCCAGCGCCTGCCAGAAGGCACGCAGCAGGCGCATGGGCAAAAAGGCCAGGGTCATGATGCCCTTGCCGCGCACGCCCGAGAACTCGATGGTCTCCAGCGGGAAACCCTGGGCGGGCACGATGCGCGACTCCATGGAGCCGGGCGCGCCCAGCCAGCGCACGTTCCAGCCACGCTCGCGCAGGGCCTGGGCCACGGCCAGGCCCGGGAAGATATGTCCGCCCGTGCCGCCGGCCATGATCAGGGCCGTGCGCTGGCGTTGCGTGCCTTGGGAGATGGGCTGCTGCGTCATGCATGCCCTCCCTTCATCAGCAACTTGTTCTCGTAGTCCACCCTTAACACCACCGCTATCGCTATCAGATTCATCAAAATGGCCGAGCCGCCGAAACTCATCAGGGGCAGCGTCAGCCCCTTGGTCGGCAGCGCGCCCAGGTTCACGCCCATGTTGATGAAGGCCTGGAAACCCATCCAGATCGCAATGCCCTCGGCCACCAGGCCGGAGAACACCCGGTCCAGCGCAATGGCCTGCCGCCCTATGAGCATGATGCGGCGCGTGAGCCACAGGAAGGTGACGGCGATCAGGAGCACGCCGACCAGGCCGAATTCCTCGCCGATCACGGCCAGCAGAAAGTCGGTGTGCGCCTCGGGCAGCCAGTGCAGCTTCTCGACGCTGCGGCCCAGGCCCACGCCGAAGATCTCGCCGCGACCGATGGCGATCAGCGCATGCGACAGCTGGTAGCCCTTGCCCAGGGCGTGCTTTTCGTCCCAGGGATTGAGGTAGGCAAAGATGCGCTCGCGCCGCCATTCGGAGGTGGCGATGATCAGCACGAAGGCCAGCACCACCAGGGCCGCGATCAGGAAGAACATGCGCGCATTCACGCCGCCCAGGAACAGGATGCCCATGGCGATCACCACGATCACCATGAAAGCGCCCATGTCGGGCTCGGCCAGCAGCAGCACGCCGACCAGCACCACGGCCAGCCCCATGGGCAGCACGGCGCGGAAGAAGCGCTCCTTGACCTCCATCTTGCGCACCATGTAGTCGGCCGCATAGATGAGCACGGCGAACTTGGCCAGTTCGGACGGCTGGAAATTCATGATGCCCAGCGACAGCCAGCGCCGCGCGCCGTTGACCACTGTGCCCACGTGCGGGATCAGCACGGCCACCAGCAGGACCAGGGACACCAGGAAGAGCTTGCGCGCCATGCGCTCCCAGGTGGCCATGGACACCTGGAAGGCCAGCAGCGCGCCGACGAAGGCCATGCCGATGGACATGGCATGGCGCATCAGGAAATGGGTGGGCGCGATCTTGCCGAAGCGCGGATTGTCCGGCATGGCGATCGACGCCGAATACACCATGATCAGGCTCCAGGCCAGCAGGCCTATGACCACCCAGATCAGGGCCTGGTCCAGGCCGAGCACGCTGGCCGGCGTCTGCGTGGGCCGGTGGTACTGGGGACCGCCCAGGCGCACGGGCAGCACGTCGATGGCCTTCTCCTGCGCACCTCCGAACCAGGAGCGCATGCGGCCCAGGACCTGCGATACGGCGGTCATGCAGCACCTCCGAGTTCATGCCCGGCATCCAGCGCCAAGGCGCGCACGGCATCGACGAACTGGTGGGCTCGGTCCTCGTAGTTGCGGAACATGTCCAGGCTGGCACAGGCGGGCGACAGCAGCACGGCATCGCCCTCATGGGCGCGCGAAGCGGCCAGCTCCACGGCGTCGGCCATGGTGGTGGCATCGACCAGGGGCACGCCGCAGTCCTGCAGGGCGGCGCGGATGCGGCCGGCGTCGCGGCCGATCAGCACGGCCGTGCGCACATGGCGCGACACGGGCGCGACCAGCGGAGAGAAATCCTGGCCCTTGCCGTCGCCACCCAGGATGACCACGATGCGGTGGTCAGGGCCCAGGCCGGACAGCGCGGCCACGGTGGCGCCCACGTTCGTGCCCTTGCTGTCGTCGTAGTACTCCACGCCGTTGACGCGGCCAATGGGCTGGACGCGGTGCGGCTCGCCCCGGTACTCACGCAGTCCATAGAGCAGCGGCGCCAGCGTGCAGCCGCCCGCGCTGGCCAGGGCCAGGGCGGACAGGGCGTTGATGGCGTTGTGCCGGCCGCGGATGCGCAGTGCGTCGGCAGGCATGAGGCGCTGGATGTACAGGTCTTCGGCGTTCTTGCCCTTGGCGGTTTCGTCGGCCTCATGGGCGCGCACCAGCCACGTCATGCCGCTGACCACTTCCAGGCCGAAGTCGCCGGGGCGGCGCGGCATGTCGCCGCCGAAGGTGATGTGGGCGCGCTGCTGGGGCTTTTGGCGCTTGCCCGGCGGCACCACGGGCGCCGGCAGCATGCGCATGACCTCGGGGTCTTCGCGGTTGAGCACCATGGTGCCGCTGCTGCCGAAGATGCAGGCCTTGGCATCGGCATAGGCGCGCAGGCTGCCGTGCCAGTCCAGGTGGTCCTGGGTGATGTTGAGCACGGCGGCGGCCGTGGGCTCGAACATCTGCACGCCATCGAGCTGGAAGCTGGACAGCTCCAGCACCCAGGCCTGGGGCAGCGTTTCGGCATCGATGGCCTGGGTCAGCGTGTCCAGCAGCGTGGGGCCGATATTGCCGGCCACGGCCACCCGCAGGCCCGCATGCTCCAGCAGTTGGCCGGTCAGCGAGGTGACCGTGGTCTTGCCATTGGTCCCGGTGATGCCCAGCACCGTGGGACGGTAGCCATGGGCCGCGGACAGAGCCTTGAGCGCCATGGCGAAGAGATCGAGCTCGCCGCCCACGGGCAGGCCCTGGGCGCGCGCGGCATCGACCACGGGCGCCACGGCGGCCGGGCTCAGGCCGGGCGAGCGGTAGACCAGACCCAGGCTCTGGCCGTCCACCAGCTGCGCCGTGAACTCGCCGGGCACGAAGCGCACCTGGGGCAATTCGTTGGACAGCTGCTGCAGCTGGGGCGGCGCCTGGCGCGTATCGGCCACGATGACCTCGGCGCCGCAGCGCACGCACCAGCGTGCCATGGCCAGGCCCGAGGCGCCCAGACCCAGCACGAGCACGCGCTGGCCCTGCAGGTGCTGGACTTGCTCGCCGGGCCAGCCGGCAGCCACGGGCGGCAGCACCTGTTCGGATTCAACCGCCTCTTCGGCGGCAAGGGGCGTGACCTCGGCATCGGAGGAGTCGGAGATGCTGGGGTCCGCAAAGATCTGGGCCACGAAGGCGGCAGCATCCTTGGCCGCCGTCAGCGTGGCGATGTCGGGCACGGGCTCGGTCAAGGCCACAGGCACCTGCGGCAACTGCGACACCTCGGCGGCCGGAAGCTCCGCCTCGCCGTCGCCGGCTGGCGCGGGAGCCGGTGAATCGTCCAGGACCGGGTCCGCAACCACCTGCCCCTCGGGAGCGAGGCCCGGCATTCCGGCCGGGTCCGCCAGCTCGACAAGCTCGGCAGGGGACGCCGGCACGGCGGGCTCGGTGGCCGGCAGTGCGTGGAGGTCGGTCTTGAAGTCTTCGGTGTTCATGCACTCACCTCAGCTTCAGCGTGGACAGGCCCAGCAGGCACAGCAGCATGGTGATGATCCAGAAGCGGATCACGACCTGGGTCTCCTTCCAGCCACTCTTTTCGAAGTGGTGGTGCAGCGGCGCCATCTTGAGCAGGCGGCGTCCCTGGCCATAGCGCTTCTTGGTGAACTTGAACCAGGTGACCTGCAGCATCACCGACAGCGCCTCCACCACGAAGATGCCGCCCATGATGGCCAGCACGATTTCCTGGCGCACGATGACGGCAATGGTGCCCAGCGAGGCGCCCAGCGCCAGCGCCCCCACGTCGCCCATGAACACCTGGGCCGGGTGGGCGTTGAACCAGAGGAAGGCCAGGCCCGCGCCGGCCATGGCCGCGCAGTACACCAGCAGCTCGCCCGAACCCGGGATGTGCGGGAACAGCAGGTACTTGGCGTAGCCGGCATTGCCGGTGACGTAGGCGAAGATGCCCAGGGCCGAGCCCACCATGATCACGGGCATGATCGCCAGGCCGTCCAGCCCGTCGGTCAGGTTCACGGCGTTGCTGGCGCCCACGATGACCAGGTAGGTCATGATCACGAAGCCCAGCACGCCCAGCGGGTAGCTGACTTCCTTGAAGAAAGGCACGAGCAGGCCCGCCTTGGGCGGCAGGTCCAGCGCAAAGCCGGACTGCACCCAGGTGACGAACAGCTCGAAGACCTGGGCATTGGAGTTCTCGGAAATGCAGAACACCAGGTACAGCGCGGCCAGCAGGCCGATGACGGACTGCCAGAAATACTTCTCGCCCGAGCGCATGCCTTCGGGGTCCTTGTTGACCACCTTGCGCCAGTCGTCCACCCATCCGATGGTGCCAAAGCCCAGCGTGACCAGCAGCACGATCCAGACGAAGCGGTTGGACAGGTCGAACCACAGCAGCGTGGAAACGGCAATGGACAGCAGGATCAGCGCCCCGCCCATGGTGGGCGTGCCGCTCTTGGCCAGATGGGTCTCCATGCCGTAGCCGCGCACGGGCTGGCCGATCTTGAGCGAGGTCAGCATGCGGATCAGGCGCGGCCCGGCCAGCAGTCCGATGACCAGGGCCGTGAGCGCGGCCATCACGGCGCGCATCGTGAGGTACTGGAAGACGCGCAGAAAGCCGAACTCGGGGGACAGGCCCTGCAGCCATTGGGACAGCATCAGCAGCATGCGGCCTCCTGCTTGCAACCGTCATCCTTGCCGGCCGCCTCGACCGCCTGAACCACCTGCTCCATCTTCATGAACCTCGAACCCTTGACCAGAATGCTGCCCACCTCGGGCAGCGCGGCACAGGCTGCCTGCTGCAGCGAGGCCATGTCTTCGAAATGCCGCGCACCTGCACCGAATGCGGTGGCGGCGGATGTGCTTTGCGCGCCCAGCGTGAACAGCCGGGCAATGCCCAGGCTGCGCGCCAGCGCGCCAGCCTCGGCATGGAATTGCGGCCCCTGGTCGCCGACCTCGCCCATGTCGCCCAGCACCAGCAGCTGGGGCGCGGGCAGTTCGCGCAGCACCTCGATGGCAGCGGCCACCGAGTCGGGATTGGCGTTGTAGCTGTCGTCGATCACGGTGACCGTGCGGCCCTGCACCGAAACGCCCAGTGCGCGCGAGCGGCCCTGCACGGGCTCGAACACGCTCAGGCCGCGTGCAATGTCGGCCAGCGGCACACCGGCTGCCTGGGCGCAGGCCGCAGCGGCCAGCGCATTGCGCACGTTGTGGCGGCCGGCAATGTGCAGGCGCACCGGGGCCTCGCCCTCGGGAGTGACCAGGGTGAACTGCCAGGCATCGCCCAGCCACAGCGCATCGCGGGCATGGACCTGGGCGCCATCGGCAGACTCGCCGAACAGCAGGCACTGGCGCGCAGCGGCCAGCTCGCGCCACAGCGGCGTGTAGGTGTCGCCGGCCGGGAACACGGCCACGCCGTCGGCGGGCAGGGACAGCAGCACGCTGCCGTTCTCGCGCGCCACGGCCTCGACCGTGTGCATGAATTCCTGGTGCTCGCGCTGCGCGTTGTTGACCAGGGCCACCGTGGGCTGGCCGATGGCGGCCAGCTCGGCAATCTCGCCGGGATGGTTCATGCCCATCTCCAGCACGGCCACGCGGTGCTGGGCGGTCATGCGCATCAGGCTCAGCGGCAGGCCGATGGAGTTGTTGAAGTTGCCGCGCGTGGCCAGGGCCGCCTCGCCCGCATGGGCGCGCAGGATGGAGGCCACCATCTGCGTGACCGTGGTCTTGCCGTTGCTGCCGGTGACGGCAATCAGCGGCAGCGCAAAGCGCGCGCGCCAGGCCGTGGCCAGTGCGCCCAGGGCGGCCAGCGAATCGGGCACCTCGATGCCGGCCAGGCCTGCGGCCTCCAGGCCGCCATGGGCCAGGGCTGCGGCAGCGCCGGCCTCGCGGGCCTGGGCCAGGAACTGGTTGGCATCGAAACGCTCGCCCTTCAAGGCGACGAACAGATCCCCGGCCTGCAGCGTGCGGGTGTCGGTGTGCACGCGCGTGAGCACGGCCTGGCCGTTGCCGACCAGTCGTGCCTGGGGGATATGCGACTGGATCAGCTCCAGCGCTTGTTGCAAGGTCATCATGACCGCTTCTTTCCTTCGCGGGCCGCCAGCGCCTTGTGCGCCTCGGCCATGTCGGAGAACGGATGGCGCTGGCCCGCCGTCTCCTGGTAGTCCTCATGTCCCTTGCCGGCGATCAGCACCACGTCGCGTTCGCTGGCGTGCGCAATCGCCTGGGCGATGGCCGCTGCGCGATCGGCCTGGGACTGCAGGTTCTCGCCCGGCTGCATGCCGGCCAGGATCTGGTCGATGATGCGGTCGGGCACTTCGCTGCGCGGGTTGTCGCTGGTGACCAGCACACAGTCGGCATTCTTCTGGGCGGCCTGCCCCATGAGCGGCCGCTTGGTGGCATCGCGGTCGCCGCCGCAGCCGAACACGCACCACAGCCGGCCACGGCGCTGCTCGGCGGCCGGGCGCAGGGCGCGCAGGGCCTTGTCCAGCGCATCGGGCGTGTGGGCGTAGTCCACGGCCACCAGCGGCTGGCCGGGCTGGACGATCTGCTGCATGCGGCCGGGCACGGGCTCCAGGTGGACGCAGGCGGCGACGGCCTGGTCCAGGGTCAGGCCCAGGCAGCGCAGCGCGGCCAGCACGCCCAGCAGGTTGGATACGTTGTACTGACCCACCATGCGCGTGTGCATGCGCAGGCTGTGGCCGGCCTCGATCACGGTGAAGCTCAGGCCCTCGGCACCCAGCGCAATGTCCTTGGCCTGCAGGCGCGCCGCGCCTTCGATGGAAATGCTCCAGACGTCGAGCGCGGCAGGCTGCTTGCGCGACTGCAGCGTGGCCCACAGGCGTGCGCCATGCGCGTCGTCCACATTGACGACGGCGGCCTGCAGGCCGGGCCAGTCGAACAGCGCGGCCTTGGCATCCCAGTAGGCCTGCATGCTGCCGTGGTAGTCGAGGTGGTCCTGCGTGAAATTGGTGAACAGCGCCACACGGATGCGCGTGCCGTCCAGCCGGTGCTCGACGATGCCGATGGACGAGGCCTCGATGGCGCAGGCCGCCAGGCCCGCATCGGCGTACTCGCGGAACGCGCGCTGCAGCCGCACCGGGTCGGGCGTGGTCATGCCCGTGGATTCCATGGCGGGCGGAATGCCCACGCCCAGCGTGCCCACCAGGGCGCAGCCGCTGCGTTCCTGCAGCTTCACCTGGGCCAGCGCGTGCGCCAGCCACCAGGCGGTGGTGGTCTTGCCATTGGTGCCGGTCACGGCCAGCACGTCGATCTGGGCGCTGGGGTGCTGGAACCACTGGTCGGCGATCAGGCCCGTGGCGGCCTTGAGGCCGGGCAGCGCCGCGATGTGCTCGCCGGAAAAACCGAAGGCTTCGACACCCTGCGCTTCGACCAGGCAGGCCATGGCACCGCGCTCCAGGGCCGAGGCCACATGGGCGCGGCCATCGGTGGCCCCGCCGGGCCAGGCGATGAAGGCGTCGCCGGGCCGGACCTTGCGGCTGTCGGTCTGCAGCGTGCCGCTGCCTTGCAGGCGGGCGGCCAGCCACTGGACAGCCTCGGTGGCCGTGGACAGCACCCGCAGGGCTTGGGAGGAACTCATAGCGAGGGCTCCTCCACGGGGTTGGCGACGATCAAGGGCTTGACTTCCATATCTGGCTGCACGCCCATCAGGCGCAGCGTCTGCTGCACCACTTCGCTGAACACGGGTGCTGCCACGGTGCCGCCGTAGATGGTGCCGGCACTGGGCTCGTCCACCATCACGGCGACGATGATGCGCGGGTTCTCGATGGGCGCCATGCCCGTGAACCAGGCGCGGTACTTGCCGGCGGCATAGCCCTTGCCCTGCTGCTTGCGGGCCGTGCCCGACTTGCCGCCCACCGAGTAGCCGATGGTCTGGGCGCGCTGGCCCGTGCCGCCGGGGCCGGCCGCCAGGGCGAGCATCTTGCGCACCTCGTTGGCCGTGCGCGGAGAGAACACGGGCACGCCCACGGGCGGCTCGTCGGTCTTGACCATGGTGGCCGGGATCACGCGCCCGCCGTTGGCAAAGACGGTGTAGCTGCGCGTCATCTGCAGCAGGCTGGCGGACAGGCCGTAGCCATAGCCCATGGTGGCCTGCTCCACCGGCCTCCAGGTCTTGTAGGGACGCAGGCGACCGCTGGCGGCGCCGGGGAAGGATATCTGCGGCTTCTGGCCGAAGCCCACGGCCGAGAAGGTTTCCCACATTTCCTTGGCCGGCATCTGCAGCGCGATCTTGGTCGTGCCCACGTTGCTGGACTTCTGGATCACGCCGGCCACGGTGAGCAGGCCGTAATTGTGGGTGTCGGAAATCGTCGAGCCCGTGACGTTGACGCGGCCCGGCGTGGTGTCGATGGGCGTTTCCGGCTTGAAGCGGCCCGACTCCAGCGCCAGGCCGATGGTGATGGGCTTCATGGTCGAGCCGGGCTCGAAGGTGTCGGTGATGGCGCGGTTGCGCAGCTGCTCGCCCGTCAGGTTCTTGCGCTTGTCGGGCACGTAGCTGGGGTAGTTGGCCAGGGCCAGCAATTCGCCGGTGTGCGCATCCATGACCACCACGCTGCCCGCCTTGGCCTTGTGCGCGATGACCTGCTCCTTGAGCTTCTGGTAGGCGAAGTACTGGACCTTGCTGTCCACGGACAGCTGGATGTCGCGGCCGTCCTGCGGCGGCACTTCCTCGCCCACGCCCTCGACCACGCGGCCCAGGCGGTCCTTGATCACGCGGCGCGAGCCGGGCTTGCCGCCGAGCTCCTTGTCGAAGGCCAGCTCCATGCCTTCCTGGCCATGGTCTTCCACATTGGTGAAGCCCACGATGTGGGCGGCCGATTCGCCTTCCGGGTATTGGCGCTTGTATTCCTTGCGCTGGTAGATGCCCTTGATGTTGAGGGCATGGATCTGCTGGCCAACATCCCAGTCGAGCTGGCGCTTGATCCAGACGAAGGTCTTGTCCTCGTCGGCCAGCTTTTCCATCAGCGCGGGCAGCGGCATCTCCATGAGCGCGGCCAGCTGCTTGAGCTTGGCCTTGACCTCGGGGTCCTCCTGCTCGACATCTTCGGGAATGGCCCAGATGCTGGCGGCAGGCACGCTGGAGGCCAGGATCAGTCCATTGCGGTCGAGCAGGCGGCCACGGTTGGCCGGCAGCTCCAGCGTGCGCGCGAAGCGCACCTGGCCCTGGCGCTGGAAGAAGTCGTTGCCGAACACCTGCACGTAGGCTGCGCGCGCGCCCAGGCCGACAAAGCCCAGGCCCAGCATGGCCACGATCATCTTGCTGCGCCACAGGGGAGTCTTGGACGCCAGCAGGGGACTGGAGGTATAGAGCACGCTGCGCGTCATGGAGCCACTCCGGTGCGCGCATCGTCATTGACGTACTGGGCGATGGCCGGCGTGGCCGGCTTCATCTGCAGGCGCTCGCGCGCCATGACCTCGATGCGCTGCGGCGTGGCCTGGGCGCGCTTTTCCACCTGCAGGCGCTGCTGCTCGGTGGCCAGGCGGCGCGACTCGGCCACGGCGCGGTCCAGTTCGGTGAACAGGCGGCGCGATTCGTACTGGTTGTGCACCAGGAAGATGGCGCTGGCCATCACCGCCAGCAGCAGCACGAGGTTCAGGCGCAGCATGCCACGCCCTCCTCTTGCGCCAGACGGTGCATGCGCTTCATGCAGGCACCCCGGTGCGGCGGGCCACGCGCATCACGGCCGAGCGCGAGCGCGCATTGGCGGCGACCTCGGCCTCGCTGGGCTTGATGCGGCCCAGCGCTTCAAGGCGCATGGGCGTGGGCACGGCAAAGGGTGCGCGCCGGTCATAGACTTCCTTGGAGTGCTTGGCGATGAACTGCTTGACGATGCGGTCCTCCAGCGAGTGGAAGCTGATCACCACCAGGCGTCCGCCCGGAGCCAGCACGCGCAGGCTGGCCTCTAGCGCCTGTTCGAGCTCTTCAAGCTCGGCATTGATGAAAATCCGAAGAGCCTGGAATGTGCGTGTCGCTGGGTTCTGCCCAGCCTCGCGGGTCCGGACCGCGCCAGCCACGAGCTCGGCAAGCTCCGCGGTGTTGCGAAGGGGCCCCTGGCTTTCGCGCCGAGCAACAATCGCCTTTGCAATGGGGCCAGCAAACCGTTCTTCGCCGTAGTCACGTATCACCTCCGCAATCTGCTGGGCATCGGCTTCCGCCAGCCAGTCCGCCACGCTCTGGCCGCGCGTGGTGTCCATGCGCATGTCCAGCGGACCCTCGAAGCGGAAGCTGAAGCCACGCTCAGGGTTGTCGATCTGGGGAGAGCTCACGCCCAGGTCCATCAGCACGCCCTGCACGCTGCCGGCCGGCAGCTCGCTGAGGTGGCGAAACCCTTCGTGCCGAATCGAAAAACGCGCATCGGTGATGCGCGCTGCCTCTTCGATCGCGTCCGGGTCCTTGTCGAACGCCAGCAAGGCCCCATCCGGCCCCAGCCGCTGCAGGATGCGCCGGGAATGCCCGCCTCGCCCGAAGGTCGCGTCCACCCATTGCCCGGCAACGGGCTGTGCGGCGCCGTCCAGCAGCGCATCGACGGCCTCGTCGAGCAAAACGGTGATGTGTTGCAACGGCTGATTCAAGAAAACGCCTCTTTCCTAGAAAGCAAAATCCTGGAAGGCCGCAGGCATTTCTTCCTGCATGGCCTTCGCTTCATGTGCCTCATAAGTGGCCTTGTCCCACAGCTCGAAATGGTTGCCCATGCCCAGCAGCACGACCTCCTTGGTCAGACCCACGGCTTCACGCAGCTCGGGCGACACCAGCACGCGGCCGGTGGCATCCATGTCCACGTCCATGGCGTTACCCAGGAAGATGCGCTTCCACCACTGCGCCGACATGGGCAGCTGCGCGATCCGCTCGCGAAACTGCAGCCACTCCGTGCGCGGGAACAGCATCAGGCAACCGTGGGGATGTTTGGTGAGGGTGACCTGGCCCTGGGCCATGGCCACAAGGGCGTCACGATGCCGGGTCGGCACAGACAGCCGCCCCTTTCCATCGAGATTCAGCGAGGACGCCCCTTGAAACACGGTCAGTCACCCCGGTCGGTTGGAGCCATCGCGTCCCGGAAATCGGGGCACAAAGGCAACTTTCACCACTTAATTGCACTTTTTTGCACTGTAGCAGCAATTTGGTGTTTCACAACCCGGGAATGGACAATTATTTGCAATGAAATCAACAACTTAGAAGCCGAATGCAATGTGAGTGGTGACAAAAATCCCTGGCTTTACAAGTACTTAGAGGACTGACTGCAAGTGATCTCTCAAAGCCTGCACGCAATTGCAACGATTCAATTCGCCGGCGACCGGTTGCAACTCGGGCAACCCTCCTACAAAAAGTGACTGCCCGGCAATGCGGGCAGTCACTTCGGTGGCGGCTGCGCGGCAGCCGGCCCGTTTCAGAGGATGAAGCGCGAGAGGTCTTCGTCCTGGCTCAGGGACTGCAGACGCTGGTCCACGTAGGCCGCGTCGATGGAGATGGTCTGGCCGGACAGATTGGCCGCGTCGAAGCTGACCTCGTCCAGCAGGCGCTCGAGCACGGTGGACAGGCGGCGCGCGCCGATGTTCTCGGTGCGCTCGTTGACATCGAAGGCGATGCCGGCGAGCCGGGTGATGCCTTCGGGCGTGAATTCCAGCGTGACGCCTTCGGTGGCCAGCAGCGCCTGGTACTGCTTGACCAGGGAGGCATGGGTCTGGGTGAGGATGGCCTCGAAGTCCTGGACCGACAGCGAGTCCAGCTCCACGCGGATCGGGAAGCGCCCCTGCAGCTCGGGGATGAGGTCGCTGGGCTTGGACAGGTGGAAGGCGCCCGAGGCGATGAACAGGATGTGGTCGGTCTTGACCACGCCGTACTTGGTGGAGACGCTGGTGCCTTCGACCAGGGGCAGCAGGTCGCGCTGCACGCCCTGGCGCGAGATGTCGGAGCCGCTGGTCTCCTGGCGCGTGGCCACCTTGTCGATCTCGTCGATGAAGACGATGCCGTTTTGCTCGGCATTGGCGATGGCGCGGGTGCGCACGTCTTCCTCGTTGACCAGTTTTGCCGCTTCCTCGTCGGTCAGCAGCTTCATGGCTTCGGCAATGCGCAGCTTGCGCGTCTTGCGCTTTTCCTGGCCCATGTGGCTGAACATGCCGCGCAGCTGCTCGGCCATCTCTTCCATGCCCTGGGGGCCCATGATCTGCACCTGGGGCGGCGCGTCGGCGACATCTATCTCGATTTCCTTGTCGTCGAGCTGGCCCTCGCGCAGCTTCTTGCGGAAAACCTGGCGTGCCGTGTTGTCGGCGGCCACCTCGCCGCTGCGGGCCTGGGGCACGAGCACGTCAAGGATGCGGTCCTCGGCCGCGTCTTCGGCGCGCAGGCGCAGCTTCTTCATGTCAGCCTCGCGCGTCTGCTTGACGGCCACCTCGGCCAGGTCGCGGATGATGGCATCCACGTCCTTGCCCACGTAGCCCACTTCGGTGAACTTGGTGGCCTCGACCTTGATGAAGGGCGCATCGGCCAGCCGCGCCAGGCGGCGCGCGATCTCGGTCTTGCCCACGCCTGTGGGGCCGATCATGAGGATGTTCTTGGGCGTGATCTCCTGGCGCAGGCCGTCGGCCACGTTCTGGCGGCGCCAGCGGTTGCGCAGCGCGATGGCCACGGCGCGCTTGGCGCCAGCCTGGCCTACGATGTGGCGGTCCAGTTCGGAGACGATCTCCTGGGGGGTCATGGCAGAGGACATGGTGTGTATTCGATGCATTGCGCCGCCAGCCCCGTTGCCTGGCCGCTGGCGACTGTGAGTTTCAATGCCGTGCGTTTCGATCGCCGGCCTGCTGGGCAAGCCGGCGCCGCGCGGGTGTCAGAGCGTCTCGACCGTGTGGTGCATGTTGGTGTAGATGCACAGCTCGCCGGCGATGGCCAGCGACTTGCGCACGATCTCCTCGGCCGACAGCTCGGTATTGGTCAGCAGCGCCTTGGCCGCAGAGTGCGCGTAGGCGCCGCCCGAGCCGATGGACACGATGCCCTGCTCGGGCTCCAGCACGTCGCCGTTGCCGGTGATGATCAGCGAGGCCGATGCGTCGGCCACCGCCAGCATGGCCTCCAGACGGCGCAGCACGCGGTCGGTGCGCCAGTCCTTGGTCAGCTCGATGGCTGCGCGCGTCAGGTGACCCTGGTGCTTTTCCAGCTTGGCCTCGAAGCGCTCGAACAGCGTGAAGGCGTCTGCCGTGGCGCCGGCAAAGCCGGCAAGCACCTTGCCGTGGTAGAGCTTGCGCACCTTGCGCGCGGTGCCCTTGACGACGATGTTGCCCAATGTGACCTGGCCATCGCCGCCGATGGCGACCTGCACGCCTTCGGGGGTCTGCCGGCGCACGCTGATGATGGTGGTGCCGTGATACTGTTCCATAGCGGTGCCAGATGAGGGCGAAGGCGGCCTTCTCAAGGGTCTGCTCAAAGAATGCCCACGCGCTCTTCGCAGCGAGTGCGCCGCCCTGCCGCAAGGGGTGTGGCGCAGCCGCCGCGCGGCAGGATCAGTCCCGCCGTGGAGTGACCTGCGCGTGCTCCTGGATGCCGATCACATTGAAGAACACCGCCACCAGCTGGTGCAGCTGGCCGAACTGCAGCACATGGCCCAGCGACTGCATGTGGGCAGCCCAGTTGAGCACGGAGCCGGCTGCCGCAAAGTCCATGCGGACCAGTTGGGTGCAGTCGATGAACACGGGCTCGCCCAGGCTGGCCCCCTCCTGCACCGGGTCCAGCCAGGTGGAGGCATCGCCTTCAATGGTGCCGGCCAGCGCAAATCGCACGGCGTCCGCCGTGGCAGCAACGCCTGCCGAAAGGGGCGCATCCGCGCCCTCGGTTTCGATGGCTTGCGTCAGGCACTGGCAGACCGGGTCCACCCACGAGGGAGGCGAGACCTCGTAGGTGACGCAGTAGTCCAGCGCCACCAGCTCGAAATCATCCTGCCGGTTCATCAAACGCAGCACCGCCATGCGCAACCGCCACCACAGCGTATCCACGCTGGAATCGCCCGAGGGAGCCAGCGTGCCCAGCAGCGCCAGCAGCCGGTCCGCATTGAGCAGCACGAACACGCCCTGCGAGCCCGCCCATTGCTGCAGCAACGCCTCCAGGGGCGTGGCCGCCGCATCGTCGATGCCGGCCACGGCAGCCCAGTCCAGGCACCAGGGGCTGGAAGCCTTGGCCTGGGAGGCCTTCAGGGCCGTCACGGCACTCGGCGTGATCTGCGCAGGTGCGCTCCAGCGCCAGCCACGCCCTGCCGCTGCGCCCGGCATGGACACCACGGGGGGGGTGCGCTGCTGCGGCATCGCAAACCATTGGGGAGCGGAGCGGCCGAAGCGCGCTGCGAATTCGATGCCCGCCTTGTCGAACTGCAGCGGGCGGTCGGCCGCACGGTACAGGTCCAGCAAGGCCAGCCACACCGGCAGCTGCGCGGGAACATCGCGCCGGTCGATCAGCTCCAGCATGCCCTGCTCGGCGCCATCCACATCGCCATTGGCAAAGAGGATGGCCGGCTCTTCCAGGTCGGGATCGTGCTCGAACACCACGAAGCAGGGCGGCACCATGTCCATGGGCTGCGGCGGAGAGACCTCGGTGGCCGCGAAGGCCGGCAGGAAATCGGTCGCCCCCTCCAATGGCCGCAGGGGGCGGGCCATGGGCATGGGGTCAATGATGGGAGCCGTCGAGACGGAGGGCACCTGCGGCGCAGGTGCCAGGCTCATGGGCAAGGTGGTGGCAAAGGCCGCCACGTCGCCGGCCGAGGCAATGGCCGGCGGCACCACGTCGCTGAGCATGGGAATCTGCCCAGACGGCGGCGGCTGCTTGCGAAACGAGGCCGGAGCGGGGTTGCCACCCGCCGGCAGCGCCATGGGAATGGTGGTTGCGTCGGCCGCCTGCTTGCCCCGCCACCATTGCTGGGACATCTGGGCCTCGATCTCGTCGATCTTCTTGAGCGTGACGGCGCGTTCACCGGAGGATTTGGAGCTCAGCAGGCTGCTGAGAAATTGCGAGCCCTGCGCGGCGGGGCCGGGCACACCGACCGGTGCGGTGCCCGGCCTGGAGGCCTGTTGCAGCTCGGCCTGGCGCAGGCGGCGCAGCTGGTCGAACTCGCGCTTGCGCACGAAATCGTTGCGGCGCTTGCGCTCGATCATTTCCTTGAGCGCCTGCTTGCTGTACTGGCTTTCCTGCTCCCCGTCCAGGCCGTCGAGGTCGGACCAATTGACCGTAGGGTGGCGCACAAAGCGCACCACCTTGGACAACAACCCCCCCGATTTGCTGCTCTCTTCTTTTGCCATGGCGAGTCAGATTAGCACCGACGGCCTGCAGGCCGTTGCTGCAACTCAATCCCCATACATCTTCTGCTTGAGCTCACGGCGCTGCTGGGCTTCCAGCGACAGCGTGGCCGTGGGGCGGGCCAGCAGGCGGCCCACGCCGATGGGCTCGCCGGTCTCGTCGCAGTAGCCGTAGTCGCCTGCGTCGATGCGTGCAATGGATTGCTCGATCTTCTTGAGCAGCTTGCGTTCGCGGTCGCGCGTGCGCAGTTCCAGCGCATGCTCTTCCTCGATGGTGGCGCGGTCGGCCGGATCGGGAACCACCACGGTGTCCTCGCGCAGGTTTTCTGCCGTCTCACCCGCGTTGGTGTGCATGTCGTGCTTGAGAGTGAGCAGCTTGAGGCGGAAGAACGCCATCTGCTTCTCATTCATGTATTCGTCATCCGACATGGCCAGCACTTCGGCATCCGTCAGTTCTTCCACCGACTTGGTCTTCCAGGCATTGGCCAGCTTGGGGTCTCGTTTCGTCGATCCCGACGAAGGCGTTTGCGTAGTGGTAGGCATAGTGTTGGTTTCGCTAACTTAGTCCGCGCCGAGGGCTTCGGACGGGGCCATGGATGGTACTGTCAATCGGGGCGCCCGGGTCGAATGCCGTGTAGGACAGCCGATCGCCGCAGTTGCGGAACCTGCCGGCTTCCCCGTGCGGCGGGGTGCGGCAATCCAGGCCGTGCGGCGGCCGTGCGTGCAAAGAGCCCTTTTGCGGTCAGCAAGGGACACCAGGTCGGCAACGCCGACCGCAGTGCGGACCGCGGCCTTCTGGCTTGCAGCCGGGGCCGGTGCGGCCACTGACGGCTTCTTGCTGGATTCGGCGCTCACTTGCTGTCTCCTCACGGTATGGGCGACCCCTGCGGGGCAGTCCATTGGGCTTGGGGGCTCTCTTCAGGGGCGCGATTGTATCGATGCTCTACAGGAGCGCAAGCCGTTGCACATACCCCACAGGAATGCAAAGGGGCCGCCCACGCATGCGGGCGGCCCCTGTGTCATTCAGATGTCAGCAAAAAGCCATCCGATTGCCCACAAAGGTTCACAAAAAACTCAGACCAGGCACTGCTCCAGGCCCTGCAGGAAGATGTCCTGGGGCAGGTCGATGCCAATGAAGACCATCTTGCTCTGGCGCTTTTCGCCCTCGGCCCACTGCGGTCCCAGGTCGCTGCCCATGAGCTGGTGCACGCCCTGGAAAATGACCTTGCGCTCCGTGCCCTGCATGTTCAGCACGCCCTTGTAGCGCAGCATGCGCGGGCCGTAGATGTTGACGATGGCGCCCAGGAAGTCCTCCAGGCGGGCAGGGTCAAAGGCACGGTCGGCACGGTAGACGAAGCTCTTGACGTCGTCATCGTGGTGATGGTGGTGCGGATGCTTGCAGTGCTCGCCATGCTCGTGGTCATGGGCGTGGTCGTGCCCGCAGTTCTCGTCGTGCTCATGGCCATGGTCGTGGCCGCAGTGCTCGTCATGCTCATGCTTGTGGCCATGGTCATGTCCGTGGTCGTGGTCGTCTTCCTTGAGGAAGTCGGGATCGATGTCCAGCTTGGCATTGAGGTTGAAGCCGCGCAGGTCGAAGACCTCGTTCAGGGACACTTCGCCGAAATGCACGGCACGGATGGGCGCGCGCGGGTTCATGTGCTTGAGGCGGTGGATGAGCGCGTTCTTCTCGTCCTCGCTGACCAGGTCGGTCTTGGACAGGAACAGCTGGTCGGCAAAGCCCACCTGGCGGCGCGCCTCCTGGCGGTCGTCCAGCTGCTGGTTGGCGTGCTTGGCATCGACCAGGGTGAGGATGGAGTCGATCAGATAGGTCTCGGCGATCTCGTCGTCCATGAAGAAGGTCTGGGCGACGGGACCGGGATCGGCCAGGCCCGTGGTCTCGATCACGATGCGGTCGAACTCCACCAGGCCCTTGCGGCGCTTGGCGGCCAGCAGCTGCAGGGTTTCGCGCAGGTCTTCGCGGATGGTGCAGCAGATGCAGCCGTTGCTCATCTGCAGGATCTGCTCCTTGGACTCCGTCCTGAGGATGTCGGTGTCGATGTTCTCTTCGCCGAACTCGTTCTCGATCACGGCGATCTTCATGCCGTGGGACTCGCTGAGCACGCGCTTGAGCAGCGTGGTCTTGCCCGAGCCCAGGAAGCCGGTGAGGATGGTGACGGGAATCAGTGCCATGGGATTGCTTTCAGAAAATTCAGCAAGGGGAAGCGGCAAGGCCCATCCACCACGGACGGGCCTTGTCGAAAAGACGTTCCGAATAAGTTTAGCGAGCCTGTCAAGTGCCGTTTTGCCAGAGGGCTTGGCCTTTTTTATCGGGGGCGGCCCTTTTCATCGTTATCTCCATTGCCATCGCCATCGCCACTGTCGCTGCCGCCCCCACTCTGGCGCCGCGCGCGTGGGTGGGCGTTCTCGTAGGCCTGGGCCAGATGCTGGAAATCCAGGCGCGTGTAGATCTGCGTGGTCGAGATGCTGGCGTGGCCCAGCAATTCCTGCACGGCGCGCAGGTCGCCGCTGGACTGCAGCATGTGGCTGGCAAACGAATGCCGCAGCACATGGGGATGGACGCCGGCCGACAGGCCGGCCTGCTGGCCGCGCTGTCGCAGCCGGGTCCAGACCGACTGCGCGCCCAGGCGTTCGCCGCGCCGGCCGATGAAAAGTGCGGATTCGTGATGCGCAGCCAGCGCGGCCGCGCCAGCCAGGCCTGTCTCCCGCAAGGCCAGCCAGCGCTGCAGCGCCTGCAGCGCGGCGGCGCCCACGGGCACGGTGCGCCGCTTGCCGCCCTTGCCCTGCACATGGGCATCGGCGGCCTGCAAATCTATCCAGCCACGGCCCTGGCGCTGCGTGTCCTGGCCGGGCGCCACGTCCAGGCCCACCAGCTCGCCCACGCGCAGGCCGCAGCTGTAGAGCAGTTCGGTGATGGCGGCGTCACGTGCCTCGATCCAGGGATCGGCTTCGGCGTTGCTGAAGGCGGCCAGCTGCACGGCGTCATCCACGCCCAATGCCTTGGGCAGGGGTTTGGGGGCCTTGGGACCGCGCACGCCCTCGACGGGATTGAAGGGCACCAGCGATTGCTGGGCTGCCCAGCGGAAGAAGCTGCGCCAGCCAGACAGGATGAGCGCAATGCCGCGCGGGCTGCGGCCCCGGGAATGCATCTGGGCCACGAAGCGGCGGATGTGGGCGGGCTGCAGCGCCAGCAACTCCTGGCCGGCGTCGCGGGCCATGGTGCAAAGCCGGGCCATGTCCAGCGCATAGAGTGCGCAGGTGCGGTCGGCCAGGCGCTTTTGCACGCGCACATGCTCGAGATAGGCATGGACGGCGGCGGGGAGCAGCGCCAGGTTCTCTGCCGCCAGATCCTCCGCCGGAATGTCGCCTTCCGGGAGCCCGTCCCTGTCCGATGCTCCCGGCATGGGCTTTCAGCCGGTCAGCCGCGCGCCAGGGTCAGCGGCACGGGCCGCATGCGCGACAGGGCCGCGCTGGCCAGGGCCGAGATGCGCGAGAGGAATTCCGTGCCCATGGTGGCCTCGAAGCGCAGCGGATCGGGAGACCCCAGCACCAGCATGCCGAAGGCATTGGCCGGGTTGATGCTGTCGCCGTCATGCAGCGTGAGCAGGGCCAGGGACTGGGCCGCATCGGGATCGACCAGCCAGCCGCCGGGCTCGAAGCCCATGTTGGGGCCGCAAAACGGCATGGTCAGCGATGCCGCGAAGGACTTGGCGTCCTCGCTGACGCCCATGGTGTAGATGCTGCTGGTCTGGGCGCCGGAGACGTTCCACAGGCGCAGGGCCACCTGGGGCACCTCGAAGACATGCTGCAGGCTGGCCGTGAGCGCGTGGGGCAGCTCGCGCAGGTCCTGGACCTTGGCCAGTGCGCAGCTCCAGGCATGCAGCTTGTCGCCGATGGAGGCGTTCTCGCTGCTGTGGCGCATCATGTCCATGATGCGGTGCTCCAGGCCCTTGATCTTCTCGCGCAGCATCTCGGCCTGGCGTTCCTGCAGGCTGACGGTACGCGGGCTGTGGCTGCTGACCAGCTGCACGCGCGCGAGCATCTCGGCGTGGCGCTCAAAGAATTCCGGATGGTTCAGCAGGTAGTCGGCAATCGTCTCTTCGGTGACGGCGATATCGGTAGTGCTGTTCATGGCTGGTCGGGAACCTCGATCTGTCCTTCAAAAACAAACTCTGCGGGGCCGGTCATGCGCACCGCGCCGCCGTCCCACTCGATGGTCAGCCGGCCGCCGCGGGTGTGCACATCGACGCGCGCGTCGAGCAGCCCCCAGCGAATGCCGGCCACCACGGCCGCGCAGGCGCCCGTGCCGCAGGCCAGCGTCTCGCCGGCACCGCGCTCGTAAACACGCAGCCGGATCTGGCCGCGATCGACGATCTGCATGAATCCCGCATTGACGCGCTGGGGAAAGCGCACATGGCGCTCGATCAGCGGGCCCCAGGTGGCCACGGGGGCGTGGTCCACATCGTCCACCAGTTGCACCGCATGCGGGTTGCCCATGGAAACGGGGGCGATCCAGACCGTGGCCTCGTCGCCCAGCTGCAGGGGCCATTGCTGCGCCGCACCCAGCGGGCGGGGCACAAGGTCTGCACCATTGAAGGGCACCAGGGAGGGCTCCAGCACGGGCTGGCCCATGTCCACGGTGACGCGGCCATCGGCATGCAGCTCGGGGGCGATGAGGCCGGCCAGCGTCTGCACGCGGATGACGGACTTGCCGGTCAGGCCCTTGTCGTGCACATAGCGCGCAAAGCAGCGCGCGCCGTTGCCGCACTGCTCGACCTCGCCGCCGTCGGCGTTGTGGATCACATATTCGAAATCGATGCCTTCGGCGGGCGAGGGCCGCACCGTGAGGATCTGGTCGGCGCCCACGCCGAATTGGCGATGGGCGAGGAAGCGGTACTGGGCTGCGCTCAGGCCCAGCGGGCCGGCGGTTTCGTCGAGAACCACGAAATCGTTGCCAGCGCCCTGCATCTTGGTAAAGCGGATCTGCATCCGGCGATTATCCCCTGCACGGCAGCCTCATGGCGCAATCCGGGGCCATGCCCCGCAGCAGTACTTGCGTCTCTTGCGCAACAGCGGCGGGCGGGCCAATCCGCATAATGCCCCCATGACCCGCCCCAGCCAGCTCCTGCACCCCCAGCGCCAGCCCGTAGACACCCTCAAGGCCTCCACCGTCCTGCTGCTGCGCGACCGCGCCGATGGCCAGGGGCTGGAGGTGCTGATGACGCGGCGCTCGCCCAAGGCCAGCTTCGTGCCCAGCGCCTACGTCTTCCCGGGCGGCGGCATCGAGGCCCAGGACGCGGCCGAGGCCGCCCATGCCTGCGCCAGCACCCGCCCCGCCCAGGCCGGCGACGCACTGCGCATCACCCAGGCCATCGCCGGCCTGCGCGAGACCTTCGAGGAGCTCGGCATTTTGCTGGCCCACGACGCCCAGGGCCGGCCGGTATCTGCCGCCGAACTGGCCACGCTGGACCGCAAGGCGCCGCTGGTGCCCCAGTGCGAGGCACGCGGCCTGCGCCTGGCCGTGGATGCGCTGTGGTACCTGGCCCACTGGACGGCCGACCGCGACCAGCCCCGGCGCTTCGATGTGCCCTTCTTCGTGGCGCGCATGCCCGAAGGCCAGGAACCCGACGCCGACGGGTCGGAACAGTTCGAGCCCATCTGGGTGCGCCCGCAGGAAGCGCTGGAGCGCCACCGCGCGGGCAGCTTTCCCATGATCTTCCCCACCATCCGCACGCTGGACCGGCTCAGCCGCTTCGCGGGCACCGATGCCGTGTTCGCCGCCCTGCAAGGCGAGCAGCCGCTGTGGCAGTGCTGCCCGCGCACCGGCTTTCTCAATGGCAAGGAAGCCCGCCACATGGAGGACGAGGCCCCCTTCGGCGAGCTGGAAATGGTCTGCCCGGACGGCCAGATCCTGCACACGCTGGACTGGCAGAGCGAGCGCGCCGTGCCACTGCGCAAGAACCTGCTGCGCCTGACGGCACCCAACCCCGGCGTGATGACCGGCCCCGGCACCAACAGCTATCTGGTGGGCGATGCCGCCACGGGCTACGCCGCCATCGACCCCGGCCCGGCCGATGCCGCCCATGTGCAGCGCCTGTTCGATGCGGCGGGCGGCGACATACGCCACATCCTGTGCACGCATTCCCATGCCGACCACTCGCCGGGCGCCGCGCTGCTGCAGGCGCTGGCCGTGCAGGCCGGCAGGCCCAGGCCCGCCATTGGCGGCCTGCCCTCGGCGCCCACGGCCCGGCCGGCCAGCCGCTTCACCCCCGACTACGCACTGACCGACGGCCAGCGCATCGTGCTGCAGGATGCGCAAACTGGCACCACCCACACCCTGCAGGCCGTGTTCACGCCCGGCCATGCGGCCAACCATGTGTGCTTTGTGCTGGAGGAAGACGCCCTGCTGTTCAGCGGCGACCACATCCTCAATGGCAGCACCACCATCATCGATCCGCCTGACGGCAACATGCGCGACTACATCGATTCGCTGGACAGGCTCGACGCGCTGTGCGCCGCGCACGATGTGCGCTTCATCCTGCCGGCCCATGGCTATGTGCTGGGCTTTGCGCGCCAGGCGATCGCCAAGCTCAAGGCCCACCGGCTGGCGCGCGAGGCCAAGGTGCTGGCCGCCATGCAAAAACAGCCCGACGGCAGCGTGCAGGACTGGGTGCGGCTGGCCTATGACGACGCCCCGCCGCAGCTGTGGCCGATTGCCGAGCGCTCGCTGCTGGCCCATGTGGAGCGCATCCGTGCGCTGTGCGGGCGGCAATGACCGGCAATGACCGACGACGCGCGCGGGGCCTGGTATCTGGTTAAGCTGCGCGCATGTCTGAATCTGAAAGCGTTCGCCTGGCCAAGCGCCTGGCCGAACAGGAACAATGCTCGCGCCGCGAGGCCGAACTGCATATCACCGCCGGCAACGTCCAGGTGGACGGCAAGGTCGTGCAACTGCCCGAGACGCGCGTGCGCCCCGAGCAGCAGGTCACGCTGCGCAGCGGCGCCCAGCCCGAGGCCGTGCCGCCCGTCACCCTGCTGATGAACAAGCCTGCGGGCTACACCCAGGGCCGGCCCTATGGCCGGGTGCGCAGCGCGCACTCCCTGCTGGGCGAAGCCAGCATGGCCCAGGTGGACACGCCCATGCCGCTGCTGGTGCTGGCCCAGCACTTCAAGAACCTGGAATCCTTCCTGCCCCTGCCGCTGCCGGCCAGCGGCCTCATCGTCTACACCCAGGACAAGCGCGTGGCGCGCAAGCTGGGCGAGGAAGGCATGTGGCTGGAGCAGGAATGCATCGTCGGCGTCGAGGGCCAGATCCACGAGGACGGTCTGGAGCTGATGAAGGCCGGCCTGCCGATCGGCAAGCGCCAGCTGCCGCCCTGCCGCGTGAGCTGGCAGAACGAGAACCATCTGCGCTTTGCGCTCAAGGGCATCGCCCCCGACGAGATCGACGCCATGTGCACCGAAGTGGGCCTGCGCGTGGTCAGCCTGCGCCGCCTGCGCATTGGCCGCCTCTCTCTGGCCAAGGTGCCCGAAGGCCAGTGGCGCTACCTGATGCCCTGGGAGCGGTTCTAGGCCAGCATTGCCGGGTGCGCGGCGGGCAGCACATTCGGCAAATGAGAATCATTTCATAGAATGCGGGATTCCCGTGCTGCCTTCGGGCCTCCCGCATGCCTGCGCCCGCCTCTTCCTCTTCTTCCCTGCTGAGCACCTTCCAGGACAGCTACCACGAGCTGGTACGCTTCGTGGCGCGCCGCGCCGGCCCGCAGGCCGCGCGTGACCTGGTGCATGACGCCTGGATACGCCTTGCCGAACGCCAGCGCGGCGAAAGCGATGCGCCCGCCGCGCCGGACAGTCCGCCAGGCGCCAGCCGCGCCTATCTCTACGCGGTGATGGAGAACATCGCCATCGACCACCTGCGCCATGGCCAGCGCACGGCCGAGCGCTTTGACACCAGCGCGAGGGAAGGCGAGCCGCCCTCCCCCCTCAGCCCCGATGTGGCCGACACCCATTCCTACCGCCAGGCCCTGGCCGGGGTCGAAGGCGCCCTGGCGCAGTTGCCCGCGCGCTGCCGCGACATCTTCCTGGCCGACCGCATCGAGGGCGCCTCGCATGCCGAGCTGGCCGAGCGCCACGGCGTCTCGGTCAAAACCGTGGAACGCGAGGTCATGCGCGCCATGGACAGCGTGGAAGCCGCGCTGCGCCGCTGGCGCGGAGAAACCGCCGCACCCGCACCACGCACGGGCCGCCGCCGCGCCCTGTCCACCCTGCTGGGGATGGCGGGCCTGGGTGTCGGCAGCCCGGCGATCTGGCTGGCCTGGCGCCAGTGGATGCCGCAGTACCAGGTGCGGCTGGCCACGGCCACCGGCCGCCTGCTGAACCAGCCCCTGCCCGACGGCAGCAGCTTGACGCTGGACGCCGCCAGCCGTGCCGAGGTGGATTTCTACGCCACGCGCCGCCAGGTGCGGCTGCTGGCCGGCAGCGCCTTCTTCGCCGTGGCGCGCGACACGGAATGGCCCTTCATGGTCCAGGCAGCGGACGTACAGGTCACCGTGCTGGGCACGCGCTTCGAGGTGGCGCTGGAGGACGATGCGGTGCTGGTCGCCGTCGATGCGGGCCGCGTGCAGGTGCGCGACGGCAGCGGCGCCCCGCATGAACTGGGCGCAGGCCAGATGCTGCGCCTGGCGCCAGGCCAGACGGCCGCCGTGCAAACCGTTGCGGCGGTGGCCGCCTGGCGCGAGGGCTGGCTGGACTTCCAGAACACGCCGCTGGCCGAGGTGGTCCGGCGCCTGGAGCGCTACAGCCTGCAGCCACTGCGCGTGGAGCCCGACGCCGCCGCCCTGCCCGTGCTGGGGCGCGTGCGCATTGCGGCGGCCCAGGGCTGGCTGCGCATGCTGCCGCGCACCCTGCCAGTCAGCGTGCAGGAAGAGGTGCAGGAAAAGGAGCAGGGCCCGGGAACCGGGCGCACCCTGGTCATCCGCCGCCGCAGCTGATGCGCTGATGCGCCCATGACCCCGGAATGCACGGCGCATGCGCACCAGGCGTGAGGGAATGTCTGCACCCGTTCGTATAGGCATGAGGACCCGGGAACGCGACGCATTCGCAGCCCGGGAATCGCCATTGCCCAGATCCGCCACGGGACCTTCCATGTCTTCATTCCCCTCCAAGCCTTCCCGCCTTGCCTGCCACCATGCCGTTGCGGCGGCCATCGCGCTGCTGGCCGTGCAGCTTTCTCCAGCCGCGCTGGCACAGGCGGCGCCGGTCACGGCCGCCAGCACCGACTTCCACATTCCCGCCCAGCCGCTGGACCAGGCGCTGGCCCAACTGGCCCGCCAGGCTGGCCTGCAGCTGCTGGCCGCGCCTGAACTGGTGCAGGGCCGCCGTGCGCCCGCCGTGGAAGGGCGCCTGAGCACCGCCGCCGCCGTGGCCCGGCTGCTGCGCGGCAGCGGGCTGGAAGGCCATGTGAGCCAGGGCACGCTGGTGGTGGAAAAGCCCGCCGGCACCGTGGCCCTGCCCGAAGTCACGGTCTCCGCCGTGGGCGAGACCACGACCACCGAGGGCTCGGGCTCCTACACCACGGGACTGATGAGCACCTCGACCAAGCTGCCGCTGTCCATCCGCGAGACGCCCCAGTCCCTCACCGTGGTCACGCGCCAGAAGATGGACGACCAGGGCATGCTGTCCATCGACGACGTGGCCAACAGCGCCACCGGCATCACCATCAACCGCTGGAGCGACGACCGGGCGCGCTATTTCTCGCGCGGGTTCGTGATCGGCTCCTTCCTGCAGGACGGCGTGCCCGTCTCGTATGAAACCGACACCTCCACCTACGACACCATGGCCATGTACGACCACGTGGAAGTGGTGCGCGGCCCCACGGGGCTGATGACGGGCGTGGGCGACCCTTCGGGCACCATCAACTTCGTGCGCAAGCGCGCGCCGCGCACCACCCAGCGCTCGGTCACCCTGCGCGGCGGCAGCTGGAACCAGGCCGTGGGCGAGGTCGATGTGGGCGGCGCCCTCAACGAGGACGGCTCGGCGCGCGGGCGTGTGGTGGCCTCGGCCCAGTCGCGCGACCACTTCATCGATGGCTATAGCAGCCGCCGCCAGCTGCTGTACGGCACCGCCGAGTTCGACCTGGGCCGCGACACCATGCTGAGCGTGGGCGGCTCCTATGTGAACGAAGACAACCCCGGCTCGCAATGGATGGGCGTGCCCATGGGCTTCGATGGCTCCTTCCTCGACATTGCGCGATCCAGGCGTTTCTCGCCCTCCTGGAGCAAATGGGACAAGAAGGAGATCAGCCTGTTCGCCGACCTGGAGCACCGCTTCGACAACGGCTGGAAGGCCAGGCTGGCCGCGCGCGCCCTGCAGGCCAAGTCCGCGCTGGACGGCGCCTACCTGGTCTCGGGCGGCCTGGACGACCAGGGCCGCACGCGCTACGACGTGGCCGGCGGCCTCTACGACTACGACAGGCGCCAGCTCAGCCTCGATGCCTCGGCCCAGGGCCCCGTGCGCCTGTTCGGCCGCGAGCATGACCTGGCCTTCGGCGTCAGCCGCCGCACCATCCGCTGGAGCGACCAGGGCTACAGCTACCTGTCGCCCACGGGGGAATGGCTGATCGCCAATGGCGTCGATCCCTATACCTGGAACCCCGACTCGCTGGACCGCTCCGGCCTGCTGGCCGAAGACCTGTGGACGCGCCGCCAGAAGACCACGCTGACCTCGGCCTACGCCACGGGCCGCTTCCTGCTGGCCGAGCCACTGAACCTGATCGCCGGCACGCGCCTGGACTGGTACGACTTCACCAACGTCCAGCGCCAGGGCAGCTGGAGCCGGGAACGCGAATTCAGCGAGAAAGCCCATGCCACGCCCTATGCCGCGCTGACCTATGACATCAACAAGACCTACTCGGCCTATGCCAGCTACACCAGCATCTTCCGGCCGCAGGATTTTCTGGATGTCTCGGGCAGCATGCTGGCGCCGGTGGAGGGCCGCAATTTCGAGCTGGGCCTCAAGGGCAGCTACCTGGACGAGCGCGTGAACCTGGCCGTTGCCGTGTTCAAAACCACGCAGGACAACCTGCCCCAGGCCATCGCGGACATCAACTCCTGCACGGTGAAGACCAATTGCTACCGCTCCGTCGGCAAGGTCAGGAGCAAGGGGCTGGACGTGGACATTAGCGGTGAGATCCTGCCGCGCCTGAACGCCGGCCTTGGCTATACCTTCACCCAGGCCGAGATCGCCAGCGACAGCACCGAAGGCGCCAAGGGCGCGCCCTATGCCAGCTACACGCCGCGCCACCAGCTCAAGCTGTCGGCCATGTACCACCTGGGCGGCGAGCTGGGCGCATGGCGTGTGGGCGGCGGCCTGCGCTACCAGAGCCGCACCACGTCCGAGTCGCTGACCAGCGCCGAAGGCTATGCAATCCGCCAGTCCGCCTATGCCGTGGCCGACCTGGTCATCGGCTATCGGGTGAACCGGCAGCTGGACCTGCAGATGAACATCAGCAACCTGTTCGACCGCCGCTATTTCGAGACCCTGGGCACGAACAACGGCGGCAACTATTTCGGCGTGCCGCGCAGGCTGCTGCTGACGGCCAAATACCAGTTCTGAACCGCCCATGAAAATGCCCCGCCGGTGGCGGGGCATGGAAGAAAGTGTGAAGCGCGCCGATAAGCCGGATTCTGTGCACGCGGTTGCCCGCATGTGACCGCCATTAATCTGGGCCGGGCGTCGCCGCCCGGCTCGGTGCTACCTACCCGCACACTCCGGGGGCCCCGTCAACGTGTGCCTACTTGGTATTGCTGCGCGTAGAGATTGCCCGTTTCACCCGGGGACGCGTTCCGCGTCCCCGGGTGGCTATGGGGCCCAGGCTTTCGCCTGGGCGTCTGGCTTGCGCCATCCGTCGCCAGCTTGCGCTGGCACCCCATAGAACACCAAGTTGGCGGCACATGTCCCCGACTCGTCTCTGTTGCTCTGATCCTCACCTCACGGTGGACAGCCGTTAGCTGCTACGCTGCCCTGTGCAGTCCGGACGTTCCTCCAGTGCCGTGTTTCCACGATTGCACCAGCGGCGGTCTGGCGTGCTTCACGGGCGGCATTATCTCGCGGCTTGGGCCGGGCTGCAGGCAGATGGCGCAACAGCCTCACGGCGGCATGCAGAACTCGCGGCGGAATTGTTCGGGTGAGGTGCCGGCCTCGCGCTGGAACATGGCGATGAAGGCCGAGGGCGTGCTGTAGCCCAGGTCATAGGCGATCTGCTGCACGCTCAGGCCGGCCTCCAGCGCGTCGATGGCCAGCAGGTAGCGCATGCGCTGGCGCCATTCGCCCAGGCCCATGCCCAGCTCGCGCTGGCAGTGGCGCGCCAGGGTGCGCTCGGTCATGTGCACGCTGGCGGCCCATTGGGCCAGGCTGCGGTGGTCCTCGGGCGCAGCGCGCATGCGGGTCAGCACTTCGACCAGGGCCGGGTGTTCGGCGGCTGGCAGATAGCCGGGCTCCACGGGAACGGCCCGCAACTGGTCGTAGAGCACACGGGCCAGGCGCAGGTCGGCATCCGTGGCGGGAATGTGCACGTCGCGCACGGCAAAGTCGGCCAGGATGGCCTTGACGATGGCGCCGATGCGCATGGAGCACGGCTGCGCCGGCAGCTCCCTGCACAGCGCAGGCGCCAGGTAGACCGAGCGGTAGACCACGGCGTGCGCCACATGGCAGCTGTGCACCACGCCGGGCGGCACCCAGACGCCGTACTGCGGCGGCGAGACCCAGTGCTGGCCTGCCGTGTCCATGCACATGCTGCCGTGGGGCGTGTAGTTCAGGTGACCCCAGCTGTGGCTGTGCGGCGGCACCTCGGTGTCGGCGCCGAATTCGTCGTAGCGGAAGTAGTACTCGCCCGGCACATCCTCGACGTTCTGGATGTGCATGGGTTTGCTGGGACGGGGCATGGCGGATGGTCCGGGTTGCGCTATCGATTGTCCGAAACCAGGGATGCACTCCAAGTTGTGCATGGGTTTGCTGGGACGGGGCATGGCGGATGGTCCGGGTTGCGCTATCGATTGTCCGAAACCAGGGATGCACTCCAAGTCGGACAGAACGATCATAGGATCAGTCTTAGGAGTCTTCCAATGGGGTCTTACCTTTTCCCTTTGATCGCCGTGCTCATCTGGTCGGTCAATACCGTGGTCAGCAAGATGGCGGCCGACAGCATCGGCGCGGCCGAGATCGGTTTCTACCGCTGGCTGGTGGCGGCCGTGCTGTTCACGCCTTTCCTTTTGCCGTCCATCTGGCGCCAGCGCGCCGACATCCGGCCGCTGCTGCCACGCCTCATCGTGCTGGGGATGCTGGGCATGGTGATCTACCAGAGCCTGGCCTATTACGCGGCCCATATGACATCGGCCACGCACATGGGCCTGATCGGCTCGCTCACGCCCATGATGGTGCTGGGCCTGTCCACCGCCATGCTGGGCCAGGCGTTGAGCCGGGGCGCCGTGCTGGGCTGCGTGCTGGCGATTGCGGGCGTGGCCCTGGTGGTGTCTTCGGGGCAGCCTGCCACCTTGCTCACCCAGGGCCTCAATGGCGGCGATGCGCTGATGTTCGTGGCCATGCTGGCCTATGCGGTCTACAACATCCTGCTCAAGCGCTGGCCCATGCCGCGCCTGGCCACGGTGCAACTGCTGTACCTGCAGATCCTGGTGGCCGTGATCGCGCAGCTGCCGCTGTTCCTGATGGCGCCGCGCACGGGGCTGAACGCGACCAACCTGCCGCTGGTGGGCTTTGCGGGCATCATGGCCTCCATCGCCGCGCCGCTGCTGTGGATGATGTCGGTGGCGCGCATCGGCCCGGGCCGCTCCAGCATGTTCTTCAACCTGGTACCCATCTTCACGGCCGTGATCGCCTTCATGGCATTGGGTGAGCCCCTGGCGGCCTACCACGCCGTGGGCGGCGTGCTGACCATTGGCGGCCTGCTGCTGGCCGAGCTGTGGAAGCAGCCTTTGCGCGCACCGCGTGCCGCCGCCACCGCCTGAAAAATCAGGGTTTTCCCGAGCGCAAATGGTGCACGCATGCTGCATGCCGGTGCGGCGCCCGCACCAGCTCTGCCCATAAGAATTTGCATTCAGGCCTGCTCATAATTTCTTGTTGGACAGCCCTGTCCCGCCTTTCGATACTGCCGCCACAGGAACAGCTCCAGACGCCCGGCCGGTCCCACTGCAGACCCGCCAGCGCCTGAAGCCCCTGAGACACACGGGCCCCGCCCCGGTCCGTGTGCCCGCTGCACCGTCGAAGACAGGAGACACCCCATGAGCAGTCCGGCATCCGCCGCACATTCCCCCGCCCACGGCGCCGGCCAGGCATCGCCGCCCGACATGGACGCCACCTACCGCAAGATCGCCTGGCGCCTGATTCCCTTTCTGGTGCTGCTCTTCATCCTGGCGTGGATAGACCGCGTCAACGTCGGCTTCGCCAAGCTGCAGATGCTGGACGACCTGCAGTTCAGCGAGGCCATCTACGGCCTGGGTGCCGGCATCTTCTTCATCGGCTACTTTTTGTTCGAAGTGCCCAGCAACCTGCTGCTGGAGAAGATCGGCGCACGCAAGACGCTGGCGCGCATCACCATCCTGTGGGGCGCGGCCTCCATGGCCATGGCCTATGTGACCACGCCCACCATGTTCTACGTGCTGCGCTTCATCTTGGGCGTGGTGGAGGCCGGCTTCTTCCCCGGCGTGGTGCTGTACCTGACCTACTGGTTCCCGGCCCGCCACCGGGCGCGCGTCAACGGCCTGTTCATGACCTCGTTCGCCATTGCGGGCGCCGTGGGCGGCCCGATTGCGGGCGCCATCATGAACGGCATGCAGGGCGTGGGCCATCTGTCCAGCTGGCAGTGGCTGTTCATCCTGGAAGGCATTCCCTCGGTGATCGCCGGCTTCTTCGTGCTGCTGTACCTGCCCGAGAAGCCCGCCAACGCCAGGTGGCTGAGCCCGGCCGAGCAGCGCGCCGTGACAGCCGCCGTGGAGGCAGAGAACCAGGGCGGCCACAAGCATGTGTCCTTCCTGGACGCCTGCCGCAACTACCGCGTGTGGCTGTACGCTGCCGTGTATTTCTGCATCGTCAGCGGCAACGCCACCATTGCCTTCTGGTCGCCGTCCATCATCAAGGAGATCGGCATCCAGAACACGCTGCAGATCGGCCTGATCTCGGCCATTCCCTTCCTGGCCGGCACCCTGGCCATGGTCTGGAACGGCATGCATTCGGACAAGACCGGCGAGCGCCGCATGCACTGCGCCCTGTCCGCGCTGATCGCGGCGGCGGGCCTGATCCTCACGGGCCTGTTCCTGCACAACGCCGTGCTCGCCCTGTGCGCGCTGACGCTGGCCTCCATCGGCATCCTCGCGGCCTTTCCCGTGTTCTGGTCGATTCCTGCCGCCTTCCTGGCCGGCACGGCGGCGGCCGGCGGCATTGCGCTGATCAACTCCATCGGCAACCTGGCCGGCTTCGTGGCGCCCTACATGATCGGCGCGCTCAAGACCAGCACGGGGTCGCTGTCCTCGGGCCTGTACTTCGTGGCCGCGCTGGAATTCATGGCCGCCTTCCTGGTCGTGCTCTTCGTCAAGAAGCAGTGATGCCTGCGCGCGGCACCGCGCGCGCCACTGCCCCCTCCTCTTTCCCACCGGGGCCTGCGGCCCCGCCTTTTCCCTGGATCGCCTGCCATGCAACTGCAGTTCACCACCCCCGAGGGCCAGACCTTCGCCCCTGAATTCGACACCCTGATCGTCGCCGGCTGGGCCGGCCGCGACCGCGAGGCCATCGAGCACCACATCGAGGAGCTGGCCGCCATCGGCATCCCGCGCCCCAGCGCCGTGCCGCTGTACTACCGCATCTCCAGCAACCAGCTGAGCCAGCGCAGCGCGCTGCAGGTGCTGGGCGCGGACTCCTCGGGCGAGGTCGAGGTCTTCGTGTTCACGCACGAAGGCGAGATGTTCGTGAGCCTGGCCTCCGACCACACGGACCGCAAGCTCGAGGCCTACAGCGTGGCCTTTTCCAAGCAGGCCTGCGTCAAGCCCGTGGCCACCCAGGCCTGGCGCTTTGCCGACGTGGCCGGCCACTGGGATGAGCTGGTCGTGCGCTCGTGGATCGTGGAAGACGGCCGCGAGGTGCTCTACCAGGAAGGCACGCTGGCCAGCCTGCGCACGCCCCAGGACCTGATCGCAGGCTTCACGGGCGGCAAGGATCTGCTGCCCGCAGGCTGCGGCATGACCTGCGGCACGGTGGGCGCCATCGGTGGCATCCGCCCCTCGACGCAGTTCTCCATGGAGCTGTACGATCCCCGCAGCCGGCGTTCCATCCGCCACAGCTACCGCAGCGAACTGCTGGACGTCGTGGCCTGAGCCCCGACTCCGATCCGCCCACGCCCGCCTTCACCCACAGGACTTCCCACATGACCCAAGCCCTCCCCCTGCCCAGCCTGGAACTGGCATCACAGCGCCTGCATGGCGGCGAAACCACCTCGGTGCAGCTGACCGAGCAGGCCCTGGCCCGCACCATGTCGGGGGAAGGCCCCAAGGTGTTCACGCGCGTGTTCCAGGGCGCGGCCTTGGCCGAGGCCCGTGCCAGCGACGTGCTGCGTGCGGCCGGCCTGGCGCGCTCGCCCATCGAGGGCCTGCCGGTCTCGGTCAAGGACCTGTTCGACATCGCCGGCTTTCCCACGCTGGGCGGCTCGCGCCTGCTGGCCGACGCACCGCCCGCGCAGCGCACGGCCGAAGTGGTGCAGCGCCTGCGCCAGGCCGGCGCCGTCATCGTGGGCACGACCAACATGACCGAGTTCGCCTACTCGGGCCTGGGCATCAACCCGCACTACGGCACGCCGCGCAATCCCTGGCAGCGTGACGAGGGCGGCGGCCGCATCCCGGGCGGCTCGTCCTCGGGCGCGGCCATCTCGGTCACCGACGGCATGGCCATGGCGGCCATCGGCTCGGACACGGGCGGCTCGGTGCGCATTCCTTCGGCGCTGTGCGGGCTCACGGGCTTCAAGCCCACGGCCCGCCGCGTGAGCATGGAAGGCGTGCTGCCGCTGTCGGCCAATCTGGACTCCATCGGCCCGCTGGCGCCCAGCGTGCGCTGTTGCGCCACGCTGGATGCCATCCTCTCCGGCGAGCCGCTGGGCGAGCTGCATGCCGCGCCGCTGCAGGGCCTGCGCCTGCTGGCACCCACCAACGTGGTGCTGGACGGCATGGACGCCACCGTGGCCGCCGCCTGGGAGCGCGCCCTGTCCCTGCTGTCGCAGGCGGGCGCCCACATCACCCATGTCGTGGTCGCGCCCTTCGGCGAGCTGGCCGACATCAATTCCAAGGGCGGCTTCACGGCCGCCGAGGCCTGGGCCTGGCACCGCCACCACATCGCCACACGCCTGTCCGAGTACGACCCTCGCGTGGGCACGCGCATCCTGCGCGGCAAGGACATCAGCGCGGCCGACTACATCGACCTGCTGGCACGCCGCAGGCAGTGGATTGCCGCCGTCAGCGCCCAGATGGCCGACCATGACCTGATCGTCATGCCCACCGTGCCCGTGGTCGCCCCGAAGATCGCCGACCTCACGCAGAGCGACGAGGCCTACTTCGGCGCCAACGGCCTGATCCTGCGCAACCCCACGCTGATCAACTTCCTCGACGGCTGCGCCATCTCCCTGCCCTGCCACCGCGCAGGCGAGGCGCCCGTGGGCCTGAGCCTGGCCGGTCTCGGCGGGCAGGACCGGCGACTGCTGTCCGTGGCCCTGGCCGTGGAGCAGCTGCTGGCTTCGGCGCAGGGCTGATCGACCAGGCGGCCTCGGGCCTAGCCGCCCAGGCCGCTGCCCGGCAGCCGCGCCACGGCCTGGCCGTGGTTCAGCGCAAAGGCGGCAGCGGTCTCCTCGGCCGCGCGCGCCACCACTTCGGTCAGCGGGTTCTGGTGGTCATTGCGAAAGCAGGCCACCAGCGGCAGCGAGGGAAACTCCCGGTCCACGCGCAGCAGGCGCAGGCGCTGCTCGGCCAGCTCGCGCTGGATGATGGCCGGCGGCACGGCGGCCACGCCCAGGCCGTCGCAGACCACGCGGATCATGGTCGCCACCGAGGCGATGCAGTTCAGGTGCACCGAGGCGCTGCTTTCGGTGGAGAACAACTGCTCGATCACCGCATACGGCTCGGAGCCGCGCGCAAAGCACATGATGGGAAAGGCCGCCAGCTCGGCCAGGCTCAGGGTCTCGTCGCCAATGCCCAGCTTGGGGCTGCCCACCCAGGCCATGGGAAATTCACCCAGCGACAGATGGCCCACGCCGGCCGCCGTCACGGGCTTGGCCTGCAGCGACAGGTCCAGCTGGCCCTTCACCAATTGCTCGGACATGTGCAGCGTGGTGTCGCAGGCGATCTCCACCTGCAGGCGCGGATAGCGCTGCTGCAGCAGCGCCAGGAAATCGGGAAACCAGCTGTGCACGATGGACTCGATGGCGCCGATGCGGATCACGCCGGCATAGGCCTGCTTGTCCAGCATGTCCTCGCGCATCTCGCGCATGAGGCGCAGCATGCGCTCGGCATGGACCAGGGCCTTGGCGCCGTCGGCCGTCAGCGTGACCTCGCGCACGCCACGGTCGAACAGGCGCACGCCGAACTCCTGCTCCAGCGTGGCGATGCGGCTGGAGACGGCGGCCTGCGTGGTGTACAGCCGCTCGGCCGTCAGGCGGAAATTGCGCAACTCGGCCAGCAAGACAAAGGTTTCCAGGAACCGTAGATTCATGCGGCGATGTTAGCCGTCCAGGCCATATCGATATAGCCCATGCATAGAACAGCTGCGTGCACAATGAATGCCTGGTTTTCGCGCAGCGTCTGCGCGCCACCCCCGACTGTCCAACCACCACCCCAACTCGCGGAGGTCCGATGAGAGCTGACAACATCCTGCAAACGATTGGCAACACGCCCCATGTGCGCATCAACCGCCTGTTCGGCGCCGGTGCCAATGTGTGGATCAAGTCCGAGCGCGGCAACCCCGGCGGCTCCATCAAGGACCGCATCGCGCTGGCCATGGTCGAGGACGCCGAGAAGTCCGGCGCCCTGCAGCCCGGCGGCACCATCATCGAGCCCACCAGCGGCAACACCGGCGTCGGCCTGGCCCTGGTGGCCGCCGTCAAGGGCTACAAGCTGGTGCTGGTCATGCCCGAGAGCATGAGCATCGAACGCCGCCGCCTGATGCTGGCCTACGGCGCCAGCTTCGACCTCACGCCCAAGGAAAAGGGCATGAAGGGCGCCATCGCCCGCGCCCAGGAACTGGCCAGCCAGACGCCCGGCGCCTGGATTCCCCAGCAGTTCGAGAACCCCGCCAACATCGATGTGCATGTGCGCACCACGGCCCAGGAAATCCTGGCCGACTTCCCCGAAGGCCTGGATGTGCTGATCACCGGCGTGGGCACGGGCGGCCACCTGACCGGCGTGGCCCGGGTGCTCAAGGCCAGGTTCCCCCAGCTCAAGGTCTTTGCCGTGGAGCCTGCCGCCTCGCCCGTGATCTCGGGCGGCCAGCCCTCGCCCCACCCCATCCAGGGCATTGGCGCAGGCTTCGTGCCCAAGAACCTGGACACCAGCCTGCTGGACGGCGTGATCCAGGTCGAGGCCGAACCCGCGCGCGAGTACGCACGCCGCTCGGCCCGCGAGGAAGGCATCCTGGTCGGCATCTCCTCGGGCGCCACCCTGGCCGCCATCGCGCAAAAGCTGCCCGAGCTGCCCGCAGGCGCCAAGGTGCTGGGCTTCAACTACGACACGGGCGAGCGCTACCTGTCGGTGGAAGGCTTCCTGCCGGCCTGACGGCGGCAAGCCCCGTCCGCTGCAGTGCACTGCAGCATGAAACACAAGGCCTCGCAAGAGGCCTTTTTTGTTGCCGCCAGCGGGATGCTGCATTCCCCATTCGCGCACAACGAAGCGGCCCCGGACGCGGACAATCTTCCCCACGGCGCGGTGTTCCCCCTGCACTGAAATCCGGGCGCGAATTCTGGCGTAGGACAGTTGTGTGGAGATTTCTTACAAAACATGTTGCGGCCCAAGGTCATGCTGAACGGGCATCGGGCAAACCCGACTCTGGCCTACGATGGTCTGACCAAGGAGTAAAAAAATCTTGTTCGGTTTCTTTGAAAAACGCGTTCCGCCCTATCCCAGCGTCGAGCCCACGGTCCCGCCCAAGGGCTTTTTCGCCTTCATCTGGGCCTGCACGCAAGGCATGCGCGGCTGGATCGCGCTGCTGACCTGCACCTCGGCGCTGCTGGCCGTCTACGAGGCGGCGCTGTTCGCCCTCATGGGCCATGTGGTGGACTGGTTGTCCACGGTGTCGCCGGCCGGTTTCTGGGCAGAGCAGCGCGGCACGGTGTGGGGCATTGCCGCCGTCCTGCTGTCCAGCGTGCTGTTGCTGGCCTTTCACACGGCGGTGATGCACCAGGTGCTGGCCATCAACTTCCCGATGCGGCTGCGCTGGGTGTTCCACCGGCTGATGCTGGGCCAGAGCATGTCGTTCTATGCCGACGAGTTCGCGGGCCGCATCACCACCAAGATCATGCAGACCGCGCTGTCGGTGCGCGAAGTGGTGTTCATGGTGGTCGATGTGCTGGTGGGCGTGAGCGTCTACATGATCGGTATCCTGATCCTGGCGGCCAGCTTCGAGTGGCGGCTGATGATTCCGTTTGCGCTGTGGCTGGCCGCCTATATCGGCGCCTGCTGCTACTTCGTTCCGCGCCTGGGCAAGATCGGCAAGGAGCAGGCCGATGCACGCTCCATGATGACGGGCCGCGTGACCGATGCCTACACCAACATCGCCACCGTCAAGCTGTTCGCCCACACGCGCCGCGAGGCCGAGTACGCGCGCAACGCCATGGAGGCCTTCAAGTCCACGGGCTATGCGCAGATGCGGCTGGTCAGCCAGTTCGAGATCGTCAACCACCTGATGATCACGATGCTGCTGGTGGGCTCGGCGGGCACGGCGCTGTACCTGTGGTCTGCCGGCCAGGCCAGCGCGGGCGTGGTGGCAGCGGTGATTGCCATGGCGCTGCGGCTGATGGGCTATTCGCACTGGGTGATGTGGCAGATGACGGGCCTGTTCGAGAACGTGGGCACCATCCAGGACGGCATCCTCACGCTGACCAAGCCGCGCACCATCGTGGATGCGCCCGACGCCAGGCCGCTGCAGGTCACGCACGGCGCCATCGCCTTCGAGGACCTGAGCTTTGCCTACAAGGACGGCGGCAAGCAGGTGATCGACCACCTGAACCTGCACATCCGCGCCGGCGAGCGCATCGGCCTGATCGGCCGCTCGGGCGCGGGCAAGTCCACGCTGGTGAACCTGCTGCTGCGCTTCCATGAGCCCCAGGGCGGGCGCATCACCATCGACGGCCAGGACATCCGCACCGTCACGCAGGACAGCCTGCGCGGCGCCGTGGGCATGGTCACGCAGGACACCTCGCTGCTGCACCGCTCCATGCGCGACAACATCCTCTACGGCCGCCCCGACGCGACCGAGCAGGAGATGCTCGCCGCCGCGGACAAGGCCGAGGCCTCGGACTTCATCGCCACGCTGACCGACCTCAAGGGCCGTGGCGGCTATGACGCCCAGGTGGGCGAGCGCGGCGTCAAGCTGTCGGGTGGCCAGCGCCAGCGCGTGGCGATTGCGCGCGTCATGCTCAAGGACGCGCCCATCCTGCTGCTGGACGAGGCCACCAGCGCGCTGGACAGCGAGGTCGAGGCCGCCATCCAGCAAAGCCTGGACAGCCTCATGCACGGCAAGACCGTGATCGCCATCGCCCACCGCCTGTCGACCATCGCGGCCATGGACCGGCTCATCGTCATGGACCAGGGCCACATCGTCGAGCAGGGCACGCACCAGCAACTGCTGGAGCTGGGCGGCATCTACGCCAAGCTGTGGTCGCACCAGAGCGGCGGCTTCCTCGCAGAGCAGGGCTCGGAAGCTGCCAACGCCAACGGCTAGACGCTCGCCAGATCCCGGTCCAGCTGCGTATGCAAGGTGTAGCGGCTGGCCGGGTGCAAGGTCACGCTGAGGTCCATCAACTCCCCATCGGTATCCAGGTAGCGGCGCACGATCTTCAGCGCCGCTGACCCTGCCGGGGCCTGCAATTCCTCCGACAGCGCATCCGGAATGAGCGCCCCCACCACGGCCTGCCGCACCCGCGCGATGCGCAGGCCGTATTGCTGCTCCAGCAGGCTGCTGACCAGCATCTCGGGCGCGGCGCGCACGCGCTCGGCCAGTTCCTGCGTGTCAAAGCGCTGCGCATCCACATAGACCACGGTCCAGGCAATGGGCAGGTGCGGCGCGGCGCCGTCGCGGCGCAGGCTGCAGATGGCCAGCCAGCGGCTGCCGGCCGGGCAGTCCAGTTCGGCGGCCAGGTCCTGGTCCAGCACCACCTCCTCGATGCGCCGCACCTCGCGCACATGGGTGGCGCCGAACTGCACCAGGTCTTCCAGCGAGGTCAGCGCCTGGCGGTAGTGCGCATGGGGCTGCGCCGCCTCCACGCGCGTGCCCACCTTCTTGCGCCGCGATACCAGCCCCGACTGCTGCAGCTCGGCAATCGCCGCGCGCACGGTGTGGCGGCTCACGCCATAGCGGTCGCACAGCTCCAGCTCGGTGGGCAGCAGGGCGCCCACGGCGTATTCGCCCGAGGCAATGCGCTCGGACAGGTCGCGCGCCACCTGGGCATAGCGTGTCTCAGCCATGGGCGCAGGCCCTCACCCCAGGCAAACCCGGATGTTCGTAATGTACGTACATAAATAAAAATAACGATATGTCCGAACTTAATCGCAATTGCGCATCATGACCCTTCCGTCCTTCACCTCCAGCACCGCCATCGATTCGCTGCTGTTCCGCGACGCCTTCGGCACCCCCGCCATGCGCGCCATCTTCGCCGACAGCGCGCTGGTGTCGCGCTACATCGAGGTCGAGGTCGCGCTGGCGCGCGCCCAGGGCCGCTGCGGCGTGATTCCGGCCGAGGCCGCACACGAGATCGCGCAGCGCTGCAGCCTCGACGCGCTGGACTTCGAGCTGCTGCGCAAGGAAACCGACATTGTCGGCTACCCCATCCTGCCGCTGGTGCACCAGCTGGTGAAACAGTGCGGCGAGGCAGGCCGCTACATCCACTGGGGCGCTACCACCCAGGACATCATGGACACGGCCACCGTGCTGCAGGTGCGCGATGCGCTGGACCTGGTCGATGCCGACATCGCCGCGCTGCGCACCATCCTGGCCGACCTGGCAGAACGCCACCGCGACACGCCCATGGCCGGCCGCACGCACCTGCAGCACGCCCTGCCCATCACCTTCGGCTACAAGGCCGCCATCTGGCTGGCCATGTTCGACCGCCATGCCCAGCGCCTGCAGGAACTGCGCCCGCGCGTGCTGGTGGGCCAGTTCGCGGGGGCGGCAGGCACGCTGGCCTCGCTGAGCGGCCGGGGCCTGGAAGTGCAGCAATTGCTGATGGAAGAACTGGGCCTGGGCGTGCCCGCCACCACCTGGCATGTGGCGCGCGACGGCCTGGCCGAAGCGGTGAATTTCCTGGCCCTGGTCACCGGCTCGCTGGGCAAGATCGCCTACGACGTGATGCTGCTGTCCTCCACCGAGTTCGGCGAGGTGTTCGAGCCCTTCGTCACGGGGCGCGGCGCCAGCAGCACCATGCCGCAAAAGCGCAACGCCATCTCCAGCGAGCTGATGCTGGCCGCCTCCAAGGCCGTGCGCCAGCATGCGGGCCTGATGCTGGACGCCATGGTCCAGGACCTGGAGCGCGCCACCGGCCCCTGGCACGCCGAATGGGTGGCCCTGCCCGAGAGCTTCGTGCTCTCGGCCGGCGCCCTGCACCAGGCGCGCTTCATGCTGGGCGGCCTCATCGTCGATCCCGAACGCATGGCCCGCAACCTGGACATGACCGACGGCCTGATCGTGGCCGAGGCCGTGATGATGGGCCTGGCCCCGCACACGGGCCGCCAGCAGGCGCACGACATCGTCTATGCCGCCTGCCGCAGCGTCAACGCCGAGGGCGGCACGCTGGCCGATGCGCTGGCCCGCCTGCCCGAAGTCACGGCCCATTTCGACCGCGCGGCGCTGCAGCGCCTCACCGACCCGCGCAACTACCTGGGCGAGGCCCCGCAGATGGTGGACCGCGCCCTTGCGCTGTCGCGCGCCCATACAGCCAGCGGCCGCTGACATCCCGGCCCAGGACAGAACACAGCACTACAGGAGACAACACCATGCCTTTCCATCTTCCCCGCCTGCCACGCCTGGCCCTTGCCCTGGCCGCCACCACCTTCGCCCTGGCCGCGCACGCCCAGGGCGGCTACCCCGCCAAGCCGCTGACCTGGATCGTGCCCTTCGCGGCCGGCGGCCCCACGGACGCCATGGCGCGCGACATCGCCCAGCGCACCAGCACCCAGCTGGGCCAGCAGATCATCATCGAGAACGTTCCGGGTGCGGGCGGCACCATCGGCGCGGCCAAGGCGGCGCGCTCGGCGCCCGACGGCTACAGCTTCCTGGTCGGCCACATGGGCTACATGGGCGCGGCGCCGTCGCTGTACAAGAAGCTGGCCTATGACCCGGTCAAGGACTTCGAGGCGGTGTTCCGCTTCCCCGACACGCCGCTGGTGCTGCTGGTGGGCAAGAACTCCCCGTACAAGACGGCCGAGGAGTTGGTGGCCTTCGGCAAGCAGAACCCGGGCCGGCTGAACTTCGGCAACGCGGGCGTGGGATCGACCTCGCACCTGGTGGCGGCGCTGTTCGCCAGCCGCGCGCAGATGGAGATCACCCAGGTGGCCTACAAGGGCGCGGCACCGGCCATGACCGATGTGATCTCCGGCCAGGTCGATGCCATGTTCGACCAGACCAACACCGCCCTGCCCCAGCTGGCGGGCGAGCGCATCCGCGCCATCGCCCTCACCTCGGACAAGCCCATGCCCCAGTTCCCGGGCGCCGCCGCCCTGGGCCAGAAGCTGCTGCCGGGCTTCGAGACCGCCACCTGGTACGGCATCTACGCGCCCAAGGGCACGCCGCGCGACGTGGTGCAAAAGGTCTACCAGGCCTATACCAAGGCGCTGGCCGACAAGGCCTGGACCGACAGGATGGCCGCCCAGGGCATACGCCTGCTGCCCGCAGATCAATACGCGCCCGAAGCCCTGGCACGCCACACGGCCGCCGAGGTGGAGCGCTGGCGCAAGGTGGCGGCCGACGCGAAGATCTCGCTGGACTGAGCCCATGGACCAGACACGCACCCAGGCCCAGGCACCGACCCAAGCTCATACCCGCATCGAGCACGATGCCTTCGGCCCCGTCCACATCCCTGCCGACCGCCTCTGGGGCGCGCAGACCCAGCGCGCGCTGGAGCTGTTCACCATTGGCGAGGAGCGCTTTCCGCAGGGCCTGTACCGCGCCTTCGGGCTGCAGAAGCTGGCGGCAGCGCGTGCCAACCGGCGCCTGGGCGTGCTGGACGACGAGCGCGGCGCGGCCATCGAGGCCGCAGCCGCCGAACTGCGCGACGGCCTGCTGGACGCGCATTTCCCGCTGACCATCTGGCAGACGGGCTCGGGCACGCAGACCAACATGAATGCCAACGAGGTCATCGCCAACCGCGCCAACCAGATGCTGGGCCAGCCCCCGGGCACGCGCAGCCCGGTCCACCCCAACGACCATGCCAATGCCTCGCAGTCGTCCAACGACAGCTTTCCCACGGTGATGCACCTGGCCACGGCGCTGGAGCTGCGCGACCACCTGCTGCCCGCCCTGGAACAGCTGCAGCAGCGCCTGCAGGAACGCGCCCTGGCCTTTGCCGGCGTGCTCAAGGTGGCGCGCACGCACCTGATGGACGCCGTGCCCATGACGCTGGGCCAGAGCTTCGAGACATTCGCCCACCAGGTGGGCCACGGCATCCACCGGCTGCAGGCCACCCAGCCCCGGCTGTGGAGCCTTGCCCAGGGCGGCACGGCGGCCGGCACGGGGCTCAACGCGCCGTCCGGATTCGACCGGGTCTTCTGCGAGGAGATACAGGCGCTCACGGGCCTGGCGGTCACGCCCAACCCCTGCAAGTTCGAAGGCATGGCCGCGCACGATGCGCTCATCGAGGTCTCGGGCGCGCTCAACGTGGTGGCCGGTTCGCTGGCCAAGATGGCCAATGACATCCGCCTGCTGGGCTCAGGCCCGCGCTGCGGCCTGGGGGAGCTGGTGTTTCCCGACGATGGGCTGAGCTCCTCCATCATGCCGGGCAAGCGCAACCCGACCGTGGCCGAGGTCGTGGTGCAGGCCGCCTACCAGGCCATGGGCCACCACCTCACCGTCACGCTGGCGGGCTCGGCCGGGCACTTCGAGCTCAACGTGGCCAAGCCCGTGCTGATCCACCACCTGCTGCGCGCCATGCTCGCGCTGGGCGACGCCAGCCGCGTGTTTGCCGAGAAGCTGGTGGCAGGCCTGCAGGCACACACCGAGCGGCTGGAGCAGCAGGTCAGCCACTCGCTGCTGCAGGCCACCGCGCTCAACCCGGTGCTGGGCTATGACGCCGTGGCCCGCATCACGCGCGAGGCCATGGCACGCGGCATTGCGCCGCGCCAGGCGGCCGTGGCGCTGGGGCTGATCACGGCGGCCGAGTACGACCGGCTGGTGGACCTGCGGGCCATGGCCGGGCTGCCGCCCGCGTAGCGGCCTCAATCCTCCAGGCCTATGTTCTGCACGATCTTCTTCTCGTCCTCGAACGCCTTCCTGGCGAACGCCGTGTACTCCTGGCTGCCGCGGAACTGCGTGCGCACGCCGTAGTTGCCGACGACCTGGCGGAAGGCCGGGTCGTCCATGGCGGCCTTGATGGCGGCTTCGAGCTTGCGCACGATCTCGGGCGGCAGGCCGCGCGGCCCGGCAATGCCCAGGGGCGAGGGCACATCGAAGGCATAACCGGCCTCGCGGAACGTGGGCACGTTGGCAAAGGCCTCGGGCCGCACCTCGGAGGCCGAGGCCAGGGCGCGCAGCTTGCCCGAGCTCAGGTACGGCAGCACCGTGTTGGCGTACACGCCGGACTTGATGTGGCCGGCCATCAGCGAATTCAGCGCCTCGGCATCGCCCTTGAAGGGCGCATGCGTGAAGCGTGCGCCCGTGGCCTGCTCCAGCAGCGCCATCACCACGTGGTTGGCCGTGAACTTGCCCGGCGTGCCGTAATCCACGGCGCCCGGATTCTTCTTGGCGAACTCGACCAGGTCCTGCACCGTCTTGAACGGCGAGTCCTGGGGCACGGCCAGCACGAAGTCATAGGTCATGTACGTGGCGATGTAGCTGAGATCGCGCACCGGGTCGTACTGCACCTTCTGGATGTGGGGCTGGCGGAAGATGCTCACGGGCGCCAGCGTCAGGCGGTAGCCATCGGGCTTGGCCGTGCGCATCTCCATCACGCCCATGGACGCGCCTGCGCCGGGCTTGTTCTCGATCACCACGGTCTGCCCCAGCTGCTTGCCCATGCCCTGGGCCAGCGCACGCGCCACCACGTCGGTCACGCCGCCCGCGCCGTAGGGCACGACCAGGCTGATGGGGCGGCTGGGATAGCTGTCCTGCGCCCATGCTGCGCCCGTCATCAGGACCGATGCGCACATCCATGCGCCAAACACTCGTCTTTGCATTTCCATCTTCCTCAGAGGCTCACGACCATCGAACTTGCTGCTGTTCAATTTAGATGGATGCATGCCAACCATGGATTCGGGCAAGCCCGTAGCGTTGGGGCTTGTGGGGAAAACGCGCAGCGTGGGTGCGGGGAGTGGAACTCTATAGCGGGGGGTGACGTGGTTACTTGGTTTGCAGAGTTTGTGGGCTGCTTTTTGTGCGCATCGCGGTGATTGGGGCATGTCTTTGACGTGACAGCTACGGGGCGTATGCCTTCAGAGCGGCTGCCATTCAGGGATGTTTTTTTGTCCCTGCCGGGGGGCAGGCTATGGACCCCATAAAAGAAAAGCGCCACCAGCATCCCTGCCAGCAGCGCCTTCCTCAGTCAATCATCAGACCAAAATCAGCGAACGGTATCGCCCAGAACAAGCCCTTCACGGCGCGGATCAGCCCCACCTTCCAGCTGCGCCTGCCCATTGCGCTGCACCCGCAAGATGGTGCCAATACCGCTGGACTGCGCACTGATGGACACCACATGGCCCAGGGCACGCAGGCCGCTGACCAGCGGATCGTCGTTGCCGCCATTGGCCGTGTTGATGTTGGGGTGCTCGCCGCCCACGTTGGTGGTCGGGCTGTTGGCCGCGCCGAAGTCCACCATCGATGTGGCCTGCTGGGCATCCAGACCCCAGTCCAGCGCGCCGACCAGGGTCTTGGTCACGTACTGGATGATGGTGCTGCCGCCCGGCGAGCCGGTGGCCATCTTGAAGTCGCCGGCGGTGCCGTCGGTCTTCAGGTCGAACACCAGCGTGGGCGCCATGGAGCTGCGCGGGCGCTTGCCCGGCTGCACGCGGTTGGCGACCGGGCCTTCGGTGGTGCTGGGGATGGCAGCGAAGTCGGTCAGCTGGTTGTTGAGCACGAAGCCGCGCGTGACGTGGAAGGAGCCCATGCTGGACTCCACCGTGGTCGTCATGCTCAGTGCGTTGCCCTTGGCATCGACGATGCTCATGTGCGTGGTGCCGGCCTCCTTGACATCGACCACGCCCTGCGAAGGCGTGCCGAAGTTGCCTGCCTGGGCCGTGCCCATGCTCTTGGTCGTGGAGATGAGGGCGGCGCGCTGGCGCAGGTAGCTCTTGTCCAGCATCAGGGCCGGCGAGCCGCCGGGCAGGGGCACGAAGTCGGTGTCGGCCACGTACTTGTCACGGTCGGCATAGGCCAGGCGCAGGGCTTCGCTGACCAGGTGCACGCCCATCACCGAAGGCTTGCCGCCCTCGCCATCGATGGCCGTGGGCGCATAGGCCTTGAGGTCGAAGTTCTCCAGAATGCCCATGGCCTGTGCCACGGCGATGCCGCCGGACGACGGCGGCGGCATGCTACAGACCATGTAGCGCGCGCGGTAGGTGGTGCAGACGGCCTCGCGGCGCTTGGCCTCGTAACTGGCCAGATCCTGCAGCGTGGTCTTGCCGGGGGTGATGGGTGCGCCGTCCGAGACGGTCTGCGTCACGCCCACCTTGCTGACGATGGCCTGGGCCAGGTCGCCACGGTAGAAGGCGTCGGCGCCGCCATTGGCGATGCTGCGCAGCGTGTCGGCATAGGGCTGGTTGACGAACTTGGCGCCCAGCGCCAGCGGCTTGCCCTGGGCATCGAAGTACAGCTTGGCGGCGTCGGCGTCGCGCGCCAGTTCCACCTTGGAGCCGTCCAGCGCCGCAGCCATGCGGCCGCTGATGGGAAAGCCCTTGCTGGCCAGGTCGATGCCCGAATTGAACAGCTGGGGCCACGCGGTCTTGCCGTAGTCCTTGTGTGCGAGTTCCAGCATGCGCAGCACGCCCGGCGTGCCGATGGAGCGGCCGCTGGCGCGCGCCGAGGGCTTGGGCGCGGTCTGGTCGGCGGTGTCGTCCACGTAGCGCAGGTAGTTTTCCGTGGCGGCGGCCGGCGCGGTCTCGCGGCCGTCATAGGCCACGACCTTGCCCGTGGCTGCATCGCGGTAGAGCATGAAGGCGCCACCGCCGATGCCGCTGGACTGCGGCTCCACCAGGCCCAGCACCATCTGCACGGCCACGGCCGCATCCACGGCCGAGCCGCCGGACTTGAGCACCTCGCAACCGGCCTTGGACGCCAGCGGGTTGGCCGTGACCACCATGTACTTGGAGGTGTGCAGGGCCTTCTTGCCGAGGCGGTAGCCCGACGAGGGTTCGGGTGCGGCCGGATCACCGGGCAGGCCCGAGCCCACGACCACGCTGCCATCGCCCGAGGTGATGGCACAGGCGGCCAGGTCGTCCTGGCCCAATCCGCCATTGCCGCCGCCTCCGCACGATGCGAGGAACAGCGGCGTGGCGGCAGCAAGGCCGATCCACTGCCATGCAGGCAGGCGTTGCCTGGAAGGGGGTTGCTTCATGAAATGTCTCCTTGTGGTGCGTGGAATGCGTTGATCTTGTTCACCTGGGGCAGCACCCGCCCGCAGGCTTGCCGCGAGCTTACATCCGTTCCACCACCACTTCGCGCAGATGCAGCCACGCGGTGCAGGACGTCCGTCCGGCGCCTGAGCGACCCGGCATCCATGCAATCTTCATACCAAGCGTGTGCACTGTTTTGGCAAGCGTGAAGGATGCGAGGCAATTGAACTGACGCTAGCGTTCGGAACGCTGCTGCGATGTTTGACGCATGTGTTGTGTTGTCTGCGGGACAGTCTCCGTTGGCAGGCGCCAGTCAAAACCGACCGCCGTGTTGCCACGCACCAAGGACTCGAGAGGCAATGCAGGTCGCGCCCCATCCGGCCAGGCGTCCGTATGACGCAGAAATGCCCAGAGCGCATCGCTTTCATGCCGCTCTCCATAGGTCACCCTCTCCCTGGCGTTGTCTCGGCCCTCATTCTTGGCGGCGAGCAGCTGCGCCTGGCACCAGGCCACCTCCCGAACCAAGCCAGTCGCCGCGGGTACGTCTCCAAGCTTGAGCCACATGCCTTCCAATGCAAAGGCCCGAATGTTGGCGCAGTAGCTGGGAACCGACCCCACGCGCTCGAATCCGAAAGCTCGGCCATCCTTCGTGTTCAGGCGCAGATAGTCTCCCCAGAGCGGACTGCTATCGATCCACCCCGTCGATGGATCCACCAGCACCCTGGCGATGCGCTCGGCCTGATCCATGCCGCGTTGATCCGGGATGGTGTGCACTCCCTGCGACCTGCAGGACCTCAACGAATAAAGCTTGTTGGACGGCACGTCATGCCAGCCATTCAATCGACGATCCGCATAGGCGTTGACGCATGCCTGCTTCTCCTGCGCGACCTGCTTTCCGCTCGTGCGATCCGCAATGGTGCGGAACACAAAAATCGCAGCCACCACGATCAGGCCGGCTATCGCCAGGCGAGCTCCAAGCACCTTGAGAGCCAGTCCCGCCAGCTTGGCCCCGGCCACAAGCCCCATTGAGGCACGCGTGCCTATTGGAATCCGGCGCCATGCCAACCCCCAACGATGCAATTGCTCTTCGGGAAGCCACCACTTCAGCCATGATTGCCATTGCTGTTCCACGTAACCCAGAAACCTCGGCGTGAGCAGCAGCTCCCGTGCAGAGTCGGGATTGGGCTCACCGAGCAAGCCTGTCGCTACTTTGTGCAGCATGGGAGGTAGCCGCGCCAGGCTATCCAGTATGTGTTCGAGTGGCTCCACACCCACCCCTCGGCGGCGCCAGTCGAATACGGCATCTGCGGCCAGCAGCAAGGCGCTGCTGCGCGTCCCGAAGGTCCTGCCGGCGATGCGCCGTGCGAGCTGCCGCTCGAAGGCCTCACGGTTGTCGAAGCCCTGCAATTCCGGCCTTTTCAGCAGGATCCGAAGCTCCTGCGTGGCGGCATCCAGCTCCCATGGCTGGAACCGACACTCCCACCCATCCAGCACACGGTTGGCCACATCCTCTGGTAGCTCTGGTAGCTCTGGTAGCTCTGGTAGCTCTGGTAGCTCTGGTAGCTCCGGTGGCTCGGGTGGCTCGGGTGGCTCGGGTGGCTCGGGAGTTTCTGCCAACTCCATCTGTTTGGTTGGCTCGGCATGTTCAGGGCGATCCGGGCCAGGTGCCGGCCTGGCAATGAAAGCCAAAGAGTCTCGGACAAATGCGTCTGCCTGCGGTTCATTCAGCTGCGCTTGGGTGCCAAGCTCCTGCACATTTGCATTTGCCCGCACATGGGCCATTGCCAGCTCGTAAGCGGCGCGCAATTCCATGAAAGCCTGTGGCTGGGACACCTGATCCAGACCCTTGAGCAACTGCGCGTAAGCCCTGCGCACTGCACGCCCATCAGAGTCGGGGGGCAGCCCCAGTTGTGCGAATGCCTCGCTCAGAGTCATGGCTACTCCAGATCAGGGAGGAACTGGTCAGCCTCGATACTCGCCAGCAGGTCTTCAAGCCGTTTGCGCGGCTGCGCGAACCTGCGGTCATCCTGCGTCTCCAGTGCTACCTCGAGGCTCAGGATTGCATCGGCCAGCAGGCTACGCCACTGGCCGAGCAGTTGCGCGTGGTGCCGTTCGGCCCGTGCCATCAGCGCACGCACTTCCAGGCGGTCGCGCGGATGCAGTTTGAGCGATTGCAATCGTTCAAGGCATCTTGACAGTTCCTCAGGGGAGAGCCGCTCGGCCGATGCCTCGATCACCAAGTGCTTTGCCTCTCCCTGCGGCTGATCGCCGCGCAACGGCCAGGCCTCGACTTCCAGCAGTCCGTTGGCATCGAGCGTGAAGCGTACGTCGATCGCCACATCGTCGAGATTGCCTTGCGGCAATGGCAGCACGAGCTTCCCCAGCGCCGTGTTGTCCTGCACGCGGCGGGCCTCCCCCTGGTAGATCTCTATATTGATCTGCCTGTGCTTTGCCGACACCGGGTAGAAACGCTTCACCCGGCTCGCCGGAACAATGGTGTTGCGCTCCAGCACCGGAGCCATGAAACCCGTTTGCCGACGTCCATCGCCCAGTTCCCTGGAGACATGGATTCCGAGCGTATAAGGACAGACATCCGTCATCACCCGCTCGGCCAGCGCCTTGTCTCGTCCGCGCAGCGCGGCCTGCACCGCAGCACCGAGAGCCACGACCTCATCGGGATCGAGCGCGACTTCCGGAAAGCGCCCGAACAACCGCGTCACCAGCTGCCGCACGGCCAGAAGACGCGTGCTTCCACCTGCGAGCACGACGGCATCCAGCTCCTGCGGGCGAATGCGCGAATCACGCAAGGCGCGCTCGACCGGCTGGCGCATGCGCTCCAGCAAGGGTTCGAGCGCCGCCTCAAGATCCTGCAGTGTCCAGGTCATCGTCAGCGACTCGCCATCGACATCGATGCGCATCACGGCCGCCTCCTGCACGGTCATCCTGCGCTTGGCGGCCTCGGCCGCACGCCGCAGTCGCGCGGCCACCCCGGGCTCGTGCGCCTGCTCTTCGGACATACCCGCATGCCGCACAAAGCGACGCACCATGAGCTCATCCACATCCTCGCCACCGAGGCGGTTGTCGCCCGCTGTGGCGCGCACCTCCATCACGCCCTCGAACAGTTCGAGCACCGACACATCGAACGTGCCACCGCCCAGGTCGAAGACCAAGAACCGCCCCTCATCCCGATGCAGCCCGTACGCCAGAGCCGCCGCCGTGGGCTCGTTGAGCAAGGTGATATTCGCAAACCCCGCCAGCACGCCCGCAGCGCGCGTGGCCTGGCGCTGCGCGTCCGCAAAGTAGGCAGGGACGGTGATCACCACGTCCGTTACCACCGCGCCCAGATCGGCCTCCACATCCGCTTTGAGCGAGCGCAGCACCAGCGCCGACAACTCCTCGGCACGCATCAGATGCTCACCCAGCCGAAACACGCGCGCCGTGCCCATGTCGCGCTTGAACACGGCGCAACTCAGGTGCGGATGGCTCTGCAGCCGTTCACGCGCCGGCTCTCCCACCAGCAGGCGGCCATCGTTGTCCACACTGACAACGGATGGTGTAAGCACTTTGCCAAGCGCATTGAGCACCAGGCGGGCGCAGCCGTTCTGCCATACCGCCACAAGACTGTGCGTGGTGCCCAGATCGATACCTACGAACATGTTTTTCCCCTCTCGAAACATCAGCGTCATTCCAGCCGTGCGCTGACGGCCTCATTCGCAGGCTGTGAACAAAACCTGCTGATACCGGATTAGTTGGCTTGGAGTGATCTACATCCCCCGATGGGATCGCCGGCCAATTTATTCTTGTTATTTTCTTACAATGAATTTTTCAACAACATCCTTATCCGTAAAGTCAAAATATACCTGAAAATCGTGCAAAGAATGATTTTTACCATTCCAGCTATCACATACGTCATTTAATACAGAAAAATATTTCCCCATGTCATTCACCTCCATCCCCGGAAGTCCATTGTGAATTATCAGTATCCTTCTCTTTTTTATCCATGAAATATCACACAAGAAATCGTACATAGCATCCCAGTTAAATCCAAAGTAACCCGGGAACCACATCGCACGATAATAAAAATTAAACAAATCCGTTTTATCGGTTATCCCCGGATCTACCTGAACAAAGAAAACTTCATCAAGAAAAACATGAGGTCTTTCGTTCAAATATCTAAAATTCATAGGACAACCTTACTTATATCTCATCGATATAAATTATTTCAACGTAATTTATTCGAAATTCTCAAGAGGATTCAAAAAATAAAATCAGTCAAAAGAATTTAAATATATCCATACGACCGGGCTGCACGGATAATATCCATTTCAGAACTACTACCAAATCCACTAATAGCAATAGCGCTTTTCCACGTGGAAAAAAAGTCAGCCCCCAAAGACTCCATCAAAATTTCTTTTTGCCCTGCAATCATATGATACTCATCGCACACATTTAGATAGCAAAATTCTCTAGATTCCGGAAAAATAAAATACGCCTGCCCATATAGTGAAATCATTCCTCTGCGGACTATGTTTATATTCTCGATACTCAGATAAAGATGAGCCACCAATGCCGGAGAGAAAATATCAAATTCCGGAGTCTTGTTACGATTCTTCTTCGAATATGACTTGGCGGGCAACGCATAGGCGTGTTCTTTATATCTATCCGCCAACACTTCAAACAAATTACCCAACATATAATTCTCTGCATCTTCTTTGTTACATGAGATTATTCCAACACTCCATTATCTCAAATCAACATAGGCTGGAGAAATCATAGATCCAAAATGACTATCAACCATGTCCCTGAAATTTATAATTTCATTCACTTTATCGATATCATTCAGATGGTAAAAATTTTTCTCCTCATCAAATATCCAAGGATTCTTTTTAAAACATTCATCAGGCATAAATAACCCCCCATCGCAAGAATTTCTTCAATGGAAAAATAATTACGACACTAAGTCATGCAACAGTAGAACCACTCACCCCGCCTGCCATAGAAAATCTATAGCCCGCAAATATCAATGTTGTCACGCATATTCTTTCCTTTAAAAATATTCTTCAACAGACAAGAAAAACACGTCGCATCTGCATGCATTTTGATATAAATAGCCATAGATTACTCGCGGGCGATACGCATAGCCCCCTGACTACCAGACTGTCTAACGAGGGAAACTCATGTCATTTAGCTGCCGGAATCATCTTCTTGAGTATTGAGCATCAACATCTCTCGATGTTTTAAATCCGAACACCAATCCTATCTCAAGCAATCCAACTGCATTTCCACCTGAAATCTTAAAAGAATATTTTTCCAAAAGAACGACGATTATTTCATAAGCAACACCAAACTCATCAGCGCTGTTTATATATTCATCAAGATTTCTCATTTGCACATCGAAATCTAAAATACCGTTCGGGTATTTTTCGTAAATATCTCTTTGCTCTTTTAACTCAAGAAATATCTTATTCAGTATCTCCGCTATATATTCATATCTCATAGCCACACCAATCACAAGATAAAATCGGAGAGATATTTTTCTTTTACTTCAATCTTCTTTCTTGTACACAGAGAAAAGTCTACTGTATAAGTCAGGGTTGGAAATATGAACACGACTGCACTCAGGGCATATATAAATAGACAGCGCACCAGAATCTATCTGATCATAGAAATCCTCCTCATTCATAGCACCATTATTTATACAGTCACCAATTTCCTCTATTTTTGGATTTTTAACAATCCTGCAATCATAATCTTCACACCCGGTTGACAAGATAAAAACATAACCACATTTGCATAGATATTTAGCCATAAATAAGCATTTATTATCTCAAGTACTCAACACATGCAATCTAATCTCTCTTTTATATACCTCAAAAATATTGCTAGTAAAAGCAGGTGTTGACACATATAATCTCTTGCACTCAGGACACCAATATACATTCCTAGAATTCTCGTCAATCTTTTCAAAAAAGACATTGGAGTCAATTGCCGATTTCTCAATGGATGCAGCAGTACTCTCTACATTAGAATTTCTTACCAACATAAGATCATAATCTTCATTCCCAGTAGAGAGATGAAGTACATAGCCACATAAGCATCTATATTTAGACATAAATCACTCAGGCGCTATAAATACTTTCCTATTCAACATATCGACACCGTGCTCAAGAACACAGGGTGATGTATTCCAAATCAAACGAATATCCAGACTCGCTGCATAGTGCAGCCAAACACAAAGTCGGCAAACATAGCGGAACACCCAGAACGTGGGCGATAGATATGGCGGTCCTGACTAACAAACCCCGACCAACGAACTACAGCCCAGGCGGACGAGGACAGATCAGCGGCGCGCCAGGCACTTCCCTTGGCTCATCAGACCTGCTGATATCCACGACACGCAACCCGCACTTACGCATGCCAGCCCAGACAAAATCAACAAGATAGACGCCATCGGCCGTGGGTGTGAACCGCTTGGCGACTGGCCCACAGGAACCGCTGCTGTACTGGTCCTGCCAGAAAGAAAAGCCTTTGACCTGCACTGGCGCATCTGCAGGCACTGCAGCCTCTTGCACGGTTGGTACGCCGCTGAGCTTGTTGCTCAACGCAGCAATCCAGGGCAGCAGCACGCCCTCGCCTCCATCGCGGACAGATCCTGCGAATTCAAAGCCTTCGCACGCCGTGGTGGCGGAACTGATGGAGAAGCTTGCCGACATGGGCATGCCTGTGGAGCGGAGATGCAATGTGGCGTCGTTGGGCTGTGGCGTGTAGTTGCGGCGAGGTTCAATGGCGCAGCCAGCCAGTACAGAACCCAAACAAAGAATCAATATAGAAGAATACGTGCTACTCATATTTATTCCTATATTTAAACTGCCCTGCAAAGGTATTTAATTTCCTATTTTAGGCCACCCAAGAGAATTCACTCCTCCTTCTTATGTATCTCAAAGCTATTAATATTAAAATCAGGCATCGATACGTGCAACCTATTGCAATCTGGACACCAGTACACAGTTCTTGAATTCGCATCTGTCAAACTCTCCATTTCGGAAGCAGACAAATCTTTTTGCACCATCGCGCCACTACCCTGATTGTCATTTTTTCTACAGCACGCGCTTTCTATTTAAATGAAAAAATATAAATCAGAAAAGTCATTTTATTTCAAATAACCAATGATAAATCAACATCAAATTTAGAATAATAATTATTATTACCTCAGTAGCATCAAATTATTCCAATCGAAAAAAATCTCCCTTCGTTGTAAGAAGCTCTATAATTTATCCATATGAATTTTGTTAATTCACTTAATATTGAAAAAACATCATCATCATCCAAACCATTTAGATAAAACTCAAACTCAGCACCATAATCACACTCTTTCCAACCAACATACACATCACAACTTTCATCAATCCAAAACTGGACACCATTAATTAACCCGGATTCAAAATATTCATTAAAATCAGAAAGATTTCCTTCTAATCTTTTTCCAGAAACATCAAAATAGAAAATAGTTCTACTGAACGGATTTTCTTTCAGAATATTCAACCCACTCAATAATCCTTCAATTTTCTTAAATCCATTGCTCAAGTTCTCAGGGAGAACAACACAACAAAGAGGCACGGACATATTTATTTTCTTTTAAATATAAATACTTTGCCAACGCCACCGAATAGTTTCTCGTCATCATTTCCTGCAACAAATTCAATACTCCCCATCCCACCATCACTCATATCCAAGACAAGTACTTTTCCATATGTTTCTTCAACCTCATAAAGAGAAATACCTAGCAACGCTGAAATTAATCGCTTTTCATTTTCCCGAAGAAATCTACTGTTTTTTTTCGGTGTGATTCGGTCGACATTTCTCCTCCCATCAGGACGCAAAAAATACAACCCTACCAACCAACACATTGCCATTATTCGGACCAGCATCCAGGGACTTTAAATTATTCACAAGATCATTTCCAACAGCCGATCTTAATGATTCTTTATCTGAACCTTAATTTAATACGTGCCTAGGGATTCTCTGCAAAACCTCGCTTTCTGGAAATTCAACCAGATCAATAAGTTGCGATCGATTGAATGCATGAATGAGTTTTACAGATCATCCTTAGCACAATGAAATATCGCTCACATCAGAACCAAAATCCTTATATATAGATATTATTTCGCTCATAAAATCATGATTCACATCAAAATCAAGATACCTCCAATCACCAAGGCCATATCTCTCAATTAATTCATCAAGCTTTTTGGTACTTGAATATATAACTCCATTCCACAATACAAGAGACTCCTCATTTACATCAACCTCTAAAGTTTCATATTTTTTAGAGAACTTCACAATGTCTTTTATCTTATAAATATCCGGATTTACACAACCAATCAATCCTGATGAATAATTTCTAAAGACAAACCTTGAAACGGCATTTCTCCACTTATCCTGATTAGCCCCATACTGACCACCACACCATCCAGAGAGAATACTGACGCCTGATATATCATCTAATGAGGCATCAATAAGATTTCGCTGATAACCCAACAACAATTCATAATTCATTCTATTTCCTAGGAAATTTAAACTGTGCAGGCTTATTTCTATTGATATAAAACCATAACTTATGTAAGAAGGAACAAAGCGCGCGGCTTGTCATAGGGCGCAGCACGTTGTCGCATCCTGTTTGTGTAAGTCCTTAAAACGATAGTTCTAATACTGGCAATTTTGGCAACTTCACTTCCAGATGAAATTCATACCTCCCTCTTATATATCTCAAAATTATTGCTAGACAAATCAGGTGTTGATACGTGTAGTCTTCTACAACTTGGACACCAATAAACAGTTCTTGAATCTAGGTCAATTTTTTCGAAAAATGAATCCACATCAATCCCCTTATTTTTAACAATAGCGTTGCCAATATCCTCTACATTTGCATTCTTAATCAGCATCAAATCATAACTCTCTCTCCCAGTAGAAAGATGAAATACATACCCGCACAAGCATCTATATTTAGGCATAGTTTATTTCGGCCTTTTAAGCACCTTTAGCTTACCATTTGAATTAAATATCAATGTATCAATATTTTTTGCATTAGGTTTTTTCCAAACCATGTTACTCAAAATTTCTATTTCATAATCAGTCAAATCCTTCTGCACCATCACCCCATTTCCCTGCTTGTTCTTCTTCTCTATGGCACGTGCCATATTAGGCAGCTCCGTAGATGGATCCGGACTGTACTCGTCAACTTGCCCGATTCCTTCCACATAATAATCAGCTTTTCGTCCTGGCTGATTTTGCGATGAATTAGTCGGCTGATGAACCACATTAAAACCGTTATCTGCAAGTGCATCAGCCCCTTTTATCTCGTTAACTCCAGGCGCAGCCCCGGGCAAAGCACTGACGCTACCCCCATTTTTTTTCTCGCTGAGAACAAGCTGCGGCCCTTGCGGTTCTGGGATCGGGGTAACAGTTGTAGTGTCTGAAGGGTCTGCTATCGGTTTGCCATTAGGGCCCAACCCACCCTTCGGACCATCATTAGGTGTCGTAGTAGTGCCGCCACCAGGATTCGGATTCCTAGTCTGATCCCCGCCAGTGTGGTTCGGCCCTGGAGCAGGCGTTTCCGGCTTACCCTGCACACCCAATAGCCGAGGATCCACGCCTTGCGCAATAAGCGACAGCGTACACATGGGGATCAGCCCACATCCGCGCATCCACGACTGGCCAACGGCACTGGCAACCTGCTCCTTGGTCAGACTGGCCAGATACTGCTCCATCTGCGGTGCAATGTTCTTCGCGCATGCAGGCAGCGCATAGCATCCTGCCAAAGCCAGCGCGCCTCCCTCCAGCAACACATTTATGGCAAAGGGTGCCACCGCGTTGTTTGACGCTTCATTAGCGCCGGCTGCAGCACCGGGTGCACCGCCAATTCCGGCGCCAGCACCCAGCGCATAGCCTTGCACCAGAGCATCCACCACGGGCTCCGGCAAGCCAGCTCCCCGCAGCAGGGCCTGTGCCTGCGGCGCCGTCAGTGAGGTAAACCCGCCAGCGGCCGCACCGCCCACGCCGCCTGTCGCGCCGCCAATCAGCGCATGGCCGACGGCACGGCATGCGCCGCTGGGTCCCCAGCACTCTGCCGCTTCAGCATCCTGGTTCTTCAGTGCTTCGGCATATTGCCTGGTGGCGTAGTTGCCCCATGCTGCGCTGCCTTGCTTGCCAAACTCCCGCGTGATCTCGATCTGCGCATTGACGTTCTCGCGCACCTTGTCCTTGTCGAAGATGGGCTTGAGGCCCGTCTCCTTGTCCCCCGTGCGCGCACCGCTGTCACCCGCCACGCCGCTGATGCCTGCCTTGGTGGTGCTGCTGGCATTGCCGCTGTCGCTGCCCACGCCGGCACTGCCGCCCGTCAGGCCCTTGCCTGTGTCGAGTGCGGCCTTTTTTTGTTCTTCCGTCTTGGCTGTGCTCTGGTCGCCTGCCTGGAAGCCCACGCTGCCGCCTGCGCTCCAGCCGCTGGCGTCATAGGCCGCGTGGTTTTCAATGTCGCTGGTGGTCAGCTTGCCGCCCGTTTCAAAGCGGTTCTTGCCGTCGTCCATCGCCACCTGGGTGCTGGTGATGGCGCCGCCCTTGAGCGTGGTGTCGCCCTTGACCTTGACGTCAAAGCCACCGTCGCCAGCGCGGATGCCGCTTTGCTCGACCACGCTCTGGTAGTCGCTGTCGATGCGCGTGCGCCCGGCGCTGCCGCCCACGCTGGAGGGGCCGTAGCACAGGGGAGGCACGCACAGGCTGACGTTGAGGCCGGCGCTGCTGCTTTTCTCGTTGTAGGTGCTCTTGTCCTGCAGGCTTTCGATGGCGAGGTTGCCGCCTATGTCGGCCTTGACCGTGTCGGCCACGATGGTGGCGCCCTTGAGCGTGGTGTCGCCGCCGCTTTGCACGCTGGCCGTGCCGCCTGCCTTGATGTGGGTGTTGGTGTGGCTGAGGCTTTCACCGCTGCCACTGCCCTTGCCCTGGCTGAGCCCCACATTGACGCTGAAGCCGTTCTTGCTGCCCAGGGTGAAGGCCACGCCCACGCTGGCCGAGCTGCTGCTTTGGCTGTTTTGCTCGGCAAAGCGGTTTTCTGCCGCTTCCAGGACGATGTTGCCCTTGTCCGCAGCCAGGCGTACGTCCTTGCCGGCTTCCACGCTGCTGCCGCGCACGTGGACGTCACCCTGGGTGGCCGTGATGCTGACGTTGCCGTCGGCCTTGACCAGGGAGCCTACGGCGCTGTTGACCTGGTATTCGCTGGTGCTGCGGCTGGAGCTTTTGCCCAGGCTGAGGCTGATGCCTACGCTGGTGGCACTGCTGGGGTCTGCGATGAGCTGGCTGGCCTTGCCATAGGTTTCATAGGCCGCCATGCCGGCAGCGGCCGCACCCAGGGCCTGCATCCGGGCATCGCTGGTCTTGCCGGTCGCCCCGGCAATGCGGGCGACCGTCTCGCCGCCTTGCACGACATTGACCACGGGGTTGCTGATGCTGACGCTCAGCCCGCTCTGTTTGGCCCGCATCTCGAACTTGTCGCGCTCCAGCTCGCGCGCCTCGTTGATCTCCACGCTTTTGCCGACGATGTTCACATCGCCCTGCGCCAGCACGGCCGAGCCCGTCTGGCGGTACTGGTTGCCCGCCACGATGGAGGCGTTGCCGCCCTGCGCCTGCACGCTGGAGCCGGCCGCGCGCACGCTTTCGTTGCTGCGGTCGATGGTGACGGACTTGGAGCCCAGCGTGATGCCGAAGCCGCCGCCGCTGAACAGGCCCGATTTCTTGGTTTCGCTGTGGCTGGTGGCGGCGGCGCTGTCCTGGCCCGCCAGCAGTTGCACGTCGCGCCCGGCCACCAGGCCCACATCGCCCTGGCCCACCACGTGCGAGCCGGTCACACTGATGTCGCGCCCGGCCTGCAGGTAGATGTTGTTGGCACCGAGCACGCTGCCTTCGCTGAGGCTGCTGGCGCCTTCCTCCACGGTGTGCGTGCTCTTCTTGCTCAGGAAGCCGCTTTTCTTGCTGTAGGTTTCCTCGAAGCGGCCGTGCTCGGTCTGCATGTCCTGCAGGTTGACGTCGCGGCTGGCGATGAGGCTGGCGTCGCCCTTGGCGGTGACGGTGGCGCCCTTGAGGGTGATGTCGCCCTTGCCGGCGTCGGCCTTGCCGTTCGCCACGATGCTCAGGTTGCGGCCTGCCTCTATTTCTCCGCCCGACAGGGATTCGCTGCGCTGGAACAGCGCATGGTCGTAGTTCTTGCGGTGCTCTTCCTCCAGGCTGCTGGACTTGTCCACCAGGGCTTCGACGCGCACGCTGGCGCCTTGCACCAGAACGTCCTCACCGGCCTTGATGTGCGAGCCCAGGGCCACCACGTCGCCCTTGGCCCGCAGCGTGACGCCGCCTTCGCCGCCGTCGATGGTGGTGCCGGTGTGGGTCAGGGTGTCGGTGCGCCGCTGGGTTTCGCCGATCTTGATGCGGATCTCGGGGTCCGTGAGGTTGTTGTCCGCGTCGTAGTGATGGGTGACGAGGATCTGGTCCTCTTTCTTGTGCGTGCTTTCGGCCTTGGCGGTGGCGCCCAGGCGGATGTCGCCGTCGGCATACAGGCCCGCGCCCTTCTTGCCCTCGACCTTGCTGGCGACCAGGTCGATGTTGCCGCCCGCGTCCAGCACGATCTTGCCCGCGTCGCTGACGAAGCGGCCATCGGTGGCGGCGATATTGCCGCTGGCCTGCAGGTAGCCGCCGTCATGCGCGACGATGCTGCCGCGGCTGTTGTCGATGTCGCCCTTGAGGGAGGTCAGCAGGGTGCCGGTCTCTATCCTGCCGTCCCTGTTGTCGAGGCCACCGCCGCTGAGGCTGGTGTAGCCGCCCGCGCGAATGCTGGCGCCGAAGTTGTCTATGCCTTCGGCGGCGCGTATGGCCAGGTTGTTGGTGACTTCGAGCTGGCCCCGGTTGATGAACTGGCCGTTGAGGTTGAGTTCCAGGTCGTTGGCGCTGATGCCGCCGGGCACGATCTGCATCTGCTTCCAGTCGGGCCAGGCCACGCTCTTGCCGCCACCCAGCAGGGCGGCCACGCCGCCTTCGGGCGTGGCCAGTTCAGGGCGCGAGAGGTCCAGCGGCCTGGAGGTCCGGGGCGGCAGGCCTTCGTCGCCCGGGCCCTTGATATCGCTGCCCTGGCCCTTGGTGTCGCCGGCGCCGATGCTGCCGGGGTCGCCGCCCAGGACCTTGAATTCCCTGGGCGCGTCGGCCTTGCCGGCATCGCCGGTCTTGACGTCGCCCTTGACGGCCTGGCCGTCGGGGCCCTTGGCCACGTCGCCGGGCTTGACCTCGCGGTTGCGGGCTTCCACGACCAGGGGCAGGCCCGTGGCGGGATCAATGCCGGGCCGTACGGTGATGGTGCCGCCATTGATGGTGATGGCATCGCCGACGATGGTGCCGGTATCGGGCCCGACCAGAGTGATGGTGGAGCTGCCGCTGCCGGTGTTCAGGCGCGGCACGCTGCGGGCCAGGCCTTCGACGGTGACGATGTCCCCGTCGGCGTTCTTGCCCTCCCAGGTGATGGTCTGGTTCTTCTTGCGCTGCTCGATGCTGCCGCCACCCACGCTGGCGTCCGAGGCCTCATTGACCAGCGAGCCGTCGAAGCCGCCGCCGATGTACAGCTGCGCGCGCTGCGCCACGTCGGTGTAGCCGACGACGCGCACTTCCTTGAGGTCGGCCAGCGCGGCCGGGTAGTCGGGCACCTCGTAGGTGCCGTCGCGCACATCGGGCTCGCCACTGCCGCTGCGGGTGCCCGTGGCTTCGTTGTGGATGCTGCCTTTGGCGCTGCCGGCGATGGCGACGCTGCCCTGGTTGTGCAGGGTGCCGGTCCAGGCCACGGAGTTGCCGCCATAGGACCAGCTTTCCGAGGCGCCCACGTTGATGCCGCCCACGTTGAGCTGAAGGTGGCCCAGGGCCAGCAGTTCGTTGCCGGTGGCTCCATAGGCGCCGGCCATGGTGAGGGTGACGTCGCCCAGGCTGCCCACGGTGCCGCCGCTGTTGCTGTAGCCGCCAGACTGGATGTTGAGCTTGCCGCCCGCGACAAGGGTGCCGCCGCTGTTGCTGAAGCCGCCCGTGGTGTTGATGTCGATCTCGCCGGGCGCGCCGCCCTGGCCATAGACCGTGCCCTGGTTGCTGAAACCCGAGCCCTTGATGCGGATGTCCTGGCCCAGCAGGTTGGCACCGTCGCCGTTGCTGACCGCGCCGCTGGCCTGCAGTTGCAGGCCACCGCTGGCGGCCACCGTGCCGGTGTTGGCAATGCCGCCGGCGCTGGCGGTGAGCTTCGCATCGCCGCTCTTGGCCAGCAGCGTGCCCTGGTTGTCGATGCTGGCGGCGTTGATGGTGACGCTGCTGCCCTGGATCTGGCCGGTCACCCCTTCGGCAGGGGCGCCATTGCTGAAGGCACCGGCCGATGTGATGTTGACGGCGCCGCCTGCCTGCATCTGCCCGCCCGCGTTCTGCACGGAGGGGCCCGAGATGGTGAGGTCGCCACCGGCCGAGATGATGCCGGTGCTGGCGCCACCACTGGCGCCTGCGGAAGTGTAGGGGTCGTTGACGCTGCGCGTGTTGTTGAGGCTGCCCTGGATATTGACGCTGCTGCCTGCGCTGACCACGCCCTTGTTGGTCATGCTGCCGACGTTGACGGTGAGCGCGCCGCCCGCATGCACGGCGCCCGGGTTCTGGCTGTAGCGCCAGTCTTCGGGGGCGGAGCCCGCGCCGCAGCCGCTGGCCGAGACGCAGCTGCGCGATTCGGTCAGCCCGTTGTCGAAGCTGCCGCCCGAGATGCTCAGGGAGCCCGAGGACTGGATCTGTCCATCGTTGCCTATGCTGCTGCCGCTGAGGGTGACGTCGCCGCCCGCCAGGGAGCCGCTGTTGGAGATGGAGCCGCCATAGACGCCGAGCGAGCCGCTGGCGCCTATGCTGCCGCTGTTGCTCAGGCTGCCATCTATGCCCACGCTGGAGCCGGAGATGCTGCCCGAGTTGCCGGTGGCGCCCAGTGAGATGCCCTGCGCACCGATCTGGCCGCTGTTGTCCACGGCGGCCATGGTGATGGTGCTGGCGGCAATGTTGCCGCTGTTGCTGGTGCTGCCCGAGACGCCCAGGCTGCCCTGGGCATAGACGCTGCCGCCCTGGTTGCCCAGCGCGCCGTCGATGGTGATGTCGTCGGCCACGACGCTGCCGCTGCTCGACAGGGTGCCGGTGTGGGTGAGCTTGCCACCCGCCTGGATGGTGCCCTGGCTGCTGGTGCCGCCGGCCGCCTGCAGCGCCATGTCCTGCCCGGCGCTGAGTTTGCCCTGGCTGCCCAGGCGCGTGGCGCCCCCGGCCTGGACGGTGAGTTGGCCCGGTGTGACGATGCCGCCGGCCCTGGCCAGGTTGCTGTCGATGTTGCGCGCACGGATGGAGATGTCCTGCTGCGACTGGATCAGGCCTTCGTTGGAGAGATCGCCGCCGGTGTCGATGTCCACCGCCTTGGCGAAGGTCATGTCGCCCCGGTTGCGGATGGCACCGTTGTCCGCCTTGAGCCGGGCCTCGCCCAGGAAGAGGCTGTTGCCTTCAAAGCCCAGGTTCTGCGCCGCATGGGCGTCGAAGTCGCCGGCCACGTCGAGGTTGCCGCCAAAGCCGATGCTGCCAGCCTCGCTACGGGCGGTGAGCCGGCCTTGCGCGACGGTGGTACCGCCAATGGCAATGTCACCCCGGGACTTCAGTCCCAGGTCCTGTTCGGCAGAGACCTTGCCTGCGATGGCGATGGCGCCGCCGGAGCTGGCAAGCTCACCCTTGCGCAGTTGCAGGTCGCCGCCCACGCGCACGCCGTCCGAGCCCTGCAGGCGCGCATCGCCCAGCGTGGCAAGGCCGCCGCCCACGTCGATGGCACCGGCCTTGGCCTTGATGTCCATGCCGTCGTTGACGCGCAGCTCCTTGCCCACGGCGAAGCCCTGGCCGGCGCTGGCATCGAGCCTGCCGGTGACGCGCATCTGCCCGCCCGCCTTGCCGCCCGAAGTCTCGCCGTAGCTTTGGCCCGCACCGCTTTGCAGGCGTGCATCGCCCAGCACCAGGGTGTCGCCGGCCACGGCAATGCGTCCGCCGGCATTCGCGGCCAGGCCCTGGCCGAAGGCTGCATCTGCACCCACGGTGATGTCCGCGCCAGCGGCGATGTCGGCCGGTCCCTGGACGGTGGCCGCGCCTGCCACCTCGTGGCTGCCTCCCGCGCGGGCCTGGTAGGCGCCGCCGGTCTCCAGGCTTTGCAGGCGGATGTTGCCGCCCGCGTCGATCACGGCAGCCTGGCCGTCGGCCGTGCCGGCCACCACCTTGCCGGCCTCGGCATCGGTGCCGGCCTTGAGGCTCAGCGCCCCCGGCGTGGCCACCGTGCCGGTGACCGAGATGGCGCCCGTGCGCGCCGTGGCGTCGATGCCGGCGCCCATCAGGTCGCCCTGGATGCGCAAGGCATCGTCGGCGCGCAGCGTGGCCTGGCCCTGCGCCAGCACGCTGCGGGTGTGGACGGATGCGGCCGCAACGTCAAGATCGGCGCCAGCCTGCAGGCGTTCGGCCTTGAGGGCCTGTGCCGACCGGATGTCCATGGTGCCCATGGCCGCGATGTCGCCCGCCACCGTGATGTCACGGCCTGCGCGCAGTTGCAGGTTCTCGCCGGAAAGCACGGGCCCCTGGACGTCGATCTGGCCTGTGGACAGGGCGGTGATGCCCCGGTTGGCGACCAGCTGGCCCCGGCTGGCGATGCCGCCGTCACCCGCTTCCAGGCGCAGATCGCCGCCGGCCTGCAGGCCCTTGTCCAGGCTGATGGAGCTGCCTGACAGCGCCACGTCGCGCCCGGCATAGGCATCGCCGCGCACGGTGGTATCACCCTTGGCGGCAATGCGCGCATCGCGCCCGGCATGCAGTGTTCCATCGACGAGCACATTGCCCGCCGCAGTCACGCCGGCATCGCGCCCGGCCAGCAGGTTGCCCGTTGCAATGCTGCCCGTCGAGGATTCCAGGCGCACGTCGCGCGCGGCCTGCGCCTGCTCCAGGGAGATGTTGCCCTGGCTGCGGATGTCGAGGTCTTCGTTGGTGAGGATGGACTTGGCGGTGATGCCTTCGGCGCCGGCGCTCAGGGTGGTGCTGCCTGCTGAGCGCAAGTCGCCTCCCAGCTGGAGCTTCTGGCCTGCCTTCATGTTGACGGCGCCCTGGGACAGCACATCGCCGGCGATGCGGATGTTGCGGCCCTCGACGGACAGGCCCGCAGCCTCCATGCCCTTGTCGGCGGAGAAGTCGCCGCCCGCACTCCATTGCTGGGAACCGGCCGAGCCCACCTGCCCGCCCAGGCGGATGTCCCCGCCCGCCTTGCCCGTGATGCCGCCGCCCGCAAGGATGTCGCCGTGCGCCGTGAGGTTGCCTGCGGCATTGAAGCTGGCCTTGCCGCCCGATGTGACCGGGCCGGCCATGGTCAGGTCGCCACCCGCGCTCAGGCCCAGGTCGCGCCCGGCAGTGATGGCGCCGTCGAACCGGGCGTCGCCCCCGCTGGAAAGATTCGCGCTGCCCGTGACACTGACATCGCCACGCGCATGCAGGGAGTCGCCGACGCGCAGGTTCAGGTCGCCGCCGATGGACAGGCCTTTTTCCGCGCTGCCGAGATCGACCCTGCTGGCGTCCACATTGGTCTCGCCGGCCGAGATGTCACCGTTGATGCCCACGGTGCCCGCCTTCATGCTCAGCGACTGGCCCACCTGGGCACTGCCGATGAGGCCAACCGATCGAACACCGTCGAGCTGGAAGTTCTCGCCAACGACGCTGCGTCCCGTGACGTCGATGGTGTCGGCCGAAACCTTGGCGCTGCGGTTGACCTGCAACTGCCCCGACAGCAACGCACCTTGGCCGGCCCGCATGTCCAGGCTGCCCGCGACTGCGGTGACGCCGCCCAGGGACGCACCTTCGCCCGCGTCGATGGCCAGGTCGCCACCCACCAGCAGCTTGCCGGTCTGGTGGACGTTTTTGCCACCCAGTGTGGTGGCGCCCGCAACCTGCACGGTGCTTGCGCCAGAACCCATCTGCAGGTCGCCACCCGCACGCGCCTGCAGGCTGCCGGCGGTCACGAGATCGCCGCTCACGGCGATGCCGCCCTGCGCGCTTTGCAGCCGGATGTCGCCCTGCGCCTGAACGGGTCCGTTGAACTGCATGCCATCGCGGCCGCTGACCTGCAGTTGCTTGCCCGCAGAGACTTCTCCAGCAACGCTGACATAGCCATCGCTGTCGATGCGGATGTCCCGTGCCGATGCCAGGGAACCCGTGCTGACGCGGCCGGCGCTCTGGATCTCCACGTCGCGCTGGTAGGCCAGAAGCGGGCCCTGCAGGTTGACGCCCATGCCGGCATCGGTGGAAATGACACGGATCTGGCCTGCGGTCATGGCACCGAGGGCCGTGGCATCGATGGCCAGAGCCCGGCCCGACTGCGCTGGAGCCGGGGTCTGCGGGGACTGCGGCGATTCGGAAGCGGCACGCGCGGAGCCCGGCATGGCAGGCGTCTTGCCTGCCGTCAGGTTGATGCTGGAGATGTCCTGGTTCAGGTAGTGGGCGCGCAGGGGAGCGTCGATGCTCAGCATCTCGCCGATCAGGTCCAGCTGTCCCACCGTGCCTTCGATGCCCGAGCCGCGCACTTCGATGCGGCCACCGGTCACGTCGAAGCCCTGTTTTTTTGCATCCTGGAACGTGCTGCCCATCCCCCCGGCATCCAGCCAGGTGGGCCGGCCCGTGCTCAGGGTAAGCCTGGGCGTATTGACCACGCCACAACCATCGCAGGTGATGCCGTTGGGGTTGGCGATGATGACGGTGGCGGGCGTTCCGAAGACTTCCACCGTGCCCCGCATCTGGCTGGGTGTTCCGGTGACGGTGACCTCGTTGACGATGGTGTTGGCCGCGCGCCCGCCAGACAGATTGGGATTGGCAGCCGCCGTGCCGCCCAGCAACGGCGTGCCACCGATGAGGCTGTTGTTGAGAACGACACCGGACGTTGGCACATCGAAGCGCTCGTACTGGTTGAGCGAGGTTCCGGCCGCATTGGGCGCCGTGATGTTGACCAGGGCACCACCACCCGGCAGCGACTGGATGCCCGGCTGGAAGGCCATCGGCGCGCGCGGGTCGGCAATGGGCCCGCCGAATGGGCCTGCGATGGCCCCGGCCGGCGGCTGCGGCTGGGCCTGCGCGGTGCCGACCATGACCAGTTGCAGTTGAGTCAGCCAGAAAACAGCGGCCATGAACGCCGCTGTGCGCCGGGCCCACCGAGGGGCGCGGTACGCGGTTCTCGGTTCCTCGGGCACAGGGGAGGACTGTTGGTTGTGCTGGCTCATGGTCGGTGCATGCATGCTGGGCTCCCTCTTCATTGCTCTGTCTTGTCTGTCTCTGTGTTGCTGCTGTCTTGCTGCCGGTGCGCCTGTGCGGGCGGTACAGCGCTAGAACTGGTAGGCCAGGCTGGCATTGACACGCCAGCCGGGCTTGGGCATTTCACTGGGTGTGCGCAACGGCTTGCCCGCGATCAACTCGGCGAAGCCGCCCGCGAAGGCGATGCGCAGCCCGCCTCCCGCGCTGGCCAGGGCATGTGAGCGGCTGTCTGCAACGGTGGACAGCCGCGCCGCATCCACAAACAGGTAAGGCTCGTAGCGGATCTGCCCGCCCAGGATCTGAGGCGGCCGCTGCAACGCCCATTCATTGCGCCAGACCATGCCCTTGTCGCCGCCAACGGACGATTCGGGAAATCCGCGCACGCTGCCCACGCCTCCGGCGAAGATCTGCTCGGACGAGTACAACGGATGCCGGCTCCATTGGCCCAACGCACGCGAGCGCCAGGTCAGGAGGCTGCCCAACGGCCGCTCCACCGATGCCGACAGCTCCAGCTTGGTGAACCGGTAGCGGGCGGCCTCCCGGGGCAGGTCGGCCGGGTCGCGGTTGGTGTCCAGCCAGGGCATGCCGCGCGAGATGCCCGCATCCACCGTCCACTGGCCCAGCCCCTCGCCGGCCTGAAAGCGCGTGAGGCGGTTGATGCCCAGGCGCAGCACGGCCTGGGTCTGCGGGCTGAGCGAGATGTTGTTGACGGAACGCTCGGACTTGCGGTGCGAGAAGCTCAGGTCCATGGCCGTCTTGCTGTTCTGGTCGCGCTGCAGCAGGCGGCTCAGCGACAGCGTGTAGGTCTTCGATGTGCCGTGGACCAGGGCGGTGTCGCCAATGAGGTTCTGGTATTCCGAGACGGAAGCCATTGCCGACAGCGTGGCATAGCCCAGGGGCACGGAGAAGGTGCCATACAGGGCGTTGGTTTCCGTGCTGGTGGTCAGGCCGGCGCCCAGCGACTCCATCAGGCCCAGCACATTGCCGGCATCCAGGCCCAGCTGCACGCGAAGGCGGCCGGTGGCGGCCGCGCCCTGATTGTCCAGCGAGACGTTGTAACGCGCGGCCTGGCCCGCCCGGTTGACGAACTCGACGATGGAGCCGCCCGGCTGCGTGCCCGGGCGGATCTGCACCTGCACGTTGTTGCGCCTGAGGCGGTTGAACTGGTCCACCGACTGCTCGATGTCGCGCAGGCGCAGCACGTCGCCCTGCTTCATGGCAAGGGCCAGATGCACGCCCGGAGCCTGATCGTCGCCAGGACCGACAGGGGTGCCGTTGAACAGCAATTGCTCGATGCGGCCCGGCACGATGGTAAGGGACAGCACGCCCTCCTGCAGGCTCTGGTTGCCCACGTAGGCACGCGAGGTGGTGTAGCCCGCCGCGATCAGGGCCCGGTTGACCCGCTCCAGCAGCACGTTGATGTGTTCGACCCCGATCGAGCGGCCGACAAAGGGCGCGGTGACCCTGGCAAAGACAGCCTCCGGCAGCAACGCCATGCCATCTTGCCTGATGGTATGAATGGGAAAGGCCGGTCCCTGGGGCTGCAGGCCTTCGGGGAATCGGTCTTCCATGCCTGCGGCTGCGGCAGCGGGTTGCTCGAATTCAATGCTGGCGGGTGCGGAGCGGCGCAGCATTTCCTCGCGCAGTTTTTCCTGCTGTTCGCGGATGATCTGGTCGTTGGGGTCGCGCGCAGACACAGGCTGTGCATGGACGAGCATCGGACTGAGGGCCAGCGCGCAGATGCCCGCAGCGGAGATCCAGTGGCTCATGCGGTTCACCACCAGAAGATGCCGAGGTGGTCCTCGATGCGCACCGCATCGCGGGAAGGCTTGCGAATCACGTCGATGGCGCCGTCCACGCCTTCGGAGGCTTGCAACACCCCGCCGTCCTGGTATGCCAGCCCCTTGAGAACCAGCCGTCCTTGCTGGACGGTGTAGCTGCCGCCCAGGTCCGTGGCATAGATCCTGGCCCAGGTGTCGCCGAACAGCGCCTTGAGCCCCTTGTCGCGCAGGATGACGGTATGCACGGGGCGTCCTCGCGCGATGATCTCGGGAGCCTCCAGGGTCATTCCCTTGCCTGCGTAGACCTGGCCGGCATCGTTGAGGATCTTCCCGCCAGCACGTATATCGACCGATTCGGCGCCCATGATCTGCCCGCCCACCAGCGCCTCATTGGAGGAAGCTGTGCGCCTGCAGACGAACAGGAAGCAGCTTTGCCGGTACTCGAACCCGCCAATGCTGTGCGCCTTGGTCACGACGCTCTCTTGCGCCTCTATCTTGATGCCGCCCTGGTTGGAGAACACATGGCCGCCCAGGTTGGAGAAGTTGCGCGCCGTGACCTTCACATTGCCTTGCGCCACCCAGTAGGCCTGGTTGGCAGGATCGGCCAGCTCGCCCATGTCCACGCTGTAGCCTTTTCTGCGCTTGAAGACGCTGTGCGACTGCCAGTCGCTCTGGCCTGCCCCCGCAATGTGCACGCTTTCATTGCGCACATCCGCAGCACCTCGGATGAACAGATCGCTGTTGGAGACAATGCGCGCGTTGACGGAGTCCAGGCCCCGCCCGCTGTCCAGGAACACGGAGCCTTCCTTGCCGAAAATCAGCGCGGTCTTGCTGGCCCCGACGGGCGTCCGGTGCTCTATGTCGCCGCCGGCCTTGAGCACGACGGCATGGGCATCCTCTGCGTCGCCGACGCCCTGCTGGCCGGATATCTCGCCACCCAGGTTGCGGATGGATCCGTCGGCCTGGAGCCGGACGCGGCTGCCCGCCGCCAGCAGGCTGCTTTCTTCCCCACGCGAGCTGAGCACGATTTCCTGGGAACGTATGTCCACCTGGCCCTGGGCCTGCACCTTGCCTCCAATCTGCTCCAGTTGGCCCGTGCTGGTCAGCCGGAAATCCCCCGCGGAAGCCACCATCTGCCCCTGGTTGCGCACGCCGGCGCCCTGGTCGGTCACCAGAATCTCGATACGCCCGGAGGTGACCTTGGAGTCCGCATTCAGGTCCACCGCCAATGCGGTGCTGCGCGCCTTCCCTCCCTCGTAGTAGACCCATGGCGTCAAGTTGTCCGTGGGCGACGCCGCCGTATCGAACTGGGCCGTGGATTCCCCGGCCACCATGCGGACCAGGGCACTTGATGATGAGAACTCGTTGGTGACGGCACCCTGCAGGGCAATGCTCTTGGCAATCATCTCCAGACGGATCAGATTGCCGGTGACCCCCTGCTCGCCAATCACGATCTCGCCTTGCTTCGTATGGACATCCACCAGCCGCTGGACATAGCCAGAAGGCTGCAATTGATCGCGCAGCGTCACGGCGCCCGTGGTCAGGGCAACGCTGCCGAAATTGACGAAGCTGCCTCCATTGACGCGGATGCCGTTCTGATTCGCAAAAATCAGATTGGCGCGGGGGCCATTGACATCGATGGTTCCTGTGATATGCGAGGGCGCAGCGGAAAAAACCTCCGCCACGATGGTCCGCGCCTTGACCCCCTCATTCAAGAAGGTAAGTCCAGCCTTGCCCACATCGAACTGGCTGAAGCCGTTGTATGAAACACCGTCTGTGACCTGGGCCGGCGTGACCTGCACGCGGCCACCGTCACCCATGTTCACCCGCGTGGCGGAATCTGGCAGGGCCGTGACCCTGGAAACCACCTCAGACCGGACTTCCCCCACTGCTCCCCAACCGCAGACAATGACGCCCAGCGCACCGCAAAGCGCGGCGCCTCCCATTGATTTCTTCATATTGCATAGCCAGCCGCCCCACGCACCGGGTACTGTCGCCAGCCTGTCCATCTGGTTGAACTCCATTGCCGGCACATGGCAGGCATTCTTTGCCGGCAACCCTCTCTTGCAAAATCTCCACTGCCAATGGCAATGCCCATAGCCCACTGACAGCGCGAGCAGATGATCAGCGAAATCACCGCTATCGCCAATACACTTTTTTTGACAATGGGATTTTCATCCTAGGAAATATCTAATTTTTCTGGAAAAAATCAGACCACTCCTAATTGATTAGCATGCCATTAATATGGCATTCGTTTTTTCCGTCGCCCCATTGGCCAGGGAGATAACGCCAATCACGCCAGTGCAGTTGCCCGGGCCATGCGCCCGTCGGCCGGATGCTTCCCGCCACAGGTCTTCCCGCATTCCAGGCGTGCCGGCCGGAAACCTGTGCGCCACCTGCGAACCCGAGCGTGCCCCAAGGGCGTGGCCATGGCGGAATGTGCCGCCTGGCGCTTTGGCTTACCATCGCCGGCCCTCTGCTTGATAGGTACAAGCCATGATCCGCGTCTCTGAACTGAAACTGCCCCTGTCGGCGGTGCAATACCACCCCGACAGCCACACCGAATATCTGCCCCTGGAGCCGCTGCGCGCCCTGGCCGCGCGCCAGTTGGGCATTGCCGAGGAGGCCATTGCCTCCGTGCACGTGCACAAGCGCAGCTTCGATGCGCGCAAGGCCGAGCTGCTGGCCGTCTACATCGTCGACCTGACGCTGGCCGACGAGAGCCAGGAAGCCGCACTGCTGGAGCAGTTCTCCAGCCATGCCCATGTGAACCCGACGCCCGACATGCGCTGGCATGCCGTGGGCCAGGCGCCTGCCGACCTGCAGCGCCGGCCCGTGGTGGTGGGCTTCGGGCCCTGCGGCATCTTTGCGGCCCTGGTGCTGGCACAGATGGGCTTCAGGCCCATCGTGATCGAGCGCGGCCGCTCGGTGCGCGAGCGCACCCAGGACACCTGGGGCCTGTGGCGCAAGCGCGAGCTGGTGCCCGAGTCCAATGTGCAGTTCGGCGAAGGCGGCGCAGGCACCTTCTCCGACGGCAAGCTCTACAGCCAGATCAAGGACCCGCGCCACCTGGGCCGCAAGGTGATGCAGGAGTTCGTCACCCACGGCGCACCGCCCGAGATCCTCTATGCCGCGCACCCGCATATCGGCACCTTCAAGCTGGTGAAGGTGGTCGAGGGCATCCGCGAGGAAATCATCCGCCTGGGCGGCGAGATCCGCTTCGGCCAGCGCGTGTGTGACATGCGCATCGAGGGCGAGGGCGAGGACCGCCGTCTCACCGCCCTGGAGGTGCTGGACCAGGACAGCGGCGAGCGCCAGTGGCTGGAGACCGACCATGCCGTGATGGCCCTGGGCCACAGCTCGCGCGACACCTTCGCCATGTTCTACGAACGCGGCGTGCACATGGAGGCCAAGCCGTTCTCGGTAGGCTTTCGCATCGAGCATCCGCAGGGCCTGATCGACCGGGCGCGCTGGGGCAGGCATGCCGGCCACCCGCTGCTGGGCGCGGCCGACTACAAGCTGGTGCACCACGCCAGCAACGGGCGCGCGGTCTACAGCTTTTGCATGTGCCCGGGCGGCACCGTGGTGGCGGCCACCAGCGAGCCCGAGCGCGTGGTCACCAACGGCATGAGCCAGTACTCGCGCGCCGAGCGCAATGCCAACGCCGGCATGGTCTGCGCCATCGACCCCTCCGACTATCCGCGCGATGCCAAGAGCTTTGCCTGGGCCTTCGACGGCAAGACCCATGGTGTGGAAAACCTCAAGGACGGCGAGCTGCACCCGCTGTCGGGCATCGTGCTGCAGCGCCAGCTGGAGACCAAGGCCTACCTGCTGGGCGGGCGCAACTACAACGCGCCGGGCCAACTGGTGGGCGACTTCATCGCCGGCAAGGAATCGGCCGCGCTGGGCGAGGTCGAGCCCTCCTACCAGCCCGGCATCACGCTGACCAACCTGCACCACGTGCTGCCGGCCTACGCCATCGAGGCCATGCGCGAGGCCCTGCCCGCCTTCGGCAAGAAGATCCGCGGCTACGACATGCACGACGCCGTGCTCACCGGCGTGGAAACGCGCACCTCCTCGCCCGTGAAGATCGAGCGCGGCGCGGACTTCCACAGCCTGAACACGCGCGGCCTGTACCCGGCCGGCGAAGGCGCCAGCTACGCGGGCGGCATCCTGTCGGCCGGCGTGGATGGCGTCAAGGTGGGCGAGGCCGTGGCCTGCGCCATCCTCGGGCTGCCCCTGCCCTCGTCGGGTGCACGCGGCTCCGGTGGCGCAGCATGACACCGCGCCCGCCCCGTTGCGTCGCCCCCTCGCGCACCCAGCTGCTGGCCGCCATCGCTGCCATGGGCGTGGTGGTGCTGTCGTCCAACATCCTGGTGCAGTACGCCATCAACGACTGGCTGACCTGGGGCGCCATCACCTATCCGTTCGCCTTCCTGGTGAGCGAGCTGGTCAACCGCAGCTTCGGCCCGCAGCAGGCCCGGCGCGTGGCCTGGGTGGGCTTTGCCGTGGCCGTGGCCGCCTCGCTGGTGCTGGCGCCGCCGCGCATCGCGCTTGCCTCGGGCGCGGCCTTCATTGCCTCGCAGTGGCTGGACATCGGTGTGTTCCACCGCCTGCGTGCGGGCCGCTGGTGGCGTGCCCCCCTGGTGGCCACGCTGCTGGCCGCCTGCCTGGACACCTTCCTGTTCTGGAGCATCGCCTTCGCAGGCGCCGCCGAGCCCTGGGTGACCTGGGCGCTGGGCGACCTGGGCGTGAAGCTGGTGCTGGGCGTGGCGCTGCTGCTGCCGTTCCGGCTCGCCATCGCCCGGTGGTGGAAAGGCCCATCGGCAATCGCCAGCGCCAAATAAAGCCGACGCGGTTCGCACGGACTCGATCTCAAGCCAGGGACACCGAGCAAGGGCCTACGCCGGCCGCGCCGCCCCGCAGCGCGGGTGCCGTCCCCCTCCCGCGTAGCGAGAGAGGGAGTGCCGTGCAACGGGAAGCGGCGTCCGCCGCTCAGGGGGAGTCCAACAACTATGGGTTGCGCTGCAGATAGTCCACGGCCAGCGCGGCCAGTGAGCGCGCGCCCGTGGGCAGTTGCTTCTCGTCGATGTCGAAAAGCGGCGAGTGGTTGGACGGCGCCTTGGCGAAATCCTGGCCTGCCGGCGGCGCGCCCAGGAAGTAGAAGAAGCCCGGCACCACCTTCTGGAACTCCGAGAAATCCTCGGAGCCGCTGACCTTGGGAATCACCATGGCCTTGCCGCCCATGGCCAGCTTGAGCGCGGGCAGCGAGGCCTCGGTCAGTGCGGCAGGGTTGGTGGTCACCGGATAGGCCACGGGGCCGAAGCGCACCTTGGCCTTGGCGCCGCTGGAGGCCGCGATCTGCTCGGCCGTGGCGGTGATGCGCTTGTGTGCCTCCTGGCGCATGTCCTCGTCGAAGGTGCGCAGCGTGCCCTGCATCTCCACGTTGTCCGGGATGATGTTGTAGCGCGTGCCGCCCTGGATGGAGCCAATCGTCAGCACGGCCGGCTCCAGGCTGATGTTGAGCTGGCGGCTGACCACGGTCTGCAGGCCCAGCACCACCTGGCTGGCCGCGACGATGGGATCGACCGCATTCCACGGCGACGAGCCATGGCCGCCCCGGCCCTCGACCTGGATGCTCAGACTGTCCGAACCAGCCATCAGCGGCCCGCTGCGATAGCCCACCATGCCCGAGGGCAGGTTGGCCGTGATGTGCAGGCCGTAGATGGCCTGCACGTCCTTGAGCACGCCGGCCTCCACCATGGCCTTGGCACCGAAGCTGGGCACATGGCCGTGGGCATCGGCCTCCACCGGGGCGCCTTCCTCGGCGGGCTGGAAGATGAACTTCACCGTGCCGGGCAGCTTCGCGCGCATGCCGGCCAGCGCCTCGGCCGCGCCCATGAGCATGGCCACGTGGGCATCGTGCCCGCAGGCATGCATGACCGAAACCTCCTTGCCCATGTACTGGGCCTTGGCCTTGGAGGCAAAGGGCAGGCCGGTCTTCTCGGCCACGGGCAGCGCATCCATGTCGGCACGCAGCGCCACGGTCTTGCCGGGCTGGCTGCCGCGCAGCACGCCCACCACGCCCGTGCCGCCCACGCCGGTCTGCACCTCCATGCCCAGGCGGCGCAGGTGATCGGCCACCAGCTTGGCCGTGCGTTCTTCCTGGCCCGACAGTTCGGGGTGCTGGTGGATGTCGCGGCGCCACTCCACCATCTTGGGCGCCAGCGGCTGGATGGCGGTATCCAGGGCCGCCAGGCCCTGTGCATCGAGCCCCTGGGCGCTGGCCGCCAGTGGCAGGCCGCAGGCCAGCAGCCCGGCCAGGGCGATGGAGCGCAGGCCTGTGCGCGGGGAGGAGGAAGGCTTTGTCTCGGCGCTGGTGTGGAGCATCTTCGTGGTCCTGGAAAGTGGCACAAGCAGCCATGCTAAAAGTGAAGCACGTATGACGGGCACGTCAAAATCGCCATTCGAGGAGCCAGAACCGCCATGCCCCGAGCCTTCATCATCGAGTTGCCCTGCCTGGAGCACAGCGCCATCGGCCACGCCGCGCACCTGGTGGAGATGCTGCGCAGCGCCAACCTGGTCGCCAGCCTGCGCCTGGGCCGGCGCGCGCCACGCTTTGGCTGGCGCTGGGTCGACGGCCAGGGCCGGCCCCTGCCCGCCATGCCGCATGCGACCGAAGGCGCGGCAGCCGAAGGGCCCGCGCAGGCCGTCTTCGTGAGCGCGCTGCACTGCCCCGACATCCCATCCATCCGCGACATCGTCGCCGCGCATCCGGCCCTCGTGCGCCGCATCACCACAGCCTTCGACCAGGGCCTGGCCGTCTGCACGCTGGGCAGCGCCGCCTGGTTTGCGGCAGCGGGCGGCCGCTGCAAGGGCCGGCTTGTGGCCCTGCCCTGGTATTTCATGGGCGGCTTCGGCCTGGACTTCCCGGGCATCGAACTGGCCGAGGGCCAACCCTTCGTGGACGACAGGCCCTGGCTCAGCGCCTCCCACCCCGAGGCCCTGGCACCCATGGCCGTCGCGCTCACACGCCATGCCTTCGGCGACGACCTGGCCGCAGCGCTGGCCGCCGTGCTGCAGCCCGATGCCCAGCGCGAACGCGCCACCCGCGCCGCCCTGCAGGACCGCCGCATTCCCGCCACGCGCAACAGCGTGCTGGCCCATGCCATCGCCTGGCTGGAGGCGCGCGTGGAGCAGCCCTATGACCTGCAGGCCCTCGCGGACGCGGCATCCACCAGCCCGCGCACCCTGCTGCGCCACTTCCAGCAGGAACTGGGCCACAGCCCGCTGGACCACCTGCACCGCCTGCGCTGCGCGCGGGCCCGGGTGCTGCTGGAGATCACGCTGGAGAGCGTGCCGTCCGTGGCGCTGGCCTGCGGGTATGGGGATGCCTCGGCCTTTCGGCGGGTGTTCTTGCGGTATGTGGGGATGGCGCCTGCGGCCTATCGGGAAAGGCATGCGTTGAGGGCGCCCAGGAGGCGGTGGAGGGTGGGGGCTGCTTGATTGTTTTTGCCCCTGCCGGGGGGGTTCTTTTCGAGGCCGGGTCTCGGCCCGGCAGCCGAATGTCCGCGACCCTCCGCTTCGCTGCGGGCAACCTGCGTAGTGGCGGTCGCTGCGCTCGGCCTGGGACTTTGGCCTCGCTTTCATTCAAAGCCTCTATCATTCCGAGTGGCCCCCAGTACAGGGGCTGGTGCGTAAGAACACCTTTTCTCAAAGCGGTGCGGCCTCCCCGTTAACGAGGCCTTGTCACATCTGCATTGCCGGATCGTGGGTGTACGCCCACGTCCCTACGGTTATGGACGGGATGGGGCTACCCGCAAGGGCGTCCGCACGGCTTTGAGCGTGTTCTTAACATCCCGTCCACCTGTCTGCGCGTAAGAACGCGGATTGGTGGTTTCAAGTCTCTCAAAGGAGCACGGAACCATGCATACAGCGCCAATGATTCAGAGCGCCCTCACATTCACATGGAGGGCCATGCCATGAAGCAGGAAGTCCGACCCAGCAGCGCCAGGACCACGCAACTGACCCTGGCCGTCGCCGAGATGAACGCCATGGTTCAATCAGGCTGCAACGAGGTCTCTGCACTATCCCAGCTCGCGCAGTCATGGCTGCAGACGCCAGAAGGCCTGCGCGATCCGGATGTGGTGATCAGCGCCTTGCGCACCATTCAGCACAGCGCCGAACGGCTGGCCACCTCCATGGACGACGAAATCCACGTCCTGCGCAACACCGCCAGGCCCGAACCCTGACGCCGCACCAAACTCCATGAAAACAGCCGAGCGCACCAATGCGCATCGGCTGTTTGTATTTTTGGCTGTTGGCTGTCCTTCAGCCTCCCCCTTCTGCCCACGCCTGCGTTGGGCGGGATGCGGGGTGGCAAGCCTGCCGAAGGACAGGCTTGCTTCGTCATCTGACTTGCCGCAGTTGTTTGAACGGATTGCGCCGCAGGCGCAAGGAGTGAGTTCTGCGGCACACCCCGCATCCCGCCCAACGCAGGTCGCCCGTAGCGAAGCGAAGGGGTCGCGGACATTCGGGGTGTACGTGTCAAGGACATGGGTAACAACTCAGCTCACAGACATGGGTAACACTTCAAGCTCACATAGTCCTTCTGGGGTCCTCGCACATCCTCTTCGTTGAAGCAGCCCAGTCGCACCGGCCCCAGATACACATCCCACTGGCCAGCGGCCACCTCCTGCATCCCGATCCACTGCCCCGCCAGCAGGTAGCCGATGTAGACCCGCAGCGCTCGCCAGTAAATCAGGCCGTTGTGGCTGACTCGAACTCGTTCCCAATGCTTCGGGTACTGCAGCTCCGGTAGCTTTGAGGGGTATGGCCTGGCCGAGTCGCTGTAATGCTGGGCCGGCATGCTTTGCTGCAAGGCCTCATGCGGGCGCTGCTGGTTGTAGTGCTCCACAAAGGCATCGAGCTGCATCTGCAATGCCGCTTTGTCCGCCGCAGGCTCTTTGCCCAGGGCATGCTTGAGCGTGCGGTGCATCCGCTCGTGGCGACCGTTTTGCTGTGGCTTGCCCCTCTCGATGCGCTCCGGCCTGATGCCCAGCCTTATCCACCATATCGCCAGGCGTGACAGGCCCGCCACGCCAGTAGTCGCGAATGGCGGACCGTTGTCACTGCGTATGCGCTCGGGCAGTCCGTATTGCCGAAACACCTGTTCGAAGGTAAGCGCTCTATTGACCACGCCCTTGCACTCGGATGCCCGTTGCGGCAATGAATGTTCTCTCTGCGTGGTGCGGTCTGCGACGCGCGAGAATCTGGGTCAGCGCCGCATTTCATATTCAGTTGATGACAGACCCATTTGCTCCCTTGTCCGAGGAAGAGTTCGAAGAACTCGACCACTTTCTGCTGTTCGGCATTGACACGGAAGAAGGCATGACCATGGACATGGTCGATGGGTTCTTGCACGCCATTGCGGTCGGGCCGACGACCGTGCATCCCAAGCAATGGCTGCCCAAGATCTGGGGTACCAAGGAGATGATGCCTCCGATGGGTTCCATCGAAGAGCTGAACCACATGCTGGGCTTGGTCATGCGCCACTTCAACACCATCATTGCCGGCCTGGGGGATGATCCCCGGGAGATCAGCCCGTGCTGGTCAACGATGGCCTACGACGGTGACGAGCGTGAATACGACGACGCAGAATCGTGGGCGTATGGCTTTGTCCAGGGGATGAGGCTTTGCTGGAAGGACTGGCAACCGTTGCTGTCCACTCCTCAAGGGCAAGCTTGGTTCAGACCCATTGCCCTGCTGGGCGAAGACGACTATTCCGTGGACCAGGACGAACTCACCCGAACACCGGCCATGCGATCGGAGCTGGCTCAACAAATCCCGCCGGCTGTTCTGGACATGCACGCTCACTGGCTGCCACTTCGGCTCGCTGTCTATCAGCGGGAAGTGGCCAAGTCGATGCAGCCCAAGGTGGGGCGCAATGATCCGTGCCCTTGTGGGAGCGGGGCGAAGTTCAAGAAGTGCTGTGGTGCTGCGGCCGATTTGCACTGAGCCATCTCGCGCCTCGAACCGTCAGGCGGTGGATCACCGCACCAGTCGCCAGGGCAGCAAGGCCTCGTAGTCCTCAACGGTCCTGGCCCGAGGAAGCGCCACCAGCAGCGCCCTCAGGTACTGGTACCCATCGACGCCGTTGACCTTGCAGGTCTCCAGCAACGAGTACAGGTTGGCGCTCGCGTTGGCGCCGGCCACGGTGTCGGCGAAGAGCCAGTTGCGTCTGCCGATGACAAACGGACGGATCGAATTCTCACAGCCGTTGTTGTCGATGGGGTAATGGCCGCTGGTGACGAAGCGCTCCAGCTTGACCCACTGCGAGGACAGGTAGTGCAGCGCCTTGCCCAGCAAGCTGCCCGGCAGCACCGCATGAACATTGGCCAGCAGCAAGGCCTGGATCTCTTGCAGCACCGGCACACTGTGGGTCTGGCGGCTTTGCAGCAGCGCATTCACATCCAGCCGTTGTTCTTTGGCCAGTGCCTCCACGCGGTAGAGCGTGCCGATCAGCGCGATGAATCTGGCCGCCAATTGCTCAGGCCCCCGGTTCGCTTTGGGCAGCGCCTGCAGCGCGTCATTGAAGTAACGTCGGCAATGCGCCCAACACCCAATGTGCACGAGCTTGTTGGCCAAGGCGATTTTGTTGTAGACCTCGTAGCCGTCGCTCATCAGCACGCCGCCCTCGCGCACGCCGACGTACAGACGCTGCGCCGCTTCGGTGCTGCGTGAGGGTGAGTAGGCGAACAAGCGTATGGGCGGACCCGTGCCGCTGGCGCCAGAGCCATCGGTCATCTGCGCCCACATGTAGCTCTTGGACTGGGCGCTGCGCCCAGCCTCCTTGAGCACCTGGATCTCGGTTTCGTCACCGAAGATCAGCGGGGCGTCCAGCACCCGGTCGCGCAGCAGGTTGATGACGGGCTGCACCGCCTGGCCCACCCGCACCACGCTGGCGGCCATGGTGTTGCGCGAGAGGTCGCTGCCGCCAAAGCGCCCCAGCAAGGCCGCCTGGCGGTACAGCGGCAGGCCGTCCACGTACTTGGAGGTGATCACCCAGGCCAGCAGGCCTTCGCTGAACAGCCCCTTGGGGATGACTTGCTCGGGCTTGGCCGCCAGACGCAGCGTGCCATCGCAGCACGGGCAGGCGTACTTGACCCGCTCGTGGCGGATCACGCGCACTTGTTGCGGAATGATGTCGAGCTGCTCGCTGGCCTCCACGCCAATCTCCCGCAACACGGCACCGTCGTGCGGGCATACGCGCTCGGATTCGGGCAGTTCGTGGCGCACCACCTCGCGCGGCAGCGCCGGGTCCAGCGGCTTGCGCCCGCGCTTGGTCCGTTTGTGGGCGGGGACCTCGACGGTGTTGTCGTCGGCCTCGGTTTCTTCCTGGGCCGGCTGGGTTGCCGATCCAAGCGCCTCGGCCTCGTTGAAGAACATGTCCTTCTGGTGGCCGGCGCTGGCCTCGCTCTTGGCGGCGAACAACTGGCGCTTGAACTTGTTGAGCTGCTCCTTGAGCAGGTCGCGCTCGGCGCGCGTGATGCGCAGCTCACCAGCGAGCGATTCGCTGGTCTGGGTGGCTTGGGCCAGCGCCTTTTGCAAGGCTGCAAATTCTTCGGCGGTGGGCATGTGAACCATCGCCTGCTTCGATCTGCTTGTCGCTCAGGCGGTTCCTTGTGCTGGGGATTTTGCGGCAAATATTCTCAGCAGTGGCCTTGCTCATTTCGGCAGCACCAGCCTCACGCAACGCGCTCGTAGAACCGCTGTGGATGTCGCTGTGTGACCGCCAGATCAATGCCATCAAGCAACCAGTGCAGTTGCTCCACCGTCAGCGTCGGCACCACCGCCTCGTCCGGCCAGATGAAGCGGTCTTGCTCCAGGCGCTTCATCAACAACCAGAAGCCGTTGCGCTCCCAGACCAGGATCTTCACCCGGTTGCGCTGGCGGTTGCTGAACACGTACACCGCCGCCGCGAACGGGTTCATGCCCAGGGCTTGCTCCACCAGGATGGCCAGACCGTTGATGCCCGTTCGGAAGTCGATGGCCGGGCGGTGCAGGTACACCGTCAGCGTGTCGTCGAGTCGGAACATGGCAGGCGCCCCAGAAGTTCAATGACGGGCAACCACTCGCCTGGGCCTGTTTCGCTGAGGTCGATCTCCACCCCATTAGGCAGTCGGGCGTGCAGGCGTGCCTTGATCTGCGCAGCGGTGACGGAGGACACCTCGGGGGCCGCCAGCCGCAGCGGGACAAAAGCACTGGTGCTGGCCATGGCCACGGTCGGCATGCTGGCCCGACTTGCCTTCATGTCTGCACCCATGCTCTGGGTGATCCAGCGGCGCAGCAAGTTGGCGTTGATGCCGCATTGCAGCGCCATGCGCGCCACCGACACACCCGGCTTCAGGCACGCCCGCACCACCTCTGCCTTGGCCTGCGGGTCGTACACGGCCCGTCCATCGTTCTTGCGACCCGTGACCAGGCGCCGTACCACTTCTGCGTCGATCTCTGACATACGTGTCCACCTTGTTCTACATGGACACGTAGCTTCCCCTCTCAAGCGCTCTGTGGGAAGACGTAGTTGGATGACCGCTTACGTTCGAAGCTGCGTTTGGCATCCTCGTAGTTGGGGCTGTCGTAGACGTGCACGGCCAGCAAATAGCGGCTGGCGTGGTCCATGATGGTCAATGGATAGCACCAGTGACCATCGGCTGTCTTGAACTGGCCTTTGTAGTCTGCACTCCACACCCCATTGGGCTGCTTGCTCGTTCGCAAGGGCTGGGCCGTAGGCACCGAGCGTCTGCGTACACGCCTGCTGCAAACAAGCCCCTCAGCCTTCAGCACGTTGTAGATGGTGGTTTTGCTGGGTGTCTCCTGTGGGCCCCAACGCTGCAGGAGCAAAGCGTGCAGCTTCTTGGGCCCCATCTGTGACCTTTGCTGCGTGCGCAGCTCAATGATGGCCCGGCGCTGTGCATAGCTGATCGCCTGATTGTTCCCGTGGGGCCTGCGACTGCGTTCTTGCAATCCATCCATGCCCAGTTGGCGGTAACGCTCAACCCACTTGTAGGCCGTCTTGCGGCTGATGCCGTAGCGCCTGCACAGCTCGCTCAGCGGCGCACCACCGCGCAGGTGGTCGGCTATGAAGAGCAGTTTCTCGTCCATGGGTGCGCACTCCTTCCAGGGCATGGTGATCGCTCCTTGGCTGCTGTTGGCTCCAGCTGCCAAGCTTGGATCTGTTACCCATGTCCTTGTACTGATGTGTCACCTATGAGTGTGAGTCGTACCGGGCGCGCTTCTTTGCCTACTTTCTTATCGCGCGATAAGAAAGTAGGTCGGCCGCCGGGCCGAACCCCGGCCTCGAAAAACAACCACACGGCAGGGGCAAAAACAGAAAAACAGACCGACGAACAAAAGGATCAACGGACCAGCAAAACCTAGTCCACCGTCACCTTCGCCTCCCGAATCACCCTCCCCCACTTCTCCGTCTCGGCAGCAATGAACCGATCGCACTCCTCAGGCGTGGACCCCTCCGCAAACGTCCCCATCACCTGCTCCAGCCGCTGCGACACCTCGGCACTGCGGATGATGCGCGACACCTCGGCGGACATGCGCTGCACGATCTCGCGCGGCACGCCGGCCGGCGCGATCATGGCCGCCCAGGTGCTGCCCAGCAGGCCGTCGTAGCCCTGCTCCACGAAGGTGGGCACGTCGGGCAGCGCGGCCAGGCGCTTGTCGCTGGCCACGCCGATGAGGCGGATGCGGCCGGCCTTGGCGGGCTGGATGAGGTTGGGCGGCGGGTCCAGGAACAGCGGGATCTGGCCGCCCATGAGGTCGGCCAGCGCAGGCGCGGCGCCCTTGTAGGGCACGTGGACCATGTCCGTCCTGGTGAGCAGCTTCATCAGCTCGGTGGTCAGGTGGGCGCTGGAGCCGCTGCCCGAGGAGCCGAAGCCCACCTTGCCGGGATTGGCCTTGGCATAGGCGATCAGCTCGGGCGTGGTCTTGAAGGGCGCGTTCATGGCCACGGCAGCGACCAGGGGCGAGACGCCCATGAGCGAGACGCCGACCAGGTCCTTCTTCGGGTTGTAGGGCAGCTTGGGATAGAGCGTGGTGTTGGCCGCATAGGCCGCGATGACCACGCCGAAGGTGTGCCCGTCCGGCGCGGCCTTGGCGATCTGGTCTACGCCGATGATGCTGTTGGCGCCGGGCTTGTTCTCCACGATGACGGGCTGGCCCAGGGCCTTTTGCAGGCCGACCTGCAGCAGGCGCGCCATCTGGTCGGTGAAGCCGCCTGCCGTGTACGGAACGATGATGCGGATGGGCTTGGAGGGCCAGGGGCTCTGGGCCCAGGCCGAGGGGGCCAGCACGGTGGTGGCTGCTGCAGCGGCGGCAGCGGTCGATTGCAAAAAGCCGCGGCGGGAAGTCGAAGGCATGGTGTCTCTGGGTTCTTCTCAGTTGAAAAATGGCCCCCACGCTACCCTTGCTGCGCAAGGTCCGCTGCCCCCCAAGGGGGCCGCTTTTCATCTTGGGGCGGCCCGGCGATGAAAAAACGCCACGCAACAGCGCAGCGTCGGATGGAAAACAAGGCTCAATACCCCCGCGCCACATCCACAAGGTTGAGCAGCGGCTCGCCTGCGCGCAGGCGGCGCAGGTTCTCCAGGCACTGGCGGGCCACGGTGTCGGCCGAGGCCTGGGCCGCGATGTGCGGCGTGACAAAGGCCTTGGGATGGCCCCAGACCTTGTTGCCGGGCTGGGGCGGTTCGTCGCGCAGCACGTCCAGCGCGGCGCCGGCCAGGTGGTCTTCGTCGAGCAGGGCCAGCAGGTCGTCTTCCACCACCTGTTCGCCGCGCCCCACGTTGATGAAGTAGGCGCCACGCGGCAGCAGGGACAGGGTTCGGCGGTCCAGCAGGTCGCGCGTCTCGGGCGTGAGCGGCAAGGCGCAGACCAGGATGTCGCTGGTGGACAGCAGCTGCTTCAGACCTTCGGCACCGCTGTGCGTGGCCAGGCCTGCAATGCTCTTGGCGCTGCGGCTCCAGCCTACGACGGGGTAGCCGATGGCCTGCATGGCGCCGGCCACGAAGCGGCCGACCTCGCCCAGGCCCAGGATGCCCACGCGGCAGTCTGCGCTGGCGCGCACGGGGCGGCGCAGCCAGTCGCCGGCCTGCTGCTGGCGCGCGAACAGGTCCAGTTCGCGCGTGTGGCGCAGCGCGGTGCCGACCACGTACTGTGCGATCTCCACATGCTGCTGCGGATCGACCGTGCGCGCCACGGGCAGGCCGGCCGGCAGATCAGGCACGGCCAGCAGCTTGTCCACGCCCGCGCTGGGTGCGCACAGCAGCTTCAGGCCCGGATAGGCCGGCAGCACGCCCGGCTTGAGGCTCCAGGCGAGCATGGCCTCGACCGCGTCGGCCGGCGCCTCCTCGCGGTGGCCCCAGACCTGCACGCCGGGCGCCAGCGCGCGCAGCGAGTCGACGATGGGCGCGCCCATGCTCGGGTGGATATTGACCAGAATTCCCATGGTTTCCTTCAGTCCTTGTAAGAAGGGTCTATGCGGTCCAGGCGGCGCAGCAGGCCGGGCCAGGCCAGGCCTGCGCCCTTGCCCTTGGTGACCTGGCGCGACTGGTTGACCGCATCGGCAATGATGTCCTGCGGGATGCGCGTGAGCTCGCCGCCGCCCGACTGCGCCAGGATCTGGATGCGGCAGGCCGACTCCAGCGTGTACATGGCCAGCACGGCCTCGGCCACGTTGCGGCCGCAGGTCAGCAGGCCGTGGTTGCGCAGGATGAGGAAGTTGCTGGCGCCCAGGTCATCGACCAGGCGCGGCTTCTCGTCGTCGCGCAGGGCCACGCCTTCGTAGTCGTGGTAGGCCAGGCGCGCCAGCGGGAAGATGGACTGCTGCGAGATGGGCAGCAGCCCTTCCTTCTGCGCCGAGACGGCCACGCCGTAGCGCGTGTGCGTGTGCAGCACGCACTGCACCTCGGGACGGCCGTCGTGGATGGCGCTGTGGATGACGAAGCCGGCCGGGTTGACGTCGTACTCGGTCTCCATCAGCGGCCGGCCCTCGTGATCGACCTTGACCAGGCTGGAGGCCGTGATCTCGTCGAACAGCATGCCGTAGGGGTTGATCAGGAACTGGTCGGGCTGGCCCGGCACGCGCGCCGAGATGTGGGTGAAGATCAGGTCGTCCCAGCCGAAGTGGGCGACCAGCCGGTAGGCGGCGGCCAGCTCGATGCGGGTCTGCCATTCCTCGGCCGTCACCTGGCGGCGGACCTCGGACATCGTGGTGTCGTTGCTCATGGGGTGTACCTCTTGGTGGACATCGTTTGGAGAAAGCATCCGCCGGTTCAGCGCCCCGTCGCGTACTGGTCGCGCAGCTCGCGCTTGAGCACCTTGCCGATGGCGCTGCGCGGCAGCTCGGCAATGAAGCGCAGGTCCGCCAGGCGCTGGGTCTTGCCGGCCCGCTGGTTGTACCAGCCCATGATGTCCTCGGGCAGGGCCGGCTGCCCCGCGCGCGACACCACGTAGGCCACGGGCGTCTCGCCCCATTGCTCGGAGGGCACGCCGACCACGGCCACGTCGTCCACGGCCGGGTGGGCGCGCAGCTGGGTCTCCAGGTCGCTGGGGTAGATGTTGAAGCCGCCGCTGATGATCATGTCCTTGCGGCGGTCGAACAGGGTGAGGAATCCATCGGCATCGAAGCGGCCCACGTCGCCCGTGCGGATGAAGCGCTTGCCCGTGGGGTCGAACCATTCGGCCTCGCGCGTCTTGGCAGGCTGGCCGTGATAGCCGGTCATCATGCTGGCCGAATGGCCCACGACCTCGCCATCCGCGCCCGGGGCGACCTCGCGGCCGTCCTCGTCGATGAGGCGGATGTCATGGCCCTCGGCGGGCTTGCCCACGGTGTGCAGCTTGTCCGGGTGCAGATGGGCTTCGAGGATGCAGGTGCCGCCGCCTTCGGTCATGCCGTAGAACTCGGTCAGGCTGCCGGGCCAGCGCGCCACCACGTCGGCCTTGAGCTCGGCCCGGAACGGCGCGCTGGTGCAGAACTTGGCGCGGAAGCTGGACAGGTCATGCTCGCCGAACTGCGGCAGCGCCATGATGCGCTGGTACTGCACGGGCACCAGCATGGTGTGGGTGACGCGGTGCTGCTGGGCCAGCTGCAGGTAGCGGGCCGCGTCGAATTTGGGCATCACCACCACGCAGCCGCCGCTGCCCAGCGTGGGGAAGAACACCACCAGCGTGGTGTTGGAATACAGCGGCGTGGCCAGCAGCGTCGTGCCCTCGGGGCCATAGCCGTAGACGCTGCCCCGGTTGATGTGGGCCCAGCGCATGCCGTGCGACTGCACGATGCCCTTGGGGGTGCCCGTGGTGCCCGAGGAATAGATGATGTTGAACGGCGCGGCCGGCTCCACGCTCACGGGCGCGGGCTGCGCGCCTTCGGGCGCCAGCCAGTCGTCAAAGGCCCGGCCGGGCGCGGCGCCGTCCAGCGAGATGCATTGCAGGGCGCCGTCGGCAGGCACCAGGTCCTGGGCCGCCTTGTCGAGGAACAGGTGGCGCTCCTGGGCATCGCGCAGCATGGAGGCCAGGCTGTCGGCCGTGGAGGACGGCGCCAGCGGCGCAACCACCACGCCCGCGCGCAAGGCGCCCAGGAACAGGGCGGCATAGCGCACCGAGTTCAACGCGCAGATGGCAATCGCCTGGCCAGGCTGCACGCCGTCGCGCTGCAGCGCGGCGGCCACGCGGTCCATGAGGGCGTCAAGCTGCGCGTAGCTCAGCGTCTGCTGGTCGTCGCGCAGCGCGGCATGGGCGGGCTGCTGGCGCGCGTGGCTGCGGATCAGCTCGGCCAGCGTGGTGAAGGGCGCATCGGGCGAAGGCAGGGAGACAGTCATGAGGGACTCCGTTTCACGAATTCACGAATCTCAAGCGGACTGCGCCCGCCAGCCCCCTGGCCCTGCGGGCGCATTGGAGGACAGGCCTACTTGGCGGCCAGGCCCAGGCGGTCGATCAGGACCTTGTCCTTGGCATAGGCCTCGCGCACCCACTGTGCATAGTCGGCGCCGGAGCGGTACCAGGCGTCCTGGTTCAGCTGCTTGAGCACCTCGATGTGGCGCGGGTCATCCATGGCTTTCTTGAAGGCGTCGTGCAGCTTGCGCACCACGGCCGGGTCCATGCCCTTGGGGCCGGCCAGTCCGTAGGGCGAGGTGGAGACCACGCCATAGCCCAGCTCCTTGGCCGTGGGCACATCGGGCCAGCGCTGGGTGCGCTTTTCGCCGAAGGTCATGAGCAGGCGCATCTGGCCGCCATCCACATAGGTGTCCCAGCCCGAGGCATCGCTTTGCGCGGCCACGTGGCCGCCCAGCAGGGCCTGCTGCAGGTCGGCGTTGCCCTTGAAGGGCACGTGGTTGAGCGTGACCTTGGCGTTCTCGGCCAGTTCCTCCATCAGCAGGTGGGGCGAGGAGCCTATGCCGGTGGAGCCGTACTCTATCTTGCCGGGGCTCTTGCGCGCGGCGGCAATGTATTCGTTGAAGCTCTTGTAGGGCGAGTCCGAGCGCACCGTGAAGCCGAAGGTGTAGCCCGAGACGCCGATGATGTAGGTGAAGTCCGTGACCGGGTTCCAGGCCGTCTTTTGCATGTGCGCCATGCGCAGCATGGACATGGGGAACTGGGTGATGGTGTAGCCATCGGGCTTGGCCGTGCGGGACATGTTGCCCGGGCCCAGCGTGCCGCCCGCGCCGGGCTTGTTCTCCACGATGATGGTCTGGCCCAGCTGCTTGCCCGCGATGTCGGCCAGGGTGCGCATGTGGCGGTCGGTGGAGCCGCCTGCGGGGAAGGGCACGATCAGCGTGATCGGGCGCGTGGGAAAGTCGCTGGCCTGGGCCCATGCCGGTGCGCTGGCGCCCGTGGTGGCCACAAAGACAACAGCCGCAAGCGCAAGGCTGCGGCGGCCAATGGAAATCTGCATATCTGTCTCCTGCATCTCTGAACCAGGTGGGGCCGGGGCACATGCCTTGTGTGCCGCTCTGGCCAGGGCCCGGATGCTTCACCCGGGCCCGTTGGCACCGCCTCCCGGTGCGGTGCCTTGCGTTCCTACAGCGACTGCACCAGCTCGGGCACGGCCTGGAACAGGTCGGCCTCCAGGCCGTAGTCGGCCACCGAGAAGATCGGTGCCTCGGGGTCCTTGTTGATCGCCACGATCACCTTGGAGTCCTTCATGCCGGCCAAGTGCTGGATGGCGCCGGAAATACCGGCCGCAATGTACAGCTGGGGCGCCACGATCTTGCCAGTCTGGCCGACCTGCAGGTCGTTGGGCGCATAGCCTGCGTCCACCGCAGCGCGGCTGGCACCGATGGCGGCGCCCAGCTTGTCGGCCAGCGGGGTCATGACTTCGTTGAACTTCTCGCTGCTGCCCAGCGCACGGCCACCGGAGACGATGATCTTGGCGGCCGTCAGTTCCGGGCGGTCGTTCTTGGTGACCTCGCGGCCCACGAAGCTGCTCTTGCCGTTGTCGCCAGCGGCTGCCAGCTGCTCCACCTGGGCGCTGCCGCCCGTGGCGGCCGCTGCGTCAAAGCCCGTGCCGCGCACGGTGATGACCTTGATCTTGTCGCTGCTTTGCACCGTGGCAATGGCGTTGCCAGCGTAGATGGGGCGCTCGAAGGTATCGGCGCTGTCCACCTTGGTGATGTCGCTGATCTGGGCCACGTCCAGCTTGGCAGCCACGCGCGGCGCGGCGTTCTTGCCGCTGGCGGTGGCGGGGAACAGGATGTGGCTGTAGTTCGAAGCAATCGCCAGCACTTGCGCCGCAATGTTCTCGGCCAGGCCGTCCTTCAGGCTGGCGCCGTCGGCGTGGATGACCTTGGCAACGCCAGCGATCTGGGCAGCGGCCTGCGCAGCGGCGCCGGCATTCTCGCCCGCCACCAGCACATGCACGTCGCCGCCGCAGGCCAGGGCCGCAGTGACGGTGTTGAGCGTGGCGCTCTTGATGGAAGCGTTGTCGTGTTCTGCAATAACGAGGGATGTCATGTCGCTGTCTTCCTTAGATCACTTTGGCTTCGTTCTTGAGCTTGGACACCAGCGTGGCAACGTCCGGCACCTTGACACCGGCGCCGCGCTTGGCGGGCTCGGCCACCTTGAGCGTCTTCAGGCGCGGGGCGACATCGACGCCCAGCTCTTCAGGCTTGACGGTGTCCAGCTGCTTTTTCTTGGCCTTCATGATGTTGGGCAGCGTGACGTAGCGCGGCTCGTTCAGGCGCAGATCGGTGGTGATGACGGCCGGCAGGCTCAGGGCCAGGGTTTCCAGGCCGCCGTCCACTTCACGGGTCACGTTGACCTTGTCGCCAGCGACTTCGACCTTGGAGGCGAAGGTGGCCTGCGGCAGGTCGGCCAGGGCCGCCAGCATCTGGCCGGTCTGGTTGGCGTCGTCGTCGATGGCCTGCTTGCCCAGGATGATCAGGCCGGGCTGCTCCTTGTCCACCAGGGCCTTGAGCAGCTTGGCGACGGCCAGGGGCTGCAGCTCCTCGGTGGTCTCCACCAGGATGCCGCGGTCGGCACCGATGGCCATGGCCGTGCGCAGGGTTTCCTGGCACTGGGCCACGCCGCAGGAGACGGCGATGACTTCGGTGGCCACGCCCTTTTCCTTGAGGCGAACGGCTTCTTCGACGGCGATTTCGTCAAAGGGGTTCATGCTCATCTTGACGTTGGCGATGTCCACGCCCGTGCCGTCCGACTTCACGCGGACCTTCACGTTGTAGTCCACGACACGTTTGACGGGTACAAGGATTTTCATGAGAAAGCTCTTTCCTGGTTTTTGAAGTACGACCTACGCAAGAAGGAACAAGGCAAGCGGCTTGCCATGGGGCGCAGCACGTTGTCGCATCCTGTTTGCGTAAGCCCTGTGAAGATGGGCGGTCAGCGGGCCAGGCCGGCCAACCGCTCGTTGATCAGTGCATGGGCCTGGTCCATGATGCCGGAGATCAGCTGCTGGACCGTGGGCACGTCGTTGATCAGGCCGGCCACCATGCCGCAGGACCAGACGCCTGCGTCCATGTCGCCGTCATGCATGATGCGCGGATAGACGCCGGCCACCTCGGGCGCGATGTCGGCAAAGGTGATGGCCGCGCCCAGCTCGCGCTCCTTTTGCAGCAGGCGCTCGGTGGCCGGGTTGGTCAGCACGCGCTCGGTGTTGCGCAGCGGGCGCATGACCAGGCGCGTGTCCAGCTCGCTGGCCGCGACGATGGCCTGCTTGACGTTGTCGTGCACGGGCGCTTCCTGCGTGGCAATGAAGCGCGTGCCCATGTTGATGCCCTCGGCGCCCAGCGCCAGCGCAGCCACCAGCGAGCGGCCGTCGGCCATGCCGCCCGAGGCGACGAAGGGAATCTTCAGTTCTTCGGCCGCGCGCGGCAGCAGGATGAAATTGGGGATGTCGTCCTCGCCTGGATGGCCGCCGCATTCGAAGCCGTCCACGCTGATGGCGTCGCAGCCGATGGCCTCGGCCTTGAGCGCATGGCGCACCGAGGTGCACTTGTGGATGACCTTGATGCCGGCTTCCTTGAGCGCGGGCAGCCATTTCTGCGGGTTGTTGCCCGCCGTCTCCACGACCTTGACGCCGCCTTCGATGATGGCCTTGACGTAGCCCGGGTAGTCGGGCGGGTTGACCGAGGGCAGGAAGGTCAGGTTGACGCCGAAGGGCTTGTCCGTCATCTCGCGGCAGCGCGCGATCTCGCGCGCCAGCAGCTCGGGCGTGCGCTGGGTCAGGCCCGTGATCAGCCCCAGGCCGCCCGCGTTGGAGACGGCGGCGGCCAGCTCGGCCAGGCCCACATGGTGCATGCCACCCTGGATGATGGGATGCTCGATGCCAAAGAGTTCGGTGATGCGTGTCTTCATGTCGATGTCACTCCACTGCAATGCCCTTGTCGCGGATCAGTTGGCCCCAGCGCGTGTAGTCCTGCTGGATGCGCTGGCCCAGCTGGGCGGGATTCTGGTATGCGGCGATGGCGCCTGCGTTGAGCAGCTTTTCCTGGATGTCCTTGTCGGCCAGGATCTGCTGCACTTCGCTGGCGATGCGGTCGACCACGGCCTTAGGCGTGCCCTTGGGCGCCAGCAGGCCGCCCCAGGAGACGGCGTCGTAGCCCTTGATGCCCTGCTCGGCAATGGTCTTGGTGTCGGGCAGCATGGCCACGCGCTGGGGCGATCCCACGGCGATGGCGCGCAGCTTGCCGGCCTGGATGTGGGGCAGCGCGGCCACGAGGTCGGCATACATGATGGGCACCTGGCCGCCGATGGTGTCGGTGATGGCGGGCACGCCGCCCTTGTAGGGCACGTGCTGCATGTCGAAGGCGGCCATCTGCTTGAGCAGCTCCATGCTCAGGTGGCCGAAGCTGCCGGCGCCCGAGCTGGTGTAGTTGAGCGCGACCTTCTGCGCCTTGGCGTGGGCGATCAGGCTCTTGAGGTCGGTGACGTCGGGCAGCAGCGTGGGGTTGACCACGATGACGATGGGCAGGTCATAGACCGTGGCCACGGGCGTGAAGTCCTTGACGGTGTCGTAGCCGGCCTTCTTGTACAGGTGCGGCGCCAGCAGCGTGGGCGTGGCCAGCATCATCAGCGTGTAGCCGTCGGCCGGGCTCTTGGCGACCTGCACGGCCGCGATGGAGCCGGAGGCGCCAGGGCGGTTTTCCACCACCACGGTCTGCTTGAGACGCTCGCCCAGCTTCTGGCCCACGATGCGCGATGCCGTGTCGGTGGGGCCGCCCGCCGGGAAGGGCACGACCAGCCGCAGCATCTTGCTGGGCCAGCCGGTCTCGGCCAGGGCGCCGCCGGCCATGCCGGCCAGCAGCGGGGCTGCGGCCAGGGCCAGAACGCTGCGCCGCGTGGGGCGTGCCGGGGATGCGGGATTGCGCGTGTACATGAAGTCTCCTCTCAAAGCTGTCTCAGCAGTCGTCGGTGGCGGCCCGCTGCTGCGGGCCGGAAAAATCAATCAAGCTTTGCGCCAGCCTCATCGACCAGCGCCTTCCAGATGGGCATGTCGCGCTGGTAGTTCTCGCGGAAGGCCTGCGGGCTGTTCATCAGCGGCATGAAGCCTGCTCCCACGGTGCGCTCCAGCACCTTGGGGTCCTTGGCGATTTCGCGCAGGTGGCCGTAGAGCTGGTCCACGATCTCCTTGGGCACGCCGGCCGGTGCGCCCATGGCCACCCAGCCGTAGATGGCGTATGCGTCGTCGGTGACGCCCTGCTCATGGATGGTGGGCAGCTTGGGCAGGATTTCCATGCGCTCCTTGCCCGTGACGCCGATGGCCTTGAGCTTGCCCGAGTCGATGAAGGGCTTGGTGTTGAGCGCGCTGGAAAAGCACATCTGCAGCTGGCCGCCGATCAGCTCCTGGATCATGGGCGCCTCGCCCTTGTAGGCGGCGTGGGTCATGTCGGCGTCCATGGTCTTGCTCATGTAGGCACCGGCCAGGTGGGCATACGAGCCCACGCCCCAGGAGCCGTACGAGAGCTTGCCCTTGTTGGCCTTCACATAGGCCAGCAGCTCCTTCATGTTGTTGGCCGGCACCGAGGGATGGACCACCAGGGTGACGGGCGCCGCCGCGATCTGGGTGATCAGGGCGATGTCCTTTTGCGGGTTGTAGGGCAGCTTGGTGTAGAGGAACTGGTTGATCAGCATGGAGGTGCTGAGCGAGACCAGCAGGGTGTGGCCATCGGCGGGCGCCTTGACCACGGCGTCCGTGCCCAGGATGCCGGCCGCACCCGCGCGGTTGTCGATGACCACGGGCTGGCCCACGCGCCTGGCCAGGGCCTCGCCGATGGTGCGCGCAATGATGTCGGTGGCGCCGCCCGCGTTGAAGGGCACGACCACGCGGATGGGCTTGGTGGGCCACGCTGCCGGCTTGCCGGCCTGTGCGAGGGCGCTGGTGGCACCCGTGGCCAGCAGGCTGGTGCCGCCGATGGCGGCCAGCCCTTGAAGAATGTCGCGGCGTGTGACTTGGTTGCTCATGGTTTTGTCTCCTGGGTATTGCTGTCTATGGGTGCCGTCTTGGTGCGGCATGCAAACCTGGCGGGTCGGGAGCCGGGCATCAATGGCCCCCGTGGAATCAGTCGCGTGATCGGTCCTCTTATCCCTGTTGCGCGGGGGTCTCGGGCAGGGTCAGCACGCCCTTGGACTGCAGCTGCTGCAGCTGCTCGTCGCTCATGCTCAGCAGCCGGTGCAGCACCTCGCGCGTGCCCTCGCCCAGCGTGGGCGGTGCATGGCGGATGGGCAGGCGCTGGCCGTCCAGGCGGTAGGGCGGCGCGAACACGGGCGTGGTGCCGACCACGGGGTGGGGCATGTCACGCAGCAGGCCGCCACGGCGCGTGCGCTCGCTGGTCAGGGCCTCGTGCAGGCCGGCCACGCGGCCGCAGGGGATGCCGGCGGCCGTCAGGCGCTCCAGCAGCAGATCGCGCGGGAAGGAGCGGATCAGTTCCTTGAGCATGGGGCCCAGCTCCAGGCGGTTCTTGGCGCGGTTGACGTTGGTGGAGAAACGCGCGTCCTCGACGATGTCGGGGCGCATCACCACCTGGCGGCAGAACTTGTCGAACTGGGCGTTGTTGCCCACGGCGATGATCAGCGGGCCGTCGGCCGCCTCGTACATGCCGTAGGGAACGATGGAGGGGTGGGCATTGCCGTAGCGCTCGGGGTCGTGGCCCAGCTGCATGGCGTCCAGGCCGTAGTAGCCGGTGATCATGATGCCGCTGTCGTACAGCGCCATCTCGATGAGGCGGCCCTTGCCCGTGCGCTCGCGGCGGAACAGCGCGGCCAGGATGGCCTGGGCCGCGTACATGCCGGTCATGAGATCGACCACGGCCACGCCGAACTTGAGCGGCGGCGTGCCGGCCTCGCCGTTGAGCGCCATGAGGCCCGCCTCGCCCTGGATGACCAGGTCGTAGCCGGGGCGCTTGGCCTCGGGGCCGCTGCTGTCGTAGCCGGCCACGGCGCAGTAGATGATGCCGGGCTTGATGGCCTTGAGCTGTTCGTAGCCCAGGCCCAGCTTCTCGGCGCCGCCGGTCTTGAAGTTGTGGATGACCACGTCGAACTGGGGCAGCAGGTCGTGGACGATCTTCACGCCCTCGGGGGTCTGCAGGTCCAGCGTGATGGACCGCTTGTTGCGGTTCATGCTGTTGTAGTAGGTGGTCTCGGTCTTGCCGATGCGCAGGCCCCAGTCGCGCGTGTCGTCGCCGCGGCCCGGGTGCTCGACCTTGACCACTTCGGCGCCGAAGTCGGCCAGCACCATGCCGCACAGCGGCCCCGCGAACACGCGCGAGAGGTCGAGCACGCGCACACCCTCCAGCGGGAAGTCGATGTCCTGGTTCTGATCGTTGTGGCTGTCGGCCATGTGCGTTGTCTCCTTGGGAAGTCTTTTAGGTCTTGAACGGTGTCAGCTGCGCAATTTCGTGAAGTCGGCGCTGCGCTTTTCGAGGAAGGCGCCAATGCCTTCGCGCGATTCCTCGCTCTCCTGCGAGCGCACCATGTACTGCGCCTCCAGCTCCAGCTGCTCTTCCAGCGTGTTGCGCGGCGCCTGGCGGCACAGGTCCTTGATCAGGGCCATGGCCTGGTCGGGGCCGGTGGCCACCTGGGCGGCCAGCGCCACGGCGTCGGCCTGGGCCTGGCCCGGTTCGGACAGGCGGTTGACGGGGCCCAGGGCATGCAGGCGCTCGCCGCTGATGCGCTCGCCGGTCAGGCACAGCTCGGTCAGCACCTGGCGCGAGACGAACTCGGCCAGGAAGGCGGTGGCGCCGCCATCGGGCGTGAGGCCGACCTTGACGTAGGCGACCGAGAACACGGCGTTCTTCGCCGCCACCAGCATGTCGCAGGCCAGGGCCAGCGACAGGCCCGCGCCGGCCGCCGCGCCTTCGACGGCGGCGATCACGGGCTTGGGAAAGTCGCGCACGCTGCGGATCAGGTCATGCAGGCCTTCGAGCTTGGCGCGTCGCTCCTGCACCGGCAGCTCGCGGCGCTTGGCCAGCTGGCGCAGGTCGCCGCCCGCGCAGAAGTGGCCGCCCTCGCCCGTGAGCACCACGGCGCCCACGGTGGGGTCGGTCGCCGCGCTCTTGAGCGCCGCCGAGACGGCCGCGTAGAACTCGGGCGACAGCGCGTTGCGCGCGGCCACGTTGTTGTTGGACAGCACCAGCACGGCGCCTTCGCGGCGGGTCAGCAGGACTTGGTTCGCTTCGGTCATGGCGGCTTTCCTTGGCTCAGTGTTGCGAGCCGAGTGCGATGTAACGCGACAGATGGTGGTCCTCGTCGCCGAACTGGTGGTCGATCATGACCAGGCGCTTGGCATAGTGGGCCAGGGGCAGTTCCCAGGTCATGCCGATGCCGCCATGCATCTGGATGCTTTCCTCGGCCACCAGGGTGCCGATGCGGCCGATGCTGTACTTGGCGGCCGACAGGGCCTTCTCGCGCGCCACGCGGTCTTCGTCCGCAATGGCGGCGGCCGCGTTGATCACGGCCGAGCGCGCCTGCTCCACTTCCAGCAGCAGGTCGGCCATGCGGTGCTGCAGGGCCTGGAAGCTGCCGATGGGCACGCCGAACTGCTTGCGCGTGCGCAGGTACTCCAGCGTCTGGTCCTTGGCCACGTCCATGGCGCCCACGGCCTCGGCGGTCAGCGCCAGCACGGCGTAGCCGCTGATGCGTTCCAGCAGGGACAGGCCCTGGCCTTCTTCGCCCAGCAGGGCGTCTGCGCCGACCTGCACCTTGTCCAGCACCAGCTCGGCGGCGCGGCCGCCCTCGATGCGGTTGTAGCCGCGCTTTTGGATGCCTGCGGCATTGCCGGGGACCAGGAACAGGCTGATGCCGGCCTCGTCGTACTGGCTGCCCGAGGTGCGGGCCGAGACCAGCAGCAGGTCGGCCTTCTCGCCGAAGGCGACCACGCCCTTGGCGCCGTTCAGCACCCAGCCGTCGCCGCTGCGCACGGCCGTGGTGGCGACGTTGTTGAGCTCGTAGTGGCTGCCAGGCTCGTCATGGGCCAGGGCCGCGATGGACGTGCCGCCGATGATGGCTGCCAGCTGTTCCTTTTGCGCATCGCTGCCAGCCGCGATCAGGGCCTGGCCCACGACCAGGGCGCCCAGCAGCGGCTCGGCCACCAGGCCGCGGCCCAGGCATTCGAAGACCACGCTGATGTCGAAGCCCTGGCCGCCGAAGCCGCCAGCGTCCTCGGGGAACAGCGCGCCGATGGCGCCGATGTCCGCGAACTGCCCGTACAGCAGCGGGCTGTGGCCTTCCTCGCCATAGGCGACGTGGTTGCGCGCCTCGATGGCGTACTGCTCGGAGACGAAGCGGTTGAGGCTGTCCGCCAGCATGCGGCGGTCTTCGGTGTGTTCGAAGTTCATGTTCCGTTTTCCTTGCCGGATCAGAGGCCGAGGATCATCTTGGAGATGATGTTCTTCTGGATTTCGTTGGAGCCGCCGAAGATCGACAGCTTGCGGTAGTTGAAGTACGCGGCGGCGGCCGTGGCGGCTGCAGTGTCGCCGATGGCAGGCTGGTCGTAGCCGGCCTGCAGGGCCTCTTCGATGAAGGGCGCGGCGTAGGGGCCCATGGCGCGGCGTACCAGGGACAGGATTTCCTGGCGGATCTCGGTGCCGCGGATCTTGAGCATGGAGCTTTCGGCGCCCGGCACGCCGCCGCCGGCCACGGCGGCGATCACGCGCAGGTTGGTGGTCTTCATGTTCTCCAGGTCGATCTCGACCTTGGCCAGGCGGGCCGCGAACAGCGGGTCCTGCGTCAGCGGCTTGCCGTTGCGCAGCATGCGGCCGGCGACGGCCTTGAGCTTTTCCAGGCCGGCCACCGAGAAGCCCACGCCCGCGATGTTGGTGCGCTCGTAGGTCAGCAGGTACTTGGCGTAGGTCCAGCCCTTGTTCTCTTCGCCGACCAGGTTCTCCACGGGCACCTTGACGTCGGTGAAGAAGACTTCGTTGACCTCGTGCTCGCCGTCCAGCGTGATGATGGGGCGCACTTCCACGCCGGGCGAGTTCATGTCCACCAGCAGGAAGCTGATGCCCTGCTGCGCCTTGGCCTCGCGGTTGGTGCGCACCAGGCAGAAGATCATGTTGGCGTGCTGGCCCAGCGTGGTCCAGGTCTTCTGGCCGTTGACGATGTAGTGATCGCCATCGCGCACGGCAGACGTCTTGACCGAGGCCAGGTCCGAACCCGAACCCGGCTCCGAATAGCCCTGGCACCACCAGTCGGCGCCATTGAGGATGCGCGGCAGCCAGTGGGCCTTCTGCGCCTCGTTGCCGTACTTGATCAGGACGGGGCCCAGCATGCTCAGCCCGAAGGGCACGATGCGCGGCGTGCCCGCCAGTGCGCATTCATGCTCGAAGATGAATTTCTGCACCGCGCTCCAGCCCGGGCCGCCGTGCTGCTCGGGCCAGTGGTTGGCCAGCCAGCCGCGCTCGTTGAGGATGGCGTGCCAGCGCTCCATGTCCTGCTTGCTCAGTTGCAGGCCGTTCTTGACCTTGTGCGACAGGTCCTCGGGCAGCTTGTCCTTGAGGAAGCCGCGAACCTCGTCGCGGAAGGCCAGTTCTTCAGTCGTAAATTGCAAATCCATTGCTATTCCCCAGTAATCCGTGGCGTTGTAAGCCGTTTGCAGCCCTGAAATTGGCGTGCCCCAAGCGAGGGACGCCGAGCAAGGGCCGCCCCGCAGCAAGGGCGTCGTTCCCCTCCCGCGAAGCGAGAGAGGGGGAAGCGGCGCCAGCCGCTCAGGGGGTGCTTATTCAGTAAATTTCGAACAGGCCTGCGGCGCCCATGCCACCTGCGATGCACATGGTGACCACGCCCCACTTGACTGACGCGTCCCGGGCCTTGCGGCGCCGGCCTTCCAGCAGGATGTGGCCGGCCAGGCGCGCACCCGTCATGCCGAAGGGGTGGCCGATGGAGATGGCGCCGCCGTTGACGTTCAGGCGCTCGTTGGGAATGCCCAGCTTGCGCTGGCAGTACAGGGCCTGGGAGGCGAAGGCCTCGTTGAGTTCCCACAGGTCGATGTCCTCGACCTTGAGGCCGTGGCGCGCCAGCAGCTTGGGGACCGCGAAGACGGGGCCGATGCCCATTTCGTCAGGCTCGCAGCCGGCCACGGCAAAGCCGCGGAAGGCGCCCAGCGGGGACAGGCCCAGGCGCTCGGCCTGCCTGGCCTCCATCAGCACGCAGGCCGACGATCCATCGGACAGCTGCGAGGCATTGCCGGCCGTGATGAACTGGTCCGGGCCCTTGACGGGTTCCAGCTTGGCCAGGCCTTCCAACGTGGTGGAGGCGCGGTTGCAGTTGTCCTTGGTGGCGACCACGTCGCGGTAGGTGATCTCGCCCGTGTCCTTGTTCTTCTCGGCCATGCGCGTGGCGCAGGCAATGATTTCGTCCTTGAACAGGTCGGCGGCCTGGGCGGCGGCCGTGCGCTGCTGGCTTTGCAGCGAGAAGGCGTCCTGGTCCTCGCGGCTGATGCCGTAGCGGCGCGCCACGATGTCGGCCGTGTCGATCATGGCCATGTACAGCGCGGGCTTGTGCTCGACCAGCCAGGGGTCCATGTCGGTGGGCAGGTTGTTGCCGGGGCGGATGCCCGAGATGGTCTCGATGCCGCCGGCCAGCATGGCGTCCACGCCCTCGGCCACGATGCGGCCCGCCGCGATGGCGATGGACTGCAGGCCCGAGGCGCAAAAGCGCGTGATGGTCGTGCCCGCGATGGACAGGGGCAGCTCGGCGCGCAGCACGGTCTGGCGGCCCAGGTTGCGGCCCTGGAAGCCGTCGGGGTTGCCGCAGCCCAGGATCAGGTCCTCGATCATGGCCGGGTCGATGCCCGAGCGCTCGACCGCGGCCTTGACCGAGAAGGCCGCCAGCTGGGCGGCGGGCGTGACGTTGAACTCGCCGCGGTGCGACTTGGTCAGGGGCGTGCGGGCAGTGGAAACGATGACGGCTTCGCGCATGGTCGGTCCTTGCTTGTCTCTGGAAAATTGTTGTGGTTGTGCACGGCCCTGCCCGCTCTGCGTTGGACGGAGCGGGTCAAGGGCATGCCGGAGAAACGCGGGGACGGCTTACGCCGCCTTGTTCAAGCTTTCGAAATCGCGGCCTTCGGCGACCAGCTTTTCGAGCAGTGGAGCGGGCTTCCAGAACAGCGCGTCTTCCTTGGCGAATTCGCGGATGTCGGCCAGCACCTTGTCCAGACCTTGCATGTCGGCCCACTTCATGGGGCCGCCACGAAAGCGCGGGAAGCCGTAGCCGGACAGGAAGGTCACGTCCACATCCAGCGGGCGCAGGGCAATGCCCTCCTCCACCACCTTGGCGCCTTCGTTGACCATGGCGGCCATGTAGCGGCGCATGATTTCCTCAGGGGTGAACTTGCGCGGCGTCACGCCCTTCTTGGCGCGTTCGGCATCGACGATGGCCAGCACTTCGGGGTCGGGCTGGCCGACGCGCGCGCCGTGCGGGTAGAGGTAGAAGCCACGGCCCGTCTTCTGGCCGAACCAGCCGCGCTCGCAGACGCGGTCGGCCACTTCGACGTAGCGGGCCTTGGGATCGCGCGTGGCAGCGCGCCGCTTGCGCGTGGCCCAGCCGATGTCGCCGCCGGCCAGGTCGGTGACCTGGAACGGGCCCATCGGGTAGCCGAAGCCGCGCACGGCCTCGTCGATCTCGTAGGGGCTGGCGCCGTCTTCCATGATGTAGTCGGCAGCCTGCTTGTAGACGGCCAGGATGCGGTTGCCGATGAAGCCGTCGCAGACGCCGGCGCGCACGGGCACCTTCTTCATGCGCTTGGCCAGCTCGAAGGCCGTGGTCACCACGTCGGGCGCCACCTTGGCGGGCACCACGATCTCCAGCAGCTTCATGATGTTGGCGGGGCTGAAGAAGTGCAGGCCGATCACGTCCTGCGGGCGCGAGGTGGCGGCGGCAATGGCGTCGATGTCCAGGTAGGAGGTGTTGGTGGCCAGCACGGCGCCGGGCTTGCAGACGCGGTCCAGTTCCTTGAACACGGCCTTCTTGACTTCGAGGTCCTCGAACACGGCCTCGATCACCAGGTCCACATCCTTGATGTCGTCATAGGAGGTGCTGGGCGTGTAGCGCGCCATGACGGCGGCCTTGGCCTCCTCGGTCATGCGGCCCTTGGCGATCAGGCCGTTGTAGACCTTCTCCACATTGGCCTGGCCGCGCGCGATGGAGTCGGCGTCGCGCTCGATCATGGTCACCGTGAGGCCCGCGTCCAGCGCGGACACCGTGATGCCGGCGCCCATGGTGCCGCCGCCGATGACGGCGATCTTGGCAAAGTGGCGCGGCGCGGCAGCCTTGGCTTCGGGAATCTTGGCGGTTTCGCGCTCGGCGAAGAAGGCATGGATCAGGCCGGCGCGCTGCGGGCTGTTCAGGCATTCCACGAACAGGGCACGCTCCTTGGCGATGCCTTCGTCGAAGGGCAGCTCCACGGCGGCGCGCACGCATTCCACGATCTTCAGCGGCGAGAACAGGCCGCGGCTCTTCTTGGCGGTGTCGGCGGCCAGCGCGTCGAGTTCGGCCAGGGCGGCGGCCTTGTCGGCAATCTCGATGTCACGCGTGCGGCGCGGCGCGGTATTGGTTGCCAGCAGTTCGTTGGTGTATGCCAGGCCTGCAGCGGTGGCGTCGGTGCCGTCCACCAACTTGTCCACCAGGCCGGCGGCCAGCGCGGCCTTGGCCGACAGGTGCTTGCCGCTGAGCATGAGGTCGGCGGCCGCCTTCACGCCCATCAGGCGCGGTGCGCGCTGCGTGCCGCCAGCGCCGGGCAGCAGGCCCAGGTTGACTTCGGGCAGGCCGAGCTTGGCAGCCGGCAAAGCCAGGCGGTAGTGGGCCGACATGGCGACTTCCAGGCCGCCGCCCAGGGCCGGGCCATGGATGGCGGCGACCACGATCTTGTCGGAGGCTTCGAGGCGATTGAGCACCTCGGGCAGCGAGGGCGGCATGGCGGGCTTGCCGAATTCGCGGATGTCTGCTCCGGCGATGAAGGCCTTGCCCTCACCCACGATGAGCACAGCCTTGACGGCGGCATCCGATTCGGCCTGCTCCACGGCAGCCAGCAGGCCGGCGCGCACGGCCTGGCCCAGGGCATTCACGGGGGGGTTGTTGATGCTGACCACCAGCACGGCACCATCAAGGCGGGTCTGGACCACGGAAGCCTGGGCTTGTTCGCTCATCTGTATGTCTCCGAACTTGGGTTTTCCACTCAAAACATCCATTCTTGCCACGACAATGGTTCTTTACAATCCCATGAATCATTGACAGACTGTAAAAAAATCTTTGACATTTAGGCGCTTGCGCGCCTTCCCCCTCTATTCGCTGCGCGAGGAGGGGGACGACACCATCGCTGCAGGGCGGCACGGCAGGCGTAGGCCCTTGCTCGGTGCCCCTGGTTTTGGAGCCCCGCCCATTTCATAGGCTGTGGGCGAAGCAAAGTATCTGGACATATCCATGGATCTGAACTCGCTGACCCTGCTGGTGGAAATCATCGATAGCGGCAATCTGAGCCAGGCGGCACGCAAGCTGAAGATGACGCGGGCCAATGTGAGTTATCACCTGACGCAGCTGGAAAAATCGGTGGGGGTGCAGCTGGTGCGGCGCACCACGCGGCGCGTGGAGCCGACCGAGGTGGGGATGCGGATGTACGAGCATGGCCGCGCGATCCAGAACGAGATGATGTCGGCGCGCGAGACGATCACGTCGCTGGGCCAGGGGATGGCGGGGCGCGTGGGGCTGAGCGTGCCCAGCGGCTATGGGCAGATCGTGATGAGCGACTGGCTGATCGAGTTCAAGCGGCTGTATCCGGGCATCGTGCTGGATGTGCTGTTCGAGAACCGGGCCGACCATTTGCGCGACGAGGTGGACATCGCCATCCGCGTGATCCAGGAGCCGCCGCTGTCGGTGATTGCGCGCAGCCTGGGCAATGTGCACTACGTGGCCTGCGCCTCACGCGAGTATGCGCAGCAGCACGGCCTGCCCACCACGCTGTACGAGCTGCGCAACAGCCCGCTGATCACGGCCGGCGTGATGGGCCGCCAGCTGCGCCTGTCGGCCTACCAGGGCACGGACCGCCAGGAGGTGCTGTTGGCGCCGACCATGATCTCCGAGCACTTCCCCTTCCTGCGCCAGGGCATTCTGGCGGGCCTGGGCGTGGGCCTGGTGCCCGACTACGTGGTGCAGGACAAGGTGGCCAGCGGCGAGGTGGTGCTGACCCTGCAGGAGTACCGCCTGAGCATCTTCGGCACCCACATGTACCTGCTGTACCTGCCCGACCGTCATCAGACGCGGGCCGTGCGCACCTGCATCGACTTCCTGCTGGCCAAGGCCGGCCAGGGTGGCAGCGGCAGCGGCGACGCTGCCGCCACCTGACTCAGCGGCGATACCAGCCGCCCGGACGCTGGTACCAGCCACGCGGGCCATGGTCCCAGCCGTGCGGACGCCAGGCATAGCCGGGATGCGGCGGCGCGGCCCAGTAGCCGGGGCGCCAGGCATAGCGGCCGCCACCCCAGCCCCAGGAGCCGCCGATCCAGACATGGACGGGCGAGGGAGCGACCGGAATGACCTCGGTCTGCAGGGGCGGCGGCGCCATGGGCGCGTAGACCACCTCGCCCGAAGGACCTACGGGATAGGCAGGCGCCACCACGCAGCCGGTCAATGCCACGGTGGCGGCAGCCAGGACCAGGGCCGGAACCAGGCGACGGCCCGGCGTTTGAATCGATACAGACTTCACGATGCACTCCTGGCCGCGCTTAGTGCGGCCATGCAGATACAACGAAAAAGCCCCTGCCGGTTGTTGACAGGGGCTTGTGAAGCCTGGGTAAAGATCAAGTCTGGCTGTACCTGAGGTTGAGACGGGCCCTACATCCAAGGGTTCAAGACGCGCACTCCATGAACATGGAACGGCTCGAAATCCTTGATGTTGCGGGCGACTACGCACAAGCCATGCACCTTCGCCGTGGCCGCGATCAGGCTGTCGGCCAGCGGCCGCGGCGCAGGCACGTGGTAGGCCGCGTTTTCCATGGCAACCATCGCATCCACTGGCAGCACACGCCCCTGAAAGGCCGTGAACACGCGTTCCACCAGCCAGCGGCGCAGCACCTGCCCGGCAACCGGGTCTTGCCGGGCTTTCAACTGCACGCCTTTCTCCAGCTCCATCAGCGTGATCGCGCTGATGAAAAGGGAGTCGGCCGCGACCGATTGCGCCCAGGCCACAACGCCATCGTTCGCGCGGCCCGACGATGCCTTGCGCAGTTCGGAAACGATGTTGGAGTCCACCAGATACATCAGGACAGGTCCACGGCGCGCGGCAAATCCTTCGTGCGCTCAATGTCGAAATCGATATCGGCGGCCTCGGGCATGGCCAGCAATTGAAGAATGTTCCGGGTCTGCCCCGACAGTTCACGGAATTTCTCAATGCTCATCAGCACGTGGGCAGGTTGCCCCCGGTCCAGGATGTAGACCACGTCATCACCGCTGGCCGCTTTCTTGGCAGCGGAAACATGCTGGTTGAATTCACGGCTGCTGAAGGTCGAAATCTGCATGACGCACCTCCGTCAAAGAAAATGCTTGTACGTTACTACATTCGCATAAATGCAGCACCGGACAAGCATTTCTGATGGGGCTTCGGGAAGCGGAGCCCAGTCGATGACCGGGCTCCCACTGGACAGGTTCCAGCGTATCGAACCTGATCCTGAATCAGAGGTTCTGCGCGTTCTGCAGCGCGGCAATGCGCTCTTCGATCGGCGGGTGGGTCGAGAACAGCTTGCCGATGCCGCCGGCAATGCCCATGGCGGCCACGCTCTTGGGCAGCTCGCCGGGGTGCATGCCGCCCAGGCGGGCCAGGGCATTCATCATGGGCTGCTTGCGGCCCATGAGCTGGGCAGCGCCCGCGTCGGCGCGGAATTCGCGCTGGCGCGAGAACCAGGCCACGATGATGGCGGCCAGGAAGCCCAGCACGATGTCCAGCACGATGGTGGTCACGTAGTAGCCGATGCCGGGGCCCGAGCTGCTTTCGTCGTTCTTGCGCAGGAAGCTGTCCACGGCATAGCCGATGACGCGCGACAGGAAGACCACGAAGGTGTTCATCACGCCCTGGATCAGGGTCATGGTCACCATGTCGCCATTGGCGATGTGGGCGACCTCGTGGCCGATCACGGCCTCCACCTCTTCGCGCGTCATGCCTTCCAGCAGGCCCGTGGACACGGCCACCAGGGCCGAGTTCTTGAAGGCGCCGGTGGCGAAGGCATTGGGCTCGCCCTCGTAGATGCCGACTTCGGGCATGCCGATGCCGGCACGGTCGGCGAAGCCGCGCACGGTGTTGACGATCCAGGCCTCATCGGCGTTGCGCGGCTCGTTGATCACGTGCACGCCCGAGCTCCACTTGGCCAGCGGCTTGGAGATCAGCAGCGAGATGATGGCGCCGCCAAAGCCCATGATGAAGGCGAAGCCCAGCAGGGCCCCGAGGTTCAGGCCATTGGAGGTCAGGAAGCGGTTGACGCCCAGCAGGCTGGCGACGATGCCCAGCACCACCACGACGGCGACGTTGGTCAAAAGAAAAAGTGCGATGCGTTTCATCAGTGGGTTCTCCACAAAGTGGGGAAAGGGGGGAAGGATCTGGGCCCTGCAGCGTTGACAAGTGAGGGCCCCACCGGCTGTTTTCAAGCCGGGTCCTGCGCCGCTGCCATTCCTTGTTGTGATGCTTGTGCGGAACGGGGCGCCCGGAACACGAGAGAGTCATCATAGAAGGAAAAGTTCTCGTTCTCGCGCCACCAGCCGGGCACGCCCAGCACGGGCAAGGGTGCAAAAGGCTTGCACGCCAGGGTGTCGGCCCCCAGCCAGATGCTGCCGGCCAGCCAGGCGTCGATGTCCGCCGTGGCGGGGCCTGCCGTGGCGCCTGCACCATTCGTGTGCACGCACAGCACATGGGCCGTGATGGGCTTGCGCGGCTGCACCAGCTTTTCCAGCAGCGCATGGCCTATGGGCAGCAGCCTGGCCTGGCGCCACAGCGCGCGCTGCTCCACGAAGAGCTGGTGCCAGCGCCGGTGGCGCAGCGCCTCGCACAGCGCGGCCGGCGCCAGCAGCAGGGCGCCGTTCTCGTCCAGCACGGTGACGGCATCGCGCAGCGGCCCGCGCTGCGCGCCCACGCCCGCCTGGGCAATGGCGCGGGCCTGCAGGGCATTGCAGCGCTGCTTGAGCGCGGGCCAGCGCAGCCAGATCAGGCCGTTGAAGAAGTCATGCAGGTTGTCGCGCGTGGGAATGCAGCGCGTCTCGAAGATGAATTGCTCGTAGGCCGTGCCTTCGGGCAGATCGTGCTGGGGCACAAAGCGCCAGGGCAGCGCCTGTGCGTCGGCCAGTGACTGCAAGGCCTGCCAGACCGGCCGGCCCTGCGCCACCTGCAGGCAGGCCGCCCTGCCCTGCGTTTGCAGCCCCTGCAGCCAGGGCGCATTCCAGTCGATGGGAAACGTCAATTGCCGGACGGCCTGGACTGGGCCTTGGCCAGGCGCTTGTCGCGCACGGCCACGCGCGAGGTGCCTTCGTCGCGCATCTCGAAAGCCTGCGTGGCCGCCAGCAGCTTGGTGAGCGTGGCGTAGCCGTAGTTGCGCGCATCGAACGAGGCCTTGTTGCCGATCTGCGCGCCCACGGCGCCCACATGGGCCCAGCCGCTTTCATCCTGCGTGGCGTTGACGGCGCTGCGCAGCATGGCCAGCAGCCGCTTGTCCTGGCGCAGTTCCTGGCTGGGAACGCGCAGGCAGGGACGCTGGGGCTGGGCTTGGGGTTCTGCCGAGGGTTCGTTCTCGGCCTGGGCCGGCGCACGCTCCTTTCCAGCGCCGTTCGGCGGCTGGGGAGCGGTAGCCACTGCGGCTGCAGCCACGGGCGGCACCGCCGCCTGGCCCGCCTCATGCGCGGCGTCCTGGCCATTGCCGTTGGCGGGCGCCGCCTCGCCCAGCGCCTCCAGGTACAGGAAGCGCGAGCAGGCATTGACGAAGGGCTGGGGCGTCTGCGCCATGCCGAAGCCGTAGACGGCCGCGCCCTTGGAGCGCAGGTGCATGACCAGCGGCGTGAAGTCGGCGTCGGAGGAGACGATGCCGAAGGCGTCGGGCCGCTCGGTGTAGAGCAGCTCCATGGCGTCCACGGTCATCGCCATGTCGGTGGCGTTCTTGTGCTTGGAGTAGTCGAACTGCTGCATGGGCCGCAGTGCGAAATCGAGCAGCTTGCGCTGCCAGCCGCTGAGCGAATGCTTGGTCCAGTTGCCGTAGGCGCGGCGGATGTCGATGACGCCGAAGGTCGACAGCTCGGTCAGGATCTCGTCGATCATCTCGGCCGGCGCGTTGTCGGCGTCGATCAGCAGGGCGATGCGCGGTTGCGGCTCAGGCATGGCAATCCTCTGGCGGGTGGCAGTCCCGCCAGCTTAAACCAGCTTCCAGGGCAAGGCTTCGCCGGAGCGCAGCGGCTTCAGTTGCGCCTCGCCGAAGGCGAAGCTGTCCGGCGGCGTCCAGCTTTCGCGCACCAGGGTGATCTTGCCGGTGTTGCGCGGCAGGCTGTAGAAGTCCGGGCCGTTGAAGCTGGCGAAGGCTTCGAGCTTGTCCAGCGCGCCGGCATTGTCGAAGGCCTCGGCATACATCTCGATGGCGGCATGGGCGCTGTAGCAGCCGGCGCAGCCGGTGGCGTGTTCCTTGAGATGGGCCGCGTGCGGCGCGCTGTCCGTGCCCAGGAAGAACTTGGGCAGGCCGCTGGTGGCCGCCTCCACCAGGGCCAGGCGGTGCGTCTCGCGCTTGAGCACGGGCAGGCAGTAGTAGTGCGGACGGATGCCGCCCGTGAAGATGGCGTTGCGGTTGAACAGCAGATGCTGGGGCGTGATGGTGGCGCCCACGAAGCGGTCGGCCTCGGTCACGTACTGGGCGGCTTCGCGCGTGGTGATGTGCTCGAAGACGATCTTGAGTTCGGGGAAGTCGCGGCGCAGCGGGATCAGGTGCTGGTCGATGAAGGCGGCCTCGCGGTCGAACAGGTCGATGTCGCTGCTGGTGACTTCGCCGTGCACCAGCAGCAGCAGGCCTTCGCGCTGCATGGCCTCCAGCGTGGGGTAGATCTTGCGCAGGTCGGTGACGCCGTGGTCGCTGTTGGTGGTGGCGCCAGCCGGGTAGAGCTTGCAGGCCACGACGCCGGCCGCCTTGGCGCGCACGATTTCCTCGGGCGGCAGGTTGTCGGTGAGGTACAGCGTCATCAGCGGCTCGAAGGCCATGCCCTCGGGCACGGCCGAGAGGATGCGCTGCTTGTACTCCAGCGCCTGCTCGGCGGTGGTCACCGGCGGCTTGAGGTTGGGCATGATGATGGCGCGCGCAAACTGCGCGGCCGTATGCGGCACCACGCTGCGCATGGCTTCGCCATCGCGCACGTGCAGGTGCCAGTCATCGGGACGGGTGATCGTGAGGGTGTTGGTGGAGGCGGTCATTCCGACATTTTCCCATCGCCGCGAAACCGCGGGCCAATTGCGGGGCACGCCACCCTCGGGACTGGCGCGTGGCTAACGCGGTCGCAGGTGCTGCGGCCCCAGCTCCTGCAGGCCTTGCACGCCGATCAGGGCCATGTTGCGCCGCATCTCGGCCGCCAGGATGGCGATGGCGTGCAGCACGCCGGCCTCGCCGCCCACGGCGCCCGCATAGTTGAAGGGTCGCCCCACGAAGACGAAGTGTGCGCCCAGGGCCAGCGCCACCAGCACGTCGTTGCCCCTGCGAAAGCCGCTGTCGATCATCACCGGGTAGTCCGGCCCCAGCGCACCCACCACCAGGGGCAGCATGTGCAGGGGCGAGACCGCGCCATCGAGCTGGCGGCCGCCGTGGTTGGACAGGATGATGGCGTCGGCCCCGGCATCGCGCGCGGCCAGCGCGTCCTGCGGGCTGAGGATGCCCTTGACCACGAGGCGGCCCTTCCAGCGCCGGCGTATCAGGGCCAGGTGTTCCCAGCTCAGGTGGTCGCGTGCGCCGAAGTCGCGCGTGACGGTGGACGAGAGAATGGGCGCGCCGCGCGTGGCCTGCGAGTTCTCGAAGTGCGGCATGCCGTGCCGCACCAGCGTGCGCAGCGCCGTGCCCAGCAGCCAGCGCGGATGGGTGATGCCCTCCCAGGCCAGGCGCAGGCCGGGCCGCAGCGGCGTCGAGAAGCCCGCGCGGATGTTGTTCTCGCGGTTGCCCGAGACGGGCGTGTCCACGGTGACGACCAGGGTGGCGAAGCCTGCGGCCTCCACGCGCTCCAGCAACTGCACGATGCGTTCGGTCTCGCCGGGCACATAGGCCTGGAACCAGGCCTGGGGATTGGCCTGGACCACCTCCTCCATGCGGATCAGCGAGGTGCCGCTCAGGATGGCCGGGATGCGGGCGGCCGCCGCCGCGCGCGTCTGCACCAGGTCGCCCCGGTAGGCCGACAGCGCGCTGATGCCCATGGGCGCGATGCCGAAGGGTGCAGCCCAGGTCTGGCCCAGCAGCGGTGTGGCCAGCGTGCGCCGCGAAGTGTCGGTGAGCACGCGCGTCACCCAGCGGTGGGCATCGAAGGCCTCGCGGTTGGCGCGCAGGGATTTGTCGGTCTCGCAGCCGCCGCTGACGTAGGCGAAGATGGGCGCAGGCAGGTGGTGGCGCGCCGCCCGCTCGAAATCATCGAGCGACAGGATGCGCCTGAGCCTGCGCGGCGTGGAGGAGCCCGCGCCCGCACCTGCGGGTGCGGAGGAACTGGGGGTGTCGAGCCGGTCGACCTCGATTGGGGCTGCCATGGTCAGTTGATCTGGAACTTGCCCTCGCGGATCAGCTTGCCCCATTTGGCGTGCTCGCTGCGAATCCACTCGCCGAACTGCGCGCCATTGGCGGGCGTGGCCATGCTGCCTTCCTGGGCCAGCTTCTCTTTGACCTCCTTGGTGGCCAGCAGCTTCATGGTCGCGTCGGCAATGCGCTCGGCGATGGGGGCGGGCAGGTTGGCCGGCCCCACCAGGCCCAGCCAGGTGGAGGCCTCGAAGCCCGGATAGCCCTGCTCGGCCACCGTGGGCACGTCGGGCAGGGACGGCACGCGCTGGGCCGAGGTGACGGCCAGCGCACGGATCTTGCCCGTGGCCAGTTGCGACATCACCGACACCGTGTTGCCGAAGTACAGGTCCACCTGCCCGCCCATCAGGTCGGTGAGCGCGGTATTGGCGCCCTTGTAGGGCACCTGCAGCACCTCGATGCCCGCGCGGCGTGCCAGCATTTCCCCCGCCAGGTGGCCTACCGTGCCATTGCCGGCCTGGGCGATGCCGTAGGTGCCGGGCCTGGCCTTGGCCGCCTTGATGAAGTCCTGCAGGTTCTTGAAGGGCGAGTCGCGCCGCACGGTCAGCACCACGGGCTGCAGGGCCACGCTGGCGATGGGCGTGAAGTCCTTGAGCGCATCGAAGGGCATCTTGGCGTAGAGGCTGGGATTGATGGCCAGGTTGGCGGCCTGCCCCATGCCGATGGTGTAGCCGTCCGGCGCGGCCTTGGCCACGGCATCCAGGCCGATGTTGCCGCCCGCGCCGGGCTTGTTGTCTATGACCATGGTCCAGCCCATGGCGAGGTTGAGCCGGTCGGCCACCAGGCGCGAGGTGGCATCCGTGCCGCCGCCGGGCGGAAACGGCACGATCAGGCGCACGGGCCGCTGCGGCCATTCGCCCTGGGCCAGCGCCAGTGCAGGAAAGGCCGTGGCCAGGGCGGCGGCAGCGCCGCCCAGAAGATGCCGTCTGCGCATTGTCATTGTTTGTCTCCTTGGAATCGTTGTGGCGGGAAAAAGTCGGGCGCAGCCTGCGCGCGGGACGCTAGACCGGCAGGCCCTTGGCGCGCAGCACGGCGTCGAAGCGCTCGGGGTCGGCCGTGCCGCTGCGGTTGGTCTCGCGGATGACGGCCTCGCGGGCCAGGTGGGCCTGGCTGCGGCGCAGCACCTCGGCGGCCTCGGCCGCGGGCACGGCGATCACGCCGTCGGCATCGCCCACGATCAGGTCGCCGGGCAGCACGGCCAGGCCGGCGCAGGCCACGGGCACATTGATCTCGCCCGGGCCGTCCTTGCTGGGCCCGCGGTGCGTGTGGCCGCGCGCAAAGATGGGCATGCCGTCCTGCGCCCATTCGCACAGGTCGCGGATGGCGCCGTCGATGACCAGGCCGCCCAGGCCGCGCGCCAGGCAGGTGGTGCGCATCAGGCCGCCGACCAGGGCCTGCGAGACATCGCCACCGCCGTCGATGACCAGCACATCGCCGGGCTGCACCATCATCAGCGCCTTGTGGATCATGAGGTTGTCGCCGGGCCGCACGCGCACGGTGACGGCCGGGCCGCAGAGAACGGCCTCCAGCCGCGCGTGGTACTGGCGCAGGCCGATGGCGCCGACATTGCGGCTCATGGCGTCGCCGATGGCGGCCACGGGAATGGCCTTGAAGGCCTGGACGACGCCGGCCTCGGGGCCTGCGGCGCGCGGATGGATGCGGTAGCCCGCAGGCCATTGGCTGGATGGGGTGGTCATGGCAAATCTCCGGGAAAAACAGCTCAGCGCAGAACCTCGGGGTTCACGCAGTGGGAAGGGTCGGCGGGGCTGCCCTGCAGCCAGCCCAGCACATTGGCGGCGGCCATGCCGGCCATGGCAGCCAGAGCAGCGGGCGTGGAGCCGCCCACATGGGGCGTCAGCACCACGTTGTCCAGCGCGGCCAGGGCGTGGCCCGCAGGCAGGGGCTCCTCGGCCATGGTGTCCAGGCCGGCGGCGGCCAGGTGGCCGCTGCGCAGGGCGTCGATCAGCGCCGCCTCGTCCACCACCTCGCCCCGCGCGGTGTTGACCAGCAGGGCGCCGCGCGGCAGCTGGGCGATGCGGCCGGCATCGAGCAGATGGCGCGTGCGGGCATTCAGGGGTAGGTGCAGGCTGAGCACATCGGACAGGGGCAGCAGCTCGTCCACCGAGCCCAGCATGCGCACGCCCGCCACGGCGCCGGGCCCTGGGGCGCAGGCCGGATCGAACGCTGGATCGAAGGCCACCACCTGCATGCCCAGCGCCAGCGCCACGCGCGCCACGCGCTGGCCCACCTGGCCAAAGCCCAGCAGGCCCAGGGTGCGGCCGCTCAGCTCCAGGCCGTCCTGGGCGCGGGACCAGCGGCCGGCGCGCAGCTCGGCATCCATCCAGGCGATGCGGCGGGCGGCCGCGAACATCAGGCCCAGCGTCATCTCGGCCACGGACTGGGCATTGGCGCCCGGCGTCACATAGACCGGAATGCCACGCTGGCTGGCCGCGGCCACATCGATATTGCTCACGCCCACGCCGTGCTTGGAGATGACCTTGAGCGTGGGACAGGCCGCGATGGCAGCGGCCGACAGCGTGGCCGTGCGCGAGATCACGGCATCGACGCTCTCGCGTGCCAGCACGGCGGCAACCTCGGCCTCGCCGCCGCCCTCTTGCAGGTACAGCACGCGGCAGTGCGCCGCCTGCAGGCGCTGCAGCCCGGCGGGCGCCAGGCGTGGCGCGGTCACGAAAACGGTGGGCGGGTGGGTAGTGGCGGTCATGGGAACGGGCAATTCGCTTTGTCGATGCACCGCATTCTTGTGAGCGCAACCCATTCCGTCCATTCGATAATGTTCATTCAAACATCACTTTTATTCATCGATGGACCTGCACCTGCGCGACCTGCGCTTCTTCGAGATCGTGGCCGACCTCGGGCACCTGGGCCGGGCCGCAGAACAGCTGGGGCGTACCCAGCCCGCGCTGAGCAAATGCATACAGCGCCTGGAACTGACCGTGGGCGGCGCGCTGTTCGAGCGTGCCGGGCGCGGCATACGCCTCACGCCGCTGGGCGATGTGCTGCTGGCCCGCGCGCGCATGCTGCGCAATGCCAGCCAGGAGGCGCTGCGCGAGGTGCGCGATTTCAACGAAGGCCATGCCGGCCATGTGCGCATCGGCAGCGGGCCGGTGGCCGCCGACCACCTGCTGCCCGAGCTGTGCAGCAAGGCACTGGCCGACGGGCGGCGCATCACCATCAGCATCGTGATCGGCCCCAGCTGGGAACTGCGCGACCGCCTGCGCGAGGGCCAGCTGGACCTGCTGATCGGCCTCACGGCCGATGGCGATCCCGAGCTGGTCTCCCACCCGATCGCCGAGGACGTGGTGGTGGTCGCGGCGCGCCAGGACCACCCCGTCTTCGAGCGCCAGCGCATCACCATGGCCGCGCTGCTGCGCCATCCCTGGGCCCTGCCCAGCGCCAACATTCCCAGCCGGCAATGGCTGGACCAGGCCTTCACCTCGCGCGGCATGCCGGCGCCCACGGTGCAGGTGGAAGCGGGCTCCATCCCGCTGCTGCCGCGCATGGTGGCCAAGACCGATCTGCTGACCTTCGTCTCGCGCCACACGCTGCGGCTGGAGCGCAGCCGCACGCTCAGGGAAGTGCGCCTGCCGGCCACCACGCTGCGCCGCCACCTGGGCGTGACCTGCCGGCGCGACGGCTATCTGTCGCCCGCAGCCCGGCACATGCTGGAGCTGCTGCGCGCCGACGGCCAGGCCCTGTTCGGCGAGGATGCATCGCCTCTGGACGAGGACTGATTCCAGCGGACCGGGGCTAGGGCCCCGGCCGCGCGCCCGCATCGGCCAGGCGCAGCAGGCCCGCCAGGTCGACGATGGTCAGCCGGCCATAGGCGGCCTGCAGCAGGCCGCGCTGCTCCAGCAGGCGCAGCTCCTTGTTGATGGTCTGGCGCGAGACCGACAGCATGGCGGCCAGGTCGCTCTGCGAGATGCGCAGCACCACGCCCTGCCCGTCGGGCGCGGGCTGGCCATGCGTGGGGGCCAGCCGCGCCAGCAGCTCGGCCACGCGGTTGTCGATGTTGCTGAAGGCGTGGCGCTGCTGGACGACGATCAGTTCGTGCATGCGCGCCAGCACCAGCAGGCAGATGTCCTTCCACAGCGGCGGATGGGCATCGAGCAGGGCCAGGAAGGACTCGCCGGGAATCTCCACCAGCACCGTGGGCTGGTGCGCGTGGTAGTCGTAGACGAATTGCGTGTGCTCCAGCAGCCGCGCCAGGCCGACGATGTCGCCCGCGCTGTGCATGGACAGCACGAAGCGCGAGCCCGTGGCGTCCACGCCGCCCACTTCCACGCAGCCCGAAGCCACCACCAGCACCTCGCGCCGCTTGGGGTCGGCGGCGCGCACCTGCTGGTGGCGCTCGTAGCGGCCCAGGCGGGACAGCGCCGTCAGCTCATCCAGCACCTCGGGCGGCCAGTTGTGCAGCATGCGGCACAGGCCCAGGGCGCGGCGGATCAGCGCCGAAGGGTCGGCCACGGGAGCAGGCTTGGAGCGCATGGTTCTCTCACGATGTCGAAGGCCCCGGGTTAGTCCGGTGCCCATGTACCGCCATTTGTCAATGGCTTGACAGAGTGCACCCCCTGTCGCTCGGGATAGTAGCAAGCAAGCCACCGGGCAAAGCATCCGGGGCGCTACCAAGGAGACAAGTTCGTGAAGCACAAGCATTGGCTGGCCGCCGGCGGCATGGCGGCCCTGGGCATGTCCGCGTGGGCCCAGAGCAGCGTGGAGATGTTCGGCATCGTCGACGTCCACATCAACAGCGCAAGGTCGGGCGCCACGCGCCTGAGCCGGCTGGAGGACGGGGGCAGCGCGGCATCGCGCATCGGCTTTCGCGGCAGCGAGGACCTGGGCGGCGGCCTGCGCGCCCAGTTCATGCTGGAGGCCGGCGTGGCGCCGGACACGGGCCTGGGCACCATTCCCGGCCCGGGCCTGGCCTTCACGCGGCAGGCCTGGGTGGGGCTGAACAGCGGCTGGGGCGCCGTGGAGATGGGCCGCATGTACACGCCCATGTTCGGCGCGCTGTTCCGGGCCGATCCGCTGGGCATGAACGCGCTGTTTTCCTCGCTGAACCTGGTGTCGGCCACCGATGCCCAGGCCGGCCTGCGGCCGTTTGCGGCGCGGGCCAACAACCTGGTGCGCTACCGCACGCCGGCAGGCCAGCCCTGGCTGGCGGACCTGGCCTATTCCTTCGGCGAAGTGGCTTCGCCGAACAGCAGCAACGGCCGCCTCTACGGCGCCACGCTGGGCTGGAACCAGAAGCCCTGGTTCCTGGCCTACAGCTTCCAGAAGTCCGTGGAAGGCAGCGCCGCCGCACCCGTGGCCGCGCCCGCCACCAGCCAGTACCAGGCACTGTCGGCCAGCTGGGAGGCCCTGGACGGGCTGCGCCTGACGGGCAACTACGTCATCAACCGCGTGGACCGTGCCGGCACACCCAAGGCGAAGCTGGCCCAGCTGGGCGCCGATTGGAGCGTGGATTCGCGCTCCAAGCTGCTGGTCTCGGTGGCGCGGCGCGAGGTGGGCGGCACGGACCGCGCCCAGAACACCTGGACGCTGGGCTACGACTACGCGCTGAGCAAGCGCACCGTGCTCTACGCGCGCTGGCTGCAGCTGGGCAACGCGGCCAATGCCTCGGCCGCCATTGCCAACGTGCCGGTGGCCGCCAACAGCGGCGACGGCGTGCGGTCCCTGGCGCTGGGCGTGCGCCACAACTTCTGAGGGACACCCATGACCGACAGCCATTGCTTCGACACTTCCCGGCTCGACGCGCTGTTCGCGCCGCGCTCCATCGCCGTGGTCGGCGCCTCGGACCAGGCCAGCAAGATCGGCGGCATTCCGCTGGACTACCTGCTGCGCTTCGGCTACGGCGGCGCGCTGTATGCGGTGAACCCGCGCGCCAGCCGCGTGCAGGGCCTGCCCGCGCACGAGCGGCTGGCTGCCATCGGCGCGCCGGTGGACTTGGCCATCGTCGCCGTGCCGCAATCGCAGGTGGCCGGCGTGCTGGAGGATGCGGCCGCCGCGCGCGTGCAGTCCATGGTGCTGTTTTCCTCGGGCTATGCCGAGACCGGCTCCGACGGCACGGCCGCCCAGCAGGCGCTGGCGCGGCGCGCGCAGGAGGCGGGCATACGCCTCATCGGCCCGAACTGCCTGGGCTTCATGCGCCCCGGCCACCAGGTCTACGCCACGTTCTCGCCCGCGCCGGGCGGCGGCCTGGTGCGGCCCGGGCGCATCGGCATGGTCAGCCAGTCGGGCGCCTTCGGTGCCTATGCCTACAGCCTGGCGCGCGAGCGCGGGCTGGGCCTGTCGCTGTGGGCCACCACGGGCAACGAGGCCGATGTGCAGCTGGCCGATGGCCTGGCCTGGCTGGCCCAGGACCCCGAGACCGACGTGATCATGGCCTACATGGAGGGCTGCCGCGACGGCCCCCGGCTGCGCGCGGCCCTGGCCCTGGCGCAGGAGCGCGGCAAGCCCGTGGTCATGTGCAAGGTGGGCACCAGCGCCCTGGGCGCGGCCGCCGCCGCATCGCACACGGCCTCGCTGGCGGGCAACGATGCCGTCTATGAGGCGGTGTTCCGCCGCTACGGCGTGCTGCGCGCGCATTCCATCACCGACTTCTTCGCGCTGGCGGCCAGTGCCTACATCGCGCGGGCGCCCAAGGGGCGGTCCATCGGACTGTTCACGGTCTCGGGCGGCGTGGGCGCCATGATGGCCGACGACGCCAGCGCAGCCGGCCTGGAAGTGGCACCGCTGTCCGATGCGGCCCAGCGCCAGCTGCGCGAATGGGTGCCGTTTGCCGCGCCGCGCAACCCCGTGGACATCACGGGCCAGGTCACCAACGACATGACGCTGCTGGAGCGCAGCGCCCGCCTGATGCTGGCCGACCGGCAGTTCGACAGCTGGCTGGGCTTCTTCGCGGCAGGCGGCCTGTCCGACGCCTTCTGGCCCGTGCTGCAAAGCCTGGTGCAGACGCTGCGCACCCACCATCCCGACACCCTGCTGGCCGTCAGCACGCTGTGCCCGCCCGAGCGCCGCGATGCGCTGGAGGCGCTGGGCTGCCTGGTGTTCGCCGACCCGGGCGCAGCCATACGCTGCATTGGCGCGCTGGCCCGCCTGCATGAAACACCGCAGGCTTTGCCCGCGATGGCCGATGCAGGCAGCGCGCTGCACCTGCCGGCGGGCACGCTGTCGGAGCAGCGCAGCATGGCCCTGCTGGCCGAGGCCGGCGTGCCCGTGGTGCCGCACCGGCTGGTGCGCACGGCGGCCGAGGCAGCGCAGGCCGCGCAGGAGATGGGCGGACGCATTGCGCTCAAGGTCTGCAGCGATGCCATCGCCCACAAGTCCGACGTGGGCGGCGTGGCACTGAACCTGGCGGATGCGGCCGGCGCCCAGGCCGCCTTCGACCGCATCCTGGCCAATGCGCGCCAGGCCCGGCCCGATGCGCGCATCGACGGCGCGTTGGCCGCCCCCATGGTGCAGGGCGGCGTGGAGTGCATCGCCGGCGTGCACCGCGACCCGGTATTCGGCCCGGTGCTGATGTTCGGGCTGGGCGGCATCCATGCCGAGATCCTGCGCGATGTCTCGCTGCGACTGCTGCCCATCACGCGCGACGACGCGCTGGCCATGGTGCGCGAGCTGCGGGCCTTTGCCGTGCTGGACGGCGCGCGCGGCCGCCCCCGCGTGGACCTGGACAGCATTGCCGACACGCTGTGCGCCCTGGCCGGCTTTGCGCAGCGCGCAGGCGCCACGCTGGAGAGCGCCGAGATCAACCCCCTGATCGCCCGCCCGCGCGAGGACGGCGGCTGCGTGGCCGTCGATGCGCTGGTCATCGGCAGGGAGGCTGCATGAAAGCCAATGCCCATTCCATCTCCTGCCCGGAGGCCACCATGAACACACCCCTGCTGCGCACCACCGCGCTGACCTGCCTTGCCCTGGCCTGCAGCGCCGCGCTGGCCCAGGACGGCTATCCCGCCCGGCCCGTGCGCATCGTCGTGCAATACCAGGCCGGCGGCTCCACCGACACCGTGGCGCGCATCCTGGCCGAGGGCCTGGCCAAGCGCCTGGGCCAGCCCGTGGTGGTGGACAACCGCAGCGGCGCGGGCGGCATCATCGGCACCGAGCATGTGGCCAAGAGCGTGCCCGACGGCCACACCCTGCTGCTGACCGTGCCCGGGCCCATCACGGCCAACCTGGTGCTCTACAAGAAGCTGCCCTACGACCCGCGCACCGAGCTGCGCATGGTCTCGGACGTGGTCTCGCCCTCCATGGTGATGGCCGTCAACCCGGCCGTGCCGGCCAAAGACTTCAAGGGCCTGGTCGAGGCCGTGCGCCAGTCGCCGGGCAAGTACGCCATGGGTTCCTGGGGGGCGGGCACGCAGCCGCACCAGGTCCAGGTCTTCATGGACAAGGCCTACGGCCTGCAGTCGCTGCACGTGGCCTACAAGGGCGAGGGGCCCATGTCCATCGACCTGATCAGTGGCGTGATCCAGATGACGCTGGGCTCGGCCGCCACGCTCAAGCCCTTCATCGACGCTGGCAAGCTGCGCGCCCTGGCCGTGGCAGGACCGCGCCGCAGCAAGGCACTGCCCGATGTGCCCACCTTTGCCGAGCAGGGCTACCGCGAGCCCGTGTATGCCATCACGGGATCGATCTCGCTGATGGCGCCCGCGCGCACGCCCGACGCCATCGTCGAACGCCTGGGCCGCGAGGTGGCCGCCGTGATGCGCGAGCCCCAGGTGCGCCAGCGTGTCGAGGCGCTGGGCCTGGAGGCCCAGGGCAACAGCCCGGCCGAGGCCAGCGCCGCCTACGCCGCCTTTTTGCCCGTGGCGCTGGACCTGGCGCGCTCCACGGGCGTGACCCTCGACTGACCCCCTCATCCCCTGAAGAAAACAATGGACATGAACCCGACCCCTCCCTCCCTGCCCGAAGTCCGCCGCGCCCTGGCGCGCTCCATCGGCCTGGCCGCCTTTGTCTACGGCTATCCGCTGATAGAGACCTACCGCACCTGCCGCCTGCAGACCGATGCCGGCGCCGCACGTGCCACCGGTCTGAGTGTGGGCCTGGGCCTGGACATGCGCGGCGACTTCGACACGCTGCACCACAGCCAGCGCCCCTCCACCCATGAGGACCGCGACGTGGTCACGCCCGCCAACGACCTGCTGTACTCGCTGGCCTGGATCCACCTGGCCGACGGCCCGCGCCTGCTGACCGTGCCCTCCAGCGCCGCGCATCCGGGCCGCTATTTCGTGCTGGCCCTGTACGACGCCTATACCGAGAATTTCGAGAACCTGGGCCCGCGCAACTGCGCGCCCGAAGGCGAGACCGTGGTCCTGGTCGGGCCGGGCGGCCAGGTGCCGGAACACCTGGCCGGCCACCGCCTGGTGCACTGCCCCAGCAACCTGGTCTGGCTGATCGGCCGCACCGTGGTGGGCGATGCGCCCGACTGGCCTGCAGCCCGCGCGCTGCAGGCCGACATCCGGCTGGAGCCCGCGCCGGGCGTGCCGAAAGGAGGCCGCCCGGCCGCCGTCGCGAACTGGGTCGGCCCGCCCGTGGACGCCATGGCGGCCGCCTTCGAGAACCAGGAGCCTGCGGCCGAGGTTGCGCCGCGCTTTTTCACCAACCTCTGCCATGCGCTGGCCGAGGCGCCTGGCCGCAAGGAGGACCAGGGGCTGCTGGCCTGGTTCGGCCAGGCCGGCCTGGTGGCCAGCGCCCACATGGCGTGGGAGCAGCTGGAGGAGCCCGTGCGCGAAGGCCTGACCGAGGGCTTTGCCGACGGCGTGCGCACCGTGGCCGCCATGGGGCGCAACCGCCGCCCCCGGCCCTGGACCATGACGCCGTCCACCGGCCGCTACGGCAGCGAGTACCTCGGCCGCGCACGCACCGCCTACCTGGGCCTGGGCGCGCTGGCCACCAGCGAGGCCATCTACGCGGCCGCCCACCACGACGCAGGCCTGCAGCCGCTGGACGGCAGCCAGCGCTATGTGCTGCGCTTCGATGCCGCCGACATGCCGCCGGCCGATGCCTTCTGGTCCGTCACCCTGTACGACGCCGACCGCTTTCTCTACGGCAACGAGATCGGCCGCCACTCCATCGGCGACCGCACGCCGGGATTGCTGCGCGAGGCCGACGGCAGCCTGCAGATCGACCTGGGCCATGCCCGACCGGCACAGGGCGCCGCCAACTGGCTGCCCACGCCGCACGGGCGCTTCTACCTCATCCTGCGCATGTACCACCCGCAGGCAGGCGCGCACCAATGGCCTGTTCCGCCCCTGCAGCCCGTGGCCGCATGAGACACGCCATGGACCTGAGCGCACTGGCCGAAGAGGCCGTCATCCACACCTGCCCGCTGTACGAGATGCGCCGCATGCGCGCGGCCACCTCGCCCCGGCGCAATGCGGCCGGCGAGGCCGCACCAGCCCCGCTGCGCTGGTGCAACCAGTTCGTGCATGCGCGCCAGCTGCTGCGCGCCGGCACCAGCCGCGTGGTCACGCCCAACAACGACACGCTCTACACCAACGCCTGGCTGGACCTGGGCGCCGGACCGCTGGTGATCGATGTGCCCGACACGGCGGGCCGCTACTACGTGCTGGGCCTGCTGGACTTCTTCACCAACCCCTTCGCCCACCTGGGCCAGCGCCTGACGGGCACGGCTGCGCGCTCCTTCCTTGTCACGCCGCCCGGCTGGCAGGGGGCGCTGCCGCCACCGTTCGATGCGCCCGGCGCACACATTGCCGCGCCCACGCCCTGGCTGTGGGTGATAGGCCGCATCCTGGTCGATGGCGTGCATGACCTGCCCGCCGTGCACGCGCTGCAGGACGGCTTTGCGGTGCGCCCGCTGGCCGACTGGCAGGCGGGCACGCCCTCGCAGGCCCGTGCCTTCGACCCGGACTGCGATCCCCAGGCCCCGCCAAATGCCGAGCACTATGCAGCCCAGGTGAATGCCGCCTTGCGCGACAACCCGCCGCCGGCAGGGCATGCCGCACGGGTCGCGCGCTTTGCGGCCGTGGGCCTGGGCGCCGGGCTGGGCGCACCCGATGCGCAACAGCAAGCCGCACTGCAGCGCGCGCTGGACAGCGTGCTGCCCCGGCTGCGCGCGGCCAGCACGGGCCGGCGCCTTGACTCGGGCTGGGAACTCCCCGCACTGGTCGAAGGCAGTTTTGGCGACGACTTCCAGGCCCGCGCCGAAATTGCGTTCAAGTACATCGGCATGCTGGAAAGCCGCGAGGCCATCTACCCGCTGGCCTGGCATGACGCCCGGGGCCGGCCCCTGGACGGCAGCCGCCGCTACCGGCTGCGCTTTGCCCCAGGCGCGCTGCCGCCCGTGCAGGCCTTCTGGTCCCTGACCCTCTACGGCGCCCACGACTGCATGCTGGTGGACAACCCCATCGACCGCCATGCGATCGGCGACCGCACGCCGGGCCTGTGCCCCGACTCTGATGGCGATGGCGGGTTGACTATCCACATCAGCCACGCGCCACCGGCCAGCGAAGAACACCGAGCCAACTGGCTGCCCGCGCCGCGCGAAGGCTTTTACCTGTGCCTGCGCGCCTACATGCCACGGCCCGAACTGCTGGACGGCCGCTACGCCCTGCCCCCCATCGAACCAGACCCGGAGACCCCATGAACGCCAGAGACGACGACAAGCCCTTCTTGCTGGTGGGCACCGGCAGCGAAACCGTGGCGCCGGGCCTGCACATACTGCGCGGCCAGGGCCAGTCCTTCGTGGCCGAGACCGACGCGGGCCTGGTGGTGATCGACGCCGGCCCCGGCGGCAAGGTCAGCCAGGACATGATCGCCAGCCTGCGCCAGCTCAGCGACGCGCCCGTGCATGCGCTGTGCTACAGCCACGGCCACATCGGCTACAACGCGGGCGTGCCCGCCTGGCTGGAGCATGCGGCCGCGCGCGGAGAGCCTGTACCGCGCCTCATCGCGCACCGCAACCTGCCGCGCCGCCAGGCACGCTACCGCGAGACCCGGGCGCTGCAGCACCGCATGGCCGAGATCCAGTTCAACCGCAGCGCGGGCTTTTTCGAGCACCGGCTGGACATGCACGAGCCCACCGAAACCTTCGACACGCGGCTGGAGATAGGCAGCGGGGACAGCCGCATCGAGCTGTTCTGGGCGCCGTCCGAGACCGACGACGCCATCGCGCTGTGGAGCCCCGGCCAGCGCGTGCTGTACGGCGGCGCGGCGCTGCTGGACTCCATCCCCAACATCGGCACGCCGTTTCGCACGCTGCGCGACACCGTGCGCTGGGCCGACACGCTGCAGGCCATGGCCGCGCTGCGCCCGCTCAAGGCCGTGCGCGAGTTCGGTCCCGTGATCGAGGGCGAGCAGGCCGTGCAGCAGGTGCTGCTGCACACCGCACAGGCGCTGCGCTGGCTGCGCGCCGAAGTCGTGCGCCTGATGAACGAGGGCCTGAACGAGCAGCAGGTGCTCGCGGCCATGGACTATCCGCAGGAACTGTTCGGCGTGGAGTGGATGAAGCCCACCTATGGCGACCCCAGCTACATCGTGCGCGACATCTACCGCTCGGAAAACGGCTGGTGGGACCGCAACCCGACCACGCTGCACCCGGCCCCGCCCGAGACTGCGGGCGCCGCCATTGCCCAGGCCATCACCGACAAGCCCGGCCTGGTGGCCAGCGCCCAGGCGCTGGCCGACGCGGGCCAGTGGCAGCTGGCCCTGCATGTGATCGACGTGCTGGCAACGGCGGCGGGCGACGCGCCCGAGATCGGCCAGGCCCGCAGCCTCAAGGCCGCCTGGCTGCGCGAGCGTGCGCGCGAGGTGGACAGCTATGTCTCGCGCAACCTCTACCGCGTGGGGGCCGACATGATCGAGCAGGGCCGGCAGGCGCGCCTGGGGCTGCGCTGACGGGGCCGCGCACAGGCAAGGCGACTCAAGGCGACACAAGGAGACAAGTGCATGAAGACGATGAAGAAGCACGGCATGGCCCTGGCACTGCTGCTGGCCATGGCCTGCACGGGCCACGCCCAGCCGGCACAGGATGCCGGCAACTACCCCGCCCGCCCCGTCACGCTGATCGTGCCCACGGCCGCCGCCGGCGGCACGGACACCATCGCACGGGTGTTTGCCGAAGGCCTGACCCGGCTGCTCAGGCAACCCTTCGTGGTGGACAACCGGCCTGGCGCCAACGGCCTGGTCGGCGTGGAGCAGGCCGCGCGCAGTGCGCCGGACGGCTACCGGCTGCTGTTCACCTACACGGCGTCCATGGCCGTGAACCCCAGCCTCTACCGCAAGGTGCCCTATGACCCGGTGAAGGACTTCACGCCCATTGCGCAGATAGGGCGCGCCGGCAATCTGCTGCTGGTCTCGCGCGATCTGCCCGTGCATTCGCTCAAGGAGTTCGTGGAGCATGTGCGCGCCCGGCCCGGCCAACTCAGCTACTGCTCCTGGGGCCAGGGCTCGGGCGGGCACCTGACCATGGAATTCCTGCTCAAGCAGGCCGGCCTGCAGATGCAGCATGTGCCCTACAAGGGCAGCAGCCCCTGCGTGCAGGGCCTGCTGGGCGGGCAGGTGCAGGCCGCGTTTGCGGACACCTCGTCCACCGTGGAGCTGGTGCGTGCCGGCCGCGTGCGCGCCATCGCCCACAGCGGCGACAAGCGCATTCCCAGCCAGCCGGACCTGCCCAGCCTGACCGAGGCGGGCTACCCGTTCCACAACTATTCCTGGTACGGCGTCTTCGCGCCCGCCAAAACGCCGCAGCCCATCGTGGACAAGCTCAACGCCGCCATCAACCAGTTGCTGCAGGACCCGGCCACGGCCAAAAAGCTGGGCGAGCTCAACCTGACTGATCTGCCCCGGACCACGCCCGCGCAATTCGCCGACACGCTGCGCCAGGACCTGGCGGACTGGGGGCGGCTGGTGCGCGAGGTGGGTGTGCAGCTGGACTGAGGGCAGGCCCTTGGCGGGCCAGGCTCACTCGGCCACGATGCCCGTCCTGCGCACCACCTCGCCAAAGCGCTTCAGGCGCTCGGACATCATGGCCTCGAAAGCGGCCGGGCTCATTTCCTCGGGCGGGGTCACGCCCCGGTCCTGCAGGCTGGCTACCATGGCCGGCGCCGTGGCGGCCTGGCGCACGGCCTTGAAGAGGGCCTGCACCACGGGTGCAGGTGTGCCGGCCGGCGCGGCCAGGCCGGTCCATGAGCTCATGTTCAGCTGCGGGTAGCCCACCTCGGCCAGGGTGGGCACATCGGGAATTTGTGCCACGCGCTGCTCGGAGGCCACGGCCAGGGCGCGCACCTTGCCCGCCTGGATGTGGGGCAGCATGGAGATGAGGTTGTCGAAGAACACCTGCACCTCGCCCGCCAGCACCGAGGTGACCAGCAGCGTGCCGCCACGGTAGGGAACATGGGTGATGTCCAGGCCCGCGTCGGCCTTGAACATCTCCATGTTGAGCTGGCCCATGCTGCCCGTGCCGCCGCTGCCGTAGTTGAGCTGGCCAGGGTGCTTTTTGGCATAGGCGATGAACTCCGCAAAGCTGCGGATGGGCAGGCTCGCGGGCACGACCAGCACATTGGGCAGACGGCCCAGGATGGCAATGTTCTCGAAGTCCTTGATGGGGTCGTAGCCCACCTTGGGCTGGGTCAGAGGATTGGCCAGGTGGCTGCTCTGCGAGGACACGACCAGGGTGTAGCCGTCCGGCCTGGCGCGCGCCACGGCCAGCGCAGCCACCGAGCCGCCCGCGCCGGGCCGGTTCTCCACCACGATGGGCACGCCCAGGATGCGCGCCATGGGCTCGGCGTACTGGCGCGCCATGGCGTCCACCGAGCCACCGGCCGGAAACGGCACGATGAAGCTGATCTGGCGCGTGGGGTAGCCGGCGGCCTTGCCTTCGGTGGCCAGCGCCGCAAGCGGCGCCAGCACACCCAGGCCCAGCCCCGCGCCGAGCACGCGGCGGCGGGAAGGGTGGCTGGCAGCCTGGCGGGCGATAGGGGTCATGCTCATGTCTCCTCCTTATGGAAATACGTCGGCTGCGCCCGGCCATCCGGGGCGCCCTGGGGGCACCCTGGGCGTGCCCTGCTTACTCGGCCACGATATGGGCCTTGCGCACCACCTCGCCGAAGAGCTTCAGGCGCTCGGCCATCATGTTCTCGAAGGCGGCGGGGCTCATCTCCTCGGGGGCGACCACGCCGCGCTCCTTGAGGCTGGCCACCATGGCCGGCGCCGTGGCCGCCTGGCGGATGGCCTTGTACAGCGTCTGGACGATGGCGTCGGGCGTGCCCGCAGGCGCCGCAATGCCGGTCCAGGAACTCATGTTGAGCTGGGGATAGCCGACCTCGGCCATGGTGGGCACGTCGGGCAGCATGGGCAGGCGCTGCTCCGAGGCCACGACCAGGGCGCGCACCTTGCCCGACTGCACGTGGGGCAGCATGAAGACCAGGTTGTCGAGGATGAACTGCACCTCGTTGCCGATGGCGGCCGTGACCAGCGGCGAGCCGCCACGGTAGGGGATGTGCGTGGCAAAGATGCCCGTGGCGGCCTTGAGCATTTCCACATTGAGCTGGCCCATGCTGCCGATGCCGGCGCTGCCGTAGTTGACCTGGCCGGGGCGCTTCTTCACGTACTCGATGAACTCCTGGAAGTTCTTCACGGGCAGGCTGGAATGCACCATCAGCGCATTGGGCTGGCGGCCCAGGATGGCAATGTTCTCGAAGTCCTTGATGGGGTCGTAGCCCACCTTGGGCTGGGTCAGCGGATTGGCCAGGTGGCTGCTCTGCGAGGACACGACCAGGGTGTAGCCGTCAGGCTTGGCGCGCGACACGTACTGCGTGGCTACCGAGCCGCCCGCGCCGGGCCGGTTCTCCACCACGATGGGCGCGCCCAGGATGCGCGACAGGGGCTCGGCGTACTGGCGGCCCATGATGTCCACCGAACCGCCGGGCGGAAACGGCACGACCAGCGTGATCGGGCGCGAGGGGTACTTGTCATCGGCGCGTGCGGCCAGCGGCGCCAGCGCGGACAGGCCCGCCAGGCCAAGGCCTGCGCCCAGCAGTTTGCGGCGGGTAGGGACGGAGGGGTTCACGGACAGGTTTTTCATGGGTATCAGCGCAATCAGGGGTGATCAAAGATGGCGAGGGCCACGGCCTGCGCACGCGGCACGAAGGTGGCCAGCTCGCAGTACTCGCGCTCGGTATGGGGATGGCCGCCCACGGGGCCGGTCGCGCACAGCGTGGGCACGCCCACCGACGCGGTCAGGCCGCTGTCGGCCGCGCCGCCCGTGAACTCGCCCTGCACGTCAAAGCCCAGCGACTGCGCGCCGCGCCGGTACAGCTGCAGCAATGCATCAGGCGTGGGCGCCATGGGCAGGGTGCGGCGCACGGCGGTGACGCGGCCCTGGGTGCGGGGCACGGATTCTTCCTCCACGATGGCGCGGATGCGCTCCATCAGCGCATCGGGATCGGTCTGGGCCGTGTAGCGCACATCGAGCTCAGCCTTGGCGTGGGGCGCCACCATGTTCGGCACGATGCCGCCCTGCAGCACGCCCACATTGGTGGTCGTGCCCGTGGCGGGATCGGTCAGCGCATGCAGGGCCAGCAGCTTGCGCGCCATGGCCTCCAGCGCGCTGGCGCCGGCCGCGTGGTTGATGCCCGCATGGGCGGCAACGCCCTGCACCTCGAACTCCACGGCCATGGAGCCCTTGCGGCTGGTCACCAGGTTGCCGCTGACGCGGCCCGGCTCGGCGTTGAAGACGGCGCGCGCACCGCGCACCGTATCCATGATGGTCTGGCGCGTGGCGGGCGAGCCGATTTCCTCATCGCACGAGAAGAACAGCTTGAGCGGCGCCTTCAGGCCGCCGCAGCGCGCAAAGGCCTCGGCCACGAAGACGTTGAGCACCAGGCCCGACTTCATGTCGGCCACGCCGGGACCGTAGGCCCTGCCCTCTTCCACGCGGAAGGGGCGGCGCGCCACGGTGCCCGCCGGAAAGACCGTGTCCATATGGCCCATCAGGTAGATGGGCGCGCCCTCGGCCGGGCCGTCCCCGTCGGGACCGGCGACATCGGCATGCAGCAGCACGCCGTAGCCGGGCACGTCCTCGAAACGCACGGCCACGCCTGCCGCCTCCAGCCGCTCGCGCAGCGCCTGGGCCACGGCCAGGATGCCGGCTTCATCGCGGCTGCCGCTGTCGATATCGACAATCCTGTGCAACAGATCTTGCATGGCCTGCTGCTGGCCGCCCAGCCAGTCCAGCAGTCTCGCGCGCTGCTGCACGCGGCTTTGTTCGAGGGTATCGTGCATGGTGGAATCTCCAGAGTGCATGCAGTGTTGCACGCGACCCCCTATTTTGCAACACACGTTGCATATACAAGAAAAATATGAAATCACCATTGCAAAAAGCCACACTGCTGCTGCCGCAGCGCCTGGCGCAGCAGGGCGCGGATCTGACGGCCAGCGAGCTGACGGTGGCCCAGACCCTGGGCAGCAACTACCCGCATGCGCTGCTGGAGTCGGCCACGGCGCTGGCCGCGCACACGGGCACCAGCGCATCGACCGTGGTGCGGCTGTTCGCCAAGCTCGGCTATGCCAGCTATGCCGAAGCCCAGCGCGAGGCGCGCGGCGAGGTGACGGCGCTGCTGCAGACGGCTGCCCAGCGCGCGCCCGTGCTGCTGGGCGCGCAGCGCAGCCTGAGCGAGTGCGTGGACGATGCGCTGCTGCACGACCAGCACAACATCCAGGCCACGCGCGAGGGGCTGGACATGGCGGCCTTCGAGGCCATGGCCCGCAAGCTGGCCCAGGGCGAGGGCCGCGTGTTCGTGCTGGCCCAGCTCAACAGCTCGCCGGTATCCGCCTGGCTGGCCCTGCACCTGAACATGTGCCGCCCCGGCGTGCAGGAGCTGGATGCCGGAGCCATCGCGCCGGCAGACCAACTACTGTGGATCGGCCCCTCGGACACGCTGCTGGCCTTCAGCGTCAGCCAGTATTCGCGCGGCACCTTCGAGATAGCGCAGCGCTTTGCCGACGCCGGCGCCCAGGTGCTGGCCCTCACCGACAGCCCCGCCGCGCCGCTGGCCACCGTGGCCCACCACTGGCTGCAGGTGCGCACGGCCAATGCCTCGCCCTTTCACTCCTACACGGCAGCCTTCTACCTGTGCAACGCCCTGGTCTCGGCCGTGGCCCAGCTGCGCCACAAGGATGTGTCCGAGGCGCTGGCCCGGCGCGACGCGCTGTGGAAGGAGTTCAACCACCAGTTGATCAGGACGCCCGAGCCGCGCACCGCCGCACGGCGCAACCCCGGCCGCTCCAGAGCGGCAAAAGACTAAGGGCGCCGAAGCGCCCTTGTCTTGAGATGGCCTGCTGCCTGCCGGCAGCAGCCGATCAGTGCTGCAGGATCTTGTTGAGGAATTCCTTGGTCCGGGGCTGGCGCGCTTCCGGGTTGCCGAAGAATTCGTCCTTGGAGCAGTCCTCCAGGATCTTGCCGCCCACGTCCATGAAGATCACGCGGCTGGCCACCTTGCGCGCAAAGCCCATTTCGTGGGTCACGCACATCATGGTCATGCCTTCGTTGGCCAGGCCGATCATCACGTCCAGCACTTCGCCGACCATTTCGGGGTCCAGCGCGGAGGTGGGTTCGTCGAACAGCATCACGATGGGGTCCATGGACAGCGCGCGCGCAATGGCCACGCGCTGCTGCTGGCCACCCGACAGCTGGCCCGGGAACTTGTCCTTGTGCGCCGTCAGGCCCACGCGGTCCAGCATCTTGAGGCCGCGCTTCTTGGCATCGTCCGGACTGCGACCCAGCACCTTGATCTGGGCGATGGTCAGGTTCTCGGTCACCGACAGGTGCGGGAACAGCTCGAAGTGCTGGAACACCATGCCCACGCGGCTGCGCAGCTGGGGCAGGTTGGTCTTGGGATCGTGCACGGCCACGCCGTCCACGAAGATCTCGCCCTTCTGGAAGGGTTCCAGCGCGTTGATGGTCTTGATCAGCGTGGACTTGCCCGAGCCCGAAGGGCCGCAGACCACCACGACCTCACCCTTCTGGATGTTGGTGGAGCAGTCGGTCAGCACCTGGAAGCTGCCGTACCACTTGGAAACGTTCTTGAGTTCAATCATTGGTTCACTCCGACTCGTGTCAGTTGTCCATCGCCGCGCCGACAAGGGGCGCGGTCATGGGGGCGGGACGGCCAGCAAGGGCCGCCCCGCAGCCAAGGCCGTCGTCCCCCTTCAAGGGGGAAGGCGCGAAGCGACTCAGGGGGTGGTGTGTCATCGAATGATGGCAATCTTTTTGTGCAGGCGCTTGACTGCCCACGAGAGCGAGTAGCACAGCACGAAGTAGGTCACGCCAGCGGCCAGATAGGATTCGATGGGACGGCCATAGTTCTTGCCCGCCACTTCGAAGCCCTTGAGCATGTCGTAGGCACCGATGGCATAGACCAGCGAGGTGTCCTGGAACAGGATGATGGTCTGCGTGAGCAGCACCGGCAGCATGTTGCGGAAGGCCTGGGGCAGGACCACGAGGCGCATGTTCTGGCCGTAGGTCATGCCCATGGCCTGGCCCGCGGAGACCTGGCCGCGCGGGATGGACTGGATGCCCGCGCGCATGATCTCGCTGAAGTAGGCCGCCTCGAAGGCGATGAAGGTGATGATGGCCGAGACCTCGGCGCCGATGGGCCGACCGATGATCAGCGGCATCAGCAGGAAGAACCACAGGATCACCATCACCAGCGGCACGGAGCGCATGCCGTTGACGTAGAGCGTGGCGGGCACATCAAGCCACTTCTTGCCGGACAGGCGCATCAGCGCCAGCACGGTACCGAAGAGCACGCCGCCGATGGTGGCGATGACGGTCAGCGTCAGGCTGAAGTACAGGCCCTTCAGCACGAAGTTGCTGAACAGGTCCCAGGTGAAGAACGACCAGTCGATTTGCAGGTTCATGTCAGTGTCCTCCGCCGCTGGCAGCGATCAGGCCCGGGACGCGCGAACGCTTCTCGATGAAGGCCATGATGCGGTTGATGGCAAAGGCGGAAACCACATACAGGCCGGTGACGGCCAGATAGATCTCGATGCCGCGCGAAGTCTCTTCCTGCGCCTGCATGGCGAACATGGTCAGCTCGGCCACGGACACGGCGAAGGCCACGGACGAGTTCTTGAACACGTTCATGGTCTCGCTGGTCAGCGGCGGGATGATGATGCGGAACGCCATGGGCAGCAGCACGTAGCGGTAGTACTGGAACGTGGTGAAACCCATCGCCATGCCCGCATAGCGCTGGCCGCGCGGCAGCGCCTGGATGCCCGAACGCACCTGCTCGGCGATACGCGCCGAGGTGAAGAAACCCAGCGCCAGCACCACGAGCACGAAGCCGGGCAGCGACTTCAGCGCAGGAACAAAGGACGGAACCACGTGGTACCACATGAAGATGTGGACCAGCAGCGGAATATTGCGAAACAGCTCCACCCAGGCATTGCCCAGCCGCACGATCCACGGCCGGCCCTCCAAAGTGCGCAGCGTGCCGATCAGCGATCCGACGACCAGAGCGATCACCAGCGACAGCAGCGACACGGAAATGGTCCAGCCCCAGGCCGACAGCATCCAGTCCAGGTAGGTGATATCGCCGTTCTTGCCGAAGCAGCTTTGACCGACCTCTTGGGTAATGGTGTCCTGGCAGAACACCTGCCAATCCCAACTCATAGGAGCACCCCTTCATTCAAAACACGAAATGCGTGCCGGCAGAAAAACCGACGACGCAACAAAAAACGCCCCTTCCAACCGCATGGCAGAAGGGGCGGCATTCAGCTGGTACTTACTTGACTTCGTACGACTCCATGGGCTTGTCGTTGGGGTGGGCCCATGCGTCCTTGGTGGCGTCGGACAGTGGCAGGCCGACCTTCACGTTGGCCGGGGGAATCGGCTGCATGAACCACTTGTCATAGAGCTTGGCCAGCGAGCCGTCGGCGATCTGGCGCTTGATGGAGTCGTCCACGGCCTTCTTGAAGGCAGGATCGTCCTTGCGCAGCATGCAGGCGATGGGCTCGACCGACAGGGTTTCGCCGACGATCTTGTAGTCGGCAGGTGCCTTGGACTTGGAGATGTTGGCAGCCAGGATGGAGCCGTCCATGATGAAGGCGTCGGCACGGCCGGTTTCCAGCATCAGGAAGCTGTCGGCGTGGTCCTTGCCCATGACTTCCTTGAAGGTCAGGCCGTCGGCGCGCTTGTTCTTGCGCAGGGTCTGCACCGAGGTGGTGCCCGTCGTCGTGACGATGGTCTTGCCGTTCAGGTCCTTGATGCCGGTGATGCCGGAGTTGCCCTTGACGGCGATGCGCACTTCTTCCACGTAGGTGGTCACGGCGAAGGCCACATCCTTTTGGCGGGCCTGGCTGTTGGTGGTGGAGCCGCACTCCAGGTCAACGGTGCCGTTGGTCACCAGGGGGATGCGGTTTTGCGAGGTGACGGGCTGGTACTTGATGTCCAGCTTGGCCAGGCCCAGTTCCTTCTGGATGTCGGCCAGCACGCGCTCGCCCATCTCGGTGTGGAAGCCCACGTACTTGCCATTGCCCAGCGTGTAGCCCAGGCCGGAGGATTCACGCACGCCCAGCGTCACGGCGCCGGAGGACTTGATCTTGGCCAGGGTGTCACCAGCCTGCGCGAAAGCGCTGCCTGCAGCCAGGGCGGTCACGGCGATGGCCAACAAATGCTTCTTCATACGGGTCTCCTGAGATGAGAACGAAAACGGTCTTGATGAGAACGGTCGAGTCGCCTTGTGGGCTGGCTCGAACTATCAACGATGTGACACATATTGTGCAATCACGCACGGTGCTGGAGCACCGACACGTGCTAGGGCTTTCCAGCACGTCAGCCGGATTCAGGTAAGCAACTGCCGTGCCATGGCACGCGTTTTTTGACCGATCCAGCGCACCGGCGGTCCTGCACACGGCGTGGTTGCTGTGCGCGCACTCTAATGCCAGGGCCGGTGGCACAGCCAATGCCGTTTGCAAAAGCCCTTATGCATGCTATGCATAATAGGTGTTTACCCTAGGCATAACCCGTGCACCAAGTCGGTCTCTTGCCGGGCACCCGCATGCACCAACGTGCAGCAAAAAGGGGCTGCGAGAGCCCCTTTTTTCCTGATGCGTGCCGTTTGGCGTGTCAGCCGATGGTCTCGCCCTGCTCCAGCAGGAAGTTCCACAGCGCGCCGGCCACGCCCTGGGGCGCGTCCTTGCTGGCGGGTTTTTCACGGTAGGCGCGCACTTCCATGTCCATGCGAAAACCGTTGTCGCCCGCAGGCGCGGCGCTGACCAGGCGCCCGGCCTCCAGCTCGTTGCGCACGGCACTGAACGGCAAGAACGCGACGCCATGGCCTTCCAGCGCCATGGCCTTGAGGCCTTCGGCCATGTCGGTCTCGTAGACGCGTTCCAGGTGCACGGCCTCGGCCGCTTCCTTGAGGATGAGCTCCGTCACCCGGCCCAGGTAGGCGCCGGGCGCATAGCCCAGATAGGGCAGCGGCTGGCCCTGGCGGCCCGGCAGCTGGTGCAGCGGCAGGCCGTCGGCGTCGGGCTTGGCGTAGGGGGCGAGCACCTCATGGCCCAGGCTGACCATCTCGTAGCGCGCCGGGTCAAGCTGGAAGGGCTGGGACGGATGGAAGTAGGCGATCAGCAGGTCGCAGCCGCCTTCGACCAGGCGCATCACGGCGTCATGCACGTTGAGCGCGAACAGCCGGCTGCGGAACGGCCCGAACTTGGCCTGCACGCTGGAGACCCAGTTCGGGAAGAAGGTGAAGGCCAGCGTGTGCGGCACGGCAAAACCCACCATGCCCTTGCCCGCGCTGACATGGGCCCGCAGCATGGTGCGCGTGCTCTGCAGCGACTGCAGCATCTCCAGCGCCTGGTCATACATGGTCTTGCCGGCCGGCGTGAGCCGGGTCGGGTAGGAGCTGCGGTCCACAAGGTCGGTGCCGGCCCAGGCCTCCAGTGCCTGGATGCGGCGCGAGAACGCAGGTTGCGTCACATGCCGCAGTTGGGCGGAGCGGCTGAAACTGCGTGTTTCAGCCAGGCTGACGAAATCTTCTAGCCATTTGGTTTCCATGCCCGCCATTATCCGCTGTGATGGAAGGCACCCCCTGAGCGGCTACGCCGCTTCCCCCTCTCTCTCCGGGAGGGGGACGGCACCCTCGGTGCGGGGCGGCCCTTCCTCGGTGCCTCCACGCCGGGTATGCCCGTATCAACGTCCCGCATGGGCCGCCACACTGAGGAAACCGCCATCTGATGCGGCGCTCGTATGCGCACATAATGGCGCTGCGCCGCATTTACCCAATGTGACATTTTTTCCTCACGGCCCCCGGCACACGACGCCGAGGAAGCTCAGTGACTGCATCTGCCCCGCCATGTGTAATTTTCTGACTCCCCGCGTCCATGTCATCCCCTCCCACCGAAAACGGCGCCGCTGAGACGCCTTCGCAGCCGGACGAGCCGCGTTCGCTGCGCATCGAGGACTGGCTCACCGTGGTGATCATGGCCCTGCTGGCCCTGATCACCTTCGCCAATGTGCTGGTGCGCTACTTCACCTCCTCCTCCTTCGCCTGGACCGAGGAAATCTCGGTCTTCCTGATGATCCTGCTGGCCATGGTCGCGGGCTCGGCGGCCGTGGCGCGCAACGCCCATATCCGCATCGAGTACTTCGCCGAAGGCGGCAGCGCCCTGCGCAGGAAGCGCCTGGCGCGCTTCGGCACGCTGATGGTGGCCCTGCTGTTCGCCGTGATCGCCGCACTGAGCGTGCGCGTGGTCTGGGACGACTACCGTTTCGAGGAAACCTCGCCCGGCATCGGCGTGCCGCAGTGGTGGTATTCGATGTGGCTGCCGATTTGCTCGGCCCTGATCACGGTGCGCGCGCTGCAGCTGTTCCAGCGCCAGGGCCGCCCTGGCGCCTTCGATGACAGCCCCGGGGAGAAGGCGCAATGATCGCAACCCTGCTCTTCATCGCCTTCCTGGGCCTGATGTTCCTGGGCGTGCCGATCGGCGCGGCCCTGGGCCTGGCGGGCGCCGCCGCCATCGCGCTGGCCAGCCCCGACACGCAGTGGTACGGCCTGCTGGCCGTGCCGCAGAACTTCTACGCGGGCCTGGGCAAGTACCCGCTGCTGGCGATTCCGATGTTCGTGCTCGTGGGCTCGATCTTCGACCGCTCTGGCGTGGCGCTGCGTCTGGTGAACTTCGCCGTGGCCATCGTGGGCCGCGGCCCCGGCATGCTGCCCCTGGTGGCGATTGCCGTGGCCATGTTCCTGGGCGGCATCTCGGGCTCGGGCCCGGCCAATGCCGCCGCCGTGGGCGGCGTGATGATCGCGGCCATGAGCCGTGCCGGCTATCCGGGCAGCTTCTCGGCCAGCGTGGTGGGCGCGGCCGCGGCCACCGACATCCTGATCCCGCCGTCCGTGGCCTTCATCATCTACTCGGTGCTGGTGCCCGGCGCCTCGGTGCCGGCGCTGTTTGCGGCCGGCATGATCCCCGGCATCCTGGCCGGCGTGGCGCTGATCATTCCTGCCGTGTGGATGTCGCGCAAGCACAAGATGGGTGCGCTGGAGTCGTCCATGCCGCGCCCGCCGTTCTGGCGCAGCCTGCGCGAGGCCTCCTGGGGCCTGGCCGCTCCGGTGCTGATCCTGGGCGGCATGCGCGCCGGCTGGTTCACCCCCACCGAGGCCGCCGTGGTGGCCGTGTTCTACGGCCTGTTCGTGGGCATGGTGATCCACCGCACCATCACGCTGCGCGACCTCTACCCCATCCTGCGCGAGGCCGGCGAGCTGTCGGCCGTGATCCTGCTGGTGGTGTCGCTGGCCGGCATCTTCGCGTTCTCGCTGTCCACGCTGGGCGTGATCGATCCGGTGGCCAAGGCCATCGTGGACTCGGGCCTGGGCGAGTACGGCGTGATGGCGCTGCTGATCCTGCTGCTGATCACCGTCGGCATGTTCCTGGACGGCATCTCCATCTTCCTGATCTTCGTGCCGCTGCTGCTGCCGATCATGCAGCACTACAACTGGGACCCGGTGTGGTTCGGCGTCATCCTCACGCTCAAGGTGGCGCTGGGCCAGTTCACGCCGCCGCTGGCCGTGAACCTGATGGTGTCCTGCCGCATCGCGGGCGTGCGCATGGAGTCCACCGTGCGCTGGGTCGGCCCCATGCTGCTGGCCATGTTCCTGGTGATGATCGCAGTGATCGCCTTCCCGCAGCTGGCTCTCTGGCTCCCAGCACGCCTGGGCTACTGATTTCCCAAAAATTCAACAAGGAGACCTTCGCAATGAAACTTCGCACTTTCCTCGCCAGCGGCCTGGCCGCGGCTGCGGCCCTGGCCCTTTCGTCCGCTCCCGCAGTGGCGCAGACTCCGGCCAAGTACAAGAGCGAGTACCGCATGTCGCTGGTGCTGGGCACGGCCTTTCCCTGGGGCAAGGGCGGCGAGATCTGGGCCAACAAGGTGCGCGAGCGCACCAACGGCCGCATCAACATCAAGCTCTACCCGGGCGTGTCCCTGATCCAGGGCGACCAGACGCGCGAATTCAGCGCGCTGCGCCAGGGCGTGATCGACATGGCCGTGGGCTCCACGCTGAACTGGTCGCCCCAGATCAAGGAGCTGAACCTGTTCGCCCTGCCCTTCCTCATGCCCGACTACGCCGCTGCCGACGCACTCACGCATGGCGAGCCCGGCAAGCGCCTGTTCCAGCGCCTGGAAAAGGCCGGCGTGGTGCCGCTGGCCTGGGGCGAGAACGGCTACCGCGAGATCAGCAACTCCAAGCACGCCATCAAGACCCCTGCCGACCTCAAGGGCCTGAAGATCCGCGTCGTGGGCTCGCCGCTGTTCCTGGACACCTTCACCGCGCTGGGCGCCAACCCCACGCAGATGAGCTGGGCCGATGCCCAGCCCGCCATGGCCAGCGGCGCCGTGGACGGCCAGGAAAACCCCGTCTCGGTCTACATGGCCGCCAAGCTGCAGTCCGTGGGCCAGAAGCATCTGACGCTGTGGGGCTACATCAACGATCCGCTGATCTTCGTGGTCAACAAGGACATCTGGGCCACCTGGACCAAGGAAGACCAGGACATCGTGCGCCAGGCCGCCGTGGACGCCGCCAAGGAGCAGATCGTGATCGCGCGCAAGGGCATGATCGAGGCCGACAAGCCCCTGCTCAAGGACCTGGCCGCCAACGGCGTGACCGTGACCCAGCTCACGCCGGCCGAACGCGAAGCCTTCGTCAAGGCCACGCGCCCCGTCTACGACAAGTGGAAGCAGCAGGTCGGCACCGACCTGGTGGATGTGGCGGAGAAAGCCATTGCCGCGCGAACTCGTTAGAATGCTATCGGTTGATCGCACACTCCGGTAGAAGCAAAAGGCCCCGCTCTGCGGGGCCTTTTTTTGCCATCCTCCTGCGCAGGAACGGCCCGGGCCTCCGGCACGCCCTCAACGAACGCCATGCCCCCATGATGGCCTCGGCGAATGGGACAGCCTCTATGAGGCAGCAGCGCCGGCGCCCTGCACGCCACCCAGCAACATGTCTGTCCCCATCTCGCACAGCAGCTCCTCCAGTGCGCCCGAGGCAATCAGCGGCGAGGCCTCCAGCGAGGCGAAGCGCACCGTGCCCAGCACGGCCCGCGTGGCTACGTAAAGGCGCGCATAGGACAGCGAGGGGCCACCCCAGCGCTGCAGGTGGGCGGCCATGCGCTCGGCGGTCTCGCGCATGGACAGGGCAATGCGCTCGTCACCATCCTGGCGCCAGGCAAAGCGCGCCAGCTTGCGCCGCGCAGGCGTGCGGCCCGCAAAGCCCTCGACGATGCAGGCGACCACGCCGCGCGCCACGGCCTCGCGCGGCAGGCCCTGCTCCGACGCCTGCTCCAGCCAGGCCTCGATGGCCGCGACGGCCACACGGCGCTGGCCATCGACCATGGCGCGGAAGACGGCCTGCTTGTCGGGGAAGTACTGGTAGAGCGTGCCGATGGAGACGCCTGCGCGCTCGGCAATGCGGTTGGTGGTGAGCGCGGCTTCGCCCTCCTTGACCAGAATCTGAGCTGCTGCCTGAACAATGGCCTGCAGCGTGCGCTGCGCACGGGCCTGTACGGGCTGTCTTCTTCTCTGGGATTCAGTGGTAGCGGAGGTATGGGAGGGCATGCGGCAAAACCTGAGCACAAGGCGAGTTTTCTGCCCGGAGTTTAAGCACTACAGTGGCCGGCCATTGCAGCAAATCCCAAGGAATACACCATGAAGAAACATCAGCACACCGGCGCGTGGGAAGCCCTGCCGTGAAGGGCTTGCAACTGCTGGCCCTGGCCGCCGCCCTGTTCGACACGGCGGCCGCGCTGGCCCACTTCGCCTGCATCGTCTGGGGGGGACGCGGGCTGCGGCTCATGGGTGCCGGCGAGCGCATGGCGCGCATGGCCGAGGCCGGGCACTGGTATCCGCCGCTGGTGTCGGCGGCCATCGGCGTGGTGCTGTCGCTGCTGGCGGGGTATGCGCTGGCAGGCGCGGGCCTGCTGGGTCCCCTGCCCTTCATGCGCACGGTGCTGGCCGGGGCCGGCCTGGTGCTGGTGGCGCGGGCCGTGGCCTATCCGTGGCTGAAGCCGCGTTTCCCGGACAACAGCGACCGCTTCTGGCATGTGTCCTCGGCCATCTGCCTGGTCATGGGGCTGCTGCACCTGGCAGCAGCTGCCGGGATGGCACAGGGCTGAATCCGGCCTCAGGCCGTGACCGGCGAGACCAGCGGGCGGCCTTCCAGGTGGCAGCGCATGTTGGCGATGAAGCGGTCCACCGAGGCCTGCACGGCTTCGGGCGACCAGCCGCCCACATGGGGGGTGAGCACCACGGCGTCCAGGTCCAGCAGTTCGGCCGGGGGCGCGGGTTCGCTTTCGTAGACATCCAGGCCCGCGCCGGCAAGGCGGCCTTCGCGCACGGCGGCGGCCAGGGCGGCGGTATCGACCACGCTGCCGCGCGCGATATTGACCAGATGGCCCTGCGGGCCCAGCGCATCCAGCACCTGCGTGTTGATGAGGTGGCGCGTGCCCGGGCCGCCCGGCGTGGCGACCAGCAGCACATCGGCCCATTGCGCCAGGGACAGCAGATCGCCGAAGTAGCGGTGTGGCAGCTCGCTGCGCTGGCTGCGGTTGTGGTATCCGATCTCCATCTCGAAGCCCAGCGCGCGCTGGGCGATCTTGGCGCCGATGGCGCCCATGCCGAGGATGCCCAGGCGCTTGTGCGAGACATTGGGCGGCAGCGGCATGGCGGTGCGCCAGACGCCGTCGCGCGTGGCGCGGTCCAGGCGCACCAGGCCGCGCACGGAGGCGATCAGCAGGCCCATGGCGTGGTCGGCCACGCAGTCGTCATTGGTTCCCGCGCCATTGCCCACGGCAATGCCATGGGCCTGCGCATGGGCGACATCGATGTTCTCGTAGCCCGCGCCCAGCGCGCAGACCAGCCGCAGCGCAGGCATGCGCTGCATCTGCGCGGCCGACAGGCCGATGGAGCCGATGGTCAGCACGGCCTGGATGCGTGCGCCGTGCTCGGCGAGAGCCGCCTCGCATTGGCTGGCGTCGGGCGCGTAGAGCAGGTCGAAGGAGGGAAAGGCCTGGGCCATCTGGCGCAGATGGCCTTCGGCGTTGAAGTTCAGGACAAGCAGGGCAGGTTGCATGGCGAAAGAGCGGCGCCCGCTGCCGCGGGGAAATCAGCGGCTTCAACGGGCTGTGGGCAAGGGAAAACCCATTGTCCACCCGCCAGGGGCCCTGCGCGGTGCAGCGCTACAGGTCCAGCACCAGCCGGGCGGATTTGGCGCGCGAGCAGCAGGGCAGGAACTGGTCGCAGGCGGCCTGCTCGTCCTCGGTCAGGTACATGTCGCGGTGCTCGGGCTCGCCCGAGAGCACACGCGTGAGGCAGGTGCCGCACACGCCCTGCTCGCACGAGGTCTGCACCTCCACGCCGATGCCGGCCAGCGCCTGGACCACAGTCTGCTCGGGCGCCACGCGCACCACCTGGCCGGTGCTGGCGATCTCGATCTCGAACCCGGCATCGCCCTCGCGCTGCACGGCCTCGCCCGCGAAGAACTCGTAGTGCAGACTGTCCTCGCTCCAGCCCGACGCGCGGGCATGGCCCAGGGCCGCGTCCATGAAGCCGCGCGGGCCGCAGACATACAGGTGCAGGCCCGCCTGCGGGGCGCCGAGCAGTTGCGCCATGTCGAGCGCCCCCTCGCCATCCACATGCAGATGCACGCGGTCGGCCCAGGGCATGGACTGCAGCAGGGCCGTGAAGGCCATGCGCTCGCGCGAACGCGCGCAGTAGTGCAGTTCGAAATCGGCACCCTCGCGCGCCAGGTGGCGCGCCATGGCCAGCACGGGCGTGATGCCTATGCCGCCGGCCAGCAGCAGATGCCGCGCAGGGCCGTCTGCATGCAACGCGAAGTGGTTGCGCGGCGCGCCAATGGCGATCTGCTGGCCTTCCTGCACCTGTTCGTGCACGGCGGCCGAGCCGCCGCGCGAGGCGGCCTCGCGCAGCACGCCGACCACATAGCGGCCCGTGTCCTGCGGGTCGTTGCACAGCGAGTACTGGCGCACCAGGCCACCGGGCAGGTGCAGGTCGATGTGCGAGCCGGCCGTGAAGGCGGGCAGTCTCTGGCCGTCCAGCGGCACGAGTTCAAGGCTGCAGATGTCCTGCGCCTCTGCGCATTTGCGCGCGACACGCACTTGAAGGATCGAGTTGGCTTGCATGGGGAAACGTGGGAATGGAGGGGTTCGGAAAATCAGGCCGCCGCCAGCGCACGGGCGCTGGCCTCGCGCAGCCGGCTGATCACGCGGCGCGCGCGGTTGGGGCCGGCGTCCACGTGGATGTCGATGACGGGGCGCGCGCCAAAGCGCTGCTGGTTGCGGAACTGTGCCTCGATGACGACCTTGTCCTCCTCGAAGGTGGCGGCCGTCTGGTCGATCACCAGGCGCGTGGTGTCCTGCATGTCGGGATGCGGGTTGGTGGCGATGGTCCAGAAGTAGTGGGCCGAATGCTCGGTCTCCGGCGTCACGCCGTGAAAGCCCCGCATGTGAAAGCCTTCGCGCTGCGGATCGTCCAGCTGCCCGCTGCCTGCGTCCATGGCGCCGGTCCAGATGCGCACATGCGAGGGGTGGAACTCCACCTCCTGCCAGCGGTCGATGCGGCCCGCGAACGGCCAGGCCGCCGCATAGGTGGGCGGCGGGTCGGAGTCTGGCATCCAGCGCAGCACGGTGACGCTGTCGCCGTCCTGGCGGACCTTGAGCTCGGCATTCATGTGGACACCGGCATTGCCGCCGATGGTCTTGAGGTGCACATAGCCCAGGTGGCTGAGGTCCAGCAGGTTGTCGTGGATGAGCTGGTAGGGCGCGTCGTAGTGGTAGACATCGCCGCCGAAGCGGTAGCGCGCATCGCCGTGCACGGGATAGGCGGGCGGCTCCTGCGCGGGCACGGAATCGGGCGTGGCGCCCATCCAGATCCAGAGGATCTGGTCACGTTCGCGCAGGTCGAAGGACTTGACGCAGGCCTTGGGCGGTATGCGCTGCTGGCCCGGAATCTCCAGGCACTGCCCGGCGCGGTCGAACAGCAGGCCGTGGTAGCCGCAGCGCAGGCCGCGCGCCTCCACCGTGCCGCAGGACAGCGGCAGCTCGCGGTGGCAGCAGCGGTCTTCCAGCGCGGCCACGCTGCCATCGGGCGTGCGAAACAGCACGACGGGCCGGCCCAGCAGGGTACGCGCCAGCGGCGCGTCCTGCAGTTCCCAGGCAAAGCCGGCGACATACCACTGGTCCAGCGGGAAGGCAGGCGTGGAGGCGGGTGCAATGGTGGTGCATTCGGTCATGGGGTTCTCCTTCTTGTCTGCAAGCCGCGCTCAATGCGCCGACAGCGTGCGGCCCGTGGCTGCGGGCCTGCCGGCTTCGGGCCCTTGCAGCCGGTGCAGCGACACGATGCAGGCCGCGAACACGAAGGCCGCGCCATAACCCACGTACAGCTGGCTGGCCGACCAGGAGGCGTCGAGCAGCGAGCCCGCGACCATGGGCGAGACGATGGCGCCGATGCGCCCTATGCCTATGCCCCAGCCCACGCCGGTCACGCGCACCTCGCCGCCATAGACCATGGGCGCGATGGCATAGAGCCCCGCCACGCAGCCGTTGACGAAGACGCCGATCAGGAAGGCCAGCGCGTAAGACAGCAGCAGCGAGCCCGGATTGCTCACGATGAAGCACAGCAGCACGGCCGTGGCCAGCATGAAGCCGGCCAGCGCGCGGTGCACGGGATAGCGCGCCGCCAGCAGGCCCAGCAAGGTGGCGCCCAGAATGCCGCCCAGGCTCAGCAGCACGCCGCCGGTCACGCCCTGCTCGGGCGTGAGGCCCGAGGCGGCCAGCAGCTTGGGCGTCCAGCTCATGACGAAGTAAAAGCCGAACATCACCGCGAAGAACGACAGCCAGACCAGCAGCGTGGGCCGGCGCAGGCCCGGCGCAAACAGCTGCAGCGGGCCCCGCCGCGCCGGTCCCGCCGATGCGGGCGCGGCAGGCGGCAGCGCCCCCAGCGTGGGCAGATCCAGGCGGACCGCCAGGGCATTGAGCCGCTGCAGCGCGCCGGCTGGGCGCCGCGCCAGCAAAAAGTCCATGGATTCCGGCAGGCGCCACCAGGCCAGGACCAGCACGCCCAGCGTCACGCAGCCGCCGAACAGGAAGACCGCGCGCCAGTCATGGCTTCCCAGCAGCCACACCGCGATGGAGCCGCCGATGCTGGCGCCCAGCGCGTAGCCCGTGGACTGCAGGGTGACGGCCAGGCTGCGCCAGCGCTGCGAGGCGTATTCGCTGGCGATCACGTTGCTGCAGGCCAGGATGCCGCCCACGCCCAGGCCCGTGAGCACGCGCAGCGCCGCAAGCTGGATGGCGCTGTGGCTGAATGCCGAGCCCAGCATGCCCACGCCCGAGAGGGCCAGGCAGGCCAGGATCAGCGGCCGGCGGCCCAGCCGGTCGGCCCAGGGCGCAATCAGCAGCGATCCGCCCGCCATGCCGAACAGGCCCGCACTGAGCAGAAAGCCCAGCTGGGCGCCGCTGAGCTGCCAGTGCGCCGACACGGCCGAGGCCGTGAAGGCCATGACCAGCACGTCGAAGCCGTCGATCATGTTGAGCACCATGCACAGGGCTATGACCGACCACTGGAAGCGCGTCATCGGCCGCTGGTCGACGCTTGCACGCAGGTGGGCGCTCATGGCCGCAGCTCCCGCAACGGGCAGTTGGACGATGCGGCGGCGCAAGGCCGCTGCAGCCATGGGACAGGGGTAGAGGCAGTCATCGTGGGTCTCCTTGGGTTGAAGCTCTGTGGGAGCTTTCTTGTGTTCTCAGCACATCATTACGTATGCTGAATGTGATTCAGTTTACTGAATGAAAATCTGCGCAAGATACCGGGATTTCCCCGATCAGGCGGGGCCGCGCAGACTCGGACGCGGAGGCGGCCGGGCCGCCGTCAGTCGGATGAGGAAGCGTCGAGGGTGTCGCGTGCGTCGTGCAGCTGCACGAACTTGCGCAGCAGGCGCTTGAACTCGGCCTGCTCTTGGGGTTCGAGCGCGGCCAGCATGCGCTCGTGCAGTTCGTGGACATTGGGCACGAAGCCGGCCAGCATGGTCTCGCCCTCGGCCGTGAGCGTCAGGCGCCGCTGGCGCCGGGGCAGGATCTCGCGCAGCACCCAGCCCTTGGCCTCCAGGCGCGCCGCGATGTCGGCCGTGGTGGAGTTGTCCAGCGCCACCAGCCGCGCCAGCGTCACCTGGTCGATGCCCGGCTTTTCCTGCAGCATGCGCAGGATGGCGTACTGCACCGGCGTCACGTCCGGCCCCAGCACGTCGCGGAACAGCTGCGCCGCGATCTGCTGCGCGCGCCGGATCAGGTGGCCCGGCTGGTCGTAGAGGTCGATGGAAAGCGGATCGGAGGCGGAGTGGACCATCGGTGGCGGCAGGCCTTGCGGCCCTGGGGTTGAAGCCCGCCGAGGTTACCCCATCCCCGGCGCCGCCCGCGCCTGCTGGCCTGGCCATGCCGGCAGCCTCAGGCCACGGCGGCGGCAGGCTGGGCCGCTGCTGCGGCCACCGCCGCCGCCTGCTGCTCCTGCGCAATCCATTTGTCGATGACCTTGCGCGACTGCACGCCGCCCGCATCGATGTTGAGCTTGAGCAGCTTGCGGTCGGGGTGGGCACTGAGGTTGCGCTGCTGCAGCTCCAGCATCTGCAGGTCTTCGCTGAAGATCTTGTGCTGGCCCTCGCGGATGCGGTCGGTGACTTCGGCATCGCCCGGATTGAAGCGGCGCGCCATGCCCCAGAAGTACCACATGGATTCCTCGGTCTCCGGCGTGATGAAGTCCACCACCATGCTGTAGACCTTGTGTTCGTCGGGCGCGTCGTAGCCGCCGTGGCCTGCATGGGCCACGCCGACCTCGATCAGCACATGGCTGGGCGGGGTGAAGCGGCAGACCTGCCAGCGGTCCACGGGCACATCGTCGGCCAGGCCGTTGCTGCGCAGCGCCATCTTCCAGAACGGGGGGGCGGGGATGTCGTTCATGAAGCGGCTGGTGACGACCTCGACATCGGCGCCCTCGCCGCGCGTCTCGGTCTTGCAGGGCGTCTCGTCGATCTCGGCCTGGCCGATGGAGCTGGCGTGCACATAGGTCTCGTGCGTCAGGTCCATGAGGTTGTCGATCATCAGCCGGTAGTCGGCCTGGATGTGGAACATGCCGCCGCCGTAGGCCCATTCGGGGTTGTCGTGCCAGGGCAGCTTCGGAATCAGGGCGGCATCGGCCAGCGCCTTGTCGCCGGGCCAGACCCAGATGAAGCCGTGGCGCTCCTCGACGGGATAGCTGCGGATCTCGGGGAAGCCGCGCACGCGCTGGCCCGGCATGGCAATGGTCTTGCCGTCGCAGCCCATCTCCAGCCCGTGGTAGCCGCAGACCAGTTTGCCCTCGCAGACAAAGCCCAGCGACAGGGGCGCTCCGCGGTGCGGGCAGAAATCCTCCACGGCGGCAATGCCGTGCTGCGCGCGGTAGAACGCGATGCGCTCGCCGCAGATGCGACGGCCCAGCGGCTTGTCCTGGATCTCGTCGGACGTGGCGGCCACGTACCAGGTGTTCTTGGGAAATGTGCTCATGGGGGGTCTCCTTTATGGGTGGGGTCCGCAGTCCTTGGCGCTGCGGTGGCTGGGGCACGGGCGGCCGAGGCCGCCGGCACGTATCAAGCTTGGATCAGGCTCGGATCAACTGCACGCCAGGAACCGCGTGGCTGCCGGGCTCGCTCACGGCCTCGCGCAGGTTGCGGCGCGCGATGCGCGAGTGCTCTTTCATCAGCGCCTCGGCCCGGGCGCCCTCGCGCGCGGCAATGGCGTCCAGCACCTGGCGGTGCTGGTCCTGGGCCACCATCAGGCTGTGGCGCGCACGCGGGGATTCGGCCCGCGCCAGCACAAAGCCCGAAGGCGAGGCGAAGGGCATGCGCACCACGCGCTCCAGCTCGCGCTGCATGACGCTGCTGCCGGCCATGGAGTGCAGCAGGTCGTGGAATTCGGAGTTCAGCGCCACATAGCGCGAGAAGGCCTCGTCGCCCCAGTCGGCCGTCTCCAGCACACGGTCGATGGCGTCCAGGCAGCGGCCGGCCTGGGCCAGCAGCGGCTCGGCCACGCCGCGCTCGGCCGCCCAGCGCGCGGCCAGGCCTTCCAGCGTGCCGCGCAGCTCGATGGCATCGGCCACATCGGCCTCGGAGAACAGCCGCACGCGGTAGCCGCGCCCGCCGGCCATGGCTTCGAGCAGGCCTTCCTGCTCCAGCCGCATCAGCGCGGCGCGCACCGGCGTGCGCGAGATGCCCAGGCGCTGCACCACGGTCAGCTCGGCGATGCGCTCGCCTGCGGGCAGTTCGCCCGCAAGAATCATCTCGCGCAGTTGCAGCTGGGCCTTGATGACCTGGGAGTGGCTTTCCGCTTCGGAGGCGGCGGGGGCAAGCTGGGGGCTCATGGGGCTTTGTCTGGATGGAATGGCGTGAATGTATACAACCAAGGCAATTTATGGCGCATATTTCCGCAAAAATGCGGGAAAACACCAATCAAATGTATACAACCAATCCCGGCAAAGACAGTGGCCCGCCTGTTTGTATACATCGCCATGGCATCATGGCCGGCTCCCTTTTTCCCCTGCCGCTGCAACCCAGGAGGTCACCCTTGCCGACGTTTTCCCGACACCCCGCCATGGCCGCCCACATCCTCAACCTGGCACGGGATGCCAGCGCCGATGCGCAGGCTCCGCAGGCCTATCCGATCAAGGACTTCTTCCGCAATCCGGAGCGCGGCTTCTTCCGCCTGGCCGATGACGGAAGCATGCTGGGCTTCATGCAGCCCGTCAGCGTGGACGGCTATCCGGCGCGAATGAACATTCATGTGCAGGCGCTGGAGGGCAGCACCCCTGTGGGCGAGCCGCGCCGCATCACGGCCGAGACCGAGCGCGACATCAGCAACTTCTTCTGGAAGGGCTCGGATGTGGTGCTCTACCAGAAGGACTTCGGCGGCGACGAGAACTTCCACGTGCTGGCGGTCAACGCGCGCAGCGGCCAGGCCACCGACCTGACGCCCTGGGACGGCGTGCGCGCCAGCATCGAGGACGACCTGGAAGACGACCCCGACCATGTGCTGATCAGCCACAACCAGCGCGATGCCGAGGTCTTCGACGTGTACCGCGTGAACGTGCACACGGGCGCGGCGCAACTGGTGGCGCAGAACCCCGGCAACATCGTCGGCTGGCAGACCGACCATGCGGGCCGCGTGCGGACCGCCGTGGCCAGCGACGGCCTGAACAGCGCCCTGCTCTACCGCGACGACGAGGCCGGCGAGTTCCAGCCCCTGATCACCACCGACTACCGCACCAGCGTCAGCCCGGCCTTCTTCACCTTCGACGACCAAAAGCTCTACGCCCTGTCCAACCGGGGCCGCGACAAGCTGGCCCTGGTGGTCATCGACCCGGCCCGGCCTGACGAGGAAGAGGAAATCTTCGTGCCCGAGGAAGTCGATCTGGGCGCGGCGGCCTATTCGCGCAAGCGCCGCGTGCTGACCCTGGCCGCCTACCAGACCGACAAGCCGCAGTACCGCTTCTTCGATGCCGAGACCGAAGCCCTCTACGGCCGGCTGGCTGCGCAGTTGCCGGGCTACGACTTCGCCATCCAGGGCGCCAACCGCGCCGAGGACAAGTTCATCGTCGCCGCCTTCAACGACCGCACGCCGGGCGCGCGCTACATCTACGACGCGGCCGCCGATGCGCTGACCAAGCTGGCCGACATCAACCCGGCCATCCCCGAGTCCGCCATGTCGCGCGTGCAGCCCGTCAGCTACACCAGCCGCGACGGCCTGACCATCCACGGCTACCTGACCTTGCCGGCCGGCCGCGAGCCCAGGAACCTGGCCTGCATCATCAACCCGCACGGCGGCCCCTGGGCCCGCGACGGCTGGGGCTACAACCCCGAGGTGCAGTTCCTCGCCAACCGGGGGTTCTGCGTGCTGCAGGTGAACTTCCGGGGCTCCACGGGCTATGGCCGCGCGTTCTGGGAAGCGGGATTCGGCCAGTGGGGCCTGAAGATGCAGGACGACATCACCGATGGCGTGCACTGGCTGATCGACCAGGGCATTGCCGACCCTGCGCGCATCGGCATCTATGGCGGCAGCTATGGCGGCTATGCCACGCTGGCCGGCGTGGCCTTCACGCCCGACCTGTATGCGGCGGCCGTGGACTATGTGGGCGTGTCCAACCTGTTCACCTTCATGAAGACCATTCCGCCCTACTGGAAGCCGCTGCTGGACCAGATGCACGCCATGGTGGGCGATCCCGAGCGCGACAGGGAGCGCCTGGCCGCCACCTCGCCGGCCCTGCATGTGGACCGCATCAAGGCGCCACTGTTCATCGCCCAGGGCGCGCGCGATCCGCGCGTGAACAAGGACGAGAGCGACCAGGTGGTGAAGGCGCTGCGCGAGCGCGGCGTCGAGGTGCAGTACATGGTCAAGGACAACGAGGGCCACGGCTTTCACAACGACGAGAACAAGTTCGAGTTCTACGAGGCCATGGAGCAGTTCCTGGTCACGCACCTCAAGCCCTGAAGCCGTCCAGGCGCCAGGCCACCCGGTCGCCCGGCCGCCCGGCCGCCCGGTCGCACCGCGCTACAGCACGGCGGGCTCCCCGCTTTGCTGCAGCGCCCACATGTCCGCATAGCGCCCGCCCGCCGCGACCAGTTGGGCGTGGGTGCCGCGCTCTACGATGCGCCCGGCATCCATGACCAGGATCTCGTGCGCATCGACCACTGTGGACAGGCGGTGGGCAATCACCAGCGCCGTCTTGTTGCGCGCGGCGCTTTGCAGCTCGGCCTGGATGGCGCGCTCGTTGGCCGAGTCCAGCGCCGAAGTCGCCTCGTCAAAGATCAGGATGGGCGGGTCCTTGAGCAGGGTGCGCGCAATCGCCACGCGCTGCTTTTCGCCGCCCGACAGCTTGAGGCCGCGCTCGCCCACGCGCGTGGCATAGCCCTGGGGCGTGGCCTCGATGAAGTCGTGGATGCGCGCGGCGCGTGCGGCCGCCACCACCTGGTCGCGGCTGGCGCCCGGGCGGCCGTAGGCGATGTTGTATTCCACCGTGTCGTTGAAGAGCACCGTGTCCTGCGGCACGATGCCCACGGCGCCGCGCACGCTGTCCTGGGTCAGCTCGCGCAGGTCGTGCCCGGCGATGCGCACATGGCCGGACTGCACGTCGTAGAAGCGGAAGATCAGCCGCGCCAGCGTGCTCTTGCCCGAGCCCGAAGGGCCGACCACGGCCACGGTCTTGCCGGCCGGAATGGTGAAGCTCACGTCCTTGAGAATGGGCCGCTCGGGGTCATAGGCAAAGTCCACATGCTCGAAGCGCAGCTCGGGCGGTGCGCCGTCGGCCGGCAGGGGCCGGGCGCCGGGCGCATCGGCCACCTCGCGCTCCTTGTCCATGAGGGTGAACATGCGCTCCAGGTCGGTCAGGCTCTGCTTGATCTCGCGGTAGATCACGCCCAGAAAGCCCAGCGGGATGTAGAGCTGGATCATGAAGGCATTGACCATGACCAGGTCGCCCAGCGACAGCCGCCCGTCCACCACGCCCTGCGTGGCCCGCCAGAGGATGGCGACCAGGGCCGTGGCGATGATCAGCTGCTGCCCGCAGTTGAGCATGCTCAGCGTGGTCTGGCTCTTGAGGCGCACGCGGCGCAGCGCCTCCAGGTTCTCGTCATAGCGCCGCGCCTCGAAGCCCTCGTTGCCGAAGTACTTGACGGTCTCGTAGTTCAGCAGCGAGTCGATGGCCTTGGTGTGCGCCGCCGACTCCTGGGCATTGGCCTCGCGCCGAAAGCGCGTGCGCCACTCGGTCACCGTGACGGTGAACGTGATGTAGAACACCAGCGCCGCCAGCGTGATGACCGCGAACCAGATATCGAACCGCAGCGCCAGGATGCCCAGCACCAGCGCCATCTCGATGAAGGTGGGCAGGATGCTGTAGAGCGAATACGAGATCAGCGACTCGGTGCTGCGCACGCCGCGCTCGATGTCGCGCGTCATGCCGCCGGTCTGGCGCTCCAGGTGAAAGCGCAGGCTCAGCGCATGCAGGTGCTCGAAGGTGGACAGCGCAATCGCCCGCGAGGCGCCCTGCGTGGCCTTGGCAAAGACCAGGTCGCGCAGCTCGGTGAACAGCGAGCTGGAAAAGCGCAGCAGCCCGTAGGCCAGCAACAGGGCCACGGGCACGACGAGCACCGCGCGGGCGTCGCCGGCCTTCAGATCCAGCGCATCGACCAGGTGCTTGAGCAGCACCGGCACGCCCACGTTGGCGAGCTTGGCCCCGATCATGAAGCCCAGCGCCGCCAGCACGCGCCACTTGTATTGCCACAGGTAGGGCAGCAGGCGCCGCAGCGCGTTCCAGTCCCGCGACGGTGCCGGGGTTGGGACTAAGGGTAAATCCGTAGGGGAAGCGCTCTCGCGTCGCATGAAAGACAATTCTCGGTTGTTATATTGACCCGATTGTGCCCATGCCACCCCGCCCCGACCTCCCGCCCCATCCCTTGCCCGCAGACAAGGAGCTGGTTCTCAAGGTCATTCCCATGCCCGCCGATGTCAACGCCAATGGCGACATCTTCGGCGGCTGGGTCATGGCGCAGGTTGACCTGGCAGGTTCCGTGCTGCCCTCGCGCCTGGGCCAGAGCCGCATGGTCACCGTGGCCGTGAACGAGTTCATCTTCAAGCAGCCTGTGCGAGTGGGCGACATCCTGTCGTTCTACTCCAGCGTGCAGCGCGTGGGCCGCACCTCGGTCACGGTCGATGTCGAGGTCTATGCCGAGCGCTTTGCCGACCAGGGCCGCTTCGTCAAGGTGACCGAAGCCCTGCTGACCTACGTGGCCATCGACGGCCAGGGCAAGCCCCAGTCGCTGCCGGACAACGATCAGGTGCGCTCCTGGCGCGCAGCGGCCGAGCGCAATGCAGAACGCAAGCAGCAGCAGGCCGGCTGAACCCGCCCCGCCTCTGCAGCCATGAAAAAAGCGACCTTCGCAGGTCGCTTTTTCATTTCCGGCAGCAGAGATGGCTCATGCCAGCGACGGCGTGACGCGCGGCTGCAGCGAGGCCGCTGCGGTGGCCGCCGCCAGGGCAGCGGAACTGCTGGCGGCGCTGTCGCTGGAGACGGCCGACGAGGAAGAGGACAGGCTGGAGGCGCTGGACGCCACGGCCGAACCCGAAGATGAACGCGGCGAGGAACCGGCCTCGATCTGGCCCGTGAGCTCGCCGCCCTCTTCAATCACCACCTTGCCGTAGCGGATCTTGCCGCTGACCTTGCCCGTGCCGTAGATGACCAGCTTCTCGCGCACGGTCAGCGTGCCATCGAACACGCCATGGATCTCGGCGATATCGATCTCGGCCGTGCCATGGAAGGCGCCCTGCTCGGCGATCTGGATCACGCGCGAGTCCATGGTGGCCTCCACCGTGCCTTCGACCACCAGCGTGTCGCAATCGGTGATCTCCACGCCCTTGAGCTTGATGTTGGGGCCCACGGTGAGCTTGCTGCCCGGAGAGTCCTGCGACACAGGCGAGGCCTGGCGCTGGGTGGATGCCGGGCTGCTCACGCTGGAGCTGGGCATGACGGCTCCCGAAGGGCTGCCGCCCGTGCTGGCGGCGCCTGTGCCGCTGCCCAGGGTGTTGCGGGAGGTGAAAGCATCGTTGTCGCGCTTGCCAAAGAACGGGTTCTGAACAGCCATGGGTGGGTCTCCTTCGGAAAAATCCGATGCTACGCACACGAACTGGCAACAAATGCCGGCATCTCGCAAGAACGGTAACGAGATGGTTCTCCCGTTTCATGTGCTTGCAAGCCTTTCTCGATCACACACCGCGCATGCGCAGGTCGCGCAGCGGACATGCGCAAATCAATAGGTGCATCTACACTCATTTCCATTCCAGGCCACCTGCCCCACGCCCCATGACCTCCTCCACCTCAAGCGCCGCCAGTCCGGTCTGCACCTGCTTCATGGTGCGCAGCCTGTCGCGCAAGATCTCGCAGCTCTATGACGACACGCTGGCGCCCAGCGGCCTGCGCGGCACGCAGTTCAGCCTGCTGGTGCAGGCACGCAATGCGCCCGACGGCCCGCCCACGGTCTCGGCCCTGGCCGAGCAGTTGCACACCGACCGCACGACGATGACGCGCAACCTGCGCACGCTGCAGCAGGCCGGCTTCATCGACCTGGTTCCCGGCGCGGATGCGCGCAGCCGCTGCGTGGTGGTCACGCCCGAAGGCCGCGCCCGCATCCGCGAGGCTGCCGCCCTGTGGCGCCAGGCCCAGCAGCGCGTGCGCGAGCTGTGCGGCAGCGAGCAGATCGGCGCGCTTGAAAGCCTGGTGCTGAGCATGCTGCCCGTGCTGGAAACCGCCACACAGGAGAGCGCGGAATGAGCGCCGCCCTGCCCTCCGCAGCCCCTGGCGCTGCGGCCAGCGGGTCAGCGCATCCGTTGGTCAGCGGCCCCATCGCCTCCACCCTGGTGCGCCTGGCCGTGCCCAACATGGTGGCGCTGAGCATGTCGGTGCTGGTCGCCGTGGCCGAGACCTACTACGTGGGACAGCTGGGAACCGTATCGCTGGCGGCCATGGCCCTGGTGTTTCCGCTGGCCATGCTCACGCAGATGATGAGCAACGGTGCCATGGGCAGCGGCGTGTCCTCAGCCATCAGCCGCGCGCTGGGTGCTGGCGATGGCGCGCGTGCCTCGGCACTGGCCCTGCACGCCATCGTGATCGGCGCCATCGCAGGCCTGCTGTACTCGCTCATCTTCGTGCTGTGCGGCGCCACCTTCTACGGCTGGCTGGGCGGGCGCGGCGAGGTGCTGGCAGCGGCCACGGGCTTTGGCGCCGTACTGTTCAGCGGTGCCATCCTGGTGTGGCTGTGCAATACGCTGGCCTCGGTGGTGCGGGGCACGGGCAATATGCGCATGCCGTCGGCCGTGATCTTTGCGGCCTCGCTGGTGCAGATCGCCGTCGGCGGCACGCTGGGGCTGGGCCTGGGTCCCATGCCGCGCTGGGGCATGCCGGGCGTGGCCGTGGGCAACATCGTGGCCATGGTGCTGTCCGTGGCGGCCTTTCTGGCCTACCTGCAGTGGGGCCAGCAGCGCCTGCAACTGGACTGGCGCACGCCGCGCCTGGCCTGGCCCATGTTCCGCGACATCCTGCGCGTGGGCGCCCTGGCCTGCCTGTCCCCCGTGCAAACGGCGCTGGCCGCGCTGCTGCTGACAGGCATGGTCGCCCGCCTGGGCCCGCTGGCCCTGGCCGGCTACGGCATAGGCCAGCGGCTGGAGTTCCTGCTGATCCCCATGGCCTTCGGCGTGGGCATGGCCGCCGTGCCCATGGTGGGCATGGCCATGGGCGCAGGCCAGGTGGCCCGCGCGCGCCGCGTGGCCTGGTCGGGCGGCGCCATGGCCGCCGCCCTGCTGGGCGTGCTGGGCCTGGTGGTCATGGTCTGGCCGCAGCTGTGGTCAGGCATCTTCACCGGCGACCCGGCCGTGCGCGCCTATGCCGACCTCTACCTGCGCACCGTGGGCCCGGCCTTCGGGCTGTTCGGCCTGGGACTGGTGCTGTACTTCGCCTCCCTGGGCGCAGGCCGCGTCTGGGCTCCCGTGCTGGCAGGCACGGTGCGCCTGCTGATCGTGGTGGTGGGCGGCGGCTGGCTCATGTCCAGCGGCCTGGGCAGCGCCCAGTCGCTGTTCATCCTCGTGGCCGTGGCCATGGCCGCCTATGGCGCAGGCACGGCCTGGGCCGTGTGGCGCGCGCGCTGGGGGTGAAGAAACGCAAAAAGAAGGCCCGCAGTCGGCGGGCCATGCTTCAAGAAACGATGTACGCCGCCGTCCCCGTGGACAGCAAGCTGCCATCGGCCCCCAGGAATTCCATGCGCGTGTTGGCCACGCGCGAACCCAGCCGCAGCACCTCGGCGCGCAGGATGAATTCGCTGCCTATGCCGGGGCGCAGGTAGTCCACGCGCAGGTCGATGGTGCCCAGGCGCGAGAAGCGGTGCAGGCGCTGCAGCGGCGCATCGTCCATGTGCTTGGCACCGATGGCCGCCATGACGGCCAGGCCGCCCATGGAGTCCAGGCCGGCGCTGATCACGCCGCCGTGGATGCGCTGGTAGGCGGCGTGGCCTATGAGCTCGGGTCGCATGGTGATGCGGCCTTCAACCCGCTCGGGCAGCACTTCGGTGATGCGCAGGCCCAGCACCTGGTTGAAGGCGATCTGGCGCTCGAACACTTCGCGCAGCCCGGCGATGAACTCGGGCTCGAACTGCACGGGCGCCTCGGAGGCCTCGGAGGCCTTCGTGGATTTCAGCACTGGCTGAAGTCCGGCTTGCGCTTCTCCATGAACGCGGTGAACGCCTCCTTGGCAGCAGGCCCGCCCATCAGCTTGCCGAAGCTCGCGCCCTCCTCGGCCATGCGCTCGCGCACCAGGCCGGACTGGCCGGCCTTCATGAGGCGCTTGGTCTCGATCAGGGCCGACAGCGGCTTGGCGGCCAGCTTCCTGGCCTGGGCCTGGACCAGCGCATTGCATTCGCTGGGCGGCACGACGCGGTTGACCAGGCCCACTTCCAGGGCGGCTTCGGCCAGGAAGGGCTCGCCCAGCAGCAGGGCCTCGGCCGCGCGGTGGTAGCCGAGCATCTGGGGCAGCAGCAGGCTGGAGGCCGCTTCGGGGCACAGGCCCAGGTTCACGAAGGGCAGCGAGAAGGCCGCGTTGTCGCCCGCATAGACCAGGTCGCAGTGCAGCAGCAAGGTGGTGCCGATGCCCACGGCCGGGCCGCAGACGGCGGCGATCACGGGCTTGGGAAAGGCGGCGATGTTGTGCAGGAAGCGCCAGACGGGGCGCTGCTCGCCCTCCGGCCTGGCGGCGCCGCCGGCCGACTGCTTGAGGAAGTCGGCAATGTCGTTGCCCGCGCTGAAGATGGCCATGTCGCCCTGGAAGACCACGCAGCGCACGGCGGCGTCTTCGCCGGCCTGGGCCAGCGCATCGGCCATGCTGGCGTACATGGCCTCGGTGATGGAGTTCTTCTTGTCTGCGCGGTTGAAGGTGATGGTGCAGACACCGGCTTCGGTGTGCACGAGGATGTCCTGGGTGGTTTCGCTCATGATGGTCTTGCCTTGCTTATTCCTTGAAATACACGATCTGGTGGCTGCTCGCCAGCATCACGCCGGCCTCGCTCCACAGCTGGGCGCTCTGGTCGAAGAAGCCGTTGCGAAATTCCTGGCCGCGCGCCTGGGCCAGCAGGTGGCCCGTGCCTGCGGCGGCCAGTTCCTCGCGCCCCGCATGGAAGTAGACGGTGATGGACACCGTGCCCGCCGGGGTGCGCTGTGCGCGGCGCAGCCACACGCGCGGGAAGAATACGTCAGCCAGGCCGGCCAGCGCGCAAAAATCCAGTGCGCGCGGCGGCTCGTCGCGCACCCACAGGCGCGTGAGGCTGTCGGTCTCGCGGCCATCCCAAGTCTGGGGAATGATGCCGTCGAGAAAGCGCATGTCGTAGCGGTTGAGCCACTCCACGCCCCCCAGAGGCGGCACGCGCGGCACGACGGCGGGCGACGGCACCTCGGGCATGGCCAGGTCGGTACCGCCCCAGGTGCTGCGCCGCACGGCCGTGACGGCCGTGGCCGTGGTGACGACCTGGGCATCACCGTCCTGGTCAGGCTGGGTGATGGTCAGCAGCCAGTGCTGGGTGGAGCGGTTGGTGCGAACGGGGCGGGCCTCGATGTCGAAGCGCCCCGCGCCCAGCGCGGCCGCGTAGTTGACGGTGATGGACAGCGGATCGCCCAGGCACAGCGGATGCTGCTGGATGGCCTGCACCAGCGCGGCGGCGGTGATGCCGCCGTACGGGCCCACCATGTTCCAGTAGTCCTGCGTGGTCTGGCCCTGGTAGTGGCCAACGGCGCCGGTGGGCGTGAGCGCCACGGCCTGGTCGAGAGGATGGATGTCTGTGCTCATGGCAAACGAGTGTGATGGCAAGCGGGGCCCGCGTCCGTCAAGCCGGCGACTCTGCGGGTGAGGAAAAGCGCGGGTGGGCCGCGGCTGCCGGCGCCTTGGTCCAGCCCGAGAACACGTCCACGGCCCGGCTCCAGAGCGCGTCGCGCATATCGGCGCGGAAGAAGCCGAAATGCCCTATGCGCCGCAACTTCAGGGCCTTGGGTTCGATGCGCTCGATGCGGCTGGGGGCATTGGCGTAGAGCGCGAACAGGTGCTCGGTGCCGCGCCAGGTCATGAGTTCGTCGTCGCTCATGGACAGCGCCATCACCGGAAAGCGCACGGCGGCGTAGCTGCGCGCGGCGGCCTCGCCCTCGGCACCCACGCTGTAGCGCGGGTTCAGGCACCAGCGGCGCCACTGCAGCATGACGCCGGCCGGCAGGTCGCCCACCTTGCGCAGGCGGCGGCCCGGAAAGTAGCCGCACAGGCGCGTGGCCACGGGCACCAGCACATGCCAGAAATAGGGAACCATGCGCTTGAGGCGGGGCGCATTGTCACGCCAGTAGCCGCTGCCGGCCGCAATGCTCAAAAGACCGTCCACCAGCTGCGGGGAGCGCAGCAGGCCCGGCAGCTGGGCGCCCAGGCTGTGGCCGATCAGGAACAGCGGCTGGTCCGGCAGCTGCGCCTTGGCATGGGCGATGACTGCCTCGTAGTCGCGCGCCCAGTCGCACAGGTCGGCACGCACCTGGCGCAAAGAGCCTTGCAGGGAATCGCCATGGCCCCGGTAGTCAAAGCTGGTCACCCGATAGCCCTGGCCCGCAAGCCAGGTGGCAAAGGCCTCGTAGAAGGCCTGGCGCACCCCCATGGCCCCGCCGATGACCACGCTGGCGCGCGGCGGGCCAGCGGGCGTATAGACGCGCAGCGCCAGCGTGGCGCCATCGCTGCTGAGTTGGTGTTGTTCCATGGCTGTCTCCTGGTCAGTGCCGTTTCTGTGCCGGCTCGCATGGATGGGAAAAAATGGAATGAGCGAAAAAGACAAAGCCCCGCGAACGGGGCCTTGAGCAACGGTCAGACCCGCTCGAAGATGCCGGCGGCGCCCTGGCCCATTCCGACGCACATCGTCACCATGCCGTAGCGCAATTGCTTGCGGCGCAGCGCATGCACCACGGTGGCAGAGCGGATGGCGCCCGTGGCACCCAGCGGGTGGCCCAGGGCGATGGCACCGCCCATGGGATTGACCTTGGCGGGGTCCAGCCCCAGCGTGTTGACCACGGCCAGTGACTGGGCGGCAAAAGCTTCGTTGAGTTCGAACCAGTCGATGTCGTCCTGCTTGAGGCCCGCATAGCGCAGCGCGGCCGGGATGGCTTCGATGGGGCCGATGCCCATGATGGCCGGCGGCACGCCCTTGCTGGCATAGCTCACGAAGCGCGCCAGCGGCGTGAGGCCGAAGCGCTGCACGGCTGCGCCGCTGGCCAGGATCAGCGCGCCTGCGCCATCGCTGGTCTGCGAGCTGTTGCCGGCCGTCACCGAGCCGCGCGCCGCGAACACGGTGCGCAGCTTGGCCAGGCCTTCCAGGCTGGTGTCGGGGCGTGCGCCCTCGTCCAGCTCCACGGTGCGCGTGCGCACCACGGGTTCGCCCTTGGCCAGGTCCAGGCCCCGGTCGGTGACCTCGATGGGCGTGATCTCGTCCTTGAACTCGCCGGCCTGCTGCGCGGCCAGGGCACGGCGGTGCGACTCCAGCGCAAAGGCGTCCTGCGCATCGCGCGAGACCTTCCACTGCTGGGCCACCTTCTCGGCCGTCAGGCCCATGCCATAGGCAATGCCCACGTCGCCATCGCGCTCGAAGATGGACGGCGACAGCGAGGGCGCGTTGCCCATCATGGGCACCATGCTCATGCTCTCGACGCCGGCCGCGATCATCACGTCGGCCTCGCCCACGCGGATGCGGTCCGCCGCCATGGCCACGGCCGACAGGCCCGAGGCGCAGAAGCGGTTCACGGTGATGCCACCCACGCTGGTGGGCAGGCCCGCCAGCACGGCGCTGATGCGCGCCACGTTCAGGCCCTGCTGGGCCTCGGGGATGGCGCAGCCGCAGATGATGTCCTCGATGGCAGCCGGGTCCAGCCCCGGCACCTGGGCCAGCGCGGCCTTCAGCGTGGTCGCCAGCAGGTCGTCGGGACGGTAGTTGCGGAAAAAGCCCTTGTGCGACTTGCCGATGGGCGTGCGCGTGGCGGCGACGATGTAGGCGTCTTGGATTTGTTTCATGTCTTGTCTCTCCTCGATCTGCCTCAATTGCGGACGGGCTTGCCGGTGTTCAGCATTCCGAGAATGCGTTCATGGGTCTTCGGATGGCCGATCAGGTGGCAGAACGCCTTACGTTCGAGCTTCATCAGATAGGCCTCGTCCACCAGGGTGCCCGCATCCACATCGCCGCCGCAGACCACGTTGGCGATCAGGCTGGCCACATGCTGGTCGAACTCGCTGATGAAGCCGCCGTCACGCATGTTGACCAGCGAGCCCTTGATGGTGGCCACGCCGCTGCGTCCCGCCACGGGGAAGCTGCGCGGCAGCGGCGCGCGCCAGCCGCCTGCGGCCATGGACTTGGCCTCGTTGATGGCGACGAAGAGCAGCTCGTCCTTGTGCGGCACGATGAGGTCGCTGTCCAGCAGGTAGCCCAGCTTGCGCGACTCTATGGCACTGGTGCCCACCTTGGCCATGGCCGCGGCCGTGAAGCCTTCGGTCAGGAAGGGCAGCAGGTCCTTGCCCGTGCTGGTGGCGGCGTTCTCTGCCGCACGGCGCGCGATATAGGTCAGGCCGCCCGCGCCGGGCACCAGGCCCACGCCGACTTCCACCAGGCCGATGTAGCTCTCCATGTGCGCCACGCGGCGCGCGCTGTAGACGGCCAGCTCGCAGCCGCCGCCCAGCGCCATGCCATGGATGGCCGCAACCACGGGCACCTGGGCGTAGCGGATGCGCAGCATCAGGTTTTGCAGCTCCTGCTCCACGCTTTCGATGGCGTCTGCGCCGCCGATCACGAAGGCCGGCATGGTGGCCTCCAGGTCGGCGCCCACGCTGAACGGCGCATCGCCCGACCAGATGACCATGCCCTGGAAGTCGGTCTCGGCCACGTCCACGGCTTCCATCAGCGCTTCCATGACTTCGGGGCTGATGGCGTGCATCTTGTTCTTGATGCTGGCGATCAGGATCTGGCCGTCCAGCGTCCAGGTGCGCAGCGCCTTGGATTCGGCGATCGTGGTGCCAGCCGTCTTCCAGTCGGGCAGGCTGTCTTCGCCCAGCAGCTTCTCGGGGAAGATCTGGCGTTCGTAGACGGGCAGCACGCGGCGGGGCACGAATTGGCCCTTGGCAGGGCTCCACGAGCCCTGCGCCGTGTGCACGCCGCCGGCCTCGGCCACGGGGCCTTCGAAGACCCACTTGGGCAGGGGCGCCTTGCTCAATGCCTTGCCGGCATCGATGTCCTCCTGAACCATCTTCGCCACTTCAAGCCAGCCGGCCTCCTGCCACAGCTCGAAGGGGCCCTGCTTCATGCCGAAGCCCCAGCGCATGGCCTGGTCCACGTCGCGGGCAGACTCCGCAATGCTCTCCAGGTGGATGGCCGCGTAGTGGAAGCTGTTGCGCAGGATGGCCCACAGGAAGCGGCCCTGCGCGCCCTCGGCATTGCGCAGCAGCTTCAGGCGCTCGGCAGCGGGCTTCTTGAGCATGCGGCCATAGACCTCGTCGGCCTTGCCACCTGCGGGCACGTAGTCCTCGCTGTCCAGCTCGAACTGCAGGATGTCGCGGCCGACCTTCTTGTAGAAGCCCTTCTTCGCCTTCTGGCCCAGGTTGCCCAGCTCGATCAGCTTGGCCAGCACGGGCGGCGTGCCGAAGCTGCCGTAGAAGGGATCGGTCTCGGCGCTGAGGTTGTCCTGCAGCGTCTTGATCACATGGGCCATGGTGTCCAGGCCCACCACGTCGGCCGTGCGGAAGGTGCCGCTGGATGCACGGCCCAGCTTCTTGCCGGTGAGGTCATCGACCACGTCGAAGGTCAGTCCGAAGTTCTCGACCTCTTTCATCGTGGCCAGCATGCCGGCGATGCCGATGCGGTTGGCGATGAAGTTGGGCGTGTCCTTGGCGCGCACCACGCCCTTGCCCAGGCCGCTGGTGACAAAGGCTTCGAGCTGGTCCAGCACCACGGGCTGCGTGGTCGGCGTGGCGATCAGCTCCACCAGCGGCATGTAGCGCGGCGGGTTGAAGAAGTGGATGCCGCAAAAGCGCGGCTTGATCGCGTCGGGCAGCGCCTCGGACAGCTTGGTGATGGACAGGCCCGAGGTGTTGGACGCCACGATGGCGTGCTTGGCCACATGGGGCGCGATCTTGGTGTACAGATCGAGCTTCCAGTCCATGCGCTCGGCAATGGCCTCGATGATCAGGTCGCAGCCCTTGAGCAGCTTGAGGTGCTCCTCGTAGTTGGCGGGCTGGATCAGGTCCGCGTCCTCGGCCACGCCGATGGGCGAAGGCTTGAGCTTCTTGAGGTTGGCGATGGCGCGCTCGGCGATGCCGCTTTTCGGGCCTTCCTTGGCAGGCAGGTCGAACAGCACCACGGGCACCTTGACATTGACCAGATGGGCCGCGATCTGCGCTCCCATCACGCCAGCGCCGAGCACGGCGACTTTCTTCACATTGAATCGGGACATGGATGTTCCACAAGTGGGAGGAAGGCGGCCGCTGCGGCCGCCCTCCGGAATGGTTACTGCACGCGCACCCAGGTCTGGGTGCGGCCGAAGGGGCCGATGGAGCCGCGCACCTCGAGCTTGGCGCCGCCTTCGATGGGCGTCAGGCGCAGCGTGTAGGTCTTGCCGTTTTCGGGGTCGAGGATCTTGCCGCCTTCCCAGACGTCCTTGCCCTCGGCCTTCTTGGCGCCGCGAATGATCTCCAGCCCCTTGAGCGGCTGGCCCTTGCGGTCGTCAGAACACTCGGTGCAGGTGGCGGCCGGATCGGCGCCTTTGCGCAGGATCTGCTCGATGCGGCCCGTGACCACGCCGTCGTTCTCGGCCACGCGGATCTCGGACTTGGCCTCGCCGCTCTTGTCGTCCACGCTCTTCCACAGGCCCACGGGCGTCATCTGCGCCTGCGCTGCGGCAGCCGTGAGGCCCAGGACCATTGCTGCCAGTGCTTGATATGCCTTCATTTCAAACCCCCTTCGCCTAGAAAGGTGCGCAGGCCAGGCTGATGCGCACAGCCCGCGCTCCCATGTTGGAGTGAAGCCGTTCAGGCCAGCGCTGCGTCCGTGTCCATCAGCGACTTGCTGCCCGCGCGGGCCGTGCGCATCAGCGTGGCGGTCTCGGGCAGCAGCTTGGCGAAGTAGAAACGCGCGGTCTGCAGCTTGGCCTGGTAGAACGGGTCGGTGTTGCCCTTGGCGATTTCGCGCAGCGCCACCTGGGCCATGCGGGCGAAGAAGTAGCCGAACACCAGGTGGCCCGCCACACGCAGGTAGTCCACGGAAGCGGCACCCACCTCGTCGGGGTTTTGCATGCCCTTGAAGCCGATCTCGGTGGTGAACTTGGTCATCTGGTCGCCCAGGTAGGCGATGGGATTGATGAACTCGGCCATCTTCTCGTTGACGCCCTCTTCCTCCACCAGTTGCGCCACCAGCTTGCCGAACTTCTTGAGCGAGGCGCCCTGGTTGCCCAGCACCTTGCGGCCCAGCAGGTCCAGCGCCTGGATGCCGTTCGTGCCTTCATAGATCATGTTGATGCGCGCATCGCGCACGAACTGCTCCATGCCCCATTCGGTGATGAAGCCATGGCCGCCATAGACCTGCTGGCTCATGGTGGTGGCCGTCCAGCCGTTGTCGGTGATGAAGGCCTTGACGATGGGCGTCAGCAGCGCCACCAGCTCGGCACTGTCCTTGCGCACCTTTTCGTCGGGGTGGTTGAACTCCTTGTCGATCAGGAAGGCGCAGTAGGTCACCAGCGCGCGGCCGCCTTCGGCATAGGCCTTGGCCGTCAGCAGCATGCGGCGCACATCGGGGTGGACGATGATGGGGTCGGCCGGCTTGTCCTTGGCCTTGGTGCCCGACAGGCTGCGCATCTGCAGGCGGTCCTTGGCATAGGCCAGGGCGTTCTGGTAGGCCACCTCGGTCAGGCCCAGCGACTGGTTGCCCACGCCCAGGCGGGCGGCATTCATCATCACGAACATGGCCTGCAGGCCCTTGTTCGGCTGGCCCACCAGGGTGCCGATGGCGCCGTCGATATTGATCTGTGCCGTGGCATTGCCATGGATGCCCATCTTGTGCTCCAGCGCGCCGCAGAAGATGGGGTTGCGCTCGCCCAGCGAACCATCGGCCTTGACCACGAACTTGGGCACCACGAACAGGCTGATGCCCTTGGAGCCGACCGGCGCATCGGGCAGGCGGGCCAGCACCAGGTGGACGATGTTGTCGGTGAAGTCGTGCTCGCCCGCGCTGATGAAGATCTTGTTGCCGGTGATCTTGTAGGTGCCCTCGGGCGCGCCGGCCACGGGCTCGGCCTTGGTGCGCAGCAGGCCCAGGTCGGTGCCGCAATGGGGCTCGGTCAGGCACATGGTGCCCGTCCACTCGCCGCTGGTCAGCTTGGGCAGGTACAGCTTCTTTTGCTCTTCCGTGCCGTGCACATGCAGGGCCTCGTAGGCGCCGTGCGACAGGCCCGGGTACATGGTCCAGGCCTGGTTGGCGCTGTTGAGCATCTCGTACACCGCCGAGTTCACCGCAAAGGGCAGGCCCTGGCCGCCGTAGGCCGTATCGCAGGACAGCGAAGGCCAGCCGCCTTCCACATACTTCTGGTAGGCCTCCTTGAAGCCCTTGGGCGTGGTGACCTCATGGGTTTCCTTGTTGAGCACGCAGCCCTCGGCATCGCCGCTGATGTTCAGCGGAAACGTCACATTGGCCGCAAACTTGCCCGCCTCTTCGAGCACGGCATTGATGGTGTCGGCATCGACCTCGGCATGCGCCGTCATCTGCTGGTAGTCGTCCGTGACCTTGAACACCTCGTGCATGAGGAATTGCATGTCGCGCAGGGGCGGGTTGTAGCTGGGCATTTGTCTTCTCCTGTGATGGCGGGGTTTGCGGTGGATGCAGTGAAAACGGTGGAAGCGAAAAAATCAGGCCGGGCTGGCGTAGCGCGCCAGGATGCTCTCGAAGCCGTCGATGGCGCGCTGCATGGAGCCTTCATTGCGCAGAAAGCGCGCCTCGTAATGCAGGGCCAGGATCAGGCCGTGGATCTCGAACAGCAGCTGGTTCTCGTCAAGGTCGGCACGCAGGTCGCCGCTTTCGCGGCACTGCACGATGGTGCGGCGCATGGCTGCATGCCAGGTCTGGACCGAGGCCGTCAGCGCATCGCGCACCGGCCCCGTGCGGTCGTCAAACTCCACGGCGCCGCTGATATAGATGCAGCCCGAGTCCAGCTCGATGGAGGTGCGCTTCATCCAGTTGTCGAACAGCGCCCGCAGACGCGCCACGCCGCGCGGCGCCTGAAGCGCGGGAAAGAACACTTCCTGCTCGAAACGGTCGTGGTACTCATGCACCACGGAAATCTGCAGCTCCTCACGCGAGCCAAAATGCGCGAACACGCCCGACTTGCTCATGCCCGTCAGCTCGGCCAGAGCGCCGATGGACAGACCCTCAAGCCCGATGTGCGTGGCCAGGTTGAGGGCAGCCTCCACAATGGTGGCCTTGGTCTGCTGCCCCTTGTGCAGCGCACGGCGCGGCGCGGGCGCAGCGGCTTCGTGCACGGAAGAGCCCGCCTTGGGATCGGCCGTGGCGTCAGCGGTCAAACGGGTGGTGCGGCGTGGGGCGGAAACGCTGGACATGCGAAATTCTTGTTAAAACGAACGTTCGTGCTATTTTGCATGGAAAGCTTGTCGCGGCGAAGACATGCGGGGGAAAACACCTAGCTTGTGGGCAGGCGAAAAAAAGCCGGCAGGTGCCGGCTTGGTTGTTTGTCAAGCCTCAGAGCAAGTCATGCCTCCACGGCAAATACCTTGATGCCCTTGAAGCGCATGTGGCGTTCGGGAGGAAGGTCGGAATTGACCGTGGCTTCGGTCACTTCCCAGACCCGACTGTCTTCGAAGTGGACAGAGAAACGGATGAAGCCCTTGGCCATGGAGGCCAGCACCACGCGCTCGCGGCCATCGCGCGACCGGATGGGCAGTCGAAAGCTGTCGTCCAGCGTCAGCACCTGATCGCCGGCCCGCAGTTCGGCAGAGAAGGCCAGCGTAGCACCCACCGGCACCGTCGCATCGGTGAAGTCCGGGGTGTGCACGAAGCCCTCCCTGTCGGCCGCGATGCCGGTGATGACGATCTCCGGCAGCGCGGGTTCGGACACCGGCTCGGGCGGGGCCTCATAAGGCAGTTCGACCCAGGCCAGGCCCGTGAAGTTGCTGCGCGGGCGGCCCGCTATCTCGTGCGTCTGCATGTTGTCGGGTGGCAGTGTCGTCGTGCGCGAGCCGGGCATGGTGGACATGCCTGCGTACCAGCCCCAGAGGTTGAATTCGTAGTTCATGCGGCACCCAGTTCGTAATAGAAGTCGCGGTCGTTGACGGTGTCGGAGATGAATGCATGGTCTGCATCTGCCCAGGGGATGGCATAGATCCCCTGACCAGGGGCGAGCTCAAACATCCCGTTGGACGGGTCTATCAAGCTACTACGAGTTGCGATGGCAGGCAAAGCGCGCCAGGAAATGCCATCAATGGACGAGAAAACTCGAGTACGAATAATACCGGCCGTATCGCTGGTAGCGGCTCGCATATACATCACCCCATCTGCCGCAACGACCTGGATGATCCAGCTCCTAAATTCTTCCCCCTCTACGCCGCTTTCTAGCGACTGGCTAAATTGCTCGAAATCAATACCATTCTCAGTCATCACGGTGTATATCTGCCCCCCCTGCACGCCCACCATTACAAACTTTTTCCCGATGACTGCTGCACTTTGTATATAAGCACCAGATGGAAACTTTGATCGCTCGTTTGCAAATTTATTTGACAAAATGAATGACACCCCATCCAATGAGTAAGCTGCATTGTAAAATACATTGTTAATAATACTCAATGTGAAATAAATTTCACCATTGTGCAGCACATGACTCCATACCTCCCCTGATGGCATGGACGTGGCACTCCATGCCGTATCCAGGCCCGTCTTCGAACGAACCATGCTCGAAGACAAGGCGTAAAAATAGTCTCCTGCTCTTACAAACCTTGGCGTCGCAAGTGCGTTTCTGAATGTCAAACCGTCATCAACACTGACATACCCCCCATATGAGGTGTACATACCTGATCGATATTGCGTACCAACGATCACAACCCCACCCAGTTGAGCAATGGATGTAATGATTGAATTCTCTCCACCAGCCAGCAAACGGTGGGTGAGAGTTTTCAAATCTGGAGTGGTATAAACATTTCCACCTTTAGCCAAAAAATACAGGCGTCCATTGTATAAACCCATGCTTGCAGAAAAATTTGCAGGAGAAACACTGCGAACTGGCTTGAATGCATTGGCAATATGCGCAGAGACACCAGAAATCTTGCGCTCCTCCCCGCTCCAAATACGCCGGCGCATCAGCGCGGCAGGTTGTCCATAGATATTGTTGAAGGAAAGCATCAGATCCACCCCAGGGTTGCGGTTTGAGTAAATACGCGGTCGGCATAGCGCGAGTCCAGCGCCAGGTCGTCCTCGATTCCGGAAAACTTGCCTCCGTTGCGCCTGAGCACGGGCGTCAGCGCACCGGAGCGGTTGGTGACGCGCAGTTGCTCCTGCGGCGCGGACCCGGCCGGCATCAGGCATTCGCACTGTGGATGCAGGACGATGTAGTGCATGCCGACGATCAGGTGATGGGGCCCTGCCGTTGTCAGCTCCTGCTGCGGCATGGACTGCGGTGAACCGGACAGCCGCCAGCCCGCGGGATCCTGGGCCGGGTCGAGCGCGCTGGCCGTGGTGCCGGGTGGTACGCGCCGATAGGTCAGCAGCGACTGGGGCGACCACACGGCGTCTCCCTGGGCGTAGCTGCCCGGCGCCCATCGGGAGGCACCGGCGACAATGGCAGCGTTCTGGGCGCTGGTTGCGGCAGCGGAGGCGGCGGCCTGCGCAGCGTTCTTGTTGCCCTCGACCGTCAGCATGGCCTGGGCCATTTCCGTCAGAAACGTCGTGAGCCACGTCACCAGGCCCGCCGTCCAGTTACGAAAGCCCGTCAGCCAGTTCAGATAGACATCCGTCTTGACGTCGAATACGTCCTGCGGGTCCGTGCGGCGATTCGGGATCGCCACCGATTCCTCGGGCGCACTAGGTGGGGGTGTGAAGTTCATCGTCTTCCAGTCCTTCAATGGTTAGGTTGCAATCGGAGAAGCCATGGGCCACCAGTACCTGGTCGAAGCCCGTGATGTAGCCGTAGGTGGTGAGCACGCCGTAGCCGCGCGCACCTATCCAGACGACCGGTCTGGCGCGATACGCCAGGATTTCGTTGCGCACGCGCTCGTACTGCGTGCCGTGAACGAGGACCTGCAGCTTCAAGCGGTCGCTGTAGGCGCCAGGCTCGGCCATCCAGCCGCCCCAGTCGTCGCGCTTCTTGAGGCTCCAGTCGTCGAAGCTGACCGAGGGCCGCCACTGCGTGTTGCCCAGCCAGACGGCACGGCCGATGACGACTTCGGCGCAGCGCGCCTTGGCCCCCAGGTTGGCGATGCGTATCGTGATGCTGGCCTGCGTGTAGGCCGGCAGTCCCGAGATGGACAGCTTTCGTTCGCGCTCTATGGGGTTGAAGAAGTAGCCCCAGTGCGAATTGCCCGAAGGGCGCAGCACCAGGCGCTGCCCGCTGTGGAACACCTCGCCGGCCACGGGGTCGGTCATCACCACCTCGACCGTGTGCGCCTGCAGGCCCAGCAGCTCGATGTCCGTGACCACGCGGCCGGGCTTGATGGTGACCTCGATAAGGTCATCGGCCTCGGTGTACGAGCCCAGGCTGGCATCGAACATGCGCAGCCGGTTTTCCACACCGCGCCTTTGCCACTTGCCTTCCGAACTGGCGGGGTCATTGCCGGTATTGCTGCCGACCATGCTGCGCCAGATCACGCGCGAGGTGTCGATGATCTCGTCGTTGAGCGCATAGGCCTTGCTGGCGGACCAGGGCTGCAGGCCGCTTGCGGCGACGTTCGTGCTCATGTTGTCCAGCGTGATAGGCAGGGGCGGCACAAATCCCATGCCGCGTGTGAATTCATCGTTCATGCGGTCTCCCTTTGCTTGACGCCGATGGCGTCGCTCTTGCGAGCCATCTTTTCGAGGCTTTGCAGCAGCACGATCTGCTGGCGCCCCAGGTCATAGGTCAGACGCTGCAGGGACTCGAGGGCCCTGTGCAGGTCGCCGCCCTGCATTCCCTCCAGCAGGCGCCGCGTCTGCTGGGCGCTGTGGATCCGTGAAGGTCCGGTGAACTCGAGCTCGGGGCCGTTTTCCCCGACCAGGCGCAGGCCGCCGAAGTGCTCGCCACCCGAGGCGAAGCGCGGAATGCCGAACTGGTCCAACGCCGCCAGCACGTCGCGCTCCGAGTAGCCATACAGATAGGCAAGATCCAGCGCCGTGCCCCCCTGAGCCTTGATGTCATTGGCCAGTCCCACCAAGTCTCCGGTGCCGTCGTACTTATGGAAGGTTGGCGAGAGCGCATCGAGCTTCTTGACTCGCTCGGGATCCGTTTCGTAGTCGTAGATCGCGAAGCCATCACCGAGCACGGCAATAGGCATCTTGTACTTGCTATACACGGTGGAGCTGCCGCCTCCACCCCCAGGACCTGGCCCCGGACCAAGTTCCGCGCCCCCGCTGCCGCCACCGGAACCGCTTCCGCCAGAACCAGCACCACCTCCGGTACCAGCTCCTTCCTTGAGCAGCGCCGCGCGGAATTCCGCCCATGCGAGATCGGACGACAGCAGCCGCGTGTCGATGCCACGCGCTATGTCCAGCGCCTCCTTCTCGGTCTTGATCAGCCGCTCCAACGCATCGACCTGGCTTTTTTCCTGCTCCAGAATCAATTCATCGGCAGACAACTGCTCGCCCGCCGCGTCATGCAGCACTTCGAGCTTGTTGGCCAGGATCAACTGCGCGGCCTCATAGTCCAGGCGCGAGCGGAAGTTGCCCGAGGAAATACCGCCGCGCGCAGCCGAGACGGCCTCGCCGATGTCAGCCGATTCGGGCAGATAGCCCGTGCGCCGGTACGCAGCCAGTGCCTGGTCAATGACCTCGTTGGCTCTGGCCAAGGCCATGGCCTGGGTGCTCTCGATCTGGCCGCGCAGTTCGACGACATGCCCGCGCAAGGTGTCCATGAGGGCGCGCTCGGTATCCACGCGCTCCTGCGCGACATCGATGCGTGCCTGTATGGCCGAGCGCTCTGCATCGACGGAACGCTGCAGCAGGCTCCACGCCGCATCCGTATCGGCCTCGTTCTTCTTCTTCGCCTCCTGCGCCTGCTCCTCCTGCTTGCGCTTGGCTTCCTCGGCCTGTTTGGCCGAAGCCGCCGCAGCATCCTCGGACGTCTTGGTAACGGCCTTGAACGTGTCGTTGAGCTTGAGCAGCTCGGCAGCGGTCTCGGCCGAAGATTTGCCGGTGCCGCCGATATTGCCGATCAGCTTGTCCATACCGGCGGTGAAGTCGGCCAGCGACGTGCTGGTGTTCGCCAGGTTCTCGAGATCGGCCGTGAGTTTTCCGATATCGCCCGTACCTTCTACCAAGGTGGTGCCGATCAAGTCCCTGAAGGCACCATTCTTGGCCATGTCCTTGAGGCCTTGCGTGCCCTGGACCTTTGAGATGGCGTCCTTCAATACCTTGGCATTCGCCTCCTCGGAGTTGGCTGCCTTGAGCTTGTCCTCCACCAGCTTGCGGAACCGGGCCTGGGCGTCGTCGGCATCCAGGTCGATGTCCACGCCCAGGTCCTTGAGCTTGCTGCCCATCTCGCGCTTGGCGATGGTCTTGCGCTCGTCCTCGCTGTAGTAGTTCTGGTAGAAGCTGCCGGCGTTGGCGTTCAGCGCCTCGATGCCGCCCGAGGCCTTGATCAGGGACTCGAAGGCCAGGTCGGTCAGGTTGGCAAAGCCCGTGATCTTCTTGCCCAGTTCCTCGAAGGAGCGGCCGATCAGGTCGATGGTCTGGAAGGCGGCCTGCAACGCCTCGACATTGGGTGCTTCGCCCAGCGAGTCCAGCGTGGTGCGCATCCAGCTGGGCAGGTCCGCCTTCTTGAGTTCGGACACCAGCAGGGAACCGGTCTGGCCCAGGAAGGCCTTGTAGGCCTCGTCCGGGTTGTTGCCCAGCGAGCGGTTTTCGAAGCCGGCCAGCACTGTGCCCGTCACCTTGTCGATGATCTTGGCATAGCCGTAGGCATCCTCGTCGGTGTACTTTCCGTTGACGGCAAAGCCGCCGACCAAGTCAATGCCGCGCGCGCTACCCGTCGCGTATTTACTGAGGGACCCATAGACCGAGGCCAGGCCATCCAGGCTGGTCTTGAGCTGCTTTTCGACGGCATCGCTGTGGCGCTGCGTCAGATCGTCATACCAGTCTCCGGCCGCACGGCCGAACAGCTGTTCGGCAGCCTTGTCGTTGCCGACGCCAGCGGTGCTGTAGGCGGCACCGGCGTGGTTGGGGCCGCGGGAGCCGAAAACATCGCTGCTGAGCAGCGAATACAGTGCCAAGCCCCCAGCGATCCATGGCATCGCAGCGCCCAACCCCATTGCGCTACCCGCGGTTCCGGAGCCCAGCCCAGCGCCGATGGAGCTCGCACCTGCCCCGGAGGCAGTCAAGCCCAGCCCGCCTCCAGCCGTAAGGCCTAAACCGCCTCCAGCGGTCAACCCAAGACCTGATGCAGCTGCTGTCGAACCGCCGAAGCCAAGCCATCCCCCAACGGTTCCCGCCAGACTGCCTAGCATTCCGCCGCTGCCAGCCAGAGACAAAAAGTTGCCTGCGTTGCCGGCCAACCCGAGCAAGCCGCCTGAACCTGCCCCGCCGAGCCCCAGCGCCGCGCCAAGGTTGCCGATGAATCCTTGCAGTTGCGCTATCACAGGCATGACAAGCGGCCGCGCGAACGCCTTGTACATCTCATCGGCCACCGTGGCCTTGAACGTCGCGCTCAGGTTCTTGGTGAACGTGCGCCAGCCTTCCGTACCGTTGGCCAGCATGTCTGCGAAGCCCTTGCGGAACATCTCGTCCATCTGGTCAACGGACTTTTGGGTTTCCTGCATGCGGGTGCGCTCGGCGACATTGGCCTTGGCCTGGTTCGCAGCGGCCGTGGCGTCTTCCTTGAGCTTCTGGGCGGCAGCGGCATCCGTGGGATTCTTGGCCGCGATGTCCTGCAGCTTTTTCTGGAGATCTATCTCGATCCTGTACTGCGCCAGGGCAATCTCCCGATCGCGCTGCGACATGGCGGCCAGGGACTGCTCGAACTGGGTCGCCTCGTTGGCCTCCCTCACGCTTTGCGCGTACTCGGCCACCATGCGTGCCGAGTCGTTATAGCCTTTGACCCTGGCGAGTTCGCGCGCGGCATCGGCCTCTTTGCCCACGGCCTCGGCGACGTCCTTCGAGCATCGGACGCTCTCTTGCTTGGCTGCGTTGTCTTGCAGTTCCGCGATGGTCTTTTCGACCTGCTCCTGCCGCAGCTGTCCCAACGCATCGCCAGTCAGACCGATCGCGAGGGTCTCCTGCCGGGCGAGGTCCAGGTTCTTTTCGGCCAGCTCTGCCTTGGTCTGGTGTTCCTTTACGAGCTGCGCCACCTCCTGCTGCCTTTTCTGCAGTTCCTGATCGCGCTTGAGCTCCTCATTGTCCTGCTGCGTTCTGGCTGGCGCGGCCGGTGGTGCGTAGCTGACGATGCGGGGCACTGCAGGCTTCTCTTTCCTCTGCGCAGGCGCGTCGGTTTTCTTGCTTTGCTCCTGCGGCTGCGGCTGTGGCTGTCCCACCAGCGGCGGATTGATGAACCCACGGCCGCCGCCTGCATTGCGCTGACCCTGTGCCGCCATCAATTCGCGCTGCACCTGCTGCAATTTTTCGACCAGGCGCTGGGCATCGTCATGGGCCGTGCGCACCCACACATTGCGCGATGTGGCTGCCCCCTTGGCCTGCAGCATCTCCAACTCAGCCCTGGCGCGCGGAAGCTCCTTGGCCAGATAGGCTGCCTTTTCCGCATTCGACTGGAAGGCCGTGCTGATGTATTGCAAGCCCACCGCGCGCCCGGCTATGTTGCCCAGGCCGCTGCTGATCTGGCCCAGGAAGCCCGACCCGTTGTCACGCGCGCGCGACATGGACTCCGAAAAGGCGTTCATGTCGTTGGCCGCTGCATTCATGCCAAAGGAGATCATCTGGCTGATGCCGGAATCTCCCACGGCGGACTTGAGCTTGTCCCAGGCGTTGGCCATGCGCTGGGTGCCGGCATCCAGCCTGTCCGCCGCCTTGTCCGTCCCCTCTCCCAGGGAGCTTTGCAGCGCCTGCGAGAAACGGGGCAGAAAGTCCTGCGTCACGACCTCGCCGGTCTGCAGCATCTGGGAGAACCGCTCCTGTGTCACACCCAGGGCCTGAGCGCCGACCAGCGCCGCATCCGGGATATGTCCCAGTTTCTCGCTGAAGTCCGACGCGCCTATCGTCCACTTGCCCATCAGGTCGAGTACGGCTGCCAACGAGGCATTGCCCTGCTCCACGGAAAGGCCCATGGCCGCGTTGGCCGAGGCAATCCCCGTGAAGATGGTCTGCACCTGCGCGCCTTCCAGCGCCGTACCACGCGCCTTGGTGGCGAAGTCGGCGTAGGCCTGGCCGGTGGCATTGAGCTGCAGGCCCAGCCGATCGGCCAGGGCCGTGACATAGGCCAGTTCCTGCGCGCCCTTGCCGCCGGTGGCAAGGTCCAGCCGCGTACGCAGATTCTCTGTCTGGGCACTGGCCGTGTAGAGCGCCTCTCCCACCTTGGCCGCCGAACCCGCCACCTCCAGCAGGGCATTGGCGCGGCCTGCAATCTTGCCCATGGAAGTAGACAGGCTCTCGACATCGACGCTGGCACGCGCCGATACAAGTCCCGTATCCGTTGAGGCACCTGCGAACTGCGACATGCCGGCATACGCCTGCTGCAGCTTGCCGTGGAGTTTGTCGAGCTCCTGGGAGAACTGGGCATTCTGCGCACGCAGCTCGCTCAGGCTGGGCGTCTCGGCGATGCCTATGCTTTTGACCGCTGTACTCATGCTGATCTCTGTTCGGTATGCTTGACCGCTTGTGTTTGTCTTGAAAGGCCGGAGCCGAGGCCCCTATGCCTCAGCCCCGGTTGAGCTGGCGCAGCGCCTGCGCCTCCAGTACCTGCAACTGCGCGAAGACCTCGCCGCGCTGCGCGGCGGGCACCGCGTAGCGGCGCATCACGATCTCGGCCCCGGCGTAGTCCAGCCCGTCCCAGTGCCACTGGCCCCAGGGCGTGGCCGTCCTGCGCCACTGGGTGGAGCAGCCGAGGTACACGCTCCAGGCCATCGCATGCTCCGGCCACAGTTCGTAGTCCTCGGGGTGCTGGCGTTGCAGATCGCCAGGCACCATCCGATCGGGGTCGATCCCCATCTGCGCACACTGGGCGCGCAGCTCGTCGTCTACGAGATAGCGGTCTGCGCCGTCGAGGCCGAGGTGATGCCGGACAGCGCCACGGAGTTTTTTGTGGCGGCATCCCGCTGGTGCACGTTGAGTCCGTCGAACCAGGCCACGGCCATGGCCTGCTCCAGTCCCGGGTAGGCCTCCTCGGCCGCCAGGCGTTCGTCGCGGCTGTAGGGCACGGGTGTTCCTTCGTCGCCCAGCATCCCCTCCCAGCCCACAACCACTTCGTCGAGCAGCTCAGGGATGGTCATGCGCCGTACCTCCTGCGAGCCATCGGGCTGCGTGGCGGGCTTGCCGACGACGATGAGTTCATTGATCTCGTCGCGCCGCGCCTTGCCCAGGCGCTTGAACACGACGGCAAAGTGATGGGCTCCGAACCTGCCCTCATCGACGGGCAGGTACAGCGTTGCGGGAACGGAGATGGTGGGCTTGAGCCCGGAAATCTTGACGGCCATGGTGATCCTTGGATGTGTAGTTGTCAGGCAGGGAGGTGAGGCGTCAGATCTCGATGGACCACTCGTCGTTGCCCGCGTCGGAGGGAATGAACGACAGGGGGATCGTGATCATCTGCACGCCATCGCTGTCGCTGTAGGTCGGCTTGCCGATCTGGGCGCGCGCGCTCTTGAAACTGACGGTGTTGGTGGCGCCGGGGCCGTGCTTGAGCGTGACGGGCACGATGGCGCTGGCACGCGCCAGGCCGATCCAGTCCTTGGTGGCCACGCTGGTGTTCTCGAAGGTGACGCTGCCCGTGGACTTGCGGTCCGTGATTTCCACGGTGTCCACGTTCATCAGGTCGCGCTTGACCACCTGGTTGCCGCACTTGAAGCTGAAGGCGCTGCAGGCCACCGCCAGGCCGTCGAGGGTCAGTTGGGTGTTGGTCTTGTTGACGCCCAGGGGAGCGACGAAGTCGCTGTAGTCCACTGCCGGCAGGGCCTCATCCACGGCGGGGACGAAGGAGCCCGTGAACTCGAACTTCCACTTGGGAATGGCCTTGGCATCGGTGCTGAACTCCACCTCGCCGCGTGCACCATGCATCTTGTAGAGGGTGCCGTCCACGTTGCCGTAGATGGTCACGCTCTGGATGCCGTCGGTCACGGGAGAGAAGACCGTCTTCACGCCAGTCTCGGTGCTGGCGCTGGCGGCGCACGCACGCAACAGGTCGGTCACGCCGGGACGCTCGCCCGCTGCGGCCACACCCGCGAATTCCACGGAGAACGCCACCTTCTGGTATTCGGTGACCAGGGTGCTGCCGCTGGAGCCGAAGAAGGGACGGATGTTGTTGCGCTCGACCACATCGCCCTCGATGGGGGTGAGGGTCACGTCGCTGACCAGCATGGCATTGGCCGCCAGCGGTACGACGGCCGTGCCGACAACAGTTTCAACCAGGGCCAGGAGGGCCATCTTGCGCATGATCTTTGCTGCCATTTGGAAAATCCTTTGAAGAGATGAGGAGAGGTTTCGCGGCCTTTGGCGCCGTTCTCCAGCGCCGCAGACCACAGGGGTTGCGGGAAAGTTGCGGGTATCCGGTCTAGGCCCGGTTCGGTGGTGTGCAGGTCACAGGTAGCTCCAGGTTCTGAGTTGCAGGACAACGGAGTGGCAACGCACTCCCGCGAAATCCACAGGCTCGGCACGCATGACCTGCACGCCATCGGTGCTGTCGTCGCTGCCTGCCAGGGGACCGGGCTGGCACACGCCACCCAGGGTCGGATCGGCTCGCACCAGGGCGCGGAACTGCTCGACCAGGTCGTCCAGCAGCAACTCGCTGGCCTGGGCGTCGGCGATGGCCAGGTAGCCATGCAGCGTCCACTGGTGCACGCTTACCGTGCGGGCCGTGCTGCTGCCGTGCTCGGCCGTGCTGCTTCTGCGCAGCCACCAGCCGCGGACATGGGCCGTGCCTGCTGCAGGCGGCGTATACGTGAACAGGGCGGCCAGCTCGGCATCGCTGGCGGCATGGCGTTCGCGGTCCTGCACAACGCCGATCTGCGGCACCGAGGCCAGGACGGCCACGATGGCGTTGCGATGCTGGGCCAGTGCATTCATGAGCGCAGCACCGGAAAGGCCGCTGCCACGCTCGCCGCAGCCTCGGCCACGATGGGCCGCAGATGGGCGGCAAAGAGCAGGAACAGTTGTGCGATGGCGTACATGGGTCACTCCGTGGGAGACGCAGAAAAAGATGCGTCGTTGCGATGGAGTGACTGTGCCGAGGCAGGCAAAAATGAATAAGGCCTGCATATGCAGGCCCGGTTTCAGCGTCCACAGGCGCGCGCCTTCTCAGGCGCAGCGGATCTGGATGCCAGGCACATGTGCCTTGGCCCGGCACATCCCAACGGCCAGACAAGCGCAAACGTCCTGCCGCTCGGGCAGGCACGGACGCATGAAAGAGGTGGACGAGAAAGGCTGGGAGAAGACGGAAACGCCCAGGCTCGCCTCAGGCCTGCGGCAAAGTCTCTGGAGCGGTGCCGGGCGGCGCGGCCCGGGGGCTAGAGTTCTCCGCCGTGCCAGAGAACCCGGCCGCAGATGCGCAGCCGGTTGGCCGCTTCGCCTTCCAGAACCTGGGGCGGATAGGCGGGGTTGTAGCTGACGATGCGCACACCGCCCGTGCTGAAGTCGCGCTCCAGCAGCTTGACGTAGTTCTCACCCTCCAGCTCGATCACATAGACACCATCCTGGGTCAGCGTATCGACCGAGGTGTTGACCAGCAGGATGTCGCCGTCGTTGATGCGGTCCGCCATGGATCTTCCACGGGCACGCACGATCTTGGCGTTGTGCCTGCCCAGTCCTTTGGACTGCAGCCAGGACGTACGGAAGGCGAAGCGGCCTATCACCTCGTCGGGGCCGTTGACGGCCCCATGCCCAGCGCTGACATGCGCATCGAGCATCTCGATCTGCGTGAACTCGTCTTCGGCCGCGCCACCATGCCGAGCGACAGGCTTAGCCGCGCCCGTGCCGTTGAAATACTCCAGCGGCCGGCCCGCTCGCTGCGAGGCCCGCAGCAGTTGCCGTGCCGGCACTTCGCCGCGCTTGCGCCAGGTCCGCACCGTTTCAGGCTGAACCTCCATGCCCGCCATCCAGTCGGGGCCCAAGGCTTCAGCCATGCGCGCCAGTACCTCATCAACGTTGGATGTAAGCGCATCAGTCACAGGTTTTGCAGGCATGGCGAATCTTGACAGTGGTTCGTTATGGACCAAGAATATGGTTCAAATTGAACCGTTTCCTTTTGAACCAAGAGCGTACAGCCAAAATGCATTCCGAACACCATCCGGCACCCGCCTTCCAGGGCTTTCGGCCTGCTGCCCTGCCTCCCGCCATCGGCATGCACACGCCCGCGTCAGCCGCCTCGCACCCGCACCATGGCACTTGCAGCGATCTGCTTCCACCGCTGCTGCAGGACTTCGAGCGCCTGATCGGGCTGCAGCCCACGATGACCCTGGTGCAACGCTGGGGTGGACTGCGCATCTACATTCCCACACCGGACAAGGTCACAGCCGAGCATCCCTATGCGGCCACCATCGGCGTGCAAGCCTTGCTCCAGCTCGCCCGTGAGTATGGCGGCCTGCCCCACTTCCAGCTGCCCAGGGCGGCGCGTGCACTGCAGGCACTGCGCAACCAGCGCATCGCTGCAGACTACGCCACGGACAAAACGGCACGGCAACTGGCTGCCGAGCATGGGATTACGGAAGGCCAGGTGGGGCGCATCGTTGCGGCGCTGGGCGTGACAGCACCGGCCAGGCGACGGCGCAATCTCGTGGGCTGAGCACAGCCACCGCGACGAAGCAAGGCCCTGGTCGCAAAAAAAGCCACCGGCACAAGCGGGTGGCTTTGCTGCAAAGCGGACCCTGGGGTCCGCTGGGCCATGTTCAGACCATTAAGGCCAGGCTGGCTTCCAGATGCTCGGTCGGCAGGCGGCGGAAACCCGAGCGCGCGTAGCGCTGCAGGCGGCCCAGCGCGAACGATGTCAGCACGCTGGCGGCCACCTGGGCATCGACCGTCGGGGCGGAAGAGCCCAGCGCACCGGCGGCGGGGCGCAGGCACTGGCGCAGCGTGGATTCGATGCGGTCGAAGAACTGGTTCATGCGGGCCTGCAGGCGCTCGTGCTCGAAGACGATGGCATCGCCCACCATGACGCGCACCATGCCGGGGTTGCGCTCGCCAAACTGCAGCACCAGGGAGATCACGCGGCTGGCCTGGCGCATGCCATCCACTGCGGGCCGCTCTTCCTCCGGCACATCCCGCCCGACGATCTGCTGCACCAGCGTGAAGACGGATTGCTCGATGAACTCGATCAGTCCTTCGAACATCTGGGCCTTGCTGGCGAAGTGGCGGTACAGGGCTGCCTCGCTGACGCCCAGATGGGCCGCCAGCGCTGCCGTGGTGATGCGTTCTGCGCCGGGCTTTTCCAGCATGGCCGCAAGCGCCTGCAGGATCTGCTCGCGCCGCTCCCCGGGTTTGGGGCGTTTGCGCGCAGGCGTAGGGGCGGAAGCGGAGGCGGCTTCGTCGGAAACGACATCAGCGCCAGGAGCGGATAAAGGCGACAGAACTTCAGACTCGGACATAAGCAGATCAACTATTTGTAAGTAATTCTCTCACAGCCCTCGGCGGCAACTCCGCACAAAGCTGTCCCCATGAGCGCAACCGTCAGGATCGCTTGCCTGTTGCTTGCGCTGCTATTGTTTCCGAGAGCACGGCCGGCATTTGCAGTGGAAGCTCCAAGCGTACCAGCAGGCCTTTGCCCTGCGTGCCGGCGCCAAAGGCCAGAGTGCCCTGGTGCAACAGGGCGATTTCATCGGCAATCGCCAATCCCAGCCCCGTTCCATCGCCGGCCGCACCCTGCGCGCGGTAAAAGCGCTGCGTGATCTGCGAGCGCTCGGCCTCGGGCACGCCGGGGCCGTCGTCCTCGATCTCCAGGAAGGCCCAGCCTTGCGGTTCATCCGCAGACTGCCCCGCGCCATGGTACATGCCGCAGCGCAGCGTGACGCTGCCGCCGGGCGGCGTGTACTTGATGGCGTTGTCCACGAGGTTGGACACCAGTTCGCGCAGCAGCCAGCTGTGGCCCCAGACACTGGCCGGAGCAACGTCAAGGCCGAAGTCCAGCCCCTTGGCGCTGGCCTGGTCGAAGAACATTTCCAGCATGCTTTCGCACAGGTCCTTGAGGTCCACCTTCTGCAGCGGCTGGACTTCGGCATTGCGGGCGTCGGCACGTGACAGCGCCAGCAACTGGCGTGCCAGCTGCGAGGTGCGCCGCGTGGCATCGCGCAACTGCTCGATCTGCGTCACGCTGAGCACCACCTGGGCCTCGGTGCCCTTGCGCCTCGCCTCGGCCTGGGCAGCCTGCGCGCTCAGCGCCCAGGCCTCTACCTGGGCCTGCAAGGCCGCCAGCGGCGTGCGCAATTGATGGGCCGCATCGGCCACAAAGCGCCGCTGGCCTTCGGCCTGGGCGTTGACCAGTGCAAACAAGCGATTGAGCGAGCGCACCAGCGGACGGACTTCGGCCGGCGAGCTGTGCTCCGAGATGGGACTGAGGTCGCGCGGCGAGCGCCGCTCGACGGCCTGGGTAAGAGTCAGAAGCGGCCGGAAAGCCCGGCTGACCGACCAGTAGATGGCAATGCCGGCACCCGCGATCAGCAGCACGCTGGGCAGCAGCACATGCAGCAGCAACTGGCGCACCCATTGCTGGCGCACATCACCGCCATCGGCCAGCACCAGCACCATTTCACCGGCGCCATAGGTTTCGGCGCGCATGACGGCCACGCGGTAGGTCAGGCCGTCATGCTCCTGGCTGTGGAACTCGGCCAGCGGCGTGGAAGGCACGTCGAAGCGGATCCAGGTGTCGCCGGCAACGACATGGCCCTGCAGATCGCCGATGGCATATCCGACGTCGTCGCCGCGCTGGCGCAAGACGTCCTCGATGGCGGGCGTCAGCGCCACCAGGGGCGGCGTTCCCTCGGCGATCGACGGCGCCAGCACCGAATCGGCCAGCGCAGGCAGCAGGCGCAAAAGGCGCTGGTCATGCTGGGTGGAGGCCTCGTCTGCCGAGCGATAGCCGAACCAGCCGCCCATCAGTGCCAGCAGCGTCAGCGGCACCACCAGCAGCACCAGCAGGCGAAGGCGCAGATTGGCCGTCATGGGCGGTCAGCGCCTGGGGCCATGCGCCATGTACGCATCAGGCGGCAGTATGCGAGAGTTCCAGCCGATAGCCGAAGCCACGGATGGAACGAAGCGCCACGCCATGCGGCTCCAGCTTGCTGCGCAGGCGCGAGACATAGACCTCGACGGCATTGGGCGTGATCTCGCGGTCCCAGCCCGTGAGCGCCTGCAGCAGCTTGTCCTTGCTGGCGGGCTTGGGCGCGTGGATCAGCAGGTATTCCAGCACGGTCCATTCGCGTGGGCCCAGGTCGATGGGCAGCAGCTTTCCCTCGCTTTCATCGTCTTGCGCAGGCTGGCGCGCGCCGGCGCGGCGGCCTGCCGTGTCCAGCTCGATGGGGCCGAAGCTCAGGACGGCCGATGTGGCTGCCTGCGAGCGGCGCAGCAGCGCACGCAGCCGGGCGAGCAGCTCGGGAAGCTCAAAGGGCTTGACCATGTAGTCGTCGGCGCCCTGGTCCAGGCCCTGCACGCGGTCCTGCAGCGCATCGCGCGCCGTCAGGATCAGCACGGGCATGGCCGAGCTCTCGACGGCGCTGCTGCGCAGGCGGCGTGTGAGCTCCAGCCCGTCGATGCCCGGCAGGCCGATGTCGATCACGGCCAGGTCGAAGGCTTCCTGGGCCAGCACCTCCAGGGCGCGCTCGGCACTGCCGACCCAGTCCACGGCATAGCCCGCATCGGACAGCCCCAGCTTGATGCCGCTGGCCACCATCACATCGTCTTCCACAAGAAGCAAACGCATATCAAACCTAAAAAACAAAAGCCGCCCAAAGGCGGCTTGCAGCAAACCGGCCCAGGCCGTCAGACCACGCCCGGGCCATGCGCGATGGTAACGCGAACCGCAAAGTCCGCGCCATCGGGCCTCAATGGCTGCGGATCATGGTGCCGTAGGCCTGGTCGGTCAGGATTTCCAGCAGCATGGCATGCGGCACGCGGCCATCGATGATGTGCACGGCGTTGACGCCGGCCTTGGCGGCATCCAGAGCGCCGCTGATCTTGGGCAGCATGCCGCCCGAGATGGTGCCGTCGGCGAACAGGGCGTCGATCTCACGTGCCGTGAGGTCGGTCAGCAGGCTGCCCGCCTTGTCCAGCACGCCGGGGGTGTTGGTCAGCAACACGAGCTTTTCGGCCTGCAGCACGGTGGCCAGCTTGCTGGCGACCACGTCGGCGTTGATGTTGTAGCTCTCGTTTTCCTCGCCAAAGCCGATGGGGCTGATCACGGGGATGAAGGCGTCATCCTGCAGCGCGCGCACCACGCTGGGGTCGATGGAGACGATATCGCCCACCTGGCCCACGTCGTACTCGATGTTCGGGTCCTTGTTGTCGACCATCTTGAGCTTGCGTGCGCGGATCAGGCCACCATCGCGCCCTGTCAGGCCCACGGCCTTGCCACCGGCCTGGTGGATCAGGCCCACGATGTCCTGCTGCACCTCGCCGGCCAGCACCCATTCCACGACTTCCATGGTTTCCGCGTCGGTCACGCGCATGCCCTGGATGAACTCGCCCTTCTTGCCCAGGCGGTTGAGAGCCGTCTCGATTTGCGGCCCGCCGCCATGCACCACCACCGGATTCATGCCCACCAACTTCAGCAGCACCACGTCTTCCGCGAAGTCGGCCTGCAGGGCCGGATCGGTCATGGCGTTGCCGCCATACTTGATGACCATGGTCTTGCCATGGAACTTGCGGATATAGGGCAGGGCCTGGGCGAGGATTTCGGCCTTGTCGCGGGGGGCAATCGAGAGGATATCGTTCATGGTGCTAGCCCTGGGGCGTGGAAGTAGTCAACAACAAGGCGGGCATTGTGCCGCAACTGCGCGGCAGTGTTGCATGCCCGGATGACGGAACGCCCATGGCGCCCGGACATCATCCATTGTTCTGCATCCAGCCCGGCAGCTTGAAGCGCACGATAGCCAGATAGGCGATCACATAGCTGACCACGAACAGCAGGCAAAAACCCACCAGAACGGGCGTGTTGCTCCAAAACAGCAATGCCGGCACCACGGTCAGCAGCGTGAAGGCCCACAGATAGGGCGAAGTCCGGTTATTGCGACGCAGCATGCGCCGTGCCAGATCGTCGTCGAACACGCCGCGCACGATGCGCCGGTAGATCAACTGGTGGAAATGCAGGGCATCCGCCATGCCAGGCGACATGCCGCGCATCAGCTTGCGGTAAATGGAAAACACCGTCTCCCAGACCGGATAGATCAGCAGCAGCATGGGAAACCATGGCGACACTGCGGAATTGCGCTGTACCAGGGCAATGCTGGCCAGGGCAATCGCCAGCCCCCAGACATAGGCCCCGCCATCACCTGCAAACATCATGCCGCGCGGGTAGTTCCAGACCAGGAAGCCGCAGGTGGCGGCGGCCAGCGTCACCAGCATGGCGGCCAGGGTCCGGTCCCCCACCTGCAGTGCCACGTGGGCCAGCGCCAGGCAGATGATGGTGGCCACCATGCCGGCCAGCCCGTTGTAGCCGTCGATGATGTTGAAGGCATGGGGCAGGCCCGTGAGGGCCAGGACGGCCAGGCCCATGCCCAGCCAGGGCATGGCCGGACCCAGTGCCTGCTCCAACCAGGGCCAGCCGAGCCGGGGCACGGTGAGGCCGCACAGCAAAACCGCCAGCACGGCGCTCAGCAGGGTGAGCACCAGCCGGTAGCGCACGCTCAGGCGCTGCGATACATCCTCGATGACGCCGCCGACCACGGCCGGCAGCATGGCGGCCAGGCACACGACAACCCACAGCTGCATGCGCAGCGAGGAAGGATCTCCGCGCATGCTCAGCCAAGTGCCCACCCCCCAGGAGACAGCCAGCCCGAGGTACATCGGCACGCCCCCAAGCCGGGGTACCTCGCCGATGTGAAAGCGCTGCGGCTTGTCGTATCCGTAAGAGGACGTCGAGGACCGCCCGGCCCAGCGCACCAGCAGTGCACAGCCGGTGCAAGACACCATGAAGGCCAATACCGCCATCCAGATCACGATAGCTCCCCATGCAGGCTGCGCAGCGAGGGCGCTGCCTGCGGCAGGGCTCGGGCCTTGCGGTAGGCCGGACGGCTCCACAGCCGCAGCAGGCTGGCCACGTGCCATGCGCCATGGCGCAGGCTGCGCCGGCTCGCCCTCTGGCCCGCATGGACGACAGGCAACTCACCGCGCCGAAGCTCTCCGCCCAGCACCCGCAGGCGAAGGCACAGATCCACATCCTCACAATACATATAGAAACCTTCGTCAAACCCACGCAGCCGCATCCAGCTGTCCCGGCCCAGCACCAGGCAGGCCGCATTGACCCATTCCACACGCTGCTCCACACGCCCGTGCAGCTTGCGTCGCAGCAAATTCCAGAAAGATGGCAGCTCCCGCTCGAAATCCTGCAGCGTGCCGTCTTCGCCGATCTGCGGGGGATAGGCCAGGGCCAACCCCGGCCGGGCCGCCAGCGCCAGAAGCTCTTGCAGCGGCTCTTCCTGCGCTCCCCAGTACACGTCAGGATTGATCACGCAGACAAACGCCTCCCGGGCATTCGCCAGCGCCCGGTTGTGGTTGCAGCCAAAACCCAGGGGTTGCGCATTGCGCCGGATCTCCAGGACAAAAGGCCAGCCGGTCGCTGGAGCCAGGGGCTCCGGTTCGGGAATATTGAGCGTCAGCACCACGCGGGACATCGGCGCAAGGCGCGCCGATGCCAGGCATTCAAGCAGCCTCTGTATATGAGCGCCATGTCCGTGGCTCACCACCGACACGACCAACGATGAACCCATCAATGCCGCCCTTCAGATCTTCAAATTCCAACCCGCATACCTGCGCCGAAAAAACGGCGGCTCCGAGTATTCAGCGGAAGGCGCCCGGAAGGCGTCAGCGGGTATGCCGTGATGCAAGGAAATGCAACAGCCGCACAAAATGTCATTAACCCGCCATGCCATGCAATCACTGCGGTGGCCGGGATTATGATGCGCGACAATCTGCCGCCCGGACTTCCGGGATTTTTTGCGCCTGGCGTGGGCATGCCCTGCTGCTCTCTGCAGACCGGCCACGGTCGACTGGCGCAGATGAATATGACGGGCGATCGATCCCTGCCCGGACCGCGCCTGGCACCTCATTTCCTATGACCACACCCATTCCCGATCCCCACGTCTACCTGCGCACCGTCGATCTGAACGAGCGCACGTCGCTGTCCGTGCTGGCCGGCCATGTCCGGGCCCAGGCGCACATACTGGATCTGGGCTGCGGCAGCGGCGCGCTGGGCGCCTTTCTCGCCGAGCACAAGCAATGCGTCTGCGACGGCGTCACCCTGAGCCAGGAAGAGGCCCGCCATGCCGCGCCCTTCTACCGCCATGTCCATGTGGCCGACCTGGAGGACTGCGACCTGGACCAGCTCTTCGGCGACGCGCGCTATGACTACATCGTCTGCGCCGACGTGCTCGAGCACCTGCGCCAGCCCGAGCGCATCCTGGCTGCCTGCCGCAAGCGGCTGACGCCTGAAGGCCGTCTGCTGATCTCCGTACCCAACGCAGGCTACAGCGGCCTGGTGGCAGAACTGCTGCACGGCGAATTCCGCTACCGCGAAGAAGGCCTGCTGGACCGCACCCACCTGCGCTTTTTCACACGGCGCTCGCTGTCGCGCTTTCTGGCCGAGCAAGGCTGGCAGGTGGATGACATCGACACCATCGAGCGCGCTCTTCCCGAATCGGAATTCCGCGTCGCCTACGACAGCCTGCCCCCGGCCGTTGCCCGCCACCTGCTGGCCACGCCCGATGCACTGGCCTACCAGTTCATCGCCAGTGCGGCGCCCGCCGCCCAGGCACTGCCCATCGAGCCGCCGCTGAACTACCCACAGGGGCATGCACTGTTCACGGCCCAGCTCTATATCGCCCACGATGGACGGTATGAGGAACACAACAAGCTATCGACTACAGGAAGCATCGGCCAAGCCCGCCAGACCCTGCGTTTCCAGTTGCCATCTGACGGGGCGGCTGTAAGTCATCTTCGACTGGACCCTGCTGACCGTCCTGGCTTTGTGCATTTGCACCGGATTTCGCTGGTGGATACCCACAATGGCACAGCTTGGCAATGGATGCCGAAGGATACTGAATCAGCACTACTGGGACAGCGCCCCCATCAACAGATCGCATGGAATGCGCCCTGCCCTCCCGCAGCCTTCTCGTTGATGCTGCTGCTGACCGGTGATGATCCCTGGTTCGAACTGCCCATTCCCTCTTCTATCCTTGAAACGCATCCAGGAGCCTCGCTTGAGATAGAACTGGGCTGGCCCATGTCCGCAGACTATCTGGCACTCTCGCAGGTGGTTCGGCCATTGCAGAGCCAGCTTGAGGAGGCAGCCGCCGCACAGGACCGATGGAACCATCAACGCTCCGAGTTGGAGAAAGATATCCAGCACCGCGACCAAACTATAGGTCAGCTCAAGCACCGCAACGCCCTGCTCGACGAAAGCCACCAAGTACAAAGCCAAGAGCGCGCACGCTGGCAGCAGGAAGCCAGTCGGGTACAGCGTGACTTTGCGCAGCTTGTGCAGCATCTACACAGTATCGAAAACTCCACCATATTCCGGGCAACGCGCCCGCTCGTCCACGCAAAGATGCGCCTTGATCGACTTTTGGGCCGCAAACCGGTAGCGGCGGCTGTCCGTACACCCGTACCACAGACGATTCCCGACCTCCCCGTAGATGTGATTGTTCCCGTCTACCGAGGACTGGATGACACGCGCGGCTGCATCGAATCCGTGCTGGCCAGTCAGTGCCGAACGCCATGGCAGCTGATCGTCATCAATGACGCCAGCCCGGAGCCAGGCGTCACACAATGGCTGCGTGAACGCGCGGCGCAGGACAAACGCATCACTTTGCTGGAGAACGAGGAGAACCTCGGCTTCGTCGGTACCGTCAACCGGGGCATGGCGCTGAACACCGCCCATGACGTGCTGCTGCTCAACAGCGACACCGTGGTCGCCAATGACTGGCTGGACCGCATCCGCCAGGCTGCCTACGGCGATGCACGCATCGCCTCCGTCACGCCGTTTTCCAACAACGCCACCATCTGCAGCTATCCGCGCTTTTGCGAGGGCAACGATCTGCCGCCCGGCCTGGACACCGCCGCCATCGACGCACTGTGCGCGCGCACCAACCCCGGCCAGGTGGTGGACGTGCCCACCGGCGTGGGCTTTTGCATGTACATCCGCCGCGACAGCCTGAACGCCGTCGGCCTGTTCGATACCGAGCACTTCGGCAAGGGCTATGGCGAGGAAAACGACTTCTGCCAGCGTGCCGCAGCCGCTGGCTGGCGCAACCTGCATCTGCTGGACACCTTCGTGCTGCACACAGGCGGCGTGAGCTTCGGAGAGAGCAAGAGCCCGCGCGAACGTGCTGCCATGGAAACCCTGCGCCGCCTGCATCCGCGCTACGAAGCCGATGTCATGGCCTTCGTCCAGGCCGACCCTGCGCGCACCGCGCGCCTTGCGCTGGACGTGGCACGCCTGCAGGCACAAGCCGCACACCAGCCTGTGGTGCTGGCCGTGCTCCACGACCGGGCGGGCGGCACGGTGCGCCATGTGCGCGAACTGGCGCAGTTCCTGCAAGGCAAGGCGCTGTTCCTCATGCTCTCGCCAGCCGCAGGTGGCACCGTGGTATTGCGCCGTGCCGAGGAGAAGGAGGCATTCGAGCTCGCCTTCCGCATCAACGACCAGATGGAGGAGCTGGTGCAGGCCCTGCGCCAACTGGGCGTGGTGCACGTGCACTACCAGCATCTCCTGGGCCACAGCGAAGCCATCCTTGACCTGCCAGCACGCCTGGGAGCTGCCCATGACTTCACGGCCCATGATTTCTATACCTACTGCAAGAACATCTCGCTGACCGGCATAGACAACCGCTACGTCGTTCCGCTCCGCGCGGGCGAGTGCGGCTGCTGCGAACCCACGGACACAGCCCCCTACGCCGGCACCGTGGCCCAGTGGCGTCATCGCAATGCGCTGCTGCTGAACAACGCTCGCCATGTGCTGGCCCCCAGCCAGGACACGGCCAGCCGGATTGCCGGTTTCGTGCCCGGTGCCCGCGTCCAGGCGGTTGCCCACACCGACCTGCCGGCACAGCTGCCGGCCCCGGTGGCACACCCGCTGGCCGCCACGGCTCCGCTCAAGATCGTCGTACTGGGAGCCATGAGCGCCATCAAGGGCGCCGACGTACTGGAAGCCGTGGCGATCGAAGCAGCCAAGCGGGGAGCTCCTGTGGAATTCCATCTGCTCGGCTATGGCTACCGCAGCCTACAGACACAACCGCGTGCACGTCTTACCGTACACGGAAGCTACGAGGAGCATGAGCTGGTCCAGTTACTGGAATGGTTGCAGCCTGACCTAGCCTGGTTCCCAGCTCAATGGCCCGAAACCTACAGCTATACCTTGAGCGCGTGCTTGGCAGCGGGCCTTCCCATCGTCGCACCAGATATCGGTGCATTCCCGGAACGGCTCGCCGGCCGCTCCTGGTCCTGGATTCGTCCCTGGGATGCCAGCGCCTCGCAATGGCTGGAGTTCTTTGTCCAGGTTCGCGAGCACAATTTCCTTACAGGGCAATCGCCAGAACGAACATCTGCCACCGAGCAATCCGTCGCCCATTCAGGCAATGCCTTCTATGGCGACAGCTATCTTCGAGGCGTGCACGCCCGCAGCGAAGCCGTGCAACACCCCCTGGACGTCGCCTTTCTTGCCGCTCACAGCCTGCAGCGGAAAAACCATGCTGCTCAGACATGGGCTCTGACAGCGCTCGCCCATCTGCGAGCACTGCCCATGCTGCGCGAGATCGCCAGACGCATCCCCGCGCATTGGCAGCGGCGAGTGAAAAACTGGCTTCAGGCTTGACTTCAGGCACCCCGTCTTCTTCGCATGGCCCACCGAGGACGGGGATCCCATTCACTCAGCACCATCTTCCCCCGGGCGCTGCTGCAAGATTTCATGGCAAAGTCCTGCCCAGCTTCGAGCCCTCTCTACGCCTCGCCAATCATGTGTCCCATCTTCCAGCAATGCCGCCATCTCGTTGAACGAGTATGGCGCCTATGGATTTACCTGCTGCTTGGCTGTATTTTCCAGGCGTCGACACTGGCGATGAATCCCCCTACTGAGCTCGCCGATCAAGGCTTCCTAGAAGATATCCATTTCGACGCGTCCCATAGGCAAATGACGGTCAAGGGATGGAGTGCGTCTGGTCGCAGCAACGCTTTCCCGACCTTGGCCACCATTTATTTGGACAATCACGTGGTCTACAAAGGTCGCCTGAACTCGCTGGCTTACCCCAGACCTGATGTGGTACAAGCAACCGGAAATCCGAGCTGGGCCAACACAGGTTTTCACATTCGTTTCTTTCTTGATCCGGATTTCCCATCGGGAACATACGCAGTAAAAATAGACATCACGACGACGGACGGCCATCAATTTCCATTGCTTCTACAGGACCAGACCAGGCAGATCACGCTGAATCAATCAGCTCGCTCCAGCCGGATTGCAAGAGCCATTTTTCTACTTGCTTTTTCGCTACCTGTATTTTTTTTCCTGATCTCCTTTAAGGCTGGCTTCTTCCCTCGAATAAAAAGTTTAAAACTTTTTGGAATCAGTATCGCACTGGCATTTTTTATTCTCGTGACCGGTGGATGGACAGGCTCCTCTGTTTCAATGCTGTTTTCCGGGAACGACTTAGTTGAGCACGATGAAAAATCTTGGCTTGGTAGCAGCCAGATCATTCGCAGTGACGAATGGCACGTCATCACGGCAATGGCCATCAGCCAATTCAATGCAGCAGCAACGGATGGAATTCCGAGAAGATTCGAGAACATCAGCACCGTTTTCTCTATTGCCGGACACAACATGAATACCGTTGGAATGTCGGGAGTCCCTGTTTCCAACCCATCCGCAATTGCAAGACCAGCGACTTGGGGATTTTTCTTCCTAGATTTACGCAGTGCACTTGCATGGTACTGGTGGTTTCCATTTTTTGGGTGCTTCTGTACATGCCTCTGGGTACTGGCACGCATATTTTCCCTGCGCTGGCAAGCTGCCGCCGTCATCGCCCTGACCATCAGCGCATCCCCTGTTTCCGTAGGGTGGTCAGGCTGGCCTGCCTATGTATTGTTTTTCGCCATACTGGCTTTTGGCATGTTCTTGACAGCATGGACACAGAGATCCATATGGCAAATTATTGCTCGATCATCCATAGCGGGTTGGGCAATCGCGGGCTTTGTTCTTACACTCTACCCGGCTTGGATGATAGTGGTCGCCACGCTGTTGCTGCCCTTAGCCCTGGCATGGTTGTCTATGCAACGCGTGCAATGGAGCTGGAGCTGGAGCTATCGCCAAGCCATCTTGTTGCTATGTGCAGGAATAGTCTGCTCTCTGCTGATGCTTTCGTGGTGGAGCCATACGGCAGATGCCGTATCTGCCATCACTTCTACTATCTATCCCGGCAAGCGTGCGGAGACTGGTGGATACATGGACCCTTGGTACCTGGTCCGCGGACTGTATGGACCGGACCAGATGTTCCATATCACAGACATGTCGGTCCCCAGTGATGCAGGCTCTTATATCTTCCTTTTCATACCTTTGTTTATTCTCTTTGGTTGGCAGCAAATCATCCACATCAAGAAGCATGGCATTCACCAACTTGATTGGACAGGAGTTGTGTGCCTGCTATTTACTACCTGGGTGATTTGTTTTTCATATTTTGGAATCATGCCGTGGGTTGCGCAGATCACGCAATGGTCCAAGGTCCCAGTTTATCGAACCGATATCGGCCTGCTCCTCGCCCAGAGCATAATGCTTGCCCTCGTCATCCGGAGCTATTGGCCTCAGCAAGTCGACAGCAGTCGGCCGACAGTTCTAAAAGATCAACACTCTATGCTCATGGGGGTAATCAGCGCAGCCGCTTGCATCTGGCTTGCGCTTTTTTCTCTTGCAAAGCTGCCCGCCGCAATTTCAGAAACAATCACACCAGCATTCGCAATAATAGCAATATCTGCCTATGCGATTCTGGCCTACCTCATCCCGAATCAGAAATTCATTTCCGCGCTGGCAATTTATAGCATTTGGATGCTCGGAACCTCACTGCCATTCAATCCTGTTTCACAGGCTCCGAATCAGGTCAAACCTAGCCAATTACTGAATCAGATTGAGTCGTTGACAACCACCCAGCAGGAACGCTGGGTTATTCTGGATGAGCACCGAATCTCAATAGGATTGGCGGCCTCGGGCATCAAGATAGGCTCAGGGATCTTCTACCATCCACCCTTTTCACTCTGGGAAAAACTAGATCCGCAAAAGATATACTTCAACACCTACAATAGATACCAGCACCTCACCATCGAAGGCGCCGAATTAAAAGAGGGAGATTTCGAACCCGTACTCCATAGCCTGGATCACGTACTATTGAAAATAGATACCAGAAGGTTTGATTTTTGGAAAATGGGAGTCACACACATCGCGGCTCCTCGCAGACACGAGGCACAATTAATGCAAAATCCTCATTTGCAGCACCTTAAAACCGAGGGAAATTGGTGTTTCTACCGAACCGTTAGATGACGGCCAGCTGAAAATGCCTGACCGACATCGACTTGCTTGAGCCGTCAGGTAGTGCTCTTACCCAACAGCAGCATGATCTCGTTGTTCAGCAGCCAGTCATCCTGGTAACGGCCCTTCAGTGGAGCGGGAATCGGCAAATCCACCTGGCGGCGCTCCTGACGGAGCAACTCGAAGCCTGCCTGCTTTGTCAACTCCACCAACTCATCGGCTGTAAGTCTGTTCAACGCCTGGTATTCCCTGAACACGAAGCGCTTGTAGCCGTCAACGCCAAAATCAGAAAAACCGAAATCCACCTCCGATGCATCGAGTGGGCCATCATGGGCTTCGATGATGCGCCACAACTCTTCCTCCGACGCCATCAGATGATGCCAGGGCACATCGTCGTAGCGCCGCAGATGAGATCCCCATGGTGAATGGAATAGCGGCTCGATCTGCAAAAAGAACACCCCGCCCGGGCGTAGACAGGCATGCAGATCGGCAAGAATGGGCAGCACCTTGTCGCGTTGCACATGCTCGAAGGTAGACCATGTGAGCATTCCGTCGTAGCCCGCATGCCGCGTGGCCAGGGGCTCGTTGGGCACGATGGTCTCAAAGCTGAGCGCCGAAGGCACACGCGACATCCCCAGTTGCTCGCGAGCGATGCGCGGCAACTTGGTGTACTCCTGGCGGATGTCGATGCCGTGGATTCGGGTGGCCCCATGGCGCAGCACCAAGGCCAAGTCTGTGATGCCGTCGCCGCAGCCGAAGTTCAACAGCCGCGCCTTGGACATGTCCAACTCCTGCCCCAGCCAACTATGTACCACGTCGGCCGCATAGTCGAAATGTGCGCGAAACCACTCATCCGTGATCTTGCCTGCATCCCACGGAGCCAAGCCGAACAGTCGCTCCTGCCAACGGCGCCCCCACAAGCTCAATCGATCCGCCATATTCCTCCTTCAGTTCAACATCATTGCCGGGCGCAAAAGCGCGGCCATTGTCCCCAGAGATGCCACGCTGCCGGGCTCTTCCAGATCAGTGCCTCCAGCTGAGCGAGCATTTCCAATGTCATATCCTGCGCGCCAGCACCGGGGCCGAAGCACATGATTTCCAGAAATCTCTGGCCACTGGCCACATCCAGCCCAGTTGCATAGACCGCATAGGCCTGCGACTGTCGCGCTGCCATCTCGGGTATGGCTATCGACAACAGCACCTGTTCGCCCAGCAGCCCAAACACCTGCCCCTTGCCAGAGCCGTCCTGGGGCACATCGAGCAAGGCCAGAATCTGTTCATCGCGCGCAAGCGCGTCCTTGACCTGGCGCAATCCCCTTGGCACAAACACCAGGGGTTGTTCGAGAGCCTGCTCAACGGAACGCAATCGCGCCTTCACGTAGCGCATGAGCACCCATCTGCCATGGAAGCTTGCATTCTCAGCCGGGGCGGAGAGCGCGTGCACGCTCAGCCCCGCCTTCCGCGCATGGCGCAGGCCCCACATTCCCGCACCCCAATGGAACGTGAACAGAAATGAAGGCCTTCCATGCTCCATCCAATCGCCACGGACCTGCAAGTGGCGGCGCATCCAGGCATCGGAACGCGTGCGATGCAAGTAATGGTCCGCATGGTCCACCAGTTGCACCAGCTTGCGCTCCCACAACCAATGGAGCCGATCCTGTGCAAACCCCTTGGCATGGGCCTGACGCCAGTCTGCCTCGCAGGCCTCACGATATAGCCATTGCCATCGCGCCAGACGCCGGAAAATCCGAAAGCAAAATGTCCAAGGCAGCACGGCAGCCAGCCCGGGAATCAGCACCAGTTCCAAAAGGTCCCTGCCCTCGCACCACAGGCGCCGCACCATGGCTTTCAAGGCGCCTCCCAGCGGTGCGGCAAATGCACGATACCCGGCAGCGGCTGGTCAGAGATAAAGCGCAGGGACCGAAAACGCAGCCACTCATCCATGACCATCAGACCCGTCTCATCAAACAGATAGGCGCTGACCACGTAGTCGCCTGTATGCAGCGGCAGCTCGGGAAAGCGCAAGTCCATGCCCCAGCTGCCGTCTGCCTGCCGCACAGGCTTCACGCCCTCCGTATGCATGGCCACTGAGGTGATGCCCACACCATTGAGCTGCTCCAACATGAAGCCAAAGCTGGGCGCCGCCTCATTCGGCACATGGGCTCGGAAGCGCAACTCCAGGTCATGACCACGCAGGATCGGCAGTCCGTCGGCCGAGGCCTGTGCAGCATCAAGCCCAGGCATGTCCACCGACAACAGATGAGCGGCATCGCTGGCATGCGGCTTGTTTGAAAGTGCAGCCTCCGCCTGTGCCTGCTGCTGCGGCAAGGCCTGCGGGTGTTCCCCGGAAGATTGTCCTGGCTCCTCACCCGCACGACTTGCGGCTTCATAGGCGGCCAGCACGCTTTCGGTTTCGCCCAGTGCATGCACCTGCCCCTTGACCAGCCACAGCGCACGATCACATAGGTGGCGGATGTGATAAGGGCTGTGTGAACAGAACAAAATTGTGCAACCGCTGCGCCGAAAATCCAGAATGCGCTCTATACACTTCTTCTGGAAGCTCTGATCACCTACAGCTAGCGCCTCGTCGATGATCAGTACGTCGGGCCGCACAGCCGTCACCAGCGCAAAGGCCAGCCGCACCGTCATACCCGACGAGTAAGTCTTGACGGGGCGATCCAATGCTTCGCCCAACTCGGCAAAAGCAACGATCGCCGCCTCTAGCGTGCGCATCTGTGCTGCATCAATGCCAATCAGGCTGCCACCGAAATACAGGTTGTCGCGCCCGCTGAACTCTGGATGGAAGCCCGCCCCCAGCTCCAGGATCGCCGTCACGCGCCCGTCGCGCGAAATGCTGCCGGTGGAGGGGTGAAGCGTGCCGGCCAGCAGCTTGAGCAACGTACTCTTGCCGGCGCCGTTGTCACCGATCACACCCAGGCATTCGCCGCGGTGCAGGGCGAAGGACACATCGTGCAGTGCCCAGTGGCTGCGGTGCAGAGCCTTGCCCGTCAGCAGGGCACGTGCGCGGCGACCCGGTGAATCGTAAAGCTTGTACTCCTTGCCAACGCCCTCGACGCGCAATGCCACGTCCTGCGATCCCTTGTATTCCATCGCTGCGTTCATAGCCAATCCACCAGTTCATCCCGGCTGCGCCTGACCAGGATCGAAAGCACCACGGCCAGCAGCAGCATCCAAGCCAGCAACGCCACCCATACCTGCCACTGCGGCCACATCCCCTGCAGCAAAGCCGACTGGTAACCCAGCACCAGCGCCGTCACGGGATTGAGCCACAGCAGCCAGCGCCACTGCTCGGGAAACAAGGTCAGCGGAAACAGAATGGGCGACAGATAAATGCCCACGGACAGCAGGAAACCCACCAACTGCACCGTATCGCGCAGGGCTGCGGCCAGGATGGCCAGCGCATAGCCCAGCAGCAGGCTCAGGCACAACTGCGCCAGCAGCAGCGCAGGCACGCTGGCTACTGGCCACTGGAATCCGTGCAGCGGCGCATAGGCCAAGGCCACCAGCAGCAGCAGCGGTGCAAAGATGATCTGGCTGGCCAAAACGGCCCGCACGGGAAACAGCACCGTAGGCAAGGCATTCTTTTGCAGCAGCCCGCCCGCGTCGATCAGGCTGTTCATGCCGCGCGATATCGCATCGCACATGGCCATCCACGGCAAGGCCCCCACCACCAGGAAGGCGCCGACGGCGCGCGTGGGAGCGCCATCGCCCAGCCGCATGCGAAACACCACGTCGAACACCAGGTAGTAGGCAGCCACGGTGCACAGCGGCTGCAGATACAGCCACACCACACCCATTGCCGTGCCCTGGTAGCGTGCCGCGACCTCGCGCCGCGTCAACACCCACATCAACTGGCGCGAGCGCCACAGCGCGCGCCATTCATCGCACAAGGTCCGCATGCCACTCCATGGTTTGCATCCGCCGGCCCGCTACACCATGCCGCAGGCCGCAGCAAAACGGCCTGCCTTTGACAGGCAGGCCGCGAAAAAACAGGCGCAAGTCTAAGCCAAGCGGCCCGCTACGTCTGTCAGAAGATGCACCTTCTTATTGGGCCTTAGGCTGGGCAGCCTGGCTTTGCGAGTATGCCTGCACAGCAGCCTCATCCACCTTGAACTCCTTTCGGATGGCATTGGCTGCAGCCACACGGCCTTCAGCCTGAGCCTGTTCTATCACTTCCTTGACCAGGGCCTCACGCACTTCGGAGAAGGATTGCTGGCCGGCAGGCTTGCGGTCCAACAACTGCAGCACATGGAAGCCGAACTTGCTCTGCACCGCGCCACTGATCTCGTTTTTCTTGAGCGCAAAGGCGGCCTGCTCGAACTCGGGCACCATCTTGTCCTTGCCGAAGAAGCCCAGGTCGCCACCGCGCGCGGCAGAGCCCTTATCGGCCGAACGCTCCTTGGCCAGAGCCGCAAAGTCGGCGCCACCGCGCAACTCGGCAACCAGCTTTTCGGCCTGTGCACGCGCGGCATCGTCCGTGCCGGCAATCAGGATATGGCGCACATGCACCTGCTCCTCCACCGCGAAGCGCTCGGGGTGGGCCTTGTAGATATTGCGTGCCTGGCCTTCGGCAGCTGCTGCCGAAGGCGTGTTGTCCGCATCGATCTTGGCCAGCCAGGCATCGGACAGGATCTTGTCACGCGCCACATTCAGGGCCGCCTGTGCAACAGCATTATTTCCCAGACCTTGTGCCTGTGCCTTTTGCGCCATCACGCGGCGCACCAGCAGGTTGTCGGCGATCTGGCTCACATTCTGAGGACGCGCCAGCAGGCCTGCTCGCACCTCGGGAGGAATGCGCTGCGCATCGGCCTGCAGATCGTCCACCGTCACGCTCACGCCTGCACCAGAAGCCAGCACAGCGGCGGGCTGCCCGGCAGCCGGCTGTGCGGCCAGCGCCAACACTGGAGTGCACAGCGCCAAGCTCAGGAAGCCCTGGCGCAGGGTATGTCGGGACAAAGGAAACTGCATTGTCATATCCATCTTTCCAAAAAAACAAAAAAAAAGCGGGGTTTCCCCCGCTTTTATATATGAGCCCGAAAGACCGGGCTCTCAACTACAAATTACTTGTAGACGTGAGGCCACGTCACACCGTAGTTGCCGATCATGCCTTGGCTGGCGCTGGGGTTTGTGCCCTTCTGGAAGGCAGCACCCAGGACGGGCACGCTTTGTGCAAACTGCACATAGCCCCAGCCGTTGGTGTAAGGAGCAGCAGCAGTCTTCTTCGACACAGTAGCGCCGGTCACCGATGTTGCACCGAAAGTCACAACGCTCACTTCACCGCAAACAGCCAGCTTGGTGGTCGTGCCAGGCGAGAACACTGCGCCGTCCTTCTTGCTAGTTTCTTCGCGGTCGAAGAACACTTGCGTGCTGGCGGTAGCGCAGATCTGGCCGTCGGCATTCACCGTCGAGTTTGCAGCCTTTTCCGTGAACAGGAAGACCTTGAGCGGAGCAACCGCATCGACAACGGCCTGGTTGAACACGCGGTAAGCCTTGGATGCGTCAGCAACGTTGGCGTCAAACGCACCAACAGTACCCGTACCGTCAGCCAGCAGTGCAGGAGCTGCGGTGCTGACTGCGGACACGCCGTAAGGCGCGCCAACAGCGGCAGAGTAGTTGGCAGCAACCATGTAGCGACGGGTAGGCATCGAGAAGACCCAATCGGTCTTCGCAGAGATGGTCGCATCCGTAACGTACTGATTGGACACCGAAGTGTGAGCCAGAGCCTTGGTCAGGGCAGCAGCTTGCACTTCTGCAGTGTCTGCCTGCAGCAGAGGAGTCGACAGGTCAGGCACGTCGTAGTGCTGAGCAGCCACCAAGCCGGAGTTCAGCAGGGGGTCTGCCGACTTCAGAGCTGCGGGCTGAGCCAGCTGAGGCGAGTACAGCACTGCGTCAGGCGTCGTGCTGGAAACGATTGCGTTTGCTGCGCCGGAGAACGTGGTCGAGTCCGGAACATTGATCACGTACCAAGCGCCAGCCAGGCCATCAGTGGGTGCGGTCAGACCGAAGTTCTGAGCGCCATTCGCATTGATGTTGTTGTTCTGGGCGGGGTCAATGCCGTCCAGTGCTGCCAGAGCTGCGGGGGTGCAAGGAGCCTTGCCGGCCACGTGCTTGATGGCTGTGTACAGCGCAGAATTGGCCGTACCAGCGCTCCATGCTCCACCAGTCACGCCGCGCACGCCGGAGGTTCCGTAGATCTTGGCGGAGTCAATATCAGCCATATTGAGAATTTCAATATAGCCTTCACGGGTCTGCTCGTTCTTCTGAGCGTCGGTCCACGATGCCTTGGTCAGACGATCCTTGATGAAAGGAACAGGCGTGCCGGGGGTGATGGCGGGCACCGTGCAGGTGTTGTCGCCAGTAACCAGTTGGGACAGACCGTTGGCGTCAGCGGACACAGCAGCAGTCCACACGTCGCCAGGCGACAGGAACACTTGGAAGTCCAGCACGTCGTCGGAGTTGGAGGCACCGCGGAAGCGAACCTTCACAGCCTTGCCGTTCACCAGATCGGTGTTGGTCAGGTGGAAGACCGTGGCGTTACCGTTCTGTGCCGTGTAGTAGGGCACCACCAGGATGTGACCCGTGCCGCTTTCGTTCACAGTCAGTGCTGCAGACGCTGCACCGGCAAAGCCCAGACCACCGATCATGGTGGCAATGCTCAGGGCCAGAACATTTTTCTTCATACAAGTTTCTCCAGTAAGAAAAGGAAGGGGAGTTTGATAACTACCACCACGATTGATCGCCCGGGAATCCTAGCATAGTGAACCTTGCCAGGACACCATTCACTACGCACAATTTCTTGCCCGGCGTTTCAAAAAAACGACAAACGGCTGCGAGCGACCCTGTTTACCACGGTAGAAGCTGCGCCCTCGCCGCACCTCCATGGAAAGCCAGCCGATGGTAACTGAAAAGTTGCAACGCAAACCATGGGCCACTTCGGGACTTCGGCTTTTTACATCATGCGTTGTTGCCACAGAGCCACAAGCTAGCTCTAGCTGGACAAATGGCACGCCGCTCGCATGGCCCCCTACCCCTACCCCTGCACAGGGCAGGGTGCACATATAAACAGCACAAGGCCTATGACTACCGGGGGATTGCACTGGTAGCCGTAGGCCTTGTCTTGCACTGAATGAGCAAAAGCCCTATGTCATACAGTCGCCATTGCACGGATTGTTTGAGGGCAACTCAAAGCAAAAGAGCATGCACTCACTTCTTGAAAATCCACCATTGACCATCTTCGCGGATCCACACTTCATCAGAATAAACCGGCACCTTGGTGCCACGCATCATGGGAGGCTCGACATCGAATTTCTGCTTAAGCACACACCGGCCGTCCGCCTCTTCGCAGATCACTGAGACCACCTCACGCTTGTCGACCATGGGAACGCCAGCGTATTCGGTGCGAAAGCGCTCCACGTCCTTGATCTGCCGGTAGGACGGAGGAGTGAACTTGTATGCCTGCGCCATATCGTTCTTCAAGCGGGCATCCCAGAAGGCGTTGGAGCGCTGGGTGATCACATCTTCGTTGGAACGGCCGGGCACCTGGGCGCAGCCGACTACGGCGGCGGAGACGGCCAGGAGCAACAAGGGGGAGAGCTTGGTGGAGGAAATTTTCATGGTATCGGGCATTTCTTCGGAAAGTTCGCAGATTTGACCCAGCGCAACCAGGTTCACTGGGGGCGTTCTGGCTGGGACGGGACGTTGGAGCTGTTTTGCTGTGCAGGAGTTCTGAGCAGTGGCGACAGCGAGCGCATGTGCTCGCGCAGATCTTCGCTGACCTCGCGTATGTCCACATCGGTGCGTACCACGCGCGGCGTGATGATGACGAGCAGTTCGGTGCGCCGCATCGAATTATTGGTTGAACCAAAAAGGTTCCCCACCACTGGGAGCTCATGTAGCACTGGAATGCCGCTGCGTCCGTCAGAGGTATTCTCCTGGATCAGGCCTCCCATGACGATGGACTCCCCCGAGCGCACCGACACCCGGCTGGACAGCTGCCGCTGCAGGAAGGTGACCTGCTGGGTGATTTCATCCTTCGCCCCCACATCGGTCACCATCTGGTTGACGGTCATGGTGACGATGTTGCCGGCGTTAACCGAGGGCGTGACCTGCAGGTTCACGCCGGTGTCCTTGTACTGATAGCTGACGGCGTTGCTGCTTCCCACCGTTGTGGTGGAAATCTCGCCGGACCGGTAAGGCTGCTGCGTGCCGACCGAAATTGCCGCCGTGTGGTTGTCCAGCACCATCAGCGAGGGACTCGCCACCACCTTGACATTGGTCTTGCTGGACAGAGCGTTCAGCGCTGCCTTGATCGTGCCTGCCGAATTCTTCAGGGTGTAGTTGAAGCCCTGTCCGATGGCCGCAGCGATGTCCGCCGTGGTGCGCTTGCCATCCGTGGAGATCAGGCCCGAGCCCGAGTACCCGTTGTTGCCGACATCTCCGCTGAATGCCCACTGCAAGCCGTACTGCAGGCCATCATTGAGCGTGACCTCGACGATGCTGGCTTCGATGAGGATCTGGGTGGGAGGCAGATCCAGCCGCTTGAGTGCAGCCTCGATGCGTTCGTATTCAGCGGGGGTACTCCAGACCAGCACCGAATTGTTGAGCTCATCGGCCATGACCCGCACGGTGCCCAGGTTGGCCACGGTGGAACCCGTGCCCTGGTTGATGCCGGTTTGTGAGCCAACGCCCGATTGCCCGAAACCCGTGCTGCCCGTGCGCAGTCCAGTGCCCGAGTTGAATCCACTATTGCCGAACCCGCTGTTGCCGAACCCGCTGTTGCCGAACCCGCTGTTGCCGAAGCTACTGTTGCCGAAGCTACTGTTGCCGAAGCTACTGTTGCCAAAGCTGCTGTTTCCGAAGCTGCTGTTGCCGAACCCCGTGTTGGTCGAGGTGCCCAGTCCCGGCGCGACGCCGCTGTTGGTGCTGGTGCCGCCCGTGGAACCACCGAAGATACCGGACAGCACACCCGCCAGATGCCGGGCATTGCCGTTTTGCACGCGGTAGATGTTCAGTTGTGCCTGACTGCCACCGCTGCCAGGCTGGTCCAGCTTGGCAATCCAGCGACGAGCCTCCTCCAGATAGGCTGCACGCGGCGTGATGACGAGGATGCTGTTGAGCCGCTCTATTGGCATGATGCGCAAAGCGCCAAATAGCGGGTTGCCTTCACCCAGGCCAGCGACCGCGCTGGCGGCCCCGGCCGCTGCCGTACCGGGCACCGTACCAGAGCGCACGGCGGCGGCACCTGCAGGAGCCACGGCCCCCTGGGCACCTGCGGCGGCACCCCCACCGCCGACCAGCTGCAGGGCCGCGCTCACCTCCTGCACCGAGACATACTTGAGTGGGAACACACCCACCGACATGCCTTCAAGCAGGTTGATGTCGAAAGTGCGAACCATGTCGAGCCAGCCTTCGGCCTGGGCGCGCGAGCCCGCCATGACCAGCAAGTTGCGCACGTTGTCCACGCGCACGATGGCGTCGGAGGGAACCATGGGACGCAGGATGGCCGCCATTTCATTGGCGCCGATGTACTGGAGCGGCACGAGGATGGTGCCGTAGCCGGGAGCCATCTGAGTGCCGACGCTTGCCTGGCGCACGCTCGCGCCAATGCTCTTGAGTGCATCGATGCGGCCCACGTGGTAAGTGCCCCGCACATCGCGCACCATGGCCATGCCGTTGGCCTGCAGTGCGGTTTCGAGAAGATTGAGCGCCTGATCCGCCGAGACGGCATTCTGCGTGCTCATCGTGACCGTGCCGGAGATGGGCGGGTGCAGCACATAGTCGACCGACAGCAGGTCGCCCAGTATGGTTCGCACGACCTGGGCCAGGGGGGCTTCCTCGAAGCTGAGCTTGATGGAGTCCCCCTTGACGGCAGGCGCATCCTGGGCCTTGCCCAGCAGCTTTCCGGTGCCTTCGATCACCCGGGGCTGGGACTCGTCGGACTCGCTCTTCTTCTTGCCCGTTTTCACGGAGCCATCTGCCTCGTCTGCAGCAAAGGAAAAATCCTGCGCAGAGCTTGCTTCACTGAAGTGGCTGACGAAGTTGTTTCTATTGGGTTGCGCGCAAGCCAGCAGCAGTTGGCAGACAGCCAACGCCAGCACGGTGCGCACGGGGCGGTTGGGAAATTTCATGGTGTTCTTAACCCATCTGTTCATGGTTTGTCGGCACGCTGTGCCCTGGATCCGCCGAATACAGCCCTGGATGTGCGCTGCGGCGGGGCCGGAGCATCGGCTGCGGCAGGCTCCGGAGCCGCTTGCGCGGCCACCGGCTCGGACGGCCGCTGAGTCGGCGCACGGGCACCTGCTGGTAGATTCGGCCCCTTGTCAAGCGCGGCTCGTTTGAGGTCTATGGTTCGCTTGGTGCCCGCGCGTTCAAGCTCGATATAGCGCCCCTGGATACCAACGAGCTTCCAGCCACCCAGGCTCTGATTGAGCATCAGGCGTTGGTCCTTGCCTTCCAGGCGCACGATGGCGCCCGATGCCTGCCCCTGGAAAGTGCCCAGCACACTGGCGTCTTTCCACACGTCCGGCGGCTCGGGCGGCGGAGCCTCCACCTTCTTGACGGGTGGTGGCGGCTTGCGGCTCATGGAAAACAGGGGGCGCTCCTGCATGGTCAACAGCCAGCGCTCCTCCTCCCCCCTGCCGGGAGCTGCAGTCGGGGGCGGCATCAGCGCCTGAAGGTTGGATTTCAGTGGCTCAGGCGGTGTCCAGCCGGTCTGGCGCAGGTGCAATTGCGGAGTCAGCCATGACCATGCCAATGCGCCGCACAGCGCCAGCAGCATCACGCCCTCGGCGGCGCCCAGTAAATTGCGCTGCATCATGACGCCTTGCTCCGGAAGATGCTGACGGTGAACTGGGCGCTGAGATCGGGCGCCAGTTGAGGATTGGTGTTTTGCAAACTGCCGCGAAGGTTGACCTGCAGGTCATCCACCCAGATCGTCGGCCGTATGGCGCGCACGGATGCTAGCGCCATCTGGACGGCAGGCCATGGCCCTTCGGCGGTCATGGAAACGGAGATACGCTCGTAGGGTCCCTCTTCCGACGTCGCCTTGACTTGGCTGCTGGTCACCGACAGGCCCGCGCGGTCCATCACGGAACGCAGTTGCTGCTGCACGCCGTTGCCGGTCTGGGTGCTGTCACTATCCCCGGGATATACATGCTGGGCCCTTATGCCCTGCAGTTGCTCCAGAGCCTCCTGGATCTCGGTCTGCTGCTGCTGCATGCCCAGCACGCGCGCATAGCGCGGCTCCAGCGATGCGAGCTGCCCATCGGCCCATTGGTGCTTTCCGTATACCCACAAGGCCACCAGCACCAGGGGAAGCACCAATACAGCCGCCGACAGCGTCAGCAGCAGGATTTGCCGCCCCGACAGACCGGGCGTTGGATTGATCATGGTGTGCCTTTCTTTTCTGCCGCAGCAGGGGTTTCAGGCGTTTCGCTGGTAGCGTCAGGAGCTGCCTGTGCTTCTGCTTCAGGCGAAGCCAGGACGCCAAAGACCTTGGGGTCCAGCACGGCCTCGACGGTGTAGCTTTCCTTGTTGGATCCCGACGCCCTCGTCACGGCTGAGGGCATGCGCACCTCCAAAAAGCCCGGAGCCTTGGACATGAGCTGCACCACGTTGGATGCATTGCTGCTGAGGCCTTGGATCGCCAGCTTGGATCCACTGAACGATACCCGCTGTACAGCCGTGTCATCGGGAAACAATTGTGTGAGCGCTGCCATGACCTGCAGGTGATTGATCTGCTCGCGCTGCAGCTTCTGAAGCGCGGCAATCTCCTCGACCCCGGTCACCAGGCCCTGGCGCTGGGCCGTCACCTCCCGTGTCTCGCGCACGATCTGGTCGAATTTCCTGCTGGCGTCGACGGCTTGCAGATACAGCTTGGCAGTCGGCGTGATGGCCAGGGCCAGGCCTGCCGCCACGATGGCCGCAAGGCCCGCACCAATCCATCGGCGTTGCCGGGATTCACGGGCCAGCCGCGGCCCCTCGCCAAAGCCTGCGAGCAGCACAGGCATGGTCGATGTGCTGGCCCAGATCTCCGGCTGCGCCTGTCCGGCCAACTGGCCAGCGGCATCCCGCAGGGCTTGCTGCACCAGCGCATTCGACGTGATCACCAGCTCCACACGCTGCCCTCCTGCGGGGTCCGTGGCCACCACATAGGCCCAGAGCGTCTCGAGCGCGGGAAACGGCGACATGGTCTGCACATCCAGCGCCACAGCACCGTGCAATGCCTGAGCAGACAGCGAAGGCATACGCAAGGTGCGCAGCAGCAGTTGATCACCGCCCATCAGCACGGCCGAGCCTGAAGGCTTGCGTCCGCTTGCCTCGCGTTCAACGGCCCAATGCCACTGGCCTGCACGCACCCACGCATGGGCGAGCCCTCCATCAGCCTTCACGACACGCACCAAGGCAGCGGGAAGGCTGCGGCGCAGCAGCGGCAGGCCCATCAGTTGGCCCCATGCAGCACGCAATTGCCCAGCCGCTGCACTGAGGTCCAGTCCGAACAGCTTTGTGTCAGTACTCAGTGCCATGGGCTCCCATCCATTCGCAACACGGCCTGTCCACGCAGGCCCCTTGGTTCAATCATTTGCCTGATCATCGCAATCCACTCAAATCTTTCCAATCCAGGATTGGGAGGCGGACAACACACTCCATGGCAGGCGTCCCACACCGGCTCCCGAGCGAACATTCACCATTCGCCGGACAGCGACCATCCCCGCCCCCTCGAAGAGCACTCTCGCAGTGATGGCATAACGTGTGCCGGACAAGCCTTGCTGAGCGGGGACCGCGCCACCGGCACTTTCCAGCCACCCTCTCAAGGGCTGGGGCGCAGCGTTGGGATTGATGCCCTGGCGGTTCCCGGAGTCGGCGACCACGAAATCGCGGATGCTCGCATAGATGCCGTAGGTCATGCCAGGCACTTGCAGCAGATCCTCTGGCGCCTCCCACCCCCCCGCCGCGGAACCTGACTGCTGGCGCATCGCATCCCGGGCTTGCCGGACGGTCTGGGCCATCGCCATGGCGGCCCCCTGCGACAGGCCGGCCGCATGCTGAAAGAGCACTGCAAGCAGCTCCGGCGTCGCACCGTTGATATCCACCAGGCCGCTCCAGGGAACGACTTCCACCTCGACGATCTGGCCACCCGGTAATGTAACGGGTTCAAGAACAGGCTCCCGCAGCGCCTCCGGCCTGGTGGCCATGCGCTGTAGCGCGAGATAGATGGCTGCTTCACCAGCAGCCCGCCCAGTTGCGAGATTTCGGCTCACGCCTCCCACGGCAGCTTCCTGCCGGACCACGCCGCCAAGACTGCTGGCGAAGACAGCCAGGGCCGCAACGATCCACAGGACCAGCACCAGCGCCATGCCCCGTTCAACAGGAAATGATGAATGGCCGGTCATGAGCGGCTCCCCCCGAAGACTGCCCTGGCGCCTGCATCCGGGCTGGTAGAAGCCGTTGCGCGCATGGCCACGACCGTCAGGGGCCAAGCTCCCGCCGAAGTCTGCACTTGAACATCCACGGCAGATGGCAGTTCCTTTTCGTTGTCCTTCTCGGGGCCCCATTGCGGCTGCCAATGTGCCACGCCCAGCTTGGCGTTCTGGTAACGCAAGGCAAAAGCCGTGACACCGCGATCGATCACATAGGACTGGCTTTGCCCCCAGTCGGGCATGACATCGGGACCCTGCCAGGGCGCGAAGCGTAGCACCAAGGCATCACCTTCGACGGAGAGCTGGAAATGGGTGCGGCCGCCCATTCCGAAGCGCGCAGGCATGATGCCCAGCCAGCGCATGCCTTGCGGGCCGCCTTCGAAGAACAATTCGCTCTCGCCCTGCTTGCGCAAACCGGCCTGGCGCCGCACGGCGGACACCTGTCCCAGGACTGAACGAAGAAAACCAATCGAGACACGTTGATGGTCCATGCGGTCCAGCCGCGCATCCACACGCTCCTGCGTCTGCGAGACCGTGGACATGGCCGACGCCAGCCCGAGCATGAGCAGGGACAGAAGGGCCATGACCACCAGCAGCTCCACCAGCGTGAAGCCCTTTTGCCTGCCCGAAGATGGAGCGCGCCCAGTCATCGCGTCACCTCGCCTTGCTGCAAAGGGCGCTGCGGGCGCAGGGTCTCGAAGACCCAACTGCGGTTTTCAACGGAGATCGTGATGCGCAAGGCATGCAGGGGAACCGCGGTTTCGGGCAGGCCGCCCACGGAGAAAGGCGCGGAAGCCACCTGCCAAGCGTAGACACCATCCTGCCCTGAGGCCTGGGTGCCACCAGGATCGACCATGGGAAAGGCGTCCATCAGCGAATCGGCCAGCAGGGCCACTCCCTGGTTCTGCTCCAGTTTGGAAACACCGCGCGCGGAACCACCAACGGCCCGATAAATGAGCGCCAGCGAGATAGCCATGATGGACAGCGCCACCAACAGCTCCAGCAAGGTCATGCCCCGCACCCTGGGGCGGGAAGCGGCGCGCCGACGCATTACAGAGCCTCTTTGGTGACTTGGCCGGACAGCCAGTCCACACGCAGGCGCACGCCACCGCCGCTTTGCGCGCGGGCGATCGAAATGCTGCCCCCCGTGGCGCCGCCTTCGGGCAGAAAGACGATGGTCTGGCTGCCATCGGCAAGCGCCATGCCGGCTGCTGTGGTCAGTTGCACCGTCAGGCTGTCGGGCAGCTTGGCCGTGGCTTGGCCGGCGATGCCGTACTGGCGGCTATTCGTATTGATCGCGAATGCCACAGGCATGCCCTGCAGCGTGGCCTGCTGGCGCGCCTTGCGCAGCAGGGCCGTCACGTCCTGCACCGTCTGCCGATAGTCCACGGCATCGCGCAGCTTGCCCATGGCAGGCGGCACGATGCCGATGATGGCGCCAAGAATGGCGAACACCACCAGCAGCTCGATCAGCGTGAAACCCTGGGCGCGCTTCAAGACTCATCCTTGGCGAGACGGAATGGCAACGGTTGCGGCAGCTGTTCTGGACAGCTGATTACTTGGTGTTGCGAATGTCGGAAGCCTCGCCCTCGCCGCCAGGCGCACCATCGGAGCCCAGCGAGAGGATTTCGAGGTCGCCATTGGCAGCCGGGTAGGTGTAGCGGTAAGGGTTGTTCCAGGGATCATTGGGCACGCCGCCCTTGAGGTAGGGCCCCGCCCAGCCGGCAACGCCGGCCGGCTGCTTGACCAGCGCGTCCAGGCCCTGCTGCGAGGTGGGGTAGCGGCCCACGTCGAGCTTGTACAGCTCCAGCGCCTTTTCGATGTCGGCGATCTGCACGCCGGCCGTCTTGGTCTTTGCTCCACCCAACTGGTTCAGCACCTTGGGGCCAACCAGGCCGGCCAGCAGGGTCAGGATGGCCAGCACGACCAGCAGTTCGATCAGCGTGAAGCCACGCTTGCGGGCGCGGGAGGACAGTTGCTTTTGCATGCGCATCATCTTCTACATACCTTTCAGTCAATTCAGATTCATCAGACGGCCAGATCGTTGACGGACAGGATTCCGAGCAGGATCGACACGATGATGGAGGCGATAAGGATACCGAGGACCAGGATCAGCGCCGGCTCCAACATGGTCAGGAGGCGTTTGATCGCGTTTTCGACCTCGCGGTTCAATATGTTGGACAGCTCCAGCATCATGTCGCCCAGGCGGCCGGTTTCCTCGCCGACCCGCACCAGATTCAGGGCCAGGGGCTCGAATTCTCCGGTTTTCTGGGCGGCATGGGCCATGCGATGGCCTTCCTTGACCATGGGGCCCATTTTTTCCAGGCGCTCGCGGATGGCGACGTTGGAGACCGTGTCGCTGGCAATGCGCAGTGCGGTCAGCAGCGTGACGCCGTTGCCCAGCAGCGTGCCCAGCGAGCGGCTGAACAGGGTGAGCTGGTACTTGCGCACCACGCCACCCAGGCCCGGCAGGCCCAGCAGCCACGATTGCCAGGTCTGGCGGCCCTTGGGACTCTTGGCCCAGCGGGCTAAGACCCAGGCCAGCGCGCCCAGCACGATGAACACCGCCCAGCCGTAGCTGCGAAACGCATGGCCCAGCCCCATCACGAATTGCGTGGGAAGGGGCAGCGCGTCACCCATGTCGTTGAAAAGCTGCTCGAACTGCGGCACCACGAAGCCCAGCATGGCCACCAGGGACAGCACAGCCACGCCCAGCAGGATGGCAGGATAGATGGTGGCCGAGACCACGCTGTCGCGCAGGGCACGCTGGCGCGCCATGTGTTCCACCAGCCGGTTGAGCACGCCCGACATCTGGCCGCTGGCTTCGCCTGAGCGCACCATGTTGATATAGAAGTCGCCGAACAGGTCGTGGTGCTTGCCCAGTGCCTGGCTCAGCGGCATGCCGGCCTTGACGCTGTCGAGCACGGACTGGAGCATGGCCTGCATCTGCACCTTGTGGCTCATCTCGACCAGGACCTTGAGCGCGTTGTCCAGCGACAGGCCGGCACGCATCATGATGGCCAGCTCGGTGGTCATGCCCTGGATGTCGTCGGCCTTGATGCGGCCTTTCTTGAGCGCACGCGCCGCCAGCGGCACGTTGCCCAGGCTTGCGGCTTCCTCGACCTTGATGGGCGACAGGCGGCTCTTGCGCAGGTGCACCACCACCTCGGCCACGGCTGCGGCGGAATAGGTGCCCTTGACCATCTGACCGCGGCTGTCCACGGCCTCCCAGCTGTAATCAGGCATCGCTCTGGTCCTGGGTCACGCGCAGCACTTCGTCCAGCGTGGTGGCGCCCGAGGCCACCTTGCGCAGGCCGTCGTCGTAGAGGCTCAGCATGCCGCTCTTGGCCGCCATGGCATGCAGGGCGTTGGCGTCCTGGCCTTCGATGATGGCGCGGCGCAGCGGCTCGTCGATGACCATGAGTTCATGGATGCCGGTACGGCCCTTGTAGCCCGTGCCCCGGCAATGCTCGCAGCCGACGGCGCGGTAGATGGGCGAGCCCTCGCGCAAAAAACGCTTGAGGCCGCTGCCCTCGACGGCGGCGGCCGGCAGCGTGTCGGGCTGCTTGCAGTGCGAGCACAGCGTGCGCACCAGGCGCTGGGCCAGCACGCCGTTGACCGAGGACGTGATCAGGTAGCTCTCCACCCCCATGTCGCGCATGCGGGTGACGGCGCCTGCGGCCGTGTTGGTGTGCAGCGTGGACAGCACCAGGTGGCCTGTCAGCGCGGACTGCACGGCGATCTGCGCGGTTTCTCCGTCACGCATTTCGCCGATCATGATGATGTCCGGGTCCTGGCGCAGGATGGAGCGCAGGGCGTTGGCAAAGGTGAGGTCGATCTGCGGATGGACCTGGATCTGGTTGATGCCGTCGAGCTGGTACTCGACCGGGTCCTCGACGGTGATGATCTTGTTGGAAACCGCGTCGATCTTGGACAGGGCCGCGTACAGCGTGGTGGTCTTGCCCGAGCCCGTGGGCCCAGTGACCAGAACGATGCCGTGCGGCTTGGCCAGCAAGGTGTTGAAGCGCTCCAGCGTATCGACCTCGAAGCCCATGCTTTCCAGGCGCAGGCGCACGTTGGCGCGGTCCAGCACCCGCATGACGATGCTCTCGCCATGCACCGTGGGCGCGGTGGAGACACGCAGGTCCAGTTCGCGGCCCTTGGCGCGGGTCTTGATGCGGCCGTCCTGCGGCAGGCGCCGCTCGGCAATGTCCAGATGGGCCAGCAGCTTGACGCGCGAGCCCACGGCCGCGCTCAGCCGGGGCGGCACGAGTTCGGCCGCATGGATCACGCCGTCCATGCGGTAGCGCACCTGCAGGCCGGCCTCGAAGGGCTCAAGATGGATGTCGGAGGCGTGCAGCTCGATGGCGCGGGAAATGATGCCCGTGACCAGGCGGATGACCGGCGCCTCGCTGGCCAGGTCCTTCAGATGCTCGACGAAGTCGCCACCCGTGGCGTCCGACTCCCAGTCCTGGCCTTCTTCGCCTTCGGGTTCCTGGCCGGCTTCGGACAGGGCCTTGCGGATATCGGCTTCCAACGCCAGCACGGGCTTGATCTGCAACCCGGTGGCAAGGCGCAGCGCCTTGGTGATGAAGGGGTCCTGCGGCACGGACATGGCCACTTCGAGCACGCCGTCCTGCAGCGAAATGGGGCAGACGCACTGCGCATCCAGAAAGCTGGCCAGCAGGCCCGGCACATCGGGCAGCAGGTCGGGAAACTCTTCCGCGCGCAGCCAGCGCATGTGCAGCTGTTCGGACAGCGCCTGGGCCACGTCGGTTTCCGCCACCACGCCCAGCTGGACCAGCACCTGGCCCAGGTAGCCGCCCAATTCCTGCTGCGCCTGCAGGGCGTTTTGCAGATCGCGCTCGTTCAGCTTGCCGGCGGAAAGCAGGCGTTCGCCCAGCCGCCCCTTGATCGGGGCTTCGACACCGGCAATCGGTTCCATGACGTGATTGGTGGAAGACATTGCCGCGGATTATCCACTGTCGCCGCATCCCCCGCGAAAGGCTCCGGATGCGGGGTCCAAGGCCGCCCCTGCACCCGGCACCAGCGCTGTCATCAACTGTTACGCAACGGATACAACGGCGCGATGCTGCGCCGCACGATCAAAGTGGCTTCAGGCCGCTTTGACCGCGTCGGCAGGCAGGCCGCTGGCATCGCCCCAGCGGCGCTGCGCCATGACCAGCAGGCCTTCGAAGATGAGGTTGTCCACCAGCTCGAAGGGCCGCGTCATGCTGGGCACCATCTTCCAGCCTGCACCGCCGGCCATGACGCAGGCAGGCTCCATGCTGCAGTGCATGTACAGATGCTGGTACATGCGCTCCACGGCCCCGGCGATGGCGTAGGTGCCGCCACTGGTCAGCGCGTCGCTGGTGTTGGTGGGGAATGGCGTGACCGCACCCGTGGGCACATGCAGGCCGGCCGTGCCGCTTTCCAGGGCGCGCAGCATGATGCCGTGACCCGGCAGGATCAGACCGCCCATGAAGTGGCCGTGCTGGTCCAGTGCATCCACGGTGACGGCGGTGCCGACCATGACCACGATCAGGGGCCGCTCTGGCCCGCGCTGCAGAATGTGCTGGCGCGCGCCGATCATGGCCACCCAGCGGTCCGCCCCCAGGCGCGAGGGGAAATCGTAGCCGTTGGTGACTCCGGCCTCGGCCGCGCCGGGCACGGCCCACTGCGGCTCGAAATCCCAGCCCAGCATCATGTCGATCTGGTCGTGCACGCGCCGGCGCGCCGTGTCGCCGGCCACCACGCAGCCCAGCATGCGCGTAGGCGTGGGCAGGTCGCTCCACGGCCCTTCGGCCAGGTGCTCGATGTGCTCCAGGAACTCCGCGCCGTGCGCCAGCAAAGCGGCGCCAGGCCGATGCGCGTCGTACATCGCCCATTTCAAGCGGGTGTTGCCGATGTCTATGGCCAAAAAAGTCATGGGCGCGATTATCGGAGTTTTCCGGAGGATAGCGTCAGCCATGGACGACAACTGAGTGAGGACGTGAACGCAAGAATGGCGCAAATGTCAAAAATCCGGGAGCGCTCCTGCCCGGCAGCGCGCGCTGCCACTGTTAGGCGTTACATTGGCCTTTCCGTTTTTCCACCCACCAACAGGAGTCACCCATGGGACTTTTCAGTTTCATCAAGGAAGCCGGCGAAAAGCTGTTCGGCGGCAGCGCCGCACAGGCAGCCGAGCCTGCGCAAGACCTGAATGCCAAGGCCGCCAAGGCCATCGAGACCTATATCGGCACGCAGAACCTGGGCGTCAGCGACGTGAAGGTGCAGTTCGACGGCTCGCAGGGCAAGGTCACGGTGCTGGGCACGGCCCCCACCCAGGCGGTCAAGGAAAAGGTGACGCTGTGCTGCGGCAACGTCTCCAGCGTGCAGTCGGTGGACAACCAGATGACGGTGACCAACCCCGAGCCCGAAGCCCAGTACCACGACGTGGTGCGCGGCGACACGCTGTCGGCCATTGCCAAGAAGTTCTATGGCGATGCCAACAAGTACCCGGTGATCTTCGAGGCCAACAAGCCCATGCTGAGCCACCCCGACAAGATCTACCCCGGCCAGAAGCTGCGCATTCCGGCAATCTAAGCCCCCCCTGAGCGGCGTCGCCGCTTCCCCCCGAGGGGGACGACACCCTCGCGGCGGGGCGGCCCTTGATCGGTGTCTCTGACCTGGCTCATGCCAGTTCTGGATGCCGCGAATTAGACCTACCCCGCTCCGAGAAAGGCCGCAATAGCGGCCTTTCTCAAGGAAAGATTCAGTATTTACCGCTCAACAGCGCACCGAACCCCGGAACGGCTGTCGGCAAGCCCAGGCGCTTGAGCATCATGAACGTCGTGGCCACCGAGGAAGACAGTACCGGCAGGCCCACGCGGTCCTCGATGGGCTGCACCGAGGCCAGCGAGGGCATCTGCACGCAGGCCGAGGCGATGACCGCGTCGGCGTTGGCCGTGTTCAGGCGCCGCGTGATCTCGATGGGTGCGCGCGCATCCTGGGCGCCCACCTGCAGGTTGTCGGCAATCTCCAGCGAGATGCTGTCCACCACTTCGATGCCTTCGTTCTCTATGTAGTCGATGACCAGTTGCGTCAGCGGCTTCATGTAGGGCGCCAGTAGCGCCACCTTCTTCGCGCCGATGGCGTGCAGGCCATCGACCAGGGCGCCGGCGCTGGTGACAACGGGCGCGGGGCCGCCGTTGTCCACGGTGCGCTGGTGCAGGCGCGCTTCCGAGACACGGTGGTAGCCGCGCCCCATGCTCATGATGGCCACCAGGCAGGCATAGCCGAGCACATCGACACGCGCATCCGACAGTTCCAGCGCGCAGCGATCGCTGTCGCCGTCCATGGCGGCCAGTTCCTCCTTGGTCACATGCTTCATGCGCATGCGGCTGGAGTGGAAGGTGAAACGCTCGGGCGCCAGGGCCTCGCGGGCGCGCAGGATGGCGGGGATCTCGGTCTCCATCGTGGTGTTGGAGCTGGGCACGATCTGCCCGATGCGGAAATGGGTTTTGGCTGTCATGTCAATCCATCGTGATGTGGTTGGCCTTGATCACCTTGCCCCAGTGGTCCGTCTCGCGCTGGACCAGGGCGGCCAGCGCTTGCGGGCCAAGGAATCGCGGCTCCACGCCCTGCAGGGCCGCGCGCTTTTGCACGTCGGGCGACTCCAGGGAGGTCTTGAGCGCGTCCGACAGCCTGGCGATGGCCTCTGGCGGCGTGCCCGCAGGCGCGAACAGGCCGACCCAGGCTTCCAGCTCGAAGCCCGGCAGGCCCGCTTCGGCCGTGGTGGGCACATCGGGCAGCATGGGATGGCGCGTCTTGCTGGTCACGGCCAGGGCCCTGAGCTTGCCAGTCTGCACATGGCCCAGCACCGAAGGCGGCGTGGTGATGAACATCTGTACTTGGCCGCCCAGCACGTCCTGGATGGCCGGGCCGGACCCCTTGTAGGGCACATGCGTGATCTGGGTCTGGGTCACCTGGGCGAACACGGCCGTGCCCACATGGGACAGCGAGCCATTGCCCTGCGACGCGTAATTGACCTTGCCCGGGTTCTTGCGCAGATAGGCAATGAACTCCTGCAGATTGTTCGCTGGCACCGAAGGATGAACGGCGATCACATTGGTGGCGGCCACGATCAGCCCCACGGGCGCCAGCTCGGACTGCGCCCAGGGCAGCTTGGGGAACAGTGCCGGATTGCCCACGTGGTAGGCCGAATACGAGGCCAGCAGCGTGTAGCCGTCCTTGGGCGACCGGGCCACCATCTGGTAGGCAATGTTGCCGCTGGCGCCGCCCCGGTTGTCCACCACGACCGACTGCCCCAGCAGGCGCGACAGCGGGTCGGACGCCAGGCGTGCAGCCGTGTCCACCACGCCGCCGGGCGGGTTGGGGACCACGAGGGTGATGGACTTGGTTGGAAAGGCCTGGGCCTGGACGGTTCCTGCGCCCAGCAGGGCGGCCGCTGCCAGGCCGGCGGCCTGCAGCACAATGCGTCGATTCATGCTTGTCTCCATGTTCTCTTTGTACCGGCGCATTCTTGCGGGCCTGATCGCGGCCGAACAGCCGTATCTCGTTGATCCATCCTTCGTCTGTGGTGGAGGATGGGAATGATCAACCTGCACCGCTTCGATCTGCTGACGCTGCGCCTGTATGTGGCCGTGGTCGATGCCGGCAGCCTGACGGCAGGCTCGCGCACGCTGGGGCTGTCGTTGGCAGCCGCCAGCAAGCGCGTGGCCGAGCTGGAGCAGCACTGCGGCGTGACCCTGCTGGTGCGCAGCAAGCGCGGCGTCACGCCCACGCCCGCCGGTCAGAGCATGTACCACCATGCCGTGGACGTGGTGGCCCGGCTGGAGCACCTGGCCCTGGCCATGGACGACTTTCGCAGCGGCGCCACGGGCCAGTTGCGCCTGTGGGCCAACAACTCCGCATTTGCGGGATTTCTGCCCCGGCTGCTGGCCGACTTCATGGCGGCCCACCCGGGCGTGTCGGTGGACCTGGAAGACGCGCTCAGCGAGGAGTCCGTGCGCGCCGTGCTCAGCGGCGTGGCCGAGCTGGCCATCATCGGGGAGAACACGCCCCTGGAAGGGCTGAGCACCCAGGTCTGCGATGTGGACGAGCTGGTGCTGGTCATGCCGCGCGGCCATGCGCTGGACACGGACGACGACTCCCCCGTGCCCCTGGCCACGGTGCTGGACCACGACTTCGTGAGCCTGGCCCGCTCCACCTCGCTGATGCGGCGCATTGCGGCTGAGGCCGAATCCATCAACCGGCCCGTGCGGATCCGCATCCAGGTGCGCAGCTTCGATGCCATGTGCCACATGGTCTCGGTGGGCCTGGGCCTGGCCATCCTGCCGCGCGCGGCCACCGCGCCGCACCTGGCAGCGCGGGCACTGCGGCTGCGCCCGCTGGGGGCGCTCAACACACGGCGCCGGCTGTTGCTGGCCATGCGCTCGCAGGCCACGCTGTCAGGACCGGCCCAGGCCCTGGTGGACATGGTGGCCGCCCGGGCGGCGGCGCTGGGGTTCGCGCAGCCGCAGCGCTGAGCGACGACAGGCTGGCGCCGGCTTACTGGCGCCAGGGCAGGCCGCGCAGGCGCCAGCCGCCGACATGGCCGCGCTGGCCGCTGGCGTCCACATCGCCCTCGAAGCCTTCGAGGATGTTGTAGGCCTCGATGCCCAGTTGCGCTGCGCGCTGGGCAGCGGCCACCGAGCGCACGCCGCTGCGGCACAGCAGGACCACCTTGCCGCCCTCAGGCACGGCGGCGCGCAGCTGGCTATCGAAATCGGGGTTCATGGCCATGGACGGCCACTGCTTCCAGGCCACGGCCACGGCGCCGGGTACGCGGCCCACCCACTCGCGCTCGGCATCGGTGCGCACGTCCACCAGCGCGGCTTCGCCGGATTGCAGCCATTGCCAGGCAAGTTCGGGAGGAATGTCGCCGGCATAGCCCTGTGCGGGCTGGACGGTCAGGGGAATGGCTGCGGGAACGGGAGCGTTTGCGGACATGGATGGGCTTTCTTGATAGGACGCGGTTGTGTGCCCGGCAAGAATAACCGTCCAGCCCGACTGGCGCCGCCTCGCCGGTGCCCGGATCGCCTACTCCCAGGGCGGCAGCAGCTTGTCACGCAGCACCTGGCGCTGCGCCTCCCAGCCCGGCATCACGCTGGCCACCGTGGCCCAGAAGCGCGGACTGTGGTCCATGTGGCGCAGGTGGGACAGCTCGTGCACGACCACGTAGTCGATGACCTCGGGCGTGTGCTGCATGAGCCGCCAGTTCAGGCGGATGGCCCCTGCGGTGTTGGCGCTGCCCCAGCGCGTGCGCGCGCTGGTCAGGCGCAGGCTGGTCCATTGCACGCCCAGCAGCGGCGCATGGCGCTGCAGGCTGGCCGTGAACCAGGAGCGGGCCTCGCGCAGCATCCAGGCCTGCACGCAGGCGCGCACCTCGGCGGCCGATGCCCCAGGCGCCAGCGGCAGGTGCAGGGACTGGCTGCCGTCGGCCGCCTGTTCACGGTGCACCTGGCGCGTGCGCAGCGGCTGGGTTTCGCCACCGGTCAGGCACAGCTGCAAGGGGCGGCCCAGATAGCCGATCTCTGCGCCGTGCTCCCATCGGATGCGTGCCGCCTGCTGGGCTTGCTGGCGCTGGCCGGCCTCATGCAGCTTGCGCAGTATCCAGCCCGATTTCGCCTCCAGCGCCTGCGCGATGGCAGCCATGTTGACCCAGGCAGGTGCGCTGACCACCAGCCCCTGCGCGCCGATGGTGAAGCCTATGGTGCGTCGGCGCGAGCGCTGCAGCCGGTAATGCAGCACCTGTCCCTGGAGGACCGCCTGCTGGTTGGCCTCCGGGTGGATGCGGGGACTGTGCTCGGGGATGGTGGATGGAGACGGGGCAGATGAAGGAGGAGGCGCGGATGGAGGCTGGGCGGGGGGAGCGGCCCGGTCACGGCGCGGCTTCAGCCCGCCGTCCTGCGTTTGCACGGCAGGTGGCAGCAGCCAATCCCAACTGCGCTGTGCCGGGTTCGCCATGCCGGTCTCCGGCGCCTCAGGCGCGGTAGGCCTCGGGGTCGAGGCGCTGCATTTCGGCCTCGATCCAGTTTTCGACTTCCACCATCAGCTCCTCGTGCTTGCGGCCCACGGAAGGAATGGGCTTGCCGATGGAGACATCCACCACGCCCGGGGTCTTGATGAAGGCCTTGCGCGGCCAGCACTTGGCCGAGGTGACGGCAATGGGCACCACGGGCACGCCGGTCATGATGGCCAGGCGCGTGGCGCCGGTCTTGTACTCGCCGCGTTCGCCGCGCGGGATGCGCGTGCCTTCGGGGAACATGATGACCCAGGTGCCCTGGCCCAACAGGCGCTTGCCCTGCTCGACCACCTTGTGGAAGGCGCGCGAGCCGTGCTTGCGGTCGATGTGGATCATGTCCATGCTGCCGATGGACCAGCCGAAGAAGGGCACCATGAGCAGCTCCTTCTTGAACACATAGGCCAGCGGGCGCGGCATGATCGCCGGCATGAGGAAGGTCTCGTAGGTGGACTGGTGCTTGACCAGCAGCACCACGCCCTGCTTGGGATCGGTGGGCAGGTTCTCCATGCCCTGCACGCGGTGGCGCACGCCCATGATGACGCGGGCGCTGTCCACCGACAGCTTGAGCCAGGCGCGCGCCACGGCATAGACGCGGCGCGGCCCGCCGCCCAGCCAGCGCGTGAGCAGCACGGCCAGGGTGTAGGGGATCACGGTGATGCCCATCCAGAGCATGTGGAGGGTGGAGCGGATCAGGGACATGGCGGCAGTGTGGTGCAGAAAGCGGCGCGGCGGCCGGGCGGCAGGCCCGGGCCTTGCGCCCTCAGGAATCGGAATTCACAAAGATAGCATTGTGCGCAGGACGGCAGGCCGGCGGCGCATGGGCAAAGCGCCGTTCGGGCGTTCAGGCGTTCAGGGAGCGGGTGCGGCATCCGCCGGAACCAGCGCATCGGCCAGCGCGGCCAGGCTGGCATGGCGCTGGGTGCCGGGCGGCAGTCCGGGCGGCAGCGCCCCGTCCAGAGACACTCCGGCGCTGGCTCCCGTGCAGACCAGGTGCAGGCGCGCGCCCATGGCGGCGCCGGCCTGCAGGTGGGCCACGCAGGAACCGATGACCCACAGCTGGTGCCCCTCGACGCCGAAGCGCTCGGCAATCTGCTCGAACAGCGCCGTGCCGGGCTTGCGGCAATGGCATTCTTCGTCCGGCGCATGGGGGCAGTAGAAAACCGCATCGACGCGCGCGCCTGCCGCCGCCATTTCGCGGTGCATGCGCGCGTGCACGGCATTGAGCTCGGTCACGTCGAACAGGCCCCGGCCCAGGCCCGGCTGGTTGGTGGCGACCACCACATGCCAGCCGGCCCGGTTCAGGCGCGCCACGGCTTCCAGCGCCCCGCGCTGGGCCTTCCAGGCCTCGGCAGAGCCGATGAAGCCCTCCTCACCGATTTGGTTGAGGGTTCCGTCACGGTCCAGGATCGCAATTTTCATGGTCGGGTCCCAGGGTGGAAGACGCAGGGCCCGGGCGGCAGATGCCGCCACGGGATCAGGCGGCCAGTCGCGAAAGGTCCGCCACGCGGTTCATGGCTTCGTGCAACGTGGCCAGCAGGCCCAGGCGGTTGGCCTTGAGGGCCGGGTCTTCGGCGTTGACCATCACATGCTCGAAGAAGGCATCGACCGGGGCGCGCAGCGCGGCCAGGGTCTGCAGGCTGGCCGTGTAGTCGCCGGCAGCAAACTGCTGCTGCGCCTTGGGCGCCACCGATTGCAGGGCTGCGTACAGGTCCTTCTCTGCCACCTCGGCCAGCACGGCCGCGTCGACCTGGGCCTGCACGGCCTGGTCGGCCTTCTTGAGGATGTTGCCCACGCGCTTGTTGGCGGCGGCCAGGGCCGGTGCCTCGGGCAGCTCGCCGAAGGCGCGCACGGCTTCCAGGCGCTTTTGCACGTCGGACAGGCGCTGCGGGCGCAGGGCCAGCACGGAGTCCACTTCCTGGGCCGAGAAGCCCTGCTCGCGCAGGTTGCCGGCCAGGCGGTCGTAGATGAAGTCGGCCAGCTGGGGCGTGGCGTCCTCGATCTTGTCGCCGAAGGCCGGCAGCACGCTGACCAGCAGGGTTTCCAGATCCAGCGCCAGGTCTTTCTCGACCAGCATGCGGATCACGCCCAGCGCATGGCGGCGCAGCGCGAACGGGTCGCGGTCGCCCGTGGGCAGGTTGCCGATGCCGAACATGCCGACCAGGGTTTCCAGCTTGTCGGCCAGGGCCACGACCACGCCGGCGTTGCCGCGCGGCAGTTCGTCGCCCGCAAAGCGGGGCTTGTAGTGGTCCTCGATGGCATCGGCCACGGCCACGTCCAGGCCGTCGTTGAGCGCGTAGTAGCGGCCCATGGTGCCCTGCAGCTCGGGGAACTCGCCCACCATGTCGGTCACGAGGTCGGTCTTGGCCAGTTGCGCGGCCAGGTCGGCCTGCTGGGCCAGGCCCGTGTCGCCCAGCTGGCGGGCAATGCTCTTGGCGATGGAGCGCACGCGCTCCACGCGCTCGCCCTGGGTGCCGAGCTTGTTGTGGTAGACCACCTTGCCCAGCCCTTCCACGCGCGAGGCCAGGGTCTTCTTGCGGTCCTGGTCGAAGAAGAACTTGGCGTCGGCCAGGCGCGGGCGCACCACGCGTTCGTTGCCGCCGATGACGGCGCTGGCATCCTGCGGGCTGATGTTGCTGACCACCAGGAACTGGTGGGTCAGCTTGCCGGCGGCGTCCAGCAGCGGGAAGTACTTCTGGTTGGCCTTCATGGTGAGGATCAGGCATTCCTGCGGCACGTCGAGGAATTCCTTCTCGAACTCGCAGACCAGCACATTGGGGCGCTCGACCAGGGCCGTGACTTCGTCCAGCAGGGCCTCGTCCTCGATGGGACGGACACCGCCGCCCAGGCGCTCGGCAGCGGCCTGCAGCTGGCGCGCGATCTCGGCACGGCGCTCGGCGAAGCTGGCGATGACGGCGCCCTCCTCGCGCAGCTGCGCGGCGTAGTCATCGGCGGAGCGGATGACCACGGGATCGACCGCCGCCTCGAAGCGGTGGCCATGCGTGGCCGTGCCGGCCGTCAGGCCCAGGGCCTTGACGCCGATCAGCACCTCGGTGCCGTGCAGCACCACCAGGCCATGGGCCGGGCGCACGAAATGGACACTGCTCCAGCCGTCGGCCAGCTGGTAGCGCATGACCTTGGGGATGGGCAGCTTGGCAATGGCTTCGTCCAGCGCCTTTTGCACGCCGTCGGCCAGCATCACGCCGCGCACGGTGGAGGAGTGGAACAGGGCCTCGGCCTTGCCTTCGCCCTGACGGGTCAGGCCGGCAACGGCTTCTTCGCCGGCACCCAGGGCGGCCAGCTTCTTGATCAGGGCGGGCGTGGGCTTGCCGTCGGCGTCCAGGCCCACGGAGACGGGCATGAGCTTTTGCGACACGGCCTTGTCCTCGGCCTGGGGCAGGACTTCGGTGATGTGGGCGGCCAGGCGGCGCGGCGAGGCATAGGCCGTCAGGCGCGCTTCGCTGGAGGCCAGCAGGCCCTGGGCCTTGAGCTGCTCGAACAGCACGCCGGCAAAGGCGTCGCCCAGCTTTTGCAGCGCCTTCGGGGGCAGCTCTTCGACAAACAGTTCAACAAGAAGATTCGATGCGTTCATGGTCTGGTGTTCTCTCGGTGCAGCGGTGTCCGCCTCAGGCGGCCTTCTTGCCCTGTTGTTCGGCGGCCTTGGCCAGCTCGGCCAGCACTTCGTCGGCATGGGCCTTGGGCGCCATGGGGAAGCCCAGGCGTGCACGGCTGTCCATATAGGCCTTGGCCACGGCGCGGGCCAGGTTGCGGATGCGGCCGATGTAGGCGGCACGCTCCGTCACGCTGATGGCGCCGCGCGCATCGAGCAGGTTGAAGGTGTGGGCGGCCTTGAGCACCTGCTCGTAGGCCGGCAGCGCCAGCTGTTCGCCGATCAGGTGGTTGGCCTGCTTTTCGTAGGCGCCGAAGGCGGTGAACAGGAAGTCGGCGTCCGAATGCTCGAAGTTGTAGGTGGACTGCTCCACCTCGTTTTGGTGGTAGACGTCGCCGTAGCTCAGGCCGTCGGTCCAGGTCAGGTTGTAGACGTTGTCCACGCCCTGCAGGTACATGGCCAGGCGCTCCAGGCCGTAGGTGATCTCGCCCGTGGCGGGCTTGCAGTCGATGCCGCCGACCTGCTGGAAGTAGGTGAACTGCGTCACCTCCATGCCGTTGAGCCAGACTTCCCAGCCCAGGCCCCAGGCGCCCAGCGTGGGGTTCTCCCAGTCGTCCTCGACGAAGCGGATGTCGTTCTTCTTCAGGTCGAACCCCAGGGCTTCGAGCGAGCCCAGGTACAGCTCCAGGATGTTGTCGGGCGCGGGCTTGAGCACCACCTGGAACTGGTAGTAGTGCTGCAGGCGGTTGGGGTTGTCGCCATAGCGGCCGTCCTTGGGGCGGCGGCTGGGCTGCACGTAGGCGGCCTTCCAGGGCTCGGGGCCCAGCGCGCGCAGGAAGGTGGCGGTGTGCGAGGTGCCCGCGCCCACTTCCATGTCATAGGGCTGGAGCAGTGCGCAGCCCTGGTCGGCCCAGTAGGACTGCAGCTTGAGGATGATTTGTTGGAAAGTGAGCATGACTTGTTTCAGGCGTCGCACGCAGGCCGGGGCCGCGCCGGTGAATGAGAGGCGGCTCGCGCCGCGCAAACGACGATTTTAAGGCGCCGCCCGGCCATGCGCCGTGCTGCCGGCCTGCGGCCCCACGGCAGACGCTCCACAGGGCGATCTGCATCAAAAAACGGAGCAGGCGACACATGCCGGCAAAGGCCGTGGCGCGCGAAGACCCGAAGGCCCGCCTTGCACGACGCATCCGGATCATTTTTTGACAATTCACCAGGGCAGCGGCCGGTGACCGTTCGCCACGCCGCCATGCACGCCCCCTAGAATGGCCCATTGACCTTTTTTGTCGTGGACCACCACCGCCCCGGAGCCTGCCATGAACCTGATGAACATCATCACCAAGCAACTGATAGAGATCATCGAGTGGACCGATGACTCGCGCGACACGCTCTCCTACCGCTGGCCCGATGACGACAAGGAAATCAAGAACGGCGCCCAGCTCATCGTGCGCGAGTCGCAGCAGGTGCAGTTCGTCTCGGCCGGCCAGTACGCCGACCTGTTCAGCCCCGGCAAGCACACGCTGACCACGCAGAACATTCCCATCCTGTCCACCATCCAGGGCTGGAAGTACGGCTTCAACTCGCCGTTCAAGTGCGATGTCTACTTCATCAACACGCGCCTGTTCACGGGCAACAAGTGGGGCACCTCCAACCCCGTGATGGTGCGCGACAAGGACTTCGGCGCCGTGCGCCTGCGCGCCTTCGGCACCTATGACTTCCGCATCGTCGAGCCGGCCAAGTTCCTCAAGGAAGTGGCGGGCACGGACCAGAACTTCCGCATCGACGAGTTCGCCGACACCATGCGCTCGCGCATCATCAGCGTGTTCACCGAGTCGCTGGCCAAGGCCCAGGTGCCCGTGCTGGACGTGGCCCAGCGCTATGGCGAGCTGGGCGATGCGCTGCTGCCGCTGATCAATCCGGCCATGACGGACAAGTACGGCCTGGAGATCACCAGCTTCGTGCTGGAGAACGTGTCCGTGCCGCCCGAGGTGGAGCAGGCCATCGACAAGCGCTCCAGCATGACGGCCATCGGCAACCTCAACGACTACGTCAAATACCAGATGGGCCAGGCCATGACCACGGGCGGCGAAGGCGCTGCCGCAGCCACCCTGCCCGCCACCATGGCCATGGGCTTCGGCATGGCGCAGGAGATGATGAAGAGCATGCAAAACGGCGGTGGCGGTGGCGCACCGGCCGGCCAGGGCCAGGCGTCCGATCCGTTCTCGCCCGCTGCCGCACAGGCGGCCCAGGCCCCCGCAGCGCCCGCCGCCGGTGGACTGCAGGTGCTGACCCCGGCGCAGGCGGCCCAGGTGCTGGGTGTGAGCGAGGCCGATGTGCTGGCCGAGATCCAGGCCGGCAACCTCAAGGCGCGCCAGATCGGCAGCCAGTGGCGCATTGCGCAAAGCGCTCTGGACGAGTTCCTCAAGGGCTGAGCGCCCTCGCTTTCTGTTGGCTTGAACCTTCCCGGCGCCAGGCCCTGCCTGGCGCCGTACGCTTTCCAGGACCGATGCCGTGAGCGCGCCCTCCCCCCGTTCTTCTTCCACTCCCGCCTCCGGCTCCGGCTCCTGGGAGGCGGCCGCCGCCGCGCCCGCCATGGTGCGCAAGCACCCCTGCCCCGAATGCGGCGCCAACCTCGAATGGAATGCCCAGGCCCAGGCGCTCAAGTGCCCGTACTGCGGCACCACGGTGCCCTGGAGCGAGGAAACGCGCGAGGAACTGGGCCGCGATGTGGTCGAGCAGGACCTGGCCGAGGCGCTGCGCAACCCCAAGTCCGGCCGGGGCTGGGGTACGGAGGACCGCTACGAGGTCCAGTGCCAGAACTGCCGTGCCATCTCGGTCTTCGTGAACCGCACCGTGGCCCAGCGCTGCGACTTCTGCGGCTCCCCCTCCATCGTCGCCCATGAGGACCAGGGCGATGCCATCACGCCGCAGAGCATCCTGCCCTTCAAGATCAGCGACGGGCAGATCCGCGACCGCATCCGCCAGTGGTACGGCAGCCGCTGGTTCGCGCCCAACCGCCTGAAGTCCGCCGCGCTGACCGACACTCTGCACGGCGTCTACCTGCCCTACTGGACCTTCGACGCCCACGCCAGCGCCGACTGGCAGGCCGAGGCGGGCTTCTACTACTACACCACCGAGTCCTACCGCGACAGCAACGGCAATGTGCAGACGCGCCAGGTGCGCCATGTGCGCTGGGAGCCGGCCGCGGGCAGCCTCGCCCATTTCTTCGACGACGAGCTGGTGCCCGGCACCGTAGGCGTGCACGCCAACCTGCTGCGCCAGGTGGAGCCCTTTCCCACGACCACCGACCTCAAGCCCTACACGCCCGAGTTCGTGCGCGGCTGGACCGTGGAGCGCTACCAGATCGACCTGGGCAAGGCCGCCCAGGTCAACGTGCAGGACATGGACGAGCAGCTGCGCGCCCTGTGCGCGCGCCAGGTGCCCGGCGACACCTACCGCAACCTGCAGATGCAGCGCGAGTACCAGGGCCGCACCTTCAAGCACATCCTCGTGCCGGTCTGGCTGGTAGGCTACACCTACGGCAGCAAGACCTTCCAGATCATCGCCAACGGCTACACGGGCCAGATCGCGGGCGAGCGCCCCTACAGCGCCCTCAAGATCACGCTGGCCGTGCTGGCCACGATCATGGTGCTGGCGCTGCTGTGGGTGATGTTCGGCAAGTAGTAGGCCGGCTACCGCTCACCACGCGCTCCAGACCTCTTCTGCAAGCCCGAAGGCGGTGCTCGCGCCGGAACCTCCGGTGACCGCCACCACACGCGTGGCCTCGTCGGGCGCATGCACCACGCAGGGCGCGTCCTGCGCACTCGGGTAGACGCCCACCCAGCGCTCCACCACCTGCGCATCGCGCAGGTTCAGGGCCTCGTTCATGTGGCGCAGCATCAGCCGGTCCACGGCCTCGCTGGCAAAGGGCTGGGGCGCTGCGCCGTAGTGGTGGGAATCGCCCACCACCAGGCTGCCGTCGGCGCTTTGCACGGCGATCAGGTGGATGCCGTGGGCCAGGCTCTCGCCCTCCTCCCGCTCCAGTTCGGCGCGCAGCGCGGCGGCTTCGGGCAGGGCGCTGTAGCCCTCGTATCTGACCATGCTCAGGTCACCCATGACCGAGCCCTTGAGCCGAAAGCCCGGCTGCGGCCGCACGCGCAGCATCTGCAGCTGGCACAGCTGGATGCGATGCGGCGCCCACAGGCCGGCGAACAGGCCGCCCGGGTCGGCGTTGTTGCAGACCACCACGCGTTCGCCGTGGTAGCTGGCGCGCGTGCTGCGCACCCGGGGCGCGGCCACGTCGAGCACGGCCTCGCCAAAGCGGAAATCCACGCCCATGGCCTGCTCCAGCCACTGCGCCAACCTGGGAATGGCCGTGCGCGACTCCACGCGCAGTTCATGCGGGCTGTAGAGCACGGCGGACAAATCCTCGGTATGCAGTGCAGGATGGCGCTCGGCGGCCTGGGCCGGCGTGAGCAGCTCGCAGCGCTCGCCCATGGCGGTGCTTAGAAAGGCATGGAGCACGGCCTCGGCGCTGGGGCGGCGCGCCGTCAGCCACAGGCCGCGGTGCACGACCTCGATGCCGGCCTGCGGCGCGATCTCGGCCCAGGTGTCGCGCGAGCGCATGGCACGCCGCCAGTGGGCCCCGGCCTGCTGCCCCGTGATGGTCACAAAGCCGAAGTTGCGGATGGAGGCGGAGATGCAGGCCGCGTCGCGCTCGATGACGAGCACGCTGCGGCCACGGCGCGCGGCCGCATAGGCGTGGGCCAGGCCGACAATGCCGGCCCCCACCACGATCAGGTCGTAGTTCTTCATGGGAAAAAACGGAGGGGGGAAGAAAGAAGGGATCAGCGCTGGCGCCAGCGCTGCGTGCGCCGCTGCACCCAGGCATCCAGCGCCGCGATCAGCAGCCGGCCCGTGGCGGCGGTGGCAAAGATCAGCGTGGCCATGGCGGCGGCCGGCGCGGTGTCGCCCGCGTCGTCCATGGCCAGCACGGCCACCGAGGCCAGCGTGGTCTCGGGCGAGTAGAGGAACACCACGGCCGACACCGTGGTCATGGCGTTGACGAAGAAGTAACCGGCCACCTGCATCACTACGGGCATGCACACCGGCAGGTGCACGCGCCACAGCAGCGTCCAGAAGGCCACGCCCAGAGAATCGGCCACGCGCTCGTATTCGGCATCGAGCTGCTGCAGCGCGGCCAGTTGCGTGATGTGCGCCACCGAGAAGAAATGCGCCACCGAGCACAGCACCAGGATGGCCATGCTGCCGTACAGAAAATGCAGCGGATTGCCCTGGGCATTGAAGAACAGGATGTAGCCCAGGCCCAGCGCCAGCCCCGGCACGGCCATGGGCAGCGTGGCCACGGCATGCAGCCACTGGCGCGTGCGTGCCCAGCGCTGGGGCTTGGCCACCAGGTAGGCGGTCACAAAACTCAGCACCGCCCCCACCACCGCCGTGGCCAGCGCCATGGACAGCGAGTTGCCATAGCTGGCCCAGCCGCCGCCGTCCATCATGTCGAAGCGGTAGTTCTTGAACGTCAGCGTGAGGTTGTAGGGCCAGTAGCTGACCAGGGAGGCCAGCACGGCCGTGCCCATGACGGCCAGCAGCGCCAGCGCCACCAGCGCGCAGTACGCAAGCAGCGCGCGGTCCAGCGGCGCATGGGGCTGGGGCACCAGCGGCACGGAGCGCACGCCCATGGTCGCCGCCTGCCGCGCACGCAGATGGCGCTCTGCCGCAAAGGCCAGGCCCGCAGGCACCAGCAGCAGCATGGCCACCACGGCACCCATGGACAGCTTTTGCTGGCCTATGACCTGCTTGTAGATATCGGTGGCCAGCATGGCCGTGTTGCCGCCAATGACCTTGGGCACGCCGAAGTCGGTCACCACGAGCACGAAGACCACGATCCAGGAAATCATCAGCCCGTAGCGGCTGGCTGGCAGCGTGACCTGGCGGAAGCTGCGCCAGCGGCTGGCGCCCAGCGTGGCGGCCGCCTCGTACAGGCGCGCATCGCCCGAGGCCAGCGTGGTGCACAGGATCATCAGCGCATGCGGAAAGGTCCAGAGCACCGAGCCCACGATGATGCCGAAGGGCCCGTAGGCCGAGCCCCCCTGCAGCCAGCCCTTGAGCAGGCCCTGGCTGCCGAACAGGTAGATCAGGCTGATGGCCATGAGCAGCGAAGGCGCCAGCAGCGGCACCAGGGCCAGGCCCCGGAACCAGCGCGCCAGCGGCATGCAGCTGCGCACCACGCCATAGGCGTAGACATAGGCCAGCAGCACGCAGACCGTGCTGCTCACGGCCGACAGCCACAGGCTGTTGAACAGCGATTGCGCCACGCCCGGCATGCGCGCATAGGTGATGAACTGGGCCAGGCCCGTGAAGCGGCCCGCATCGTCCCAGAAACTCCTGCCCAGCAGGCTGGCGACCGGCAGGGCGATGGTGGCCAGCAGCCAGGCCAGTGCGCCCAGCACCAGGGCGCCCAGCCACCAGCGCTCCCAGCCTGCGCTGCGCCCCCGCGGACGCACGGGCCCTGCAGGCGCGCTGCGGCGGGCGGAAACGGAGCGGTCCACCGGCACGGGCACGGGCACGGGCACGGAAATGGCCGTGTCCATGGGATGCGCGCTCATGCGGCCTTCCTCACGTCGGGCGCCGCCAGCGGCTGCAGCGCGGCGGCGGGCAGCTCCATCAGCACCTCGCCCTGCAGCCAGTCGGGCAGGCCCACGTCGTGGCGCAGGGGCCACTGGGCGTCAACCTGGCATTGCAGCGTGGGGCTGAACAGGCGCACCAGGGCCATCGATCCCAGGAAGGAAGTCTCCACCACGCGGGCGCGGAACAGGTTGGCCAATGCCGTGGGCTGGGCCGGGTGCAGCACCACGCTCTCGGGCCGCACGCCCACCAGCAGGGCAGCGCCAGGCTCGAAACCGGCCAGCGCACAGCGCAGGCTGGCCTCGCCGATGCGCACCTGGTCCGCCGATTGGGCCGTGGCCGGCAGCAGGTTCATGCGGCCCACGAAGCCGGCCGCGAACTGGCTCACGGGCCGGGCATAGAGCTGCTCGGGCGAGCCCTGCTGCTCGATGCGGCCCTGGTGCATGAGCACCACGCGGTCGGCCATGGACAAGGCCTCTTCCTGGTCGTGCGTGACCATGATGGAGGCAATCCCCAGCTGGCGCTGCAGCTGGCGGATCTCGCTGCGCAGCTCGGTGCGCACCTGGGCATCGAGCGCGGACAGCGGCTCGTCGAGCAGCAGCAGGCGCGGCCGGGGCGCCAGCGCACGGGCCAGGGCCACGCGCTGCTGCTGGCCGCCGGACAGCTGGGCGGGGTAGCGCTGGGCCTGCGCGCCCAGGCCCACCAGGGACAGCATCTCGGCCACACGCTCGCGCGCCTGCGCCGCAGGCTGCCCGTTCAGCCCGAAGGCCACGTTCTGCGCGGCCGTGAGATTGGGAAACAGCGCATAGCTCTGGAACACCACGCCAAAGCCACGGCGTGCGGCCGGCCAGCGCGTGATGTCATCGCCCTGGAACAGCACCCTGCCCTCGTCAGGCATGTCGATGCCGCAGACGATGCGCAGCAGCGTGGTCTTGCCGCAGCCCGAAGGGCCGAGCAGGCTGACGAACTCGCCCGCCTCCACGTTCAGGTCAATGCCGCGCAGCACCTGCTGCTCGCGGTAGCGCTTGGCGATATGGTCTATGCGCAGCATGGCGTGGCTCCGGCTTACTTTTTCTCTGCCTTGGCTTCGTAGCGACGGCTCCACTCGGCCAGGATGCGGTCACGGTTATCGGCGGCCCAGTTGAAATCGTTCTTCGCCAACCGCTTTTCCAGATCGGCGGGGATGAACTCCAGCTTCTCCTGCGCCTCGGGCAAGGCCAGCACGGCGAAGTTGGCGGCATACAGCTTGTTGGCCTCTGGCGTGACGGCCCAGTCGGCCAGCGCCTTGGCGGCTTCCTGCTTCTTGCTGGTCTTGAGGATGGCCGTGGCCTCCACGTCCCAGCCCAGGCCTTCCTGCGGGAAGACGATGTCGATGGGCGCACCGTCCTTCTTGGTCTTGCTGGCGCGGTACTCGAAGCTCAGGCCCACGGGAAACTCGCCGGCCCCCGCCTGGCGGCAGGGCTTGGAGCCGCTGTGCGTGTACACGCCCATGTTCTGGTGCAGGCCGTCCATGTAGGCCCAGCCCTTTTCCTCGCCCATGATCTGCAGCCAGGCGGCGACCATCAGGTAGCCCGTGCCGCTGGAGGCCGGGTGGGGCATGGTGATCGTGCCCTTGAACTCGGGCCTGACCAGGTCGGCCCAGCTGGCGGGCACCGGCAGCTTGCGCTTGCCGGCCTCCACGGTGTTGAAGCAGATGGCCGAGGACCACAGGTCCATGCCCACCCAGGTCGGCTGCGCGCGCGGATCGCGCATGTTGGCGCGCACCTTGTCCAGGCCCTTGGGCGCGTAGGGCTGCAGCATGCCCTGCTTGTCCAGCAGCATCAGCGAGGTGGCGGCCACGCCCCAGATCACGTCGGCCTGGGGATTGGCCTTCTCGGCCAGCAGGCGGGCCGTGATGATGCCCGTGCTGTCACGCACGAACTTGAGTTCGATCTCGGGATGGGCCTTCTCGAAGCCGCTCTTGTAGGCCTTGATCTGGTCGGCCTCCAGCGCGCTGTAGACCAGCAGCTCGGTCTTGGCTGCGTGGGCCAGGGGTGCGAAGGAGGCGACGGTCAGCGCCGCAGAGGCAATGGCGAGGCGGCGGCCCAGGGAGGCAAGGGTGTGGCGCATGGCGTGGCAGTTCCGTTGTGGGTTCGTGGACAGGTGGCAGGTTCACCACCTCTGACACCCACTTTAGGAAGCGCAGGTGAAACGCCCGTGTCACACAACGGAAATTTGGCGAAGCGGGTATTGGTGGATTTGGGTGCCCCCCCATCGCCCACCCGTCACCCGACCATCACCCTGCCATCCGCCACGCTCCCCGCTTCTTCAGCCGCGCGGCTTGCCCCTGCCTGTGCGCGTTGCCTGGGCGGCCTGGGCCGCCTGGGGCTGCAGCGCATCCAGCAGCCGGTCCTGCAGGCGCGCGCGGTGGGCGAGGTTCTCATCCAGCCGCGCGGCCAGCGCGTCGATGTGCTCGCGCATCAGTTGCTCGGCGCGCGCCATGTCGCCGGCCGCCAGCGCATCGACGATGGCCTCGTGGTCGGCATTGGAGTGCTGGGCCTCGGTCTGCGACTGGTACAGCGCAGACACCAGGGTGGTGCGCGCCGAGAGGTCGGCCATCATGGCCGTGAGAAAGCGGTTGCCCATCTGCTCGGCCAGGCAGACATGGAAGTCGGCCAGCAGCACGCTGCGCTGGCCGGCGTTGTCGGCCTCGGCGATGGCGCCGCGCTCCTGTGCCACATGCTCGCGCAGCGTGCGTATGGCCGCCTGCAGCGGCCGGCCCGCGTCGCGCAGCATGCCGGACTCCAGCACGCGGCGCGCGGCATAGGTTTCCTGGGCTTCCTCGAATGAGGGCTCGACCACGTACCAGCCCTGGCGCGAGCGCACCTCGACGAAGCCGCGCGCCTGCAGCTGCATCAGCGCCTCGCGCACCATGGTGCGGCTCACGCCGAAGACCTCGGCCAGTTCCTTTTCGCCCAGGCGTTCGCCAGGGCGCAGCTTGCGCTCGACGATGGAGCGCATGACACGCTCGGCGATCAAGGCCGGCCCGGTGGCCGGCGCATCCTGTGGCTCGGACATGGCAGCCTCCTCAGGCCGCGGCCGGAATGCGGCGCGGGCGCAGCGTGGCCATCACCCAGTACACGCCGCCGCCGATCAGCACGCCGAAGAACCAGCCGTAGGTGCCCCACCAGACCGGCAGCAGGCTGGTGAAGTTGGGCAGGATGGTGGAGAACACGCTGCCGATGCCTGTGGCGATGAGCGCGTTGACGTTCCAGCCGCCCTCGTAGCGGTACTCGCCATGTTCGTCATACAGCGCGGCAACGTTGATGTTGCCCTTGGCCACCAGGTAGTAGTCCACCAGGATGATGCCCAGCAGCGGCCCCATGGTGGCGCCGATTGCGTTCACGAAGTGGGCAGCGCCGCCCTCCCATGGTGCAAAGGGGTAGAGAGCCAGGGCGATCAGTGCGGCGATGTATCCGCCGCGCTTGAAGTCGATGCGCTTGGGAAACACGTTGGAAATATCGAAGGCCGCCGAGACGAAGTTGGCCACCACGTTGATGCCCAGCGTGGCCACGGCAAAGGTGACGGCGGCCAGCAGGGCCAGCACCCAGCTGTCGAACTTGGCCGAGATCTGCTCGGGGTGCAGCAGCACCTCGCCATAGACCTTGAAGGCCGCAATCGTGGTGATGCCGGCCACCAGCGAGAACGCGATCAGGTTCACGGGCAGGCCCCAGAGGTTGCCCTTGGCGACCGCCTCCTTGTTCTTCGCATAGCGCGAGAAGTCGCAGAAGTTCAGGTACAGCGCCGCAAAGTAGGTGATCCAGGTCGCGCCCACGGCCATCAGCGCCCAGAAGCTGCCCGGCGCGCCGCTCACCCCCGCATCCTTGGTTTTGTCCAGCAGCACATCCATGGGAATGCCGTGGTCGAAGCTGAAGCCGCCGGCCTTCACGCACAGGCCGATGGCCAGCACCAGCATGGCGATCCACACGGCAGGCCCGGCCCAGTCCTGGAATCGCCGCACGGTCTCCATGCCCCTTTGGATGATCAGCAGCTGCAAGGCCCAGATGACCACGTAGCAGATCACCTCCAGCCCCGAATGGCCCAGCCAGTGCGTGGTCTGGTGGAAGGACAGCAGGGCGTCATTGCGCACCAGCAGCGCCACCATGGCGCCCGAGGCGGCCGCCGTCTGCGCGCCATACCAGAAGCAGGCCACGACGGCGCGCACAAGCGCCGCCAGATTCGCCCCCCAGACACCGAACGAGGCACGCGCCAGCACCGGATAGGGCACGCCGGTCTTCTCACCCGCATAGCCCACCAGGTTCATCAGAAAGAAGATGACCAGGGAGCTGATGCCGATGGCGATCAGAAAATTGACGAAGCTGCCGCACAGCAGAAACAGGCTGGCCGCCAGGTAGTAGCCCCAGAGGCTGTGCACGTCCGAAGTCCAGACGTTGAAGATGCTGAAGGCGCCCCAGCGGCGGTCCCTGGTGGGCGCCAGATCTTCGTTGTAGAGACCTGGCGAGGGGTTGCGGATGTCCATTGATGCGCTCCTTGACCACGAGTAATCACTGACACAAGACCAGCCGAAACCCATGATCAGCTGGCACACAAACTGGCACGCAAACTGGTATGCAAGAAGTGTGCCTTTGGGCGCAGGAGTTTTTTCCCGGGACATACCCGGCCACCGCAGGCCTTCAGGCTGCGGCGACATGGTGAAATATGAAGCTGGACCTCCCCTCCCTCCAACCCCGCCATGTTCGTCACGCAGCTCAAGTCCTTTTTCTGGGTCGCCCGCCTTGGCAGCATCACGCAAGCCGCGCGCCAGCTCGCACTGAGCCAGCCCACCGTGACCACCCAGATCCGCGCGCTGGAAGAGCACTACGGCGTGGAGCTGTTCCATCGCCAGGGCGGACGGCTGTCCATCACCGATGCCGGCTTGCGCCTGCTGCCCCAGGTCGAGCAATTGCTGCTGCAGACCATCCAGCTGGAGTCGGCGCTGCGCCATTCGGGCGATGCCAGCCAGGGCCAGCTGCGCATAGGCGCGACGGCGCCCTACTACGTGCTGGACATCGTCAAGCGCTACCAGCGGCGCTTCGAGCGGGTGGAAGTGGCCATCGTGGGCGGCAACTCGCGCCAGATGGTGCAGGCGTTGGTGGACTACCAGGTGGACCTGGCGACCTCATCGCACCTGGAAGGTGATCCGCGCCTGCTGCGCGTGGAGCTGGGCCAGGACCCGCTGGCCCTGCTGGTGCACCGCAGCCACCGGCTGGCGCAGCGCACCATGGTGCAGGCGTCCGATCTGGTGCACGACACGCTGATCCTGCGCGAGCGCGGCTCCATGACGCGCCAGCTCACCGAGCAGATGCTGGCCGCCGCCGGCCTGGCACCGCGCCACATCATGGAAATCGCCAGCCGCGAAGCCATCCGCGAGGCCGTGATCCGCGACATGGGCATCAGCGTCTTCGCCCGGCATGAAGCCTCGGCCCACCCCGACATAGTCGTCCTGCCCTTCGCAGGCCCCGTGCCGCGCCTGCCCGAATACCTGTACTGCCTGCGCGAACGCCGCCAGGCCCGGCTGATCGCCGGCTTTCTGGAGGAAGCCGTGCCGGGCGGTGTGCTGCCGGACCAGATGTGAACCGGCTCAGGCCAGCTCGGCATCCGCCAGCAGCGGCTGCTTGAGGTCCTTGTCCGACAGCGACAGCTCCACATCGAGCTGCGGCCACTGCACACCGATGGCCGGGTCGTCCCAGGCAATGCCGCGATCGGCCTGGGGCGCGTAAAAGGCCGTGGCCTTGTAGAGGAAGTCGGCGCTGTCGCTGAGCACCATGAAGCCGTGAGCGAAGCCCGGCGGCACCCACAGCTGGCGGTGGTTGTCCTCGGTCAGTTCGGCGCCCACCCATTGGCCGAAGGTCGGCGAGCCCTTACGGATGTCCACGGCCACGTCGAACACGGCGCCGCGCACCACGCGCACGAGTTTGCCCTGGGCATGGGGCGGCAGTTGGTAGTGCAGGCCGCGCAGCACGCCCTTCTTGCTGCGGCTGTGGTTGTCCTGCACGAACTGGTGGTCCGTGCCGGTGGCCTGGTTGAAGGCCTGCTGGTTGAAGCTTTCGAGGAAAAAGCCGCGATCGTCACCAAACACCTTGGGCTCGATCAGCATCACCTCGGGGATGGCCTGGGGTGTTGCCTTCATGCGTGCACCTTTTCCTTGAGGATCTGCAGCAGGTACTGGCCGTAGCCATTCTTGGCCAAGGCCTGGCCCAGCGTCTCGAGCTGGGCGCGATCTATCCAGCCCTGGCGGAAGGCGATCTCCTCGGGGCATGACACCTTCAGGCCCTGGCGCTGCTGCAGCGTGGCGATGAACTGGCCTGCCTCCAGCAGGCTGTCGTGCGTGCCCGTGTCCAGCCAGGCATAGCCACGGCCCATGAGCTCCACATTGAGCTGGCCCTTGTCCAGATACAGGCGGTTGAGGTCGGTGATTTCCAGCTCGCCGCGCGCCGAGGGCTTGATGGACTTGGCCAGCTCAACGACCTGGTTGTCGTAGAAATACAGGCCCGTGACCGCGTAGTTGCTTCTGGGCTGCTTGGGCTTTTCCTCCAGGGAAAGAACCCGGCCCTGGGCATCGAACTCGGCCACGCCATAGCGTTCCGGGTCCTGCACATGGTAGGCAAACACCGTGGCGCCTTCGCTGCGCGCGTCAGCGCGTTCGAGCAGGCGGGGGAAATCGTGACCGTAGTAGATGTTGTCGCCCAGCACCAGGGCGCTGGGTGCACCTGCCAGGAAATCCTCGGCAATCAGAAAGGCCTGTGCCAGGCCGTCCGGGCTGGGCTGGACTGCATATTCGAGCTTCAGGCCCCACTGCGAACCATCGCCCAGCAACTGCTCGAAGCGCGGCGTGTCCTGCGGCGTGCTGATCACGAGGATCTCGCGGATGCCCGCGAGCATGAGGGCGCTCAGCGGGTAGTAGATCATGGGCTTGTCGTAGACCGGCAGCAGTTGCTTGCTGATGGCCAGCGTGGCCGGGTGCAGGCGGGTGCCGGAGCCGCCCGCGAGGATGATGCCTTTGCGTGTCTGGTTCATGTCCTGGATCCTGGGGTTCTTGCTGAAGCGCGCAGCCACGCTCAGATGATTTCCTGCAGCATGCGGTCCACGCCGGCTTGCCAGTGGGGCAGGCGCAGGCCGAAGGTCTGCTGCAGCCGCTCGGTGTTCAGGCGGGAATTGTGCGGACGCTGCGCCGGGGTGGGAAAGGCGCTGGTGGGCACGGCAGCTATGCGCTGCACCATCCAGGGGTGTTCGGGCGCGAGTTCGCGCGCCTTGGCGATCACATGGTCGGCGTAGGCATGCCAGGTGGTCTCGCCACCGGCCACCAGGTGATACAGACCCTGGTCGCCGGGTTGGCGCTGCAGCTGGCGAATGGCATGGGCCGTGACGTCGGCGATGAGGTCCGCGCCCGTCGGTGCGCCCCATTGGTCGTCGATCACGCTCAGCGCCTCACGCTCCTGGGCCAGGCGCAGCATGGTCTTGGCGAAGTTGCCGCCGCGCGCCGCATAGACCCAGCTGGTGCGAAAGATCAGGTGGCGGCAGCCCGAAGCCTGGATCAATTGCTCGCCTTCGAGCTTGCTGCTGCCATAGACGGACAGCGGCGCCGTGGCCTCGGTCTCCGTGCGCGCGGCGCTGCCGCTGCCGTCGAAGACATAGTCCGTGCTGTAGTGCACCAGCAGCGCACCGATCTGCGCCGCCTCGCGGGCCAGCACCTGGGGAGCCAGCGCGTTGAGCAGCCGCGCCTGGTCAGGCTCGCTTTCGGCCTTGTCCACGGCCGTGTGGGCGGCGGCATTGACGATGACATCGGGGCGCAGAGCGCGCACGGTGCGTGCAAGCTCATCGAGGCGCGAGAGATCGCCGCACAGGCCCTGGCCACCGGCGTCGCCCTGGCGGTCCAGCGCAATCAGTTCGCCCAGTGGCGCCAGGCTGCGCTGCAGCTCCCAGCCCACCTGGCCATTGCGGCCCAGCAGCAGCAGCTTCATGCACCGGCTCCGTCGGTGTACTGGCGGCTGACCCATTCGCGGTAGGCACCGGACTGCACATCGGCCACCCATTCGGGGTTGTCCAGGTACCACTGCACGGTCTTGCGGATACCGGTCTCGAAGGTCTCGGCAGGCTTCCAGCCCAGTTCGCGTTCGAGCTTGCGCGCGTCGATGGCATAGCGCCGGTCATGGCCGGGGCGGTCCTTTACATAGGTGATCTGTGCGCTGTAGCTGGTGCCATCGGCCTTGGGACGCAGCTCGTCGAGCAGCGCGCAGACCGTGTTCACGATCTCCACGTTGGGCTTCTCGTTCCAGCCGCCCACGTTGTAGGTGTCGCCCAGCCTGCCGGCCTCCAGCACGCGGCGGATGGCGCTGCAGTGGTCGCGCACATAGAGCCAGTCGCGCACCTGCATGCCGTCGCCATAGATGGGCAGCGGCTTGCCGGCCAGGGCGTTGACGATCATCAGCGGGATCAGCTTCTCGGGAAAATGCAGCGGGCCGTAGTTGTTGCTGCAGTTGGTCGTCAGCACGGGCAGGCCGTAGGTGTGGTGCCAGGCGCGCACCAGGTGGTCGCTGGCGGCCTTGCTGGCCGAGTACGGGCTGTTGGGCTCGTAGAGGTGGTCTTCGGTGAAGGCCGGTGCCGCAGGCGCCAGGCTGCCGTAGACCTCGTCGGTGGACACATGCAGGAAGCGGAAGGCCGCCTTGGCCTCGGCATCCAGCGCGCTCCAGTAGCCACGCACCGCTTCGAGCAGGCGGAAGGTGCCGACCACGTTGGTCTGGATGAAGTCCTCGGGGCCGTGGATGGATCGGTCCACATGGCTCTCGGCCGCGAAGTTGACCACGGCGCGCGGCCTGTGCTCGGCCAGCAGTCGGGCCAGGGTCTGGCCGTCGCCGATGTCGGCCTGCACGAAGACATGGCGCGCATCGCCTTGCAGGCTCTCCAGGCTTTTGAGGTTGCCGGCGTAGGTGAGCTTGTCCACGTTGAGCACCGGCTCATCGCCGGCAGCCAGCCAGTCCAGCACGAAATTGGCGCCGATGAAGCCAGCGCCGCCTGTGACAAGAATCATGGTTCAACCTTGCAAAATTTCATTGTTCTTGGGGCGGGGATCCGGCAGCAGCATGGGGTGCTGCCTCCCGCGCGACCTGGGCATTGTCGGCGCTCGCCAGTAAAAAAGCCCGCAGGAGGCGGGCTTTTTCCTTCAGGACACGCCTTTTACACACCAGGGCGTGTTCACTGGCCCTGCCAGCGGCGCAGCACCAGCGAGGCGTTCGTGCCACCGAAGCCGAAGCTGTTGGACAGCACGGTGTTCAACTGGGCATCGCGCGTGCGGGTGACCAGGGGCATGTCGCCCAGTGCTGGATCGGGCGTGTCCACGTTGACCGAGCCTGCGATGAAGCCCTTGTTCATCATGATCATGCAGTAGATGGCTTCCTGCACGCCGGTCGCGCCCAGCGAGTGGCCGGTCAGCGACTTGGTGGAGGAGAACGGCGGCACCTGGTCGCCGAACAGCGCGCGCATGGCGCGCACTTCCTGCATGTCGCCCACAGGCGTGGAGGTGCCGTGGGTGTTGATGTAGTCCACGCCGCCTTCGATGCCTTCAAGGGCCTGCTGCATGCAGGCGATGGCTCCGTCGCCCGAGGGCGCGACCATGTCCTCGCCATCGCTGGTGGCGCCAAAGCCCACGACTTCGGCCAGGATGTTCGCACCCCGGGCCTGGGCGTGCTCCAGGCTTTCCAGCACCACGGCACCGCCGCCGCCTGCGATCACGAAACCGTCGCGGTTGGCGTCATAGGCGCGCGAAGCCTTTTCGGGCTGGTCGTTGTGCTTGCTGGACATGGCACCCATGCCGTCGAACAGCAGGGCCATGCCCCAGGACAGCTCTTCGCCGCCACCGGCAAACATCACGTCCTGCATGCCCCAGGCAATCTGCTGTGCCGCCGCACCGATGCAGTGCGCCGAGGTGGAGCAGGCCGAGGTGATGGAGTAGTTGATGCCCTTGACCTTGAAATTGGTCGCCAGGCAGGCCGACACCGTGGAGCTCATGCAGCGCGTGACCTGGTAGGGACCGACGCGGCGAATGCCCTTCTCGCGCAATGTGTCAGCCGCCTCGATCTGGTTGGCCGGCGAGCCGCCGCCCGAGCCCATGATCAGGCCCGTGCGCGGATGGCTGACCTGCTCGGGTGCCAGGCCCGCCTGGGCGATGGCATCTTCCAGCGCGATCTGCGCATAGGCTGCCGCATCGCCCATGAAGCGCAGCTGCTTGCGATCGATCCTTGCCTCGACGTCGATCTCCGGCACACCGGCCACCTGGCTGCGCATGCCCAGTTCGGTGAACTTCGGCATGGCCTTGATGCCCGTGCGGCCCTCGCGCAGCGAGGTCTCCACGGTATCGAGGTCGTTGCCGATGCACGAGACAATGCCCGCGCCGGTGATGACTACGCGACGTTTGGTCATGCTGCCGTTCCCTGGCCTTCACCCTCGCGCAGGAACAGACCCACGCGCAGGTCATTGGCCACGTAGATTTCCTTGCCATCGGCCAGCAGGCGTGCATCGCCGATGGCCATGTTGAGCTTGCGCTTGATCACGCGCTTGATGTTGATTTCGTAGGTCACCAGCTTGACGTCAGGACCCACTTCGCCCGTGAACTTGACCTCGCCGGCGCCCAGGGCGCGGCCACGGCCGGGAAGGCGCAGCCAGGTCAGGTAAAAACCGATCAACTGCCACATGGCGTCCAGGCCCAGACAGCCGGGCATGACGGGATCGCCCCGGAAATGGCAATCGAAGAACCAGAGATCAGGCTTGATGTCGAGCTCGGCGACGATCTTGCCCAGGCCGTGGGCGCCACCATCGGTGTCGATGTGCGTTATGCGGTCGAACATCAACATGGGAGGCAGGGGAAGACGTCCGCTGTCTGCGGAAAACAGCTTGCCTTCGCCCGAAGCGATCAGTTGCTCATACGAAAAAGAATCGGCCATTGTCTAACTTGCTCCACGGCGGCACTGACGCCACCTCTATCTCTGAATGGGTGCGGCCCGCAGCGGACCATGCAGCCGCGCATTATCGGGGTTGAACGTTGCCAGACTGCAACAAAACCCCGAGGCCGCATCAAAACTCTGCCACAAAAGCCACGCCGACCCAGGTCGCGGGCCTTGGCTACAGCCCCTGGACCGGCCGCTTGCGGCGCCTGATCCACGCCACCGCCAGCACCGCCAAGGCAGCCAGGCACAGCGGCACCAGACCTGCCGCGTGCACCCAGCGCGCGAATGGCGTCAAGGCCTCGCGCCCCTGCACGCTGGCCTGCAGCACGGCGCGCTCGTAAGGCACCAGCGCCTGCGTGACCACACCCCGGTGGTCGATGGCAACCGTGGCGCCGGTGTTGGTGGCGCGCAGCATGGGGCGCTCGAATTCCAGCGCGCGCATGCGGCTGATGGCCAGATGCTGGTCGATGGCCACGCTGTCGCCAAACCATCCGATGTTGCTGAAATTCACCAGCACCGTCGGCGCCGTCGCCGCGTTGCCAAAATGCGCCCCCAGCTCCTCGCCAAACAAATCCTCGTAACAGATGTTGGGCGACAGACGCTCGCCGGCCCAGGCCATGGAGGGCTGGCCCAGCGCGCCGCGGTTGAAGTCGCCCAGCGGTATGTTCATCATCTGCGTGAACCAGCGAAACAGCGGCGGGATGAACTCCCCGAAGGGCACCAGATGGTGCTTGTCGTATTGGTAGTCCTGGATCTGGCCGGGCTGCCAGCCCACGACCGAGTTCGTGTAACCGGCCTCTTCCGACCCCAGGGGAATGCCCAGCAGCGCTGCCTGCCGGCCGTCCTTCTTCAGATACGGTTCGCGCAGCAGGTCCAGGTATTCCTCGGGCAATTGCTGGGGCAGCAGGGGAACGGCCGTCTCAGGCGCCACGACCAGTTGCGCGGTGGCCGCGCGCAGCTCGCGCCCGTACCAGCCCAGCGCCAGCGGAATGCCGCTGCCGGCCTCGAATTTCTCATCCTGCGGGATATTGCCCTGCAGCAAGGCCACGCTCAGCGCCGGCCGTTCGGCCGACGGTGCATTGATGGCGGCATCGCGAAGCCACCACAGCCCGCCCCAGGCCAGGACCAGCGCCGCGGCAGTGGCCACCAGGCGGACGGGCCGGAGACCCTGTCTGTCCAGCAAGGCAGCCAGCCCATACGCCAGCCCATATGCCAGCCAGGCCGCCACGGCCCCCGTGCCATAGACGCCAATCCAGCGCGGCAGCACGGACAAGGGGCCTTCCACATGGGCATAACCGCCCGCGCCCCAGGGAAAGCCGGTCCACAGCCAGCCACGCGCCAGCTCGGCCAGCAGCCAGACGGCGGAAAACAGCAGCGCGCCACCCGCCGCACCAGCAGGGCGCAGCCTTTGCCAGCCCCAGGCTGCCACCGCGTAGTAGCTGCCCAGAAACGCCGCAAGCGCCAGCACGGCGGCAACGGCCAGCGGCGCAGGCAGGCCGCCGTAGACATGCATGGAGATGAACAGCCACCAGAAGGTGGCCACCAGCCAGGCCGTGGCGAAGAGCATGGCACGCCCTGCCGCTTGGGCCGGACGCTGCGCCGTCTGCAGGGCGCGCGCCAGCACGGCCAGCGACAGAATCTGCAGCCACCACAGCGGGCGGCCATAGCCGCCGATGAGGCTCAGCGGCCCGTCACCTTGCCCGCGCGCCCAGGGCCAGGCCAGTGACAGGGCCTGCGCTGCACCGGCCACAAGCAGCAGCACGCCATGGGCGAACCGGCCCATGCGCCGGCCGTCTTGCGAGAAAGCGGAAGAACTGGACAGGGGCATCGGCCGGTTGTGCGCAAAAAGAGGTAGGTCTCGGGTGAGAGAGGTCCAGCCAAGGGCGGGCTCAGGCGCAGCGCTCAGCTGCGCAGCAGGCTGTCGGCAGCAGGATCGCGCACCACCTTGAACCAGCGCACGGCGCCGCCCTTGGTGTGCAGCACGGTGAATTCCAGGCCCGCCAGATGGATCTGCTCGCCGCGCTTGGGCACATGGCCCATTTCGTGGGCGATCAGGCCGCCGATGGTGTCGAACTCATCGTCGGGATCGCGGGCATGCAGGGCGACCTCGAAGGTCTCGTTCACATGCTCGATGGTGGTGTCGCCCGCCACGCGGTAGCTGTTGTCGGCCAGGGCGAAGATGTCGCCCTCGTCCTCGGGGATGTCGAACTCGTCCTCGATCTCGCCGACGATTTCCTCCAGCACGTCCTCGATGGTCACAAGGCCCGCCACGCGGCCGAACTCGTCGATGACCACGGCGAGGTGATTGCGGTTGCCCCGGAATTCACGCAGCAGATCGTTCAGGCCCTTGCTCTCCGGCACGAAGGCGGCGGGGCGCAGCAGGGCGCGGATGTTCAGGTCCGGCGAACGCTGCAGCTTGAGCAGGTCCTTGGCCAGCAGGATGCCGATGATGTTCTCGCGCTCGCCCTGGTAGACCGGGAAGCGCGAATGGGCCGTGGTGATGACCTGGTGCAGCAATTCATCGAACGGCGCGTCGATGTTGACCAGGTCCATGCGAGGGGCTGCGACCATGACGTCGCCGGCCGTCATGTCGGCCATGCGGATCACGCGTTCGAGCATGACGCGCGACTCGGGGCCGATGACCTGATTGTCCTCGGCGTCGGCCAGGGTCTCGATCAGCTCGTCGGGAGAGTCGGGGGCCGGGTGGATGAACTCGGCCACCTTTTGCAGGAAGCTTCGCTTGCTTTCCTTCTCGGAAGAGCGCGCAGGATGGGGGTCGGACACTGTCTTGGAGTGCAGGACGTGCGGTAGTGAAACAAGCTGCAAGGATAGCGGATTGCTCCGTCACCCCTGCATGCGCTGCGCCAATTCCCTTGCGGCGTTTTGCGCTTATTCGCCGGCCTGGTGGCGGCCATCCTGCACGCCACGGCGGATTTCCTGCACGTCGGCCAGGAAATCCCAGAACTGCTTGGCCTGCTTCTTGAACTGGTAGTCCACCTCGCCGATGTGCTCGGTCATCAGAGACGCCATGTGCGTGTCGATGCCGGCGGGCGGCAGTTGCAGGTAGGCCTCGGATTCGGAGCCATCGCGCTTGATGGTGGCGCCGGCCTTGCGCGCAATCCTGAGCATGGCCGTGTTCTCCGACAGCGCGTGGATGAACATCATGGACACGCCCTTGGTGCGTGCATGGATCACGGCGCGGTTGAACAGGCGCCCGCCATAGCCACGGCCACGTGCCTGCTTGAGCACGGAGACGCCGAATTCGGCGCAGCTCTTGTGCTCGGGATGCGAGGCAAAGGCCAGGTGCGCCATGGCGATCAGCTCGAGCCGGCGGTTGTAGATGCCGAAGATGTCATCGCGCTCGAAGTCGAGCTGCATGGCATAGCGGCGGACCTGCTCGTCGCTGGCGGCATAGCCGAAGCGCAGGTAGCGGTCGCCTTCATCGAGCTTGAGCAAATGCGCCACCACGCGCTCGCGGTGGGACGGGCCCAGCGAGCGAATGGGCACCATGGACACGGAGCGCCCATCGGGACGGTGCGGCTGGCCTGCGCTCGCACGCAACATGTCCCGGCCGGCCTGCCAGGACGCCTTCAACCAGTCTTTGGATGCATTCATGGCTCAAATATAGGTAAAAACCCGATGTCGAGCAACGGAGATATTGCAATGCAACAAAACCGTAAGGTTTTGGCATGCAAACCAATTTTCCCTCCCTGCACTTCTCGACGGCCAGGCCCCTGTCCGAGCCTTCGTGGCTACAGAGGCACCGCCGTGGTCACCTTCACCCGGTCCATCACGAAGCTGGTCTTGCAGTCCTGCACGCTGGGGTGCTTGAGCAAGGTGTCCATGACGAAGCGCGTGTAGTGCTGCATATCGGCCACGACCACGCGCATCAGGTAGTCCATTTCGCCGGTCAGTGACACGCATTCCACCACCTCGGGCCAAGTCTGCACGCTGGCGCGGAACACGTCCATGGGGTTGCGCTTGCTGGTCTCGGTGTACTTTTCCAGGCGCACGTTGAGATAGGCGGTCAGCCCCAGGCCCACCGTCTCGGGCTGGACCAGGGCCACGTAGCGATCGATCACACCGCCGTCTTCCAGGCGCTTGACCCGGCGCAGCACGGCGCTGGGAGACAGGCCGACCTGCTCCCCGATGACGTCATAGGTTTCCCGGCCGTTGGCCTGCAGGCGGCGCAAAATGGCCCGATCCAGTTTGTCGATGTTGTGCGTGGCGCTCATGGCGGTGGACTCGTAAATAAGTACGGATTTCTTCAGGGTTAACCCGAATTAACCAGTTAAATTGCGATAAACGAAAGAATTCCGCAATTTTCATGCATTTCGCATTTTCCCTCCACGGGCAAACGGCAAAAAGCTGAAGCCCCTCCCGCCTACAGTGACAGCACCGATCGAGAAGACGCAGGCGCCGGCCATGGCGCCCGTCCGACTGTCCTGCATTGAACTGGCCGGAGATCCCCATGAATGCCCCGCTGAACCAGGCTGCCGCCCAGGCCTGCGCGCAAACAGTCAAGCGCCAACGGGACATGCCTCGTCCACGCCTTCCGGCCTGCCCACGCTGCCTATACTGCGGGGATCGCCTCCATTTCGCTTCACGCCATGACGCCCCGCCACGACGCCAACCGCGCCATGTCACGCCATGCCCGTGCGCCTGCGCCAGCCGGCCCGCAGCCGTCGGCCCGGTTGGCGCGGCGCAGCCTGCTGGCAGCACTGGCCGCCCTGCCCTGGCTGCCTGCGGCGGCGCAGGCCCAGCAGCCCTCCGCCGCCCAGACGCGCGATGCGAAGTCCGACTCCCTGACCCTGATCGTTCCCTATGCGGCCGGCGGCCCGCTGGACCGCACGGCACGGCCGCTGGTCGAGGCCAGCACCGCGAAGCTGGGAGCCATCCAAATCCTCTATGTGCCGGGCGACGGCGGCGCCAAGGGCTCCAACATGGTCGCCCAGGCCACGGCCCAGGACCGCTTGCTGCTGATGGGCGCGGCCGCCACCCATGCCGTGCTGCCCTGGCTTCAGCCCCAGCTGGGCTACGACCCGCTGCGCGACTTCCAGCCGCTGGTGCTGGTGGCGCGCATGCCCAATGTGCTGGTCATGCGCAGCGATCTGGCACGCCAGTGGCGCATACGCACGCCGCTGGACCTGCAGCGCTTTCTTGCCAAGCACCGCCAGCCGCTGCGCTATGCCTCGGGCGGGCCGGGCAGCAGCGGCCACCTGTCGGGCGAGATGTACCAGATGCTCACGCGGCTGCCGCTGCTGCACCTGCCCTTCGGCGGCACGCAGCCGGCACTGTCGGCCCTGCTCGACGGCTCGGCCGACCTGCTGTTCGACAGCCTGGCGTCTTCGCTGCCGCACATCCGCGCAGGGCGGCTGCAGGCCCTGGCCGTGACCACGCTGGAGCGCGCGCCCCTGCTGCCCGAGGTGCCCAGCCTCAACGACACGGTGCAGGGCTTCAACATGGCCAACTGGTTCGGCCTGTTTGCACCGGCCAGCTGGCCCGCGGAACAGGCGCAGCGCCATGCCGCCGCGTTCTCGCAGGCCATGCGCAGCCGCCCGGTGCAGGACACCCTGTCCGCCATGGGCGCGCTGCCCGAAGAACTGCAACTGCAGGAGTTCGCGCGCTTTGTGCGTTCCGAGCACAGCAAATACGGCCTGCTGGTACAGGCCGCCCGAATCCGCCAGCTCTGAGCCGCGCAGGTGCCTTGCCTGCCCCCGGCCCGGGGCGGCAATGACAAGATCCTTGGAGAGCACCATGATGAGCACCGCAGCGACCCCCACCTCGTCCCACGCCCACGCCCCCGGTGTGGCACCCGTGGTCTACGGCCAGGCCGACCGCCCCCCGCGCGGCGACTACAGCCGCGCCAGCGACGACTACACCTGCGCGCAGGACTACGACGCCTACACCGAGGCCGACCACGACACCTATCGGCGCCTGTACGAGCGCCAGTCCGCCCTGCTGCCGGGCCTGGCAAGCCAGCACTTCATCGACGCCCTGCCCTCGCTGGGCGCCAAGGACCGCATTCCGCGCTTCGAGGAAGTCAACGAGCGCCTGCGCCGCGCCACGGGCTGGGAGATCGTCGGCGTGCCCGGGCTGATTCCCGAGGTGCCCTTCTTCTCGCTGCTGGCCAACCGCAAATTCCCGGTCACGGACTGGATCCGCAAGCCCGAGGAGTTCGAGTACATCGTCGAGCCCGATGTCTTCCACGACCTCTTCGGCCATGTGCCTCTGCTGTTCAACCCCGTCATCGCCGACTACATCCAGGCCTACGGCCAGGGCGGGCTCAAGGCGGCCGAGTTGGGCGCCTGCGAGATGCTGTCGCGCCTGTACTGGTACACCATCGAATTCGGCCTGATCCGCGAGCAGGGTGGCCTGCGCGCCTATGGCGCGGGCATTCTCAGTTCATCGGGCGAACTCAACTACTCGGTGCGCAGCCCCGAGCCGCAGCGCCTGCCGCTGTCGCTGGAGCGCGCCATGCGCACGCTCTACAAGATCGACAGCTACCAGCACACCTACTTCGTGATCGACGACCTGCAGCAGCTGTTCGACCTCACGGCCGCCGATTTCGAGCCGCTGTACCGCCAGCTGCGCGATCAGCCCACCGTCGCGGCAGATGCGCTGCTGCCGGGCGAGGTCGCTCTGTAGGAATCGGCGCTGCAGGAATCTGCAGCCTGAAGCCGCTCGCGCAGCGCCAGGCAAAAGCGCCAGACGCGCTCGTCGAACACCAGCTGCACGTGGGCCACATCGTCCAGGCGGTGCGCATCCTGCCCCGGCAGCGTGGCCACGGGCGATGGAAAGACGATGTTGTCGCAGCAGCTCCACCAGCAGCTGAAGGGCACGTCCGAGGGGGGCGGCCCCAGGCGCTGCAACCAGGGGCTGTCCGTGCGCATCTGCAGCGCCGGCAGGCCATGGGCGAAGCGCGCCATCCAGGTGCCACGGTGCGGGGTGGCCAGCGTCACCACATGGGCCGCCAGTTGCGGGCGCTCCTGCGCCGACAGTTGCCCCAGCCATGCCCGCACCACCAGGCCGCCCATGCTGTGCGCCACGATCAGCGGAGCGCGCCCCGTGGCCTGGGCCATGCGGCGCGCGCAGGCGTCAAGGTCGGCCACCATGGCGTCGATGGATGCGCCATGCGCCGGCTCCAGCGTCATGGCCGCGCAGGCAATGCCGCCGTCCTTGAGCCGCCGCAGCCAGGGCGCCCAGACCGCGCGGTTGCAGAAGAACCCGTGGACCAGCACCACGCCCACCTGGCCCATCGCACCCACTTGGCCGGTGGTGCCGCCGTCAGGCAAGCCATCGGCCTCGGCACGGGCGCGAAACGGCAGCCGCCAGCCAAACACCTGCACGGCCAACCGCCACTCGGCCAGCCAGGCCTCCGCCACCGCGCGCCATGACGGCACGGGTGCCCCCGCCTTGCGCACCACGCGGCGCATCAGCAGCATCTGCAGGCCCAGGTGCAGGCCCGGCCAGCACAGGCCCAGCAGCGCCCCCGCCAGCGCCAGCCCGGGTGAACGCGGCCACCACCATGCCAGCCAGGCCGCGGCGCCCGCCAGCGTGCCCAGCGCCACCATTTGCAGAATGCGTGCGTTCACGGCAGCCCGTCCCCAATGAAAAAAGAAGCCAACGTAGCACAGGCCCTAGGACAACCCCGTGTAGACCGCAAAGCACCCGCCTGACCAGAATCGGCCGCAGCGGTGGCCGGCCGGCCGGCGCCTGCAACTTCGCTGTCCCCCTGTCTTCCCAGCAACCCAAGGTACCCTGCATGGACGCTGCGCCCTGGCTCAAGAACTATCCCGCCGATGTGCCTCATGAGGTGCATCCCGAGCAATACCGCTCGCTCACACACCTGCTGGAGGAGGCCTTCACCCAGCATGCGGACCTGCCCTTTTCGGTCTGCATGGATCGCTGGATGAGCTACCGCGAGCTGGACCAGCTGTCCACCCGCCTGGGCGCCTGGCTGCAGGGACTGGGCCTGGAGCCCGATGCGCGCGTGGCCATCATGCTGCCCAATGTGCCGCAGTTCGCCGTGAGCATGGCGGCCGTGCTGCGCGCCGGCTACACCTGCGTCAACGTCAATCCGCTGTACACCCCGCGCGAGCTGGAGCACCAGCTCAAGGACTCGGGCGCCACGGCCATCATCATCCTGGAGAACTTCGCCCACACCCTGGCCGACGTGATCGAGCGCAGCGCCATACGCCATGTCTGCGTCACGGCCATGGGCGATCTGCTGGGCGGCATGTACGGCAGCTGGATCACCTTCGCCGTGCGCCACCTGGCCAAGATGGTGCCGGCCTACAGCCTGCCGCTGGACGGCGCCGGCGGCACGGTGCGCGAGGTCACGACCTTTTCCCAGGCGCTGGCGCGCGGCGCCCAGAAAGAGCTGCGGCCCAGCCAGGCGGGGCTGGATTCGGTGGCCTTTCTCCAGTACACGGGCGGCACCACGGGCCTGTCCAAGGGCGCCGTGCTCACCCACCGCTGCATCGTGGCCGCCACGCTGCAGGCCCATGCCTGGTTCACGCCCGCGCTGCATGGCCGCGTGAAGGCCCAGGACACGCACATCATCGCGGCGCTGCCGCTGTATCACATCTTCGCGCTCACGGTGAGCCTGTTTGCCATGCGCATGGGCGCCAGCCTGAGCCTGATCCCCAATCCGCGCGACATCCCCAAGTTCGTCAAGGTGCTGCAAAAACGGCCCTTCCACATCCTGCCGGCCGTCAACACCCTGTTCAACGCCCTGCTCAACAACGCCCAGTTCCGCGAGCTGGACTTCTCGCAACTGCGCGTGTCGCAGGCCGGGGGCATGGCCGCCAGCGAGGGCACGGCGCGCCAGTGGCAGCAGGTCACGGGCAGCGTGATGATCGAAGGCTGGGGCATGAGCGAGACCTGCGCCATCGGCACCAACAACCCCGTCGTCACCACCTCCTTCAGCGGCACCATCGGCCTGCCGCTGCCGGGCATCTCCATCGCCATCAAGGACGACGAAGGCCGCGACCTGCCCATGGGAGAGGCCGGCGAGCTGTGCATCAAGGGCCCCAACGTCATGCGCGGCTACTACAACCAGCCCGACGAAACCGCCAAGGCCTTCACGGCCGACGGCTACATGCGCACCGGCGACATCGGCGTGATGGACCAGGAGGGCTTCACCCGCATCATCGACCGCAAGAAGGACATGATGGTGGTCAGCGGCTTCAACGTCTATCCGAACGAGCTGGAGAACGTGATCTCCATGTGCCCCGGCGTGCTCGAATGCGCAGCCGTGGGCGTGGCCGATGAGCGCCAGGGCGAGGCCATCAAGGTCTACGTGGTGCGCAGCGACCCGGCACTGACCGAGGACCAGGTCATGCGCTTTTGCCATGACCAGCTCACCGGCTACAAGCGCCCGCGCACGGTGGAGTTCCGCGACGAACTGCCCAAGACCAACGTAGGCAAGATCCTCAGGCGCGCCCTGCGCGATCCCGCCTGAAACCCGCACGGCCGCAGCTGTAGCCCACGCGTCAGCCGTGGCTGCCTGCGGCTGTTAGCCTCGGGCAAAAACCGCCTCGCCTCCTCATGACAACCTCCGCCCCAACCAGCGATAGCGCCGCGCTGCCCCCCGGCATGACCGTGCTGGAGCGCGGCTGGCTGTCGGCCAACAACATCGTCTTCGCCGCCGATGCCGATGTCCCTGTGGACGACGGCGCTGCCGTGGTCGATACCGGCTACGTCAGCCATGCCGGGCAGACCGTGCTGCTGGTCGAGCAGACGCTGGCCGGCCAACCGCTGGCACGCATCCTCAACACCCATCTGCACAGCGATCACTGCGGCGGCAATGCTGCCTTGCAGGCGCACTGGCCGCAGGCCAGAACCTACGCCGCACCGGGCCAGGCCGCCTTCGTGCGCGACTGGAACCCCGCTGCACTGAGCTACACGCCCACCGGCCAGGAATGCCCGCAATTTGCGCTGACCGGCGTGCTGCAGCCCGGCACCAGCGTGCGGCTGTCGGGGCGCGACTGGCAGATCCATGCCGCGCCCGGGCACGATCCGCACTCCATCATCCTGTTCGAGCCCGCCAGCCGCACCCTGATCTCGGCCGACGCGCTCTGGGAAAACGGCTTCGGCGTGGTCTTCCCCGAGATCGAGGGCCTGAGCGCCTTCGACGAGGTGGCAGCCACGCTCGACGTGATCGAAGGCTTGGCACCGCTGACCATCGTCCCCGGCCACGGTGGCGTTTTCACGGGCGTCGCCGCCGCGCTGGACACGGCACGCCGCCGCCTGGACGGCTTTGTGCGCGCCCCCGAGCGCCACGCGCTCTACGCGGCCAAGGTGCTGCTCAAGTACCGGCTGCTGGACTGGCAGCGCATACGCACCACCGATCTGCTGGCCTGGCTGGCCGCCACGCCCTACTTCGGCACACTGCACGCAGGCTATTTCTCTGACCAGCCCCCTGACGATTGGGGCCGTGCGCTGGTGGACATGCTCGTGCACTCCGGCGCGGCGCAGCGTGAGGGCGAGTGGCTGGTGAATGCCTGAAGGCCTGAATGTCTGAAGGCCTGAACGCGGGCACACCTGCAAATGCGTCCGGACAGCGCCATCACGACCCATTTCCCGCAGGACAAGGCCAGCGGCCCTGACTAGCACATGGGCATGCCGGCGTCTGTATGGGTTGCCAGCGCCCGGTTCAGGGCTTGTGCTTTTCCGCGCAGCCGATCAGGTGGTTGTAGCTGCTGGACATGCACTGGTACATGGCCTTGGAGCGGCCCGTGGCGGCCTGGCAGTCGGCCACCGTGGCATGGGTGCGCGCCTCGCGAAACTTGCCGGCGGTTGCATCGAACTGCGCCTGGGTGATGTAGCCGCCCTTGACGTTCTTCTGCCCGTTCTCGACCATGGTGTCCACCTGGCTGCGGATGTTGTCCACGGCGGCGGCGCAGTTCAGCGGCACCTCCTTTGAGTCGACCTTGCTGAGGCCCTTGGCCACGCCGTCCGCCATCTCGCGCACCTGCTTGGGCAGCTTCTTCGTGCCGTCGGGGTTGCGCTCCTCGCCAAACCGGCCCGAGCCTGCGCCCGAGCTGCCATTGGGCGATACCTTGATCTGGCCGGCATCGGCCTGGTCGGTGGGCAGCTGCGATCCGTAATGCGTGCGCCCTTCCGCGTCCACCCATTTGTAGACCGGCTGCGCTGCCGCCGTGCACGCCCATGCAAGACCCAGCGCGGCCCAGGCCGCGCGGCTCCATGTTGTTGTCATTGTTGAAACCCCTGCGGTATCCGGGCCGCGGCATGCGGCCCGCCTGTCGGTAACCAAGTGTAGCAACGACAGATGACGCTGCACCCCGCAGGAATGTCAAGTGCGGCTCAGGGCAGGTCCTTGCTGGGGTCGGGCGTGGCTGCGTCGCGGGGGCCGATGGTTCCCAGGCGGCTCTTGAGCGACTGGGGCTGGCCGGTGATGAGCGCCGCGTAGTTGGTGGTGTTGGACAGCACCTTCTTCACATAGTCGCGCGTCTCGGTGAAGGGCACGTTCTCGGCCCAGATGGCGGCGTCGAGCACCGGGCCGTTGCGCCAGTTGCGCGGGCGGCCGGGACCTGCGTTGTAGCCGGCCGCAGCGAGCGCCATGGAACCGTCGAAATCGTCCAGCGCCAGCTTCAGATAGGCGGTACCGATGGTGATGTTCACCTCGCGGTCATTGATCATGGACGGGGAAAAGTCCGTCATGCCGATCTTGCGCGCCGTCCAGCGGGCCGTGGCCGGCATGACCTGCATCAGGCCCGAGGCGCCCACGCCCGAGCGGGCATCCATGATGAAGCGGCTTTCCTGGCGGATCAGGCCGTAGACGTAGGCCGGGTCCAGGCCGATGGAGCGCGAGCGCGCCAGCACCGTATCGTGGAAGGGCATGGGAAAGCGCTGGCTCCAGTCGGCAAAGCTGCGGGTGCGCTCGCTGGTGTTGATGCAGCGGTCCCAGACCTGCTGCTGGCAGGCAAGGTCGGCGGCGGCCAGCAGTTCGCGGTCGCTCATGCCGCCGGCCTGGTGCAGGTTGGTGGCGTAGTTCCATTCGCGCACGCCTTCGCTGCGCAGGCCGTTCTGGATGGCGTAGAGGCCGCGCACCAGGCTGGGGTTGGCGCGGGCGGCGGCCTTCTCCTGTGCCGTGGGCGGCGCAGGCGGCGGTGGCGCCGTCACGCGCTGGCCGATATCCTCCAGCGCCAGCTGCTCGTAGAAGCTGCCGGGGCCGGCCATGTCCTCCAGCAGCTGGCGCGCCTCGGAGCGTTCCTGCTCGCTCGGTCGGCCGGACAGCAGGGCGCGCGCCTTCCAGTAGGTCCATGTGTGTTCGGTGCGCTCGGGCCCCATGGCGTCGATGGCGCGGCGCACCGTGCGCCAGTCGCCGGCGCGCAGCGCGGCGCGCACCTTCCAGCCCAGCAGTTCATCGCTGAGGTCGCCGTCCTTGCGCACCTTGCCGAAATAGGTCGCCGCCTCGGGCTGCAGCTTGAGCGCGGCCTGCTTGCCGATCACACCCCAGGCCCAGTTGTTCTCCTCGGCCGTCAGCCGGGCACCCCAGCCGCCTTCCAGCTGCGTGGCCGCCGCCGCCGGGTCGCTGGAGGCCATGCGGATCAACGCCAGCAGCGCCAGTTCCTTGGGCACGGCACCACGCACGCGCGTCTGCCCGGCCAGGTACTTGGCGGGCGAAGCAAAGACCTGCGCCACCTGGGGCAAGGCCTCGGGAGCGACGATGGCCACGGCATCGCGCGTGGCCTTCTGGCGATTGGCCTCGGCCGCCTGGCGCGCCTTGCGCCAGACTTCGGGTTCGCTGATCTGCTTGGCCGCGTACAGCTCGCCGGCGGCGTAGGTGCAGCCGTCGTCGGCGTCGCGCTGGGCCCACCACAGGTCGCGCACCTGCTGGCCCAGGTTGGCCGCAGGCTGGCCCTTGATGCTGTCGATCAGCAGGGCGTAGCAGCTCACGGAGCGGTCATCGCGCATGCGAAACGCACCGTGCACCTGATCGAACATGCCCCAGTCGCGGCGCTGCCCCAGCAGCAGCAGCCAGTCGTTGCGCAGCCGGTCTTCCTGGTAGGTGCCGGGCCAGCGCTTGAAAAACCCCAGAATCTCATCGGCACTGGCTTCATCCAGCCGGGCCTTGAGTTCCCAGTACGCGGCCCAAGGTTCGAGCACATGGCCACGCGCAGAAGGCAGCAGCTGCGTGAGCTTGGCCTTGTCGCCTTTGCGGAAGGCCTGCTGCATTTCCAGCAAGACATCGTCGCCACGGTTTTGCGCCAGCGCAGGCGTGGCTGCGGTGGTCCAGAGGGAAGCCGCCAAAAGCGGTGTCAAAATCTTCAGCCAGTGCATGGAGGAAATTATCTGATGGACAAAGCAGCCCTGCGCCGCAGCTTGATAGACCAGCGCCTCAATCTTCCTGACCGACTGCAGCGCGCCGACGCGCTGCAACAGGTCATGCGCTTTTGGCTGATACAGCGGCCCGACACCGTGATCGGCGCCTATTGGCCGATCAAGGGAGAGTTCGATCCGCTGCCCGCGCTTCACCGCTGGAAGGAAGATGGCGAGCTACAGGGTACCCCACAAAGGCGCCGAATCGGACTGCCGGTGATTGACAAGCAGCGTAAGACACTCAGCTTTCACGCCTGGTACCCGGGCTGTCCCATGGAAGAGGATGCCTACGGCATTCCCAAGCCCAAGGACACCGAAACCCTGACCCCCACCCTGCTGTTCGTGCCCTGCGTGGGCTACGCGGCCGGCGGCTACCGCCTGGGCTATGGCGGGGGTTTCTACGACCGCACCCTGGCCGAACTGCAGCCCAAGCCCTTCACCGTGGGCCTGGGCTACGGCTGCGGCTATGTGGACGAGTTCGAGCCCGAGCCGCATGACCTGCCGCTGGACGCCATCTTGAACGACCACGGGGTCGTCTGGCCGGTGTAGAATAAGCACCCCCTGAGGCGCTGCGCGCCTTCCCCCTCTCTGCCCGCTTCGCGGGGGAGGGGGACGACACCCTCACTGCGGGGCGGCCCTTGCTCGGTGTCCCTCGCTTTTGGCCGCGCCGGTTTTTAGCGCTGTGCTTCTTTAGTTTGCTGTCTCGCGCTGCGCCTGCCATTGATGCCAGCCGCGGGCTCGCAGGTCGCAGGCGGGGCAGGTGCCGCAGCCGTAGCCCCAGTCGTGCAGCGTCTCGCGCGTGCCCTGGTAGCAGGTGTGGGTGTCGCGCTGGATGAGGTCCACCAGGGTGTCGCCACCCAGGTCGTGGGCCATTTGCCAGGTTTGGGCCTTGTCTATCCACATCAGGGGCGTTTCGATGCGCAGGCGCCGCTCCAGGCCCAGGTTCAGGGCGAGCTGCATGGCCTTCATGGTGTCGTCCCGGCAGTCGGGGTAGCCGGAGTAGTCGGTCTCGCAGACGCCGGTGACGATCACCGACAGGCCGCGCCGGTAGGCCAGCGCGCCGGCCAGGGTCAGGAACAGCAGGTTGCGGCCGGGCACGAAGGTGTTGGGCAGGCCGTCGGCCTGCATGGCGAAGGCCACGTCCTCGGTCAGAGAGGAGCCGCCGATCTGTTGCAGCACGTCCAGCGAGAGGACATGGTCATCGCCCAGGCGCGGTGCCCATTGGGGAAAGTCCCTGGACAGCCGCTCGCGCACCTGCTGGCGTACCTGCATTTCCACGCTGTGGCGCTGGCCGTAGTCAAAACCGAGGGTCTCGACGCGCTCGTACAGGGACAGCGCCTGCGCCAGGCAGGTGGTCGAATCCTGGCCGCCGGAAAACAGGACCAGCGCAGCCGTGTGGCGCGCCGCTGGCGCCTGGGGAGAAGAGCTATCGTTTTGCATGGCACGCATTAGAGCGCGCCCAGGCAGCGCCCGGCTCCTACATGGGTTTTCCTGCCATGCTTGCTAAGCTGTAGGGCCTATCGCGGAGGTTGCGGCCATGCTCACGCTCTATATCGGCAACAAGAATTATTCGTCCTGGTCCATGCGCCCCTGGGTGCTGATGCGCCAGGCCGGCATCGCTTTCGAAGAGGTCATGCTGCGCTTTGACAGCTTCGAGGAGCAGTCCGCCTTCAAGCAGCGCGCCCGCGCGCTCTCGCCCTCGGGCCGCGTGCCCGTGCTCATGGATGAAGGCATGGCCATCTGGGACAGCCTGGCCATCTGCGAGTACCTGGCCGAGAAATTCCCTGAAAAGCACCTGTGGCCCACGCTGGCGCTGAACCGCGCCCGCGCGCGCAGCCTCTGCGCCGAGATGCACAGCGGCTTCGGCGCCCTGCGCTCGCTGTGCCCGATGAACATCGAGGCCCAGCTGCCCGAGGTCGGCGCGCGGCTATGGGCAGAGAACGTCGCACTGCGCGACGATGTGCAGCACCTGTCCGAGCTGTGGCAACCGCTGCTGTCCACGGCCAGCGGCCCCATGCTGTACGACCAGTTCAGCATCGTCGATGCCTTCTTCGCCCCCGTTTGCATGCGCCTGGCGACCTATGAGCTGCCCGTGGCACCGGCCATCGACGCCTATGTGCGCCGCGTGCGCGCCCTGCCGGGCGTGCAGGACTGGGTGCAGGGCGCACTGGCCGAGCATGATTTCCGGCCGTTCGAGGAGCCGTACCGCACGGCTGCGGCGGGCTGAGTGCCGCCTGTCTGCTGCCAGTCTGCCGCCTGTCAGAACGGCTCGGCCAGCAGATGCACCAGGCTGTGCACGCCATCGAAGTAGTTGCCCAGGCGCATGTTCTCGTCAAAGCTGTGCTGGTTGTTGTCGGCATTGACCAGGGGCAGGATGACGAAGGGGATCTTCAGCGCCTGCACGGCGGCGCCCGTGGGCACGGTGCCGCCCATCATGCGGATCTGCACCGGGTCGCTGTCCCAGGCCTTGTTCATGCCCTTGCGCAGCCACTGGCCGACAGGGGCGTCCAACGGTGTGCGAACGGCAGAGCCGGAGGCTGATACACCGCCCAGCTTGAGGGTGGCGAGCCTGGGGTGGCTGGCACGCTGCTCGGCCGTGAGCGGGCCATCGACCAGATGGAAGCCCTGCGCCTCGATATGGGCGCGCAACAGTTTCTCCAGCCGCTGGGGAGGCGTCTCGGGCACGGTGCGCATGTCGATCTCGGCCACGGCCACGGAGGGCACGACGGTACGCGCCTTGCTGCCCACCTCGGCGCTTTGCAGGCCGCGCACGTTCAGCGAGGGGTACTGCATGGCCTCCTGGTAGTTGCGTCCCACGGTCTCGGCCTTCGCAATGCCCAGGCGCTTGCGCAGGGCCGCCTCGTCGTCGGGCACGGCCTGCATCACCTCGCGTGCCTGCGCATCGAACTCGATGCCGTCGTAGTAGCCCTGGATCAGCACCTTGCCGTCATCGCCCTTCATGCTGGCCAGCAGGCGCGCCAGGGTCTGGGCCGGATTGGCCGCGTAGTTGCCGTAGTGGCCGCTGTGCAGTTCCTGGCTGGCGCCATAGACAGTGAGCGTGGCCTGGGCAATGCCCCGGTTGCCGAACACCAGGGTGGGCCGGTTGCTGGCGTGCATGGGACCGTCGAGCACCACCATGGCATCGGACTTCAGCGCACCCAGGTTCTCGCCGATCACGCGGCCCAGCGTGGGAGAGCCCTTTTCCTCTTCGGAATCCAGCAGCACCTTGATGTCCACGCCCGGCTGCTTGCCCTGGGCCTTGAGCGCATCCAGCGCCGCCAGCAGCATGACGATGGGCGCCTTGTCGTCCGAGGACGAGCGCGCAAACACGCGCCACTGCGGATCGGGCTGCTCGCCGTACAGCTGCTCCAGCGGCAGCGCGGCCCAGCGGCCGTCCGGCTGGCGCTGCTTGAGCGTGGCCTGCCAGGGGCTGGCCTGCTGCCACTCCTCGGGCTTGACGGCCTGGCCGTCAAGGTGGGCGTAGAACAGCACGGTCTTGCGCCCGGGCCCAGCCGACGGCAGCGTGGCCATGAGCATGGGCTTGTCGCCATTGGCCAGTTGCCGTACCTCGAAGCCCCGCCGCTCGAAGGCCTTGGCAAACCAGGCCACGTTCTTCTGGATGTCGGCCGGCACATTGGCGTCGTTGGGCAGGGCCAGCACCTCGACCCATTCATGCAGGCTGGCACGGGCCGCCTGCCGGGTGGTATCGGCCAGCGGTGCGGCGCTGGCTGCGGACAGCAGGCCGGCAGCCGCCAGGCCCAGGATCAGGGCGGGAACACGCGGTCGAAAGGACCAAGCCATGGTTTTGTCTCCAAATGGAAAATGGGCATGCGGCGCCCCTCGGCGCCCGGTGCAGCCCGCCATCATGTCACCGCCCAGGCCGTACCATTGCGGGATGAGTGAATTTCAGGTGTACATGGTGGGCGGCGCGGTGCGCGACCGCCTTCTGGGGCGGGCCGTGCATGACCGCGACTGGGTCGTGGTCGGCGCCACGCCCGAGCAGATGGCCGAGCGCGGCTTCATGCCCGTGGGACGGGACTTCCCCGTCTTCCTGCATCCCGAAACCCACGAGGAGTACGCCCTGGCGCGCACCGAGCGCAAGAGCGGGCCGGGCTACCGCGGCTTCGTCGTCCAGGCGGCGCCCGACGTCACGCTGGAGCAGGACCTGGCCCGGCGCGACCTGACCATCAACGCCATGGCCGCCCCCCCGGACTGGGATGGCAAAGGCGCCATCGACGATCCCTACGGCGGCCAGGCCGACCTGCAGGCCCGGGTGCTGCGCCATGTGACCGACGCCTTTCGCGAAGACCCGGTGCGCATCCTGCGCGTGGCGCGCTTTGCGGCTCGGTTCCACGAATTCACGGTGGCGCCGGAAACCATGGCCCTGATGCAAGAGATGGTGGCCGCCGGTGAGGTGGATGCCCTGGTGCCCGAACGCGTCTGGCAGGAGATCAGCCGGGGCCTGATGGAGCGCCAGCCCTCGCGCATGTTCGAGCTGCTGCGCGAATGCGGTGCGCTGGCCGTGCTGCTGCCCGAGCTGGAGCGCCTGTGGGGCGTGCCCCAGCGCGCCGAATACCACCCCGAGGTCGATACCGGCGTGCACGCCATGATGGTGCTGGACATGGCCGCGCAGCTGGACACCCCGCTGCCCGTGCGCTACGCCTGCCTGGTGCACGACCTGGGCAAGGGCACGACCCCGGCCGATGTGCTGCCGCGCCACATAGGACACGAGCACCGCAGCGCCCGCCTGGCCGAAAAAGTGGGCGAGCGGCTGCGCGTGCCCACCGACTGCCGCGAACTGGGCGACGTGGTGGCGCGCGAGCACGGCAACATCCACCGCAGCGGCGAGCTCAACGGCGCCGCCATCGTGCGCCTGCTGGAGCGCTGCGACGCCATCCGCAAGCCCGCGCGCTTCGAACAGGCCCTTGCGGCCTGTGAATGCGACGCGCGGGGGCGCCTGGGTTTCGAGGACCGGCCCTACCCCCAGCGCGCCCGCCTGCGCGATGCGCTGGCTGCCGCGCTGTCCATCTCCACCTCGGACATCGCGGCCCAGGCCGCCGCGCGCGGCAAACAGGGCAAGGCCATAGGCGAGGCCGTGCAGGCAGCCCGCGCCCAGGCCGTGGCCGATTGGCTGGCGCAGGCGGCCTGAGCGCAAAGGCCACCACACACGGGAATCAGGCTCGCGCCACGGGCAGGACCAGTCGCAGGCACACGGGCTGCTCGCCCCCTGCCGTCAACAAGGCCACGCTGCCGCCCAGCCGCTCGGCGATGCGCCGCACCAGGTACAGCCCCAGCCCGGCGCCGGGCCGGTGCTGGGCGTTGCGGCCACGGTAATACCTTTCGAACAACTGGTCCTGGTCTGCCTGGGCAATGGGCTCGGAGGGATTCGAGACCTGGATCTCCAGACCCTCACCCTGCCTGGTCACGTCCAGGCGGACCGATTCGCCCTCGGGCGTGTGGCGGTCTGCATTGGCCAGCAGATTGCGCAGCGCGATGCGCAGCAGGCCGGCATCTGTGATCAATTGCTGCGTGCCACCGCCCAGGTGGCAGACGATGCGGCCGGGCGCAAAGTCCAGGCACAAGCCATCCACCAGCGCATGCAGGTCGCAGGGCTGCAGGCGTGGCTCGGCATGGGGCTGGGGGTCGGCCATGCGGTCGTCGGCCAGGCAGTCGTCCACCAGGGCCAGCAGGCGCTGGGCGGCTTCGCGGATGTTGCGGCTGCGTGCCAGCGTCTTGTCGGGCGGTGCCGCCAGATTGCGCGCCAGTTGCTGCGCACTGGTCAGGATGATGGCCAGCGGTGTGCGCAGTTCGTGCGAGACCATGGCGACAAAGTCGCGCTGCTCCTGGCGGACCCTGCGCTCCAGCACCAGCGCCTGGCTGAGTTCACTCTCGCGCAACTGGCGCTGCACAAGCTCGGCCTCCAGCAGCACCTGCTCCCGCTCTCGAACGCGGCGCCTGTGCTCGTATCCGCCGATGATCCAGCCGCTGAGCAGCAGCATGTGCGCCATGGTGCCCAGCGCGGACGCATGCGTGGACACCAGCGCGGTCAGCGCGTTCATGGGCAGCCAGCCCAGGTTGCGCAGAAAAGAGATCAGCACGCCGGCATAGAAGATGCCGAACGCCAGCATGAAGAACCGTGCCGGGGCATGGCCGCGCCGCCACAGCCAAAGGGCGAACGCGAGAAAGCCCAGGGTCAGCGGCAGGGTCATGGCCTGCACCGGGATCATGCCCGCCGCGTAGTGCCCCGACACCACCAGCAGCATGCAGCACAGGCTGAACAGCCACAGCAGCGGCACGATCTGGCGCACCAGCCGCGGATACAGCGACGCCAGGTCCAGCTGCCTGCAGGCCAGTTGCATGGAGATCGCCAGGGCAGCGGCGATGCCGCATCCCAGCAGGCGGTCGCTCCAGAACCCCGGCAGTCCCGTCAGTTGCTGCACCAGCCCCAGCGATACCACCTCATTGAGCACGCAGACGCTGAGATAGGCCAGGAACAGGCCGCTCAAGGGGGCCCGCGTGCCCAGCCAGAACACCAGTTGCACGCCGATCAACAGCAGGTACAGCCCGAAATACAGGCCGAACGAAAGGGCCTCGCGCCGCGTGTGGTTGTCGAACGCCAGTCGCTGCCACAGATCGATGCGGGTGACGAGCGCGTTGCGCGCGCGCAGGCGCACCAGCAACTCGTAAGACCCGGCGGCAGGGGGCTCGAACTGGAATGCCGGACTGCGGTAGTCCACCGGCCAGGCGTGGCGCGGCACTTCTTCGCCGCTGCGCCCCAGCAGCTGCCAGGGGCCACCGGATCTGCGCACGTGGACCTCCACCTCGTCCAGCAGGGCATTGCCCAGCAGCAGCATCCAGCTGCCGGGCTGCTCCACCTGCAGCGGCATGCGCAGCCAGACCGCCGCCTGCGTGAAGCTGGCGTTCAGGTGACCGGGCAGCGGCTGCCATCCGGGGGCGGCGTCGGCCTGCCCGGCGTCGAGCAGGCCAGCGGCGTCATCGAGCCGCTGCCACTGACCGGCGGTCTCCAGCATGGGCACATCGGGGTTCAGCAGGAGCGCCTGGGCCTGGGCCTGGGTCAGCAGCGGACACAGCAGCCAGGCCAGCAGCAGGAGGGTTGCACGGTAATATCGCATCGGAGGTCCACCACAGGGCCGCCAGCGTACACCAGCCTCCCGGCCTCGCCGCTCAGCCCCCTTCCCCCATGCTTGATGTGATCCTGCTCGAAGACGAGCCCGTGCTGCGCCATGAACTGGGTGAATTCCTGGAGGGCCTGGGCTACGCGCCGCAATGCGTTGCCAGCCTGCAGGAGTTCGACCGCCACTTCGACGCCCGGCGCCACCGCCTGGCCATCATCGACATCGGCCTGCCCGATGGCAGCGGCCTGGCCCTGATCCAGCGCCTGCGCCAGCAGGGTCAGCAACTGGGCATCATCGTGTTCAGCGCGCACAACACCAGCGCCAACCGCATCGACGGCCTGGAAAACGGAGCCGACCACTATCTGGGCAAAGGCTGTGATCTGGACGAGCTGGAGGCCACGCTGGCCGCGCTGGTGCGCCGCCTGGGCCTGCAGCAGCGCCAGGCGCGCTGGCTGTTGCAGCTGGGTCCGAGCCGCCTGCTGCCCCCATCGGCCCCGCCGGTGGCGCTCTCCCAGCAGGACCTGCTGGTGCTGCAGTGCCTCATGGGCCAGGCAGGCACCGAGGTGAGCCGCCGAAAGATCGTGCAGGCCCTGGGCGGCGACTACCTGGTCTACGACCAGCGCCGCCTGGACACCCAGATGCGCCGGCTGCGCCGCAAGGTGGAGGAGGCCAGCGGCCAGCAACTACCCGTCAAGACGCTGCGCAACAGCGGCTATTGCTTCTACCAGCCGGGCGAAGTGCAGGCCTGAGGGCGGGCTTGAAGGCGCCCGGCCTTGGGGACCCGCAGAGAAATCAGACGACCGAACGCACCCAGCGCACGATCTCGCCGGCCGGCAAAGCGCCGGAGACACGGGCGATCTCGCGTCCTTCCTTGAACACCACCATGGTCGGGATGCTGCGGATGTTCCAGGGCGCGGCAGCCTGGGGATGGGCTTCGGTATCGAGCTTGGCCAGCTGCACGCCGGGCGCCAGCGCCTGCGCCGCCTGCTCGAAGGCCGGCGCCATCATGCGGCAGGGGCCGCACCAGGGCGCCCAGAAATCGACCACCACCGGCGCCTGGCTGCGCCCCACATGCCTGGCAAAGCTTTGCGCATCCAGCGCCACGGGCTGACCGGTGACCAGCGGCTGGTGGCAGCTGCCGCAGTCAGGCGCGCTGCCGAGCTGGTCGGCCGCAATGCGGTTGGTGGTGTGGCAATGGGGGCAGACGAAATGCAGCTTGTCGGACATGGGCGGCCTCTTGTTCGGAAGTCAGGGGGCAATGCCTGCATATACGGGCGGCGCGCCCGTGCTTCAAGCCATGCTCAGACCAGCTTGGCGATCAGGGCGGCAATCACGCTGAGCAACACGGTGCTGGCAATGGGCAGAAAAATCACGCGGCCGAACAGGCGAAAGCGGAAGTCGCCCGGCAGGCGGCCCAGGCCTATGCGCTCCAGCCAGGCGTGCAGGCCATTGAACAGCAGCAGGGCCAGGAAGATGACGAGGAGCCAGCGGATCATGGCGCCGAGTGTACGGCGGCGGCGCGTCATGGGCGGGACACATGGGCGTCCTACATTGGGAAAGTCCCGTGGCGGGAGGCTTCGGGACCATTCGGGACACGCCCCCTTCTTCCATGGCTCCATGCCGCAACAAGACAACCCCACCATGCAACACACATCCAGGCGCCTTCTTCTCGCCCTCCTGCCTGCCGCCCTGCTGGCGGCCTGCGCCAGCGCTCCGGCCCCCACCACGGCAGCCGCAGCGTCGGGCGCCATCGACAACAGCGCCCTGCAGCGCAGCGATTTCCGCGCCCACCAGGCCACCTATGGCCTGGTCTACCGTCTGCCGGCCGATGCCACGGCCATCATGGACAGCCAGGTCACGCCCGTGGTGCACGAGCAGTTGCTGCGCCTGAAGCTGGTGGCCGAGGCCAACACCTTCAACCTGCCCCATGTCACCGTGGTGCATATCCACAGCGCCGACCCGTCCACGCCGCGCAAGATGCTGGCCGCCCTGCCGGCATTGCCGCCCGTGCTGCAGGACGTGCACCTGAAGAATTTCTACACCACCGAGGCCGCCAAGGGCGCCGGCAAGCCGTGGTGGCTGGACCTGGGCATCGTCAAGTCCGGCCCGGCCTACGAGGCCATGATGGACTTCAACACCCGCGCCACCGCCGCCATGGCACCGCTGCGCGACGGCCCGCTGCCACGCGTGACGGGGCCCGTCTATGCCCGCATGAACGATTCGGCCAAGGCCATGGTGCAAAGCGTGGGCGTCAGCGGCATCAACCAGGTGCAGGCAGGCAAGGAGGTGCGCAGCCACAACCCGCACAACACCCTGGTCTACAGCGAAGCCACCTTCACGCCCGAGACCGAGCGCGCCATGGGCGAGACGGCCGCGCGCCTGAACCGCATCCTGCCCGGCGGCTTCACGACCACGTTCGAGAACCTGTCCATCGTGGAGCTGGGTTTCTCGGGCAACGTCACGCGCGAGATCTACCGCATCAACCTCAAGGACCAGACGGCCTACGACGTGAGCAACGGCCGCAGCGTCCAGCGCTGAGACCGGGGAGGAGCTATGGCCGGCGGCTACAGGCGGTGCGTGCGGTCGCCGCGCACAAAGCCCATGGCGTCCCAGGGCTCCACGCCCTTGGCCAGGCCGATGACCTTGAACAGCTCGCCCATCTCGTGCTCCATCATCAGCTTGGTGGCCATGGCGCGCGGGCCCTGGGCCAGGGCGTCGAGCTTGGGTCCCAGGCCGCAGTTGATGAGGAAGTGGGCCTGCGAGGTATAGCCCAGCACCTCGAAGCCCGCCTCCTGCGCGGCCACGGCCGTGCCCGTGAAGTTCACGTGGGCGGTGATGTCCTTGAGGCCGACCTCGGCCAGCGGGTCGTCGTCCACCTTGTGCAGGCGGTGACAGACCAGGGTGCCCATGTGGCGCTGCGGGTGGAAGTACTCGGACTCGCCGAAGCCGTAGTCGATGAAGAAGGCAGCGCCCCGCGCCATGCGCTCGCCCAGCGTGCGGATGAAGGCCTCGCCCTGCAGATGGATCTCGGTCAGGTAGTCGTGCTCGCCCTCGATCTCCATGGGCGGGCGCAGCTGTGTGGGCCGGTCTTCCCAGCCCAGGCTGCCGTCCGGCTGCAGCACCACGCCGCGCTCGTGCCAGACACCTGCCTTGCGCACCAGCAACTGCACGGGCATGGCGTCCAGCACCTCGTTGCCGATGACCACGCCTTCGAGCCGTTCGGGCAAGGCATCGGCCCAGTGCACCAGTCCTTCGTACTTCACCAGCCTGAGCTGCTGGCGCGCACGCAGCGTGCCCGACAGATCGACGATGGTGTAGCGGTCAGGCCGCACGCCCAGGGCGGCCAGCTCGTCCAGCACCTGCAGCGCCAGCGCGCCCGTGCCGGCACCAAACTCCCAGACTTCGCGGGTATGCGTGCGCTGCAGCGCCTCGGCCACCTGGGCGGCCAGCAGCTGGCCGAAAACCGGGGACATCTCGGGCGCGGTCACGAAATCGCTGCCCGACGATGGCATCAGCCCGAACTTGGCGGTGTCATTGGCGTAGTAGCCCAGGCCCGGCTCGTACAGCGCCAGGGCCATGAAACGGTCGAAAGCCAGCCAGCCTCCAGAGGACGCAATCTCTTGCGCAACACGGGATTGCAGGGCGGCCGTTAAAATTGAGGGTTCTGTCGTCACGATCCGTACATTGTCCTCGAATGTCCACACCTGCCCGAACACGCACCGTTTTGGTGACCGGCGCGGCCCGCCGCCTGGGGCGCGACATCGCGCTCGCGCTTGCCAGCGCCGGCTGGCAAGTGGCCGTGCACTACCGCGACTCGCACGACGAGGCGCTGGAGACGGCCGCCGCCTGCGCTGAACTGGCCGGCGACAGCGCCGCCCTGGATGCCGATTTCTTCAACGAGGATTCGGTGCGCTCCCTGGTGCCGCGCGCCGTGGCGCACTTCGGCCACCTGGATGCCGTGGTCAACAATGCCTCGCTGTTCGAGCACGACGATGCAGGCAGCTTCAGCTACGTGGCCCTGGAAGCCCACCTGCGCAGCAACACCGGCGCGCCCATCCTGCTGGCCCAGGCGCTGCATGCCCATATCGAGGACCGCGTGGCGGCCGGCGAGGAGCATGCCAGCGGCGCCGTGATCAACATGCTGGACCAGAAGCTCTGGAACCAGAACCCCGATTTCCTCAGCTACACGCTGTCCAAGGCGGCTCTCGAGGCCGCCGGCACCATGCTGGCGCTGGCGCTGGCCCCCCGCGTGCGCGTTGTCGGCGTGGCCCCGGGCCTGACGCTGACCAGCCACATGCTGAGCCAGGAGCGCTTCGAGTCGCTGCACCGCCTCAGCCCGCTGGGCCGCTCGTCCAGCGCGGCCGACGTGGCCGCCACCGTGTGCTTTGCGCTGGACAACCAGTCCATCACCGGCACCACCTTGCTGGTCGATGGCGGCCAGCACCTGCAGCGCTTCGAGCGCGACTTTTCCATGATGTAGGCGCCCGCGCGCGCCACCCCAAACACTCCACGGCTTTTCCCCATGCACTCCGCCACCGGACAACAGATCCTGACGCTCACGGGTTTGCGCTTCGACGCCAACCTGGGCATCCTCGCCCACGAAAAACAGATGCCCCAGCCCATCCAGGTCGATGCCGAGCTGAGCCTGGGCACCCAACCGCTGGCGCCGCGCGACGACGACATCCTGCATGTGCTGGACTACCGCAAGGTGCGCCAGATCATCATCGATGAATGCACGGCCGAGCATGTGAACCTGCTGGAGAGCCTGATCGGCAAGCTGGCCCAGCGCCTGATGCAGCTGCCCGGCGTGATGGGCGTGCGCGTGAAAATCGCCAAGCTGGAAATCTTTGAAGACTGCGAAGTGGCCATTCGCATCGAAACCGGACAATGGTAGTTGTTTCATGCCCCCATATGGCGTGATGGCTGTCTGCCGCTGTGTGGGATAGCGACCAAAGACAGATGAATTTTCTTGCAGATCGATTTTTCAGAATCTTCCCAAATGGCAACCAATCAAATACCAAATAAAATGCCACCATGGATATGCTTACAGATTTCTTAAATGATTTTAATAACGTACTATCTGCCCTGAAAGCATGGTGGCCCGTACTTGCTGTTGCCACATTTCTTGAAATCCTAAAACCTGGGAAGAAATCGCATTGGCCCACCATTCTCTCCAATATTATTTACCTACCACTAGGCTTAGCCATCGGAGCTACGGCTCTCAGCTCCGTTATTCCATTTTTGGAAGCTTATATTCCAACAGATATACTCCAAGCCAGAAAATGGGCTCACACTCCAATCAGACAAATCCTGCTATGGATTGCATATATCGCATTTTTTGACTTCCTTTACTACTGGCTACATAGAGCACAGCACCAGATTCCATTTCTGTGGCGCTACCACATGGTGCATCACTCGGATGTCAACACCTCAGCTACCACAGTAGGACGCCATCACTGGCTTGAAGAGGGTTTTCGATTTTTCATCATCACTGCTCCGCTGATATTCCTGATGGGAGGTACCAAGAATATGCCATTGTGGGTCGCCATATTAATGTCACTCAATGGAATATTCATGCACTGGAATGTATCTTTCAGATTCGGAATACTGGAAAAAATCATTATCACACCTGCATACCACAGAATCCACCACTCGATTGAAGAGCATCACTACGATAGAAATTTTGGCGTCTTCACTCAGATGTGGGATCGTATTTTCCTCACACGCCACCTTCCTAGCCCAGAAGAGTTTCCAGTCACCGGAATTTCCGGCCTATCCCACATCCGTAGCTGGGCGTTGCTGCTTCCATGGCCCATAGTTCTTAGTGAGCGAAAATCTATTCCTCGAGAAGCAGCAAAACCTCATGAAGCGATTGACTAAAGGATACCCACCATGTTCAATAATCCAGATTTTTCTGACATCGCTACCTGCGATTTAGAGGAACCCAAGAACAGCATCAAGATCGAGCGCGAGCAGGTCAAGCTGGAAAAGCGCCTGTGCCGCGAGGTGGGCCGCGCCATCACCGACTTCAACATGATCGAGGAAGGCGACAAGATCATGGTCTGCATGTCGGGCGGCAAGGACAGCTACACGATGCTGGACGTGCTGCGCAAGCTGCAAAAGCGCGCGCCCGTGAAGTTCGAGCTGGTGGCCGTGAACCTCGACCAGAAGCAGCCCGGTTTTCCCGACCATGTGCTGCCCGAGTACTTCAAGAGCATCGGCGTGGACTACCACATCGAAACGCAGGACACCTACAGCGTGGTCAAGCGCGTGGTGCCCGAGGGCAAGACCACCTGCGGCCTGTGCTCGCGCCTGCGCCGCGCCATCCTGTACAAGGTGGCCGACGAGCTGGGCTGCACCAAGGTGGCCCTGGGCCACCACCGCGACGACATCGTGCAGACGCTGATGCTCAACATGTTCTACGGCGGCCGCATGAAGGGCATGCCCCCGAAGCTGGTCTCGGACGACGGCAAGCATGTGGTGATCCGTCCGCTGTGCTACGTGCCCGAGAAGGACACCGTGCGCTGGGCCCAGTACCAGAACTTCCCCATCATCCCCTGCAACCTCTGCGGCAGCCAGGACGGCCTGCAGCGCGTGGCCGTGGGCGAGCTGCTGCGCGAGTGGGACAAGAAATTCCCGGGCCGCGTGGAAAGCATGTTCCGCGCCATGGGCCACATCGTGACCACGCACATGATGGACCCCGAGCTGCACGATTTCAAGAACGCCAAGGCCACCGGCATTGCCGACCCCAACGGCGACATGGCCTTCGACCATGAAGAGATGCCCGTCTCCGCATCACTGCCCGGCCTGCAGGTGGTACAACTGTCGTCCTGACGGCTGAACCTATAACAATCGCCCCACTCCAACCAAGGCCCGTGCAAACGGGCCTTTTTTCGACCAAGGAGTACACCATGAAGCTGCGCTGCATCCATGTCCTGGCCATCGTGGCCACGGCCTTGCTTACGGGCTGCGCCAGCGTGCGCGAAGTCCAGAGCACCGTCCAGAGCTATTCCACGCTGGGCGCCCTGCCCGCGCCGCCCACCTACCGCCTGGAAGTGCTGCCCTCGCAACGCGAGGCGCAGACGCACTTCGCGGCCATCGAATCCCAGGCCCAGCAGGCCCTGGGCCGCGTGGGCCTGCAGCGCGACGACTCCCGGGCCAGCCTGATCGTGCAGATCGGTGCCGACGCACGCTATGCGCGCGACTACGCCGCCTGGCCCTACTACGACCGCTGGGGCGGCCCGCGCTGGGGTTGGGGCGTGGGCTACGGGCGCGGCTGGGGCATGGGCTTTGGCGGCAGCTTCATGTTCGACGGCCCGCCGCTGGAGTACTACCGCGCCGTCAGCATCGTGATGCGCAACGCCACCACGCAGCAGATCGTCTACGAGACCTCGGCCCAGCGCCAGGATGTGTGGACCGATGACCCGGCCATCTTCGGCATCCTGTTCGACGCCGCCCTGACCGGCTTCCCCAACCCGCCCAAGGGCTCGCGCGTGGTGCGCACCACCATCGGACCGGTGCAGCAGGATGGCGCGCCGGCGCAGCCGCCGGCCCAGGCGGCACCTGCGGCGCAGGCAACACCGGCCACGCCAGCACCCGCCCGGTAAGCCATCGCGCACCCAAAGCAAAGGCCTGCATCCGCAGGCCTTTTTTGGGTCCATCGCTGTCATTCGTTCCTGGGAACATGAGAACGCTGTAGGTCATGTGGACAGCGCCTTGCAGCACTGGTAACTCATAAGTTACCATCCAGTCCATGCGAATCCAGCTCCAGGAGTACATCCGCGAAGACGGCAGCAGCGCGTACCAGACATGGTTCAACGGGCTGGATGGCCAGGCGGCCGCCAAGGTGGCCGTCGCCATGGCCCGCATGGAGTTGGGCAACACCTCCAATATCGAATGGTTCCGGGGTATTGGCGAATACAAGATCGACTGGGGCCCGGGCTACCGCATCTATCTCGCCAAGGACGGGGAAAGATTGATCATCCTGTTCGGGGGCAGCACGAAAAAGGGCCAGCAGAAGGCCATCGACGAAGCCGTGGCCCTGCACAGCGAATACAAGGCTCGCAAGAAGCAACGCCCCTCGGACAATGCCAAAAAAGGAACGAAGGCATGACGCTCACCCGCGATTTCAAACAAACGGTCATTCAGCGCATTGAGCGCGACCCTGCTTTCGCACAGGCGCTGCTTGATGAGGCGGCCACTCTTTTTCTGAGCGGTGAGCCAGAAACGGCACGCCTCGTCCTGCGCGATCTCGTCAACGCAACGGTGGGATTCGAGACGCTGGCAGACCTCACGCACAAACCGAGCAAGAGCCTGCACCGCATGCTATCGCCGAAAGGCAACCCCAGCATGGACAATCTTGCCGCGATCTTTGCCGCCATCAAGAACTGGCTTCAGGTCCGGTTCGACGTGCGGGTCGTTGCCGCGACCTGAACGCCAGGCCATGGCAGTGCACTTGCCTCAGTGCACATGCTCCATATCAGGCACGGCAGCCATCAGCGCGCGCGTGTATGCATGCTGCGGTGCATCGAGCACGGCGCCGGCCTCGCCGGTCTCGACCAAGCGGCCGCGCTGCATGACGCCGATGTCGTCGCACATGTGGCGGATCACAGCCAGGTTGTGGCTGATCAGCAGATAGGTCAGGCCGAACTCCTCCTGCAGGTCGCGCATGAGGTTGAGCACCTGGGCCTGGACCGAGACGTCCAGCGCCGAGGTGGGCTCGTCGCAGATGATGAATTCGGGCCGGCTGGCCAGGGCGCGCGCGATGGCGATGCGCTGGCGCTGCCCGCCCGAGAACTGGTGCGGGTACTTGCGCGCATCGTCGGGCTTCATGCGCACGCGGCGCAGCGCCTCCTGCACGCGCTCGGCCGTCTCGTCCTTGCCGGCCGTCAGGGCCAGCACCTGCAGGGGCTCGGCAATCAGTTCCTGCACGGTCCAGCGCGGGTTCAGGCTGGCATACGGGTCCTGGAAGATCATCTGGAAGCGCCGGCGCATGGCCACGGTCTGGGCGGCCGGGCTCCACTTGTCCACGCCGTCGAACAGCACGGTGCCGCTGGTCGGGGGCGTCAGCCCGGCCACCATGCGCGCCACCGTGGATTTGCCCGAGCCGGACTCGCCGACCAGGCCGAAGGTGGAGCCCCTGCGGATCGAAAAGCCGACGCCGTCCACGGCCTTGAGGATTTTTTTGTCCTCGCGCGCCAGCAGACGGGCCAGCCAGCCGCTGGACAGGTCGAACTCCTTGCACAGATCCCTGACCTCCAGCAGGGCAGCCGCGGGCTCCTGCGCTCCGGCCCTGGGCTGCCAGGGCACGGCGGGCGCGGCCGGGCCGCCGCCCACCTCGGGCACGGGCAGGCGCTGCACGCGGTGGTGCACGCTGGGAATGGCGCCCATCAGCACCTGGGTGTAGGGCTGCTGCGGTGCGTCCAGCACCTGGCGCACGGGGCCGGTTTCCAGCACGCGGCCCTGGTACATGACCATGACGCGGTCGGCCGTCTCGGCGATCACGCCCATATCGTGCGTGATCAGCATGGCGGCCGCGCCGCGCTCCTTGCACACACGGCGCAGCAGGGCAATGATCTGCGCCTGCACGGACACGTCCAGCGCCGTGGTGGGCTCGTCGGCAATGATGAGCTCGGGCTCGGCGCACAGCGCCAGGGCGATGGCCACGCGCTGGCGCATGCCGCCCGAGAACTGGTGCGGATACTGGGCCATGCGCTCGCGCGCCTGCGGGATCTCCACCTCTTCGAGCAGGGCCAGCGCGCGGGCTTCGGCCTCCTTCTCGGAGACGGGCAGATGCGTGCGGATGGTCTCCACCAGGTGCCAGCCCACGGTGTAGACCGGGTTCAGGCTGGTCAGCGGGTCCTGGAAGATGGAGCCTATGCGCCGGCCGCGTATGCGCCGCAGGTCCTCGCCGCGCAGCGTGTCGATGCGCTCGCCGCGCAGCTGCACCGTGCCGGCCGAGATGCGGCCCGGCGGCTCGATCAGGCCGATCACGGCGGCGCCCGTCATGGACTTGCCCGCGCCCGACTCGCCCACCACGCCCAGGATCTCGCCGGGCGCGATGTCGAAGCTCACATCGTCCAGCACCTGCACGGGGCCCTTGTAGGTGTCGAAGGTGACGGACAGGCCGCGAACGCTCAGCACCGCAGGCTGTGCAGGGGGCTGCCCGGATTCTTGTGTCGTGCTCATTGCAGCTTGGGGTTCAGTGCGTCGCGCAGCCAGTCGCCGACGAGGTTGACGGACAGCGCCAGCGCCAGCAGCACCAGCGAGGGGAACAGCAATATCCACCACTCGCCCGAGAACAGGAAGCCCTGGCCGATGCGGATCAGCGTGCCCAGCGAAGGCTGGGTGGGCGGCAGGCCCACGCCCAGGTAGGACAGCGTGGACTCGGCCACGATGGCATGCGCGAAGCTGATGGTGGCGATCACCAGGATGGGCGCCAGCAGGTTGGGCAGGATGTGGCGCACCAGGATGGCCACGCGGCTGCGGCCAATGAGCTGGGCGGCCAGCACGTAGTCCTTGTGCTTTTCCACCATCACCGCGCCGCGCACGGTGCGTGCGTACTGCACCCAGTCGGACAGGCCGATGGCCACGATGATCACGAAGACCGCCATGTCGTCGCGGTAGCCCTCGGGCAGCAGGCCGCGTGCGATGCCGAAGACCAGCAGCGCCACCAGGATCACGGGAAAGGTCAGCTGCACATCGGCGATGCGCATCATCAGCGTGTCGAACCAGCCGCCCGCATAGCCGCAGACCAGGCCCAGCGGCACACCGATCAGCAGGGACAGCCCCACGGCCGACACGCCCACCAGCACCGACATGCGCAGCCCGTAGAGGATGGCGCTCCACACATCGCGGCCCTGGTCGTCCGAGCCCAGCGCGTACAGCGTGCCGCTGGTGCCCGCCTGGCCCGGCGGCGTGAAGGCGTCCATCAGGTCCAGATTGGCCGGATCGAAGGGGTTCTGCCAGGCCAGCCAGGGCGACAGCAGCGTGGCCGCCACGATCAGCGCCAGCACCAGCGCCGCCGCCTGCACCAGGCGCGAGCGTGCAAAGGCGCGCTTGACCGGCGAGTCGCTGGCGCGCCAGCCCGTGGGAGGGATTGCTTGTTTGGCGGAATCGGTCATCGGTTTCTCAAGCGGGGATCCACGATCACGTACAGGAAATCGACGAGCAGGTTGATGCCCACGTACAGCAGCGCGATGAACATCAGGTAGGCGGCGATCAGCGGCACGTCCACGCCCTGGATGGAGGAGATGAACAGCAGGCCCACGCCGGGCCACTGGAACACGGTCTCGGTGACGATGGCAAAGGCGATCAGCGAGCCGATCTGCAGGCCCGCGATGGTGATCACGGGAATCAGGGTATTGCGCAGCGCATGGCCGAAGTACAGGTCGCGCTCGCGCAGCCCGCGCGCACGGCCGAAGCGCATGTAGTCGGCGCGCAGCACCTCCAGCATCTCGGCGCGCACCAGGCGCATGATCAGCGTCATGTTGTAGAAGCCCAGCGTGATGGCCGGCAGGATCAGCGCCGACCAGCCCGAGGCCGTCAGCAGCCCGGTCTCCCAGCCGCCCAGCTTCACCGTCTCGCCGCGCCCGAAGGACGGCAGCCAGCGCAGCTCCACGGCAAACAGGTAGATCAGGGCGATGCCGATCAGGAAGGTGGGCAGGGACACGCCCACCAGCGACACCGTCATGATCGAGCGGCTCAGCCAGCCCTCGCGCCGTATGGCCGTGTACACGCCCAGCGCCACGCCGATGACCAGGGCGAACAGAGCCGCCGTCATCGCCAGCTCCAGCGTGGCGGGCAGGCGCTCGGCAATGATCTCGGTCACGGGGCGCTTGAGCCGGTAGGAGATGCCCAGGTCGCCCTGCAGCACCTTGCCCACGTAGCCCAGGTACTGCAGGGGCACGGGCTTGTTGAAGCCCAGGCTTTCCGTCAGCGCCTCGCGCTCGGCAACCGTCGCGTCCTCGCCCAGCAGGCTGATCGTGGGATCGCCGATATGGCGGAACACCATGAACGAGACAAAGGAAACGGCCAGCAGGACCAGGGCGGACTGGCCCAGCCGGCGCAGCAGATGGACCAGCATCGGCGCTTACTTCTTCTCGAACTTGACGAACTTGAAGTGCAGCGCGTTGTCCGGGTGCACGGGCACATTGATCCGGGGCACGGACGCGAAGTGGATCACCTGGTCATGCAGCGCAATGTAGAAGCGCTCCTTTTGCACGGTCTCCCAGATGCTCTTGATGGTGGCATCGCGCTTTGCCTTGTCGCTCTCCGAGGACAGGGACAGGATCTTGGCATCCACATCGGCATTGCTGTAGTGCGTCGCGTTCTGCGCGCCACGGCTATCCTTGCCGCGCGTGTGCACCAGGAAGTCGAAGATGTAGGCCGAGTCATAGGTGGGCACGCCCCAGCCGTACAGGTAGAAGTCGCTGTCCGCCTTGGTCAGCGACACGCTGTGCATGGCAATCGGCCGGGCCGAGACTTCGGTCTTGATGCCGATGCGGCCCAGGAAGCCCGCCACCGCCGTGGCAATGGCCTCGTCGTTCACATAGCGGTCATTGGGCGTATTCAGCGTGATGGTGAAGCCGTTGGGGTAGCCCGCCTCGGCCAGCAGCTGCTTGGCCTTGGCGGCATCCGCCTTGGGATAGGCCGCGAAGGCCTTGTCATAGCCATTGACGAACGACGGCGCGATCACGCCCGTGGGAATCGACAGGCCGCGCATCACCGAGCGCTTGATCGCATCGCGGTCGATGGCCAGCTCGATGGCCTGGCGCACCTTGGGATCGGCCAGCGGATTCTTGCCCTTGACGTTGCTGCTCTTGAGCTCTGCCGCACCCACGTTCAGCCCCAGGAAGATGGAGCGGTTCTCGGGGCCTTCATTGATGCGCAGGCGCTTGTCCTGCTTCAGGCGCGCCACGTCCTGCGCGGGAATGTCCTGGGCGAAGTCCACCTCGCCCGACAGCAGGGCCGCCACGCGCGTGGCCGGGGACTTGATGGGCAGGTAGATCAGCTCGGTCACCTGCAGCGGGAACTGGCCCTTGCCCCAGTAGTCGGGATTGAGCTTCATCACCGTCTTCGAATCGACCTCGCGGCTGGCCAGCACATAGGCGCCCGTGCCGTTGGCCGCGCGCGTGGCGCCGTTCTCGGTCTTGCTGGCCGTGTCCTGCGTGGTCTCGGCGCCGTTGGCCTTGGACCACTTCTCGCTCATGATGAAGAGGTTGGTCAGGTTGTCGGGGAAGATCAGGTTCGGCCCCTTGGTCTTCACCTGCACCGTGAGATCGTCCACGGCCTTGGCCTCCTCCATCGAGGACAGCAGGGACTTGACCTGGGCGTTCTCGCCCTTGGCGCGGTTCAGCGAGAAGACCACGTCGCGCGCCGTGAACGGCGTGCCGTCATGGAACTTGACGTTGGGACGCAGCTTGAACTCCCAGACCGACGGGTCGGAGGTCATCTTCCACGAGGTGGCCAGCGTGGGCACCAGCTTGCCGTCGGCCGAGCGGATGACCAGGGTTTCGTAGATCTGGTGCAGCAGCACGAAATTGGTGCCCACGTTGAAGGCATGCGGGTCCAGCGAAGTCGGATCGGAGCCGCGCGCCCAGCGCACGGTCTCGGCCTGGGCCAGCGCGGCCGAGGTCAACAGGCCTGCGGCCAGCAAAGAACTGCCCAGAATCTTCATGATCATTTGTCTGCTCCCCTGTGGATTGATTGGAATGGCGGCGGTCATGCGACGCAGCAGCCCGGATGCCGCAAGAAGCGGGCCATATAGGTGCGCCCCACTGTAAATAACTTTTACAGCTTGTTGAATTGATTTTTATACTTAAAAGCCATTTCCAAATAACAAGACCGCCGCCTGCGGCCCGCCATTGGCGTGCGGCCATCATGGACAGGCCAACGGCTTTGACAGCTAGTGAAAACGCGAAAGACCGCCACGGCCTGCTCTGGCAAAGGTTTGCAATCGGGCACAGGTCTGCGCCGCACGGCGTGCTAATTTCAGGCCCTGTATCGAGCCTGCGGGTTGCCGCGGAAAGGAAGCATCCATGAAGACATCCATTGCCAGCGCACTGCTGTGCGCCATGCTGGGCCTGGGCGCCCTGCCTGCCCAGGCGTCGGGCCTGGGCGACTCGCTGCGCCAGGCCTCGGGCCTTGGCGGTGACAAGGCCGCCGCCAGCAGCGAAGGCTCCGGCCTCGGCGGCATGCTGGGTGCGGGGGCAGGCGGTGCGGGCGCGCTGTCCGCCCTGGGCCTGAGCCCCTCGGCCACGGCCGGCAATGCGGCAGGCGTCATCTCCTACTGCATGAAAAACAACTACCTCAATGCCGACAAGGCGGCCCAGGTCAAGGACCAGTTGCTGGGCAAGCTGGGCATGCAAAAGCAGGAAGAGCCCAAGGACACGGGATTCCAGAACGGCCTGGGCGGCCTGGTCACCGGCTCCAACGGCAAGAGCTTCAGCATCGACAAGCTCAAGGGCGACCTCAAGGAGAAGGCCTGCGACTTCGTGCTGAACAACGCTAAATCGCTGATCTGACCCCCTGAGCGGCTGCGCCGCGAGGCGGCTCTTGCTCGGCGTCCCTGAGTTGGGCCGTGCCAGTTTCAACGGTGGCGCGCGATGCAGGCTTGCCTGGCTTGCGGGACAATGCCTGCTCTTTTTGCAGCACCCCACGCCAGCCCCTCATGCAAGCCACGCGCATCATTGCCATCCGCCACGGAGAAACCGCCTGGAATGTGGACGCCCGCATCCAGGGCCATCTGGACATTCCTCTGAACGACATGGGACTTTGGCAGGCCGCCCAGGCCGGCAAGGCCCTGGCGGGCGAGCCGGTGGCCGCCATCTACAGCAGCGACCTTCTGCGTGCCTATGTCACGGCCGAGGCCGTGGCCGCAAGCACGGGGGCGACGCTGACGGCCGACAAGGGCCTGCGCGAGCGCTGCTTCGGCAGGTTCGAGGGCCAGACCTTCAACGATATCGAGGCATCCCACCCGGAGGATGCGCTGCGCTGGCGCAAGCGAGATCCCGAGTTCGTGCCCGCAGGCGGCGGCGAGTCGCTGCTGATGCTGCGCGACCGCATCTCGGCCACGGTGAACCGGCTGGCCAGTGGCCATCCCGGCGAGCAGATCGTGATCGTGGCGCATGGCGGCGTGATGGATGTGCTCTACCGCCTGGCCACGCACCAGGAAGTGCAGGCACCACGCACCTGGGCGCTGGGCAACGCGGCCATCAACCGCCTGCTGTGGACGCCCCAGGGCCTGGGCCTGGTCGGCTGGGGCGATGTGCAGCACCTGGAAGGCGGTGCGCGCGACGAGGTTTTCAGCTAAGCACCCGCACGGGGAAGGGCGCCGCAGCGCACCTCCCCGCCACTTGTCGCTTACCAGTTGTCGTCGTCCTTCTTGCCGACCGGGGCATCGGCCTCCTTGGCGGGCGATGCCGCGCGGCGTGCTGCGGGCGCTTGTGCAGCACGTGCCGGTGCGGCCTGGGGCTCAGCGGCCGCGGCCATATCACCTGATGCAGCCTGTGCAGCCAGCACGGGCGCGGCGGATGCCTTCAGCACCTCACGCACCTGCAGCCCGCCCGGTGGCAGGTCTTCCATGCCGCCGCGCATGTTCTCCAGGTGGCCATAGGAGAGGTTGGGGGTCACGCGATCGACCACCAGTTCGCAGCACGGTGACTCCAGGCGCCCCAGGCTTTGCCCGGTCTGCGGGTCCTTCATCTCCTTGCCCATGGCCACCACCTGGTAGCGCGCGCCCTCCTTCACGGCCTGGCCGCCCTGGCTCAGTACCACGCTTTCGCCATCACGGGCGACCACGGTCAGCGGAAAGGTGCGCTGCAGGATGGAGCTGACCACGCCGGCGACGAGCGCATCGCTCATGTCGGTCATGACCTTGTTGCCATCCACGCCCGCGCCCAGCGTGGTCGGTGCCGTGGAAGGGACGGAGCCGCGCAGCGAATCCGAGGCCGTGACCTGGCGCGTGGCCACGTTCACCAGCTTCTGCGACAGGGCCCAGCCGCCCGAGTAGCTCACCAGCTGGCGGTCGCTGGTCTTGAGCTGGCGGGCATGGCGGTTGTAGGCAAAGCTGCTGACGCGGGCGCTCCACACCAGATCGGCGCTGGCGGCCTGGGACAGCTTGGCCAGCTCGGCACTGGGCGCCTGGCCCGTGGCGATGATGGCCAGTTCCTGCTCGATCTCGGGGCTGAATTCGCGGTCCAGCACGGCAAAGCGGCCTGTCTGCACCAGGGCGTCGCTGATGCGTTGCCTCAGCGTTGCACCCACCTCGGCGGCGGAAACGCTGCGGTCGCCCATGGGCAGCGAGGCCTGCTCGAAGCGCACCGGCCCCACAACGACCTTGATCTTCTGCATCTCGGCCGAAGGCTTGAACTTGGAGATGCTGGCCTTGATGGTGTACTTGTAGCGCTTGGCCCAGGGCTTGGGTTCCTCCAGATCCACCACCTGGACCGACTGGATGACGCCACCGGACTTCTGCTTGACCACCTCGGCGAAGGCGCTGGCGCGCAGCGAGGCGGCGTCCTGTCCCAGCGCCACGTCGAGGCCGTACCTGGCCGTGACCGAGGCGGACTGGATCACGGCGCCATTGACCTGCAGCAGCGCCATCTGCAGCGCCTGCGCCATGGCTTCGCCAGGGGACTGGCCCAGGCCGATGACCTGGACCTCGACGGTCTCCAGCCTGCCCACGTCGGGCACGGGCGGGGCGACGCTTTGGGGTTGTTCAGGCGCGTCGGTCCTGGGCTGCTCGGACGGCTTGTCGCCACAGCCGGACATGGCGGCGCAGGCAGCCACGACGGCCGCAATGATGCGGGTACGCATAGAAAGTGCTCCTTGCCTGTACCGGATCACAGCTTGAGCGTGCCCAGCGCGGCCGTGGCGTCGGCCGCATTGGCCGGCACCTCGATGTCGTTGGCCCGCGCGAAGGCAATGGCCGTCTGCACGGTGCTGAACAGGTCGGAGGCCGAGCCGGGGAACTTGGACACCACCCAGGCCGCGGAGGTGAGCTTGGTCAGCTGCATGGGGTTGGCGCTTTGCAGGCTCTTGCCCATGACCGACACATCCTTGCCCATGCCGGCGTACTTCACGCTGCCGTTGACCAGGTGCACCAGCCCCTCGGCGAAGGTGGCCTTGGAGGCCGCATCGAGCACGGGCTTCTTCGCCATGGACTCGGCAATCGCGCCGCTGGTGTCCGAGACCACCTTGTTGCCATCGCCCAGCGCGCCGATGGTCGCGCCATCACCCAGGCTGTCCGCCGTGCTGGCGGCGCTGGCGGCCTGCTCCTTCAGGCCCAGGGCCGTGGCCATCTTGGCATTGGCGCTGAGCACCTCCTTGCTGGCGCCCACATAGCTGCGCACCAGGGCGTCGCCCTGGCCGGCCACGTCGGCAGAGCCGCTGCCGCCCATGAGCTTGCCGACACCCGGGATGGAGGGCATGGAGAACTGGGCCTGTGTCAGGGCGGGGCTGGCCATGGCGGCGGCAACGGCGACGGTGGTGAAGAGCTTTTTCATGGAGATGGACTCGGGTTGCAGCAGTCCGTGAACGCGGACGGCGAAGATAAAAACGAGGTAAGCGTGGAAAACGTGGAAAGCGAGGAAAGCGAAAGAACGGAAAAAAGGTCCGGCTGCATGGCAGCCGGACCTTGGAAGCCGCAGCGCTCAGCGCAGGCCCAGATTGGTGACCTGGCTGGTGAGATCGCGGGCCGCGTTGTTGGCGGCCAGCTTCAGCGCGTTGTTGCGCGCCTCATCCTCGGACGGGCCCATGCCCGCGTACAGCACCGGGCCGACGGCGGCAATCGTGTCGGGAATGGTCTGGGCGATGTCCAGGATCTTGGCGTTGACCGTCACGCTCACGCGCATCAGGCCGGTCTGGGGATCGGGCTCGCCCATGCCCACATCCAGCGTGCCCAGGGCGATGTAGGGAATCTGCGCCGTGCGCATGCCGGCCACCATGGCCGCCAGGGTCGAGGGCTGCAGGTCCATGCCGCTCTTGTAGTCGTTCTCCACGGCCGCGACCTTGAAGTGACCGCCCGTGTAGGGCTCCACCATGGCTGCCTCTGACACCTTGAAGCCGGCCTTGGCGAAGTTGGAGGAAAAGACCTGGGACAGGTTGGCGCTGGGGATCACGCGCCAGGTGGACTCGGCCGAGCGTCGCGTCGTGCTGCCGCCGGTCTCGGAAGTGCGGCTGCTCTTGACCGAGGCGGTGCCCGAGGTCGCCGTGGAGGCATTCGTGCTGATGCGTCCGCCACGGATGGATTCACCCTCGCTGCCCTTTTCGGAAGCGCTGACCTGGGCCTTGACGTCCTCGGTCTCGTCCACGCGCTTGTAGACGCGGTCATCGAAGGACTTGGTCGTGGCCACCTGGCGCGAGACGAACATGAAGGCCAGCGGCGACCGGCCTGCGGGACCGCCCCTGGCCACAGCAGAGTTGGCCTTGACGGCATTGCGCAGATTGGCCACGTTCAGCGCCACGCGCACGGAGACCGTGTACTGCTTTCTGTCGGCGTTGTCCTCTTCGCTGAGCACGGTGTGCTCAAGGATGTAGCGATCGGGGTTGGCCAGGATCTTGTCGCGCACGGCGTCGAAATTCTCGGCCTCCGACTGGCCCGCTTCGGCGTAGTAGAACTCCACGGCCTTGAGCTGGGCCGCCATCAGCGCACGCTCCTTGTCCTGCGGGCTGACCTTTGAATCCTGGTAGCTGACCGAGGCCTTGCCGCGTGCCTGCTGCACCTGCGCGCCCGCACCGGCCGCGAACAGCGCCATGGAAAGGCACAGGAGGATTTTCTGGATTACTTGCATAGATTCATCAGGTCTTTTGTTTTGACAATTTGCGCTTCGATGTCGCTCTCGGCAGCAGCCGACTTGAGCCAGTCATTGCCCCGTCCAGCCGCCACCGTCTCGGCCAGCTTCACGAAAAGGCCGTTGAGCGAGTCATAGAACGCCGGAAAATCATCGACATGGGTTTGCGTGGAAGGCACCACCTTCACTTCCGCGTTCTTCAGCGAGGCGCCGAGAAACACCGGCCCATTGGGTTCCTGGATGCGCATATCGGCAAAGGTGCCGTAGACATAGCTGGTGCCGGCGCTGGATTCCTTGAACTTGAGCTTCTTGAATCCCTTGAAATCGACGCTGATGGCGTAGTCGGCACTGGGCAGTTGCAGCGTGTAGACCTCTCCGTCAAGCACCTGCATGCGCATCACATTGCCCACGGCATAGCCCATGGCAAAAGGAATGATGGGCACACCAATGCGGCTGGAAATGGCCTCGCCCACGATATCGGCGGCCCAGGTCTTGTGCACCTGCGGGTCCTGCAGATAGCCGGGCAGCATCTCGGCCATGGCGGCGGGAATCTGGATATCGGTGACCTGCAGGAAACGCGGCGTCTGCGAGGGCACGGTGGCCGTGGCCAGCACCTGGGCAAAACGGCCGAAGATGCCGGGCTTGCCTCCCGCGCCTTCGTATACCTTGGTCACGCGCTCCATGATTTCCTCTTGCGACGGCTCGTGGCGCAGGTTGTCGATGAAGGCAAAGCTGAGCGGATACGAACGCACCGCCGTCATGGACTTGAAGTCGAAAAACAGGGCCTGTCCACGAATCAGGATGAACAGCTTGCGCACGCCGCCAAAGCTTTCCACGGAGACCGTCTCGGAATTGAGCACCAGAGAAACCACCAGCGCCTGGTCGCGCCCCTTGAGCTCATCGATGGGATTGGTGGATATCTGCAGATGCTGTGCAGGCGCCTGCTGCACGAATGCCAGTGCCCGCGCATAGGCACTGTGTCCGGCGGCCTTCAGGTGGCTCTCATACTGCTTTGAATAAGGGAATCGCTGCTGCTGCGAACTGGCGTCGCCCGAATAGGCGACTCCCGCAAAAGTGACATTGGGCCGGTCCTCGGCCATTGCAGCGCCCGACGCGGCAAGCGCAAAAAGCCAGAGCCATGCCATGGCCCGGCGCATGATTTTCTCCACCCCCACACCGCCCCCTTAAAAATGTAAGCGGAGGGTAACAGATTTCACACACCAATACGTAGCACTCGGCGCACAAAGGCGACTGCAGACAATGCCGCCGATTTCACCGGCCCTGTCTTCATTCAATGGAAAAAAGCGGTCACCCGCTGACTGCCAGCGCGGCCTATTCCACCTGGATATTGGCGGACTTGACGATCTGCGTGTAGCTCGCCTTTTCCTTCTTCAGGAATTGGGCGAACGTGGCCGGCGTGCCCGAGCCGGGCGTGGCGCCACTGTCCTGCAGGCGCTTGCGGACCTCGGGCAGCTTCAGCACCTCGGCCAGTTCGGCGGCCAAGCGGCTGACCACGGGCTCGGGCGTGCGGGCGGGGGCGAACAGGCCGGTCCAGGCTTCCAGCTCGAAGCCCTTGAGATCAGGCGCCTCCGCAAAGCTCATCACCTCGGGAATCACGTCGATGCGCTGTGCCGAGGTCACGCCCACGCCTTCCAGCTTTTTCTGCTGCACCAGCGGCGTGGCGCCGGTGGTCATCAGAATGCCCAGATCGACCTGGCCGCCCATGACCTCGCTGGTCACCTGGGCCACGCCGCGATAGGGCACATGGACCAGGCGGATGCGGGCGCGCTCCTGCAGCCGCTCCATGGCCAGGTGCAGCACCGTGCCCACGCCCGGCGTGGCATAGGTCAGCGCGCCGGGCCGGGCGCGGGCCATGCTGATCAGCTCGTTGAGGTTGTGCACCGGCAGGCCCGGGCGGGCCACGATCACCATGGGCGCCACCGTAGTCAGGCCCACGGGAGCCAGATCACGCTCGGCGTCATAGCGCACGGAGGAGTTCACCAGTTGCGCAATGCTCACCGGCCCGTCAAAGCCCAGCAGCAGCGTATAGCCATCGGCGTGCGAGCGCGCCACCTTGCTCACGCCCAGCACGCCACCCGAGGCCGGCACGTTGTCCACCACCACCGACTGGTGCAGCCGCGCACCCAGCTTTTCGGCGATCAGCCGCGCCGTGGCGTCCACATCGCTGCCCGCGCCAAAGGGCACGATCAGGGTGATGGGCCCGGCTGCCGGCCAGGGCTTGCCCGCGCCCGGCGCGGCATGGGCGGCGGGTGCAGCGGCAAGGGCCGCAGCCAGTGAGGCGGCAGCCGATAGCAGGGAGCGGCGGGACAAGGGCATGGGGCTTGGGCATGCAAGGCGCATGCCGGCAAAGGCGGTGCGGGCTGGCGATGGCCTGCAGGGCAAGCACATCCAGCGCGTGGAAAGCGGGCGATTCTGCCATAGGGCGCAATTTTCCTGCCATGCGCTTGCCATGAAGCCCCATTTATTGCAATCCGTTTCAACCCTTGTGATTCCGTGTCCTAGGGTTCACGCCTAAGGCGCCGCACAACGGCCCTGTCCAGAATTGGCAGGTCATGATGCCCTCACCCAGCCAAATCATCGTCTTCGCCACGCCGGCCTTTTTGCTGCTGATCGCGCTGGAATGGGGCGTGAGCCTGTGGCGCGGGCGCAATGCCTACCGGCTGGCCGATGCCGTCAGCTCCATCAGCCTGGGCATGCTCAGCCAGACCAGCGCCGTCTTCACCCAGCTGCTGCGCATAGGTCTGTACACACTGGCCTTCGATCATGTGGCGCTGTGGCGCAACGACGCCTTCTGGACCAGCATTCCCGGCTGGCTGCTGGCCCTGCTGCTCTACGACTTTTGCTATTACTGGCTGCACCGCATGGGCCATGAGGTGGCCGTGCTGTGGGCAGCCCACGCCGTGCACCACCAGAGCCAGGACTACAACCTGTCGACGGCGCTGCGCCAGACCAGCTCGGGCGCGCTGCTGGGCTGGCTGTTCTACCTGCCCATGGCGCTGGCCGGCGTGCCGCCGCTGGTGTTTGCCATCGTGGGCCTGATCGATCTGCTCTACCAGTTCTGGGTCCATACCGAGCAGGTGCGGCGCCTGGGCTGGTTCGACCGCTGGTTCTGCGCGCCCAGCAACCACCGCGTGCACCACGCCGTCAATGACTGCTACCTGGACAGGAACTACGGCGGCATCCTCATCGTCTGGGACCGCCTGTTCGGCACCTTCAAGCCCGAGGACGACAGCGAGCCCTGTGTCTACGGCACGCGCGGCCTGCTGCAAAGCTGGGATCCGCTGTGGGCCAACGCCGTGGTGTACCGGCAACTCATCCATGACAGCTGGCATGCGCGGCGCTGTGGCGACAAGCTGCGCGTCTGGCTCAAGCCGCCCGGATGGCGCCCTGCCGATGTGGCGCAGCGCTTTCCCAGGCCGGCCTTCGACCTGGACGCGCACCGCGTGCTCTACGCACCGGGGATGGAACGCGGCCTGCGCTGGTTTGCAGGCCTGCAGTTCGTGGCGCTGATCGCCGGGGTGTCGCTGTTTCTGTGGCATGCCGACCAGTCCTCGACGGCGCGCAATGCGCTGTGGTTTGGCGTGCTGCTGGCCTGCCAGTGGGCACTGGGCGCGGCCATGCAGGGGCGCATCAGCCTGTGGGTGGCCCTGGCCATCGAGGCCGGCGCGCTGGCCACCGCCACCGCCACCAGCGTGCTGGACATGCTGCACTGGCACTGGCTGTTCAAGCCGCTGACCATGGTCTTTGCGCTGATCGCCGTCATGCAGCTGTGGCGCGGCAGCACGGCCTTCTCGGCACTGGCGAAACCCGCGCGCGGCGCCTGCTGGCTGGCCGCGGCACTGGCGGCATCCCTGGCGGGCGACGTGTTCCTGATGCTGCCCGATCTGTTCATCCCGGGCCTGGCCAGCTTTCTGCTGGCCCACCTGGCCTATATCGTGCTGCTGCGCCAGGACGCGCCCTGGTTTGTACACCGGCCCTCGCTGGCCGCCACGCTGGCCCTGGGCGCGGGCATGTATGCCGTGCTCTGGCAGGGCGGCCTGCCCGCCGCGCTGCGCCTGCCCGTGGCCGCCTATGTGCTGGTCATTGCGCTGATGGCGGCGCAGGCCCTGGGCCGCGCGCGGCACCTGGGCGGCCAGCCCGCCTGGACCGTGGCCATCGGCGCCTGCTTCTTCATGGCCAGCGACTCGCTGCTGGCCATCAACCGATTTGTGCAGCCCTTCGACGGCGCGCAAGCCGGCGTGCTGTCCACCTACTACGCGGCGCAACTGCTGATCGTGCAGGGCTGGCTGGACCGTGGCGCATCGACATCAGGGTTGACCCGAAGCAGCTCGCAAGGCACAATCGAGGGATCGCATTTTCAGGAGTCCTCCGTGGACAGTGCCAGTTCAACCAGTGACAAACAGCGCGCCGCAATGGCTTCGCTGCTGGCTGACTGACCGACTCCTGTGATGGGAGCGGCCATGTCGGTCGGCTTCCATCCATTGCTGCGTTTCCCCTTGGATCTTCGCGCCGCCCGGCGCTGCAGTGGCGCTTGGCCTGCATCAGGCACGCCGCTCCTGCACCGAAGATTCCAATGGCTGTTGATCACTGACCGCGTGCCCGTGTGTCTGCCATCGAGCAGCGCCCGGCCCACGCTGCTTGACGGCCCTGCCTACGGCGGTCTTCCTGGTTCGCCAAGGAGAAAGCCATGTCCACACCGTTCGTCCGCCCCGCAATGCAACGCCTGCAGCCTGCCACTGCCGCGCCCTGCCCCGGCGCCACCGGCACGCGCGTGGCTGCCTCCCAGGCAGCAATGCAGGCCAAGGCACAGGCACAGATGCAAGCCCAGGCCCCTTCGGCCATGGAGCACGCCATGCACCTGGACCTGCAGACCCACTGGCCCACGCACCGCATCCGCAGCTTTCTGAGCCTGCAGCCGCGCTGAGCGCGCGCCGCGCCTTGTCCGTCCCCTCGTCAGAAAGGAGCTCCCCCATGGACCCCGATCCGAGTCGATCTTGCCCTGACCCCTCCGATACGGTCCGGCCGCACATGCCTGCGGCCCTTCCGCCTCATCCCAAGGCCCCGGTCGGGAGACCCGCGCACGTCCATTGATGGACAGATGCCGGGCTTCTTCCGCCGCAACGAAAGAAGCCCGCCATGCAACACGTCATCACCGCGCTGCGCACCACGCCGGCAACCACGCCCGCCACAGCACCCGTCTCCGCACGCGCCAGCCACACCTCCCGCGCCAGCACCCTGCAGCTGGCCCTGCAAGCCGCCATTGCGGCACGCCACACCGGACAACTGCACGCCCTGCTGCAGCAACACGGCCCCGATCTCTTCGCCCATGCCCTCGTGGCGCTCACGCAGCGCCAGCAGGCCGACGTTCTGTCCCTGCTGGCGGCGCAGGAGCGCGCTGAGGTCTACCGCCACCTGCCTGCCCATGCCCGGCGCCAATGGCTGCAGTCGGCCACCGTGACCCGCCCGCCGCTGCGCCGCCGCCTGCTGTGCGCCTGCCAGCGCAACTGGCACTGGCTGCGCGCCACCCTTCGTTCGAGCCAGGCCTGAGCCGCCAGGGAGGTCACCATGAAAAGCCTCAAGCACCTGTTCCAGGCGTTTCTGCGCAGCCGCCATGCCCTGGGGCTGTTCCGGCGCAATGCCCTGCCCTCGGGCACGGCCGTGCACCACTCGCGCTCGGTATCGCCGACCCTCACGCGCGAGCTGCTGCGCGCCTCGCGCGACGACATTGCCGCCGTGCTGGCGCGCACCGGCTCCAGCGAGGACGGCCTGACCCGCGAGCAGGCCCGCGCCGCGCTCACGCGTCTCGGCCCCAACGAGGTCGAGCACGAAAAGCCGCTGCCCGGCTGGCTGCACCTGTGGTACTGCTACCGCAATCCCTTCAACCTGCTGCTGACGCTGCTGGCCGTGGTCTCCTACGCCACGGAGGACATGAAGGCCACGGTCGTCATCGCCTCCATGGTGCTGCTGTCCACGCTGCTGCGCTTTGTGCAGGAAGGCCGCTCCAACCGCGCCGCCGCGCGGCTCAAGGCCATGGTCAGCAGCACGGCCACGGTGCTGCGCCGCAATGGCGGCCCCGCGGCTCCTGCAGATGCCGACTCCGCAGACGCCCCGCACAGCGGCTTCGGCCAGCAGGCGCGCCGCTACGAGGTGCCGCTGCGCGAGGTCGTGCCCGGCGATTTCGTGGTGCTGTCGGCCGGGGACATGATTCCTGCCGACTGCCGCGTGCTCAGCGCCAAGGACCTGTTCGTGAGCCAGTCCGCCATGACCGGCGAATCCCTGCCCGTGGAAAAGCGCGCCGACGCCAGTGCATCGAATGGCACCGGCGTGCTGGATGCCAGCAACCTGCTGTTCATGGGCACCAACGTGGTCTCGGGCACGGCGCTGGCCGTGGTGCTGGCCACGGGCAACCGCAGCTACTTCGGCACCATTGCCACGCGGGTGACCTCCAACGACCGCGCGCCCACGGCCTTCGAGACCGGGGTCAACAGCGTCAGCTGGCTGCTGATCCGCTTTGCGGCCGTGATGGTCCCCGTGGTGCTGTTCATCAACGGCTACACCAAGGGCGACTGGGCCGAGGCCTTCCTGTTCGCGCTGTCCGTGGCCGTGGGCCTGACGCCCGAGATGCTGCCCATGATCGTGACCTCCACCCTGGCCAAGGGCGCCGTGGTGCTGTCGCGCCGCAAGGTCGTGGTCAAGCGGCTGGACGCCATCCAGAACTTCGGTGCCATGGACGTGCTGTGCACCGACAAGACCGGCACGCTGACCCAGGACCGCATCGTGCTGGAGCGGCACACCGACGCCTTCGGCCAGCCCTGCGATGAGACGCTGCGCTTCGCCTACCTCAACAGCCACTACCAGACGGGCCTGAAGAACCTGCTCGACCATGCCGTGCTCGAGCATGTGGAGCTGCACACCCAGATGCGCGTGGCCGAGGACTACCGCAAGGTCGATGAGATCCCCTTCGACTTCGAGCGCCGCCGCATGTCCGTGGTGGTGGCCGAGCGCAACCACCACCACGAGCTGATCTGCAAGGGCGCGGTCGAGGAAATCCTGGGCGCCTGCACCCGCCTGCGCGAAGGCGACGGCACGCGCCCGCTGGACGAGGAGCAACTGGCCCGCGTGCGCCGCGTGACGCGCGAACTCAACCGCGAGGGCCTGCGCGTGGTCGCCGTGGCCATGAAGGAAGTGCCGCCGCACAAGAGCGACTACGGCGTGGCCGACGAGTCGGAGCTGACCCTGATCGGCTACATCGCCTTCCTGGACCCACCGAAGGAAACCACGGCCGAGGCGCTGGCCGCCCTGGCCGCGCACGGCGTGGCCGTCAAGCTGCTGACCGGCGACAACGAACTGGTGGCCGCCAAGGTCTGCCGCGATGTGGGGCTGCCCGCAGACCACATCATCCTGGGCACGCAGATCGAGCACATGAACGACGAGATGCTGCGCCAGACGGTGGAACGGCACCAGCTGTTCGCCCGGCTCACGCCGCTGCACAAGGAGCGTATCGTGCATGCGCTGCGCGCCAACGGCCACATCACCGGCTTCATGGGCGACGGCATCAACGACGCCCCGGCCCTGCGCGCGGCCGACATCGGCATCAGCGTGGACAGCGCCGTGGACATCGCCAAGGAAGCGGCCGACATCATCTTGCTGGAAAAAAGCCTGATGGTGCTGGAGCAGGGCGTGATCGAGGGCCGGCGCACCTTCAGCAACATGCTGAAGTACATTCGCATGACGGCCAGCTCCAACTTCGGCAACGTGTTCTCGGTGATGGTGGCCTCGGCCTTCATCCCCTTCCTGCCCATGCTGCCGCTGCACCTGCTGGTGCAGAACCTGCTGTACGACCTCTCGCAGATCGCCATCCCCTTCGACAACGTGGACGACGAACTGGTGCGCCAGCCGCTGCGCTGGAACCCGGCCGACCTGGGCCGCTTCATGGTGTTCTTCGGGCCCATCAGCTCGCTGTTCGACATCCTGACCTTCGCGCTGATGTGGTTCGTCTTCGCCGCCAACACGCCCGAGCAGCAGACGCTGTTCCAGTCGGGCTGGTTCGTCATCGGGCTGCTCACGCAGACGCTGATCGTGCACATGATCCGCACGCCCAAGATCCCCTTCCTGCAAAGCCGCCCTTCCTGGCCACTGCTGCTGGCCACGGCGGCCGTGATGGCGGCCGGCATCTTCCTGCCGATGGGGCCGCTGGCCGGCTACTTCAAGCTGCAGGCGCTGCCGGCGGCCTACTTCCCGTGGATGATTGCCATATTGCTGGGCTACGCTTGCCTGGCCACGCTGCTCAAGCGCGTCTACATCCGCCGCTACGGCTGGCAGTGACGCACCCTTCAACCCATTCACCAGGAAAGCCCGGAACCCCATGCAGGCCCTGCAGAACCTCAACCCCGGCGCCATGCTGGACACCTTCGTCAGCCTGACCACGGCCTTCGTGTTCGGCGCCCTCATCGGCCTGGAGCGCCAGGTGCGCCAGCGCACGGCGGGGCTGCGCACCAACACCCTGGTCGCCGTGGGCGCGGCCGTCTTCGTGGACCTGGCCGTGCGCCTGGGCGGGGCCGAGGGCGCCACGCGCGTGGTGGCCTACGTGGTCTCGGGCGTGGGCTTCCTGGGCGCGGGCGCCATCATGAAGGAAGGGGCCAACATCACCGGGCTGAACACGGCGGCCACGCTGTGGGGCTCGGCCGCCGTGGGCGCCTGCGCGGGCGCCAGCCTGGTGGCCGAGGCCGGCCTGGCCACGCTCTTCGTGCTGGCTAGCAATACCTTGCTGCGCCCCGTGGTCAACCGCATCAACCGCCGCCCGGTGGATGACGAATCCACGGAATCGACCTACTACGTCTACGCCATCTGCCACCGCGGCGCCCAGGGTGATGTGCGCGAGCAGATGCTGGAGCTGCTGGAGAACGCCAGCTACCCCGTGCGCGGCGTGGAAACCCATGCCTTCGGCCCGCAGGACACGGAGATCGAGGCCATGCTCTACGCCACCTCGGTGGACTCCGACGAGCTGGACCGCGTGATCGCCGCCATCGAGGCCCTGCCCGGCGTGCTGCAGGCCTTCTGGAACGCCGGCACGGAGGAGTGAGCCTGCGTCAGCTGGCGTCGTCGCCCGGCACGGGAAGGCCCAGGTGGCGGTACGCCGCCTGGGTCGCCATGCGCCCGCGCGGCGTGCGCTGCAAAAAGCCCTGCTGGATCAGATAGGGCTCGATCACGTCCTCGATGGTGCCCGCTTCCTCGCCGATGCTGGCCGCGATGTTGTCCAGGCCCACGGGGCCGCCGTCGAAGCGGTGCACCACGGCCTCCAGCAGCTTGCGGTCCATGATGTCGAAGCCCTGGGGATCGACATCGAGCATGGCCAGCGCACGGTCGGCCAGCTCGCGCGTGATGCTGCCGTCGCCGCGCACATCGGCATAGTCGCGCACGCGGCGCAGCAGGCGGTTGGCAATGCGCGGCGTGCCGCGCGAGCGGCGCGCGATCTCGAAGGCGCCCTCGTCATCGATGGGCGCGTTCAACAGGCCTGCACTGCGCCGCACGATGCGCGCCAGCTCCTCGGCCGTATAGAACTCCAGCCGCGCCACGATGCCGAAGCGGTCGCGCAGCGGATTGGTCAGCATGCCCGCGCGCGTGGTGGCGCCCACCAGCGTGAACGGCTGCAGGTCCAGCTTGATGGAGCGCGCCGCCGGCCCCTCGCCGATCATGATGTCGATCTGGTAGTCCTCCAGCGCCGGGTAGAGGATTTCCTCGACCACGGGCGACAGGCGGTGGATCTCGTCGATGAACAGCACATCGTTGGCTTCGAGGTTGGTCAGCAGCGCCGCCAGGTCCTTGGGCTTTTCCAGCACGGGGCCGCTGGTCTGGCGCAGGTTCACGCCCAGCTCGGCCGCGATGATGTGCGACAGCGTGGTCTTGCCCAGGCCCGGCGGGCCGAACAGCAGCACATGGTCCAGCGCCTCATTGCGCTTTCGGGCCGCGCCGATGAAGATCTCCAGCTGCTCGCGCGCCTTGGCCTGGCCCACGTACTCCTGCAGCAGCTTGGGGCGCAGCGCACGCTCCATGGCCTCTTCCCCGCGCGAGACCGGCGCTGCCGAAATCATGCGCAGCTTGTCCGGTGCCTTGTCTGGCGGGAAGCCGCCCTGCGCAAAGCCGCCCTGCCCGAAATCGTCGGTATGGATGCTCATGCGCCGCTCACTTGGCCAGCGCCTTCAGCGCCAGCTTGATGCCTTCGGTCACGCCCACGTCGGGCGGCAGCTTCTTGAGCGCGGCGGCCGCATCCTTGTCGGAATAGCCCAGCGCCATCAGCGCCTGCACGATGTCGTTCTGGTCGTTGTTCACGAACAGCGACTGCGCGCCCGTATCGGCGCCGATCTTGCCCTTGAGCTCCAGCAGCAGGCGCTCGGCCGTCTTCTTGCCGATGCCCGGCACCTTGACCAGGCGGCCCACCTCCTGCAGCGTCACGGCCTGGGCCAGGTCCTCCACGCTCATGCCGCTGAGCACCGACAGCGCCATGCGCGGGCCGATGCCGGTGATCTTGATCAGCTCGCGGAACGCCTGGCGCTCGCTGTGCGTGCCAAAGCCGTACAGAAGCTGCGCATCCTCGCGCACCACGAAGTGCGTCAGCAGGCTGACCTTGGCCCCACTGGCGGGCAGGTTGTAGAAGGTGCTCATGGGCACCTGCACCTCGTAGCCCACGCCGCCGCAGTCCACCAGCACCTCGGGCGGGTTTTTTTCCAGCAGCGTTCCTGTCAATTTGCCTATCATTGGTGTCCTTTGCCGCCCTGGGGGCGGCTTTTCATGCCCGTCCGCAACCGAACGCCGGCCCATTCACAGGGTATGGCACCACGCCCTCGCGCTGGCCGCCGCCCGGAATCTCTGGAATTATCCGCGTGATCCTGCGCCACACCTTCACACCCCACGACAACAACCGGTTGAGCCACGTCTGCGGCCCGGCCGACGCGCACCTGCGCACCATCGAGATCGCAATGGGCGTCAAGATCGCCCACCGCCACGAGCAATTCAAGATCGACGGCCCCAAGGCCAAGGCCAACGACGCACTGGAGCTGCTGCAGGCCCTCTACGAGATGGCCGACGACCCCATCCTGGACGACTCCCTGCAACTGATGCTGGCCGGTGATACCGAACTCATCGAGCAGCCCCAGGACGCCATCCAGCTGTCCACGCGCCGCCCCGACCTGCGCGCGCGCACGGCCAACCAGTCGGCCTACCTGGAGAACATCGCCCGCCACGACATCACCTTCGGCATCGGCCCGGCCGGCACCGGCAAGACCTACCTGGCCGTGGCCTGCGCCGTGGACGCGCTGGAGCGCAGCGCCGTGCAGCGCATCGTGCTCACGCGCCCGGCCGTGGAAGCGGGCGAGCGCCTGGGCTTCCTGCCCGGCGACCTCACGCAGAAGGTCGACCCCTACCTGCGCCCGCTGTACGACGCGCTCTACGACCTCATGGGCTACGAGAAGGTGCAAAAGGCCTTCGAGCGCAATGTGCTGGAGATCGCGCCGCTGGCCTTCATGCGCGGGCGCACGCTGAACAACGCCTTCGTCATCCTGGACGAGGCGCAGAACACCACGCCCGAGCAGATGAAGATGTTCCTCACGCGCATCGGCTTCGGCGCCCGCGCCGTGGTCACGGGCGACGTCAGCCAGATCGACCTGCCCAAGGGCGCCCTGAGCGGCCTGATCGATGCCGAGCGCGTCTTGAAGCGCGTCAAGGGCATCGCCATCAACCACTTCACCAGCGCCGACGTGGTGCGCCACCCGCTGGTGGCCCGCATCGTGGACGCCTACGACGCACGCGGCCAGGCCCCTGCGCGCCGTGCCGCACCGCGCCTTGCCGCGCATTGATCCCGACAGCTACAGCAGACGCCCGCCCACGGGCGCTCCAAAGCACACGCCCACGCCTCCTCCCATGTCCCTGAACCAACTGCAACTGTCCCTGCAATTCGCGCGCTTTGCCGAGGCACCTGTCCACCGCGCCGTGCTGTCCCGCAGCAAGGTCACGCGCTGGATACGCCACGCCCTGGCCGTCGATGCCGAAATCACCGTGCGCATCGTCGACGCCGAGGAAGGCCAGCAGCTCAACCGCGAATACCGCCAGAAGGACTACGCCACCAACGTCCTGACCTTCGACTACCAGCAGGAGCCCACGGCCATGGCCGACCTGGTGCTGTGCGCCCCCGTGGTCGAGCGCGAGGCGCGCGAGCAGAACAAGACGCTGGAGGAGCACTACGCCCACCTGCTGGTGCATGGCACGCTGCATGCCCAGGGCTGGGACCATGAAACCAGCGAGCAGGACGCCGAGGAAATGGAAGCCTACGAGACCGAGATCATGGTCGAGCTGGGCTTTGCCGACCCCTACGCCAAGTAGGCCCCGCGCGGGCCTCAGCGCGCCGTATCGATGACGACCCGGCCGCGCACCTGGCCGGCAAGCAGCCTGGGCGCCAGCGCAACCGCATCGGCCAGGCCCGCCTCTTCGGTATTGCGCTCCAGCACCTCGCGCGGCAGTTCGGCAGCCAGCCGCGCCCAGGCCTGCTCGCGCCGCGCCTGCGGCGCATAGACGCTGTCGATGCCCAGCAGCGACACGCCGCGCAGAATGAACGGTGCCACGGAAGCCGGCAGGTCCAGCCCCTGGGCCAGCCCGCAGGCCGCCACGCAGCCGCCGTAGCGCAGGCTGGCGCACACATTGGCCAGCGTATGGCTGCCCACGCTGTCCACGGCCGCCGCCCAGACCTCCTTTTGCAGCGGCTTGCCCGGCGCATCCAGGCTGCTGCGCTCCACGATCCGCGCCGCGCCCAGCGCCTTCAGGTGCTCGGCCTGTTCGGGCCGCCCGGTGCCGGCGTGCACCTCGAAACCCAGGCGCGACAGCAGGGCCACGGCAATGCTGCCCACGCCGCCATTGGCCCCCGTCACCAGCACCGGGCCGCTGGAGGGCGTGATGCCATGCGCCTGCAGCGCCATCACGCACAGCATGGCCGTATAGCCGGCCGTGCCTATGGCCATGGCATCCCGTGCGCTGAAGGCCTCGGGCCGGCGGATCAGCCAGTCGCCGTTCACGCGCGCCTGCTGGGCGAGCCCGCCCCAGTGGGTCTCGCCCACGCCCCAGCCGTTGAGCAGCACGGCATCGCCGGGCTGGAAACGAGCGTCCTCGCTGTCCAGCACCGTGCCGGCCAGGTCGATGCCCGGCACCATGGGGAACTGGCGCACCACGGGCGAGCGCCCCGTGATGGCCAGTGCATCCTTGTAGTTGAGCGTGGAATGCGAGACGGCCACGCGCACCGCGCCGGCGGGCAGGCTGGCTTCGTCCAGCTCCACACACTCGGCACGGGTTTCACGCGGTACGGGTTGGGTCAGCAGCAAGGCTTTGAACATGGGGTCTCCAGCAAGGCAGTGGCAAAGGAATCCAAAGGCAATCAGGACTGCGGCGCGCCCAGCACGCCGCTGCGGCACAGGCGGGCGATGGCGTCATCCGTCATCCCCAGTTCCCGCAGCAGCGCAAGGTTGCCATCGCCCAGGGCGGGGGCCGGCGCACCCGGCAGGGGCTCGGCATCCACCCACCGGAACCCCAGTCCCGGAGTGTCCACCGCAGCGCCGCCGGCGCCATAGCTCACAGGTGACACGGTGCCGGCGGCGCGGGCCTCGCCCAGGAATTCACCCAGGCGCCGCACCCTGGCGGCAGGCACGCCCACGGCGTTGAGCCGGGCTTCCATGTCCCGTGCGCTGCGTGCGGCGAAGGCCTCGGCCAGACATGCCTGCAGCCGCTGCAGCGCGGACGCATCGCGCGCGGCGACAAAGCCGCCCTCGGGCGCGTTGAAGGCATCGAGGTCCAGCAGCGTGGCGTCCTCGCACAGGGCATCGAGCTCCAGCACGCTGGCGAGCCTGCGAAACTGCTGCGGCGTGTTGGCGGCCGTGGACAGCCAGCCGTCGGCGCACCGGTAGGTGTCGGCCGCCGGGCTCCCCGTATAGCCCCGGTTGCCCACGCGCCGAGGCTCCACGCCATGGGTGAGATAGGTACAGGCATGCGGGTACATCAGCATCAGCGAGGCCTGCAGCATGGAGGCATCGATGTGCTGGCTGCGCCGCTCGCCAGGCGCCCGTGCGTTGCGCTGGTGCAGGGCCGCCGTGACCGACAGCGCCCCCAGCATGCCCACCGCCACGTCGATCACGGGAAAGCCCACCTTCACGGGCGGCGCTTCCTCGTCGCCCCCCGCCATCATCATCATGCCCGTGAGCGCCTGCACCACATGGTCATAGGCGCCCCGCCCGGCCCACTCGCCCTGCTGGCCAAAGCCCGAGATGGAGCAATACACCACGTCGGGGCGCACCGCCCGGATGTCCTCGTAGCCCAGGCCGTGGCGCGCCACCACGCCGGGGCGGAAGTTCTCGATGAACACATCGGCCGTGCGCGCCAGGGCACGCACGATGTCCGCACCCTCGGGCTGGCGGATGTCCACCGCCAGCGAACGCTTTCCCGCATTGAGCGCCACGAAGCCCGAAGGCATGCCGCCCCCGGGCTCGCCGGGCGCCCGGCTGTTGCGCATGACCTCGCCACGCGTGGGCTCGACCTTGATGACCTCGGCCCCGAGCTGGGCCAGGTAGTGCGAGGCCAGCGGCCCCGCGATCACATGCGACATGTCGATGACGCGCACTCCTTGCAGCGGCTTGTCCATACCCGTCTTGCCTTTCCCTGGTTCAACTGTTGGCGGTGATGCCGGCCAGCTCGATGATGGCGGCCCACTTGCGGTTCTCGCTGCGCACGAAATCAGCGAAGGCCTCGTTGCCGACAGCCTCGAACGAGGCGCGCAGCGCTGGCTGGGCGGCGGCCTGGCGCACGGCGGCGTGCAGGCGCTCGACCACGGCAGGGGGCGTCCTGGCCGGAGCCCACAGCCCGAACCAGGACTCCTGCACCGCCAGCTCGCTGCCCAGCACCTCCTGCAGCGTGGGCACCTCGGGCAGCTGCGCCAGGCGCTTGCGGCTGGTCACCGCCAGGGCCCGCAGCTTGCCGCCCTGCACCTGGGGGATGCCGGTGCCCGCCACCGGAAACGCATACTGCGTATCGCCGCGGATCAGCGAGGCCGCAATCTCCACCGATCCCTTGAGCGGTATGTGCGTGACCTGCAGGCCCGCCAGCGAGGCCAGCGTGGCGCCCGCCAGATGGGCCGAAGTGCCTATGCCGCCCGAGCCGTAGTTGGACTGCGCCGGCTGGGCCTTCAGCCCCGCGATCAGCTCCCGGGCCGTGCGCCAGGGCGCATCGGCACGCACCACCAGCACCGTGGGCGACGAGGCCAGGTTGCTGACGGGCGTGAAGTCGCCGATGGGGTCGAAGCGCAGGCCCGGTTGCAGCAGCTTCTGGATCAGGTGGGTGTTGGAGCCCATCAGGCAGGTGTAGCCATCGGCGGGCTGCTGCGCCACATACTGCGCGGCCAGCACGCCGGCCGCGCCCACCTTGTTCTCGATCACGATGGACTGCCCCAGGATCTCCCCCAGCACCGGGCCGGCCTGGCGCAACTGCACATCAGGCCCCCCGCCCGCCGCATACGGGGAAATCACCCGCACCGGCCGGCTCGGAAAATCGCTGGCCCGCACCAGCGGAAGCGCGGCAGCCGCCAGGCTGCCTGCCAGAAAGACGCGTCTGTCCATGGTCCTGTCTCCTTGTCGCTTGTCGTCGTGGGGTCACGATAGAACGGCAGGCCCATTTCCAATAGTGATATGTTTGGATGGATGGCAAACCTCCGGTAATCACTCCACCCCCGGGAACATGCACGACTTCGACCCGCAACGCCTGCTGTCGCGGCTGCGCTTCAAGCACCTGCAGCTCCTGCTGGCCCTGCACCAGGGAGGCAGCCTGCGCGCCGCCGCCGGCCTCATGCATTTGACCCAGCCCGCGCTGAGCAAGGCCCTGGGCGAGATCGAGGCGGCCTTCGGCGTGGCGCTGTTCCTGCGCAATGCGCGCGGGCTCGAACCCACGGCCCAGGGCGAGATCGCCATCCGCGGCGCGGCCATGCTGCTGGCCGAGCTGCGCCATCTGGGCAGCGAGACCGCCCAGCAACCGGCCATCACCTTGCTGCGCATCGGCACCCCGCCTTTCGTGGCACAGGGCTACCTGCCCGGCGTACTGGCGGACCTGGCCGCACAGCAGCCCCATGTGCGGGTACAGCTCAAGGAAGAACGCGTGCCTTTGCTTGTGCAATGCCTGCTGGACGGCCAGCTCGATGCCCTCATCACCAGCTACCCCACCGAGCTGCCCGAGGCTGCAGGCCAGCCGCTGCGCTACGAAAAACTGTTCGACACCGGCTTCACCGTCATCGCCCCGCCGGACCACCCTGCAGGCCACGCGCGCAGCAACCGCTGGGAGGAGCTGGCGCGCCAGCGATGGATCCTGCCCACGCGCAGCTCCATGCTGCGCCGCATGATGGAAGAGGTGTTCCGCCGCGAAGGCGTGATCGCGCCCACGCCCGTCATCGAATCAACCAGCCCCTTCACCAACCTGCAACTGGTCCGGGCCGGCCTGGGGCTCAGCGCCGTGCCCGACTCCACGCTGCAGGCCTCGCCCCGGTCGCTGGGGGTGCGCAGGGTGCATGTCACACCCGCCATCTCCATGGGCCCCGTGGCGCTGATCTACCGCAGCGCCGTCGCCAACCCGCGCGTTGCCCTGCTGCGCGCCACGCTGGGCCTGCCCGGCCCGGCGGTGGAGCCGCCCTAGTCGCCAGGCGGCCACCACGCCGGCGCGATCCTGTCCTTTTGCGCAAAGCAGCCCTGACCCCGCCGCCATGCCGGTGCGACAGCCCGCCCGATGGTCCGGCACTAAGATCGGCCTCGACCTATAACACCGGCCTGGCCGCGCAAGGCCACGGCGGCCTGCCGATGCCCGGCCCCAGGAGGAGACAACACCCATGTGGGACATCGCACTGCTCATGAGCGCCGCCTTCGTGGCCGGCGCGCTCAATGCCGTTGCCGGGGGCGGCAGCTTCCTCACCCTGCCCGCCCTGGTCTTCACCGGCGTGCCGCCCGTGGCCGCCAACGCCACCGGCACCGTCGCCCTGCTGCCCGGCTACATGGCCGGTGCCTGGGGCTTTCGCCAGGACATGGAGCCGCCGCCCGGCCTGGGCATGCGCGGCGTGATCGTGCTGTCGCTCATCGGCGGCTCGCTGGGCGCGGCTCTGCTGCTGGTCACGCCCGACCACCTGTTCCGCAAGGTCGTCCCCTGGCTGCTGCTGGCCGCCACCGCCATGTTCGCCTTCGCGCCCCAGCTCAGGCGCATGGCATCACGCGGCAGCGCCGAGCATGCCGCCCATGCATCGCCCCTGAAGGCCGGCGCCGGCATGCTGGCCGTGGCCATCTACGGCGGCTACTTCAACGGCGGCCTGGGCATCCTGCTGCTGGCCCTGTTCGGCCTGCTGGGCCAGACAAGGCTGCACGCCATGAACGGCATGAAGAACCTGGTCTCCGCCCTGCTCACGGCCATTGCCGTCGCCATCTATGCGGCCGGCGGCGTCGTGCAGTGGGAGCAGGCCCTGGTCATGATGATTGCCGCCACCGCAGGCGGCTACGGCGGAGCTCGCCTGGCGCGCCGCATCCCGCCCGAATGGCTGCGCGCAGGCATCGTGCTGACGGGGCTGGTGATGGCGGGGGTGTTTTTCTGGAGGCAGTGAGGCGGGGCTGCAGCGTACAAGTGCATTGCAGGTAAACAGCAACTCACCCCAAGGCAAGCGCATCTGCCGCACAAGCCCTCGGGCCGGGTCAAGTGGAAGATTGCCGCCAAGCCAAAGAGGTCTCGGGATCAGCACCCACTCAGCAAAGCCTACGGCGGAGGACGAGGCGCCAGATGCGTTTCAGGCGAGGTGGCTCATCCTGGCGCGCGCGGCTACTCGGGCACGGGGACCACTATTGAAAGTTCCTGATGCTCTGCGCCCTCGAGCGCAAGCTGGGTTCTTTGATGACGTCTCAGGAAATCCTCCAGATCAGCCGGCTGCCGCTCGAAGCGCTCCAGCATTTCCCGCATCAGCGCAACGCAGAGCACCTCGTAGGCCATTCCTGTACGTTGGGCAAACCGTTGCACAGCCGCATGGAGGGCATCCTCCACCTCAATCTCCACACGCTTGACCTGCACGGGTGGATATCCGGGCTCCTTGCCTGCGGTGTCATCCTGTCCAAACGCCAACCACTCGAATCGGACCCCCAGTGCCTTGGCCAACTTGGCGACAACGGGAGGCCGTGGCGTCGTACGGCCTTGCTCGTACCGAGAGATCTGCGCAGCAGCTACTCCGCTGGACTCCGCCAAATCGGCCTGGCTCCAGCCATGACTTGAACGCGCCTTGATGAGCCGCTGAGCCAGTGCGTTGTTCATACATCTTTCTTGTCGATAGTCCTGAAAAGTATTGACAAGTCATTTTTAGTATTGAAAATACTGTTCATGACTGTTTGATACCAATCTGGATGATGAGTGATTGTATTCCCCGCTCCAAGGCAGGGGAGTGCACGCCTTCGCCATCGCTCCGCGTCTTTTCACATGCAAGGCTCCCGTGAGAGCACAAAGGAACTCGATATGCATGCCACATCTGCCCATGCTCGCGGCACCTCTCAATGCCCCGATTCACAACAAATGATGGCGCTTGCCATCCGTTGTGCCGAGCACCGCCTGGAGGTCCTGATTGCTACCACCGACACGGATAACGTACGGGACGAAACCGATGTTGAAGTAGAACTGGTCGCAGAACTCGCCCTGCATCACATCCGGCGAATGAAGGACATGAAGCTGGGCTGTGCCAGCGAGTTCGACAGCGAGTGGTATCGGGCACGCTCTGCTGTTGCACTGGCAGTGCAAGCCTTCAGCCGGCCCGACTCTGTCTACGGCAAGCGCCTGTCGCTGGCCCTGAGGGTGTTCGATGAAGGTGCGAGTTTCGTGGAATTTGTGGAACAGGGAATGAAATGAGGGTTCAGAAGGTCTCGGATGCGGAAAAAGCTGCGGAAACAGCAGCGCGGCTCCATGGACTGGGCCGTACCGGGCAATGCAAGGCAAGATCCGACCGAGTACAGAGCGGCTTCTGCCACTCTAGGCAGAGAGCATTTTTGATGCAGCCCATACGCCGCGATCTACAAAAACTACTCGGTCGTCAAAGTTGAGGGATTCTGAGCTGCCTATGCGGCAGCGAACGGCTAGTAGCGCTCTGCCCCTGGATGGGATCATTTCTGAGCTGCCTATGCGGCAGCGAACGACAGCTGCATGAGCAGCGCAACCCTGAATCATTTCTGAGCTGCCTATGCGGCAGCGAACGGCCCTGTCGTCAGCGTGGGCAGCATCGGCGTTTTCTGAGCTGCCTATGCGGCAGCGAACCAGATGGGCATCGAGATCGAAGGCGGGGGCATTTTCTGAGCTGCCTATGCGGCAGCGAACTTTCAGCGTCGCTGTTGTTGGGATCGGGCATTTTTCTGAGCTGCCTATGCGGCAGCGAACGAACAGGGTGACGTCCATCACGTCGCGGATCATTTCTGAGCTGCCTATGCGGCAGCGAACGCCGTGACCAGCGCGCACGGCACCGGCCAGGCTTTCTGAGCTGCCTATGCGGCAGCGAACGGCCGGGCGCACTGTCGCCCTGGCCACTGCATTTTCTGAGCTGCCTATGCGGCAGCGAACATGGGGCTTCCTTCCAGAGGGGAACGTTCGCATTTCTGAGCTGCCTATGCGGCAGCGAACGCTCTATGGGCCAGGGCGATGACGGCCTTGATTTTCTGAGCTGCCTACGCGGCAGCGAACGATGCCGCTGCTGACGCCATCCGGGCCATGAATTTCTGAGCTGCCTACGCGGCAGCGAACGGTATGCTCCGCGCACTCTGTACAGGGTGGCGCTTCTGAGCTGCCTACGCGGCAGCGAACGTCAGGGGGCCGGCGGTTCGCTGATCTGGTCCATTTCTGAGCTGCCTACGCGGCAGCGAACGGGCTGGCCCAAGGCCTGGGCGGCGTACTCGCTTTCTGAGCTGCCTACGCGGCAGCGAACGAGGCGCACCAACATCCGCAGACGAACGTTCGTTTCTGAGCTGCCTACGCGGCAGCGAACAAGTCGCTCCCACGATCCCTTCACGCAGCACTTTTCTGAGCTGCCTACGCGGCAGCGAACCAAGGTCGAGGACTGGGCGCGCGTGCCTGCGTTTTCTGAGCTGCCTACGCGGCAGCGAACCCGCCCTGGCAAGCCCAGGGCCCATCACGAAATTTCTGAGCTGCCTACGCGGCAGCGAACGTTCAGGGAGTGGGGCGCCATCAGCAGGGTCATTTCTGAGCTGCCTACGCGGCAGCGAACGCGGGCGTTCATGGCGTGCTCCCGGTGGCCTTTTTCTGAGCTGCCTACGCGGCAGCGAACATAGGTACGCATGGCGGTGGTGGCGTGTTGCATTTTCTGAGCTGCCTACGCGGCTGCGAACGGCACGAGCCAGCTATTCGAGGCGGGCTTTCATTTCTGAGCTGCCTACGCGGCAGCGAACCCCGGCCATCAGCGCGTCCAGGGGTAGCAGTCTTTCTGAGCTGCCTACGCGGCAGCGAACGAATAGCGGTTGGCGATGTGGGCCATGACGGCTTTCTGAGCTGCCTACGCGGCAGCGAACATGGTTCTGTTGCCCTCCGGGCAGTTCTTGTTTTTCTGAGCTGCCTACGCGGCAGCGAACCTGGCCATGGTGGCGGTGGTCGAGTACGGCAATTTCTGAGCTGCCTACGCGGCAGCGAACTGGTAGGCCTTGTCAGCGGCCTCCCAGGAATTTTTCTGAGCTGCCTACGCGGCAGCGAACTCCACCATCTTCAAGCCCAGCGGCTCGGGCGTTTTCTGAGCTGCCTACGCGGCAGCGAACGCTGCATGAAAACCAAAACAACGAGTGAGAGATTTCTGAGCTGCCTACGCGGCAGCGAACTCCGAAATCTCTGCACCGCAATTCCTGCAGTGTTTCTGAGCTGCCTACGCGGCAGCGAACGTGCGGGCCAGCGGAAGTCCGCGCGCGCTACATTTCTGAGCTGCCTACGCGGCAGCGAACACCAGATCCTGCAGCGTCTGCAGTGACTGCTCTTTCTGAGCTGCCTACGCGGCAGCGAACGAGAAGTGGAGCATTGCTCTGTGCCGCAAGCTTTTCTGAGCTGCCTACGCGGCAGCGAACCTATCGGTATCGCCCAGCTCGACGGTTTGATATTTCTGAGCTGCCTACGCGGCAGCGAACCCAGCGCATCAGCACGCCCGGCTTTTGGACTTTTTCTGAGCTGCCTACGCGGCAGCGAACAGCGCGATGGCCCAGGCTCTGACCCGCGCGACTTTCTGAGCTGCCTACGCGGCAGCGAACAAGCCGGTCAGGGTGTCGGCCCAGCCTTTGAATTTCTGAGCTGCCTACGCGGCAGCGAACCGCCCGTCTCATACCCCGCCCAGACACCCAAATTTCTGAGCTGCCTACGCGGCAGCGAACCTTTACTTCGGGCGTGATGAGGTTGTTGTGCTTTTCTGAGCTGCCTACGCGGCAGCGAACAACAGCACGGCCACGGTCTGCGGCTGGGGCATTTTCTGAGCTGCCTACGCGGCAGCGAACGTCGTAATCTGGCTTTGACGCTCCCCAGGTCTTTTCTGAGCTGCCTACGCGGCAGCGAACGCGATTTGGACAATCCCTGCCGAGCGCATGAATTTCTGAGCTGCCTACGCGGCAGCGAACTGGTCTCGGGCACGCCCTCGATCACATCGTCATTTCTGAGCTGCCTACGCGGCAGCGAACGAGGTGGCGTGGGTCGGCTCCGGTAACTACAATTTCTGAGCTGCCTACGCGGCAGCGAACTGTGGTCCGCCCGGCGAATATCAGCAGGTCAATTTCTGAGCTGCCTACGCGGCAGCGAACTTGTTGCAGCGCAGTTCGGCCTGCTTCTGGAATTTCTGAGCTGCCTACGCGGCAGCGAACCTGTACCAGCGCCCTGCCACCACGTCGGGGCCTTTCTGAGCTGCCTACGCGGCAGCGAACGCCGGCAGGCTCGGGGTTGGAATCACGGGCCATTTCTGAGCTGCCTACGCGGCAGCGAACTCCAGCGGCGTGGCGCGGATCTTCGACTATGTTTTCTGAGCTGCCTACGCGGCAGCGAACGCCACCGTCGCCTATTTCACCCCCGACCCTGATTTCTGAGCTGCCTACGCGGCAGCGAACAAGCCGCCAAGGGCGTGAAGGGGATCGGCGATTTTCTGAGCTGCCTACGCGGCAGCGAACGTGCAGTACGGCGTCAGCTCGCTGCTGGGTATTTTCTGAGCTGCCTACGCGGCAGCGAACGGCGGCGGCGGTCTTGGCGTGCTCTTGGATTTTTTCTGAGCTGCCTACGCGGCAGCGAACCCGGGCGCCGCACGTGGTCTGCCGCAGACATATTTCTGAGCTGCCTACGCGGCAGCGAACTGGGCCGCACGCAATGAGTGCCTCGGCGTGTTTTTCTGAGCTGCCTACGCGGCAGCGAACTTCGCCATAGCCCACCAGTTCCACGGCCTCATTTTCTGAGCTGCCTACGCGGCAGCGAACAACAGCGCCAAGCCCGGACACGCTGGCTGCTGTTTCTGAGCTGCCTACGCGGCAGCGAACAAGACCAACCCCGAATGGCCTGCGTTCTTCCATTTCTGAGCTGCCTACGCGGCAGCGAACTAGGCAAAAAATTCCCCAATCCATTGATTTTGAAAGAGCTATCACCTCCAGCTGGCGAACACCCCAAATTGCGGGGTATCTGCCAAGCTGTTGATTTACAAGGCAGTCTGCAGGCCGCCAGAAAAAGGGTCAGAACCAGGGAACAGCAGTTCCCAGGCTCAGCCCGTAGGTGTTGAAGCCTTCCTGGCCCGCCGTTCCCTGCACCGCTTTCTGCTCCACGAACAGGCAAAACGGCTGGCCGGTGCTGGCGCTGCGCAGTTGAACGTAGGGCAGGTCCGGGGTGCGCTCCACGCTGTCGGGGATGGCGGCCGCAGCCTGTTCTGCGGTTTCTCCCTTGCGCCGCATGCGGCGGCGGCGCAGGCGGTCGGGGCTGGTCTTGAATTGCCGGCGCTGCACCAGGCAGGGCACGGCGCCCTCTGGCACCAAAGCTGGCGGCGTGCAGTGCACGTGATCGCGCATGCCCTGCAGCCAGGGCTGTTCCATCAGGCCGCGCAGCGCGGCTTCACTGCCATGCAGGCGCAGGATGGTGCCCAGAGTGCGTGGACGCAGGCTGTAGCCGGGAAAGCTGATGCCTATGTCCGTGCTGCCCAGTTGCACGAGCGCGCGGTGCAGCTTGGCGACCAGCGCGCCCAACAGGTGGGCGTGGCTGAACTCCGGGTCAGGCAGCAGCGTGGTGTCGATGTAGTGCGAGGTCATGGCCATCAGCTCGCATCGCCGAAGACGCCGCCGCGGATCAGCACGGCCATCACGAAGTGCTGCTGCTCGACGGGCGGCACCTTGTCCTTGAGCAGCCAGTCGTCCAGCAGGGTGTAGAAGTCCTGCTTTTGCTTGGGCTGGCGCCAGGCCTTGCCCTGGGTGGTGACGGAGCCGTAGGGCTCGACCGCGATGGGGCCCAGGTCCTGCGCGCCGTCGTACCAGGTGTCGATGGTGCGCAGGGCGTTGCCGATTTTCTGGGAGTGGATGGCGGCGACCTCCTGGCCTTTTTCACCGATCTGGTAGAGCGTCTTGCTCTTTTTGGTGCTGCCCTTGTCGAGGATCAGCTCCTGTGAGGGGAAGACTTCCTGGCCCGCGCCCAGGCGCACAAAGGCGGTGATCTGCAGCAGCACATGGGCCTTGCCCTCAAGCCCCTGCGCGATCACGCTGCCCAACGAAGCCACTTTCTCGTCAGGCTGCTCCAGCGTGCGCAGGTTGTGGGCCAGCGCATCGAACGACCATGCCTGCCCGGCCTTGCCATCCTTGAGCTGCACCACCTGCACCTGCACGCTTTCCGCGCCCACGCGGTTGCGCCACAGAAAGCGCCCGTTCGCCAGGTTGGCCGCATAGCGGTTGGCCAGTTCGGCAAAGCCCTGGGCCGAGGCATAGGTCTGGACGGTCTGCGCGAGCCTGGCCTGGTATTCGGCGCTGTTGCAGGCAGACGGGGTGCCTGCGCCAGACAGCACGCGCAGCGTGAACTGCACCTTGAGCGTGTCGGCATCGGCGGGCAGGGCTGCCACGTCCACGGTCTGCAGGTTGGGGTTCTCGATGGCAGCGTCGAGCTTGGCCGGGTCCTGGTCTTTGGTCTTGAGGCGGTTGGAGATGGTGCCGCGCACGGATTTCTCGCGCAGCTTGACGGAGGGCCAGGAGGCGGAGGCCGCCCGGTCATCCCAGTTGCCTGCGTGGAAGACGGCGTCGGAGGGGTCGAGCTTGCGTTCGAAGGCGAGGACGGATGCGGTCTTGAGGGTGCTGGACATGGTGTTCAATCCTTTGGCAATACGGTGTGAAAGGCGGCGGTGCAAGGACGCGGGTCAGGTGTATGCATAGCTGTCGTCGTCTTCCTGCTCCTGGGCTGCGGCGTCGTCAGGGTCGGCCACGGCTGCGGGGTCTGGCACGTAGCCGCTGCGGCAGCGGTAAAGGCCCCGCTTTTCATCGGTGTGCGCATGCCACAGCAGTTGCTCCAGATGGGTGAGGCGGTGCGGGCTGATCCATTCGCCCAGCGAGTAGACCGACTCCACGAAGCGCAGCGGCGTGGTGGCATCGCGGGCGTTGAGCACTTCGCCTGCGGCATGCGATGGCGAGAGCGCCGCATAGCCCACGGGCACAGGCACGATCCAGCCGCTGCCGGGGCCGCGCCAGGGATCTGCCCATGGATGCTTGCCATCGGCAGGCGGGGGCTGGCCTTCGGCCGCTGACACGGGCTCGTGGTTGAAGCGCGATGCATGCAGCCAGGCATCGAGCAGCGTGGTGTGCGCCGCTTTGTCGCGCAGCCTGTGCAGGCGGTCGGCCAGCAGGTCGTCACGCCCCACCAGGGCGAAGCCCGGCAGCCACTGGCGCCGCCATTCGCGGAACTGGCGGCTGCGCTCGGTGGCGTCTTCTGCCAGCACGGACAGCCTGGGGCGCACGCGCCTGCCGGGCGCGGCGCGCGATGGCAGCAGGCTGCCGCCGGCCACGCGCATTTGCGACAGGATTTGCCCGGCTTCATCGGCCCATTGCTGCATCGGCTCGGCAGCGCTTTGCACCAGGGTCGGGGCCGAGTTGGAGCCGGGGACGCGTTTTTCCGAGACGGTGAAGACCAGGGAGATGTCGAGGTGGATGCGCCCTTCCTCCACGATGGCGGCGGTGCTGCCGTCCTTGTCCACCGGGTTGCGCGTGAGGTTGAAGCTGCGCACATAGCCCTGCGTCACCTGCTCCTGATGGTGGTGGCAGACCACGCCCACCGCGTGCAGGCGCAAGGGGATGCCGGCCTGCGCCAGCTTGCGCTCCAGCGCCCACATCAGTCCGGTGAAGGCGGTGATGGAGGGGAAGCCGTGCGTGAGCGGGCTGGAGATGGCGTTGGCGTTCTGCACGCGCAGATGGGGGAAGGTCAGGATGGCCTGCGGTTGTGGCGATTGCGTCATACCGCGCCCCCCCTGTGCATCACCAGTTCATCGTGCGTTTTGCGGATAGGGATATAGGCCGGGGCGTCCAGCCTTTTGCGCAGTTCACGCAACTGCTGCACAAAACCATCCTCATCGGTCAGCAGCTCTTTCTTCCACACACGCGCCTCGGCGTCGCCCACAGGCAACTGGCCGAAGAGCTGGCTGTTGAGCCAGTTGGCAAAGCGTTTGCCTACCTCGGCAGGCCAGTCCATCCAAAGCCATTCGCGGGCGAAATCTGCCTCATCGCGCAGTTCGGTTCGCAATGGGTCCAGCCACAATTGCTCTTCACGCACCAGCTTGCCGAAGCGTTCCACATCGCGGCTCCAGCCAGCGGGCAGGGTCTGCTGCACTTCGCCGGCGAGCGAGACCATTTCATCGATCAGCGCATCCATGAAGGCTTCACGGCGCTCGCGCGTTTGCAGGTTGGGCTCCGGGTCGGTCGCAAGGAAGGCACGCAGCTTGCGCACCGTGCTTCGCACCTCGGGACGGCCGATGAACAGCCTGTCGAACACGGAGCTGGCATGCACCGGAAGCCGTACATCGCTGCTGCGCCAGACCGGTGGCAGCGACGCCAGCAGGTAGTTGACTCCGCCACGCTCGCTGTTGAGCTGGGAAATATTCTGTGGCTTTGTCCCTCCCATCTTCTGGACGGCCAGCCCAGGGTAGTCATGGAAGACGCCGTCATGCGCCTTGCGCTCGCGCCGCGCCTGCCGGGCCGCCTTGTTGCTTTCCCCAAAGCGGTCTTCCTGCACCTGCGCATGCACGGCATGCGCCAGCGTGGTGGCAAACAACGGCGCCAGCAATTCATAGCCTTCATCGGCACAGGCATCGCTGCCCGTCAGCCAGTACAGCTGCTTGGCCCGCGTGTGCGAACTGGGTGCGCCCGCGCGCGGCTGGGTCAGGCCGACGAAGGCATCGCGCAAGCCCATGGCCTGCTGCGGGTCCTCATGCAGGGCCTGGAGCGCGCCCGGGTCTTGCGCCAGCAGCGCGGCCAGCAGGCTGGTGCCGTCCACCTCGACCTTGAGGAACTTGTAGACGTCAAGCGCCGCCGCATTGCCCACCACATCGCCAGCGAAGGACTGCCCCAGCGCATGGCTTCCCAGTTCCTGCAGCGCTGGCAGGCTGGCCGGCTCCACATAGAGATTGGTGCCGCGCGCATCAGGGTGTATGGGCTTGAGGGAGTGGGTGACGGCCTGGATTTGCGTCACCCGGCGGGCGGCGTCTTCCATCCAGGTATCGCGCTGGTGCTGAGCCAGCAGCTCCTGTCGTTTGAGGTCGTCTTCGGCCAGCTTGTCCAGCTTGGCCTTGAGGCGCTCCTGAATGAAGGTTGCGATGGCGTCATGCCATCGCATGGCGCTTGGGGTGGGTGGCATTGCTTCTCCCTCCTTGCGAAAAAATCAGAAATCAACCATGATTTGTGTAGTCTGCCGGAATATTGGCAGCTCAGTAGATGATGTGTGTGGTCTGTGTTCTGCACCTCGTTTCTTTTCTGCCGCGCAGGCAGCATCCCGAATAACGGTAAGCGGTATAAAATTCCCTTCTCATGGCGATCACTTCCTTCAAGTGCCCGGAAACCCAGCGCCTGTTCACCAGCGGCAAGACCCGCCGGTTCGCCAACATCCAGAGCGTGGCGGAGCGCAAGCTGGCTCAGTTGGATGCGGCTGTGACACTTGAATTTCTGCGCAGCCCTCCTGGCAATCGCCTGGAAATGCTCGTGGGAGATCGGCAGGGCCAGCACAGCATCCGCATCAACGACCAGTGGCGCGTCTGCTTTGTCTGGACGGAAAAGGGAGTGGCTGACGTAGAGATAGTGGATTACCACTGACGAGCAATGACACACCAACTCTGCCGCATAGGCAGATTGGGAACCGGCGCCTCCCAATGAGGAGCACAGGAGAAAGACATGCTTAAAAACGGCATGCGCCCCATACACCCAGGTGAAGTCCTGCGCGAGGACTACCTGAAGCCCATGGACATGAGCGCCAACGCGCTGGCCAGGCACCTGCACGTTCCCGCCTCGCGCGTGAACGACATCGTGCTGGAGCGGCGCGGCATCACGGCCGACACGGCGCTGCGGCTGAGCCGCTTCTTTGGGGGCGACGCCCAGTCCTGGCTGAACCTTCAGACCGCCTACGACCTGCGCACGGCAGAGCTGAACGCGGAGTTGCAGGCGTCCGTGAGGCAAGTTCATCCGATGCAGCTGCATACCGCCTGATCCTCAGGCCCGGCCCACAAAGCCCAGCACGCCATGCCAGCGCCAGCCCTGTGCCTTGTCGGGCAGGCTGGCCGTGGCGTACTTGCCTGCACAGGCATCCAGCGCCAGCCCCTTGCCCTCCGCCAGGGCTAACAGTTCCTGCATCAGGTCGGCCTGCCCCCATGCAGTGACAGACCCCTTCCGTGGGTCCAATGGTTCCCGGTGCAGCAGGCTGTCCTGCACCAGCACATGGAGCTTGTCGCCCCGCCGCTGGCCATCGACCACGCGGTGCAGTTGCAGGCCCTCTTCCTCCTCGTCCGGCAGAAACACCACATCCACGCGCGGCAGCGGGTCGTAGCGAAAGCGCTGGAACTGCGGCAGCAGGCCCGTGAGCCAGAAGCAGGCTGGGCTGGCCCAGTGCAGGCTGGCGGCGCGCAGCACCGGCGTGGCATCCGGGCTGTCTGCGGGGCGCGGCAGCATGGTGTCGTGCAGGCGGGCGTGTTCCAGGTCCACGAGGTTCCTGGCCGGGTGGAACTGCTCCCTGGCCACTTCGATGCGTGCGCGGGCATCCACGGGCCAGAGGGGCTCGCCCTTGGTGTGCTTGGCCAGCAGCGATTGCAGGTCATGCGAGCGCAGGTGGAAGTACCGCGCCGTGTCCGCCTTGTCATCCACCGGCTCCATCTCGAAACCCGGCTTGCAGAATGCTGCTCGGCCTGGATGCTCGAAAGCACGCAGGTTGCTGTCCAGCAACCGCATGTTGGCCTCCTGCACCGCACCCGGCCTGTGGCGCCGCACGCGTCCGGCCAGCTGGATCAGCGAGCGCATGGACGAGGGCTCGACCACGGCCCAGTCATAGTCGTGGTCGCGGCCCACTTCGGTGACGGGGGAGCCGAGCACGATGAAGATGTGATCGGCCTCATCGTTGGCATCAAGCAATGCGCGGATGGCCGGCCTCTGGAAGATGGGGTCTGCGCCGTCGGGGGAGCGGCGGTCCAGCACAGTGTCCAGGTGCCGCTCGATGCTGGAACGCACCAGCAGCGGAAACTGCGAGTGGTAGACGCACAGGTGCACACGCACGCCCGGTGCAGGAGCGCCCTGGCCATACATGGCGACGGCCACGTCGAACAGCGGTTCGATGTTGGCCATGCGGATGAGGCCGAAGCTCACACGCTTGCCACTGGCAGGGTCGATGCCATGGTTGCCCGGCTGCTGGTGCAACTGCCATGCATGCTCCAGCGCGATGCGCAAAATCCCGGCGCCGCGCGGCCGGGTCCAGCCCCTGCCAGCCGGCAGGCAGGGGAGCGATGGCAGCCAGGCGCCGCACCTCGGCCCGGGCGAGCTGGGCCACGCGCTTTTGCACAAAGCTTTCATGGCCTGTGCGAAACCCTGCGCCATCGGCGCAGTCCAGTGCCTGCTGGTGGAATTCGTCCACCCACAGGCAGCAGATGGCCACGGGCTCGCCGGGCCGCTCGCCGCGATGGCGCTGGAAGATCTCGCGCCCGGCGCGGTAGGCCAGGTAGAGCCCCTCCACCAGCGCTGGCGGCAAGGTGGCCGAGGACAGCAGCACGCGCGAGCCCAGCAGGCCCGCCCAGTGCACTAGCCGCGTGAGCGCGGGCAGGTCGGCCATGTCGAAATCATCGGGCTCGTCCAGTACCAGGTCGCCCGTCATGAGGCGCAGCATGGGCGCGATCTGGCGGCCTCCGCGCAGGCTTTCGGTGGCGGGCGTGAGGTGGTCCACAGTGCAGGCCAACACGGGCGCGGCGATCAGCGAGCGCACCTGCGCATCGTCGGTCAGGCGCTGCAGCAGTGGGTGCTGGTCATTGCCGTCAAACAGGACTTGCCCGCCTTCGTCGAGCAGCGCCTGGCGCGAGGCCGAACCCGTGGCCTCGGCCTGCGCTTCCCAGTACTCGAACAGCGCGCGGCTGGCCGCGCCGCCGACCTTGATGGCGAGCTGGTCGTCGCCCAGGCCCAGGTCGTTCTGGAACACCCGCCCCGTCTGCAGCGTGAGCGTGCGCAGGCCAATGGCGAAGGCACAGCGCATGCCCACGCCCGGGTCAGCCAGCGCGTTCATGATGCGCGCATTGCCCAGCGTCTTGCCGCAGCCAGTGGAAGCCATGTTGACGATGAAGCCGCCCTGGCTGGCGGCCCGGTGGCGCACGCTGGCAGCCAGGTCGGCGGCCTTGTCCTGCCACTGGAAGCGCGTGTTGCTGCTGCGCTTCTTGAGGCCGCGATGGCTGCGCAGTGCCGGCAGGCTGCGCGCCAGTGTGGGCAGCGAGCGCGCTACCAGCGTGGCATGGGCCTGCACGCCGAGCAGGTGTTCGTCCAGCGTCTGGTTGAAAGCGGACGCGGCACCTGGAGCTGCACTCTTGCGCCGGGTGTTGGCGTACAGCGGATAGCCCGCGTTGCGGAAAGGATGGCGGCGCGCCTCGTCCTCGATGCTGGAGTAGTGGTGGTCGGCCAGCATCAGGCACAGGCGCGAAAGGTGCAGCGTGAACGGATCTCCCAGGCTTGCAGCGTCAAGCGACCGGCCCGTCAGTTCCTGTAGCTTGATTGCGTAGCGCGCGGCCTGCTTTCGCCAGGGTGCCGTGGCCACCGGAAGGCCCTGCGGGAAGTCCCAATGGGAGCGCACTTTCGCCGGGTCGGCTTTCTCGCGCGGCTCGTTCCAGTCGGCGCTGATGCACTGCAGCAGTTGCTCGATGTCATTGCTGTTGACGAAGCGCGGGCGCGCGCCGAAGCGGCACCATTGGCGGCGGTCGGGCTCCAGCTCGTCGTCGGACTCCTGCCGGCCTGCAGCGACCGGCATGCAGGGCAGCCGATGGTGTGTCAGAACCAGCCAGGCCACGGCGGTGGCCAGCGGCGGCAGCGCCTTGAACGGCAGATGCTGGCTGGCCTGCGGCTCGTCCAGGCCATCGCGCAGAAGGCGGCCGCTGCGGTGATCCAGCCATTGCGCCTCAAAGGCCCGGGCATCGGCGGCCTCATCCACACAGGCTGCCAGCCTTTGCAGCCATGCCGCGTCGCCGTCGCCGCCCACGAAAGCCTGGAACAGCCGCACCGACACCCATTCATGGCGGTAGTGGTTGCGCTCGCGCAGGCCAGGATTGTTCAGCCGGTCCTGGAATGCCTGGGTGGCCTTGCCCAAGTCATGCACCAGGGCCGCCAAAGCGGCCAGCGCCGTGATCAGTGGCAGGTGGTGCCAGTGGCTTTCATCTTCGGCGCGCAGCACGTTGCTGGCCGTGGTGTTGGTGGGCACGGCGCCTTCGGCGTTGAACTGGCGCCCGTCGCCCACGATCCACAGCAGCTCGCTGTGGTCGCGCCCGCGTATCCAGTGGCAGGCCACGGCGGTGTTCTTGCGCGCGCTCTGGCGCAGCAGCTTGCGCACGGTGTCGAGCCCGGCCGCCGTGATGGGCGTCTGCCAAGTGCGATCGCCGCGCCGCTCGGCAAACTGGTCGAGGATGCGGCGCGTTTCGGTGAGGGCGCGCTTGCTGCACTGGGAGACGAAGAGCACGTTCATGTGCCGGCCTCCTGCGCAGCGCCGGGCGTGGCGGACGCGCCGGCCATGCGCGCCGTGTCGACGGCAATGCGCTTGAGCGTGTCGATGATGAAGTCCAGCGATTCGCTGCGCGTGAGCGCCTCGATGCATTGGCGGCGAAATTGCGGCTCGTCGTCGCCGCGCATGGCCGACAGGAAGGCCTGCGGCAGGATGGCCGCATCCTTGACCAGATCGGCCGCATCGAACACCAGGCCGCCGCGCCGCGTCTTGCCATGCAGCACGGCCAGACCGTGGGGCAGGCCCAGCACCCAGGTGGCCGTGGCGCCCAGTCCGTAGGCCAGATAGTTGCCATGGTCCAGATAGCGGTTGGCTCCATCGGTGCCGGTGCCGCGCTTGGCGCGTGTGAATTCGCCATATCCCACGGCGTCCACGGCGAGCTTGAACAAGGCCTTGGTCAGCCGTGCCTCATCGGTCAGCAGTGTCATGACATCGGGCGCATTGGCCATCAGCGCCGCAAATTGCTGCACCAGCGCCTTCAGGCGCTCCATGTCCACGGCAAAGCCGGATTCACGCAAGGCACGTGCACCCCATTCCTGCTGCAGCCGCTGCAATCGCAAAGCCTGCAATTGTTTGGCGGCATGCAGGCGCAGTTCATCGTCAAACCAGAATTGGACCCAGGCCTGCAGGTATTCAGTGGGGCGGTACTCGCTTTGCGGAGTGAGCCAGGCGACTTCCACATCGACTTCATTGGCGCTGAACAAAGGCGTTCCACCGCCGCCGCAAAAGCCGACCAGCACGCCCGCCTTGGCCAGTTCCCGCATGGCCGCCTGCGTGATGGAGGTGCCGGCGCCCAGCAGGATGCTGGTGGTGTTGGCAATGGGAATATTCCAATACAGGCTGCGCTTGCCGGCATCGGTCACATATTCCACCCGCCCGCCATTGACCAGTACACGGCAGTGCTCAAGGTAATAGATGTTGGCGCGTTTGGAATGGAGAATGGTCTTGAGATCCTGGCCCTTGATATCCTGCATTGCAGCCTCCCGCAGGCAGTTGTATCAAATTGCCAATCCCCTTCAATGGCTTGTCCCAGGAATAAAAAGGCGCCTTGCTTGTACAAGGCGCCTTTCTTTACATCCCAGTGAATGATCACTGCATCTGCTTCAGATTCCCGATGCGCACCAGCATTTCCGTGAACATCTGCATGTCGGCGCGCAGGTCGGGCAGTTCCTTGTATTCGAGCGCGTTGTGCGCCGTGTACTTCTTGCCGGGCATGGCAGGGCCGAAGTTGATGGCGTTGGGCATGAGCTTGGCCGTGGTGCTGCCGGCCGTGGGCACGGGCTTGGCGTCCAGGCCCGTGGTGTCGCCGAAGATGTTGAGCAGGGTGGACAGCCAGGCCCCCTTGGGGTCGCGCGCCATCCAGTTGCCCTGGGTGTATTGCAGGGTCAGGGGGACCTTGGCGGCCGCGCTCCAGCGGGTGATGCGTTGCTCGACTTCGGTGCGCAGTTGCTCGGGCGTCTTGCCGCGCGGCATGCGCACGTTGGTGGTGACTTCCAGCTTGCCGTCTGCCGCCTTGATGAGGTTGGGCGACAGGGTCAGCGGGCCCATGAAGTCGTCGGCATAGGCAACGCCCAGCTGCTTGCCGAAGTAGTCGAGGCCGAAGGCGCCGTTGATGTAGCGCAGGGCGTTGCTGTAGGCATTGGGCTGGACCAGGGCCACGCCATCGGTGGGCATGAGCACCTGCTGCAGGAACAGCGTCAGGCGCGGCACGGGGTTGACGCCTTCCTCAGGGCGCGAGCCGTGGGCCGAGGTGCCCGTGACCTTGACGGTGGCTGCGGTGCCGCTGCGCTGGATGTCGATGGTGAACGGCCCGCCCTGCCCTGCATAGCTGGTGGTGAAGTCACCCTTGGCCGCCTGCAGGCGCGCGGCGATGGCTTCGATGGCGGCTTCGTCGCCGGCCGTGATGGTGGCGGTGGCAGTCTGCGCAATGGCGTTGGCCGAGGCGGCGCCGGCCATGGCGGTGATGGCGGGCTGGGCGGGGTCGGCCTTCACGTCGTCGAATACGGCCTTGAGCGCGCCCGAGCCTTTTTCCGCGACGACGGCCGGGTACTTGCTGTCCAGCACGATGTTGTAGGCGGGCAGCGTGGTCTTGCCCTGGTAGTACTTCATGGCGTCGCCGCCGGTTTCCTCGGTGGTCTCGATCATGAGCCGAATGCCGCGCGACAGGGGCAGGCCGCTGTCCTTGACGGCCTTCATGGCGAACAGCACGGTGGCGATGGAGCCCTTGTCGTCGATGGTGCCGCGCCCGTAGAGCTTGTCGCCCACGCGCGTGACCTTGAAGGGGTCGATGGCCTGGCCGTCCAGCACCCATTCGGCGGGGACGACGGGCACGACGTCTGCATGGGTGAGGATGCCGAATTCATCGGTGCCCGAGTTCGAGGCGCTCGCGGTGTTCGCAGGCAGGGTGACCTCGAAGATGCGGTTGTCCACGTTGCGGTACTGCAGGCCGAAGTCCCTGGCCATCTGCTGCACCAGTTCGCCGAAGGCGAGGATGGCCGGGCTTTCATGGGGTGGCACCTTGGGATCGCGCACCGTGGGCAGGGCCACCATGCGCTCGATGCTGGCCAGCACGGCCTGCTCCTGCGTGAGCCGCGTGTACAGGCCCAGCAGGCGGGCGACGTGGTTGAGTTCATCTCCCGTGAGCGCGGCGCCTGCCGCATGTCGCTGCACGGCCTGGGCGATGGCAGGCTGCGCGGCCGCGGCCTGCTTCAGGAAGCTGGCGAAGTCGGTGGGCGCCGGCTGCGCCTGGGCCAGCGCGTCCAGCGCGGGCTTCCTGAGGGTGTCGGCGCCGGCCGCGCCGCTCCACGCCAGGGCCATGCTCATGGCAAGGGCCAGGGTGGAGGCTTTGAACGGATGGTTCTTCATGGTCGTCGGTCTGTCGATGAATGCTGAGGCCGCAAGAATACGGGCTTTGCAGCCCTTTTCCGGCCAGGACGTGCTCGCAGATCGCGCCAGAATCCGCCCCAGAACAGCAGGTCTGCGGCAGGCTATGCCGCGGTGGCCGGAGCTATCGACAGCGGAATGGTCACGGGCCCGTCGTTGAGCAGGTGCACCTGCATGTCGGCGCCGAAGCGGCCCGTGGCGACTTCCGGGTGCAGGGCGCGCGCCCGCTGGACGATGTAGTCGTACAGGCGCTCGCCCTCGGCCGGTGGCGCGGCGCGCGTGAAGCTGGGGCGGTTGCCGCCGCCGGTGTCGGCCGCCAGCGTGAACTGGCTGACGATGAGCAGGCCGCCGCAGGCGCCCTGCCCGTCCAGGTCCTGCACGCTGCGGTTCATCTTGCCCGCGTCGTCGGCAAAGATGCGCAGCTTGAGCATCTTGGCCAGCAGCTTGTCGGCTTCGGCCTCGGTGTCGCCGCGCTCTGCGCAGACCAGGGCCAGCAGGCCGGGGCCTATGCTGCCGGCGACCTGGCCGTCGATTTCCACGCGGGCCTGTTTCACGCGCTGCAGGATGCTGATCATTGTTCGGGGTTCGGGTTCTTGTCGGTGGATGGGGAAGGAGTGTCCGCTTGGCCCGCCGCCTCGATGGCGGCTTCCATGGCGGTCTGCATGCCCAGGGGCAGCAGCTCGATGCGCGCATACAGCCCGGGCACGGCCTGCAGAAGTTCGGCCTCGATCTCGGTGCGCAGCCGCGCGGCGCGGGCCACGCTCCAGTCGCCGGGCACATGCATGTGCAGGTCGGCAAAGCTGCGCTCGCCGGCGCGCCGGCTGGAGATGTTGTCGAAGACCACGCCCTGCTCGCGGTGCGCATGGCGGTCCAGAACGGCGTCGATGCGCAGGCGCTCGGGCGCGTCCAGCGCCTGGTCCATCAGGCCCTGGGAAGACTGCCAGACCAGTTGCGCGCCCTGCACGCAGATGTTGAGCGCCACGCCTATGGCCACGGCCGCGTCCAGCCACAGCCAGCCTGTGAGCGATGCGCCGATCAGGCCGATGACGACGCCGGCCGAGGTCCAGACATCGGTGAGCAGGTGGCGGGCATCACCCTCCAGCGCCATGGAGCGGTGCTGGCGCGCCGAGCGCAGCATGGCCACGGCCAGCAGGCCGTTGAGGGCGGAGCTGACCACGGACAGCGCCAGGCCCCAGCCCAGTTGCTCCAGCGGCTGCGGGTTCCACAGCCGCGCCAGCGCCGCCCAGGCGATGGCCAGGCTGGCGCCGATGACCAGGATGCCCTCGAAGCCCGCAGAGAAGTACTCGGCCTTGTGGTGGCCATAGGGATGATCGGTGTCGGCCGGCCGCTTGGCGATGGTGACCATGGTCAGCGCGAACACGGCTCCGGCCAGGTTGACGAAGGATTCGAGCGCGTCCGACAGCAGGCCCACCGAGCCTGTGAGCCACCAGGCCAGGGTCTTGAGCACGATGGTCAGCAGCGCCACAACGACCGAGATGCGCATCAGGCTGTGCGGCGCCATCCAGTCGGATGCGTTGGCGGTAGATGGAGTGGACTCGGCCATGCTGCGCTGCGATAGGTGGGGGTGCTGCGGATTAGACCACTGCCTGCGCGGGCCGCATGCCAGAATCCGCGCCATGAATGGATGGCAGCGATCAGCGGGGTGGGTGCTGGCCTGGGCCGTGGCCGCAGGCTGCGGCGCGGCCTGGCTGGCGCATGGGCGCCTGCAGTCGCTGCGCGAGGTCTTCGATACCGATGCCCGCATTGCCCACCGGCTGCTGAGCCAGCGCATGGTGCAGCACGATGCCATCCTGGGCACGCTGGCGCTGCTGCAGCCGCGCCAGCCCGCGACCGACCAGGCCTCGTGGAAGCAGTTGCCTCGCCTGTATCCGCAGGTGCTGGATGTGGCGCGCCGCTCGGCCGCCGCAGGCGAGTCATGGCCCGCGCCCTGGCCGCACGGCATGGCCGAGGCCGAGCGCCGCTCCCAGGCCAGCGGCCATGCCGAACTGGCCCTGGCCGATCTCACCCGGGGCCGCCTGTACCTGGTGCAGGCCGGGCTGCCGGCCAGCTATGCATTGCTGCTGGACCTGCGCGCCACCATTCCCGCCGACGAATGGCCCATGCCACCGGCCACCAGCCCGGTGCGCGCCTGGCTGGCCCTGGGCGGGCAGGAATTCCTGATCCAGCCAGGCAGCACCGGCTCGCCAGGCTGGAACACATGGTCCTGGGAGGTGAGCAAGACCCTGGCCTCGCCCAGCCAGCCGCTGGTGCTGTACCTGCGCCAGCCGCTGGACGCCTCGGTGCTGCCCTGGACGGCCATGCTGGGCTGGGCCCTGGGCTGCGCGCTGGCCGTGGCCGCGCTGCGCGCCCTGCTGCGCCAGCGCGTGGCCCGCCGCCGCGCCGAGCAGTTGCTGCAGCTGGGCCAGGTGGCACGGCTCAATACGCTGGGCGAACTGGCCGCAGGCATGGCGCATGAGCTGAACCAGCCGCTGACGGCCGTGCTGTCCAACAGCCAGGCCGCGCGCCGCCTGCTGGCCGAGGACCCGCCCGAGATGGACGCCGCCCGCCAGGCCATGACGCAGGCGGCCGAGCAGGCCAAGCGCGCGTCCGCCGTGGTAGGCCGGCTGCGCCGCCTGGTGGAGCAACCGGGGCTTGCGCCCCAGGCCGAGCCGCTGGATCTGAACCAGGCCGTTGCCGAAGCGCTTTATCTGCTGGAGCCCGAGCTGCGGCGCCGCCAGGTCCAGGTCAAGGTGCAGATGAAAGTGCAGGCCGCCGATCTGCCCGCCGCCCAGGCCGACCCCGTGGCCGTGCAGCAGATACTGCACAACCTGCTGGTCAATGCGCTGCAGGCCATGCAAGAGCAGCCGCCCGCAACACGCCATCTGCGGGTGGAGCTGGAACGACGCGACACCCGCCTGCTGGTGGCGGTGCAGGACAGCGGACCCGGCGTGGCGCCCGAGATGCGCCAGCGCCTGTTCACCCCGTTTGCCACGGGCCGCGCCCAGGGGCTGGGCCTGGGCCTGACGTTGAGCCAGAGCCTGGCCGAATCCATGGGCGGCAGCCTGGAGCTGGCCGCCTCGGGACCGGGCAGCGGAGCCCGCTTCGAGCTGCTGCTGCCTGCGGCGTGCGCCAGTGCATGCGCCAATGCATCCACGGCATGCGCCGCTCCCACCGCATCCACACCACCACCACCACCACCGAACCCATGACCGCCGCGCCTGCCCAAGACCTGTCCCCGCTGATCCATCTGGTCGATGACGACGAGGCCGTGCGCGACAGCCTGGCCCTGCTGATCGGCACCGTGGGCCTGCGCGTGCAGTGCTGGGCCGATCCGCTGGCCTTTCTCGAAGGGCTGGACCGCCAGGGCATAGGCGCCATCGTGATGGACGTGCGCATGCCCGGCATCGGCGGGCTGGCCCTGCTGGGCCGGCTGGTGGAGCAGGGCGTGGACCAGCCCGTGATCATGCTCACCGGCCATGGCACGGTGGACATGTGCCGGCGCGCCTTCAAGGCCGGCGCGGCCGAGTTCCTTGAAAAGCCCGTGGACGACGAAGTGCTGATCGACGCGCTGCAAGGCGCCGTGCGCCACCATGTGCAGTCGCGCGAACGCCAGCAGGCCGACCGCGATGCGCAGCAGCGCTTCGCCCAGCTCTCGGCACGCGAGCGCGAGGTGCTGGCGCTGATCGTGCAGGGCCTGACCAACAAGGAGATAGGCCGCAGCCTGGAGCTGTCGCCGCGCACGGTGGAAACGCACCGGGCCAACCTCTTCGCCAAGCTGGAGGCGCCCAGCCTGGCCCAGCTCATACGCCGCTACGCCAGCCTGGCGGACACGGCGGCAGGCGCCTGAAGCGCCACCTCCTCGCCCAGCAGCGCGCCTGGCTTCTCCGTATTTCTACGCAGCGCCGCGCGTAGCCGTCCGAATGGTGCGCGGCGGCGGCATTTTCTACAGTGCATGCATGCCGTCCGGGCTTGTGGCCCGGGCCGTACTGACCCCCAAGGAGAAGACCATGCAACGCCACGCCACCAAGCTCGCCACCCTCGCTGCCCTGACCCTGGGCCTGATCACCACCGCCGCCCAGGCCGAGGCCGTGCGCACGGAAAAGAACATGTCGCTGGAGCTGGCCAACCAGATCGCCGCACGCAGCGTGGCCGCCTGCGCCGCCGACGGCTATGCCGTCACCGCCACCGTGGTGGACCGTGCCGGCACCGTGCGCGCCGTGCAGCGCGCCGACAACGCGGGCCCCCACACGCTGGAGGCCAGCCGCCTGAAGGCCTATACGGCCGCATCGGCCAAGAACAGCACGCTGGCCATCATGGAAGGCGCGCAGAAGAACCCCGGCGCCGCCAACCTGGTGAACATTCCCGGCTACCTGCTGCTGGGCGGCGGCCTGCCGGTGAAGGTGGGCAACGAGGTGATCGGCGCCGTGGGCATCGGCGGCGCGCCCGGCGGCCATCTGGACGACAAGTGCGCCCAGACTGCACTGGGCCAGGTGCAGGACCTGCTCAAGTAAAGAAGCCGCGCCGCACGTGATGCGGCGCTGCAAAAAAAAGACAGGCCGCCATGGCGGCTCCCGATGCTCGACAGCCGCACGCGCCCCCTCGCGTCAGCGGCCGCTCACCCTCGCACAAGAGCGCTATCAAAATCTCGGCGATTCCGCTATAAATCCCCAGCGAGGGGGACGAATGCCAGAGAACGTCGATGCGCAAATCACGGGGCCCAACGATACGCTGCTGCGGCTGATAGCAGATACGGCTCCGGCCATGCTGGCCTACTTCGATGCGCGCACGCTGCGCTGCCGCTTCGCCAACATCAACTACGCACGCAATTTCGGATTGACGCCCGCCGAGGCGATCGGCAAGACCGTGCGCGAGATCGTGGGCGAAGCCGTGTGGCAGCTCATCGCCGAGCATGTGGAGCGCGGCCTGCGCGGCGAACATGTGCGCTACGAGCGCGAGGTGCCACAGCCGGATGGACCGCCTCGCCATATCGAATCGCTGCTGATGCCGCATTTCGAGCACGGGCAGCTGCAGGGCGCCGTGGTGCAGATCACCGACGTGAGCCATCACCACCATGTGGCGCAGAAGGTGCGCGACAGCGAAGAGCGCATGCGCAAGTTCACCGAGGTCACGACCGAGGCCATCGTCATGCACCGCGACGGCCTGATCATCGACGGCAACGAGGCCCTGTCCCGCCTGGCCGGCTACACGCTGGACGAGCTGACCGGCCGCCCCATTCTCGACTACATCTGCCCCGAGTTCCGCCTCTACGCGCTGCAGTACATGCGCAGCGGCCGCGAGGACCGCTTCGACGGCGCCATCCAGCACAAGGACGGCCACCGCATCCCAGTGGAGATCGAGGCCAAGACCATGCCGGCCGAGGGCGAGCCCTACCGCATCGTGCTGGTGCGCGACATCACGCTGCGCCAGCTGGCGCAGGAGCGCATGGACTTCCTGGCCCAGCACGACCAGCTCACCCAGCTGCCCAACCGCGTGCGCCTGATCCAGATGCTGCGCCAGGCGCTGTCGCTGGCTTCGGTCAAGCGGCGCGCCCTGGCCGTGCTCATCATCGACCTGGACCACTTCAAGACCATCAACGACTCGCTGGGCCATCAGGCCGGCGACCTGCTGCTGTGCGAGGTCGCCCAGCGCCTGCGCGGCAGCGTGCGTGCCCACGACCTGGTGGCGCGCGTGGGCGGCGACGAGTTCGTGGTCGTGCTCACCGACGACCCCGATCCGCAGGAAACCGAGACACAGGCCAGCCACCTGCAGCGCATCATCGAGGCGCCCTGCGCCATCGATGGCACGCCGCTGGTGATCTCGCCTTGCATGGGCATCGCCATGTACCCCGGCGACGGGAAAAACGCCGAAGAGCTGCTCAACCGCGCCGAAAGCGCCATGCACATGGCCAAGGACAGCGGCCGGCGCAACCTGCAGTTCTATGCACCCGCCCAGGACGGCCAGGCCACCCAGGCCCAGATGCTGATGCAGGAGCAGCAGCTGCGCGGCGCGCTGGAGCGCGGCGAGTTCGAGCTGTACTACCAGCCCCAGACCTTCACGGCCGATGGCCGGCTGGCGGGCTTCGAGGCCCTGGTGCGCTGGCGCCACCCGCAGCGCGGCCTGGTGCTGCCCGGCGAGTTCATCGGCTTTGCCGAGGCGCGCGGCCTGATCTCGGCCATAGACCACTGGGTGCTGCGCGAGGCCTGCCGCCAGGCGCGCCAGTGGCAGGACGAGGGCCTGGCGCCGGTGCCGCTGTCCGTGAACCTCTCGGCGTTGGAATTCCGCCAGCGCGACATGGCGCGCGAAGTGGCACAGGTGCTGGAGGAAACGGGGCTGGAGGCGCGCTGGCTGCACATCGAGCTGACCGAGTCCACGCTGATGCACACCAGCGGGCAGGTGCAGGACACCTTGCAGGCGCTGCAGGCCCTGGGCGTGGGCCTGGCCATCGACGACTTCGGCACCGGCTACTCCTCGCTGGCCTACCTGCGCCGCCACCCGATCAACCAGCTCAAGATAGACCGCTCCTTCATCGCCGACGTCCCCGATAGCGAGGACGACACGGCCATCGTCACCGCCATCGTGCAGATGGGCCACAGCCTGCACCTGGACATCGTGGCGGAAGGCGTGGAAACACCTGCCCAATTGGCGCTTTTGCGCGAGCTGGGCTGCGGCATGATGCAGGGATACCTTGTGGCGCCGCCCCTGCCGGCCGAGAGGGCGCGCGCCTGGCAATTGCACAACAGTCATCCAGTCCAACGACAATAGCCCATGGTTTTGCTTCACAACCCCTCGCAGGCCTCCAGGGCCGCAGCCACCTTGCACACCGACCCCCAGCGGGCCCTGGAGCACGTACAGCAGATCTACCGGGAGCAGATAGAGCACCTTCGCTCGAACATGCAGCGCTTCGTCTCCGGCGAAACCCCGGCCGCTCCCGTCCACGCCTACTACCCCTTCGTTCGCATGCACACGAGCACCGTGGCACGCGCCGACACGCAGCTGGCCTACGGCTTCGTCGAGGGCCCGGGCACGCACGAGGCCACGCTCACGCGGCCCGACCTGTTCTCGCGCTACTACGCCGAGCAGTTCCGCCTGCTGATCAAGAGCCACGGCGTGCCGCTGGAGGTGGGCCTGAGCGACAAGCCCATTCCCATCCACTTCTCGTTCGCCGAGAACGACCACATCGAGGGAACGCTCACGCGCGAGCGGCGCCAGCTGATGCGCGACGTGTTCGACCTGCCCGACCTCGAAGCCATGGACGACGGCATTGCCAACGGCACCTGGCGCCCGCATCCCGGCGAGGCCCTGCCGCTGTCCCTGTTCACCGCCCCGCGCGTGGACTACTCGCTGCACCGCCTGCGCCACTACACGGGCACCCAGCCCGAGTGGTTCCAGAACTTCGTGCTGTTCACCAACTACCAGTTCTACATCGACGAATTCATCCGCCTGGGCCACGCCGAGATGGCCCGGGAGGACAGCGAGTACGTGGCCTTCATCGAGCCCGGCAACGTGGTCACGCGCCGCACCGGCCTGCCGGCCCAGCCCAATGACGAGCTGGGCACGCCGCCGCCGCGCCTGCCGCAGATGCCGGCCTACCACCTGGTGCGCGCCGACCACAGTGGCATCACCATGGTCAACATCGGCGTGGGCCCGGCCAATGCCAAGACCATCACCGACCACATTGCCGTGCTGCGCCCGCATGCCTGGATGATGCTGGGCCACTGCGCGGGCCTGCGCAACAGCCAGCAACTGGGCGACTACGTGCTGGCCCACGCCTATGTGCGCGAGGACCATGTGCTGGACGAGGAGCTGCCGCTGTGGGTGCCCATTCCCGCGCTGGCCGAAATCCAGCTGGCACTGCAGCAGGCCGTGGCCGACGTCACGCAGATGGACGGGCCCGACCTCAAGCGCATCATGCGCACCGGCACCGTGGCCAGCACCGACAACCGCAATTGGGAGCTGCTGCCCAACAACCTGCCCCAGCTGCGCTTCAGCCAGAGCCGCGCCGTGGCGCTGGACATGGAAAGCGCCACCATCGCGGCCAACGGATTCCGCTTCCGCGTGCCCTATGGAACGCTGCTGTGCGTGTCCGACAAGCCGCTGCACGGCGAGATCAAGCTGCCCGGCATGGCCAACCACTTCTACCGCGAGCGCGTGGACCAGCATCTGCGCATCGGCATGCGCGCCATCGACATCCTGCGCGAAGGCGGCACCCAGCGCCTGCACAGCCGCAAGCTGCGCAGCTTCGCGGAGGTGGCGTTCCAGTAGCGCCCCGCCACCGGCCACCGCTTCTCACGGGCCACGCTTCGCACCGCCATCCAGGGACGCACATGCCATCCACGCTGCCCACCCTGGACTTTTTCTCCATGACCGCCGTCGTGGCCATCAACATGATGGCCATGTCGGCCGCCCTGCCGCTGGCCATGGGGCGGCGCGTCAGCGGTGCGGCGCGCCATGCGCAGCACTTCTTCCTGATGCAGGCCCTGGCATGGATCCTCATCCTGATCGCCAGCCGCCTGCCCCACGGCCTGATGGGACGTGACCTGCTGTCGCTGGGCGCGGCGGCGTTGGCCGCCACCGCCCAGTGGCAGATGGCGCGCGCCCTGCGTGAATGGCTGGGGCCGCGCCCGATGCTGCTGGAGCGCGGCCTGATCGCGCTATGCGTGCTGGGGCCGCTGGGCTTTGCGCTGCTGCTGCCCCAGCCGGCCCTGCGCACCGGATGGTTCAGCGCCGTCCATGGCCTGTGCCTGATGGCGCTGGCCGGCCTGTGCCTGGACCCACAGCGGCCCGTGGCGCGCAGCTGGCGCTACCTGATGTGCGGCGTGGCCGCCTTCATGGGGCTGATGCTGTTCGTGCGCAGCTACCTGGCCCTGGCCACGCCCTTCCTGCCCAGCTTCACCGCAGACAGCGGCGCCAACCAGATCTTCGCCCTGCTGACCACGCTGAGCAGCACGCTGCTCATGGTGGCCGTGCTCGTGGCCTGGCGCGACGAGACCAGCCAGCAACTGCGCGACCTGGCCTTGCAGGACATGCTCACCGGGCTGCCCAACCGCCGCGCCCTGCTGGAGCGCGCACCCGCCATGCTGGCCCATGCCCAGCGCCACCGCCAAGCCCTGGCCCTGGTGATGCTGGACCTGGACCACTTCAAGCATGTCAACGACGAGCACGGCCACGCCGTGGGCGACCAGACGCTGTGCCTGTTCGCCCGCCTGCTGCAGCAGCAGCTGCGCAGCGACGAAATCGCCGCGCGCTGGGGCGGCGAGGAGTTCTGCCTGCTGCTCTACACCACGGACGACGGCGTGGACACCCTGTGCACCCGCCTGCAGTCCGCGCTGCTGCAGGCCTCGCGCAAGGTGCTGGGCTTCGAAGTGCGCTTCAGCGCCGGCTGCGCCCACGCACCCCAGGCCTGGAACGGCCTGTGCCTGGAACTGATGCTGGCCCCCGCAGACGCCGCCCTCTACGCCGCCAAGCGCCGCGGGCGCGACTGCTGGACGCAGGTGCGGCTGAGTCCGGTGACCGCGTCCGAGGAGCAGGGGCCGCAGCCGTCGGCCTCCATCCCTGAGCAGGCCATGGCGCACGGGCGCACGCCAGGCACCTAGAGGGCTCCCCCGCGGATCATGTCCACCGCCTTCTCCGCGATCATCACCGTGGGCGCATTGGTGTTGCCGCTGACGATGCGCGGCATGACCGAGGCATCGACCACGCGCAGGCCCTTGATGCCGTAGACACGCAGCTGCGCATCGACCACGTCCATGGGCCCCGGCCCCATGCGGCAGCTGCCCACGGGGTGGTAGATGGTGTCGGCATGGCTGCGAATGAAGGCCTCGATGCCTGCATCGTCCTGCGCGCCGGCCGAGGCCGGCATCTCGCGCCCGCCCAGGGCCGCCAGCGCCGGCTGGGCCAGGATCTCGTGGGCGCGGCGCACGCCGTTCACCATGCGCCGCAGGTCCTGCGCGTCGGAGAAAAAGGCCGGGTCCACCAGCGGCAGGGCCAGCGGGTCGGCACTGGCCAGGCGCAGGCTGCCACGGCTGGCCGGCTGCAGCACGCAGACATGCAGCGAATAGCCATGGCCCCAGACCGTCTTGCGCCCGTGGTCCACCAGCTTGGCGACGACGAAGTGCAGTTGCAGATCGGGCGCAGGCTCGCCAGGGCTGCTGCGGATGAAGCCGCCCGCCTCGGCAAAGTTGGTGGTCAGCATGCCGCGCCGCTGGCTGCGCCATTGGCCCACGGCGGCCAGCAATCTGCGTGCGCCCCCCAGGGACAGGCCGAAGCTGTCGGCCAGTTGGGGGCCATCGACCACCAGCACCACATCCGGGTGGTCATGCAGATGGGCGCCCACGCCGGGCAGATGGTGGACCACATCGATGCCCAGCGAACGCAGGTGATCGCCCGGCCCCACGCCAGACAGCATCAGCAGCTGCGGCGACAGCAGTGCGCCGCCGCAAAGCAGCACCTCGCGCCGGCAGTGCAGTTGCTGCACCGTACCGCCCTGCAGGTACTCCACGCCCACGGCGCGCCGGCCCTCGAACAGAATGCGCAGCACCTGGGCACCCGTTTCCACGCGCAGATTGGGCCTGGCACGGTGCGGCGCCAGATAGGCCTTGGCGACGTGGTGGCGCTCGCCGTTGCGCTGGGTGACCTGGTACAGCCCCACGCCCTCCTGCGCCTGGCCGTTGAAATCCGCGTTGTGCGCATGGCCGGCCTGCACGCCCGCCTGCACGAAGGCCCGGGACAGCGGGTTGGGATCGCGCAGGTCGGCCACGTTCAGCGGCCCGCCCGCGCCATGCCAGGCATCGGCGCCGCGTTCGTTGTGTTCGGCGCGCAGGAAATAGGGCAGCACCTCGCACCAGCTCCAGCCCGGGTTGCCCTGGGCCGCCCAGTGGTCATAGTCGGCCGGCTGGCCGCGCACATAGACCATGGCGTTGACCGCGCTGGAGCCGCCCAGCACCTTGCCGCGCGGCTGGTGGCCGCGCCGCCCGCCCAGGCCGGGCTGGGGCACGGTGGACAGTCCCCAGCTGTGGCGCCCGCCCTTGGCCATGGCGGCCATGCCCGCCGGACAGTGGATGAGCACGCTGGAGTCGGGAGGCCCAGCCTCCAGCAGCGCCACCTGCGTCTCGGCATCCTCGCTGAGCCGCCCGGCCAGCACCGAGCCCGCCGATCCCCCTCCGATCACGATGAAATCCAGCATGTCTCCCCTCCCCTGCGGTGTAGCCATCCACTGTTGCAGTCGCCTGCGCGGCGCCGCAAGCCGGGGCAAACCCGGTGGATGCTCCGAATCCCGCTACGATCGCCGGATCGCATTCACGTTCGCATTCACTTTGTTCGTTTGAGGAGACTGACAGTCATGGCAATTCAAACCGTAGGCATCATCGGCGCAGGCACCATGGGCAACGGCATCGCGCAGGCCTGCGCGGTATCGGGCATCGACGTGGTCATGGTGGACATCTCGGAGGCCGCCGTCCAAAAGGGCGTGGCCACCGTCTCGGGCAGCCTGGACCGCCTGATCAAGAAGGAAAAGCTGACCGAGGCAGAGAAGACCGCCGCCCTGGCCCGCATCAAGACATCGACCGACTACGCGGCGCTCAAGGGCGCGCAACTGGTCATCGAGGCCGCCACCGAGAACTACGAGCTCAAGGTCAAGATCCTCAAGCAGCTGGACGCCCTGCTGGATGCCGATGTCATCGTCGCCACCAACACCTCGTCCATCTCCATCACCCAGCTGGCCGCCGTGACGGGCCGTGCCGACAAGTTCATCGGCATGCACTTCTTCAACCCCGTGCCCATGATGGCGCTGGTGGAGATCATCGTCGGCCTGCAGACCAGCGACGAGACGCACGCCACGGTCAAGGAACTGTCCGAGCGCCTGGGCAAGAGCCCCATCACCGTGAAGAACGCCCCCGGCTTCGTGGTCAACCGCATCCTGGTGCCCATGATCAACGAGGCCTTCTTCGTGCTGGCCGAAGGCCTGGCATCGGCCGAGGACATCGACGCCGGCATGAAGCTGGGCTGCAACCAGCCCATCGGCCCGCTGGCCCTGGCCGACATGATCGGCCTGGACGTGTGCCTGGCCGTGATGGAGGTCTACCTCAAGGAATTCGGCGACAGCAAGTACCGCGCCTGCCCCCTGCTCAAGGAAATGGTGGCCGCCGGCCGCCTGGGCCGCAAGACGGGCCGCGGCGTGTACAGCTACTGATAAACGGCCTTGGCCTGCCGGCCCGCACGGGCCGGCCGTCTTCTGCGCGACTGCGCCCTCCAGCGGCCTGCTCTAAGGTCCATGCGCAGGAGACAACCATGGACATCAACACCCCCACCCCGCCGCCCGAAGGCTGCATCAGCTGCGAAGTGCGCGGCCATGTGCTGCTGATCGGCATCAACCGCCCCGCCAAGCGCAACGGCTGGACGCCGCCCATGTTCCAGCAGCTGGCCGAGGCCTATACGCGCCTGGACGACGATCCCGAGTTGCGCGTGGGCGTGCTGCATGCGTTTGGCAGCCATTTCACGGCGGGGCTGGACCTGCCGGTGATGGCGGAGTACCTGCGCTCGGGCAGGAAGGCCATCCCGCAAGGCCTGGTGGAGCCGCACGACTACGGCCTGGTCGGTTACCGGCGCCGCGCCAAGCCCATGGTGGTGGCGGTCAAGGGCATTTGCTTCACGGTGGGCATCGAGCTGATGCTGGGCGCCGACATCGTGGTCGCGGCCGATGACTGCCGCTTTTCCCAACTGGAGGTGCAGCGCTGCATCATGCCCACGGGCGGCGCCACGCTGCGCATGGCCGAGCGTGCGGGCGTGGGCAATGCCATGCTGCACCTGCTCACGGCCGATGAGTTCGACAGCGCCGAGGCCTATCGCCTGAACTTCGTGCAGAAGGTGGTGCCGGCCGGCCAGGAACTGGCCGAGGCCCTGCGCATTGCCGAGCGCATTGCCGCCCAGGCCCCGCAGGCCGTGGTGGCCACGCGGCTCAATGTGCTCAAGGCCATCGAGCTGGGCCAGGCCGCCGCAGTGGCCGACTTCATTCCCGTGCAGCAGCGCCTGGCCAGCAGCGAGGATGCCGCCGAAGGCGTGCGCTCCTTCATCGAGAAACGCCCCGCGCGCTTCACGGGCCGGTAGGCCTTTCTCACCCTCCCGATCTTCCCCCTCCGATCTGGAGGGATTTCATCAATTAAGTTGTGCACAATTTAATTGACAGCAATAATTAAACCCATGCCACGCAACGCCCTGCCCACCGACACCCCCGAGCTTCTGCGCCTGGACAACCAGGTCTGCTTTGCGCTGTACTCGGCGTCGCTGGCCATGACCAAGCTGTACAAGCCCCTGCTCGACGGCATCGGCCTGACCTATCCGCAGTACCTGGTGATGCTGGTGCTGTGGGAGCGCGACGGCCTGACCGTGTCGGAGATCGGCGAGCAGCTGACCCTGGATTCGGGCACGCTGACGCCGCTGCTCAAGCGGCTCGAGGGCGCGAACCTGCTGGAGCGGGTGCGCGATGCGCAGGACGAGCGCCGCGTGCGCATCACGCTCACCCCGCAAGGCCGGGCACTGCGCGATGCGGCTGAAAAGATTCCCGCCTGCGTGCTGCAAAGCACGCAGTGCACGCTGCCCGAGCTGCAGGCGCTGACGCAGCAACTCGGCGCACTGCGCGAGCGGCTGGCACCGCGCCGCAGCGACTGACAACGGATTGCCGATTTCCTCCACCCGTCCGCACAGCCGGACAACTTTGCAAAAGGAAGACACCATGGCCCAGCTCGAAAAAGTCCTGTACACCGCACGTGCCCACACCACCGGCGGCCGCGACGGCGCCTCGCGCACCGATGACGGACGCCTGGACGTGACCCTTTCCTCGCCCGGCACCAGCGGCACGGGCACCAATCCCGAGCAACTGTTCGCCGCAGGCTACTCGGCCTGCTTCATCGGCGCCATCAAGGCCGTGGCCGGCAAGCAGAAGATCAGCCTGCCGCAGGACCTGTCCATCGACGCCGAAGTGGACCTGGGCACCATCCCCAACGCCTACGGCATCGCTGCCCGCCTGAAGGTCAGCCTGCCCGGCATGGACAAGGCCGCCGCCCAGGCCCTGGTGGACGCAGCCCACCAGGTCTGCCCCTACTCCAACGCCACGCGCGGCAACATCGACGTGCAGATCACCCTGGTCTGATCAGGCCCAGCCCGGCCGCTCCCGCCATTGCAGCCTGCGACCCCGGAGGTCGTAGCGTGCATGGCAGGTCAGCGGGCCGTGCAAGGCGTTGGCCGCATAGCTGACCAGCGCGATCTCGCCCACGGCGGCCTGCCAGTGCTCCAGCACCGGCAGGCCGCTTATCCATTGCAGCACCTGGGCGCGCGGCCAGGCGGCGTTCCAGGCGCCCAGCGTCACATGGGGCACGTAGGGGCGCAGCGCCTCGGTCAGCGCCAGTTCGGGTCTTGCCGGCCTGAGTGCACCATGCAGCATGCCCAGCGTGGGCCCGCCCTGGCTGCGGTCGCGCACCTGCAGATACGGCGCCATCTCGAAACTGCCCCAGCCGCCGAACTCCAGTTGCAGCGGTGCGGCCGGCAGGTCCTGCAGCGCGCGCAAGTCGCGCGATAGTTCCGCCGCGCCGTAGGCATCCGGCAGGGCCGCATCGCCATCCAGAAAACCGGCCGTGGCCAGGGTCACATGCAGCTGCCGCTCGTACCGCGGAACCAGCGCAGCGTCCAGGGCCTGGCGCGCCTGCGCACAGGCGCGGCGCACGGCTTCGCCCTCGGCAGGGCCCAGCGCCTGGAGCTCCAGCACCCAGACCGCATAGCGGCGCCGGCCCAGATGCCAGCCGCTCCAGTCGTCGGATGCGCCTGCCGCGCTGGAACTGGCGCTGGCGCTCGCTATGGCATGGGATTGCAGGAAATGGGGCAGCAGCGGCACGGCGGGCGAATCGGCGAAGGCTAGGCAGCCGCACAGCTTAAGCCAGCCCGGCGACAATCGCCCCATGTCCGCCACACCGCACGATCCTGATCTGAATGTCGTCCCCGACGACGACTCGCACGCCTATGCCCGCCTCACGCCCGACGTGGTGCTCGACGCCCTGGCCTCGGTCGGCCTGTGGGGCGACGGCCGGCTCACGGCCCTGGCCTCCTACGAGAACCGCGTCTACCAGGCCGTACTGGAGGACGGCGATCGCGTCGTGCTCAAGTTCTACCGCCCGGGCCGCTGGAGCCGCGATCAGATCCTGGAGGAGCACGCCTTCAGCGCCGAGCTGACGGCCGCCGAAGTGCCCGCCGTGCCCCCGCTGGTGCTGGAAGGCGCCACGCTGCACAGCCACGCGGGCTTTGATTTCTCGGTCAGCCCCTGGCGCGGAGGCCGTCCGCCCGAGCTGGACGACTTCGAGGTGCTGGAGTGGACCGGGCGCTTCCTGGCCCGCATCCATACCGTGGGCGAAGCCCGTCCGTTTGCGCACCGGCCCGCGCTGGACCTGGCCACCTTCGGCCACGACTCCATGCAATGGCTGCTGGACCGGCAAATGATTCCGCTGGAAGTGGAATCCACCTGGAAGGCCGCCTGCCAGCGCGCCCTGGACCTGATGGCCCCCGCTGCCGACGGCCTGAGCGCGGCCGGCCACTTCGGCCTGCACAGCGCGCGCACGCTGCGCCTGCACGGCGACTGCCATCCCGGCAACGTGCTGTGGACGCCGCTGGACGACGAAGGCCGCGGCGGCCCGCATTTCGTGGACCTGGACGATGCGCGCACCGGCCCGGCCGTGCAGGACCTGTGGATGCTGCTGTCGGGCGACCGGGGCCAGCGCACGCGCCAGCTGGGCGCCCTGCTGGATGGCTATGAACAGTTCCGTCCCTTCGACCGCCGCGAGCTGGCCCTGATCGAGCCGCTGCGCACGCTGCGCCTGATCCACTACAGCGCCTGGCTGGCGCGGCGCCAGGACGACCCGATCTTTGCCATCAACTTCCCCTGGTTCGGCACGCCCGACTACTGGCGCGGGCAGGTGGACATGCTCAACGAGCAGATCGAGGCCATGCAGGAAGAGCCTCTATACGCCTGAGGCCACCGGGCCGCCTGCCTCCCGAAGACAGATATCTTTACAAATTGTCCAGGCCCGCGGCGCCCTATCCAGGGCTGCGGGTTCCGGGGTATTCTCGGCCCGAAATCCCATCGGCCATGCCCTACTCCGCCTTCCCACCATCGCTGCCCAACCCGCTACAGCCCTTGCCTGCCGCGCAAAAGGTGCTGGTGGTGGACGACGTTCCGGACAACGCCACCGTCATCTGCCAGGTGATCAAGGATCTGTGCGGCCCGCTTGTGGCCTACACCGGTGAGGAGGCGCTGGCCCTGGCCCACCAGCACCAGCCCGACCTCATCCTGCTGGACATCCGCATGCCCGGGATGGACGGCTTCGAGGTCTGCCGCCGCCTCAAGGCCGACCTGCAGACCGCGCATATCCCCATCATCTTCCTCACCGCGCTGACCGAGCCCCATTGCGAGGAACTGGGACTGAACCTGGGCGCCGTGGATTTCGTGACCAAGCCCTTTCGCCCGGCCGTTCTCAAGGCACGCGTGCGCACGCATCTGGAGATTGCGCAGCAGCGCCAGATGCTGCAGCTGCTGTCGCACAGCGACGGGCTGACGGGCGTGGCCAACCGGCGTTTCTTCAGTGCCCAGCTGGAGCGCGAGTTCATGCGCCTGCAGCGCCTGGGCGAGCCGCTGTCGCTGGTGATGATGGACGTGGACCACTTCAAGGCCTACAACGACCACTACGGCCATCTGGTCGGCGATGAATGCCTGAGCCAGATCTCCCAGGCCATTCAGGGCGCACTGCACCGGCCGGGCGACCTGCTGGCGCGCTATGGGGGAGAGGAATTCGTCTGCCTGCTGCCCCATACGGCGCTGGATGGCGCGGTGCTGGTGGCGCAGGGCATCGTCGATGCGCTCAGGCTGCTGGACCTGCCCCATGCCGCCTCGCCCCTGGGCCAGGCGCTGACCGTGAGCCTGGGCGTGGCCTGCATTGCGCCTTCGTCCACCAACAGTGCCCAGCAACTGCTGGCCGATGCCGATCGGCGCCTTTATCTCGCAAAAAACGCTGGTCGCGACCGCATCGTCTGGGCTGGGTGATCAGAAGCACCCCCTGAGGCGCTACGCGCCTTTCCCCTCTCTCGCACCGGCTCAGCAACGCCCATCGACGCGGCAGGTCGGCACGACCTGACCGCTGGCATCACGCCATTGCACCTGGCCGGCCGGGGCCTGAGGCGGGGCGGCAGGCGCTGGCTCCGGGGCCGGGGCCGGGGCCGGTTGAACGTTGGAGCGTTGCGGATCGTGCAGCACGGTGGATGAACCCACGCCCACGCCGACCCGCGCGCCACCCACACCCGTGGAGGCGCCCACGCCTGCGCTGCCCAGCACCTGGCCGCTCTGGTTGACGCCGACACCGACGCCGACCGGGCCCACGCCCGTGCCGACTCCGGCACTCAGCCCGCCGCTGCCCAGCCCCACGCCCACCGACACGGGACCGACCGGAATTCCGATGCCCACCCCGCCGCCCACCGAGCCGCAGCCGGCCAGCAGCAGCGCGCAGGCGCCAAGCGCGGGCCACGCTGCCTTGCGGGATGGCTGGGAGGTCATGAAGGCGGAGGATGGAACTGGCATGCCGGACTCTCTGGACAAGGGAAAACACAGGGACGGCCACAGGGTACACCCGCCCGCCCGGCGCACGATGCCAGCGGTATGCCCGGGTCCATGCCAGGGGCTCGGAGGCGGCGAAACACCCAGGACACGCGGGTTTCTTAGAATTCACCCATTGGCCTGCGGGTCATTCCAGATTCCATGCGCTCCCGGACAGCGCCGTGGCGCCCCGGTGGCGCCAGGCCTGCGCGGCGCCGCTTTCCCCTTCGCTTTCTTCGCGCTCCCTTTTCGCTCCCTTTTCTATGCAAACCCGTTGGCCACCCTATGCGTGGGTGTGTTTTTCCATGTGCGTGGGTGTCATGGGCACGGCCCTGGCCAGCCCGCTGTACCCGCTGTACCAGCAGGCCTGGGGGCTGCAGCCCAGCCACATCACGCAGATCTTCGTGGCCTATATGTTCGGCGCGCTGGCCAGCCTGCTGTTCCTGGGCCGGCTGACCGACCGTTTCGGCTTTGTCACCGTGCTGCGCGCCGGGCTGATCCTGATGACGCTGGGCGTGCTGGCCTCCACCGTGGCCTGGAACGTGCCCAGCTTTGCGCTGGGGCGCGTGGTGATCGGCGTGGCTTCTGGGCTGATCACCACCTCGGCCTCGGTAGGCATGACCCGGCTCAACAACCGGGGCGACCTGCAGCGCGCCGCGGCCACGACCAGCCTGACCATTGCCTTCGGCTTCGGGCTGGGCCCCGTGGTGGGCGGGCTGATCGCGCAGTGGCTGCCCTGGCCGCTGGTCACGGCCTACATCCCCTCGCTGGGGCTGGGGCTGCTGGCCATCTATGCGCTGTACCAGGTGCGCATCGCCGAGCCGGCCGAGCTGGCATCCACCCAGGCACGCGCGCTGCACTGGCGCGATTTCATGCCCACCATCACGCTGCCGGAGCGGCGCTTTGCGCGCCACTACGCACTGGGCGGCATGTGCGCGTTCTGCGCCTTCGGCATGTTCAGCCTGTTCGCATCGCTGGCGCCCAGCTTCATGCAGCGCATGGTGCCCTGGCACGGGCCGGCTGTCTCGGGCCTGTCCATCGGCGTGATCCTGTTCCTCTCGGCGGGCTTCCAGTACCTGGCGCGCCCGCGCCCGACCAAGGGCTCGGCCATTGTGGGCTTTGCCTGCCTGGTGGCCTGCAACCTCCTGCTGCTGGTCAACAGCTTCGCGGGCTCGGCCCTGCTGTTCGCGCTCAGCGTGATCACCACGGCGGCGGGCCACGGCCTGTGCAACCTGGCGGGCATGTCCATCGTCAACAAGGTCTCCACGCCGGCCACGCGCACGGGTCTGCTGTCCACGTACCTGGTAGTCGGCTACCTGGGCACCATCGTGCCCATCCTCGGCCTGGGCTGGCTCTCGGACCATATCGGCATCACCGAGGCCCTGGTCGCCTACTGCATCGTCATGGGTGCGCTGGCCGGCTGGCTGTGCTGGATGTGCACGCGCACGCCCACGCTGCCCATGCCCAAGCACTAGTTCCGCCAAGGGCGCATGCCTGTTCAGCGAAAGTGCGGTCCCGGCCCGTCTTCGGCCAGGCAGTCGCCGTCATTGCGCAGCGGGCAGACCTTGAGGGACAGGCAGCCGCAGCCTATACAGCCGTCGATCTGGTCGCGCAGCTGGGTCAGGCCCTGGATGCGCGCATCCAGCGCGTGGCGCCAGCGCGCGGACAGCGCGGCCCAGTCGGCCTGCGTGGGCGTGCGGCCGCTGGGCAGGTCCTGCAGCGCCTCGGCAATCTCGGCCAGCGGCACGCCCATGCGCTGGGCCACCTTGATGACCGCCACGCGCCGCAGCACGGCACGCGCATAGCGGCGCTGGTTGCCGGGCGTGCGCAGGCTCTCGATCAGCCCCTGGCGCTCGTAGAAATGCAGGGCCGAGACGGTGATGCCGCTGCGCCGGGCGACTTCGCCCACGGAAAGGATGGCCGGCCCGTCATGGTCGGACGCGGTGACACCGGCAGAAGACAGATTCATGGCAACAGGAAAATAGGCGCAGGAAAAATAGGTCCAAGCAGGCCTGCATTTGACCTCAACTTTGGTTGAGGTTTCACACTGGCAAGCCTCGCCGCCCGGTCCGGCCCACTCTCAGACTCCAAGCCATACATGCCACACGACGCACTTGCCACCTCCTCGGCACAGCCCGCCGCTTCCTCGGCCCCGCAACTGCACCATCTGCAGCCCGCCGGCCTCTACGACGCCACGCCCAACGGCTACACCCATGTGGTCACCGTGCACGGGCCGGCGCAATGGGCCTTCGTCTCGGGCCAGGGCGGCGAGAACCAGGCGGGCGACCTTCCCGACAGCTTCGCGGCCCAGGCGCAGCAGGCCCTGTCCAACCTCAAGCTGGCGCTGCAGGCGGCGGGCGCGGACATGGGCCAGGTGGTCAAGCTGACCCTGCTCATCGTCGACCACTCGGAGGCCCGCTTCAACGACTGGCAGGCCGCCGTGCGCCTGCATTGGAGCGACGGCGCCCCCGGCGATGGCGCCCCCAGCAGTACCCTGCCGCGCTTTCCGGCCTGCACCCTGATCCCCGTGCCCCGGCTTGCCCTGCCCGGCATGCTGATCGAGGTCGATGCCGTGGCCGCACTGCCCGCCCACGCCCAGCCCGCACGGCCGCCGCTGTGGGTCTGAGCCATCCGTTTGCCACCCATAAACAGATAACACAGGCATTCGTCAGATGAACAGATCCTCCCAGGCTTGCGCCCAGCCCTCCCCGCCCATGCAGGCCACCGCCACACCCGTGCTGCCACAGAGCACCCTGCTGCTCATGGCCACGGCCTGCGGCCTGTGCGCGGGCGCCAATTACTTCAACCAGCCGCTGCTGCACTCCATCGCCATCGACCTGGGCATCAGCGAGGCGCGTGCCTCGCTGACGGTGACCATGGCCCAGGTCTCCTATGCGCTGGGACTGCTGCTGCTCGTGCCGCTGGGCGACATGCTGGAACGCCGCCGCCTGGTGCTGGGCCTGATGCTGCTGGCCGCGCTGGGCATGCTGGCCAGCGGCATGGCGCACAGCTTTGCGCTGCTGGCGGCGGGCACGCTGATGACCGGGCTGTTCTCGGTCGCGGCCCAGGTGCTGGTGCCCATGGCGGCCAGCTTTGCGGCGCCCGGCGCCAGCGGGCGTGCCGTGGGGCTGGTCATGAGCGGGCTGCTGATCGGCATCCTGGCGGCACGCAGCGTGGCGGGCCTGCTGTCGGAGCTGGGCGGCTGGAATGCCGTCTACTGGGTGGGCGCCCTGGCCACGGCCGGCGTGGCCCTGCTGCTGCGGCGCGCGCTGCCCCTGGCGCAGCCGGCCCAGCCCATAGGCTATGGCGCGGTGATGCGCTCCCTGCTCACGCTGGCACGCGAGCAGCCGCGCCTGCGCAGCCGCGCGCTGATCGGCGGCATGGGCTTTGCCACGGTGAGCGTGCTGTTCTCGACCATGGCACTGCTGCTGGCCGGGCCGGGCTACGGGTTTGGCGATGCGCAGATCGGCCTCATCGGCCTGGTCGGCGTGGCCGGCGCCCTCATGGCCAACATGGCCGGGCGGCTGGCCGACCGGGGGCTGGAGCAGCGCACCACGCTGGCCGGCGGCCTGCTCATGCTGGCGGGCTGGGGGGCGCTGTGGCTGGGCGGCACCAGCCTGTGGTGGTTCCTGGCGGGACTGCTCATCGTCGATGCCGCGCTGCAGGCCCTGCACATCAGCAACCAGAACGTGATCTATGCGCTGGCACCCTTGGCGCGCTCGCGCATCAATGCGGTCTATATGACGGGCTATTTCATCGGCGCCTCGGCAGGCTCGGCAGTGGGCTCGGCGGTCTGGCTGCACTGGGGATGGACAGGCGCCAGCGTGGCAGGCCTGATTCTGAGTCTGGCCACGCTGGCCGTCGTGGCCTGGGACAGGTCCCTCGCGCGCCAGGCACAGCAGACTGGCCAGACAGTCCAGCCACAGGGCCGCGTGTAAGAAAGAGCACCAGCCTGCGGCACGCTGCGCAAGAATGCACTGCAAACGTGCCGTCTTGCGCGCCTTGCCATGCAGGAAACGCACCAATCCGATGCGCCAGCGCACCAGCATGGCGCAACCGCCACTGCACCGGATTGGCACGCTAAATGCATGACAAAGGCCGTTACAACCACCACGCCCTGTACCGCCCGTCACGCCCATGTCCGCAGCGCTACCGATCACCGCCGTGCCCGCTTGCGCCTCGGGCTGGCAGGCCATGCTGGACCTGCGCTTCGGGCACCGCGCCGGCCAGGGCAGCGTGCTTTCCCACGCACGCCACAGCGGTCCGCTGCGCGTGCAAAAACCGCTGCACCCCGAAGGCCCCGGCATCTGCCATGCCGTGCTGCTGCACCCGCCCGGCGGCGTGGCCGGCGGCGACCAGTTGCAGATCGATGTGACCGTGGAGCCCGGCGCCCACGCCCTGCTGACCACACCGGGCGCCACGCGCTGGTACAAGTCCCAGGGCCGCCCGGCCGCGCAGCGCGTGCGGCTGCGCGTGGAAGAAGGCGCCATCCTGGAATGGCTGCCACAGGAAAACATGCTGTTCGCCGGTGCCGACGCCACCATGGCGCTGGACCTGGATCTTGCGCCGGGCGCGCGCGCCATCGGCTGGGATGCCGTGGTGCTGGGCCGCTATGGCGCGGGCGAGCACTGGAACCACACCGGCGCCGCGCCCACCGCTGCCGCGCGCCTGCAGCTTCACAACCGGCTCGCATGCGGCGGACGGCCGCTGTGGCTGGAGCAAGGCGAACTGCACGCCGGCCATGCCCTGCTGTCCAGCCCCGTTGCCTGGGCGGGCTTGCCCATACAGGCCAGCCTCTGGGCCGTGGCCCCGGAACCCCTGGCGGCCATGGAGCCATTGAGCGAGCAACTGGCCGCCAGCCTGCCCTGGAGCGATGAAGTGCGCGCCGGCGCCAGCCTGCTGGCCGGCCAGGGCGGCGCACCCTCGGTGCTGCTGCTGCGCGTGCTGGCACGGCGCATGGAGGCAGCACGAGCCGTGCTGCATGAAGGCTGGCGCCTGCTGCGCCCGGCCCTGCTCAATCAACAAGCCCGCCCCCCGCGCCTGTGGGCCACCTGATCAACGGAGACTCATCGATGGAACTCACGCCCCGTGAAAAAGACAAGCTGCTGCTGTTCACCGCAGCCCTGGTGGCCGAGCGGCGCAAGGCGCGCGGCCTGAAGCTCAACTACCCCGAGGCCGTGGCGCTGATCAGCGCCGCCGTGCTGGAGTGGGCGCGCGACGGCAGGACCGTGGCCGAGCTCATGCACCTGGGCACCACGGTGCTGACGCGCGCCGATGTGATGGAGGGCATTCCAGAAATGATCCCGGACATCCAGGTCGAAGCCACTTTCCCGGACGGCACCAAGCTGGTCACCGTTCATCACCCGATCGTTTGAGGAGATCCGCCATGTTCCATCCCCGCCTTCTGCTCGCCCCGGCCCTGCTGGCCGCTGCCACGGCCGCCAGCGCCCATACGGGGGCCGGCGCCCACCTGCATGCCGGCGACGGCGCCATGCAGGCCCTGATGGCCGGGCTGTCCCATCCCATCGCGGGCCTGGACCATCTGCTGGCCATGCTGGCGCTGGGCCTGTGGTGCGGGCTGATGCTCAAGCGCCAGTGGCTGCCGCCCGTGGCCTTTGCAGCCTGCATGGCGCTGGGCCTGGCGCTGACGCAGACCCCGCTGGAGCTGCCGGCCGTGGAGCCCATGGTGGCTGCATCGCTGCTGGCCTTCGGCCTGCTGCTGGTGGCCCAGCGCCGCCTGCCCGTGGCCCTGGCCATGGTGCTGGCCGGCGCCTTCGCGCTGTTTCACGGATACGCGCATGGCGAGGTCTTCCCCCACGCGCTGCCCGCAGCCGTGTTCTGGGCCTACATGGCGGGCATGGTCGCCACCACGCTGGTGCTGCATGCCCTGGGCGTGGCCTTTGGCCGGGCCATGCGCGGCGGCACGGCTTCGGCCTGGGCCGCACGCCTGGCCGGCGTGGCCGCCATGGGCTACGGTGCCGTGGCGCTGGCAGGCTGATCGCGGGAGCCGCACATGACCGAGCGCATCATCCCCGGCGAGCTGCTCGCCGAGCCCGGCGAGATCCTGCTGAACGCAGGCCGGCCCGTGCAGACCCTCACGGTCACCAACACCGGCGACCGGCCCGTGCAGGTGGGCTCGCACTTTCATTTCTTCGAGGTCAACGAGGCCCTGCACTTCGACCGCGCCGCCGCACGCGGCTGGCGGCTGAACATCGCGGCCGGCACGGCCGTGCGCTTCGAGCCGGGCCAGGAGCGCACGGTGGAACTGGTGGAAATCTCCGGCGACCGCATCATCTTCGGCTTCAACGCCAAGGTGATGGGCAGGCTTTGAAGTACCCCCTGAGCGGCTACGCCGCTTCCCCCTCTCTCGCTTCGCGGGAAGGGGACGACACCCTCGGTGCGGGGCGGCCCTTCCTCGGTGTCCCCGGGTTGGACCACGCCGGTTTTAAGTACAACGAGCAACGCATAGCGTCGTAGACAACAGAAAGGGAATGCTATGGCAAGCATCACGCGCCAGGCCTATGCCGAGATGTTCGGCCCCACCGTGGGCGACCGCCTGCGGCTGGCCGACACGGCCCTGGTCATCGAGATCGAGAAGGACCACACGATCTACGGCGAAGAGGTCAAGTTCGGCGGCGGCAAGGTCATCCGCGACGGCATGGGCCAGAGCCAGCGCATGGCCGCCGACTGTGCCGACACCGTCATCACCAATGCCGTGATCATCGACCACTGGGGCATCGTCAAGGCCGACATCGCCATCAAGAACGGGCTGATCGCAGGCATAGGCAAGGCCGGCAACCCGGACATGCAGCCGGGCGTGACCATCGTCATCGGCCCCGGCACGGAAATCATTGCGGGCGAGGGCATGATCGTCACGGCCGGCGGCATCGACACGCACATCCACTTCATCTGCCCGCAGCAGATCGACGAGGCGCTGACCAGTGGCGTGACCACCATGATCGGCGGCGGCACGGGCCCGGCCACGGGCACCTTCGCCACCACGGTCACGCCCGGCCCCTGGCACATGGAGCGCATGCTGCAGGCCGTGGACGGCTACCCCATGAACATCGGCCTGCTGGGCAAGGGCAACGCCAGCCAGGCCGCGCCGCTGCGCGAGCAGATCGCGGCGGGCGCCATCGGCCTGAAGCTGCACGAGGACTGGGGATCGACGCCCGCCGCCATCGACTGCTGCCTGGGCGTGGCCGACGAGACCGACACCCAGGTCGCCATCCACACCGACACGCTCAACGAGGGCGGCTTCGTCGAGGCCACGGTGGCCGCCTTCAAGGGCCGCACCATCCACACCTACCACACCGAAGGCGCGGGCGGCGGCCACGCGCCCGACATCATCAAGGTCTGCGGCGAGGCCAACGTGCTGCCCTCGTCCACCAACCCCACGCGGCCCTACACGGTGAACACGCTGGACGAGCACCTGGACATGCTCATGGTCTGCCACCACCTGGATGCCTCGATTGCCGAGGACATCGCCTTCGCCGAAAGCCGCATCCGCCGCGAGACCATCGCCGCCGAGGACGTGCTGCACGACCTGGGCGCCTTCTCCATGATCTCCAGCGACAGCCAGGCCATGGGCCGTGTGGGCGAAGTGGTGCTGCGCACCTGGCAGACCGCGCACAAGATGAAGGTCCAGCGCGGCAGCCTGCCGGGCGACAACGCGCGCCACGACAACTTCCGCGTCAAGCGCTACGTGGCCAAGTACACCATCAACCCCGCACGCACGCATGGCATCGCCCATGTCGTGGGCTCGGTCGAGGTCGGCAAGCTGGCCGACCTGGTGCTGTGGCGGCCGGCGTTCTTCGGCGTCAAGCCCAGCCTCATCCTCAAGGGCGGCAGCATCGCCAGCGCCGCCATGGGCGACCCCAACGCCAGCATCCCCACGCCCCAGCCCGTGCACTACCGGCCCATGTTCGCGGGCCAGGGCAGCGGCGTGGCGGCGGCCAGCCTCACCTTCGTCTCGCAGGCCGCCCAGCAGGCCGGCGTGGCAGACCGCTACGGCCTGCGCAAGCGCACCGTGGCCGTGGAAAACTGCCGCAGCGTCAGCAAGCGCGACATGGTGCACAACGACTGGCAGCCCGACATCAGCGTCGATCCCGAGACCTACCAGGTCGTGGCCGACGGCCAGCTGCTGACCTGCGAGCCCGCCACCGAGCTGCCGATGGCGCAGCGGTATTTTCTGTTCTGATCACCCCATGCTCACCGTCAACAAACACATGCCCCAGGGCGGCGGCCTTGCCGCCGTGCTGGTCAGGCGCGCCGCCACGCTGGAACTGGACTGGGACATGCGCCAGAAGAGCCGCTTTGCGGCAACGGACTCCACGGGGCGCGAGCTGGCCGTGGTGCTGGCGCGCGGCAGCGTGCTGCGCGGCGGCGATGTGCTGGTGGCCGAGGATGGCAGCCTGGTCGCCGTGCGCGCGGCGCCCCAGGCGGTGTTGCGCGTGACGGCGGCCACGCCGCTGGGCCTGCTGCGTGCGGCCTACCACCTGGGCAACCGGCATATCCCGGTGGAGGTCACCCCCACCCACCTGCACCTGGAAAACGACCCCGTGCTGCACGACATGCTGCTGCGCCTGGGCGCGCAGGTGGCCCTGGTGGATGCGCCCTTCGAGCCCGAGGCCGGTGCCTATGGCGGCGGCCACCGCCACGGCCATGACGCCAGCTTTGCCGAGGACCAGGCACTGGCACAGAGCGTGTATGCGCTGCATGATCATGGGCACGCACACGGCCATTCCCACGATCATTCCCACGGGCATGAACATGGCCACGATCACAGCCATGACCATGACCATGATCACAAAGGCTGCTGCGGACACGGGCACGGCCACGACCATCCGCATGGCTGACCTGTCGATACAGGGGCTGTGCGCCCTGCTGCACCTGGCATCGCCCCAGCTGCCCGTGGGCGGCTTCAGCTATTCGCAGGGGCTGGAGGCCGCCATCGAGCACGGCCTGGTCACGGATGCCGGCACGGCGCGCACCTGGATTGCCGATGCGCTGGCCCACGGCTTTGCACGCTGCGAGGCGCCGCTGTGGCTGCTGCTGCGCCGGGCCTGGAGCGCAGGCGACGAAGGGGCAGTGCACGAATGGAACCAATGGTTCATCGCCAGCCGCGACAGCCGCGAGGCCCGTGCCGAGACGCTGCAGATGGGCTGGTCGCTGCACAGCCTGCTGCGCTCCGTGCCCTGGGGCGGCGAGGCCTTTGCGCCCCGCATCGCACAACTGGGCGCCCTTGTGGAGGGAGCGGGCCTGGCCTATCCCACGGCCTTTGCCTGTGCCTGCGCCGCCGTGGATGCCGACGAGGACCATGCCCTGCTGGCCTATGGCTTTGCCTGGCTGGAGAACCAGGTGGCCGCCGCCATCAAGGCCGTGCCGCTGGGCCAGGTGGCGGGCCAGAGCCTGCTGCTGGCCCTGCATCCGCTGCTGGAGCAGGCCGTGTGCGAGGCACGCCGCCGCGCCAGCGAGGCGCCGCCCCGGCTGGACACCATGCTGCCCCAATGGAGCGTGCTGCAGGCACGGCACGAACACCAGTACTCCCGGCTCTTCCGGTCCTGATCACTCACCCCAAGTCCACCATGAACACCCGCACCAAGAAACTCCCCCCGCTGCGCGTCGGCATCGGCGGCCCTGTCGGCTCCGGCAAGACCACGCTGCTGGAGATGCTGTGCAAGGCCATGCGCGCCCACTACGACCTGGTGGTCATCACCAACGACATCTACACCAAGGAAGACCAGCGCCTGCTGACGGTGGCCGAGGCCCTGCCGCCGGAACGCATCATGGGCGTGGAGACCGGCGGCTGCCCGCACACGGCCATCCGCGAGGACGCCTCCATCAACCTCGAGGCCGTGGACCGCATGCTGCGCCAGTTCCCCGAGGCGGACATCGTCTTCATCGAAAGCGGGGGCGACAACCTGGCCGCCACCTTCAGCCCCGAGCTGTCGGACCTGACCATCTACGTGATCGACGTGGCCGGTGGCGAGAAGATTCCGCGCAAGGGCGGCCCCGGCATCACCAAGAGCGATCTGCTGGTGGTCAACAAGACCGACCTGGCGCCCTACGTGGGCGCCAACCTGTCCATCATGGAAGCCGACACGCAGCGCATGCGCGCCCACAAGCCCTATGTGATGGGCAGCGTGAAAAGCGGCAAGGGCCTGCGCGAGGTGATCGACTTCATCACCGAGCGCGGCCTGCTGCCGCCCATGCCCGCGCAGGGCTGAAGACGGCCGCGCACGGCCTTCAGCGCTGCGGCGTGCCGCTGGTGGCCTTGGCCTTGGGCAGGGTGGCCGCGCTGCTGGAGGACACCAGCGGATGGCCGGTGGAGGTGGCGGCACCATCGGTCTGGCGCCAGGCCGAGGGCTTGGGCGCCACCATGGGCTGGGGCGCGGCGGCAGGCGCGCGGCTGCGGTTCCAGGCCGGCAGCAGCACGCGGCGCACAAAGCCCATGTCCAGCGCCAGCCACAGCAGCACCGGGCACAGCGTGGGCACCATCAGCCCGCCCATCTGATAGGCGTAGACGATGGCCTCCAGCTGCCATGTCTGTATGCCCAGCACGTTGAGGTCAAGCCGTGCCGCAAGGCACAGCTGCATCAGCACCTGCGAGACCACGCTGAAGGTCTGCAAGGGCAGCAGCGCCACATAGCCCACCAGGATGCGCCACCACCGGCCCGGCCCCCAGGCCGCCAGCAGCATGGCCACCAGCACCGGCAGGCCGTAGCCGTAGCGGGCGGGATCGACCTCGACGATGGCCTCGGCGCGGCGCCAGCCGGTCTGCTCGTTGGAGACCTGGACCGAGGAATTGACGACCAGGTTGCGGGGCGTCTCCAGGTCCACGCGCTGCACCCAGCCGTTGGCGGCGTTCTCCAGCACCCACTTGCTCATGCCGGACACCGGCACGGCCAGCCAGCCGGCCGCCAGCGTCCAGGCCAGGGTCAGCACCACGATGCCGCCCATGGCCAGGGCCGCGAAGCGCGAGATGGGATTGCGTCCGATCATGGCCTGCTCCTCAGGCGGCCACGGCGGCGGAAGCTGCAGCGGCGGGCGGCAGCGGCGGCTGGCCGCCATCATCCTGCGACGGCGCCTTGCGGCCGCTCCAGCGCACCCACAGCAGCCAGAACACCAGCACGTCCAGCATGATCAGCGCCTGCCAGAGGTATTCATGCGCGAAATTGAAGGCCGTGGTGCTCCACTGGCCCAGGTAGAACAGGCTGATGACGCGCAGCACGTTGATGGCCTGCACGGCCACGAAGCCGGCCAGCAGGCCCGCCAGCTTCTGGCGCCATGACGAGGGGAAGGCCATCACGGCGGCAAACAGCACGATGTAGGCCTCCAGGCCGTTGCAGCCGGCCTCGATGGAGACGCCGAAGCCCGTGGCCGTGTTCCACAGCACCTTGCCCGTGGCCGAGGCCGTGCTGTCGAACCAGGTCACCAGCGAGGCGCAGATGTGCGCCAGAAAAGACGTCCAGGGCAGCACGATGTGCTGCTGCACCCAACTGAGCAGGTTCAGCCCGAACATCGTCAGCTGGATGGCCAGAAAGATCAGAAAGAAGCGCAGCATGGCAGGTCTTGGAGTGTTGGTTGCCGGGCTTGCGACCTGGCAGTTGCGAAACAGTGTCCCTCTATAGGCTCGCATTATCTTCGGACCGCTCAAAGACGACAAAGGCCGGTGCGTGAATCACGCCACCGGCCCTTGCCGTCACGGGCGCATCACCGACGCTCGCGCCTGCGCATGGCCCCCAGCGCCATCAGTGCCAGCAGGGACGACATCAGCATCAGGCCCCACTGCGACAGCGTGGGAATGCTGGCCGTGGTGTCCGGGCCCGGCTTGAGCGGCGTGGTGGTCGTGCTCTTGTCGTTGTCGGGATTGCCATCACCGGGTACCGAGACCGTGGCCGAGTTGACCAGCGGGCGGGCGCCCTTGTAGGGCTTGTCCAGCTTTGTCTCCAGCGTGAAGACCGCCGTGCCGCCCTGGGCCAGCTGCGGCACGCTGCAGGTCACGGTGCGCGTGCCGCTGGCGTAGCTGCAGCCTGCCGAGGCCGAGACGAACTCCAGCCCGGCGGGCAGCACGTCGGTCACCGAGCCGCCTGCGGGCGACTGAGGATCACGGCCGTAGTTGGTGACGGTCAGCGTGTAGCTGGCCGTGTCGCCATCGTCCAGCGGGCCGGCGGGGCCCTGCTTGCCGATCCCCAGGTCCACGGCATTGCCCTGGCGGCTGGTGGAGGTGCGGTCGGTGGTGGTGTTGTTGACGATCACATCGCCGCCATTGCTCAGCCATTCCGTCTCGAAGGGCTTGACCGAGGCCTCGTGGTAGATGGTGCCGCCCGATGCCTTGTCGGGCAGGGTCTGTGCGCGCATCTTGAACTTGATGGTCATGCTCTGGCCCGGAGCCAGCGCCGGGATGGTGCACTGCAGCGGCCCGCTGGTCGCGTTCAGCGCCGGCTGCACGCCGCACCAGGATGCGGAGGCGCCGGGAATGCCGGCCAGCGCCAGGCCGTTCTGGTAGCTGAAGGTGGCCGTGGAGCCCGATGCGGGGAACTTGTCGGTCACGACCACCTGGGTGGCGTAGGAGGGGCCGGAGTTGGTCACCGTGATGGTGTATTCAGTGTCCTCACCCAGCACCAGGCCGTCCGCCGTGTGGCGCATGCTGATGTTCACATCCAGCTCGGCGCGCTTGAGCCGGGCCTTGGCCTCGGCCTGGTTGTTGGCCTTGGTCAGCTCCTCGGTGGTGGTGTCCACGGCGACCGTGTTGAGGATCTCCGTATCGGCCGCCAGATCGCCGCGCGAGCGCATCTTGTAGGTCACGGTGTACTGCGCGCCTGCAGCCAGCTGATTGGTCCAGGCGCATTCCAGCGTGCCGCCCTGCACGCCATCGGTGGCAGCCGGAGTACAGGTGCCGCCGCCGGTGACCGTGGGCGAGCCGATGAAGATGGCGTCCGCAGGCAGCACGTCCTTGAGCGTGACATTGGCGGCCGACGAGGGGCCGTAGTTGGGCACCGTGACCGTATAGGTCAGCGGCTCGCCCGCAGCCGCCACCTTGGGCGAGACCTGCTTTTGCGCAGCGATTTCCGCGATGGCCTGCACGGTGATGCTGGCCGTAGAGGAATCGTTGCCGGGATCGGCGTCATGGATGTCCAGGGACTGGGCCGAGGCCGCGTTGGCATAGGTGCCGGTGGTGGCGCGCTTGGGGCGGATCTTGACCTCGATCACCACCTCGGCCTCCGGAGCCATGGAGGTGATGTCGCAGGTCAGATCGCGCGTCTCGCTGTTGACGCCGCCCGAAGGGGTGCCGCAGCTGGCGTTGGCGCCGGAGACGATGCGGCTGGAGACAAAGCCGCCGCCCGGGTACGTGTACGGCACGGGATTGCCGGCCTCGTCCAACGGGTCGACGCCCACGATGCGCACACCATCGGTCTGCTTGACCAGGGACTGCAGCGAATCGCGCACGCGGACATTCGTCACCGTGGTGCTGGCCGAATGGTTCTTCACCACCAGCTGGTAGGTGACCTCTTCACCGCTCTTGATGGAGGCCGGCGGCACAGGGCTGACCACGCTCTTGACGATGCCCACATCCACCTTGTCGGCAGACACGGTGACGGTCGCGGAGGTGGTGGCCGACGCATTGTCCCGACCGATCACGCCCGCCGAGGCGTTGTTGGTGAAGTCCAGATGGCCCGAGGCCAGCGTGACCTTGGCCCTGACCGTGATCTGGCGGCTGGCGCCCACGGCCAGGCCCGCGGTCGAGGTGCAGCTCTGGGTGGCGCAGGTCCAGTCACCCGCGCCGGTGCCCGCACCGGACATGCCGATGACGGTCATTCGGTTGTCCGCAGGGGTGTCGGATACGGTGATCAGCTGATTCGGCAGCACAGGCATGGGACCGTTGTTGGTCACCGTGATCGTGTACTGGAACTCCTCACCCGCCAGTACCGGGCGGCTGGGGCCGGCCTTGACGAGGCGCAGCCGCGCATCGTTGCTGAAGCTCACCGCCGCGCTATCGGTGTTGTTGGTCTTGTTGGGCTCGTTGAGTTCGGGTGGAACCCCGATCACGCCCTGGTTGACCAGTTGCGCACCCGGCGTTCCGCCCGCAGCCACGCTGGCCTTGAAGCGGATGGCCTGCATGTTGGCGTAGCCGGCCACCGGGTACTCGCCCGCATGGGTGCAGGTGATGGTGCCGCTGTTGTGGCCGCAGTTCCAGGGCGCCGTGCTGCCGTCGAAGCCCGTGAAGGTCACGCCGGCCGGCAGGGTGTCGGTGACGGTAAGGTCACGAGGCACGAGGGAGCCGCCTTCGCGGCGCGGCTGCAGCGTGTAGGTGACCTCGGTCGCCTGCAGCGCATCCAGCACCGTGGGCGCCACCTGCTTGCGCAGCGAGACATCCACGAACTCGCTGCCGCTGGAAACCACGGCGGCGCTGGCGGTGTTGTTGCCGGACTGGCCGTCAGGCATCTCGGTGCTGGCGTCCTTGTAGCCCTTGACGCTGGCAGCGCCGGCAATGGTGCCGCTCATGTTGGCGATGGCCGGCACGGAGATGGAAGGCAGCACGGCGCCGGGCAGCACCGGGCCGCCGCGCGTGCAGCTGAGCTCGCCCGAGATCAGCGGATAGCCCGAGGCGGGCGTACAGCTCCAGCCGCTGCCTGAGGGCACGCCCGTGACCACGGCGCCGTTGGGCACGGGGAAACGCACCACGGTACGGCCACCGGCGGGGACCTCGGACGGGCCCTTGTTCTGCACGTCGATGGTGTACTGGAAGGCGCCGCCGTTGGCGACGCTGGCGGGAGCCGCTATCGCGATGGCCAGATCGGCGGCCTCGGTGGTGGTGAAGTTGCGGTCCAGCTGCGTGTTGTTCTGGTCGTTGTCGTAGTCGGGCGAGGCCATGCGCGCGCTGGCCACGGCGCGCCAGTTGGTGCCGACGGTCGGCAGGATGACCTCGAAGCCCACGGACTTGAAGCCATCGGCGGGCGCCAGGTTGCCGATGTTGCAGACCAGCGTGTTGTTGCCTGCGGTGAGCACCGTACCAGCTGCGGGTGCCGTGCAGGAGATGCCGCCCGGGCTGCTGCTGTAGCCCTGGAACACGGCGCCCACGGGCAGCACCTCGGTCAGGGTGACGCCTACGGCGTCGGGACCGATGTTGTTGTGCCTGACCTTGGCCACATAGGTGAAGGTGCCGCCGGCAGGGCCTGCCGATGCGTCCTGTCCGTCATAGAGACCGTCCTGGTTGACCAGGATGTCGGTGTCGGCCGGCGCCGCCACGGCAGCCGCTGTTGCCAGCAAGCCGCCGGACAGCAGCGCACGCGCCAGCCAGCCCTTTCTCGTGAAAGCCATACAAACCTCTCTTTTGCTTCGTTGACAGCGCCGAATGCCGCAGGCACGGACGCACGAGGTGCCCGGCTGGAACAGCTCTGTCAGAAAGCCGGCTACCGGGCGCACCAAAAGGAGGCATGATGGTTCTTTATTACCGAAAGTAAATATGATCTGGAATTTTTAACAAAAGTGAGTATTTAGAAGTATTTGTGAGTTTTTCGTGAGTCGACCTTTTCCGGTCGTTTTTCCTCACGGAACGCAGACGTGAAAAAGCCGGTGGCAGCTTGGCTGGCACCGGCTTGCAATGCTGATCTGCCGCGCGCTGGCGCGGCAGTGAGCAGGCACTAAGGCCTAGGGAATGCGGCGGGGCAATCCTTGTGAGGAACTCACGCCAGCAGCGCGTTCACGCGCCTGACGTAGGCGGCCGGGTCTTCGGGCATGCCGCCTTCGGCCAACACGGCCTGGTCGAACAGGATGTTGGCCAGGTCATGGAAATGCACCGAACCGTCCAGCTTCTTGACCAGCGGATGCTCGGGGTTGACCTCCAGCACGGGGCGGGCGTCCGGCGCCTGCTGGCCGGCCTGCTTGAGCAGGCGCGCCAGCTGCAGGCTCATGCCGCCGTCCTGCACCACCAGGCAGGCGGGCGAGTCCACCAGGCGCGTGGTCACGCGCACGTCCTCGGCCTTGTCCTTGAGCGCTTCCTTGAGCTTGGCCAGCAGGGGCTTGAAGGTCTCGGCCGCTTCCTCGGCCGCCTTCTTTTCCTCTTCGTCCTGCAGCTTGCCCAGGTCCACGGCGCCCTTGGCCACGGACTGCAGCGGCGTGCCGTCGAATTCGGTCAGGTAGCCCATGGCCCATTCGTCCACGCGGTCGGCCATCAGCAGCACCTCGATGCCCTTCTTGCGGAAGACTTCGAGCTGCGGGCTGTTGCGTGCGGCGGTCAGGGAGTCGGCCGTGATGTAGTAGATCGCGTCCTGGCCTTCCTTCATGCGGGCCTTGTAGTCGGCCAGCGAGACGATGGCCTCGTCCTGGCTGGTGGAGGAAAAGCGCAGCAGCTTGGCGATGCGTTCCTTGTTGGCAAAGTCCTCGCCCAGGCCTTCCTTGAGCACGGGGCCGAACTCGGCGTAGAACTGGCTGTACTTGCCTTCCTTGGCCTTGTCCTCTTCGCTGACCACGTCGGTGACGCCGTCGGCCGCCGCGTCAGCGGCAGCGTCGTGGCGATCGTGCTTGGCCAGGTCTTCCAGCATGGACAGCACGCGCTTGGTCGAGCCGTCGCGGATCAGGCGCACGTCGCGGCTTTCCTGCAGCAGCTCGCGGCTGACGTTCAGCGGCAGGTCGGCCGAGTCGATCACGCCCTTGACGAAGCGCAGGTAGCCGGGCATCAGCGCCTCGGCGTCATCCATGATGAAGACGCGCTTGACGTAGAGCTTGACGCCGGCCTTCTTGTCGCGGTTGTAGAGGTCGAACGGCGCCTTGGCCGGGATGAACAGCAGCTGCGTGTACTCGGTGTTGCCCTCGACGCGGTTGTGGCTCCAGGTCAGCGGGTTCTCGAAGTCGTGGCTGATGGCCTTGTAGAAGTCCTGGTACTGCTCGGCCGTGATGTCCTTCTTGGGACGTGTCCACAGCGCGCTGGCCTTGTTGATGGTCTCCCACTCGCCCGTCTTCTCCATGGTGCCGGGCTGGTCGTTCTCGCCGTCCTTCCACTCCTCTTTTTCCATGAGGATGGGCAGGCTGATGTGGTCGGAGTACTTGCCGATGACCTGCTTGATCTTCCAGGCGTTGAGGAACTCCTCGGCCTCGGGGCGCAGGTGCAGCGTGATGCTGGTGCCACGCTGGGGGCGCTCGATCTGCTCGACCTCGAACTCGCCCGTGCCGCCGCTGGTCCAGCGCACGCCTTCGGAGGCCGGCAGGCCCGCGCGGCGTGTTTCCACGGTGATCTTGTCGGCCACGATGTAGCCCGAGTAAAAGCCCACGCCGAACTGGCCGATCAGCTGCGAGTCCGACTTCTGGTCGCCCGACAGCTTGTCCATGAAGGCCTTGGTGCCGCTCTTGGCGATGGTGCCCAGGTTGTCGATGGCTTCCTGCTCGCTCATGCCTATGCCGGTGTCGGCAATGGTCAGCGTCTTGGCAGCGGCGTCGAAGGACACGCGCACTTCCAGGTTGGGCTGGTCCTCATAGAGGGAGGCATCGTTCAGCGCCTCGAAGCGCAGCTTGTCGCAGGCGTCGGAGGCGTTGGAGACCAGCTCGCGCAGGAAGATCTCGGGGTTGGAGTACAGCGAATGCGTGACCAGGTGCAGCAGTTGCGCAACTTCGGCCTGAAAAGAATGGGTTTGCTTGCTCATGCAGACAGTGTCCTATGTCCTATGGGTTCACAACAGGGAAAAAATCAGCCCTCATCTCGGGCCGGCGAGCGCATTATCAAGACCCCGCCGCCCCTGTGGCGGCGCAGGCTCTGGACGATTGTTCACTTTTTCGCCCTCACGGCGGGGCTGGCGCAGGGCTATAACTGCGCCACTTTCCGCTGTGCGGCGGACGGTGCGCGCAGGGCCCGGGCGCAATGGCGGGCCTGCTTCAGGAGATTTTCCATGCACAGCTCTGTTCAAAAATGGTCCGCCGAATTCCTCGGAACCCTGTGGCTGACCCTGGGCGGCTGCGGTGCGGCCGTGCTGGCCGCCGCCTTCCCGCAGGTGGGCATCGGCCTGGTCGGCGTCTCGCTGGCCTTCGGCCTGACGGTGCTCACGGGCGCCTATGCCTTCGGGCCCATCTCGGGCGGGCACTTCAACCCGGCCGTCTCCGTGGGCCTGGCCATGGGCGGGCGCTTTGCCTGGAGCGAACTGCCGGGCTACATCGTCTCGCAGGTGCTGGGCGCCATCACGGGCGCGGCCATCCTCTATGTGATCGCCACGGGCAAGGCCGGCGCCGACATCGGCGGCTTTGCCACCAACGGCTACGGCGCGCATTCGCCGGGCGGCTACGGCATGACGGCAGCCCTGGTCACCGAGGTGGTGATGACCGCCTTCTTCATCCTGGTCATCCTGGGCGCCACGGCCAAGCGCGCGGCGGCCGGCTTTGGCGGGCTGGCCATCGGCCTGTGCCTGACGCTGATCCACCTGATCTCGATTCCCGTGACCAATACCTCGGTCAACCCCGCGCGCAGCACGGGCCCGGCCCTGTTCGGTCCCGAGATCGCCATCTCGCAACTGTGGCTGTTCTGGGTGGCCCCCATCGTGGGTGCGCTGATCGGCGCCGTGATCTACAAGGCCCTGCTGGCCAACCCGGCCAACGAATAAGGCCAGGGACGGGCGCTGCAGGCGCCCCGCAGCAGACTCAAGCGGCTGGCGACAGCCGCTTTTTTCATTGAATCTTTGGTGAAACACGGTTTTCGTTTGTTGCATGGCGGCAACGCGAAGGACTTTCACCCGGCAAAAACCGGCCAACTTTACGAAACAGAAACCGAACGCTAGTGATTCGCAATAACAATTCGCGGGCTTTCATCGGAGTGAACATGAGCAAAATCCAACAAATCCTCCCCCCCGCGAACGTCACGCAGCTGGCCCTTGCCGCTGCCCTGTGCCTCGCGGGCACCTCGGCCTTCGCGCAGACCAGCACCACGCTGGGCACCGTGAACGTGACGTCTTCGAGCGAAGCGCCCGTCAAGACCGACAACGCCTCCTCGGCCAAGTTCACGGCCCCGCTGGTGGACACGCCCAAGACGGTGCAGGTCATCAACGAGGAAATCATCAAGCAGACCGGCGCGACCAGCCTGCAGGAAGCCCTGCGGTCCACGCCCGGCATCACCTTCGGCAACGGCGAAGGCGGCAACCCCTCGGGTGACCAGCCCTTCATCCGCGGCATGGATGCCCAGGCCAGCACCTTCGTGGACGGCATGCGCGACATTGCGGCCGGCACGCGCGAGGTGTTCAACCTGGAAGCGGTGGAAGTCATCAAGGGCGCCGATTCGGCCTACGCAGGCCGTGGCGGCGCTGGCGGCTCCATCAACCTGGTGACCAAGAAGGCCAGGAACGAGAACTTCATCACCGGCGACGTGGGCCTGGGCACGGACAGCTACCGGCGCGCCACCATCGACGCCAACCGCGTGCTGGGCGAAGGCGTGGGCCTGCGCCTGAACGCCATGGTGCACGACGCCGACGTTCCCGGCCGCAGCGGCCCCGAGAACAAGCGCTGGGGCATTGCCCCCACGGTGACCTTCGGCATGGGCACGCCCACCGAGGTCTCGCTGTCCTGGCAGCACCTGCAGACCGACAACATTCCCGATGGCGGCGTGCCCTACCTGTACAGCAGCACGGCTGCGGCCGGCCTGCGCGGCGGCAGCGTGGTGCGTCCCACCTACGGCAACAGCCGCGACAACTGGTACGGCCTGACCAGCCGCGACTACGAAAAGGAAAAGAGCGACCTGTTCACGGCCACCGTGGAACACAAGTTCACCGACACCCAGAAGTTCCGCAACAGCCTGCGCTACAGCAAGACCGAACAGGACTACCTTTGGACCCAGCCCGACGACAGCAAGGGCAATGTCGTCAATGGCTATGTGTTCCGCCGAGGCAATGCACGCGTGGCCGACATCAAGACGCTGCAGAACCTCTCGGAATTCACGGGCAAGGCCCAGACCGGCAGCGTGGGCCACAGCTACGCCTTCGGCCTGGAACTGTCCAAGGAAAAGGCCGAGTCCCGCACCGCCGCGCTGCAAACCACCAACACCACCTGCACGGCCGCCAGCCTGTGGTGCGCCTCGCTGAACAACCCCGACAGCAGCCCGCTGTGGAACCTGCCCGTGACGCTGGGCGACCCCAGCCACAACCAGATCGACACCGTGGCGCTGTACGGCTTCGACACGCTGAAGTTCAACGACCAGTGGCTGCTCAATGCCGGCCTGCGCATGGACCACTACAAGATCAGCTCCTCCGGCCCCGCCGGCCGCACCACGCCGGCCTATGACCTGAGCCGTTCGGACACATTGTTCAACTACCAGCTGGGCCTGGTCTACAAGCCGGCCACCAACGGCAGCATCTACGCCAGCATCGGCACCTCCTCGCGCCCCGGCGGCTCCATGCTGGGCAACGGCAACGAGGACCTGGGCATCTCCACCGACCAGCTGGCCAACCTAGCTCCCGAGAAGACCCGCTCGCTGGAGCTGGGCACCAAGTGGGACCTGATGGAAAAGCGCCTGGCGCTGACGGCCGCGCTGTTCCGCAACGACGTGACCAATGCGCGCATCACCGAAAACGGCGTCACCTACATGGGCGGCAACAAGGTGGTCAACGGCGTGGAACTGGGCTTCACGGGCAGCGTGCTGCCGGGCCTGAGCGTCTTCGGCGGCTACACCTACATGGACAGCGAGCAGAAGAACGCAGGCGCTGGCAGCGTGGCCAATGGCCAGCCCTTCCCCAACACGCCCAAGCACAGCTTCAGCCTGTGGACCAGCTACAAGCCCATGGCAAAGCTGACCTTGGGCCTGGGCATCTACGCCCAGAGCAGCGTGAACCAGAGCTACATCCTGTCCACGGTGGATGGCGGCATCGTCACCAAGGGCGCCAGCGGCTATGCGCGCTACGACGCCATGGTGGCCTACCAGATCGACCGCAACCTGACCGTGCAGCTGAACCTGTACAACCTGGGCGACAAGGTCTACTACAGCGGCATCCGCTCGCCCCACTACGCGACCATGGCCGCAGGCCGCTCGGCCGTGGCCTCGCTCAAGTGGACGTACTGATCTGCTGATCGCCCCGCGCGAACGCGCAGCGGCTTGACGCTGCGCAGATCACCGCAAAGCCCCGCAGGCCATCGCCGCCTGCGGGGCTTTTTTGCGGGACACTCGCTGATTCCCCCCTGAGGACCGCCTGCCATGATGCTCCGCATACCCGCCCTGCTCAGCCCCGACGAAGTGCGCCAATGCCGCCAGGCGCTGGAGCAGGCCCCGTGGCAGGACGGCCGCGCCACGGCCGGCCCTCTGGCGGCCCAGGTCAAGGCCAACCTGCAGCTGCCGCTGGACAGCCAGGCAGGCCAGGCGATAGGCAACCTCATCCTCGACAAGCTGGGGGCCAGCGCGCTGTTCATGTCGGCCACCCTGCCGCTGAAGGTGCTGCCGCCGCGCTTCAACCGCTACGAGGGCGGCGGCACCTACGGCAACCATATAGACAACGCCATCTTCACCATCCCCGGCACGGCCATCAAGGTGCGCAGCGATGTCTCCACCACCGTGTTCTTCAGCGAGCCCGACGAGTACGAAGGCGGCGAACTGATCGTGGAGGACACCTTCGGCCACCAGAGCGTGAAGCTGGCCGCGGGCGACGCCATCGTCTACCCCGGCACCAGCCTGCACCGCGTCAACCCCGTCACGCGCGGCACGCGCTACGCCAGCTTCTTCTGGACGCACAGCCTCGTGGCCTCGGACGAGAAGCGCCGCATCCTGTTCGACCTGGACCAGCAGATCCAGCAACTGACGGTGCGCCACCCGGGCGACCCCGCGCTTTCCGCGCTGTCCGGCACGTACCACAACCTGTTGCGGATGTGGTCGCAGGCCTGACGACAGAGCGGTCCGGGAGCCGCATCAGAACCTGTACCGCGCAGTCAGCAGCACATTGCGCGGATCGCCATACACGCCCGTGCCATAGGAGCCCAGGCCCGGCATATAGGTCTTGTCGAACAGGTTGTTGACGTTCAGCGTCACCGACCACTGGCGGTCCACGTCGTAGCGCGCCATCAGGCCCACCAGCGCATAGGCGCGCTGGTCGGCGCGTGCATAGGGGGCGGAGGATTGCTGGTAGTAGGTCAGGCTCTGCCAGGCCAGCGAGCCGCCCACGGTCCACTGCGGGTTGAGACGGTAGCTGGTGCTGAGCTTGAACAGGTGGCGCGGCTGGTTGGTGTTGACGGCGCTGAGGATCACATCGGGCTGGGCCGGTGCGCGCGAAGTACGGTAGGTGTAGCCGCCGTAGATGTTCCAGGCCGGCGTGATGCTGCCCGACACCTCCATCTCCACGCCTTTGCTGGTCACGCCGTCGATGGCCGCATAGACCTCTTCCCCGGTTTCCGGATTGGCGCTGACGTACTGCGCGGCATTGCGCTGCTGGATGTGGAACAGCGCCAGCGAGGCGTTGAGCCGGCCGTCCAGGAACTCGCCCTTCACGCCCACTTCGCGGCTGCGGCCGGTGAGCGGCGGCAGCGGGCTGCCGGCTGCGTCCTTGTAGTAGGTCTGCGGATTGAAGATGTCGGTCTGGCTGGCGTACAGCGACAGCTGGCGGCTCAGGTCATAGACCACGCCTGCATAGGGCACGGTCTTGTGCGCCACGCGCAGCGCGTTGTTCACGCCGTAGCTGCCGTCCAGGCCCGTGGTGTCGTCCAGCATGTCGTACCAGCTCACGCGCGCGCCCAGGATCACGGACAGCTCGTCCGTGGGCCGCAGGCGTGCTGCACCGAAGGCGCCCTTCTCCACGATGCGCGTCATGCGGTGGTCGCTCAGCTGGAAATCGGGCCGGGGCACCTGGCCGTCCCATTCGAAGTAGTTGCCCACGGGGCCGTAGGCGTTGGTGTAGCCGGGCGCATGCCGGCGCTGGCGCGACCAGCTGGCGCCGAACGACAGCTCGTGCTCGCGCCCGAACAGCTGCAACGGCCCGGACAGCGCCGCATTCACGGCCTGCGTGGTGGCATCGGTGGGAATCTTGTTGGACAGCATGTTGATGCCCAGGCCGCTGACCGGGTCCACCATGCCGTGGGCGGCCACGCCGACCTCCACGTCGCGCGACTGGCGCAGCCGGCTGGCCGACAGGTCCGCCTTCCAGCCATTGCCGAAGCTGTGCTTGAGTTCGGCAAACAGGTTGGTGCTGTCGTTGTCCCAGTACGACCAGCGCGCGGCCGGGTTCAGCGAGGTGGGGAAATGCGTGCGGCTGCCATCCTTGAAGAACAGCGGGATGTGGCCGAAGCTGGCCCCGTTGGCGCGCGTCTGCATGTGGTCAATGCCCAGGCTGGCCACCGTGCCCGGGCCCAGGTCGGCCTCGATGATGCCGTACAGGCTGCGCACGTTGCGGCTGTAGTCGTCCACATGGGACTTGGCGTTCTGCGCCACCGCCACCACGCGGGCGCGCACGCGGCCGTCCTCGGTCAGCGGCGCGGAGATGTCGCCCACGCCGCGCAACCGGTCATGGCTGCCGATGGCCGCCTCGGCCGAGGCCTGGAAGGTCTTGGTGGGCCGCTTGCGCACCAGATTGACCACGGCCGACGGATAGCCCGCGCCCGTGAGCAGGCCTGTGGCGCCCTTGACCACCTCCACGCGGTCATAGATGGCGCTGTCGGCCAGCGAGGTGGTGTACTGGTTGGCCGAGTCCATGGTGTTGGGCACGCCGTCGAACTGGAAATTCTCGATGGCATAGCCGCGCGAGTAGAAGGTAGTGCGCTCGCTGTCGTTGCGGCCCACGGTAATGCCGGGCGTCTTCTCCAGCACCTCCGGCAGGCTGGTCAGGCCCTGGTCGTCCATGAGCTGGCGCGTGACCACGCTGACGGACTGCGGCGTCTCGCGCTGCGACAGGCCCAGCCGTGTGGCCGTGCTGGACTGGCGCGTGGCGTAGGAGCCCGTGCCTTCGGAGACCGCGCTGCGCTCGGCAGCCGCCGTCACGTTGACCGTGCCCAGCGTGGCGCCTGCAGCGGCAGCGGGCACCACCTGCTCCACCCGCCGCAGCGCATAGGCGCCGCTGGCCTGGCGCACGGCCTGCCAGGCGGTGCCGGCCAGCAGGGCCTCGAAGGCGCCCTCCACCGTATAGCTGCCGCGCAGGCCCGCGCTGCGCTGCCCGGCCGTCTGATCGGCCGTGAAGATCAGGGCCACGCCGGCCTGGGCGGCCGTGCTGCGCAAGGCGGCATCCAGCGGGCCGGCAGCGACGTCATAGCTGCGCTGGGCCTGGGCCAGCACGGCGGCGGGCATGAGCGCGATGGCCAGCGCCAGCGCGGGGCGGGGCATGAAAAGGGGTTGCATGGTCCTGGGTTCTCCCTGTGTTCCGATGTCGAAAATCAAAGCTCTCGGAAGCAAGGAAGCGCGGCGCGGGAAATCGGGTCACCCCCGGCGCAAAAAATGCGAAAAAGAAGAAAGAGCCTCAGCCGCGCGCCTGCGCAGGCTCCACCACCACCCACCAGCGCGTGCGCCAGCGCAGCTGCACGGGCAGCGCTCCGGGCAGCATGGCCAGCACGGCGTCCGTGCCATCGATGCCGCCTTCGTCCAGCGGGAACACGCCCGAGAACCGCAGCCCGGCCACGGCCGGATCGGCGTGCAGCCAGCCGGGGCGGTAGCGGTTGAGCTCGGCCAGGAAGTCGTCCAGGCGCTGGTTGTCCACCCACAATTGGCCCCGGCTCCAGGCGTCGTCCGCAGGGCCGGCCGGCTGCACCGTGCTCCAGCCCGTGCGCGTGAAGTCCATGGCCTCGCCCGCCTGCAGACGCCGTGCGGATGCGCCTGTGCCGGCCGGGCGCAGTTCCACGGCGCGCTCGAACACCGCCACGCGCGCACCTGCATGGCTGCTGCGCACCATGAAGCGCGTGCCCAGGGCGCGCACGCGGCCGTGGGCGGTCTCCACCACAAAGGGCAGATCGCCCAACGTTCCTGCGGGATGGCCGGTGGTGAACAGCGCCTCGCCAGCCATCAGGCGCAGACGGCGTTCGCTGCCGTCGAACTGCAAGGCCACGGCGCTGCCGGGGCCCAGCAGCATGTCCGTGCCGTCGGGCAGGGTCCAGCGGCGGCGCTGCGTGCCCGAGGCGTAGTCGGCCGCCATCTGCTGCCACTGCGGCGTGCGGCTGGCCAGCCAGCCCGCGCCCGCCGCCGTGCCCAGGCCCGCAAACAGGCCCAGCAGGCGCCGCCGCGCAGCCCGGGGAGCGGCGGACAGGCCGCGATAGCCCGCGCCACCGGGATTGAGCCCCGTCAGCGCGCCCGTGACGGCCTGCAGATGGGCCCAGGCGCGGCCATGGTCGGCGTCTTCATCGAGCCAGCGCTGCCAGCGCGCCCGGTCGGCGGCCGAGGCCTGGCCCGATTGCAGCAGCGCAAACCAGCCGGCCGCCGCCCGCGCCACGCCGGCCGGCAAGGGCCGGCCCAGCGCCTGGGGCGCCTGGATACTGCTGCCGGGTAGCGGCGCGGCGCTGGACAGGCGCCGAGGATCGGAAGGAGGCACCGGCGCCATCAGGACAGCGCCAGCACGAAGCAGCGCTCATAGCCCTGGGCCAGATAGCGCTTGACGCTGGTCATGGACACGCCCAGGCGCGTGGCGATGTCCGCATAGCTCAGGCCTTCGAGGTGGGCCAGCAGGAAGGCCTCGCGCACCTTGGGCGCCAGCGCGTCCAGCGCCTGGTCCACGGCCTGCAGCGATTCGAGCGCGATCAGCCGCTCTTCGGGCGAAGGGGCAAGTTCAGCGGGCAACAGGGCCAGGGTGTCGAGATAGGCGCGCTCCAGCAGCCGGCGCCGGTGCTGGCGGATCACAAGATGGCGGGCCACGGTGGCCAGAAAGGGGCGCGGCTGCTCGATGCGGCCGGCCATGCCCGAGGTGATCACGTTGACGAAAGTGTCGTGCGCGATATCGGAAGCCTCGAACACATTGCCCAGCTTGCGGCGCAGCCAGCCTTGCAGCCAGCCGTGGTGTTCGACATAGAGGGTGTGTACGGGATCGGCCGGTGCGCGCATGAAAAGACGGACGCGCCCCGGACTGGCGTGCCGCAGCGCTGAAGCTCGTTTGAGAATGGTTCGCATTCTAAACACGAGCTCAAAACCGTCGCTGCCCAAATCAGGGGCACCGAGGAAGGGCCGTCCCGCACCGAGGGTGCCGTCCCCCTCCCGCGAAGCGAGAGAGGGGGAAGCGGCGCAGCCGCTCAGGGGGTGCTAAAAATTCTCGTGTGCACCCAGGTAGCGCCACTGGCCCACAGGCAGATTGCCCAGCGTCACGCGGCCGATGCGGATGCGCTTGAGGCCCACCACACGCAGGCCCACCAGTTCGCACATGCGGCGGATCTGGCGCTTCTTGCCTTCGGTCAGCACAAAGCGCAGCTGCTCGGGGTTCTGCCAGTCCACCTTGGCGGGCTTGAGTGCCTCGCCGTCCAGCGACAGGCCATGGCACAGGCGTGCCAGCTGTTCGGCCGGGAACACGGATTGCACGTCGATGTCGCGGTCACCGTAGGTCACGCGCACCAGGTACTCCTTGTCCATCTCCGAATCTTCGCCAATGATCTGGCGCGCCACGCGGCCGTCCTGGGTCATGACCAGCAGGCCCACGGAGTCGATGTCCAGCCGGCCGCAGGGCGCCAGGCCCTTGAGCTGCGCGAAGTTGAAGCGCGTGCGGCTGGTGTCCTGGTTCCAGTGGTTCTGGGGCGTGACCAGGACCACGGCGGGCTCGTGCCCGTCCTCGGCCTGGCCGCTGACATAGCCCATGGGCTTGTGGATCAGGATGGTGACCTGCTGGTCCTGGCGCTCGCGCGCCTCGCGCTCGACGGTGATGCGGTCGGCCGCCACCACGTTCTGGCCCATCACGGCGAGTTCGCCATTGACGCGGACCCAGCCCTTGTCCACCCACTCGTCGGCCTCGCGGCGCGAGCACAGGCCCATATCGGCCAGGCGCTTGTTGATGCGCACGCCACCGGGAACCTGCTCCTGCAGCGGCTCGGGAGCACGCTTGACGGGGATTTCGCGGCTGGCGCCACCGTCGGCGGGACGGTAGGTGCGGATGCCGCTGAGCGGACGGTAGGCGGGCTCGGCCTGGGGCGCCTCGTCGCGGCGCGGGCCACGGGCGTCATCACGGCGTGGACCACGGGCGTCGTCGCGGCGCGGTCCGCGCGCATCGTCACGGCGGGGGCCGCGGGCGTCGTCCCGGGGACGGTCGCGGAAACCACCTTCACGCGGGCCGTCGCGGGGTCCGTCGCGCTGGCCGTCACGTTGGCCATCGCGTTGACCATCACGCGGACGCTCATCGCGCTGGCCATAGGGCCGGTCGCGGCGATCGTCCGGGCGGGGCGGGCGCGGGGGGCGGGCATCGCGCGTATCACGGGCATCGCGCATGTCGCGCTGCTCGCGCGGGGCACGGTTTTCGCCGCCGCCCTGTTCGCGCCAGTCGCCACGCGGCTGGGAACGGTCCAGGTCCTCGGCACGGCCGAAACCGCTGCTGCGCGGGCGCTGGTCACGGGCGTCGTCGCGGGGTGCTGCACCGCGGGCATCGCCGCGAGGGGGGGCATCACGGCGGTCGGAGCGCTCGTAGCGATCATTGCGGCCGCCACGGTCGCCGCCACGTTCATTGCGGTCGTTGCGGTCACTGCGCGGGCCGCCGCGTGCGCCCGCAGATTTGCCCGCGCCACCCGAAGGGCGGCGGGCATCGCCAGCCGGCTCGGCCTGTGGCTTTTCGGGGCGGCGCAGCACAGGGCGCGCGGAGGGCGCTGCCGCCTCGTCGGCGCCGGGCCGGGACGGTTTGGAAGAAGTAGGGGATGACATTAGACCGCCATTGTCGCGCGGCAAGGCCCGCAGCGGCTGCGCCCTGCGGCCAATACGGGCATTGCGCTCGGCTATCGGGCGACTATCGGGCGGCCTGCGGGCAGGCCGCCAGGGCCCCCTTGCCAGCCCCGCCGCCCGGCCCTGCGCCCCGGCGGGCTCTCCATGTTCCGCACCACACATTCATGAACCATGCAATGCGCCTGGCGGCCGACCCATCCCGATCGCTGTATCCGTCGCGATATGCACAACCGGAATGAATCCTCAATGAAAAATCGACAAGAAGCGAATCACATCGGCAAAACATCTTCAATCCGGCCGATTGGGATCTTGCAATGCACGGCATGCAATATGTAAAAAACTGTATTTTATTTGGGCGATTCCATTCATTGGCGATTGCAAATCAACCCATTGGGCTTGCCATTGCCCATACATCTCCCCATAGAATGGCGCCCGTCCAGAAACGGGGGGCTTTTTCGAGACAACAGCCCTTCGCGCAGCGCCTGCTGCGGTATCCAAACCATCCCGCCCGGACTCCCGCCTCATTCAACAAGGAAAACCATGAGCGATACACCCAACCTATCGAATTCCACTCCATTGAAAGAACAATTCAAGGCGCTGCTTATCACCAAGCCGGACTTGACTGGAATCGAGTGGTCCGATATGGAGACGGCCATCGGCCCGAATGCTGAGAAATACCGGCCACTGTGGGAGCGCATGGTCAGCGGGAAAAAGGGCTTTTTCGCATCCATGAGTCCCTGCTGGACCGCCATTCCCTTCATGGGCGTTTCCTGGGCCATTGCGCGCCGCGTCTACGCCTATGCCGTGGTGGCCTTCATCACCCTGTTGATCATCAATCTGCTGATGCCCGGCACGGGCGGCGCCGGGCGCGTGCTCGGCATCGCGGTGGCCATCTCGTTCACGGTCAAGCGCACCTACCTGCAATGGCTGATCACGCGCATACAGCAGATCAACCAGAGGGGCCTGGTGGGCGCTGCGCGCGAAGAGGCGCTGCGCCAGATCGGCGGCCTGGACCAGAAGGACGGCTGGATCTCCTTCGGCGTGCTGCTGGCCATCGGCATCGTGCTGGCCGCCTTCTGAAGCGCCAGGCCCGCAGATCAGCGGTCCACGGGCAGCCGGTCGCACAGGGCCACCAACTGCGCCAACTGGGGGCCCACATCCCGGATCAGCGTGCGGGCCGGCATGCGCAGGCCCGGCACGGCGCAGTTGAACAGCAGGCGGCGCGACCCGTAGCGGATGCGCGAGGCCGCACCCACGGCGCACACGCCCAGGCCGGAGTCCCCCATGTTGACCGCGAAGCCCCGGGCGGCATAGTGCGCCAGGCTTTCGCTGGCGTTGTCCCTGCAGCGCGCATATTCCTCGGGCCGCTGGCTGCGCACGCGGTTCAGGAAGCGCTGAAGTTCCCCGGCATCGAGCTGGGCCAGCCCTGCCCGGCCCATGGCCGTTTCCAGCACGCCGCGCACGGCGCCCACGCCGGGTCGCTTGAGCGTGCCGCCCTCCCAGGCGCAGGTATCCAGGTAGACCACATCCAGGTCCATGACCACGCCCACCGACACCGCCCCCTTCACACGGTCGGCCAGCGCCTGCATGGGCAGGCGCAGCGGGCCGAGCAAGGGCGTGTTGATCACATAGGGGTAGCCCAGGGCGACGGCGGCCGGGCCGACGAAGTACCGGTCCAGCCGCTCGTCATGGTCCAGGTAGCCCATGGTCTGCAGGCTGCGGCACAGCCTGGACACGGTGGGGCGCGGCAGGCCCAGGCGGCGGGCCAGCTCGCTGTTGGCATGCGGGCGCGGGTCGCTGACGAAGCACTGGAGAATCATCAGCCCCTTGGCCAGCGTGCCCGCGAAATACGGGTCCTGCTCGCGGATGCGGCAGACATCCTGCGAGTCCCTGGGTTGGTGGGCAATGGGGGTATGGGGCACGTGGCGATTGTGCGGACCACGGCCGCAAAGCCGCAACTGCATTTCAATATTTGAAACTGCATTGCAGCCCTGGTGCCCGCGCTTCCTACAGTGCGGCCCATGAGCCAAGCCCCCACCCCCCATCCCGCCGACGCCCGCCTGCAGGCGTTGATTGCAGACATCCGCCATTTCGTGCGCCACCGCTGGCATCCGCTCGAAGAGCAGATCGAGCGCGACGACAGCATTCCGCCCGCCGTGGTCCAGGAGCTGCGCGACAAGGGCTATTTCGGCTGGAGCATTCCCCAGGCCTATGGCGGCCTGGGCCTGGGCACCGAGGAGCTGGTGCGCTGCGCCTTCGAGCTGTCCCAGGCCTCGGTGGCGCTGCGGGCCCGCGTGGGCACCAACACCGGCATTGGCTCCGAAGCCCTGGTGGCCGACGGCACCGAGGCGCAAAAGCAGCGCTGGCTGCCGCGCATGGCGCGCGGCGAGCTCACGGGTTGCCTGGCGCTGACCGAGCCGGACGCGGGCTCGGAGGCGAGCAACATCCAGACCACGGCGCGCCGCGAGGGCGACCACTACGTGCTCAACGGCAGCAAGCGCTTCATCACCAATGCGCCGCTGGCCGATGTCTTCACCGTCATCGCCCGCACCGGCGAAGGCAGCACGGGCAGCGAGGGGCTGACGGCCTTCTTCGTGGAGCGCTCGCCGGGCCTGGTGACGGGCCAGCCCTATCGCAAGATGGGCCAGGCGGGCTCGCCCGTGTCCGACGTGCATTTCCAGGACTGCCGCGTGCCGGCCGACCAGATCATCGGCGGGCGCGAGGGCCAGGGCTTCAAGACCGTGATGAAGGTGCTCAACAAGCAGCGCCTGCACCTGGCAGCGCTGTGCACGGGGCCGGCGATCCGCATGCTGGACCTGGCGCTGGCCCATGTGCGCCAGCGCGAGCAGTTCGGCCAGCCGGTGGCGAACTTCCAGCTGGTGCAGGCCATGCTGGCCGACAGCCGCACCGAGATCTTCGCGGCGCAATCCATGATCCTGGAGGCCGCCCGCGCCCGCGACCGGGGCGAGGACGTGGCGCTGTCCGCCTCCATGTGCAAGTACTTCGCCTCCGAGATGTGCGGCCGCGTGGCCGACCGCGCGGTGCAGATGTTCGGCGGCGCGGGCTATGTGGCCGACTTCAGCCCCATCGAGCGCTACTTCCGCGACGTGCGCCTGTTCCGCCTCTACGAAGGCACCAGCCAGATCCACCAGCTCAACATCGCCAAGCTCATGCTGCGCGAGAGCGCCTGACACCGGAGGCCCCCATGACACGCCCCCTCACCCCGAAGCACCTGGCCACCCTGGGCCTGCTGGCTGCGCTGTGTGCCTGCGCGCAGGCTGCCCAGGCGGCACAGACGGCCCAGGCGACTTTCCCCGATCGGCCCGTGCGCGTGATCGTTCCCTTTCCCGCAGGCGGCAGCACCGACCTCGTGGCCCGCGCGCTGTCGGTGGAACTGGGCCAGGCCCTGGGCCAGCCGGTGGTGGTGGAGAACAAGCCGGGCGCAGGCAGCCTGGTCGGCTCGGAACTCGTGGTCCGCGCCGCGCCCGACGGCTACACCCTGCTCATGGCAGGACTGAGCAATGTCTTCCTGCCCCATGTGCACGCCAACCTCAAGTGGAATCCGCTGACCGACTACGAGTACATCGGCCTCGTGGCCGACCTGCCCAACGTCATCGCCGTCAACGCCAAGACCCCCTACCGCACGCTGGCCGAACTGGTGGCGGCCGACAAGGCCAGGCCCGGCACGCTGTCCTTCGGCTCGGCCGGCACGGCCACGCCCTCGCACCTGGTCTGCGAGATGGTCAACCACCGGCTCGGCACCAAGATGCAGCACCTGCCCTACAAGGGCAATGCCCCGGCCGTCAACGACCTCATGGCCGGCCACATCCCGGTGATGTGCAACAACCTGGGCGGCACCCTGCCCTACATGCAGGGCGGGCAGATCCGCATCCTGGCGCAGACCGGCAAGAGCCGCTCGCCCGCAGCGCCCGACATTCCCACCTTTGCCGAGCTGGGCGTGGCCGGGCTGGACACCGGCCTGTGGGTGGGCCTGGCCGCGCCCAAGGGCACGCCGCAGCAGATCGTGGCCACGCTCAACCAGGCGCTGGCCAAGGCCATGGCCTTGCCCGAGACACGCGACAAGCTGGCGCGCCTGGGTGCCACGCCGCTGCCCACGCAGACGGCGGACTTCCACAAGCGCGTGGCCGAAGACCGCCGCGCCTGGGAGCCCGTGCTGAAGAACGTGGACCTGAAAGGCAACTGATGCAGCGCCAAGGCTATCCGCTGGAGGGTGTGCGCATCCTCGACATGGCCACGGTGCTGGCCGCCCCCTTCTCGGCCACCCTGTGCGGCGACCTGGGCGCCGACGTCGTCAAGCTGGAGTTGCCCGGCGGCGGCGACACGCTGCGCAGCCTGGCCCCCGTGCACGACGGCCACGCCGTGTTCTGGAAAACCGCCAACCGGGGCAAGCAGGGCATCTCGCTGGATGTGCGCAAGGCCGAGGGCCGCACGCTGTTCCTGCGGCTGATCGAGGATTTCGACGTGCTCGTGGAGAACTTCCGCACCGGCACGCTGGACCGCTGGGGGCTGGACCTGGCCACCTTGCATGCCCGCAACCCGCGCCTCATCGTGCTGCGCCTGACGGGCTTCGGCCAGACCGGTCCCTATGCGCGCCGGCCGGGCTTTGCGCGCATCTTCGAGGCCATGAGCGGCTTCGCCCACCTCACGGGCGAGGCGGGCGGCCCGCCCCAGCACATGAACTACCCGCTGGGCGATGCCGTGGCCGGCCTGTTCGGCGCCTTCTCCATCGCGGCCGCACTGGCCGAGCGCAACGCGCAGCCGCATGGCGAACAGCGCGGCGTGGAGATCGACCTGTCGGCCACCGAAGCCATGCTGCGCCTGCTGGACCCGCTGGCGGCCGAGTACCAGCTGGGCGGACAGGCACGCAGCCGCACGGGATCGTGCGCGGGCTACACGGCGCCTTCCAACGTCTACCGCACGCGCGACGGTGCCTGGCTCACCGTGGTCGCCACAGGCGATGCCATCTTCACGCGCCTGTGCCAGGCCATGGACCGCGCCGACCTGGCCACCGACCCGCGCTTTGCAGACAACGCCGCGCGCATACGCCACCTGCTGGCACTGGATGCGCAGATCGTGCAATGGTGCGCAGCCCTGGACTGCGCCCAGGCCACGGCCGCGCTGGCCGCGCACGACATTCCGTTCAGCAAGGTCTGCTCGGCCGAGGACGCGCTGCAGGACCCGCATTTCGCGGAGCGCGGCAGCTTCATCACCCTGCCCGACCCCGACCTGGGCCCCCTCGCCGCCCCCGCGCCTGTGCCACGCTTCACGGGCCGCCAGGCCCCTTCGCCCCGCAGCGGCCCGGCCACTGGCCAGGACAATGCACGCATCTATGCGGCGCTGGGGCTGGATGCGCAGCAGCAGGAGCGGCTGCGGCGCGAAGGCGTGATCTGAAGGTGTGCAGTGCTGGCGTCAGATGACCAGCCGTGCGGCCAGCAGGTCCGCCTGCTCGGCGAACTTGCGGGGATGGGACCTGCGCAGCTGCGCCAGGTTCTGCACCTTCCATCGCACGCCGGGCAGGTGTTCGAGATGGGCGATGTCCAGCGCCGGCCAATCGGGGGCTCCTGCGGCCAGCGACAGCAAAAAGCGCCGCTCACTGGCATCCAGCCCTTGCTGAAGCTCCCGCAGTAACCGCTCGCGTGCTGCGAGCAGAGATTGCAGCGGCACAGGCTCGGCCGTCATGCCCCGGAAGTTGTTCTCGAAATCGTGCCGGACATCACGCAAGGGAGGAAACAGCACTTCGTGCAAAGGTCGGTTGCTGCAGGCCAGATAGACCACGAAGGCGCGCCGGATGCCTGAGGTGATGCCGCCGTGCGCGAACAGCTGCATCACATCGAACAGATCACGCGGGTGCTGCCGGTCCAGGGCGGCCACAAGCTTGCCGCCGTACACGTCCTCTGCGGAGACCACGGGAATCTCCAGGTCAGCCATCAGCACATCGCGCGCAGTTGGCGTGAGCGAGGCCTGCCGCACCGGCAGCACCGTGCCGCGCATGACATAGTTCACTTCGATCTTGACCTGCACGGGACCGCGGCGCACCAACAGCTTGGTCTGGCCCGCTGCAGCCACCGGCGCATGGGTCTGAAAGCCCCGCTTCGTCAGACGTTCTGCCGATTGCCGGATGGCCTGATTGATCCGCAGCAGCGCCTCATCACGTGACGGCCTGTGATCGGGAAACACCAGGTCCAGATCAACGGACAGGCGCGGCATATCGCGCACGAACAGGTTGATCGCGGTTCCGCCCTTCAGCGCGAACGTGTCGTCCACAAACACCAGCGGCGCGACCTGTGTCAACAGGCGCGCAGTGTCGAGATAGGTCTGGTTCATGGCTTGAGCACCAACAGACCCTCGGCCGACCGGGACACCCAGGGCCTGTCGCTTCCCTTCGGCAGCGAGGCCGTCTCCAGCCTGGCGGCCCAGGGCAGCGCCCCCTCGCGCCCGAGTTGAAGGCACAGGCGCACGGTCTTGACGCTGGTGCAGCGCTGCAGAAGTTCACGCAGCACATCGGCGCGCAGGCTGTACGCGCTCTCCACCAGCTCCCTGGCTTCCTGCAGCGGCTGGCGCACGCCCACATCGCTCAGAAGCTCCAACAGCGCACGCTCCGGCGCCGAGACCTGGGCTGCACCGCTGCGTTTCTCGAACGGTCCCACGTGCAGCAAATCGCCGGGTTGTTCATCGAACAGCCGTTTGCGATGGTATTCGGCAGGGAACCGCTCCGTGAACCATGGCGGCAACTGCCCGGCGGCCCAGCCATACAGCTGCAGCACCGGCTGCTGCGCCACATACTGGCGCATGCCGTACCAGTCCAGCGCCGACTTGCCCCCCACATGCAGGCCCTCCAGGCGGCGCTGCAGCACGCACAGGCTCGGATGCAGGGCCAGGCTGTCGTTGGGCCGGCAGAAGACCCCCCGCATCAGGCGCTTCAGCCAGCCCGCTCGCACGTAATGGACAGCCAGGTCTGCGGAGATGCCCAGCGCTGCCAGATCCTGCGAGGTGATGGGCGTGCCCGCAGGCAGCTGCGTGTAGAGCGCGTTTAATTTGCTTGCCCCGGTCGTAGTCATGCTGCGATTCAAGCACTTATTCCAAACACGGACAAGTTTGGTATTTTTCTACCAATCGTAGTTTGGCTACGATTTTCAGTACTTTTCAAAATTCCTTGGTGGCATGCATCGGTGCTGGTTCATGCCAATGGGTACGGCGCCAAAGCGGACGCCGCGCATGCTCAAGCCGCCCGCCGCGCCGCCGCAAACAGCCCGCTGCGCAGCGCTTCCAGGTCGAGCACGCGCAGGCCGCCGTACTCCACGACAATGGCGTTTTCGCGCTGCAGCACGGACAGCGCCTCGTTGACGCGCTGGCGCGACAGGCCCACCAGGTAGGCCAGCTCCTGCTGGGTGATGCGCAGCACCTCGCCCACGCCCGGGTACAGCAGTGGGTGAAAGAGCGCGGCCAGGCTGCGGGCCACGCGCAGGTCGGGGTTGGTGAGGCGGTCGATTTCGCGGGCCGAGATGAACTGGCCCAGGCGCTCGTTGAGCTGGCTCATGACGAAGCGGTTGAAACCGATGGAGTGGTCCAGCAGCCAGTGGAAGGTCTCGATCGGCAAGCCACCGACCACGCTGCGGCGTATGGCCTGCACGTTGTAGCGGTAGGGCTCGCGCTTGACGGCCGTGCCTTCGCCGAACCAGCCGCCCGGGGGCAGGCCGGCCAGGGTCATGCTGGCACCATCGGCGCCGTCGGTGTTCATCTTGAGCAGGCCTTCGACCACGCCGAACCAGTAGGTGGGCGCGCGGCCGGTGCGGCAGACATAGTCGCCGGGCTGGGCGTCGCCGACGACCAGCGCCTTCTGGGCCCGTTCGCGCTCGGCGGGCTGGAGTACGGCCAGCCAGGGAATGCCTTCGAGTTCCTCGGGCCGGGGCGCGCGGCGGCGCTGGTGCAGTGACAGTTCTTGGCTCATGGAGTCGCGGCGAGGGTGCGCGGATCAATCATCAAAACCACCCAAGCATTGCCCGAGCCCGGTGGCTGGCGTGAGCGGGATTTCCAGAAGGACCGCGGCGCGCGCACATTCCCGGATGCGCAAGCCCCCAAGCGGGACATGAGACCGTTTTGGCACCTTTTGTTACGGCGCGTTTTCCCGATGATGAGTTTCCCGCGGATTGTCGTCAAACAGACACCACGGCGTCAAAGCCAGTCCTAGGATGCAGTCCAAGCCGGTAGGTCACAGCCTGGGCATCTGCACCATGCGACCACCATTCACGAACATCCAAGGACATGGAATGACGACCACGTTCCCGCACCTGCTGCTCCAGCATGCCGCCCAGCGCCCCCAGGCGCCGGCGCTGCGCGAGAAGGAATACGGCATCTGGCAGACCTGGAGCTGGAGCGAGGCCGCCGAGACCGTGCGCCACATGGCCTGCGGCCTGGCGGCGCTGGGCCTGGCACGCGGCCAGAATCTGGCCTTCATCAGCGACAACCGGCCCCATGTCTACATGGGCTTCATTGCCGTGCAGGCGCTGGGCGGCGTACCGATCCCGCTGTACCAGGATGCCGTGGCCGCCGAGATGCGCTTCGTCATCGAGGATGCCGAGATCGACTTCGCCTTTGCCGAGAACCAGGAGCAGGTCGACAAGCTGCTGGAGGTGCGCGAGAGCGTCTCCGGCCTCGGCCACATCATCTATGACGACCCGCGCGGCCTGCGCCACTACGACCAGCCGGGGCTGATCAGCACCGAGGCGCTGCTGCAAAAGGGCCAGGAGTGGGATGCCGCACACCCGGGCGCCTGGGATGCGATGCTGGCCGCGCTGTCGCCCGACGATGTCTCGGTCATCCTCTACACCTCGGGCACGACCGGCAAGCCCAAGGGCGTGTGCCAGACGCACCGCAGCTTTGGCGAGTCGGCACGCGGCGGCGTGCAGGTGGACCGCCTGGGCCCCGGCGACAACGTGATCTCCTACCTGCCCCCGGCCTGGGTGGGCGACCACCTGTTTTCCTTCGCGCAGTGGCTGGTGGCGGGCTTCACCATCAACTGCCCGGAGTCGGCCTCGACCGTGTCCATCGACCTGCGCGAGATCGGCCCCAGCTACTACTTCGCACCGCCGCGCATCTTCGAAGGCATGCTGACCTCGGTGTCCATCCGCATGGAGGATGCCGCGCCCTTCAAGCAATGGATGTACGGCCGCGCCATGGCCGTGGCGCGCCGCGTGGGCTCGGACATCCTGGACGGCAAGACGGTGGGCACGCTGGACCGCCTGAAGTACGCGCTGGGCGACCTGTGCATCTACGGCCCGCTGCGCAACGCCATGGGCCTGTCGCGCATCCGCGTGGCCTATACGGCGGGTGCGGCCATCGGGCCCGAGCTGTTCCGCTTCTTCCGCTCCATCGGCATCAACCTCAAGCAGCTCTACGGCCAGACCGAGACCTGCGCCTATGTGTGCATACAGCGCGACGGGCAGGTGGAGCTGAGCAGCGTGGGCCAGGCCGCACCGGGCATCGAGCTGAAGATCGCCGACAACGGCGAGGTGCTGCTCAAGGGCGTGTCCGTGCTCAAGGAGTACTACAAGCGCCCCGACGCCACGGCCGAGGTGGTGGATGCCGACGGCTGGTTCCACACGGGCGATGCCGGCGTGATCGATGCCAGCGGCCAGCTGCGCATCATCGACCGCGCCAAGGACGTGGGCAAGACCAGCCGGGGCGCCATGTTCGCGCCCAACTACATCGAGAACAAGCTCAAGTTCTTCCCACAGATCAAGGAGGCGGTGTGCTTCGGCCACGGCCGCGACCAGGTCTGCGCCTTCATCAACATCGACTACGAGGCCGTGGGCAACTGGGCCGAGCGCCAGGGCCTGCCCTATGGCGGCTATGTGGACCTGGCATCGAAGGCCAAGGTGCTGGAGATGGTGGCCGACTGCGTGGCCCAGGTGAACGCCGACCTGGCCGCCGAAGCCGGCATGGCCGACACGCAGGTGGCGCGCTTCCTGGTGCTGCACAAGGAGCTGGACCCCGACGACGACGAGCTGACCCGCACGCGCAAGGTGCGCCGCGGCTTCATTGCCGACAAGTACGGCGTGCTGGTCGATGCGCTGTACACGGGCAAGCGTGAGCAGTTCATCGAGACCCAGGTCAAGTTCGAGGACGGCCGCACCGGCAGCGTCAGCGCCACGCTGTCCATCATCGATGCCAAAACCCATTCGGTGGCCGCCACCGCCAGGGCCTGACCGGAGCCGCTGACATGACCCACAAGAAGATCGGCGATGTCATCCTCGACATCAAGAACATCAGCCTGCGCTTCGGCGGGGTGAAGGCGCTGACGGACATCTCGTTCGATGTGCGCGAGCACGAGATCCGCTCCATCATCGGCCCCAACGGCGCGGGCAAGAGCTCCATGCTCAACTGCATCAACGGCGTGTACACGCCGTCCGAGGGATCGATCACCTTCCGGGGCAAGACCTTCAGCCACATGAACAGCCGCCAGGTGGCCGAGATGGGCGTGGCGCGCACCTTCCAGAACCTGGCGCTGTTCAAGGGCATGAGCGTGATCGACAACATCATGACCGGCCGCAACCTGCAGATCAAAAGCGGCATCCTGATGCAGGCCCTGCGCCTGGGCCCGGCCCAGCGCGAGGAGATCCGCCACCGCGAGTTCGTCGAGCACATCATCGACTTCCTGGAGATCCAGGCCTACCGCAAGACCCCCGTGGGCCAGCTGCCCTACGGCCTGCAAAAGCGCGTGGACCTGGGCCGCGCCCTGGCCATGCAGCCGCAGGTGCTGCTGCTGGACGAGCCCATGGCCGGCATGAACGTGGAGGAAAAGCAGGACATGTGCCGCTTCATCCTCGATGTCAACGACGAGTTCGGCTCCACCATCGTGCTGATCGAGCACGACATGGGCGTGGTCATGGACATCAGCGACCGCGTCGTGGTGCTGGACTACGGCAAGAAGATCGGCGACGGCGCACCCGACGAGGTGCGCCAGAACGAAGACGTGATCCGCGCTTACCTTGGCACAGGCCATTGAAATGAAGTACCCCCTGAGTCGCTGCGCGCCTTCCCCCTGGAAGGGGGACGACACCCTCGGTGCGAGGCGGCTCTTCCTCGGTGTCTCTGGCCTTTGGCCGCGACAGTTTCATGCGATATGGGTGTCGCGCAGCACTATGGAGAACTGAGAGGTCATCATGGGATTTTTTCTGGAAACGCTGTTCGGCGGCCTCATGGTGGGCACGCTGTACGCGCTGATCGCCATCGGCTTCGTGCTGATCTTCAAGGCCTCGGGCGTGTTCAACTTCGCCCAGGGCGCGATGGTGCTGTTCTCGGCCCTGGCCATGGCGCGCTTTTCCGAGTGGATCCCGAAGTGGATCGGCATGGAGCCGGGCTGGTTCACCAACCTGCTGGCCATCTGCGTGTCGCTGGCCATCATGGTGGTAGTGGCCTGGGTGATCGAGCGGCTGGCGCTGCGCCACCTGGTCAACCAGGAGCCCATCACGCTCTTGATGGCCACGCTGGGCATCGCCTACCTGCTCGACGGCCTGGGCCCGATGATCTTCGGCAGCGCCGTCTACAGCATCAACGTGGGCATGCCCAAGGACCCCATGTTCATCCTCGAGGGCCTGTTCCAGGGCGGCGTGCTGCTCAGCCAGGAAGACCTGTACGCGGCCTGCATCGCCGCGCTGCTGGTGGCCGCGCTCAGCGTGTTCTTCCAGAAGACCAAGACCGGCCGCGCGCTGCGCGCCGTGGCCGACGACCACCAGGCGGCGCAGTCCATCGGCATCCCGCTGTCGCGCATCTGGGTCATCGTCTGGTCGGTGGCCGGCGGCGTGGCCCTGGTGGTGGGCATCATCTGGGGCTCCAAGCTGGGCGTGCAGTACTCGCTGTCGCTGGTGGCCCTGAAGGCCCTGCCCGTGGTGATCCTGGGCGGCCTGACCTCGCTGCCCGGCGCCATCATCGGCGGCCTGATCATCGGCGTGGGCGAGAAGCTCTCCGAGGTCTACCTCGGCCCCATGGTCGGCGGCGGCATCGAGACCTGGTTCGCCTACGGCCTTGCCCTGTGCTTCCTGCTCGTGCGGCCCCAGGGGCTGTTCGGCGACAAAATCATTGATCGCGTTTGACCGTTACGGAGAACTTGCACCATGTTTTATCGTGAGAACGGTCAATTCAAGACGACCTACGCATCCGACCAGCAGATCTTCGGCGTCGCCCAGGACCGCTGGGCCATCGTGGCGCTGCTGGCCGTCGCCTTCCTGGTGATTCCCTTCAGCGTCAGCGACTACACCTTCCAGGCCGTGCTGATCCCCTTCCTGATCATGTCGCTGGCGGCGCTGGGGCTGAACATCCTGGTCGGCTACTGCGGCCAGATCTCTCTGGGCACCGGCGCCTTCATGGCCGTGGGCGCCTACGCGGCCTACAACCTGCAGGTGCGTTTCGAGGGCATGCCGCTGCTGGTGGCCCTGATCGGCGGCGGCGTGCTGGCCATGGTCTTCGGCGTGATCTTCGGCCTGCCCAGCCTGCGCATCCGGGGCCTGTACCTGGCCGTGGCCACGCTGGCCGCCCAGTTCTTCGTGGACTGGCTGGCCAGCCGCGCGGCCTGGGTGACGAACAACTCCTCCTCGGGCTCGGTGAGCGCAGGCCCGCTGTCCATCATGGGCTGGAAGATCGACACGCCCATGGAGAAGTACCTGCTGTGCCTGGGCATCCTGTGCGTGCTGGGCCTGGCCGCCAAGAACCTGGTGCGCGGCGCCATCGGCCGCGAGTGGATGGCCATGCGCGACATGGACGTGGCCGCCAGCGTGATCGGCATCCGCCCGACCTACGCCAAGCTCAGCGCCTTTGCCGTGAGCAGCTTCATCGTCGGCGTGGCCGGCGCGCTGTGGGGCTTCGTTCACCTGGGCGCCTGGGAGCCCGCGGCCTTCAGCCTGGACCGCTCGCTGCAGCTGCTGTTCATGATCATCATCGGCGGACTGGGCTCGGTGGTGGGAAGCATCTTCGGCGCGGCCTTCTTCGTGCTGCTGCCGCTGCTGCTCACCCAGGTGCCGCACTGGATGGGCCTGCCGCTGTCCACGGCCACGGCGACCTACCTGGAGCACATGATCTTCGGTGCGCTGATCGTGTTCTTCCTGATCGTGGAGCCGCATGGCCTGGCAAAACTGTGGGCCACAGCCCGCCAGAAGCTTCGCGTCTGGCCCTTCCCGCATTGAGTTGATCTGTATCGAGACAGGGCACCACAGAGTGCCGGATAACCGGGGAATCTTCCCCAGCCAACTAGGAGACAACGTCATGATGTTCAAGAAAGTCGCCATCGCCGCCGCCACGGTCGCTGCTGGAATCGGCGCTCTCGTGGCCGCCCCTGCCGCACAGGCCCAGGACCAGTTCGTGCCGCTGCTGGTCTACCGCACGGGCCAGTTCGCGCCGCTGGGCATTCCATGGGCCGATGGCAAGCAGGACTACATCAAGCTGGTCAACGCCAAGGGCGGCATCAATGGCGTGAAGATCGCCTACGAGGAATGCGAGACGGCCTACGACACGGCCAAGGGCGTGGAATGCTATGAGCGCCTGAAGGGCAAGGGCGGCGGCGCTGCCGGGTTCGATCCGCAGTCCACCGGCATCACGTTCGCCGTGACGGACAAGGCGCCGGGCGACAAGATGCCCATCATCACCACGGGCTATGGCCTGTCGCAGTCGGCCGACGGCAAGGTCTTCGAGTGGAACTTCCCGCTGCTGGGCAACTACTGGACGGCGGCCGATTCCATCATCCAGGACATCCTCAAGAAGGAAAAGGGCAGCCTCAAGGGCAAGAAGATCGCCCTGGTCTACCACGACTCGCCCTATGGCAAGGAACCCATTCCGCTGCTGCAAAAGCGCGCCGCCAAGGAAGGCTTCGACCTGACGCTGCTGCCCGTGACGGCGCCCGGCGTGGAGCAGAAGTCCACCTGGCTGCAGATCCGCCAGCAGCGCCCCGACTACGTGCTGCTGTGGTCGGCCGGCGTGATGACGCCCACGGCCGTGCGCGAGGCGCAGGCCACCGGCTACCCGCGCGAGAAGATGTACGCCATCTGGTGGGCCGGCTCGGACCATGACGTGAAGGACATCGGCGCCGGCGCCAAGGGCTACAACACCGTGACCATCCACAACACGGCCGAGCACGACAAGGTGCACGACGAGGTCAAGTCCATGGTCTACGACAAGGGCCAGGGCACGGCCACCGACGCCAAGGAACTGGGCGCCATGGCCCACACGCGCGGCATGGTGATCTCCATGCTGCAGGTGGAGGCCATCCGCACGGCACAGGAAAAGTACGGCAAGGGCAAGGTCATGACCTCCGAGCAGGTGCGCTGGGGCCTGGAGAACCTGAACCTCACGCAGGAGCGCCTCAACGAGCTGGGCTTCGGCAAGATCATCCGCCCCGTCAAGACCAGCTGCGACAACCACCTGGGCACCGACTGGTCGCGCATCGCCCAGTGGGATGGCGCCAAGTGGAAGGTGGTCTCCGACTGGTACCAGGCCGACAAGTCCATGGTCGAACCGCTGGTCAAGGAGTACGCGGACAAGTACGCCAAGGAAAAGAACGTAAAAGCTAGAACTTGCACCCCCTGAGGCGCTTGCGCGCCTTCCCCCTCTCTACCCGCTTCGCGGGGGAGGGGGACGACACCCTCGGTGCGGGGCGGCCCTTCCTCGGTGTCCCTGAGTTGGGGCATGCCCCGCGCAGAGGTGCTTCGAGAGTTGCGGCCCCGCACTCCGCTTTCGTATCAACGCCCATGGACGACGCCATGACCACCGCACCCACCTCCGCCCCGGCCCCCAGCGATCCGCTGCTCGTGGTCAATGGCATCGAAGTCATCTACAACCATGTGATCCTGGTGCTCAAGGGCGTTTCGCTCCAGGTGCCGCGCGAGAGCATCGTGGCCATTCTGGGCGGCAACGGCGCGGGCAAGACCACGACGCTGCGCGCCATCTCCAACCTGCTCAAGGGCGAGCGCGGCGAGGTGACCAAGGGCACGATCGAGCTGGAGGGCGAGCGCATCGAAAGCCTCACGCCCTCCGAGCTGGTGCAGCGCGGCGTGGTCCAGGTCATGGAGGGGCGGCACTGCTTCGCCCACCTGACCATCGAGGAAAACCTCATGACCGGCAGCTACACGCGCACTGACAAGGGCGAGATAGCGGCCAACCTCGAGAAGGTCTACAACTACTTTCCGCGCCTGAAGACGCGCCGTACCTCGCAGGCCGCCTACACCTCGGGCGGCGAGCAGCAGATGTGCGCCATCGGCCGCGCGCTGATGGCCAATCCGCGCATGGTGCTCCTGGACGAACCCTCGATGGGCCTGGCCCCGCAGATCGTCGAGGAGGTGTTCAACATCGTCCGCGACCTCAACAGCAAGGAAAAGGTCACCTTCCTGCTGGCCGAGCAGAACACCAACATGGCGCTCAAATACTCGGACTACGGCTACATCATGGAAAGCGGCCGCATCGTCATGGACGGCGCGGCCTCGGACCTGGCCAGCAACGAGGACGTCAAGGAGTTCTACCTGGGCGTGGGCGGCGGCGAGCGCAAGAGTTTCAAGGACGTCAAGAGCTACAAGCGCAGAAAACGCTGGCTGGCCTGACCGGCGGACATTTCCCAGCCCCTGCCCCAGACCCTTCTTCCACAGGACTAGCCATGAGTGCCTTCTACGACGCGCTGGAGACGCGCACCCCTGACGAACGCGAAGCGGCGCTGCTGTCCGCCCTGCCCCGGCAGATCGCCCATGCGCAGCAACACTCTGCCGCCTTCGCCCAGATCCTGGCCGGCGTCGATGCCGCGCAGATCACCAGCCGCGAGGCCCTGGCCCGCCTGCCGGTGACGCGCAAATACGAGCTGCTGCAGCGCCAGGCCGAGCAGCGGCCCGCGCAGATCTTCGGCGGCTTCAACGCCATCGGCCTGGGCCAGCCCATGCCGCGCCTGTTCTGCAGCCCCGGCCCCATCTACGAGCCCGAAAGCCGCCGCCCCGACTACTGGCGCATGGCGCGCGCGCTGCATGCCTCGGGCTTTCGGCCCGGCGAGCTGGTGCACAACTGCTTCAGCTACCACTTCGTGCCCGCGGGCTCGATGATGGAAAGCGGCGCCCATGCGTTGGGCTGCACGGTGTTCGCAGGCGGCACGGGCCAGACCGAGCAGCAGGTGCAGGCCATGGCCGACCTGCGGCCCGCAGGCTACGTGGGCACGCCCAGCTTCCTCAAGATCATTGTGGAAAAGTCCCTGGAGATGGGCCTGCCCATCCCCTCCGTGACCAAGGCCATGGTCTCGGGCGAGGCCTTTCCGCCCTCGCTGCGCGACTGGCTGGCCGAGCGCGGCATTGCCGGCTACCAGTGCTACGCCACGGCCGACCTGGGCCTGATCGCCTACGAGACCGAGGCCCGCGAAGGCCTGGTGCTGGACGAGCAGGTCATCGTCGAGATCGTGCGCCCCGGCACGGGCGACCCGGTGGCCCCCGGCGAGGTGGGCGAGCTGGTGATCACCACGTTCAATCCCGACTACCCGCTGATCCGTTTCGGCACGGGCGACCTCTCTGCCGTGCTGCCCGGCCAGTGCCCCACGGGCCGCACCAATGCGCGCATCAAGGGCTGGATGGGACGCGCCGACCAGACCACCAAGGTGCGCGGCATGTTCGTGCATCCGGGCCAGATTGCCGACGTCGTGCGCCGCTTCCCCCAGGTGGGGCGCGCGCGGCTGGTGGTCACGGGCGAGATGGCCAACGACCAGATGCAGCTGCTGGTCGAAACCCGCGAAACCTCACCGGGCCTGGCCCAGCAACTGTCCGATGCCGTGCGCGAAGTCACCAAGCTGCGCGGCGATGTGCAGATGGTGCTGCCGGGCACCCTGCCCAATGACGGGAAGGTCATTGAAGACGCGAGGTCGTACAAGTAGCCACCGAGGCGCGGGGACGGCGGCCTCGCCGCCGAGCTGCCGTCGCAGACCCTGAAAACCTGATGCCTGTCAAGACTCCCAGGGTTTGCACTAGATCAATGGCAAGGGAATCTGCTGCGGCGCAATAGAAACAATTCTTAAAATCCGTCTCCTCGTGCATTCGGTTTCTCTTGCGTGTTTGCCCTCGAAGGCAAATGCGCATCGCCCCCTATCATTTGCACGCTATTTACTTGGAGACACTATGAAAGCATTGTTCAAGATCGCAGCCATTGCGCTGGCAGCCGGTGCAGCCCTTGGCGCCCACGCGCAGGACTATCCTGCCGCAGGCAAGACGATCACCCTCATCGTGCCGTTCACCGCAGGCGGCCCGACCGACAAGGTGGCCCGCGATCTGGCCGAGTCCATGCGCAAGCAGTTGAACAATGCCACCATCGTGGTGGACAACGCCGACGGCGCCGGCAGCACCATCGGCACGGCCAAGGCCGCGCGTGCCCGTCCTGACGGCTACACGCTGCTGATCAACCACATCGGCATGTCCACGATCCCGTCGCTGTACCGCAAGCTGTCGTTCAACGTGCTCAACGACTTCGAGTACGCCGGCATCATCAACGACGTGCCCATGACCCTGATCGGCCGCCCCAGCCTGCCGGCCAAGAACTTCGCCGAGGTCAAGGACTGGATCGGCAAGAACCAGGGCAAGGTCAACCTGGCCAATGCCGGCATCGGTTCCGCCTCCCACCTGTGCGGCCTGATGCTGCAGGCGTCCATGAAGACGGAAATGACGCCCGTGCCCTACAAGGGCGCCGCCCCCGCGATTGCCGACCTGATCGGCAACCAGGTGGACCTGCTGTGCGACCAGACCACCAACACCACGGGCCAGATCACGGCCAAGAAGGTCCAGGCCTATGCCGTGACCACGCCCAAGCGCCTGACCATGCCCGCGCTCAAGGACCTGCCGACGCTGGCCGAAGTGGGCGTGCCCGACTTCCAGGTCACCATCTGGCACGGCCTGTACGCACCCAAGGGCACGCCGGCCGACATCGTCAAGAAGGTCAACGAGGCCATGAAGGCCGCCCTGAAGGACCCCGAGTTCATCAAGCGCCAGGAAGCCCTGGGCGCCGTGATCGCCAGCGACGGCCGCATCGAGCCCGAAGGCCACAAGAAGTTCGTCCAGGCCGAGATCGAGAAGTGGGGCAAGGTCATCAAGGCAGCCGGCACCTACGCCGACTGATCCCGAGGACCACCACCGCGACGGATCGCCCGGTTGCAACCACGATCAAGCCCGGCTTCGGCCGGGCTTTTTCGTTGGCGGGAGCCGCGCGACAGCAGCGGTGCAGTCTCAGGGCGCCGGCCCGCGCAGCGCCATCACGGCCTGCCAGCTGCCGCCGCGCTGGCTTGCGTTGTAGAGGTTGCTCTGCGTGTTGCTCGGACCTTCGTAGTAGCTGCCGCGCATCAGGCATTGCGATCCCGAGGCCGTGCAGTGCACGAGCTCGACGCCGAACATCAGCGCCGGCCGGCCGCTGGCCCGGTCCAGCACCTGCTCGCCGCCTTTTCCAACGTCGCAGGCCGAAGCCGGCCGCACCTGGCTCTGGCCGCTGAGCAGGGCCAGCGTGCCCGCATCGGGGTCCAGCAGCGCCCAGCCCCGGCCGTTGCCTACGCAGTAGGCCGCCGCCTTGGGGCCGAGGTTGGAGGCGTTGTCCAGAAACAGCAGCGAATACACGGCAGCCGCCGCTCCCGGGGGCGCCTGCGGGCCGGTGGGCGCCTTGGGCCTGTCGGCGCATGCGGCCAGCGCCAGTGTGGCGGCCAGCGCGCCCAGCCAGGGCAGGAATCGGGAGGAATGACGGAGGCGGTGCATGGAAGTCCTTTCTTTCTCGCAATCTGCGTGCGTGTTTAACACGGCGCGCGGCCCCTGCTGCGGCTCAGGCCGGGCCTTCGAGTTCGGCTTGCCGCCGCTCGAACAGTTCAATGAGGTGGTCGGCCACGGCCCGCACCCGCCTTGAATGGGCAAGGTCGGCATGCATGGCAAGCCAGATCGGCTGGTCGGCGCCCAGCTGCGGCTCCACGCAGACCAGCCCCGCCTGCCGCGCCAGGAAATGCGGCAGCACGGCCAGGCCCAGGCCCGCCTGGGCCGCGGCCAGCTGCGCGGACAGGGTATTGGTCTCCAGCCGGCAGGGCCGCCCGCGCAGGGCGCGCGCCATCCAGCGTGCGGCGGGCAGGTGGGCATGGCCGTCATCCCAGCCGATGAAGGCGTCGCCCTCGAACGGGTCCGAGCCGTGGGTGCCCGCGCTTCCGTTTCCGCCGGCGCGGCCTTGCACGTAGCCGGCCGATCCATACAGGCCGAAGCCCAGCGTGCCCAGGCGCCGTATCGTGAGGTGGCCGGCCTCGGGCTGGGTCATGCGCACGGCCAGGTCGGCGTCGCGCCGGTGCAGGTTCAGCGTCTGCACGCCGCTGACCAGCTGCACGCGCAGACCCGGGTGGCGGGCGAACAGAGGGACCAGCGAGGGCGCGATCAGCGGGTTGGCCAGGTTCTCGGCCGTGGCCAGCCGCACCACGCCCGCGACCTGCGCCTGGCTTTGCGCGGCGTCGCCCAGGGCCTGGGCCGCCTGCTCCAGCGCCTCGGCCGGGGCCAGCAGCGCCTGGCCGTCGGCCGTGAGCCGATAGCCGCTCTGGTGGCGGCTGAACAGCGGCATGGACAGCGCGGACTCCAGCCGGTCCAGCCGGCGCGAGACCGTGGCCACGCCCAGCCCCAGCGCGGCCGAGGCACCGCTCAGGCTGCCGGCGCGGGCAATGGCCAGGAAGATGCGGGCGTCGTCCCACTGCAATGGAATGCTCCTTTGTTTTCGGGAATGTTTTTCGGGAATTTTTTCGGGAATGCTTTCCGAAAATGGAAGATCAAAGCGCGATTTTGTCAGTAGGCAAGGCCGCTTCGGAAAACCATACTGGCCCCTTGTTTCAGCAAGAGGATATGCAATGCAACAACGCACACTTGGCCACGATCTGCAGGTATCCGCCCTGGGCCTGGGCTGCATGGGCATGAGCGAGTTCTATGGTCCGCGCGACGACGCCCTGGCGCTGCAGGCGCTGGACCACGCCGTGGAGTCCGGCATCGATTTCCTGGACACGGCCGATGTCTACGGGCCGCACCACAACGAGGAGCTGATCGGCCGCTTCCTGGCCTCGCGCCGGCCGCGCGTGAAGATCGCCACCAAGTTCGGCATCGTACGCAAGGCCGGCGAGTACCGGCGCAGCATCGACAACAGCGCGCAGTACGCACGGCAAAGCTGCGAGGACTCGCTGCGGCGCCTGGGCGTGGAGCGCATCGACCTGTACTACGTGCACCGCGTCGATGCCACGCGCCCCATCGAAGAGACCATGCAAGGCCTGGCGCAGCTGGTGCAGGAGGGCAAGATCGCCCGCATCGGCCTGTGCGAAGTCAGCGCGGCCACGCTGCGCCGTGCCCATGCCGTGCACCCGGTGGCGGCGGTGCAGACCGAGTATTCGCTGTGGACGCGCGAGGTGGAGGAAGAGGTGCTGCCCGCCTGCCGCGAGCTGGGCGTGGGGCTGGTGGCCTATTCGCCGCTGGGGCGCGGCTTTCTCACGGGGCGCTTTCATGGCGGCACGGCCTTCGAGCAGGGCGATTTCCGCGCCAGCCTGCCACGCTTTCAGCCCGGCAACATCGACACCAACCAGGCCCTGGTGGGCGCCGTATCGGCACTGGCGCAGCGCAAGGGCAGCACGCCCGCGCAGATCGCCCTGGCCTGGCTGCTGGCCCAGGGGCCTGACGTGGTGCCCATTCCGGGCACCCGGCGCATCGCCCATCTGCAGGACAACCTGGGCGCGCTGTCCGTGGCACTGACCCCCGCCGAGCTGGACGAGCTGCGGCGCGCCAGCGACGAGCTGCCCGTGGCCGGGCAGCGCTATACGGAGGAAGGCATGAAGGGCATCAACGCCTGAAGGGGCCGGTGGGGCCGCCGGCTTACCAGGTGACGTCGCTGTTCTCGGCGGCGCTGCGTCGCAGCATGTCGATCATGGGCGCGGCGCGCTGGCGCAGGCTGACGGCGTCGCGCGCGCCCGCTGCGGCGCTGTCCTGCTCGCCGTCCTGGGGCTCGTCTTCATGGCTGGCCTTGCGGCGGGCGTCGTCGTCGGCGACGGCGGCCTCCAGCGCCTCGATGGCGGCGGGAATCTGCTGCACCGTGATGATGCCGCTGGCGCCGGGCGTCTTGCCGACGATCTCCAGGACCTGGCGGCCGTTGGATTCGAGCATGATGACGTCGGCCGTGGCACGGGACTTGAACTTGTAGAGCATGGCTATCCTTTTTCTGTGTGGCGTGTCATGCACTCAGCGGTACATGTACTCGCGGTTGAAAGCATAGTCCGATTGAGCCCCCACCATGGGTCCCGACTGGAGCAGTCCATCGGGATGCGTGCACAGCATCTGGTGCAGGGCGATCCAGCCGCGCTCGAATCCCATGGCGCAACCCGCCAGATAGAGCCGGTAGGCGCGCAGCACCTTGGCGGCACCTTCGGCATCGGCATGCTGCTCAAGGATACGCTGCGCCTGCGGCAGCCGGGCTTCCAGTGCGTCGGACCAGTTCCACAGCGTGCGTGCGTAGTGGGGCCGCAGGTTCTCCGTGTCCACCATTTCCAGCCCGCTGTGGCCCATGTCGTGCAGCACGCGGCTCACATGCATCAGCTCGCCGCCGGGGAAGATGTAGCGGTCGATGAACTCGCCCATGCCCGCGCCCAGCTCGGTGTTGTCCACGCCGCCCGCCGTGATGCCGTGGATCAGCGCCATGCCGCCCGGGCGCAGCAGGCGGTGCACGGTCTGGAAGTACTCGGGCAGCTTGGCCTGGCCCACGTGCTCGAACATGCCCACCGAGCCTATCTTGTCGAAAGGCTGGCCGGGCGCCAGCGCGCGGTAGTCCAGCAGTTGCATGTCCACCTTGCCCTGCAGGCCGCGCTCGGCAATCAGCTGCTGCACGTAGCGGTGCTGGTTGTGCGAGAGCGTGATGCCCGTGGCCGTGACGCCGTAGTGCTCGGCCGCCCACACCAGCAGCGCGCCCCAGCCCGCGCCGATGTCCAGGAAGCGCTCGCCGGGCCGCAGGTCCAGCTTGCGGCAGATGTGGTCCAGCTTGGCCTCCTGGGCCTGGGCCAGCGTCATCTGCGGATCGCGGAAGTAGGCGCAGGAATAGACGCGGCGCGGGTCCAGCCACAGGCCGTAGAAGTCGTCGGAGATGTCGTAGTGGAACTGGATCTGCTGGGCATCGCGCGCCAGCGTGTGCGCGGCCATGGAGCGCATGCGGGCCATGGCATGCCCCCACCAGTGCGATGTGCCGCGCACCGGATCGGACTGCAGCAGGCTGGCGGCCACCGCCATCACGTCGCGCATGCGGCCATCGATGTGCACCAGCCCTTCCACGATGGCACTGCCCAGTGTCCCTATCTGCCCGGCCGCCAGGCTGGCGATGGCCGACATGGTCTGGAAATGCAGCACCACCTGCGCATCCGCAGGACCAGCGCGCTGGCCGGACGGCAGGATCACGGCCACGGGGACAGGGAGAGACGCCAGCCGCGCCTCGATGGAGCTCAGCACTTGTGTCATGGCGTTCATTTTTGACAGCAAGGCGCACTGCGTCAATCGCAGCCTGGGCTGTGCATGGCGGGGCATGGCGCCCCGCCACAGCAGGGGGAAATCAGGCGATCAGCTGCCTGTAGTCGCGCCGCGTCTGATCCGTCACCGAAGCAAGCACTTGCTCGAAGGGCGTCTTGTGCCGTGCGACCAGCCGCAGGGATGCCACGGCGCGCGATTTGCAAAACCAATGACAGGTGTACTGCATGAGCAACAGCTCGGCCGTCATCGTGAAGGCGCGCGCACGGCGTTCGTCCTCGTTGGCGCTGTCGGCCACGCGCACGGAGGCAATGCCGCGCGCATGCAGCTGCATGGCGTCGCGCAGATCGAAGGATGACGAGGGAAAGAGCCGGTCCAGATAGGGGAGCGCCACGGGCAGCGTGCTCACGCGCGTGAGCTGCGGATCGGCCGTGGCCATCTCCTTGGCAAAGCGCTGGAACTGCTCGACCAGGTTGGCCTCGGTGTTGTCCAGCACGGTCCAGATCTGGGCACGGCGCTGCTCGTCGTTCTCACCCAGGGCGCGCAGATAGCCTTCGATCAGGCCGCCCATCAGCTTCTCGATCTGGAATCGTCCCAGATACTGGGCCAGCAGCAGGGTATGCCGGCGCTGTTGCTGCGTCTTGAGCAGGTAGATTGCGATGAAGACAATGATCGCCAGCGTGAAGAAGTCCATGAAAGCAGCAAGGGGGCCAAGGGTGCGAGAAGGCTTGAGTGTAGTCAGGCGCGGCCTGCCCGCGATTTTGGTGGGCATAGGCCTGCTGCTGGGCGGCTGTGCCAGCCGGGGGGCCGGTGGCGACGGGCTGGGCTATTACTGGCAAAGCCTGCGCGGGCAAATGCACCTGCTGCAGGCCAGCCGCCCGATTGACGACTGGCTGCAGGACGAGAGCCTTGCGCCCGCACTGCGCGAGCGCCTGCTGTCGGCCCGGCGCATGCGCGCCTTTGCCGTGGAGCGCCTGGGCCTGCCCGACAACGCCAGCTACCGCCGCTATGCCGATCTGCAGCGGCCGTTTGCCGTATGGAACGTGGTGGCCGCGCCGCCCGACAGCCTGGAGCTGCACCGCTGGTGCTTTCCGGTGGCCGGCTGCGTAGGCTACCGGGGCTACTTTGCCGAGGCCGACGCCATGGCCCAGGCACGGCAACTGGCCGACCAGGGCCTGGAGTCCGGCAGCTACGGCGTGCCCGCCTATTCCACGCTGGGCTACCTGAACTGGCTGGGCGGCGATCCGCTGCTCAACACCTTCATCGGCTGGGGCGAGGGGGAGTTCGCCGGCCTGCTGTTCCACGAACTGGCCCACCAGGTGGTCTATGTGGCCGGCGACACGGCCTTCAACGAATCCTTTGCCACCACCGTGGAGCGCCTGGGCACGCCGCTGTGGCTGGCCACCGAGGCCGGCCCCGCCGCCCGCGCACGCTGGGATGCAGGCCAGCTGCGGCGCGCGCAGTGGCGGGCGCTGACCGGCCACACGCGCCAGGCGCTGCAGCAGCTCTACCAGGACCCGCAGCAGCGTGGCCCCGCCATGGCGCAGGCCAAGGCGCAGATCTACCAGCAGTTCCGCAGCGACTACGCCGCGCTGCGCGCGCAATGGCGCAGCGCCGATGCGGCCCTGCTGACCACCGATGCCCAGCGCCAGCTCTACGACCGCAACCAGGCGCGGCTGGACCAGTGGGTGGCCGATGCCAACAACGCCAGCTTTGGCGCGCTGGCCGCCTACGACGACTGGGTGCCGGCCTTCACCGCGCTGTGGAAGCAGTCGCAGACCCAGGCGCCGGCCCAGGCCGGCGGCGAGGCCACCCAGGGCTGGCAGCGCTTCTATGCCGAGGTAGAGAAACTGGCCGCCCTGCCTGCCTTGCAGCGCAACACAAGGCTGTGCGGGCTCATGCCCGCCGATGCGTCCCTGCCGCCTGCCTGCGCCCCGGATCAGGACCGTGCGTCGGTCTCCACGCACGGGTCGCATCCCGGCAACTGAATGCGGGCCAGCAGGCCGTTGGAACTGCCGGGCAGCGGCGACTGCAGCTCCAGGCTGCCGCCATGCTGGGCCACGATCATGGACACGATGGACAGGCCCAGGCCGTAGCCCGGCGACGCCAGCTCCCGCACGGTGCCCTGGGGCAGGCGCAGGTCGTCCACATGGCGCACATGGCGCTCGCGCGCGGTGCTCAGCGCCGCCGCATCCATGCCCGGCCCCTCGTCGCGCACCTGGACGGTGCGGCTGTCGCAGACTTCGAGCAGCACCTCCGAGCCATCGCTGTAGCGCAGCGCGTTCTCCACCAGGTTGCGCAAGGCGATGGCCAGCGTGTCCACATCGCCCGCCACCGGCCCGCAGGGCTGCTCGGGCAGCACCACGTCCAGCCGCAGCTGGGTGGATTCGTCCTGCTGCCAGAACTCGGAGGCCACCATGCTGGCCAGCGCGTCCAGCCGCACCTCGTCCTGCGCCAGCGCCGAGCCCGAGGCCGCGCGCGACAGCTGCAGCAGTTTTTCCGTGCGCTGGCGCAGCCGCTCCAGCGCCTCATAGGCCGCGCGCACATCGGTGTTGTCCACGCCCCTGTCCAGGGCCGTCTGCAGGCGCAGCGTGGCCACGGCCAGCGGCGTGCGCAATTCGTGGGCCGCATTGGCAGCCATGGAGCGCTCCACCTGCACGGCATGCGACAGGCGCTGCATCAGGTGGTTGATGCCCCGGCCCAGGCGCCACAGCTCGCGCGGCATGGCGTCCAGGTCCAGCGGCTCCAGGTTGGCGCCGCCGCGCTCGCTCAGTTGCAGCTGCATGTCGAGCAGCACGCGCAGGCGCCGGCGTGCCGTCGCGCGCAGCACCCAGCCCATCAGGGTCAGCATCGCCAGCATCACCAGCACCAGCGCCAGCAGGGCGCGCTGCAGCGCCTCGCTGCGTTCGGCCAGGGGATCGGCCAGTACCAGAAACAGCGGCAGCCGGGGATGTGCCACCACGTACATGCGCCAGCCCTCGCGCTCGTAAAACCCGTCGCGCATGGGAACGGGAAAGGCCACCACGGGCGCCGCCTGGGTGCGCAGCAGCACATTGCCATGCCGGTCCTGCAACTGATAGACCAGACTCTCCGCCCCGTTGCCGGGCTCCAGCGCCACATGGGGCAGGGGCAAGCCTTCGACCGAGTGGTCCTGCTGCTCCAGCTGGTGCACGGCCACCTCCAGCATGCGGTGGGCACTGTCGATCATCTCCTGGTCGAAGTTGCGGTGCACGATGTGGCTGACATACCAGGCCAGCGCCAGCACGCAGGCCAGCCAGACGGCGGCCAGCGCCAGCGTCAGGTCGCGGGCCAGCTGGTCGGCCAGCCGGGGCGGCAGGCCGGGCTTCTCCCGGCGCCCCTCAGCCATGCTCGGTCACCAGGCGGTAGCCGGTGCCGCGCACGGTCAGGATGCGTTCGCGCCCGAGCTTGCGGCGCAGCCGGCTGATGAAGACTTCCAGCGTGTTGCTGTCGGCCTCGGCGTCGAAGCCGTAGAGCGCATCGAGCAGATGCTCGCGCGTGTACAGGCGCCCCGGATGGACCGTGAGCACGCGCAGCAGCGCCCATTCCTTGGGCGTGAGCAGCAGGGTGCGGCCTGCATCGCGCACCATCTCGCGGGCCAGGTCGATCTCCAGCGTGCCCATGCGCAGCACCGCGTCCTGCCCGGCCTGCATGCCGCCGCCGCGCCGGCTCACGGCGCGCAGGCGGGCCAGCAGTTCCTCGGGGTCGTAAGGCTTGACCAGGTAGTCGTCGGCCCCTGCGTCCAGCCCGCGGATGCGGTCGCTGACCTGGTCGCGGGCCGTCAGCACGATGGTGACGGGCGGCTGCTCCAGCCGGCGCAGCGTGGGCATGAGCGCCAGGCCGTCGCCGTCGGACAGGTGCAGGTCCAGCAGCACGGCCGCGTAGCTGGCGCCGGCCAGGCAGGCGCGCGCCTGGGCCAGAGAAGGCACGCTGTCGATCAGAAAGGCCTTGGAGCGCAGATAGCTGCCGACCGCCTGGGCCAGGGCCTCATCGTCTTCGACCAGCAGGATTCGCATGGGAGGTGGGGCCTTCGCACATCAGGATGCGCTCCGCACATGGGCGGAACAGAGGGGACGGGAGAGGTTCAAGCTGAACGGAGTCTGAACGCGGGGTTCAGATGTTCTTAAGCTGCGAATTCTACGCTCGCGGTCATGCCCGAACGCCTGCTCGCACACCCCCCTCTGGCCAGTTCATCCGCCACCGGCACGGCCTCCTCGTCTACCCAGACCCCCCACACCAGCCTTGCGGCGCGGCTGCGCATGGCCTGGAGCGCCCCGCGCTCGCCCCAGGCCGTGGCCCTGGTGCTGGCGCTGTGGCTGCTGGCCACCGCGAACTGGGCGCTGTGGCTGCGCCTGCCCCACCTCGAAGGCTATGACGGCAGCCTGGCCACCCTGGTGCTGCGCCTGCTGCCGCTGGGCCTGGGCGGCATCCTGCTGCTGCTGTCGCTGACGGCCTGGCCGCGCGGCATGAAGCCGCTGTGGATCGCCCTGCCCTGGATTGCCGGCTCGGCCCAGTACTTCATGACTGCCTACGGCACGGTCATGGACGGCGGCATGATCAACAACATCCTGCAGACCGACCTGCGCGAGAGCAGCGACCTGTTCAACCCCCAGTTGCTGCTGCAGCTGCTGCTGGTGGCCGGCCTGCCCACGGCCTGGCTGCTGCGGCTGCGCATCATCCGCCCGCGCCGCAGCATGCAGACGGTGCTGCGCACGCTGGGGCTGCTGGCCGCCTCGGTGGTGCTGCTGGCGGCATCGGTCTTTGTCTCGTACCGCGAGCTGGCCCCCGTGATCCGCAACAACCTGTGGATGCGCCACATGCTCAACCCCGTGAGCCCCGTGCTGGCCTCGCTGGACGCGGTGCTCAAGCCCATCCTGCGGCCCAAGCGCCCGTTTGCCAGCATTGCGGCTGGTGCCACGCTGGGCGCCACCTACGCGGCCGAGCGCAAGCCGCCGCTGTTCGTCATCGTGGTGGGCGAGACGGCGCGCGCCGCCAACTGGGGCCTGAACGGCTATGCCCGCGACACCACGCCCGAGCTTGCCAAGCGCAAGGTGCTCAACTGGAGCAACGTGACCTCCTGCGGCACCAGCACGCGCGAATCCGTGCCCTGCATGTTCTCGCACCTGGGCCGCACGGGCTTCTACAAGAGCAAGGTGGACTACGACAACCTGGTGGACGTGCTGTACAACGCCGGCCTGGCCGTGCTGTGGGTGGACAACCAGGCCGGCTGCAAGGGCGTGTGCGAACGCATTCCCAACGCCAGCACGGCCGACCGCCTGAACACGCCCGACGGCAAGGCCCTGTGCTCCAGCGACGGCGAATGCCTGGACGGCATCCTGCTCAGCGGCATCGACGAACGCATCGCTGCCCTGCCGCGCGAGCGCCGCGAGCGCGGCGTGGTGCTGGTCATGCATGAGATGGGTAGCCACGGCCCGGCCTACTACAAGCGCTCCACGCCCGAGACCAAGGTCTTCCAGCCCGAATGCCTGACCAATGCACTGTCCAGCTGCACGCGCGAGCAGGTGGTCAACGTCTACGACAACTCCATCCGCTACAACGACCACTTCCTGTCGCAGACCATCGACTGGCTGGCAAGCCAGCAGTCGCACTACCAGACCGGCATGGTCTACATGTCGGACCATGGCGAGTCGCTGGGCGAGATGGGCATCTACCTGCACGGCATGCCCTACGCCATGGCGCCCGAGGAGCAAAAGCACATTCCCATGATTGCCTGGCTGGGCAACCTGGGCGAGCGCACCGGCGTGTCCGAGCGCTGCGTGCGCGGCCAGCTGGACACGCCGCTGTCGCACGACAACCTCTACCACACCACCCTGGGCCTGCTGGACGTGACCAGCCCCACCTACCAGAAGCCCCTGGACGCGCTGGCCGGCTGCCGCAGTTGAGCGGGCGCGGGGCGCAGCCGCCGTTCAGCGCTGCTGCCAGAAGCCCCGGTGCGGCTCCAGCATCTCCTCGTGCAGCGCAGGCACCGGGCCGATGACCTGCACGGCGCGCTGCCCGCGCGCGAAGACCTCGCGGCAAGGCAGGGACAGCGTGGGATTTTCGGGATGGTCGCCCGTCAGCGCCAGCAGCGCCGTTTCCTCGGCGCCGTAGAGCACACGGCCTATGCCGGCCCAGTAGATGGTTCCGGCGCACATGGCGCAGGGCTCGAAGGTGGTGACCAGGGTGCACTGCGCCAGGTAGGCACCCGGATAGTTGGCGGCCGCCGTGCGCGCCAGCGTGGACTCGGCATGGTTCACCGTGTCGATGTTGCCCTGCTCGGCCAGCACGGTCTCGCCGTCGGGCGCCAGCAGCAGCGCGCCAAAGGGGTGGCGACCCATGGCCATGGCCCGCCCGGCCACGGCGCCTGCGCGGCGCAGCTGGCGGGCGGCCTGTTCGTCGGTCAGGGGCGTCATGGGCGTCATGGAAGGCGGCGTCGTGGGTGCGGGCGTCATGGCCGGATTCTCCTTCACTCGCCCTGCGAGCCGCGCCGGGCCCAGCCGGTGGTGCGCTTTTCGATGGCGCTGAACAGCTCGTACATGACCATGGCCATGGCGCCCACCACGATCAGGCCGGCAAAGGCCAGGCCCATCTGCATGGACGAGCCGGCCGACACCAGCAGGTAGCCGATGCCTTCGTTGGCCGCCGTCATCTCGCTGACCGTGGTGCCCACGAAGGCCAGCGTGATCGCCACCTTCAGTGAGCCGTAGAAGTAGGGCATGGAGCGCGGCAGGCCGACCTTGATCAGCACGTCCCAGCGCCGGGCGCCCAGCACGCGCAGCACATCCTCCAGCTCGGGCTCCAGCGTGGCCAGGCCGGTGGCGATGTTGACCATGATGGGAAAGAAGCTGATCAGGAAGGCCGTGAGGATGGCCGGTCCCGCGCCGATGCCGAACCAGACCACCAGGATGGGCACGAAGGCCGCCTTGGGCAAGGCGTTGAAGGCCGTCATCAGCGGATAGAACGCCGCATAGGCCAGGCGCGAGGAGCCGATCAGAAAGCCCAGCAGCACGCCCACCACGATGGCGATGCCAAAGCCCGCCATGGTCACCCAGTAGGTGCGCCAGGCGTGGGCGGCGATGATGCCGCTGAACTCGGCCAGTTGCCGGCCGATGGCCCAGGGGCTGGGGAAGATGAATTCCGAGACCTCGAAGGCCGAGCAGATGACCTGCCACAGCAGGATGACCGCCAGCAGCAGCACCCAAGGCGCCCAGCGTTCCGCGTATTTCTTGTGCATGTGAATCTCCCCCGTTCTATTGTTGGATGGCCGCGCCGGTCTTGCGCATGGCGCCGATGTGGCCGCGCAGCTCGTGCACGATGTCGGTGAATTCGCGCGTGTAGGTCAGCTCCAGCTCGCGCGGGCGCGGCAGCTCGATGTCGCGGCGCACCACGAAGCGGCCCGGGCTCTTGCTCATCACATACACGGTGTCGGCCAGGAAGACGCTCTCGCGCAGGTCGTGCGTGACCAGGATGACGTTGAAGCGCTGCTCGGCCTGCAGGTCGCGCAGCACGCACCACAGCTCCTCGCGCGTGAAGGCGTCCAGCGCGCCGAAGGGTTCGTCCAGCAGCAGCATCTGGGGCTCGTGGATCAGCGCGCGGCAGATGCTGGCGCGCTGCTGCATGCCGCCCGACAGCTGCCAGGGGTACTTGTCCTCGTAGCCGCCCAGGCCCACCTTCTGCAGCAGGGCGCGCGCACGCGCCTCGTACTCCTTGCGCTTTTGGCGGAACAGCGAGCGGTGCGGCTCCACGATCTCCAGCGGCAGCAGCACGTTGTCCACCGTGGTGCGCCAGGGCAGCAGCGACGGCGCCTGGAAGGCCATGCCCGAGATCTTCAGCGGCCCGGTCACGCGCTCGCCGTTGACCATGACGCGGCCCATGGAGGGCATCTTCAGCCCCGTGGTCAGCTTCATGAAGGTGGACTTGCCGCAGCCCGAGGGGCCGACGATGGCGATGAACTCGCCGCGCCGCACCTGCAGGTCGATGGCCTCGACCGCGAAGTGGTTGGCGCGCAGCAGCTCCTCGTTGTAGGCAAGCCAGACGTCGCGGAACTCGACGAAGAAGGCGTCGTCATCGCCGTGGGATGTGGAGGAATTCATGGCAGGCAGCAGGCAAGGGCCGGCGCGTCGCCCGCTGGCGCACGCGCACGGTGTCAATCACTTTGTCTTCACTTCTTGGGCAGGATGTTCAGCTCGGCCGCAGACGGCAGGAAGCTGCCGTTCCAGACCTCGGCCGGGTTCACGCGCGTCTTGGTGGCGTAGACATCGGAGACCTGCGACGCCATCAGCGACAGCCGCGTGGGCACGACCTGGCCAAAGCCCTCGGCACGCGCGTCGGCGCTGTTGACCACGGTGTCGATGGCCAGTTGCAGGCGGCGCGTCTCCAGCTGGGTGTTGACGATGCCGTCGCGCTCCTTCACGTAGGCAATGGCCGCGCCCGGGTTGGCGATGACTTCCTTGGCCCCCTTGGCGAAGGCCTGCAGGAAGGCCTTGATGGCGGCCGGGTTCTCCTTGATCAGCTTCGGGCTGGCGATGATGGCGTTGCCGTACAGCTTCACGCCGAAGTCCGCATAGGGCATGACCACCACATCGGCGGCCTTGATGCCGCGCGCCTCCAGGTTCAGCAGCGAGGTGAAGGTGAAGCCCGTGATGGCATCCACATCGCCGCGCACCAGCATGGTCTCGCGCAGCGGGGGGTCCATGGCCGTCCACTGCACGGTGCCGACCTGGTTGGCCTTGGCGAACAGCGGGAAGGCGCGGCGGCCCGCATCGAACACGGGCGCGCCCAGCTTCTTGCCGGTGAGGTCGGCCGTCTTGGCGATGCCGCTTTTCTTGAGCGCCATCACCGAGGCCGGCGTGTTGTTGTAGACCATCATCACGGCCACGGGCTTGTTGGGCATGTCCGGGTTGTTGGCCTGGAACTCCATCAGCGCCGCGATGTCGGCAAAGCCCAGGTCATAGGCGCCCGAGGCCACGCGCTGCACCACGCCGCCCGAGCCGCTGCCGGCATCGACCGTGACATCCAGGCCCGCGTCCTTGAAGTAGCCCTTGGCCACCGGCTGCAGGAAGAAGGCGGCCGGCCCCTCGAAGCGCCAGTCCAGCTGGAACTTCAGCGGCGTGGCCGCGTGGGCCTGTGTCTGGGCCGTTGCCAGGCCCGCGCTGGCGGACAGGGCCAGGACGGTGTGCAGGAACAGTCGTTTTTGCATGGTGGGCTTCCTCTCTGATGGTCAAAAGAAACGGTGGGGACGGAACGGGGCCGGATCAGCTTTTCCAGGCGCCCTGGTGCGATGCGGCGGCCTCGCCGATCAGCGCCGGGCCTATGCATTCGATGGCGTGGGACGAGGCGGCGAACACATCGCGGCAGGACAGCTCGGCATCCTTCTGGTCCAGGCGCTCGCCGCGGAATTCGCGCAGGCGCACGGCATCTATGCCGTAGACCACGCGGCCTATGGCCGACCAGAAGATGGCGCCCGCGCACATCACGCAGGGCTCGGCCGATGAATACAAGGTGGCTGCGGACAGCGCTTCGCGGTCATGCAGCGGGCTGGCCAGGCGGATGGCCGACAGCTCGGCATGGGCCGTGCAGTCGCCGCTCTCGCCATTGGCGTTGGAGGCCTCGGCCAGCACGCGGCCATCGGCGGCCACGATGAGCGCGCCGAACGGGCGGTTGCCGCGCTGGCGCGCGCGGTCGGCCATGGCGATGGCGCGGCGCAGGTACAGGCCGTCGCGCTCGTCGAGCGAGGCCTCAAGGGGCAGTGAAACGGTGGCGTGGTCCATGTGCGCTCCCTCAGGCCTTGGCCATGCGCGCGGCCAGCGGCGGCAGCAGGCTGCGGTTGAACAGCGCATCGGCCGACACGGGTGCCTTCAGGCCGAAGGCCTGGCTGACCTGCTCGGCCTGGCGGGCCAGCAGCTGCGGGTCGATGTCGCCCAGGCCGTGGCGCTGCGTATCGGGCGCGGCCAGGTATTGCGAGGTGATGGCCCAGCGCGCCAGTTCCAGCTTTTCATCCAGGATGGGCTCGCGCTGGCGCACGGCGGCCACGGCCAGTGCGGGCTGGGCCAGGCATTCGATGAGGGCACGGTTGCTGGCGCGCAGGAATCCCGCCACCAGCGCCGGCTGCTCGGCCACCAGCGCGCTGGAAGCCAGGATGGCATTGCCGTACAGCTGCACGCCCGCATCGGTGTAGCGCAGCACCGACAGCTCCTCGGGCTTGATGCGTGCGAACAGCGACACGGCCGAGTCATGGAAATAGGTGGCCGCATCCACATCGCCGCGCACCACCACGTTGTCGCGCGCCGAGAACTCCGTCGTGGTCCAGGCGAACAGGTCGGCCGGCAGGTTCTGGCGCTGCGCGACCAGGGGCCAGACGCGGCGCGTGGACTCCACGGCGGCGGCGGCCACCTTCTTGCCCTTGAGGCTGGCGAACTCGCCCGTGATGCCCCGGTCCTTGCGGCCGATGATGGCGAACGGCGCGCGGTTGTAGTACTGGTAGACGGCCTGCACGCGCGCCGCGCCCGCGTTCTGCGCCTGGAACTCGATCAGCGAGCTGATGTCGCCCAGGCCCAGCTGGTAGGCGCCGCTGGCCACCCGCGTGATGGATGCCACCGAGCCCGAGCCCACGTCGATGCTCACGTCCAGCCCCTCGTCGCGGTAGTAGCCCTTTTGCAGCGCCACGAAAAAGGGCGCGGTCTGCGAGGTCACGCGAAAGTCCAGCGTGAACTTCAGCGGTGTCAGCGCCTTGCCCTGGGCGAAGGCACCGGGCATCACGGCACTGGCAGCGGGAAGGGCGGCGGCGGCAAGGAAATGGCGGCGTTGCATGGTGGAACTCTCAGTCGCTATCAACATGGGGACCGGCCGCTGGCATGGGGCCGGGCGGCTGGCGTGACATGAGCAATTTCCGGGCAACGCGCACTGGGCGCGTGCTGAACGCTTCTACTCAACGATGCTTGTATGCAAAGTGCGTACCACCCCCTGAGTCGCTTCGCGCCTTCCCCCTCTCTCGCTGCGCGGGAGGGGGACGACACCCTCGGTGCGGGGCGGCCCTTCCTCGGTGTCACTGGGCTGGGCCGCACCGGTTTTCGACGCGGCGGGCATGCATCAGATTGGTGCCAGACGGTTCCGATGCGGCGCGTGCACCAAGCTGCCCGGCCCTCTTGCACCACGATGGAACGCAGGTGGCCTTGAACAGGCCTGCGCGGGCTGGCGCGCTGTTTGCTTGGGTGGTTGGCAAGAGTAGAAGCGTTCAGCTTGCCGGCCTGTGCCGGCGCGGGTCATTGCTCTTGAAGCGGGTGCGGGAGCGGCGTGGCTGCGACCTGTGCCCTGTCAGCCACTTCAAGAGCGACGTGCGGGATCGGTGTCTTTTTGCGCCGGCCGCCGCGTGCCTTGCCACTGCCTTTGCGGCAAAGGAAACAGACCATGAACATGCTTGCCAACCCGACCCTGCCTTCGGCACCGGCCTCAGATTACGCGCTGGGCGAACTCGCCAAGGAGGCCCGCATGGGCGGCCAGGGGCAGGAGACGCGCGCACGGGAGGTGCGGGTGATCGATATCTCCGACTTTGACCGCCGCAAGGCCGAGATCGCCGATGCGATCTGGCAGGCCTCGGTGGAGATCGGCTTCTTCCAGGTGTCGGGCCACGGCATTCCCCAGCCCGATATCGATGCGGCCTTCGGGCGTGCCGAGCAGTTGTTCGCCCTGCCGCGCGAGGTGAAGGCGCAGTGGCCGCTGTCGCGCAATGCGGGCTGGGAGCACAAGGCGCAGATCCGGCCTTCCACGCGCACGCCCGACCAGAAGGAGTCCTACCAGATGACGCGCCCGCGCATGGCCGGCCTGTGGCCCACGCAGCAGGAGCTGCCGGGCTTTCAGCAGGCCACGCTGGGCTTCGAGCGCCAGTGCTGGCAGGTGGGCATGCAGCTGCTGTCGTGCTTTGCGCACAAGCTGGGCTTTGATGCGGACTTCTTCACGCGCGCCCACGACCCTTCGGTGCCCGCCTACCAGAGCACGCTGCGCATGCTGCACTACTTCGCGGTCGATCCCGCGCTCAAGGACGAGCTGGGCCTGTGGCGCGCAGGCGCCCACACCGACTTCGACTGCCTGACCCTGCTGTTCCAGCGCGCAGGCCAGGGGGGCCTGCAGGTGCTGCCGGGCAAGGAAATGGAAGGCCAGCAATGGACGCCCGTGGACCCCGTGGAAGGCGTGATCACCTGCAACATCGGCGACATGCTCACGCGCTGGAGCGACGACCAGTTGCCCAGCAACTTCCACCGCGTGCGCAATCCCCTGCCCCATGAATACCAGGGCGCGCGCTACAGCCTGGCCTTCTTCTGCCAGGCCAACGAGGACGCGGTGATCGAAGGTCCGCAAAAGAAGTACCCGCCCATCACGGGCGCGGAGTACCTGCGCCAGCGCATCAGCGCCAACTTCTCGAACAAATATTGATCCCCCTGAGCGGCTGCGCCGCTTCCCCCTTCTCGCTTCGCGGAGGGGGACGACGCCTTCGGCTGGGCGCCCCCGCCGCGAGGCGGCTCTTGCTCGGCGTCCCTGAGTTGGGCCGCGCCAGTTTCCAGCGCTCCACTCTTTGACATAGTGTGGTGTGGCCTGGCCGGAAACGGCAAGGCCCCGGAGTCCGGGGCCTTGTCTGTGTCTGCGATCGGTGGTGGCGCGGATCAGCGCAGCGATTCGATCAGGTCGATGTACTGCTGCTTGGCGTCGTCGGCCGAGGTGTCCTTGAGCTTTTCCCAGGCGTCCCACTTGGCGCGGCCGACCATGTCGGTGAAGCTGGGCTTCTTGGCCTCGTTGTCGCCTTCGGTGGCCTGCTTGTACAGCGCGTAGAGCTTGAGCAGCGTGGCGTTGTCGGGGCGCTCGCTGATCGAGGTGGAGTTCTTGACGGCGGCCTCGAAGGCGGCATTCAGATCGGACATGGCGGGTCTCCTGGTGGGCGGTTCGTGTAGCGGCACAGTGTAGCCAAAAAAGCAGGAATTTAGAACGACCGTGCTTTTTTCACCGTCATCCGAACCGAGACCGGCCATGCCCCTCTTATGCTGCGCTGCACAGGTGCCCGGCCATGGGCCGTCGGTCGGCCCCGCAAGGCACGGGGGCCGGCGCCTGGTCCCGGGCGCTGCCCGGTTGCAGGATGCGGCCGTGCTCCATCACGACCACGCGGTCGGCGACGGCCAAGGCCTGCTGGCGGTCCTGGGTCGCATAGACGGCCGTACAACCCAGGCTGCGCAGCAGCCGGGGAATTTCCTCGCACAGGCGCTCGCGCAGGTTGCCGTCGAGGCCGGACAGGGGTTCGTCCAGCAGCACCAGGCGCGGGCGCTCCACCACGGCGCAGGCCAGCGCCGCACGCTGCTGCTGGCCGCCCGACAGGCTGCCGGGAAGACGCTCGCCCATGCCCTGCAGCCCGACCAGGCCCAGGGTCTGCTGCACCCGCTCGTGGATCTGCGCGCGAGGCAGGCCGCGCATTTCCAGCGCGAAGGCCACGTTGGCCTGCAGGCTCATATGGGGCCAGAGCGCATGGTCCTGGAGCACCAGGCCCAGCTCGCGCCGCTCGGGCGGCAGGGACTGCGAGGCGCTGGCTGCGCACTGCCCGCCCATCCAGACTTCGCCGCGGCTGGGCTGCTCCAGCCCGGCCAGGATCTTGAGCAGGGTGGTCTTGCCGCAACCCGAAGGACCCAGCAGGGCCAGCACCTCGCCGGGGGCGATCTGCAGGCTGATGTCCTGGAGCACGGCACGCTCGCCGTGGATGCGCTTGAGCTGCCGGGCTTGGACGGCCACGCCCTGCGCGGCGGCCGTGGAGGATTCGATGGAGGTCACAGGGACCGCATGCTAGGTGCGGTGTGTGACATGCCGGTGTCGGCCGGACCCTGCAAGGGCCTCAGCGCGTGGGCTCGCTCAGCCAGCGCTGGGCCAGCCTCACCCAGAACGTGGCGCCCTGCGGGATCAGCTGGTCGTTGAAGTCGTAGCTGGGGTTGTGCAGCGTGCAGGGACCGCCGCCATGGCCGATGGCGCGGTGGTCGCCGTCGCCATTGGCGATGAAGCAGTAGGCGCCGGGCTTTTCCAGCAGCATGAAGGCGAAGTCCTCGGCGCCCATGGATGGCTCCTGGGGCAGCACATTGGCCTCGCCCACGACCTCGGCCATGACGCGGCGTGCGAACTCGGCCTCGGGCGCGGAGTTGATGGTGGGCGGGTAGTTGCGCACGAACTCGAACTCGCAGCGCGTGTCATGCGCCGCGCAGATGCTCTCGGCCAGGGTCTTCATGCGCCGCTCGATCAGGTCCAGCACCTCCAGCGTGAAGGTGCGCACCGTGCCCTGCAGCTCCACGCTGTCGGGCACCACGTTCGTGGCCTCGCCCGCGTGGACCATGGTCACCGAGACCACGCCCGCCTCGATGGGCTTGACGTTGCGGCTGACGATGGTCTGCAGGCCCAGGATGAGCTGTGCCGCCACGGGCAGCGGGTCGATCACCATATGCGGCATGGCCGCGTGGCCGCCCTTGCCGCGCACGACGATGCGGAATTCGTTGCTGGACGCCATGGCCGGGCCCGGGCCCACGGCCATGGTGCCGGCCTTCATGCCCGGCCAGTTGTGCATGCCGAACACGGCCTGCATGGGGAACTGGGTGAACAGGCCGTCCTCGACCATCTCGCGCGCGCCGCCGCCGCCCTCTTCGGCCGGCTGGAAGATCAGGTGCACCGTGCCATCGAAGCTGTCGCGGTGCGCGGCCAGGTACTGCGCGGCAGCCAGCAGCATGGCGACATGGCCGTCATGTCCGCAGGCATGCATTTTTCCGGCGTGGCGGCTGGCGTGCTCGAAGGTGTTGAACTCCTGCATGGGCAGGGCGTCCATGTCGGCGCGCAGCCCGACGGCGCGGCCGCTGGCGCCGCCGTCACGGCCGTGGATGGTGCCCACCACGCCTGTGCGGCCCAGGCCGCGGTGCACGGCAATGCCCCATCCCTCCAGTTGCCGGGCCACGAGGTCGGCGGTGCGGATCTCCTCGAAACACAGTTCGGGATGGGCATGTATGTCGCGGCGCAGCGCGGTGATCTCGGGTGCGCGGTCCAGCAGTTCCTGCAACAAGGCCATGGGGTTCTCCTTCTAGAGCTGCAAGCCTACACCCGGACCTTGCCGTCGCCGGTCAGCATGGACAACTCCACGAAGCGCGGCTTGCCGGACTGCGGCTTGAAGACCAGCGGGAAGCCGGCCACCTGCTGGCCGTGCATGGCGTCGAGCGCGGCCACCAGGCCGTCGCGCGTGGGCTTGCCCGAGGCCGATGCCTGGCGCAGCGCATCGGCGAACACGCGCGCCGCCAAGTAGCCTTCCATGCTGGAATAGTTGGGCGTCAGCTTGCCGCCGCCCTTCTGGATGGCCGCCAGGAAATCGCGCGTGATCTGGCGCGAGGTCTGGAAGGGCGAGGGCACGACCTGGGTGACGACCACGCCTTCGGCATCCTTGCCCAGCGTCTCCGACAGCGCCTGGGCACCCACGAAGGACACGTTGTAGAACTGCCCGCCAAAGCCTGCCTGGCGCGCCGCGCGCACAAAGGCCGCGCTGGCCGAGTAGGTGACGATCTGCACGATGACATCGGCGCCCAGCGGCACCAGCGTCTTGACGGCCGCCGCCACATTGTTCGAGTTGCGCTCCACCGTGGCCGCGCCCACGGGCTCCAGCCCCTTGGCGGCCAGCGCCGCCTTGACACCGGCCAGGCCCGATTCGCCATAGGCATCGTTCTGGTGCAACACGGCCACCTTCTTCAGGCCCAGGCCCGTGAGGTGGCGCACCATCAGCGCCGTCTCGTCGGCATAGGAGGCGCGCACATTGAAGACCAGGTGGGCCAGCTGGGGCTGGCGCAGCGCGTCGGCGCCCGTCAGCGGTGCGAACAGGGGCACGCGCGCCTTTTGCAGCAGCGGCAGCGCGGCCATGCTGGTGGAGGTGCCCACGTAGCCGAACAGGGCGAACACGTCGTCGGACAGGAAGCGCTGGGTATTGGCCGCGCAGCGCTCGGGCTCGTAGCCGTCGTCCATCACGCGCAGTTCGATGTTGCGCCGGGCAATGCCCCCCTGCGCGTTGAGCTGCTCGAAGTACAGCTTGGCGCCTTCATGGAAGGGCTGGCCGATCTGTGCCGCAGGGCCCGTCATCGGGCAGGACTGGCCCAGCACGATGGTGCCTCCCGCGTCCTGGGCGCGCACTGCGCCGGTCCAGGTGGCGGCAGCAGCCGTGCTGGCTGCGATGAACTGTCTGCGGCTGAACGCCGTCTTGGGTCGGAGCATGAACTTGCCTGTTTTTGTCACTGGAATCGGCGCCGTTGCTGCGTGCAGCCGGCTGCAAGGGTCCGCATAATAAAGACAAGCGGCGATTGCGGCATGCAAGACCGGCACCGCCCCTTGCCCGTGACGGCCTTTTCCCGTTTTCCCGGCTTTTCACGGTTTTTTCGCAAAGTACCCACCCTGTCCGAGACCGCTGCCACCATGTCCTCCGCCACGCCCCCAGTCCAGGCCACCTCACAGGTGCTGGGCGCCTGCCCCCATGACTGCCCCGATACCTGCTCGCTGGTGACCACGGTCGAAGACGGCATCGCCAAGAGAGTCCAGGGCAACCCCGCCCATCCGCACACGGGCGGCGTGCTCTGCGCCAAGGTCAGCAAATACACCGAGCGCAGCTACCACCCCGAGCGTGTGCTCACCCCGCTGCGCCGCGTGGGACCCAAGGGTTCCGGGCAGTTCGAGCCCGTGGGCTGGGACGAGGCGCTGGCCGACATCGCCGCGCGCCTGCAGTCCCTGGCGGCGCGCGATCCCGAAACCATCCTGCCCTACAGCTACGCAGGCACCATGGGCCTGGTGCAGGGCGAGAGCATGGACCGGCGCTTCTTCCACCAGCTCGGCGCCTCGCTGCTGGACCGCACCATCTGCTCCAGCGCCGGGGGCGAGGCCCTGAACCTGACCTATGGCGGCAAGCTGGGCATGCGCGTGGAGCATTTCACCGAAAGCCGGCTCATCCTCATCTGGGGCAGCAACAGCATCGGCAGCAGCCTGCATTTCTGGCGCTATGCGCTGGAGGCCAAGCGCAACGGCGCACGCCTGGTGTGCATAGACCCGCGCAAGACCGAGACCGCCGACAAATGCCACGAGCACCTGCAGCTGCTGCCCGGCACCGATGCCGCCCTGGCACTGGCCCTGATGCACGAGCTGATCACGCACGGCTGGCTGGACCATGACTACATTGCGCGCCACACGCTGGGCTGGGAGGAACTCAAGGCCCGCGCCCTGCAGTGGCCGCCCGAGCGCGCGGCCCAGGTCTGCGGCCTGCCCGTGGAGCAGATCCGCCAGCTGGAGCGCGACTACGGCACCACCACGCCCGCCGCCATCCGCCTGAACTACGGCGTGCAGCGCGCGCGCGGCGGCGGCAATGCCGTGCGCGCCATCGCCTGCCTGCCGGCCCTGGTGGGCGCCTGGCGCCACCGTGCGGGCGGCCTGCTGCTGTCCGCCTCGGGCGCCCTGCCCGCGCAGCGCGCCCGACTGCAGATGCCGCACCTGCTGGGCGAGCGCCGCCCGCGCACCATCAACATGAGCACCATCGGCGACGCCTTGCTGCACGAAGGCGGCAACGGCTTCGGCCCGCGCGTGGACGCCATCGTGGTCTACAACAGCAATCCCGTGGCCGTGGCGCCCGAGTCGGCCAAGGTCGTGGCCGGCTTTGCGCGCGAGAACCTGTTCACCGTGGTGCTGGAGCAGTTCATGACCGACACGGCCGACCTGGCCGACTACGTGCTGCCGGCCACCACGCAGATCGAGCACTGGGACATCCACGGCAGCTACGGCCATACCGACGTGCTGCTCAACCGCCCCGCCATCGCGCCGCTGGGCCAGGCGCGCAGCAATGGCCAGATCTTCCGCGACCTGGCCGCGCACATGGCGCGGCATGACGACGCCTTTGCCGCCGCCCATTTCCAGACGGGAGACGAGCAACTGTGCCGCGAAGCCTTCGAAGGGCGCGGCGTGGACTTCAACGAGCTGCTGGACAAGGGCTTTGCCACCCTGGCCCTGCCCGAGGCCCCCTTTGCCGAGGGCGGCTTCGCCACGCCCTCGGGCCGCTGCGAATTCACCAGCGCCGAGCTGGCGCGGCGCGGCATGGACCCGCTGCCCGACTACCTGCCCAACTACGAAACCGCCGAAACGGATGCGCGCTACCCGCTGGCCATGATCTCGCCGCCGGCACGCAACTTTCTCAACAGCAGCTTCGTCAACGTCAAGAGCCTGCGCACCATGGAAGGCCGACCGCTGGTGGAACTGCACCCCGACGACGCCGCCCCGCGCGGCGTGGCCGAGGGCGACCGCGTGCGCGTCTTCAACGACCGGGGCAGCTACGAATGCCACGCCACCCTCAACGGCCGCGCGCGCCGGGGCGTGGTCAACGGCCTGGGCATCTGGTGGCGCAAGCATGGCGACAACGGCACCAACGTCAACGAGCTCACCCACCAGCGCCTGACCGACCTGGGCCGCGCGCCCAGCTTCTACGACTGCGCGGTGCAGGTGCAGCGGCTGGCCTGAGCCCCGCCCCGGAGACGGGCGATTCCTGCGCAATGGCGTCTGGCGCATCGGCACAATGGACCGCATTGCCACCACCGACAGGAGATGCCCATGCTGCAAACCGCCGTGGTCGCCGTGCGCGACCGTGCCCGGCTGCAGGAAATCGTCGGCGTGCTGCTGCGCTTCGGGCTGGCCGACCTGGTCGACACGCTGGGCCTGGCCCGCTTCGCGCCGCGCGGCAGCCAGCCCCATCCCGAGCATCCGCTGGATGCCAGCCGCCCCGAGCGCCTGCGCATGGCCCTCGAACACCTGGGGCCGAGCTTCGTCAAGCTGGGCCAGATCATGGCCACGCGCTCGGACCTGCTCGCGCCCGAATGGACGGCCGCCCTGCAGCAACTGCACAGCCACGCCGCCCCGCTGCCCTGGGAGACGGCCCAGCCGTTGATCGAGCAGTCGCTGGGCCTGCCCGTGGAGCAGGTGTTCACGCATTTCGACCCCGTGCCGCTGGCCTCGGCCTCCATGGCCCAGGTGTACCGCGCGCGGCTGCCTGCGGCTGAAGACCGGGATGACCGGGATGACCGGGAAGACCAGGAGGACGGCAGCGACAGCACCCCTGCGGCCAGCGCTGCCGACATCGAAGTCGTGGTCAAGGTCCAGCGCCCCGGGCTGCGCCCCCAGATCGAGGCCGACCTGCGCCTGCTCGAGCACCTGGCGCTGCTGGCCCAGGAACAATGGCCGCAGCTGGCACGCTACCGCCCGCGCGAAGTCACGCGCCAGCTGGGCCAGGCGCTGCGCGAGGAACTGGATTTCACCGTCGAAGCCCACAACGGCGACGCCGTGGCGCGGCACTTCGCGGCCCAGCCCGAGATCGTCGTGCCGACCATCCACTGGGCATTGAGCGGGCCGCGCCTGCTGGTGCAGGACTTCGTGCCGGGCGTGCCAGCCTCGGCCGTGGGTGCGGACCCCGCGCTGGACGGCCCGCTGCTGGCGCGCCGTGGCGCCTGCGCGTTTTTGCAGATGGTGCTGCGCGACGGCCTGTTCCACGCCGACCCGCACCCCGGCAACCTGCTGGCCTTGCCCGGCAACCGCGTGGGCTTCATCGACTTCGGCATGGTCGGGCGGCTGTCGCCCCAGCGCCGCCGCCAGGTGCTGGGCCTGATGCGCGCCTTGGTCGAGGGCCAGGGCCGCAGCCTCTCGGGCGTGCTGCTGGAATGGGCGGCCGAAAGCGAAATGCCCGGCCGCGCCCTGCCCTCGGCCGCACGCATCGAGGCCGCCGTGGACCGCTTCGTGACCCGCCATGGCCCCGGCGCCAGCAACGGCCGCCTGGTCATGTCCCGCGCGCTGCAGGACTTCATGGCCCTGGCCCGCGAAACCGGCGTGGCCCTGCCCGCCGACATGGCGCTGCTGCTCAAGGCCCTGATCACGGCCGACCAGGTGCTGCTGCAGCTGGACCCGCAATTCGACGTGGTGCAGACGGCCACGCCCCTGGTCAAGGCCCAGCTGCTGCAGCGCTACTCCCTGCGCAGCCTGGCGCGCCAGCGCCGCGCCGCCATGGCGCAGTGGCTGGAACTGGCCGACGACGCGCCGCACACCCTGCGGCTGGTGATGCAAAGACTGCGCTCGGGCCGGCTGCAGGCCGACCTGGACATACGCCACATCGACCGGCTTTCACTGGCACTGGAACGCGCCGCCACCCGCCTGGCCCTGGCCGTGGTCTCCGGCGCCTTCATCCTGGGCCTGGCCCCCGGCCTGCTGACCATGGGCCCGCGCCTGTGGGGCATCCCCCTCTTCGCCGCCCTGGGCGTGGCCGGCGCCGCCGCCAGCCTGGCCGTTCTTTTCACCACCATGCGCAGGCAGAAGGCGCTGGATTGATCGCTGGATTGGCGATGAGCAACGCCCAAAGGCACCGCCAGCACACCAGCGCCCAAACCCGCCACGACCCAACCCAGAGACACCGAGGAAGGGCAGCCCCGCACCGAGGGTGTCGTCCCCCTCCGCGAAGCGAGAAGGGGGAAGGCGCGCAGCGCCTCAGGGGGTCAGTCCAGCTTCACGCCCGCGCTCTTGATGATGGCCCCCCAGCGCTTGGACTCCGCGCGCGACATGGCCAGGAACTGCTCGGGCGTGCCGGGCAGCGCCTCCATGCCGAAGTCCTGCATGCGCTTGACCACGGCGGGGTTGGCCAGCGCCCTGTTGAGCTCGGCGTTCAGGCGCTGCACCACGGCGGGGGGCATCTTGGCCGGGCCCAGGATGCCCTGGAAGGCATAGACCTCGGTGTCGGGCACGCCGACCTCGGCCAGCGTGGGCAGCTCGGGCAGGCTGGGCACGCGCTTGCCCGTGCCGATGGCCAGGGCGCGCACCTTGCCCGACTGGATCACGGGCAGGCCCGAGGCCAGGTCCAGGAACATGCAGGGCACCTGGCCGCCCATCACGTCGGCCAGCGCGGGCGCCGCGCCACGGTAGGGAATGTGCGTCAGGAAGGTGCCCGTGCGGTTCTTGAACATCTCCATGGCCAGGTGGTGGGGCGAACCGTTGCCGGGAGAGGCGTAGTTGACCTGGCCCGGATGCGCCTTCACGTAGGCCAGGAATTCCTTGAAGGTCTTGGCCTCGAAGTTCGGGTTCACCACCAGCGCCATCGGGAAGCGGCTGATGCCGCCGATGTAGGTGAAGTCCTTTTCGGGGTTGAAGGACAGCTTGCTGAACAGGTGCTCGTTGTAGGCCAGCACGGCGTTGTCGGCCGACATGATGGTGTAGCCGTCGGGCTTGGCCGTGGCCACGATCTGGGCGCCGATGTTGGTGGAGGCGCCGGGGCGGTTGTCCACCACGATGGTCTGGTTCAGCGTCTGGCGCATGGCCTCGGCCACGGTGCGCGCCAGCACGTCGGTGCCGCCGCCGGGCGGATAGGGCACGACCCAGCGGATGTTGCTGGCGGGCCAGTCCTGCGCCTGTGCAAAAGGCGCGGCCATGCCGGCGGATGAGGCCGCCACGGCGGCCAGGAATTGTCTACGGTCCATTGTTGTCTCCTGTGGGATGGGTGTGGATGGGTCCTGGCCGCGCCCTGTTGCTCTTGTTCATGGAGGCGGCGGCCGTGTGTTTCAGGGCGGGCTGGCTGCGGGGAACTCCACGCGCTGCACCTTGAAGCCCTGGGCCGCCAGCAGCGCCGGCAGGCCGCGCGTGCCCACCATGTGCAGGGCGCCCACGGCGGCAAACACGCTGCGGCCGGAACGGATCTGCCGCGCCACTTCACGCGCCAGGCCGGGGTTGCGGCCATAGACCATGCGGTCGTAGTCGGCGCGCTCGGCGGCATTGGCCATGCAGTCGCACCAGTCGGGCAGGCTCTCCAGCAGGTGGATGCGGCCATCGGCCCAGACGCGTGCGATCAGTCCCAGCTTCTGGGAGGCGATGCCGCTTTCCAGCTGGCGCAGGCCGGACTCCACCGTCTCGGCCACGCGCGCGGGGTCGTCCGAGACCAGTTCGCGCAGTTGCAGCTCGGGTGTCTCCAGCGACAGCACGGGCTTGCCCAGGGCCAGCGCCACGCCGGCCAGCGAGAAATCGATGCCATAGGACGCGTCCAGCCCCTCGCTGCGGCCGGCCAGCGACAACAGGGAGATCACCTGGGCGTCGGGGCGCAGCAGGGCCAGCTCGGGGCCGGCGCAGGCCAGGCGCCTTTGCTCCTCAAGCCGGCGCTGGAGATCGCCGCGCAGCGGCGGCGCATCCGGCCGCGCCTGCATGCCTGCGAACAAGACCTTCATGACCGCGGGATCGAGGATGTTCAGCTCCAGCGCCAAGCTGTCGGAGGCGCGCAGCGCGTCCGCCACCGTGGGGCCGGGCACGCTCCAGTCGAGCTTGGCCGCGTGCATGGTCCCGTAGAGCCAGCTGGTGCGGCCCCGGTGCTCGATGCGCCACAGCAGCCCACGGTCCTGCGCCTTGCGCTGCATGGCGCGGATCTCGTCCGGGCTGGGCATGCGCGCCTCGGGCGGGCAGGTGACGGGGTCCGCGGCCGGGGGCGCCGCGAATGCCCCCGCCAGCGGCGACAGCGCCAGCGCGGCCAGGCCGGCGCGCAGCGACCTGCCCGCCAGGCGCCACCAGGGTGCGCAGACGCGGCTCATTCGGCAGGCTCGACGATGTTCTGGTCGATGGCGCCGAAGATGCTCTGGCCGTCCTTGCCCTTCATCTCGATGCGGATGGTGTCGCCAAAGCGCATGAACTCGGTCTTGGGCGCGCCGTCCTGGATGGTCTCTATGCAGCGCTTCTCCGCAATGCAGCTGTAGCCCTTGGGCCACTCCATGCGCCGGTTCTTGCCCTTGCCGCTTTCCACGCCCTTGTTGCTCACGGTGCCGCTGCCCACGATGGAGCCGGCGCGCACATTGCGCGTCTTGCAGATATGGGCGATGAGCTGGCCGAAGTGAAAGCTCATGTCCTCGCCCGCATCGCACATGCCGACCTTGCGGCCGTTCCAGATGGACTGCAGCGTCAGGTGCAGGCGCCCGCCCTTCCAGGCGTCGCCCAGCTCGTCCAGCGTCACGGCCACGGGGCTGAAGGAGGTGGCAGGCTTGGACTGGAAGAAGCCGAAGCCCTTGGACAGCTCATTGGGGATCAGGTTGCGCAGGCTCACGTCGTTGGCCAGCATGACCAGGCGCACGCCGCCCAGCGCACGCTCGGGCGTGGCGCCCATGGGCACGTCGGCGGTGATGACGGCGATCTCGGCCTCGAAGTCGATGCCCATGGACTCGCTGGGCACCACCACATCGTCGCAGGGGCCCAGGAAATCGTCGCTGCCGCCCTGGTACATCAGCGGGTCGGTGTAGAAATTGGCGGGCACCTCGGCGCCGCGCGCCTGGCGCACCAGCTCCACATGGTTGATGTAGGCCGAGCCGTCGGCCCATTGGTAGGCGCGCGGCAGCGGCGCCATGCACTGGCGCGGATCGAAGGCAAAGGCATGGACCGCCTTGCCGCTGTTGAGCAGGTGGTACAGGTCCTGCAGCTGGGGCGCCATGTAGCTCCAGTCGTCGAGCACCTGCTGCAGGCGGCTCGCTATGCCGGTCGCATAATGGGCCTGGCTCAGGTCGCGTGACACCACGACCAGTTGCCCGTCCCGCGATCCGTCCTTGTATGTGGCAAGTTTCATGCTGCTCCCCCGTGCCGCCGCCGCGCGCCACGGCATCCGGGCAGCGGCCTGGATACCCATGGCGACGCAGCCACGAATTACGATAAGTTAAATTGATTTAACTAAACAAAACCAAATTCTATTGCAATGGACAAGGAACGCGCAGGGATTCAATCGGTCGAGGTCGGTTTTACGTTGCTGGAGGCGCTGACGCGCGCCCGGGGCCCGCAGATGCTCAAGGACCTGGCGTCCGACGCCGGCATGAGCGCCGCCAAGGCGCACCGCTACCTCGTGAGCTTCCAGCGCATCGGCCTGGTCACACAGGACGCGCGCACCTCCCGCTACGACCTGGGCCCGGCCTCGCTCAAGCTGGGCCTGGCCTCGCTGGCGCGGCTGGACCCCGTGCGGCTGGCGCGCGAACGCATGCCCGCACTCATGGAGCGCATCCACCACACGGCGGCCATCGCCGTCTGGGGCAACCACGGGCCGACCATCGTGCACTGGGAGGAAAGCGCGCAGTCGGTCACCGCCAACCTGCGCCTGGGCGATGTCATGCCCATGCTGGCCTCGGCCACCGGGCGCTGCTTCGCAGCCTGGCTGCCGCGCGAGGTCACGGCCCCGCTGCTGGAGCCCGAAGTGGACAAGGCCCGCCGCATCCAGCGCAAGGACCTGCCGCTCACGCCCGAGGCCATAGACGCCATGCTGGCCGAGGTGCGCGAGCGCGGCACCGCCCGCGTGGTCGATACCGTGCTGCCCGGCATCGTGGCCTTTTGCACGCCGGTCTTCGACTCCTCGGGCCATATCGTGCTGGGCCTGACCACGCTGGGCTCGATTGCCACTTTCGACCCCGAATACGGCGGCGCCATCGACGCGCCGCTGCGCGAGGCCTGCGTGCAGCTGTCCCAGGACCTGGGCTGGAATGCCTGAGATGAAGCTACACCCCCTGAGTCGCTTCGCGCCTTCCCCCTGGAAGGGAGACGACAGCCTCGCTGCGGGGCGGCGCGGCCGGCGTAGGCCCTTGCTCGCTGTCCCTGGCCTTGGGCCGCGCCGGTTTCATGGGCTGTGGGTGGCGCGCAGCACTATGGATAACTGACATGAGCCTACGCCAGCGAGCCCTGCCCGCCCTCACCGCCGTGGTGCTGGGCGTGCACGCCCTGGCCCTGCTGGGCCTGCCGCTGTGGAGCCAGGTATCGGCGCCGCACACCGAGGTGGCAGCCATGCAGACGCGGGCGCTATCCCTGCCCGAGCCACCCGCCCCCCCGCCTGCAGCGCCCGTACCTGCACCGAAGGCGCCTGCGCCCAAGCCGCAGCAGCCTCGCCCCAAGGTCCAGCGCCCGGCACCCGCCGCACCCGCGCCCACGCCCGAACCGCTGGACACGCCCATCCGCGAAACCGTGGAGCCCTTGCCGACGGCCGCAGCGCAGGAGCCTGCCGCATCGGACGCATCGGAAACTGCCGCTGCCGGCAGCGGGCCAACCCCGGCCACGCCGCCGGCGCCGCCCGCTCCCAAGCCCGAACCCGAAACACCGCCCACTCCCTCGGCCGGCCCGGCCCAGGGCATGGCCATCACCTCGCCCGACGGCACGCCGCTGGCCTCCGACGCCCCTGTTCCCGTGCAAATGCCCGATCCCGCGCGGCTGTCGTTCGCCGTCACCGGCCAGGCCAAGCGCTTCAACTACTCGGCCAGTGCCGAGCTGGTCTGGCGCCATGCCAACGGCCAGTACCAGGCCAGCCAGGAAGTCAGCCTGTTCCTGCTGGGCTCGCGCTCGCAGACCAGCGAGGGCCGCATCACCGACAGGGGCCTGGAGCCCAGCCGCTTCAACGACAAGGCACGCAAGGAGCAATCGGCGCAGTTGGCGTTCGACCAGAACCTGGCGCACTTCAGCACGGGCGCGCCCGATGCCGCCATCGCGCCCGGCGCGCAGGACCGGCTCAGCGTGTTCCTGCAACTGTCGGCCCTGCTGGCGGCGGCGCCGCAGCGCTATCCGGCGGGTACGCAGATCAGCTTCATCACCGTCAGCGCGCGGCGCGCCGACCGCTGGACCTTCCGCGTGGGCGAGACCGAGACGCTGGACCTTCCCTCGGGCAGCACGCAGGCGCTGCGGCTGGACAAGATCGCGGCGGCCGGCGATGACCAGCAGGCCTCGCTGTGGCTGGCGCCGTCCATGCAATACCTGCCCGTGCGCATCCGGCTGGCGCAGGACAACGGCGACTTCGCCGACCTGCAGCTCAAGGGCCGCCAGGCGCCCTGATCGCGGGTAGGCCGGCACTTGCAGGCACCGCTGCCGCCCGCCTACCACAGCGCGGCCTGCGGCGCACGCCGCCGCGCATGCCAATCCGTGGAATACTGCATGCAAGTGCCTGTGATAGATCGGGACCCCCACGGTTCTTGAAATCCGGCGCTTCGCAGCCATGTAGGCTGTGCGACGCCCGGCAACGGGCCAGAAAGGGAACACCATGCAAATGCTTTACGACTCCGAATCTTTTGTGGTGCTCCATCTGCGTCCCGACATGGATCCGGATGCAACGGCTGGCAATGAGGCAGTCGATACCGCCCGCCAACTGCCACGCCACGGCTTCGAGATCGTGGACAAGCGCTCGGGCAAGGAGGTCTACCTGGACGGTTCCTGGGCCGAGATGTTCCAAAAGCAGATCATTGCCTGGCAGCTCGACGCCCCCACCGAGGAAGAGGTGGAAGACGCGCTGGATCGCTACGCAGGCCTGGCACAGCAGCCCGTCGTGGTCCACTGACAGCACACAGCGCACGGCCCCCTGAAGGGGCCGCGTGCCAAGCCCGCAGCAGACTCTCTGCGGCGGGCTTTTTCTTTGGGCGCGGCCATTGCGCGGACCCTGGTGCTTTCACCGATCCGCAGCCTGCGCCGCCTGCCTAGAATCCTGAGCGCAGGTTCAAGATTTGAAGACCATCTGTGAGATGGTCTTGTCACGCCTGTGTGGTGTGCGCCGGCCTCTTGCAGACAACCAGGAGGCAGCGATGCAAACCACAGGCCACAGCATTCGTGGCGTTCAGGATGTCATCTCGTACATCGACGCACGCCAGGGCATTTCAGGCCGCGCCGGCACCATCTGGTGGCTGGCACTCGGCGGCCTTTTCCTCGACGCCTTTTCCAACTCCGCGCTCAGCGTGGGCCTGGGGCCCATGACGCGCGACCAGCAGCTCACGCCGGCCGAGGTGGCCTGGATGACGTCGCTGGCCTCCTGGGTGTCCATCGCCTTCAACCCCATCGGCGGCTGGATGGCCGACCGCTGGGGCCGCATGCGCCCGCTGGTCATCGCCAAGGTGCTGGCCGTGGCCGGCGCGCTGCTGGTCAGCATGGCGCCCGACTACGCCACCATCCTCTTCGGCCGCTTCTTCGTGGGCGCGGCCTATGGCATCGACTTCGCCATCGCCATGGCGGTGCTGGCCGAATTCACGCCCGCACGCCTCAAGAGCCGGCTCAATGTCTGGCAGGGCATGTGGTACATGGCCGTGTGCAGCAACCTGGTGCTGGCGCTGTGGTTCCACTCCTGGGACGTGGGCGATTCGCTGTGGCGCTACTCGGTTGCGGCCACCGCCGTGTTCGGCGTGTTCATCCTGGGCATGCAGGCCGCGCTGCTGGTGGAAAGCCCGACCTGGCTGGCACGCAAGGAGCGGCTGGACGACGCGGCCCGCGCCATGACGCGCATCTATGGCCAGCCCTTCAGGGCAGCGCCCCTTGCCGAGCGCCTGCCCGTGCTCAACCCGGCCCGGCGCGGCTTGGCCAATGTGCTGCTGATCTTTCGCGGCATCTACCTGCCGCGCACGCTGCTGGCGGCCACGGTGCAGATAGGCCAGTCCATCCAGTACTTTGCCGTGGGCTGGTACCTGCCGCTGATCAGCGCCTCGCTGTTCGGCAAGGACTTCCGCGAGGCCACGCTGGGCGCGCTGGTGTTCAACGTGTTCGGCATCGTCGGCGGCTTCCTGTCGCCCGTCATCGGGCGCCGGCTGGGCCTGCGGCGGGCCTCGGCCTTCGGCTTTGCGCTGGTGTTCCTGATGCTGCTGGTGCTGGGCCTGTTCAACGGCCGCATGCCCATCTGGCTGGCCGTGGCCGTGCCCTCGCTGTTCATCCTCTTTCACTCGGGCGGGCCCGGCGCCAACGGCAAGAGCCTGTCCACGCTGTCGTTCCGCAGCGAGTTGCGCGCGGGCGCCAACGGCGTGATCGGTGCGCTGGGCGCCATGGGCGCGGCGCTGGGGCTGCTGGTGTTCCCGCTGTTCCGCCAGCAGTACGGGCTGGAGAACACCTTCCTCATCCTGTCCGTGGTGCCGCTGCTGGCCAGCATCGTCTGCTTTTCCATCCGCTGGGACCCCACGCGCACCACCGTGAACCCCGACGACGAGCCCGGCGCGCCCCAGTTCGCGGACGACGCCGCCCCGCCCGCCAAGGTCGCTCAAACCACCGCCTGAAAGAGACCACCCCATGCACCATGAAGCCGTGATCCTTTGCATAGACGAAGGCACCTCGGGCACGCGCGCCGCCGTCGTGGGACGCGACGGGCAGGTGTCCGCCCAGGACTATCTGCCGCTGGAAATCCACTGCCCGCGCCCCGGCGTGGTCGAGCAGGACGCCGACCTGCTTCTGGAGCGCACGCTGGACGTGTGCCGCCGCGCCATCGCCCGCGCACAGGGCTGCGGCCAGCAGATCGTGGCCCTGGCCATTGCCAACCAGCGCTGCTCGGCCGTGCTCTGGGATACGGTCACAGGCCGGTCGCTGGCGCCCATCATGGTCTGGCAGGACTCGCGCTACCGCGACGAACTGGCCCTGCTGGCCGGCGACTGGGATGCCCGGCTGATCCGCCACGCGGGCCGGCCCGTGGGCGTGCGTTCGCCCTACCTGTGGGCCGCGCGCAAGCTGCGTGAGGATGCGGCCGTGGCCCGTGCCTGGCAGCAGCGCCGCCTGGCCTTCGGCACCATCGACTCCTGGCTGCTGTGGCATCTGTCGGATGCGCGCGCCGTGGTCACCACGCCCACCAATGTGACCTCGGGCAACGCCTATGCATTGGGCGATCACCGTTATCTGCAGGACTGGCTGGACGCGCTGGAGTTTCCCGCCGAACTGCTGCCCCGCCTGTGCGAGGACGTGCAGGACTTCGGCCGCACGCGCACCGAGCTGCTGGGCCTGGCCGTGCCCATCCTGGCCTGCGCAGGCGACCAGCATGCGGCCGCCGTGGGCCTGGGCTGCCTGGAGCGTGGCCAGGCGCTGTGCGTGCATGGCACGGGCAGCTTCGTCGATGTGCTCACGGGAACAAAGCTGCCCGCGCATGACGCGGCCCATGAAAGCTCGCTGACCATGACGGCGCGGCGCATGGGCGGTGTCTCGCGCTATGCCATCGAGACCTATGTGCCCACCACGGGCTCGGCGCTCAACTGGATCTGCGAGAAGCTGCAGTGGTTCGACAACCCGCAGCAGATCAGCGCCTTGGCCCGCGAGGCCGAGACGCCGGCCGACCTGGTCTTCATCCCCGCGCTCACGGGCCTGCGCCTGCCGGCCATGGAGCCGGGCGCGCGGGCCTCGATCTCGGGCGTGTCCATGGCCACCTCGCGGCCGCAGCTGGCGCGCTCCATCCTCGAAGGCATTGCGCATTCCGTGGCCTCCTGCGTGCAGGCGGACGAGGCGGCCTCGGGCACCGAGGTGGGCGAGCTGCTGGTGGGCGGCGGCCTGTCGGGCAGCGATGCGCTGCTGCAGATCCAGGCCGACCTGGGCGGCCTGCCCGTGCGCCGCCTGGCCGATACCGACAAGGCCAGCCTGCGCGGCATCGCCTTCATGGCCGGCAGCGCAGGCCTGCTGTGGGACGGGCTGGAGCAGGCCTGCGCCACGCTGCGCACCGAAGCGGTCTTCACCCCGCGCATGGCCGCCGACGAGCGCGGCGAGCGCCGCCGCATCTGGCGCGCCCGCGTGGGCGACGAACTGGCCCGCGCCCGGGCCCCCGGGCGCAGCGCCGCCCTGGAGGGCTGCGCATGATGCAATGGCCCTTTGGCAAGGAGCGCAGGGACAGCGCCGCACTGACCCAGACCGCGCCGCTGCAGCTGCAGCGCGCGGACCAGCTCGCGCGGCTGGGCGACGAGGCCTTCGACCTGCTGGTCATCGGCGGCGGCATCACCGGCGCCTATGCGGCGCTGGACGCCAGCCTGCGCGGCCTGCGCGTGGCGCTGGTGGAGAAGGACGACTTCGCCTCGGGCACCTCGTCCAAGTCCTCCAAGATGGTGCACGGCGGCCTGCGCTACATCGAGCAGGGCAACCTGGGGCTGGTGCGGCACTCGCTGCTGGAACGCCAGCGCCTGCGCCGCAATGCGCGGCACCTGGTGCAGCGCCTGCCCTTCCTGTTTCCCGTGATGGAGCGCGACGGCGTCTTCGACGCCCGCCTGGCCAAGGCCTTCGGCAGCCTGTTGTGGACCTATGACCTGGCCGGCGGCTGGCGCGAAGGCATCCTGCACCGCAAGCTCGGCAAGGCCGAGGTGCTGTCGCACTGCCCGAGCTTTCGCGAAGAGCAGCTCCTGGGCGGCTACATGTACTTCGACGCGCGCGTGGACGATGCGCGGCTCACGCTGGCCGTGGCGCGCACGGCGGCCTTCCATGGCGCGGCCGTGCTCAACCACTGCCAGGCCACCGCCGTCAAGCGCAACGCCCACGGCCGCGTGGACGGCGCCATCGTCCAGGCCGATGGCCGCGAGATCACGGTGCGCGCGCGCAGCGTGGTCATGGCCACGGGCGTGTGGCTGCGCGACTGGGATGGCCGCAAGCCCGGCCAGGAGCCCCGGCTGCACGTGCGCCCCGCCAAGGGCGTGCACGTGGCCATTCCCTGGCTGCGCATACGCAACGACTGCACCGTCACCATTCCCGTGCCGGGCCGCAGCCGGCGCGCCACCATCACGCGCTGGGGCGATGTCTCCTACCTGGGCACCACCGACGAGGACTACGCAGGCGGCCTGGACGATGTGCACTGCACGCGCACCGAGCTGGACTTCCTGCTCGAAGGCGCCCGATCGGCGCTCAAGGTGGACCTGTCGCCCGAGGACGTGGTTGGCTCCATCGCTGGCTGCCGCCCCCTGGTCGGCCCGCCCGGCGGCAAGACCGTGGAGATGAAGCGCAACCACGAAATCCATGTGGCGGCCGACGGCCTGGTCACCATCGTTGGCGGCAAGCTCACCACCTCGCGCCACATGGCCGAGCAGACCGTGGACGCCGTGGAAAAACTGCTGGGCCGGCGCACGCGCTGCACCACCACCTCGGCCTTTGTGCTGGGTGCGGCCGGCTACGACGCCCAGGCCATCACGGCCACGGGCGGCCTGTCGGCCCACCTGGGCGAGCGCTACGGCACGGAGGCGCGCTTCGTCAGCGACCTGCTGGCCGCACGCCCCGAACTGGCCCGGCCCATCGTGCAGGGCCTGCCCCATACCGAGGCTGAGGTTCTCTACGCCGTGCGCCATGAAATGGCGGCCAGTGTGGACGACGTGCTCTCGCGCCGCCTGCGCGCCCGCCTCATGGCGCGCGATGCCTCGGCCCACGCCGCGCAGCGCGTGGGCGACATCCTGGCCGATGAACTGGGGCTGACACCCGCGCAGGTGGCGCAACAGGTCCACGACTACCGCCGCGCCGTGGAGCGCGAAAAACAGATTTTGATGGGAGACATCCAATGCTGAGCAAAGACGCAATCGCCCGCGGCTACAACCGCCGCAACTACGTGGTGGGCGCCCCCACGACACCGGGCTGGGCGGCGCAAGCCGCACCTGCAGCCGACCGCCCTGCCTCCGAAGGTCCTGCCTGCGGCCTGCAGCACGAACCCGTGGCCGTGCCCGAGGCCGCGCTCGCCGCGCTGCGCGCCGCCTGCGACCGCGTGCAGACCGAGCGCGCCGACATCGTCGCCGGCACGCGCGACTGGTGGGCGCGCACCATGGTGGCCGAGACCTCGGGCCACCCGGCCACGCCACAGGCCGTCATCGCCCATGCATCCACCGTGGAGCAGGTGCAGGCCGTGATGCGCATTGCCGATGCGCACGCCATTCCCGTCACCGTCTCGGCCGGGCGCAGCAACGTCACGGGCGCGGCCCTGCCCCTGCGCGGCGGCATCGTGCTGGACCTGTGCGAACTCAACCGTTTCATCGCCATGGACGAGCAAAGCCAGATCGTCGAGGTCGAAGCCGGCATGTTCGGCGACGTGTTCGAGGAAACCATCCAGCGCCGCCACGGCATGACCATGGGCCACTGGCCCTCGTCCTTCGGCATCAGCACCGTGGGCGGCTGGGTGGCCTGCCGGGGCGCGGGCCAGCTGTCCACGCGCTACGGAAAGATCGAGGACATGGTCCACGGCATGGACGTGGTGCTGGCCGATGGCCGCCTCGTCACCGTGGGCGGCTACGCGCGCGCGGCCATCGGGCCGGACCTGCAGCAGCTGTTCATCGGCTCGGAAGGCACGCTGGGCGTGATCGTGCGCATCCGCTTCAAGCTGCACCGCCTGCCCGACCACGGCCGCGCCATCGCCTATGGCTTTGCCAGCTTTGCCCAGGGCCTGGAGGCCTGCCGCCAGATCCTGCAGCAAGGCGCCAACCCCGCCGCGCTGCGGCTGTATGACGCGCTGGAAAGCGGCGTGCAATTCGGCCGCAGCGACCTCAACGTGCTGCTGATCGCCGACGAAGGCGCGCCCGAGATCGTCGATGCCGTCATGGCCATCTGCGAGCGTGTGTGTGCACCCTTGGGTGAACGGCTGGACGGCGCCGCCACCCTGGAGCGCTGGCTGGACACGCGCTACCTGACCGGCAAGAGCGCCGAGGGCTTCAAGAAAGGCCCGGGCTTCGTCGCCGACACGCTGGAGATGTGCGGCCCCTGGAAAGACCTGCCGGCCATCTACGAGGAAGTGGTCGCCGCCCTGCAGGCCATCCCCGGCACCCTGGCCGGCTCGGCCCACCAGTCGCATGCCTATGTGGATGGCGCCTGCCTGTACTTTTCGCTGCGCGGCGAGGTGGCCGTGGACCAGCGTGCCCAGTGGTACCGCGCAGCCTGGGACGCGGCCAACGCCGTGCTGCTGCGCCACGGCGCCACGCTCAGCCACCACCACGGCGTGGGCCTGCTGCGCGCGCCCTACATGCGGCAGTCGCTGGGCCCGGCCTTTGCCCTGCTGGAGGCCACCAAGCGCATGCTGGACCCCAAGAACCTGCTCAACCCCGGCAAGCTGGGGCTGGACCTCTGACATGGGCCGCCCGGACAACTCCCTGGGCGCGCGGCTGGCGCGCCGCCCCGTCATCGCCACCCTGTACGGGGCCGAGCAGATGGACGCGCTGCTGGCCAGCCAGGCCGAAGTCGCCATCGTCGCCAACATCGAACTGCGCCGCCTGCGCTCGGTGATCTCCACCATCACCGGGGCGGGCAAGATCGCCATCGTCAACATCGACAGCTGCGACGGCATCTCGCCCGACAAGGGCGGCGTGGACTACCTTGTGGACCTGGGCGCCAGCAGCCTGCTGTCCACGCGCGTGGCCACCATCCAGCGCGCCAACAAGGCCGGGCTGCTGACCATGCAAAAAGTCTTCGTCACCGACCGCTCCACCTGGCCGCGCAGCATCAAGGCCGTGGAGCAGAGCGACCCCAACCTCGTGCAGATCATGCCCGCCCCCATGCTGGCCCACATCACCGAGGCCGAGCGCCGCATCCTGCCGCCCCTGGTGGCCTCGGGCTTCGTCTGCAGCCAGGAGCAGGTCCAGCAGGCGCTGGCCGGTGGTGCGATTGCGGTGTCTACCAGCGACAGTGGGCTGTGGTGAGGTGGGCCCTAGGCCGTGCGCGACGCGGCCGGCCCGCGCGCCTCCACCCAGCGGAACAGCGGCGCCACCAGCAGCAGCACGGCGATCAGCCGGCAGACCTGGAAGGCCGTGACCACGGGCACGCCCAGCTGCAGCACCTTGGCGGTGATGGCCATCTCGGTGATGCCGCCCGGCGAGGTGCCCAGCAGCAGCGTGACCCAGGGCAGGTCCACGGCCAGGTGCAGCAGCCAGGCGAAGCCCGCGCAGATCGCCATGAGCCCCACGGTGCCCACGGCCACGGAGCCCAGCCAGCGCGGCGCGGTGTGCAGGAATTCGCGCTTGAAGCGCACGCCCAGGCTGATGCCGATCACCAGCTGCGCCACATTGACCAGGGCCTGGGGCACGGCCGACAGTTCCTGGCCGCACATGGTCAGCAGCATGGACACCAGCAGCGCGCCCAGGAACCAGGGGTTGGCCCGCTTGAGCCGGTCCATGGCCCAGGCGCCCAGGCCCGTGAGCACGGCCAGCAGCGCCAGCCCCGGCCATTCGACGATGCGGATGCTGGGCGGCGTCAGCCCCTCCAGCCCGTGCAGGCCGCTCCACTGCAGCGCAAACGGAATGCTCACGGTGACGATGACCAGGCGCAGGCTGTGGCTGGCCGCCACCAGGTCGGTGCGCGCGTTCTCGCGCTCGGCCAGCAGCGTCATTTCAGAGGCCGCGCCAATGGCGCCCGCGAAATAGGTGGTGGCGCGCATCTCGCCAGCCGGTATCTGCGGCATGCGCGGCGCATGCACGCGGTACAGCCAGGCGCCGAAGCCCCAGCCCAGCAGCAGCGCCCAGACGATGGCCACGGCAATCGCCCACCACAGCCCCGCGATCAACTGCACCACGGCCGGCGTGAAATACAGGCCCAGCGAGGCGCCGATGATCCACTGCCCGCCGTTGCGCAGCCGGCCCGCGCTGGCCGTGGGCGCGCCCAGGATGGAGGCCAGCGAGGTGGCGATCAGCGGCCCCAGCATCCAGGGCAGCGGCGTGCGCAGCCACAGGCACAGCTGGGCGGCGGCAAAGGCGCCCAGCAGGGTCAGTGCGATGCGAAGCAGGAAAATGGGGCGGCGCTCGGGCATGGCAGGCGAGGCGGGGCAGGTTCAAAGCCTGCGAGTATCGCCGCGCCGGCTCCCGCGCGCTGCCGGCGGCGCTATCTCCGTGACAGGTCAGCGCCGCGCCGCACGGCCATCTCACGGCCCATGGCCGCCTGCGTTGCCTCTGGCAGCAGGCCGCGCGCCTGGGGGTAGGCCAGCCGCTCTTCATTCTCGACATGGCTGGCATAGCAGGCCGCGAAGCGTTCGAACACCGCCTCGTCAGCCGCGCCAAAGCCCTGGCAACGCCCCTCGGCCATGTCCAGCAGCGGCTGGCGCGCCAGCGCCCAGTCGGCGCTCATCAGGCCGTGCTCACGCTGCAGGCGCTGCACCAGGGCCACGGTCTGCGCATCGCCCTGCTCCAGCAGCGGCGGGAAGACATGCAGCTCCTCGTCCTCATGGTGCAGCGGCGCCGCCTGGTCGAAGTAGCGCAGGATGTCGCGCGCCGCGTGGCGTGCGCTGTCGTCGCAACCTTTGGTCTGGAGATGCACGCGCAACCGGTCCAGCAGCGCCAGCATGCGCAGCACGCGCTCGTGGCAGGCTTCGAGCATCTCGAAGGGCTGGTCGAAGCCCGTGCCGGGCGCGCGCCAGCCGGGCACGGCATCGCCCTGCGGGCGCGGGGCCACGGCAACTTTCACCCACAGCTCCCCAGATGGCCGCAGGCCGTGCAGTACTCGCAGCCGTCCTTGCGGATCACGGCATGGGCGCCGCATTCCTCGCATTTGCGGCCGGCCATGACCATGGAGTCGGTGGCCAGGGCCTCGGGCTCGGGCAGCGGCGATGGCGCGGGCGGCGCGCCGCTGCCGCGCCGGGCCAGAATGTTCTGCACCGCATAGGCGATGGCGGCCACCTCGGAGTCGTGCCACATGGGCACGCGCGCGCCGTCGTCGCGCTGGTGGGTGCCCAGGCGCACGGGGCCCCGGTCCCAGGCCACCTTGCGCATATCGCTGAGGGCGCGCTCCAGGAAGCCGCCGCGCGCGGCCAGTGACAGCAGGCGCATGCTGGAGGTCACCCATTGCTGGGATTCGCCGCTCTGGCCCACGGGCATGAAGAATTCGATGGCGCGGTCCACCGTGCGGCCATCGGGCAGGACCACGGGCAGGAAGGAGACGACCAGGTACAGGCGCTTGGGGCCTTGCTGGGTCCAGTACTCGATCTTCTCGGCCACGGCGTCCAGCGCGCCCTGCGGGCGGCTTTCTATCACGGTGCGCAGCGGGTCGGGAGCGGAAGCCGAGGCCCCTGCCGGCGCGGGGGAGGCCGGCTTTTCAGCAGATTCGGGCGCATGGGTCTCGAGCACGGCGCCGAGGATGGTGTTGGGCCGGTAGGTGGCCAGGCCCTTGAGGCCGGCCTTCCAGGCCTGTCGGTACAGGTCCTTGAAGTCCTCGTAGGGATAGTCGGCTGCCACGTTGACGGTCTTGGAAATCGCCGTGTCCACGAAGGGCTGCACGGCCTGCATCATGGCGATGTGGCCGGCCGCAGGCATCTGCAGCGCGCTGACGAAGTACGCGGGCAGCTGCTGCACGTCGCCGCCCAGCGAGCGGTACAGGCGCCAGGCATGGTCTTCGACCGCGTACTCGGCGCTGCCGCCATCGGCCGTGCGTTTCTTGCGCTTGTAGGTCCAGGAGAACGGCGGCTCTATGCCGTTGGAAGCGTTGTCGGCAAAGGCCAGGCTGACCGTGCCCGTGGGCGCGATGGACAGCAGGTGACTGTTGCGTATGCCGTGCGTGCGTATGCGCTGGCGCAGCGCCTCGGGCAGGCGGCTGGCGAAGGTGCCTTCGGCCAGGTAGCCATCGGCGTCGAACTTGGGGAAGGCCCCCTTCTCGCGCGCCAGCTCCACCGAGGCGCCATAGGCCGCATCGCGCATGCGCTCGGCAATGCGCGCGGCCATGGCCCGGCCCTCGGGCGCGTCGTAGCGCAGGCGCAGCATGGCCAGCGCATTGCCCATGCCCGTGAAGCCCACGCCGATGCGCCGCTTGGCCTCGCTTTCCTCGCGCTGCTGCGGCAGCGGCCACCAGGTCAGCTCCAGCACGTTGTCCAGCGCACGCACCTGCACGGCCACGGCGCGCTCGAAGGCCTCGAAGTCGAACACAGGCTCGCCCGCGAAGCCGAACGGATGGCGCACGAAGCGCGTGAGGATGACGGGGCCGAGGTCGCAGCAGCCGTAGGAGGGAAGCGGCTGTTCGCCGCAAGGATTCGTCGCCGCGATCTCCTCGCAGTAGCGCAGGTTGTTGTCGTCGTTGATGTGGTCCAGGAAGAGGATGCCGGGCTCGGCGAAGTCGTAGGCCGAGCGCATGATGGTGTCCCACAGCGTGCGGGCGGGCAGGGTCTGGTAGACCCACTGGCCGTCGGCGCGCTGGTGGGCACCCTGCTCCAGCAGGGCGGTGCCGGGGCGGGCGCGGTGCACCAGGTGCCAGGGCTGGTCTTCGGCCACGGCTTGCATGAAGGCGTCGCTGACGCCGACCGAGACGTTGAAGTTGTTCCAGCGGCCCGGCGTGCGCTTGGCGGTGATGAATTCGAGCACGTCGGGGTGGTCGATGCGCAGCACGCCCATCTGGGCGCCGCGCCGCGCGCCCGCGCTTTCCACGGTGGCGCAGGACTGGTCGAAGACGTTGATGTAGCTGCACGGGCCCGAGGCCAGCGAGGCGGTGGCGCGCACCTCGGCGCCACGGGGGCGGATGCGCGAGAAGTCGTAGCCCACGCCGCCGCCACGGCGCATGGTTTCGGCGGCTTCGCGCAGGGCTTCGTAGATGCCGGGGTAGCCGCCGTCGTCCACGCCCTGGATGCAGTCGCCCACGGGCTGCACGAAGCAGTTGATCAGCGTGGCCTGCAGGTCGGTGCCGGCCGCGCTCATGATGCGCCCCGCGCCTATGGCGCCGGCCTGCAGGTTGGCCAGGAACAGGGCCTCGCATTCGGCGCGGCGCGCCTCGGGCTCGACCGAGGCCAGGGCGCGGGCCACGCGGGCGTAGAGCTCGCCCACGCCGGTCTCGCCGTCCTTGAGGTATTTCTCGCGCAGCACATCGAGGCTGATGGGCTGCAGATCCGCCGCGTCCTGCGCGCGGCCCAGGTTTTCGCGATGCATTGGCATGGCTCCCGTGTTGACTTGCCTGCCGCCGTCCCTGGCACTTGCTCGGGCCTCAGTCGACAAGCACTTGTCCATCATGCTCCACGTAGGGCGCGTAGGGCGCGTACGGCCCGGTGCCGCTGTGCGGAGCTTGAGATGCCGCAACAAAGCGGCCGGTCTGGACATCGAAGACATGGACTTCGCCGTCTTCGATGACATAGTGCCATCCGTGCAGGCTGAGCTGCCCGGCCTCTACCCGCGATCGCACCATGGGATAGTCCATCAGCCGTTCGAGCTGCAGCACGACGGCGCGCTGCTCGGTGCGGCGCAGCGCCTCGGGGCCGGCCTGCACGGGCAGCACGGCCTCGCGGCCCAGGTCCAGCCAGCGCTGCAGGTTGCGCGCCTCGGGCGAGACTTCTCCATACAGGGCCTTGATGGCTCCGCAGTGGCTGTGGCCGCAGACCACGATGCGGCTGACCTGCAGGTTGAGCACGGCGAATTCGATGGCCGCCGCCGTGCCGTGGTGGCCGTGCGATCCGTCGTACGGCGGCACGAAGGCGCCCACGTTGCGCACCAGGAACAGCTCGCCCGGCGGCGCCCCCGTGAGCAGGTAGGGCACCAGGCGCGAGTCCGAGCAGCCGATGAACAGCGTGGTCGGGTGCTGGCCCTCGTCGACCAGGGTGCGGAACTGCGCGCGGTACTGCGGGAAGGCGTGCTCGTGGAAGCGCCGCAGGCGCAGCAGCAGTTCGTCGTCGGGCATGGGCACTTCCCCGGCTATTGCACCAGCGGCGAGTCGGCCGCAGCGATGCGCACGCCCACCACTTCGGACTGGCCGGCCAGCAGTTGCAGGTACTGGTGGAGCGCGCTCACCCAGGTCTGCTGGTGCAGGGCCTGGGCGACGGCCGGGCGCGCCTGCTGCCAGTCGGGCAGAACGCCCGCCTCGCGCGCGCAGACCTCGACCACGTGCAGGCCGAAGCGGCTGTGCACCAGGCGCGGCAGCACGCCGATTTCCTGGGAGGCAAAGACATCGCGCGCGAATTCGGGTGCGCAGTCGCTGCGGCCCAGCCAGCCCAGTTCGCCGCCATGCTGGCCGCTGGGGCAGTTGGACCATTGGCGCGCGGCCTCGGCAAAGCGCAGGCCGGCGTCGTCGGCGCAGCGCAGCTCGATCAGCAGGGCCTCGGCCCGCTGGGTGAGGGCGCGCACGTCCACGCCGGGCGTGACGGCAAACAGCACGTGGCGCAGGCGCACGCGCTCGCCCTGGGCGAAGCGCGCGGGGTTGGCATCGAAGTGGCGGCGGCAGGCGTCCTCGCCGGGCTCGGGCAGGTGCAGCGATTGCTCCAGCAGCTGCTCTATGGCCTGGGAGGCGCGCTCGCTGATGACGCCGTCGTCGCCGGCCGCATCATCGGCGCCCAGCAGGCCTTCGCGCTGGGCCGCCTGGCGCAGCAGCTCGGTGCAGGCGCGCTGGCGCAGTTCGCGCTCGGGCGGGCGCTGTCCGGGTGCGTGCAGCGGCGTGTTGTTGATGCGGGCCACCTCGGCCCCGGCCTCGCCCACGGGCTGGAAGGCCGGCACTTCGGGAATCGCCGGGAGATCCCCCATCGGGGCAGAAGAAGTAGAAGAAGGGGTTGAAGACGCGCAGCCGCAGTGGCCGCCGCCCGATCCGTTGCATCCATGTTCCATGTCGATCTCCTCAATGGCCGGGCTTGGCGTCACGGCGTGCCGACGATGCGGGCAGGCCCAGGCGGCGCGAGCGCACCAGCTGATAGGGGCGCAGCAGGTAGACCAGGGTGCCGAAGCCGCTCCAGACATGGACCAGGCGCGTGAAGGGGAAGACCAGGAAGATGCTCATGCCCAGGAACATGTGGGCCTTGAACACCCAGCCGGCCTCGGCCAGCAGTTCGGCTGCGCCGCCACGGAAGGTGACGATGCGCTGCGCCCATTCGGCCAGGGCCATCATCATGGAGCCGTCCATGTGCTTTGCAGACAGCGGGATGGTGGCCAGGCCCAGCAGCAGCTGCAGCCACAGCAGCCAGAGGATGGCGATGTCGCTGAACCTGGAGTGGGCGCGGATGCGCACGTCCGACAGCCGGCGGTGCAGCAAGATGGTGAGGCCGATGAAGCCCAGCGTGCCCGCGATGCCACCGCTGACCATGGCCAGCAGCTGCTTGGCGCCTGCGGCCATGAAGGGCTCGTAGACGAAGTGCGGCGTGAGCATGCCCACGGTGTGGCCGAAGAACAGGAACAGCACGCCGATGTGGAACAGGTTGCTGCCCCAGCGCAGGCTGCCGCTGCGCAGCAGCTGCGATGAGTCGCTCTTCCAGGTGTACTGGTCGCGGTCGAAGCGCAGCCAGCTGCCGATGAAGAACACGGCCAGGCAGATGTATGGGTAGAGGCCGAAGAGCAGGTGGTCTATCCAGGAGGGGGTCATGTCAGGCTCCTTTGGCGGGGTCCTTGGGCTTGGGGCGCCGCCGTGCGGCGCACGAAATGCACGGGCTGCTCGGCGCCGGGGCGCGATTGGCCCTGGCTGCTGCAGCCGTCGAAGGCGGCGGGTTCGGCCCAGGCCTCGTCCATGGCGGGCTCGGGGCGGATTTCCACGCGCTCGGCCCTGTGGCCGGTGATCTCCAGCACGGCCGCGATCACGCTGGCGTAGGGGCTGTCGCGCCGCGCCAGCGCCGTGAACAGGGCGTTGAGGATGTGGGCCATCTCGCCCAGGAATCCACGGGCGATGGCCGGCGGCTGGGTGGAGGCGAACTCCAGCACCACGGCCAGGTGGTCGGGCAGTTCGTCGGCCTCGAAGGCCAGGCCCGCGCGCTCGTAGGTCTGCTGCAGGTCGATCAGCGCCGGGCCCCGGTCGGCCGAGTCGCCGTGCACATGCTCGAACAGGTGCAGCGAGGTCTGGTGGCCCCGGTCGAAGGTGTCCACGTAGCGGGCCTCGGCCTCGAAGGGGTCCATGGCCTGCAGCTGCTCGGCCAGCTGCTGCAACTCGCGCAGCCGCGCGGGCGCCACGGATTGCTCCAGGCGCAGGGCGTCGATCAGGCCCGGCAGCAGGGCGCGCAGCTCGGCGCCGGGGTAGCCGATGAGGCAGGCCAGCGCGCGCAGCGTCAGGCGCACGGGGGAGGAGGTGTTGTGATTGAACATGGCGGCAGTCCTCACATTTGCGCGCGGATGGGGATGGTGCGCGGCTTCTTGCCGCCGAACAGGCTGGCGTCGGTGCTGCCGTCGGAGCAGCCGTTGCCGAACGAGAAGCCGCAGCCGCCGCGCAAATCGAACGCGCTTTCGGCGTATTCGCGGTGGGCCGAGGGGATGACGAAGCGGTCCTCGTAGTTGGCGATCGCCATGGTCTGGTACATGTCCTCGACCTCGTCCACCGTCAGTCCCGCGTACTGGAGCACGGCCAGGTTCTGTTCCTGGTCCACGTGCTTGCTGCGCTGGTACGCGCGCATGGCCAGCATGCGCTCGAGCGCGCGCACCACGGGCGTGGTGTCGCCGGCGGTGAGCAGGTTGGCCAGGTACTGCACGGGGATGCGCAGCTGCGAGACATCGGGCAGGTCGCCATTGATGGGGCTGCGGCCGACACTGTCGAGATGCCCGGCGTTCGCCGCCGAGGTGATGGGCGACAGCGGCGGCACATACCAGACCATGGGCAGGGTGCGGTACTCGGGGTGCAGCGGCAGGGCCACCTTCCAGTCCACGGCCATCTTGTAGACGGGGCTGGACTGGGCAGCCTCGATCCAGGCGTCGGGGATGCCGTCGATGCGGGCCTGGCGGATGACCTCGGGGTCATTGGGGTCCAGGAAGATGTCCAGCTGCGCCTGGTAGAGATCGCGGTCGCGCTCCACGCTGGCCGCTTCCTCGATGCGGTCGGCGTCGTACAGCAGCACGCCCAGGTAGCGGATGCGGCCCACGCAGGTTTCGGAGCAGACGGTGGGCTGGCCGGCCTCGATGCGCGGGTAGCAGAAGATGCATTTTTCGGCCTTGCCGCTTTGCCAGTTGTAGTAGATCTTCTTGTAGGGGCAGCCCGAGACGCACATGCGCCAGCCGCGGCACTTGTCCTGGTCGATGAGGACGATGCCGTCCTCCTCGCGCTTGTAGATCGAGCCCGAGGGGCAGGACGCCACGCAGGCCGGGTTCAGGCAGTGCTCGCACAGGCGCGGCAGGTACATCATGAAGGTGTTCTCGAACTGGCCGTAGATGTCCTTCTGGATCTGCTCGAAGTTCACGTCATGGCTGCGCTTGCTGAATTCGCCGCCCAGGATTTCCTCCCAGTTCGGACCCCATTCGATCTTCTCCATGCGCTGGCCCGAGATCAGGCTGCGTGCGCGCGCCGTGGGCGCGGCCTTGCTTTCCCTGGCCGACTGCAGGTGCTCGTAGTCGTAGGTGAAGGGTTCGTAGTAGTCGTCGATCTGGGGCAGGTTGGGGTTGGCGAAGATGCGCATCAACAGGCTCCACTTGCCGCCCTGGCGGGGCGCGATGGAGCCGTCCGTGCGGCGCATCCAGCCGCCGTTCCACTTGGCCTGGTTTTCCCACTCGCGCGGGTAGCCGATGCCGGGCTTGGTCTCGACGTTGTTGAACCAGGCGTATTCGACGCCGGGGCGGCTGGTCCAGACGTTCTTGCAGGTGACGGAGCAGGTGTGGCAGCCGATGCACTTGTCCAGGTTCAGCACCATGCCGATCTGTGCGCGGATTTTCATCGTGTTTGTCCTTTCAACGTGTGTGCACGTTTTCTTCGAGGGGTGCGCGTGGCACCTTGAAACCGCAGGCTTTGCGGAGTAGCGGTCCCATATCGGGGACAGCAAGCAAGGGCCGCCCCGCAGCGAGGCTGTCGTCCCCCTCCCGCGTAGCGAGAGAGGGGGAAGGCGCGTAGCGACTCAGGGGGTGTTCACCTCTTCATCCAGCCAATCTATGCGGCGCATCTTGCGCACCAGGACAAATTCGTCACGGTTGGTGCCGATGGTTCCGTAGTAGTTGAAGCCGTAGCTGTACTGCGCGTAGCCGCCGATCATGTGGGTGGGCTTGAGCACGATGCGCGTGACCGAGTTGTGGATGCCGCCGCGCGTGCCGGTGATCTCCGAGCCCGGCGTGTTGATGGTCTTCTCCTGCGCGTGGTACATCATCACCATGCCCGGCTTGACGCGCTGGCTGACCACGGCCCGCGCCGCGATGGCGCCGTTGGCGTTGTACAGCTCCACCCAGTCGTTGTCGGCGATGCCGGCGCTCTTGGCGTCGTCCTCGCTGAGCCAGACGATGGGGCCGCCACGCGCCAGCGTGAGCATCATCAGGTTGTCGCCATAGGTGGAGTGGATGCCCCACTTCTGGTGCGGCGTGATGAAGTTCAGCGCGATCTCGGGGTGGCCGTTGGGCTTTTGGCCCTGCACTTCCTGCAGCGCCTTCATGTGCACGGGCGGGCGGTAGCTGACGAAGCCTTCGCCGAAGTCGCGCATCCACGGATGGTCCTGGTAGAACTGCTGGCGGCCGGTGAGGGTGCGCCATGGGATCAGCTCATGCACGTTGGTGTAGCAGGCGTTGTAGCTGACCTTCTCGCTTTCCAGGCCCGACCAGGTGGGCGAGCTGATGATCTTGCGCGGCTGGGCCTGGATGTCGCGAAAGCGGATCTTCTCGTCCTCGCGGTGCAGGGCCAGGTGGGCGTGCTCGCGCCCCGTCTGCTTCGACAGCGCCTCCCAGGCCTTGACGGCCACGTGGCCGTTGGTCTCGGGCGCCAGCATCATCACCACCTCGGTGGCGTCGATGTCGGTGACGATGCGCGGGCGGCCCTGGCTCACGCCTTCCTCGCGCACCAGGCCGTTGAGCTCGCCCAGCTGCTCCACCTCGGTCTCGGTGTTCCAGCCGATGCCCTTGCCGCCGTTGCCCAGCCTGTCCATCAGCGGGCCCAGGGCCGTGAAGCGCTTGTAGAGGTTGGGATAGTCGCGCTCGACCACGGCAATCTGCGGCGCGGTCTTGCCGGGGATCAGGGCGCACTCGCCCTTCTTCCAGTCGCGCACGCCATCGGGCTGGGCCAGCTCGGCGGGGGTGTCGTGCATCAGCGGCGTGAGCACCACGTCCTTTTCCACGCCCAGGTGGCCCACGCAGACCTCGCTGAAGGACTTGGCGAAGCCCTTGTAGATCTCCCAGTCGCTCCTGGCCTGCCAGGCCGGGTCCACGGCCGCCGACAGCGGATGGATGAAGGGGTGCATGTCGCTGGTGTTGAGGTCGTTCTTCTCATACCAGGTGGCCGTGGGCAGGACGATGTCCGAGTACAGGCAGGTGGTGCTCATGCGGAAGTCCAGCGTGACCAGCAGGTCCAGCTTGCCTTCGGGCGCCTTGTCGTGCCAGCGCACTTCCTGCGGCTTGGCCGAATGGCCGGCGCCGGGCCGCCCCAAGCCGGCCGCCCCCTGGGAGGAGGCGCGCAGCGCATCGGGGGGGTCTTGTTCTCCAAGGTCTTTTCCTTGCACGCCATGGGTGGTGCCCAGCAGGTGCTTGAGGAAGTACTCGTGGCCCTTGCCCGAGCTGCCCAGGATGTTGGAGCGCCACACGAACATGTTGCGCGGCCAGTTGGCCGGGTGGTCGGGGTCCTCGCAGCTCATGGACAGCGAGCCGTCCTGCAGGGACTGCACCACGTGGTCCTTCACGTCCAGGCCCTGGGCCTGGGCGTCGCGCACCAGCTGCAGCGGGTTGGCCTGCAGCTGCGGGGCGCTGGGCAGCCAGCCCATGCGCTCGGCGCGCACGTTGTAGTCGATCATGGCGCCGCCGTACTGGCTGCGGTCGGCCAGCGGGGACAGCACCTCTTCCACACCCAGCTTCTCGTAGCGCCACTGGTCGGTGTGGGCGTAGAAGAAGCTGGTGGAGTTCATCTGGCGCGGCGGGCGCAGCCAGTCCAGCGCAAAGGCCAGCGCGGTCCAGCCGGTCTGCGGGCGCAGCTTTTCCTGGCCCACGTAGTGCGCCCAGCCGCCGCCGCTCTGGCCTATGCAGCCGCACAGCATCAGCATGTTGATGATGCCGCGGTAGTTCATGTCGCAGTGGTACCAGTGGTTCATGGCCGCGCCGATGATGACCATGGACTTGCCGCGCGTCTTCTCGGCGTTGTCGGCGAACTGGCGCGCAATGGCGATCACCTGGTCACGCGGCACGCCGGTGATCTTTTCCTGCCAGGCCGGGGTGTAGGGCGCATCGGCGTCATAGCCGCCATCAGCGCCCTCGCCTTCCAGGCCGCGGTGGATGCCGTAGTTGCCCGCCAGCAGGTCGAACACGGTGGCCACGATGGCCTCCTCGCCGTCCAGCACCATGCGCGAGACAGGCACGCGGCGCAGCAGCACATCCGTGCCCTGCTCGTTGGCGTCGAAGCCCGGCGACTGCAGGCCGCCGAAGTAGGGGAAGGCCACGTCGGCCACTTCACTGTCCACGCCCTGGCCGTCCAGCACCGAGAGCTTGAGCTGCACGTCATTGCCCGTGCGCGCCTCCTTGGATTCGAGGTTCCACAGGCCCTCGTCGGCGCGGCCGGCCTCGCCCCAGCGAAAGCCGATGGAGCCGTTGGGCAGGGCCACGCCGCCGTCCTCGCCGTAGGCCACGGTCTTCCATTCGGGATTGCTGTCCTGGCCCAGGTGGCCGTCGAAGTCGCTGGCGCGCACATAGCGCTCGGGCACCAGGACCGTGCGGCCATCGGGCAGTTGCTGGCGCTTGAGGCGAATCAGCAGCGGCAGGTCGGTGTAGCGGCGCGCATAGTCCTCGAAATAGGCCGGGCGGCCGCGCTCGCCGAAGTAGAACTCCTTGAGGATGACGTGGCCCATGGCCATGGCCACGGCGGCATCCGTGCCCTGCTTGGGGTGCATCCACAGGTCGGCCAGCTTGGCGACCTCGGAGTAGTCGGGCGTGACGGCCACGACCTTGGCGCCCTTGTAGCGGACCTCGGTGAAGAAGTGGGCATCGGGGGTGCGCGTCTGGGGCACGTTGGAGCCCCAGGCGATGATGAAGTTGGAGTTGTACCAGTCCGCGCTCTCTGGCACGTCGGTCTGCTCGCCCCAGGTCTGGGGGCTGGCCGGCGGCAGGTCGCAGTACCAGTCGTAGAAGCTCATGCACACGCCGCCGATCAGGCTCAGGTAGCGGCTGCCTGCGGCATACGAGATCATGGACATGGCCGGAATCGGCGAGAAGCCGATGATGCGGTCCGGCCCGTGCTTCTTGATGGTGTAGACGTTGGCCGCCGCGATCATGCGGTTGACCTCGTCCCAGCTGCTGCGCACGAAGCCGCCCAGGCCGCGCTGCTTCTGCCACTCGCTGCGCGCATCCGCGTTCTCGACGATGGCGGCCCAGGCATCGACCGGGCTCCTGGCCACGGCCAGGGCGGCGCGCCAGTGCTTGAGCAGCCGGCCGCGCACCATGGGGTATTTGACGCGGTTGGCGCTGTACAGATACCAGCTGTAGCTGGCGCCGCGCGCGCAGCCGCGCGGCTCGTGGTTGGGCAGGTCGGCGCGCGTGCGCGGGTAGTCGGTCTGCTGGGTCTCCCAGGTCACGATGCCGCCCTTGACGTAGATCTTCCACGAGCACGAGCCCGTGCAGTTCACGCCGTGCGTGGAGCGCACCACCTTGTCATGCGCCCAGCGGTCGCGGTAGGCGTCTTCCCAGGTGCGGTCCTCGCCCGTCACCTGGCCATGGCCGTTGGAGAATTCCTGCCGGGGCAGGGAGAAGTAGGAAAGCTTGTCCAGAAAATGGCTCATCGCGGGACTCCTTGTTGTTCGTTGCGGTGCGTTGCTGTTCGGTGCAGTAGTGCCTGCAGCCCGGGGCTCAGCAGGGCATCTCGGCGTTCCTGCGCGCGTAGTACCACCAGGTCACGCCCACGCACAGCACATAGAAGGCGGCAAACACCCACAGCGCCAGCTCGGGCCCGCCCGTGGCGGCGATGGAGCTGCCGTAGCTCTTGGGGATGAAGAAGCCGCCGTAGGCTCCCAGCGCGCCCGCAAAGCCCAGGGCGGCCGCGCCTTCGGTATTGCCCTCCTTGAGGGCATGGGCCTGCGCTTGCTCGCTGGGATGGGCGCCCAGTTCGCGCTGCTTGAGGGCCAGGAAAATCGCCGGGATCATGCTGAAGGTCGATCCGTTGCCGATGCCCGTGGTCAGGAACAGCACCAGGAACATCAGGAAGAAGCCCATGAAGCTGCCCTCGGCAGGGCCGAAGCCCAGCGCGTAGCCGCCGCTGCCCTTGGGCAGGAAATACAGCACGCCCACCACGGCCACGGCCATGACGAGGAAGTTCCAGAACGTCACGCGCGCGCCGCCCGCCTTGTCGGCCAGCCAGCCGCCAAAGGGCCGCGACAGCGCGCCCAGCAGCGGGCCCAGCCAGGCATAGGCCAGCGGGTTGACCGCCGGGAACTGGCTCTTGATCAGCAGCGGAAAGCCGGCGGCAAAGCCGATGAACGAGCCGAAGGTGCCCAGGTACAGCAGGCACATCACCCAGTTGTGCTTGCGCCGGAAGATGGCGGCCTGGGCCGCGAAGCTGGCCTTGGCATCGGCGATGTCGTTCATGCCGAACCAGGCGGCCAGCGAGGCGATGGCGATCCACGGCACCCAGATGAAGGCCGCGTTCTGCGCCCACACCCGGGTGGTCTCGCCGGCCTTGGTGATGGTCTGCGCATCGCCGCCGAAGACGCCGAAGATGCCGGCCGTGATCACCAGCGGGCTCAGGAACTGCACCACCGACACGCCCAGGTTGCCCAGGCCCGCGTTCACGCCCAGGGCCGAGCCCTTGCGCTCCTTGGGAAAGAAGAAGCTGATGTTGGCCATGCTGGAGCTGAAGTTGCCCCCGCCCAGGCCGCACAGCAGGGCCAGGATCAGCATGGTCGGATAGCCGGTGCTGGCGTCCTGCACCGCGTAGCCGATGCCGATGGCCGGGATCAGCAGCGAGGCCGTGGACAGCGCCGTCCAGCGGCGCCCGCCCATCAGCGGCACCATGAAGGAATAGAAGATGCGCAGCGTGGCGCCCGACAGCGCGGGCGCGGCCGCCAGCCAGAACAGCTGGTTGGTGGAGTAGGTGAAGCCCAGCGCGGGCAGGTTCACGGCCACCACGCTCCAGACCTGCCAGATGGCAAAGGCCAGGAACAGGGCGGGCACCGAGATCCAGAGATTGATCCTGGCGATGGCCTCGCCCTCGCGCTCCCAGAACTGCCTGTCCTCGGGGCGCCAGAGGGTCAGCACGCTGCCGGGGCGGCTGCGCGCGGATGCCTTTGCGGCGGTCTTGGTGTTCGCATGCATGTGCAACTCCTGCGGTTCAGCGCGCGGCCGGCTGCACATCGCTGTGGCCGCCGTGGCTGTTGAGCACGTCGGTGCGGCGCACCTCGGTGAAATACATCCAGATCAGCGACACCCAGACCACGCCGTACAGCAGCATGAAGGCGCTGGAGCGGATGCCCGTCCAGTCCAGCAGCACGCCGAACAGGATGGGCAGGATGAAGCCGCCCATGCCGCCGGCCAGGCCCACGATGCCGCTGATGGCGCCGATGTTTCCGGGGTAGTCGTCGCTGATGTACTTGAAGACGCTGGCCTTGCCGAAGGCCATGGCAATGCCCAGCACGAACATCAGCGCGGTGAAGGCATAGACGTTCAGGCCCAGGTGAAAGCGGGTGCTGCCCTCGGTGGTGAGCACCGTGAAATCGGTCTGCGGATAGGACAGCAGGAACAGGCAGATCCAGCACACCCACAGCACCCACCAGGTCACGCTGTGCGCGCCGTACTTGTCCGACAGCCAGCCGCCGATGGCGCGCAGCACGCCGCCCGGCAGTGAAAAGCAGGCCGCCAGCAGCGCCGCCACGCGGATGTCCAGGCCGTACTCGCCCACGTAGTACTGCACCATCCACAGGCTCAGCGCCACATAGCCGCCGAAGACGATGCTGTAGTACTGGCAGTACTTGAGCACGCGCGGGTCCTTGAGCGCCTTCAACTGGTCGCTGAAGCGCACATTGCTGGGCACCAGGTGGGCCGGGTCGCTGTGGCTGAACAGCCAGAACAGCACCAGCGCGCCCAGCATGATGGCCGCATAGGCATGCGGCACGGCGGCCCAGCCGAAGGCCACCAGGATCACCGGCGCCACGAACTTGTTGACCGCCGCGCCCGAGTTGCCCGCGCCGTAGATGCCCATGGCCATGCCCTGGCGCTCCTTGGGAAACCAGCGCGCCACATAGGGCGTGCCCACCGAGAACGAGCCGCCCGCCAGGCCCACGAACAGGCCGATGGTCAGGAAGTGCCAGTACTCGGTGGCATAGCCCATCACCCAGATCGCGGGCACGGTGACGGCCATCAGCACCGCCATCACGATGCGCCCGCCGAAGCGGTCGGTCCAGATGCCCAGCGGCACGCGCACCAGTGAGCCCGTGAGCACGGGCATGGCCGTGAGCAGGCCGAACTGCGTGGCGTTCAGATCCAGCATCTTCTTGATGGGGATGCCGATGATGCCGAACATCATCCAGACCATGAAGCAGACCGTGAAGGCCAGGGTGCTGACAGCCAGGACCGACCAGGCCTGGCGGTCGTGGCGTGTGCCTGTGCTGGTGCTCTTTCGGGGGTCGCCCTGTGCGGTGGGCGCTGTGTTTGCCATTTTGTTTTCCTCGTGGGGGCTATGGCTTGCATGGTCCCGCGCGAGGGCCGCGCCGCACATCCGCCAGCCGTACGCTCGGACAAGGCGGAAGAACTAGGAGCGCGCAGGCGGGCCTAGTTCCAAAGAACTATGGGAAGCATGCGCAGGAGCAGATCACCGGCCGCCAACGGAAAAACGGAGATGCCACACGACGCTGCAAAGTCAGGCAGGAGCCGCCTTGCAGCGGGGCGCCGCACAACGGGAAGCGGCGCAGTTGCTCAGGGGGAACTGAACTTCAGGGGTTGCGGCTCAACGCCGATTTCGTACTGCGCTCCCACAGGCGCGCAAGCGCCGCTCTGGTGTGGTGGGAACAGGCAGAGCCCGGCTGCAGCGGCACGGCCCGAAGCGAGCCGCCGGGCACCGTGCGGTCCGCCGCAATGGGCCTTTCAATCCCGCTGCCGCTCCGACGCATACACCGCCGCCTGCACGCGCGAGCTCAGGCCCAGCTTGCGCAGGATGTGTTGCACATGGATCTTGACCGTGGTCTCGGCAATGTCCAGCGTGCGGGCGATTTCCTTGTTGCTGGCGCCCCGGGCGATCTGGACCAGCACCTCTTCCTCGCGCGGGGACAGCGGCGAGGCCGGGGCCTCGTCCGGCTCGGGCGCCTGGGGCTCGGGCGCGCCCTGGGACTGGAAGGCCGCCACCAGCTTGCCCATCATCTCGGGGCTGACCACGGGCTCGCCGCGCGCGGCGCGGCGCAGGGCTTCGGACAGCAGGTCGCCGTCGATGGTCTTGAGCAGATAGCCCTGGGCGCCGTTGCGCAGCGCGGCCGCCAGGTCCTGGCCGTCCTCGCTCACGGTGAGCATCACGACGCGGCTGCCGGGCGAGGCCGCGCGCAGGCCCGCGATGGCATCGACGCCCAGCACGCCGGGCAGGTGGTTGTCCAACAGGATGACCTGGGGCGCCAGCGCGGGCACCAGGCGCAGGGCCTCGCCCGCGTCGCCGGCCTCGCCGACCACGCGCAGGCCTGCGTCCTGGGCGATGAGGGCGATCAGGCCGCGGCGGAACAGCGTGTGGTCGTCGATGACGAAGACGGAGATGGGGCTGGAGAAGGACATGGGGCGGCTTTTTTCTTCCGGGAGCGTGTCACGCGTTCGAGGGGAGGGCCTGCGCTGGCGCGCCGGCCGAGGCCGACGGCGGCAGCTCGATGAGCACGCGCGTGCCCTCGCCGGGGCGGGAGTGGACATGGACCAGCGCCTGCGCCAGCAGGGCGCGCTCGCGCATGATGCCCAGGCCCACATGCAGCGAGTCCGGCGCAACGGCGGCGGGGACGAAGCCGCAGCCGTCGTCGCAGACTTCGAAGCGCCAGGGGTGGCGTCCCACGCGCAGCTCCACATGCCTGGCACCCGCGTGCTTGCGCACGTTGGACAGCGCCTCCTGCACCATGTGCAGCACCTGGATCTGCACGTCGGGCGCCAGCGGCAGGCCCTGGCCCGTCATGCTCAGCGAGGTGGCGATGCCCGTCTGGTGCTCGAACTTGGACAGCGTGGCGCGCAGCGCGGCCTCGATGTCCTCGGCGCTGGTGCGCGTGCGGAAATGCACCAGCAGCTCGCGCACGTCGGCATAGCATTCGCGCACGCCCACTTCCAGCTCGCCCAGGCTGCGGTCGCGCGCCTCGTCGCGGCCCTTGGCCACGGCGTCGCGCAGCAGCTGGGTCTGTATCTTGAGAAAGGCCAGCGACTGGGCAATGGAGTCATGCAGCTCGCGCGCGATCAGGCCGCGCTCCTCGGCCACGGCGGCCTCGCGCTCCAGCGCCGTGGCGCGCAGGCTTTCCATGGCGCTGGCCAGGTGGCGCGCCATGGCGGACAGCAGGTCGCGCATGTCGTCCGTGAGCACCACGGTGGAGCGAAAGAACAGGTTGACCTCGCCCAGCAGGCGTTGCTGCAGTTGCACGGGGATGCTGACCACGGTCTCGAAGCCGGCCTCGCGGCAGTGGGGCAGCTGCAGGTCGCTGGCCGGCGTGATGGGGATCACGCGCAGCCGCGCCTGCTCGCGCGGCTGGCCGCACAGGCAGGCGCCCGTGTGCAGGCAGTGCTCCTGCACCGACATGGACTGGGGCAGGCCGTCGCCGGCCAGCAGCACATAGCGCTCGTTGGCCTCGTCGGACCAGCGCACCGTGGCCGCATCGGCCTGGGCCGCCAGGCGGACCTGGCGCACAAAGCCTTCGGCCAGGGACTGCAGGCTGGCGGCCTCCGACGCCTGCACGCTGACCGCGTACAGCGCCTGCAGCTGCTGGTGCTGCACGTTGAGGCTGGCGGTCTTCTCGCGCACCTTGTCCTCCAGCTCGGCGTGCGAGCTTTGCAGCGACTGGGCCATGAGGTTGAAGCCTGCGGCCAGCTGGCCGAACTCGTCGTCCACCTCCACGCTCATGCGCGTGTCCAGGTGTCCGCGGCGCATGCGCTCCAGCGCCGAGCGCAGCTGGCCCACGGGATGCAGCACCAGCCAGTAGCTGGTGGCCATGAAACTCACGGCCGCGATGATGGCCAGCGCCATCAGACACATCTGAAACAGGTGCAGGATGGCCGTCCAGCGCGAGAGCCGGTCCTCGATGGCCTCGACAAAGCCGTCCACCTCGCGCACGAAGGCATCGGCGCTGCCCATGATGGCCTGCGCATCGACATGGTCCTCGGCCTGCCACTGCGTGCGCAGCGCACTCCAGTCGCCGCGTATGCGCTCGTAGCGCGCGCTGACCGCATCGCTCCAGGGCACGAACAGCGGGCGCGACATGTCGCCGCTGCGCAGCAGGTCCAGGCTGGCGTCGAACTGCCGTGCGCGCTCCTGCCACTGCGCTGGCGCCTCGTTCTGGCGCGCCATGGCCATGCGCACCATGCTCATGCGCAGCCGCCCGGCCTCGTTCACCGCCGCCGCACCGCCTTCCAGCTGCCAGGCCACCCACAGCGTGAAACCGATCGATGCCACGGCCGCGAGCAGGCAGGCCGCGCCCATGAGCAGCAGCTTGGTCGAAAGCGAGGGCTTGCCATGCATGGCTGCACTGTAGCCACGGCACGTTTGCGCGTCTTGACCTGAATCAAGCGCCGCCCGTTTGCGCCGTGCCCCCGCCCCGATTCCCAGGATCCTTTCAACTGCCCCCAATGCCCACAGGGCCTATGGGGCCCCCGGGCGAGGCCAGTGATTAGCATGGGGCCATGCAAGTCCGCTCCCACCTCCGCCCCTTCATCCGCACCCCGCGCCTTGCCGGCCTGGCTGCGGCCGCATTGCTGGCGGCAGCCCTTGCCGGCTGCGCCAGCTCCTCCGCCCCGGCGCGGGACTGGACACAGCAGCTGCAGCGCTGGTCCGACGCGCCCATCGTGCTGCTGGGCGAGCAGCACGATGCGGTCGCCCACCAGGCCTGGCAGCAGGCCACGGTGGAGCAGTTGGCAAAACAGGAGCGCCTGGCCGCGCTGGTGATCGAGATGGCGCCGCGCACGGGCTCCACGGCCAGCCTGGCGCGCGATGCCTCCGAGGACGCGGTGCAGCAGGCCCTGCAATGGCAGGACGCGGCCTGGCCCTGGCCGCGCTACCGCGGCGTGGTCATGGCCGCCGTGCGCGCGGGCGTGCCCGTGCTGGGCGGCAACCTGCCGCGCGCCGACATGAAGCAGGCCATGCGCAACGAGAACCTGGACACCCACCTGCCGCCCGAGGGCTGGCAGCGCCAGCTCGACGCCATCCGCGAAGGCCACTGCGGCCTGCTGCCCGACACCCAGCTGGCGCCCATGGCCCGCATCCAGCTGGCCCGCGATGCCAGCATGGCCGAGGTGGCCAGGGCCGCAGTCAGGCCCGGCAAGACCGTGCTGCTGGTGGCCGGGCGCGGCCACGTGCTGCGCGGCGTGGGCATTCCCAGCTGGCTGCCCGAGGCCGCAGGCGCCAAAGTGGCCGTGGCGCAGGCGGGGGAGACATCGGTGGCGCAGGCCTCGGATGTGGATTGGCTGCAGAAGACGGATGCCCTGCCCGCCAAGGACCACTGCGCCGAGCTGCGGGAGAAGTTCAGGAATCCGCCGGCGCCGCGGGCCGATGCGGGCTGAAGCCCGCTGATTCCTGAAGAGGTTGCGGCCGGCCTTGCGACCGGCCGGAAATCAGCGGTAGAAAGCTTCCACGGCGCCCTTGAGCTTGATCAGCAGGGGCCTTCCCTTGCGGTCCACCGTCTTGCCGGCCGGCACCTTGATCCATCCCTCGCTCACGCAGTATTCCTCCACATCGAAGCGCTCGTTGCCGTTGAAGCGGATGCCGATGTCGTGCTCGAACACGGCGGCCACATGGTGCGGGCTGCGCGGGTCGATGGACAGGTGGTCGGGCAGTGCGGGGCGATCGGCGGGTGCGTTGGCGTCGGTCATGGTCTTGTTCTCGCAAGAGGGTTCTGAAGAAAGCCGGTATTGTCCGCGCAATTCGCAGGCAGGCGCTGGCTGACAGGCTTTGGCGGCAGGCATCGCCATGCGGATGGCGGACGGGCGTCGTATGCTGCGCTCCATGCTGTCGCCAGAGCAACGTCAAACACTGAAGTCGGCCAAGCGCCTGCCGCTGGCGCTGCTGCTGTTCGTGGCGCTGGGCTTCGTGGCTTCGTCCGTGGCGGCGGGGCACTGGCAGCAGGTGCCGCTGTGGCTGGCCTGCATCAAGGCCGTGACCGAGGCCTCGCTGGTCGGCGCGCTGGCCGACTGGTTTGCGGTGTCGGCGCTGTTCCGGCGCATTCCGCTGCCCCTGGTCGGGCGCCATACGGCCATCATCCCGCGCAACAAGGACCGCATCGGCGAGAACCTGGCGAATTTCGTGCGCGACAAGTTCCTGGACGGGCCTTCGCTGGTGGCGCTGATCGAGCGCCATGATCCCGCCCGCGTGCTGGCCGGCTGGCTGACCACGCCGGCCAACAGCACCCTGCTGGGGCGGCAGGTGGCGCGGCTGGCGCTGGCGGCGCTGGAGATGGTGCAGGACCGGCAGGTGGAGCGCTTTCTGACACAGGCATTCAAGGCCTTGCTGGCCCAGGTGGACCTGCCCCGCGCGGCGGCGGATCTGTTGTCGGGCCTGACCAGGGACGGCCGCCACCAGGCCGTGCTGGACGATGTGCTGGCCCGCGTCAGCGGCGTGCTGCGCGAGGCCGAGACCCATGTGCTGATCGCCCAGACCATCGTGCTGTGGCTCAAGCGCGAGCATCCGCTCAAGGAAAAGATGCTGCCCACGGACTGGCTCAGCGACAAGGGCGCCAGCGCCATTGCGGGCGCGCTCGACAGCCTGCTGCAGGACATTGCCAGCAATCCCGAGCACCACATGCGCAAGGCCTTCGACGCCTCCGTGGACCGGCTGGTCACGCGGCTGCAGTCCGACCCCGCCATGTCCGAGCGCGCCGAGCGGCTGCGCCACTACCTGCTGCACGACGAAAAGCTGGCCGGCTACCTGCGGGCGCTGTGGCTGGGCCTGCGCGCCAAGCTGCAGGCGGACCTGGCCAACGAGCATTCGCAGGTGGCGCGCAAGACCGCCGCCATGGGCCGCTGGCTGGGCCAGTCGCTGGCGCACGACGAGGCGCTGCGCAGTTCCATGAACGAGCGCCTCAAGCGCTGGGCCCAGGCGCTGGCGCCCGATGTCTCGCAGTTCCTGGCCCAGCACATCGCCGATACCGTGCGGCGCTGGGATGCGCGCGAGCTGTCCGAGCTGATCGAGCTGCACATCGGCAAGGACCTGCAGTACATCCGCATCAACGGCACCGTGGTCGGCGGTGCCGTGGGGCTGGTGCTGTTCCTGGTCTCCAATGCGGGGCGGCTGTGTGCCTGATCACTGGCTGGCCGGCTGGCCCCGGCCCCACAGCGCAATCACGCGCACATAGGCCAGCTCGGCCAGCAGCTCCACCAGCGTCTGCGTGACGATGACGGCCGGCAGCACGGGAATGGCGCCGGGCACGGCCAGGGCCAGCGGCAGCACGACCAGCGAATTGCGCGTGCCCGCGCTGAACGCGACGGCGCGGCCCGAGGCTGCCGGGAGCCGGAAGGCGCGCGCCACCAGCCAGCCCAGTGCGGGCGCTGCCACCGCAAAGGCCGCATAGACGGGCACCATGCTCCAGGCGGCCTGCGTTGCCGGGCCCAGTTGGGGCAGCACGGAGGCGATCACCACGAACAGCACCAGCGCAGTGGCCGGCACGGGCAGCAGGCCCAGCCATGCCGAGGCGCTGGCGCCGCGCCGGCTGCGGGCCGCCCACACCTGGGTGGCAGCGGCCAGGGCCAGCGGCACGGCGATCAGCCACACGAACGCATGCAGGAAAGGCCCCGCCTGCACCAGCCGCGCCGCATCGTCACCCAGGAACAGGCCCAGGTAGCCGGGCAGGGCCAGCATCTGCGCGATCAGCAGGGCCGGCGTGGCCGCCAGCAGCAGGCGCGCATCGGCGCGTCCCAGGTGGGAGAAGGTGACCACGTAGTCGATGCAGGGCGCCAGCAGCACCAGCAGCGCGCCCAGGCGCAGCAGGGGGTCGGCGGGCAGGAACTGCAGCAGGGCCCAGACCAGCAGCGGCACCATGATGAAGTTGGCCACCATCAGCGCGGTCAGGAAGCGCACCTGGCCAAAGGCGCGCCGCAGCTCGGCCACGGGCACCTGCAAGAAGGTCACGTACAGCATCAGCGCCAGCGCGGGGTTGATGGCACGCTCCAGCACGCCCGTGCCGGGCAGCGCCCAGGCGGCAACTGCGGCCAGGGCCACGGCGGCGAAGTAGATGGGGATCTGGCGCTGTTCGAGCGCGTCTCGGGTGTCTTGCATTCAGGAGGCCGGTGGCGGCGGGTACGGGGCGGGTACGCGGATGTGGGGCGGATGTGGGGTGCCTAGTATGGCAACGGCACAGCTGGCCCGCTGCTTCATTCCCCTGCATGCCCTGGGCCCGCAGGGATCAGCCCTGGCTTGCCGCGCCCAGCACCTTGTACAAATAGGAGCGCGAGATGCCCAGCTCCTGCGCGGCCAGCTTCTTGTTGCCGCCGCAGCGTGCGATGGCGTCGAGGATGGCGTTGCGCTCCTGGTCCTTGAGCGGGGCCACGGCGCCGGTGGAGGGCATGCCGGGCTCGGCGGCGGGCAAAGGTCGTGCGCCGGCCAGCGGGTCCTCGTGGCGCGCGAAGTTGTCCACGCCCAGCAGGTGGCCGTCGCAGAACACCAGGGCCTCTTCCACGCGCTGTCGCAGCTGGCGCACATTGCCGGGCCAGGCCTGGCGGGCCAGGTAGGGCATGACACCGGGAGCGATGCGCGGCAGCGCAATGCCGTTGCGCTCGCAGAACGACTGGGCAAAGCGCTGCACCAGGGCCGGGATGTCCTCCAGGCGCTGGCGCAGGGCGGGCACATGCAGCACCACGCCGCTGAGGCGGTAGAACAGGTCCAGCCGGAAGCGGCCGCTGTCGATGAGGCCGCGCAGGTCGCGGTGCGTGGCGGCCACGATGCGGAAGTTCACCTGCCGGCCGCTGTGCGCGCCCAGGCGCTGCACCTGGCGGTCCTCCAGCACGCGCAGCAGCTTGACCTGGATCTCCATGGGAATGTCGGCCACTTCGTCGAGGAAGAGCGTGCCGCCCTCGGCCTGCTCCAGCTTGCCGGGCTGGCCCTGCCTGCGCCCGCCCGTGAAGGCGCCGGCCTCGTAGCCGAACAGCTCGGACTCGATCAGCGTGGCCGGCAGGGCCGCGAGGTTGAGGCTGACCAGGGGCGCTTCGGCTTCGCGCCCGCGCGCATGCAGGGCCTGGGCCACCAGTTCCTTGCCGCTGCCGCTTTCGCCCAGGATGAGCACGGGCACATCGAGCCGCGCCACGGCGTCGATCTCGCGGGCCAGCCTTTGCATGGGGGCGCTGGCGCCCACCATCTGTGCCGTAGGTGCGCCGCCGCGCAACTGGCTCAGTTCGCGCTTGTAGTGCTGCACCTCGTCATGCAGCTGGTTCAGCCGCTGCTGCATGCGGTTGAGTGCCTCCACGCCGCTGAAGCTGACCTGGCCCACGGCACCCACCACGGCGCCGCCCTCGTAGACCGGCATGCGGTTGACGATGCGGCTCACGCCCGGCCCCAGCTGCTGCAGGTCGCCGATCTCGGCCCGGCCGCTGCGCACCACGTGGGGCAGGCGCGAGTTGGGGATCACGTCCTCGGCGCGCCGGCCTGCGGCCGTGCCGGGCGCCAGGCCGAAGAACTTCTCGTGCACGGGGCTGATGTAGCGCATCAGCCCTTCATGGTCGGCCACCGTGATCGCCTGGTACGGGTTGGTCAGGAACATGTTGAGGATGGCGAAGGCGAAGGGCACGCTGGCCACCATGTCGAACAGCGCCGCCGCCTCGTCGGCCGGGCGCAGCAGGGCGACCTCGCCCTCGGCATCGGCCAGCACCACGGCCACATGGCGGGCCACCGTGCCGCGCGGGCCCGGTGTTTCCACGTGCAGCAACTGGCCATGGCCGATGGGGTTGTGCCCGTCGCCGTGCGCGCGGGCCAGGGCCTCGGTGACGGCTGCATGCAGCAGCGGCTCCTGCGCCAGGCCCAGCCGCGCCACGGGCTCGGGCGAGTCGCGCCGCCAGACGAGAACGCCGAATCGGTGGTCGGGGGAGCTGGGCATGGGCATGGCGGGCAGTGGCTGGGGTGAACGCACTCTAGCGGCGCGCAGGCCACGGGTCTGTCCCCGTGGTGTCTCCATTGAAGACAGTGCCCAACCCGTGTCTTCAAGGCTGTCCTTGATGTGGACACGTGAAGGTCGACTGTGGAAAAAATCCTTTGAATTCAACGCACTGCGTTCTGGCACGCCTTGTGCATCTGTGCTGGCACAAGGAGACACGACGACATGAGCTGGCAACCCGAAGTGGACGAGATCGCATACCGCCGCGCACTGGCGGCCAAACTGGGCGGAGAGGACAAGGTGGCGCGGCACAAGGCCGCGGGCAAGCTCACGGTGCGCGAGCGCATCGATGCCTGCACGGACGCGCAGTCCTTCGTGGAGGTGGGCTCGCTCACCGGCTCGGGCCAGTACGACGGCCTGGGCAGGCTGACGGACTTCACGCCCTCCAACCTCATCATGGGGCGGGCGCGCGTGGGCGGGCGGCCCGTGGTCGTGGTGGGTGACGATTTCACGGTGCGCGGCGGCGCCAACGACGGCGCCGTGGGCGACAAGCTGATCTTTGCCGAGAAGATGGCGCACGACCTGCGCCTGCCCATGGTGCGCCTGGTGGACGGCACGGGCGGCGGCGGCTCGGTGCGCAATATCGAGACCAAGGGCTACACCAGCGTGCCCACCATGAAGGTCTGGAGCCAGGTGGTGCAGAACCTGTCCACCGTGCCCGTGGTCTCGCTGGCCCTGGGCTCGGTGGCCGGCATGGGCGCAGCGCGCGTGGCCTCCAGCCATTACTCGGTGATGGTCAAGGAGACCGCCCAGCTGTTCAATGCCGGCCCGCCCGTGGTGGCGCGCATCGGCCAGAACGTGACCAAGAACGAGCTGGGCGGCAGCCAGGTGCACACGCGCAACGGCGTGGTCGATGACGAGGTGGCCACCGAGCAGGAGGCCTTCGAGCGCGTGCGCCGCTTCCTGTCCTACCTGCCATCGTCGGTGTACGAGCTGCCTGCGCGCACCGCGCCGCAGGACGATCCGCGGCGGCGCGACGAATGGCTGCTGTCGGCCATTCCGCGCGATGGCCGCAAGGTCTACAAGATCCGGCCCATCGTCGAATGCCTGGTCGATGAGGGTTCCTTCCTGGAGACGGGCCGCCACTGGGGCCGGGCCATCGTCACCGGGCTGGCGCGCATCGACGGCTGGCCCGTGGCCGTGGTGGCCAGCGACCCGTACTTCTATGGCGGCGGCTGGGACGGCCCCTCGGCCGAGAAGTTCACGCGCTTCGTGGACATGGCCCAGACCTTCCACCTGCCCGTGGTCAACCTGGTGGACATCGCGGGCTTCCAGATCGGCGTGGAGGCCGAGAAGGCCGGCGTCATGCGCTACGGCGTGCGCGCCCTGGCCGCCGTCTACCAGGCCACCGTGCCCTGGTGCAGCATCCTCATCCGCCGCGCCTACGGCGTGGCGGCGGCCGGCCACCAGCACATGGGCCGCTTCAACTTCCGCTATGCCTGGCCCTCGGCCAACTGGGGCTCGCTGCCCATCGAGGGCGGGCTGGAGGTGGCCTACAAGGCCGAGATCGAAGGCGCCGACGACCCCGTGCAAAAGCGCGCCGAGATCGAGCAGCGCGTGCGCAGCCTGACCTCGCCCTTCCGCACGGCCGAGGCCTTCGGCATCGACGAGGTGATCGATCCGCGCGACACGCGCGCCCTGCTCAGCGAATTCGTGGAACTGGCCGCGCCGCTGCGCGAGGCCGGAGCGCCGCAGTTCGGCCTGCGGCCCTGAACGCATAAAAAACCCAAGGAGACAAAGCAATGGCAACCAGACAACCGCGCGCGCCCTCGCGCCGCACCGCCCTGGCCCTGTGCCTGGCGCCGTGCCTGACCCTGTGCGCCGCGACGGCGGCCCAGGCCCAGGCCCCCCAGGAGGACAAATGGCCCACGCGCCCCGTGCGCATCGTGGTCGGCTTTCCTGCAGGCTCGTTCACCGACACCATTGCACGTGCGCTGTCCGAGCCGCTGAGCAAGTCGCTGGGCCAGCCCGTGGTGGTGGAGAACAAGCCCGGCGCCAACGGCGCCATCGGCGTGGGCGAGGTGGCGCGCGCCGCGCCCGACGGCTACACCCTGCTGGTCACCAACTCCAGCAGCATCACCATCAACCCCCAGATCTACAAGAAGATCACCTACCGCGCCAAGGACTTCGCGCCCATCACCATGGTGCTGGATGCGCCCTTCATCCTCACCGTCAACCCCGAGTGGGCGCAGAAGCACCAGATCCGCTCGGCCAAGGACGTGATCGCCTTCGCCAAGGGCCATCCCGACAAGCTCAGCTACGGCTCTGCCGGCCCCGGCAACATCGCCCACCTGGCCTATGCGGCCTGGAGCAACCGCACGGGCGTGAAGACCACGCATGTGCCCTACAAGAGCGCATCGCAGGCCCAGATGGCCGTGCTCAGCGGCGAGCTGGACACGCAGTTCGACACCTGGAGCGCGCTGCCCCACATCGCCAGCGGCAAGCTCGTGGCGCTGGCCGTCACCGCGCCCCGGCGCATGCAGCAGCTGCCCGAGGTGCCCACCATGGCCGAGGCCGGCTATGCCGATTTCGACGTCACCTTCTGGGCCGGCCTGCTGGCGCCCGCGGGCACGCCGCCGGCCATCGTCAACCGGCTCTACGAGGCCTCCAGGGGCGTGCTGCAGGACGCCCGCATCCGCGCCGTGCTCAGCAGCCAGGGCGAGCCCGTGATGATGCCGCCCGCGCCGTTCGGCCAGCGCATCGCCAAGGAGGTCTCGGATTGGGGGCAAGTGATCCAGCGCGAAGCCTTGTCTTTGGATTGATGAGGTACGCATGTCTCTGTTGCAAGCACTGAACCCCCGCTCCGTCGCCATCCTCGGCGCCTCCGACAACCCCATCAAGGCCGGTGGCCGGCCCATCGATTACCTGCGGCGACATGGTTTCGCGGGCCGCATCCTGCCCGTCAATCCCAAGCGCGCCGAGGTCCAGGGCCTGGCCGCCTACCCCTCGCTGCGCGCGCTGCCCGAGGCGCCCGACGCCGTGGTCATCAGCCTGCCCGGCGAGGACGTGGCCGCCGCCATCGACGACTGCGTGGCCGTGGGCGCGCGCCTGGCCGTGATCTATTCGTCCGGCTTTGCGGAGCTGGGCGAGGAGGGCCGCCGGCAGCAGGCCGACCTGGTGGCGCGGGCGCGCCGGTCGCCAGGCGGCGGGCTGCGCCTGTTCGGCCCCAATTGCCAGGGTGTGGCCAACTTCGCCACGGGCGCCATCCTCAACTTCTCGACCATGATCAACGAGAACGCGCCGGCCGACGGCCCCGTGGCCATCGTCAGCCAGAGCGGTGCGGGCGCGGCCATTCTCTACGGCGGCCTGCGCCGCGCGGGCATCGGCGTGCGCTACATGCTGTCCACGGGCAACGAGGCCGATGTCTGTGCGGCCGAAGCCGTGCGCGCCGTGGTCGAGGACGAAGGCATCCGCCTGGTCGTGCTCTACATCGAGACGCTCAGGCAAAGCGCCTGGCTGGCCGAGGCCGCGCGGCTTGCCCATGCGCGCGGCGTCACCATCCTGGCCGTGAAGGCCGGCCGCACGCGCGCAGGCCAGGCCACGGCCAGCTCGCACACGGGCGCGCTGGCGGCCGAGGACGCGCTGGCCGATGCCTTCCTGCGCCAGCACGGCATACCGCGCCTGGCCGACTTCCGCGAGCTGATCGACTACGCGCCGCTGTTCCTGTCCCAGCCCGCGCCGCGCGGTCGCCGCGTGGTCAGCATCAGCAATTCGGGCGCCACCTGCGTGCTGTCGGCCGACGCGGCCGAGGAATACGGCCTGGCCCTGGAGCCGTTCGATGCCGCCACGCTGGACGGCCTGTCCCAGGCCCTGCCGTCCTATGTCACGGCGCGCAATCCCATCGACATGACCACGGCCCTGCTGGGCAGGCCGCAGACCTTTGGCGACACGCTGCGGGCCTTGTCGGGCAGCGGTGCGGCGGACCTCGTTCACGTGGGCTTCCCGATCGGCGGCGAGGGCTATGACTTCGCCGACTTCGCGGGCCAGGCCAGCCGCTTTGCGCGCGATACCGGCGTGCCCATTGCGGTCAGCGTCAACCAGGACTGGGTGGCCCAGGCCTTCCAGGACCAGGGCGTGCCCACCTTCTGGAGCGAACGCGCCGCCATGCGCGGCCTGGCGCTGCTGGCCGAGCAGGCCGGTGGCAGGCAGGCACAGGCGCCGTCTGCCGAGGCATCGGTGCCGGTGGCGGCCTCCCGCTCCCTCACGCTTGACGAGCCCTCCAGCCTGTCCGAACTCGCCCGCGCCGGCCTGCCGGTGATGCGCCATCTGGTCTGCAGGAGCGAGGACGAGGTGCGCGCCGCCATCGAGTCCCTGCCACGGCCCCTGGTGGCCAAGGGCGTGTCCGCCGATCTCTCGCACAAGTCCGAGCATGGCCTGGTGCGGCTGAACATCCGCGAAGCCGGCCAGGCGCTGGCGGCCTTCGGTGATTTCTCGGCCACGCTGGCCCGCCTGGGCGCGGCCGATGGCGGCCTGCTGCTGGGCGCCCAGCACAGGGCCGACTTCGAGCTGGCGCTGGGTGCCCATGTGGATGCCGAGTTCGGCGTGGTGGTCATGGTCGGCCAGGGCGGCGTGCTGGTGGAGGCGCTCAGGGACGTGCAATTCCTCGTGGCTCCCTTCAGTGCGCGGCAGGCGCTGGATGCCCTTGCGCGCCTGTCCATCGCCCTGGCCTTTGCGGCCGTGCGCGGCATGCCGGCCGTGGAGCTGGACGCCGTGGCCGCCATGATGGTGCGGCTGGGCGACTGGATGCTGGCCCAGGGCGGGCGCGTGCAGTCGGTCGATGCCAATCCCGTGCTCGTGGCGCGTGGCGCGCAGGCGCCGGTCATCGTCGATGCGGTGGTGGCCGTGGCCGCCGCGCCAGCGGTCTCCTCGGAGGCGGCATGAGCGGCGCCCCGCACCCCATCCGCCGCGTGCTGGTCGCCAACCGGGGCGCCGTGGCCGCGCGCGTGATCCGCACGCTGCGGCGCATGGGCCTCGAATCCGTGGCCGTGTACTCCGAGGCCGATGCCGGCCTGCCCTATGTGCGCGCGGCCGACCAGTCCGTATGCATAGGCCCTGCGCCCGCCGCGCAAAGCTATCTGGACCAGGCGCGGCTGCTGCAGGTGGCGCGCGAGACCGGCGCCGATGCCGTGCACCCGGGCTACGGCTTTCTCTCCGAGAACGCGGACTTCGCCGAGGCCGTGCAGCGCCAGGGCCTGTGCTTCATCGGCCCCTCGCCGCACTGGATACGCACGCTGGGCCACAAGACCCAGGCGCGGGCCTTCATGGCCGCCCAGGGCATGCCGCAGGCGGCCAGCTCGGCCGTGCTGCACAGCGTGCAGGAGGCGCAGGCGGAGGCGGCGCGCATCGGCTTTCCCGTGCTGGTCAAGCCCGCAGGCGGGGGCGGCGGCATCGGCATGCTGCCCGCGCACGATGCCCCGCAGCTGGAGGCCGCCTGGTCCAAGGCCAGCGGCATTGCCGCCAAGTACTTCGGCACGGCCGAGCTGTACCTGGAAAAGCTGATCGAGGCGCCGCGCCACATCGAGTTCCAGGTGCTGGCCGACCGCCATGGCGAGGTGCGCGTGCTGTTCGAGCGCGACTGCTCGGTGCAGCGCCGCCACCAGAAGGTGGTGGAAGAGGCCCGCCCCGCAGGCATTCCCGCGCAGGCCCTGGCCGACATGCGGCAACTGCTGGCCGGCCTGCTGGCGCGCACGGGCTATGACGTGATCGGCACCGTGGAGATGCTCTACACGCCGCAGCACGGCTTTGTCTTCCTGGAGATGAACACGCGGCTGCAGGTCGAGCATGCGGTGACCGAGGAGATCACGGGCATCGACATCGTCGAGGCCCAGATACGCCTGGCCGCCGGCGAGCGCATGCGGGAGGTGCTGCCCGCCGAACCCGTGGCCCGCGGCCATGCCATCGAGGCGCGCATCTATGCCGAAGACCCCGTGCGCTTCCTGCCCTCGCCGGGGCGCCTGGACCGCTTCGAGATGCCCCAGGGCGAAGGCCTGCGCGTGGAGACCGGCTATGCCCAGGGCTGCAGCGTCACGCCCTTCTACGACCCCATGGTCGCCAAGCTCGTGGCCCATGGCAGCGACCGCACCCAGGCCATCGCACGGCTGCGCCAGGCACTGGCGCAGACCCGCATCGAGGGCGTGAAGACCAACATCCCCTTCATCGAACGCATCCTGGGCCACGCCGATTTCCTGGACCTGCGCATCGACACCGGCATCGCCCAGCGCGTGCTGGCCCACCTTTGAAAGCCCTACCCATGACCACCACCCCGAACATGATCACAAGCCCCATCGCCGGCCTCGTGGCCGCTGTGGAAGCCGCCGAAGGCGGCACCGTCGCCCTGGGCGACACCCTCATCATCGTGGAGTCCATGAAGATGGAGATTCCCGTGGAAAGCGAGGTGGCAGGCGTCGTGCGCCGCATGCTCGTGGCCGTGGGCGAGCCGGTGGCCGAAGGCCAGGCGATTGCGGAGATCGGATGAACGCCGTTGGAATCTCCACCGCCCCGGACCTGGAGGCCGCCGCGCTGGCGCGCGGCTACTTCGGCATCGACGTGCCCTTCATGTCCCATATCGGCCTGGAGCCCGTGAGCCTGGCACCCGGCCTGGCGCGCACGCGGCTGCCCATGCGTCCGCACCTGGCCAACAGCCGGGGGCATGGCCATGGCGGCGCGCTGATGAGTGCGCTGGACTTCACGCTGAGCGCGGCCGCGCGCTCGTCCAACCCGCTGGGGCTGGGCGTGGTGACCATCGAGATGAGCACGCATTTCCTCGCCTCGGCCACCACCGACCTGCTGATCGAGGCGCGCGTGCTGCGCGCAGGCGCGCGCACCGTGTTCTGCGAGGGCAATGTGCTGGACAGCGCGGGCCAGGCCGTGTGCACGGCGCGGGCCGTGTTCAAGCTGATCGCGCTGTAGCCTGGCTTCAGGCGCCTTCGCCTTCGGGCGCCGGCGGCAGCAGGTGCTGGCCGATCTGCTGCCAGGCCTTGGCCGCGTCATGCTGGCCGCCGAACATGTGGCAGCTGGCGGCCGTCATGGCCAGGCGGCCGTTTTCGGGTTCCAGGTCGAACGCCAGCTCGCATTGCGCGGCGGCGTTGCGCCACATCACCACGGCGTCTGGCGATTCTTCCTTTTGCAGCGCATGGGCTTCTGCCATCCAGGCCTGGGCCAGGCGAAACGCGCCCTCGGCCTGGTCGGGGTCGGCCTTGTGGGCCAGGTAGAAGTGCTTGCCGGCCTGCTGCCACAGCGCCCGGGCCTGGGCGAAATCCTGGGTGGCGGCCCGCTGTGCCTGGGCCACCAGGGCATTGCCTTCGGCCAGCAGCGTTGCGTAGGAGGAGGGGGCGTCTTGCGTCATGGGGCGCCATTGTGCCGCCGCTCCGGTGCCTGTGTTCAGGCCGGGGAATCGCGCGGCGGGCTCGGGCTGTCGGGCAGTTCCAGGCCGATGCGCGTGAAGCCGCCTTCGGACTCGGCAAAGCAGCGCCCGCCGTGCATGCGCGCGATGGCGGCCACGATGGCCAGGCCCAGGCCATGGTTGCGGTCGGCCTGGCTGCGCGCGGCGTCGGCGCGGTAGAAGCGGTCGAACAGGCGCGGCAGGTCGGCGGGAGCTATGGTCGGGCCCCGGTTGAGCACCGCCAGCGCCACGTCACCGGCGCCACCGTGGTGGGCACAGGGCCGAGCGCCTATCTGCACGGTGATGGTGGAGCCGCGCTGTGCATAGCGTGTGGCATTGCCCAGCAGGTTGGACAGCGCCCGGCGCAGCAGCCGCGCATCGACCTCGGCGGCCGCGTCGCCCTGGACGACGACCTGCAGGTCGGCCTCCTGCAGCGCGGCCTCGTGGAAGTCGATGACCTCATGGGCCAGCGCGGCCAGGCTGGCCCAGGGCGCCAGGCGCGCGCCCTGGCCCCGGTCGGCCTGGGAGAGAAACAGCATGTCGGCCACGATGCCGGCCATGCGCCGCAGGTCCTCCAGGTTGGAGGCCAGCACCTCGCGCAGCTCGGCCTCGCTGCGCGGCTTGCGCAGGGCCAGCTCGCAGCTGCTGATCAGCGTGGTCAGCGGCGTGTTCAGCTCATGGGCCACGTCGGCATTGAAGGCCTCCATCTGCCGGTAGGCCACGGCCAGCCGTTCCAGCAGGGCGTTGAATTGCGCGATCAGCGGGCGCAACTCCTGCGGCTGTCCGCTGTCGTCCAGGCGCCGCTGCAGGTCCTGGGCCGACAGCTTGCGCGTCTGCTCGGTCAGTTCGCGCAGCGGCGCCAGGCCCAGGCGCACCAGCCAGATGCCGGTCAACGACACCAGCAGCGCGCCGCCCACGGCAGCCAGGGCCAGCGTCCAGGCCAGCAGGGACAGCTGCCGGTCATCGTCGGCGCGGTCCAGGGTGAGCTGGGCCTGTGCATGCTGGCCACTGTCGGCCAGCACCACCTCGAAGCTGCGCTGCAGCGTGCGGCCCGGCGTCTTGGGAATGCGCAGGCGCTCGTAGATCACGCGGCCCTGCAGGTCGGTGATGCGCAGCGACATCTCGTCCAGGCCCGTGAGAAAGTCGTCCAGCATGTGGGCCAGACCGGCCTCGTTGTGGGCGCTGCGGCTTTCCGTCATCAGGTGCAGCACGGCCTGCTGCTTGAGGTCCAGCGTCTCGTGCTGGTGCTGCTCCAGCGTCATCGAGGCCACCCCGTAGACGGCCGCGCACACCAGGCCCAGGCCCAGCATGGTCTGCAGCGCCAGCCAGCGCGACAGGCGCCGGCCCAGGTGGGGAATGTCGGCGGCGGGAGGTGCGGCAGGGGCGGCGCTCACGGTGCGCGCGACTCCAGCACATAGCCCATGCCGCGCACCGTGTGCAGCAGGGGCTGCTCGAAGGGCTGGTCCAGCTTCAGGCGCAGGCGGCGCACGGCGACCTCGACCACGTTGGTCTCGCTGTCGAAGTTCATGTCCCAGACCTGGGAGGCCAGCTCGGTGCGCGACAGCACCTCGCCCTGGCGGCGCAGCAGCAGGCTCAGCAGGTTGAATTCCTTGGCCGTGAGGTCCAGGCGCTGGCCGGCGCGCGTGGCGCGTCGGCGGATCAGGTCCAGCTCCAGGTCAGCCATGCGCAGCATGGTGGCCTCGGCCGCCGGATGCGCCGTGCCGACACTGCGGCGCAGCAGCACATGCATGCGCGCCACCAGTTCGGAGAAGGCAAAGGGCTTGACCAGGTAGTCGTCGGCACCGCCCTGCAGGCCGCGCACGCGGTCCTCCACCTGGCCGCGCGCCGTCAGCATCAGCACCGGCGTCTGGCGCGACTGGCGCAGCGCCGCCAGCACGGCCAGGCCGTCGATGCCGGGCAGCATGCCGTCGAGCACGATGAGGTCGTAGGCCAGCTCGGTGGCCAGGTGCAGGCCGTCGATGCCGTCGTGCGCGACATCGACCACGAACCCCTCCTCGGTCAGGCCCTTGCGGAGGTAGTCGGCCAGCTTGATTTCGTCTTCGATGACCAGGACTTTCATGCAGAGCATTGTCGGGGAAGGGCATGGTTTGCCAAGATGACAAATTTGTCATGTGCCCGACAGCCACAGGTCGCCGCACGGCCCTAGACTCGCCGGCTTGGGGGAGTCGTGGCTGTGGGCAAACGCCATGCACGACAATCCCGCACCTGTCCCATGCCCTCCTCCATGACCCGGCCCCGTCTCGCCGCCCTCGCCGTCCTCGTGATCGCGCTGCTGTTCCAGTGGAGCTGGATGGCGGCCGCTGCGCTGTGCCGGCACGACGGGCATGAGACCCGGCACTTCGGCCACCATGTCCACGGCGTGAGCCTGCATGGCATGGGCGCCGAGCGCCATGCCAACGCAGATCCGGGCGCTGGCGCCGAACCGGGGCAACCGGCAAAGAAGTCGGACCAGGGCCAGCCGTCGTCGCTCAGCGTCGATTGCTCCATGTGCCATGCCTGGGTGGCCGTCGCCACCCACTACGCCAAGGCCGCGCCGGTGGCGCCTCCCCCCATGCCATTTGCCGAGCCGCTGCGCCGCCATGCCTCGGCCGTACTGCTGCGCCCCGATCGGCCCCGCTGGCAGGGCTGACGCCCCCTGCAGCCGCCGGCCGGGCATGGCCCTGTTTCTGCCCCGGACCGGCATTCCCCTGAAATCCCCTCGCGCTCAGCGGCCATGGGCCGTGCGCGCCCGCCGCAGCGGCCTGACCGGCTGATGAACGGTCAGGCCTGACCTGCGCGCGGGCAAGGAGTCCGTGTATGTCTTTCCCTTCGTCCTTTCCGTCGAGGACGGCTTCCCACGCACCATGGAGCGCCTGGCCCGGGCCGCGTGCCCTGCTGGTGATGGCCGTGCTGACCGCTTGCGGCGCCGTGCAGGCGGGCGAGCCTGCCGATGCGGCTGCGCCATCTGCAGCCGCTGTTTCCGAGTCCACACCGGCCGGCCCGCCGCTGGATCTGCAGCAGGCCCTGGCCCTGGCGCTGGACGGCAACCCCGGCCTGCGTGCGGCCCGCCGTGCGCTGGAGGCCAGCGATGGCGCCGTGCTCCAAAGCCGTGCCCGGCCCAACCCCGAGCTGGCCTGGTCGCAGGAGGACACGCGCCGCAGCACCCGCACACTGACCGTGCAGCTGAACCAGACCCTGGAAGTGGGCGGCAAGCGCGAGGCCCGCATGCGCGTGGCCGAGCGCGGGCGCGACCTGGCGCAGGCCGAGCTGGCGAGGGCCGAGGCTGCGCTGCGCGCCGACGTGGGCACGGCCTTCTTCGGCGTGCTGGCTGCGCAGCAGCGCGTGGTCCTGGCCGGGCAGACGCTGGAGATCGCCAGCAGCGCGCGCGAGGCCGCAGCCCGGCGCGTGGCGGCCGGCAAGGTGGCGCCGCTGGAGGAAACCCGGGCCCGCGTGGCCGAATCCGGCGCCCGCCTGGAGCAGGCCCAGGCCCGCTCGGGCCTGCGCGTGGCGCGCGGCCAGCTGCAGGCGCTGTGGGGCGAGCGAGTGCGCCCCTTCGGCCAGGCCGAGGGCGCGGTGGACGCCCTGCCCCAGCTGCCTGAGCTGGCAGCCCTGCAGCAGCGCATCGAACAGGCTCCCGCCGTGCTGCGTGCGCGCCAGGCGCTGGAGCAAAGCCGCGCCACGGCCGACCTGGAGCGTGCGCGGCGCCTGCCCGATCCCACCGTCAGCCTGGGCGTCAAGCGCGCCACCGAAGTCGGGCGCAACCAGCTCGTGGTCGGCGTCTCCGTGCCCCTGCCCGTGCTCGACAGCAACCGGGGCAACCAGCTGCAGGCCCTGCGCCTGGCCGATCAGGCCGAGGAGCAGTTGCTGGCCACGCGCGTTCAGCTGCAGGCCCAGCTGTTCGAGGCGCGCGAGCTGCTGCAGGCCAGCCGCGAGCAGGCGCGCCAGCTGGCCGAGGAGGTGCTGCCCACGGCGCGCACGGCCTACGAGCTGGCCTCGCGCGGGTTTGCGCTGGGCAAGTTCGGCTACCTCGACGTGCTGGACGCACAACGCACCTGGTCCGAGGCGCGCAGCCAGTACCTGGACCAGCTGCTGGCCACCCACCGCGCCGCCGCCGACATCGACCGCCTGCTGGGCACCGAATCCGGCCTCTGATTCCGATAGCAACCTGATTGCATCCAGACCATGAACACCAAGCCCTCCTCCTCCCCCCTCGGACCGCGCCGCACCCTCGTGGCCATTGCCGTCATCCTGGCCCTGGGCGCGCTGGCCGCCACGCTGATCCTGCGCAGCGGCACGCCAGGCGCTGCCAAGGCCGACAGCCATGGCCACGGCCACAGCGAGGCCGCAGGCCATGCCGATGGCGAGCACCACGGTGCCACCGCCGCCGCAGCGGCCGATGGCCACAAGCACGACGAAGGCCATGCCGACGATGAACACCATGAAGACTCCAAGGCGGAAAAAGCCGAGGCCAAGCCTGCGGCCCAACCTGCCGCCAAACCGGCTGCAGAAGCCGGCCATGGCGACGACGAAGGCCTGATCGCCATGGACGCGCAGCGCATGCAGGCGGCCGGCGTGCGCCTGGCCGAGGCCGGTCCGGCCACCGTGCGCTCCGTGCTGCAACTGCCCGGGGAGATCCGCTTCAACGAAGACCGCACGGCCCACGTCGTGCCGCGCGTGGCCGGCATTGCCGAGAGCGTTCCCGCCAACCTGGGCCAGAACGTGAAGAAGGGCCAGCTGCTGGCCGTGCTCAGCAGCGCCGCCGTGTCCGAGCAGCGCAGCGAACTGCTGGCCGCCAGCAAGCGCCTGGAGCTGGCCCGCACCACCTACGCACGTGAAAAGCAGCTGTGGGAGGAAAAGGTCTCGGCCGAGCAGGACTACCTGCAGGCGCGCCAGGCACTGCGCGAGGCCGAGATCGCCGTCTCCAACGCCCAGCAGAAGCTGGCCGCCACGGGCGCCGGTGCCGGCGGTGGTGCGGGCGGGCTCAACCGCTTCGAGCTGCGCGCGCCGTTTGACGGCGTGATCGTGGAAAAGCACCTGTCCGTGGGCGAGGCCGTGCAGGACACCACTCAGGTCTTCACCATCTCCGACCTGCGCAGCGTCTGGGCCGAGATGCGCGTGGCCGCGCCCGACCTGCCCGCCGTGCGCGTGGGCGAGAAGGCCACGGTGCGCGCCACGGCCTTCGACTCCTCGGCCACGGGCGAGGTGGCCTATGTGGGCGCACTGATCGGCCAGGACACGCGCACGGCCCCCGCGCGCATCACCCTGCCCAACCCCGACGGCGTGTGGCGCCCGGGCCTGTTCGTGAATGTGGAGCTGACGGCATCGTCCCGGCAGGCGCCGCTGGCCGTGGCAGCGCAGGCACTGCAGAAGATGGAGCAGCAGACCGTGGTCTTCGTGCCCGTGCAGGGCGGTTTCCGCGCCCAGCCCGTGCGCGTGGGCCGCAGCGACGGCAAGGCCACAGAGGTGCTCGAAGGCCTCAAGCCCGGCCAATCCTACGTGGCCGAGGGCAGCTTCATGCTCAAGGCCGAGCTGGGCAAGGCCAGCGCTGAACACAGCCACTGATCGGAGAGTCCATGTTTGAACGCATCATCCGATTCGCCATAGAGCAGCGCTGGCTGGTCCTGCTGGCCGTGCTGGCCATGGCGGGCCTTGGCATCTACAACTACCAGCGCCTGCCCATCGACGCCGTGCCCGACATCACCAATGTCCAGGTGCAGATCAACACCCAGGCCAGCGGCTACTCGCCGCTGGAGACCGAGCAGCGCGTCACCTATCCCATAGAGACGGTGATGGCCGGCCTGCCCCATCTGGAGCAGACGCGCTCGCTGTCGCGCTACGGCCTGTCCCAGGTCACCGTGGTGTTCAAGGACGGCACGGACATCTACTTCGCGCGGCAGCTGGTGGGCGAGCGCATACAGCAGGCGCGCGACAGCCTGCCTGCCGGCATCACGCCCACGCTGGGCCCCATCTCCACGGGCCTGGGCGAGATCTACCTGTGGACCGTGGAGGCCGAGGACGATGCGAAAAAGCCCGACGGCACGCCCTACACCCCCATGGACCTGCGCGAGATCCAGGACTGGGTCATCAAGCCGCAGCTGCGCAACGTGCCCGGCGTCACCGAGATCAACTCCATCGGCGGCTACGCCAAGGAGTACCTGGTGGCGCCAGCGCCCGAGAAGCTGGCGGCCTACGGCTTCACGCTGGCCGACATCGTCACCGCCCTGCAGCGCAACAACAGCAACGTGGGTGCGGGCTATATCGAGCGCCAGGGCGAGCAGTACCTGATCCGCGCGCCGGGCCAGGTCGGCGGCATCGCCGACATCCGCGAGGTCATCGTGGGCTCGGCCCAGGGCCAGCCCATCCGCATCCGCGACCTGGCCGAGGTAGGGCTGGGCCAGGAGCTGCGCACGGGCGCGGCCACCGACAACGGCCGCGAGGTGGTGCTGGGCACGGTGTTCATGCTGATCGGCGAGAACAGCCGCACCGTCTCGCGCGCCGTGGACCAGCGCATGGCCGAGATCAACCGGGGCCTGCCCCCGGGCGTCAAGGCCATCACCGTCTACGACCGCACCAACCTGGTGGACAAGGCCATCGCCACGGTCAAGAAGAACCTGGTGGAGGGCGCGGCCCTGGTGGTGGTCATCCTCTTCCTGTTCCTGGGCAACCTGCGCGCGGCGCTGATCACGGCGCTGATCATCCCGCTGTCCATGCTGTTCACCTTCACGGGCATGGTGCACTACAAGGTCAGCGCCAACCTCATGAGCCTGGGGGCGCTGGACTTCGGCATCATCATCGACGGGGCCGTGGTCATCGTGGAGAACTGCGTGCGCCGCCTGGCCCATGCGCAGGAGGCGCGCGGAAGGTCGCTGACGCGCAGCGAACGCTTCCATGAAGTCTTCGCCGCCGCGAAGGAAGCGCGCCGCCCGCTGCTGTTCGGCCAGCTCATCATCATGGTGGTCTACCTGCCCATCTTCGCGCTCACGGGCGTGGAGGGCAAGATGTTCCATCCCATGGCGCTGACGGTGGTCATCGCGCTGGCCGGCGCCATGCTGCTGTCCATCACCTTCATCCCGGCGGCGATTGCGCTGTTCATGGGCGACAAGGTGGCCGAGAAGGAAAACCGCCTCATGGGCTGGGCGCGCCGCGGCTATGCGCCCGTGCTGGCGCGCGTCATGGCCGCGCCCGCCGTGGTGCTCACGGCCGCCGCCGTGGCCGTGGCGCTGAGCCTGCTGCTGGCCACGCGCCTGGGCAGCGAGTTCGCGCCCAACCTCAACGAGGGGGACTTCGCCATCCAGGCGCTGCGCATCCCCGGCACCAGCCTTACGCAGTCGCTGGAAATGCAGATGCAGATCGAGAAGGCGCTCAAGAAGGAGTTCCCCGAGATCGACCGCGTGTTCGCGCGCACCGGCACGGCCGAGATCGCCTCCGACCCCATGCCGCCCAACATCTCCGACGGCTACATCATGCTGAAAGCCCGCAGCGAGTGGCCCGACCCGGCGCGCCCGCGCGATGAGCTGCTGGCCGCCGTGCAGGCGTCGGTGGACCGCATCCCTGGCAACAACTACGAGTTCTCCCAGCCCATCCAGCTGCGCTTCAACGAGCTGATCTCGGGCGTGCGCAGCGACGTGGCCGTGAAGATCTTCGGCGACGACATGGCCGTGCTGGAGAAAAGCGCCCAGACCGTGGCCGGCATGCTGCAGCAGATTTCGGGCGCCTCCGAGGTCAAGGTCGAGCAGACCACGGGCCTGCCCATGCTCACCGTGCAGATCGACCGCGAAAAGGCCTCGCGCTACGGCCTGAACATGGGCGATGTGCAGGACGCCATCAGCACCGCCATGGGCGGCACCGAGGCGGGCACGGTATTCCAGGGCGACCGGCGCTTCGACATCCAGGTGCGCCTGCCGGACGCCGTGCGCAACGACCTGCAGGCCCTGAGCCGCCTGCCCATCGCCCTGCCGCGCGGGGCGGACGGGCGCATCGGCTTCGTGCCGCTGTCGGCCGTGGCCACGTTCGAGACCGCGCCCGGCCCCAACCAGGTCAGCCGCGAAGACGGCAAGCGCCGCATCGTGGTCAGCGCCAATGTGCGCGGGCGCGACATGGGCTCCTTCGTGGGCGAGGCACAGCAAAAGCTGCAAGGCCTGTCGCTGCCGCCCGGCTACTGGACGCGCTGGGGCGGCACCTTCGAGAACCTGGAGTCGGCCACGCGCCGCCTGCAGATCGTCGTGCCCGTGGCGCTGCTCATGGTCTTCGTGCTGCTGTTCGCCATGTTCGGCAATGTGCGCGACGGGCTGGTGGTCTTCACGGGCATTCCGTTCGCGCTCACGGGCGGCATCCTGGCGCTGTGGCTGCGCGACATACCGCTGTCCATCTCGGCGGCGGTGGGCTTCATCGCGCTGTCGGGCGTGGCCGTGCTCAACGGCCTGGTCATGATCTCCTGGATCAGAACCTTGCGCGAACAGGGCGCCAGCGTGCCCGACGCCGTGACCGAGGGCGCGCTCACCCGGCTGCGCCCCGTGCTGATGACGGCCCTGGTCGCCTCGCTGGGCTTCGTGCCCATGGCGATTGCCACGGGCACGGGCGCCGAGGTGCAGCGGCCGCTGGCCACGGTGGTGATCGGCGGCATCCTGTCGTCCACGCTGCTGACCTTGCTGGTGCTGCCGCTGCTGTACCGGCTGGTGCATCGCAACGATCCGTCGGAGGGAATGCAAGGGCAGGAGGGACAGCCCGACAGCGAGGGCAAGGGCGCCGTGGCCGCCTGACGGCCAAGCCGCTCCACGAAGGCCACGGAATGCCCGTGGCCTTTTTTTTTGGGATGCTTTTGGCGTATGTCGGTTGTATGACAGCAATGTCACCATCCTGTGGGGCTGGTGTGGGCACGTGATTTCTACATTGGAGTCCTCTCCTCGGCGTTCCGCATCGCGGGGCGTGGGGAGAACGAATTACCAACGTGCCTGAAAGGAATCACATCATGTCGCAACGCCGCTTCACCCCCGCCACCCTCATCGCCGGCCTGGCCGCATCGGCAGCGCTGCTGCTGCCCGGCATGGCATCGGCGGCCGGATACATCCACCCGGCCAACAACGAGGCGGGCGCCGTCGTCCACCCCGAGCATTTCAAGAGCAGCAAGACACGCGCCCAGGTGATTGCCGACGCCGAGGCAGCCGTGCGCCAGGGCGGCACTTCGCGCTTCAATGCCAGCGTCTATCCGGCTCCCGCGCCGCAGACCGGCGCGGGCAAGACACGCCAGGAAGTGATCAATGAACTGATCAACGAAACGCCCGCCCAGCGCGATGCACGCCAGCGTGCCATGGGTGGCTGATGCGCAGGCGGGGCCCGTGCCCCGCAGGTGCCGGATCAATGCAAACCCGACGCGCCGCCTGGCTACGAGCCTGCGGCGCGTTCCGCTTCCTCGGCATCATGGGCGCGCGCAATGGCCAGGATCACGTCGCGCGCCAGCCGGCGCTTGGGCACGGGAAGGCGCAGGTAGATCTTGAACAGCTCGTTGTCCTCGTAGCCCAGGCCTGCGGACCAGGCGCTCTTGGGCTCGCGCACCTCGCGAACCTGCTGCGGCGAGCGCAGGAACTCCTCCAGCGGCACCTGCAGCCAGTCGGCCAGCGCAGCGAGCTTCTTGGCGTTGGGCATGGTCTTGCCGACCAGCCAAAGGCGCACGCCGTGCTGGGACATGGGCTTGCCCCAGAAACGGGAATTGAACTCGTGCTCCAGCACGGCAGGCCTGGCTTCATAGCCCTGGGCCTGCATTGAATCACGTAATTTTTGAGCAAACCGCTGCTTTGCATCCTGCATGCGCGAACGCTATGGGATTGGTCTGATTGAGATGTGAGTATTGATAAAAATCACATCTCTTTTTGATTGATAGTTAATATCAACCATCGATCTGGAAATCACATGCACGGGGGAGCAAATGCGTTGGCAACGAGTGTGGCTGCTGCCCTCGAGCCTTGTACTGGTGCTGGGCGGTTGCGGCGGTGACGACGGTGATGTCCTGGCGGTGCGGGCCGCGTCCTGGGGCGGTGCATCGGGGGTTTCGATAGGCCAGGTGCTCCAGGAGAGGAACGCATGCGCGCGCAGTGCATGGCGCAGCGTGGGCGATGGAAGCGGCGGGCGCATCGTCGAGTACACCTGCGAGAGATCAGGCACGCATGGATACCTGCAGCTGCGTCTGCGCCAGGATGCCGAGCAGCTGCAGCAAGCGGCCGATGGCGAGCAGGCGCGGTTCGAGGCCCGGCTGCGTGGCGGCTGGCGCGAATTGCTGATGCTGGAGCGCCAGCGCCAGGAGATGCTGGGCCGCCATCGGCTTGAGGCGCAGAAGGACGCGGAACGCATGCGCCTGCACCTGGAAGACCTGCGCATGCTGGAGGAAATGACAGACTGCCGCAGCTTCCGTCCGCAAGGGCTGGGCGCCGAAGCAGCTCCGCAGCGGCTGGTGCTGGCCGCCGACGCTTGCGTGCGTTCCGGGCGCCCCGCCGAGCCGGTCTACGCACGCGAACGCCAGCAGACGCTGGAGCGCATGCGTGCAGCCCTGCCGCGCTACGACGAGGCACGGCTGGGGCGCGAGGCGGCTCTGCGGGCACTGGAGCGCACGCTAGAGCAGCAGGAGGCGGCGCTGCGCAGACTGGAGGAGGACCGGCCCGAGACAGGGGAGCGCATCCGCAGATCCCTGGCCGAGCGGCTGGAGGCCATGCGCCTGCGGCTGAACCAGGTCGGCCGTGTGCGCGAACTCACGCGCTGGAGCGTGGCCGGTGCGCGCGTGGTCTACCTGGACACCGCCTTGGCGATGGAATGCGGCATGCGCACCCTGTCCCATGCCGTACCACTGGAGGCCATGATCGAAGACCTCGCGGAGGACCTGGCCGTGCCCCGGCAGGAAGCTGCGCTGGCCCGCGCACTCGACGGGCTGTGGCTGCGCTGCCTGCAGCAGCCGTGACCAGCGGGTTGCATGGTGGTCGTTGCACAGTGCTCTTTGCACGGAGCCGGTTGCACCGCGCCCGTTGCACGGCGCCTCAGAATCTCGGCAGGTCCGGGTGTGAGATCTGGCCGCCGCGCACCAGCATCTTTCCGTACTCGGCGCAGCGGTTGAGCGTGGGAATCACCTTGCCGGGGTTGAGCAGGGCCTGCGGGTCGAAGGCGGCCTTGAGCGCGAACATCTGGTCGTTCTCGGCCGTGGTGAACTGGGTGCACATGGAGTTGAGCTTTTCCACGCCCACGCCATGCTCGCCCGTGACCGTGCCGCCCATGGCCACGCTGGTCTCCAGGATGTCGGCGCCGAACAGCTCGCAGCGGTGCAGCTCGTCGGGGTCGTTGGCATCGAACAGGATCAGCGGGTGCAGGTTGCCGTCGCCCGCGTGGAAGACGTTGGCGCAGCGCAGGCCGTATTTCTTTTCCATCTCCTGGATGGCCAGCAGGATGTCGGCCAGGCGCTTGCGCGGGATGGTGGAGTCCATGCACATGTAGTCGGGGCTGATGCGCCCGCTGGCGGGAAAGGCGTTCTTGCGCCCGCTCCAGAAGCGCAGGCGCTCGGCCTCGCTCTCGCTGACGGTGATGGCCGTGGCCCCGGCGCCGCGCAGCACCTCGCTCATGTGGGCGATCTCTTCCTCGACTTCCTCGGGCGTGCCGTCGCTCTCGCACAGCAAGATGGCCTCGGCCGTGAGGTCGTAGCCGGCCTTGACGAAGTCCTCGACGGCGGCCGTCATGGGCTTGTCCATCATCTCCAGCCCGGCCGGGATGATGCCGGCCGCAATCACGGCGGCCACGGCGTCGCCGGCCTTGCGCACATCGTCGAAGCTGGCCATGATGCAGCGCGCCAGCTGGGGCTTGGGGATCAGGCGCACGGTGACTTCGGTGGTCACGGCCAGCATGCCCTCGCTGCCGACCAGGATGGCCAGCAGGTCGAAGCCCGGCGTGTCCAGCGCCGTGGAGCCGAACTCCACCGGCTCGCCCTCCACGGTGAAGCCGCGCACCTTGAGCACGTTGTGCACCGTCAGCCCGTACTTGAGGCAGTGCACGCCGCCCGAGTTCTCGGCCACGTTGCCGCCGATGGTGCAGGCGATCTGGCTGCTGGGATCGGGCGCGTAGTACAGGCCGAAGGGCGCGGCGGCCTCGCTGATGGCCAGGTTGCGCACGCCGCACTGCACCACGGCCGTGCGGCTGGCCGCATCGACCTGGAGGATCTTGTTGAACTTGGCCAGCGACAGCGTCACGCCCATGGGATGGGGCAAGGCACCGCCCGACAACCCGGTGCCCGCGCCGCGCGCGATCACGGGCACCTGGATGGCGTGGCAGGCTCGCAGCACGGCCTGGACCTGGGCCTCGGTCTCGGGCAGGCAGACCACCAGCGGGCGCTGGCGGTAGGCCGTGAGGCCGTCGCATTCATAGGGCGTGGTGTCCTCGGCATTCCACAGCAGGGCGTGGGCGGGCACATGGCGGGCCAGCGCGGCCACGACCTCGGCCTGGCGCCGTGCGCGCTCGGAGACTGTGGGCTGCTGGTGGGCCGCATCGGCGGCGGCCGACGCCATGGCGCCGGGAGCGAGGCTGGCTGGGGAGCTGGCGGAAGTCATGGAGCCTGACTTTAGGCGATGCCGCCGTCTTTGTGCAGCGGGGCTGCGCTGATGTTTATTGCAACGGTGCGTGAAATCCGCGAAATCAGTTATGGGCGCCTCAGCAGGCCATCGCCCTCTTCAACCATTCAGCAAAGGCCGCGCATTCCCAGCGGTCCATGGTGCCGGTACGCCAGCACAGGTAGTGGGCATGGGGGCTGGCCGTGTCCACGTCGAACAGGCGCACCAGGGTGCCGTTGTCCAGCCAGGGCGCACCCAGCTTGTGGCGCACCAGGGCGATGCCCATGCCGGCCGAGGCCGCGTCGCACATCAGGCCGATGTCGTTGAACTGCGAGCCCTCGTGCGGCTCGGGCCAGTCCAGGCCGGTGGCGCCGAACCAGGTGCGCCAGGGCTCCAGCGGGCTGCGCAGCAGGGGCATGCCTTCCAGGTCCTGGGGCTGCTCGAAGGGGCCGTGCTCGCGGATGAAGGCCGGCGAGGCCAGCGGCGTGACCACGTCGCGCGCCAGCTCGATGTGCTCCACATCGGCGTAGTGGCCGGGGCCGAAGCGCACCATCAGGTCGGCATCCTCGGCCACCACGTCCAGCAGCGGGATGGAGACCTGCAGGGCGATGTCGATCTCGGGATAGGTTTCCGTGAACTGGCGCAGGCGCGGGATCAGGATCACGCGCGCAAAGGTGGGCGTGACGGCGAGCTTGAGCCTGCGGCGGCCCGGTGCCGTCACCTCGCCCGGAAAGCGCTGCAGCGCGCCCAGGCCCTCGCGCACGTGGGACAGGTAGGCGCTGCCTTCGGTGGTGAGCGAAAAGTCCGAGCGGCCGAACAGCCGCGTGCCCAGGATCTGCTCGAGCTGGCGCACGCGGTGGCTGACGGCGCTGGGCGTGACGCACAGCTCCTCGGCCGTCTGCGTCACGCTGCGCAGCCGCGCCAGCGCCTCGAAAGTGAGCAGGCACTGTATGGGCGGGATGCGGCGGGCGCCGCTGCCGGGCGGGGCAAAGCCGCTGCCGGCGGCAAGGGTCACGTTCGCCATGGGCGGCCGGGAGCCGGCTTCAGCGGAAGACCACGGTCTTGTGGCCGTTGAGGATGACGCGGTGCTCGCTGTGCCACTTGACGGCGCGGGCCAGCACCTGGCTCTCGGTGTCGCGGCCGCGGGCCGTGAGGTCCTCCACGGTGTCGGTGTGGTCGGCGCGGGCCACGTCCTGCTCGATGATCGGGCCCTCGTCCAGGTCGGCCGTCACATAGTGGGCCGTGGCGCCGATCAGCTTCACGCCGCGGTCATGGGCCTGGTAGTAGGGCTTGGCGCCCTTGAAGCTGGGCAGGAAACTGTGGTGGATATTGATCGCGCGGCCCGCCAGCTTGGTGCACAGGTCGTTGGACAGCACCTGCATGTAGCGCGCCAGCACCACGAGTTCGGCGCCTTCGGCCTCGATGATCTCGAACTGCTTTGCCTCAGCCTGGGCCTTGGTGGCAGCCGTGACGGGGATGTGGTGGAAGGGGATGTTGTAGCTGGCCGCCAGCTGGTAGAACTCGCGGTGGTTGCTGATGATGGCGCGGATGTCCACCGGCAGCAGGCCGCTCTTCCAGCGAAACAGCAGGTCGTTGAGGCAGTGGCCTTCCTTGCTGACCATGAGCACGGTCTTCATGGCTTCTGCCTTGGTGTGCAGGCGCCACTTCATCTGGTACTGGCCGCCCAGGTCGGCCAGGGCCGCCCTCAGAGCCGCGGGATCGCAGCCGTTGCAGGCAAATTGCACGCGCATGAAGAACAGTCCGGTGGCCGGGTCGTTATACTGCGCGGCCTCTTCGATGTTGCCGCCTTGCTCGAGCAGAAAGCCCGAGACGGCATGTACCAGACCGAGCCGGTCGGGGCACGAAAGGGTAAGAATATAGGCTTGGGTCATAGCGGCGCAATTGTCGCAGCATGGACACGACCCTGCGCAAGTCACACGTTCTGGGAACGTTCTGAGGAACCACATGCAAGATCAGGGAGAGCAGCCCCGAATACCGCTCTGGGGCGCAATGACCCTGTACGTGTGCGCAGGTCTGCTGTGGCTCTGGGGCGTGGAATGGCTGCTGGCGCACCTGCAGATTCCGCCCGAGGCGGCGGCGCAGCGGCGCATGCTGTCCTCGGTGACCCTGGTGCTGGTCACGGCCGTGGGCGGCGGCTGGCTGCTGTGGCGCATGCGCCGTGGAGAGCGCACTGCCCATGCCGCGATGGCCGCCGGGCGGGAGGCCGACGAACGCCAGCGCCTGGCCACCGCCGTGGTGGACAACACCATGGAGGGCGTGGTCGTCACCGACGCGCGCAGCCGCATCCTCTCGGTCAACAGCGCCTTCACGCGGCTGCTGGGCTATACCGAGCAGGAGATGCTGGGCAAGACCCCGCGCATGTTCAAGTCCGGCCGCCATGACAAGGCCTTCTACGAGGCCATGTGGGACAGCATGCAGGCCACGGGCCACTGGCAGGGCGAAATCTGGAACCGCCGCAAGAACGGCGAGGTCTTCCCCGAGCGCATGTCGCTCAGCGCCGTCAAGGACGCACAGGGCAAGGTCACGCACTACGTGTGCATGTTCACCGACATCTCGGCCGAGAAGGCGCGCGAGGCCCAGCTCGAATTCCTGGCCCACCGCGACATGCTCACCGGCCTGCCCAACAGCGTGCGCTTCACAGCGCTGCTGGAAGACGCCGTGGCCGAGGCGGCCGCCGAGCAGGGCACGCTGGCCGTGATGCTGCTGAACATCGATCGCTTCAAGGACGTCAACGACAGCTACGGCCACGCCATTGGCGACCAGGTGCTGCGCCACATCGCCGCCCGTGTGCACGACTCCCTGGGACCCCAGGACCTCATAGGTCGCATGGCCGGTGACGAACTGGCCGTGCTGTGCAAGGGCATGAGCGAGCGCGGCGACGCCATCGCCCGTGCACGGCAACTGATCGCGGCGGCCGGCCAGCCCTGGAGCTCGCCCGACGGCCTGTCCGTCATGGCCGGCGTCAGCGTGGGCATCTGCATGTATCCCTCCCACGCCGGCAATGCCCAGGACCTGCTGCAGGGCGCGCACGCCGCCGTCTACGGCGCCAAGTCGCGCAGCGGCCGTGCCTGGTGCTTCTTCGAGGAAGACATGACCTCGGCCGCGCGCGAGCGCCTGGCCATGGAGGCACGGCTGCGGCAGGCCATAGACCTGGGCCACCTGCGCCTGTACTTCCAGCCCCAGATCGACCTGGCCACGGGCCGCCTGGTGGGCGCCGAGGCCCTGGTGCGCTGGCTGGACCCGGACGAGGGCCTCATCTCCCCGGCCCGCTTCATTCCCGTGGCCGAAAGCTCGGGTGTCATCGGCGCGCTGGGCCTGTGGGTGCTGCGCGAGGCCTGCGCCCAGGGCCGGCGCTGGCGCGATCAGGGCCTGCCCGAGATGACCATCGCGGTCAATGTCTCGCTGCACCAGTTCCTGCTGACCGACATCGCCGGCGCCACCGCCGACGCGCTGGCCGCCACGGGCTTCGCCCCGCACTGCCTGGAGCTGGAAATCACCGAAAGCGCCCTGGCCGAGCGCCCCGAGGAGGCCCTGGCCGTCATGCGCCGCCTGCGCGCCCAGGGCCTGCGGCTGGCCATCGACGACTTCGGCACCGGCTATTCCTCGCTGGCCCACCTCAAGCGCTTTCCGCTGGACCTGCTCAAGATCGACCAGGGCTTCATCCGCGATATTCCGCACAGCGCGGACGACATGGCCATCAGCGGGTCGGTGATCGCGCTGGGGCATGCCATGGGGCTCAAGGTTCTGGCCGAGGGCGTGGAGACGGCCGAGCAACTGGCATTCCTGCGCGGCAAGGGGTGCGACTTCTTCCAGGGCTATCTGTGCAGCAAGCCCTTGCCCGCACAGGCGTTTGGGGAGTGGGTGTCGGACAACCAGGGCATGTGGGCCGTGCAGGGCTGATCGCCCGATGCACGGCGGGCCAAGGCCCGGCCCCTGCTCCGCCACTCAGGCCAGGGGACCCGAGCGAATCGACGGCAAATCAGGCCAACGCCTCCGCCGGCCCAAAGAATTCATAGCGGACCTGCCCTTCCGGCACCCCCAGCACACGCAACGACTCCTTCACCGACCGCATGAACGGCCGGGGCCCCAGGAAATACACATCGGCATCCACTGAAGGCAGCCACTCACCCAACTGCCGGGCGGTCAGCAGCCCCTGCGCATCGGCCTCATCGCCCTCATCCACCCGGTCATAGCAGTAGTACCGGCTGAGCTGCGGATGCACTGCGGCCAGCGCATCCACACGTTCACGGAAGGCATGAACACCGCGCTCACGCGCGCAGTGGATGAAGACCACGGGACGCTTGCTGGGCAAGGCCGCATCCAGCATGGGCAGGGTCGGCGTGATGCCCACGCCCCCGCTGATCAGCACCAGCGGACGCTCGCCGGGCTGCAGCGTGAAGTGGCCTGCGGGCGGGAACAGCTGCAGCGTGTCGCCGACGCGGACCCGGTCGTGCAGGAAGTTGGAGACCTTGCCACCTGCCTCGCGCTTGACGCTGATGCGCAGGCTGCGGCCATCGGCGGGCGCGGACAGCGAGTAGTTGCGCCGCTGCTCCTGCCCGTCCACCACCAGGCGCAGGCCGATGTACTGGCCGGGCTGGTGGGCGATCACGGGGCCGCCATCGGCCGGCACCAGGTAGAACGAGGTGATCTCGGCGCTTTCCGCCACCTTGTCCTCGACCACGAAGGCGCGCTCGCCGCGCCAGCCGCCCTCGGCCGCCGCCGTGCGGTCATAGGCCTGGCGTTCGGCGCCGATCAGGATGTCGGCCAGCTGCTGGTAGGCGGCGCCCCAGGCATCGATGACCTCGTCGGTGGCGATCTCGGCGCCCAGCACTTCGCGGATGGCGCGCAGCAGGCAGGTGCCGACGATGGGGTAGTGCTCGGGCTGCACCTGCAGCGCAACGTGCTTGTTGATGATCTGCGCGGGCAGATCGCCCAGGGCTTCGAGCCGGTCGATGTGCTTGGCGTACATGAGCACGCTATAGGCCAGGGCACGCGGCTGGGCACCGCTTTGCTGGTGGGCCATGCTGAACAGGGCGCGCACCTCGGGGTACTCGCCCAGCATGGTCTGGTAGAAGTGGGTGATCAAAGCCTCGCCGCCGGTTTCAAGCAGCGGGACGGTGGATTGGACGATGGCACGTTGGCGGTCGGTCAGCACGGGAAACTCCTTGGGTACGGGGACGGGCATGCCCGGTGCGATGCCCGGCATGCCTTGACAAAGGCAAGTGCCGTGCCAGGACTGCCGCCCTTGCAGAACAAGGGTTTGGCGTTTCATGCGTCAATATGACCTTCATCAAATCGAGTCTTTTTGACAGCTATCGCAGTCTTTATGACCACATCCACCGCCCTGCATGCCCTGACCCCTCTGGTGGCCGACCTGGCCCAGGACCTGCCCGAGCGCGAGCGCTTTCGCCGCCTGCTGGCAGCCCTGCGCGCCGTGCTGCCGGCCGATGCCGCCGCCCTGCTGCGGCTGGAGGGCGAGTGGCTGCGGCCCGTGGCCATCGATGGCCTGGTGCCCGATGCGCTGGGCCGGCGCTTTCGCATTGCCGAGCACCCGCGCTTTGCCCAGCTGCTGGCGGCGGGCCAGGCCATGCGCTTTGCGCCCGACAGCCCGCTGCCCGACCCCTATGACGGCCTGGTGGCCCAGGGCCACGGGCCGCTGGAGGTGCACGACTGCATGGGCTGCGTGCTGCAGACGGGCGGCCTGCCCTGGGGCCTTCTCACGCTGGACGCGCTGGACCCGGGGCGCTTTGCCGACCCGGCCGCGCTGGCGGCGCTGCAGGCCTTCAGCAACCTGGCGGCGGCCACCGTGACCACGGCCGAGCGGCTGCGCCGGTTGGCGCGCAGTGCGCGCGCCCTGCCCGCGCCCGGCGCCGCCCCGGGGGGCGAGTCATCGCGTCCGCTGATCGGCCAGAGCCCGGCCATGCGCGCGCTGCAAAAGGACATCGCCCTGGTCGCGGCCAGCGACCTCAACGTGCTGATCACGGGCGAGACCGGCACGGGCAAGGAACTGGTGGCCCAGGCCGTGCATGCGCAGTCGGCGCGTGCAGGCCGGGCGCTGGTCAGCATCAACTGCGCGGCCCTGCCCGACAACCTGGTCGAAAGCGAGCTGTTCGGCCATGTGCGCGGCGCCTTCACGGGCGCGCTGTCCGAGCGCAGCGGCAAGTTCGAGCAGGCCGACCAGGGCACGCTGTTCCTGGACGAAGTGGGCGAGCTGTCCCTGCCCGTGCAGGCCAAGCTGCTGCGCGTGCTGCAAAGCGGCCAGCTGCAGCGCCTGGGCTCGGACCGCGAGCACCATGTGGACGTGCGCGTGATCGCCGCCACCAACCGCGACCTGGCCGCCGAGGTGGCGGCAGGCCGCATGCGCGCCGATTTCTTCCACCGCCTGAGCGTGTACCCGCTGCGCGTGCCCGCGCTGCGCGAGCGCGACAGCGACGTGCTGATGCTGGCCGGCTTCTTCCTCGAGGAAAACCGTTCGCGCCTGGGCCTGGGCGGCCTGCGCCTGCACCCCGCCGCGCAATCGGCCTTGCTCGCCCAGGACTGGCCCGGCAATGTCCGGGAGCTGGAGCACCTCATCAGCCGCGGCGTGCTGCGGGCTCTGAGCCGTGCGCCCTTTGCCGCTCCAGCCGGTGGCCGGGCTCGCATGGTCACGCTGGGCCAGGCCGATCTCCGGGATGACGCTCAGCCCCCGGCGACGGCCACCCCGTCCCTGCCCCTCCCACAGGCCGCATCGCCCGGCGCCAACCCCCAAGGCCTGCGCGAAGCCGTGGAGAGCTACGAGCGCCATCTGATCGACGCCAGCCTGCAGCGCCACCAAGGCAGCTGGGCCGCCGCCGCACGCGAGCTGCAGATGGACCGCGCCAACCTGCAGCGGCTGGCGCGGCGGCTGGGACTGGCATGAGGGATCATGCGGCCGGCCCGCCGCCTTGAGACGAAGGCTTATTTAAGTCTGCTTAACTTGGCGCTCTCGTTATTTAAGAAAAACCGCATTTGCTTAAATAAGCGTCCGAAGCCATAGTCAGCCCATGCCCGATTCCCCTACCAGCCAGCGGCTTGGCCGCTTCATCGAGACATCCGCAGCGGGCGAAAAGGTGCGCGCCTTCGTGCCGCCACCGCTTCCGCCGGAGCCGGCCATCGATGTGCTCGCGCTCCTGGAAAAGCTCAGCCTTGCCGAGCGTGCGCTGGGACGGCTCGATGGCATCACCATGCTGCTGCCCCGCCAGGAGCTGTTCCTCTACATGTACGTGCGCAAGGAGGCCGTGCTTTCTTCGCAGATCGAGGGCACGCAATCGACGCTGTCGGACCTGCTGCGCTTCGAAGCCGAGGCCCAGGCGGGCCAGCCCATCGACGACATCCGCGAAGTTTCGAACTATGTGGACGCGATGATGTACGGACTGGAGCGCCTGCGGGACCTGCCGCTGTCACTGCGCCTGATCCGCGAGATGCATGGCCGGCTGTTGCAAAGCGCACGCGGCGGCACCAAAAGCCCCGGCGAGTTCCGGCGCTCGCAGAACTGGATTGGCGGCACGCGTCCAGGCAACGCCTTGTTCGTGCCGCCGCCCGTCAACGAGCTCGGCCCCTGCCTCGACGCCTTTGAACGCTTCATGCACGAAGATGCCTCCCGCCTGCCCGCCCTCATCAAGGCGGGCCTGCTGCACGTGCAATTCGAGACACTGCATCCGTTCCTCGATGGCAATGGCCGCATCGGTCGCCTGCTGGTCACGCTGTATCTCTGCATCAACGGCGTGCTGAACAAGCCGCTGCTCTACCTCAGCCTTTTTCTCAAGACGCACCGGGCCGAGTACTACCGGCTGCTCCAGGAAGTGCGCGAGAACGGCAATTGGGAAGCCTGGCTCGACTTCTTTCTCACCGGCGTGGCACAGACCGCGAACCAGGCCTTCGAGGCCGCCACCCATATCGTCGACCTGTTCAGGCAGGACCGCGAGCGCATCGCGACCGAAGGCGAGCGCGCCAACTCCACACTGCGCATCCACGACCTGTTCCAGCTCAACCCCTTCCTGACGTCGAACCAACTGGTCCGGCAGACAGGACTGTCCTCGCCCACCGTCAACACGGCGCTCGCCGACTTGCAGCGCCTGGGCATCATCGAGGAAGTGACCGGCCGCAAGCGAGGCCGGGTCTTCAGCTATCGGCGCTATCTTTCCGTGCTCAACGAGGGCACGGATCCGCTACCCCGGCCGGCCTGATCCCTGGCCTCACCGCCTGAGCGACATCAGCCACCCATACCCGCTCACCAGCAGCACCCCGGCCAGCACCATCAGTGCCCCGGCCAGGAAGTTGGGCTCGATGGGCTCGCTGAGCAGCCAGGCACCGAAGACCACGCCGAAGATGGGCGTCATGAACGAGAACACGCCCAGGCGCGAGGCCAGGTATTGCGTGAGCAGCCAGAACCAGACCAGGAAGCTCACGAAGCAGACCAGCACGGACTGGAAGGCCAGGCCGGCCCAGGCCAGCGGCGTGGGCTCGAAGCGGGTCTGGCCCAGCAGGAAGGCGGCGGGCAGCAGCAGCGCAAAGCCGGTGGCCAGTTGGTAGAGCAGGGTCTGCGCGGCGGGCAGCGATGCCAGCCGCGTGGTGCGGATGGCCACCGTGGTGGCGCCCCAGGCCACGCCGGCGGCCAGCGCCAGCAGGTCGCCCAGCAGCATGGCGGCGCCGCCCGCCTTCGAAGGCTTGCCGCCGCCAAGGAAGGCCAGCGCTATGCCGGCAAAGGCCAGTGCGATGCCCAGCCATTGCAGCGGCGCCAGGCGCTCCGAGGGCAGCTTCCAGTGCAGGCCCAGCGCCGCGAACACGGGAGCGGAATACAGGAAGACCACCACATGGGCGGCCGAGGTGTGGTTGATGCTCTCGCCCACCAGCAGAAATTCCAGCGCAAACAGCGTGCCCACGGCTAGGCCCGGGCGCCAGCTGCCGTCGCCCCACTGCACGCGCATGCCGAGCCAGCGCATGAACAGCCACACCAGTACGGCGCCCACGCCCGAGCGCAGCGCGATCTGCAGCGTGGGCGCAATGGCATCGGCCGTGGCCTTGAGCAGGATCTGCTGCAGGCTCCAGATCAGGCACAGCATGAGCATCAGCGCGGCGGCGCGCGCGTCCAGCGGTTTGCGTGAATCCACGGCATATCCCTTTCAACGACCGTAAAAAAGCCGGCCCGCAGGCCGGCTTTGCATCAAGCGGGGGCTGGCCCGGCCAGCGGGCCGGCCATCACTTGATGCCCAGCAGTTCCACCTCGAAGTTCAGCGTGGCGTTGGGCGGGATCACGCTGCCCGCGCCACGGCTGCCGTAGGCGATGGAGGGCGGGCAGGTCAGCTTGGCCTTGCCGCCGACCTTCATCTTCTGCACGCCTTCGGTCCAGCAGGGAATCACGCCGGTCAAGGGGAACTCGATGGGCTGGCCACGTGTGATGGAGCTGTCGAAGTCCTTGCCCGTGTCGGGGAAGTAGCCGCGGTAGTGCACGCGCACCGTGTCGCTGGCCTTGGGGCTGGCGCCCGTGCCTTCCTTGAGGCTTTCATAGACCAGGCCGCTGGCCGTGGTGACGGGCTCGGCCGCATGGGCAGCCACGCCGGTCATCGCGGCGAGCATCAGGCCGCAGGAGGCGGCCAGGGTGGTGAGGGTCTTGTTCATGAGGGTTCTTTCAATGCAATGTTTGCAGCGGGTTCACGCCTTGGCGGGGACACCGATGTCGTCAAGGGCCTTGGCGATGTGGCCGACGGTGCGGTCCACGTTGTGCCATTTTTCCAGGCCGAACAGGCCGATGCGGAAGGTCTTGAAGTCCGGGCCTTCGTCGCACTGCAGGGGCACGCCCGAGGCGGTCTGCAGGCCGGCTTCCATGAACTTCTTGCCGCTCTGGATGCCGGGGTCGGTGGTGTAGCTGACGACGACGCCGGGAGCCTTCCAGCCTTCGGCCGCCACGCTGGGAAAGCCGCGCGACTCCAGCAGGGCACGCACCTTGGCGCCCAGGGCGATCTGCTCGTCGCGCACCTTGGCGAAGCCGTAGGCGCGCGTCTCCAGCATCACGTCGCGCAGGCGGACCAGGGCGTCGGTGGGCATGGTGGTGTGGTAGGCGTGCTGGCCCTTTTCGTAGCCCTCGGCGATCTGCATCCACTTCTTGAGGTCGCAGGAGAAGCTGGAGCTTTGCGTGTGCTCGATGGCTTCGCGCGCACGCTGCGAGAGCATGACCATGGCGCAGCACGGCGAGCTGCTCCAGCCCTTTTGCGGCGCGCTGATCAGCACGTCCACGCCGGTCTTTTCCATGTCCACCCACATGGCGCCCGAGGCCACGCAGTCCAGCACGAAGAGCGCGCCCACCTCGTGCGCGGCATCGGCCACGGCGCGCAGGTAGCTGTCGCTGAGGATGATGCCGCTGGCCGTCTCCACATGGGGGGCGAACACGACCTTGGGTTTTTCAGTGCGGATGGCGGCGGCCACGTCCTCGGCCGCGCAGGGCGCCCAGGGGTCCTGGCTGCCCGGTCCCTGGCGACGCGCCTTGCAGACCACGGCGCCACCGCCCAGGCCGCCTTCCTCGAAGATCTGGGTCCAGCGGTAGCTGAACCAGCCATTGCGCACGATGAGCACCTTTTCGCGGTTGGCGAACTGGCGCGCCACGGCCTCCATGCCGAAGGTGCCGCTGCCCGGCACCAGCACGGCCGTGTGGGCGTGGTAGACCTCCTGCAGCGTGGTGAGGATGTCCTGCATCACGCCCGCGAAGCGCTTGGACATGTGGTTGAGCGCGCGGTCGGTGTAGACCACCGAGAATTCGAGCAGGCCGTCGGGATCGATATCGGGCAGAAGTCCGGGCATGGGGGGTCTCCAGAGGCAGCGGGGCCTGCACTGCAGGCCCGCCATCATGTTCGTCGGAAAGGCGGCCAGCTTAGCATGCCGTCCATGGCGTTTTCAGGGCCTACCAGGTGTCCACGAAGCCGGCTTGGGCAGGCGCAACGCGCGCCCCTGCCAGGCCGCGCGACAGCCAGGCGCGCGTGTCGGCGGGGTCGATGACGGCATCGATCTCCAGCGTGCCGGCCATGTGCATGGCCTCGCCGTGGGCGTACTGCTGGGCCAGCAGCCGGTCGAACAGGGCGTTGCGTTCGGCGCCCTCGGGCAGGGCCTCCAGTTCCTTGCGAAAGCCCAGGCGCACGGCGCCTTCCAGACCCATGGCGCCGAACTCGCCCGTGGGCCAGGCCACGTTGAACACCGGCGCATGGAAGCTGCCGGCCGTCATGCCCATGGCCCCCAGGCCGTAGCCCTTGCGCAGCACCACGCTGAAATACGGCACGCGCAGCTTGGCCGCCGTGACGAACAGGCGGCTGACATGGCGTACCTGGGCGGTCTTCTCGATCTCGGGGCCGACCATGAAGCCGGGCGTGTCCACCAGGCTCACGATGGGCAGGCCATGGGCATTGCACAGTTGCATGAAGCGCGCGGCCTTGTCGGCCGCATCGGCGTCGATGGCGCCGCCCAGGTGGGAGGGGTTGTTGGCCATCAGCCCCACGGGCCGGCCTTCGATGCGCGCCAGCGCCGTGTGGATGCCTGCGCCAAAGCCCGTGCGCAGCATCAGCAGGCTGCCTTCGTCCACCAGATGCGCCATGGCCGCACGCGTGTCATAGGCACGCAGCCGGTTCTCGGGCACCACATGGCGCAGGGCGCGCGTGTCGGGCGCGGTCCACTCCGTGGTGCGGCCCTGGAAGAAGGACAGGTAGTGGCGCGCGGCGGCCACGGCTTCGGCCTCGTCCTCGACCAGCACGTCGATCACGCCATTGGCATGCTGCACGCTGCTGGGCCCGATCTGTTCGGGCCGGAAGACGCCCAGCCCGCCGCCCTCGATCATGGCCGGCCCGCCCATGCCGATGCAGCTGGCGCGCGTGGCGATGATCACGTCGCTGCAGCCCAGCAGGGCCGCGTTGCCCGCGAAGCAGCGGCCATGGGTGATGCCGATCACGGGCACCTGGCCCGACAGGGCCGCATAGGCCGCGAAGGTGTGCACATGCAGGCCCGCGACCACGGGCGTGTCGGTGTCACCGGGCCGCCCGCCGCCGCCTTCGGCGAACAGCACCACGGGCAGCTTCTGGGCCAGCGCAATGCCCAGCATGCGGTCGGTCTTGGCATGGTTGCGCGCGCCCTGGGTGCCCGCCAGCACGGTGGCGTCATAGGACATGACGACGGCGCGCGAGCGCTCCTGGCCGAACTGCGCGCCGTTGATGGAGCCCATGCCCGTGACCATGCCGTCGGCCGGCGTGTTGGCGATCAGGTCGTCCATGCTGCGCCGGCGCGTCTGCGCGGCAATGGCCAGCGCACCGTATTCGATGAAGCTGCCCTCATCGCAGAGGTCGGCGATGTTCTCGCGCGCGCTGCGGCTGCCCTGGGCATGGCGCTTGGCCATGGCCTCGGGCCGGGCAGCATCGCGCGTGAAGGCATGGCGGTCGATGACGCGCTGCAGGTCGGCGCGGATGTGGTCCGGGTCCTGTGCGGACTGCTGCGCGCGTGCGTCGGCCTGCACGCCTTCGGCGGCGGCCAGCACCAGCAGGGGCTGGTCCTGGGCCACATAGGCACCGGCCTCGGCCAGCAGTCGGGTGATGGTGCCGGCCTGCGGCGCCAGCAGCACATGCTCCATCTTCATGGCTTCGAGCACGCCCAGCTCGGCGCCTGCGGCCACGGAATCGCCCACGGCCACGCTCCACTGCACGATGCGCGCGGGCATGGGGGCCGTGAGGGCGCCTTGGGGGACGGGCGCGCCAGCAGCCTCGGCCGCCGCCGGAACCTCGGCGGCCGCATCCGTGTGGCGCGCGCCTTCGGCCAGCGCCTGGGCGTCCGCCACCAACTCGGGAAGGGCCTCTTCAAGCCAGCGTGTGTGCACGGCCTGCGATGCCATCTCGGGCCGCCGGGCCAGCGCCTGCAGCAGCGGCAGGTTGGTGGCCAGCCCGTCGATGCGGCATTCGTCCAGTGCGCGACGTGCGCGGCGAAGCACGTCTTCAAAGCGCGGCCCGCTGCTGTGCACGATGAGCTTGGCCAGCAGCGTGTCGTAGTGCGGCGAGGGGCTGGCGCCCGCCACCGCATGCGTGTCGATGCGGATGCCGGGCCCGGCCGGCCACTGCAGTGCGCCTATGCGCCCGCTGCCGGGGCGCGACTGGCCTGCGGCATCCAGCGTCTCGGCATTGATGCGCCACTGCATGGCATAGCCGCGCGGCGCGGGCGGCGTCCTGGCATCCAGGCCCAGCTCTCCAAGGTGATCGCCGGCCGCCACGCGGATCTGGGCCTGCACGAGGTCGATGCCGAAGACCTCCTCGGTGATGGTGTGCTCCACCTGCAGGCGCGGGTTGGCCTCGATGAAGACATAGGGCAGGGAGTCGGAGACCGCATCGACCAGGAATTCGAAGGTGCCCAGGCTCTCGTAGCCGATCTCGGCGGCCATGCGCAGCGCGTCGCGCGTGATGCGCTCGCGCAGCGGCTGCGCCAAGCTGGGGCTGGGCGCGATCTCGACCAGCTTCTGGAAGCGCCGCTGCAGCGTGCATTCACGCTCGCCCAGCGCGATGGGGCCTGCGCCGCCGTCGCCCAGGATCTGCACCTCGATATGGCGTGCGCCCGTCATCAGCCGCTCCACATAGACGCCGTCCACGCCGAAGGCGGCGCGCGCCTCGCTGCGGCAGCGCTCATAGGCGGCAGGCAGGTCCTCGGCGCGCGCCACGGCACGCATGCCGCGCCCGCCGCCGCCGCCGATGGCCTTGACCATGATGCCGCTGGCGCCCCCGGCCTGCTGCGCCTCGAAGAAGGCCTGGGCCTGTTCCAGCGTGACAGCCTCGCTGCTGCCCGGCATCAGCGGCACGCCGCAGCGGCGCGCCAGATCGCGTGCGCGGGCCTTGTCGCCCAGCAGCGCCAGGTGCTCCGGCGCGGGGCCGATGAAGCGCAGGCCCGCATCGGCACAGGCCTGGGCAAAGCCCGCGTTCTCGCTGAGAAAGCCGTAGCCCGGATGGATGCCGTCGCAGCCGTGCTCGCGCGCAATGCGCAGCAGGTGGGCGCCGTCCAGGTAGGCCGAGGGGCCGCTGGCGCCCAGGGGCACGGCTGCATCGGCAGCGGATACATGGGGCGCCTGCGCATCGTCTGCGGCAAAGACGGCCAGGCTCGGCACACCCAGCTCGCGCAGCGCGCGCACGATGCGCAGCGCGATCTCGCCGCGGTTGGCAATCAGGATCTTCTGGAACATGGGTAAAAGGTCCGGTATCAATGGTCAACAGCGTTTGCAACTGGCGCCCTCAAATGCAAGGGGCACCGAGGAAGGGCCGCCCCGCACCGAAGGTGTCGTCCCCCTCCCCCGCGAAGCGGGTAGAGAGGGGGAAGGCGCGAAGCGACTCAGGGGGTGTCTTTCAACATCCTGCGCAGCACCTTGCCCGCGCCGGTGGCAGGCAGCGCCTCGATGAAACGCACCTCGCGCGGCGCCTTGTAGCTGGCCATGTTCTCGCGCGACCACTGCACAAGATCCTCGGCCGCGATCTGCCGGCCCGGCCGCGTGACGATGAAGGCGCGCACGACCTCGCCCCTGTGCGGGTCGGGCACGCCGATCACGGCGGCCTGGGCCACGGCCGGATGCTTGATGAGGATGGCTTCCACCTCCTCGGGGAAGACGCTGTAGCCCGAGACCTTGATCATTTCCTTGAAGCGGCCGATGAAGGTCAGGTAGCCATCGGCGTCGATGCGGCCCATGTCGCCCGTGTGGACCCAGCCGTTCTTCAGGGTCCTGGCCGTGGCCTCGGGCTTGTTCCAGTAGCCCTTGAAGTTGCCGGGGCCGCGGATGGTGATCTCGCCCACTTCGCCGGCCGGCAGGGGCTCGCCGGTCTCGGGGTCGATGATGCGCACCTCGTTGCCGGGCAGCGGCTTGCCGTGCGTGCCCCAGCGGATGGCGTCGCCCGGCATGGAGGTGTCCATGGTGTGGGTCTCGCTGAGGCCATAGGCCGCCTCGCTGGAGATGCAGTTCGGGGTGAAGCGCTTCCACTGCCGCGCCAGCTCCTCGGTGTAGGCAATGCCGAAGCTGGTCACCGTGTTGCGGCGCAGCGCGGAAAAGTCCATGGCCTCCACGCCCGGCAGCTGCATCACGGCCACGTTCATGGGCGCGATGCTGTACCACCAGGTCACGCGGTAGCGCTCCAGCGCCTGGGCCACGGCCAGCGGGTCGAAGCGGTGCAGCAGCACGCAGGTGGCGCCGCTGTGCACGGGCATGTTCACGCCCATGGACATGCCGGCAATGTGATAGAGCGGCGCCACGGCCAGCAGCATGTCCCCGGCGTTCACGCCCGTGGCGCTGGAGGCGCCGGCCGTCTTGCTGGCCGCGTTGCCGTAGCTGAGCATGGCGCCCTTGGGCAGGCCCGTGGTGCCCGAGGTATAGGTCATCAGCGAGACATCGTCCATGGCGACATCGACGGGCACGGGCTTGGCGCCGCTGTGCATGACATCCCAGAACGATTCCACGCCCTCGGGCAGCGGCTGCACGGGGGCCAGCAGTTCGGGCGGCAGTGCCAGCGTGGCCGATTCAGGAAGCCAGTCGCCATAGCGCACGGCCAGCACATGCCTGAGCGCCGTGCTGGCGCGCACCTTGTCCACCACGGGCAGCAGCACATCGGCCGCGACGATGACGCGGGCCTTGAGGTCATCGAGCTGGTACTGCAGCTCATGCTCCTTGTTCAGCGGCCCGCAGGGGCAGACGATGGCGCCGATCTTCTGGATGCCGTAGTGCGCCACGATGTACTGCGGGCAGTTGTTCATGAACAGCGCCACGGGCTCGCCTCGGCCCACGCCCAGCGCCTGCAGCCGCGCGGCAAAGGCGTCGCTGGCCGCATCCACCTCGGCCCAGCTGATGTGGCGGCCATACCAGATGTAGGCGTCGCGGCCGGGGTGGTTGCGCGCATTGCGGCGCAGGGCCTCATGCAGGGGAATGAGGGTCTCGGAATCCGCCATGCTTGTCTCCTGGGTGTCTGGCCATCCCGGAACCAGTCCTAAAGGATAGCCTTGATCTGATTTTTGGATCGGCGTCTTGCCAATATATACCCTCTGGTAGAAAATTGCTACCCATCGGTATAACCATCGCAGCCACCGACGCGATACGAGATTTCCCGCATGCCCAAGCCCCCTGTCACCCCGCGCGGCCGCCAGCGCCTTCCCACGGCCGGCTCCGATGAAAAGCGCGAACGCATCCTCAAGGCGGCCGAGGCCCTGTTCGACCGCAACGGCTACGCCAACACCACGATGGAGCAGATCGTCCAGGCCCTGGGCGTGACCAAGCCCTTCGTCTACTACTACTTCCGCAACAAGCAGGAGATCTTCGAGACCCTGTGCTGGGCGCCCACCGAGGCCTGCTTCACGGTGCTGGACTTCGCGGCCGACGATGCGCGCGCCGCGCACGAGAAGGCCGTGGACGGCCTGCAGCGCCTGATCGCGGCCACCATTGCCCACTATCCGGCGGCCTTCTTTCCCTACCGCGAGCCCCAGGCCTTCAGCCCCGCGTACATGAAAGCCTCGCGCACGCTGGCGCGCCGTTTCTACCGCCAGTTCTGCGCGCTGCTCGAAGAAGGCCGCGCCAGCGGCCATCTGGATTTCCGCGAGACGCGCATCACCGCCCAGGCCGCCTGCAGCCTGCCGGGCTTTCTCTACAACTGGTACCGCCCCGGCGGCCGCCTGGGCACGGCCGAGATGGTGGCCGAGCTGACCGAGCTGGCCAGCCGCGTGCTGGGCCTGCGCACGGCGCCTGCCACCGCGCCCGAAGCCATTGCCACATCCCCCGCGAAAAAGACGCCTGCACGGCGCAGCCGGCCCCGCGCCGAGCCGCCCGGCAAGGACTGACGACCATTCCTTCGAGGAGACAAGACATGCCGATCCGCCGCCATTGCATCCGACGATATTCCCAACCATCCATCGTTCTCGCCACCGCCCTGCTGTGCGCCACGGCCGCCCACGCCCAGGGCGGCGAGACCTTCAAGATCGCCTTCATCGATCCGCTGTCCGGCCCCTTCGTCAGCACGGGCGAGCTGATGCGCGACCACGTGCAATACGCGGTCGAGGACGTGAACGCCAAGGGCGGGCTGTTCAACGGCGCGAAGCTGCAGCTGCTGCAGTTCGACAGCAAGCTCTCGGCCCAGGAAAGCCAGGCCGCGTTGCAGGCGGCCATTGACCAGGGCGCGCGCGTGGTGGTGACGGGAGGTTCGGGCTCTTCGGTGGTGGCGGCGCTGGTGCAGGCGGCATCGCGTCACAACCAGCGCAATCCGGGCAAGGAGGTGCTGGTGCTCAACCACTCCTCCATCGACCCCGAGCTGACGGGCAAGGCCTGCAGCTTCTGGCACTTCATGTTCGATGCCAACACCGCCATGCGCATGCAGGCGATTGCCAGCTATATCAAGACCCAGCCCGGCATCCGCAAGGTCTACCTGCTCAACCAGGACTACGCCCACGGCAAGCAGTGGGCGGCCTACGGGCGCCAGATGGTGAGCGCGGCCCGGCCCGACATCCAGTTCACGGGCGAGATGCTCCACCCCATAGGCCGGGTCAAGGACTTCGCGCCCTATGTGGCCAAGATCAAGGAAACGGGTGCGGACTCGGTGATCACGGGCAACTGGGGCCAGGACCTGACCCTGCTGCTCAAGTCGGCCGCCGACTCGGGCTATGACCTGCGCTACTTCAACCACAGCGCGGGCGGCATGCCGGGCACGGTGACATCCTTCGCCCAGACCCGCATCGGCCAGCTGACCTGGGTGGCCGAATGGCACCCGGGCCAGGCCGGCCGCCCGCTGGCCGACGCCCGCGCCCAGGAATACAAGGCCCGCATGGGCAAGGACTTCATGGCCCCGCGCATGGACCTGGTGCCGCGCATGCTGGCCGCCGCCATGGCCAAGGCACAGTCCACCGAACCCGTGAAGATCGCGCTGGCCATGGAGGATTTGCAGATGGACACCGTGGTCGGCCCTGTGCGCATGCGCGGCAAGGACCACCAGCTGCTGCTGCCCCAGGTGGTCAACACCATCGCGCCCGTGGACGGCAAGCTGGTCAAGGCCGGCTGGGAAGGCACGAACTACGGCTTTCGCACCGATGCCGTCTACACGCCCGAGCAGGTGGAATTGCCCACGTACTGCCAGATGAAGCGGCCTGGCGGGCGCTGAGGCGGCCTGCCCCGCCAGTCAGGCCAGCTACGCCCCGCTCAGCGCGGGGCGTAGTTTCTCTGGCCGAAGATGCCGCTGCCCACGCGCACCATCGTGCTGCCTGCGGCCACGGCCGCTTCCAGGTCGCCGGTCATTCCCATGGAAACCGTGTCGAAGCGCTCCAGCCCCGGCAGGCCGCTGGCGCGGATCTGTTCGAAGACGGTGGTGGCGCGCGCATGCACCTCGCGCTGGGCCTCGAAGCCCGGCGCATCGTCGGGAATGCTCATCACGCCGCGCAGCGCCAGGCGCGGCAGCTGCACGATGGCGGCGGCCAGCTCCAGCGCCTGCTGCGGCGCCACGCCGGCCTTGGTCTCGCCGCCATCCACGTTCAGCTGGATGCAGACCTGCAGCGGCGCCAGGCCCTCGGGGCGCTGGGCCGACAGGCGCTCGGCGATCTTCAGGCGGTCCACGGTCTGGGCCCAGTCGAAATGCTCGGCCACCAGGCGCGTCTTGTTGCTCTGGATGGGGCCTATGCAATGCCATTGCAGGGTCTCGCCGCCCGGCAGGCCCATGGCGCGCACGGCGGCGATCTTGTCCACGCCCTCCTGGATGTAGTTCTCGCCGAAGCTGCGCTCGCCGGCCAGCACGGCCTCGCGCACGGCGTCGGCGCCGAAGGTCTTGGAGACGGACAGCAATTGCACCGAGCCGGATGCCCTGCCCGCCTGCGCGCAGGCCGAGGCAATCCGTTCGTGAATCTGTTGAAGCTTGTTTTCAATCGTCGTCATAATTGCCGCCAGCGTACCAAACGAGGGAGCGAACTCCGTGGACATCACCCAATTGCTGGCATTCAGCGTCAAGAACAAGGCCTCCGACCTGCACCTGTCCGCGGGGCTGCCGCCGATGATCCGTGTGCACGGCGATGTGCGCCGCATCAATGTCGATCCGCTGGACCACAAGACGGTCCACGCCATGGTCTACGACATCATGAGCGACTCCCAGCGCAAGGCCTACGAGGAGTTCCTGGAGGTGGACTTCTCGTTCGAGATCGAGGGGCTGGCGCGCTTTCGTGTCAACGCCTTCAACCAGTACCGGGGCGCGGCCGCCGTCTTCCGGACCATTCCCAGCAAGATCCTGACGCTGGAGCAGCTCAACGCGCCACGCATCTTCGGCGACCTGGCCCTGAAGCCGCGCGGCCTGGTGCTGGTGACCGGCCCCACGGGCTCGGGCAAGTCCACCACGCTGGCCGGCATGGTCAACCACCTCAACGAGACCGAGTACGGGCACATCCTGACGGTGGAGGACCCCATCGAATTCGTGCACGACTCCAAGAAGTGCCTGATCAACCAGCGTGAAGTCGGGCCGATGACGCAGTCGTTCTCGGCCGCCCTGCGCTCGGCGCTGCGCGAGGACCCGGACGCCATCCTGGTGGGCGAAATGCGTGACCTGGAAACCATCCGCCTGGCCATGACCGCGGCCGAGACGGGCCACCTGGTCTTCGGCACCCTGCACACCTCCAGCGCCGCCAAGACCATCGACCGCATCATCGACGTCTTCCCCGCCGAGGAAAAGGAGATGGTGCGCGCCATGCTCTCCGAATCGCTGCAGGCCGTGATCTCGCAGACGCTGTGCAAGACCAAGGACGGCCAGGGCCGCATCGCGGCCCACGAAATCATGCTGGGCACCAGCGCCATCCGCAACCTGATACGCGAGGCCAAGGTGGCCCAGATGTACTCCACCATCCAGACGAGTCAGAATGTGGGCATGCAGACGCTGGACCAGAACCTGACCGATCTGGTGCGGCGCAACCTGATCAGCCCCGCGGAAGCCCGCGCCAAGGCCAAGATACCGGACAACTTCCCGGGCTGACCGCCACCCGCCCAGCCTCTCGCCACGCGCCATGAAAAGCATTTTCCGCAAGCTGCGAAGCGGCCAGGAGCCTTCGGCCCCGGCCTCCGAGTCGGCCTTCTTCACGACCACGCTGGCGGCGCATGGCTTCATGGACCCGCACACTCCTCCCGTTCCCTGGGAGGCGCGCGCCATCGAGGTAGGGGCCACGCGGCTGCCGCGCGGCGGCGGGGGCCAGCTGGAGCAGCTGTGGTCGCGCGACCGCTACCTGGGCCAGCTGGATGCGGCCAGCCTGCAGCGGCTCAGTGAATACTTCATCTACGCGGCCGTGGCACCGCAACGCGACGTGATCCGCCAGGAAGAGAACGGAAGCTTCATGGCCGTGGTGCTGTCCGGCCAGATCGCCGTGGAGCGCCAGCAGCCCTGGGGCGAGCGCATGCGCCTGGCGCAGACGCGGCCCGGCGACATCCTGGGCGAGATGTCCCTGCTGGACGGCGGGCCGCGCTTTTCCAGCTGCACCACGCTGACCGACTGCGAGATCGGCGTGCTCAGCGCCGAGGCGCTGGACGAGATGATGGCCAAGGACGCCGCGCTGGCCGCCAAGCTGATGGCGCTGCTGGCGCGCAAGCTCTCGTTCCGGCTGCGCGCCATCAGCGTGCGCCTGGGCGAAGAGCAGCACACATAGACAGTGAGTGAGTGAGTTGAATATGAGGACGCCTGGCCCCTGCGGGCCGGACCGGCCTACCTGCAAATAACAAAACAACCTGTGCGCCACAACGGCGCGCAATGCCCGGGGGAATACGGCAATGGAAAGAGATCAGGCCACCAAGTTCATCAACGACCTGCTCAAGCTCATGGTCAGCCGCAACGGCAGCGACTTGTTCATCACGGCGGAATTCCCGCCGGCGATCAAGATCGACGGGCGCATCACCAAGGTGTCGCCGCAGCCGCTGTCGCCCGTGCACACGCTGACGCTGGCGCGCTCGGTCATGAGCGACAAGCAGATCGCCGATTTCGAGCGCACCAAGGAGTGCAACTTCGCCATCTCGCCGCCGGGCATAGGGCGCTTTCGCGTCAACGCCTTCATCCAGCAGGGCCGCGTAGGCATGGTGATGCGGACGATTCCGCTGGCCCTGCCCACCATCGACAGCCTGGGCGTGCCCCAGGTGCTCAAGGAGGTGGCCATGACCAAGCGCGGCCTGTGCATCCTGGTCGGCGCCACGGGCTCGGGCAAATCCACCACGCTGGCCGCCATGGTGGACTGGCGCAACGAGAGCTCCTACGGCCACATCGTGACCATCGAGGACCCCATCGAATTCGTGCACCCGCACAAGAACTGCGTGGTCACGCAGCGCGAAGTGGGCCTGGACACGGACAGCTGGGACGCGGCGCTCAAGAACTCCCTGCGCCAGGCGCCGGACGTGATCCTGATGGGCGAAATCCGCGACCGCGAGACCATGGAGCACGCCATCGCCTTCTCGGAAACCGGCCACCTGTGCCTGGCCACGCTGCACGCCAACAGCGCCAACCAGGCGCTGGACCGCATCGTCAACTTCTTCCCCGAGGACCGCCGCCCGCAGCTGTTGATGGACCTGTCGCTGAACCTGCGCGCCATGGTCTCCCAGCGCCTGCTGCCCAAGCAGGACAGCAAGGGCCGCGTGGCCGCCATCGAGGTGATGCTCAACTCGCCGCTGATCTCCGACCTGATCTTCAAGGGCGAGGTCACCGAGATCAAGGAGATCATGAAGAAAAGCCGCAACCTGGGCATGCAGACCTTCGACCAGGCGCTGTTCGACCTGTTCGAGTCCAACCTGGTCACCTACGAGGATGCACTGCGCAATGCCGACTCGGTCAACGACCTGCGGCTGCAGATCAAGCTGGGCAGCCAGCGCGCCAAGTCGCTGGACCTGGCGGCGGGCACCGAGCATTTCGCCATCGTCTGAGGGGCGTGCCATGCACGCCCTGACCGCGCCTTCAGTGCGCTGAGCCGGCATGCCGGCTCCTTCCAGGGCCGCGCCGGACGCGGCCCTGCGCCACCCGCCTCCCACCACCTCTCAGGATTGCTTCCATGTCCGACTCCTCCATCGCCGCCCGCAGCTATGCGGACACCGCCCCTCTTTCCGTGGCCTTCCTCGGGCTGGGCGTCATGGGCTACCCCATGGCCGGCCACCTGGCCACGGCGGGCCACCGCGTCACGGTCTACAACCGCACGCCGGCCAAGGCCCGCGCCTGGTGCGAGGAGTTCAACGGCGGCCATGCGGCCACGCCGCGCGAGGCCGTGGCCGGCGCCGACATCGTGTTCAGCTGCGTGGGCAATGACGATGACCTGCGCTCGGTCGTGCTGGGGCCGGATGGTGCCTTCGCGGGCATGCGCCGCGGCGCCATCTTCGCCGACCACACGACGGCATCGGCCGAAGTCGCGCGCGAGCTGCATGCGGCCGGGCTGGAGCTGGGCCTGCAGTTCATCGACGCACCCGTCTCGGGCGGCCAGGCCGGCGCCCAGAACGGCCAGCTCACCGTGATGTGCGGCGGCGACGAGGCCGCCTTCGCCACCATGCAGCCCGTGGCCATGGCCTTCTCGCGCGCCTGCACGCTGATGGGCGACAGCGGCGCCGGCCAGCTCACCAAGATGGTCAACCAGATCTGCATCGCGGGCCTGGTCCAGGGCCTGTCCGAGGCCATCGCCTTCGGCCAGCGCGCGGGCCTGGACATTCCCAGCGTGCTCGATGTCATCGGCAAGGGTGCCGCCCAGAGCTGGCAGATGGACAACCGTGGCCGCACCATGGCCGAAGGCAAGTTCGACTTCGGCTTTGCCGTGGACTGGATGCGCAAGGACCTGGGCCTGGTGCTGGCCGAAGCCCAGCGCAATGGTGCCCGTTTGCCCGTCACGGCCCTGGTGGACCAGTTCTATGCCGATGTGCAGCAGATGGGCGGCAGGCGCTGGGATACCTCCAGCCTGATCAAGAGGCTCACCCCCTGAGCGGCTTACGCCGCTTCCCCCTCTCTACTTGCTTCGCAAGGGAGGGGGACGACACCATCGCTGCGGGGCGGCCCTTGCTTGGTGTCCCTGGCTTTAGGCCCTGCCAGATTCAAGTGCTATGCCCTGAGGAACGAGATCTTCCTATGCCCAAAACAAAAAGCCGGAACATGTTCCGGCTTTTGCTTTCAGGCGGCGGTGATCACTTCACCGGGGTGGCGGTGGCGCCTGCGGGGGTGGACAGGCTGCTTTCCGAGAGGCTGGTGGGAGCGCTGGCTGCGGCGGCCTTGCCGGAGTCGTCGGTGACCACGGGGGCGGACTGGGGCTGCATGCGGGCCAGTTCGTCCTCGGAGATGACTTCCACCACGCGCACGACCTTGGTCACGTCGTTGATGCCGCGTGCAATCTCGGCGCCGCGCTTGGCTTCGCGCGGGGTGACGATGCCCATCAGGAAGACGACCTTGTTCTCGGTCACGACCTTGAAGGCCGAGGCCTGGATGTCCTTGGCGTCCAGCAGGCTGGCCTTGACCTGGGTGGTGATCAGCGTGTCCTTGGAGCGCTGGCTCAGCGTGGAGGTGAAGGGAGCCACCACCACTTCGTTGAAGACATTGCGCACCGTGGGCTGCTCGCGCACGAGCTTCTCGATGGTCTGGCGGTCGGCCTCATTGCCGGCCTCGCCGGTCAGCAGCACCTGGCGGTTGTAGCTGGTGACGTTGACATGGGCCTTGTCGCCCAGCACTTCGGCGATGCGGTTGTTGGCGCGCAACTCGATGCCCTGGTCTTCCACCTGGGTGCCGGTGGTGCGGCGGTCCGCCACCGACATGCCGGCCATCACGGCGCTGCCGCCCACCAGGGCGACGCAGCCCGACAGGGCGGCGCCCAGGGACGCGACGGCGAGCACGGCGCAGGCGGCGCGGGACCAACGGAACTTCATAGAGGCATCTCCTGTTCACCAAGTAACTGGGCATCCACGCCGTCGCACAGGCAGTGCAGCACCAGCGTATGGGTTTCGCGCACGCGCGCCGCACGGTCGTGCGGCACGCAGATCAGAACATCGGTCTCGCGCACGCGGCCGGCCAGGGAGCCGCCCGTGCGGCCGGTCAGCACCACGGCCATCATGTCGCGCTCATGGGCGGCATCCAGCGCCTCCAGCACGGCCACGTCGTTGCCCGTGGCGGACAGCACCAGCAGCAGGTCGCCGGGCTGGCCCAGGGCGCGTATCTGGCGCGCCAGGTACTGGGTGGCGTTGCCGCCCGAGCCCGTGGCGCCCACGGTGCCCAGCAGGCCGCCGTCGGAGACCAGGGCCACGGCAGCCAGCTCGGGCCGGTCGCGTTCGAAGCCGGCCACGCACAGGGCGGCGAAGAGTTGGGCATCGCTGGCAGAGGCGCCTGCGCCGCAGGCCAGAACCTTGCCGCCACTGGTCACGCAGGCCAGCATGGCCTGCACCGCCGCCGCAATGGGCTGGCTCAGCGCCTGGGCGGCCTGGTATTTCAGGTCGGCGCTGTCGATGAAATGCTGTTGGATACGTTGCTCAAGCATGGAGGCCCGATGATAACTGCCGCCCTTGAAGTCTTTCGTAGCCAGGCGTTATTTGTGCTGCAGCGGTAACGGATCAGGCGCCTTCGGCGTCAAAGGCGGCCTGCAGCCACTGCACGGAGGGCCAGGCGCCGGGCTCGACCAGCACCACGTCGAAGCGGCATGGCGGCGGCGCGGACCAGCGCATCAGGTAGTGGCGCGCCGCAAATACGATGCGCCGCTGCTTGGTGGCACCGATGCTGGCGCCGGCACCGCCGAAGGCGCGCGTGCCACGGCTGCGCACCTCGACGAAGACCACGGTGCCGTTGCGCGCCTGCACGATGAGGTCGATCTCGCCGCCGCCGCGGCCCGGCGTCCGATAATTGCGCTCGACCAGACGCAGGCCGGCCGCCTGCAGATGGGCCAGCGCCGCATCCTCGGCCTGCTGGCCCCGATGCCGGGTCGTGAGGGCAGACGGCCCCGCGCCTGCCGGCTTTTTCGCAAGGAAACCCATTGACTACCTCTTTCGCCACCGCGCTGGGCGCAGCCAAGGATGCTGCGGCATCCCAGCATTATCCGCAGGGCGCCCTCTACGTGGTGGCCACTCCCATCGGCAACCTGGCCGACATCAGCCTGCGCGCCCTGCATGTGCTGCAGCTGGTGGACTGCGTGGCCTGCGAGGACACGCGCCACACGCAGGGCCTGCTGCGCTCCTATGGGCTGGACCGGCCCGGCAGCCAGCTGCTGGCCGTGCACCAGCACAACGAGGCCGAGGCGGCCCAGCAGATCGTGGCGCGGCTGCAGCAGGGCCAGCGCATCGCCTATGTCAGCGATGCGGGCACGCCCGGCGTCAGCGACCCCGGCGCACGCCTGTGCGCAGCCGTGCAGGCCGCGGGCCTGCGCTGCATTCCGCTGCCCGGCGCCAGCAGCATCACGGCGGCCATCAGCGTGGCCGGCGCGGTCACGCCTTCGCAGGGCGAGGGAGGTTTCGTCTTCGCAGGCTTTCTGCCCACCAAGTCGGCCGAGCGCCTGGCCGCCGTGCAGCAACTGGCCCTGCAGCCGCGCTGCACCGTGCTGCTGGAGGCGCCCCACCGCATTGCCGACCTGGCCGCCGCGCTGGCCACGCTGGGCGAGCGCCCGGTGACGCTGGCACGCGAGATCACCAAGCAGTTCGAGGACATTGCCACCATGCCCGCCAGCGCGCTGCCGGCCTGGCTGCAGGCCGTGCCCCAGCGCAGCAAGGGCGAATTCGCCGTGGTGCTGCACCCGGTGGCCCTGGGTGGCGATGAGGCCGACGCCGACGCCCTGCGCGTGCTGCGCCTGCTGCTGGCCGAGCTGCCCACCAAGACCGCCGTGCGCCTGGCCGCCGAGATCACGGGCGCACCGCGCAACCGCCTCTATGACGCCGCGCTGGCGATCAAGCAGGCCGCCGAGGAGGACCCGATAGAGGATTAAGCCCAAGGCGGCAGCACCACAGTGGCCTTCACCCTCAGGGACACCGAGCAAGGGCCGCCCCGCCGCGAGGGTGTCGTCCCCCCCGCGTAGCGAGAGGGGGAAGCGGCGCAGCCGCTCAGGGGGACTTATGCATACGCGAGGCCGGTGGCCACGCCACCGAACAGGTCGCCTTCGACCTGCGGCACGCCCGGGAAGGCCTCGCGCAGCGCATCGCGCAGCGTGCGCAGGGCCGATGAGCCGCCCGTGAGGTAGATGGCGTCCAGCGCCTGGGGCGCCACGCCGGCCAGGCGCAGGCAGTCCTGGGCGCAGGCCACGACCTGTTGCAGCGGGCCTTGCAGCTGCTCGTGCAGCACCTCGGGCGAGATGGCGGCGGACAGGCCCGATTCCAGCCAGCCCAGCTCGATGGCCGCTTCGGCATGGCGCGTGGAGGCCTCGATCTTGGCCTGCTCCACCACGGCGGCCAGGCGGTGGCCTTCGCGCAGTTCCAGCACTTCCATCAGGCGCTTGTGCAGGCGCTGGTCGCTGTAGTCGGTGCGCAGGTTGCGTGCCTCGGCCAGGGCCTTGGGCGAGTACAGCCACTGGATCAGGTGCCAGGTCGAGAGGTCGAAGAACACGCGGCTGGGCACTTCGCGGCCGCTGGGGCCGATGTGCCGGTAGCCCAGCAGCGGCATGAGCTGGGCCAGGTTGAGCCGGTGGTCGAAGTCCGTGCCGCCGATGTGCACGCCGCTGGTGGCCAGGATGTCGTCGCGGCGGTCGCTGCGGCCGGCCTGCTCGGGACCCAGGCGCACGACGGTGAAGTCGGAGGTACCGCCGCCGATGTCCACCACCAGCACCACGGATTCCTGCGTGAGGCGCTGCTCGTAGTCCAGCGCGGCGGCAATGGGCTCCATCTGGAAATCCACTTCGCCCAGGCCTGCGGCGCGCGCGGCATCGGCCAGGGCCTGCTGCGCCTGGCGGTCGCGCTCGGGATGGTCGTCCACGAAATGCACGGGCCGGCCCAGCACCACGCGCTCGGGCAGGCGGCCGTCCAGCGAGGCACGCGCCCGGTCGGCCACGCGGCGCAGGAACAGGCCGATGATGTCCTGGTAGCTCACGAACTGGTCGTGCACCGCCGTCTTTTCCTGCAGCAGCGCACTGCCCAGCAGGCTTTTGAGGGAGCGCATGAGCCGGCCCGGCTCGCCGTCCAGGTACTGGGCCATGGCGTCGCGCCCGAAATGGGTGCTGTGCTCGTCCGTATGGAAGAACAGCGCCGTGGGCATGCCGCAGGCATCGCCCTCCAGCGGCAGCAGGCGTGCGGTCTGGCCGGGGGCGCGCCAGGCCATGGCGGAGTTGGAGGTACCGAAATCTATGCCCAGCGTGGCAGGAGTGGAAGCAGTCGTCATGGCAAGCAGCGCCGCGCCACGGCGCCCCTCAAGGAAGGCCGCGGCTGCAACGAAAACGCCCACCGGGGTGGGCATGGGTGTCAGCGGGGCGCCATTCTAGCGCCCGCGCATTTCGCCTAGGCGGCGGCGGTTTCCCTGGCCGGGGAAACCTGGGCCAGCACGATGCGCGCGCCATGCGTGGCGGCCTCGTCCAGCGCCAGTGCAGACGCGGGCTGGCGCACCTCCAGCTCGATGGCATAAGGGCCTTCACCGCGCGTGGCCAGACGGTGGCCCAGCGCGCCCGTGGCAACGCCCTGGGCGGGCGCAGCCAGCACCAGCGCAGTGGCGCCCAGCCTCAGCGATGCGCGGTAGGCGCTGCCTTCGTCCGACAGCCGGGCCTCGCCAATGTCTGCGCCCTCGCCCAGCAGCGCGCGCCAGCGTGCCAGGCTGGCGCGCAGGTCATGCACGGCCACGTACAGCCGGGCCACGCCGGTGGCGCCGTTGGGGTGCACGCGTGCATCGCCCTCGGGCACACGCAGGGCGCGCGGCGTGAGGTCGCCGCAGAGAAAGGGCAGGTCCTGGCTGCGGGCGCGTGCATTGCGCCAGCGCAGCTGCGCGCCGTCGGGGCGCAGGCGGCCGCCTTCGTAGGGCGCCTCGTAGTCCAGGCCGCGCGCCTGGGCGGCGGCAACCACGGCGCCGGTCTCCGACGGCAGCAGCGCGAAATCGACAATGCCCTCGCCATGGCGCTGCAGCTGCAGCCACCAGCGTTCCTCGGGCGCGGGTGCGCGCCAGGCGATGAGTTCGAAATAGGCGCCGTCGGCAAACACCACCAGGGCGTTGTGCGTGGAGCGGCCCGGATGCTCGCCGCCGCGCAGCACGTTGAAGCCCAGCGCGGTGTAGTCGGCAATGGTGCGTTCCAGGTCCTGGACCGCGATGACGATGTGGTCGAGTGGCAGGGTCATGGCAGGGGTGCTTTCCGCACGGTGTTCAGGCTGCCAGGCGCGCGGCGGCGCTGGAGTCGGTGTGGCGCACTTCGGCGCGGATGTTCTGCGGATTGCGCAGCAGGTTGAGGATGGGGCAGGTGCGCTCCACGGCCTCGAACAGCGCATCGATCTCGGCGCGGCTGGCGGGCGAGTCGATGTGCACGGTGTAGCCGATCTCATGCGGCCAGATGGGCGTGGCCTCGTGGCCGGGCTTGCCGCCGCGCGGATCGATGATGCCCGTGACCTCGACCTCCAGGCTCTCCACGGGCACTTGGCGCTCGGCCGCCTGGATCAGAAAGATGTGGGTCACGCAGGTGCCCAGCACGCCCAGCTGCAGCTCGGGCGAGCTGGGGCCGAGGTTGTAGCCCGCGAAGTCGGGCGGGCTGTCGCTGATGACCTGGTGCTCGCGGATGCGCAGGCGGCGCACGCCGCTGCGGCCCTCGGCGCGCACATGGGCCTTGAGGTGGGCGGGCTGGGCCGTGCCGGCCGCGACGGCGGCGCTGCGGGCGAGCACGGCGGCACGCTTTTCGGCGAGGTATTCGTTGAGATGGCTCATGGACGGGCTTTCGGTGAAGGAAGTACCAGCCCATTGTTGGGACCGCCGCATGCGCGGCAAACAAACGAATCCGTCTGCGCTTATGCACTGGGCAGATATGCGGGAGCCCTCATCCCTTAGTCGTTTTCCAAATAACGATGCAACTCGATATATGAGCGCAAATATTTGGCATCGATAGCATGAAAAACATGGAGCCGGTCCTGTGGCCGGCAGTCTTGTTTTTCAGCGCCCCAGCGGCGGCGAGGTACAAACGTGTTTTCCCAATCGAAGGCGGGTCAGGTGGCATGGAAGGCCGCGATAGCGGTATTGGCGGGCAGCAGCCTGCTGCTGGCGGCTTGCTCCAGGCAGGCCGATACGGCCCAGGCGGGCGCGGCTGCCGGCCCCGTGGAAGGCGGCACCCTGGTCTACCTGGAGCAGCAGGCCCATACCAACCTCTATCCGCCGGCCGGGGGCTTCTATCCCAACGGCGGCGTGCTCAACCAGATCACCGACAAGCTGACCTACCAGGACCCGAAGACGCTGGAGATCCAGCCCTGGATCGCCGAGTCCTGGACCGTGAATGCCGACGCCACCGAGTACAGCTTCAAGCTGCGGCCCGGCGTCACCTTCTCCGACGGCACGCCGCTGGACGCGGCGGCCGTGGCGCGCAACTTCGACACCTATGGCCTGGGCAACAAGGCGCTCAAGCAGCCCGTGTCCGAGGTGATCAACAACTACGAACGCAGCGAGGTGGTCGACCCGCTGACGGTGAAGTTCTTCTTCAGAAAGCCTTCGCCGGGCTTTCTGCAGGGCACTTCGGTGATCGGCTCGGGCCTGGTCTCGCCGGCCACGCTGGACCGCCCCTTCGAGGAGCTGGGCGACGCCACGCGCATCATCGGCTCCGGCCCCTTCGTGGTGGCCAGCGAGACGCTGGGCAAGGAGCTGGTGCTCAAGGTGCGCAAGGACTATGCCTGGGGTCCCGCCAAGCTGGCCCATCAGGGCCGCGCTCGGCTGGACGAGGTGAAGTTCATCGTCACGCCCGAGGACAGCGTGCGCATCGGCGCGCTGCTGGCCGGCCAGGCCGGGCTGATCCGCCAGATCCAGGCCTATGACGAAAAGCGCGTCGAGGACCAGAAGTTCAGCATCTACGCCCCGCCCACGCGCGGCGTGAACAACAGCGTGGCCATCCGCCCGGACAACGCCCTGGTGGCCGATCTCAAGGTGCGCCAGGCCCTGCTGCATGGCACCAATGCCAAGGAGATCGTGGAGACGCTGTTCTCGCCGCGCTATCCGCAGGCGCGCTCGGTGATTGCCTCCACGGCGGCCGGCTTCGTGGACCTGTCGGCCAAGCTGGCCTATGACGAGGCCAAGGCGAAACAGCTGCTGGACGAGGCCGGCTGGACGCTGGGCGCCAACGGCCTGCGCCAGAAGGACGGCCGCGATTTCGTGCTGTCCACCTACGAGTCCCTGCCCCAGCCGCAGAACAAGGAGACGCTGCAGCTCGTGGCCCAGCAGTGGGCGCGCATCGGCGTCAAGCTCAACGTGCTGTCGGGCGACGCGGGCAGCCGCGCCGTGGACACGCTGGACCCCGACAAGACCGGCGTGCTGCCCGGCATGGTGGGCCGCGCCGATCCCGACGTGATCAAGAGCAACTACTACCCGACCAACCGCAACGTGCTGCTGCAAAAGGGCGGCGTGAGCCAGAAGGTCAAGTCCTTCGAGGACACCAGGCTCAACGGCCTGTTCGACGCCATCGCGGCCGAGACCGATGCCGCCAGGCGCCTGGCGCTGGCCGGCGAGGTGCAGAACTACCTGATCGACCAGGCCTATGTGATCCCCATCTTCGAGGAACCCCAGGCCTTTGCGGGCGCAGGCTGGGTGCGCGACGTGGGCTTCGAGGCCGTGGGCCGGCCCAGCTTCTACAGCACCTGGCTGGCCAGGCGCTGACCGGATCGCTCACTGAGGAACCACTCCCATGCCGCGCCGCTATCTGCTCAGCCGCATCGCCCAGGCCGCCCTGGTGCTGTGGGCGGCCTTCACGGTCTCGTTCATCCTGCTGCAGCTGCTGCCGGGCGATGCCGTGCTGATCAAGTTCCTGAACCCCGAGCTGGGCCTGGGCCCGCAGGAGATTGCCGACATCCGCGCCGCCTACGGCTCGGACCAGCCCGTGTGGCAGCAGTACCTGCACACGCTGGGCCAGTTCCTCACGGGCCATTTCGGCTATTCGCTGCAGGCCGGCGTGCCGGTGAGCCAGGGCCTGGCCACTAGCCTGCCGCCCACGCTCAAGCTCGCGGCCCTGGGCTTTGCCGCAGCCGCGCTGCTGGCCGTGGCGCTGGCGGCGGCTGCCAGCCTGGCGCCCTTTGCCTGGCTGCGCAACGCGCTGTATTCGCTGCCTTCGGTCTTTGTCTCGGTGCCCGTGTTCTGGCTGGGGATCATGCTGATCCAGGTGGTGTCGTTCCGCCTGGGCTGGATCGCCGTGATCAATCCCGGCCCCTGGGAAGGACTGGTGCTGCCCACGCTGACCCTGGCCGTGCCGATCTCGGCGCCGCTGGCCCAGGTGCTGCTGCGCAATATCGACGCCGTGCTGGCCCAGCCCTTCGTGGCCGTGGCGCGGGCCAAGGGCGCCTCGCGCCGCTGGGTGCTGCTGCGCCATGTGGCACGCAATGCCCTGCTGCCCACGCTGACCATTGCCGGCGTGCTGTTCGGCGAGCTGCTGGCCGGCGCCGTGGTGACGGAGGCCGTGTTCGGCCTCAACGGCCTGGGCACGCTGACCCAGCAGGCCGTGGGCAACCAGGACACGGCCGTGCTCCAGGCCGTGGTGGTCGTCTCGGCCGCCGCCTTCGTACTCATCAACCTCGCCGTGGACCTGCTGTACCCGCTGCTTGATCCGCGCCTGCGCCATTCCGTGGAGAACCGGCCATGAACACTGCCGTCTCAAGCGCTCTTTCCCCGGCCCTGGATGCCCAGGCCGCGCCCGCCACTCCAACTCCCATTCCCACGGCGCTGCCAGCGTCGTCCCTGGCCCCTGCGCCAGCCGCCCCGCGCCGCAGCTTCGCCTTGCCGGCCCGCCTGCAATCCCTGAAACGCCTGCCGCCCACGCTGGCCCTGGCCTGGCTGGTGATTGCCGTGGCCGCGCTGTGGGCGCTGGCGCCCGGCTGGTTCGCCCACCAGAACCCGATCGCGGGCCAGGCCGGCCAGCAGCTGCTGGCGCCCGGCGCCGCGCACTGGCTGGGCACGGACGCGCTGGGGCGCGACCTGTGGGCGCGCGTGGTGCATGGCGCCGTGCATTCGCTGTCGGGCGCCTTCGTGGCCGTGGGCGTGGGCCTGGCCGTGGGCACGCTGATCGGCCTGCTGGCCGGGGCCACGGGCGGGCGCACGGAAGATGCGCTGATGCGCCTGGTCGATGTGCTGCTGGCCGTGCCTTCGCTGCTGCTGTCGCTGACCATCATCATCGTGCTGGGCTTTGGCACCATCAACGCGGCCATTGCCGTGGGCGTGGTCTCGGTGGCCAGCTTCGCGCGCCTGGTGCGCTCGGAGGTGGTGCGTGTGCGCCGCTCCGACTACGTGGAGGCCGCCTTTGGCAGCGGCGGGCGCTTTGCCGCCGTGCTGTGGCGCCATGTGCTGCCCAATTCGCTGACCTCGGTCATCGCCATGGCGGCGCTGCAGTTCGGCTCGGCGATCCTTGCGATTTCCACGCTGGGTTTTCTGGGCTACGGCGCGCCGCCGCCCACGCCCGAATGGGGGCTGCTGATCGCCGAAGGCCGCAACTACATCGCCACCGCCTGGTGGCTGACCACGGCGCCGGGCCTGATCGTGGTGGCCGTGGTGCTGGCGGCCAACCGCATCGCCACGGCCTTCGCACGGAGGCCTGCATGAGCGCCGCCATCGAGGAGCGCATCCACGCCGCACCAGCGGTGGCAACGACCGCCCCCGTGCTCGAAGTGCAGGACCTGGCCGTGGCCTACCGCGATGCCGCAGGCCAGGCGCAGCGCGTGGTGCACGGCGTGTCGTTTTCCGTGGCGCCGGGCGAGGTGGTGGCCCTGGTCGGCGAATCGGGCTCGGGCAAGACCACCACGGCCCAGGCCGTGATCGGCCTTTTGGCCGACAACGGCCACCGCGAGCACGGCAGCATCCGCCTGCAGGGCACCGAGGTCTCGGGCTGGCCGGCCGCACGCTGGAACGCCATCCGCGGCCGCGTGGTCAGCCTGGTGCCGCAGGACCCCACCATGTCGCTGAACCCCGTGCGCACGGTAGGCGACCAGGTGGGCGAGATCCTGCGCATCCACGGCCTGCGCGACCGCACGGCCGTGGAGGCGCGCGTGCTGGAGCTGCTGGACCGCGTGGGGCTGTCCCAGCCCGCGCTGCGCGCACGCCAGTATCCGCACGAGCTGTCGGGCGGCATGCGCCAGCGCGTGCTGATCGCCATCGCCATCGCGCTGCGGCCCGCCCTCATCATTGCCGACGAGCCCACCAGCGCGCTGGACGTGACCGTGCAGCGGCGCATCCTGGACCTGATCGACGCGCTGCGCCGCGAGACCGGCACGGCCGTGCTGCTGGTCACGCATGACCTGGGCGTGGCGGCCGACCGTTCACACCGCCTGGTCGTCATGCAGGGCGGCCGCATCCAGGAGCAGGGCCCCACGCTGGAGCTGCTGCGCAATCCGCAAAGCGCCTATACGCGGCGGCTGCTGGCCGATGCGCCTTCCCTGGCGCCCGCACCGCGCCGCACGCCCAGGCCCGCCACGGCCGATGACTGGGCCATCGAGGTCGAGGACCTGGTGCACGAGTTCGCGGCGCCCGGCCATGCCTCGGCCCACGGGCGCGGCATCTTCCGTGCCGTGGACGGCGTGTCGCTGCGCGTGCGCCGGGGCAGCACGCATGCCATCGTGGGCGAGTCGGGCTCGGGCAAGACCACCACCATCCGCGCCATCGTGGGCCTGGGCCGGCCCACGGCGGGCCGCATCCGCATCGAAGGCACCGAGGTCACGGGCCTGCGCGGCGAGGCCCTGCGCCAGCTGCGCCGCCGCGTGCAGCTGGTCTACCAGAACCCGTTCAGTTCTCTGGACCCGCGCCAGAGCGTGTTCGACATCATCGAGGAGCCCCTGCTGAACTTCGACCCGCTGCCGGCCGATGAGCGCCGCCAGCGCGTGCACGACATGCTGGAGCGCGTGGGCCTGCCTGCCGCCGTGCTGCAGCGGCGCCCGCATGCGCTGTCGGGCGGCCAGCGCCAGCGCGTGGCGATTGCGCGCGCCCTGGTGCTGCAGCCGCAGGTGCTGGTGCTGGACGAGGCCGTATCGGCCCTGGACGTGACGGTGCAGGCGCAGATCCTGGCCCTGCTCGCCCAGCTGCAGCAGGACCTGGGGCTGACCTATCTCTTCATCTCGCACGACCTTGCCGTGGTGCGCCAGATCGCCGACACGGTGTCGGTGCTGCGCGCGGGCCGGGTGGTGGACGCGGGCAGCGTGGAGGAAGTGTTCCAGCGCCCGACCAGCGACTACACGCGCGAACTCATGGACGCCATTCCCGGCAAAAGGAGCATTGATTTTGTCCCTCATACCGCCTGACACACACGCTGGCGCCACCCCCCGCAACGGCCCGCGCCTGGGCTTCTTCAGCCGCCTGCTCGACGATGTGCCGGCCGGCGAACGCTACCGTCTGGTGGCCGAGCAGATCGCCCATGCCGAGGCCCAGGGCTTCGACTCGGCCTGGGTAGCCCAGCACCATTTCCATGAAAGCGAGGGCGGCCTGCCCTCGCCCTTCGTCTTTCTGGCCCATGTGGCGGCGCGCACGCGGCGCATCCGCATCGGCACGGGCGTGATCACGCTGCCGCTGGAAAACGCGCTGCGCGTGGCCGAGGACGCGGCCGTGCTGGACCTGCTGACCGGCGGCCGCCTGGAGGTGGGCCTGGGCACGGGCGGCACGGCCGAATCCTTCGAGGCCTTTGGCGTGCAGGGCGCAGAGCGCGGCGCCGTCTTCGCACGCAACTTCGGCGTGCTGCAGGACGCCTGGGCCGGGCGTGCGCTGGCCGGCGGCGTGCGCCTGTACCCGGCCGCGCCGCAGCTGCTGGAGCGCGTCTGGCAGGCCACGTTCTCGGCCGAGGGCGGTGCGCGGGCCGGGGCCAACGGCGATGGCCTGATGCTGTCGCGCACCCAGCCACGGCCCGAAGGCGCGCCGCAGGCCACGCTGTCCGAGATCCAGAACCCCATCATCGACGCCTACCTCGCCCACCTGCCCGCAGGGCGGGCGCCGCGCATCCTGGGCTCGCGCACGCTGTTCGTGGCCGACCGCCGAGACGATGCGCTGCGCTGGGCCGAGGCCGGCCTGCGCCGCGTGGCCCTGCGCCATGCCGCCCAGCCCTCGCAATGGGCGGCCCGCGTTGATCCGCAGGCGCCGCTGGCCGATCTCATCGCCGCCTACGACGTGCATGTGGGCACGCCCGACGAGGTCATCGCCTCGCTGCGCGCCGACACGGCGCTGGCGCGCGTGAGCGACATCGTCTTCCAGGTGCACTCCATCGATCCGTCGCACGCCGCCATCCTGCGCTCCATCGAGCTGACGGCCGCCCATGTGGCACCGGCCCTGGGCTGGCGCCGTGCCGATGAGTCCACATCCACGTCCACCCCAGCGCCCTCTTCCCTCCCCGCAGTCCGGGCCGGACTGCTGCAAGCCGCATGACCATGAACACCACCGCAACGCCCCGCTTTCCCGGCGACGTGATCGACCACCTCGCCGACATCACCCCCGGCAGCGCCCTGGACCGCGTGCGCCGCCACCGCACCGAGGCACGCACGCAGGCCCAGCAAAGCTTTGCCGCCCTGTTCACGCCCGCCGAGCCCGTGCCCGGCACGGTCTCGCTGCGCGAGCGGCTGGCCCTGGCCGCCTTCACGGCCGGGCTGCATGGCGAGCCGCGCAGCGCCGTCTTCTATACACGCGCGCTGGCCACCGAGGATGCGGAACTGGCCGCCGTGGTGGCGTCCGAAGTGGTGCGTGGCCGCGCCCAGAGCCTGCAGGCCGGCAGCGGCCCGCACGGCCCCTACGGCAGCTACCCGGCAGGCCCGCTGAGCCGCGAGGACCAGCCCGGCCCCGCCTATGCCGTGGACCCGGCCCACGCCGCACTGCTGGGCCCGCGCCTGGCCGCGGCGCTGGCCCATGCCCACCTGCTGGCCTACCACCCGCGCGACGCCAGCGCCGGGGCCCTGCAGGCGCTGCAACAGGCGGGCTGGAGCGAGACGGACATCGTCATCCTGTCCCAGCTGGCGTCCTTCCTGTCCTTTCAGATCCGCGTGGTGGCGGGGTTGCGCGTGCTGGCTGCACGCCCCGCGCCCCAGGCAGCCCATCAACCCAACACCCTGCAAGCCCAGCCATGACCTCAACGAACTCCGCCGCTCCCCAGGTCTTCACCCAGGAACAGCTCGACTGGCTGCCATGGATTGAGCCGCTGGACGAAAGCGAGCTGACCGAACGCCACCATGCAGGCCTGGTCGATGCCTCACGCGCGCAGTCGCCCTACTTCCGCCTGCTGGCGCGCGACCCCGACACGCTGGGCGCGCGCACGCGCACCGACAAGGACATCTTCTACAACCCCGACGCCGGCCTGCCGCGTGCCGAGCGCGAGCTGGCCGCTGCGGCCACCTCGCGCGCCAACGGCTGCATCTACTGCGCCTCGGTCCATGCGCGCTTTGCCACGCACTTCTCGCGCCGGGGCGGCGACGTGCAGCGCCTGCTCGACGAAGGCCCGGGAACGGACCTGGGGCCGCGCTGGAACGCCATCGTCACGGCGGCCGTGGCGCTGACCCAGACGCCGCCTGCGCTGGAGCCCGCCCACATCGATGCGCTGCGCACCGCAGGCCTGGACGATGCCGCCATCTCCGATGTGCTGCACGGCACGGCCTTCTTCAACTGGGCCAACCGGCTCATGCTGTCGCTGGGCGAGCCACGGACCACGGCTTGAGGGCGCCCGCCCTCACCACAGGCCCAGCAGCTTCCACCAGACACTGCCGACCACGGCAAAGATCAGCAGCTCGATCACGCACATGGCCGCACCCACACGCCACCAGTTGCCCAGCGTGACGTAGCCGCTGCCGAAGATGATGGGCGAGGTGCCGGTGGCGTAGTGGGTCAGCGTCATCATGATGGCCGAGCCGGCCGTCATCATCAGCATGAAGGGCACGACATAGTCGGCCGGAATCAGCTGCGCGCCCACGGTCAGGAAGGCCAGCATCATCGCGCTGATGTGGGCCGTGGTGCTGGCGAACAGGTAGTGCGAGAACACGAACACGCCCACCAGGATGGCCGCCACCGGCAGCCAGTCCAGGCCGCTGGCGACGATGGCGTTCTTCATGCCCACGGCAAACCAGGACACCACGCCGAGCTTGTTGAGCTGCTCGGCCAGCATGACCAGGGCGCCGAACCAGACCAGGGTATCCCATGCGCTTTTCTCGGACAGCACGTCATCCCAGTCGATGGTGCCCGTGATGATCAGCACGAACAGGCCCAGGAAGGCGACCACGGTGGGGTCCAGCACGAAGGCCGGGCCGAACAGCATCTGCGGCACGTTGGCCCACAGCAGCAGCATCAGGCCGAAGGTGCCCAGCATCACGCGCTCCTTGCCCGACAGCGGCCCCATGCGCGCCATCTCGCTGCGCGCGTACTCCACGGCATTGGGCGTGGCCTTGAGCTCGGGCGGCGACAGCAGGTAGATCACCAGCGGCATCAGCAGCAGGCACAGCAGGCCCGGCAGCAGCATGTACAGCGCCCAGGTGGTCCAGCTCAGGTGCAGGGCCTGGCCCGTGGCCTTGGCCACGAAATCCACCACCAGCGGGTTGGGCGCGGTGGCGGTCAGGAACATGGCCGAGGTGATGGGATTGGCGTGGTAGTTGACCAGGGCCAGGTAGGTGCCCACCTTGCCCTGCGTGCCCTTGGCCGGGTCCGAATCGAAGGCATTGGCGATGGACTTCATGATCGGGTGCACGATGCCGCCGCCGCGCGCCGTGTTGCTGGGGGTGAACGGTGCCAGCACCAGCTCACAGATCGCCAGGCCGTAGCCGATGCCGATGGTGCGCTTGCCCAGCAGGGCGATGAACATCAGGCCGATGCGGCTGCCCAGCCCCGTCTTCTTGAGGCCGCGCGAGATCAGGATGGCCACCACGATCAGCCAGATCAGCGGGCTGGAAAAGCTGCTCAGCGCATCGGTGATGGCACCCTTGGACGAGCCGGAGGTGACCTGGGACAGCGAGACGATGACGATGGCCATCAAGGCCATCACGCCGATGGGCATGACCTTGAGGATGATGGCCACGATGGTGGTCAGGAAAATGGCGACCAGCTGCCAGCCCTTGGGCGTCAGCCCCTCGGGCACGGGCATCAGCAGCAGGCCGAACAGCACGGCGGTGGCAATCAGTGCCGGCACCAGCCGGAACGGCACGGCCGCCTTGAAATAGTGGAACAGCGAGGCGATCTTCTCGAGCATGTGGATCCTTTGCGTTGCCGGAGCGGCGCCGAGAGAGCATGGCCTGCCGGGAGCAAAAGCCCACCAGCCTGCACGGGCACTGGCGGCCGCGCCGCATGACTGACATCATGATGCAGTGCAGCATGAACCCGGCTTCCAGCGGGCGCCTGCGCCACCGAAGTTTGACAGGCATCAAGGCCGGGCCAGTAAACCTGGCGACCCAGGCCACCGAGCCCCGCTCACATGACAGCATCCCCAGACCGGGTGCCTTTCGCCCCGGTGTACCCATGCAGTGAAAAAAGGAGAAAAGCCGACATGCCAGCCAACCGATTCTTGCCCGAGGAATGGGAATGCCGGCTCCAGGAGATCGACCTGGAGATCGCCCGCCACGCCGTCATCTGCAAGATCCCGCTGCTGCAGGCCGGTGTGGTGGAGCGCGTGCTGGCCAATGACGCCAGCGTCTGCGGCGCCGAGCACGAGGCCGCATTCAAGACCCTGCGCGGCCTTCTGTACATGCACTACACCGAGCTGCTGCACATCAGCGAAGTGCTCAGCCCCGAGGTCGCCCAGGAAATCGCCCACCGCGTGCGCCTGCGGCTGGGCCAGCGCATCGGCAACCAGCTGGGCGGCTGATGCCGGGCTGTCCACCTGGCCTTTGCCCTGGCGCGAGGGCATGAAAAAAGGGCTACGACAGTTGTCGTAGCCCTTTTCAATTTGGTTGCGCGAGAAGGATTTGAACCTCCGACCTTTGGGTTATGAGCCCAACGAGCTACCAGACTGCTCCATCGCGCGGTATTCCAAAATTATAGCAGATTATTCAGCTGCCTTGGCTTCGGCGGCGCCTTCTTCAGCGCGCTCGACCAGTTCCACGAAGGCCATGGGGGCGTTGTCGCCCACGCGGAAGCCCATCTTCAGGATACGGGTGTAGCCACCAGGACGCTTTGCGAAGCGGGGGCCCAGCTCGTTGAAGAGCTTGGTCACGCTGTCGCGGTCGCGCAGGCGGTCGAATGCCAGGCGGCGGTTGGCAACGGTGTCGACCTTGGCCAGGGTGATCATGGGCTCGATCACGCGGCGCAGTTCCTTGGCCTTGGGAACGGTGGTCTTGATGGCTTCGTGCTCGATGAGCGAATTCATCATGTTCTTCAGCATCGCCAGGCGGTGCGAAGAGGTGCGATTGAGTTTGCGGAGGCCGTGACCGTGACGCATGGTGCTTTATTCCTAAAATATGTAATTAGGGCTTGCGCAAACAAGGATGCAAGCCTGGACCCGTTACCGGATCTGCAGCTTGCCTCAACCGAATTTGCGCAAGTTGTTGATTAATTCGAGCAGCCGTATCAGGTACTGCCCGAGGCACTGAGGCTCTCCAAAAAGGAGAGCCTGCAATTATAGTGCTTAGCGCTTTTCCAGGCCAGCAGGCGGCCAGTTCTCGAGCTTCATGCCCAGCGTCAGACCGCGGGAAGCCAGGACTTCCTTGATCTCGTTGAGCGACTTGCGACCCAGGTTGGGCGTCTTGAGCAGCTCGTTTTCGGTACGCTGGATCAGGTCGCCGATGTAGTAGATGTTCTCTGCCTTGAGGCAGTTGGCCGAACGCACGGTGAGTTCCAGCTCGTCCACGGGACGCAGCAAGATGGGATCAAAGGCGGTTGCGGCACCACGGCCACCGGCCGGAGCATCGAAGACGCTGGCGATATCGCCGCCGTCCAGCTGAGCGAACACGGCGAGCTGTTCCACCAGGATCTTGGCGGATGCGCGCACGGCGTCCTCGGCAGTGATCGCACCATTGGTTTCGATCTCCACCACCAGCTTGTCGAGGTCGGTGCGTTGTTCAACGCGGGCCGATTCGACGGCGTAGCTCACGCGCTTGACGGGCGAGAACGAAGCGTCCAGCACAATGCGGCCGATCGACTTCGTGGACTCGTCGCCATAGCGGCGCACGTTGCCGGGCACATAGCCGCGGCCCTTCTCCACCTTGATCTGCATGTCCAGCTTGCCGCCTTGCGACAGGTTGGCGATGACATGATCAGGGTTGATGATTTCCACGTCGTGGGGCGTCTGGATGTCGCGCGCCGTCACGACGCCTTCGCCATCCTTGCGCAGCGAGAGCGTGACCTCATCGCGGTTGTGCAGCTTGAACACCACACCCTTGAGGTTCAGCAGGATGTTGACCACATCTTCCTGGACACCGTCGATGGACGAGTACTCGTGCAACACACCAGCAATCGTCACTTCCGTCGCTGCGTAACCCACCATGGACGAGAGCAGGACACGGCGCAGGGCGTTGCCCAGCGTATGGCCGTAGCCACGCTCAAACGGCTCCAGAACAACTTTGGCGCGATTGTGGCCAAGCTGCTCGACATTGATCGTCTTGGGCTTCAGCAAATTGGTTTGCATGCAGACTTCCTCTCAATACCCCCGGCTCGTTACACCGGTAAGGCTGGTGAAGCACCCCAGCGCGATGCCTCGCGGCTGGGGGACGGTTTTACAGAAATGTCGCTGCGCGGAATTAACGCGAGTACAACTCAACGATCAGGGATTCGTTGATGTCTGCACCGAACTCGTCGCGGTCAGGCGACTTCTTGAACGTGCCTTCAGCCTTGTCGGCAGACACTTCCACCCATGCGGGGAAACCGACTTGACCAGCCAGTTGCAGGGCTTCGACGATACGAGCCTGCTTCTTGGACTTTTCACGCACGGCGACCACGTCACCCACCTTCACCATGTAGGAAGGGATGTTGACGGATTGGCCGTTGACCGTGATGGCCTTGTGCGACACCAGCTGACGCGCTTCCGAGCGGGTCGAGCCGAAGCCCATGCGGTACACCACGTTGTCCAGACGCGACTCCAGCAGCGACAGCAGATTGGCACCGGTGTTGCCCTTCTTCTTGTCGGCGGCTTCGAAGTAGCGGCGGAATTGCTTTTCCAGCACGCCGTACATGCGCTTGACCTTCTGCTTTTCACGCAGCTGCAGGCCGAAGTCGGAAGTACGCTGACCGGAAGTGCGGCCGTGCTGGCCGGGCTTGGTGTCGAACTTGGACTTGTCGGCGATCGAGCGACGTGCGCTCTTCAGGAACAGGTCAGTGCCTTCACGGCGGGAGAGTTTGGCCTTGGGGCCGATATAGCGTGCCACTTGATTTCCTTTGTGTCATCTGCCGTGCACAAGCACGGGAGCCGCCCGCGATGTTACACATCTGGGCGGCGGTGGGCTTGGTGAAAAAGCTTAGATACGACGGCGCTTTTGAGGGCGGCAGCCGTTGTGGGGAACCGGCGTCACGTCCGCGATGGAAGTGATGCGGATGCCCAGGGCGCCCAGGGCGCGAACCGAGGATTCACGGCCAGGACCGGGACCCTTGATTTCGACGTCCAGGTTCTTGATGCCCTGTTCGATGGCAGCACGACCAGCCACTTCCGAAGCCACCTGGGCAGCGAAGGGAGTCGACTTGCGCGAACCCTTGAAGCCCTGGCCACCCGACGAGGCCCACGACAGAGCGTTGCCTTGGCGGTCGGTGATGGTGATGATCGTGTTGTTGAACGAAGCGTGCACGTGGGCAATGCCGTCCGAAATGTTCTTACGGACTTTCTTGCGAACGCGCTGTGCAGCGTTGTTTGCGGGAGACTTAGCCATAGTGATCTTTCAATCTCTTTATTTCTTCAAAGCCGCGGCACCCTTGCGCGGACCCTTGCGGGTACGTGCATTCGTGCGGGTACGTTGACCACGCATGGGCAGGCCACGACGATGACGGAAACCGCGATAGCAACCGATGTCCATCAAACGCTTGATGTTCATCGTTGTTTCGCGACGCAGATCACCTTCCAGAGTCAGGGAAGTCAGCTGATCACGGATCTTTTCCAGATCACCGTCAGTCAGTTCCTTGATTTTCTTGGAATATGCGATGCCAGCGGCTTCGCAGATCTTGCGTGCAGTGGTGCGACCGATCCCATAGATAGCGGTCAGGCCGATTTCAGCGTGCTGATGCGGCGGGATGTTAATGCCAGCGATACGTGCCATTATTCGTCCTCAAACTTTCCTATCAACCCTGGCGCTGCTTGTGGCGCTGGTCCGTGCAGATCACTCGCACCACACCTTTGCGGCGGATGATCTTGCAGTTACGGCAGATTTTTTTGACCGAAGCCGAAACTCTCATTTCATTCTCCTAAAACTCTACATCCGTTACGGCCTATCGACCGGGAAACATGCCCGCGATGGATAGATCGAGTGGGCGTCTACTAACTCTTACTGGACCCGCCGGCACCGCCGACCAGGCCCATCACTTAGTTCAATTGCCAAGTGTCGCTTTGAAGTTCGCCTTTTTGAGGAGCGATTCGTACTGTTGCGACATCATGTAGTTCTGCACCTGGGCCATGAAGTCCATGGTCACCACCACAATAATCAGCAGTGATGTGCCACCGAAGTAGAACGGAACGTTGTACTTCAGGATCAGGAACTCGGGCAACAAGCACACGAATGTGATGTACACCGCGCCAGCCAGGGTCAGGCGAACCAGGATCTTGTCAATGTAGCGGGCCGTCTGGTCACCGGGACGGATCCCGGGGATGAAGGCACCACTCTTCTTCAGGTTGTCGGCGGTTTCCCGGCTGTTGAACACCAGGGCCGTGTAGAAGAAGCAGAAGAAGATGATGGCAGTGGCGTAGAGCATCACATAGATCGGCTGACCGGGGGTCAGCGTGCTAGCAATGTCCTTCAGCCAGCGCATAGATTCCCCTGCACTGAACCAGTTCACAACGGTCGCCGGCAGCAAGATGATCGAGGAAGCGAAGATGGGAGGAATGACCCCCGCCATGTTCAGCTTCAGCGGCAAGTGCGAAGACTGGCCACCATACACCTTGTTACCCACCTGACGACGCGCATAGTTCACCAGGATCTTGCGTTGTCCCCGCTCGACAAACACGACGAAGTACGTCACGGCTGCCACCACGAGAACGATGAAGATCGCGGCCAGGATGCTCATGGCACCGGTGCGCACCAGCTCCAGCAGACCACCGATGGAGCTCGGCAGACCTGCGGCGATACCTCCAAAGATGAGGATCGAGATGCCGTTGCCCAGACCACGTTCCGTGATCTGTTCACCGAGCCACATCAGGAACATGGTGCCGGCCGTCAGGCTGACCACCGCCGTGAGGCGGAAGCCGAAGCCAGGGCTCAGAACCAGACCTGCGGAGCTTTCCAGAGCCACGGCAATTCCCAGGGACTGAAAAATCGCCAGGCCCAATGTGCCGTAGCGGGTGTACTGGGTGATCTTGCGACGACCCGATTCACCTTCCTTTTTCAGCTGCTCGAATGTAGGGACCACGTAGGTCATGAGCTGCATGATGATCGATGCCGAGATGTACGGCATGATCCCCAGTGCGAACACCGTGAAGCGCGAGAGCGCCCCACCCGAGAACATGTTGAACAGATTGAGAATGCCGCCCTGCTGGCCATTGAACAGCTGCTGCAGCTGCGCTGGATCGATGCCCGGCACGGGGATATGAGCCCCGATCCGGTAAACGACCAGCGCGAGCAACAGAAAAACCAGACGGCGGCGAAGATCGCCGAATTTTCCGGTTTTTGCAATTTGAGCTGCGCTAGTAGCCACGGATGTCTTCTTTCAGATCATTAATCAGGCGATGCTGCCACCGGCAGCTTCGATGGCAGCCTTGGCGCCGGCGGTAGCGCCGATGCCGTTGAGCTTGACAGCCTTGCTGATTTCACCGCTCTTGATGATCTTGACCACCTTTGCGATTTCACCAACCAGACCGGCTTGCTTCAGAGCTGCCAGATCGACTTCGGCCAGGCCCAGCTGTTCCAGAGCGGACAGGGTCACTTCTGCATTGAACTTCAGCAGATGCGACTTGAAGCCACGCTTGGGCAGACGGCGCTGCAGAGGCATTTGACCGCCTTCGAAGCCCACCTTGTGGTAGCCACCCGAACGCGACTTCTGACCCTTGTGACCACGGCCGGCAGTCTTGCCCAGGCCGGAGCCGATGCCGCGACCGACACGGCGCTTGGCGTGCTTGGAGCCCTCTGCAGGCTTGATGCTATTGAGTTCCATCATCAATCCTTTCAGAGAACTTTGACCAGGTAGCTGATCTTGTTGATCATGCCGCGCACGGCAGGCGTGTCCTGCAGTTCGCTGATGCTGTTCAGCTTGCGCAGGCCCAGGCCACGGACGGTGGCGCGGTGCGATTCCTTGGTGCCAATGGGGCTGCGCACCAGTTGCACCTTCACGGTTTGTTGCGTTGTCATGTGATTGACTCCGATCAGGCGGTGAAGATGTCTTCAACCGACTTGCCGCGCTTGGCTGCCACTTCCGAAGGGGTCGTGGAGTGCTTCAGAGCGTCAAAAGTCGCGCGGACCATGTTGTAGGGATTCGACGAACCATGGCTCTTGGCCACGATGTCGGTGATGCCCAGCACTTCGAAAACGGCGCGCATCGGGCCGCCGGCGATGATGCCGGTACCCTTGGGAGCGGGGTTCAGCATCACGGATGCTGCGCCATGCTGACCCATCACGGTGTGATGGATCGTGCCGTGCTTCAAAGACACCTTGATCATGTTGCGACGGGATTCTTCCATCGCCTTTTGCACGGCTGCAGGCACTTCTTTCGACTTGCCCTTGCCCATGCCAACGCGGCCATCACCATCGCCAACCACGGTCAGTGCAGCGAAGCCGAGGATACGACCGCCCTTCACAACCTTGGTGACGCGGTTCACCGCGATCATTTTTTCGCGCAGACCGTCGTCACGACCTTCGTCTTGCACCTTGGGAGAAAACTTTGCCATTTCTATCCGCTCCGCTTAGAACTGCAGGCCGGCTTCACGAGCGGCTTCTGCCAAAGCCTTCACGCGGCCGTGGTATGCGAAACCAGCGCGATCGAAAGCCACTTTCTCCACGCCGGCAGCCTTCGCCTTCTCGGCAATGCGCTTGCCAATCAGCGTAGCGGCAGCCACGTTGCCACCCTTGCCGATGGCGCCCAGTTGGGTGCGCACTTCGGCTTCGGCGGTGGAGGCCGAAGCCAGCACCTTGGTGCCGTCTTCCGACACCACGCTTGCGTAGATGTGGAGGTTCGTACGGTTCACGCTCAGACGTGCCACGCCTTGCTGTGCAATGCGGATGCGGGTCTGGCGGGCACGACGGAGACGCTGCTCTTTCTTGGTCAACATAATGCAGCTCCTTACTTCTTCTTGGTCTCTTTGATCACGACCTTCTCATCCGAGTAACGGATGCCCTTGCCCTTGTAGGGCTCGGGAGGACGAACGGCACGGATCTCAGCAGCCATTTGGCCAACGGCCTGGCGGTCAGCACCCTTGACCAAGATTTCGGTCGGTGTGGGGGTGGTGACAGTGATGCCGGCCGGCATTTCGAAGTTCACCGGGTGCGAAAAGCCGATCGCCAGGTTCAGCTTGGAGCCCGAGGCCGAAGCCTTGAAACCCACGCCAACCAGCGACAGCTTCTTCTCGAAGCCCTTGCTCACGCCCACCACCATGTTGTTCACCAGCTGACGCATGGTGCCGCTCATGGCGTTGGCTTCGCGCGAGTCATTGACGGGCTCGAAAGACAGCTTGCCTTCGTTGTTGGAGATCTTCACCAGAGCGTTCTGGGCTTGCGACAGCGCGCCGCCGGTGCCCTTCACATTGATCTGGTCGTCTTTGATGGACACATCCACGCCTGCGGGGATGGCCACGGGAGTCTTTGCTACGCGAGACATTTCAGTATTTCTCCTTAATGTCCGTTAGGCCACGTAGCACAGCACTTCGCCGCCCACGCCAGTGGCGCGTGCCTTGCGATCCGTCATCACGCCCTTGGGAGTGGTGACGATGGCAACGCCCATGCCGTTCATGACCTGGGGGATTGCGTCACGGCCCTTGTACACGCGCAGGCCGGGACGGCTCACGCGCTCGATGCGCTCGATCACCGGACGGCCGGCGTAGTACTTCAGGGTAATTTCGAGTTCGGACTTGCCAGCGTCGGTCTTCACTTGGAAGCCGTCGATATAGCCTTCATCCTTCAGCACCTGGGCGATGGCAACCTTGACCTTGGAGGAAGGAGCCGTCACGGTGGTCTTGGAGACCATTTGTGCATTGCGGATGCGGGTCAGCAAGTCAGCGATGGGATCACTCATGCTCATGTTTAATCTCTCCTGCTTGCTTACCAGCTGGCCTTGGTGACACCGGGGATGTCGCCAGCGAAGGCCAGTTCACGGATCTTGGCGCGGCCCAGACCGAATTGACGGAAGGTGCCACGGGGACGACCCGTGATCTCGCAGCGGTTGCGCTGGCGAGTGGGGTTCGCGTTACGGGGCAGCTTCTGCAGGCCCAGGCGAGCGGCGTCGCGCTCTTCGTCGCTGCGCTTTGCGTCAGCGGCGATTGCCTTCAGTTCTGCGTATTTGGCAGCGTACTTGGCTGCCAGCTTTTCGCGCTTGAGTTCGCGCTGGATCAATGCAACTTTAGCCATGCGCCACCTCAGTTCTTGAAGGGGAAACGGAAAGCGGCGAGCAGTGCCTTGCACTCATCGTCGGTCCGAGCTGTCGTCGTGATGCTGATGTTCAGACCACGCAGAGCGTCCACCTTGTCGTACTCGATTTCGGGGAAGATGATCTGTTCCTTGACGCCGACGTTGTAGTTGCCGCGACCGTCGAAAGAACGGCCGGAGATACCACGGAAGTCACGCACGCGGGGCAGAGCCACGGTAACGAAACGGTCCAGGAATTCATACATCTGAACGCCACGCAGGGTCACCATGCAGCCAATGGCCTGGCCTTCACGGATCTTGAAGCCGGCGATAGCCTTCTTGGCCTTGGTCACCACGGGCTTCTGACCAGCAATCTTGGTCAGGTCAGCCACGGCGTTGTCCATCACCTTCTTGTCGGCCACGGCTTCGCTCACACCCATGTTCAGGGTGATCTTGGTCAGACGGGGCACTTCCATGGAGGAGGTGTAGCCGAACTTTTCCTTGAGTTCAGCCGCGATCTTTTCGCGATACAGTTTTTGCAGTCGTGCCATGTGTTACCCCTTAGGCCGCCTTGATTTCGGCGCCGCTGGACTTGAACACGCGAACGCGTGTGCCGTCGGCCTGCACCTTGATGCCCACGCGATCAGCCTTGCCGGTCGCTGCATTGAAGATGGCCACGTTGGATTGGTGGATAGGCATGGCCTTTTCCACGATACCGCCGGTGGTGCCCTTCATGGGGTTCGGCTTGACGTGCTTCTTCACCATGTTGATGCCATCGATCAACAGGTGGGAGTCGTCCTTGCGTGCCGAGACCACGCCTTGCTTGCCCTTGTCACGGCCGGTCAGCACGATGATTTGGTCGCCCTTGCGAATCTTGTTCATGGTGCTTCCTTTAGAGAACTTCAGGTGCCAGGGACACGATCTTCATGAACTTTTCGTTGCGCAGTTCACGAGTCACGGGGCCAAAGATGCGGGTGCCGATAGGCTCCAGCTTGGCGTTCAGCAGAACGGCGGCGTTGCCGTCGAACTTGACGAGCGAGCCATCAGCACGGCGAATACCCTTCGCCGTACGCACCACGACCGCGCTGTAGACCTCGCCTTTTTTGACGCGTCCACGCGGTGCAGCTTCCTTGATGGTCACCTTGATGATGTCACCAACACTCGCATAGCGACGATGAGAACCGCCCAGCACTTTGATGCACTGAACAGACTTCGCGCCGGTGTTGTCGGCAACCTCTAACCGAGATTCTGTTTGGATCATTTCAATATTCCCAACTTGCTCCAGCAAACACTCGACAGCCCCAGAGTCTTCTCAAGGGCCGCGAGCAGCCAGTCAGTCTTGGGCCCGTCGTCCACGCCGAAAACCATTTCTCGGCGCTTCCACTGGGCAGATAACTTCACGATTTTCACGTGAAGCATGGGATTGTCCCAGAAATTCCTTTGCGCGTCAAACCCTTAGCTGCCTTTTCCACCCCTGGCCGGCAGCGTTGCGCAACCCCCACAAGAGCGCTATCAACCCAGGAGCAAGCTGGGCCTGCCGATGGCCGCACACCATCGGAAACGCCCATAAAAAAGCCGAGCCTGGCGGGCTCGGCAAAGGGTGGCAGACTCAACGCAATCGTCTGCTGCGGGCTGACCGCGCGTGCAACGGCGGCGCAGACATCGCAGCGGCTTGGGGCCACCGCGTTGGGCTCGGGCACGGCCCTTGCCCTGCGGAAAACGGACTTTCAAGCGCTTTCTTCATCATTTCCCCCTCCCTCGTCAGCCTTGTGCTGGCTGCTGTTCGCTGGCACCGCTACGAGATGCCATGAGCAGCATTTTGATTCATAAAAACAATCATAGATATATATCCATAAATTTTGACAATCTTTCCCTGGCTTGTATCTGCCTCCAAAAGCAAAACGCCCTGCAGTGCAGGGCGTTTTGCTTGAGAGGGACTTCAGCCGCAATCAGGCCGGCAGGTACTGGGCCGCCAGCGGCATGAAGTCCGCCAGGCCGGCGTCCTGCCCCAGCTCCTCCTGAAGGATGGCTGCCACGCGCGGCGCCACCTCGGCGGCCTTGCGCGCATCGAGGAACAGCAGGCGGCTGCGGCGCGCCAGCACGTCTTCCACGGTGCGCGCGTATTCGAAGCGCGCGGCAAAACGCACCATGGCTTCGTTCAGGCCGTCTGCCAGCCATTCGTCGTTGCCCGGCAACGCCTCCACCGCCGAGGCTTCCGTGCCATAGGAATGCAGGCCCTGGACCTGGTTCATGCGGTGGTGCACGGCGGATTCGGCCGGGGCGCCGGCCAGCGGCAGGCGGGCCGTGACGCCACCCGGGCGGTGTGGCAGGCGGCCGATGGCAAAGCACTCGGAGAGCACGTCTTCGGCCATGGCGCGGTAGGTGGTCCATTTGCCGCCCGTGACGGTGACCAGGCCGGTGCGGCTGGACATGACCGTGTGCTCGCGACTGATCTTCTTGGTGTTTTCGCCGTCGTCGTCCTGGGGCTTGACCAGCGGGCGCAGGCCGACCCACATGCTGCGCACGTCGGCCAGCGTGGGCTGGCGCGTGAGGTAGCGTCCGGCCTCGGTGAGGATGAAGTCCAGCTCCTCGGGGAACGGCAGGGGCTCGCGTGCCAGGTCGTTGCGCGGGGTGTCGGTGGTGCCCAGGATGACCTTGCCCAGCCAGGGCACGGCAAAGAGCACGCGGCCATCGGCCGTCTTGGGCACGAGCAGGGCGTGGTCGCTGGGCAGGAAGTCGCGGTCCACCACCACGTGCACGCCCTGGCTGGGCGCGACCATGGGCTTGACGGGACGGCCCTGGGCCTCGGCGTCCTGCTGGCGGAACAGGTCCACCCAGGGGCCGGTGGCGTTGACCACGCACTTGGCGCGCAGCGTGAAGCGCCGGCCCGATTCCGTGTCTTCGCAGACCAGGCCGGCGACCTTGCCGCCTTCGTGCAGCAGTTCAAGCGCGGGGCAGTAGTTGACCAGCAGCGCGCCCTTGGCAGCGGCCGTACGGGCCAGCGCCAGCGCCAGGCGGGCATCGTCGAACTGGCCGTCCCAGTATTTGACGCCGCCCTTGAGGCCTTGCTGACGCACGGTGGGCAAACACTTGACGGTGCTGGAGCGCGAGAGGAATTCCGTGGCGCCCAGGCCTGCCTTGCCGGCCAGCGCGTCATACATCTTGAGGCCGATACCGTAGAACGGCGTGTCCAGCAACTTGTAGGACGGCATGACAAAGGCCAGCGGCTGCGCCAGATGGGGCGCGTTGTGCAGCAGCGTGGTGCGCTCGTGCAGCGCTTCGCGCACCAGGGCGATGTTGCCCTGGGCCAGGTAACGCACGCCACCATGGACCAGCTTGGTTGCACGCGAGGACGTGCCCTTGGCGAAGTCATGCGACTCCACCAGCACGACCTTGAACCCGCGCGCCGCCGCGTCCAGGGCCACGCCCAGACCGGTGGCACCGCCGCCGATGATGGCCAGATCGTAGGTTTCAGGCTGGGCCAGGCGTTCCAGCAGGGCGGCGCGGCCGGTGGGCAGAGGGGAAGCAGCGAGGGACATGGATCTTCGACGAAGGAATGTGGGGCAAGTTAACAGGGCGCCATGTAGCCGCCATGTCAGCACCCGGGACGCCACGCCTGCGCCCAATGCGAAGGGGACGGAATCGGGTTTTCCGCTATTTTCGCTCGTTTTTGTATTTTTTTCTTCGCTATCTTTCGTTTCGTGTTTTTTGCAGTCAACGAATTTGGCGATAGGCCGGGAGACCAGCACAGGGCATGTTGTCCAAAGCCGACACGGCCCAACTCAGGGACGCCGAGCAAGAGCCGCCTCGCGGCGAGGGCGTCGTCCCCCTCCCTTGCGAAGCAAGTAGAGAGGGGGAAGGCGCGCAAGCGCCTCAGGGGGTGCTAACGCACCTTGCCGTTTTTCCAGGCATTGAGCAGCGTGTCATACGCAATCGTCTCGCCCTTGGGCTTTTCATTGGCCAGCTTCTTCCATGGCGCCTGCTTGTCGCTGAGCCACTTGGCCGGGTCGCCCTTGGGGTTGAGCTTGGGCGCGCAGTGCGCCATGCCGGCACGCTGCAGGCGGGACATGACCTGGTCCATTTCCTCGGCCAGGTTGTCCATGGCGCCCTGGGGCGTCTTCTCGCCGGTGACGGCCTGGGCCACGTTCTTCCACCACAGCTGGGCCAGCTTGGGGTAGTCGGGCACGTTGTTGCCGGTGGGCGTCCAGGCCACGCGGGCGGGGCTGCGGTAGAACTCGACCAGGCCGCCGAGCTTGGGCGCCATGTCGGTCATGGCCTTGGAGCGGATGTCGCTTTCGCGGATGGGCGTCAGGCCGACGATGGTCTTCTTGAGGCTGGTGGTCTTGGCGGTGACGAACTGCGCGTAGAGCCAGGCGGCGGCCGTGCGGTTGGCGTCATGGTCCTTGAAGAAGGTCCAGCTGCCCACGTCCTGGTAGCCGTTTTGCATGCCGTCCTTCCAGTAGGGGCCGTTGGGGCCGGGCGCCATGCGCCATTTGGGCGTGCCGTCGGCATTGACCACGGGCAGGCCGGGCTTGGTCATGTCGGCCGTGAAGGCGGTGTACCAGAAGATCTGCTGCGCGATATGGCCCTGGGCCGGCACGGGGCCGGACTCGCCGAAGGTCATGCCCATGGCTTCCTTGGGCGCGTATTTCTTCATCCAGTCCACGTACTTGGTGAGCGCGAACACGGCGGCCGGCGAGTTGGTGGCGCCCCCGCGCGAGACCGAGGCGCCCACGGGCGTGCACTTGTCGTCGGCCACGCGGATGCCCCATTCATCGACGGGCATGCCGTTGGGAATGCCCTTGTCGGCCGCGCCGGCCATGGACAGCCAGGCATCGGTGAAGCGCCAGCCCAGCGACGGGTCCTTCTTGCCGTAGTCCATGTGGCCGTAGATGGGCTTGCCGTCGATCTGCTTGACGTCGTTGGTGAAGAACTCGGCGATGTCCTCGTAGGCGCTCCAGTTCAGCGGCACGCCCAGCTCGTAGCCGTACTTGGCCTTGAACTTGTCCTTGAGGTCCTTGCGCTCGAAGAGGTCGGCGCGGAACCAGTAGAGGTTGGCGAACTGCTGGTCGGGCAGCTGGTAGAGCTTGCCGTCGGGCGCGGTGGTGAAGCTGGTGCCGATGAAGTCCTTGATGTCCAGGCCCGGATTGGTGAAGTCCTTGCCGGCGCCGGCCATGTAGTCGGTCAGGCTCATGATGCGGCCGTAGCGGTAGTGCGTGCCGATCAGGTCGGAGTCGGAGATCCAGCCGTCATAGATGGACTTGCCCGACTGCATCGAGGTCTGCAGCTTCTCGACCACGTCGCCTTCCTGGATCAGGTCGTGCTTGACGGTGATGCCCGTGATCTCGGTGAAGGCCTTGGCCAGCGTCTTGCTCTCGTACTCGTGCGTGGTGATGGTCTCGGACACCACGGCGATCTCCTTGACGCCCTTGGCCTGCAGCTTCTTGGCCGCCTCGATGAACCACTTCATCTCGGCCATCTGCTGGTCCTTGGACAGCGTGCTGGGCTGGAACTCCGCGTCGATCCACTTCTTGGCTTCCGCCTCTCCGGCCCAGGACGCCTGCCCCGCCGCCAGCAGGGCCGCCGCGAGGGCGATGGTATGAAGTCGTTGTTTCATCTGCCGTCTCCTAGATTCTTGCTGTCTCCCCGACATGCACATGCACCAGCGGGCCCCGGGGGAGCTTCGGACCCGGCTGTCGATAAATGGAATGAAGTGATCAGCCTTTGCGCATCACGACGGCCAGCACGAGCATGGACAGCACCAGGCTGATCCACACCGAAGGCTCGGCCTCCAGCGAGAACCACTGCGCCATCCTCTCGCCCAGGCCCACCCAGGCCAGATTGACATAGGCCGCCAGCAGCAGCCCGATGAACAGCCGGTCCCCGCGCGTCGTCGCCATCGGCAGCCAGCCCTTGCGCATCACGGTCGGGCTGCGCAACTCCCACAGCGTCATGCCCACCAGCATCAGCACGATGCAACTGAAGAACACCGCCACCGGCAGCGTCCAGGCCATCCAGGAAAACATTGACGAGTCCTTTCAGAAACAAAAACCACTGCCCGTCGAAACTGGCGCGACCCCAAGCGAGGGACAGCGAGCAAGGGCCGCCCCGCCGCGAGGCTGTCGTCCCCCTCCCCCGCGAAGCGGGTAGAGAGGGGGAAGGCGCGCAAGCGACTCAGGGGGTGCCTCACACCCTTCCCATTGCGAACCCCTTGGCGATGTAATGCCGCACGAACCAGATCACGATGGCGCCCGGCACGATGGTCAGCACGCCGGCCGCCGCCAGCGTCGCCCAGTCCATGCCCGAGGCCGAGACGGTGCGCGTCATGGTCGCCACGATGGGCTTGGCGTTCACGCTGGTCAGCGTGCGCGCCAGCAGCAGCTCCACCCAGCTGAACATGAAGCAGAAGAAGGCCGCCACGCCCACGCCGGCCTTGATCAGCGGCAGGAAGATGGTGAGGAAAAAGCGCGGGAAGGAGTAGCCGTCGATATAGGCCGTCTCGTCGATCTCGCGCGGGATGCCGCTCATGAAGCCCTCCAGGATCCAGACGGCCAGCGGCACGTTGAACAGCAGGTGGGCCAGGGCCACGGCGATGTGCGTGTCCATCAGGCCCACCGTGGTGTAGAGCTGGAAGAAGGGCAGCAGGAAGACGGCCGGCGGCGTCATGCGGTTGGTCAGCAGCCAGAAGAACACATGCTTGTCGCCCAGGAACTGGTAGCGCGAGAACGCATAGGCCGCCGGCAGCGCCACCGTCAGCGAGATCACGGTGTTGATGGCCACGTAGATCAGGCTGTTGATGTAGCCCGAGTACCAGGAGGCGTCGGTGAAGATGGCTTGGTAGTTGGCCCAGGTGAAATGCTGGGGCCACAGCGAGAAGCTCGACAGGATCTCCTCGTTGGTCTTGAAGCTCATGTTGACCATCCAGTAGATGGGCAGCACGGCGAACAGCAGGTAGGCGACGAGGAACAGCGTGCGCTTGTGGAAACGGCGGTCTTCAGTCATGTCCGGCCTCCCGCAGGGCCGCCCCAAGGGAGGCCGAGCCCCCTCGGGGGGCAGTGAACGAAGGGAGCGTGGGGGTCATTCTCTTGCCCCTTCCTTGTCTGCCGTGCCCACGCGCTGCATCCAGTTGTAGAGGATGAAGCACAGCAGCAAGATGATGAGGAAATAGATCAGCGAGAAGGCAGCCGCCGGCCCGAGATCGAACTGGCCCACGGCCTTTTGCGTGAGGTACTGCGACAGGAAGGTGGTCGCATTGCCGGGCCCGCCGCCCGTGAGCACGAAGGGCTCGGTGTAGATCATGAAGCTGTCCATGAAGCGCAGCAGCACGGCGATCATCAGCACGCCGCGCATCTTGGGCAGCTGGATGTAGCGGAACACCGCGAACTTGCTGGCGCCGTCGATGCGCGCGGCCTGGTAGTAGGCGTCGGGAATGGAGCGCAGGCCCGCGTAGCACAGCAGGGCCACCAGCGGCGTCCAGTGCCAGACATCCATGACCAGCACGGTGAGCCAGGCATGGGTGGCATTGCCCGTGTAGTTGTAGTCCACGCCCAGCGCGTTGAGCGCCGCGCCCAGCAGGCCGATATCGGCGCGGCCGTAGATCTGCCAGATGGTGCCGACCACGTTCCACGGAATCAGCAGCGACAGCGAGACCACGACCAGCACGGCCGAGGCCTTCCAGCCCTGGGCCGGCATGGACAGGGCCAGGGCGATGCCCAGCGGGATCTCCACCAGCAGCACGGCCAGCGAAAAGCCGATCTGGCGCAGCAGGGCCGAGTGCAGTTCCTCGTCGCGCATGACCTGGGCAAACCATTCCGTGCCCACGAACACGCGCCGGTCCGGACTGATGATGTCCTGCACCGAGTAGTTCACCACCGTCATCAGCGGGATGATGGCCGAGAAGGCCACGCAGATGATGACCGGCAGGATCAGCAGCCAGGCCTTCTGGTTGACGGGCTTGACGGTCTGGCTCATGCCTGCAGCTCCTCGTTGACGTAGTAGCAGGTGTGGGGGCCCTGCAATTGCACCCAGACGGTCTGCCCTGCGGCAGGCAGGAAAGCATCGGCGCCGCAGCGCAGCTTGAGCAGCCGCTCGCCCAGGCGCGCCACCAGCAACTGGTGCGTGCCCACGTCCTGCACGCGCTCCACCGTGCAGGCCACGGCGCCGGGCGCGTCGGCCGAGGCCAGTGCCAGGTACTCGGGGCGTATGCCCAGGCTCAGCGGCAGGCCGGGCGCCACGCTGGCCAGTGCGGCGGGCAGGGGCAGGTACTGGCCCTCGGCCAGCAGCCGGCCGCCGTCCTGCTGCAGCGGCACGAAGTTCATGCCCGGCGAGCCGATGAAGTGGCCGACGAAGGCGTGGCTGGGCCGCTCGAAAAGCTGGGCGGGCGTGCCCACCTGCACGGCGCGCCCACGCGTCATGACCACAACGTGCTCGGCAAAGGTCAGGGCCTCCACCTGGTCGTGCGTCACATAGATCAGCGTGAGCCGCAGTTCATGGTGGATCTGCTTGAGCTTGCGGCGCAGCTGCCACTTGAGCTGGGGGTCGATCACCGTGAGCGGCTCGTCGAACAGCACGGCCGACACATCGGGCCGCACCAGGCCCCGGCCCAGCGAGATTTTCTGCTTGGCATCGGCCGACAGGCCGGCCGCGCGCTGGTCGAGCTGGCCGCTCATCTCCAGCATCTCGGCGATCTGGCCGACCCGCGCGCGGATGCGCTCCTCGGGCATGCGGCGGTTCTTCAGCGGAAAGGCCAGGTTCTCGGCCACGGTCATGGTGTCGTAGATCACCGGGAACTGGAACACCTGGGCGATGTTGCGTTCCTGGGGCGTGGCGCGCGTCATGTCGCGGCCGTCGAACAGCACCTTGCCCTGCGAGGGGACCAGCAGGCCCGACATGATGTTGAGCATGGTGGTCTTGCCGCAGCCCGAGGGGCCGAGCAGCGCATAGGCGCCGCCGTCCTCGAAGACCATGCTCAGCGGCAGCAGCGCGTAGTCGCTGTCCTGCTGCGGGTTCGGCTTGTAGGAGTGGGCCAGATCAAGTTCTATGCGGGCCATCTCATCGTCCTCCCGGCCGCGCCGGCGCCAGCAGCAGCGCGCCGTCCGTGCCGAAAACGTAGGCATGGGCCGGATCCAGGTGCAGCGTGACCGCGCTGCCCAGGTCCAGGTGGTGCACGCCCGTGACCTGGGCCACCAGCTCGCCCCAGGGCGTGGTGGCATGCACGAAGGTGTCGGAGCCCGAAATCTCGGCCAGTTCCACCACGCCCTGCAGTGCCAGATCGCCGGGCCGGGACTGCAGGCGCAGCGCGCTGGCGCGCAGGCCCAGGGTCAGTGGGCCGGACGCAGCCAGGTCCGCAGGCAGCGCCACGGGCAGCCGCGCGCCGCCCGGCAGTTGCAGCCCGCCCTCCACGGCACTGGCCGCGATCAGGTTCATGGGCGGATCGCTGAAGGCGCGCGCCACGCGCAGCGAATTCGGCTGATGGAAGACCTCGGCCGTGGGGCCGTACTGCAGCAGTTCGCCCTCATGCAGCACAGCCGTGTAGCCACCCAGCAGCAGGGCCTCGCCGGGCTCGGTGGTGGCATAGACCACGGTGGAGTCGCCCGTGGCGAACAGCTGGGTCAGCTCCTCGCGCAGTTCCTCGCGCAGCTTGTAGTCGAGGTTGACCAGGGGCTCGTCCAGCAGCATCAGCGGAGCGCCCTTGGCCAGGGCGCGCGCCAGCGCCACGCGCTGCTGCTGGCCGCCCGACAGCTCGGCCGGGTAGCGGTCCAGGAACATCTCGATGTGCAGCCGCTCGGCCAGGGCGCGCACGCGCTGCGCCACGTCGCGGTCGCCGCGCAGCTTGAGCGGCGAGGCGATGTTGTCCGCCACCGTGAGCGAGGGATAGTTGATGAATTGCTGGTAGACCATGGCCACGTTGCGCTCGCGCACGGGCATGCCGGTCACATCGACGCCATCGGCGCGCACACGGCCTTCGGTGGGCACGTCCAGGCCGGCCATGATGCGCATCAGGCTGGTCTTGCCGGCCTGCGTGGCACCCAGCAGCACGGTCACCGCGCCGCTTTCCAGTTCAAGGTGCATGGGGTGCAGCCAGGTCTGGCCGCCCACGCGTTTGCTGATTCTCTCCAACACCAGTTCCACGACCGCCCTCACTGACGAGGCCGCCTCGGGGGCAGCGATTGAACAAGGAGAAACATCTCGCTCAAGGCGGCGATTGCGCGCCATCCGAAAGCAAGAACGTGATCATTTTTGTTCTTTCCAGATCGCAGCCCATCAACACATACCCTAGGTGCTGTTCTTTTTTCTTCGTTTTAAAGTTCCCCAACCCACGGCCGGCCAGGGGCAAATGCGCTATAACCCGGTCGCCCCGCCTTGTTTGCCTGAGAACGCACCAGATCTGGAATCGCCGCCGTGAACACCAATCCCCGACAACTACAGCTGCTCGACGAAGTGCGCAGCCGCCAGTCCACTTCGGTGGAGCAGCTGGCCGAGATCCTGGGCGTGACCCTGCAGACCGTGCGCCGCGACATACAGAAGCTGGCCGATGCGGGCCTGATGGTGCGCTTTCACGGCGGCGTGCGCGTGCCCAGCGCCACGGTGGAGAACCTGGGCCACACCCAGCGCCAGGTGCTGCATGCCGAAGGCAAGTCGCGCATTGCGCGCGCCGTGGCCGAGGCCATTCCCAACGGCTGCTCGCTGATCCTGAACATCGGCACCACCACCGAGGCCGTGGCCCAGGCCCTGCTCAAGCACCGGGGCCTGCGCGTGATCACCAACAACCTCAACGTGGCGGCCATCCTCAGCTCCAACGCCGACTGCGAAGTCATCGTGGCCGGCGGCGTGGTGCGCACGCGCGACCGGGGCATCGTGGGCGAGGCGGCCGTGGACTTCATCCGCCAGTTCAAGGTGGACATCGCCCTGATCGGCATCTCGGCCATCGAGCCCGATGGCAGCCTGCGCGACTTCGACATGCGCGAAGTCAAGGTGGCCCAGACCATCATTGCCCAGTCGCGCGAGGTCTGGCTGGCCGCCGACCACAGCAAGTTCCACCGCCAGGCCATGGTGGAGCTGGCACGCCTGGACCAGATCGACCGCCTGTTCACCGATACCGCGCCCCCCGCCCCGTTCGATGCACTCCTGCGCGAAGCCGAAGTGCAATGCGTGGTGGCGCAGTAAGTTTTCCGCAGCCGCTGCGCCACCGCCCGCACAGGACACGCGCACCGGCCCTGCTTTTCCTGGATACCGCACCATGACCTATCTGCTTGCCCTGGACCAGGGCACCTCCAGCTCGCGCAGCATCGTCTTCGACACCCAGGGCCGCATCGTGGCCTCGGCCCAGCTGGAGCTGCCGCAGATCTATCCGCGCCCCGGCTGGGTCGAGCACGATCCGCGCGAGATCTGGCGCACCCAGCTGGCCACGGCGCGCGAGGCCCTGGCCAAGGCCGGGCTGGCGGCGGCCGACATCCGCGCCCTGGGCATCACCAACCAGCGCGAGACCACCGTGGTCTGGAACCGCGCCACGGGCCAGCCCATACACCACGCCATCGTCTGGCAGGACCGCCGCGCCGAGCCGCTGTGCGCCCAGCTGCGCGAGGCCGGCCATGCCGACACCATCCAGCGCAAGACCGGCCTGCTGATCGACGCCTATTTCTCGGGCACCAAGCTGCGCTGGATTCTGGACAACGTCAACGGCGCGCGCGCCGCCGCCGAGCGCGGCGAGCTGGCCTTCGGCACCGTGGACAGCTGGCTGATCTGGCAGCTCACGGGCGGGCGCCGCCATGTGACCGATGTCTCCAACGCCAGCCGCACCATGCTGTTCAACGTCCACACCAACCAGTGGGACGACGATCTGCTGGCGCTGCTGGAGATTCCGCGCGCGCTGATGCCCGAGGTGCTGCCTTCCGCCGCCGATTTCGGCCGCACAGCTGCCGAGGTGCTGGGCGGCGAGATCGCCATCGGCGGCGTGGCCGGCGACCAGCAAAGCGCCCTCTTCGGCCAGGCCTGCTTTTCGGCCGGCATGGCCAAGAACACCTATGGCACGGGCTGCTTCATGCTCATGCACACGGGCGGCGTGTTCCAGACCTCCGCCAACGGCCTGCTGACCACCGCTGCGGCACAGCCCACCGCTGCGCCGGCCTATGCGCTGGAAGGCAGCGTCTTCGTGGGCGGCGCCGTGGTCCAGTGGCTGCGCGACGGGCTGCGCGCCATCGAGCACAGCGGCCAGGTGCAGCAACTGGCCGAGAGCGTGCCCGATTCGGGCGGCGTGATGATGGTGCCGGCCTTCACCGGACTGGGCGCCCCCTACTGGAAGCCCGATGCGCGCGGCACCATCACGGGCCTGACGCGCGGCACCACCATTGCCCACATCGCGCGGGCCGCGCTTGAATCCATCGCCTTCCAGAGCGCCGCCCTGCTGCTGGCCATGAGCCGCGACGCGGTGGCCAGCGGCGGCGCGCCGGTGAGCGAACTGCGCGTGGACGGCGGCGCCTGCGTCAACAACCTGCTCATGCAGTTCCAGGCCGACCTGCTGGGCATTCCCGTCGTGCGCCCGGCCTGCGTGGAGACCACGGCCCTGGGCGCTGCCTACCTGGCGGGCCTGTCCTCGGGCGTGTACCAGAGCACCGAGGAACTGTCGGCGCTGTGGAAGGCCGAGCGCCGCTTCGTGCCCACGCTGGACAAGCACCGCGCCGACGAGCTGATGGCGCGCTGGGAGCATGCGGTGGCCCAGACTGCGCTGGCGGCCTGACAACGGGCTCACGGCCTTGTTCAAGGCGGCCAGCCTGGTGCTTTCCGGCCTGCTGCTGGCCGGCTGCGCCGCGCCGCCCCAGGCCCTGCCGGCCCCGCAGCCCACGGCATGTGCGCGCCTGCAATGGCTGGGCAGCACCACGATTGCGCGCGATGAACCCATCCATGGCGCCACCACCGGCGGCATCTCGGGCCTGAACTATGACGCCCGGCGCGGCGACTTCGTGGCCATCAGCGATGACCGCTCGGCGCGCGGCCCCGCGCGCTGGGTGCGCCTGCGCATAGAGCAGCTGGACGCGGGCCAGCGCGCCGGCCCCAACCCCTGGCAGGCGCAGGTCACCGAAGTGCATCCGCTGCTGGATGCCGAGGGCCGCTGGCTGCGCCCGCGCCATGCCGCGCCCGCCACCCAGCCCGTGCCCGACCCCGAAGCCATCCGCCTGCTGCCGGACGGCGGCCTGCTGTGGACCGATGAAGGCGACCCGGGCCGGGGCTTTGGCACCTCGCTGGTGAGGACCGACGCCACGGGCCGCCAGATCGCGCGGTGGTTCTACGCATTCAAGGACGAGGACGGCAGGCCGGGCCTGCGCTCGAACTTCGGCTTCGAGGGGCTGGCCGTCACGCCGGACGGCCAACAGGCCTGGCTGGCCCTGGAAGCGCCGTTGCGCCAGGACGGCCCGCGCGCCAGCGCCGCCACGGCAGGCGCGCCCGTGCGCATCAGCCTCGTCAGCCTGGACGACGGCCGGCTGCTGCGCCAGATCGCCTACCAGCCCGATGCCGTGCCGGCCGCCAGCTGGGCCCTGCCCCAACGCGAGGTCAACGGCATCAGCGAGATCCTGCCGGACGGACCCGACCATCTGCTGGTGCTGGAGCGCTCCTACAGCCCGGGCCACGGCTTTGGCGCGCGGCTGTACCGCATCGGCCTGGATGCGCCTGGCACGCTGGCCCTGGCCAGCTTCGCGCAAACGCCGCCACAAGTGGCCGTCAAGCAACTGGTGGCCGATCTGTCCACCGTGCAGCCCGGCCGGCTGGACAACATGGAAGCCATGTCCTGGGGCCCGCCGCTGCCCGACGGCACCCGCGTGCTGGTGTTCGCCAGCGACGACAACTTCAACCCGGCGCAGGCCAACCAGATCCTGATCACCGCCTACCGGCCCTCGCCGCCCTGCGCACCCTGAAGGCGTTTCAGGGCGTGGCCTGCACCTGCTCCTGCGGCAGGTAGATGCGCGTCAGCCCGCGCGCAATGGCCTCCACGATCTGCTCGCGCCGCAGGCCGATGTGCTCGGCCATCAGGCGTTCGCTGGCCTGGGCGTCGCGCGCACGCAGTGCCTGCAGGATTTCCAGGTGCTCGTGCTGGGTGGAGGCGCGCCCCACGCTCTCCATGTCGATCCAGCGGATGAAGCGGATGCGCTCGTTCAGGCTCGCCAGCATGCGCCGCAGCTCGGCGTTGTCGGCCATGTCGGCAATGCGCAGGTGGAATCCCTCGTCCAGGTCCACCAGTTGCCGGATCGGCGTATCGGAGGCCACGCGCTGGCTCTGCTCCAGATAGGCCAGGGCCTCGTCGAGCTGGGCATCGGTGGCGCGCTCCACGGCCAGGCGCACGCATTCGCGCTCCACGGCCACGCGGGCCTCGTACAGGTCCAGCGACTCCTTCACGTCCAGTTCGCGCCGCATGTAGCCGCGGCTGGCCGGCAGCAAAAAGCCATCGGCCACCAGCCGCGTCAGTGCCTCGCGCACGGGCGTGCGGCTCACGCCCAGGCGCAGGGCCAGTTCGCTTTCGCTCAGGCGCTCGCCCGGCTTGAACTCGTAGGAGATGGCCATGTCACGCAGCGTGCTGTAGACGCTGGAGCCCCGTTCATGGCGGATGTTGGAGATTTTCATGGCGCCATTGTGCCCTTTGGCGCTGCGCATTCTTTTAAGTATACTGAAATGGATTCTTAAAAATCCCATCACCCAACCTGCCTGGAGACTCCCGACATGACCACCGCTTTCAATGGCGCCGACGCCATGGTCCGCATGCTGCAGCTCAATGGCGTCAAGCACATCTTCGGCCTGTGCGGCGACACCAGCCTGCCCTTCTACGACGCCATGGCGCGGCTGGACCACGGCATGGACCACATCCTCACGCGGGACGAGCGCAGCGCCGGCTACATGGCCGACGCCTATGCGCGCGTCACAGGCAAGGTGGGCGTGTGCGAAGGCCCCAGCGGAGGCGGCGCCACCTACCTGCTGCCCGGCCTGGCCGAGGCCAACGAGTCCTCGGTGCCCGTGCTGGGTATCACCTCGGACGTTTCCGTGGGCGCACGCGGCAAGTTCCCGCTGACCGAACTCGACCAGCAGGCGCTGTACAAGCCGCTGACCAAGTGGAATACCACCATCGACCGCGTGGACCAGATTCCGCACGCCGTGCGCAGCGCCTTTCGCGCCATGACCACGGGCCGGCCCGGCGCCACCCATATCTGCCTGCCCTATGACGTGCAAAAGCACACGCTGGATCCGGCCGATGTCTGGGCCCAGCCAGGGCATGACCACTATCCGGCCTATCGGTCCGCCCCCGATCCGGCGGCCGTGGCCGAGGCGGCCGACCGCCTGGTGGCGGCGCGCTGCCCCGTGCTGATCTGCGGCGGCGGCGTGCTCATCGCAGGCGCCAGCGCCGCACTGGATGCGCTGGCCACCGTGCTCAACGCGCCCGTGTGCTCCAGCGTCAGCGGCCAGGGCAGCCTGGCGGGCAGCCATCCGCTCAATGCCGGCGTGGTGGGCACCAATGGCGGCGTCGAGGCCACGCGCGCCGTGGTGGCGCAGGCGGACCTGGTGATGTTCATCGGCGCCCGGGCCGGCTCCACCACCACCGAGCACTGGCAGATGCCCTCGCGCAAGGTCACCATCGTCCACCTGGACGTGGACGCCATGACCATAGGCACCAACTACCGCACCGACGTGGCCCTGGTGGGCGACGCCCTGCTGGGCCTGCAGGCGCTGCACGCGGCCGTGCAGCAGCGCATCGCCCGCCGCCCCGCCGATGCCGCGGACGGCGCCTCGCTGGCGGCCACCGCGCGCGCCGCCAAGCAGGCCTTCTTCGCACCGCTGGCCGCCTCGCTGGAGCGCCCCATCAAGCCCGAGCGCGTGGTGGACACGCTCAACCGCCTGCTGCCCGCGCGCGCAATCGTGGTGGCCGACCCCGGCACGCCCTGCCCCTACTTCACGGCCTATTTCGACGCGCCCCAGGCCGGCCGGCACTTCATCACCAACCGCGCGCACGGGGCGCTGGGCTTTGCCATGTCCGCCGGCTTTGGCGCCGCCATCGGCCAGCCCGATTCCGTGGTGGTCGCGGTCATGGGCGACGGCAGCTTCGGCTTCACCTGCGGCGAGCTGGAAACCATCGTGCGCCGCAACGTGCCGCTGAAGATGATCGTGTTCTCCAACAGCGTGTTCGGCTGGATCAAGGCCAGCCAGAAGTCCGGCTACGATGAACGCTACTTCTCCGTCGACTTCAACCGCACCCACCATGCCCGCGTGGCCGAGGCCTTCGGCGTCAAGGCCTGGCAGGTGCATGACCCGGCAGATCTCGAAGCCGCGCTCAAGGCCGCGCTGATGCACGACGGCCCGGCGCTGGTGGATGTGATCTCGCAAGAGCTCCAGGACACGGCCGTTCCGGTGAGCCAGTGGATGGGTTGACTCCAGGCCCCACGCACAGACCCCTCTCCCCTCTGCCCGTCAATGCGCTTGAAAAGGAGTTTCCATGCCCTGCCCCCCTTCACGCCACCTTTCCCGCCGCCAGCTGCTGCTGGCCACGGCCGCCGCATGCCTGCTGGGGCCGTCCGGCACGGCATCCGCGCAGGGCGCCACCCCGCTCAAGCTGGTCATCACCTTCCCGCCGGGGGGCAGCACCGACATCGCCGCCCGCATACTGCAGCCGCGCCTGGGTGAGGTGGCCGGCCGCCCGGTGATCGTCGAGAACCGCCCCGGCGCCGCCAGCCAGATCGCCACCCAGTACGTGGCCAAGTCGGCCCCGGACGGCAACACCCTGCTGTTCAGCTTCGACACCCATGCCATCAACCCCATCGCCAAGTCCCGGCTGCCCTACGACACCTTCAAGGACTTCACGGGCGTGTCGCTGGCGCTGCGCTTTCCGCTGGTGATCGGCGCTTCGGCCTCGGTGCCCGCCAAGGACCTGGCCGGCTTCCTGGAACTGGCGCGCCGCAACCCGGGCAAATACAGCTACGCATCGACCGGCCTGGGGTCCATGAACCACCTGGTGATGGAGGACATCAAGCGCCGCTCGGGCACCTACGTGCTGCACGTGCCCTACGGCGGCGGCGGCCCGGCCGTGCAGGCCGTGCTCGGCAATGTGTCCGACCTCACCCTGCTCAGCTACGCGGCGCTGCGCGGCCAGATTTCGGCGGGCAAGATCAAGCCGCTGGCGGTGACCGGCCTCAAGCGCCTGCCCGAACTGCCCGACGTGCCCACCGTGGCCGAGTCCGGCTTCCCGGGCTTCGAGGCCTATTCGTGGATCGGCGTGTTCGCGCCTTCCGCCACGCCGGCAGCCACGGTGCACAAGCTCACCGAAGACTTCCAGGCCACGCTGAACACGCCCGACATCCGCAGCAAGCTCATGCAGTCGGGCTTTGAAGTCATGGCCACGGACGGACCCGCCCTCGACCGCTGGGTGCGCCAGGAATATGAGCGCTGGGGCCGCTTCGTGCGCGACAACAAGGTCCAGCTCGAAGACTGAGAATCCGGACGGCCCCCCTTACACCACACAGGAGCATTCATGGCACTTCCGCTGGACCACATCGTCATCGCCGTGCAGGACCTCGAGGCCGCCGTGGCGGACTACCGCGCGCTGGGTTTTCAGGTCGCCATCGGCGGCCGTCATCCGGGCCGCACCTCGCACAACGCACTGGTCGTGTTTGCCGACGGCGCCTACCTGGAGATCATTGCCTGGACCGCCCCGGCGCCCGAAGAGCGCTGGTACCGCACGCTGCGCGACCATGGCGAAGGGCTGGTGGACTTCGCCCTGCTGCCCCAAAGCACCGCCCAGGCCCTGGCCGAGGCGCGCGGGCGGGGGCTGGATACCCTGGTCGGCCCCGTGGACGGAGGCCGCGTGCGCCCCGATGGCGCGCAACTGCTGTGGCAGACGGCGCGCCACGCCACGCCCGACCTGCCCTTCCTGTGCGGCGACGTCACGCCGCGCGCGCTGCGCGTGCCCGAGGGCAGCGTGCGCGAGCATCCCAACGGCGCGCTGGGCGTGGCCTCGCTGACCGTCGCCGTGCACGACCTGGACGCCAGCCTGGACCGCTACCGGGCGCTGCTGGGCCCGGGCCTGCCGCTGCAGAGGCTGGACAACCAGGGCGCGCGGCTGGCATTGCCGGGGTTCGACCTGCTGCTGCAAGGCGCGCAGGCACTGGCGGCGTCCGACGCACTGCGCCAGCGCCTTGCCACGCGCGGAGAGGGTCCTTGCGCGCTCACCCTGCGCCAGCGGCCGGGCGCCCCGGCACAGCCCCTGGACCTGGCCGCCAGCCATGGCGTGGACATGCGCTGGCACGGTGTGAACACGCTCTAAACTCTTCGTTTTCCTTCTCCACCGCCACCAGCATGAACACCGTTTCCACAGCCTCCCCTGTCATCGCCTTCATCGGTGGCGGCAACATGGCCAGCGCCATCATCGGCGGACTGATCGGCCAGGGCCAATCCGCAGACCGCATCGTCGTCGTCGAACCCTTCGAGGCTGCACGCGACGCGCTGCGCACGAACTTCGGCATCACGGCGCATGCCGATGCCGCGGCCGCCGCCAGCGCGCTGGAGGGTGCCGGCATCGTGGTCTGGGCCGTCAAGCCCCAGACCTTCAAGGAAGCCGCCCAGGCCGTGGCGCCGCATACCGCCCAGGCCCTGCACCTGAGCGTGGCCGCCGGCATTCCCACGGACTCCATCGCCCAGTGGCTGGGCACGGGCCGCATCGTGCGCGCCATGCCCAATACGCCGGCCCTGGTGGGCAAGGGCATGACGGGCCTGTTCGCATGCGCCCAGGTCGATGCCGCAGGCAAGAGCGCCATCGAGCAGGTCGTTGCCACCACGGGCCAGTTCGTCTGGGTCGACCAGGAAGCGCACCTGGACGCCGTGACCGCACTGTCGGGCTCGGGCCCGGCCTATGTCTTCCTGTTCCTCGAAGCCATGACACAGGCCGGCGTGGACATGGGCCTCACGGCCGAGCAGTCCTACCGCCTGGGCGTGGCCACCTTCCAGGGCGCATCGGAACTGGCCGCCCGCTCCACCGAAAGCGCCGACGTGCTGCGCCAGCGCGTGACCAGCAAGGGCGGCACCACCCACGCCGCCATCACCCACATGCAGGCGCAACAGGTGCCCGAGCATTTCGTGGCCGCCATGCGGGCAGCGGAAACACGGGCCAAGGAGCTGGCCGCCGAATTCGGCCGCTGAGCCCGGCGCAGCGCCCCAGGCTTCATGCAAAAGGGAGGCACCGGCCTCCCTTGTTTTTTCAGCGCTGAGCCCTCAGCGCAGCGCAAACCCCAGCGCCACGCCCGCGAACAGGCTGGCACCGATCCAGTGGCTCTTGCTGAACGCCACGAAGCAGCCCTCGCGCGTGCGGTGGCGGATCAGGGTGAAGTGCCAGATCACCTGGGCCGCGGCCACGGCCAGGCCCAGCCAGAAAGGCCAGGCCAGGCCATAGGGCGCCAGCGCCCAGACGGTGAGCAGGCCGCAGAGCACGAAAAAGCCCATGACGGCCACCACGTCGAAGCGGCCCAGGGTGATGGCCGAGGTCTTCATGCCGATCCTGAGGTCGTCGTCGCGGTCCACCATGGCGTATTCGGTGTCATAGGCCAGCACCAGGAACATGTTGGCGAGCCACAGAATCCAGGCCGTGGCCGGCACCTGGCCCTGCACGGCGGCGAAGGCGATCACGATGCCGAAGTTGAAGGCAATGCCCAGGAAGGCCTGGGGCATGGCGAAGAAGCGCTTGGTGAACGGGTAGAGGATGGTGAACAGCACGGCGGGCACGGACCAGGCCACGGCCTCCCAGCGCGTGGTCAGCACCAGGCCCAGCGAGACCAGGGCCAGGGCCGCGCCCAGCAGGGCGGCCTCCTTGACCGAGACCTGCCCCGAGGTGATGGGCCGCTGCGTGGTGCGCTTGACGTGGCGGTCGAAATCGCGGTCGGCGATGTCGTTGATGCAGCAGCCGGCGCTGCGCATCAGCACCGTTCCCAGCACGAAGACCACCAGCAGATGCCAGCCCGGAAACCCGCCCGCTGCCACCCACAGTGCGGCCAGCGTGGGCCAGACCAGGACCAGCCAGCCGGCCGGCCGGTTGAAGCGGACCAGGTCCAGATAGAGCGACAGTTTGCTGCGCCGGGGCGCAGGCATGGGCGTGGAGGAGGTGGTGGGCATGGCGTCTGGGCGCCGATGGCGGCCGTGGGCCGACCATCGCACGCATCACATTCGAAATGCCCGCATTGTCGCCGCTGGGCGGGCAGGCTCGGCGGCGCGCCTCAGCAGCGCCTGCCGGCAACACGGGTTTGCGCCCACTCCACGGCACAGATCACCAGCGCCATCCAGGCCAGGCCCAGCAGCCAGCCGGCCAGCACATCGCTGGCATAGTGCACGCGCAGCACCACGCGGCTGGCGCCCACGCCCAGGGCGACAGCCAGGGCCGCCAGGCCCACGGGCCAGCGCCAGGCCGGGCGCAGGTACGGCAGCAGCAGCCAGGCCAGCATCAGATAGAGCACGAAGGTGCCCGCACTGTGGCCGCTGGGGAAACTGAAGCCGCCTTCAGGCACCCAGCCACCCACGGGGCGCGGACGGCCCACGCTGGTCTTGATGGCGCGTATCCACAGGCCCACGCCAGCCGTGGCCACCACCCAGGCGGCCGCATGCAGCCAGTCGCGCCGCCACAGCAGCAGCGCCAGCACGGCGGCCGACAGCGACACCATCCAGGCCACATTGCCCAGTTGGGTGAAGGCGACCACGGGGCGCACCCAGGCATCGGTGGCATGGCCGGCCAACCACAGGTGCAGGGCCTCGTCGAGCACCGGCCAGTCGGTGCAGGTGGCGCAGCCTGCGGGCTGGGCCAGGCCCAGCATGTCGCGCACCATCACGGCCAGTGCCAGCAAGGCCAGCACGCCGGCGGCAGCCAGGCCCAGCCATGCGGCCCGCGGCATGGGCAGGCCTGCGTGGCGCAGCCGGGCCGTGGCAGGCAGGCGCAGATAGAAAAAAAGGCCGCCCAGGGCGGCCAGTACCAGGCACAGGCCGCCCGTGGCGGCGTGTGCGTCAATCCAGGTCCAGAGCATGCGGTGGCATCACTCCCGGGCCAGGGTGGGTACGCGGGAAGACTGGGGTTTGCGCAGCATCAGTCTTCGAGCAGGGCGCGCAGCATCCAGGCGGTCTGCTCGTGCACGGTCAGGCGCTGGGTCAGCAGGTCGGCCGTGGGTTCGTCGCTGGCCTTGTCGGCCTGGGGGAACAGGCTGCGCGCTGTGCGGGCCACGGCCTCGTGGCCGGCGACCAGGATGCGCACCATCTCCAGGGCCTTGGGCGGATCGTGGGGCACGTCGGCCAGGCTGGTGAGCTTGCCGAAGTCGGCATAGGAGCCCGGCGCGAAATGGCCCAGCGCACGGATGCGCTCGGCGATGGGGTCGACGGCGTTCCACAGCTCCGTGTACTGCCCCATGAACATGGTGTGCAGCGTGTTGAACATCGGGCCGGTGACGTTCCAGTGGAAATTGTGCGTGGTCAGATACAGCGTGTAGGTGTCGGCCAGCAGGGCCGACAGGCCCTTGGCGATGGCCGCGCGGTCCTTGTCGCTGATGCCGATATGGATGGCGGAGGAGCGCACGGACGCCGGTGCCACGTCGGCCAGTGCGGCCTTTGCAGGCTGCACTGCCTTGTCCGCCTTGTCGGCCTGCACGGCCTCTGGCTTCTTTGCACCGGACTTGTCTTTGCTGGCATTTTTGGCCATGGGATCCCTTTCAGCTTCGTACAAACGGAAGATGCTCCCGGCAGGTCGCCCGGGAGCCAGTTGCAACGATAACGCAAGCGCAGCGGCCCCACAGGCCCGACTCGCGCGCCGGTGCGGTCATCAGGACAGGCGTTTGACGCCGGGCAAGGCGCAGGCGTAGACCGCGTTGCGCAGGGCGGCGATGGCCTCGTAGCGCGTGAAGCTGCGGCGCCAGGCCAGGACCACGCGGCGTGTCGGCGGAGGCGAGCCGTCGTCCTCGAGGATGGGCAGGTAGCGGATGTGCGGCTCATCGGTCTTGCGGCGGCGCGCCGTGGTCTCCAGCGCATCGGCGGGCACGGACAGGCGCGGCACCAGGGTCACGCCCATGCCGGCGGCCACCATGTGCTTGATGGTCTCCAGCGACGAGCCTTCGAAGGTGCGGCGAATGCCTTCGGCATTGCTGGCATAGCGTGCGAACTCGGGGCAGACCTGGAGCACATGGTCGCGGAAGCAGTGGCCCGAGCCCAGCAACAGCATGGTCTCGTTCTTGAGATCGCTGGTGGAGACATGGTCCTTCTGGGCCAGCGCATGGGTGCTGGGAACGGCGGCCATGAAGGGCTCGTCGTACAGCGGCGCCAGCGCCAGGCCGGTGTCGGGGAAGGGCTCGGCGACGATGGCGCAGTCGATCTCGCCGGTGCGCAGCATCTCCAGCAGCTTGATGGTGTAGTTCTCCTGCAGCATCAGCGGCATCTGCGGCGTGCGCATGATGGAGTTGCGCACCAGGTCCGGCAGCAGGTAGGGGCCGATGGTGTAGATCACACCCAGGGTGAGCACGCCGGACAGCGGGTCCTTGCCGCGCTTGGCGATTTCCTTGATCTCGGCGGCCTGCTCCAGCACGCTTTGCGCCTGACGGATGATCTCCTCGCCCAGCGACGTGACCGACACTTCGCCGGCACTGCGCTCGAAGAGCTTGACATCGAGCTCCTCCTCCAGCTTCTTGATCGCCACGGACAACGTGGGCTGGGACACATAACAGGCTTCGGCGGCGCGGCCAAAATGCTTTTCACGTGCCACGGCCACGATGTATTTGAGTTCGGTAAGTGTCATTGGCGAGCTGTGTCTGGGAGGGAGCCTCGGAAAATACGATGGTCTTACACCAAGAACCTGTGCCGGAACCTTTGTGCAATCAGGCCTTGCGGCCGGCTTGCCGGGGTGCTCCCCTCAAAAGTTCCTGCACAGGTTCTAGGATTTGTCCTAATTCGATTGTGCCAGTCCTCGTCCGCGCATGACCACTGCGCGCTCCCCGACCCGCCGGCTTTTTGTATTTATCCACCTAGTGCAACGGCCGGCGCATCCGGTCGCGTTGCTGCATGAGCTGGTCCATGCCTATCAATGCAGCCAGGCCTATGGCCACGATCACGGTAAAGACCGGAAGGTCCAGGGCGCTGATCACGGCAAAGCCTTGCGGCCTAGCATAACGCTGTGCCTCTGAAATGCATACGAAGTCCGCTGCGGCCATGCCGGTGTAGTGCATGGAACAGACCGCTGCGCCCATGACGGCGGCGGCCAGCGCACGCATGCCCGGCGAGCTGGTGCGAAACGAGAGCCACAGCGCGGCGCTGGCCGCAGCCACGGCGATGCCCACGGACAGCAGCACGGTGGGAACAGACCAGACGATGAAGCCCGGAAAGCGCATGCCATACATGCCCAGGTAATGCATGAAGGCCACGCCCAGGCCCAGCAGGGTGCCCGCGCCCAGCACGCGCGCCCCGCTTTCGGGCCGCCGCGCGACAAAGGCCAGCGCCACCGAGGTGGCGGCAACGGCGGCGCACAGGGACGCCAGGGTTTCGACCATGGAGTAGCCCGAACCCATGCCCAGGTTCAGCGCCAGCATGCCCGTGAAATGCATGGACCACACGCCGATGCCGCCCAGCGCCGTGCCCGCCGCCAGCAGGTTCAGCCAGCTGAGGCCCTCGCGTCCCCGGATGCGCTGCGCCGCAGTCAGGGCCACGAAGGAGCCCAATACGGCAATGCCATAGGACAGGGCCACCAGGCCCATGCGCCAGGAGGTCTCGACGATCTCATTCGCTTGAACGGCTTCATTCATGTTGGCAGCTCCTCATTCGCAGAAAAATGGGACAACACAAGAGTGATCGCGGCCGTCCTCCCCGTGGGGGAGGCTTGGCAGGCCATCCCCTCCCGGATGGAGCTACCCTGTTTTTTGTGACTCAATGTACCAAAAGGTCACAAATATTCAATGCCGTAACGGGGCGGCGCTGTCACCGCCAGGACGGCATGAAGCGCTCCATTTCGATGGCTACAACGCGCGTGGAAACCATGTCTGGCGCGGGCTGCAGGCCTGCGGAAGATGCCGCTGCCAGGCAGCGCCTGGACGCGTAAAAATACGTAACACAACCACCCGGCAGGGAATGGAACGGGCCGATCAGGCCTTGAGGAATTCGGCCTTGCCGCCCAGCCAGCGGCCCACATGGCGTTGGGCCAGTTGCGGGTGCTGCTCCAGCATGCGCGGCGCCAGCTCGCGGGCCCAGTCGAGCAGCATCAGGTCCTGCTCCAGGTCGGCAAAGCGCAGCATGGGAGCGCCGGACTGGCGTGCGCCCAGGAATTCGCCTGGGCCGCGGATCTCCAGGTCGCGCCGCGCGATCTCGAAGCCGTCGTTGGTCTCGGCCATGGCGCGCAGCCGGTCCTTGGCCGTCTCGCCCAGGCGCCCACTGTCTCCCACCGAATACAGCAGCACGCAGGCCGAGGCCGCCGCACCCCGCCCCACGCGCCCGCGCAGCTGGTGCAGCTGCGACAGGCCGAAGCGCTCCGCATGCTCGATGACCATGAGCGAGGCGTTGGGCACGTCCACGCCCACTTCGATCACCGTGGTGGAGACCAGCACGCCCATGACCCCGGCGGAGAACAGCTCCATCACGGCCTTCTTCTCGGCCGTGGGCATGCGCGAGTGCAGCAGGCCGACCATGACGCCGGGCAGCATCTCGCTCAGATAGGCATGGGTGGCCGTGGCGTTGGACAGGTCCAGCGCCTCGCTTTCCTCGATCAGCGGGCAGACCCAGTAGACCTGGCGTCCTTCCGCGACCTGGGCGCCTATGCGCTCGATGACCTCGTCCTTGCGGCTGTCGGCAATGAGCTTGGTGACGATGGGCGTGCGGCCCGGCGGCAGCTCATCGATGGTGGACACATCCAGGTCGGCGTAGTAGCTCATGGCCAGGGTGCGCGGGATGGGCGTGGCGCTCATCATCAGCAGATGGGGCTCCATGCCCGAGGCCGCGAGCTTCTGGCGCAGCGCCAGCCGCTGGGCCACGCCAAAGCGGTGCTGCTCGTCGATGACGGCCAGCGCCAGGTTCTTGAACTGCACCTGGTCCTGGATGACGGCATGCGTGCCCACGACCAGGGCCGCCTCGCCGCTGTGGACCAGCTCCAGCATGGCGGTGCGTTCCTTCTTCTTCTGCGCGCCGGCCAGCCAGGCCACGCGCTTGCCCAGCGGGGCCAGCAGCGGCTCCAGCCAGCCGACCAGCTTGCCGAAATGCTGCTCGGCCAGGATTTCGGTGGGCGCCATCAGCGCGCACTGCCAGCCGGCCTCGATGCAGGCCACGGCCGACAGCGCCGCCACCACGGTCTTGCCCGATCCCACATCGCCCTGCAGCAGCCGGTGCATGGGCATGCGGCGCTCCATGTCGGCAAGGATCTCGGCCACCACGCGCTGCTGGGCGCCGGTCAGGCCAAAGGGCAATTGGTCCAGGAACTGGCGCGCCAGGCCCTGGGCGCTGTCCATGGGCTGGGCGCGCAGCACGGGTGCCCTGAGCCGCGCGCGTTCGCGCTTGGCCTCGTATTGGGACAGTTGCTGGGCCAGCAGCTCCTCGGCCTTCAGGCGCTGCCAGGCCGGGTGCGAATGGTCTTCCAGCGTGGCCAGGGCCACATCGGGCGTGGGGTGGTGCAGGAACTGCAGCGCATCGCGCAGGCTGAACAGCGGCGGCAGCCCGCCGTTGCCATGGAACTGCGCCACGGGCGGATGCTCGCCCTGGGGCAGGGTATCGGAGAGATCGGCGCGCAGCATGGCCGTGACCGCCGCGCGGCGGATGTAGGCCTGGGGCAGGCCCGCCACCGTGGGATAGACGGGCGTGAGCGCCGTGGGCAGGTCGCCGCCCGCCGCGCGAAACGCCGGGTGCAGCATCTGCCGGCCCCAGAAGCCGCCCTTGACCTCGCCGCGGATGCGCAGCCGCGCGCCCACGGACAGGGTTTTCTGGTGCGAGGGGTAGAAGCTGAAGAAGGTCAGCACGCACTCGGCCGTGCCATCGTCCACCGTGACCTTGAGCATGCGGCGCGGGCGCAGTTGCACCTCGCTGTGGGTCACCGTGGCCTCGATCTGCACCGTGTCGCCCTCGCGGGCATTGCGCAGCGCGGTGATGCGCGTCTCGTCCTCATAGCGCAGCGGCAGGTGCAGGGCCAGATCGATGTCGCGCACCAGGCCCATCTTCTGCAGCGCTTTCTGCGCGGCGCTGGCTGCGGGCTTGGCGGGCGCTGCGGGCTTGTCTCCTGCCTTGTCCGCTGCCTTGCCGCCCTTGCCTGCGGCCTTGCCCTTGCCCTTGCCGGCACGCGCGGCCTTGCCGCCGGGGGCGTCGCGCCCCAGATCTGGGAAGGCAGAGGAGACGTTCAAGGGCATGGGCTATCCTGTTTCAGAGCATGCGCATGGGCATGGGCGGGCATGCAGCATAGTGTATGAATATACAGGTGTAGGCAACACGCCACGTTCATGCCGGATGCCCTTGCCCAAAGCACCCTTGAGGCCCCGGGTCTCTGGGGAAGCCGCTACCATGCACGCTGACGTTACGTAGTGTTACCCCGCCACCGAATGCCATGTTGAAGCGTATCAATGTCCAGCATGTCACTCTGGGCATGTTCCTGCACGAGTTCTGCGGCTCCTGGATGGAGCATCCTTTTTGGCGAACCCGTTTCCTGCTCCGCTCCGAGGCCGACCTCCAGCGCCTGCGCTCCACCTCCATCCAGGAGGTCTGGATCGACGTGCGCAAGGGCCTGGACGTGGGTGTCCAGGTGCCTTGCCTGCGCTTTGACCCGCAGGACGAGCTTCGCCACCAGATCCCGGACAGCGCCCGCCCTGTCTCCGAGCAGAGCACGGCCCCCATTTCCACCGCCACCGAGCTGCGCCGCGCCGCCCAGACCTGCGTGCAGGCCAGGCAATTGCTCAGCCGCCTGTTCAGCGACGCGCGGCTGGGCCGGCCCGTGGACGCCACGGCCGCCGGGCAGCTGGTGGACGATGTGACGGCCTCCGTGGCGCGCAATCCCCATGCCCTGATCGGCCTGGCACGGCTGAAGACGGCCGACGACTACACCTACATGCACAGCCTGGCCGTGTGCGCGCTGATGGTGGCGCTGGCCAAGCGCATGGGCCTGGACGACCACAGCCTGCGCAAGGCCGGCATGGCCGGTCTCATGCACGACCTGGGCAAGACCGCGATTCCGGTCGCCGTGCTCAACAAGCCCGGGCCGCTGGACGATGCGGAATGGGCGCTGATGCGCGCCCACCCACGCCATGGCGAGCAGCTGCTGCGCCCGCTGGGCCTGGACGACGAGGTCATCGATGCCTGCCTGCACCACCACGAAAAGGTGGACGGCAGCGGCTACCCCGACGGACTGCAGCAGGGCGACATCGGCCTGCTGGCGCGCATGACGGCGATCTGCGATGTCTACGACGCCATCACCTCGGACCGGCCCTACAAGAAGGGCTGGCCGCCCTCGGAGGCGCTGCGGCGCATGGCCGAGTGGAGCCCCCGCCATTTCGACAAGCGGCTGTTCGAGCAGTTCGTGCAGACCGTGGGCATCTATCCGCTGGGCTCGCTGGTGCGCCTGCATTCGCAGCGCCTGGCCGTCGTGGTCGATGCCTCGCCGGGCAGCCTGCTGGCGCCGCGCGTCAAGGTGTTCTATTCGCTGCGCCAGGCCTGCCGCATCACGCCCGAGATCGAGGACCTGTCCGAAAGCCAGGGCAACGACCGCATCATCGCGCGCGAGGACCCGGCGAACTGGGACTTCCCGGATCTGGAGACGCTGTGGCTGGAGTTCGAACGCCAGCCCCAGACACAGGCCCAGATGGCCAAGTGACCGCCGCGAAATTCCGGGGATGACCCCAGGGTTTGCGACAATGGCGGACTTCCGTTCAACGAACTTGGAACGGGCCCTGTCCGGCCCTCAAGCACTGCATGTCCTCCCTGTCCCGTGTGTTTTCGCTCAGCGATTTCGACTTCGAGCTTCCTGAGAACCTGATCGCCCAGCATCCTGCCGCCCAGCGCAGCGCCTCGCGCCTGCTCGACGGCCGCGACGATGCCACCCCGCCCACCGACCGCATCTTCCACGAGCTGCCCGACCTGCTGCAGCCCGGCGACCTGCTGGTGTTCAACGACACGCGCGTGCTCAAGGCGCGCATCTTCGGCGAGAAGGCCAGCGGCGGCCGGCTGGAGCTGCTGGTCGAGCGCGTGCTCGAAGGCAACGATGTCGTGGCCCACATGCGCGTCAGCAAGAAGCCCCTGCCCGGCTCGCGCATCCACCTGTGCGGCGGCAAGAACCGCGGCGGCTTCGACGCCGTGCTGCGCGGCCGCTGGCCCGACGAGAACGGCCCGCTGTTCCACCTGAGCTTCGAAGGCCCGCGCGGCGAGACGCCGCACGAGCTGATGGAGCGCTTCGGCCACCTGCCGCTGCCGCCCTATATCGAGCGCCACCAGGACACCGGCAACGACCCCGATGCCGCCGAAGACAGCGAGCGCTACCAGACCGTCTTCGCGGCCCGCCCCGGCGCCGTGGCCGCGCCCACGGCCGCCCTGCACTTTGACGACGCCGTGCTGGCCCGTCTGGCCGAGCGCGGCATCGAGCGCGCCAGCGTCACGCTGCACGTGGGCGCCGGCACCTTCCAGCCCGTGAAGACCGAGAACCTGGCCGACCACCAGATGCACAGCGAGTGGTACGAGATCCCGCTGGCCACGCTGGCTGCGCTGGAACGCTGCCGCCAGCGCGGCGGCCGCGTCGTCGCCGTGGGCACGACCACGGTGCGCACGCTGGAGTCCTGGGCCCAGACAGGCCAGTTCTCCGGCGACACGCGCATCTTCATCACGCCCGGCTTCGAGTACCAGGTGGTCGATCTGCTGATCACCAACTTCCACCTGCCCAAGAGCACGCTGATGATGCTGGTCAGCGCCTTCGCGGGCTACGAGCAGGTGATGGCGCTGTACCGCCATGCGATTGCGCAGGAGTACCGCTTCTTCAGCTATGGCGACTCCATGCTGTTGAAGAAGAAAAGCACCCCCTGAGTCGCTTCGCGCCTTCCCCCGTTGCACGGCGCCTCTCTACCCGCTTCGCGAGGGAGGGGGGCATACGGGCAGCAGGCGACACCCTCGCTGCGGGGCGGCGCGGCCGGCTTAGGCCCTTGCTTGGTGTCCCTCGCCTCAGGCCGCGCCAGGTTCAAGCGCCAAGCCCGAAACGCCGCATGTTCAACCAAAGTAATGGCAAAGCCTGCGGCCCTTGACTTCGTGCACGCTGACGGGGATGCCGTAGAGGCTGCTGAGGACCTCGTCCTGCACGACCTCGGCCGGCGTGCCCGCCACGGCCAGGCGGCCGTCCTTGAGCGCGATGATGTGGTCGGCGTAGCAGGAGGCGAAGTTGATGTCGTGCAGCACCATGACCACGGTCTTGCCGCGTTCGGTGACGGCGCGGCGCAGCAGGCCCATCATGCTGACGGCGTGGGCCATGTCCAGGTTGTTCAGCGGCTCGTCCAGCAGGATGAAGGGCGTGTCCTGGCACAGCACCATGGCGATGTAGGCGCGCTGGCGCTGGCCGCCTGACAGCTCGTCGAGAAAGCGCTCGGCCAGCGGCGTGAGCTGCAGGTACTCCATCGCCTCGTCCACATGGCGCAGGTCTTCGGGGCCCAGCCGGCCCTTGCTGTGCGGAAAGCGGCCAAAGCCCACCAGGTCGCGCACCGTCAGGCGCAGCGTGCTCTGGTTGTCCTGGCGCAGGATGGCCATGATGCGCGCCAGCGCCTCGGTGGGCGTGGTGGCCACGTCGAGGCCGGCCACCCGCACCTTGCCCGCCGTGATGGGCATGAGGCGGCTGACCAGGGACAGCAGCGTGGACTTGCCCGCACCGTTGGGCCCGATGATGGCCGTCAGCGCCCGCTCGGGCACATCGAAATTGAGCTCCTGCAGCACTGCCGTGCCGCCATGGCGCTTGAGCAGATCACGCACCTCGATCATTGGGTCCCCTTGCGCATGAGCAGCACGATGAAGACGATTCCACCCAGGAACTCCACCACGATGCTCAGCACGGTATTGAATTGAAAAAGCTGCTCCAGCAGCACCTGCCCGCCCATGAGCAGCACGCAGCCCCAGAGCACGGCCGCAGGCAGCACCCAGGCATGGCGGCGCGTGCCCATGGCGTGATAGGCCATGTTGCTGACCAGCAGGCCGAAGAAGATCACCGGGCCGACCAGGGCCGTGGACACGGCCACCATGCAGGCCACCACGGCGAGCAGCCGCAGCACGCGGCCCTCGTAGTCCAGGCCCAGGCTGACGGCGGCATCGCGCCCCAGCGAGATCACGTCCAGCACGCGGCGCTGGCGCCAGATCCAGGCGCTGCCCAGGGCGATCAGCAGCAGCGACGGCAGCAGCAGCTGCAGGTTCACCGCGTTGAAATTGGCGAACATGCGGTCCTGCAGCGCCGTGAACTCATTGGGATCGAGCACGCGCATGGCCAGCCCGGCCAGGCTGCGAAAGAAGATGCCTCCCACCATGCCCACCAGCAGCATCAGATGCAGGCTGCTGGCATGGCCCACGAACAGCCAGCGCATCAGCAGCACGCTGAAGCCCATCATCAGCACGATGTTGAGCGCATAGCGCCCGACCTCGCCCATGGCGGACACGCCCGCCGCGCCCAGCATCAGCACCATGGACGCCTGCACGAACAGGTACAGCGCATCCAGCCCCATGACGGAAGGCGTGAGGATGGTGTTGTGCGACACGGTCTGGAACACCACGGTGGACAGGCCGATGGCACAGGCCACCAGCGCCATGGTCAGCACCTTGGCGCCCCGGTGCTCCAGCACGAAGGCCCAGTCGGTCTTGACGCCCACGGTCATAAAGGCCAGCAGGCACAGCAGGGCCAGCGCGCCCAGCAGCGCCAGGCGCGCGCCATGGCCCCAACTGCGCGCTGCAGGCCCATCGGAAGCAACGGATTGCGGCAGGCTGCTCATGCACGGTCCTTGCGGCGGCGCAGGATCAGCGCCAGGAACAGGGCACTGCCCAGCACGCCCAGCACGGTGCCCACGGGAATTTCATAGGGAGCGATCAGCAGCCGCCCGACCAGGTCGCACAGCACGGTCAGGCCCGCGCCGATCAGCGCCACCCACAGCACGCTGCGGCGCACGTTGTCGCCCAGAACCAGGCGCACCACGTTGGGCACGATCAAGCCCACAAAGGGCAGGCTGCCGGCCGTGACCACCACGGCCGAAGTAGCCACGGCCACCACCACCAGCCCCTGCCAGACCAGGCGCCGGTAGTTCAGGCCCAGGTTGGTGGCAAAGCTCTCGCCCAGGCCCGCCACGGTGAAACGGTCGGCCGCCAGGCAGGCCAGGGCCGTGACGCCCAGCGACAGCCACAGCAACTCGTAGCGGCCTTGGACCACCAGCGAGAAATCGCCGTTGGACCAGGACTTGAGCGCCTGCATCATGTCGAACTGCAGCGCCAGAAAGCTGGCGGCTGCCTCCAGCACGCCGGCCAGCACCAGGCCGACCAGGGGCACCATCCACGACGAGCGCAGCCGGATGCGCGAGAGCACGGCCAGGAACAGCGCCGTGCCCAGCAGTGCCGCCACGGCCGAGATGCCCATCTTGGCCATCACCGGCCAATGCGGCACCCAGAGGAACGCGGCCAGCATGCCCAGGCTGGCCGACTCCACCGTGCCCACGGTGGAAGGCTCCACGAAATGGTTGCGCGCCAGCATCTGCATGAGCAGTCCGCAGACCGCCATTGATGCGCCGGCCAGCACCAGGGCCAGCGTGCGCGGCACGCGGCTGTAGACCAGCACCTGGCTGGCCAGGTCGTCCTCGCTGCGCGACCACAGCACGCTCCAGTGCATGTCGCCCGCGCCCACCATCAGGCTGGCCAGCGACAGCGCCAGCAACAGGCCCAGCGCGAAAAGCCAGGCAAGGGCCTGGCGAGAGGGGCGTGACATGGGCGCGGCGTGCGCGGTGGCGACAGGCGGGCTCAACGCTTTGAGGTCATGTGCGGGTGAAGGCATCCGACAGTTGCTGGATATTGGCCTTCAGTGCGCCCGGCCCGGCGTTGGACAGGGTGTACCAGTTGGCTGCATTCAGATAGACCACCTGCTTGCCGCGCCAGGCCTTGGTGGCGCGCACCAGCGGGTTGTCCAGCAGTTGCTGGGCGGTCTTGCCATCCTGGCCGATGGCCACGTCGCGGTCGATGACGAACAGCCAGTCGGGATTGGTCTTGAGCAGGAACTCGAAGGAGACCACCTGCCCATGGCGTGCCACCGTCAGGTTGTCGATGGCCGGCTTCACGCCGAACACATCGTGCAGCATGCCGAAGCGCGAGCCCGGACCGTAGGCACTGAGCTTGCCGCCCGAGGTCAGCAGCACCAGCCCCTTGCCGGCGTCCTGCGCCTTCCCATGCAGTGCGGTGATGGCCTGCTCCACCGACCGGACCTCGGCCTCGGCCTTGTCCTGCAGGCCGTAGACGGCGCCCAGCGTGCGGATGTTGCGGTAGATGTCCGCCATCTGGTGCTGGTCGCTGACACTGAGGTCCAGCACGGGCGCGAAGCGCGACAGCTCCTTGTACTTGGCTTCGGAGCGGCCGCCCACGATGATGAGGTCGGGCGACAGCGCCTTGATGGATTCGTAGTCGGGCTCGAACAGGCTGCCGATGCGTGCGTATTTCGCATCGGCATAGCGGGCCAGCAGCGGCGGCATCTTGAACTCGGGCACTCCCCGCACCTCGCCGCCCAGCGCCTGCAGCGTGTCCAGCGCCGCCAACTCGAACACCAGGACGCGCACGGGCTTGAAGGGCACCTGGACCTCGCCCTTGGCATGCGGCACGGTCACGGTCTTGCCAGCCGCTGCCGTCTGGGCATGGGACATCTGCGCCGCCAGCGGCAGCGTGACCAGCACGCCCAGGCCCTGGCCCATCTTCGCCAGGATCCGACGACGGGAATGATTTGCATTCATGGTGTTCATCTTTACAGTGATTGCTGTATTGCCAGGAAGTTCAAACATTGGTTTTTGCGGCATCAGGGAAGTGCAGGCGTGCCGTCCGGCATGCGCTCGCAGGCCGGCAGGCCCTGGGCAAAGCGCCCAGGGTTGAGCAGGGCCACCAGGCCGCAGGCCAGCGAGCCCTGCCACTGCAGATAGTCATGGCTGGTCTCGTGCTCGGCCTGGGTGACCTCGTAGCCCTTGGCGCGCAGCACATCGGCCAGGTGGCGGTTGGTTTCCAGGATGCCGTCCTGCCCGCCGCGTGCGCGCTCGTAGCGGCCTGCATCCAGATAAAAGCGCACGGGCTGGCGCGGCTCCTGGGCATAGCGGCGCTGCACCCAGCCCGGCACCTCGCCGGCCGGCGACCACCAGAACGATCCCGACATGCTCAGCACGTTGCCAAACCAGCGCGCATTGACCAGACCCGCATAGGCCGAGGCCAGGCCGCCAAAGCTGGAGCCACCGATCACCGTGCGTGCCGCCGGCTGGCCCAGGCCCTGTTCACCCACCCAGGGCATCAGTTCCTCATCCAGAAAGCGTGCGAAGGCGGTGTTGGGCGGCAACTCCCTGCCGCGCGCCTGCGGGCTGGCGTTGTCCACCAGCACCACGGCCGTGGGCGGGATCAGGCCGTCGGCCATGAGGTTGTCGATGAGGGTGGGCGTGGACACCTGCTTCGCATAGGCGTTGCCGTCGAACAGCACCAGAAGCGCCTCGGGCGCCTGGCCGCCCGCCGGGCGGTAGGTCCAGACATCGCGGCTGTTGCCCAGAACGCGGCTGGACAGGCGGTGCTGCACCAGCGCCCCCCGGGCCACGCCCGCGCGCGGCGCCACCCAGGGCTGGGGCGGTGCCTTGGGCAGCTCCAGCACGGAGGCGCCCTGGAAGGCGTCGATGAAGCCGCCCTGAGGCGACTTTGGCGGCTGCGGAAACACCTTGGGATTGAGCGGATCGCGCTGCGCCGTGGCCAGCAGGGCGCGGCGCTGCTCCATGGCCGAGCCTGCGATCAGCGGCACATCGGGCGCCAGGCGGTAACTGAGCCGCGCGTTGTCGGCCATGCGGAAGCTGGCCCACCAGACATCGCTGCCGGCCAAATGCTGCAGCGGATCATGGTTGCCGGCCGGGCTGCCGAACAGGCGAACCCCCTGCATGCCGGCGCGCGGCTGGCCACGCCACAGGAAGGTGACCAGGGACTGGCCGCCGGGCAGCGGCTCCACCATCGGCGTGCCCTCCTCCTGCACGCGCCGCCAGAAGGCGTCTGCCGCCACGCCCGAACCCGCGCCGCGCTGGATGGCCTGCGCCAGGGCCTGCAGGCGTGGGCTTTCCAGTGCAGGCCGCTCCGAGGCCTGCACAGCCTTGGCGCCCAACGGCGCAAGACTGGAGGTCAACCGCAGCGCAAAGCGGCCGGCTGCGGATTTCACCTCGCCGGCCATCAGCGCGTCCGTTGCGATGTGGCGCGCCACCAGCCTTTGCCTGCCGGCTCCCTCCGTGACCCACATCAGCGACTGCGCGCCGCCATCGGGCCGCGCCAGGCGGCGCAGGTGTCGGCCCTGGGCATCCTCCAGGTCCAGGGCCACGCCCTGCCCTTCGAATTCACCCTGGACCACGTGGCCGGCGGGCAGATCGACGCGCCAGGACTCGCGCCCACCGGCAGCCAGGACCCCTGTGGCCGCCTGGCCCGGCGCCAGCGTGCCCGGCCGTGCGGCCAGGGCCTGCCGCGATGCGGCTGCCGTCATGTCTTCACCGGCATGGACGGCTGCGCCCAGCAGGCACAGCAGCGAGGTGGCCAGGCACAGGCCTTGTCGTGCAGCTTGCGCCATGGCGTCAGAAGTCCACCGTGGCCGAGACACGCACCGTGCGCGGGCCGCCCGTGGTGGCGAAGTTGTCGTTGAAGCTGCCGGCCCAGTAGGACTTGTCGAACAGGTTCTCCACCGTGGCGCGGAAGGTGACGGGTTTGGCCGCGATGCGGGTGGCATAGCGCGCGCCCACGTCCACGCGGGTCCAACTGGGCATCTTCAGCGTGTTGGCCGAATTCACCCATTGCGCACCCGTGTAGATCAGGCGACCGGTGAGCGTGGCGCCCGGCAGCGCGGGCACATCCCATTCGCCGCCCAGGTTGGCCGTCCAGCGCGGCACGCCGTAGACGCCAAAGCCATCGCGCGCGCCGCCCTGGGTCTTGCTCTGGATGGCCTGGGTGTAGGCCAGGCCGCCCAGCACGCGCGTGCCGCGCAGCGGCTCGCCGAACACATTCCACTCCAGGCCCCGGTTGCGCTGCTCGCCATCCATCAGCAGGCGGTTGGTCGCGGTCTCCACCACGGACGAGGGCCGCTCGATCTGGAACAGCGAGACCGTCTGCGTGAAATCACCCGTGCGCCACTTGGCGCCGATCTCGAACTGCTTGGTCTTGTAGGGCGCGAACACTTCGCCGGCATTGGCATAGGTGGCGCCGACGATGGAGCCCGCGCTCAGGCCCTGCACATGGTTGGCGTACAGCGAGACCGCATCGCCCCAGGGCTTGACCACCAGGCCCAGCGCGGGCGAGACGGCCTGCTCGTTGTAGCCCGCCATCTTCTGGTTCACGCGCTGCAGGCGTGCGCCCACGGTCAGTTGCACGGCATCGCCGCCCCAGCTCAGCGTGTCGGCCAGGGCCAGGCTGCTGAGCACATCGTCGCGCTCCTGCTTGATGGCGCCGTAGGGGCCGGCCAGCGTGATGGGCGCGGGGTTGTAGATGTTGGTGATGTAGCTGGCGCTGGTGGCCACGGCCGCGCGCCCGCCCTTCTGGTTCATCCAGTTCAGGGAGGCCACCAGCAGGTGGTTCACGCCGCCCGTGCGCAGGCGCCCGCGCACGCCGAACTCGGCCGCCGTGCTGTCGGTATAGCCGTACTGGTTGTAGGTCTGGCCCACGGCCGAGCCGTCGCCCTGGGCGCGCAGCACCACGCGCGTGCCGTTGAGCATGCCGTCGTAGGCATGCTGCGCCGTGCCTGCGGAGCCGAACAGCGTCCAGTCCGCGCCCAGGTCCACCGAGCCGCGCAGCATCAGCGCATCGCTTTGCTGCTTGGCGTGTATTCCGGGGAACAGGTTGGTCGTGGCGTCGGGCGCCGCGATGACCTGCTTGAGGTTCTGCATGCTGACCATCATCGGGCTGCCGTCGCGGATGGTGGAGCGGTAGCTGTAGGCATCCAGCCCCAGCGTGAAACCGTCGCCCTGGTAGTCCAGCGCCAGCGCGCCCAGGCCATGGCGGCGGTTCTGGCCGTCGATCTCGGTGTCGCCGCTCGAAGTGCTGCCGTTGACGCGTATGCCCAGGCGGCGCTCGGGGCCGAAGCGGCGCGAGACATCGGCCTGCAGGCCCAGTTGCGAGCCGCTGCTGAACATGGTGGTCACGCGCGTGAGATCCCGGGCCAGCGGGCGCTTGGTCACCAGGTTGATGGTGCCGCCCACGGCGCCGCCGGGCGTCATGCCGCTCATCAGCGCACCGGGGCCCTTGAGCACCTCCACGCGCTCGATCATCTCGACGGGCACGTGGCCGTCGGGCGCCAGGCCATACAGGCCGTTGAAGCCCAGCTCCGAGGCATTCACCCCCAGGCCGCGGATGGTGAAGTTCTCGTAGGCATGGCCGGTGTTGGTGGTGAAGCGCACCGAAGGATCGTTTTCCAGCACCGACATCAGCGTGGCCGCGTTCTGGTTGGCAATGCCTTCGGCCGTGTAGGAGGTGATGTTGAACGGCGTGTCCATCACATCGCGCTGGCCCAGCACGCCCAGGCCCGCACCCTTGGCCACCTGGCCGCCCGGGGCCACCGTGGGAAGGGTCTGGGGATCGGTGGTGCCGCGCACCGTGACCTCGCCCAGCTCGGCGTCAGCGGCCCAGGCGCCGGCGGGCAGCGCCGCGGCAGCCACCATGGCGCAGACACGGGCGATGGTGCCCAGGCGGTGGAGCGTGCAAACAGGGGGGCAAACAGGGGTGAAGGGGCTGACGGCGCCTGCGCGCGGCAGGCCGATGCGGGTACGGGAAGACATCCGGGAGGGCTTTCGAGACGGAAGGAAATGCGCCGCATCCAGCCCGGAGCCACTCGGACACACTCGGACACAGGCCGGATACGGCATCTGCCCGAATTATAGAAAATGAGAATTATTCTTATTAAGAAAGCAGCAACAACGCACCGCGCGCAAACATGGGCGCACGGCCAGCAAACAATCGCGTTGAAAACAGTGGGGGCCAGGCAACAGGCGGCCCGGCCTCGGCGACGCCAGAGGTCGCTAGAAGGTGTCGCCGCGCTCCATGGCGCGGCGGTGGCGCTGCACGAATTCCTGGTAGGTGTCGATGCCGCGCAGCTGCAAGATGGCATTGCGCACGGCGGCCTCGACCAGCACGGCGATGTTGCGGCCCGCCACCACCTGGATCACCACCTTGCGCACGGGCACGCCGAGCACATCCTGCGTCAGCGGCTCGGCCGGCAGGCGCTCGTACTCGCGCTCCATGGTTTCCTTGCGCACCAGGTGCACGATGAGCTTGAGGCGCATCTTGCGGCGCACGGCCGTCTCGCCAAAGATGGCGCGGATGTCCAGCAGCCCGATGCCGCGCACCTCCAGCAGGTTCTGCAGCAGCTCGGGGCACTTGCCCTCGATCGTGGTCTGGTTGATGCGGTACAGGTCCACGGCATCGTCGGCCACCAGGCCGTTGCCGCGCGTCACCAGTTCCAGCCCCAGCTCGCTCTTGCCCAGGCCCGACTCGCCCGTGATCAGCACACCCATGCCCAGGATGTCCATGAACACGCCGTGCATGGTGGTGCGGTCGGCGAAATGCTTGGCCAGGTAGGCGCGCAGCACATCGATCACGAAGGCCGACTGCTCGCGCGTGGAGAACATGGGAATGTGGGCGCGCTCGCACATGGACAGCAGCGCCTCGGGCGCCGTCTGCCCGTCGGCCAGCACCAGCACGGGCGGCTCCAGCGTGACGATGCGTGCCACGCGGCGCTGGCAGTCCTGCGGCGTGGCATTGCTCAGATAGGCGATCTCGCGCTCGCCCAGCACCTGCAGCCGGTAGGGATGGATGTAGTTCAGGTAGCCGACGAGGTCCGCGCCGGAGCGCGCCGAGCGCACGGCCATCTCGTCGAAACGGCGCTCCGAGGCTCCCAGGCCCGCCACCCACTCCCAGCGCAGGCTGGAGCGGAACTCCTCGAACAGGACATCGGCGCTGATGGCACTGGGTCTCATGGCAAGGCCCGTGAAAAAGGGAAGGAAAAAGTCTGGAAGACTAGACCAGGGGCGCAGCGGAGGACTGCCAGCCGGCAATCATTCCATGCAGCCGGGCCGCATCTGCGCAGGACTTCAGGCGCTCGCGCAGCTGGCTGTCGCTGAGAAGCTCGGCGATTTCGGACAGGATTTCCAGATGCTTCTGGGTGGCCGCTTCGGGCACCAGCAGAAAGATCAGCAGGCCCACGGGCTGCTCATCGGGGGCATCGAAACCAATGGGATTGTCCAGTTGGAACACAGCCGCCATGGGAGCGGTCAGGCCCTTGATGCGCCCATGGGGAATGGCCACGCCGTGGCCAAGCCCCGTCGAGCCCAGGCGTTCGCGTGCAAACAGGCTGTCGGTGATGAGTGCGCGGGACAGGCCATGCAGGCTCTCGAAGAGCAGACCTGCTTCTTCGAAAGCGCGCTTTTTGCTGGTGACGTCGACGCTCACGAGCACTTGAGCGGCGGGCAGGATGGAGGCAAGACGGTTCATGGTTCGGGAAACAATTATGCACCGCAGTGCCGGAAACCGTGGGGAAACCCTGACCCCCATCAAAAACCGCCCCGAAGGGCGGTGGTCGTGCGTGGCTCATCAGCCACATAAGCGCAGGTATTGTAAGCGCCCGCACAGGGCTGGCGCCTTACCTGTCACCCGACTGACGCCAAGGTCAGCCCAGCATCATCGAGTCGCTTGGCCGAACCATAGCGGCTGCCCTGCTGGCGGGTCTTGTAGCGCACCACCACGCGGTCCAGCTTGTCAGCCAGCGCATCGACGGCGGCGTAGAGATCGAAGTGAGAGGTCTCGACAAAAAGATCCTGGCCCTTGACGCGCAGCGTGCAACCGGCACGTTGGCGCTTTTCCTTCTCCTTTTGGTTATGAACGGTCAGCAAGACCTTTACATCCACCACCTGGTCAAAGTGTCGAAGAATGCGTTCGAGCTTGGCCATGACGTAACTGCGCAGCGAGGGAGTGACCTCCAGGTGATGCCCACTAATCGTCAGATTCATATCTAAACACTCCTTGCTCTGGATGAAAACAGCCCGGTCCACCGGGAGACGATCCGCAGGGACAGGTGCTTGCAGGCCGGAATGCGCATTCGTTTGCTTGCGAACCCACTATGCGCCGGGGTCTGCCCAAAAGCAACGCCGCAAGCCGATAGCGCAGGACGGTGCAGGGCCTTGGAGGCGGGTTTTGCGCGCCATGCAATTGGGCGCACAATCGGCGGGTTTGCCAGGCTGCGCCCCTGGGGTGGGGCTTGCCACGGGCCGCCCGTCACCGTGAGGCGCCGTTGGTTAGAATCGCGCTCCTGCGCGTGCCGCTTGCAGCCATCCGGCCGCTGCAGCCTCTTTGCCAGATTGCCCCTTGCCTCACATGACCACCCAGTCCCGCCCCTCCGCCCTGCACACTTCCAACATTGCCTCGCTGCCGCTGCTCGCGCGCGGCAAGGTGCGCGACAACTATGCCGTGGGCGATGACCGCATCCTGATGGTGGCCTCGGACCGCCTGTCGGCCTTCGACGTGATCATGGGCGAGCCCATCCCCGGCAAGGGCGAGCTGCTGACGCAAATGGCGCTGTTCTGGTTCGACAAGCTCGGCCACATCTGCCCCAACCACCTGACCGGCGAAGCGCCCGAGTCCGTGGTCACGCCCGCCGAAGTGCCCCAGGTCACGGGCCGCTCCATGCTGGTCAAGCGCCTCAAGCCCGTGCTGATCGAGGCCGTGGTGCGCGGCTACCTGGCCGGCAGCGGCTGGAAGGAATACCAGGAATCGCGCTCGGTCTGCGGCGTGCCCCTGCCCGAAGGCCTGACCAACGCCGCCAAGCTGCCCGAGCCCATCTACACCCCGGCCGCCAAGGCCGAGATGGGCGACCATGACGAGAACATCACCTACGAGCGCACGGTGGAGATGGTCGGCGAGAAGCTGGCATCCCAGATCCGCGATACGGCCATCCGCATCTACAAGGAAGCGGCCGCCATCGCCCTCGAAAAGGGCATGATCATTGCCGACACCAAGTTCGAATTCGGCCTGGACGAGAACGGCGAACTGGTGCTGATGGACGAAGTCCTCACGCCCGACAGCTCGCGCTACTGGCCCGTGGAGGGCTATGCCCAGGCCCTGGCCAATGGCGAGAACCCGCCCAGCTACGACAAGCAGTTCGTGCGCGACTGGCTGGAGCAGGCCCAGGTCAACGGCAAGCCCTGGGACAAGAAGGCCCCGGCCCCGCGCCTGCCCCAGGAAGTGACCGAGAAGACGGCCGCCAAGTACCGCGAAGCCCTGCAGCGCCTGACGGCCTGACGGCACGCCGTAGCCCGGCCCCGCGCGCCTTTCCCCGCAAAAGAGAGCTTCGGCTCTCTTTTTCGTTGCGGGCCTGCGTTTTTGCAGCCGGTCATGCCTGCGTCACCGACGCTGCCACAATGTTCGCTTCCTCTGACTTTTTCTGAAGGAGCAAGCACATGGCTGGCAAGAAGATTCTGATGATCTGTGGCGACTACTGCGAGGACTACGAAACCATGGTCCCCTTCCAGGCCCTGCAGGCCGTGGGACACACGGTGCATGCGGTCTGCCCCGACAAGAAGGCCGGGGAACACATCAAGACGGCCATCCATGATTTCGAGGGCGCGCAGACCTACAGCGAAAAGCCCGGCCACAACTTCACGCTCAACGCCAGCTTCGCCGACATCAAGCCCGAGCAGTACGACGCCCTGGTGATCCCCGGCGGACGCGGCCCCGAGTACCTGCGCAACTACGATGCCGTGCGCGCCGCCGTGCGCCACTTCTTCGACAACAACAAGCCCGTGGCCGCCGTCTGCCATGGCGCCCAGCTGCTGGCCGGCGCCGGCGTGCTCAAGGGCCGCACCTGCTCGGCCTACCCGGCCTGCCGTGCCGAGGTCGAACTGGCCGGTGGCACCTATGCCGACATCGGCGTGGACCAGGCGCATACCGAAGGCAACCTGGTCAGCGCCCCCGCCTGGCCCGCACACCCGGCCTGGATCGCCCAGTTCCTGACGCTCCTGGGCACGCGCATCAGCCACGGCTGAGCACGCAGCGGCCGTTGGCGCCGGGCGGCTCAACCGCCCCAGCGCACCAGCACGATGCCGCCGAAGACCAGGGCCGAGGCCAGCATGCGCACGCGGCCCAGGCGCTCGCGCATCAGCCAGGCGGCGATCCAGCCCGCAAACAGCACGCTGCTTTCACGCAGCGCAGACACCAGCCCCATGGGCGCCTGCGACAGCGCCCAGGTCGCCATCCAGCTGGCACTCAGCTGCATGGCGGCGGCCAGGGCGCACAGGCGCCAGGTGCGTGCATCGGCACGCAGCACGGCGGGGCCGCGCCGCCAGGCGACGATCAGCACCGTGGCCAGGCCATCGCCCAGCGTGAGCAGGGCCGCATAGAGCAGCGCGGAGCCGGATGCGCGCGCACCCAGCCCGTCGATGACCGTGTAGCAGGCAATCATGGCGCCCGTGGCCAGCGCATAGCCGCTGCCGCCATAACCGCTGGCCGCGCCGCTGCGCACCGACAGCGCCAGCACGCCCAGCGACAGGCACAGCACGCCGGCCAGCCCGGTCGCGCCCGGCCACTCACCGGCCAGCAGCGCCGCGCCCAGCGTCACGAACAGCGGCGCACTGCCCCGCGCCACCGGGTAGACCACGCCGAACTCGCCATGCTGGTAGGCGCGCGGCAGCACGAAGTGATAGACGGTGTGCACGGCCACCGAGGCCGCCAGCCACCACCACACCGATGCGTCCCACAACCCCGCCGCGCGCCAGTCCAGCCAGGGCAGCACCAGCAGCGACCACAGGCTGGCCAGCCCCGTGGTCAGCGCCATGGCGACCATCTTGTCGCCGCCCAGCTTGATGGCGCTGTTCCATCCCGCATTCATCAGCGCGGCCCCCAGGGCCGCGGCCAGCACTGCATTGCTCAATTCCATTCCATGGCCTCGTTCTTGATACGGGACGGGATGATGGATTCGCACCCAGATTAGATAAAGTCGAATCTTCGGAACATCATCTTCAGGAAACCTGATGCGACGCCTGAACCTTGACCAGCTCCAGACCCTGGTGGCCGTAGCCGACCTGGGCACGCTGGCTGCCGCCGCCCAGGCCCTTCACCTGTCGCCGCCCGCCGTCAGCCTGCACATCCAGGAGCTGGAAGCGCGCCTGGACACACCGCTGCTGGTGCGCGGCAAGCGCCAGGCGCAGCTGACACCTGCAGGCGCTCTGCTGGCCGAAGGCGGACGCCGCCTGCTGGCCGATAGCGAATCCCTGCTGCGCCAGGTCCGAAAGCGTGCCGAGGGCTTTGGCGCCAGCGTGCGCATAGGCGCCTCGGCCGGCGTCAGCCCCCTGCTTTTGCCCGAACTGCTGCAATGGCTGGCCGAGCACGCGCCCGGCGTGGAACTGCGCCTGGAAGTCGTGAGTTCCGCCCAGGCTATGCAGCGCCTGGCGACTGGCCACCTGGACCTGGCCCTGGTCGGGCTGCCCCAGCCCGTGCCTTCAGGCCTGGAAATGCGCGCCTGGCGCGACGACCCCATGGAGCTGTTTGCCACGCCGCAGATGCCGCTGCCCGACCAGATCACGCCCGAATGGCTCAACGCCCAGCCCTGGATAGGCTTTGCCGCCGGCACCCAGATGCACCGCCTGCTGTCCCAATGGTTCGCCCAGGCGGGCCTGCTGCCCCAGCCGCGCATGGAAATGAGTTTTCCCGAAGGCATACGCGCCCTGGTCGCCGCAGGCCACGGCCCCACGGTCCTGCCACGCGAGGAGCCCATGGACGCCGTCAGCCGCACGCTGCAGCAGCGCGGACTCACCCCCGCACTGAAACGCCCGCTGGGACTGGCCTGCCGCAGCGCCGCGCAACAAGACCCGGCCGTGCAGGCCGTGGTGCGCGGGTTGATGCGATTTGCCGATCCCGTACGGCAGTAGGCGCTACAGCCCGGCCTCCCGCAGCACCCACGCACGCAGCGCCTCGATGGCCGGCTGGCCCTGGCTGCGTTGGGGGTAAAGCAGGTGGTAGGCGTAGGCCGGGCCCAGGCCCACGGCGATGTCGAACAGGCGCACCAGGCGGCCGCGGGCCAGGTCTTCGGCCACCAGGTCCTGCTCGACCAGGCCCACGGCGCCGCCGTCCAGCACGGCCTGCACGACGTGGCTGGAGTCGGTGAAGGCGATGCAGCGGCCTGCGTCCAGGCCCTCCACGCCGGCCGCCGCCATCCACATCGGCCAGTTCGGCCAGACCTGGCCGTCCACCCTGCAATCGACATGGCACAGCGTGTGCGCCAGCAGGTCAACGGGCCGGGCCAGCGGCGGGCCGGACTGCAGCAGGGCCGGGCTGCAGACGGGGATCACCCTGGCATCGAACAGGCGCACCGCCAGGGTGTGCGGATCACGGCCGGTGCCGAAGCGGATGGCGGCGTCGATGTCATCGGCGTCGAAGTCGCGAACCTCGTCGCAGATGTCGAAGCTCAGTTCGATCTGCGGATGCGCGGCGCGAAAGCGCGGCAGCCGGGGCAGCAGCCACTGCGTGGCAAAGCGCGCGCCCAGCGACAGGCGCAGCCGCGTCTCGCCCCGGGCCAGCTGGCGCGCCCGGCCCGTGGCGCGCCGCAGCAGGCCCAGCGCCTCGGCCGTGGCCTCCAGCAGCACGCTGCCTGCGGGCGTGAGCTGCATGCTGCGGCTGTTGCGCGTGAAGAGGACGAGGCCCAGCTGTTCCTCCATCTCCTTGATCTGGTGGCTGACCGCCGCCGGGGTCAGCCCCAGTTCGTCGGCCGCGCGCGTGAAGTTCAGGTGGCGCCCTGCGGCCTCGAAGCTGCGCAGGGCGCGCGTGCCGGGTGGAAGCTGGCGCATGGATCTTCAAATTTTTCTTGATGAAGCGCCGAATACTACTTGCTTCCTCTTTTGGGACCGCCATCGAAAAATCAAGAAAACTTGATGGATGAACCCATGGAAACCGCCTCTTTCTTCACCAGCCTTATCGATGGGCAGCCCGCTACGGCGGCCGAGCTCGCCGCCCTGGCCTTTGCCGGCCATGCCCATTTCACGGCCATGCAGGTGCGCGACGGCAGGCTGCGCGGGCTGGACCTGCATCTGCAGCGCCTGCGCCAGGCCTCGCTGGAGCTGTACGGCCAGGCCTTGTCCGATGACCATGTCCAGGCACAGCTGCGGGCGGCGCTTGCCGACGGCCCGCAGGATGTGTCGCTGACCGCCACGGTGTACTCGCCTGCCGGGGAATTCACGGCCGCCGATGCGCGGCCGCGCATGCTGGTGCGCACCTCGGCACCCGCCTCGGGCCCCGCCGGGCCCTTGAGCCTGGCGCTGTTCGAGCATGAGCGCATGCTGCCCCACCTCAAGCATGTGGGCGAGGTGGCCAAGACGCATCTGCTGCGCCGCGCCGTGGCCCAGGGCTTTGACGACGCCGCCTTTGCCGACCGCCACGGCCGCATTGGCGAGGCCACCATCTGGAACCTGGCTTTCTGGGATGGAGATGCCGTGGTCTGGCCGCGCGCCCAGGTGCTGCCGGGCACGACCGAGTCCATGCTGCGGCGCCAGTTGCAGCGCCTGGGCGTGGCGCAGCGCCAGGCCGTGCTGACCCTGGCCGACCTGCCACCCCTGGCCGGCGCCGTGGTGATGAATTCGTGGTCCCCGGGCATTCCGGTCAGGCGCCTGGCCGATGTGCATCTGCCCGATGCGCCCGGCTTCGTGCAGTTGCTGCACCGCGCGCATGAGGCCGAGGAACCGGTTGCACCCTGAGCCCTCGCCATGAAAAAGGGGAGCCGCAAGGCTCCCCCGTCTCTTCACCCGTGCAGCGCCGATCTCAGTTCAGCGCCATGCTGAGCTTGCGGCGGTAGCTGTTGACCAGTTGCGTGGCTTCGTCCTGCTCGGCGCCAGCCTTGCCCAGCAACTCGATGCCGCCGCTGCTCTTGCCGGGGATGGCGTCCTGCTTCTTGGGCTTCGGGGGCGTGAGCAGCTCCAGGATGCCCACGTAGAGCTTGCGCGCGGCCTGGCCGTTCCAATCCTTGTCGCGCATGATGATTTCCAGCAGTTCGTCCATGCTGGCTGCCCATTGGCCTTCGGCGGCCAGAGCCCGGGCCTTGCCGAAGCGGGTGTCGAAGTCGCGCTTGTTCTGCGCGATGACGGCGTCGAACTGCGCAAACTCCCAGTTGCCACGCTCGTCGTTGTGCACGAACAGCATGCACTGCAGCCACTGGTTGAGCGCCTCGAAGCGCGTGGCCTGGGGAATGCGCTTGAGCGGCTCGGCCAGCAGGGCGCCGGCCTCTTCGTAGCCGCCCGTGGCGATCAGCAGGCGCACGTAGTCGAAGCGCGCATCGTCGTTGGCGGGGTCGGCGGCCAGGGCGTCGGCCAGCTTTTGCAGGGCGGCCTGGGTGTCACCGGCTTCCAGCAACTGGTGGGCCTCGTCGGCTTCGGCCTCGGCGGCCAGCTCGCCTTCGGAGGGCAGGTGCTTGTCAAGGAACTCGCGCAGCTTGCCTTCGGGCTGGGCGCCCATGAAGCCGTCCACGGGGCGGCCGCCCATCATCAGAATGCAGGTCGGGATGGAGCGGATGCCGAACATGCCGGCCAGTTGCTGCTCCTGGTCGGAGTCGATCTTGACCAGCTTGAAGCGGCCCTCGTAGGCCACTTCGAGCTTTTCCAGGATGGGGCCCAGCGTCTTGCACGGGCCGCACCAGGGCGCCCAGAAGTCGACGAGCACCGGCACCTGCATGGAGGCGGCGACGACTTCGGCTTCGAAATTCTCAATGGTGACATCAATCATGTGATCAGACCCTGTGGCAAGGCGCGCGGCCAGGGCGCGCGGACTGTGGCGGTTCGGAGTTCGGCGGCCGAATGCCTCCGATGCGGACCGTGTGATTCTCCAGCAATTCCAAGGCCCAGGGCGTGAACGCCCTGGGCGGCAGCCACCCCAGATGGGAGCAGGCTGCGCGCATTTCAAGCCGCCCGGCCGAGGGCGCGGCGCGGCAGCGCTGGGCTATATTGGCGCGCTGTGCCGCCATTGCGGCCTGCCATCAACGCAATGAGGGAGGGCTCGCCTTGATCAAGGTTTCGCAGCTGGTGTTCGAGTACCCCGGCCACCGCGCGCTCGATGGCGTCAGCGTCCATATCGCCGCAGGCACCGTCACGGCCCTGGTGGGACCCAACGGCGCCGGCAAATCCACGCTGATGCGCTGCATCGCCGGGCTGGACCAGCCGCTGTCGGGGCAGGTCGAGGTGCATGGCATTGCCGTGCAGGAGCAGCCCCGCGAAGTGCACCGGCACCTGGGCTATCTGTCGGATTTCTTCGGCCTCTATGACCGCCTGAGCGTGCGGCGCTGCCTGCAGTACGCGGCCCTGTCCATGGGCGTGCTCCCGTCCGAGGCACCGCAGCGCGTGGCGCACGTGGCCGGGCAGCTGGGCCTGGCCGATCTGCTGGAGCGCCTGCCCACCGAGCTGTCTCGCGGCCAGCGCCAGCGCGTGGCCATCGGCCAGGCCATCGTCCACCAGCCGCGCGTGCTGCTGCTGGACGAGCCGGCCAGCGGCCTGGACCCCGAGGCCCGCGCCAGCCTGTCGCAGCTGATGCGGGCGCTGCAGGCCCAGGGCATGACCCTGATCGTCTCCAGCCACATCCTCAGCGAACTCGACGAGTACTGCACCCACATCCTGAGCCTGCGCGGCGGACGCGTGGAAAGCCACGAGGCCCTGCACGGCGGCATCAAGGCACCTGCCGCCGGCGGCGATGTGCCGCTGGCGCTGTACGCGCTGGAGCTGGCACCGCCCCCGGGCGCCTCGGCCGGGTCGCTGGCGCGGCAACTGCACCAGGTCGTTCCCGACACCCCCGTGCCGCCGCCCGATGACCAGGGCCTGGTGCATCTGCAGCTGTGGCTGCCCACGCCGCCACGCGAACGCGCCGACCTGCTGGCACGCCTGGTTGGCGCCGGCCTGCCCGTGGCCAGCCTGGCGCCTGTGCGCGAGCGCCTGCAGGACCGCTACGCACGCGGCCTGCAGGCCGCAGCCCCCCTCAGCCCTGCGGAGCAGCCATGACGCACAACCCCGAATTCCAGCGCCAGCTCTGGCTCAACTGGCGGCCCGCCCAACTGGGCTGGAGCCTGCTGCTCACCGCCTTGCTGCTGGCAACGCCAATGGTCCTGGTCCAGCCCGAAGACCGCCTGCATGCCCTGCTGGTCGCCGCCCTGATCGGCATGTGGATCGCCGCGGCCGGCCTGGGCAGCGTGCTGGCCGGGCGCGGCCTCAACGAAGAGGCGCACCAGCACACCTGGGACTGGCAGCGCCTGTCGGCCCTGACGCCCTGGCAGATGGCCTGGGGCAAGCTGCTGGGCGCCCCGCTGCCGGCCTGGCTGTACATGCTGTGGTGCGCGCTGGCCGTGCTGGCCACCTCGACGGGCCAGCCGGGCGGGCTGGCCTGGGGCGTGCACGCCGTGCTGCAGGCCGTGCTGTGGGGCCTGGCCCTGCAGGCCTGGAGCATGCACTCCGTGCTCATGGGCTGGGGGCCGAAGGAGCAGCCCGCGCGCCGCATCCGCTTCGTGCTCGTGCCGCTGCTGTTCGTGATGGTGCTGCCCGGCCCCATCCTGGGCCGGCTGACCGAGCAGTTGGGCCGCGAGGAAGGCCGCCCTGTGCTGTGGTGGTCCGTGCCGCTGCACGGGCGCGGCGCCATCTACCTGTTCGGCGCCATCGCGCTGGGGCTGGGCCTGCTGGCCCTGTGGCGGCTGCTGTGCACGCGGCTGGATGTGCGCACCCTGCCCTGGGCCTGGCCGCTGGGCCTGTGCGTGGCGGGCCTGGCCTTTGGAGGCATGCACCTCGATGCGATGCAGTTGCAGGGCCCCGGCCCGGCCTCCTTCTTCGCATGGACCACCGGGCTGGCGCTGGCGGGCACGGCCTATGTCTGCCTGCACGGCATGGACGAGGGCCTGCGCAGCTGGCGCCAGGTGCAGTGGTGCGTGCTGCAGGGGCGCTGGCGTGGCGCGCTCGAAGCGCTGCCGCTGTGGCCCGTGAGCTGGCTGCTGGCCGTGCTGGCCTGCGCGCTGTGGCTGCTGTGGCCTGCGGGCGGCCAGCCCATCGTGCCGGGCGCGGCCCAACTGGCGGCGCTGGCCACGGCGCAGTTGCTGCGCGATGCCGCGCTGGCCACGGGCTTTTCCCTGCTGGCCGGGCGCATCAAGTCACCGCTGGCCGCGTTTGCCGTCACCTGGCTGCTGGTCAACATCGTGCTGCCGTTGCTGGCCTTTGGCCTGGCCGGGGCCGATGCCGCCGTGCTGGCCCAGCCGCTGGCAGCCGGCCTGACAAAGCCCGTCACCAGCGGAATGTGGCTGTCGCTGGCCGCGCAGGTGGGGCTGGCCCTGGCCTGGCTGGCCCATGTGTTTCGCCAGCGCGTGCTGGGTTTTGCGCGCGAGCAGCACACGGCTGTGCGGTGATTTGGCGCATGGATTACGCGAATTAGGACTAAAAAAGTAAAATCGCGGGTTCCACTAGGCCGGGCCGCAGGCGCCCTCACGACATGAACTCCATCCAGATCGGTGTGGTCATGGGCTCCAGCAGCGACTGGGAGACCATGCAGCACGCAGTTGCCATTCTTCAGCAATTTGGCATCGCCCATGAAGCCCAGGTCGTCTCGGCCCACCGCATGCCCGACGACATGTTCGCCTACGCCGAGGCCGCTGCCGGCCGTGGCCTGAAGGCCATCATCGCGGGTGCGGGGGGCGCTGCCCACCTGCCCGGCATGATTGCCGCCAAGACCGTGGTGCCCGTGCTCGGCGTGCCGGTGGCCAGCCGCCACCTGCAGGGAGTGGACTCGCTGCACTCCATCGTGCAGATGCCCAAGGGCGTGCCCGTGGCCACCTTTGCCATCGGCGCGGCCGGTGCGGCCAATGCGGCCCTGTTCGCCGTGGCCCTGCTGGCCAATGAGGACCCGGCCCTGCGCACCAGGCTCGAAGCCTTCCGCGCCGAGCAGACCGCCGCAGCGCGCGCGATGACGCTTCCCCCGGTGGCCGTATGAGCGCAGATGTGATCCTGCCGGGCGCCACGCTGGGCGTGCTGGGTGGCGGCCAGCTGGGCCGCATGTTCGTGCAATCGGCCCAGGCCATGGGCTATTTCACGGCCGTGCTCGACGCCGACCCGACCAGCCCTGCCGGCCTGGTCAGCCACCACCACATCCGTACCGGCTACGAAGACCCGCAGGGCCTGGCCGAACTGGCGCGCCTGTCGGCCGCCGTCACCACCGAATTCGAGAACGTTCCCGCCGCGGCGCTGAACCTGCTGGCCGCCCAGCGGCCGGTCTCGCCGGCCGGCTCCTCCGTGGCCATTGCCCAGGACCGCGCCCAGGAGAAGGCCCACTTCGTGCGCTGCGGCGTGCCCTGCGCGCCCTATGCGGTGATCGAGACGCCCGCCCAGCTGGCGGCCGTGCACGCCAGCCTGCTGCCCGGCATCCTCAAGACCGCGCGCATGGGCTACGACGGCAAGGGCCAGGTGCGCGTGAAGAACGCCGCCGAGCTGGCCACCGCCTGGGAGCAACTGGGCCGCGTGGCCTGCGTGCTGGAAAAAATGCTGCCGCTGGCCCATGAATGCTCGGTCATCGTGGCGCGCGGCCGTGACGGCTCCATGGTCAACCTGCCCGTGCAGCGCAACCTGCACCGCGAAGGCATCCTATCCGTCACCGAGGTCTACGAAGGCAACCTGCCGCAGGCCCAGGTCGAGCAGGCGCTGGCCGCCGCACGTTCCGTGGCCGACGGCCTGGACTACGTGGGTGTGCTCTGCGTCGAATTCTTCGTGCTGCAGGACGGCATGCTCGTGGTCAACGAGATCGCGCCGCGCCCGCACAACAGCGGCCACTACAGCCAGAACGCATGCGATGTCTCGCAGTTCGAGCTGCAGGTGCGCTGCATGACCGGCCTGCCGCTGACGCAGCCGCGCCAGCACAGCCCGTCCATCATGCTGAACCTGCTGGGCGACCTGTGGTTCAAGGACGGCGAACAGGCCAAGGCGCCGGCCTGGGACCAGGTCCTGGCCCTGCCCGGCTGCCACCTGCACCTGTACGGCAAGCACGACGCCAAGCGCGGCCGCAAGATGGGCCACCTGAACGTCACCGGCCCCTCGCCCGAGGCCGTGCGCTCCACCGCCCTGCAGGCCGCCGCCATCTTAGGGCTAGAGCCGTTCTGAAGGCCCGCGCGATGATTCTTGATGGAACGCTGGCGGCCTCTGTCCAGGCCGCCGCACAGGCGCTGCAGCGCGGCGAACTGCTGGGTCTGCCCACGGAAACCGTCTATGGCCTCGCGGCCGACGCCGACAACGACGCGGCCGTCGCGCAGATCTTCACCGCCAAGGGCAGGCCGCCCAACCATCCGCTCATCGTCCATGTGGCCGACAGCGGCGCCATCACGCGCTACGCACGTGAAGTGCCGCTGTTCGCGCAGCAGCTGATCGACGCCTTCTGGCCCGGCCCGCTGACCCTGATCCTGCCGCGCCTGCCCCAGGCCGCCCGGGCCTCGACCGGCGGCCAGGACAGCGTGGGCCTGCGCTGCCCTTCCCATCCCGTCGCCCATGCCGTGCTGGCCGCCTGCCGGCAGCTGCAGCCGCCCGTCTGGGGCGTGTCGGCGCCCAGCGCCAACAAGTTCGGCCGCGTCAGCCCCACCACGGCAGCCCATGTGGCCGACGAGTTCGGCGACACGCTGCTGGTGCTGGACGGCGGCGCCTGCGAAGTGGGAATTGAATCGACCATCGTGGACTGCACGCGCGGCGTGCCCGTGCTGCTGCGCCCCGGCGCCATCACGCGCGACGATATCGAGCGCGCCTGCGGCCAGCGCCCCCTGTCCAAGGAAGAGCTGCAGGAGAACACGCCACGCGCCTCCGGCACCCTGCTGGCCCACTACGCGCCCAACGCCCAGGTGCGCCTCATGGACGCCAGGCAGCTGCAGGCCGGGCTGGACGTGCTGGGCGCCGACGCCAGGAACCTGGCCGTCTACCACCGCACACCACTGCGCACCGCCTCGCGCGCCGTCACGCTGCGCGCCATGCCCGCCGACGCCGCCGCCACCGCGCGCGAGCTGTTCGGTGCCCTGCGCGACTTCGATGAAGTCGGCGCCAGGCTGATCTGGATCGAGACCCCGCCCGACACGCCGGACTGGGAAGGCGTGCGCGACCGGCTGCTGCGCGCGGCGGCTGCGGGATAGAAGAGGTCCCCCCGGGACTGCAGTGCCGCATCGGGCATCAACCCGCGCACCTGTCCAACGGCGTGCGGCGCAGGAACAGGTGCCGTTCCAGGCCTTTGAATGGCAGGAGTTGGTAGAATCGCGCTACACAATCCCTTCGCGGTGTCATTCAGTTGGCTCAGGCTTAGGGCGAAAAGGCCACCGCAAGGTGGTCTTTTCATTGGTGGCTTGGACATTGACCAGAACAACCATCTACATCGACGGCTACAACCTCTACTACTCGCGGCTCAAGGGCACGCCGTACAAGTGGCTGGACATTGCTGCGCTGTTTCGTGATCGCATCCTGCTGCCGCAAGACCCTGGCGCAGAGGTTGTCGCCATCAAGTACTTCACGGCCCCCGTCAAAGCCTCGTACGCCCGGCATGGCGAGGCATCGGTCCAGGCACAGACCCAGTATCTTCGCGCCCTTCAGGCACGAGACCCTGGCCTGATCCAGATCGTCAACGGCTTCCACGTCTTCGAACCCACATCCCTGCCAAGCTACCAAGCGGGCGCCAACCCGAGCAAGAACAACGTGTCGCGCGTCTGGATGATCGAAGAAAAGCAGACCGACGTGAACCTTGCGCTGCACGCCTACCGTGATGCAGTACGTGGCGAATGCGACCAGCTGGTGATCTGCTCCAACGACAGTGACGTGGAACCCGCACTGCGCATGCTGCGCGAGGACGTGCCCGCCGCCAGGCTGGGGCTGGTCATGCCATTGCGCGACAGGACCGCAGCAGACGGCAAAGTGCCCAACAAGCGCTTGACGGCGTTGGCGCACTGGGTTCGCCATCACATCAGGGACGACGAGCTGGCGCAGTCGCAGTTGCCGCTGAACGTGCAGACGCGGAAAAAACCAGCCAGCAAGCCTGCGCATTGGTGAACCCCCACAAAGCGGCCCTGGGCGGAACGCTGCCGCCTAGGACCTCTTCACCGAAGGCTCGTACGCCAGCTCCATCCGGTAGGCCAGCGCCAGGAACAGCGACTGCGCCAGGGTCAGCGTGCTGGTCAGGGAGCGAAAGCCGAAGGTGGCTGCGTCCTGGGCCAGCAGGGTGACGGTGGCGCGGGATGCCAGGGGGCTGAGCTGGCTGTCGGTCAGCGCCAGCAGGCGCGCGCCGCGTGCCAGGGCCGCGTCCACCACCTCCAGCGTTTCGGGCGCATAGGGCTCGAAGGAGACGGCCAGCATCACGTCGCCGGGCGCCAGCGCGCGCAGCTCGCCCTTTTGCATGGCGCCCAGGCCGTGCAGCCAGTGCACGGGCTTTTCGGTGTGCTGCAGCGCATAGGCCAAATAGGCGCCCACGGGGAAGGCCCGGCGCGAGGCGGCCAGCCACAGCGAGGGGGCATCCAGCATGAGGTCCACCGCCGCCTCGAACTGCTCGGGCGGCAGGCCGCGCTGCAGGGCCTGCAGGCTTTCGATGCTGCCTTCGATGACCTCGTGCGCCAGGCGCGCGCTGCTGCGTGGCTCGTTGCCCGAGGCGATCAGGCCCCGGATGCGGTCCTGGTAGTCATGCTGGGCCGAGAGCTGGCGCGCCGCATCGGCGCGGAACAGCGCCTGCAGTTCCGAGTACCCCGAGAACCCGAAATGCTTGGCAAAGCGCACCACGGCCGAAGGCTGCACGCCACATTGCTCGGCCGTGGCCTGGATGCCGTCGAAGGCCAGGCGATCGCCCTGCATTTCCACATGGCGGCCGATGGCCTTGAGCTGGCGGCTCAGGGCCTCGAAGCCTTCGCGCAGCACGGTGAGGAAGGCGGCGCGGTCGGCGTAGGGGCCGGCCAGCGAGGGGGCGCCTGCATCGCCAAGGGTTTTTCTATTTTTCATATATATGGAAAACTTTTTCTATTTCGATCTATGATCGCATGCACGCAACGATTATGGACAGGCCCGCACGCGGGTGTCCGCAACGCACAGGCCTATGACGATGAGCATGCTGAACTTTCCCTCCGACCGGCCGCTGGACGTGGCCTGCCTGGGCCGACTGGCCGTGGACCTTTACGCGCAGCAGATCGGCTGCAGCCTGGAGGAGGCCAGCAGCTTTGCCAAGTACCTGGGCGGCTCCTCCGGCAACATGGCTTTCGGCACGGCGCGCCTGGGGCTGCGCTCGGCCATGATTTCGCGCGTGGGCGATGAACAAAATGGCCGCTTCCTGGTCGAGACGCTGCGCCGCGAGGGCTGCGACACCAGCCAAGTGCAGGTCGATGCCCAGCGCCTGACCGGCATGGTGCTGCTGGGCATCAAGGACCAGGAGACATTCCCCCTGCTCTTCGCCCGCGAGAATTGCGCCGACATGGCCCTGGACGCCGAGGCCATCAGCGAGGCGTTCCTGGCCAGCTGCCGCTGCCTGGCCATCACGGGCACCCACCTGAGCGCACCCGGCGTGCTGGCCGCCAGCCGCAAGGCACTGGAGATGGCAGGCCGCCACGGCCTGGTGCGCGTGCTGGACATCGACTACCGGCCCGTGCTGTGGGGCCTGGCCGGACGGGGCGACGGCGAGACGCGCTATGTGGCCAGCGCCGAGGTCAGCCGCAGGCTGCAGGCCGAGCTGGGCCAGTTCGAACTCATCATCGGCACCGAGGAGGAATGGCTGATCGCCGGCGGCGTGGAGGGCGACCTGATCGCCAGCCTGCGCCGCGTGCGCGAATGCAGCCGCGCCGTCTTCGTGGTCAAGCGCGGGCCGCTGGGCTGCTCGCTGATCGAGGGCGAGGTGCCCGATGCGATCGCCGATGCGCCCACGGTGCTGGGCGAGCGCGTGGAGGTGCTCAATGTGCTGGGCGCGGGCGATGCCTTTGCCTCGGGCCTGCTGTCCGGGCTGCTGCGCGGCAAGAGCCTGGAGGCATCTGCGGCGATTGCCAACGCCTGCGGCGCCATCGTGGTTTCGCGCCATGGCTGCGCGCCGGCCATGCCCACGCAGGCCGAGTTGGCGCACTGGTTCTCGGGCCACCGCCATCCGCGTCCCGACCAGGACCCTGAGCTGTCCCACCTGCACCGCGTCAGCCGCGCGCGGCCGCAGTGGCCCGCGCTGTGCGTGCTGGCCTATGACCACCGCAGCCAGTTCGACGATCTGGCGCGCGAGGCCGGCGCAGCGCCCGCGCGGCTGCGCCCGCTCAAGCGGCTGATCAACGAGGTGGTCGCCCAGGTCGAGCGCGACCCGGGCAATGCGGGCCGCATGGGCGTGCTGATCGACGGCCGGCACGACCTGGGCGAGGCCGCGCTGCACGACGCCACGGGACGCGGCTGGTGGATAGGCCGGCCCATCGAGCTGCCGGGCTCGCGCCCGCTGCGCTTTGACGGCACGGACTCGCTGGCTTCCGAGCTGCTGCACTGGCCGCAAAGCCATACCGTCAAATGCCTGGTCTTCTACCACCCCGACGACACGCCCGCACTGCGCGCCGAGCAGGAAGCCTGGCTGCAGCAGGTCTGGACCGCCACGCGCGCCAGCGGCCATGAGCTGCTGCTGGAAGTGATCCCGCCAAAGGACGCGCTGGCGCCCGACGACCGGGGCGAGGCCGTGCTGCGCGCCATACGCCACTTCTACGACCTGGGCCTCAAGCCCGAATGGTGGAAGGTCGGCACCATGGCGCGCGAGAACTGGGAGGCGCTGGACGCCCTGGTGAACGAACGCGACCCCTGGTGCCGGGGCGCCGTGATCCTGGGCCTGTCCCAGCCCGTGGAGCAACTGGTGCAGGGCTTTGCCCAGGCGCGGGCGCCCGTGGTCAAGGGTTTCATGATCGGCCGCAGCGTCTGGGCCGGACCCGCGCTGCAGTGGCTGCGCAACGAGCTGGACGACGCCGCGCTGCGCGATGCCGTCGCAGCCAACTTCCGCGCGCTGATCGCGGGCTGGGATGCCAGCCGCGTGGACGCGCGCCAGGACATCACCGAAGGAGCCGCGGCATGAGCCTTCTCGTCAAGGCCGCGCCCGGCCGCGTCGTCACCGACATCACGCCCGCCAGCGCGGGCTGGAAGCACATCCACTTCAAGGCCCTGAGGCTGCAGGCGGGCGAGCAGGAGGAGCTGTCCACCGGCCCGCTCGAATACTGCATCACCGTGCTCACCGGCCAGGTGGACGTGCAGGTCGGCAGCCAGGCGTTCAGCGCCCTGGGCAGCCGCGCCAGCGTGTTCGAGGAGAGTGCGCCCACGGCCGTCTACGTGCCGCCCGGCCAAAGCCTGCGCATCACGGCGCGCGGCCCGGCCGACGTTGCCTTGAGCGCCGCACCCGCCACGGGCCGCCATGCCACGCGCGTGATCGCGCCCGAAAGCATGCGCCGCAGCGTGCGCGGCCAGGGCAGCAACACGCGCCATGTCTGCGACATCCTGCCCGAGACCGAGGCGGCCGAATCCCTGCTGGTGGTCGAGGTCATCACGCCCGCAGGCAACTCGTCCAGCTATCCGCCGCACAAGCACGACAGCGCCGACCCCGCCGCGCCGGACGCCGAGACCGTGCTGGAGGAGACCTACTTCCACCTGCTCAACCCCAGCCAGGGCTTTGCCTTCCAGCGCGTCTACACCGATGACCGCAGCATCGACCAGGCCATGGCGGTGGAGCACCGCGACACCGTGATGGTGCCGCGCGGCTACCACCCCTGCGTGGCCCCGCACGGCTACGACCTCTACTACCTCAACACCATGGCCGGGCCCGAGCGGCGCTGGGCCTTCCGCAACGACCCCGCGCACGAATGGATGCTGCGGCCGCGCTGACGCACGGCGCAACAGACACCTATAAAAACCACCGGAGACAAAAAATGCTGTTCAACCCAATGGCCCTGCACCGCCAGGCCTGGCTTTCCTGCGCCCTGCTGACGCTGGGCATGGGCACCGCCCAGGCGCAATCCGCCCCAGCCCCGTCCTCCCAGAGTGCGCCAGCCTGGCCCACCCAGCCCGTCAAATGGGTGGTGCCCTACGCACCGGGCGGCACCACCGACGTGATCGCGCGCCAGCTGGCCGTGCAGATGGGCAAGGACCTGGGCCAGCCCGTGGTGGTGGACAACCGTCCCGGCGCGGCCAGCATCATCGGCGCCACGCTGATCGCACGCGCCCCGGCCGATGGCTACACGCTGGGCACGGCCGACTCGGGCACGCTGGCCTTCAACCCCGCCATGTATGCGCGCCTGAGCTATGACGCGGGCAAGGACTTCAGCTACATCGGCGGCCTGGGCCGCATGCCGCTGGTGCTGGCCGTGCATCCGTCCTTCCCTGCGAAGAACGTGCAGGAATTCCTGGCCATGGCGCGCAAGGAGCCGGGCGGCATCTCCTCGGCCTCGTCGGGGCCGGGCTCGCCGCTGCACGTGGCGCTGGAGCTGTTCAAGCAGCGCACGGGCACCCAGATCCTGCACGTGGCCTACAAGGGCTCGGCCCCGGCGCTGCAGGACCTCATGGCCGGCCAGATCCAGTCCATGTTCGTGGACCTGCCGCCCAGCATCTCGGCCATCCGCGCGGGCAAGCTGCGCGTGCTGGCCGTGGCCACGCCCCAGCGCCTGCCCATCCTGCCCGACGTGCCCACCATGGCCGAAGCCGGCGTGCCCGGCTTCGAAGCCTATGCCTGGCAGGGCTTCGTCGGCCCCGCCCACCTGAGCCCCGCGCTCACCGAGCGCCTGAACAAAAGCCTGGCCACCGCCCTGCGCCACCCCGAAACGCGTGCCAAGCTCGAAGAGATCGGCATACAGCCCATGGAGATGACGCCGCAGCAGTTCGCAGGCTTCGTGCGCTCGGAACAGGCACTGTGGAGCGGCGTGATCAAGGCCGCCAACATCAAAATGGATTGAAGCGCAGACATCGCCACATAAAAAAGATCCCGGAGACAAGCCATGACCCTCGCATCCCGCCGCCAATTCATCCACTCGCTGACCGCCCTGGCCGCAACGCCGGTCCTGCCCGCCATTGCGCAGGCACCGGCCGGCGCCTGGCCCCAGCGCCCCATTGAACTCATCGTGCCCTTTGCCGCTGGCGGCGGCACCGACGTGCTGGCACGCGCGCTGGCCGAGGTGGCGCGCAAGCACCTGCCGCAGGACCTGATCGTGCTCAACCGCGCAGGCGCCAGCGGCGCCGTGGGCTGGACCGAGCTGGCCAATGCCAGGCCGGACGGCTACAAGATCGGCATCATCACCGTCGAGCTGACCATGATCCCGCACATGGGACTGACCAAGATCAGCTCCGACGCCGTGCTGCCCGTGGCCCGCCTGAACGCCGACCCCGCCACCATCGCCGTGCGTGCCGACTCGCCCTATCGCAGCATCGAGGAACTGATCGCCGCCGCGCGCAAGGACGAGGCAGCGGTGCGCATCGGCAACGCCGGCCCGGGCTCGCTGGGCCACCTGGCCGCCGCCGCGCTGCAGGACAAGGCGGGCGTGAAGTTCAACCACGCGCCCTACCGCGGCGCCAACCCTGCCGTGCTCGACCTGCTGGGCGGCCACATCGAGGCCGTGGCCGTCACGCCCGTGGAGGTGGCCACCTATGTGGCGGCCGGCAAGATCCGCCCGCTGGCCATCATGGCCGAGCAGCGCATACAGGCCGGCTGGGAAGCCGTGCCCACGCTCAAGGAGCGCGGCATCGACCTGCTCATCGGCGGCTGGCGAGGCCTGGCCGTGCCCCGCAACACGCCCGACGCCGTGGTCCAGACCCTGCGCAAGGCCATGGCCCTGACCCTCAAGGACCCCGTCCTGCGCGAAACCATGGCCAAGCAGAACATGGGCGAGGGCTACCTGGACCAGCCCGAATTCAAGGCCGTGATCGACCGCGACAACGCGGTGTTCAAGCAATTGGTGGACAAGCTGGGGATCAAGGCCTGAGGGGCAGCAGCCTTCACCGAATGAACCCTGCCGCAAACGACGCCCGCAGGAACTCCACGAACACCGCCACCGCGCGCGGCACGTGGCTGGCGTAGGGGCGGATGGCGAACAGCTGTTCGCCGAAGGCGTCGACGGGCCGCCAGCCGGGCAGCACCTCGCGCAGGTGGCCGGAGGCCAGGCCCGACTGGGCGCTGAAGTCGGGCACCAGGGCGATGCCCAGGCCTGCCATGGCGGCATCGCGCAGCATTTCGCTGTTGTTGGCGGCAAAACCGCCGGCCACGGGCACGACGGTGCGTACTGCGTCTGCACTGGCGTCCGCACCGGCGTACGCACCGGCATAGGCGGGCACGAAGCTCCAGGCCATGGCGCCCTGGGTGCGCGGGTAGTGCAGGCACTGGTGCGCGGCCAGGTCCTGCGGGGTGGCCGGGGTGCCGTGCGCGGCCAGGTAGTCCGTGCTGGCCACCAGCAGCGAGCGCGTGGGCGCCAGCGCCCAGGCCACATGGGTTTCGGGCGGGGTGGAGGCATGGCGCACGGCGATGTCGAAGCCCTCCATCGCCAGCGAGCGCAGGTGGTCAGACAGGTCCAGCTCCAGCCGGATCTGCGGATGGGCGCGCAGGAAGGCCGGCAGCCGGGGCATGAGCTGCTGGCGCGAGAAGGCCACGGGCGCGGTCACGCGCAGCAGGCCGCGCGGCTCGGCAGCCAGGTCGCGCACGCCCGCAAAGCTGTCGGCGATGTGCTCGAAGGCGCCGCGCGTCTCGTCCACCAGGCGCTGGCCCGCTTCGGTCAGGCGCACGCTGCGCGTGGTGCGTGTGACCAGGGCCACGCCGGCCGCGCGCTCCAGCTCGGCCACGCGCTGGCTCATGGCCGCCTTGCTCACGCCCAGGCGCGCGGCGGCCGAGGTGAAGCTGCCTTGCTGCTCCAGCACGACCAGCCAGTGCAGGTGGCTCCACAAGGCCTCGGCCTTGGCATCGGGTTTTTCATTTGCCATGCAGAGATTGTTCAGCAAAATGAACAATCAATTCAAGCGCAGCGCCTAGGCAGGCCGAAGGCGCACTCCTAGACTGGCTGGCATGAACACCGCAAACACCTCCTTCGCTTCCATCGTCCATTACGTCAACGGCCAGCGCACGGCAGGTGCCAGCGGCCGCGAGCAGGACGTGACCAACCCGGCCACCGGCCAGGTCACGGGCCGCGTGGCCCTGGCCTCGCGCGCCGATGTCGATGCCGCCGTGGCGGCCGCCCAGGCGGCCTTCCCCAAGTGGGCCGACACGCCGCCGCTGCGCCGGGCGCGCGTGATGTTTCGCTTCCTCGAGCTGCTCAACCAGCACAAGGACGAACTGGCCCACGCCATCACGGCCGAGCACGGCAAGGTCTTCACCGATGCGCAGGGCGAGGTCAGCCGCGGCATCGACATCGTGGAGTTCGCCTGCGGCATCCCGCAGCTGCTCAAGGGCGATTTCACCGACCAGGTCTCCACCGGCATCGACAACTGGACGCTGCGCCAGCCGCTGGGCGTGGTGGCGGGCGTGACGCCGTTCAACTTCCCCGTGATGGTGCCGATGTGGATGTTCCCGGTGGCCATTGCGGCGGGCAACACCTTCGTGCTCAAGCCCAGCCCCATCGATCCCACGCCCTCGCTGCTGATCGCCGACCTGCTCAAGCAGGCCGGCCTGCCCGACGGCGTGTTCAACGTGGTCCAGGGCGACAAGGAAGCCGTGGATGCGCTGATCGAGCATCCCCAGGTGAAGGCCGTGAGCTTTGTCGGCTCCACGCCCATTGCCAACTACATCTACGAGACGGGCGCCCGCCACGGCAAGCGCGTGCAGGCCCTGGGCGGCGCCAAGAACCACATGGTGGTCATGCCCGACGCCGATATCGAACAGGCCGTGGACGCACTGATCGGCGCCGGCTACGGCTCGGCCGGCGAGCGCTGCATGGCCATCAGTGTGGCCGTGCTGGTGGGCGACGTGGCCGACCAGCTGCTGCCGCGCCTGATCGAGCGCACCAAGGCCCTGAAGGTGCTGGACGGCGAGGACCTGGCCGCGGAAATGGGCCCCATCGTGACCCGCGCCGCACACGATCGCATCAGCGGCTACATCGACCTGGGCGTCAAGGAAGGCGCGCAGTTGCTGGTCGATGGCCGGGGCTTCAACGGCAAGGCGGCCGGCGCCGCCACGGGCACCGACACCTCGGGCGGCTTCTGGCTGGGCGGCACGCTGTTCGACCATGTCACGCCCGACATGCGCATCTACAAGGAAGAGATCTTCGGCCCCGTACTGGCCGTGGTGCGCGCCAAGGACTTCGCCGAGGCCGTGCAGCTGGTCAACGACCATGAGTTCGGCAACGGCGTGGCCTGCTTCACACGCGACGGCAATGTGGCGCGCGAGTTCGGCCGCCGCATCGAGGTCGGCATGGTCGGCATCAACGTGCCGATTCCCGTTCCCATGGCCTGGCACGGCTTCGGCGGCTGGAAGCGCAGCCTGTTCGGCGACATGCATGCCTACGGCGAGGAAGGCGTGCGCTTCTACACCCGCCAAAAGAGCATCATGCAGCGCTGGCCCGAGAGCACGCCCAAGGGCGCGGAATTCGTGATGCCCACGGCCAAGTAGGCGCAGGCCCGCTCCATGAAAAAACCAGCCCGCGGGCTGGTTTTTCTTTGGGGACTGCGACCTGTCAGAAGCGGTATCCGATGCCGATGGCGTAGACGTTGGGATTGAGCTTGAGCGACACGCTCTGGCCCGAGGACAGGTGTGCCGTGGTCTTCAGGAAGCTCTTGTAGTAGGCCACGTCCAGGAACCAGCGCTCGTTGAAGCTGTAGACGAAGCCGATCTGCGGCGTCAGGCCCCACTTGCTGTCCACCGAGGCCGTGGTGGGGTTGGCCAGGGTGCCGCCGGTCAGGCCGTTGAGGGAGGCCGTGGTGCGCTCGCCGAAGAACTTGGCATAGGTCACGCCCAGGCCCAGGTAGGGGCGGAAGGCGGAGTTGGCCTCGCCGAAGCGGTACTGCGCGAACACGGTGGCGGGCAGCACCTTGGTGCGGCCGAGCTTGCCCGTGCCGGAGATGGCGCCATCGCCCACGAAGTCGTGCTTGAACGGCAGGCCCACGGGCACGTCGATGGCCCAGTTGTTGGTGACCATGTAGGTCACGCCGCCCGTGAGCTGGCTGTTGGCCTTCACGTCCACGCGGGTGTCGGGGAAGCTGGGCGTGCTCAGCCAGCCGCTGCTGGTCTGGGGATCGATGCGCGTGGCGCCCAGGCGCACGCTCCAGGTGCCGGCGGACTGGGCGGTGGCGGCCATGCAGGCCGTGGCCATGGCCACGGCGGCGGTGATACGCAGGAATGTCTTCATGGATGTGTCTCCTCGTGCTGCGTGTCTGCTATCACAGCCAGCCGGCGCGGGCCAGGGTGCGGGAGGCCAGCTGGCTCATTTGCTGGTGGCCGTAGGGCGTGGGGTGGAAGCTGTCGGCAAAGGCATAGCTCTTCCACCAGTTGGCGCTGGTCTCGCCCACGGGAATGGAGGCGGACAGCGCGGCCTCGGTGCAGGTCGGGAAGCTGTAGGTGGGCAGGCCGTCGGCGCCCACGCCGGTGGCCGGGCAGGCCGGCTTTTTCACGTTGGTGTACGCGTACTGGGCGGGGTCGGCCATCTGCTGGCGGAACTCGCTGTAGAAGTCGATGATGGCCACGCGGCTCTCACCCGTGAAACCGGCCGCGACCTGCTGGTTGAAGGCCTTGACCCAGCCGTCGAACACGGTCTCCAGCTGCGCGGCGGCGGCCGAGCCCTGCTGCTGGGCCACGGACTGCAGCACCAGCTGGAAGCGCGGCGTCAGCGTGATGGCGGGCACGTTGAGGATGGCCACGCGCGTGGCGCCCTTGCCCAGCACATTGGTCTGGATGCTGGAGACAAAGCCCTTGGCCAGGTTCTGCATGTACAGGCCACCGGCCTGGGCCATGCCGGCCTGGCCCTGCTGCAGCAGCGCGCCCAGCGTGGCCGCGTCGATCTTGGTGGACAGCAGTGCCTTGAAGCTCGCACCCTGGTCCCTGGAGGCGGCCAGGAAGGCGCCGACCACGTCGGCCGCGTCATTGGCGCCGCCGTCGATCACCGCCAGGTCATCGGCCGTGAAGCCTGCCGCGCCGGCCAGCAGGATCTGCTGCGTGATGGAGATGGGCGCAGTGGGCGCGCTGGTGTAGTTGATGCGGCCACCGCCCACGGCGTAGTTGTTGCAGGCCGTGTTGGGCGTGAAGGCCGTGCCGTTGAAACGCGGGCACAGGGAGATGTTGTACAGGCCCGCCACGCGCTCGGCCCAGACCTGGTTGGAGCCGGCGCCCGTCAGCGTGGCGTTCTGCACGGTGAACTTGTAGCCGAAGGTGCCGCTGTCGGAGAGGCTGTCGCCCATCACCTTGACGGAGGTGATCTTGGCGCGGGGGGTGGTGTCAGCGCCGCTGCCGCCGCCGCATGCGGCCAGCAGGCCGGCCGTGGCCAGAGCGGCCGCGAGGATTCGATAACGATTTGCCAAGATGGAATCTCCGTGAAGTGTTATGAATAGCACGACCGTGCTTTTTTGCTAAAGCCATCGTAACGACACTTGCGCATTGGCGACACCGGGCAACTACGGATAGGAATCGCACGCCGACAAGGCAATTCGCACGCGGGCGAACAGACGATAAGGACCGCCGCATCGCCCGTGGGTAGGACAACGTCCTTGCTGGAAAAACAATGAAAAAGGGCCTGCGAAAGCAGGCCCTGCACAAGACGCGAAGGCGCTCGGTCAGCGGTCGCGCGCCGTCCAGTCCACCAGCGCATCCCAGGCCGCGCGCGCGGCCGGGGCGTTGGCGTGGTTGGCCATGGCCACCAGCACGTAGCGGCGGCCGCTGGCCCCGTCCACATAGCCGGCCAGGGCCGAAGCATCGCGCAGCGTGCCGGTCTTCAGATGCGCCATGCCCTGGGCCCGGCTGAGGCTGCGGCGCAGCGTGCCATCCACGCCGACGATGGGCATGGAGGCCACGAACTCCGGCATCACCGGCGAGGCCCAGGCCTGCTGCAGCAAGCGGCCCAGACCCGAGGCGGTGATGCGCGCCTCGCGGCTCAGGCCGGCGCCGTTGTCGGCCACGGGCTGCTCGGCCGCGCCCCAGCGCGCCTGCCACCACTGGCCCAGGGCCTGGCGCGAGGACTCGAAGCTGGCCACGCCCGTGCGCTGCATGCCCATGGTCAGGAACACCTGCTGGGCCATGACGTTGTTGCTGTACTTGTTGATGTCGCGCACCACCTCGGCCAGCGAGGGCGATTCGCTCTGGAACGCTGGCTGCAGCCCGGCCGGCACGCGGCCGTCGTGCACGGTGCCGGTGAGCTTGCCGCCCAGCTCGCGCCACATGCCCTCGATGGCGCGGGCCGCGAAGGCCTCGGGCTGGGCCGGCGCCAGCGACCAGCTCTTGTCGCCGCAGCTGGCCGGGAACGGGCCGGCAAAGGCGATGCGCAGCGGGTCGGTCATGTCCAGCTGCAGACGGGCGCGCCAGTCGCCGCATTCGCTGCCGGCCGGCGCCAGCGGCACGGTTTCCTGCTGCTGGATGCCGGCCAGCGGCGGATCGTATTGCAGCCGCGCCACGCCCGCCGCCGCGTCGGGCGTGAAGCCCACGGTCACGGCCTTGTAGTTGACCAGCAGCGCGTCGGGCGCCACGTTGTAGGGGCGCCAGGGTTCGTTGTCGAAGGTGGCCGCGTCATGGCCGCTCACGGAAAACGCGCTGCGGTCCAGCACGATGTCGCCCACGATGACCTTGATGCCCATGCCCTGCAGGCGGCGCAGCATCAGCCACAGTCGCTCCATCACGAGTTTGGGATCGCCCTGGCCCTGGATGTACAGCGGCCCGCGCAGCACGCCGTCCTGCACCGGCCCGCCCAGGAAGACGGGCGTGCGCCAGACATGTGCGGGACCCAGCTGGTCCAGCGCCGCATAGGTGGTGACCAGCTTCATGACCGAGGCGGGGTTCATGGCCACGTGGCTTTGCCAGTCCAGGCGCGGGGCGGCTCGGCCATCGACCTCGACCACCAGGGCCGAGACCGCGTCGCGCGGCAGCTTGGCGCGCGCAAGCGCCGCCTCCACGGCCGGGGGCAGCCGGCTTTCGCGTGCAGTCTTGGTGGACAGCGAGGCCGGCGAGGTGGGCGCATCTGCCTGGGCGCTTGCCACGCCGGGCAGGACAGACGCCGCCAGCAGCGCGGCCGCCAGGCACTGGCGTGAACGCGGCGTTCCGAGTGAGAAGGCGGAGGAAATCGAGGAAATAAGGGAAGAAGACGTCGAAAGATGCAACATGGCCGGCAAGTCTACGCCGGTCATTGCAGCCCTGCCGGGCGCGGGACGGGCGGGGCACCGATAATCCTGCACTTGCTGCGGCACCGCCGCCTGCCCCAAGCCATGAATCTTCTTGCCCTAGACACCAGTACCGACACCCTCTCCATCGCCGTGCAGCACGGCGATGCCGTCTGGGAGCACAGCGGCCCCGGCGGTCCGCAGACCTCGACCGAGCTGATCCCCGCCATCCTGGCGCTGATGGCCCAGGCCGGCCTGGAATTCGCCGAGCTGCAGGCCATCGTCTTCGGCCGGGGTCCGGGCTCGTTCACGGGCCTGCGCACGGCCTGCTCCGTGGCCCAGGGGCTGGCCTTTGCCGCCCGCGTGCCCGTGCTGCCCATGGACAGCCTCCTGGCCGTGGCCGAGCAGGCCCGCATGCAATACGGCTGCACCGACCTCATCGCCGTGATCGATGCGCGCATGAACGAGGTCTACCACGCCGCCTACCACTGGAGCGACGGCCGCTGGAACGACATTGGCGAGCAAAGCGGTGACTTCGGCCTGTGCGCGCCCGAGGCCCTGCAACTGCCGCCCGGCACCGTGGTGGCCGGCAACGCCCTGGCCGCCTACGGCGAGCGCCTGGCGCCCCAGGCCATCCACCTGGCCGCCCTGCCCACCGCCGCCGCCATGCTGCGCCTGGCCCCGGCCCTGCTGGCGGCCGACCGCGCCTTGCCGGCCGACCAGGCCCTGCCGCGCTACATCCGCGATAAAGTCGCGCAGACCACGGCCGAGCGGGAGGCTGCCAAGGCGGCCGCCGCGCTGGCCCTGGCCACGCCCACACCAGAGGCCACCCCACCCGCACCATGAGCACGCACACGCCACAGCCCTCGCGGCCGCAGCCGCCCCTGACCGACGCTCCGGCGCCGGAGCGGGACAGCGTGCGCTTCGAGCCGCTGAACGTGCTGTCGCTCGACATGCTGCTGCCCGTGGAGCAGCAGGCCTACTCGCATCCCTGGTCCCGTGGCAACTTCATCGATGCCATGGCGGCCGGCAATGAAGCGCAGCTGCTGGTCGATGCCCGGGGCGAACTGGTGGGCTACTTCGTCGCCATGATCGTGCTCGACGAGGTCCACCTGCTCAACATCACCGTGGCCCCGTCGCGCCAGCGCCAGGGGTGGGCCCGCATCCTGCTGGACGCGCTGGCCCTGTGGGCGCGCCAGCGCAAGGCCCAATGGATCTGGCTGGAAGTGCGCGAGAGCAATGTCCGCGCACGCAGCATCTACGCCGCGCATGGCTACCAGGAGGTGGGCCTGCGCAAGAACTACTACCCCATGCACGACGGCCCGCGCGAGCATGCCGTGCTCATGAGCCTCAAGCTATGGCCCTGAATCTAGACACCCGCCAGCGGGCCATGCTGCACGCCATGGGCATCACCGTCTGGCTGCCCGAGCCTGAGACCGCACCCGCCGTGCTGTCCGAGGCCCTGGCTGCGCCCGCCGATGCGCCTGCAGCGGCGCCCCTGGCAGATCCGCCGGTGGCCCGCCCCGTGCCGCCGCCCGTGCAGGAGGCGCCCTCCCCGGCGCCTGCTGCACCGGCGCCTGATGCACCGGCGCCTGTCGCCGCGCCAACGCCCGCACGCGTTCAGGTGCCTGTCCAGGCGCCACCGCCTCCCGCACCCGTGCACGCCTCTCCCGCACCCGTCATTCCCGAACGCGAACGCCCGCCGCGCCGCTACGTGCAGCAGCCCGTGGCCGGCGCCCCCGGGCTGGGCTGGCGGCTGGGCCCCGTACGGCCCGTGTATGCGGCAACCCCGCCTGCCGGTGATGGCGGCGAAGGCGGCTGGCTGATCCTGCTGGAGCCGCCCGCCAACTCGCTGCCCCTGCCACCCGCCCAGCGCCCCGGCCCCGACTGCGCGCGCACCGCGCTGGAAGGTGACGCGGCCCGGCTGCTGGACAACATGCTGCGCGCGCTGAACCTGCAGGACCATCCGCGCCTGTACAGCGCCGCCCTGCACCGCGTGCAGCCTGCGGCCGAAGGACAGGAGGCGCCCGAGGTCCCGGCGCTGCAGCCATCGCTGGAGGCGCTGCTGCGCGATCTGCGCCCGGCCTGCGTGCTGGTGCTGGGCCTGGCCACGGCGCGCGCCGTGCTGCAGCGCCAGGAGGCGCTGGGCCGCCTGCGTGCCGAGCCGCACCGCATTGCGGGCGTGCCCGCCGTGGTCAGCTACGACCCCAACTACCTGCTGCGCGCCCCCCAGGCCAAGGCCGGCGCCTGGGCCGACCTGTGCCATGCGCAGGCTTTTGTGACAGGCCGCCAGATGCCCCCTGGAGCCGCTTCCGAATAGCGCAGCCGGCCCGCATGTTGCAGCGCAACGCTGCATAATCCAACGCTTTGCATCTTGGAGAAAGCTCCGTGGAAACCTACCCCAGTTGGTAGCTTTCAACTCCCGGTTGGCCTGTGGGGTTGAAAGCACCTCCGATACCCCGCACGCCTGAGAAGAACACCTGGAGTGAGCCTATGCTCAACATCTTTACGCTGGCCAATGGCCGCCTGGTTCAAGAAGAGATCGAGTCGCTGGAGGAGCTGTCCCGCTTCAAGCCGATCTGGGTGGACCTGGAGTCGCCCACGGTCGAGGAAAAGCGCTGGATCAAGCAGCACTACGAGCTGTCCATCCCCGAGGATGCGATGGACGACGACATCGAGGAGTCCGCCCGCTTCTACGAGGAAGACAACGGCGAGCTGCACATCCGCAGCGACTTCCTGATCGACGATGACGAGGACCCGCGTTCGGTGCGCGTGGCCTTCATCGTCAACGAGCACAACAAGAACCTGCGCAGCTGCGGCGTGCTTTTCTCCATCCACGACGAGGACGTGCCGGTCTTCCGGCTGCTGCGCATGCGCGCACGCCGCGCGCCGGGCCTGATCGACGAGGCCAAGGACGTGCTGCTCAAGCTCTTCGACGCCGACGCCGAATACTCGGCCGACACGCTGGAGCGCATCTACGACGACCTCGAAAAGGCCAGCCAGATGGTGCTGTCCGGCGACGTGACCGACGACGTGGCCCGCGAGGTGCTGGGCGCCATCGCGCGCCAGGAAGACTTGAACGGCCGCATCCGCCGCAACGTCATGGACACGCGCCGCGCCGTCAGCTTCATGATGCGCTCCAAGATGCTCAATGCCGAGCAGTTCGAGGAAGCGCGCCAGATCCTGCGCGACATCGAATCGCTGGACAGCCACACGGCCTTCCTCTTCGACAAGATCAACTTCCTGATGGATGCCACGGTCGGCTTCATCAACATCAACCAGAACAAGATCATCAAGATCTTCTCGGTGGCCAGCGTGGCCCTGCTGCCGCCCACGCTGATCGCCAGCGTCTACGGCATGAACTTCCGCTTCATGCCCGAGCTGGAATGGGAGTTCGGCTACGTCTACGTCATCGCGCTCATGGTGCTCAGCGCCGTGGGGCCCATGCTCTACTTCCGCAAGCGCGGCTGGCTGAAGTAGCGGCAGCCGGCCCCCCTCGGGCCGGAACGCCTTCTCAGGCCAGCGCCACGGCCTCGATCTCCACCTTCAACCCGAAATGCAGCGCCCCCGTGGGCACCACGGCGCGCGCGGGCCGGTGCGTGCCGGCCCAGTCCGCGTAGATGCGGTCGAAGGCCGGCCAGTGCGCCATGTCGTCCAGGTACACGCGCACCTGCAGCAGCCGTGGCACGCCGCTGCCGGCCAGCTCCAGCGCCGCTGCCAGGTTGGCCAGCGCCTGCCGGGCCTGGTCCTCGAAACCGGCATCCACCAGGCGCGTGCCGTCGGGCCGTATGGGCAGCTGCCCTGACACGAAGACCAGCCCCTGGCCCGTGGCCGTGTGGCTGTAGTGGCCGCCCGGCGCAGGCAGGTTCGGCGATGCATGGCGCAGATCGATCCCGTTTTCACCAGCCATGGAGCCGCTCCCAGGTTTGCACCGAGCCATCTGCCGCCAGCGCCTGGTAGGCCGGGAACTGCGCGCCCGTGGCGCAGGCATGGTTGGGCAGGATGCGCAGCCGCGTGCCCAGGGGAAAGCGCGTGGCGATGTCGGCCTCCGCCGTGCCATCGGCCCGGGCCAGGATGCCGTGCTCCTGGTTGGCGCCCGTGAGAACGAAGCCCGGCATCACCCGCCCCTGCAGGTCGCAGACCTGGCCGTAGCCGAAATCCTGTTTCTGCCGGGCCGTTCCGCGGTCGCGGCTCATGGCCATCCAGCCCGCATCCACGATGGCCCAGCCCTTGTCGGCCTGGTGGCCGATCACGGTGGCCAGCACCGACAGCGCCACGTCCTCGGCCGTGCACACGCCGATGTTGCGCATCACCAGGTCGAAGAACACGTAGACGCCTGCGCGCACCTCGGTCACGCCGTCCAGCCGGCTGGCCGCCAGCGCCGTGGGCGTGGAGCCCACGCTGACCACGGGGCACGGCAGGCCGGCCGCGCGCAGGGCCTCGGCAGCCTGCACGCAGCCGGCGCGCTCGCGTTCGGCCAGGGCCTGCAGCGCCTCGGGCGTGTCCAGCTCGTAGCTGGAGCCCGCATGCGTGAGCACGCCGCCCAGGCGCATGCCGCCGTCGTGCAGCGTGCGGCCAATGGCCAGCAGCAGCGGCGTATCGTCTGCGCCCACGCCAGAGCGGTGGCCGTCGGTGTCGATCTCTATCCACACCTCGAAGGCCTCGCCCTGCTCGCCGCCGAACGCGGCAATGGCCTGGGCCGCAGCCACGCTGTCCACGATGAGCTTGAGGTCGCAGCCGCGCCGGCGCAGTTGCAGGGCCTGCGGCAGGCGGTGCGGCGCCATGCTGACTGCATAGAGGATGTCGGTGGTGCCAGCCGCAAAGAACTGCTCGGCCTCCTTCAGGGTGGAGACCGTGATGCCCGAGGCCCCTGCCGCACGCTGCGCGGCGGCCACGGGCACGCTCTTGCTGGTCTTCACATGGGGGCGCAGGCGCACGCCCTGCGCGTCCATGCGCTGCTGCATGCGGGCGATGTTGCGCTGCATGCGGTCGAGGTCGATCACGGCAGCGGGCGTGTCCAGGGTCAGAAGTGTGTCTTGCATGGTGTTTCTCTCTCCATCGTCAATCCAGGTATTGGCCTTTGGCCTTGAGGGCAGGCACGTCGTTGCGCAGTCCCTGTTCGATCAAGGCGGAGACCGTGGCCGGCACGGCCTGCTCGGGCGACGGCAGCTCCACCCCCAGCGCGGCCATCTGTGCGCGCAGGCCCGCATCGCCCATGGCGTGCTGCAGCGACCGCGTCAGCCGCGCGAGCACCGCTGGCGGCGTGCCGCGTGGTGCGAAGATCGCGTTCCATGAGCGCGCCTGCAGGGGGTGGCCGGCCTCGGCGCTGGCCGCCGTGCCCGGCAGTTGAGCCAGGCGCTGTGTTCCCAGCACCGCAATCGCCTTGATGCGGCCGCCCGCGATCTGCGGCAGCGCCGTCGTCGTCTGGTCGCACATGAAATCGGTCTGTCCGCCCATGAGATCGTTCATGGCAGGCGCGATCCCGCGATAGGGAACATGGGTGGGGCTTTGGCCCAGCGCCGACAGCAGCAGCACGCACCCATAGTGCGATATCGAGCCCACGCCGGCGCTGCCATAGGAGGCTGCGGCCTGGTTGCGCTTGAGCCACTCGGCGAACTGGCGCAGATCGGAGGCCGGCAGATTGGCACGCGCCAGCAGCAGCATGGGCGCCGCGCCCGCAGGTCCCACAGGGGCGAAGTCGGCCACGGGGTCATAGGGCAGCTTGCGGTACAAGGCCACATTGACCACATGCGTGCCTATGCCGCCAAAGGACAGGGTGTAGCCGTCGGCGGCGGCCTTGCGCGCCTGGTTCAGGCCGATGGTTCCATTGGCGCCACCCAGGTTCTCGATCACCAGGGGTTGGCCCAGATGCTCCCCCATCTTCTGAGCCACGGCACGGGCCAGCGCATCGCTGGGGCCTCCCGGGGGAAACGGCACGACCAGCGTGACCGGCCTGGCCGGAAAGGCAGCGCCGGCCTGCGCCAGGGCTCCCTGGCTCCACGCCATGGCACAGACGATGGACAGGACCGGGAATGCGGACACAAGGGACAACGGCAGGGCTGGACGCAGCTGCATGGCAGGCTCCTCACAAGGGTGGACAGGAAAGGACGGCGGGCACAGCACCGGCTGCACCCTCGGGGTTCAGCCCTGCTGCGGGGAAAAGTCCCTGAGCCAGGGCAGTGCCGGCGCCAGCGTGGGTGCTTCGGCCTCGGCCTGCGGCGCGCCCGTGGGCCGCGACAGGCCCACGCGGTTGTGCCAGAAGGTGCGCAGGCCCACGGCCGAGGTGCCGAACAGGTCATAGCCCGATCCGGCCACGAAGGCGGCCTGGTCCGCAGGCAGCCCCAGCCGGTCCAGCGCCAGCTGGTAGGGCCGGGGGTCGGGCTTGTAGAAGCCTGCTGCTTCCGAGGTCACCACCACATCCCAATCCACGCCCAGCAGCGCGGCGGCACGTTGACCAAGGCGCTCGGAGCAATTGGTCACCACGGCCAGGCGGCAGTGCGGGCGCAGGGCGGCCAGCAGCTCGCGCGCGCCGTCCCAGGGCTGCAGCTGGTCCCATTGCGCCTCCAGCCGGTCGGCGGCCGAGGCGGGCAGGCCCCGGTTGCGAGCCGCCTCGCGCACCAGGTCTTCATAGGGTTGGTAGGCGCCGCAGCCATAGGTCAGGCGCAGGTACTCGGCACGCCAGTCGCGCCCTGCGGCCTCGCTGCCGGCAGCGCTGTTCCATACCGTCCAGGAGTCAAGCAAGGCGGTCAGCAGGTCGAAAAGCACGGCACGGGGCCAGGCGGCGGCGGTCGTTTCCGTCAGTGGGGCTGGGGTGTTCATGGCCTGGAACTGTACGGATGGAACCTGTGCCCGTGGTTAAATCCGCCGTCATCAATCGTTAAGGCAAATTGAATGATTGCCATCGAAGACCTGCAGCTTGCCGCCGCCCTGCTGCGCGAAAGCTCGCTGAGCGCCGCAGCCCGTGCGCTCGATGTGACGCCGCCCGCCCTGTCCATGCGGCTGCGCCGGCTGGAGGCCGAACTGGGCCTGTCCCTGGCCAACCGCAGCGCGCGGCGCCTGGCGCTGACGCCCGAGGGCGAGCGCTTCGCCCGCGAGGCCGTGCGGCTGCTGGGCCAGATCGAGGAGCTGCGCGACTCGCTGCACGGCGATGCCCGCCAGCTGGGCGGCACGCTGCGCATTGCCGCGCCCTTTGGCTACGGGCGCAGCCGGCTGGCCCCGGCCCTGGTGCCCTTCACGCGCCAGCACCCGCAACTGAAACTGCAGCTGGACCTGCGCGAAACGCCCTTCCCCGACCGCCACGATGCCGATGCCGTGGTCCACATCGGCGCGGTGCGCGACTCCTCCTGGGTGGCGCGCGAACTGGCCGCCAATGACCGCTGGCTGTGCGCCAGCCCCGACTACCTGCGCCGCCACGGCACGCCCGCCACGCCGCGCGAATTGCTGGAGCACGCCTGCATCTGCATCCGCGAGAACGAGGAGGATGTGACGCTGTGGCACCTGCGCCCCGCCGCCAGCCGGCGTGCCGCGGACGGCCAGACCCTGCGCGTGACGCCGTCCTACGTCACCAACGATGGCGGCGTGGCCCGCCACTGGGCCGAGCAGGGCCTGGGCCTGGTGCTGCGTTCGCAATGGGACATGGAGCAGGCCGTTGCCGAGGGTCGGCTGGTGCGCGTGCTGCCCGACTGGCATTTCGGCAGCGCGCCCGTCACCCTGCTGGTGCCCACGCGCAAGGGACGCACGGCACGCGTGCAGGCCCTGGTGACGTTTCTGGAGCAGTGCGCCGCAGCGGGCGCGCTGTAGTGCAGGGTCAGGCCGTGCGCGCGGACCTGTCCCGGGCATCGCTGGCACTGTCGGTGCCCCGGCCGCGCTCGCGCAGCCACAGCACCAGGCCGCAGACCATGACCACCAGCTGCGTGCCCACCAGCAGGCTGAAGCCTGCGACGAACCCGCCACCGGCCGAATGCGAGGTCCAGCCGATGACGGCCCCCATGAGCGCAGGCATGAAGCCAGCCACCAGGGTCGCCGTGCCGTTGACGACGCCGTAGGCGCTGGCCACATGCTCGGGCCGCGCGCAGTACTGCACGGTGCTGGGAATGGCCGGGCTCATCAGGCCCCAGCAGAAGTTGGCGGCGATCAGGCAGTAGGCCGCCGCGTAGCGGTCGTCCATGTGGATGGCCAGCCAGATGGCCAGCGCCAGGCCCAGGCTGCCGCCGACGAAGATCAGCGGCACCTGGCGGCGCGGCAGGCGGTCGATGACGATGCCGCCGACCAGCACGGCCAATACCGTGGCGTACTGCGGCAGCGAGGCTAGCCAGCCCATCTCGCGCAGCGAAAAGCCGCGCGACTCCAGATAGGCCGGCAGCCAGTTGCTGCTGCCCCAGAGGTAGGAGAAGAAGGCCGCCGACAGCACGGCCACCAGCACCAGATAGCGCGTGTGCATGGCGCCGCGCACGATCTGCCCGACCTGTCCCACCGCCTCGCCCAGCGAACGCGGGCGCGGCATGCCGGTGTCCACGCGGGGCATGCGGATGAAGGCCAGCACCAGCGGAATGCCGATGGCCACATTGATCAGGCCCAGCACGTGGAACGAGGTCTGCCAGTCATGGCCGGCCACCAGGTAGCCGATCAGCGGGTAGCCCACCGCCAGCCCCAGGCCCGTGCCCATGTTCACGAAGGAGTTGGGCAGGCCGTTCTCGTGGCTCTGGAAATGCGCCTTGATGTAGCTGCCCGCCAGCGAGTACAGCGGCCCTTCGGAGATGCCCAGCAGGATGCGCGAGGCCAGCAGCAGGCCATAGCTGTTCATGGCCGGGGACAGAAAGGACACGGCGCCCCACAGCAGCAGGCCGACCACCAGGCTTCGGCGCACGCCGAAGAGCGCCGCGCAAAACGGCGTCAACACGAAGGAAGAAACGCCGTAGCCCACCATGAAGGCCGTGGCCAGAAGGCCCTGGCGCGTGCGGTCGTCGTGCGTCAGCCCGATGTGGTCCAGAAATCCCTGATCGAGGATGAGGATCGAAAGGTTGATCCGGTCCACATAGGAGATGGCGACGATGATGAAGAGGCTGATCACCCCCCACCAGCGGGCCGCACGCATATCTTTCATGGCAAGTCTCTATCGCCCGATGGGCTGTATCAGAAGAAGTGGCGCACGCCCACCTCGAAGCCGGAGGAGCGGCCACCCAGCGTGGTGCCCGGGGCCGACAGGCCCTGCACGCCGATGGACTTGGCCGCGCCGTCCTTGTTCTTGAGGAAGGCCACCGTGCCGTAGACCTGGGTGCGCTTGGACAGGTTGTGCCCGTAGCCCACACTGATCTTGTTCCAGTCGGCATTGCTGCCGTCGGTGTTGTAGTGGCCGTAGGAAGCCTTGAACTCGCCCATGCCCACGGGCGCGGTCACGCCCAGCTGCAGGGCGGTGACCTTGAGGGCGCCGCGCTTTTCGCTGGCCCACAGCAGCATGGGCTTGGCCACGCCGAAGTCCCAGCTCAGGCCCACGTTGCTGGCCGTGAGGTTGGTCGCATCGCTGTCGCCATAGAACTTGCCCGTGGCCAGCGCGCCGTTGAAGGGGCCCTGGCGGTAGCCGAAGCGCAGGCCGCGGTAGTCGCCCTGGTTCTTGTTGGGTGCGCTGCGCGCCTGCTCGCCCATGGCCACCTGCACCTGGCCGTAGAAGCCGCCCAGGTTCTGCGGCAGGAAGTAGCTGACCGCGTTGCTGATCTGGATGGGCGCGCCGCCCGTGGCCGTGCCCGTGCCGGGAATGCCCAGCATGGTGAAGCCCATGGTGCCGCCCACGCCGTTGGTGAGGAAGGGGTCGAAGATCAGCGTGCTCAGGAAGGTGGCCGAGTCATCGCGGCCCAGGCGCACTTCGCCGAAGTCGCCCGACAGGCTCACGGTGGAGCGGCGGTTGAAGCTCAGGCCGCCACCGCTGGCCTTGCCCGAGCCGCTGTCCACGTCCATGCCCGCCTCCAGCCAGAAGCCAGCGCGCAGGCCGCCGCCCAGCTCTTCCGTGCCGCGAAAGCCGATGCGGCTGATGTTGGCGCCGCCCGTGGACAGGCCGGTCTTGGAGGGGCCGGAGCCGTTCAGGTGCGTGACGCCGACATCGACGACGCCGAAGATCTCGACCTTGGACTGCGCCGAAGCGGCCCCGGGCAAGGACGCCAGGCAGGCTAGCGCCACGCCCAGCATGGGCGTATGGATGGTTTTCATGGGGTTGTCTCCTCTGGGGTGGTGGCTTGGGGGGGGCTTGGGGGTGGTGGGTTGTTGCCTTGCAGGTCTGATTGCCTGCTCAGATATCCAGGACCAGTCGCTCGCTCTTGCAGCCGGAAACGCAGACCATCATCACTTTGTTGCTGGCCTTTTCCTTGGGGCTGAGCACCGAGTCGCGGTGGTCTGGAATGCCTTCGAGCACGCGCGTCTCGCAGGAGCCGCAGACGCCTTCGCAGCAGCTGTGGTCCATCTGGATGCCGGCATCCAGCAGGGTGTCTAGCAGCGATTTCTCGGGCGTGATCTCGATGAAGCGGCCGCTGCGCTTGAGCTCCACCGTGTAGTTGCTGCGCGCGTCGTCGGCGGCCTTGACCTCCACGGGCGTGAAGCGCTCGACGTGGGCGTTGGCGTGGCCCAGCTCGGCGCAGAACTTCTCGAAGGCGTCCAGCATGGGCGTGGGGCCGCAGGCGTAATGGTGCGTGCCCGCGTCCGGCTGGCGTTGGGCCAACAGCGCGCGCAGGTCGGGCGGGCCGCCGGCCTCGCTGTCGAAGTGCAGGTGCAGCGGCATGCCCAGCGCCTGCAGCTCTTCCAGGAAGGCCGCGCCCTTGCGCTCGCGGGCGAAGTACAGCATCTCGAACGAGCGGCCCTGGCCCTTGAGCCGGCGCGCCATGCACAGCAGCGGCGTGATGCCGATGCCGCCGGCCACCAGCACGGTGTGCGCGGCGCTTTCGTCCAGCGCGAAATGGTTGCGCGGCTCGGAGATGGTGATGGGCATGCCCACGCGCAGCGACTCGTGCACGCAGCGCGAGCCGCCGCGGCTGGCGCGGTCGCGCAGCACGCCGACCACGTAGCGGTGGCGCTCCTCGCTGGGGTTGCTCAGCGAGTAGCTGCGCACCAGGCCGTTGGGCAGGTGCAGATCGATGTGCGAGCCCGGCGTGAAGGCGGGAAGCTCCCCGCCCGCCACGGGCCGCAGGTCCACGCTGATGGTGTCCTGGGCCTCGAAGCGCAGCGTGTGCACGAAGGCCTGGAGGTTGGTGCTCATGATGCGGCGCCTTCGTCGATCTGCTCCTGGGCCAGGCGGCGCAGGTGGCGGCGCAGGCGCACCAGGCCGATGTCGTGCTGGTAGAGGTTCTCGCGCTCGTTGGCGTCCAGCTCCATCTGCTCCATCATGATCCGGTCCTGCTCCAGCACGGCCCAGTGGCGCGCCTCCAGGCGGTTGCGGTACAGGAAGCGCCAGGTGTCGCGCATCCAGCCCTGCACCTTGCGGCAGCGCCAGAAGAACACGGCGCACAGGTCGGCGCTGATGGGCGTGACGCAGGCCACGATGGCGAAGTTGCCGCCGGGGCCGCCGGTCTTGGGGTACGGAATCTCCAGGCGCATCCAGTGCACGCCCGTGCTGCCCCACTCGGTCCAGTCGAAGTTCACGCCGCGCTGACCCACCTTCTCGAAGACGAAGCCGTCATCGGTCTCGCGCACCTGGAACGTGGCCTTGCTGTCGCCCTCGGCCATGGAGTGCGACTGCTTGTGCAGGAAGGTGCCGTGCATGGGGTCCATGACGTTGTCCAGCGCATAGCGGTAGTCGCTGCGCCACTCGGCATAGCACAGGAAGTTGGAGTACTCGGGCGAGGTCAGCTCCTCGGGCAGCGTGAACTCGGGCGCCTCGTCAACAGCCTTGTCGCTGTTGTAGAGAAAGATGGCGCCATGGGCCTCGCGCGCATGGAAGGCCAGCGCCGCGCGCGAGCCTTCGAGCTTGCAGCCGGGGCTGCCGGGGACCTTGGTCACCGTGCCGTCGCCGCGCACTTCCACGCCGTGGTAGGGGCAGGCCAGGCGGTCGCCCAGGATCACGCCCTGCGACAGCGGCGCGCCGCGGTGCGGGCAATGGTCTTCCAGCGCGTGGACCTGGCCGGCGGCATCGCGCCACAGCGCGATCTTGCGGCCGAAGCGGCGCACGGACACGGGCTGGGTCTTCACGAAGTCCGATGGGCAGACCGCGTACCAGAGGTTCTTCAGGCCTTTGTTGAGCAGGCCGTCCACCGGATCGATGGTGATGGTTTGTACGTTCATGGGGCTCTCCAGTCCTGCTCGGTATCAATAGCCCAGCCGCGCCATCAGCGCCTGGAAGCTGTCTTCGGTCCAGGCCTGGCCGTTTTCGCCGGCGGGGCCGCTGCGGTTGAGATAGGCCACCAGTTCGGGCAGGGTCTGCACGCCTTCGCCGAAGGCGCGTTCGATGGAATCGCCCAGCAGGTCTTCCATCAGGGTGGGGGCACGTTCGCGCGCCTGGTGCGGCTCGAGATAGCGATCAGCGGCCATGGTTCTCTCCTTCGAAAACTGTCTTGAATCGTGGTTCGGCTTCATTGCCCGGAGCGTCGCCCGCCACCCGTATCGCGTGAAACCGGCGCAGCCCGACCTCAGGGACACCGAGGAAGGGCCGCCCCGCACCGAGGGTGTCGTCCCCCTTGGGGGAAGGCGCGAAGCGACTCAGGGGGTAGGTCATTTAGTCAGCGCGGATATCCAGGTCTTTGATGAGCTTGCCGAAGCGATTGAAATCGGCGGCGTTCGTCTTTTCCAGGCGCGCGGGATCGCCGCCTGCGGGCAGCGCGCCGAAGGTGGCCATCTTGGAGACCACGTCGGGCATCTTCAGGATCTCGTTGAGGTGCGTGTTCAGCAGCTTCACGGTCTCGGGCGACATGCCCTTGGGGCCGAACAGGCCCTGCCAAGCGGACACTTCCACGTCCTTGACGCCCAGCTCGGCCAGGGTGGGCACATTGGGGGCCAGCGCGCTGCGCTGGCTGTCGGCCACGGCCAGGGCGGTGACCTTGCCGCCGATGTAGGGCGCAATCGGGCCCCAGGTCATGAAGGTCGTGGGCACATGGCCGCCGATCAGGTCGTTGACGGCGGGTGCCACGCCCTTGTAGGGGATGTGGGCGATGCGCGTGCCGGCGGCGCGGTTGAACATCTCGCCCAGGATGTGCATGGGCGAGCCGCTGCCGGGGCTGGCGTAGGTCAGGCCGTCGCGCTTGCCCTGGGCGATCAGGGTCTTCATGTCCTTGATGCCCGAGGCCTGGTTGGTGGCCACGAACATGGGCTGCACGCTGGTCTGCACGATGGGCGTGAAGCCGTGCAGCACGTCGTAGCTGGAGCCCGAGGCCGTCTTGAGCACGAACTGCGCGATGGCGAAGGTATTGGGCGCCAGCAGCATGGTGTAGCCGTCCGGCGCGGCCTTGGCCACATGCACGCTGCCGATGGTGCCGCTGGCACCGGGGCGGTTGTCCACCAGCACGGGCTGGCCCAGGCGCGTGGACAGCTTCTCGGCATACAGACGCGCCATGGCATCGGTGTCGCCACCGGCCGGATAGGCCACGATGATGGTGATGGGCTTGGCCGGATAGGCCTGGGCCATCGCGGTGCCGGACAGCGTGGCTGCAGCCAGGAATGCAGCGGCAAGAGAAACCTGGCGACGTGTCTTGTTCATGGGGAGGCCGTGGGGTGGTTGGGTTGTGGGGTGAGCCGTCAGGCGCGGTCTCAATGCCGCTTGTCGGTGATGAACTTGCCGTCCGATGTGCCAACGCCCTTTTGACGCCGGGTGTTGCCGTCGATGCCGCCATCGATGGCCCATTCGGCAAACACCGTGGGACCGGGCTCGAACTCGCGCGGCTGCCAGTCGGCGGTGAGCTGGTCCTCGTCGGCGTAGTACTCGACCAGGGCGCCGGCCGGATTGCGGAAGTACCAGAAATAGGCCGAGGACACGGGATGTCGGCCCGGGCCCAGCTGGGTATCCCAGCCGCAGCGCGAGATGTGCATGCCGCCGCCGAAGACCTCGTGGATGTCGCGCACCGTGAAGGCCACGTGGTTCAGGCCCGCGTCCTTGGCGGGGCGCTGCAGCAGGAAGATGTCGTGGTGGCCGCCGTCAGGCGCGCAGCGCAGGAAGGCGCCGCGCTCAGGGTAGCGGTCCGAGGCCGCGAAGCCGAAGTTGTCCACGTAGAAGCGCTCGCAGGCCTGCACATCCTTGACGAAGAACACCACATGGCCGACCTCGATGGGCTGGGCGCGTTCGTAGGCCGGGCTTGCCTGGTTGACGCGGTCCTTGCGGTTCCAGGTGTTGTAGGCGGCGCCTTGCACATCCACATCACGCTTTTGCGTGACCTGCAGGCGCACGGACAGGCCGTTGGGGTCGGTGCAGCCTATGCGCCCCTGGCCCGGGCCCTGGCCCTGCGTGAAGCCCGGCAGCGCGGCGATGCGACCGGCGTACAGCGCAAGGTCCGCCTCGCTTTCCACACCCCAGACCACTTCGCGCAGCGTGGGGCCGGCCTCGATGGCGGGCGGCAGATCGGGATGGTCCACGGCGGCCACGATCACGCGGCAGCCGTTGAGGGTCTCGAACACCAGCCGGTCGTCCGCTTCCTGCACCAGCGCCAGGCCCCAGTCCAGGAAGAAGCGGCGGCAGGTAGCCAGGTCGTCCGCGCCGTAGGTGATTTCGTCTATGCCCAGTACGCTCATGTCGATTCCCTTTCAGTTCGCCCAGGCCAAAGGCTGGTCGTTCAAGCCCCAGTACATGCTCTTTTGCTCCATGTACTGCTGTATGCCCAGCCGTCCCTTCTCGCGGCCCAGGCCGCTGTCGCGCCAGCCGCCGAAGGGCGTGGAGATGGAGAACTGCTTGTAGGTGTTGATCCAGACGGTGCCGGCCTGCACGGCGCGGCCAATGCGCCAGGCGCTCTTGTAGTCGCGCGTCCAGATGCCGGCGGCCAGCGCGTAGACGCTGTCGTTGGCCTGGGCAAGCAGGTCGTCCTCGTTGTCGAAGGGCATGGCCACGAGCACGGGGCCGAAGATTTCCTGCTGGCAGATCTGCCAGTCGTTCTTCACGCCGTCGATGATGGTGGGGCGGTAGTAGTAGCCGCGCTCGAACTGCGCGCCCTCGGGCCGCTGGCCTCCCGTGAGCAGCCGGCCGCCCTCGGACAGGCCCAGGGCCACATAGCTCTCTATGGATTCGCGGTGCTTGGCGGTGATCAGCGGCCCCATCTGCGTGCGCTCGTCGGCCGGGTCGCCCACCTGCAGCGCGGCGGCCTTGGCCGTGAGGCGCTGCATGAATTCGGCATGCAGGCTGCGCGCCACGAACAGGCGCGAGCCCGCGATGCACGACTCGCCCGAGGAGCTGAAGATGCCGTAGAGCACGCCGTTGACGGCATGGTCGATGTCGGCATCGGCCAGCACCATGGTGGCCGACTTGCCGCCCAGCTCCAGCGAGACCGGCATCATCTTGTCGGCCGCGATGTGGGCGATGTGCTTGCCCGTGGACGTACCGCCCGTGAACGACACGCGCTTGACCAGCGGATGCTTGGTGATGGCATCGCCAATCACCGAGCCCCGGCCCGGCAGCACGCTGACCAGGCCCTTGGGCACGCCGGCCTCTTCGCAGATCCTGGCCAGCTCCAGCGCCAGCAGCGGCGTGGCCTCGGCGGGCTTGACGACCACGGCGTTGCCGGCGGCCAGCGCAGGCGCCAGCTTTTGCGCCTCGCTGGCGATCGGCGAGTTCCACGGCGTGATGGCCGCCACCACACCCATGGGCTCGTACACGCTCATGGTCATGAAGTCGCCGCGCGAGGGCGTGATGGTTTCCTCCATGGTCTCGCAGGCCGCTGCAAAGAACTGGAAGGTGGCGGCGGCGCTGGCCACCAGCATGCGTGTTTCCTTGATGGGCTTGCCGTTGTCCAGGCGCTGCAGCTGGGCCAGGGGCTCGGCGCGCTCGCGGATCAGCTGGGCCACGCGGTGCAGCACTGCCGCGCGCTCATGGGGCTTTTTCTGGGCCCAGCCGCTGGTGCGGAAGGCGTGGTCGGCCTTCTGGATGGCCTCCTCCACATCCTCCAGGCTGGGCGCGCGCAGGCGGCCCACCACTTCGCCGGTGGCGGGATAGAGCGTGGTGGATTCGCCGCCGCCGCCCAGGCGCCATTCGCCGGCGATATTGATGGGGAGCAGTTCCAGGTTCGACATGGTGAGCCTCTCTCGTTCGTTCGAATCCAGCCGCCTCAGGCGGCCTTGGACGCCGTGGTGGTGGCCGGGATCTGGTCCAGCTTGTTCACCGGCGGGCCCGAGAACGTGGCCTTGAAATTGCCGATGGCGCGCATGTCGATCTCCAGCAGGAAGGGGCCCTTCTTCGTCCAGGCCGACTGCAGCACCGCCGGCAGCTCCTTGAGGTCTTGCACGCGGGCATGGGGCAGCTGGATGGAGGCGCACAGCTGCGCGTAGTCGGGCGTGTGCAGTTCCACATAGCAGCGGCGGCCGCCGTAGGAGGCGTCCTGGATGTTCTGGATCACGCCATAGCGCTGGTCGTTCATCAGCACGATCAGGGTGTCGCACTCTTCCTGCACCAGCGTGGCCAGCTCGCCCAGGTTCAGGATGAAGCCGCCATCGCCCGCCAGGCCCAGCGTCTTGCGGCCCGAGCCGCTGACCGCCGCGCCCACGGCCGCGCCGATGGCCATGGGCATGCCCATGCCGATGCCGCCGCCCGTGGCGTGCACGCCCGCGTTGGGCTCGAAAAAGCGCAGCTCGCGGTTGCCCCAGGTGCTGTTGGAGACGGTCACGTCGCGCACCCAGTTGAAGTTGCGGCCCACGGCCTTTTGCAGCTCCTGCACCAGCACGCTGTACGGGCCCAGGCCGTCGCGCATGGTGGCCACGGCCTCGTCGTGCACCTGGCGCAGGTCGGCCAGCAGCTCGGGGTCGGCCTTGTAGCCACGCGCCTCCAGCCGGTCGGCCAGGCCCGTCAGCGCCAGGGCCGAGTCGCCGCAGACAAAGCCGTCATCGGCGTAGCAGCGGCCCTGCTGGGCGGCGTCCACATCGATGCGCAGCAGCGGGCGCGGCAGCTTCAGTTCGTACTTCAGCGTCTCGTTGCTGCGCAGGCGCGTGCCCACGGCCAGCATGGCGTCGCAGCGCTGGTAGAAGGCTTCCACGGGCTTTTGGATGTTGTAGGCGCCCAGCGAGGCCGGATCGTCCTCGGCCACGATGCCGCGGCCCTGGCCCGTGCTGACGATGCCGAAGCCCAGCGCCTTCAGGCGCTGCACGGCAGCGACTGCGTGGCGTGCGCCGCCACCCAGCCACAGCAGCGGGCGGCGTGCCTTGGCCAGCGTGTCGGCCAGCGCATCCAGCGATGCCTCGCTGGGGGCCAGCACGGCCACCGGCAGCGGCGACAGGTCGGCCGGCATGTCGATCACGGTCTGCTGGATGTCGATGGGAATCTCCACGCTCACCGGGCCCGTGGGCGCGGTCATGGCGGCCTGCACGGCGGCCTTCAGGGTGGACAGGCAGGTCTCGGCGCTGCGCACGCGGAACGCCGCCTTGGACACGGCGCCCAGCATGGTCAGCTGGTCGGGCGCCTCGTGGATGTACGACAGCTTCTGGTCCAGGTACTGCGTCTCGATCTGGCCCGTGATGTGCAGCAGCGGCGTGCCGGCCGTATAGGCCTCCACCAGGCTGCCGGCGATGTTGCCGGCAGCCGGGCCGGTGCTGGTGATGCACACGCCCAGGCTGGAGGTGGAACGCGCGCAGGCATCGGCCATGTTGCCGGCGCCGGCCTCGCCGCGCGCCATCACGAAGCGGACATGGCCGCGCGCATTCATCGCGTCCAGGATGGGCATGTTGTGGATGGAGATCACCCCGAACGCGGCCTGCACGCCGCAGTGTTCGAGGAACTGGGCTACAACGGCGCCGACGGTGATTTTGGATGCGGAAGAAGTCATGTTCTGCTTTGAATCGGGTGAAGGGGCTGGAGCACTACGCTTGCCGTGCAAGGCCACCGGAGACGTCGATGTGGCTGCCGGTCGTGTAGGAGGACAGGGGCGTGGCGAGATAGAAGATGGCGCGCGCGGCCTCGTCGGGCGAGCCCAGGCGGCCCAGCGGAATGGACTTCTTGCGGGCGAGGTCGGCGCTCCAGGCGTTCCAGTCCTGGCTGCGGTCCTCGCGCGCCTCGAAGCGGCGGCGCCACTGGCCGGACTCGATCAGGCCGACCAGGATGCCGTTGACGCGCACGCCCTTGGGCGCGAACTCGGTGGCCATGGAGCGCACCAGGTTCTTGAGGCCGGCGCGCGCGGCCGAGGTGGCCACCATGTGCGGCTCGGGCTGCGAGGCCAGCAGCGAATTGACGCAGACGATGGCCGGCTGCGCCGTGCGCTCGAGCTGCGGCAAAAAGGCGCGCGTGGGATGCAGCACCGAGAAGAACTTCAGGTGCAGCTCCTCGGTCCAGGCCGCATCGTCGGTGCTGGCAAACGTCGAGACCCGGCCCTGGCCCGCGTTGTTCACGAGGATGGAGGCCGGACCCAGCGCAGCCTCGCTGTCGCGCGCAAATTGCTGCACCTGGGCAGCGTCGAGCACGTCGCAGGCCTGGGCGAACAGCCGGGCCTCGGGATGGCGTTCGCGCAGTTGCTGCACGGCCTGCTCCAGGCGTTCGGCGCTGCGCCCGCACAGGGCGACACGCGCGCCCTGCGACAGCAGCAGATCGACCGTGGCCAGGCCAATGCCCGAAGAGCCGCCGGTGACGACGGCCGTGGTGTCCTTGAGTTGGGAATCAAACATGGCCGCCTCCTGCGCGCCGGGAATTGAGGGAAAGCAGCTGTGCCGTCTGCGTCTGCGTTTGCGGGCGGTAGTTCAGCAGCTCGGACAGCTCGGCCGCCGCGTCGCAGACGCCGGCGATCAGGGTCTCGGCACGGCCCTCCTCCACATGGGGCGCGGGAACCGTCGTGCCCAGCGCCGCCACCACGCGGCCGCTGTGGTCGCGCACGGGGGCGGCGATGGTGCAGATGGAACTTTCGTAGAAGCCTTCGCTGAACACATGGCCGCGCTCGCGGTCGGCCTCGACCAGGTTGAACAGGTCCAGCACCGTGCGCGGCGTCTTGGGGGTGTGCGCTTCCAGGTGCTCCTCGGGGTAGAGCGTGCGCAGCTCGGACAGGGACAGGTCGGCCAGCAGCACGCGGCCCAGGGCCGTGGCATGGGCAGGCAGGCGCGTGCCCACGCGCACCGAACTGGTCAGCGGCGTGGGCGGCGTCACCTTGGCCACGTAGACGATGGAGCGGCCATCGCGCACCACGATGTTGCAGGGATAGCGGATCTCGCCGCACAGCCGCGCGATCACGGGCTGGCCCAGCTCGGTCAGGTCCATGGACGACAGGAACTCGAAGCCCAGGCGCAGCACGGACAGGCCCAGCCGGTAGTCATTGCTGCCCTCGGCACGCTGCAGAAAGCCCATGGCCTCCAGCGTGTTGAGCATGCGGAAAATCGTGGCGCGCGGCAGTTGCAGGCGGCGGGCCAGCTCGGGCGCGCCCAGCGTGGCATTGCCGCGCCCGAACTCCTGCAGCAGGCGCAGGCCGCGCTCCAGCGCGGGCACCATGTACTTGTCGGCGCCGTTGTCCGCGCTCTCGGCGCTCTCGGCATTCCCGGAAGGGGTGGTGTCGGTCATGGCGAAACCCCTTCAATTCATGACGAAGCCGCCGTTGACGGGCAGCACCTGCCCCGTCACGAAGCGCGCGCCATCGGACAGCGCATAGGCCACGGCGCCCGACACATCCTCGGGCCGCTGCTCGCGCTGCAGCGCGCGCTGGTCGATGTACAGGCGGTGGCGGTGCTCGGGCACGTACTCCGTGGCCTCCACCAGCACCAGGCCCGGCGCCACGGCGTTGATGGTGATGCCGTCGGCGCCCAGCTCGCGCGCCATGGAACGCGTCATGGCCATCACCGCGCCCTTGCTGGCCACATAGGCCATCAGGTTCGGGGCGCCCCACATCGCGGTGTCGGACGCCAGGTTGACGATGGCGCCCCGGCCGCTGTCGCGCAGCGCGGCGCGGCAGGCGCGCGTCATCAGCCACACGCCGCGCACGTTCACGTTCATCACCTGGTCCCACTTGTCCAGATCGATGTCGTCCATGCCCTTGCCGCCCGAATCGGTCACGGCCGCGTTGTTCACCAGCCCGTCCAGCCCGCCCAGCGCCTGCACGGCCTGCTGCGCGCAGCGCTCTATCGACTCCGGATTGCCGGCATCCAGCCCGAAGCCATGCGCCTCGAAGCCCTGCGCACGCAGCCGGGCCACGGACTCGGCCAGCAGCTCCTCGCGCAGATCGGCCATGGCGACACGCGCGCCCTGCTCGCAAAAGGCCTTGGCGAACGCAAAGCCCAGGCCGCGCGCCGAGCCTGTGACGAGGATGCGGCGGCCGGCAAGCTGGCCTGTGGAGGGCGTGGTGTTCATGGCGTACCTCAATCGAAGGGGGTTTGTGTCTGTTTCAAATTTGAAATGACACTTTTTTCTTGAAACAAACGTGAGTTTAGGACTGATGGTTCGGGGTGGGATTGGGGAAAACACGGAGGCGTGTGGGAAATGGATGACAGAGGTGTGTCTGGGTGTGTGTTTTTCGGGGTCTTTTTTGATGCTTCCTTGATGCTTCCTTGGTCTGCTTTGGACGCATGCCCGGCCTGCGGGCAGAGGCCGGGTTTCGGCCCGGCGGCCGACCGACTTTCTTGCCGCGCGGCAAGAAAGTCGGCAAAGAAACGCGCCCAAATGCCCGCGACCCCTGCGCTTCGCTCCGGGGCAACCTGCGTCGTGGCGGTTGCGGGGTTCGCTGCGGAACTCGCTGCGTTCACTGCGTGAACTCCGCTCAGACAACCGCAGCGAGCCAGATGACGAAGCAGTCCTGTCCTTCGGCAGGACTGCAACCCCGCAACCACCACGCCGCAGGCGCGTTCATACGGGGAGTGGGTGCGGGCCGTCGCTTCGCTCGGCCTGGGGTTTGAGGCGGGGTTGTGGAATGCCTCTATGATTTCGGTGGCCCCCTGTTCCGGGGCTGGTGCTTGAAAACACCATCAACACACAGCGGCAGAGCCTCCCCGAAAGAGAGGCCTCGTCACGTCTGAACACTTGGACAGTGGGCATCGCACCCGCACGTCCACACGGTTTTGGATGGGATGGGGCTACCCGCAAGGCTGCCCGCACGTCTGTGTGCGTGTTTTCAACATCCCATCCACCCTTTCTGCGCTTGAAAACGCAGGTTGGGTGTTTCCGTCTCGCACAGGAGTACGAAAACATGAACGATCAGCGCACCGCTCTTCCCACGCGCGCCAGCTTCGAGCAACTGGCTCGCACCATCACCGACACCAATGGATGGGTACAGGAAGGCTGCAACGAAATATGGGCCCTGGCCCAACTTGTGTTGGCCAGCCTCAATGCACCAGAAGACTTGCGACGTCCGCAAGCCATGGCTCACGCACTGCGCGCCATCCGCGACGGCGCTGAGTCACTGGCCGACTATGTACAAGGCGAAGCCAGAAGCGTAGGTTGCGACCACACTCAAAGCCCATAGCCACGAGTGCGGCCACATCCGGCCGAGCGCAGCGAAGGCCCGAGCAAACTCCCCGTATGTCAGCGCCTGCGTCGGGCCGCCTGCGGGGTTGCAAGCCTGCCGAAGGACAGGCTTGCTTCGTCATCTGACTCGCCGTGATTGTCTGAACGTAGCGCGCAGCGCGAAGTGAGTTTCACGGCGAACCCCGCAGGTGGCCCGACGCAGGTTGCCCCGTAGCGCAGCGAAGGGGTCGCGGACATTCGGGGTGTACGTGTCAAGGACATGGGTAACAACTCAGCTCACAGACATGGGTAACACTTCAAGCTCACATAGTCCTTCTGGGGTCCTCGCACATCCTCTTCGTTGAAGCAGCCCAGTCGCACCGGCCCCAGATACACATCCCACTGGCCAGCGGCCACCTCCTGCATCCCGATCCACTGCCCCGCCAGCAGGTAGCCGATGTAGACCCGCAGCGCTCGCCAGTAAATCAGGCCGTTGTGGCTGACTCGAACTCGTTCCCAATGCTTCGGGTACTGCAGCTCCGGTAGCTTTGAGGGGTATGGCCTGGCCGAGTCGCTGTAATGCTGGGCCGGCATGCTTTGCTGCAAGGCCTCATGCGGGCGCTGCTGGTTGTAGTGCTCCACAAAGGCATCGAGCTGCATCTGCAATGCCGCTTTGTCCGCCGCAGGCTCTTTGCCCAGGGCATGCTTGAGCGTGCGGTGCATCCGCTCGTGGCGACCGTTTTGCTGTGGCTTGCCCCTCTCGATGCGCTCCGGCCTGATGCCCAGCCTTATCCACCATATCGCCAGGCGTGACAGGCCCGCCACGCCAGTAGTCGCGAATGGCGGACCGTTGTCACTGCGTATGCGCTCGGGCAGTCCGTATTGCCGAAACACCTGTTCGAAGCTGCGTTTGGCATCCTCGTAGTTGGGGCTGTCGTAGACGTGCACGGCCAGCAAATAGCGGCTGGCGTGGTCCATGATGGTCAATGGATAGCACCAGTGACCATCGGCTGTCTTGAACTGGCCTTTGTAGTCTGCACTCCACACCCCATTGGGCTGCTTGCTCGTTCGCAAGGGCTGGGCCGTAGGCACCGAGCGTCTGCGTACACGCCTGCTGCAAACAAGCCCCTCAGCCTTCAGCACGTTGTAGATGGTGGTTTTGCTGGGTGTCTCCTGTGGGCCCCAACGCTGCAGGAGCAAAGCGTGCAGCTTCTTGGGCCCCATCTGTGACCTTTGCTGCGTGCGCAGCTCAATGATGGCCCGGCGCTGTGCATAGCTGATCGCCTGATTGTTCCCGTGGGGCCTGCGACTGCGTTCTTGCAATCCATCCATGCCCAGTTGGCGGTAACGCTCAACCCACTTGTAGGCCGTCTTGCGGCTGATGCCGTAGCGCCTGCACAGCTCGCTCAGCGGCGCACCACCGCGCAGGTGGTCGGCTATGAAGAGCAGTTTCTCGTCCATGGGTGCGCACTCCTTCCAGGGCATGGTGATCGCTCCTTGGCTGCTGTTGGCTCCAGCTGCCAAGCTTGGATCTGTTACCCATGTCCTTGTACTGATGTGTCACCTATGAGTGTGAGTCGTACCGGGTGCTTTTCTTTGCCTACTTTCTTGTAGCAAGACAAGAAAGTAGGTCGGCCGCCGGGCCGAAACCCGGCCTCGAAAAACAACCACTCGGCAGGGTCAAAAAACGCCCCCACCAGCGTCAAAAATCAAACAGCAAGCCGCCGCAAAAACCCATCAACAACCCGCAACGCATACCGACTCGCCACCACCCGCACAAACTCCGCAAAGTCCACATGCGCACTGTCATCCGCACGATCGGAAACAGTCCGCATCGCAGCAAACGGCACGCCATAGTCCAGGCAAGCCTGCGCCACGGCGGCGCCTTCCATCTCCACCGCCAGCACCTCATGCCCTGCAGCACGCAGGCCCTGCGCCAGCGCGGAAGAGGCGCCCGCCGTGCCCACGAACTGGTCACCGCTGGCAATCAGCCCCTGGTGCGCGCGCGGCGCCGTGGTGGCGTGGGCGGCGCGCAGGTCTTCGCCCGCCTCGGCCACGCAGGCCTGGGCAGCCGCCAGCAGCGCGGCGGTCATTTCGGGGTCGCAGGGCAGGCGCGTGCGTCCGTAGCCGGGCATTTCCCAGCGCGGGAAGATGGGCGAGGCGTCCAGGTCGTGCTGCAGGTATTCGTCGGCCACGACGACATCGCCCACGCGCACGCCTTCGCCCAGGCCACCGGCGACGCCGGTGAAGGCGATGCGGCGCACGCCGAAGCGCTCGATCAGCGCCGTGGCCGTGGTGGCCGCCGCCACCTTGCCTATGCCCGACAGCGCGCAGACCACGTCGTGCCCATGCAGGCGCCCGCGCCAGAACATGCGGCCGGCGTGGGCCGTGCCCTGGGCGTCGGACAGGGCATGGACCAGGCCTTCCTGTTCCTGCGGCAGGGCACTGAGGATGGCGATGGTCATGGTGGCTTCTCTTTCAACGTTTCAACGGCACAGGCAAAAAGCAAAGGCGGCCCGGGGGCCGCCTGCGGGGCGAAAGTGCCCATTGTGCCGCGAGCCTGTGCCCGGTGCGGCTCAGATGGCGATGGCCGTGGCCTGGTTGAGCACGGCGCGCACCACGCTGTAGACGGTGAGGGCCGAGGTCTTGGGATTGGCCTCCAGCGGCTTGCCGCGCATGGTCAATTCCATGGACCCGAAGGCGCCGCGCGCGGCCACATGGTGCACGTTTTCGTCCACGGCCGGGTCGGCGTACAGGCGCACCGTGGTGCGGTCCAGGCCCATGCCGGCCAGCGACAGGGTGGCGGCCACGTTGGCGTTCTTGGGGTAGAGCTGGGCGGCCTCGCGTGCGCTGCCTTCGAAGATGCAGAAGGCTTCCTTGAGGCTGGCGAGGTCGCAGCGCTGTTCTGCGGGCGTGCCGGTCCAGGCCAGGGGCGGCTTGCGGCCGGTGTAGACCACTTCGTCCAGGCCGCCGATGCGCGCGGCGGCCAGCGCATCCACGCCGCCGATGGCGCCCGACAGCAATTGCACCTGGGTGCCTCCGGCCTCGGCCGCGGCCTGCACGGCCTCGGCCATGCCGGGGGCGCTGAGTGCGCCGATGGAGGCCACGACGGCAGGAATGCCGCGCCGCAGGGCGGGCAGCACATGCTCTTCGATGGCGGTATGGCCTGCGCATTCGACAATGAGGTCGGGCCGGTCTTCAATCGTCAGCGCAGGCAGTGCGCGCGCCTGGGGCGCATGCCGGGCCAGGGTGGCGCGCACGGCGTCCGTCACTTCGGGCACAAGCACCCAGCCCACCTGCACCGCGGCATGGCCCTTGAGCAGTTCGAGCACGCTGGCGCCAATCGCACCGCAGCCAATCACAGCAATATTCATCGTCATTTCTTTCTGAGCAAGAACGCGCTGAAGGCCGGTGGGAGCACCAGTTCCTCAGCGCAGAAAACCAGGATGCTGGGTGCGCAGGTGGCCCGTCAGTTCGACGGCGGCCTCGCGCACCTGTTCCACCCAGTGCGCCATGCGCCCGGGTGCGATTTCGGTAAAGGCCACGGCCATGCCCAGGCCCGCGATGATGCGGCCCTGCGCATCGCGCACGGGTGCGGCAATGCTGGAGACGCCGGGCTCGTAGAAGCCCTCGCCCATGGCGTAGCCGCGCTCGCGGTCCTGCAGCAGCAACTGCTGCAGTTGCTGCACGTCGCGCGGGGTGCTTTCCGAGAATTGCGGCAGCTCGCTGCCGCCGAAGAGTTCGCGCAGCTGGTCTGCGTCCATGTCCTGCAGCAGGGCGCGGCCCAGCACGGTGGCATGGGCCGGCAGGCGCGAGCCCACGCGCACGGCGCCCTGGAAGGCGCCGGCCGGCGCGATGCGCGCCACGTAGACTACGGAGGTGCCGTCCAGCAGCGCCAGGTTGGTGGTGAAGCCCAGGCGCTCGCACAGCGCCTGCAGCACGGGCTCGGCCAGCTGGGCCAGCGGCTGGGTGGACAGGTAGTCGTAGCCCAGGCGCAGCACGGACAGGCCCAGCCGGTACTCGGTGCCCGAGCGTTGCAGATACCCCATGTTCTCCAGCGTCGTCAGCATCCGGAACACCGTGGAACGCGGCAGCGCCAGGGTGCGCGCCAGGTCGGGCGCGCTCCACACGGGCTGCGAAGGCGTGAAGCAGGCCAGCAGGCGCAGGCCGCGCTCCAGCGCGGGGACGGTGTAGCGGTCGTTGTCGTTCGAGAGGGTTTCGGAGGTGTCGCTCATCGCAATTCGGGCCGGTAGGCCATCAGGTCAGCAGGGTGGCCAGCCTCTGTGCGACATCCGCAGGTTGTTCGACGACAGAGGCATGGCCGGCTGCCGCAAGCGTAACGTACCGGGCGCCCAGCCTTGCGGCCCAGGCCGCACAGGCGGCGGGCGGCGTGACCACGTCGTGCTCTCCCACCCAGACCTCGACCGGCATGGCCAGTTGCCCCGCCGCCTGCCCCAGGTCGCTGCCGCACAGCAGCTCCACGGCCTGGGCGTAGCCGGCAGCATGCAGGCGCGCCGTGTTCCAGCGCACCCATTGGCGCACGGGCTCGGGCGCGGCGGGCGAGACCAGGCGCTGGTCGATGGCGGCGGCCAGGCCTTCGATGCCTTTTTCCTGAAGGGCCGCAAGACGGCCCTGGCGTACCTTGGCCTGCTGCTCGCCCATGCCGGGTGCGCCATAGCCGCCAGCGGGGCTGATCAGCACCAGTTGCTGCACGCGCCCGGCACCGGCCTGCACCGCCCAGGGCGTGCCCATGAGCGCACCCAGCGAGTGGCCCACCAGCAGGCAGCGGCGCACGCCCAGCGCCTGCAGCGACTGCTCCAGCACGCGGGCGTAGTCGGCGCCCGTGGGCGCGTCGGGTGCCAGCGGCGTGGAGCGGCCATAGCCGGGCGCGTCCCAGGCCAGCACACGCGCGCGCGGCGCCAGCTCCAGGGCCACGTCCAGCCAGGAGGCGGCGCCCGAGCTGATGCCGTGCAGCATCACCACGGCAAAGTCCGAGGCCGTGTCGCCGGCCTCGCGCCAGGCGGCCTGAGCGCCACCGGGCAGGGCGATGAGGTGTTCGGGGAACTGCGTCTGAAGGCGCTGTTCCATGCGCTGCAGCGTCTGCGCGGTCATGGCAGGCCCGCTACTCAACGTTTGATTTTTGCCAGGGGGTGTTCTGGGGGATAGGTGGGCGTGATGGGCTTCTTGGCGCCCAGCATCACGCACATCAGCGCGTCTTCGTCGCCGATGTTGATCTCTTCGCGGTACACGCCGGGCGGCACAGAGACCACGTCGCGGTCGGTGAGGATGGTCTCGAAGCGCTGGCCGTCCTTCTCCAGCACGAGCTTGAGCTTGCCGCGGATCAGGAAGAAGACTTCCTCCACATCGGTGTGCAGGTGCGAGGGGCCTTCATTGCCGGCCGGGATGACCATGGTGGAGAAGGTGAAGTTCTCGGAAGGGATGGTGTTGCTGTCCGCAGCCACGCCCGTGCCGCCCGTGCCGATGTAGCGCATCTGGCCACGGCGGTACTTGGGGTCGAAGTCGGCCTGGAACTTCAGCGCATCGAAGTCGTACTTGCGCGTGGAAAATCGCGCCACGCGCGACTCCATCCATTGTTCGAAGCTGGAGCCTTCGGGCTGGTCCCAGGTGCGGGGCGTGTTCTGAGCGGATTCGGACATGTGTCTCTCCATCAACGTCGGTGGATCATGGCGGGGAAGGCGCCATTTGTTTTATCCATGAATCACAGTTCATGGGGTAAAACAATTATAGGAAGATTGATCGCATGCAACAAGGGCCGCCATGCAGGAGCATGGGCGGCCCTTTCCATCCGGTGCACAAGATCCCGGCTGCGCCGGCAATGGACTCAATCGCAGGGGATCTCCAGCCCCACCTTCACGCGGTCCAGCGCCACGATGGTCTTGAACCATTTGACGTTGGGGTTCTCGGCGAAAAGGCGCCGCGCCAGGGCCTCGTACTCCTGCATGGTGGCCACGGTGAGGACGAGCACGAGGTCCACCTCGCCCGTGACGTAGTAGCACTGCTGGACCTCGGGCACGGCGAAGTGCGACTTCATGGCGTTGAGCGCGTCGATGCTGGTGCGCTCGGTCATGACCTCCACGATGATGGTGATGGGCCGGCCCACGCGCGTGGGGTCCACGGTGGCGGCCTGGCCGGTGATCACGCCTGCTGCTGGCCGCCGTGCACAACAGCGCCGCCGGGCATGCGGCACTGGGCTCCCTGTCCATCGTGATGCTGGTGCTGGGCCTGGCACGGACCAATGCCCAGGAAGAGGGAGAACTCGTGCGCTTCGGCTTTGCGCTGGCCTGCCTCAATGCGGCGGCCGTGGCGCTGGCGGCGCTGGCGGCGTTGGTCATGGCGGGTCTGGGCGTGTTCTGAAGACGTGCTCCCTTCCAATGAAAAGAGGCGCCGCAGCGCCTCTTTTCAAACACGGCAAGCCGCCCGCGTTACTTGCTGTCGCGCAGCTCCCGGCGCAGGATCTTGCCCACCGGGGTCTTGGGCAGCTCGGTGCGGAACTCGATCACGCGGGGCCGCTTGTAGCCCGTAAGGTTGTCGTGGCAGAAGTCGCGCACGGCCTGTTCGGTGAGGCTGTCGTCCTTGCGCACGATGACCAGCTTGACGGCCTCGCCGGTCTTCTCGTCGGGCACGCCGACCACGGCGCATTCGAGCACGCCGGGGCAGTTGGAGACCACGTCTTCCACTTCATTGGGATAGACGTTGAAGCCGCTGACCAGGACCATGTCCTTCTTGCGGTCCACGATCTTGAAGTAGCCGCGCTCGTCCATGGTGCCTATGTCGCCGGTGCGGAAATATCCGTCGGCGGTGAAGACCTTGGCGGTTTCGTCGGGGCGCTGCCAGTAGGCGGCCATGACCTGCGGGCCCTTGATGGCCAGTTCACCGCGCGCGCCCAGTTCGGTCACGTCGTTGCCGTCGTCATCGACCAGCTTGAGATAGGTGCTGGGCAAGGGCACGCCGATGGTGCCCGAGAACTCGGTGGAGGTGACCGGGTTGCAGCTGACCGTGGGGCTGGTCTCCGACAGGCCATAGCCCTCGCAGATGGGGCAGCCGGTCTTTTGCAGCCACAGCTGGGCCACGGCGCTTTGCACGGCCATGCCGCCGCCGACCGAGACCTTCAGGTGCGACCAGTCCACGGTATTGAAGTCCGGGTGGTTGGCCAGGCCGTTGAACAGCGTGCTCACGGCGGGAAAGCTGTGAAAGCGCTGCGTGGACAGCTGCTTGAGCGTGGCCTTGAGGTCGCGCGGATTGGGGATCAGGATGGTCTTTCCGCCCGTGCGCATGGACAGCATCATGTTCACCGTGAAGGCGAAGATATGGTACAGCGGCAGCGCGCAGATGCTGGTGGGCTGCTCGCCGGCCGGCACCTTGCCCATGGCAGGCAGGTTCCAGGCCTCGGACTGCAGCACGTTGGCGATGATGTTGCTGTGCAGCAGCACCGCGCCCTTGCTCACGCCCGTGGTACCGCCCGTGTACTGCAGCAGGGCCATGTCGGAGGCCTGCAGCTGCGGCGCCTGGAAGGGCGAGCGCATGCCCTTGGACAGCGCGTCGTTGAAGCGCACGGCCCCCGGCAGCGAGAACGGCGGCACCAGCTTCTTGACCTTGCGCACCACGTAATTGACGATGGCGCCCTTGAGCATGCCCAGCTGGTCGCCCATGGTGCACAACACCATGTGCTGCACGGGCGTGGCGGCCTTGCAGGCCTGCAGCGTGTGGGCGAAGTTCTCGATGATGACGATGGCCTTGGCGCCCGAGTCCTTGAGCTGGTGCTCCAGCTCGCGCGCCGTGTACAGCGGGTTGACGTTGACCACGACGAAGCCCGCACGCAGCACGGCGGCCACGGCCACGGGGTACTGGGGAATGTTGGGCATCATCAGCGCCACCCGGTCGCCGCGGGCCAGGCCCAGGCTCTGCAGATAGGCGGCGAAGGCGCGGCTTTGCGCATCGACCTGCGAGTAGGTCAGCTCCTTGCCCATGAAGGAATAGGCCACGCGGTCCGCGTAGCGGCTGAAGGCCTCCTCCATCAGGGCCACCAGCGAGGGGTATTGGGAGGGATCGATGTCGGCGGGCACACCTGCCGGATAGGCACCCAGCCATGGGCGGTCACTCATGCTGCTCGTCTCCTGGTTTCTCGATTGAACGTGCATTCTCATAAAAAGCACGGTCGTTCGATACTGTGATAACCCTAGTACTACCCCTAGGGTCACCATTGCGTTGCTCCAGGTCAAAGCCCGCCGGGCCGCGCAGTCCCCCGATACCAGCCCCGCTCAATCCCAGGCGGGAGCCAGGCCGTCAGGGCTGACCTGGCGGTCGCCGCGTTCCAGCGCGGCGATGCGCTGCATGTCTTCGGCGCCCAGCACCAGCCGGCAGCTGTCCAGGTTGGCCTGCAGGTGGGCGCGCTGGGTGGACGAGGGAATGACGGCATAGCCCTTGGCCATGGCCCAGGCCAGCGCCACCTGGGCGGGCGTGGCACCGTGGGCGGCGGCGATGTCGGCCAGCACGGGATCGGCCAGCAGCTTGCCGTAGCCCAGCGTCATGTACGAGGTGGTGTGAATGCCCTGCTGGCGTGCGAAGTCGGTGACGGCGCGGTTTTGCAGATAGGGGCTCAGTTCGATCTGGTTGGTGGCGATGTTCGCGGCGCCCACGGCAGCAATGGATTGCTGCAGCAGCGCGATGTTGAAGTTGGACACGCCGATGTGGCGCGTCAACCCCTGCTCCCTGGCGCGCATGAGCGCGCCCAGGCTGTCCTCCAGCGGCACGCTGCGCGAGGGCCAGTGGATCAGCGTCAGCTCCACATGGTCGGTGCGCAGGGCTTCAAGGCTGCGCTCCAGGCTGGGGATCAGCGCGTCGGCGGACAGGTTCTCGGTCCAGATCTTGGTGGTGAGGAAGAGCTGATCGCGCGACACGGCGCTGGCGGCGATGGCGGCACCCACATCGGCCTCGTTGCCGTAGATCTGGGCGGTGTCGATGGCGCGGTAACCCACCTCCAGGGCCTGGCCCACGGAGTGGCGCACCACCTCGTCCTTGAGGCGGAAGGTGCCCAGGCCGAACGCGGGCACCACGGAAGCGAGAGAGGCAGTCGATGTCATGCAGGTCTTTCAAAAAGCAAACAAGGCGCGGAACCACGCCCCGAAGACTGCAGTCTGGCGGGTTAACGCTTGCAGATAAAGCCTGGTATCAGCAGAAAATATTTGACGCTGCAGCAACAATTGCGCCAAGCTGGCGCCCCATGAAAACCACCCTGGACGAGTTGCAGGCCTTTCGCGCCGTGATCGACTGCGGCAGCATCACGGCGGCAGCCGAGCAGTTGGGACAGACCACCTCGGGCATCAGCCGCAGCCTGTCGCGCCTGGAGAAAAAGCTGGCCACCACCCTGGTACGGCGCACCACGCGCAGCCTGGAACTGACCGAGGAAGGCGCGCGCTTCCTGGCCCGCGCGCGCGAGGTGCTGCAGGCCCTGGACGCGGCCGAGGAGGAGCTGGCCGCGCGGCGCCAGGCGCCGGCCGGGCTGCTGCGCGTCAACGCGGCCTCGCCCTTCATGCTGCATGCCATCGTGCCGCTGGTCGGCGAGTTCCGCGCGCTCTATCCGCTGATCACGCTGGAGCTGAACACCGATGACCTGCACATCGACCTGCTGGCCCAGCGCACCGACATCGCCATCCGCATCGGCGAGCTGCGCGACTCCACGCTGCATGCTCGGCTGCTGTGCCACAGCGTGCTGCGCGTGCTGGCCAGCCCCGCCTACCTGCAGGCCCATGGCCCCGTGGCGAGCGTGGCCGCGCTGGCGCGCCACCAGCGCATCGGCAACAGCCAGGTGCCCGGCCTGAACCACTGGCCGCTGCGCACGCCCGAGGGCGGCGACCGCTGGGATGCCGCGCCCCAGCTCACGGCCTCCAGCGGCGAGACCATGCGCCAGCTGGCCCTGGCAGGCCAGGGCGTGGTCTGCCTGGCCGACTTCATGACCGTGCGAGACCGCGCCCAGGGCGAGCTGGTGCAGGTGCTGGCGCGCGAGACCGTGCAGCAGCGCCAGCCCATCCACGCCGTCTACTACCGCAACACGGCGCTGGCCGCGCGCATCACGGCCTTCCTGGACTTTCTCGCGCAGCGCATGGCGCAGTCCTGAGGGCCCTGTGACGTCCGCCTGAACGGCCTGAACGGCTTGATCGGCCCGTTCGGCTTGTGCATGCAGGGCGCATGCATATGCGTTTTGCTTCGTTGCCGCAGGGCTGGCGGTTTTACAGAATCCGGGATTCGCCGCAGCAGGCATGGGCCGGCTGCGGCCGGAGACCGCCTTGCCCCACCTGATCGAAAGCTTTGCCGACATGGCGCCCTTCGTGGCCCTGCGGCGCGACCTGCATGCCCACCCCGAGCTGGGCTTCGAGGAACACCGCACCTCGGCCATCGTGGCCGAACGCCTGGCCTCCTGGGGCGTGGAGGTGCACACCGGCCTGGCCGGCACGGGCGTGGTGGGCGTGGTGCACGGCAGGCATACGGACGCACGCCACGGCACGCGCACCATCGGCCTGCGCGCCGACCTGGATGCGCTGCCGCTGCAGGAAGAAAACCGGTTTGCCCACCGCTCGCAGCACGCAGGCCGCATGCATGCCTGCGGCCATGACGGCCACACCACCATGCTGCTGGCCGCGGCCTGGCATCTGGCGCGCACGCGCGACTTCGCGGGCACGGTGCACCTGATCTTTCAGCCGGCCGAAGAGATGGGCAAGGCCGGGGCACGCAGGATGATCGACGAAGGCCTGTTCGAGCGCTTTCCCTGCGATGCGGTCTTCGCCCTGCACAACTTCGCGCTGGACCGCGTGGGCAGCTTCGCGCTCAACCCGGGCGCGCTCATGGCCTCCAGCAACACCTTCCGCATCGTGCTGCATGGGCAGGGCACGCATGCCTCGCTGCCGCACACGGGAATCGACCCGGTGGCCGCCACCATTGACCTGGCCCAGCAGCTGCAGACCCTGGTCGCGCGCCATGTGGATTCGCGCGAACGCGCGCTGCTGGCGGTGACGCAGATCCAGGGCTCGGACGCGCCCAACGTGATTCCCGACAGCGCCTGGGTGGGCGGCACGGTGCGCACCTTCTCCGTGGCGGCGCTGGACATCCTCGAATCCGCCTTGCGCCGCCAGGCCGAGCACACGGCCCTGGCCCATGGCTGCAGGGCCGAGATCCATTTCCGGCGCGCCTCGCCGCCCCTGGTCAACCACGCGGCCGAGGCCGCCTTCGCCGCCGCCGTGATGCGCGAGATCGCGGGCGACGACGCCGTGGACACGCAGTTCCCCGGCGTGCTGGCGGCCGAGGACTTCGCCCACATGCTGCAGGCGCGGCCCGGCTGCTACGCCTTCATCGGCAACGGCCAGGGCGCTCACCGACTGCCCGGCCATGGCGACGGCCCCTGCCTGATCCACAACCGCTCCTACGACTTCAACGACGACATCCTTGCCATCGGCGCCAGCTACTTCGTGCGGCTGGTGGAGCGGTGGCTTGCCGTCACCCAGGAAACTTCCCCATGAAAACCTCTCACCCTTCTCCCGTCACCCGCCGCGTTCTGCTGGCAGCAGCCCTGGCCCTGGGACTGGCACCGGCCGTGCATGCCGAACGCGTGATCCGCATCGTCGTGCCCTTCGGCGCGGGCGCCACGCAGGACACGGTGGCACGCACCTTCAGCAATGAACTGGGCCAGGCCCTGGGCGCCACCGTGGTGGTGGAAAACCGGGCGGGCGCGGGTGGCAGCGTGGGCACGGCCCAGGTGGCCAAGTCCGCGCCGGACGGCAGCACCCTGGTGCTGGCTGCGGCCAGCCACAACCTGGCCGGCCATCTGTACGCGAAGCTGCCCTATGACCCGCTCAAGGACTTCGTGGGCGTGTCTTTCCTGGGCCGCACGGGCTATGTGGTGGGCGTGCCGGCCGCCTCGGGCGTGCAGACCCTGGGCGAGCTGCTGCAGCGCGCCAGGGCCCAGCCCGGCCAGCTCAACTATGCGTCGGCCGGCAATGGCAGCGCCTCGCACCTGGCCTCGGCCTCGCTGGCCGCGCAGGCGGGCGTCAAGCTGCAGCACATCCCCATGAAATCCACGGGCGACGCCACGACCGAACTGCTGGCCGGCCGCGTGCAGCTGGTCACGGGCGCCACCATCGGCATGCTGGCCTTCCAGAAGGACCCGCGCGTCAAACTGCTGGCCTACTCGGGCCAGCAACGGTCGCGCTTCCTGCCTGACTTGCCCACGGTGGCCGAGTCCGGCGTGCCCGGCTATGCCTTCGACTCCTGGCTGGGCCTGCTGGCACCGGCCGGCACGCCGCCCGTCGAAGTGGAGCGCATCAACGCCGCCGTGCGCAAGGTGCTGGCCGAGCCCGTGGTCCAGGAGCGCCTGGCCCGCGTGGGCGTGGAAGCCGCCACCCTGCCGGCCGCCGAATTCCAGCGCCTGCTCAAGGACGACTGGGAAGCGTCCGGGCGCATCGTCAAGGCGGCCGACGTGCGCATCGAATAGTCACCCAGGCCAACAGTCACCCAGGCCGTCACAGCAGCTTGGTACCCAGCGGCACCTCGCGGTCGGGCACGCACAGCGCCACCTCGCCTTCTCGTTGTGGAATCCCGTGACCAGGCATTCCGAGCGCATGGGCCCGATCTGCTTGCTGGGAAAGTTCAGCACAGCCACCACCTGGCGGCCTATCAGTTCCTCGGGCCGGTACAGCGCCGTGATCTGGGCGCTGGACTTGCGCAGGCCCAGCGCCGGGCCGAAGTCGACCTGCAGCACATAGGCGGGTCGGCGCGCCTCCTTGAACACCTGGGCGTCCACGATGCGGCCCACGCGCAGCTCCACCTTGAGGAAGTCGTCAAAGCCAATGGTCTCGTGCAATGCGGATGAAGTAGTCATGCGGCCATGATGCCGCGCCGCCGGTGCCGGCTTTGTCGAGCAACACTTGCAGTGCTAGACCTGGGCCGCCTCGCGCGCCCGCTTGGCGGCCAGCACGCGCTGGCGCCAGCGATACAGCGCAATCGCATAGCCCGTGCTGTGCCCCGCCATGAGCCCGAACACCGACAGTGTGAGCGGACTGGCAATGAACCCATGCAGGCCGGTATCGGCGCCCGGCGACAGCCAGGCCAGTTGCACCACGCGCCAGGCGATGCGCGCCAGGAACAGCAGGGACAGGGCAATGCCCAGATGGGTATGAGGCGTGTAGTACAGGCCCTGTGGAGTCGGTTCGAGCTGCGTGCGCGACCAGGCCCAGCGCGACAGCAGCCCGCCGCAGACCAGCCCGCCGCCCAGCGCCGCCAGCGCAGGCCAGTGGCCCCAGGCGACCCAGCCCACCAGGCCCAGCAGCACGGTGTAGATGCCCAGCGTGATCCAGGGCCGGTACTTGTTCGTGCGCTGGCGCCCCACGAGCCGCCGGTAACGCGCGTGCAGGCGCCAGACCAGCAGTGGCAGCAGCACGATCAGCGTGGTGGAACTCGCGTGGACAGCCATGGGAACCTCCGGTGTGGCGCACAAGCCGCCAGTGTCGCAGCTTCCATGAAAAAGGCCGGCATCGCGTCCGATGCCGGCCTGGTGCAGGGCCCTTCGACAGGCCCCGCAGCGGTTCGCGCCAGGATTACTTGGCGGCGACCACGCGCACCATTTCCAGGCACTTGTTCGAGTAGCCCCACTCGTTGTCGTACCAGGACACGACCTTCACGAAGGTCTTGTCCAGGGCGATGCCGGCTTCGGCATCGAACACCGAGGTGCAGGACTCGCCGCGGAAGTCCGTGGCCACGACCTTGTCTTCGGTGTAGCCCAGCACGCCCTTGAGCGCGCCTTGCGACTGGGCCTTCATTTCGGCGCAGATCTCTTCGTAGCTGGCTTCGCTGTTCAGCTCCACCGTCAGGTCCACCACCGACACGTCGGAGGTGGGCACGCGGAAGGACATGCCGGTCAGCTTCTTGTTGAGCTCGGGAATCACCACGCCCACGGCCTTGGCTGCGCCCGTGCTGGAGGGAATGATGTTTTCCAGGATGCCGCGGCCGCCGCGCCAGTCCTTGTTGCTGGGGCCGTCCACGGTCTTTTGCGTGGCGGTGGCAGCGTGCACGGTGGTCATCAGGCCGCGCTTGATGCCCCACTTGTCGTTGAGCACCTTGGCCACGGGAGCCAGGCAGTTGGTGGTGCAGGAGGCGTTGGAGATCACGTCCTGGCCGGCGTAGGTCTTGCAGTTCACGCCGAAGACGAACATCGGGGTGCTGTCCTTGGAAGGCGCGGACATGATGACCTTCTTGGCGCCGGCAGCCAGGTGCTTGCGTGCAGTCTCGTCGGTCAGGAACAGGCCGGTGGCCTCGATCACGATGTCGGCGCCGACTTCGTTCCACTTCAGGTTGGCGGGGTCGCGCTCCTGCGTCAGGCGGATGGTCTTGCCGTTGACGATCAGGTTGGAGCCCTCCACCGAGACCTCGCCCTTGAAACGGCCGTGCACGCTGTCGTACTTGAGCATGTAGGCCAGGTAGTCGGGCTCGAGCAGGTCGTTGATGCCCACGACTTCGATGTCGCTGAAGTTCTGCACGGCAGCGCGGAACACCATGCGGCCGATGCGGCCGAAGCCGTTGATACCGATCTTGATCGTCATATTTGCCTCTTGGATTGACGGATTGCGAAAAACGGAAAAACTGAAACGGTGAGGGCCAGGCCGGGCCTGGCGGGCGGCAAAAAGGGGCCACAGGCCCCTTCTCGCAGCTTTACTTGCCGGCGCGCTGCAGCGCAGCCTGCACGGTGTCGGCCACGTTCTCTGCCGTGAAGCCGAAGTGCTTGAACAGCACGGGCGCGGGGGCCGATTCGCCGTAGGTGTCGATGCCGACGACGGCGGCGCAGCCGTACTTCCACCAGAAGTCGGTCACGCCCATTTCCACGGCGATGCGCGGCAGGTTGGCCGGCAGCACCTGGCTCTTGTACTTGGCGTCCTGCTTGTCGAAGGTGGTGGTGCTGGGCATGGAGACCACGCGCACGGCGACCTTGCGCTCGGCCAGCAGCTTCTGGGCTGCCAGGGCCAGTTGCACCTCGGAGCCGGTGGCGATGATGACGGCCTGGGCCTTCTTGTTCAGGCCGACGGCCTTGGGCTCGGACAGCACGTAGGCGCCGCAGGCGATGTCGTCCAGCGCGTCTTCGGTCTTGGCTGCGTAGGCCAGGTTCTGGCGCGACAGCAGCAGGGCCGTGGGCTTGTTCTTCTGGCTCAGGGCCACGGTCCAGGCGACGGCGGTTTCCGTGGTGTCGGCAGGGCGCCAGACATCCAGGCCAGGGATCAGGCGCAGCGAGGCGGCGTGCTCGATGGACTGGTGGGTGGGGCCGTCTTCGCCCAGGCCGATGGAGTCGTGCGTGAAGACGTGGACCACGCGCTGCTTCATCAGCGCGGCCATGCGGATGGCGTTGCGGCTGTAGTCGCTGAAGGTCAGGAAGGTGCCTGCGTAGGGGATGTAGCCGCCATGCAGGGCGATGCCGTTCATGATGGCGGCCATGCCGAACTCGCGCACACCGTAGTTGATGTGGCGGCCGATCTTGCCGTCTTCGGTCAGGACCACGGCACCCTTGTCGTCCACGCGCAGCGAAGGCGTGCTCTTGGTGTTGGTCAGGTTGGAGCCGGTCAGGTCGGCCGAGCCGCCCAGCAGTTCGGGCAGGGCTGCGGTCAGGCCTTCCAGGGCCAGTTGGCTGGCCTTGCGGCTGGCCACGGTGGCGCCTGCGTCATGCGCGTCGGAGGCGATCTGCGCGGCGATCTCGCCGAAGTTGGCAGGCAGGTCGCCGGCCATGCGGCGCGTGAAGTCGGCAGCCAGTTCGGGGAAGGCCTTGGCGTAGGCGGCGAACTTCTTGTTCCAGGCCGCTTCAGCCTTGGCGCCGGCGGCCTTGGCATCCCAGTCGCCGTAGACGCTGGCGGGGATGTCGAAAGGGCCGTGCTCCCAGCCCAGGGCCGCGCGGGTCAGCGCGATTTCCTCGGCGCCCAGGGGCTCGCCGTGGGCCTTGGCCGTGTCCTGGCGGTTGGGCGAGCCCTTGCCGATGCTGGTCTTGCAGCAGATCAGGGTGGGCTTGGAGCTGTTCTTCTTGGCAGCGGCGATGGCGGCATCGAGGGCCTGGACGTTGTGGCCGTCCACGTCGCGGATCACGTTCCAGCCATAGGCTTCGAAGCGGGCGGGCGTGTTGTCGATGAACCAGGGGGCGACCTTGCCGTCGATGGAGATGCCGTTGTCGTCGTACAGCGCCACCAGCTTGCCCAGCTTCCAGGCGCCGGCCAGGGCCGCGGCCTCGTGGCTGATGCCTTCCATCAGGCAGCCGTCACCCAGGAACACGTAGGTGTGGTGGTCGACGATGGCGTGGCCGGGACGGTTGAATTCGGCAGCCAGCAGCTTTTCTGCCAGCGCGAAGCCCACGGCATTGGTGATGCCCTGGCCCAGCGGGCCGGTGGTGGTTTCCACGCCGGGGGTGATGCCCACTTCGGGGTGGCCGGCCGTCTTGCTGTGCAGCTGGCGGAAGTTCTTGAGCTCGTCGATCGGCAGCGCATAGCCCGTGAGGTGCAGCAGCGCGTAGATCAGCATGGAGCCGTGGCCGTTGGACAGGATGAAGCGGTCACGGTCAGCCCATTGCGGGTTGACGGGGTTGTGCTTGAGGTGACGGCTCCACAGTGCCACGGCCATGTCGGCCATGCCCATGGGGGCGCCGGGGTGGCCGGAGTTGGCTTGTTGAACGGCATCCATTGCGAGTGCGCGGATCGCATTCGCCATTTGTTGAGTGTTGGCCATCAGGGCGCTCCGTGAAGGAGGGGGTAATCAAAATAAGCCGGCCATTTTAAAGGACTGGGGTTTTCGGCTCCCGCGCGCGGGGCAATGGCCGCTGGCAATGGTCTACAGTTGCCCTCCATGACCGCCCAGCCCATCCCGCCGTTCCCCGCCGCCAAGGCGCTTTCCCTCACCGAACAGCCGCCTGCCATGCTGCTGGCCGCAGGCCGTGGCGAGCGCATGCGGCCGCTGACCGACACCTGCCCCAAGCCGCTGCTGCAGGTGCAGGGCCGGCCGCTGCTGCAGCACCACCTGCAGGCCCTTGCGCAGGCCGGCGTGCGCCGCGCGGTGGTCAACACGGGCTGGCTGGGCGCGCAGATTCCGGCGCGATTCGGCCCCCAATTCGTGCCTGACAACGGGGGCGAGCCGCTGCAACTGGCCTATTCCCCCGAGCCCGAGCAGGCGCTGGAGACCGCCGGCGGCATTGCGCGCGCGCTGCCGCTGCTGGGCGATGTGTTCTGGCTGGCGGCCGGCGACGTCTACGCGCCGGACTTCGATTTCCCGTTCGAGGCCGCCCGGGAATTCGCGGCCAGCGGCCGCCTGGCCCATCTGTGGCTGGTGCCCAACCCCGAGCACCATCGGCGTGGCGACTTCGGCGTGGACGAACTGGGCCTGGCCTGCGACTGGCCCGAGGGCGACGCCCGCCCGCGCCAGACCTACGGCACCATTGCGCTGCTGCGCGCCGAGCTGTTTGCCGCGCCCTGGTGCGACATCCCGCCCGGCAACCCCGAGGGATGGCGCGTGCCGCTGGTACTGCTGCTGCGCCGCGCCATGGCGGCCGGCCAGGTGGGGGCCAGCCCGTATACCGGCCGCTGGACCGACGTGGGCACGCCCGAGCGGCTGGAACGCCTCAACGCGCGGGGCTGATACACCGCGCGTCGGTGAGTGCGGCCTGGCGATCGGCGGCTTGGCGCCCTGCCCGCTGCGCCTGCAGGCAGCGGCGCGCGCTTCGTGATAGCGTCGCCGGTTCGGCGCAGCGGCGCGCCAGAAAGCCTTTCGATGAGCGTGATCCAGTATGTGATGTTCCTGGCCCTGGTGGGCCTGGCGACGTTTTGCCAGAACCTGACGGGCTTTGCCTTCGGGCTGATCTTCGTGGGCGTGGCCGGTGCCACGCATCTGATGGGCATTGGCGATGCGGCCAACGTGGCCTGCCTGCTGTCCGTGGTCAACGGCGTGGCCTACCTGCGCGCCCACCGCCAGGTGCCGCAGTGGACGCTGCTCAAGCCCATGCTGATCAGCAGCGTCATCGGCGTGATCGGCGGCGTGCTGCTGCTGCAGTGGCTCAGCGGCAATGCGCTGAGCGGGCTGCGCATGCTGCTGGGCCTGGCCATCGTGGCATGCGCGCTGTTGCTGTTGCTGCAAAAGCAGGTCAACGCGCAGGTGTCGGGGCCGGTGTCACTGTGGGTGGCCGGTGTGGCATCGGGGGTGCTGGGCGGCCTGTTTGCCACGCCGGGCCCGCCCATGGTCTACCACCTGTACCGCCAGCCGCTGGACCGCCTGGTGGTGCGCCAGTGCCTGTTTGCCATGTTCCTCACCTGCGCGCTGCTGCGCCTGGCGATGGTGGCCTGGGAGGGCGAGATCACCGCCAGCGTGCTGCTGGCGGCGGCCCTGGCCTTTCCCGTGGTGACGGTGGTGACCTGGCTGCACATGCGCCATCCGCCCGCCCTGCCCAAGCGGCTGGTCGAATGGATGGTCTGCCTGCTGCTGGTGCTGTCGGGCACCAGCTTGCTGGTGTCGGGCTGGAACGCCAGCCACCCCCAGCCCGTGGTGCCCGATGACGAGATGGCCATGGCCGTACCCCAGCGGTCACCGGCTGCGGCCCCCGCGCCGCGCTGAAAGCAAAAAAGCCCGCCGGGCGGACCGGCGGGCTTTTTTGAAGGGGAAGGAACCGATCAGTTCACGACCTGCTGCAGCGAACCGGCAGCGTACTTGGCAGCCATCTGCTCCAGCGTGTAGCCCTTGATCTTGGCGCCCTGGCCTTCGCAGCCGAACTCGATGTAGCGGGCCTTGCAGATCTGCTTGGCGGCTTCGCGGGCAGGCTTGAGCCATTCGCGGGCATCGAACTTTTCGGGGTTCTCGGCCAGGAACTTGCGCACGGCGCCGGTCATCGCCAGGCGGATGTCGGTGTCGATGTTGATCTTGCGCACGCCGTGCTTGATGGCTTCCTGGATTTCCTCGACGGGCACGCCGTAGGTTTCCTTCATGGCGCCGCCGTACTGGCGGATGATTTCCAGCAGTTCCTGGGGCACGGAGGAGGAGCCGTGCATGACCAGGTGGGTGTTGGGCAGGCGCGCGTGGATTTCCTTGACGCGCTGGATGGACAGGATGTCGCCCGTGGGCTTGCGCGTGAACTTGTAGGCGCCGTGGCTGGTGCCGATGGCAATGGCCAGCGCGTCCAGCTGCGTCGCCTTGACGAACTGGGCCGCTTCCTCGGGGTCGGTCAGCAGCGCCGAGTGGTCGAGCACGCCTTCGGCGCCCACGCCGTCTTCCTCGCCGGCCATGCCGGTTTCCAGCGAGCCCAGGCAGCCGAGTTCACCTTCGACGGTGGCGCCCAGCTTGTGGGCCATTTCCACGACCTTGCGGGTCACGTCCACGTTGTATTCGAAGGAGGAAGGCGTCTTGCCGTCTTCCATCAGCGAGCCGTCCATCATCACCGAGCCGAAGCCCAGGTTCAGCGCGCCCTGGCAGATGGCGGGCGAGGTGCCGTGGTCCTGGTGCATGACCAGGGGAATGTGGGGATACTGCTCGGCAGCGGCCTGGATCAGGTGCTTGATGAAGGGCTCGCCGGCGTACTTGCGGGCGCCTGCGCTGGCCTGCAGGATGACGGGCGCGCCCACTTCGTCTGCGGCCGACATCACGGCTTGCACCTGCTCCAGGTTGTTGACGTTGAAGGCGGGAAGACCGTAGCCGTTTTCGGCAGCGTGGTCCAGCAGTTCGCGCATCGAAACGAGAGGCATGTGTAGGGTCCGTATCAAGTTGTTGAGAGGGGGATGCCCCTGCCGCATGGCAGCCGCCGCTGCGTCATGGGTGCGCTGCGGGGCCACGGCCGGGGGATCGCGGCAGTAACCGCTTGGTAACTGGCGATTTTAACCAGCTGCCGCCAACCCTGTCCCGGGCATTCCCATGCGGTAGCACGTCGTGAAGCCTTCGGGCGGCGCGGCCTCGCCAAAGCTTCCCTGGTGGGCGCGCAGCACGCGCGCCACGATCTCGTGGCCCAGGTGCAGGCTGTCCACGGGCGCTGCCGCGCGCTCTGCGCCATCGCGGCGGCCGTCGTCGCAGACCTGCAACCAGACCTCGCCGTCGGGCCCCTGCCCGGCCTGGACTTCGATCTGCGTGCCGTGCGGCGTGTGCTTGAGGGCGTTTTCCACCAGGTTGCGCAGCGCCAGCTCCAGCAGCACGGCATTGCCCATCACGCCCAGTGCCTCAGGCGCCTGCACGGACAGGCTGCAGTCGCGCTGCCAGGCCGCCTGCGCATGGGCGGCCACCACCTGCCGGGCCAGCGCGGCCAGGTCCACGGGCACGGGCGGCTCGGCCAGCATGGCGCGGCCGGCGCGTGCCAGTGCCAGCAGCTGGTTGAGCACATGGCCGGCGTGCAGCGCGTCCCGGCCTATCTGCGCCAGCGCCTGGCGCTGGGCCGGGGCGTCCATGGCGCCGGCCGGCGCATCGCCCAGGGCCCGCGCCTGCAAGGCGATGGAGGCCAGCGGTGTGCGCAGTTCATGGGCCACTTCGTTGGCCAGGCTGCGCTCGCGCTCCAGCGCCTCCTGCTGGCGGTCCAGCAAGGTGTTGATGGAGTTGACCACGGGCATGAATTCCCGCAGCGCGTGGCGGTGCGAGACGCGCTCGGCCTGGGCCAGGTCCAGGCGCTCCACCTCACGCGAGAGTTCGTTGAGCGGCCGCATGCCCCGGCGAATGGCCAGCCCCAGCGCCAGCGCCACCACGGGCAGCAGCCACAGGCCGGGCTCGACCATCTGGCCGGCAATGTCGTCGGCCAGTTCGTCGCGCTCCTGCAGCTCGATCATCACGCTGACCTTGCGCGCATGGTCGCGGCTCCACTGGGTGAAGCTGCGCCAGGCGCGGCGCTCCGGGCCCAGGCGCAGCGTGGCAAAGCCCTGCTCGGTGTCGAAGGAGGGCTCAGGCGCATCGCCCGTGCGCGAGATGAGCCGGCCCGAGCCATCCCACAGGGCCACGCTCAGCGACTGCTGGTAGTCGTGGGCCATGAGGCCCGGCGGCTCGTGCACGGGCGTAGCCTCGCCGTGGTCCACCGCGCCATCCACGTGGAGGTTGAGCACCAGTGCGGCCACACCGGCCAGGTGGCCGTCGGTGAGCTCGTCTGCCTCGTGCACGCCGGTCTGGTAGCCCAGCGCCACGAAGCTGGCCCAGACCACGACCAGCGCGCCCAGCATCCAGGCCATCAGATGCCAGATCAGCGAGGGGCGGCGGTCCGGCGCGGTGCTCATGTGTTCTCCACGGGCAGGAAGTAGCCCACGCCACGCATGGTGACGATGCTGGCATTGCCCAGCTTCTTGCGCAGGTGGTGGATGTGGACTTCGACGGCATTGCTTTCCACGGCCGTGCCCCAGCTGTAGAGGTGCTCTTCGATCTGCTGGCGCGAGAGCACGCGCCCGCGCGCCTGCAGCAGCACCCAGAGCACCGAAAACTCGCGCGGCGACATCTCCACCAGCTTTCCGTCGCGGCGCACGGTGCGCGCGGCCGGGTCGACCTCCAGCTCGCCATGGCGGATCACGGGTGCCGCCTGGCCTCCTGCGCGGCGCAGCATGGCGCGCAGCCGCGCCTCCAGCTCGTCGATGTCGAAGGGCTTGACCAGGTAATCGTCGGCACCCAGGTCCAGCCCGGCGATGCGCTCGCGCACCTGGTCGCGCGCGGTGAGGATGAGCACGGGCGTGTTGGGGTCAGGCAGGGCCTGGCTGTCGCCACCCGGGCGGCGCGGGCCCCGCAGGCGGCGCAGGATTTCGCTGCCGTCGCCATCGGGCAGGCCCAGGTCCAGCAGCACGGCATCGAAGCGCTCCATCTCCAGCGCATGCCAGGCCTCGGCCACGGTGGTGCACACATCGACCGCGTAGCGGCGCTGTTCCAGATTGGCCTGCAGGCCTGCGGCAATGCCCGCGTTGTCTTCGACGACCAGTATTCGCATGCGCGCATTGTGCAATGACCGCTGCCGGCTGCGGCGCCAGACGATGGCCGCACGCCGGGGCATGCGTTAAGACGGGTTTAAGCCGCGCTTCTCATGCTGCCGGCCATGCCGACACCTGAACCCCGAGATTTCTCCGCAGCCCCCGCGCAGGGCCCCTCCTTCAAAAGCACCCTGCTGTGGACCCTGGCGGCCCTGGCCGTGGTCCTGGCCTGGGATGCCAGCGCCCTGGACCTGGCCATGGCCCGCTGGTTTGGCGACGCCGATGGCTTTGCGCTGCGTTCGGACTGGTTCTTCGTGAACATCGCCCATGAAGGCGCACGCCGCCTGGCCTGGCTGGTGGTGCTGGGCCTGACGCTGTGCGTCTGGCGGCCCGTGGGCCCGCTGCGCCTGCTGCCCCATGGGCGGCGCGTGCAGCTGGTGGCGGGCATCTTGCTGTCGCTGGCCCTGATATCGCTGCTCAAGTACACCAGCGCGACCAGCTGCCCCTGGGACCTGGCCGAGTTCGGCGGCGTGGCGCGCCATGTCTCGCACTGGTCGCTGGGACTGGCCGATGGCGGCCCGGGCCGCTGCTTTCCCGCAGGCCATGCCTCGGCGGGCTTTGCCTTTCTGGCCGGCTATTTCGCGCTGCGCCGCCATGCACCGCGCGCAGCCTGGATCTGGCTGGCCGTCTCGCTGGCCGCAGGTCTGCTGATGGGGTTGGCCCAGCAGATGCGCGGTGCCCATTTCATGAGCCACACGCTGTGGACCGGCTGGCTGTGCTGGACGGCGGGCTGGCTCTTCGACCTGGCGGTCACGCGTGCGCTGCGCACCCGGGACAGCGCGCCCGACTCCCTGTGGCCCGCCGCCAGCCTTCCGCCTTCCGCACCCTGATCGAGCATTGCCATGCTGCCCCTGGACCCCGCCCTGTTCACGCTGCTGAACGCCAACGCGCAAACGCCCGCCATCTCGATCGAGGCGGCGCGCGCCATCTCGTCCTGGCTTCCCTCGCTGTGCGCCCTTCCCGTGATGGCCGGGCTGCTGCGCGGCTCGCCCGCCCTGCGCCGCACCCTGGTGCTGGCCCTGCTGTCCATGCTGGCCGCCTGGGCCGTGGCGCGGCTGATCCGCTGGGGCTTTCCGGCGCCGCGTCCTGCCCAGTTGGGCATGGGCGTGCAATGGGTGGAACACGCGCTGCGGTCCAGCTTTCCGAGCATGCATGCCACGGGCGCCTTTGCCCTGGCCCAGGCGCTGACCCTGGGCTGCACGCGCCACCGCCGCTGGGTCATGGTGTCAGCCTGGTCGCTGGCCCTGGGCATGGCCTGGAGCCGCGTGCACCTGGGCGTGCACTTCCCGTCCGATGTGGTCGGCGGCGCCATCGTGGGCATCTGCAGCGCCACCCTGGTCTGGCATGCCGCGCTGTGGCGCCGCCGTGCAGGCGGGCCGCTGCTGGCACGCCTGGGCTCAGGCATGCTCTGAAACAAAAAACCCGGGAAGGCCTGTGGGCCTGTCCCGGGTGGGTTCAATCACTGACGCGCAGCGGATGCGTGCGCATCAGTTCACACGACATATCTTGAGCATGTTGGTGCCGCCGGGCTGGCCCATGGGCTCGCCGCAGGTGATGGCGTAGACATCGCCGCTTTGCACGATGTTGCGCGCGCGCAGATGGCCTTCGGCCTGGTCCAGCGCGGTGTCGCGGTCGGCGCTGGTGTCCATGAGCAGGGGGCGCACGTTGCGGTACATGGCCATCTTGCGCTGCGTGGAGATCTTGGGCGTGAGCGCGTAGATGGGGATGTGGATGCGGTGGCGGCTCATCCACAGCGCGGTGGAGCCGCTGTCCGTCATGGCGACGATGGCCTTGGCACCCAGGTGGTGGGCCGTGAACAGCGCGCCGATGGCGATCGACTGGTCGATGCGCGAGAACTGGCGGCCGGTGAACTCGGCATCGCTGTCCGGGTCTTCGGCGGCTTCTGCGGCAGCGCAGATCTTGGCCATTTCCTGCACGGTCTCCAGCGGGTACTTGCCGGCGGCGGTCTCGGCGCTGAGCATGACGGCGTCCGTGCCGTCCAGCACGGCGTTGGCCACGTCGCTGACCTCGGCGCGCGTGGGCACGGGGTTGGTGATCATGCTCTCCATCATCTGCGTGGCGGTGATCACGAACTTGTCCATGTCGCGCGCCATGCGGATCATCTTCTTTTGCAGCGCGGGCACGGCCGCGTTGCCCACTTCCACGGCCAGATCGCCACGGGCGACCATGATGCCGTCGGAGACATGCAGGATCTCTTCCAGGCGCGGAATGGCCTCGGCGCGCTCGATCTTGGCGATCAGGCCGGGCTTGTGGCCGTACTGGGCCGCAGCCACGTTGCACAGCTGGCGCGCCATCTCCATGTCGGTGGCGTTCTTGGGAAAGCTCACGGCCACGTAGTCGGCCTGGAAGCTCATGGCGGTCTTGATGTCCTCCATGTCCTTGGCCGTCAGCGCCGGGGCCGTCAGGCCGCCGCCCTGCTTGTTGATGCCCTTGTTGTTGGACAGCTCGCCGCCCAGCTTGACGGTGGTGTGCACCTCGTCGCCGCGCACATGGTCCACGGTGAGCACGATCAGGCCGTCGTTGAGCAGCAGCACATCGCCGGGCTTCACGTCGCGCGGCAGCTCCTTGTAGTCAAGGCCCACGCCGCCCAGGTCGCCGGGCGCGGTGCGCGATGCGTCGAGCACGAAGCGCGCACCGGGCTCCAGCATGACCTTGCCTTCGGCGAACTTGCCGACGCGGATCTTGGGGCCCTGCAGGTCGGCCATGATGGCCACCTCGCGGCCTGCGCGCTGGGCCGCCTCGCGCACCATGGTGGCGCGGTCGATGTGGTCCTGCGCCTTGCCGTGGCTGAAATTCAGGCGCACCACGTTGACGCCTTCACGCACCATCTGTTCCAGCAGTTGCGGGTCGCTGGAAGCGGGGCCCAGGGTGGCGACGATCTTGGTGGCACGGCGGACTTGCATGGAATGTCTCTCGCTCAGGGTTTGTAATCGGGTTTCAATTCTCACACGAATGCGGTTACATGAAGGCAACATTCCGGCATGCGGCCAGGGGCCGAAAGCCAGGCCCCAGGCACACCGCAGATCGTGCAGGCGCGGCACGCAGCGCATCGCAAAGCACTGTGGCGCCTGGCCTTTGCCGCTATGGGTTTTGATGCTGCAACGCAGCATCGCCGGCGCAGGCACGCCGCCATGCCTGCCGCCTGTGAAAGCAGTTTTGCCCGGGACGTTCGCAATGCCTGCCGCCCGCGTGTCGAACCCGCGACAGCCTCGCGCCCCTCCTGGCGTTTGAATGCCCTGCGCGCCTTGTTCGACAAACCAACGACAGGAGACAGACATGGGACATGCCCACGACCATGGACACACGCACGACGACGCCCCGCTGATGGAGGATCTGCTCAGGAACGCCCCCAGCAACTGGGGACGCTGGGGACCCGACGACGAGGTCGGGGCGCTGAACTTCCTCACGCCCGCCGAGGTGCTGCGCGGCGTGTCCCACATCCGCTCGGGCGAGACCTTCACGCTGCAGCGGCTGATCGGCGACCCGCGCGGCGATCCGGTCTGGCCGGGCCGCACACCGGCCGAGCGCACCATGGTGTTTGACGAGTCCAGCTGGGACGGCCCCGATGCACCCCGGTTCCCCGGCGGCCTGCACTATGCCGATGACAAGCTGGACGCCTTCCTGCAGGGATCGACCCAGTACGACGCGCTGGGCCATGTCTGGTACGGCGGGCGCATCTGGAATGGCTATGACGCACGCACCACCGTCGGCGGGCTGGACAAGGCCAGCGTGGAGGCGCTGGGCGCGCGCGGCATCGTGGGACGCGGCGTGCTGCTGGACATGGCGCGCCACCGCGGCAAGGCAGCGCTGGAGCGTGCCGAGACCTTCACGCACGAAGACCTGATGGCCTGCGCCAAGGCCCAGGGACACACCATAGAAAAGCACGACATCCTGATCGTGCGCACCAATTTCCTGTCGGGCTTCTACGAAGACCAGGCGAGCTTCTACGACGACTTCTGCGAGCCCGGCCTGACCTACTCGCCCGAACTCGTGGACTGGTTCCATGCGATGGAGATCCCCAACCTGGTCACCGACACCATCGCCAACGAAGTCACCATGGACCCCGTGCACGGCGTGGCCCTGCCGCTGCACTGCGCGCTGATGCGCAACCTGGGCGTGACGCTGACCGAGATCTGCGACCTGGAGGCCCTGGCCGACAGCTGCGCGCGCGACGGCCGCTACACCTTTCTGTACGTGGCCGCGCCGCTGAAGATCCACCGCGCCACGGGCTCGCCCGTCAATCCCGTGGTGATCAAATGAGCGCGGCCCCATCGCACGACAGGCCCTGGCTGGGCCTTTACGCGCCGGGCCAGCCGGCCGAGATGCGGCCGCAGTTCGGCAACATGCTCGACCTGTTCGAAGCCTCGCTGGCTGCGGCACCCGGCTGCGCCATCGTGCGCTACTTCGACGGCGGGCTGAACCTGCGCGAACTCGACCAGGCCGCCAGCGCGCTGGCCCATGCGCTGCAGGCGCGGGGCTTTGCGGCCGGCGACCGGCTGGCCCTCTATACGCAGAACAATCCGGCCTTCGTCATCGGCCTGGTGGCGGCCTGGAAGCTGGGCGGTATCGCCGTGCCGGTCAATCCCATGAACCGGCAGCGCGAGCTGCACTACATCCTGCACAACGCGGGCGCCCAGGCCCTGCTGTGCCTGGACCAGCTGTACCTGGACGTGGCCCGCGAGGTGCATGCGGCTGGCGGCCTGCCGCTGGCCACCGTGGTCACCACATCGGCGCTGGACTGGCAGACGCGCGGCGATGCGCGCGTGCTCGGCGACGGTCCGCGCCTGCCGGTGGCCGATGGCACGCTGGACCTGCTTGCGCTGGTGCAGGCCGGCGGCCAGCCCGCGCCGCTGGCGCGCCGGCCCACGGCGGACGATACGGCCGTGATCACCTACACATCGGGCACCACGGGCCAGCCCAAGGGCGCCATGAACACGCATGGCAACCTGGCCTTCAACGCCCAGACCTACCGCGACTGGATAGGCATCACGGCGGACGACAGCGTGCTGGGCATGGCGCCGCTGTTCCACATCACCGGCCTGGTCGGCCATGTGGCCCTGGCCCTGCTGGTGCCCTGCCCGCTGGTGCTCAGCCACCGCTTCCATCCCGAGACCATGCTCGAATCCATGCGCGAGCACCGGCCCAGTTTCACCATCGGCGCCATCACCGCCTTCGTGGCGCTGATGAACCACCCGGGCGTCTCGCGCGAGGATTTCCGCAGTTTCAAGGCCTTGTACTCGGGCGGGGCGCCCATTGCGCCGGCCGTGATCCAGGCCTTCGAGCAGCTGTCGGGCCTGGCCATCCACAACGCCTTCGGCATGACGGAGACCTGCTCGCCCACGCACTTCGTTCCGCTGGGCGCGCGGGCGCCGGTGGACCCGGCCTCGGGTGCGCTGTCCATCGGCGTGCCGGTCTATGGCACGGTGGTGCGCATCATCGACGACCAGCACCGCGAGGCCGCGCCGGGCGAGATCGGCGAGATCGTCTCGGCCGGCCCGCAGATCATGTCCGGCTACTGGAACCTGCCCGAAGCCACGGCCGACGCCATGTTCGAGGGCGGGCTGCGCACGGGCGACGTGGGCTTCATGGACGAGCGCGGCTGGTTCTACCTGGTGGACCGCAAGAAGGACATGATCAACGCCGCCGGCTACAAGGTCTGGCCGCGCGAGGTCGAGGACGTGCTCTACACCCACCCCGCCGTGCGCGAGGCCGCCGTCATCGGCGTGCCAGACGACTACCGTGGCGAGACCGTCAAGGCCGTGGTCTCGCTGAAAGCGGGCCGGCAGGCCGCGCCCGAGGAACTCATCGCCCATTGCAAGGCACACATGGCCGCCTACAAGGTGCCGCGCATCGTCGAGCTGCGCGAGGAACTGCCCAAGACCGTGACCGGAAAGATTCTGCGCAGGCAGCTGCGCTGAGTTCTCCTGCATCGCTCTGCAGAATCAGACGGGGCCGCATTGACCCGGCAGGCGGCCCCTCCCTAGCATCGCCTGTTCATATCTGCGGCCCCCCCGGGTTCGCAGGCAGCAGCCAGAACATTCGGTGCCCCTTGGTTTCGCATGCTCAGCCAACCCATCCACCGCTTTGCCATGCCACCAGAAAATCCAACATGCTCGACCGGAGACATTTTGTTCTGAGCGCCCTCGCTTCCTCGGCGCTGACCGCCTGCGGCGGCGGCGCACCCGCCAACCGCTACCTCCAGACACCCCTGCTCGCCAGCCATGCTGGCTACGGCGCGCGCTTCACGGAACCCGACTTCGTCAACGGCTGGGGCATTGCCATCCGCCCGGCCGGCGCAGGCGGCCATTTCTGGATTGGCGGCGGTGGCACTTCCTGGCAATTCCTGGGTGACGTCTCGCGCTCGTCCGAGCCAAGCCTGCGCACACTGCGCCAGGACGGCCTTCGCAAGGTGGCCGTGCCCCAGTCGGACTCCCGCATCGACGACGGCAGCGCAGGCAAGGTCACTGGCGTGGTCTACCACGGCGCGCCCCTGGAGTCCCACCTGTTCCGCGTGCGCAGCCAGCCCGCAGGCGGGCGCCTGCTCGACGGCGCGGCGCGCTTTGTCTTCGTGACCGACAGCGGCAGCGTCAGCGCCTGGACCGAGCGCGACGCCGAGACGGGCGCCATCGTGCGCGTGGACGGCCCAGCCGTCGAGGTCTTCGATGGCACGGGCCGGGGCATGGCCTTCTTCGGCGCGGCCCTGCATACGGGCCGCTGGGACCGTCTGTGGCTGGCCGATTTCGGCGACCAGCCTCAGATCCGCACACTGGACGCGCAGTGGCAGCTCACCCCCACCCAGGGCTTCGTCAACCCCTTCGCCAGCGGCCCTGCCGGCGTTGCCAGACCTGGCGATCCCGTGCCGTTCAACATCCAGGTTGTCAACGACGGCTCAAGAGACCGCGTCTTCGTGCTCTACGCCATGAGCCAGCCCGACCCCGAGGACGCCAGCGCCTTCTTCGCGGGTGAGGAAGATGCCATGGATGCAGAGCGCGAGGCCGCAACCGGCAACCGCCCCGCGCGCGGCAAGCTGGCCGAGTTCGATCTGGACGGCCGCCTGCAGCGGATCTATTCAGACGATGGCAGGCTCAACGCGCCCTGGGGCGTGGCCATCGCACCGCCCGACTTCGGGCCGCTATCGGGCCGGTTGCTGGTGGGCAACTTCGGCGGCGCGGGCCGCATCTGCGCCTTCGACCTGGACAGCGGCAGCTACGTGGACGAGCTGCGCGATGGCCAGGATCGCCCGGTCGCCATACCGGGCCTGTGGGCGCTGCAGTTCGGCAACGGCGTGGCCCTGGGCGACAGCAACGCCCTGTACTTCGCGGCCGGCCCCAAGGATGAGACCGAGGGCTTGTTCGGCTCGCTGAGGTTTGGCTAGAGTCACACCAGCCCGTGCGAGAGCAGATAGGTGATCGCATGGGCCACCATGGCCGCCTCCAGGCCATAGCGCCAGAACAGGAAGCCGCCCACGGCGCCGTGGACGATTTCGAACAGCAGCAGCTGCAGCACCAGCCCGTCCGACAGGCCGCCCCAGGTACCCCAGGCCAGCGCCAGCTGCAGCAAGCCCCAGAGCAGGGCCGACAGCATCACCGACCACCAGCCCAGCATCCAGCCCGGGCGGCGGTCGGTGCGCCCGCTCAGCCGCCACAGCAGCCACATCACCAGCGTCATGCCGCCCAGGCGCATCACCAGCTCGGCCGTGATGCCCGCGTACAGGATCTTGGCGCCCAGCGGCATGGCGTAGACGGGGTCGATCAGGGTCAGGTCGTCGGGCCAGGCCAGGGCCAGGGTCACCAGCCAGGCCGCGCCGACCACGCCGCCGGCCAGCCCCGGCAACGTAAGGTAGCGCACGGCGCGCTGGGGCGAACGCCCGGCCACCCAGGTGGTCAGCAGCGGTGCGGACAGGCCCAGCCTTGGCCCCAGCCACACCCCGACGCCCACGGGCAGGGCCAGCAGCGCGGCCATCACGCCAATGCCGGCGAGCGGCGTGGCCAGCGGCTCCACGGGCAGGCCCAGCAGGCGCATCCAGTCGGGCAGGACGAACCAGGCCATGGCCGCCACGCCGGGCAGGCCCAGCAGCCAGAGCACCGTGAAGATGCGCCAGCTCAGCCGTGGCAACGCGGGCGGGACATAGGCCGATGGGGCGGGCATGAGGGTGGACACGGGGCCGGTGGTGGGCAGGCTGGCGTTGTCAGTCACGCATCAAGGCTTCTATCTCGTCGGGCTCCACGGGCACACCGCGCGTGATCAGCTCGCAGCCCGTCTCGGTGACGATGGCATCGTCCTCGATGCGGATGCCGATGTTGTGGAACTGCTCGGGCACGCCGGCCGCAGGGCGCACGTAGATGCCCGGCTCGATGGTGGTGCACATTCCCGGGCGCAGGATGCGGCTGGGGCGGTTGGTGATGGTCTCGCCCGACAGCGGGTCCTTGCGCTCGTGCGACTGGCCCAGCTCCGAGGGCTCCACATAGCTGCCGCAGTCGTGCACGTCCATGCCCAGCCAGTGGCCCGTGCGATGCATGTAGAACTGGAAGAAGGCGCGCTGCTCGATCACGTCCTGGGCGTTGCCATAGACCTTTCTATCCAGCAGGCCCAGGTCCAGCATGCCCTGCGCCAGCACGGCCACGGTGGCGTCGTGCGGATCGTTGAAACGCGCACCGGCGCGCGTGGCCGCCACGGCGGCCTTCTGGCTGTCCAGCACCAGCTCGTAGAGCGCGCGCTGCGGGCCGGTGAAGCGGCCATCGGCGGGGAAAGTGCGCGTGATGTCGCTGGCGTAGCCGTCGAGCTCGCAGCCCGCGTCGATCAGCACCAGCTCGCCCGCGTGCACGGGCGCCTTGTCGGCCTGGTAGTGCAGCACGCAGGCGTTGGCGCCGGCCGCCACGATGGAGCCGTAGGCCACGTACTGCGAGCCCTGCTGGCGGAATTCATGCAGCAACTCGGCGTCCAGGTGGTATTCGCGCACCTCCTGGCCTGCGCGCAGCATGCGTGCCGAGCGCTGCATGGCGCGGATATGGGCCTGGGCGCTGATGGCGGCGGCGCGGCGCATGATGTCCTGCTCATGCGCGTCCTTGACCAGGCGCATCTCGTCCAGCAGCGTGCACAGGTCGCCCTGCTCGGCCGGGCACAGGGCGCCGAAGCGCACGCGCGCGCGCACCTGGCCCAGCCAGCCTTCCACGCGCACGGCCAAGCCTTCATGCGTGGCGAACGGATACCAGAGGCGGCCCCGGTTCTCCAGCAGGCGGGGCAGGCGCGTATCGATCTCGGCGCTGGAAAACGCCTGGCTCACGCCCAGCGTGGCCACGGCGGCCTCGGGGCCCAGGCGGATGCCGTCCCAGATTTCGCGCTCCAGGTCCTTGGGCTGGCAGAACAGCACGCTGGTGCCGTCGGCGGCCAGCACCAGGCAGGCATTGGGCTCGGCAAAGCCGGTCAGGTAGTAGAAGTAGCTGTCGTGGCGGTACAGGTAGCCGGTGTCCCGGTTGCGCTGGCGCTCGGGAGCGGTGGGAATGATGGCGATGCCGCCAGCGCCCAACTGGGCGGCCAAGCGTGCGCGGCGTTGAGCGTAAACAGATGTCATACAGCTATCGTACTGCCGTCCGGGGTTCTCCACAGTCCCCTGAACAGGGGAACTTGGGGTCGGACAGCAGGCGTCAGGCTGGATTCAGTGCAGGCACCGTCACTGCCCCAGGGCGCGCCGGTTCCAGGGCGCCTTCATCAGAACGCGCGCCAATCCGCAAAAGCCCGTGGCACCGGCCACGATCAGGCCGCAGCCCACGAAGCCCGACAGCAGGTGCCACCACGGGGACACCGTGGCGCCGAGCACGGCGCCCAGCAGCGCCAGCCCGCCCGCGCCCAGTTGCACCTGGCGCTGCAGCTCCAGCGGCTGGCGGCTGTCGCGCAGCACGGGCAGGCCTTGTGCCTTCCAGGCGTCCAGGCCGCCGTCGAGCACATGGCCGGCACAGCCGGGCGGCAAGGCTGCCGCCAGGGCCTGGGCGTTGAGGCGCGTGCGGTGGCCGGAGCGGCAGTGAAAGACCACGGCGGCAGGCGCGCCAGCCAGGGCTCCCGCCGCCAGGCGGTCCATGGGCATGCTGCGTGCGCCGCCTATGCGTTCGCGCGCATGTTCGTCCGGCGCGCGGATGTCGATGAGCCAGGCGCCCTGCTCCTGCATCTGGCGGGCGGCTTGGGAGGAGACGGAGGAAAGAGACATGGATCAGCTCCTTGGGAACAGAGGATTTCAGGCGCAGAAGATGCTCTTGAGCGTGGCCACCAGCTTTTGCACATCGGGATTGGCGATGCGGTAGTACAGCGTCTGCGACTCGCGGCGGTAGGCGACCAGACCCTCTTCGCGCATGCGGGCCAGGTGCTGGGACAGGGCCGACTGGCTCAGCGGGATCTGCTGCAGCAATTCGCCCACGGACAGCTCGCCATGTTCGATCAGCAGGCACAGCACCAGCAGGCGCCTCTCGTTGCCCACGGCGCGCAACAGCGCGGCGGCACGTGCAGCGCCCTGCTGCAAAAAGGCCTGTTCAGGAGAGAGCGTCGGTTCGGTCATGGTTGATCAAGAACAATCTAATTTAGCAAATTCTAATATAATTGCCGACAGGCTGCACACGAGCCCTCGAACCAGGAGTGCCTTCATGACATCACCGCTGCGCATTGCACCGTTCTTCGACGCCAACACCCACACCGTGACCTACCTGGCCTGGGATGCGGACACGGCCGAGGCCGCCGTCATCGACCCCGTGCTCGACTACGACCACGCCAGCGGCCAGGCCCACACCGGCTCGGCCGATGCCGTGCTGGACGCCGCGCAGGCCCAGGGCCTGCGAGTGCGCTGGATTCTGGAAACCCATGCCCATGCCGATCACCTCAGCGCAGCCCCGTACCTGCGCGAGCGCACGGGCGCCCCGATTGCCGTGGGCGAGCACATCCGCGAGGTGCAGCGCATCTTCCGCCCCGTCTTCAACCTGCCCGCGTCCGGCAGCGACCAGCCCTTCGACCGGCTGCTGGCCGACGGCGACAGCCTGCCGCTGGGCGGGCTGCGCATCGAGGTGATGCACACGCCCGGCCATACGCCGGCCTGCGTGTCCTACCGCATCGCGGACGCGGTCTTCGTGGGCGATACGCTATTCATGCCCGACTACGGCACGGCGCGCGCCGACTTCCCCGGCGGCGACGCGGGCACGCTGTTCCGCTCCATCCAGCGCCTGCTGGCCCTGCCGCCCGCAACGCGATTGTTCATGTGCCATGACTACAAGGCGCCGGGCCGCGACCGCCATGCCTGGGAAACCACGGTGGACGCGCAACGCGCCGGCAATGTGCATGTGCACACGGGCGTGGACGAGGCCAGCTTCGTGGCCATGCGCAACCAGCGAGACGCCACGCTGTCCGCGCCCGCCCTGCTGCTGCCCGCCATCCAGGTCAACATGCACGCAGGGCATTGGCCTGCGGCCGAGGCCAATGGCGTGCACTACCTCAAAATCCCGCTGCGCATGAAGCACCGGCCCCAGGCAGCGGACGCAAAGCAGGCGTAGAGTCGTCCGTTGCCTCTCCCACCCCTCTTGCGACACCCCAGGACAAAGGACTTTCCATGATCCACAGCGCCCACGCCACCAGCACGGACACCCCCTATCGCGTCACGCTCGGCGACCCCCAAGGCCACAGCTGGCATGTGGACGAACCTGCGGACAAGGGCGGCGGCGACACGGCGCCCAACCCGCTGCAGCTGCTGCTGTCGGCCCTGGGCGCCTGCACCACGGTCACGCTGCAGATGTACGCGGCGCGCAAGCAGTGGAAGCTGGAGCAGGTGGACGTGCAACTGCGCCTGAACCCCGAAGGCACGCCGGCCAGCGGCAACCTGATCGAGCGCCAGATCACGCTGCAAGGCGCGCTGGACGACGAGCAGCGCCAGCGCCTGCTGCAGGTGGCCGAGGCCTGCCCCGTGCACAAGCTGCTGGCCGGCGAGGTGCACATCCAGACCGCGCTGCAGCTGCCGGCCTGAGCGTGCGCCAGGCCATCATGCAAAAAGCCCTGCAGCTGTCAGGCCGCAGGGCTTTTGGAGTGGATGGGGACATGGCCGGCGTCAGGCTTGGCTGACCTCGATCTCCCCGGTATCGACATAGAGCTCGAACTCGCGCTTGGCCAGCGACACGGTGATCGGCTGCTCGTCCTGGGTCCAGGACAGCACATAGCTTCCAATGGCCGTGGCCACCTGCACACGGGTGCCGCGCGGAATGTCTTCCAGGGGGCCGTCGCCTACCCGGTGCTGCACATTGCCGGTGACCGTGGCTTCGAACTTCTCGGGGAATCGCTGGACTTCCACGGCGCTCTGGACCGCCTCTTCAGCGGCTTCGGCTTGCGTCTGTACGGATGTATTCATGGCGGTTTCTCCTGTAAGAGTGAGGCCGGCGCCCGCCAAAATGGCGGGCGCCGGTCCGTTCTTCGAATGTAAACAATGTTCCTGAGAACGCGCTGTCAGCGAACAGGCCCAATCCATGCGAGCCGCGTTTGCCTGCTGCGCCGCGCTGCACGACACTGGTGGCTTCCCCCACGAAACAGGCCGATCCGACCATGTCCGACACGTCCCAGCCCCACTCCCAACCCCAGCACCTGCCCACCCGCACCGCCGATGTGGGCGGCATTCCCATCCAGCGCGCCATTCCCCAGCGCGCCCTGCGCAAGGTCGGCGCCTGGTGCTTTCTCGATCACGCCGGTCCTGCCGACCCCGCGCCACCGGGCATGCAGGTCGGCCCGCATCCGCACATCGGCCTGCAGACCTTCACCTGGATGATCCGCGGCGAAGTGCTGCACCGCGACAGCCTGGGCCACACCCAGATCATCCGCCCCGGCCAGGTCAACCTGATGACGGCCGGCCACGGCATCGCCCACTCCGAGGAAAGCCAGACGCCCTCGCACATCCACGCCGCGCAGCTGTGGATTGCGCTGCCCGAGTCGCACCGCAACGGTCCGCCGCGCTTCCAGCACTACCCCGAGCTGCCCTGGACCACGGTGGGCGACTTCACGGCCACGGTGCTGGCCGGCGAAGCGCTGGGCCTGACGTCGCCGGCCGAGGTGCACACGCCCCTGATGAGCGTGGACCTGCATGCGGACAGCGCGGGCAATGGCAATGCCGTCGCCACGCTGCCGCTGCGTGCCGATTTCGAGCATGCCGTGCTCAGCCTGGAAGGAAGCGTGAGCGTGAACGGCCAGCCCCTGCCGGTGGAGGAACTGCTCTACCTGCCCCTGGGCACGGCCTCGGTCGCCATCGAGACCACGCCCGGCAGCCGCCTGCTGGTCATTGGCGGCGAGCCAATGGATGAAGCCATCTTGCTGTGGTGGAACTTCGTGGCCCGCACCAGCGAAGAGATCGCCGAGGCCCGCGCGAAATGGGAAGCGGAGGCCGGTCAGGATGCGCAGGCCCTGCCCGCAGGTGCGGCACGCCGCTTCGGGCCGCCGCTGGCATCGCCCCTGAAGCCGCTGCATGCGCCTTCGCTGGACGGCGTGGTGCTGCGCGCCTCGCGCTGAACACGCTTGCTGCGGCGATCGACCTGCAGCCATGGCCCTGCCCAACAAAAAGGCGCCCCAATGGGGCGCCTTGCCGTTTGTGTTGCGGGGATTTCGAGGGTCAGGCCGGGCTGGCCGCATCCACCTCGGTGCCATCTTCCACGCCGCGAACGCTCTCGCGGCCGTTCTTGTCCTTGAGCTTGCCCAGGTCGGTCTCCACGGCCCGCTTCAGCTTTTCAATGGCCGCGTTGAAGGCATCCTTGACCTTTTCAGCCTCGGCGTTCACGGCGATCGGCGGGCGGCCATTGGCCCGGGTCTCCAGAACGCAGCGCTTGCCGGGAGCGCCGGAGGTCTTGAGCGCATCGACGCCGGTGAGGAAAACCTCCACGCGTACCACGTAGTCCTTGAATCTCGCCAGCTTGGCGTTGATCTCTTCCTGCGCCCATTGCGCCAAGGACTCGCCACCCTGGATCGAATCGTCGGCATGAACCTGAACTTGCATGCATATCCTCCTAGTCGCCAAAAGCCGCACCACCGGCGCGGCGGGGTTGTCGGGGCCATTGATGAACTGGCGAATCCATCGTAACGCCATGCGGGCTGCCTGCACAGCAAGTCGCACCCTGCGTCGTCAGGTTTTTCGCGCTGCAGCATCCGCAGCCCCAACCCCTGCCTACAGGCTACACCCGCGGGCGGGGCGCCTGCACGAATGGACGGAAAAAGCTTGAGATGCCTCAAGACAACTCTTGCATTCACCTACACCTATTTGCAGTGATGGCCCTGCGCCGGTCGCGGGCGTTCAACCCCTTCCTACAGGTCGCAGGCACGATTGGGCTTACAACGTGACCATCAGGACTTTCCCCTTGCCCACCACCCCATGAGCCCACTTGCCTCACGCCGCCTCAAGATCGGCCTTTCGGCCTGTTTCTCCCATGCGGACCCGCAGCGTCCGCTTTTCACGGGCAAGACGCTGCAGTACGTGGAGCAATCGATAGCGCACTGGATCATGTCGGCCGGCGCCATGGTGGTGATGGTGCCCTGCCCCACAGGCGAGACCGCGCGCGGCGACGTGACGCTGGAGCACTATGCCGAGTGGCTGGACGGCGTGGTCATGCACGGCGGCGCCGATGTCTGGCCCGGCAGCTATGGCGAGGAACCCATGCGCCCCGAATGGCTGGGCGACCGCGTGCGCGACCTCTACGACCTGGCCGTGGTCGAGGCGTTTTCCCAGGCCGGCAAGCCCATCTTCGGCGTCTGCCGCGGTCTGCAGCTGATCAACGTGGCCTTCGGCGGAACGCTCTACCAGGACATCGAGACCCAGGTGCCCGGCTCGCAGCTGCACCGCAATCCCACCGAGTACGACCGCCACTACCACGACATCGCCATCGTGCCCGGCAGCCGGCTGGAGGCGCTGTACCCCACGCTGGACCGCGCACGCGTGAACAGCATCCACCACCAGGGCATCAAGGACGTGGCGCCCGAGTTCGATGTGGAGGCCTGGAGCCTGCCCGACCGCATTCCCGAGGCCATCTTCCGCAAGCCCGGCACGCTCAAGAGCTATATCGCCGCCACGCAGTGGCACCCCGAATTCCAGTTCCGCAACCCGGACACCAGCACGCTGGATGACAGCGTGCTGCTGCGCGACTTCCTGGCTGCCTGCTCACGCGCCCGCGTGAGCCCGGCCGTGAGCCACAGCCCCTTCCAGATCCGCAACCGCGCAGCACGCCTGTTGCGCCGCGCCTTGCTTCGCAGGCATTGACGGCCCGGCGCCTCCAAGCGCCTGCGCCACCACCTGCTGCAACTGCCCGCGCAGCCACGCATGGGCTGGATCGGCCTGGTGGCGCGTATGCCAGATCATGAACATGGGCAGCGGCGGGCAGTCCACGGGCACGACAAAGCTGCCCAGCGATGACAGGGCCGTGCGGCCCAGCAGCGACGGCGCCGTCGCCAGCAGCGGCGTGCCGCGCACGAAGGCGGCCAGCGCCGCAAAGCCCGGCACGCGCACGGCAAAGCGGCGCTCCAGCCCGCGCGCCTGCAGTTGCAGGTCCAGGTCCAGCGCTTGGCGGTCGGCATAGGCCACGGTGGCGTGCTCGGCCTGCAGATAGTCGGCCAGGCTGGCCGGCGGCTGTCGCACGGCGCTGTCATAGAAGACTGCGTACTCATCGGTGAACAGGCGCTTTTGCACGATGTCCGTGGCATCGGGCGGGCGCGGGCTGATGGCCAGCAGGCAGGCATCCGAGCGCAGCAGTTCGGCATCCGGCGCGCCGCTGTCGATCACGCGCAGCATGGCTGCGGGCGCTTGCGTGCGCAGGCGCCGGGCCAGCGCGGGCAGCAGCAACTCGCGCTGCAGGTCGTTGGCGGCAATGGTGATCTCGGCACGCCAGTGCGCGGGGTCAAAGCTGGGCCCCTGGCCGAACTGCTGCATCTGCCGCAGCAGCTCGCGCGCCGGGTCCTGCAGCGCCAGCGCATGGGCCGTGGGTGCAATGCCCCGCCCCTGCCGGACGAACAATCGGTCGCCCGTGATGGCGCGCAGCTTGTCCAGCAGATGGCTGACGGCCGATTGCGTCACGCCCAGGCGCTGCGCCGCCGCCGTGACGCTGCCGGTCTCCAGCACGGCCAGCAGCAGTTGCAGCAGCCTGCCATCGAGCTGCGATCCATCGATTTGTCTCATGCATTCCATGATTGGCCGCCGCTTTATCTTTGGCAACGCGGGCCGGACACTGCCGCTGATCCAACGCAAATACCGGAGACAAAACATGGCCGATCAGCCGCAGATTCCCGGCACCACCCTGTTCGATGGCAGGCAGGCCCGCAAGGGCTATGCGCTCAACAGCATGTGCTTTTCCTTCAACGAGCTGGCCAACCGCCAGGCCTTCCTGGCCGACGAGGAGGCCTATATGCGCAGCTACGGGCTGAACCAGGAGCAGGCCGATGCCGTGCGCGCCCGCAACGTGCTGCAGATGATCGCGGCCGGCGGCAACGCCTACTACCTGGCCAAGCTGGCCGGCATCTTTCACCTGGACATGCAGGACATAGGCGCCCAGCAGACCGGCATGACCAAGGCCGAATTCCAGGCCCTGCTGCGCTCGCACGCCTGAGCCCCGCCGCAGCCCACACGCAAGACACAGCACAGGAGACACCCACCATGGCACATCTCATCGGCGGCCTCGGCACCTCGCACATTCCCGCCATCGGCAACGCCATCCACAAGGGCCTGCAGAACGAGCCCTACTGGAAGCCCTTCTTCGACGGCTTCCCGCCCATCCGCGAATGGCTGGCCGCGCAGCGCCCCGACGTGGTGGTGATGTTCTACAACGACCACGGCCTGAACTTCTTCCTCGACAAGATGCCCACCTTCGCCGTGGGCGCGGCCGAGCGCTACTGCAACGCCGACGAAGGCTGGGGCATTCCCACGCTGGCACCGCTGCGCGGCCACACGGAGCTGTCATGGCACCTGATCGAGTCCCTGGTGGGCGAGGATTTCGACGTGGTCAGCTGCCAGGAGATGCTGGTGGACCACGCCTGCACGCTGCCGCTCAAGCTGTTCTGGCCCGAGGGCGACTGCCCTGTGGCCGTCGTGCCGGTGTGCATCAACACCGTGCAGTTCCCGCTGCCCTCGGCGCGCCGCTGCCATGCGCTGGGCCAGGCCGTGGGCCGGGCCATTGCGCGCTGGAACAGCGACCAGCGCGTGGCCGTCATTGCCTCAGGAGGCCTGTCGCACCAGCTCGATGGCGAGCGCGCGGGCTTCATCAACAAGGCCTTCGACCTGCAGTTCCTTGAAAGCATGGCCACCAATCCCGAATGGGCCACGCAGTTCAGCATGCATGAACTGGTGGAAAAGACCGGCACCCAGGGCGTGGAACTGCTGATGTGGCTGGCCATGCGCGGCGCCCTGTCCGCGGCTGCGCCCGGCGTGCGGCGCGTGCACGGCAACTACCACATACCGATCTCCAACACCGCCACGGCGCTGCTGGCGCTGGAGGCGGTCTAGTCGGAAAACACAAAGGCCGCCGGGCATGCCAGGCGGCCTTTGTGCTTTGCGGGGCCGTGCGGACCGGGTGTATCCCGGCCCTGCCTCTCAATGGTGGTGGCCGTGGCCGCCGTGCACGTGACGGTGCTCGATTTCCTCGGGCTTGGCCGCGCGCACTTCGGTGACCTTGCAGGCAAAGTGCAGCGCCATGCCGGCCAGCGGGTGGTTGCCGTCCAGCAGCACCACGGGGCCCTTGATCTTGACCACGTGGTAGATCTGGGGCTGGCCCTGGTCATCGGTGCCGCGCAGCTGGCCGCCGACCTTCACGCCGGGCGGGAACTCGCCCTTGGGGATGGTGCGGGTCAGGCTCTCGTCGCGCGCGCCGAAGGCGTCTTCCACGGCCAGGTCCACGGTCAGCGTGTCGCCCACGGCCTTGCCGTCCAGGGCGGCTTCCACCTTGGCGAAGATGTTGTCGTAGCCGCCGTGCAGATAGGCCACGTCGCCCTTGTCGAGCAGTTTGCCCAGCTTGTCGGTGATCTTGTAGTTGATGGTGACGGCGGTGTCTTTGGTGATGTTCATGGCAAAGGCCTTGGAAAACCGCAGCGCAGAAGGCGCGCCGCGCAAAGCTGCCATTGTCGGCGACCTGGGGCATTCCAGCGTCGCGGCCGTGGGTTCACCGGCCGCCCGACCTCAAGCCAGGCACTCGCGCGCGCATTCGAGCAGGCTGCGCGCCCAGCGCGCGCGGGCCGAGGTGTTGAGCCACAGCAGGCCCACCTTGCGCGCATCGGCGGGGCGGGAGCCGACGCCGTCCGCAGCAGCGCCCTGCTCGGGCAGCGCCAGCACGCGCACGTCGCGGCCCTGGGAGAGCACGGGGCCTATGTCGGGCACCAGGCCCACGCCCAGGCCCTGGTCCACCATCATGGCCACGGCCAGCACCGAGTTCAGTTCCATGCGCTCCAGCGGCGCAATGCCCTGGGCGCGCAGGTAGCGGTCGGCCAGCCGGCCACCGGCCAGGGAGCGGTCGTAGCGCACCAGGGGCCGGGTGCGCAGCAGGGCCAGCGGGTCCTGCTGCGCATCCCGGGCGCGGCACAGCACGACCAAAGGCTCCTGGCGCAGCTCGGCCCAGCACACGGTCTTGGGCAGGTCGAACGAGGGTTGCAGGCAGCTCAGCACGTCCAGCTCGGACTGGACCAGGGCCGTGTACAGCTCGGGCGTGAGGCCGGCGCGCACGCTGATGCGCACCTCGGCGTGGCGCGCCACGAAGGCCCGCATCACGGCGGGCACGAAGCCGTGCAGCGCCGTGTTCACGGTGCCCAGCCGCAGCTCGCCGCCGTCCGCGTCCGAGGCCACCCATTCGCGCAGGCCCTCGAAGTCCTGCAGCAGCTGGCGGCCACGCTCGAACAGCCGCTCGCCCGCCTCGGTGGCGCGCACGCTGCGGCCATGGCGCACCAGCAGCGGCGCACCCAGCTCGCCTTCCAGCACGCGCATTTGCTGGGCAATGGCCGAGGGGCTCAGGTCCAGCTGGCGAGCGGCTTCGGACATGGAGCCGGTGTCCACCACTCTCAAGAAATTGTGTATGTATCTCACGTCCATTTCACACATTTTCTTGAATCACAACGCAGATGCAACTGCTGTTTTCCCAGGCTGCGCTGCACCACACTGCGTGACAACGACTATTTCAGGAGACAGACGCATGGATTCCCGGCTCACCTCTCAACCCGCTCAAGCCTCTCAGACCTCTTTGCCGCGCCGGATGTGGCTGTCCACCGCCGCCGCCGCGCTGGCCGCGTGTGCGCTGCCGGCCTGGGCCCAAAAGCGCGGCAGCCGCCTGGTGGTGCCGTTTGCGCCGGGCGGCGGCAACGATGTGTTTGCGCGGCAGATGGCGCATGGCCTCAACGAGTCCTTCGGCTACGGGATGATCGTGGAGAACAAGGCCGGCGCGGGCGGCAACCTGGGCACGGAAGCCGTGGTGCGTGCGGCCGGCGACGGCAGCACCTGGCTGCTGGGCCACACGGGCACGGTGTCCATCAATCCCTCGCTGTATCCGGGCCTCAAGTTCAATGCGGCCACCGATCTGCAGCCGGTGGCCATGTTCGCCTCGTCGGCCCTGCTGCTGGTCGTGCCGGCCTCCTCGCCCGTGCGCAGCGTGGCCGATCTGGCCGAGCAGATGCGCAAGCGCAGCGGCGAGATGAACTACGCCTCCAGCGGCTCGGGCACGGGCGGCCACCTGACGGGCGAGATGTTCGCCCACGCGCTGGGCGCCAAGGCCATCCACGTGCCGTACAAGGGCACGGCCCCGTCGCTGACCGACCTGGTGGGCGGCAATGTGGACTTCAGCTTTGGCGTGATTCCCGCGGCCATGGCCCTGGTGAAGGCCGGCAAGCTGCGCGCCCTGGCCGTGACCGGCGCCAAACGCCAGCCCCAGCTGCCCGACGTGCCCACGGTGGCCGAGTCCGGCGTGCGTGCGCTGGCCGACTTCGAGAGCTCGCTGACCTACGGCATCCTCGCGCCCAAGGGCACGCCTGCCGAGACGGTGCGCGCGCTGGGGCGCGACATCCTCAAGGTGGCGTCTGCCGAATCCTTTCAGTCGCGCCTGGGCATCGAGGGCGCCGTGCCGCTGCTGGGCGACGGCGCGCAGTACGCGGCCCGCATCCAGGTGGAGAGCGCCAAGTGGGCCGCCGTGATCAAGGCCTCGGGCGCCACGGCCTGAGACCGGCAAGGACAGCATGTCATTGGTGAAGGACTATCTGGGCCCCGCCGACAGCGGCCACTGGTTTGCAGACGCGCGCTGGCTGGACGCGCTGCTGCGCTTCGAGAGCGCGCTGGCCCAGGCCCAGGCCGACTGCGGCCTGGTGCCGCGCCCGGCCGCCGAGGCCATTGCGCGCGCCTGCGCGCAGGCGCCGCTCACGTGCGAAGGCGTGGTGGAGCAGGCACGCGCCAGCGGCGCGCTGGGCCTGGCCGTGGTGCGGCCGCTGCAGCAGTGGCTGCAGGCCCACGCCCCGGAAGGCCTGCCCTGGCTGCACTGGGGTGCGACCACGCAGGACGCCGTGGACACGGCGCAGGCCCTGCTCACGCAGCAGGCCCTGCAGGCGCTGCTGGCCGAGCTGGACGCGCTGCAGTCCGCACTGCAGGCCCTGGCCCGCACGCACGCGGCCACGCCCATGCTGGCGCGCAGCCTGCTGCAGCCCGCGCAGATCACCAGCTTCGGCTTCAAGTGCGCGCAGTCGGCTGCCGCCGTGGGCCGCAGCATCGAACAGTTTGAAAGGCTTGCCACCGCTGCGCTGTGCGTGCAATTGGGCGGCGCCGTGGGCAATGGCGCCGTGCTGGGAAGCCACCGTGCCGAGGTGGAGCAGGCACTGGCCCGGCGCCTGGGCCTGTCGGCCTGCGGCCGCAGCTGGCATACCCAGCGCGACGACTGGATGCGCCTGGCCATGGAGGCCGCCGTATGCGGCGGCAGCCTGGCCAAGCTGGCCAAGGACTGGTCGCTGATGGCGCAGTACGAGGTGGGCGAAGTCAGCGAGGCGCCGCGCGGCAGCACCTCCAGCGCCATGCCGCACAAGCGCAATCCCGTGCACCTGATGCAGGCGGTGGCACAGGCCCAGGCCGTGCCCCAGTTCGCGTCCCTGCTGCTGGGCTGCATGGCCCAGGCCCATGAGCGCGCGCTGGGCGAGTGGCAGGCCGAGGTCGCGCACTGGCCCGACCTGTGGCGCCATGTGCATGGCGCAGCCGCCGCATTGCGCCAGGCCGCGCAGTCGCTGCAGGTGCATCCGCAGCGCATGCTGGGCCATGTGCGGGGCCTGCACGGACTGGTGTTTTCAGAGGCCTGCGTGCACGCCATGGCACCCTGGACAGGCAAGCCCGAGGCCCTGGCCGCCGTGGAGCTGCTGGCCCCGCAGGCGCTGGAGCAGGGGCGCGAGCTGCGCCTGCTGCTGGCCGAATGGGCCGCGCCCCGGCTGGACGCAGCGGCCCTGCAGGCGCTGCAAGATGCGCTGGCCCGGGCCTGCGACCCGGCCCGCGCCGTGCAGGCATCGCATGATGCATGCCTGGCGCTGCTGGCAGCGCCGCAGACCCACGCCAATGCCCATGCCCATTCCCATGCTTGACACAGGAACCCCCGCCATGACCGAATCTTCCGCCAACGCCCTGCAGCGCGGCCTTGCCAACCGCCGCCGCGTGCTGGGCGATGAATGGGTGGACCAATCCGTGGCGCGCGCCAACGAACTGAATGTGGAGTTCCAGCGCATGATCACGGCCTACGCCTGGGACGGCATCTGGAGCCGCCCTGGCCTGGAGCGCCGCACGCGCCGCATCATGGTGCTGGCCATCACGGCCTCCATGGGCCGCTGGGAAGAGTTCGAGCTGCACATCCGCACGGGCCTGCTGGCCGACCCGGCCGATGCCGAGGCCGCGCCGCTGGACCTGGACACCATCCGCGAAGTGCTGCTGCAGACCGCCGTCTATGCCGGCGTGCCCGCAGGCAACACCGGCATGGCCATCACGCTGAAGATCCTCAAGGAGCTGGGGCGCACGCCCGCGCCGGCCAGCTTTCATCCGCCCGCAGACACGGCCTGACACGGCCTGACGCGGCCTGACCGGACTCAGGCGGCCGGCGGCTGCTCCTCGGCCGCAGCGCCCGGGTAGCGCGCAAAGCGCCGGTTCTCTGCGCCATGCACCGGGTCCTGCTCGGCCCAGGGCCATCCGCCGAACTGGGTGCGCCGGTAGTCCTGCATGGCCTGCATGATTTCCTGCTGCGTGTTCATCACGAAGGGGCCGTACTGCGCCACGCTCTCGCCGATGGGGCGGCCCTGCAGCACCAGGCATTCCACGGCGTCGGCGCCGCTGTTGTGCAGTTCCCAGTCCTGCGTGGCATCCACATGCAGGGCCGCATGCTGGGCCAGCGCCGTGGGCCCGACCTGCAGTGCCTGGCCCGCAAAGAAATACAGCATGCGCTGCGTGTCCGCGCCGGCTGCGCGCGGCAGCGTCCAGCGTGCGCCGGGCTCCAGGCGCAGCGTCCAGATGGCCACGTCGCCCTCGGGTTGGGAGGCCCAGGATTCGGGCGGCGGCGGCAGGGCGGCCGCCGTGCCGGGCAGGCTGCCTGCCACCACGGTGACCACGGTCCTGCGGCCTGCGGCGTCTGCGTGCTCCAGGCGCGGGATGCGCTCGTTCCAGAACATGGTGAAGTGCGGCTCCACCATCTTGGAGCGCGCAGGCAGGTTCAGCCAGATCTGGAACAGCTCCAGCGGATTGGGCGCGTCGCTGTTGAGCAGCGGGAACATCTCCGAATGCTGGATTCCCTTGCCGGCCGTCAGCCACTGCACGTCGCCGCCGCCAAAGCGCGCGGCTGCGCCCAGCGAATCGGAATGGTCGATCAGGCCCTTGCGCACCAGGGTCACGGTCTCGAAGCCGCGGTGCGGGTGGCCGGGAAAGCCCGGCACGCCATCGCCGTGGTACATGGAAAAGCCGTCCTTGCGGCTGAAGTCGCTGCCCATCTGGCGGCCTTCCAGGTCCACGGCCTGCACGCCCAGGCGGCCATCGCTGGGCGGATAGGCATCGTCATGGTGGGCACAGAACAGGAAGGGGTCCATGGTGGGCCACAGCGGGCCCAGCGGCTGGCTCTGGAGGACGGGGGTGGTGGCTGCGGTCATCGTGGCTCCTGTGAGGCTGCGCCCGCAAGAAAAAGGGGGGCGCTGCATTCTCGGACAGATGCGGCCCCCGCGCCGGTTTTGAAAGCCACCATGGCTGGGACAGTGCGGCCCAGGAATGCAACGCCCGCCGGGTCAGTTGCGCGGCGGCGTCACCAGGCCCTTTTGCACGGCCGGGCGCGCCACGAAGGCGGCCAGCACGCGCTGCAGCTCGGGAAAGCGCTCCCAGCCCAGCAGTTCGGCCGCGTTGTAGCCCTGCTCCACCACCATGTTGCGCACCCAGGGCCACAGGGCGATGTCGGCAATGGTGAACTGCTCGCCCATCACCCAGGCGCGGCCGGCCAGGCGGCGCTCCAGCACACCCAGCAGGCGCACGGACTCGTTCACGTAGCGGTCGCGCGGACGCTTGTCCTCGAAGTCCTTGCCCGCGAATTTGTGGAAGAACCCCAGCTGGCCGAACATGGGGCCGACGCCCCCCATCTGGAACATCAGCCACTGCAGCGTTTCATAGCGCGCGGCCGGGTCGGCGGGCAGCAGCGGGCTGCCGGTCTTCTCGGCCAGGTAGACCAGGATGGCGCCCGATTCGAACAGCGCCAGCGGCTTCCCGCCCGGGCCTTGCGGGTCCAGGATGGCCGGGATCTTGTTGTTGGGAAAGGTGTCCACGAACTCGGGCGAGAGCTGGTCATTGCTCTCGAAGCCCACGCGGTGCGCCTCATACGGCAGGCCCATCTCCTCCAGAGCGATCGACACCTTGACGCCGTTGGGCGTGGGCAGGGAATACAGCTGGATGCGGTCCGGCTGCGTGGCCGGCCACTTGCGCGTGACGGAAAAGGCGGAAAGCGGATTCTGTGAAGTCATGGGGCACCTTGAGGGCTGGACGGGTTCGCCAAGAAATCGATGGCCGCTGCATCGTAACGTTCGGCGCCCAGCCATGCTTGGCACGCTAAATAATGGCGGACCCGGCCCTGCCGCCGGGCCATAACAATCAACGGAGACATGCATGACAAGACATTCCACCCGCCGCCACGCGCTGGCCCTGCTCGGCACCACCGCCGCCGCCTGGGCGGCCCTGCCCCTGGTCGCCACAGCGGCCGGCTACCCCGAGCGCCCCGTGACCGTGGTCGTGCCCTACTCGCCCGGCGGCGGCGTGGACATCATCACGCGCCTGGTCACGCCGCCCATGGCCGAGCTGCTGGGCCAGTCCCTGGTGGTGGACAACAAGCCCGGCGGCGGCACCAACATCGGCATGGGCGCGGTGGCACGCGGCGCGGCCGACGGCTACCTGCTGCTGACGGCATCCAACACGCTGACCACCAACAAGGCGCTGTACGCCAAGCTCAATTTCGATCCGCTCAAGGACCTCATCCCGGTGGGCCGCATCGGCGAGGCGCCGCTGGTCGTGGTGGTCAACGCCAAGTCGCCCCACAAGAACCTGGCCGAGCTGATCGCCGCCGGCAAGGCCAAGGCCGGCGCCCTGTCCTATGGCACGGCTGGCGTGGGCAGCTCGGGCCACATGGCCAGCGCCCTACTGGAGCGCGCAGGCGGCTTCCAGGCCGTGCACATCCCCTACAAGGGCGGCTCGGCCGCCGTGACCGACCTGCTGGGCGGGCGGCTGGACTTCATGGCCATCAACCCGCTGGAGGTGGCAGGCCATGTGGGCAGCGGCGCGCTGCGCGCCCTGGCGGTGCTCAACCACAATGGTTCGCGCCTGTTGCCGGGCGTGCCCACGGCACGTTCGCTGGGCGTGAATGTGCAGGCCACCGTGTGGTGGGGCCTGGTGGCGCCGGCCGGCACGCCGCCGGCCGTGGTGCAGGCGCTGAACCAGGCTTTGAACAAGAGCCTGGCCCAGCCCGCCGTGCAGCAGAAGCTGGCCGACATCGGCGCATCGCCCATGGGCGGCACGCCGGCCGAGTTCGGCGCCTTCATTCAGGCCGAGAGCGCCGAGCTGGGCGAGGTGATTCGCGCCGCCAATATCCGCGCGGACTGAGGCGCGGGCGAAGGGAAGGACAAAGGCGCGCCGCTGCGCTCAGCGCGGCGCGACGGGCTTCTGGACCAGGGCCACGCTCAGGCCGTCCGGCGTCACCGTGATGGCGCCGGGCTCCATGTTCAGCGAGTCCATCAGGGCCAGTTCCTTGTCCTGCAGCTGGTAGAGCACGAGCTGGCCCAGCGCCTGCTCGGCCAGCGCGCTGGCGTAGGTGGTGAGCATGTCGCTCATGGCGGGCGCCAGGTCGTTGATGACCAGGCTGTTGACCTTGATCTGGTGGGCGCGCAGCGTGCGGTCCGTGGGCTCGTAGCGCAGCGCGAAGTCCAGGTTCAGATGGCCGCCATAGCCCTGCTTGAGCACGGGCCCCGACAGATCGGCCTGCAGCACCGCATTGAGCGCGTTGCGCTCGGGCAGCAATCCCAGCACCGGCGAATGCAGCTTGAGCTGCAGCATGCCGGCCACGGGGAACTGCCGGGGAAAGCGCTGGGCCACCACCTCCTGCAGCCTTTGCCGCGAAACCGAGACATTCCCAGGTCCGGACTTTCCCGAACATCCGGTCGCGGCCAGGCTCCAGCCCGCTGCCACGACCATCAACAAAAAGCGGCGATTCATCACGACAGCACAAGCCTCAGAAAGCCCGACACGAAACCCTGAAGCGCCATGCATGCCATACGCATGGCGCTATGTTTTTTGAGAGCGACATTGTCCCGCCAGGGGCTATTCCCTGTCCCGGCAGTGGGTGTTGCCCGGCACCTGCGCGCAGCCACTTCGAGAACGAAACGACATAGCAGCTAGTGCCCGCCGGACATAGGCAGTACCGGCTCCCATACGGAAACTCGGCCGCTCGCAAAGTTCCCGCATTCCAGAAGAAATCAAGGAGACACCATGAAGAAGAACAACATCGCCCTCGCCCTCGCCCTGCTGGCCACAGGCTGCGCGGCCGGCCCCGCCCTGGCGCAGTCCACCAGCAGCGTGAGCCTGTACGGCATCATCGACGTGTCGGTGCGCGCGCAAAGCGGCCTGTCGGGCGCCAATGCGCCGGCTGCGGGCAGCATGGGCTCGGTCAACAGCGGCGTGGGTCCCACCAGCCGCTGGGGCATACGCGGCAGCGAGGACCTGGGCGGCGGCCTGCGCGCCATCTTCAACCTCGAATCCACGCTGGGCGCCGACGTGGGCGGCATCGGCGGCGTGGCCGGCACCTTCGACCGGGCGGCCATCGTGGGCCTAGCCGGCCACTGGGGCGCGGTCACGGCTGGCCGGCAGAACACGCTGATCTCCGACTCCGTGGGCCTGGTCGATCCCATCGCCCTGCGCTTTGCGGGCCTGAACCCCAACATCCAGGTCACCAGCCTCACGGGCCACGGCCTCAACAACGAATGGGGCGCCACCAACACCAAGGTGGGCTCCAACCGCGTCAACAACTCCATCAAGTACTCGGGCAGCTTTGGAGGCCTCACGGCGCGCGCCATGTACAGCTTCGGGGAGACCGGCGTGTCGGCCTCGCGCCTGGACACGCGCGGCCTGGGCCTGGACTGGCGCCAGGACGACCTGGTGCTGACCAGCGCCTACACCCAGTTCCACGACGCCAGCGGACGCACGCTGGACGCCGCCAACATCGGTGGCGCCTGGAGCCGTGGCGACCTGCGCCTGATGCTCAACTACGGCCGCAACAAGGCCGAGACCAGCGACACCGCGAAAACCACGAACAAGATCCTGGCCCTGGGCGCGCGCTACGCCGTCACGCCCGTCATCGGCCTGAACGGCGGCTACTACAAGGTGGACCGCGAGCGCACGGGCCAGGGCGACGACGGCTTCCAGCGCCTGATCGGCTTCGTGGACTACCAGTTGTCCAAGCGCACCAGCCTGTTCCTGGAGCTGGACACGACCAAGTGGAAGAACGGATATCAGGGCGCAGGCAACAAGACACGCGCCAGCGGCATCAGCCTGGGTATCACTCACAATTTCTGACCCCCTGAGCGGCTGGCGCCGCTTCCCCCAGGGGACGACGCCCTCGGCCAGGCGCCCCCGCCGCGAGGCGGCTCTTGCTCGGCGTCTCTGAGTTGGAGCACGCCAGTTTCACAGGCTGTGATCGTGATTCGCAGACCTGCAAGCCCCCGCGAAATCCAGCTTTGCCGCGCCCTTGGGCGCGGTTTTTTTATCTATTCATATATCCATTCACGGATTTGCATAAATCCTTGATTTTCAATAAATTAACCCCTTGTTTCATCCATTCATGAATTGATTCCCCATGGCCACTGAAGACCTCTCCCTGCAGGTGCTGGCAGCACTGCGCCGCCAGGGCGGTGCGCTGGCGGCGCGCGAGTTGCAGCAGATGCTGGGCGTGAGCCAGCCCACGGTGTCGCGCGCGCTGGCACCGCTGATCCAGTCGGGCCAGGTGCGCAAGGTGGGGGCGGCGCGCACGCAGCGCTATGTGCTGCCGCGCCAGGTGGCGGGCGTGGGCGCCGAGGTGGCCATCATGCGCGTGGACACCGAAGGCCATGCATCACCCTTCGGCCGCATGATCGCCCTGCACGGCGGCGGCTTCTGGGTGGATGAGGCCGACGGCCTCAGCGAGCAGCACGACGGCCTGCCCTGGTTCCTGGACGACATGCGGCCCCAGGGCTTCATCGGCCGCAGCTTTGCGCACAGCCACCCCGAACTACAGCTGGGCGGCGACCCGCGCCAGTGGGGCGAGGACGATGTGCTGCGCGCCCTGGCCCGCTTTGGCGAAGACCTGCCGGGCAACCTCATCGTGGGCGAAGCCGCCTTCGAGCGCTTTCACTCCCTGCCCGCGCGCACGCTGCGCGCCGCCTCTGCGGCCGACTATCCGCGCCTGGCCATGCAGGCCATGCAGGGCACGCATCCGGGCTCGTCGGCGGGCGGCGAGCAGCCCAAGTTCTGCTGCATCACGGCCGGACGCAGCGTCATCGTCAAGTTCTCCCCGGCAGGCAACGCGCCGGCCGAGCAGCGCATCCGCGACCTGCTGGTCTGCGAGCACCTGGCACTGCAGACCCTGGCCGAAGACGGCCTGCCCGCAGCGCGCACGCGGCTGTTCCTCGATGGCGGCCGCGCGTTCCTCGAATCGGAGCGCTTCGACCGCAGCCAGCCGGCGCCGGGCGATGTGCCAAGCGTTGTGCCGGGCGATGTGCCAGTCTCACAGGCCCACCCGGGCAGCAACCCTGGACGCATCGGCATGGTGTCCCTGCAGGTGCTCAATGCCCAGTACGTCGGCGAGGTGGACAACTGGGCAGCCACGGCCAACCGACTGGCCGCACGCGGCCTCATCACCGAGGCCGACGCGCGCAGCCTGCGCCTGCTCGAAGCCTACGGCCAGCTCATCGCCAACACCGACCGGCACTACGGCAACATCTCCTTCGTGCTGCCGCAGCCCCATGGCGACTGGGCGCTGTCGCCCACCTACGACATGCTGCCCATGCTCTACATGCCCATCAACGGCGAGATCGTGGAGCGCGACTTCGGCGCCCAGCCCCAGCGCCCCACGGCCGCCACGCTGGCCGAATGGCCGCATGCCCAGGCGCTGGCACGCCGCTTCTGGCAGACCGTGGCGCAGGATGCGCGCATCTCCGGGGACTTTCGCAACATTGCCACGCGAAATCTTGAATTCATGAGTGCCTGATTGACAGGCGCCAGCAATGAAATCCGAATACCAATCTGTGGATAACACCGGTAATTTCTCTTGAAAAACCTGTGTACATCCTATTGAAAAACATTTGCACAAGCTGTGCTTCATCTGCGCAAAACCGCCATCCACAAGGGCGGTACGCCACCGCCTGCACAATCGAAGGCTTCCTCATCCGACAAGAGCCTGGCCACCGATGACAAGCATTGCCCCTTCTCACGCCGCAGACCCGCGCATCGCCGACGTGCTCAGCTACTGGCTGGGCTCCGCGCATCCCGACAACGAGGGCGCCCTGGCCTGCAAGAACCTGTGGTTCATCAAGTCCGATGCCACTGACGACCAGATCCGCGAGCGCTTCGGCGCCCTGGTCGAAGATGCGCTGGCCGGCCAACTGGACGGCTGGGCCGACACGGCGCTGGGGCGGCTGGCGCTGATCGTGTTGCTGGACCAGTTCACGCGCAACCTGTTCCGGGGCACGGCACGCAGCTTTGCAGGCGACCCGCAGGCGCTGCAACTGGCGCTGGATGGCATCGCCCTGGGCCATGACCGGCATGCCGACCTGCCTGCCGTGGCGCGCATCTTCTGCTACCTGCCGCTGGAGCATGCCGAAGACCTGGCCCTGCAGGACCGCAGCGTGGCTGCCTTCCAGGCCCTGGCCGACCAGGCCGGTGACGCTGGCGGCGAGGGCGTGCGCGAGTTCCTCGCCGGCACCCTTGACTACGCCCACCGGCACCGCGACGTCATCGTGCGCTACGGCCGCTTTCCGCACCGCAATGCCATCCTGGGCCGCACCAGCACGGCCGAGGAACTGCAGTACCTGTCCCAGCCCGGCTCAGGGTTCTGAGAGCGCAGCAGGTCTCCTTCACCCACAAAAAAAGGGAACGTGCCAACGTTCCCTTTTTTGCTTTCGGCGCGCTGCCGGCATTCAGGCCGGCTGCGCCTGGGGCTGGCGCTCGCCGCCCTTGCGCTCGCCATCGCGCATGCGCAGCGCCCAGCGCTCGATCGTGTAGAACGACAGCGCCGACAGCGCCACCGAGATCGCCAGGCCCAGCGCCACCACCACGGGCCACGAGAAGTCGGCGCGCAGATAGCGCACCACCGGGTAGTGCCAGAGGTAGACGCCATAGGACAGGCGGCCCAGCTTCACCAGCGTGGGCGACGACAGCATGTCGAAGACCAGGCCCGAGCCCTGGCTTGCCGCCACCAGCAGCACCACGGCGGCGCATTCCACCACGGTGATGCCCCAGACCATGGCGTCCTGGTTGTCCCATTGCAGCGCCATCAACAGCGGCACGGCCAGTGGCACCCACATGGCGTGGTGCATGCGCGCCTTCAGTGCAGCGATGAAGTCGGGCCGCTCGATCATCACCGCCGCCAGCAGCGCACCGGCGAACAGGCCCGAGGCACGGGTGTCGAAGCGAAAGAAGATCTCATAGAAGTGCTGGCCCTGGTCCACCCAGTACACGCGCCACAGCCAGCTCAGCGCCCACAGCAGGGCAATCGGGCGCCACAGACGACCCGGCTTGGAAAAGCGCAGCAGCAGCACCAGCAGCGGCGGCCAGATCAGGTAGAAATGCTCCTCCACCGACAGCGACCACATGTGCAGCAGCGTGTCCGGGCTGTCGAAGAAGGCGATGCCGTAGTCGGCCAGATAAAGGATGGAGACCAGCGCATCGGTGTAGATGTCATTCAGGTCCGGCCACAGAAAGGGCGCGAAGATGCAGTACGCTCCCAGGAACAGGGCCAGCGCCGGCATCAGGCGATAGAAGCGGCGGCGGTAAAAGCGCCAGAAGCCGATGCGGCCTTCGGATTCGTTCTCCATCAGCAGCAGCGAGGTGATCAGATAGCCGCTGAGCACGAAGAACAGGTCCACCCCGAAGAATGCGCCATCGAACAAAGGCGCATGGGAGTGCGACAAGATCACCAACAGGATCGCCACGCCCCGCAGCCCGTCAAGGGCGGGGTTGTAGTGCAGTTTGAAATCCTTGACCACCAAAACCGGACACCTTTCCAACGCCGGGGCATACGCCCCGGGCCATGAACAAACCCCATGAAAAATGGAGCACGCGGACATGGCGCAGCCGTCCCCGGGAGGGTCGCAACGCATGGTCCAGCGCGATAAGAGAGACGGCACGCCCCAAGGTTCCCGGCGGATGCTGTGACCAGCAATCCGCGAGCCGCGGCTGCGGCGCACCTGGAGGATGCGGGCCGTCTCTACGGGCGGCCCTGCGTGCACGAACATGCCTTGCAGTGCAGGGCAATGGCTGATGAATTTCAGCGAAATCCGATTTTAGCCATCACCGCCTGCGGGCCAGGTTCGATGGACATTCGGCCTGAAGTCCTGGGTCGCCCCGCCCCGCCGTCTGTCCACCTCTCATCGCACGCCGCGAGTATGGGCAGCGCACCGCGGCCGGAACGTAACAGGAAGTTGCCGCCGGCGCTGCTGTACCCGGCCTCACGCCGCCCTGCGCCGCCCTGATGAGCCACTGGCGAACACAGGGCAAGGGGAGTTGGATGCGCCGTCAACAATTTGGAACAAAACGCCACCAATCCCAATGAACACCAGCTTCTTCCGCTATCGTTTTTAACAAGCAGGCGGACAAACGGAAGAGATCGCGTCCTGCAGACCACGGCGCGCGTCACTGCCTGCCTGCACCGGCTGCTGGTTCTTGGCGCGCAGATAGTGCTCGGTGAACACCGCCAGGTAGCTCTCCAGCGCACGGCCCGCACGCCGGTCACCCACGTCGCCCGTCAGCTCCAGGCACAGGGCCGCCACTTCGCTGGTGCAGAAATGGTCTTCGCGCTGCGAGCGGCGCAGACGGTACTGCGACACCTGGTCCGGGTGCAGGCTCAGCACCGGAAAGCGGTCCAGGTAAGGGCTCTTGCGGAACATCTTGCGCGCCTCGGGCCAAGTCGCGTCCAGCAGGATGAACAGCGGGCGCCGGCCTTGGTTCGGTTCGACCCCGGCTCGGGGCGCCGGCAGCGTATGCACCACGCGCTGCGGCGGCTCCACGAACTCACCGGGAAACACCACATAGGGCTGCCACTGCGGATCATCGAGCAAGGCCAGCAGGCCCGCATCAGCCTCGGTGCGCGCCCAGCCGAAGGCGTGCGTCTGCTCCACCACATCGGCGATCAGCCAGCCCGTGTTGCTGGGCTTGAGCGGCTCGGCATCGTGCATCAACAGGCAAAAGCCCGCCCGCGTCGGCAGCATGGGACGCAGCGCGCAAAGGCAGTGCGAAGGCCGCAGCCGGCAACCCTCGCAGCGCTCACCGCGCGGCCCGCCGCGCGACAGAAACGGCCGCGTGCTGCGCGCCAGCCGCTGCGTGCGCAGCCGCGAGACTGCATGCGGCGCCACGCCGGAGTCCACGCCGCGCAGATAGGACAGAGGCACGCAGGCATCCTGCGCCGAAGCAGGCACAGCTGACATTTCCAGGCTCATCCCACGCTTTCCAGCTCGAACAGCGGCAGCTCGGCGCGGCGGCTCAGCCACACGCCGCCGCCCAGTTCCTTGAAATGCTCGGCCAGCCCGCGCCGGTACAGATCGGCCCGGTGGCGGAACAGGCGCGGATCGGTCAGATCCTCATCGATCACGCCGCGTTCGTAATCCTCGCGCGCCACCGCCTCCACATACAGACCGCCTCGGCTCAACCGCCCCAGATTGGCCAGCGCGCGCTTGAGATCCGGCGGGCTCAGATAGGGCAGCACGCCCTGGCAGATCACCAGATCGAAGGGCTCTGCAGGATCATGCGCCGCATAGTCCACCACCGAGCCGCGCTCCCAACCGAAGCGTCCGCACAGGTACTCGCTGAACTCCACGCCGTGGTAGCTGGCACCGGGGAAGTGGCGCTGCACCGCCTCGCGCCACAGACCGATGCCGCAGCCGACATCCAGCACGCGGCGCACGGGCACGCGCACATAACTCAGGTAGGAACAGACGAAAGCGCCCAGCCGGTTCACATGCTCGGTATCGACCACGCTGGTCTTCTTGTCGAAGTAGTAGCGCTGGTAGTACGCCTCGTCGAACCACTGGTCACTTGCTGATTGCACGCATTCTCCTTGGGGGTGAGCGCCCGGCGGGCGCATCGGGGCGGGAGTATGGCGTACAGGGCAGTGGGTATGGGCCTGCGTATTTTTTGACCCTGCCGGGTGGTGCTTTTTCCGAGGCCAAGCCTGTCCAGTTGTCGACCAATTTCTTGATCACCCGCATAAGCCAAGACAGTTGCTACTCCGCCAGGCAGACTGATTCGCATATCAGATCACAACAACAGCCGCCCAAACATCTAAAAACTGCGAGATATGACAAAAAGATCAGGATTGCATAATTTTACAAATTCAACCCAACCACTCAATACTCATCATGGCTAACATATCAACGGCAATTACGATATCTCGCAAATCACTGATTAACAACTCATGGGCCATCATCAGGCCCACATCTTTGGTACTCAAATGCTAATAATCGATAGAAATGGAATAGCAATCCACTCACTCATAAAGCCAGCCATCGCACCCACCATTGAACGTGGTGAAATGAAAGAAATTCATGGCATCATTGTTCATCAAACTGGAGGATCGACAGCACAGTCTTCAATTGATAGTTACAAAAACCCATCAGCAAATGGAGCACATTTCTTGATAGAGAAAGATGGAACAATATATCAAAACCGCTTCCCTCTACAAACAAACATGGCACATTGGCAAAATAAAAGCGCGTTGTTTACTGGAAAAGCGATGCACACCAGTTGAATTAAAATCGTTACAACGTTTCAATCCAACCCAAGAGAACAAGCGCGAGATGCTGAAAAAGGTTCCAGCACGATTTCCGGCCAACCAAGACAGCATTGGCATTGAATTGGTAGGTAAAGCACTTCCTCGTGGCGGGAACATACCAGACGAAAAGAAAACTTATCAAGCCGTTACAAGCGAGCAGAATAATGCACTACAGTGGCTTATCGCGGAATTAACGCTGACACTAAGAATATCTATGAGCGAAGTTTTCAGGCACCCAGAAGTCTCTAGAAAAAATCCTACGGAAGCGATTTCAGCAAAATGGTGAGATCACTATTAACCTTACCCCTGCTAGTTGTTATGGCTAGCACCGCCTCCGCCGCCAATCAATGCACAAAAGGCTCAGAGTTCGAGCCGCCACTGTGCCCACTGATACTTCCCAAGATCAGCCAGATCACCATCCAGGAAAACGCGGCCAAATCGCCCATCGAAAAAGACCCAGCGGTGAGTTGCGCCAACTTTGTCCTGTCCATCTCCCAGGTGCGCCGTTATTTTCAACAGGCAAAAACCACCAACGAAAACGACGCGCACTACACGCTAGACTGGTCGCCCTGCTATGCAAGCGGCGAAATCGCATTCAGCGATGGCAGCCGTGGAAGTTGGAGCATCAACCAGTTCCGGGGCGGTGCGCTGTTCCTGGAGGGCCGGGACAAGACGGTATTGCACTGCCCAAAATGCAAGTTCAAGCCATTTCAATGGTGATTATTCTGGCGTGGCACCACCTTGGCCAACCGCAATAAAAACAGCCGAGTGCAGCGATGGCACATCGGCTGTTTGCATTTTGGCGTTTCGACGTCAGGGCTCCAGCGCCGAAAAAACACCGTCCGGCACGGTCAGAAACTCAGGCCTTCGGCGGCCGATGCAACAGGCACAGCTTGTTGCCATCCAGATCCCGCACATAGGCCAGGTACAGCCGGCCACCGGGCGAAGCCTCGCGCCAGCCGGGCGGATCCTCGCAGGTCACGCCGCCGGCTGCCACGGCGGCAGCATGGGCCGCGTCGGCCTGCTCGGGCGACTGCGTCGCAAAGCCGATGGTCGCGCCATTGCCGTGGCAGGCAGCCTCGCCGTTGATCGGTGTGGAAATGGCAAACGTGCCGCCCGCGCTGCGGTAGAAATAGCGGTTCTTGTTGGCCATGCCCGGCGCAATGCCGAGCGCGCCCAGGAATGCGTCGTAGAACTGCTTGGATTTTTCGAGGTCGTTGACCCCGACCATGACGTGGCTGAACATGCCTGTGTCTCCTTGGTTGATGTGAACCGGGATGTTAGCTGCGGCACGCCGTCCTGCTGTCACCCATGCGCGCCAGCGACCATACTGTCGCCCCCGCCACAGCCGGCGGACATTGGACCGATACCGCGATACCGAAACCATGCGCCTTCTTCACACTTCCGACTGGCACCTGGGCCAGCACTTCATGGGCAAGAGCCGCCAGGCCGAGCACGCTGCGCTCATCGACTGGCTGCTGGAGCAGGTCGATGCCCAGGCGGTCGATGCCGTGCTCATCGCGGGCGATATCTTCGACACCGGCGCGCCGCCCAGCTATGCGCGCGAGCTGTACAGCCAGCTGGTGGTGCGCCTGCATGCGGCGGGCGTGGCCCTGTTGCTGCTGGGCGGCAACCACGACTCCGTGGCCACGCTGGCAGAGAACCGCGAGCTGCTGGCCTGCCTGGACACCACCGTGGTTGCCGCCGTGGGCGAGACGGCCAGCCACGTGGTCGAGCTGCCGCTGCGGCGCCGGCCGGGGCAGCCGGCCGCGCCCGGCTGCATCGTCTGCGCCCTGCCCTTCATGCGCCCGCGCGACCTGGTGCTGAGCCAGCCCGGCCAAAGCGCCGAGCAAAAGCAGCAGGCGCTGCAAGCCGCCATCGAGTCCTGTTACCGCAGCGTGCACGACGCCGCCATGGCACGCCGTGACGCGCTGGCCGCCGCATCCGGCCAGCGCCTGCCCATCATCGCCACAGGCCATCTCACCACCGTGGGCGCCAGCAGCAGCGAGTCCGTGCGCGAGATCTACGTGGGATCGCTGGACGCCTTCCCCACCTCGGCCTTTCCGCCCGCCGACTACGTGGCGCTGGGCCACATCCACCAGCCGCAGAAAGTGGGCGGCCTGGAGCACATCCGCTACAGCGGCTCGCCCATTGCGCTGAGCTTTGACGAGGCCCGCCAGTCCAAGCAGATGCTGCTGGTGGACCTGGGCCCCGAAGGGCTGCAGGCCGTCACGCCGCTGCCCGTTCCCTGCTTTCAGCCCATGGCCTCGGTGGCAGGCAGCCTGACCGCCTTGCCGGATCTGATGCGCGCCGCCGCCCAGGCCGGCAGCCCTGCACGGTCCGTATGGTTGGAGGTGGTGGTGGAGCAGGACGACTACCTGCCCCAGCTCACCGACCGCGTGCAGGCCCTGGCCGACGAGCTGCCCGTGGAACTGCTGCGCGTGCGGCGCCAGCGCGGCCGGGCGGTGGCCGGCATGGCCGCCGCCGCCGGCGAGTCGCTGCACGAGATCAGCCCCGCCGACGTCTTCGAGCGCCGCCTGGCGCTGGAAACACTGGAGCCCGGCCTGGCCCAGGCCCTCACCCGGCGCTACCAGGAAGTGGTGGCCGGGCTCGATGCGCCCCAGCCAGGCGCCGGCGAACACGGCGAGGAGGCCCGCGCATGAAGATCCTTACGCTGCGGCTCAAGAACCTCAACTCGCTCAAGGGCGAATGGCGCATCGACTTCACGCAGGCACCGTTCGCGGGCAACGGCCTGTTCGCCATCACCGGGGCCACGGGCGCGGGCAAGTCCACCCTGCTCGATGCCATCTGCCTGGCGCTGTACCACCAGACACCCAGGCTGAACAACATCTCGGCATCGGCCAACGACCTCATGACGCGCCACACGGCCGACTGTCTGGCCGAGGTCGAATTCGAGGTCAAGGGGCAGGTCTACCGCGCCTTCTGGAGCCAGCGCCGCGCACGCGACAGGCTCGATGGCGCACTGCAGGCGCCCAAGGTGGAACTGGCCCGGGGCGACGGCAGCATCCTCAGCAGCCAGACGCGCGACAAGCTGGAGCAGACCGCCGCCATCACCGGCCTGGACTTCGAGCGCTTCACCAAGTCCATGCTGCTGGCCCAGGGCGGCTTTGCGGCTTTTCTGCAAGCCAATGCCAATGAGCGCGCCGGCCTGCTGGAAGAGCTGACAGGCACCGAGATCTACGGCCTCATCTCGCAGAAAGTCTTCGAACGCGCCCGCGATGCGCGCCAGCGCCTGGACCAGCTCAAGGCCCAGGCCGATGGCGTGGAGTTGCTGACGCCCGAGGCACGCGATGCCCTGCAGGCCCAGGCCGACAGCCTGGTAACGGAGCAGGCCACGCTGCAGGCCGACTACCTGCGCGCCCAGGCCCAGCACCAATGGCAGCAGCAACTGGCCCAGGCCACCCAGACACTGCAGGCCGCCCGCACCGGCTGCGCAGACGCCGCCCAGGCACTGGAACAGGCCACGCCCGAACTGGAAAGACTGGCCCATGACGAGCCCGCGCAGGCGCTGCAGCCGCTGCACCAGGCCTGGCAGCGCAGCACCGCCGCCTGCGATGACAGCCGCCAGCAACTGCAGCAACTGCGCGAGCACGAACAGCAGACCCAGGCCCGCCTGCTGCTGCAGCACCGCCATGCCCAGGCCCTGTCCGCCCGCCTGGCCCAGGCTGCGCAAGACACCCTGGCCCGCCAGCAGGCCGAGCACCAAACGCTGGAACAGTTCTGCACCCAGCATGCCGCCCATGCCCTGCTGGGCGAGCGACTGGGCAGCTGGCGCCAGCAGTTCAAGCTGCGCGCCAGCCAGCAACAGCAAGCGGCCAACCAGCAGCAAGCCCTGCGCAAGCTGGATGCCGAACAGGCCCGCATGGCGCAAAGCGCCGAAGCCGGCACGGCCCAGGTCCAAGCCGCCACCGACGCCCAGGCCCGCGTCAGCGCCGCACTGCAGCATGCGCAGGACGAACAGGCGCAGCGCCTTCAAGGCAGCGGCGGCATGGCCGAGTTGCGCGCGCGCGAGCAGGCAGAGCAGGACCGCCTGCACCTGTGGCGCCAGGCAGAAACCCAGGCCGCGCAGCGCCGCGAACTTGCGCGCCAGCAAGCTGCGCTGGAGCAGGAATTGCGCGATGGAGAGGCACAGGCGCGAGCGCAGGACACATCACTGCAAGCCCTGCGGCAGCAGTACAAGAGCGTCAAGGAACAGGTCGCGGACAAGCAGACCCTGCTCCTGCAGGAGCAGCGCATCCAAAGCCTGTCCGAGCACCGCCACGCCCTGCAGCCCGGCCAGCCCTGCCCGCTGTGCGGCGCGCACGAGCACCCGGCCGTGGCCGCCTACGAAGCGCTGGACGCCTCGGCCACCGAAGCCGCGCTGCGCCGCAAGCAGGATGAACTCGACGCCCTGCAAACCCAGGGCGAAACCGCCCGCGCCACGCTGGCCGCCACCACGGCCGCACAGGCTGCGCGCCAGCGCCAGGCCGACGAACTGGAACAAGACATCGCACGCTGGCACGGCACATGGAACGACACATGGCAGGGCCTCACGCAACCCCTGCAACTCGCGCCAGACAGTTGGCAACAGGCCGACACCCTCGCCGCATCGGCCCAGGCCTGCGCCCGCCAGCTGGATACGCTCAAGCGCGCCGTGCAGGCCGCCGAGCAAGGCGAGCAGGCCGTGCAACAGGCCAAGGACGCCGCCCAGCACAGCCGCCAGTCACTGCAGACCGCGCAAGGCCAGCTTGCGCTGCAGCAGCAGGCCCTGGCCGACCACAGCGCACGCCGCGAAGAACTGCAGCAATCCATCGCCGGTCTGCAGGCCGAAGCCCAGGCGCTGAACGCGCAGTTGCAGGCCTCACTCGGCGAGGCCGGCCACACCCTGCCCGACGACGCCCAGCCCTGGCTTGAAGCGCGCGAAGCCGAATGGCAGCACTGGCAACAGGCCCGGCACGACCTGCAGCAACTGGCCCAATCCATGGCCTTGCAGCGCAAGGAATGCGAGGCGGCCGAGGCCGATGCGCAGCGCTGGAAAACACAGTCGGAAACACAGTGGGAGGCGCAGTGGGAGGAGCAGAGAACGGCGCAGCCCCATCCCGCCGATACGGCTGTGGCAGAGCCGCCTTCACTGCCCTTGCCGCCCGTGGAACAGCTGCCGCAGGCCCTGGCCGAATGCGCCAGCGACATCGCCGCTCTCACGCGGCGGCAGGATGCCCTGCAAGGCCAGCAGCAACAGGCCCAGGCCACGCTGGCCCGCCAGCGTGAGGAAGCGGCCCAGGCCGAATCCGCATGGCAGGCCGCCCTGGCCGCCAGCCCCTTTGCTGACGAGTCCGCCTTCCTGCAGGCCCTGCTGCCCGCATCCGAACGCCAGCGCCTGGCCGCGCTGCGCCAGCAACTGCAGGCGGCACAACAGCGCGCGGCTACCCTGCTGGAAGCCGCACAGCGCGAGCACGCGGATCTGCAGGCCCAGGCCCTGACCGACCTGGCACCCGAAGCCATACAGGCCCTGCTGCAAACACTGCAGGAGCGCCATACGGCACTCAGCGAACAACTGGGCGGCACCCGTGCCCAGCTGGCCGACGACCAGCGCCGCCGCCAGGGCCAGCAGGCCCTGTTCGAGCACATCGCCGCCCAGGCCAGCGACAGCGACCTGTGGCAGCACCTGGACGGCCTTATCGGCTCGGCCAAGGGCGACAAATACCGGCGCTTCGCCCAGGGCCTTACCCTGGACCACCTGCTGCACCTGGCCAACCTCCACCTGGCCCGCCTGCACGGCCGCTACCTGCTGCGCCGCAAGCCAGAGGGCGAGCTGGAACTGGACATCGTCGACAGCTGGCAGGGCGACACCCCGCGCGACACGCGCACGCTATCGGGCGGCGAGGCCTTCCTCGTCAGCCTGGCCCTGGCACTGGCGCTGTCCGACCTGGTCAGCCACAAGACCTCCATCGACTCTCTGTTCCTCGACGAAGGCTTCGGCACGCTCGATGCCGACACGCTGGAGATCGCGCTCAACGCACTCGACAGGCTCAACGACAGCGGCAAGATGATCGGCATCATCAGCCACGTGGAGGCGCTCAAGGAGCGCATCGCCGTGCAGGTGCGGGTGGAGAAAGGCGGTGGCGTGGGGCATTCGAGGCTGGTGGTTTCTTCGTGATCCGAAGCGTTTCAAAATCTCTTAGGCTGTTGTTTTGAAAAGAATTTCGGTACGTTTCTGGTTTTTTGAGAAACGTACCGAAAAAGGCTCTTTCGATTTCTGCCGGTAAGTTGTTGCGTGCTACCGCTTCGCCCGACTCTGCTTGCGGGGCTGTGAGTCAATACAGAACTGTCACCAAACTGCCGCCCAACGCCTGCACCATCGTGCGGGCACGGCCTGCGTGGCCGCCGTTCACTCCTTTTCAAGGACCGCTCCATGCAAGTGCGCTTTCCCAATCCCTTCGGCCTGGCCCTGCCCGACGCCCAGGCGGTGCGCGAATACCAGGCCGCGCAAGGCTTCTCCGACGCCTACGCGCAGTTCCTGATCACGCAGAACGGCCTGGACTTCGACCGGCTCGAAGCGGCGCCCGACCGCGAGGACTACCTGCAGGCCGACGACGAGACCGGCGACAACCACGCCTGGCTGCGCACCCTGCACCACTTCCGCGCAGGCTCGGAGCATTGCGACGTGGAGGACCACCAGCGCGAGAACCTGTTTGCCGCCCACTTCATGGTCATTGGCCATGACCCTGGCGGCAACCCCTTCGTGGAAGTGCTGCACGGCGCCTTCAAGGGCCGCATCGGCAGCCTGGACCATGATCTGTTTGCAGGCTGCGAGGACCTGGAGCAGTTCCTCGAAGAAATGGAACTGAACGGCTTTGCCGCCGCCAGCGTGGACGAACAGACCGACATGCTTTGCGACGAAGACCAGGGCCTGATCTGGTTCCACGCCCGCAGCCTGGACAGCTTCTTGCAGCAATGCGTGTTCTGCGACGAGGACGGCTCGGGCTTGGTGGTGGACGAGCCGGGGTTGGAAGAGGATTGAGCCACGGGGCGGGGAGGCCGGTGCTCGTGCGCAAAGGAAACCACTGCGCATTGGCATGACCGGCGGCTTGGCGTTCGCGTGCAGTTGCTCGCAACCTAGCCAATCAAGCATGCCAGAATGCCCGGCGCCTTTGCGGCCATCGTCATTGCATCGGGATCAGGCAGCCCGGCCTCTTCGGATTCAGGACCTCCACATGCGAGCAAAAAAGCTGACAACCCTGGCACTGGCAGCCTGCATTCCTCTGTGGAGCCTCGCCACGGAAATCATTCCTCAACCCGATGAACGCGCCTTGCGCGAGGAATGCAGTGCCCACTCCCAGGCCGGAATGCGAGACTGTCTGGCGCGCAGGCTCGCAGACAGCCACAAGGCATTGAAGCAGGCCGAGGAACAGGCAGCCAGCGCACTGGGACAATGGGATGAGGATGCCAAATATGCCGCCCAGGCCAAGGCCAGGCTGTCCGCCTCCGGCAAGGAATTCACGCAGTACCGCGATGCCCAATGCAGCTGGCTTGCTTCTCTGGCTGGCGGCGCAGCCGGCAACGCGACGGAGATCAGGCGCCTGTCCTGTGCTGCAGCACTGAACTTCGGGCGGGCCGCGCAGCTGCGCGATGCCACATCCGAGCTGCCGTTGAAATAGCACGGAGCGCCCGCTGCGGGCGCGCCTGAGGTGCATGTCAGCGGAACTTCACCGGCTGCACGCCCCGGTGCTTGGGCCTGACCACCACGGTGCCCGCAATCTTGTCGTGCCAACCCTGCTTGCGCGGGTCAAAGGCCACCCAGATCAGCCCCAGGCACAGCGGGATGATGGACACGAAATAGGCCAGGTAGCGAATGATGGCCTGCCGTGTGCTCATGTCCGCGCCGGTCTGCGCGTCCACGATCCTGGCGGCGATGAGCATCTTGCCCGGCGTGGCCTGTTTCTTGATCCAGAAGATGACGACGGCAATGGCAGGCAGCACCCAGGAGATGACGAAATCGGCCGGGCCGTGCAGCAGTTTTTCGGACTCCAGGTATTCCCAGCCATAGATGGAGATCAGGGCCGGAAGCATGAGCACGAGCAGGATCACGGTGTCGATCAGCGCGGCGCCGGTGCGGGCCCAGAAGCCCACGTATTCGAGATCGTCATCCTGCATGGTGCGCCCTGGTTGGCATATGAGGCTGCCAGTGTGCCACCTCGGTGCCCCGCCAGAAATGCCGCGCAAGGCCAGGGCCTGCGCGGCAGGGTTGCGGCGGCCTGTCGGTCGAACTATCGATCGAATACCGCCTGCAGGTCCTTCTGCCCCGTCACGCCGGACTGCAGCGCCAGCATCAGCAGGATCCGCGCCTTGGGCGCGCGCAGATCGTCGGCCATGACGGCGCCGGCCTCGAACGAGGTCTTGCCGCCGCCCTCGAAGCCGTAGCTGGGCATGACGCGGCCGTTGTGCACGCGCGTGCTGACGACCACGGGCACGTTCTTGCCGAGGGCGTACTTGGCGGCATCGAGCATGGCGACGTTCATGTTGCCCATGCCCAGGGCGTCGATGACGATGCCCTTGACGCCACGGTCCACCGCCTGGCGAACGGCCTGGCCGTTGGCGCCGCCGTACATGGGGAAGATTTCCACCTCGGGCATGGTCTGCGCCTGGATGGGCAGGTGCTGGCGGCGCGCGGGGGCGGAGGCGAAGTTCACGCGGTCCGGGTAGACCTCGCCCAGAAAGCCGAACTCACCCGAGCGGAAGGTCTCCACGTTGGCCGTGTGTGTCTTGGTGACGTAGCGCGCGGCGTTGATCTGGTTGTTCATGGCCAGCATGGCGCCCTTGTCGCGCGCCTTGGGGTCCACGGCGATGCGCACGGCGTTGAGCAGGTTGCGCGGCCCGTCGAAGTCGGACACCGAGGCATTGCGCTGCGCGCCTATGAGCACGACGGGCTTGGACGACTGCACGGTCAGGTCCAGCCAGAAGGCGGTTTCCTCCAGCGTGTCCGTGCCGTGCGAGACGATGGCGCCGGCCACCTCAGGGCGGGCCAGGGCGGCCTGTACGGCCTGGGTGAGCTGCACCCAGCGGGCCGGGTCCATGTAGTCGGAGGGCACGTTGGACAGGTTGTTGACCTGGATGCGCGCGTACTTGCCCACGTCGGGCACGGTGGCCAGCAGGTCGTCGCCCGAGATCGCGGGCACGGGCGCGTTCTTGACCGGGTCGATCTTCATGGCGATGGTGCCGCCCGTGGCAATGAACTGGACCACGGGCTTTTCCTGGGCGGTGGCGCTGGCAGCAATCATGGGCAGGGTGCAGGCAGTGAGCAGGGCGAGGGCGGTGCGGCGGAAGGCTTTCACGGGTGTTGTCTCCTTGTTGCGATGTCAAGGAGCATGCTAACCATGGCGTGCGGCCGGCCCGCGCTGCCGGCCCTGCGTGAAACCCTGATGGACAGGCGCGATCAGCGCGCATCAACGCGCATCAACGCATCAAAGCGCCAGCGCGGCCTCGATGTCCGTGGACAGCTTGGCCGGCGCATCCTGCGGCGCATAGCGGCGGATGACCTGGCCGTCGCGGCCAACGAGGAATTTGGTGAAGTTCCACTTGATGGCCTTGGTGCCGAGCACGCCCGGCGCCTCGGCAGTGAGCCAGCGGTACAGCGGGTGGGCGTTGGCGCCGTTGACGTCGATCTTTCCCATGAGCGGAAAGCGCACGCCAAAGTTCAGGTCGCAGAAGCTGGCGATTTCCGATTCGCTGCCCTTTTCCTGAGAACCGAACTGGTTGCACGGAAAGCCCAGCATCACCAGGCCGCGCTCGCCGTACTGCTCATGCAGCGCCTGCAGGCCGGCGTACTGCGGCGTGAAGCCGCAGGCGCTGGCGGTGTTGACGATGAGCAGCACCTTGCCGCGGTAGTCCGACAGGGGGACGGCCTGGCCCGTGATGGAGGTGGCCTCGAAGTCGTAGGCCGAGCGGGGCGCGGCGGCGGTGTCATTCATGCGGGTGCTCCTGGAGTGGAGCGCCCATGGTAGCGCCGGGATACCCAGGGACACCCAGGGGCGCGCTGGCCGGGCATGGGGATGCGGACTTGTCTCACAGACAGCAGGCGGCCAAAAACTTACCTTGGAAGGCAACAGGCGGGCACATCGGCCCGCCTGGTCCCGTTTCGCTGGCAGGTGTTTACAAGCCGCATAGGCGCATGCCTGCCGTAGTTTCCGTCCCACGATGAAGAGACCACGTATGAACCCCAACAGCACCCCCACGAAGCAAGCCAAATCCAACGCCGGCAACGGCCACCTGGCGCTGGACCCCAAGGCCCTGGAGGCCGCCAAGCACAGCCTGGACGATGGCGCCGTGACCCCGCACTTCGGGCCCTGGCGCGAGGACATCATCAAGCTGCTCAATGACTCGCTGGCCACCGAGCTGGTGTGCGTGATGCGCTACAAGCGCCACCACTTCACGGCCGTGGGCCTGGCTTCGCCCGCCATTGCCGACGAGTTCCTGGTCCATGCCAACGAGGAAATGGCCCACGCCGACAAGCTGGCCCAGCGCATCGTGCAGCTGGGCGGCGAGCCCGACTTCAATCCCCAGACGCTGACCCAGCGCAGCCACGCCGACTACAACGGCGAGACGGACCTGAAGGCCATGATCCGCACCAACCTGATCGCCGAGCGCGTGGCCATCGAGGCCTACAGCCAGATGATCGACCTGATCGGCGACAAGGACCCGACCACGCGCCGGCTGATCGAATCCATCCTGGAGCAGGAGCAGGAACACGCGGATGAGCTGTCCGACTGGCTGGAGAAATAAGCACTTCCCGCCAGTACACGCCAGCCCGACAATACCGGGGCTTGGCCCATAGGCAAGGCACCCCGCGCGAGCGGGGTGCCGTTTTTTTGGGCATTCTCTCGGCTTCGCGGAAATGGTCCCGCCCTATCGGCCCTGATGTCCTGTCATCAGGGCCGTCTTGCAATATGCGCTTTTCTTTCAATGACTTGAAGCTGCCCGACGCTGTGCTCGCAGCCTGGCAAAGGCTGCTGGCCAGCCGCATCGGCCAGCGCGTGGCGGCCCTGCCCTGGTGGCACCGCTGGCCCACGCGGCGCGAATGGCTGCTGTTCGCCGCCGCGCTGCCGCTGCTGTTCGCGCTGTATGTGCTGGCCCTGATCCCGTTCACGCCCGGCATCCGCGACATACGCAAGGCCAAGCTGGAGCAGCCCGCCCAGATCATGAGCGCGGATGGCAAGCCGCTCGCGCAGTTCAAGCGCAGCAACCGGCAATGGGTGAAGCTCGACGAGATGTCGCCCTCGGTGATCAAGGCGCTGATCGCCACGGAGGACCACCGCTTCTACGAGCACCACGGCATGGACTGGCGGCGCACGCTGGGCTCGGTGGTGCACACGCTGCGCGGCGATCCGCAGGGCGGCTCCACCCTCACCCAGCAACTCGCACGCAACCTGTACCCGACCGAGATCGGCCGCGCGCCCACGCTCAACCGCAAGCTCAAGGAGGCGATCACGGCCTTCAAGATCGAGGCGCTCTACACCAAGGACGAGATCCTCGAGACCTATCTGAACACCGTGCCCTTCCTCTACAACGCCTTCGGCATAGAGATGGCGGCGCGCACCTATTTCGACAAACCGGCCGCGCGGCTGACGGTGCTGGAAAGCGCCACGCTGGTGGGCATGCTCAAGGGCACGAGCTACTACAACCCCGTGCTCAACCCCGACCGCGCGCTGTACCGCCGCAACACGGTGCTGTCGCAAATGGTCAAGCGCGGCGTGCTGCAGGAGGCCGAGTTCGCCCAGCTCAAGAAGCGCCCCATGCGCATCAACTTCGAGCGCCAGGAAGAGCCCCTGGGCATGGCCCCCCACTTCGCGCAGCAACTGCGCAAATGGCTGATCGACTGGGCCGACCGCAACGACTACAACATCTACACCGACGGCTTGGTGGTGCACACCACCATCGACTCGCGCCTGCAGAACTGGGCCAACCAGGCCGTGGCGCGCCAGACGCGCACGCTGCAAGGCGTGGCCAATGGCGCCTGGAGCCAGCGCGACGGCTGGAATGCCGCCAACCCGCTGGTGCAACAACTGGTGCGAGAGACCCCCGCCTGGCGTGCCGCGCGCAAACGCGCGGACGGCCAAGGCAAGGACAAGGCAACGGACAAGGACAGCGAGGAAGACACCCTCAAGGCCCTGCTGGCCGACAAGGCCTTCATGAAGCAGCTGCGCGAGGACAAGACCCGCGTGCAGGCAGGCTTTGTGGCGCTGAACCCGGCCACCTCCGAAGTGCTGGCCTGGGTGGGCAGCCGCGACTTCACGCAGGACGCCTACGACCACGTGCAGCAGGCACGGCGACAGCCCGGATCCACCTTCAAGCCCTTTGTCTATGGCGCCGCGCTGCAGCAGGGCGCCACCCCCGACGACAGGCGCGTGGACGGCCCCGTGGAAATCAAGCTGCCCGGCGGCGAAGTCTGGCGCCCCACCGACGCCACGCCACCCACGGGCCGCGAGATGACGCTGCGCGACGCCCTGGCCTACTCCAAGAACACCATCACCGCCGAAGTCATGCAGTCCGTGGGGCCCGCCCGCGTGGCACGCCTGGCGCGCGCCCTGGGTGTGCGCCAGAGCCCGCTGGACGAAGTACCCGCCCTGGCCCTGGGCAGCAGCCCGGTGTCACTGCTGGAAATGGTCAACGCCTATGCCAGCCTGGCCCACGGCGGCCGCTGGCTGCCCCCCATGATGGTCACGCGCATCGAGGACGCCGACGGCAAGGTCATTGCCGAATTCAGCCCGCCCAAGCCCGAGCGCGCGCTGGACGAAGACCACGCCTACGCCCTGGTGGACATGCTGCGCTCCGTGGTGGACAAAGGCACGGCCGTGGCCGTGCGCCAGCGCTACGGCATCCACGCCGACGTGGCCGGCAAGACCGGCACCACCCAGGGCAATGCCGACGGCTGGTTCATCCTCATGCACCCGGAAATCGTCACCGGCGCCTGGGCCGGCTTCAACGACCCGCGCATCACCCTGCGCAGCGACCGCTGGGGCCAGGGCTCGCGCAGCGCCCTGCCCATGGTGGGAGACTTCATGTCCCGCGCCCTGCGCAGCCCCGTCATCGACGCCAAGGCCCGCTTCGAGCCGCCCGAACAAAGCCACTGGTGGTCCGACATGGTCGGCCGCCTGCGCGAACGCATGCAGGGCTGGTGGCCTGACCAGCCGCCGCCCGCCCAGCCCGACCAACCCGCCACCCCGGAGCCGACTCCGGCCCCTGAACCCGCACCCGAGCCCACGGAGCCACCCGGCCCGGGCCTGTCGCCCGGCGAGGAAATCATAGAAAGCACTCCCGCCCTGCCCGCCCCCAGCATCCCCCTCACCCAGGGCACGCTGGGCCCCACGGACCAGCGCGCAGTGCAGGAAGCCACCCCCGCCACGCCCGCCCTGCCCGGCGGCGAAGACGCCCCCGCAGGCACCGGCGTGGTGATCACGCCGATCCAGCCCTGACCCGGCTGGCTGTTGGCTGTTGGCTGTTGGCTGTTGGCTGTTGGCTGTTGGCTGTTGGCTGTTGGCTGTTGGCTGTTGGCTGTTGGCTGTTGGCTGTCCTTCAGCCTCCCCCTTCTGCCCACGCCTGCGTTGGGCGGGATGCGGGGTGGCAGCCTTGCCGAAGGACAGGGCTGCTTCGTTGTCTAGCTTGCCGCAGTTGTTTGAACGGATTGCGCCGCAGGCGCAAGGAGTGAGTTCTGCGGCACACCCCGCATCCCGCCCAACGCAGGTCGCCCGTAGCGAAGCGAAGGGTCGTGGGCAGTTCGGGGTGTACGTGTCAAGGACATGGGTAACAACTCAGCTCACAGACATGGGTAACACTTCAAGCTCACATAGTCCTTCTGGGGTCCTCGCACATCCTCTTCGTTGAAGCAGCCCAGTCGCACCGGCCCCAGATACACATCCCACTGGCCAGCGGCCACCTCCTGCATCCCGATCCACTGCCCCGCCAGCAGGTAGCCGATGTAGACCCGCAGCGCTCGCCAGTAAATCAGGCCGTTGTGGCTGACTCGAACTCGTTCCCAATGCTTCGGGTACTGCAGCTCGGGTAGCTTTGAGGGGTATGGCCTGGTCGAGTCGCTGTAATGCTGGGCCGGCATGCTTTGCTGCAAGGCCTCATGCGGGCGCTGCTGGTTGTAGTGCTCCACAAAGGCATCGAGCTGCATCTGCAATGCCGCTTTGTCCGCCGCAGGCTCTTTGCCCAGGGCATGCTTGAGCGTGCGGTGCATCCGCTCGTGGCGACCGTTTTGCTGTGGCTTGCCCCTCTCGATGCGCTCCGGCCTGATGCCCAGCCTTATCCACCATATCGCCAGGCGTGACAGGCCCGCCACGCCAGTAGTCGCGAATGGCGGACCGTTGTCACTGCGTATGCGCTCGGGCAGTCCGTATTGCCGAAACACCTGTTCGAAGCTGCGTTTGGCATCCTCGTAGTTGGGGCTGTCGTAGACGTGCACGGCCAGCAAATAGCGGCTGGCGTGGTCCATGATGGTCAATGGATAGCACCAGTGACCATCGGCTGTCTTGAACTGGCCTTTGTAGTCTGCACTCCACACCCCATTGGGCTGCTTGCTCGTTCGCAAGGGCTGGGCCGTAGGCACCGAGCGTCTGCGTACACGCCTGCTGCAAACAAGCCCCTCAGCCTTCAGCACGTTGTAGATGGTGGTTTTGCTGGGTGTCTCCTGTGGGCCCCAGCGCTGCAGGAGCAAAGCGTGCAGCTTCTTGGGCCCCATCTGTGACCTTTGCTGCGTGCGCAGCTCAATGATGGCCCGGCGCTGTGCATAGCTGATCGCCTGATTGTTCCCGTGGGGCCTGCGACTGCGTTCTTGCAATCCATCCATGCCCAGTTGGCGGTAACGCTCAACCCACTTGTAGGCCGTCTTGCGGCTGATGCCGTAGCGCCTGCACAGCTCGCTCAGCGGCGCACCACCGCGCAGGTGGTCGGCTATGAAGAGCAGTTTCTCGTCCATGGGTGCGCACTCCTTCCAGGGCATGGTGATCGCTCCTTGGCTGCTGTTGGCTCCAGCTGCCAAGCTTGGATCTGTTACCCATGTCCTTGTACTGATGTGTCACCTATGAGTGTGAGTCGTACCGGGGCGCGCTTCTTTGCTTCCTTTCTTATCGCGCGATAAGAAAGGGAGTCGGCCGCCGGGCCGAAACCCGGCTCCTGCCCGCCGCAAAGGCAAGGAGCAAAAATCAGTCCAGAAGATCAGCCCAGATCAGGCAAGAAACCAAGTCACCGCGAAGTCCGCGTATGACTCACATTGGCATCCACAGTCCCAAACACCGTCACCCCACTGCCACTGGACGCCTGGCTCCCCGCCACATCCCCAGGCACCCCGCCCGCGCAACCAGCCAGCCCCACACTCAGGGCCACCAGCACCATCGCGGCCAGCCCACGCATGCCGTACTTCATCGCAATCTCCTTCATCTCCGGCGCAACCGACCGGCACAGCCCATGTTAGCCGCGCCAACCCGCCGCCCCGTGAGCGAAGGTAATCACCCTTCCAGATAAAGCGCAGCCAGCCGCTCGCGTGCAGCGCTGTCGATGCCCAGCGCATCCCGCAGATACCCCTCCATCCCTCCGAAGTCGGCCCGCACCATGTCGGTGGCCGCCGCCAGGTAGGACGCCTGCACGCGCCACAGCACATCCATCACCTCGGCCGGCATGGGAGCGAAGGTGGTGGCGGGGCGCTGGTAGAGCTGGTTGGTCAGCAGGTAGTCCTGCATCACGGTGTCCTCGTCCACGCCCAGCGCGGTGAGCAGCAGGGCGGCGGCCCAGCCCGTGCGGTCCTTGCCGGCCGTGCAGTGGAACACCAGCGGGTCCTGGCTGTCCAGCAGCAGTTGGAACAGCTGTGCAAAGCGTGGCGCGTAGTCGTGCACGAAGCTGCGGTAGGTGTCCTGCATCAGCTCCTCGGCATGGGCGGCCGTGAGGTCGTTGCCTGCAGCGATCAGGGCGCTGGCGCGCTGCACCACGGTGGGCTCGACGATGAGCGCATGGCGGGCAATGCCCGGCCATTCGTAGGCCAGGTGGGCGCTTTCCATCTTGCCCCGGAAGTCCGCGCTGCGCGCGAGCTTCAGGCCATGCAGCACGTCCAGGTCCGCCGCGCTGAGGCCGGCCAGGTGGTCAGCACGGAACAGCGTGCGCCAGCGCACGCGCCGGCCATCCAGGCCCGCGTAGCCACCGAGGTCTCGGAAGTTGGAGGCGCCGTCCAGGCGGATGGAGCGCGAGGGCGCCGGGGAGGAAGCAGCGGCGGCAGCCGCTGCCGGGGTGAGCATTTCGGTATCCATGCCCGCTAGATTAGCCCAAGCATGTGTTGCCCCCATGTCAGGCCGGCGACCCGCTGGTGTAGAGCTCAAACACTGCCCTCAAAACTGGCGCGCCCCAAAGCCAGGGACACCGAGGAAGGGCAGCCCCGCACCGAGGGTGTCGTCCCCCTCCCTCGCGGAGCGAGTAAAGAGGGGGAAGGCGCGTAAGCGCCTCAGGGGGTGAGATGTTTCCCCACGATGCCGGCCAGCTCGAACATGTTCACGCTGTCCTTGCCGAAGACGGGCCGCAGCTTGTCATCGGCGCGGATGACGCGCTTGTCCTTGGGGTCCTGCAGGTTCTGGGCCTTGACGTATTCCCACAGCTTCTTGACCACTTCGGTACGCGCCACCGTGCCTTCGCCGATGACGGCGGCCAGGGCCGCGCTGGGCTGCAGCGTGCCGGCAGCCGGCTTGCGCGCGGTCTTGGTGGCGGTCTTGGTGGCCGTCTTTGCCGTGGTCTTGGCCGCGGCTTTCTTGGCAGGCGCCTTCTTGGCCGGCGCGCTCTTGGCGGCCGCCGTCTTGCGCGGCGGGTACTTGCTGTCGCGCTGCTCGAACTCGAAGTTGACCTTGCCGGCCGCGCCATCCCAGACCAGGAAGGCCTTGAAGCTGCGGCGCGTGCGGTTGGAGACGAACTTGTCCAGCAGGTCGGTCTTGCCGGTCTGCAGCAGCTTTTGCATCTGCTCGCGCTCTATGGGCTGCTGCAGGATGATCTGGCCGCTCTTGAAGTCGCAGCTGGGCGTGGCCTGGGCCAGCGTGGGCACGGCCTTGGCGCAGACGTAGTTGCTGCCGTGTTCGAAGACCGGCGCGCCGCACTTGGGGCAGGGCCCCAGCGATTGCTGGCTGGCAAAGTCCACCAGCTCGCCCGTGTCTTCGGAGGCGGCATCGTCGCCAAAGTCGAACTCGAGCTTGTAGTTGCCGCCTTCCTCATCGTGCACGATGGTGACCTCGGCCACGAAGGGCCAGCCTGCCTTGGAGCGAAAGCCGTCCAGCGGACCCAGGCGGCGGTCGCGCAGCAGTTGCTCGGCCTCGGCCGTCTCGAAGGTGCGGCCTGCAGGCGACTTGGTGAACGAGAAGCCGCAGCCCGCGCCCTGTCCGTCGCTGCCCGTGCAGCCGTAGCGGCGGTAGTTCTCCTTGACCACGCCGCCGCAGTTGGGGCAAGGCGTGGACAGGGTGGCGTAGTCGCCGGGCACGGTGTCGCGGTCGTATTCCTTGGCCTTCTTGACCAGCTTTTCCGTCATGGCCTGGATCTGCTGCATGAAGGCATCGCGCGAGAGCTGGCCCTTTTCCATCTGCGCCAGCTTGTACTCCCATTCGCCGGTGAGGTCGGCGCGCGAGAGTTCTTCCACGCCCAGGCCGCGCAGCAAGGTCATGAGCTGGAAGGCCTTGGCCGTGGGAATCAGCTCGCGGCCTTCGCGCAGCATGTACTTTTCGGTCAGCAGGCCTTCGATGATGGCCGCGCGCGTGGCAGGCGTGCCCAGGCCCTTTTCCTGCATGGCCTCGCGCAGCTCGTCGTCCTCGACCTGCTTGCCGGCGCTTTCCATGGCGCCCAGCAGCGTGGCTTCGGAGTAGCGCGCGGGCGGCTTGGTCTTGAGGCCCTTGGGATCGACCTGGCCGGCGCGCGGCTGCTCGCCGGGCTGCACCGCGACCAGGGGCTGGCCCTTGTCGCCGTCCTTGCCGCCTTCCACCTCGTTGGCGGCCTCCTTGCCGTAGATGGCCAGCCAACCGGGCTTGACCAGGATCTTGCCCTCGGTCTTGAAGCTGTGCTGCTCGACCTTGCTGATGCGCGTGGTCACCTGGTGCTCGGCGCTGGGGAAGAACACGGCCATGAAGCGGCGCACGACGAGGTCATAGAGCTTTTGCTCGGCCTCGGACAGGCCGCTGGGCGCCTGCGTGGTCGGGATGATGGCAAAGTGATCCGACACCTTGCTGTTGTCGAAGATACGCTTAGTCGGGCGCACGTAGTTCTCGTCCAGCGCCTGCTGGGCAAAGGGCGCCAGGTGGCGCATGCCGCTGCCGGCCAGCATGGCGAAGGTCTGGTGCGCCACGGGCACGTAGTCCTCGGGCAGGGCACGCGAGTCGGTACGCGGGTAGGTCAGGGCCTTGTGGCGCTCGTACAGGCTTTGCGCCAGCGACAGCGTGGTCTTGGCCGAGAAGCCGAACTTGCCGTTGGCCTCGCGCTGCAGGCTGGTCAGGTCGAACAGCAGCGGGCTGGCCTGGGACGTAGGCTTGGACTCCTCGGTGACCTGGGCTGGCTTGCCGCGCACGGCGTCGGCAATGGCCTGGGCGTCGCGCTGGTTCCAGATGCGGTCGGCGCGGGCTTCCGCATCCTCGCTCTTCTTCCATTGCGTGTCGAACCACTTGCCCAGGTACTGGCCGGCCTGCGCATCGAAGGCGGCATGCACTTCCCAGTAGTCGCGGCTCACGAACTTGCGGATCTTTTCCTCGCGCTCCACCACCAGGGACAGCGTGGGCGTCTGCACGCGGCCCACGGTGGTCAGGAAGAAGCCGCCATCGCGCGAATTGAAGGCCGTCATGGCGCGCGTGCCGTTGATGCCCACCAGCCAGTCGGCCTCGGAGCGGCTGCGCGCGGCGCTGGCCAGGCCCAGCATCTGCGCGTCGCTGCGCAGGTTCTGGAAGCCGTCGCGGATGGCCTGCGGCGTCATGGACTGCAGCCACAGGCGTTTGACCGGCTTGCCCAGGCCCTTGCCATCGGGCTTGGCGCCTGCGGCGTACTGCTCGATCAGGCGGAAGATCAGCTCACCCTCGCGGCCCGCGTCGCAGGCGTTGATGAGTTCGGTGACATCCTTGCGCTTGGCCAGCTTGACCACGGCATTGAGCCGGCTCTTGGTCTTGTCCACGGGCTTGAGGTCGAAATACGGCGGAATCACCGGCAGATTGGCAAAACTCCATTTGCCGCGCTTGACGTCGAATTCCTCGGGCGCCTGGATTTCCACCAGGTGGCCCACGGCGCTGGTCACGACGTAGTGCTCGCTCTCGAAGTATTCATCGTGCTTGTCGAATTTGCCCGCCACCGGAGTCAACGCGCGGACGATGTCCTGCGCGACCGAAGGCTTCTCAGCAATCACCAGGGTCTTTGTCATTGTGTGTACTCGTCATTCCCCGCAGGAGCTGCATGTCGCATGCCTGCGCTTCTACAATCCATGGCTCACGCGTGTACGTACGTGTACGCGCACGCGCATGTGTGCCTATTCAAGTTATCAGAGAAAACATGCCCCGCACAGCTTTGGCCCCTTCCGGCGGCCGCCGTATCCAGACCCGCCGCTCGGGTGTCCATGGCAAGGGCGTCTTCGCCGTGCAGGATCTTGCCGAAGGCGAGGTCCTTGTCGAGTACGTAGGGGAAATCGTCAGCTGGCAGGAAGCCCAGGACCGGCATCCGCACGACCCCAGCCAGCCCAACCATACCTTCTACTTCCACGTGGACGAAGACCGCGTGATCGACGCCAACTACGGCGGCAACTCCTCGCGCTGGATCAACCACAGCTGCGCACCCAACTGCTACACCGACGAGCGCGATGGCCGCATCTTCATCGTCGCACTGCGCAACATCGCTGCCGGCGAGGAGCTGAGCTACGACTACGGCCTGATCATTGACGAACCCTACACCAGGAAGCTGAAGGCCGAGTATCCATGCTGGTGCGGCGCAGCCACCTGCCGCGGCACGCTGCTGGCACCCAAGCGCGGCTGGCGCCCGCCCATGCCCGGCGATGCATTGCCGGCCAGCGCAAAGCCGGCATCGGAACAATCTGAAAAGACAAAGCGGGCCAAAAAGCAGCAGGTCAAAGCGGAAAAGCCTTTGGAAAAGCATTTGGAAAAGGCCCCCCAAAAGCCAAAGAAAAAATCCCGCAAATCCTCCACAAAGGCCGGCGCATGATGGCATCGTCCCCCATTCACTGGCCTGCGGAATCGCTGTGGCAGGCCATCGAGCCGCAACTGCCGGGCTTTTCCGTGGAAATCGTGCCCAGCATCGGCTCGACCAATACCGAGCTGATGGCGCGTGCCCGCGATGGCCGCAACGAACCCGTGCTGCTGGTGACCGAAGTGCAGACCGCCGGCCGGGGCCGGCTGGGCCGCCAGTGGACCAGCGGCGTGGGCGATTCGCTGACCTTCTCGCTGGGCATGCCACTGGCGCCTGCCGACTGGTCCGGCCTGTCGCTGGCCGTGGGGCTGAGCGTGGCGCAAAGCCTGCAGCCGCAATTGCCCGCCCCGGGCTCGCAGCGCCCGCGCATCGGCCTCAAATGGCCCAACGACCTGTGGATCGACGGCGACCGCAAGCTCGGCGGCATCCTGATCGAGACGGCCAGCTTTGTCGGCAGCGCCGCACATGAGCCCGGCACGCCGCGCTACGTGGTCGTGGGCATCGGCCTGAATGTGCGCCCCCGCCCCGGCGACGGCATGCGCACGCCCCCGGCCAGCCTGCTGGAGCTGGACGAACGCCTGGACGCACCCACCGCCCTGGCCTGCGTGCTGCCGGGCCTGGTCTCCGACATCCAGACCTTTGCAGCCCAGGGCTTTGCGCCGCTGGTGGAGCGCTTTGCCCAGCGCGACCTGCTGCGTGGCCGCGCCGTCAATCTCAGCGATGGCGAAAGCGGCACGGCCGAGGGCGTGGGCCCCGATGGCGCGCTGCTGGTGCGCACGGCGCGCGGCCTGCAGGCCATCACCAGCTCGGAAATCAGCGTGCGCCCGGCTGCTGTAGGCTAGGGCGGGTGACTCATCACTAGGGCCAAGAAACGACATGCTGCGAATCGCCTTCCTGCTGCTGGTGCTGGCCAATGCCGGCTACTACCTCTGGAACCACGGCCAGCTCCAGGCCCTGGGCCTGGCACCGCCTTCCCAGACCGAGCCCGAGCGGCTGGGCCAGCAGGTGCGCCCGGAGGCGCTGAGCCTGCTGAGTGTGGACAACGCGCCGCCCCCTTCCTCGGCCACCCCGGCCACGGCTCCTGCATCCCCTGCGGCACCCGCTACGCCCGCAGCACCCGCGGCTCCTGCAAGTGGCGAGGAACCCGCCGCACCGGCTCGCCCCGAGAAAGCCGCGGGCCAGCCCACCAGCTGCCTGGTGGCCACGGGCATCGAAGACCGCCATGCCGAGGCGCTGCGCCGCGGCCTCATCGCCCAGGTCGCCAGCGACCAGTGGGACCTGAGCAGCACGCACCAGCCGGGCCGCTGGATGGTCTACATGGGCAAATTCCCCGATGCCGAGTTCCTGGAGCGCAAGCGCTCGGAACTGCGTGCACGCAAGATCGACTTCGACCGCGCAGGCGGCGCACTGGAGCCCGGCCTGTCGCTGGGCCGCTTCTCCTCCGAGGAAGCGGCCACGCGCGAGCTGACCAACGTTGCGCGCCAGGGCGTGCGCACGGCCCGCGTGGTGCAGGAGCGCCCCGACATCACCCTCTACACGCTGCGCCTGCCCCAGGCCACGCCCGCGCTGCGCAGCCAGGTCGAGTCCATGGGCGGCAAGGCCTTCGAGGGCAAGCCGTTCAGGCCCTGCTGAGCCCCGCCAGGGCACGATGAAAAAAGGCCCGCGATCCTGTGATCGCGGGCCTTTTGCATTTCACTCGCAGGGGCTTCAGAGCGTACGCGGATCGGTGGCCATCAGCTGCTCCACCAGCACCTTCAGGTCGGTGGTCAGGCGCAGGTAGCCGGCCTGGTCGAGATCCAGGGTCTGCTCGTTCATGTAGAGCTTGCGGTTGATCTCGATCTGGATGCTGTGGCGGTGCTCGGCGGGCTTGCCGTAGCGGCGCACCAGCTCCACGCCCTTGTAGGGATGGTTGTAGTCCACGCTGTAGCCGCGCTTGCGCAGGAAGGCGCAGATGCGCTCGGACAGCGCCGGGCTGGCCGTGCTGCCGTCGCGGTCGCCGATGACGAAGTCGGCATGGACCAGGCCCGGGTGCAGCGTGGCGTGGCTGGCTGCGACGGAAGGCATGGAGTGGCAGTTGATATGGATGCTGTAGCCATGGCGCGCATGGGCGCCGTCGATGGCACGCTCCACGGCGGTGTGGTAGGGCTTCCAGCAGCGCTCGATGCGCTGCAGCAGTTCAGCGGCGGGCAGTTGGCGGTCATAGATGGGCACGCCCTCATCGGTGAACTTCCAGATCAGGCCCTTGCCCAGGCGCACCTTCTGCAGCACGACCTGGTCGGTGGTGACGGGCAGCGGCCACTCGCCCTCGATCATGGTGGTGTCGATCTCGGTGGTGTCGCGGTTGGCATCCAGGTAGATGCGCGGGAAATGCGCCTCCACCCAGCTCACGCCCAGGCCCGGCGCAAAGGCGTAGATCTTCTCCACATGCGTGTCCTCGGCCTGGCGCAGCGTGGCCAGCGGCAGGCAGGAGCCGAAGTCCGCCGGGTAGACCGTGCCGCTGTGCGGCGAGTCCAGCACCACGGCACTGGCGCCGGCAACGCTGGTGACCATGGGCGGCGCGGCATCGGCCGCGCCGGAGCCTGCCGCGCCGGGCAGGGATTGCAGGAAGTTCTGACTGATCAGTCGCAGGACGGGATGCATGAGATGTGTCTACTCGGTTGTGCAGACGCCACTCGCCGGGCGCACTCCATGAACAGGGCGCAGCCTCATATCAGGCACGCCCAGCAAGGGCCGTCCCGCAGCGAGGGCGTGGTCCCCCTCCCGCGAAGCGAGAGAGGGGGAAGGCGCGAAGCGCCTCAGGGGGAGCCTTAATCCAGCTGGATCTGGGCCGTGGCGGCAATCTTCTTCATCTTGGCGACTTCGCTGGCGATCTGCTTGGTGAAAGCGTCGCTGCTGGTGCCGGAGATGTACAGGCCCTGGGCCGCCATGCGCTTTTGCACGGCCGGGTCCTTGAGCGCGGCCGCGATGGCCTTTTGCACGCGGGCGATCTGCTCGGGCGGCGTGCTCTTGGGGGCCACCAGGCCGAACCAGGAGGGATCGTTCAGGTCGGCATGGCCGGCTTCGGCGTAGGTCTGCACGTCGGGCAGCACGTCCAGGCGCTCATGCCAGGACACGGCCAGGGCCTTGACCTTGCCGCCCTTGATGTGGGGCAGCGAGGAAGCCACCTGGTCGAAGTACACGGGAACCTGGCCGCCGAGCACGTCGTTGATGGCCGGGCCTGCACCGCGGTAGGGAATGTGCTGCATCTCGGTGCCCGTGCTCTTCATGAACTGGGCGCCCCACATGTGGCCGATGGTGCCGTTGCCGGGTGTTGCGAAGCTGACCTTGCCGGGGTTGGCCTTCAGGTACTTCACGAACTCGGCGAAGTTGTTGGCGGGCACCAGCTTGGGGTTGATCACGATCACGCCAGGCGCCTTGACGATCTCGGTCACGCCGACGAAATCGTTGATGGCGTCGTAGGGCAGCTTCTTGAACACGGCGGGGTTCACGCCGTGCGTGGACAGCGTGGCGATGCCGAAGGTCACGCCGTCGGTGGCACGCGCCACTTCGGCCATGCCGATGGAGCCGCCAGCGCCGGCCTTGTTCTCGATCACCACGGCCTGGCCGCCCAGCAGCTTGGGCAGCACGTCCTGCATGTTGCGCGGGACCATGTCGGTGGAGCCACCAGCAGGGAACGGAACGACGATGCGCAGGGGACGGGAGGTGTCCTGGGCGAAGGACATTCCAGGAACGACAGAAGAAGCGGCGATGGAAGCAAGGAAATGACGTCGTTGCATAGGATCTTTCTTACAAACAAGTTCAGATTAAAAGAAATCTGCTCACAAAAAAAGCAAATACTGTGCCTGTTAATATTCCAAACAGGAATACTTTCATCATATCCCTGTCATGAGTTTGCGCCGCCTCAACCCGCCCACGCATCTGCTGCGCGCTTTCTCCACCGTGGTGCGCTTCGGGGGCGTCTCGCGCGCGGCCGAAGCCTTGCACCTGACGCAAAGCGCAGTCAGCAAGCAGATCCAGGAGCTGGAGAAATGGGTGGGCGTGCCGCTGTTCGAACGCGAGCGCAAGCGCTTGAGGCTGACGCCCGCGGGCGAGCGCTATGAGCGCGCAGTGCGCGCCCTGCTGGGCCAGCTGGAGGCAGCCACCCTCGAACTCATCACCAGCGATGACAGCCGAGGCGCGCTGCACCTGTCATCGCTGCCGACTTTCGCGGCCAAGTGGCTGATCCCCAGGCTGCCCCAGTTTCAGCAGCGCTATCCACAGATCACGCTGCACTTTGTACCCTACGTACACAGCTACCAATTTGACAGTCCGGGGCTGGACTGCGCAATTTTGTTTGGCGACGGGCACTGGAATGGCGCGCATGCCCACTATCTGGTGGGCCGCCAGGTGGCGCTGATCGCACCGCCGCGCGGCGCGGGCCCCGAGGCGCGCATCACCACCCCCCAGGACGTGGCGCGCTGCACCCGGCTGCGCCATGTGACCATTCCCGATGCCTGGGCGCGCTGGAGCGAGGCCCATGGCGTCAACGGCATCAGCCCCCTCGCGGGCCCGCAGTTCGACCAGTTCCAGACCATCATCCGCGCCGTCATGGCCGGCATGGGCATCGCCCTGGTGCCGCGCTGCCTGGTGCACGACGAGATCGCGGCCGGCCTGGTGAACGAGCCCCTGCCCCAGCACGGCTACCAGAGCGCCCTGGGATACTGGCTGTGCTACCCGGCCGACCGTGCCAACCACGGCACCCTGGGCATCTTCCGCAACTGGCTGGTGGACCATGCCGCGCAGACGCCGGGACGGATCGCGGTGGCGCCTGTGGCTCCCGGGGAATCTGCGGCAGCCGGGGAAGCCCCGCCACCTACGCCGCAGGCTTGGGCGACGGCGGCGAGCGCAGCGCCTTGAAGCGCACGCTGAAACGCGCACCCGGCGGCTGCTGGCCAGGATGCGCATCTTCCAGCACCACCTGGGCGCCATGCTGGCGCGCGATCTCCAGCACGATGGGCAGGCCCAGGCCCGAGCCATCGGCCTCCGAGCCCAGCACGCGGTAGAACGGCTGGAACACCAGCTCGCGCTCGGCCTCGGGCACGCCGGGCCCCGAATCCTCCACCTGCAGCAACAAAACCTGGCCGAAGGGATCGGCCAGCACGCGCACCGTGACCATGCCGGGCCGGCTGCTGCTGGAAGGCGTGTAGTTGATGGCGTTGTCCACGAGGTTGCGCACCAGCTCCGTCAGCAGCGTGGCATTGCCCTGCAGCCAGACGCCGGTGGCCGATGACTCGGCGCCGTCGTATCCCAGGTCCACATGCTTGTCCATGGCGCGCGGCAGGCAGTCGCGCACCACGTCGGTGACGATGCGCACCAAGTTGCAGGGCTGCATGGCCAGGCCGCGGCCCACGCCGGCGCTCTCGGCGCGCGCCAGCGCCAGCAACTGGTTCACCGTGTGCGTGGCGCGGATGCTGGAGCGCGCGATCTGGGCCAGTGACTGCCGCAACTCCTCCGTGCTCACGCCCTCGCGCTGGGCCAGTTCGGCCTGCATGCGCAGCCCGGCCAGCGGTGTCTTGAGCTGGTGGGCCGCGTCGGCCAGAAAGCGCTTTTGCGTGGCCAGCGAATCACCGAGCCGGCCCAGCAGGTCGTTGACGGAGTCCACCAGCGGCACGACTTCCAGCGGCACGTCCTTGTGGTTGATGGGCGAGAGGTCCTCGGGCCGGCGCGCGCGGATGCGCTCCTCCAGCCGGTGCAGCGGCTTGATGCCGCGCGCCAGCGCCAGCCACACCAGCAAGGCGGCCAGGGGCAGGATGACGAACTGCGGCAGCATCACGCCCTTGATGATTTCCGTGGCCAGCACGCTGCGCTTTTCGCGCGTCTCGGCCACCTGGACCAGGGCCTGGGGCTCGTCGGGCAGGGGCATGCGCACCCAGACATGGGCCACGCGCAGGTCAATGCCGCGAAACTCCGCATCGCGCAGCTGCACGGCCCCGCCGGTCGGCGCAACGCCGGGCGACAGATCGCCGGATGGCGGATCGTCGGACTCGGGCGGCAGCGGCAGATCGCGCTCGCCGGCCAGGTACTCGCCCTTGACGCCCAGCACCTGGAAATACACGGTGTCCGACTCGTCGGCGCGCAGGATCTCGCTGGCCGATTGCGGCAGGTTGAACAGCACCTTGCCCTGCTGCACCATCACCAGCTGCGCCAGCGCCTGGGCGTTGTACTCCAGCGCGCGATCGAACGGCTTGTTGGCCAGGCCCTGGGCCACCAGCCAGGTCAGCGCCAGGCTCACGGGCCACAGCAGCAGCAGCGGCGTGAGCATCCAGTCAAGGATCTCGCCGAACAGTGAGCGCTGTTCACGCTGGAAGATTTTCATCGGCGGGCAGCCCTCACGACGGGTTCACGGCCCCGTGGCATCCGCCACTATGCGCAGGCAAGCCAACCCGGGCCTGACAGCCAGGGCAGCGGCCTCAGGAAGCGATCTTCTCAAGGCAGTAGCCCAGGCCGCGCACGGTGGCGATGCGGATGGGGCCGCGCTCTATCTTCTTGCGCAGGCGGTGGATATAGACCTCGATGGCATTGTTGCTGACCTCGTCGCCCCATTCGCACAGGCGCTCGACCAACTGGTCCTTGCTGACCAGCCGGCCCGCACGCTGCAGCAGCACTTCCAGCAGGCCCAGCTCGCGCGCCGACAGCTCGACCATCTTGCCGTCGATGGTGGCCACGCGGCCGGCCTGGTCGTAGACCAGGGGGCCGTGCTTGATGGTGCTGCTGGCGCCACCCATGCCGCGCCGCGTGAGCGCGCGCACACGCGCCTCCAGCTCGGACAGCGCAAACGGCTTGGCCATGTAGTCGTCGGCGCCGTAGTCCAGCCCCTGCACGCGCTCTTCCACGCTGTCGGCCGCCGTGAGGATGAGCACCGGCAGCGCATCGCCCCGGCCGCGCAGCTTCTTGAGCACTTCGAGCCCGTGCATCTTGGGCAGGCCCAGGTCCAGGATGAGCAGGTCGAACTCGCTGCTGGTCATCAGCGCGGTATCGGCCTCGCTGCCGTTGGCCACATGACTGACCACGGCGCCCGAGCCGCGCAGGCTGCGCAGCAGACCATCGGCCAGGACCTGGTCGTCTTCGGCAATCAGAATGCGCATGGGGTTGTCTCCTGAAATACAGACGCGCTCTGGATGTTGGAAATGCGCGCCTTTGATTCCCAGGATTCTAGGATGCGCCCCGCCCCACGGGCAGGGACCTTACCCGAGTGAGCCGCCGCCCGCATAGGCCTCCAGCCCCAGCGCCACCACGGTGGCGATGTCGTCGCCGACTTCCTCGCGGAACTCGGCCTCGGCCTGGGACACGGCGTCATGGAAAGCTTGCAGCCAAGCCAGGCCCGCAGGCGTGAAGCGGATTCGGCGTGCGCGCGCATCGCGCTCGTCGCTTTCGCGCGTGACCAGGCCCCAGGCCTCGCACTGGGCCACCAGGTCGCCCATGGACTGCTTGGTCATGCCAGCGCGCTCGGCCAGGTCGGTGAGCCTGTCGCCAGCCAGCGACAGATGCCGCGTGATGTGGATGTGGGCCGCACCCACCTTGTCGCGCGCCGCAAGATTGGACAGCGCCAGCGGCACCTCCACATCGCGCGCCATGAGCTGCAGCACACGCGCGTCGAACCGCCGCATGGCATGGCCGAGCAGGCGGCCCAGGTGGGTCTGGCGCCAGGCATCGGCGGGCGGCGTGACGGGGGAAAACTCACTCATGGATGCATTGTGGAGGCAAATCCAACAAGTCAGGAAAACTGACTAAAAACACCAACAAAACAAACCAACAAGCCCATAAACTACTGTTCAAGCATCCAGCCTGAATGCAAATACAGAGCTGAAACCCCAGCCAACCCAGGAGTCCGCATGAACACCGCCGTCACCACCGCCAACAGTGAAAAAGCCAAGGCCCTGCAGGCCGCACTCGCCCAGATCGAAAAGCAGTTCGGCAAGGGCACGATCATGCGCCTGGGTGAAGGCGAAGCCATCCAGGACATCCAGGTCGTCTCCACCGGCTCGCTGGGCCTGGACATCGCCCTGGGCGTGGGCGGCCTGCCCCGTGGCCGCGTGATCGAGATCTACGGCCCTGAATCCTCGGGCAAGACCACGCTGACGCTGCAGGTCATCGCCGAAATGCAAAAGCAGGGCGGCACCTGCGCCTTCATCGACGCCGAGCACGCACTGGACACCAGCTACGCCCAGAAGCTGGGCGTGAACCTCAACGAAGTGCTGATCAGCCAGCCCGATACCGGCGAGCAGGCCCTGGAAATCGTGGACAGCCTGGTGCGCTCGGGCGCCGTGGACATGATCGTCGTGGACTCGGTGGCCGCCCTCACACCCCGGGCCGAAATCGAAGGCGAGATGGGCGACCAGCTGCCCGGCCTGCAGGCCCGCCTGATGAGCCAGGCGCTGCGCAAGCTGACAGCCACCATCAAGAAGACCAACTGCATGGTCATCTTCATCAACCAGATCCGCATGAAGATCGGCGTGATGTTCGGCAGCCCCGAAACCACCACGGGCGGCAATGCGCTGAAGTTCTACGCCTCGGTCCGCCTGGACATCCGCCGCACCGGCACCATCAAGAAGGGCGACGAGGCCATCGGCAACGAGACCAAGGTCAAGGTCGTCAAGAACAAGGTCTCGCCTCCGTTCAAGACCGCCGAGTTCGACATCCTCTTCGGCGAGGGCATCTCGCGCGAAGGTGAAATCCTGGACATGGGCGTCAACGCCAAGATCCTCGACAAGTCGGGCGCCTGGTATGCCTACAACGGCGAGAAGATCGGCCAGGGCCGCGACAACGCCCGCGAATTCCTGCGCGAGAACAGCGGCCTGGCCGTGGAGATCGAGAACAAGGTGCGCGACAGCCTGGGCATCGCCCTGCTGCCCACGGCCGGTGGCGATGCCCCCGAAGCCAAGGCCGCCAAGGCGGGCAAGGCCAAGGCCGACAAGGACGGCGTGATCGAAGCCTGAGCGGCCTGACCCCTCACTGCAGGCGCTGCCGCGCCTGCACACACTGTGTTTGCCATCTTGGCGCAGGCTCACGTCTGCGCCTTTTTTATCGCCGGGACGCCCCAAGGCAAAAAAGCGGCCCCCTTGGGGGGCAGCGGACCTTGCGCAGCAAGGGGAGCGTGGGGGCCTTTTTTATTCGGGACGATTCAGGAGACATTGCCGCATGGGATTCGCCAAGCTGTCGCTCAAGGGCCGGGCGCTCAAGCTGCTGGGCCAGCGCGAACATTCACGGCTGGAGCTGGAACGCAAGCTCGCCCCCCATGTGGAGGAAGGCGAAGACCTGGGCGCCATGCTCGACGCGCTGGAGCAGCGCGGCTTCATCAGTGCCCAGCGCGTGGCCGAGTCCGTGCTGCACCAAAAGGCCGCACGCTTTGGCACGGCACGCGTGGTGCAGGAGTTGCGCAACAAGGGACTGGACGACGGCCTGGTGCGCGCCGCCGCAGAGCAACTGCGTGCCACCGAACTGCAGCGCGCCCTTGCCGTATGGCGCCAGCGCTTCGGCTCACCACCGACCACACCGCAGGAACGACTCAAGCAGATGCGCTTTCTGGCTGCGCGCGGTTTTGGTGGAGAAATTGCGAGCAAGGTGCTGCGGGGGCGCAGCGAAGACTGGGACGCAGGAGCAGAGGACGAAGGCTAGTCTGCGCGCCGGGTCGCACCCCAGCACACCAGCGACCCCACGGTCACCAGCACCACGCCCTGCCAGAAGCCCCAGCCTGGCTGCACCTGCAGCCAGGCACTGGCCAGCAGCGCCGAGAATACGGGCGTGAAGTACGACGCTGCAGCCATCACGGCCAAGTGCCCGTGCTGTATGCCGTGCTCCCAGCAGCTGTAGCCCAGGGCGGTGAGCCCGCCCACGGCCAGCAATTGAAGCACCACGGTGCCCGACCACTGCATGCCGCCTTCACCGCCCAGCCACAGCCATTTGATCCACAACGCCAGCGCGGTCCATATCAGGAAAAGGCCCACGGCATTGTGGCCACCGCCCCAGCGCCGCGCAGCCAGCGAATAGCAGGGCCACAGCAGGGCCGCGCCAAAAGCCAGTCCATACGCCAGCGGGTTGGACAGCATGTGGTCCGCCATGCCCCGCAGTTGCAGGGAGTCGCCGCCCAGCACGCGCGTCAGCCCCCACAGGCACAGCAGCACGCCGGGCCACAGCCACCAGCGCGCATGCTGCTGGCGCAGCAGCACGGCCAAAACGATGGTCAGGCTGGGCCACAGGTAATTGATCAGCCCCAGCTCCAGTGCCTGGGCGCGGTCCTGCGCCAGGCCAATCGCCAGCGACAGGCAGATCTCGTAGACCGCAAACAGCAGGCCGCAGCCCCAGAAGTAGGCCGGATGCATGGCCCGCCACTGCGAGGGCCTGGGCAGGCCGCGCACGGCGGCCACGCACAGGGCGCTGACCGTGTAGAGCATGGCGGCGCCGCCCACGGCGCCCAGCGGCTCGGCCACCGAGCGCATCAGGCCCACGGTGCAGCTCCAGCACACCACGGCCAGCAGTCCGATGGCGGTGGCCCGGCCGGCGGCCACGGGGGAGTTGTTCTGCAGGGAAGACACGTCGATGGCTGCGCGCGGCAGCTCAGTGCGGCTGCAGCAACTGGCGCAGCGAGTGGTACAGCGCATCCGAGCCATGCGCGGTGTTGTCCGCATCGAACGAGAACTCGTTGCTGGACTGCGTGCCCGTCGCATCCTCGGGCCGGGCTTCCATGAAGAAGGACAGGAAGCGCGCACCCTGGCGGCGGTGCATGGTCAGCACTTTCTCCAGCCGCTGCGGCGACAGGGCCACCAGCGGATGGAACTCCGTCACGCCATAGGCCGTGTGGCCATAGCGGCGCAGCATCTGGCCGACCAGCGGGCCGTAGGTATCTTCGCCGTACAGGCTGACACCCAGGGACAGCCCCGGCATGCGCTGCAGGCTGCGCTCCACGGCATAGCGGTTGGCATCCCAGCTCGGATTCGCATGGGGGTTGAGCTGGTGGGCAAAGCGAGGAACCCGGCCCAGGCAGCCGTGGCCGATGTGCTCGGAAAAGCCCTGGATGTAGTCGGCCACCTGCTGCTCGCGGAAATCGTTCCAGTCCGTGACCAGCGGGTTGTAGAACAGCGCCAGCCGGTCCTGCGGGCTGTCCACCCAGAATTCCACGCCGTCCGGCAGCTTGCCGAAGTCGGGCAAGGCCTCGGCGGCATGGGGCCTGGGCTCGCCCTGGTTGCGGTCCATCACGGCGATCTGGCGCGTGGCCAGCAGGCCCAGGCTGCGTCCACCGGTCTGCAGCACCACGTCGATGCGGTGCAGGCCCTCGCCCAGCGCCGGATAGCGGATGTCGGCACGCCAGCCCACATCGGGCGTGAGGAACCCGGGCTTGGCCTGTGCCACGTCCTGACGGTGCATGTGCACGGGGGCATGCGAGTAAGGGCGCCCGTCCACGAAGACGGCCACGGCCAGCTGCTTTTGCAGCTTCGCATCGGGCGAGTGGACCCAGCCGGACACGGGCACGGTGCCGGCTGCATAGCTGTCGATGTGCTGGAAGAAGTTCTGCAGCGGCTCGCTGCGGATGTTGCGCGACGGCGGCTCGACCGCGTCGAAGCTGGCAAAGCCGGACTTCAGGTGGGCATTGAGCCGCGCGATGTCGCCATAGCGCTGGCGCAGGAATGCATGGAAACCCGCCACGGAGGCCGGACTGTAGTCGGTGACCGCATAGCCTTCGGCCGCGAACCCCATGCCGGCCTCGAACCCCGGGAACAGCTGGTGCGTCTCGCCCAACACGGTGAGGGCGCGCAGCTGGTGCATGGCGGCATCGCCTGCGGCGCACATGCGCTCGGCCAGGGCATCGACGACCAGTTTGCGCACGCGCGTGACTTCGTTGTCCTGCCGCGCGACCGACCACGGGAAGATGCGCGCGCCCAGATAGCTGTCCAGCGGCAGCGGCCCCTTGGGTGTCCACGCAAGATTGGCGGGATCGGCGGCCAGGCGCTCCTCGGCCTTGGAATGCACCTCGAAATGCGTGGCGAACAGATACAGCACCACGGGCCGGTGCGCCTGCGCCACCGTGCGCACCACGCGGTCCAGCGCCTCGCCCCGGACTTCCCAGGCCTGGCCATTCCACTGCACATAGCGCAGCAGCGGCACGCTGAGCGTATAGCCCAGGTCCAGTTCGCCCTGGGGCCGGCCCAGGCGCTGCAGCGTGGCTTTCACCATTTCTGCGGCCGAGCCCTGCGGACCCAGGCAACTGGCGGGTATCTGCTGAAATTCCTTGGGGAAGTCCTCGCGCAGCCCGTCCTGCACCAGACAGGCCTCCATATTGCCCAGCAGCGGACTCAGCAGCAGGCGCGATGAAGACGGCAATGCAGGCCGCAGCTTCCAGGCAAATACAACGACCAGCAGGCACAGCACGGCCAGGGCCAGGACATGGCCCCAGACCGGACTGCGCCGGCTAGGCAGGGACGCGGACGGTGGCGTGGCCGGGCTCACAGGCCCAGCATGATCTGCAGGTTCTGCACGGCGGCGCCGCTGGCGCCCTTGCCCAGGTTGTCCAGACGGGCGATCAGCACGGCCTGGCGGTACTGCTCATTGGCGAACACGCGCAGCTCCAGCTTGTTGGTGTCCGTCAGCGTGTCGGCGGCCAGCTTCATGTCCTCGGTCGGCGGCAGCACCGACACCCATTGCTCCGGCGTGTTGGTGGCCGCGTAGTGGGAGGCCAGCGCATCGTGCAGGTCGGCCGCCTTGGGCGCGCCCGGCAGCAGGTCCAGATGCAGCGGCAACTGCACCAGCATGCCCTGGCGGAAATTGCCCACGGCGGGAATGAACACCGGGCGGCGCGTCAGGCCGGTGTATTGCAGGATCTCGGGAATGTGCTTGTGCGTCAGGCCCAGCGCGTAGGCCTCGTAAGGCGCGGCCGTGCCGGCCTCATAGGCTTCGATCATGCTGCGGCCGCCGCCCGAATAGCCGGACACCGAGGGCAGGCTCAGGCCGTGGTCGGCAGGGATGAGGCCCGCGGCAACCAGCGGGTGCAGCAGCGCGATGGCTCCCGTCGCATAGCAGCCGGGGTTGGACACGCGCTTGGCAGTCCTGACCGCCTCAAGCTGGCCGGCACGCAGCTCCGGAAAGCCATACACCCAGTCGGGCGCCACACGGTGGGCCGTGGATGCATCGATGATCTTGATGGTGCGGCCGGTCTCGGCCTCGATGGAATCGACCATGGCCACGGTCTCGCGCGCGGCATCGTCATGCAGGCACAGGATGACCAAGTCCACGCCGGCGATCAGCGCACGCTTGGCGGCAGGATCCTTTCGCAGCTCGGGGGCAATGCTGACCAGCTCCACGCCGGACAGATCGACCAGACGCTCACGGATCTGCAGCCCTGTCGTGCCTGCTTCGCCATCGATAAAGACTTTTGCCATCGCTGTATTTCTCCTGCTGCGCGGCCCTCCTGGAGCCGCTGCGGCACCATTGCCGCGTTCCAGCTGCGGATTCTCACCGAAACCGGGTCCCCCTGCGCCCGTTGTCGCAAAACGGTTGGCGGTGGCGATCAAGGGCGCGCTGACATGCGCCTGTTACAAACAGCGGGCAGCGCCGTCTGCAGATCCTCTATAAGACAAAAGAGCTGTGGCGCCTGAAAGAAATGTCGGGAAACCGTCTTTTCCCTGACATATCAATGCATTGCACACTTCCTGGCATGCTGCTTGGCCCGCAGGAAATTGTGGATTCTGCGCATGGGGGCGTGTCGGATGGCGCAGTGCAGCATGGTACATTCGGCGATTGCCAGGTCACTCCGCCTTGAGGCAGCACCCCAGGGCTACCGGGTCAATCCCCCCCTATTTGTTTGAGAGAGACATCATGAAGATTCATGAATACCAAGGCAAGGACATCTTGCGTCAGTTTGGTGTGCCTGTACCTCGCGGTATCCCTGCGTTCACAGTGCAAGAGGCCGTCGAGGCCGCCCAGAAGCTCGGCGGCCCCGTGTGGGTCGTGAAGGCCCAGATCCACGCTGGTGGTCGCGGCAAGGGCGGCGGCGTGAAGGTTGCCAAGAGCATTGACGACGTCAAGGCACTGGCTGGCCAGATCCTGGGCATGCAGCTGGTCACGCACCAGACCGGCCCCGAAGGCCAGAAGGTCCGCCGCCTGTACATCGAAGACGGCGCCGACATCCAGAAGGAATACTACCTGTCGTGCGTGACCGATCGCGGCACGCAGAAGGTGGCCTTCATCGCTTCCAGCGAAGGCGGCATGGACATCGAGGAAGTGGCCCACTCCACTCCCGAGAAGATCATCACCATCTTCGTTGACCCCCTGGTCGGCCTGACCCAGGCCCAGGGCGAAGAACTGGCCAAGGGCATCGGCATGCCTGCCGACTCCACCGCCCAGTTCATCGACATCTGCCAGAAGCTCTACAAGTGCTACATGGACACGGATGCCTCGCTGGTCGAGATCAACCCGCTGAACCGTGACAGCAAGGGCAACGTGGTTGCCCTGGACGCGAAGTTCAACTTCGACGCCAACGCCCTGTTCCGCCTGCCCGAAATCGTGGCACTGCGCGACCTGGACGAAGAAGATCCCGCTGAAGTCGAAGCCTCCAAGTTCGATCTGGCCTACATCTCGCTGGACGGCAACATCGGCTGCCTGGTCAACGGTGCAGGTCTGGCCATGGCCACCATGGACACCATCAAGCTGTTCGGCGGCGAGCCGGCCAACTTCCTGGACGTGGGCGGCGGTGCCACCCCCGAGAAGGTCACCGAAGCCTTCAAGATCATGCTCAAGAACCCCAAGGTCGAAGGCATTCTGGTCAACATCTTCGGCGGCATCATGAAGTGCGACACCATCGCCACCGGCGTGATCACTGCCTGCAAGGCCGTGAACCTGCAAGTGCCCCTGGTCGTGCGCATGAAGGGCACGAACGAAGAACTGGGCAAGAAGATGCTGGCCGAGTCCGGCCTGCCCATCATCAGCGCCGACACGATGGCCGAAGCGGCCACCAAGATCGTCGAAGCCGTCAAGTAAGCAGGCCCGGAGAAAACACCATGTCGATCTACATCAACAAAGACACCAAGGTCATCACCCAAGGCATCACGGGCAAGACGGGCCAGTTCCACACTGAAAAGTGCATTGAATACGCGAACGGCAAGAACTGCTTCGTGGCCGGTGTGAACCCCAAGAAGGCCGGCGAAAAGATCTTCGACGTGCCAATCTACGCCTCCGTCAAGGAAGCCGCGCAAGGCACGGGCGCCACGGTCTCCGTGATCTACGTTCCCCCCGCAGGCGCTGCCGCCGCGATCTGGGAAGCCGTGGAAGCCGACCTGGACCTGGCCATCTGCATCACCGAAGGCATCCCCGTCCGTGACATGCTGGAAGTGCGCAACAAGATGCGCGCCAAGGAAGCCGCAGGCGGCAAGCGCACCCTGCTGCTGGGCCCCAACTGCCCCGGTCTGATCACGCCCGACGAGATCAAGATCGGCATCATGCCCGGCCACATCCACAAGAAGGGCCGCATCGGCGTGGTCAGCCGCTCCGGCACGCTGACCTATGAAGCCGTGGCACAGCTGACCGAACTGGGCATTGGCCAGTCGTCGGCCGTGGGCATCGGCGGTGACCCGATCAACGGTCTCAAGCACATCGACGTGATGAAGGCCTTCAACGACGATCCCGACACCGACGCCGTCATCATGATCGGCGAAATCGGCGGTCCCGACGAAGCCGAAGCTGCCCGCTGGTGCAAGGACAACATGAAGAAGCCGATCGTCGGCTTCATCGCTGGTGTCACCGCCCCTCCCGGCAAGCGCATGGGCCACGCCGGCGCGCTGATCTCCGGCGGTGCCGACACGGCCGACGCCAAGCTGGCCATCATGGAAGAGTGCGGTTTCGTCATCACCCGCAATCCTTCCGAAATGGGTCGCCTGCTCAAGGGCCTGATCTAAGCGGCACCGGTTCTGCGCGACATCCTGGGGTTCGCCCCAGGAGAAAATTACGCAGAATTACGAATCGGTAAGGCGGCAAGTCCGCCCTACACTGACGACTCCAAAAAAGAAAAAGCGCCAGAGGCCACCGCCCTGGCGCTTTTCAACTCATAACAGTGGAGAAACCATGGAATACCTGCAAAGCGCCGATTTCTGGATCGGCCTGTTGAAGATCGTCTGGATCAACATCATCCTGTCTGGCGACAACGCCGTCGTCATCGCCCTCGCAGCACGCTCGCTGCCCCCCGCACAGCAAAAGAAGGCCGTCATGTTCGGCTCCGGCGCCGCCGTGGTGCTGCGGATCATCCTGACCGTGGTCGCGGCCAAGCTGCTGGAGCTGTCCTTCCTGCAGATCGTGGGCGGCTGCCTGCTGCTGTGGATCGGCTTGCAACTGCTGACCGGCGAAGAAGAGGATGAAGGCGAATCCAAGGGTCACGGCAGCATGATGGTCGCCATCCGCACCATCCTGATCGCCGACCTGGTGATGAGCCTGGACAACGTGATCGCCGTGGCCGCCACGGCGCAGGGCAACATGGTCCTGCTGATCCTGGGCCTGGCCATCAGCATCCCGCTGGTGGTCTTCGGCTCCACGCTGATGATCAAGCTCATGGAGCGCTTCCCCGTCATCATCACGCTGGGCGCTGCCCTGATCGGCTGGGTCGGCGGAGAAACCATCGTCAACGACCGCCTGCTGCACGACTACGCCATCAGCCATCCCTGGCTGCACTACGTGGCGGCTGCCGCCGGTGCCGTGCTGGTCGTCGGCATTGGCAAGCTCCTGCAGGCGCGCTCCGGCGCCAAGCACGCGGCACAGGCCTGATACTGCCGCAGGCGGCGGCCCCTCGCCACCTCCACAACGCACTGCCTCGGCAGTGCGTTTTTGCTTTGTGAGGGTCCGTTCTTGATGTGGCGTCAAGCTGACGAGCCGCTACGCCGGCCCATTCTTGGCACTTGGGGGCACTGTTTTCATTTACGCTGTGCACCGGCTTCACCATTGCATCTGCACACAGGGACTGATGGCAACACCGCCGCGCCCGCCCTTCGCCACCATGCCCAGCGCACCCAAGACCCCGGACCAGCCCTGCCGACAGGCAGTCCCTGCGCAACACTGCGCCATGGTTGCGCGCACCGATGTGGGCCGGCGCCGTGACAACAACGAGGATGCGGTCACCATCCACCCCAGCGCCCAGCCCTGGCCCATTGCGGTGCTGGCCGATGGCATGGGCGGCTACAACGCCGGCGAAGTCGCCAGCGCCATGGCCATCAGCCTGGTATCCGTGGCACTGCAAAGCGTAACCACCGAGGCGCCGGCAGCCAACACTCCGCAAGCCCGCCAGGAATTGCAGCAGTCACTGGCCAATGCCTTGAACCTGGCCAACGCCGCCATTCTTACGGCTGCCCGGGAAACACCGGGCTGCCGCGGCATGGGCACCACCATCATTGCAGCAGCCCTGCTGCCAGGCCTGCTGATGCTCGCCCACCTTGGCGACTCGCGGGCCTACGGCTGGCGCGAGGGTCAACTGCTGCGCCTGACCCGGGACCACACCTGGCTCCAGGAAGAAATCGACGCAGGCCGCATCCAGGACCACGAAGCCCGGCAATCCGGCCTGGGCCACCTGCTCACCCAGGCCCTGGGCGTCACGCCGGACGTCACGCCCGATTTCAATGAGTGGCCGCTGCAACCCGGCGACCGCATCCTGCTGTGCTCCGACGGCCTCACCGACATGCTCGATGACCAAGCCATCGCCGCCCTGTTCACCCAATCCAGCCCGCTGCCCGTCTTGCTGACCTCGCTGCTCGCCGCCGCCAATGAAGCCGGCGGAAACGACAACATCAGCGCGGCACTGATCGAGATACAGGCCAGCCCTCCCCCTGCAGCCAGCACCTCCCTCGATTGAGCCCACACAGCGATCGACGGCAGATCCCAACCGATGGACGCGCTTGCCTGCACCGCCCTCGCAGGTTCCAATTGTTAAAAATGATTGCAAATTCAACAATCAGGAAAAGACGATCCATAGTCTGTATCAAATACCATGGCAGACCTCGGCGCGCGCAGGCCGCAGACATAATATTTGGATACACCCCAGCTCCGGATCGCCCAGTGGATGGTGCAACCCGGGCATAACAAAGGAACTTTGAGCATGCCGACCCTGGTCATCTCCATCGACGGCGCCGTCATCAAGGAAGTGCAGCTGGCCAAGGAGCGCACCACGCTGGGACGCCGCCCCTACAACGACATCGTGATCGACAACCTCGCCGTCAGCGGCGAGCACGCCGTTCTCAGCATCGTCGACGGCACCGTCATCATCGAAGACCTGCGCAGCACCAACGGCACCTATGTCAACGGCCAGCCCATACTGCGCCAGACCCTGAACCACGGCGACCTGCTGGACATCGGCAAGTACAAGATCCGCTTCGTGCAACAGCAGGTCAGCGCGTCCTCACGCTCGGCCCTGGCCGCCATTGCCGCCGCAGTCGAGGCCACCCGCCCAGCCCCTTTGGCAGAAGCGGATCTGCCCTCGCAGTTCAGCCAGGAAACGCCCTCGGGTTTCGACCACACCCTGCCCCCTTCCATGGCCGGACTGGCCACGCGCCAGGCCGCCATCCGCATGCTCAACGGCAACGCCGCCGGCCGCGAAGTACCACTGGTCAAAGTCGTCACCACGCTGGGCAAGCCCGGCGTGGCCGTCGCCTCCATCACCCAGAAGCACCACGGCTTCGTGCTGGCCCAGCTGGAAGGCGACTCCCCCAGCCTCAAGCTCAACGGCCAGGAAATCGGCCGCCGCGCCATGCCGCTGCAGCATGGCGACACGGTGGAACTGGCAGGTACGCAGATGCAGTTCCTGGTGGCGTGAAGGACCCTCTTGATCCACTGACAAGGTTCGCTGTTGCTTCGTTGGCAAGCTCACCATCCTTGACAAAAATGTCACGCAAAATTGGATCGATTTGTCAGAGAATGTCGACCAGCCGTGTAATTTGCAACCAAACAATACACATGCGCGAACCTTGGCCTCAAGGCGCGACTGGCACGGCTCTTGCTCTACAGAGCATGCAATCAACCCCCTATGAGGAGAAGTTCATGAAGCGTTCCATCCAGCAAGGTTTTACCTTGATCGAATTGATGATCGTTGTGGCGATCATCGGCATTTTGGCAGCCGTTGCGCTGCCGGCTTATCAGGACTACACAACCCGCGCCAAGGTTACTGAAGGTCTTTCCCTTGCTGCCGCCGCCAAAGTGGCCGTCGCTGAGAATGCGGCCAATGGCAAGCCCTATAACGCCGGTTGGATGCCTCCTAACGCGACCAATAACGTTGCTGGTGTAACTATCGATCAAGCAGCAGGATACATCACGATCACTTATCAAACTGGCATCGCCGGCGCTGGCACGCTGATTCTCAACCCAATTGATGGCCCCAAGACTAGCGGCACTGCATTTTCCGGCGGAACCTCAACCTCCTCGAACATTCCGACCAGCGGTTCCATCAGCTGGAATTGCCGCGCTGCTGGATCTACTGGCGTCGGCACAGCCGGCACCATCCAAGCCAAGTACACACCTGCTGAATGCCGTTAATGGGATTTAAATTCCATAATAAACTTTAGCTTTCAAGAAAAGGGTGGTGTGATTTTTCACATCACCCTTTTTTATCAGCAAGGAAAATTCACTCCCACCAAACACCAAACACCAAGCACCAAGCACCAAGCACCAAGCACCAAGCACCAAGCACCAAGCACCAAGCACCAAGCACCAAGCACCAAAAGATTATTCGTTAGTAAAGCTAGCGCGTTTCTCCAGAGGTTCTGCACCAATCTTCCCAAATATCCCGCCAAGCTTTTTCCAGCCCCTGCGTAAATTCAAGCGCTAGTCTTGCATTCTGCTTAGCCACTCTTTCTGGCAATATCTTACGCAAATTCGCCAATTCCTCACACCTCTGGCTCCAGTCTACAGCCCGTACCACATAGTCTTCAATATCAAGACAGCAAAACTCTGACAGCCCATACCCCTGCATTATTGACATCCCCACACGGGATATGGCACTTTCACTGCCAAGAACAATAGTCGGCAAGCCCATACCTATAGCATGTAAAGTGGTGGTCCCGCCATTGTAGGGAAAGGTATCGAGCATCAAATCGATACGTTGATGCAGCGCAAGATATCCTTGCAAGGATAAGCGCTCTACAAATATCAGACGATCAGAGCTAACACCTTTGCACCCCATACGCTGACGCACTTTTTGAGCATATAGGGATGTCGAATTCCCCATCAGCAAAACTGTAGCCGGTGCTCGCAAAAGAATTTCGGCCCAAGCATCCAGAGCTTCCATCGTAACTTTAGAAGGATTGTGCAGGCAGCCGAAAGTAAATTGCTTACCCGTGAGGCATGGGAGCTCACGAAATACGGGAGAATTATCATCTATCGCAAAAACACCAGCAGCAGGTAGTCTCAGAAGACGTTCACTGTTGAATCGCTCCGTCATACCCACAGGATCCAGACTATGGTCCGTGATGCGCCAATCGATCGCGGTCAAGCCTGTGGTCGACTGGTATCCCAGCCACGTCATCTGTATAGGAGCAGGCTTTCTAGCGAATACGGGCAAGCGATTGTGTGCCGTGTGCCCAGAAAGATCCACCAAGATATCTATCTGCTGATCCTGAATATCACTGAACAGTTGTTCATCATTCCAGTTCCAGCAATCCACCCAACGATCTGCGTACGACCGCAACCTCTTCGTGTGTTCATCATCGATACGATTGGTATAATAGCAGTGGATTTCAAAGCGGTCATGGTTGTGATTTTTCAATACCGGCTCAATAAAGAATCGCAAGGCATGATCGCAAAAATCACCCGAGACATAACCTATTCTCAAGACCTTCGATAGATCACGTCGATTCTGGTGAGAAGCCCACAACTTCTTATAGGGTTCCTCAAAAATTTTCGCATAGCGCCTGTGTTCAAGAAATTTATCCTGAACACTGACATCTGATGCCGACTGCAAAAGAAAAAGATAGTTACTAAAAAAATCCGGCACACTGGAATTCAACTGCATGGCTTGGCGCGAATAATTCAACGCTCTTTCCAAATCACCGCTTTGGCGGCAAGCAACTCCCAGATTGGCGAGAACATCTGCAGAATTTGGATTAATCTTGAGAGCCTGTAAATAGTATGGGATTGCAGCTTCTGTCTGATGAGCGTGGACCAAGAGGTTGGCATGGTACAATTGATATTCGAAACAGTCCGGCACACGCTCTGCAGCCTTCAATGCAATTTCCATAGCCTCTTGAGCACATCCCAGACGCACAAGCAGCTGTAAGATATCGGGATAGACCGGAAGAAAATCCGGATTGACTGCGAGTAGTCTCCGCCAACTCTTCGCCGCATCCTCCTCCAGACCCAGGGCAATCTGTGCTTTTCCTGCCAAGAACCAGGCATCCTGGCTATTCGGCAAAACTCGTATCGCCTGGAGCAAGGTCGCCAGTGCCTGCTTTGGCCTTACAGCCTGCAGATGGCTAAAACCCAGGCCGACCAACAGAGATGCGTCTGCTGAGTTGGCCAAAATTGCCTTTTCATATAGCTGTGCGGCCTCATCCCAGCGCCCTTGCGCGACAGCTTGGTTTGCCTGCACTTTTAAGTCTCGAGACAACTCTATGCGATCCAAGCCAACCAGATCAACAATCTGTTTATTCCTAGATTTCCCAAGGAAAAATTCCAGAATTTTTTTCATCTTTAAACCAAGTATATCATTGCACCTGCATTACCAGCCACTCCGTCAACTGATGAGCATACGCTTCCGGACAATCTTCATCACGCAGATGCCATAAAAAACTATTGGCAAGCTGGCTGCGCTGGTAGAAATTCAGCTTGTTTTCCATCTTGAATTTCTGCACCAATCTGTCCGCCCTGACTAGGGTCTTTTGCGCCTTCTCCATGAACTTGGCATCTTTTTTCGCTTGGGATGCATTAAGTTCCCTCATGATCAAGCCTGCCAATTCCTTACCAAATATTTTTACATGCTCTGTTTGAAAAAACTTCAGCATTTTCACCTCCCTTTTTAACCACGCCAATTCTGCAATGAAATAGTACGAAAGCTCTTACCAATGGTATTAACGTACATCAATCATTATCGAGATGGATTTGTCTTGCCGCCCAGCTTTTCCAGCACCCTGATTCCCTCCATCACCATGCCCTTGTCCACCGCCTTGCACATGTCATAGACCGTAAGCAGTGCGACCTGCACAGCGGTCAGGGCCTCCATCTCGACCCCGGTAGGCCCCACCGTTTCCACGGTAGCCACACAACGAACAGAAGATACATCTGACAACAGATCAAACTCCACTGCCACCCGCGTCAACGCCAGCGGATGGCACAGAGGAATGAGGTCACTGGTCTTCTTGGCAGCCATGATGCCGGCGATGCGCGCAATGCCCAGTACGTCACCCTTCTTGGCGGTGCCGCTCTGGATGATGGCCAGGGTGGCGGGTTGCATGATGATGCGGCCTTCGGCGACCGCGATGCGGTGGGTTGCGGGCTTGGCGCCGACGTCGACCATGTGGGCTTGGCCCTGGGCGTCGAAATGGGTAAGGGAAGACATGGCAACTCCAAAAAATGCACGGGCCGGTCTACGGCAGTCCTGACACGCTGGTCAGTCCTGCCGTGAACGTTCGGCGAACCGAGGCATCATAGTGGGGTGTTTCACCGCCCCGTGCCGATGCACGGGCCTGGCCCCTTGGTTCTTACCTGCCCATGCGCCCATCACGCCTGAAGACACGTATCGCCGTCGGCCTGCAGTTGCTGGCGGCCTCCCTCACCATCGCAACGCATCTTCCCGCACAGGCCCAGTTGCGCCTGCCCACGCTGGGCGATGGCGCCGCCACGACGACCAGTGACGAGCGGCGCCTGGGTGACCGCATCATCCGCTCGCTGTACCGCGATCCGGACTACATCGACGATGCGGTGCTGCAGGAATATGTGGAAGGCATCTGGCAGCACTTGGTAGATGCGGCACGCACGCGCGGCGAACTGTCGGACGAATTGGAAGAGCGCTTTGCCTGGGAAATCCTGCTGGGGCGGGACCGATCGGTCAACGCCTTTGCGCTGCCCGGCGGCTATCTGGGGGTGCACCTGGGCCTGATCGGCGTGGTCAGCACGCGCGACGAGCTGGCATCGGTGCTGGCACACGAGCTGAGCCACGTCACCCAGCGGCACATTGCGCGGCTCATTGCCCAACAGGGCAAGCAGACGCCGCTGATGATCGGCTCGATGATTCTGGGCGCGCTGGCTGCCAGCCGCAGCCCTGATGCCGCCATGGCCATGATGATGGGTGGCCAAGCGCTGGCCGTGCAGAACCAGTTGAATTTTTCGCGCGACATGGAGCGCGAGGCCGACCGCATGGGCTACGGGCTGATGGCGCCGGCAGGGTTCGCGCCACAGGGCTTTGTGACCATGTTCGACAAGCTGCAGCAGGCCAACCGCCTGAATGACAACGGCAGCTGGCCCTATCTGCGCAGCCATCCGCTGACCACGGAACGCATGGCCGACATGCATTCGCGCCTGCCGCGTGGCGTTGCGCCTGCGCCAGCACCATCCCTGGAACACGTGATGATGGCCGCACGGGCCCGCGTGCTGTCGCGCCCCGGCGTGGATGTGCTGCGCCAGTGGGCCGTGCAGCCGCGCTCCACCAGCTTTGGCAGCCAAACCCAAACCCAGCAGGTGGCGCAGCTATATGCCGCCACGCTGAGCGCCGTGCAATTGCGCGATTGGGCCGAAGCGCGGGAAATGTCCGGGCGGCTTCAAGTGGCAACCGCCGCAGATGCCGGCGCCCAGCGGCAGGCCAAGCTGCTGCAGGCCGAACTGGAGCTGACGGCCGGCAAGCCCGGCGCCGCGTTGCAGGCGTTGCCACCGCTCTACCTGCCGGCAGCTGCGCCTGCCCAGGCCAATCCCGCGGAATCCACCCCCGCCAAGACAACGGAAAGCGGCCCCAGCCTGGCCACCGTCAATGTGGTCGAAAGCCGCGCGGTGCGCCGGCCCGAGCTGCTGATGCGCACCCAGATCCTGCTGCGCGAGCAAGGCGCCGCCAGCATGGCGGGCCCGCTGCAGACCTGGGTGACGGACCACCCGCGTGATGCCAGCGCCTGGCAGTTGCTGGCCCAGGTGCAGCGCGCCCAGGGCCAGGAGCTGCGCGCGCTGCGCGCAGAGGCCGAGGCCCAGGTCGCGCACTACGACTACGCGGCGGCAGTGGACCGTTTCAAGGCCGCGCAGGACCTGGCCCGCAAGGGCGGGCCCAAGGTGGATTTCATTGAAGCCTCCATCGTGGACACGCGGCTGCGTGCCGTGGAGGAGCTGCTAAGGGAACAGGCGCGCGAGAAGTGATTCGATGGCCAGGCCCAGCAGCGAGTAGATGAGCGCGCCCAGCATGGCCGCCCAGAAGCCCGCGACGTGAAAGCCGCTGAGCAGGCCCGAGGCTGCCCAGAACATCAGTCCGTTGACCACGAAGAGAAACAGCCCGACCGTCACGATGGTCACGGGCAGCGTCAGCACCACGAGGATGGGGCGCAGCACCGCATTGAGCAGGCCGATGACCAGCGCCGCGATCATGGCCGAGCTGAAGCTGTTGACCTGCACGCCACCATAGAGATAGGCCACGACCAGCAGGGCACCGGCGCTGAGCAGCCATTTGATCAGGATTTTCATGCGGGCAGCATAGCAGCAGCCGGCAAATCCGGGTTGAGGCGGCGCACTGGAAACCGTGGACCGGAGAACCCCATGAAAAACGGCATCCCGTTTTCCGGGATGCCGTCCTGAGAGTGATCGCCTGACCAGAGCGGCCAGGCAGATGCCAGCCTTTAGATCATCGCTTCCTCGAACACCAGGCCCATCAGCGCGCCGATGGCCGCCAGCGTTCCCGGAAGATTCCAGCGCCGGCCCAGCGGGGCGGCAGGCGCCACGGCGGGAGCCGTGGCTTCCTGCTTGGGGCGGCGTGCATCGACGATCTGGGCCGCGCCGTGCTCCTGCTGGAGCTGGGCCACCAGTTCGGCCAGCGGGCCCTTGGCCAGCACCGGCGTGATCCTGCCAGCGCTGTCACCGAACACCGGCAGCAATTGGGCGAACAGCTTGTCCGCCCACTTGCCGCGCCAGCTTTCGCGCGCGCTGTGGCTCACCCATTTGCTGACCCGGTGGGTAATGCGCGGTGCGCAGGCCACCAGCAGCCAGTGCGAGGCCTGGGCCTGCGGCGAGGCGGCCAGGGCCTGTACCAGAGGCAGGGCGTAGGAAGCGTCATCCACGTAGACGATGATGGGGTTCAAAGCAAGTCCTTGTCGAACTGGGTTTGCGGGAGTGGGAGAGGCAGGCGGCCGGGGCCGCCCTTGCCATGGATTGTCGCGAATCGGCGCGGGCGGCCCATCGGGCCAACCCGGCGCCCACCTCAACTTTTCAGCGGATCAGGCTCCGTGGGCGCCGGCCTTGGGAGCAGGACGGCGCGAAGCGATGTACTTGCCCAGTGCCAGCACCAGCAGGGCTCCGAACACGCTGGCACCGTACTTGAGCATGTCGGTCTGGGGCAGCTTGACCATCCAGTCCCACTTCTCCGTATTGGCGAAGACGGGGTCGGTAACCAGCATGCCGCCGGCAATCCAGCCCAGCAGCATGCCGCCGGCCACGATGATGATGGGGAAGCGCTCCATCAGCTTGATCACGAGCTGCGAGCCCCAGACGATGATGGGGATGGAGATCAACAGGCCCAGCACGACCAGCAGCATCTGGTGCTCGCCCGAGCTCTGGGCGGCGCCGGCGATGGCGATCACGTTGTCCACGCTCATCACCAGGTCGGCAACAATGATGGTCTTGATGGCAGCCAGCAGCTTGTCGCTGCCCTGGATGTTGTCGTGGCCGTCTTCATCAGGGGCAATCAGCTTGATGCCGATCCACACCAGCAGCAGTGCGCCGACGAACTTCAGGAAGGGCAGCGCCAGCAATGTCATCGCGAAGGCGATCAGGATGACGCGCAGGATGATGGCACCCGCCGTGCCCCAGATGATGCCCTTCTTGCGTTGCTCGGGCGGCAGCTTGCGGCAGGCCAGCGCGATCACGACCGCGTTGTCGCCGCCCAGCAGGATGTCGATGATGATGATTTGGCCCAGGGCCACCCAGAACGGGGCGTGAGTCAGAAAGTCCAAGTCCATAAGGTCCTCGCTGTTGAGTAAGGCCGGCGAGAACTCCTCCCTCCTGGAGAAACACCCACCGGCACAGAAAGACCGATGCAACGCCGCAGCGCCTACCCGGGCAAGGACATGCCTGGCTCAGGGGAGAACACATTGATCGACCGTCATCAGGTCCATCAAAGGTCTTGCTCGGCTGCGGTATGCACCGCAACCCGGAAGGCCGGAAGCTTACGCTTCGTATTGACGACCATTCCGATGCCGGCACGGTGGCTTTGCAAAAACCACCTCCGCCGGCAGAGAGCTACTCCCCTTCGAACCTGTGGATTGCAACACAAAGCCGCTGCGGCACGCAAGTGAAAAAACCCTTCATTTCCACGGAAAGCACAAGTCGCGCATCCCCCAGACCATTTACCTGCCCACCTCAAATGCTTCACTATCCATAGCAACCCTTGAGCCAACGGAGTGTTGCAGCCATGCCCGGCCGTGCGCGGGCAGGCGTCTTATCATCGCTGTCCCTTCCCCCTGACCGTCCATGACCGCACTGCACATCACCGACATCGAAGCCGCCATCAACTACTGGCGCGAGCGCCATCCGTCCCCGGACGGCGTGCTGCTGCAGCCCGAAGTACGGGCCCTGGCTGAGGTGTACGCGCTGATGATCTTCTGGCATGAGAGCGAAGTACAGGTTGAGGGCTTTCCCTCGCACGCCATGGCGGCCTGGCTGGCCTGGTACGACACCACGCCCGATACGCCCTGCATCGCCATCTGCTCCACCAGCCAGGGCGACGAAAGATGCAAGGGCTGCGGCCGCAGCTTTGATGAAGTGCAGCTGTGGACCGCGATGGAGCCGGCACAAAAGCGGATGGTCTGGCGCAGGATCACGGCAGAGGGCGACTCCTGGCGTTTCACCCGCTATGCAGAACGTGCGGCCGAGCGCACGGACACATCGCGTGACTCTGGCTGATTGCTGGTTGATTGCCGGCTGATCTGCCGGATACCGCACCGGACCAGTGCGATGTTGCAGACGGCCTAACATCGGCCGCCATGCTGCAGACCGCCGCTTACCGCCACAGCCACCTCCGCCTTTGCTTGCGCCTCACGGCACGTGATGCGGGCGAGACGCGCGTGCCGACCGGCAAGGCCTGGCCCGCCACGGCCACGCGCCTGCGCGAGCGTGATGCGGCACGGCTGAACATCGGCCCCCGACAGGCCGCACGGTCTTGATGCGCTGCCCTGCGCGGAACCGGGCAGCGTCGCTTCACTGAATCCGCTCTTCTTGCGCCGCCTTCATCCCTAGGCTGAAGGCGGTTGGATTTTCACGCGTCTGCCCGGCCACAAGGCCAGCAGACGGCCAGCCGACGAAGCGAGCCCTGCCGTGACCTGTCTAGCCCTTGCCCCAGCCGGGCCCTCTTTTGCCGCCCCCTCTTTTTCCACGCTCTTGCGCCATCTGCGCCATCTGAGCGATACCGTGGCGCATCGCGCCCTGCCCCGCTGCGCGCCACGCCACGTCACCGAGCTGCGCATCGACGTGATGCAGCCGCTGGTGGAGGGCGAGCTCGAAGCCATTCACGAGCGCCTGTACCAGCCCGGCAACAAGCTCCATGGCCTGGAGCGCCGCCCGTTGCACGACCCGCAGTTCCAGCTGCACTGGCGTGAAGCCGACGGCGAATGGTTTGCCTACGTGGAGGACATGGAGCGGCGCTGCCTGGCCGGCTACACGGTGTTCAATCGCCTGGTCGAGGTGGACAAGCGCACCGACCGCCGCGTGCGCTCGCCGCATTCGCGCTTTGCGCCGCATTACCAGCGGCGTGGCATTGCCAGCGCTGTGTATCGCAGCGTGCTGGACAAAGGCACCTGCCTGGTCAGCGGCGCACGCCAGTCGCCGGGCGCCCACGGCCTATGGAACCATCTGGCGCGAAGCTATGACGGCCGATATGTGGGCATTGGGGACAGCAAGTCGCTCATCCATCTGGGCCGCAATGTGCCGGACGATGTCATGGACCGCCTGTCCACGCGCCGCATGCTGCTGGGCGCGGGCTGGACCGTGGAGTCCTTTGCCCAGGCCGTCCGGATGCAGTTGCCGGGTTGAAACGGGGACCTTGAGCGGGAGCCCGTTTACTTCCAGCGCAGCGGCTCGATGAAGACCGTGCCCAGGTTGCTGCTGAGCGTCAGCGCGCCTTCCTGGATGGTGGCCTGCAGCTGCATGCTGCGCTCGGCCAGCTCCGCCAGGGATTGGGATGTTTCGGAGGGAATGCGCCAGACCTGCAGCTTGTTCAGCCGCGCCAGCTTGCCCTCCAGGCCCTTCCACCAGACCTCGGCCGCATGGTGGAAGGCGTAGAGCACCACCGCATCGGACTTGTTGCAGGCCTTGGCGATGGGCTTTTCCTCGGGCTGGCCGACCTCGATCCACAGGCGCTTGGCGCCCGTGAAGTCGGTCAGCGAGACATCGGGGTCTTCGGGATCGGACAGGCCTGCGCCAAACGCCAGCGTGCCGTCGCCCTTGCACATGTCATTGAGCTGGTGTGCATTGAGGGCCAGGGCCACCAGGCGCACCATCATGCGTTCGTCCGTCTCGCTGGGATGGCGCGCCAGGGTCAGCGCATGGTCGGCGTAGTAGCCGTGGTCAATGTCGGCGATGGACAGGTTCGCCTTGAAGATGGTGGATTTGAGGGCCATGAGACGAGTACGTTCGGCAGGTGCGGGTCAGCCCGTCACTTGCGCCGAAGGAATTTTGGAAACACCCGAAGCAGGCCTGGGGGGCTTGAAGGTCAGCGCCTTCTTTTCAAGCAAATGCCAGGACAGAACTGCCAGCAGGCCCGTGCCGGCCACGGTACAGGCCAGAGCCGCGCCATAGCCGAGCCGATCCGCGAAATGCCAGGCCACCAGCTGCTGCACGGGAAAGGCGTAAATGTACAGGCCGTAGGAGAAATCACCGAAATGCCCTGCGTGCTTGAGGACGGGAGTGGAGGCTGACCCGGCCACCACGGCCACCACGGCCAGCGCCAGCAAGGGCGCCTGGCCTGCAATGATCGCCGGGCCCTTGAAGTACAGGGCGCCAATTACCAGCAGCATGGCCGCCATGGCGATCGGGCGGCGCCCTATCCACAGATGGCGCCAGCAAGCCAGCGTCGCACCCAGCGCGAACACCATACCGTATTGCAGCCCGAAGGACCACGCAGGCATGGCCGCACCCGGCGCCGGGCTGTAGCGCCATTGCATGCCCAAAAGCAGCGCAAGAAATACCAATGGTGCAACCCAGCGCCAGCGCATCAGACCCAGGGCACCGGCTGCAGCAAGGAAGGCATAGCAGCCCACTTCCAGAGGAATGGTCCACAAAGGACCATTGACAGATGAAGCCAGCACGTTGCCATCAAATACGCCCGGCAGCGCAAACTGCGTGTCCAGCCACAGGTTGCGCAGATAGTCCCACGTCAATGGATGCGCGAAATAGGCCTTCACGGGCAAGGAGGTCACCAGGGGCCCGAGCACCAGGGCACAGAGCAGCACAGCCGCCGTGAGGCCTGGCCAGATCCGCAACGCGCGCCGGGCAGCAAAACGCCCCAGGTGGGGGTCTGCCAGCCATGACAGGGTGACGAGATATCCGCTGATGGCAAAGAAGATGACAACGCCCAGCGCACCCGGCTCGTTGTGCAGGAGCTGAGGAACCGGAAGGCCCATGACCGCGAACTGATGGCTCCAGATCACCAGCAGTGCAGCCAGCAGCCTCAGCGCATCAAAATTGTTGGATCGCGCCGCAGTGCCGACGCCATGGGCCTGCATCAACTCAGACGCGGCGGGCCAGCTCGGCCGCCTTGCCCACATAGGAGGCAGGCGTCATGGCCAGCAGGCGGTCCTTGTCGGCCTGGGGGATTTCCAGGCCGTTGATCAGGCGGTGCAGGTCTTCGGCCTGCACGGTCTTGCCGCGCGTGACTTCCTTGAGCTTTTCGTAGGCGCCCTGCACGCCGTAGCGGCGCATGACGGTCTGGATGGGCTCGGCCAGGACTTCCCAGGCGTGATCCAGGTCTTCCTGCAGGCGCTCTTCGTTGAGTTCGAGCTTGTTCAGGCCCGTCATCAGCGAGCTGTAGGCCAGCGTGGCATAGCCCATGGCCACGCCGATGTTGCGCAGCACGGTGGAGTCGGTCAGGTCGCGCTGCCAGCGCGAGATGGGCAGCTTTTCGGCCAGGTGCTTGAGCAGTGCGTTGGCCAGGCCCAGATTGCCTTCGGCATTCTCGAAGTCGATGGGGTTGACCTTGTGCGGCATGGTGGACGAGCCGATCTCGCCGGCCTTCAGGCGCTGCTTGAAGTAGCCCAGGGACACATAGCCCCAGACATCGCGCGAGAAGTCGATGAGGATGGTGTTGGCGCGCGCGATGGCGTCGAACAGCTCGGCCATGTAGTCATGCGGCTCGATCTGGATCGAGTAGGGCTGGAAGCTCAGGCCCAGGCCCTGGGGCTCGGGCGACTCGATCACCTTCTTGCTGAAGGCTTCCCAGTCGAACTCGGGCCAGGCCGACAGATGGGCGTTGTAGTTGCCGACGGCGCCATTCATCTTGGCCAGGAGCTTGACCTCGGCGATGCGGGCAGCGGCCTTTTCCAGACGCACCAGCACGTTGGCGATTTCCTTGCCCACGGTGGTGGGGCTGGCGGTCTGGCCGTGCGTGCGGCTGAGCATGGGCACGGCCGCGTAGGCGTGGGCCATCTCGCGCAGCTTGGCAGTGATGCCCGCCAAGGCCGGCAGCAGCACGCTGTCACGACCGGCGCGCAGTTGCAGCGCATGGCTGGTGTTGTTGATGTCTTCGCTGGTGCAGGCGAAATGCACGAATTCGGCGGCCTTGAGCAGTTCGGGACGGCCGTCGAACTTGCCCTTGATCCAGTACTCCACGGCCTTGACGTCGTGGTTGGTGGTCTTTTCGATGTCCTTGATGGCCACGGCATCGGCCTCGGAGAAGTTCTTCACCAGATCCTGCAGATAGACGCGGGCGCCTTCGGTCAGGGGCTTGAACTCGGCAAAGCCGGCGTCCGACAGGGCGATGAACCAGGTCACCTCCACCTGCACGCGGCGGTGCATGTATCCCATCTCGCTCATGATCGGGCGCAGAGGAGACAGTTTGGCGGCGTAGCGGCCGTCGAGCGGGGACAGGGCGGAGATGTGCGGCAGATTCATGGGCCGTGATTGTAGGTGCGCGCGGCAAAAACGGGGGCTGTAGGGGGAGATCGCCGGGCAGCGCATAGAATCGGCTGCCCGCCCATGGGCCGCCTCTTCGCCACGGAAAACAGCCATGAAACTGATAGGTTCCTCCACCAGCGCCTACGTACGCAAGGTACGCGTCGTACTGGCCGAGAAAAGGCTCGACTATCAGTTCGTCGAGGAAAACCCCTGGAGCCGCGAGCTGTCGCCGGGCACCGGCAATCCGCTGGGCAAGGTGCCGCGCCTGGTCATGGACGGCAGCGATGCCATGTTCGACTCGCGCGTGATCGTCGAATATCTGGACACACTTTCCCCGGTAGGCAAGCTGATCCCCGGCACAGGCCGCGAGCGTGCCGAGATCAAGACCTGGGAAGCCCTGGCCGATGGCGTGCTGGACGCCGGAGCCCTGGCCCGCCTCGAAGCCACCTGGGATGGCCGCAGCGAAGAGCAGCGTTGCCAGGCCTGGATAGACCGCCAGCTGGCCAAGGTGCGCGCCGCACTGAACGTGATGTCCCAGGGCCTGGGCGACAAGCCGTATTGCTGCGGCATCCACTTCACCCTGGCCGACGTGTGCGTGGGCTGTGCCCTGGGCTGGCTGGACTTTCGCTTTCCCGAACTGGACTGGCGCGCCGACCACCCCAATCTGGCCACCTTGCAGGCAAAGCTGGCGGAACGCGCCAGCTTTGCGACCACACGCCCGCCCCAGCCCTGAAAACGGGTCACCCCCGCAACGACAACTGCAGCTGCAGCGGCAACAAAAAAGGCCACCCGATGGGTGGCCTTTTTGCTGGCATAAAAAAGTTGCGAAGCATCCCGAAACGAATAAAGAGAGGGAGGGAGGAGAAGCGCTTCGGGCGGAACAGTTCAGGACTGTGGCCCCAGAGGCTTCGCAACGTGAAATTCGGTCTGGATACCCTCTCTCGTCAACCTGTCCAATAGATGAGCTACTTTTGCAGAAGTTCCAGGGGTCGGGGGCGGGAAAAATGTAACATTTTGACGAGGAGCGTCATTCTGCTGTAGGCCGTGTTCGATGGATGCTGACGGGACGGCGTCGGCCAGGGCCGACCACCTTCCCTCCCCGCACCCTCACACCAGAGCGGCTCCCGTGAAAACAGCTTCCCACAGGGCCTTGACCGGCGCACTGAGCGGCTCGGCCTGGCCGGGCACCAATTGGGCCGTCCGCTCGTCCAGCCGCGCCACGTGCTGCAGGCGGCGCAGTTCACGGTAGGCCCGGGCGGCCTGCTGGCCCACGCCTGCAGGCAGCAGGCCCGCCTCTTCCGCACGCTGCAGCAGCGCGATGTTGCCCAGATTGGCCATCAGCCCCGGATGCATGGCCGATTGCGAGAGAACCAGGTACTGGACGGCGAACTCCACATCGACCATGCCGCCGGGGCTGTGCTTGACGTCGAAGAGGCCGCCGCGCACCGGATGCGCACTGCGCACGCGTTCGCGCATGGCCACGATCTCGTCGCGCAGGGCCGCGGCGTCGCGCGGCGCGGTGATCACGGCCTCGCGCACGGCGTCGAAGCGGGCCTGCAGATCGTCGCTGCCCAGCACGAAGCGCGCCCGCGTCATGGCCTGGTGCTCCCAGGTCCATGCCGTGTTGCTGCCGCGCTGCTGCTGGTAGTTGGCATAGGAGGCAAAGCTGGTCACCAGCAGGCCGGAGTTGCCGTTGGGGCGCAGCGCAGTGTCGATCTCGAACAGATCGCCCTCGCCCGTCTTGACGGCCAGCCAGTTGATGAGCTTGCGCACAAAGGCGGCATAGATCTCGGAGGCGTGCTCGTCGTCGTCATCGAAGACGAAGACGATGTCCAGGTCGCTGCCGTAGCCCAGCTCCTTTCCGCCGAGCTTGCCGTAGCCAATGATGGCGAATTGCGGCGACTCGCGGTGGCGGTTCTTGAGCCGGCTCCAGCACCAGCTGGCCGTCACGCGCAGCACGCAGTCGGCCAGCGCACTGAGGTCGTCCGCCACCTGCTCGACCGTGATGCGGCCCTCGATATCACGCGCCAGCGTGCGAAAGACCTCGGCATGGTGGGCGCGTCGCAGCAGGTTCAGCAGGGTTTCGTCGTCGTCCTCGCCCGTGGTCTGCAGCGCGGCCAGGCGCAGGGCCAGCTCATGCTCGAAATCCATGGGGGAGAAGCGCTCGCCCAGCATGGCGTCGTTGGCAAGCTCGTCGATCACGCCCGGGTGCTGCTGCAGATAGCGCGCGGGCCAGCGCGCCGCGCCCAGCAGGTCCAGCAGCCGCTCGTGCACGGCAGGGCGCTCCAGCAGCAGGGCCAGATAGCTTTCGCGGCGCAGCAGCGGCTCCAGCCAGTTCAGAAAGCGCACTGCGGCGTCTTCGGGCACGCTGCGCTCGGCCACCCATTGCGCCGTGCGCTGCACAAGGCGGAACAGCCGGCCGCGCGCCTCGTCGCGCAGGTTGGCGATGCGGGCGTTGCCGCGCCAGTCGGCCACGTGGGCGGCCAGGGCGGGCGGCAACTGCTCCATGAGTCCATCGATCTCGCGCGGCGTTCCTCCCTGGGCAGGGCTGCGGGCGCCGTTGCAGCGGCCCGCGCTGCATTGCGGCGGGGCCGAGCCGCCGAGCAGGGTGTCGAACTCCTCGGCCACCTTTTCGCGGTGGGCGTCGAACTGGTGCAGGAAGGCGCAGGTATCGGCAAAGCCCATGGTGCGCGCAATCCATTCGAGGTCGTCATCGCGCGTGGGCAGCACATGGGTCTGCTGGTCGTCCAGGTACTGGATGCGGTGCTCGACACGGCGCAAAAAGGTATAGGCCGCGCCCAGGGCGTCGGCCACTTCCTGGCTCATGAGGCCGGCGCGCGCCAGGCGCCCCAGCGCCTCCAGCGTGGGGCGGCAGCGCAGCTCGGGGAACTGGCCGCCACGCACCACCTGCAGCAATTGCACGGTGAATTCGATCTCGCGGATACCGCCGCGCGAGAGCTTGACGTCATTGGAGCGGCCGGGATGGCCCGCGCTGCGCCGCGCCGCATGCTCGCGGATCTGGCGGTGCAGCGAACGCAGCGCATCGAAGACCGCGTAATCCAGATAGCGGCGAAAGACGAAGGGCAGGACCACGGCGCGCAGCGCCTGCACCTGCGTGGAGCGCACGCTGTCCATGGGCGCCACCACCCGGCTCTTGAGCCAGGCGAAGCGCTCCCATTCGCGGCCATGGGTCTGCAGATACTCTTCCAGCGAGGCCAGCGAGACAGCCGACGGCCCCGAGTTGCCGTTGGGCCGCAGCGCCAGGTCCACGCGGAACACGAATCCGTGCTCGGTGGTGTCGCCGATCAGGCCATAGATGCCTTTGACAACGCGCGCGAAGTACTCATGGTTGGAGAGAACGCCGCGCCCGTCAGGCAGGCCGGCCGTGTCGCCGTCCTGCTCGTAGACGTAGATCAGGTCGATGTCGCTGGAGACATTGAGCTCGCGCGCGCCCAGCTTGCCCATGCCGATGATCCACAGCTGCACGGGCCGGCCCTCGGGGCCTTGCGGTGCGCCATGGCGCGCATCGAGTTCGGCGCGCACCTGGATGCAGGCGCGCTCCAGCGCCAGCTCGGCCAGCTCGGTCACGGCCCGCGTGACCACGGCCAGCGGCGCCTGCTGCTCGCAGTCGAGCACCATGGTGCGCTCCATGACCAGCTGGCGCAGCACGCGCAGCGCGGCCGACAGGTCCAGCCCGCGCTCCAGCAGCGCCGACAGGGCCTGCTCCATGGAGGCACGCTCGGGCGGGCCCGGCGGCAACAGGCTCAACTCGTCGCCATAGCGACGATGCAGCCGTTGGTGGAAACGGGAATAGGCGGCCTGTGCGGGGACATTCAAGGCCGTGTCTGCCATTGCGTGCTCTGAGGATTGCATACGGAACGCGAAAGAAGCGGCCACTCACGCGCAGAGGGATCGCAGCAACCCTTGGTTACCGTCCGGTCCCCGAGGGTGCCGGTCATAATTCCCGTCATAGCTGATGCCGCCGATGATCGAACCGAAACCGCACCCCACACGCCTGACCCGTTGGATGGCCGGCCTTGCGCGGTGGTCACTGGGGCTGGTCCTGGCCTTCTGGCTGGTCCTGGGCTCCGTGTGGGGGGTGCTCCATGGCTGGATTGTGCCGCGAATCGGCGAATGGCGTCCTCAGCTGGAATCCCTGGCCTCACGCACGCTGGGCCTACCCGTGCGCATAGGCAGCATCACGGCCCGCAGCGAGGGACTGGTCCCCCGGTTCGAGCTGGGCGACGTGGTGGTCGAAGACCCAGAACACACCGCGGACGCCCTGCGCCTGCCCAGCGTGGTGGTGGCCGTTTCGGCCCGCTCGCTGATGCGCCTGGGCGTGGAGCAGATCTATATCGACCGCCCCGAACTCGTGGTCCGCCGCGCGGCCGATGGCCGTGTCTTCGTGGCCGGCATCGAGATCAGCCCTTCATCGGGCGGGGACAATGCCGCCGCCGACTGGCTGTTTTCCCAGACCGAGCTGGCCCTGCGCGGCGGCAGCCTGCTGTGGGTGGACGAAATGCGCCAGGCACCGCCGCTGGCCTTGCGCGATGTGGACCTGGTGCTGCGCAACAAGGGCTGGAGCCACGGAATGCGCCTGGATGCCACGCCGCCCGAAGGCTGGGGCGAGCGCTTTATGCTTGCCGGCCTGTTCCGCGAGCCGCTGCTGTCCACGCACGAGGGCAACTGGCAGCGCTGGAGCGGACAGGCCCATGCGATGTTCACGCAGATCGACCTGTCCCGGCTCGGGCAGTACATGGATACGTCCGACCTGCGCCTTCAGCAGGGCCGGGGCGCACTGCGCGCCTGGATCGACCTGCGCCAGGGCCAGCCCGTGGGTGCCATGGCCGATGTGGCGGTGAATGCCCTGCAACTGCAGTGGCGCGAGAACCTGGAGCCGCTGCAACTGCAGGCGCTGACGGGCCGGCTGAGCGTGCAGCACCAGGATGGCTGGCGCTTCGCCGCGCAGAACCTGGAGTTCTCCACGGGTGATGGCCTGCACTGGCCTGCCGGCAACCTGCGCGCGCGCTACAACCCTGCGGGCGCCAGCACGCAGGGGGCGCTGGGCGAGCAGGGCGAGTTCCAGGCCGATGGCATTGACCTGGCCATCCTCGCCCAGCTGGGCCAGCGCCTGCCGCTGCCCGAGCAGCTGCAGCGCCATCTGGCCGACATGGCCCCGACCGGCCAGTTGCGCCAGTTCCAGGGAAGCTGGCGCGGCCCGCTGCAGGCTGTGCAGCAGTACAAGGCCAGCGGCGAGCTGCAGCAGCTGTCGATCGACGGCGTGGCATCGTCCGAAGGCCCCACGAAGCCGGGCATGCCCGGCATCAAGGGCCTGAACGCGCGCTTCTCGCTGGACCAGGACGGCGGACAGGCGCAGCTGGAGATGGAGGGCACGGGGCAGCAGCCGGCCGCGCTGTCCTTTCCTGGCGTCTTCGAGGAACCCGAGATCCCGCTGCACCGCCTGCAGGCCAGCCTGCGCTGGCAGTTGCGCGGCCAGGCCATCAGCGTGCAGGTGCCCAACCTGCGCTTTGCCAACGATGACACCGAGGGCGAGGCCCGTGCGCAGTGGCACACCGGCGACGGCAGCGACAAGCACCCGCGCTTTCCGGGCGTGCTGGACCTGCAGGGCCAGTTGCGCAACGCAGACGGCACGCGCGTGCACCGCTATCTGCCGCTGGAAATCCCCGCCGATGCGCGCCACTACGTGCGAGAGGCCATCCACGCCGGGCGCGCAAGCACGGTGAACTTCAAGGTGCGCGGCCACCTGGACCACGTGCCGGCCGAAAAGCCCAGCCAGGGCGAGTTCCATATCGCTGCCAAGCTGCATGACGTGCACTATGAATATGTGCCGCCCCATCTGCTCACGCATGGCGAGGCGCCCTGGCCGGCCCTGGTCGATCTGTCGGGTGAGCTGGTCTTCGACCGCTCGTCGATGGCCGTGCGCAATGCACGCGGCGAGTTCGCGGGCTACCCGCAGCTGCAGATGCGCGACATCCAGGCCAGCATTCCCAACCTGGGCCACACCGAGGTGGCCGTGACCGCCAAGGGCCAGGGCCCGCTGGCCGACATGCTGGGCGTGGTCAAGACCTCGGCCCTGTCGGCGCTGACCGGGCACGTGCTGGACGGCAGCGAGGCCACGGGCGCCGCGCAACTGGCCCTGCAGCTGCAATTGCCCATCGACCATCTGGACCGCAGCAAGGTGTCCGGGCAGGTCACGCTGGCGGGCAACTCCCTGCAGCTCGATGATCAGACGCCCCATCTGAGCCAGTTGCGCGGGGTCGTCAAGTTCTCCGAAACCGGCTTCTCGCTGGCCGGCCTGCAGGCGCGCGCGCTGGGCGGTGAGCTGCGCGCCGACGGCGGCATGCAGGCGCTGGCGCGCAATGCGCCGGCCACCGAATCGTCCGTCAAAGTGCGCGTGCAGGGCACGGCCACGGCACAGGGGCTGCGCGAAGCCAGGGAACTGGGCTGGGTGGCCGACCTGGCCCGCCATGCCGAGGGCCAGTCGCCCTATTCCCTGCTGCTGAAGGTGCGGCGCGGAACACCCGAAATCCAGGTCCAGTCCAGCCTGCAAGGCATGCGCATCAACCTGCCCGCCCCGCTGGGCAAGGCGGCGGAGTCCATCCAGCCATTGAACGTGAGCCACCAGCTCGCACCCGCCAGCTTCACCTCGCCCGATGCCCCGCTGCGCGACCAGATCAGCGTGCAACTGGGCGATACGGGCTCGGTGTTCTATGAGCGCGACATCAGTGGCAAGCACAGCCGTGTGCTGCACGGCAGCATCCTCATCGGCCAGGAAGCGGGCACGGCTTCCACTTCGGGCCAGGGCGTGCAGGCCCATGTGCAGCTGCCGCTCTTCAATCTCGACGACTGGCTGGCACTGGCGCCGCAGTCCAGCGGCGCCAAGCCGGAGCCCGCCGATGCCGCGGACCCGGCGCGCGAATACCTCCCCGACCGGCTGACCCTGCGCGTCAAGCAGCTGCAGGCCAAGGGGCGGCAGCTGCACGACGTGGTGGCGGGCATCTCGCGCGATGGCGGCTCGTGGCACAGCAACCTCACCTCCCAGGAGCTGGATGGCTATGTGGGCTTTCGCGAAGGCACGGACGCCCAGCCCGAAGGGCAGCTGGTGGCCCGGCTGTCGCGCCTGACGGTGCCCGAGGCCAAATCCGACCGCGTGGACGCCCTGTTCAGCGAGGGGCCGCGCCAGCTGCCGGCCCTGCAGATCGTGGTGGACGACATGCACCTGTCAGGCCACGCCCTGGGCCGCCTGGAAGTGGAGGCCCGCAACCGCCCCGTTCCCGGCAATGCGGCGGCGCGCGAATGGCAGTTGTCGCGCTTCAACATCGCCACGCCCGAGGCCACGCTGACGGCCAGCGGCCAGTGGCGCCTGCCCCAGGGCCAGTCCGAACACCCGGGACGCAGCCAGTTGCAGTTCCAGCTGGACCTGCGCGACGTGGGCAAGCTGCTCACGCGCTTTGACATGCCTGGCGTGGTGGGCAACGGCAAGGGCGTGCTGCAGGGCTCGGCGGGCTGGACGGGCTCGCCCATCACGCCCGACTTTCGCAGCCTCTCTGGCTCCATGCACCTGGATGTGCAGACCGGCCAGTTCCTCAAGGCCGAGCCGGGCCTGGCCAAGCTGCTGAGTGTGCTCAGCCTGCAGGCGCTGCCCCGCCGGCTGACCCTGGATTTCCGCGATGTGTTCAGCAACGGCTTCGCCTTCGACTTCATGCGCGGCGACGTGCAGATCACCGACGGCGTGGCGCGCACCAACAACATGCAGATGAAGGGCGTCAACGCCGCCGTGCTGATGGAGGGCACGGCCGACCTGGTCCAGGAGACGCAGAATCTGCATGTGGTGGTGGTGCCCGAGATCAATGCCATGACGGCCTCCCTGGTGGCCACGGCCATCAACCCCGTGGTCGGCCTGGGCAGCTTCCTGGCGCAGGTGCTGCTGCGCGGCCCGCTGATCGCGGCGGCCACCAAGGAATTCCGCATCGACGGCAGCTGGGACGAGCCCCAGGTCACGGCCCTGCCACGGCGCCGGGCCACGACACCCTCCGATCCTGCCGCCAACAGCCCCGCCAGCACGCCCTCCGGCGCCACCGAACCCGCTTCTTCAGGAGAGAACCCATGAAAATCGCAGCCCTGCAAATGGTGTCGGAACCCGATGTGCGCGCCAACCTCGACCAGGCGCTGGCCCTGCTGCGCCAGGCACGCGACCAGGGGGCCGAGCTTGCGGCCCTGCCCGAGTATTTCTGCGCCATGGGCCTGCGCGACACCGACAAGCTGGCCTACCGCGAGAGCTTCGGCGCAGGCCCCATCCAGGACTTCCTGCGCCGCGCAGCACGCGAGCTGCAGCTGTGGATCGTGGGCGGCACCCTGCCTCTGGTGGCCGATGACGATGCCCACGTGCTCAACAGCTCCCTGGTGTTCTCGCCCGAGGGCGAATGCGTGGCGCGCTACGACAAGATCCACCTGTTCCACTACGACAACGGACGCGAGCGCTACACGGAAGCCGCCGTGGTCCAGGCGGGCCACACGCCCGTGACCTGCGACATCACCTCGCGCGAGGGCGAGACATGGCGCCTGGGTCTGAGCGTGTGCTACGACCTGCGTTTTCCCGAGCTGTACCGTCGCCTTGCCGAGCAGGGCGCCGACCTGCTGCTGGTGCCCGCCGCATTCACCCACATCACGGGGCTGGCGCACTGGGAAGTGCTGCTGCGCGCCCGCGCCATCGAAAACCAGGCCTACCTGCTGGCGCCCGCCCAGGGCGGCCACCATGAAAACGGCCGCCGTACCTGGGGCCACAGCCTGCTGGCCGATCCCTGGGGCATGGTGCTGGCCCAGCAGGCCGAGGGCGCCGGCGTGGTGCTGGGCGAGATCAAGCGCGAGCGCCTGGCGCATGTGCGCCGCCAGCTGCCGGCCCTGGAGCACCGCGTCCTGTGAATCCAACGCACCCGCCGATGTCGCCCATGCCCGAAGGCCGCTGGCCCTGGCGCCGCTGGCGCACGGCCTGGCGCCGCTGGTCGCTATGGAGCCTGCTGGTCGCCCTGGTCCTGAGCATGCTCGTCACCATGGTCTGGCTGGCCGGGCGCTACGAGGCCTCCCAGGTCCAGGACAAGCTGGAGCGCGACACGGCCAATGCCGTGGCCGACATACGCGCAGCGCTCAACCGCAACCTGCAGGACCTGCAGGCGCTGAACGCGCCCGACAACGAGCCCGCCGAATGGAAGACCCGCGCCGCCGAACTGCTGCAGGTGCGCCGCGAGCTGATGCGCATCGAGTGGCGCGACGCGGGCCTGCAGATCCGCTCCCATGCCGAGACCCCCTATCGCAATGTGCAGTGGGAAGACCAGCTGCGCACGAACAACACCCACCCCGAGGCCGTGCTGACCTGCACCCACGCGCGCCGCCTGAACGGCCCCGCCTACTCGCCCAGCTACTTCCAGCTGCTGGCCGAGGGCCTGGGCACGGAGATGATGGAGGTCTGCCTGCCGCTGACGCAAAGCGGCCACATCATCGGCTTCGTCATCGGCACCTACAGCCTGCAAAGCCTGCTGATCACCCAGGTCAGCAAGAACCTGCCGCGCACCCAGGAAGTGTCCTTCACCGAGCCCGACGGCACGCGCCTGGCCCTGCTGGGCGCCTCCTGGCGCGGCACGCGCATGTTCACGGCGCAGCAGCTGCTGGATCTGCCCGGCAGCACCCTGGTGCTGCGCATGGACAGCTGGCACCGCGCGCCCAGCGTGTTCCCCAACGTGCTCACGGCCCTGGTGACGCTGATGTCCATCGCCCTGGTCTCCGTGGTCGCCGTGCTGGTGCGCGACAACCGCCGCCGCCTGCGTGCCGAGCGTGACCTGGGCGATGCGCTGGCCTTTCGCAAGGCCATGGAGGACTCGCTGGTCACGGGCCTGCGCGCGCGCGACCTGCAGGGCCGCATCAGCTATGTGAATCCGGCCTTCTGCAACATGGTGGGCTTCACGGCCGAGGAGCTGCTGGGCCTGAGCATCGCGCCCTACTGGCCGCCCGAGCGCGCCGAAATCTACGCGCGCCGGCGCGACAACCGCCTGTCCGGCAACGCACCGCCGCCGCGCGAGGGCCACGAAAGCATCTTCATGCGCAAGGACGGCACACGCATTCCGGTGCTGATCTTCGAGGCGCCGCTGATCAACGCCCAGGGCCAGCACACGGGCTGGATGAGCGCCTTCATCGACATCAGCGAGCAAAAGCGCATGGAAGAGATCTCGCGCGCCTCGCAGGAGCGCCTGCAGGCCACGGCACGCCTGGCCACCGTGGGCGAAATGGCATCGCTGCTCAGCCATGAACTCACCCAGCCGCTGGTGGCCATCTCCAGCTACGCCACGGGATCGCTGAACATGCTGGGCAGCGACGACGGTGCGGCAGGCAGCGCCGGCAACGAAGCCCATCTGCGCCAGCAGTTGCAGGACTTGCGCATGGCCATGGAGCGCATCAGCTTCCAGGCCGACCGTGCAGGCCGCGTGATCAAGAGCGTGCGCGACTTCGTGCGGCGACGCGACCAGTCACGCGAAGTCATAGGTGCCGCCGAACTCATAGACGCCGTGCTGCCGCTGGTCAGCCTGCAGGCGCGCAACCTGGGCGTGCGCGTGACCACCGATATCGAGCCCGGCCTGTCGCCCGTGCTCTGCGATCCGACCATGATCGAGCAGGTGCTGCTCAACCTGGCGCGCAACGACATGCAGGCCATGGACTCGCCCGAGACCGTGGACCGCGAACTGCAGTTGCGCGTGCGGCGTGCGGCCGCCAGCACGCGCCGCAGCTGGGTGGAATTCGCCGTCATCGACTGCGGCAGCGGCATCCCCAAGCATGTGGCGGAGCAGTTGTTCACGCCCTTCTTCACCACGCGCAACGAGGGCATGGGCCTGGGCCTGAGCCTGTGCCGCACCGTGGTCGAACAGCATGGCGGCCACCTGCAGCACAGCCCGCACAGCCCGCGCGGAACCGTCTTCGCCTTCACGCTGCCGACCCACAACCCGGCACAGGTGGAACCATAGATGGAACAATAGGCCCATGGAACCTGTACCCGACGCCACCGTCTACATCGTCGATGACGACACCGATGTACGCGAAGCGCTGGCCTGGCTGCTGCGCTCGCGCCGCCTGCTCAGCGAATGCTATGACAGCGCAGAGGCCTTCGACGCCATGCTGCAGTCGCGCCCGCCGCCACGCAATCCCTGCTGCCTGCTGCTGGACATGCGCATGGGCGGCATGAGCGGGCTGGCGCTGTTCAACCTCATGCTGGAGCGCAACCAGATCGCGGGCATGCCCGTGATCTTCCTGACCGGCCATGCCGACGTGCCCACGGCCGTGGACACGGTCAAGCGCGGCGCCTTCGATTTCTGCGAGAAGCCCTTTTCGGACAACGCGCTCGTGGACCGCATCGAGCAGGCGCTGGAACTGTCAGCCCAGCACCAGGCCGAGACCCGCGCACGCGAGGCCGTGCGTGCGCGCTTCAACGAACTGACGGAGCGCGAGCGCGACGTGATGCGGCTGGTGGTGGAAGGCATTCCCAACAAGCTCATCGCCGACCAGCTGGACATCAGCGTGCGCACAGTCGAAGTCCACCGCGCGCGCGTCTTCGACAAGATGCAGGTCAAGTCGGCCGTGGAACTGGCCAACCTGCTGCGCACGCACGGCTGACATCCTCAGAAATACGTGGCGATCACGTCGACCACGTCGTAGCTATCGTTGACGACGGCCATCTGCCGCCATTTGTCGAAGGTCAGGCAGGGGTGGGAGATATCGAATGCCAGCATGTCGCCGACGCGCAGGCCATCGTCCTCGGCCACCTTCAGGAAAGCATGCTGGTCCATCATGGCCGTGACCTCCCAATGGGGCGGTGCGGCCACCGGCGCGGCATCACCGGGGCGGTAGCGCAGCGCGGGCCGGGGCGGCACGGCCTCGAAGGCGGTATCGCGCTTGCCCAGCGCCACGATGGCGCGGCCGGGCTCGGGCAGTGACTGCACATAGGCCCAGACCTGCAGCGCAGGCAGCAGGCTGGCACGCATCTGCTGCGCCACGGGGTTGGTCTGATCGATGCGCTGCTGCGCTGCCTGGTAGATGCCCGCGTCATGCGTGAGATAGCAGCCGGGGCGCAGCACCAGATCCAGCGCTCCCCCTATATCGGCCTTGCCGAATTCCTGGGCCACCACGTCGTACCAGGCCGAGCCGGCCCCCGTGAGCACGGCCGGGCTGCGCTGCAATCGTCCATCGCTTGCGAGCCGCTCAAGCCAGAGAACGGCGCGCCGCAGCAGGGTGCGAATGGCATCCTCTTCCTTGAGCACGCCCTCGTAGACCTCGATGCCGGCAAGCCGCACGGCCACGCCAGCCCTTGCCAGCGCGTCCAGCAGCGGCTGCATCTGCGCATCGGAACGCACTCCCGTGCGCCCGCCGGGCGGGCCCAGCTCGATCAGCACCTGCACGGACTGGCCCGCCGCGCCAAAGAAGGCTGCCAGTTGCTCGACCTGCTCGGCGCAGTCCACCAGGCAGAAGAACTCGAAACCGGGATCGGCCAGCAGCTCGGCCACGGCGGCCATATTGCGCCGTCCGATCAGCTGGTTGGCCATGAGCACGCGGCGCACGCCGTGGGCATGGGCCACGCGTGTCTGCTGGGCGGTTGCCAAGGTGATGCCCCAGGCGCCCGCATCGATCTGCTGGCGGAACAGGCGGGGCGCCATGGTCGTCTTGCCGTGGGGCGCGAGCTTGGCGCCGTAGGCGTCCACAAAGCGCTGCATCCAGGCCAGGTTGTGCGCCAGGCGCGACTGCGAGAGCACGGCGGCCGGCAGGCCCAGATCCTCGCGCAGCAGATTCCAGCCCTGCGCTGCGGCGTCCTGCGGCGCGCAGGGCGCCGACAGCGCACCCAGGCCCTTGTCGAGCGGGCTGACCACGTCGGCCATGCCTGCTGTGCTTGCTTCACTCATACGACTCCCCATTGATGGATGGGTGCCAGCATAGGGCAAGCCAGGTGGCCGCCCACGCAAAAACGCCCCGCGTTGCGGGGCGTTGCATCCGGGCCAGAGCCGGGATCAGCGGGGCTGCTGGTACTGGGGCTGGTATTGCGGCTGCTGGTACTGCGGCTGCTGTTGATACTGGGGCTGCTGCTGCTGCTGGTGCTGCTGCGGGATCTCACCCACGAAGATTTCCACGCGGCGGTTCATGGCACGGCCGCTGGCCGAGTCGTTGGAAGCCACGGGCTGGTGCGAGCCACGGCCTTCGGTGGCGATGCGAGCGCCCGAGACGCCGCGCATGGTCAGGTAGTTGCGCGTGCTGTTGGCGCGGTCCAGCGACAGCGGGTTGTTGATGGCGTCCGAGCCGGTGCTGTCCGTGTGGCCGATGATGCGCACCTCGGCATTGGGGTTGTTGCGCAGGCCTTCAGCGAAGCGGTCCAGGATGGGGGCGAAGTTGCCCTTGATGTCGGAACGGTTGGTATCGAACGAGATGTCGCTGGGAATGTCGAGCTTGAGCTGGTTGTCGGCCGTCTGGCTCACGTTCACGCCCGTGCCCTGGGTGGCCTGCTCCATCTCGCGCTTTTGCTTTTCCATGTTCTGCGACCAGATGTAGGTGCCCAGTGCACCCACGCCGGCACCGATCACGGCGCCCGTGCCGGCCCTGCCGCCGGTGACCGCGCCCAGCACGGCGCCGGCTGCAGCGCCCACGCCAGCACCCGTGGCCGTGCGGCGCTGGGTGTCGCTCATGTTCGCGCAGCCGGAGATGAACAGTGCGGCAGCCGTTGCGGCGGCCAGAACGATGTGCTTGCGCATGGGAAACTCCTTTTTGAATCTTGGGAACGCACCGTGCGGTAGCGCCAGGGTCCCCATTGTGGAAAGCAGGCTGCGCACAGCCTATCAGTGCGAGCAGGGCATACCCGTAGGACGGCGCCCGCTCCGCGAGGCTGCCTCCACGGCCGTCACGGGCCGCTGCGATCCTGCCCGGGGGAGGGTTTGTCTGGAGACGGATGCGAATCCCGTGGCGTGTCCACGGGCAACTCGCCCTTGCGGCGCCCGGAGAACATGGTCCACCACACAATAGCGACCAGAATCACCAAGGCCAGCAGTGCTTCGAGCAAAATCAACCCCATGAATTTCCACCTCCTGCGCCATGCCGCGATGGCGCTGATTGTAGGGACGCTGGTCGCCTGCACGACCACCACCAAGCCGGTCTATGACCCTTCGCCCGTGCCCGACCTGCAGCCGGGAGGCCCGGTCACCGTGACACCCAGGCCCCCGCTGGTCACCAGCACCCCCACCAAGAGCCGCTGGATCGCAGCCGACTGGAGCGAATTGCCCGGCCTGCAGGAAGACGCGCTGCACGAAGCCTGGAATGCCTGGCTCAAGAACTGCGAACGGCCCAGCTCGGTCTTCGCGGGCCTGTGCCGGGACGTGCGCCAGCTGAGCATTGCCACGGGCGACGAGCAGCGCGCCTGGCTCATGGCCAATCTGCAGCCCTACCGCATCGAAGCGCTGGGCGGTGGCCCGGACGGCATGCTGACCGCCTACTACGAGCCCCTGTTCGAGGCGCGGCGCCTGCCGGGCGACGGCTTCAACGTGCCGCTGTACAAGACGCCGGCCGGCGCCGGCTTCGGCAGCCGCAAGCCCTGGTTCTCGCGCCAGCAGATCGAGACGATGCCCGAGGCCCAGGCGGCCCTGGCAGGCCGCGCCATCGCCTGGCTGCGCGACCCCGTCGATGCGATGGTGCTGCACATCCAGGGATCGGGGCGCCTGAACATCACCGAGCCCACAGGCGCGCAACGCACGATCCGCGTCGCCTTTGCGGGCACCAATGACCAGCCCTACAAGAGCGTGGGCCGCTGGCTGCTGGACCAGGGACTGGTGCGCGATGCCACCTGGCCGGGCATCAGCGCCTGGGTGGCCGCCAACCCCGGCCGCGTCAATGAAATGCTGTGGAGCAACCCGCGCTATGTCTTCTTCCGCGAGGAGCCGCTGGAAGGCCTGGACCTGCAATTCGGCCCCAAGGGCGCCCAGGGCGTGGCCCTGACCCCGGGCCGCTCCATCGCCGTGGACAAGCAGAGCATTCCCTACGGCACGCCGGTCTGGCTGTCCACATCCGGGCCCACCGTGGCCCTGAACCGCCTGGTCTTTGCCCAGGACACGGGCAGCGCCATCGTCGGCGCCGTGCGTGCCGACTACTTCATGGGCTGGGGACCCGAAGCCGGCGACCTGGCCGGCCGCATCAAGCAGAACCTGCGCCTGTGGGCCTTCTGGCCGCGCAGCCTTGCCAGCCAGGCGCCGCACTTGAGGTGACCCCCTGAGCGGCTACGCCGCTTCCCCCTCTCTACTCGCTTCGCGAGGGAGGGGGACGACAGCCCCGCTTTGGGGTGCGCCGGTTTTATCCTTTGCGCCAAGGCTCGCCCCGCATGGCACAAGACCAGCGCAGACACATCTCTATCCACTGTCCCTCGCTCTGGCGCAGCCCAACGCCAGGGGCGCCGAGCAAGAGCCGCCTCGCTGCGAGGGCGCCGTCCCCCTCAGGGGGAAGGCGCGCAGCGCCTCAGGGGGTATCGAAGTACCTCGTGACGCGCGGCGGTTCCTTGCCCTTGTGATAGGCCAGCTTGCGGTCGCGCAGGGCCACGTCGGCGGCGGTGACGCGGTCGAAGCGGCGCAGGTGCTCGGTCCAGGATTCGTCGATGATCTGCTCCACATAGCGCTCGGGATGGCTCATGCTGTGCAGCAGGCTCCAGCCCAGCGCGCCCTGGCGCATGCGGCTGCGGCGGCTTTCCTGCATGAGGGCGCGGAAGGCCTCGGCCTGGGTGGGGTCGATCTGGTACTCGATGGTGACGACCACGCGGCCGGCTTCGGGGATGTTGACCTCGGGGCGCTGGAAGGCCTTGGAGGGACTCAAATCCTCCTCGATCTGGCGGTCGCGCACCAGGCGCTGGACCAGCAGCATGCAGACCACGCCGCTGGCGGCGGCCACCATGAGGCTGCCCCGCACGCCCACCATGCTGGCCACCTGTCCCCAGAGAGCGGCCCCTGTCGCCGTACCGCCCATGATGGACATCTGGTAGATGGACATGCCGCGCGCCCGCACCCAGTTGGGCAAGGCCATCTGGGCCGAGACGCCCAGCACGTTGGCGGTGGAGATCAGCGCCATGCCGGCCAGCATCATGGCCGGCACGGCCATGTAGACATTGGGCGACAGGGCCACGGCCAGCGTGGCCAGCGCATGCACGGCAGAGCCCGACCGGATCAGGCTTTCCTTGGACATGGCCTGGCGCAGGCGCGGCAGGAACATGGCACCCACGATGGCGCCCGCCCCCATGGAGGCCAGCAGCAGCGTGAAGGTCTCGGCGCCGCCGCCGCCCTCGGTGGGGCCGTGCAGGCGCTGTGCCACCAGGGGCAGCAAGGCCATCACGGCCGTGCACTGCAGGAAGAAGCACACCGTGCGCGCCAGCACCGCATGCATGCGGGGCGACTCGCGTACGAACTGCAGGCCCACGCGCATGGCCGAGGGCAGGCGCTCGCGGCCCAGCGGGTTGGCCACATGGCGGCGCTTCCAGCGGATCAGCACGATGCCCGAGAGGATGGACAGCACGGCGTTCAGCACGAACACCCATGCGCTGCCCAGGCTGGCGATGATGGCGCCGGCCACCAGCGGGCCGATGATGCGCGAGGCGTTCATGGCCACGGCATTGAGCGCCATGGCCGAGGGCAGGTGGTGCTTGGGCACGAGTTCGGGAATCAGCGCCGAGAACACGGGCCAGCGCATGGCCAGGCCGATGCCGTTGGCAAAGGTCAGCACCAGCAGCCAGTGCGCCGTCATCTGGCCGGACAGCACGAACAGGCACAGCACCAGGGCCACGGCCGCCACCCAGAACTGGGTGACGATGAAGTAGCGGCGCCGGTCCAGGATGTCGGCCAGCGCGCCGCTGGGCAGGCCCAGCAGGAAGACGGGCAGCGTGGAGGCCGATTGCACCAGGGCCACGAGCACGGGCGAGGTGGTCAGCGAGGTCATGAGCCAGGCCGCCGCCACATCGTTCATCCACATGCAGGTATTGGCCGCCATCCAGATCAGCCAGAGCATGCGGAAGGTGGGGCCGGACAGCGGCGCCCAGACGCCCTGCTGGGCCTGGGCCGTCTTCTGGCCTTCGGCCTCGGCAGCCGCCTTGTCGGCGGCCGTCATGCCTGACGGGTCTTCGATCAGGGTGCCCGGCGCCCCCATGCCCGAAGGCTCGGCCGGGGGCGGGGTGGAAGGCTCGGATTCAGAGGCAGGCGGCTGGGCGGGGACTGGTGTTGTTTGTTCTGCGGCCATGTGCCCCTGATTCTCGGCCCAAACGCGGGGGTGGCGCCAGAAATGGTTGTTGCACTAAGAACCACGATCACCGCCTTGCGCGGCAGGCGTTTTTTGCTCCTTTTGCAGGAGCACACTGTCGCTTCGGCGCGACCTTCACAGGCCAGTCCGCCGGCCTGCGGCTACTGGTCCGGCAGGCCCTTGCCCGCCATGGGCCCCAGCTGGGACAGGGGCAGCGCATGGCTGGACTTGATCTCGCCCAGCGAGAAACTGGTCTGCATGTCCTTCACATTGGGCAGGTTCAGCAGCGTGTTGCGCGCGAACTGCGCAAAGCTGTCCAGGTCGCGCGCCACCACCTGTAGCTCGAAGGTGCCGGTGCCGCTGATGTAGTGGCAGGTCACGACCTCGGGCAGCTTGCGGATGGCGTCCTCCATCTCCAGCGTCAGCGTGCCGGCCGTGCGCACGGCATCGAGCCGCACGAAGGCCAGCACGCCCAGGCCGATCTTGTGGCGGTCGATGTCGGCGTGGTAGCCGCGGATGAAGCCCGCCTCCTCCAGCGCCCGCACACGGCGCCAGCAGGGCGCGGCCGACAGGCCCACGCGCTGGGCCAACTCGGCATTGGTCAGGCGTGCGTCGGCCTGCAGGTGGCCGAGGATGGCAATGTCGAATTTGTCCAAAGTTTGCACAAAACACCGTTTTTAAGAAAGATTCTTGCCAAGAATACTTGAAACAGCGCAAAGAAAGCAAAGACCTATCAGACGAGCACGAATACACTGAAAAAAGGCGATTTGGTTCAGACAACGAGTGCCGTGCATGCCTCTTTCCCGTTCCGGGCAGGACATGACAGGGCGCCGACCATCGATGGAGACAAGCCATGAATGCCCCACTGCCCGAAGACGTGCGCCGCGCCCTGGAGACGGTCACTCTCGACGACAAATACGCTCTGCAGCACGGCCGTGCGTTCATGAGCGGAGTACAGGCCCTTGTGCGCCTGCCCATGCTGCAGCGCCAGCGCGACGCTGCAGCGGGCCTGAACACCGCAGGCTTCATCAGCGGCTACCGGGGCTCCCCGCTGGGCGGCTATGACCAGGCGCTATGGGCCGCAAAAAAACACCTCGAATCCAACAACATCGTCTTCCAGCCCGGCGTCAATGAAGAGCTGGGCGCCACGGCCGTCTGGGGCACGCAGCAACTGGATCTCTATCCCGAGACCAAGAAGTTCGACGGCGTCTTCGGCCTGTGGTACGGCAAGGGCCCGGGCGTGGACCGCTGCTCCGACGTGTTCAAGCACGCCAACATGGCGGGCACGGCCAGGCACGGCGGCGTGATCGCGCTGGCCGGCGACGACCACATCAGCAAGAGCAGCACGGCCGCCCACCAGAGCGACCACATCTTCAAGGCCTGCGGCACGCCGGTGTTCTTTCCCAGCAATGTGCAGGACATCCTGGACATGGGGCTGCACGCCTTTGCCATGAGCCGCTTCTCCGGCCTGTGGTCGGGCATGAAGACCATCCAGGAGGTGGTGGAGTCCTCGGCCAGCGTGTCGGTGGAGCCGGACCGCGTGAACATCATCCTGCCCGAGGATTTCCAGATGCCGCCCGGCGGCCTGCACATCCGCTGGCCCGATGCGCCGCTGGAGCAGGAGCAGCGGCTGATGAACTACAAGTGGTATGCGGCCCTGGCCTATGTGCGCGCCAACCGGCTCAACCACAACGTGATCGACGGCCCCAACGACCGCTTCGGCCTGATCGCCAGCGGAAAGGCCTACAACGACATGCGCCAGGCCCTGGCCGACCTGGGCCTGGACGACGACACCTGCCGCCAGCTGGGCATACGCGTGCACAAGGTCAACGTGGTCTGGCCGCTGGAGGCCACCATCACGCGCGACTTCGCGCGCGGCCTGCAGGAAATCCTGGTGGTGGAGGAAAAGCGCCAGGTCATCGAATACCAGATCAAGGAAGAGCTGTACAACTGGCGCTCCGACGTGCGGCCCAACGTGGTCGGCAAGTTCAGCGATGAGCACGGCGGCGAATGGTCGGTGCCCAATCCCAGCCAGGACTGGCTGCTGCGCCCCAATGCGGACCTGACGCCGGCCCTCATCGCGCGCGCCATCGTCCAGCGTCTGACCAAGATCGGCGTGCCCGAACACATCGCCCAGCGCATGCACGAGCGCATTGCCGTGCTGGACGCCCGCGAGGCCGCGCTCAAGGCCGCCCAGAGCCAGCCCACGGGCGACCGCGTGCCATGGTTTTGCAGCGGCTGCCCGCACAACACCAGCACCCGCGTGCCCGAGGGCAGCCGCGCCGTGGCCGGCATCGGCTGCCACTACATGACGGTGTGGATGGACCGCTCCACCAGCACCTTCACGCAGATGGGGGGCGAGGGCGTGACCTGGGTGGGCCAGGCGCCCTTCACCAAGGACGCGCATGTCTTCGCCAACCTGGGCGACGGCACCTACTTCCACAGCGGCCTGCTGGCGATACGCCAGAGCATCGCGGCCGGCGTGAACATCACCTACAAGCTGCTGTACAACGACGCCGTGGCCATGACGGGCGGCCAGCGCGTGGGCGAGCGGCCCGAGGGCCACTCGGTGCTGCAGATCATGAACAGCCTCAAGTCCGAGGGCGTGGCCAAACTGGTCATCGTCACCGACGAGCCTGCCAAGTACGACGGCGTGGCGCTGGCCGAGGGCGTGACCGTGCACCACCGCGACGAGCTGGACCGCATCCAGCGCGAGTTCCGCACCCTCAAGGGCTGCACGGCCATCATCTACGACCAGACCTGCGCCACCGAAAAGCGCCGCCGCCGCAAACGCGGCACGCTGGCCACGCCCGACAAGACCGTGGTCATCAACGAATTGGTCTGCGAAGGCTGCGGCGACTGCTCGGTGCAGTCCAACTGCCTGTCGGTCGAGCCGGTGGAGACCGAGTTCGGCCGCAAGCGCCGCATCAACCAGAACACCTGCAACAAGGACTACTCCTGCGTGAAGGGCTTTTGCCCCAGCTTCGTCACCATCGAAGGCGGCCAGCTCAAGAAGCCCAAGAAGGAGAAGAAGGGCGACCTGTCCATGCTGCCCGCCATCCCGGAGCCCGTGCTCCCCGTGGCCGAGCAGGCCTGGGGCATCGTCGTGGCCGGCGTCGGCGGCACGGGCGTGATCACCATCGGCTCGCTGCTGGGCATGGCGGCCCACCTGGAGGGCAAGGGCGTGATCACCCAGGATGCGGCCGGCCTGGCGCAAAAGGGCGGCTCCACCTGGAGCCACATCCAGATCGCCAACCGTCCCGAGGCCATCTACACCACCAAGGTGGACATGGCCAAGGCCGACCTGGTGATCGGCTGCGACCCCATCGTCACGGCCACGCCGACCACCATGTCCGTGATGCAGCCGGGCCGCACCTTCGTGGCGCTCAACAGCCACGGCTCGCCCACGGCAGCCTTCGTCACCAACCCTGACTGGCAGGCGCCGGACGACCGCTGCGCCAGCGCACTGGCCCAGGCCGTGGGCCCCGAGCTGCTGGGCAGCTTCGACGCCGAGCAGGTGGCCGTGCAACTGCTGGGCGACAGCATCTACACCAACCCGCTGATCCTGGGCTACGCCTGGCAAAAGGGCCGCGTGCCGCTGTCGCATGCCGCGCTGATGCGCGCCATCGAACTCAACGGCGTGCAGGCCGACAACAACAAGGCCGCCTTCGAGTGGGGCCGCCGCTGCGCCCATGACCTGGCTGCCGTGCGCGCCCTGTTCCAGACGGCCCAGGTAATCCAGTTCGTCAAGAAGCCCTCGCTGACCGAGATGGTGGCCAAGCGCGTGGACTTCCTCACGGGCTACCAGAACGCCGCCTATGCGGCCGAGTACCAGGCCTTCGTGGACAAGGTCCATGCCGCCGAGCGCGGCGTGGCGGGCTCGGGCACGCGCCTGTCGGAGGCCGTGGCCCGATATCTGTTCAAACTCATGGCCTACAAGGATGAGTACGAGGTCGCGCGCCTGCACACCGATGCGGCCTTCAGCCAGCGCATCGCCGGCATGTTCGAGGGCGACTACCGCGTGGTCCACCACCTGGCGCCGCCGTCGTCGGCCGGCAAGGACGAGCACGGCCATCTGGTCAAGAAGTCATACGGTCCCTGGATGCGCAAGGCCATGGAAGTGCTGGCGAAGATGAAGGGCCTGCGCGGCACGGCGCTGGACCCCTTCGGCCGCACGGAGGAACGCCGCACCGAGCGCGCCCTGATCCAGGAATACCGCCAGTGCATCGAAGGCCTGCTGGCCGAGCTCACGCCCGAGCGCCTGGCGCTGGCCGTGGAGATCGCCAGCATTCCCGAGGACATCCGCGGCTACGGCCATGTCAAGGAGCGCAACCTGGCAGCGGCCCGCATCAAGTGGAAGGCGCTGATGGCACGCTGGAGCGCACCGTCACGGGGTGCGGGCAGCACGGGCAAGCCCGCCGTCGGCGTCGCCTGAAACCACACGGACCGCCCCGCTCCAGGGGCCTCCTGTAAGATCGCTGCCGCCGTCCGCACCGCAAGGTGTGGGCGGCGCGGCTCCGTCAGGGTCCGTTCCATGGACCGTCAAGCCGGGCGCAAAAATCACGAAAAACCGCGCTCCACCCCTTTAAAAACGGCAGATGGCAGCCAGTTGCAGCCATCGTCGCCGAAAAACCCGCAGCCGCCAGATCCTGGCAGCCCATGTGGGTCAGGGCTGACGCATACAATGCTCCGTTCTCCTGCGCGGGCCCGTGCATACGGCGTGCGCAGCGACCCTTTTTCGACCTTCCAATCCTGGAGTCTTGCCCGTGTTTATTTCTTCCGCTTTTGCCCAGACCGCACCCGCAGCAGCAGCCTCCGGTGGCGACTTCATGTCGCAGCTGTACGGCATGGCACCGCTGGCACTGATGTTCGTGGTGCTGTACTTCGTGATGATCCGCCCCCAGATGAAGCGCCAGAAGGAGCACCGCTCCATGATCGAGGCGCTGGCCAAGGGCGACGAAGTGGCAACGTCCGGCGGCATCATCGGCCGCGTGACGCGCATGTCCGAGCAATTCCTGCACATCGAGATCGCCTCGGGTGTGGAAGTCCAGATCCAGCGCAGCGCCGTCGTACAGGTGCTGCCCAAGGACACGCTGAAGTAAGCGCTGTCCCTGTCTTGCGGGTGTGCGGACCGCGCAGGCGGCAGCACACCCTTTTGTGCGTTGCTGTCTACAAAGAGCGAAGAGCGCGATCATGAACCGATATCCGGTCTGGAAGTACGCGATCATCGTGATCGCGCTGCTGGTGGGGGTGCTCTACACCCTGCCCAATTTTTTCGGTGAGGCGCCTGCGGTGCAGGTCTCCTCGGCCAAGGCCACCGTCAAGGTGGACAACGCGGTGCTGCACAGGGTCGAGGAGGCCTTGAAGGCTGCCGATGTCAAGCCCGATGTGCTGACCATCGAGGGCACCTCGGTGCGGGCGCGCTTCAACACGCCCGACGAGCAGCTCAAGGCCAAGGACGTGATCCAGAAGGCCCTGATCCCCGATGCCAACGACCCGGCCTACATCGTGGCGCTGAACCTGGTGTCGCGCTCGCCGCAATGGCTCACGGCCGTCGGCGCCAAGCCCATGTACCTGGGCCTGGACCTTCGCGGTGGCGTGCACTTCATGCTGCAGGTGGACATGGCTGCGGCCCTGACCAAGAAGGCCGACTCCTTTGCCGGCGACCTGCGCACCTCGCTGCGCGACAAGAACATCCGCCACGGCGGCGTCTCGCGCAACGGCAACACCGTCGAGATCCGCGTGCGCGACGAGGCCATGCTCACGGCCGCCCGCAATCTGGTCACCGACCAGTTCCCCGATCTGGCGGCCACCTCCGAGCCTGATGGCGCCGGCTTCAAGCTGCTGGCCTCCATCAAGCCCGAAGCCCTGCGCAAGGTGCAGGAGCAGGCGCTCAAGCAGAACATCGTCACCCTGCACAACCGTATCAACGAGCTGGGCGTGGCCGAGCCCGTGATCCAGCAGCAGGGTCTGGACCGCATCATCGTCCAGCTGCCCGGCGTGCAGGACACGGCCAAGGCCAAGGACATCCTGGGCCGCACGGCCACGCTGGAAGTGCGCCTGGTCGACGAATCCTCCGAGGCGCGCGGCGCCGAGCTGGGCTCGGGCCCCGTGCCATTCGGCTCCGAGCGCTACCTGGACCGCAACGCCCAGGCCGTGATCGTGCAAAAGCAGGTCGTGCTGACCGGCGAGAACCTTACCGACGCACAGCCCGGCTTCGACAGCCAGACCCAGGAACCCACGGTCAACCTGGTGCTCGATGCCAAGGGCGCGCGCATCTTCAAGGACATCACGCGTGAGAACGTGGGCAAGCGCATGGCCATCATCCTGTTCGAAAAGGGCAAGGGCGAGGTCGTGACGGCTCCCGTGATCCGTACCGAGATCGGTGGCGGACGCGTGCAGATCTCGGGCCGCATGACCACGGCAGAAGCCAACGACACGGCCCTGCTGCTGCGTGCCGGCTCGCTGGCCGCGCCCATGGAGATCATCGAGGAATACACCATCGGCCCCAGCCTGGGCGCCGACAACATCAACCGCGGCATCCACTCCGTGGTCTGGGGCCTGGTGGCCATCGCGGCCTTCATGTGCGTGTACTACATGCTGTTCGGCGTGATCTCCACGGTGGCCCTGTCGGTCAACGTGCTGCTGCTGCTGGCCATCCTGTCCATGCTGCAGGCCACGCTGACCCTGCCCGGCATCGCCGCCATGGCGCTGGCGCTGGGCGTGGCCATCGACTCCAACGTGCTGATCAACGAGCGCATCCGCGAGGAACTGCGCGGCGGCGTCTCGCCGCAGGCCGCCATCCATGCGGGCTACGAGAACGCATGGCACACCATCCTGGACTCGAACGTGACCACGCTGATCGCGGGCCTGGCGCTGCTGGCCTTCGGCTCCGGCCCGGTGCGCGGCTTCGCCGTGGTGCACTGCATCGGCATCCTGACCAGCATGTTCTCGGCCGTGTTCTTCTCGCGCGGCCTGGTCAACCTCTGGTACGGCCGCCGCAAGAAGCTCAAGAGCATCTCCATCGGCCAGGTCTGGAAGCCGGAAGACACCAGCCAGTTGCGCTCGGTGACGGCCAAGGGTTCCAGCGTCGCCGATTCCGGCGCCAACAACTGAAAGGGGGAAGACCATGGAGTTCTTCCGCATCCGCAAAGACATCCCCTTCATGAAGTACGCGTTGGTCCTCAACGCGATCTCCTTCATCACCTTCGCGCTGGCCGTGTTCTTCCTGCTCACGCGCGGCCTGCACCTGTCCGTGGAGTTCACGGGCGGCACCGTGATGGAGGTGGCCTATACCCAGACCGCCGACATCGCCAAGGTGCGCGATACCGTCTCCAAGCTGGGCTACAGCGACGTCACGGTGCAGAACTTCGGCACATCGCGCGACGTGATGATCCGCCTGCCCGTGCAAAAGGACGTGTCCTCCGCGCAGCAAAGCGAGCAGGTGCTCACGGCGCTCAAGAAGGAAGACGCCGAAGTCACGCTGCGCCGCACCGAGTTCGTGGGCCCGCAGGTGGGTGACGAACTCATGCACAACGGCCTGATGGCCCTGGGCTTCGTGGTGCTGGGCATCGTGATCTACCTGGCCATGCGCTTCGAATGGAAGTTCGGCGTGGCCGCCGTGATCGCCAACCTGCACGACGTGGTCATCATCCTGGGCTTCTTCGCGTTCTTCCAGTGGGAGTTCTCGCTGTCCGTGCTGGCCGGCGTGCTGGCCGTGCTGGGCTACTCGGTCAACGAGTCGGTCGTGATCTTCGACCGTATCCGCGAAGCCTTCCGCAAGTTCCGCAAGCTCAGCACCACCGAGGTGATCGACCACGCCATCACCAGCACGATGAGCCGCACCATCATCACCCACGCCTCCACCGAGGCCATGGTGCTGTCCATGTTCTTCTTCGGCGGTCCCAGCCTGCACTACTTCGCGCTGGCGCTGACCATCGGCATCCTTTTCGGCATCTATTCCTCGGTCTTCGTGGCCGCCGCCATCGCCATGTGGCTGGGCGTCAAGCGCGAGGATCTGATCAAGGCGCCCAAGGCTTCCACGGACCCCAACGATCCCAACGCTGGCGCCACCGTGTAAGCAGATGTTCTAGACCTGTACCGGCTTACACTCGCGGGCATGCCCTCCCTGCCCACCCCTTCCAACGCGCCTGCTGGCACCCAGTCTTCACTGGGCCAGCAGGCGCGTTTGCATTGGGTGCGTGGACTGTGCAAGGGCCTGCCCGGCGTGGCCCAGCAGTTGCTGGCCCAGATGGAACAACAGGCCCAGGCCGTGGGCACCGCACGTGAAATGCAGGAGCGTCGCGAGGCCTGGTCCAGCTACCGCCAGCACCAGGCGGCCTGGCTGAATGCCTGCATGCAGGCGCTGCAGGGCGCACTGCAGCCAGCCAAGGCGGCGGCTGCTGCTCCGGTGCCGCAGCGCGGGGCGCTGCAGTTCGAACTGCTCAGCGACGATGTGGTGGAGAACAAGATCCTGGCCTCCCGCATGGCGCTGGCCATGGGGGAGGCCACGGCACCCGTCTTCGATACGCTGCGCCTGCGCATGCAGGCCATCGAAAACCAGGAACTGCCATCCGACGACATTCTGCGCAGCGAGTCCGTGTGCCGCCATCTGGTCGAGCAATGGCTCGCCAGCGGCCTGCAGCGCGGCGATCTGCAGCGCGTGATGGATCTGCTGCAGACAGCCCTGGCACCGCTGCTGGTGGCCGGATACCAGGCGGCCCACCAGCTGCTGGATGGCCAGGGCGTCACCCGTTCGCAGGACGTGGCCATGCGGGTGCGGCGCACCGAGGGCGGCCACTCCACGCGCGCCATGGGCCTGGGCCCGGCCACGGCGCCTGCCTCGACCTCGCAGCCTTCCTCAGCCTATGCGCCCACGCAGATGGGCGGCGCGCCGGGCGCTGCCGCCTCCTATCCGCCCAACGGAGCACTGCCCCAGGGCCAGATGCCCGTGGGCCTGACAACACTTTCGCGCGCACGCCACCGCGCCCATGAAGTCGTGGGCCAACTGCGCCGCCTGCTCATGCAGCCGGGCGTGGGCGTGCCGGGCCTGGTGCCCGGCGTGGGCGGCGTGGGCGGCGTGGGCGGTGGCCTGCAGCAGGCCCCCGCATCGGCCGCGCTGACCCAGGCCCTGCTGGAGCAGCGCGTCGTGGCCCAGACGCAGTACCAGCAGATGCTGGCCCGGGGACTGACCACGCTGCAAATCGATGCCAGCCCGGCCGCCATCGGCCAATTGGTGGGCCAGGTGCGCGAGCGCTCGGCCGAGCTCAAGCGCAAGGCCACCACCTCGGGCGAAAAGGCCACCATCGAGATCGTGGCCCTGATGTTCCAGGCCATCCTGACCGAGGACCGCATCCCGCCCTCGGTGCGCGTCTGGTTTGCCCGGCTGCAGGTGCCCGTGCTGCGCGTGGCCTTGGCCGAGCCGGAATTCTTCAGCAACCTGCGCCACCCGGCCCGGCTGCTGATCGACCGCCTGGGTTCGTGCGTGATGGGGTTCGACGCCTCCAGCATCAGCGGCAGCGCGCTGGAGTCGGAGATCCGGCGCATCGTCCAGGTCATCGAGCAGTACCCGGAGACCGGCCAGAAGGTCTTCGTGCTGGTGCTGCGCGAGTTCGAGGACTTCCTGGCGCGCTACCTGACCCAGTCGCAGGACAAGGCCAAGATCGTCAGCGTGGCCCAGCAGGTGGAGCAAAAGGAAACCCTGGCCATCCAGTACACGATCGAGCTGCGCCACCTGCTCACCGACATGCCGGTGCGCGAAGAGATCCGCGAGTTCCTGTTCAAGACCTGGACCGAGGTGCTGGCCCTGGCCGCCGTGCGCCACGGCGCCAAGGACGCGCGCACCATGCGCTTCAAGCAGGCCGCCAGCGAACTGGTCTGGGCCGCCAGCGCCAAGCCCACGCGCCAGGAACGCTCGCGCGTGATCCAGACGCTGCCGACGCTGCTGCAGACGCTGCGCGAAGGGCTGGCCCTGATCGGCGTCACGGGCGAGGGGCAGTCCGCACGCATCAAGCTGGTCACCGACACGCTGGCCGAAGCCTTCGTCTCCAAGACGGCGACCATCGCACCGGCCCGCATCGAAGCCATGGCCCAGCGGCTGTCCCATCTGGAGCAGTACATCAGCGAAGACGGCATGCTCGACGAGGACATGCCGCTGTCGCCCGAGAACATCGAGATGATCCTGGGCGTGGACACGGCCGGTCTCAACGTCATCCCGAGCACCAACACCCCCGTGGACCCGGTGATGCTGGAGTGGGCCACCTCGCTGGAGCCGGGCCGCTGGTTCACGCTGGACCACAACGGCGCGCGCATCCAGGTGCAATACACCTGGCGCAGCCGCCGCAAGCAGCTGCACCTGTTCGCCGCGCTCGATGGCACCTGCCACCTGCTTCAGCTGCGGCGCATGGCTTCCTACCTGCAGTCCGGCCTGCTGTCCGTGCATGACGAAGAGGCGCTCACGGTGCGCGCGACGCGCGATGCGCTGGAGAAGATTCAGGCGAACCCTGAAAGGCTAAGCTCCTCCTGAGGCGCTGCGCGCCTTCCCCCCGGGGCACGGCGCCTCTCTACCCGCTTCGCGGGGGAGGGGGACGATGCCCTCGGCTAGGCGCCCCCACCGCGAGGCGGCTCTTGCTCGGCATCTCCCGCTTGGGGACGCGCCAGTTTTTGAGATCAGGCCTGGGCCAGGCGCTGGAACAGGCCGCCGGGCAGGCGCTCCACGCGGCCTTCCAGTTCAAGCTCCAGCAGGTGGGCCTGCAGGGCTGCGGCATCCATGCCTGTGCGGTCCATGAGCTCGTCCAGCGACAACGGATCGTGGGCCAGGGCGCGCAGGGTGGCGTCGTTCTCATGGTCCTGGGCGGACTGGACAGCTGCCGCTGCCGCCGCTGCTGCCGGTACGGGCTTGGCAATCGGCAGGCGCACGGCCGTTCCCTGCAGTTCATCGAGCACGTCCTGCGCCGTTTCCACGAGTTTGGCGCCCTGGCGCAGCAGCGCATGGCAGCCGCGCGACTGGGGCGCGTGGATGGAGCCGGGGATGGCAAAGACCTCGCGGCCCTGTTCGCTGGCCAGCCTGGCCGTGATCAGCGAGCCCGATTGCAGGGCCGCCTCGACCACCAGCGTGCCCTGCGACAGGCCCGCAATGATGCGGTTGCGCTGCGGAAAGTGCGCGGCCATGGGGCCGGTGCCCAGCGGATATTCGCTGACGATCAGCCCGTGGCTGGCTACTTCGCGGGCCAGGCCGATGTGGCGCCGTGGATAGACCTGGTCCAGGCCCGTGCCCACGACGGCAATGGTGACGGGCGCCGCCTGGGCGCCCGTGCGCAGCACCGCTCGCAGTGCGCCCTCATGGGCAGCGCCATCCACGCCCTGCGCCAGTCCGGAGACGATGCACAGGCCGGCCTCGGCCAGCGCCTGCGCCATGGCACGCGCATTGGCCGCGCCCTGGACCGTCGGCCCGCGGCTGCCGACCATGGCCAGGGACTGTGGATAGGGGAACCAGGGGCCCGGCCCTGTCATGCAGCGCTCGCTGCCCTGCACATGCAGCAGCAGCGGCGGATCTTCGGTCTGCAGCAGCGCCTGCGGATACTGGGGATGGCCCAGCGCAAGCACGGCATGCAACTGCCCGGAAGCGGGCTGGTCCAGCCATTGCACCGTGGCCGCCACAAGCTGCTCCAGGCGCTGGGGCACGGTCTGCAGCGAATGGGCCTGCGCCGCCGTCACCAGGCCGTGCCAGGCGGCTGGAGGGCCGCTCCAGATGTTCTGCGCGCCACCGCAGGCCGCCAGCAGGCGCCGCGCCGTGGTGCGGCCCACGCCGGGCGTCAGCAGCAGCCGAAGCCAGGCGGACAGCTCCTCGGGAGCGAGCCGGTCGGTGGACTGCAAGGCGGCCGCCATGGCGTTGCCGGCAGGCCGCTGGGGCTCAGGGAGCCGGCGAGGTCAGGCTGTCGCCCACCTCGACGCCGCGCCGTGCCTCCAGGATCAGCGCGTAGGAGACGCGATCGAAGGTGCGGAACACCATGGCGTAACCATTGCGTTCGTCGGGCAGCTGCACTTCTTCCTTCTTGTCGCCCGTCTTGTCCACGATGCGCACGCCACGGCGGATCAGCTCCAGCACCGTGCCCACGTCCATGCCGTCCTGCGTGCCCTTGTTGATGGCAATGACCTGGTTGTTGGCCGCCCAGCGCACGGCCTGGTCGCCGTACAGGGACACCACATGGGCCTTCACGGCAGCCTGCGGCGCATGCGGCGCATAGTTCATGTAGGTTCGTTCCGGTGCGGGCAGCAGGCGGTCACCGGCACGCATCTCTGTCTTGGCGCGCGACAGGTCCACCGTGGCGGGAGAGGCCTGCTCGTGCTTTTCGCCCTTGCTGTCCACGATCTCCAGCGAGGTCTCGCCCTCGATGAGATCGGCCAGGCCCAGGTACTTGGCCTCGTAGCCCAGCACCTCACCGGAGATGGGATCCTTGAGCGCCACCGCATCGCGGAAGACACGGTACTGGCGCGGCAGGCCGTCGCCTTTGCGCAGCGGCGCCTCGGCCGTGCCACGCGCATAGGCACGGTCACCGCTGGCCATGAGCACGCGCTCGTCCGTGGTGGCGATCAGGCGTGGCGCGCGCAGCAGCGTTTCGGCATCGACGACCAGCGGCTCGGCCAGGAAGGGCTCGATCAGATGGGGCTGCAGCGTGGGCAGGGCCGCCTGCGCCAGCGACTCGCTGCGCGTGCTCGGAGACACGCGCACCACACCGGGCTCGCCGCCGTCGCCCATGGGCCGCGCCGTGCTCAGGCGGGCATAGCCATCACGCTTGTCCAGGTACAGCACCTGGCCCGGATAGATGAGGTGGGGATTGGCGATGGCCTGCATGTTCATGCCCCACAGCTCGGGCCAGCGCCAGGGACGGCGCAGGTACATGCCGGAGATGCCCCACAGCGTGTCGCCGCGCTTGACGGTGTAGCTGTCGGGCGCATCGGGCGCCAGCTCGCCCACGGGAACGCCCTGCTGGGCCACCTGCTGGGCGGCCGAGCGCTGCGATGCCGTCACCGGAAGCTGCTGCGCGTGGGCCGCTGCGAACGCAGCGATCAGGGCCGTTGCGACAGTCCAGGTACGAGCTGTGGCGAATGCAGTCATGGAATTCCTCTTCTTGTGGCTGACGCAGCGTCCCTCCTAGGCACTGCGGCACGGCCGATCTTGTCATGAACGGCCATACAGGTCTTACAAATCAGCAAAGATTCTGCGTGCAAGGCCATGAGAGGGCAACGCTTATTGCGTCGTCCCGCTGCGCCCAGGCAGAAAAGTGGCGAAAATAACGACATTCACCGACCACGCCATGTCCATTCTGCCCATTCTTTGCTATCCCGACCCCCGCCTGCACACCGTCGCCAAGCCGGTTGCCAAGGTCGATGACCGCATTCGCCAGCTGGTCCAGGATATGTACGCCACCATGTATGACGCCCAGGGCGTGGGCCTGGCAGCCACCCAGGTGAACGTGCACGAGCGCGTGGTCGTGGTCGATGTCTCCGAAGGCCGTGACGAGCCCTTTGCGCTGATCAACCCGGAACTGCTCTGGGCCAGCGAGGAAACGCAGCTGGGCGAAGAAGGCTGCCTGTCGGTGCCCGGCATCTACGACGGGGTCGAGCGCTCCACCGCCATCAAGGTCAAGGCGCTGGACGAGAACGGCAACGAACGCATCATCGAGGCCGAAGGCTTCAAGGCCATCTGCATCCAGCACGAGATGGACCACCTGATGGGCAAGGTCTTCGTCGAATACCTGTCTCCGCTCAAGCGCAACCGCATCAAGACCAAGCTGCTCAAGCAGCAGAAACAGGCAGAACGCGCATGACCCACCTGCCAGCGCTTCGCTTCATGCCGCGCTGGAAGATGGACGGCGCGGGCCTCGTTGCCTGGGCGCTGCTTGCCCTGGCCTTTTCCTTGCTGCTTGCCGGCTGCGCCGTGCCCGAGTGGCAAAAGCCCGGCACGCCGCGCTCCGAGATCGAGCGCTCCATGGGCCGCCCGACCCTGAGCCTGCCGCTGGACGGTGGCGGCACGCGCCTGGTCTACAGCCGGCAGCCTGCGGGCCAGCAGGTCTACCACATGGATTTCGACGCCAGCCAGCGCCTGGTGCGCGTGGAGCAGGCGCTCACCATCGAACGCTTCCACGCCCTGCGCAATGGCGAGGACACCCGGGAAAGCGTGCGCCAGCTCTTCGGCCCGCCTGCGCTGATCGAGAGGGTCTACAGTTTCAACGGCGACATCTGGACCTACCGTATTCTGGAAAATGGCATTCGCCGCCAGGCCCATGTGCATATCGACCCCGCCGGCGTGGTGCGCCGCGTGATGTTCACCGACGAAGTGTTCAACGACGACGACCGTCGCTGAGCCTGCACACCGTCCCACTGTCCCTACTGGATTGCATGAGAGTCATTTTTGCCGGCACGCCCGAGTTCGCGCGCGTTGCCCTTGAACGCCTGCTCGCCGCGGGCTTTACCGTCCCCCTGGTGCTGACCCAGCCCGACCGTCCCGCCGGGCGCGGCATGAAGCTGCAGGCCTCGCCCGTCAAGCAGTGCGCGCTGGAGCATGGCATTGCCGTGGCCCAGCCGCGCAGCCTGCGCCTGGACGGCAAATACCCCGAAGAGGCCGCCGCCGCCCGCGCCGCCATCGAAGCGGCCCAGGCCGATGTCATGGTCGTGGCCGCCTACGGGCTGATCCTGCCGCAGTGGGTGCTCGATACGCCCCCGCGCGGCTGCCTGAACATCCACGCCAGCCTGCTGCCGCGCTGGCGCGGCGCCGCCCCCATCCACCGCGCCATCGAGGCCGGCGATGCCGAGACCGGCGTCACCATCATGCAGATGGACGCCGGCCTGGACACGGGCGACATGTGCCTGGTCGAGCGCCTGCCCATCACCGCCGACGACACCACGGCCAGCCTGCACGACAAGCTGGCCGACCTGGGCGGGCGCCTCATCGTCGAGGCGCTGGAGATGAGCGCCTGCGGCGGCCTGCCGCGCACGCCCCAGCCCGCCGAGGGCGTGAACTACGCGCACAAGATCGAAAAGGCCGAAAGCCAGATCGACTGGCGCCAGGATGCCGAGGCCATTGCCCGGCGCCTGCGCGCCTTCAACCCCTTCCCGGGCGGCGCCACGCAGTACGGCGATGAATCCATCAAGGTCTGGGAGGCTCACGCCGACCCCGCCATCGCCGTGGGGACGGCAGCCCCCGGCACCGTGCTGTCCGCAGGCGCCGACGGCGTGCGCGTGGCCTGCGGCAATGGCGTGCTGTGCATGACGCTGCTGCAGCGCGCGGGCGGCAAGCGGCTGGCGGCCGGCGATTTCCTGCGCGGCTTCGATCTGCCTGAAGGAGCCGTTCTGGACGGTGCTGCCAGCGGCGGCACGCCATGAACCTGCAGCCCCTGGTGGAGCGCGCACGCGGCATTGCGCGCGATCCCGCCTTCATGACCGGCGTGCGCGACATGTCGGGCACGGCGCTGGGCATAGGCGCCTGGGGCCTGGTCACGGGCGTGGCCATGATCAAGAGCGGCATGTCCCTGCCCCTGGCGCTGTTCATGGGCCTGCTGGTCTATGCCGGCAGTGCCCAGCTGGCCGTGCTGCCGCTGATGGCCGTGGGCGCGCCCATGTGGGTGGTCTGGTTCACGGCCATCTGCGTGAACCTGCGCTTCGTCATCCTCAGCAGCATGTGGCGCAGCTACTTTGCCCACCTGCGCCTGCGCCACCGCCTGGCCATCGCCTATTTCAGCGGCGACGTGATCTTCGTGGGCTTCATGAAGCGCTACCCCGATGCCCGGCCCCAGCCCGAGCAGTTGCCCTATTTCTGGGGCGCCGCATCGACCAACTGGCTGGCCTGGCAGATCCCGTCCACGCTGGGCATCCTGCTGGCCGACCAGGTGCCCCTGTCCTGGGGCCTGGGCTTTGCGGGCGTGCTGGCCCTGATGGGCGTGCTGCTGTCCATGCTCAACGACCGGGCCACCTGGGTGGCAGGCGTGGTTGCTGCCAGCGCGGCCGTGGCGGCCTTTGCGCTGCCGCTCAAGCTCAATATCCTCGTGGCCATCGCGGCAGCCGTGGCCGCAGGCCTGCTGGCGGAAACGCTGCAGCAGCGCCTGCGCGCCCTGCAGGCGCCTGAAAAAGGGGAGCCAGGCCCGGTGATTCTCCCGCCCGATACAGCCCGCGGCGAGCGCCATGCCCGGCTGCCGCTGGACGAAGACGCCCGGCCCGTGCAAACCAAGGAAAAGGAAACGCTCTGATGGATCTGTCCTGGCTGTGGCCCTGGCTGGCCTGCGTGGGCCTGGCGGCCATCACGCTGTTCACACGCGCCTTCTTCCTGATTCCAGAGCGCGAGGTGCCCTTGCCGCAATGGCTCAAGCGCGGCCTCAAGTACGCGCCGCTGGCGGCCCTGGCGGCCGTGATTGCGCCCGAGATCGTGATGACCAACGGCCGGCTGATCTCCACCGTGGTCGATGCGCGCCTGCCGGCCCTGGCTTGCGCGGTCATGTATTTTTTTTACAAGCGCAGCATCATGGGAACGATCGCGCTTGGCATGGCGGTCTATCTGCCACTGCATATCGGCCTGGGCTGGTAGGCGCAGCGCGGCCAAGAGCGGCCGAGAGCGCCCGGCTCCCCGGCTGAAACCGGATTACAGGCGGCTCCCGATGCCCCGGATCGCCGGTGCGCCCGCCCGCAGCCGGGGCGGGCACGCCGCCTACAATGGCCGCGCTTTACCTCTTTTTCGTTTCAATTCCATGGCGATCGCCACCGATCGCAACGCCGCCGTCATGAACATTCTCCGTTTCTCCGATCTGTGCGCCCAGGGCAAGGCCCAGGGCCAGCGCGTCTTCATCCGCGCCGACCTCAACGTGCCCCTGAACGATGCCGGCGAGATCACCGAGGACACGCGCGTGCGCGCCTCCGTGCCCGCCATCGAGATGGCGCTGAAGGCCGGCGCCGCCGTGATGGTGACCAGCCACCTGGGCCGCCCCACCGAAGGCGAGTTCAAGCCCGCCGATTCGCTGGCGCCCGTGGCCCGCCGCCTGGGCGAGCTGCTGGGCCGCGAAGTGCCCCTGGTCGCCGACTGGGTGGACGGCGTGCAGGTGGCGCCCGGCCAGGTCGTTCTGCTGGAGAACTGCCGCGTGAACGTGGGCGAGAAGAAGAACAAGGAAGAACTGGCCCGCAAGCTGGCCGCGCTGTGCGACATCTTCGTGCACGACGCCTTCGGCACTGCCCACCGTGCCGAAGGCACGACCTACGGCATCGCCCAGTTCGCGCCCATTGCCTGCGCGGGTCCCCTGCTGTCGGCCGAGATCGACGCCATCACCAAGGCCCTGGCCAACCCGCGCCGCCCGCTGGCCGCCATCGTGGCCGGCTCCAAGGTGTCGACCAAGCTGACCATCCTGCAGTCGCTGGCCAAGAACGTGGACCAGCTCATCGTGGGCGGCGGCATTGCCAACACCTTCATGCTGGCCGCGGGCCTGAACATCGGCAAGAGCCTGGCCGAGGCCGACCTGGTCGGCGAGGCCCGCGCCGTGATCGACGCCATGGCCGCACGCGGCGCCGAGGTGCCGATTCCGACCGACGTGGTGGTCTCCAAGACCTTTGCGGCCGACGCGCCCGCCACCGTCAAGAAGGCCACCGAAGTGGCTGACGACGACATGATCCTGGACATCGGCCCCGAGACCGCCGCCCGCCTGGCCGAGCAACTGCGCAAGGCCGGCACCATCGTCTGGAACGGCCCCATGGGCGTGTTCGAGTTCGACCAGTTCGCCAACGGCACCAAGGTCGTGGCCCAGGCGATTGCCGAGTCCGACGCCTTCAGCATCGCCGGTGGCGGCGACACCCTGGCCGCCATCGCCAAGTACGGCATCGAGGACAAGGTCGGCTACATCTCCACGGGCGGCGGCGCCTTCCTGGAGGTGCTGGAAGGCAAGACCCTGCCCGCCTTCGAGATCCTGCAAAAGCGCGCCAACGGCTGAGCACGGCAACATCCGGATACGGGGCACTTTCTTGTCAGTGCCTCGCGGCGAAGCCACAATCGACACTTTGCGCAGCTGCAGCAATCCGCCGCAGCGCGCCCCCGCACCGAGGAGAAATCCATGCGATCGTTCAAATCCGCTGGCGGCCTGGCCCTGGCGGGCCTCTGCCTGGCCCTGGCGGGCTGCGTCAATGCACCGATGACCAGCTACTTCGAAGCCACGGCCCAGCCCAAGATCGGCGCTGCCGGCCACTGGGACTCCGTGGCCAACGATGTCGTCGCCAAGACGCTGGAAACACTGCAAAAGACCGGCATCGAGCGCACCACGCCGGTCCACGTGGCCCTGCCTGCCGAGCCCAGCCAGTTCGACAAGGGCTTTCGTGAGCTGATCATCACCAAGCTCGTGCAAAGCGGCGTGACCGTCATGCAGCAGCCGGCCCAGGCCCAGCTGCAGGTGAGCTACGGCGCCCAGGTCGTGCGCCACGGCAAGCGCCTGCCCAACCCCGAACTCGTGCTGACGACGACGGTGGTGCGCAACAACCAGTACCTGGCGCGCAAGACCGACGTCTACTACCTCGAAAAGAGTGACGCCGTGCTATTCACGGCCGAGGACGAGCGCCCCGAATTCCCCGCCAAGAACCTGAAGGTGGTGGGCCAATGACACTGCGCACGCCCCTCCTGCCTGCCGCACTGGCTGCGGCGGCCCTGCTGTCCGCCTGCGCCGTGCCCGCTCCCGCGACCACGCCCGAATCGTCGGCCGCGCGCCGCGGCGAGCCCACCTACCAGTCGGCCGCAGCCAACCCCTTCATCGCCAGCAGCCGCGCTGCCGTGGACGAGCTGGTCAAGGGCCTGAACACCGAGGAACTGGGCGAGGCGCCCGTGCTCGTGGCCACCGTGGTCAACGTCAACGACCTGACGCGCTCGGCCCCCCTGGGCCGCACGCTCAGCGAGCTGTACGCCTCCCAGCTGTCCGCCAAGGGCTACAACGTCAAGGAGCTGAAGCTGCGCGGCGATGTGTACGTCAAGGAAGGCACGGGCGAGCTGCTGCTGTCGCGCGAGATCAAGGACATCGCCCGCAACCACAATGCGGCCCTGGTCCTGGTGGGCACGTACTCGGCGGCTGCCAAGTACACCTATGTGAGCCTGAAGCTGGTTCGCACCGACGACAGCCGCATCGTGCGCAGCCACGACTACGCGCTGCCCAACAACATCGACATCCAGCGCCTGCTGGGCGCCCCGGCCACGGCGCAACGCTGAGGCCCTGCAGCCTGACTGCGCCCGTGTGCGCAGTCAGGCTGCGTCTTCTTCTCCCGACCTTCGCCTGCTTGCCCTCAGCGGCCGCGCGCCGGCCACAGCACCGAGGCGATGGCCACCACCATCAGCGCCACGGCCGTCCAGTCCTGCCAGTGCAGCACCTCGCCCAGCCACCAGGCGCCGCTGAACACGCCCAGCACGGGGATCATCATCACGCTCAGCGTGGACGCCACGGGCGGCAGGCTGCGCGCCAGGAAGAACCAGACCGTCTGGCCAAAGCCCAGCACCAGCACGCCGTTGAAGACGATGGCGCCCGTGGCCTGAGCATCAGGCCAGTGCCACAGGTGGCGCTCGAAGACGAAGGCCAGCACCGTGAGCGTCAGTGCGGTCAGCGCCACCATCCACAGCGTCATCGTCAGCAGGGGCACGGGCACCTCGGCGCGGCGCAGCTTCTGCGTGCCGAAGGCCCAGCTCAGCGCGGCGGCCAGCATCAGGCCCACGCCGATGGGGCGGCTGCCCAGGGCGCCGACCTCGTGCCACAGCAGCAGGAGCACGCCCGCCAAGGCCGCCGCCACACCCGCCCAGGCACGCGGCGCCAGCCGGTCATGGAAGAACAGGCTGCCCAGCACGGCCGAGAAGATGGGCATGGTGTAGCCCAGGATGGCCGCCCGCCCGCTGGACAGCATCGGGATGGCAATGATGATCAGGCTGTTCCACAGCACCATGTTGAACAGCGTCAGCTGCGCCAGCCGGGGCCAATAGGCGCGCGGCACGGCCAGCGGCAGGCGGCGCCAGACCACGAAGGCCGCCAGGATGGGCAGGCCCACCCACATCGAGGCCATGCGGAAACTCAGCGGCGGGAAATGCTGCACGCCCAGCTTCATCACCGGCCAGTTGATGCCCCAGATCAGGGTCAGCGCGATCAGCAAAAGGATTTGTCGGGCGGTGAAGGCAGGCATAGGCCGCCGATTGTGCCCGCGGGCCGCCAGGCCCGCTGGATGCCCGGCGACAGGCCCCGGGAAGGGCCGATCGCTAAAATCGCGCCCCATGACCTTTCTCGACATGCTGCGCAATGCCACCGCCCAGAACCAATCCATGCTGTGCGTGGGCCTGGACCCCGAACCCAGCCGCTTTCCTGCGGCCATGCGCGGCGATGCAAGCAAAATCTACGACTTCTGCGCCGCCATCGTCGACGCCACGGCCGACCTGGTGAACTCCTTCAAGCCCCAGATCGCCTACTTCGCGGCCCACCGCGCCGAAGACCAGCTGGAAAAGCTCATGGCGCACATGCGCGCCGTCGCGCCCCATGTGCCCATCATCCTGGACGCCAAGCGCGGCGACATCGGCTCCACGGCAGAGCAATACGCCAAGGAAGCCTTCGAGCGCTACGGCGCCGACGCCGTGACCCTGTCGCCCTTCATGGGCTTCGACTCCATCACGCCCTACCTGCAGTACGAGGGCAAGGGCGCCTTCCTGCTGTGCCGCACCTCCAACCCCGGCGGTGACGACCTGCAGGCCCAGCGCCTGGCCGACCTGCCGGGCCAGCCCCACCTGTTCGAGCATGTGGCGCGCCTGGCGCAGGGGCCCTGGAACACCAACGGCCAGCTCGGCCTGGTGGTGGGCGCCACGCGCCCGCAGGAGATCGAGCGCGTGCGTGAATTCGCGCCCTCGCTGCCGCTGCTGATTCCCGGCGTGGGCGCCCAGGGGGGCGATGCCGTGGCCACGGTCAAGGCGGCGCGCATCGGCGGCGGCCCCATCATCATCAATTCCTCGCGTGCGGTGCTCTATGCGTCGCAGGGCGACGACTTCGCTGCTGCCGCGCGCACCGCCGCCCAGGCCACGCGCCAGACGCTGCAAGACGCAGCCGCCGCCTGAGACGGCAGGGAAGCCCGGCCATGCAAGGCAAATGGCTGGAAGACTTCCTGCTGCTGGCCCAGGAGCGCAGCTTCACGCGCGCGGCCGAGCTGCGCCATGTCACCCATCCGGCCTTCGGGCGGCGCATCCGCGCGCTGGAGGCCTGGGCCGGCACGCCCCTGGTCGAGCCCGGCGGCGGCCCCGTGCGGCTGACGCCGGCCGGCGAAGCCTTCCGCGATACGGCCGAGCAACTGGTGCGCACGCTGGCCCAGTCGCACGATGAACTGCAGGCCGTGGCCGGGCGCCAGGCCCGCGTGATCACCCTGGCCACGGGGCGCACGCTGGCGCGCACCATCGTGGCCGACTGGCTGACGCGCCACGGCAGCGTGCTGCAGACGGCCGAGCTGCGCGTGGTCACACGCACGCTGGACGAGACCGTGGCCATGCTGCAGCGCGGCGAAGTCAGCTTCACGCTGGTCTACCACCACGCCGCCATTGGCGTGCGCCTGGATGGTCGCCAGTTCAGCTACCTGACGGTGATGCAGGACAGGCTGGTGCCCGTGGCCCGCGCCGATGCCCAGGGCCGTCCGCTGTACGAGCTGTCGGCCAGCCACCAGCCCGTCGCTCCCGTGCCCTACCTGGCCTTCTCGCACAGCATGGCCCTGGGCCGCCTGGTGGAAGACCACCTGGCCCGGCATCCGCTGGCGCCGCGCCTGCGCCGCTGCGTGGACTGCGACTCGGCCGACGCCCACTACGAATACGTGCTGCGCGGCCTGGGTCTGGCCTGGATGCCGTGGTCCATGGTGCGCGGCGACTGCCAGGCCGGCCGCCTGGCCGTGGCCGGCGACCCGGGCCTGGAAGTGCACTTCGACGTGCGCCTGTACCGTCCCAAGCGCCACCTGGGCCCTGCGGCCGAGCAGTTCTGGAGCGACATCACGGGCGCCTGACGGGTGCATGCATGCGCCCTCCTGGTGCAAACCCGCACCGCGCTGTGGAACAAGCGGGTTTTGGTGCTGCAATGGCTCCGCCTCGTGCCGAATCAGCACCAAATGCCTGGGTAGTCCTTCGCACAATCAATCTCATACATTTCAGGAATAACCCCATGCCCAGCAACTCCCTCCTGCGCCGCACCGCCCTGGCCTGCGGCCTGCTGATCGCCGCCACCGGCAGCGCCTTCGCCGACGACGCCGCCAGCTACCCCAACCGTGCCATCACCATGATCGTGGGCTACCCTGCCGGCGGCAGCACCGACCTGGTGGGCCGCTTCGTGGCCGATGGCCTGGCCTCGCGCCTGGGCCAGCCCGTGGTGGTGGAGAACCTGGGCGGCGCAGGCGGCGCCATCGGGGCGCAAAAGGCCGTCAAGGCCACGCCCGACGGCTACACGCTGTTCGTGGGCGCCAACAACGAGCTGGCCATCGCACGGCTGATCAACAAGAGCATCAAGTACTCCATCGGCGACTTCACGCCCATCGGCATGATCGGCTCGCAGCCCATGGTGCTGGTGGCCTCGCAGAAGGCCGGCGTCAAGACAGCCGCCGAGTTCAGCGCCCTGGTGGCCAAGAACCCGGGCAAGTTCAGCTACGGCAGCTCGGGCGTGGGCACGGCACTGCACCTGGCCGGTGAAATGATCAAGGAGCAGGGCAAGCTGCACATGACCCACATCCCCTATCGGGGCGTGGCGCCCCTGACCACGGACCTGGTGGGCAACAACATCGAGTTCGGCATGTTCGTGCTGTCCTCGGGACTGCCCCAGATCCGCGCGGGCAAGGTCATCGCCCTGGGCACGACGGAGGCCAAGCGCTCGGCCATCACGCCCGACATCCCGGCCCTGTCCGAGCTGCCCCAGTACAAGAACGTGGACATCAACGTCTGGTTCGCACTGATGGCGCCCAAGGGCCTGCCCGCACCCGTGGCCGCCAAGGTCAAGAAGGCGCTGGACGAGACCATGGCCTCGCCAGAGTTCCGCAAGAAGATGGAAGAGGCAGGCTCGGTGGTGGCCGATCCCAAGACGGATGCCGGCAAGTACATCAACGCCGAGATCGCCAAGTACACAAAAATCGTCCAGTTTGCCCATATTGAGAACTAAATAACCCCCTGAGTCGCTCCGCGCCTTCCCCCTTGAAGGGGGACGACAGCCTCGCTGCGGGGCGGCCCTTGCTCGCTGTCCCTCGCCTGGGTCACGCCAGTTCCAAAGGCAGTGCGCATTGCATCAGGGTTGTAGACCACGGAGTGAGTGATGGAAACTTTGCGATTTGACCTTCCCCTGCCCGACCTGAGCGCCTGGCGCGCGGGCAATACCGGTACCGAGGGCGTGTGGCAATTCGACTCGGGACGCCCGGGCCGCCACGTGATGATTTCCGCGCTGGTGCACGGCAACGAGATCTGCGGCGCCTGGGCCGTGTCCGGGCTGCTTCAGGCCCTGAACAACGGCCTGGCGCTGGACAACGGCCGCCTGACCCTGGTGCTGGCCAACCTCGATGCCTTCGACCGCTTCGACGCGGCCAGCCACGATGCCTCGCGCTTCGTGGACGAGGACATGAACCGCCAGTGGATAGACGCACGCATCGACGAGGGCAGCACCCGCGAACGCCGCCGCGCCGCCGCGCTGCGCCCCTTCGTGCAGCAGGCCGACTGGCTGCTGGACCTGCATTCCATGCACGAGCCCTCGGCCCCGCTGCTGCTGACCGGCATGCAGCCGCGCAACCGCGATCTGGCACGCCAGATGGGCGCGCCGGCGAACATCGTCGTGGATGCCGGCCACAAGGACGGCACGCGGCTGCGCGACTACGGGCGCTTCGGCCTGCCCGACGCCGAGGCCGGCGACTCGCGCTCGCTGCTGATCGAATGCGGCTTCCACGGCGATCTGGCCAGCCGCGACGTGGCGCACGACCAGTGCCTGCGTTTCCTCGAAGTGGCCGCCATCTTCGACAACGGCGCGCTGCACGCCGCCCTGCCCGGCTGGAAGCAGGCCGACGCACCGGCCCAGTGGGCGCTGGAAGTCACGGCGCCCGTGGTGGCCAAGAGCAGCGGCTTTCGCTTCACGGCGCCGTTCACGGGGCTGGAGCGCTTCGAGAAGGCCGGCACGGTGATCGGCGACAACGATGGCGAGCCGGTGATCACGCCCTATGGCGACTGCGTGCTGGTCATGCCCTCGGTGCGCCAGGCGCGTGCGGGCGTGACCGTGGTGCGCTTCGCGCGGCGCTCGCCGCTCTGAGCGGCACGCTTCAACCGAACCTCAGCTGCGCTGACAGCGCGCGGGCGACAGCCGTTCAGGCTGCACGCCCTGCGCGGCCAGGCGCACATCCAGCGGCTCGCCGCGCAGCAGGTTGCGCGCCAGCAGGCTGTAGCCGAAGGCGCTCTGTATGCCGTAGCCGCCCTGGGCGGCCACCCAGAAAAAGCCCGGCAGCGGCGCAGGCGAGGCATCCCAGCCCACGGCCATCTCGCCGTCGGCCACGAAGCTGCGCAGCCCGGCCCAGGTGTGGGAGGGGCGGCGGATCTGCAGCGTGGTCACTTCCTCGATGCGCCAGATGCCCGTGGCCACGTCCAGTTCCTCGGGCGCCACGTCCTGCGGCGCCACGGGGTCGGCATTGGCGGGCGAGCCCAGCAGCTGGCCTGCATCGGGCTTGAAGTAAAAGCCCTCGTCGGCGCTGATCACGGCGGGCCAGTGCGCGGCATCCATGCCTTCGGGCACGGCAAAGGTGAAGGCACTGCGCCGCTTGGGCACCAGGCCGATGGGCGCTGCGCCCGCCAGCGCACCCAGCGCATCGGCCCAGGCGCCGGCCGCGTTGACCACGCAGCGCGCGCGCACTTGGCTGCCGTCGGCCAGGTCCAGGGTCCAGACACCTGCGGCCTGCGCCAGCGCACGGACCTCGGCGCTGCAGCGCAGCTCGCCGCCGCACTGGCGCAGGCCGCGCAGGAATCCCTGGTGCAGGCCGTGCACGTCGATGTCGCGTGCGCCGTCGTCCGCAAAGCCATCGACCAGCAGCGTGGTGTTCAGGCAGGGCACCAGGGCCTTGAGTTCATCGGGGCCCAGGCGCCGCGCATGGGGCGAGTGCAGGAGCGCCTCGGCATGGGCGGCATCGAGCAGGTCCTTCTGCGCGGCCGTGCCCACATAGAGCACGCCGCGCGGCGCCAGGATGGGCGCCTGCACAAAGCCCTGCGGCGGCTGCTCGTAGAAGGCGCGGCTGGCGCGCGTCAGCGCCTGGACCTGCAGCGGGCCATAGTGCTCCTCATACAGCGCGGCCGAGCGGCCCGTGCTGTGGTAGCCAGGCTGGGATTCGCGCTCCAGCACCAGCACCGAGGCGCCGCCATCGCGCGCCAGCTGCCAGGCCACCGAGGCACCGGCCATGCCCGCGCCCACCACCACGAAATCACGGATGCTGCTGTCCATGGCCGGCCTCACTTTGCGTTCTTGCGGCCTGGCTTGGCCTGCGCAGGAGCCGACGCTGCCTCCAGATAGGGCCGCAGATAGCGCCCCGTATGGCTGGCCGGGTTGGCCGCCACGTCCTCGGGCGTGCCCGTGGCCACCACCTGACCGCCGCCCGAGCCGCCTTCGGGGCCCATGTCGATGATCCAGTCGGCCGTCTTGATCACGTCCAGGTTGTGCTCGATGACCACGATGGTGTTGCCCGCATCGCGCAGCTGCTGCAGCACCTTGAGCAGCAGGGCGATGTCGGCGAAGTGCAGGCCCGTCGTGGGCTCGTCCAGGATGTAGAGCGTGCGCCCCGTGTCGCGCTTGGACAGCTCCTGGGCCAGCTTGACGCGCTGCGCCTCGCCGCCCGACAGCGTGGTCGCGCTCTGGCCCAGCCGGATATAGGACAGGCCCACGTCCAGCAGGGTCTGCAGCTTGCGGGCGATGGTGGGCACGTCCTTGAAGAAGGCATGGGCGTCCTCCACCGTCATCTCCAGGATCTGGGAGATGTTGCGGCCCTTCCACTGCACCTCCAGCGTCTCGCGGTTGTAGCGCTGGCCGTTGCAGATGTCGCAGGGCACGTAGACATCGGGCAGGAAGTGCATCTCCACCTTGACCACGCCGTCGCCCTGGCAGGCCTCGCAGCGGCCGCCGGCCACGTTGAACGAGAAGCGCCCGGGGCCGTAGCCGCGCTCCTTGGCGGTGTTGGTCTCGGCCATCAGGTCGCGGATGGGCGTGAACAGGCCCGTGTAGGTGGCCGGGTTGCTGCGCGGCGTGCGGCCTATGGGTGACTGGTCCACATTGATGACCTTGTCGAAATGGCCCATGCCGATGATGTCGTCGTGCGGCGCGGCCTCGCCGCCGGCACGGTGGATCTGGCGCGCGGCCTCGGTATAGAGCGTGTCGTTGACCAGGGTGCTCTTGCCCGAGCCCGAGACGCCGGTCACGCAGGTCAGCAGGCCCACGGGAAAGTCCGCCGTCACGCCCTTGAGGTTGTGGCCGCGTGCGCCCACGACGCGCAGGGCCTGCAGTTGCGGCGCGCCGGGGGCGGTTGCGTTGTCGGGATTGGCCGGGGGCTGCTGGGCACGGGCCGGAAAGCCCTTGGCCGCTGGCCGGGCCTCGCCCTCGGCCGTTGCCTCCAGCACCGGTTGCCAGGGCGTGCGCCGCGCAGGCACTTCAATGCGCTGGGTGCCCGCCAGGTAGCGGCCCGTGGGTGAATCGGGATTGGCGCGCACCTCTTCGTAGCTGCCCTGGGCCATGACGCGGCCGCCATGCACGCCCGCGCCGGGCCCCAGGTCGATGATCTGGTCGGCCGCGCGCATCATGTCCTCGTCGTGCTCGACCACGATGACGCTGTTGCCGATGTCGCGCAGGTGCTGCAGCGTGCCGATGAGCTTGTCGTTGTCGCGCTGGTGCAATCCGATGCTGGGCTCGTCCAGCACATACATCACGCCCGTCAGGCCGCTGCCGATCTGGCTGGCCAGGCGGATGCGCTGGGCCTCGCCGCCGGACAGGGTGTCCGCGCCGCGCTCCAGGCTCAGGTAGCTCAGGCCCACGTCGTTGAGGAACAGCAGGCGCGAGGCGATCTCGCGCACCACCTTGCCCGCGATCTCGGCCTTGGCGCCCGACAGCTGCAGGGACGCGCACCAGGCATGGGCCTCGGCCAGCGTGGCGTGGCCCACTTCGTAGATGGCGCGGGCCTGCTCGCCCTCGCCAATGCGCACGAAGCGCGCCTCGCGGCGCAGCCGCGTGCCGCCGCAGTCGGGGCAGACGGCGACGCTGCGCAGCCGCGCCAGATCGTCGCGCACCACGCTGGACTCGGTCTCGCGCCAGCGCCGCGTGATGTTGGGAATGATGCCCTCGAAGGGATGGCTCTTGACCATGGACTCGCCCTTGCGCGCGCCGCTGTCGAAGACGTAGCTGAAGGGCATTTCCTCCTCGCCCGAGCCCCAGAGCACCACATGGCGCACCTTCTCGGGCAGCTCCTCGAAGGGCAGTTCCACATCGGTGCCGTAGTGGCGCGCCACGCTCTCCAGCATGGAGAAGTAGTAGCCGTTGCGCCGGTCCCAGCCCTTGACGGCGCCGCTGGCCAGGCTCAGCGTAGGGAAGGCGACCACGCGCTCGGGGTCGAAGGACTCAGTGCAGCCCAGGCCGTCGCAGCCCGGGCAGGCGCCCATGGGCGAATTGAACGAGAACAGGCGCGGCTCCAGCTCGGGCAGCGAATAGCTGCACAGCGGGCAGGCGAACTTGGCGCTGAAGAGGTGTTCCTTGCCGCTGTCCATCTCCAGGGCGATCACGCGGCCGCCGGCGTCGGCGCCACCCGCGCGCAGGGCGGCCTCGAAGCTCTCGGCCAGGCGCTGCTGGGCGTCGGCGCGCACCTTGAGGCGGTCGATCACCACGTCGATGTCGTGGCGCTCGTTCTTCTCCAGCGTGGGCAGGGAATGGGACTCGTGGATCTTGCCGTCGATGCGAAAGCGCACATAGCCCTGGGCCTGCATCTGCGCGAACAGCTCGGCGAACTCGCCCTTCTTGTTGCGCGCCAGCGGCCCCAGCACCATGAGGCGCGTGTCCTCGGGCAGGGCCAGGGCCGCATCCACCATCTGGCTGATGGTCTGGGACTGCAGCGGCAGGTTGTGGTCGGGGCAGTAGGGCGTGCCGGCGCGTGCGAACAGCAGGCGCAGGTAGTCGTTGATCTCGGTCACCGTGCCCACGGTGGAGCGCGGGTTGTGGCTGGTGGCCTTCTGCTCGATGCTGATGGCGGGCGACAGGCCCTCGATCAGGTCCACATCGGGCTTGTCCAGCCGCCCCAGGAACTGGCGCGCATAGGCCGACAGGCTCTCCACATAGCGGCGCTGGCCCTCGGCATACAGCGTGTCGAAGGCCAGGCTGGACTTGCCCGAGCCCGACAGCCCGGTGATCACCACCAGGCGGTTGCGCGGAATGTCCAGGTCGATGTTCTTGAGGTTGTGCGTGCGCGCACCGCGGATGGCGATGCGTGACTGCGCCAGCGCCAGGCCAAGGTAGCGGCCGTCGGGCTGGGAGCGGGAGTCGGCGGCCCGGTCCAGGCCGCCGTCTTCGGAAATCGTGTGGGAACCAGGCATCGGGAAAACCCCTGCGAAGGCTAACCCGCCATGATAGGTCAGAACCCGTGCCACCGCATGGCGGCTCGGTCTGCGGGGCGGCAGGGCCTTCTGCGGCGCCCATTCACAAAACTGTCTTGCATAACCCAGCCACCCCGCAGCGCCGGCCTATGGGCGAGAATGGCGGATTGCTTGCCCCCACAACAGTGCACCCCGTGCTCGATTCCCCCACACCCGTCCACGGCGCCCAGGCGCCAGCCCCCTCCTCGGCCGCATCGGGCCGCATGACCTCGCAGGAACGCCGATCCAGCGCCAGCCTGGCGCTGATCTTTGCGCTGCGCATGCTGGGCCTGTTCCTGGTGCTGCCGGTGTTCGCGCTGGAGGCGCGCAAATACCCGGGAGGGGATGATCCGGCCATGATCGGCCTGGCCATGGGCCTGTACGGGCTCACCCAGGCCGTGTTCCAGCTGCCGCTGGGCCTGGCTTCGGACCGGTTCGGGCGCAAGCGCGTCATCGTCGCCGGGCTGCTGGTCTTTGCGGCGGGCAGCCTGCTGGCGGCCACGGCCGACTCGCTGCTGGGCCTGATGTGGGGCCGGGGCCTGCAGGGCGCAGGCGCCGTCTCGGCCGCCGTGACCGCGCTGCTGGCCGACCTCACGCGCGACAGCGTGCGCACCAAGGCCATGGCCATGGTGGGCGGCAGCATCGGACTCATGTTTGCGCTGGCCCTGGTGCTCAGCCCCCTGCTGGCTGCCTGGGGCGGGCTGCCCGGCATCTTCGGCCTGACCTACGCCCTGGCGCTGGCGGGCATTGCCGTCGTGCTCTGGGTCGTCCCGCCCGAGCCCGCGCGCCACGCCGACCAGCCGCGCGGCCGCATGGCCGAGCTGTGGCGCCATGGCGACCTGGTGCGCCTGAACCTGGGCGTCTTCGTGCTGCACACCGTGCAGATGTCCATGTGGGTGGCCGTGCCCGCCATGCTGGTGCAGGCAGGCCTGGACAAGCAGGCGCACTGGCATGTCTACCTGCCGGCCGTGGCGCTGTCCTTCGCCGCCATGGGCGGCCTGTTCGCCATGGAGCGGCGCGGGCGCCTGCGCGCGGCCCTGCTGGGCGCCATCGCCCTGATCACCCTCGTGCAGATCGGCCTGGGCCTGCTGGCGGCCGGTGGCGCGCAGCCGCCGCTGTGGGCCATGGCCGTGCTGATGTTCGTGTTCTTCTGCGGCTTCAACGCGCTGGAGGCCACCCAGCCCAGCCTGGTCTCTCGCATGGCCCCGGCCCCGCTGCGCGGCGCGGCGCTGGGCGCCTACAACACGCTGCAATCGCTGGGCCTGTTCGCAGGCGGCGCGCTGGGCGGCGCCGTCGCCAAATGGGCCGGCATGCCGGGCCTGTTCACCCTGACGAGCGTCCTGGCCGTGCTGTGGCTGGTCGTCACCTGGCCGCTGCGCCCCGTGGGCCGCCACGGCTGAACGGCGGATTTTCAGACGGTTACAAGCCGCCGCCACAGGCGGTTGCCGCGGGATATCCGCCCCCTGCCATCGGCGGACGGCTTGCGGCACAATGGCGCGTCTGGCCCGGGATCCATCCCTCTATGCCCGGGCCACTTCCCTATGTAAAGGTATTTCACTCATGGCATCCGTCAACAAAGTCATCATCGTCGGCAACCTCGGACGCGATCCCGAAATGCGCACCTTCCCGAGTGGCGATCAGGTGGCCAACGTGACCATCGCCACCACCGACCGCTGGCGCGACAAGAACACGGGCGAGAACAAGGAAGCCACCGAGTGGCACCGCGTGGTCTTCAACGGCCGCCTGGCCGAAATCGTGGGCCAGTACCTGCGCAAGGGCAGCCAGGTCTATGTCGAAGGCAGCCTGCGCACCCGCAAGTGGACCGACCAGGCCAGCGGCCAGGAACGCTACGCCACCGAAATCCGTGCCGACAGCATGCAGATGCTGGGCAGCCGCCAGGGCGGCGGCGGTGGCCAGCAAGGCGGCGGCTACGGCGATGAAGGCTACGGCGACAGCGGCTACGACGCCCCTCCCCAGCAGCAACAGCGCCGCCCGGCCCCTGCCCCCATGGCAGCGCCCGCACCGCGCCAGGCCCCTGCCCAGCGCCCCGCTCCCGCGCCCATGGCACCCCCGCCCCAGCGCGCAGCCTCGGGCTTTGACGATATGGATGACGACATTCCGTTCTGATTCGGACCATCAAGGTTCTTGAGCATCCAGACCCGCTTTCCCCGGAAAGCGGGTTTTGTTTTTCCAGGCGCCCGACGATAAATCCCATGCCCCTGCCGCGTGCCAGAACCCTGTTGTGGAGTCTTGTCCTGTGCCTGCCGCTGGCCGTGTTCGGCTGGCTGGCTGCAGCCCTGTGCCTGATCTCGCAAGAGGACTACACGCCCGAGCCCGGCAGCTTCACCTACTACATCGGCATCTCGTCCCTGGTGCGCCATGCGCCGCTGGTGGGCGCGCTGGGCAAGGCGGAGTACTTCGGCACCGTAGGCGACGGCAACAAGCCGCCACACGGCCTGGTGTCCTATGACGTGGAGTTCGCAAGCATTGGCCCCGCCACGCACGCCTTCGATGCCTACCTGCTCGGCAAAGGCTATTCCCGGACTGCGGACGACGAAACGCCCGGCCCCTCCTACGGCATGGGGCGGCGCGTTCGCCATGCCAGGTACACGGCGTCTTCGGGCCAAGTCGTCTACGTGGAAGTGGTGCAGGCCTCATCGGCCGAGCAAGGCCCTGTGCGCTACCGCGCCACCATGGCGCACTACGACTGATTGCGGCCAGGGGCCCATCCCGCGGCAGGCAGCACCCCCTCGTACAATCGCGCCCGTGATTTCAGTCCACCGGCACCGTCAACCAGGGGCTCGCCAAGCGCGCAGCCGCGATGCCGCACGCCTTCACAGCTTCACGCTGGCCCGCATCGCGCGCGGCTCGCAGAGCCGGCGCTCGGGCTGCACCCGCCTGGCGCCGCCGTAGCACGGCCGAACCGTACAAGCCGCCAGGTTTCGGGCATGGCCCGACGCCCGGCATGTTCATTGCCGTCTACAAAATCCTGCCCCGCCCTGCCCCGCCCTGTCACACCCAGCGCGGCGGGGCCGGCCATTTCCATGTCGAAACACCCCCATCCCTTTCGCGCCGAGTGGGCGCCCAGCATTCCGCGCGAGCTCATGGCCGGCGCCGTGGCCACCTTTGCGCTGATCCCCGAGGTCATCGCCTTCTCCTTCGTGGCCGGGGTCGATCCCGCCGTCGGGCTGTTCGCCTCCTTCGTCATCAGCATCGTCATCGCCTTCACGGGCGCGCGCCCGGCCATGGTGTCGGCGGCTGCGGGCTCGGTCGCCCTGGTGGCCGCTCCGCTGGTGCATGCGCATGGCGTGCAGTATCTTTTTGCGGCCGGCATTCTTGCGGGGGCCGTGCAGATCCTGTTCGGCGTGCTGCGCCTGGGCGTGCTGATGCGCTATGTGTCCGGCTCGGTGCGCACGGGCTTCGTCAATGCGCTGGCCATCCTGATCTTCTCGGCCCAGATGCCGCACCTGATCGGCGCCAATGCCGCCACCTGGGCCATGGTGGGCGCCGGCCTGCTGATCATCTACGGCCTGCCCCGGCTGACCACGGCCGTGCCCTCGCCCCTGGTCTGCATCGTGGTGCTGACGGTGGCGGCGAATTGGCTGGACCTGCCCCTGAAGACGGTCGCCGACCTGGGCCTGCTGCCGGACGGCCTGCCTAGCTTCGGGCTGCCGCAGGTGCCGTGGTCGCTGGAGACGCTGCGCCTGATCGCCCTGCCCGCGCTGGCGATCGCCATGGTGGGATTGCTGGAGTCCATGATGACGGCCAGCGTGGTCGATGAACTCACGGACACGCCCAGCTCCAAGAACCGCGAGTGCAGCGGCATCGGCGTGGCCAACATCGCGGCCAGCCTGTTCGGCGGCATTGCCGGCTGCGCCATGATCGGCCAGACCGTGGGCAATGTGCGCTACGGCGGCCGGGGCCGGCTGTCCACGCTGTTCGCGGGCGCCTTCCTGCTGATCCTGATGGTGCTGCTCAAGCCCTGGGTGTCCCAGGTGCCGGTGGCGGCGCTGGTGGCCATCATGGTGATGGTGTCGGCCTCCACGCTGGACTGGGGATCGGCCCGCGCCCTGCTCAGGCATCCCAAGCTGTCCAGCGCCGTGATGCTGGCCACCGTGGTGGTCACCGTGGCCACGGACAACCTGGCCGCTGGCGTGGGCGTCGGCGTGCTGCTCAGCGGGGTGTTCTTCACCTTCAAGGTCTCAAGGCTGCTGTCCGTCGAGAAGACGCAGGACGGCGCAGGCCTGACCTACCGGGTCTCGGGCCAGGTCTTCTTCGCCTCGGCCGACCTGCTGGTCGATGCCTTCGACGTGCGGGACATCGAAGGCCGGCCGGTGCGCATCGCGCTCGACAACGCCCATTTCTGGGACATCACGGCCGTCAATGCGCTGGACAAGGTCTGCCAGCGCCTGCGCAAGCACGGCAGCACGGTCGAGGTGACGGGCCTGAACGAACACGGCCGGGCACTGGTGTCGCGGCTGGATATCGGCATCGAGTAGGCCCGCGGCCGTCCCCGGGCGGGACGGCCCTCACCGCTCATCGAACGACAGCACCACCCGCTCGGTCAGCGGATGCGCCTGGCAGGTCAGCACGAAGCCGCAGGCGACTTCGTTCTTGTCGAGGGCGAAGTTGCGCTCCATGCGCACTTCGCCCTCGACCACCTTGGCGCGGCAGGTGCCGCAGACGCCCGAGGTGCAGGAATAGGGCACTTCCAGCCCGGCCGAGGAGGCCGCGTCCAGGATGCTGGCCTGGCCGCGCGTGAAGGGGATCTCGCGCGAGAGGCCGTCGCGCACCAGGGTGATGCGGGCGGTGGCGGCGTCGCCGGGCTGGGCCTCGTGCACCACGGCGCCCACCGTGCCCTGGCCTGCGGCCGGCAGGGCCACGCCGAAGCGCTCGATGTGGATGCGCTCCTCGGCCACACCGGCGGCCAGCAGGGCGGCCTCGGCCTCGTCGTTCATCTGGAAGGGTCCGCAGATGTAGACATGGTCGATGTGCGTGGCCGGCACCACGCCCTGCAGGAATTCGGCGATCTTGCTGCGGTCCATCACGCCCATGTTCAGCGGCAGGTCGGTGTGTTCGTCCGAGAACACATGCTGCAGCGACAGCCGCGATATGTAGCGGTTCTTGAGGTCCTCGATCTCCTCCTTGAACATGGTGGACTGCAGCTGGCGGTTGCCGTAGATCAGCGTGAAGCGGCTGGCAGGCTCGCGCGCCAGCACGGTCTTCATGATGGACAGGATGGGCGTGATGCCGCTGCCGCCGGCGATGCCCACATGGTGGCGCGCGGCCCCGGGCTCGATGGGCACGAAGAAGCGGCCCTGGGGCGCCATGACCTGCAGTGTGTCGCCGGGGCGCAGATGCTCGTTGATCCAGTTGGAGAACTGGCCGCCGCGCACCTTGCGCACGCCCACGCGCAGCTCGCCGTCATCCACGCCTGCGCAGATGGAGTAGCTGCGGCGCAGGTCCTGGCCGTCGATCTGGTGGCGCAGGGTGAGGTACTGGCCCTGGGTGAAGCCGAAGACCTCGCGCAGCGCGGGGGGCACGTCGAAGGAGACGACCACGGCCTCGGCCGTGTCGGGCGCAATGCTGCGCACGCGCAGCGGGTGGAACATCGTGGTCGTGGTCATATCGGCTTGAAGTGTTCGAAGGGTTCGCGGCAGTCCAGGCAGCGGTGCAGGGCCTTGCAGGCCGTGGCGCCGAAGGCCGACAGCCGCTCGGTGTGCGCGCTGCCGCAGTGCGGGCAGGCTACGGGCTCGGGCGCGGCAATGCCCTGGCGGCGGCGCACCAGGCGGATGGGCGAAGTGCCCTCCGGCAGGCCGGCGTCGCCGCAGCGCCCGGGCGGCGCGATGCCGTACTCGCGCAGCTTGCGCCGGCCGTCGTCGCTGATCCAGTCCGTGGTCCAGGCGGGGGCGCGGCGCAGCACGGCGCGCGCGGGGCCCAGGCCCGCGGCCTCGATGGCCTCGAGCACGCTGCGCTCGATGACCTCGGTGGCCGGGCAGCCCGAGTAGGTGGGCGTGAGCACGATCTCCATGCCCTGGCCTTCGGGCAGGGCATGGACCTCGCGCACGATGCCCAGCTCGCAGACCGAGATCACGGGCACCTCGGGATCGGGCACGTCCTGCAGCGCGGCCCAGGCCAGGCGCTCGCGCTCGGCCGAGGCAGATGTGACGGCCACAAGCCGTGCGGCAGCCATCACCACACCCCGCCCGGATAGGCGCGCTGCAGGTGCTGCATCTCGGCCAGGATGAAGCCCATGTGCTCGCTGTGCACGCCGTTGCGGCCCGTGCTGCGGAAGGCGGATTCGGCCGGCATGTCCAGCGTGGCCTCCTGCAGCAGGGCGGCCATTTCGGCCTGCCAGGGCTCGCGCAGCTCGGACCAGGCCGGGCCCAGGCCGCTGGCGCGCGCGGCGGCGTCTGTGGCGTCGTCGGTGAACAGCTCGGCCGCATAGCGCCACAGCTGGCCCAGCGCCGCCTCCATGCGCTGGCGCGATTCCTCGGTGCCGTCGCCCAGGCGCACCACCCAGTCGCCCGCGTGCTGCTCGTGGTAGCGCGCCTCCTTGAGCGCCTTGGCGGCGATGGCGGCCAGCTCGGCATCGCTGGATTGCACCAGGCGCTCCCACATCAGGCGCAGCCAGGTGGCGGCCATGGCGTTGCGCAGCACGGTGAAGGCGAAGTCGCCGCGCGGCAGCTCGGCCAGCGTGGCGTTGAAGTAGTCGCGCTCGTCGCGCAGAAAGGCGAGCTGGTCCTCGTCGTGCGCGCGGCCTTCGAGCTGGCCGGCGCGGGTGAGCAGCGCACGCGCCTGGCCGACCAGGTCCAACGCCATGTTGGTCATGGCGATGTCCTCTTCGAGGATGGGCGCGTGGCCGCACCACTGGCCCAGGCGCTGGGCCAGGATCAGGCAGGTATCGCCCAGGCGCAGCAGGTACTGCACGTCGGGCCGGGCGTCGATGGCGATGGAGGAGGCGGAGGCGTTCATGGCTGCACCCCGCTCACATGTGGTCCACCGAGGGCGGCAGCTGGTAGAAGGTCGGATGGCGGTAGACCTTGTCCTGGGCCGGGTCGAAGAACATGTCCTTGTCGCCGGGGTCGCTGGCCACGATCTGGTCCGAGCGCACCACCCAGACGCTCACGCCCTCCTGGCGCCGCGTGTAGACATCGCGCGCCATCTGCAGCGCCATCTGCGGGTCGGCCGCATGCAGGCTGCCGCAGTGCTTGTGGTCCAGGCCGGCCTTGCTGCGGACGAAGACTTCCCACAGCGGCCATTCGTTGGTGATGTTCTGTTCGACGGCGGTCATGCGGCCTCCTTGCGGGTCTGGTTTCTCTGTGTCTGCTTGCGGGCATGGGCCAGGGCGGCCTCGCGCACCCAGGCGCCCTCATCCCAGGCCTTGACGCGGGCGCCCAGGCGCTCGCGGTTGCAGGGGCCGTCTCCGGCGATCACGCGCCAGAACTCGTCCCAGTCGATGGGGCCATGGTCATGGGCCTGGCGGGCCTCGTTCCATTTCAGGTCGGGGTCGGGCAGGGTCACGCCCAGCACCTTGGCCTGGTCCACCGTGGCGTCGATGAACTTCTGGCGCAGCGCGTCGTTGGAGATGCGCTTGATGCCCCAGCGCATGGACTGCGCACTGTTGGGCGACTGGTCGTCGGGCGGGCCGAACATCATGATGGACGGCCACCACCAGCGGTTGACGGCGTCCTGCACCATGGCCTTCTGCGCCTCGGTGCCCTGCTGCATCATGGTCAGCAGCGCCTCGTAGCCCTGGCGCTGGTGAAAGCTCTCCTCGCGGCAGATGCGCACCATGGCGCGCGCGTAGGGCGCATAGGAGCAGCGGCAGATGGGCACCTGGTTCATGATGGCCGCGCCGTCCACCAGCCAGCCGATGGTGCCCATGTCGGCCCAGGTCAGCGTGGGGTAGTTGAAGATGGAGCTGTACTTGGCCTTGCCCGTGTGCAGCGCGTGCAGCATCTGATCGCGGCTGCTGCCCAGCGTCTCGGCGGCCGCGTAGAGGTACAGGCCATGGCCGCCCTCGTCCTGCACCTTGGCCAGCAGGATGGCCTTGCGCTTGAGCGTGGGCGCGCGGCTGATCCAGTTGCCCTCGGGCAGCATGCCGACGATCTCGCTGTGCGCGTGCTGGCTGATCTGGCGCAGCAGCGTCTTGCGGTAGTTGTCGGGCATCCAGTCCTTGGCCTCGATGAATTCGCCGGCATCGATGCGCTCGTCAAAGCGCTGCTGCAGGCGCATTTCGTCGGCCGAGCGCACGGCCTTGCCGCCATCGCCCGCTTCCTTGCCCATGGTGTCCATGGCCTGGGTATACATGTGCGATCTCCTTGAATGAAATGGTTGACGACGGCCGGCGGTGCCTCAACGCGGCCGCTTGTCGTACACGCGCCGGGCCTTGCCGGTCTGCGTGCGCTCGATGGTGTCGGGATCGAAGACGCGCACCGCCGTGGAAATGCCCACCAGGGTCTTGATGCGCTGCTGCACCCACTGCGCGATCTCGCCGCGTTCGGCATCGCCCAGGCCGCGCCGCTGCGGCTGCAGCTCGCAGTGCACCTCGACGGTGTCCAGCAGGCCTTCACGGCTGATGTGCATCTGGTACAGGCCCGTGAGGCTGGCATTGGCCAGCACGATTTCCTCGATCTGGGTCGGAAAGACGTTGACGCCGCGGATGATCATCATGTCGTCGCTGCGCCCCACGATCTTGCCCATGCGCCGGAAGCTGCGCGAAGTCGGCGCCAGCAGCCGCGTCAGGTCCCGCGTGCGGTAACGAATGATGGGCATGGCTTCCTTGGACAGCGACGTGAAGACCAGCTCGCCCTCGCTGCCGTCGGGCAGCACCTCGCCCGTGTCCGGGTCGATGATCTCGGGATAGAAATGGTCTTCCCAGATCACCGGCCCGTCCTTGCTCTCCACGCATTCGCTGGCCACGCCCGGGCCCATGACTTCGGACAGGCCGTAGATGTCCACGGCATCCAGCCCCGCCTTGCTCTCGATCTCGCGGCGCATGGCCTCGGTCCAGGGCTCGGCGCCGAAGATGCCGATCTTGAGCGAGCTCTCGCGCGGGTCCATCCCCTGGCGCTGCATCTCCTCCACGATCACCTGCATGTAGCTGGGCGTGACCATGATGATGTCGGGCCGGAAATCCTGGATCAGCTGCACCTGCTTTTCGGTCTGCCCGCCCGACATGGGCACCACGGTGCAGCCGGCGCGCTCGGCGCCGTAGTGCGCGCCCAGCCCGCCCGTGAACAGGCCGTAGCCATAGGCCACATGCACCATGTCGCCGGGCCGCCCGCCCGCCGCGCGGATGGAGCGCGCCACCAGGTTCGCCCAGTTGTCGATGTCATTCAACGTGTAGCCCACGACCGTGGGCTTGCCCGTGGTGCCCGAGGAGGCATGCACGCGCGCCACCTTCTGGCGCGGCACGGCGAACATGCCGAACGGGTAGTTCTCGCGCAGGTCCTTCTTGGTGGTGAAGGGAAAGCGGGCCAGGTCGGACAGCGTGCGCAGGTCGGAAGGGTGCACGCCCTTCTCGTCGAAGGCGCGGCGGTAGTGCGGCACGTGGTCGTAGGCATGCTGCAGCGACCAGCGCAGGCGCTGCAGCTGCAACGAGGCGATCTCGTCGCGGCTGGCGGTTTCGATGGGGTCGAGTTCGCCGGGGGCGGGGCGCAGGTCTTTGTTCATCGGGGTTCTGGCGTCGTGAGGCAAGGGGTTCAGAATAATTGACCGACCGGACGGTAGGATTATAAGATGCAGCTTTCTTGAGCAACAAGGCTTGTTGTCCGGTACTAACCCTGATAGCGACGCCACATTCCAACCCAGGAGACATCCCATGCCCGCCCACGCCCTCTACGAACGCCACCGCCCCCTGCTCGACGACGCGCTGCAGGCCCTGTCCCGCCGAGGCCACTGGTCGCCTTTCCCCGAGGCGCCCTCGCCCAAGGTGTATGGCGAGACCGCACAGGCCCAGGGCCACGCCGCCGTGCAGGCGCTGTTCGGCAAGGACTATCCGCTGCGCCAGCCCGGTGAACGCGCCCGCGTGGCCACCGAGCAATCGCCCTATGGCGTGGCCCTGGACATCCGCTACCCCGAGTGCGATGCCCAGGCGCTGGTGGACGCGGCCCAGGCGGCCGAGCCCGCATGGCAGGCGCTGGGACCCCAGGGCCGCACCGGCGTGCTGGTGGAGGCGCTGACGCGCATCCACCAGCGCAGCTTCGAGATCGCGCATGCCGTGATGCTGACCACGGGCCAGGGCGCGATGATGGCCTTCCAGGCCGGCGGCCCCCATGCCCAGGACCGCGCCCTGGAAGCCATTGCCGTGGCCTGGAAGGCCATGGCCGACGTGCCTGCCGAGGCCGTCTGGGAAAAGCCCCAGGGCAAGCATGCGCCCGCCGTGCTGCACAAGCGCTTCGAGATCGTGGGGCGTGGCGTGGCCCTGGTCATCGGCTGCGCCACCTTCCCGACCTGGAACACCTACCCGGGCCTGTTCGCCGCGCTGGCCACGGGCAACCCCGTGATCGTCAAGCCCCACCCCAACGCCGTGCTGCCGGCCGCGCTCACCGTAAGCGTGCTGCGCGATGTGCTGACCGAGCAAGGCCTGGACCCCAACCTCGTGACCCTGGCCGTGAGCGACAAGCCCGAATTGACCCAGGCCCTGGCCACGCACGCGGCCGTGGCCTCCATCGACTTCACGGGCGGCAATGCCTTCGGCCAGTGGCTGCAGTCCAACGCGCCGCAGGCACGCCTGTATGCCGAGATGGCCGGCGTGAACCTGGTGGTGATCGAGTCCACCGATGCCTACGCAGGCATGCTGCGCAATCTGGCGCTGTCACTGTCGCTGTACAGCGGCCAGATGTGCACCACCACGCAGAACCTGCTGATTCCGGCCGGCGGCATAGAGACTGACCAGGGCCACAAGAGCTTCGAGCAGGTCGGCGCCGATCTGGCCGCCGCCATCGACCAGTTGCTGGCCGATCCCAAGGTGGCCTTCACCGTGCTGGGCGCCATAGGCTCTGCGCAGACCGTGGAGCGCGTGGAACAGGCCGCCACCGTGGGCCGCGCCGTGCGCGCCTCGCAAAAGCTCACCCATCCCGAGTACCCGCAGGCCGAGGTGCGCACGCCCGCGCTGCGCGCGCTGGACGTGGCGGACGCCGCCATCTACGAGCGCGAATGCTTCGGCCCGGTCTCCTACCTGGTGGCCGTGCCCTCGGCCCAGGCCGCGCGCGAGCTGGCCGAGCGCAGCGTGCGTGCGCATGGCGCGATGACCCTGGGCCTGTACTCCACGGATGCGGCCTTTGTCGATGCCGTGGCGGCCTCGGCGCTGCGCTCGCGCGTGGCCCTGTCCATCAACCTCACGCAGGGCGTGATGGTCAACCAGTCGGCAGGCTTCTCGGACTTCCACGCCACGGGCGGCAATCCCGCGGCCAATGCCAGCTACACCACGCTGGCCTTCGTGGCCGACCGCTTCGTGGTCGTGCAGCGCAGGTGGTAAGGGACCGGGCCGAGCCTAGGCCTGGCGGGCCTTGCGCGGCTTCTTGCCGTCCGGCACGCTGACCGCGCGCACGCCGCCGAAGAACAGCTGGGACACCATGGTGCCAATGGCGTCATGGTCCAGCGTGCCGCCCGGCTTGAGCCAGGTGAAGGTCCAGTTGATCATGCCGAACAGCAGCATGGCCAGGGGCTTGCCCAGGGCGCTGTCGGCGGGCTCGCCGCGCACCTGGGCAATGGTCTGCGCAAAGGCGGCGACCACGCGGCGCTCCACGTCCAGGATGCGCTGCTGGTCTTCCTCGCGCAGGAAGCGCACGTCCTCGGTCAGCACGCGGTGGGCATTCTGGGCCTGGGCGTACTCCTGGCCGAAGCCGCGGATCAGCGCATGCAGGCGCTGCTCGGGATCGGCATGGGCCTGCAGGGTGTCGTTGACCAGGGCTTCGAGGCGCAGCACATGCTCTTCGGCAATGCGCACGGCCAGGTCGTGCTTGTCGAGCACATAGTGGTAGAGCGTGGCCTTGGAGACGCCGCAGGCCGCAGCCACCTCGTTCATGGAGGTGCCCGCATAGCCGCGCTGCGCGAACAGCTGGGCGGCGTGGGAGAGGATCATTTCACGCTGGCCATCGTAGCCAGCAGGGTCACGTACGCGTGCCATGCGGCGGCGTCCTTTCGGTAGGTGTCGTTGCCAGGGTCCGCCCGTGCGGCCCGGGCCGGAATTATGGACGGCGCAGCGGCGCGCGCCCCCGCGATTACCAGTTTTCAGGGATATGCAAAGATGCGGGCTTCGCCCACAGTCGGGCGGCCATCCTGCCCCTTTTTACGCCCGCCGCTGCGCACGCCTTTTCCATGCCCGCCCACCTGCTTGTCCCAGAGTCCACGCTTCCGGCCCCGGTGCTGGTGGTGGAGGACGAGCCGCTGATCCGCCAGCGGCTGCAGTCCGTGCTGGGCCAGCTGGGCTACACGCCCGATGCCCTGCTGTTCGCAGGCTCCCTGGCCCAGGCACGCGCCTGCCTGGCCGAGCCCGTGGCCCTGGCCCTGGTGGACCTGGGCCTGCCCGACGGCAGCGGCATCGACCTGATCGCCGAGATGCGCAGCGCAGACCCGGCCGTGGGCATCCTGGTGATCTCGGCCTGGAGCACGGAGGATGCCATCCTCGCGGCGCTGCGCGCAGGCGCCACCGGCTATGTGCTCAAGGAGCGCGACGACCTGGAAGTGTCGCTGTCCATCCGCAGCGTGCTGCGCGGCGGCGCGCCCATCGACCCTTTCATCGCGCGCCGCGTGATCGCCGAGCTGCAGGGCGCGGCACCCGCCACGCCGGAGAGCAGCGGCACCGAGTCCACGCTGAGCGCGCGCGAAAGCCAGATCCTGCGCCTGGTGGCCGATGGCCTGACCAACCGCGAGATCGCCGAGCAGCTGCACCTGTCGCGCTACACGGTGGAATGCCACATCAAGCACATCTACCGCAAGCTGGCCGTGTCCTCGCGCACGCGCGCCGTCAACACGGCACGCGTGCGCGGATTGCTGGGCTGACGGCCATGGGCGGGTGGCGCCGGTGGTTAGGACCGGTGCGGCACTTCGCTCTGGGCCAGGCCCTGGGCCTGGGCCTGGCGGTCCTCCTGTGCAGTACCTGCGCCTTGGCCCAGGCCTGCCTGCCGCAGATCCTGTCCATCCAGTCCGCCAAGGCGGCAGGCCTGGGGCCGCCGCCCATCGCCAGCGCGGTACGCGACTGGCACAACGTGACCCTGCCCGACCACTGGTTGGACCGCTGGCCCGGCTACAGCGGCGCCGTCTGGTACCGCATCGACTGGCAGCGCGGCTGCGCTCACCCGGCTGCCGCAGCTGCCACCGCTCCCGCTGCCGCAGATCCCGTGGCGCTGGCCCTGCACTCCATGGTCATGGCCGGCGAGGTCTTCGTGAACGGCGACCTGCTGTGGCGCGACCGGCACCTGGTCGAGCCCCTGTCGCGCAGCTGGAACATGCCGCGCTTTTGGCTGCTGCCCGAATCCGCCCTGCATGCGGGCACCAACAGCGTGTGGATACGCGTGCACGGCCTGGCCGAGCAGACGCCCGGCCTGGGCGAGGTGCGCCTGGGCGAGCCCGAGGCGCTGCGCCAGTGGCACGCGCAGACCTGGTGGAACCAGCGCACGCTGTTTGCCATGAACATCGTGGTCTCGCTGGTGCTGGGCGTGCTGTTCGCCTTTGCCTGGCTGCAGCGGCGCGCCAGCAAGGCCTTTGGCTGGTATGCGCTCAATGCCTTCTGCTGGGCGCTGTTCCTGGCCAATATCCTGGCCACCGAGGCCTGGCCCTTCCCCGACACCCTGGCCGTGGCACGCGGCAATTTGCTGGTCTTCTTGCTGTTCAGCCAGAGCTTTTGCCTGTTCACCTGGCGCTTCGGAAAACTGCATCTGCCCCGGCTGGAAAAGCTGCTGTGGGCGGTGACGCTGGCCGGCATGGCCGCCGCCATCTTCGCGCCCTGGTCGCTGGTGGACGGCGTGCTGCACATCGGCCTGGTGTACTTCGGCATCTGCGTGGCCGTGTCGCTGCACTTTCCGCTGCACGCCTGGCGCACGCGCGAGCCGGGCCACCTGGTCTACGCGGCCTGCCTGCTGGTCTTCCTGTGCGCGGGCCTGCACGACATGCTGGCGCTCAAGAAGGTGATCGGCCCCGCCACGCCCTGGATGCCCTATACCGCGCCGCTGACCATGCTGGCCCTGTCCATGGTGCTGGGCCGGCAGTTCGTGCTCAGCATGCGCCGCATCGAACAGTTCAACCAGGAGCTGACCGACAGCGTGGCGCGTGCCTGCGACGAGCTCGGCGGCACGCTGGCGCGCGAGCATGCGCTGGCGCTCAGCCACTCGCGGCTGCAGGAACGGATGCAGCTGGCGCACGACCTGCACGACAGCCTGGGCGGCTCCTTGGTGCGCTCCATCGCCATGGTGGAGCAGGCGGGCGGCCCCATGCACAACCGCCAGTTCCTGTCCGTGCTCAAGCTGCTGCGCGACGACCTGCGCCAGATGATCGACAGCGGCACCAGCGTCTCCGTCACCGTGCCGGACACGCCCCAGGCCTGGATCGCGCCGCTGCGCCACCGCTTTGCCAGCCTGTTCGACGCGCTGGACATGCAGTCCGACTGGCAGGTGCCGGCCGCCTGGCCGCAGCCGCCCGGTGCGCTGCAGTGCCTGGCGCTGACGCGCGTGCTGGAGGAAGCGCTGGCCAATGTGATCAAGCACAGCCGCGCCCAGTGCGTGCAGGTGCAGCTGCAGTGGCCCGAGCCGCATTGGCTGATGCTGCGCATCACCGACGACGGCGCAGGCTTTGACGTGGCCGCCGTGCAGCAGGCCGGCATGGGCGTGGGCCTGCGCAGCATGCAGGCGCGCCTGCAGCGCCTGGGCGGCCATCTGGACATGGATTCAGAACCCGGCGCCACCGTGCTGGCCGCCTGGCTGCCCGTGCCCGGCGATCACCTGCCCGACAGCACGGGCAGCACGGCGCACGGCGTCTTCAGCGGGAAAAGCGCCCTATCCCCGCACTGACGCCGGCCGGGGTCAGCACATCGTCGAAATACTCCAGCGTGAGCTGGTTGCCGTCGAACGTGGCCTTGGACAGGCTGCCCGGCGAATCGCCCTCGGGCACGAAGCTGAAGACCTCGCCATCCCAGTGGCTGAGCAGCATGCGCTGCGAACCCAGGCTGACCTGCAGCCCCCCGCCGCCCGTCTGCAGGCTGACCTGGGCCGGCCCGTAGAAGCGGTTGGCGTAGCTGCCCACATAGGCGCCCAGCGGCCGGGGCGGGCGCGGGAAAGGGGGCCGGGTCTTGCCTACCAGCTCGCCGTGCGGCTGCATGATGGGTGCCAGCCGCTTGGTCCAGATGCTCTCCCAGTCCTGGCGCTGGCGGCCCCATTCGACCTGGTCCAGGAACTGCGAGACCACGATCTCGGGCACGCCGATGGGCATGCCGTTGGTCAGCACCACGATGCCCAGCTTGAGCTCGGGCATGACGGTGAAGCTGGTCGCGCTGCCCGTGCCGAAGGCGCCCGAGTGGCTGTAGGTGGTGCGCCCCGCCTCGGACACGCCCACGTTGAAGCCGAAGCCGTAGTAGCGGGCGGGCTCGCCGTTGCCGGCCGGCGACTGCAGCATCTGCGGCGACAGCGCCGTGCGCAGCGCCTGCGCATCGACCACCTGGCGGCCCTCGAAGCGGCCCTCGTCCAGCAGCATGGTCATCCAGCGCGCCATGTCGCGCACCGTGGAGCTGACGCCGCCGGCAGCCGACTGCGCATCGGGCCGGCGCACCGGCCCCGCCTGCCACACGCCGTTGACGCGCAGGTGGCCGGCCGCGCGGTTGGCGCGCGCCTCGAAATCGGCAAACAGCGAACTGGTCTGCGTCATGCCCAGCGGGCCGTAGACGGCCTGCTGCGACAGCGCCGCCCAGGACTGGCCTGCGATGGCGGCCACGGCCTCGGCGCCCGTGGTCAGGCCGAAGTTGCTGTAGGCGTACTGGGTGCCCACGGGCCGCAGCGGCAGATAGCGCAGGCGCTCCAGAATCTGGCGCTGGCTGTAGCCCAGTTCCTCCAGCGCATCGCCGGCCTGGCCGGGCAGGCCCGAGCGGTGGGCATACATGTCGCCCACGGTGATGCGCTGGGCGGCATCTGCGTCCTCCAGCGTCCACCAGGGCAGGCCCTGCTGCACGCGCGTGTCCCAGGACACGCGGCGCTGGCCCACCTGCTGCGCCACCACGGTGGCGCCCACGGACTTGGAGACCGAGGCGAGCTGGAACACCGTGTCCGCATCCACGGCCAGCGACGAGCCCAGACGGCGCACGCCCATGCCCTGGGCATAGACCAGGCGCCCCTCATGCACCACCGCCACGGCCACGCCGGGCACGCCCGTGCGCCGCATCTGCGCGCGCACCTGGCCATCGAGTTGATCGAGCGCACGCTTGACGCGGTCCGTCACGGGCGGATCGATGGGATCGCCCCAGGACACCTCGCCGTTGCATCCGGCCGTGGCCACGGCGCCCAGGGCCGCTCCCAGAAAATGCCGGCGCGCAAGAATCGATGAAGCCATGGGGTCTCCTGTGGTGCTGTCGTGAAGAACAAAAGGAAAAAGAAAAAGGGGCGGTTGTGCCGCCCCCCGTGACGATAGCAAAACGCGCTGGGACCAATCCTGCCCGGCATCAATGCCGCGTCAGTGCTGCATCAGTGCGGATCCACCGCCGCGATGATGCCGCCGCCCAGGCACACGTCGCCGTCGTAGAGCACGGCCGACTGGCCGGGCGTGACGGCCCATTGCGGCTCGGGAAAATCCAGCCGGAAGCCCTCGGGCGTGGCGCCCGAGATCAGGGCCGGCGAGTCGGGCTGGCGGTAGCGCGTCTTGGAGCCGTAGGCCTTGCCCTCGGCGGGCGCGTGGCCGGCCACCCAGCTGACCTGGTCGGCCAGCAGCGACTGCGACAGCAGCCAGGGGTGGTCATGGCCCTGCACCACGCGCAGCGTGTTGGTGTCCAGCTCCTTGCGCGCCACGAACCAGGGATCATGGTCGCCGCCGCCGCGCGGCGCGCCCTTTTCCTTGACGCCGCCGATGCCCAGGCCCGAGCGCTGGCCCAGCGTGTAGAACGACAGGCCCACATGCTTGCCCAGCTTGCGGTTGCGGTCGTCGAGGATGTTGCCGGGCTCCTTGCTGATGTAGCGGTTCAGGAAGTCGCGGAACGGCCGCTCTCCGATGAAGCAGATGCCCGTGGAGTCCTTCTTCTTCGCGTTGGGCAGGCCGATCTCCTCGGCAATGCGGCGCACCTCGGTCTTCTTCAGCTCGCCCACGGGGAACATGGACCTGGACAGCTGAGCCTGGTTGAGGCGGTGCAGGAAGTAGCTCTGGTCCTTGGCCGGGTCCAGCCCCTTGAGCAGCTCGAACAGCTGCGTGTCGGGGTTCTGGCGCACGCGGGCGTAGTGGCCCGTGGCGATCTTCTCGGCGCCCAGGCGCATGGCGTGGTCCAGGAAGGCCTTGAACTTGATCTCGGCATTGCACAGCACGTCGGGGTTGGGCGTGCGGCCGGCCTGGTACTCGCGCAGGAACTCGGCGAAGACGCGGTCCTTGTACTCGGAGGCGAAGTTCACATGCTCGATCTCGATGCCGACCACGTCGGCCACGGCGGCGGCATCGACGAAATCGACATTGGACGAGCAGTATTCGCTGTCGTCGTCATCTTCCCAGTTCTTCATGAAGATGCCGACCACTTCATGGCCCTGTTGCTTGAGGAGATGGGCCGTGACAGCGGAGTCCACACCGCCCGACAGGCCCACCACGACGCGGTGTTTAGTCATGGTGGCGATTATCCCAGCGCCCTTCAAAGGCTGCGCGCCACGGGCTTTGCAGCCCTGCGCCAGCAGGAATAATGGCCCTCTTGCCCCTAGGAAACGCCCGCATGCGCTACGACCTGACCGATCTGAAGCTGTTCATGGCCATCGCCCAGGCCGGCAATCTCTCGCGTGCCAGCCAGGCGCGGCACCTGACGCCCTCGGCCGCCAGCCAGCGTCTGCGCAACCTGGAGCAGGCCCTGGGCTGCCAGCTGTTCACGCGCGAGCACAAGGGCATGCGGCTGACCGAGGAAGGCCACGCCATGCTCGAGCATGCGCGCGGCGTGTTCGCCGCCATCGACGGCATGGAGGCCGAGGCCGCCCTGCTGGGCAGCAGCCTGCAGGGCAAGGCAACGCTGGCGGCCAACAGCTCCTCGCTGCACGGCTTCATCGGCCCGCACGTCGGCGAGTTCCTGACCGCCTTTCCCGAGGTGAACCTCACCCTGGTGGAGCAGACCAGCGAGACGATTGCCGCCAGCGTGGCCGAGGGCGAGGCCGACCTGGGCGTCTACGCGGGCGAGCCCATGGCGGGCGCCGTGGCCTGCGAGACCTTTGCACAGGACCGCCTGGTGGTGATCGCCCCGCCCGGCCATCCGCTGGTGCCCCAGCCGGGCGAGAGGCCAGAGGACGGCGAAGGCCCTTCCTGCCGCTTCTTCGACACCCTGGCCCATGCCTTCGTGGGCATGGCGCTGACCAGCAGCAACTACGCCTTTCTGCGCGAGCTGGCCAAGCGCCATGGCCGGCCGCTGCGCTGCCGCATCCACGTGGACGATTTCACCTCCATCGTGCGGCTGGTCTCGCAGGGCGTGGGCCTGGCCATCATTCCGCACAGCATCTACCGCAGGCTCGGCACCGCGCATGCGGTGGCCTGCCTGCCGCTGGAGGAAACCTGGGCACGGCGCCCGCTGCAGCTGGTGCGCTCCAGCGAACGGCCGCTGACGCCCACCGCGCAGCGGCTGCGCAGCTTTCTGAAAGGGCTGGCCGACAAGGCGTAGGTTCAGGGCTGGGGCTGGGGCTGGGCTTGGGCCTTGGCCTGCTTGCGCTCCAGGAAGGCATTCATGTGGTGCTGCGGCTCGCCCGTGTTGAAGGCCGCGCCGAACTCGGCCACGCTGTCGGTGATGGCCGAGTCCACGCCCATGCCCTCCCAGCGGCGCAGCAGGCGCTTTTGCTGGCGCAGCGCCTCGATGCCGATCCCGCCCAGCCCCTCGGCAATCTGCGCGATGCGCGCATCGAGCTGGTCGCCGGGCACGCATTCGTTGAGCAGGCCCCAGCGCTCGGCCTGCAGGGCGCCGATGTTCTCACCCGTGAGCAGCAGCCAGCTGGCGCGCGTGCCGCCGATCTGCGCGGGCATCATGGCCGCGTGGATCACCGAGGGAATGCCGACCTTGACCTCGGGCATGCCCACCACGGCATCATCGGCCGCGATGCGCAGGTCGGCCGCCATGGCCAGCTCCAGCCCGCCGCCCAGCGTATGGCCCTGCAGCCTGGCGATCACGGGCACGGGGAAATGCCGCACCGCGTTGCACAGGTCGCGCAGCCCGCTGATGAAGGCGCGTGCCGAGGCGGCGTTGAGCGACGCCATCTCGCGGATATCGGCCCCTGCCACGAAGGCGCGCGTGCCCGATCCGCGCAGCACCAGGCAGTGCAGACCGGGGCGCTCGGCCAGCTCGGCCAATTGCGCGGTCAGCGCGCGGATCACGGGCGTGCCCAGGATGTTCAGCGGCCCGCCGCCGGTGATGGTGAGCACGGCGGTCTGCGGGGTGGGAAAGGTCACTTGTGCATGCACGGCAGATCTCCTCAAAGTTTCTCGAATCCGATGTCGCGGATCAGCTGGGACCAGGCGCGGTTGGAGCGCTCCACCGTCTGCCTGAATTGCGCAGGCTCCTGGAAGTCCACGACGGCGCCCTGCTGCTCTATGGTCTTGATCAGCTCGGGCTTTTGCAAGGTCTTGCGCATGGCTTCGCTGAGCCTGGCAAGAATGGCGGGATCGAGCCTGGCAGGCGCGCCCAGGCCGTACCAGGACATGTCGTTCATGGGCTTGAGACCGGCCTCGGCATAGGTGGGCACGCCCGGCAGGGCCGGAAGGCGCACGGGGCTGGACACGGCCAGGGCACGCAGCTGGCCGCCCGCGATCAGCGCGCCCGAGGACGGCATGTTGTCGAACACCACATCAAGCTGCCCCGCCATCAGGTCATTGAGCGCCGGCCCCAGGCCTTTGTAGGGCACATGGGTGAGGGTGGTGCCCGTGGTGCTGCCGAACAGCGCACCGCTCAGGTGGCTGAGCCCGCCATTGCCCGAGGAGCCGTAGTTGAGCTTGCCCGGCGCGGCGCGCGCCGCGTCGCTGACGTCCTTGGCGCTCTTGTAGGCCGAGCCTGCGCTGACCACCATCACGCCCGGCACATTGGCGATGTTGGTGATGGGGGTGAAGTCCTTCACGGGGTCATACGCGGGCTTGGCGTAGACGTTGGGATTCACGGCATGCGAGCTCTCCACCATCATCACCAGGGTGTAGCCGTCGGCCGGCTGCTTGGCCGCATAGGCCGAGCCCGTGCTGCCGCCTGCGCCGGGGCGGTTTTCCACCACCACGGGCTGGCCCAGCGTCTCGCCCAGATAGCGGGCCGCCACGCGCGCGATCACATCGGTGGCGCCGCCCACCGCATAGGGCACGACCAGGCGTATGGGCCGCTCGGGATAGCTTCCTGCCCCCGCCGTCCCGGCCGCCCCTGCCGCCCCTGCTGCATATGCCAGCGGCATCCCCGCCAGCGCGGCGGCTGCCACGGCGGCCTTCAGTGCTTTCATGCGTTTCGTCATCCTTGTCTCCTTCTTGGCTTGTCGATGTCTAGGGATTCAGAGGTCCTGCGGCGCCGCACCGAGCACGGGCGGTGGCGGCACCTGGGCGCCGCTGCCGGCCGGCACCATGGGGTTGCGCACCAGCTTCAGCGTGCCCAGCTGCGGGTGCTCCACCGTCTGCAGCATCTGGCGGTGCCGTACCTGCGGATGGGCGAAGACCTGTTCCAGGGTGTTGATGCAGCCCCAGGGCACCTGGGCGGTGTCCAGCGCATCGGTCAGGGCCTGCAGCGGCCAGCGGCCCAGCGCCGCGCGCAACAGCGGGCGCAGCTGCGCCATGCCGGTCAGGCGCGCGGCATTGGTGGCAAAGCGCGCGTCCAGGTGCCAGTCCGTGCCCAGCACGGAGCACAGGGCGGCGAACTGCCCGTCATTGCCGATGGCCAGGATCAAATGCCCGTCTTCGCAGGCAAACACCTCGTAGGGCGCGCAATTGGGATGGGCGTTGCCCGTGCGGCGCGGGTTCTCGCCGCTGACCAGGTAGTTGGCCGCCTGGTTGGCATTCATGGCCACGGCCACGTCCAGCAGCGCCAGGTCGATGTGCTGGCCGCGCCCCGTGCGCTGGCGCTGCACCACGGCCGCCAGCACGGCGCTGGTGGCATACATGCCCGTCATCAGGTCCACCACGGCCACGCCCGTGCGCAACGGGCCCGCGCCCTCCTCGCCATCGGCCACGCCCGTGTAGCCCATGAGGCCGCCCAGCCCCTGGAACACATAGTCGTAGCCGGGCTTGTGCGCAAAAGGGCCGCTCTGGCCGAAGCCCGTGATCGACAGGTAGATCAGCCCCGGGTTGATGGCGGCCAGCGCCGCGTAGTCCAGCCCGTGGCGCGCCAGCGCGCCGGCCTTGTAGTTTTCCACCAGCACGTCGGCATCGCGGATCTGGCGCAGCAGCCAGGCATGCGAGGCCGGCTCGGTGAAGTCCAGCGCCACCGACTGCTTGCCGCGGTTGCAGGACAGGAAGTAGGCCGACACGGCCTCGCCACCGGGCGCCTGCACGAAGGGCGGGCCCCAGGCGCGCGTGTCGTCGCCCGTGCCGGGACGCTCGATCTTGAGCACCGATGCGCCCAGGTCGGCAAGGTTCTGGGTGCACCAGGGTCCCGCCAGGATGCGGGACAGGTCCACCACGCGCAGGCCGTCGAGGGCGCTGGACAATCCATGGGTTTGTTGCATGGACTCCATGCTCGCGGCATGGCGCGCGGTGGTCCATCGGTCATTGCTTCACGCAGCGTTCGCGGAAACTGCATGCCCCGCGTAGGGGATGGCCTCCTCCACCGTTTCCCAGATGAACCGGCCCGACGGGCTTTGCTGCTCCTCCACCACATGCGCCACCAGCCCGGCCGCCCGCGAGATGACGGCAAAGCCGCGCATCACGGCCGTGGGCACGCCGATCTCGCCCAGCAGGGCGGCCACGGCCCCCGTGGCATTGATGGTGATGGGCCGGCCCGCCGCGGCGTCCACGGCGGCGGACAGGGTTTCGAGCGCGCGGATTCTGCTGCCCGCCAGTTCGGGGTCGGCGCGGCCCATGTCCAGCAGCTTGTAGGCGCGCGGGTCCACGGGCTTGTGCAGGTGGTGGCCAAAGCCGGGCACGGGGCTTTTCAACGCCTTGTGGTGCCGGGCGATGGCGCGGGCCTCGGCCTCGGGGTCGGCGGCGGCGGCGATGCGGTCGAGCAGCGCGGCGCAGTTCTCCATGGTGCCCACGAAGGAGCTGCCCACGGCCAGCAGGCCGGCCGAGACGGCGCCCTGCAGGTTCTCCGGCGCGCTCATGTAGATGAGGCGCGTGGCGATGGCGCTGGGCGTGAGGCCATGCTCCATGAGCACGATGAGCACCACATCGGCGATGCGCAGGTCCACGGGGCGCGGCGTGCGGCCCAGGATCTGCATCAGCATCACCTCGGTGAAGGTCTTCTTGCCCATCAGGTCCTCGACCAAGTCGGCATCGCGGTAATGCAGGCTGGTGAGGGTGTGGGTGCACAGGCGGGTGACGGGGGGTTGGGGGGTTGCCATGGCCAGGGTTTCCTTGTGATGGTGTGCGGGATCAACGGGGTGCCAGCGCAAGCTCGCGCACGGCCGTCTTGAGCAGCTTGCCCACGGGCGAGCGCGGCAGGCTGGCGTGAAAGTGGATGCGCTTGGGTGTCTGCACGGGGCCCAGGCGCTGGCGCACGAAGGCGATCAGCTCGGCCTCGTCCGGGCGCTGGTCGGGGCGCAGTTCGGCGCGCAATTGCACGGCGGCCTGCACGGCCTCGCCCCAATGGTCGTCGGGGATGCCGAAGACCACGCACTCATGCACGGCCGGGTGCTGGCCCAGGGCGTTTTCCACATCCACGGGATAGACGTTGAAGCCGCCCGTGATGACCAGGTCCTTCAGGCGGTCCTTGAGGTGCAGGTAGCCCTGCGCATCGATCAGGCCCCGGTCCCCCGTGTGCAGCCAGCCGTTCACCAGGGTCTCGGCCGTCTTGCCGGGCAGGCGCCAGTAGCCGCTCATCAGCAGATCGCCGCGCGCCACGACCTCGCCCACCTCGCCCCGGGGCAGCAGGCGGCCGTCGGGCGCCATGATGGCCAGGTCGCTGAACCAGGTGGCCCGGCCCACGGAGGTCCACAGGCCTTCGTCCTCGAAGTCCTCGGGCCGCATGGCCGTGAGGATCTGCGGCGCCTCGGTCTGGCCATAGGTGGTGGCCAGCACGGGGCCGAAGAAGGCGCGCACCTGGCGGATTTTCTCGGGCGGCATGGCGGCGCCGCCGTAGATGAGGCGGCGCAGGCCGGGGAAGTCCGCACGGCTGGCGCCCGGCAGAGCCATCAGCATGTAGATCAGGGTGGGCGGCATGAAGCACACGGTGCCGCCGCGCAGGGCAAAGGCGCTGCGCACGGCCTCGGCACCCGCACCGTCGAGCAGCACATGGCAGCCGCCCTGCGCCAGGATGGGCAGCAGGTAGGTGGACGTGCCATGCGTGATGGGCGCGGCCATGACGTAGCGGTCATGTTCATCGAACCCCCAGGCCTGGATCTGGTTGGCAATGCCGGCCATCCAGGCGCGGCAGGGCTGCATCACGCCCTTGGGCAGGCCCGTGGTGCCGCCCGTGAACTTGATGGCCTGGATGGCATCGGCGGGCAGTTCGGGTGTCACAGGCAAAGCGCCGGTCTGCGCCTGCTCCAGGGCCGCCGTGCCCTCGCCCAGCATCAGGTGGATGCCCGGCGCCCCTTGCACCAGTGCAGCGCCGCCCGCATCGCACAGCACGATGGAGGGCTCGGTGGCATCGATGATGCGGCGCACCTCGGACTGCGTGCTCTTGGGATTGAGCGGCACCCAGACCTTGCCGCTGGCCATCACCGCCAGCAGGGCGGCGATATGGTCTGCGCTGTTGCCCGCGCAGATGCCCACGCGGCTTTGCACGGCAGGCTCCAGCGCCTGCAGGCCGGCCGCCAGCGCGGCCACCTTGCGGGCCAGCGCGTCATAGCGGATGCAGCCGCCCGGCGCGTCGATGGCTATGCGCTGCGGCCAGCGTTCGGCCGCGCGCCAGAAAAAATCAATGGGTTGCATGGGGGTTGTCTCCTTGTGGGGCGGTTGTGTTGAGCTTGTGCCGAACGTGTGTCGAACTACTGGGCGGTGGCGCCCGAGGCCTTGACCACCTCGCGCCAGCGCTTGATCTCCGACGCCGCAAAGCTGCGCATCTGCGCCGGGGTGCCGGGCTCGGGCGTGGCGGCCATCTCGCCCAGGCGCTGGCGCAGCTCGGGTGCGGCCAGGGCGGTGTTCAGGGCATGGTTCAGGCGCTCGATCACGGCCGGCGGCGTGCCCGCAGGGGCGGCCAGGCCGAACCACGACTGCACGTCGAAGCCCGCATAGCCCGACTCCGCCAGCGTGGGCACATCGGGCAGCAGCGCCGAGCGCCGGGCGCTGGTGATGGCGATCGCGCGCAGCTTGCCTGCCTGCACATGGGGCAGGGCCGAGGGCGCGTTGTCGAACATGGAATCCACCTGCCCGCCCAGCAGGTCGGTGATGGCCGGTGCGCTGCCCCGGTAGGGCACGTGCAGCATGCGCAGGCCCGACAGCTGCCGGAACATCTCGCCCGACAGGTGGATCGACGAGCCGCTGCCCGACGAGGCGAAGCTGATGCCCTGCGCACTCTGCCGGGCATGGCGCACATAGTCGGCCACGTTCTGTATGGGCAGGCGCGGGTTGACCACGAGGATGTTGGGAATCTTGGCGATCAGGCCGATGGGCTCAAAGTCCTTGACCGGGTCATAGCCGAGCCGGGGGTAGAGCGAGGCATTGATGGTGTTGGCAATGGTGTAGACATACAGCGTGTAGCCGTCCGCAGGCGCCCGCGCCACGGCTTCGGCGCCCACATTGCTGTTGGCGCCCGTGCGGTTGTCCACCACCACGCTCTGGCCCAGTTGCTCGCCCATCCGGGCGGCCACCAGGCGTGCGATCACGTCGGTGGCGCCGCCAGCCGCATAGCCCACCACGAGCCGCACGGGCCGGGCAGGCCAGGCCGCCGGCTGCGCCAGCACGGGCGCGGGCGCCAACGCCACGGTCGCGACGGTCGCGGCGGCCATGCCGGCCAGTGCGCAGGTGAAGGAACAGGCCAGCAGGCGCCGGCGCGCCCACGGATTGAAACGGGCAGGGATTGTCATGTCTTGTCTCCAGGTGATCGTTCTGATGTCTGCTGATGTCCGCTTATGTCTGCCTGTGTGGGCTTTCGACGGCCTGCGGCACACTGCGCGCTGCACGCAGGCCCTTTTCTGCCCTGCCTGCAATCACCGGGAAATTCTTTTCCATGGCTTCGCGCAGCACCAATCCAAACGTCCGGCCAGCGGACATTCCAGTCTCCGCCGACGATGCCGGCAGCCGCACGCTGCGCCGTGGCCTGCAGGTGCTGGACGCCGTGCTGGCCGCAGGCCGCGAGGGCCTGCGCGTCGCTGACCTGTGCCGCGCCACGGGGCTGGAGCGCGCCACGGTGTACCGCCTGCTGTCCACCCTGGTGGACAGCGGCTATGTGGCGCACAGGGGGCGCTTCGGCTATGCGGCCGGCCACCGGCTGGCGGCCACGGCCGCCAGCGCGGGCCAGCCCAACATGGCCGTGCGGCTGCAGCCCGTGCTGGAGCGCGTGAGCGCGGGCTGCGCGGACGCGGCCTTCGCCATCGTGCGCGAAGGCGCGGCATCGCACTGCATCGCCCGCCATGTGGGCACGCATCCGGTGCAGATCCTGGTGATCCAGGTGGGCACGCGCCAGCCGCTGGGCGTGGGAGCGGCGGGACTGGCCCTGCTGGCCGCCCTGCCCGATGCCGAGGTGCAGGCCGCGATGGTGGCCAACGCGCCCGTGCTGGAGCAGTACGGCGGCATGACGCTCGAGCGCATGGCCCTGCTGGTGAAGGCCACGCGCCAGCGCGGCTGGTCCGTCATCGGCAACCACGCCACGCGCGGCGTGCTGGCCGTGGGCATGGCGGTGCGCAATGCCGAAGGCGAGCCCGTGGCCGCCGTCAGCGTGGCCTCCACGCTGGAGCGCATGCCCGGCGAGCGCCAGAAGCTGATTGCGCGCTCGATAGGCGAGGCCCTGGCGGCCCTGCTGCCGCGCGGCATCTGAGGCCAAGCCCCGGTCTGCACCGACAATCGGCGCTGCACACCACAAGCGCCGCCCCCATGGAACTGAGACAACTCCGCTACTTCGTCCGCATCGTCGAACTGGGCTCCATGAGCCGCGCCGCCCTGGACCTGGACATGGTCCAGTCCGCGCTGAGCCAGCAGGTCAGCCGCCTGGAAAGCGAGCTGTCCACCCGGCTGCTGCAGCGCACGCCGCGCGGCGTGGTGCCCACCGAGGCGGGCGTGGCCTTCTTCCGCGAGGCCCAGCTCACGCTGCGCCATGCCGAGCAGGCCGTGCGCAGCGCGCAGCAGGCGCGGCTGTCGGGCTCGGTCAGCGTGGGCCTGGCGCCCACCACCTCGGCCATGCTGGGCCTGCCCATGATGCAGGCCATGCGCGCGCGCTACCCCGATGTGCGCCTGCACATGGTGGAGGGCATGTCCGGCCACCTGACCGACATGCTCAATGCGCGCGCGCTGGACATGGCCGTGCTGTTCGACGCCCGCCTGCACGGCGGGCAGGCCCGCGCAGGCGGGCGGCGCTGGCAGGTGCACCCGCTGATCGAGGAAGAGCTGTTCCTGATCCGCGCGCGTGGCCACCACCCCGAGCCGCTGCCGCCGCAGATGGCGCTGGCCGACCTGGCCGGCGAATCGCTGATCCTGCCCACGGGCCTGCACGGCCTGCGCAGCACGCTGGACACGGCCTTCTCGCAGGCGCGCTTCACACCGCATCTGGTGCTGGAGGTGGACTCGCTGTCCATGGTCATGGCGGCCGTGGATGCGGGCCTGGGCAGCACGGTGCAGCCCTGGGCCTCCATGGGCCGCTATGCCGATGCCGCGCAGCGCTTCGAGTGGTCGCGTATCACGGACAAAGATGCCCTGCGCACCAACTTGCTGTGCAGCCTTTCCGAGGATGAGCTGTCGCCCGCCGCCCTGGCCGCGCGCGTGGTGCTGATCGACTGCGTGCGCCAGCTGCTGCGCGGCGGCGCCTGGGCTGGCACGGCCCTCATCCATCACGAAGACTGATACCCCCATGCCGGCGGGCCCCTGCCCGCCGCGCGGCGTTCTCCCTACATTCGCAATCCCCACGATGGCGAATGCAAGGAGAACTCCATGGACCCCGATGTCCTGGTCATAGGCGGCGGCAATGCCGCCCTGTGCGCGGCCCTGATGGCGCGCGAGGCAGGCCGCAGCGTGCTGCTGCTGGAGGCGGCGCCGCGCGACTGGCGCGGCGGCAATTCCGGCCACACGCGCAACCTGCGCTGCATGCACGACGCGCCCCAGGACGTGCTGGTCGAGGCCTACCCCGAAGAGGAGTTCTGGCAGGACCTGCTCAAGGTCACGGGCGGCATCACCAACGAGCACCTGGCGCGCATGGTGATCCGTGCCTCCTCCACCTGCCGCGACTGGATGCGCCGCCACGGCGTGCATTTCCAGCCGCCGCTGTCGGGCGCCCTGCACGTGGCGCGCACCAATGCCTTCTTCATGGGCGGCGGCAAGGCCCTGGTCAATGCCTACTACCGCAGCGCCGAAAGGCTGGGCGTGCAGGTGCGCTACGCGTCGCCCGTGGACCGGCTGGAGATCGAGGACGGCGAGTTCAAGGCCGCCTGGGTGGGCGAGCAGCGCATCACCGCAAAGACCTGCGTGCTGGCGGCGGGCGGCTTCGAGTCCAACCGCGAGTGGCTGCGCGAGGCATGGGGACAGAACGCGCGCGGCGAGTGGCCGTCCGACAACTTCCTGATCCGCGGCACGGCCTTCAACCGCGGCGTGCTGCTGCGCCACCTGCTCGAAGACCATGGCGCCGACCGCATCGGCGACCCCACCCAGGCCCACATGGTGGCCATCGATGCGCGCGCGCCGCTGTACGACGGCGGCATCTGCACGCGCATCGACTGCGTCTCGCTGGGCGTGGTGGTCAACCGCGAGGCCGAGCGCTTCTATGACGAGGGCGAGGACTTCTGGCCCAAGCGCTATGCCATCTGGGGCCGCCTGGTGGCCCAGCAGCCGGGCCAGACCGCCTGGTCCGTCATCGACGCCAAGGCCATAGGCCGCTTCATGCCGCCGGTCTTCCCGGGCGTGCGCGCCGACTCCCTGCCCGAGCTGGCACGCAAGCTGGGCCTGGACGAGGAACGCTTCATGCAGACCCTGGATGCCTACAACGGCGCCTGCCGCGTCGGCCACTTCGACCACACGGCGCTGGACGACTGCCATACCGAGGGCCTGGCGCCCGCCAAGACCCACTGGGCCCGCCCCATCGACACGGCGCCCTTCTACGGCTACCAGCTGCGCCCCGGCGTGACCTTCACCTACCTGGGCCTGGAGACCGACGACACGGCGGCCGTGCGCTTTGCCGGCCAGCCCAGCACCAACCTGTTCGTGGCCGGCGAAATGATGGCCGGCAACGTGCTGGGCAAGGGCTATACGGCCGGCGTGGGCATGTCCATCGGCACGGCCTTCGGCCGCATCGCGGGCCGCAACGCGGCCCTGGCCGCCACGGGCCACCCCGCCGTGCGCGGCGCAGTGACAGAGAAGGCTTGACCGAGATGCAGACCCTGAACGCCCTGGCCCAAGAAGCCCAGGACCTGGCCGCCGGCCGGGTCATTCCCATCCTGCCGGTCTCCACCGAAACGGCCGCCGAAGGCGAGGTGGCGCGCGCCCTGCAGATCTGCAACGCCTGCCGCTACTGCGAAGGCTTTTGCGCGGTCTTCCCGGCCATGACGCGGCGGCTGGAGTTCGGCAAGGCCGATGTGCACTACCTGGCCAACCTGTGCCACAACTGCGGCGCCTGCCTGCATGCCTGCCAGTACGCGCCGCCGCATGAATTCGCCATCAACATCCCCAAGGCCATGGCCGAGGTGCGTGGCCAGACCTATGCCGACTACGCCTGGCCGTCCGCCCTGGGGCGCCTGTACCAGAGGAACGGACTCACGCTGTCGCTGGCCCTGGCCGCAGGCCTGTCGCTGTTCCTGGTGCTGGCCGTGGCCCTGCAGGGCGGCCTGGGCCGGCTGTGGGGCGCCGACCTGGGCGCCAACTTCTACAACCTGTTCCCGCACAACCTGCTGGTGGGCATCTTCGCGCCCGTGTTCCTGTTCGTGGTGCTGGCACTGGCCATGGGCGTGCGCCGCTTCTGGAAGGACGTCAAGCCCGCCACCGGCGGCGTGGACGTGGGCACGCCGGCGGCGGCCGAGGCCGCGCACGACGTGCTGCGCCTCAAATACCTGGACGGCGGCCACGGCGAGGGCTGCCACAACGAGGACGATGCCTACACCCTGAGCCGCAGGCGTTTTCACCACCTGACCTTCTACGGCTTCCTGCTGTGCTTTGCGGCCACGGCGCTGGCCACGGTCTACCACTACGTGTTCGGCTGGGCCGCGCCCTACGAATTCCCCAGCCTGCCCAAGCTGCTGGGCGCGGTGGGCGGCACCAGCCTCATGCTGGGCACCGCAGGCCTTTGGCGCCTGAACCGCAGGCGCCACCCGCTGCATGGCGACGCGCGCCAGAAACCCATGGACCTGGGCTTCATCGCCCTGCTGTTCCTGGTCGCCGCCAGCGGCATGGCGCTGTGGCTGGGCCGCGGCACGCCGGCCCTGGCCCTGCTGCTGTGCCTGCACCTGGGCGCGGTGATCGCCCTGTTCGCCACCCTGCCCTACGGCAAGTTCGCGCACGGCGTGTTCCGCACGGCATCCCTGCTGCGCCACAACACCGAAAAGCGCCAGCCCAGCCCCATCGGGCTGGGCGCCGACTAGCCGCATCCGCCCCGATTCCCAGCCAATGACGGAGACAACCCCATGATGAACAAGCGCAACTTCCTGCACGCCACCGCCCTGGCCGCCTCCCTGCTCGCACTGGCCGCCAGTGCGCAGGCCCAGGACTTTCCTCCCAAGAAGCCCGTGTCCCTGGTCGTGGGCTTCGCCGCCGGCGGCGCTGCCGATGCGGCCGCGCGCCTGATCGCCAAGAAACTGGGCGAGAACATCGGCCAGAGCGTGGTGGTGGAGAACAAGGGCGGCGCGGGCGGCAACATCGCCCACCAGCAGGTGGCCAATGCGGCGGCCGACGGCTCGGTGCTGCTGTTCGGCTCGGTGGGGCCGCTGACCATTGCGCCGCACCTGATGAAGCTGCCCTACGACCCCTTCAAGGACCTGGCGCCCATCTCGGGCGGCGTGAACTTCCCCAACGTGCTGGTGGTGCACAAAGGCGCGGGCGTGAAGACCCTGGCCGAGTTCGTGGCCAAGGCCAAGAAGAACCCGGGCACGGTGGACTACGCCTCGACGGGCGCGGGCTCGGCCTCCCACCTGGCAGGCGAGCTGTTCAACCAGCGCGCGGGCATCGACATGGTGCACGTACCCTACAAGGGCGGTGCGCCCGCGCTGCAGGACCTGCTGGGCGAGCGCGTGACCAGCTACTTCGCCGCGCCGCCCACGGCCCTGCCCCACATCGAGGCCGGCAAGCTGATCCCGCTGGCCACCACGGGCCTCACGCGCCCGGCGTACATGCCCGACATCCCCACGGTGGCCGAAGCCGGCTATCCCGGCTTCGAGGCACTGAACTGGTATGCCTTCGTGGCACCGGGCAAGACGCCCAAGCCGATGCTGGACCGCTGGAACACCGAGATCGTCAAGGTACTCAATGACCCTGGCGTCAAGGAGGCGCTGAACAAGCACGGCCTCACCCCCCAGCCCACCACGCGCGCCGAGTTCGCGGCCTTCATGAAGAAGGAATACGAGCAGTGGGGCAGGCTGGTGAAGGAGCGAAAGCTCTCCGCGGAGTGAACGGCTTGCGCCCGTTCAGAGCTTGATCGGCTTGCGCGCCACGGGCGCTGCAAAGCCCGCGCACAGGCGGTTCCAGACATTGATGCTGCCGATGGCATAGGTCAGCTCCACCATCTCGCGCTCGCTGAAATGCGGGCGCAGCGCCTCGAAGTCCTGCTGCTCGGGATGGGCCTGGCTCAGGCGCGTGCAGCGCTCGGCCCAGTTCAGGGCGGCGCGCTCGCGCCCGTCGTAGAAATCCACCTCGGGCCAGGTGACGATGCTGTTGATGCGCTGCAGGTCCTCGCCCCGGGACAGCAGTTCGCGCGTGTGCATGTCCACGCAGAAGGCGCAGCCGTTGATCTGCGAGACGCGCAGGAACACCAGCTCCAGCAGCTGGATGCCCAGGCTGGACTGGTTGAGCAGCGCGTTGATGCCGGCCTGGGCCTTGTACAGCTCGGGGGCCACGGCCTGGAAGTTCAGGCGCGGCGTGGGGGCGGCAAGAGGACGGGCGCCGGTGGCAGCGGAAGACGAAGCGGTCATGGAAAACACTCCTTGAGGGATGTAGCAGCCGGCCGGAATGGCTGGCCCATACCTTCAAGACGCACGGGGCGTGCGCGTTGTGACAGCGTTGGCGAAAATTCTTTCGCAGCCCCTATCCCCCTTCCGCCGGCTGCCCCTCAATCCGCCACGATGCGCCGCTCCGTGGCGATCTTGCGGTACAGGGCGTTCTCGGCCGCGATCTCGCGCGCGAACTCCTCGGGGCGGTTGCCGATCACGCGCGAGCCCGTGTCCTCGATCTGGCGGCGCACCTCGGGGCTGGCCAGCGCGCGCTGGGCGGCCGCATGCAGGCGCGCCACGATCTCGGGCGACAGCCCCTTGGGGCCGTAGATGCCATAGAAGGCGCTGCGGTTGACCGGCTCCAGGCCCAGCTCCTTGAAGGTGGGCACCTGGGGCAGCTGGGCCAGGCGCTCTGGCGCGGCCACCGCCAGCGCGGTGAGCCGGCCCGCCTTGATGAAGGGCAGGGCCGAGGGCAGGTTGTCGAAGACGATGGGCACCTGGCCCGCCACCGCATCGTTGAGCGCGGGGCCCGATCCCCGGTAGGGCACATGCGTGAGCGACAGCCCCGAGCGGCTGGACATCAGCTCCATCAGCATGTGGCCTATGGAGCCCGTGCCCGCCGTGCCGTAGGCATGCTTGCCGGGGTTCTTCTTGACCTCGTCCACGAAGGCCGCAAAGCTCTGCGCCTTGAAGCCCGGATGCACGGCCAGCACATTGGGCGTGGCCGCAATGTTGGTGATGGGCGTGAAATCGGTGAGCGGGTTGTAGGGCAGGCGCGGGTTGATGGCCGGATTGGTGGCCGTGGTGGACACGGTGGCCACGCCCAGCGTGTAGCCGTCGGGCTGGGCGCGCGCGGCCTCGTGCGCGCCGATGGCGCCTCCGCCGCCGCCCTTGTTGTCCACCACCAGCGGCTGGCCCAGGGCCTCTGCCATGCGCGGCGCAATCGCGCGCGCGACGATGTCGGTGGTGCCGCCGGCCGCAAACGGCACGATCAGGCGCACCGGGCGCGTGGGATAGGCGCCGGCATCGGCCGCCATGGCGCCCGGTGCGGCGCCTGCGGCCAGCAGCAGGGCGCACAGGCTGCGGCGTGAAGTGAAGTGGTTCATGGAATGTCTCCTGGGAATGGCTGTGTTTTGAACGGACGGTGGAGGTTTCTGTCAGGCCGATGCGCGGCGCACGATGTGCGAGCGGTCCAGCGCGCCGCAGGAGGAGGCACCCAGCATGGCCAGGTTGCGGTCCACCTCGTCGCGCAGCAGGCCGATGGCGTGCAGCACGCCGGCCTCGCCGCCCACGGCGGCGGCATAGTTGAAGGGCCGGCCCACCAGCACCATGCGCGCGCCCAGCGCCACGGCCTTGAGCACATCGGAGCCGCGCCTGAAGCCCCCGTCGATCAGCACGGGATAGTCCGGCCCCAGGGCCGCCACCACGTCCTCAAGAATGCGCATGGCCGACACCGCGCCGTCGAGCTGCCGCCCGCCATGGTTGGACAGCACGATGCCGTCGGCCCCCACGCGCCGCGCCTGCAGCGCGTCCTCCACGCTGAGCACGCCCTTGATGACCAGCGGCCCCTTCCAGCGGCGGCGGATGGCCTCGATGTGGCGCCAGCTCAGGTGGTCGCGTGCCGAAAAGTCGCGCATCACGCTGGACGACATGATGGGCGCGCCGCGCGTGGCAAACGAGTTCTCGAAATGCGGCATGCCGTGGCGCAGCAGCGTGCGCAGGAAGGTGCCGGCCACCCAGCCCGGGCGCACCATGCCGTCCCAGGCCAGGCGCAGGCTGGGCTTGAGCGGCGTGGAAAAGCCGGTGCGGATGTTGTTCTCTCGGTTGGCAGAGATCGGTATGTCCACCGTCACCACCAGGGTGCGAAAGCCTGCGCGCTCCACGCGGTCGATCAGCGCGTCGATGCGGGCCTGGTCCCCGGGGATATAGGCCTGGAACCAGGTGGCCGGGCTCTCGCGCGCCACCTCCTCCATGGGGATCAGCGAAGTGCCGCTCATCACCGACACAATGCCCGCGCGCTGGGCCGCGCGTGCCAGCACCAGGTCACCCCGGTAGGTGGACAGCGCATTGATGCCCATGGGCGCAATGCCGAAGGGGCTGGCATAGCGCTCGCCGAACAGCTCCACGGCCTGCGAGCGCTGCGACACATCGGCCAGCACGCGCGTGGTCAGGCCCCATTCGCCGAACACCTCGCGGTTGTCGCGCAGCGAGGCGTTGTCCTCTGCCGCCCCGGCGATGTAGCCGAAGATGGGCCGGGGCAGCCTGCGGCGCGCGGCCTCCTCGAAATCATGCAGCGACAGCATGCGGCGCAGCACGGCCGGGGCGCGCGGCGCCGGCAGGGCGGATGCCGAAGGCGTGGAGGCAGAGGCAGAGGAAGAGGAGGAAGCGATGGCGGCCATGGTGCGGACCTCGGAATGTTCAGGAACCGGCGCCACTGTAGGCCGCGCATCCATTGAATGAAAGTGGATTATTTAGAATGCACTTGTTCGCTTTTTGCCAATGACAAACCCATGTCCACACCCTCGGTCAAGCAGCTCGAAGCCTTCTGGTGGGCCGCCACCTGCAGCAACTTCGCCACGGCAGCGCAGCGCGTGCACCTGTCCGTGTCCTCGCTGTCCAAGCGCATCACGGAACTGGAATCCGCGCTGGGCCAGCCGCTGTTCGACCGCAGCGGCCACCGCGCCGTGCTCACCGATGCCGGCCAGCGCCTGCTGCCCGCCGCGCTGGAGGTGCTCAACGCCATGGCCGCGCTGGGCCAGGCCCTGGACATGCGCGAGGCGCTGGCCGGGCATTGCCGCTTCGGCGTGGGCGACCTGTCGGCGCTGACCTGGCTGCCGGCCTTCGTGGCCGCCGCGCGCCAGGCCCATCCGCAACTGGTGCTGGAGCCCCATGTGGACGTGGGCGGCGTGCTGGAGCAGCGCCTGGACGACGGCGAGCTGGACTTTGCCGTCATCGCGGGCCGCTCCTCGCGCAGCAGCCTGCTGTCCCGCCCCGTGGGCGCCGCGCGCTTTGCCTGGGCCGTGGCCCCCGGCCTGGCAGGCGCAGGCCGCCTGGGCGCCACGGCCCTGCTGCAGCGCCATGCACTGGTCACCCTGCCCCCGCAGGCCGGCACCACGCGCCTGCTGGACGACTGGCTGCTCGCCCAGGGCGCCAGCGTGCGCGAGCGCATCCTGTGCAACAGCTGGGGCGCCGTGGCCGGCATGCTGCGCGCCGGCCTGGGCGTGGGCTTCCTGCCCACCGGCTGGATCACCGCCCTGGGCCTGCGCGCCGTCGGGGGCGCCCATCCCAAAGCCGCTCTCGCCCCCCTGCACTACGCCTTCCAATGGCGGCGCGGCGACGCCCGCGCCCTGATCCCGGCCATGCAGCAACTGGCGCAGGCGCAAGTGGATTTCACGGTGATGCCGGGGTTGGTGGGTGAAATACAGATTCAGCGACATACCCATTCATGGCGTCGCAAGTGACGTGAGCCGCACATATGTCTTCATTTCGATGAAATGAGAACATGTTTCATTGACGTGTCGTCGGGGACGACATAAGCGGTCGGCGCAAGCGCTGAGAAGCAGGATCGTTCTCAAAGCGGGGCTTGAGGCTCGTCGAACTCATTCCTAATCAAGCGATGTTGATCAACACCATGGAGTTGGTCTTCCATCGGGCTCCCGGCAAGCGCCTCCCACAAAGCGACTCACCTCCCCCACTCCACCAACTGCGGCCGCACCTGCACCACCTGCCCAGCGCGCAGGCCTTCGCCGTCGATGGCGCGGAAGGCCTCGGCCATCAGGCCTTCGACGTTCTGGCGCACCATGTGCACCGGAAAGCGCAGGCATTCGGCATAGGGGTCCCAGTCGTAGCTGCCAAAGCTGCATTGCGCCAGTTCCGCATCGGGCAGTGCGCGCAGGAAGCGGATGGCGCCCTGCAGCGTGATGCCCGATGAAAACAGCAGCGCGCGCGGCAGGCCGCCCAGGCGCTGGTAGAGCGCTGCCATGGCAAGGCGGGCCGCTTCGGGGTCGTAGCCGCAGCAGACGATGTGCTCGTCCGCCACCGGCGTGTGGGGCGCCAGGGCTTCGCGAAAGCCGGCCAGGCGCTGCTCGGTGGCGTACTCCTTGCGGACGCCGCCCAGAAAGCAGACGGCGTCCTGCGGCGCACCTGCCGGGGGCCTGGAGCGCGCCAGCAGCAGGCGCGTGAGTTCGGCCGCACCCCAGCGGTTGTCGCTGGTGACGGAGGGCGCCTTCTTCCCCGGCAGATCCACGTTGACATGGCGCACGCCGGCCTTGCGGCATTCGGCGCTGATGGCGTCGGGCCGGGTGGCGCCCGTGACGATGAGGTGCTCCACGCGAAAGGCGATCAGCGAGCGCACGGTCTCCACCTCCAGCGCGCCGTCGCGCAGCGTGCTGACCACCAGCGGGCACAGGCCGCGCGCGTGGGCCAGGCGCTCGAAGGCCTGGGACAGCGCGCCGAAGAAGCGGTCCTCATGCGTGGGAATCACCATGCCGATCAGCCCCGAGCGCTGGCGGCGCAGGCCGCTGGCCTGGCGGTTCACGGCAAAGCTGTGTTCCTGGGCGAGCTGCTGCACGCGGCGCGCGGTCTCCTCGCTGATGCGCCGCGACTGCCAGCTGCCGTTGAGGATGGCGCTGACCGTCGAGGCCGAGGTGCCGGCCAGTTCGGCCAGGTCGTAGATGGTGGAGGTTCGGGGGCGGTTCACGGTGCTCTGCAGGGGTTGGGACGGGAGCGCTCGGCGGCCATCGTAGCCGCTGCGGCAGCGATTCGGGCGGGCCGGAGCCGGCACGCAGCAGCGGCCCGGGAAATCCCGCATCGGCAATGGAAGTCCATCTGTCTATAGTTTGCACAATCGATTGTGCAAAACAGAGGGAGGAGCGCCATGTTCCATGGATTCAGCCGGTTCTCGAGGGCACTGTTGGCCTGCACCCTGGCGGCGCTGGCAGGCGCGGCCGGTGCCGAGGATGTGTCGGTGGTGGCCAAGGTCGGGGGCATTCCGTGGTTCAACGCCATGGAGACCGGCATCGGCAAGGCAGGCCGCGAGCTGGGCATCTCCAGCGGCATGGTCGGTCCCACCGAGGCCGATGCGGCCCAGCAGGTGCGCGCGGTCGAGGACCTGATCGCGCGCCGCAGCAAGGTCATCGCCGTGGTGCCCAACGATGCCAGGGCGCTGGAGCCCGTGTTCCGGCGTGCGCGCAGCGCGGGCATCAAGGTGCTCACGCACGAGTCGCCCGACCAGAAGGGCGCCGACTGGAACATCGAGCTGAGCAGCGTCGCGGGCTTTGGCGAGCGCCACATGGACAGCCTGGCCAAGGCCATGGGCGGCGAGGGCAAGTACGTGGTCTTCGTGGGCTCGCTGACCGTGCCGCTGCACAACGCCTGGGCCGACGCGGCCATCGCCCACCAGAAAAAGCAGTGGCCGAAGATGCAGCTGGTGTCCGAGCGCTTCGGCGTGGCCGAGAGCCTGGACGACTCCTACCGCAGCGCCCAGGACCTGATGCGCGCCCACCCCGACCTCAAGGGCTTTCTGGCCTTCGGCAGCCAGGGCCCCATTGGCGCGGGCCGCGCGGTGGCCGATGCGCGCAAAGCCGACCGCATTGCCGTGGTGGGCTCGTTCTCGCCGGGCCAGGGCGCAAAGCTGGTGCGCGACGGCGTGATCCGCGAAGGCTTCATCTGGAACCCCGCGCTGGCCGGCGAGGTCATCGTGCATGTGGGCAAGATGCTGATCGACGGCCGCGAGCCCACGGACGGCATGGAGATACCGGGCCTGGGCAAGGTGCAGGTGGACCGCGAGCGCCGCAACATCCAGGGCCAGAAGCTGGAGCCGATCAACCGGCAGACCATAGACCGGCTGGTCGGCCTGGGCCTGTGAGCCGCGCGCTGCCATGGATGCCACCACAACAGCACTGGTCCGCATGCAGGCGGTCACCGTGCGCTTTGGCGACGCCACCGCGCTGCATGCGCTGGACTGGGACGTGATGCCCGGCGAGGTGCACTGCCTGATGGGCAGCAACGGCAGCGGCAAGAGCACGGCGATCAAGGTGCTCAGCGGCGTGCACGCGCCGCAGCCGGGTGCGTGCATCGACATCGGCGGACAGCCCGTGCAGCGGCTGGACCCGGCGCTGGCCAAGTCCCTGGGCATTCAGGTGATCTACCAGGACCTGTCGCTGTTTCCCAACCTGAGCGTGGCCGAGAACATTGCCTTCGACCAGGCCATGGGCCGCTGGTGGGCACCCGTGCGCCGCAGGCGCCAGCGCGAGGCGGCCCAGGCCGTGTTGCGGCGCCTGGGCATTGCGCTGCCGCTGGATGCGCGGGTGGGCGACCTGCCCATTGCGGGCCGCCAGCTCGTGGCCATCTGCCGGGGCATGGCGGCCCGGGCCAGGCTGCTGTTCATGGATGAGCCCACGGCCTCGCTCACGCGCGCCGAGGTCGATGCGCTGCTGGCCGTGGTGCGCCGGCTCCAGGCCGATGGCATGGCCATCGTCTTCGTGAGCCACAAGCTGGACGAGGTCATGGAGATCGCCGACCGCGTCACCGTGCTGCGCGACGGGCGCAAGCTCGGCACCTGGCCCGCCGAACAGTTGTCGGGCCGGCAACTGGCCGCGCTGATGACCGGGCAGGAAGTGGATGAGCGCCTGCATGCGCGCGACATGTCCGCCGCGCCCGTGCTGCTGGAAGTGCGCGGCCTGGGCCGCGACGGCGACTACGAGGACGTGAGCTTCGATGTGCGCGAGGGCGAGATCCTGGGCCTGACCGGGCTGCTGGGCGCGGGCCGCACCGAGCTGGCCCTGGGCCTGTTCGGCATGCGCCGGCCCGATCGCGGCAGCATCCGCCTGGGCGGCCGCACGCTGGCGCTGCGCAGCAACCGCGATGCCATGGCGGCGGGCATTGCCTATGTGCCGGAGGACCGCCAGTCCATCGGCCTGAACCTGCGCCAGTCCGTGCAGGACAACCTGGTGCTGGCCATGCTGCCGCGCCTGTCCGGCCCGCTGGGCTGGCTGCCCGCCAGCCGCCGCGCCGCCACTGCGGCCCAGTGGCGCGACCGCCTGCACATGCGCCTGCCCGCGCTGGACGCACCCGTGCACCAGCTGTCGGGCGGCAATGCCCAGCGCGTGGTGCTGGCCCGCTGGCTGGCGACCGCGCCACGCCTGCTGATCCTCGACTCGCCCACCGTGGGCGTGGACATCGGCAACCGCCAGGGCATCTTCGAGATCGTGCACGGGCTCGCCGCACAGGGCATGGCGGTGATCGTCATCTCGGACGAGGTGGCCGAGGTCCATGCCCACTGCGACCGCGTGCTGCACATGCGCGGCGGGCGCATGGCCGGCGAGTTCGTGCCGGGGGTGCATTCCGAAAGCCAGATCGAGGAGGCCGTCCATGCCTGAACACGCACACGCGCTGCTGCACCACCCCGTGGCCCGGCTCGGCCTGGCCATTGCAGCCATGGCCCTGCTGTTCGGCGCCCTGGCGCCGGGCTTCTGGACGCTGGGCAACTGGATGGACGTGGCCGAGGGCGCATCGGTCACCGCCATCATGGCCGTGGGCCTGCTGGTGGTGCTGGTCGCGGGCGGCATCGACATCTCGTTTGCCGCCACGGCCACGGTGGCGCAGTACCTTGCGGCCCTCGCGGCCACACGCCTGGGCTGGGCACCGGCGGCCAGCATCGCGCTGGGCCTGGCCACGGGACTGGCGCTGGGCGCATTCAACGCCCTGCTCATCCACCGCCTGCGCGCCACCTCCATCATCATCACCATCTCCACGCTGAACCTGTACTTCGCGCTGCTGATGCATGGCACGGGCGGCCGGTCCATCTACGACCTGCCGTCGTGGTGGAGCGATTCCGTGGTGCTGGCCCGCTTCGCAAGCGCCGACGGCGCAGACCCCGTGCGCCTGACCCTGCCCATCGCCGTGGCCGGCGCAGCCGCCGTGCTGACGGCGCTGCTGCTGGGCCACAGCGCGCTGGGGCGGCGCCTGTACGCCTTCGGTGGCAACCCCGAGGCCGCCCACCGCATGGGCATCGGGCTGGGCGCCATCCAGGGCGTGGCCTATGGCTGGCTCGGCATGATGGCGGCCATCGCAGGCCTGGTGCAGGCGCACCGCGTGGGCGAGTCGGTGCCCAACGCGCTGGTCGGCACGGAGCTGTTCGTGCTCGCGGCCGCCGTGTTGGGCGGCGCCAGCCTGTTCGGCGGCACGGGCAGCGTGGGCGGCGTGCTGATGGGCGTGCTGCTGCTGGCCGTGCTGCGCAACGGGCTGAATCTGATGGGCGTGTCGCCGTATTTCTTCCAGGTGCTGCTGGGCGCCGTGGTGCTGGCCTGCGCCGCGGCAACGGGACTGCGGCGCACGCAGCGACGCAACCAGCAGCGCAGCACTGACGCCACTCCTGCAGCGCCTTTGGCGGGGGCCGCGCCATGAACCTCAGCACTGGCGCGCCGCTGGGCCTGATCGCGCTGCTGGCGCTGCTGTGCGCCGTGTTCACGCTGCTGCTGCCCGGCAGCTTCGCCACCCTGGGCACGCTGCAATCGGTGCTGCTGCAAATCCCCGAGTTGGGCCTGCTGGCACTGGCGCAGATGCTGCCGCTGGTCAGTGGCGGCATCAACCTGGCCGTGGTCGCCAGCGCCAACATGGCGGGCCTGGCCATGGCCTGGGTGCTGGTGGGAGGCCTGTCGGCGCTGGGCCTGGACCTATCGGGCCATGAGGGCCTGCTCATCGCCGCGGCACTGACCGTGGGCGCCCTCGCCAGCCTGCTGGTGGGGCTGGCCAGCGGCTGGCTGGTGGCGCGCGTCAACGCCCATCCCATCCTCGTCACGCTGGGCACCATGTCGCTGATCAACGGCCTGTGCGTCTGGCTCACGCGCGGCAAGCCCATTGCAGGCTTTCCCGAGGCCTTCCAGGCCCTGGGCTCCGCCCAGTGGCTGGGCCTGCCGCTGCCGTTCTGGATCTTCGCGGCCGTGTGCATGCTGGTGGGCCTGTACCTGGGCAGCACACGCCACGGGCTGGCCATCCGCATGGTCGGCTCCAATGCCGAGGCCACGCGCCATGCGGGCATCGATACGCGCCGCGTGCTGATCGGCGTCTACACCCTGTCCACGCTGCTGTGCTGGATCGCGGCCGTGCTGATGATGGCGCGCTTCAACTCGGCCAGTGCGGGCTACGCCCAGTCCTACCTGCTGGTCACGGTGCTTGCGGCCATCCTGGGCGGCACCGATCCCATGGGCGGCTTCGGCCGGGTGTCGGGGCTGTTCGTCGCCCTGCTCATCCTGCAGGTGCTGTCCAGCGGGGTGAACCTGCTGGGCGCCAATGCCCAGCTCACGCAGGCCCTGTGGGGCGCCACCATGATCGCCGCCGTGGCCGCGCGCCACCTGCTCGCGCGCTGGCGGGGCCGTGCCCGGGCACCCGCCGAACCCTCCCCTTCACGCTCTCGCAGAGTCCACCCGGAGCCCCTATGAACCCCCTCGGCATCCACGCCCTTGTCTGGGCCGGCGACCTGTCGCCGGCATCCACCCGCCATGTGATCGAGCGGACGCGCCAGGCCGGCTACGACCTGGTCGAGCTGTCCCTGCACGGCCCCCGGCTCATGGACCTGGCGCTCACGCGTGATCTGCTGCAGGAGCATGGCCTGGGCGTGGGCTGCTCGCGCGGGCTGACCTTCGAGGCCGATGTCTCCAGCGAAGACCCCTCCGTGGTCGCGCGCGGCCTGGCGCTGCTGCAAGAGGGCGTGGACATCACGGCGCGCCTGGGCGGACGCTATTTCGGCGGCATCCTCTACGGCGCCATGGCGAAATACGGCCACCCCTGCACGCCGCAAGGCCGGCGCAACGCGATCGAGGCCGTGCGGCGCATTGCCGACTTCGCGGGCGAGCGCGGCGTCACGCTGGGCCTGGAGGTGGTCAACCGCTACGAAAGCAATCTGCTGAACACGGCCGCGCAGGCGCTGGAGTTCATCGACGAAGTCGGCCAGCCCCATGTCTGCGTGCACCTGGACACCTACCACATGAACATCGAGGAAGCCGACCTTGCCGCGCCCGTGCTGGCCTGCGGACAGCGGCTGGGCTATGTGCACATCGGCGAGAACCACCGCGGCTACCTGGGCGCGGGCCACATCGACTTCGCGCAGTTCTTCGGCGCACTCGCGCAGATCGGCTACCAGGGCACCGTCACCTTCGAGAGTTTCTCGTCCGCCATCGTCAACGAGCAGCTGTCGAACGCGCTGGCCATCTGGCGCCCCATGTGGGAAGACGGCATGGACCTGGCCCTGCACGCACGCGGCTTCATGGCAGACGGGCTGGCCAGCGCGCAGCAGGCACGCGCATGACGGCCATCCTGCCGCCCGAAGCCCTGGCGCGTGCGTTTGCGCTGGCACGCTCCGGCCCCCGCCGCCTGCTGGGCCTGGCTGGCCCGCCCGGCGCAGGCAAGAGCACGGTCTGCGCCGCCCTGCTGCAGGCGCTGGGCCCGCTGGCGGCGGCCGTGCCCATGGACGGCTTCCACCTGGCGCAGTCCGCGCTGGAGCGCCTGGGCCGCGCGCAGCGCAAGGGCGCGCCCGACACCTTCGACTCGGCCGGCTACGTGGCCCTGCTGCGCCGCCTGCACACGCCCGTGGCCGGTGAAACGGTCTACGCCCCCGAATTCCGGCGCGCCATCGAGGAGCCCATTGCAGGCGCCATCGCCATCGCGCCCGGCGTGCCCCTGGTCATCACCGAAGGCAACTACCTGCTGATGGATGAACAGGATGCGCCAGGCACACACTGGCATGCCGTGCACGCGCTGCTGGACGAGGTCTGGTACGTGGACATGGACGACCGCCTTCGCATCGAACGCCTGACCCGCCGCCACGAACTCCACGGCCGCAGCCCCCAGGCCGCACGCGACTGGGTGGCGCAGGTGGACGAGCCCAATGCGCGCCGCATTGCGGCAACGCGGGGGCGGGCGGATTGGGTGTTGCGCTGGGGGTGAGGCGGCCGGACACAGCCCCCGCTCAGAACGCCACCACGCCCCCGTCCTTGCGCGGGTCCGATCCGCCGATGTAGTGGTCGCCGTCGCGCAGCACCAGTTGCGCGCCGCCGAAGGCGAAGACGCCATGGCCTTCCTCGATCGTGACTTCGTGGCCGCGTGCGCGCAGGGCGGCGACGACCTCGGCGTCGAAGGCGGGCTCCACGGCCACGCCCTTGCCGCCCGTCACGCGCCAGCGCGGTGCGTCGGCGGCAGCCTGGGGGTTCTGGCCGTAGCGCAGCACGCGCAGGGCCATCTGCAGGTGGCCCTGGCTCTGCATGGGGCCGCCCATGACGCCGAAGGCCATCTGGGGCGTGCCGTCGGCGTTCATCGCAAAGGCCGGGATGATGGTGTGCGAGGGGCGCTTGCGCGGCGCGACCTCGTTGGCATGGCCGGCTTGCGTGGTGAAGCCGTGGCCACGGTTTTGCAGGCTGATGCCGGTGCCCGGCACGACCACGCCCGAACCGAAGCCCATGTAGTTGGACTGGATGAACGAGACCATCATGCCGCTGGCATCGGCCGCCGCCAGGTAGACCGTGCCGCCGGGGCGCGGTGCGCCGTAGGTGGGCGCGCTGGCGCGCTCGCGGTCAATGAGCGCCGCGCGTTCGCGCAGGTAGCCGGCGTCCAGCAGATGGGCGGATTCGACGCGCATGTGGTCGCCGTCGGCGTTGTATTCGTGCAGGTCGGCCAGGGCCAGCTTCATGGCCTCGACCTGCAGGTGCACGGACTCCACGCCGTCCAGCGGCTCAGCGCCCACGCCCAGTGCGTCCAGCATGCCCAGCGCCATCAGCGCGGCAATGCCCTGGCCGTTGGGCGGGATCTCGTGGATCACCGAATCGCCAAAGGTCTGCGACACCGTGCCGACCCAGTCGGCCTGGTGGGCGGCCAGGTCGGCCTCGGTCATGGCGCCGCCGCAAGCCTTGGCGTGCTCGGCCATCGAGCGCGCCAGTGCGCCACGGTAGAAGGATTCGCCCTTGGTGGCGGCGATCTCCTCCAGCGTGCGCGCATGGGCTTCGCTGCGGAAGACCTCGCCCGCCTTGGGGGCCTTGCCATCGGGCAGGAAGCATTCGGCAAAACCGGGCTGGTCAGCGAGCTTGGCGCCGCCCAGCGCCCACAGCGTGGCGATGGTGGGCGAGACCGCAAAGCCGTCGCGCGCATAGCGGATGGCGGGCTGGGCCAGTTGCTCGAACGGCAGCTTGCCGAAGCGGCGCGACAGCTCCACCCAGGCCGAGACGGCGCCGGGCACGGTGACGGCGTTCCAGCCCTTCTCGGGGATGCCGCCCAGCGCGGCGAAGTACTCGGGCGTCCAGGCTTCGGGCGAGCGGCCCGAGGCATTGAGGCCGTGCAACTCCTTGCCATCCCACAGGATGCAGAAGGCATCGCTGCCCAGACCGCAGCCTGTGGGCTCGACCACGGTCAGCGCCATGGCCGTGGCAATGGCCGCATCCACGGCATTGCCGCCGGCCAGCAGCATGGCCAGGCCGGCCTGCGCGGCCAACGGCTGCGAGGTGGAGACCATGTTGCGGCCCAGCACCGAAGAGCGGTGCGAGGCGTAGGGAAGTGTCCAGTCCGTAACAGTGCTTGTCATATCAATTTCCATAGCGCCAACGCGCCACCGATAGCTTGAGGAACCGCAGGCACGGCCCAGCTCAGGGACGCCAAGCAAGGGCCTACGCCGGCCGCGCCGCAGCAAGGGCGTCGTCCCCCTCCCGCAGGAGAGGGGGAAGCGGCAAAGCCGCTCAGGGGGTGCTTCACTCAATCCAATGTGATTTTGTTGTCTTTGATGACCTGCGCCCAGCGCGCGCTGTCGGCCTGCACCATGGCAGCGAACTGCGCGGGCGTGCGGGGCGATGCGGCCTCCACGCCCTGCTTGGCCAGGCTGGCCACCACCTCGGGATTCTGGATGGCCTTGTTGAAGGCCTGATTGATCCGCGCCACCAGCTCGGGCTTCATGCCGGCCGGGCCATAGACGCCGAACCAGGTGACCGAAGAATAGCCAGGCAGGCCGGACTCGGCCACCGTGGGCAGGTCGGGCGCCAGCGCGCTGCGCTTGTCGCCGGTCACGGCCAGGGCACGCAGGCGGCCGCTGGCCACATGGGGCATGCCGGTGGGAATGGAGTCGAACAGCAGGTGCACCTGGCCAGCGGCCAGGTCGGTGATGGACTGGGCCGTGCCCTTGTAGGGCACATGGGTCAGTTGCAGTCCCGCGCGCGCCGCGAAGGCCGCCGCGTTCAGGTGGACGATGGTGCCATTGCCGCTGCTGGCGTAGTTGAGGGCGCCCGGATGGGCCTTGGCATAGGCGATCAGCTCCTGCACGTTGCGCACGGGCAGCGAGGGCGTGACCAGCAGGATGCTGGCCGCGCCGCCGATCTCGGCAATGGGCGTGAAATCCTTGTCGGCCTTGTAGGCCAGACGGGTCATCAGATGCGGCGAGATGGCATGCGTGCTGCTGGTGGTGAACAGCAGCGTGTAGCCGTCCGGCGAGGCCTTGGCGGCCTCGCCCGCGCCGATGGTGCCGCCCGCGCCGGGGCGGTTGTCGATGACCAGCTGCTGGCCCAGGTCCTGGGACATGCGCTGCGCCACCACGCGCGCCACGAGGTCGGTGGCGCCGCTGGCCGGAAAGGGCACGACCAGGCGCACCGGGTGCGAGGGCCAGGACGCCTGGCCCTGTGCCACGGCGGGCAGGGCGATGGCGCCAGCCAGGGCACAGGCTGCAGCCACGATGGCGCGGCGTGGAAGTAAAACGCTGGGCAATGCCTTCATGGGCACACTCCTGGACAGGGGTTGGACGGCTGCAGCCGCTGCTCCCCAGCAACGCCGCAACAGGCCATCGTAGAACCCTCGCCCCTTTGCCGCCATCAGCAAATTTGCAAACCTGCGTTGCCTCTGCGGCAAATTGATGACAATCGGGGCGACATGCCCGACGCCCGCCACCTTCTTTTGCAGGACACCGCGCTGCGCTACTTCCACGAAGTGGCGCAATGCGGATCGCTGACCGAAGCCTCGGCGCGGCTGCATGTGGCGGCCTCCGCCATCAGCCGCCAGATCGCGGCGCTGGAGGGGCTGCTGGGCACGCCGCTGTTCGAGCGCCACCCGCGCGGCATGGTGCTCAATGCGGCCGGGGAGATCCTGGCCGACCATGTGCGCCGCGCCGGCCTGGATGCCGAGCGCGCGCTGGGCGAGATCGAGGCCCTGCAGGGGCTGCGCAGCGGCCGCGTGCGCATCGCAAGCTCCGACGCCTTTGCCAACGAATTCCTGCCGCGCCTGTGCGCAGCGTTCCAGCGCGCGCATGCCGGCATCGTCTTCGAGGTGATGGTGCTGCCCACGCCTGCCGTGCCAGAGGCCGTTCGCAGCGGCGCGGCCGACATCGGCCTGTGCTTCAGCCGCGCGCCTGAAAAAGGCATTGCCGTGGCCTGCCGCGTGGCGGCGCCCCTGGTTGCCCTGGTCGCACCCGGCCATGCCTTGGCCCAGGCGCGCCGCCTGTCGCTGGCCCAATTGGTACGCCACCCCCTGGCACTCACACCGGCCGATACTGCCGTGCGCCAGCTGCTGGACGCGGCCTGCAGCCGCCAGGGCCTGATGCTGATGCCCGTGATGGAGAGCAACCACGGCAAGACCTTGCTGAACTTTGCAGCCCAGGGCGCCGCCGTGGCCGTGGCCAGCGAGATCGCCGCGCGCCACATGGTGGCCACAGGCGCACTGGTGGCCGTGGCGCTCAGCGACCGGGGCATGGACCTGCGCGACATCGAGGTGCAGACCCTGGCCGGCCGCACGCTGCCGCATGCGGCGCAGTCCTTCCTGGAAATGCTGCAGCTCAGGCTGCCAACCTCCTGGTAATCCACCTGGCGCCCTGGCATGGAACGCCCAGACACAAAACACGGCAGGCCTGCTGAATTTGCAATGCATTCCAAGGTCTTGGTTACAACAACCAGATAACTCCTGTTTTTCAGCGCCGCCATGGCTCCGAAAATCCGGAAGCGACCAAAAAACCGCTCAAAGCGTCTGAAGCCTCGCTGCAGGAACGCAATGCGCTAGGACTGATCCGGATACATATCGGACGATTCCGAATCACGCTGGCGAACTGCCCGCTTCCGCTCCAAGCGCTTCCTATGATGCGCCCGCATCTCCCTTGAAATCATTGGCATGCGCGGCTTGCTTTGCCGTGCGGCGCATTCAGGACAGGAAACGGCGACGTGATGGGCACAAGGAAACAGGCAGGCCGGAGCCTGCAGGCACGGCAACTACGGTTGCGGTTGCGGTTGCGGCTGCAATTGCTGAAGGCAATGCGGCATGGATGAGCGTCCCGCGCTCACCTTCCCGCTGCGCGGCCTCGATGACCGCGACGCCAGGCTGTTCCGCTCCTTCGTGCGGCTGGTGGACCACCGCACGCAGCACCGCTGGGAATGGACGGAATCCTCGGCCGACCTGGTGGTACTGCATGACGGCGTGCACGAGCCGCCGTCCAGCCGGGTGACGCTGCGCGTGGGCCGCCAGCCCCAGAGCACCCGCCCCACGGGGGACTACCTGAGCCTGCCCCTGCGCGCCGACGCGGTGGAGGACTGCCTCAATGCCATGGGCCTGCGCGCCCTGGCCGTGCGCCAGACGGCGTCCGGGCAACGCATGGTGGCGGCACCCCACCCGGCAGCGGCGACCGACATGCTGGTGCAGCTGCTGCGCTGGCCGCCCCAGCGGCTGCTGACAAGCGCGCACCACATGCGCCTGGCAACGTTGATGACGGGCCGGCCCACCACCTTGCAGGCGCTGTGCCGGCGCTCGGGCCTTGCGCCGGAGATCTGCGCGGCCTTCCTGAACCGCCTCGATGCCATCGGCCTGCTGCGCTGGACCGCCACGGCACCCCGCAGCAGCGCTGCCCCGGGTCCTGCCCAGGGCATTCTCGGCCGCATCCGCCAGCGGCTTGCCCAATTGACGAGAGCCTCCGTGCATGAGTGAGCTGAAGATCCTGATTTGCGGAACCGCGGGCGCGGGCAAGACCACCGCCATACGCGCCGTCAGCGAGATCGCGCCGGTAAGCACCGACGTGCGCAACACCGATGCGGCAGTGGACAAGGCCCTGACCACCGCCGGCATGGACTACGGAGAACTCACCCTGGACAACGGCGAAAAACTGTACCTGTACGGCACACCGGGCCAGGAGCGCTTCGACTTCATGTGGAACATCCTCTCGCACGGCGCGCTGGGGGTGGTCCTGCTGATCGACAACAGCCGGCCCGACCCATTGGGCGACCTGGATACCTACATCAATGCCCTGTCCGCCACGCTGCGCACCACGGCCTGCGTGGTGGCCGTGTGCCGCATGGACCGGCATGGCCGGCCCGACCTCGAAGGATTTGCCCTGCACCTGCAGTCGCGTGGCCTGCTGTGCCCGGTGGTGCCGGCCGATGTGCGCGAGCGCGCGCAGGTGGTGGCACTGATCGAGTTGCTGCTGCTGCAGATCGAAGCCCTGTCGCAGGACAGCCCCCATGAAGAATGACCCCGCCCTGAAGGCGCGCGCCCACCGCGAGGGACTGTTCCTCTCCCTGGTGCTCGACAAGGGCCAAGGCCCATCTCGCACTGGCGCGGCGCAAGATGCAGGACGTGGAAGGCGTGCTGGTGGTCTGAAGCAGGCAGCCTGCAACGCGTAGCGCCGCCTTGATGGACCCTCTAACCGGGCCTTCTCAGAACCGCTCGGCGCACAGCGCCTGCCACTGCAGGATCTCGATCTCGCCGCGCTGCACCCGGATGAGGCCGCGCGCCTGCAGGCCCTGCAGCAGCACGTTGGTGGTCTGGCGCGAGATCGACAGCATGCGCGCCAGCTGCTCCTGCGTGATATCCAGGCGCGGCCGGGCCGGCACATCGTCCAGCCGCTCGCCGTAGCCGCGCGCCATGGCCACCAGGCGGCGCGCCAGGCGCTGGGGCGCGGGCAGCAGGGCCAGGTCCTCCAGCGCCGCAAAGGCCGCGCGCATGCGCCCCGACATCAGCACGCCCAGGTCATGCCAGTGCGCGGGGTGCTGCTGCAGCCAGTCCAGCAGCGGCTGGCGCGGCACCTGCAGCACCACGCTGGGCTCCATGGCGTGGGCATCGTGGGTGCGCGGCGAACCGTCGAACAGCGCGATCTCGCCAAACCAGGTGGCCGGGCCCATGCGCGTGAGCAGCGCCTCGCGCGCCTGCTCGCTCTGCCCACCCACACCGGAGAAACCGATGCTGCCCCGGACCACGGCGAACAGCCCGCCCTCCAGCGCATCGCCGCGCAGGAACAGGGCCTCGCCCGTCTCCAGGCTGCGCGGCTGGGCCAGCGCCAGCAGCAAATCGGCAAACTGCGGCGCCAGTGCGCTGAACCAGCGACCGGCGCGCAGCGTGGGCAGGTAGGAAGAGGCGAGGGAAGCTTGCATGGAAAGGGATGTCGGGTGGCTGACAGACACAGCCGGCGGGCCTGCGTATTTTCGCCGCTGACATCGAACACATGCCAGGAGACCTTTCCATGCAAGCCTCACACTCCCTGCCCCGCGCGCTGGCGCGCCCTTCCCGCCTGCTGGCCAGCCTGGCCACAGCCGCTTTGCTGGGCGCCTGCGCCCAAAGCACCCTGCCCGTCTCCGACATGGCCAGGCCCCAGCCGGCCAGCGCCGTCACGCGCGCGGCCCAGCAGGCGGCCTTGGCGCAGCAGCCGCTGGACGATGCGCAGGCCATGGAGGACGCCCGGCGCGGCCTGATCGCACCGGCCGACACCCTGGTCGTGCGCAATGCCCAGGGCCGTCCCATCTGGAGCATGCAGTCCTATGCCTTCCTGGAGCGGGACCAGGCGCCCGACACCGTGCACCCCGCGCTGTGGCGCCAGGCCCAGCGCAACCGCGTCAGCGGCCTGTTCCAGGTGACCGACAGGCTCTACCAGGTGCGCGGCCTGGACCTGTCGAACATGAGCATCATCGAGGGCGAGACCGGCCTGATCGTGGTCGATCCGCTGATGTACACCGAGACCGCCCAGGCCGCCATGGACCTGTACTTCCAGCACCGCCCGCGCAAGCCCGTGGTGGCCGTCGTCTACTCGCACAGCCATGTGGACCATTTCGGCGGCGTGCGCGGCGTGGTGCGCCAGGAAGAGGTGGATGCAGGCCGCGTGCAGGTCATCGCCCCGGCGGGCTTCATGGCCGAGGCCGTGGGCGAGAACGTGATCGCCGGCCACGCCATGGGCCGGCGCGCGCTCTACCAGTTCGGCATGCTGCTGCCGCGCGATGCCAGGGGACAGGTGGACGCAGGGCTGGGCAAGGCGGGTGCGCCCGGCACCATGGGGCTGATCGCGCCCACGCGCGTGATCGACAAGCCGCGCGAGACCCTGCGCATCGACGGCGTGGACATCGAGTTCGCGCTCACGCCCGGGGCCGAGGCGCCGGCCGAGATGATCATGTACTACCCCCAGCTCAAGGTGCTGAACATGGCCGAGATCGCCGTGCACACCCAGCACAACCTGCTGCCGCTGCGCGGCGCCCAGGTGCGTGACGCGCTGGGCTGGTCCCGCCACCTGAACGACGCCCTGCACGCCTATGGCGGCAAGGCCGAGATCCTGATCGCCCAGCACCACTGGCCGGTCTGGGGCCAGCCCCGGCTGCAGCGCATGCTGGCCAGCCAGCGCGACACCTACAAATACCTGCACGACCAGACCGTGCGCCTCATGAACCACGGCTACGTGGGCTCGGAGATCGCCGAGATGCTGAAGATGCCCGAATCCCTGGCCCGCGACGGCGCCACACATGCCTTCTACGGCCACCTGCGCCACAACATCCGCGCCATCTACCAGCACTACCTGGGCTACTACGAAGGCAACCCGGCCCAGCTGGAGGCGCTGCCGCCCGTGCCCGCCGCGCGCAAGACCGTGGAATACATGGGTGGCGCCGACGCCGTGGTGCGCCGTGCGCAGGCCGACTACGAGCGCGGCGAATACCGCTGGGTGGCGCAGATCGCCTCGCAGCTGGTCTTTGCCGACCCGGCCAACCAGGCCGCGCGCCGCCTGGCGGCCAATGCCTATGAGCAACTGGGCTACCAGATGGAATCGGCCACGGCCCGCAACGCCTTCCTGCAGGGCGCGGCGGAACTGCGCCAGGGCGTGCCCCAGCTGCCCAGGCCCGGCAGCACCGCGCGCGACCTGGTGCGCAGCCTGCCGCTGGAGATGTTCTTCGACTACCTGGGCGTGCGGCTGGACGCCGGCAAGGCCGCAGGCCAGCGCATCGTGCTCAACTGGACCTTCACCGACACCGGCGAGCAGCGCAGCCTGAACCTGGAGAACAGCGCCCTCACCCAGAGCCCGGGCCTTGCGCCCTCCGCCCATGCCAGCCTGCGCCTGACGCGCGCCACGCTGGACGCCATTGCAGGCCAGGAGACCACGATGGCCGAGGCCATCAAGAGCGGCCAGCTGCGCATCGAGGGCGATGCCTCCAAGGTGACGGCGCTCATGTCCATGCTGGACCGCTTCGACAGCGTGTTCCCCATGGTGGAGCCACGCCCCGAACGAGCTGCTCAGTAACCGTGCTGTGCGCGGAAGTCGCGCGCCTTGCCGAAGTGCCCGTTGCCGATGAAGGGCACGGGCGGGCGCAGCGCCGACAGCGGCGAGGGATGGTTGCTGGTCAGCACCAGATGGCCCCGGTCGGCCGGAATGAAGGCGCGCTTGGACTGCGCATGGCTGCCCCAGAGCATGAAGACCACGGGGCGCGCGCCCTGGGCGATGTGCCGGATCACCGCATCGGTCAGCAGCTCCCAGCCCTTGCCCGAGTGGCTGGCCGCCTGGCCTTCCTCCACCGTGAGACAGGTGTTGAGCAGCAGCACGCCGTTCCTGGCCCACTTGACCAGGCTGCCGCCCGGGTTGGGAAACGGGGGGAAGGGCACGCCCAGGTCACGCTGCATCTCCTTGAAGATGTTCTGCAGCGAGGGCGGCATGCGCACGCCCGGCGCCACCGAGAACGACAGGCCTTCGGCCTGCCCCCGGCCGTGGTAGGGGTCCTGCCCCAGGATCACCACGCGCACTTCCTCGGGCGGGGTCAGCTCCAGCGCGCGCAGCGGCTGGGGCGGAAAGATCACGGCGCCGGCTTCCAGGCGCTGGTGCAGAAAGGTCAGCAGCTGCTGGCCCGTGGCACCCGCGAAGAAGTCCTCGACCAGGGGCTGCCAGTCAGGCGCAACGGGCCAGTCGGCGGGATCGGCGGATTGGAGTTGGTCGGCTTGCGCCGGGGCGATTGCGTCGTCTTGAAGGGCCATGGCGGATGGGGCACCAGCGCACGCATGGCGCGCGATGGTGGTTCCTCGAAGGTACGAAAGAAACGGGAATGCACCGGCGCGCGGCCGGTGCATTGATGTCCTGAGGATACCCGCAGTCGCACAGCCGCCCGGCGTGTGCGACATGCACGTCAGCGCATCAGCGCGTCCGGCGGCGCCGGCGCATTGCCGCCATGGCCAGCAGCACCGAGGCCGATGTGGCCGCCAGACCCGCGAGGTTCCACACGGGAATGGCTGCAGCAGAGGTCGCCGCCATCACCATGATGCCGCCCGGATCGACCACCACGCCATTGGCCTGCAGGTCATCGTCGCCCAGGCCGCCGTCCTGGACTTCCAGGGTGTAGGTATTGGCCGAGATCACCTTGAAGCCGTCGTTGAAGGCATACCAGTGCGGTGCCGGGTTGGCCGCCGTGGGGCCGTACTTCCAGTACTGGGCACCCGCAGGCAGGGCCTGCGGCATGGTGACGCTGAGCTTCAGCGTCGCGCCTGAGTTGCAGCCCGACGAGCGCAGGTCCAGCACACCCAGCGGATAGGCCGCTGCACCCTGGGGTGGTGCAGCAGGCAGGCTTTGCGCACGCACCAGCGATGCCGATTGCAGGCTGCAGCCGCTGGCCGGATTGCTGACGGTCAGCGTCGCGCTGCCGCCTTGCAGGGTCGAGATGGTGGTGGCGCCAGCGACAGGGGCGTTGACCGTCAGGGGCTGCGAGGCGGGCCCCGCACCGCTGCTGGACTGTGCCGCCACGCTGCAGTTGTAGGCCACGCCGGGCGTCAGGCCGTTGACCGCCACCGTCGGAGTGCTGGACGTGCCCATCAGCACCGCGCCGCCGCCTTGCGGGACACATTGCGCCACATAGCCCGTGACCGTCTGGCCGGGGATGGAGGCCACCGGATCGAAGGTCAGCTGCACGGCCGTGCCCTGCGCGAAAAAGCCCGTATCGGCAGGTGGCTGAAGTGCGCCCGGAACGCTGCCGGACCAGACGCTCATCGCATCCACGCCGAAGAACAGGCTTTGCCGGTTGTCCACCTCGGCAATGCGCAGGCGCACGGTCTGGCCCGCGTAGGCCGACAGGTCGAACTGCAGCGACTGGTAGCCGCTGCCGCTGGCCGAAGGACCGGGCGCCGTGGCCGGCGGCCACTGGAAGACGTTGGCCAGCACACCGGCGCCCAGGCTGTCGGGCGCGGCGGCGGGGTTGATGACGTCGATGCGCACCTGCTGGTTGGGCGCAGCCACCGTGTAGTCAAGCGTGGCCGGCGCCGCAGCGACCTTGGCCGCATTCTGGACATAGACGCGGGCGCTCAGCGTGGCCGGGCTGCCCGCCGGAATGGCGACGTCCTGGTAGAGCACATGGCTGCCGGGGCCGGGCTGGTCGCTCATGAGGGCAAATGCCCCGTCGGGAGGTGCTGGCACGGCCACGGGCGTGATGGCGCCCCTGGCGCCTTGCTGGGCGGCGAAGCCGCCCTTGGAGCCGGCCTGGGACACGGATTGCCAGCCCGTGAAAACCAGGGAACCCGGACCGGAGTTCTGCTCGAAACTGCCGTTGGCCAGCAGTTCGGCGGCTTGCGCCGGGCCCAGGGCCGCAAACACCGCAAGCCCCAGACAGGACTTGCGGGCAACGCCTTTTACGCTGTGCATGATGCTGCCTTGCGCCGATCAGCGTTCGTAGACGGTGTCGGTGGGGGCGCTGTCCTGGGTGTTGCCCATGACCCGGTTGTTGTTGAACGAGGTGATCTTGCCGCCAGCCACAGCGTTGAACGCCTTGTCATTGCCGAACACCGTGGTGTTGGACAGGTAGACCTGGGCGGTCGTGCTCTGGACACTGATGGCGGCGCGGGCTGCATCGCCCTGGACCGGCTGCACATTGCCCAGCAGTTGCGAGCCTTGCACGAGCACAGAGGTGTTGGTGGCTGCAGCGTCCACCCTGACCGCCGCCTGCGCGAAGCCCTGGATCTTGACGTTCTCCACCACCACCTTGCCGGCCTGCAGGATGTTCACTCCGGACAGGCCCTGGTCAACGCCGTTGATGTCCAGGCTCCTGAGCACCACGGTATCCGAAGGGTTTGCAGAGACAGTGATGCCGTTCGTGCCAGACACCAGCACGCCGGCGATGGCACCGCCGCTGCCGTCAATGGTGATGGACTTGGTGATGGTGATCGCACCGAATCCGCCCGGGTCCAGCACATTGATCTCACCCTTGGCGGCCGTCTTGGAGATGGCCCCCGCAAACGTCTTGCAGGGAGCCGTGCGGCTGCAGGGGTTGACGTCATCGCCCACGCCCGAGACCCAGGTGCGCGTGGCCTGTGCCCAGGCGCCGGACGATGCCAGCGCGGCAGACGCGCAAACGATGAGGGCAGCCCAGCCGCGGCTGGACGGGAAAGGGGCACGGGGCATGAACGACATCGGAATCTCCGTAGGCGATGGGCTGCGGCCATGTTGCCGGAGCGGCATTTCATGCGCATTGTCAATAATTATCATGCAAACGAAAAACTTTTAGAAACACTATTTGCACAAAAAAAAGCCCGCACGCATGGCTGCGGCGGGCTGCTTCGGTGGCGCACCACCGAGGGACCGATCCGGTCTCGGCTTCAGGCAAACAGCTTGGCCAGCGCCTCTCCCGGCTCCTTGGCGCGCATGAAGGCCTCGCCCACCAGGAAGCTGTGGATGCCGGCATCGCGCATGGCCTTGACGTCCTCGCGGCTGCCGATGCCCGACTCGGTGACCAGCAGGCGGTCGGCCGGCACGTTCTTTTGCAGGTCCAGCGTGGTCTGGATGCTGACCTCGAAGCTGCGCAGGTTGCGGTTGTTGATGCCCACCAGCGGCGTCTTGAGCCGCAGGGCGCGGTCCAGCTCGGCGCCGTCGTGCACCTCGACCAGCACGGCCATGTCCAGGCTGTGGGCGATCTGTTCCATCTCGGCCATCTGCGCGTCGTCCAGGCAGGCGGCGATCAGCAGCACGCAGTCGGCGCCCATGGCCCGCGATTCATAGATCTGGTAGGGATCGACCATGAAGTCCTTGCGCAGCACGGGCAGGTGGCAGCTGGCGCGCGCCTGCTTGAGATAGTCCACGCTGCCCTGGAAGAACTGCTTGTCGGTCAGCACCGAGAGGCAGGCGGCGCTGACGCCCTTGCCGTCGCCATCGGCATAGCTTTGCGCGATGTCGGCGGGGATGAAGTCCTCGCGGATCACGCCCTTGCTGGGGCTGGCCTTCTTGATCTCGGCGATCACGCCGGCCTGGCCGGCGGCGATCTTGGCGCGCAGCGCGCCCACGAAGTCGCGCGTGAGCACGCGGCTTTCGGCGTCGCGGCGCATGTCCGCGAAGGGCATGCGCTTCTGGGCGGCGGCCACTTCCTGCACTTTCACGTCGCAGATTTGCTTGAGGATGTCGGACACGTTGCTTTCCTTGGTTTCTTGTATTCGGTGGTCGATGGGGGCTGCGCGGCTCAGGCCGTCAGCCGGGCCGTGTAGGCCACGAGTTCGTTGAGCTTGGCCAGGGCCGCGCCGCTGTCCAGCGCCGCCTGGGCGCGGGCCATGCCGTCCTCGATGCTGGAGGCCACGTTGGCCGCATACAGGGCGGCACCCGCGTTCAGGCAGACGATGTCGCGCGCGGCACTCTTTTCGCCATGGAGCACGCCCAGCAGCATGGCCTTGGATTCCTCGGGATTGTCCACCTTGAAGGCGCGCGTGCCCACCATGCGCAGGCCGAAGTCCTCGGGATGGATCTCGTACTCGCGCACCACGCCATCCTTGAGCTCGCCCACCAGGGTGCCCGCGCCCAGGCTGATCTCGTCCAGGCCGTCGCGGCCATAGACCACGATGGCGTGCTCGGCGCCCAGGCGCTGCAGCGCGCGCACCTGGATGCCGACCAGGTCCTCGTGGAACACGCCCATGAGGATGTTGGGCGCGCTGGCCGGGTTGGTCAGAGGGCCCAGGATGTTGAAGATGGTGCGCACGCCCAGCTCCTTGCGCACGGGCGCCACGTTCTTCATGGCCGGGTGGTGGTTGGGCGCGAACATGAAGCCGATGCCCACGTCGGCGATGCTGCGCGCGATCTGCTCGGGGGTGAGCTGGATGTTGACGCCCAGCGCCTCCATGGCGTCGGCGCTGCCGCTCTTGCTGCTGACGCTGCGCCCGCCGTGCTTGCTGACCTTGCCGCCCGCCGCCGCGATCACGAAGATGGAGCAGGTGGAGATGTTGAAGGTGTTGGCGCCGTCGCCGCCTGTGCCCACGATGTCCACCAGGTGGCGCTTGTCCTCCACATGGACCTTGTTGGAGAACTCGCGCATGACCTCGGCCGCAGCCGTGATCTCGCCGATGGTCTCCTTCTTCACGCGCAGGCCGGTGACGATGGCCGCCGTCATCACGGGCGACAGCTCGCCGCGCATGATCAGGCGCATCAGGTGCAGCATCTCGTCGTGGAAGATTTCGCGGTGCTCGATGGTGCGCTGCAGCGCTTCCTGGGGGGTGATCTGGGTCATTGCGGTGTCTCGGTTGGTGCCGGCCTGCTCAGGCCTTCTGTTCCAGGAAATTCTTGAGCATGGCGTGGCCATGCTCGGTGAGGATGCTCTCGGGGTGGAATTGCACGCCCTCGATGGCCAGGCTGGTGTGGCGCACGCCCTGGATCTCGCCGTCCTCGCTGGTGGCCGTGATCTCCAGGCATTCGGGCAGGCTGGAGCGCGCAATGGCCAGCGAGTGGTAGCGGTTGACCGTGAACTGCTCGGGCAGGTCGGCGAACACGCCCTTGCGGTCGGTGGTGATGACGCTGGTCTTGCCATGCATCTGCTGGCCCGCGCGCACGATGTCGCCGCCGAAGGCCGCGCCAATGCTCTGGTGGCCCAGGCACACGCCCAGGATGGGCAGGCGGCCCGCGAAGTGCTGGATGGCCGCCACGGAAATGCCGGCTTCTGCCGGCGAGCAGGGGCCGGGCGAGATCACCAGGCGGTCGATCTTCTCGCGCTCGACCAGGGCGATCACCTCGTCCAGCGTGGCCTCGTCATTGCGCACCACGGTGACATCGGCACCCAGCTCGCCGAAGTACTGGACGATGTTGTAGGTGAAGCTGTCGTAGTTGTCGATCATCAGCAGTCTGGTCATACCGGCTCCTGGGTCTCAAAGGGAAAAACGGGTGGCGCGGGCATGCCGCAGCGAAGGCTGGCGCGGGAATGCGCGCAATGCTGCCTGGGTCTGGAAGGGGGAATCTGAGGGCATCTGGGCAATCTCCTGGGTTCTGGGAGCCGCCGTGCCGGGGAGCCATCTGCTGAGTGAGCCTTGCTGCCGTCACGGCGGCAAGGTGCGGTACGCAACCGCGACGACGTGCCGCTTCCTTATTGGAAGCGCCACCACTGTGCAACGATGATCGAAACGGGCGTACCGTTCATGGCTGTCTTGGATCGAGAGTTCAGGTGTCTGGAAGACGGGAATGCAGCAGGCTGCATGGCGGAGCATGCTAACACAGGGTCCGCGCAGCGTGGCGGGACGACCCTGCAGGCGCCTCACTTCAGGAAATCCGGCTGGTCGAACTTCTGCTTCAAAAAGCGCCCGTTGGCCAGCAGCGCCTGCGCATCGCTGGCCGCCACATGGGCCACCACCTGCTGCATCTGCCCGGCCAGCAGCGCCAGCTGCTCGGTCAGCAATTGCCTGGGCGTCTTGCCGTCCTGCACGGGCTGGGTGACACGGAACAGCGGCGGCAGCGCCGCATAGTGCGACAGCGTGGCGGGCAGGTACTGCAGCACCGTCTCGCGCACGGTGAACAGGCCGTCGTTGAAGACCGGGCCGGCGTCGGCCAGCGAGGGCAGCACCTCGTGCACCGAGCCGCGCACGCTGTCCAGGTGCTTTTGCATCTCGGGCGTGAGCATCGGGCGGGCCTTTTGCACCAGCTCGTCGATGCGTTCGCGGATGTCCTCGGCGCTCCAGTGCTGCTGCAGCGCCCGCTCGAAGCTGGCGCCCGCGGGCTGCAGGGCCCAGCCCAGCAGCAGGCCCGCGACGTACAGCCCCAGCGTGATCCAGCCCCAGCCGGCGCCGATCACGCCGGCAAACAGCAGCACCGGCCCCAGCAGGGCCAGCGCCAGGCCGGCGAGGTTGCCGTTGCCGTAGAAGAAAAGCTGCAGGCGGCGCATCAGGCGGGTCCGATAGGTGGCGGCGCTGTCACTGGTAGCCCCGGATTTCCTTGAACACCAGCGGCAGTCCGCTCTTGCCGGTGTTGCGCGCATCGAAGGCGCGCCCGCCCGTCAGCGCGGCCAGGGCCTGCATTTCGCCGGACTGCGCCTCGCCAAAGATGATGGGAAAGACGCGCACCAGCGGCGCGCCGCCGTCGCGCGCCATGCGCTGCTCGCGCTCGAACGCGGCCCAGTCGCGGCCGGCCGTGTTGGCGCCATCGGTCAGCAGCACGATGCTGACGAAGCGCTCGGGATCGGCCCGCAGTTCCTGGCGGGCCTGCTGCTGGGCCAGCGTGAGCGCGTCGTAGATGGCCGTGCCGCCGTCGGCCACCAGGCTGTCGGCATAGGCCAGCACCTGGGCGCTTGCGGCCTGCAGGTCGCCCGCCGCGAACTGCACGCGCGCGGGCTGGCCCACCAGGCCCGAGAACGGAATCAGCAGCACGCGCTCGCGCGCCTGGAAGGCGGCATAGCGCTGGCTGGCGGCCGATGCCTCGGCGCCGGACAGCAGCTTGAGCGCCTCCTTCATCTGCGCCAGCCGCGCACCCTTCATGGAGCCGCTCACGTCCAGCACGAAGATGCTGGTGGCCGGACGGCGCAGATCGCTCTGGTAGGCCGAGAGCACGGCATCGATCACCTCCAGCCGGTTCGGAAAGCTCAACTCCACCACGGGCGCCGTGGGCAGCGCCGGGCTGGCCTGTGCCTCGGGGCTGGCGGGGCGCAGCTGGGCCTGGCGCAGCGGCTGGCCCTGGAAGGCGGGGGCCTTGAACTGGGCGACCAGCCGGTCATAGTCTGCGCGCCGTGCCGCGTTGAGCAGCATCAGCGGATAGTCGGCCGAGATCACGCCGTCGCGCGGGTAGACCAGGGTGAGCCGGTCGGCGGCGAGCAGCTTCTCGTTCAGGCGCAGGATCACGGCCTCGTAGTTGACCAGCGCATCGACGGCGCCGGGCTCACGCTCGAAGGCCTCGGCCAGCCAGCCGGAGCTGCCGGCGGTGAGCTTGTGGCCCGACAGGAAGTCCTTGAGCACCTTGGCATTGACCTCCCTGGCGTCCAGGTCCTCGGTCTTGCCGGCCACGGCCGAGGCCACGGCGAACAGTGCGCTCATGCCGGTGTTGGAGCTGGCCGGATTGGTCATGCCGTAGCGCAGCCGGCCCTGGGCGGCAGCGCGTGCGATGTCGGCCCAGGTGGGCGGTGCCTTGTCCCAGCCCAGCTTTTGCAGCACGGGGACCTTCACGCCCAGGGCCACGCGCGAGTAGAAAAGCTTTTCGCGCGCCAGCGGCTTGTTTGCCAGCGCCAGCGCGGGATAGGCGCCATTGGGCGGCAGGATGGCGTCGTACTGCTCGCCCGCATTGATGCGCTCGACCATCTCCAGCGTGCCCGCATAGCTGAGCTTGAGCGGCACGCCCGCCGCCGTGGCGGCCTGCTCCAGCGCGGGCGCCACGTCCTTGAGCTCGGAGCCGGCCAGCACGGTGAATGCACCCTGGGGAGCGGCGGACGGATCGGACTTGGCGGCGGCCTGCTGCGCGGGTTCGGGCGACTTGCCGCAGCCGGCCAGGGCCAGCGCAAGGCCCAGCAGCCACCAAGCCGCCAGGCGCTGGAACATGCTCACAGCACCACCTCGCCGGCGGGCGCCTGCAGCGCCTCGCGCACGTTCTCGCGGCGGCTCTTTTCCAGATAGGCGCGGGACTTGTCCACCTCCTGCGACAGCGTGTCCACCGTGGTCTGCATGGAGGCCAGGGCCTTGACCTTGAAGTCGGCCATGGCGTCCATGGTCTGGTAGATGTTGCCGAAGGCCTGCTGAAGTTTGGCGATGTCGATGGTGCTGCTGGCCGCCTGCTCGTGGATCTTCCCGCTTTGCTCGCGCAGCAGCTCGCTGGTGCCGGCGATCAGGTTGCCCGTGGTGGTGTTCAGCGCCGTGATCTGGTCCAGCACCAGCTTCTGGTTGGCCAGCGCCTGCGCCACGATGACGGCCGTGCGCAGGGCGGAGACCGTGGTGGTGGTCGCGCGGTCCACGCCCTTGGCCAGTTCGAGGTTGTTCTTGCGCACCAGGTCCAGCGCCAGGTAGCCCTGCACGTTCACCGCCATCTGGGTGAGCAGGTCGGTGACCTTCTGGCGTGCGTAGAACAGCATGTCCTCGCGCACCACGCGCGCCTTTTCCGGGTCGCTGGCGTCCAGTTGCGCCGCCTTGGCCTCCAGCGCCGCGTCCAGCTTCTTGCCGATGTGGATGTATTTCTCCAGCCGCTCCATCAGGCCCCACAGGTTGGCCTTTTCCTGCTCGATGGCGGCGTTGTCGCGCAGCAGCTCGTCCTTGCCGCGCTTGAGGCTGTCGATGATGGCGTTCAGGTGGCTCTGGCTCGACTGGAACTTGTCGAAGTAGTCCACCAGCCTGTTGCCCATGGGGATCAGGCCCAGCAGCTTGCGCGGCTTGAACAGGTCGTCCTGGCGCGAGGGGTCCAGCGCCTCCACCTGGCGGCGCAGGTCGATCAGGCCCTGGCCGATCTGGCTGCCCTGGTCGAACAGGCCGTTGTTCAGCGTCTTGACGGGGCGCTCCAGCATGCGGTTGGAGACGGCCGCAGCGGCCTGCACCTCCTTGTTGCCCATGCCGTGGATGCGCTCGACCGCGCCCTTGAACGCGGGCGACTGGCTGTCGTTGGCGGTGATGTCGTCGATGAACTGCGCCACCTGCGCGTCCAGCTGCTGCACTTCCTCGGCCTTGAGGCGGACCTTGCCGCTGGCCGACTCGATGGGCACGGGCAGGGCGGGCGCAGGCGGCTCCAGCACGAAATCCTGCTCCTGTGCAGGCACGGCCACGGCGGCGCTGGCAGCGGTGGTCTGGGGGGTGTTGCTCATCGGTTGCTCCTGGAACGTTCGGTCATTTGAAGCGCTGCTCCATGTCCACGATCATTCGCTCCAGCCACTCCTGGCTGGGCGGTTCGATCACATCCACCAGCTGCGCGGGCGCCTGCACGCCCTGCCCGGCCCAGCGCTCGGGCCCGTGCGTGTCGCCGCCGGTGCGAAAGCCGTATTCCTGCGCCAATGCGCGCAGTTGCGGATCGGATTCGAGCAGTTGGCCCACGCGATCGCCCGCAGGCGTGTAGGGCACGAGCACATGCTTGGAATACAGCGTGGGCTGCGGGTAGAGCATCACCATCTCGCCGCTCCTGCGCTGCGGGTGGCGCAGCAGGAACTCCACCAGCTGCGATTCATAGGCCACCAGCAGCGGCGCCTTGCCCATGCCCAGGGCCAGGTAGTCCTCGAAGGGGCCGGCCGACGAGCTTTCCTGGAAGCCCTGGCGCAAAAACAGCGGCGCCACCTGCGGCAGCACGCGCTCCAGGTCGGCCGGGCTTTGCACCACCTGCTGGCCGTTGAGCACATAGCTGGCCAGCGCCAGGTACATGGCCGCGCTGTTGGAGCTGCGCACATCGGTGCTGGCGGGCAGCACGGCCTTGCCGGTGGCAAAGGCGCCGGAGGCCTTCAGGTCACGCCAGCGCGTGCCCTTGCCGGCCATGGCCAGCAGGGCGGGAAGATCGGTCACGTAAAAGAAGTCGCCCTGCTTTTGCACAACGCCATTGGCGATCAGGATCTCGGCAATGGGCCGCCAGCTGGCGAACACGATGGGCGTGTAGAACGGCGTATAGACCGTGCCGGCCCTGGCCGCCGCCTTGAGCTGGGCCGCAGCCGGCGCCCCCGAGGGAAAGCCGAAGTCGTACTGCTTGGGGTCGTAGCTGTTGGCAATGCTGCGCGAGCCGGCCTTTTGCACCGTCACCGTCACGCCGTGGCGCGCCAGCACGTCGCGCACGCGCTCGTCCTGGAAGAAGGCTTCCTTCTCGGAGCCGATCAGGCCGCGCGTCGTCACGGACTGCTGCTGCGTCAGCTGTGCCTGGCGGTCCTGCACCAGGGCCGTGCGCGAGTACCAGATGCCGCCGCCCACGGCCGCCAGCAGCAGCGCCGCCAGCCCCGCCGCCAAAGCACGGCGCGCGTTCATTGAGAGGCTCCGCCCTGGATGACGGCAAGATGAAATTCGGTCATGAACGCGCGGGCCGTTGTCATGTCTTGTTCAAAAAAACTTCTTATACGGAAGTTTTGTGACACAACGACGACACGCGGCCCGGCCCGCGCCGCGACTACCTCAACGCGACTACCTCAACGCGACTACCTCAACGCGACTATCTCAGCGCGACTACCTCAGCGCGAGTTGCTCAGTGAAGCTGCGCCCGCCGGGCGTTTCGCGGTGCTGCTGGGTGCGGTGCTCCACCAGCTGGTCCCACGTCTGCATCTGGCGCTCTTGCGTCTTGCGCAGCGCGCCGGTGACCTGCTTGCCGGCTGTCTCGATCAGCGTGGTGATGGTGCGGCTGTCCTGCACCTTGGTCAGGTCATAGTTGCCCGACTGCAAATCCAGCATGCTGCGGTTGCGCGCCTTTTTGGACTCGGCGTTCAGGGACTCGCTCACCACCTGGGCGATCGACTCGCCCTCCGTGCCGCGGGACTGCCGGGTGGTCCTCTGGCCCACCTGGTACTCGGCGCGGCCGATTTCGGTCACGGCGCCGAATTCATTGGTGTTCTCGAAATCACCGCTGAAGCTGGCCTGGAAATCGGCCAGGCCGCTTTGCAGGGACTGCACGGAACGCTCCAGCCCGGAGAGTGCGGCGATGGCGCCCGGCGCGGCCGGCGCCTGCGCGTTGTGCAGCTGACTGAAGGCACTCTTGAACATGTCCACCAGCGCCGCATCCGCACGGCCGCGCTGCGCGGCGGCATCAAAGCGCTTCAGATGCTGGTCCAGCGCCGCCTGGCGCTGCGAAGCACTGGCGCCCACGGGGGCATCGGCCTCCAGGTTGACGGCCAGCTCGCCCGCCGCGCCCTTCATCGCCACCGATCGGCCATCGGCGCCCACATGCAGGCTGAACGAGGACAGGGGCTGCGAAGGCTTGGGGTTCTTGATGTCCAGGTCCAGGCCGGACAGCACGCTGCGGTCGAAGTCCATCAGCTTGCCCAGTTCCAGCTGGGGCTTGCCCGGCTTTCCCAGGCCCTCCAGCGCTTCGTCCAGCCCGTCGGCCAGCTGGGCAATGGCCGCACTCTCGGCCTGGCTCAAGGTGCCGGAACTCTTGACCTCGACCCGCAGCCCGCTGCTGCTGCCCGCTTCGCTGCCGTCGTTCGTGGCAATCCGCAGCTCCACGGTCTGGCCCGATTGCGTGCGGATCTTCAGGCTCACGGTGGCAGCGCCCACGGACACATCGCTCAGTGCGGACCTGTCCAGGGCCTGCGCATCCGCGCTGCCTGCGACGGAGTCGGCCGCCGTGGGCGCCTGGTACTCCGCCACCGTCTGTTGGTAGTCCGACGGCGTGGCCGCAAAGCGCGACAGCAGGGCGCCGCCCAGGCCGCGCCAGCGGTCGGCCAGGCTGGCCGACGGGCCCAGGCCCAGGTTGCGTGCCATCAGGGTGCTGATGTCGTCCCTGTCTTGCGAGGCCCAGGCCCGGGTCAGCCTGAACTGGCCCGGTTCCACGGGCTGCGGTTTGGCATAGATGACGCTGGACCCTGCGGACTGGCCCAGCGTGACCTGCGTGCCCGGGTCGGCGGGTGCAGCAGCTGCCGTGGTCGCTGACGACCTCACGGACACCGTGGGCCGCATGCCCGCAGCGCTGGCGGCAAAGCTGGCGCCGGTGGAGGAAATGCTGGTCATGGATTGATCGTCTTCCTTCGGTCTGGTCCTGACTGAATGTGGCGGCCCAGGTTTTTGCAGGCAGGGGATTTTCTCTGTTCATGGACCATCGGCAGATTTCCGGTTTTCTTTACCTCCCGTGCACCAATATGGTGTGAATACCTTGTATTCATTGAAATCCGGCCAATACAGGCAATGTTCGGCTGTTGGCGCAAGAAGACACCATTGCTCTACTGGGCAAAGCGACCGGCGGCAAGCGACATCATCTCAGTGACGCCGCTCTCTTTGACCTGAGTCAAGACTATGGAGTGAACTGCATCGATATAACGAAACGGCATCGCCAAAATCGGTCGCTGCAGTGCAACATAGATAGAATGAAAAAGACCAGGAGACGATATTGGCATGCAAACCTTTGATTTGCATGCATCAAAACAAGCTATCAAAAGCTTCGTAGTCACAGGAAATACAAACATTCGCCGTGGCGCATATGTCGGCAATGCCGCGCCATGCCCCGTGATTCCTGACGAAGCCGCCCCAAGGCGGCCTGTTTCCCGGCAGTCCTTCTGATCTGGAGCATTCGAGATGACGCTATTGGCTGGCAAAAAGGGCCTGATCGTCGGCATCGCCAACCGCGACAGCATTGCCTGGGCCTGTGCCCGGGCCATGCATGCGGCGGGCGCCGAGATCGGCGCGACCTGGCAGAACGACAAGGCCCGTGTGCATGTGGAGCCCCTGCTCGACGAGATCGGTGCCGAGCTGCGCATGCCGCTGGACGTGGGCGACGACGAGCAGATGCGCGCGCTGTTCGATGCCGCCGCCGTGCGCTGGGGTCGGCTGGACTTCGTGCTGCACGCCGTGGCCTACGCCCCGCGCAAGGACCTGCAGGGCCGCGTGGTGGACAGCTCCCGCGAGGGCTTTGCGCTGGCCATGGACATCTCCTGCCACTCCTTCATCCGCATGGCGCACCTGGCCGAGCCGCTGATGGCGGCCAGCGGCGGCAGCCTCATGACGCTGAGCTACCTGGGCGCCAGCGAGGTCATGCCGCACTACGGAATCATGGGCCCGGTCAAGGCCGCGCTGGAGTCCACCACGCGCTACCTGGCGGCCGAGCTCGGCCCCTCGCGCATCCGCGTCAATGCCGTCTCGCCCGGGCCCATCGCCACGCGCGCGGCCTCGGGCATTGCCGCGTTCGATGAACTCGTGGCCGACAGCGTGCGCCGCTCGCCCATTGCCGGCGAGCTGCGGCCCGACGACGTGGGGCCGCTGTGCGCCTTCCTGGCCTCGGACGGGGCGCGCGCCATCACGGGCTGCACGCTGTATGTCGATGGCGGCCACCACATCCTCAACTAGCGGCTGCCGCACCGGCACCCCGCAGCACTGCAGATGACCCTCCCATTCCCCCGAACCGCCGCCGCCGCGCTGGCAGCCGCACTGGCCACCGCCCTGGCGGGATGTGCCTCCCTGGCGCCGCCGCACGAGCCGCCGCCCCTGCCCACGCCCGAGGCCTGGCCTGCCCATCTGCAGGCGGGCGCCCAGGGTGTCGCCGCCGCCGGCCTGCCCTGGCGCGAGTACTTCACCGACCCCGCGCTGCGCCAGCTCATCGCCACCGCGCTGGAGCACAACCGCGACCTGCGCGTGGCCGCGCTGCGCGCCGAAGAGGCGCGCGCGGCCTTCCAGATCCAGCGCTCCGAGCTGTTCCCGGCCATTGGCGTGGGCGGCCAGGCCGCGCGGGCTCGCGTGCCTGGCGACCTCAACCTCTCGGGCCGCTCCGTGGTCAGCGGCGAGTACCGCGCCGAGGTCGGCTTCAGCAGCTGGGAGCTGGACCTGTGGGGCCGCGTGCGCAGCCTCAAGGACGCGGCCCTGCAGACCTGGCTGGCCAGCGATGCGGGCCGCCACGCCGTGCAGACCGCGCTGATCGCCCAGGTGGCCGACGGCTACCTGGGCCTGCGCGAGCTGGACGAGCGCGTGGCCATTGCGCGCGAGACGCTGGCCACGCGCCAGGAATCCTTTCGCATCTTCACGCGCCGCGAGGCCGTGGGCGCCAGCTCGCGCCTGCAGCTGGCCCAGGTCCAGACCCTGCTGACCCAGGCCCAGGCCCTGCTGGCCCAGCTGGAGCTGGCACGCGCGCAGCAGTTGCACGCCCTGGCCCAGCTGGTCGGCGCCCACCCGGGCCCGCTGCCCGCCGCCGCACCCTTTGACGACGCCCTGGTGCTGGCCGAGCTGCGGCCGGGCCTGCCCTCGGAACTGCTCACGGCGCGGCCCGACATTGCCGCCGCCGAGCACCAGCTGCGCGCGGCCCGGGCCCAGATCGGCGCGGCGCGCGCCGCCTTCTTCCCGCGCATTGCGCTCACGGCCCGCTGGGGCACGGCCAGCGCCGAACTCGACGGCCTGTTCGACGGCGGCAGCCGCGCCTGGGCCTTCGTGCCCACGGTGTCCCTGCCCATCTTCGACGGCGGCCGGCGCCGCGCCAACCTGGAGCTGGGCGAGATCCGCAGCGACATGGCCGTGGCCCAGTACGAGAAAGCCATCCAGACCGCCTTCCGCGAGGTGGCCGACGGCCTGGCCGCGCGCCGCTGGCTGTCCGAGCAGATCACCGTGCAGCGCACCGCCGTGCAGGCCCAGGCCGAGCGTGCGCGGCTGGCGCAGCTGCGCTACGACAACGGCTCGGCCGCCTACCTGGAGGTGCTGGACGCCCAGCGCGACCTGCTGGCCGCACGCCAGCAACTGGTGCAGGCGCGGCGCGCCCTGCTGTCCAGCCAGGTGGGCCTGTATGCCGCCCTGGGCGGCGGCAGCGGCGCCGAACCTGCCGCGCTGCCCGCCACCCTGCCGGCCACGCCTGCCGATCCCCCGAATTCCTGAAGCCTCCGGACCCGCCCATGGACAAGAACACCTCTCTGAAGAACAAGATCGTGCCGATCGCCGCCGTGGCGGTCCTGGCCCTCGTGGCCTGGTGGGCCTGGAAGACCTTCACGCCCAAGGGCCCGGGCGAGGGCTTCGTCGGCAGCAACGGCCGTGTCGAGGCCACCGAGATCGACATCTCCACCAAGCTGCCCGGCCGCGTGGAGGAAATCCTGGTGCGCGAGGGCGACTTCGTGCAGGCCGGCCAGCCCGTGGCGCGCATGCAGATCGACACCCTGCGCGCCCAGCGCCAGGAAGCCGACGCCATGCGCCAGCAGGCCGAGCACAGCGTGGCCGCGGCCGAGGCCCAGGTCACGCTGCGCCGCAGCGACCTGGCCGCCGCCCAGGCCCTGATCGTGCAGCGCGAGACCGAGGTGGACGCCGCGCAGCGCCGCTTCAAGCGCTCGGAAACGCTGGCGCGCGAGGGCGCCTCCTCGGTGCAGGAGCTCGATGACGACCGCGCCCGCGTGCGCGGCAGCGAGGCGGCGCTGGCCGCCACGCGTGCCCAGGCCGCCGCTGCCCAGGCCGCCGTGAAGGCGGCCGAGGCCCAGGTGGTGGGCGTGCGCTCCCAGGTGCAGGCGGCCACGGCCACGGTGGCGCGCGTGCAGGCCGACATCGACGACGGCGTGCTCAAGGCCCCGCGCGACGGCCGCGTGCAGCTGCGCGTGGCCCAGCCCGGCGAAGTGCTGGGCGCAGGCGGGCGCGTGCTCAACCTGCTGGACCTGTCCGATGTCTACATGACCTTCTTCGTGCCGGAAACTGCAGCCGGCCGCATCGCCCTGGGCAGCGAGGTGCGCCTGGTGCTGGACGCCGCGCCCGAGTACGTGATCCCGGCCCGCGTCTCCTTCGTCGCCAGCCAGGCCCAGTTCACGCCCAAGACCGTGGAGACCGCCAGCGAGCGCCAGAAGCTGATGTTCCGCGTGCGCGCCCAGATCCCGCCGGAGCTGCTGCGCCGCCATCTGGAACAGGTCAAGACCGGCGTGCCCGGCATGGCCTGGCTGCGCACCGATGCCAGCCATGAGTGGCCCGCCAACCTGGCCATCAAGCTGCCAGCCCAGCCCGCGCAATGAGCGAGAGCACGACGCCCCATGCCAGCGGCTGGGTCGTGCGCCTGAAGGGCGTGCACCAGCGCTATGGCCAGGTCGAGGCGCTGGCGGGCATCGATCTGGACATTCCCGAAGGCCGCATGGTCGGCCTGATCGGGCCGGACGGCGTGGGCAAGTCCAGCCTCATGGCGCTGATCTCCGGGGCGCGCAAGATCCAGGAAGGCAGCGTCGAGGTGCTGGGCGGCGACATGGCCCAGCGCCGGCACCGCGAGGCCGTCTGCCCGCGCGTGGCCTACATGCCGCAGGGCCTGGGGCGCAACCTCTATCCCACGCTGTCGGTGGAGGAGAACCTGCAGTTCTTCGCGCGCCTGTTCGGCCATGACGCGGCCGAGCGGCGCCGTCGCATCGACGATCTCACCCAGGCCACGGGCCTGCGCAAATTCCTGGAGCGGCCGGCCGGCAAGCTGTCGGGCGGCATGAAGCAGAAGCTGGGCCTGTGCTGCGCGCTGATCCACGACCCCGACCTGCTCATTCTTGACGAGCCCACCACGGGCGTGGACCCGCTGGCGCGCGCCCAGTTCTGGGACCTGATCGCGCGCATCCGCCGCCAGCGCCCCGGCATGAGCGTGCTGGTGGCCACGGCCTACATGGACGAGGCCCAGCGCTTCGACTGGCTGGTGGCCATGGACGAGGGCCGCGTGCTGGCCACGGGCACGCCGGCCGAGCTGCTGCAGCGCACGGACAGCCGCTCGCTGGAAGAGGCCTTCATCGCCCTGCTGCCCGAAGAGAAAAAGCGCGGCCATGCGCCCGTGACCATTGCCCCCCTGCCCGAGGGCGGCGAGGACGACATCGCCATCGAGGCCAGGGACCTGACCATGCGCTTTGGCGACTTCGTCGCCGTGGACCATGTGTCCTTCCGCATCCGCCGCGGCGAGATCTTCGGCTTCCTGGGCTCCAACGGCTGCGGCAAGAGCACCACCATGAAGATGCTGACCGGCCTGCTGCCGGCCAGCGAGGGCCAGGCCTGGCTGTTCGGCCAGCCCGTGGACCCGCGCGACATCGACACGCGCCGCCGCGTGGGCTACATGACCCAGGCGTTCTCGCTGTATGGCGAGCTGACCGTGCACCAGAACCTGGTGCTGCACGCGCGCCTGTTCGGCGTGCCCGAGGCGGACATTCCCGCGCGCGTGGCCGAGATGCTGCAGCGCTTTGACCTGCAGGCCGCGCAGCACAGCCTGCCGGCCGCCCTGCCGCTGGGCATGCGCCAGCGCCTGTCGCTGGCCGTGGCCATGGTGCACAAGCCCGAGCTGCTCATCCTGGACGAGCCCACCTCGGGCGTGGACCCCGTGGCGCGCGACGGCTTCTGGCGCCTGCTGGTGGAGCTGTCGCGGCGCGACCGCGTGACCATCTTCATCTCCACCCACTTCATGAACGAGGCCGAGCGCTGCGACCGCATGTCCATGATGCATGCGGGCAAGGTGCTGGACAGCGACACGCCCGCGCGCCTGGTGGCCAAGCGCGGCGCGGCCACGCTGGAGGAAGCCTTCATCGGCTACCTGGTCGAGGCCGGTGGCGGCGAAGCCCCGGCCGAGGAACAGCAGGCCGCGCCAGCCGCCCCCGCTGCCGTGGAAACGCACACTGCGCGCCACCGCCATTTCAGCGCCCAGCGCATGCTCAGCTATGTCTGGCGCGAAGCGCTGGAGCTGCAGCGCGACCCGGTGCGCGCCACGCTGGCCCTGGTGGGCTCGCTGATCCTGATGTTCGTGATGGGCTACGGCATCAGCCTGGACGTGGAGGACCTGCGCTTTGCCGTGCTGGACCGCGACCAGACCACCATCAGCCGCAGCTATGCGATGAGCCTGTCGGGCTCGCGCTACTTCATCGAGCAGCCGCCGCTGACCGACTACGACGCACTGGACCGCCGCATGCGCAGCGGCGAGCTGACCCTGGCCATCGAGATCCCGCCGGGCTTTGCGCGCGATGTGCTGCGCGGCGGCTCCGTGCAGGTGGGCGCCTGGTTCGACGGCGCCATGCCCACGCGCGCCGAGACCGTGCGCGGCTACCTGCAGGGCATCCACCAGCACTGGCTGACCGAGCAGGCGCGCGAGCGCCTGGGTGTGACGCCAGCCGGCCTCATCGACATCCAGACGCGCTTTCGCTACAACCCCGACGTGCGCAGCCTGCCGGCCATGGTGCCGGCCGTCATGCCCCTGCTGCTGCTGCTTTTGCCGGCCATGCTGACGGCGCTGGCCGTGGTGCGCGAGAAGGAAAGCGGCTCCATCACCAACCTCTACGTCACGCCGGTCACGCGCACCGAATTCCTGCTGGGCAAGCAACTGCCCTATGTGGTGCTGGCCATGCTGAACTTCCTGCTGATGTGCCTGATGGCCGTCACCCTGTTCGGCGTTCCCGTGACGGGCAGCTTTGCCACGCTGGCCCTGGCGGCGCTGATCTTCAGCGGCGCCTCCACGGGCTTCGGCCTGCTGGCCTCCACGCTGACGCGCAGCCAGATCGCCTCGATGTTCCTGGTGCTGATCGGCACGCTGATCCCCACCACGCAGTTCGCGGGCCTGGTCGATCCCGTGTCCTCGCTGGAGGGGGCGGGCCGCATCATCGGCGAGGTCTATCCGGCCAGCCACATGATCGCCATCAGCCGCGGCGTGTTCAGCAAGGCGCTGGGATTTCGGGAGCTGGCCGGCTCGTTCGGGCCGCTGCTGCTGTCCGTGCCGGTGATCCTGGGCCTGGCCATTGCACTGACCAGAAAGCAGGAGAGCTGACATGCGCACCCGCCTTTTCTCCAACATCTACCGGCTGGGCGTCAAGGAGCTGTGGAGCCTGTGGCGCGACCCCGTGCTGCTGGTGCTCATCGCCTATGTGTTCACGGTCTCCATCTACACGGCGGCCACGGCCATGCCCGAGAGCCTGCACAACGCGCCCATCGCCATCGTGGACGAGGACGGCTCGCCGCTGTCGCAGCGCATCGCGGGCGCCTTCTATCCGCCGCAGTTCGCGCCGCCGGCCATGATTGACCGCACGCAGATGGACCCGGGCATGGACTCGGGCACCTACACCTTCGTGCTCAACATCCCGCCCAACTTCCAGCGCGACGTGCTGGCGGGCCGCGCCCCCGAGCTGCAGCTGAACGTGGATGCCACGCGCATGAGCCAGGCCTTCACGGGCAACAGCTATGTGCAGCAGATCGTCACGGCCGAGGTCAGCGAGTTCGTGCGGCGCTTTCGGGGCGCCACCGCCCTGCCCGTGGACCTGGTGGTGCGCGCGCGCTTCAATCCGGCGCTGGACAAGGTCTGGTTCGGCGGGCTGATGCAGATCATCAACAACGTGACCATGCTGTCCATCATCCTCACGGGCGCGGCCCTGATCCGCGAGCGCGAGCACGGCACGGTGGAGCACCTGCTGGTCATGCCGGTGACACCGACCGAGATCATGCTGGCCAAGATATGGTCCATGGGACTGGTCGTGCTGGTCACCGCCTTTGCCTCGCTCAACCTCGTGGTGCGCGGCGCCCTGGGCGTTCCCATCGAAGGCTCGCTGCCGCTGTTCCTGGCGGGGGCCGCGCTGTGCCTGTTCGCCACAACGTCGCTGGGGATCTTCCTTGCCACGCTGGCGCGCAACATGCCACAGTTCGGCATGCTGCTGGTGCTCGTGCTGCTGCCGCTGCAGCTGCTGTCGGGCGCCATGACGCCGCGCGAGAGCATGCCCGAGCTGGTGCAGAACATCATGCTGGCCGCGCCGACCACCCACTTTGTCGAGCTGTCGCAGGCCATCCTCTACCGCGGAGCGGGGCTGGACGTGGTCTGGAAGCCCTTCCTCGCGCTGGCCGCGATCGGCTCCGTGCTGTTCGCCCTCACGCTCACCCGTTTTCGCAAGACCATCAGCCAGATGGCCTGATTTCGTTCCCGCCGCCAAGGCATCTTTCCATCTCAACCAGCAAGGAGTTTCATATGAGCGCACAGACCATTCCCCTCCATCTGCTCAAGGCACAGCTTGAACTGCAGCTGCACCTGAGCCGGCTGCTGCAGGAAAGCGGCCAACAGTGGCTGGAGCATGCCGCACGCAACGGCCCCGAGCGCATCGCCGAGACCGGCAGCGAGATCGAGGGCGTGCAGCAGACCAGCAGCTGGCAGGAGCTGGCCACCCTGCCCGCCCAGGCCTTCTGGCGCCACGCCCATCTGCGCATGGGCCATGCCCAGGCCCTGGCCCAGACCGCCATGGCCAGCCAGATCACCCTGGCCCAGGGCGTGCAGCAGGCCGTGCACGACTGGCAGCAACAGGTGGCAGCCACGCTGGGCAACAGCACCCAGGGCGCAGCCGACACCGCCGTGCCGTGGAGCGACCTGCTCGCCCGCTGGACCTCGGCCGTGCAGTCCGTGGCCCAGCCCGCCCATGCGGCGCAGCAGCCCATTGCGGCAGCCGCCGCCGAAACGGCCCGCGACGCCACAGCCCAGGGCTGACGGCCCCCAAGGAAGCCGCCACGCGGTCCCGCAGGTTCGGGGCCGCATGGGCGCGGGGCGGCCATCCGCACCCAGCCACACGCAATCACACGCAATCTGCGAGCAGGGCATGACATGCCGGTAAAGGAGTGGGCCAGATGAACGAGAACCTGCAGAGCCACGTCACCGTGGACGTGGGAGGGATGTGGGGCGATCCGATGAAGCTGTCGCAGGCAGCCGCGCAATACGCCACCGATGCCTGGCAGCGCTCGCTGCTGTATGCCGACATCCGGCGCCAGCGTGGCAACCAGTACCGCGAGCATCTGGCCGAGGAAGTGCCCAATGTGCTGAGCTTCCGGGCCGAGATCGTGATGTCGGGCCTGGACCTGCCGCGCCCCGTCAACTACGGCCTGGCACGCATCGCGCCCATGGAGGGCACGGTCATCGACCCGGCCAAGCGCCCCTTCATCGTCGTCGATCCGCGCGCGGGCCACGGCCCCGGCATCGGCGGCTTCAAGCCCGACAGCGAGATCGGCGCCGCGCTCAAGGCCGGCCATCCCTGCTACTTCGTGGGCTTCCTGCCCGACCCCGTGCCCGGCCAGACCGTCGAGGACGTGATGCGCGCCGAGGCCCAATTCGTGCGCAAGGTCGCCGAGCTGCACCCCGAGAGCCGGGGCAAGCCCGCCGTCATCGGCAACTGCCAGGCCGGCTGGCAGATCCTCATGACGGCCGCCGTCTGGCCCGAGCTGTTCGGCCCCATCATCGTGGCCGGTGCGCCGCTGTCGTACTGGGCCGGCGACAACCCCATGCGCTACGGCGGCGGCCTCATGGGCGGCAGCTGGATGACGGCGCTGACCAGCGACCTGGGCGCGGGCCGCTTCGACGGCGCATGGCTGGTGCAGAACTTCGAGAACCTCAACCCGGCCAACACGCTGTGGGAAAAGCAGTACCAGGTCTATGCCGACGTGGACACCGAGGGGCCGCGCTACCTGGGCTTCGAGAAGTACTGGGGCGGCTATGTCTTCCTGGAAGGCCGCGAGATGCAGTACATCGTGGACAACCTGTTCATCGGCAACCGGCTGGCCACGGCCGAGCTGACGACCTCGGACGGCGTGCGCATCGACCTGCGCAACATCCGCTCGCCCATCGTGGTGTTCTGCTCGCATGGTGACAACATCACGCCGCCGGGCCAGGCCCTGGGCTGGATCACCGACCTGTACCGCGACGACGAGGACATTGCCGCCCACGACCAGACCATCGTCTTCGCTACGCATGACAGCATCGGCCACTTGGGCATCTTTGTCTCGGGCGCCGTGGGCCGCAAGGAGCACCGCGAGTTCGCGGCGCACATCGACATCATCGACCTGCTGCCCGCCGGCATCTACCGCGCCGAGATCGCCGACCGCCCGGCCGGTGTGCCGGCGCAGGACCTGACCGACGACGCCTACCTGATGAAGATCCGCCGCAGCGACCTGGCCGAGGTGCGCTCCATCGTCCGGCCCGACCCCGAAAGCGAGCGCCATTTCGCCGCTGCCGCGCGCGTCTCCGAAATCAACCTGGCCCTGTACCGCAACACCGTGCAGCCCTGGGTGCAGGCGCTGTCCACGCCGCTGTCTGCGCGCTGGCTGCAGGCCATGCACCCGCTGCGCGTGGGCTATGAATGCTGGTCGGACTCGCACCCGCTGGCACCCGTCGTGGCCCAGGCCGCCGAGCATGCGCGCGAGGACCGCCACCCCGTCGAGCCCGACAACCCCTTCCTGAAGGCGCAGCAGGCCATGTCGCAGGCCGTGGTGCATCTGCTCGACACCTACCGGGACCAGCGCGATGCCATGCAGGCGCGGCTGTTCCACGCCATCTATGGCTCGCCCCTGGTCCAGGCCCTGGCCGGCCAGAGCCGGCAGGACGACGGCCCGCCGCGCCCGCACCCCGGCGAATCGCCCGAGCACTGCCAGTACATGCGCCAGGAGCTGGCGCGGCTGCACGAAAGCGTGGCCCAGGGCGGGTTGTACGAGGCCGTCATCCGCGCCCTGTTCCACGTGCTGCGCGCACGCGGCGAGGCCGATGAGCGCCACTTCCGCCACGCCTGGCGGCTGCTGCAGGACCACCTGGGCGGCGTGCCGCCCGACATGGCGCAGTTCCGCCGCATCGTGCGCCGCCAGGCCCTGCTGATGCAGCGCGAGCCCGACGCCGCCATGGCCGCCATCCCCCGGTTGCTGGCTGCCTCGCCCGCCGCCGACATCCGCTGGGGCATGACCACGGTGGACGAGCTGGCCAACCAGGGCGGCAACCTCAGCGATGCCGAGCACCAGCGCCTGCTGCAGGCCATGGGGCATTTCGTGCAGGCGCTGGAGGCGGCCGAGTCCAGGCAGGCAAAAGAGCAGGCCGAGCGGCCCCCGGCCATCGCGCCAGCCTCGGTGGCCGAGCCTGAACCCGCACCTTTGACGGCGCCTCTGACCGCTCCTGTTGCGGCTCCTGTTGCGGCCCCTGTGCTCCCTCCTGCAGCAGCTCCTGAACAGGCCCCCAAGCCCGCACCTGTTCCCGACTCCACGCCTGCCGCCAAGCGCCCCGCACGCGCCCAGGCCAGCCGCGCACACCCCAGCCCCCGGAAAAAGCGATGAACCTCTCCCCTGATTCCGATGCGGCCCTGCCGCCCGAAGACCTGGCCCTGCTGCGCAACCACAGCTTTGACGAACTGGGCGTGGGCGACAGCGCCAGCCTGGAACGCACGCTGAGCACCCAGGACCTGCGCCTGTTCGCCGCCCTGTCGGGCGCGGCCGTGGCCGACGGCGCTGGCGCTGGCGCTGGTGCCGGTGCCGGTGCCGGTGCTGGCACGGTTGCCGGCGCCGACGATGACGACACGGCCCTGATCGCCCACGGCATGTGGGGCGGCATGCTGCTGGCTTCGGTGCTGGGCACGCGCCTGCCCGGCCCCGGCACCACCCTGGTCGGCCAGACGCTGCGCTTTCTGGCGCCGCTGGCCGCAGGCGACCGGCTGACCGTGCGCGTGGAGGTGCTGGCCAAGCAGGCCGAGCAGCGCCAGGTCACGCTGGCCGTGGCCTGCACCAACCAGCATGGCGCCGCCGTGATCGAGGGCCAGGCCACCGTGCATGCGCCTGCGCGCCACATCGAGCGCCAGCGCACCAGCCTGCCCGAGATCCGCCTGGAAGCCGGTGGACGCGACGGCCTGCAGCGGCTGCTGGCTCATGTGGCCGGCCTGCCGCCCATCCGCGTGGCCGTGGTCCATCCCTGCGACGAGCCCAGCCTCTCGGCCGCGCTGGACGCGCGCCGCGAAGGCCTGATCGACCCCGTTCTGGTGGCCCCGCGCGCGCGGCTGGAGGCCGTGGCGGCCGAGCACGGGCTGGACCTGGGCGGCCTGCGCATCGAGGACGTGCCGCACAGCCACGCCGCCGCCACGCGCGGCGCCGAGCTGGCCGCCTGCGGCGAGGTCGAGGCCATCATGAAAGGCAGCCTGCACACGGACGAACTCATGGCCGAGGTGGTGGCCGCCGCCGCCGGCCTGCGCACCAAGCGCCGCGTCAGCCACTGCTTCGTGCTGCAGACGCCGCACTACCCGCGCCCCTTCATCGTCACCGACGCGGCCATCAACCTCGCGCCCGACCTGCAGCAAAAGGCCGACATCGTGCGCAACGCCATCGCCCTGGCCCATGCCATCGGCGTGCCCGAGCCCAAGGTCGCCATCCTGGCCGCCGTGGAGACCGTGAGCCCGCACATGCCGGCCACGCTGGACGCCGCCGCGCTGTGCAAGATGGCCGACCGGGGCCAGATCGAAGGCGGCGTGCTCGACGGGCCGCTGGCCTTCGACAACGCCGTGTCCATGGCCGCCGCGCGCACCAAGGGCATCGATTCGCCCGTGGCGGGCCAGGCCGACATCCTGGTCGTGCCCGACCTGGAAAGCGGCAACATGCTGGCCAAGCAGCTCATGTACATGGGCGAGGCGGCCAGCGCCGGCATCGTCATGGGCGCCAAGGTGCCCGTGATCCTGACCAGCCGCGCCGACAGCCGCGCCTCGCGCATCGCCTCCTGCGCCATCGCCCTGCTGCTGGCCCACCGCTACCGGAACTCCCCGCCATGATCCCTGCCCACACCGCATCCTCCCCCGCCCGCGAACTGGTCGTGGTGCTCAACTGCGGCTCGTCCAGCATCAAGTTCGCCGTCTTCGACGGTGCCCAGCGCCCGCTGCCGCGCAAGCCGCTGTGGAACGGCAAGGTCCAGGGCATCGGCGGTCCCGCGCCCGACTTCGGCGAGAGCGGCGTGCCGCCCTTTGCCATTGCCCTGGATGCCGCCCACCCCTACCGCGCCGCGCTGCAGCTGATCCGCGAGCGCATCACAGCGCGCCTGGCGCAGCTGGACGGCGCCCGCGTGGCCGCCGTCGCCCACCGCGTGGTGCACGGCGGCAGCCGCTACTTCGAGCCCGTGCGCGTAGATGCCGGCGTGCTGGCCGATCTCAAGGCCTTCATCCCGCTGGCGCCGCTGCACCAGCCCTTTGCGCTGGAGGCCATGGACATCCTGCTGCGCGAGCGGCCCGAACTGGTGCAGGTGGCCTGCTTCGACACCGCCTTCCACCACACGCTGCCCAAGGTCGAGCAACTGCTGCCCCTGCCGCACGCGGCCTGGGAGCGCGGGCTGCGCCGCTACGGCTTCCACGGCCTGTCCTACGAATACATGGCCACCGCCCTGCCCGAGCGCCATGGCGACCTGGCGCGCGGGCGCACCCTGGTGGCCCACCTGGGCAGCGGCGCCAGCCTGTGCGCCATGCAGGGCCTGCAAAGCGTGGCGACCACCATGGGGTTCTCTGCGCTGGACGGCCTGATGATGGGCACGCGCACCGGCGCGCTGGACCCCGGCGCCGTGATCTACCTGATGGAAATCGAAAAGCTCAGCCTGCAGGAAGTGGGCCGCATCCTGTACCACGAGTCCGGCCTGCTGGGCGTCTCGGGCACCTCGTCCGAGCCGCGCGTGCTGCTGCCGCTGGAGTCGGGCGCAGATGCCCAGGCCGAGCGCGCGCGCGATGCGCTGGCCCTGTACGTGCGGCGCATCGTGCGCGAGATCGGCGCCCTGGTCGCCGTGCTGGGCGGCCTGGACCTGCTGGTGTTCACCGCAGGCGTGGGCGAGCACAGCGCCGAGATACGGCGGCGCGTGTGCGAGGGCCTGGGTTTTCTGGGCCTGCGGCTGGACGCCGAGGCCAATGCGCGCGATGCGGCCGTGATCTCGGCCACCGGCAGCGCCGTCACCGTGGGCGTGGAGCCCACCAACGAGGAATGGGTGGCAGCGCGCCATGCGCTGCGCTGGCTGCCGGGCTAGGAACGATCGTCCTGCGCACCGCCCTCGCGCAGCCGCGCGAACTCGCGGTGCTCGTAGGCAATGCATTCCTCCATGAGGTGGCGGTACACCGCCTCCATCACGTCGGGCTGGCCGCCCTCGGCGGCCGTGCGCTCGCGCACGCGGCGCACGATGGCCTCGATGCGGCCCTCGTCGCGCACCTGGGCCGCATCGGCCTTGATGCGCGCGGCCTGCTGCATGTAGCCCATGCGCGTGACCAGCAGCGGCACCAGCACATCGTCCAGCGCATCCACATTGCGGCGCACATCCAGCATGTCGGTGCAGTGCTGCACCAGGTCGATTGCCTGCTTGGCGCGGTCCGTGCTCATTCCAGTCCTTCCTCCACCAGCTCGGCCGCGCGCATCAGTGCGCGGGCCTTGTGTTCGGTCTCTTTCCATTCCATCTCGGGCACGGAATCGGCCACCACGCCGGCGGCGGCCTGCACATAGAGCGTGCCGTCCTTGATCACGCCCGTGCGGATGGCAATGGCCAGGTCCATGTCGCCCGCAAAGCTCAGGTAGCCGCAGGCGCCGCCGTAGATGCCGCGCTTGGTGGGCTCCAGCTGGTCGATGACCTCCATGGCATGCACCTTGGGCGCGCCCGTCAGCGTGCCGGCCGGGAAGGTGGCCTTGAACACGTCCATGTTGTCCATGCCCTCGCGCAGGATGCCCTCCACGTTGCTGACGATGTGCATCACGTGGCTGTAGCGCTCCACGGCAAAGGCCTCGGTCACCTTCACGCTGCCCGTCTTGGCGATGCGGCCGATGTCGTTGCGCGCCAGGTCGATCAGCATCACGTGCTCGGCGCGTTCCTTGGGGTCGGCCACCAGCTCCTTTTCGGTGGCCTTGTCGGCCTCGGGCGTGGCGCCGCGCGGGCGCGTGCCGGCCAGCGGGCGGATGGTGACCTTCTGGCCCTCGTCCGTGTTCTCCTGGCGCACCAGGATCTCGGGGCTGGCGCCCACCACATGGAAATCGCCCAGGTGGTAGTAGTACATGTAGGGGCTGGGATTGAGCGAACGCAGCGCGCGGTACAGGCTCAAGGGGCTGGCCGTGAAGCGCTTGTGGATGCGCTGGCCCACCTGCACCTGCATGAAGTCGCCCGCGGCGATCAGCTCCTTGGCCTTCTCCACGGCCGCCAGGTAGTCTTCCTTGGCAAAGCTGCGCTGGGCCGGGTGGCTCTCGCCGGCCTTGATCTGCGGCGCGCTGACCGAGTAGCGCAGCAGATCCTTCAACTGCCGCAACCGCTTCTTGGCGCGCGTATAGGCCTCGCTCTCGCCGGGGTTGGCATAGACGATCAGGTACAGCTTGCCCGACAGGTTGTCGATCACCGCCACTTCCTCGCACTGCAGCAGCAGGATGTCGGGGCAGTTGAGCGTATCGGGCGGGCAGGAATCTTCCAGCTTCTTCTCGATGTAGCGCACGGCGTCGTAGCCGAAGTAGCCGGCCAGCCCGCCGCAAAAACGCGGCAGCCCCGGGCGCAGCGCCACCTTGAAGCGCTTTTGGTAGGCAGCGATGAAGTCCAGCGGATTGCCCTTGGCCGTCTCCACCACCTGGCCATCGGTCACCACCTCGGTGCATGCCGCATCGCCGAAGCCGCTGGCGCGCAGCAGCGTGCGTGCAGGCAGGCCGATGAAGCTGTAGCGCCCGAAGCGCTCGCCGCCCACCACGGACTCCAGCAAAAAGCTGTGCTTGCCGTCACCGCCCGCATGGGCCAGCTTGAGGTAGAGGGACAGGGGGGTTTCGAGGTCCGCAAACGCCTCGACCATCAGAGGGATGCGGTTGTAGCCCTGCGCAGCAAGGCTCTTGAATTCGAGTTCGGTGATCACGGGGAAAGACTCCGGATTGCGTGGCGCTGGCAGACCTGGTGTGGGTGCGGGCTGCGTATGGATTGCGCCGATTCATTCGATTGGCCCGTAGGGCCTCGGGTGCACGCCGGGTCGCGCCCCGGGTGCTTCAGCTGTTCAGTTGGACAGGCTTGCGCCAGGGCCAGGCTCCCCGGTCTCCACAACCTGCAATGAACATGCGATGAATGAACATAGCGGGCAAGTGTAGCGCAGACGCGGCTGGGTACAAGTGCGGACCGGCGCCTTGCGGGGTCGCCGCAGGGGCCTGCCATGGCCACAATTGACACCCTGGTCAGCCTGACCAACAATGGCAGCACAACCTGACCAGAAAGGTCGACCATGCCGTCCCATTTCTCCGCCCGCACCGACGCTGCCTTGCCCGAGGGCGAACGCGACCCGCTGAACCGCGCCCTGCGGGACCTGAGCCATCAGGTCGGCTCGGCCATGCCGCGCAACACCACGCCCATGCCGATCTCGGTCTTCAAGGCGCAGTACGGCGCGGTGCTCAAACAGGCCGATCACGACGGGGTGGCCCTCATCTCCCAGGGCCGCAAGCGCTACGTGATCGTCAGCGAGGAGCACATGGTGGCCCTGTCCGCCAACGAGCGCGCCCCCCGCACGGTGGCCGACATCTGCCGGTCCCTGCCGCTGCCGCGCCAGGCCGTGGATCTGTCCGCTGCGCAGATGTCCGGGGCGCGCGGCGATATCGACGTACCCGCCCGGCGCGCGCGATGAGCCGCTACCTGCTGGGTCCCCGCTGCCTGCTGTGGATGGCGAACCAGGAGCCCGCAACCCTGGAGTGGTTCTCCACCATCCGGCCGCTGGACTGCATCGTCAGCGACCTGTCCATGGCCATCGCCAAGGCGGCCGTGGCCGAGGCATTCCATGACCTGCGCGACCGCAACGAATGGTTCTCCCTGCTCGACGCGCTGTATGCCAACCTGCGGGCCGAAGGCGCCTCCATGCTGACCAGCGTGGACAACAAGGTGCTGGAGCGCTTCATCGAATGGCGCAACTTCGCGCCGCTGGACAGCCAGGGCCCGCGGGGCACGGCGCCCCTGGCGCAGGACCTGCGGCTGCTCATCGCCACGGCCGACCTGCTCAAGGTCTGCTACACCGAGCCCGCCAACCTCTACCTGACGCAGGCCGCCGCCCGGGGCGTTGCCGTGCACGCGCTGTGATGGACTTCGACGTACCGCCCCTGTCCAGCGCGGTGCGCCAGGGCCTGCGCCGGCGCCGGGTCATCCTGAGCCTGTCGGGCGGCGGCTATCGCGGCCTGTTCAGCGCCCATGTGCTGGAGCGCATCCACCGCGAATTCGGCAACGGCGACCTGCTGGAGAAAGTGGACCTGTTCGCCGGCACCTCCATCGGCGCAATCATCGCCACCGCCCTGGCCAGCGGCTGCCAGCCCGCGCGCATCAAGCAACTGCTGCTGGACCACGGCCCCGCCATCTTTCCCTCCAAATGGCTGCCCGGCCTGCGCCAGGCCATGGGCAAGGCGCTCTATGACAGCGCCCCGCTGCGCGCAGCGATCAAGGAGGCCATGCCGCAAGCGGAGCAGTCCGCCCTGGGGCAACTGCAGGTGCCGCTGCTGCTGCCCGCCGTGAACTGGAATTCATCGCAGCTGCACCTGCTGGCCAGCGGCGCCCTGCCCGACAGGGACCGGCTGGGCCTGACGCTGATGGACGCCATGCTGGCCTCATCGGCCGCCCCCACCTACTTTCCCGCGCACGCCGCAGCAGGCCATGTCTTCGTGGACGGCGGACTCGCCGCCAACGCGCCCGACCTGCTGGCCCTGCAGGCCGCCCGCCAGCTCTGGGGGCCGGCCGCCGACATCGTGATGATCAGCGTAGGCACCGCCAACCCCCAGCAGGGCCAGGACCCCGTGGCCATGCCCCGGCGCGGGCTGACCCTGGTCAAGCCCCTGCTGGACCTGGTCATGGCCGCCCAGGAGGTCCAGGCCGTCAAGGCGGCCCGCCAGGAACTGGGCACCAGCAGCTACCTGCGCCTGAACTTCACGCAGCCCGCAGCCCAGCAAAAGCGCCTGGGCCTGGACATCGCCAACGCCGACAGCACCCGGCTGCTGCAGGCCCTGGGCGACGAATGCATCGCCGCCCTCACGGAGCAGGAGAAGACGCTGCTGAAGAACGTCCTGGGCTGAAACGCCCAAGGCTTCTCGCCCACCCGGCCGAGCGCAGCGAAGGCCCGCACCCACTCCCCGTATGTCCGCGCTGCCCGCGCCTGCCCCGCAGCGCAGCGAAGGGGTCGCGGACATTCGGGCGCTTTTCTTTGCTCACTTTCTTGTAGCGAGACAAGAAAGTGAGTCGGCCGCCGGGCCGAAACCCGGCCTCGAAAAGAAACGCCCCGACAGGGGCTTGCAAAGAGACTCAGCGCGGAAACGCCGCCAAAGCAGCGCCATCCACCGGCCCGCGAAAACCCTGTTGCCACCCCTCTCCAATCCCCACAACATCTCGCCCGGACGTAACAAACCGCAACCGGGCCGCAGCCCCCCGCAGGAGACACCATGACCGCCTTGCCCCGCTGGATGAAGACAGCCGCCCTGGCCATGGCGCTGGCGATGCCGCTGGCCGCCACAGCCCAGGAGCCGCCGCGCACCGTCGCGGGCGTGGCCTATCCCGCCCAGGCGGGGGTGGGCGGCCAGACGCTGCAGCTCAATGGCGCGGGCATTCGCTACAAGGCCATCTTCAAGGTCTACACGGCCGGCCTGTACCTGGAAAAGCCGGCCGCCAGCCTGCAGGAGATCGCGGCCCTGCCCGGCCCCAAGCGCGTGAGCGTGACCATGCTGCGCGAGATCGATTCGGCCGAGCTGGGCAAGCTGTTCGCGCGCGGCATCGAGGACAACATGGAGCGCGCCCGCTTCTCGCGCCTGGTGCCCGGCGTGCTGCGCATGAGCGACATCTTCACGCAGCACAAGAAGCTGCTGCCAGGCGAGAACTTCTCGGTGGACTGGGTGCCGGGCCAGGGTGCCCAGGTCTTCGTCAAGGGCCAGGCCCAGGGCGCGCCCTTCCAGGAGCCCGAGTTCTTCCAGGCGCTGCTGGGCATCTGGCTGGGCCCGCACCCGGCCGACGAGCAGCTCAAGAAGGCATTGCTGGGCGGTTGAACGGCTGCGCGGGCTCCTGCACCGGCCCGGCAAAGCGCGCCTGGATCTCCAGCCCCGTGGCACCGGGCAGGGCCGTGAGCGTCCAGCCGTGGGCGCGCGCAATCTCCAGGCAGATGGGCAGGCCCAGGCCTGCGCCCAGGTCGCGCCGCTCGCTGCTGCGCCAAAAGCGCTCGAAGATGCGCGGAAGGTCCTCGGGCGGCACGCCACGGCCCTGGTCCAGCACCGAAAAGCCCAGGCCGCAGGCCTTCACGGTGACGGTGGCGCCCTGCGGGCTGTGCTGCACGGCGTTCTCGATCAGGTTCTTGAGCAGCACGAAGAGCGCGCCCCGGTCGGCACGCCAGGCAGGGGCATCGTCCTTGACCTCGCAGTGGATGTGCACGCCGCATTTTTCGGAGGCGCGGGCCATGAAGTCGCAGACCTCGCCAATGATGTCGGCCGGCGCAATGTCTTCCATGCGGTAGCGCTGGTGTTCGCAGACCTCGGCCAGGTGCAGCAGCTGCTGGACCTGGCGCGCCATGTGGTCCACGTCCTTGAGCAGCTCGGGGCTGCGCCGGTCCTCGGGCTCCAGCTCGATCTGCACGCGCATCAGGGCCAGAGGCGTCTTGAGCTCATGCGCGGCCATGGACAGGAATTCCTGCTGGTTCCTGAAGCCGGCCTGCAGCCGGTCCAGCACATGGTTGAAGGCCTCGACCAGGGGAGCGAACTCGCGCGGCAGATCCTTGGGCTGCAGGCGCGTGCCCAGCGTCTGCGGGGTGATGCGCTGCGCATCCTGCGCGGCCACGCCCAGCGGCCTGAGCATGCGCTGCAGCGTGCGGTGCGTGGAGAACAGGAACACGACCAGGAAGACCACGCCGATGGCCACCATGCCGCGCCACAGCGCGGGCAGGCCCACCGATTCGCACAGCCAGTCCACCATGCGGTCGCTGACGGCTATCTGCACGTGCCACGTCGTGCCATCGTGGACCAGCGTGGCCGTGCCCGCGCGCATGACCACGCCGCCGCGCTCGTAGGCAAAGGCCTTGAGCTCGGGGTCGAAGCCCTGGCCGGTCTGCGTCAGCGGCTGCATTTCGCCGTTGGGGGCGAAGACCACGCGGCCGCGGGCGTCGGTGATGCGCAGCTGCATTTCCTCGCCCAGGCTGGTCAGCATCCAGGCCTTGAGTTCGCGCTCGCTGAAACCCTGGGGCACGCCCCGGGCATCGAAGCTCACCCATTCGGCCAGCTTCTCGGCCGCATGCCCCATGCCGCGCTGCAGCGCGTAGCTGTCGAAGGGCTTGGCGACGAGGATCACCAGCGCGCCGACCAGCAGCGCGCTGAACACCATGCTCAACCCATAGACGGCCAGCAGCCGCGAGCGCAGGCTACCGGGCCAGCAAAGGTTCGCGAAGCGCATAGCCCTGACCCCGGATGTTGACGATTTCCATGCACGAGCCGGCCGCGGCCAGCTTGCGGCGCAGCCGGTGCAGGGCCACATCGAGGGCATTGGGCGTGACCACGCTGCTCATGCCCCAGGCCGCCGCCTCCAGCGTGGAGCGGCGCACCGTGGCGCCGGCCTTGCGCACCAGGCTGAGCATGATCTGCAGCTCCGCCGGCGGCAGCGCGATGGCCGAGCCCGCGCAGTGCATGCAGGCCTGCTGCGGGCTGATGCTGATGTCGCCCAGCTGCGGCGCCAGCTCCTGCACCAGGGCCGGGCGGCGCAGCAGGGCGCGCACGCGGGCGATCAGTTCTTCCATGGGAAAGGGCTTGGTCAGGTAGTCGTCGGCACCGGCCTCCAGGCCGCCCACGCGGTCGCTGAGTGCGTCACGGGCCGTGAGCATCAGGCAGGGCGTGGAGCGGCCCGCGGCGCGCAGGCGCTGCACCAGTTGCAGGCCGTCGCCATCGGGCAGGCCGCGGTCGATGACGATCACGCCGTAGTCGATGTCCTGCAGGGCCAGCCAGGCCGTGGAGATCTGGTGGAAGACATCGGTCTCTATGCCGGAGTTGGCCAGCGAGCGGCTGACCAGCGTGGCCAGCCTGGCATGGTCCTCAATTAATGCGATGCGATTCATGGTTTCCGTCGTTGCCGCACAGGGACAGCAAATGCTCCCTGATCCCGGTGATGCGCTGCGGCGCCATGGGCTCGACCAGCACATGGATGACCCACAGGTCCTCGACCATGGCGCGGCATTGCAGGGCAATGTCCTCGGACACCAGATCGTCGGCGCAGGCCGCGTCCACGAAATCAAACCATATGTTCTGGAATCTTGCGCGGGTCAGCAACTGTGCGGCCGTCTTCTGGCCGCGCTGGCGGGACAGGGCATGGTCGCAGACGCAGCGCACGTAGGCGCGCAGGTGGCGTGCGGGGCCTGGCGGCTCCTCGGCCAGCGCCTGCAGCAGGTCCTCGCGGAACTTGAGGATGACCAGCTCGAAGATCGTCTCCAGCCGCACGGCACGGTGCTGGCTGCATTCTTGGAAGCGCGAACCCAGGGAATACGCCTGGCCCGCCGCCTGGATACCTATCACGTCCTGGTAGATGGAGGCTTGCATTGCGATGGCACGTTCTGTCGTTTCAGGCTCCGTCGGTCCGCCGCGAGAGCGGCAAACCTGCGGGGAAAACGGCCATGCTCCTCGATTGCGTCTTACTGGCGACTTACCGGCCCCTGAATCTGCCCCATTACACCGGGAATATGCAGGCGGCCGGTTTGATCAATATCGGCTCAAATATCTTCCCGCCAGCCAGCAACATACCTGACCAGCGCCCACTGCGCCAGCCACAGTGCCATATAGCCAAAGGTCTCCACCAGCTCCTCCAGCACGATCACCTGATAATCAAACCATTGCTGCAGGACAATGAAGCCATGACCTTCCGCATTGGTGGAGATCACCATGGCCGCGACAAATATCGCCAGGCTGAATATCGGCAGCGCATTTTCGCGCACCAGGCGCTTGATGACCTTGTTCCAGACACCATGGCGCACAAACCAATAGCAGCACAGCAGCAGCATGGCCCCCACCACCCATTTGACGGCGGGCCGGTACCACAGCGCCTGGGAGCTGATCACCGGCCCCCACTTGCCAGCCTCCAGGCTGGGCAGGAAAGCCGCGCCCCAGGCCAGTTCACGCCCCAGAAAGGCCAGCCAGAACAGGGAGGCGATCCACCACAGGGGCGCTGCAAGGGAGCCCTTTTGCCGCCGCGCCGCAACCAGGGCCGCCACCATGCCCAGCAGCAGGGTCACGGCCTGGATATTCTCCAGGAATCCATTTTCCCAGCTCAGGCTTTGCGGCAATACAAAGCTCAGGGGGAAACTCAATACCAGTCCCGCCAACAAAGCCCAATTCCAAATCCGCAGCAAGGAATCATCATGGAATTTGGACGCGGATATTCTTGTTTTTGAAAGGGAAGCAGTCATTTTGATACAGGGCGTCTGGCGCTTATCTGTTGATATGGTTCTTGCAAGCACGCAATATCCCGGAAATACTTACCAGGGAGGCCGAAAAAATGGCGGGCGCACAGGCCTTCCCGCCGTTTTTCATTACAGCAGACTTGCCACCAGATTGCAGCACTGTGTCAAATTTGCCCTGCCGGGCACGCAGTTGCCACCGCAGCCCGGCCAGGGCGGGCCGGGCTCGGACCGTTGCCAGAACGGGCTGGGCTCAGGCGACGCGGACCGCGCGCGCGGGCAGCGCCGCCAGGGGCGCGGGCTGCACCAGGTCGCGGTAATAGTTGGGCAGCGCGAACAGTGCGGGGTGCACTTCGGCGTTGTAGTAGCGCAGGTCGGGCAGGCGGCGCTCGGCCAGGCGCTGGCGCAGCTGGGCGGGGGGCAGCGCCGCCGCGTCCAGCGTGTCGGAGGCCACGGCCAGGCCCCAGTAGGCGCCGTACAGGGGGATGTACAGGCCGTAGCAGCGCACGATGGCAAAGCGCTCGCGCAGGCTGGCCACCAGCCGCGCCACCTGCTCGCCATGGAAGACGGGGCTGCCCAGGTGCAGCACCAGGGCGCCGCCCGGCGCCAGCACGCGCTTCATGCGCGCCAGGGCCTGGTCGGAGTACAGCGCGCTGGCAGGCGTGTCGGGGTCGGTGAGGTCCATGAGCGCGAGGTCGAAACGCTCCTCGGTGCGCTCCACCATGGCCATCCCATCGCCGATGCGCAGTTGCAGGCGCGGGTCATCGAACACGCCCCAGTGCACCTGCTGCAGGTGCGTGCGCGCAGCCTGGACCACGGCCTCGTCCAGCTCGGCCACCACCACCTGCTCCATGGACGGGTGCTTGAGCAGCTCCTCGGCCGCGCCGCCATCACCACCGCCCAGGATCAGCGCCTTGCGCGGCGCCGGGTGGGCCAGGGCAGCGGGATGGACCAGGGCCTCGTGGTAGAAGAATTCCTCGCCTTCGGAGGTCATGAAGCGGCCATCCAGGCGCAGCACCTTGCCGAACTGCGGCGTGTGCAGCAGCTCCAGTTCCTGATGGGGCGTCTGCACGGTTTCGCGCCGCGTGGCGCGCCAGCCAAAGCGCGCATGGGGCGTGAGCGCCTCCAGCGCCCAATCGCCCTCATCGGCCGCCGCCGTGGCCTGGGCGCCGGAACCGATGTCGCCGCGCATCAGGTGCTGGCGCACCACGCGGCCCGGCGCGTAGGCGGCGATCACGCCCTCCATCAGCGCGCGGGCCTTGCCCGAGTTGTCGGCGGAGAAGTTGCAGACGTAGACATCGACGGTGACGCAGCCGGTCTCGGGCCAGGTGTGTATGGCCAGGTGCGATTCGGCCAGCAGCACGGTGCCGGTGACGCCGCCGGGCTGGCCCTGGTAGTCCGGGAACTTGACCCAGCGGTCCTCCACCAGGGTCAGGCCGGCCTGCGCGGTCTGTGCGCGGCACAGGGCGGCGATGGCGTCGGCGTCAAGCATGTGGCGCGCGTCGCCCTGGCATTGGTAGAGATCGGCGGTCAGGTGCAGTCCGTGCATGTGGCGTGCTTCCTCCTTGTCTGTGGCCGGATCGCGGCCAGGATGGCAAAGCAGACGACTCTAGCAAAAACATAAATCGCACCACCAAAGTGCGTTAACCGCCGCCAAACCTCATTCTTCTCTCAACAACACCGGCACCGAGCCCCGGCAGGTCAGGCCAGCTCGGTCAGCGCGTCGACAAAGCCGTCGGCATCGACCTGGCGCACGGGCTGGCCGTGGTTGTAGCCGTAGCTGACCAGCACCACGGGGCAGCCTGCGGCGCGCGCGGCCTGGGCGTCGTTGCTGGAGTCGCCCAGCATCAGCGTGCGTGCGGGGGAGGTGCCCAGGGCCTCGCAGGTCTTGAGCAGGGGCAGCGGGTCGGGCTTCTTGCGCTCGAAGGAGTCCCCGCCGAAGACCTGCTCGAACAGCGGCGCCAGGCCCTTTTGTGCCAGCAGCGGCTGCGCGAAGGACAGCGGCTTGTTGGTCAGGCAGGCCAGCCGCAGGCCGCGTGCGCGCAGGGCCTGCAGGCCTTCGAGCACGCCCGGATAGACCTCGGCGAACTGGCCGTTGAGCTGCAGGTAGTGGTGCTCGTAGCGCTGCCAGGCCTGGCCGTAGATGGCATCCACATCGGCCGCGCCCACATGGGCCAGCACCGAGCGGATCAGGTGCTCCGAACCCTTGCCCACCATGGTCTCGATGGCCTGCGGGGCGATGGCCGGCAGTTGCAGGTCCGCCAGCATGCGGTTGAGGGCTTCGGCGAAGTCGCCCAGGGTGTTGACCATGGTGCCGTCGAGATCAACGATGGCGGCGTCCAGTTGCTGTGGGTTCAACGGAATGAAGTTTGAAATCATGAAATGGGGGTGTCGAAAGCCGGGGGCTGCCTGCGCAGGAACAGCGCTGAAAATATCAGAACTTGCGCGGACCCTGGACTTGGGCCCTGCAGCCCCTGGCAGACCCGGCATGGCGGCGGCCCCGCACCCCGGCGCACGCAAGGGGCCGTTGATCAGAACGACACCCAGTCGTCCTGCTCCTGCGCTTGCGCCTGCTTGTGCGCAGGGCTCACGGGGCGCAGCACGGGCCGGGCAGCCTGGCGGGCGGGGAGCGCTGCTTTCGCGGGTGCCGGATTGCGCGCCCGCACCGTCGGCTGCGACAGCGGCGGTGTCGAGGCAGGCTGTGCCGCATGGCCTCCCAGCTGGAAGATCGACACGGCCTGCACCAGCTGCTGTGCCTGCGTTCTGAGGCTGGCCGCTGCCGCCGCGCTTTCCTCCACCAGCGCCGCATTTTGCTGCGTTACCTGGTCCATCTGGCTGACGGCCTTGCCGACCTGCGCCACCCCCGCGCTTTGCTCATCACTGGCGCTGCTGATCTCACCCATGAGATCCGTCACGCGCTGGATGGAATGCAGCACTTCCGCCATGGTGGCTCCGGCTTGGTCAGCCAGCTCGGTCCCCTGTTTGACGCGTGTGGCACTGGTGGCGATGAGCTGCTTGATCTCCCGGGCTGCCTGCGCGCTGCGCTGCGCCAGGTTGCGCACCTCACCGGCCACCACGGCAAAGCCTTTTCCCTGCTCGCCCGCGCGGGCCGCCTCGACCGCGGCGTTGAGCGCCAGGATGTTGGTCTGGAACGCGATGCCGTCGATCACGCCCACGATTTCGCCAATCTGGCGCGAGCTTTCGCTGATGTCCTGCATCGCATTGACGACCTCCTGCACGGAGCCGCCGCCCTTGGTGGCCACCTGGCTTGCCCCCAAGGCGAGTTGATTGACCTGCCTGGCGTTGTCCGCGTTTTGCTTGACGGTGGTCGACAGCTGCTCCATCGACGCTGCGGTCTCCTGCAAGGCACTGGCCTGCTGTTCGGTGCGCTGGCTCAAGTCGGCATTGCCATTGGCGATTTCCGTGCTGCCGCCGGCGACCCCGTCGGCATTGTTGCGAACTTCATGGACGACAGAGACCAGACTCTTGAGCATGGCATTGAGCGATGCCTGGACGCTGCCTTCAGGGGCTTGGTGGCGAAGCAATTCAGGGCTGAGATTGCCCTGGGCAATCTGTTGCGCAACGTCGCCCAGTTGTGCCGGCTCCGCACCCAGGGCGCGCGTCAGGCCGCGTGCTATCAGTTGCCCCATCAGCACAGCCAGGACAAAGGCCATGACGCTGGCGGCGATCAGTATGTTTCTGCGGTGCGCGTAGGCCTGTGCGGCCTGCTCGATCATCTGCTGTGAACGGGCGCCGGTCAGTTCACTGTACTGGCGGGTGGCCTCGATCAGCTGCGCCAACAAGGGCCGGCACTCTTCGTTCATCTTGCGGATCGCTGCCTCCTTCTGGTTTTGCAGAGCCAGGGCCACGATGTCGGTCGCGACCGGTCCATAGCGCTGTTCCACGCCCGCAATTTTGGCGACCAGATCGCGTGCATCGGCCGCAACTTCCGGCGAAGCCACCTTGGCCTGGAGTTCGGCCAGCCAGGTGCGAACGTCGGCTTGTGCGGAGGTCACCGCCTCCTTCTCCGCCGCCAGGTCCTCAGGGGAGGACACCAGCACCAGGTTGCGCGCCGCGATCGCCCGGCGGTCCACGGCTGTGCGAACCTTCTCTGCCAGGTGCGCACGGGCGTTGATGCCTTCGACGAAGCGGACAAGATTCAGATTTGCCTCGCTCAGAGCCTGCAGGGCCAGCAGGGACACCACCATGGTGAGCAGCGCCAGGCAAGTGAAGGCCGCGGAAAGTTTGGTCTTGACAGTCCAGAAGCGAGGATTCATGACGCGTCTCCAGTGGGGTGGGCAAATTGCGATGTACGGGCGGGGAAGGGGGGCGTGCCGGAGCACATGGCTCAGTTCGCAGCGCAGTACGGCAGGGCTGCTGTTGCTGTTGCCGGCGACAAGAGCCGGTGGGCATCGATGAGCAGCAGCGAACGCTCATCGAGCACGCCCAGGGCGAGAAGGCAGTCATTGACCAGGCCCCCGCCCATATCGGGCACGGCGCGCAGGTCCTGCGGCATGAGCGTCACCACGTCGGTGACCCCCTCCACCACCATGCCCGTCACTCCGCCAGGCAGGCGCAGCATGATGGTCACGGTGCAGGCGTCGTACTGCTTGTGCGCCAGACCCAGCCTGAGCCGCAGATCGATGACGGGGATGACCTCTCCGCGCAGTTCCAGCACGCCGTTGAAGTAGGCGGGGCCATTGGCAATGCGCATGGGCGACTCATAGGACCGGATCTCCTGCACTTGCAGCAGGTCGATGCCGAACTCCTCATCGTCCACGCGGAAGGAGAGCCATTGCCTGGTGGTTTCGGTTTTCAGTGTGTGCGACATTTTTATCACTCCAATCAAATTTATTTGATGAATTTGATAAAAATTTAGCAGAGAGCACCAACGAACACAACCTACTGTTACAACTTTGGTCGCTGATGCTTCGTCGTGCACGTCAGGCGGAAGGCTTCGCCCGGCGCCAAAGGGCTGCGGCGATTGGTCAGATCAGAGGAAGAGGACTGCGTGGCGGCTCCAGCGGAACCGGATCTCGGTGGCAAGGGCCACGCAGAATTAAATTGATAAATTTGATTTCTTAAGCTGCGTTTAAGCCAGGGGAAACAATCATTTACATCATATTGATCGAAGATCTTTCCAACCGCCTCCCAGGAGACCCCATGTTCCTCCGACTTCTGTCCATCCGCACAAGGCTCATCGTTGCCTTTACCCTGCTTTTGCTCTTGTTGAGCATGGTGGCGGGTATCGGCTCCCTGCAGATCGCCCGGGTCCAGTTCAATGCCAACGACCTGGGCACGAACTGGCTGCCCTCCACCAATGTGCTGGCCTCGATCCGGGCCACGGCCAACGCGGCACGGCGCGCGGGGCTGAGCCACGTGATCGAGGTGGACGCGCAAAGCAAGCGCGCCCAGGAGAACCTGCTGCTGCAGGCCCAAAAGTCCCTGGAGTCGGAGCTGGTCGTCTATGAAAAGCTGGTGTCCTCACCCGAGGAGCGGCAGCTGTATGACAGGATGGTGGTGCTGTGGGATACGGTCCGCGCCGCTGACCGCAAGACGGTGGAGCTGTCCAGTGCGGGCCCCGAGCAGGCGGCCCAGGCGCGCGCCTGGGCCACGGGCGACGCCGCACAGGCCTTTGCCCAGCTCATGGACGTCGTGGGCCAGGACATCGCGCTGAACCAGGAAGGCGGGCGCAAGGCCACCGAGCAGGCCGAGAAGGACTACCACCTGGCGCTGTACCTGCTCGGCGGCCTGGCCGCACTGGCTGTGGCCTTGGGTACCGTGCTGGCCTGGGCGATCACGCGCTCGATCACCGAGCCCCTGCGCATGGCGGTCTCGGTGGTGGACACCGTGGCGCACGGCGACCTCACGGCCAACATCGTGGTACAGGGCAAGGACGAGCCAGCCCAGTTGCTCTCCGCCATGAGCAGCATGAACGACAAGCTGCGCGAAATCATGGGCCGTGTACGCCAGAGCAGCGACTCCATTGCCACGGGATCGAGCGAGATCGCCTCTGGCAGCCTGGACCTGAGCCAGCGCACCGAGCAGCAGGCCAGCAACCTTGAGGAAACGGCTGCCTCGATGGAGGAACTCACGGCCACGGTGCGCACGAATGCAGACACGGCCCAGCAGGCCAACAAGGTGGCCTCGGCCGCCTCGGCCTCCGCTGTCGAGGGGGGCAAGTCCGTGGCCCTGGTGGTGCACACCATGCAGGACATCTCGGAGGCCTCACGCAAGATTGCCGAGATCACGAACGTCATCGACTCCATTGCCTTCCAGACCAATATCCTGGCGCTCAACGCGGCCGTGGAGGCCGCGCGGGCCGGTGAGCAGGGCCGGGGCTTCGCGGTGGTCGCCAGCGAGGTGCGCGCGCTGGCCCAGCGCTCGGGCACGGCCGCCAAGGAAATCAAGGAGCTGATCGGTGCCAACCTGCAAAAGGTCGAGCAGGGCACCGAGGTGGCCACACGGGCCGGCGAGCAGATGGGCCGCATCGTGGAGCAGGTGCGCAGCGTGGACACCATGATCAGCGAGATCTCCAGCGCATCGGCCGAGCAGGCGGTGGGCATCCGTCAGGTGGGCGAGGCGGTGAGCCAGCTCGACCAGATGACGCAGCAGAATGCGGCGCTGGTCGAGCAAAGCTCGGCCGCTGCAGGCAGCCTGGAACAGCAGGCCGCCGCCCTGGCGCAGATCGTCTCCACCTTCAAGATGCATCCCGAGCATGGCGCAAGCCAGCCTGGCGGGCTGCGCGCCGCGACGGCCCAGTCCACGGCCCCCAGGCAAGTGCAGCCCTCCAGGCCGCCACGCCTGTCGCCTGCCCGTGCGCAGCCGCAGGTCAAGGATGAGGAATGGGCGGCCTTCTGACCTGAATTCGTACCGAAGCAGGCAAAAGGCGGCAAGATGGTGCATCCATGTGAACCGTTGCAGGGTCCGAGTTCATGATCAAGCGAATCAGCGTGCGCCAGTTGCGGCTGGGCATGTTTCTTGAGTGCTTTTGCGGCAGCTGGATGGAACACCCGTTCTGGCGCAGCCGCTTCAAGCTGGAAGACCCTGCCGACCTGGCGAGGATCCTGCACTCCCCCATTCAGGAAGTGTGGATCGATACCGCCAAGGGCCTGGACGTCGAGCAAGGCGGGCCGTCTCGCTCGCGCGAGCAGGTGGACACCGTGATCGACGCCCAACTGTCCGAGATCTCGCAGCTGGCCGAGTTGGAATGCGAGCTGCGGCCCGTTGCCTTCGAGCAGGAGGTGAAACGGGCCGCCAGAATCTGCCACCAGTCCAGGCAGGCGATCACCGCCATGTTCCGCGAGGTGCGGATGGGAGAGGCGATCAACCAGGACAAGGCCCGCTCCGTGGTCGCGGAGGTGTCCGATTCGATCATCCGCAATCCCAGCGCCATGGTCAGCATCGCCAGGCTCAAGACCAGCGACGACTACACCTACATGCACTCGGTGGCGGTCTGCGCCCTGATGATCGTGCTGGCACGCCAACTCGACCTGCCACCGCACCAGGTACGCCAGGCAGGCTATGCGGGGCTGCTGCACGATATCGGCAAGATGGCCATTGCCACCTCCATCCTGAACAAACCCGGGCGTCTGACGGACCAGGAGTTTGACGAGATGCGTGAGCATCCGGCGCGAGGCCTGGAGTTGCTCAAGGCCGGTGGCGTCGATGACCCGGTCGTGCTGGACGTGTGCCTCCATCACCACGAGAAGGTGGATGGCACGGGCTATCCCCACAGGCTGCGCGGCGAGGACATCAGTCTGCTGGCGAAGATGGGCGCGGTCTGCGATGTCTACGACGCCATCACCTCGGACCGCCCCTACAAGCGCGGCTGGGACCCTGCGGAGGCGGTGCACAAGATGGCCGAATGGAGTGCCGGCCACTTCGACAAGACCGTGTTCCAGGCCTTCGTCAAAAGCATAGGCATCTATCCGGTGGGCTCCCTGGTGCGGCTGACCACGGGCAGGCTGGGGGTGGTGGTCGACCCTGGCCGCCAGTCCCTGACCTGTCCGCAGGTCAAGGTGTTCTATTCCACGGCCAGCGGCATGCGGATGGCACCGGAGACCGTGGACCTGGCCCGGCCTGGGTGCACGGAGAAGATCGCCAGCCGGGAAGACCCCGAGAAATGGGGCTTCACCGATCTCGACGCACTGTGGAAGGACGAGGCCTAGGAACGGGCCCTGCGCACAGGCGCAGCGGCAGGTCTGCGACGAACCTGCCTCAGGGCGGCCACCTGCCCGGCTGGCGGCTCAGTTGCGCCTTCTGCCCCCAAGCGCGTTTTGCCTGCCTGCGACTTGTCGCGATCGTGCTTGGATCGCGCCTACCGGAGCACCTTGCCCGGCAAGGATCTGATAGGAAAATTCAATAAAATTTGATTAAATTGATATTTATGATTCACATGTCGGATCAAATTTCCGTTTCGGCATGAAAGGTCTCCCCATGCAAAAAATACTCATCGTCGAAGACCATGCAGACATCCGCAAGCTGCTGCGCATGACGCTGGAATTCCGTGACTTCGAAGTCGTAGAGGCTTGTGATGGCGATGAAGCCTGGACGATGGCCCAGAGGCTCAGGCCCGACATCGTCCTGCTCGACATCATGATGCCGGGCACCATCAATGGCCTGGAGGTTTGCAGCCGCATCAAGAGCTCCTACGAGCTGCTGCATACGCTGGTCATCCTGCTGACGGCCCGGGGCAGTGCCGAAGACCGCAAGGCGGGCATCCTCGCCGGAGCCGACGAATACCTGGTCAAGCCCTTCAGCACCTTGAAGCTGCTGGAGACGATCGAAAGCCTGCAGAGGATCGACTGATGGCCCAGTACCAGACCGGCAACCCGAGGGAGCCATCGCGACGTTTCGATCCTGCGGCCGTGGAGCAGATGGAGCAGCTCATCCAGGACTTCGGCCGCATGTACCGCGAGCGCAACGATCTGCTCAAGGAAGTGACACGTGCCCACCACGAGACCCTGCTGCGCCTGGCCATGGCCGCAGAGCTCAAGGATGACGATACCGGCTCGCACATCGTCCGCATCGGCTACCTGTCGGAGGCCCTGGCCCTGCGCCTGGGCTGCCGCATCGAATTCGCCAGCCTGCTGCGCAAGGCGGCTCCGATGCATGACATAGGCAAGGTCGGCATTCCGGACACCATCCTCAAGAAGGGGGGCCCACTGGATCCGCAGGAGCGCCTCGTCATGAACCGGCATGCCGAGATCGGCGCACGCCTGCTGGGCCAGTCACGCATCCCCGTGTTCCAGATGGCCGCCGAGATCGCCGCAAGCCACCACGAACGCTTCGACGGCAAGGGCTATCCAGAGGGATTGGCAGGCGAAGAAATCCCGCTGTCGGCCCGTATCACGTCCATCGTCGATATCTTCGACGCGCTCACCATGGACCGGGTGTACCGGCCGGCGTTCGGGCTGGAGCAGGCCCTGGAGATGATCGCGGCGGAACGGGGCAAGGCCCTGGATCCCGGAATCGTCGACGCTTTCATGGACAACATCGAAGAGCTCGATGCGCTGCGCCTGGCGCTGACCCGGCAGGCTCCGTCCTTCACCGAACTGATCGACACACCCTGAAAGCCCGCCATGCGTCCATCATCGACCTGTTTCGGCGCACCGCCTCAACGGCGCGTGCTGGCCCGTCTGGCGGCCGCTGCCGGATTGCTGCTGTGTCTTGTGCAATGGTCCGGTTGTGCCGGGGCAGGCGAGGTGCTGGACCGGATTGCCGCCACGGGTGCCCTGCGCGTGTGCATATGGCCGGACTACTACGGCATCACCTTCCGTGACGCGCGCACAGGCAGGCTGACGGGCATCGATGCGGAGCTCTCGGTGGAGCTGGCCAAGGACCTGGGCGTGCGGGTGCAGTATGTGGACTCCTCCTTTCCCAGGCTGATACCTGACCTGCTGGAGTCGCGCTGCGATGTCGCCATGTTCGCCGTGGGCATTCTTGCCCAGCGCCAAAAGCAGTTGCGCTTCACGCAGCCGTATCTGAGCAGCGACATCTACGGAGTGACCACCAAGAGCAATCAGACCGTGCAATCCTGGGCGGACATCGACCAGCCTGGCGTGCAGGTCGCCGTGCAGCGCGGCACCTTCATGGAGCCCGTGATGCGCGAGACGCTCAGGCACGCGCGCCTCGTGCCCATAGAGCCACCCCAGAGCCGGGAAAAAGAACTCATGGCGGGGCGCGTGGACGTGTTCATGACCGACTACCCCTACAGCCGCAGGCTGCTCGACAGCTCCGACTGGGCCCGGCTGATCGCGCCGCCCAAGCCGTTCCATGTGCTTCCCTACGGCTACGCGACCAGTCCTGCCGACACCCAGTGGCTCGCACGCCTGGACCAGTTCGTCTCCGACATCCGGCGCGACGGCCGCCTGGCCCGGGCGGCGCGCAACAACGGCCTGACCGAGATCGTTGCCCCCTGACCCTCCTTGCTGCGCAGGAAGCCCATCACCATGCCGCACAGAGCCGCCATGCATCGCTTCCTGGGGGCCAGGCGCAGCGCCCACATCAAAGCCTTGATCCTGAGCTTTGCGCTGTGCGTGCTGGCGGGGCTTGTGCTCTTCATCTGGGGCCAACTGCACACCCAGGCCGAGCAAAGCAGATCCCAGGCCGCGTTGCTCAGCCGTGTACTGGAAGATCAGACCGGCAAGACCTTCGAGACCGGCGAGGTGGTCCTGGCGAGCCTGTCCCACAATCCGGTCATCCTGTCCGCCGACAGCCCGCGCGCCGCGCGCGAGGCGGCCATGGCGCAAGTGGTCGCCCAACTTCCGGTTCTGCGCAGCATGGCGCTGCTCGATGGCCAGGGCCACATCCTGGCGAGCACGCAGGCGGGCGAAGCCGGCCTGCAGGTCGAGGTGCAGCAGTTGCTGCCGGACAATGCATCGGCTCCGGTCCTGGGCAAGGTGCAACTGGGACGCCTTGTCACCGGCCGCAGCCTCTCTTCCCTGACATTGGCCCCGCATGCAACACCGCGGGGCGTCCACTACCTGCCCCAGATCCTGGCCTTCAAAAACGACAGCGGCGCACCCGCCGTGCTGGTGGGACTGATCAATCCCGATGCCGTGGCCAACTTCTACCAGGCCACGCTGGAAACCCTCAGCTACGAGGCGGTGCTGCTGAGCTACGACGGCCAACCGCTGGCCAGCACAAACGCAGGCGGGGGCGTACAGACGGCCTCTGCACGCAAGACCCCCATCTTCCAGAAATGGCTGCCAGGCAGCGAATTCGGCTCCTACATTGGCGCCGGGCTGCTCGGCCCCCATGAGATCGTGTCCTTTCGCACGGTCCGCAACTGGCCCCTGCTGCTGGTGGTGGAGGAGCCCTACGCGGCGGTGATCGCGCGCTGGCTTGACGATGCCTTCGCCTTCTTCGTTGCCGGACTTGCGCTTCTTGCCCTGGTGCTCGGCCTGAGCGGATCGGTGCTCAAGACCCGCAGGGTCCAGCAGTCGGCCCAACAGGCCATGGAAAAGGCCCAGGCGCGCATAGCCCGCAGCGAGCATGAGATGGCCGTGCTCATGCGCAGCGTGCAGGAGCTGATCTTCCGAACCGACAGCCACGGCCGGCTGACCTTCGTGAACGCCCGCTGGGAGCAGTGGACCGGGCAGCCCAGCGCCGAGGCGGTAGGGCAGCCGCTGGAGGGCATCGTGCATGAAGCCTGCAGGCCCCAGATCCAGGCACTGCTCGACCCCCAGGCCAAGCTGGCCCTGCGCAACTGCCAGGCGCGCTTTCGCCTTCCCGACGAAAGGGAAATACTCTGCGACATCGCCGTAGTGCCCCTGCTGCGCGAGGGCCGGCTGGTGGGCTTTGCCGGCAGCGCCGTGGACGTGACCGCCCGCTGGAAGGCCCAGCAGGAGCTGCAGACCCAGCTGGCCTTCCAGCACCTGCTGTTCGAGACCACGCCCCTGCCCATGCTGGTCACCGACGCGGACCAGCGCGTGGCCCTGGTCAACAAGGCCTGGGAGGACTTCTTCGGCCGGGGCCGCTACGCCGTGCTCGGCAATGAGGTCGAGGGCCTGCACTCGGGCGACCATGACCTGCTGCAGATGCACAGCAATCAGGACGTGATGCGCTCCGGCCAGCCCATGGTGCTGGAGGCCCGGCTGCCCCATGTGGACGGCAGCTACCGCGACGTGCAGATCTCCAAGGCCGCGGTGAAGAACGCCCAGGGCCGGATCACCGGCGTGCTCAGCATTTTTGTGGACGTGAGCGAATTCCGCGCGGCCGAGCATGCCACCCACGAAGCCCGCGACGCGGCCGAAGAGGCCTTCCGCGTGAAATCGGAATTCGTGGCCAACATGAGCCACGAGCTGCGCACCCCGCTGCAGTCCATCATGGGCTTTGCCGAGCTGGGCGGCCTGCGCTCTCACGGCAATGCCGCGATGGCAGAAATGTTCAGCGACATCCATGCAGCCGGCCAGCGCATGCTGGCCCTGGTCAACGACCTGCTGGATGTCGCCAAGCTGGAAAGCGCCGTGGGAACCATCCACCTGGAACGCACCGACCTCAGGAGCCTGATACGGCCCGTGGTGCGCGAGCTGGAGCCGCAGCAGCAGCACAAGCTCATCGACCTGCGGCTGGAGCTCGACGACACGCCGCTGATCGCCAAGGCCGACCCCGTGCGCTTTCAGCAGGTGGTGCGCAATGTGCTGGCCAATGCCATCAAGTTCTCGCCCATTGGCGGGCGCATCGATGTGCAGGGCCGCATCGACGGACAGGGCGACATCTGCATTGCCGTCTCCGATCAGGGCCCGGGCATTCCGCCGCAGGAACTGGACAAGATCTTCCAGCCCTTCGTGCAGTCCAGCAAGACCAAGAACGGCTCGGGCGGCACGGGCCTGGGCCTGGCCATCTGCCGCAAGATCATCGACGCCATGGACGGCACCATCGTCGCCAGCAACGGCCCCGCGGGAGGCGCCATGTTCTGCATCACCTTGCCCACCCGCAATGCCATGGAAACCCGTCCAGCCGAGTTGACATAGCCGGCACCAGCACTGGCACCGGCACCGGCGCCGGGACGCGAAGCTCAGACCTCGGACGGCATATGCCGCCCATGCGCCAGCCAGTTGTCCCCCGCCTGCCAGCGCGCGGCCCAGGCGGGCAGCTGGTCGGCGGGCATGGGCCGGGCGATGCCGTAGCCCTGGGCCACGTGGCAGCCCATGTCGCGCAGGCGGCGCGCATGCTTGGGCGTTTCCACGCCTTCGGCCACCGATTCGAGCTGGAAGGTGCTGGCCAGCTGGATGACGCCTTCGACGATGCCCAGGTCGTCCGGGTCGGCCAGCATGTCGCGCACAAAGCTCTGGTCGATCTTGAGCGACTGCACGGGCAGCTTGCGCAGGTAGGTGAGCGAGGAATAGCCGGTGCCGAAGTCGTCCAGCGCAAAGCGGATGCCCAGCTGCCGGCACTGGCCCATCACCTGGATGGCCTGCTCCATGTCGGCAATGGCGGCGCTTTCCAGGATTTCCAGCTCGATCAGGTGCGGCGGCAGGTCCGGGTGGCGGGCCAGCACCTGGGCCATCTTGGCGTGGAAGCCGCCGTCCAGCAGCTGGTTGGCGCTGACGTTGATGCTCACGCACAGGTCCAGTCCCTGGCCGAACCAGCGCGCCGCCTGGGCCACGGCCTCGCCAATGACCCAGTCGCCCAGCGGCCGCTCCAGGTCGCTGCCCGCCACGAAGGGCAGGAACTCGCCCGGCGCGCGCAGGCCCTGGCGCGGGTCGTGCCAGCGCAGCAGGGCCTCGGCACCCACCAGCCTGCCGCCGCCCAGCTCCACCTTGGGCTGGTAGTGCAGCAGGAATTCACCCTTCTCCAGCGCCTGGCGCAGCCAGCCCAGCTGCAGGCGGCGCGCATGGGCCTTGCGGTCGTTTTCCGGATCGAACAGCTGGTAGCGGTTGCGCCCGGCCTGCTTGGCCACGCACATGGCCTGGTCGGCATGGCGCAGCAGCAGGTCGGGGTCGGCCTGGTCGTCGGGGTAGAGGCTGACGCCCAGGCTGGCGGTCACGGACAGCACCCTGTCCTGCACGGGCACGGGACGGCTGGCCGCCTCCAGCACCCGGTCGAGGATGGTGGCGCAGTGCTCGGCCGAGCCGATGTGCGACAGTAGCAGCACGAATTCGTCGCCGCCGAGCCGGGCCAGCGTGTCCTCGGAGCGCAGCACGCTCTTGAGGTGGGCGGCCACGCCCACCAGCAGCGCATCGCCCGCGGCCGCGCCGTGCAGGTCGTTGATTTCCTTGAAGCCGTCCAGGTCCAGGAAGCACACGGCCAGGGAGCGGCCCTCGCGCGCCGTGCGCAGCATGGCCTGGTTGAGCCGGTCGATCAGCAGGCGGCGGTTGGGCAGGCCGGTGAGCAGGTCGTAGTGGGTGACGCGCTCGAGCTCGGCCTCGTGGGCCTTGATGTGGCTGATATCGGTGAAGACGCCGATGTAGTGCTCGATCTCGCCACCGGCGCCCTGCGCGGCGGAGATGGACAGCATCTCGGCGAAGATCTCGCCCGTCTTGCGGCGGTTCCAGATCTCGCCGTGCCAGAAGCCGTCGCGCTCGATGCAGGCCCAGATCTGCCGGTAGAACTCCGGGCCGTGCAGGCCCGAGGACAGCACGCGCGGTGTCTTGCCGATCACGTCCTCGGACGCATAACCGGTGATGCGGGTGAAGGCCGGGTTGACACGCGTGATGCGCCGCCCCGGATCGACCACCATGATGCCCTGGTGGCTGCTGTCGAACACCACGGCGGCCTGGGCCAGCTCGCGCTCGAAGCGCTTGCGCTCGGTGATGTCCCGGGAGATGCCGAACAGGCCCGCGATGTGGCCTGCGGTGTTGCGCACCGGGCCCTTGGTGACCAGGAGGTCCAGCGTCCTGCCCGGCTCCACCGTCAGCTGCTCCTCATGCGTGGCCACCTCCTGGCGCAGCACAGCCTGGTCCTTCCTGCGGATGGCGCTGGCGATGCCGAAGGGAAAGAGCGCGAAGTCGTCCTTGCCCACGATGTCTTCGGCCTGCCGGCCCACCAGGCTGGCGGCGGCCCGGTTGACCAGCAGGTAGCGCCCGCGCAGGTCCTTCACGAAGACGGCGTCCGAGGTGCCGGAGATCACCGAGTCCAGCAGCTGCCGCTGCATGTTGGCCTTGCGCAGCGAGCGCTGCAGCGTCTCGGCCAGCACGCTCACGGCCAGGCCGTTGACGGCCACCACGCCCCACTGCGCCCAGTCGCGCACGTCCACGCCGTCGGTCTGGTCCAGGCTGTAGGCCGCAAAGGCCGTGGCCAGCAGGCCCGGCCCCAGGCCGCCGATCAGCGCACTGACCAGCACGGGCAGCATGAACAGCAGCAGCAGCGACCGTTCGCCGAAATGGCTGGCCAGCGTGCTGCTGGCAGCCAGCACGGCCAGGCTCATGGCCAGGGAAAACAGATACGAGGCCCATACCGGAAAACGGCGCGGCCCCATTTCCTGCGCAATGGCCGAGGCGCCGCTGTCCTGCGCAGCCGGCACCGAGCACAGCGCGAAGAACAGCAGGAAGTCGGTCGCCAGGACAAAGAACAGTCCCTTGCCCACCGAGAGCCAGCCGATGTCCGCGCTGCCCGCCAGTGCGAACAACAGCTTGTCGGACAGGATGATCCAGGCGAACGCCAGCAACCCGTAGCTCACCGTGATCAGTCCGATAAATCGGCGTCTTGCTGATTTGGCCATTTCAGCGTGGCACCCCTGTGATGTGTACTGCTGGCAAGGAACAGGCCCGACGCCCGTGGGCGGCCGCCACGGGCACGAGAGCGTGAAGATGGCGGAATTATTGCCAATTCCGGCCCCCGGCCGTGTCGTCATTCATCGAGAAAATCAATGGACTCCGGCCGTTGCATGGCCATTGCCCGGGCTGCGGCCCGGCCGCATCAGTCGATGCCGTGGCGCCGGGGCTGCTGCTCGGTGCGGGCGGCCTCGCCATGCAGCCAGGCCAGGAAGGCGGCCACGGCGGGCCGGTGGGCGTTGCGCGTGGGATAGACGGCAAAGTGCGCCTTGACGCGCAGGGCCTGCTCCATGCCGAAGGGAGCGACCAGCCGGCCATCGGCGATGTGGCCGCCCGCGTTCATGGCGCTTTCCAGCGCCACGCCCAGGCCCTGGGTGGCCGCGTCCAGCGACATCTGGGCGCGGTCGAAGCGCACGGCAAAGCGCTCGGGCGCACGCAAGGGGGTGAAGGCCAGGAACCAGTCCGACCACTGGACGATGCTGACGTTGCTCTGGATCAGCGGCACATGCAGCAGCTGCTGCACGCGCGCCAGCCCATGCTCGGCCACGAAGGCGGGGCTGGCCAGGGGCAGCACGCGCTCTTCGAACAGCGGCTCCACCTCCAGGTCCGGCCACTGCGCAATGCCGTAGCGGATGTCGATGTCGGCCTGGCCCAGCGCGAAGTCGCTGTGCGAGTGCGCAGCCGACAGGTTCAGCGCAATGTGCGGGCAGGCCCGCGCAAAGTCCCGCAGCCGGGGCATGAGCCAGAGGCTGGCGATGCTGGGCGCGCAGTGCACGTAGAGGCTGTTGCTCATGCTGTGGCGCAGGTCCTCGGTGGCCGAGACGATGGCCGCCAGCGCGCCGCCCACGCGCTCCAGGTAGGCCTGCCCCGGGCGGCTCAGGCGCACGCCATGCGCGCTGCGCTCGAACAGGCGCACGCCCAGCTGCGCCTCCAGCTTGGCTACCTGGTGGCTGACGGCCGAGGCCGTCAGGTGCAGCTCGGAGGCCGCCAGCGCAAAGCTGCGCCGGCGCGCCACGGCCTCGAAGGCCTGCAGGTGGGCAGTGGTGGGAATGGAGGCCATGGCAAGTTCCTCGAAGACGCCCGGAGGCTGAGCGGCACCCCGGGAGACCCCGCACATAAGCTGAAGAGTCGTCATCTTAGGCTGATGAAACATCGTTTGTCTTCATGCTCGTGACGGCCCAAGATGGCTGCATCCACCACAACCACAGCGGAGACAGGCACATGCTGCTCAAGGACAGGGTCGCCATCATCACCGGCGGCGCAGGGATCAACGGACTCGGTTTTGCCACGGCGCGCCAGATGGCCGCCCAGGGGGCCCGCGTGGCCATCCTCGACCTGGAGCGGGCCGACCCGGCCGGCGCGGCCGCGCGGCTGGGCGACGGGCACCTGGGGCTGGTGGCCGATGTGACGGACAAGCCCTCGTGCGAGGCGGCGGCCGCCGCCGTGCTGCGCGCCTTCGGGCGCATCGACGCGCTGGTCAACAACGCGGGCATCACGCAGGCCGTGGGCACGCTGGAGATCGGCGGGGCCGACTACGACCGCGTGCTCGACGTGAGCCTGCGCGGCACGCTGTACATGTCCCAGGCCGTGCTGCCGTCCATGCGCAGGCAGCAAGCGGGCGCCATCGTCTGCATCTCTTCCGTCTCGGCGCAGCGCGGCGGCGGCATCTTCGGCGGGCCGCACTACTCGGCCGCCAAGGCCGGCGTGCTGGGCCTGGCCCGCGCCATGGCGCGCGAGTTCGGCGGCGATGGCATACGCATCAACTGCGTCACGCCGGGCCTGATCGAGACCGATATCACCCAGGGCAAGCTCGGCCCCGAGCGCAAGCGCGAGATCTCCGCCACGATTCCGCTGGCACGCCTGGGCCGCGCCGACGATGTGGCCGGCGCCTGCGTGTTCCTGGCCAGCGACCTGGCCGGCTATTGCACGGGCATCACGCTCGATGTGAACGGCGGGATGCTCATCCACTGAGCCCCGCGCGCCTGGCCATGGCCTGCATGGCCGCACACAACCCAAGCAAAGGAGACAAGACCATGCAAAGCACGCTTTTCCACCGCGCCGCCCTGGCCGCCTGCGCCCTGCTGCTGCCGGCCCTGGCCTGTGCCCAGGCCGTCAAGCTCACGCTGGGCCACGGCGCGGCGCCCGACAATCCGCGCCACCTGGCCTCGCTGAAGTTCGCCGAACTGGTGAAGACGCGCAGCGCAGGCCGCATCGAGGTGCAGGTCGCCCCCTCGGCCCAGCTGGGCGACGACGCGGCCATGGTCACGGCCCTGCGCACGGGCGCGCTGGACCTGTCGGCCAATTCCCAGGGCGCGGTGGCAGCGGCCGTGCCCGAGTACGCGGCCTATGGCATGCCGTTTCTCTTCGCCACGCCGGCCCGTGCCTTCCAGGTGCTGGACGGGCCGCTGGGCCGGGAGCTGGCCGACAAATCGGCCGCCAAGGGCATGGTGGTACTGGGCTACTGGGACAACGGCATACGCCACATGACCAACAGCAAGCGGCCCCTGCGCAGCGTGGACGATCTCAAGGGCCTGAAGATGCGCACGCCGCCCGACGCGGTGCTGGTGGACATCATCCAGGCCCTGGGCGCCGAGGCCCAGCAGATCAAGTTCGCCGAGCTGTACGTGGCCCTGCAGCAGGGCGTGGTCGATGGCCAGGAGAACCCGCTGGCCAACTTCCACGCCAGCAAGCTGTACGAGGTGCAAAAGCACCTGACGCTGACGGGCCACATGTTCCAGATGACGCCGCTGATCATGGGCAAGCGCAGCTGGGACCGGCTGCCGGCCGCCGACCGCACGCTGCTGACCGAGGCCGCGCAGGAGGCCACGGCCTACCAGCGCCAGCTGGCGCGCGAGGCCGACGACAGGCTGCTGGACGACATCCGCGCCAAGGGCGTGGAGGTGAGCACCATCGACGCGCGGGCCTTCGCCCAGGCCACGGCCAAGGTGCAGGACAAGTGGCTGGCCAGCCCTGCGGGCCCCTATATCGCCAAGGTCGTCAAGGCCGCAGGCGCGCAGTGAAGCGCAGGGAGCCGTCCATGAACCTCATCGAACGCCTGGTCACGGGCCTGTGCCGCGCCGTGCTGTGGGCCAGCACCCTGGTGATCTTCGTGATCCTGGTGTGCAACACCGCGCTGCGCTATGCCAGCGGCGCCAGCCTGCAATGGGCCAACGAGGTGCCCGAGCTGCTGTTTCCCTGGCTGGTGATGTCGGGCGTGGTGCTGGCCGCCGCCCATGGTGCCCACATCACCACCAGCTTTCTGGTCGAGGCGCTGCCGGCCCGCGTGCAGCGCGCCACGGCCGTGCTGGGCTGGCTGGCCGTGGCCGCCCTGTACGCCACGCTGGCCTGGTCCACGCTGAACATGCTGGAGATCGTGCATGACGAGCGCAGCCAGATCCTGGGCATTCCCGGCTCGCTGACCTATGGCTGCGTGATGGTGGGCATGGCGCTGCTGGCCTTGCTGGCCCTGCAGTCGGCCTGGCGCGCCTGCGTGGCGGGCGGGGGCCGGGCATCCGCAGGGGCTGCAGATGCGGCCGATGCCCCAAGTGCCGATGCCGAACCCGCGCGGCCCGTGGCCGCCGCGCACTGGTGAAGGGGGCAGGTCCATGTCCTTCATCATGCTTTTCGTCTTCATGGCGGGCGCCGTGATCGCCATGCCCATTGCCCACGCGCTGCTCATGGGCGCCATGGCGGCGGCGGCCACCTCGGACCGCGTGCCGCTGGACCTGCTGGTGCAGCAGATGGTGGCCCAGGTGCAGAGCTTTCCGCTGATCGCCATCCCGTTCTTCATGCTCACCGGCTCGCTGATGATGGGCGGGCGCCTGGGCGAGGCCCTGGTGGGCGTGCTGTCGGCGCTGATAGGGCGCTTTCACGGCGGGCCGGCCCAGGTGGGGGTGATGTCGTCCACGCTGTTCGGCGGGGTGTCGGGCTCGGCCGTGGCCGATGCCTCGGCCATCGGCTCGCTGATGATCCCGTGGCACAGGCGGCTGGGCTATCCGCCCGCGTTCTCGGCGGCCACGCTGGCGGCGGCGGCCACCATCGACATCCTGATCCCGCCGTCGATTCCCATGATCCTGTTCGCGCTCAGCGCCAATGCATCGATTGCGGCGCTGTTCGTGGCGGGCATCGTGCCGGGGCTGCTGATGTGCGCGGGCTTCATGGGCGTGTGCTGGTGGGTGGGCCGCAGCCGCGGCTTTCCGCGCGACACCACGCCCTTTGCCTGGCCCGCCTTCCGTCGCCACCTGCTGTACGCCAGCCCGGCCCTGCTGCTGCCGGTGCTGATCATCGTGTTCCTGCGCTTCGGCATTGCAACGCCCACCGAGGTGGCCGTGCTGTCCACGCTGTATGCGGGCCTGGTGTCGGCCGCCATCTACCGCGACCTGGGCTGGCGCCGGCTCAACGATGCGGTGGTGCATGCGGGCCTGGCCACGGGCGTGGTGCTGCTGGTGATCATGGCCTCGTCGGCCATCGGCTGGCTGCTGACCTTCGACCGCATGCCCGATGGGGTCGTGCACTGGGTGCAGTCGCATGTGCATTCGGCCTGGCTGGTGATCGTGCTGATGAACCTGCTGATGCTCTTCATCGGCATGTTCATCGACCTGCCGGCCGCCGTGCTGCTGCTCACGCCGGTGTTCGTGCCGCTGGCCCAGAGCATCGGCATGGACATGACCCAGCTCGGAATCATGATGGTCGTGAACCTGGCCCTGGGGCTGTACACGCCGCCCGTGGGCACGACGCTGTTCATCACGAGTTCGCTGGCCCGGGTCAAGGTGGGCCAGACCGTGCGCGAGCTGATTCCCTTCTACCTGGTGGCGCTGGCCGTGCTGGCGCTGGTGTCCTATGTGCCGGCCAGCATCCTGCGCTGAGCCGCGCGCCCTTCCATCCCGAGGAGACGATGCATGAACCAAGAACTGCAACAGCGCCTGGACCGGCTCGCGGCCTGTGCCTGGCGCATACGCCGCCGCGCCCTGCAAATGGGCGAGGTGCAGGGCCAGGGCTACATAGGCCAGGCCCTGGGCTGGGCCGATGTGCTGGCCGTGGCCTATGGCGACGCGCTGCGGCTGCGGCCCGATGAGCCCGGGTGGGAGGGACGCGACCGCTTCCTGCTCTCGCACGGCCACTACGCCATCGCCTTCTACGCGGCCCTGGCCGAGGCGGGCATCCTGTCCGATGAGGAGCTCCAGACCTATGGCAGCGATGACAGCCGCCTGCCCATGTCGGGCATGGCCAGCTATACGCCGGGCATGGAGATTTCGGGCGGCTCGCTGGGCCAGGGCCTGCCGATCGCCGTGGGCATGGCGCTGGCGCTGCGCCACAAGGGCAGCGATGCCTTTGTCTACAACTCCATGTCCGACGGCGAGCTGGACGAGGGCTCGACCTGGGAGGCCGCGCTGTCCGCCGCCCACCACGGGCTGGGCCGGCTGATCTGCCTGGTGGACGTGAACAACCAGCAGGCCGATGGCCCGTCCACGCGCATGCTGGGCTTCGAGCCGCTGGCCGACAAATGGGCCGCCTTCGGCTGGCATGTGCAGCGCGTGGACGGCAACGACCTGGCCCAGGTGGTGCAGGCCTTCGACGCGGCTCGGGCGCTGGCCGAGGACCGGCCCCGCGTCATCCTCTGCGACACGCTGATGGGCAAGGGCGTGCCCTTCCTGGAGCAGCGCGAGAAGAACCATTTCATCCGCGTCGATCCGCCCGAGTGGCAGCAGGCCCTAGCCATCCTGGACGCATCGCAACCCCTGGAGCCCGCCCTGCCATGAACATGCCTCTTGCCACCCCCAAGCCCCGGCCGACCACCTCGGCCATGATCGCCTCCATCGCGGCCGAAGGGCAGCGCGTGCAGGCCGCGCCCTTCGGCAAGGCCCTGGTGGAGCTGGCCGCCAGCCGGCCCGATGTGGTGGGCATGACGGCCGACCTGGCCAAGTACACCGACCTGCACCTGTTCGCCCAGGCCCACCCCGAGCGCTTCTTCCAGATGGGCATGGCCGAGCAGTTGCTCATGGCCGCCGCCGGCGGCATGGCCAAGGAGGGGCTGACGCCGTTTGCCACCACCTATGCGGTGTTCGGCACGCGGCGGGCCTACGACTTCATCCACCAGGTGATTGCCGAGGAAAACCTGGACGTCAAGATCTGCTGCGCCCTGCCCGGCCTGACCACGGGCTACGGCCCCAGCCACCAGGCCACGGACGACCTGGCCATGATGCGGGCCGTGCCGGGGCTGACCATCGTCGATCCCTGCGATGCACTGGACATCACCCAGGCCGTGCCTCAGATCGCGGCGCACCGCGGTCCCGTCTACATGCGGCTGCTGCGCGGCAACGTGCCGCTGGTGCTGGACGAGTACGACTACCGTTTCGAGCTGGGCAAGGCGAAGATGCTGCGCGAGGGCCGCGAGGTGCTCATCATCTGCAGCGGCTTCATGACCATGCGCGCGCTGGAGGCCGCACAGCTGCTGGCCGCCGACAACGTGGGCGCCGCCGTGCTGCATTGCGCCACCATCAAGCCGCTGGATGTTCAGGCCATCGTGCAGGCCGTGGCCAGCGGGCCGCGCCTGGTGGTGGTGGCGGAGAACCATTCGGTGGTGGGCGGCCTGGGCGAGGCCGTGGCCGGCGCCCTGCTGGAGCGCGATGTGCGGCCCGCGCGCTTTCGGCTGGCGGGCCTGCCGGACGCCTTCCTCGATGCGGGCGCCCTGCCCACGCTGCATGAGCGCTACGGCATCAGTGCCCAGGCGCTGGCGGGGCGCATCCGGCAGTGGCTGGGCTGAACGCCCGGCGTTGTGGCGGCGGGCGCACCAGAGCAAAGCAGGGCAGTGCAGATCAGGGCTGCTTGGCCGGATCCCCGTCGCGCAACGCCAGCAGGTAGCCCATGCCGCGCACCGTGTGCAGCAGCTTGACCGCATAGGGATCATCGAGCTTGCTGCGCAGCCTGCACACCGCCACATCCACCACGTTGTTCAGCGCATCGACGGGCAGGCTCCAGACCTGCTGCACCAGTTCGGCGCGCGTGACCACATCGCCCTGGCGCTGCAGCAGCAGCCACAGCACGGCGAATTCCTGGCGAGTGAGGTCCAGTCGCCGGCCGGCACGCTCGACCCGCTTCTTCGACAGGTCCAGCACCAGGTCCGCCAATGTCAGGCGCAGGCCCTCCTGGCCGGCAGAGCCTCGCATCCGCAGCCGTGCACGGGCCAGGAACACCGGCAACCTGACGGGTTTGACCAGGTAGTCATCGGCGCCGTTCTGCAGGCAGAACACCTGGTCCTCCAGACTGTCGTTTGCGGTGACCACGATGGTGGGCGTGTCGCCCGCCTGCAGCAGGGTCTGCAGGACCGCACGCCCGCTCTGGCCAGGCAGGTCCAGATCCAGCACGAGCAGGCTGTAGGCGCGGCTCAGTGCGAGGTTGCGGCCCTGCAGACCGTCATGCACGACATCCACGTTGAATCCGTCCTGGCACAGGCCCTGGCACAGGTACTGCGCCGATGGCGGGTGGGCATCCACGATCAGGATCTTCATGTCATTTCCTTCGCACGCGGCCACAGGCGAGGCTCAGGCCAGCACCTGCCGGAGGATCTGCTGCTGCCGCCTGGCCCATTTCGTGCCAACGCGAATGGCATCGCGCTGCTGTGAGGAGGCAGAAGCGAAGAAGACCGTTTCACTGATCTGCAGGCGGTGAAACAGCCGCCGCATCTGCAGGGATCGGGCCCTCAGCGAGCCTTCAGGCGCCAGGGATTCCCCGTGCTGCGCCGAGAACATGGACGCGGCCTGCTCCAGGCAGCGCAGGGCATCGGGCGTGGTCGCGGGCACGGCACGGGGCTCGCACAGCCGGGCCTTCGCCACCAGGCGGTTGTGGCCCACCACCAGCCCCCAGGGACGCATGGCGGTCGAGGGATTGACCGACAGCGCCTCCAGCTTGGTGAGCCCGAACACGCGCGCCAGGCGCAGGCGCATGGCCAGCAGCGGGGCATCTGGCTGTACGGCCTCGATGGCCGCGAGGGCCTCCTGCTCGTTGTCACCGCCCACGGGCAGCAGCAATGAACGCAGCAGCAGCCCGGCCAGCACGTCCCCCTTGGCCGCTGCAGCATGCAGCAGGGCCACGCCCTGTTCCATGGGCTCGATGTGCGTGGCATCACGCAGCACCAGCGCACCCAGGCGGCGCTCGGCCTCGGGCAGCCCGTGACGTGCCGCCTTCTCCAGGCAAAAGCGTGCCAGGGTGGGATTGGCCACCGAGCTGCGGTAGTCGGAGCAGATGCGGAACAGGTGCAGCCAGGCGGTGACGATGCCGCCATCGGCAGCGCGCAACAGCAGGGCTGCGGCCTTGCGCAGGTTCTGCGCATTCACGAGGGTTTCGGGAGCCAGGTGTGCACAGGGCAGCCCCGAAAGCGCCCGTCCAAGCACGTGGCAGGCGCGCACGTCGCCATTGGCGGCGCACCGGTCCAGGCTGGCTTCGATACAGCCCACGGTCAACCGTCCCAGGCCATGGCCCGCCACCTCCGCCTGGTGGACCAGGTCGGCAATGAGCTGCTGCATGACCGGGCCATGAGCGGCATGAGGCAGGTCGCGCAGGAGCTCCAGCATCCGCACGGCGCGGTGCGACTGGCCCATGGCCATGGCCTGCCGGGCCTCGCAGGCCATGACTTCGGCAATGTCCAGCGGCTGTATGGCGCGCAGGATCTGCAACGCCTGCAGCAGCTCGCCGGATGTGTGCGCAGACACGCTGCTTGCCAGATGGCTTGGCAGGGCGGCGCTGCACTTGCCAAGGCACTCCAGAGCCAGATCGAGCTCCCCCCGGATGAGATGCCATGCGGCAAGCTTCTGGCGCCCGACATCCTCGTACTCCGCCGCGATCCTCAGGGTCTCCAGCAGCCCGTGCTCCAGCAACTCCCTGAGCGGCAGATGCAAGGCTATGCAGACCGAGGCCTGGCGCCTGGCCTGAGGCAGTGCGGCCTGCAGGTACTCCAACCCCACCGGGATGCTCCTGGAAACGCCGGGTCCCCCGGTCAGATACGCCTCCCCGAGCTGAAGCCTGGCACCCGTGTCCCCTCGCCTGGCCAGCATCCTCAGCTTGACATCCTCGCGCCGCATTTTTCTGTCCCCTCCTATCTTGCGATACCCGCTCTCAGCCGTATCAACAACCCGATACGAATTGATTTTTTTCTTCTTTACCGATTCAACCCCCGTGATGCTATCAATCTCCAGAATCCATCTACCCAACAGAAAAGTGACATTCAAGACATATTGAAGAAAGACAACTGCCATGAATGGAATTGCAATCCATTGGTGTTGGCCGGACGGAACATGTCGAGCCCCAAAAACCTGTGATTGGCTTGCCACCCCCCGTCGATTCCTTTTCAAGACTCCTGGCGCCGTCCTGTGAATTCTAGTATTTACAACAGCATCCGTTTTGAAATGGATGCGCATGGAATCCACATTCAATACAAGGACCAGGCATGAAATTCAATCGTATATTGGCGGCCGCACTGCCCGTCATTTCGCTGGCGGCCAGCGCGCAGTCATCCATCACCCTGTTCGGCATCGTTGACGTCAATGGGCGCTACGTGAAGAACAGCGATCTGCCCAGCAACATGACCATGAACAACAGCGGGCTGTCATCGGGCCGGTTTGGCTTTCGCGGCACCGAGGATCTGGGCGGCGGATTGAGGGCCGAGTTCTGGCTGGAGTCAGACCTCTATGCCGACACCGGCACGACAAACGCCAATGGCAAGTTCTTCCAGCGCCGCTCCACGGTGAGCTTGGCGGGCGGCTTCGGCGAGCTGCGCCTGGGCCGCGATTTCACGCCGGCCGCGCAAAATCCCACCAAGTTCGACCCGTTCAACGTGATCGGCCTGGCAAACTCCAACATCATCAGCCGCCTGCCCGGCACCTTCTCGAACTACTACCGCAGCGACAACGCCATCCAGTACTTCACTCCCAAATGGAGCGGTTTCCAGGCAGAAGTGATGTATGCCCTGGACGAAGACCCGGTGAGCAGCGCCGGCCGCCATTTCGGCAGCCGCCTGACCTACGACAGCGGCCCTCTGAACCTGGCGCTCACCTATGGCTCGACCGATGTGAACGCTGCGGGCACCAAGCTCAAGCAATACGGCGCAGGCGCCTCCTACGATTTCGGCTTTGCCAGGCTGATGGGGTATTTCCAGCGCGAGGACCTGCCCTATGGCACCTATGGAACCCGCATCGCGGGCTCCGAGGACCGCTGGCAGGTCGGCCTTACCGTGCCCGTGGGGGCGAACTACATCCGCGCCTCCTATGTGCGCACCGATTCGCGCCGTGGGCCGGTGGCCTTCAATGGCAGCGATGCCAACAGGTATGCGATCGGCTATGTGCACAACCTGTCGCGGCGCACGGCACTGTACGGAACCCTTGCACGCGTGACCAACAAGGGCGGGGCCAATTTCAGCCTCAATGGCGGCACCACCGGACTGGCTGCGGGCGGCAGCTCCACAGGCGCTGAACTCGGCATGCGCCACAGTTTCTGAAGATTGCCACGCATTTGCGGCAATATGGCTGAAATGTCATCCGGCTGCCCGGATATATAGAAGCCGATGACTCTACAGTCTCCGCCATGGACTGAATACAGTTCATGGCGGATTTCATGAATCCGCCCATGTATCCGCCCTATTTCGGAGGCATATTCAATGAAATCCATATTCATATTTGGCACCGCAGCAATCGTCATGGCTGCATTGCCGGCCCATGCGGAACGCTTTGCAAACGGAAAATCCTATTACGGATCGCCCGCGCCTGCGGGCGTCTACCGTACTGTCGATCTATCGCAGAAAGGGCCCATCAATATCGCCTGCGGCGAAACCGTGAATTTCACCAGCCAGGGCCGCACATTCGCGTGGAAGGTCAGCTCCATCCAGCACAACCATGTCCCGGTGGCGCGCTTTGCGCCGCCCGGTTTCGACACGCAGGGCAAGAGCATCTTCGTCATGCCCGGAGAGCATGAGCTGGGCGGCTGAAAGCGCCGTTGGCAACGAAAAGGGCCCGCAATTCGCGGGCCCTTTTTTGCTGGAGGCAGGCCGAAGCTCAGGCCGCCAGGGCGCCGCGCATGGCGTCGATCACGGCCTTGTAGTCAGGCTTGCCGAAGATGGCGCTGCCGGCCACGAAGGTGTCGGCACCGGCATCGGCCACGCGGCGGATGTTGGTTTCCTTGATGCCGCCGTCCACTTCCAGGCGGATGTCGCGGCCGCTGGCCTCGATGCGCTTGCGCGCGGCCTCGATCTTGCGCAGCGTGCTGTCGATGAAGCTCTGGCCGCCGAAGCCGGGGTTCACGCTCATCAGCAAGATGAGGTCGATGTCGTCGATGACCCAGTCCAGCACGTCCAGCGGGGCGGCGGGGTTGAACACCAGGCCGGGCTTGGCGCCCTGGGCGCGGATGTTCTGGATGCTGCGGTGCACGTGGGCCGTGGCATCGGGGTGGAAGCTGATGTAGTCGGCACCGGCCTTGGCGAAGGCCGTGGCCAGTTCGTCCACGGGCGAGACCATCAGGTGCACGTCGATGGGCACGGGCTGGCCGTCGGGCGTCTTCGCATGGGGCTTCAGGGCCTCGCAGATCATGGGACCGAACGTGAGGTTGGGCACGTAGTGGTTGTCCATCACGTCGAAGTGGATCCAGTCGGCGCCGGAGGCGATCACATTCTTGACCTCATCGCCCAGACGGGCGAAGTCGGCAGACAGGATGGAGGGGGCGATGCGGTAGGTGGGGCTCATGGCCTGCGATTGTCGCAGCTAGCCCATGCCGGCACCAGCGACGGCACAAAGCCATGGGCGGCGGCGCGTGGGGGCGTTCGCAAGCCGGTACATTGCGGGCAGTTACCATTGCCGCCATGCCCATGAACGAGTTCCAGGTCCAGGTCCGCCCCGCCTTTTTGCCAGAGCAATCCGCTCCAGCGGCGGGCGTATACGCCTTCTCCTACACGATCACCGTGACCAATACCGGCCAGGTGCCGGGCCAGTTGATCGCGCGCCACTGGATCATCACCAACGAACTGGGCCATGTCGAAGAGGTCAAGGGCCTGGGGGTGATCGGCCGCCAGCCGCTGCTGCAGCCCGGCGAGACCTTCGAGTACACCAGCGGCTGCCAGCTGCGCACGCCCAACGGCAGCATGCAGGGCAGCTATCTGTGCATCAGCCACGAGGGCGAGGTCTTCGAGTGCCCCATCCCGCGCTTTCATCTGCAGTCGGGCGCTGGCGGCGACAGCTTTCCAGACCCTGACAACCGCGTGCTGCACTGAGCGCGTTCCTCGGGGGAGGCGCTAGTCTTCCGCCCTGCCGCAAGACCCCTACATGAAGCGAATCACCCAAGACCTGCCCGGCCTTCTGGCCGCACTCGACCCCGAGGCCGACCTCGCGCACCGCCATATCTGGCTGATCCACCTGCTGGAGTGGGTGCGCGCGCCCAAGCCGTCGGTGGACGGCGCCGTGCAGCGTGTGCAGTTGCTGGTGGAGGCCGTGGAGGCCGACCCGGCCGTGCGCCAGCGCCTGCATGCCTGGTGGCTGCGCTTCATCGACACCGTGGACATCACGGCGCTGCTGGCCGATTTCGGCTTTGCACCGCGCACCAACATGTTCAGCGAGCTGTCCGAGCGCGCACGCTACAAGCTGCTGCCCAGCACGCCGGAGACGGTGGATGCTTCCGAGCTGTTCATGCTGGCCATGCCCGACGAATTCGACGCGCGCTGGCTGCACGCGCTGGAGGCGCCGCTGCTCGAACGCATCGCACTGCTGCTGACCGACGGCAGCGAGGGCCAGGGCAGCAGCTTCTGGCAGAACAGCCTGCTGGGCTCCATCACCTATTGCACGGGGCAGATCCTGTCCACAGGCTTTTCGCCCGAACTGCGCCTGCGCATGGACGAGCAGGCGCGCGACGACCAGCCCTTCCACGCCCTGATCCACGACGCAGAGAGCCTGCGCGTGGAGGTGATGCACGCGCTGCGCACCAATGACCGGCGCGATGCGGCCGAGGCCCGGCTGCGCGAGCGCCTGGATGCCTGTCGCGCGGCCGTGACATCGGTCTACACACATTTCGAGTCCGAAGGGATTTCGGTGGGCCTGGTGTTCCGCCTGCGCCAGCTGCGCGCGCGCATCCTGCGCGTCAGGCGGCTGCTGGACTGCCTTGTGGCCGACAACCGCGCCACCGAGACGGCCGACCTGCTGGCCAACCTGGTGTCCGTGGGCATCGAGCGGCGCAGCCTGCGCGCGCTGCTGTCCACCAACACCTCTCTGCTGGCGGCCAAGGTGGCCGAGCGCAGCGCCGAGACCGGCGAGCACTACATCACCCGCACCGGCCGCGAATACCTGTCCATGGCAACCAAGGCCGCCGGCGGCGGCTTCGTGATGGCCTTCACCACGCTGCTGAAGTTCGCGCTCTACGCGCTGGGGCTGTCAGCGTTCTGGGGCGGGCTGGCGGCGGGCATCAACTACTCCATCAGCTTTGTGCTGATCCAGCTGCTGCACTTCACGGTGGCGACCAAGCAGCCGGCCATGACGGCACCGGCCATGGCCGCCAAGCTCAAGGACCTGCGCGCCAGCGAGGCCATCGAGGAGTTCGTGGACGAGGTCGCCCACCTGGTGCGCTCGCAGGTGGCGGCCGTGCTGGGCAACGTGTTGGTGGTGCTGCCCATGGTGCTGCTGCTGTCGCTGGGCTATGCCCAGCTGTTCGGCCACACGCCCATCGACGGGCCGCATGCGATTGCGGTGCTCGACTCGCTGAGCCTGCTGGGCATGTCGCCGCTGTTCGCGGCCTTCACGGGCGTGCTGCTGTTCGCCAGCAGCCTGATCGCGGGCTGGGCGGAGAACTGGTTCGTGCTGCGCCGGCTGGACTCGGTGATCCGCTACAACCCCGGCATCACGCGCTGGCTGGGCGCCAAGCGTGCCGACCGCTGGGCGCATTTCTGGCGCAAGAACATTTCGGGCTTTGCCGCCAACGTCTCGCTGGGCATGATGCTGGGCCTGGTGCCCGCGTTCGCGGCCTTTTTCGGCCTGGGGCTGGAGGTGCGCCACGTCACGCTGTCGGCAGGCCAGATCGGTGCCGCCATGGCGGCCCTGGGCTGGCAGGTGCTGCACTCCGACATGTTCTGGTGGGCGGTTGCCCTACTGCCGGTCAATGGCGCGTTGAATGTCACTGTCAGCTTTTATCTGGCATTCCGCGTTGCGATGAGGGCACACAATGTCAGCGGAGTCGACCGCTCGCGCATCTATTCGGCCATCCGCCGCCGTCTGCGCACAGCGCCGCTGAGTTTCTTCCGCCCCTGAGCCTGCGGGACCTCGGGAACCACGCGGAACCCACGTGCTGGCGTGCCCGCCCGGCCTTGCAGCCCGGCAGTCACGCCAGTGGATCGCCAACGAAGTGTCCCCGTGCCAGGCGCACGGGACGCGGGCTTGCCCGCGCCGCAGGGAAGGCCCTGCGGAGCTTCGCTTGCGGGCCACTGGCTCGCGCAAAGGACCTCGCTTATGAATGACATGCTGAGCTTCTGGGAACCGTGGCTGCGGCCATCGGCCGGGTTGGCCACGGTGCAATGGTCCCTGCTGCTGGCCGTGGCCACCATGGTGGGTTACGCCTGCCAGCGCCATGCGGCCCTGCCCAAGGTGGTCGGCTATTCGCTGGTCGGCGGCATTGCCGGGCTGATCGGCTTTGGCGCCAATACCGCCTGGCCGCTGCAGGGCACGGGATTGTTCCTGCTGGAGCTGGGCGTGGCCATCGTGCTGTTCGAATGCGGCGGGCGCATCACGCTGCGCTGGTTCCGCCACAACCCCATGGTGCTGGTGCAAAGCGTGGCCGAATCCGCGTTGACCTATGTGCTGGTCTCCCTGGTGCTGGGCTGGCTGGGCGTGGCCCCCGAAGTGGCCGGGCCGCTGGCCCTGGTGGCCATGGCGGCCTCGCCCCTGGTGCTGACGCGCGTGGTGGCCGACATGCGTGCCGCAGGTGCCGTGACCGATCGCGGCCTGGTGCTGGCCACCCTGTCCACGCTGTATGCGCTGGCCCTGGGCAGCGCCAAGGCGGGCATGCTGACGCAGCCCAAGGCGGGCTTCGTGGCCTCGATCATGCCGGTGCTGGTGGTGCTGGGCGTCTCGGTGGCCGTGGCCCTGGTGCTGGCCGTGCTGATGCGCCTGGCGCTGCGCTTCATGAGCCCGGCCAGCGAGAACACCTCCATCCTCTTTCTCACGCTGATCTCGGCCAGCGTGCCCGTGGCCTCGTACCTGGGCGGCTCGGCGCCGCTGGCGGCGCTGCTGGGCGGCATCCTGCTCAAGCAGTTCAACCCGCGCCCCTGGGCCTGGCCCCGCCAGCTGGGCACGGCGGCCTCGCTGCTGACCATGCTGATGTTCGTGCTGGTCTCCACCGTGGCCGCGCAGGCCGACTGGAGCGCGCCGGTGGCCGGCGTGGTGGGCGCCGTGATCCTGGCACGCCTGGTCGCCAAGACCCTGGGCGTGGCCGTGGGCAATGTGGGCACGGGCGCCAACTGGCGCCAGGCCTTCTGGGTGGGCTGCGCCATGGCGCCCATGTCGTCGGTGGCGCTTTTGATCGCCTCGCAGTTCGTGGCCGCCGCGCCCGAGCTGGGCGCGCAGATCGCAGGCGTGGCCCTGCCCACCATTTTGGTGATGGAGGTGCTGGGCGCCGCCCTGGCCACCGTGGCCATCTACCGCTCCGGCGAAAGCTCCCGTCCCTGGAAGCCGCTGAGCCGCACGAATACCGCAGGAGATGAACGTGAGTCTTGAAGCCTTCAACTCGTCCGAACCGCTGACCCTGGGCGTGGAGCTGGAACTGCAGCTGGTCAACACCCACGACTACGACCTGGCCCCCTACGCCGAGGACATGCTGCGCCTCATGCTCAAGAACCCGCTGCCCGGCAGCGTGGTGCCCGAGATGACGAACAGCATGATCGAGATCTCCACCAGCGTCTGCCATTCGGCCTCGGAGGTGCTGGGCCAGCTCAGCCAGATCCGCGATGCGCTGGTCAAAAGCGCCGACAAGCTCAACATCGCCGTGGTGGGCGGCGGCACCCACCCCTTCCAGCAGTGGCATGAGCGGCGCATCTACGACAAGCCGCGCTTCCAGGAGCTGTCGCAGCTGTACGGCTACCTGTCCAAGCAGTTCACCATCTTCGGCCAGCACGTGCACATCGGCTGCCCCGACGCCGACGCGGCCCTGCTCATGCTGCACCGCATGTCGCGCTACATCCCGCACTTCATTGCGCTGTCGGCCTCCAGTCCCTATGTGCAGGGCCATGACACGGCCTTCGACTCGGCGCGGCTGAACTCGGTGTTCGCCTTTCCGCTGTCGGGCCGCGCGCCCTGCGTGCTGCACTGGAGCGAGTTCGAGCAGTACTTCGACAAGATGACGCGCACGGGCGTGGTCAAGAGCATGAAGGACTTCTACTGGGACATCCGGCCCAAGCCCGAGTTCGGCACCATCGAGATCCGCGTGTTCGACACGCCGCTGACCATCGAGCGCGCAGCCGCCCTGTCCGGCTATGTGCAGGCGCTGGCCGCCTGGTTCATGGACACCCAGCCCTTCACGCCCGTGGAAGACGACTACCTGGTCTACACCTACAACCGCTTCCAGGCCTGCCGCTTCGGCCTGGAGGCCGTGTACGTGGACCCGGCCACGGGCGAGCACATGCCGCTGGCCGATCACATCCTCAAGACCATGGATGCCGTGGCCGACTACGCGGCCCGCCATGGCGCCGCGCCCGCCCTGCACCTGCTGCGCAGCGACGTGGCCGCCGGCAGCAACGATGCCCGCTGGCTGCGCGAACGCCAGCGCAGCGAGCAGCTTCTGGCCGAGGTCTCGCGCCAGGCGGCCATGCGCTTTCGCGGTCAGGCCGTGTAGACACGACTGGCACTGCATGCATCCAAGGGCTGCTACCGCAGGTTGTGCGTCAAGCCCTCACGTTCGACAAAGCGGCGTTCCTCCACACAACACGCTGTGGCCCCAGCACAATGAAATTGCGTTGGAGAGGGTGGCCGAGCCTTGGCGGCCTGATCCGCGATGTTCTCCATCAAGTCCGGAGGGTCGCGCCATGCAAGAGGTCAGATGTGCCAGTTGCAACCGCAAACTGGCAATGGGAGTTTTCCAGCAACTAAGCATCAAATGCCCACGCTGCGGAACGCTCAATTCCTTGAGAGCCCATATGAGCCCCGAACCCGAGTGCCTACGAGCGCCCTTGAAGAAAGGAAGCCACCATGGCTCAAGCAACTAAGGTATTAATTGCCGATGGCGACGTGTTGTCCAGCACACCGAACAACGAAGTCATCTATTTCGCATCCAATGCCAGCGGTATTCCTGTGGTGCCGGGATCGCACCATATCTTGCCGACCAACCCCTATACGCTCGTATTCGACGACGCGGGCAAGCCATCCGGGTATGACAGGAAAAACAATCGTCATACTGTTGCGATGGATGTGAAGTTTGTCGAAGACTTCCTTGAAATCGAGTCGTGCCACACGGGCATCATCTCTCGCCACAAGGGCTGGAACAGCGTTCCCTATGTAAGAGGCGACAACCGTGGCGCTGCAGCCATTGCAGGCAAATGGGGCTATGCAGGCGGTAGTGTCGCTCTGGAGGAAATCGAAATCACGAACGATTTCAATAATGGTGAATCGCATCACCCTCCGTCGGCGCAGCATCCAAGAGGTGCTATCGGACAGGCAAAACTTCAGGGTGATCGCTGGTATCGCATGGTGCTTGAAAGCATCGTGTTCCATGGCGCCGTCGGGCACAAGGTTAGATTCATCGACAAACAAACCAAATCCATTGTTTACAAACTACCCATCTACTGGTCGGAATTCTCGGGAAACTATGTATCTCGAGACGACGGCAAGGTGTGTGTGTTCAGCATTCATGATCCGGCCAAGCCCGCAGCAGGTTTTTATTTCACGAACCTGATGAGCTATTGGACGCGCGCCCACAAATCGGTTGCACACCCCTGAGAGTACAGGGGCTTGCAGCCCACGCGGTCAGCCCCCGCCATGCAAGTCAAGGCCTTAGACCCTCAAGGCAGCACCGCCGCCGCACGCGCGGCGGTGATCTGCGCGTCGGCGTCGCGCTGCAGCAGCAGGCGCTGGCGCACCAGGTCCTGGGCCGCGGCCGTGACGGCGCTCACGTAGCCGGCCTGATCGACATACAGCTCCTCCAGTGAAGGCCGCGCGTCACCGGCCGCCAGCCGCGCCGCGCGCGTCTTGTGGAAGGGGATGAAGCTGCCCGTGAGGTTGGACAGGTCCACGATGCCCGGTGTGGCCACGTAGTTGAACTCCATGCTGGTGCCCAGCGGTGCCCGCGCCTCCACGCTGCGGATGCCTGCGCGCGTGAGGCCGGTGGCCGCATCGACCTGGGGCACGAGGATGGCGTAGTCCTTGCCCGTGGCACGCGGCGGCTGCAGCGTGGCGATGCCGCTTTCGTCCTGCGGCACGTATTGCGGGCCGAAGTCGAGCAGCGCAAAGCCGTTGTGGCGCGCCAGGTAGCGGAACTCGGGGATGGCGGTCTGCACGCCGCCCACGCTCCAGCTCAGGCCCTTCATGGCGGGAAAGACCAGCTTGTCGGGCCGCACCAGGGTGCCGTCGGCCAGCTTGGGCACCTGGCTGGCCGGCGGCTCGGTGCCGCGCACCACCCAGTCCTCCAGCGCGACGAACAGCGCGCGGAACGTGTCGTTGAAGTGCACCACGGTGCCGGCCGGATAGACATTGCGCGTGGGCGCATAGCCGATGCTGGCCGTGCCGCCTGCGCCGCCGTGCTGGGTGCTGGCGTAGTAGTAGATGCGCGCATTGGCGGGCTGGGCGATGTCGCGCAGGCCATTGGCATCGGTCAGCACGGGCGAGCCCTGCAGCTGCCAGAACTCCGTGCCCGACAGGCCCAGGAAGAACTTGGGGCAGGTGTTGCTGGCTTCGCAGCGCTTCATCACGCCGCCCTGGCGGCCGCTGACCTCGTCGCTGTAGTCCTTGTCCAGGCCACGCGGCGCGGTCTGTCCGAAGGCCGTGTGGTCGGTGCGCAGGCCGCCCCCGCCGCCGGGCACGGCAAAGCGCGTGTTGATGTTGGTCTGGCGCGCGGCCACGTGGGCATACATGCCGTCGAAGACCTTGCCGCCATCGAGCGCCTGGTTGAAGCCCAGGTGCAGGAAGGTCTTCATGGCATTGCCCGACTGCGAGGTGCCCTGGCCGATGGTGTGCGTGATGCGCCCGGCCAGCGGATTGGCCTTGCCGTCGGCATCGGCCGCCTTGGCGCGGAAGAAGCTCACCGTGTCGCGCAGCGCGGCCAGGCCCACGCCCATGACCTTGGGGTCCTTGGCCACGTAGACCAGCTCGTAGAGGTACTGCGGATCGAACCCGCCCTTCAGGCAGACATTGGTGGCGCTGGCTGTGCCGGGGAAGGGATTGGCGGCGGCATCGCAGCTGGCGAACTTCCAGTCGCCCGCAGGCACGGTCTGGCGCGCATCGGTTTCGTTGATGCGGCGCGTGAGCGAGTAGCCGGCCTGCGTGTTGTCCAGGCTGGCGGGCTCGTAGGGAATCATGGTCCCGTTGAACACGCCGCCGGGCAGGGTCATGGAGGGCACGGCGGCGGCCGGGACCAGCTCGGTGCGGTAGCTGCCCGTGATGCTGCTGCCGTCCTTGTTGCGGGCCACGGGCACGGTGACCGTCAGGCGCGCTGGCGTGGACTTGGGCACATCGCCCTGCCAGGCCGAGTACAGCAGCACATAGCCGCGCTCCAGGTAGACCGCATCGCCGGGCGTGGCCGTGGGGTTGGGCATGGTCAGGATGTTGCCGCGGTTGGGCGCGTCATAGCGCAGCACGCCGCTGGCCTTGGACATGTCCTTGGGCTTGAGCATGACGAAGTCGGTGCTGTACTCGACCATGCCGCGCGCATTGACGGGCGCCAGCGCCAGGTCCTGGATCACGGCGTTCTTCGGGTCGGCCGGGTCCAGCTCGCCGCGCAGCACGCCGGTGACTTTCTCGTAGGCGCCGACACTTCCATAGCTGCCGGCAAAGTCCTCGGTGGCGCTGATGCTCAGCTGCATGCGCGGCGCCTGCGAGCCGGCAGGCGAGTCACTGCCGCCGCAGGCGGTCAGCAGCCCGGATGCGGCCAGGGCAAGGGCCAGTGGATGGGTGGATCTGATGTGCATGTTGTCTCCTTGGGGTCATGGCACAGGCAAGGCTCCGCCCTGGCCGCCGTGCATTGCGGCGGCCTAGGACGGTTCGGAAAAAAAGGGAACGGGAGAGCGGGGAGCGGCCTACTCGGGCTGGATGCCGGCGGCCTTGATCACCTGGCCCCACTTCTGGGTCTCGCCCGCCTGGAAGGCGGCCAGCTCCTGGGGCGTGGCGGTCCAGCCCTCGGAGCCGGACATCTCGAAGAAGGACTTGGCGCCCGCGCTGTGCACAGCGTCGGACAGCAGGCGGTTCAGACGGGCCACCACGGCCTCGGGCGTGCCAGCGGGCGCGTAGGCCGCGAACCAGTAACCCATGTCGTAGCCCTTGACGCCGGCTTCCTCCAGCGTGGGCACCTCGGGCAGCTGCGGGCTGCGTTTGGTGGTGGAGTAGCCCAGGGCGCGCAGCTTGCCCGACTTGACCTGGGGCACGCCGGTGGAGGTGTCGGTGATCATCAGGTCGATCTGGCCGCCCAGCAGGTCGGTGATGGCCAGCGGATTGCTCTTGTAGGGCACGTGCATCAGGTCCACGCCGGCCAGCTGCTTGAGCATTTCACCGGCCACGCGGCTGGAGGAGCTGCCGCTGCCGAACGACAGCTTGCCCGGCTGCTTCTTCGCCGCCGCCAGCAGGTCGCCCACGTTCCTGTACGGCGCATCGGCGCGCACCACCAGCACCTGGCCGCCCTTGCCCAGCCCGGCCACGGGCGCGAAGTCCTTGACCGCGTCATAGGGCAGCTTCTTGTACAGATGCTGGTTGGCCGCATGCGTGGTGTTGGTGGTGATCAGCACCGTGTAGCCATCGGCCGCCGAGCGCGCCACCTGCTGGGCCGCGATCATGCCGCTGGCGCCGCCCTTGTTCTCGACCACCACGGCCTGCTTGGTCGCCGTGGTCACGGCCTGGCCCAGCGCCCGTGCCAGCTGGTCGGTGGCGCTGCCGGCCGCAAACGGCACGACGAAGGTGATGGGCTTGGACGGATAGTCCTGTGCCAGCGCCGGTGCTGCGGCGGCTGCCAGCGCGCAGGCGGCCAGCGCGAGCACATGGCGGCGGGGGAAGTTGTGCGAAAGGTTCATGTCTGTCTCCTTTGTTGTGATGAATGTGTGACGGGCGGGTCCTGCCGGCTACTCCGGCGCCAGGTGGGGCAGCAGCGAAGCCGGTATGGGGACCTGCATCTGCAGCAGCCAGTACGACAGCGCCTTGCCGTGGCTGTCGAGGTTGAGCGCGTCGTTGACGCCGCCGTCCAGCACCGCGTCCAGCACCCAGTTCATGGCCTGCAGGCGCTGCAGCACGAAGCGCTGAACGCGCGCCGGGCGCCGGGCGGCGAAGTGCGCGGCCACGCGCTCTTCGGTGATCTGCTCCACCAGCACGGGCCAGCAGGCGGCATTCCAGGCGATGAGGCTGATGTTGGAGCGGTTGCCCTTGTCCCCCGTGCGCCCGTGCGCCAGGCGGTACAGCGGCACGGTGACGGGCATCGTGGTTGGCAGTGTGTTCATGCGGCGTGCTCCCCGGCCTCTTTCCCGGCCTCTTTCTCGACCCCTTTATCGACATCTCCCTCGGCCCACTTCCACCCGGTGGCGACGCTCTGCTGCGCCAGCAGGCAGGACACTGTGCCCAGCCGCGCGCGCAGCGCCGTGCGCACGCCGCCGCCGCCAGCCGGCCCGCAGGTGTACAGCGCATTGACCTCGCGCGGCAGGCGCCGCGCCTGGGCCTGCGTGGGGCGCAGCCAGGCGGCGCGCAGGCGCACGTCCTGGGGGGCGGCCGCGCCGGCCGGCTGCGCGTCGCGCCAGCGGCCGGCGTCGTCACCCAGCACGCTGGCCACGCCGATCCAGTCCAGGCGCAGGTCGCCTGCAGCCTCGCCGCCCAGGCGCTCGCGCAGCACCTCGCCGGCCAGCCGGGCGCGCTCCAGGGCGCGCGGGCCGGCATAGGAGATCTCGCCCTCGGCCAGCCAGCCCGAGGCATGGCAGACATTGACCTTGTAGTGGCCGTTGTGCGCATGGCCGCGCACGCCGCTCAGGCGCACGGCGTCAGACCCCACCTGGTGCACCTCGGCCTCGGACAGGTCGGCCACCACGTCGGGCGTCAGGTAGGCGGCCGGGTCGTGCACCTCGTACAGCAGCTGTTCCTTGACCGTGCGTTCGCTGACCAGGCCGCCCGTGCCTTCGGGCTTGGTGATGGTGCAGTCGCCCGAGGGCTCGATGATGGCAATGGGATAGCCCAGCCGCGCCAGGCCCTGCACGTCCTTGAAGCCCGGGTCGGCGAAGTAGCCGCCCGTGACCTGGGCGCCGCATTCCAGCAGGTGGCCTGCCATGGTGGCGCGCGCCAGGCGGTCCCAGTCGTCCCAGGCCCAGCCGAAATGCGCCATGGCCGGCCCCAGGGTCAGCGAGGGGTCGGACACGCGGCCGGCCACCACGATCTCGGCGCCGGCCTGCAGGGCCTCGGCAATCGCGCGGGCACCGATGTAGGCGTTGGCACTGACCAGCGAATCCTCGGGAAACTCCGCGCCCAGCGCGGCCCGCAGCGCCTCGCGGTACGCTGGGCCGCAGACATCGTCGCCATGCACCACGGCGATGCGCGGCACGCGCAGGCCCAGGCGCTGCGCCAGCCGCTGGATGCAGCGCGCCGCGCCTTCGGGGTTGGCGGCACCGAAGTTGCTGACGATGCGTATGCCATGCGCCAGGCAGTCGGCCAGCACGGGCTCCAGCAAGTCCTCCAGCAGGGGTTCGTAGCCCGCGTCGGGCTGCTCGCGCCGCGCGAGCTGGGCCAGCGCCAGCGTGCGCTCGGCCAGGGTCTCGAAGATCAGGCAGGCGCTCTGGCCGCTGGCCGCCAGGGCGCGCACCACGGGCGCGGCGGCATCGGTGCGGTCGCCCGAGAAGCCGGCTGCGCAGCCCACCCACAGCGGGGGCCTGTCCGGGGCAAGAGAGGGTTCCAGGTTGTCCATGAGAGCCAATGTAGGCAGCCGCTGCTAATCTGTGAAATCGATTGTTCGGATCGACTTATCCAAAAACCCGATGAATATCTCCTCCCGCCAGCTCGATGCCTTCATCGCCCTGGCCCAGCTCAGCAGCTTCACCCTGGCCGCGCAGCGCTGCCATCTGTCGCAGCCGGCCTTCAGCGCCCTGATCAAGGGCCTGGAAGACGGCGTGGGCGTGCGCCTGTTCGACCGCAGCACGCGCCATGTGGCGCTGACGCAGGAGGGGGCGCAGTTCCTCGATGCCGCGCAGCGCATACGCGCCGACCTGGGCGATGCCGTGCACGGCCTGCGCGAGGCGGCGGCGCTGCAGCGCGGGCGCGTGTCCATCGCCCTGCTGCCTTCGCTGGCGGCAGCCTGGCTGCCGCCCGTGCTGGCGCTGTTCCATGCGCGCCATCCGGGCATACAGCTGCAGGTGTCGGACCTGCTGTCCGAATCGTGCATCGCCCAGGTGGCCTCGGGCCAGGCCGACCTGGCGCTGGCCGCCATCCGCGCCGACACCGAGGAGCTGCAGGCCGAATGGTTCTGCGCCGACCGGCTGCACCTGGTCTGCCGCGCCGACCATGCGCTGGCGGCCCTGCCCGCGCCGGCCATGGCCGACCTGCGGGACCAGCCCTTCATCCAGCTCGCCCGCCACAGCAGCGTTCGCCAGTACCTGGAATCGCAGGAGCAGGCCCCGCCCCTCAACACCTTGCTGGAAGTGGAGCACCTGGCCACCGTGATGGGCATGGTGCGCGCGGGCATGGGCATCAGCGTGGTGCCGGCCCTGGCGCTGTTCCACTTCGTGCAGCCTGGCCTGGTGACGCGCCCGCTGGCCGATGCCGACCGCCGGCGCGACCTGTACCTGGTGCGCAGGCGCCAGCGCAGCCTGTCGCCGGCCGCCCAGGCCTTCCACGCGCTGGCGCTGGAGCATCGGCCCGGTGCGGGCGAGACCACCTGATACGGGGCAGCACGAACCTCGCAGCACAATAGCCTGATCGCCAAACGCATCCGAAAGCCGCCACAGTGGGTGAATTCGACCTGATCCGCCGCTTCTTCCAGCGCCCCGTGCGCCGCGCCGCCCTGGGCGTGGGCGATGACTGCGCCCTGCTCGCCCCGGCGCCGGGCATGCAGCTGGCCGTCTCCAGCGACATGCTGGTCGAGGGCCGGCATTTCTTCGCCGACGTGGACCCGCGCCTGCTGGGCCACAAATGCCTGGCCGTGAACCTGTCCGACCTGGCGGCCTGCGGCGCCCGCCCGCTGGCCTTCACCCTGGCCCTGTCCCTGCCGCGTGCCGATGCGGCCTGGACCGAGGCGTTTGCAGGCGGCCTGCTGGCCCTGGCCGACGCCCACGGCTGCGAGCTGGTCGGCGGCGACACCACCCAGGGGCCCTTGAACATCTGCATCACCGTCTTCGGCGAGGTGCCGCCCGGCCAGGCCCTGCTGCGCAGCGGCGCGCGCGCGGGCGACGACATCTGGGTCAGCGGCAGCCTGGGCGATGCCCGCCTGGCGCTGGAAGCCCTGCTGGGCCACACCACCTTGCCACCCGGCACGCTGGCCGCCGCGCGCCAGCGCCTGGAAGCGCCCACGCCGCGCGTGGCCCTGGGCCAGGCGCTGCGCGGCATTGCCAGCAGCGCGCTGGATGTGAGCGACGGCCTGCTGGGCGACCTGGGCCACATCCTCGCGCAATCCCGCGTGGGCGCCAGCCTGGATACGCGCCTGATCACGCCCCTGCTCGATGCCGGCAGGCACACGCCCCTGGCCATCGACCTGCTGCACCAGTGCACCCTGTCCGGCGGCGACGACTACGAGCTGTGCTTCACGGCCCCGGCCGACCGGCGCGATGCCGTGCAGGCCGCAGGCCGCGACAGCGCCACGCGCGTGACGCGCATAGGCTGCATCGAGGAGCAGCCCGGCCTGCGGCTGATCGGCCCGGACGGAGCGGCCATGGCGCCCCGGTGGACCTCATTCGACCACTTCGCTGCGGCCTGACGCCGCGCCAAACCACTTTCATCCGAGAAGGACTGCCCATGGTTCAACGCTCCGCCCTGCCCGCCCTCTCTGCCCTGGCCGCCGCCTGCTTCCTGCTGGCAGGCACCCCGGTCCAGGCCCAGGCACAAGCCCAGGAAGCCACCATCGCCCGCGCCCCCATCGCGCGCGTCACCCTGTATGCGGGCGTGGCCTCGGTGGAGCGCACGGCGCGCATCACGGCCGCCACGCGCCAGCTGGTGTTCGAGTGCCTGCCCGGCTCCATCGACCCGCAGAGCCTGCAGGTCAGCGCCGATGCCGGCGTGCGCCTGGGCGACTACAAGCTGCAGTCGCAGCCGCGCGAACTGGCCTCCAAGGCCTGCGCCAGCCCGCTGGAGCAGCAGATCCGCACGCTGGAAGACCAGCTGGCCGCGCTGGAGGCCGACGAGTCCGCCGCCAAGCTGGTGGGCGACTACCTGCAGGGCCTGGCCAAGCCCGGCGATGACGCCAAAGCCCCCGCCCTGCCCGCCGCCAGCCAGCTGGGCGCCGCCACCGAGGCGCTGCGCAGCGCCAGCCGTGGCAACACGCTGCGCGCCCACCAGATCCTGCGGCAAAAGCAGGCGCTGCAGGAGCAGCTCAGGCCGCTGCAGCTCGAACGCGACCGTACGGGCGCAGGCAACGCCCAGGTGATGAAGGTCACCGTGCAACTGGCCAGCCCCACCGATGCCAATGTGCAGCTGACCTACCAGGTGCGCGGCCCGAGCTGGCAGCCCACCTACCGCGCCCAGCTGGACCCGGCCAAGGGCACGGTGGCCATCGAACGCCTGGCCCTGGTGGCCCAGAACAGCGGCGAGGACTGGAGCCAGGTACAGCTGCTGCTGTCCACGGGCCAGCCTTCGCGCAGCACGCAGGCGCGCCTGCCCAATCCCTGGACGCTGGATGTGGAACGGCCCCGCCCCGTGGCCGCCATGGCCCCTCCGCCAGCGCCGGCCCCGGCGGCCCCTGCGATGATGCTGGAGCGCGCCCGCAAGCCCGGGGCGGCCAGCGAGGCCGCCGAACTGCCGGTGCTCGATGTCGCCAGCCTCAACACCGCCTACGCCACGCAGTTCTCCGTGCCCTACCGCATCAGCGTGCCCTCCAGCAGCGAGCGCGTGACCCTGGCCCTGGGCTCACAGAACCTGCCGGCCACCTTGCTCACGCGCACGGCGCCCGCCGTGGAAGAGGCCGCCTACCTGGTGGCCCAGCTGACCGTGCCGGCCGGTGTCTGGCCCGCAGGCCCCGTGGCCCTGTTCCGCGACGGCGCCTTCGCCGGCCAGGGCCGGCTGGACTTCGGCAACGCCGCCGCGCTGGCCCAGGGCCTGTCCTTCGGCCGTGACGACAAGGTGGTCGTGCGCAACCTGCCCGTGGACTCGGCCACGGGCAGCGGCGGCCTGCTCAGCAGCAGCACCGAACGCCAGGTCACGCGGCGCTTCCAGGTGGACAACCGCCATGACCGCGCCATCGAACTGCAGGTGGTGGACGCCGCACCCATCTCGCGCAATGACCAGATCCGCGTGCAGTCCCAATACAACCCGCAGCCGGCCACCACGCGCTGGAACGACCGCAACGGCATGATCGCCTGGCAGCAGCCGCTGGCCGCTGGCGCCAGCGCCAGCTTCGAGGCCCGCCACCAGATCCGCCATCCGCAGGATCTGGCGGTCGAAGAGCGTCAGTGAAGCACCAGGGCCGCGCTTATGATCTCGCCCCATGAGTGACGCGCCGCTGCGGCCGGAGGTTTCCGGCGATCCTGCTACCCCCACCTTTGCCTCTGCGGCGCGCCCACCGGAAGGCCCGCCGCAGGGCGGCATGGCACGCCCCACGCTGGAATTCATGATGTCCCACCCAGCCCACTTCATCGCCATGGGGCTGGGCTCGGGGCTGGGGCGCATCGCGCCGGGCACCGTGGGCACGCTGTGGGCCTGGCTGTCCTTCCTGCTGCTGCAGCACTGGTTCACGCCCCAGCAGATCGGCCTGCTGATCGCGGGCAGCATTCCCCTGGGCTGGTGGGCCTGCACGGTCACGGCGCGCCACATGCGCGTGGCCGACCCGGGCAACCTGGTCTGGGACGAGATCGTGGCCTTCTGGCTGGTGCTGTGGCTGGTCATGCCCACGGGCTTCTGGGGCCAGCTCATCGCCTTTGCGCTGTTCCGCTTCTTCGACGCCGCCAAGCCCCAGCCCGTCAAATGGGCGGACCGGTGCTTCAAGGGCTTCGGCTGGCGCGGCGGCTGGGGGATCATGTTCGATGACCTGGTGGCCGCCTTCTGCACGCTGCTGGTCATCGCGCTATGGCGCCATTTCATCGGCTGAAGGAACGGGCATGAACGCATCCAACGAACTCGTCGAAACCCTGGCCGGCCTGCTGCTGCAGCGCGGCTGGATGCTGGCCACGGCCGAGAGCTGCACGGGCGGCATGATCGCTGCGGCCTGCACGGACCGCGCCGGCTCCAGCGAATGGTTCGAGCGCGGCCTTGTCAGCTACTCCAACGCGGCCAAGCACGACCTGCTGGGCGTGCCCGAGGCGCTGATCGCCGAGCACGGCGCCGTGAGCGAGCCCGTGGCGCGCGCCATGGCCGAAGGCGCCATCGCCCACTCACGCGCGCAGTGCAGCGTGGCCGTGACAGGCGTGGCCGGGCCGGGCGGCGGCAGCGCCGCCAAGCCCGTGGGCACGGTCTGGTTCGGCTGGAACGTGTACGGCACCACGCACAGCGAATGCCTGCGCTTTGACGGCGACCGCGCCGCCGTGCGCCAGGCCACCGTGGCACACGCCTTGCAGCGCCTCAATGCGCTGATCAGCGCAAGGCTTTTATGAGCCGGTGCGCGATCTCCTGCAGCGGTGCAGGCAGGGCGCGGTAGCTTTCCAGCAGGCGCTGCTCGTCCACGGGCAGCGGCGCGTTGTCGTCTTCCAGGCCGGCCGTCAGCTCCAGCGCCGTGGTCTGCAGCGCCAGGGCCACGCGGGCCAGGGTGTCGTTCTTGAGGGTGCGGATGGCCCCCGATTCGATCTGCGACACGGCCGAAGCCGTGATGCCTGCGGCCTCGGCCAGCCGGCCCTGGGTCATGCCCAGTTCGGCGCGGCGGGCGCGTATGCGTTCACCGATATGTCTCATGGCCCGTGCATCCAAAGCCTGTGGCGCGGGCGCTCAGGCGCCGTGGCACTTCTTGAACTTCTTGCCGCTGCCGCAGGGGCAGGGGTCGTTGCGGCCCGGCTGCTCGCCCTTGACGATGGTTTCCTGGCGCGGGCCCATGCTCTTCCAGATCTGGCGCAGGTCGTACAGCGCCCAGATGGCCTCGCCGAACTGCTCCACGCGCTCCTGGCTGGTGCTGGCGGGGCCGTCCTCGTCGTACATGCAGACTTCGGGCTTGCCGGTGTCGTCCTCGGTCAGGGCCACGACGGCGTTGAGCGCCTCGTTGAGCCAGCCGGCGGCTTCCTTGTCGCGCGGGGCGGCCCATTCCTCGGCCCAGTTCTCGACCACGAACATGAAGCCCAGCGCCCAGATCTGGCCGAACGAGGGAATCTCGCCGTCATCGGGACGCTCTTCCTCGGGCAGCGACAGGATGGCGCCGCGCATGTCCATGGCCTCGGGCTGGAAGGTGCGGTCGTCTTCCAGCGTCTTCACGTCGGCGTCCAGCTGGGTGCGGATCTCGTCCATGCGCAGGCCCACCAGCTCCAGAAAGCGCGCCTGCTGCGCCGCGTCCTTGAACACTTCCATCAGCGGCAGCGGCTGGCCCTCGGCCGCCTCCAGCGTGCCGCCGTCGCCCAGCAGCATGGGCAGCCACTCGGCGGCCGGCACCTCGCGGCGCGTGCAGATCAGCGCCGTCAGGAAACCGTCGCAGAACTCCCACTGCGGAATCTCCTCGCCGCGCGTGCGCAGCTCGTCGAGCAGATCGTCAAGCTCCTCCAGCGCCTCGGGCGTCAGGGCAGGCTCGTCGGGCAGGGCGGTGGCTTCGTGGGCGTCGTTGGACATGGCGGAAATCTCTAGGGAAAACAGGGGGAAGGAACCGGCCACGGCCAGCCCCTCGAATGAATGGCCCGCAGTGTAGCCGCGCCGCCATGTCCGTGGCGCCCGGTCGGAACTGGCGCCCACGGGGCCCTATCGCCTACATGGCCCACATGGCCCACCCGCTACCCGGCTCCCTGCCAGGCCGGGAGCATGGAAAGCCCCACCCATTCCCCGACCCGGCTCATCGTCAAATTCTGCAAAGCGCCGCTGGCGCCGCCAAAGACTGCCACCAGTGCCCATGTCTGCTCGTCGAAGCCGCGGGTCGTGCAGCAGGCCATCTGGGGCAGGCACAGCGCCTCGGCCGGGTCCTGGGCCAGCAGGCTGACGAATTCCTGCGCGGTCACGGTCTCCGGATCCAGGCCCATGGGCCAGGACCCCTTCCAGCGCTGCGCATCCAGGGTCACGCTGTGCACGCCCCATGTCGGAGCGCCTGGCATGTCGCCCCAGGCCAGGCGTTGAAGGACCAGGCCCAGCCCCGTCTCCGCCCATGTCACCGGGTAAGGCGGGGCGTGATCGATCTTCAGCAGCTGCGTATCGCTCAATCCCGCCTGGTGCAGAGCCAGGCGCAGGTAGTCCTGCCGGCTATGCCGCCCCAGCGTGCGCAACACGGCATCCATCAACGGGGCGATGGGCTGTGGCTTCATGGTGCTTTCCATTCAGAATTCATCAAAGCGACGCATATAGGCGTCGCATGCCAATTGCCACGCGTCTTCGTCGTCGGATCCGGAAGGCGGCGGTCCGATGAAGTTGTTGAGCCGGGATTTGGCACGAATCGGCTTGAGCAGGCGCGCCGCCTCGCCAAAGGCTGGCAGTGTCAGTCCCTTACCCATGTCCCCCAACCCCGGAAAATCTCCTGCACGAATCCCCAGGCAGTTGCCCACATCTCCGGCAGAAAGGTATTGGCTGGCCTCAACCTGCTTACGCACCGCTTCCCGCCCGCCCAGTTTCTCCAGCAAGGCATCGCTGACAAAACTGAGCCAATTGATGCTGTACATGGCGTTGTTGAAGTCATGGCTCATCAGCGCAAGACTGCCTAGGGCATTCAAACCCGGGAACCGCTGCAGGTAGGGATACAGTATTTGCTGCCCTTTGCCGTCGGGTCCGATATTGCGTTCTTCCACTGCGGGCATGACGCCCCAACCTGCAATGGCCCAATAGGGCTGCATCAACTCCACAATCTGGGTGGTGAGGCGGCCCACATTGCGCTCTGGCGGTTGATCCATAATCCACCATGCGGGAAATGCCATGCGAATGAAAGACATGGCCGGGCCTTTTTTTATCGACCCATATCTCTCACGATACCAAATACCTTCATCATTCTCAATACGGCAATAAAGGCGAAAGTCTTGCGCATTATTCTCCCACACCTCTGGAGGATTTGGCTTACCCGAAGCCATATGAAAGATCAGTGCATAACCTTTTGGGTTATCAAAGCTTTTCTGCTTCTTTGCAGCCAACTTTCTTTGTGCTATCGCGCTGGTCAGCATGGCGGGCATTCCGTCGTACCAATAAACCAGTTTCTCTTTCCCTACAGCCTCACAAAAAAGATCGACCACTTTCCATGAACGCTCACGCACGGCCAATGAATCCCCGTCATGGAACACCATCTCGATCGTCCAGCCTGCTCTTGCACAAATACGCCCAAATTGGTTCTGCAATACCAGCGCCTTGAGAATATCCATCGTCGCCACGGTGGCAGCATCCGCTTCCTCATTGCCGAAAGGCCAGTTGAAATCATGTTCCGCAGCCATTGTGATCTTCCCCATTCCTTCAAAACACCAGAAATCAGAACAAATCAAACCGACTCATATAGGCATCGCATGCCAGTTGCCACGCATGTTCATCATTCGAGCCAGAAGGCGGCGGGCCGATGAAGTTGTTGAGCCGCGATCTGGCGCGCAAAGGCTTGAGCAGGCGCGCCGCCTCGCCAAAGGCGGGCAGCGTCAGCCCCTGGTCCATATCCCCCAGTCCTGGGAAATCTCCTGCACGGATTCCCAGGCAGTTGCCCACATCCCCAGCAGATAGATACTGGCTGCCCTCCACCTGCTTGCGCACCGCTTCCCGCCCGCCCAGTTTTTCCAGCAATACATCACTGACAAAACTGAGCCAGTTGATGCTGTACATGGCGTTGTTGAAGTCATGGCTCATCAACGCAAGGCTGCCCAGGGCATTCAAGCCTGGAAAACGCTGCAAGTAGGGATACAGTATTTGCTGCCCTTTCCCGTCGGGTCCAATATTGCGTTCTTCCACTGCGGGTATAACGCCCCAGCCTGCAATGGCCCAATAGGGCTGCATCAACTCCACCATCTGGGTGGTGAGCCGGCCCACATTGTGCTCAGGTGGCTGGTCTAGAATCCACCATGCGGGAAATGCCATGCGAATGAAAGACATGGCAGGGCCTCTCCCCGGGGTTCTATATCTTTCACGATACCAAATACCTTCATCATTCTCCACACGACAGCAAAGGCGAAAGTCTTGTGCATTTTCCACCCAATCATCTGGAGGTTTTGGTTTACCCGAGGCCAGATCAAACATCATTGCAAAGCCCTTCGGATTATTGAGCGTACTCGGTTTGTGTTTTTCCATCCTCTCCCGCCCTTTCTCGCTGGCCATAGCAACAGGAGCCAGCCCCCACCATATTGCAAGCTTTTCAGAACCAACGACTTCAATGAATAGATCTATCACCTTCCAAGCTCGCTCGCGCACAGCCAATGAATCCCCATCATGAAACACCATTTCAATGGTCCAGCCTGCTCGCGCACAAATACGCCCAAATTGGTTCTTCAATACCAGCGCCTTGAGAATATCCATAGTCGCCACAGTGGCCTTCTGTAGCTCCCTGGTACTCAAAGGTTTGTTGAAGTCTTTTGCCATATCCATCCCCCATATTTCGCTGTACCTAAACCATCGCTTCAAAAGGACAATCCAAGGACTCTTGCGAGTGCACTCCCTACCGTACCGACACCTCTGAGTACCCGACCCAGCGCAGACGCACCGGCGGCAGCCCCGACAGCCGCCGCCGTATCCTTATTCACCCGTTCGGACAAAGAGATGACCTTTTCCCTGTTGGCCTGCCATTGCGCTGCCTGGTTCAACACACTTTCATTTGCGTTTTCGCCATCACTGTCGCAAGCACAGCTTCCAGCGTCCAAGGCATCCTTTTGAAACTTGTCTTCAAAAATATATGTGTAGGCCTGAAGCTGACTTCTGCCGTCTGGCCCAAGGTCTGAAGAAAATTTATCCCCCGGAAACTTCATCTCATAGACCCGCTGCACGTTGTCCAGCACAGGCGGAAGGCGCGGGTTCTTCACCACGACCACATCCGGGATGCGCGAGCCCGCAGGCCGGCTGCGCGTGGGTCGTACGGGCTCCCTGCGCGACATGACGGGGGCCTTGTTCAGGTACGGCACTTCCTGCTTGTAGTAGCCCCGGTAGCCTTCAAACCCGTCGGCCTGCATGACCACGCCGGCCACGCAGCGCTGGCCCAGGCCGCCGGTCATGCAGCAGCAAAACAGCTCGCACAGCGCCCTGCGGTCCAGTTCGTTGTCGAAGTCCCGGGTGCCGCATACCTTGTCAAAGCCCATGAGCACGACGGCCTTGCACAGCTGCCTGGACCGCTTCAGGCGGTTGAGGGCGATGAAGGCGGGGACCAGTTGTTCGCAGCTCATGCGCCAGGCCCGCCGAGGGGCGAGGAGGATTCGCCAGCAGGTGTGCGCCGCCGCACCACGTCCCAGATCCCCATCGGCAGCTCAAGCATCATCAATTGAATGCGGCCGTCAGGCGGCAGGTCGGTGCGCGCGAGAAACTTGCGCACGGCGGGAAATTCGTCGAAGCGCTCGCCAAACTGGTGGCGCAAGGCCAGGAAGCCGATGACATCGTCCGGCGTCGACAGGCCCCAGCCCACCGCGCGGTCAAGGCCTCGCCGGGTATGGGCCAGCAGCCTGTCATGCGGCCAATCCTGCTCACTGAGATGGCAGGTCTGCCGCACGATGGCGGCAATCCCTCCCTCGCTGGGCACCAGGTTGCGGCGCCGCGTGCGCTGCATTTCCAGGGTTGAAATTTCCATCATTGCGAAGGCACCTCCCATTGCCTGTTGTCCAGGCGCGCCAGGCCTGTGACATGGTCCAGAAACTTGCGCTGCGCCATGCCGACCCAGATCCCCTCGGGATGCGGTGCCAGGCAGGCGAGGATGCTGTGGCCGCGGAACCAGTCCCCCAGATGCGCCGGGTCGAACTGCGCCAGCAGGCGAGGCAGCACGCGCGGGTCGTAAAAGCGCAGCCAAAGCCGCTGGCCGCCGTCTCCCCTGGCCTGCAGAAACCGCTTGAGATGGCGCTTGAGCGCAGGGGCCGGCAGCCGGCTGATCAGGAAAATGCCCCAGTGCGCCTGCCAGCCCTCCAGCGGCCAGCGCTGGAACAGGGGGCTGCCTGCATGCACCCGCAGCAGATAGGGCGCGTAGCGCGCATAGCGGGCGGCGGGCATTCCGTCATACAGGCAGGTGATGCCGGACTGCGGCGGCTCGGCCAGGAGGGCGTCATGCAGGTGCTCATCCGCCGCCGCGTCCACGACGGCGTAGAGCAGGCCGTCATAAGTCGCCGCAGTCTTTTGCAGCACGGCCCGGCGGGCCATTTGGAGAGCTCCGGGAAGGCAGAGGGCGGGCGGGTTGAGCTTCGGCATGGCGATTCAGTCCTCCATGGCCGACACGAAGGCGGCCCCCGATTGCGCGGCTTCGGCCAGGCACCGGCCCGCATTCGCACCGATCCAGACGGTGGTGCAGCCCGAGACGACCACGCCGACGTGCACGGTCCTGTCCCCCATGCGGGCCGCGGGCCTGCCACCGATCAGTACCGTGGCTTCGCCTTCGGCCAGGGCATCGGGCGGTGAACGGGGGCACAGCGCCTTGTCCGTGACCCTGGCCGCCGGCATGCCGCCGATGAGCACATTGGCCTGGCCGGAGAGAATGGCTCCGCCCCCGTGGGCGGGGCAGGCATGCATGTCGCCCACTCTTGCTGCAGGTTGTCCCATGCGAGTGCCCCGGGTTCAGCAGTTGATCTTCACCAGCGGCGACTTGATCTCGACCATGGCCGCAGAGATCTCGATGGAGCTCGCTCCTGATTGCAGCCGGATGCTTTGGGTGCCGGTGACGATGACCTGTTGCCCATCGACCGTCAGCGTGGTGCCCGCCGCCAGGGCCAGCTGTCCGCCCGCATCGAGCAGGCTGTTGGCGCCCACCCGCAGCGCGTGGTCGTTGCCGACGTTGACTGCCTGGTCCTGCCCAACCTCGGTGCTGTCGTTGTTCTGGATGGTGCTGCTGCGGTTGTGGCCCACGACGAGGCCTTCATCGTTGCCAATCTGCGCGCTGCGGTTGCGCCCCACGGTCCGGCTCCAGTCCATCCCCACGCTGTCGCTTCGCAGGACACCCACATTGCTCATCAGCACCGCGCCTACGTTGAGGTTGTAGGCACACCCCACGGTAACCATCTTGAACAGGCCCGTGCCCTGCGTGTAGCCGATGCCCACGGTTTCGGATTTCATGCGCCCCGTGGCCAGGGTCCAGTTGCGGCCGATGCTGTCGCGCCCATTGGCATCCACGGTTTTCGTGCGGTTCTTGCAGATGCGGATGCTTTCATCCAGGTCCACCGTGCGCGTGCGGTTCTGGTGGACGGTGAGGGTCTCGTCCAGGTCCACCACCTCCGTGCGCCAGCCGTGCACGTCGATCTTCTCGTTGCGGTCCACGGTCTCCGTGCGGTCGCGGTGGATCACGCTGGTCTCGTCCCGGTCCACCGTCTTGCGCCGGTCGTTGCCCACCCATTTGTCTTCGTCGTTCTCGACTTCGGTGAGCTGGTCCTTTTGCGCGTGCAGCCACAGCTGCTCCTGCCCGGCCTTGTCCTCGAAGCGGATGGCGTTGGCGTCGCCCTGGCCGTTCTTCATGCCGGCACCCGGTGCGCCGCCCTTGCTCGACCGCGTCTTGATGCCCGATTGCGTGGCATTGGCCGGCAGCGCCCAGGGCGGCATGTTGGCCGCGTTGTAGACGCAGCCCGTGACGATGGGGTAGTCGGGGTCGCCATTGAGGAAGTCCACGATGACTTCCATGCCGATGCGCGGGATGGAGACAACGCCAAAGCCTGTGCCCGCCCATTGGGTGGCAACACGTATCCAGCAGCCGGAGTTCTGGTCCTTCTTGCCCAGGCGGTCCCAGTGGAACTGCACCTTGATGCGGCCGTATTCGTCGGTCCATATCTCCTGCCCAGCAGGACCCACGACGACGGCGGTCTGCGGGCCGGTGGTACGCGGCTTGGGCGTGGTGCGTGCAGGGGTGTAGGCAAGACTCGTGGGCTGGGCCTGCAACTCGTAGCGCTGGAAGGAGCCTTCTTCCTTGGCGCCGTCCCGGGCACTCGGTGCGGATGGGACGCCACGTACGCTGGTGATCGCGCTGACGCGAGGGTTTTCTTTCAGGTGGTAGCTCAGGCCGGTGATCAGGTACTGCTGGTTCTGGTCACCGCGCGGGTAGTTGTAGAGGCTGAAGGTGTAGCCCGTGGCCAGCGCCCGGTGGCAGGACTGGCCCCGCACCCGGCTTTGGCCCGTGAGGCTTTCCTTCAGGCGCACGCGGATGTAGGCCTCTCCATCGCCGTACTCCGTGTAGCCGCCCGGCCATTCGTAGGTTTCATGGCCGTCGTGCGCATGGCCCGGTGGATCGCGGCGCATGTGGGACAGTTCGGCCCGGGGCTTTTTGAAGTCGTAGTCGTCGATGTAATGGCGGCCCGGCTTGATTTCCTGCTCCAGCTGCCAGGCGTGGATGTTTTCCTGATCGCCTGCGGCCGCTTTTTCCGGGGGATAAAAGGGAATGGAGGCGCCCCCGGGCAATACGCCGTGCGAGGCAATGATGTCGTCGCACAGCACCAGGGTGTGTTCTCCCATGGCATGCGCGAAGTGGTAGTAGATGCCTTCGTGCTCCATCAATCGCGAGACAAAGTCGCAATCGCTTTCGTTGTATTGAACGCAGTAGTCCCAGCTGCGATAGGCGCGCGTGAGTTTCCTTTGCAATGGATGGCCATAGACGCCCAATACCTGCTCGATGATGTCGGGCACGGTCTGGTTCTGGAAGATGCGAAAGTCGCTCTTGCGCGTGGCCAGCCACAGCCAGGGGCTCAGGCGCGCCTTGTAGGCGTAGTGGCGGTGGTCCTGGCCCTGCATGCCAAAGCGGGTGACGATGCCGTCGATGAAGCGCCTGCCGCCGCCCTGGGTTTCTATTTCTATGGTGGCGTTTTTGCCCAATAGGGCCTTGGGATCGATGCTTTCGCTTTCGCTGAGCATTTCCACATCGAGGCTGAAGAGCTGGCTGATGTTTTCCTGGCCGCGCAATTCACGGAAATGCAGCTGCTCGCCCAATGGCGTGTGTATGGTGACTCGGCGTGTCATTGGTGCTCGCGCCCTGTCGGGGCGCCCTCCCGGTCTTTCGATACGGAAAGATCATGGAAGAATGAGCCGCCCCATGGAAATTCCAGTTTCTGCCGAAAAATAGGATTGCCAAAGGGAAGTTGCCGACTCTCCCACCCGGAACGGGCTTGGGAAAAGCCTAGGACAAGCGGCCGGAGCAAGGGCCTTCATGATGTGCTGCCGCCACACATCGCCCCGGCTGGCCGCCCCCGGGATCAGGGCGCCGCACGCCCGCGCAGCCGCTCATGGATTCACAGTGTCCTGGCGATGATCTCCTTCATGATCTCGTCGCTGCCCCCGTAGATCCGCCCGATGCGCGCATCGGTCCAGGCGCGGCCGATCTGGTATTCGGTCATGTAGCCGTAGCCGCCGTGCAGTTGCAGGAATTCGTCGAGCAGGCGGTTTTGCAGCGCCGTGGCATTGAGCTTGACCATGGCGGCGCGGTCGGGGGCGAGCGCGCGGCGCAGGTGCAGGGCGATGCAGTCGTCCACGAAGACGCGCAGCATGGTGGCCTGGGCCTTGGCCTCGGCCAGCTTGAAGCGCGTGTTCTGGAAGTCGAACACCGGCTGGCCGAAGGCCTTGCGCTCGCGCGTGTAGGCAATGGTCTTGTGCAAAAAGGCCTCGATGGAGGCGGCCGCGCGCACGGCCACCACCAGGCGCTCCTGGGCCAGTTCGTGCATCAGATACCTGAAGCCCGCGTTCTCCTCGCCCAGCAGGTGGTCGGCCGGCACGCGCACGTTGTCGAAGAACAGCTCCGAGGTGTCCTGTGCCATGAGGCCGATCTTCTCGAGCTTGCGGCCCTTGGAGAAGCCGGGCATGCCGTCCTCGACCACGATCAGGGACACGCCCTTGGCACCCATCTCGGGCGCGGTCTTGGCGACGACGATGACCAGCTCCGAATTGATGCCGTTGGTGATGAAGGTCTTCTGGCCGTTGAGCACGTAGTGGTCGCCCTCGCGCCGCGCCGTGGTGCGCACGGACTTGAGGTCGCTGCCCGCGCCGGGCTCGGTCATGGCGATGGCGCCGATCAGCTCGCCTGCGGCCATGCGCGGCAGCCAGCGGTCCTTCTGCGCCTTGCTGCCATAGGCATGGATGTAGGGCGCGACGATGTCCGAATGCAGCGGAAAGCCCAGCCCGCTGGCGCCCGTGCGCGCGATTTCCTCCAGCAGCACGGCCGCATGGCCGAAGTCGCCGCCGCCGCCGTAGGGCTCGGGCAGCATGGGGTTGAGCAGGCCCTCGCGCCCGGCCTTGCGCCAGACCTCCTTGGGCACGATGCCCTGGCGCTCCCATTCGGCATGGTGGGGCACGATCTCGCGCTCGAAGAAGCGGCGGGCCTGCTCGCGGAACTGTTCATGGTCTTCGCGGTAGACGGAGCGCTCGGTCAGGTCTTGCATGGGTCGGTATCCGGTGGTTGTCGGTGAGGAAAGACGGTGAAGGGCCGTTCAGGCGCTGCGCAGGTTGAAGCCCGCGTGTGGCTGCTCGCGCAGCCTGTCCTTGAGCACGCGGCGCAGCAGCTTGCCCGTGGGCAGGCGCGGCAGCTCGTCCACGAACTGCAGGCGCTGCGGGCGCTTGATGCGCGACAGCGTGGCGCCGGCCTCGGCGACGATGGCGCGCGCCATCTCGGCGCTGGCCGCATGGCCCTGGCGCAGCACGACCACGGCCATGGGCTGCTCGCCGAAGTCGGGCTCGGGCACGCCCACCACGGCCACCTCCTGCACGGCCGGGTGCGTGGCCAGCGCGTTCTCTATCTCCTGCGGATAGAGGTTGACGCCGCCCGACAGGATGAGGTCCGCCCGCCGGTCGCTGAGAAAGAGGTAGCCCTCCTCGTCCACATGGCCCAGGTCGCCGTAGGTGGCCCAGCCACGCTCGTCGATGGCCTCGCGGGTCTTGGCGGGATCGTTGAGGTAGGCGAAGGGTGCCACGTCCGAGAAGAACACGCGGCCGATCTGGCCCGCAGGCAGCTCCTGCCCGTCGTCGCCCACGATGCGCAGCCGCCCGTAGCTGGCGCGGCCCACCGAGCCTGGGCGCCGGCGCCATTCGGCGGAGTTGATCAGGGTGATGCCGCAGCCTTCGGAGCCTGCGTAGTACTCCAGCAGGATGTCGCCCCACCAGTCCAGCAGCGCCTGCTTGACGGCCACCGGGCAGGGCGCGGCCGCATGGATGGCGCAGCGGTGGCTGGACAGGTCATAGCCGTGCCGCACCTCCTCGGGCAGCTGCAGCAGGCGGCCCAGCATGGTCGGCACCCACTGGCTGTGGGTGATGCGGTAGCGCTCGATCATGGCCAGCGCCTGCTGTGCGTCGAAGCGCGCCGTGATCACCACCGCGCCGCCGCCGTCCAACGTGCGCAGGCAGTAGCGCAGCGGCGCTGCGTGGTAGAGCGGCGCGGGCGAGAGGTAGACCGCGTCGGCGTCAAAGCCCATGTTGCGCTGCCAGGCCAGGAATTCGGGATCGGCCTGCGTGCGGTAGAGCGCCGCCGGCAGCGCCTTCTTGATGCCCTTGGGCCGGCCCGTGGTGCCCGAGGAATACAGCAGGTCGCGCCCCAGCGGGCGGCCTGACAGATCGATGGGCGCGGGCGCCTGCGCACGCCAGGCGGCCAGGGCATCGGCCAGCGACGGCAGGCCCGTGGATGCGCAGTCTCCGTCCACCGAATGCACGGTGGCCGCCAGCGCGGCCGGCAGCTGCGCCGCCGTGGCGGCCGAGGCAAAGACATGGCGCGCCCCGCTGTCGCCCAGGATGTAGGCCACCTCGGGCGCCGTCAGGTGGGTGCTGATGACCACCGCGTACAGGCCCGCCAGGCGCGCGGCCAGCACCAGCTCCAGGATCTCCACGCGGTTTTCCATCAGCACGGCCACCGTGTCGCCGGCCGCCAGGCCCTGCCCGGCCATCCACTGCGCCACCTCGCGCGAGCGCTGCGCCAGCGCGCCCGCCGTGTGCTGCTGGCCGCTGTCGCCCATGGTCAGCGCAACGCGGTCGGGCCGGGCATCGGCCCAGCTGTGAAAGTCATGCACGCCTGTCTCCTTCGCTTTTTTTGAATCCGCCGTCTCGAATTCATCGGTTTTTCAGCAAGTATTTTTGTTTACGCGCGGTTTTTCATCCGGGAAAACGCTTTGTTCAATGCAAATTTCGAGACTTATCATTCATTTCATGAACCTCCAGTCTCATTAAATCCGCATGAACACACCCGTCATCGTCGATGCCATCCGCAGTCCCATGGCCCGGGCCAAGCCCGATGGCGCCCTGGCCCAGCTCCACCCCGTCGATCTGCTCAGCCAGGTGCTGGAGCAGCTCGTGCAGCGCAACCGCATCGACCCCGGCGCGGTGGACGATGTGATCACCGGCTGCGTGAGCCAGGCCGGAGAGCAGGCCGGCACGCCGGGCCGTCTGGCCTGGTTGGCCGCAGGCCTGCCTGCCCATGTGCCGTCCACCACCATCGACCGCAAGTGCGGCTCCAGCCAGCAGGCCGTGCACTTTGCCGTGCAGGCCATCATGTCGGGCACGCAGGACATGGTGATCGCCTGCGGCGTGGAGTCCATGAGCCGCGTGCCCATGGGCAGCTCGCGCATGGGGCAGAACACCACGGGCGCGCGCTTCGATGCGCGCTTTGCGCCGGGGCTGGTGGGCCAGGGCGTGTCGGCCGACCTCGTGGCCGCGCGCTGGGGCCTGGGCCGCGAGGAACTGGATGCCTATGCCGCGCGATCGCACCAGCGCGCCCATGCGGCCCAGTCGGCCGGGCACTTCGAGCGCGAGATCGTGGGCATCACCACGCCTGCCGGCCTCGTCACGGCCGACGAGACCATCCGCCCGGGCACCACGGTGCAGAAGCTGGGCGCGCTCAAGGCCGTGTTCCAGAACGACGAGCTGTCGGCGCGCTTTCCGCAGATCCGCTGGCACACCACGGCGGGCAATGCCTCGCAGATGACCGACGGCGCCAGCGCCATGCTGCTGATGAGCGAAAAGCGCGCCCAGCAACTGGGCCTGCGCCCGCGTGCGCGCTTCGTGGCGCTGGACGTGGTGGGCGACGATCCGCTGTACATGCTCACGGCCCCCATTCCCGCCACGCGGCGCGTGCTGGCCAAGGCCGGCATGCGGCTGGAGCAGATGGACCACTGCGAGATCAACGAGGCCTTTGCCTCCGTGCCGCTGGCTTGGCAAAAGGAACTGGGCGCCGACCCCGAGCGGCTGAACCCGCGCGGCGGCGCCATCGCCCTGGGCCATCCGCTGGGCGCCTCGGGCATCCGCCTGATGACCACCATGCTGCACGCGCTGGAGGACAGCGGCGCGCGCTATGGCCTGCAATCCATGTGCGAGGCCGGCGGCATGGCCAACGCCACCATCATCGAACGCCTGTAAGCCAGGCACCGGAGACACATCCATGCAACTGCAAAAGAACATGACGGCCCTGGTGACGGGCGGCGTATCGGGCCTGGGCGAGGCATCGGCCCAGGCGCTGCTGGAACGCGGCCTGAACGTGGTGGTGGTGGACCTGAACGAGGACCGCGGCGCGGCCATGGTGGACGCCGCCCGCCAGCGCCACGGCAGCCGCCTTCGCTTCGTGAAGGCCGACGTGGCCGACGCCGACCAGATGGCCGCCGCCATTGCCGCCGCCGAGGACTTCGGCGAGTTCCGCGCCCTGGTGCACTGCGCGGGCGTGGGCGGGCCGCTGCGGCTGGTGGAAAAGGACGGCAGCCCCGGCTCGCTGGACAAGTACACGGGCATCGTGCGCGTGAACCTGATCGGCACTTTCAACACGCTGCGCCTGGCCGCCGCCAGCATGGCGCGCAACGAGCCCTTGCAAGGCGAGCGCGGCGCCTGCGTGCTCACGGCCTCGGTGGCGGGCTACGAGGGGCAGATCGGCCAGATTCCCTATGCGTCGGCCAAGGCCGGCATCATCGGCATGACCATCGTCGCCGCGCGCGACCTGGCCACGCGCATGATCCGCGTGTGCACCATTGCGCCGGGCCTGTTCGACACGCCCATCCTGGCCAAGCTGCCCGACAACATCCGCCAGTCGCTGGCCGCCTCCGTGCCCAACCCCGCACGCCTGGGCCACCCGTCCGAGTACGCGCTGACCGCGCTGCACATCCTGGAGAACCCCATGCTCAATGGCGAGACGATTCGCCTGGACGGTGCCATTCGGATGAGTCCTCGCTGACAAGCGCCCTGGCCCAGCACACGCGCGGAGAAGAAACACCATGTTCAAACGCCTCACGCTGGCCGCTGCCGCCTGGCTGTGCGCCACGGCAGCCATTGCAGCCGACGCCTGGCCCACGCGGCCCATCACCCTGGTCGTGCCGGGCGCGGCCGGGGGCTCCACCGACATTCCCGCGCGGCTGCTGGCGCTCAAGCTGGGCGAGCGGCTGGGCCAGCCCGTCATCGTGGACAACAGGCCGGGCGCGGGCGGCTCCATCGGTGCCAGCCAGGTGGCACGCGCGCAGCCGGACGGCTATACGGTGCTGGTGGGCAACACGGGCTCCAACGCCATCAACTACACGGCCTACAAGAAGCTGCCCTACAGGCCCGAGGACTTCGTGGCGCTGACGGACATGATCTCGTTCTCCAACGTGCTGGTCGTGCCCCAGGCATCGCCGGTGCGCTCGCTGGACGATCTGCTCAAGGCCGCGCGGCAGGCGCCGGGCAAGCTGTCGTTCTCCTCGGCCGGCGTGGGCCAGACCACGCACCTCATGGGCGAGCTGCTGCGCGAGCGCACGGGCGTGGACGTGGTGCATGTGCCCTACCGCGGCTCGGCACCGGCCACGGCCGCCATCGTCTCGGGAGAGACGCAGTTCATGTTCGACAACCTCACGGCCTCGCTGGTGCATATCAAGGCGGGCAAGCTGCATCCCATCGCCGTGACGGGCGCGCAGCGCGAGCCCGAGCTGCCCAACGTGCCCACCACCACCGAGCTGGGCCTGCAGGACTTCGACAAGGTCGGCTGGATGGGCTTTTTCCTGCCCGCGCAGACGCCGCCCGCCGTGGTGCGCAAGCTCACCGACGGCCTTGTCGCCGTGCTCCGGGACCCCGAGGTGGCGCGCCGCTACCGCGAGCTCGGCGGCCGCCCCGGCGGCATGCCTCAGGCGCAGTTCACCCAGCTGGTGGACAACGACCGCAAGAGCTGGGGCGCGCTGATCACCAGCCGCCAGCTGCAACTCGACTGAACCGATTTCGACGGAGACGCCATGAAGGTGCTGGACAGCGTGCGCGTGCTGGAGATTGGCGGCATTGGCCCGGGGCCGTTTTGCGCCATGCATCTGGCGGACCTGGGGGCCGATGTGATCTCCATCGTGCGGCCCGAGGCGGAACCCGCCGCCGCCTCAGCCGCCTCCGCGCTGTCGCGCGGCAAGCGCTCGGTGTTCGCCGATCTCAAGTCGCCCGAAGGACGTGACCTGGTGCTGGCCCTGGTGCGCGATGCCGATGCGCTGATCGAAGGCATGCGGCCCGGCGCCATGGAGCGCCTGGGCCTGGGGCCCGAGGCCTGCCAGGCCCTCAACCCGCACCTGGTCTATGGCCGCATGACGGGCTGGGGCCAGGACGGCCCGCTGGCCCAGGCAGCTGGCCACGACAACAACTATGCGGCCGTCTCGGGCGCGCTGTGGGGGTGCGCGCCGGCCGGCGCGCGACCGGTCTCGCCCTTTGCCACCCTGGGCGACATCGGCGGCGGCGCCATGTACCTGATGACGGGGTTGCTGGCCGGCATCGTGCAGGCGCGCGCCACGGGGCGCGGCACCGTGGTGGACGCGGCCATCGTCGATGGTGCGGCGCACATGCTCAACCTCATGCTGCATGCGCGCCAGCGCGGGCTGGTGGCCGACGAGCGCGGCCACAGCATCCATGACAGTGCGCCGTTCTACGAAACCTATGCCTGTGCCGATGGCGGCTTCATCACCGTGGGCGCCATCGAGCCGCAGTTCCACGCCCTGCTGCTGGACAGGCTGGGCCTGGCCGATGCCGCAGCGTTCCAGGGCCCGCAGTGGGACCGCGCAGCCTGGCCTGCGCGGCGCGCGCAGCTGCAGGCGCTGTTCGCCTCCCGGCCCCGCGCGCACTGGCAGCAATTGCTGGAGGGCAGCGATGCCTGTTTCGGCGCCGTGCTCAGCCCTGTGGAAGCAGCCCGCCACCCGCACCTGCAGGCGCGCGGCGTCTACCTGCAGCCCGAAGGCGGCGCCCTGCAGGCCAGCCCCGCGCCGCGCTTTGACGGCCAGGCCTATGCGCCGGGCCCTGCGAATGCCGCAGGCTCCGACACCGCCAGCGTGCGGGAGAAGGTGAGCGCAGGGCGCGCGCAGGAAGTCTGGCGCAGCGCCCGCTGATTCACGAGAGGCTGGAGGCGCCCAGCATGCCCTCGACCAGGCGCACCAGCGTGATCAGGCGCGGCCCGGCATCGCTTTCCAGCGCGCGGCTCTGCGGGCTGTAGATGGGCAGGGAGACCGAGAACACCCAGTACTCGCCGTCCTTGGCCGTGGACATGGGCACGGCAATGGACTGGATCTCGCGGTGCAGGTCGCCGTGGCTGCGGCAAAAGCCGTGCTCGGCCAGGTCGCGCCGCGCATCGTCGAGCCGCTCGCGCAGTTGCTGGGCGCGTGCGGGATCGTCGGCCTGCAGTTCCGCGATGAAGGCCTCGCGCTCGGCCTCGGGCAGGCTCAGCAGGTAGGCGCGGCCCGTGGCGGTGCGCGACAGCGAGATGTGCACGCCGATCTCGGGCAGGAAGACCTTGTTGGTCAGGCCGTTGGCCAGCTCCACCAGGCACAGCTGGCGGCCGTGCCCCACGGCCAGCTGGATCTGGCCCTCCAGGTGATTGGCCAGCTCCTGCATGTGCGGCCGCGCGAACTGGCGCATGTGCATGCGCGCCAGCACGGGCGAGGACAGGTTCAGCAGCCCCACGCCCGGCACGTACTTGGACAGGCGCTCGGAGTAGCGCATCAGGTTCAGTTCGCACAGGGTGTCGATCAGGCGGAACAGCGTGGGCTTGGGCAGGCCCGTCATGTCCATCAGTTCACGGGCGCTGAGTTCCTGGTGCTTGTTGGAAAAGCACTGGAGCACGGAGATGCCGCGCACCAGGGCGGCCACCAGCTTGCCACTGTCTTCTGTGTTCATGAATGGTTTTCGGCACTGCTAAAGATGAAACGATTGTCTCAATTTTCCGGCTGCCGGGCGGCAAATCCACCGGCCTTGCCGCAGTGCAAACCCTGGCGCCACCGCCGGCCGGCGCAAGCGGCAAGTCCTGGCACGGCACAATCGCCGCATCCGGCTGGCGTTGCGCGCCAGCCACTCACTTTCCAGAGCCTGCCGTGTCCGAACCGTCCTTCGCCGTCCCGCCTACCGAGCCGCCAGACTACGACGCCTTTTTGCGCGCCCATGTGCTGAGCCAGCCCCTGAGCATCCAGCGCTATGACCGGGAAGACGAAACCATCTGGGTCAAGCGCGCGGGCGCCAGCAATCCGGCATGGCGCTATCGCGCGCTGGCCCTGCTCGCCTTGTGCCTGCGCCTGCCCGTGCTGCGGCCCGTGCCCAACCCCGGCGGCCACGAAGCCATCCGCACCGAGGTACGCCGCCTGCGCCAGCTCGCGCAGCGCGGCCTGCGCGTGCCTGCCGTGCTGGCCGAGTGCGAGGACGGCTTTGCCATGCGCCACCTGGGCAGCCCCGGCGTGGAGGCACCCTCGCTGGGCAATGCCATGGAAGCCGCCCTGCCCCGGGGGGATGGCAGCACGCTGGCGCTGTGGCTGCAAGGCCTGCAGACGCTGCAGCAGGTGCATGGCAGCGGCGACTGCCTGAGCCAGGCCTTTGCGCGCAACATGGTCTGCTGTGCCGATGGCGTGATCGGCTTCATCGACTTCGAGGACGACCCTGCCGCCCACCTGCCCCTGGCGCTGTGCCGCGTGCGCGATGCCCTGTGCTACGCCCACTCCACGGCCTGGATACTGGAGCAGGCCGGCGCCATGCAGACCGCGCGCACGGCCTGGCGGGATTTCGTGCAGTCCATGGAGCCCGAAACCCGCGCCCTGATGGCGCGCACCGTGAAACAGCTGGCCTGGGTGCGCCGCCTGCCCGAAAGCCGCCGCCTGGGCCGCGACATGCAGCGCGTGCGCATGGCCTACACGCTGGTGACGCCGTAGCGGCAGCGGGCTGCAGGCCTCAGCCGGGCTTCAGTCGGGCCTCAGCCGGGCAGATAGCCCAGCGAGGCGCTGACGCGCGCCGCTTCGGCGCGCAGGGCCCGGGCCACCGCGCCCTGCGGGTCCGGGTCGAAGCCACCGCTGGCGCCCAGCGCGCACAGCACGCCCACCACATGGCCCGTGTAGTCGTGCAGCGGCGCCGCCACGGCGCTGATGCCCGGCAGGTTGACGTCGCGCACCGAGGCGCAGCCCGCAGCGCGGATCTCGCGGCGCAGCGTGCCCAGCGGGTCCGCGCCATCGAGCAGCGCGCGCCGCGCGGCCGGCGCCTCGGCCAGCTCCCGGGCCAGCAGCGCATCCACGCGGGCATCGTCGTCCATGAAGGCGAAGAAGGCGCGCCCCGTGGCCGACCACAGCAGCGACATCACCGAGCCCACGCGCACATTGACGGTGACCGGCAGGCCCGGCTCCTCGAAGCGCACGATGGTCGGCCCCAGGTTGCCCATCACGGCCACGAAGCTGGTGACCTGCAAGGCCTCGCGCAGGTGCAATAGGGCCGGCTCGGCCAGGCGGATGGGGTCGGACTGCCGCATGGCGGCCAGGCCCACGCGCATGGCCTCGGCCGCCAGCGCGTACTGCGTGCCGCCACGGTCCTGCTCCACCAGCCCCTCGGCCATCAGGCTGGCCAGGTAGCGGTGGACCTTGGCCGGGCTTTCCTCCACCGCGCCCGCGATGGCCGTGAGGCTGGCGCGTCCGCCCAGCGTGGCCAGGGCCTTGAGCACGGCCAGGCAGGTCTCGGCAGCCTGCACGCGCTGGCGCCTTTCGCGCGGCGGCGCGGGCTCGTCGATCTCGGAGGCAGCAGTGGAAGTCATGGCGGCAGGGCGGGTCTGGAAAGGCCTGTTTTAAGGGCTGGCGGGGCATTGTGCCGCAGCTTGCGGGTAATCCCGGGCGGTGTTTTTACGCAATGCGTAGAAAAATTACGCAAAACAAGATTCCATGGATTCCACCCAAGCCTCACCGGAGACAAGCCCCATGCACAAGCGCCTTTTCCTCACCTCACTGGCCGCTGGCCTGCTATCGGCCGCCGCCCTGCCCGGCGCGCTGGCCCAGGACGGATTCCCCAGCAGGAACGTGCGCTGGATCGTTCCCTACGCGGCCGGCGGCGGCTCGGACTTCCTGGCCCGCACCATAGGCCAGGCCTGGGGCGGCCAGGTGCACCAGCCCATCGTGGTGGACAACCGCCCGGGCGGCAACACGGCCATAGGTGCCTCGGAAACCGCGCGCGCCGCCGCCGATGGCTACACCGTGCTGTCGGCCGACAACGGCACCCTGGTCTTCAATCCAGTGCTCTACAAGAGCCTCAGCTACAACCCCGCCAGGGACCTTGCGCCGGTCACGCTGATGGGCCGCTTCCCGATGATCCTGGTGGCCGGCCCCGGCATGGCAGCGGCCACGGCCAAAGACTTCCTGGCCCAGGCGCGCACCAGCAAGGACGGCGTGAACTACGCCTCGGCCGGTGCCGGCAGCCCGCACCACCTGGCCATGGAACTGCTCAGGGTGGAGGCCGGCCTGAAGCTGGTGCACGCCCCCTACAAGGGCGCGGCACCGGCCCTGGGCGACGTGGCTGGCGGCCAGGTGCCCGTGATGATGGTGGACCTGGCCGCGGGCGCAGGCTTCATCAAGGGCGGCAAGGTCCGGCCGCTGGCCGTGGCCAACGCCACGCGCCTGCCCCAGTTGCCCGACGTGCCCACCTTCGCCGAGCTGGGCCTGCCCAAGGTGCAGGCCGCCGCCCTGGTGGGGCTGGTGGCGCCCGCCAGGACCCCGGCCCCGGTCATCGCGGCCCTGCACAGGCAGGTCGTGGCCGCGATCAACGAGCCCGCCGTGCGCCAGAAGCTCGTGGATTTCGGCGTGGAGCCCGTGGGCAACACGCCCGAGCAGTTCGCCGCGCTGCTGGCCAGCGAAAGCACGCGCTGGCACCAGCTGATCCGCGACCAGAACATCACTTTGGATTGACCCTCCGCGCCTGCCTGCGAACCTGCCATGACTGCCTCCGCCGCCCCCGACACCGCCCCGTCCGCCTCTGCGCCAGCATTTGCGCCCGCCTCCGCGCGCTGCCCCTTCGACCACCGCCAGCCCAGCGGCCAGACCGGCCCCACGGGCTGCCCCGTCAGCGCGGGTGCCGCGGCCTTCGACCCGTTCAGCGACGGCTACCAGCAGGACCCGCCCGAATATGTGCGCTGGGCGCGCGAGCAGGAGCCGGTGTTCTACAGCCCGCAACTGGGCTACTGGGTGGTCACGCGCTTCGACGACATCAAGGCGGTGTTCCGCGACAACATCGCCTTCAGTCCCTCGATCGCGCTGGAGAAGATCACGCCCACGGGCGAGGAGGCCAATGCCGTGCTGGCCTCCTACGGCTTCGCGCTGAACCGCACCCTGGTCAACGAGGACGAGCCCGCCCACATGCCGCGCCGCCGCGCGCTGATGGACCCGTTCACGCCCGAGGAGCTGCGCCACCACGAGCCCATGGTGCGCGAGCTGGCGCGCGCCTATGTGGACCGCTTCATCGACGACGGCCGCGCCGACCTCGTGGACCAGATGCTGTGGGAGGTGCCGCTGACAGTGGCCCTGCACTTTCTCGGCGTGCCCGAGGAGGACATGGACAGGCTGCGCGAGTACTCCATCGCCCACACCGTCAACACCTGGGGCCGGCCCCGGCCCGAGCAGCAGGTGGCCGTGGCCCATGCGGTGGGCAACTTCTGGCAGCTGGCCGGCAAGGTGCTGGCCAAGATGCGCGAGAACCCCGATGCGCCGGGCTGGATGCAATACGGCATACGCAAGCAAAAGGAGCTTCCCGAGGTCGTCACCGACTCCTACCTGCACTCCATGATGATGGCCGGCATCGTGGCCGCGCACGAGACCACGGCCAATGCCACGGCCAACGCCGTCAAGCTGCTGCTGCAGCATCCCGGCGCCTGGAAGCAGATCTGCGAGAACCCCGCGCTGATCCCCAATGCCGTGGAGGAATGCCTGCGCCACAACGGCTCGGTGGCCGCCTGGCGGCGCCTGGCCACGCGCGACGTGGTGATCGGCGGCGTGGCCGTGCCGGCGGGCTCGAAGCTGCTCATCGTGACCTCGTCGGCCAACCACGACGAGCGGCATTTCGCCGATGCCGACTTCTTCGACATCCACCGCGACAACGCCGGCGACCACCTGACCTTCGGCTATGGCTCGCACCAGTGCATGGGCAAGAACCTGGCGCGCATGGAGATGCAGATCTTCCTGGAGGAGTTCACGCGCCGCCTGCCCCACATGCGGCTGGCCGAGCAGCGGTTCACCTACGTGCCCAACACCTCGTTCCGGGGTCCCGAGCACCTGTGGGTGGAGTGGGACCCGGCCCTCAACCCCGAGCGCGCCCGTCCCGCCCTGCTGCAGGCGCGCCAGCCCGTGCGCATCGGCGAAGCCCTGCAGGGCGGCGCCAGCCGGCCCATGGTCGTGGCCGAGGCCGAGGCCGCCGCCGAAGGCGTGCTGCGCCTGCGCCTGAAGGCCGCCGATGGACACGCCCTGCCGCGCTGGACGCCGGGCTCGCACATCGACCTGCAATGCGGCGACACGGGCCTGTCACGCCAGTACTCGCTGTGCGGCGACCCGCAGGACACCGGCAGCTACGAGATTGCCGTGCTGCGCGAGGCCAACGGCCGTGGCGGCTCGGCCTGGGTGCATGAGCATCTGCACCGCGGCGCCACCGTACAGGTGCGGGGCCCGCGCAACCATTTCCCGCTGGACGAAGGCGCCAGCCACCTGATCCTGGTGGCCGGCGGCATCGGCATCACGCCCATCTCGGCCATGGCACGGCGCGCCAGGGCGCTGGGCCTGTCCTATGAAATCCACTACAGCGGCCGGCGCCGCGCGGGCATGGCGCTGCTGGCGCCGCTGCTGGCCGAGCATGGCGCCAGGCTGCATCTGTACGTGGCGGAGGAAGGCCGGCGCGCCGACTACGCCGCCCTGCTGGCCACGCCGCGCGCCGGAGCCCGCATCCATGCCTGCGGACCGGCGCGCCTGCTGGACGGCCTGGAGGCCGCCAGCCGCCACTGGCCCGAGGACAGCCTGCGCGTGGAGCATTTCGTCTCCACCGTGGGGGCGCTGGACCCTGCCAGGGAGCAGGGCTTCGAGGTGGAACTGCGCGCCTCGGGCCTTGTGCTGCAGGTGCGCAACGACCAGACGCTGCTGGACGCCCTGCGCAGCGCGAAGATCGAAGTGCAAAGCGACTGCCGGGAAGGGCTGTGCGGGTCCTGCGAAGTGCCCGTGCTCGAAGGCGAGGTGGACCACCGCGACATGGTGCTCACGCGCGGCGAGCGCGCGGCCTGCACCAAGATGATGAGCTGCTGCTCGCGCGCCAGGAGCGGCAGGCTGGTGCTGGGCCTGTAGCCAGGGTTCGGGAAGCCCGGCGCCCAGAAACACAAAAGCCCCAAGGCCATCATCGGCAATGGGGCGATCGCATCGGTGGGCGCGCTTCAGGGCGCACCTGCCTCCAACCGGATTACTGGTTGGCGATTTCGAGCTCGGCGTTGCGGGCTTGCTGGATGAAATCGATCAGGGAATAGATTGCTTGGCGCATGGTGAACTTCCTTACTGAGACGCTCAACAATCACTGGCGGCATGCATCTCAAGTGCCGCGAATGCCGGGAAAACCCTCTAAGCGTTTACCCTAGGTCTAAGTATAAACCACTAGATCCACCCGTGCAAAGGCACAGTTGTAAGCGCACGTCAAGATTCCGCAGAGGCGCCCAACTGCGTCCCAATGGCAGGCATGGGATGATTCAGGCTTATGACCGCGCCTTCCGTTTCCCTCGCACCCTGGCACATAGAGCCGCTGAACCCGGCCGAGGCGCCGTGGCCGCTGCTGCTGTCGGCGGATCCGTCGCGGGAGAAGGTGCGCGGCTATCTGGCGGGCTCCACCTGTTTTGCCGCGCGCGAGTCCTTCCAGCGCGAAGGCCAGCCGCCGCGTCCCGGCGGGCGCGGCGAGGTATTGGGCATGTGCGTGCTGGTGCCGCTGCGCGCCAGCGGCGACGAGGCCTCAGGCCCACCCGCCTGGGAGCTGATGAACATAGCGGTCGCGGAATCGCTGCACCACCGGGGCCTGGGCACCGCCCTGCTGCGGCGTGCCATCGAATGGGCGCGCTCCCAGCGAGCGCCGCGCATCGAGGTCGGCACGGGCAGCTTCGGCGACCAGCTGGTCTTCTACCAGCGCGCGGGTTTTCGCGTGACGGGCATAGACCGGGATTTCTTCCTCAGGCACTACACCACCCAGCTGTGGGAGCGCGGCGTGCAGCACCGCGACATGCTGCGCCTGACGCTGGAGCTGGGCACGGGCCGCTGAACGGCCGTCCGCTCAGTCCGAGGACAGCTTCATCAGCACCAGGCCCGAGACGATGAGCACGGCCGCGCCGATGCGCATGGCGCTGACCTGCTCGCCCAGGACCGTGATGCCGACCAGGAAGGCGCCCACGGCGCCGATGCCGGTCCAGATCGTGTAGGCCGTGCCCAGCGGAAGGCTGCGCATGGCCACGGCCAGCAGGCCGAAGCTGGCGATCATGGTGACGATGGTGATGGCGCTTGGCACCAGCCGCGTGAAGCCGTGCGATTGCTTCATCGAGAACGCCCAGACCACTTCGAGCAGCCCCGCCACCAACAGATAGACCCATGCCATGGAAAACTCCTTGTGAAGCCGGGTCGTCCCGGCGCATGCATGTCCCGGTGTGGGGGAGGCCGTCCTCCTGGCAGAAGGGCTTGCGCCTCCTGCATGGCCGCCAGTTTAGGAGAAAGCCTTCAAGCTGGCCGCACCCAGCCTGTTGCCCCATTGCCGCCTGGGTGGTTGCTGCACAACAGCGGCCAGGGCGTCAGGCGGCCAGCGCCTCTTCCTGCTCGGCCAGCAGGATGTTGCCCACGGTGGCGCCCAGGCCGGCCACGCGCTTGCGCAGCTTGAGCACGGCCTTGTCCTTGCTGATCAGCAGCGCCTGGTGCTGGCTGGCCAGGTCCAGGAAATGCTGGTCGTCGGGGTCGGTGCAGGCAAAGCGGATGCGCGGCGCATCGGCCACGTACTCGACGGCTCCGTCAAAGGCCGAGAGCACGCCCTCGACCGTCTTGCCGTAGAAAGCCACGCGCGGCGCGATCTGGCTGTAGTGCAGCACGCGCTCGAGTTCGAGGCGCTGGGCCTGGTCGGCAATCCAGCGCATCTGTCCCTGCTCCACCAGTTCGCGGATCGGCGGCACATGCGGATCGTCGAAGATCAGCATGTCAAGGACCACATTGGTATCGAGCACCACAGGCCGGGGCAGGGGACCTTCGTAGCCGTCGTTGCACTGCGGCCAGCGCAGCACGATCTTCATGGCGCGGCGCCCTCTGCCGGGCCTTCGGCGGCCTTTCTGGGCTTGACTGCGCCACGGATCATGTCGAAGCGGAACAGCCGGCATTCGATGGGGCCGTTCCACATGGGCGTGCGACGCGCCTCCTTCAGGCGCATCTTGCCGGGCAGCTTGAGGTCGGGCGTGAGCATCCAGGCGCTCCAGCCGCTGTAGTTCTTCTTCCAGTGGGTGGCCAGCTGGCTGAAGAATTCCACGCCGTCCTCGGTCTGGGCCGTCTCGCGGCCTGCGCGCTCGACCACTTCCATGCGTTCGCCGGCGCTGCGGCCGGCCGAGCCGGCTGCGGCAATGCGCTCGCCATAGGGCGGGTTCAGCAGCATCAGGCCGGGCTGCTCGCAGGGCGGCATGCGCTGCAGCGCGTCGCCACCGCGCAGTTGCACGGTCTGGCCCACGCCCGCGCGCTCGGCGTTGCGCTGGGCAAAGTCCACCATGCGGTGGGACACGTCGGAGCCATAGATGGCCACGGGGCTGTCGGGCAGGATGGCGGCCTCGGCCTCGTCCAGCATGGCTTCCCACACATGCCTCTGGAAGGGCACCAGCTTCTCGAACGCGAAGCGCCGCAGGATGCCGGCCGGAATGCGGCGTGCAATCTGCGCGGCCTCGATCAGCACCGTGCCGCTGCCGCAGCAGGGGTCGTACAGCGGCTGGGGATCGTCGCCATGCGGGTCCCAGCCCGTGGCCGCGATCATGGCCGCGGCCAGGGTTTCCTTGAGCGGCGCATCGCCCTTGTCCTCGCGCCAGCCGCGCTTGAACAGCGCCTCGCCCGAGGTGTCGATGTAGATGGTGGCCTCGTCGGTCGTCAGGTGCAGGTGCACGCGCACGTCGGGGTGGCGCGTTTCCACGTCGGGGCGCACGCCCTTCCTGTCACGGAAGCGGTCGGCAATGGCGTCCTTGACGCGCAGCGCCGCGAAGTTGAGGCTGGTCAGCGGGCTGTGCTGGGCCGTGACCTCGATCTTGAAGCTCTCGCGCGGGGAGAACCAGATCTCCCAGGCCACTTCGCTGGCGGCGCGGTACAGGTCGTTCTCGTTGCGGTACAGGGTCTGCGACAGCTGCACCAGCACGCGCTGGGCCAGCCGGCTGTGCAGGTTCAGCAGCAGGGCGTCGCGCCACAGGCCGCGCACCATCACGCCGCCACGGCCCACCATGAGGTCGTGGCCGCTCAGGCCGGTGATCGCGTGGACCTCGTCGGCCAGAAATCCCTCAACGCCGGCGGCGCAGGGCAAAAACAGATGCAGTTGGTTCATAGCTTGGGTGCCGAGCATACGCGCACCGCGATTCCCCGCGCAGGCGCCAGCCGAAACCCGCTTGCCTGCGCTTCGGCCCGGGCCTACAGTGGAAGCAACCGCGAGGGAGAGCACCATGAAGCCTCGAACCACGCCCGTCCACACGGATTTCCTCGGCGCCACGCAGGCCGCACGCCTGGTGGCGCAGGTCGGCGTTGCCGCCTGCCTGGCCGGCCTGGCCGATGCCATCGAGGAAGACTTCGCGCGCTGGCCCGATTTCGAGAAATCGGCCCGCATCGCCCACCATTCGCCCGGTGGAGTGATCGAGCTCATGCCCGTGTCCGATGCGCTCGACTACGCCTTCAAGTACGTCAACGGCCACCCGGACAACGCCGATCGGGACCTGCCCACGGTGATGGCCTTCGGCGCCCTGGCCGACGTGGCCACGGGCCTGCCGGTCTTCCTGTCCGACCTGACGCTGGCCACGGCGCTGCGCACCGCCGCCACCTCGGCGCTGGCCGCGCGCCGGCTGGCGCGGCCGGGCTGTCGCAGCATGGCGCTGATAGGCGCAGGATCGCAGTCCGAATTCCAGGCCCTGGCCTTCACCCACCTGCTGGGCGTGGAACGGCTGCGCATCTTCGACATCGATGTGCAGGCCATGCGCAAGCTGGTGGACAACCTGGGACATGCGGGCATCGCGGCCCAGCGCATCACCTGCTGCGCCAGCAGCGCCGAGGCCCTGGAGGGCGCCGACATCGTGACCACGGTGACGGCCGCCAAGCACCGCGCCTGCGTGATCGCCGATGCCGACGTGCGCCCGGGCACCCACATCAACGCCGTCGGCGGCGATTGCCCCGGCAAGACCGAGCTGCCCCTGGCACTGCTGCGGCGCGCGCGCATCTTCGTGGAGTTCACGCCCCAGACGCGCGTGGAAGGCGAGCTGCAGCAATTGCCCGCCGACGCGCCCGTGACCGAGCTGTGGCAGGTCATCAACGGCCAGGCGCCGGGCCGCGGGCATGACACGGAGATCACGCTGTTCGACTCCGTGGGCTTTGCGCTGGAGGACTATTCGGCCCTGCGCTGGTTGCGTGCGCTGGCCCACGACACCGGACTGATGCAGTCGATCGACCTGGTGCCTGCGCTGGCCGACCCCCGCGACCTGTACCGGCTGGTGCGCGAGGCCGGGCAGGCAGAACGCGGCTTTGGCTGACACGGGGACTGCATACCATGGGTCCCATGAGCATGAACACCCATACGACCCCGCAGACCGCACGCGCCCTGAGACTCATAGGCGTGCCCACCGACATCGGCGCCAGCCGCCTGGGCAGCGCCATGGGCCCCGACGCACTGCGCGTGGCCGGCCTGGGCCCGGCGCTGCGCCAGCTGGGCTGCCAGGTGAGCGACATCGGCAATCTGGCAGGCCCGCCCAATCCGCAGACACCGCCCGAGCAGGGGCTGCGCCACCTCGCACCGGCCCGCGCCTGGATGGACGCCGTGCACCAGGCCGTGGGCCAGGCGCTGGACGACGGCGAGCTGCCGCTGATGCTGGGCGGCGACCACAGCCTGGCCATGGGCTCGATCAGTGCCGTGGCCGCCCACTGCCGCCGACGGGGCCGCGCGCTGCGCGTGATCTGGCTGGACGCCCACGCCGACTGCAACACGCCCGATATCTCGCCCAGCGGCAACCTGCACGGCATGCCCGTGGCCAGCCTGTGCGGCCTGGGGCCCGCGGCGCTCACCGCGCTGTCCCAGGGCGGCGATCCGGCGCTGGCAGCCGCCTCGCTGTGCCAGATCGGCCTGCGCAGCGTGGATGACCAGGAAAAGCGCCTGCTGCATTCGCTGGGCGTGGAGGTCTATGACATGCGCGCCATCGACGAGCTGGGCATGCGCGAGGTCATGCGCCGCGCGCTGGAAGACCTGGAAGGCAGCGACACCCACCTGCACCTGAGCTTCGACGTGGACTACCTCGATCCCGACATCGCGCCCGGCACCGGCACCCCCGTGCGCGGCGGCCCCAGCTACCGCGAGGCCCAGCTGTGCATGGAGATGCTGGCCGACACCGGACGCCTGGGCTCGATGGATCTGGTGGAGCTCAATCCCGCGCTGGATGTGCGCAACCAGACGGCCGAACTGGTGGTGGACCTGCTGGAGAGCCTGTTCGGCAAGAGCACGCTGGTGCGGGCCGATCGCTGACCCCGCTCAGGCTGGCGAGAGCGAAACACGCCAGCCGTCGCCCCCTGCATCTGTGGCGAAGCGCACAGGCACAAAGCGCTCGATCACCTCGAAATTGCTGCGCGCATGCCGCGTCAGTTCCGTGCAGGTGTAGCTGGCACCGCGCCCGCTGCGCCAGACGGCCAGCGCCAGCGGCAGGGCCCATTGGTCGGCCAGGTACGGGCCCAGGGCGGCCCGGCTGCCCTGGTGGCGGCGCACCTCGCGCGCCAGGTCGTGTGCCACCTTTTCGGCGCTGATGCCCTTCATGCCGAACTGCGTGAACACTTCGCTCAGGTGCTCATAGGCCAGCGTGGCCAGCAGCGCGTTGCCCGGCCCCTCGTTCTGGCGCACGGCAGCCACCTGCAGCTGCTCGCCAGACCAGCCCAGGGCCTGGCCCAGATGGTCCAGTTCGCGCTGGGCCACCGCGCGTGGCAGCGCGGGCGCAAAGCATTCGGCATGGCTGGCCACGGGGGCGCCGCGTTCGGTGATATCGAAAGGCACAAGCCCATTGGTTGCCGGCGTGATCGTCACGTCCATCTCGCCGCCACCGGCCGGATAAAAGCCCAGCCGGCGCAGCCGCAGTTCGCAGCGCGCGCCCAGCCTGTGCAGCAGCGGCGCATAGCTGCGCTCCAGGAAATGGAAGGGCGGCGCGGCCGGGTTGTGGGTGCCGCCGCCCAGGGTCAGGCGGCTTTCGCCATCGGCCAGCATCAGCGCGGGCCACAGCGTCTGCAGCAGCAGGGTGCAACTGCCCGCCGAGGCGATGACGAAGCGGTACTCGCCCGCACGCACCGGCCCCGGTGTGAATTGCAGCGCCTGCGAATTCATCTCGGCGCCCTGCATCTGCGCGCCGCAGATTTCGGCGGCGGCATTGACGCAGGCCAGGTGCTGGCGCATCAGGCCCGGCTTGGCGCGCCCGGCACGGATGTGCTGCATGGCAAAGGGCTGGCCCGTGCACATGGACAGCGCCAGCGCGCTGCGCAGCATCTGGCCTCCGCCCTCCCCGGCGGAGCCGTCGATCTCGATCACTTTCATTTTTCTCTTTCATTCATTGCCGCCAAAGCGCGCCACGGCATCCCGCAGATAGCAGTCCAGCGGCGCCGCATCGGCCTGGTCCCCCGGATCGGGCGCATGGGCCATGGCATGGGCCAGCTCGCGCTCCAGGAAATCATGGACGCGCACCCGGCGCGGCCCCTTGGCGGCCTCGCCCAGGCGCATCTTGAGCTCCAGCAGCTCGTTGAGCTCGGCCAGCAGGCCCGCATCCTCCAGCGTGCCCGCCGCCAGCTGTGCAAAGCGCATGGGCGGCGCACCGCGCCCCTCGCGTATCCAGCGCGCGGCCAGCAAGGGGCGCAGCACGTAGAAGTATTTCTTGTAGCGCACCACATCGCCCTGCAGGTGGGCGCGCAGGTTCTTGCGCGCCATGGCCACGTAGTGGTGGTAGGCGCGCACCGGCGAAAAGCCCTGCTCGGCCAGCAGATGCAGGCGCTCGGCCCAGGGCTGCTCCTGCCGGTAGACCACGGGCGAGCGCAGCCATTCAAGCAGCGTAGGGTTGGAGGCGCACAGCAGCCCCAGCGCCTTGCGCAGCTCCCAGCCGCTGACATCGAGCTCGCCGCTGAGCGGCTGCTCTATGACATCGCGGCCCGGCGCCACGGTCAGGTACCAGGGCAGGCGGTGGACATAGATGAAGCGCACGTCGTAGTCGCTGTCGGGCGAGGCAAAGCCCCAGCCCCGGCTGCCCGACTCGCAGGCAAACAGCACCGTGACCTCGTGCCTGCGCTCCACCTCGACCAGGTTGGCCAGCACCGTGGCGCGCATGGCATCGGAGACCGGATGCGCGCTCAATACCTTCTCTTCCCTCATGCTCTCATCCTGCTTTCTTTTCAATTGCCACGCCTCATAAGACTGGCAAGCCCCAAGCGAGGGACACCGAGGAAGGGCCGCCCCGCACCGAGGGTGTCGTCCCCCTCCCCCGCGAAGCGGGTAGAGAGGGGGAAGCCGCATAGCGGCTCAGGGGGTGCCTATCCTTTCACGCACACCACTTGCTTCAGGGTGTGCACCACCTCCACCAGATCCTGCTGCGCGGCCATGACCGCATCGATGTCCTTGTAGGCCATGGGAATCTCGTCCACCACATTGGCATCCTTGCGGCATTCCACGCCCTCGGTGGCCTTGATGTGGTCCTCCACGCTGAACATCTTCTTGGCCTTGGTCCGGCTCATCACGCGGCCCGCACCGTGGCTGCAGCTCTCGAAGCTCTCCGGATTGCCCAGGCCGCGCACGATATAGCTGCGCGCGCCCATGCTGCCCGGGATGATGCCCAGCTCGCCGCGCCGCGCGCTCACCGCGCCCTTGCGGGTGATGAACACGTCCTGGCCGAAATGGCGCTCCTGCTGCACATAGTTGTGGTGGCAGTTCACCGCCTCCACATGCGACTCGAAGGGCTTGGCGATCACCTTGCGCACCGTGGCGATGAGGTTGGCCATCATCACCTCGCGGTTGCGCATGGCGAACTTCTGCGCCCAGGACACGCCGCGCACATAGTCGCCAAAGTAGCGGGCCCCTTCCTCGAAATAGGCCAGATCCTTGTCGGGCAGGTTGCGCTGATGGAGTTCTGCATCCTTCTTGGCCAGCTCGATGAAATGGGTGCCGATGGCATTGCCCACGCCGCGCGAGCCCGAGTGCAGCATGAACCACACGAAGCCCGCCTCGTCCAGGCAGATCTCGATGAAGTGGTTGCCACTGCCCAGCGTTCCCAGGTGCTTGCGGTTGTTGGTGTTGGCCAGGCGCGGATGCAGCTCGCACAGCAGGTCGAACTCATCGGCCAGCGTGGCCCAGACCTGGTCCACCGACACGGGCGGGTTCTCCCAGCTGCCGGGATCACGGCCCCGGTGGCGCGGCACCGAGCCATGCGGCACGGCCTGCTCTATCGCCGAGCGCAGCGGGCCCAGGTTGTCGGGCAGGTCCTCGGCGCGCAGCGTGGTCTTGGCGGCCATCATTCCGCAGCCGATGTCCACGCCCACGGCCGCCGGGATGATGGCCTTGATGGTCGGGATCACCGAGCCCACGGTCGCGCCTATGCCCAGGTGCACGTCGGGCATGGCCGCGACATGCTTGAACACCACGGGCAGGCGCGCGGCGTTCTCCAGCTGCTTGCGCGCCTCGTCCTCCACGGGCACGCCCTTGGTCCACATCTTGATGGGGACGCCGCCCTCGACATCATGCTGTTGGTAGTTGTTCATGGTGCTGTTCTCTTTCATGTCTTTGTTCTTGGTTGAATCGTTTTTTCGCCTCAAGTGGCCATGGCGTCGAATACCGCGCCTATGCGCTCATCCAGCGGGTAGCACTGGTGGTCGCGCTTACCTGAAGGCAGCCAGGTGCTGGCCGGGCCACGCTCGGCCAGTTGCAGCAGCTTTTCTGCCCAATGCTTCTTGTTGCCTGTCTGCGAGAGCCACTGCTCCATCGTTGCACGGTAGCCATTGCGATCGGATGCGAAGGCATTGCTGATGCAGTGCCCACCCCAGATGAATTCGTAGAAGCATGCATCGACAAAATGCAGCGTGGCGCTCTCGCTGTCACAGGTCAGCCAGTGATCCAGCAGGGGCTGGAGCGGCACACCGGCGTAGTCCCACATGAGCAAAAAGGAGAAGGCCTCTTCGCCCTGGAAGACGCTGGTGTCCGGCTCAGCCCACTGCTCCAGGCCCAAGGCAAAGAAGGCACGAGCAAAGGCTTGCAACGCCGCGCTTTCCTGCGATGAAAAGGAGCCGGGCTCGCAACGACCAAGGCGGTCCAGATACAACTCGGTGGAGTGGTGCAGCCTTGCGCCCTGCGCCAGCAGTTCCAACATTCTTGGCGCCAGGTACTTGATCTCATCCGCAGGCTGGACCACGCTTTTGGCAGCGTCGTTGTATTGGTAAAAATGGTGCTCGGTCAGGCTGCGCAGGGGCAGTCGACGCATCTCGCGCTCCAGGTCTGCATCCATGCAGCATGTGACGCAAGCGTCCAGCGCTACCGACGGCGACCTGTATCCCGCAAAGCTCTGGTAGAGCGCCTGTGATGCAGCAACCAGGGCGTCTGTACGCTCCTGTATTTGCGCTGCAGGCGATTGCATCCTTTTCGATGTCATCTTCTTGTCCATGGTGTCTCCTTCAAGGGCAGGCATGAAGCAACCGGCACCGCCGGCGACTCCACGCCCGCCTCATCGCTTTATCAACGCATCTTCACCAGCCCGTTGAGCACCTGATCCAGCCCGCCGAACACGGAGATCTTGTCGATGCGCTCGGCCACGCGTTCCAGCGTCTCCAGCTCCTTCATGCGCAGGGCCACGGGGTTGTCCTCCATGACCTTGGCGGTGTTGAGCAGCGAGCGCGTGGCCGCCGTTTCCTCGCGGCGGCGGATCACGTTGGCCTGGGCCTGCTTTTCGGCCTGCACCACCTGGGTCAGGATGGCCTTCATCTCGCCGGGCAGCACGATGTCCTTCACGCCCACGCTCTCCACCACCATGCCGAAGGGCTGCAGCTTGGCCGCCATGTGCGCGGTCACCACGTCGTCGATCACCGTCTTGTTCTCCAGCAGCTCATCGAGCGTGCGGGTGCCCACGGCGGCGCGCAGCGCGAACTGCAGCTCCCGGTACAGGTGCTCGGCGGGCTTTTGCAGCTGGGCAAAGGCGCGCAGAACGTCGGTGTGGCGATAGGTGGCGCTCAGGTTCAGGCGCAGGCTGACCTTGTCGCGGGTCATGATGTCCTGGCCCGAGACCTCGACGGCCTGCAGGCGCAGATCCACCAGCTCCACGGCAATGCTGCGGCCGAACTTCCAGAATGCATGGCTGCCGGCCTGCAGCAGGCGGTCCACCTTGCCGTCGATGGTCAGCAGCGCGCACTGGCCTGCGGGCACCTGCACCTGCAGCACGCCGTTGAGGCCCGACACGCTGCGCTGGCGCAGCTGCGTCTGGGTCAGGCGCGCTGCCAGGGCGGCGGGCAGCTCGGCGCCGGCCTGCAGGTCGACCACCTGCACGCCCACGTCCACCAGTCCCTTCCAGTACAGGCGGCGCGTGCCGGGCGGCAGGATCTCGACCAGCACGCCGTTTTCGCTGCGCAGGCCCGCCTCGGTTTCGGACAGTTCCACGCGCAGGAATTCGGCGGCCACCACGGCGGGCTCCTGCGCCATCAGGTAGTCGGCCAGGCCGTGCGTGAAGGCGGGCTGCTCCAGGGCAAAGGTTTCCACGCGCAGCTGGTCGGTGCCGGCAAACAGCCAGTGCCGGCCGCTGTGCAGCACGCGCTCGAAATCGCCATTGCGCAGCAGCAGGGCGCGTTCGTTCTTCTTGACGGTGATGCGTTGGATCTTCAGCATTTCTTCTTCTCCTCGTTCGGCGTCTTCGCCGCAATCAATAGGGGTGCCGTTACAGCAGCGGCGGGGTTCCAGGGGGCACGGCCCGGGCCTTGCAGTGCGCCGTGGCGGCAACCCTGGAAACAGGTTGCAGCGTGGCTGGCTGCGGGCGCGGACCGTGCCGGGACCTGGCACAGCCGCCGCCGCTGACGGGTGGGGGCCTTGGGCTGCATCGCAACCCGGTGGCCACCTCCCGCGTTCGGCGGGTGGTCTTTCGACCGTTTCAATAGCCCGGCCTTGCGGCCGGAAGAGTGGACAGGAATCGAACCTGCGACAGTCCTCTTGCGAGGGTGCTCTACCAGACTGAGCTACCAGTGGCTGGCAAGCCTGGAGTCGAACCAGGCGTCCCTTGCGGGACGGTTTCCACAACCTTGCCGTTACCCAGCGCCTGCGGCGTGCGGCATGCGGGAAATCGACAAGCCCCTGGGGGCCCGGACCTCCGGCACCGGCGGGGCGGGCCTTTGCCCCAACCCCGGCCTGTGAGCGGTCTCCGCTTGCACTGGATGCCTTGGTTATTGCGAGATGCGTGCCAGCCTGGCCTCAGGCGCCAAACAATTCTTCAACCCATTGATTTATTTGAATAAATCTCGAATCACACTTTTCTTGAATTCGTATTCGATCCAAAGAAACTAGAATTTCAGCTATTCAACTAGACAAAACCATGGAAAAGAAAAAGGTCGTCATCGGCTTTCTGGGTACGCAGCTGGACTCCGGCAGGGGCGCGGGGCGCTGGGAAAAATGGCGGCCGACCCTCTCCCTCATGCAGCATGAGGATCTGGTGGTGGAGCGGCTGGAGCTGCTCTACACGCCGCCCCATCTGGCCCTGGCGCAGCTGCTGCAGGGCGACATCGCCACGGCATCGCCCGAGACCCAGGTGAACCTCGTGCCCATGGACATTGCCGATCCCTGGGATTTCGGCGAGGTCTATGCGCGGCTGTTCGACTGGACGCAGGCCTACCGCTTCGACCCCGAGCGCGAGGAGTACTGGACGCACATCACCACGGGCACGCACGTGGCACAGATCTGCCTGTTCCTGCTGGTGGAGTCGCGCCGCATTCCCGGCGTGCTGGCCCAGACGTCGCCACCCCGGCGCCAGCGCATGGGCGACCCTGGCAGCTATGCGCTGATCGACCTGGACCTGTCGCGCTACGACGTGATCGCCCAGCGCTTCGGCGCCGAGCAGAGCGAGGCCGTGCAATTTCTCAAGAGCGGCATCGCCACGCGCAATGCCGGGTTCAATGCGCTGATCGACGAGATCGAGCGCGTGGCCGTGCGCTCGCGCGCGCCCATCCTGCTCACGGGTCCCACGGGTGCGGGCAAGTCGCATCTGGCGCGGCGCATGTACGAGTTGAAGAAGGCCAGGCACCAGGTTCAGGGCGACTTCGTGGAGGTCAATTGCGCCACGCTGCGCGGCGATGGTGCGGCCTCGGTGCTGTTCGGCCACAAGAAGGGCGCGTTCACGGGCGCTGCGGCCGACCGCGCCGGCCTGCTGCGCAGCGCGCACCAGGGCGTGCTGTTCCTGGACGAAATCGGCGAGCTGGGCCTGGACGAACAGGCCATGCTGCTCAAGGCGGTGGAGGAAAGGCGCTTCTATCCCATGGGCAGCGACCGCGAGGTCAGCAGCGACTTCCAGCTGGTCGCCGGCACGCACCGCGACCTGCGCATCGACGTGGCGCAGGGGCGCTTTCGCGAGGATCTGTTCGCGCGCATCAACCTGTGGTCCTACGCGCTGCCGGGCCTGGCCGGGCGCCCCGAGGACATAGAACCCAACATGGACCACCTGCTCGCGCGCTCGGCCGACGAGACCGGCCAGATGGTGCGCTTCAACGTGGAGGCCCGCGAGCGCTATCTGCGCTTTGCGCGCTCGCCCGAGGCGCTGTGGAGCGGCAACTTCCGCGACCTGTCGGCCAGCATGACGCGCCTGGCCACGCTGGCCGACGGGGGGCGCATCTCCACGGCCCTGGTCGATGCCGAGATCCAGCGCCTGAAGTGGCTGTGGCAAAGAGGCGATGCCGTGCAACCGGCCAGCGCCAGCCTGCAAAGCCTGCTGTCTGCCGAAGTGCTGGAGCCGCTGGATCTGTTCGACCGCATGCAGCTCGAAGCGGTGCTGCGCGTGTGCCGAGAGTCGCCTTCGCTGTCCGATGCGGGGCGCCGCCTGTTCGACCAGTCACGCACCCAGCGCAGCGTGGTCAACGATGCCGACCGCCTGCGCAAGTACCTGCTGAAATTCGGCTTGAAGTGGGATGCCGTGGCCGGCCGAACGCCATAGACACCACGGTGGCACGATGGCGAGTTTGCGCGCCTGGGCTACAGCGCCTTGCGCAGCGTGGTCGGCGGGATCTTGAGCAGCTCGCGGTACTTGGCCACCGTGCGCCGCGCGCATTCGATGCCCTGCTCCTTGAGCATGTCGGCGAGCTGGTTGTCCGACAGCGGCTTCTTGGGGTCTTCGGCCGCGACGAACTGCTTGATCAGCGCGCGCACGGCCGTGCTGGAGGCATTGCCACCGGCCTCGGTGCCCAGGCCCGAGCCGAAGAAATACTTGAGTTCGTAGGTGCCCTGCGGCGTGGCCATGTACTTGGCCGTGGTCACGCGGCTGATGGTGGACTCATGCAGGCCCAGCGCATCGGCAATGTCGCGCAGCACCAGCGGGCGCATGGCCAGTTCGCCATGCACGAAGAAGTTCTTCTGGCGCTCCACGATGGCCTGCGACACGCGCAGGATGGTGTCGAAGCGCTGCTGGATGTTCTTGATGAACCAGCGCGCCTCCTGCAGCCGCTGCTGCAGCGCTGCATGGCCTTCGCTGCCCCTGTGGCTGCGCAGCGCGCTGGCATAGATGTCGTGCACGCGCAGCTTGGGCATGACGTCGGGGTTGAGCTGCACGCTGAAGTCCATGCGGCCCGCGCCGCTGCGCACGGGGCGCACGATGACGTCGGGCACGACGATCTGGCGCTGCACGTCGGCAAAGCGCCGGCCCGGGCGTGGCTCCAGCCGGGTGATCAGCACCAGCGCCTCGCGCAGCCGCTCCTCGCGCGCACCGCACAGGCTGGCGAGCTTGCGCAGGTCGCGCCGCGCCAGCAGGTCCATGGGCTGGGCGCAGATGTCCAGCGCGGTGCGCAGCACGGCCTGCCGGTCTTCGTCCTCGGCACTGCCGCTGCCTTCGCGCTCGGCATCGGCCAGCTGGTCGCGCAGTTGCAGCGTCAGGCATTCGGCCAGGTCGCGCGCGCCCACGCCCACGGGCTCCAGGCTTTGCAGCAGGCGCAGCGCCACGGTGAAGCGGTGCACCAGTTCCTCGCACTCCTCCAGATCGTCGCCCGCCAGGCCCTGTGCCAGCTCGTCGAGCGGGTCTTCCAGGTAGCCGTCGTCGTTGAGGTTCTCGATCAGAAAGCGCAGTGCGGCGCGGTCCACCTCGCCCAGGCGCAGGCTCAGGGCCTGGCGGTGCAGGTGGTCGGTCAGGCTTTCGGCGCTGCGTGCCAGTTCGGTGGCATCGGCCTCGTCTTCCTCGCCCTGCCCGCGCGTGCGGCTGGAGGGCGCATCGCTGCCCCAGTCGCGGTCATCGTTGCCCGAGTTGGTCTGGCCGTCGCCTTCCCAGCTCAGGGACTCGGCCGTGCCGGAAGTCTCCACGGCATCGCCGGAGGATGCATCCGACGAGGGCTCCCACTCCACCGCCGCCGAAGGCTGGTCTGCGCGGCTTTCCTGGAAGGACTCCGTGGCCTCGGCGCCGGGCGCGGCAGGCTCGCGGGTGCCGGCAGCCGCATCGTGATCGCCCTCCTCGTTCGCCAGCTCCAGGAAGGGGTTGTCGCCCAGCATCTGCTCCACTTCCTGCGCCAGCTCCAGCGTGGACAGCTGCAGCAGCTGTATCGACTGCTGCAGCTGGGGAGTGAGCGAAAGATGCTGGGAGACGCGCAGCGACAGACCGGGCTTCAAGCGGCAGCTCCTTCGCGCAGACAGTCTCGCAGACGGGCCAGGCAGGGCATGGCGCTACATCCGGAAGTGTTCGCCGAGGTAGACACGCCGCACTTCGGCGTTGTCCACGATCTCCTCGGGTGTGCCCTGGGCGAGCACGTGGCCGTCGCTGATGATGAAGGCATGGTCGCAGATGCCCAGCGTCTCGCGCACGTTGTGGTCGGTAATGAGCACGCCGATGCCGCGCGCCTTGAGAAAGCCGATGATGCGCTGGATCTCGATCACGGCGATGGGGTCGATGCCGGCAAAGGGCTCGTCCAGCAGGATGAAGCGCGGCTGCGTGGCCAGGGCACGCGCGATCTCGACGCGGCGGCGTTCGCCGCCCGACAGCGCCAGCGCAGGCGATGCACGCAGATGGTCCACGCGCAATTCCTGCAGCAGCGCCGTCAGGCGCTCCTCGATGACGCTGCGCGCCAGCGGCCGGCCCTGCTCGTCCCTTTGCAGCTCCAGCACGGCGCGCACGTTGTCCTCGACGCTGAGCTTGCGGAAGATCGATGCCTCTTGCGGCAGGTAGGACAGGCCCAGGCGCGAGCGCTGGTGGATGGGCATGTTGCCCACGGCCTGGCCGTCGATGAAGATGTCGCCGCCGTCGCTGCGCACCAGGCCCACGATCATGTAGAACGAGGTGGTCTTGCCAGCGCCGTTGGGGCCCAGCAGGCCCACGACCTCGCCCTTTTTCACGGACAGCGACACGTCCTTGACCACCTTGCGGCTGCCGTAGGACTTGGCCAGATGGCGTGCCTGCAGGCTGCTGCCCTGGTCGGCGCGTGCAGTGGCAGCCGGGGCTGCGGCTTGCCCGCTCATCGCTTGGTACCGCCGAGGCTGTCCAGGCTGTTGCTGGGCTGCAGGGACGTGCCCGGCGTGCCCGCTGCGGGGGCGCGCGGCTGCGAGCCCGGCGTGCCTTCCTTGGGCGCCAGCACGGCGCGCACGCGACCGCCCTGGCCGGCCGTGGAGCTGGGCTGGCCACCGCTGGTCTTTTGCCCGTCAACGGTGAACACGTCGGTGAGGTTGTTGTAGACGATGATGGAGCCGGTGATTTCGTCGCTGAGCTGGCCGCCGCGATAGCGGCGCAGTTCGCCGCGGCGGATGAACTTCACGAGGTCGGCCTTGCCGTCGTATTCGATGACCTCGCCCTCGCCTTCCACGAATTCCTCGGGTTGGCCCGGCACGGTATCGCGCTTTTGGCGGAAGAAGGCACGCTTGCCCGCCTCGGCCGTCACCACGCCGTACTGAAAGCCTTCAGGGTCTTGCCGCACATCGAGCTGGGCGCCGCGCAGCACGATGGTGCCCTTGGTCATCACCACGTTGCCAGTGAAGACGCTGGTCTGCTTGAGTTCGTCATGGCGCAGCGCATCAGCCTCGATGTTCATGGGCTTGGTGCTGTCGGCCTTTTCGGCCTGGGCCATACCGGCGAAAGCCGCCAGGGCGGCGGCGAGCAGGAGGGAGGAAAGTCGTTGTTTCATGGAGGGCACGCTTCTTGCATCCATTGTAGGGGGTGTCGCGCGCAACCGTTCCTGGCGTCTTTCAACGCGCACGGAAAGCGCTGACACAAAGGCACAAAAAGAGGTTTCCAAAAGCGACAGGCCCGCGCAATGGCGGGCCTGTCGCGGCTTGGCTGGGCCGAGGCCCGGGCCTCAGCCCTTGCGGCTGGTGGCGATCAGATGATCGACCACGCGCAGCACATTGGTCATGTTGCCGGCCTTGGTGCCGTCGGTGTAGTAACGGCCCGCCACGCCCATGGCCGGCACGCCTTCCACGTCATAGTCCTGCTGCAGCTGGGTGGCCTTGCGAACCTGGTTGGAGACCGTGAAGGAGTTGTAGACCTCCTTGAACTTGGCCACGTCCACGCCCTGCTTGCCCACCCAGGCGAAGATGTCCTCGTCCTTGGCCAGGCGGTTGCGTTCCACATGGATGGCGTGGAAGGCGCGCGCATGCATGGTGTCCAGCAGGTTCATGCCTTCGAAGGCGTAGTAGAGCTTTTGCTGGGGCACGAAAGTGGCGTTGAAAGCCACGGGCACGCGGTGCACGACCACGTCGGCCGGCGCCTGGTTCTTCCAGGCGGCAAAGGTGGGCTCGAACGCATTGCAGTGCGGGCAGCTGTACCAGAAGAACTCGACCACCTCGACCTTGCCGGCGCCGGCGCTGGTGGGTGCGGGCTTGGCCAGCTTGATGTAGTCCTTGCCCTCCTTGGGCGCTGCGGCCTGGGCCTGGGCGGCGGAAGTGCCCAGCGTCAGTGCGCTGGCAGCGGCTGCCGAGGCAGCCAGGGAAAAGTCGCGGCGATTCATCAAAACAAACTCCTCGTTCAATGCTGCAGGTTAGGAGGCAGGGGCCCGCCAAAAGTTCAGCGCTCTTGTCGCAACGCGCTTTCAGCGTGCGGCGCGCACCAGCGTGGACTCGACCCCGGCGCCATCGAGCTTTTGCTTGAGCTGCTCGGCATCGTCGCGCTTGGTGAACGGACCCACACGCACCCGGAAGATGGTGATGCCGTTTTGCTCGCGCTCGCTCACGCGCGCCTCCCACCCCAGCATGGCCAGCTTGGCGCGCTGCGCATCGGCATCGCCCTGGCTGCGGAAGGCGCCGGCCTGCACGAAGTAGTTGAAGGCGGCGTCGGCCTTTTCTGCCTTTTCCGCCTTCTCGGCGGCGGCGGAGCGCGACTTGACCAGGTCACCCAGCGGATCGGCCGAGCTCTTGCCATCGGCCTTGGTTTCGGGCTTGGCGGGCGGCTTGGCCGGGTCCACGGGCGCGGGTGGCGGAGTCACGCCTCCTGCCACGGCGGGCGGGGTGGGAGCGGTTGGCGCGGTGCTGCCGGGGAGGCTGGGCGTGACGGCGGCCGGTGGTGGCGGCGCCGGGTTCTTGCCCTGCAGCGGTGCGTTGGGGTCCCAGTTCTTGTTGCGCTGGGCCTCGGCCGCGTCCTGGTCGGCCGTCTTGCCGCCCTTGGAGAGAAAGGGCACGGGCACCTTGGTCACATAGACGGCGACGGCCAGGGCTGCTGCCAGCCCGACGATCATGCCGATGATGAGACCGATGACGGTGCCCCCACGTTGCTGTGTCTTCATAGATCGCTTGTCGCTCGAAGTTACATGCGTTGCGGGGCCGAGACGCCCAGCACTGCCAGGCCATTGTGCAATACCTGGCGCGTGGCCGAGATCAGCGCCAGGCGGGCGAGCTTGACCTTTTCGTCGTCCACCAGGATGCGTTCCGCGTCGTAGTAGCTGTGGTACAGCGAAGCCAGTTCGCGCAGGTAGAACGTCACGTCGTGCGGCGCATTGCCTTCTGCGGCCGAGGTCAGCATGGCCGGGTACTTGGCCAGCTGCAGCATCAGCGCCTGGGCCTGCGGGCCTTCCAGCGCCGACAGGTCCACGTCCTTGAGCGTGGCCGCGTCACCCCCCCAGGCGGCCAGTACCGAGCAGATGCGCGCATGGGCGTACTGGACGTAGTACACGGGGTTGTCGTTGTTCTGGGCCACGGCCAGGTCCACGTCGAAGGTGTACTCGGTGTCGGGCTTGCGGGACAGCAGGAAGAAACGCACCGCGTCCTTGCTGGTCCACTCGATCAGGTCGCGCAGCGTGACGTAGGAGCCGGCGCGCTTGCTGATCTTGACTTCCTCGCCGCCGCGCACCACGCGCACCATGGTGTGCAGAACATAGTCGGGATAGCCGGCAGGAATGCCCACGTCGGCGGCCTGCAGGCCGGCGCGCACGCGCGCGATGGTGCCGTGGTGGTCCGTGCCCTGGATGTTGACGACCTTGGAGTAGCCGCGCTTGAATTTCTGGATGTGGTAGGCGACATCGGGCACGAAGTACGTGTAGTTGCCGTCCTGCTTGCGCATCACGCGGTCCTTGTCGTCACCGTAGTCGGTGGACTTGAGCCAGAGCGCGCCGTCGAGTTCGTAGGTATGTCCGCCCGCGATCAGGCGCTGCACCGCGTCCTCGACATAGCCGTTGGTGTAGAGGCTGGATTCGAGGTAGTACTCGTCAAAGTGCAGGTTGAAGGCCTGCAGGTCCTTGTCCTGCTCGTTGCGCAGATAGGCGACGGCGAACTGGCGGATGTTGTCGTAGTCCTCGACATCGCCGTTGGCCGTGAATTCGCGGTCATCGGCCTTGACGGTCTTGCAGGCCAGGAAGTCGTCGGCGATGTCCTGGATGTAGGAGCCGTTGTAGAAGGCCTTGCTTGCCGGATTCTCGGGATCGATGGGCCAGCATTCGTCACCGGGCTTGAAGCCCTTGGCACGCAGCTGCGTGCTCTTGGTCAGCGTGTCGATCTGCACGCCCGCGTCGTTGTAGTAGAACTCGCGGTGCACTCCCCAGCCCTGGGTGGCATAGAGGTTGCAGATGGCATCGCCCAGCGCAGCCTGGCGGCCATGGCCCACGTGCAGCGGGCCGGTGGGGTTGGCGGAGACGAACTCGACCAGCATCTTTGCGCCACGGTCGGCCAGCCAGCCGAACTTCTCGGCCTGCTCCAGCACTTCGCGGATGATTTGCTGCTTGGCGGCGGGCTTGAGGCGGATGTTCAGAAAGCCGGGGCCGGCGATCTCGATGGCATCGACCCAACGCTGGAAGGACGGCGTGGCCTCCAGTGCGGCCTTGAGCTGCTCGCCCAGCGAACGCGGGTTGAGCTTGAGCGGCTTGGCCAGCTGCATGGCGGCCGTGCAGGCGAAATCGCCATGGGCAGCCACCTTGGGGGATTCAAAAGCGGCACGGGCACCGGCGCCGGGCGACAAAGTTTCAAGCTCGCCGGCCAGAGCCGCGAGCAGTTCCTGTTTGACGGAGAGCATCGGCGGATTCTACGTGGCAGGCCCACCCCATGCCGCCGGACAGGAAAACGGAGCCTACATGCCCCGCGCCCAGAACACCGCGACGACGGCGATCACGGGCACCACATGGGCCTGCCACATCACCCAGCGGCGCGTGCTGGCGACCTCGGCCGGCTGGGGCAGGCCCTGGCCGGCATCCAGCGCGCGGCGCCAGCGCCGGAAGGCCAGCGTGGGCTTGATCGACAGCAGCGCGCCGACGACAAACAAAGTCATCTTCAGATGAAACAGTGGCTGCGAGACGTACCAGGACATGCCCTTGACGCCCCACACCAGACGGGCGATGCCGGTGAGCACCAGGAAGACCACGGCAAGGCCATAGATCATGTCCAGCCGCGCCAGGCGCTGCACCACGGCGGCGTTCATCCACTCGCTGCGGCACAGCGCCGCCTGGCTGGACAGGAACACCACGAAGGTGAGGATGGCCAGCAGGTGGAGGCTGGCCAGGATGGCTTCTATCGTCATGGGGAATCCGTATAGAAATTGGGCCTCTTGGGCCAAGCGTCCATTACGCCAGAAACGGGGACTGCCATCGTGATGTCCGAGGCAATCGGTAGACCACTGCGGTCCGGTCAGCGCCCCAGTTCCGCGCGCACCCAGTCGTCCAGCAGCGTCTTTTCGTAGCGCAGCGGATCGTTGGGATAGAGGTCCGGGCGCATCATGAAGCTGGCGTCGCGCAGCTGGCGGCTGCCTTCTCGCAGCAGCTTTCCATCGGCTCCCAGCAGCTTGAAGCGCAGGTCGATGCGCGGTGGGTAGATGTCGCGCACGATGCGCACATCGGCAGCCTGGGGCCCGCGCCAGGGCTCGAAGCCGCCTGCGCGCTGCACATCGGTGAGGTGAACTTCAAGCCGCTGGCCCTGGGGCAGCCTGGGCGCGGCACGCTCGGCCAGGAACTGGGCCAGCGCATCGACCCAGGCGCGGCGCGCCTTCTCGGACTCCTGGGGTCCGTTGCGCCCGGCGTCGAACCGCGAGGGATCGTCAAAGGTCACGCTCACGATGCCGGCAGGCACCGCGCCCTGCCGCATCCCGTCCGGCCGGCCCTGCCCCGACCCCTGGACGGCGCAGCCCGCCACCATGCCCAGGCAGGCAGCTCCCAGCGCCATGCGCATCCAGCGCCGCCGTCCTGGGGCCCCGCCCTGCGTTGCGGATACCGCTTTCGTCGCTATCGACACTGCCATGCTCATTCCTCCTTGCTGGGCGGCCCGCTCAGGCCGCGTGGGTACGCCGCCAGAAATCCGGCTGCTCGTAGTGGTGCTTGAGATAGTCGATCCACAGCCGCACACGCAGCGGCATGTGCTTGCGCTGGGGAAAGACGACAAAAATGCCATTGGGCGGCGCCGCGAATGTTTCGAGCACGGCCACCAGGCGGCCCGAGGTGATCTCGGCCTCGACCTCCCAGGTGCTGCGCCAGGCGATGCCCCAGCCGCCCAGGCACCAGTCGTGCAGTACCTGGCCGTCGGAGCAGTCCAGCGGGCCGCCCGGCTTGAAGTGCACGACCTCGCTGGTGCCGCTGTCGGGATGGGGGATGCGAAAGGCCCAGCCACGCGTCTGCGAGGCGTCGCTGGACAGCGTCAGGCAGTCGTGCTGGGTCAGCTCGCTGGGGTGGCGTGGCGTGCCCCGGCGCTCCAGATAGGCAGGCGTGGCCACGCACTGGCGCCGGTTGTCGGCAATGCGCACGCTGACCAGGGCCGAGTCGGGCAGATCGCCCACGCGCACCGCGCAGTCAAAGCCTTCGCCGGCCAGATCGACCACGCGGTCGCTGAGGTTCAGGGAAATCGTCACATCCGGGTGCAGATCCCGAAAGAGCGGCACCAGGGGCGCCACGTGCCGCCTGCCAAAGCCCGCCGGCGCCGTGATGCGCAGGTGGCCCGTGGCCTTGACCCCGCCCGCGCTGACACTGGCCTCGGCGTTGGACACATCGGACAGCAGGCGCTGGCAATCCTCAAGAAAGGCGCTGCCCTCATGCGTGAGGGAGATGCGCCGCGTGGTGCGCACCATGAGCTTGACGCCCAGGTGCTCTTCCAGGGCATCGAGGCGCCGCCCCATGATGGCCGGCGCCACGCCTTCCGCCTTGGCCGCCGCCGTGAGGCTGCCGCGCGTTGCCACCGATACGAATGACTCGAATGCCTTGAGCTTGTCCATGACCGCTGTCCGTTTCTTTTCCGTGTTCTTGTGGGGCATGCGACCGCACACCCGTCTCCTGTGACTCGCCTTTTTGCATAGTGGGCACTGGCTGTCCTCCATGTGCACCATGCATAGGGCTGTGCGCCAAAGCCGGCCGGTTTTGGCGCGCGCATAACCTTCCCACATTTTTGCGTAAAAGTCACGAGTTTTAAGATTTATGGTCTATTTATGTACGCAAATAAATCTAATAAAGTATTCCTTATAGTCAGGCCCGAAAAGGGTCTGCCAAGCCTTTCCATCCATCCAACCCGGGGTTCCCACCATGACCGATCGCACCCAAGCCCACAGCCTGCAGGTCGCTACAGAGCTGCACCGTTTCATCAATGAACAAGTGCTCCCGGGCACCGGTGTCGCTCCCGAGGCGTTCTGGAAAGGCTTCGACGCGATCGTCAACGATCTGGCTCCTCGCAATGCCGCCCTGCTGGCCGAGCGCGACCGCCTGCAGACCGAGCTGGACACCTGGCACAAGGCCCATCCCGGCCCCATCACCGACATGGCCGGCTACCAGCAATTCCTGACGCAGATCGGCTATCTGGTCGAGCAGCCCAAGGATGCCAAGGCCACCACCACCAATGTGGATGCGGAACTGGCCATCCAGGCCGGTCCCCAGCTGGTCGTGCCCATTCTCAACGCCCGCTATGCGCTGAACGCCGCCAACGCGCGCTGGGGTTCGCTGTATGACGCGCTGTACGGCACGGACGCCATCGGCGAAGACGGCGGCGCGGAAAAGGGCAAGGGCTACAACCCCGTGCGCGGCGCCAAGGTGATCGCCTTCGCACGTGATTTCCTGGACCAGGCAGCCCCGCTGGCATCGGGCTCGCACAAGGATGCCGCCGGCTATCGCGTGGAAGCTGGCCAGCTGGTCGTCGCGCTCAAGAGCGGCGGCACCACGGGCCTGAAGAACACCGCCCAGTTCGTCGGCTACCAGGGCGATGCCGCGGCGCCCTCTTCCGTGCTGCTGCTCAACAACGGCCTGCACATCGACATCCGCATCGACAAGACCACGGCCATCGGCCAGACCGATGCCGCCGGCGTGGCCGACGTGGTGGTCGAAGCCGCCCTGTCCACCATCCTGGACCTGGAAGACTCCGTGGCCGCCGTGGATGCCGAAGACAAGGTGGTGGGCTATGCCAACTGGCTGGGCATCCTCAAGGGCACGCTGACCGAAACCTTCGACAAGGGCGGCAAGAGCATGACGCGCGGACTGAACGCCGACCGCGAGTACACGGGCGCTGATGGCAAGCCCGTCAAGCTGCATGGCCGTTCGCTGATGTTCGTGCGCAATGTCGGCCACCTGATGACCAACCCGGCCATCCTCTGGGGCAACGGCAAGGAAATTCCCGAGGGCATCCTGGACGCCATGGTCACCACGGCCATCGCCGTCCACGACATCAAGGGTCTGGGCGCCAACGGCATCCGCAACTCGCGCACGGGCAGCGTCTACATCGTCAAGCCCAAGATGCACGGCCCCGCGGAAGCCGCCTTCGCCAGCGAGCTGTTCGGCCGCGTGGAAAAGGTCCTGGGCCTGCCCGAGAACACCGTCAAGCTGGGCATCATGGACGAGGAGCGCCGCACCAGCGTCAACCTCAAGGCCTGCATTGCCGCCGCCGCATCGCGCGTGGCCTTCATCAACACCGGCTTCCTGGACCGCACGGGCGACGAAATGCACACCGCCATGTATGCCGGCCCCATGGTCCGCAAGGCCGACATGAAGGGCAGCGCCTGGCTGGCCGCCTATGAGCGCAGCAACGTGCTCGTGGGCCTGGGCCTGGGCCTGCGCGGCAAGGCGCAGATCGGCAAGGGCATGTGGGCCATGCCCGACCTGATGAAGGCCATGCTGGAGCAAAAGATCGGCCACCCCAAGGCAGGCGCCAATACCGCCTGGGTGCCCTCGCCCACGGCCGCCACGCTGCACGCCCTGCACTACCACCAGGTCAACGTGGCCGAAGTGCAAAAGCAGCTGGAGCAGACCAATGCCGACGCCGAGCGCGCCACCATCCTGGCCGACCTGCTGCAGGTGCCCGTGGTCAAGGAAGACAAGTGGAGCGCCGCCGAGAAGCAGCAGGAGCTGGACAACAACGTCCAGGGCATCCTCGGCTATGTGGTGCGCTGGGTGGACCAGGGCGTGGGCTGCTCCAAGGTGCCCGACATCCACAACGTGGGCCTGATGGAAGACCGCGCCACGCTGCGCATCTCCAGCCAGCACATCGCCAACTGGCTGCAGCACGGCATCGTGACCGAGGCCCAGGTGCGCGAGACCTTCGAGCGCATGGCCGCCGTGGTTGACCAGCAGAACGCGGGCGATGCACTGTACAAGCCCATGGCCGGCCACTTCGACACCTCGATGGCCTACCAGGCCGCCTGTGACCTGGTCTTCAAGGGCAAGGAGCAACCCAGTGGCTACACCGAGCCCCTGCTGCATGCCTGGCGCCTGAAGGTCAAGGCAGCCGCCTGACACCTGGCGGCGCCCAAGGCTGCAAAAGCACCCAGGCTTGCCTGAGGTGCTTTTTTCATGGGCCTACACTCGGAACCACGATGAGTGCCCCTCCCCCCGATGCCAGCCTGTGTCCCCTGTGCGGCCGCAGCAATCAATGCGCCATTCTTGCGGGCGTTGATCCGCTGAGTTGCTGGTGCATGGACACGCCAGTGGCACCCGATGCACTGGCCCGCATTCCGGAGCCACTGCTCAACAAGGCCTGCCTGTGCCCCGCCTGCGCGCTTGGCACCGACAAGCCTCGACCGCCCGCGTCGGCCGATATGATGTCGCCGACCCACCCCCCTAGAACTTGATCCCTGAGGAGATTGACATGCCCACATACCACGTCGAAATGATGGAAGGCCGCACCGTCGAACAAAAGCGCAAGCTGGTCGAAGAGATCACGCGCGTCTCGGTTGAAGTCCTCGGTGGCTCGCCCGAATCGGTGGACATCCTGATCACCGACATCAAGCGCGAAAACTGGGCCACAGGCGGCAAGCTCTGGTCCGAACGCAGCTGAGGATCTTTCGCTCAATGCATGCAAAAGGCAGCTTTGGCTGCCTTGTTTCATGAAAACTGGTCTTTAATCCCGTATTTCCATGAGTGCCTGCAGTGCACTCCCAGCCACCGTCCAGGGCACAGGCATGGAGGCATCTGGCTTCCAGTGCCTGGCAACATCATCCATGGACACCTGCGTCAGGGCCACCTGGGTAGCACCGGCAGCATGGGCCTGAACAGCCGCATCGGCCATGCACGCCACATAGCCGGCGACATCACCCCTGCGAAAAAGAGCCCACGCCCCTTCAACACATTGCAGCTGCATGCGTTGATCTGCGTTGCCTTGCTGCAGTTCTCCCATGAACAGATTGCGCGTGGCTTCGTACGTCGTGGGAGCGGCGCACAGAAGTGCAATGCGCGCTTCGGGGTCACTTTGCAAGGCAGCGGCCACCTTGCGCGCCAGCATGCCATCGGCACGCCAGACCTTGCCACTGCGGCAATCCGCCACGGCCGGGCCCAGGGTCGAGCAGGTCAGCAGCACGGCATCGATATCGGCAGGGTCTGCCAGCGCATCGAGCTGCCCTGCCGTTTTCTGCCGAAGCGACGCATTCATGCCACCTGCAGCCTCCGCCTCCAACAGCAGTTCCTCATGCACCTGATGAACGATTGAGTGGGCCGGCCAGCCCAGTTCGGCAGCAGCCTGCTCGAAGATCACGGCGTTGCTGTGCGCCGTATGCAGACAGAGGATGGGCATGGGTGTGTTCCGTTTTTTTGCCGTTGCCCCGCATTGTGCTTGCAGCTGCCGCGCCAGGCGTTAGGCTATGGCTTGAACTACGCAAACAACGATACCGCCATGTGCCAGCTGCTTGGAATGAACTGCAACACGCCCACCGACGTGCGCTTCAGCTTCTCGGGGTTCACCCAGCGGGCGGGCAATACCGGCGACCATACGGACGGCTGGGGCATCGCCTTCTTCGAGGACAAGGGCCTGCGCCACTTCGTCGGCTACGAGCGCGCCATCGACTCGCCCATCGCCAAGCTGATACGCGAGTACCCGATCAAGAGCCGCAACGTCATAGCCCACATCCGCAAGGCCACGCAGGGCGCAGTAAGCCTGCAGAACTGCCACCCCTTCGTGCGTGAACTGTGGGGTCGCAACTGGGTCTTTGCCCACAACGGGGATCTCAAGGGCTTCGCTCCCAAACTGCATGCCCACTTCCATCCGGTAGGCAATACCGACAGCGAGCAGGCCTTCTGCTGGATTCTCCAGGAGCTCTGGAAGTCCCATGCCGGCCTGCCCAGCGTCCAGGAACTCACGCACACGCTGCGCGAACTGGCCAGGCGCATCTCGCCGCACGGTACCTTCAACTTCCTGCTGTCCAACGGCGAAGCGCTGTGGGCCCATGCCACCACACACCTGTGCTACATCGAGCGTCGCCACCCCTTTGCCCAGGCCCATCTGTCGGATGAGGACCTGACCGTGGACTTCGCCCGGGAGACCACACCACAGGACCGTGTGGCCATCATCGTCACTGCACCGTTGACCAAGAATGAAACCTGGACATCAATCCAGTCGGGTGAACTCAAGGTATTTGTACAGGGTGAATGCCTGCCGCTCTGAAGCATTGCGCATTCAGGATGAAAAAAGAGAGCGCGTCAGCGCTCTCTTTTTTTTGGGATGTCCGTTTCGGCTGTTCTGCCTGTTTCCCCGTTTCCTGCATCCCAATGCAAAAAACCCCGTAGCTTTGGGCTACGGGGTTTCTTGGGCTGTAAGAGCCTGACGATGACCTACTTTCACACGGGAACCCGCACTATCATCGGCGCAAAGTCGTTTCACTGTCCTGTTCGGGATGGGAAGGAGTGGTACCAACTTGCTATGGTCATCAGGCATAACTTGTTGTCATGCTGCTCATGGAGCAACACAACGAATTCATAGAGTCTGTAAATCAGCTTTGTATTTTGACTGCGCCTTACTTGGCATAACCACCTTGATGATCACGTCATCAAAGTTATAGGGTCAAGCCTCACGAGCAATTAGTACTGGTTAGCTTAACGCATTACTGCGCTTCCACACCCAGCCTATCAACGTCCTGGTCTTGAACGACTCTTCAGGGGGCTCAAGGCCCCGGCAGATCTCATCTTGAAACGAGTTTCCCGCTTAGATGCTTTCAGCGGTTATCTCTTCCACACTTAGCTACTCGGCAATGCCACTGGCGTGACAACCGATACACCAGAGGTGTGTCCACTCCGGTCCTCTCGTACTAGGAGCAGGCTTCCTCAAATCTGCAGCGCCCACGGAAGATAGGGACCAAACTGTCTCACGACGTTTTAAACCCAGCTCACGTACCTCTTTAAATGGCGAACAGCCATACCCTTGGGACCGACTACAGCCCCAGGATGAGATGAGCCGACATCGAGGTGCCAAACACCGCCGTCGATATGAACTCTTGGGCGGTATCAGCCTGTTATCCCCAGAGTACCTTTTATCCGTTGAGCGATGGCCCTTCCATACAGAACCACCGGATCACTATGTCCTGCTTTCGCATCTGCTCGACTTGTCAGTCTCGCAGTTAAGCACGCTTATGCCATTGCACTATCGTCACGATGTCCGACCGTAACTAGCGTACCTTCGAACTCCTCCGTTACGCTTTGGGAGGAGACCGCCCCAGTCAAACTGCCTACCATGCACTGTCCCCGATCCCGATAAGGGACCTGGGTTAGAACCTCAAACGCACCAGGGTGGTATTTCAACGTCGGCTCCATGAGAACTAGCGTCCTCACTTCAAAGCCTCCCACCTATCCTACACAGATCCGTTCAAAATCCAATACAAAGCTACAGTAAAGGTTCATGGGGTCTTTCCGTCTTTCCGCGGGGAGATTGCATCATCACAAACATTTCAACTTCGCTGAGTCTCTGGAGGAGACAGTGTGGCCATCGTTACGCCATTCGTGCAGGTCGGAACTTACCCGACAAGGAATTTCGCTACCTTAGGACCGTTATAGTTACGGCCGCCGTTTACTGGGACTTCAATCAAGAGCTTGCACCCCATCATTTAATCTTCCAGCACCGGGCAGGCGTCACACCCTATACGTCCACTTTCGTGTTTGCAGAGTGCTGTGTTTTTATTAAACAGTCGCAGCCACCGATTTTTTGCAACCGCTTTGGGCTCCCTTTGTTCAAGTTCACCTACTTGCGGCATACCTTCTCCCGAAGTTACGGTATCAATTTGCCGAGTTCCTTCTCCAGAGTTCTCTCAAGCGCCTTAGAATACTCATCTCGCGCACCAGTGTCGGTTTGCGGTACGGTCGTGTGTAGCTGAAGCTTAGTGGCTTTTCCTGGAAGCAGGGTATCACTCACTTCGTCTGCAAGCAGACTCGTTATCACCCCTCATCTAAGCCCGGCGGATTTGCCTACCAGGCACGACTACAGGCTTGAACCAACATATCCAACAGTTGGCTGAGCTAACCTTCTCCGTCCCCACATCGCACTACACATCGGTACAGGAATATTGACCTGTTTCCCATCAGCTACGCATCTCTGCCTCGCCTTAGGGGCCGACTCACCCTACGCCGATGAACGTTGCGTAGGAAACCTTGCGCTTACGGCGAGGGGGCTTTTCACCCCCTTTAACGCTACTCATGTCAGCATTCGCACTTCTGATACCTCCAGCACCCGTTACCAGGCACCTTCACAGGCTTACAGAACGCTCTCCTACCACTTGCAATAAATTGCAAATCCGCAGCTTCGGTAACTGGCTTAGCCCCGTTACATCTTCCGCGCAGGACGACTCGATCAGTGAGCTATTACGCTTTCTTTAAATGATGGCTGCTTCTAAGCCAACATCCTGACTGTTTTAGCCTTCCCACTTCGTTTCCCACTTAGCCAATTTTAGGGACCTTAGCTGGCGGTCTGGGTTGTTTCCCTCTTGAGTCCGGACGTTAGCACCCGGTGCTCTGTCTCCCAAGCTGTACTCTGCGGTATTCGGAGTTTGCATAGGTTTGGTAAGTCGCCATGACCCCCTAGCCTAAACAGTG
>NC_010002.1:0-722500 GCF_000018665.1 Delftia acidovorans SPH-1 | reverse complement strand
CGTGATCAACGCCAAGGCCGACAAGCTGCTGGCCCAGGAGGAGGTGTGGATACGCAAGGGCGTGGAGGCGCGCCGCACGCGCAGCCAGAGCCGCATCGGCCGATTGGAGCAGTTGCGGGCCAACCGCGCTGCCCGCCGTGATGTGCTGGGCGGGGTGAAGATGGACATTGCCTCGGGCCGGGGCGATGGCTACCAGGGCAAGATCGTGGCCGAGCTGACCGATGTGGCCAAGTCCTTTGGCGACAAGCAGATCGTCTCGCATTTCAGCGCCACCATCCTGCGCGGTGACAAGGTGGGACTGATCGGGCCCAACGGTGCCGGCAAGACGACGCTGCTCAAGATGATTCTGGGCGAACTGGCGCCTGACAGCGGCAACGTGCGGCTGGGTGCGAATCTGCAGGTGGCTTACTTCGACCAGATGCGGCACCAGATCAATATGGATGCCACGCTGGAGGACTTCATCAGCCCCGGCAGCGAGTGGATAGAGATCGGCAACCAGAAAAAGCACGTGAAGAGCTATCTGTCGGATTTCCTGTTCTCTCCGGCACGCGCTCACTCTCCTGTGCGTTCACTGTCCGGCGGCGAGCGCAACCGCCTGCTGCTGGCGCGCCTGTTTGCCCGCCCCGCGAATGTGCTGGTTCTGGACGAGCCGACCAACGACCTCGATATCGAGACGCTGGAGATGCTGGAAGACCTGCTGCAGAACTACGACGGCACGGTGTTCCTGGTCAGCCATGACCGCAGTTTCCTGGACAACGTGGTCACCAGCACCATTGCCTGGGAAGGGCCGGGCAAGTGGCGCGAATACGAAGGCGGCGTGCAGGACTGGCTGGACCAGTCGCGCCGCAGCCAGGATCTGGCCGAGGCTGCACAGCCCAAGCCTGCCAAGGAAGAGGCCGCCAAGCCGACGGCGGTGCGCAGCGACAGCAAGCCCAAGCGCAAGCTCAGCTACAAGGAGCAGCGCGAGCTCGATCAGTTGCCCGAGACCATTGCATCGCTGGAGGCGGAGCAGAAATCCATTCGCGAGGCCCTGGCCGACGGCTCGCTGTATGCCAACGACAACTCCCGCGCCGTTCAGCTGCACCAGCGCGATGGCGAGATCGATGAGCAGCTGATGGAGGCGCTGGAGCGCTGGAGCGCCTTGTCCGAGTAAGCACCGTGTCGAACTGAAAAAAAAGAGCGCCATGCGCTCTTTTTTCATGGAGGCCGCCAGAGCAGGCCGTTGCGCTCAGATGCGGTGGTGCACCTGGTCCGAACCTATGCGCAGCTTGCCCAGCAAGGCGGCGGCGATCTGGTTGAGGGGCAGCACTTCGTCGGCAGCGCCGTGGGCGATGGCCTCGCGCGGCATGCCGAAGACGATGCAGCTGGCCTCGTCCTGCACGAGGTTGTAGCTGCCTGCATCGCGCATTTCGCGCATGGCGACCGCACCATCGGCGCCCATGCCGGTGAGCATGATGCCGTAGGCGTTGCGGCCCGCGCAGACGGCCACCGACTTGAACAGCACTTCGACCGAAGGCTTGTGGCGATTCACCGGCGGGCTGTCATCGACCACGGCGACATAGTTGGCGCCGCTGCGCTGCACGGAGAAGTGCTTGCCACCCGGGGCGATATAGGCATGACCGGGCAGCAGGCGCTCGCCGTGCTGCGCTTCCTTCACGGTCATCTGGCACAGGCTGTTGAGCCGGGCCGCGAAGCTGGTGGTGAAGCCCGGCGGCATGTGCTGGGTGATGACGATGGCCGGGCAGTCGGCCGGCAGATGGGTGAGCACTTCGCGGATGGCCTCGGTGCCACCCGTGGAGGCGCCGATGGCAACCAGCTTCTCCGTGGAAAGCCGCCCCAGCAGCGACGTCGGTGCAGCCTGGCGCGGCACGGCCGAACCTGCAGAGGAAGCGACCGGCGCTGCCGCGCTGCCTGCGGCAGAGGCGGCACTGCGGGGAGCGACCGGCAGACGCCGTACCTGGGCCACGGCAGCAACGCGGATCTTGTCCACGATCTGCGCGGCCAGTTCCTGCAGGCCGTTGGAGACACCCACGCGCGGCTTGGCCACGAAGTCGATGGCGCCCAGCTCCAGTGCGCGCATGGTGACCTCGGCGCCGCGTTCGGTCAGCGTGGAGATCATGACCACCGGCATGGGGCGCAGGCGCATGAGCCGGCCCAGGAAGTCGATGCCGTCCATGCGCGGCATTTCCACATCGAGCGTGATCACGTCGGGGTTCATCTCGCGAATCATTTCGCGTGCGATCAGCGGGTCATTGGCCGAGCCGATGCATTCCATGTCGTGCTGGCGATTGATGATCTCGGACAGCAGACTGCGCACCAGCGCAGAGTCGTCCACCACGATCACCCTGATTTTCCTGTCCATTCCTTTGAACCTTCCTCAAAACAGGTCGACCGAGCCGCCTGCCGTATTGCGTGCCACGACGGCTGCATTGCCGCGCGTGAATTCCTGCTGTACCAGCTCCTCCGGATGGGCATGTGCCAGGCGCTTGACCATGGCCTTGCCGCTGGCGGGGAAGAACACCACCTTGCGAGGGTAGATATCCAGCACATCCTCCGAGACGATGGGGATGCGTTCGGTCTGCAGGTACTGCGTGACGAAGGCGGTATTGCGTTCGCCCACGTTCATGGTGGTGAAGTTGTGCATCACCTGCCCGCCGCCGAAGATCTTGGCCTGCAGCGACTCGCGCCGGGCACCGAGCTTGAGCATTTCGTTGATCAGCAACTCCATGGCGTACGAGCCGTAGCGGCCCGATGCATCGGCAGAGTCGCCGTCGGGCAGCATGAAATGGTTCATGCCGCCCACGCGCATGGTGCGGTCCCAGATGCAGGCCGAGATGCAAGAGCCCAGCACGGTGACCAGGATCACGTCCTCGTTGGAGACAAAGTATTCGCCGGGCAGCACCTTGACGGCGTTGTGCTGGAAATGCGGGTCGTAATAGAAGAACGAAGCCTCGCCAGGGTAGCGCTGCTGGCGCTTGAGCTGCTCCAGCGAGGAACGCGGCACCGGATCGCCCGGCGCCGGATAGTCTGCAGCGGTATAGCTGTTGATGCGCGGCATCCGGCGACGCTCCGAGGGCGCCGGTGGCGGTGCGAAGGCAGGGCGGTCTCCGATCATGGGAGCACCCCCTGGCGTGCGGCAGGACCTGCGTCAGCGGCGCTCATAGACGGTCTTCCCCTTGAGCGTGAACAGATCGCGCGATTCACTGAAGTTCTCGGCATGCCCGACGAACAACAGGCCACCGGGCTTCATCACGCGGTGGATGCGCTCCAGCACGCGGCGCTGCGTGGCCGCGTCGAAGTAGATCATCACGTTGCGGCAGAAGACCACGTCGAAGGGGTCTCGGAACGGCCAGTCGTCACGGATCAGGTTGACGTTGAGAAACTCCACCAGGCGGCGCAGTTCGGGCTTGACGGGCACCAGGCCTGCATTGCCGGCCTTTCCCCGCAGGAAAAAGCGGTGCAGGCGCTCGGCGCTCATGCCCTTGATGCTTTCGGCGCGGTAGACGCCGGCCGATGCCGTGTCCAGCACGCGCGAGTCGATGTCGCTGGCCTGCAGCTGAAAGCTGGGCGTGGCACCCAGCGCTTCCAGCGCCGTCATGACGATGGAGTAAGGCTCTTCCCCGGTCGAGGCCGCATTGCACCAGACCTTCCAGGCCGTGCCGGCCGGCTTGCTGCGCAGATGCTGGGCAAAGATCTCGAAATGGTGCTGCTCGCGAAAGAACGCCGTGAGATTGGTGGTCAGCGCGTTCACGAACTCCTGCCACTCCACGCCGTCGGACTGCGACTCCAGCCAGTCCAGGTAGGTGGAGAAGCTGTCGTAGCCCGTCTCGCGCAGGCGCCGCGACAGGCGGCTGTAGACCATGGCGTGCTTGCCATCGTGCAAGCTGATGCCGGCCCGCTGGTAGATCAGCGCCTGTACGCGGGCAAAGTCCCGCGACGACCATTCGAATTCGCGCCCCTGGGCCAGGGGCCCGTTGGCATCCCCGTCGTCGGCGACGGGACGTGCGGCCAGTGCCGCATTGGATGAGCCGGATCGCATGAGGGCGCTCAGTGCAAGAACGGGTCTCAGTCGACCGAGGCGACCAGGCCCATGTCCACGTTGTTCATGAGCTTTTCGATGTCCAGCAGGATGAGCATGCGCTCGCCCACGGAACCCAGGCCCAGGATGCAGCCGCTGTCGATGGCGCTTTCGATGTCCGGCGCGGGGCGCACTGCTTCGGGAGCCAGTTCCATCACGTCGCTGACCGAGTCCACCACGATGCCCACCACGCGGTTGCGCAGGTTCAGGATGATGACGACGGTGAAGCTGTTGTATTCCACCTGGGAGCAGTTGAACTTCAGCCGCATGTCCACGATGGGCACGATGGTGCCGCGCAGATTGACCACGCCCTTGATGAATTCCGGCGCATTGGCGATGCGGGTCGGCGGCTCGTAGCCGCGGATTTCCTGCACCTTCAGGATGTCGATGCCGTATTCCTCCTGGTCCAGGCGGAAGGTCAGGTACTCGCGCGCGCCGGTGGCGACGCCTTCTGCGGTCTTAGCGATCACGCTCATTGCTCAGCTCCTCAACTGTCGGGCCCGCGCCGTGGTGGCGCAGGCCATGGTTTCTTGGCGGCGCGCAGGCACTGCCTGCGGCGCCGTCGATTGTGGTCAGGTATCCCTGTCCCGTTCAGTGGCGTGCACGACGCACCAGCGCGCCGGTGTCCAGGATCAGCGCCACCGTGCCATCGCCCAGGATGGTGGCGCCCGAAACGTTGGGCACCTTGCGGTAGTTCGATTCCAGGTTCTTGACCACCACCTGGTGCTGGCCCAGCAGCTCGTCGACCAGCAAGGCCACGCGGCTGCCGTCGGACTCGACCACCACCATGATGTTGCTGGACTGGCTGGTGTCGCTGCGCGGCACGCGGAAGGTCTTTTCCAGCGCGAACACGGGCATGTACTCGTCACGCACCTTGACCAGCTGCGTGCCGTTGGCCACGGTGTTGACGTCTTCGGCCTTGACCAGGAAGGACTCGACCACCGAGGACAGCGGCAGGATGTAGACCTCGTCGCTGACGCCGACCGACATGCCATCCATGATGGCCAGGGTCAGCGGCAGGCGAACGGCCACGCGCATGCCCTTGCCCTGGGTGGACTCGATCTCGACCGAGCCGCCCAGCGCCGCGATATTGCGCTTGACAACGTCCATGCCCACGCCGCGCCCGGACACGTCGGTGACCACGTCGGCCGTGGAGAAGCCCGGCGCGAAGATCAGCTGCCAGACCTCCTGATCGGGCATGTTGTCCGAGACATCCATGCCGCGCTCGCGGGCCTTCTGCAGAATCCGCTCGCGGTTCATGCCGCGCCCGTCGTCGCGCACCTCGATGACGATGGAGCCGCCCTGATGGGAGGCTGCCAGCGTCAGCGTGCCGTGCTCGGACTTGCCGGCCGCCAGGCGGTCCTCGGGCATTTCGATGCCGTGGTCCACGCTGTTGCGCACCAGATGGGTCAGCGGGTCGGTGATCTTTTCGACCAGTCCCTTGTCCAGCTCCGTGGCCTCGCCCAGCGTGATCAGGTCGATCTTCTTGCCCAGCTTGCCGGCCAGGTCGCGCAGCATGCGCGGGAAACGGCTGAACACGGTGGACATGGGAATCATGCGGATGGACATCACCGATTCCTGCAGATCGCGCGTATTGCGATCCAGGTCGGCCAGGCCTGCCAGCAGTTGCTGGTAGGCCGATGCGTCCAGTCCATGGCTGTTTTGCGCAAGCATGGCCTGGGTGATGACCAGCTCGCCCACCAGGTTGATGAGCTGGTCGACCTTGGCCACCGACACGCGGATGCTGGTGGACTCCATCTGCGCCTGCTGCGTCTGGGCCGCCGTCTTGGCGGCGGGCTTGGCCACGGCGCCGGCCGGCTGGATGGCCTGCGCGCCATCGGCCTGGGGCATGCCGGGTGCGCCGTTGAAGAAGCCATAGGCCTCATCGGCAGGCGGGATGGCGGCCGAGGCCAGGGCGGCATCGGGGTCGTGCGCATGCTCTTCAGCGGCCGGGGCTTGCGCCGCCACCGCTGCGGGTGCTGCCTCGGCAGGGGCTCCGGCCGCCGTGATGCGGACCTGCTCCTTGGCCACGTGGAAGGCGAACAGATCGAGCAGGTCGTCGTCGGTGGACGAGGTCTGCACGTCAAAGAGGCGGCTTTGCGGCTGATCGCAGGCCAGGTCCTCGATGCGTCCCAGGCCGGGAATGTCGCGGAACAGCTCCTTGATGGCCTCGGCCATCTCCAGGCGCTCCAGCGGACCGATCAGGATATGCAGCGAACGTCCGCCGCTGCTGGGTGCCGTGCCGACGGCGCCGCCCGAGACAGGCGCTGCAGCAACCGGGGCCGGAGCCTGCACTGGCGCAGCCACAGGGGCTGGAGCCGGGGTCGGTGCGGGAGCCGGCACTGCCGCTGCAGGTACGGCGCTGCGGCCTTCCGCCAGCGTCTCGATGCGTGCCACCAGATCCGTGGTGGACAGGGCCTCGCCCTCGTTGCCGGCCTGGTGGCGTGCCAGCAGGCTGCGGCTGGCATCAGCCGACTCCAGCAACACATCGACCATCTCCGGAATCGGTGTGATCTCGTGCCGGCGCAGCCGGTCGAGCAGCGACTCCATGCGGTGCGTCAGCTCGGTCACGTCGGCAAAGCCGAAGGTGGCCGCCCCGCCCTTGATCGAGTGCGCGCATCGGAAGATGCCGTTGAGTTCCTCGTCATTGGCCGCTGACAGATCCAGATTCAGCAGCATCTGCTCCATCTGGTCGAGGTTCTCGGCCGCTTCTTCGAAGAAGATTTGATAGAACTGGCTCAGGTCGAAGTCTGCGCCCGCTCCTGCCCCATCCTGGTGTAGATCCGCCATCTTTGGTCCTGCTGTTTCCTGTTGCCCGTACTTATCGGCTCAACGCATTACTTTCTGAATGACTTCGATCAAACGGTTTGGATCGAAGGGCTTGACCAGCCAGCCCGTGGCGCCCGCGGCGCGTCCGGCCTGCTTCATCTGGTCGCTGGATTCGGTGGTGAGAATGAGAATCGGCGTGTTCTGGAACTTGGGGTCTTCGCGCAGCTTGCGGGTCAGGCCGATGCCATCCAGACGCGGCATGTTCTGGTCGGCCAGCACCAGGTCGACTTGTTCGAGCTGTGCCTTCTCGAGCGCATCCACGCCGTCAACCGCCTCCACAACGCGAAATCCCGCCCCTGCGAGGGTGAACGCCACCATCTTTCGCATCGAGGGGGAATCATCAACAGCCAGAATCGATCGCATGTATAGCTCCAACAGACGGGCAATAAAAGGTAGAAGAGTGCATGGTCAGCCGTCAGAACAGCTCGACCGAGCCAGCATCCATCTCGCTTTGCGTGACGGGATTGGGCCGGTCGGGTATCGCCGGCAGGCCCAGGGAATCGTCCTCCCCCTCGTCCACGCCCATGGTGGCTGCGGCCAACTGGAACGCGCAGCCTTGCAAAATCTTCGTAATATGGGCGATCAACTGGGAGGACATGTCGTGAAACTGCAACTCGGTCACCGCCAACCGAAGCGTGGACCGCGCGGCGTCCAGCTCGGGCAAGGCGCCTAGCGCCTCACCGGCCAGCTGGCCGTGGGTCTCGTCGAAACGGTCCAGCAGGTTCTGCGTTGCATGATTGAGAAGGCCTTCCAGGCGCTGCAGATCGCGCATCGCCACCAGCAAGGCATCCTGCAGGTCTGCGGCCACCATGACGGGCATGGGGACGGCAGGCTCGCCCGAAGGCTTGTGCATTGACTGCATTGTTACTCCACCACCAGCGTTTCAGCCCAATGTTCGCCATGCTCTGCAGCATGGCCAGCCCTTGTCAATCGTCCCCAGGAATGCAGCGCATCCCTTGATATACACGACCACTTGCATTTATGTTCCAAAATGTATCTCATGATAGCGCCCCCGGGGATGCCAGACCACCGCACAAGCCCTTGCGCATATTGCACATCGAGGATTCGGCGGCCGACCAGGCGCTGGCGCGGCTGAGCCTGCTGCGCGGCGGACTGGTCTGCGAGATTGTCGCGGTCGACCTGCTCGATGATGCCGCAGCCGCGCTGCAGAGCCAGGCATTCGACCTCATCCTGGCCGACTACCACCTGCCCGGCTTCACGGCGCTGGACGCCTGGGAGCTGGTGCGCCGCCAGCCCGGGCATCCGCCCTTTGTGCTGCTGTCGGGCGCCATCGGCGAGTCGGCCGCCGTGGACGTGATGCGCGAGGGCATCAGCGACTACCTGCTCAAGGACCACATCACGCGCCTGCCCCATGTGGTCTCGCATGCGCTGGAAGTGCACGAGGCCCGCCTGGCACGCCGCCGCGCGGCGGCCGAGCTGGCGGCGTCCGAGCGGCGCCTGGCCGATCTGACCGAGCATCTGCAGACCTCCACCGAGCGCGAGCGCGCCAGCATTGCCCGCGAGATCCACGATGACATCGGCGGCTCGCTGACCTCGGTGAAGTTCGATGTGGCCTGGATTGCGCGCAATGCGCCCGAGGGCGGACTGCGCGAGCATGCGCTGGCCGCGCTGGAAATGCTGGAGCATGCGCTGGGTGCAAGCCAGCGCATCATGATGAACCTGCGCCCGCCCGTGCTGGACCAGGGACTGGTGGCCGCCGTGCAATGGCTGGCCGAGAATTTCGAGCGCCGCACGGGCGTGCCCACCCGGGTGCGCAGCAGCCGCGAGAGCATGGACATCGCGCCCGACATCCAGGTCGTGGCCTACCGCACGGCCCAGGAGGCGCTGACCAACGTCGGCAAATATGCCCAGGCGCGCCATGTGGACATCGATCTCTCGGACCGCGAAGGCTTTCTCACGCTGGAGGTGACGGACGACGGCGTGGGCCTGGCCGAAGGCGCGCGCGACAAGCCCGAATCCTTCGGTTTGCGCGGTCTGGGCGAGCGTGCGCGCACCGTTCGGGGCTGGCTGGATGTCAGCAGTCAAGCCGGGCGAGGAACCTCGGTCATCGTCTCCATTCCGCTGGACGATGGCGGCACTTGCCCTAATATCCCGGGCAATGAATGCTGAACGCCATGGCGGCGTGACCCTTTTTCCAGGAGGCCGACTTTGATCCACGTGGTGCTGTGCGACGACCATGCGGTGCTGCGCCGGGGCATCCGTGACACCCTGGCCGAGGCAGTGGACATCAGCGTCACCGCCGAAGCAGGCAGCTATGCCGAGCTGCGCGAACAGCTGCGCACCGCCACCTGCGACGTGCTGCTGCTGGACATCAACATGCCCGGCCGCAGTGGCCTGGAAGCCCTGGCCAGCGTGCGCGAAACCCATCCGCTGATCAAGGTGCTCATGGTCTCCATGTACCCCGAGGATCAGTACGCGCTGCGCTGCCTGAAGGCGGGCGCGCAGGGCTACGCCAACAAGGCAGGCGACCCGGTGCTGCTGATCGAGGCGGTGCGCACCGTGGCCACGGGGCGCAAGTACCTGACGTCCGAAGTGGCCCAGATGCTGGCCGACAGCCTGGCCCAGCCCGCACCCCAGGTGCCGCATGAAAGCCTGTCCGAGCGCGAGCTGCAGACGCTGATCAAGATCGCGGCCGGCCAGCGGCTGACCGACATCGCCACCGAGCTGATGCTCAGCCCCAAGACCGTCAGCGTCTACCGGGCGCGCGTGCTGGAAAAACTGCAGATGAGCAGCAATGCCGAACTCACGGCCTACGCCATCCACAACCAGCTGATCTGAGGCTTTTGCGGCCGACAGGCCTGTAAATCTGTTGTTTTTCACAACTGCTTACATTGAAGTGCCAAATACCGCAATGCCGCGCTGCAGCAAGGCGACCAGGGGCTGCTCGAGCAGCGGCAGCGTGGCCATCAATCCCGTCAGGCCCACGGTGAGCGTGACCGGAAAACCCACGGCATAGATGTTCATCTGCGGTGCCACGCGCGAAATGATGCCCAGCACCAGGTTCACGAACAGCAGCATGGCGACCATGGGCAGGGCGATCCAGAAGGCACTGGCGAAGACCGCCGCACCCATCTCGTGCAGCCGCATCTGGTTGATGGCCTGCAGGAAGCTGCCGTCCACAGGAAACGCCTCGTAACTCTTGAGCACGGCCATCAGCACCAGCAGGTGCCCGTTGATGACGATGAACAGCAGCGTGGAAATCTGGACCATGAAGCGCGCCACTGCGCTGAGCTGGGCATTCGTGGTCGGATCGAAGAAGCTGGCGAAGTTCAGGCCCATCTGCAGGCCGACCACCTCGCCCGCAACCTCCACGGCGGCAAACACCAGGCGCACGGCAAAGCCCACGGCCAGCCCCACGCCGACCTGCTGTATCAGCGTGCCCAGCGCCTGCGGCGAGTTGATGCCGATCACGGGCTGGTCGCCCAGCACGGGCTGCGCGCACACCGCGACCAGGAAGGCCAGGCCGATCTTCAGCCGCATGGGAATGACGCGCTGCGAGAACACGGGGGCCACGGAGAACATGGCCAGCACGCGCAGAAACGGCCAGAGAACGGGCGACAGCCACGCCACCAGTTGGGCTTCGCTGAAGGTGATCACAGTGGCGTTTCCAGTGCGCGGCGAAGGGCTCAGCCCACCGCCTGCGGAATGGTCTCGATGGTGCGGCGGATGAAGTCCACCAGCGTGCTCAGCATCCACGGACCGGCAATGGCAAACACCAGCACGGCGGAGATGAGCTTGGGCACGAAGGCCAGCGTGGCCTCATGCACCTGGGTCACCGCCTGGAAGACGCTGACGGCCAGGCCCACGGCCAGCACCACGCCCAGCACGGGCATGGAGATCATGAGCAGCAAGGTCAGTGCCTCGCGGCCGAAGGTGAGCACGTATTGGGAGGTCATGGAAGGATTTCCAAAGAAAGAGCGGGGCTAGACGGCGAAGCTGGCCGCCAGCGAGCCTATGAGCAGGTTCCAGCCATCCGCCAGCACGAAGAGCATGAGCTTGAACGGCAGGGCCACCAGCACGGGCGACAGCATCATCATGCCCAGGGACATCAGGATCGAGGACACGACCATGTCGATGACCAGGAAGGGGATGAAGATCATGAAGCCGATCTGGAACGCGGTCTTCAGCTCGCTGGTCACGAAGGCGGGCACCAGCACGCGCAGCGGTGCGGTCTCGCTGGTGACGCCTGCATCGAGCTTGGCCAGCCGTGCGAACAGCGCAAAGTCCGACTGGCGCGTCTGCTTGAGCATGAAGTCGCGCATGGGCGCCTCGGCCTTCTCAATGGCCTGCTCGAAGGTCACGGCATTCGTGGTGTAGGGCACGTAGGCCTCCTGGTACACGCGGTCCAGGGTGGGGCCCATGACGAACAGCGTCAGGAACAGCGACAGGCCGATGATCACCTGGTTGGGCGGCGCCGACTGCGTGCCCAGCGCCTGGCGCATCAGCGACAGCACGATGACGATGCGGGTGAAGCCCGTCATCATCAAAAGGATGGCCGGCAGGAAGGACAGCGCCGTGAAGAACAGCAGGGTCTGGATGGGCACCGAAAAGCTGGTGCCACCGCTGCCCTGGCCGATGACCAGCGGAAGGCTGGCGGGCGCGCCCTGTGCCCAGGAGGCCAGGGGCGTGGCGCAGCACAGCGCCAGCGCTGCGGCGCCAGCGGCCTGGCTCAGCGTGCGCGCCGGGCGCTTGCAGGAATATTCAGACATTCGCACCGTCCGCAGGCAGGCTGCGCGCTTGCGCCATCGCAGCCGAAAAATCAGCAGGGGCCGGGGCCTGCAGCACATGCAGGCACTGGATGCTTTGCGCCGTGACGCCCAGCACCAGACGCACGGTCTGCGCGCCCTCGCCCACTTCCACCGTCACCACCCGCTGCTGCGGGCCCACGCCCACGGCGCCCAGCACCCGCGACTGCAGGCCGGCGGCACCGCGCAGCGCAGCCGTGCGCTGCTGGAAGCGGCGCAGCAGCCAGGGCAGAGCGGCCATGGCCGTGACCAGGGCCACCACCGTGAGCAGGGTCGGCCACAGCGGGCCCATGCCAGCGCTCTCAGCCACGGCTGACCCGGCGCAGGCGCTCGGACGGCGTGACCACGTCGGTCAGGCGGATACCGAACTTGTCGTTGACCACCACCACCTCGCCCTGGGCGATCAGGTAGCCGTTGACCAGCACGTCCATGGGCTCGCCGGCCAGTGCGTCGAGCTCGACCACCGAGCCCTGGGCCAGTTGCAGGATGTACTTGATCGGCACCTTGGTGCGGCCCAGCTCCACCGACAGCTGCACCGGAATGTCCAGCACCATGTTGATGTCGTTGACCGGCACATCGGCGCCACCGGCGTAGGGACGCACGGGCTCGCCCGTCAGCGGGCCGCCCTGCTCCTCTTCCAGCTTGGCGTCGCGCTCGCGCTGCTCGTCCAATGCCTCTGCCCAGCCCGAGAACGGATCATCGCCAGCGGGCTTTTGCGTATCTTCAGTTGCCATTGTTTTCTCCCATCCAGCCAGCGTCGGCGCCACGCAGGCAGTTCTCGACGCGGATTGCGTACTTGTCGTTGTGAGTGCCGTACTGGCACTCGAAAATCGGAACGCCGCCAATGGAGGCGCGGATCAGCGGCTCGCGGTCGAGTTCGATGAAATCGCCGGGGCGCATGGCCAGCAGCTGCTCCACCGTGGCGTCGGCACGTGCCAGCTCGGCCACCAGGGTCACCTCGGCGGCCTGGATCTCGCGCTTGAGCACCTTGACCCAGCGGCGGTCCACTTCGATGGAGTCGCCCTGTGTCGAGGAATACAGCACATCACGGATGGGCTCCAGCGTTGCATAGGGCATGCAGATGTGGATGGAGCCCGAGATGTCGCCGATCTCCAGCTGAAAGGCCGTGGACACGACGATTTCGCTGGGCGTGGCGATGTTGGCGAACTGCGGCTGCATCTCCGAACGCTGGTAGCCCAGCTCCAGCGGATAGATGCCGTGCCAGGCCTTCTTGTATTCCTCGCAGATCACGTTGACCAGGCGGTTGATCACGCGCTGCTCGGTGTGCGAGAAGTCACGTCCTTCGATACGCGTCTGCAGCCGGCCCGTGCCGCCGTACAGCGTATCGATGACACCGAACACCAGCGAGGGGTCGCAGACCACCAGGCCGCTGCCGCGCAGCGGACGGATGGCGACGATGTTGAAGTTGGTGGGCACCACCAGCTCGCGCAGGAAGGCGCTGTAGCGCTGCACCGACACCGTGCCCACGGACACTTCGGGGCTGCGGCGGATGAAGTTGAACAGGCCGATGCGGAAGTTGCGGGCAAAGCGCTCGTTGACGATTTCCATCGTCGGCATGCGCCCGCGCACGATGCGCTCCTGGCTGGAGATGTCGTACTGGCGGATGATGCCCGCCTCGACCTCCTCGGTCGTGGATTTCTGGCTCTCGCCGGTCACCCCCTCCAAAAGGGCATCGACTTCTTCCTGGGAGAGAAACGAATCGCTCATGGCGCCTGGCCTCCCCGGTTACTGGATGATGAAGCTGGAGAAGAGCACGCGGCGCACCGGGTTCTTGCCAGCGGAGGAGCGGCGGCGCTCGCCGTCTTCGTCCTCGGCATCCTCGTCGCGACTGCGCTTCTTGGCCTTGGCCTGGTTGCCGTAGCCCAGCGGGGCCGAGACTTCGTTGAGCACGTCGGCGGCCAGGCGCTCCTTGCCTTCGCGCTCGAGCAGTTCCTCGGCCGTGCGCTGGGACACCAGCATCAGGATGCCGTTGCGGATGCTGGGCAGGTATTGCTTGACCGTGGTGGCGGTCTTCTCGTCGGCCAGCTCCAGCGTGATGCCGATCTGCACGAAGCGGTCGCCGCCCGTATCGGACAGATTGACCACCAGGTTGTCCAGCGGCAGGAAGGTGGGCACGGTCACGGCCGCCTTGCTGGCGCTGCCCTCTTCCTCATCGCCGCTGCTGTGGCGCTTGGACAGCAGGATGAAGGCAGCGGCCGCGCCTATGGCCAGGACGGCAATGATGACGATCAGCACGATCAGCTTCTTGCCCTTGGCCGGGGCGGGAGCTGCATTGTTGGCGGCATTGGGTGTGGCAGACACTGGAATTCCTCTGGGTGAGCGGGACCGCCACGCGCACGCGCTTCATGCGCGGCGCCATGACGCAGCAGGCCCATGGCAGGAATTATTCGGCGATTGGACCCCGGACCATGGCCTGAATAAGCGCATGAAACCCCGGTTTCTCGCTGGCTTGATGGCCCTCAAACGCCACAGGCCGGACAGCTTGTCGCCACCCGGCCTGTTGTGAAAACCCTGAAACGGCGCATGCGCCGCCCCTCAAGAAGCGCAGGAAGAATCAGACGAACAGATCCACCCCGCCCGCTGCCGCGCGGCCACCGCCGGCCTGTGCGGCGCCATTGCCGCCCGTGACGCCGGCGGCATCGACCATGGCGCTCACGCGGCCCTGGCGCGCCTGGGCGTCGGCCCCCTGTCTTGCCGAATCGCCGCTGCCGGACTGACCGCCCGCATCCACGCTGACGCCGGCCAGTTGCAGGCCCTGGGCCTGCAGCAGCTCGCGCAGCTGGTCGGCACCGTTGCCCAGCCAGTCCCGCGCCTGGGCTTCGCTGGCGCCAAAGCGCACATGGGCCTCGTTGCCCTGCAGGCTGACCTGCACCTGGATGGCCCGGCCCTCATGCTCCACGGACAGCGAGGCGTTCTGGTTCTTGTTGTGGACCCAGAAGGCCACCTGCTCGGACACCTGCTGCTCGCGCTCGGTGGAGTTGCCCGGCTGGGCCTGGGCGTCGGGCTGGGCAAAGGCCGCGCCATTTTGGCCGGCCGCCTGCTGGCCCAGGGATTGGCCGGCATGGGCCGCGCCCACGGCAGCCGCAACGCCGTGCAGTCCGTTCGCCGCCGACTCCGTGGAGGCGGTGCCGCCCTCTCGGGCTCGCTCGAACAGGCCGCGCCATTCTTCGGGCCGCACTGCGGCCATGCCGTTGAGCGCAATGCCCGACGCCAGGGCCACGTCCTGCCGCACACCGGCCGCCAGGGCCTGGGGCGTGTGTTCATGCGTGGCCTGGGCGGTGGTTGCCGTGCGTGCGGCGGCGGCCGTCAGTGCCGCATCGGACTGCACGGCAGCCAGCACATCGGCGGCCTGGGCCTGTGCGTGGGTGCTGCGCGCAGCGCCATCGGTCAGGGCCCCGGCTGCATTGGGGTCCGCAGCGGCAGCCAGGGCCGCAGCATTGGCGCTGGCCGTGGCCAGCGCCGTGCCTGCGGCATCACCGGCTGCGGACTGCGGTGCCAGGAAGGCCGCGTGCGCCACGGCGCCCTGCTCCTGGCGCAGGGCCATCATGGCGGCGCTGCCCCGGCCGGACAGCCAGTCGCCCGCCACGCCCTGCAGCATGTCGCGGTCGCCCTTGCCGTCCAGATGGGCGGTCTGCCCGACCAGGCTGAGCCAGGGCGCCTGGCCGTTGGCAGCCAGCGCCATGGCATCGGCCTGCGCCGAGGGGGTCATATCGGTCGGCTCCGCCTGCGGTTGCAGCGGCAGTTGCGGCTGCTGCAGCAGGCCCTGCGCCAGGCCGGGATCGGCCAGCAGGTCTGCGGCATCCTTCAGGCCGTCCTTGGCTGCGCCCTTGAGGCTGGACAGCGCGGAAAGAGCGGCACTGCCGCCCTCGCCCAAGGCCTGGCCCAGGGCGTCCGAGGCCAGCGCCGGCAATCCGCCAATGCCGTCCATCGCCGCCAGCAACGAAGAAAAGCCTGCGGCCTGGTCGTTGGAGGGCGGCTGCGTGCCGCGCGCGGAGCGAACGCCTTCCATGGCGCGCTGCATGGCGCTGCGCGCATCGGCGCGCTGTTCGATCTGGTTGGTGGACATGCGTCAAGCCTCCTGGAATGTCAGCCCGAAGCTGCGACGGAAAAACTGGATGGCCGCACGTTCATCGGTCTCCTTTTGCTCGCGGCGCATCTGGCTCAGCGCCAGATCGCGGCGGCGCACCTCGACGACCTTGCGCAGGCTGCTGACCCGCAGCTCGCAGGCCATCAAGGCCTTTTGCGCGGCCTCCAGGCGGATCGCCAGGTCGGCCAGCACCCGCGTCTGCAGGCCGATGGCGTGCTGCAGGCGGTCCATGAACTGGTACTGGTGGAACATGACCTCGGGCTGCACGGACTGGTTTTCCTGCGCGCCCCAGCGCGTCTGCATTTCCTGCACATAGTGCTGCAGCTGCTCCATTTGCGTCTGCGCGGCCTGCTGCGAGCGCAGGCGCTCCTGCACCGCCTGGCGCGCCTCGTCACGCTTTCGCGACGCGGCATCGATGGCCACCATCAAGGCATTCAAGGACGACATACCGGGGTTTCCTCCCTGTGTTCGTTATCGCGTTGGTCGCGTTTTGGCAGTGCCGCGTCGCCGCGTCACTGCCCACCGAGTGCGGCAGCCATGCCCGAGATGCTCTCGTCCATGGAAGCCGACTCGAACATGCTTTGCTGCAGAAAGGCCGCCATGGCCGGCTGCAGGCGTATCGCCTCATCCATCTGCGGGTCCGAGCCCGCCATGTAGGCGCCTACCTGGACCAGGTCCCGCCCCTTCTGGTAGCGCGAATAGACAGCGCGAAAGCGCCGTGCCAGCTCGAAGTGCTCGCGCGAGACCACGTTGTGCATCACGCGCGAGGCCGATTGCTCGATATCGATGGCCGGGTAGTGGCCCGACTCGGCCAGCGCCCGCGACAGCACGACGTGGCCGTCCAGAATGGCGCGCGCCGCGTCGGCAATCGGGTCCTGCTGGTCATCGCCTTCGGACAGCACGGTGTAGAAGGCCGTGATCGAGCCCACGCCGTTGAGGCCGTTGCCGCTGCGCTCGACCAGGGCCGGCAGCTTTGCAAAGCACGACGGCGGATAGCCCTTGGTGGCCGGCGGCTCGCCAATGGCCAGGGCGATCTCGCGCTGGGCCATGGCATAGCGGGTCAGCGAGTCCATGAGCAGCAGCACATGCTGGCCCTTGTCGCGGAAATGTTCGGCGATGGCCGTGGCATAGGCGGCGCCCTGCATGCGCAGCAGCGGCGGCGCATCGGCCGGCGCGGCCACGACCACGGCGCGGCTGCGGTCCTGGGCGCCGAGGATGTCTTCGACGAATTCCTTGACCTCGCGGCCGCGTTCGCCGATCAGGCCGACCACGATCACGTCCGCCTGGGTGTAGCGCGCCATCATGCCCAGCAGCACGGACTTGCCCACGCCCGAGCCCGCGAACAGGCCCAGACGCTGGCCCCGGCCCACGGTGAGCAGGGCGTTGAGCGAGCGCACGCCGGTGTCCAGCGTCTCGCGCACCGGGTCGCGGTCCATGGCGTTGATGGGGTTGCGGTCCAGCAGATCGGCGCTCACGTCGGCCAGCGGGCCGCCATGGTCCAGGGGCTGGCCCTGCGAATCCACGACACGGCCCAGCAGGCCGCTGCCAATGGGCAGGCGCAGCACGCCGGCCGCCAGGGACACGGGCGGCTCGACACCGTCGCCAAAGCGCAGCGGTGCGACAAAGGGTTCGGCCGGCGTCACGATGGCGCCGCTGGACAGGCCCTGGATGTCGCCCGCAGGCATGAGAAACGCACGCTCGCCGGCAAAGCCGACGACCTCGGCCAGCACCGGGTCCTGGCCCTGCTGGCGTATCCAGCACTGCGAGCCCACGGGCACCTGCAGGCCCGTGGCCTCCAGCACCAGGCCGGTCAGGCGCGTGAGCGTGCCGTGGGTTTCCAGGGGAATGTCGCCCTGCAGGCGGGCACGGGCATTGGACAGCAGTTGCTGCCAGGGCCTGGCGGCAGGCTCGGGGGTCAGTTTGGCGGCGTCGGCCAGCGGGGCGTCAACCGGCATCGCGTTCTCCGTCATACCAGGTGGAGACCAGGCCCAGCGCGGCCACGGCGCGGCGCCAGCGCTTGTCCATGCCGGCATCGACCTGGGCGCCGCCCGATTCCACGCGCACATCGCCCTGAGCGACGGAGGCGTCGCTGATCCACTGCACCTTGGACTGGGCGCCATGCTCGGCGCGCAGCGCCTCGTCCAGCACGGCGAAGTCGGCGGGGTTCAGGCGCACGGTGGCGGCGCGGCCGTCGGCGGCCAGCATGTCCAGCGCCTCGCGCACCACGGGCAACAGGGCCTGGGGCTGGCTGCGCAGCTCCTGGCGGACCACCTGGCGCGCAATGTCGCAGGCCAGGTTGAGCAGTTCCTGCGCTGCATCCGTCTGCAGCTGCTTGAAGCCGGCATCCAGGCCGGACAGCAGCGCGTCCACGCGCTGCGCCGTCTCGCGGCCCGTGCCGGAGACATAGTCATCCATGTGTTGCTGCCACTGCTGCTGGGCTTCCCGGCGGCCCTGCTCCAGGCCCTCGGCATGGCCTTCGGCGCGTGCCTGTTCCAGCAGGGCATGCAGTTGTTCCTCATCCACTGCGGGGGCGGTGGAGGCCGGGGCGCCCGGCGTGTCGGCTTCGACATCCAGCACCATGGAGTCGGCCTCCAGCCGGGGCGCATCGGAGCGTCCGGGCAGCGACAGGCTGTGAAAGCCCGACGCGGAGGCAGGCGCGCGCGCCATGCCCGCGCCGCCATGCGCAGCCTGGGCACCGGATGCGGCGGGCGCACCCTGGATGTCCGGCAGACCCGCGAGGCTGGGCAGGCTTTTCAGGCCGCCCATGTGGTCCACGGCGCCGAAGCGCCACTGCACCACCTGGCGCTCGTCGATCTCCTCGGAAGGGATGAAGCGCGAGTTCATGCCGTTAGACATAGCTGTCTTCCGCACCGCTGCCGATGGTGATCTGGCCTTCTTCGGCCAGGCGACGCACCACCTTCAGGATTTCCTTTTGCTGCGCTTCCACTTCGGACAGGCGCATCGGGCCGCGGCCTTCCAGGTCCTCGCGCAGCGACTCGGCGGCACGCATGGACATGTTGGCCAGAATCTTGTCGCGCACTTCCATCGAACCGCCCTTGAGCGCGATGATCAGCGTCTCGGACACCACCTCGCGCAGCACCAGCTGCACCGAGCGGTCGTCCAGCTTGACCAGGTCGTCGAACACGAACATCTTGTCCATGATCTTCTGAGCCAGGTCTGGGTCGTAGTTGCGGATGGTGTCCAGCACGGCCACGTCGGCATTGCCGCCGAGGTTGTTGATCATCTCGGCCGCCGTCTTGACGCCGCCCAGCGAGGTCTTGCGGATCTTGTCGCCGCCGGCCAGCACCTGGAACAGCACCTCGTTGAGGTCCTTGAGCGCGGTCGGCTGAATGCCTTCCAGCGTGGCCACGCGCAGCATGACTTCGCTACGGAAACGCTCGGGCAGCTGCATCAGGACGGCAGCGGCCTGCTCGTGCTCCAGGTGCACGAGGATGGCGGCCACGATCTGCGGATGCTCGCCGCGCAGCAGTTCGGCCACGGACAGCGGGTCCATCCACTTGAGGCTTTCGATGCCGGAGACATCGCCGCCCTGCAGGATGCGGTCGATCAGCAGCGCCGCCTTGTCGTCGCCCAGGGCGCGCTTGAGCACCGAGCGCACATAGCCGCTGGCGTCGTCCACCAGCAGGCTTTGCGCGGCCGCGTCATCGGCAAAGCGGTTGATGACGAAGTCCACCTTCTCGCGCGAGACACCGCGCATGTGCGCAATGGTCTCGCCGAGCTTTTGCACTTCCTTCGGGGTGAGGTGCTTGAACACCTCGGCCGCTTCCTCCTCGCCCAGGGAGACCAGCAAGATGGCGGCGTCGTTCAGGCCTCGTTCGTCCATATCTCAGCAATCCGTGTTTTGAGAGGCTCAGGTGGCCTCGCCGTTGATCCAGGTCTTGACGATGTTGGCCACCGCGATCGGGTTCTGCTTGGCCAGTTGGCGCGCCTGCTCCAGGCGCACTTGCTCCTGCGTGGGCGAAAGATCGACAGCGGGTGCAGCCAGCGCCGGACGGTCCAGCTGCTCGCCTTCGATGGCATTGAGCTGTCCGCCCACGGCCACCGTCTTGCGGCCCTTGAGCATGGGTCGCACCAGGCCCAGCAGCAAGATGGCGCCGAACAGGGCCAGGCCGATGGGCACGCCCAGGCTGCGGGCCATGTCCAGCACTTCGGGCTGGCGCCACAGCGGCACATCGGCGGGCACTTCGTCCTGCACAAAGGGCGTGCTGACCAGGTTGACCGAGTCGCCGCGCTCTGCGCTGTAGCCCACGGTCTCGCGCACCAGGGTCAGCAGTTGCGCCTGCTGCGCTGCCGTCAGGCCGCGTGCGGCGGCAGCGACGGTGGCTGCATCGGTTGCCGCACCGGCAGCGGCCGGCGCAGGGGCAGCCACCAGGGGCGCATTGATGACCACGGCGGCCGTCAGGCGCTTGATGCTGCCCGTGCTGCCGCGTGTATGGCGCACGGTCTTGTCCACTTCGTAATTGGTGATGGACTCGCGCTTGCTGGCAGAGCGGGCGGCGTTCTGGCCGTCGGCCGCCTGGGGCGCGGGATTGGCGCCGTTGACGGGCGCAGAAGCGTTCTGGGGCGGCTGGTTGCTGGTGGCGCCGGGAATGCCCGTGGGCTGGGGCGGCTTTTGCTCGCCCGTGCTCTCCACTACCTGCTGGCTGCGCACCACGCCCGCGTCGGAGGACTGGTTGGGGCGGTGCTGCTCCGAAGTCGATTCGGTCTGGCTGAAATCCATCTCGGCCGAGACCTGCGCCTTCACATTGTTCTTGCCGACCACGGGCTCCAGGATCTCCAGGATGCGGCGCACGTACTGCTGCTCGATCTGCTGGGTGTAGTTCAGCTGCTGCATGTCCACGGCGTTGGCGTTGCCGTCGGGCGACTGCGACAGCAGCTTGCCCGAGTCGTCCAGGATGCTCACGGCCGTGGGAGCCATCTCGGGCACGCTGGAGGCCACCAGGTGCACGATGCCCGCGATCTGCGTGCGGTCCAGCACACGGCCCGGGTACAGGCTCAGCAGCACCGAGGCCGAGGGCTTTTGCTGCTCGCGGAAAAAGCCGTTCTGATTGGGCAGGGCCAGGTGCACGCGTGCGCTTTGCACGGCGGCCAGGGCCTGGATGGAACGCGTCAGTTCGCCTTCAAGACCGCGCTGGAAATTGAGGCGTTCCTGGAACTGGGTGATGCCGAACTTGCTGTTCTCCATCAGCTCGAAACCCGTCACCGAACCCTTGGGCAGGCCCTGGGTGGCCAGCTTCAGGCGCACATCGTGCACGCGGTCGGACGGGATGAGGATGGCACCGCCGCCTTCCGTGTAGCGGTAAGGCACGTTCATCTGCGACAGCTGGGCGACGATGGCGCCGCCATCCTTGTCGCTCAGGTTGGAGAACAGCACCTTGTAGTCCGGCTGGCGGTAGAACATGGCCGCCGCACCCAGGGCGACAACCAGCAGCACGGCGATCGCGCCCCAACGCAGGCGCGCGCCACGGTCCATGGCCGTCCAGCGCTGCTGCAAGGCAGGCTGGGGCACGGGAGTGGCTTGAGGGACAGGGATTTCAGCGACAGCAGACATCTTGGTTCCAGGTGTTCGAGCCCTGCACACACAGGACCCTAGCGTGCTGTCGATTATTCGAAGTCCGCCGCTTCACATTCGCCCGATAAGCGCGCCGTTTGGCCGTCTATTTGCCGCGATGCGAAAACCCTGCCGCCCTACGATCTCGTCATCTTGCTAACTCCGATGGAATGTGTCATGGACCTTCGCATCCCCAGTACCACCTCTCCCCTGTACGGCACCCAGCTCCCCAAAGGCGTGGGCGCAGGCGACGCATCGACCAAAGTGGCGGCTGGCGGCTTCAGCCAGGCCCTTCAAGGCGCGCTGCAGTCCGTCAGTTCAGCCCAGAACAACTCCAGCCAGCTGCAGCGTGAGGTGCAGTTGGAGAACCCGGCCGTCAGCCTCGAAGAAACCATGATCGCCATGCAAAAGGCGCAGATCGGCTTCCAGGCCACGATGCAGGTGCGCAACCGGCTCGTGCAGGCTTATACCGACGTGATGAACATGCAGGTGTGAGGACGTCCGGCCCCGGCCGGACCCTCTTTGCCTCCCCAGATCGCAGACCGCAAACCGCAGACCGAACGGGATTTGCGCGCGCCATTGCGCTTGCATTGCGCTTGCATTGCCATTGCACGGCAGCGTCATTTCCGCGCATTTCGGATCTTGCCGCCTTCAGGGTCCTTGCTTCGTTTTCCCCGGATCTGGCCTCTGGCCATCCCTCATTCCTGGCCGCCCTTCCTGCGGACGGCCATCAAGCATTCCCCCGCCTCCACCTCTTTGACCAAGCGCAGCCTCATCCCGCGCATGGATGGGTACGCCCAAGCTCCAGCCATGCCTGCGCCCGCTGCGCAGATTCATTCAACCGAATCCCAGCCCGGAAAAGACAAAACCCTCGGGCACGGATGCCGGAGGGTTGAGCAGCGGGAAGAAAGAAGAGAGAGAGAAAAAAGGGACGCGGCTTCAGCTGGCCGAGTGGTAGATGCGCGCCTTGCCCGGTCCGGCATGGGGGTGTCCATACAGGTCGCGTCCATACGTGGCCTGGTCCGAAGTCTGGGGAATCAGCGCCGCCGCCTGGCTCTGGGCCACCACGGCCATGCGTGCCAGCTGGTCGCGCTGCATGGCCATCTGCTCGCCCAGGGCCTGGGCGCGTTCGCGCAGCTCCTGCGTCCAGTCGGCCGCGCTGAAGCGCCGGGCCAGCTCGGAGAACGCCGCCATGGCATCGCGCAGCCGGGTGCTGGACTGCTCCAGCGCGACCGCATCCTTCGATTGCAGCGAGGCGGACACCATCCGGACCACCGCGTCCAGGGAATCGAGCATCTCGCTGAGAGTCATGGGACAGGCCTTGCTGAAAAAAGAAAGCGCGTGCTCGCGCCGGAAGGAAAAAACCGAGAAAGAACCGAACCCGCGCTCAGACGCGCGAGTGCGAGAGGAATTCTTCGGAGTTGGCCAGCAGCTTGTCGGCCACGGCGTCGGCGTTCACGCGGAAGGTGCCGTTGGCAATGGCTTCGCGGATTTCCTTGACGCGGTTGGCATCGAAATCGGCCGTGGCGCGACCAGATTGGTCCAGTGCGCGGGCCGAGGTCGAGAACGACACGGGAACGCCGGCCGCCTTGGCAGGCTGGGCCTGGGCGGAGGATTCCTCGGTGGCAATGGTGCTGGCTGTCTTGGGCTGCTTGGCGGCGGCCTGGGAGGCAGCGGCGGGCAGTTCCGGTTTTTGACCTATCTTCATCTTGATTCTCCAATCGCCCTGGCGGCGTGAGGCGCTGTGCCTAGCTTTCGACTGCCTGGAACAAAACTTGAGGGTTTTTTACTGGACCAGCACCACGCCCTCGGGATTCACCACCCCGGAGATGAGCCGGCCATTATCCATGCGAACCCGCACGGTCTGGCCTTCGCCGGCGGCCGACATGGCCTTGCCCGACGATGTGACGGAAAAACCACCACCGTTGACCAGAACTCGCACTTCGGCACCCACCGCGAACAGCGCCGGCGTGCGCAGCATGTTCTGGCGCAGCGCCTGGCCTGCGGCCAGCGGGCGGGAGGCCACCAGGCCCACCCAGTCCTGCTGGTTGGCGTAGACGGCGGCCGATTCCTCGGCCCAGTCCACTTCGGCCTGGACGGCATCGTCGGCCGACAGCGGGCGGCCCGAAGGCACGCCGTTTTGCAGCACCCAGGCCGGCCCCCAGGCCTTGACCGTGATGGGCAGGAACACATTCCAGGCCACGGCGCCCTGCAGGCAGCGCAGACCCAGGCGGGTACGGCCCCACAGGCGCGAGCCTGCGGGCAAATAGGGTTCGACCTTGGCACAGGCGGCCAGGCGCAGGCGGGGATCGAGCTGGCCCATCTGCACTTCCATGCGCAGGGGCAAGGCGCCTGCGCCGGCCATGCCTTGCTGCAGGGCCTCGTCGGCAAAGCGCTGGCCGATCTGGCTGAGCTGGGCTGCACCGTCAGGAGCGTTTTGCGCGAAGGCAGGACCTGCCAGCGACGCTCCAGCGGCAAGCGCAGCGCATGCGGCGGCGCGAGCGAGGGCTCGGACGGCGGATAGCGAATGGGCGGTGCTGAAGTTCGGCATGGCTGTGGCTCCTGACTTGCTCCGGCCTCCCGTCAGGATGGGTGGGACACCTGGAGCGATGCCAGCAAATATAGGACGAGCGCTCTTTTCCGAAGCGCCGAACTGCGCAGGCAAACGCGCTTTCTTCGCGCTTTAGCGTTCGGGCCCGATTTCCATAATCGACGCATGCCGCAGTCCGTGGGCTGCCGCCATTTCGTCAACCGATCACCGCAAATCCCAGAGGGCGAGGCCGACATGCTCGACAAGATGACTGAACGACTGGACTTCCAGAGCAAGGCGCTGGTGCTGCGCGCCGAGCGCCAGCGTGCAATCGCCAGCAACATCGCCAATGCCGACACCCCGGGCTATGTGGCGCGCGACTTCAATTTCCGCGAGGCGCTGACGGCCGTTACCTCCGGCCCCTCGCCCATGACGCTGGCCAGCGTCAGCCAGGGCGGACACATTCCCCTGCCTGCCGCCGCCTCGGGGCAGAGCGCGCAAAGCCATCTCGGCTACTCGGTGCAGGCCCAGACCAACATGGACAACAACACCGTGGACCTGGACCGCGAACGCGCCAACTTCGTCGACAACGCCGTGCGCTACGAAGCCACGCTGCGCTTTCTGAACGGCCAGGCCAAGACCATGCTGTCGGCCATCCAGGGCCAGTAAGCCGGCGCCACAGATCACAGGAGCTTTCCCATGTCCATGTTCTCCATCTTCAGCATCTCCGGCAGTGCCGTCAGCGCCCAATCGCAGCGCCTGAACGTCGTGGCCTCGAATCTGGCCAACGTCGATGCCGTGGCCGGCCCCGACGGCAAGGCCTACCAGGCGCGCCAGGTGGTCTTCCAGACCGTGGCCATGGGCGAGGAAGGCTCCTCGGGCGTGCGCGTCAGCGCCATCAGCCAGGACAACACGCCCGGCCGCCGCATCCACGACCCCCAGCACCCGCTGGCCGATGCCGAAGGCTATGTGACGCATTCCAACGTCAGCGCAGTGGACGAGATGGTCAACATGATCTCGGCCTCGCGCTCCTACCAGAACAACGTCGAGGTCATGAACACGACCAAGTCGCTGCTGCTCAAAACCCTGCAGATGGGCCAGTGAGCCCCGTCCGCACCACTTTCCAGGAGCCACTCCCATGATCTATGGCGCAGGCAGCGTCGCCAGCACGGCCGACATCAACAACAAGTCCGCCACGAGCAATTCGACCACCGACCCCGCGGCGGCGCAGGACCGTTTCCTGAAGCTGCTGGTCGCGCAGTTGAACAACCAGGATCCCATGAATCCCATGGACAACGCGCAGATGACCTCGCAGATGGCGCAGATCAACACCGTCACCGGCATCCAGCAGTTGAACAAGACCATGGAAAGCATGGCCGGCCAGTTCACCGCCATGCAGGTGCTGCAGGGCACGCAGATGATCGGCCGCACCGTGCTGACCGAAGGCAACACCCTGGGCGTGGGCAAGGAAAAGTCCTATACGGCTGCCTTCGACCTCGAAGGCCCGGCCGCCGACGTGAAGGTGCAGATCACCACCGCCAGCGGCGAGCTGGTGGACACCGTCGAGCTGGGCAGCGGCACCGCTGGCCGCAACTACTTCACCTGGGACGGCAGCAAGTACACGGGCGACGCCAGCCAGCTGCGCTACACGGTGCAGGCCACGAATGCCGACACGGTCGTGGCCTCGACCACGCTGTCGCCCCATGCGGTGCTCGCCACAGGCACCACCGACGGCAAGCTGACGCTGGAGCTGGACGACGGCACCAACGTCGCCTACGCCTCCGTCAAGGCCGTGTACTGACCCCCGCACCATCCACCCAAATACATCGCAGGAGCACACCATGGGATTCCAACAAGGCCTCTCGGGTCTGAACGCCGCCAGCAAGAACCTGGACGTGATCGGCCACAACATCGCCAACGCCAACACCACGGGCTTCAAGTCCTCGCGCGCCGAGTTCGCCGAGGCCGTGGCCAGCGCCGTGGGTTCGGCCAGCGGCCAGAACAGCGGCATCGGCGTCAATGTGGCCGCCGTGACCCAGCAGTTCCGCCAGGGCCCGATCACCACCACGGGCAACAACCTGGACGTGGCCATCAACGGCAACGGCTTCTTCGTCGTGCGCCAGCCCGACGGCAGCACGGCCTATACGCGCGCCGGCAACTTCGGCCTGGACAAGCAGGGCAACCTCAAGACCGTGCAGGGCGACAACGTCATGGGCTACCCCGTGGACGCCACCACGGGCAAGGTGCTGGCCGGCGGCCAGCCCGTGCCCATGGTCTTTCCTTCGGGCCAGCCGATCGCTGCCAAGACCACGACCAAGATCGACGTGTCGCTGAACCTCGATGCGCGCGCCACGCCCGCAGCCGGCAACTCCACCGCCACGCCGCCCGTGCCCGCCACGCCGCGCGCCACCTATGGCACCTCGATCAACGTCTATGACAGCCAGGGCGTGCCCACACCGGTGCAGATGTACTTCGAGAAGGACGCAGCCTCCAACACCTGGAAGGTCTACGACGGCCTGGACGATCCGACGGCATCGCCCCCGAAGGTCGCCACCTTGCTGACCACCCTGGTGTTCGATGCCTCCGGCAAGATCACCAGCGGCAGCCCCGTGACGGCGCAGATCAAGAGCAGCAACCCCAACGCGCCCACGCCCGGCACCATCAATGGCACGGCGGGCGTGACGCTGGACTTCTCCAACGTCTCGCAGTTCGGCTCCAAGTTCGCGGTCAGCAGCCTCAAGCAGGACGGCTACACCGCAGGCGCGCTCACCGGCATCAATGTCGGCAACGATGGCTCCATCGTGGCCACCTACTCCAACGGCGTGACGCGCACCGAGGGCCAGCTGGCCCTGGCCGCCTTCACCAACACCCAGGGCCTGGGCGCCGTGGGCGACAACAAGTGGGTGGAGACCTCGGATTCGGGCCCGGCCCTGAACGGCACGGCCGAGTCGGGCACCTTCGGCTCGCTGCGCTCGGGCGCGCTGGAAGACTCCAACGTGGACCTGACCGCCGAGCTGGTGAACATGATGACCGCGCAGCGCGCCTACCAGGCCAATGCCCAGACCATCAAGACCCAGGACCAGGTCTTCTCGACCCTGGTGAACCTGCGCTGATAGCCAAGAACTGAGTCAGGAGAGCCGGCATGGACCGCATCATCTACACCTCCATGACGGGCGCCAACGCAGCGGCGCAGCGTCAGTCCGTGCTGGCCCACAACCTGGCCAATGCCGGCACCAACGGCTTCCGGGCCGAAATGTCCACCTTCCGCTCCGTGCCCCTGCAGGGCAGCGGCGCGGGCACGCGCGTGTTCGCGCTGGAGGCGACCTCCGGCTACGTGGACACGCCCGGCCCCACCCAGCGCACGGGCCGCGCACTGGACGCCATGGCCATGGGCCGCGCCTGGTTCGCCGTCCAGGGCCTGGATGGCCAGGAGGCCTACACGCGCAACGGCGTGTTCGAAGTCTCCCCCGAGGGCCAACTGGTCAACAGCAACGGCCAGGCCGTGCTGTCCGACGGCGGCGGCCCCATCGACATTCCCCCCGAGTCCACGATCACGCTGGGCTCGGACGGCACGCTGACCGCCAAGACCGGCAACCAGCTGCCCGTGGCCGTGGGCCGCGTCAAGCTGGCCACGCCGCCCGAGGACACCGCGCTGGTGCGCGGCAATGACGGCCTGTTCCGCACGGGCGACGGCGATCCGCTGCCCAACGACGAGAACGCACGCCTGCTGTCCGGCGCCATCGAAGGCTCGAACGTGAACTCGGTGGAGACCATGGTCGGCATGATTGCCGCCGCCCGCCAATTCGAGACCCAGATGCGCCTGCTGCAGACGGCAGAAACCAATGACAAGACGGCCAGCCAACTCTTGAGCATGAACGGCTGAAAGCACTGAAAAGGAAAACGCCATGATCAATTCGCTGTTCATCTCCAAGACCGGCATGGAAGCCCAGCAGACCCAGCTGGATGTGATCTCCCACAACCTGGCCAACGTCTCGACCACGGGCTACAAGCGCGCCAGCGCGGTGTTCGAGGATCTGATCTACCAGAACCTGCGCCAGTCGGGCGCCCAGACCACCGAGCAGAACCAGCTGCCCACGGGTCTGCACCTGGGCCTGGGCGTGCGCACGGTGGCCACCTCGCGCAATTTCCTGCAGGGCGCCCTGCAGCAGTCCAACAATGCGCTGGACGTGGCCATCGACGGCAACGGCTTCTTCCAGGTCAACATGCCCGACGGCACCACGGCCTATACCCGCGACGGCTCCTTCCAGGTCGATGCCCAGGGCCAGCTGGTGACTGCCAGCGGCATGCCCATCGCCAACGGCGTCACCATTCCCCAGGGCGCAACCAAGGTGTCGATCAGCCCCGAGGGCGTGGTCAGCGTGACCATGGCCGGCCAGGCCGCGCCCCAGCAGGTGGGCAACATCGCGATGAGCCAGTTCATCAATCCGGCCGGCCTGGAGCCGCGCGGCCAGAACCTGTTCACGGAAACCGCTTCCTCGGGCCAGCCCCAGCAGGGCCAGCCCGGTGTCAACGGCATGGGCATGATCAAGCAGGGCTACCTGGAAGGCTCGAACGTGAACGTGGTGCAGGAGCTGGTGACCATGATCCAGACCCAGCGCGCCTATGAAATGAATTCCAAGGCCATCCAGACGTCGGACCAGATGCTGGCCAAGCTGGCGCAGTTGTAATTGATCTCTCCCCCTGAGCGGCTTCGCCGCTTCCCCCTCTCTACTCGCTTCGCGAGGGAGGGGGACGACGCCCTCGCTGCGGGGCGGCCCTTGCTCGGCGTCCCTGACCTGGGCCGCGCCGGTCTCCGGGGTCGCGCCACATGCCTATGGCTCGCCAGGTTCATGCGAAGCATGGATCACTGAAACACCGGGAACATCGCCATGACCCAACGAACCTTCTCCCTTTCCGCGACGGGCACGTGCCTGGCGCTGGCGGCAGTCCTGTCGGGCTGCACGACGCTCAATGACCCGCCGCCGGTGGACATGCCGTCCACGGCGCCGCCGGTGCTGCCGCAGCCCGCCCCGGTGGCGGGCAGCCCCACGGGCAGCCTGTTCAACGCGGCCAGCTACCGGCCCGGTTTCGAGAACCGGCGTGCGCGCCTGGTGGGGGACCTGGTGACGGTGCAGATCGTGGAGCGTGTGACGGCCAGCCAGAAGTCGGATTCGGGCCTCAAGCGGTCCAACAAGACCACGGCCGGGATTTCGGCGCTGCCGCTGTTTTCGGGCAATGCGCTGGCCAATCTCAAGGACCGCTCGAACATCGGTTTCAACAACAACAACGACTACACGGGCTCGGGCTCGACGTCGAGCGACAACACGTTCACGGGCGCCATCAGCACGACAGTGGTCGATGTGCTGCCCAACGGCCATCTGGTGATCGCCGGAGAAAAGCAGATCGGCGTGAACCACAACGTGGATGTGCTGCGTTTCACGGGCACGGTGGACCCGCGCACGATGCAGCCCGGCAGCCTGGTCGCATCGACCCAGGTGGCCAATGTGCGCGTGGAATCGCGCAGCCGCGGACAGGCCGGGGAAGCGCAGTCAATTGGCTGGTTGTCCCGGTTCTTTTTGAACGTTATGCCGTTCTGATTCTCCGGAGAATGGACAGCATGAAAGTACTGTCCATGCTCCTGACATTGCGCCAAGCGCAGCGCCCCTTCTGGGTTGCAGCCGCCCTTGGCGCCAGCATGCTGACCCTGCCGGCGCATGCAACACGCATCAAAGAGGTCGCTGCCATCCAGGGCGTGCGCAGCAACCAGTTGACCGGCTACGGCCTGGTGGTCGGCCTCGACGGCACGGGCGACCAGACCACCCAGATGCCCTACACCAAGCAGGCCCTGGCCAATTACCTGGAGCAGATGGGCATCTCGCTGCCCGCCACAGGCAATTCGGGCCAGCTGCAGCTCAAGAACGTGGCGGCGGTGATCGTCACCGCCGAACTGCCGGCCTTTGCCCAGCCGGGCCAGGCCATCGACGTGGTGGTCTCCTCCGTGGGCAATGCCAAGTCGCTCAAGGGCGGCACCCTGGTGGCCACGCCGCTGCGCGGCGCCGATGGCGAGATCTATGCGCTGGCCCAGGGCAACCTCGTGGTCGGCGGCGCCGGCGCCTCGGCCGGCGGCTCCAAGGTGCAGATCAACCACCTGAGCGCAGGCCGCGTGCCGCAGGGCGCCCAGGTCGAGCGCGCCGTACCCACCCCGATCAATGAAGGCGACAGCATCACGCTGGGCCTGAACGCCACCGATTTCCAGACCGCCGACAAGGTGGTGCGCGCCATCAACCAGCGCATGGGCCAGGGCGTGGCACAGGCGCTGGACGGGCGCACCGTGCGCGTGTCCGCGCCCCAGGACCCGGGATCGCGCGTGCGCATGATCGCCGAGATCCAGGAGATGCCGATCGAGACCTCCAAGCCCTCGGCCAAGGTCGTGATCAATGCACGCACGGGCTCCATCGTGCTCAACCAGGCCGTGACCCTGGGCCCCTGCGCCATCGCGCATGGCAACCTGGCCATCACCATCAGCACCACGCCGGTGATCAGCCAGCCGGGCGCCTTCTCGCAGGGCCAGACCGTGGTGGCCCAGAAGTCCGACATCCAGATCAAGCAGGAGCCCGGCAACATCATCAACATGCCCGGCTCCCCGCAACTGACCGACGTGGTGCGCGCACTCAACACGCTGGGCGCCACGCCCCAGGACCTGCTGGCCATCCTGCAGGCCATCAAGGCAGCAGGCGCCCTCAACGCCGAACTGGAGGTGATATGAGCATCGCACTTCCCAACGGATCGCAGACTGCGGCCAGCAATGCGCTGGCGGCCGACGCCCGATCCCTCAACGCACTCAAATTCGCGGCCGGCGAGAACAGTCCGCAGGCCGCGAAGGAAACCGCCAAGCAGCTGGAATCGCTGTTCATGCGCGAGATGATCAAGAGCATGCGCGAGGCCACCATGAAGTCCGGCCTGCTCGACAGCGCACAGGGCAACCTGAGCACCGACATGCTGGACCAGCAGCTGTCGGTGGCCATGTCGGGCCAGCCCGGCGGCCTGTCGGATGCCATCACGCGACAGCTGGCCCGCACCATGGGCTCGGAAGCCGCCGAGGATGCCGAGATCTCCGTGCCCTCCACACTGAGCATGAGCCGCATCGCCTGGCGCAGCACGGCCGGCAGCGCCAATGGCACCACAGGTGCCTGGAGCGGCAGCCGCAGCAGCGCGGCCCAGTCCGTCAACGCCTACGCGCCCGCGCCCAAGGGCCGTGACAACTTCGTCGCCCACCATGGCGACGCCGCTGCACGCGTGGCGCAGGAAAGCGGCATTCCGGCCGCCTTCATGCTGGGCCAGGCCGGACACGAGACCGGCTGGGGCAAGAGCGAAATCAAGAATGCCAATGGCAGCAATGCCCACAACCTGTTCGGCATCAAGGCCGGCAAGGGCTGGACGGGCAAGGTCGCCGAGGTCACGACCACCGAATACATCGACGGCGTGGCGCGCAAGGTCACGGCCAAGTTCCGCGCCTACGACTCCTACGAGGAGTCCTTCCGCGACTACGCGCGCCTGATCACCAGCAATCCGCGCTACGAGAAAGCCATGGGCAAGACCGACTCGGCCCTGGCCTATGCGACCGAGCTGCAGAAAGCCGGCTACGCCACCGATCCCGAATACGCCAGCAAGCTCAGCCGCGCCATCCAGAGCGCCGTGCAGAGCGCGGCACGTGCCCAAGCCTAACCAGAGAACACGTCATGAGCCTTTTGAACGTCGGGTCCCGCGCCCTGATGGCGAACCAGATCGCCCTGCAGACCACAGGCCACAACATCGCCAACGTCAACACGGCCGGATATTCGCGCCAGAGCGTGGCCTTCCAGACCTCGCCGGGCCAGAACATGGGCAGCGGCTACATCGGCAATGGCGTGGATGTGAACACCATCCTGCGCAACTTCAATGACCTGCTCAACCGCCAGGCAGCCACGGCCAGCGCCGTGTCGGCGGCCGACTCGGCGCGTGCCACCTCGCTGGCGCAGATGCAGGAAGTGTTCGGCGGCGGCAAGACCGGCCTGGGCGCGGCGATCACCGACATGATGAATTCGTTCGGCGACGTGGCCGGTGCGCCCACCGACCCGTCGGCGCGCCAGGTGGTGCTCACGCGCATGAACGAGCTGGCGGCGCGCTTTCGCTCGGCATCGGCCCAGCTGGACGAGCTGGACTACAGCGCCAAGCAGCAGATGGGCAACGATGTGACCGTGGTCAACAGCCTGGCCGGCCAGGTAGCCACGCTCAATGCGCAGATCAGCCGCTCCATCGCCTCGGGCCAGACGCCCAACGACCTGCTGGACCAGCGCGACCAGCTGGTGCGCAACATCAACAAATACGTGCAGACCAGCCAGATCCCTGCGGACGACGGCAGCATCAGCCTGTTCGTGGGCGGCAGCCAGCCGCTGGTGCTGGGGCCCAATTCCGCACAGCTCACGCTCAAGGAAGCCACCGAGTTCCCGGGCAGCGGCAAGATGGCCCTGTACTTCCAGCAGCCCGGCGGCCAGAACGTGGAACTGACGCCCTCCATGCTGGGTGGCGGCGAGATCGCCGGCCTGCTGCAGTTCCAGGGCAGCGACCTGACCGAGGGCCGCAACCTGCTGGGCCGCATGGCACTGGCCATTGGCGACTCGCTGAACGAGCAAAACAACCTGGGCCTGACGCTGTCGGGACAAAGCGGCAGCAATCTGTTCAAGCTGTCCATGGTCAGCAACGGCTCGACCACGGGCGCGCAGTGGACCGGCGCCACCACGCCGACGACCACGGTGGTCGACTCCAGCCAGCTCAAGGCATCCGACTACCAGATCGTCTTCGGCAGCACGGCGCCGGCAGGCAAGGTCATCCGCCTGTCGGACGGCAAGGTCACGGACTTCACCGACATGACCGACCTGAGCTCCAAGGAGATCGACGGCCTGCGCTTCGACCTCAAGGCCGAAGGCGTGTCGGGCAACACCGTGCTGTTCCGCCCCATGGCGGCAGGCGCCCACGACATCCAGGCCGCCGTGCACTCGCCCAACGACCTGGCCGTGGCCAACCCCGTGGCCGCCAGCATCAAGTCGCTGGGCGATGCCACCCTGCAGATGGGCGGGATCCAGGTCAGCGCGGGCTTCGACTTGACCAACTTCGCCGGTGCCGAGGTGTCATTCAGCAAGAACGGCGCCGGGCAGCTGGAGTACACCATCACCCCGGCACCCACAGGCGTACCCGCCACGGGCCTGTACACCTCCGGCCAGGCCATACAGCTGGCACCGGGCCTGCAGGTCAAGATCACCGGCACGCCCGCCATCAATGGAACCACCAGCGACAAGGTCACGCTGGGCAAGGCCACCGACCCACAGTACGGCACGGCCTATCAGCGCGATGCGGGCAATGCCAGCTCCTTCCTGGCCCTGCGCGACAGCAAGCTCTTCGATGGCTCGACCACGCTGAGCGACGGTTTTTCCACCGCCATGGCCCAGGTCGGAACGCGCACGCAGAGCGCGCAGTACGCGGCCAAGCTGTCCGAGACCATTGCCAAGAACCTGGAGGCGGACCGCACGGCCGTCTCGGGCGTGAACCTCGACGAAGAGGCCGCCAAGCTGCTGCAGTACCAGCAGTCCTACCAGGCCTCGGCCAAGATGCTGCAGGTCGCGCAAAGCATTTTCGACAGCGTTCTGCAGACCGTGGGCCGCTGATCACAGGACAGGAGCATTCCACCATGAGCATCTCCCGCATTGGCACGGCCAACATGTACGACAGCACCATCAACAACCTGAACTCGCGCAACACGAGTCTGGTGGACCTGATGGAAAAGACCACCTCCGGCAAGCGCGTGGTGCGCGCCAGCGACGACCCCGTGGCCGCCGCACAGGCCGAACGCGCACTCACGCGCATCTCCCGCTCGGAAAACGACCAACGCGTGCTGGGCCTGCAGCGCGATGTGATGGCCCAGGGCGAATCCAAGCTGGGCACGGCCCAGGACGCGCTCAAGGACTTCCGCGACCTGATCCTGCAGTCCGGCAATGGCTCCTATGACCAGAAGGCGCGCGATGCGCTGGTGCAGCAGCTCGAGAGCCTGCGCAACCAGGTGCTGAGCTACGCCAATGCCAAGGACTCCAACGGCCTGCCCATCTTCCGCGGGCTGGGCAGCAAGGAAGATCCTCTCGTCAACAGCACCCCCGGCGCCAACTCCCAGTTGCAGCCAGGCCAGGCCACGGGCAGCGAGAACGGCCTGCCGCTGGCGCTGGACGGCTTTGCGACCTGGATGAACGTGCCCACGGGCAACGGCGTCTTCGCCGTGTCGCGCCAGTCGCCCACGGGCAGCTCGGCCTATGCCGACCTGGGCACGGTGTCGGACCCCAGCGCCATCACGGGCGCCAGCTACACCCTGAATTTCACCAAGGACGCCACGACGGGCGCCCTGAGCTACACCGTCACCTCCGGTGGCACGACCGGTACGGCCGTTCCCTACACGGCCGGCGACAGCATCACCGTGGGCGGCATGTCGATGAAGATTTCGGGCAACCTGGCCACGGGCGACAGCTTCACGCTGGCCCCCAGCCAGCGCACCGACCTGTTCAGCGTGCTGGACAACGTGATCGCGGGCGTGAAGAACGGCGCCACCGATGCCGGCGCCATGCAGCAGGCGCTGGGCCGCGGCCTCAATGAACTCGATGCCGGCATGAGCCGCGTCCAGGCCATGCGCAGCTTCGCCGGCGACCAGCTCAACCGCGCCGACCGCCTTGAAGACGACATGAAGAACCAGGCGGACCAGCAGGAAGCGGCGCGGTCGCGGGCCGAAGACATCGATATGATCAAGGCCCTCTCCGATGTGGACATGCAGAAGGTGGGCATGCAGGCTGCCTTGCAGTCCTATGCCTCGATCCAGAAACTGTCACTGTTCAACTTCATCAACTGATAGCCACCCGCGCATGCATCCATGGTCCAGTCCGTCCTGAGCTCTCTGACCCTCGGCTATAGGCCGCTCTGGAACCAGGCCCGCCGTCTGGCGGGCGTGCAGCTTTATCTTCACGAGGAACCCGGCGTCCAGGCCGACGTGGCCCACCTGCTGCGCATACTGCGCGAGACCTGGAGCACGCAGTCGCCGCCGGTACTGCTGTCGCCCCAGTCGCGCCAGGTGCTGTGCGACCTGCTGGAAAACGCCTCCAAGGGCAGCCCCTGGATCGAGGTGCGCGGCGACTGGCTGCAGGACTCCGCCATCTACGACCTGGTGCGCCAGGCGCATGCGCGCGGCCTGATGCTGGTTTGGCGCGGGCCGCTGTCCGATGTGCCCGACGCCCAGGCCGCCCACTGGTTTGCCAGCAGCCTGCTGCACCTGCCGCCCGAAGGCGCCTCGGGCATGCAAAACCAGACAGCGCTTGCGCTGCAACAGGCCGCGCAGGCAGCCCATGCACCTGCCAAGCTCCAGGCCCTGAAGCAGGCCGCCAGGCCCGCACCCACCCTGCCTCCCCTGCAACTGCTGGGCGGCCAGATGTACGAGGGTCTGGACAGCCTGGCCCTGACCGACCTGTGCCTGGACAGCTTCCATGCGGGCGCCATCGCCGGCTGGCCCGTGGCCGATACGCTGCATGCCCAGCGCCATCACGCCGCCCTGCCCAGCCGCGACACCGTGCTCGCACTGATGCGCGCCGTCGATGCCGAGCAATCGATCGAGGCCTTCGAGCAGATCCTGGGCGAGGACCCCATCCTGGCCTATCGCTTCATGCTCTACACCAACTCCGCAGCCCTGGGCCTGCGGGGCAATGTGGACTCGCTGCGCCGCGGCCTGGTGATGCTTGGATACGGCACGCTGCAGCGCTGGCTGTCCGACCAGCTGCCCCACGCCTGCACCGAGCCCAGCCTGGTGCCCGTGCGCACCGCCATCCGGCTGCGCGCCAGCCTGACCGAGCGACTGATCGAGGCCGGCATCAGCCACGACCTGCAGCGCGAGGTCTATCTGCTGGGCCTGCTCTCGCAGCTGGACCAGCTGCTGGGCGAACCCCTGCCCACCGCGCTGCGCCGCATTCCCGTGTCCGAGCGCGTCTTCGACGCCGCAGTGACGCGCACCGGCCCCTACGCGCCGGCCCTGCTCATGGCCATTGCGCTGGAGTCCGACGATCCCGCACCGATTCGCCAGCTGCGCGAAGAACACGCCTTCGAGATCGAGGACGTGAACCGCATCCTGCTGCGCATGCTCAGCGAACTGCAGGTGCAACCCTCGCCTGCGGCCTGATCAGTCCACAGCGGCCGGGTGGGAAGCCTCAGCCGCCGCTGGCATCCGCAGATTCCGCCCATAAAAAAACCGCCTGAACATCAGGCGGTTTTTTTATGGCCGGCAGGAAGGCTGCGGATGCAGCTCCTGCCGATCTGCCCTGCTCAATGCATGGCGTGGGGCTGGCCGTCGAACATGTGCTCGAACTGTGCCAGCCAGGGCTCGGCCAGCGTGCGGATCTGGGCATCGTTGCGCAGGATGCGCTGCATGATGCGGGCCTTCTCCTTGCGCTGATCGGGCGCCAGCGGCTCGTCATGCGACTTGAGCCGCAGCTGCTCGATCAGCACGGCACAGGTGCCCTCGTAGCGCGTCACCCCCTCCCAATCCTTGTTCTGTGCGGCCTGCAGCATCTTGGCGCTGCTGTCTTCTATGGCCCGGTAAAAGTCAATCAATGTCAGCTCCATTTCTAGGTCCCGGCAACGGCTGGCGCGTTGGCGATGTCGCGCCAACCATGGGCAATCGGAGCCAGCACATCCTGCGCGCTTTGCAGCAGCGCCGTGTCGTTGCGCAGATTGGCCAGCGTCAGCTGGGTGATGCTGTAGTCGTAGACGGAAATCAGGTTCTGGGCCAGCTCGCCACCTTCATCGGGATTGACGGAGGCCTTCAGGCCTTCTTCCAGAATGCGCACGGCCTTGCCGATCTGCACACCCTTCTCACCGATGTCGCCACGCTGCATGGCTCCCTTGGCCGCGTTCAGCGCTTTTTCGAGCGCGTCGAACAGCAGCTGGATCAGCTGGTGGGGCGATGCGCCGTCCACGGAGGACTGGACGCCGACCTGGGCGTAGGCACTTGCAGCACGGCGGTTGAGCGATGTGTACATGTTCGTTTCCTTGATGTCTTGTTCTTCGGCTGCAATGCCTGAAAATTTAGAGGCACCGGGCATTGGTTACAGAAAACACGACCGCCGCTCCGCATGGCTCCTATTTATTTATTCCACTGGGAAACCTGCTGGTTCATGTAGGCACTGAGCGCCGAGTAGCCGCTCATCTTCTTGTCCAGGGACGCGTACTGCTCACGCAGGCGCTTTTCCAGCGAATCGGCCTGGTCATTGATCCGGTCCTGGGACTTGCCGTTGCTCTTCTTGAGCTCCTGCAGGCTCTTGCTCTTGGTGTCGAAGGTGCCATCGAATTCCAGCGCCTTGCGCGTGAAATCCTTCATGCGCGCGGCCAGGCCTTGCGTATTGGGCTGCCCGTCCGTACCCACCGCGGCAAACATCTTGCTCATGGACTCGGGGTCCTTCAGCGCTGCGTCCAGCTTGGTCTTGTCGCTGGCCGTCGTACCGTAGGCCAGCTTGCCGCCCTTCTGGATCTGGATGCCCATGTCCGACAGGCGCTTGAGCGTGTCCGCTCCGCCATCGACCGTACCCGAGACCACGCTGCGCAGGCTGTTGGTCATGCCCACCGTGGTGGAGTCGCCCTGCAGCAGACCCGCCACCTTGCTTTCGGCGTCGTATTTGGTCGAACTGGACAACGCGTCGTTGAGCGCGTTGTAGGCATCCATGAAGGCCTGGATCTTCTTCTTCATGCCGTCGGTATCCGAAGACACCGTCACCGTCACTGGAGTTGCTGGAGCTGTCTCCTGGTTCACGGTGATGTTGAGACCCGGCAGAGTCTGCTTGAATTCGTTGGTGGTCGATTGCACTGTGATGCCATTGACAGTCAGCTCGGCATTCTGGGCGTACTGCGCCACGGAGCCCGAGGTGGCCGCGCCATTGAACGCCAGTGCAGAAAGGCTGGAATCACCACTGGCATCCACAGTGAAGCCCGAATCCGCGCCCGTGCTGCGCGAGCGCAGAACGAGGCGTTCGCCCTGGGCATCCTTGAGCACCGAGGCCACCACGCCCGCGCCCTTGCTGTTGATGGCCTGGACCACGTCCTCCAGCTTGGCGCCTGCTGCGATATCGATATCCAGCGGCGTTCCCGGGTTGCTGAACTGGGTTCCGTTCGCGTTCCAAGCGCCCATGGTGATGGTGAGCTTGCCCGCGCCGAACTGCGTGTCCTTCGGCATGATGCCGGTGGCCACGGATTGGCTGCGCGCCAGCTTGTTCACCGAGATTACCGAAGAACCCGGCAGCGCATTGGCGTCCGTGACCGAAACCGCCACGGCCGAATTGGTCGTGGCAGCATTGGTCAGGCGCCACGTATCGGCATTGGCCAGCGAAGTGGCCGCGTCCTGAAGCGTGGACATCAGGGACTTGATCTGCCCGAACGTGGATATCTTGGAATCCAGGACAGACGCTTTTTGCTGAAGCGGAACCAGTGACTGCCTTTGCAGGGCCACCAGTTTGGCGATCATCGTCTCGTCCAGGCCGCTGCCGCTGATGCCAGCTGAACTCAAGGTGGCCATGACCATCCCTTTCTAAGTGCAGAACACCTCCGCGCCATAGCGCAGAGCGCGTCCTTGCGAACACGCACACCAAATGCCCGAGAGCATTCCCCGGTATCTTATCGACCGGTTTTTCCGGAACCTGAGGCTTTTCTTGGCCACGCCCCGCGCAGCCAGGCTCAAAAGCCCCGCGGGTTCCCTCTTACTGGATCAGCTTGAGCACCGACTGGGGCAGCTGGTTGGCCTGGGCCACCATGGCTGTGCCGGCCTGCTGCAGGATCTGCGTGCGGCTCAGGTTCGCGGTTTCGGCGGCAAAGTCGGCATCCATGATGCGCGAGCGTGCGGATGCGGTGTTCTCTGCAGCCACCTGCAGATTGGAGATCACGGCCTCGAAGCGATTCTGTGCGGCACCGAAGGTGGCGCGCGTGTTGTTGACCAGGTCCAGCGCCGTGTCAATGGCTTCCATGGACAGGCGTGCATCAGGCGCCGAGCTGCCTGCGCCGAGCAGCGAACCCAGGGCGCCACCCAGGGTAGGAGGCGTTCCGGCCGTGATGGCCAGGCCACCAGGAGATGCGCCGGTCAGGTTGACCGCCGTGATGGTGATCTGGTTGTCGGCGCCAGTGTTCGCGCCCACCTGGAACACGGTGGGATTGTCGTTGTCCAGCAGCTGGCGGCCGTTGAAGCTCGTGCTGCCGACAATACGGGCGATTTCCTGTGCCAGTTGCTGGAACTCCTTGTCCAGCGAACCACGGTCCGTCGTGCCGTTGGTGTCGTTGGCGGCCTGCACGGCCAGCTCACGCATGCGCTGCAGGTTGTCGCTGAGCTTGCCCAGCGCGCCTTCGGCCGTCTGCGCCATGGAAATGCCGTCATTGGCATTGCGCATGGCCACATTCATGCCGCGTACCTGAGCGTTCATGCGCTCGGCAATGGCCAGACCCGCCGCGTCGTCCTTTGCACTGTTGACACGCAGACCCGAGGACAGGCGCTGCATGGTCGTGCTCAGCGACGACTGGGATGTGCTGAGATTGCGCTGGGCGTTAAGCGAAACAAGATTGGTGTTGATGATGGATGCCATGGGGCAGCTCCTCGTTAGGCATGAACAATGGCCAACCGTTCGACGACCCCAAGCCGCCAGAACGCCAGAAAGCACGCCAGGACTTCCAGCTCTGCCTATCTGATGCCAACGATTGTGCGGAAAAGCCCCTGCGCCAAAGCGCCGATAAAGCCCATGATCCGGCGCCAATTCACCCTTCGAACACCCTCTTCGCCCACTCTTTCGGCCATAAAAAAACCCCAGGCAGATGCCTGGGGCCTGGAGAATTCCGGCCGCCTCCTGCTTGGGAAGGCAGCCGGACTCGTACTGCGATCAGCGCAGCAGGGCCAGGACGCCCTGGGGCAGCTGGTTGGCCTGGGCCACCATCGCCGTGCCGGCTTGCTGCAGGATCTGCGAGCGGCTCAGGTTGGCGGTTTCCGACGCGAAGTCGGCATCCATGATGCGGCTACGGGCCGAAGCGGTGTTCTCGGAAGCCACTTGCAGGTTCGAGACCACGGCCTCGAAGCGGTTCTGCGTGGCACCCAGCACGGCGCGCTCGGAGTTGACCGTGTCCAGAGCCGTGTCCAGGTTGGAGATCACGGTGGCCAGGGCGGTAGCGTCCAGAGCCGTGGTGGCATCGGAACCGATAGAGGCGCTGGTGATGCCGGTGATGTCGGCGTTCGTGCCCAGGTCGCTCGTGGTAACGGTGATCGAGTCGTTGGCCGAGGTGTTGGCGCCGACCTGGAAGTTGATGGCGCCGGAGTCGGTGCTCAGGATCTTCTTGCCGTTGAAATCAGCGCCCTTGATCACGCGGTCGATTTCCTTGCCCAGCTCGACGAATTCCTTGTTCAGCGAAACCTGGTCCTTGGCGCCGTTGGTGCCGTTACGGGCCTGCACAGCCAGTTCACGCATACGCTGCAGAGCGTCGGTCACCTTGGACAGGGCGCCTTCAGCGGTCTGCGCCATCGACACGCCGTCGTTGGCGTTGCGCACTGCCACGTTCATGCCGCGAACCTGGGCGTTCATGCGTTCTGCGATGGCCAGGCCAGCGGCGTCATCCTTGGCGCTGTTGACGCGCAGGCCGGACGACAGGCGCTGCATGGTGGTGGACAACGAGCTTTGCGAAGTCGACAGGTTGCGCTGAGCGTTCAGCGATTGCACGTTGGTGTTGATAGACATGGCCATGGTGACAACTCCTAGTAAAGTCAGTTACGTCGCCGCCACGGTGCCCTCGCTTATCGCAAGGCGGGCGGCGGCGGCCCAATCCGACCATCGGCCGCTTTCACATCGAATTACGCGGCTTTTGGTGGGCTCAGGACTTTTTGTCCCTCTGCTGAGTTGGTTTTCGGAGCTGCCCCGGCGAACTTTAGGGGGACTTCACAAGATTTTTTGCACCGCGCGGCATGGCCATCCGCGCGGTGCATGGTTCGCTGTTACAAAACGGGCGCCACGGGAGCGGCCAGACCCAGATCCTCATAGGAGACACGCAGATCCACAGGCTCCTGTCCCTGGCACCAGCGGGCCCAGGCCTGGCGCATTCCCATCGCCACCGAGCGCGCCACGATGTCCGCCTGTTGCGGCTCCTGGTCCTGCAGGCGTTCGCGCAGCCCCTGGCGTATCTGCTGCAGCTGCGGCAAATGTGCCTGCCAGAACGCAGCCTGGTCCAGCAGCTGCGCCAGGTCCCGTGCTGCAAAGCCCTGGTCCAGGCCCACACGAGCCATCACTTCGGCCGACTGCCGCCCCGCCAGCAGTTCCCCCATCAGCGTCAGCGTGGGCACGCCCATCCACAGGGCGTGGTTGGTGACCACTCCGCCCGTAAAAGGCAAGGTATCCAGGCAGATGTCTATGTCATGGTGGGCCCGCAGATAGTGCTCGAATCCCATCTGCTCCACAAAATCGACGCGCTGCGCGGCCACGCCCTCCTCGGCCAGCCATTCGCGCAGGTGCTGCGGAGGACCGGAACGGGGGCAGGCCGCGATCTTCAGCCGCGCCGTGGGCAGCGTGCGCAGCACCTCACCCCAGACAGAAACCACCTTGCGGTTGATCTTGGACAAACGGTTGAAGGAGCCAAACGTCAAATGCCCGTTGCGCAGCGCCGGCAGTGGCGCCACGGCCTCCTGGTGGATGCCTCCGTCGAAGACGTAGGCCAGCGGAACTCGCATCAGCCGCTCCGTCAGCTGGGTCTTGAGCAGTTCATCTTCCAGGATCAGGTCGCTGAGCACGATGTAGTCCATGCTCTCCAGGCCCGTGCTGCCGGGGTTGCCTATCCAGGTCATCTGCAGCGGTGCGGGCTTGGCGGCAAACAGATCCAGCCGGTGCCCGCGCGTATGGCCGCTCAGATCGATCAGGATATCGATGCCGTCAGCCCGCACCAGGTTCGACAGCGACTGCGCATTCATATCCCGGATACCGCGCCACAGCTGGAACAGGCCCTGGAACTCCTTGGTGACTTCGTCGTGGATCTCGTTGTTGCAATAGGCAACGCACACCAGATCGCTGTGCCGGGACAGCTCGCGCATCACCGGCAGGAAGAACTTGGCGGCCGCATGGGCGCGAAGATCGCCGGACACAAAGCCCAGGCGCAATGTCTTGCCGGGGTCGCGGGCATTGTCATGCCCGGTCCCTTGCTTCCCCGCGGAGTGGCGCCGCATGAGCGCGCCATATTCGCGGTTGGCCCGGCCCACCGAGGCTGCACTGGCCTCAGGCGAATGGATCATGGCGAACAGGCGAGCGCTGTAGGCGGGCTCGTAGTCCGGGTGCAGCTTCACCAGTTCATCCAGCTGTTGCATGTGGCGCTGGGCATCGCCGCAGCGGTCCCAGTAGGCGGCACGCTGGAACATCAGTTCCCGGTCACCGGGCAAGCGCTCCAGCGCTTCATTCAAGGCCCGGTCGAGCCGGGGCAGATCACCTGTCTCCAGCAGGACCTGGCAACGAAGCATGTGCGCGCGGGCATTGTCGGGCTCGATGCGCAGCGCCTCTTCGAGCAGTTCCAGCGCCTGCTCCCATTTTTTCTGGGCAAACAGCGCGAAGGCCGTCTCGCAGTGGAGCACGGCATTGTCGGGGCGCAATTGCAGCGCCTTGCGCAAGCAGGTTTCGGCCTCTCCCAGCCGCCCCCCGGAGCACAGCAGCATTGCGAGATGCAGCAGCAGCTCCAGACTTTCAGGCTCGATCTGCAGCGCCATCCGATACGCGGTTTCAGCCTGCAAGACCCAGCCAGCCTCGCCCAGCACATGGGCGCTGGCCAGGCACAGTCGCAGATCCTCTGGCCGCTGCTGCATGAGCAGCACCAGGAACTGTGCGCACTCCTGCAGCCGTCCGGTCTTCTGCAGCGCAGCGGTCAGCCGCGACAGCGTGTCCACATCCTCGGGATCGAGCAGCAGCGCGCTCACGTAGCAAGGCAGGCTGTCATCGGTACGGTCCTGGGCACAAAGCGCATCGCCCAGATGCGAGAAAGCCCGGGTCCAATGCGGCCGCAGCGCCAAAGCCGCGCGCATCGCACGCTCGGCCTCGGCCGCGTGGCCTGCCTGCAGGCAGATACCACCCAGGTTGAACTGCACCTCGGCATCGCGCGGCAGCAGAACGGCTGCCTGGCGCGCTGCCTGCAGGGCCGCCTCGATGCGGCCGTTCGCATGATCGGCTGCCGCCTTGAGCTTCCAGACCAAGCCGCTCCTGGGATACTGGCGAACCAGCGACCCCGCCAGCTGACTGACCTCGGCATGCTCGCGCTGGGCGAACAGCTGCATCAGCAGCCGCAGCTGCGCCTCGGGCACCCGGCCCCGGCCATCGCCGGCAGCAGGCGCCATCTCCGGCTCAGCAGGCCCCAGCGGCCAACGCGCGGCCTGCTCCTCCAGAAGCGCTGCGGCCTGGGCGCCCTGCACCAGAGCCACATCCTTTTCCAGCTGCTCCAGCGCAATCTCCTGCATGCCGTTGGCCCGTGCCACGTCGATCAGCGAGATGGCCATGTCCAACAGCCCCTCACGGATCAGCATGTGGATGTACAGGCGCCAGTAGCCAAAATCCGCAGGCCGCACGCCGATGGCCGCCTCCAGATAGGGCAGCGCCTCTGCGCTGCGCAGCTGGTGCAGACCCAGCAACTGGGCCATGCCGTGCAGGGCTTCGGCATGGGCAGGCTCCTGCTCCAGCACCTTTTCATAGGCTTGGCGAGCCTGCTCGAACTGCCACTGGTCATGCAACTGGCGGGCCTGCTGCAAATGCTCGTTCGTATTCATCTTGGTCATCAAGGTTGCGGGCAAGCGCCCCACCACAGGCCCGGCCCCAAGCCGACACCCGCACAAATACCGCCATCGTGCAGGCAAGCCGGCAAACACGGCCCCTGGATAAGCGGGCGCAAACCGCATTTCTTCCACTTTTACCAGGCGGCCCGGCTACTGCCTGCTACAAAACAGGAAGCGCCAAGGAGCCATATGCCATCATCCCCGGGGTCCGCCAAGACAGCATCGCCCCGCACAGCATCGGAACAGGACTCGCTTTCGCCTACAGTTTCACCCTTCCGGCGCAGAGGCGCTCTGCGAAAATTCATCGAAGCGTCTGCCCTCATAGACAGGCGCGTAGCCCTTTTTCAGGAACCCATCCCATGCCCTCCATTGACCAATTCATCGAAAGCTTTCTGACCGCCGTGGACTTCCAGGAGGCCGTCGAAGTGACCCCCGAAACCGAGCTCAGGAGCCTGCCCGAGTGGGACTCCCTGGCTGCGCTGGGCGTGATCGTCATGTTCGATGTCGACTACGGCAAGACCATCACCGGTGACGACCTCAAGAACTGCTCGACGATCACCGACCTCTACAAGCTGCTGGGATAAACACCATGGCGCTGTCCACTCTGCACAACGTCCGCTTTGCGGGCATGGCCAGTTGCGTTCCTAAGCGGTTGGTCTCCAATCTGGAGGACTGTCCACCGTCGCAACGCTCGGAGCGAGAAAGGCTGGTACGCAACATCGGTATCCAGACCCGGCGCCTGTGCTCTGAATGGCAATGCTTTTCCGACCTGGCCTTGGCTGCCGCCGAAAAACTGCTCGAAGATCTGCAGTGGCAGCGCGAAGAGATTGATGCACTGATCGTCGTCACCCAGTCGCCGGACTACTTAATTCCGGCTACCGCCATCATCATGCAGGACCGTCTGGGCCTGCCTCATACGACCATCGCCTTCGACGTCAACCTGGGTTGTTCAGGCTATCCATTCGGTCTGCATCTGCTGAGCAGCATGATCTCGGCTGGAGGCATCAAAAAGGGCTTGGTGCTGGTTGGAGACAAGTCCGGCAGTGTCAAGGACCCTCTGTTCTCTGACGCAGGTACTGCTACCGCCCTGGAGTTCTCGCCCGGCGCAGCACCCATGCACTTCGACCTCAATAGTGACGGAAGCGGTTACCGCGCCATCATGCTGCCGGCAGGCGGGCATCGTGAGCCCTTTGGCGTGGAGCACCTCATGGCGACACGCGATCAGCATGGCGTGCTGCGCTCCCCCATGGATCTGATCCTCGACGGCCCCGCCGTATTGAGCTTCTCCACCCAGCGCATCCCGCCATCGGTCGAAAAGCTGTTGGAGCACACTGGGACATCCAAGGACAGCATCGACCATTTCATCTTTCACCAGGCCAATCGGATGATCAACGAGACCATCCGCAAGAAGCTGGGGCTGCCTGCAGAAAAGGTGCCTTCCACTTTGCACGATTTCGGCAACACAAGCGGCGCCTCGCTGCCGGTCACCGTGACTGCCCGCCTGCACGAACAGCTGGACGGAGCCCGGGCCAGACTGCTGCTGTGCGGCTTTGGCATTGGTCTTTCCTGGGGAACGGCCATCGTGGACATAGAAAGCGCCCGCTTTCCAGCAATGGTCGAGCAATGAGCACCCCCGATCCCTTCTCGCTGGCGGGCAAGCGAATTCTCGTCACCGGCGCTTCTTCCGGCATAGGCAGGCAGATTGCCATTTCCTGCGCCGAGCAAGGCGCTGAACTGGTCATCACCGGCCGGAACCCTGACCGGTTGGCCTCCACCTACGAGGCACTGCGGGGCGATGGACATCAATCCATCGTTGCCGACCTTTCCAATGCGGCAGATTTGGACAGTCTTGTCACGGCGGCAGGCGTGCTCCATGGCGTAGTGCACGCGGCAGGAATTTCCAAGCTCGTGCCGTTTCGCATGGTCAATGAGACGCACCTGGACGAAATTTTTGCCAGCAATACTTTCGCACCGATTCTGCTGACCAAAGGGTTGCTAGCCAAAAAGCGCATTTCCCCTCAGGGCTCCATCGTCTTCGTTACATCGGTCGCGTCGCACATCGGCCCCATGGCCAGCGCTGCCTACGCGGCAAGCAAGGCCGCATTGCTGGGAGCCGTCCGCACTCTGGGTCAGGAAGTGGCCAAGCAAGGTATACGAGCCAACTGCATTGCACCCGGCTATGTCCGCACGCCCTTGCTCGATGGCTTGAGTCAGGGCGGCGCCAACATGGGCAGCCTGCTTGAGCTGGCACCTCTCGGACTGGGCGAGCCAGAAGATGTCGCCTATGCGGCGGTGTTCTACCTCTCGGACGCAAGCCGCTGGTTGACGCGCAACTATTTCATCGTTGACGGTGGTCTGACCATTCCCATGGACATTTACGCATGAATGCCCCAGTGCACGATCCGTTCACTCTCAAAGGCAAGACGATTCTTGTCACTGGTGCGTCTTCCGGCCTTGGACGGCAGACTGCAATCACTTGTGCCCAGCGCGGAGCTCGCCTGATCATCACGGGACGCGACGCAAACAGACTCGAAGAGACTTACGCCCGGTTGAAGAAGGGGGCCGACCATGTACAGATGTCGGCAGATCTGACCTCTCAGGCAGACCGCGAGCGCCTGGTGACAATTGCTTCATCAGTCAATGGTTTGGTGCATTGCGCGGGACAGCAAAAGCATTGCCCAATCCGGCAGCTCAGTGAGCAAGCGATGACAGACATGTATGCCATCAACTTTCTCGCGCCTGTCATGTTGACCCAGCGCCTGCTCCAGACAGGAGCGCTCGAACCGAACGGGCCCATCATTTTTCTGCTCTCCACGGCCGCACACATCGGCACTCGCGGCGTAGGTCCCTACTCGGCAATGAAGGCAGGCCTGACGGGCATTATTCGCTGTCTGGCACTGGAGCAGGCCAAGCGCAAGATCAGGGTCAACGGCATATCCCCTTCGGCCGTGGCAACGCCGATGTGGGGAACCGACCAGCTTGAAGCCCAGAAAACCCGACACCCTCTAGGCCTCGGCACCCCGGAGGACGTCGCCAATGCGGCGGTGTACCTGCTTTCTGACGCAAGCCGCTGGGTTACTGGAACCAGTCTGGTCATGGATGGCGGAGCGATTCTTTGATGCACAAGATACTGATCATTGGTGCGGGGGGATGGGGACGCGAAGTCCTTGCACAAATGCAGGATGACCCCGCCAATGGCAAAGACTGGACAATCAAAGGTTTTCTAGACAGCCGCCCGGGAGTGCTGGGTGATACCGGATGTGACACCCCCATTCTTGGCAGCCCGCTGGACTATGAGCCAGCCTCAGAAGACGCCTTTGTATGCGCGATAGGCGCTCCTGCCGCAAGGCACGATTATTCCCAGCCCCTGCTCGCACGAGGCACGGAGTTCATTCCCTTGCTTACGGGGGCCTTCCTTAACCCCAGGATTCGCATCGGAAAGGGCTGCATCCTCTGCAGCCGAGTTCAGATCAGTCCCGATGTATGGATTGGCGATTTCGCAAACATTCACACCATGACCGTCGTCGGGCATGATGCCTATATCGGCGACTACGCCCAAATTGGTGCCATGGTGTTTATCGGTGGTGGGGCACGAATTGGCGCTCAGGTTGTGGTCCATCCTCACGCGACCATCTTGCCCGGACTCCAGATTGGCGAAGGTGCCACAGTAGGTGCTGGAGCGGTAGTTATCAAGGATGTTCCTGCTGGGGCGACAGTGTTTGGCAACCCAGCCAGGGTCATTTTCCATCCCACATTCAAAGATCAATGAACTGATGCGCTCTCGGATGCACCCCAGGTACTACCTGTCCACTGAAATCTTCGAGCAAGAGCGGCTGAAAATCTTCCGTAAGGTATGGTTGTTCGCAGGCTTAAAGACCTTGCTCCCAAAGAATAACTCCTTTATCACCCGCAAGATCGCAGGCATTCCTATAGTTATTCAGAATTTTCATGGTGAGCTCCGCGCATTCGAGAATGTGTGCCTGCATCGCAGTGCACTACTGCAAACAGAACCTGTGGGCTGCCGCCCACTCGTCTGTGCTTATCATGCGTGGAGATATGATGCTCAGGGTCGAGTTGCGAATATCCCAGATTGCGATCAGCTTTACCAATTTGGAAAATGTGAACTCAAAAACCTGAAGTTACGGGAGTTTTCCCTGAGGGCTGTGGGCAATATTCTCTTCATCAATCTAGACGCCGATCCCCTGCCCCTTGAAGAGCAATTTTCCTCTGCATTTTTGCATCTCTTGGCGAACAGCTCCGATGCCTATGATACTGAAGTCATGGTCACCACATGGGAAGGAAGGTACAACTGGAAACTGGCCTATGAGAACCTACGAGATGCCAACCATCCTCGCTTCGTTCATCCAAAGACTTTAGCCAAGACCGTTAACTTTTCCCCTGCCGTCGATAAAAATCAGGCAGAGGAATCGTTGTCGGAGTTGGTGAATACATCCTCTTATTCTCTAAGAAATGAAATGCAGCGCTTCAGCTACGGAGGCGCAGATGCCCCCATCCCTGACCTAAAGCATTTCGGCTGGCATGATATGGTGGAACGCTGGAGATATCAGGATGTTTATTACAACTGGCTGGCGTATCCAAATCTGCACATCGCCAGCGCTAACGGTGGTTACTCATTCACTCTAGAACATCATATCCCCATCGCACCAGACCGAACTCAATTGGAAATCTATTGGTTCACCTCGCGTAAAAAGCAATCCTACGCGTCTTCCAGCCAAATTCTCCTAGCTCAAATGCACGGGAGCAAGGCTATAGTTGGTGAAGATATTGAAATAATGGAGCAAGTCCAATCGGCGCTGCATATTGATGCACCTCTACCAACACAGGGAGCTTATGAATCCATGAATAGATTGGTTGAGCGCTGGTATACAACCTTGATGAATACACAGCATTCTCTATAAAATAACCCGAGAGTAAAGCCTAAATACTTTTAAATATGCAAAAGAAAGATTACTCGCTTAAAAGTGGTGAAAGATACTCCACATTAGATCTCAACCTTATAGGAGGAGATCATCTGTTGCGTTACAAATATGCCGCCAATCGTGCAAAAGAAATTTACGCCTCACCCTATGGGGCAGATATATTCTGCGGATCTGGCTATGGCGCGGAAATTCTTGCAGAAACTACGCAAGGGAACATATTGGCCATTGATGGGTCATTAGAAGCAATTGAAAATGCCAGCAACAAAATTCTTTCGCCAAACATAATTTGGGCAGCCAAACTATTCCCCTTTAATCTACCAAAAAACACGTTCGACTTCATTACAAGCATGGAGTCTCTCGAGCACGTTAAAGATTTTGAAGCTTTTTTTTGGGTTCTCAGTCAGTCCTTAAAGATCGGGGGAACACTATTCATATCATCACCGCATGAAAAAATAATGCCATACAACGGATATATATGGCACTACAAACATTTTCTACCAGAAGAAATAAGAGATTTAGCCAAGAGTAATAATTTGATTGAAATAAACTCTTTCTCCACCAATAGTAGCATTCTGAAGGATGGAAAGTCCTGCCTGTTTTATCCTTTTCAAATCAGCAACGATCAGCCCGTAGAGCTCAATAAGGGTGACACCCTGTTTTTCGAATTCAGAAAGAATTAAATATGCAAATTTACGCCGCCGGATGGGCCTTACAAACCCCGATCCTCAATCATTTCAAACGATTCCTAAAAATAAATTCCCATCATCTGAAGTTAAGTGGCATCGTTTATCCCAAAAAAATACCCAGCAATATTGAAGGCATTCCCGTTTTCGATTTCAATGAGGTTCTTGAAAGAATTGACCCCTCTACCATATTCATAGAATGCTATTTACCATCCAACCAAGAATTATCTAAAGATTTTTCCAACTTCTTCCAGAAAAATAATATTAATTCTCAAAAAATATCTGAATTTCTGCGCACCATCATAGAGAAAGATAGTCAAGAGCTAATTAGCACTCCATTCAAACACATATCTGCAACCGACATAAGATCATTGCACAAATTCACCCCTCCATCTTTTATCTCCGGAAACTTTCTGGATCCCGAATCCTATACCACGGCAAATACTTTGCATTCTATTTTTCACAATTCAAAATGGGATGCTTTGATGGAATTCGACAATGACAACAGCTTAGGTCAATTTCTGATCAATTCTTTATCCTTTGTGCAGAAAACAAGATTTCCAAAGAATTATCAGATAATAAATTCGCCCATCCTATTTTTAGACTCTCTAATAAAAATTCGCCAATTGAATGATAGTGAATCCTTCAACATCATAATTAATTCCACCGTAGCAGATCAATTGGGAAATTCGCTGGAATTCTATAAAAACATATTCCAAAACCATCTTACAATTGCAAACCAACCTGCCGAAAACTCAGAAAGCACTGCATATTTAAGCAATTCCACATCATTCATGTATCAGAGAATCAAAAGTAACCTCCAAACATCCACAGCTGTAATGTTGATGCAACGATCCATTATTGACTATCACAATCTAGCCCAAGCTCTAGAGGGACAGAATTTCAGGATATCTCTGCGTCAGGTAGACACTCAGCCAGAGCATTTGATTTCTACGTTATTCTCCTAAGCTGCGATTATCATGAAATACAAATGGATTATTGGAGCCGGAATATACTTGGAGATAGCATTTAATGCCTGGAAGCAGGCTTACCCTGAGATTATCATCGAGAAAATAGAAGTCCCACAAGCGCAAGACTACTCCTTCGAACTTGGTTCGCTAGATAACTTGGATCCGAGAGAAGGCACGGCGTTCGTTGCTTTTGACGAGCGCTTTGGAAATTTCAAACGAGTTGAGCTAATGCAATCCGCATTGGACCGAGGCTTCAAGCTCGAATCATTCATCAGCCCTAGATCCATGCTTTCAAGCAATATTCGAATAGGACCAAACACATTTATTGGAGATGGTGTAGTAATCGGGCATGGCAGTCGAATTGACTACAACAGTGTGCTACTGTCCGGAACACAGATAGGCAGCAGCGTACACATTCGATCTTCTTGCTGGCTTGAATCAGGGACGATCGTTGGAAATAGTGCTCAAATTGGAGCTCACAGCATCTTACGCAGCGGCGCCATAATAGCTGGAAATGTAAATATAGGTCGCGGATGTGAATTAGGATGGCCACAGCGCTATGACAAGGATATTGATGCAAGAACATTCTTTGATCCTCGCTATGATTCCCCCATCTACGTCTATGGATAGGACAGCGCCTTCGTCTTGTCCCCTGTCAATTAAGTGCTCAAGAATTAACTGGCCCATCGCCACATTTCTTCTCACTTTTCACGGGCACCGAAGGGCGAGACATCGAAATCTCCATTGCCTCTAGCACCCGCTGCCGCTGGCAAGACGACATACCCACAAAAAATGGCAAACCCAGTAACGTACGAGATAGCGCCTGCGCACAAGGAGTATCAAGCACAATACAGCGACGCTGCAGTATTGGCATATTCTCCAAGAGCGGCAGGTACCAGCGTCGCGTCATAATTCGAGCCTGCTGACACACCTGTTCCAGACGATCACGCGCGCCTTCATCGGGCAGGCGCAAGCACATCAGCGTAGGAGCTATCGTCGAATGGTCACAACCCTGATATTGCCAGACAATTTTCTGACCACTAGCTGCATTCAGTTTATGCCGTAGCTCTGCATACAAATACCGACGTTCGCTAGCATGAAGTTCCCAATGGGTTAACATCTCCAGAGCAATCGCTGCATGATACTCGCTCATCTTGGCATTGGTTCCAGCATACGCCAGCGTCCCGACAGCCAATCCGAGTTTTGGATCAAGGTTTATACCGAAATTGGAAAGCTGACGCACTTTGCGAGCCAATCCTATCCGGGAAGAAACTACCAGCCCTCCTTCGCCTGCGGGTAAGCTCTTAGTGGCATGCATGCTAAAAACCAGGGTTCCCTGTGCTCCATTCAGCCATTGACTGCCAAAAGCAGCTGCTGCATCAACAATCACAGGCAAGCCCGTGATTTTCTCGAAATTTCCCCAAGCCTGCATATCATGCGGCGTGCCAAAGGTAGCCACAGTAAGCACCGCATCTATTCGCATATATTCACATGCGGTGCGTGCAATTTCCGGAGTCAATATCCAGCTATGTGGATCCACATCTGCCAGCACAGGGATAAAACCTGCTCGCAATACTGCCGTAACACTGGCCACGAACGTAAAAGAAGGCACAAGCACATGAGCACCAGCAGGCAAGTCCAAGGCCTGTAACACCAATTCCAGACCTTGTGTAGCATTCGCCACAGTAGTCACTTGCTCAACAGGCAATCCGAATCTTATCGAAAAATCTGCTTCTAATTCACGCACTAGCGGCCCAAAATTAGAGTAATGCTTCGCCTCTTGTATGCGCTCCAACCAAGGCAGCATGGCCTGCGGAGAAGGCATATCAGGCACTAGCAATGGGACCCATTCCGAATCAGTCAGATTTTTCATACTTCAGAGTCCATCTTCTTCAGCAACTGCTCGAGATCTTTCCCTGCATCCAAAATCTGGCAGTCTTCTCGCAGCCAATTAATCCACATTAGTCGATATGATTTATCAAGTTCCGCTGTACGCTCTGGATAGTTCATCAAGAAGCTGGATTCAAGGCGTGCACGAGCTTCCCGGCGCTGCGATGCCAAAGTATCCGGACTCTTCATAAGGTGCAGCACGATCTGCACATAGTCATCTATATTCTTTGCGATACCACCATCAAAACCCAAGCCGCGCAAGGTTCTTGACGTAGAAGCATCCACGCCTCGTACTGCATCCATAGTTACGATCTGCAACCCCATCCATAAAGCATGTAAAGTTGTTGTGCCACCAGAAATTGGCAGAGTATCAAGTGCAATATCGGCTATATGACCGAGCTCCATAAAGCTATCCAGCGGCTGCTGATGTAGCACTGAAACACGGTCCATCGGCATTCCGGCTTTTTCAACACGCGGTTGCATGTGAGCTTGCGCTGAATCAGGGTCATGCTCCTTGACCATGATGATCAGCCGAGCATCTTGGCGTGCATGCAGTATTCGCGACCAAACCGTAAGCATTTCATCAGTGAGCTTGGCCGAATTGTTCAACGAGATAAGCGTTGGATAGCCGTTGCGCAGCATCGGTGGCTCTTCGCATAACGGGGAGTACTCTGGAGGCGAGTAGCTAGCCATACAGTGCATCTGAAAAAGTTTTTCAGAATAATATGGAGCATGCGCCGGCGGGGCTATGGACGGATCCACCAACCGGTAATCCATGGCCTTCATCCCCAGCGTATGCATATAGCCCAACCAGGTCACCTGCACGGGTGCGGCGCGGCGGGCGAAGACTTCCAGGCGGTGGCCCAGGGTGAAGCCGGACAGGTCCACCAGCACATCGATGCCGTCGGTGCGGATCTGTTCGTAGAGCTGGTCGTCGGTCTGCTCGACCGCATCGTGCCAGTGCGGCACCAGGGCACGCAGCTTCTCGGTCATCTTGTCGGGGCGGCCGCTGGAGTAGACGTGGATCTCGACGTTGTCCGGGTTGTGGTGTTCCAGCACGGGCCGCATGAAGAAGGCCACCGAGTGCTGGCGGAAGTCGGCCGTGACATAGCCGACCTTGAGCTTTTTGCGCGGGTTGCGATCGCGCGGCGGAAAGGGCTTGGCGTTGCGGGTCAGCGGGTCGGCGAAGCGCCGGCCCCAGTCACGCGCCACTTCCAGCGACTTGAGCGGATCGCTGCTGGTGTGCGAGTGGATGTAGGCCCGCGTCATCCAGTGCGTGTTCTCGTTCTTGGCATGGCGGCAGGCGTCGTCGATCAGGTCGCAGGCCTCCTGCCTGCGCCCCGTGCTGAACAGGGCCAGCGCCAGCAGGCGCTGGGCGTTGGGCATGCGAGGCTCTATCTCCAAGGCCATCTGCAACGCTTCCATGGCCTGCGGCCAGATGCTCATGCGCACGTAGACAAAGCCGATGTGCAGCCAGACCTTGGAGTTGCGCGGGTCCCGGGCCACCAGTTGCGCCAGATCCGACAGTGCCTCCAGGAACTGCGCGCGATCGACCATGGCGCGGATGCGGGTCAGCTCGCTGTCGATGCTGGGCGGCTGCGCAGCGGCAGCAAAGGCGTTGGCAAGAGGTGAAGATGGCATGGCGATGCAGCAGAGGAAGTATCAGGCCGGCCCACGGTCGGCCCGCGGTCCGCACGCTTGTGCGCGCGGTGACACAAAGAATAAAACTGTGCCGACTATCCTCGCATGCGCGCCGCGCGATCCGCTATTAAGCGCCCGCCTTGCAAGACTCAAACAGGCACCGATTTGCCGGCCTTTTTGGGCTTTTGGCGCGCAGCGGCGCGTTTACACCTGCATCTCAGGGCTCTCAAGTATTGATGCCTGCGGTCGATAGCTTGACAAGCCATGGGTTCGTCGATGGCCGCCACCCCGCCACGGCCCAGTGTCAAAACAAGCGCGCATTTCCAAGCCAGTTCCGACTTTTCCATCGGGACACCTCTGACAGAATCCACTCCCATGCTTGTCATCATCGGATACATCGTCGCCTTCGGTTGCATCTTCGGCACCTATGTGCTGCACGGGGGCAACGTCCAGGTCATTCTCAAGGCCCTGCCCTTCGAGATGGTGACCATCGGCGGCGGCGCCATCGGCGCCTTCATCGTGTGCAACCAGCCCAAGGTGCTCAAGGCCACGGCCAAGGCCATCCCTGGCGTGATGAAGAGTTCGCGCTACACCAAGGCCCGCTTCATGGAGCTGATGGCGCTGCTGTACGAGATTCTGCAAAAGGCCCGCAAGGAGGGCCTGATGTCCATCGAAAGCGATGTGGAGGCACCCAACGAGTCGCCCATCTTCACCAAGTACCCCGAGCTGCTGGCCGACCACCATGTGGTGGAGTTCCTGACCGACTACCTGCGCATGATGGTGTCGGGCAACCTCAACTCCCACGAGATCGAGTCGCTGATGGACAGCGAGATCGAGGCGCATCATGCCGAAGCGCATGCCCCGGTCAATGCGTTGACCCGCCTGGCCGGCGCCCTGCCCGCCTTCGGGATCATTGCCGCCGTGCTCGGTGTGGTGAACACCATGGGCTCGGTGGGCCAGCCGCCTTCCGTGCTGGGCGGCATGATCGCCTCGGCCCTGGTCGGTACCTTCCTGGGCATTTTGCTGGCCTATGCGCTGGTGGAGCCCATGGCCGGCCTGGTGGAGCAACGCGCCCAGGATGCTGCCAAGGAACTGGAGTGCATCAAGACCACCTTGCTGGCCAGCATGCAGGGCTACAACCCCGCCACGGCCATCGAGTTCGGCCGCAAGGTGCTGTTCTCCACCGAACGTCCCGGGTTCCTTGAACTGGAAACCCACGTCAAGGGCAAGAAGTAATCCTGCGTCCAGCAGCGTCAAGCCATGGCAGAGAAAAAGCTACAGCCGATCATCATCAAGCGCGTCAAGAAGACGGCGCATGCACCCCACGGCGGTGCCTGGAAGATCGCCTATGCCGACTTCGTGACCGCGATGATGGCCTTCTTCCTGCTGATGTGGCTGCTGGGCTCCACGGCCAAGGGCGAGCTGCAGGGCATTGCGGCGTATTTTTCCTCGCCGCTGAAGGTGGCGATGGCCGGCGGCGACGGTGCGGGCAACAGCTCCAGCGTGATTCCCGGCGGCGGCAACGACCTGGCCAAGGTGCACGGCCAGGTGCGGCGCTCGGAGGCGGCGGACAGCTCCAACCGGCGCACCAGCGTCGATGCAGGCCGCGCCGACCAGGCCCAGGTGGATTCCAACCGCATCAAGGCGCTCAAGGCCAAGGTGGACGCGATGATCACCAGCAATGCGCGCCTCAACGAATTCCGCTCGCAGATCCGCACCGACGTGACGCCCGACGGCCTGCAGATCCAGATCGTGGACGAGCAAAACCGCCCCATGTTCGACAGCGGCAGCGCCATGGTCAAACCCTACATGCGCGACATCCTGCGCGAAGTGGGCGCGGCCCTGGCGGGCGCGGAAAACCGCATCAGCCTGTCCGGCCATACCGATGCCGCCCCTTACGGCAATGCCGACCGCGGCTACAGCAACTGGGAGCTGTCCTCCGACCGTGCCAACGCCTCGCGCCGCGAGCTGGTGGCGGCCGGCATGCCGCTGAACCAGCTGGCCCGCATCACGGGCCTGGCCAGCAGCGACCTGCTGCTGCCCGATGATCCGCGCGCCCCGCAGAACCGGCGCATCACCATCACCGTGCTCACGCAGGAGGCTGAAAAGCGCCTGCTGGGCCACCGCGGACCCGTGACACGCAACGCCTTGCCGCCCTCATTGGCGGGCGGCAATGGCGGCACGGCGAATGCGGCCGCCACCGAATCCGCAACCGGCGAGACCGCTGCGCAGCCCGCCGCCACCTCGCCTGCAGCTGCCCCGTCTGCGCCCGCGTCACCTGATCGTGTAACAAATTAAGGTTTGCGCCCGATGCTGCCGAAAAGCAGGAAAATTCCCACATTGCGCCAAGAAGGTTTCATATTGTTACCATCGCGGCGGATTCTTACCAGTACCGAGCACCTACCGACCGAAAGGGCCTCACGTGGCTAATGCCCTGCGTTTTTTGATCGTTGACGACTTCTCCACCATGCGGCGCATCGTGCGCAATCTGCTCAAGGAGAGCGGCTTTCCCGAAGCCGATGAAGCCGAAGACGGCGTCGTGGCACTGCACAAGCTGCGCAACAGCAAGTTTGATTTCGTGGTGACGGACATCAACATGCCCAACATGAACGGCTTCCAGCTGCTCACCGAAATCAAGCAGGACGACAAACTCAAGCACCTTCCCGTGCTGATGGTGACGGCCGAGGCACGCAAGGAGGACATCGTGGCAGCGGCCCAGGGCGGCGCGGCAGGCTACATCGTCAAGCCCTTCACCAAGGCCACGCTGGAAGAGAAAGTCAACCTGATCCTCAAAAAGCTGGGCCTGTAGGGCACGCGCCATGAGCAACCCGGATGTCCCCGACAGCGTCCACTACAAGGTGGGCGTTCTCACGCGCCAGCTGCATGACTCGCTCAACGAGCTGGGCTATGCGGACCGTTTGCGCGGCAGCATGGGAGAGCTGCCGGATGCGCAAAGCCGCCTTTCCTACATTGCGCGGCTGACCGGAGAAGCCGCCGAGAAGGTTCTGAACCGCGTCGAATTGGCCAAGGTCCAGCAGGACCGGCTGGCCGAGCGTGTACGCGCCATGCGGGCACAGATGGTCGAGGACCCCGTGGCGGCCGTGGCCAAGGGCCGGGTGATGAACTTCCTGGAGGAAGTCGAGCAGGGCACGCAGCAGGCCGACGAGCACCTCACCGAGATCATGATGTCCCAGGACTTCCACGATCTCACGGGCCAGGTCATCGCCCGCGTGGTCTCGCTGGCCGCCGATCTGGAGGACCAGCTGGTGCAGCTGCTCATCCAGACCTCGCCCAACCCGCAGCAGACGGCGCTGGAGCCCCTGGAAAAGCCCAAGGAGCACCTCGCCGGCCCCGTGGTCGATCCCGAGAAGACGCCCGATGTGGTGACTTCGCAGTCCCAGGTGGACGATCTCCTGGCCAGCCTGGGATTCTGATCACCCCGGGGGGCGCCCGGCGCCTCCCCTCTCATTGCAGGGCAGCCTCTTTCGCTTGGGCGCAAGGGGCTGACTGCCATGTTCGCGGCGCCCTTGCACCATGCGGCTGCCGTTCCTCCCCTTGTGCAGACAGCACATAAGCGCCGCTTGAGCCCCGCTTATCGGGGCTTCGCCTGCCCGGCTTGTTCCGACAATGACGCAAATCCTTCCGTCATTGCGCCATGGACTCCAGCCAAGACAAAAGCCTTCCCGCCACCGAACGCAAACTGCAGAAAACGCGTTCTGACGGCCAGGGTGCGCGCTCTCGGGACCTGTCGCACCTGGCCATCCTGGGCACGGGCGCGCTGATGATGCTGATGGGCGCCGAGCCCCTGATCCAGCACCTGCGCATGGCACTGGCCCAGCAATTGGCCTTCGACGCGCACACGGCCAAGACGCCGGCCCTGATGATGGAGCGCATGCTGTCCATGGGCAGCCTGGGCCTGAAGATTTCCCTGGTCGTTGCCGCCGTGACCACGGGTGCGGCGCTGGTGTCGGGCATGCTGGCCGGCGGCTGGATCCTGAGCCTCAAGCCCATCCAACCGCAGTTCAACCGCCTCAATCCGCTGTCGGGCCTGACCAACCTGTTTTCCAAGCAGCAGATGGTGACCGTGGTGAAGATGGTGGTGATGACGGCCATCCTCTCCTTCGTGGCCTGGAAGTTCCTGAGCAGCCATCTCGCCGAGATCGCCGCCATCTCCTCACAGCCCTCGGCCATGGCGCTGTCCATGACGGGGCAATGGCTGGCCAGCGGCGTCGCCCTGCTGCTGCTGGTGGTGTTCCTGATGGCCGTGATCGACGTGCCGCTGCAGGCCTACCTGTTCAAGTCGCGCCTGAAGATGAGCCATGAGGAAGTCAAGCAGGAGCACAAGGAATCCGACGGCAACCCGCAGATCAAGAGCAAGATCCGCCAGAAGCAGCGCGAGATCGCCGACCGCGCCAGCGTCAACGCCGTGCCGCGCGCCGACTTCGTGGTCACCAACCCCACGCACTACGCCGTGGCCCTGCGCTACGACGAAAAGACCATGGCCGCCCCGCAGGTCATCTCCAAGGGCACGGACCTGGTGGCGCTGAAGATCCGCGAAGTCGCGGGCGCCCACAAGATCCCGGTGCTCGAATCCCCCATGCTGGCGCGCGCCCTGTACGCGCACGCCGACCTGGACCAGGCCATTCCCGCCGCGCTGTACACGGCCGTGGCCCAGGTCCTGGCCTATGTCTACCGCCTGAAGGCCGCGCTGCGCGGCGAAGGCCCCATGCCTGGCGATCTCGGCGAACCCGTCGTGCCCGCCGAACTCGATCCGCACCAGGGCCGCCGCGCGCCAGGCGCCGCCGCGACCACTGAAGGTACTGCTCCATGACGACGAATCCGCTCCAATCCCTGCAATCGATGTGGTCGAGCGAGAACGCCAAGTTCGCTCAGGGCCTGATGGCGCCGCTGCTGGTGGTGGCCATCCTGGCGCTGATGGTGCTGCCCATTCCGCCGTGGCTGCTGGACACCTTCTTCACGCTGAACATCGCCGTGGCGCTGATGGTGATGATGGTGGCGGCCTACATGATCCGGCCGCTGGACTTCGCGGCCTTCCCGTCGGTGCTGCTGCTGACCACGCTGATGCGCCTGTCGCTGAACGTGGCCTCCACCCGCGTGGTGCTGCTGGAGGGCCACACCGGCCCCGGCGCGGCCGGCGCGGTGATCGAGGCCTTCGGCCACTTCCTGATCGGCGGCAACTTCGCCGTCGGCCTGATCGTGTTCGCCATCCTGGTGGTGATCAACTTCGTGGTGATCACCAAGGGTGCCGAGCGTATCGCCGAAGTCTCGGCCCGCTTCACCCTGGACGCCATGCCCGGCAAGCAGATGGCCGTGGACGCCGACCTGAACGCCGGCCTGATCGACGAAAAGGAAGCCAAGCGCCGCCGCGCCGAGGTGCAGGAAGAGGCCAATTTCTTCGGCTCCATGGACGGTGCCAGCAAGTTCGTGCGCGGCGACGCGGTCGCCGGCATTCTGATCCTGGTGATCAACATCATCGGCGGCTTCGCCATCGGCATGATCCAGCACGGCCTGTCGGCCGGCCAGGCCGCCGACAGCTACATCCTGCTGGCCGTGGGCGATGCGCTGGTCGCGCAGATCCCCGGCCTGCTGATCTCGGTGGCCGCGGCCATGGTGATCTCGCGCGTGGGCAAGGAAACCGACATGGGCCAGCAGATCGCGCAGCAGCTGTTCATGTCGCCCAAGGTGCTGGGCATCACGGCCGGCGTGCTGGGCCTGCTGGGCGTCATTCCGGGCATGCCCCACGTCGTGTTCCTGTGCACGGGCGCGCTGCTGGGCTGGCTGGCCTGGATGCTCTCGCGCCGCCAGCAGGAACGCGCTTCCCAGCAGACCCAGGCGCCCGCACCCGTGGCCGCGCCCAGCGACGGCGAAGCCACCTGGGACGACCTGCAGCCGGTGGACCTGCTCGGCCTGGAGCTGGGCTACCGCCTGATCACCCTGGTGGACAAGGGCCGCCAGGGCGACCTGCTGACCCGCATCAAGGGCGTGCGCCGCAAGTTCGCCCAGGAAGTGGGCTTTCTGCCCCCGGCCGTGCATGTGCGCGACAACCTGGAGCTCAAGCCCAGCGCCTATCGCATCACCCTGCGCGGCGTGATGGTGGGCGAGGGCGAGGCCTTCCCCGGCATGTTCCTGGCCATCAATCCGGGCGGCATCAGCACCCCGCTGATCGGCACCCAGACCACCGACCCGGCCTTCGGCCTGCCCGCCCACTGGATCGACGAACGCCAGAAGGAAGCGGCACAAATGGCAGGCTTTACCGTGGTTGATTCGGAAACCGTGATGGCCACCCATTTGTCACACTTGATGCAAGTGCATGCCGCCAAGCTGATCAGCCGTACCGAGACGCAGCAGTTGGTGGAGCATGTGGCCAAACTGGCTCCCAAGCTGATCGAAGAAGTCATTCCGAAAATGGTGTCCATCACGACGTTCCAGAAAGTGCTCCAGCTGCTGCTGGAAGACTCGGTGCACGTGCGTGACATCCGCACCATCATCGAGACGCTGGCCGAGCACTCCTCGACCACGCAGGACCCTGTCGAGCTGGCCCGCCGCGTGCGCATTGCGCTGTCGCCGTCCATCGTCCAGCAGATCTACGGCCCGACCCGCGAGCTGAACGTCATCGCCATCGAGCCCGGACTCGAGCGCCTGCTGGTGCAGGCCCTGTCCAACCCCGGCTCCCCCTCACTGGATCCCGGCGTGGCCGAGATCCTCACCCAGAAGGCGGCCGACATGGCCAACCAGCAAGAAGAGCTGGGCCTGCCTGCCTGCCTGCTGGTTCCCGATTCCATCCGCAATTCCATTGCCCGCCTGGTGCGTCGCGTGGCGCCGCGTCTGCAGGTTCTCGCCCACAGCGAGATCCCCGAAACGCACACCATCCGCATCGGCTCGATTCTTAAAGGTGCATCCGCATGAACATCAAACGCTTCTACGCCCCCACCTCCCGCGAGGCCCTGGCCAAGGCGCGCATGGCTTTCGGAGCGGGCACCCTGATCCTGTCCAATCGCAACACGCCCGATGGCGTCGAGGTCATGGCCACGGCCGAGGACACGCTGGAGCAAAGCAAGGCCGCTGCCAGCAGCACGCCGCTGCAGCAGGCCATCGAGCGCCGCTCTGCAGAGGAAACCACCGGCCTGCGCCCGCAGGTGCAGGCCAAGCTGATCCAGGCGCAGACCCAGCCGCGCACGGCACTGCCGGCCGCGCAGGCGGCTCCATCGCGTGCTTCCCAGGCAACGTCGTCGGCGATTGCGCAGGCCATCTCGCAGGCAGCCTCGCTGTCGGCAGACGGTGCCGAGCCGGCCGGCCTGCGCCAAAGCGTGCAGGAAGACACCGAACAGCTGGCCATGAGCACCCTGTCCTTCCAGGACTATGTGCGCGAACGCATGCTGCGCCGCCGCCACGAGGCCGGCGTTGACGAGCCGCTGCCCAGCTTTGCCCAGCGCCGCAGCCTGGGCGACGCCCTGCGCGAAGCACCGGCCGCCGCGCCCACGGCTGCACAGCAGCCGTTCAAGGCACAGCCCGCGCCTTCCGTGGCCCGCCACAACCCGCTGCGCGCCAGCACCGAAGCGCCGCTGCGCGAGACCCTGCGCAGCGAGCCCGCACCGACCATGGCCTCCCAGGCACTGCGCGATGAGCTGCAGTCCGTGCGCGACCTGATCGAAGAGCGCTTCAACACCCTGACCTGGCTGGGCCAGACGCGCCAGAACCCCATCCACGCCAACCTCACGCACAAGCTGATCCGCGCGGGCTACTCCCCCGTGCTGGCCCGCGCCCTGGTCGAGCACATGCCCCAGGACCTGTCCGCCGGCGACGCCGTGCGCTGGCTGATGCAGGTGCTGGAACGCAATCTGCGCACCGACGCCGACCAGGCACCGCTGTACGAGCAAGGCGGCGTCTTCGCCCTGGTGGGCTCCACCGGCGTGGGCAAGACCACGACCACGGCCAAGCTGGCAGCCCTGTGCGCAGCCAAGTACGGCGCCGCCAGCGTCGGCCTGATCACCCTGGACACCTACCGCGTCGGCGCCCACGACCAGTTGCGCTCCTACGGCCGCATGCTGGGCGTGGTGGCCCACCTGGCCCATGACCGCGCCGCGCTGCAGGACCTGCTGGGCCTGCTGGCCAACAAGCAGCTGGTGCTGATCGACACCACGGGCGTGGCCCCGCGCGATCCGCGCAAGGACGAGATCCTCGACCTGCTGGACCTGCCCGGCATCCAGAAACTGCTGGCCGTGAACGCGGCCGGCCAGGGCGATGCGCTGGACGATGTGATGCAGGCCTTCAAGGCGCGCGGCTCCAGCCAGGCCATCCTCACCAAGGTGGACGAGGCCGTGAAGCTGGGCCCGTCGGTGGACACGCTGATCCGCCACCAGATGCAGCTGCGCGGCGTGACCAACGGCCAGCGCGTGCCCGAAGACTGGGAACGCGCCGATGCGCAGCAACTGGTGTCCGCCTCCATGCGCGCCGCCACCCGCTCGGCCTTCGATCCCAAGGCGCTGGACCTGGACTTCTTCTTCACCCCGTCCAGCCCCAGCACGGAAGGCGAGATCCACCATGCTTGAAACCTTCCCCCAGCTGCACCAGGGCCTGGGCCTGCACGGCCAGCCCGGCGCCGCCGCTCCCATGGGCCTGCGTGTGCTGGCCATGCTGCGCGACACGGCCAACGACCCGCAGGGCCTGGCCGAACAATCCCTGCTGTGGCCGGTCTGTGCCAGCCTGCAGCGCCTGGGCCTGCCCGTTCTGGTGCTGGACGCCAGCCAGGGCGAGTCCCCGGATGCACCGGGCCTGGCGCAGCTGCTGCAGCAAAGCGCCTGGCAGGCCCGTACCGGCCTGCACCCCGATCCCCGCCACAGCTCGGTGGCCGTGCTGCCGGCCCGCCAGGGCCTGGATCTGCTGCCCCAACAGGCGCGCCAGGCCGGCATGACGCCCATGCAATGGCTGCAGCGCCACGTGCGCGGCTACGCCATCGTCATGCTGTATGCCAATGCCGACACGCTGGCCAGCAACCTGGCCGGCCAGGCCGTGCACCCGCTGATGGTGCTGCCCGAACAAGGCACCCGCGTGCTGGGCTGCTACCGCCAGCTCAAGCAGCTGGCAGTGCATGCCGGCCTGCGCTGCCTGCTGGCGCCGCTGCTGCCCAGCGCCGATGACCTGGGCGTGACCAGCTACGATTGGCGCCGTGGACAGACCGGCGCCCGCAGCCAGGCCGAGGATGCGCAACAGCTGCAATCCCAGATCGACGCGCTGATGCGCTGCGCGCAGCGCCACCTGGGCCATGCGCCGGGACTGCTGCCCGTGCGCCTGCACCATGCACCGGACTTGCAGCGCCTGGCGCTGCAACTGCTCAATCATGCGGGCAGCGTGTTGCCACATGGCGGCCAGGATCTGGCCGCCGGCTTCGCGCCGCTGCCCGCATCCCATGCCTGGAGCCACTGACTGCCATGTACACCGCCAAAGGCCAACTCGACCGCGATGCACTGATCCGTCGGCATGTACCTCTGGTACGCCGGATCGCGCTGCACATGATCGCCAAGCTGCCTCCCAATGTGGAGCTTGATGATCTGATACAGGTCGGAATGATCGGCCTGGCCGAAGCCCTGTCCCGCTTCGAGAGCGAGCAGGGCGTGCAATTCGAGACCTTCGCCAGCCAGCGCATCCGTGGCGCCATGCTCGATGAGCTGCGCGAAGGCGACTGGATGAGCCGCAGCTCCCGCAAGAGCCAAAAGGACATCGAGCACGCGCTGCACCGCCTGGAGCAGCGCCTGGGGCGCACGCCGCTGGAATCCGAGATCGCCGACGAACTGGGCATGGACCTGGACGACTACCAGTCGCTGCTGGGCAAGGTGCGCGGCACGCAGCTGGTGTATCTGGAGGACATGTCGGGTGGCGACGAAGGCGAGGACTTCCTCGAGCGCCACGTGGCCGACAGCGGCGCCGATCCCTTTGCGCTGCTGCGCGACCACCGCCTGCGCGTGGCCCTGGTCGAAGCCATCAAGGCCCTGCCCGAGCGCGAGCAGTACATCATGGGCATGTACTACGAGCACGACATGAACCTCAAGGAAATCGCCGCCGTGCTCGGCGTGACCGAATCGCGCGTGTGCCAGCTGCACAGCCAGGCGATTGCGCGCTTGCGGACAAAAATGCGGGCGCATTGACTGGGGGCACCCCCTGAGGCGCTTGCGCGCCTTCCCCCTCTCTACCCGCTTCGCGGGGGAGGGGGACGACACCCTCGCGGCGGGGCGGCCCTTGCTCGGTGTCCCTCGCTTTGGGCCTCGTCGGTTTTTTGCGCTGCTGGTCTGATCTATGTTTGCGGGTCGATACAGCCTTCCCCGCCTTCCGCCCCCTCTCCTCTCTCCCATTCCCGTTTTCTATCCGCTGCCGCGCATGGCCTGGACTTCGCGTTCGAAGATGCGCCAGAAGGCGGGTTCCTGCGTGGTGGCGAAGTTGATGCGCATGCAGGTGCTGGGCTGGCGGCCGGCGTGGAACATGGCGCCGGGGGCGATGAAGTAGCCGGCGTCCAGCAGGCGCTGGGCCAGGGTTTCGGTGTCCACGCCGGTGTCCACCCAGCCGAACATGCCGGCCGGCTCGGCCGCGAAGCGGGCGCCGGCCTGCTGGGCCAGTGCCACGCTGCGCATGCGGGCCTGGGCCAGGTGCTGGCGCAGGCGCTCGGCATGGCGGCGCAGCTGGCCCTGGTCCATGCAGTGGGCCAGGGCGCGTTCCATCAGCGAGGGGGTGGTGAGCGTGGACAGCAGCTTGGTGTCCACCAGGCGCTCCACCAGGGCGGGCGGGGGCGCCAGGTAGCCCACGCGCCAGTTGGGCGCCAGCAGTTTGGCGAAGCCGCTCACATAGATGCTGTGGCTGAGGCGGTCCAGCACGGTCATGCGCGCGGCGTGGTCGGGCGCGATCTCGCCATAGGTATCGTCCTCCACCACGTAGAAGCCGAATCGCCGCGCCAGCTGCAGCACCTCGTGGGCGCTGGCCGGTGACAGGCTGTAGCCGGTGGGGTTGTGCAGCACGCTCACGCTGACGTAGAGCTTGGGTGCGCAGCTTTCGCAGTAGCGCTGCATCACGGCCAGGTCCGGCCCGTCGGGGCCGCGCGGCACGGGCAGCACGCGCATGCCCAGCGATGCCAGGCGCGCGAATTCCACGGCCCAGCCGGGCTCCTCCACCATCACCGGGTCGCCCGGCTGCAGCAGGGCGCGGCTGACCACGTCCAGCCCATGCGTTGCGCCCATGGTGGTGATGATGTGCTGCGGCGCCGCCGCAATGCCCAGGCGCGCCAGGCGCCGCGACAGCGCCTCTCGCAGGCCGATGTCGCCCAGCGGGTCGCCGTAGCCCACGCAGGAGTCGTGCAGGGACTTGCCCGAGCAGGCCTTGCGCATGGCCGCCGCCAGGAAGCCGGCCTCCAGCCACTCGGCCGGCAGCACGCCCGCCCCGGGCTGCGGCCTGCCGCCCACGCTCTGGTGGAACATGCCGCGCACCAGCATGGAGGCATTGATGCGCGTGCCCTTGGGCACGCCAGGGGCCTCCTCGGCGGGGGCCGCACGGGCCTGTTCGGGCTGCAGCAGCGGCGCATCCTGCACGAAGTCGCGCACGAAGAAGCCGCTTTGCGGCCGCGCCTCGACCAGGCCCTGGGCCTGCAGCAGGTCATAGGCGGCCACCACCGTGTGCGTGCTCACGCCCTGCTGGCGCGCGCATTCGCGCACCGAAGGCAGGCGTGCGCCCGCAGGCAGCAGCCGCATGCGGATGCGCTCGCCCAGGCGTTCGGCCAGCTGGGTGCTCAGGGTCTGCGGCGCCAGCCGCGAGAGGGGAACGGTCATACGGAAACGGGTGTGAACGGCTGCGAAGGGGTCACCAGAAAGTCACTGTATCGGGATAGGCACCAATACAGAACATGCAATTGAGGGTCCAACTGTATTGGCACTGTACAGGTCTTGCACCTATATTTCATGCATTCGTGCTGCGGAGAAGGCCTGCCGTGCCCTCCTCCCCAACAGCCCCTGCCGCCTGTATGGAGACCTTCGGGGCCACCGCCTCATGCCACCGTCCGAACTCACCGCCTTGCTGCTGCTCGCCGCTTCCATGAGCTTCAGCCCCGGTCCCAACACCACGCTGTCCACGGCCCTGGCCGCCAACCACGGCCTGCGCCCGGCGCTGCGCTTCGTCCTGGCCGTGCCCGTGGGCTGGTGCGTGCTGCTGGTGCTGAGCACGGCCGGCGTGGGCGCGGCCATTGTCGCGGCGCCGCTACTGCTGTGGCTGGTCAAGGCCGCCGGCATCGGCTACCTGCTGTGGATGGCCTGGCGCCTGAGCAGCAGCGCGCAGATGGCTTCGCTGCAATCGCCGCAGCAGCTGCAGGTGGGCTTCTGGCAGGGCGTGGGACTGCAATTCTTGAACATCAAGGCCTGGCTGCTGGCCCTGGCCATCGTGGCCGGCTGGCTGGCCGGGCGCGACGACCTGACCGAGCGCCTGGCCGTGGTGCTACCCGTCATGGCCGCCTATGCCTTTTTCAGCAATCTGCTGTATGCCTGCGTGGGCGCACTGCTGCGCCACTGGCTGGCCCAGGGACGCAGGCTGCTGTGGTTCAACCGTGCCATGGCGACCATGCTGGCGCTGACGGCGATATGGATGGTGGCCGCATGAGGGTCCTCCACCCACGCCCAGGCAAAGGCCGTACTGGCCTGCCCAGCTATTGAAGGGAGGATGCGCAGACCCTTCACGCCCGCGACAAAATACCCTCATTGCCGGCGCAAGAGCGAGCGCACTATCCGCACTCCGCTCTTCACATGCGGCCGGCCCGTGCCCCACGACGGCATGGCAATCCATACCAGCCCGCCCGCATGGCGGGCACCGCAAAGACCTGGAACTGCTTTTTTTATGACGACCTGGACGCTGGCAGACCGTGCTGCCAAGATGAACCCCTCCGCCATCCGCGAAATCCTCAAGCTCACCGACCGTCCCGGCATCATCAGCATGGCGGGCGGCCTGCCCTCGCCGCTGGCCTTCCCGCTGGACGAGTTCACCCAGGCCTGCCAGTCCGTGATGCAGCGCGATGGCGCCTCGGCCCTGCAATACGCCACCAGCGAGGGCTTCGCGCCCCTGCGCCAGGCCGTGGCCGACTTCCTGCCCTGGGAAGTGGACCCCGACCAGGTGCTGATCACCACGGGCTCGCAGCAGGCGCTGGACCTGATCGGCAAGGTCTTCCTGGACCGTGGCAGCCGCATGCTGGTCGAAAAGCCCACCTACCTGGGCGCGCTGCAGGCCTTTGCACCGCAGGAACCGATTCCCGTGGGCGTGGACAGCGATGACGACGGCATCCTCGTCGAGGACTTCGCCGCCAAGGCCGGCACCGGCGCCGACAAGGCCCGCCTGGCCTACGTGCTGCCCAACTTCCAGAACCCCACCGGCCGCACCATGGCCGAGGCACGCCGCCAGGCCCTGGTGGACAAGGCGCGCGAACTCAACATCCCGCTGATCGAGGACAACCCCTACGGCGACCTGTGGTTCGAGCAGGCCCCTGCCCTGCCGCTGGCCGCGCGCAACCCCGAAGGCGTGATCTACCTGGGCTCGTTTTCCAAGGTGCTGGCCCCGGGCCTGCGCATCGGCTTCCTGGTGGCGCCCAAGTCCGTCTACAACAAGCTGCTGCAGGCCAAGCAGGCGGCCGACCTGCACACCCCGGGCTTCAACCAGCGCGTGGTCTCCGAGGTCATCAAGGACGGCTTCCTGGACCGCCATGTGCCCACCATCCGCGCCATGTACAAGCGCCAGCGCGACGCCATGCTGGCCGCGCTGGAACGCGAAATGGCCGGCCTGGACGTGCAGTGGACCCGTCCCGTGGGCGGCATGTTCCTGTGGGTTCGCCTGCCCAAGGGCATGGATGCGCAAAAGCTGCTGCCCGCCGCCGTGGAACGCGGCACGGCCTTCGTGCCCGGCGCGCCGTTCTACGCGGACGAGCCCCAGGCCAACACGCTGCGCCTGTCCTACGTGACGGTGTCGGCCGAGCAGATCGACAAGGGCATCGCCGCCCTGGCCGACGCCATCCGCTCCACGATGTAAACCACCCCCTGAGCGGCTAGCGCCGCTTCCCCCTCTCTACTTGCTTCGCAAGGGAGGGGGACGACGCCCTCGGCTAGGCGCCCCCGCCGAGAGGCGGCTCTTGCTCGGCGTCCCTGGTGTTTGGGCCAGTTACCTGCTTGGGCCAGGGGGAAGCCGACACGCAGTCGAACCAAAGTCCGGCTTGCTGTCGGCTTTTCCATCCTCCCTTCCATCTGCCCATTGCCATGACACCTGCATACGTCTCCCGCCAGCGCCCCTTCATGACCGTGGATGTGTTCACGGCACGGCCCTACCTGGGCAATCCGCTGGCCGTCGTGCTCGACGCCACCGGGTTGACCGATGCGCAGATGCAGTCCTTCGCGGCCTGGACCAATCTGTCCGAGACCACCTTCGTGCTCCCGCCCACCGAGGCGGGTCGCGCCGCAGGCGCCGACTACCGCGTGCGCATCTTCACGCCGGGCGGCGAGCTGCCCTTTGCCGGCCATCCCACGCTGGGCAGCTGCCATGCCTGGCTGGCGCAGGGCGGCGTGCCGCAGCAGGCCCAGCGCATCGTGCAGGAATGCGCCAAGGGGCTGATCGGCATCGAGCGCCAGGACGGGCGCCTGGCCTTTCAGGCACCGTCCACCGACATCAGCGACGTGGAGCCCGGCCTGCTGGATGACGTGGCGGCCGCGCTGGGCGCAGAACGCGGCCAGATCCTGCGTGCGGCCTGGCTGGACAACGGCCCGCGCTGGATGGGCGTGCTCTTCGAACACCCCGACCAGGTGCTGTCGCTGGAGCCCGACCATGCAAGGCTCAAGGCGCTGAACACCAAGGTGGGCGCCTGCGCGTTGTACGAAAGCACGCAAGATGCACCGGCACTGATCGGCCGCAGCAGCCGCGAGGCCCGCGCCTTTGCCACGGGCCAGCGCCCGGCCGGGGCCGATGCGGATGCCGCCCCCAGCCTGGAAGTGCGCGGCTTCGCCAGCCCCGTCGGCGTCACTGAAGACCCCGTCACCGGCAGCCTCAACGCCAGCCTGGCCCTGTGGCTGCGCGGCGAAGGCCTGCTGCATGCGCCCTACATCGCCAGCCAGGGCTGCTGCGTGGGGCGCGACGGCCGCGTCCACGTCAGCGAGGACGCGCAGGGCGCGCTGTGGATAGGCGGCCATGTGGTGGAGTGCGTAAGCGGCCAGGTGCTGCTGTAGGGCCCGGCACGGCAGGCCTGTCGCCAAGGCGGCAGCCAGTCGCCCGCAGGACAAACGCCAGCGCCGGCGCTGGCCACAATCCGCGCCATGGGAACCCTCTATCTTGTGCGCCATGGCCAGGCCTCGTTTGGTGCCGAAGACTATGACCAGCTCAGCGAGCGCGGCACGGCGCAGTCGCAAAGGCTGGGTGCCTACTGGCGAGAACGCGGCCTGCGCTTCGACGCGGTCTACACAGGCACGCTGCGCCGCCATGCGCAGACGCTGGCCGGCATCGCCGACGGCCTGGGCAGCCTGCCTGCCGAGCAACACCGCACCCAGGCGCTTGCAGGCCTTGATGAATACGACAGCGGCGCGCTGCTGCAGGCCATCCATCCGGCGCCCCTGCCCAAGCCCGACACGCCCGAGCTGTACCGCCACCACTTCCGCCTGCTGTGCGATGCCCTGGCCCAGTGGATGGCCGGCACCATCAGCCCCAAAGGCATGCCCAGCTGGGATGATTTCTCGGGCGGCGTGCGCCAGGTGCTGGAGCGCGTGCGCCACGAGCATGCCGACGAAAACGTGCTCCTGGTCAGCAGTGGCGGCCCCATCTCCACCGCCGTGGGCCATGTGCTGGGCACCTCGCCCGAGGTCACCATTGCGCTGAACATGCGCATCCGCAACAGCGCCGTGACCGAGTTCACCACCAGCCCCAAGCGCCTGATGCTGCAGACCTTCAACACGCTCAACCACCTGGACTCGGACGAGCACCGCAGCTGGATCACGCACGCCTGATACGGCACCGGCAAGGCTGTCACACAGCTATCGCGCCAAGGCATAGCAGCCAGAACACGGGCGCTCTGGGCCGGCCTGCGCTTTTGCGCCAAACTCGCCGGCCAGGAGACAAAAGACCCATGAACAAACGCCGTTTCACGCGCAGCGCCCTGGCCTGCGCGGCCCTGCTGCTGGCCGCCATCACCAGCCAGGCCCAGCCCCTGTCGAACAAGCCCATCCGCATCGTCGTGCCCTTTGGCGCAGGCGGCGTGGCCGACGTCACCTCGCGCGTCGTCGCGCAAAAACTGGCCTCGCAGCTGGGCCAGCCCGTCATCATCGACAACAAGCCCAGCGCAGGCGGCATCGTCGCGGCCGACACCGTGGCCAAGTCCGCGCCCGACGGGCACACGCTGTTCCTCATGTCCAACGGCAGTGCCGTCACCGTGGGGCTGTTCAGCCAGCTGCCCTTCGACATGGTCAAGGACTTCACGCCGATTTCCACCCTGGGCTACTTCGACATCGGCGTGCTCACCGCCAGCGACTCGCGCTTCAAGAACCTGGGCGAGCTGGTGGCCTGGGCCAAGGCCAACCCCGGCAAGCTCAACATCGGCAGCATCGCCATCGGCAGCACCCAGCACCTGGCAGCCGAACTGTTCAAGACCACCGCCGGCATCGACGCCCAGATCGTGCCCTTCAACGGCACCCCTGCCGTGGTCACGGCCCTGCGCGGCAAGCAGATCGACGCGGCCGTGGAAATCCTCACGCCCATCATGGGCCAGATCAACTCCAAGGCCGTCAACCTGCTGGCCATCACCGGCGACAAGCGCTCGGCCCTGCTGCCCGGCGTGCCCACGGCCCAGGAGTCAGGCGTCAAGGGCTTCGTCGCCTCCTCCTGGAACGCCCTGGCCGCCCCAGCCAAGACCCCTCCGGAAATCATCGCCCGCCTGAACAAGGAAATCGCCGCCGCCGTGAACTCCCCCGAAGTCACGCAGAAACTGCGCGAGATGAACGTCCAGGCCCAGTCCAGCACGCCCGAGCAGACCGCGCAATTGCTGCAGTCGGAAATCAAGCGCTGGGGCGACGTGATCGTCCAGGCCAAGATCCCCAAGCAATAAAGCAATAGGCCGAGCGAAGCAAAGGCCCGCAACAACTCCCCGTATGTCAGCGCCTGCGTCGTGGCGGTTGCGGGGTTGCAAGCCTGCCGAAGGACAGGCTTGCTTCGTGATCTGACTCGCCGTGATGTTTGAACGTAGCGCGCAGCGCGAAGAGAGTTTCACGGCGAACCCCGCAGCCGCCACGACGCAGGTGGCCCGTAGCGAAGCGGAGGGTCGCGGACATCCGGGTCGCCTTTGCTTTGCCTACTTTCCTTCGGCCGGCGTACCGGTGGCGAAACAAAGGAAAGTAGGTCGGCCGCCGGGCCGAGACCCGGCCTCAAAAAACAACCACCCGGCAGGGTCCAAAAAAGACCAAAAACTAAAGAGGCTCCGGCGCCCTTCCGACAGTATCCGCAGGCAACGCAACTATCTCGGACAACAACCGCACCAACCCCCGAGCCGAAGCCTCCACCATCAAAGCCCCCCGCTCGGCCGTAGCCCCCGCAGCATTCCCCACCGCCCCGCAAACGTTGTAGTCCTCGATGGCCCAGCCCATCTTGGCGCTTCGCCCATTGCCCAGCAAGGCATGCCGCTGCGCCCTATCCTCCGAAGTGGAATGAAAGTCCCGCGCATGCTCCATGCGCACGCTCTCCGGCGCCAGGTGCAGCATCATCGACGTCTCGACCTCGCCGCCATGGATGCCGAAGCGGTGCTCGTGCGCGCTGAAATGCGCATTGGCCGCATCGTCCACCAGTCCGAACCAGCTGCTGCTGTAGACCAGCAGGCCATGGCGCATGCGCAGCTCGCGCGCCACGATGTCCATCACGCTGACCTGTCCGCCATGGCCGTTGAGCAGCAGCAGCCGGCGCACGCCGGCGCGTGCCACGCAGGCGCCCAGCTCGGTCCACAGCGCGATCACCGTGGCGGGCGACAGCGTCAGCGTGCCGGCAAAGGATTGGTGCTCCACGCTGAAGCCGATGTTCTGCGGCGGAAGGAACAGCGCGGGCAGCTCGGGCGGCAGCAGCGGCAGGGCCGCATCGATCACGCCCTGCAGCAGGCGGGCGTCGACGGACAGCGGCAGGTGCGGGCCGTGCTGCTCCACGGCGGCCACGGGCAGCACGGCGATGGTTTCGGCAGCCAGGCCGCTGGCCTGGGCCTGCGCAAAGTCGCGTGCAGAGGCCTCGGCCCACCAGCGGGAAGGCCAGGCGCCGGGGGATATCTGTTCGGGCGGGGAGTCTTGCATGGCCCGATATTAGGGCCATCCATGGGCTGCCGGAGCCCTCCTCACTCGGCCTTGAAGTTGGATTCCTTGACGATGCGTTTCCAGCGCTCGTTGTCCGACTCGATCAGCCGCGCAAACTCGTCGGGCGTTCCCCGGCGCGGCACATAGCTGTAGCTGCGCAGCTTGGCCAGCACGTCGGGCATCTGCATGACCTTGTCCATCTGCTGCGCGAGCTGGGCCACGATGTCGCGGGGCGTGCCCTTGGGCGCCAGCAGGCCCGACCAGGAGCTGAAGCCCATGCCGTCCACGCCGGCCTCCTTGATGGTGGGCACCTGGGGAAAGACTTCGGCGCGCTGGGGCAGCAGCACGGCCAGCGCCTTGACCTTGCCCGTGCGGATCATCTCCACCGAGGTGAAGGAGTCGAACGAGAAATCCACCTCGCCCGCCACCACGGCCTGCATCTGCGGCGCCGTGCCCTTGTACTGGGCGTTGACGATGCCCGGCGCGCCAATCACCTTCTTGAACTGCTCGGTGATCAGCGAAATCATGCTGCTGCCCGAGGACACGCTCAACGGCTTGCCCTGTTTGGCCATGGCGACCAGCTCCTGCAGGCTGTTCACGGGCAAGTCCTTGCGCGCGATGAGGACGAAGCCCACGTCGCACAGATGGCTGATGGGCTCGAAGCTGGACAGCGCCTCGTAGCTGGTCTTGTAGAGCACGGGGCTCAGGGTCTGCGCGCCGGCCGTGTTCATCAGCAGGGTGTAGCCGTCAGGCGTGGCGCGCGCGGCCAGTTCCGTGCCGATGACGCCGTTGGCACCGCCCTTGTTGTCCACCACGAAGGACTGGCCGGTCAGCTCCCCGAGCTTTTGCATGGCCAGCCGCGCCACCACGTCGGTGGTGCCACCGGCGGGAAAGGGCACGATCACGCGCACGGACTTGTCGGGATAGGCGGCGGCTGCGCGCGCGTGCTGCGGCAGTCCCCAGGCTGCGGCCGCTGCCGCGCCAGCGGCCAGGAAGTGGCGGCGAGATGTCTCCTGCATGGCTTGTCTCCTTGTGTTGCTCTATCCCGGATGGGTGGCCGGTCCATGATGGGCAACGGACATATCGCCTGTCCAATACCAAGCGCCTATGCAACGATATCTTTTGCCAATCGTCCTGCAGCCGGCCACAGGCGATCTCTCTGGACGGCCCGCTACCATCGCAGCCTGCAGCCGGGGGAACCAAAGACCATGCCCCTGGCTCCCACAGTCCGCCATGCCGCACCAACCACCTCTTCGCCACACTGTCCCCCAGCACCTCGCCTTCTGGCTCCTCGCCTTTTTCCTTGCCGCCGCCAGCCTGCTTGCCACCCCTGCCGGCGCGCAGCTGCGCCTGAAGACCGGCAGCGGGGCGGCCGCGGCCGTGGACACGCCACGCGTGCGGGCCGAGCTCGTGGCCCAGGCACCCGAAGGCGTTCAGCCCGGCCAGACGCTGTGGCTGGGCCTGCTGATCACCCACCAGCCCGAATGGCATACCTATTGGAAGAACGCCGGTGACTCCGGCCTGGCCACCGAGCTGAACTGGCAGCTGCCTGCAGGCCTGACGGCGGGCGAGATCCAGTGGCCCGTGCCCGAGGCGCTGCGCGTGGGCCCGCTGCTCAACTACGGCTATGAAGGCCAGGTGCTGCTGCCCGTGCCCGTGCAGGTGGCCGCCGACTTCAAGCCGCCCGCGTCCGGCATGCTGGACCTGCGCCTGCACGCGAATTGGCTGGTCTGCCGCGTGGAGTGCATTCCCGAGGAAGGCGATTTCCAGCTGCAGCTGCCCGTGCAGGGCAGCACGGCAGGCCAGGGCCAGGCCTTCACCCAGGCCTGGGCGCTCAAGCCCCAGGCACTGTCTGCGCCAGCCCAGGCCAAGGTAGTGCCGGCCAGCCAGCCAGCAGCAGAAGGCAGGACGCCCGACGAGCGCGTGCAGCTGCGCATCGAGGGCCTGCCGGAATCCCTGCAGGGCCGCACGCTGGACTTCTATCCCGAATCTTCCGACACCTTCCACCACGCGGCAGAACTGGGCAAGGACTGGCAGCAGCGCTGGGATGGTGCGGCCTGGGTGGCCGAGCTGCCCCTGTCCGACATGCGCGGCGACACTCCGGCCAAGCTGCCCGTGGTTCTGGCCCTGCCACCTGCCGAGCGCACCGCAGCGCTGGAGCAGGGCCAGCCCGTGGCCTGGCGCGTCGAGGCTCCGGTCGAGGGCCGCTGGACGGCTGCCGCCATGGCCAGCGTTTCCCCCGCACTGGCCGCTGCCCTGGCGGCCAACCAGGCCGCTGCGCCTGCTGCCAGCGCCACCAGCCTGTGGATGGCCCTGCTCGGTGGCCTGGTGGGTGGACTGATCCTGAACCTCATGCCCTGCGTCTTCCCGGTGCTGGCCATCAAGATCCTGGGCTTTGCACGCCATGGACAGGACCGCCGCGCCCAGCGCCTGGGCGGGCTGGCCTATACGGCGGGCGTGGTCCTGTCCTTCCTGGCCCTGGGCGGACTGCTGCTGGCCCTGCGCGCAGCGGGCGAGCAGCTGGGCTGGGGCTTTCAGCTGCAGTCGCCGGCCATCGTGGCCCTGCTGGCAGCCCTGTTCACGCTGCTGGGGCTGAACCTGGCAGGCCTGTTCGAGTTCGGCTCCATGCTGCCCGGCCGCTGGGCTGCGGCCCATGCGCGCCATCCGGTGGCCGATGCCTTTCTGTCCGGCGTGCTGGCCGTGGCCATTGCCTCGCCCTGCACGGCGCCGTTCATGGGCGCCTCGCTGGGCTTTGCCATCGACATGCCGGCCCTGCAGGCGCTGACGGTGTTTGCCGCCCTGGGCCTGGGCATGGCCCTGCCCTATCTGCTGGCCAGCTTCGTTCCCGCCGTGGTGCGCTGGCTGCCGCGCCCAGGCGCCTGGATGGATACCTTCCGCCGCGCCATGGCCTTCCCCATGTTCGCCACCGTGGTCTGGCTGGTCTGGGTGCTGGGGCACCAGAGCGGCATCGACGCCGCCACCGCGCTGCTGGCCCTGCTGCTGGCATTCAGCGCCCTGGTCTGGACGCTGACGCTCAAGGGCCGCACGCGGGCCGTGCTGGCCACGCTGGCCGTGGTGCTGGCAGGCGCGCTGCTGGCCACCACCGCGCCCCTGATCACCACGCCTGCCCAGGCCGAGGGCACGGGCACGGCGTCCGCTGCAGGCGAGCGCTGGCAGCCCTGGTCGGCCGCCCGCGTGGCCGAGCTGCAGGCGGCGGGCAAGCCCGTGTTCGTGGACTACACAGCCGCCTGGTGCGTGACCTGCCAGGTCAACAAGCGCACCACGCTCAACCATGAGGAGGTGCTGGCCGCCTTCGACAAGCACGGCGTGACCCTGTTGCGCGCCGACTGGACGCGGCGCGACCCGGCCATCACCGCTGCGCTGCAGCAACTGGGCCGCAGCGGCGTGCCCGTCTATGTGCTGCATGCGCCGGGCAAGCCCCCGGTGGTGCTCAGCGAGCTGCTATCGAAGAGCGAGGTACTGGGGGCATTGGCCGCGCTTTGACGGCACGCCCTCCTGGGACAAACCCCGATTTTGGGTAGGTCCCAGGCCTACATTTGTTGCAGCGCACGCCGTCCTAGACTGGATGCATCCGGGGAATACCGCAATCCGAACGCTAGGCGCCGCGGCTGCCGCCCGACTCCGGAGACCCGCCCGCGCGGCAACTGCCCGCCCTGCACGACACAGGAGGTGGGCCATGCATGCACTGATCACCCATTCGCACCCTTCGGGGGTGCACCATCGTTCACGCGGCAAGGGTTTGCTGCTGGCGCTGGGGCTTGCCAGCCTGGCCGTGGCGGGGATCGTCCTGCCCTTTGTCTGGGACCTGCTGGGCTTCGTCAACGGATTGCCCAAGATGGGATGGCTGCAGTCCATCCTGGCGGTCTCGCCGGTGTTCAGCTGGCTGATGATGTTCGCCTGGGGCCTGGCCGTTCCCGTGGCGCTGATCTATGCGCTGTACCACCCGCAGACCCATCCCTGGGGCAATGCCGCCATGGTGGCGGGCGCCATGTTCATCGCCGTCACCTGGTACGTGCACATGCCCGCCGCATCGCAGTGCACGGCGATGTACCCGCAGACCGGCATGGCCTGCTCGGTGCTGCAATGGGGCTTCAGCATAAGCCTGGGCGTGGCAACGGCGGCCTATGTGTTCCTGGTCTTCATGATTGCGCTGTCCTCGCTGGGCCTGCTGGCCGAATGCGTTGCGCGCAATGAGCCGCCCAGGCCCTGAATCCGCAGGGTCTTGCGCAAGAGTCCCGGCCGCCGATTTTTTGCCGCCGGGCCGCCCCAAGGCAAAAAGCGGCCCCCTCGGGGGGGCAGCGGACCTTGCGCAGCAAAGGGAGTGGGGGCTTCTTTTATAATGGCCGCTGGGTGTCCAGACCGCATGGGGCGGCAGGACAGGTGTTGATAGCGCAGGTCGGGCCGCCTGCGCACCGGGGCCGCAAGGCCCCTTTGCTGCTTTGCACATGAACACCTACACGACCCCGCGGCCGTCCGGCCCGCGCACGCCCCTTTTCCTGTCTTTCGCCGATCGCGTCGGCGCCTTCCTGTCCCGCTGGTCCCATGCCGAGGCTGCGGGCGGCATCGTGCTGCTGCTGGCAGCGGCCGCCGCCCTGCTCTGGGCGAACTCCGGCTGGGCCGGCTCCTATGAGGCGCTGTGGCACACGCCGCTGAGCCTGGGCCTGGGCCCGTGGCAGCTGTCGCAATCCCTGCATTTCTGGGTCAACGATGCGCTGATGAGCGTGTTCTTTCTCGTGGTCGGCATGGAGATACGCCGTGAGATGCATTCCGGCGCACTGGCCCAGCCGCGCCAGGCGCTGCTGCCCGTGATGGCCGCGCTGGGCGGCGTTGTGGCGCCGGCCCTGATCTTCCTGGCCTTCAATGCCGCGCCGCCGCTGCGCAACGGCTGGGCCGTGCCCACGGCCACCGACATCGCCTTTGCCATGGGCGTGCTGGCCCTGCTGGGCCGGGGCCTGCCGCCCGCGCTGCGCGTGTTCCTGCTGGCGCTGGCCATCATCGACGACCTGGTGGCCGTGCTCATCATTGCGCTGTTCTATTCGGGCGGGCTGCAGTGGAGCCAGCTGCTGGTGGCCGCCGCCGGCCTGGCCGGCGTGTTCCTGCTGCAGTCGCTGGGCGTGCGCCGCGCCTGGGCCTATGTGCTGCCGGGCGCCGTGCTCTGGTGGGGCATCTGGCAGACCGGCGCCCATCCCACGCTGGCCGGCGTGGTGCTGGGCCTGGTGACGCCCGTGCACGCACTGGCAGGCCGCGAAAGCGCCGCGCCCGTGGAGCGCGTGCAGGCGGACCTGCATCCCTGGGTGGCCTTTGGCGTGATGCCGCTGTTTGCGCTGGCCAATGCCGGCGTGCCGCTGCAGGGCGCGGGCACCGCTGGCATTGATGTGGCGGGCACGTCGGCCGTGATGTGGGGCGTGGCCCTGGCCCTGGTACTGGGCAAGCCGCTGGGCGTGCTGCTCAGCTGCTGGCTGGCCGTACGCCTGCGGATGTGCGCGCTGCCGCCAGGCATGGGCTGGGGCGACACGCTGCTGGCAGGCCTGCTGGCAGGCATTGGCTTCACCATGGCCATCTTCATCGCCACGCTGGCCTTTGACAGCGAGGCCCTGCTCAATGCCGCCAAGCTGGGGGTGCTGATGGCCTCGGCCACGGCCGCCGTGCTGGGCCTGGCCTGGGGCCTGGTGCTGCGCCGCCGCCATGCTGCGTCCGCGACAGTGCAGCCGGCCTGATCCGCATGCGCTGCGTACACTGCGGCGCATGAGTGATACAGCCACAGTCTCCCGCCTGCGTGACATCCTCGTGCAGTGCCGCACCCTGGCCGTGGTCGGCCTGTCGCCGCAGCCCGACCGGCCCAGCCACCAGGCCTCGCAGTACATGCAGCGCCACGGCTACCGCATCGTTCCCGTGAACCCCGTGGTGGCACGCGAAGGCGGACGCATCCTGGGCGAGCCCGTCCATGCCAGCCTGGCCGACGCTGCGGCCGCGCTGGCCGCACAGGGCCTGCGCATCGACATGGTCGATTGCTTCCGAAAGAGCGAGGACATCCCGCCGCTGGCCGCCGAGGCCGTTGCCATCGGCGCGCGCTGCCTGTGGCTGCAACTGGGCGTGGTCAACGATGCCGCCCTGGAACTGGCCCGCGCTGCAGGCCTGTGGACCGTGCAGGACCGCTGCGTGAAGATCGAGCACCAGCGCCTGCTGGCCGATACCCCAGCCGCTGCCCGGTAGCTCAGGAATTGCCCATGAAAAAGGCCGCAGCCCCTGAAAGGCTGCGGCCTGCAATTGGCGTGGACCAAGGCCCGGTCAGTCCGGTGCAGGTTACCTGCCTCCGTCCGGGTGTCTGCTTCAGCCCACATCCAGCATCATGCACGGTCTTTGTGACAGCCCTGTGATGCACATCACGGTCCGGCTCACTGCACAAGAAGCCGGATCCGCCCTCTCTTTCCGAAAATCCCCCGATTCCCCCCCAAGCGCCGGGACGGCCTCAGCCGCGCCGCGTGAACAGGCGCATGTAGCGCGAAGGCAGGTCCTGCATGCGCATCATGATGGGCAGGTCTGCCGTGTTGAAGTCGCTGTCCCAGGCCGGTGCGCCCAGCACCTTGGCGCCCGTGCGCAGATAGCCCTGGATCAGCGCGGGCGGCTCCACGCTCATGCCGCTGGTGCTGACCGAGGCCAACTCCTCGGGCAGGGCCACGCGGGGACGCACCTGCAGCTCGGGCTCGGCCAGATGGGTCTGGCGCAGTTGCTGCCAGACGCGCGCCGGGCCCTCGCCGTGGGCCAGGCCCGGGTACTGCATGGGAATGCTGGCGCAGCCGACCATGGCGTCCAGCTGGTTGCGCTGCATGAATTCGGCCAGGGCGCCCCACAGCGCCAGGATCACGCCGCCCTGGCGGTGCGACGCATGCACGCAGCTGCGGCCCAGCTCCACCATGCGCGGGCGCCAGGCGTGCAGCGGGGCGAGGTCGAATTCCTGGTCGGAGTACAGGCCGCCCGCGCGCAGCGCCTGGGTGGGGGTGAGCAGGCGGTAGGTGCCGATGACCACGCCCTTGTCGGCATCGCAGACCATCAGGTGCTCGCAGAAATCGTCGAAGGCGTCGATGTCGTGTCCGGCCAGCGGCGTCTGCAGCACGGCGCCCATCTCGGCGGCGAACACCGCGTGGCGCAGGCGCTGCACCTGTCGCACTTCGTCAAGGTGCCGAGCCCAGCGCACGTCCAGCCGCAGCGGTTTGTCTGCGGCCTGGGGTGGCTGGAGAAGCGCGGAAAGCGGGGGCTTGGCGACGTCGATCGCCGCGTTGCGAAGGGTGTCCAGAACGTCCATATGCCCGCCTTCCTCGTCATGTTGGACGCAGTCGGTGACCTGCCTGTGCCACTCGGTTTGCCTGCGTGCCGCCATTGTGGAAAGCGGCCATGAAAGTCCCGCGACGGTTGCGTTACAGCAACATGTCATGCCGCACTGCAATGGTGCACTGCAGCAAATGCCTCTATGACAGGTGTTGCGCGCAAGTTGGTGCACGCCATCCCAGGGTTGGCATGTCGTCAAAAATGAAACAAATTGTGCGTTAATGACAGGGCCGCATGCCCGGCCATCGCGGCATGCGGAGTCCTCAGTCTTCCCTTGCCGCGCCATGCTCCAGACCCTTCGCTCCAAGATCCTTGCCATCAGCACAGCCACCGTGGTCGGCGCCCTTGCCATCACGGGGGCCGCCACGTACCACATCGTCCGCGGCAGCACGTTCCAGACCATCGAACAGGACCTGGACGCCATCACCGCAGGCAACACCATGGCCATCGACCAGTGGGTGGCCTCCAAGGCGCGCGCCGTCAGCGCCGCCGCCGCCGTGATCGAGCATGGCGACCCGCAGGGCTTTGCCGCCCACATGGGCCAGGCCAGCGGCTTTCCCATCACCACGGTGGGCTGGGAAGACAAGACCTACAAGTCCACCACCAGCACCCCGCCCGACTACGACCCCACGGCCCGCCCCTGGTACAAGAGCGCCGTGCAGGCCGGCAAGCTGACGCTGACCAAGCCCTATGGCGACTCCACCACGGGCGTGCCCTATGTGGCCTTCGTGGCGCCCATGCTGCGCGGCGGCGCGCTGCAGGGCGTGATCAGCGGCGCCGTGCCGCTGGAGGGCGTGCGCGAGGTGGTCTCCGCCATCCGCCCGACGCCCGGCAGCCTGGGCTTTGTGGTCAGCCGTGACGGCCAGGTGCTGGCGCATGCCGATGCCAAGCTGCTGCTCAAGCCCACCTCCGACCTCTCCGAGCTGCTGACGCCTGCCGCGCTGACCGCGCTGGCCAGCGCCACGGCGCCGCTGGAAGTGAACCTGGGCGGCAGCGCCAAGCTGCTCAAGGCCCGCCCGGTGCAGGGCACGGACTGGCTGCTGGTGGTGGCGCTGGACAAGGCCGAGGCCACGACCGGACTGCAAAGCGTGCTCAAGACGCTGGCCATTGCCATCGTGCTGCTGGCCTGCCTGGCCACGGCCGTGGCGGCGGCGCTGACGGCCCAGTCCTTCCGGCGCCTGTCGCAGGTGCGCGACGCCATGGACAAGATCGGCTCGGGCGGCGGCGACCTGACGCAGCGCCTGCCGGTGTCGGGCAATGACGAAGTGGCGCAGATCGCCTCGTCCTTCAACGGCTTCGTCGAGCAGATCGGCACCGTGCTCAAGGATGTGCGCAACGGCGTGGAGTCCATGAAGACCGCCACCGACGAGATCAAGCTGGGCAACCTGGACCTGTCCAACCGCACCGAGTCCTCGGCCAGCAGCCTGCAGGAGACCTCGGCCTCGTTGTCGCAGCTGACGGCCAATGTGCGCCAGTCGGCCGAGGCGGCCGCCATGGCCACGCGCCTGGCCCAGTCGGCCAGCAGCTCGGCCACCAAGGGTGGCGACGTGGTGGGCAGCGCCGTGAGCACCATGGACGACATCTCCAAGGCCTCGTCCAAGATCGGCGAGATCATCGGCGTCATCGATGCCATCGCCTTCCAGACCAACATCCTGGCACTCAATGCCGCCGTCGAGGCAGCCCGCGCCGGTGAACAGGGCCGGGGCTTTGCCGTGGTGGCGGCAGAAGTGCGCAGCCTGGCCCACCGCAGCGCGGCGGCCGCCAAGGAGATCAAGACCCTGATCGACGCCTCCGGCGCCAGCGTGGCCATGGGCACGGACCGCGTGCGCGCGGCCGGCCAGACCATGGGCGAGATCGTGGACGGCATCCAGCGCGTCTCCCAGATCATTGTCGAGATCAACGGCGCCATGACCGAGCAGAGCGTGGGCATCGGCCAGATCAACCAGGCCGTGGCCGACATGGACCGCGCCACGCAGCAGAACGCCGCGCTGGTGGAGGAGTCCACCGCCGCATCGTCCGTGCTCAACGAGCAGGCCCACCACCTGTCGCGCACGGTGGCCGGCTTCACGCTGGAAGGGCGTGCGCCTGCCCGGGATCAGTTGCTGCTCACCAACTGAGCCGCAGCACGCGACGGGCTCAGGCCTGGGCCGGCGCTCCCAGGCGCTGGGACAGGCTGCGCGCCTGGGCCTGCAGCAGCAGGGCCGGCCGGCCTTGCAGGTCCAGGTCCAGCGTGGCCGAAGGGCCGATGGCGGCAATGGCCAGCACCAGCTGGCCAAAGCCGTCGAACACCGGCACGGCCAGCGCGCTCACGCCTGACAGCAGCTGGTTCTCGACCCGGCTCAGGCGGCTGGCGCGGATGGCGGCCAGCTCCTTTGCAAAGGCGGGCTCCTCCAGGCTGTGACCTTCCGCGTCCAGCAGGGGCGCGATGCGCCCGGGCTCGCCAAAGGCCGCAAAGATCTTGCCCGTGGCCGTGTGGCGCAGCGATGCGGGCGTGCCGTGGCGCATGGCCACATAGACATGGGTGGGCCCCTCTTCCACGCGGATGATGGTCGGCCCCTGGCCGCTCCACATGGCAATCGACACCGTACTGCCCACCTCCTGCGCCAGCGCGGGCAGCTCGGCAATCGCCAGGCGCACGGGATCGGCCTGCTGCAGGCTGATCAGCCCCATCTGTATGGCCAGCGGCCCCAGGCCGTAGTGGCCGCTGGCGCGGTCCTGCTCCATCAGGCCCAGCTTGCAGAAGCTCACCAGGTAGGGGTGGGCCTTGGCCGCCGTCATGCCGGCCTCGCGCGCCAGATCCTTCAGCGCCATGCGACGGCCGGTGCGCGCCAGCGCCTTGAGCAGCTGGCCGCCGACCTCCACGCTCTGGATGCCGCGCGGGCCGCGCGCAGGCTCGTCATCGGCGCTGTCGGAGGGGAAGACGGGGTCGTTCGGGGAGGAGGCGGCATCGGACATGGCAGGCATTGTGAAGGCTGGAACCCGAAGTTTGCGGCTCCGAGGGTTTTTCACTATGTCAAATGAATTGTTCAATGTTGAATTTTTCCCTAGCATTCAGGCATTCGATAAAAACAAATGCATTTGTCCATCTCAAAAGCAGGATGCCCATGACCACCAAGACCTTTGCCTCCGCCGCCGACCTCGAAATCAAGCAGGTCAGCTTCGACAAGCTCTCCGAGCACGCCTACGCCTACACGGCCGAAGGCGACCCCAACACCGGCATCATCATTGGCGACGACGCCGTGATGGTGATCGACACCCAGGCCACGCCCGTCATGGCCCAAGACGTGATACGCCGCATCCGCGAGGTCACGGACAAGCCCATCAAGTACGTCACGCTGTCGCACTACCACGCGGTGCGCGTGCTGGGCGCCTCGGCCTTCTTCGCGGAAGGCGCCGAGCACATCATCGCCAGCCAGGACACCTACGACCTCATCGTGGAGCGCGGCGAGCAGGACAAGGCCAGCGAGATCGGCCGCTTCCCGCGCCTGTTCCAGAACGTGGAAAGCGTGCCCGAGGGCATGACCTGGCCCACCCTCACCTTCACCGGCAAGATGACCCTGTGGCTGGGCAAGCTGGAAGTGCAGATCCTGCAGTTGGGCCGCGGCCACACCAAGGGCGACACCGTGGTCTGGCTGCCCCAGGACAAGGTGCTGTTCAGCGGCGACCTGGTGGAATTCGGCGCCACGCCCTATGCGGGCGACGCCTACTTCCAGGACTGGCCGCACACGCTGGACGCCATCGCCGCCCTGCAGCCCGAGAAACTCGTGCCCGGCCGGGGCGCCGCGCTGCAGACGCCGGCCGAGGTGCAGGCCGGCCTGGCCGGCACGCGCGACTTCATCAGCGACCTGTGGACCGAGGTCAAGGCCGGCGCCGATGCCCAGCAGGACCTGCGCAAGGTCTACGAGGCCGCCTTCGCCAAGCTGCAGCCCAAGTACGGCCAGTGGGTGATCTTCAACCACTGCATGCCCTTCGATGTGACCCGCGCCTATGACGAGGCATCGGGCCACGCCGACCCGCGCATCTGGACCGCCGAGCGCGACCGCCAGATGTGGCTGGCGCTCGAAGGCTGATGCACGGCGGCGTCCGGGCCTGAACACCGGCACGCCCGCCCCTCGCACCCGTCCGTGAACCGGCGCCCTGGCGCGCCGGCGGGGATGGCTGCGCCCTTTTTTTCCACACTGCCCACGCCAGAGGACGAACACCATGTCCCACCCCGCCATCTCCCTGCAAGCGCTGCGCGGCAGCGGCGCAGACATACAGTCCATCCACATCCCCTACGAGCGCCATGCCGACCAGGACGCCGGTGCGGACACGCCCGCCCGGCATCCCGTGGTCATCGTCGGCGCCGGCCCCGTGGGCCTGTCGCTGGCCATCGACCTGGCCCAGCGCGGCCAGCGCGTGGTGCTGCTGGACAACGACTGCCGGCTGTCCACGGGCTCGCGCGCCATCTGTTTTTCCAAGCGCACGCTGGAGATCTGGGACCGCCTGGGCGTGGGCCAGGCGATGGTGGACAAGGGTGTGTCCTGGAACCTGGGCAAGGTCTTCTTCAAGGACCAGCCGCTGTACCGCTTCGACCTGCTGCCCGAGGACGGCCACGAGCGCCCGGCCTTCATCAACCTGCAGCAGTACTACGCCGAGGCCTACCTGGTCGAGCGCGCACTGCAGCTGCCGCTGATCGACCTGCGCTGGCACAGCAAGGTCACGGCGCTCGAGCCGCAGGCCGAGGGCGCCCTGCTGACCGTGGAGACGCCCGATGGCAGCTACCGCATCGATGCGCAATGGGTCCTGGCCTGCGACGGCTCGCGCTCGCCGCTGCGTGGCCTGCTGGGCCAGGAAAGCCATGGCCGCATCTTCCGCGACCGCTTCCTGATCGCCGACGTGAAGATGCACGCCGAATTCCCCACCGAGCGCTGGTTCTGGTTCGACCCGCCCTTCCACCCGGGCCAGAGCGTGCTGCTGCACCGCCAGCCCGACGATGTCTGGCGCATCGACTTCCAGCTGGGCTGGGACGCGGACCCCGAGGAAGAGAAAAAGCCCGAGAACATCGTGCCGCGCATCCGCGCCCTGCTGGGCAAGGACGCGCCCTTCGAGCTGGAATGGGCCAGCGTCTACACCTTCGCCTGCCTGCGCATGGACCGCTTCGTCCATGGCCGCGTGGTCTTCGCGGGCGACAGCGCCCACGGCGTCTCGCCATTTGGCGCACGCGGCGCCAACAGCGGCGTGCAGGATGCCGAGAACCTGGCCTGGAAGCTGGACCGCGTGCTGCGCGGCCAGGCCGATGCCTCGCTGATCGCCACCTACGGCGCCGAGCGCGAATACGCGGCCGACGAGAACATCCGCAACTCCACGCGCGCCACCGACTTCATCACGCCCAAGAGCGAGATCAGCCGCCTGTTCCGCGACGCCGTGCTCGACCTGGCGCGCGACCATGAATTCGCGCGCCGCATCGTCAACAGCGGGCGGCTGTCCGTGCCGGCCACGCTGCATGGCTCCGCGCTCAACACGCCTGACACCGACACCTTCGACGGAACGCAGCTGCCCGGCGCCGTGCTGGCCGATGCGCCCATGCGCCGGCCCGGCGCAGACGGCACGGCCTGGCTGCTGCGCGCACTGGGACCGGACTTCACGCTGCTGCACTTCGGCCCCACGCCCGCCTGGGCGCAGGCGCTGCCCGGCGTGCTCAACCTGTCCATCGCGGCCGAGGGAGAGGCCCATGCGCACGGCGCCGACCTCATCGATGCACGCGGCCTGGCGGCCAAACGCCTGGATGCGCGCCCCGGCACCAGCTACCTGCTGCGGCCTGACCAGCATGTCTGCGCGCGCTGGCGCCGCCCCGACGAGGCCGGCGTGCGCGCCGCTCTCCAAAGAGCCTCCCCCTGAGTCGCTTCGCGCCTTCCCCCTCTCTCGCTACGCGGGAGGGGGACGACAGCCTCGCTGCGGGGCGGCCCTTGCTCGCTGTCCCTGGTGGAGGCCCCACCAAAGGATTCCCCCATTTTTGTCAGGAGACCGCCATGCTGCTGTCCACCCACCCCAACCTGCAGGCCTGCGACGATTTCTACGAAGCCCTGATCGCCACCCACCAGGGGCTCGATACCGCGCAAAGCCATGCCCTCAATGCCCGCCTCGTGCTGCTGCTGGCCAACCACATCGGCCACCAGGGCACCTTGCTGCATGCGCTCGAACTGGCCCGCGCCAGCGCAGGACTTGCCCCTGCCGGCGCGGACCCGGCCGAGCGCGGCGCCGTGACACCGGTCGCCCCGGTGCACGCGGCCGCCTGAAGCCGCGCGCCGCCGCCCGTGCGGCGGCCTGCCATCCCCACAAAGGCGCCCGCCTCACAACTCGGACATCTCACAAGGGCGCCGCATACAACATGGAGACAAGGATGCAACGCAAGCAGTTTCTGGCCGCACTGGCCTGCTCGGGCCTGGCCCTGGCCGCAGGGCCTGCCGCCCTCGCACAGGACAAGCCCCTGGAATGGGTCGTGGGCTATGCGGCCGGCGGCGGCTCGGACGTGGTCGCCCGCGTCATCGCCGAAGCCATGGGCCGCAACATGGAGCGGGTCATCGTCATCAACAACAAGCCAGGCGCGGGCACCAACATCGCGGCCGAGTACAGCGCCCGCTCGCGCGACCACGGCAACCTCATGTTCACGGCCGACTTCGCCACGCTGGCGGCCAACCCCTTCCTGTTCAGCAAGCTCAACTACAACGCCGAGCGCGACTTCAAGCCCGTGGGCATGCTGGTGCGCTTTCCCATGCTGCTGGTGGTCAACAACGAGGTGCCCGCCACCAACCTCGCCGAATTCCTGGCATGGGCCAAACAGCAAAAGACCGGCGTGAGCTGGGGCTCGGCCGGCCTGGGCAGCCCCCACCACCTGGTGGGCGAACTGTTCCGCGAACAGGCGGGCATCAGCAACATGACCCATGTGCCCTACCGTGGCGCCGCCCCGGCCGTGCAGGACGTGGTCGGCGGCCAGATCCCTGCCATGTGGGCCGACAGCGCCACCATCATTCCCTTCCTGAGCGAGAAAAAGCTCAAGGCCATCGGCGTGGCCAGCCCCGCCCGCGTGGACGTTCTGCCCCAGATCGCCACGCTGCAGGAGCAGGGTCTGAAAGGTTTCGAGGGCTATGCCTGGCAGGGCATCGTCGTGCCCACGGGCAGCTCGGCCGAGGTGGTCAAGAAGTTCAGCCAGTCGCTGCAGCAGGCCCTGGCCGACACCCGCACCAAGGCACGCCTGGCCGCCATGGGCGTGGAGCCCATGCCCGGCAGCGCCGACCAGATGGGCCAGTTCGTGCGCGCCGAGCGCAGCAAGTGGGGCCGGGTGATCTCGGCCAACAATATCAAGCTGGATTGAGCGAGCCCTCGCCGCCCCGAGCGGCGATGACTCCATGAAAGTGCCCGACCTCAGCAGGCCCTTGCGCCGGTGGTCGGCACTTCCAGCAAATCCAGGGGACAGATGCCGCCTTGCAGGAATTCCGTTTGCCCCAGGCAAGACTTCCACAGTAGCGAAGCCCCGCTCAGCAAATCCACCACACCTCCCAGACGACCTTACCTGGCAAGCCTTTGCCTTTCCAAGCTTGCTGGCGCAGGACCGCCTGGCCGTAGCAAGCATCGGCGAGGGCGGCTGTGAAGGCTTGACCAGATCCGCTCCTGATTCCCAAGCCTTCGGATCACCACCGCGTGGTGTTCATGGACACAGGCAGCGGTCCTCTATCTAGATCTCAGGTCGAATGGCGTCTCCGGTGCGCCTTTGGGAACTGCAATCTGTTTCGGTCTTGCCATGGATTGACAGATGTGCTTAGGGTTCAACCAATGGACCATTTCCAAATTAGACAGCCGAGCGCATACACCAGCGTGTGGCATTGACGACTTGCACAATTCGTCCTCTCGCTAAGGCTCCGCAAATCCGTCCGCATAAGATAACGGGCGACAACCCTCCTTTTTCACGCAACACCCTGTCAACCAGGGCTTGCATGTCCCTACCCGTGGCCGTGCTCCTTCCAAAGCAGCACTCATAAGCCACTCGAGGATTTATCCAAGTAAATCCGGCGAAATATCAGAAGATTCTTATACGCCGCGGCCTCATTTTCAGATTCGACCCTATTCCCTACATCCCCAAAAAAATTTCTAATACGCCTTACCCAGAAAATAGAAGAGAAAAATGAGAATTCCCTTCTTAATTTAAATTCTTCGTTTTCTTAAAATTGTCAATGCTTGACCAAAAGATCAGCAGCCACATAAAAATCCCAGACCAAATACTGCCTCATCAAACATAGAAGTTTATATCTTGCAGTCTTCCTTTAATTAATTCCAGAGCAATCCAAGATTAAAAAACAAAAGCGCAAGAAAAATACATTACCTCACATCATTAACACAGGAGGTCAAGGTGAAGAAATTTCATATTATTTTTACGATTGCGCTATTATTTTTAATACCAAAAACAGCATTCTGCAAAGGGTGGTTAGACGTTAGCACTACATACAATAGATATATCGGATGGGCTTGCCAACCGGGATCGGCCGACCCCGTAGGCATCCATATCTATGCTGATGGTCACTATATTGGTGGCGGCAACGCAGCCATCGTCCGCGAATTTGCCGTGCAATACGCCTGCAACAGCATTACCTCACGTCATGGTTTCGACATTTCCATCGATGTTCCCGCTGTTCTACTGGACGGCACCATTCGCGATGTGACCGTATACGCGATATATGCCAACAACCGGAGCGAAAGGTTGAACAACACACCGGTGAAACTTAAATTTTTCGCCTTACCTGGAAAAGAAAAACCCACTGTGATTGGTGATGTAGTCGGCAGAGACTTGGGTAGTCAGGAAGTGGGGTCATTGGGGCATATCGGCATTTGGGATGGTCGCAACGTACTTGAAGCCATCGGGTATGGCGACGCCAATGACACCATCAAGGAGACCCCTTGGTCATCGTTTTCCAGCAAGCCCAACCTCTGGAAAACAATTTCCCCGGTGTGGCAAGGAGATTTCAGGCAGCGTTTTTGCGACGAGTCGGTTTGTTGGCATAGACAAAATGACAATGGTGTGTTGTATTTATTAGGCAACCAAACCCGCACCACCTGGCTCCAGGAAATGGCTGCAAGATCCGCATATGTCAAATACAAAATAGGTGCATCCTACACATTGAGCGCTTATTTCACGCCAGCTCGACAAGGATTGAGTTACTGGACCAAGAGCTTTTGCAGCCCGTTCGCGAGTCAATGCCAAATGACGAAGGTAGAAAGAAAACCGATACGAGGGTTTTACCGCTGCGATGGCCTTGTTCTGGATGCCTGGACCAGTACTGCCATTCGAGGTGGCACCCCTTTGCTGGGTCAGGAAATCTACGCAGCTCCGCATCAAAGCGTGGTGGATAGTTGGAACCGACAAATGAGCTATCAAATCGCGTGGAACAGAATCATTACTCCAGCAAATGTGCATGCAAACCTTCAACAAAGAAATTGGTAGATATGTCTTCAAAAAATAATATAATTATATTATTGGCAGTCTTGATCACCACTGCCTCGGCAATAGGCTTATATGTCTATCTGGATACCAACTCATCGGAGCCCATCAATCCGCAGACGGGTTCGCTGGCAAGCGAACCCAGGTCGCCATCTTCAATGCCTCCTGCCAGCTCTCAAAATCGATCCGAGCGCATCAGCAGCACGCGTACGAGCGGTTCACAAACAGAACGCTCCGGAAATATGGCGCCGTCGTCAACGGCGCAAGGCACTGCCTCGGTCAGCACGGAGGAGCTTCTCGAAAAAAAGAAGCAAGCAGTTTTCAGCTACTCCAGGGAGGGAAACTTCCCTGACACTCGTGTTCGGCTGAAAAAGTCCTTCGACGAAAAAATCCTGACCGCAAACGAGTATTACGGTGAATTGGCCCATATGCTTTCAATCTCGGTGGATGCCCCTGCAAGTATCACCAAGGAAGTTCTGGAATCAGGAAATAAATATGGCCGTGATGTACTGCTGGGCAATCTAGGCAGCAATCTTGACCTGCCCAATAGCATCTCCGCATCCGAGAGGAATGCCATTTTCGACATGGTAAATGGCGCCAAGCCGGAATTGGGCGGTGGCATCCATGAACTGGGGTTTTCAGATGTCTTCAGATATGAGGATTGGCTGAAATCCCTCAAGACGTATGCTCCTGACGAAGCGATTTTTCATAAAACGCTTGAAAATCTCATTCAAACAAGGATGGCTGATCCCAGGGAAATGCTGGCGCTGCAGTCCGCGTTTCGGGACGAAAAATTCTTGAACCACATAGACCCAATCGCCCGCGAAAGATACTTGTTTTATATTTCGGGATACATCAAAGACTATCCAGGCAACAGCGTCGCCCAAAGCATCAACAAGGCAAAGCAGGATTATCTTGATGACATGAAGCGCTGATGCTGGCGGTGGATTGACTTGGATGACTTGGCGGCATGCCTGTATGTCACGACCACAACCACAGTCACCAGAGCCAGACAACAGCACTCACTCCACTCACTTATGCGGCCACCGCCTCCGCACTGCGCCCCATCCCCAGATAGGTATCGATGATGCGCCGGTCGTGCAGCAGATCCCTGGCCGCGCCGCTGAGGGCCACGGCGCCCATCTCCAGCACGTAGGCACGGTCGGCCACCTTGAGGGCGGCGCGCGCGTTCTGCTCTACCAGCAGCACCGAGACGCCGTGGTCGCGCAGGCCGGCCACGACCTGCAGCACCTCGCGCACGATCAGCGGCGCCAGGCCCAGCGAGGGCTCGTCCAGCAGCAGCAGGCGCGGGCGTGCCATCAGCGCGCGGCCGATGGCCAGCATCTGGCGCTCGCCGCCCGACAGGGTGGAGGCCATCTGCGGGCGCCGCTCCCTCAGGCGCGGGAAGATGGCAAAGACCTCGTCCATGCGCTGCGCCTGGTCGCGCAGGCCCCGGCGCCAGCGCGAGAAGCCGCCCAGCAGCAGGTTGTCTTCCACCGACATCTCGCCGAACAGCTCGCGCTTTTCGGGCACCAGGGCCACGCCGTTGGCCACCATGACCTCGACGCCGGGGCGTGCGATGCGCTTGCCGTCCAGATGGATCTCGCCGCGCGAGGGCAGCAGGCCCATGGCGGCCGACAGCAGCGTGGTCTTGCCCGCGCCGTTGGGGCCGATGACGGTGACGATCTCGCCGCTGCGCACATCCAGATCCACCTGGTGCACGGCCTCCACGGGACCGTAGGACACGCTCAGGCCCCTGAGCTGCAAAAGGGTGTCGCTCATGCCGTCTCTCCGGTTGCCTCGTCGTCGTCGCCGCCGCCCAGGTAGGCATCCAGCACGCGCTGGTTGACCTGGATCTGGGCCGGCGTGCCTTCGGCAATCACGGTGCCGAACTCCAGCACCGTGATGCGGTCCGCAAGATTCATGACGAACTCCATGTCGTGCTCGACGACGAGAATGCCCAGCCCCTCGGCGCGCAGCTGGCGCAGCAGGTCGGCCAGGGCCTGTTTTTCCAGGTGGCGCAGGCCGGCGGCCGGCTCGTCCAGCAGCAGGGCAGCAGGCTGTCCGGCCAGGGCGCGTGCGATCTCCACGATGCGCTGCTGGCCCAGGGCCAGCGAGGCGGCCGGCACGTCGGCGAAGGCGCCCAGGCCGCAGCGCTCGATCTGGCGGCGCGCCTCGGCCAGCACCGAGGCCTCCTCGGCCCGGTCCAGGCGCAGCATGGAGGCCAGCCAGCCCCGGTGCGCGCGCCGGTGCGCGCCCACCGCCACGTTCTCCAGCACGCTGCGCTGGCCCAGCAGGCGCACATGCTGGAAAGTGCGGCCCAGGCCCAGGGCGGCGAAGCGGCGCGAGGGCGCATCGTTCATGGCCTGGTCCATGAAGCGGACCTGGCCCTCGGTGGGCGAGTCCACGCCCGAGATCATGTTGAAGAAGGTGCTCTTGCCCGCGCCGTTGGGGCCGATCAGCGCATGCACCTCGCCGGCCTTGAGCGTCATGGCCACATCGTTGTTGGCCACCAGGCCGCCAAAGCGCTTGGTCACATGCTCGGCCGCCAGCAGCACCTGGCCCGTAGCGGGCAGCGCGCGCTGCGCCAGCGGCGCCGCGTCCGCCAGCTTCAGATCGGACACGGGCCGGCGCACCCAGCGTGCCGTAAGCGCCTGCAGCGTGGGCCACAGGCCTTCTGCAAAGCGCTGCAGCACCAGCACCATCAGCAGGCCGAAAACGATGACCTCGAAGTTGCCACTTGTGCCCAGCAGGGCCGGCAATATGTCCTGCAGCTTTTGCTTGACCAGGGTGATCAGCGTGGCACCCAGCACGGCGCCCCACAGGTGGCCGGCGCCGCCGACCACGGCCATGAACAGGTACTCGATGCCCACGTTCAGGTTGAAGGGCGCCGGGCTCACGAAGCGCTGCATGTGGGCGTAGAGCCAGCCCGACAGCGTGGCCAGCAGGGCCGCCAGCACGAAGAGCTTGACGCGGTAGTGCGCCGTGTCGATGCCCATGGACTCGGCCATGACGCGGCCGCCGCGCAGCGCGCGGATGGCCCGGCCCTCGCGCGAGTCCAGCAGGTTGTGCAGCAGCCACAGCGCCACCAGCAGCACGGCCCAGATCACCACGCCCATGGCGCGCGGCGAGGCCAGCGAGACGCCACCGATCACCAGCGGCGCAATGCCCGTGATGCCGGTCTGCCCGCCCAGGAACTCCATGTTGCCGAACAGGTAGTACAGGCTCAGCCCCCAGGCGATGGTGCACAGCGGCAGGTAGTGGCCCTGCAGCTTGACCGTGACCGCGCCCAGCAGCCAGGCCACGACGAAGGTGATGAGCAGGCCCAGCGCCAGGCCCACCCAGGGCAGGCCCGCCGCGCCCACCAGCCCGCCCAGCGCCGCCACCGAGGCAGGCGCCGTGCAGACCCAGGCCGTGGCATAGGCGCCGATGCCCACGAAGGCCGCCTGGCCGAACGAGGTCATGCCGCCCACGCCGGTCAGCATCACCAGGCCTGCGGCCACCATGGCGAACAGGCCGATGTAGCTGAGGATGACGACGGTGAAATCGGGCAGAAAGCCCCAGGACGCGGCCAGCAGCGCAATGGCCGCCACCGTGAGCACGCGCGTGCTGATGCCGCCCGAAGCGGCCTTGGCAGGCGCCGCGGCCTGCGAGGAAACGGGGGCGCTCATTCTTCTTCCTCCACATGGTGGCTATTGCGCGATCGCCACCACAGCACCGGGATGATCAGCGTGAACACCAGCACCTCCTTGTAGGCACTGGCCCAGAACGACGAGAAGGCCTCCAGCAGCCCGACCAGCAGCGCGCCGGCCAGGGCCAGCGGGTAGCTGGCCAGCCCGCCCACGATGGCGGCCACGAAGCCCTTGAGGCCGATCAGAAAGCCGGTGTCGTAGTACACCGTGGTCAGCGGCGCGATCAGCAGGCCGGAGATGGCGCCGATCAGCGCGGCCAGCGCAAAGCTCACGTCGCCGGCCATGGCCGTGGGAATGCCCATGAGGCGTGCGCCCACGCGGTTGATGGCCGTGGCGCGCAGCGCCTTGCCGATCATGGAGCGCTCGAAGAACACGAACAGCAGGGCCACCAGCACCAGGGTCACGCCCACCACCACCAGGGACTGGCCCGAGATCGTGATGTCGCCCAGGCGCAGCTGCGCCTCGGAAAACGCGGGGGTGCGCGAGCCTTCGGCCCCGAAGAACAGCAGCCCCAGGCCGACCAGCACGCCGTGCATGGCCACCGAGACGATGAGCAGCATCAGCACCGAGGCATGGGCCAGCGGCCGGTAGGCCAGGCGGTACAGCAGCGGCCCCATGGGCGTGATCAGCACCAGGGTGGCCAGTGCCTGCAGCATCAGCGAGGACGGGCGCAGCCCCCAGGCCAGGGCCACGGCAATGGCCGGCAGCGCCAGGCACCACAGGAAGGTGGCGGGCCAGCTCACCTGGCTGCCCGCGCGCCAGCGCAGCAGGTCCACCACCAGCACGGCGGCGGCCAGGGCCAGCAGCAGCCACAGCGTGGTGGGCACGCGGCCGGCCTGCATCATGGCCAGGGTGAGCGCGCCGAAGGCGACGAACTCGCCCTGCGGAATGAAGATGATGCGGGTGACCGAGAACACCAGCACCAGGGCCAGCGCCATCAGGCCGTAGACGGCGCCGTTGACGATGCCGTCCTGCCCCAGCAGCAGGGCGATTTGCAGATCCATGATCGACTTTCGAGCAGGCGCGGCCGAGCGCCACAGCGGCCGCCGCCAGGTGCGGCAGCCGCTGCGGCCTCAGGCCCGCAGGTTCAGGGCTGGTACTTCCAGGTGCCGTTCTCGATCTTGACCATGACGGCCGCGCGCTGGTCCAGGCCCAGGTGGTCGGTGGGCGTCATGTTGAAGATGCCGTGGGCACCGGCCACGTCCTTGGTCTGCTCCAGCGCATCGCGCAGGGCGGCGCGGAACTCGGCCGTGCCGGGCTGGGCCTTCTTGAGCGCGGCGGGAATCGCCGCTTCGAGCACGCGGCCCGCATCCCAGGAATGCGCGCCAAAGGTCGATGCCGTGCCCTTGCCGTTGGCGGCCTCGTAGGCCTCCACATAGGAGACGGCAGACTTCTTGACCGGGTTGCTGTCGGGCAGCTGGTGGGCCACCAGCACGGGGCCGGCGGGCAGCAGCGTGCCTTCCACATCCTTGCCGCCCACGCGCAGGAAGTCGGCATTGGCCACGCCGTGGGTCTGGTAGATCTTGCCCTGGTAGCCGCGCTCCTTGAGCGATTTCTGCGGCAGCGCGGCCGGCGTGCCCGAGCCTGCGATCAGCACCGCATCGGGCTTGGCGGACATGAGCTTGAGCGTCTGGCCCGTGACCGAGGTATCGCTGCGCGAATAGGCCTCGGTGGCGGTGAGCTTGAGGCCCTTGGCCTCGGCCACCTTGCGGAACTCCTGCAGCCAGCTTTCTCCATAGGCGTCGTTGAAGCCGATGTAGCCCACGGTCTTGATGCCGGCCTTGGCCATGTGCTCGCCGATGGCGGCGGCCATCATGGCGTCGTGCTGGGGCGTCTTGAAGACCCAGAACTTCTTGGCATCCACGGGCTCGACGATCTTGGCCGAGGCCGCCAGCGTGATCATGGGCGTCTTGGCCTCGGAGACCACGTCCACCATGGCCAGCGAGTTGGGCGTGATGCTGGAGCCCAGGATGACATCGACCTTGCTCTCGCTGATCAGCTTGCGCGTGTTGGCCACGGCCGCCGTGGTGTCGGATGCGTCGTCCAGGATGATGTAGTTGACCTTCTGGCCCGCCACCGTGCGCGGCATCAGCGCCACGGTGTTCTTCTCGGGAATGCCCAGGGAGGCGGCCGGTCCGGTGGCCGAGACCACCACGCCCACATTGATGTCGGCCAGGGCCGAGCCCCAGACCGTGGCCAGGGTCGCGGCCAGCAGGCCCAGTTTCGTCAAACGCTTCATGTCTGTCTCCTTGTGTTGGATGGGGCGTGGCACCTTCAGGCGCCACAATTTACCGTGGTAACTATTTTTTTGCCAGCGGTTTGATGCCCGGGTTTGCCTGGGGTCTGCACGGCCGGCAGGCCTCCGAGGAACAGGTCGGCCACCACGGGGGCCATGGCCTCGTGGTCCAGCGAGCCGTCGGGCCGCAGCCAGGTGAACATCCAGTTCATCATCCCGAACAGCAGCATGGCCAGCGCCTTGGACAGGCCCGCGCCATCGGCGTCAGGCCGCAGCTGGGCCACCGCCTGGGCAAATGTTTCGACCACGGCGCGCTCCTTGCCCAGCACGCGCTGGCGGTCGTCGTCCTGCAGGAAGCGCACGTCCTCGGTCAGCACGCGGTGGGCATGGCGGGCATGGGCGTATTCCTGCACGAAGCGCTCGATCAGCATGCGCAGCCGCGGCTCGGGCGGCAGGCCCATGGACTGCACCTCGTCCACCAGGGACTGCAGCCGCGTCATGTGGCCATCGGTGATGTCCACCAGCAGCGCGTACTTGTCGCGGAAGTAGTGGTAGATGGTGGGCTTGGACAGGCCGCAGGCCTGGGCCACCTCGTTCATCGAAGTGCCGGGGTAGCCGCTGCGCGCGAACAGCGCGGCGGCATGGCCCAGGATCAGTTCGCGCTGGTCGTCGTATCCGGAAGATCGGCCTCGGGCCATGGGACTCCTGTGCGCGCTCAGCGGCTGCGGTGATCGATCACGCGGCGGGCCTTGCCCACCAGGGTGCGCTCTATGGAATCGGGCCGCAGCACCTCGACCTCGGCGCTCACGCCGACCAGGGTCTTGATGCGCTGCTGCACCCACAGTGCCAGCGCCTCGGTGTCGCCCTGCGTGCCCGGCTGCATCTCGCAGCGCACGGCCAGCCGGTCCAGGTTGCCGTCGCGCGTGACCACCAGCTGGTACTGGCCCGACAGCTGGGCGTTCTGCAGCACGATCTCCTCGATCTGCGTGGGAAACAGGTTCACGCCGCGAATGATGAGCATGTCGTCGCTGCGCCCCACGATCTTGCCCATGCGCCGGAAGCTGCGCGAAGTCGGCGCCAGCAGCCGCGTCAGGTCCCGCGTGCGGTAGCGAATGATGGGCATGGCTTCCTTGCTCAACGACGTGAAGACCAGCTCGCCCTCGCTGCCGTCGGGCAGCACCTCGCCCGTATCCGGGTCGATGATCTCGGGATAGAAATGGTCTTCCCAGATCACCGGTCCGTCCTTGCTCTCCACGCATTCGCTGGCCACGCCCGGGCCCATGACTTCGGACAGGCCGTAGATGTCCACGGCGTCCAGCCCCGCCTTGCCCTCGATCTCGCGGCGCATGGCCTCGGTCCAGGGCTCGGCGCCGAAGATGCCGATCCGCAAAGAGCTCTCGCGCGGGTCCAGGCCCTGGCGCTGCATCTCCTCCACGATCACCTGCATGTAGCTGGGCGTGACCATGATGATGTCGGGCCGAAAGTCCTGGATCAGCTGCACCTGCTTTTCGGTCTGCCCGCCCGACATGGGCACCACGGTGCAGCCCGCGCGCTCGGCGCCGTAGTGCGCACCCAGGCCGCCCGTGAACAGGCCGTAGCCATAGGCCACATGCACCATGTCGCCGGGCCGCCCGCCCGCCGCGCGGATGGAGCGCGCCACCAGGTTCGCCCAGTTGTCCAGGTCCTTCAACGTGTAGCCCACGACCGTGGGCTTGCCCGTGGTGCCCGAGGAGGCATGCACGCGCGCCACCTTCTGGCGCGGCACGGCGAACATGCCGAACGGGTAGTTCTCGCGCAGGTCCTTCTTGGTGGTGAAGGGAAAGCGGGCCAGGTCGGACAGCGTGCGCAGGTCGGACGGGTGCACGCCCTTCTCGTCGAACGCGCGGCGGTAGTGCGGCACATGGTCGTAGGCGTGCTGCAGCGACCAGCGCAGGCGCAGCAGCTGCAGCGAGGCGATCTCGTCGCGGCTGGCGGTTTCGATGGGGTCGAGTTCGCCGGGGGCGGGGCGCTGCAGGGACATGGCGGACCTCTTCAGGCGGGCTCTGTCAGGCCGGGCACGGTGGGCCGGCCCTTGAAGCTGTGCGAGCGGCCACGGAACAGCGCGATCACTTCCTGGCGCTGGTTGGTGACCTGCACGTCATAGACGCCGGTGCGGCCTGCGCGCGAGATTTCTCGGGCCTGGGCCGTGAGCACGTCGCCGGGCCGGCCGGGCGCGACGAAGTCCACGCTCAGGCCCGAGGCCACCGTCATCTCGTTGCGCGCATTGCAGGCATAGGCAAAGGCCGTGTCGGCCAGCGCCGTGATGAAGCCGCCGTGGCAGATGTCGAAGCCGTTGAGCATGTCGTCGCGCACGGCCATCTCCATGCGCGCCGCGCCGGGCGCGATGTCCGTGATGCGCAGGCCCAGGCCTTGCGCGGCGCGGTCGCGTGCCAGCATGCCGTCGCGCACCTGTTCGGCCAGGCGCTGTGCGGCTTCGTCCGGGGTATGGGTGTCTTGCATGGCGCCGCTCCTCAACGGTCCGAGAACACGGCAGCCCGCTTGCCCAGGAAGGCGGCCACGCCCTCCTGGTAGTCGTGGGCCGCGCCCAGCTGGCCCTGCTGGCGCGCCTCGCGCGTGAGCGCATGTTCGTAGTCCAGCAGTTGGGCCGAGTCCATGGCCTCCCGCGTGCGCGCCAGGGCCCGCACCGGCATGGCGGCCAGGCGCTGCGCCAGGGCCTGGGCCTCGCTGCGCAAATCGGCATCTTCCACGCAGCGCCAGATCAGGCCGATGCGTTCGGCCTCGGCCGCAGGCAGCTTGTCGCCCAGCAGCGCAAGGCCCAGGGCGCGCGCACGGCCCACCAGGCGCGGCAGCAGCCAGGTGCCGCCGCAGTCGGGCACCAGGCCGATCTTGGCAAAGGCCTGGATGAAGCTGGCCGAGCGCGCGGCCAGCACCAGGTCGCAGGCCAGCGCGATATTGGCGCCCGCGCCTGCGGCCACGCCATTGACGGCGGCCACCACAGGCACGGGCATGGACTTGAGCCGCAGGCACAGCGGCTGGTAGCGGCGCTCGATCAGGTCGCCCAGGTTCTGGTCGGGCGCGGCCTCGGGGTCGGACAGGTCCTGGCCCGCGCAAAAGCCGCGCCCTGCGCCCGTGAGCACCACGCAGCGCACCGTGGCATCGCCGGCGGCCTGCTCCAGGGCCGAAAGCAGCTGCTCGTGCAGTTGCGCATTGAAGCTGTTGAGCGCGTCGGGGCGGTTCAGCACCAGGGTGCGGACGGCGTCTTGCTGCTCAACCAGAACCAGCGATGGGGGCATGAAAGTCTCCGTGGCCTGTCTGCCGTCTTTATGCGGCAGATCAAACATAATTTACCGAATGGTCGGTAAATGTTAGTCGCCAGACCCTTTCCACCACAAGCGCCCAGGCACCGAGGAAACCCCTAGGCCCCATGAAAAATGACCCCCACGCTGCCCCCCGAGGGGGCGTTTTTCATCTTGGGGCGGCCCGGCGATGAAAAAAGGCCCGCACGGGCCATTTTTGTCGAAGGTTCAGGGCTTGAAACCCGAGCGCTGCACCACCGGCGTCCACTGCGCGCGGTAGGCCTTGAGCATCTCGGCCGTCTGCGCGCTGCTGCTGGAGACCGGGGTGAGCCGGCTGGCCTCGAATTTCTGGCGCGTGTCGGGCTCCTTCATGATCTCCTGCACCATGCGCGACAGGCGCTCGGCAATGTCGGGCGCCATGCTCTGCGGCGCGAACAAGGTGTTCCAGCCCATGCCCGACAGGTTCAGGCCCGATTCCTTGAGCGTGGAAATGTCCGGCGCCATGGTGCTGCGGCGCTCGCCCGACACGGCCAGCACGCGGATCTTGCCGGCCTCGTGCTGGGGCAGCAGCACGTCGAAGGTGTCGATGGCCAGCGGCACCTGGCCGCCCACCAGGTCGGTCAGCAGCGGGGCCGAGCCCTTGTAGCCCACGGTTTCGGTCCGGACCTTGGCGGCCTCGCCCAGCATCAGCGAGAAGAAGTGCGGCAGGCTGCCCGTGGCCGGCACGCCCACGTTGGCCTGCTGCGGATTGGCACGCAGCCAGGCCAGCAGGTGCGACAGCTGCCTGACGGGCACGGCACTGGCCACGGCCACGCCGAATTCGTAGCGATTGACCTCGCTGACCGGGCGGAAGTCCTTGTCGGGGTCGTAGCCCGAGTCGGGGAACACCAGGGGCGCCACCAGCATCACGGCCGGGTTGGCCAGCAGCAGCGCGGGCTGGGAGGCCGGCGCGTTCTTCACATACTGGGCCGACAGGCGGCCGCCCGCGCCGGGCTTGTTCTCCACCACCACGGGCGAGCCCACGCGCGCCTGCAGCTTGTCGGCCACGATGCGCGCCACGCGGTCGGTGGCGCCACCGGGCGGGTAGCCGACGACGATGCGCAGCGGCGCCTTGCCCGGAAACAGCGGCTCGGCCGCCGTGGCACTTCCAGCCAGCCAGCTGGCGGCCGAAACAGCCGGGGCCAGGGCCAGGATCTGGGTCAGGGTTCTTCGCTGCATCGCAAACTCTCTCCTTGCATGGACGGATTCCCGTGCGGAACGCACGCCGCACAATGTAGCGGCCTCAAAAAGCCCGTTGCCGCCGATATTGACCAGGGTTAACCCGAGGCAAGACGCCCTGCGCCGCTCGGGCATCGCGACAGCCTGGCGAAGCCGACTCGGCGACAATCGCCCACCATGAGCTTCGCCCCCCTGACCAACGACACCTTCCTGCGCGCCTGCCGGCGCCAGGCCACCGACTACACGCCGCTGTGGCTGATGCGCCAGGCGGGCCGCTATCTCCCCGAATACAAGGCCACGCGCGCCCGGGCCGGCAGCTTCATGGGCCTGGCCACCAACGTGGACTACGCCACCGAGGTCACGCTGCAGCCACTGGAGCGCTTCCCGCTGGACGCGGCCATCCTGTTCTCCGACATCCTGACCGTGCCCGACGCCATGGGCCTGGGCCTGTCCTTTGCCGAAGGCGAAGGCCCGCGCTTTGCCAAGGTGGTGCGCGACGAGGCCGCCGTGGCCGAGCTGGCCGTGCCCGACATGGACAAGCTGCGCTATGTGTTCGACGCCGTGACCAGCATCCGCCGCGCGCTCGATGGCCGCGTGCCGCTGATCGGTTTCTCGGGCAGCCCCTGGACCCTGGCCTGCTACATGGTCGAGGGCAAGGGCAGCGACGACTACCGCCTGGTCAAGAGCCTGATGTATGCGCGCCCCGACCTGATGCACCGCATCCTGGCCATCAACGCCGACAGCGTGGCCGCCTACCTCAACGCCCAGATCGATGCGGGCGCCCAGGCCGTGATGGTGTTCGACAGCTGGGGCGGCGTGCTGGCCGATGGCGCCTTCCAGGAATTCAGCCTGGCCTACACGAAGCGCGTGCTGGCCGGACTCAATCGCACGGGCGCCGATGGGCAGGACGTGCCGCGCATCGTCTTCACCAAGGGCGGCGGCATCTGGCTGCCCGACATGAAGGACCTGGACTGCGAGGTGCTGGGCCTGGACTGGACGGCCAACCTGGCCCGCGCCCGCGCCATCGTCGGCGGCGAGGTGGGCGGACCCGGCAAGGCGCTGCAGGGCAACATCGACCCCAATGTGCTGTTCGCACCGCCCGAGCGCGTGGCCGAGCAGGCGCGCGCCGTGCTCGACAGCTTCGGCGCCCCGCACACCGACAGGACCACCACGGGCCCCACGCACATCTTCAACCTGGGTCACGGCATCAGCCAGTTCACGCCGCCCGAGCATGTGGCGGCCCTGGTGGAGACCGTGCACAGCCATTCGCGCGCCCTGCGCCAGCGCTGAGCGAGCCGCCTCCCCGCCCCCGCTTCTCCCGAACCCCAGGGCCGGACGCCAGCGCAGCGCCGGCCCCTGCCGGGGCCGCCAACGGCCCGGCAAGGCCCCGCTGTCCACAAGCCGGGTACCCGACAGCCGCTTGCTGCACAAGATGGCCACAGACCATCTTATGCACAGAAAAATCCGAGCGAGGCCCTAGGAGTTGCAGTTGTCATCCGCGCCTGCACGCCGGCGACATATCGATATAAGCCATTGTTTTTGAATAATTTTTTTGATAGCAACATTTTCAGCATGCACCGATTGGCAAGGCCGGATAAGCAGGTGCATGCCCATAGATCCGAATAATCCCCACAAAGTTATCCACAGAAATTGACGATATACCCAGAAACCCGCAGTCACCGGCCGGGGCGTCTGGTGTAGAACGCCGCACCCAGGCTCCGGGCAGCGCCAAAGGCTTATGCTTGGCGGCTTGGTTGCCGCAGGCCCTGCCGTGCGGCGCCCGCGTTTTCAGGCCCCGCTTTCCCGCATTCGCATGTCCCTCCCCGCCCACACCGTCCATGTCGCCGTCCAGACGCCGGCGCACAGCGCCGTGGGCGAACTGCTGAGCTACACCTGCGACCAGCCCCTGGAGGCGGGCACCCTGGTGCGCGTGCCCCTGGGTCGCCGGGACCTGCTGGGCGTGGTCTGGGACGCCCCGCCCCGCCCCGCCGCCATGCCCGAAGGCGTGGAGCTGCGCCCCGTCGCCGCCGTGCTGCAGGGCATTGCGCCGCTGCCGGCCGCCTGGCGCCGGCTGGTGGCCTTCGCCGCCTACTACTACCAGCGCAGCGTGGGCGAAATCGCCGTGACGGCCCTGCCCCCTCAACTGCGCGAGATGACGGCCGAGCAACTGGCGCGCCGGCTCAGGCCGACCAAGGCCGCAGCGAAGAGAGCGGCCAAGGCTGCAAAAGAGGAACAGGCGCAACAGGCGCCTGGCAGTGCGCCTGCACCAGCGCCTGTATCAGCGCTCGCACAGGCCCCGGCCGCCGCAGACATTCCCCCCATCGTCCTCAGCGCCGAGCAGGCCGACGTCTTCACGCAGATCGCCGCCCATCCCGGCCCCTTTCTGCTCTTCGGCAGCACGGGCAGCGGCAAGACCGAGGTCTATCTGAGAGCCACCCAGGCCGCACTGGACGCCGACCCCGGCGCCCAGGTGCTGGTGATGGTGCCCGAGATCAACCTCACGCCCCAGCTGGAGCAGCGCTTCACGGAGCGCTTCGCGCCGCAGTACGGCGCCGCCTGCGTGGTCAGCATGCACAGCGCAATGACCAACCCCCAGCGGCTCAAGAGCTGGCTGGCCGCGCACACCGGCGTGGCGCGCATCGTGCTGGGCACGCGCATGTCGGTCTTCGCCAGCCTGCCGGGCCTGTCGCTGATCGTGGTGGACGAGGAGCACGACGCCAGCTACAAGCAGCAGGAAGGCGCACGCTACTCGGCGCGCGACCTGGCCATCTGGCGCGCGCGCGATACCGGCGCCAAGGTCATCCTGGGCAGTGCCACGCCGTCGCTGGAGAGCTGGCACGCCAGCCGCCCGCCCAATGCCGACGAGCCGCAGGGCGGCCGCTACCTGCGCCTGCACATGCCCAGCCGCATCGGCGCGGCCGCCCTGCCGCGCGTGCGCCTGGTGGACATGGGCCAGCAGCCGCGCAAGGCCGTGTTCTCGCCGCCGCTGATCGATGCCATCACCGAGCGCGTGCAGCGCGGCGAGCAAAGCCTGGTGCTGCTCAACCGCCGCGGCTTCGCGCCCGTGCTGTTCTGCGCCGATTGCGGCTGGAAAAGCGACTGCCCGCACTGCAGCGCCCACCAGGTCTTCCACAAGGCCGACCGCACGCTGCGCTGCCACCACTGCGGCTACACTCAGCGCGTGCCCATGGCCTGCCCCGGCTGCGGCAATCCCGACATCCTGCCGCTGGGCAAGGGCACGGAGCAGTTGGAGGAAGAACTGGCCCGCCTGCTGCGCAATGTGCAGCGCCCCGACCGCGAGCCCGCCCGCGTGGCGCGCATCGACGCCGACACCACGCGCGCCAAGGGCGCGCTGGAGGAGCAACTGGCCCAGGTGCATGCGGGCGACATCGACGTGCTGGTTGGCACCCAGATGGTGGCCAAGGGCCATGACTTCCGGCGCATCACCCTGGTGGCCGCCGTGCAGCCCGACAGCGCTCTTTTCTCCAGCGACTACCGAGCGCCCGAGCGCCTGTTCAGCCTGCTGATGCAGGCCGCCGGCCGCGCAGGGCGCGACGCGCACTACGTGGCCGCCCAGGGCAGCCACCCGGAGATGTGGATACAGACGCACGACCCGTCCCACCCCGTCTACACCGCGCTGCGCTCGCACGACTACCCGGCCTTCGCCGCGCGCCAGTTGCGCGAGCGGCGCGATGCGGGCATGCCGCCCTTCGCCTTCCAGGCCATCGTGCGGGCCGATGCGCGCACGCAGGAAGCCGCCCAGGCCTTCCTGGCCGCTGCGGCCGAGGCCGCCCGCCAGGCCGGCCTGCCCCATGTGGACGATGTGTTTCTCTACCCGCCCATTCCCATGTCCGTGCAGCGCGTGGCCAATGTAGAGCGCGCGCAGATGCTGATCGAGTCGGCCCAGCGGCCCGCCCTGCTGCGCTTTCTCTGGGCCTGGCAGGCGCACCTGCACTGGATCAGGGCACAGCCCGGGCACCGCGCCCTGGTGCGCTGGCTGGTGGACGTGGACCCGCTGGCCATCTGAGCGCGGCACGGCCTTTGGAACGGCCCCAAAAAACCTCAAGCCTTTCAGGCCTTGGGCGCAATCCCGCAAAGCGTTCACCGCTCCTTTTTCGGAAGCGCTTTTAGCGCATTCGCAGCGCGGCTCCCATCGGGATTTGCGCTGATGCAGGCGGGGCATGTTTATTGCATCGTGCCGCATTCAGCCCACAAGGCTGGATCATTCAATGCCTTTCCAGGAGCGATACATGCCGTTCACCCCCTTCCGTATGACCTTGATGGCCGTCGCGCTTGCGCTGGCAGGCTGCGCGTCCCAGCCCGGCGCCAGCCAGGCCCCCGCAGCCGCTGCGCCCGCCACGGCCGCCGCCCCTGCACCCGCTCCCACCGCACAGGCCGGCAAGCCCAACGTGGTCGTCCTGGCCACAGGCGGCACCATTGCCGGTGCGGGCGCCAGCGCCGTCAACAGCGCCACCTACACGGCCGCCAAGGTGCCCGTGGACAAGCTGCTGGCCGGCCTGCCCGAGCTGAGCAACATCGCCAACGTGTCCGGCGAGCAGGTCTTCCAGATCGCCTCCGAGAGCTTCACCAACAAGGAACTGCTGACGCTGGCACGCCGCGTCAACGAGCTGGCCAAGCAGCCCGGCGTGGACGGCATCGTCGTCACCCACGGCACGGACACGCTGGAGGAAACCGCCTATTTCCTGAACCTGGTGGTGCCCACCGACAAGCCCATCGTCGTGGTCGGCTCCATGCGCCCCGGCACGGCCATCTCGGCCGACGGCGCGCTGAACCTGCTGGGCGCCGTGGCCACGGCCGCGTCCAAGGACTCGGCGGGCAAGGGCGTGCTGGTCAGCATGAACGACAACATCGACTCCGCGCGCGATGTCGCCAAGCTCACCAACATCAAGACCAATGCCTTCGCCAGCCAGTGGGGCCCGCTGGGCATGGTGGTCGAGGGCAAGACCTACTGGTTCCGCGCCCCCGTCAAGCGCCACACCAGGGGCAGCGAGTTCAACATCGAGCAGATCACCGACCTGCCCGCCGTGGACATCGTCTATGGCTACGGCAACGTGCCCGCCACGGCCATCGACGCGCTGGGCAAGGCCGGCGTCAAGGCCATCGTGCATGCAGGCACGGGCAATGGCTCGGTGGCCGACCGCATCGTGCCCAAGCTCAATGAACTGCGCCAAAAGGGCGTGATCGTGGTGCGCAGCTCGCGCGTGCCGGCCGGCTTCGTGCTGCGCAATGCCGAGCAGCCCGATGACAAGTACGACTGGGTCGTCGCCCATGACCTGAACCCGCAGAAGGCGCGCCTGCTGGCCGCCGTGGCCCTGACCAAGACGCAGGACACGAAGCAGCTGCAGCGCATCTTCTGGGAGTACTGATAAAGCACCCCCTGAGGCGCTGGCGCGCCTTCCCCCTCTCTACCCGCTTCGCGGGGGAGGGGGACGACACCCTCGGTGCGGGGCGGCCCTTCCTCGGTGTCTCTCGCCTTGGGGTGCGTCGTTTTTTGCGTTGCGCCCTGAAAGCCCGGTCATTTTTGGCCGGGCTTTTTCTATTGCCGCTGGCTAGTTCGATGTGAACAGCGGGGTGAGGGGGCCTTGGGCGATGTGGCAGTGCGCTTGTTCCAGGGCCTGGGCGAAGGCGTCGGAGCGCAGGTAGGCGTATTCCACGGCGCGCTGGGCGCCTATGGCGTCGCCCTGGACGGGGGCGGTGGCGGGGTGGCACATCATGAGGCTGCCGGGCTGCAGCTGGGTCAGCCATTGGGCCATGTGGCGGCCATAGCCTTCGGGCGTGGGCTGGTCGAAGGCGTAGACGCCGCCGAAGCCGTGGTTGAGCGGCACGCCCTGGCGGCGCAGGCGGCGGGTGGTGGTCCAGCCGCCCAGCAAGGCGATGATGGCGGCCTTGGGGTCGCGCCAGAGCTGGCCGGCCGGGGTGGTGGAGCGGACCCAGGGCAGGTCGTCGGCGTTGTCGCCATAGCGCTGGCGTAATTCCTGCACCAGCGCGGCGCGCACGCCGGGGAGCTGGTGCACGTGCTGGTGGCCGTCGATGAAGTCGGGGGCCATGCCCAGCGCGTCCTCGAAGGCGTCGAGCTGGCGGCGCCAGGCGTCGCGCATGGCGGTGCCGCCGAGTGCGCCGGCATAGGCGCGCGCGATCACGGCACCGATGCCGGCGGCGGGCTGCAGGCCGTGGCCTTCGGTCAGGTTGAAGTGCAGGCCCAGCGACAGGCGCGGGCGCAGCGCGGGCAGGCGCCTGGCGGCCTGCCTCCAGTGCGGCGAGGTGGTCATGCAGCTGGTGGCCGACAGCCGGCCCTGCAGCGTGAGCTGCTCCACGGCTTCATCGACCAGGGGGTGCAGCGCATAGTCGTCGGCGCACAGGACGACGGTTCTGGCCAAGGCCTTCTCCCCGTTGTTTCTGGCAGGTACGGTGTTCATGAGGATTCCTTGCGGCCGGGGGCCGCAAAGGCCCAGAACTTGGCGAAGACGAAGGTGCCCACCGCCACCAGCACCAGCACCAGGGCCAGGCTCCAGAAGTAGTGCCAGTGCAGCCAGTGCAGGGCCACCCAGTACAGCAGCTCGTTGGCCACGAAGGAGGCGCAGGCCACGGCGAAGTACTTGCCGGCCACGGCCCAGCCTTGCGCCCCGGCCTGCACGAAGGTGAACAGCGCATGGCCGTTGTAGCTGACCACGAAGGCCACGAGAAAGGCCAGCACGTTGGCATGCAGCGGCGCCATGCCCACCCGTTGCACCAGCAGGGCGACCACGGCCAGGTGCGTGGCGGCCGCGCAGCCCCCTACCAGCACGAACTGCAGCGCCTGCGGCAGGCGGCGCAGCTGTGCGATCACGTCGTGCATGGCTAGTCCCGTGGCGCCAGCGGGCTGCGGTCTTCGTCGCGCGCCAGCAGGTAGGTGGGACGGCGCTTGACTTCGTCGTAGATGCGGCCGATGTACTCGCCCAGGATGCCGATGGACATCAGCTGCACGCCCGAGAACAGCATGATGCTGGCCGCCAGCGTGGGCCAGCCGTCCAGCGGGTTGCCGAAGATCAGCGTCTCCATGGTGATCCACAGGCCGTAGAGCAGGGCCGCCAGCGAGATGATCCCGCCCACCACGCTCCACACGCGCAGCGGCAAGGTGGTGAACGAGGTCAGACCCAGCAGGGCCAGCGAGCCCAGGCGCCGGAAATTGAAGCTGGACGCCCCGGCCGTGCGGTCGGCCGGCACGAACGGCAGCGCCGCAGCCTTGAAGCCCACCCAGGCGTACAGGCCCTTCATGAAGCGGTGGCTCTCGGGCAGGGCCTTGAGCGCGTCGGCCACGCAGCGGTCCAGCCAGCGGAAGTCGCCGGCATTGGGCGGGATCTTCACCAGGTTGCCGGCATTCATGAGCCGGTAGAACAGGTTGGTGCCCACCCGCTTGGCGCCGCTTTCGGCGCCCCGGTCGGCGATCACGCCATAGACCATGTCGTAGCCGGACTGCCACAGCTCGCACATCTGGGGCAGCATCTCCAGCGGATGCTGGAAGTCGGCGTCGATCAGCACGACGGCGTTGCCGCGCGCATGGTCTATGCCGGCCGACAGCGCCGCCTCCTTGCCGAAGTTGCGCGACAGCGCCAGGTAGCGCACGGGCAGTTCCTGGGCCATGCGCAGTGCGATCTCGTGCGTGGCGTCACGGCTGCCGTCGTTGACGACGATCAGCTCGTAGTCGGGCGTCAGCGTGCGCACCGTCGCGTCCAGGGCGCGCAGGAACGCCTCCAGGTTGCCCTCTTCATTGTGGGCTGGCACCACGCAGCTCAGCCGCAGCGGGGGGCGCGGCAGCATCCCCTTGGGAGCGGCCGGAGCAATGTCAGCATGCAATTCGGTCATAGACCAGCATTGTCAGCGGGCTGGCTGCCCGCGCGCGGCAACACGTCAAAAACCGCATAGGCATAGGGACTGGGCCGAGGAAAACGCCAGCCCGAGCGTTGCACCGTGAGCACACGCGCCTCCTGCGGCAGGCCCAGCTTCGCCAGCCAGGCCTGCGCCTGCTGCTCGCAGTCGCGCGATTTCGCGGTCGGGCCGGGCTCGCTGGCCACCGGGCCGCGCGGGCACAGCAGCAGCCCGGGCTGCTGGCGCCAGTCCGGCAGCGCCAGCACGCGCGCATATTCGCTGTCGGGCAGGCCGGGAATGGTGCGCAGATGCGGCTGGGCATAGAAGGACAGCATGGCGTTTTCCGCCCAGTCGCCGCCCACCCACTGCAGCGGCTGCTGCGGGTGGCGCTGGTTCCAGGACAGCACGATGGCCTGCGCCGCATCGGCCGCAGGGCGGTAGTAGTCGGAGCTGCTCTTGCGCGCATTGCCCCAACCCGCGGCCACGCCAATCACCAGCACCACGGCCAGGCTAGGCCACCAGGCGCGGCGCAGCGCGGCCAGGGCGGCCTGCGTCACGGCGGGCGCCTCGGCGTCCAGGTTGCGCAGCCACAGCAGCACGAAGGCATAGCCGATGGGAATGGCCCAGGGCGTGGACAGCTCCACCACGCCGGTGGCGCCAAAGCCCAGCGTCGCAAGCCAGGGCATGAGGGCCAGCCAGAACAGCGTGTCGCCGCGCCCCTGCCAGCACCAGCTGCGGCGCAGGAAACGCGCACTCCAGCGCAGCCAGCCGCCGCCTTGCTGGCGGGCCTGCATGAAGCCATACACCAGGCACACGGCCAGCCAGGCCGGCAGCCAGTAGAAGATGGGCGCCAGCGCAAAGCGCAGCACATAGCCCCATACCACCTGCCCGCCGCCCTGGTCCATGGCATAGCCCAGCGTCACCCACTGGTGGTGGGCAATCCAGGCCACATGCGGCGCCAGCGCCAGGCCAAAGGCTGCCAGCGCCACGTAGGGCCGGGGAGTGAGCAGCCACTGGCGCCCTTCACGCACCAGGAAGATGGGCAGCAGGAAACCGGCCAGGAACACGCCGCTGTAGTACTTGCTGAGCATGCAGGCGGCCGAGACCACGCCCAGCGCCACGCTGAAGGCCACGCCGCGCGCCCCCTTTTCCTGCCAGCTGGCCAGCAGCAGGGCCGCCGCCCAGGGCCACAGGGACAGCAGCTGGCTGTTGGCGTTGAACTTGCCGGCCAGCGTCGTATACGGAAAGCACCACAGCAACAGGGCCGCGCCCAGCGGCGCCAGGCGCGCCAGCCCCAGGCGCCTGCCCAGCACGTAGACGCCCCAGATGCCCACGCCCACATTGGCATAGGACAGCAGGCGATAGAAACCGTCGTTCTGCGGGAACACCATGAACCACAGGCCGACCACCCAGGCGAAGAACGGCGGATGCTTGTGCGTGCCCAGCTGCAGCGGCTGGGCCCAGGCATAGTTCTCCAGCATGTCGTGGTAGCCGTCCAGATTGCCATTGGCCAGCCAGGACACCAGGGCCCAGAGCAGGCAGGCCAGCGTCACCATCCAGAGCAGGGCCGCGCCCGTGGGAACGCCTGCCGGGGCAGAGGGGGAGGATTTCATGCGATCCCGTCGAGGTGGTGAAAAAACATGGGCGGGATTGTAGTGAGCGCCAGCATGCCCATGCGGCCCGGGCCTGCCGCTCAGGTGTGCCCGGTGCCCGCTCAGGTCATCAGCGCCACGGCGCCCGAGAAGCTCAGGAAGGCCAGCACCGTGGACACCAGGATGATGCGGGCCACGCGCCCGCCGTGCGCCCCGAAGCGCTCGGTCAGCAGCGAGACATTGCTGGCGCTGGGCAGCGCGGCCAGCAGCACCAGCGCCACAAAGGCCTCTTCACCGAGCGGCAGGCCCAGCGCCATGGCCGCGCGGGCCACGGCCCAGACCAGCAGCGGGTGGACCAGCAGCTTGGCCAGCGCAATGGGCACGTAGTCGCGCGCAGCCACGCGCTCGTGGCTGTTCATCTGCGAGCGCGCCAGCACGGCGCCAATGGTGAACAGCGCCACGGGCGAGGCCGCGCCCGCCAGCATGGCCACGGTGCGGTCGATGGGGCCGGGCAGCGTCCAGCCTGCCGCCGAGGCCACGCCACCCAGCACGATGGCCCAGGGCATGGGATTGGCGGCCATGCCGGCAAACGCCCTGCGCAGCGCCACGGACACGCCATGCCCGCCCGGCAGCCCCAGGCGCGACAGCGCAATGCACAGCGAGGTGGTCACCACCATGTCGATGGCCATGGTGACGATGACCGGGCCTGCGGCACGCTCGCCCAGCAGCGCCACCAGCATGGGCACGCCCATGAAGCCGGTGTTGGGAAAGGCCGCCACCAGCGCGCCAAAGGCCGCATCGTTCCAGCCCACGCGCCGCACGGTCAGCGCCACGGTGGCGCCCACCATCAGCAGCGCGCACAGCAGGTAGACCACGGAGACGCCCACATCCAGCAGCTGGGCAATCGGCGTCTGCGCGCCAAAGCGGAACAGCATGCAGGGCAGCGCGAAATACAGCACGAAGGCGTTGAGCCCCGGTATCGCCGCCTGCGGCAGCACGCCACGCCAGGTGGCCGCAAAGCCGCAGGCCACAAGCGCGAAGAAGGGGAAGGTGATCAGCAGGACGGACAGCACGCGGCGATTCTGGCAGCAAGCCGGTGCCGCTGCCGCGCGCCCGTGTCACCGCGCGGACGCCGGGCGAAAAAAAACCTGCCGGAATCCGCATCCGGCAGGTCGGGCGTGAGCGCAACAAGCGCGTGCGCTTACAGCGCCAGGTCCTTCTCGACGTCCTGCACCTTGCGGCGGGCCAGCGCCAGATTGGAGCGGCTCTTGTCCAGCACCAGGTAGAAGAACACACCTTCATGGGCGGCCACGGGCCGGATGATGTGGTACTGGTGCGTCAGGGTGATCAGGATGTCGTCGATGGCGTCATCGAGCTTGAGCATGCGCATGGTCTTGAGCTTGGCGCGCACCACCTCCGTGTTGCCGGCAGCGGCCAGCTCCATGTCGAGGCCGGAGCCCACGCTGCCCATGAGCATGCCGCTGGTGCTGTCCACCAGGGCCGCGCACAGGGCGCCATCGATGCCCAGCAGGCCGTTCAGAGAATCATGTATCGAAGCCATATGCCACCTTTTCAAATAGCAAGGGCAGGCTGTGCGATGGACCACCGCGCCCGCTCCTCGGGGGGGAGAAAACCAAACTTCTGCAGCGGATGCCGCGGATCAGGAACGGGACAGTTCGGAGGCCACTTCGCCCGCCGCCCACAGCGCGCGGCCCAGCAGGGCGCTTTGATCGACCACCATGCACAGGATGGCCGGCTGGTTGCCGGCCACGGCCTGAAAGAGGACGGTGCCCAGCTCGGTCTCGAAGGTCAGCCGCCGGCAGGACTTGTGGCCTATCTCGGTGGCCACGGCCCTGGCCATGGCCATGAGCGAGCCCGCCATGGCCGACAGGCGCTCTGTCGGCAGTTCGCTCCTGACCCGCAGGGAGGTGATCTCGAAGCCGTCAGGCGTGCACAGCAAGGCGATGTGCACGCCCTCCAGGGGCGCCACCACGCGGTGGAGCACATCGCTGCCAGCTTCGATCAGAGAGGGAGGAATCCGGGGAAGCGTTGGTGTCTTCATGCCTGACTTTGCAAGGAAAGCAAGGAAACGAGCACCCCCAGCGCATCCAGCAACTGCTGCCGGTCACGGGGGTCCGCCTGGATGACAGGCACTATACCGTGACCTCTGTCCGCCAAGGCGCTGCTGAATGCTTCCTGCTGTTGCTCGCTGGCATCACGGCAGCTGACCACCACCACCAGGGGCTCGGATTCCAAGGAGGCGATCTCGGCCAGGCACTGCGCCGCGTAGTCCGGTGCGCGGGCGTCGCAGACATCCACCATCAGCAGCACGCCCACCGAGGCATTGAGCACCCAGCGGCGCACGAAGTCGAAGCGTTCCTGCCCCGGGCTGCCCACCAGCTGCAGCCGCTCTCCACCGCCCAGGTCGATCTCGCCGAACTCGGCACCCACCGTGGTGAATTCCTTGGAATGGGAGGCCCGGTCCAGATTGGGCACATCCGCCGCCGCCATCAACGCGCCGCACAGGCTGCGCAGCGCCGTGGTCTTGCCTATGCCCATGGGGCCCACCAGGCTCACCCGTACCAACCCGGCAGCAGGCTGCGCGTTCATCCACAGGCTCATGCCACTCCTCCGCGCCGGATCCATCCGGCCAGCTTCTGCACCCACTGGCGCGGCAGGCCGGGCACCGTGTCGGACGCCTGTGCGCGGCTGCGGCGCAGCGGCGGGAGATCGTCTTCGCGCGCGGGCCGCAGGCTGCACTCCAGCAGGCTGCGCAGCCGGGGATGGCGCAGCAGTTCGGCCACGGCGCGGGCCTGCATGCCGCTGTGCTCGCACAACAGGGCCACCTCCATGGGGCCACGGCACAGCATGGCCAGGGCACGCAGGCATTCGGAGTTGTTCCACGGCGCGGGCAGCGCCACCCAGGCCTTGAGCTGGAAGCGGTAGCGGCAGTCCACGCCCTGCTGCTGCAGGTCGTCCAGCGCCCGCGCCAGCGTATGCGACGTCGCCACCTGCTGGCGCACCGTCCAGTCCATGAGGAAGACGGCCGCCCGGTCCAGCATGTCGATCAGGTCGGACAGCGTGAAATTCATGTCCAGATAGGTGGCCAGGCGCTGCTGCGTGCGCTCCAGGTGCTGTCCCTGGGGCACTCCACCCACGTAGACCACGCAGGGCATCCACCCTGCAGCCTCGGGCGCGGGCATGTTGCCATCGACGACCAGCACCTGGGCGCTGACCAGGGGCACCTGCCGCCAGCCGCGCAGCGACTTGCGGGACGCCACGGCGAACAATGCCTCGAAACGCTGCTTGAGCAGAGGAGACCACAGCTCGGCAGCCAGGCCGATCTCGTCTGTAGTGCGAGCCATCTTTGACACCTCACCGGATAGGAACTGAAATGGACAAACCAGATTCGCCCGTGACAGAACATCGGCGAAGGCTGATATTTTGGATAGTTTTTACACATTACTCACTTGATTTAATGTGAACTTTTCTATTTAGACCAACGCCGCCACAGTACGGACCAGAGTGGCCGCGAGATTTGTCGCCGAATTCCAAGGGTGCTTACACCTGGCCTGATGGCCACGATCCCCGAAGCGGTATGCTCCCGCTTCCCTCACTTTCACGCCTTTCCCCGCGCAACGCACCCATGTCCGCAGGACTCAATCTGGCCCAGCTCCAGGCCGTCCACTACACCGAAGGCCCCTGCCTGGTCCTGGCCGGCGCGGGCTCGGGCAAGACACGCGTGATCACGCACAAGATCGGGCGCCTGATCGAGATGGGCATGGCGCCGCGCCGCATCGCGGCCATCACCTTCACCAACAAGGCCGCGGCCGAAATGCGCGAGCGCGCGGCCGGCCTCATCGGCCGCCAGGCCAAGGACGTGCTGGTGTGCACCTTCCACGCCCTGGGTGTGCGCATGGTGCGCGAGGACGGCCATGTGCTGGGCCTCAAGCCCCAGTTCAGCATCCTGGACGCCGACGACGTGACGGGCATCCTCAAGGACTGCTCGGGCGGCACCACCGACCTGGCCACGGCGCGCCAGTGGCAGTGGACCATCAGCAACTGGAAGAACGCCGGCTGGGACAGCCGCAAGGCCCTGGCCATGGCCCAGGACGACAACGAGCGCAGCACGGCCCTGATCATGCAGCGCTACGAAGAGCGCCTGACCGCCTACCAGAGCGTGGATTTCGACGACCTGATCGGCATGCCCATGCGCCTGCTCAAGAACCACATCGAAGTGCGCGAGAAATGGCAGCGCCTGCTGGGCCATGTGCTGGTGGACGAATACCAGGACACCAACGCCACGCAGTACGAGCTGCTCAAGATGCTGGTGGGCAGCCGCGCCCACTTCACCGCCGTGGGCGACGACGACCAGAGCATCTACGGCTGGCGCGGCGCCACGCTGGACAACCTCAAGAAGCTGCCGGTGGAGTTCCCGCAGCTCAAGGTGATCAAGCTGGAGCAGAACTACCGCTCCACCTCGGCCATCCTGCGCGCGGCCAACAACGTCATCCAGCCCAACCCCAAGCTCTATCCGAAGACGCTGTTCTCGGAGCTGGGCGAGGGCGAGCCTGTGCGCATCGTGGACTGCGACACCGAGGAGCACGAGGCCGAGCGCGCCGTCGCCCGCATCCAGAGCCTGCGAGCGGCCAGCAACCCGCCGCCGGACTGGAAGGATTTCGCCATCCTCTACCGTGCCAACCACCAGGCCAAGCCCTTCGAGAAGGCCTTGCGCAAGGCCAGCATTCCCTACAAGGTCTCGGGCGGCACCAGCTTCTTCGACCGCGCCGAGATCAAGGACCTGTGCGCCTGGTTCCGGCTGTGGATCAACAACGACGACGACCCCGCCTTCCTTCGCGCCATCGGCACGCCCAGGCGCGGCATAGGCCACACCACGCTGGGCAAGCTGGGCGAGTTTTCCTCGCAGCACAAGCTCAGCATGTTCGGCGCCCTGTTCGCGCACATGCTGGAAGCGGCCCTGCCCAAGAAGGCGCATGACAGCCTGTTGGAGTTCGGCCGCTACATCAACGACCTCGAATACCGCGCCCGCCACACGCTGGGCGCCGAGCAGTCGCGCGGCTTCATGCTCGACTGGCTCAAGGAGATCGGCTACGAGCAGTACCTCTACGACAGCGAGGACAGCGAATCGGTCGCCGCCGCGCGCTGGAGCAACGTGCTGGAGTTCTGCGACTGGATGGCCCAGCGCGCCGGCGGCCAGATCGAGGATGCGGCGGGCACGACCACGCACACCGAGGTCAAGAGCCTGCTGGAAGTGGCGCGCAACATCGCCCTGCTGTCCACCATCAGCGAGCGCGAGAAGGAGCAGGACATGGTCATCCTGTCCACCCTGCACGCCTCCAAGGGCCTGGAATGGCCGCATGTGATGCTGGTGGGCGTGACCGAGGGCATGCTGCCCTTCAAGCTCGACGACGACAACGGCCGCCAGCAGAAGGTCAGCGACGAAACCGCCCAGCGCCTGCAGGAAGAGCGCCGCCTCATGTACGTGGGCATCACGCGCGCCCGCCGCTCTCTGGCCGTGAGCTGGACCAAGCGCCGCAAGAAGGGGCGCGAGATGGTCTCCACCCTGCCCAGCCGCTTCATCAAGGAAATGGGCCTGGACGCCGCCACCTCGCGCGAGGACCCGCGCGAGAAGCTGCGCCAGCTGCGCGCCGAGTTCGCCCTCAAGGCACAGCAGTCCACGCCCGCCGACTCCTGATTCCAGAAAGACACCGCATGCGTTTTTACCGCCCCGTTCTCAGCCTGGCGCTGGTGGCCGTGACCACCGCCTGCTCCAGCACGGACCTGCAGACCACCACCCGGCCCACCCTCCAGGCCGCGCCCAAGGCCGCCCGCGCTGCCACCGCCCTGCCACACGCCCCATGTCTCGACGACGAGGAGATGAAGGACAGCCAGCTGCAGGGCGAATGGACGGGAACCGTCGAAGGCCAGTCCCAGCCCGTGCGCCTGCAGCTGGGGCCGCACCCCCAGTGGAAGGGCAACGTCAAGGGCACGATTGCGCGCGGCGCAGACACCCGCCCCATGGTCGGCGACGTGGCCGATGACCACATCACGCTGGAAGAAAGCGCCGACGGCAAGCGCATCACCGCCACCTGGCTGGGCGATGTCGTCGAAGGCAGCTGCGCCCGCGAGATCCGCGGCAACTTCATCGAAGGCGACGATGCGGCGCCCCGGCCCTTCGTGCTGCGCAAGCTCGCGCCGTGACCGGCCCCCGAGCCTGCACACGAGCCCCCTGCCCCCTCTTCACTCATTACCCCTTACTCTTCGCTCCTTCCATCACCGGACCCAAGCCATGACGACTCCTACACACCTGGATCGCCGCAAGCGCCCAAGCCGCACGCCGACACCCCTGCAGTGGGCCCTGGCCATGGGACTGGGCGCCACGCCCTGGCTCGGCGCCCAGGCGCAGACCGCGCCCCGCCCCCTGTCCGAGGACGCCTGGCGCCAGTGCGCCGCCACCACGGACAACCAGTCTCGCCTGGCCTGCTTCGACACCTGGGCCCAGCAGCAGCAACCGCTGACCGCGCCGCCGGCCACCGGCTGGAGTGCTCCGGCAGCCAGCGCCGCAGCCGATCCTGGCGCCCTGCCCACACCCGCCCCCGTGGTGACGGCCGACAGCGGCCAGGGCCTGGCGCTGCCCACCACCCCCACCAACGGCGGCTGCCGCGACCCGCGCTACAGCGAGCTGTCGCGCTACTTCGAGCTGGAACCGGGCAGCGACTGCGGCACCTTCAGCTTCCGCGGCTACCGGCCCATGTCCGTGTCCGTGGTGACGGCCGACCATGTCAACCGGCAGCCCACCACGCCCGGCAAGGACCCTGCGCAGTCGCAGCCCTACAAGACCGAGGAAATGCGCGTGCAGCTGTCCGTGCGCACCAAGGTCGCCCAGGGCCTGCTGACCAGCAGCACCTCGGCGGGCAAGGACTCGCTGTGGGTCGGCTACACCCAGCAGTCGTACTGGCAGCTGTTCAGCCCCGCCATCTCGCGGCCCTTCCGCAACACGGACCACGAGCCCGAGATCTTCTACGTCTACCCCACCGATGCCCGGCTGCCCTTCGGCTGGCGCTGGCGCTACAGCGGCGTGGGCCTGGTGCACCAGTCCAACGGCCAGAGCGATCCGCTGTCGCGCAGCTGGAACCGCTGGTATCTGATGACCGGCTTCGAGCTGGACAACCGCTGGCAGCTGCACGCCAAGGCCTGGCAGCGCATCCGCGAAAGCGCCGAGCACGACGACAACCCGCGCATCCAGGACTACATCGGCCGGGGCGAGGTGAAACTGGGCTGGAACGTCAATGCGCAGAACTATCTGGGCTTCACTGCGCGCGGCTCGCTGGGCCAGGGCCGCGGCTCGGGCCGCGTCGAATGGCTGCGCACCCTAGGCGAAGGATGGAACGGTGGCAAGAGCAATTTGCGCCTGCATGTCCAGCTTTTCAGCGGATACGGTGACAGCCTGATCGATTACAACTACAAGCGCACCGTGCTCAGCGTGGGCTTCAGCCTTCTGGACTTCTAGAAGACCGGCCCTCGCGGGGCACGCTTTGCCGCTTGCCCTTCGCGGGGAAGCCCCGTCCCGCTGGCTGCATTGCCAGCGGCCGGGGCCATGCGTCAGAATGCGCCGATGCCCCGGGCCTTTTCAGGCAGGCCCGGAACCCGCCCCAGAACGAACCGCGGAGGTCCGCCATGGATTTGCAATACCAGCTCAAGGCCGGCAGTTACTGCCTGTACGACATGCGCGAGACGCCCAGTGCCATCACGGGCGAGCGCCGCTGCCGGCTCAGGACCGAGCTGGTGGCCATTGCCTTCGACCTGGTCACGGGTCAGGTCCATGAGCATGGCTCGCCCACGCGCATCCATGCCTGGGCGCTGTGCACGCGCAGGCGGCTGCGCGCGGCCGGCGACTGGGACCAGGCCGACAGCATCGTCGTGGTCTCCGGGCCCCTGCCGGTGGATGAGATCAACAAATGCCTGGGCATACGCGGCTACTGCCGCCGCATGTTCCAGCGCCTGGCCAGCCTGCCGCACGGCAAGCTGCAACCCCACGCGCATGCGCACGCTCATGGTGCCTACGGAGCTTACGGCGCCCATGCAGGCCGGCACCAATCCCATCAGGGCCAGCAACGGCGGGCTGCCTGAGCCCGCGCGCGCCCGGCACCACCTCACTCGGGACCCAGGTCCTCTTCCCCTTCTTCATCTTGCGGCTCGGCATGCTTGACGATGGTCACAGGCAGCCGGCTGTTGCGCGCCACCTCGCGCGAGACCGAGCCGATCAGCACGCGCCGCAGGCCGCCCTGGCCCAGTGCGCCGATGATGATCTGCTCGCAGCCCGTGCTCTCGGCAATGTCGGCCAGCGCGGCGGCGGGCTCGCCCAGGCCGATCTCCACCTCGTAGGAAATGCCGGCCGCCCGCACCAGGGCCACGGCCGGCGCCACCAGGTGCATGCCGGCGTCCACGCTGGCGGCGGCGATCATGTCCGAGTCCTGCGTGGCCAGCTCGAACAGCGAGGCTTCCTGCTGCACATGGGCCAGCACGAAATGCGCCTGCAGGCCCTGGCGCACCAGGGAGATGGCGTGGTGCACGGCATCCAGCGAGGGCTCGGACCCATCGACGGCAATCATGATCTTCAGCATGCGGACCTCCTTTTTTGTAGCTGGCGAATCGCAACCACCCCAGTGTAGACGCGGGCCGGCTAAGCCAGACGGGCTCCGGGGGCAGTCCCGGCGCGTCCGACACGCACATGCGGCCATCTGGGACAATGGAGGGCTATGCTGCAATTCGACCTGCTCAAGACCGATCCCTCCAGCCACGCGCGCCGCGGCCAGCTCACGCTCAACCACGGCGTGGTGCAGACACCCATCTTCATGCCCGTGGGCACCTATGGCACCGTCAAGGGCGTGATGCCGCGCAGCCTGCAGGAGATGGGCGCGCAGATCATCCTGGGCAACACCTTCCACCTGTGGATGCGCCCGGGGCTGGACATCATGCAGAGCTTCGGCGGCCTGCACGGCTTCGAGAAGTGGGACAAGCCCATCCTCACCGACTCGGGCGGATTCCAGGTCTGGAGCCTGGGCGCCATGCGCAAGATCACCGAGGAAGGCGTGCACTTCGCCAGCCCGGTCAACGGCGACAAGCTGTTCATGTCGCCCGAAGTCAGCATGCAGATCCAGACCGTGCTGAACTCGGACATCGTCATGCAGCTGGACGAATGCACGCCCTACGAGACCAACGGCCACAAGACCACCGAGGCCGAGGCGCGCAAGAGCATGGAGATGAGCCGCCGCTGGGCCAAGCGCTCCAGCGACGAGTTCCAGCGCCTGGGCAACCCCAATGCGCTGTTCGGCATCGTGCAGGGCGGCATGTACGAGAACCTGCGCGAGGAATCGCTGCAGGCCCTGGTCGAGATGGACTTCCCCGGCTACGCCGTGGGCGGCGTCTCGGTGGGCGAACCCAAGGACGAGATGCTGGCGATCATGGCCCACACGCCCCACCGCCTGCCGGCCCACAAGCCACGCTACCTGATGGGCGTGGGCACGCCCGAGGACCTGGTGCAGGGCGTGGCCGACGGCGTGGACATGTTCGACTGCGTCATGCCCACGCGCAATGCGCGCAACGGCACCATCTTCACGCGCTATGGCGACCTGAAGATCCGCAACGCACGCCACAAGACCGACCACCAGCCGCTGGACCCCAGCTGCACCTGCCATGCCTGCGCAGGCACCAGCGGCGTGAGCTGGGAGCAAGGCGGACGCGACGGCTTCTCGCGCGCCTACCTGCACCACCTGGACCGCTGCGGCGAGATGCTGGGCCCCATGCTCACCACCATCCACAACCTGCACTACTACCTGAACCTGATGCAGGAAGTGCGCAATGCGCTGGAGGCGGGCAACTTCACTGAAATGCGCGCACGCTTCAAGGCCGAGCGCGCCCGGGGCGTCTGACGCCCCCCAGCCGATTGCTCGAGTCGCTCAGGTCACTCAGGTCGCCAGGTCCTTGAGCGACCAGGACACGCCGGTCTCGAAGCCGGCGCGCATCTCGTCGGCCACGCGCTCCAGCTCGTCCAGAAACAGCCGCATGGCGGCTGCCTTGGTGTAGCCGATGCGCTGGTACAGGCAGCCGGGCAACTGCGCACCTGCGTCATGCAGGGGCCGCCAGAGCAGGCGGCCGGCCGCCACATCCTCGGCCACGTTGTCGGGCACCAGGAATCCCAGGGCCGTGCTGCCGGCCACCAGGCGCCGCACCATGGGCACGGAGCTGGTCTCCACCAGCGGCCGCTGCTGGTGCAGGGCCGCGCTGTCCATCTGCTCCAGCATGCTGCGCAACTCCATGCCCGGCGCCATCAGGATCAGCGGATAGTCCACACAATCGCGCAGGCGCAGCAGGCGCGGCTCGGTGGCCAGCGGATGGCCGGGGGCCATCACCGCGCCCAGCGGCTGGGGCCAGGCGCGCACCTCCTGCACGCCGGGCGGCGGCGGGCGGCGCAGGCAATAGGCCACGTCGATCTCGCCCTGCGCCACGCCGCGCAGCAGCTCCTCGCCCGTGCCCGAACGCACGCTGAAGGTGATGCCCGGATAGCGCCCGTGCAGGCTGGCGATCACCAGGGGCAGCAGGTACTCGGCCGTGGCATGGGACACGCCCACGCGCACATGGCCCCGGCGCAGGGCGCGCAGGTCCTCCACCTGGGCCAGCGCGTTGTCGAAGTCACGCTGGCTGCGCCGCACGGCCGCCAGCATCAGCTCCCCGGCCGTTGTCAGCTGCATGCCGCGCGGCAGGCGGTCGAACAGCGGCACGCCGACCTGGGCCTCCAGATTGAGGATTTGCTGGTTCACGGCGGCCGCCGTCAGGTGCAGCGTGACGGCGGCCTTGCGCACCGAGCCACGGCGCGCCACCTCGTCAAAACAGCGAAAGGCCTGGGAGATTGCGGGCATGGCGCGGAGTGTAAATTTTTATCTGACACCTCATCCAAAACAAACAGCTATTCCTGACGCTTGCGACTGCCTAGAGTGGCGCTCATTCCCGGCCTCCTTTGAAAGCAGCCCATGGCAAGCACCGTAGACCAAGTCACCCAGCGCCGCCGCGGCGTCGGACTCATCGCCCACGACCCCGCCCTCTCGGCCGGCGGCTACACCCTGATCGCGCCGCAGACGGCCGACGGCCATGTCTACCTGGTGGACATCGAAGGCCGCGTGGCCCATGAATGGAAGCTGCCCGTGCGCGCGGGCCGGCACGCCGTGATCCTGCCCAACGGCAACCTGGGCTACAACGGCAACCACCCCCGCTCGCCAGACCGCTATGCGCCGTGGTCCATGTGGCATGGTGGCGATTTCTACGAGGTCACGCCGCAGGGCGAGATCGTCTGGCGCCACGAGGACCCGGACCACCACCATGACGCGCAGTGGCTGCCCAACGGCCATCTGCTCTACGCCGCCTGCGCGCCCGTGCCTGCGGGCTTTGCCGAGCGCGTGCCCGGCGGCACCGCGCACGGGCCCGGCGAGGTGATGTACGGCGACGTGATCCGCGAAGTGGACCGCAGCGGCCGCCTGGTCTGGGAATGGAAGGCCTGGGAGCATCTGGCGCCCGAGGACTTCCCTATTCACCCGGGCTTCGGCCGCTACCACTGGCCGCTGGTCAACGGGCTGGGCGTGAGGGCCGACGGCAGCGTGCTCATGAGCCTGCGCACCACCTCCGGCATCATTGCCGTGGACAAGGCCAGCGGCGCGGTGAAGCTGCACATTCCGCCCTCCGTGGTCTCGCACCAGCATGCGCCCGTGGCGCTGGACAACGGCCACATCCTGGCCTTCGACAACGGCAACTTCCGCGAAGGCGCCCATGTGGCCTTCTCGCGTGTGGTGGAGATCGATCCTGCCGACCACCGCGTGGTCTGGAGCTACCAGGACGAGATGGTCAACGCCTTCTACACCGCCTTCATGGGCAATGCCCAGCGCCTGTGGAACGGCAACACCCACATCACCGAATCGGCCACGGGCCGGCTCTTCGAGGTCACGCCTGCGGGGGAGGTGGTCTGGGAATACATCCTGCCCTGGTTCGCCGAGTACCCCGATGCCGCAGCGCGCCGCACCGGCCCCGGACGGCTCAACAGCGTGTTCCAGACCTGGCGCTACCACGCGGACCAGCTGCCCTGGCTGGGTGCCGCCGGGAGGCTGTCATGAGCCTCAACCGCAGGCAACTGGCGGCCTGGATGCTGGGCGCGCCCTGGCTGTCACCGGCAGCCCGTGCGTCCACGGCTGGAGCCGACGCCTGGCCCAGCCAGCCGCTGACCGTGGTCGTGCCCTTTTCGCCGGGCGGCAGCGTGGACGTGGCCGCGCGCCTGGTCATGCCGCGCCTGGCCGAGCGGCTGCGCCAGCCCGTGGTCATAGAAAACACCGTGGGCGCCTCGGGCACCATCGCCACACAGCGGGTGATCAAGGCCAGGCCGGACGGTCATACCGCGCTGTTCGGCGTGGCCAGCTGCGTGCTCATTGCGCCGCTGGTGTCGCCAGAGCGCTTCCGGTATGACGGCCTCAGGGAACTGCTGCCCGTGGCGCCCGTGGCCTCTTCGGCCTTCGTGCTGGCAGGCCGCCCCGACCTGCCGGCCACCACGGCGGCCGAACTGGTGCAGTTGTCGCGCCAGCAGCCGGGCCGGCTGACCGTGGGCACCGATGGCGTGGGCACCAGCCTGCACCTGACCGCCGAAATGCTCCAGCAACAGGCCGGCCTGTCATGGACGCATGTGCCCTACAAATCCGGCCCGCAGGCGCTGACCGAGCTGGCGGGCGGGCAGATCGACCTGGCCGTGCTGCCCGTGGCCCTGGTCCAGTCCTTCGTGCGCGAAGGCAAGCTGCGCGGCCTGGGCGTGACCTCGCGCCTGCGCGCCGCCACCTTGCCGCAGACACCCAGCCTGCAGGAAACGCCGGTCTGGCAGTCCTTTGATGTCGAGGCCTGGCAGGGCCTGCTGCTGCCGGCCCGCACCGATGCCCGCATCGCAGAGCGCCTGGCCCGCGAGACCGCAGCCGTGCTGGCCGAGCCGGATCTGGTGCGCAAGCTCGCCGAGGCCGGCTTCAAGCCCATGGCCATGGAGCAAGCCCAGTTCATTGCACACCTGGAGCGGGAGAGAAAGCTGCTGGAGGCCACGGTGCACGCCGCCCGCATCCACGGAGCGGGCTGATGCGGCCGGGGTAGCCTCGGTGCCAGGCCCTACTGCATGGCGCCGGGCGCGGCAAACGAGAAGCTGGCCATCTGCACCAGGGCCCGGCCCCGGGTCAACAGGTAGGAATGCGCAGGGGACTGCGCGCGTGGCTGCAGCCTGAAGAAGGACTTGCCGCCACAGCACTGGCCCACCATCTCGAACTCCGCGCCCTCCAGCCGGCAGCCCACCCGCAGGCCGGGCGCAGGCTCGTGGGTGATGGCGGACAGCTGCGACAGGCGCAGCAGCGCATCGGGCTCGGGCAGCACGGTGCTTTGGGCACTGCCATCGGCATGCTCCACATGCACGGACCGGCCCGCCAGCGCATTGCGCGGATAGACGATCTCCAGCCCCGCGCATCCACCGCGCAGGCCGCGCTGCAGGCCTCCCTCCATGCCATCCAGGGCGCGCGCCCAGGCCGTGAAGCCCAGCCCGCGCGCCGACCCTGCGATGCGCACGCGCCATGCCAGGCGCAGGGCACCACAGTCCACTGCGGTTTCGTAGAGGACCTCGAAGCGGTCGCCTTTCTCGCGCAGGCTCAGTTCGCCGCTGCCATGCACGCAGCGGTCTCCTTGCTCATCACGCACCGCAAAGGCCACGGAGCGCAGGATCTCCAGGCTGCCGTAGCGGACGCTGCGCAGGCAGCCATCGGCCAGTTCGGCACTGAGCGGCCCGGCCTGCAGCTGGCGGGGCCCGGACGACAGATGTCCTTCCCAGCCCGCAATGTCTACGGCCATGTTCCCGGCGATGTTGCCGGCGGTTTCAGCGATCCATTGATTCATATGCGCATCCCAGCCCGTCCTGGACAGGGTGCCGATGCTATGGACGATCCGTGCGAATGAATAACGATGTTTTCTGGCACTCGTCGTGAGCTGCACTCACAAGCCACACGCCAAAAGCCGTCAGGCAGGCGTTGCGCTGGGGGCCGGCCGGGCCTGCTGCGGCTCCAGCACGGTGCAGTTGCGGCCCTGGGCCTTGCCACGGTAAAGCGCCGCATCGGCACGCGCAATGGTCGCCTCCACCGACTCGCCCGCGCGGTACTGTGCGGCGCCCAGCGTGCAGGTGACGCGGGCGCCCTCGCCCAGGGTCTGCGTCCACGGGGCTTCGGCAATGCGCAGGCGCAGGCGCTCCAGCAGTTCGCCGGCCTGGGCCAGGTCGGTGTCGGGCAGCACCAGCAGGAACTCCTCACCGCCATAGCGGCCCACGCCATCGGCACTGCGCAACTGCGACTTCAGCAGCGTTCCGAAGGCGCGCAGCACGCGGTCGCCGCCCTCATGGCCAAAGCTGTCGTTGATGCGCTTGAAGTGGTCTATGTCCAGCAGCGCCACGCACAGCACCGTGCCGCGGTCGTGGGCGGCGGTGCGCACCTCGTGCAGCCGCTCGATCACGCCCCGGCGGTTGCTGACGCCGGTCAGGTCGTCATGGCGCAGCAGGGCCTCGATCTGCGCCAGCGCCGTGGCCAGCTTGTCATTGGCGATGCCCAGCCGGTACTGCATGCTGCGAAAGAAGGTGGCCTGCACGCTGCAGCGCACCACGGCACCGAGCACCACGCCGAAGGCCAGCAACTGGCCTGCAGCCGTGTCCGTGGTCATGCGCATCAGCGGCCCCCTCCAGAGAATGATGGCCGCCACGGCGATGAGCGTGCCCATCCAGGTCAGCCAGAAGCTCGTGCGGCTGCGCGCCAGGAAACCGTCGGCGCTGAAGGCGATCAGCATCACCATGGACTGGAACGCCAGCGCAGGGGCGGCCATGACCATGCCCAGAACGCCGATGATGGACACCAGCTGGTGCGTGAGGAACATGCCCGGATCGCGCAGCCTGTGGCACCAGTCGCTGGCATAGGCCCAGGTGATGAAGCCCATGCCCGCCGCCACCCACAGGCCATAGCCCAGCACCACGGCCCAGGGCGCATAGCCGGCCCAGGCATGGCCCAGAAACAGCAGCAGCGCATAGATATGGCTGACCAGCACGGAGATGTGCAGTTGCCAGGTGCGGCGCTTCCAGCGCTCCAGATGCAGCGCCTCGTCCACCAACGGCGACGCCGGCTTCGGCCCCCACAGGAGACGGTCCGGGAAATTCCGAGAAATGGAGGAAAGCACGGGCATGCGAAGAAGCGCGGCGGGCCGGCGGCCCTCATGGGCGCCCATTGTGACCGCATCCGGGAAATCCCGGGGATTGCATCCTTCTCGCCTAGGAGGTACGTGGCGGCCGCACGTCCTCGGCCACCACGATCTGGTTGCGCCCGCAGGCGCGGCCATGCGCGAGGGCCGCTTCGGCACGCTGCACCAGCCGCTCCGAGGTTTCGCCCGCCTGGAACTCCGCCACGGCCAGGGTCAGGGTCAGCGGGTCCTTGTCGGGGTCGGGGATGGGCTTTTCGCTCCAGTGCTGCTGGCGCACGCCCTCGCGCACGCGCTGCAGCGCCCAGACGGCCTGGACGGAGGCGGTATCCGGCATCACCAGCATGAAGGTGTCATCGCGGTAGCGGCCTATGCCGTCCACCGTGCGCAGGTGGGTGACCAGCAGGCCGCTGAGCATGAGCAGCACCCGCTCCTGCAGCGATGGTCCCTTGTGCGGCGGGTGCACGCCCGCACGCTCCACCCAGGGGTCCAGCTCCAGCAGCACCACGCAAAACGGTTCGGGCTTGCGCGCATGGCGCTCGCGCAGGCCATCGACGGCATCCATCAATCGCGAGTAATTGGCCACGCCGGTCAGCGTGTCGCGCCCCGTGGGCAATTGCAGCGAGCCCACGCGGGTCTGCAGTTGCTGCACATCGTCGGCCAGTTGGCCGCAGTAGCTGGACAGCTGCGCCAGCTCCTCGGTGTACTGGCGCTGCATGCGGCTCAGTGCCTGCCACAGGGCCAGCGCATGCACGGCCAGCGGCAGCAGCACGCTGGCCAGCCACAGAATGCGCACGGCGACCGAGCCCGGTGCCATCTGCGGCATGGGCCTGGCCACCACCACGGCGCAGAGCATGGCCAGCATGGCGCACAGCAGCACGATCTGGCCTGCGGGCAGGTGCAGCGCCTGCTCGCGCTCGCCATCCCAGGGCAGCCAGGCGATGGCGGCCAGCCACAGCAGGGCAGAGGCCCAGGCCAGCGAGGGCTGCCAGGCCGCCAGCAGCAAGGCCATCGTGGCCTGTATCCAGCCGTGGCCGCGCAGCGTCCGGGTCAGCGGCAGGCCGGCAGCATGGCAGCGCCAGACCCAGGCCATGCCGGCCAGGGCCGACAGCGCGGCGTAGGCCGCCCAGGCTTTCCATGAAGAAGGGCCGGCCAGCACATGGGCAGCCAGCAGGGCAGCCCCCACGGCCCAGGCCGCCAGGGGAAGAAGGTGGGCGGACGCGCCGGCCGGTGGTTGGGCGGGCTGCGCCGGCGTGTGTTGTGGGGGATACGGCAGCTGGCGTGACATGGCATCCTCGCTGAAGACATCTGCGCCCCGGCCGAGCGCGCAAGCCATGGTGTACCACAACCCCGCGCAGCTTCAAGGGTCTTGCCGGCCCCGGCCGACACCGCCACAGCCGTCGCCAGGGCCGCTTCAGGCGGGGGTCAGGCGGGCTCAGCCAGACTCAACCCGCCGCCGGCCCGGCCTCCTGCACGGGAGGCACGGCAGGCGCAGCAGACGTGGAAGGCAACACCGCTCCCGGCTTCCTGCGGTTGCCATCGGCCTGGGTGCCGCAGCTGTGGCAATAGTGCACAAAGGCGCTCTTGCGGGTATTGCAGCTGCCGCAACGGTCGAACAGGCCTATGCCGCAGTGGGGGCAGAAATCGATGGCGCCGTCCTTCAGGTCCACGGGGCGCTCGCAGCCCGGGCATACGCCCTTGGCCAGGCGGGCCAGGGCCACGTCGTAGCCCAGTTCCTGGCGCCGCTGCGTCTCAGGCAGTGACTCCTGCTGCTTTTGCCGCTCCAGGTAGCGGTTCAGGCCCAGAATGGCCGCGCGTCCCAGCAGCACCGTCACCACGATGCCGACCACATAGCGCACGTAGCCGCCGTAGTCGGGCAGATAGGGCACGAGTTCGACGAAGAAGGCGAACAGCGCAAAGAAGATGAAGCCCCAGACAAAGGGCCACCAGGTGCTCTTGCGTTGTTTGGCGAACAGCCAGCCGGCCACCAGCAGCAGGGGCAGGGTCAGCGCCAGGCGGTAGAGGAAGACGCGCAGCTCGATGGCGCGCATCTCCTTGCGCCAGGCCTGCATGGCACCGTCGCGCAGACCGTCCCACTGGCGGTTGGCCGCGTCCAGGCGCTGGCGTGCCTGCAGGCTGGCGTCCTGCAGCCGCTCCACTGCAGCGCGTGCGGCGTTCTCTTCCTGCTTGATGGCATCCAGCGCCTGGGTGCGCGACAGCAGCTCGCTGTCCTGCTCGGGCCGGGCCGTGGCGCGGCGCGTGGCCACCCAGTTGTCGAAGGTCTCGCGCGCAGAGCGGTAGCGCGCCTGCGTGGCCTGGTACTTGAGGCGCGCGTTCTGCAGCGCCGTCTCCGCCTTGTCGTGATCGGCATCGGCGGCCTTGATCTCGGCCTTGACGGGCTCGGCCGCAGCCGGCGCAATGAAGTCCTCCACCGTGCGCGGCGACTCGACCTGGGGCAGGTCCCCCACCACCAGGCCGCCCAGGCCGATGAGGAAGGAGGCGAACACCACCGCCACCAGCCACAGGCCTCGGCGGAACCATTTCTCGGGCAGACGCAGAGCCTTGCTCATGGGGAAACTCCTGTTTCAGTGGCCTGCGGCCGAGGAAGACCGCAGGCGGATGAAGAACCGGTTCGGCTCAGGGCAGCACGCGCACCGGACCCGCCAGTTGGCTGCGCTGCAGCCATTGCGTCACCGACTCCACGGTCACGGTCTCTATGCGGCTGGCATAGCGCTTGTCGTTGGGATGGTCGTCGAAGGCGATGTTGGCAGCCGTCACGCGCCCGCCCAGCCGCGACAGCGCGCGAATCACCAGCACGCCGGGCTCGTAGCCCTTGAACTGCAGCCAGGCCTGGGCCTGCTCGCGCCGCTGCACCGTGGCCGGCTCCATGGCGGCGGCCAGGGTTTCGGTGGCCCACTGGTTGGACTGCTGGTAGCGCTGCCCCCAGGCGTAGCTGACCATGCTGTAGGGCTCGTGCTGCAGGCGCAGCACGGTCTGGGGCTGGGTCAGAAAGGTCCACAGCGCCTGCTGCACGGCGGGCGTGGGCACCTGAACGCCGGCCTCGTAGCGCCACAGGTCGTCCAGGAAGAACTCGCCCAGGCCCTGGCGGTAGACATGGCCGCCGGCCGTGCCGCATTCGTTGAGCTTGTGCGCCACGCGCCAGGGGCCTTCGGGGGTCCTGTAGGCCCAGCCGTAGTGCGAGTAGTGCAGGTCGTACTTGCTCAGGTCCTGGCCCACGCGCGCCAGCAGCACGACGCGGGTGCCGTTCTTCGCATATTCGGCATCCAGCGCCTGGGATGTGCGCTGGGCCAGGTCCAGCCCCTTTTGCAGGGATTGGGGGGTGAGGGGCTTGTCCTCGCAGCTGCGCCCTGCATGGGCCGTGCCCAGCGCAGCGGCCAGCAGCAGCACCAGGCAGGCGGCACGGGCCACAGGGGAAGGGGAAAGAGACGGTTTCATGGCAGGCATCACAGGCGTTCGTTGTGCAGCAGGGCCTTGCCCATCTCGTTGGGAATGAAGGCCAGCACCTTGCCGGCCGCCGAGATGACAACGCCTGCGCCGATCACGCTGCAGGTCAGCACCGTGCCCACGGCATAGGCCGAGGCGGAGGCGCCCCGCCCCACCACTTCCACGCTGGCCTGGGCGCCGTCGGAGGCACGCTCGAGCAGATAGACCGTGCCCGTGGCCGAGGCCTGCACCGCCTTCACGGTCAGCACCGCGCCGCCCACCGACAGCGCGGCCGGCAAGGCCACCACGGCGCCAGCGGCCGTCGAAGCCACCGAAGCCGTGCCCACCACGGAGGCCACGGGCAGCATGGACAGCGCCACGGAGGCCTCGCTTTGCGCATGGGCAGGCGCCATGGCCAGGGCTGCGCACAGCGCGCCAGCGGTCAGCAGGGCACGCGGCAGGCGCGCGAAAACGGATTGGTTGACCATCATTGCTTGGACTCCTGGAAATGCGGGGAAGGGGTGGACATCACTCGGCGTCGGCCGGTTGCGCGGCCTCGCGGCGGCCATGCATGCGGGCCTGCGCCAGGTCGGCCTCGTGGCGGTCGCGCAGCATCTTGGCCAGCGTGAAGGCGGTGGTGATGAGATAGAGCCAGCTCACGCCCAGGAAGGCCTTGTAGGTCACGTTGATGTCCATGCTCACCAGCCCCCAGCCAGTCAGCGCCATGGACACGGCAAAGCCGCCCCAGACCACCAGCTTCCACATGGGCGTGTCGCCTGCGCCGCTGCGGCCGCCCTCGTTGTCCCGCACGAACTTGGCCAGCACGAAGGCGGCCGAGAGGCAGAACACATAGCCCATCACCATGAAGGCCTGCTCCAGCTGCTCGCCGGGCAGCCATGCCAGGCCGATGGCGCACAGCGAGACCGCAATGCCGAACGACACCCACACCTGCAGTTGCCAGGCCCGGGTATCACGCTGAACGACGATGGGAGAAGAGGACATTTGCCGAGGTGCCCCTCAAGGGCATTGGTTGAACACGGGACGCATGGTGCCCAGACGTAACTTGCGTGTCTGCATTCAACCGTAACAGTGGCCAGACACAGGCCATCGAGTATCTCCAAACGGTACTTTTCAAGTTTTTGACTGTTGTTTACGCCCCAAAAAGTTCCTGCATGTGACACCAGCACACAGACCATCGGGCACGGCACCTGGGCGACAGGAACCCTGCGGCGCGCCACAGACAATGCGCCCACCCCGGCTGCAGTGCAGCGGGCAATCGCACGTTCGCCACGCTGATTGATGGAGATCTCCCATGACCAAACCCTTTGACCTCGTCGTCCACGGCGCCACCGGCTTCACGGGCCGGCTGGTGGTGGAGTACCTGCTCAGGCGCTACCCCGCAGGCAGCGGCCTGCGCTGGGCCATGGGCGGGCGCAATGCCGCCAAGCTCGCGGCCGTGCGCGACGAGCTGGGCGCGCCCGCCGATACCCCGCTGGTGGTGACCGACACCGGCATTCCCGCAAGCCTGCAGGCGCTGATGGAGCAGACCCGCCTGGTGCTGACCACGGTGGGCCCCTACCAGCTCTACGGCAACGAGCTGGTGGCCGCCTGCGCCAGCGCCGGCGTGGACTATGTGGACCTGTGCGGCGAGCCAGCGTGGATGCGCCAGATGATCGATGCACACGAGGCCGCAGCCCGGGCCAGCGGCGCGCGCATCGTGTTCTCCTGCGGCTTCGATTCCATTCCCTTCGACCTGGGCGTGTTCATGCTGCAGCGAGAGATGCAGGCCCGCTTCGGCCAGCCCGCCCAGCGCGTGCGGGGCCGGGTGCGCAAGATGAAGGGCACCTTCTCGGGTGGCACGGCAGCCAGCCTCAAGGCCACCATGGCGGCGGCCGCCGCCCAGCCGGGCGTGCTGGAGCTGCTGCGCAATCCGTTCTCGCTCACGCCAGGCTTCGAGGGCCCGCGCCAGCCTTCAGGCAGCAAGCCCATGGTGGACGAGGTGCTGGGCCTGTGGGTGGCACCCTTCGTGATGGCGGCCATCAACACGCGCAACGTGCACCGCTCCAACTTCCTGCTGGGCCATGCCTATGGCGCCGACTTTGTCTACGACGAGATGATGGTCACAGGCGCGGGCGAAAAGGGCGAGGCCCTGGCCAACGCCGTGGCGGCCGACAAGTCGCTGGGCGCGGACGACGGCCCCAAGCCTGGCGAGGGGCCATCGCGCGAAGAGCGTGAATCGGGCTTCTACGACGTGCTGTTCATCGGCACCGACGCGGCCGGCCACAGCCTGCGCGTGGGCGTCAAGGGCGACCGCGATCCGGGCTACGGCTCCACGTCCAAGATGATCACCGAGGCAGCCGTCTGCCTGCTGCAGGACGCTCCGGACACGCCCGGCGGCATCTGGACCACGGCGCCCGCCATGGGCAACGCGCTCATCGCCAGGCTCAAGGCCAATGCCGGCCTGAGCTTCACGGTGGAGGAACAGAACCCCTCTTAGGCCGCCAGCAGCCGCAGCACGCGCTCGCGCAGCAGCGCGGGCTGCACCTCGGACTGGGCCATGGGCTGGCCCACGTTCAGGCCCACGCGGTTGAACAGGCCGCGGCGGAAGGGACGCACCATGGCGCCGCCCTGCTCGATGCGGCTGAAGTACGAGCCCCAGAGATTGGTCAGCGCCATGGGGACCACGGGCACCTGCAGGCCATCGGCCTGGGCGCGCTCGATGATCTTCATGATGCCGCCACGGAACTCCTGCAGTTGCCCGTCGCGCGTGATGCCGCCCTCGGGGAAGATGGCCAGCAGGTCGCCCTCGCGCAGCACCTGCGCGGCGCGCTCGAAGGCAGCCTCGTAGGTGGCGGGGTCCTCCTTCTGCGGTGCAACCGGAATGGCTTTGGCCAGGCGGAACAGCCAGCCCAGCACGGGCACGCGGAAGATGCGGTGGTCCATCAGGAAGTAGATGGGCCGGGGGCTGGCGGCCATGAGCAGCACGGCATCGACAAAGCTCACATGGTTGCAGGCCAGGATGGCCGCGCCGGTGGCCGGAATGTGCTCGTCGCCCTGCACCTTGAAGCGGTACACGAAGCGCGAGGCCACCCAGGCCACGAAGCGCAGCAGGTACTCGGGCACCAGCAAGAAGATGTAGGCCGCCACCACGGCATTGGCAATGCCCGTGATCAGGAACACCTGGGGAATGCTGAAGCCCGCCGCCAGCAGCGCGCCGGCCAGCACGCTGGAGGCGATCATGAACAGCGCGTTGAGGATGTTGTTGGCCGCGATGATCCGCGCGCGGTGCGTGGGCTGGCTGCGCATCTGGATCAGCGCGTACATGGGCACGCTGTAGATGCCGGCCGACAGGGCCAGCATGCCCAGGTCGGCCATCACACGCCAGTGCGCGGGCTGGGCAAAAAAGGCACCCACGCCCATCAGCTCGGAAGCCGGCAGCGCGCGCGAGGCAAAGAACAGGTCCACGGCGAACACGCTCATGCCGATGGCGCCCAGCGGCACCAGGCCGATCTCCACATGGCGGCGGCTGAACACCTCGCACAGCAGCGAGCCCGTGCCGATACCCACAGAGAACACCACCAGCAGCAGCGAGGCCACATGCTCGTCGCCATGCAGCACCTCCTTGGCAAAGCTGGGGAACTGGGCCAGGAACACGGCGCCGAAGAACCACATCCAGCTGATGCCCAGCAGCGAGCGGAAAACGGCGGGCTGCTCGCGGGCCAGCTGCAGGTTGCGCCAGGTTTCGGTGAAGGGGTTCCAGTTGATGACCAGGTGCGGGTCGGTGGCCGGTGCATTGGGGATGAACTGCGCAAAGATCCGCCCGATCACCGCCAGCGCCAGGCAGGCCACGGCCACCTGCATATGGCCCACCTCGGGCACGGCCACCAGCAGGCCGCCTGCCACGTTGCCCAGCAGGATGGCCACGAAGGTGCCCATCTCCACCATGCCGTTGCCGCCCGTCAGCTCGCGCTCGCTGAGCACCTGGGGCAGGTAGGCGAATTTCACGGGGCCGAACAGCGTGGAGTGCAGGCCCATCAGGAAGACGCAGCCCAGCAGCAAAGGCACATTGGCCTGGATGAAGCCCCAGGCGGCCAGCGCCATGATGGCGATCTCCAGGTTCTTGACCAGGCGGAACATGCGGGTCTTGTCCCACTTGTCCGTCAGCTGGCCCGAGGTGGCCGAGAACAGCAGGAACGGCAGGATGAACAGCGCCCCGATCACCAGCCCCGCCATGGCCGAAGGCAGCCAGGAGACGCTGAGCTGGTAGGTCACCATCACGGTGAGCGCGAACTTGAACAGGTTGTCGTTGGCCGCCCCCGAGAACTGCGTCCAGAAGAACGGCGCAAAGCGCCGCTGGCCCAGCAGGGCGAACTGGTTGGGGTGCTCGTGCGCGGCCGATGGCACGGCGCCGGCCGTTGCGGTGGGGGCAGACGGGCTGCCGGTCTCTTGCTGGAACATCTTGTCTTCCCTCAACGGTTGGTGGCGCCGCCGTGGCCGCACGCATCGGCGCACATTGTGCCCGTACTGGCCATGCGCGCCGTGCCTGCCGCACGCAGCGCGGCGATCACGGGCAGGGCGGCGGCCGCCGCCACCACATGCTTGAGGCTGTGGCCGGACACCAGCCCGGCCGTGGCCTCGAACACCACTACATCGCCCCACTCCAGCAGCTTGGCCGCGCCATACCAGGCGATCACCACGCCCAGGCGCAGCGCCAGCGCGCCATGGCGCGGCGCCACGCAGGCCAGGCCCAGCACCGCCAGCATGCCGCCGCCCTGTACCAGCGCCCAGGGCAGCAGGTTGCCGCCATGCAGCCAGACCAGCACCGAGGCCACGGCGGCGACCAGCATGGCCACCGCGGCACGCACGGCCACGCGGTCGGCAATGCGCGATTGCAGCGCCAGCCCCAGCATGCCGGCAAAGGCCATGGACATGCCCAGCCGGTCGCCGGCCAGGGTGGCATCGTGGGGTGCCCAGTGGTAGACGGACGAACCTATGGCCGAACACGCCAGCCCCGTGAAGAACAGCGCGGCCAGCCAGCGCAGGGCCGGCGCCAGCGCCTGGCTGCGCCGGTCCAGCAGCAGGCGCGCGCCCGCCACGGCGGCCCAGGCAAAGCCCAGGTTGCTGAGCACATCCAGCGCATGGGGCAGCGCCCCCCAGGCGCGCTGGTCGGCAAACGCGTGAAAGTCCTGAGGCTGCGGCACGGCGGGGCCAAGCCAGGCGGCCAGCAGCAGCAGGGCAGCACCCCAGTACAGCGCGCGCAGGGCGGCGGCCGGTGAAATCGATACGGATGGCATGTGTTGCTCCTCGTGAAAAGTGAGGCGCAGTGTGGCGAGCCGTCGGCCCTTCCAGCATCGCTTTTCTGCACCCGCCGCGCAAACCAGCACCTCGGGTATCGATAATCGCTACCCATGAGCACCACTGCCGACCTCGTCATCGCCCTCAAGAAGGAACTCAAGGCCGCCCAGATGACCTATGCCGACCTGGCGCGCGCCCTGGGCATGGCCGAGTCCAGCGTCAAGCGCATGCTGGCCAAGGGCGACATGCCGCTGTCGCGCATCGATGCCATCTGCCGCGCGCTGAGCCTGGATTTCGCCGACCTGGCGCGCCGCGTGGCCGACAGCCAGCCGCTGCTGCAGGAGATGACGCCCGAGCAGGAGAACGCCGTGGTCGCCGACCGCAAGCTGCTGCTGATGGCCATCTGCGTGCTCAGCCAGTGGACGCTGGAGCAGATCGTGGCCACCTACCGCATGACCGAGGCCGAAGGCATCCGCTACCTGGCCCAGCTGGACCGCATCGGCATCATCGAGCTGCGCCCCGGCAACCGCTACCGGCTGCGCCTGGCCAAGACCTTCCGCTGGCGCGCACGCGGGCCGGTGATGGAGTACTTCCGCGAGAACGCCGTGCTCGACTACTTCGGCGGCGGCTTCGACCAGCCCGGCGAGGGCATGCTGATGGTGCACGGCTCCATCGGCCGGCATCTGGCGCCCAGCTTCGTGGAACGCATACAGCGGCTGGCCCATGACTTCTCCCAGCAGCACCTGCAGGACCAGCGCCTGCCGCCGGGCCAGCGCGAGGGCTACACCCTGGTGCTGGCCATGCGCAGCTGGGAATTCACTGCGTTCACGGCGCTCCGAAGAGGCACTGTCTGACGGCGGCTGCAGGACGGCAGCCTGCGCTGCAGCGCCTGGCAACAAGGCTTCACCAAGGCGATACACAAGATTGCAAGACTTCGCGGCGCGGCAACCCGTGATTGACGATGGACCTGCACCATGCAGTCATGGATTCCTTTCACCAGGACTCCAGCCCGATGAACCAAGGACAAGGAGCCGCCATGATTTCCCTTCGCACACCGCTGATCGCCGCCACCCTGGCCCTGGCCGGATGGGCCGGCACCGCGCAGGCCCAGGCCAACGTGACCTATGCGGCGCCGGGCGCCGCCATCTCGGTCCAGTTCGGCGCGCCGCCTCCCATGCGCTACGAGGCGGTTCCTGCACCGCGCCGCGGCTACGTCTGGGCACCCGGCTACTGGCGCCCGCAGGGCCACCGCCATGCCTGGGTGGCCGGCCACTGGGTCAAGGCGCGTCCCGGCTATGTGTACCGCCAGCCCGTGTGGTCGCAGCACGGTGGCCGCTGGGGCTACGCACCCGGCCGCTGGGACCGTGACCGCGACGGCGTGCCGGACCGCCATGACCGCCGCCCCAACAACCCCTACCGCCATTGATGGACGCTTGCGCCCGGCATGAAGCCCGCCCCATCGGCGGGCTTTTTGCTGAGCGCTGCGGCCATGCCCACACTGGCTTCATACCAACATATGCATATAAAAGTGGCTCATTAAGTTCTCAGGAAAATATGGGAATTGATTCACCGGATTTCCCTGCACACCATGCGCCCCTCGTTTTTCCGCTCCTGGATTCCCGCCGCCGCCGCGGCCCTGGCCGTCTTCGGCTCCACCGCAGCGGTGGCAGCCGATTCGGCGGCTTCGTGGCCGCACCAGCCCGTGACCATGATCCTGGGCTTCCCGGCAGGCTCGGGCGTGGACGTGATCGCGCGCGGCGTGCAGGAGCCGCTGTCCCAGCGCCTGGGCCAGCCGCTGATCATTGACTACAAGTCGGGAGCGGCCGGCAACATCGCCAGCGAGATCGTGGCGCGCGCCAAGCCGGACGGCTACACGCTGGCCTTCGGCACGGCCGCCACGCACGGCAGCAATGCGGCGCTGTACAAGAAGCTGCCCTTCGATGTGGAAACCGACTTCGTGCCGGTGGCGCCGCTGATCGATGTGTCCAACGTGCTGACCATCAACCCCAACGTGATCAACGTCAAGAACCTCAAGGAGTTCGTGGACGAGATCAAGGCCAACCCCGGCAAGTACAACTACGCCTCCACGGGCAACGGCGCGGGCACGCACATGGCCTTTGCCGAGTTCAATGCGCGCCTGGGCCTGAACATGGTCCATGTGCCCTACAAGGGTGGCCCCGAGGCCATCACCTCGGTGCTGCGCGGCGAGACCTGCTGCATCATGAACCAGGTCCAGACCGTGCTGCCCCACTACAAGAGCGGCAAGGTGCGCCTGCTGGGCGTGACCACGGCCAAGCCCGTGGAAGTCATCAAGGAAGTGCCCACCATCGCCTCCAGCGGCCTGACGGGCACCAAGGGCTTCGACAGCTCGATCTGGTTCGGCATCTTCGCGCCCAAGGGCACGGACCCGGCCATCGTGGCCAAGCTCAGCCAGGCCGTGCGCGAGGTGCTGGAGCTGCCCGAGGTGCGTGCGCGCTTCGAGTCCCAGGGCAATGCGATCCGCATCGAAACGCCCGAGCAGTTCAAGAAAACCGTGCACAACGACCGCCTGAAGTGGGCACAGGTGGTCAAAGACGCGAAAATCAGCATCGATTGATGCCGCGCGCGCCCGCAGGCCCTGCCCCGCTGGCGCGCCTTTCCTCGTGAGTTCCTGGTGAGTCTATGTCCCTGACCGAACCGGCAGCCCCGGCCCCTGCGGGCCTGGCTGCCCTTGAAGAACGCCTGCGCGACGACCTCGTCGCCCTGGGCTGGCCTGCCAAGGCCTGGATTCCTCCCTCCACCCGCGACGGCCAGCCCGTGCACGATGTCCTGGTCATCGGCGCCGGCCAGGCCGGCCTGGCCCTGTCGGCCGCGCTGTCCCAGCTGGGCATCGCGGCCGTTTTGCTGGACAAGGCCCCGCTGGACTTCGAAGGCCCCTGGGCCACGACGGCGCGCATGGAAACCCTGCGCTCGCCCAAGGAGCTGACCGGCCCTGCGCTGGGCCTGCCCTCGCTGACCTTCCGCGCCTGGTTCATCGCCCAATGGGGCCGCGAAGCCTGGGCCGCGCTGGACAAGATCCCGCGCCTGCAGTGGATGGACTACCTGCGCTGGTACCGCCGCGTGATGCGCTGCGACGTGCGCAACGGCCACCAGGTCACCGCCATCCGCCCGCAGGCCGACGGCACGGTCGAGGTCGATGTGACGGCCGATGGCGCCTCGCGCACCTGGCTGGCGCGCCGCGTGGTGCTGGCCACGGGCCGCGACGGCCTGGGCGGCCCGCAGATCCCCGCCTTCATGCAGGGCGTGGACCGCAGCCGCTGGGCGCATTCCTCCGACGTGCTCGACTACCGCCGCCTGGCCGGCCTGCACGTGGGCGTGGTGGGCGCGGGCTCGTCGGCCATGGACAGTGCAGCCACCGCGCTGGAGAACGGCGCCGCCAGCGTGGACCTGCTGGTGCGCCGCAGCGACCTGCCGCGCATCAACAAATCCAAGGGCTCGGGCACGCCCGGCCTCACGCACGGCCAGTTCCTGCTGCCCGACGCCTGGAAATGGCGCATACGCCACTACATCAACGTGCAGCAGGTGCCACCTCCGCACGGCAGCACGCTGCGCGTCTCGCGCCATGCCAACGCCCACTTCAACCTGGGCTGCGCCGTGCAGAAGGTGGAGCAGGACGGAGACCGGCTGCGCGTGGACACGCCGCGCGGCGTGTTCGTGCTGGACTTCCTGATCGTCTCCACCGGCTTTGCCATCGACTGGCGCCAGCGCCCCGAGTTCGCCGACCTGGCGCCCCATGTGCGCATCTGGAGCGACCGCTTCGTGCCCGAGGCGGGTGCCGAGGACCAGGAACTGTCGGACTCGCCCGACCTGGGCCCGCTGTTCGAGTTCCAGGAAAAGACGCCCGGCGCCCTGCCCGGCCTGGACCATGTGCACTGCTTTTGCTATCCGGCCGCGCTGTCGCACGGCACGGTGTCGGGCGATATCCCCGCCATCAGCGACGGCGCGCGCAAGCTGGCCCAGGGCCTGGCCTCGCTGTTCTACCGCGAGGACCTGGAACACCACTACGCCCAGCTGCAGTCCTATTCCGAGCCCGAGCTCGACGGCGGCGAATGGACGCCCGCCGACCCCGAAGCCCGCGTGCGGGCCCTGGCAGACAAGACCTGAGATAACCATGACCACCGCCAACGACACCATCGACCGCCTGGCCGGCCTGACCGACCAGTCCCCCGTTTTCGCCACGCGCCGCCAGCGCGACAAGGTGGCCATTGCCACCCAGGCCTGTGAGGACCTGCTGCTGGGCGACGGCCTGGCCGACAGCCTGTCGCGCGCCGAGCGCCTGGTGCTGGCCAGCGAGCAATGCCGCGTCAGCGGCGTGCAGGCCCTGGCCGATGAATACCGCCAGCGTGCCGAGTCCCTGGGCGATGCCCTGACGCCCGCGCTGCGCACCGTGCTGGCCCAGCCCGGCGCCCAGACCGGCAATGCGCGCCTGGATGCGGCCCTGCACTTCGTGCGCACCCTGGCCCTGCACCCCGCCGAAAGCGACCGCGCGGCCCTGCTGGCCATGCCCGAGTCCGGCCTGTCCATCGACGACACCGTGCTGGTGGCCCAGCTGGTGGGCTTCATCGCCTACCAGTTGCGCCTGTTCGCGGGCGTGCAGGCCATGGACGCGCTGGGCGGCCAGGCCAGTGCACCGGCTGCCGAAGCCGCCGCCGCACCCTTCGTGCACCCCGCCAACCTGCCGCCACCGGGCGAGCCGCTGCGCCGCAACGGCTACACCAGCGAAACGCTGGACTGGACGTCCTGGCTGCCCGTGCTCGACCCCGCCACGGCCACGGCCGAGCAGCAGGCCGTGCTGGACCTGAGCCACCCCAAGGCGCGCACGTCGGACTTCTACCTGCTGCTGGCCCGCCAGCCGCGCGTGCTGTCGGAGCGCTCGCAGGCCTTCAACGCCATCATGTACGCGCCCGGCGGCCTGTCGCGCGCCGAGCGCGAGGTGGCGGCCACGGCCGTCTCGCGCTCCAACGGCTGCGTGTACTGCGCATCGGTCCACGCCCAGCGTTTCGAGCAGTTGGCCAAGCGCAACGATGTCATGGCCCAGATGTTCGACGACCCGGACACGGCCGGCACCAATGCGCGCGAACGCGCCATCATCCAGTCCTCGCTGGCGCTGACGCGCGCGCCGGGCAGCTTTGGCGCAGCCCAGCTGCAGCCGCTGCGCGATGCCGGCCTCACCGACCAGGAAATCCTGGACATGCTGCATTCGGCCGCGCTGTTCGGCTGGGCGAACCGGTTGATGCTCAATCTCGGCAAGGAGAGGTACATCACCCCCTGAGGCGCTTACGCGCCTTCCCCCGTATGCACGGCGCCCTCTCTCGCTACGCGGGAGGGGGACGACACCCTCGCGGCGGGGCGGCCCTTGCTAGGTGTCCCTGACTTGGGCCGCGCCGGTTTCATGCGCTGTGCATTAAGACGCGGCGCTTCACCTCAGTACACATCCCTGCGGTAACGGCCTTCGACGATCAGGTCTTCGACGGCGGTAGCGCCCAGGATGTCGGCCAGCGCGGCATCGACGCCTGCGGCCATGCCGTCGGCGCTGCCGCAGACGTAGAGCACGGCACCGTCGGCGATCCAGTCGCGCAGGGGTTCGGCGGCTTCGCGCAGGGCGTCCTGCACGTAGCGGCGCCGGGCCTGGTCGCGGGAGTAGATGAAGTCGGCGCGCTGCAGCTTGCCTGCGGCCAGCCAGCCGGAGACCTCGGCCTCGCAGTACCCGTCATGGGCCCGCTGGCGTTCGCCGAACAGCAGCCAGTTGCGGTGGCGGCCTGCGTGCATGCGCGCCAGCAGGTGGCCGCGCAGGCCGGCATAGCCGGAGCCGTTGCCGATGAAGATGGCCGGCGCATCGGGCTCGGCATCTGCCTCGTCGCGCGGCTCGAAGGCGCGGTTTTCCACCAGTCTCATGGCCACGGATATGCCCTGGGCCGCATGCGCCGTCAGCCAGCCCGACGCCACGCCCAGGCCGCCGTCATGGCGGGCCTGGCGCACCAGCAGCCGCACATGGCCGTCCTGCGGCAGCGAGGCGACCGAGTAACTGCGCGGCAGCAGCGGCCGCAGCGCATCGGCCACGGCCTGGGGCGCGGTGCCGGGGGCGATGTCGCCCGGGGCCGGCAGCACGCTGGCGGCCAGCGCCTCGCCCAGCGTGCAGGTCTGCTGGCGCCATTGCACGGGGGCCGAACCGTCACATTCCTGGGCGGCCAGCCAGGCCTGCACGGTGGCTGCGCCATGGCGTGGCAGCACCTCGGCCAGCGCACCAGCCCGCCACAGCGGGGCCACGCCTTCGGGCGGCGACAGTTCCAGCACGTAGAGACCGGCGCCCTGGCTGCCCGCATTGCACAGGCTGCGCGCCTGCAGCGGCCAGGCAGCAAAGGCGGTGGCATCGGCCAGCGGGCCTGCAGCGGACGCAGGCAGCGCATCCGATGCAGGCGGCAAGGCCCCGAAATGCCCTGCCAGCGCCTGCTGCCAGGCATTCCAGGCCTGGGGTTGCTCACCATCCATCTCGATCAGCGGAAACACGGGCTGCGCGCCCAGGCGGCGCAGCTGGTGGTCCAGCGCATGACCAAAGCCGCAGAAGGCCGCGTACTGCCGGTCGCCCAGCGCCAGCAGGCCGTATTGCAGGTGCGGCAGGGCCGAGCCCGAGGCCGCGCCCAGCAGGCGCGCAAAGCGGCGTGCGGCATCGGGCGGGTCGCCTTCGCCGAAGGTGCTGGCCACGAAGAGCACGCGCCGATGGTGGCGCAGTTGCTCGGCATCCAGCGCCGCCACGGATTGCAGGCTGGCCGCCATGCCTGCACCGCGCAGCGCGGCCACGGTGGCCACGGCCAGGCGCTCGGCGCGGCCGGCCTGGCTGGCAAAGGCGACCAGCACGGTGTCCTGGCCCGCAGGCGCGGACGGTGGCGGCTCCTTCATCAGCGCCTGGCGCTCCTTGGCCAGTGCGCGCGCCTTGCGGCGGCGGTCCAGATAGAGCATCCAGCCCGTGATGGCGAACAGGGGCATGATCAGCGAGGCCAGCGTCATGAAGATGCGCCCCGGCATGCCGAAATAGGTGCCCATGTGCAACGGGTAGATGGCGCCCACGGCGCGGCGGCCCGTGGGCAGGCCGGCATAGCGCTCGTCACGCTGCACCGTGCCGTCGGGCAGCAGGGCCATCTGGTTGCGCGCGCGCTCATGGGCGGCTTCGGCATCCAGCCAGCTGATCTGCAGGGGCTGGCCCGCGCGCTCGGGCAGGCGCAGCTGGGCGAACTGCCAGCCATGGGCGATGCGCTCGAAGGCGGCCCAGCCAGGCGCGATGTCGATGGGCTGCTGCGCGCCAGCCGGCTCAGGCCGGCCGCCACCGGTTTTCGAGGACGGCGCCGCGGGAGCGGCCACACGCGGCGGCACGCCGGCCCAGCCGTCCACCGTGCTGCGCACCACGCCAAAGGCCCAGTACATGCCGGTGCAGGTGAACACCACATAGGCCACCAGGGCCCAGGTGCCCGCCACCGAGTGCAGGCCCCAGAGAAAGGAGCGGCCCTTGAGCGCAGGGTCGAAGGTCAGCCAGGTGCGCCAGGACAGCGGCCGGCGCGGCCAGCGCAGGTACAGGCCCGACAGCGACAGCATCAGCAACAGGCCGGCCAGCGTGCCCGTGATGGGCTTGCCGTCATCGCGCGACAGCAGCAGCCAGCGGTGCAGGCGCTCCACCCATTCGAAAAACTCCGTGCCGTGCTGCTCAGGCAGCTGCGCGCCCGTGTAGGGATCGACAAAGACCGTCTGGCCCCGGCGCTGGCCGGCCGGCGGCTTGAAGGCCACCTGGGCCGAGCGGCCGGGCTCGGCAAAGACGGTGATGCGCTGGACCACGCGCTGCTCACCGGCCTCGCGCAGCGCCTGTGCAACCTGCGGCGGCGCCAGCGGCGCGGCATTGCGCGCGGGCACGGAGGCAGTGCCGGGATTCATCCATCCCAGGATTTCCTCGTGGAACGAGAACACCGCGCCCGACAGCCCGATGACGATGAGCACCGTACCGGCCGTAATGCCGACGAACCAGTGCAACTGGAACCAGATTTTCTTGAAAGTCATGGGGAGCAGGCGAGCAGGCGGCGTCGGTCGGAAATCCATTGCGGTGCGCAACGGAACATCAGGACAGAACGGTGCATGGAAGGCAGGCGGGCAGAGATGAAAGTGCGCGGCACCTGTGCATCGGCCCCGGGCGGCGTTGGCCGGGACTTGTCGACGGAAGGCGCCAATCAGCGAGAAATTCTAAATTGTTCTCATTTACGGCGTGTTGCACGCGCGATAGGCCCGCAAGGCGGCCTGGGGTTACGGGCAGGCTTGAGCCGCCGGGATGCAGCGCCTGCGCCCAATGGAAATCGCCTGCCGAAACAGGTTCGGCAGGCGATGGTTCAGCTCCTCTTCAACCGTGTGTCAACCGCGTCTGCGGCGCAGATTCCACAGGCCTGCGGCCAGCATCAGCAGCATGGCCATGGCGAGCATGCGCGGTTCGAGCGCAGGAATCGGCGTGGCATCCGGTGCCGCACCCACACGCGCCGGACCGCTGGGATCCACGATCACGCCATTGGCTGCGCGATCGTCATCACCCTGGCCGCCATCGGTGACCACCACCGAGGTCGTATTGCCCGACACCACCGCACCCGGAGGCTGATACCAGGAGTCCGCCGCCCCTGCGGACGCTGGACCAAACTTCCAGTACGCCATGCCGGTCACCGGCCCCGGCCAGGTGACGCTGACCGTGATCGAGCTGCTGGCCGTACAGCCGCGGGCCACGAAGTGCACATTGCCGTACGGGAAGCTCAACTGGCCCGGCGCACCCGCCGCAGCCGCGACGAAGGACGACTGCGACACATCGAACCCGCAGCCCGCGCCACCACCGCTCAAGGTCGCCGTGGCATTGCCTGCCCCGGTGGCTGTCGGACCCGTGAATGTCGTTCCGAGCACGTTGAGCGAAGTCGTTGTGGCAGGTCCGGTGTTGCCATTGCCAGGATTGGTCTGGGTCGCGCTGATCGTGTGCAGACCCGGCGTCGGCAAGCCGCCGCCTGGCGTGCAACTCCACGTCTGATCGGCCGCGACGATTGCCGTACACAGCGTCGTCGAGCCATCCTTCACCGTGATCGTGTAGCCCGGCGTGCCGGTGCCGGAAATCTGCGGATAGCCCCCCACCGTGGTCGGCGAAACCGTCAGCGTCGGAGCCACCGGCACCTGCGTGCTGGGAGTGACCGGCGTTGCTGGTGTCGATGCACAGTTCACAGTGCACCCTGCCGTCGGATTGACGGGGCTGATGCCACCCGACGGATCGTAGGAAGCCGTGTTCGTGCTCGAGCCCACCGCCGTCGGTACAGCCGGCAGATTGAAGCTGGTGTTGCCACCGGCCGCCACTGCCGCAGTGAAGTTCACCGTGCACGTCAGCACGGAGCTGCCATTGCCCGCAAACGGGAAGGTGTTGGGCGTGCAGGTCGCACTGGCCACGTTTGCACCAGTCGGCACGCCCGTGATGCTGATCCCCGCAGGCACCAGGTCCTTGATGGTCACGCTGGTGGCAGGACCGAAGGCACTGGCCGCATTCGCTACCGTGAAGGCGTAGTTGAAAGGCGTGCCCACAGCCAGGCTGCCGGGGTTGGCTTTGGTGACCGTCAGCGCAGGCGTGCCAGGGGTCACCGGCGTGGAAGGCGTCGATGCGCAGTTCGTCGTGCAACCCGCCGTCGGATTGACCGGGCTGATGCCGCCCGATGGATCGTAGGAGGCCGTGTTCGTGCTCGAACCCACCGCCGTCGGCACAGCTGGCAGGTTGAAGCTGCTGTTGCCGCCAGCCGCCACTGCCGCCGTGAAGTTCACCGTGCAAGACAGGATCGCCGTGCCATTGCCCACGAAGGGGAAGGTATTGGGCGTGCAGGTTGCGCTGGCCACGTTCGCACCGCTCGGCACGCCCGTGATGCTGATGCCTGCCGGCACCAGGTCCTTGATGGTCACGCTGTTGGCGGGACCGAAGGCACCGGCAGCGTTGGACACGGAGAACGCGTAGTTGAAGGGCGTGCCCACAGCCAAGCTACCGGGGTTGGCCTTGGTGACCGTCAACGCAGGCGTGCCAGGGGTCACCGGCGTGGAAGGCGTCGATGCGCAGTTCGTCGTGCAACCGGCCGTCGGATTGACCGGGCTGATGCCGCCCGATGGATCGTAGGAAGCCGTGTTCGTGCTCGACCCCACAGCCGTCGGCACCGCTGGCAGATTGAAGCTGGTGTTACCACCGGCCGCCACTGCCGCAGTGAAGTTCACCGTGCACGTCAGCACGGAGCTGCCATTGCCCGCAAACGGGAAGGTGTTGGGCGTGCAGGTCGCGCTGGCCACGTTCGCGCCGGTCGGCACACCCGTGATGCTGATGCCTGCCGGCACCAGATCCTTGATGGTCACGCTGGTGGCGGGGCCGAAGGCACTGGCAGCGTTGGACACGGAGAACGCGTAGCTGAACGGCGTGCCCACAGCCAGGCTGCCGGGGTTGGCTTTGGTGACCGTCAACGCAGGCGTGCCAGGGGTCACCGGCGTGGAAGGCGTCGATGCGCAGTTCGTCGTGCAGCCGGCCGTCGGATTGACGGGGCTGATGCCGCCCGACGGATCGTAGGAAGCCGTGTTCGTGCTCGAACCCACCGCCGTCGGCACAGCCGGCAGATTGAAGCTGGTGTTGCCACCTGCCGCCACTGCCGCAGTGAAGTTCACCGTACACGTCAGCACGGAGCTGCCGTTACCCGCAAACGGGAATGTATTGGGCGTGCAGGTCGCGCTGGCCACGTTCGCGCCGGTCGGCACACCCGTGATGCTGATGCCTGCCGGCACCAGATCCTTGATGGTCACGCTGGTGGCGGGACCAAACGCTCCAGCCGCATTCGCTACCGTGAAGGCGTAGTTGAACGGCGTGCCCACAGCCAGGCTGCCGGGGTTGGCTTTGGTGACCGTCAGCGCAGGAGTACCAGGGGTCACCGGCGTGGAAGGCGTCGATGCGCAGTTCGTTGTGCACCCTGCCGTCGGATTGACCGGGCTGATTCCGCCGGACGGATCGTAGGAAGCCGTGTTCGTGCTCGAACCCACCGCCGTCGGTACAGCTGGCAGGTTGAAGCTGGTGTTGCCACCGGCCGCCACTGCCGCAGTGAAGTTCACCGTACACGTCAGCACGGAGCTGCCGTTACCCGCAAACGGGAATGTATTGGGCGTGCAGGTCGCACTGGCCACGTTTGCGCCGGTCGGCACGCCCGTGATGCTGATGCCCGCAGGCACCAGGTCCTTGATGGTCACGCTGGTGGCGGGACCAAACGCTCCAGCCGCATTCGCTACCGTGAAGGCGTAGTTGAACGCAGTCCCCACAGCCAGGCTGCCGGGGTTGGCCTTGGTAACCGTCAGCGCAGGCGTGCCAGGGGTCACCGGCGTGGAAGGCGTCGATGCGCAATCCGTCGTGCAACCCGCCGTCGGATTGACCGGGCTGATGCCACCCGCTGGATCGTAGGAGGCCGTGTTGGTGCTCGAACCAACCGCCGTCGGCACAGCTGGCAGGTTGAAGCTGCTGTTGCCGCCAGCCGCCACCGGCGTGGTGAAGCTCACCGTACACGTCAGCACGGAGCTGCCGTTACCCGCAAACGGGAAGGTGTTGGGCGTGCAGGTCGCACTGGCCACGTTCGCGCCGATCGGCACTCCTGTGATGCTGATGCCTGCCGGCACCAGGTCCTTGATGGTCACGCTGTTGGCGGGGCCGAAGGCACCAGCCGCATTCGCTACCGTGAAGGCGTAGTTGAACGCAGTTCCCACAGCCAAGCTGCCCGGGTTGGCCTTCGTGACCGTCAGCGCAGGCGTACCAGGCGTGACCGGAGTCACCGGTGTGGAAGCGCAGTCTGTCGTGCACCCAGCCGTCGGATTGACCGGGCTGATGCCGCCTGACGGATCGTAGGAGGCCGTGTTCGTGCTCGAACCCACCGCCGTCGGAACAGCCGGCAAGTTGAAGCTGGTGCTGCCACCCGCTGCGACAGAAGCCGTGAAGCTCACCGTACACGTCAGCACGGAGCTGCCATTGCCCGCAAACGGGAAGGTATTGGGCGTGCAGGTCGCGCTGGCCACGTTTGCACCGGTCGGCACACCCGTGATGCTGATGCCCGCAGGCACCAGGTCCTTGATGGTCACGCTGGTGGCGGGGCCGAAGGCACTGGCAGCGTTGGACACGGAAAACGCGTAGTTGAAGGGCGTGCCCACAGCCAGGCTGCCGGGGTTGGCCTTGGTGACCGTCAACGCTGGCGTGCCAGGCGTCACCGGAGTCGCCGGTGTGGAAGCGCAGTTCGTCGTGCAACCGGCCGTCGGATTGACGGGGCTGATGCCGCCAGACGGATCGTAGGAGGCCGTGTTGGTGCTCGAACCCACAGCTGTCGGCACAGCCGGCAGGTTGAAGCTGGTGTTGCCACCGGCCGCCACTGCCGCAGTGAAATTCACCGTGCAAGACAGGATCGCCGTGCCATTGCCCACGAAGGGGAAGGTGTTGGGCGTGCAGGTCGCACTGGCCACGTTTGCGCCGGTCGGCACACCCGTGATGCTGATACCCGCAGGCACCAGGTCCTTGATGGTCACGCTGGTGGCGGGACCGAAGGCACCGGCAGCGTTGGACACGGAGAACGCGTAGTTGAAGGGCGTGCCCACAGCCAGGCTACCCGGGTTGGCTTTGGTGACCGTCAACGCTGGCGTACCAGGCGTCACCGGCGTGGAAGGCGTCGATGCGCAATCCGTCGTGCAACCGGCCGTCGGATTGACGGGGCTGATGCCACCCGACGGATCGTAGGAGGCCGTGTTCGTGCTCGAGCCAACAGCCGTCGGCACAGCCGGCAGATTGAAGCTGGTGTTGCCACCGGCCGCCACTGCCGCAGTGAAGTTCACCGTGCACGTCAGCACGGAGCTGCCGTTACCCGCAAACGGGAAGGCGTTAGGCGTGCAGGTTGCGCTGGCCACGTTCGCACCGGTCGGCACGCCCGTGATGCTGATGCCTGCCGGCACCAGGTCCTTGATGGTCAAGCTGTTGGCGGGACCGAAGGCACTGGCAGCGTTGGACACGGAGAACGCGTAGTTGAAGGGCGTACCCACAGCCAAGCTGCCAGGGTTGGCCTTGGTGACACTGAGGTTCACCACGCTCACAAAATGAATTTGTGCGGCGCTTGGCGAATACGCGTTTGCCCCCACGGTGAACGTGCCACCCAGAGTTCCTGCAGGAATGCTGGTGGCGATGCTGTAGGTACCACTTGCTGTGCTTGTGGCAGTGATCGAGCAGATGCCCAAAGTTGCGCCGCTTGTTCCAGTGGTGCAAGTGGCCGACGCGCCTGCCGCGCCACCGTTCAGCTTCACGCCGGCAGTACCGGCAAAGGTGACGACCTCGCCGCCCTTGGGATTGCCACCGGCATCGCGCACATACGCTTCCACCACATCGGTTGCCGTGCCATTTGCCGCCGCGTTGTCGCTCACGACACGCAGGCCCGAATTGCTTGCCGAGGCATTGCCGGCGACAAAGGCCATCGATTGCGGGCTGTTGCCGATGGCAGCTGCACCCACCGTGGCGGCAGCCGAATAAGTCGATGCGGTCACGCTGGTGAACGACACCGAGCAGGTCGCCGCCGCACCAGCAGTCGTGCAACTGGCGGTGGCAGGTGCCGCTCCGGCGGGCGTCACGCTGAAGTTCACGGCAACGCCGGTGACCGGATTGCCGAACGCATCCTTGGTGACCACGGAAACGACGTCCTGGCCGCCACCGGCTGCCTGGTTGTTCACATCGACCGACATGGTCGAATTGGCGGGATCGACGGCACCTGCCGTAAAGACATAGGCAGCCGTCGCACCGTACGTATTGCCACCGGAGCTGACGCCGCTGCCGCTCAATGCGCCGCTCGCGATGCTTGCGCCGGAAGTGTAGGAACCCGCGACGGTTGTCTTGGCGGTGACCTGGCAGGTACCGGCCGCATTGGTAGTGCAGGTACCGCTGAAGGTGATGTTTGCGGTGGGAGAGAACGTGACAACGCTTCCGGCCACCGGATTGCCGTTGACATCTCCCACAAACGCTTCAAGCACATCTGTCGCCGAGCCATTGGCCGTGACCGGACTGGTGACGGTACGTACCCCCGACCTGGCGGGGTCGGCGGCATTGGCCGTGAAGTTGATCACGGCCGGACTGCCGTTTGCCACGCTCTGGGTGGTGGTGCCGTTGTTGTCCGTGGCTGTGAAGCTCGCCGCACCCGCCACGGTGGATGTCACCGTGATGGAGCAGCGCGCTGGATTCGCATTGGCCGCAATCGTGCAGGAAGTTGCCGACGGCGTGCCGGCGCCGGTATGGACAAAGCCGATGGTGTGGGCGACCGTATCGACCGTTGCATTGCCATTGGCGTCCTGCAGTGCGACGGTCACCGTGCCGGTGCTCGTACCGTCGGCCATCACCGAGAGCGGCGTGGCACTGAGCAGATTGCCACTGGCTGTATTGCTGGGCGGCCCGGCAATGAAGTTGACCGATATCGGACTGCCATTGCTCACGGCCGTTCCGTTGTCCGTTGCCGTGAAACTTGCGGTGCCAACCGTGGCCGATTTCACCGTCACGGAGCAGGTGGCCGGATTGGCGTTGGCCGCGATCGTGCACGTGGGTGCGGCCGGCGTGGTCGTGCCCGCGCCCGTTTTGGTGAAGACAATCGTGTGCGCCACCGTATCCGTGGCGGGATTGCCATTGGCATCGCGCAGGGTCACGCTGATCGAGCTCGTGGCAGTGTTGTCTGCGACAACGCTGAGCGGACTGGCACTGATCAGGTTTCCATTCGCGCCATTGCTGGGCGAGCCGGCCGTGTAGTTCACCACAGCCGTAGCCGTGGCGGCCGAGCCATTGATGGTGAAACCAAAGGTGCCACTGCCGACTGCGGTAGGTGCCGTGACGGTTGCCGTGTACACCCCTGCGCTGCACGACCCCGCGCCGACCGCAGGCGAGCCCTGTGTTCCGCTGTTCAGCGTGAAGGCCACCGTATTGGCACAGGTCGCAATCGAATTGCCTGACGCATCCTTGAGCTGCGCCGTCAATGTGCTGGTTGCAGTGCCATTGGCAATGATCGAGGTCGGACTCGCAACGATGGTCGAGGCGCTGGTACTTGGCGGACCCGCCGTGTAGCTCACTGAAGCCGTAGCAACTGCGGCAGAGCCGTTGATGGTGAATCCGAAGATCCCGCTGCCGACGGCCGTGGGCGATGTGACGGTGCCCGTATAGATGCCGGCGGTACACGAGGCCGCGCCCACATTCGGCGTTCCCTGCGTTCCGCCCTTCAGGGTGAACGCCACCGTGTTCGTGCACGTGTTGATCGGATTGCTGCTGGCATCGACCAGCTGCACGCGCAGCAAACTGGTGGAGCTGCCGTTGGCCACGATCGATGCCGGTGTGGCGGCTATCGTCGATGCACTCGTGCTCGGCGTTGCGGCCGCATAGGAGACCGTTGCGGTGGCAACAGCCGCAGACCCGTTGATGGTGAACCCAAAGGTGCCACTGCCGACCAGCACCGGCGATGTCACCGTCCCCGTGTACATGCCGGCACTGCAGCCCGTGACGCTGACGGCAGGAACGCCTTGCGTCCCCGCATTGAGGGTGAAGGCCACCGTATCGGTACAGGTGGTGACAAGGTTGCCTAAAGCATCCTTCAACTGCACGGCCAAGGTGCTGGTGGAGACGCCGTTGGCCGCAATCGATGGCGGACTCGCGGCGATTTCAGACCCGCTCGTGCTGGCCGGCAGCGCGGTGAAGCTGTAAGCAACCGGCGAAGGCTGATAGGTCACTGCGCCAGATACCGGGCTTCCACCCAATGGAAGATTGGAGAACGTGGCACCAGCGACTGACGACGACAAGGTCACGGGTGTCGTGAATGTTCCGGCGACACTGCTGCTGGCATTGATGGGAGACGCGCACTTTCCGCTGGAGTTGGTCGTGCAGCTGACTGCGGCGGAGCCGCCATTGAACGTGACACCTGCAGGCGGCGCTGCGAAGGTGACGGTGTCACTGCCCCCTGTCCAGGCATTGCCTTGGCCGTCAACAATGTAGACCTCCAGCAAGTCGCTGCTGCCGACAGGTTGATTGTTGGTCGTCGCCAGAACGCCGGATTTCAGGGCACAGGGAAAACCGGTGACGCTTGCCGCCGTTGAAAGCTGCGAGGTCTGGGCTCCACCGGAATTGCTGTCCGTCACTGTGACCCGCACCTGGCCGCTGAGATACGAAGGAACGGTCAGCGTTCCCGAGGCTCCGGCCATGGTTCCGGAGCCCAGATAGACCTGCGCGTCGTTGACACCCGCGCCGGTCGGCGACCAAAAGGCCTCCACCGTATACGGTGCCGGCTCGCTCGCATTGGCATTTGCCGTGATATTGAATGTCCAGGTACAGGCGGCGGTGTCACTGGCGCCGACGCCAAGGGTGGGGGTCCATCCGGTTTGTCCATTGCCTGCCGTCAGCAAACTGATGCCTGAGTTTGCAGCCACAGGCACGGAAAACAACGTGTTCTGCGAAAGCTTGAAGAAATCATGCGCAGTGATACGAATGGCACTTCTCGACTGGCTTGTCATCTTGTTGTTGCCAATCAACCCTGGTGCCGTACCCGTACCACCGATATTCACCCCGTCCCCGCCGCCAGTGAAGTTGTTATCGCTCACCGTCACTACCTGCGTCGTGCCCGAGGCTGCCGTATTCACTGTTGGTGCCGACACATGCGTTGGCGATGAAGCGGTATAGGCGGCGATAGGCAGCGAAAAGTTGTTTCCCTTCACAGCAAGTCCGATTCCATTGGCCAGGCTGATCGCTCCATCAACCGACACCACGGACCTGGGCGCATTTCCACCAGTCGGGCTCAGTGCGATATTCGAATTTTTGATCGTCAATCCGTTGACGGTCATGTTCGACATGACCTGGAAAAACTGCTCAAGCTGCATTCCCCCGATAGGGTTGGGCAGATTCGTTACCGTGAAATTATCGACAACGATGTTGGAAACCGTGCCGGTACCGTTGGTTGCGGCAACGGAAATGGCCGAGCCCTTGTTATTGCCGTAATTTCCATTCCATATCGCGGAGTTGATCGTGCTATTGGCAAAGAATACGTTTTGTGCGCCTTGATGAATCTCCGCGTACAGCTCGCAGTTGAACGGCGTCCCCTCTCCCGCAGGGGTTGGCGCCACATTCACCAGACCCACGCGATCAATGATGACATTGTTTGCCTGGGAGCCAACGACGAATAGCGCTTCGCCACAGGTCATGTTGGGCGAATTGGTGAGAGTGATATTCTTCCCACCAAGATAAAAGGTTTCCCAGGCGGAGTCCGCCCAGTTCTGGACTTGTATGACTCCCCCGAAATCGATGGTCAATGAACCCGTGCCGGCTGGCACGGTGCCTTTGATCCAGTACCAGGCGCCACCGGCACCAGTGGTGGTGCCCGTATCGCCGCCGCTGATCATCTGGGTTTGACCACAGGCATTGGTGGCTCCCGTCACGGCGCCGGACTGGGCTCCACTGACGAACGTATTGGCACAGCGCACGTAAACCGTCTGATTGTCGACATACGGAAAGAGGTTTCCGGCCGCATCCTTGGATGTCCCACTCTGTATGGTTCGTACCGACGTAGACAGTGTCGGCGCAAAGACGATGGAAACATCGGCACTCGGATCCAGCGTTTGCAGCGTGTAGTTGGCTGCCTGAATGGCCGCTCGCAGCGTACATGCGCCAGCAAAGGTGCCCCCCAGCGTGCTGACACAGGTGGTTGGTGTCGTTGCATTGGCATTGGGAGCATCGCTGTTGTCGGTGACCGTGAAGACGATGGTCGCCGCCAGTGCCGTGGATGAGATACCCGCGCATGAAAGCAGCAGCAAAGAGAAAAGGCACTTCGCTGCACGCCACTTGCGAAAAAATGCCAAACCAGGCAGGCGATTGAGAGCATGCATGATATTCCCCGTTTTCTCAAGGAGATATGACAGGAAAATGATTTTCCCAATGGCAATGGCCATCAGTTGTACCCAGCGCATTTGCATCGCCGTACCTCGAATAGTTCTATTTGAATCACGAGCTCACAACTCACCTTGCAGCCGGTGAGGTGGGAAGCAGAATGTTTCGCGCAGATCCTGCGCGTCAATCAAAAAGGCGGATTTCCATCAACGTTTGCTCGCTGCTCCGCTGCCTATTGAGCGGGACACGCCTTCAGTCGGGTTTGCGACGCAAATCATTCCTCCCTCGACAAACCATATTCACCGTGCTTGTATTTTTTTTCAGTGCCGGACCAGTTTCCATGGACCTGCACCTGTGCAAGGTTAAGTCGCCTATCAGACATATACACAACCCATGGTTAACCCATGCAGGTCCAATCGACCAGAACATGCACTGACAAACCACTGCACATATCGATAGGCTAAATCATGTTTTTTTCTATTTCAATAGTTTTTTTACATGAACCCGGAGGCTCGTGCCAGCGCTACGAGGGAGGCGCTTGAGCGATCTAGGGAATACCCTGAATCAGCCACACCACATACAGGTAACAGGTGGTATCCCCAATACGACTGGAGCTGGCTGCGCAAGCCACATAGAATCGTCCCTGCAGGAGAGCAGGCGGGCACCACGGTGCCGAGCCTCACCGAAGGCGCAAACTCCCATACACGCTCAGGTTCCGTACTGCAAACACAACATGCCGTCTGGAGAGCCGCCGCACGCAATATGCGGCGCACCGAAGGAGCAAGCCCCGTTCCCATGGACGGCGGTGAATCTCTCAGGTACCAAGGACAGGGGGAGCGGCAGCTGCGTCACGACGGACGCCGGCTGCTTGCTATTGAATCCATAGCTACCAGCTTCCGCGTGACCGGCACATGCCTTTGAAAGGGCATTGTCATGCGCGTCATCGTTCTCGGAGCCGGCCTGATCGGCACCGCCTCGGCCTACTATCTGCAATCCCTGGGCCACGAGGTCACGGTCATCGACCGCCAGGCCGCGCCCGGCGCCGAAACCAGCTTTGCCAACGGAGGGCAGATCTCGGTCAGCCACGCCGAGCCCTGGGCCAACCCCGGCGCACCGCTGAAGTTGCTGGGCTGGCTGGGCCGGCAGGATGCCCCCCTGCTGTTCCGCCTGCGCGCCGACATGCGCCAGTGGCTCTGGGGCCTGTCCTTCCTGCGCAACTGCACGCCCGCGCGCACGCGCCACAACATCCAGCAGATCGTTCGCCTGGGCACCTACAGCCGCGAGGCCCTGCAGCAGCTGCGGTCGGACACCGGCATCCAGTACGAGCAGCGCATGCAGGGCATCCTGCACTTCTACACGAACGCCCGCGAGTTCGAGGGCGCGCTCAAGCCCACCGAGCAGATGCAGGCCCTGGGCTGCGACCGCCGCCTGATCGACGCCGACGAAGCCGTGCGCCTGGAGCCGGCCCTGGCCCATGTGCGCGGGCAGATAGCGGGCGCCACCTATACGGCCGAGGATGAATCGGGCGACGCCAACCTCTTCACGCGCGAGCTGGCACGCATTGCCACCACCACGGGCGTGCAGTTCCGCCACGGCCACCACGTCATGGCGCTGCGCACCACGGGCGCAGGCGCCAGCCGCCATATCGACCATGTGGAGGTGACCAATGCCGATGGCCGCTACGAACGCATCCAGGGCGACGCCTATGTGCTGGCCATGGGCTCGTTCAGCCCGCTGCTGGCCCAGCCGCTGGGGCTGCACCTGCCCATCTACCCGGCCAAGGGCTACTCCGTGACCCTGCCGGTGCTGGACCCCGCCAAGGCCTACCAGGTCAGCCTCACGGACGATGAGTTCAAGCTGGTGTTCTCGCGCTACACCGGCGCGCAGGGCGACCGCCTGCGCATTGCCGGCACGGCCGAGTTCAACGGCTACGACCGCAACCTGGACCCCGTGCGCTGCGAGGCCATCGTGCGGCGCGTGCAGCAGCTGTTCCCCGGCGCCGGCGATACCGGGCGCGCCCAGTTCTGGAGCGGCCTGCGCCCCGCCACGCCCAGCAATGTGCCGCTGATCGGACGCTCGCCCATCGCCAACCTGTTCCTGAACACCGGCCACGGCACGCTGGGCTGGACCCATGCCTGCGGCTCGGGCATGGCGCTGGCCGATCTGGTCAGCGGCAGGCAGCCGGCCGTGGATTTCGATTTTCTGGGGGCCGCAGCCATGGACCCGGATCGCAGCGCAGGCACGGTGCGCCCGCGCGCGGTCTGAGGTGCAGACGGCGTGTACGACGCCTAAGCAGTGAACACCGTCAACACTCCTGCGAAGCGGTGCAGGCGGGCGTCCATGATCTCGGCTTCGGCGACGAAGCCGATCAATGGCACATCGCCCAGTGCGTGGCGCAGGGTGCGCAGCTCGGCATCGGGGCCGCCGAACAGGCCGCCGCCGCGGCCCCGGCAACTGATGTAGATGGCGCCACGGATGCGGGGCTGTGCCTCGCCTTCGGGCGCCGCCTCCTCGGGCTCCGCCGCATCGCGCAGCGCAGCGCCCAGTTGCAGCAGTTCCTGGCGCGCGACCTGGGCCTGGCGGCGGCAGAAGATCACCGAATGCCCGGCCTCCACGGCCGATGACAGGGCCACGCCCTGGCGCAGCGGGTCCAGCCCGACCAGGGTCAGCACCTGGGCCTCTTCGGTGAGCACGCCGTGGGCCATGCCCCGGCCCGGCGGCGCAATGGCCGCCAGCGTGCTGCGTACCGTGGTCAGCGCGGGCTGCCAGTCGCTGCCTTCCAGCTCCACGCCCAGCAGTTGCAGCAGGCGCTGCAAGGCCGGATCGCCATTGAGCCCGGTGACCAGGGCGCCGCGCGCCTCGGTGATCTCCAGGCCCTCGCCCAGCGGCACGCAGCCCTGGGCCATGCCCGTGATGCAGGGCACGCCCGCACCGAAGGCCACGCCCGAGAAGCCTCCGCTAAAAATGCCGCGCGCATCCGCATGCTGCGCATGCAGGTCCTCGGTGCGGCAGGCGATCTGCACGCCCTCCACGCCATCGTCCCCGTCATCGCCCACGCCGCCGAACAGCAGGCCGGACTCGGTGCGCTCGGACAGCTCGTACAGCAACTCGGCCAGCTCAGGCTGGCCGCCTCCGGCATGGACCAGGGCCGAATGGGCCGTGAACCCGGCCTCGCCGCCCGGCGCATGCAAGGGCGCCAGGCCCGAATACAGGCGGTAGTGCGCTGCCGGCACATCGAGCAGCATCACCGCGAGCGCGGAGCCGGACAGGTATTCATGGGGCATGGCCAGCACGCCACCGGCCGAGCAGCCAGCCCAGTCCGCCACATGGGGCAAGGCCCTGGCCAGATGCTGCAGCAGCGGTCTTGCATGGGCGGCATGCGCGTGGGACAGGTACACCAGGCCCAGTCGGGGCCGCTGCGCGTGGCCCGGATCGGCCATCTGCGAGCGCAGTTGCAGCAGCACCGCATCGGCCGCGGCGCGCCAGTCGGAATGGCTGGCATGGCCTACAGGAAACAACGACATTCCAACCTTCTTTCTAGCCCTGCCAGCGCCCGGCTTGCGGAGGGCTCTAGACCATCCATGGGTGCCGCCGTCCCGCTCAGCGCGGCGGCCGGCTCTTGGCCGGCGCCTTGCCTGCGGCCGGTGCCTTGGCTGTTGTCTTTGCGGTGGTCTTTGCCGCCGTCTTCCTGGCCGCTGCCTTGGCTGGAGCTTTCGGTGGAGCCTTGGCTGGCGCTTTCGCAGGCGCCTTGGCGGCTTCGGCCGGGGCCTTGGCCGCCGGTGCAGCCGCCTTGCCTGCCTGCGCGGCGAAGGCGCCAGCCTGGGCCGTCATGCGGTCCATGGCGGCCTTGGCGATGTCGCCGGCCATGCCGGTGGCGCGCTGTGCGGCAGCCACGGCCTCGGGGGCCATGGGCTCGGCCATGGCCTTGGCGGCGATCTGCTGGAATTGCTGGGTCAGTGCGCCCCACCATTGCATGGCCTGGCCCATGGCGGCGGCCTGGGCCGGCTCGTCCTTGGGCGCAGAAGCCTCGGGGCCTGAGGCCTTGCTGCCGGCATCCGCGGATGCAGCGGCCGCAGCAGCTGCAGGCGGCTCGGCAGGGGGCTGTGCGGGCGCGGCCTGCGGCTTTTCCTGCTTGCCGGCCTTGCCGGCGGAGGACATGGGCCAGTCCGAGTGGTCGGACTGCCCCGCGCTGGCGGCGCCCTTGCCCGCAGTGGCTGCAGCAGCGGTGGCGGCTGCAGCGGCGGGGAACTGGAAGGCCTGCGCCAGTTCGCCCATGCTGACGTTCATGCCCTGCAGGGTGGACAGCGTCATGCGCTGCACTTCCAGGGCCTGGATGGTGGCGGCCAGCGCCTTGCCATTTTGGTCCAGCCAGAACTGCACGGCCTTGAGTTCGGTGATGCGCTTGTCCACCTCCTCGATGCTCACCGTGGGCGCCACCCATTCGGGCAGGCGCCCCAGGGGCCGGGCCGTGGCCGATCCCGCGCTCTGGGCCAGGCCCTGCAGGAAGTCGAAACCGGGGATGAACTTGCCGAAACCGAAGGAGGACGCGTCACTCATGGCAGCACTCGCTAGGACTGGGTTGGAAGAGCATGCCGGCGAAGGATGCCGGCCATGCTCCCAGCTTAACCCAGGCACACGCCAAGTCCACGGCAAGTCATGCGCATGCGGCTGCGCACAAACCCGGTGCAATGGCGCTGGCTCAGTGCGAATGGCCTGCGTGGCCGCCGCCGTGGCCCGCTGCCGGGGCAGCCGCCGCGCCGGGCGCCATGGCGCGCACGGGGACCTGCAGGCTCAGGCGCGAGGTTTCGCCCTTGGCGTCCTTGAACACCAGGGTGATGGGCACCTGGCTGTCCTTGAGCAGCGGGCTCTTGAGCTGCTGCAGCATGACGTGGTAGCCGCCGGGCTTCAGGTCCACGGCCACGCCCTTGGGCAGGTCCAGGCCGTCGATGGCGCGCATGCGCATCACATCGCCTTCCATCTTCATTTCATGCACCTCGGCCAAGCCGGCGGCGGGCGACTCCACACCCACCAGGCGCAGCGGCTCCTCCGCCGTCAGGCGCATGAAGGCGCCCGTGGCCTGCTGGCCCGGCACGCTGGCACGCGCCCAGGCGGCGTCGGCCTTGACGTGGGCGGCATCGGCATGGGCATGGGCCAGGCCCATGGACAGGGAGGCGGCGATCAGGAAAGGGGTGGTCCATTGACGCAGTGTCATCACGGTTTCTCCAGAAAATTCAATACGTTGCAGCACGGTCTGTGTGCCTTGCAAAAACAAAAGCCAAGCGAAAGAGGCAGGGATTGAAATGGGGAGTCACCGGGGCGGGGCGCGGGCCTGCGGCAAGGCCGGCATGGCCACGCTGTGGACGGAGGCCGGGTGCGCCCGTGGCGGCGCATCTGCCATCAGCGGTGCCGGGGCCGCACTGCACCGGGCGGGCGGCGGCGCCAGCGGGGGCAGGCACAGCGGGCAGTCGATGCCGTGGCTGCCGGCAAGGGCATTGTCCTGACCGGCCGGCGATGGCACCCAGACCGATTCGCCAGCGGCCGAGCACAGGCGCTCCCAGCCCGAGGCACGCGCCAGCGGCGCAAACGCCGATGCCAGCGCCACGCACAGCCACAGCCCCAGCACCCAGCGGGCGCAGGCAGCCAAGGTGGAGGGCAGGCGAAGCGGCATGGCGCCATTCTAGGGGTCTGCCCCAGTCGTCATCTCCGGGACCGCGCCATGCCCTGCCCGCCCCTACCATCACAGGCGCGCACCCTCGCCTTCACCCCAAACAACCCAAGGAGACACCCATGCTCACCCTGTGCGGATTCGCGGCCAGCAACTACTACAACAAGGTCAAGCTGGCCCTGCTGGAAAAGCAGCTGCCCTTCAACGAGGAACTGGACTGGCTGGGCGAGACCGACATGGCACTGTCGCCGCTGGGCAAGGTGCCGTACCTGCGCATCGACGACGGCCGTGGCCTGTGCGAGTCGGCCGCCATGGTCGAGTACGTGGAGACGCTGTCGCCCTCGCCGGCCCTGCTGCCGGCCGACGCCTTCGAGGCCGCCAAGGTGCGCGAGCTGTGCGTGTACCTGGACCTGCACCTGGAGCTGGTGGCGCGCATCCTCTACCCGCAGGCCTTCTTCGGCGGCCAGGTCAGCGACTCCACCCGGGAGCGCACGCTGGCCCAGCTCGACAAGAACGTGGCGGCCTTCGCCAAACTCGCGCGTTTCTCACCCTTTGTGGCGGGCGACAGCTTCACGCTGGCCGACTGCTGCGCCATCGTCCATCTGCCCCTGGTCAGCGCAGCCAGCAAGATCGTTGGCGGGCGCGACGTGCTGGCCGACCTGCCCGTGCGCGAGTACCTGGCGCGCATGGCCGAGCGGCCCACGGTGCAGCAGGTCAATGCCGACCGCAAGACCAATACGGCGCTGATGATGTCCCGCTACGCCAGCGACAAGACCCCGGCCTGAGCCGCCGCCCTGCCCGCCTCAGTCCTGCAGCCAGCGCAACAGCCCGCTGGCGCGCTGCGTGGGGCTGCCAACGGCCGAGGCCAGCAGGCCCGGCACCTCGGAGAACAGCGAGAAGGCCTGGCGGGCGCGCGTGATGCCGGTGTAGACCAGCTCGCGCCCCAGCACGCTGCCGCCGCGCGAGGGCAGCACCAGGGCCGTGTGCTCGAACTCCGAGCCCTGGCTCTTGTGCACCGTCATGGCGAAGGCGGTCTCCACATGGGCCAGGCGGCTGACACCGACCGAGCGCAGCTCGTCACCCTGCAGGAAGTACACGCGCAGCGGCTGCCCGGGCCCACCCTGCGGGCCCCCCTGTGACCCGCCATGCGACCCGCCCTGCGACCCACCCGGCAGCGCAATGCCGATGTCACCGTTGAACACGCCCAGCTGCGCATCGTTGCGCGTGACCATGACGGGCCGGCCCGCATACCATTCGCCGCTGCGGCGGATGGCGCCCTGCGCTTCCAGGGCCTGCTCCACCGCCCGGTTGAGGCCGGACACGCCCCAGTCCCCCTCGCGCACGGCGCACAGCAGCCGGAAGCGCTCGAAGGCCTGCAGCACATCGATCACCCAGGCCCGGTGCGCGGCCTCGTAGTCGCCGTCCGCAGCCGGCCTGTTTTGAAGCGCCCTGGCATACAGCGCATAGCTGGCCAGGCCGCCACGCCCACCCACGGCCAGTTCGGTCACGGCCTGCACGCCGCCGCCCTGGCGCTCCCAGAGTTCGGAGTGCGTACCGCCTTGCGTGCCGGCATCGAGCAAGGCTTGGGCCTGCGCGGCGTGGCCGGCATTCACGGCGCGCGCCAACTGGCCGATGGGGCCACCGAAGCGCCGGCTTTCGCGCAGCATGACGGTGTGCTGTGCAAGAGCCGGAGGACGGTCGCCTGCCGGCGCCGCGAACTGCGGCGGCACCGCCTGGTCGGCCACGCGCAGCGCGTAGTCCAGCGTGTCCGGCAGGTAGCGTCCGGCCTGGGCATCGCGGCACAGGTCGCCCAGCACGGCGCCCGCCTCCACCGATGCCAGCTGGTCCTTGTCGCCCAGCAGCACCAGGCGGGCGCCGGCCGGCAGTGCCTCCAGCAGCGCCGCCATCATCTCCAGGTGGACCATGGAGGCCTCATCGACGATGAGGACATCCACGTCCAGTTGCCGGCCCGCATGGAATCCCCAGTGCCGCGTATCGGGCCGCGCGCCCAGCATGGAGTGCAGGGTGCGCGCCGCGCCCATGCGCTGCACCAGGCCCGCCAGGTCGATCTCGCCGCCCATGCTGCCCTGCAATTGCAGCAAGGCCCCGTCAATCGATTGCTTCAGGCGCGCAGCCGCCTTGCCCGTGGGGGCGGCCAGGGCCACGCGCAGCTGGCCGGCGTCGGGCGCCGTGGCAAACAGCAGGGCCAGCAGCCGCGCGGCGGTATAGGTCTTGCCGGTGCCGGGGCCGCCCGTGATCACCGACAGCCGGCCGCGCAGCGCCAGCGCGCAGGCCAGCTTCTGCCAGTCCACGGGGCCGCCTCCCGCCGCAGGCGGGAACAGGCGGTCCAGCCAGTGGCGGGCCAGGGCTTCGTCCAGCGGCTGGGCGGCCACGGCCTGCACCGCCGTGCGCTGGATGACATGGATGGCCACGGCGCGCTCGTAGTCCCAGTAGCGGCGCAGGTACAGCAGCGGCGCGGGGCCGTCGGCACCGGCCAGCACCAGGGGCTGGCCAAGGTCCTCGCCGCCATCCTGGCCCGCGTCGCCGACCACGCGCACCACGGGGCTGGCACCCAGCGCAGCCACCCAGCCGGACAGGCGCGCGGGCAGTATCTGCCACAGGGCCTGCTGCGCGGGCAGCGCCTCGGCGGGCCAGGCCAGCACGTCGTTGGGGTTGCCGGCCAGCGGTGCCAGGGGCAGGCAGCTGTGGCCGCGCCCCTCCATCTGCGCCAGCAGCGCGGCCGCCACCAGCAAGGCGGGCCCGGCCTGCGCATCCTGCCCGGCGACGAATGAGGCCAGCGCCGCATCCAGGCGCCGCAGCAGGCCGGCATCGGCCCAGCGGCGCAGCAGGGCCAGCAGTTCATTGGTGTCTGGCGGCACGGCGCCCGGCGGTTTGCCGCCCAGCGATGCGTCGCCTGGCGTTTCGCCGCCCGGCGAGTCGTCGCCCGGCCGTTCGTCGAACAGATCCAGCGTGGCCGTATCGACGGTCCGCGAACGGGGGCGCGGGCTCATGGCGGCTCCTGGATATCGGCGCGGCCGGGGCCGAGCAGTTCATCGAGCGCATCGAGCAGGGGCAGCTCGGGCGCCATGGCATGCATGCCACCGGCCGGGCCATCGATGCCGCGCAAAAAGTAGTACAGCGCGCCGCCCAGCTGGCGCTGCGGCTCGTAGGCCGTGCCCAGGCGGCTGCGCAGCAGCCGGTGCAGGGCCAGCAGATAGAGCGCGGCCTGCACGTCGTAGCGGTGGTGGAGCATGGCGCGGGCCAGGGCCTCCTGGCCGTAGGCGGCACCGTCCGGGCCCAGGTGGTTGCTCTTGTAGTCAAGCACCCAGTAGCGGCCCTCGTGGCAGAACACCAGGTCGGCAAAGCCCATGAGCATGCCGTGCAGCGAGCGCTGGGGCAGCGCGGGCCGCTCCTGCCCCGGCAGGATGAAGCGCCGGCACAGCTGGTCGATGCGCTCGGCCGGCAGCTGGCGCGCGGGCAGCCAGAACTCCATCTCGGACAGTTGCGGGCCCAGCGTGGCCAGCGTGACATCGAGCGGCGCCAGCGGCTGGTGGACCACAGCCGTGAGCCAGGCCAGCAGGTCGCGCGCCTGCTCGCCACGGCCCGCGCGCTCGCAGCGGCGCACCAGGCGATCAGCGAGCGCACCCTGGCCGTCCACGGGCAGGGCAAAGTCTTCGCCGCCCAGCCATTCCAGCTGGTCGTGCACGAAGTTGCCGACCACGGGGCCGCGCAAAAAGCGGTGCCAGACCGCAGGCCCGCCGGCCGGTCCATCCTGCAGGGGCTGCAGGCCCGCCAGGCCGGCAATGTCCGCCAGTTCCGGCGATGGCGGCGGCTCCAGCGCCTGCTCATCCTCGGCCGGGCGCTGCACGGCCACGGGCAGCACGGGCAGGCTGGGCGCGGCCATGGCGCGCACCAGGGCAGAGAAGCTGCCGATGCCCCAGCGGGTGTCGAAGCGCGCGTCGTAGGCCGGGGCATCGTGCAGCGGCGTGGCGCCGGCCGGGGGCTGCCAGCGCGTGCGCTGCAGTGGCACGGCATCCAGGTCGCGCCAGGCCATGTGCGGGTCTTCGCCGCACAGCTGCTGCAGGCCGTCGCGCCAGCCCTGGGCCGAGCGCGGCTCGGTGCCGCCCAGCAGGTAGCCGGCTGCGCCCTGCTCGTTCACGCAGGCCTTGCCGTTGCCGCGCTTGAGCGGAGCCAGACCCAGCCACAGCGCATGGCGCGGGCGGGTGAGCGCCACGTAGAACAGGCGCAGGTCCTCGCGCAGCCGCTCGCGGTCGGCCTGGGCAAGCTCCTCGTCGCTGAAGTCCAGCAGCAATCGGCGGGCCGGAGCCGCGTCGTCTTGCGACTCGTCCTGCGCGGACAGGGTCAGGAAGGGCGTCCTGGCCCGTTCCATGGGGCGGAAGCTGCCCGCAAACGGCAGGCAGACCAGCGGGTACTCCAGGCCCTTGCTCTTGTGCACGGTGACGAGCTTGACCAGGTCGGCATCGCTTTCCAGGCGCACCACCTGCTCTTCGCTGCCGCTGCCCGGCGTCTCGATCTGGGTGGCCAGCCAGCGGATCAGGGCCTGCTCGCCCTCCAGCTGCGCGCTGGCGGTCTGCAGCAGCTCGGCCAGGTGCAGGTAGTTGGTCAGGCGCCGCTCGCCGCCCATGGCCGGGTCCTGCAGCCAGCGCACGGGCAGGTCCAGCCGGTACAGGGTCTGGCGCAGCATGGCCAGCACGCCCAGGCGCAGCCAGATGCTGTGCAGTTCGCGCAGCTGCTCGCTGCGCGCGTCAAAGGCTTCCTCGTCGGCGGCCAGCCAGGCCAGCTCGTCCAGCGACAGGCCGATGAGCCGCGTGGCCAGGCCCGCGCGCACGGCCTGGGCATCCAGCGGCGCGGCAACGGCGCGCAGCCAGTACAGCAGGTCATGGGCCTCGTCGCTGGCGAACACCGAATCCTGGTCCGACAGGTAGACCGAGGCCACGGCGCGCGCCTGCAGCTCTCGGCGCACGGCGGCCGCCTCTCGGCCCGTGCGCACCAGCACGGCGATGTCGGCAGGCCGCAGGCGCACAAGGCGGCCATCGGGCTGCACAAAGCCGGCCTGCGGGTCGGTCAGCCACTGCACGATCTGCTCGGCGCAATGGGCCGCAAAGCGCCGCCGCACCTCGTCGGCCGCCAAAGGCAGGGGGATGCCGGTGTCCTCGTCGCGGCCCGCACTCCAGGCCACGGTGAGGGCGTGCATGGCGCCGTCGCGCGTGTGCAGCTGTTCGCTGCGCCCCTGGGCAGCCACGGGCTCGAACGGCAGCGGGTTGTGGCTGCCGCGCCGGAACATGAAGGCGCCCTCGCCCGAGCGCTGCTCGGCCTGCGCGAACCAATGGTTGACGGCGCCCACCAGCGCCTCGGTGGAGCGGTAGTTGGTGCCCAGCACGTAGTGGCGGCCCTCGGTGGCGCGGCGCGCCTGCAGGTAGCTGTGGATGTCGGCGCCGCGAAAGCCGTAGATGGACTGCTTGGGGTCGCCGATCAGCAGCAGGGCGCTGTGCGGGTCGTTGGCCGCCGTGCGGTAGATCTGGTCGAACAGGCGGTACTGCAGCGGCGAGGTATCCTGGAATTCATCGATCAACGCCACCGGGTACTGGGCCAGGATGCGCTCGCGCAGCACAGCGCCGTTGTCGCCGGCCAGGGCCGTGTCCAGGCGCTGCAGCATGTCGGCAAAGCCGAAGCTGCCGGCCTGGCGCTTGAGGTGGGCCAGCCGCTGCGCCACGCGCGCGGCCGCATGCAGGCGCACGGCCACGCTGACGGGCGGCAATTGCTCCAGCTGCAGCAGCAGCGCCTGCAGCTCGGCCAGCTCCAGCGGCATCAGCACATCGCCGGCCGATCCCTTGAAGGCCTCGGCCAGGCCCTCGGGGCTGAGGCGGTGGCGCGCGGCCTCGGTCAGCGCCAGCGGACCGTCCAGCGGCGCGCGCGACCAGTCGGCCAGCGCGGCCAGCCAGCCGGTGTAGCGCGCGGGCTGCAGCTTGCGCTTGTCCCACAGCGCGCCATGGCCGTCGAGCTGTCCATCCAGCCACAGCTGCAGGCGCTGTGCCTTGTCGTCCCAGCCGGCCGCCAGGGCCAGCAGGCGGCTGCGGCGCTGCTCCATGGCGCGCTGCAGGCAGTCGGCCAGGCTGCCCTCGCCCGCGCCGGGCACGGGGGGCTCGCGCAGCAGGGCGCGCATGTCATCGACCAGGGCGCCGACGTGGGGCCAGATCTTCAGGACCTCGTCCAGCAACTCGTCGGACAGCGGGTAGCACTGCTGGCGCCAGTAGTCCTGCGCGGCCTCGGTCTGGCGCTGGCTTTCGTCGGGCTCCAGCGTTTCGTCGAAGAGGTTGCCGCTGTCGAAGGCATGCTCGCGCAGCATGCGCTGGCACCAGGCGTCGATGGTGTGGATGGCCGCGTCGTCCATGCATTCGGCCGCCATGGCCAGGCGCCAGGCCGCGCGTTCACGGGCCGCGCCTTCGGGGTAGGCCTCGCGCAGCGCGTGCAGGAAGGCGTCGTGGGGCGCGGGCTCGGCCTCGCCGCGAAAGCACTGCACGGCCTCGATCAGGCGCTTGCGTATGCGGTCGGACAGCTCGCGCGTGGCCGCGCGCGTGAAGGTCATGACGAGGATGTCTGGCGGCATCAGCGGGCGCTCGAAGGCCGTGCTGCTGATGCCGTCCAGGCTGCCCTCGCCATGCCCCAGCACCAGGCGCAGGTAGAGCGCGGCGATGGTCCAGGTCTTGCCGGTGCCGGCGCTGGCCTCGATCAGGCGGCTGCCCCACAGCGGGAAGCGCTGCGCGTCGAGCACATGGCTGGTCACGTCGCCGATCATTTCGCTCGCGCTCATTGCGCATCCCCCTGGTACGGCAGGACCTGCACCTGCGCGGCCACCCAGTCGAGCAGCGGCGCGTGGGCGGCATGGGCCAGGGCCTCGAAACGGCCATCGGCGCTCAGGCGTTCGAAGTCAGGGTAGCAGCGGGCCCAGGACGGGTCCTCGCCTTCGCCGCCGACCAGATGACCGCCCTCATAGGCCTGCTGGGCCGCAGCGGGAAAGCCTTCGGCCATGGCCAGGCCGCTGCGCAGCGGCAGGGGCAGCGGGCCGTTCTGGCCTTCGCGCCACAGGGCCATCAATTCACGCAGCCGTGTCAGCGCTTCGGAAGGGTCCATGGGCAGCACCTGCACCAGGCCGTCGCGCGCCACCACGCGCAACTCGGCCTGCGAGCCGCTGGCGGCCAGCGCCAGGCTGCGCAGGTAGACCGGCATGAGCTTGTCGGCATGGGGCCTGCCCTTGGCATTGAGCAGGTTGCGCGGGTCCAGCAGCAGCCAGCACTGTGCGTCGTCCGCATCGGGGGACTCTTCGGTTTCGCAGGACTGGCGCAACCCGTCGATCCAGTCGTCGAACACCAGGCCATCGTCCTCGATCAGCAGCCGTCTGCGCGGCGCGGGATGGGCATACCGATCCAGTTGCTGGCGCCAGGCCCGCAGCGAAGGCGTGACCGAGGACTGCAGCGCCCGCGCGCCGCGCTCGCCCAGCCCCGCCAACGGCAGCCGCCCCGAGCGCGTGAGGCGCGCGACGGCGGCGCGCACGCTGTCTTCCATGGCCTGGGGCGCCTGCCCGGGCTCGTCCAGGCCGGCCGCCACCTGCTGCTGCAACTGCTGCACCAGCAGGTATTCGGTCAGGCCGTCGAGCTGGAACAGTTCCTCGTCCACCACGGGGTTGTCCTCCTGCTCGAAGCGCACCTGCAGGCGCTGGCGCAGGTAGGCGCGCGCCGGGTGGCGCAGGAAATCGGTGAGCCGGGCCAGCGTCAGCGGCGCCGAGGCGTCGGGGACAAAGGGCGGGCGTGGCTGCGCGGGCAGCGCAGGCAACACGTCCGTGCCGTCAGACTGCGCATGCGCGGCCCGCCATTCGCGCGCATAGGTGGTCCAGGGCGAGCCTTCTTCGAAATAGCGGCGGCTGAAGGGCTGCAGCGGGTGCTGCTGCGTGCGCTGCGCCAGCAGCGGCTGGCCGCCTTCGCCGCGCCAGCCCGTCTCCAGGTAGTCGCGCAGCTGCGAGACCAGGACCGAGGGCGGCTGCTCGCTGTTGTCGCGCACATGGTGGCCGGTCCAGCTGATGTAGAGCGCGCGGCGTGCGGACAGCAGGGCTTCGAGCATGAGCTGGCGGTCATCGTCGCGGCGCGCGCGGTCGCCGGGGCGCTGCTGGCCGGGCAGCGCCATCAGGTCGAAGTCGCTGCGCGTGGCGCGGCGCGGATAGTCGCCATCGTTCATGCCCAGCAGGCAGACCACCTCGAAGGGAATGGCCCGCATGGGCATCAGCGTGCAAAAGGTCACGCCACCGGCGCGAAAGCGCTGCGACAGCGAGGGCTGCTCCAGCGCCTGCATCCAGGCCTCCTGGGCCACGCCCAGTTCCACGGCGTCCGCGTAGCCGGCCTGCTCGCAGGCGCGCTGCCAGTCCGTGAGGGCGGCGTCCAGCGCGGCCAGCATGGCCTCGTCCTCATCGTCCTGCGCCTTGAAGAAGTCCTGCAGCAGTGCGCGAAAGCGCTGCGCCCAGGCCTCGGGCGTGGCGGGCCGCCCGGCCTCGCGCCACCAGGCCAGCATGCGCTCCAGCAGCGCGGCCAGCACGCCGGCCAGCTCGGCCGACAGGCCGCCCACTTCGTCATAGGGCTCGATGCCGCCAAAGGCCTGGCCGTCCTGCGCCACGCCGCCGGCATAGCCCAGCAGCATGCGCTGCAGGCCGAACCAGGCGCTGTTGTGCTCGCCACAGGCCTGCAGGCCCAGGGCGCCGCGCTGCGGCGCATTGAGTCCCCAGCGGATGCCGGCCCCGGCCATCCAGCGCGTGAGCTGGGGCAGGTCGTCGGCCGCCAGCCCCATGCGCGCGGCAATCGCGGGCACGTCCAGCAGGTCGCACAGCTCGCTGAGCCGGCAGCGCTGCTGGGGCAGGCGCAGCAGCCATTGCAGGGCCACGGCCAGCGGGCTGCTGGCGCGCGCACCCAGGTCGGCGATGTCGAAGGGAATGTGGCGCGGGTCGTGGCGTCCGTACTGGCCGAAGACCGCACGTATCGAGGGCGCAGCCGTCTCTATGGACGGAAGCATGACCACCACGTCACGCGGGGCCAGCGGCGCTTGCCCTGGCTGGGCTGGATCCGGTGGCCGGGCCAGCATCTGCAGCAGCTGGTCGTGCAGCACCTCCAGTTCGCGCACCACGCTGTGGGCGCTGTGAAAGACGATGGAACGATCGGCCCGCGCCACCTCCAGCGGCGGGTGCTCGGCCAGCGGCACCAGGTCGCGGATGCGCTGCTGTACCTGGGCCAGCAGCGGCGCGGTGCGCAGGTCCTCGGCATCGGTTTCGTCGAACAGGTCCACGCGCGGCATCTGCAGCTGCGCGGCGGCACCCGTGGTGTCGAAGGCGTCGAGCTGGCGCACATAGTCGCGGCTTTGCCGGCCCCAGGCGGCCAGCAGCGGATGGGCGTGGGCATGCATGGCCTCCAGCGGCAGCTGCGCCAGATCACGCCCGCCGCGCAGCGGCTGGCGGCGCCGCGCCATGCGCAGCAGCTCGCGCCCGTCGATGGCGTCAGCCCAATGGAAGCGGCAGGGATTGGGCACGGCCAGCAGCACCTGGCTGTGGCGGGCCATGGCGGCCAGGAATTCCAGCAGGCTCAGCGGCAGCTGGCTGATGCCGAACACCACCACGCGGCGTGCCAGCGGCGCGGCCGGCGCCTCGCCGGACTGCAGCGCGGCCAGCACCCGGCCCTGCAGGCGCGCGCGCGTGGCGCCGCGCTGGTCCTCGTCCAGCTCGGCCAGCACGGCGCGCCACAGGCGCGGCTGCCACTGCTGGCCTTCGGGCACCGTGGCGTCCGCCACACCAGGGCGCAAGGGCATGGGCAGCACGTCATGCCCGGCCTCCCAGGCGTCCAGCCAGTCGGCGCGGTAGATCTGGTATTGGTCGAAAAGGTCGGCCAGGCGCTGGGCCAATTGCAGCAGCCGCTCGGGCTCGCCGGGGCGCAGAAAGCCTGCAATGGGGGCGAAGGCGGGGTCATGAAGGCACTGCGGCAGCAGGCGCATGAGCCGCCAGGTCATGGGCGTCTTGTCCAGGGGCGATTCGCGCGGCACGGCCTGGCGGCCCAGCACCTGGCGGTAGCTGCGCCACACAAAGCGCGCGGGCAGTTCCACGCGCGCGGCGGCGCACACGCCCAGCTGCTCGGCCATGCGCATCTTGAACCACTCGGCCATGCCGTTGCTCTGCACCAGCACCACCTCGGGCTCCAGCACATCCAGCGGGTGCGCAGCCAGCCATGCCAGCACCGTGTCGGCCAGCACCTCCGTCTGATTCCCGTGCAGGGCGATCAAGCCCGGCTGCCAATGCGATGCCACCTCTGCGCCCCCGTGCTCCAAGCCATGCGAGCAGCGAGCTTAACGCGGGCAGGGCCTGCCTGCAGGCTGTTTACCAGTGCAGGTAGAACATGGCCTTGGCCAGCAGCACGATGGCCAGCACGTGGCAGAACACGCTCAGGTGCAGACGGTGCGAGCGGCGCCCGCCCGGCACACCGCGCCGGCGCCACCACATGGCCGCCAGGAAATGCCCGAACACGCTGAGCGCCAGCACAATCTTGAGCGCCAGCAGCAGGCCGAAGCTGCTGGCCAGCGGAGCGGCAAAGGCGGCAGCCAATGCCGCGCGGTGCTGCCAGGCCAGCCCCAGCCCCGCGCCGTACAGCACCACCAGCACCCAGGGCATGACGGCGACCGCGCGGTCACCCAGCGCCTGCTCGGTGGCGCGCGCCACGGCAGCGGGCAGGTGGCGGCGCGCCCCGGCCAGCAGCACGACTTCGAAGAACACCGTGCCTGCAAAGGCAATGGCCGCCAGCAGGTGCAGGGTCAGCAGCAGTCCGTAGCTCATGCGCGGCTCCTGTGCGGCAGGGGCAGGGAGGCGGGAGCCGGCAGCAGATCGGCCAGCGTGAAGCCGTCCAGATGGGCCATGAAGCTGTCCAGCGCCCCGCCCAGCACGCCGGCCAGCCGGCAGTCCTGCGCAAGCGTGCAGGCCGGCGGGCTGGTGCCCGTGAAGCATTCGACGATGGCAAGGTCCGGCTCCATGCCGCGCACCACGTCGCCCAGGCCGATGTCGGCCGGCGCATGGGCCAGGCGCATGCCGCCGCCCTTGCCGCGCACGGTGACGATCCAGCCGCGCAGCGCCAACTGGTGCGTGACCTTCATGAGGTGGGCCTCGGAGATGGCATGGGCCTGGGCGATCTCGGCAATCGTGCACAGCCGCCCGGGGTGGCGCGCCACATGCATGAGCAGGCGCAGCGCGTAGTCGGTCATCAGGGTCAGGCGCATGGCAGGCCTGCGATCATGCCTGCCGGTCGGCACGCGGGCGCACCAGCAGCGGGGCGAAACGCCACAGGTACGGCGGCCGCAATCCCAGCTCCAGGAAAGCCTTCCATTGCGGTGCCGGCTCCCGGGTTCGCAGGGGTTCCTCCAGTTCCAGCCATTGCGCCATGATGTCCACTCCTTCCGGCCCGCCGTGCGCCTGCATAAGATTCATTCAGCGTACATCTTCAGGCGCGCGGGCGGGGCCGCTGCGGCACCACCTTCTGACCCACATCAAGCAGGAGCCAAGCATGGCACTCGAACACGCAAAGCCACTGGAGGTCATCGCCCTGCACGCCCGCGACGGCATGCCCATCAGCACCAGCCTGATCCGAACGCCGAAGCTGCAACTGCTGCGCCTGGTGCTGCCACCGGGCCATGCCCTGCCCAGCCATCAGGTCCCCGGCGAGGCCACCATCCACTGCCTGGCGGGCGAGGCCGGCATTGCCACGCGCCTGGCAAGCCTGCGGCTGGTGGCCGGCTCGGTGGTGCTGGTGCCTGCCGGCGAGCTGCACGATGTGCACGCGCGCGGCGACCAGGGCTGCGTGCTGTTGGTGACGATTGCGGGCGCGAACGACTGAAGGCGGCCGCAGCCGGCGCACAGGCAGGATCACGCATTGCCTGAGGCACAAAGAAAAACGGACCGCTTCTTGCGAAGCAGTCCGTAATTTTTTACTGAATTTGGTGGCCTGGGACGGAATCGAACCGCCGACACAAGGATTTTCAATCCTCTGCTCTACCGACTGAGCTACCGGGCCGAGAACTAGATTATATGCAGGATTTTTTGACCCAAAAACGAAAAAGCCAAAATTCCTTCAAAAAGTCTATCCGCGCTTGTTGCGGCCCAGGTCCACGCCCAGCTGGCGCAGCTTGCGGTACAGGTGGGTGCGCTCCAGGCCGGTCTTCTCGGCCACGCGTGTCATGGAGCCGCCTTCGCGTGCCAGGTGGAATTCGAAGTAGGCCTTCTCGAAACCGTCGCGCGCCTCGCGCAGCGGGCGGTCCAGGTCGAACCCCTGGTGTGCATGCGGCACGTTGTTGTCCACCGGCACGCGGCTGGCCGCAGGCGTGACCACGGCCGCAGTGTCCGGCTCGACCACCGCCACGGGCGCTGCAGCCGGTGCCTGGCTGGCGGCGTTGCGCGCCAGGCCCTGCTCCACGGCCTTGAGCAGCTTTTGCATGGTGATGGGTTTTTCGAGAAAGGACAGCGCACCGATGCGCGTGGCCTCCACGGCCGTCTCGATGGTGGCGTGGCCGCTCATCATGATCACGGGCATGGTCAGCAGACCTGCCGAGGCCCATTCCTTGAGCAGCGATACGCCATCGGTGTCGGGCATCCAGATGTCGAGAAGCACGAGGTCGTAGGTGTTGGAGGCGCGCGCCGAGCGTGCCTGACCGGCGTTCTCGGCCACGTCCACACTATGACCTTCGTCGTTGAGGATTTCCGACAACAAATCCCGGATCCCCAGTTCGTCGTCGACCACCAGTATGTTTGCCATGTGTCTTAAGCCTATGTGCTGAGGCGCGGGGGGCGTCAGGCCTATCCCGTACGCTCAGGCGCAAATGATAGCGACACTTGCGCACCTTGAATCACCCCGTCGTCTTCCCTGTTGCCCAGGTCGATGCGGGCGCCATGCTCGTCTGCGATTTTCTTGACCACGGCCAGGCCCAGGCCGGTGCCTCGCACCTTGGTCGTGACGTAGGGCTCGAAGGCCCGTTGAAGGATGTTGGCGGCGAAGCCCGTGCCGCTGTCACTGATGCTCAGGCGCACGCGGCGCGCGGACTCGTTCCAGCGCGTCTCTATGGTCACGGGGCCGGGGGGCTGGCCGCTTTCCTGCGCGCGCTGGGCCGTGGCGTCCTGGGCATTCTGCAAAAGATTGTGAATGACCTGGCGCAGCTGCTGGCCATCGCCGGAAATCGGCGGGCATTGCGGGTCCAGCACGCAGTCCACGCGCACTTCGGCGTTCTCTTCCCCATACAGCTGGAGCACATCGGTGACCAGCGCGTTGAGGTCCAGCGACTGCAGGTTGGCGGCGGGAAGGCGCGCGTAGTCGCGGAATTCATCGACCAGGCGCTTCATGGCGCCGACCTGATCGACGATGGTCTTGACGGACTTGGCCAGCAGCGCCTGCTCTGCTGGCTGCAGCTTGTCGGTCAGCCGCATGGCCATGCGCTCGGCCGACAGCTGGATGGGCGTGAGCGGGTTCTTGATCTCGTGGGCCACGCGGCGCGCCACCTCGCCCCAGGCCTGGGCACGCTGGGCCGAGACGATTTCCGAGATGTCGTCGAAGACCAGCAGGCGCTGCGCATCGGGCAGTTCCGCACCGCGCATGACCAGGGTGGTGGTGTGCTGGATGACGCCGCCATCGGTGGAGGCATGCAGCTCATGCACCAGTTGCCAGCGATCGCGCCCCTGCTCGCCCAGGAAGAGCGCGAACTGCTCCTGCACGACTTCGCCGAACTGCTCCAGCCCCGGCACCTGGGACAGCAGCCGGCCTTCATGGACGGCCATGGGCGCGCGCAATATGCGCGTGGCGCCGGGATTGCTCAGCACGATGGCGCCCCGCGCGTCCAGCACGATGACGCCCGAGGTGAGGTTGTCGAGGATGGTCTGCAGGTTGCCGCGTGCGGCATCGAGCTGGCCCATGCTGCGGTTGGCTTCGGCGCGGGCGTCGGCCAGTTGCTGGGTCATGAGCGCAAAGGAGCGCGTGAGCCCGCCGATCTCGTCGCGCGTCTGCAGCGCCGGCTTGGGCCGCAGGTCGCCGCGCGCCACGTCGCGCATGCCCTGGGCCAGCAGCAGCAGCGGCCGGGCCAGCTGGTTGCCCAGCACGATGGCCAGCACCACGGCGCCGAAGACGGCCAGGAACAGGCTGAGCGTGAGCGTGCCTATGTACATGCGCTGCAGGCCACCGCGTGCCAGCGCGCGCTCCTGGTATTCGCGGTTGGCTGCCTGCACGGCCAGGGCATTGGTCACCAGGGCCTGCGGCAGTGCAATGGTGGCCTGCAGGTAGCGCGGCTCGGTCAGCAGGCCCACGCTCGGGTTGGGCACCAGGGCCAGGGTGCGGACCTGGGCCCCGGGCGCGGTGGCGCCGGGCTGGGCCATGCCGTCGTCGTCCAGGCCTTCGATGCTGGCCACGGCGCGCTGCTCGCGCAGCGAGCGCAGCATTTGCGCGCTGGGGCGTTCGGGCTGCAGGTTGAAGCGCGACTGGCCCACGCTGGCGATGGCGCGCAGGCCCGCAAGGTCACCGCTGCGGGTGGTCTGCGTCGGGCCCATGACGGCAAGCTCCGATGCACTCCACAGCACGACATCGGTGGCACCCAACTGGTCGCGCACGCGCTCCAGGATCAGCGCTGCGCCGGCATCGGAGACCTGGGACAGCTGGGCGCCTGCGGTGCGCGTGTTGTTGGCCATGTCATTGGCCACGGTCTCCAGCGTGGCACTGGCCAGGCTCACGCCGGCCGACAGCGCGCCCTCGACCTGCACATCGAACCAGCTTTCGATGGAGCGCGAGACGAACTGGTAGGAGACGATGTAGATCAGCAGGCCCGGCACCAGGCCCACCAGCGTGAAGATGCCGGCCAGCTTGAGCAGCAGGCGGCTGCCGAAGCGCCCGCGCTGCAGCCGGATGGCCAGGCGGATGCCGCCCCAGGCCAGGATGGCCAGCAGCAGGCCGGCCACGACCACGTTGGCGGCGAACAGCCAGTTGTAGTTGCGCTCGTAGTCCAGGCGGTTGTTGGTGGCCAGGGTGAGCAGGAACAGCAGCAGCACCCCGACCAGGCCCATGAGGCCGGCGCCCACGCCCACGGCCCAGCGCGTGCCGCGCGACAGGCCGGCCGAGGCCGGCAGGGCCACGCGTTCGTCGTCGGCCGAGGCCCTGCTCATGGCGCGTCTTCCAGCATCTGGGTGCGCGACAGCTGCAGGTTCCAGCCCGAGCGGCCCAGCGCGCCGATCTGCAGCGGCCTGGGCAGCTGGGACAGGTCGATGCGAAAGCGCAGTTGCACCGATACGCCCGATTGCGTGGGCGCCGTGTCCATGATCTTCCAGCGCGAGATGCGCTGCATGGAGGCCAGCGCATCGTCCAGGCTTTCGAAGGTCTGGCCCAGCGCCAGCCCCAGGCCGCTGCTGGAGAACGGGGTGCTGGAGATGTGCAGGCGCCAGCGGCGCGTCAGCGGCTGGTGGCTGAGGCGGTAGTGGCGGCTGGCGGTGGCCAGTTGCTGATCGGACCAGTACCAGCGCTCGCGCTGGATCTGGGCATCGGCCACGAAGTACATGGGGATGCCCTGGCGCAGCGCATCGTCGATCTGGTAGGGCAGCTCGAAATGGAGGGTGGCCGACAGCAGCAGGCCGTCGTCGGAGCGATCGAGCTGCATGGGGCCGATCTCGGCCGTCAGGGCATCGGCCCTGGCCTGCAGGCTCAGGCCCGCCAGCACGCCGGCCAGCAAAAGCGCCCCGGCCAGCCGCGCCAGCAGGCGCAGCCAGGCTGGCGACCAGGCCCGATGGGGGGGGTCAGCGCGTCTTTTGCAGCAAGGCGTAGAAGAAACCGTCGTGGTCACCCAAAGCATTGTCAGCCAGCATGCCGGCTTTGTCGGCTTTGCCCGGGATTAAATGCCCCGGTGCCGCCAGGGTTCGCGCCTCACTGTTGCGTGTAACAAACGCTTGAACCTGTGCCTCGCCCTCTTCCCTGAAGACCGAGCAGGTGCAGTAGAGCAGGCGCCCGCCGGGCTGCAGCAGGGGCCACAGGGTGTCGAGCAGGCGCGCCTGGATCTCGGCCAGCTGGCGCACATCGCTTTCGCGGCGCAGCCAGCGCACGTCGGGCTGGCGCCGCACGATGCCCGAGGCCGTGCAGGGTGCGTCCAGCAAGATGGCGTCGAACCGCTGGCCGCCGCATTGCGCATCGAACCACTGGTCGGGCCGGGATGCATCGGCCACCACCACACGGGCCTGCAGGCGCAGCCGCCCCAGCGTGTCCGCGATGCGCGCGGCGCGCTCGGCATCTATCTCCAGCGCCGTGACCTCCAGGGTCTGCGGGGCTGCGTACTCCAGCAGGTGGGCCGTCTTGCCGCCCGGGGCGGCGCAGGCATCGAGCACACGCAGCGCGCGGCCGGCGGGCTGCTCCAGCCCCTGCAGCAGCAGCGGCGCGGCCAGTTGCGCGGCCGCATCCTGCACCGAGGCCAGGCCTTCGTCGAAGCCCGGCAGGGATTGCACCGGCAGGGCCTGCTGCAGTTGCAGGCCGCTGTCGGCCACGGCCAGCGAAGGCACGTCCATGGCCTGCAGCGCTGCCTGGTAGGACTGGCGGTCCGTTTGTTGGCGGTTGACGCGCAGCGTCATCGGCGGCTGTTCATTGTTGGCCTGCAGGATGGCTTGCCAATGATCGGGATGGTCCTTGCGCAAACGGGCGATCCACCAGGCCGGGTGGTTCCAGACGGCCTGCGGCTGGTCGTCGGTGGCGGCGACCAGGGCATCGCGCTCGCGCAGGAAGCGGCGCAGGCAGGCATTGATGAAGCCGGACTGGGCGCGCGTGGGCCCCTGCTTGGCAGCTTCCACCGTCTGGTTGACCAGGGTGAATGGCGGGTACGGTGCCCGGGACTCATCCCAGGCCAGGGCCAGGGCCGTGTTCAGCAATGCGCTGACGCGCGGCGGCGGGTTGCGCGAGGCCAGCTGCTTTTGCAGCGCCTGGGCACGGCCCAACTGGCGCAGTACCTGGAACAGCAGCGCCTGGACGCCGGGGCGCAGCGGCTGCGCCACGCGCGCCAGCACGCTGCGGCTGGACTGGCCTTCAAGCACGGACTGCAGGCATTGGGCGACGGCGTCGAGCTGCTGCCAAAGAGGCGGTGCGGCAGGTGCCTGCGAAGGCGCCGCAGCGCGGCGCGGGGAAGAATGCGTGCGTTGGTTCATGTTCCACTTTCCTGTGCCTTGCTGGCGACAGGCTCGACCAGCAGGCTGCGCACCGGGCGAAAGCCCAGCAGCCAGGCCAGCAGCCTGGCCGGATATTGCGCAATGGCGGCGTTGTAGCGCTCGGCCGCAGCGTTGAATTGCTGCAGTCCCAGGCGGTTGCGCACCTGGTGCTCGGTCCAGCGCTGCTGCCAGGGCTGCAGCGGATCGGGGTCCGGCGATGGGGCATCTGATGGCGCAGCGCCAGTGCCAGCGGCGCCCGCGCCGGTATCAACGGCGACCTTGGTCATGGCCTGCCAGGCCACGTCCAGCGCCGAACAGGCGTGCTCCAGCGAGGCCAGCGCGGTCTCGCGCAGCGGCCGGCCACGGGCATCGACCAGGGCCGCCTGCAGCTGTGCGGCGGTCTGGTGCAGTGCGGCCTGGGCATGCACAAGGGCGGGGCTTTGGCCTTCGGCCTTGGGCTGGGCCTCGAAGGCCTGCAGCATGGCGTGCCATTGGCCCAGGTGGGCATCGAGCACGCCGAACTGCTGCACGCAGCCGCTGCGCAGCCGGGCCAGCCGGTTGTATGCGCCAACGGCCCAGAACACGAGCAGGGCCAGCAGCATCCATTCAAGAGACAAGGACCACATCGTCTGCAATGGCCCGGCCGGAGGCTGGTCCGGCCGAACCCTGGTTATTCCCAAAGAAAAACGCTCCCGCCTGCGCTGGGCAGGCCGGGAGCGTCACGTCACTTCAGGGGCTCGCTTGACGCTCGCCCGAGTGCATCAGTCGGCGGAAGCGTCACCGGCGACAGACACTGCAGCAGTGTCGTCATCGGCCATCACACCGGCCAGTTCGGCCGCTTCGGCGTCGGCGATGGCGCGGCGCTCTGCGTCGTCCATGGCGTCCTTGGCCTTGCGTGCCTGGTGGTAGGCCAGACCCGTACCGGCGGGGATCAGGCGACCGACGATGACGTTTTCCTTCAGGCCACGCAGCTCGTCGCGCTTGCCCATGATGGCAGCCTCGGTGAGCACGCGGGTCGTTTCCTGGAACGACGCGGCGGAGATGAAGGAGTCGGTCGACAGCGAAGCCTTGGTAATACCCAGCAGCACGTTGGAGTACGTGGCAGGGATCTTGCCTTCGCGCTGCAGGGCCTCGTTGGTATTGAGGATTTCCGAACGCTCGACCTGCTCGCCAGCGATGTAGGTCGAATCGCCGGTGTTCTCGACCACGACGCGGCGCAGCATCTGGCGAACGATCACCTCGATGTGCTTGTCATTGATCTTCACACCCTGCAGACGGTAGACGTCCTGCACTTCATCAACGATGTAGCGCGACAGCTCCTCGATGCCCAGCAGGCGCAGGATGTCCTGCGGATCGGCGGGACCGTCGACGATGGACTCGCCCTTGTTGACCACCTGGCCTTCGTGCACCAGGATGTTCTTTTCCTTGGGCACGAGTTCTTCCCAGACCTTGCCATCCAGATCGGTGATCTGCATGCGCACCTTGCCCTTGGTTTCCTTGCCGAAGGAGATGGTGCCGGTCATCTCGGCCAGCGTGCCCTTGTCCTTGGGCGTACGGGCTTCGAACAGCTCGGCCACGCGGGGCAGACCGCCGGTAATGTCGCGGGTCTTCTGGCCTTCGACAGGGATACGGGCCAGCACTTCGCCGGGGCCCACGTCCTGGCCGTCGCGCACCTGGATCAGAGCGCCGACCTGGAAGCCGATCGTCACCGAGTGGTCGGTGCCAGGGATCTTGACTTCCTGGTTGTTGGCATCGATCAGCTTGACCTGAGGACGCACGACCTTGGCAGAGCCACGGCGCTTGGGATCGATCACCACCAGCGTGGACAGGCCGGTCACTTCATCGACCTGCTTGGCCACGGTCAGGCCCTCTTCCACATTCTCGAAGCGCACCTGGCCGGCGTACTCGGTAATGATGGGTCGGGTCAGCGGATCCCAGTTGGCCAGGATCAGACCGGCCTTGACCTGCTGGTCAGGCCTGACGGTCAGCACGGCACCGTAAGGCACCTTGTGGCGCTCACGCTCGCGGCCGTTGTCGCTGATGACGATTTCGCCCGAACGCGAAATCACGACCAGCTCACCCTTGGTGTTGCTGACGTAGCGCATCGTGCTGTTGAAGCTGATGGAGCCGTTGGACTTGGCTTCCACGCTCGAGGCGATGGCAGCGCGCGAAGCGGCACCACCGATGTGGAAGGTACGCATGGTCAGCTGCGTGCCGGGCTCGCCGATGGACTGGGCGGCGATCACACCCACGGCTTCGCCGAGGTTGATCAGGCCGCCGCGGCCCAGGTCGCGGCCGTAGCACTTGGCGCACAGGCCGTAGCGGGTTTCGCAGGTCAGCGCGGTGCGGACCTTGATCTCGTCCACGCCCTGCAACTCGAGTTCATCGATCCCGTCTTCGTTGAGCAGCGTGCCTGCGGGCAGCAGGACGGCCAGCGTCTCGGGATGCACGACATCCTCGGCCGTGGTACGGCCCAGCACGCGGTCGCGCAGCGATTCGATCACTTCACCGCCTTCGACGATGGCGCGCATCAGTGCGCCATTGGTCGTGCCGCAATCGTCTTCGTTGACCACCAGATCCTGCGTCACGTCCACCAGACGACGCGTCAGGTAGCCGGAGTTGGCCGTCTTCAACGCCGTGTCGGCCAGACCCTTTCGGGCGCCGTGGGTGGAGATGAAGTACTGCAGAACGTTCAGGCCTTCACGGAAGTTCGCCGTAATGGGCGTCTCGATGATGGAGCCGTCAGGCTTGGCCATCAGGCCACGCATGCCGGCCAGCTGGCGGATCTGCGCGGCCGAGCCGCGGGCACCGGAGTCGGCCATCATGTAAATGGCGTTGAACGATTCCTGCTCGACTTCGTTGCCGTGGCGGTCGATGACCTTTTCCTTGGCAAGCTGGGCCATCATGACCTTGGAGACTTCGTCGCCGGCCTTGCCCCAGATGTCCACCACCTTGTTGTAGCGCTCGCCAGCGGTCACGAGACCGGAGACGTACTGCTGTTCGATCTCCTTCACCTCGGCTTCGGCACGGCCGATGATCTCGGCCTTTTGCGGCGGCACCAGCATGTCGCCGATGGCGATCGAGATACCGGCGTGTGTGGACAGGCGGAAGCCGTTTTGCAGCAGCTTGTCGGCAAACACCACCGTGGCCTTGAGACCGCACTTGCGGAACGAGGCGTTGATGAGCTTGGAGATTTCCTTCTTCTTGAGCGCCTTGTTCATGTGGCTGAACGGCAGGCCCTTGGGAAGGATCTCGGACATCAGGGCGCGGCCCACGGTGGTTTCCACCAGGCTGGTCGAAGGCTCGAACTCGCCGGAGTCCTTGTTCTTGGTCCACTCGGTCAGACGCACGCTGATCTTGGCGGCCAGTTCGACCTGGTCGGAGTCCAGCGCGCGCTGCACTTCACCGATGTCGGCGAAGATCATGCCTTCGCCCTTGCCGTTGATGCGCTCGCGCGTTGCGTGGTACAGACCCAGCACCACGTCCTGCGAAGGAACGATGGAGGGCTCGCCCGATGCGGGGAACAGCACGTTGTTGGAGGCCAGCATCAGCGTGCGGGCTTCCATCTGTGCTTCCACCGACAGCGGAACGTGGACAGCCATCTGGTCACCGTCGAAGTCGGCGTTGAAGGCCGCGCAGACGAGCGGGTGCAGCTGGATGGCCTTGCCTTCGATCAGGATGGGCTCGAAGGCCTGGATGCCCAGTCGGTGCAGCGTGGGAGCACGGTTCAGCATGACCGGGTGCTCCTTGATGACCTCTTCGAGGATGTCCCACACCACGGGCGTGCCGGATTCGACTTCCTTCTTCGCCGCCTTGATGGTGGTGGCGATGCCGCGCTGCTCGAGCTGCGCGAAGATGAAGGGCTTGAACAGTTCCAGCGCCATCAGCTTGGGCAGACCGCACTGGTGCAGCTTGAGGTACGGACCCACCGTGATCACGGAACGGCCCGAATAGTCCACGCGCTTGCCCAGCAAGTTCTGGCGGAAACGACCGCTCTTGCCCTTGATCATGTCGGCCAGCGACTTCAGGGCACGCTTGTTGGCGCCCGTCATGGCCTTGCCACGGCGGCCGTTGTCCAGCAGCGAGTCCACCGCTTCCTGCAGCATGCGCTTTTCGTTGCGCGCGATGATTTCCGGAGCCTTCAGCTCCAGCAGGCGGCGCAGACGCGAGTTGCGGTTGATGACGCGGCGATACAGGTCGTTCAGGTCGGACGTTGCGAAGCGGCCGCCGTCCAGCGGCACCAGCGGACGCAGGTCCGGGGGCAGCACGGGCAGCACTTCCATGACCATCCAGCCCGGCTTGATGCCGGACTTCTTGAACGCTTCCAGCAGCTTCAGGCGCTTGGCGTTCTTCTTGACCTTGACTTCGGAGCCGGTCAGATCGCCGCGCAGGCGCTCTGTCTCGACATCGATGTCGATGCCTTCGAGCAGATCCTTGATGCCTTCGGCGCCCATCTTGGCTTCGAACTCGTCACCGTATTCGGTGCGCTTGGCCTCGTAATCGTCCTCGGTCATGATGCTGAACTTCTTCAGCGGGGTCATGCCGGGGTCGGTCACCACGTAGGCTTCGAAGTACAGCACGCGCTCGATATCGCGCAGCGTCATGTCGAGCACCAGGCCCAGACGCGACGGCAGCGACTTCAGGAACCAGATGTGGGCGCAGGGCGCAGCCAGGTCGATGTGGCCCATGCGCTCGCGGCGCACCTTGGTCTGGGTCACTTCGACGCCGCACTTCTCGCAGATCACACCGCGGTGCTTGAGGCGCTTGTACTTGCCGCACAGGCACTCGTAGTCCTTGATGGGGCCAAAGATCTTGGCGCAGAACAGACCATCGCGCTCGGGCTTGAACGTGCGGTAGTTGATGGTCTCGGGCTTCTTCACCTCGCCGAAGGACCAGGAACGGATCTTCTCGGGAGAAGCCAGACCGATCTTGATGGCATCGAAATGCTCATCAGGCGTGAATTGCTTGAACAGGTCGAGTAGAGATTTCATAAGACTCTTTCCCTTTTCAATATTTAAGAACGCTCAAGCTCGATGTCGAGGCCCAGGGAGCGGATTTCCTTGACCAGCACGTTGAACGACTCGGGCATGCCTGCCTCGATGGCGTGCTCGCCCTTGACGATGGATTCGTACACCTTGGTACGGCCCACCACGTCGTCGGACTTCACGGTCAGCATTTCCTGCAGCACATAGGCGGCGCCGTAAGCTTCCAGCGCCCACACTTCCATTTCCCCGAAACGCTGGCCACCGAACTGGGCCTTGCCGCCCAGCGGCTGCTGCGTCACCAGAGAGTACGGACCCGTGGAGCGGGCGTGCATCTTGTCGTCGACCAAGTGGTGCAGCTTCAGGTAGTGCATGTAGCCGATGGTGGTCGGACGCTCGAAGCGGTCACCGGTGCGGCCGTCATACAGGTAGGCCTGCGTGCGCGACTCGGTCAGCCCCTTGCGCTGGGCCAGCTCCTCCGGATATGCCAGATGCAGCATGTCCTGGATTTCCTGCTCGGACGCACCATCGAACACCGGCGTGGCAAACGGCACGCCCGTGGTCAGCGCCTGCGCCATGGACACGATCTCCTTGTCGTCGAGCTGCGTCAGGTCTTCCTTGCGGCCGCGCGAGTTGTAGATCTCTTCCATGAAGGTGCGGATCTCGGCGGCGCGGGCTTCCTGCTGCAGCATGTCGCCGATGCGCTGGCCCAGGCCCTTGCCGGCCCAGCCCAGATGCACTTCCAGCACCTGGCCGATGTTCATACGCGAAGGCACGCCCAGCGGGTTCAGCACGATGTCGGCAGTGGAGCCGTCGGCCATGTAGGGCATGTCCTCGACCGGAACGATCTTGGAAACCACACCCTTGTTGCCGTGGCGGCCGGCCATCTTGTCGCCGGGTTGCAGGCGGCGCTTGACGGCCAGGTAGACCTTGACCATCTTGAGCACGCCAGCGGGCAGCTCGTCGCCCTGGGTGAGCTTCTTGCGCTTTTCTTCAAAAGCCAGGTCGAAGCTGTGGCGCGTCTGCTCCAGCGAGTTCTTGATGGACTCGAGCTGGGTGGCGACTTCGTCCTCTGCAGGACGGATGTCGAACCAGTGGAACTTCTCCACGCCATCCAGGTAGGCCTTGTCGATCTTGGCGCCCTTGGCCAGCTTCTGCGGGCCGCCGTTGGCCACGCGGCCATTGAGCAGCTTTTCGATACGGTCGAAGGCGTCGGCCTCGACGATGCGCAGCTGGTCGTTCAGGTCCAGGCGGTAGCGCTTGAGTTCATCGTCGATGATCTGCTGGGCGCGCTTGTCACGCTGGATGCCTTCACGGGTGAAGACCTGCACGTCGATCACGGTGCCTTGCGAGCCCTGGTCCACGCGCAGCGAGGTGTCCTTCACGTCGGAAGCCTTCTCGCCGAAGATGGCGCGCAGCAGCTTCTCTTCAGGCGTCAGCGTGGTCTCGCCCTTGGGCGTGACCTTGCCGACCAGCACATCGCCGGGCTGCACTTCCGCACCCACGTAGATGATGCCGGACTCGTCCAGACGGTTGAGCTGCTGCTCGGACAGGTTCGGGATGTCGCGCGTGATTTCCTCGGCACCGAGCTTGGTGTCGCGGGCCATCACCACGAGTTCTTCGATGTGGATCGAGGTGTAGCGGTCTTCGGCCACCACGCGCTCGTTGATCAGGATCGAATCCTCGAAGTTGTAGCCGTTCCAGGGCATGAAGGCGATCAGCATGTTCTGACCGATGGCGATTTCGCCCAGGTCGGTCGATGCGCCGTCGGCCACCACGTCACCCTTGGCCAGCTTGTCGCCACGCTTGACGATGGGACGCTGGTGGATGTTGGTGTTCTGGTTGGAACGCTGGTACTTGATGAGGTTGTAGATGTCCACGCCGACTTCGCCGGCCACGGCTTCCGCATCGTTCACGCGGACCACGATGCGCGTTGCATCGACATAGTCCACGATACCGCCGCGGGTTGCCGTCACCACGGTGCCGGAGTCCACTGCCGCCACGCGCTCGATGCCCGTGCCCACCATGGGCTTTTCGGGACGCAGCACAGGCACGGCCTGACGCGACATGTTGGCGCCCATCAATGCGCGGTTCGCGTCATCGTGTTCCAGGAACGGAATCAGCGAGGCAGCCACCGACACGATCTGTGCGGGCGACACGTCCATGTACTGAACGCGCTCGGCAGACACCAGGGTCGAATCACCCTTTTCGCGCGCCGACACCAGGTCGCCGATCAGGCGGCCTTCGGCATCCAGCTCGGCGTTGGCCTGGGCGATGATGTACTTGCCTTCCTCGATGGCCGACAGGTAGTCGATCTCCATCGTGACCTTGCCGTCGGCCACCCGGCGGTACGGCGTCTCGATGAAGCCGTACTCGTTCAGGCGGGCGTACAGGGCCAGCGAGTTGATCAGGCCGATGTTCGGGCCTTCAGGCGTTTCGATAGGGCAGACGCGGCCGTAGTGGGTCACGTGCACGTCGCGCACTTCGAAGCCTGCACGCTCGCGGGTCAGACCGCCCGGGCCCAGGGCCGAGACGCGACGCTTGTGCGTGATTTCGGCCAGAGGGTTGGTCTGGTCCATGAACTGCGACAGCTGCGACGCACCGAAGAATTCCTTCAGGGCGGCCGAAATCGGCTTGCTGTTGATCAGGTCATGGGGCATCAGCGGCTCTTGCTCGGCCTGGCCCAGACGCTCCTTCACGGCCTTCTCGATACGTGCCAGGCCGGTGCGGTACTGGTTTTCGGCCAGTTCGCCCACGCAACGCACGCGGCGGTTGCCCAGGTGGTCGATATCGTCGACTTCACCCTTGCCGTTGCGCAGATCCACCAGGATCTTGACCACGGCCAGGATGTCCTCGTTGGACAGCACCATGGGGCCGGTGGCGCCATCGCGGCCGACCTTGGCGTTGAACTTCATCCGGCCCACGCGCGACAGGTCGTAGGTGTCGGGGTTGTAGAACAGGCGCTGGAACAGGGCCTGCACGGCGTCTTCGGTCGGCGGCTCGCCGGGGCGCATCATGCGGTAGATGGCCACGCGTGCAGCGAACTCATCCACGGTTTCGTCGGTGCGCAGGGTCTGCGAGATGTAGGCGCCCTGGTCCAGCTCATTCGTGTAGATGCACTGCAGATCCTGGATGCCGGCGCTGCGCAGCTTCTTGAGCAGGGACTCGGTCAGCTCTTCATTGGCCTTGGCGATGATCTCGCCCGTGTCCGGATCGACGATGTTCTTGGCGACCACGCGGCCGATCAGGAAATCTTCGGGGACGCTGATGAACTTGGTGCCCGACTGCTCCAGCTCACGCGTGTGGCGAGCGGTGACGCGCTTGTCCTTGGCGACCACGACCTTGCCCGACTTGTCGGTGATGTCGAAGCGCGCGACTTCGCCGCGCAGGCGCTCGGAGACGAACTCCATCTGCGCGCCCGAATCCATGAGGCGGAAGTTGTCGTTGACGAAGAAGTTGGCCAGGATCGATTCCGGCGTCAGGCCGATGGCCTTCAGCAGAATGGACACGGGCATCTTGCGGCGACGGTCGACGCGGAAGAACAGCAGGTCCTTGGGGTCGAACTCGAAGTCCAGCCACGAGCCGCGGTAAGGAATGATGCGTGCCGAGAACAGCAGCTTGCCCGAGCTGTGGGTCTTGCCCTTGTCGTGCTCGAAGAACACGCCAGGCGAGCGGTGCAGCTGCGAGACGATGACACGCTCGGTGCCGTTGATGATGAACGAGCCCTTTTCGGTCATCAGGGGCACTTCGCCCATGTAGACCTCTTGCTCCTTGACTTCCTTGACCACCTTGGACTGCGAGGTCGAAGACTCACGGTCATAGATGATCAACTGGACCTTGGCGCGCACGGCGGAGGCGAACGTCAGACCACGGGTCTGGCACTCGCGCACATCGAAAGCAGGCTTGGCGAGGTTGTACTCGACGAACTTCATCTCCACAAAACCGTTGTGGGAGACGATGGGGAAGGCGGAGTTGAAGGCCGCTTGCAGGCCTTCGATGGTGCGTTTTTTGGGGGCTACATCTGACTGCAAGAATGCGGTATATGCATCTTTTTGCATCTGCAGCAGGTAAGGCACTTCGAGCACGCTGTCGCGGCTCCCGAAGCTTTTGCGGATTCGCTTGCGTTCGGTGTAAGAATAGGCCATGAGATCTCCGGGCAAAGACATGAGTCCTGGGTCTGCGACGACTGCCCCACATGGAAAGCTCCCTGCGGGCTTGGCGGTTGGCCACTACCAACCATGGCTGACGGCGATGCGTTGCACATCGCCCGAACCAAGGCATCTTCTGCTGTCGGGTTGTCAGAAGACACTAAAAAACAGACTGTGCTGACTGCTTTTTAGTGTGCTCTATGGATCAGCGCTCCACAAGCGCCAAAGGCTGGAGGCCCTTTTTCGGAGCCTCCAGCCCTTGAGGGGACTGAATTACTTCAGTTCAGCCTTGGCACCGGCTTCCACCAGCTTCTTCACAGCGGCTTCAGCGTCAGCCTTGGCAACGCCTTCCTTGACGTTCTTGGGAGCGCCGTCGACCAGGTCCTTGGCTTCCTTCAGACCCAGGCCGGTGATTTCACGCACGGCCTTGATGACGGAAACCTTGTTCGCGCCGGCTTCTGTCAGCACAACGTTGAACTCGGTCTTTTCTTCTGCAGCAGCAGCGCCGCCAGCAGCGCCGCCAGCAGCGGGAGCAGCCATAGCGGCAGCGCTCACGCCAAACTTCTCTTCAATGGCCTTCACCAGGTCATTGAGTTCCAGGACCGTCATGCCGTCGAGCGCGGTCAGAAATGCGTCTTTATCGAATGCCATTTTGATTTCCTAACAATATTGGTTAACTGCCGCGCGCTCAGGCTGCGACTGCTTCGGCTGCCGGTTCTTCGGCAGAGCCTTCGCTCTTCTTTGCCGCCAGGGCGCCCAGCACAACGGCCGTACGCGAGATAGGCGACATCAGCAAGCCACACAGTTGTGCCAGCAGAACTTCCTTCGAGGGGATGTTCGCCAGTTGCTTCACACCGTTCACGTCCAGGGCCTTGCCTGCAAACGCACCACCGCGGATCACCAGCTTGTCGTTGGTTTTCGCGAAGTCGGCCACCACCTTGGCGGCGGCCACTGCGTCTTCAGAGAAGCCATAGATCAGAGGGCCGGTCATCTGGTCGGCGACAACGTCAAACTGGCTGCCAGCCACAGCACGGCGGGCCAGCGTGTTCTTCAACACGCTCAGGCTCACACCCTTGCTGCGAGCATCAGAACGCAGTTTGGTCATGTCGGCGACCGTGATGCCGCGGTATTCCGCGATCACAAGCGTTTGAGCTTTTGCGGCGAGGCTGGTCACTTCATTGATGACCGCTTCTTTCTCACTGCGATTAAGACTCAAGGTCTACTCCTTCAAATGCGCACTCGGGGCAAGCCCCTCATGCGCGCTCTTGTTGCAGCGACCAACTGTTTTGGAAATGCATCCATCTGCAGCGGGATCGCCATCTGCGTTGGCCCCGGGGGTTTAAGTGCCGCAAGGCACACCAACGGTCTTGGATGACCCGGCGCATCGCTGCACCGGCCCACCACTGAGGCACCCCGAAAGGTGTCTCAAGATTTCTTGGCTATCAGGCCGAGATGGTTTGCGTGTCGACGCGAACGCCCACACCCATGGTCGACGAAACAGCGACCTTGCGCAGGTACAGGCCCTTGCTCGAAGCGGGCTTGGACTTGTTCAGGGCGTCGATCAGCGCAGCCAGGTTGCCTTGCAGCTTCTCGTTGTCGAACGAGCGGCGGCCGATGGTGGCATGGATGATGCCGGCCTTGTCGACGCGGTATTGCACCTGACCAGCCTTGGCGTTCTTCACAGCCGTGGCCACATCGGGAGTCACCGTGCCAACCTTGGGGTTGGGCATCAGGCCGCGCGGGCCCAGGATCTGGCCCAGCGTACCGACAACGCGCATGGCGTCGGGGGCAGCGATGACCACGTCGAAGGGCATGTCGCCAGCCTTCACGCGGGCAGCCAGGTCGTCCATGCCGACCACGTCGGCGCCGGCAGCCTTGGCTTCTTCAGCCTTGGCGCCTTGGGCGAACACAGCCACGCGGGCAACCTTGCCGGTGCCATGGGGCAGCACGACAGCGCCGCGAACCACTTGGTCAGACTTCTTGGCGTCCACGCCCAGTTGCACGGCCACGTCGATGGATTCATCGAACTTGGCGGTTGCAGCATCCTTCACCAGCGCGACTGCGTCAGCGAAAGCGTACAGCTTGGTGGACTCCACCTTGCCCTGGAGAGCCTTTTGCTTCTTGGTCAACTTGGCCATTTACACGCCCTCCACAATCACGCCCATCGAGCGAGCCGAACCAGCCAGCGTACGCACGGCGGCGTCCACGTCAGCAGCGTTCATGTCCTTCAGCTTGGTGTTGGCGATCTCTTCCAGCTGAGCGCGGGTGATCTTGCCGACCTTGTTCTTCAGGGGGTTGGAAGAACCCTTGTCCAGCTTGATGGCCTTCTTGATCAGCACAGTCGCCGGAGGCGTCTTGATGATGAAGGTGAAGCTCTTGTCCGCGAAGGCCGTGATGACCACGGGCAGCGGCAGTCCGGGCTCGACACCTTGGGTCTGGGCGTTGAACGCCTTGCAGAATTCCATGATGTTGAGGCCGCGCTGACCCAGCGCAGGACCGATCGGGGGAGAGGGATTGGCCTTACCAGCTGGCACTTGCAGCTTGATGAAGCCGACGATTTTCTTCGCCATTGAATGCTCCTTGCGGGTATAGCGCCGCCGGCCCAACCAGCAACAGTTGCAGCCGACAGCTCCCCGGGGGTTAAAAGACTCTTGTGAGAACGCTCTGCACCAAGCCTAAAAAATGCAGAGCCAGAGATTGTAAGCGGTAACTCAGGTTTTTTCAACCTGGGCAAATTCAAGCTCGACCGGCGTGGAGCGACCGAAGATCATCACGGAGACGCGCAGACGGCTCTTCTCGTAGTTGACTTCTTCGACAGAGCCGTTGAAGTCCGTGAACGGACCTTCCTTGACACGCACCAGCTCGCCGGGCATGAACTCGACCTTGTGACGCGGCTTTTCCGTGCCTTCCTGCATCTGGCTGACGATCTTGCGCACTTCCTCTTCGGAAATCGGCGCAGGACGGTTCTTGGCACCGCCCACGAAACCCGTCACCTTGCTGGTGTGCTTGACCAAGTGCCAGGTGTCGTCGTCCATGACCATCTCGACGAACACGTAGCCAGGGAACAGACGGCGCTCGGTAGTACGGCGCTGGCCATTCTTCATTTCCACCACTTCTTCAGTGGGGACAAGAATGCGACCGAACTTGGACTGCATGTCAGAGCGCGCGATGCGCTCGATGATGTTGCGCTCAACCGCCTTTTCCATGCCGGAATAGGCATGGACGATGTACCAGCGCAGATCCGGATTGGCAGGCGCTGCCCCTCCGTCGTTCACACCCGTTTCGACAGCATCCATTACTTCCTCCAGCCCAAAATCAGGTCGTACAAGACCCACTCAAGCGTCTTGTCCGTGAACCACAGGAACAAGGCCATGATGACGACAAAGCCGAAGACGTACAAGGTCATCTGCATGGTTTCCTTGCGCGTCGGCCAGACGACCTTCTTGACTTCGCGCCAGGCATCCTGGGCAAAGCTCACGAAACGCTTTCCGGGCTCGGAAACAAGGAACGTGCCAGCAGCTGCAGCCAGGCCGACCAGCAACACCAGCCACTGGACGATGGGCCCTTGCTTGCTCAGCAGATAGAAACCTGCGATCGCAGCAACGACTAAAGCCGCGACTGCGGCAAGCTTGGCTTTGTCAGCTCCGGAGCTGACCGTTTCAACCTGAGTAGTGGCCATAATCCATTTCTAATGCGCATCTTTTGCGCAACGCCAAGACACCGAAGCCCGCTTTGGGGCGGGCTCGTTGCGATTCCACCATCAGGTGGCAGGGGCAGTAGGAATCGAACCTACAACCTTCGGTTTTGGAGACCGACGCTCTGCCAATTGAGCTATACCCCTACGAATCAATTAGGCAATGATCTTGGCAACCACGCCAGCGCCCACGGTACGGCCACCTTCGCGGATAGCGAAGCGCAGACCTTCTTCCATGGCGATGGGGGCGATCAGCTTGACGGTGATCGACACGTTGTCGCCAGGCATCACCATTTCCTTGTCGGCGGGCAGCTCGATGGAGCCGGTCACGTCGGTCGTGCGGAAATAGAACTGGGGACGGTAGTTGTTGAAGAACGGAGTGTGGCGACCACCTTCGTCCTTGGACAGCACGTACACCTCAGCCGTGAAGTGGGTGTGGGGCTTGATGGAGCCGGGCTTGCACAGCACTTGGCCGCGTTCCACGTCTTCACGCTTGGTGCCGCGCAGCAGCAGACCCACGTTGTCGCCAGCTTGACCTTGGTCCAGCAGCTTGCGGAACATTTCCACGCCGGTGACGATGGTCTTCTGGGTGTCGCGGATACCGACGATTTCGATTTCTTCGCCGACCTTGATGATGCCGCGCTCGATACGGCCAGTCACCACGGTGCCACGGCCAGAGATCGAGAACACGTCTTCCACGGGCATGGCGAAGGCACCGTCCACAGCGCGCTCGGGCGTGGGGATGTAGGAGTCCAGTGCTTCAGCCAGGCGCAGGATGGCAGCTTCGCCCTTGTCGGACTGGTCGCCTTCCAGGGCCAGCTTGGCCGAGCCGCGGATGATGGGGGTGTCGTCGCCGGGGAAGTCGTACTTGGCAAGCAGCTCGCGCACTTCCATTTCGACCAGTTCCAGCAGCTCTTCGTCGTCCACCATGTCGCACTTGTTCAGGAACACGATGATGTAGGGCACGCCCACCTGACGGGCCAGCAGGATGTGCTCGCGGGTCTGGGGCATGGGGCCGTCAGCGGCCGAGCACACCAGGATGGCGCCGTCCATTTGAGCAGCGCCGGTGATCATGTTCTTGACGTAGTCGGCGTGGCCGGGGCAGTCAACGTGAGCGTAGTGGCGACCGGCCGTTTCGTACTCGACGTGGGCGGTGTTGATCGTGATGCCGCGAGCCTTTTCTTCAGGTGCTGCGTCGATCTGGTCGTAAGCCTTGGCTTCGCCGCCGAACTTCTTGGACAGAACGGTAGCGATAGCAGCCGTCAGGGTCGTCTTGCCGTGGTCCACGTGACCGATGGTGCCAACGTTGACGTGCGGCTTGGTACGCTCGAATTTTGCTTTAGCCATTTTTCCGACTCCGAAAAAAATCTAAATCACTACAACAGGATTTGGCGCAACCCCATCTAGCGAGCGCACCAGAGATAATGGTGCCCATGGGCAGGATCGAACTGCCGACCTCTCCCTTACCAAGGGAGTGCTCTACCACTGAGCCACATGGGCCTTGAGGCTGCCGAAGCAATCTCAAAAAACTTTGCTCGCCAACTGGAGCGGGAGACGGGAATCGAACCCGCGTCATTAGCTTGGAAGGCTAGGGTTCTACCATTGAACTACTCCCGCACAGATTGACTGCACGTCGCCATCTTTTCAGATGACTTCTCTTCTTCACCATTACTGGTGGAGGGGACTGGATTCGAACCAGTGTAGGCGTAAGCCAACAGATTTACAGTCTGCCCCCTTTAGCCACTCGGGCACCCCTCCGAAGAGATTTGAATTCTAGCACCGTTTTTTTCGTCAGAAAAATTTCAGTGCATTTTTTCTCAGGCCACCTGGGCGATCCAAGAAAAATTGTGGTGCGGCTGGCGGGGATCGAACCCACGACCCTTGGCTTCGGAGGCCAATACTCTATCCACTGAGCTACAGCCGCTCAGGGCATCGCTGCCCTGCACAAGCCGAGCATTGTCGCATGACTTTGCCCCGGCACGTCCAAGCCCCCAGGACCCGGCGCTATTGCGCCTGCGGCACCGTGAAGCCCAACCCCCGCAGGCAGACATCCACCGCCTGCGCGCCCACCTGCTTGAGATCGAAGGCCCTTCCCAGCAGCCAGCTCTGCAACAGGCCATCGAACATGGCGCACAGCGCGATCGAGGCCTGGGGAGCCGGCATGGACATGGTCACCGCATGGCTTTCGGCAGCCGCGCGCAGCGCCAGCTCCAGTTGCGCGGAAAAAGAGTCCAGTGCGGCACGGTTGCGCTCCTGCACGGGCATGAGCTCGCCCACGTATTCCACCTTGAGCAGCAGGATCTCGAAGACGCGCCGCGTGCTGTCGTCATCGGCGATGCGCCCGAAGACCACAGCCATCAGGCGCCGCACATATTCCAGTGCATCGCACTCCGAATCGTCCTCGCAGTCGCTGTAGACCGCCTGCTCCAGCGGGAGCGTGACGCGGTCCAGCATGGCGTAGAAGAGATCCAGCTTGTCCTTGAAATGCCAGTAGACCGCACCGCGCGTGGCGCCGGCTCGCTGGGCAATCTCGTTGAGCGAGGCCCGGGCGACACCCTGTTCGTAGAACACTTGCTCCGCAGCGTCCAGCAGACTGTTGCGCGTTGCAAACGCATCTTCTTTCGTTCGTCGTGCCAAGATGTATTTCCTTCCATCGTTGAGCCCGGCCATGCCACGCTACGCCATGCTTCGCGCCGCCTTGCAGCAACAGCGGTCATTATACATTCATGTATGTATGTATAATCCGCGACTTGCCCGTGGACACGGGCGTTCCGGATAGCGCTGACCGGAACGTCAACATCGTTATTTGATTCAGCACAAGGACCCATCATGCCCAGCACACGCAGCAATGTGTCAGCCGCTCCGTCCCCTTACAGCAGTCTGCGCCTCACCACCGTGGCCCTGGCCGTCACTGCCGCAATGGCCATGGCGGCCTGCGGGAAAAAGCCCGAAGAAAAAGCTGCCGCGCAGCAGCAGATGCCCGCCGTGCCGGTGGGCGTGGTGGTCGCAACCCCCGCCGACGTGGGCCTTGTGACCGAACTCCCTGGCCGCGTGGATGCGCGCCGCGTAGCCCAGATCCGCGCCCGCAGCGCCGGCATCGTGCAGGAACGCCTGTTCCGGGAAGGCAGCGATGTGAAGGCCGGCCAGGTGCTGTACCGCATCGACCCCGCTCCCTACCAGGCCACGCTGCAAAGCGCCAAGGCCACGCAGGCCCGCGCCGAAGCCAACCAGGCCCAGGCACTGGCGCAGCTGGAACGCTACCGCCCGCTGGTTGCCGCCAACGCCATCAGCAAGCAGGATTTCGTCAATGCCGAGGCAGCCTACAAGCAGGCCCAGGCCGATGTGGCGGCCGGCAAGGCGTCGGTGCGCACGGCCGAGATCAATCTGGGCTACACCAACGTCACGGCCCCCATCTCCGGCCGCATCGGCCAGTCGCTGGTGACCGAAGGCGCGCTGGTCGGCCAGGGCGAGGCGACTCCGCTGGCCGTGGTCCAGCAGATCAATCCTGTCTATGTGAACTTCACCCAGTCGTCCAGCGAGGCCTTCCGGCTGCGCCGCGCGATGGAGCAGGGCAAGCTCAAGAAGGCCGATGGCGCCGAGGCTGCCAGCGTCGAGGTGCGCCTGGACGACGGCACGGCCTATGAACTCAAGGGCAAGCTGCTGTTCACCGACCTGACCGTGGACAGCTCCACCGGCCAGGTCACGCTGCGCGCCGAGGTGCCCAATCCCAAGGGATTGCTGCTGCCCGGCATGTATGTGCGTGTGCGCATGGAGCAGGCCCAGGCGTCCAACGCCATTGCCGTGCCCCAGCAGGCGGTGACGCGCACCGAGACCGGCGACACCGTGAGCGTGGTCAGCGACGACGGCAAGATCACCAAGCGCCAGGTGAAGGTGACCACGGCCCAGAACAACCAGTGGCTGGTCAGCGAAGGCCTGCAGGCGGGCGAGAAGGTCATGGTCGACGGCTTCCAGAAGCTGCAGATGCTGCCGCCCGGCACGCCGGTCAAGCCCGTGCCCTGGCAGCCCGAGGCCGCAGGTGCCCAGAAGCCGGCCGGCGCGGCAGCGCCAGCCCCGCAAGCCGCAGCCGATGCCAAGCCTGCGGACCAGGCAGACAAGAAGTAATCAAGGGGCTCAGCAATGGCCAAGTTCTTTATCGACAGACCGATCTTTGCATGGGTCGTCGCGCTATTCATCATCGTCCTCGGTGGTATCGCGCTGACCAAGCTTCCGATCGCTCAATACCCTAAGGTGGCTCCTCCGGCCATCGTCATCAACACCGCCTACCCAGGCGCGTCCGCCAAGGTGCTCGAAGACAGCGTGCTGTCCGTGATCGAGCGCGAGATGAACGGCTCGCCCGGTCTGGTCTACATGGAGTCGGTGGCCCAGGCCGATGGCACGGGCAGCATCACCATCAGCTTCGAGGCTGGCACCAACGTGGACCTGGCGCAGGTGGACGTGCAAAACCGCCTGTCGCGCGCCACGCCGCGCCTGCCTGCGTCCGTGACGCAGCAGGGCGTGCGCGTGGACAAGGCGTCGTCCAACTTCCTGCTGTTCATCATGCTGTCGTCCGAGGACGCCAAGGCCTATGACACGGTGGCCTTGGGCGACTATGCCTCGCGCAACATCGTGCCCGAAATCCAGCGTGTGGCCGGCGTGGGCCAGGCACAGCTGTTCGGTACCGAAAAGGCGATGCGCATCTGGTTCGATCCCGCCAAGCTGCAGGGCTACAAGCTCTCGGCCGAGGACGTGACGGCCGCCATCCGCAGCCAGAACGCCCAGGTGGCCAGCGGCGCCATCGGCGACCTGCCCAACATCACGGGCCAGAAGATCGCCGCCACGGTGACGGTGATGGGCCAGCTGTCTTCGATCGGCCAGTTCGAGAACATCGTGCTGCGCGCCAATCCCGATGGCTCCACCGTGCGCCTCAAGGACGTGGCGACCGTCGAGATCGGCGGCCAGGCCTACGCGACCTCCGCCCGCCTGAACGGCAAGGATGCCGTGGGTATCGGCGTCCAGCTGACGCCCAGCGGCAATGCGCTGGCGACCGCCAAGGCCGTGCATGCGCGCATGGAAGAGCTGCAGAAGTTCTTCCCCAAGGGCGTGAAGTACTCCATTCCCTACGACAGCTCCAAGTTCGTGAGCATCTCCATCGAGAAGGTCGCCCACACGCTGCTGGAAGCCATCGTGCTGGTGTTCCTGGTGATGTTCCTGTTCCTGCAGAACTGGCGCTACACGCTGATCCCGACCATCGTGGTGCCCATTGCACTGCTGGGCACCTTCGCGGTCATGCAGGCCGTGGGCTTCTCGATCAACGTGCTGGCCATGTTCGGCATGGTGCTGGTCATCGGCATCGTGGTGGATGACGCCATCGTGGTGGTGGAGAACGTCGAGCGCATCATGAGCGAGGAAGGCCTGCAGCCGCGCGAGGCCGCGATCAAGGCCATGGGCCAGATCTCGGGCGCCATCGTGGGCATTACGCTGGTGCTGATCGCGGTGTTCATACCGCTGGCCTTCTTCGCGGGGTCCACCGGCAATATCTACCGGCAGTTCTCCATCGTGATGGTGGCCTCCATCAGCTTCTCGGCCTTCATGGCGCTGACGCTGACACCGGCCCTGTGCGCAACGCTGCTCAAGCCCGTGGAAGCCGGTCACCACCACGAGAAGAAGGGCTTCTTCGGCTGGTTCAACCGCACGTTCGCACGCTCGGCCAAGTCCTACGAGGGCTGGGTGGCCCGACTGCTCAAGCGTTCGGTGCTGATGATCGGCGTGTACCTGGCCGTGATCGCGGGCGCCGTGGTGGTGTTCCGTGGCCTGCCGACCTCGTTCCTGCCGACCGAGGACCAGGGCTACTTCATCGTCAACGTGCAACTGCCCCCTGGCGCCGCCAAGGAGCGCACGCTGGAGGTGATGAAGCAGGTGGAAGAAGCCGTGCTGCCGCAGCCCGAAGTGGCCAACATGGTCAGCGTGCTGGGCTTCAGCTTCTCCGGCCAGGGCCAGAACGCCGCCCTCGCCTTCGTGCCGCTCAAGGACTGGTCCGAGCGCAAGGGAGCGAACTCCACGGTGGACGCCATGACGGGCCGCATCATGGGCATGACGTCGGGCATCCGCGATGCCTTCGTGTTCGCCGTGAACCCGCCGCCCATTCCCGAACTGGGCAACGCCGTGGGCTTCTCGTTCCGCCTGCAGGACCGTGCCGGCCACGGGCACGATGCGCTGATCAATGCCCGCAACATGATGCTGGGCATGGCCGGGCAGAGCAAGGTGCTGGCCGGCGTGCGTCCCGATGGTCTGGAGGACGCGCCCCAGCTGCGCATCGAGATCGACCGCGACAAGGCCAACGCCCTGGGCGTGGACTTCACCTCGATCAATGCCGCGCTGTCCACGGCGCTGGGCTCGTCCTACGTCAATGACTTCCCCAACCAGGGTCGTCTGCAGCGCGTGATCGTGCAGGCCGATGCTCCGGCCCGCATGCAGCCCGACGACCTGCTGCGCCTGAACGCGCGCAATGCCAAGGGCGATCCGGTGCCGCTGTCCACGTTCGCGACCACCAAGTGGGTCAAGGGCGCCCAGCAGACGGTGCGCTACAACGGCTACCCTGCCGTGCGCATCGAAGGCTCGGCCGCACCGGGCTTCAGCTCGGGCGATGCCATGGACGAGATGGAAAAGCTGGCTGCCAAGCTGCCCGAAGGCTTCGGCTTCGAGTGGACCGGCCAGTCGCGCGAGGAAAAGCTGGCGGGCTCGCAAGCCATCTTCCTGTACGCCTTCGCCATCCTGGCCGTGTTCCTGTGCCTGGCCGCCCTGTACGAGAGCTGGTCGATTCCGCTGTCGGTGATTCTGGTCGTGCCGCTGGGTCTGCTGGGTGTGGTGCTTGCCACCTTGCTGCGCAACTACTCCAACGACGTGTACTTCCAGATCGGACTGGTGACGGTGATCGGCCTGTCGGCGAAGAACGCGATCTTGATCGTGGAGTTCGCCAAGGACCTGCAGGCCGAAGGCAAGGGACTGATCGAGGCTGCGCTGGAAGCCGCCCACCTGCGGTTCCGCCCCATCATCATGACCTCGCTGGCCTTCGGCCTGGGCGTGGTGCCTCTGGTGATCGCCACGGGCGCGAGCTCGGCCAGCCAGCGTGCCATCGGCACCGGCGTGCTCGGCGGCATGATCACCGGCACCGTGCTGGCCGTGCTGTTCGTGCCCACCTTCTTCGTCGTGGTGCGCAAGCTGTTCAAGGGCAAGATCAAAACGCACAACCCGCCGTCCACACCGGCCGGCAAGGAGGCCTTGAGCCATGATTAATCGCAGTACCCCGGTGGCCATCGCCACCGCCGTGCTCCTGGCGGGATGCTCGCTCATCCCCACCTACGAGCGCCCTGCCGCTCCGGTCGCGGCGCAGTACACCCGCGCGAACGCCACCGCTGCGGCGGAAGGCGGCACGGCTGCAGCGCAGCTGCCCTGGCAGGATTTCTTCCAGGACGCACGCCTGCAGCAGCTGGTTCGCACCGCGCTGGACAACAACCGTGACCTGCGCGTGGCCGCGCTCAACATCGAGCGCGCCCAGGCCCAGTACCGGATCACGCGCGCCGACCAGTTCCCGACGGTCGGTGCAGGCGTCAACGCCAGCCGCGCCCCGAACACCACGGGCTCGGGCGCCAAGTACGTCAACAGCTACCAGGTGGGCCTCGCCGTCACTTCCTGGGAACTGGACTTCTTCGGCCGCATCGGCAGCCTGAAGGAAGCGGCCCTGGCCCAGTACCTGGCGACCGAGGAAGCTCGCCGCGCCGCGCAGACCAGCCTGGTGGCCGCTGTGGCCAGCGGCTGGTATACGCTGCTGGCCGACGAGCAACTGCTGAAGATCTCGCGCGACACGCTGCGGACCCGTGAAGAGTCGATCAAGCTGACCAAGCTGCGCTTCGACACGGGCGTGGCGTCCGAGCTGGACTACCGCCAGGCCGTCTCGCTGACCGAGGCTGCGCGCGCCACGCTGGCGCAGCAGCAGCGCCAGCGCGCCCTGGATGAAAATGCCCTTGTGCTCTTGCTCGGCCAGGCGCTGCCAGCGGACGTGCTCGCCAGCCTGGGCTCCAGCCAGGGACTGCGCGACACGGCCGACCTGCCCGCCGTGCCGGCCGGCCTGCCTTCGGACCTGCTCACGCAGCGGCCCGACATTCGCCAGGCCGAGCAGCAGCTGATCAGTGCCAACGCCAACATCGGTGCCGCGCGTGCAGCCTTCTTCCCGCGCATCACGCTGACGGGGCAGTTCGGCACGGCAAGCAACGAGCTGTCGGGCCTGTTCAAGAGCGGCAGCTGGGGCTTCACCCTCGCGCCATCCGCCCTCCTGCCCATCTTCGATGCGGGCCGCAATTCGGCCAATCTGGCTGCGGCCAAGGTCGAGCGCGAAGTGGCCATCGCCCAGTACGAGAAGTCCATCCAGAGCGCCTTCCGCGAGGTCTCCGACGCACTGGACAGCCAGGGCACGCTGCGTGACCAGATCATGGCCCAGCGCGCCCAGCTCGAAGCCGAGCAGGCACGCCTGAAGCTGTCCGACCTGCGCTACAGCAACGGCGTGGCCAGCTACCTGGACCTGCTGGATGCACAGCGCACCCTGTTCGCGCTGGAGCAGTCCACCGTGAGCGTGCGTCTGGCGCAGCTGCTCAACCAGATCGAGCTGTACAAGGCGCTTGGCGGCGGCTGGACCGACAGAACAGCGACAGCAGCGGCAGCCACGCCGGCTACCGCGCCCGCGCAGTAAGACCCAAGGCAGGCATCTGCCGCGCCCACCGCACAGAGGTGTTCTCCGCAAGGTGAACACCTCTTTTTCATGGCGCGCGGAAAGCATTTGCCATTTGCTTGATCCATCTCATGGCATATGTGCGCCCCAGGTCAACCCGGGTCTGCGCGCAGTGTCTGCAAGAGGCCCGTCGATATAATTTGTTGTTGACTCACGCCCCCACAACACAAGAGGACTTCATGAGCGCAACCCACACCGAAGAAGCCCATACGGGCCCGATCAAGAACCCCAAGCAGCTGCTGATGGCGGTGTTTTTCTCGTTCGTGGTTCCGGTGTTCGTGATCATCGGCCTCGTGCAATACGTGAGCTCGGCCGACAAGGCCGGCGCCGGCGCTTCCCAGACCGAAATGGCCAAGGCCCAGCGGCTGCAGAAAATCGGCCTCGTGGAAATCCGGGATGCCAATCGCCCGCTGCGCTCGGGTGAAGAAGTCTTCAAGGGTCAATGCGCGGCCTGCCATGCCACAGGTGCCGCAGGTGCTCCCAAGTTCGCGGATGCCGCGGCCTGGGGCCCGCGCCTGGCACAAGGTCTGGAAGGTCTGGTGCACTCGGCCCTCAAGGGCAAGGGAGCGATGGCGCCTCAAGGCGGCGGCGATTTCAACGACACCGAAATTGCCCGGGGCGTGGTCTACATGGCCAATGCCGCAGGTGGCAAGTTTGAAGAGCCCAAGGCCCCGGCCGCAGAAGGCGCTGCAGCAGAAGGTGCAGCGGCACCCGCCAACTGAGCAAGGCCCAGGATGCCTGGCACCAACCGGCTTCGGCCGGTTTTTTCATTTCACACTGACTTCAGTACCGTAATTCGCTGGACTACGCCGAAGCCAGATACAGCAGGTTTATCAATAACTTAGGCGCGTTCATCATATGCCGGTGCTTTCTGAAACCTGATCCGGCTTCCTGCCTCGTGGCTCCCATGTGGCCCCTGGAAACCGGGTCTTTCCGAGGAGTCATCGTGGCAAAAATCAAGCTCACCAAGTCCGCAGTGGATGCGGCACAACCCCAGGCGCAGGCCGTCGAACTGCGGGACACGCTGGTGCCCGGCTTCCTGTGCAAGATTACACCAGCGGGCCGCAAGGTGTTCATGCTCCAGTACCGCACGAACGCCGGCGAGCGCCGCAAACCCGCTTTGGGCCTGTATGGCGAACTGACCGTCGAGCAGGCCCGCTCGCTGGCCCAGGAATGGCTGGCCCAGGTACGCCGGGGCGGCGACCCGGCCGCCGACAAGGCGGCGGCGCGCAAGGCGCCCACGGTCACGGAACTGTGCGTGAAGTTCATGGAGGATCACTCCAAGCAACGCAACAAGCCCAGCACCCGCCGGGGCTACCAGGGCGTCATCGACCGCTGCATCGTCCCCTTCCTGGGCCGCATCAAGGTTCAGGACGTGAAGCGCCCGGACGTGGCCGGGGCGATGAAGAAGATGGCGCACAAGCCCGCCGAGGCGAACCGCGCTTTCAGCGTCATGCGCAAGATGTTCAACCTGGCCGAGGTCTGGGGTTATCGGCCGGACGGCACCAACCCATGCCGCCACGTCCCGGTGTACCCCGACGGCAAGGCCACCCACCTCATCAGCGACGAGGACATGGGCAAGCTGTTCCGGCACCTTGACGGTATCGAGGCCGAAGGGCTGGAGAACTACGTCATCCCGCTGGCGATCCGCCTGCAATTCGAGTTTGCCGGGCGGCGCTCCGAGATCATCTCGCTGGAATGGGCATGGGTGGATCTGGACAACCGCCGCGTGGTCTGGCCCGATAGCAAGACAGGTGGCATGTCCAAGCCCTTGAGCGAGGAAGCCTACCGGCTGCTGTCCACCGCGCCGCGCCGGGACGGCTGCCCCTACGTGCTGCCGTCGCCGAACGACCCGGCCAAGCATCTCACCGAGGGCGAGTATTACGGTGCCTGGTGCCGCATCCTGAAGGCGGCGGGCGCTACGCACGTGGGCACGCATGGCATCCGCCACCGTTCGGCCACTGACATCGCCAACTCGGGGATTCCGGTGAAGGTGGGCATGGCGCTGACGGCGCACAAGACCGTGGCGATGTTCATGCGGTACGTCCACACGGAGGACGATCCGGTGCGGCAGGCCGCCGAGCTGGTGGCGAACCGGCGCAAGACGATCACCGGGGCGCAACGCACCGAGCAGGCGTCCGCATGAACGGCAAGATGCCGTCGGCTGCGGCAGGCGCGGCGTTGCCAGCCTTTCGTGTCGGAAATCAGGCCCGCCGAATTGTCGCGACGCTGTCGCGACAATTCGAGCGTGGGTCACCAAGCCTTGCAGCAAGGTTGTCACTTGACAACCTTGCGCATCATCCCCATACTGGAGGTCGCTGATGGCCCGTTCCTCTCACCCGAAGAAAGAGGTCGAGGATGCGCTGCGACACGCCGAAGGGCAAGGCTGGCGTGTCGAAGTCGGCGGTAGCCATGCCTGGGGGCGGATGTACTGCCCGTACAACGATGAGGAATGCCGTTGCGGCGAGTTCTGCATTACCAGTGTATGGAGCACGCCGAAGAACCCCGGCAACCATGCCCGCGCCTTACGGCGCGCCGTGGACAACTGCACCATGGACCGCCAGCAGCGCGAGGCGGATGACGATGGCACCCAGGAATAGCGCGATGGAATACACCTTTACCCTCAAATACCAGCTCACCGATGACGACCGCGATTCGCAGACACTGGTCGAGCGCCTGGGTGAAGCCGGCTGCGACGATGCCCTGGTCGGCATCGGGCAGCCGGGGCGGCTGGCGCTGGAATTTACCCGCGAGGCGGTGGATGCAGATGAGGCAGTGCGCAGCGCGCTGGCCGATGTGCGCCGTGCCGCACCCTCGGCCCGGCTGATCGAAGTGGCGCCTGATCTGGTTGGGCTGACCGATGTGGCCGACATCGTGGGCGTGTCGCGGCAGAATATGCGCAAGCTGATGCTGGCCCATCCGGGTAGCTTCCCGGCGCCGGTGCATGAGGGCAGCGCGTCGATCTGGCATCTGGCGGATGTGCTGGGCTGGATGCAGGCCAAGGGCGGTTATGCCCTGGCGCGGGAGGTGCTGGACGTGGCGCGGGCCGCCCTGCAGGTCAACGTGGCCAAGGAAGGCCGGCGCTTGCCGCGCCTGGCGTTCGAGGAACTGGAAGCGCTGGTGGGCTGATGAAAAGCAGACCCCATGACGAAGCGATGGCCGAGCTGTACCGCAGCGACCCGGCGCTCGCGCTCGAAGTCATCAACGGTGTTCTGGAGGACGGCGACCAGGCCGAACTGCCGACTGTGCTGCGCCAGATGGCGCGGACGTTCGGTGCTGACGCTCGATCTTCCGCAGCCGATGAATTCTCGTATCGCTGATACGAGAATTTCGGCTCGGAGGTGCCACCAGCTTCCCATCAGAAAAGGTCGTCCTCGCACGCTTGCGGCGCTGTCGGACGATCCATTGATGGCTTCTTGACCATGGCCTCCAGTGCGTCAAGGGCCGCTTCGCGGAGCTTTCGGACGCGGGGCAGCAAATCGAACAGGGACAGCCCGAGCTGTGGCGACAGCAGTTCGACGATCAGCCGGTAATGCTCGTCCTCCCGCAAAACTTTCGTCTGGAACAACAGCCAAAAGCAGGACTCGCCCAGTTCCTGCCTGGAGGGCAAGTCCTCTATGGACCGCGACTCAGCGGCCTCGATGTAGGTGTCCACGATGGCTTCTGCCTCAAGCCACAATTCCGAAGCCGTCTCGTCATCGACGGGTTCCTTTTCTGCGAGCTCCCTGATATGCGCAAACGCAGCGGCCTCATCGGCCTGCTTGTAGACCTTGCTGCTGGAAATTCCCATTCTGTTCTCCGATCCGTTTCTGTCGCTGCGATGGCGCATCAGATTAGCGTCACGACGGATTGGTGAGTGAAGTGCTTGTTTTTTAGGGGGAGTGTTCAGATAGCCGTCTGCTGGACGCGCCGGCTCAGTGCTTCCGCACTTTCCTTGCGCTCGCTGTAGCGGTCCACGAGGTACGGCGCCGCATCGCGCGTGAGCAGGGTGAACTTCATCAGCTCCTCCATCACGTCCGCGATGCGGTCATAGTAGGCCGAGGGCTTCATGCGCCCGGCCTCGTCGAACTCCTGGTACGCCTTGGCGACCGAGGACTGGTTGGGGATGGTCAGCATCCGCATCCAGCGGCCCAGCACGCGCATCTGGTTGACGGCGTTGAAGGACTGCGAGCCGCCCGAGACCTGCATCACCGCCAGCGTCTTGCCCTGCGTCGGGCGCACTGCGCCGGCCGACAGCGGAATCCAGTCGATCTGCGTCTTCATCAACCCCGTCATGGCCCCATGGCGCTCGGGCGAACTCCACACCATGCCTTCGGCCCACTGGGCCAGCTCGTGCAGTTCCTTGACCTTGGGATGGTCGGCGGGTGCATCGTCCACCAGTGGCAGGCCCGAGGGATTGAACATGCGCGTCTCACCGCCGAGCGCGCGCAGGATGCGAGCCGCTTCCTCAGCGGCCAAGCGACTGAACGAGCGCTCGCGTAGCGAGCCATAGAGCAATAGGAAGCGCGGCGCGTGCGTGGCGCGCTCGGGTGTCAGCAGCCGTTGGGTATCGGGCAGTTGGAATAGCGCGGTGTCGATATTGGGTAGGTCGATTCTGGATTCAGACACGGCGGCCTTCCGCGTCCACGACCGCTTCGCCGTCTTCCTTGTTGAACGCGCCGCGCTGTGATTGCGGCAGGATGTCCAGCACGGCCTCCGAAGGCCGGCACAGCCGCGTGCCCAGCGGCGTCACCACGATAGGGCGGTTGATCAGAATGGGATGCTGGAGCATGCAGTCGATCAACTGCGCATCGCTCCACTTCGGGTCATCGAGGCCGAGTTCCGCGTAGGGCGTGCCCTTCTCGCGCAATACCGCGCGCACCGGCACGCCCATGTCCGTGATCAGGCGTTGCAGGGTTTCGCGGTCGGGCGGTGTCTTCAGGTATTCGATGACCGTGGGTTCCTCGCCGCTGTTGCGGATCAGGGCCAGCACGTTGCGCGACGTGCCGCAGACGGGGTTGTGATATATCGTGATACTGCTCATGGGAAATGCCTTGCTTATCTGCGGGCAGGGTTCGGGCCGCACTCATACCAGCCCTTGCTTTGGTTGACGATCCGAACGACCAGCAGCATCACCGGCACCTCGATCAGCACGCCGACCACGGTGGCCAGCGCCGCGCCGGACTGGAAGCCGAACAGGCTGATGGCGGCCGCTACAGCCAGCTCGAAGAAGTTGGAGGCGCCGATCAACGCCGAGGGGCAAGCGATGCTGTGCTGCTCGCCGGCCTTGCGGCTGAGCCAATAGGCCAGGCCGGAGTTGAAGAACACCTGAATCAGGATCGGCACCGCCAGCATGGCGATGACCAGCGGCTGGCGGATGATGGCCTCGCCCTGGAAGGCGAACAGCAGCACCAGCGTGAGCAGCAGCGCCGCGATCGACAGCGGGCCGATGCGCTCCAGCGCCCGGTCGAAGGCGGCTTGGCCCTTGTTCAGCAGAGCACGGCGCCAGAGCTGGGCCAGGATGACCGGAATCACGATGTACAGGCCGACCGATACCAGCAGCGTGGCCCACGGCACCGTGATGGACGACAGGCCCAGCAGCAGGCCGACAATGGGCGCGAAGGCAAACACCATGATGGTGTCGTTCAGCGCCACCTGCGACAGCGTGAATACCGGATCGCCCCCGGTCAGCCGGCTCCAGACGAACACCATCGCCGTGCAGGGCGCGGCGGCCAGCAGGATGAGGCCGGCAACGTAGCTGTCGAGCTGGTCGGCCGGCAGCCACTGAGCGAAGACCTGGCGGACGAAGATCCAGGCCAGCAGCGCCATCGAGAACGGTTTGACCGCCCAGTTGACGAACAGCGTCACGCCGATGCCGCGCCAGTGCTGCTTGACCTGGCCCAGCGCACCGAAGTCCACCTTCAGCAGCATCGGCACGATCATGATCCAGATCAGCAGACCGACCGGCAGATTAACCTGGGCGATCTCCATGCGGCCAATGGCCTGAAATACGTTGGGTGCGAACTGGCCCAGCGCGATGCCGGCGACGATGCACAGCAGCACCCACACGCTCAGGTAGCGCTCGAAGACGCTCATGGTGGAGGTGGCCGGCACGCGGCCGGCCGTTTGGGTTCCAACACTCATCGCGCAGACCTCACTTCGTACCAATGCTGCGCAGCTCGTGCTGCAGCGACATGGCATCGAGCCGCTGCAATGGCAGCGACAGGAACAGCTCAATGCGCCGGCGCAAGGTCAGCGCCGCATCCGTGAACGCCTTGCGCTTCTGCTCGTCGGTGCCTTCAACGGCTGCAGGATCAGGCACACCCCAATGCGCTGACATCGGGCGCCCAGGCCATACGGGGCAGACCTCGCCGGCGGCGTTGTCGCACACCGTGAAGATGAAATCCAGCTCCGGTGCACCGGGCGCCGCGAACTCGTCCCAGTTCTTGCTGCGGTAGCCGACGATCGGCATATGCAGCCGTTCCAGCGTGGCAAGCGCCAGCGGGTGGACTTCGCCCTTGGGGTGGCTGCCCGCCGAGTAGGCGCGAAAGCGCCCCTGGCCCAATTCATTGAGGATGCCTTCGGCCAGGATGGAGCGGGCCGAGTTACCCGTGCAGATGAACAGGGCGTTGTAGGTCTTGTTGGTGGTCATGGATGTCTCACATCAGCAGCAGGACGAAGCCGGCTTCACCGCAACGCCCACCGGCTTGCCGCGCGCCGGGGCGCAGCAGGCTGCGGCAGAACCCGTTGCAGGCGCCGCTTCGTTGAAGACCGGGATGCTGCCCAGCGTATGAAAGTGTTCCCAGGCCACGCCCTGCGGATCGGTGATCCAGTGCTTCTCGCTGCGCGCGTAGCAGCAGGTGGTGGTGCCTTCGTCGAGCAGCGCCATGTCGGCCGCCTCGGCGCGTGCCTTCAGCACGGCCAATTCCTCCGCATCGTCGGTCTGGATGCCCAGATGGTCGATGCCTGGTTTGTTGCCCCGTGTGGAGATAGCGAAGTTGACCGGCGGGTCTTCGAGCATCCACTTGGCGTAGTCGCCCTCGACACGCGCGGGCTGCGCGGCGAACAGTTGGGAATAGAAGCCGATGCTGCGGTTCAGGTCATCGACGTGCAGGTGAACGTGAAAGCGCTTCATGGGGAGATCCTTTCAGCAGGAAGTACAGGCAGAGGAGGAATCACTGACCTCGCATGTGCTGCCTTGGCAGCAGTGCTCGGTCAGGTAGCCGAGCAGTCCGTTCATCTGGGTGAAGTCGGCGCGGTAGATCAGGTTGCGGCCCTGCTGCTCGATGGTGACCAGGCCGGCATGGGCCAGCTCCTTCAGGTGGAAGGACAGGGAATTGCGGGCCACGTCGAGCTGGTCGGCGAGGGCGCTGGGTGTCAGCCCTTCGGGGCCGGCGACCACCAGGGCGCGGAAAACCCGCAGGCGCTGGGTGTGGGCCAGGGCGCCGAGGGCGGAAACGGCTTGGGTCTCTTTCATATTTCGATAATACAACATTTATTGAATTAATGTGCAAAAGGGCACTATCGCGCCGAATTGTGGCCATCCGGTCTTGATCCCATCGCGCCTCCGGCTCAATACCTTAAATCTGGTTCGCGCGCCGCGCTTGCCTGTCCGCCCCTTCGCCGCGAGGTGAACGGCCGAACTTCTCCGCTCAACAGCAGTGCAATGCCGCGATCAGCGGGCAGGACACATTGCCATGGTGCGCGTCGCATTCACCCACCAATTTCGACAATGCCGCCTCAATCCGTGTGAGGTCCACCAGGCGGGCGCGCACATCGGCCAGCCGCAGCGAGGCCAGCTCCGCCGCCTCATTGCAATGGGTGCCGTCCTCAAGTTTCAGAAGCTGGCCGATTTCATCCAGGCTGAACCCCAGGCGCTGGGCTGACTTCACGAACTTCACCCGCGCCACATCTGCCGGCCCGTAGCGGCGGATGCGGCCGTAGGCCCGCTCCGGCTGGGGCAACAAGCCCTTGAGCTGATAGAACCGGATCGTCTCCACATTGACTGTGGCCGCCTTGGCAAAGGCGCCGATGGTCAGATTGTCCGAGGCGCTTTCCATGACGCTTGACTCCGTAGTTGACTACGGAAGTAACCTTACAGCATCAAGCGAAGTCCCGGAAGGAAAACCATATGTCGGAACCCAAGAGCGGGCGTGGCGCCCTGGCCGCTGGCGGCCTCGCCGCCATTCTTGCGTCGGCCTGTTGCCTCGGCCCCCTCATCTTGGTCTTGCTCGGTTTCTCGGGCGCCTGGATCGCCAACCTGGCCGTGTTGGAACCCTACCGGCCGATTTTCATCGGCGCGGCCCTGATGGCGCTGTTTTTCGCCTGGCGCAGCATCTTCCGGCCGGTTCACGCCTGCAAGCCGGATGAGGTCTGCGCCGTGCCCCGCGTGCGGACGGCCTACAAGATCATTTTCTGGATCGTGGTCGCGCTGGTCTTGATTGCCCTCGCTTTTCCGTACGTCCTGCCGTTGTTCTATTGAGAGGAATCCACCGTGAAGAAACTTGCCACCGCTATTGCCCTGGCCGTTACCCTGGGCGCTCCGGCGTGGGCCGCCACCAAGACCGTCACACTGTCGGTGCCCGATATGACCTGCGCGTCGTGTCCGATCACGGTCAAGATGGCCCTGTTCAAGGTGGCCGGGGTCCAGAAGACCGAGGTCAGCTATGAAAAGCGGGAAGCCGTCGTGACCTTCGACGATGCCAAGACCAACGCCGGGGCCTTGGCCAAGGCCACCGCAAACGCGGGCTACCCCGCCACCGTCAAGCAGTGAGGTTGCCCGCCATGGCCGAAGCGATCGCCTTGCACATCGACGGCATGACCTGCGCGTCGTGCGCCGAGCACGTCAGAGAGGCGCTGGAGAAGGTGCCCGGGGTGCGCTCGGCCTCGGTGTCCTATCCGCGGCGACGGGCCGAGGTCGAGGCGGATGCGGACATGAACCATGGTCCGCTGGTCGCGGCGATGGCCGCGCTCGGTTACCGCGCACGGGTGTCCGACACGCCGAACAAGGCTGCGGGCTTGTTGGGCAAGGCGCTGGGCTGGCTGGGCAGCGAACCGAGTCACGGTGGTGGCGAGCGGGCGCTGCATGTGGCCGTGATCGGCAGTGGCGGCGCGGCGATGGCGGCGGCACTCAAGGCGGTCGAGCGAGGCGCGCGCGTGACGCTAATCGAGCGGAGCACCATCGGCGGCACCTGCGTCAATGTCGGCTGCGTGCCGTCCAAAATCATGATCCGCGCCGCGCACATTGCGCATCTGCGCCGGGAAAGCCCGTTCGATGCCGGCCTGCCGCCCACGCCGCCGTCCATTCTGCGCGAGCGGCTGCTGGCCCAGCAACAAGGCCGCGTCGATGCGCTGCGCCATGCCAAGTACGAAGGCATCCTGCAGAGCACCCCGGCTATCACCGTGCTGCATGGCGAGGCCCGTTTCATGAATGAAAACTGCCTGACCGTGCAACTGGCGGAAGGCGGTGAGCGCACGGTGGCCTTCGACCGCTGTCTCATCGCCACTGGTGCGAGCCCCGCGCTCCCGCCGATTCCTGGCTTGAAGGGCACTCCCTACTGGACCTCCACCGAGGCGCTGGCGAGCGATGCCATTCCCTCGCGGCTGGCCGTGATCGGTTCGTCGGTGGTGGCAGTCGAATTGGCGCAAGCCTTTGCCCGGCTGGGCAGCCAGGTCACGATCCTCGCGCGCAGCACACTGCTCTTTCGCGAAGACCCCGCCGTCGCCGAAGCCGTCACGGCCGCGTTCCGTGCCGAGGGCATCGAGGTGCTGGAGCATGTCCAGGCCAGTCGAGTCGCCCATGCAGAGGAAGAGTTCATCTTGACGACGGATCGCGGCGAGCTGCGCGCCGACAAGCTGCTCATTGCCACGGGGCGCGCGCCGAACACCCGCACGCTGAACCTCGAAGCGGCGGGCATCGAGGTCAATCCCCAGGGGGCCATCCTCGTCAGCCACACCATGCGTACCAGCGCGCCGCACATCTACGCGGCCGGCGACTGCACCGACCAGCCGCAATTCGTCTACGTCGCGGCGGCGGCCGGCACGCGCGCCGCCATCAACATGACCGGCGGCGACGCGACGCTGGACCTGACGGCGATGCCGGCCGTGGTGTTCACCGATCCGCAGGTGGCGACGGTGGGCTACAGCGAGGCGCAAGCGCGCCACGACGGCGTCGAGACCGACAGCCGCACGCTCACGCTCGACAACGTGCCGAGGGCGCTGGCCAACTTCGACACGCGCGGCTTCATCAAGCTGGTTGCCGAGGCCGGCACCGGACGGCTGATCGGCGTGCAGGCGGTCGCGCCGGAAGCGGGCGAACTGATCCAGACGGCGGCGCTGGCGATCCGCAACCGGATGACCGTGCAGGAGCTGGCCGATCAGCTATTCCCCTACCTGACGATGGTCGAGGGCCTGAAGCTCGCGGCGCAGACCTTCAGCAAGGACGTGAAGCAGCTGTCCTGCTGTGCCGGATAGCGTCATCTCTTGCTGAGCGCGATTTTTTCCAGGAGTCACGCTCGGCAGTGACGCCGGCTTGTTTCACGCGGGCCGGGGATTTCGCGCCTTCACGGCGTTCATGGCAAAGCCTGCCAGAGCAACGGCAAGCACCACGGCTTGCGCAATGGCGGTTTCCGCTGACGGATAGATGCCAAGCACTTCGATGCGCGGCCAATGGATCGGGCTGGCGCTCAACCGGCCGGCCTCCTGGAGGCCGGCAACCCCCTTGCCGGCGAGCACGACCGCGAGCACCGCTACCAGGATCGAGCTGAGACTGAAGAATTTGCCGATCGGCATGCGGGCGCTGGTGCGCAGCATGAACCATGCGAGGACGGCCAGAACGGCCACTCCGCCCACCAATCCACCGAGCAGGGCTCCATTGTTGCCGTCGCCGGCCAGGGCCGAATAGAAAAGCACCGTCTCGAAAACTTCGCGGTAGACCGCAATGAACGACAAGGCGAACAATGCCCATGCCGAACGCCGCGTCATGGCTGCGGAGAGTTTTTCCTTCAGGTAGGCCTGCCACTTGCCCGCCGTGCTTTTCTGGTGCATCCAGAGCCCGACGCTCAGCAGCACAACGGCCGCAAACAGGGATGAAACCCCCTCGGTCACCTCACGGCTTGCGCCGCTGATGCTCACGAAGTAGGTGGCCACCGCCCAGGTCAGGCCACCGCAAGCCAGTGCGGCCATCCAGCCGCCATGCACATAGCCCAGCACATCGCGCCGTTCTGCCTTCTTCAGGAAGGCCAGCATGCCCACGACGATCAACAGCGCTTCAACCCCTTCGCGCAGCAGGATGGTGAGGGAGGCGATGAACGTGGTCAGCGGGTCTGCCTTGTCCGCGCCGAGTTCGGCGTCCACCTGGGCAAAGAGATAGTCCAGCTTCTGCGCCGTGGCATCGGCTTGTTCCAGTTTCCCGCCGGCGAGCGCGCCGCGATAGGCCAGCATGGCGTTTTCGACTTCCGTGAGAAGTGTCTGGTTGCGTGCGCGCAATGCCGGCTCCAGAGGCTCAAATCCATCCAGGTAGGCCGACAGGCCCAGGCGCGTTGCGCTGGCCCGGTCGCCCGCGCGCGCCGCGGCAAGGCTCTCCTGAAGGCGTGTGCGGGCCAAGGCCAGTCCGCCCGAGCCGCTCGCGGCAGCGGTGACTTCCGGGTGGCGGCGAACATAGGCGGTGAGGTCGCGGGCTGCGTCCGGGGGCATCCGCTCGGACAAGGCGGCTTCGGTCAAGGTGGCGGCAGCAGCCAGGTCGGGAAAGACAGCCTTGGCGCTGGCGTCTCGCCCCCAGGACTGTTCGCCGCGTGCGCGCATGGCATCGTCATGCGACAGTGTGCCGGCGAAAAATGCCAATGCCCACCGATCCTCGTCGGAGAGCGTGGCGAAGCTGGGCATCGACGTGCTGGTCACGCCTTGAGAAATGACCTGGTACAGCGCGAGCACGCTGCGCGAACGGGCACGATCACGATCGGTGAAGGCGATCGGCGGCGGTTCGAGCTTGGCGCCGAGCGGGCCGTCGCCTGCACCGGTTGCCCCGTGGCATGCCGCGCAGTTGGCTTCAAACAGCACCTTGGCGCGTGCGAGATCCGGCGGCTGGGTCGGCGAGAGCGGAAACGGATAGGCTTTGACCAGCGCTGCGGCCAGCGAATGGGCGCTGTCGGCCACGGCCTTGGCGTCCGCCTTTGCGGCGATGAGGTCTCCGAGCGCTTTGGCCTGCCGCTGCAACTCGGGCAGCGCCGCAGTGCTCGGCAGTGCGGCAAGCTGCTGTGCGGCGGTTGCCGCGAACTCCTTCATCTCCTCGTACTCGCTGGCACTTTGAATCTGGCCGTTGCTCACCGCGCCGCCGTAGTCAACCGCGAGGTAGTCCAGCAATTGCCAGGTCTGCTTGGCCTGGTCGCTGGCGGCAGGGGCGGCAGCCCAGGCGGGAGAAGCCGACCAGAGTGCGAACAACGCGGCTATTGCCAGGAATCGCCTGGCGCAAAGAGAAAGCATTTTCATGATGTATAAATGTTATTGATTCTCATTTTATCGATGACTCGGACCACTGGGCGTTGCACGATGCAGTGCGAGCGAAGGTTCTAAAACGAAGATTTGCCTGTTGCCGGCGAAAAATGATGGGGCTAACTACGCCGCGCACCTTTCGCTGCACGTATGGCCCTGCGCCACGGCCTGTTGTGCAGAAGGCCTTCAACAGCGTCCACATGGGTCGTCGTCATCGCCAGTGAAAGGTTACGTGGCGACCGCTACCAAGATTAGCGTTCCCAGTGCAATGCGATACCACGCAAAAACTCCAAATCCATGTCCGGTCAAATAACGCATCAGAAGGCGTATCGCAAGCAGCGCAAATGCGAAAGAAGCAATGAAACCCATTGCAAAAACGCCGATGTCGTCGCTCGACAATGCGCCCCAGTGCTTGAAGAGGTTGTATACCGAGGCGGCCCCCAAGATTGGAATGCCGAGGAAAAACGAAAACTCCGTCGCAGCCTGCCGCGAAGCCCCGAACCATAGCCCGCCGATAATCGTCGCGCCTGAGCGCGAAGTACCCGGCCAGAGCGCAAGGCACTGCACGAAACCAATCTTCAGTGCGTCGATTCGGCTGATCTGTTCGGCACGCTCAGCCTTCACTTGCACGGGGCGTCGCTCAGCCCACAGGATCGCGATGCCACCGACAACGAGTGCGACGGCCACCGGCCCCGGACTGAAAAGCAGCCTCTGCACATGAGATCCAATCAGCAGTCCGAGCACTGCCGCGGGCATAAATGCAATGGCAAGGTTCACTAAAAACCGGCGGGAGCCTTGGTCGGCATGCGCTGAGACAACAACGCTTGCCAGACGAGCCCTATATTCCCAGATGACCGCGAGCATCGCGCCGAACTGGATGAACACTTCAAAGACGTCGCGCTTCTCTTTCGCAAGGAATGAGAGCGCATTGCCCGCTAGGATCAAATGCCCCGTCGAGGAGACTGGCAAGAATTCCGTGATGCCTTCGACGACGCCCATCATTAGCGTCTTGAGAACGAGTTCAGCGTGCATTTGCAGGCGGCAGTGGTAGCGCCGAGTGGGACATCGGTTTCTCCGAAGCCGTGCTCACGGCTCCGCATGTGTCAATGAAAATCTGGATCATCGTGCTGGCGAATGGGAATCTGCGCCGTTTCGGCCGCGGCCGCGAAACGCGGCGATCAGCAGAAGCCCCGCTCCCAGGGTGATGCCAACGTCGGCTGCATTGAACGCAGGCCAGTGCCAATCGCCCCAATGAAAATCGAGCCAGTCCACCACGGCCCCATGCCGCACTCGATCAAGAACATTGCCGAGCGCGCCGCCGAGAATTGCTGCATAGCCCACGGCCTCAGGTGTTGCAGTCTTCTCGCGGGCAATGAGCCAGGTGAGAAAGGCAGAAGCAGCGACGCCAATAACAATAAAAAAGCCGCGTTGCCACCCACCCGCCTGCGCCAAGAAGCTGAAGGCCGCGCCTGGATTCAGCCAATGCCCGATGTTGAACCATGGCGTGATTTCATGGGAGCCATACAAGGGAATCCACGCGACGATGGCCGCCTTGGTCGCTACGTCGGCGGCAAGCACCGTCACGGCCAACAGGTACATCCGCAAGACAGCCCTATCAATGGCCATGTGGCTTGATGTCCTCAGACGACCGCAGCAAGCGCATCCCATTGAAAACGACCGCCAGACTGGCACCCATGTCGGCCAGAATCGCCAGCCACAGACTTGCATGTCCAGTAAAGGCCAAGGCCATGAACACCGCCTTTGTTCCAAGCGCAAAGACGATGTTGGCCGTCAGGATGCCGGCTACGCGCTGTGACAGCCGGATGAACTCTGGAAGCTTGCGCAGGTTGTCCTGCATCAATGCGACGTCGGCCGTTTCGATTGCCGTGTCGGTGCCAGCTGCGCCCATTGCGAAGCCTATGCTCGACTTGGCCAATGCCGGTGCGTCGTTGACGCCGTCGCCCACCATGCCGACTGGCCCGCGTGAGAGCAGTTCTTCGATTGCCTGCAGCTTGTCCTGCGGCAGCAACTCGCCCTTGGCGCTGGTGATGCCGACCTGGGCAGCCACGGCTTGCGCGGTTTTCGCGTTATCGCCAGTCAACATGACTGGTTCGATTCCCAGCGACTTGAGTTCGGCGATCGCTTGCCGGCTGGTGTCGCGCACTGTGTCGGCCACGGCCAGCAGGGCGAGTACTTGCTGGTCCGTGGCGAGGAGCACAACGGTCTTGGCCTGGTACTCCAACGCATCGAGCTGAGTCTCGACCTCAAGTGTTGAAAGTCCCAGCTCTTTGATCAGCCGGTGGTTGCCGACGTAATAGACATCTCCATCGACGTTGCCTTTGACGCCGCGTCCAGGGATCGCCTCGAACTTGTCCACCTGGGCATGCGGTTGGTTGTAGCCCGCCACGATGGCGGTGGCCACAGGATGCTCCGACAGAGCATCGATGCTCGCTGCAATGCGCAGAACTTCTTCCTTCGGCAGGCCGCGCAGCGATATGACATCGGTCAGTGCGGGGCGCCCATGGGTCAGGGTCCCGGTCTTGTCCAGGGCCACCGATTTCAGGTGCCGCCCTTGTTCGAGGTAAAGACCGCCCTTGACCAGGATGCCTCGGCGTGCGGCAGCTGCCAGGCCGCTGACCACGGTAACCGGCGTGGAGATCACCAATGCGCAGGGGCAGGCAATGACCAGCATCACCAGCGCCTTGTAGACCCATTCGAACCAGGGCTGCCCGAAAGCGAGCGGAGGAATGACCGCCACGGCAAGGGCAAGCGCAAACACCGCGGGTGTATAGATGCCGGCGAACTTGTCCACGAAGCGTTGCGTGGGCGCGCGTTGTCCCTGCGCTTCCTGGACCGATCGTGCAATGCGGTCGAGGGTGGTTTCGCCCTTGCGCGAGGTAACGCGGAACTCCAGCGTGCCGCGCTCGTTGATGGTGCCGGCGAAGACCGTGGCACCGGCGGTCTTCTCCACCGGCATGCTTTCGCCGGTGATCGGCGCCTGGTTCACCGACGACTGTCCCGCGACGACTTCGCCATCCAGTGCGATGCGTTCGCCCGGACGCACCCGCACAACACTTCCGAGTGGCACGGTATCCGCCTTGACCTCGCGCCATTGACCGTCGGGCTGGCGCACCAATGCGTTCTCTGGCGCCAGGTCCATCAGCTTGCGGATGGCATTGCGGGCCCGATCCAGGCTCAAGGCCTCGATCATCTCGGCGATGCCGAAGAGCCAGATGACCACCGCCGCCTCGGGCCACTGGCCGATCAGCGCCGCGCCGATGACGGCGACCGTCATCAACAGGTTCATGTTCAGCGAACGCGTCTTCAGCGCGATCCAGCCCTTCTTGAGGGTCTCGACCCCACCCAGGCCGATGGCCGCGAGGCAAGCAAGAATGATGGGCCAGGAGGCCTCGGGAGCACCCGCGAAGACCATGGCCTCCGCGCCGAGCGCCAGCACGCCGGAGACCGCCATCCGAATCCATTGCCCGCGCGAGATGCCGGTGCCGAACTCACGGGGAGCGGATGGCGCCGGGTCGGAGGCGCTTTGGAGCACTGGAGCCATGCCGAGCCGCTCGATCGCGCTGGTCACCGGAGCCAGATCGACAAGCTCGTGGCTCACGGTCAGCGTGCGGCCCATCAGGTTGAAATCCAGGGCCTTCACCCCAGGCATGCCTTCGAGCGCCTTGCGCAGCAGGCCCTCCTCGGTCGGGCAGTCCATTTTTTCGATCAGGTACACGGCCTGGCCCTGCGGCCCGGTGTCGTCAGCGTGCTCAATGCTGGCCTTCATGCCTACATCGTTCAGGGCCTTGAGGATCGGCGCGGGGTCGGGCAGACGGTGCTGGACATCGAGCCGTCGCCCCATCAGGTCGAAATCCAGCCGTTCGATGCCATCGACCGCACCAAGGCGCTTGCGGATCGTTGCCTCTTCGGTAGGGCAATCCATGTTCGGAATAAGGAAGCGTGTACCGTTCCCTGTCGCCGGTGCCGGGGTTTGCGACGCCGCCGTGCTGGGGATGAGGGCTTCGACAGCGATTGGCATGCTGCCCGCCGTCTTTTCCACCGGCTTCATTCCCAGGCCTTCGATGGTCCTGGCAATCGGGGCTGTATCGGTCAGCGAATGGGTCACCGTCAGCGTGTGGGCCTTCAGATCGAAGTCCACCGCCTGCACGCCCGCCAGTGGCTCCAGCATCGAGCGCAACTGGCGCTCTTCGCTGGGACAGTCCATCTCCTTGATGAAGTAGATGACCTGCTGCGGCGCGGGTTCCACGACCGCCCGCATGCCGATGTCGTGCAGCGCGCGCAGGATGGCGTTCTGTCCAGCTGGTTCGCGTGTGACCTCAAGGCGGCGACGGGTCAAGTCGAAAGCCATATCCCGGACGCCATCGACCTGCGCCAAGCGCTTGCGAATCTGAGCCTCCTCGCTGGGGCAATCCATGTTGGCTATCCCGAAGTGGGTCACGAGTGGCTCAACGGTCGCCGCTGCGCTCATGGCGCTCGCTGAACAGCACGCCGTGGTGCAGGAGGTTTCGGTGTCTGCTTTCATGGATCGATCCGTTCTTCTTCAAGAGTCAGGTGGTGAGACGGGCCAGCTTTGCCAGTCTCCGCGCAGGAGAGCCAAAGCGCAGACGCCGACAGCGTTGCGACAGGTGCCGTTCCCCTTGTGCTTTCATTTACAAGGGCTATTTCACACCTTGGAGTAGCTCCAAGGTCAAGCGGCTACGATGCATGTCCTGACAACATGTGAGTGTTCTGCGATGAAAATTGGCGAGTTGAGCCACGCCACCGGCGTGGACACCGACACGATCCGGTTCTACGAGAGGACGGGGGTGTTGCCGCCGCCAGCTCGGCAGACCAATGGATACCGGGTATACGGGACGGAACACATCGATGGACTGTCCTTTGTCCGCCACTGCCGGGCCTTGGACATTCCTCTGGCCGATGTCAGGCGGCTCCTGAACTTCACATCCCGTCCGGATGAGGATTGCGCGGACATCAACCGGCTGGTCGACGAGCAGATTGCGAGGGTGCGTGCCCGCCTGACCAGCTTGAAAGCACTGGAAAGGCAACTGACGACGCTGCGCGCCCGCTGCTCCGCAGGACATCAAGCGAAAGAGTGCGGCATCCTTGGCGAGCTGGTCTCTGCAGCGCAGCGGGAAGCGTAGTCAAACAGATCTATCGATGGCGCAGGGCAAGACGCCTGTGCGCAAGCACTGGCAGCAGGCGAAGGCTGTGTTGACATGCGCCGGCAAGACCGCCTAAACTACGTACCAAACAACAGACATAGAGTCTTTTCGTCGTTCGATCGCCTGAGCCATTCTTTTCCCCATGCCGACCCATGCATTCACCATACGCAAACTCGCCGACGCGGCAGGCGTTGGCGTGGAGGCGGTGCGCTATTACCAGCGCGGTGGATTGCTGGCTGCGCCGGATCGCGTGGACGGCGGCTTCCGGCAGTATTCGGAGGACGATGTCCGTCGTCTGCGCTTCATCAAGCGGGCTCAGGCATTGGGGTACTCGCTGGAGGACATCGCCGAACTGATGTCCTTGAGTACCAAGCGTGATCGGCTGCGCGTGCGGGAAATCACCCGCGAACGCATCGCGGAGATCCGGGAGCGCGTGGCCGACCTGCAGTCGATGGCCTCGGCGCTGGAAAATCTGGCCGATTGCTGCGCCAAAGCGCCAGAAGGTTCGGCCTGTTCGATCATCGCCGCGCTGACCGGGGAGCAGGACTTAGATCCGGCCATCGCCGATCCGAGCCTCGTTGCGCAGGCAAGCGTTGCCGGCCGACGCAGATCCGTGCGGCCGGGCGCTGAAGCCTATCACCGCACTGATGGGGTGGCCGCATGACGATGACGCGCATGTTCAGGCGATTCGTCTGCCGGCTGATGCTCGGTGTGCTGGTCTTCGGCCAGTTGGCCATCGCTGCCTACGCCTGCCCCGCACTGTCGGGCATGCCGCAGTCGCTTCCGACGATGGCCCTGAATGCGTCGGCCGCGGCGATGCCCGGTGATGAGGCCGGTGCTGCGATGGCCGTGTCGCCCGACATGGTCGCAACGTCAGACATGGCCGCCATGGCGAGCTGCGACCAAATCGACGACAACGCCGCCAACTTGTGCGTAGAGCACTGCCGTTTCGGCCAGCAAAGCGCCGACCATGCGTCGGCCCCGACCGTACCCGCGGCGCTGCTGACGACCCTCTACACCCTTCCGGTGCAACCCGAGCCTCTCGGGCATGGCTGGCCTTCGGCCGACGTGATATTCCGGCGCGTCGCGGCGTCTCCGCCGCACGCCATCCTGCACTGCTGTTTTCGCATTTGATCTCCTGACGCTGGTGCGGCCGGCCTGAGCCGGCTGAACCAGACCGATCGGTCGCGCTTGCGCGTGTCCGCGAGTTTCCGCTCGCCCCCGCCAAGCTCCATTCGACCTGATGGCATTCGTCAACTGGAGATCCCATGTTCATCGACTCTTTTTCTTTCCGCACGCCGGGCGGCGCTGTGCCATGGCGCAGGCTTGCTGCCGGCATCGTTGCGGCATTCGCCATGGGCGCCGGTGCAGCCCATGCCGCCGACGGCCTGACGCTGGATCAGGCGCTGCGCCTGGCACAAACCCGTTCTCGCGCGCTCGTGGCCCAGGATGCGACGGCATCGGCCGCACGGGACATGGCGGTCGCCGCCGGACAGCGGCCAGACCCCACCCTCAAGCTCGGCATCAACAACCTGCCCGTCAACGGCGCGGATCGGTTCAGCCCGACGCGCGACTTCATGACCATGCGCTCCATCGGCGTGATGCAGGAGTTCACACGCGAAGACAAACTCAAGGCCCGTGCCGGGCGCTACGAGCGCGAGGCCGAAGTCGCCGAGGCCGGGCGCAGCCTGGCGCTCGCCAACCTGCAGCGCGACACCGCCTTGGCCTGGCTGGACCGTCTCTTCCAGGAGCGTGTGCGCGACATGCTGGTGACCCAGCGCGACGAAGCGCGCCTGCAGATCGACGCCGCTGATGCCGCCTACCGGGGCGGGCGCGGCACGCAAGCCGATGTGTTCGCCGCCCGTTCGGCGGTCGCCCAGATCGACGACCGCATCGAGCAGGCCGAGCGCCAGGTCGCCACGGCCCGCACGCAACTGGCGCGCTGGATTGGCTCCGTCGCAAGCGATCCCCTGGGCTCGGTTCCGGCATTGGATATGGTTCGCCTGAGCCCGCAGGATTTGGAAGCCCAGTTGGCCCACCACCCTGAAATCGCCGTGATGCAAAAGCAGGAAGAGGTCGCGCAGGCCGAAGCCGACATCGCGCAAGCCAACAAGAAGACCGATGTGAGCGTCGAGCTGATGTACAGCCAGCGCGGCCCGGCCTACTCGAACATGGTCTCGCTCAATGTTTCGATCCCGCTGCAGTGGGACCAGAAAAACCGCCAGGACCGCGAGCTGGCCGCCAAGCTCGCCAGTGTCGAGCAAAAGCGCGCCGAGCGCGAGGAAGCCACGCGCGCCCATGTGGCCGAGGCACTGGCGATGCTGCAGGAATGGCGCAGCGACCGAGAGCGCCTGGCGCGCTACGACAGCTCGCTGCTGCCACTGGCCACCGAGCGCACGCGCGCCTCGATCGCCGCCTACCGCGGCAACGCGGGCACCTTGACCGCGGTGCTAGAGGCACGCCGCGCCGAGATTGACACGCGCGTCGAACGCTTGCGCCTGGAAATGGGCGCGGCGCGCCTGTGGGCACAACTGAACTACCTGGTGCCGGCTGGTCACGACACGGCCGCACCCCGCCCCTGAGCACAACCGAGAGACCTCCCATGAAAACCAAAAACCTCGTGATGGCCCTCGTCGCCGCCGGCGTGCTGGGCGCCGCCGGCTACGGCCTCTACACCCTCGGCATGCGCCACGGAGCCGACATGCCGGCCACGCCTTCGAATCCCAGTGGCATGGCATCGCCGCAAGCGGCGACTCCCGCTGTTGCTGCGCCTGCCAATGAGTCGGGCGAGGACGCCACGCGGCGGCATATCGCGGCCGGCCTCAAGGCCGGCGACGTCGATCCCGCCAATGGCAAGAAGATCCTGTACTACAACGATCCCATGGTACCGGCGAACAAGTTCGACAAGCCGGGCAAGTCACCCTTCATGGACATGATGATGTCGCCGGTCTACGCCGACGGCGATGCGGACCAGGGCAAGGTCACCGTCAGCTCGCGCATCCAGCAGAACCTCGGCGTGCGAACCGCTGAAGTGACCGAAGGCACGCTGTCGCCGCAGCTGTCCGCTGTTGGCAGCATCGCTTTCAACGAGCGCGACCAGGCGATCGTGCAGGCGCGTGCCACCGGCTATGTCGAGCGCCTGCACGTGCGCGCCACGCTGGACCCGGTTGCCAAAGGGCAGCCCTTGGTCAGCCTTTATGTCCCGGACTGGATTGCTGCGCAGGAAGAGTTCCTGTCGGTACGGCGCATGAAAGGCACGGACCTGGGTGGACTCGTGGACGGTGCGCGCCAGCGCATGCGTCAGGTTGGCATGGACGATGCCCAGATCGCGCTGGTCGAGCGCAGCGGCCAGACCCAGCCGCGCATCACGCTGAGCGCGCCCCTCGGCGGAGTGGCGGTCGAAGTGCTGGCGCGCGAAGGCATGACGGTGGCGCCGGGTGCGACGCTGTTCCGCATCAACAGCCTTTCCACCGTATGGGCCAACGCCGAGGTGCCGGAGAGCCAGGCCGCGCTGCTGCGACCGGGCGCCAAGGTGCAGGCCAGAAGCCCGGCCGCGCCCGGCAGCAGCTTCGATGGCAAGGTGCAGGCGATCCTGCCCGAGGTGAACCCGAGCACGCGCACGCTGAAGGCGCGCATGGAGCTTGCCAACCCGGGCGGCCGGCTGGTGCCGGGCATGTTCGTGACGATGAACTTCGTGGACATGCGCCCCGACAAGACGCTGCTCGTGCCTACCGAGGCGGTGATCCAGACCGGCAAACGCACGGTCGTGATCGTGGCCGAAGACAACGGGCGCTTCCGTCCCGCCGAAGTCGATGCCGGTATCGAGAGCGGTGGCCAGACCGAGATCAAGCACGGCCTCTCGGCCGGCCAGCGCGTGGTCGTGTCGTCGCAATTCCTGATCGATTCGGAGGCCAGCCTCAAGGGCGTCGAAGCCCGCCTGAACAGCGCGCCGTCGGCGGTGGCAGCAGCTTCACCGCCGGTCCCGATGGCCGCCAGCGCGCCGCGGCATTCCGGTGAGGCCAAGGTCGTCGGCATCGGCAAGGACGCGCTGACCCTGTCGCACGGTGCGATCCCCACGCTGAAATGGGGCCCGATGACGATGGATTTCAAGCTGCCGCCTGACGGCTCGGCACCCAAGGTGCAGGTCGGCGACCGCGTGAGCTTCGAGTTCTTCATGGGCGCGGACGACCTGCCGCAACTCACTCGCGTCACGCCGATGGCGGCCGGAGGCAAGCCATGATCGCCAAGCTGATCCGCTGGTCCATCGCCAACCGCTTCCTCGTGCTGCTGGCCACCGTGGCGCTCAGCGCCTGGGGCATCTATGCGGTGCAACGCACACCGCTGGATGCGCTGCCCGACCTGTCGGACGTGCAGGTCATCATCCGCACCACCTATCCGGGTCAGGCGCCGCGCATCGTCGAGAACCAGGTCACGTACCCGCTGACCACGACGATGCTTTCGGTGCCGGGGGCCAAGGCGGTGCGCGGCTACTCGTTCTTTGGCGACTCCTTTGTCTACGTGCTGTTCGAGGACGGAACCGACCCATACTGGGCGCGCTCCCGGGTGCTCGAATACCTGAACCAGGTGCAGTCGAGATTGCCCGCCCAGGCCAAAGCCTCATTGGGTCCAGACGCGACCGGCGTCGGTTGGATCTACGAGTATGCGTTGATCGACCGCAGCGGCAAGATGGACATCTCGCAACTGCGCGCGCTGCAGGACTGGTTTCTCAAGTACGAGCTGAAGACCGTGCCCGACGTGGCCGAGGTCGCTTCCGTGGGCGGCATGGTGCGCCAGTACCAGATCGTGCTCGATCCGGACAAGCTTGCGGCCTACGGCATCCCGCACACCAAGGTCGTGGAGGCGATCCAGCGCGCGAACCAGGAGACGGGCGGCTCGGTGCTCGAACTCGGCGAGGCCGAGTACATGGTGCGCGCCTCGGGCTACCTGGGGAGCCTGGAAGATTTTAGGAAGGTGCCGCTCATGACGACAGCCGCCGGCGTGTCGGTGCGTCTGGGCGACGTAGCGCGGGTGCAGATCGGTCCGGAAATGCGGCGCGGCATCGGCGAACTCAACGGCGAGGGAGAGGCCGTCGGCGGCGTGATCGTGATGCGCTCGGGAAAGAACGCGCTGCAGACCATTGCTGCGGTCAAGGGCAAGCTCCAGGGCCTGGCGTCCAGCCTGCCGCGAGGTGTGGAGATCGTGCCGGTCTACGACCGCTCGGGGCTGATCGAACGCGCAGTGGAGAACCTCACGCACAAGCTGATTGAGGAATTCATCGTCGTTGCGGTGGTCTGCTTCCTCTTCCTGTTCCACCTGCGCTCGGCGCTGGTCGCCATCATCTCGCTGCCCCTGGGCATCCTGGCGGCGTTCATCGTGATGCACTACCAGGGCGTCAACGCCAACATCATGTCGCTGGGGGGCATCGCGATCGCCATCGGTGCGATGGTCGACGCGGCGGTGGTGATGATCGAGAACGCCCATAAGCATCTGGAGCATTGGGGCCATGAACACCCTGGCGAGACGCTTGAAGGGACGGCCCGATGGCACGTCATCGGCGAATCGGCGGCGGAGGTGGGGCCGGCGCTGTTTTTCTCGCTGCTGATCATCACGCTGTCCTTCGTGCCTGTGTTCACACTGGAAGCGCAGGAAGGACGCCTGTTCTCCCCGCTGGCGTTCACCAAGACCTACGCCATGGCGGCTGCGGCAGGCCTGTCGGTGACCCTGATCCCGGTGCTCATGGGCTACCTGGTCCGTGGCCGCATCCCCGACGAGAAGAACAATCCGCTCAATCGCCTGCTGATCGCGGTCTACCGGCCGCTGCTCGACAGGGTGTTGCGCGCCCCGAAGCTCACGCTCGTGGTGGCGCTCGTGGTGCTGGCTACCAGCTTGTGGCCGCTGCGGCACATCGGCGGCGAGTTCATGCCGCGGCTGGACGAAGGCGACCTGCTGTACATGCCTTCGGCACTGCCAGGACTGTCGGCAGGGAAAGCGGCCGAGTTGCTGCAGCAGACCGATCGCCTGATCAAGACGGTGCCGGAGGTCGCGAGCGTCTACGGCAAGGCGGGCCGCGCAGAGAGCGCGACCGACCCCGCGCCGCTGGAGATGTTCGAGACGACGATCCAATTCAAGCCGCGCGACCAGTGGCGCGCCGGCATGACGACCGACAAGCTGGTTGAGGAACTCGACCGCATCGTCAAGGTGCCGGGCCTGTCCAACATCTGGGTGCCGCCGATCCGCAATCGCATCGACATGCTGGCCACGGGCATCAAGAGTCCGGTGGGTGTCAAGGTGGCGGGCACGGACCTGGCGACCATCGACCGCCTCACTGGCGAGATCGAGCGCACGCTCAAGGACGTGCCGGGCGTGAGCAGCGCCCTGGCCGAGCGGCTCACCGGCGGACGCTATGTGGATGTGAACATCCGGCGCGACGACGCGGCGCGCTATGGGTTGAACATCGCCGACGTGCAGTCGGTGGTTTCATCCGCCGTGGGCGGCGAGAACATCGGCGAGACGGTGGAAGGCCTGCAGCGCTTCCCGATCAACCTGCGCTATCCGCGCGAGATGCGCGATTCGCTGGAAAAGCTGCGCGTCCTGCCCGTGCTGACAGGAAGCGGCCAGCGGCTGGTGCTCTCCGATGTGGCCGACATCCGCGTCGCCGACGGGCCGCCGATGCTGCGCAGCGAGAACGCGCGCCTGTCGGGCTGGGTGTATGTCGATATCCGGGATCGGGATCTGCGCTCCGCCGTGCAGGACATGCAGCAGGCCGTCGAAAAGCAAGTGAAGCTGCCGCCGGGCTACTCGATCTCCTGGTCGGGCCAGTTCGAGTTCCTGGAGCGCGCCACCGCCAAGCTCAAGGTGGTGGTGCCATTCACGCTGCTCATCATCTTCGTGCTGCTGTACCTGACCTTCGGCGCGTTCGGTGAGGCGCTGCTGATCATGGCGGCGCTGCCGTTCGCTCTGGTGGGCGGCATCTGGCTGCTGTATCTGCTGGGCTACAACCTGTCGATCGCGGGCGCCGTGGGCTTCATCGCGCTGGCCGGCGTGTCCGCCGAATTCGGCGTGATCATGCTGCTGTACCTCAAGAACGCCTGGCAAGAGCGTGCCGACCAGGGTAAGACCAGCGAGGCCGATCTGCTGGATGCCATTCGCGAAGGCGCCGTGCTGCGCGTGCGCCCCAAGGCGATGACGGTGGCCGTCATCCTGGCCGGCCTGCTGCCGATCATGTGGGGCACGGGAACAGGCTCGGAGGTGATGCAACGCATCGCCGCGCCGATGGTGGGCGGGATGGTCACGGCGCCGTTGCTCTCGATGTTCGTCATTCCCGCGGCCTACCTGTTGATGCGCCGGTCGCGCGAACGTAAGGCATCGCCGTGGATGTTCTGGAGGCGTCATCGTGCGGCCGCTTGAATGCTCCTCCGGTGGCTACCGCGCGTGGGGTGCGGCGGCGCTTTGCCTGTGCCTGTCACTGCTGCTGGGCACGGTGGCGCATGCTGCCGTTTCCGTCGCGGAGATTCAGCATGCCGGCCCGGTGATGACGGCGGCGGTCTCGCGCCCGCTGTCCAGCAGCGCCGGCGATTGTCAGACCTGCGCGGCTTGTGTCATCGCACCGGCTCCTGTTGCCCATGCCTTCACCGGCGAGGGCGAAGCGCGAGAACAAGCGCCGGCGGCCTGGCTCGCGCACGCGACGGCGGCGCCGATTCCAACCTGGTTCTTCGATGCTGGAGACGCACGGCTGCGATGGCCTGTGCGCGTTGCGTTCTGCCGGTGGCTGGATTGATCCGATGAGGCCCTCTCGAACTTTTGAATCCAGCCAACCTGAGGAAACCATCATGAAAACATCGTATCTCCCCCTCATTGCTGCCCTGACGCTGGGTGTCTCTCTGCCCGCGCTGGCCGGCCCCGACTTCCAGGCCATCGAGAAAGCACGTGCCGCCCGGCAAGCGGCCGGGGCTGCGCAAGCGGTCACCACCAGAGTCGACAGCGCCTCCGGCCAGCGGGTGAAATGTCTGCCTGCCCCATTGGTGCTGCCGCTGGATCATGGGCCGCGTGCTCAAACGACGCCCGGAGAAAACCGGATGCGAAAGGCACGCTACGAAGCCCAGGTCAAGGCATGCGCGAATCCCGAGTCGTGAGCGCCAGCGCATGACTCTCCAACGCGGGCCATCCCAAGTGACCGCGTTCCATCCGGGGCCTGCCAGAAGGCCGGCCCATTTTTAAAGCTCAGAAAAGGAAACTCATCATGAAACTCGTCTCAACCGCAACGCTGATCGCAGCCTTGTCTTTCTCCGCCATCACCTTCGCTCAATCCGGTGACATGGGCGGCATGAAGATGGAGGGCAAGGGCATGCAGAACTGCATGGATATGAAGGGAATGAAGGGCATGGACATGAAGGACATGGATGCCAAGAAGTGCCAGGACATGATGAAAGGCATGGACGCCAAAGGCACCGCCAAGTCCGCGGCCCATGAGGCCGATGCCGTGGTGAAGGAATTTGACGCGGTCCAGGGCAAGGTCACCCTTGCGCATGGCCCCGTCAAGAGCCTGGGGTGGCCCGCGATGACCATGGCGTTTGGCGTCAAGGACAAGGCCCTGTACGACAAACTCGCCGTGGGCGCGAAAGTCCACGTCGGGTTCAAGAAAGAGGGTGACGGCTACGTCGTGACCTCGGTCAAATAACGCGCCGCAGACGATGTGAGCCTGCGACTACGGTGAACGCGCACGCGTTTCGTAGTCGCATCCTTCCTGCAAATTGATCAAGGTGATCAGCATCGTCACCCAAGGCGTTTTTCTGTTTCACCGCAGATGCAGGGCGATCCCGGCCACTGGAGCATGGCCGGCCACGCTGTCGTGCTGCGCATTGAACCCCTGCGGGTTTCGCCCCATGCGGGCTCTCATCGCTGACACCTCCGGCCCAACTTGCTGACCAGGGCCTGCGCGCTGCGCTTGCCAAGACCGGGTGTAGCTGGATGGTGGGGTGTGGCGGCTTGCTGTCTCCCCATGGTGCCACGGCGTTCGCGCCGTAAAGGGCGGCGCGCCATGGGCGCTTGCGGCCTGCGGCCGTCGTGCCCCTTGACGGCTTGCGCTGCGCCGTGACCCGCAGGGGCTGGGCAATTCCGCCCGGCATCCTTTCAGGAGTTCAGCATGAACTACGCATTCATCACCGACGAGCAGCGTGCGCTGCTGCTGGCCAACGGCCGCGCATCCTTGGAGAACCCGGACTTCGATCCGGCGCCCGTAGTCAAGCTGTTCACGCCCGATGCGGGCGCGACCTGGCTGCTGACCGAGATTGATCCCGACGACCACGACCACGTCTTTGGTCTTTGCGACCTGGGCCTGGGGATGCCGGAAATCGGCTGGGTCAGCCTGGGCGAGCTGGCAGCGGTGCGCGGGCGGCTGGGGTTGCCGATCGAGCGTGACCTGTCTTTCCGCGCCGAGAAGCGGTTGAGCGCCTATGCGCGCGATGCGCGCTTGGCCGGGCGGATCGCTGTCTGACCTGGCCTTGGGAGCGCCGCAAGGCGCTCCTTGTGCTTTCTCGACCATCGAAGGAGATCAATGCCATGAGCAGCCATCACGACTACATCATCGAAATCACGGCGCAGCACGATGCGCTCAAGCCGTTCGCGCCGGAGAACGGCCAGCCCTTGCGCTTCAAGATCGGCGACGCGGTGATCTACACCAACGAGTACGGCGCACAGTTCCGGCGCCGCGTCACCGGGTTCTACCAGCCCACCGGGCTGTCGGGTCTGTACGCGCGCGGTGCGCGATACCTGCTGGACTCGTCATCGCCGTGGATGCCGGTTGCGGAATCCAGCCTGCGTCCTGACGACTCGGCATGATGCCTACGCGCCCCTGACGGGGCGCTGCGCGCTTCGCTTGCCTCCAGGGGAAAGCCCTGCGGGCTATCCCCGCCGCGCGATGCTTGGCACCCCTCAAAGACCGCCGAACCGGCTGCGCCGGATCGGCCAGACAACATCAGCCGCAGATCGACGATGCCTCGCGTTTGCTCATCCTGATCCAGTTGTTCATTCCACTTTGAAGGCTGGGCGTCCCCGGCCACCTGGGAGATAGCCGGTCGCGCTGTCGTGCGCGTGGCGCATCGAGCCGCCTGCGGCGTCTCGCCCCTTCGGGCTTCCATCGTTCCCTCGCTCCGCTCGGCTGACGCCTCCGGCCCGGCTTCCAGCTTCGGGCCTGCGCGCTTCGCTTGCCGTGCGGTCGGTGTGTAGGGACGGCCGTTGCCATGTCCAGCCGTCTTCCCTGACTTCATCACCTTCACCGCGACTGTAGCCCGCGGCTGTGTGCCGTCAAGGCGCGCAGGGCCGTGTCCTCGGCTGCGCCTGCGGGCCGCACCAACCCTGCGCTTGTCTCCTTGACGGCCCCCGTCCGCGCGCTCCTGACCGTCGCGGGCGATGAACTCAGGAAGGACGGTGGCAACAGGGCCAACCGGGTTCCTCGTGCCGACCGCACCGAACAGCCGAAAGGCTGGGCTCCGAATCTAGGAATCCGGTGTGCGGTTTTCTTCAACAGCCTTTTTGTTCAGGAGAACGACATGCTTGCAACCCGTTTCGCTTCCCACTCCCCGGCGCTGCGCAGCGGCTACCCGCTGTCCGATGACCAGATTCGCAGGGTGGCCCCGTCCATCTTCGCGGATGCACCGCATGAGAGCCGTTCCGAGCGGTACGCCTATATCCCCACCGCCGCCGTGCTGACCGAACTGCGCAAAGAGGGGTTTCAACCCTTCATGGTGACGCAGACCCGCGTGCGCGATGAAGGCAAGCGCGAGCACACGAAACACATGCTGCGCCTGCGCCATGCCAGCCAGATCAACGGCGCGGAAGCTAACGAAATCGTGCTGCTGAACTCCCATGACGGCACGAGCAGCTACCAGATGCTGGCCGGAATGTTCCGCTTCGTGTGCAGCAATGGGCTGGTGTGCGGTGACACCGTGGCCGATGTGCGCGTACCCCACAAAGGCAACGTGGCCGGGCACGTCATCGAAGGCGCTTATGAGGTGTTGAGCGGCTTCGAGCGGGTGAAGGAATCGCGCGACCTGATGCGCGGCATCACCTTGGACGATGGCGAATCGGAGGTGTTCGCCCGTGCTGCGCTGGCGTTGAAGTACGACGACCCGGACAAGCCAGCGCCTGTCACCGAATCGCAAATTCTGATGCCGCGCCGCTTCGACGACCGCCGCCCGGACTTGTGGAGCGTGTTCAACCGCACTCAAGAAAACCTCACCAAAGGCGGCCTGTCCGGGCGCAGCACCAACGGACGCAGGCAGCAGACCCGCCCCGTGCAGGGCATTGATTCCGACATTCGGCTGAACCGTGCCCTGTGGCTGCTGGCCGATGGTATGCGCCAGCTCAAGGCTTGAACCGTTCCCCCGCCGGAGGGGCGGTTCCCCTCCATTTCCTTGTTTCACTTATTGGAGATTCACCATGAACGCCGTTACCACTACCGAAGCCCGCGCCGTCCACACCGCAGCCAGCAGCGCAGCGAACGTGCTGCAAGCCGCCGACCCGAGCAAGCACATGATTCTGGTTCCGCTGTCGCGGCTGGTGCTGCGCCCCACGGGCCGCAATGTGCGCAAGACCCCGCGCATGTCCATCCCCGAACTGGCCGCGAGCATCCAGGGCGTTGGCCTGCTGCAAAACCTGATCGTGATTCCCGCCGCTGATGGCGAGCATTACGAGGTGGTGGCCGGTGGCCGACGCCTTGCAGCCCTCAAGCTGCTGGCGAAGAAACACCGCATCGCCAAGGATTGGGAGGTGCCTTGCCTGCAGGTGGCCGATGGCACGGCCCGCACGGCCAGCCTCACCGAAAACGTGCAGCGCGAAGCCATGCACCCCGCAGATCAGTTTGAAGCGTTTGCGGCATTGGTGGCCGAGGGCCGGCCCATCGAGGACATTGCGGCGGATTTCTCCGTCACGCCGCTGGTGGTGCAGCGCCGCTTGAAGCTGGCGAATGTCTCGCCCCGCCTGATGGCCGACTATCGCGCCGATGCCGTGACGCTGGATCAGTTGATGGCGCTGTCCATCACCGACGACCACGCCGCGCAGGAGGCCGCGTTCTATGATGCGCCACAGTGGCAGCGCAACCCGTCCAACTTGCGCGAGCGGCTGACCGAGCGCGAGATTGGGGCATCGCATCCGCTGGTGCGCTTTGTCGGGTTGGACACCTACGAGCAGGCAGGCGGAGGCATCCGCCGCGACCTGTTCGCGGAAGGCGATGCGGGCGTGTACCTCAACGATGCCGCTCTGCTGGAAACGCTGGTGCGCCAGAAGCTGGCGAGCATTGCCGACACAATCCGCACCGAGGGCTGGGCATGGGTGGATGCCACGCCGGGCGTGACCCATGCCGACCTGCACGCCTTTCAGCGTGCGCCGAGGGAGCGCCGCGCACCGGGCAAGCGCGACGCACAGCGCATCGAGAAGTTGCAGGCCAAGATGCAGGAAGTGGCCGAAGCCATTGATGCCGCGATGGACGCCGACGACGAGGACAAGGCCGAAGCCTTGCAGGAAGAAGGCGAGCGCCTGGGCGAGCAGTTGCAGGCATTGGAGGATGGCTTGCTGGACTATGCCGCGAGCGTGAAGGCCGCAGCCGGTGCCATCGTCACCATCGACCGCAACGGCGAAGCCGTCATTCATCGCGGGTTGCTGCGCGAAGCCGAGGCCAAGGCGCTGCGCACGCTGGAGAAGCTGCGCCAAGGTTTTAGCGGCGCGGAAATCGAAGGCGACGACGACGGCGAAGATGCCGACGAAGCACCCAAGGCCGCAGCCATGTCCGACCGGCTGGCCCAACGCTTGAGCGCCCACCGCACCGCCGCGCTGCAAACCGAAGTCGCCCGGCATCCGCAGGTGGCGCTGGCGGCGCTGGTGCATGGCATGGTGCAAACCATCTTGCAGGGCAGTCACTACGGCCACGATCTGCCGCTGGGGGTTCGCCTCACGGTGCAGGACAGGCTGGAAGGCATGGCCCCGGACTGGCCGGAATCGCCTGCTGCTGTGGCTCTGCACGAGGCGCAGCAGGCATGGGGCGAGAAGCTGCCCGAGGACAGCGCCGAACTGTTCGCTGCGCTGCTGGCGATGGAGCAAGGCGAACTGGTCAAGCTGCTGGCCGTGTGCGTGGCTTCGACGGTGGACGTGGTGACGCCGCGTGCCACGGTGCAGCAGCCGGGCGCGGAACTAGCGCAGGCCGTGGGGCTGGACATGGCCGCGTGGTGGCAGCCGACTGCCGAGGGGTATTTCCGGCATGTTCCAAAGGCCGTGATTCTGCGAGCCGTGGGCGAGTACGCGCCCGAGCACGTCACCCGGTTGGCAAAGCTGAAGAAAGCCGACATTGCCAGCGAAGCCGAACGACTGGCCGATGGTACGGGCTGGATGCCCGCCATCTTCAAGGCCATAGGCTCGCAGGGAGCTGCGCAGGAGGAAGGCCCGGAACAGGACGCCCCGGAGGATGCCGAGGTAATGGCGGATGAACCCGCCGAGGCGCTGGCTGCTTGACCCGCGCCAATGGCAATCGCCCCGGCCTTGACCGGGGCGCTTCGCTGGAAGGAGAACCGCCCCATGACCCGCACCACGACCAGCCGCCCGCGCATGGCGGCGATCTACGCGCCCGGCACGGTGCGCGCCCGCCGCTGGCGCGGCGATGGCGACGTGTGCGGCTACCTCCCGCCCTCGGGCTGGACGACGCGCGCCGACCTCGCCGACATTCACCCCATCACGGGACGCGCCTTGCCGCGCGCCGTGTGGTGGCTCATCAAAACGAAGGAATAACCGCGATCAGCACCGCGCCCAGGCCGTTCCGTCCTGGGCGCGGTAAAAGCCCAATCCGGGCGCGGCGGTGGCCGCGCCCGGTGTTGAAGGCCCAACAGCTCCATCAGAACGCCGCCGCCTTCGCTGGCACTCAGGCGGCGGCGTTGAAATTGCCGGGCGTCACGCCCGGCAACGCGCTGTCGGGTTTTCCGGCTGCGCCTCATGCCGTCTTTGCTGTTGTTATAATATAGCCCCCTAGACTATATTAATTGTCGGCTGTCATGTCCCATACCTCTCGCCAGAAAGACAAGCTGGTCGCCCGTGTTCGCCGCATCAAAGGGCAGTTGGAAGGCATCGAGCGCGCTTTGGAATCAGACGCGGCGTGCGTGGAAGTGCTACGCCAGATCGCGTCAGTGCGCGGCGCGGTCAATGGCCTGACCGCCGAGGTGATGGAAGACCATTTGCGCGAGCACGTCCTGGAAGTTGAAACGGACAAGGAGCGCCGCCAGGGCGGCGAGGAAATGGTCGAGGTCATCCGAGCCTACATGAAATAAACCCGCCGCCCGCCGGCGACCTTTTCCAGATGACAGGGACTCCCCGATGACAATGACCTATACCCCCTCGGCCTCAGGCCACGACCATTTCTTTCTCGGCAGCGACCACCAGCGCAATGAGCGCAAGGTGTGGCTGGTGATCGCTCTCACGGCCAGCATGATGCTGGTGGAAATCGTGGCCGGTTCGATCTACGGCTCCATGGCGCTGGTGGCCGATGGATGGCATATGTCCACCCATGCGGGCGCGATGCTGATTACCGCGCTGGCCTACCGCTTTGCGCGCCAGCATGTGGGCAATCCGCGCTTTACCTTCGGCACGGGCAAGCTCGGCGATCTGGCCGGCTTCGCCAGCGCGATCGTCCTGGCCTTGATTGCCCTGCTGATCGCTTGGGAAAGTCTGGTACGGCTCACCCAACCCATCCATATCGACTTTAACCAGGCGATCGCCGTGGCTGTCGTGGGCCTGGGCGTCAACCTGGTCTGCGCTTGGCTGCTGAAGGACGACCATGCGCATCACGGTCACAATCATGGACATCACCACCACGATCACGACCATCATGTGCCAGGCAAGAGCCGCGACAACAATCTGCGCGCCGCGTACATCCATGTGTTGGCCGATGCGCTGACATCCGTATTCGCCATCGTCGCGCTGCTGCTCGGCCGCAGCTACGGCTGGCTGTGGGCTGATCCGGTCATGGGTGTGGTGGGCGCGCTGGTGATTGCCCGCTGGTCATGGGGGCTGATCCGGGACTCCGGCAGCGTGTTGCTCGATGCGGCAGTCGAGGGCGAGGAAGTGCGGCAGGAGATTCGGGAGGCCGTGGAGCCGACGGGAAGCGAGGTTACAGATCTGCATGTCTGGCAGGTGGGGCCAGGGCATTTCGCGGCCATCGTCTCACTGGTGGCTCGGGAGCCCCAGGAGCCCGCGCACTACAAGGCACTGCTCGCGCATATTCACGAACTGTCGCATGTCACGATCGAAGTGCAGCGCGGGGCCGCATGAGCATCGGCGTCACCTTGAAGGCTTGGGCCAGGCGGATCAAGCGTGATGGCGTGACGCTGTGGTTTGCCGGCAAGCATCCCGGCACGCCTTGGTATGCCAAGGCGCTGGGGCTGTTCGTGGTGGCCTATGCGCTCAGTCCCATTGACCTGATTCCAGACTTCATTCCGGTGCTGGGTTATGTGGACGATGTGATCTTGTTGCCCGTGCTGATCTGGTTGACTGTGAAGCTGCTGCCATCCGATGTGCTGGCGCAATGCCGTATTCAGGCCGATGAATGGATGCTGGCGGAAGGCGCCAAGCCGCGGAGCCGGTTCGGGGCAGTGATGATCGTGGCGCTGTGGCTGGTGATGGGGGTGGCATTGTGGTTCTGGCTCATGCCGCATCTTTAGTTTTTCCTGAGGGCATATTGAATGGCATGGGCGTGTCGGCGCGAAGCGCCGCCGGGCTTTCGAGCTGCGTCCCGTGCTTCGTGCCGAATTACGGCCATTCGGCTTCAATCCCTCACGCCTTCGCGCCTGCGCTTGCCTCCTGAGGATCGGCGCAAGGCTCATCCCTGCCGCGCGGTGCTTGACGCCCGTCGAATACCGCCGAACCGGCAACGCCGGATCGGCCAAGCCGGCGCCCCCGCCGCGATGGGCGGGGAACTGGCGAATACGCTGGAGCTTGCTGCGGCAGGTTGTACGGATGCGTGCCGTCCCCGACGCTGACGGTTCCTGCCCATCACGTTACGAAGGACGGTTCACGGGCATCCCGCCCGGCATCGCTATGGAGCTTCCATGCCACGCCTCAAGACTGGCGCCGCAAGGTGTGACCGGGGCGTTCTCGCCCGTCATTGGGGTGTTGACCTGGCCCGCGTCTGGGAGCGAGCCAGTGCAGCGTTCGTGCGGGGATGCCGAGTCAGCCCTGTCTCCTTTCGAAGCGGTTCGGCCCAAGGCGTCCTTGTCTTGTTGTGAATCCTGGCGGTGGCACGGCTGCGCCTCGGGCTTTATGGCTGCAACCGTCCGGCGAAAACAATTTCCCCCTGCGCTGCGCGCATTCCTCGCGGGACAAATTCTTTTCGCCTCCCGGTTCTCCACTGCGTTGCGACCGCAAGCGGTGCAGCCAGCCCGTCTCCCGCCGGTCGGATCACAACAAGGACGCGATGGGCGCGAACCTTGTTCAATCGTAAGGAGATTCATCATGGCAACCATCGGCACCTTCACCGCGGACAAAGACGGCTTCACCGGCACGCTGCGCACCCTGACCCTCAACGTCAAGGCCAAGCTGGTTCCCAACGACAAGGGGGACAACGAACACGCCCCCGACTTCCGCGTGCAGGCGGCGGGCTTCGACATCGGCGCGGCGTGGAAGAAAGTCAGCAAGGCCGAACGGCCCTACGTGTCCGTGACCCTCGACGATCCTTCGTTCCCAGCAACGGTCTATGCCCGGCTGATCGAGGAAGAGGACGGCACGCACACGCTGATCTGGTCGCGCAGCAAGCCCCAGGCGGCCTGATGGCCGCCAGCGCCCCGCCCACGCGGCGGGGCGCCGTGCCGCTTTCGCAGAGCTGCATGGAAGCCTGGTCATTGCAGGAGCGTGGCCCATGTTGGGCCGCTTCTGTTGAGGCATGGGGCGAGTCTGCGGCTGCAAGAACGGCCGGGCGTGTCGGTGCCTTGCACCGCCGGGCTTAGCTGGCTGCGCCCCGTGCCGTCTTTGTCGTCACGGCCATTCGGCGCCAATCCCTCACGCCTTCGCGCCTGCGGCGCTGCGCGCGTCGCTTGCTCCAGGGGATCGGCGCAAGGCCCATCCCCGCCGCGCTGCACTTGGCGCCCCTTGAACACCGCCGAACCGGCTTGCGCCGGATCGGCCGGGCCAGCGCCTACGGCGGGGCCGCCGCTGCGAGCTGGCTTTCAGCCTCGCTCATTAGCACTGCCGTGCTGCATTCGAGCGCGCCAGCGATCTTGAAAATGATCGCCAGCGTGGGCATGTGCTCGCCGCGCTCGATCTTCCCCATGTGGGAACGCTCGATGCCGGCCTGGTGTGCCAGCGATTCCTGCGCGATGCCGCGCTCCATCCGCAGAGCACGCACCGCCGCGCCGAAGGCGTGGGCCAGCTCGGCGTCATGGGTGGTGGAGCCGGCCGGTCGGCCGCGCTGGACGGTTCGCTTCTGCATAGACAGAAGCGTCAATTCGCAGCACAATTAAAACCACGTTATCTTTAACTCATTCATTCCGAATCAATCCTTTTTCGTGCTTCTACGTCTTTACAGAAATACGCATTTGCGGTTTTTCACGGAAGCACAAAACCGAATCCGTGCATTTCCTCAAATCCGCCGATACGGCTTTACGCTTTCACGCTTCGGTGGATTTGTTCCAAGAAAGGGCTGCCCATGAACCGACTCATCACCGAGGACGAGCGCAGGCAGTTGCTGGCCCACGGCCAGAATCGCGCCGCTGGCGGCTCCATCGACCCGTTGCCCGTGGTGCGGTTGTTCACGCCGGACGCGCATCTCACTTGGCTGCTGGCCGCGCTCGATCCGGCCGATGGCGATACGGCCTTTGGCCTGATCGACCTGGGGCTGGGAATGCCCGAGCTGGGCACCGTGAAGCTGTCCGATCTGGAATCCATCGTCGGGCCACGCAAGCAGCCCGTGATGCGGGATCGGTATTTTCAGGCGGCACGCCCGCTGTCGGAATATCTGCGGCTGGCCCAGGAGAATGGTTCCATCCTCGATTGAACCGTTCGCACTGCGGCCAAGCGGGGCGTATTGGGACTATTTCAGTCTTATTCCAGACCTGTCCGGTCTGAATCCGCACTCTTGCATTCAACCCGTGCTGGTGTGACCCAATCAGTCACGATCTTTTATGCGGGTACGGGCACGGTGTTTTGTGCCGCATGACGTTGTCGGGTCGGGCGGTCGTCGCATTCGGACGGGATTCGCAATACACCGGAGCCAATCAGTCTTGACACCGCATGTTACATGCTTGAATTGATGCAGATGATGGTTTTGATCTGGATGCGATAGCTTCGTTTTGATCGGCCCGTGGCGACGTTCCTGCTGTTCGACAGGAGCTTTCGTCATGGTCAGCCCTCACCATTTCCCGCACTGGTATCCCACCGCCGCCTACCTCTACGTTCTGCGGCTCGATGCACTCGCACTGGCCTGTGAGTACCTGCGGCGCCATCCCGACTACCGGCTCGACTGGCTGCACCGTCATCGCCGGCCGCAGGCGGCACAGCACGCGGCGCATCGCTGGGGCTTACGCCTGCTGGAAGACCCAGCCTTGGATGCGCGCGACGCGCATCCGGCCTGGCTCCCCGGCCATGCCGGCGTGGTGCAGCTCTACCCCGATGCCGACCCACCGCAGAATGCCACCGCCTTCGCGTTCTGGCGCATCCCTGGTCACAAGCAATTGATCCACGATGGCAAGCGGCTGGTGCTGATCGCGCGCAGCCCTGGCCATTGCCTGCGCTTCGCGCTGGCACCCGGCCTGGAGGACGGCATGGCTGTCGCCTATGCCCATCACGGCGGTGCTGCCGCACCTGCACGCGGCCATGCGCCCGGTGCGGCGCTGGCCAATGCTCGGCCCCGGCCATCGCATTCGGCCTTGCTGGAACTGCACACCTTGCAGGCGCTCGACGCAACCCTGGCGGGTGCGTCCTTGCGCGATGTGGCCGAAGGCTTGTTCGGCGTGGATGCCGCAGCCGGTTGGTACAGCGACGGCGGCCTGCGCTCCAAGGTGCGCCGCCTGACGCGGCGCGGCGATGCGCTGATGCGCGGCGGCTATCGCCGCCTAGCACAGCTTGCGCCGCTTGAGAAGGGTCGTTTTGAAGGCCACGCAAAACGACCCTGAGCAAGAGAGCTTCATTTTCTGAGACTGCCTCCATCCGGTTGCGCTGTGTGGCCGGAGCCCTGCAACCGATGGAGGTTCTCACCATGCGTCCTGCTCCCTTGCGGCCTGCCGCCGCTCCCGCAACCACCTCGGCCGCTGTCGCGCAACCGCAGCGTTATCTCACCAACGACGAAGCCGCCGACTACCTGCGACTGTCACCGCGCACGCTGGAAAAGCAGCGCGTGCTGGGCGGCGGCCCCAAGTTCCGCAAATTCGGCCGCCGCGTCATGTACGCCGTGGCCGATCTCGATGCCTGGGCTTCCGAGCGCAGCTTCGAGAGCACATCCGATCCCGAGTACGCCGAGCAGCATTCGGCGGACAGCCGTGCGCGCTGACCGCTGGCGCGCGGGTGGCTTTCGCCATGTCCAGCCCTGCGCTGCCGTCCCGGCAGCGGCTCGTGCCAGAGCGCGAACAGCTCGACCTGTTCCGTGCCCTGCCGGGCGACATGGCGCCGCGCGACAGCCAGGATTTGATGGCCTTTCCGTTCTTCTCGCTGGCGAAGTCGCGGCGCGTGGCGCCGATCGACTTCCGCGCCAGCGGCATCACGATCCGCGTGGAGGGAACGCAGGAGCATGGCATCGCCACGATTTGGGATGCAGATGTGCTCATTTGGGCGGCTTCGCAGATTGTGGAGGCGCGCGACGCGGGCTTGCGTCCATCGCGGCTCATGCAGGCCACGCCCTACGAGATCCAGCGATTCATTGGGCGCGGTACGTCGCTGCGCGACTACCAGCGCCTCAAGGCGGCCTTGGATCGCCTGCAATCCACGACGGTGGCCACGTCCATTCGGGAGACCACGGGAAGACGGCTGCACCGCTTCTCGTGGATCAACGAATGGAAGGAACTGGCCGATACCAAGGGCACGCCCTTAGGGCTGGAGCTGATCCTGCCGGACTGGTTTTACGCGGGCGTCATGGATGCCGCGCTGGTGCTGACCATCGACCCAGCGTATTTCCGGCTCACGGGCGGCATCGAGCGATGGCTGTACCGGCTGGTGCGCAAACACGGCGGGCGACAGCCGGGTGGTTGGCAATTCGATTTCCGACACCTGTATCGGAAATCGGGCAGTGCCACGCGCTTCTCAGACTTCGCCTACGACCTGCGCGCACTGGTCGCGCGGCAGTCGCTGCCCGGCTACGTCCTAGGCATCGAGCGGATGCCGGACAACAGCGCCGAGCTGCTGACCTTCCGGCCCGTGCCGTTCGCGGCACGGGGATAAACGGTGCGCAGCTTGTGGACGGGCTCGTGCTATCAGGAGTACGAGGTATCGTGCTATCGGGAGTACGACTCTCGTGCTATCAGGAGTACGGATCGGCCGCAAAGCCAATAACGGCGCGGGTTTCGGCCTCCCCTAACTTCCCTAACTTAAAACATCTAACTGGTAGTAGAAGCGCCGCACCTCGGTGGAAAACCGCCACGCGGCGCGAAGCACAGCGGCAACAACCGGGCTTTCCAACAGGGAGGGCCAGGCCATGATCGTCGCGCTGCTCAACCAGAAAGGCGGCGTCGGCAAAACCACGCTGGCTACCCACATCGCTGGCGAGCTGGCGATGCGCGGCCAACACGTCGTGTTGCTGGACGCCGACCCGCAAGGCTCCGCGCTGGACTGGACGCAGCGCCGCAGCCAGCAAGGTTTGCCAAGGCTGTTCAGCGCCGTGGGCCTCGCACGCGAAACGCTGCACCAGGAAGCGCCAGAACTCGCCAGGCGGGCCGATCACGTCGTCATCGACGGGCCGCCGCGCATCGCCGCCTTGGCGCGCTCCTCGCTGCTGGCGGCCGAGCGCGTGCTGATCCCGGTGCAGCCCAGCCCCTACGACCTGTGGGCCAGCGCCGAGATGGTGGCGCTGATCCGCGAGGCGCAGGTGTTTCGGCCTGCGCTGCGCGCGGCCTTCGTCATCAACCGGCGCGTGAGCACCACGGTGATCGGACGCGAAGCACGCGGCGCGCTGGCCGAGCAGCCGCTTCCTGCGCTGCGCGCGGAAGTGCATCAACGCATCGTGTTCGCCGACAGCGTGGCTGCTGGCCGGCTGGCACGCGAGACGGCGCCGGACAGCGTCGCCGCGCGCGAAATCACCGCACTGGTGGACGAACTGCTGCGGTGGCCGACATGAGCAGCCCCGCCAGCAAGCGCACGACAAAGCGCGTCGGCATCGGCGCGCGTCCGCCCGCGAATCCGCACGCCGAGGCGTGGATTCGCCAGGGCGACGCCGATGCGCTGGGCAAGGGCGACCTCTACACCGCACGCCTGACGCTCGACATCACGCCCGCAATGCGGGCGCGCATCAAGGTGTCGGCGTTCACGCAAGGCGTGACGGTGGCCGAACTGCTGCGCGGCCTGCTGGAGCGCGAGTTTCCAGAACAACGCAGGGAGAACACACCATGACCGCATCCGCTTCGTCTGCCCCCGCGCCTGTTGCCTTCGCGGCCACGGCTGCACCGTCGCCGCCACTCCTAGCACACGCGACGGGGCCAACATCAACGCCGCTAACGCGCGTTTCGCTGGCCTTCCTGGAGCACCGTTTCAAGCTCTACCTGCGCTTCGGCGAACCGGCGCGCACGCTGCGGCTCGACCGCTGGCGCAGTCTCGCCGTATTCATGCCGAATGCCATGTTCTGCCGCATTCGCTGGCAGTCCACCGACTACGGCACTGTTCGCTGGCAGCTCATGGTGATGCAGGCTTGCACGCCGCTGGACGCGGCGCAGCGCATCCCCGGTGTGCAGCCGGGCGCACGCCTGCTGCTGCACACCGAGGGCGAGAACCAGGTGCGCGCCGTGCTGGAGCGCATCGACGCCATCGAGGCGCTGGGGATCGCGCCATCCGCCGCTTCACCCGCGTACTGGCGCACGCTCGCCAACCGGCTCGCTGCGCGCCTGCCGCTGCCCGAATACACCGCCGAGCGGCACGCCGGATGGCTCATCGGGAGGGCGCTGCCATGACCGCCGTTTCGACTGTCGGCACCGCGCCGCGTCCTCGCTCACGCCTGCGCGCTCGCATCGTGCTCGCGTGCCTGTCTGCCTGCGGCCTCGCTGCGCTGGCCTGGGCGTCCTTCGTGCATCCGCTGCCGCGCATCATCTACAACCCGTCCGACAGCGTGGCGGTCGGCTGGTATCGCGTGGAACCGCTCCACCAGCGTACCGACTCGCTGCACCAGCCTTTGTCCGTTGGCAGCATCGTCTTGACCACGTTGCCGGCAGACACCGCCGCGCTGGCCGCGCAGCGCCGCTACCTGCCGGCGCGCGTGCCGCTGCTCAAGCGCGTGGGCGCCGTCGCGCCGCAAACGGTGTGCGTGTTTGATGCGCTGGTCTGGATCGACGGCGTGCCGGTGGCCGCCGTGCTGCCCGCCGACCGGCTGGGCCGTCCGCTGCCTTCCTGGCGGCAGTGCCGCCAGCTTCGGCCTGGCGAACTGTTCCTCTTGAGCGTGACCAACCCGGCGTCGTTCGACAGCCGGTATTTCGGGCCGGTCAGCGCATCCGCCGTGATCGGCGTCGCGCATCCGATCTGGCTGGAATCCCGCCCATGATGGCCGTCGATTCGCTGCACGTTGCCATGCATCTCATCGTGCCATCGGGCGTGTCGTCCTGCTGGTCGTCGCCGTGTCGTCGCGCGTGCAGTGCGGGTGCATTCGCACCGCACTTCGCGCTGTCTCCGGCGCAGCCGTCCAACGTGCAGGCGTCTTGCCTCGAACGCGCCCGGCCTGCGGCCGTATCCGCGTTCGCCGGCGCGCTGGCTGCTGGTGCAGCAGCGCCACCGGGCCGCGATTGCCGGGAGCGGATGCGGGAGGCAAATGCGGAAGGCAAGACAAAAGGACGCGGCACCGGGCCGCGTCGAAAGCCTGTCTGCACGTGGGGGTGGCGCGGCACGGAGCGGCTTTGCCGCCGTGCCGCTTGGGGCGCGAAGCCCGCGCCGATGCAGTCATGTCCACGTGCTTCGCACGCCCGGACACGCCAGAGCTTGCAGGGAGCCCAGCCATGACCAACCGCCGCGATGACGATTTCCGCATCCGCCCCAGCGCCCCGAAGAACCGGGGCCAGGGCTTCGTTTCCAAGGTGCTCAAGCAGGCAGGAAAGGCCAGCAGCGGCAAGTCGGCGGTGCGCCGTCCTGGCGGCAGTGGCAAGGGCGCCGGCATCGGCCAGCGGCCCGGCTCGCGGCTGGGACGCGGCCACACGGCGGCGCGCTTCGCGGGCGCGAAGCTCACGCCCATGTCGCGGCGCGTGACCATCAAGACGCTGCTGGTCAATCAGCAGCGGGCCAGTCCGCAGTCGCTCGCCAAGCACCTGCGCTACATCGAGCGCGACGGCGCCGGCCGCGACGGCGAGCCAGGCCAAGCCTATGGGCCGCAGACCGATGCTGCCGGCCTCGACGCCTTCAAGGAACGCTGCGCCGACGACCGGCACCATTTCCGCTTCATCCTCTTGCCGGAGGATGGCGCGGAACTGGACGACCTGCGCACCTACACGCGGCATCTCATGGGCCGCATGGAAGCCGACCTGGGCACACGGCTGGAATGGGTGGCGGTCGATCACTGGAACACCGACAACCCGCACACCCACTTGATCGTGCGCGGACGCGACGACACCGGCAAAGACCTCATCATCGCGGGCGACTACATCGCCGATGGCTTCCGGCATCGCGCGTCCGAGCTGGCGACCGAATGGCTGGGGCCACGCACCGAGCTGGAGATCCAGCAGACCTTGCAGCGTGAAGTGGATCAGGAGCGATGGACGAGCCTGGATCGCACGCTCAAACGCGAACTGGGCGACGATGGCTTGGTGCATGTCGAACGGTTCAACGAACCGCGGCTGCAACGCCAGCGCCTGCTGCTGATCGGCCGCCTGCAACGCTTGCAGCGCCTGGGCCTGGCCGACGAGATGCAGCCGGGCACCTGGGCCGTCCACGCCGATGCCGAAAAGACGCTGCGCGCCCTGGGCGAGCGTGGCGACATCATCCGCACCATGCAGCGGGCCATGCGCGGCGAGCCGCGCGAGCTGGCGGTGTTCGAGGCGGGCGACGATGGCCGAACCATCCTCGGCCGCGTGGCCGCGAAGGGGCTGGCCGACGAGCTGCGCGACCGGGGCTATCTGGTCATCGACGGCGTGGACGGCAAGGCCCACTACGTCGCGCTCAACACCCGCGACGAACTGGCGAACTATCCGGCCGGCGCGGTGGTGGAGGTGAAGGGATCGGCCGATGTGCGCGCGGCCGACAAGAACATCGCCGCGCTGGCGAGCGATGGCCTGTACCGCACCGACCACCACCTCGCCATCGCGCAGGGTCAGGCCATGCCCGGCCGCGATCCACAGGAAGTCGTCGCAGCCCATGTCCGTCGGCTGGAAGCCTTGCGCCGCGCCGGCATTGTGGAGCGCGTGGCCGAAGGTCTATGGAAGGTGCCGGACGATCTGCCCGAGCAGGGCCGCCGCTACGACGCGCAGCGCCTGGGCGGCGTGGCCGTGGAGCTGAAATCGCACCTGCCCATCGAGCGGCAGGCCCGAGTGATCGGGGCCACCTGGCTCGACCAGCAGTTGATCGGCGGCGGCTCGGGTCTGGGCGACCTGGGCTTTGGCGGCGAGGCCAAGCAGGCGATGCAGCAGCGCGCCGACTTCCTGGCCGAACAGGGACTGGCCGAGCGGCGCGGGCAGCGCGTGATCCTGGCGCGCAACCTGCTGGGCACGCTGCGCAACCGGGAACTGGCACAGGCCGCGAAGGACATTGCCGGCGAAACCGGCCTGGAGCATCGCCCGGTGGCCGATGGGCAGCGCGTGGCCGGCATCTACCGGCGCAGCGTCATGCTCGCCAGCGGGCGCTACGCGATGCTCGATGACGGCATGGGATTCAGCCTAGTGCCGTGGAAACCAGTGATCGAGCAACGGCTAGGTCAGCAACTTGCTGCCACTGTACGCGGCGGTGGCGTGTCATGGGAGATTGGACGGCAGAAAGGCATGTCCATCATCTGACGAGCAACCTGCTTCCGACGAGTCGAAACTGCGCCCATCCACGATCTGCATTCTCCCGCAATGGCGAGAGGCCAACTTAAGCGATGCGAGGCAGCGTTAGATCAAATTTAGTCGCTGTATCGCTGGACGTTGCCTGCACATGTCCACCATGAGCTTCGGCAATTGATTTGACGATGGCCAGCCCTAGCCCTGCACCTGCGTTCTTTCGTTGGCGGGCAGGATCTACTCGGAAAAAGCGATCGAATAACTTCGGCAGATCAGCCTCCGAAATTCGCTCGCCCGGATTTTCGACACTTATCGTTGTCCATCGCTCATCTTGCGCCAAAGCGACTGTAATACGCGACCCATAGGGAGTATGACGGATTGCGTTGGAAAGAAGATTGTTGAGCGCCCGCAGCAACATCTCACGATCCGCTCGTATTGGTTCGGCAGCACCCTTTGCGTAAAGTGTGATGTTGCGGTCTTCAGCTAATGCCTCGAAGTAGTCAAACAAACCTCGGATCAACTCAGCCAAGTCGATTTCGCCGAGGCGGAGATTTCGAGGGTCATTTTCCGTTTGAGCTAGAAACAACATGTCGCCGATCATGCGACTCATGCGATCAAACTCCTCCAAGTTGGAGTAGAGGATCTCCCGATATTCCTCTGCACTGCGGGGTTGCCCGAGCGCCACATGGGACTGCGTAATCAGGTTGGTAACGGGTGTACGCAACTCGTGCGCAATGTCGGCGGAAAAGTGCGACAGGCGGACAAACCCTTCCTCGATTCTGGCCAGCATGTCGTTGAAGGCGACCACAAGTTCAGCCAGTTCTATAGGTACGTCCAGAGGATCAAGTCTCACATCTAGCTTTGAAGAGCGGATCGTGCGAATCTCCTCGTTGACCTTGCGGATTGGAAGGTGGCCCCATTGCACGGCCAGCCAAGCCACCCCGAGCGCAATGCAGAGAACAAGGCAGGTCGCCCACCAGAGCATGCGCTTGAACTCTGCCAAGAAATCGAGATGAAAGCCGATGTCCATGGCAGCGACGATGCGGTAGCCAGGTGCCGCCGAATCGTCGGCAGGCAGTTGTAGCGCCACACCTCGATAAGACCTCTGATTCTCTTGCCACACCGTCAAATCGTCGGCGGTGATGCGGTTGACCAACTTTTTGCTGCTGGCAAGTTTCGACAGGTCAGGACCCGGCGTGGCATAGATGGTATTGCCCGGCCGATCATAGACACCATAGGTCATCCCATGATGTCCTGCCACTGCATTGGCTAAATGCTGCCGCAACTCATCTTTGTCCATGTCATTAGCGATCTGTCGCAACGGCTCTGCCAAGGCCGTGACCACTGCGTCCAGTTCATGGGCGTCCTGTTGGGCAAAGTGGTGCTCCAGGGATCTAACGACAACCCAGTTGAACGCTAGAAATACCAAGGTAGTGGCAATGCCAACCAGGGCCGTGACCCTCAATGCAAGCGACGCGGGACGGCTTCGCCGTGGCTTATGGCGCGAGGTCATCATCAGGCGCATCGAGCGTGTATCCCATGCCACGTACAGTGTGGATGAGCTTTGGATTGAACGCATCGTCGATCTTTGCGCGCAGACGACGGATGGCCACATCAATGACGTTGCTGTCGCTGTCGAAATTCATGTCCCATACCTGAGACGCAATCAACGAACGCGGCAGAACTTCACCCTGTCGGCGTGCCAGCAGTTCGAGCAACGCGAACTCCTTGCTGGTGAGATTGATGCGCTGACCAGCGCGCGTTGCACGTCGGCGCGGCAAGTCCAGCACCAAATCGGCAACTTGGATGCGATCAGGCTGGCTCGGAGCGCTTCCGCGTCGCAGCAGCGTCCGCACCCGCGCCAGCAATTCCGAGAACGCGAACGGCTTGACGAGATAGTCGTCTGCCCCCAGTTCCAACCCCTTGACGCGGTCATCTACGCTGCCACGTGCGGTTAGAAATAGCACAGGGACTTGTTTGCCAGCATCTCGCAGCGAACGCACGATGCGCCAGCCATCGACATCCGGCAGCATGACATCCAAGACCACCAAATCGTAGGTCTCGCTCATGGCCAAGTGGTGTCCGTCCAATCCGTTACGCGCCAGATCCACGACGAACCCTGCCTCCATGAGACCTTGGCGGACGTAATCCGCCGTCTTGTTCTCGTCTTCAACGACCAACAGCTTCATCGCATGCCCCATGAAATCGCTGCGGCGTAAGGAATTTTGCCGCCCACGATGCCCCATTCATCTGCTTCTTAGGGGCAATGTAATAGTCGCTTCCTGCCACGAAGATGACGCGACCATTACATGAATGTAATCCAAGGGTCATTCATCCGAAAGTGGTCACTCCATAGCATGACCTCCATGCGTCGAACCGTGCCGCCCAAGACCAAAGGCGGCTCTAAAGACGACTTTCAAGTTATCTATGGAGGATTTCAGGCCATGCCGCCTCGTTCGCCCTTTGTAATCGCGCCCCCACTGGGCCTGTCTCGTCGGCGTTTTGTTCAGGGGCTGGCCGCTGGCGGCGTCCTGGCCGGGCTGTCCACCCCGGCGCTCAGGGCATTTGCCCAACAAGGCTCCGCGACGCGCGGTGCCGCCCCTGTGCTGAAGGGCACCGAGTTCGACTTGGTGATCGCCGAATCGCCCGTGAACTTCACGGGCAAGCCAGGCGTGGCTACGACCATCAACGGCTCGCTGCCGGCACCGACATTGCGTTGGCGTGAGGGTGACACCGTCACAATCCGTGTGACCAACAAGCTGCGTGAAGCCACATCCATCCACTGGCACGGGATCATCCTGCCGTATCAGATGGATGGCGTGCCGGGCATCAGCTTCAATGGCATCGCTCCCGGCGAGACCTTCACGTACCGCTTCAAGGTTCAGCAAAGCGGCTCCTACTGGTACCACTCGCACTCCGGCTTCCAGGAACTCACGGGCATGTACGGGGCGATCATCATCGACCCCGCTGGTGCCGAGACCATCCGCGCCGACCGTGACCACGTGCTGCTGTTCTCGGATTGGACCGACGAAGACCCGATGCGGGTGTTCACCAAGCTCAAGTCCCAAAGCGGCTACTACAACTACAACCAACCTACCGTCTTCGACTTCTTCCGGGACGCCTCGCGCGACGGCATGGCCGCTGCGATCGACAAGCGCAAGATGTGGAACGAGATGCGGATGAATCCGACGGATCTCGCCGATCTGTCTGCCGCCACGCTGACCTATCTGGCCAACGGCGTCACCCCCGCCGGCAATTGGACGGCGCTGTTCCGACCGGGTGAGCGCGTGCGGCTGCGCATGGTCAACGGTGCGGGCAACACCTTCTACGACGTACGCATTCCCGGACTGAAACTCACGGTGGTGCACGTCGATGGTGTTGACATGGAGCCGGTGACGGTCGATGAGTTCCGATTCGGTCCGGGCGAAACCGTCGATGTGATCGTCCAGCCACGGGATGACGCTTACACGATCTTCGCCCAGGCGATGGACCGGACAGGCTACGCGCGGGCCACGCTGGCCGTGCGTGAAGGTCTTCAAGCTCCCGTGCCTGCCCTCGATCCGGTCGAATGGCTGACCATGAACGACATGATGGGCAGCATGATGGGGGGCATGGACCACGGCGGGTCCGGCCAAGCCATGGAGATGACGGGCATGACGGGCATGACGGGCATGACCGGGATGACCGGGATGGGCTCGGGTTCGATGTCCGGGATGGATCATGGGGCGATGGCTGGCATGAATCACGGCGCCATGAACCACGGTGGCATGGCGATGGATCACAGCCAACACGCCGCGGCGGCGGGGGGACTGGCCGTGCCCAGCACTACTGCTCGCCACGCTCGCACCGAGTATGGTGCCAGCACGGACATGCGCGTTGACATGGCGCGCACCAACCTCGATGACCCCGGCATCGGACTGCGCAACAACGGTCGGCGAGTGTTGACCCTCGCGGATCTGCATACCCCGTCGGGGCCGCTGGACAAGAGAGGCCCTGGCCGGGAGGTCGAACTGCACCTCACGGGCAACATGGAACGCTACGCATGGTCCCTGGACGGGCTGGAGTTCGGAAAGTCCACGCCGGTGCACTTCAAACACGGCGAGCGGCTGCGGGTCATTCTGCACAACGACACCATGATGACCCATCCCATGCACCTGCACGGCATGTGGAGCGAGCTGGAAAGCCCCGACGGTCGCTTCCTTGCGCGCCGCCACACCCTGCCGGTGCAGCCGGCACAACGCATCAGCTTCCTGGTGACAGCCGACGCGCTCGGCCGCTGGGCGTGGCACTGCCACCTGATGTTCCACATGGATGCCGGCATGTTCCGCGAAGTCGTGGTGTCTTGAACCCAGCGCACAAGGAAGACCAAGAATGTCCAAAGCACTCCCCACTCGCGCACTGGCCACGACGCTTCTGGCCCTGGTAAGCGTCGCCGCCCAGGCACAAGCACAGAACGACCATGCAGCGCACGGCCAGGCCGACGCTCAAACGGCCGCGCCATCCACTCAGACCGTGGCTCCTGCCGCCGACCCGCACGCGGGTCACGCGACGTCGGCGAGCGGCTCGACCGCGGCCCCGGCCATGGATCACGGCAACATGCAGATGCAGGGCGGGTCGGCGCCTCCTGACGCCCGCGATCCGCATGGCTACTCCAATGGCCTGACATTGGGATCGGGCGACTACGCCGTACCCGGTGTGCCGCGGCTGATGCTGGCCGACGAACACAGGTTCTTCTCGTTGCGCGGCGAAACCCTGGAACGCCGCTTCACGCGCAAAGGGGACGATTCCACGGCCTACAACCTCCAGGCTTGGTATGGGACGACCTACAACAAGGCCGTCGTGAAGGCCGAAGGCGATATCGCCAAAGGAAAGCTCGAAAAATCGCGTACCGAGCTTCTCTGGGGGCACGCCGTCGCACCGTACTGGGACACCCAGCTCGGCGTTCGGGTGGATAACGGAAAAGGCCCGAGCCGTCAATGGTTGGCTTTCGGCATCCAGGGCCTCGCCCCCTACTGGTTCGAGCTGAAGGCGACGGGCTACGTGGGAAGTGGCGGACGTACGGCGCTGCGTGTCGAAGGCAGCTACGAGCTGCTGCTGACCCAGCGACTGATTCTGGAGCCTCGTGCCGAATTGCAGTTCTATGGCAAGGACGACCCGGAACGCGGTATCGGCAAGGGCTTGGCCGAAGCGTCTGCTGGCTTGCGCCTGCGCTATGAATTCAGTCGCCAGTTCGCCCCCTACATCGGCGTGGAACGGGCGGGCAGCTTCGGACGCACCGCGGACTATGTGCGCGCCGAAGGTGGCCGCGCGCAGCAGACGCGCTGGGTGGCTGGCGTGCGATTCTGGTTCTAGAACCTTGTGGGTTTGATCATCTGATGAGAGGCAATCTATGAACATGCACTACGACAGAAGCCAGGGCAAAGTGCCGAGACGCCAAGCATTGATCGCTGGCTTGTTGGTGATGGCACTCGCAGGACCGAGCCTGGCGCAGAGCCGACCGATCGCCAAGGTGTGGAAGGACCCGAGCTGCGGTTGCTGCAAGGACTGGGTCTCACACCTGCAAGGCGCAGGCTTCGATGTGCAGGTTCTTGACACCGGGAACACGGCAGCGCGCACGCGGCTGGGCATCCCGCAGAAGTACGGTTCGTGCCACACGGCGCAGATCGGCGGCTATGCCATCGAGGGTCATGTGCCTGCCTCGGACATTCAACGCTTGCTGCGCGAAGCCCCGCAGGCCATCGGCCTCGCGGCGCCGGGCATGCCGGTCGGTTCGCCCGGCATGGATGGTCCGGCCTATGGTGGACGCAAGGACGCCTACGACGTGCTGCTGATCGGGAAAAACGGTAGTAGCACGGTCTATCAGTCGCATCGCTGACCATCCATCAACCCTTTTCCGTGGAGATATGCCATGCAGCATCAGCACACACAGACCCCCAGCGATCGTCCCCGGTTCTGGCGATCGCGCTACGGCGTGGCGTTCCTCATCATCGCCGCTGTCGCCGCGTATTTCCTGCTCAAGGAGCACACGGCACATGTTGCCGGCTATCTCCCCTTCCTGCTGCTGGCGGCTTGTCCGCTGATGCACCTGTTCATGCACCGTGGTCACGGCCACGGCGGACACGATCATGCCGCGCGTCAGGGTGAGGAAGGTGCCGCACCCGCCAAGGAGCAGAAGCAATGAGTCGCGTGCTCGCACCGTGCGAGCACGCGACGCCGCGCTTGTCTCCTTGCGCGCCTGCGGCCTGCTGCGATCACCAGACACCAACGGTTAACGGCGGAGGGCACTTGTCACTATGAATTCACCCAGCAAGTCTTCAGGACATGAGCACGCAGGCATGGCGGCGGGTGCCACAACGTCCGGCCCGCATACGCACCACCATCACGCCAGCCATGCCGGCAGTGACGACGCGGGCGGGTCCTCAAGCCACTCGCAGCCCGATGCCGCGACGCGCGATCCGGTGTGTGGCATGGCGGTCACGGCGGCGTCGGAGCACCGCTCCACGCACTTGGGGAACACGTACTTGTTTTGCAGCACCGGATGCAAGGCCAAATTCGACACCGATCCGGCGCGATATGCCAGCGGTGGCGCGGGCATAGGCACAGGCAGCGGCCATGCGCCGCATCACCATGCCAGCACCGCAGTTTCACCGGCCCCGGCGGCATCGCCAACCGCACCCGGAACGATCTACACCTGCCCGATGCACCCGGAGATCCGCCAGGATCATCCGGGAACCTGCCCCAAGTGCGGGATGACGCTGGAGCCCCTGCTGCCCGACCTCGACGACGACAACCCGGAGTTGCGTGACTTCTCGCGTCGCTTCTGGTGGACCTTGCCGTTGACGCTCGTGGTCCTGGCGCTGGCGATGCTGGGCGAGCGGCTGCACCTGATGGACATGGCTACGCAGAGCTGGGTCGAGTTGGTGCTGTCGTTGCCGATCGTGCTGTGGGCCGGCTGGCCCTTCTTCTCCCGCGGCTGGCTGTCCGTGGTCAACCGCAGCCCGAACATGTGGACACTGATCGGCCTGGGAACGGGTGCGGCATTCATCTACAGCGTCGTGGCAACCGTTGCGCCGGAAGTGTTTCCAGCCTCCTTCATGTCCATGGGACGGGTCGGCGTGTATTTCGAGGCCGCCGCCGTCATCATCTCGCTGACACTGCTCGGCCAGGTGCTGGAACTCAAGGCCCGCTCCCAGACTTCGGCGGCTATCAAGTCGCTGCTGGGGCTGGCGCCCAAGACCGCGCGGCGCATCAATGCGGACGGCAGCGAGGAAGACGTGCCGCTCAGCCATGTGCACGTCGGCGACCTGCTGCGCATCCGACCCGGCGAGAAGGTGCCGGTGGATGGCATCGTGCACGAGGGCAGCAGCTCGATTGACGAATCCATGCTGACCGGCGAACCGCTGCCCGTCAGCAAGCGCGCGGGCGACAAGGTCATCGGGGCCACACTCAACACCAACGGCGCGCTGGTCATGCGTTCGGAGCGGATCGGCTCGGACACCGTTCTATCGCAGATCGTCCAGATGGTCGCCCAGGCGCAGCGTTCCAAGGCACCGATGCAACGCATGGCCGATGTCGTTGCCGGCTACTTCGTGATGGCCGTCGTCGCCATTGCGGTCACGACGCTCTTTGTATGGGGATTCTTCGGGCCACAGCCCACCTGGGTCTATGGACTGATCAATGCGGTGGCCGTCCTGATCATCGCCTGCCCGTGCGCGCTGGGTCTGGCCACGCCGATGTCGATCATGGTCGCAACGGGCCGTGGCGCCACGCAGGGCGTGTTGTTCCGCGATGCCGCGGCGATCGAGAATCTTCGCAAGGTCGATACCCTCGTCATCGACAAGACAGGAACCCTGACCGAAGGCCGACCTGCTTTCGATCAGGTCGTCGCAGCACGCGGCTTTACGAACGATGAGGTGCTGCGTCTTGCGGCCAGCCTGGACCAGGGCAGTGAACACCCCCTGGCCGACGCCATCGTGCAGGCCGCGCGTGCCCAGGGCCTCCAACTCGTGAAGCCTCAGAGCTTTGAATCGGGAACCGGCATCGGCGTGCGCGGAAAGGTTGAGCACCGGCAACTGGCGTTGGGCAACACAGTGCTGATGGAACAGTCTGGCGTATCGGTGGAACCGCTCGTACCCCAGGCCGAAACTCTGCGCGGCGAAGGGGCCAGCGTCATGTACTTGGCTGTGGACGGGCAACTCGCGGGTTTGCTCGCCGTATCCGACCCGGTCAAGGGCAGCACCCCCGAGGCCCTGGCCGCGTTGAAGGCTGCGGGCCTGCGGGTCATCATGGCCACCGGGGACGGGCAGACCACCGCCAAAGCCGTCGGTGCACGCCTAGGCATCGACGAGGTGCATGGTGAGGTCAAGCCGGCGGACAAGCTCATGTTGATCGAGCGGCTGCAGAAAGAAGGCCGCATCGTCGCCATGGCCGGAGACGGCATCAACGACGCGCCGGCCTTGGCGAAGGCAGACGTGGGCATCGCCATGGGAACGGGAACCGACGTGGCGATGAACAGCGCTCAGGTCACGCTGGTCAAGGGCGACCTGCGTGGCATTGCTGTCGCTCGCACGCTCTCGGTGAGTACCGTGGGCAACATGAAGCAGAACCTCATGTTCGCCTTCCTCTACAACGCGCTGGGCATCCCCATCGCCGCCGGGGTTCTCTATCCCCTCACGGGCTGGTTGCTGTCGCCCCTGATCGCAGCATTGGCGATGAGCCTGAGTTCGGCATCGGTCGTGGGCAACGCCTTGCGGCTGAGAGCGAGCCGACTGTGACCGAAACATCTTTCAGAACCAACAGGAGTCTGCTATCGCCCAGCGAACCGTTTCTTTCGTTCCACGCCGTTGCGAAGGTGCAAGCCTTATCTCGGCATTTCGTTCTTAAACCACACCTCACACATCCAGGTAGAAACTTCTATGACCCGTTCACATTTCATCGCCAAGCTCGTCGCGCCGATCGCTGCTGGCCTGTTCGCCACCGCCGCATTCGCGCATCCTTCGCTGGTGTCTTCAACGCCGGCCGACAAGTCGCAGGTTTCCGCGCCAGCCACCATCGAGCTGAAGTTCTCCGAAACGCTGGTGCCGCAGTTCTCCGCCGCAAGCCTTGTCATGACGGGCATGCCGGGAATGGCGAGCCATGGCCCGATGAAGATCAACGCCAGCGTCGCGGGTGCCGGCGACGGCAAGACCATGGTCATCACGCCGGCACAGGCGCTCCAGCCGGGCGACTATCGCGTCGAATGGCGTGCCGTCTCCTCGGACACGCATCCGATCACGGGTAACGTCACCTTCAAGGTGAAGTAAGCCCATGGCCGGGGATTGGTTGACCATCGTCCTGCGCCTGGCGCTTTATCTGGACCTGGCGGCGGCGTTTGGCGTCGCCATGTTCGGACTCTATGCTTTGGGCAACGACGAGCGATCCTCGACGATCTCGCGCCGCTATCGCGTACTCATTGGCGCATCCGCCGCCATCGGCATTGTCCTGTCGATGTGGGGCATGACGGTCATGGCCAAGGCCATGTCCGGCGCCCAAAGCTACGCGGAGCTGTCAACGCACGTTTTCGACATGCTCATTACGGGCACGCACATGGGCATCGCCTGGTGCATTCGCATCCTGGCGTTAGTGACGTGTGTGCTCATCGCAGTGTTGCGCATGAATTCAACACTGCGTTTTGCAGCGATGGCCGCTTCCAGTGGTGTGGCGTTGGCGACCCTTGCATGGGCGGGACATGGCGCCATGGATGACGGCGTGCGCGGATACATTCATCTCGCTTCGGACATCACGCACCTCTGGGCGGCCGGTGCCTGGGTAGGCGCATTGATCGCGTTCTTGGTGCTTGCGGCGAACAAACCAAATACCGGGCAAGGCTCAGTAGAGATCCTGAGCCGAACATCCAATGGTTTCGCTCGGATAGGTACTGTGATCGTGGCGGCACTCGTCGTGACCGGAGCCCTGAATTACCTGTTGATCGCTGGGCCATCGCTTGATCCGCTCTTCTCAACGCTCTATGGCCGCCTGCTCGTAGGAAAACTCCTGTTGTTCGGAGGAATGCTCGCGCTGGCGGCAGCCAATCGGTTTCGACTGAGCCCAAGTCTGGAGGCGGCATTGAGAACAGGCAACCACGCACACGCGGTCGTCAAGCTACGGCAGAGTCTGTTCACGGAGGCGACATTAGCCGTTCTGGTTTTGGCGAGCGTTGCGTGGCTTGGCATCCTTTCTCCCAACGGCACCTAATCCTTGACTGGCACCAAATGACAGCACATGAATTGAATGTAATGCACGGGTAAGCGATCTGTAGATCGCGCGCTTCTACATTTAACGGCGCGGCGCAAGTTGTCGTCGTTTTCACAAAGGAGTCGATCATGAAATCGCAAATTGTCATTGCCGCCCTGTTGAGCGCCCTCTCCGTGCCTGCCTTCGCCGGTCATGCAGCAGCCCAGGCAGCCAAGGAGATGGTTCCGCTGGCTGACGGGGGAACGCTGTACGTCTTCAAGGATGGAAAGATGGCACAGGAAAGTCGCTTCGGACGCGCCGTGTATCAATCCATCGGCGCCTCAGTGGCGACGAAGGACGGGCGGAACATTGCCATTACCAGCAATGAAGTTGCTCGCCTCAGCTCGCTGCTTGAACAGGAGCACGGCGGGTAATTCGCGCGATCTGCTGATGCCTCCCAATGGCGTCAGAAAGAAGTCCCAGCGCCTGTCCGATTCGGATAGGCGCATGGCCTTCGGTGACTACCCCGGACAGAAGATTCAATGTGTAGGTTCAAATAACACTTAATAGGAGATTGATTTGTGGAGCTTCGTCATCTACGGTGTTTCCTCGCTGTAGCAGAGGAGCTTCACTTTGCCCGCGCTGCCGAGCGGTTGCACATCGACCAATCTCCGTTATCTCGCACCATCAAGGAGTTGGAGGAAGAACTCGGCGCACGCCTGTTTGTCCGCACCACTCGCAGCACACAACTGACCCGCGCTGGACGGCTGTTTCTGGAGCACGTTCAGCGAGTCTTTACAGTGCTGGAGCAGGCCCGCGATAGTGTCAAGTCCGCCGCCAACGGCTTTTGCGGCCAGTTGCGTATTGCCTTGTCCGATGGCGTCACGCCTTCGCGCCTGCCGGCATTGCTGGCGCGCAGCCGCGAAGAGGACCCCGAGGTGGAAATCCGATTGTTCGAGGTGCCTTTGGATCAGCAGATCAAGGGGCTTCATAGCGACCTGTATGACGCGGGCTTCTCGATGGCAGAGGATGCAGGTGATGGCATCATCGTCACTCCTGCATGGGAAGACGAATTGATGGTGGCGGTACCAGCCCGCCATCCGGTGCTTGCCTTCAAACAGATCCCGCTGAAGGAGGTGTTGCGCCATCCGCTGGCGCTGGGCGACCCAGCAGTGTGCGAAGGCCACGCGCGCCAGGTCGATCGGTTCCTACGCACATGCGGACAAGAGCCGCTGATCGCGCAGCGCGTGGCGACCTTCGACGTGATGATGACTTTAGTCTCCGCCGGCTTAGCATTGGGCTTGGCGGGCGAGGCGCACATTGCTTCCAGCCGCGAGCCGGGAGTCGTGGCCCGGCGCTTGGCGGGCAAGCCGACTATGCTCATGACCTATCTGCTGCGCCGCGATACGGAGCCGTCCGAAATGCTGGCTCGATTTATCGAACGAGTAGATTTTATTGATTCGGCTGATGAACTCGGCATCCCCGAAGACCTTCCACGCGACCGATAGTAGGAATAAGGCTATGAACAAAGTGATATTGCTGATATTGGTCACTGCACTGCCTGCATGCGGTCCTTCTCAACCTTCGGAAACCGTGGATGCGCTCGTAGCCAATCCCGAACGCATCAAAGAGATTCAACGTCAATGCAAGGAAGACCGCGCGAAGGTTGGCGACGAACTATGTCTGCGTGCTGCCGAAGCCGCCAAACGGCGATTTTTCGGTGATCGGCCCGAGCAAAAATCCAAGTAGGTTATCTCTCGGTCGCTTCGCTGCGACGAAGTTCTCGCTGTTACCTCACTACGCCGCAATGCGCTCGCGCTTGCGGCGTTTTTATTGCTTTCGCCACTAAAGGAAATCTGACTTTTTGGGCCTAAATTGCCGCCACATCGGCCTTTGACCGACCTGCGCGAACGCCTTGATCCTCAGTGCTGCGGCACCTCTGTGTGCCGTGATCGGAGGCGAGGTTATGCAAGGGACGAACGTGCTGTTCGGTCAGATCGCCGTGGTATTCGGCATCGTGATCGCTGGCGTATGGAGCGCCACGCAATGGACAGCAGCAGCCCTTGGCTACCAGCTACGCCTTGGCTCGCCCTGGTTCGATCTTCTCGGCACACCGATCTACCACCCGTGGAAACTGTTCGAGTGGTGGTTCTTCTTCGATGCCTACGCGCCGCGCGTGTTCGATACCGGCGGCGCCATCGCGGGCGGCAGTGGCCTGCTGGCGGTGGTGGTCGCCATCGGTATGTCGATCTGGCGCTCGCGCCAATCGCGGCTGGTTACGACCTACGGCTCGGCACGCTGGGCGAACGCGGATGACATTCGCAAGGCTGGCCTCACGCAGCCGGCCGGCGTGTTCCTCGGCCAGCACGACCGCCAGTACCTGCGGCATGAAGGCCCGGAACACGTCCTGACCTTCGCGCCCACGCGCTCGGGCAAAGGTGTGGGCCTGGTGGTGCCGACGCTGCTTTCCTGGCCAGCCTCGGCCGTCATCCACGACATCAAGGGCGAGAACTGGCAGATCACCGCCGGTTGGCGCTCGCGCTTCTCGCATTGCCTGCTGTTCAACCCGACCGATGCGAAGTCAGCGGCCTACAACCCGCTGCTGGAGGTACGGCGCGGCGCGCATGAGGTGCGCGACGTGCAGAACATCGCGGACATTCTGGTTGATCCCGAAGGTGCGCTGGAGAAGCGCAACCATTGGGAAAAGACCTCGCACGCGCTACTGGTTGGGGCCATCCTGCATGTGCTCTACGCAGGCGAAGACAAGACTCTGCGCGGCGTCGCCAACTTCCTCTCCGACCCGGCCAGTCCGTTCGAGCTGACCTTGCATCGGATGATGACTACGCCGCACCTCGTGAACGAGGAAGGTGGTGGCCCACATCCCGTGGTGGCATCCGCTGCGCGCGAAGTCCTCAACAAGAGCGATAACGAACGCTCGGGCGTGCTGTCCACGGCCATGTCGTTCCTCGGCCTGTACCGCGATCCCACGGTGGCCGAAGTCACCTCGCGTTGCGATTGGCGCATCGCTGACCTGATCGCTGCCGAGCATCCGGTATCGCTGTACCTCGTGGTGCCGCCTTCGGACATTTCGCGGACGAAGCCGCTCATTCGCCTGATCCTCAACCAGATCGGCCGGCGCCTCACCGAATCGCTCGACGGCTCCGACGGCATTCAGCGCCGCCACAAGCTGCTGCTGATGCTCGATGAGTTCCCGGCGCTGGGGCGGCTCGACTTCTTCGAGACGGCCCTGGCCTTCATGGCGGGCTACGGCATCCGCAGCTTCCTCATCGCGCAGTCGCTCAACCAGATCGACAAAGCCTATGGCCAGAACCATTCGATTCTGGACAACTGCCATGTGCGCGTGACGTTCGCCACGAACGACGAGCGCACGGCCAAGCGCATTTCCGAAACGCTCGGCACCGCTACCGAGCTGCGCGCGCAGCGCAACTACGCGGGCCATCGGCTCGCGCCGTGGCTGGGCCACCTGATGGTGTCGCGCCAGGAAACCGCGCGCCCGCTGCTGACGCCGGGCGAAGTCATGCAGCTTCCGCCTGACGAGGCCGTGGTGATGGTGTCCAGCGTGGCGCCGATCAAGGCGAAGAAGCTGCGCTACTACGCGGACGCCAATTTCAAGCGTCGCGTGCTGCCACCGCCCGCGCTGGCGGATGGGCAGTACGCCGACGCGCCGCCATTGCGGCCCGACGACTGGAGCGGGTTGGCGATTCCGTCCGTGCCCGCTGCACTGGCCGCCGCGTCCGCTGATGGCCTGGAGAACTTGGGTTCGGCCGACGACGGCGGCCCGCGCCGTCAGCCCGAACTCTCCGAAACCGTCGCCTACGACTCCGAGCTGGCCGCTCCCACGGCCGACCTCGCGCTGCTCGATGACGACGACGACCTGCCGCTTCCCCTTCCTCGCCAGCTTGATCCGGCCATGCAGCGCAGCGCCCGGCTGGCTTCCCTCGACCCCAACGACGGAATCGAGCTATGAGCCACTATCGCCTCAACCTGTTCATCCAGCCGGAGCACGCCAAGCGGCTCGATGAGCTGGCCGCCAAGAAAGGCGTGTCCAAGTCGTCCATCGTCGCGGCGGCGCTCGCATCATGGCTGTCGCCCGATGCCGCCGACCAGCGCGAGGCGGCCATTGCCAAGCGGCTGGATCGCCTCTCGCGCCAGGCCGATCGCATGGAGCGCGACCAGAACATCGCCATCGAAACGCTGGCGCTGTTCATCCGCTACTACCTGACCGTGAGCACTCCGGTTCCCGAGGCGCACCAAGACGCGGCACGCGCGCAAGGCAAGGCGCGCTTCGAGCAGTTCACCGAGCAGCTTGGCCGCCACCTGCTGCGGGGCCGCAGCCTGGTGCGCGACGTGGTGGAGGAACTGCATCCCGACCCAATGCGGATGGAAGACGCGGCGGCAGCCGCGCAAGCGCAGGAGCGTGCCTCATGAGCGCCGCGCCTTCATCCCTCACCACCTCGCTCGACCGCCGCATCCAGATGCTGCGCACGGCGATGGGGCCGCTGATCGCCGCCGCGCTCGAAGACCCGGACGTGGTGGAGGTGATGCTGAACCCCGATCGCACCCTTTGGGTGGATCGGCTTTCCAGTGGGCGCGCGCCGATGGGCGCGGAGTTGCCGGAGACGGACGGCGAGCGAATCATCCGCTTGGTCGCGGCCCACGTTGGCGCAGAAGTCCATCGCGGGCAACCGCTGCTGTCCGCCGAGTTGCCCGAAACCGGCGAACGCTTCGAGGGCATCTTGCCGCCCGCTGCGCCGGGGCCGGCCTTCGCGCTGCGCAAGCGCGCCATCGGCGTCATCCCTCTGTCGCGCTACATCGAGGACGGAATGATGACCGCCGAGCAGGCGGGCTTTCTCGTTCGCGCCGTGCGCGAGCGCCAGAACGTCCTGATCGCAGGAGCCACGAGCAGCGGCAAGACCACGCTCGCCAATGCGCTGCTGGCCGAGATCGCCGCCACGGGCGACCGCGTACTGGTGCTCGAAGACACCATCGAGTTGCAATGCGCGGCCCGCGACCATGTGCCGCTGCGCACGCGCGCCGGCGTCGTGTCCATGACCGAACTGGTGCGGTCGTCCATGCGCCTGCGGCCTGATCGCGTCGTCGTCGGCGAGGTGCGCGGCGCCGAGGCGCTGGATCTCATCAAGGTGTGGGGCACCGGCCATCCGGGCGGTATCGCCACGATCCACGCCGGCTCCGCGCTCGGCGCGCTGCTGCGCCTGGAGCAACTGATTCTCGAAGTGGCGGTGAACCCGCCGCGTGCGCTGATCGCCGAGGCGGTCAACGTGGTGATCCATATCGCCGGGCGCGGGCGCAAGCGCCGCATCGAGAGCATCGCCCGCGTCGTCGGCTTTGACGGCGTGGGCTACCGATTGGCGGATTGGGAGGCGGACGCGCTGGACACGCCGTTTCCCGAGTTGTCGCCAAACCCCGATGCCGTACCCGCTGCGGCGACTTCCTCATCCCTTGACTCACTTGGAGAACTGCCATGACGCAGATGACCATTCCTGCTTTCCGTTTTTCTGCAAATCCGGCTTTGCGTCTTGCGCGGCTGCGCTGCCTGGCCCGTCCTGCGGGGCAAGGGCTGCTGCTGGCCGCGTTGCTGTTGTTCCTGGCCGGAGCCGCGCAGGCCGCCGGTTCCTCGATGCCGTGGGAAGGCCCGCTGCAATCCATCCTCGAATCCATCCAGGGGCCGGTGGCGCGCATCGTCGCGGTCATCATCATCATCGCCACGGGCCTCGCGCTCGCGTTCGGCGACACGTCCGGCGGGTTCCGCAAGCTGATCCAGATCGTATTCGGTCTGTCCATCGCGTTCGCCGCTTCGAGCTTCTTCCTGTCGTTCTTCAGCTTCTCCGGCGGGGCGGTCGTATGAGTGCCCCTGACACCTTCGCGGACGGCTTCGAGGTGCCGCTGCATCGCTCGCTGACCGAGCCGATTCTGCTGGGCGGTGCGCCGCGCACCGTAGCGATCGCTAACGGCACGCTGGCCGCCGCTGTCGGCCTGGGCCTGCAACTGTGGATTCCGGGCGTCGTGCTCTGGATCGTCGGCCATTCGCTGGCGGTGTGGGGTGCGCGCGTCGATCCGCAGTTCATGCAGGTCTTCGCCCGGCACATCAAGCACCGCCCGCTGCTGGACGTGTGAGGGGAGGACGCCGCGATGCTGAACCTCGCCGAATACCGCCAGCGCCCGGCCTTGCTTGCCGACTGGCTGCCCTGGGCCGGGCTGGTCGCACCGGGCGTCGTCTTGAACAAGGACGGCAGTTTCCAGCGCACGGCCCGGTTTCGCGGGCCTGACCTCGACAGCGCGACGCAAGGCGAGCTGATCGCCACGTCGGCGCGGTTGAACAACGCGCTGCGCCGCATGGGATCGGGCTGGGCGCTGTTCATCGAAGCCGAGCGCCGGCCTGCGGCCGACTATCCGCACTCGGAGTTTCCCGAGCCGCTTTCGTGGGTGGTGGAGGAAGAACGCCGGGCCGCCTTCGAGGAATCGGGCCATCACTTCGAGAGCGGCTATCACCTGACGTTGCTTTACCTGCCGCCGGAAGAATCCCGCGCCCGTGCAGCCAAGATGCTCTACGAGAACACACCGACGAATGGCGTGGACTGGCGCGAGCGGCTGCAAGCCTTCGTCGCGGAAACGGATCGCGTCTTTGACCTGCTCGACGGCGTGATGCCGGAAATCGTCTGGCTGGATGACAGCCAGACGCTGACCTACCTGCACACGACCATCTCGACGCGGCGCTACCGCGTCGGTGTGCCCGAAGTGCCGTTCCACATCGACGCCCTGCTGACCGACTCGCCGCTGGTCGGTGGCCTGGCGCCCATGCTGGGCGACCAGCACCTGCGCGTGGTGTCGGTGCGCGGTTTTCCGACCTCGACCTGGCCGGGGATTCTGGACGACCTCAACCGCTTGGGCTTTGCATATCGTTGGAGTACGCGCTTTCTCTGTCTCGACAAATCCGAGGCGGAAAAGGAACTCACCCGCCTGCGCCGCCAGTGGTTTGCAAAAAGGAAGAACGTCATCGCGCTGCTGCGCGAAACGATCTTCCAGCAGGAAAGCCCGTTGGTCGATACTGACGCCAGCAACAAGGCGACCGACGCCGATGCCGCCTTACAGGAGCTGGGCAGCGATCAGGTCGCCTTCGGCTATCTCACCGCCACGGTGACGGTGCTCGATGCCGACCCGGCCGTAGCCGACGAGAAGCTGCGCATGGTGGAGCGGGTCATCCAGGGGCGCGGCTTCGTCACCATCCCGGAAACGCTCAACGCCGTGGATGCGTGGCTGTCATCCATTCCGGGCAACGCTTACGCCAACGTGCGCCAGCCCATCGTCTCGACGCTGAACCTAGCACACATGATGCCGGTGTCCGCAGTATGGGCGGGGCCGGAAAAGAACGACCACCTCGACGGCCCGCCGCTGATCGTCACGCGCACCGATGGCGCGACGCCGTTCCGGCTGGTGACGCACATCGGCGACGTGGGCCACACGCTGGTCGCAGGCCCGACCGGCATGGGCAAGTCGGTCTTGCTCGCCACGCTGGCGATGCAGTTCCGTCGCTATCGCGGTTCGCGCATCTTCGCCTTCGACATGGGCCGCTCGATGCGGGCCACGATCCTGGGCTTGGGCGGCGAACACTACGACCTGGGCACGGATGGCGAAATCGCCTTCCAGCCCTTGGCACGCATCGACCGCGAGGGCTACCGCACCTGGGCCGCAGAATGGGTCGAAGGCCGCTTGCTGCACGAAGGCGTGGCGGTCGGCCCCGACGAGAAGGCGGCTATCTGGTCGGCGCTTGGAAGCCTCGCCGGTGCGCCGGTGGAGCAGCGCACGATGACCGGCCTGTCGGTGCTGCTGCAATCGAACGCGCTGCGCCAGGCGCTCGCGCCCTACGTGCTCGGTGGTGCGCACGGCAAGCTGCTGGACGCTGACCACGACCGGCTCGGCATGGCCGACGTGCAGTGCTTCGAGATGGAGGAGCTGATGCACAGCAAGGCCGCCGTCATGGCCGTGCTGCATTACCTCTTTGCGCGCTTCGATGAACGCTTCGACGGATCGCCCACGCTGCTGATCCTCGATGAAGCGTGGTTGTTCCTCGATGACCCGGTGTTTGCCGCGCGTATCCGCCAGTGGCTCAAGACGCTACGCAAGAAAAACGTGTCGGTGATCTTCGCCACGCAGTCGCTCGCGGACATCAAGGATTCGAGCATCGCCCCCGCGATTATCGAAAGCTGCGCCAGCCGCATCTTCCTGCCGAACCCGCAGGCGACTGAGCCGCAGATTCGCACGATCTACGAAGGCTTCGGCCTCAACAGCCGGCAGATCGAGATCGTCGCCACCGCGCAGCCCAAGCGCGACTACTACTACCAATCCCGCCTCGGCAACCGCCTGTTCGACCTCGACCTGGGGCCGGCCGCGCTGGCGTTTGCGGGCGCTTCCACGCCGCAAGACCAGCGCGACATAGACCGCGTGCTGCTGGACGCCGGCGTACCCGGCTTCGCGGGCGCCTGGCTGCGCCATCGCGGCCTCGATTGGGCGGCCGACCTGCTGCCCTCGTTCCCCGGCCTTGCGCCGGGTTCCCTCGCTGATCAACCCCTGGAGAACCTGTCATGAAAAAGCGTCTTGTCGCCGCCGCAATCGCGGCCATGCTTTGCACCGCCACCGCCCATGCGCAATGGGTCGTGGTCGATCCCACCAACCTCGTGCAGAACACGCTGACCGCGATCCGCACGCTGGAGCAGATCAACAACCAGATCCAGCAGCTTCAGAACGAAGCGCAGATGCTGATGAACCAGGCGCGCAATCTCGCCAGCCTGCCATCCAGCGTGGTCGGCCAGTTGCGCGCCAATCTGGCGACCACGCAGCGGCTGATCGACCAGGCGCGCGGCCTGGCCTACGACGTGACGAATCTGGATCGGGAGTTTCAGCGCCTGTATCCCGAGCAGTACGCCGCCACGGTGAGCGGCGACCAGATGTACCGCGACACGCAGGAGCGATGGAAGAACACGCTCAACGGCTTGCAGACCACGATGCGGATGCAGGCCCAGGTTTCGCAGAACCTGGGCGAAGACGAAAGCGTGCTCGCCGACCTCGTGGGCAAGAGCCAGTCAGCCGAAGGTGCGTTGCAGGCGATGCAGGCCATGAACCAGTTGCTGGCCTTGCAGGCCAAGCAGTCGATCCAGTCGCAGCGGCTCCAGATCACGCAGGATCGCGCTGCCGCGCTGGAACTGGCGCGGCAGGCGGCGGCCACGGAGCGCGGACGTGAGATGACGCGCCGCTTCCTGGGCAGTGGCACGCCGTACACGCCGCAAGCCGTCGATTTCTACAACCACTGACGAGGTGCGGCCATGAAGTACGCGCCTGTCGTGTTCGCTCTCGCGTTCCTGCTGTCCGGCTGCGATCAGCCGCTGTCGGTGGCTTCACTGGCCGCCGATCCATCCCGGTTGCACACGCTGCGCGCGCAGTGCCGCACGGGCGCGCACGACGGCGCGTTTTGCGCGCAGGTGGCCCAGGCCGACCTGCGGCGCTTTCTCTCCGGCCAGACCGGGCCGAGCGAGTATCAGACGCTAGCCGACCTGCCGCCGATTCCGCCCAGCTTCGATGAACCCGCCGATGCCGATGCGCCTGGGCAGGAGGACTCACCATGAACGACGTAACGATCATCGACCGCTTCCTCGATACCTTCTCGCGCTACATCGACTCGGGCTTTGGACTGCTGCATGGCGAGGTGGCGTTTCTGACCGCCACGCTGATCGTCATCGACATGACGATCGCCGGGCTGTTCTGGGCGATGGGCCATGCCGTCGGCCAGGGCGAGGACGTGATCGCCAAGCTGATCCGCAAGGTGCTGTACGTCGGTGCCTTCGCCTACATCATCGGCAACTTCAACACGCTGGCCGGCATCCTGTTCCGCTCCTTCGCCGGGCTGGGCCTAACGGCCAGCGGCTCGACCTTGAGCATGGAGAACTTCCTACACCCTGGGCGGCTGGCCAAGGTCGGCATCGACGCCGGTGCGCCGATCCTTGAGCAGATCGGCAACATGGCGGGCTTCCCCGAGGTGTTCGTGAACATCACGCCCATCGTCGTGATGTTCCTCGCGTGGTTGATCGTCATCCTGTGCTTCTTCGTGCTGGCGATCCAGCTTTTCATCACGCTGATCGAGTTCAAGCTGACCACGCTCGCCGGCTTCGTGCTGGTGCCGTTCGCGCTGTGGAACAAGACCGCGTTCCTCGCCGAAAAGGTGCTGGGCAACGTGGTGTCGTCCGGCATCAAGGTGCTGGTGCTCGCCGTCATTGTGGGCATCGGCTCGGGGCTGTTCGCCGAGTTTCAGGTACATCCCGCCGAGCCATCCATCGACCACTCCGTGGTCGTGATGCTGGCCTCGCTGACCCTGCTGGCCTTGGGCATCTTCGGGCCAGGCATTGCAACCGGGCTGGTGTCTGGCGGGCCGCAGCTTGGCGCGGGTGCGATGGCCGGTGCTGCGCTGGGCGCTGCGGGCGCTGCCGTTGCCGTCGGCGCCGCAGCCACGGGCGTCGGCGGCGCGGTAGCTGCTGGAGCGCGCATGGCGCCCGCTGCCGCCAAGCTGGCCGGCAGCGGCGCGCGGGCTGCCGCTGGGGCTGCCAGCAGTGCACGGTCGGCGTTCCAGGCCGGTTCCGCTTCGGCCGGCGGCGGCCTCAAGGGTGCCGCTGCGGGCTTCGGCAATGTCGCCAAGACAGGCGCTCAGGCAGCCGGGCAGAAGGTGGCCGATGGCGCGCGTTCGATGAAGGAACGTGCCGCCGCAGCTTTCCGCCAGGAAGGCACGACTTCGGCGGGAGGCGGTACAGCCGCCGCATCGGGCGGCCCAGCGTCTGGTGGTGATACGCCCTCCACCGCGCCGCAGGAGCAACCCGCCTGGGCCAAACGCCTGCATCGCCGCCAGCAACTCACCCATGCCGCAACCACCGCCGCCCACACGCTGCGCGGGGGCGACGGCGGCAGTTCCAGCCAGGGGCCGAGTCTGCGCGATTCCGATTCCTGATCTTCAAGGAGAACACCCATGCGATTCAAACGACCGCAGGTGCGCTATGCCGACACGCCGCAGCCTGCTACTCCGTACCAATCCGCCGCACAGGTGTGGGACGAGCGCATCGGCTCGGCCCGCGTGCAGGCGAAGAACTGGCGTTTCATGGCCTTCGGCTGTCTCACGCTGGCCGTGCTGATGGCCGGGGGCCTGGTCTGGCGCTCGGCGCAATCCATCGTGACACCCTATGTCATCGAGGTGGACAACGCGGGCCAAGTGCGCGCCGTGGGCGAGGCCGCTACGCCGTACCGGCCCAGCGATGCGCAGATCGCCTACCACCTGGGCCGCTTCATCGGCCTGGTGCGCTCGCTGTCCATCGACCCGATCGTGGTGCGGCAGAACTGGCTGGACGCCTACGACTACACCACCGACAAGGGCGCCGTGGTGCTCAACGAGTACGCCCGCGTGAACGATCCGTTCGCGCGCATCGGCAAGGAGTCGGTGACGGTGCAGATCACCAGCGTGACCCGCGCCAGCGACGCCTCTTTCAACGTGCGCTGGACGGAACAACGCTTCGTCAACGGCGCTCCTGCTGGCACCGAACGCTGGAACGCGGTGATTTCCATCGTGCAGCAGACCCCGCGCACCGAACAGCGCCTGCGCAAGAACCCGTTGGGCATCTACGTCAACGGCCTGTCGTGGAGCCGCGAACTGGATTCTTCCGAAGGAGCCAAGCCATGAACCCGTCTTTCCGTACTTACGTTTCCGTGCTGGCGCTCGCGGCCCTGGCGGGCTGCGCCACCCAGGGCAAGCCGCCGCCGACCATCTCGCTCGATGAGCCGGTGCAGGCGCAGCCGCTGCCGGAGCCGCCTGCACCTGTGGAGGCGGTCGCTGTGCCCGAGGTGCTGCCGATGCCGGCACAGTTGAAGCCAGCGCCCGAGGGCGAAGAAGCCAAGCCGGCGCCGGAGCCGGTCGACGAGAAGGTGCGCGTCTCACGGGCCAATACCGAGGCGCGCGTCGCGCCCACGCGCGAGGGCTACGTCAACGCGATTCAGGTGTGGCCTTTCACGGACGGCGCGCTGTATCAGGTCTATGCGGCCGTGGGCCGCGTGACCGTGATCGCGCTCCAGCCCGGTGAGGAACTGGTGACGGTGGCCGCTGGCGACACGGTGCGCTGGATCGTGGGCGACACATCGAGCGGCAGCGGGGATGCGCTGCGCGTGAACGTGATGGTCAAGCCCATCCGCTCGGGCCTCAAGACGAATCTCGTTGTAACCACCAGCCGACGCACCTATCTGCTGGAACTGACCTCGACAGAGAAGACATGGATGGCGTCGATATCCTGGGAGTACCCCAAGGACAAGATGCTCGCCTTGCAGCGCCAGGCGCAGGCGGCCAGCGCCGCCGCGCCGGTCGAGACCGGGCTGTCGCTGGAGAAGATCCGTTTCCGCTATGCCATCAGTGGCAGCAATCCGCCGTGGAAGCCGCTGCGCGCCTTCGATGACGGCGAGAAGGTATATATCCAGTTTCCCGCCGGCATCGCCCAGGGCGAGTTGCCGCCGCTGTTCGTGATCGGTGCGCAGGGCGACGGGCAATTGGTGAACTACCGCTTCCGCTCGCCGTATTTCATCGTTGATCGCTTGTTCGGCGCTGCCGAGTTGCGCTTGGGCGGGGACAAGGGCGACGTGGTGCGGATCGAGCGCACCGACGGCACGCGGGGGAACTGACCATGAGCCAGGACGACACCCCCGACCTCACCACGCCGCAGGCGGGCAAGGTCGCGCCCGAGGCGGTGGCGCTACGCGCCCAGCCGTGTCCGGTCACGCGCCTGAACCGGCGCACGCTGGCCGTCCTCGTCGGCGGCCTGTCGGTCGCCGTGCTCGGGGCCACGATCTGGTCATTGCAGCCGCATCGGCGCGGCACTGGCGAACAGACCGAGCTTTACAACGTGGATCGCGTATCGAAGTCCGAGGGGCTGGATGGCCTGCCTTCCGACTACTCGAAGCTGCGGAAGGTGCCCGAGTTGGGGCCGCCGCTGCCGGGCGATCTTGGCCCCGCCATCGTCGCTTCGCAGCAGCCGGCCGTAGCCGCTTACGCGGCCCCCGGCCACGATCCGAATGACGCTTTGCGCAAAGAGGCGGAAGCCGCTGCGGCTTCGTCGGTGTTCTTCCGCTCCGGCGGCCAGGGCCAAGGCCAGGCCGCAACGGTGGCGCAGGCGGCGCCGGGTGCGCCGGGTGCTGCAAGCGCGCTCGCAGCCTTCGACCCGCTCGCCGCCGGGCCGGCCTCGACGGCGGCCCAGCCCGCCGACCCGACCGCCACGCAGAACCGGCAAGACCAGAAGGAGGCGTTCCTGAAAGGCGGCTCTACGGAAACCCGCAATTCCGGCAACCTGGCGCTGCCGGCGTCGCCGTATCAGGTGATGGCCGGTACGGTGATCGCCGGGGCGCTGGTCACAGGCATCAAGTCCGATCTTCCGGGCGATGTGATCGCCACCGTCACGGAGCCCGTCTATGACACGGCCACGGGCAAGTTCCTGCTGATCCCGCAGGGATCGCGCATCCTCGGGCGCTACAACAGCCAGGTCAGCTACGGGCAGAGCCGCGTACAGGTGGTATGGAACCGGGTCATCCTGCCCGACACGTCATCGCTGACGCTCGACAACCTCGTGGGCACCGACCCGGCCGGCTACGCCGGCCTGGAAGACGACGTGGACTGGCACTGGAACCGCGTCTTCGCCGGCGCCGTGTTGACGACGCTGCTGGGCGTGGGCGCCGAGCTGGCCGCGCCGGAGAACCGCCAGGACGGCAACCGCATCGTCATCGCCGGGCGCGACAGCGCACAGGACAGCATCAATCAGGTCGGCCAGGAGATCACTCGGCGCAACATGAACATCCAGCCGACGCTGACAGCACGACCGGGCTTGCCGGTTCGGGTGATCGTGGCGCGCGACCTCGTGTTGCGTCCTTACCAACCCATGTTCTATCAGCTTGGAGGTGCGCGATGAGTACCGCCCGAAAACTCCGCCTCGGCCCGTTGCCGTCCAGCGGTAGCACGAAGCTGACGTTCACCTGCCCGGCCAGCCTGAAAGCCGACCTGGACGCCTACGCCGCACTGCACGCGCAGACGTATGGCGAGGCCGTCGATGCAACGACGTTGATCCCGCACATGCTGGAGACGTTCATGGCGGGGGATCGGGGATTCAGAAAGGGAAGCAGGGGCAAGGCCGCACCGCCGAAGTCGGGTTGACGATGTGGACGCATCCACCACCCACTCACGATGAAAGCGCAGCCCTCGGGTTGCGCTTTCGCTTTCTGGGGATGGATTGCGACAGGCCGGGGCATAAGATGGCTATGCGATCTTGCCCGCTGCGGCGCCCCTGCGTTTGCCACCGCAAAGCGCCCATGTGGCACCTAGCCAGAAATGCAGCAAGCGCGCGCCGCAGCCCGAATCTAGGCTAACCTATTGCCCCATAAGACCTTTTGCGCCGCTGCATGACCTCACAAAAGACTTGACAGCGGACATTTTTCATGCCCGGGCCGGACTGCGCACAAAACCGTAGCGTTGCGGCAACGTCTGTGCCGGCACCTCTTCACAGGCAGGCAGCATGCCGGCGTCCAGCGCGGCAGCGGCATCGACCATGTCCTGCGTATGGACCAGGCCCAGGCCGGAGGGCATGGCCAGATACAGGCGCCCTGTCTCATCCATCAAAACCTCCTTGATGTCTGCGGCCTGCAGCTCTGCCCCTGTATGGCTGTGCATCTGCAGGCGCTCGCCATCCCAGCGCAGCCGCCATATCCAGGGTGTGCTTTCCAGTTCCACGTACACGCGCTGGGGACCATTTTGGAAAAACCACCGACCGTCGGGCTCGGCAAGATAGTTGCGGGCGATGAAGTCCGCCAGCTTTTCGTTGCGCACCTCCGCGCCCTTGGCTCCCGGGATGCCGCTGTCGAAAGCGCCGCAGGCCTGGGCCTCTTCATCGCGCAGATACCAGCGCCCGCGCTCGTCCAGCCCCAGCCAGCCGCTGCAGGCGGGCACATGGGGCCATTTGGCCATGGCCTGCTTCACGATATCGTCCATTGCATTCATCCTTGTTCGCTGTCTGCCAGCCACTGCGTGACGGCCTGCGGCATGCCCAGTACATGCCCTGGCCAATGTCCCTGTGCAAAACCCACATGACCGCCATGCGGCGGTTGCCACAGCGTAACCCGTGGGCCGACCTCGCCTGGCCCTGGCAGGCTGCATGCAGGCACAAAAGGGTCGTCCAGCGCATTGAGCAGCAGCGCGGGCACGGCAATGCTGCCCAGCACAGGCTTGGCTGCCGCCCGGCGCCAGTAGTCGTGCGCATCGAGAAAGCCATGCACGGGTGCCGTGAACGCGTCATCGAACTCCTTCAGATCGCGCGCGCGCACCGCGGCATCGCGGTCGAAGAGGCCGGGAAATTGCGCCCATTTGACCCGCGCCTTGGGCACCAGCGTGCGCAGGAACATGCGTGTGTAGATCCAGCGGTTCAGCCCTTGCCCCAGCGCCATGCCGCCAGCCGCCAGGTCCAGCGGCGCACTCACCGCCGCCAGGGCCTGGACCACCTCGGCCGCCTTGTCTGCCTGCAGACCGGCCCAGCGCGCAAGCGCATTGCCGCCCAGGGAAACACCCACGACATGGAGCGGGCGGGAAGACCGTGCGCGCAGGCGGCGCAGTATCCAGTCCACCTCCTGCACATCGCCCGAGTGATAGGCGCGCGGGCCCCGGTTGACCTCGCCGCTGCAGCCGCGAAAGTGCGGCACGGCCATGTGCCAGCCACGCTGCGCGGCCACCCAGGCCATGGCCTGGGCATAGTGGCTGTTCGCCGAGCCTTCAAGGCCATGGAAAAGCACCAGCCATGGCGCGTCTACAGGCGGGGTGGGAGCACCGCCGAAGGCGACATCGATGAAGTCCCCATCCGGGGTATCCCAGCGCTCCCAGCGCCAGGCGGGCGCCGCCTGGCCCACCGGCCAGCGGCGCGCGAACAGTGCCGGCCAGATGGTCTGGGCGTGGCCCCCGGGCAACCAGCGCGCCGCCGTGAATTCGTGCATAAAAGCCCTGTTAGCAGTCCTTGCCACACCGCTGCGCAATGGCCTTTGCCCTACAGGGCAGCAGGCCGGGCGCGCAGCACAATCGCCAGCATTGCGCATGCGTCGTGCGCGATACTGTTTTCCATTGTCGCTTTCAGGTTGCCATCTTATGAAACGTCTACTCGCCACGCTTGCCACGGTCCTGGCATTGACCGGCTGCGGCTACAACGACTTCCAGCGTCTTGACGAACAGACCAAGTCGGCCTGGAGCGAGGTGCTCAACCAGTACCAGCGCCGTGCCGACCTGGTGCCCAACATCGTGGCCTCGGTCAAGGGCGAGGCCAATTTCGAGCAGGAAACCCTGACCAAGGTGGTGGAGGCACGCGCGAAGGCCACCTCCATCCAGGCCACGCCCGAGCTGGTCAACAACCCCGAGGCCTTCAACAAGTTCCAGCAGGCGCAGGGCGAGCTGTCCAGTGCCCTGTCGCGGCTGATGGTGGTGGCCGAGCGCTATCCCCAGCTGCAGGCCAACCAGGGCTTCCGCGACCTGCGCGTGACGCTGGAGGGCACGGAGAACCGCATCACCGTGGCGCGCAACCAGTACATCCAGGCCGTGCAGTCCTACAACGTGCTGGCGCGCAGCTTTCCGACCAATCTGACGGCCAAGGTCTTCAGCTACGAACCCAAGCCCAGCTTCAGCGTGCAGAACGAGGCCGAAATCTCCCGTCCGCCCACGGTGGACTTCGGCAACAAGTAAGCCGTGACCATGTCCCTGGTGCCACTGTGGCGCATGCTTTGCGCCCTTGTCCTGACCATGCTGCTGCTGCCCGGGAGCACGCTGGCGCAGGCGCCGCAGCCCGTGCCGGCCCTCTCGGCGCGGCTCATCGACCAGACGGGCACGCTGTCGGCCGATGAGGCACGCGCCATTGAGGACAGGCTGCGCGGCATCGAACAGAAGTCGGGCTCGCAGGTCGTCGTGCTGATGGTGGCCACCACCGCGCCCGAGGACATTGCCGCCTATACCTGGCGCGTGGCCAGTGACTGGAAGATCGGCCGCCGCGACGTGGGCGACGGCCTGTTGGTGGTGATTGCCAAGAACGACAGGCGCATGCGCATGGAAGTGGCCCGCGCGCTGGAAGGCGCGATCCCCGACCTGGCGGCCGCGCGCATCATCGACCAGCAGATGGCACCGCGCTTTCGCCAGGGGGACTATGCAGGCGGCATCACCGCTGCGCTGGACCAGGTGGCAGCGCGCATTGCGGGCGAGCAACTGCCGGCGCCCTCCTCCAGCCCCCAGTCTTCCAAAAGCCCGGACAGGGGCTTCGACATGGAAGACCTGATGCTGTTCTTCTTCTTCGGCGTGGCCGTGGTCGGTCCCATCCTGCGCTCGGTGCTGGGCCGGCCGCTGGCCTCCGTGCTGGCGGGGGCAGGCGCCGGCATTGCCGCCTATGTGGTGACGGCCAGCCTGCTCGTCGCCGCAGGAGCGGGAGTCGTCGCGCTGCTGTTCACTCTGCTGGGAAGCGGCCGCTCCGGCAGGGGTGGCGGCGGTGGATGGGGCGGTGGCGGCGGCTTTGGCGGCGGCGGCGGCCGCAGCGGTGGCGGGGGCTTCAGCTCCGGCAGAGGCGGCAGTTTCGGGGGCGGCGGCGCCTCGGGGAGTTGGTGAAATGGCGGCTGCAATCACAGGCTTTGTTCAGCGTCTGCTCCGGCTGCTGCGCCACCATTGGGCCGAAGGGCAGTTGCGCCGTGCACTCCCGCCTGAAAGCCTGGCGGAGCTGGAGCGCCTGATCACCATGAGCGAGCAGCGCCATACAGGCCAGATTCGCATCTGCGTCGAACCCGGACTGCCGCCCAGCTACCTGTGGCGCGACGCCACGCCGCGCGAGCGCGCCATCACGCTGTTCGGCAAGCTGCGCGTCTGGGATACCGAACACAACAACGGTGCCCTGATCTATCTGCTGCTGGCCGACCACGCCATCGAAATCGTCGCCGACCGCGCCCTGGCGCGCACCCTGCCGGCGGAACAATGGCAAACGCTGATCAGCGACATGGGTGCCGCCTTTCAGGGCGGCCATTACGCCATGGGCATGACAGCAGCCCTGGAGCGCGTGAGCCTGCTGCTTGAAACCAACTTTCCGCGTGACCCGCTGCAGCCTGTGCACGATGGCAGCGACAATCTTCCCGATGCTGTCGTGATACAGCACCACTGAAAGGCAGGCAGGCTGCGCAGGCCGGGCCGAGCCACCCCCTTCATCAAGCTATCGCGGGCACGGAGGCTGTGATAGCGTCACGCCATTTCATCAAGGAGCATCCACACCATGAAGAACACCCTGGCCCGCCTGGGCCTGCTGGCCGCCGTGCTGACCCTGAGCGCCTGTGCAAGCCCCATCCTCGACGACTCGCAGGAATATGACTATGTGCTCAGCTGCAAGCTGCGCGAAGACGACCCCAAGCGCTGCGAGCAACAGATCCGCGCCCTGTGCCCCGTGCCCGCCAAGGCCGTGACGCACAAGTCGCGCACGGTGGACCCCAAGGACAATGCCGTGACCTACGTGTACCAGGCCCGCTGCGGCGACTGAGACGCCTGCGCACCATGAAAAAAGCCGCCCGAAGGCGGCTTTTTTGCGGCTGGTCCCGGGAGGGCTCAGCGCTTTTGGCGGAACTTGCGCAGGGCCGCGATCTGAGCTGCCATGACGGCCAGCTCGGACTGGGCACGTGCCAGATCGACTTCGCTCTTGGCGTTCTTCAGTGCTTCCTCGGCTTCGAGCTTGGCCTTCTCGGCCTTCTCGGCGTCCAGGTCGGCACCGCGGATGGCGGTGTCGGACAGCACGGTCACACAGTTGGGCTGCACTTCCAGGATGCCGCCGGCCACGAAGACGAACTCTTCGCTGCCGTCCGCCATCTCGATACGCACCGAGCCGGGCTTGATGCGCGTGATCAGCGGAGTGTGGCGGGGAAAAATGCCCAGTTCGCCGGATTCACCGGGCAGGGCGACAAAGCGCGCTTCACCGGAGAAGATGGACTCTTCGGCACTGACCACATCAACGTGGATGGTGTTCATCTTTGCTCCTCAGAAAAGGTGGGACTGGAACTTGGAACCGGCAGGGCCCAGATCGGGGACACCGAGCAAGGGCCGCCCCGCAGCGAGGGTGTCGTCCCCCTCCCCCGCGAAGCGGGTAGAGAAGGGGAAGCGACGCAGTCGCTCAGGGGGTGCCGCAGGCTCAAGCCGCCAGTTTCTTGGCCTTCTCGAAGGCTTCGTCGATGGTGCCAACCATGTAGAAGGCCTGCTCGGGCAGGTGATCGCACTCGCCAGCGCAGATCATCTTGAAACCACGGATGGTTTCAGCCAGCGACACGTACTTGCCGGGAGCGCCAGTGAACACTTCGGCCACGTGGAAAGGCTGCGACAGGAAACGCTGGATCTTGCGGGCGCGGGCCACGGTCAGCTTGTCTTCGGGAGCCAGCTCGTCCATGCCCAGAATGGCGATGATGTCGCGCAGTTCCTTGTAGCGCTGCAGCGTGCCCTGCACTTCGCGGGCCACCTTGTAGTGCTCTTCACCCACGACTTGGGGGTCCAGCTGGCGGCTGGTGGAGTCCAGCGGATCGACGGCGGGGTAGATACCCAGCGAAGCGATGTCACGCGACAGCACCACGGTCGAGTCCAAGTGGGCGAACGTCGTGGCAGGCGAGGGGTCGGTCAAGTCATCGGCAGGCACGTAAACGGCCTGGATGGAAGTGATCGAACCGACCTTGGTCGAGGTGATGCGCTCTTGCAGGCGGCCCATTTCCTCGGCCAGCGTGGGCTGGTAGCCCACGGCGGAAGGCATGCGACCCAGCAGAGCGGACACTTCGGTACCGGCCAGCGTGTAGCGGTAGATGTTGTCCACGAAGAACAGCACGTCCTTGCCTTCGTCACGGAAGGCTTCGGCCATGGTCAGGCCGGTCAGCGCCACGCGCAGACGGTTGCCCGGGGGTTCGTTCATCTGGCCGTAGACCATGGCCACCTTGGAGTCGTTCAGCGACTCCTGGTTGACCACGCCGGCGTCCGACATTTCGTGATAGAAGTCATTGCCTTCGCGGGTACGTTCACCCACACCGGCGAACACCGACAGACCACCGTGGCCCTTGGCGATGTTGTTGATGAGCTCCATCATGTTCACGGTCTTGCCCACACCGGCGCCACCGAACAGACCCACCTTGCCGCCCTTGGCGAAGGGCGAGATCAGGTCGATCACCTTGATGCCGGTTTCCAGCAGTTCCTGCGAAGGCGACAGCTCGTCATAAGCCGGTGCCTTGCGGTGGATGGGAGCCGTCAGCGCCTGATCCACGGGACCGCGTTCGTCGATGGGATTGCCCAGCACGTCCATGATGCGACCCAGCGTCGCCTTGCCCACGGGCACGGTAATGGGGTTGCCGGTGTTGGACACCATCAGGCCGCGACGCAGACCGTCGGACGAACCCAGGGCGATGGTACGCACAACGCCGTCACCCAGCAGTTGCTGCACTTCCAGCGTCAGGGCCGAGCCGTCGAGCTTCAGGGCATCGAACACCTTGGGCATTGCGTTGCGGGGGAACTCGACGTCCACCACAGCGCCAATACATTGAACAATCTTGCCTTGCACTTGAGCCATTTTTTGCTCCAATTAGTTTGTCTGTTGAGCTGCTTTACACAGCAGCGGCGCCAGCCACGATTTCCGACAGTTCGGTCGTGATGGCTGCCTGACGCGTCTTGTTGTAGACCAGCTTCAACTCGCTGATGACGTTGCCGGCGTTGTCGGTAGCGGCCTTCATGGCCACCATGCGCGCCGATTGCTCGGACGCCATGTTTTCCGCGACAGCTTGGTAGACCAGGGACTCTGCGTAGCGCACGAGCAGCTCGTCGATCACGGACTGCGCGTCGGGTTCGTAGATGTAGTCCCAGCTATGGCCAGACGTCTTCTCGGCCTGCATGCTCTCGGACGACAGGGGCAGCAACTGCTCCACCACCGATTCCTGCTTCATGGTGTTGATGAACTTGGTGTAGCTCAGGTACACCGCGCTCAGCTTGCCCGCTGCATATGCATCGAGCAGCACCTTCACAGGGCCGATCAGCTTTTCCAGATGGGGCGTATCGCCCAGACCCGTCGCGTGCGAAACCACCTTGGCGCCGACACGGTTCAGAAAGCCCAGACCCTTGTTGCCAATGGCCACTGCTTCTGCCGACACGCCTTGATCCTGCAGCTCCCGCAGCTTGGCCGTGACAGCACGCAACACGTTGGTGTTCATGCCGCCGCACAACCCCTTGTCCGTCGTCACCACGATGACGCCGGCTGTCTTTGCATCACCGTTCACTTGCATGAACGGGTGCACGTACTCGGGGTTGGCTTGGCCAAGATGGACTGCAATGTTGCGGATCTTTTCGCTGTACGGGCGTGCAGCCAGCATCCGTTCCTGCGCCTTGCGCATCTTGGATGCGGCCACCATTTCCATGGCTTTGGTGATCTTCTTGGTGTTTTCCACCGATTTGATCTTGCCGCGAATTTCCTTACCTGCTGCCATGATGGCTCCTCGTCCGGTTTAAGCGAACGACTTCTTGAACGCAGCGATGGCGGCGTTCAATTCGGCTTCGGAATCCTTGTCCATGGCCTTGGAAGCGTTCAGCTTGTCGATCAGGGCGCCGTGGCTGGTCTTCAGGAACTGGTGCAGACCAGACTCGAAAGCCAGCACTTGCTTGACCTGGATGTCGTCCATGTAGCCCTTGTTCACTGCGAACAGCGAAGCGCCCATCAAAGCGGTGGACAGGGGGCTGTACTGGGCCTGCTTGAGCAGTTCGGTCACGCGGGCACCGCGGTCCAGCTGCTTGCGGGTGGCTTCGTCCAGGTCGGAGGCGAACTGCGCGAAGGCAGCCAGCTCACGGTATTGCGCCAGGTCGGTACGGATACCGCCGGACTGGCCCTTGACCAGCTTGGTCTGTGCAGCACCACCGACGCGCGACACCGAGATACCGGCGTTGATGGCGGGGCGGATACCGGCGTTGAACAGGCTGGTTTCCAGGAAGATCTGACCGTCCGTGATCGAGATCACGTTCGTGGGCACGAAGGCCGACACGTCACCGGCCTGGGTTTCGATGATGGGCAGTGCCGTCAGCGAACCCGTCTTGCCCTTGACTTCACCCTTGGTGAAGGCTTCGACGTAGTCGGCATTCACGCGGGCTGCACGTTCGAGCAGGCGGCTGTGGAGATAGAACACGTCGCCGGGGAAGGCTTCGCGGCCCGGGGGACGGCGCAGCAGCAGCGAAACCTGGCGGTAGGCCACGGCTTGCTTGGACAGGTCGTCATAGACGATCAGGGCGTCTTCGCCGCGGTCGCGGAAGTACTCGCCCATCGTGCAGCCGGAGTAGGCCGACACGTACTGCATGGCAGCGGATTCGGAAGCGGTGGCAGCCACGACGATGGTGTATTCCATCGCGCCGGCCTGCTCCAGGGCACGCACCACGTTCTTGATCGAGGAAGCCTTCTGGCCGATCGCAACGTAGATGCAGGTAACGCCCTGACCCTTCTGGTTGATGATGGCGTCGATGGCCACGGCGGTCTTGCCGGTCTGGCGGTCGCCGATGATCAGTTCGCGCTGGCCACGGCCGACGGGCACCATCGAGTCGATGGACTTGATGCCGGTCTGCAGGGGCTGGTCCACGGACTGGCGTGCGATCACGCCGGGAGCGACCTTCTCGATCACGTCCGTCATCTTGGCGTTGATCGGGCCCTTGCCGTCGATCGGCTGACCCAGGGCGTTGACCACGCGGCCGATGAGTTCGGGGCCGACGGGCACTTCCAGAATACGGCCCGTGCACTTGACGGTGTCGCCTTCGGAGATGTGCTCGTACTCGCCCAGAATCACGGCGCCGACGGAGTCGCGCTCGAGGTTCAGCGCCAGGCCGAAGGAGGGCTGGCCATCCTTGCCTGCGGGGAATTCCAGCATTTCGCCTTGCATCACGTCCGACAGGCCGTGCACGCGCACGATACCGTCGGTCACCGAAACCACGGTGCCTTCGTTACGGATGTCGCTGCTGCCAGCCAGACCCTCGATGCGGCTCTTGATCAGTTCAGAAATTTCTGCGGGATTGAGTTGCATGACTCTTTCCTTCTTTAGCTTTGGTTAGCCGAGACCTCAGTCGCGTTGTTACGCAATGAGGGCCGCTTTCATTTGTTCCAGGCGGGCCTTGACGGACGTGTCAAGAACTTCATCACCCACCACGACGCGGATGCCACCGATCAGGGACTGATCTTGCTGCACCGACAGGTTCAGCTTTCGGCCGAAACGCTTCTCCAGCGAAGTCCCGAGGGCAGCCAGAGCGGCAGCATCTATGGGAAAAGCGCTTTGAACCACGGCGTCGGACGAGCCACCGGCGCGGTTCACGAGGCTGCGAAACTGAGCCGCCACTTCTGGCAGGGCTTGCAGTCGGCCGTTTTCAATGATGACGCGCAGAAAGTTGCGAGCGGCATCAGGCAATGCCGAGCCGGCCACGCCGCTGATGACGTCGAACAGTTGTTCGTCGGTCACCTTGGGGTCGTCGGCCAGCTGGCGCAATTGCGGATTGGCGGCAATCGCCGCCAATTCCTCCGCCCAGGCAACAGTGCCGGACAGGTCAGCACCCTGCTGGGTGCTGGCCTTGAACAGGGCATCTGCGTAAGGACGGGCAATGGTGGCGAGTTCTGCCATGTTTGCTCTTCCTTACAGCTCGGTCTTCAGGCGGTTCAGCAGGTCGGCATGGACGCCGGCATCCACTTCCTTGCGCAGGATCTGCTCGGCGCCCTTGACGGCCAGCGCAGCCACTTGCTCGCGCAGGGCTTCACGGGCCTGGACTGTCTGCTGCTCGGCCTCGGCGCGGGCAGCAGCAACAATCTTGTTGCCTTCTTCGGAGGCACGGGCCTTGGCTTCTTCGATGATGGCCTGGGCACGGCGTTCGGCGTCCGCAAGCCGCGATGCCGTTTCGTTGCGCGTCTGGGCCAGTTCCTGCTCGACGCGCTTGTTGGCGGCGGCCAGGTCAGTCTTGGCCTTGTCGGCAGCAGCGAGGCCATCGGCGATTTTCAGAGCTCGTTCATCCAGCGCCTTCGCGATCGGGGGCCACACGAACTTCATCGTGAACAGCACCAGGATCAGGAAAACGATGGCCTGGACGAACAGGGTCGCGTTGATACTCACGGCAACACCTTTCTATCTAGGGCGTTGATCGGAGCTTAGGCCAGGACGAAGGGGTTGGCGAAAGCGAACAGCAGAGCGATAGCAACACCGATCAGGAAGGCAGCGTCGATCAGACCGGCCAAGATGAACATCTTGGTTTGCAGTTCGTTGATCAGCTCAGGCTGACGTGCCGACGATTCCAGGAACTTGCCACCCATCAGGGCGATACCGATCGAAGCGCCGATAGCGCCCAGACCAACGATCAGACCACAAGCCAGAGCGACGAGACCGAGAATGTTTTCCATGATGACTCCTGAGATTAAAGAAAGAGAAAGGTTGAGAGGGAAAGGAAATGGTCAGTGGGCTTCATGTGCCTGGCCGAGATAGATCAGCGTCAGCATCATGAAAATGAAGGCCTGCAGGGTGATGATCAGAATGTGGAAGATCGCCCAGATAGAGCCTGCAATGATGTGCCCCAAGGGGAGCAACACACCGGAAAGCGACATGGCAGCCGCACCGCCCATCAGAGCGATCAGACAGAACACCAACTCACCAGCGTACATGTTGCCGAACAGTCGCATGCCATGCGAAACCGTCTTGGCGACATATTCAATGATCTGCATGGCCAGGTTGATAACACCCAGGATCAGTGCAAACACGGGATTCTTGCTGGTGCCGAACGGAGCGGTCACCAGTTCGTGGGCCCAGCCGCCCATGCCCTTGATCTTGATGCTGTAGAAGAAGCACAGGATCAGCACGGCCGAGGACAGGCCCAGCGTGGTCGAGAGGTCAGCCGTGGGAACGACACGCAGGTAGGCGTGCGAGTCACCCTGGACGCCCTGCCACAGTACCGGCAGCAGGTCCACGGGAAGCATGTCCATGGCGTTCATCATGAAGATCCAGACGAACACGGTCAGTGCCAGGGGAGCGATGAACTTGCGGCTTTGCGCGTTGTGGATGTTGGCCTTGGCCTGGTTGTCCACCATCTCGACCAGCAGCTCTACAGCCGCCTGGAAGCGGCCCGGAACGCCCGATGTGGCCTTGCGCGCGGCAAGCCACAGCACGAACAGGCTCAGCACGCCCAGCGTGGCGCTGACGACGATCGAGTCCAGGTTGATGACCGAAAAGTCGATGATCGACTTTTGCTTGATGTTCTGGAGGTGCTGCAGGTGGTGAACGATGTATTCACTTGCAGTAGGTGCGTGCGCGTCTGCGGCCATCGGTCAACTTCTCTTCAAATATCAATCGGTTTTTCGGACATTGGCCCGCACTATCAGCGCGACCCAATACGTTTTCATGACGATCACCAAGCCCGCCAGCAGCGCCAGCCAACTCAGCCCCGGGACCAGCTTGGGTGCAGCCGCCAGCATGGCAATGCACAGCACCAGCTTCACCAGTTCCCAGCCAAAAATTCCCACCATGGCGGCTGCAGCGCCGCCCGGCCTCTTGCGCACGACGGCGCGCGCAAACAGCGCAGCCGGCAGCACCACCGACAAGGCGCCATAGGCAGCCGACCATCCGACCTCGGCGCGCCCCGTCACCAGCCACGCGACCAGTGCCACCAGCACGCCAACCACCGCCTGGACCACCACGAAGCGCCACACAGACATCTGCGGGTTTCGCGTGCGCCACTCCTGAGCCTCCTCGGAGGTCAGGGGCTTGAAGTCGGAATCCTCGCCCTCAAGTTCCCTGTCAGCGTCTGTGTCAGCGGCGTAGTTTTTCATTGAGTTCTCGAAGGCCGCAGACCAGACAAGACTTTTTCACAAAGCCTCTGATTATAAGTAAAAACCCCTGCCGAACGATAGGGGTTGTTACGGGCATGCCCAAAACGGCGGCGGCAGCCTGGCTGTGTGGCAGCAGGCCAACAACGCCAGCCTCGCACCGCAGGCAGCTTGTTTGTTGTGTGTGGAGTTTCGTGACCGGCGGCGCGGCAGCCCCAGGCTGCGACATGGCCGCGAACGATAGCGCACAATCGCCTCCAACGCCAAGCGATTAACCTTGATTCACCTATGACCGACGCCCCCACCCCCTCCTCCGCACCAGCAGCCGCGCCGGGCGCGGACCCGCGCAAGGACTCGTTGATCGAGTACCCGTCGCAGTTTCCCATCAAAGTCATGGGCATCAAGGCCGAGCATCTGGTGCATGAAATCACCCAGATCGCCGAGCGCTTCGACCCCGCTTTTGACCCCAGCACCATCGAGTTGCGCCCCAGCAGCAGCGGCAAATACCTGGGTGTCACCGTCACGGTGACAGCCACCAGCCGCGAGCAGCTCGATGACCTGTACCAGGCATTCACCTCGCACCCGCTTGTGAAAGTGGTGCTTTGAGCGCCCCAGCCGCCGAGCTTGCGCAGACGCTGGACTTGCGCCTGCTGGGCCGTACCGACTACGAAGCCACGGTGCAGGCCATGCAGGCATTCACGAGCGGCCGCGATGCCGGCACGCGCGACGAGCTCTGGATCTGCGAGCACGCCCCGCATTTCACGCAAGGCCTTGCCGGGAAAAGTGACCACTTGCTGAACCCTGGCGACATTCCCGTGGTCGCAACCAACCGCGGCGGGCAGGTCACCTACCACGGCCCGGGCCAGGTGGTCGCCTATCCGTTGCTGGATCTGCAGCGCCTGGGCTACTTCGTCAAGGAATACGTGTTCCGCATCGAAGATGCGGTCATCCGCACGCTGGAGCATTTCGGCATCACCGGCCACCGCGTGGAAGGCGCCCCCGGCATCTACGTGCGTCTCGACGATCCTCGCAGCCACGCCATGCTGGCCCAGCGCCCGCAACTGCGTGTACCCGGCTCGCCCGCGCCCCAGCCCGATTTTTCGGGGCTGGGCAAGATTGCAGCCCTGGGCATCAAGGTCAGCCGGCATTGCACCTATCACGGCGTTGCCCTGAATGCCGCCATGGACCTGGAACCCTACGAACGAATCAACCCTTGCGGCTATGCAGGACTGCAAACGGTGGACCTTTCTACAATCGGCGTTCAGACAACCTGGGACGAAGCCGCGCGCGTGCTGGGACGACAGTTGCAGCGCCGCCTAGCCCCCTGAATCCAGAACCATGACCACCAACACCGTCGTGCGCGAAGCGCAGTCCCAAGCCGAGTACAACCCGCTGGCCAAGCAGAAGGCGGCAGCGAAGCTTTCGCGCATCCCGATCAAGGTCGAGCATGGCGAGGCCCTCAAGAAGCCCGATTGGATCCGCGTCAAGGCGGGCAGCCCCACCACGCGCTTCTACGAGATCAAGGACATCCTGCGCGCCAACAAGCTGCACACGGTCTGCGAGGAAGCCTCCTGCCCCAACATCGGCGAATGTTTCGGCAAGGGCACGGCCACCTTCATGATCATGGGCGACAAGTGCACGCGCCGCTGCCCGTTCTGCGACGTGGGCCACGGCCGCCCCGACCCGCTGGACACCAACGAGCCGCTCAATCTTGCCAAGACGATTGCCGAGCTGCGCCTGAAGTACGTGGTGATCACCAGCGTGGACCGTGACGACCTGCGCGATGGCGGCTCGGGCCATTTCGTGGAGTGCATCAAGAACATCCGCGAGCTCTCGCCGCTGACCCAGATCGAGATCCTGGTGCCCGACTTCCGCGGCCGCGACGACCGTGCGCTGGAAATCCTCAAGGCCGCACCTCCCGATGTGATGAACCACAACCTGGAGACCGCACCGCGCCTGTACAAGGAAGCGCGTCCCGGCTCGGACTACCAGTTTTCGCTGAACCTGCTCAAGAAGTTCAAGGCCTTGCACCCCAAGGTTCCGACCAAGAGCGGCATCATGGTGGGCCTGGGCGAGACCGACGAGGAAATCCTGCAGGTGATGCGCGACATGCGCGCCCATGACATCGACATGCTGACCATCGGCCAGTACCTGGCGCCCAGCAACAGCCACCTGCCGGTGCGCCGATATGTGCACCCCGACACCTTCAAGATGTTCGAGGAAGAAGCCTACAAGATGGGCTTCACGCACGCTGCGGTGGGCGCCATGGTGCGCTCCAGCTACCACGCGGATCAGCAGGCACACGCCGCAGGCGTTTGAGTTCGCCGCACCCAGGCGGCTCTCAATGCCCAGCCCTCGCCAGCCCTGCTGCCGAGGGCTTTTTCATGGCCGCATGACGGCACATCAAGACGCGCAGGCAACAAAAAAGCAGAGCCGCTGACGCATGCTCTGCTTGAATTGGAGGCGATGTTGCCTCTTCTGACATCGTAGAAAAAAAGCCTGGCTAACCGGCAGACCGCTGGCTGGCAAACCGACTTGCTGCAGGCTGAACAGGCCTGGCGAGTCGCCCCACGATGAAACTGAAAAAGGCTTGCAGCTCGAATTCCCCACCAGAGAGTTTCTTGCTGCATTGGGGGATGATCATAGCATCGAATGAGAATCAATCGCAACTGAAGTCGCAAATCTTTTTCTGCGCCTCCCCGCCTGGATGAATTCATGGTCCCAGCAGCGCTGCGGGACTGTCCGAGCGCAGGACTTCCTGCGCCCAGGCAGTCAGCTTGCGTGTGTCGGCGCGCAAGATTTCCTGCTTGACGACCAGGATCTGCGCCGGATGCATGGAAAAGCTGCGCAAACCCAGGCCTAGCAGCAGGCGCGTCATGCCCACATCCCCTGCAGTCTCCCCGCAGACACAGACGCTCTTGCCCTGCGCCCTTCCTTCGGCGATCACGTCCGCCACCAGCTTGAGCACGGCGGGATGCAAGGGGTCATAGAGATGGGCCACGGTCTCGTCGGCGCGGTCGATGGCCAGCGTGTACTGGATGAGGTCGTTGGTGCCGATCGACAGGAAGTCGAAGTAACGCAAAAAGGTGCGCACGATCAGCGCGGCCGCAGGCACTTCGATCATGGCGCCCAACTTGACCGGGCCATGGGCCACGCCTCGCGCGTCGAGTTCGCTTTGCGCCAGCCGCACCTGGGCCAGGGTCTGCTCGATCTCGCTTTGGTGGGCCAGCATCGGAAACAGCAGATGGATCTGCCCATGCGCCGCCGCACGCAGGATGGCGCGCAACTGGGTGCGGAACATGGCCGGGTCAGCCAGGCTCCAACGGATGGCGCGCAGACCCAGCGCGGGGTTCAGGTAGTAGTCCTTGGGCTGTGCCTTGTCCAGCGGCTTGTCGGCGCCCACGTCCAGCGTGCGAATGGTCACGGGCATGCCCTGCATGCCGTCCACTGCCTCGCGGTAGGCGCGGTACTGCTCCTCCTCACCGGGCAGGTTGCCGCCGCGCCCCATGAACAGGAATTCCGTGCGGAACAGCCCCACGCCCACGGCGCCTGCATGCACGGCCGCAGGCCCGTCGCCGGGTTGCTCGATATTGGCCAGCAACTCGATGCGCTCTCCGTCCAGCGTCAGCGCGGGCGTGTGGCGCAGGCGTGAGAGGCGCTCGCGCTCCAGCTCGTTCTGGCGCTGGCGAAAGCCATATTCGGCCAGGATGATGGGAGAAGGATCGACGATGACGACGCCTGCGTTGCCATCGATGATGATCCAGTCGTCCTGGCGGATCAGCTGGCTGGCCGCGCGCGCGCCGACCACGGCCGGGATGTCCATGCTGCGCGCCACGATGGCCGTGTGCGAGGTGCGCCCGCCCACGGCCGTGATGAAGCCGGCAAACAGCCGGCTCTTGAACTGCAGCATGTCCACAGGCGAAAGGTCCTGCGCCACCAGGACCAGGGGCACATCGGTGACCTCGTCGAGCAGCAGCGGCTGCTGCGGCGCGCCCTCCCCCGTTGCATCGGCTCGCGGCAGCGCGGCAGGCGCGGGCACGGGGCTGGCCATGCCCTTCATGTAGCGCAGGATGCGCTCGACCACCTGCTCCAGGTCAGCCTTGCGCTCGCGCAGATACTCGTCCTCCATCTCGTCGAACTGGCGCGAGACGACCTCAAGCTGCGTGGTCAGCGCCCATTCGGCGTTGTAGAGACGATCGGAAATCCAGTGCTTGATGGCGGCGGCCAGGGCCTCGTCCTGCAACAGCAGCAGGTGGACGTCGAGCAGGGCATCGAGCTCGCCCGGCGCATCCTGGGGCATTTCATCCTGCAGACGGCGCAGCTCGTCGATGACGGCGTTGCGTGCGCTGCGGGCGCGGTCGATTTCCGCGTCCACCTGGTCGGGCCGGATGAAGTAGTGCACCACCTCCATGCGGCTGGAGGCAACCACCACCGCGCGTCCTATCGCAATGCCCCGTGAAACGGCCAGTCCGTGGATTGCAAACGTCATTGCGCCTGTCCTTTGCCTGCTGCTGCGCAGGCTCCGGGCCGTCGCAATGCGGCAGCGTCCGGGCCCGGCGCGTGTTGCTCTTTTGCGCTCACCGTCTGCCAGCGCAGCGGAGGCCCATCACTGGCCTTCGCCAAATTTGTCGTTGATCAGGGCCGTCAGCGCATCCATGGCTTCCTGCTCCTGCGGTCCTTCGGTTTCCAGCAGCACCTCGGAGCCCATGCCGGCAGCCAGCATCATCACGCCCATGATGCTCTTGGCGTTGATGCGCCGCTCGCCCTTGCTCATCCAGACTTCGCAGGGAAAGCTGCCTGCAAGCTTGGTGAGCTTGGCGGAGGCGCGGGCATGCAGGCCCAGTTTATTGCTGATGGTTATAGGGGTCTTGATCATTGGATGGTCGCGGACTCTGGTTCTGAGGCGTGTTCACGCCCACCTGCATCACCCCATGGCTGCCTCCCGCCAAGGCACGCTCGGCCACGGCTTCCAGCGCCTCGTGGCGATAGCCTATGGAGCGCAGCAGCATGGGCAAGTTCACTCCGGCCACCAGCCGCCCGGCAGGCAGCTGCGCCACCAGGCGCTGCGCCACGTTGCAGGGCGTCGCGCCAAAGAGGTCGGTCAGCACCAGCGTGGGCAGCGCCACCAGGCCGCCATGGTCCTCGAGCAACTGCTCGGCACGCATCAAGGTGGCCTCGGGCGGCTCCTGAGCGGGCACATCCAGGGCAAGGACGTCCTCGGCACTGTCGGCGAACACATGCAAGGCGCATTCGCGCAGTGCATGGGCCAAAGGTGCGTGGGTGAACAAAAGGATGCGCGTGGTCATGAAGTCACAGGGTTCGGAGTCGATTATGGCGTGCGCAGGCGCATGCAGGGCAACCGGCGCGCCTGCACTGCGTTCCATGCCACAGCTGCCTCCCGCATCCGTGGCTCCGAAACCTGTTGCCGTTGCTATTGCAGTTGCAGGCTGGCGAAGAAGTTGTTGGCCTCGTCTGTGCGCGGCTTGTCGCTGTAGATCACGGCATGGTAGAGGCGTGCGCCTGCCGGCTCCATTCGTGCAAACCACACGCCATGGGCGGTGAGCTTCCAGCCCTGGGGCCCCACGCCTTCAAACGTGGTGCGCAGCGACTGCGGCAGATTCAGTGCGCCTGCAGGCAGGAAAGGACCATCTTCCTTGGAGCGCAGTTGCTTGGCGCCCGCCGGTGCCTGCCCCGGAGCACCTGGGTTCATCTGGCCGAGCACGGCTGCCTGCCAGTACGACAGCATCTCGGCGGCTCTGGACGGCTCGCTGACCAGGAAGTGGGACACCGCGTAGGTCGACGCATCGGCGTCGCATCCCATCATGGACATCTGCACCGTGCCCATGCCCTGGCCCAGCTCCACCGGCCGTGTTGCGGATTGCGGATCGCAGGGCAAGAGCACGCGCAGCGGCGTGCCTTCGACCGCGACCTGCCGCCAATCCAGCCTGGGACTGCAGGCGGCCAGGGGCGCCAACACCAGCAGCGCGGCGCCGAGCCGCAGGGCCAGAGCGCGGCCCTTTGCTTTCGAAAAGCTTTCCATCAATGTCATGCCGGCATTATCGGCATGGCCCGACCTGTCCGAGCCCCGAACTTTTGCCCTTGCCGCGCATCGAAAGGCGGTGCACGGCATGCGTGCAGGCCTTCGGGCGCAACTTTGGGCACAATCGTCGCTATGGCAAGCAAACATTGGATCGCAGGCGTGGTGATCGCCGCAGCCGCCGGCATGGGCGCATGGGTGTATTCAGGTGCCGGCCAGACGGCCGCGCCGCAGTCCACCTTCGTGCTGCTGGACGGCAGCAAGCAGACCACGGCCGACCTCAAGGGCAAGGTGACCTTGGTGAACTTCTGGGCCACCAGCTGCACCACCTGCGTGGCCGAGATGCCCGAGATTGTTGCCACTCACCAGAAATTCCAGAGCCAGGGCTTCGAGACCCTGGCCGTGGCCATGAGCTACGACCCGCCCAGCTATGTGGTGAACTTCGCCGATTCGCGCAAGCTGCCTTTCAAGGTCGCGCTGGACAACACCGGCGCCGTGGCCCGGGCCTGGGGCGATGTGCAACTGACGCCCACCACCTACATCGTCAACAAGCGCGGCGACATCGTGAAGCGCTATGTGGGCGCACCTGACTTCGCGGAGTTGCATCGGCTGATCGAGAAGCTGCTCGCCGAGGCCTGATACAGCGCAGACCAGGGCACAAAAAAACCGGCACCAGGCCGGTTTTTCATTGGTGCATCCTCCGCCCGCCGCTCAACGGCTGCGGAAACTGTCGTGGCAGGCCTTGCAGCTGGCGGCGGCCGGGCCGAAGGCGGCCTTGAGCTGGTCCAGGTTGCCGGACTTGGCCGCAGCCGCGAGCTTGACCGTCTCGGCCTGCATCTTCTCCGACAGGTCCTGGAACTTGGCCTGCTCCTTCCAGATTTCAGGCTTGGCCTTTCCACCTTCCGTGCCCGCGCCAAACCCGGCCCAGGGCAGCTTGGCCATGAAGGCCACCACCTCGGCGTTTTCCTGGGCCGCCTTGGCATCGAAGGGGATCTTTCCGTTCGCCATGGCGCCCAGGCGCCCGAAGTGCTGGCCCAGCACGGCGAGCGCGCCCTGGCGGTACTTGATGGCGTCTTCGGACTTGGCGAACTGTGCGGACGCGGGCAGCGCCGTGGTGGCCACCAGGGCGGCCAGCGCCCATGCAGAAACTTTCTTCATCGTGGTTTTCCTTTGGGAGTGTGGGGAAATCTGCCGGGCCAGTATGGCAGCGGCGTCTTGCCGGCGCCGCTTTGATTGACCACGGCCAGGGTGCATTCCTGGTCCTCGCAGGAATGCGGGGCGGCACAATGCCCCATCCCCATCCCCATCCCCATCCCCATCCCCACCCGCATCCCAGCTTTCATGCCATGGCACAAGAATCGACCGCACAAGGCGCCGCCAAGCACAAGGTCCGCATCTGGGACCTGCCCACCCGTCTGTTTCACTGGCTGCTGGCCGCAACGGTGGTCGGCCTGGTCGTGACGGCCAAGCTGGGCGGCAATGCCATGAACTGGCATCTGCTGCTGGGCCATGCCATGCTGGCCCTGCTGCTGTTTCGCCTGCTTTGGGGCCTGGTGGGCGGCCGCTGGTCGCGCTTTGCCAGCTTCATCCACGCGCCCGCCACCGTGCTGCGCCATGTGCGGGGACAAGGAACGGAGAGCGACAGCGCAGGCCACAGCCCGCTGGGCGCCCTGTCCGTGTTTGCCATGCTGGCCGTGCTGATCGCCCAGGTGGGCAGCGGGTTGCTCAGCGACGACGAGATTGCGTTCTCCGGGCCGCTGAGCCGCTTCGTATCGGGTGACACCGTGGCACAGGCCACCGCCTACCACGCGCACTGGGGGCAGTATCTGCTGTACGCGCTGGTGGCCCTGCACCTGTTGGCCATCCTGTTCTATGCCTGGCGCGGACGGGGTCTGGTGCGCGCCATGGTGACGGGAGACAAGCACTTGCCCGAACCCCTGCCCTCTTCACGCGACACGGCAGCCAGCCGCCTGTTGGCCTTGGTCCTGGCGTTGGTGGCGGGGGCCGCCGCATGGTGGGTGCAGCAGCTGGGGGGTGCTTTCTGACGGCGTGGCCAGATGTTGCCAGCTTGCCGCTACACTGCGTTTTCCGTCGTTTTAGCCAAGTGCCCGTGGACAAGCCTGCTGTCGCCTTGCTGGCGCCGAATCCCCTGGAAGACATGGACGAAGTCCGCCAGATCTTCCAGGAGTACGCCGCAAGCCTGGATGTCGATCTGCAATTTCAAGATTTCGAGGCCGAGATCGCCGATCTGCCTGGCGACTACGCATCGCCGCGCGGCCACATCCTGCTGGCCAAGGTCGATGGCGCCGTGGCCGGCTGCTGCGCCTTGCGCCCGTTGGACAACTGCGATTACGCCAACGCCGCCGAGATGAAGCGCCTGTTCGTGCGCAAGGCCTTTCGCGGTTTCGGCCTGGGCCGCCAGCTCGCCGAGGCCATGCTCGATGTGGCGCGCCAGGCCGGCTATGACCATGTGCTGCTGGACACGCTGGACGACATGGAGTCGGCACGCGCCCTCTACACGGACCTGGGCTTCCAGGAAATCCCGCCCTACTATCACAACCCCATCGCAGGGGCGCATTACCTCAAGGCCGATATCTTCTAGGGCCGGCTGAGGCAGCCCCCTGAAATACAAAAAGGCATTGCACCTGGGTGCAATGCCTTTTTTCGCAAAAGCGCGGTGCCCAGGCCCGGCAGGCCTGCAGCACGATCAGGATCAGGCCTTGGCCTGGCCCAGCAGGGTGGCAGCGTCGCTGACTTCGAACTTGCCGGGGCCTTCCACGTTCAGCGTGGCGACCTTGCCGTCCTTGACCAGCATGGAGTAGCGGTTGCTGCGCAGGCCCAGGCCCTTGCCGTTCAGGTCCAGCGTCAGGCCGGTGGCCTTGGCGAAGGCGGCATCGCCGTCGGCCAGCATGCGCACCTTGCCGTCGGTCTTCTGGTCACGGGCCCACGCGCCCATCACGAAGGCGTCGTTGACCGACAGGCACCAGATCTCGTCCACGCCGGCAGCCTTGAAGGCTTCGGCCTGCTCCACGAAGCCGGGCACATGCTTGGCCGAGCAGGTGGGAGTGAATGCGCCGGGCACGGCGAAGACCGCGATGGTCTTGCCGGCAGCGGCTTCGGGCAGCTTCACGGGGTTGGGGCCGATGCTGCAGCCATTGCCTTCGACTTCCACGTATTCCATCAGGGTGGCAGCGGGCAGGGCATCTCCGACTTTGATCATCTCTATCTCCTTTGTGGTGCAAAACCGGGGGCCGCCGAAATGGTGGTCCCCAAACGAAAAAACGACCCACATTGTGGGTCGTTTCCTGTGGCCTTGCAGCCGGTGGGCCTGTGTAGGCTTACACCAGAGCAGCCTTTTGCACCAAGCGGGTAGCAACCCAGTTCTTGGTCTTGGACAGCGGGCGGCTTTCCGTGATTTCAACCACGTCGCCCAGCTTGTATTCACCTTGCTCGTCGTGAGCGTGGTACTTGCTGGACTTGATCATGATCTTGTCATAGATCGGGTGCTTGACGCGGCGTTCAACCATGACCGTCACGGTCTTGGCACGCTTGTCGCTGACCACCTTGCCAATCAAGGTGCGCTTGAGGGATTTTTTAGCTTCCGTCATGTCGGCTTCCTGATTACTTGGCAGCTTGCTTTTCAGCAAGGATGGTCTTGGCGCGGGCGATGTCACGGCGCGTGGTACGCAGCGTGTTCGTGTTACCCAGCTGTTGCGTAGCCTTTTGCATACGCAGGCCAAAGTGAGCCTTTTGCAGGGACTTCACTTCGGCTTCCAGGCCGGCAACGTCTTTTTGGCGGAGTTCAGCAGCTTTCGTCATGTTGTTCTCCTTAGGCACCAATTTGACGGGACACGAAGGTCGTACGCAGCGGCAGCTTTGCAGCGGCCAGGCGGAACGCTTCACGAGCCAGCTCTTCAGGGACGCCCACGATTTCGTAGAGCACCTTGCCGGGCTGGATTTCGGCCACGTAGTACTCGGGGTTGCCCTTACCGTTACCCATACGCACTTCTGCGGGCTTGGTAGAGATTGGCTTGTCCGGGAACACGCGGATCCAGATACGACCGCCACGCTTGACGTGACGCGAGATCGCGCGGCGAGCCGCTTCGATCTGACGCGCCGTCAGGCGACCACGGTCAGTGGACTTCAGGCCGAAGTCACCGAAAGCAACGGAGTTACCACGCGTTGCGATACCGGTGTTGCGACCCTTTTGCTCCTTGCGGTATTTGCGGCGAGCAGGTTGCAGCATCTTTATTCTCCTTTACCGTCCGCTGCTGTAGCGGGCGCGTCAGTCTTGCGAACGCGCTTAACGGAATCAGCGCCAGCGCCGGCGGGCTTATCGCTGCCGTCAGCAGGTGCTGCGTTAGCGCCTGCGGGGCGGCGGGCACCACGGCCAGCACCGTCACGACGACCATCGCCGCGACCATCACGGCGGGGGCCGCGAGGACGACGTTCTTCTTCGGGGCGGGGGGTCTCGGCTGCCGGCAGGTCGTTACGACCCAGCGTGTCACCCTTGTAGACCCAGACCTTCACACCGATCACGCCGTAGGTCGTCTTGGCTTCGGAGAAGCCATAGTCGATGTCGGCGCGCAGTGTGTGAAGTGGCACACGGCCTTCGCGATACCACTCGCAACGTGCAATTTCGATACCGTTCAGACGGCCCGAAGACATGATCTTGATGCCTTGGGCACCCAGACGCATGGCGTTTTGCATTGCACGCTTCATGGCGCGGCGGAACATGATGCGCTTTTCGAGCTGCTGGCAGATCGAATCGGCGATCAGCTTGGCATCGATTTCAGGCTTGCGCACTTCTTCGATGTTCACAGCCACGGGCACGCCCAGACGGGTTGCGAGTTCCTTCTTCAGGTTCTCGATGTCCTCGCCCTTCTTGCCGATCACGACACCAGGACGTGCCGAGAAGATCGTGATGCGGGCGTTCTTTGCAGGACGCTCGATCAGGATGCGCGACACGGCGGCATTCTTCAGCTTGGCCTTCAGGAACTCGCGCACCTTGATGTCTTCGGCCAGCATGCCGGCGAAGTCACGGTTGCTTGCGTACCAACGGCTGGCCCAGTTGCGGCTAACAGCCAGGCGGAAGCCGGTAGGATGGATTTTCTGTCCCATATTCTTCCCAGGCCTTTCAGTTGCCAACCGTCACGTACACGTGGCACGTGGGCTTGCTGATGCGATTGCCGCGGCCCTTTGCACGCGCGGTGAAGCGCTTGAGCGTGGTGCCTTGTTCGACGAAGATGGTCTTGACCTTCAGTTCGTCGATGTCGGCGCCGTCGTTGTGCTCGGCGTTGGCGATGGCGGACTCGAGCACCTTCTTGATGATCACGGCAGCTTTTTTCTGCGTGAACGTCAGGATGTTCAGGGCTTGGTCCACTTTCTTGCCGCGGATCAGGTCCGCGACCAGGCGACCCTTGTCCACAGACAGGCGGACGCCACGGAGAACAGCACGTGTTTCAGACATGTTCTATTCCTTACTTCTTGGCTTTTTTGTCCGCCGGGTGACCCTTGAAGGTACGGGTCAGCGCGAATTCGCCGAGCTTGTGGCCGACCATCTGGTCAGTCACATACACGGGCACGTGCTGCTTGCCGTTGTGCACGGCGATGGTCAGACCGATGAACTCGGGCAGAACCATGGAGCGACGCGACCAGGTCTTGACGGGCTTCTTGTCCTTGGTGGCGACGGCCTTTTCGGCCTTTGCCAGCAAGTGATGGTCAACAAACGGACCCTTTTTAAGAGAACGAGTCATTTGCTACCCTTTACTTCTTGCGACGCGACACAATCATCGACTGCGTGCGCTTGTTGTTACGGGTACGGTAGCCCTTCGTCAGGTTGCCCCATGGGTCAACAGCGTGACGACCTTCACCGGTCTTGCCTTCACCACCACCGTGCGGGTGATCGACAGGGTTCATCACCACGCCGCGAACGGTCGGGCGAATACCCATCCAACGCTTCACACCAGCCTTGCCCAGACGGCGCAGGCTGTGTTCTTCGTTGGCGACTTCACCGATGGTCGCGCGGCATTCGATGTGCACCTTGCGCACTTCGCCGGAACGCATACGCACTTGGGCGTAGATGCCTTCACGGGCCAGCAGCGTAGCCGACGTACCTGCCGAACGGGCGATCTGCGCGCCAGCGCCGATCTTCAGCTCGATGCAGTGGATGGTCGAACCCACGGGGATGTTGCGGATCGGCAGGGTGTTGCCCACGCGGATCGGGGCTTCCGAACCGCTGACGATCGTTGCGCCGACTTCCAGGTTGCGCGGAGCAATGATGTAGCGACGCTCGCCGTCGGCATAGCACACCAGAGCGATGTGGGCCGTACGGTTGGGGTCGTACTCAATGCGCTCGACCTTGGCGGGGATGCCGTCCTTGGTGCGCTTGAAGTCCACCACGCGATAGTGGTGCTTGTGGCCACCGCCCTTGTGACGGGTGGTGATGTGACCGTTGTTGTTACGGCCCGACTTCTGGTGCTGAGGCTCCAGCAGGGGGGCGAAACCTGCACCCTTGTGCAGATGGTCACGCGTGACCTTGACCGTGCCGCGTTGGCCGGGGGTCGTCGGTTTGAGCTTGATAACAGCCATGATTACGCAGCCTCCCCGGACAGGTTCAGCTCTTGACCGGGCTTGAGCATCACGTAGGCCTTGCGAACGTGGTCGCGGCGGCCAGTGGTCTTGCCAAAGCGCTTGGTCTTGCCCTTGATGTTCACCACGGAGACACCAGCAACTTCCACCTTGAACATCAGTTCCACGGCGGCCTTGATTTCATGCTTGGTGGCGCTCTGCAGCACCTTGAACGTCACGGCGTTGGACTTCTCGGCAACCATGGTGGCCTTTTCGGACACGATGGGAGCAACCAACACCTGCATCAGACGACCTTCGTCAAACTTGAGCGTGCTCATTCGAACATCTCCTTGAGTTTGTCGATCGCACCCTTGGTGACGAGCACTTTCTTGTAGTGCACCAGCGACACGGGGTCGGCGTAGCGCGGCTCGACCACGAACACGTTCTTCAGATTGCGGGAAGCCAGGTACAGGTTCTCGTCGACTTCTTCAGCGATCACCATGACCGATTCCAGGTTCATGGCCTTGAACTTGTCGGCCAGCACCTTGGTCTTGGGGCTTTCGAGCTTCAGCGAGTCCACCACGGCCAGACGGCCTTCGCGGGCCAGCTGCGACAGGATGGCAACCATACCGGCGCGGTACATCTTCTTGTTGATCTTCTGCGTGAAGTTTTCTTCAGGCAGATTCGGGAAGATGCGGCCGCCGCCACGCCACAGAGGCGAGGAAGACATACCGGCACGAGCACGGCCGGTGCCCTTTTGCTTGAACGGCTTGGCAGTCGTGTGACGAACCTGCTCGCGGTCCTTCTGAGCGCGAGTGCCCTGACGTGCGTTGGCACGGTAGGCGATCACGATCTGGTGGACGAGGTCTTCGTTGAATTCACGACCGAAAACAGTCTCGGGCGCATCGAACTTGGATGCGGCCTGGCCTTGTTCATTCAGGAGTTCGAGCTGCATTAGTTCGCTCCCTTGGAAGCTTTGGCCTTGATGGCGGGGCGCACCGTCACGAAGCCACCCTTGGAGCCCGGAACAGCGCCCTTGATCAAGAGCAGTTGGCGTGCTTCGTCAATGCGAACCACGTCGAGATTTTGGGTGGTGATGGTTTCATCGCCCATGTGACCGGTCATCTTCTTGCCCGGGAACACGCGACCTGGATCCTGGGCCATCGAGATGGAGCCGGGAACATTGTGCGAACGGCTGTTGCCGTGCGAGGCGCGCTGCGAGCGGAAGTTGTGACGCTTGATGGTGCCGGCGAAGCCCTTACCGATGGAAGTGCCTTGCACGTCCACCTTCTGGCCCACCGAGAACAGCTCGGCGACGGGCAGGACGGAGCCTGCGGCGTACTTGCCAGCGGTTTCTTCGGTCACGCGGAATTCACCCATCACTTCACCGGCTTCGACACCTGCCTTGGCAAGGTGGCCGGCTTCTGGCTTGGTCACGCGAGATGCCTTGCGCGAACCGAAAGTGACCTGCAGGGCCACGTAGCCATCGTTCTCTTGGGTTTTGACCTGAGTCACACGGTTGTTGGACACATCCACCACCGTGACGGGCACTGCGTCCCCGTCATCGGTGAACAGACGCATCATGCCCACCTTGCGACCCAGCAACCCGAGGGAGTTGCTCAGACTCATTTGTTTGCTCCAAAACTTTCGCCGCTGAAACTGCAATTGGCCCAGCGTTGCGCTCCCGCCCCAGATGTCCAAGGCCTTGCGCACGAAAGAAGGTTGATAAAACTTCGCTCAAGAAAGGCGAAGCCCCAAATTTTAACGCGAACTGCCTTTTCAAGCAAGTTCGCGTTAAATCAAAGCCCTTCAACGGCCCCGCAAGGGGCCGTGAAGTTCTTATTGCAGCTTGATCTCGACGTCCACGCCTGCGGGCAGGTCCAGCTTCATCAGAGCGTCAACCGTCTTGTCAGTCGGGTCAACGATGTCCATCAGGCGCTGGTGCGTGCGGATTTCGAACTGGTCGCGGCTGGTCTTGTTGACGTGCGGCGAGCGCAGGATGTCGAAACGCTTCATGCGTGTCGGCAGGGGCACGGGACCCTTGACGATCGCGCCGGTGCGCTTGGCAGTGTCAACGATTTCAGCAGCCGACTGGTCGATCAGCTTGTAGTCAAACGCCTTCAGGCGGATGCGGATTTTTTGCTTGGACATTGTGTATTCCTAGTTTTCCAAGAATTACGCAATGATCTTTGCAACCACGCCAGCGCCCACGGTACGGCCACCTTCGCGGATGGCGAAGCGCAGACCTTCTTCCATGGCGATGGGGGCGATCAGCTTGACGGTGATCGACACGTTGTCGCCAGGCATCACCATTTCCTTGTCGGCGGGCAGCTCGATGGAGCCGGTCACGTCGGTCGTGCGGAAATAGAACTGGGGACGGTAGTTGTTGAAGAACGGAGTGTGGCGACCACCTTCGTCCTTGGACAGCACGTACACCTCAGCCGTGAAGTGGGTGTGGGGCTTGATGGAGCCGGGCTTGCACAGCACTTGGCCGCGTTCCACGTCTTCACGCTTGGTGCCGCGCAGCAGCAGACCCACGTTGTCGCCAGCCTGGCCTTGGTCCAGCAGCTTGCGGAACATTTCCACGCCGGTGACGATGGTCTTCTGGGTGTCGCGGATACCGACGATTTCGATTTCTTCGCCGACCTTGATGATGCCGCGCTCGATACGGCCAGTCACCACGGTGCCACGGCCAGAGATCGAGAACACGTCTTCCACGGGCATGGCGAAGGCACCGTCCACAGCGCGCTCGGGCGTGGGGATGTAGGAGTCCAGTGCTTCAGCCAGGCGCAGGATGGCAGCTTCGCCCTTGTCGGACTGGTCGCCTTCCAGGGCCAGCTTGGCCGAGCCGCGGATGATGGGGGTGTCGTCGCCGGGGAAGTCGTACTTGGCAAGCAGCTCGCGCACTTCCATTTCGACCAGTTCCAGCAGCTCTTCGTCGTCCACCATGTCGCACTTGTTCAGGAACACGATGATGTAGGGCACGCCCACCTGACGGGCCAGCAGGATGTGCTCGCGGGTCTGGGGCATGGGGCCGTCAGCGGCCGAGCACACCAGGATGGCGCCGTCCATTTGAGCAGCGCCGGTGATCATGTTCTTGACGTAGTCGGCGTGGCCGGGGCAGTCAACGTGAGCGTAGTGGCGACCGGCCGTTTCGTACTCGACGTGGGCGGTGTTGATCGTGATGCCGCGAGCCTTTTCTTCAGGTGCTGCGTCGATCTGGTCGTAAGCCTTGGCTTCGCCGCCGAACTTCTTGGACAGAACGGTAGCGATAGCAGCCGTCAGGGTCGTCTTGCCGTGGTCCACGTGACCGATGGTGCCAACGTTGACGTGCGGCTTGTTCCGCTGGAATTTTTCTTTTGCCATGATTTCTCCGAAAGAGCAAAACCTGTGTGATGTTTAAGGTCTGCACCCCATTGCTTGGTCGCCCCGCACAGGTGACAGGGCGGCATGGGATCGCAGACCGGCAAAAATCGCAGCATCCCGGAGCCAAAGGCGCCGGGATGCTGCGATTCAAAAGCCTTCAATTATACAAAAAAGCTTACTTCGCGCGAGCAGCAACGATGGCTTCAGCCACGTTGCGGGGAGCTTCGGCGTAGTGCTTGAACTCCATCGTGTACGTAGCGCGGCCTTGCGTCTGCGAACGCAGCGACGTGGCGTAGCCGAACATTTCCGACAGAGGCACTTCGGCCTTGATGGACTTGCCGCCGCCGGCCATGTCGTCCATGCCCTGCACCATGCCGCGACGCGAGGACAGATCGCCCATCACGGTACCGGCGTAGTCTTCAGGCGTCTCGACTTCCACGGCCATCATGGGTTCCAGGATGACGGGACTGGCCTTGCGGGCACCTTCCTTGAAGCCGAAGATGGCAGCCATCTTGAAGGCCATTTCGTTCGAGTCCACATCGTGGTACGAGCCGAAGGTCAGGCGCACCTTGACGTCCACCACGGGGTAGCCAGCCAGCACGCCGGAAGTCAGCGCTTCGATCACGCCCTTCTCGACTGCGGGGATGTATTCGCGAGGAACCACACCACCCTTGATTTCGTCGACGAACTCGAAGCCCTTGCCTGCTTCCTGGGGTTCCAGGGTCAGCACGACGTGGCCGTACTGGCCCTTACCACCGGACTGGCGAACGAACTTGCCGTCCACATCGGTGACCTTCTGGCGAATGGTTTCGCGGTAGGCAACCTGGGGCTTGCCCACGTTGGCTTCCACGTTGAATTCGCGCTTCATGCGGTCAACGATGATTTCCAGGTGCAGCTCGCCCATGCCGGCGATGATGGTCTGGCCCGATTCTTCGTCGGTGCGCACGCGGAACGACGGATCTTCAGCAGCCAGGCGCGACAGGGCGATGCCCATCTTTTCCTGGTCGGCCTTGGACTTGGGCTCCACGGCCTGTGCAATCACGGGCTCGGGGAAGACCATGCGTTCCAGCACGATGGGAGCTTCAACAGCGCACAGCGTTTCGCCGGTCGTCACGTCCTTCAGACCCACGCAGGCAGCGATATCGCCGGCGCGGATTTCTTCGACTTCCACGCGCTCGTTGGCCATCATCTGCACGATACGGCCGATACGCTCCTTCTTGCCCTTGACCGAGTTGAACACGGTGTCGCCCTTGGTCAGGACGCCCGAGTACACGCGCACGAATGTCAGCTGACCGACGAACGGGTCGGTCATCAGCTTGAAGGCCAGGGCCGAGAACTTTTCGCCGTCGTCGGCCTTGCGGCTGAGCTTGGTTTCTTCGTTTTCGGGATCGGTGCCGGTGACGTCAGGGATGTCCACGGGCGCGGGCAGGTAGTCGATCACGGCGTCCAGCATGCGCTGCACGCCCTTGTTCTTGAAGGCAGTGCCGCACAGCATGGGCTGGATTTCGGTAGCCAGCGTACGAGCGCGCAGGCCAGCCTTCACTTCCTCTTCGGACAGAGTACCTTCTTCCAGGTACTTGTTCATCAGCTCTTCGCTGGCTTCAGCGGCGGCTTCCACGAGGTTCTCGCGCCACTTGTTGGCGGTCTCCACCAGCTCGGCGGGGATCTCGTGGTATTCGAACTTCATGCCTTGCGAGGCTTCGTCCCAGATGATGGCCTTCATCTTGACGAGGTCGACCACGCCCTTGAAGTTTTCTTCGGCGCCGATCGGGATCACGACGGGCACGGGGTTGGCCTTCAGGCGCAGCTTCATCTGGTCCACGACCTTGAAGAAGTTGGCACCGGTACGGTCCATCTTGTTGACGAAGGCCAGACGGGGCACCTTGTACTTGTTGGCCTGGCGCCAGACGGTTTCCGACTGGGGCTGCACGCCGCCGACGGCGCAGTAGACCATGCAGGCGCCATCCAGCACGCGCATGGAACGCTCCACCTCAATGGTGAAGTCCACGTGGCCGGGGGTGTCGATGATGTTGAAGCGGTGCTCGGGGTAGGACAGGTCCATGCCCTTCCAGAAGCAGGTCACTGCAGCGGAAGTGATGGTGATGCCGCGCTCTTGCTCTTGCTCCATCCAGTCGGTCGTAGCAGCGCCGTCGTGCACTTCGCCCAGCTTGTGGGTCACACCGGTATAGAACAGGATACGTTCCGTGGTGGTGGTTTTGCCTGCGTCGATGTGGGCGGAGATACCGATGTTGCGGTAGCGCTCGATGGGGGTCTTGCGAGCCATGATGGATCCTTGATCGTATGGAGGGAGTCTCTGCCCGTTCCAGCCTCATGGTGCAGACGGACAGCAGTCTTATCTGGGGATGCTCCTAATCGAGACAAGGCCGCAGGCAAAAATGCATGCGGCCTGTCTGATCGGGAGCGAAGTGCTCTTAGAAGCGGAAGTGGCTGAATGCCTTGTTGGCTTCGGCCATGCGGTGAACTTCGTCACGGCGCTTCATGGCGCCGCCACGGCCTTCGGTGGCCTCGAGCAGTTCGTTGGCCAGGCGCTGGGCCATGGACTTCTCGCCGCGCTTGCGGGCGGCTTCCTTCAGCCAACGCATGGACAGGGCCAGGCGACGCACGGGGCGCACTTCGACGGGCACTTGGTAGTTGGCACCGCCAACACGGCGGGACTTCACTTCGACCATGGGCTTGACGTTGTTGATGGCAACAACGAAGGCTTCCAGCGGGTCTTTGTCAGGGTGCTTCTTTTGAATCAGGTCCAGGGCACCGTAGATGATGCGTTCTGCGACCGCCTTCTTGCCGCCTTCCATGATCACGTTCATGAACTTGGACAGCTCGACATTGCCGAACTTGGGATCCGGCAGGATTTCACGTTTGGGGACTTCGCGACGACGTGGCATTTTTTACCTCTATCTTGCTTCAGTTGGCATCTTTTCAGACACCGCGAGAGTCAACAGGACTCCCACTTACTCGACCCGCGCAAAACACTTGCGTTTGGGGTCACTACGCTGAATCTCGCGCCACGCGGGATACAGCACCTTCCTCGAAAAAACGCAGGGCTTACTTGGCCTTGGGCTTCTTCGCGCCGTACTTGGAACGGGATTGCTTGCGGTCCTTGACGCCTTGCAGGTCAAGGGAGCCACGCACGATGTGGTAACGCACACCGGGCAAGTCCTTCACACGGCCGCCGCGCACCAGAACAACGCTGTGCTCTTGCAGGTTGTGGCCTTCACCACCGATGTAGGAGATGACCTCGAAGCCGTTGGTCAGGCGCACCTTGGCAACCTTACGCAGAGCGGAGTTAGGCTTCTTAGGCGTCGTGGTGTACACACGGGTGCACACGCCGCGGCGCTGAGGGCAGTTTTCCATAGCAGGGCTCTTGGATTTGACAACTTCGACCGTGCGGCCCTGACGCACGAGTTGGTTAATGGTTGGCATTAATAAACGTCCCTAAACGTGAATTGCTTGCGAAAAGCGAAAACGTGAATCCCTTCGGAAATTCCGAAAAGCCCTCGACTGTACCAGCTTGCGGGAGATCGCACAACTGCACCCTCTCCAAGCCAGTACGCGAGGGCCTGCGCGACAGGCGCGGGGCTTACTTGATCCAGAGGCGGATCGCATCCCAGGCACGGCCGAAGAAGCCAGCCTGCTCCACGCCTTCCAGCGCCACCAGCGGCACTTCGGCCACGGTGTCGGCACCCATCTTGACCTTGAGCGTGCCCATGGCCTGGCCCTTGGTGAACGGGGCGATCAGCGGGTCCTGGCGCACGACTTCGGTGCTCAGCTTGCCGCCGCTGCCGGCCGGCACGGTGACCACGATGGGCGTGGTGCGGCCGATCTTGACGGTGTTCGCCTTGCCCTTCCAGACTTCGGGCGTGGCCACGGCCTGCTCGGCATCGAACAGCTTGACCGAATCGAAGGCCGCATAGCCCCAGTTCAGCAGCTTCTGGCTTTCATTGGCACGCGCGTTCTCGCTGGCCGCGCCCAGCACGATGGAGATCAGGCGGCGGCTGCCCACGTTGGGCAGGTCGCGCTTGGCGGTGGCCACCAGGCAGTAGCCGGCGGCGGCCGTGTGACCGGTCTTGAGGCCATCGACGGTCGGGTCGCGGAACAGCAGCGAATTGCGGTTGGTGCCGTTGGAGGCCGGCGTGCCCGGATAGAAGTACTTCTTGGTCGAGTAGTAGTGCATGTACTCGGGGAAGTCCTGCATCAGGCGCTGGGCAAGGATGGACAGGTCGCGCGCCGTGGTCAGGTGGCCGGGCTCGGTCAGGCCTTCGGGGTTCTTGTAGCTGGTGTTCTTCATGCCCAGCGCCTTGGCCTGCTCGTTCATGAGCCGCACGAAGTTCTCGGCCGAGCCGCCCACGCCTTCGGCCAGGGCCATGGTGGCGTCGTTGCCGGACTGCACGATCATGCCCTTGATCAGGTCATCGACCGGCACCTGCATCTTGGGGTCGATGAACATGCGCGAGCCGGGCATCTTCCAGGCGCGCTCGCTCACGGGCAGGCGCTGCTCCAGCGTGATCTTCTTGGCGCGCAGCGCGTCGAAGACCAGGTAGCCGGTCATCAGCTTGGTCAGCGAGGCCTGCTCGATGGGCGCATCGATGTCCTTGGCGCCCAGCACCTGGTTGGCGGTGACATCGACCAGCAGATAGTTGCGCGCCGCGATTTCGGGCGGCTGGGGCGGGGTGATCTGCGCCAGCGCCAGGGCCGGCGCCATGGCGGCCGCCAGTGCCAGGACTCGCAGCGTGGAGGAAAGTGGCTTCATGAGGAAAACTCTCGCTAAAGGGCAGGGAATGCAGGAAAGGCGAAAACATGCCCGCCCGATGGGGCAGGCCTGTTGAGCAGCGGCGCGTGCCGCTAGGGGAGTGAGCGCAAATGGCGGACCACGAGGCTTTTGAGCAGCGGCAATTGTCCGTGAAAGAAATGACCGCCCCCGGGCACGACGGTAACAGGCAGTATCTGCGGGCGCGCCCAGTCCATGACGGCAGACAGCGGCACCGTGTCATCGGCTTCGCCGTGCACCACCAGGGTCCGGTCATGGGCCTCAGGCGGGACAGGCGCCACGGTGAAACGGCTGGCCGCCGTTCCCACCAGCACCGCCTTTTCCACCCGGCCCTCGTTCCAGAGCCCCGCCAGCACATGGCTGGTGACGAAGGCTCCGAAGGAGAAGCCGGCCAGCGCAATCGGTCCTTCGGGGGCGACCTGGCGGACCACGGACAGCATGTCCTGGGCCTCGCCGACGCCTGCGTCGTGCTCGCCGGCACTGGCGCCCACGCCGCGGAAGTTGAATCGCACGGCCGTGTAGCCGCACTGCACGAAGGCACGCGCCAGGGTCTGCACCACCTTGTTGTCCATGGTGCCGCCGAACAGCGGATGGGGGTGGGCGATGATGGCCACGCCGCGCGGCGGTGCATCGGCGGCCGGCGCATCGCGCAGGGCCTCCACGGCCCCGGCAAGGCCGGTCAAGGTCAAACGTTCGGTCTGCGCATTCACAATCGCTATCCTAGTAGTAGCAGCCAATCCAAGCTGACAAAGCACTGATGCCCGGAAAGGCCCAAAGTTCCAGCCGGTGCTCAGCGCCCCACGTCGGGCGGCAGCAGCAGGCGCTCCACGGGCTGGCCGTTCTTGAGGTGGGACTCGACGATCTCGTCGATGTCGGATTCGTCCACGAAGGTGTACCAGGTGCCTTCGGGGTAGACCACGGCCACGGGACCGCCCGCGCAGCGGTCCAGGCAGCCGGCCTTGTTCACGCGCACCTGCCCCTTGCCGGCCAGGCCCAGCTGCTTGACCTGCTTCTTGCAGTGGTCAAAGCCCGCCTTGGCGCCGTGCAGCGCACAGCAGTCCTCGCCGTTGGGCCTCTCGTTGAGGCAAAAGAAGATGTGGCGCGCATAGTAGTTGCCTGCGCCTTGCTGGCCGCTGTCGGCCCCGGGACGTGGGTGTTCGCTCATGGAGCGGATTCTAGGCCTGCGGCACTGCCGGCGCCGGGGGCGGCGGCGGTGCCGCATCGCGGCGCGCCAGCCTGAGCAGCACATAGACCAGGGTCGCATAGGGCCACAGCCAGCCCAGCCACTGGCCCAGCCCGTAGAAGCGGATGAAGCGGCCCTGCTCCCAGGCCTGCAGCGTTTCCGAGAAATAGGCGCTGGTGGGCGCCTGGTTCAGGATGCTCAATTGCAGCACCAGCACCAGCAGCAAGAGGGCCGCACAGGCCCGGCGCGGCAGCGGCATGGCCACCATGGCCAGGCCCAGGCCACCCCACACGCCCATGCGCACCGGCAGGTCCACCCACTCCCAGGCATGGGCCGGCCCCCAGCTCAGCGCGGCCGACAGTGCCGAGACACCGATGCCGATCACCACCGCAGAGCCCGCCAGTATGGCGCGCCGGCCCATGTGGCGCATCACGCAGTAGGCCAGCAGACAGGGCACCCACAGGCCCAGCATCACGCACAGCATCTCGGTCACGGGCGACAGCGGCGTCAGCGCGGACTCGCGCAGCGGCAGCCACATGAGGAAGGGCGTGCCTTCGAGCAGATCCAGCAGCCCCTGCTCCAGCCGCTCCAGCACCTGGCCCAGGCCAAAGGGCACGGCGGCGGGAAAGAGCAGCGCCCAGGGCCACAGCGCCAGCAGAACCATGGCGCCGCCGCCGTCCTCGCCCAGCCAGTGGGTGCGAAAGGCGCTCCAGCGCGCCAGCGCGCCCAGCCGCTCCAGCAGCAGCGCCACCAGCGCCCCCAGCAGGGTGCCGCCCGCATTGAGCACCAGGTCCAGGTTGGAGGGAACGCGCCGCGGCAGGTAGATCTGCAGGAACTCCATGGACAGCGACAGCAGCGTGCCGGCCAGCGCCGCCAGCGGCACGGCCGCGCGCTGGCTGCCGCTGCGCACCAGGGCCAGCGCCAGGAAAAAGCCCAGCGGCGCGTAGCCGACGATATTGATGTTGACGTCGAACCAGGTCCAGTACGGCGGCGGGATCTTTGCCGTCAGGAAGACCAGCGGATCAATACCCTGGGCACGCCAGCCATCGAAAGGAAACAGGCTGGCGAAAACGATGAGCACCGCATAGACCAGTGCCAGCGGCCAGGCCGAAGTCTTTTGCACCACGCCCTGCCTCCCTCTTCGTTGGATCGGTTTCTCAGAAAGGTTTGACGACCACCAGGATGACGATGGCCATCAGCAGCAGCACCGGCACCTCGTTGAAGAAGCGGAACCAGCGGTGGCTGTGCTGGTCCCGGTTGTCGATCAGCTTGCGCAGCAGGCGCGCGCAGGCGTGGTGGTAGCCGATGACCAGCAGCACGCCGGCCAGCTTGGCATGCATCCAGCCGTTGCCCGGCCCCTTGCCGATGCCGTAGCCCAGGTACAGCCACAGGCCCAGGCCCAGTGCGGGCACGGCCAGCAGCGTGGTGAAGCGCAGCAGCTTGCGTGCCATCAGCAGCAGGCGCTCGCGCTCGGCCACCGAGCCGGGCGTGACCATGGCCACGTTGACGAAGATGCGAGGCAGATAGAACAGGCCCGCAAACCAGCTTGCCACGAAAACGATATGAAAGGCTTTGACCCACAGCATGCGGGCAGTGTACGTGCGTACAGGGGTGCGCCAGGCTGCGCAGGCGCAAAAGCCGAGTCCCGCGTGCCGGCGTCGTCGCCAGGTTTGCGGGGCCTGCGGCGGGAATGGGGCACAATTTTCGGCATGCATCTGTCCAGCCCCACCCCCTTCCCGCACAACCGCCCTCGCCGCCTGCGCCGCGACGCCTTCACGCGCAATCTGGTGCGCGAGAACGTGCTCACGGCCCATGACTTCATCTACCCCGTGTTCGTGCACGAAGGCACGAACCAGCGCGAGGCCGTGCCCTCCATGCCCGGCGTGGACCGCCTGAGCCTGGACCTGCTGCTGCCCGTGGCCGAGCAGTGCGTGCAGCTGGAGATCCCGTTCCTGGCGCTGTTCCCCGCCATCGAGACCTCGCTGAAGACGCCCGACGGCAAGGAGGCGCTCAACCCCGACGGCCTGATCCCGCGCGTGGTGCGTGCGCTCAAGAAGGAATTCCCGCAACTGGGCGTGATGACCGACGTGGCCCTGGACCCCTACACCAGCCACGGCCAGGACGGCATCCTGGATGAGTCCGGCTACATCATCAACGACGAGACCGTGCAGGTACTGGTGGGCCAGGCCCTGAACCATGCCGAGGCCGGCGTGGACATGGTGGCGCCCAGCGACATGATGGACGGCCGCATCGGCGCCATCCGCGAGGCACTGGAGGCCCACGGCCACATCCACACCCGCATCATGGCCTACAGCGCCAAGTACGCCAGCGCCTTCTACGGCCCGTTCCGCGACGCCGTGGGCACGCGCGGCGCGCTGGGCAAGGCCGACAAGAACGTCTACCAGATGGACCCCGCCAACACCGACGAAGCCCTGCGCGAAGTCGCCCAGGACCTGGCCGAAGGCGCCGACATGGTCATGGTCAAGCCCGGCATGCCGTACCTGGACGTGGTGCGCCGCGTCAAGGACGAGTTCGGCGTGCCCACCTTTGCCTACCAGGTCAGCGGCGAGTACGCCATGCTCAAGGCCGCCGCCGCCAACGGCTGGCTGGACCATGACCAGGTGATGATGGAATCGCTGCTGGCCTTCAAGCGCGCGGGTGCCGACGGCATCCTGACCTACTTCGCCATCGACGCCGCGCGCAAGCTGCGCGGCTGAGCGCATGCAGCCGGTGACGCCGCCCGCGGGAGCCGCTCCCGCCGCCAGGAACATGCGCATCTTCCACCTGCAGCCGGGCGGCGCCACCGAGCTGGCCGCCCTGCCCGACCAGGCGCCCGCGCAGGGATTCGTCTGGATCTCCTGCACCCGCGCCACCTTGCAGGAGCGGCTGACCGAGGTGCAGCGCACGCTGCAGCTGCTGTCGGGCCAGCAGCTGGTGGACCTGCATGTCTCGGACCTGCTCAACGCCCAGTTGCCCTCGCGCTACGACTACACCTCGCAGTACGACCTGCTGGTGTTTCGCCGCCTGGCCAGCGGGCAGGCGCGTGCTGCCGCTTCCACCGGCGTGCCGGCGGCCCCCACCGCAGCGCCTGCAGCACCCGTGAAGCGCACAGGCCCGCCCGTGCTGCGCAACATCGACACCAGCCCCGTGGGCTTTGCCATGTTCGATCAGGTGCTGCTGTCCGTGCACCCCGACGACTGCACCGTGCGCGACGCCTATGCTGCGCGGCTGCTGGCCGCCGTGCCCAATGACCCCCGCGAGGGACGGCTGAACCCCACCTCCGGCACGCGGCTGCCTGCCAGCCCGCCCGACCTCATGCTGCGCGTGGTCAACCTCATCGTGGACGGCTTCCTGGACCTGCGCCGCGAACTGTCGCGCCAGCTGGACCACTGGCAGACCGAGCTGCTGCGCCCGCGCACGCGCTTTGCCAACTGGAGCGCGCTATTGGACGCTCGGCTGGCCCTGCACGAGCTGGACGAGGTCTGCGAAGACCAGCGCGCCGCCGTTCAGGACTGGACGGACGCGCTGGAGACCTGGGCGCCGCCTGAAGATGCGGCGTCGCTGCGCGAGCTGGACCTGCTCAAGGTGCGCAGCCGCGACGTGCTGGAACACATAGAGCGCGTGGTCCACCACGTGCGGCGGCTGGAGCAGAGCACCGAGACCGTGGTGCAGATGCATTTTTCGGTGCAGAGCAACCGCACCAACGACATCATGCGCACGCTCACCGCGCTGACGGCCGTCTTCCTGCCGCTGAACCTGATTGCCGGCATCTTCGGCATGAATTTCGAATTCATCCCCCTGGTGCACAAGCAGGACGGCTTCTGGTGGGCCATGGGCTCGATGACGACGATTGCCGTGGGCCTGACCGTGTTCTTCTGGCGCAAGCGCTACATGGCGCGCACGGCGCAGGACTAGGGCCCCGCCCGCTCCAGCGGCATCCACAGCGTGAAGCGATTGCCGCCGGCCAGCGGCGCCCAGTCCAGCCGGGCCTGCAGCGCCAGCGCGCGCGTGCGCATGTTCGCCAGTCCCTTGCGGCCCTCGGTGGGTGCCTGGGCGCGGTCGAAGGGGTGGCCGTCATCCTCCACCAGCACCTGCACGCCGGCCCGGCCTTGCAGCGGGGCCTGGGCCGTGCGCACCGTGATCTCGCGCGCGCCGCTGTGCTTGATGATGTTGGTCAGCACCTCCTGCAGGATGCGCAGCACATGCAGGGCGGCCTGCGCGTCCAGCCAAGGCAGCGCGGGCAGGTCGCTCACCTCCCAGTGCAGCCGCAGCCCCGCCCCCTCCAGGCGCGGCCCCAGCCGATAGCGCAGCCCGGCCAGCAGCGCCAGCAGGTCGCAGTCCAGCGGCTCCAGCGAATCGATGGACAGCTTCAGGTCATCGATGCACTCCTGCAGCAGCTGCACCAGGTTCACCGTGCCGGCCTGGTTGAACTCCACCACGCGCAGCGCGCTCATCAGCGAGGAGCCCACACCGTCGTGCATCTCGCGCATCAGGCGCTGGCGCTCGTGCATCAGCGTCTGCTCGCGCTCCCCGGCCAGCAGGCGCTCATGGGCCTGGGCCAGCTCGGCTTCCTGGGCCTTGAGCCGTTCCGCCAAATGCAGGTTGGCGTTCTCGGCCACGGCCAGCGCGCCGTTGTAGCGCCGGTAGGCCACCAGCAGGAACAGCGTGAACAGCCCCAGGTACACATAGGGCGTCAGGTAGATGCTCTCTATGCTGATCAGGTAGCTCTGCAGCGCCAGGTCATGGAAGCCGATGGGAAACGACAGCAGCATCCACACCGCCAGCATGGTGCTGCCGCCATCGCGCATGCGCCAGGCGCCCGCCACGGCCATGCACAGCACCAGGATCTCCGGCGGCACCATCAGCAGCCGCAGCAGCGGCAGGATGGTCTCGTGCACCGGCCCCCACAGCGGCACCGCCACCAGCAGCACCGTGCCCACATAGCCCTGCAGCACCCGGGCCAGCCAGGGCCGGCGCCTGCGCTGCATCAGGCACAGGAAATGGAAGGCCGCCACCGTGGCGCCCATGAGGCCGGCCAGGGTCAGCCAGGAGAACCAGCCGTCCGACAGGGCCAGCCCCTCGCCGTCCACCATGAACTGCAGCGAGCCCAGCAACTGGCACAGCGACATCAGGAAGAACAGCAGGAACACCACATCCCCGCGCCGCCGCTGCAGCGTCCACAGCGCCAGTGCGAACAGGCCCAGCACCAGGTAGGAGCCCGCCGTGTAGACCACCAGATCGGCCTGGAGCAGGCTGCGCAGCCGCCAGGACAGGCGCAGCGACTCGGCCGGCCCCGCCCACAGACTGGACAGCGCCCCGCCCACGCCCTGCTGGCTGGCCATGCGCACATGCACCTGCAGCGGCCTGCCCGGCTGCGCCAGCCCGCCCAGGTCCAGCCACACCGGCCGGTTGAAACTGTTCCACACCCGGCTGCCGCGCGTCTGCCAGGCCAGCGCCCCGTCCACATACACCGCCACCGTGCCCACCGTCTGCCAGCGCGGGATATACAGGCGCGCGCCCTGGGGCGTGGGCGCCAGCGCCTCCGGCGGCACCACGGCGCGGAACCAGCGCACCTCGGGCGGCGCCGCGGCCAGGTCGCCGCTGCCCGACACGGCCCTGTCGCCCCCATAGGGCAGGTCCACATCGCTCCACGGCGTCGATGCATCCAGCACCGCGTCGTCGGCCGACGCAAGCGCCGCAGGCGGCGCCCAGTGCGGGCTGTCCGACCGCCACAGCTGCGCCTGGCGCAGTTGCACCGCTTCGCCTGCGGCGGGGCCACGCAGCCCGAACGCCCCCGCCAGCAGCATCGCCAGCGCCACCAGCCCCGCCGAAACCAGCAAGACCCTCCCCTGCAGCAGCGGCTGCGTCATCTGCTCACCCTGGCGGCGCTCATTGCCGCCCCTCGGCCAGCCAGCCGCGCTGCAACGCCACATGCATCATCTGCGTGCGGCTGGACACCTGCAGCTTGCCGTAGATGCGCCGCACGAAGGTGCGCACCGTATGGCGCGACACGCCCAGCTGGCGCGCCACCTCGTCCAGCGTGTGGCCGCGCGCCACCAGGCGCAGCACCTCCAGCTCGCGCGCAGAAAGCGCCTGCGCGGCGGCCTGCGGCTCGGCAGGCGGCTGCAACCCGGCCACCGCCCCGGCCCGCTGCTGGCGCAGCAGCAGCTTGCGCGCCACCATGGGATTGATGGGGCTGCCGCCCGCGTGCAGGCTGCGCACTTCCTCCAGCACCGCGTCGGCGGCCAGGTCCTTGAGCAGATAGCCCATGGCGCCGGCCTCGATGGCGGCCAGCACATGCTGCTCGTCGCCAAAGATGGTGCTGACCATCACCGCCGCCCCGGGGTGGCGGGTGCGCACGGCAGCAATCACCTCCAGGCCACTGCCGTCGGGCAGGCCCAGGTCCACCAGCATCACGTCCATGGCACCGGCCCCATCGGCCCGGCCGAGCTGGTGCAGGGCCTCCGCGCGGCTGGCTGCCGCCCAGCACAGGACCATGTCCTTCGCGGCATTGATCACGCCCACCAGGGCGTGGCGGCAGGCGGCGTCGTCCTCCACCACGGCCACGCGGATGGGTGTGGCGCCACCCGTCGCGGCGGCAGAGTAAGGGTCTGTGTGCGTGTCCATGGAGGTGGAGTGCGTGGCGAGGGCCGCATGTTCACATGGAACAAGACCGCTGTCATGTCGCCCGGATAGGCGATATGGGCGACATGGGCGGCATGGCGACCCCGCCCCCTCTCATCGGCCATGTAGCCCGAACGGGGGACATACAGAAAGCCGGACACCCCATAGATTTGCCCTCTTCAGCACATCACCGAGATGCTGTGCCTACCGAGGGGGTCCGCCATGTCCATCATCCACCCGTCTGCTGCAGCCGACGTACCACCCATGCCCACGCCGAGACCCTGGGGCCGGACATCCCTGGGCCTGACGGTCGGGTTGGCACTGGCCCTTGCCGGCGCCGCGGCCCGGGCAGCCACACTCACCGTCACCACCGCCGGCGAGATTGCAGACACCGAGCCGCTGTCTCGTGCGCAATGCTCGCCTGCCGCAGGCGACCGCAACTGCGACACCCTGCGCGATGCCATCAACCATGCCGCCGATGGCGACATCATCGTCTTCGGCGCGGCCCTGGATGGGCAGACCATCTCGCTGACCCGCTTTACCAACTGCCTGGACACCGGGCAGGCCGCCGGCGCCACCTGCCTGCCGCTGGCCAGCTGGCCCGGCTACGTCTCGCAGTTCGGCCCCAGCGCCTTCTTCATCAGCGGCAAGCGCATCACCATCGATGCCACCGCCAATGGCCTGACGCCCCAGGGCGTGAGCGTGCAGCGCCTCGGTACCGCACCTGGTTTCCGGCTGTTCGACATTGATGCGCAGGGTGGCCTGGTCCTGCGCGGCCTGACCCTGGCCGGGGGGCAGGCCACAGGCGGCTCCAGCCGCTTTGGCGGCGGCGCGCTGGGTGCGGGCGGTGCCATCTTCAATCGGGGCCAGCTCACCATCGAACGCAGCACGCTCACGCGCAATCACGCACAAGGGGGGCAAGGAGGCAGGCTTTCCTTGAACTCCTTTGCAGGTGCCGGCGTGGGCGAGGATGGGACTTTGTCCCCGGGGGGAGGGCCGAACGCTGGCGGCCCGAACGATGGCGGCCTGGGCGGTGGCAGTGGCAGCGCCAGCGGCAAGAACGGCGGCTTCGGTGGTGGCGGCGGCGGCTCCGGCGGTGGCGGATTTGGCGGTGGTGGTGGCCGTCGTGGCAGCGGTGGCGGCTTCGGCGCTGGCAACGGTGGGGGCGGCCCCTTCGACGCTGGCGGTGGCGCAGGCGGCATGGGAGGGGCCATTTTCAACAACGCAGGCACCTTGACGCTGAACCAGGTCACCCTGGCTGGCAACGGTGCACACGGCGGGCTGGGCAACAGCAGCGGCGGCGGCGCCGGCCTGGGTGGCGCCGTTTTCAACTACAACGGCGTGCTCACCATCCGTTTCTCCACCCTGGCCGGCAATACCGTGCAGGCCAATGGCGACGACAACCCGGCCGCGCAAGGCGGCGCCATCTACAGCCTGGGCGATTCCCAGGCGGCCTGCAGTGCGGGTGGCAACATCAGCTGCACCCGCAGCGGCGCCTCGCTGGAAATGCAGGCCAGCATTGCCCAGGACAGCGTGTTCGAGCCGGCCACCAAACAGCCCGCTGGCAGGGACGTGGTGCTGGACCTGCGCAATGGCGGCACCAGCGATGCCAGCGGCAGCAACAATCTGCTGGGCCTGGCGCAGGCCCTGAACAATGCCGACATCAGCGCCCTGGCCTTCACCACGGGCAACCCGCAGCTCGGCCCCCTGGCCAGCCACGGCGGCCCCACCCAGACCATGTTGAACAGCACCGGCAGCCCGGCACTGGACGGGGTGGCCTGCACGGCCGCACCTGGCACGGACCAGCGCGGTGTGGTCAGGCCCCAGGGTGCACGGTGCGACATCGGCGCCGTGGAGGCGAACGTCTTCCAGGCGGCATTGACCGTGCTGGCCAGCGGCGCGGGCGGCGTATCGGCGCAGGCCTCCCCGCCTGCGGCCACGGGTGCCGTACAGGACTGCGGCCGCCCAGGCGGCCTGTGCCAGGCCGGCTATGGCTACTTCGAAGGCGCGCCCACCCTGGTGACCCTGGCCGCCACGCCCGACGCTGGCCATGCCTTTGCCGCCTGGAGCGGCGCCTGCAGTGGAAGCACGCCCACCTGCAGCGTCACCATCGATGCAGCCAGGAGCGTGCAGGCCAGCTTCACGGCCTTCAGCGTCACGGCAAGCCTGCCCTCCGGCACCTACGGCACGGCCTACAGCCAGCCGCTGGCGCCCGTGCCCAGCGGCGGCGTGGGACCGTTCAGCTACAGCGTGAGCGGTTTGCCCGCAGCCTTCAGCCAGGCCGCCGGCACCCTCTCGGCTCCAGCCACGCAGGCGGCAGGCAGCTACAGCTTCACGCTGACCGCCACCGATGCCAACGGCGCCACCACCGAACCCGCAGCCGTGACCGTGGTGATCGGCCCGGCGGCCACCAGCGCCCACCTGTCGGCCTCCCCCGCTGCGCCAGGCCCTGGCCAGAGCGTGACTTTCAGCGCCCAGGTCACGCTGCCTGCCGGCGCCAGCGGCACGGTGGATTTCTTGAACGGAACGCAGGTGCTGTGCGCCAGCGTTGCGGTGACTGGCGGGCAGGCCAGCTGCAGCGTGCCCCGGCTGCCACCGGGCACGGCCACGGTGCAGGCGCGCTATGTGCCCGGTGATGGCAATACCTCCGGCTCGGACAGCAACACCGTGACCGTCACGACAGCCGCTGCGGCGCCCATTCCAGCGCTGGGCGCCGGGGGGCTTGCGCTGCTGGGCCTGCTGACCGCAGCGGGCGCGGCGGTGTCGCGCAGGATGGGCACTTCACGGAAAATCGGCGCTGGCACATCGCCACGCACCCCCAGGAGTTCCCCATGACCGCATCCGCAAGCCGGAGCCCGCTTTCACGCCGCAGCCTGCTGGCCGCCAGCGCAGCCACCGGCCTGGCCCTGTGCGAAAGCGCCCTGGCCGCCCCCGCCGCCCCCGGGAAAAGCACCGAAGCCGCCGTGCTCACCATCAGCGGCCCCGGCGTGCGCGGCAACCGGGGGCCGCTGGACCCGGTGGCCGACCTGCTGCTGAAAAACCATGGCCTGGCCTTCGACTCGGCCTGGACCACAGGGGCTGGTGCGCTGGAGCGCCTGCCCACGGTGGAGATCACGCCCCATATCGAATACGACGGCCAGCCCCACCGGCTGCGCGGCCCGCTGCTGGCCACCGTGCTGCAGGCGGCCGGAGTGGACAGCGCCGCCGCAGCGGCCAGGGGCCAGTGGATCACCCTGCAGGCCATCGACGGCTACCGCGCCCAGCTGCCGCTGGCGCAGGCCCTGCAATGGCGCATGCTGCTGGCCACGCACATGGACGGCCGGCGCCTGGGCCTGGGCGGCCTGGGCCCGCAATGGGCCATGTACGACGCCGACCGCATTGCCGATCTGGCAGGCAAGCCCCTGAAGGAACGCTTTGCGCAGGCGCCCTGGGGGCTGTACCACATGGGGCTGCACGCGCAGCAGCCCCAGGGCTGACCTCAAGACTGCGCATGGTTCCGTTTCGGCGGGGCTGTGCAGGACCTCCGCAAGGGGGTGCCGGCTCCTTTGCCCGGCCCGCCAACCTGCACAGCCCTGCCACCCGTTGGCGGCGGCAAGCTCAGCATAGCGTTGACCACATTGCAACCCGGCCTGCGGCGCGCATTTGGAGTACCATTTCGCGGTCCCCTCGGGGGATACGGGCTTGGCGGCCCGGAACAACGTAGGCGCAGCAGCCGCACGCCTTTTGATGAGGCAGCGGCTTTTCATCTTCCCGGTGCTGCGCCGGGCACGGTTCCGTTTTTGGCGGGGCTGTGCGGGACCTCCGCTAGGGGGTGCCAGTTCATGCCAAAGGAGCCGCCATGCCTGACCTCGATGCGCCCAGCGGAGCACACGCCTCCCCGCCTTTCTTCTCTTCCCCGCAAGTGCCGAGGGAAGAGACCAGCCTGTACTACCCCATTTCCGAATACGAGGTCTATCGCATCAAGGACTGCATGCACCAGATGGGCCTGGTGATCGACCTGTGCTGCATGGCCGGCCCAGACCAACAACTGAGCGACCTGGGCGGGCTGATGAGCTTCCTGACCGCGCAGCAGCGCGCGCTGCGGGGCACGCTGCAGACCGTGCAGGCGCGCAAGGCGACGCCGGGGCCGGCCTGTGATCCGGACCCCGGGGGGTGATCAGGCCAGTTGCTGGTCGAAGAAGGCCAGCGTGCGGTCGCGCGCCTGCAGGGCGCTGGCCTCGTCGTAGGCGCTGCGCTGGTCGCAGTTGAAGCCGTGGTCGGCGTCGTACAGGTGCACCTGCACATGCTTTTGCGCCTGGGCAAAGGCCTGCACGGCGTCCACGGGAATGTGCGAATCGCGCCGGCCGAAGTGGGCGATGACGGGGCACAGCGGCTCGCGGCCCATCTCCAGCGGCGTGGTCATGCCGCCGCCGTAGTAGCAGGCCGCAGCCGACAGGCTGGGCAGGTTGCAGGCCGCGCGCCAGGCCCACAGGCCGCCCCAGCAAAAGCCCACGATGCCCACCTTGCCGCCGGGCACCAGCGTGGCGGCATGGGCAATGGCGGCCTCGATCTCGGGCAGCACGCCGGGCTGGGGCAGCGCCTCGGCGGCGGATTTCAGCGCCATGCCCTTGGCACGGTCGGCGTCGCCGTAGCCCAGGTCCACACCGGCCTCGACACGCGTGAACAGCGACGGCGCCACGGCCATATAGCCGCGGGCTGCCAGGCGGTCGGCCACGGCGCGGATATGGGCGTTGACGCCGAAGATCTCCTGCAGCACCACGACGGCGCCGCGCGCGGGCACATCGGGCCGCGCCACCCAGGCCGGCGAAGCCGTGCCATCCAACGAAGTCAACTGCACAAAACTGCCCATGTCCGTGTTCCTTTCTGTCTGAGAACCTGTTGTGATTTCCCGGTGGGCGGACGCGCCCCGCAATGCTGTAATGGCGGCGGGCCGGCCCGTGCGGCAATTCTTTCACAGGAGACATTCGATGGAACGAAAAGTCGTGCGTACCGGCAAGGGCCGGGCACAGGTGGGCGGCGGCAACCTACAGGGAATGCGATGGACCTCAAACCGCTGATCACGCTGGTGGCCATCATCAACCCGCTGGCCATCGTCCCCTTCTTCATCCACTACACCGAGGGATTCAGCGCCCAGCAGCGCCAGCAGACCATTCGCACGGCGGCGCTGGCCTCGTTCTGCGTGATCGCTGCCTGCGCCATCATCGGGCTGCAGGTGCTGGACTTCTTCAACATCTCGCTGCAGAGCTTTCAGGTGGGCGGCGGCCTGCTGCTGCTGATCAGCGCGATGAACATGCTCAACGCCCGCCCGGCCGAGGAACGGCCCAACGCGCCCACGCTGGTCGCTGGCGCGGAAAAGGCTGCCATGGGCAACAGCATTGCCGTGGTGCCGCTGACGATTCCGCTGCTGACAGGGCCGGCCTCCATGTCCACCGTGGTGATCTACGCCGACCAGGCACGCACCATCTGGCAGCACCTGGCCCTGGTGGGCTATGGCGTGGTGGTGGCGCTGGTGGTGATGGTCTGCTTTTCGCTGGCCGACCCGATCGCCCGCGTGCTGGGCAAGACCGGCATCAACGTGATGACGCGGCTCATGGGCCTGATCCTCGCGGCCCTGGCCGTGGAGGTGATGGCGGGCGGGCTGGTGAAGATCTTCCCCATCCTGGCCTCGCCCGCGATCGTGCCCTGAGCGGGCTGGCTGACTGGTGGCCTTACTGCCGGTTCAGGCCGGATCAGGCCGGCACGGCCCGCGCGCGGTCGGCGCTGCCGTCGCAGGCACCGCCGCAGCCCGTGATGGGCTGCTCGGGCAAGGCCTCAGGGTGCGCCAGGGAGCCCGTGGCGGGATCGAAGCCCGCACTGCGCAGATGCAGGGCCAGCGCCGCATCCATGGTTTGCGCATGGTGCACGAACCAGGCCGCCAGCTCGCCTGCCATGCTGCGGATCACGGCCAGATCACCGGCCACCGCCTTGGCCGCCCCCTCGCGCATCACCTGCATCACCACCTTGTGCTGCAGGCTGTGGCAGTTGGTGCTGGTGAAGCGCGTGGACTGCATCCAGCGGTCTTCCTGGTCGAAATGCACCTGCGTATGCGCGATCAACTCATCCCAGCGCGCGCACAGCTGCGCATCATCGGCCGCCTCCACCTCGGCCAGCAGCAGGACGAACTCCTGATGCACCTCGTCCATGGCCGGCAACTCCAATGCCAGCGCTCCGCTCCATTCCAGCACGGCCATATGCTTCTCCTGCCTTCATCGTGAAAGCCTGCAGCTTAGGAACAGCACCGCCCAACCCGTTTGACCCACATCAGCCAACCCGAAAACAGCAAAGCCCCGCGAACGGGGCTTGGTCAAGGCGGATAAAACTGGCGCGCCCCAACATCAGGGACGCCAAGCAAGAGCCGCCTCGCGGCGAGGGCGTCGTCCCCCTCCCCCGCGAAGCGGGTAGAGAGGGGGAAGCGGCCTCAGCCGCTCAGGGGGAGCTTACTGTCCAAACTTCCGCTTGGCATCAGCCACGCAGGTGTCCTTGGCAGCGCCGCTCATGGTGTCGCAACGGGCCTTGGCAGCCTTGTAGTCGGCTTCGCGGGTTTCCTCGGCAGCGTCCTTGCGGGTTTCTGCCACGTTGGCAGCCTTGGCTGCGGAGTTGGCAGCGGGCTCGGCCTGGGCCTTGTTCACCTTGGCGGCTTCCACGGCGTGCACGTGGGCAGCCTTGGCATCCTTCACGCAAACATCCTTGGCGTCGCCCTTGAGGTCGTCACACTTTTCCTTGGCGATGTCGTAGTCGGCATCAGCCTTGGCGATGAGGGCCTTTTCACTGTTCTTGGGCGAGGGATTGCGGCGCGATTCCAGTTCGGCCTTGGCCACGTTTTCCTGGCCCTTGGCCTGCTTCTCGCAGACGTCCTTGGCGTTGCCCTTGAGCGGCTTGCACTGTTCCTTGGCAGCCTTGTAATCGGCCTCGATCTGGTTCTTGGCGGCCGTGTGCTCCGCATTGGTCATGGCCATGGCGCCGGAGGCCATCAGGCCCAGGGCGACAGCGGAAAGCATGTGGCGAAAGCGTTGCGGTGTTTGCATGATGGAACTCCTTGTATTTGTACTGAACCGGCCCTTGGTGCCTGCGGCGGCGGGCCATTGGTGCGTGCCCTCAGGCACGCTGGCTGTCGAGGAGCGGATGGCGGCGCCGGCCAGGGCGTCCAACCCATCCGCAGTCCACCCTCGTCAGTCTTCGAAGCGGAAGTCGGGATTGCGCTTTTGCCAGTCGGTCAGCTGCTTTTCGGCAGCGTCGCGGGCCAGGCCCTGGCGCTCCTGCAGCTTGCCCAGGAATTGCTCGCGCTTGCCGGCGATCACGTCCAGATCGTCATCGGTGAGCTTGCCCCATTGCTCACGGATCTTGCCGGTGAATTGCTTCCAGTTGCCCTTGATGCGGTCTTCATTCATGGCTTGGTCCTTTCAGTGATGTTGAAGTAGCGCCGTGCAATCAGGCCTTGTTTTTTCAAAGCCGCGATCTGCATCAGCGACGGTTCCACTGTAAAAAACCTGGGGGCTGCGCGCCGTAGTCTGGACCTAGTGTTGACGGTCGTCCCAGGGGCAGCCGAGACGGTGGGATCGGGACTACAGCCCCTGACGGACGCGCGGGAAGCACTGGGTCAGGCGCGGCCCGCCCCTGCCCTGAGTACCCGGCCTTTCCCCGTATGTCAGCGCCTGCGTCGTGGCGGTTGCGGGGTTGCAGTCCCGCCGAAGGACAGGACTGCTTCGTCATCTGACTCGCCGTGATTGTTTGAACGTAGCGCGCAGCGCGAAGAGAGTTTCACGGCGAACCCCGCGGCCGCCACGGCGCAGGTTGCCCCGCAGCGAAGCGAAGGGGTCGCGGACATTCGGGTCGCCTTCTTTGATCTGACCTTTCTTGGCGAATCAAGAAAGGGCAGTCGGCTGCCGGGCCGAGACCCGGCCTCGAAAAGCAACCACCCGGCAGGGGCGGAAAAAGCCCCACTTGCTTGCAGAGCCAATTGCCCGAGAACAAAAAACGGCCAGCGGATGCAATGCACCCACCAGCCGTTCTCAAGAGAATGGATGGGCTGGAAATCCAGCCGCCGCTCAGTGCCCCTGCTGCCCCAGCCACTCATCGATCTGCGCAATGGCGGCATCGGCCGCCGTCGCCAGCGCCTTCGCGCCGCCTGCGGCATCGCCGGAGGCGGCAGGACTGCGCACCTCGAACAGCTTCTGACCCAGCAGGCGGTCCACGGCACCGCTTTGCTCGACCAGGGTGGCGCGCAGGCGCACGACTCCGGCACTGGAGCCGGGCGCGTAGAAGACCTGGCTGAACTCTTCGATGTCCACGCGCAGCAGCGTGGGCACGGCACCCTGCAGGCGCGGCTGGGCCACGCTTTCGCTGCTGGCGAGCACGGGGCGCTGCAGGCCCAGTTGGCTGCGCAGGCGCTGCTGCAGCAGCAGTGCAGGAGGCTGGCTCCAGCGCGCCAGCTGGTAGGGGCGCAGTTCCTGGCCGTTGGCATAGGCCAGGCGGTAGAACATGGCCGTGCTGCCGTCGGACAGGGCGGGTGCCTCCACATCGGCCAGCGCCAGCGGCGTGCGAGCCTGCGGGGCTGCGGATGTGGCGGACTGCGCGGGCGCGGACAGCGGCGCCAGGCCGAAGTCATAGCGCGCGGGCTGGGCGGGGGGCTGCGGCAGGGCCGAGCAGCCGGCCAGCAGGATCAGGGCGGCGGCCAGTCCAGCGCTGGCCACGGCGGTCTTGCGAGATAGGGGCATGCGGGTTCCTTGGGTCAGGGCTGGGTGGCTGCGGACGGGGCGACGAAGCCGGGCTCGCCCGGCCCCGGACGGGCCTGGCCCGGCCCGTAGATCACGGCCTGCGGGTTGTCGCTGAAGCGGCTGGCCGCCGTGCCCATCTGGCGCGCGGCGCGCGAGACATCGTCGGCCGCGCGGTTGGCGTGCGGCACCGTGCTGCGGCCCAGCGAATCGGCCATGCGGGTCAGTGCGCGCGTGCTTTGGGCGATCTGCTCCAGCGGCCCATCCTGCGCGTTCACGCGGCGCACGGTCTGCTGCAGTTCGGAGGCCACGGCAGAGGCGCCGTTGCTGGCCTTCTCCAGCGACTGCAGGGTGTTGTGGGCGTCGGCGGCGAGCTGCGGCACCTGGGTGGACAGCGTGCGGTCCAGGTTCTGCGTGAGCTGCTGCACGCCTGCGGCAGCGGCCGCAATGTTCTCCAGCGCCTGGCTCACGCGCTTTTGGTTGTCGGTGTCCAGCATGTCGCTGAGGCGGCGCGAGATTTCATCGGCGCGCTCCAGCAGCACCTGCCCCTGGTCGGCCAGCATGCTCAGCGGCGACGAGCGCAGCGGCAGGCGCGGCAGGCCGCTGGGGCCCGGGGGCAGCTGGGGCTGAGGCTGGTCCGCATCATCGAGCTGCACATGGGCCAAGCCCGTGACGCCCTGGTAGCCCAGCACGGCGAACGTGGTGGGCGTGATGGGCGTGTTCACACCGATGGCGATGCGGATCAGCACGTTGCCATTGGTCTGCGGATCGAACCCGATCTGTGTGACCTTGCCCACCGCCACGCCCTTGTAGCGCACGGCAGCCTGGGCCTGCAGCCCGCTGATGCCGTCCTTGGTGGACAGCTCGTACTCGTTGTACTGCCGCGTATCCCGCGTCAGCCAGATCGCCAGCCCCGCCAGCAGGGCCGCCACGACCAGCACGAAAATGCCGGCCGCCATGGCATGTGATTTGTTTTCCATATCAATGGTCCATAACGTTAGCCCAGCAAACAAGGCATGGGGCCGCGGGCCCCAGTCAATTCACAACTCAGGGCGAGGCCTTCAAAACCGGCGTGCCCGAAGGCGAGGGACACCGAGCAAGGGCCGCCCCGCAGTGAGGGTGTCGTCCCCCCCCGCAAAGCGAGAGGGGGGAAGGCGCGAAGCGACTCAGGGGGGCTTCTCATACCGTGCTCATCGCGCGCCTGCCGCGCTCGCCCTGGAAGAAATGCTCGATGAACGGATGCTTGAACTCGGCCACCTCGCGCGGCGGGCCGCTGACCAGCACCTTCTTCTCGGCCAGCACGGCCACGCGCGAGGACAGGGCGAACAGCGTGTCCAGGTCGTGCGTGACCATGATGACGGTCAGGCCCAGTTCGGCACGCAGCTCGCGCAGCAGTTCGCAGAATTCGTCGGAGCTGGTGGGGTCGAGGCCGGCCGTGGGCTCGTCCAGCAGCAGCAAGGGCGGATCCATGATCAGCGCCCGCGCCAGCGCCACGCGCTTGATCATGCCGCCCGAGAGATCGGCCGGCATGCGCGAGGCATGCTCGGGCTTGAGGCCCACCATCTGCAGCTTGACCAGGGCCGCGTCGCGCACCAGATCGTCGGGCAGCGTGCCCTGCTCGCGCAGCGCGAAGGCCACGTTGTCCAGCACGCTGAAGGCCGAGTACAGCGCCCCATGCTGGAACAGCATGCCCACGCGGCTGGCGGCGCCCTCGCGGCCCATTTCGCTGGCCGGACGGCCCAGCACTTCGACACGGCCCTTGGTGGGCTCCAGCAGCCCCAGCATCTGGCGCAGCAGCACGGTCTTACCCGTGCCCGAGCCGCCGACGATGGACAGCATCTCGCCGCGCTGCACATCCAGATCCAGGTCCTGGTGCACGGCAAAGGCGTTCTCGCCTTCGCCGAACACGCTCCACAGCCCGGCGATGCGCACGATGGGCTCGTCGGCTGCGGGCGTGGAGGAGGTTTCGGTGTCCATGGCCATCAGATGCCTACGTCCTTGAACAAGATGGCGAAGATCGCGTCCACCACGATGACCATGGTGATGGCCGTCACCACCGAGGCCGTCGTGCCCTTGCCCAGGCTCTGCGTATTGGGCTCCACGCGCAGGCCCCAGTGGCAGCCGATCAGGGCGATGAGGGCGCCGAAGACCACGGATTTGCCCATGGCGATCCAGAGGTTGCCGATCTTCACGGCGGCAGGCAGGGCCTCGGCAAAGTAGGCGCCCGTGACGCCCATGGTGAGGTCGGCCGCGAGCATGCCGCCGGCCAGCGCGGCCAGCGTGGTCCACAGCGAGACCAGGGGCATGGCGATGGCCAGCGCCAGCGCGCGCGGCAGCACCAGGCGAAAGCCGTGCGGTATGCCCATGACCTGCATGGCATCCAATTCCTCGGTCACGCGCATGACGCCGATCTGGGCGGTGATGGCCGAGCCCGTGCGGCCCGCCACCAAAATGGCCGCCAGCAGCGGACCCAGCTCGCGGATCAGCGAGATGCCCAGGATGTTGACGATGAAGGATTCAGCCCCGAACTGGCGCAGCTGCAGCGCCATAAGGTAGGCCAGCACCACGCCGATCAGAAAGCCCACCAGGGCCGTGATGGGCAGGGCCGTGGCGCCCATGGAATAGAGATGGCCGGAGATGTCGCGCCAGGGCCCCCGGTGCGGCGCACGCGCAAAGCGCAGCAGGTCGATCAGCAACTGGCCGATGAGCCGCGTCATCTGCGCGAAATGGCCGCAGGCGTTGATCACCAGGCAGCCCAGGCTGTCGATGCGCTCCAGCAGGTTCAGGCGCGGGGGCGGCGGCGCAGGCTCCTTGGAGAAACGGCCCACGCGTTCGAGCATGGCGCGCTGCGCATCGCTGGCCGCCAGGCGCGCGGGCAGGCGACGACCCCAGTGGTTCCACAGCAGCTGCGCGCCCACGTGGTCCAGCCAGTCCAGCCCTTCGAGGTTCCAGCCCAGGTCATCGCCCTTGGCATCGGCCAGCTGCGCACGCAGCTTGCGCCACTGCGCCCGCCGGCCCAGCTCGGCCGCGCCCCAGGAACCGGTCAGCAACGCCCACTGGCCGTCGTTGTCGCGGCGCAGGCTGCATTGGGGTGGATTGTTGAGGGCAGACAAGTGCGGGAGATCCTTGGGGGTTGCGAAGGCGGGGCGCGCGGGCAGGGCCGGGCGGCATTGCAGCCAAGACCGCAGGATAACCGAGCGGCGCGGGCCGCAGATTGCCTGGCGACGCCGTGCGCACGACAGCTTTGCCCTACGCGTGCAATTTTTATCAAAAAACCAGCGCGACAGCCATGACTGCTGCATGCGATGCTGCAAAAAAAGGAGTCCAGCGCGCTTTCCCTCTCGACAGTGCGCATGCCGTCCGCACAATGGGCCGAAGCACCAACCCCGGCTCCCAAGGACGCTCCGGCCCGCAGCGGGCGCCCGCCCATCTCCATGAGCAACACCACCTTCGACTACATCGTCATCGGCGCCGGCACGGCGGGCGCCCTCCTGGCCAATCGGCTTTCGCGCGATGGCCGCAGCCGCGTGCTGCTGATCGAGGCGGGCGCCAAGGACGACTACCACTGGATCCACATCCCCGTGGGCTACCTGTACTGCATCGGCAATCCGCGCACCGACTGGCTCTACCAGACCGAGCCCGACGCAGGGCTCAACGGCCGCAGCCTGCGTTATCCGCGCGGCAAGACGCTGGGCGGCTGCTCCAGCATCAACGGCATGATCTACATGCGCGGCCAGGCCCGCGACTACGACGGCTGGGCCGAGCTGACCGGGGACGACGCCTGGCGCTGGGACCAGGTGCTGCCGGCCTTCCGCCAGCATGAAAGCCATTGGCGGCTCGATGCCGGCGGCAACGCCGATGCGGGCTTTCGTGCCCTGCACGGCGGCACGGGCACAGGCGGCAGCGCTGAATGGCGCGTGGAGCGGCAGCGCCTGCGCTGGGACATCCTGGACGCCTTTGCCGAAGCCGCGCAGCAGGCCGGCATTCCGGCCACAGAGGACTTCAACGGCGGCAGCAACGAGGGGGTGGGCTACTTCGAGGTCAACCAAAAGGGCGGCCTGCGCTGGAACACCGCCAAGGCCTTCCTGCGGCCCACCTGCTATGGCCGCCCCAATTTCGAGCTGTGGACCCATGCCCAGGTCAGCCAGCTGCTGTTTGAACAGCTGCCCGCCGGCGGCCTGCGCTGCAGCGGCGCCCAGGTCTGGACCGGCTCGGAAATGGTCAACGTGCAGGCAAGCCAGGAGGTGCTGCTGTGCGCGGGCGCCGTCAACTCCCCGCAGATCCTGCAGCTGTCGGGCATCGGCCCGGGCGCGCTGCTGCAGAACCACGGCATTGCCGTGCGCCACGACCTGCCCGGCGTGGGCGAGAACCTGCAGGACCATCTGCAGATCCGCTCGGTCTACAAGATCAAGGGCGCGCGCACGCTGAACACCATGGCCAATTCGCTGTGGGGCAAGGCCGGCATCGGACTGGAATACCTGCTGCGCCGCAGCGGGCCGATGAGCATGGCGCCCTCCCAGCTGGGGGCCTTCACGCGCAGCAGCCCGCAGCAGGAGCACCCCAATATCCAGTACCACGTGCAGCCGCTGTCGCTGGACGCCTTCGGTGAGCCGCTGCACGGTTTTCCGGCCTTCACGGCCAGCGTCTGCAACCTCAATCCCACGAGCCGGGGCACGGTGCGCATCCACAGCGGGGACTTCCGCCAGGCGCCGGCCATTGCGCCGCACTACCTGTCCACACCCGAGGACCGGCAGGTGGCCGCCGACAGCCTGCGCGTGACGCGCCGCATCGTCGGCCAGAGCGCACTGGCGCGCTTCGCGCCCGAGGAATGGAAGCCCGGCGTGCAGTACCAGAGCGACGAGGATCTGGCGCGCCTGGCCGGCGACATCGCCACCACCATCTTCCACCCCGTGGGAACCACGAAGATGGGCCGCGCCGACGACCCCATGGCCGTGCTGGACAGCCGCCTGCGCGTGCGCGGCGTACAGGGGCTGCGCGTGATCGATGCAGGCGCCATGCCGCGCATCACCAGCGGCAACACCAACAGCCCCACGCTGATGATGGCGGAGAAGGCCGCCGGCTGGATTCTTGCGGACCGGCAGGGGCAGGGCCAGGAGACCGCACGGGAGAGCACGGAACCGGCCGTGGCGCTGGCCGCCTAGGACTGCTCCTGCAGCAGCGGCGGAATCGCCGCCAGCAGCGCATCGATGGTCACGCGCAGCCGGTAGGGCAGAAAGCGCGTGCGCGGCCACAGCACATGCAGGGGAATGCGCGCGGCCGGTACGTCGGGCAGCAGGCGCACCAGCGCTCCGCTGTCCAGCGCACTGCGCACCCGCCACAGCGGCATGTGGGCCAGGCCCGCGCCCTGCAGCGTGGCCGTGGCGATGGTCTCTATGTCGTCAAAGCCCAGCGCCGGCTCCAGCACGGGCGCGGCCAGCGACCCATCCTCACCGGCCAGCCACCAGGGGGCAGCGCGGCCGCTGCGCATATAGGCAATACAGCGATGCCCGGCCAGGTCGGCCACGCTGCGCGGCGCGCCATGGGCCTGCAGATAGGCGGGTGATGCGCACAGCACCATGGTTTGCATGCCAAGGCGCCGCGCAACCAGCCAGTCGCTGTCAGGCAGTTCCCCGCTACGTATGGCCAGGTCGATGCCGTCATCGGCGAAGTCCAGCTGGCGGTCGGTGAAGCTGGCCTCGATGCGCAGGCGCGGATGCAGCTGCGCCAGCTCCAGCAGCAAGGGGGCCACGTGGTGGCGGCCGAAGACCACGGGTGCGCTGATGCGCAGCCGGCCCACCACTTCCCGCCGCCCGGCTTCCAGCATGTGCCGGGCGGCATCCAGGTCCTCCAGCGCCTGCGCGCAGCGCTCGTAGAACATCTGGCCGTCCTCGGTCAGCCCCAGGCTGCGCGTGGTGCGCACGAACAGCCGCGCGCCCAGGCGCTCTTCCAGCCGCGCAACGGCCTTGCCAACAGCCGAGCGCGTAAGGCCCAGGCGCTCGGCCGCCTGGGCGAAGCTGCCGGCCTCGGCAGAGGCGACGAAAGCGCTGACGCCTGCCAGCCTGTCATTTGCAATTGGTTCCATAAATTCTACAAACCATAGCCTCAATTGAATCAATGCAATTATGAGGGAATCAATAGACTGAAGTCCTGTTTGATACCTGCCTCGAAAGGACCGCCTTCCATGACCGTGCCTGCGTCTTCCCCATTCATGCAGCAATGGCAACTGCCCGCTCTGGGCCATGAAAACCTGCAGCTGGTGCAAGTACCCATTCCCGAGCCCGGGCGGGGCCAGGTACTGGTGCGCGTGCATGCGGCATCGCTGAACTACCGCGATCTGCTGATCCTGCGCGATGGCATGGGCATGGTGCCGACCCTGCCCCTGGTGCCCGGCTCGGACATGGCTGGCGAGGTGGTCGCCCTCGGCCCCGGCGTCTCGGAGTTCGCGGTTGGCGACGCCGTGATCAGCACCTTCTTCGCCGGCTGGCAGGACGGCGTGCAGCCGCGCACCAGCCTGCCGCTGGGCTCGCCCGGGCCGGGCATGCTGTCGGAATACGTGGTGCTGGGCGAAGACAACCTGGTCGCCGCGCCCCTTCGGCTGGACTTTGCGCAGGCCAGCACCCTGACGTGCGCGGGCGCAACCGCCTGGTTCGCGCTGGCCGAGTCCGCGCCCACGCGGCCCGGCGACACCGTGGTCATCATGGGCACGGGCGGCGTGGCGCTGTTCGCCATGCAGATTGCCCATGCCCAGGGTGCGCGCGTGGTGGTGGTTTCGGGCAGCGACGACAAGCTGGCGCGGGCTGCGCAGCTGGGTGCAGACCACGGCATCCACCGCCACCGCACGCCCGACTGGGCCGCCGAAGTGCGCGCCCTCACGGGAGGACGTGGCGCCGACCATGTGCTGGAACTGGCCGGGGGGGATAACTTCGGCCGCTCGCTATCGGCCCTGGCACAGGGCGGCCGCGTGTCGGTGATCGGCAATCTGCAGGGCGATGAGCTGCGCGGCTCGGTCTATCCGCTGCTGCTGGGGCGCGCCACCGTTCAGGGCATCGGCGTGGCACACCGGCGTGCGCTGCAGGATCTGGTGCGTGCCGTGGACTGGCTGAAGCTGCAACCTGTGATCGACAGCGAATACGCGCTGGCCGATCTGCCGGCAGCCCTGGAGCATCTGGAGCGGGGTGCTTTCGGCAAGCTGGTGCTGCGCATGCGCTGAACGTCCGGCAACCGACAATCATCGCTCCAGCCCTTTGCTGGTGCAATCCCGCACTTTTGCGGTAACTGCGGGAAATCCCCGATGCACCACCCAGGTGCGACCATTAAAGTCCACCCACTCTCGCGGCACCACAGTGCTGCACAAGAGGGGCCGAGGAGACAACTCGTACACAACCAGATCAACATTCATAAATAGCATCTCAAGATGCATTTCCCAGAGCGCCGGCAAGTCCGGCGCTTTTTTTATGCCTGCGGCCAGCCTGCTGCGGCACCTGGGCGGTGCGACAATCGCCGCCCTATGGAATGGATCATCGTCTCGCTGGCCTCGATGCTGGCCGGCTTCGTGGACGCCATCGTGGGCGGCGGGGGCCTCATCTTGCTGCCCGCGCTGTTCGCCACCTTCCCCACCGCACCGCCCGCCACGCTGCTGGGCACCAACAAGAGCGCCTCGGTCTGGGGCACGGCCATGTCCACCTGGCAGTACGGCCGCAAGGTGCAGTTGCCCTGGCGCGCGATGATGCCGGCGGCCTGCGTGGGCATGGCGGGCTCCTTTGCGGGCGCCTGGGCCGTCACGCAGATCTCCCCCGATTTCCTGCGCCGGCTGCTGCCGCTGGTGCTGCTGGGCGTGCTGGTCTACACGCTGGCGCGCAAGGACATGGGCCGCCACCACACGCCGCACTATTCGGGCCGCGCCGAGACGCTGATCGCCTGCGCCATCGGCCTGTTGATTGGCTTCTACGACGGTTTCTTCGGCCCCGGCACGGGCAGCTTCTTCGTGTTCCTGTTCGTGCGGCTGATGGGCTATGACTTCCTGAACGCATCGGCCTCGGCCAAGCTGCTGAACATGGCCACCAACCTGGCTGCGCTGGCGCTGTTCGCGCTCAAGGGCCATATCTGGTGGCACCTGGCTGTGCCCATGGCGGTGGCCAATGTGCTGGGCGCCATGCTGGGCACGCACATGGCCCTGCGCCATGGAACGGGCTTTGTGCGCGGCATTTTCATCGGCGTGGTGAGCCTGCTGATCCTCAAGACCGGCTACGACGCCTTCATCGCCTGAGCACGGGCCAGCGGCGTTCGCAACACCTGCCATCGGCGTTGGCGACGGCAACCTTCTATAATTGCCGACTTTTCGCCTTGAGCTGCGGCGGCTGGTGCATGTCGCACCCCTGCCAGCGGCCGTACCCGACCAGCCGACCAGCCGCAAAAAACCGGCCCCGCCGTCCATGGCCCATGCACTGATGCGTGCCTTGGCGCTTTCTTCATGCTGCGGCGCCGGGGTCAGGTCTTGAGCGACAGCCCAGGAGTTCCATGAAACGCTTTACCGTCATCGCCGCCGCCGCGCTGGCCCTGTGGACCGCCGCCGGCGTTCAGGCCCGCCCCTTCGAAGCCATCCAGAAGGAAGGCACGCTGCGCCTGGCCACCGAGGGCTACTACGCGCCCTTCGCCCATTTCGAGGGCAAGCAGCTGACCGGCTTCGAAGTCGAGCTGGCCCAGATGATGGCCGCCAAGATGGGCGTGAAGTACGAGTGGAAGACCATCAGCTTCGACGCCCTGCTCACCGGCCTGCAGCAGGACCGCTGGGACCTGGTGATCTCCTCGCACGGCATCACGCCCGAGCGCGAGAAGGCCGTGACCTTCACCCAGCCCCACTACTGCTCTGGCGCCATCGTGATGTCGCTGGACCCGGCCATCCGCTCGGCCAAGGACCTGGCGGGCAAGACGGTGTCGGTGCAGACCGGCACCACCTATATGCAGTACATGGAGAAGAACCTGCCCGGCATCAAGCGCCTGGTCAACTTCCCCACCAACGAGGCAGCCCGCAATGCGCTGCTGTCCAAGCGGGTGGACGCCTGGGTGACCGAACGCTTCATCGCCAAGGAGCTGCAGCAAAAGAACCCCAATGCCCAGCTCAAGCAGGGCGAGTTGCTGCTGGTCGAGCGCATTGCCGCCGCCGTGGCCAAGGACAACAAGTCGCTGGCCGATGCCTGGAACAAGGCCTTCAAGGAAGCCCTGGCCGACGGCAGCTACGCCAAGCTGTCGCAGAAATACTTCCACGAAGACATCCGCTGCCCTGACTGAGGCCCCGGGCAGATCTGCCCGACCGGCGCCCACTTGCAGGGCGCCTTTTTGTTTCTAGCCCACCTATGCTTACCGTCCTCTGGCCCGCCCACTGGAGCCGCTCGCAGCGCAGCAACGCCACCCTGGTCACGGCCCTGCTGCTGATGGTGCTCGTGGTTTCGCTGCTGGGGCAACTGCTGTCCCTGCTGCCCGAGCCCATAGGCTCCAATGCCGACACCTTCGCCGAAGGCGCGCGCACCACGCTGTACCTGACGCTGGTCAGCGGCGCCGCCGGCCTGGTGCTGGGCATCGCCGCCGCGCTGGCGCGCACCTCACGCACGGCCGCCCTGCGCTGGGCCGCGGGCTTTTATGTCTGGGCGATCCGCGGCACGCCGCTGCTGGTGCAGATCCTGTTCATCTACTTCGCGCTGCCGGTGCTGATCCCGGGCCTGAACCTGCCCGACTTCGCAGCTGCCTGCATTGCGCTGGCGCTGAACGTGGGCGCCTACAACGCCGAAGCCGTGCGCGCCGGCCTGCAGGCCGTGCCGCGCGGCCAGGCCGAGGCCGCACGCGCCCTGGGCCTGCCGCGCATCTGCGTCTTCATGGACGTGGTGTTCCCGCAGGCCTTCAAGATCTCGCTGCCGCCGCTGGTGAGCAACTTCGTCGCCCTGCTCAAGGATTCGTCGCTGGCGTACGCCATCGGCGTGGTGGAGCTGACCAATGTGGGCAACCGCATCCAGTCGGCCACCTTCCAGCCCGTGGAGACCCTGGTCACCGTGGGCGTGACCTACCTGGTGCTGACCACGCTGGTGACCCAGGTCACGGCTGCCGTGGAGTACCGCTTCGACGTGGAGGGCCGCCACAAATGAGCGCCGACAAGCTGGCACGGGGCATGCCCTACATCGTGGCCGAGAAGGTCACCAAGTCCTTCGGCAGCCACCAGGTGCTCAAGGGCGTTTCCACGCAGTTCTGCACGGGCGAGGTGACGGTGATCATCGGCGCCTCGGGCTCGGGCAAGTCCACGCTGCTGCGCGCCATCAACCGGCTGGAGCCGCACGACGGCGGGCGCATCACCATCGACGGCGTCGAAGTCACCGACAACGAAGCCACGCTGCAAAAGCAGCGCTGCGAAGTGGGCATGGTGTTCCAGCAGTTCAATCTGTTCGGCCACATGACGGTGCTGGACAACGTGACCCTGGCGCCGCGCCGCATCCACAAAACGCCGCGCGCCCAGGCCAATGCCAAGGCCATGGCCCTGCTGGAGCGCGTGGGCATGCAGGCCCATGCCCACAAGTACCCGTGGCAGCTGTCGGGCGGCCAGCAGCAGCGCGTGGCCATTGCCCGCGCCCTGGCCATGGAGCCGCAGGTGATGCTGTTCGACGAGCCCACCAGCGCGCTGGACCCGGAGATGGTGCAGGAAGTGCTGGACGTGATGCGCGAGCTGGCACGCGGCGGCATGACCATGATCGTGGTCACCCACGAAATGGGCTTCGCCCGCGAAGTCGCCGACCGCGTGATGTTCTTCGACCAGGGCTGCATCGCCCACGAGGCCCCACCGGCCGAGTTCTTCGGCAACCCGGCCAGCGAGCGGATCGCGGCGTTCATCGGGCGCATGGGGCATTGAGGCCTGGGCCTGCGCACGCAGGCTGCTCAAGAAAACAAAGAGCCGGCAATGCCGGCTCTTTTGCTTTCTCAATCCTCCAGCTCGCCAGCAGACGGCGGCGGCAGAGCGGCAGCGCGGTTGGATGCCACGGGCGCCGATGCCTCGGGCGGCTCGTAGCGCGGCAGGCCGGGCAGGTTCACGGTTTCTGCGTCCAGCGTGATTTCGGAGACGCGGCGCGGGGCGCCTATGGGCACGCCGGCCTGGCCCTTGCGCATGGCGGCCATGTCCTCCAGGCTGGGGTAGCGGCCCAGCAGCCAGTAGTCGAACACGCGGCGTGCCAGCGGCGCGGCGGCGGCGGCGCCAAAGCCGGCGTTCTCCACGATGACGGCGACGGCGATGGTGGGGTTGTCGGCCGGCGCGTAGGCGATGTACAGCGAGTGGTCGCGCTGGAACTCGGACAGGCGGGAGGCGTTGTACTTCTCGTTCTGGCGCACGCCCACGGCCTGGGCCGTGCCGGTCTTGCCGGTGGAGGTGTAGGGCGCGTTGCCGAAGATGCCGCGCGAGGTGCCCTCCACCGTCACGGCGGCCACGGCGGCGCGCACGGCTTCCACGTTCTCTGGCTTGTAGCCCATGCTGGTGCCGGGGTCCTTGTTGATGGCCGAGAACTGCTGCGTCACGGCATCGACACGTCCCACGGCCAGGTGGGGCCGGTGCTTGACGCCTTTGGCCGCCAGCGTGGACATGGCGTTGGCCAGCTGCAGGATGGTGAAGTTGTTGTAGCCCTGGCCGATGCCCAGCGAGATGGTCTCGCCCGCGTACCACTTCTTCTGCTCGGGCCGCTTGTAGGTGTTGCGCTTCCACTCGGTGCTGGGCAGCACGCCGCGCGCCTCGCCGCGCACGTCGATGCCGGTGATCTGGCCGAAGCCCAGCGGCTTCATGTAGTCGTGGATCATGTCCACGCCCATGTCGTTGGCCAGCATGTAGTAGTACACGTTGGACGACTTGATGATGGAGCGGCGCAGATTGGTCGGCCCGTTGGGGTGGCCCGAGCGGAAGGTATGGCCGCCGAAGGTCCAGCTGCCGTTGTCCATGATGGTGGTGTCGGGGCGGCGCTTGCCCGACTCCAGCGCGGCAATCGCCATGAAGGGCTTGTAGGTGGAGCCCGGCGGATAGGTGCCCCGCAGCGCGCGGTTGAGCAGCGGGCGGTTGATGGATTCGTTGAGCGCGGCCCAGCTTTCCTGGTCGATGCCATCGACGAAGAGATTCAGGTCGAAGGTCGGGCGGCTGACCATGGCCAGCAGCTCGCCGCTGCGCGGATCGATGGCCACCAGGGCGCCACGGCGGTCGCCGTACAGCTCCTCCACCATGCGCTGCAGCTTGATGTCCAGCGACAGCACCAGGCTGTCGCCCGGCGTGGCGGGGCGGCTGCCGAGCTTGCGCACGGCATGGCCGCCGGCCGAGGTTTCCATCTCTTCCCAGCCGGTCTGGCCGTGCAGGTCGGTTTCGTAGCTCTGCTCCACGCCCAGCTTGCCGATGACGTCGGTGCCCCGGTAGTTGGCGGCGTCGTCGGAGTCTTCCAGCGCCTCTTTCTCGCGCTGGTTGATGCGGCCGATGTAGCCGATGACGTGGCTGGCCGTGTCCTGCATGGGGTAGGTGCGGAACAGCCGCGCCTTGATGTCCACGCCCGGGAAGCGGTAGCGCTGCGCGGCGAAGCGCGCGACCTCGTCATCGGTCAGGCGCGTGCGGATGGGCAGGGAGTCGAAGCTGCGGGAATCATCCACCAGGCGCTTGAACTTGCGGCGGTCGCGCGGCGTGATCTCGACGATCTCGGCCAGGCCGTCGATGGTCTCTTCAAGGTTGCCCGCGCGCGAGGGCATGATCTCCAGCGTATAGGCCGAGTAGTTGGTGGCCAGCACCACGCCGTTGCGGTCCAGGATCTGGCCCCGGTTGGGCACGATGGGCACCACGGCCGTGCGATTGCTTTCGGCGCGCTCGGCCAGCTCCTCATGGCGCTGCACCTGCAGCACCAGCAGCCGCGCCACCACCAGCCCGAAGGCCAGCAGCACCACCACGCTCATCACCCATGTGCGCAGCCTGAATCGCTGCAGCTCGGCTTCTGTATTGCGGATTTCCATCACGCGTCAAGCCTCACAGAGGACGGTTCTCGTCACTGTCCGGCGGACGGCGCTGCGGCGCCAGCAGCAGGCCGCTGACCAGGGGCCACAGCAGGGCCTCGATCAGGGGGGCCACCACCACCAGCGGGCCGGGCACGATGCCGCCGGCCAGCATGCGCAGCAGCACCTGCAGGCCATGCACCACGGCGAACAGGGGCAGCAGGTGCAGCGCCTGCACGGGCGTGGAGAACCAGGACAGGCGCCGGCCCATGGCGCCGGCCGCGAACACCAGCAGCGCATAGGCCAGCGCATGCTGGCCCAGCAGGGAGGAGCGGTCCACATCCATGCACAGGCCCAGCAAAAAGGCCACGCCCATGCCCACGCGCTGGGGCTGGTTCAGCGCCCAGAAGGCCAGCAGCACCATCAGCAGGTCGGGCTGCCAGGCCTGGCGGCCCAGCGGCAGCATGTTGAGTGCCAGCGCCGCCAGCAGGCTGACGACGATGAACAGGGGGTTGACCGGCAGCAGCAGCTGCTGGCCGCGCGGCATGATCATGCGGGCTCCTTCCTGGCGGAGGCGGGTGCGGCGGGAGCGGCAGGTGCGGCAGGCGTGGCCGGTGCATCTGTCTTGCCGGCCTTGCCGTCCTTGGAGGCTTCCTTGCCCTTGCCGTCCTTGGCCTTGTCTTTTTCCTTGCCCTTGTCTTTTTCCTTGCCCTTGCCGGCGCGCAGGGGTTCTGCGGCGCCTTCGGCCTCGGGGTGGGTGGCGCGGTCCAGCGGCTTGAGCACCACGACGTGGCGCACGCCCTGCACGCGGCCCACGGGCTCGCAGTAGATGCGCGAGAAGGCCGAGTCGGCGCGGCGCTCCACCGAGACCACCTTGGCCACGGGCAGGCCCGGCGGGTACAGGCCATCGACGCCGCTGGTGGTCAGCAGGTCGCCTTCCTGAACATCGGCATTGCTGGGCATGAAGCGCAGCTCGATGCCGCCGGTGCGCAGCGGCGACGGATCGCCATAGGCCACGCTGCGCGCGCCGGTGCGCGGATTGAAGACGGGAATGGCCTGGTCGCGGTCGATGAGCAGGGTGACCTCGGCACGCAGCGGATACACGCGCGTGACCTGGCCGACCACGCCCTTTTCATCGAGCACGGGCGAGCCCTGGTCGATGCCATCCACCTGGCCGCGGTCGATGACCACGCGGCGCGTATAGAGGTCGGGGCTGTCGTAGACCACCTCGGCAGCGGTGCCGGGCGTGGTGAGGCGATCGCGCAGTTGCAGCAGCTCGCGCAGGTGGTCGTTTTCCTGGATCAGCTCGTCGGCCAGCGATGCACGCTGGGCCATGGCCACCAGTTCCTTGCGCGCGGCCTGTTCGCGGGCCTGGGCATCGTCCAGCGAGCCCAGGTAGCGGCTGGCGTCGTGCACGGCCTGCACCGGCTTGAGCATCACCCATTGCACGGGGTACAGCACGGTGGCCACGGCCACTCGCACGGGATCGGTGATCCTGAAACGCGCGTCGGCCACCATCAGGAACAGCGCCAGGGCGCTGTACAGGGCCAGTTGCGAGACCCGCGAGGGCCGCCGCTTGAACAGCGAGGGCGCCGAGTGGTCCAGGGTATTGGGATTCATGCCGCCCTCCCGCGTGGCAGGGCCTGCCCTGCCGCACTTGCTGCAGCCTGGAAAGCACGGGCCGGTCCCGGTGCGAAGGAAGGCAGGGCAAGCATGCAGGTCACCACGGAAGGGGGAGAAAAATCGTTGCAGTCAGACGGCTGCGGCCCCGGGCCCGCGACAACGGGCCCCGGCCTGCGCCGCATCAGTCGCTGGTGAAGATGCTGCCCTGGCGGTCCATGGTCTCCAGCGCCATGCCGCAGCCGCGCACCACGCAGGTCAGCGGCTCTTCGGCCACCAGCACGGGCAGGCCGGTTTCTTCGGCCAGCAGGCGGTCCAGGTCACGCAGCAGCGCGCCGCCGCCGGTGAGCATCATGCCGCGCTCGGCAATGTCGGCGCCCAGCTCGGGCGGTGTCTGCTCCAGCGCGTTCTTGACGGCGCTGACGATCTGGTTGAGCGGATCGGTCAGGGCTTCCAGCACCTCGTTGGACGAGATGGTGAAGCTGCGCGGCACGCCTTCGGAGAGGTTGCGGCCCTTGACTTCCATCTCTTTGACTTCGGAGCCGGGGAAGGCCGAGCCGATGTTCTTCTTGATGGACTCGGCTGTGGGCTCGCCGATCAGCATGCCGTAGTTGCGGCGGATGTAGCTGATGATGGCTTCGTCAAACTTGTCGCCGCCCACGCGCACGGAGCCCTTGTAGACCATGCCGCCCAGGGAGATGACGCCGACTTCGGTGGTGCCGCCACCGATGTCCACCACCATGGAGCCCGACGCCTCGGACACCGGCAGTCCGGCGCCGATGCCGGCAGCCATGGGTTCCTCGATCAGGTAGACGGAGGTGGCGCCTGCCGCCTCGGCCGCGTCCTTGATGGCGCGGCGCTCGACCTGGGTGGAGCCGCAGGGCACGCAGATGATGATGCGCGGGCTGGGCGTGAGCACCGAGCGCGGATGCACCATCTTGATGAACTGCTTGATCATCTGCTCCGTGATGACGAAGTCGGCAATCACGCCGTCCTTCATCGGGCGGATGGCCTCGATGTTGCCGGGCACCTTGCCCAGCATGGCCTTGGCCTCGCGGCCCACCGCCTGGATCACCTTCTTGCCGTGCGGCCCGCCTTCGTGGCGGATCGCGACAACGGAGGGTTCGTCCAGAACAATGCCCTTGTCGCGGGCGAAAATCAGGGTGTTGGCTGTGCCAAGATCAATGGCAAGGTCGGTGGAGAAATACCGACGGAAAGCTCCGAACATTACGAGAGTCCTCTCAGGCACGGCATGCTCGTCGGCCTGCCATCGCCGGGATGAAAGTTAGGGAGTCTGGATGGGGTTGGCTTTTCGCACAATGACCGGCTCGGAGAGGGTATTGCGGCAAAGCCGAGATAATACCGTATCCCCTGTGAATAACTTCTACTGCCGGGGCTTGAAATACGGGTTTACATCCCGTTGCCCCCTTCAAAAATCCTATGGCACTGAACGCACAAGACATCGCACGCATCGCGAACCTGGCACGACTTGAGCTCTCCTCCACCGAGAGTGAGCGCATGCTAGGCCAGCTCAATGATTTTTTCGGCATCGTGGAGAAGATGCAGGCTGTGGATACTTCAGGCGTCAGCCCGCTGTCACATCCGGTCGCCGCCATCCAGGACATTGCCCTGCGTCTGCGCGAGGACATTGCCAGCGAGCCCGACCAGCGCGACGCCAACCAGCGCAGCGCACCGGCCGTCGAGCGCGGCCTGTTCCTGGTCCCCAAGGTGATCGAGTAAGCGCCGCGCGCCCTCGTCACTGGCATCCGTCCCCGTTTTCCGCACCCCATACATGACCCAGCAAACCACTGATCTGCACACGCTCGGCGTGTCGGCCCTGTCGGCCCTGCTGCGCGAGCGCAAGCTCGGCGCCGTCGAAGCCGCCCAGCATTTCCTGGCCCGCGCCCAGGCGCACCAGAACCTGGGCGCCTTCGTCAGCATCGACGAAGAGGCCACCCTGGCCCAGGCCCGCGCTGCCGACGCCCTGATTGCCCAGGGCAAGGGCGGCCGCCTGGCTGGCGTGCCCATTGCGCACAAGGACATCTTCGTCACGCGCGACTTCCCGACCACGGCCTCCAGCAAGATGCTGGCCGGCTACCGCTCGCCCTTCGACGCCACCGTGGTGACGCGCCTGGCCGAGGCCGGCGCCGTGACGCTGGGCAAGCTCAACTGCGATGAATTCGCCATGGGCTCGGCCAACGAGAACTCGGCCATCGCGCCCGTGGGCTTCGACGCCCCCGCGCCCGTGCGCAACCCCTGGAACACGGACCGCGTGCCCGGCGGCTCCTCGGGCGGCTCGGCCGTGGCCGTGGCCGCCGGCCTGGCGCCCGCCGTCACCGGCACCGACACGGGCGGCTCCATCCGCCAGCCCGCATCGTTTTGCGGCATCACGGGCATCAAGCCCACCTATGGCCGCGCCAGCCGCTACGGCATGATCGCCTTCGCCTCCAGCCTGGACCAGGCCGGTCCCATGGGCAAGAGCGCCGAGGACTGCGCCCTGCTGCTGTCCGAGATGTGCGGCCCCGACCTGGACCGCGACTCCACCAGCCTGGACGTGCCCGCAGAGGACTTCACGGCCCGCCTGAACGACGGCATCGAAGGCCTGCGCATCGGCATCCCCGCCGAGTTCTTCGGCGAAGGCCTGTCGGCCGACGTGCGCGCCGCCGTGGATGGCGCGCTCAAGGAATACGAGAAGCTGGGCGCCCGCCTGGTGCCCATCTCGCTGCCCCGCACCGAGCTGTCGATTCCCGTGTACTACATCCTGGCCCCGGCCGAGGCATCGTCCAACCTGTCGCGCTTCGATGGCGTGAAGTTCGGCCACCGCGCCAAGAACTACACGGACTTGGTGGACATGTACAAGAAGACCCGTGCCGAAGGCTTCGGCGACGAGGTCAAGCGCCGCATCATGATCGGCGCCTATGTGCTGTCCGAGGGCTACTACGACGCCTACTACCTGCAGGCGCAGAAGATCCGCCGCATGATCGCCGACGACTTCCAGGCCGCCTTCCAGCAGTGCGACGTGATCGCCGGCCCCGCCGCGCCCACCGTGGCCTGGCAGCTGGGCGGAAAGAGCGACCCGCTGGCCAACTACCTGGCCGACATCTTCACGCTGCCCGCATCGCTGGCCGGCCTGCCCGGCATGAGCGTGCCCGCAGGCTTTGGCGAGGCCGGCATGCCCGTGGGCCTGCAGCTGATCGGCAACTACTTCAAGGAAGGCCAGTTGCTCAACGCCGCCCACCGCTTCCAGCAGGCCACCGACTTTCACCTTCAAGCTCCGAAGGGCATCTGAGACCCCATGACCGCGAAACTCATCCAGGGCTATGAAGTCGTCATCGGCTTCGAGACCCACGCCCAGCTGGCCACCCAGTCCAAGATCTTCAGCCGCGCCAGCACCGCCTTCGGCGCCGAGCCCAACACCCAGGCCTGCGCCGTGGACATGGCACTGCCCGGCACGCTGCCGGTGATGAACAAAAAGGCCGTCGAGTGCGCCATCCGGCTCGGCCTGGCGCTGGGCTCGCACATTGCGCCGCGCAGCATCTTCGCGCGCAAGAACTACTTCTACCCCGACCTGCCCAAGGGCTACCAGATCTCGCAGTTCGAGATTCCCGTGGTCCAGGGCGGCGAAGTGTCCTTCTTCCTCGGCGACGAGAAGAAGACCATCCGCCTGGTGCGCGCCCACCTGGAGGAAGACGCCGGCAAGTCGCTGCACGAGGACTTCATCGGCCAGTCGGGCATCGATCTGAACCGCGCCGGCACGCCGCTGCTGGAGATCGTGACCGAGCCCGACATCCGCAGCACGGAAGAAGCCGTGGCATACGCCAAGACGCTGCACCAGATCGTGACCTGGATCGGCATCTGCGACGGCAACATGCAGGAAGGCAGCTTTCGCTGCGACGCCAACGTCTCCGTGCGCAAGCCCGGCCAGCCGCTGGGCACGCGCCGCGAGATCAAGAACCTGAACAGCTTCAAGAACATGCAGCTGGCCATCGACTACGAGATCCGCTGGCAGATCGAGGAAATCGAGGACGGCCGCCGCATCCAGCAGGCCACCGTGCTGTTCGACCCCGACACGGGCGAGACGCGCTCCATGCGCACCAAGGAAGACGCGGCCGACTACCGCTACTTCCCCGACCCGGACCTGCCGCCGCTGGTGGTCGCGCCCGAGTGGGTGGAACAGGTCAGGGCCGACATGCCCGAGCTGCCGCGCGCCATGGCCGCGCGCTTTGTCGAGCAGTACGCCCTGCCCGAGTACGACGCCACCACGCTGACGCAAAGCCAGGCCATGGCCGCCTACTTCGAGGACACGGCCCGGGCCTGCAATGCGCCCAAGCTGGCCAGCAACTGGATCATGGGCGAGATCTCGCGCCGCCTGAACACCGAGGAAATCGGCATGGAGGCCGCCAAGGTCTCCAGCGCCCAGCTGGCCGCGCTGATCCAGCGCATCGGCGACGGCACCATCTCCAACAACGCCGCCAAGCAGGTGTTCGAGGCGCTGTGGAGCGGTGAAGGCAGCGATGTCGATGCCATCATCGAGGCCAAGGGCCTCAAGCAGATGAACGACACGGGCGCCATGGAGAAGATCATCGACGAGGTGATCGCCGCCAACCCGGCCAACGTGGAGCAGTACCGCGCAGGCAAGGACAAGGCCTTCAACGCCCTGGTCGGCCAGGTCATGAAGGCTTCCAAGGGCAAGGCCAACCCGGCGCAGGTCAACGAGCTGCTCAAGGCCAAGCTGGCCTGACCGGCCGCAGCGGGCGCCCCCACACGCTCCGGGGGGGCGCCTGCCTCAATCCACCGAGGCGCCCGACTGCCGCACGGCCTGGCCCCACTGCGTGATCTCGGAGGCCACGAAGGCATCCATCTCGCGGGGTGTGGTGGGTGCGGCTTCCGAGCCCCGGTCGCTGATGAACTTGCGCATCTCGGGGCTGCGCAGGATGGCCACGGCCTCTCGGTTGAGCCGGTCTATCACTTCCTGCGGCGTGCCCTTGGGCGCCATCAGGCCCAGCCAGCCCACGGCCTCGAAGCCCCGGAACTCGGGCAGGCCCGATTCGGCAATGGCCGGCACCTCGGGCAGCTGGCTGGAGCGGGCGCTGGAGGTCACGCCCAGCGGCACGGCCTTGCCCGCCTGGATATTGGGCAGGGCGGCCGTCACCGAATCCACCATCAGCGGCACCTGGCCGCCCACGAAGTCCGCCTGCGCGGGGCCGCTGCCCTTGTAGGGGATGTGCTCTATCTGTATCTTGGCGCGCGCCTTGACCATCTCGGCGCTCAGGTGCTGGGTGCCGCCGATGCCGGCGCTGGCGTAGTTCCAGCGGCCCGGCTCGGCACGCGCCTTGTCCACCAGATCTTTCATGGATTGGATGCCCGCACCCGGGTGCGCCAGGAACACCAGCGGCACCTTGGCGATCAGCGTGATGCCCAACAGGTCGGTGCGCGGGTCGAAATTCACCTTCTTGTACAGCGTCTGGTTCACGGCCATGGCACTGCCGGCCACGAGCAGCGTGTAGCCGTCGGCCGGGCTGCGCACCACCTGCTCGCTGCCGATGTTGCTGCCGGCCCCGGCCTTGTTCTCCACCACCAGCGGCTGGCCCAGCTTCTGGGCGAGCTTTTCAGCCAGCGCGCGCGCAAAGATGTCCGTGGCCTGCCCGGGCGGGAAGGGCACGATCAGGCGGATGGGCTTGTCGGGATAGGCGGCGCTGGCCGGCATGGCCAAGGCGGCGGCCGCGCAGGCTGCGGCGGCCAGAATGATCTGCTTCATGGTGTTGTTGTCTCCTGCGGGCCAGTTTAGCGGCGGCATGCCCGCTGCACCCGCACGCCGCTGTCCCGCAGCCAACAGCGCACCAAGCCATCTGCCGGAACAATCGGCGCACACCACAGGAGACTCCATGACCGCCAGCACCGACCGCCTGCACATCCCCGGCCTGCCCTGGGCCGACTCCCCTGAAACCGTGGGCCTGGGCAGCGCGCGCCTGGCGCGCCTGTCGGCCCGGCTGCAGCGCGGCGTGGACACCGGCGAGATCCCGGGCGCCGTGGCCCTGGTGGCACGGCGCGGCAAGCTGGCCTACCTGGAGAGCTTCGGCCTGCTGGACCCCGAGGCCGGCACGGCCATGCGGCCTGATGCCATCTTCCGCATCGCCTCCATGAGCAAGCCCATCACCTCGCTGGCCATCATGATGCTGGCCGAGCAGGGGCGGCTGTCCATCATCGAGCCTGTGGAGCAGTACCTGCCCGAGCTGGCCGCGCTGCGCGTGGGCCTGGAGCGCGCGCCGCTGGCGCGGCCCATCACGCTGCAGGACCTGCTGCGCCACACCTCCGGCATTCCCTATGGATTCGCCGGCACCGAACACCCCGTCAAGAAGATGTACCTGGATGCGGGCCTGTTCAGCGGCAAGTTCACCAATGCGCAGTTCATCACCAGGCTCGCGCAGCTGCCGCTGGTGGCCCAGCCCGGCGAGACCTGGGAATACGGCATGTCCACCGACGTGCTGGGCCGCGTGGTCGAGGTGGTCAGCGGCCAGACGCTGGCCGCCTTCGTGCGCGAGCACATCACCGGGCCGCTGGGCATGGCCGACACGGGCTTTCATGCGCCCGACAGCGAGATCGCACGCGCCGCGCGGCCCCAGCCCGAAGGGCCGCAGAAACAGATGCCGCCCATCCCCCCGGTCACGCGCGCCATGATGTTCGAGTCGGGCGGCGGCGGCATGGTCTCGACCATGGCCGACTATGCGCGGCTGTGCCTGTTCTGGTGCAACGGCGGCACGCTGGACGGCGTGCGCCTGGTCTCTCGCAAGACCGTGGAGCTGATGACCACCAACCACCTGCCCGCCAGCGTGCGCATGGGACCGGACATGGCGTATTTCGGCGCCCAGCTGCCCTCGCCCGAGGTGGGCCAGGGCTTTGGCCTGGGCTTTGCGGTGCGCACGGCGCCCGGCCTCAACCCGCTGCCGGGCAGCGTGGGCGATTTCTCGTGGAGCGGCATCTACGGCACCTTCTTCTGGGTGGACCCGAAGGAGGATTTGTTCGCCATCCTCATGATGCAGTCCATGGCCCAGCGCATTCCCTACCGCTGGGTGATGCGCGAGGGCGTGTACCAGTCCGTGGTGGACTGAGCCGGCAGGCGCGCCGCACCGAAAGGGTGCAAAGCCCATGCTGCCAGCAAGAGCGGCGTCCCTTCCTAAAATGACGCGCTTTTGCAGCCCTCCCCCGGGGCCGCGCAGGCAAAGACAAAAAGACAACAAGGCCATGGGCTGGAACAGAAAAGCATGGGGGCCGGTGGTGCCACGCCCCGCGCCTGCGGACATGTGGCGCGTGGCCATGGGCTCCATCGTGGGCATGGGGCTGGCCACGGCCCTGGTCTGGCTGGCGCATGCGGGCACCTGGGATCTTCCCCTGCGCCTGTTCGCGCCACTGGGTGCCACGGCCGTGCTGCTGTTCGCCGTGCCCACCAGCCCGCTGGCCCAGCCCTGGTCCTGCGTGGTGGGCAATACGGTGTCGGCGCTCTGGGCCCTGTTCGTGCTGCAGTGGTGCCCGCCCCAGCTGGCCCCTGCACTGGCCGTGGGCGGCGCCATAGGCTGCATGCTGCTGACGCGCTCGCTGCACCCGCCAGGTGGCGCCATGGCCCTGCTGACGGTGCTCAACGCCAAGGCCTCGCTGGCCGCCGGCTGGATGCTGCCCTTTCTGCCCGTGGGCGCGCTGACACTGGGGCTGGTCCTGGCGGCCACGGCGCTCCACCGCGCCACGGGCCGGCGCTATCCCCACCATGCCGACACGGCGCCCAAGGCCGCGCCCGCCGATGCGGCCCACCGCCATGCCTCGCGCCTGGGCCTGTCCCATGCCGATCTGGAGGCGCTGCTGCTGCGCTTCGGCCAGGAAAACAACCTGGAAGCCGATGACCTGGCCGAGCTGCTGGCCGCCGCCGAGGAAACCGCCATCGAGCATCGCCTGGGCGGCGTGCGCTGCGCCCAGCTGATGACGCGCGATCCCGTGAGCTGCTCCTTGGACGACGACGTGCACGCCGTGGCCGCACGCTTTCGCGCGCACCCGGCCAAGAGCCTGCCGGTGCTGAACGCCGATGGCGGCCTGGCCGGCACGGTCTCCCGTGCCGAGCTGTACGAGTGGCTGTGGATGAGCCCCGTGCGCCCGGCCGAATCGGCGGCAAAACCTTCTTTGTTGAACTGGCTGGGCCAGCGCCTGCCCGGCAAGACCCGGGCCGCGCCCCGCCTGTCGGAGCTGCCCCAGCTGGTTCATGCGCCTGAACTCAGCGTGGACGAAGACACGCCCGTGGGCCAGTTGCTGGACGCCCTGGCCCGGCACAGCGTGCCCTGCATTCCCGTGATGCGCGAAGGCCGGCTGACCGGCCTGATCACGCGCACGGATCTGATGCGGCTGCTGCTGCAGCCGGGCAGATAGGGCGACCCGGCAATGCGCCAGTTTCAGGAAGTGCGCCCAAGCGCAGCATCCTGAAACCTGGCCATCAGAACAGCACGCGGCAGCGGATGGTGCCGGGAACCTGGGTCAGTTTCTCGACCGCCAGGCCCGAGGACTGGGCCGCCAGGTCGATCACCACATAGCCCACCTTCTCGTCGGTGCGCAGGTACTGGCCGGCGATGTTGATGCCGTTCTCGGCAAACACCTGGTTGATGGCCGACAGCACGCCGGGCTGGTTGTGGTGCACGTGCAGGATGCGGTTCTGGCCGGGGTGGGCGGGCAGGGCCACTTCGGGGAAGTTCACCGCCGAGGTAGTGGTGCCGTTGTCGCTGTACTTGACCAGCTTCTCGGCCACTTCCAGGCCGATGTTGGCCTGGGCTTCCATGGTGGAGCCGCCCACGTGCGGGGTCAGGATGACGTTGTCCAGGCCGCGCAGGGGCGAGACGAATTCATCCTTGTTGCTGCGCGGCTCGGTGGGGAACACGTCGATGGCGGCGCCCAGCAGCTTGCCGGCCTTCAGGGCCTCGGCCAGCGGCTCGATTTCCACCACGGTGCCGCGCGAGGCATTGATCAGGATAGCGCCGGGCTTCATGGCCGCGATTTCCTTGGCGCCGATCATCCACTGGGTGGAGGGCAGCTCGGGCACGTGCAGGGTGACGATGTCGCTGCCGGCCAGCAGATCGGCCAGCGATGCGGCCTGGCGCGCATTGCCCAAGGGCAGCTTGGTGGACACGTCATGGAAGAGCACCTGCATGCCCACCGACTCGGCCATCACCGACAGCTGGGTGCCGATGGAGCCGTAGCCCACGATGCCCAGCGTCTTGCCGCGGATTTCGTAGGAATTCTCGGCGCTCTTGAGCCAGCCGCCGCGGTGGGCGGAGGCGTTCTTGGCAGGCACGCCGCGCAGCAGCAGGATGGCTTCGGCCAGCACCAGCTCGGCCACCGAGCGCGTGTTGGAGTAAGGCGCGTTGAAGACCACCACGCCGCGCTCGCGCGCCGCGTCCAGGTCCACCTGGTTGGTGCCGATGCAAAAGCAGCCCACGGCCACGAGCTTTTGCGCGGCGGCAAACACGTCGGCCGTCAGCTGCGTGCGCGAACGGATGCCGACGAAGTGCACGTCGGCGATCTTGCGCTTGAGCTCCTCGCCTTCCAGCGCGCCCGTCACGGTCTCCACATTGGTGTAGCCCGCATTGCGCAGCACTTCGAGTGCGGAAGGATGGATGCCTTCGAGCAGCAGGAACTTGATCTTCGATTTATCCAGCGACGTTTTGGTCATGGGCGAGCCCTCTCTAGTCAGTCAGAAATCAGAGCGAGCATTACAGCGGATTCGGGAAGCCGCTACAGCCGGTAGGCCCAAAGCCTGCGCGCCCGCAAGCGGGAGAACCATGCGCGCTGCGGCCATGAACGCCCCGCCATCCAGCAGGCGCTCATTGCAGGACGGCGCATGCCACAGGAGCACGCGCACACTTCGAGATTGGCGCGAAATGTAAAACATTGAGAACCGGTGCGCCCGTGCGCGGCAGCCTTCCTAGAATTCGCGCGTCTGTGTCCGGCGCTTTCAAATCAATAGCAACAGAACAGTCCTGCAGGCGGGCCGGGCACGCCCTTGTTTTACGAACCAACCGAGGATTCCGATGATTACAAACATGCTGCGCAGGATCGAGGACCTGCTGGTGCAGGTGGTGCGCGTGGTGCTGCTGGTGTTCTCCCTGCTCGTGCTGGTGGGCATGGCGCTGTGGACCTGGGAGAGCTTCAGGCCCGGCAAGGCCGAGGCGCCCCAGGCCGTGGCCCAGGAATTGAACTGGAAGGACGCCAGGCCCGACCTGCAGTTCGTCGTGGACGAAACCAGCCGCGACCTGGGCGCGGGCGGCGGCGAACCCGCCATGGAAAAGCGCCTGGCCGATCCGGCGCTGCGCCCCGCCTTCCAGAAGGCCGACGCCCTGGTGCGCGCCTACGTGAACAAGGATCCCGCGCGGCGTGAGCGCACCGAGCGGGACAATCAGGCCCGGGGCCTGGCGCCGCTGCACCCGCTGCTGCAAGGCGACGCCCTGCCGTCCGAGGCCGATGTGCAGCGCCGCATCCAGGAGCGCGGGCAGCGCGAAGGCGATGCCGGGGCCGTGGATGCGGCGGCCGACGCAGCGGCTGCCGCAGCCGCCTCCACCGGCGAGGAAGATGGCTGGATGGTCGAGCCCGTGGATACCGCCGCCGCCATCCACGAGCGCGCCCAGGCCGCCGAGCTGGAACATGGCAAGGGCGCCTATGCGGCCTATGTGCAGGGCCTGCCCGCCGCGCTGGAGCAGGTCTTCGGCAATGCCGCGCTGGAGCCGCGGCTGCAGGCGCAGACGGCCCAGCAGATCCTGTCCACGGTGCTGCTGAACTACACGCTGTCACTGGACAATGCGGCGCGCGCGCTGCGCGGCGAGGACAGCCACGGCAGCAGCTCCTGGAAGGAGCGCTTCGGCGCCGTGGAGACGGCCTTCTGGAGCATGCTGATGTCATTCCTCGTGCTGGTGGTGATGGTGCTGGTCTTCATCCGCATGGAGCGCCACCTGCGCGTGATCAGCCAGCAGCATGGCCAGGCACCGCGCCAGCCCTGAGGCCTTGCGCTATCGTTGCCGCTTTCCTTTCTGCTTGCCGCCTATCCGCATGACACGCAACACCACCACTCCCATCCATCCGCAATTCCTGGGCCGCATGTCGCCGCGCGCCTTCAAGCCGGAGGCACTGAGCCAGGCCCAGATCGAGCAACTGGCCGACGCCGCGCGCTGGGCGCCTTCGGCCAGCAACAAGCAGCCCTGGCACTTTGCCTATGCGCTGCGCGGCGATGCGAACTGGCAGGCCTTCAGCACCATTCCCAACGAGTTCAACCGCCGCTGGTGCCTGGAGGCGGGCGCGCTGATCGTGCTGATGTCCGACCGCCAGGCCTCGCCCGGCAAGCACAGCTTCGACGCGGGCTGCGCCTGGGGCTACCTGGCGCTGGAAGCCCACGCCATGGGCCTGGCCACGCACGCCATGGGCGGCTTCTCGGCCGACGCCGCCCGCGAGGTGCTGCGCCTGCCCGAGCACCTGGAGCCCGAGGTGGTGATCGCCGTGGGCTGGCGTGGCGATGCGGCCACCCTGCCCGACGATCTGCGCGAGCGCGAGGTGCCCTCGCCCCGCAAGCCGCTGGCCGAAGTGCTGAGCGCCGGCCCCGTGGCCACGGGCGGCTGACGGCGGGTTCCAAGTCCTACGCCGCTTTGCGGGGATGCCCCGGATGGCCTGCCCAGGCCCCGGGGCTACACTGGTCCACAGGCCTGCGGCGCAGCAGGCGTCCATGACCCCAAGGAGTTGCCATGACCCCATCCACCAGCCCCAATCTCGACAAGCTGCGCAACATCGTCCAGAAGTTCGGCGCAAGCTCCTTCACCACGGACCAGGTGGCCAGCGAATACGACGACGCCCCGGCCACGGCGGAAAGCACCGAGCAATTCGACGCCCTGCTGCAGCGCCACGCGGCCGTGCTGGGCATCCATGCCGTGCCTGGAAGCGGCGGCCAGGGCCACGGCGCCACCGTCTGGCAGCCGGCCTGAGCGCGCCGGCGGCGCAAAGCACGGCGCCGCTACACTCGCTGCGGCCGGCACGGTGCCGGCGCGCAGTTTCCTTTTGATGTCCTCACTCTCTCCCCATACCTGTCTGCAGCTGTCCGTGGCAGCCAGTGCCTTGCTGGTGCTCGCCTCCATCGGCTGGGTCTGGCACGGCACGCGCGCCCTGCCCGCGGATTCGCGCGATGGCCGCAGCGCCCGGTGCATGGCGGCCCTGTTCGCCCTGGGCGCCCTGGCCTGGCTGGCCTACGGCCTGTACACGGGCTATGCCGTGCTGTGGAAGGCAGACGCGCTGATGCTGTTCGCCCAGCAAGGCGCGCTGCTGCGCCTGCCGTTTCTGATCGGCGGACTGGCCTGGGTGGCCGCGCTGCTGGTCACGCGCGTGCTGCGCATGCTGGGCCGGGCCGGATCGGCATGAGGCGGAGCAGACCCCCACGGTGCTGAGCGCTCAGGGCGCCGCCACCTCCTTGGGCAGCACATAGGCGCGCACGCTGTCCCCGGCCTTGGTGCCGGTCGAACCATGCCCACCCGCCACCACCACCAGGTACTGGCGCTGGTCCGTGCCCAGGTAGGTCATTGGCGTGGCCTGGCCGCCTGCGGGCAGGCGGTCCTGCCAGAGCTGGCGACCGCTGTCCACGTCATAGGCGCGCACATAGTTGTCCAATGCCCCCGAGTAGAAGGCCACGCCGCCAGCGGTCATCACCGGGCCGCCAATGCCGGGCACGCCCATGCGAAAGCCCAGCGGCAGCGGGCTCAGGTCACGCGGCGTGCCGTTGCGGCGCTGCCAGACGATCTGGCCCGTGCGCAGGTCGGCACCCGCCACAAAGCCCCAGGGCGGCGCCTGGCAGGGAATGCCCAGCGGCGAGACAAAGGGCTTGAGCCGCACCGCAAACGGTGCGCCGAAGTTTTCGTTGAGCGCGGGCAGGCCGTCCTTGGGCGGGCCGCCGTCCTGCACCAGCAGCGAGGTATCGTCCGCACGCGGCACCAGGGTGGAGACGAAGGCCAGCCGCGTGGGCGTGGCAAACACCACCTGCCGGCGCGGGTCCACGGCCACGCCGCCCCAGTTGAAGACGCCGAAATTGCCCGGATAGATCAGCGAGCCCTGCTCCGAGGGCGGCGTGAAGCGCCCCTCGTAGCGCAGGCGGCGAAAGGCCAGCCGGCACCACAGTTGCTCGAAGGGGCTGGCGCCCCACATGTCGCGCTCGGTCAGGGCCGGGGGGTTGAAGCTCAGCTGCGAATGCGGCTGCGTGGGCGCCGTGCGGTCGCCGCGTGCCGCGCCCTGCGGCGCGGCCACCTCGGTGACGGGCAGCAGCGGCTGGCCCGTGCGCCGGTCCAGCACGAACAGCTCGCCCTGCTTGGTGGGCTGCACCAGGGCGGGCACGCTGTGGCCGCCGATCTCCAGGTCGATCAGGCTGGGCTGCGAGGGCACGTCGTAGTCCCAGAGATCGTGGTGCACTGTCTGGAACACCCAGCGCACGGCGCCCGTGGCAATGTCCAGCGCCACCACCGAGGACGAATACTGCTCGGCCTCGGCGCTGCGCCGCCCGCCCCATTGGTCGGGCGGCGCATTGCCCATGGGCACGAAAACCAGGCCCAGCGTCTCGTCCACGCTGGAGATGGACCAGCTGTTGGGCGAGCTGGGCACATAGGTCTGCCCGGGGGGCAGTGGCGTGCTGTTGCCTGGCCGCCCCGGGTCCCAGGCCCACAGCAGCGCGCCCGAGCGGATGTCGAACGCACGGATCACGCCCGAAGGCTCGCGCGTGGAATGGTTGTCCAGCACCGTGCCACCCACGATGATGCGGTCTCGCGCCACCACCACCGGCGAGGTCGAGTAGTACGAGCCCGGCTTGCGCTCGGGCATGCCCTGCCAGAGGTCGATCTGGCCCTGGCCGCCCGCCACATTGCTGCAGGTCTGGCCATCTGCGGGATTGAGCGCGACCACCTTGCCGTCGGCCGTGGCCATGAACAGCTTGGCGGTGCAGCGGCCGTCATCGCCAGGGGCTGCAGAAGCCGAAGCCGTGGATGCGGCGGTGGGTGAAGGCATGGCCTGCGCGCCGGACTTCCTTGCAGCCAGCGCCACCGCCGAATGCGTCTGCCCTGCCGCCGCATCGAACTGCGCGGCCGCCTGCGCGGACTGGTAGGACAGGCCCCGGCAGGTCAGATGCTGCAGCGCCAGCCCCTTGGGCATGGGCAGGTCGCGCCGCCACAGCTGCTTGCCCGTGGTGGCATCGAGCGCAATCACCGATTGATGGGGCGTGCACAGGAACAGGCGCTCGCCGATCTTCAGCGGCGTGACCTCGAACGTGGTTTCTTCGGGATCGCCGGGTTTGCCGCGCACATCGCCCGTGCGGAACTCCCAGGCCAATTGCAGCAGCCGCACGTTGTGCGGGCCGATCTGGCGCAGCGGCGAATAGCGCTGGCCCGCTCCGGTGCGGCCATAGGCATGCCATTCGCCCTCGGGCACGGCATCGGTGGCATCGCCCTGCAGCACCGGCGGGCTGCGCAGGCCACCGGCATCGGAGGCCACCATGGACATGTTCTGCACGGCCGTGACCTGGCCGTCGGCCGGCAGGTCCGACGCGGCGGCGGCCGCACCCGCAAACTGGCCCTGGGTTTCATGGGCATCGCGCTGGCGCCCGAATGACAGGCCCGCAAGAATGGCCGTGCCCAGCACCACCAGCGCCAGCGCCGCATGGGCCGGTGCCAGGCCCCGGTTCTGGCCCATGTCGGGCTCATGGCGCAGCGCACGCACCGACCAGGGCAGCACCAGCAGCAGGCCCATCAACCAGGGCACACCCAGGCGCCCCGCCAGCGGCCACCAGTCCAGCCCTATCTCCCAGACCGCCCACAGCGCGGTGCCCAGCAGCCACAGCGCAAACAGCCACAGCGCCGCCGCCGAACGGCGCGCCACGCCCAGGCCCACGGCCAACAGCAGCACACCTGCCACCACGTAGTAGCCGCTGCCCCCGGCCCACAGCAGCTGGGCGCCTCCCCAGGCCAGCCAGGCACCGGCGGCCCACAGCCACAGCACCGTCAACCATCGCCATGCCGTCATGCATGCTCCCTTCTCGCGGCGGCCCGGCACCAGTGGCTGCAGCGCACACCAGCAGCCAGGCCCTGAGGGCCCGGGAAAATCCGTGGCCGGGAATGTAGTGACAGCCTAGACCGCCGCAATGGCAGCGCTTGCAGGACGAATCCGATTCACGCGCACCGGGCGTGCGGCAGGCCGTTCGCGCCAGACGGGAAAGACAGGGGGCAAGGGCCGCTCAGCGGCCCGTGGGAGCCGCAGCGGCGGCGGCCGCGCTCCACAGCGCACGCAGCGGCACGAGCTCGGCATCGAAGCGCTGGTTGATGCGGCTTTTTTCCTGCTCCTGCTGCTGGATGAAGCGCTGCTGCTCTTCCTGGCTGCTGCGGTTTTCATCGAGCTGGCGGCGCAGGGAAGCGGGGGCCTTGGACGGGTCCTTGCGGTAGAACTCCATCTCGCCATCGATCTTGACGCGCTGGGCCTGCAGCTCCTGTATGCGCTGGCGCGCCAGGTTGGCGACCTGGTCGGTCTGCGACAGGGCCTCGGCGCGTTCGGCGTCGTGCGTGGCCTGGTTGGGATAGCGCGCAATCAGCGCGCGCTCGCGCGAGCGCTCCTCGCGCACACGGCGCTGTTCGGCCTGCTCGCGGCGGCGCTGGGCATCGAGTTCGGCGCGCTCGTTGTCGGTCAGCGTGGGACCGACGCGGCGCAGCTCCACGCCGGAGCTGCCCAGCACACGCTGGTCGCGGTCCACGCATTCGGCAATCGGGCGGTCTGCCGTCAGGCGCCGGCCCTTGGCATCGGTGCATGCATAGATGCCGGCCGGCACGCCGGCATCCAGGGCGCAGGCAGGGCCAACCGTGGCACCAGCCAGGGCGCACCACAGGAACCGTGCATGCAACGCCTTGTTCATCAAACCCTTATTCCTTGTCGTTGACTCCGTAACGCTGGCGGTAGGCCAGCACGCGCTCATGGTGGCCGCTGCCTTCGCTGCCGCCCTGAATCTCAAGATAAAGCAATAAGTCTGCCAACTTTGCAATGGTGCAGACCTGCATACCCAGCTGATTGCGCACGTACTGCACGGCGCTGTGGGGCACGTCCTGGCCATTCTCGGTGGCCATTTCCTGGCGGTCCAGCGCGATCGCCACGGCATGCGGCGTGGCGCCTGCGGCGCGGATGATGGCGATGGACTCGCGCGCGGCCGTGCCGGCGCTCATCACGTCGTCCACGATCAGCACGCGGCCCTTGAGGGGCGCGCCCACCAGGGTGCCGCCCTCGCCGTGGTCCTTGGCTTCCTTGCGGTTGTACGCAAAGGGCTTGTTCAGGCCCATGCGGGCCAGCTCCACGGCCACGGTGGCGGCCAGCGGAATGCCCTTGTAGGCGGGGCCGAAGATCATGTCGAACTCGATGCCGCTGGCTGCGATGGCTTTTGCATAGAATTCGGCGAGACGGCCCATCTTGCCGCCGTCATCGAACAGGCCGGCATTGAAGAAGTACGGGCTCATGCGCCCGGCCTTGGTCTTGAACTCGCCGAAACGCAGCACCCCTGCGTCAACGGCGAATTGCACAAATTCCTGCGCCAGACGGCCTGTGTCATCGGCCTGCAGATTACTCACCACCATGGATTCATCCTTGTTCAAATTGACCAGCCTCAACCTCAACGGCATCCGCTCGGCCTCGACCAAGGGCGTCGAAGCCTGGATCGAGGCCACTGCGCCGGATTGTATTTGCGTGCAGGAAATCAAGGCCCAGGCCGCCGACATGACCGGACGCTTCGAGCTGCTGGCCGGCCTGCGCGGCCACTTCCACTACGCCGAGAAAAAGGGCTACTCGGGCGTGGGCGTCTACAGCCGCCACGAGCCCAGCGATGTCGTGGTCGGCTTCGGCTCGCACGAGTTCGACGCCGAGGGCCGCTATGTGGAGGCGCGCTTCGACACGCCCGCGCGCAAGCTGTCCATCATCAGCGCCTACTTTCCCAGCGGCAGCTCGGGCGAACTGCGCCAGACGGCCAAGTTCCGCTTCCTGGCCGAAATGCACGAGCACCTGATGCGCATGAAGGGCGAGCGCGAGTTCATCCTGTGCGGCGACATCAACATCGCCCACCAGCAGATCGACCTCAAGAACTGGCGCAGCAACCAGAAAAACAGCGGTTTCACGCCCGAAGAGCGCGAGTGGATGACAAAGTTGTTACACAAAACTGATCCCACGGGCGGTCTTGTGGACGTTTATCGCCTGCTCCAGCCCGACACCACGGACGCCTGCTACACATGGTGGAGCAACCGAGGCCAGGCCTATGCCAACAACGTGGGATGGCGCCTGGACTACCACCTGGCCACCCCGGCCATCGCCGCACTGGCACGCACCGAGCACATCTACAAGGATGTGAAGTTCTCGGACCATGCGCCGGTGACCATCGGCTATGACATGAAGGTGTGAGCGCAAGGAGCGGCTCGCGCCGCCCCTTGTCCCTTGTGCCCCAGGCAGCACCTCACTCCAGCGCCTTGCCCATGTCCTCCACCACCTTCTTGGCATCGCCGAAGACCATCATGGTCTTGTCCATGTAGAAAAGCTCGTTGTCCAGGCCCGCATAGCCGGCCGCCATGGAGCGCTTGTTGACGATCACCGTCTTGGCCTTGTAGGCCTCCAGGATGGGCATGCCGTAGATGGGGCTGCCCTTGACGTGTGCGGCGGGGTTCACCACGTCGTTGGCGCCCAGGATGATGGCCACGTCGGCCTGGCCGAACTCGCTGTTGATGTCCTCCATCTCGAAGACCTGGTCGTAGGGGACCTCGGCCTCGGCCAGCAGCACGTTCATGTGGCCGGGCATGCGGCCCGCCACCGGGTGGATGGCGTACTTCACCGTCACGCCGCGCTCGGTGAGCTTGTCGGCCAGCTCCTTGACCGCATGCTGGGCACGCGCCACGGCCAGGCCGTAGCCGGGCACGATGACCACGGTCTCGGCATTGCCCAGGACGAAGGCCGCATCGTCGGCGCTGCCGCTTTTCACGTTGCGCTGCTGCTGGGAGCCTGCCGCCGCGCTGGTGGCCTCGCCGCCGAAGCCGCCCAGGATCACGCTGAAGAACGAGCGGTTCATGGCCTTGCACATGATGTAGCTCAGGATGGCGCCCGAGCTGCCCACCAGCGAACCCGCAATGATCAGCATGCTGTTGTTCAGCGAGAAGCCGATGCCCGCCGCCGCCCAGCCCGAGTAGCTGTTGAGCATGGACACGACCACCGGCATGTCCGCGCCGCCAATCGGAATGATCAGCAGCACGCCCAGCAGCAGGCCCAGGGCGATGACCAGCACGATGTCCATCCAGCTTTGGCTGTGCCAGAAGCCGAAGACGAAGAAGGCTGCTGCCAGCCCCAGCACGGCGTTGAGCGCATGCTGGCCCTTGAACTGCACGGGCGCGCCCTGGAACAGGCGGAACTTGTACTTGCCGCTGAGCTTGCCGAAGGCGATCACCGAGCCCGTGAAGGTCACGGCGCCGATGAAGGCGCCCAGCGCCAGCTCCACGCGGTTGCCGCCCGGAATGGCGCCGCCCTTGGCCGTGATGGCAAAGGCCCACGGCTCGGCCACGGCGGCCACGGCGATGAACACCGCCGCCAGGCCGATCATGCTGTGCATGAAGGCCACCAGCTCGGGCATCTTGGTCATCTCCACGCGCTGGGCCATGACGGCACCGGCCGTGCCGCCGACCAGCAGGCCCAGCAGCACCCAGCCCAGGCCCAGAGCGTTGCCGCCGGCCAGCTGCACGATGAGCGCCGCCGTGGTCAGCACGGCGATCACCATGCCGGCCATGCCGAACAGGTTGCCGCGTATGGAGGTGGTGGGATGCGACAGCCCCTTGAGCGCCTGGATGAAGCAGACGCTGGCCACCAGGTAGAGCAACGTGACGAGGTTCATGCTCATGACTGGCCCTCCGCCTTGGCATCCTTGCCGTCCTTGGCCGGAGCGCTCTTGCGCTCTTTCTTGCGGAACATCTCCAGCATGCGCCGCGTGACCAGGAAGCCGCCGAACACGTTGACCGCGGCCAGCGCCACGGCCAGCACGCCCATGGTCTTGCCCAGGCCCGTTTCCGTGAGCGCCGCCGCCAGCATGGCGCCGACGATGACGATGGCCGAGATGGCATTGGTCACCGCCATCAGCGGCGTGTGCAGCGCGGGCGTGACGGTCCAGACCACGTGGTAGCCCACGTAGATGGCCAGCACGAAGATGATGAGATGGATGATGGTGGGGGATACGGCTTCCATGTCATTTCCTCCGCAGCTGGCCTTCATGGGCCATCAGGCACGCGGCCACGATGTCGTCCTCCATGTCCACATGCAGGGCGCCATCCTTGTTGATGATGAGCTTGAGAAAATCGAGCACATTGCGTGCATACAGGGCCGAGGCATCGGCCGCCACCATGGCGGGCAGGTTGGTCAGTCCCACGATGGTCACGCCATGCGTGACCACGGTCATGCCGGCCTGGGTCAGCGGGCAGTTGCCGCCGCGCTCTGCCGCCAGGTCCACGATGACGGCGCCGGGCTTCATGGCCTGCACCATCTCGGCCGTGACCAGCACGGGAGCGGGCCGGCCCGGGATCAGCGCCGTGGTGATGACCACGTCGGCCTGGGCCACGCGCTTGGCCACCTCGGCCTTCTGGCGGTCCAGCCAGCTTTGCGGCATGGGGCGCGCGTAGCCGCCCACGCCTTCGGCGGCCTCCTTTTCCTCGGCGGTCTCGTAGGGCACGTCGATGAACTTGCCGCCCAGGGATTCGACCTGTTCGCGCACGCTGGGCCGCACATCGCTGGCCTCGATCACGGCGCCCAGGCGCTTGGCCGTGGCAATGGCCTGCAGGCCGGCCACGCCCACGCCCAGCACCACGACGCGCGCGGCCTTCACCGTGCCGGCCGCCGTCATCAGCATGGGAAAGAAGCGCTGGTACTGGTTGGCCGCAATCATCACGGCCTTGTAGCCGGCGATATTGGCCTGGCTGGACAGCACGTCCATGCTCTGCGCACGCGTGGTGCGCGGAGCCGCCTCCAGCGCATAGGCCGTCACTCCCGCGTCGGCCAGGCGCTGCAGGCCTGCGGGCTGGAACGGGTCCAGCATGCCGACCAGCGTTGCGCCCTTGCGGATGCCGGGCAACTCGTCCTCCGAAGGGATACGGACCTTGAGCACCAGGTCGGCGCCCAGGGCGCCTGCCACATCGACGATCTCCGCGCCCGCTGCCTCGTACAAGGCATCGGGCACGCTGGCCGCCACTCCCGCCCCCGCCTGCACGCGCAGCACATGGCCTTGCGCACGCAGCTTCTTGACGGTCTCGGGGGTCGCAGCCACCCGGGTTTCTCCTGCCATGGTCTCGGCAGGCACGCCAATCAACATACCGGTTCTCCCTCGCGTGATGCCGGTACCCGCCCTGCATTGCGCAGGTGGCGGCCCGGCCCATCCTCGAAAAAATCCTTGCGTGCCTGCATCGGGGGCAGGCTGGCTTGGCGGCACGGCTAGCTTGTAACACGGCGGCGTTGCCGCAGCCACGGGGTCTGCCCGCGAGGCTGTCTCCTGTCCGTCACAGGACCTGGATTGCCACGAGATGACAGCCACATTAAATGATCGCCATCCACGGCCCGGCGGACCGCTGCCGTGTCCCAATGCGCCTTTGAACGACTGCAGCGGCGCATCCGCGCAGTGCGAAGGAATACACCATGGGACTCTTGCAAAGACTGTTCGGAAATCATTCGCGCGGCGGCCACCACGGCGGCGGCGCATACCGTGCCGCAGCCGTGGCGGCGGTCTGCCCCGGCTGCCGTGCATCCATTGCCACCAGCTCGCGCTTTTGCCCGCAGTGTGGCGGCGCGGTGCTGCCGCAGGCCTGCAGGAGATGCAACGCCAGCCATCCGGCCGGCGCGCGGTTCTGCGGGCAATGCGGCCAGCCGACCACCTGACGGCGCAAGCGGGGCGGCCCTGCGCTGCCATCAGGGGAAGGAGCGGGAATAATGGGCGCTTTCGCCAGAAGCACCCACGCCGCCCATGCTCCAGTACCACACCATCCCCGTCACCGCCTTCCAGCAGAACTGCTCGCTGGTCTGGTGCGACCAGACCATGGAAGCCGCCGTCATCGACCCGGGCGGCGACCTGGAGCAGATCGGCTGGGAGATAGAGCGCCTGGGCCTGGCGCTCAAGGCCATCTGGCTCACGCACGCCCACATAGACCACGCAGGCGGCACGCGCGAGCTGGCCGATGCACAGCAGCTGCCCATCATCGGCCCCCATCCCGGAGACCAGTTCTGGATCGATGCGCTGCCCCAGCAGGGCGCCATGTTCGGCTTCCCGCATTCGGACCCCTTCACGCCCACGCGCTGGCTGCACGATGGCGACACGGTGAGCATCGGCCAGGAAACGCTGCAGGTGCGCCACTGCCCCGGCCATACGCCCGGCCACGTGGTGTTCCATGCGCCGCAGATCGACCGCGCCTTCGTGGGAGACGTGCTGTTCGCGGGCAGCATCGGCCGCACCGACTTTCCCCAGGGCAACCACCAGCAGCTGATCGACAGCATCGTCCAGCGCCTGTGGCCCATGGGCGACCAGACCGTGTTCATCCCGGGCCACGGCCCCGAAAGCAGCTTCGGCCGCGAGCGCAAGAGCAACCCCTACGTGGGCGGGACCTGAGCCGTACGGGAGTCCCCTACAGGACTCCGCGCGCCTGCGCCCATCGGGCATCATGCCCGGCACAGCCGGCGGCGCCCCCGGACCGCCTCCCATTCCAACTAACGGAGACAGCTTCATGAGCACGCAAGAGCACCTGCAGTTCTATATCGACGGCCAATGGGTTCCCCCGGCCGTGCCGCGCACGCTGGATGTGATCAATCCGTCCACCGAGGAGGTGGCGGCCCGCATCAGCATGGGCTCGGCCGCCGATGTCGATGCAGCCGTTGCCGCCGCACGCCGCGCGTTCGACGGCTTCTCGCAGACCACGCGCGACGAGCGGCTGGCCCTGCTGGACAAGGTGCTGGCGGTCTACATGCGCCGCATCGACGAGGTGGCGCAGACCATCTCGCTGGAGATGGGCGCGCCGCTGTGGCTGTCGCGCGCGGCCCAGGCCACGGTGGGCGCAGGGCACCTGAAGCAGACCCTGCAGGTGCTCAGGGACTTCGAGTTCGAGAGCGTGCGCGGCACCACCGGCATCGTGCATGAGCCCGTGGGCGTGGTGGGCATGATCACGCCCTGGAATTGGCCCATCAACCAGATCATGTGCAAGGTGGCACCGGCCCTGGCGGCGGGCTGCACCATGGTGCTCAAGCCCTCGGAGATCGCGCCGCTGAACGCCATCCTGGTGGCCGAGATCCTGCACGAAGCGGGCGTGCCGGCCGGCGTGTTCAACCTGGTCAACGGCGACGGCCCCTCGGTAGGCGAGGCCATGTCCGTGCACCCCGGCATCGACATGATGACCTTCACGGGCTCCACGCGCGCGGGCATTGCCGTGGCCAAGGCATCGGCCGATACCGTCAAGCGCGTGACGCAGGAGCTGGGCGGCAAGTCGGCCAACATCGTGCTGGACGACGCCGACATCGAAAAGGCCGTTGCCCAGGGCGTGAACGCCTGCTTCACCAACTCCGGCCAGAGCTGCAACGCGCCCACGCGCATGTTCGTGCCGCGCGCCATGCATGCGCGCGCCGTGGCGGCCGCCAAGGCCGCTGCCGAGGGCGTGAAGGTAGGCGATGCATTGGCCGACACGGGCGCCATGCACATGGGCCCCGTGGTCAGCGAGGCGCAGTTCCGCAAGATCCAGGGCCTGATCGAGGCCGGCATCGCCGAAGGCGCCACCCTGGTGGCCGGTGGCACGGGCCGCCCCGAGGGCCTTGCGCGCGGCTACTTCGTGCGGCCCACGGTGTTCGCCGACGTGCGCAACGACATGACCATTGCGCGCGAGGAAATCTTCGGCCCCGTGCTGGTCATCCTGCCCTACGACACGGAGGAGGAGGCCATCGCCCAGGCCAACGACACGCCCTACGGCCTGTCGGGCTATGTGCAGTCAGGCAGCCTGGAGCGCGCACGCCGCGTGGCATCGCGCCTGCGCACCGGCATGGTCCACCTCAACGGCGCGGGGCCGGACTTCGGCGCGCCGTTCGGTGGCTACAAGCAGTCGGGCACGGGCCGGGAATGGGGCGAGCATGGCTTCAAGGAGTACCTTGAAGTGAAAGCCGTGATGGGCTATCAACCAAAGCAAAAAGCCGCCGCCTGAAGGCGGCTGCCTACCCGCGCCGTGCGGCCTCGTAGAGGCCTTCCACGCGCGGGATGTTGCGCTCCAGTTCGCGGATGCGCTCGGGGCCTGCGGGGTGGGTGGACAGGAATTCCAGGCCGCCGCGGTCGCCCGTGGCCTGGCCCATCTTGCGCCACAGCGAGACCGAGGCCTGGGGGTTGTAGCCGGCGCGCGCGGCCAGTTCCAGGCCCACGAGGTCGGCCTCACTCTCGTCGCCCCGGCTGAATTTCAGCGACAGCAGCTGGCCACCCAGGCGGGCCGCCGCATTGCCCAGGTCGCCCAGGCCCAGCAATTGGGCGCCCAGCGAGATGCCGATGCTGGTGGCCTGGTTCTTGGCCAGCTGCTCGCGCGAGTGTTCGCGCAGCGCATGGGCCATTTCGTGGCCCATGATCATGGCGATCTCGTCGTCGGTCAGCTGCAGCTGGTCGATGATGCCCGTGTAGAAGGCGATCTTGCCGCCCGGCATGCAAAAGGCGTTGATCTCCTTGCTGCCGATCAGGTTCACCTCCCAGCGCCAGGCATTGGCACGCGGGTTCCATTGGGCGGTGTAGGGAATCAGCCGCCGGGCGATTGCGCGCAGCCGCTGCAGCTGCGGGTTGCTGTCGCCAGCCAGCGCGCCCTGGGCGCGGGCCTTGGCCAGCAGTTGCTGGTACTGGTCGGTGGCGGCGCCTTCCAGCGTCTCGGCCGGCACCAGCTTGCGCAGGCCCGAGGCACCGCCTACCTGCACCTGTGCCGCCACCGGCGCCGTGGCCAGCCCCATGGCCGCCGCGCTGCCGGCCAGCAGAAAACCGCGACGCGCGCGCCAGGGCGCGCAGGCACAGCCCCAGGCGGACGGGGCACAGGGTTCGGAGGAGAGATGGGATGGCTGCTGCATGCCGCCAAGTATAGCGGCCATGCATGCCTGAAACATGCGGAGAACAGCGCATCGTGAAGAGCGGCGCCGGCCTACAAAGAGTTACGCCATCTGCGCGGCCATCACGGCCCGCTGCGAGCGCATCTCGGCGCCAATCACCAGCATCAGCCCCGCCAGCACGGCCAGCAGCCCCAGCCACGATTGCAGCGGCTGCCGCTCGCCCACGACCCACACCGCCAGCACGAAGGCCGCCACGGGCTCGATCAGGCTCAGCGTCACGCCCGTGGGGCCCGAGATGCTGCGCAGCCCGATGGAAAACAGCATGTGCGCCAGGCCCGACACCACCACGCCCAGGTAGACCACCACCAGCACGGCCGCCAGGCTCCACTGCGGCAGGCCGCTTTGCACCAGCGCAATCGGCACCGCCATGCAGGCCGCCCCGGTGAAGACATAGAAATTCACCACGCGCGGCGACATGTGGGTGACCAGGCGCTTGTTGATCAGCGCATAGCCCGCGTACGACAGCCCCGCCAGCAGGCACAGGGCCAGGCCGCTCCAGGACAGCGTGGCGCCGCCCCTTGCCATCACCATGGCCGCACCTCCCGCCACGCTCACCAGCGTGCCGGCCCACCACAGGGCAGACAGGGGCGCGCGCAGCACCAGCGCCTGCATCAGCCCGGCCCAGATGGGGCCGCTGCCAATGGCCACGGCCGTGCCCACGGCCACGCCCGTGAGCGTCACGCCCTCGTAGAAGAAGACGCTGTAGCCGCCGATTCCCATGGATGCCAGCACGAACCAGACCGGGCGCAGTCCCAGGTGCACAGGGTTGGGCAGCAGCGGCTGGACGGGCGCCACGCCCTGCCCGGCCCGCCCGCGCAGCCTCCAATGGGAAACCGCCAGCAGCGCCCCCAGAAACAGGCTGGAGACGGCCAGCTGCGCGGCGCCCACCCAGAAGGGCGAGAGCCCGCCCGCGCCCAGGCTTTGCGCCGTGCCCGTCGTGCCCCAGAGCACGGCAGCCACGGAGACGAAGGCGATGCCGACGGCGGAGGAAGAGGCGGAAGAGTTGCGAGCCATGGCGCCATGTTGCGCCTGGCGCGGCCGGGCATTTGTCGAGAAACGCTCGTAGTCCGGAGGAATGTGAACGGGCTAGCCGCGCAGCTGCCGCGCCGTCACGCCCCGGTCGCGCCGCAGCGCATAGGCCAGCGCACTGGCCGAGGCATAGCCGCAGCGCAGCGCCGTGGCCTCCAGAGGCAGGCCCCGCGCCAGCCCGCGCTCGGCCGCATCCAGGCGCAGGCCGCGCAGCCAGGCCTGGGGCGGCTGGCCCGCCAGCTCCACGAAGCGCGCGTGAAAGCGCTGGGCGCTCATGTGGCACAGGGCGGCCAGCCGGGCCGTGGGCCAGTCCTCGTGCAGCGCGGCCTGCACCTGCGCGGCCAGCCCTTGCAGGTCCAGCCCCCGGCGCGCCAGCAGGCCGGGCGCCTGCAGCACCTGGGCCAGTTGCTCTGTGGCCGGGCCTTCCGACTCCCGGCCGCGCAGGGCCGGTGGCACGGAAAAGCGCCGCATCCGGTCCAGCCCCGGGCCGCTGGGCGCATCGATGACGAACACGCGCGAGCGCGGCGCCGCCAGGTAGCCGTGGTCCACGCCGGCGGGGATGAGCATGCCGCTGACGGCGTCCACAAAGGCGCTGCGCCCGCCCACCTCCAGCTCCATGCGGCCCTGCAGGGCATAGAGGATCTGCGCATGGCCGTGGGCGTGGGCCTGGTGCTCGCCGCTGTAGCTGCGCACCGAGCTGTGCGGCGCGAAGGCGGTATCGGTGGCATCGGCCGCGCCGTCTTGCGCGGCGGCATCGCTGTGGAGGGAAGAGAGGGTGTAGGCCATGGCGGCATCCTGTGCCCGCGATGGTAGCGCGCGCCAGTCCGCGCCACCATGGGCCCGATAATGGCCGCAGCCTGCCGCAGCCCAACATGACCGAGCCGTCCACCACCACCTCCTCCGCCCCTTCCACCCCCACTGAAGCGCCCCGCCGCAGCTGGGCCCAGACCCTGCGCGTCTATGCCGAGCCGGCCAGCCTGCGCATGCTGGCCCTGGGTTTTTCGGCAGGCCTGCCGCTGCTGCTGGTGCTGGGCACGCTGTCGTTCTGGCTGCGCGAGGCCGGCGTGGACCGCACCACCATCGGTTACCTGAGCTGGGTGGGCCTGGCCTATGCCTTCAAGTGGGTCTGGTCGCCGCTGGTGGACCGCATGCCGCTGCCGCTGCTCACGCGCTGGCTGGGGCGGCGGCGCGGCTGGCTGCTGTTCGCGCAGATGCTCATCGTCGCCGGGCTGTGCGGCATGGCGTTCAATGATCCGCGCGTCTCGCTCACGCCGCTGGTGTGGTGCGCGCTGGCCGTGGCCTTCGGCTCGGCCACGCAGGACATTGCGCTGGACGCCTACCGCATCGAATCGGCCGACACCGATCGCCAGGCCGCGCTGGCCGCCACCTACCAGACCGGCTACCGGCTGGCCATGATCTGGGCCGGCGCCGGCGTGCTGTGGCTGGCCGCCCGCGCCGAGGTGGCGGGCACGGCGGGCTACCAGAGCGGCGCCTGGCAGGTGGCCTACCTGGCCATGGCTGCCTCCATGGCCGTGGGCATGCTGACCGTGCTGCTCTCGCCGGAACCGGTGCCACGCCCGCTGGCGCCTGCCCGCAACGCGGCCGAGTGGCTGCGTGGCGCGCTGGTCGAGCCCTTCGCCGACTTCCTGGGCCGCTACCGCTGGCAGGCGCTGCTGGTGCTGGGCCTGATCGCCATCTACCGCATCAGCGACGTGGTCATGGGCATCATGGCCAACCCCTTCTACGTGGACATGGGCTTCACCAAGGACGAGGTGGCCGCCGTGACCAAGGTATACGGCGTGATCATGACGCTGGCGGGCGCCTTCCTGGGCGGGGCGCTGGCCATGCGCTGGGGCGTGATGCGCGTGCTGATGCTGGGCGCCGCGCTGTCGGCCGCCACCAACCTGCTGTTCGCCTGGCTGGCCACGCGCGGCCATGACGTGAATGCGCTGGTCTGGGTGGTGAGCGCGGACAACCTGGCCGGCGGCATCGCCTCGGCGGCCTTCATCGCCTACCTGTCGGGGCTGACCAATGTGCAGTACTCGGCCACGCAGTACGCGCTGTTCAGCTCCATGATGCTGCTGGCGCCCAAGTGGCTGGCCGGCTTCTCGGGCGCCTTTGTCGATGCGCATGGCTACGTGAGCTTCTTCCAGGCCACGGCCCTGCTGGGCCTGCCCGTGCTGGTGCTGATCGCGCTGGCCTCGCGCGTGCACGCGGTGCGGCCCGCGCAACGCGGCAGTTGAGCGGCTGGCCGCAGGCTGCGCTGTTTTACCGAACTTTACGCAAGCGACAAGCGCGGCTGACGGGGCGCTGCGAGCATCGTCGCAATACGACGCCAGGCCCCAGCATGAATACACTGCCCTCCATGAGTACGCACCATCTTCTGATGATCGAAGACGACACCCGCCTCGCGCAGATGGTGGGTGACTACCTGGGCAACAACGGCCTGCAGGTCACGCACATGGGCGATGCCCGCAGCGGCCTGGAGCAGCTGCAGCCCGCCGACGGTGTGCCGGGCGCCGACCTGCCCGACCTCGTCATCCTCGACCTCATGCTGCCCGACATGGACGGCCTGGAGGTCTGCCGGCGCATCCGCGCCCTGCCCGGCCCCGCAGCCCAGGTGCCGGTACTGATGCTCACGGCCAAGGGCGATCCCATGGACCGCATCATCGGCCTGGAGATCGGCGCCGACGACTACCTGCCCAAGCCCTTCGAGCCGCGCGAGCTGCTGGCGCGCATCCGCGCCATCCTGCGCCGGCGCGGCGGCGGCGAGGGCACAGCCAACGCCCAGGTGACCACGGCGCTGCGCTTCGGCAGCCTGGAGATCGACCGCGACGCGCGCAGCGTCACCGTGGCGGGCCAGCCCTGCGAGCTGACCTCCTACCAGTTCGACCTGCTGGTCACGCTGGCCGAGCGCGCGGGCCGCGTGCTCACGCGCGACCAGATCATGGAGGCCGTGCGAGGCCGCGAGCTGGAGGCCTTCGACCGCTCCATCGACGTGCACATGGGCCGCATCCGCGCCGCAATCGAGGCCGACCCCAAGGCGCCCAAGCGCATCCTGACCGTGCGCGGCGTGGGCTACGTCTTCGCCAAGCAACAAGACTGACCGCTGCATGAAGCTGCTGTCCCTCTTCTCCCAGCGCCTGTACCTGCGCATCTGGTTGGCCGTGGTCGGCGGCGTGGCCGTGCTCACGCTGACGGTGGCATGGGCCTGGCAGATCGCGGCCGAGCAGAACGCGCAGAACGTGCAAAGCGCCAGCTCGCCGCCCTCGCGCGACGTGGCCATGCGCGACGGCCAGGGCAACGTGATCGCCCAGGGCCGTGCACGGCGCCTGCCCGGCTCGCCCGAGGAGGGGCTGCGCTTCGAGATCGAGGGCACGGACGGCCAGACCTACATGCTGCACATGGCGCCGCGCCCGCCGCGCGGCGACCGCCCGCCGCACGACGGCGCAGCCGCCTTCTGGCTGCGCCCGCCCTTCGGCTTTCTGTGGCTGTTGGGCCTGGTGGGCGTGGCCGTGGCCGTGGGCGTGTTCCCCATCATCCGCCGCCTGCTCAAGCGGCTGGAGAACCTGCAGCGCGGCGTCAAGCGCTTTGGCGAGGGCGACCTGTCGGTGCGCGTGCCCGAGCACGGCAGCGACGAGGTGGCCGACCTGGCCCACCAGTTCAACGCCGCCGCCGCGCGCATCGAGACCCTGGTGACCTCGCACAAATCGCTGCTGGCCAATGCCTCGCACGAGCTGCGCTCGCCGCTGACGCGCATCCGCATGGGCCTGGAATTCATGGGCGACGACCCCGCCAGCGCCCGCGCGCGCGCCGAGATCCAGCGCAACATCAGCGAGCTGGACCAGCTGGTGGACGAGATCCTGCTGGCCAGCCGGCTGGAGACCTATGAGGGCGACGTGGGCACGATCGAGCCCGTGGACCTGATCGGCCTGGCCGCCGAGGAATGCGCGCGCGTGGATGCCGACCTGGACCTGCAGTCCACGGACGCGCTGGAAGTGCCCGGCATCTCCAAGCTGCTGCGCCGCGCCGTGCGCAACCTGCTGGAGAACGCGCGCCGCTACAGCCAGGGCGCCATCACGCTGGAGCTGGCGCGCCAGGACGCCATGGCCGAGATCCGCGTCTGCGACCATGGCCCCGGCGTGGCGCCGGCCCACCGCGAGCGCATCTTCGAGAAGTTCTTTCGCCTGCCCGGCGCCAGCGAGCGCTCGGGCGGCGTGGGCCTGGGCCTGGCCCTGGTGCGCTCCATCGCCCAGCGCCACGGCGGCAGCGTGCACTGCGAAGGCCGCGCCGACGGCCAGCCGGGCGCCTGCTTCGTGCTGCGGCTGCCGCTGGCCTGAGCTGCCGCCTGCGGCTCAGCCGCGCCGGTGCTGCCACTCCACACGTTCCACCAGATCCCTGAGCAGGTCGAAATGCCAGCGGGTGCGCTTGAGCAGGCGGCCGTAGCGCGAGCGGGGGAAGCGGTAGGCGCCATCGGCCAGTTCGATGGCGCAGGACGCCAGGTGCCACTGCTGCTCGAACGCCTGGTGGCTGTCAGGTGGGTCGGCGCGCATGCGGCGTATGTGCGCCAGCGCCAGCTCCACCGCGCATTCCACGTCGAACTGGCGGGCCTTGCGGTCGGGCTTTTTGCCACAGACCTCGGCCAGGGTGACCAGCCGCCCCTCGATGACGACCAGACAGACATGCATGGCCTGCCACGCGCTGGGCCAGTCGGAAGGCCTTGCGGCTTGCGATCGCTTCGGCAACGGCTGCGCCTGCACTGCCGCGCCGGCAGTGTTTTTGCGGGATGTCATGGGGTCAGCCCTCCTGATAGAGAGGAGGGCTGGAAGGGGCAAGCGCAGCGCTGGGGCTGGCAAGGATGGGGAGGGACATGGTCTGTTTTCCTACGAGATCACAGAAAACCACCGGTTGAGTTTCTACGCACAACAGGTGGGCGTGGTGGTTAGAAACACGTCCGTAGCCGTGCGGGCGTCCTTGCGGATAGCCCCCACCACGCCCGAAACCATGCGGACAGGCGCAAGCAAATGCGCCAATCCGACGAGATAAGGCATGACAAAGCCCCGCTTTAAGGTGGGGGCTGCAACCTCACGGAAGGTGTTTCTACGCACCGGGCCTTTCGGCTTGCGGCCAGTTTAACGGGGCCAGGGCGGGCCGGCCAGCCGCACCCTCAATCCCGGCCCAGGTGCTCGCACAGGAAGTCGATGAACACGCGGGTCTTGCGCGGCAGGTGGCTGCTGTCGGGAAAGACCACGCTGATGGGCTGGGGCGGCAGGGCGTGGTCCGGCAGCACGCGCTGCAGCACGCCGCCGGCCAGGTCGTCCTCCACAAACCACGCAGGCAGCACCGCCACACCCAGCGAGGACCGGGCCAGGGCGCGGATGGCGGTGGAGGAGTTGGATTGGTGGGCCGCCCGGCCCACCACGTCCACGCCCTGGCCGCCGGCAGTGCGCAGCGTCCAGGCCGTGGGATGGGCGAGGTTGCTGTTGGCAATCCAGGGCAGGTCCGCCAGGTCTTCGGGCTGGCGCACGGGATGGCTGCGCAGGAAGGCGGCCGAGGCCACCAGCACGATGTCGTAGCCGGCCAGCCTGCGGCTTTTGAAGCTGGAGTCCGCCAGGTGGCCCAGGCGCACGACCAGGTCCAGCTTTTCGGCCACCAGGTCGCTCAGTGAAGAGTTGACGTCATAGGCCACCGAGATGCCCGGGTAGCGCTCCAGGAAGGCCGGGATCAGCGGAAGAATGTACTTCTCCCCGTATTCGCTGGTGGTGCTGATGCGCAGCCGGCCCGCGATGCGGTTGCCGCTGTGCATGGCGTTGTCGAAGGCGCTGCCCACGTCGCGAACGATGCCCTTGAACTCGTCGTAGAACTCCCGCCCGGTTTCCGTCAGGGCGATGCTGCGGGTGTTGCGCACCAGCAGGGCCACCGACAGCGCCTCTTCCAGCGATTTCACGTGCAGGCTGGCCATGGCCTTGCTGATACCCAGGAAGTCCGCCGCCCTGGTGTACGAGCCGAAATCCACCACGGCCAGAAACGTCTGCGCGCGGTGGAGCAGCGTGTGCATGGCCGTGCTTGTGGGGGTCATTGTTCAATCCAGTCAAACAAAGAGTCCAGCATAGCCCCATCGACGTGGCCGCCCGCGCTCTTTAGTCTTGCCCCTCCTGAAAGCGCAAGATGACATACCGATACCGCCTGGCCACCGTTTTCCTGATGGGCTTCTTCGTCGACTGCATCAACATCTTCATGCCCGCCGTCGCGCTGCCCACGATTGCGGCCGAGTTCCATGTGGGCATCTCGGCCGGGGCCTGGGTGGCCAATGCCTACATGCTGGGACTGACGCTGGCCATTCCCCTCGCCCCCTGGCTGGCCGACCGCTGGGGCGCGCGCGGGCTGATGGCGGGCTCCATGCTGGCCTTCGCCCTGGCCGCCTGGGCCTGCGGCGAGGCGGGCAGCTTCGGCCAGCTGGTGGGCTGGCGCTTCATCCAGGGCATGGCGGGCGGCCTGGTGATTCCCGTGGGCCAGGCCCTGGCCTTCAATCGGTTCCAGGGACCGGAGCGCGCGCGTGTCTCCACGCTGGTCATGGCCGTGGCGCTGATCGCACCGGCCCTCTCGCCCTGGCTGGGCGGGCTGATCGTGGACCACGGCTCCTGGCGCTGGGTGTTCCATTCCAATATTGCGCTGGCCCTGGCCGCAGCAGGCCTGGCCTGGCTGTGGGTGCGCGATGCACCGGCCACGGCCCGGCAGCGGCCCGACCTCAAAGGCCTGGTGCTGGTCAGCGCCGCGCTGGCCGCCTGGCTGCTGGGCATGTCGCTCTATGGCGCAGGCCAAGGTTCGGGCCAGGGCCTGGCGCTGGCCTGGCTGGGCATGGCGGCGGGCCTGGCCTTCACGGTGCTGTATGCCCTCCATGCCCGCAAGACGGCCCACCCCATTGTGGAACTGCAACTGCTCAAAAGCCCGCGCCTGCGCATGTCGGTGGCCGTCTACCACGCCATTCCCGGCGTGTTCACGGGCGTGAACCTGCTCAACATCTTCTACCTGCAGGACATGCTGCACCTGAGCGCGCAGGCCACAGGCCGATTCATGATGGTCTACGCAGGCGGCGCCCTGGTGTCCATGCTGGTGGGCGGCCGGCTGTACAACCGCGCGGGCGCACGGCCCCTGTTCATCGCCAGCATGGTGCTGCACAGCCTGGGCATTGCGGCGCTGGCCGCCGTGGCGGCCCCTGCCGACCCCTGGCTGCTGGCGGCCGCCTACGGCCTGATGGGCCTGGGCGGCGGCCTGGGGGCCAATACCGCGCAGACGACGGCGCTGCTGGACTTCGACGGCCGGCAGACGCAGCAGGCCAGCGTGATCTGGAACCTCAACCGGCAGATGGCCTTCAGCGTGGGCGCCGCGTTTTTCCTGATGGTTTTCAACATGCTCGCCACCCGCCTGGACGCAGGCCGGGCCTATCACATCACGTTTCTGATCGCATCGCTGGCAGGGCTTGTACCCCTGCTGCAACTGCGATCGCTGCACACCCTCAAGGACCACCATGCAAGACAACAAGCCCATCGACCGTGACATTGACATCGGCATCGCCGAACGCAGCATCCACCAGGTGCACGAGCTGATCCACACCGTCTTCACCCAACCAGCGGGCGCACAGGCCGCGCTGCAGGCGCTGATGCCGCAGTTCAGCCCGGAGTTCAGCATGGTGACCACCACGGGCAGACTCGTCGGCCTGGACGATGTGGAGCAGATGTTCCGGCGCGCGGCCGGCCAGCGGCCAGGGCTGGAGATATGCGTCTGCGACATGCAGCCCGTATGGCGGGACACGGCCGGCCTGGCCATGCGCTACCTGGAAACCCATCGCCTGGACGGCGTGGAGACCTCGCGCCGATCAGTCGTGATCCTCAAACGTGCGGGCCAAGGGGTGCTGTGGCACTACCTGCATGAGACGGCCCTGGGCTGATGGCCCAGCGCGCGCTCGCCGCTCAGCCCCGCAGGTAGCGGTCGGCGATGCTGCCGGGCACGTAGAGGCCGCGCTCCAGGTACAGGTCCAGCTTCTTGCGGTCGGGCGCGCGCAGCTTGATCAGCGGCACGGGCGCCTTTTCGGTGCGCGAGAACATCAGGCGGATCTTGAGCGGGGTGCGGCCCCAGTTACCCTGCACGTGCAGGAAGAAGGGGCCGTCCTCGGCCTTGGCCAGCCGCAGGCGGTAGCTGCCGCCGGCGCGCAGCACGCGCTGCATGGCCAGGTGCATGCTGAGGTAGGCGGGCATGTCGATGCCCTGGCGCAGTTGCTCGTATTCGCCGGCCTGCTGGAGCTGGGCGATATAGGCCTCGCCCGTCTGCGGCAGGACCTGTTCCACGTATTCCTTGTGCAGGGCCGCGATGAAGGCGCTGCCCGGGGGGGCGGCCATGAGCCAGTTCTCGACCACGGGCACCTGCGGGTCGCGGGTGTAACGCTCCAGGTAGTAGGCGACCAGGTCGGCGCCGCTGCGTTGCTGCTGCTCCAGCAGCCAGTCCAGCGGCTCGGTGAGGATGGTGCTGGCGTCCAGCCAGATGCCGCCGTGGCGGTGCAGCAATTCCAGGCGCAGCCAGTCCGAGCGCTTGGCCACGGGCAGCTGCTGCAGGTTGCCGGGCAGCTGCGGCACGTATTGCGGCAGTTGCGCGTCGTTGAGGATGCGCAGGCTGTAACCGGGATTCAGGCGGGCCCAGTTGTCAAAGCAGCGCTGTATGAGCAGCGGCACCGAGTCGCCATTCCAGTAGGCCCAGATGATGCGGGGTATGGGCGTGGAGACGGGCACGGGCGCCGCAGGCCCGATGTCATGGCTGCGGAAGTCGGGCGCGGGGCCCTGCTCCAGGCGGCGTGCGAAGGTGGCGTAGAAGCGGCGCATGCCCGCCGCCAGCCACAGCTCGCCCCGGGTTTTCAGTTTCAGGCCGCTCATGCGTGGGCTCCTTGCTGGCGTGCCCACTGCTCCCAGCGGCGCAGCTTCCAGGCGCGCAGCACCCAGCCCCTGCGCACATAGGCCTGGCGCAGGGCCGGCAGGGACAGCGGGGAGATGCGGCCGAAGTCCGCCAGGAACTGCTGTGCCAGCACCTGCCGCTGCGCGGGCGGCATGTCCCGCTGCCGGTCGAGAAAGCGCAGGGCGCCGATGAGGTTGCGCGCGGCCTGGTGCGCCCAGGCGAAGTGCAGGCGCCCGTCGTTGCGCAGCGCATCATCCTGCAGGGCTTGCACGGCCTGCGCCAGGGGCCACAGGGCGGCGGACTGGTCTGCCGCCTTGGCAGGCGTCATGGACGCAAGGATGGAGTTGGCACGCTGCCGGTAGGCCACCCAGGGCTGGGGGTGGTAGTAGAAGCTGCTGCAGCGCAGCGCCATCTGCGGCATGGTCATCATGTCTTCGAAGTAGCGGCCTGCAGGAAAGCGCAGGCCCGCATCCCACAGGCTGCGGCGCGAGATCTTGGACCAGGCATGCAGTTGGCCCGTGCGCAGCAGGCCGGCCAGCAGGGCGCCCCGGTCCTGCGAGCGCTGCAGCGTGGGGCCCTGGAAGCTGTGCCGGTGCGCCTCGCCGCGCAGGCGGTGCTTGAGGCGCGGGGCCTCGCGCCAGACGGAGAAGTCGCAGAGCACGGCATCGGGCGCATGTTGCTTCACGATGGCCGACAGCCCGGCAATCGCGCCGGGCAGCAGCTTGTCGTCGGAGTCCAAAAACCACAGGTAGTCGCCCGTGGCCGCTTCGATCATGGTGTTGCGCGCCGCGCTCAGGCCGGCATTGCGCTCGTGCTGCATGAGCTGCAGGCGGCCGGGCCAGCGCTGGTCCAGCTGCTGCATCAGGGCCCAGGAGCCATCAGTGGAGCAGTCGTCCAGCACCAGCACCTGCACGCCGGCATCGGCCTGGTCCATGACGGACTGCAGGCATTCCTCCAGGTAGGGCAGCACGTTGTAGACGGGCACCAGGATGCTGAGCCAGGTCACGGACGCTCCCCCTGCAGCAGGCGGGCGAACAGGTCTTCGTACTGGCCGGTCATGCGCTGCAGGCTGTAGTGCGACAGGGCTTCCTGCCGCGCGGTGGCGGCCATGCGCAGGGCGGCCTCGTCATCCTGCAGCGCCTGCTGCAGGGCGTCGGCCAGCGATTCGGGGTCGGCATGCGCGGCCAGCAGGCCGTTGTCGCCGGGCCGCACCACTTCCTGCACGCCCACCACGCGGCTGCCCACCACCACGCAGCCCGCCGCCATGCCTTCCAGCAGGGAAAGGGGCATGCCCTCGTAGTGCGTGGACAGCACGCAGACGCGGTGCGCACGCAGCAGGCCGGGCACGTCGTTGCACATGCCGATGAATTGCACCTGGTCCTGCAGGCCCAGTTCGGCGCTGAGCCGCTGCGCCGCCTGCTGGGCGCGCGCCTTGCCGCCGCCGGCCAGGGTCAGCGTGGGCGTGAGGCCGCGCTGTCGCAGCACCACCAGCGCGCGCAGCAAGGTGGCATGGTCCTTTTGCCGCGCAAAGCGCGCGGCCATGACGATGTCCGGGCGGCGCTGCAGCAAGGGTGGCGGCTCCTGCAGATAGGGCTCGGGCCGGATGCCGTTGCTGATGGCCAAGAGCTTGGCGGCAGGAAAGCCGCGGTCCTGCAGGCTCTGGCGCACGCCTTCGGAGCAGCCGACGATGGCGGCCGTGCGCTCGGTCAGCCACAGGGCCTGCGCCAGCCGCCAGCGCGTGTAGCGCTCGCGCGAGTTGTGTTCCACATGCACCAGGCAGGGCACGCCGGCCCACAGCGCGGCAAAGCGGCCCCAGAGGTGGTCGCTGAACCCATGGGCGACTACGATGTCCGGCCGAAAGTCCAGGCAGATGCGGCGCAGCTGCCAGACGGTGGCGGCATGGGACCAGCCGGCCACCACATCGACATCGATGCCGCCGTCGCGCAGCTTTTGCACGCGTTCATCGGAGGTATTGCGTTTGCGCCGCAGCACCAGCCGGGCGTCGAAGCGGCCCGATGCGCGGTGCGCCGACACCAGATCCACCGCCACCTGGGTGGCACCCGAGAAGCCGCCCGTCACGAAGTGCAGCACCCGGGGCCGGGCCGTGGTGGCGCGCTCCGTCACCGCACGGCTCCGCTGGCCCTTTCCAGGCCATGCAGCGATGTCCACAGGGCCACCACGAGGAAGACGAAGAAGACGATGCCGCTGTTGTGCACGAAAAATTGCTGTGACATGCCGAACGCCAGGTACATGGCTGGCATCAGGCTGCCCAGGATACGCAGCAGCAGGGCCTCGCGCCAGGGGGTGCTGTCCGCAGGCCACAGCGCCATGCGCCGCCGCGAGGGCCAGAACAGCCACAGCAGCGAGATGAACAGCGCTGCCTGCAGCAGAACGCCCGGCACGCCGAGCTTGACCCAGATGTCCAGGAAGTCGTTGTGGATGAAGTTGTATTCGCGGATGGACTGGCCATAGCTGCCGGCGGCCACGCGCCGGTGCATCTCGTCCACATAGCCCTGCATGCCCCAGCCCAGCAGTGGCTTCTCGCCGATCATCTGCACGGCCAGCCGGTACTGCTCCAGCCGGGTGCCCAGCGAGGTGTTGGAGTTGCCGGCATAAAGGTAGGTGCTCACATCCAGGTAGACCTCATCCACGCGCTCGCTGACGCGCGGGATGAAGGCCATCACGGTGGCCAGCGCCACCACAATTGCAGCGCAGCCCAGCAACAGGCGCCCGAAGTACTGCGGGCGGTACATGCGCACCAGGACCATCAGCATGAAGAACATGGGCAACAGCGCCAGCCACCCGCCGCGCGAGCCCGACAGCAGCGAAGCCAGCGCCCCCAGCGCGGCAGCCGCCAGCACCAGCAGGCGCCAAAGCAGGGAGCGCTGGTGCCAGAAGGACACGGCATAGATGCAGGAGAAGCAGCCCAGCAGCAAGGCCATGTTGCCCCACTGGATGGCATTGGTGTAACCCGTGGCCCGTTCCATGCCCAGTACGCAGACCTGCCACAGGGCCATGAAGCCCGCGCCCGCGCTGCCCAGCGGTATGCCCCACAGGAAGATCCGCGCCGTGGGCGGATAGCACATGGCGAACAGCAGGCTGACCGCGCCCAGGATGAATTTCACGGGCCGGTCGAACTGCCCGGTGCCCCCGTCCAGCACGGACAGGAAGTACCACATCACCGCCATGCCCAGGAACAGCGCGACCAGCAGCCAGGTGCCGTTGGACTGCCGGTATCTGACCCAGCGAGGCAGAAAACACAGGGCGCCCAGGACCATGAGGCCGGCGCCATAGGAATAGCCCGAGCGCAGCCACAAGGCCAGCCCGGGCACCAAAATAGCGGCCAGGGTCGTGAGGAGCCCTGGCAGCTTCGACTTGTCAAATCTCATCAAGACCGCAACTTTCTGCCCCAAAATGCGGGCATTCCGCTTTCCATCCGCTCATGAAAAAAATTCCTGCGGTCTTATTCAGGCTGCTCCATCGCTGGGCGGCGCCTTCCAAAATCGGCGCAGATTACACCATGCCTGCGCCCTTGCAGCTGCCCCCATCGCCCCCGGCAGCCGATGGTCTTGCAGCGGAAATCCCGAAAACGATCTGGACGTACTGGAACCAGTCCGGCCTGGATCCCTTCGTCCAGCAGTGCGTGGACAGCTGGCGGCGGCAGTGCCCGGATCACCAGGTCATCGTCGTGACGCCAGAGAACCTGGGCCAGTACGTCGCCTGCGGCGACCTTCCTGCGGCGTTTGCCGAACTCCATCCCACCAAGCAATCGGACTGGCTTCGCCTGTACCTGGTGGCACACCACGGCGGCTACTGGTTTGACGCCACCACGCTGCTGACCGCGCCACTGGACTGGATGAGCGCCTCCCCCGGCGCAGGCGCTGCCGAGCTGGCAGGCTTCTACCTTGAGGGCTTCACCAGGGACAGGCGCTACCCAGTGATCGAAAGCTGGTCATTCTGCGCTCCGGCCGGCTCGCGCTTTGTATCGGAATGGCAAAAGGAGTTTCACCAGGCGCTGATCGTGGACGGCCCCGAGGCCTATCTGCAGCGCCTGCAGTCGCGGCACGACGCCGCCGAGGTGCTGCAGGGCATTCCCGATCCAAATTACCTTCTGATCCATGTGACGGCCCAGCAGGTGATGCGGCGCCTGCCCGATGCCCGGCTCACGCTGTTCAAGGCCGAGGACACGGCCTTCTTCTATCACTCTGCCCTGCGCTGGAAGTGGTACCTGCTCTACCCCCAGCTGTGCCTGGCGAAGGCGCCGCAGGTGGCGGCGCCCATCGTCAAGCTGCGCGGCGGGGAGCGACGCCATTTCACGGACATGCTGGCTTTGCACGGAGGTGCTGCGCCCGGCAGCATCTGGAGCCGCGCGCTGTCGGCGCGCTGAGACACACAAAGCGGGCCGAGGCCCGCTTTGTTCAATGCCCGCCTGCGAAGACTTCGCCGGCTTTCAGGCGGTACAGCGTGCCGCAGTAGGGGCACTTGGCTTCGCCGGTGTGGGCCACGTCCAGGTAGACCTTGGGATGGCTGTTCCACAGCTTCATGTCGGCCTTGGGGCTGGGGCAGAACACGCCGCCCTGGGCGTTGAGGTCCTTGGCCGCCAGTTCGACGGTGGCATTCGTTGTCATGCTTGCTTATCTCTTTCGTGGGTCTCTAGGGATGTTCAGACCCGAGTCAGCCAATGGGCGTACTTGGGGTTGCGGCCGTTGACGATGTCAAAGAAGGCCTGCTGGATCTTTTCGGTGAGGGGGCCGCGGCTGCCCGCGCCGATCTCGATGCGGTCTACCTCGCGGATGGGCGTGACTTCGGCGGCCGTGCCGGTGAAGAAGACTTCATCGGCGATGTACAGCTCGTCGCGCGTGATGCGCTTTTGCACCACTTCCAGGCCCAGGTCCTTGCAGATGTGCATCACGGTGTTGCGCGTGATGCCGTTGAGCGCGCCGGCCGACAGGTCGGGCGTGTAGACCACGCCGTCCTTGATGACGAAGATGTTCTCGCCCGAGCCTTCGGAGACGAAGCCCGAGGCGTCCAGCAGGATGGCCTCGTCATAGCCGTCGTCCAACGCCTCGGTGTTGGCCAGGATGGAGTTGGTGTAGTTGCTCACCGCCTTGGCCTGGCTCATGGTGATGTTCACATGGTGGCGCGTGAAGCTGGAGATCTTCACGCGGATGCCGCGCTGCATGCCTTCTTCGCCCAGGTAGGCGCCCCAGGCCCAGGCTGCAACCATCAGGTGGATGGTGTTGCCCTTGGGGGAGACGCCCAGCTTGCGGTCGCCGATCCAGGTCAGCGGACGCAGGTAGCACGATTCCAGCTGGTTGGCGCGCACGACCTCGACCTGGGCCTGGTTCACCACTTCCTGGGTGAACGGGATCTGCATGCGCAGGATCTTGGCGCTGTTGAACAGGCGCTTGGTGTGGTCTTCCAGGCGGAAGATGGCCGTGCCCTGTTCGGACTTGTAGGCCCGCACGCCCTCGAATGCGCCGCAGCCGTAGTGCAGCGTGTGGGTCAGCACATGGATCTTGGCATCGCGCCAGTCCACCAGCTGGCCATCCATCCAGATCTTGCCGTCACGGTCGGCCATCGAGGGAACAACGGGGCTCATAGGAACATCCTTGGGGGTATTGAACAGAACACCAACCCGCTATTTTAGGGCGCAGGGGCTGCCTCGGGGGCCGCAGACGCCGGCTCGGGCTCGGGCGTGGGGCGTACCAGGGTCCACTTCATGAGACGGCCACTCTTGAACTCGCAGGTCACATGCGACTGCGTACCGTCGGTCCAGCGGTAGATCTCGGGCTGCTGGCCCTCCTCGGACAGGCGCTCGCCCAGGGAGCGCGTCATGGCCACCACGTGCATCAGCGAGACCTTGGGCTTGAGCTTGACGTTGAGCATGACGGCGCTGCCCACATAGCCCATGGGCCGGTCCGCGGCCTTCCTCATGATGGACATCAGCCGCGTGAAATGCAGCAACAGCCACATCATGATGCCGCCGCCCACGGCGACCACACCCATCCAGCCATAGGACTGGTGCGCAGCCACCAGCAGTACGAGCAGGCCCAGAGGAATCAGGATATTGCGCAAATTCATGGCGCCGATTGTCTTATGGAGGCGCCGCAGGGCCGCTGCGGACAGTGCGTATGCCCCCGCAATGCGCTCGGCAAGCGCGTCAGCCCATCCCTCGGACGATGTTCATGGCCTCGTCCACGCGTTCGACGGCATGAACGGTCAGACCAGCGATGGCCTTCTTGGGCGCATTGGCCTTGGGTACCACGGCCATGGTGAAGCCCAGCTTGGCCGCTTCCTTCAGGCGCTCCTGGCCGCGCGGCGCGGGGCGCACTTCGCCGGCCAGGCCCACTTCGCCAAAGGCGAGGAATCCCTTGGGCAGGGCGCGGCCACGCAGACTGGAAGTGATGGACAGCATGACGGCCAGGTCGGCCGCAGGCTCGCTGATGCGCACGCCGCCCACGGCGTTGACGAACACATCCTGGTCCGCGCAGGCCACGCCCGCGTGGCGGCTGAGCACGGCCAGCAGCATGGCCAGCCGGTCGCGGTCCAGGCCCACGGACAGGCGACGCGGCGCGGGGCCGCCCTGATCGACCAGGGCCTGTATCTCCACCAGCATGGGGCGCGTGCCCTCCAGCGTGACCAGCACGCAGGAGCCGGGCACGGGCTCGCTGTGCTGGGACAGGAAGATGGCGCTGGGGTTGGTCACGCCCTTGAGGCCCTTCTCCGTCATGGCGAAGACGCCGATCTCGTTGACGGCGCCAAAGCGGTTCTTGATGGCGCGCACCAGGCGGAAGTTGCTGTGCGTATCGCCCTCGAAGTAGAGCACCGTGTCCACCATGTGCTCCAGCACGCGCGGTCCGGCCAGTGCGCCTTCCTTGGTCACATGGCCGACCAGGATCACGGTGATGCCCGTGGTCTTGGCCGCGCGCGTGAGGTGGGCCGCGCATTCGCGCACCTGGGCCACCGAGCCCGGCGCCGAGGACAGCTGGTCCGAGTACACGGTCTGTATGGAGTCGATGACGACCACGGCCGGCTGGGTGGCCTCCATGGTGGCGAGGATTTTCTCCAGCTGGATCTCGGCCAGCACGTTGACCTGGCTGGCCTCCAGCCCCAGGCGGCGCGAGCGCAGCGCGACCTGGGCACCGCTTTCCTCGCCCGTGACATACAGCGTGGGCAGGCCGACGCGGTGCAGCGCGTCCATGGCCTGCAGCAGCAGGGTGGACTTGCCGATGCCGGGATCGCCACCAATCAGCACCACGCCGCCTTCGACAATGCCGCCGCCCAGCACGCGGTCCAGCTCCTCGATGCCGCTGGGCGTGCGCGCCACGTCCTGGGCCTCGATGGCCGACAGCGGCATCACGGCCTGGACATTGGCCAGGCCCGCATAGCCCTGGGGCTGGCTGAGCCGGTTCTTGCCCGCGCTCGCAGGCTCGGCAACGGCCTCGATCAGAGAGTTCCAGGCCCCGCAGGCCGGGCACTTGCCCAGCCAGCGCGGGCTGGTGCCTCCGCAGGCATTGCAGATGAACGTGGTTTTGTCTTTGGCCATGGGGTGAGCACTATACCGAGCGGTGGCCGCCGCCCTGGCACGCATGTTTCGCGCCTATCGCAGTTGCGTGGCGGAAAGATATCGGTTATAGTTCACTTCTTCGCTGCAGAAAATGCAGTGAAAACGAAATTACTGCGGATTACCGCGCGATGGAGCAGTCTGGTAGCTCGTTGGGCTCATAACCCAAAGGTCGGAGGTTCAAATCCTTCTCGCGCAACCACCACGAAAAAAAGCCCACTTCGGTGGGCTTTTTTTCGTCTGTGCTATCCGTTCTTTTCTCCAGGCAGGTCAGCTGGGATCGTTCAGGTCTTCATGGTGGTCGGCCGTGCCCTGCTTCCAGTAGGAGGCCACGCGCATGCGCTTGGGCGATGCGCCTTTGGCCAGCAGAAGGCGACGCAGCTCGGCCATGGCGCTGTGCTCGCCCGCCGCCCAGATATAGCCGTCGTCCTGGGGCAGCTCCAGCGCCTGCACGGCGTCGGCCAGCGATTCGACCCAGTCGCAGTCCAGCCGGGCCGTGCTGCTCCACTGGCGGCGGTCGGCCGGGTTGCGCAGCTGCACGCGCACCACGGCGCGGCTGCCGGCGGGCAGCTCGGCCAGGCGCCGCTCGATGGCGGGCATGGCGGTCTCGTCGCCGAACAGCCAATGCCATGGCAGGTTGGCCGAGATCACCAGGCTGCCGCGCGGCCCGGCCAGGCCCACCCACTGGCCCAGCGGGGCGGTCAGCGCCCATTCGGTGGCGGGGCCGGCATCGTGCAGCGCGAAATCCATGATGAGGTTCTGGCGCGCGGCGTCGTAGCGCAGCGGCGTGTAGTCGCGCAAGGTGGGGCGCTCGTCCTCCACGAAGGTCGGACGGCCATCGAGCAGCACGGGAAGCGCAGGCAGTTCGCGCCCGGCCTGCGGCAGGATGAGCTTGACGTGGTCGTCAAAACCGGCGCTCACGAAGTCCTCAAGATCGGGTCCGCCCAGGGTCAGGCGGACAAAGCCGGGGCTGGGCTGCTCGCGCGAGAGCAATTGCACATGGCGGGCGCGGAAGGAATGGCGGACACGCTGGACGACGGGGGCCGGTGTCACGGCAGAGGTGGCTGGATTGGGCAAGTTCATTGGCGAAACGGCCTGCGACGGCCTAGAATGTTGATTTAGTCCACCAATTCTCTGCCATCCGTTGACTTTGTCAACGTATTTCCACAAGACCCTGCCATGAATGCCTCCCTGCCCGCCGATATCTTCGAGGCCATGCACGAGCTGCTGCACCTGTTCCGGTCGCGCATGCGCGAGGACATGGAGTCCATGGAGCCCGGGCTGACGCCCAACGAGGTGCGCGTGCTGATGTACGTGGGCCGGCACCCGGGCCGCACGCAAAGGGATCTGGTCGACCACAGCCACATGGACAAGGCCCAGCTTGCGCGCATGCTGGCGCAGCTGCAGGAGCAGGGATGGCTGGACCGCGAACCGGACGCCCGCGACCGCCGCGTGCGCTGCCTGAGCCTCAGCCCCCAGGGGCAGGCCCTGTTCGACCGGCTGCGCCAGTCGCGCCAGGCGCTGGCGGCCCGGCTGCTCAAGGATTGGGAGCCCGCCGCGCAACAGCAGTTGATGGCGCTGCTGGAGCGGGCCAGGGACAGCGTGGAAGCCGCGCCCTGATCAATCGATGGTCTTGTTCACGCGCGGCGCGACGGCGCACATGAGTTCATAGCCCAGCGTGCCTGCGGCCTCGGCCACCTCGTCGATGGGCAGCACGGCGCCGTTGCTGGCGCGGCCCCACAGCGTGACCTCGCTGCCCATGCCGGCATCGGGCACGGGCGTCAGGTCCACGGCCAGCATGTCCATGCTCACGCAGCCCAGGGTGCGGGTGCGCACGCCGTTCACCAGCACGGGCGTGCCCGTGCCGCAGTGGCGTGGATAGCCGTCGGCATAGCCGCAGGCCACGGTGCCCAGGCGCAGGGGGCCCTCGGCCGTGAAGCGCGATCCATAGCCCACGCTCTGCCCCTCGGTCAGTTGCTGCACGCCGATGATGCGCGAGCTCAGCGTCTGCGTGGGCTGCAGGTCCCAGTGGGCCGCCGTGTGCTGCGGATAGTCGGGGGAGCTGCCGTAGAGCACGATGCCCGGCCGCACCCAGTCGCAGCGCACCAGCGCGTCGTCGCCCTGGCGCAGCGTGGCTGCGCTGTTGCCCACGCTGCGCTCGCCGGGCAGGTCGCGCGTGGCGTCATGAAAGCGCTGCAGCTGTGCCGAGATTCCGGGCTGTCCGGCCCCTGCGTCGGCATCGCTGAAATGGGTCATGAACGAGATTTCCTCCACCTGGGGCAAGGCGTTCAGCCGGGCCCAGGCCGCGCGGTATCGCTCGGGCGTGAAGCCCAGGCGGTTCATGCCGGAGTTCATCTTGAGGAAGACGCGGTGGCCGTTCTGCGTCTTGTGCGCGGCCAGCCAGTCGATCTGGGCGTCGCAGTGCACGGCATGCCAGATGGACAGGCGCGAGCACAGCTCCAGGTCGCGCGGCTCGAAGACCCCCTCCAGCAGCAGGATGGGGCCGCGCCAGCCCAGCTGGCGCACACGCTCGGCCTCGGCCAGGTCCAGCATGGCGAAGCCGTCGGCGCCGCGCAGGGCCTCGAACACGTTCTCGATACCGTGGCCATAGGCGTTGGCTTTGACCACGGCCCACAATTTGGCATCGGGGACCGCCTGCCGCACCCGCTCCAGGTTGTGGCGAAGCGCGGCGGAATGGATGGTGGCAAGAATGGGACGCGGCATGGTTTTCACTCAGTCAGAAGCTTGGGATTCTGGCACTGCCGGCCGAAGGCCGCGTGATATAACCGCCAGTCACTTGCCACGGGGTCCTTATTTAACCGGTCAGCAGCCCTGCAGCTGACCCCATCTGCCTATCCATGAAGCGCGGTTTCTACACCATCATGTCAGCGCAGTTCTTCAGCTCGCTGGCAGACAACGCCCTGTTCGTGACCGCCGTGGAACTGCTGCGCACCAATGGCGCCCCCGAGTGGCAGCGCGCCGCCCTGGTGCCCATGTTCGCGCTGTTCTACGTGATCCTGGCCCCCTTCGTCGGCGCCTTTGCCGACGCCCTGCCCAAGGGGCGGGTGATGTTCATCAGCAATGCGATCAAGATCGTGGGCTGCCTGATGATGCTGTTCGGCAACCACCCGCTGATCGCCTACGCCGTGGTGGGCCTGGGCGCAGCGGCCTACTCGCCGGCCAAGTACGGCATCCTCACCGAATTGCTGCCCGCCTCCCAGCTGGTCAAGGCCAATGGCTGGATCGAGGGGCTGACCATCACCTCCATCATCCTGGGCGTGCTCGTGGGCGGGCAGTTGCTGAGCCCGGGCATCTCGGCACATCTGCTGGACTTTGACCTGCCGCTGCTGGACACGGGCGTGGACACGGCCGCCGAAGCGGCGATTGCCGTGCTGGTCGGCGTCTATGCGCTGGCCGCCTGGTTCAACCTGCGCATTCCGCTGACCGACACCATCCTGCGCCCGCTGCGCCAGGACCCCAGCAAGAGCCTGCTGGCCAACACCCTGGCCCTGCTGCCCGACTTCTGGACCTGCAGCCAGCGGCTGTGGGGGGACAAGCTGGGCCAGATCTCGCTGTCCACGACCACGCTGTTCTGGGGCGTGTCGGGCAACCTGCGCTACATCGTGCTGGCCTGGGGCGCGGCGGCCCTGGGCTACGGCACCTCCCAGGCATCGGCCCTGGTGGGCGTGGTGGCCATCGGCACGGCCGCAGGCGCCATCCTCGCGTCCATGCGCATGCGGCTGGACAACGCCACGCGCGTGATTCCGCTGGGCATCACCATGGGCCTGCTGGTGATCGCCATGATCTTCATCAAGAGCGTGTGGGTGGCCATTCCCTTCCTGATCCTGCTGGGCGGCCTGGGCGGCTTCCTGGTCGTGCCCATGAATGCGCTGCTGCAGCACCGCGGCCACAACCTCATGGGCGCGGGCCGCTCGATTGCCGTGCAGAACTTCAACGAGCAGGCCTGCATCCTGGCGCTGGGCGCCTTCTATGCGCTGTCCACCAAGTTCGGACTGTCGGCTTTCGGCGCCATCACGGTGTTCGGCCTGGTGGTGGCCGGCATCATGTGGCTGATCGGCCGCTGGCACGTCAGCAACGTGCGCAACTATCCCGAGGAAGTCGAGCGCCTGCTGGTGATTGCCCGCAAGGATTGTCATTGAGACTACCCCCTGAGGCGCTTCGCGCCTTCCCCCAGGGGGGACGACACCCTCGCGGCGGGGCGGCCCTGGCTCGGTGTCTCTCGCTTTGGGCCTCGCCAGTTCCATAGGGCGCTATCGATTGATAGGCCTGGTCTAAATGGTCTTCTCGTATTGTGTCCGGTGCGGGCTTTGCCTGACCGGGCACTTTTTCGTGGTTTTATGCACAGCCCCCTGCCCGTTCTCGCCCTGCTGTTCAACACCCTGGTCTGGGGTCTGGCCTGGTGGCCGTTTCGCGCCATGCACGAGGCCGGCCTGCATCCGCTGTGGGCCACGGCGCTGATGTATGCCCTGGTGCTGGCGGGGCTGGTGGCGCTGCGCCCGGCCAGCCTGCGCCAGGCGCTGCAGTACCCGGTGCTGATCCTGCTGGGTGCCTGCGCGGGCAGCAACAACATCGCCTTCAACTGGGCCGTGACCATTGGCGATGTGGTGCGCGTGGTGCTGCTGTTCTATCTGATGCCGGCGTGGTCCGTGCTGCTGGCCTGGAAGATCCTGGGCGAGCGGCCCACGCCGGCCGCGCTGACACGGCTGCTGCTGGCCTTTGGCGGGGTGGCGCTGGTGCTGGTGCCCGAGGGCACATTCAGCGGCGGCTCGCCCGGGCTGCTGCGCGGTCTGTCGCTGGCCGACGGCCTGGCACTGTTTGGCGGCTTCACCTTTGCGCTGACCAATGTGCTGCTGCGCCGCCTGCAGGCCGTGCCGGCGCAGGCGCGCATGCTGGCCATGTTCAGCGGCTGCATGGCCATGGGACTGGCCAGCGCCTTCGCGGGCAGCAGCGTGGGGCTGGTGCCGCCCATGCCTGCGCCGCAGGCCGGCTGGATGCTGATTGCCGCCGGCTTGGCCGTGCTGCTGATGCTGGGCAACTGGGCGCTGCAGTTCGGCGCCGCGCGCCTGCCGGCCGGCGTGACCGCCGTGGTCATGCTGGCCGAGGTGGTGTTTGCCAGCGCCTCCTCGGTGTTGATTGCAGGCGAGGTGCTGACGCCGCGCACGCTGCTGGGCGGCGCCTGCATCATCGCGGCCGCGCTGCTGTCTGCACTGGCGCATGCACGGCGGCGTGGGGCTTGACGCCCCGCCCGTACTGACGCTGCGCAATCAGCCCGTGAGCTGCCCGGCCAGCAGCAGGTAGCCCGGCAGCCAGCCCGTGAGCACGCCCTGCGCAATGCACAGGGCGCCCGTCACGCGGCCGATGTTGCGGCCCAGGGCCAGCAGCACGAAGAACATGGCCCACAGCACGGCCCAGGCCGCCCAGTTGGCCGCCATCCACCAGTCGATGGCGGTGCGCGCGCCCAGCAGGGTGTCGATGGCCACGGGCACCGCAGTGATGGCCACGAACAGGCTGAACCAGCCCAGGCCCCGGCCATCGGCGCCCGTGAAGCGGTTGATGGCCACCCACAGGTAGGTGAAGGCGAACAGCAGGGTCAGCGCGCCGGTCTTGACCGAGGCCGCATCAGGCTCGGGCCCGAAGGCCGAGGCCAGGCCGATGATCAGCGAGACCAGGCCCGCGAACACGTTGATGACCCAGATCTCCCGGTCGGCGATGCGCCCCAGCATCCACAGGCCGTTCAGGCACAGCACGGCGCCCACGTAGAACAACGACAAACCCAGCCACATCGCAAGTCTCCTTTTGCTTTTTGCCTTTTGCTTTTGAAGTGCCTTGCGCGCCGTGTTCATTTCCCGGAACGAGCGCGCACGGCAAGGCGCCGCCGCCCCGTGGCCGGGTGCAGCGGCGTCCGTGAAACAGTTCATCCCCGGGCCCGCCCCTGGTGGGCATCTGCGTGCTGGCGGAAGGGTCCGCTGCAGAGATGCCGCCTGTGATCCAGGGCAGGTGCACCGGCGCGGCCCTTGCCGGGCACGCGGCGGTGGAGTGTGCCGGCAGGCGGTGCTGCCGGTCTTTGGTGCCTCAGGCCGCCTGCGTCTGCAGGCGGCGGCGGGCGCGTTCCAGCTGCTGCGCCACCTGGCGCGGGTTCATGCCGTACATGTCGGCAAAGCCGGCTTCGGAGGTCTGGCCGCTGGCCTCGAAGGCGCGCAGCAGCGCCTCGTCGCGTGCGGTGCGCGCATCGGCCTCGGCCAGTGCCTCGGCCACCAGGGCGTTGGTGGCCTCGTCACGGCCTTGCACCCGCGCCGCGTAGTCGTCGCGCGACAGGCCCGATGCCTCGTAGGCCGCGATGATGCGGTTGCGCAGCTTGGGCGCCAGGTCTTCGGGCGAGCGGTGCTGACGGCGGCGGAAGACTTCGATCAGCGCATGGTGCACATGCTCGGGCGCCATGGCCTCGACCGACTGGCCCTGCAGGTCATGCCGGGCCTGGCCGCTGGCCACCACGGTGAGGTAGCGGCTCGAGCGCGTGTGCTGGGACAGGGCCAGCTTGAGCTGGTCGCGGTCAATGGCTTCAGGATGGGCGGCCAGCAGGTCCTCGAAGATGCCGCGCTTGAGCGGCAGCGGCTGCTCGCCGAACAGGTTCGGATGCCATTGGGCCAGTTGCGCCAGCAGCGGGTGCTGGGTGCGCACGGGCCTGGAAGCGTTGGCCTCGGCACTGGCGGCCGTGCCGGATGCGGCATCGGCGGCAGGCTCGGTGGCCTTGCCCTTGTTGCGGCCACGTCCGCCACGGCGCGAGCGCTTGCGGCCCTGGCCATCGGCGCTGGCTGCAGCCTGCGGCTCGGTGCCGGCAGCGGCGTCCGCCGGCAGCGCGGCGCTCTGTTCTTGCGGTTCAGACACGGATTCAGTCATGGCGGAGCACGTGGGCTTGGAGAAAACGAAACCCCGCATCATGCCAGCATTGCAAAGGCTTGCGCGGGCATAGGCCCCACGGCGTCGCGCTGGAGGCACAGATGCGCAGTCGGTACGCGGCGGGTCTCAGGCCAGCAGGGCCTCGTCCAGCACCTCGATCCAGTGGCGCACGGGCAGGTCCGTGCCGTTTTGCAGGTGGACGATGCAGCCCATGTTGGCCGAGAGGATGGCGGCGGGCCGCCGGGCATCGAAGCCTTCGGTCAGCGCACCGATCTTGCGGTCGCGCAACTGGTGCGAAAGTTCGGGCTGCAGCACCGAGTAGGTTCCCGCCGAGCCGCAGCACAGGTGGGACTCGGTGCGCGCCACGCGCAGCTCGAAGCCCAGCCTGGCCAGATGGGTTTCCACGCCGCCCCGCAGCTTTTGCCCGTGCTGCAGCGTGCAGGGCGGGTGGTAGGCCATGGGCGCGGCCGGTGCGCGCACCCTGCCCTGCAGGCGCTCGGCCAGCTCGGGCAGGAGCTCAGGCAGCAGCTCGCTCAGGTCGCGCGTGAGGGCGCTGATGCGGGCTGCCTTGTCCGCGTACTGCGCATCGTCCTTGAGCAGATGGCCGTATTCCTTGACGGTGACGCCGCAGCCCGAGGCATTCATGACAATGGCCTCCACCGCGCCGCTGTCCACCTGCGGCCACCAGGCGTCGATATTGGCGCGCATCTGCGCCTTGCCGCCTTCCTGGTCGTTGAGGTGGAATTTCACGGCGCCGCAGCAACCGGCCTTGGGCGCGATCACGGTCTGTATGCCGGCCGCATCCAGCACGCGCGCGGTGGCGAAGTTGATGCGCGGCATCATGGCCGGCTGCACGCATCCGGCCAGCAGCAGCACCTTGCGCGCATGCTCGCGCACGGGCCAGGCGCCCGCATCCTGGGGCTGGGGCACTTTCTCGGCCAGGACTTCGGGCAGCAGGCCGCGCACGGCCTGGCCCAGCTTCAGGGCCGGGGCGAACAGCGGCGAGTTCAGCCCCTCCTTGAGCGCCCAGCGCCTGGCGCGCTCGCCGAAGGGGCGCGGCACCTGTTCCTCGACGATCTTGCGGCCTATGTCCACCAGGTGGCCGTACTGCACGCCGCTGGGGCAGGTGCTTTCGCAGTTGCGGCAGGTCAGGCAGCGGTCCAGGTGCTGCTGGGTGGCGCGCGTGGGCTTCTCGCCCTCCAGCACCTGCTTGATCAGGTAGATGCGGCCACGCGGCCCGTCCAGCTCGTCGCCCAGCAATTGGTAGGTCGGGCAGGTGGCCGTGCAAAAGCCGCAGTGCACGCACTTGCGCAGAATGGCTTCGGCCTCCTGGCCCTCGGGCGTGGCGCGGTACTGGGGTGCGAGTTGGGTCTGCATGGTGGGGCTCTTGTTGTATGGGTATCGGGGAACGGTCAGGCACGGCAGCCGGACGCGGCGGTCACGCGCGAGGCGCGGCTCGCCGGCCCAGCAGCAGGGGCAGCCGCGCACGGTCGGCCCACAGCGGCGGCAGGGACAGCAGGCACAGCACCACGGCCAGCGGCACGACGAACACAAAGCCCAGGTGCCGGAAACCCAGCGCACCCGCAATGCCGCCCAGCAGGAACATGGACAGCAGCCCTGCGAACAGCCGCAGCCGCACATGGTTGGCGTGGACCCGGTGCTCGGGCGGGCTGCCATGGCGGTTCCAGTAAAGGGCTCGGCCCAGCTCCATGCCCAGGTCGGTGATCACGCCCGTCATGTGCGTGGTGCGGATCTGCGAGGACGACATCTTGGTCACCGTGGCGTTCTGCAATCCCATGATGAAGGACAGCAGCAGCACGGCCAGCGGCACGGCGAACGGCGTGGGCCAGGCCAGCATGGCCGCGCCCAGCACGCCGAAGAGCAGCATCAGCGCGGCTTCCAGCAGCAGCGGCAGCGCATAGCTGCTGCGCAGCCGGTGGTGGCGCGCCCAGTTGACCAGCAGCGATGTCGCGGCCGCGCCGCACAGAAAGGCCAGCAGCGCGCCGCAGGCACTGAGCACCAGCGCCGTATTGCCCAGCACGAGGTTGTCGGCCAGCAGCGAGACAAAGCCCGTCATGTGCGAGGTATAGGAGTGCACCAGCAAAAAGCCGCCCGCATTCACCGCACCCGCGTTGAAGGCCAGCAGCAGGCCCAGCGTGCGGTTGCTGGCCACCGTGCGGTGCCGGTCCGTGAGCAGGTGCAGGTGGTGGCGCATGCGCATGGGCGGAGCCAGGCGTTGGCCAGGCCTACCAGGCGGCGGCCAGCCGGCCGCGGTTGAAGATGCCCGCAGGATCGAAGGCCTGCTTGAGCCGCGCATGCAGCGCAGCCGTGGCATCGGCCGCCTGGGCGTCGAAATCGGGCTCGGCGCCGGGCTGGTCTGCGGCCTCGGAGCGGAACAAGGTGGCCGATCCGCCCGCTGCTTTTGCCAGCGCGCGCAGCGCATGGCCCAGCGCGCGCGGCGCCTGTACCCAGCGCAGTGCGCCGTGCCATTCGATCAGCGGCCCCGTGCAGCCGTCCGGCAGCGCCAGGGCTGGAGCCGTCTGCGGCACGGACAGGCGCCACAGCGCATGGCCCGGCGCGCGTGCGGTGAACCAGGGCAGCTGCTGCTCGCGGCAGGCCTGCCAGTCGGCAGCGGCATGCGCAGGGTCCATGCGCTGCACACGCTCGCCACCCAGGCGCTCGCAGGCCGCCTGCACGGCGGCACGTGCGCCGCGCAGGCGCAGGTACAGCACGCCCTGGGCTGCGCCGTCTTCCTGCAGCCAGCAACTGGCATTGAGCGGCAGCGGCTGCCCGCCCCAGGCATTGAGCCAGTCCAGCGCCTGCTGCTGAGTGCATTCGAAGCGCAGCGTGGCCTCGGCCGGCGCCACGGGCAGCACCTTGAGGCTGACCTCGGTGATCAGGCCCAGCGCGCCCCAGGAGCCCGCCATCAGCCGCGAGACGTCGTAGCCCGCCACGTTCTTCATGACCTGCCCGCCGTAGCGCAGCAGCTCGCCCTGGCCGTTGATCATCTCCAGCCCCAGCACGAAGTCGCGCACGGCGCCCACGCTGGCGCGCGCCGGCCCGGACAGGCCGCTGGCCACCATGCCGCCCACGGTGGCGTTGCGGCTGTCTCCATCGAAATGCGGAGGCTCGAAGGCCAGGCACTGGCCCTGGGCGGCCAGCAGGGCCTCGACCTCGGCCAGAGGCGTGCCGGCACGCACGGTCACGACGAGTTCGCTGGGCTCATAGCTGACCACGCCGGCCAGCGCCCGCGTGTCCAGCAGCTCGCCCTGCAGGGCCAGGCCGTGAAAATCCTTGGTGCCGCCGCCGCGTATGCGCAGCGGCGTGGCGTCGGCCGCAGCAGCGCGCACGCGCTGGGCGATCTGGAGGAGGTGGCTTTGGGCTGAATCCATGGCCTGCATCGTAGCGGCTGGGCCCTTTTGCGCCTCGGTGCGGACCCGTGAATTTTTTGAACGGCGCGCTTGAAGTTCTGCGGGCGGCGCAAAACAGCCGGGACGAAAAGGCAAAGACGCCATCTCTGCAGCGGCTCCAAAGCAAAAAAGGCCCCGGTGCAAGCACCGAGGCCAATCCGCAATGAAATCCCTGGAAACCGATCAGCGGTAGTACGCCACCTCGCCGTGCGTGGTGATGTCCAGGCCCTGGCGCTCGGACTCTTCGCTGACGCGCAGGCCGACGACCAGGTCGCAGATCTTGTAGGAGATGCCAGCCACCACGCCGGACCAGACGATGGTCAGCAGCACGCTCTTGACCTGCACCCACACTTGATGGCCCATGTTGAAGTCTGCGGGCTCGATGCCGCCCAGGCTGGAGGCGCAGAACACGCCGGTCAGGATGGCACCCAGGATGCCGCCCACACCGTGCACGCCGAACACGTCGCAGACATCATCGACCTTGAGCAGCTTCTTGAGGCCCGACACACCCCACAGGCAGACAGGACCGGCGATCAGGCCCATGACGATGGCACCCATGGGGCCCACGAGGCCGGCCGCCGGGGTGATGACCACCAGGCCGCCCACGGCGCCCGAGGCGGCGCCCAGCATCGAGGCCTTGCCCTTGTGCAGGGCTTCGGCAGCCAGCCAGGAGATGGTGGCGGCGCCCGTGGCGACGATGGTGTTGATGAAGGCCAGGCCGGCAATGCCGTTGGCAGCACCTGCCGAGCCGGCGTTGAAGCCGAACCAGCCCACCCACAGCAGCGAGGCACCGACCATGGTCAGCGTCAGGCTGTGCGGAGGCAGTGCCTCGCGGCCGAAGCCGATGCGCTTGCCCAGCATGTAGGAGCCCACCAGACCGGCGATACCGGCGTTGATGTGCACCACGGTGCCGCCGGCGAAGTCCAGCGCGCCGTCCTTGCCCAGCAGGCCGCCACCCCAGACCATGTGGGCCATGGGAATGTAGCTGAAGGTGAACCACAGCACCGAGAACAGGATCACGGCCGAGAACTTGATGCGCTCGGCGAAGGCGCCGACGATCAGGGCCACGGTGATGGCGGCGAACGTGGACTGGAAGGCCACGAACACGTACTCGGGAATGGTAGGCAGCGCGCCGGACAGCGTGTCGGGCGCGATGCCCTTGAGGAAGATCTTGCCGAAGCCGCCGAAGAAGTTGCCTTCGCCCGCAAAGGCCAGCGAGTAGCCGTACACGGCCCACAGCAGCGTGATCAGCGAGAAGATCACGAAGACCTGGCAGAGCACGGACAGCATGTTCTTCGTGCGCACCAGGCCGCCGTAGAACAGTGCCAGGCCCGGGATCACCATCAGGATCACCAGCATGGTCGAGGTCAGCATCCAGGCCGTGTCACCGGCGCTGAGTGCGGGGGCCGGCGCCTCGGCTGCGGCCGCGGCGGCGGGGGCTGCTGCAGCGGCCGCATCGGCAACGGCTGCAGCGGCGGCGGGCTCCTGTGCCAGGGCAGCGGCGCCTGCGGCCAGCAGGCCCAGCCCCAGGCCCATGGAAAGAAGTCGTTTGGTCATGGCAGTCTTTCGGGAAACGAGGGGTTGAAACTCACAGTGCGCTGTCGCCGGTCTCGCCGGTGCGGATGCGGACGGCCTGCTCGATGGGCAGCACGAAGATCTTGCCGTCACCGATCTTGCCGGTGCGCGCAGCGGCCTCGATGGCATCGATCACCTGATCCACCAGCGCGTCGGGCACGGCGGCCTCCAGGCGCAGCTTGGGCAGGAAATCGACCACGTATTCCGCGCCGCGATACAGCTCGGTATGGCCCTTTTGGCGGCCGAAGCCCTTGACTTCGGTCACGGTGATGCCCTGCACGCCGATGTCGGAGAGCGCCTCGCGCACCTCGTCGAGCTTGAAGGGCTTGATGATGGCGGTCACCAGTTTCATGATGCTTTGCTCCTCAGGTCCGGTTACAGGGTCTTGGTCAGCGTCACGATCAGGCGCGCCTTGTTGACGTCACCGAAGTACGACTTCTTGTTCGCACCCGTCACGGCCGCGCCCAGCGACACGCCGTCGCCGAAATCGTAGGCACCGCCCACGCTGTAGTCCATATAGTTGGGCACGCCCAGGCCCTTGATGTCGCTGGCAAAGCGGGTGAAGCCCAGCGATGCCTTGACCGTCACCTTGGGCATCACTTCCTGGGTGAAGCCCAGCCACAGGTAGCCGGTGTTGCGGCCCGACAGTCCCGAGCCGGCCTTCTCGCCAGCCCAGTTGAAATAGTCCTTGGAGACGGTGTGCGAGTACTTGGCCGTGAACGGTCCATAGGTGGCCGCACCGTACAGCTCCGTCGTGTTGCCGGCGGAGTTGCCCGAGTACAGGTACTGCAGCGCGCCGAAGTCCAGGTCCACCTCGCCGGCCTTGAACTTGTAGCCGCCGTAGAAATCGGTTTCCAGCGAATTGCGGGGGAGCCAGTCCACGCTGGAGTTCCAGTTGCCGATGTACCAGCCGCTGTCACCGAAGGTGTAGTCGAAACCGCCCTGCAGGGCCGGCTTGACGGCCTTGTTGCGTCCCGAGTCCTGGTCCTGGCCACGGAACTTGTAGTTCGTGGTCAGCGACACATTGGCCGTGAGCTGGGCATGGGCCCAGAGCGGAGCGATGGCGACACAGGCGATGGCGAGCGACTTGAGGCTGGCACGGGACATGGGATCCTCCGGTTTGAAAAATTTCGTGACAACCGGGTTAAGCACGGACCGTGCCAGTCTTTTGATGCCGGGGCATGCGCCTTTCTGGCTCCCCAATGCGGCACTGCACCACACAGCGATGCACCGGCTTTGTGCAAAAAATGTGCACCGATGCGGCGATAGCGGGCACTCACATGGCGCATCATCAAAAATGCACCAAGATAGTGCATATCACACTGCAATCCTGCTTGCACTGCCATGAGAGGCCCGGCATTGCTAGAACGCACTGTTAGCAGGGACTCTCAAAACGCCTGTATTGGGGTATTCCGATATCGATGATTTCCCAAATAAACACCACCTTGCATCCCAGATAAGGCAATTGCTTACATATCCAGGATATTTCCGACCCATCATTTGATTGCCCTATGGCCATCGGCTTGTCTATGATCCCCGCTCATCAAGAGCAGGGAGGCCGCCCCCAGGGCGGCGCGCACTATGACACGCAGAGTCACCATACACACGCCATTGGGCGAGCAGCTGCATTTCCGTGAATTGCGCGGCCAGGAAAACATCAGCCAACTCTTCAGCCTCGATGTGGAAATGCTCAGCGAAAGCGAAAGCATCGATCCCAAGGCCCTATTGGGTAAAAACGCCACCATAGAAATAGAAACCCAGGGCGGCGGCAGGCGCTTCATCGACGGCATCGTCACCCGCTTCGGCATGCAGGGCCAGGACCACCGCCACTACGCCTACAAGGCCCGCCTGAGCCCCTGGCTGTGGCTGGCCACGCGCAAGAGCGACTTTCGCATCTTCCAGAACCAGACCGTGCCCGACATCATCGAGCAGGTATTGGGCGTCTATGGCCATCCATTGCAAAGGAAACTCACGCGCGCCTATCGCAGTTGGGATTACTGCGTGCAATACAACGAAAGCGATTGCGACTTTGTCTCGCGATTGATGGAGCACGAAGGCATCTACTACCACTTCGCGCATGCCATGGGAGAACACACCCTGGTGCTGTGCGACGACATCATTGCCTCGCACAGCGTATTGCCCGGGGGCGCCTCCATTCCCTTTTATCCCCCGGAAAAAGCCGCCGCAGGCGATCAGGAAAACATCCACGCCTGGCAGCTGGAGCAGGAAATCAAATCGGGCCGCCATTACAGCGACGACTACGACTTCAAGAAACCCCGGGCCGACCTCACCCACCTGCGGCGCGACCCGCCGGGCCACGCCCATGACGGCCACGAAATCTACGAATGGCCGGGCGGCTACACCCAGCTGAGCGACGGCGAGGACTACATCCGCGTGCGCCTGAAGGAAAGCCTCACGGGCCAAAGCCGGGTGCGGGGCCAGTCCTGCCACCGGGCGCTGGCCACGGGCTACACCTTCAGCCTCTACAACTATCCGCGCGGCGACCAGAACCAGCAGTACCTGATCACGGGCCTGAGCTACCACTTGAAGGAGAATCCCCGCGTCAGTGCCGTGGCCCCGGGCGCCAAGGGCAGCGCCGCGGAAGACGGCTCCTTCCAGCGCTACGAGTTGCAGGCCCAGCCCACGAGTCTTGCCTACACCCCTGCGCGCACCACGCCCAAGCCGCGTACCACCGGCCCGCAGACCGCCGTCGTCGTGGGCCCGGCCGGAGAAGAAATCTGGACCGACGAATACGGCCGCATCAAGGTGCAATTCCACTGGGACCGCCTGGGCGCCATGAACGAGAACTCCAGCTGCTGGATCCGCGTGGCCACGAACTGGGCAGGCCCGGGGTTCGGGGCCATCTCCATTCCCCGCATAGGGCATGAAGTCGTCGTCGACTTCCTCAATGGCGACCCGGACTACCCGCTGGTCACGGGCTGTGTCTACAACGCGGCCAACATGCCGCCCTGGGCGCTGCCGGCCAACGCCACGCAATCGGGCATCAAGACCAGATCGAGCAAGGGCGGCGCACCGGGCGCCGGCATGAAGAACGGCCAGGGCGACGCCAACGCTATCCGCTTCGAGGACAAGGCGGGCGCAGAGCAGCTGTGGCTGCATGCCCAGAAGGACCAGCTCACCGAGGTCGAGAACGACGAGGACAAATGGGTGGGCAACGACAGGCGCAAGACCATCGACCGGGACGAGACCAGCGTCATCCACCGGGACCGCACGGAGACGGTGGACCGCAACGAGACCATCACCGTGCACAACAACCGCACGGAGCGCGTGGACCACGACGAGAAGATCAGCATCGGCGACAACCGCAACGAAGACGTTGGCATCGACGAGAACATCTCCATCGGCAAGAACCGCAGCAAGACCATCGGCAAGACCGAGACCGACAAGATAGGCCAGAACTGGCACGTCACGGTGGGCCTGCTCAAGACCCAGACCATAGGCATGGCCTACATGCAGAACGTGGGTGTGATGAAGATGATGAACATCGGCGTCAACTACATGGAAAACATCGGCGTGGCCATGCAGACCACGGTCGGCATGAGCCAGAACCTCACCGTGGGGCAGGAGCGCCAGGTCAAGGTCGGCAGCAAGCAAAGCACGGAAGTGGGCTCGCAGTACTCGCTGACCGTGGGCGGTGGTGGTGGCGCGGGAGGCGGAGGCGGAGCCGGTGGCGGCATGGCCATGAACATCACGTCGCCCGGTGGCGGTGGCGGTGGCGGTGGCGGTGGTGGTGGTGGTGGTGGCGGCGGCAGCGGTGGGGGCGGTGGAGGCGGAGGTGGCAAGGCCTCCCAGCTCACCATGGATGGGCAAAGCATTGAGCTCAACGCCGCCAAGATCCGGCTCGAAGCCCAGCAGGAAATCCTGCTGACCTGCGGCGAAAGCACCATCCGCATCACGCCCGGCGACATCCAGATTCTCTCGCCCACGGACCGGCTCAACTGCTGAGGCCCGCATGTCCTGCAGCCCCTGCATTCCCCGCATCCGCCGTCCCGTTCTCTCTCACCTCTCCAGGAGCAGCCTCGCATGAGTGGCAAACCCGCAGCCCGCATCACCGACAGCGTCGTCAAGGGCAAGATCGTCACCGGCTCGCGCACCGTGCTCATCGGCAGCCAGGGGGGCCTGGCCTGCTCCGTCTGCCCAGGTGGCATCACCGTCGGCTCCCCCGTCAACCCCCAGCTGGGCGCCAAGGTCCTGCTGGGCGCACAAGACCTGGACTTTGCCCTGCCGTCGGCCGCGCTGCCTGTGGCATGGCAGCGCCAGTACAGCAGCTACGTCAACCCCGAGCACGGCGCTGCCTGCGGCCTGCTGGGCCATGGCTGGCACCTGCTGCAGGAGCTCAGCATCCGCCTGCAGGAAGAGGCCACCTTGCTGCTGGATGCCAGCGGCCGCGTCATCACCTTCGACCAGCCTCTGGTGCCGGGCGGCCAGCTGCACAGTGCCAGCGAAGACCTCTGGCTGCTGCGCGGCGGCAGCATGGAGCCGGACGGCGGCACAGCGCCCTGGGCCGCCAATCCTCGGTGGTCGCATGTGGAACAGGCACTGGTGCGCAACCCGCAAGCCATCCTCGCGGTCAGCGGCGATGGCGACACCCTCTGGGGCTTTGGTCCTGCGCCCGGTGAACCTGTCGACGGTCCCTGGCGGCTCATGGCCCAGATCGACCGCTTCGGGCGCCGCCAGCTCTACCACTACAGCGACGGCACCACGCCAGAGGCCGGCCACAGTGCCGGCAAAGAGGCTGTGCCCGCAGGCCGCCTGGTCTCGCTGAGCGACGGCACAGGCCGGCGCTACCGGCTGCTGCACCAGCGCATCCATGGTGGCAAGGACGCGCAGGGACTGAACGGACTGTGGGGCGCCGACGACGGCTGGCGAGTCACAGGCGTGGACCTCACACAGGACCCGTTGCACCCCCTGTCCACCCCCATTGCCCTCGTGCGCTACGGCTACAGCAGCGCAGGCGACCTCATCACCGTCCACGACCGCGCAGGCCAGCTCGTGCGCGAATTCGAATGGGACCACCACCGCATCAGCGCCCACCGCCATGCCAGCGGACCCTGGCACCGCTACCGCTACGAGAGCGCCCAGCCCGGCGCCCGCGTCATCGAGCACAGCAACCAGGAAGGGCTCAGCTACCGCTTCGACTACCTGGCCCAGCCCCCGGGCCCGGACGGCCAGCCACGCGCCGCCACCCGCGTCAGCGACAGCCTGGATCGCATCGAGACCTACTACTTCGAAGGCGCAGCGGGCCTGTCGCGCCTCATCGCCCACCACAAGGCCGATGGCAGCCGCTGGCTGCAGGCCTTCGACAGCTTCGGCCGGCTGGCCTCGCGCACCGACCCGCTGGGACGCAGCGTGCACCTCAGGCGTGATGGCCAGGGCCGACTCATCGGCGTGCAACTGCCCGACGGGCGCAGCACCCAGCAGGAACACGATGAAGCCACGGGCCGCCTGCTGCAAAGCACTGACACCGCAGGGGCCACCACCGGCTACGAATACGACAGCTGGGGCCGCCTCACCCAGATCACCCAGGCCGACGGCAGCACCGAGCGCTACCACTACCCCGATCCCAAAGAAGCGCCGCTCACCTGCGACAGCCCCCGGCGCATCGAAGACGCCCAGGGCGGCAGCAAACAGCTGGCCTGGAGCGACGCGGGCCAACTGCTCAGCTACACCGACTGCTCGGGCCACAGCACGCACTACCACTACGACCGCTGGGGAGCGCTCATCGAAGTGGACAACGCCCTGGGCCAGCGCCAACGCCACCAGCGCGACGGCCAGGGGCGCATCGTGGCCAGCGAACTGCCCAACGGCCAGATCGAGCGCTACCACTACGACAGCGCAGGCCACCTCACGCGCATCGAGCCAGCCCAGCCTGCGGGCACCTCCAGCGAAACCCAGACCGCAGACCCCAGCATCCACCTGCGCTACGACCTCTGGGGCAGGCTGGTCCAGCGAACACATGGCGGCCTCACCCTGGCCTTCGAATACGACAGCGCAGGCCGCCTCCTGCGCCTCGTCAACGAGAACGGGTCGCAAAGCCGCTTTGCCTGGGACGCGCTGGACCGGCTCGTGCAGGAAGAAGGGTTTGACCAACGGCTGCAGCGCTACCGCTGGGACGCGGCAGGCCAGCTCCTCGAAGCCACGGACGGCAACGCCGCACAGCAAAGCAGCAGCCACTACCGCTGGGACGAAGGCGGGCGATTGGCCGAACGCCAGCTGCCCGCCACGCCCCATGCGCCCGCACAAACCCACCGCTACGAATGGGATGCGGCCGGGCGCCTCACGGCGGCCAGCGTCTGGCAACACACCGGCGAGAACACCGCAGAGAACACCATCCAACTGCAAAGCCGCATAGCACTGGAGCGAGACGCCCTTGGCCGCATCACCGCAGAAGTGCAACAGCTGTACCGGCCTGGCAAGGACGGGGGCGGCAACGGGGGCACAGAGCAGATCGAATACGAACACCGCATCGCCCACACCCTGGACGCGCTGGGCGCACGCCAGCACAGCCAGCTGCAAGGCCTGGGGGATATCGCCTGGCTCACCTACGGCTCAGGCCATGTACACGGACTGCAGCTCAACGGAGCCAGCCTCATCGACTTCGAGCGCGACAACCTGCACCGCGAAGTCCGCCGCAGCCTGCACCCACCCACCCCTGCAGCAGACGCACACCACCCCCTGCAGGTGCAACGCCAATGGGACAGCCTGGGCCGCCTCACGGCCCTGGGCACCACGGGCCTGCAAGCGCTGCAGCCCACCGACGCCCAGGCCCACGCCCTCATAGGCCAGATCCTCGGCCGCCGCTACCACTACGACAGCCTGGGCCAGCTCGTTGCCATCGAACAGGCCGGCGCCCCGGGCCAGGCCGCACAACTGCTGCGCTACGGTTACGACGGCGCCGGGCGCCTCAGAGCGGCCACCGACAGCCAGGACCCCCAGACCACCACCCGCTGGCAGATCGACCCCGCTGGCAACCGCCTGCCAGCACCCGGTGCACCCGGCGCATCGGGCCAGACGAACACCCAAGACAACTGGGCCGCTCAGGTCCACGCCCACTGGCGGCACACCGACTTCAACCTCATGGGCCTGGGCCACCTTGCAGGCCAGCGGCAAGGCCCCGTGCAGCGCTGGGAAGACAACCGCATCGGCTTCACCGAAGACCGCGTCTGGCGCTACGACCCCTGCGGCAACCGCATCGCGCAAATGCAGGCAGACCACAGCCAGCAGCAACTGCACTACGACGGAGCCCACCAGCTCATAGCGGTGCGCAGCAGCCAGATCCAGGGCAACGCCGAGCAGTTGCGCCACCACAGCCGCTACACCTACGACGCCCTGGGCAGGCGCCTGAAGCAGCAAGTGGAAAGCGCGGACTCCACAGAATCCACCCGCACCCACTACTACGGCTGGGACGGCGACCGCCTCATCCACACCGAACGCCTGCAGGGCGGCGACGACACCCGCCACATAGAACACACCATCTACGAACCCGGCAGCTTCACGCCCCTGGTGCGCCTGAGCACTACGGCCAGCGGCGACCCCCAAAACGAGCCCCACCTGCTGGTGCAGGCCATCGCCGCAGGCCTGCCCGACCAGGACGACCCCAATCACACGCCGGCCCTGGCCATGATGCAAACCATGCTCAGCGCCATGCCGCGCGACATGCAGCAAGACGCCGCCCGCCATCTGCGCCACACCCTGGACCACGGCCTGCCGCCCAGCGCCCAAGCCATGCTGGGTGAACAGGCAGACAGCACTACACGCCTGCTCAACGGCATGCAGGCCCAACTGCAGAAACAGGAAAAAGAACAGCACGCCCGCATCGCCATCCACCACTACCACTGCGACCACCTGGGGGCACCCATGGCCCTGACGGACCAGACCGGCCAGGTGGCCTGGGCCGCAAAGCTGGACCCCTGGGGCAATGTGCTGCAGGAGTACAACCCGCAGGGCATCCACCAGGCGATCCGGCTGCCAGGGCAGCACCATGACAGGGAGACGGGGCTGTATTACAACCGGCATCGGTATTACGATCCGGTGGTGGGGAGTTATATCAATCAGGATCCGATTGGTTTGATGGGAGGCAATAATCACTATATCTACCCTGTAAATCCCACGGGGTGGATAGATTCGTTAGGCTTACAGCAAGCCTGCGTTGTTAATTTTCCAGATTATCCGGTTGAGTACGCCGAAGGTAAAACAAGCACATGGCTTGGTGGGCATAGTGGTGTGTTGACATATGATACTTCAGGGAAAACACAATACTTCGAATACGGTAGATACAACCCAAATGCAAAAGGAATTATGGGCTCTAAACTACCCCAAGACGACGGAAACGTTCGGCAAACTCCAATGCCTAATCTAAAAATAGGCAAAGATGGTGTTCCAACAGATGACTCCATGAGAAATCTGGAGGAGCAGCTTTCAAAGAGATCAGGCAAAGGGACACCGGCAAAGTTAACCTGTAGTTCTGCCGACCCTAAAAAAGTTGCTGACTACGCAAAAGAAATTTCAGAAAATAAAGATAGAGAAAAATATAATTGGAATCCATTCAATTCCAATCACTGCCGCACTTTTGCAAGAGATGCCGCCAAAGCAGGGCAATAATTTCATGAAAATAAACAAATCATTTATCTTAATAATTGCTCTAATCTTGGTGATTATTTACTTATCATACTCGGTTGTAGATAAATCAATAACATTATCTTACTCAAATCAAGGTTGCGAATCAGCTCGTGCAGATATTGATAATGTCATTTCGCTCATCGAGCGTGAATGGAGAGGACTGGATATGGAGCAGATTAAATATAAGATAAAAACCGCATCAATAAATAAAAAAGAAATTGATTCTCAAATAAAAATGGAAAATGATTTGATATGGTATGGTGATGTTAGATTTATTTTCTCTTCGGGCCGATTGGTAAAAGTTGAATATTAAAAATAATATGGAATTCCCTGGGATCGACTTCTGATGCAGCAGCATTAGTAAGAGCGACATATGAGGCCCTTTTGGGCAACGACAGCGTTATTACAGGGTCTGCCTGGTGATGAAAGGGCAGATGAAAGCATTACTCAACGGTAAAGGCACAGACGATGTTGACGGGGGAACATCCATCGGATATCAAACATGCACATATTCAACTACATGCACGAAAAATCAATTGTGATGAAAATATACAAAAATGAATATGGAATGTTAGTTATGATAATAGGTGTTTTAACGGCTGTCGTCGGTGGTATTCTGGCTTTTTTATGGGTACCGCGAGGCGGTGCCGTTGTTGGTCTGATTGGAGCTGTTCTTGGAATTTTTGGGTTGATTATTCATTCTTCAACAAACGCCAAAAGCATATTTGGCGGCGATTAATTGAACCCATGGGATTTAATTAATATTGCAAATAGTTCTTGAGCCCTTCATTTCTTCAGCGATTGCTTTCCGATTATCTATTCATGAATCAATCTAATTCCATCACTGGGTTTACGGAATAATGACTAGGGTATTTGCAATATTATTTTACATCACGCTATTTATTCTTATATCTTCTAACTTATACAATTCCAAGTTCAGTCTTATTGGGAATTTATTTCAGACTGCAGTTTTCTTCGCATTCTTGTACGAGCATGGCTACAAGCTCTTCTGGAAGAATGGCGATGCAATAATGTTCCTTGCAGCATATCTTCTTCCATTTTTTATTGTTCTGCTTCTATTTCTCACGGCACTTTGATTTAAACAGGAGTTTAGAAAATAAATATTTGCTTATTAGTTTTAAATCATTAAATAACACAACCATTTCCAAGAGGGACACATGACCGCAAAACCCACCCAAACCCTGATTCGCATCCTGCTCGCCACCCTGTCTCTCTCCGCAGCCACTGCCACCTACGCCGCACAGTGCCCGCTGATTCCCGATGGCAATGCCACTCTGGAAGAGTCCGAGAGGGCTGCACTGCTCAGCGAGTTCAAGTTCGAGGCGCTGGACAAGGAATTGGCCCGCAAGCACAAGAAGAATCTTTCTTCCTCGGGCGGGGACTTGTTGACCATGCGGGATATGCTGGGACTGCAGCAACTGAGCCTGCAGGAAGAGAACGTGATGCGCATGTGGGCGGATCAGCAGCCCAAGTCGTTCTTTGCCCAGCTCAATGCGGGCCTCTATTACGGCAACAAGGCATTTGGCGCCCGTGGCGAGGCGCCGGCCTCCAGGGTGACGGGCAGCCAGTGGAACAATGTCAAGCAGCTCAGCGCGAAGGCCCAGCCGTATCTGCAAAAGGCCATGGTGCTGGATGCCCGCTCGGCCTTGCCGCAGACGATGCTGATTGGATTGGCCGCGATGGAAAACCAGGTGGGTGGACGTACTGCGGCGCAGTGGCTGCAGGCGGCCGATCAGGCCGATCCCAAGAACCTGGCGGCCCGCGTCAATGCCCTCAATTACCTGAGCCCGCGCTGGGGCGGGTCCTTGGAGGGCCTGGACCAGATGGTGTCACAGGCCGTGAAGTCGCTGCCTTCGGCCAGCGCCAGCTATCTCCAATACAACCTGGTGCTTGCCAAGGCCAGCCATTACGAAGTCATGGAGAAGGACAAGAGCAAGGCCCAGGCCCTCTACAAACAGGCCAAGGACATGTGCGAAAACTCGGAGGCCGCACGGGCGGGCATGGTCAGGACGTACCAGTAATCAGGAAACAAGGCAGGCCCAAAGGCCTGCCTTGTTTTATCGCCCACAGCCTGCGGGCACACACACCCTCAAAACGTCGCCGAAGGCAGATCCTGCCGACTGAACACCAGCGACACCTTGGCTTCTTCCGGAATGGGCGGCAGTGAAGCATCCCATTGCTGCCAGGCTGCGCGTAGCTCGGCCAGGCGCTGGGGCTCGCGGTCGCGCAGGTTGGCGCGTTCGCGCGGGTCCTGGGCGACGTTGAAGAGGTACTCCACGCCTTCGATCTGCAGGTATTTCCAGTCGCCGCGCACCAGGGCGCGCTGGGCGCGGTGCTTCATGCGCCAGCACAGGTCTCGCTCGGGGTTCCAGGCGCCATCGTCCATGAGGGGCAGCAGGCTGATGCCGTCCAGCGGGTAGTCGGCGTGGCCGTGCACGCCGGCGGCGGCCAGGAAGGTGGCTGACCAGTCCATGGTCAGGTTGGGGGTGTCGCTGACGGCGCCTGCCGGCATGCGGTCAGGCCAGCGCGCCACCAGGGGCACGCGGATGCCGCCTTCGAGCAGGTCCATCTTCTGGCCGATGAAGGGCCAGTTGTTGGAGAAGCGTTCGCCGCCGTTGTCGCTGGTGAAGACGATGAGCGTGTTCTCGGCCATGCCCTTTTTCTCGAGCGCGTCCAGCACCCAGCCAATGCCTTCGTCCATGTGGTGGATCATGCGCTGGTAGGTCTCGATGGTGCCGCCGTCGGTGTGCTTGCCGAAGCCGCCGATGCGCCGCGATTCCTCCAGGTCGTCGCGCGTGAGCCAGGGCCAGTGCGGGGCGCTGTAGTGCAGGGACAGGTAGAAGGGCTTGTCGGCCGTCTGGCGCTCGACGAAGTCCACGGCGCGGCGGCTCAGCAGGTCGGTGAGGTAGCCCTCTTCCTCGTGCGGCTCCTCGTTGATCCAGAAGTCGGGGCGGCCACGCGGGTCGCAGTGGGCGAAGTAGTCGGCGCCGCCTGCGTGAAAGCCGTAGAACTCCTCGTAGCCCGACATGCGCGGGCCGAAATGCGGCGGGTAGCCCAGGTGCCATTTGCCGACCAGGGCGGTGGCGTAGCCGGCGTCGCGCAGCAGCGAGGCCACGGTGGGATGGTCGGGCGGCAGGCCCAGCACCTTGTCGCCGTGGACGCTGGCAATCGGCTCCTCGGCCGCGCCGCGCAGGCGGTACTGCCAGCGGCCCGTGGCCAGCGCAAAGCGCGTGGGCGAGCACACGGCCGAGTTGGAATAGCCACGCGTGAAGCGCATGCCCTGCGCGGCCATGGCGTCCAGGCGGGGCGAGACATCGGTGGCGCGGCTGTGCGCATCGCGCGCGCCCGTGCAGCCGAGGTCGGCATAGCCGAGGTCATCGGCCAGGATGAAGATCAGATTGGGGCGCTGGGTTGCCATGGGAGCCAGAAGACAGTGGATGCGTTGGGAAAGGGAGTATCGCCAAAACGGCGGTGCCTCAGGGCCACAGGCCCTAGTGGCGGCTTCAGTCGTTGGTCAGGTGGATGCGCTTGACCAGGGCGGCCCACTGCGCGGACTGTCCCTTGGCGCGCGCCTGGGCCTCGGCCACGGTGGAGCCGACCATCTCGATGTCCAGGGCCTTGGCGCGCTCCTTTTGCTCGGGCGCGCGGATGGCCTCGTTCATGGCGTCGACAAAGCGCTTTTGCACGGCGGGCGGCACGCCCTTGGGCGCGGCCAGCAGGATCCAGAAGGTGCCGTCGAACTCGGGAAAGCCCGATTCGGCAATGGTAGGCAGCTCGGGCGCCAGCGCCGAGCGCGTCTTGCCCGAGGTGGCCAGGGCGATCAGCTTGCCGCTCTGGACCTGGGGGAAGACCGTGGGGCCGGCCAGGAAGCCGCAGTCCACCTGGCCGCCCAGCAGGTCCTGCATGGCCGGCGCGGGGCCCTTGTAGGGTACGTGGACCATCTTGGCGCCCGAAGTGGCCAGCAGCGATTCCATGACCAGGTGGCCCGGCGAGCCCGCCCCGCCCGAGGCATAGGTCAGCTCGCGCGTCTTGCTGGCGGCCACCATGTCCTTGACGGACTTGAAGCCCGTGCCCGGGCTGCAGACCAGGGTCTGCGAGAAGCGCGCAGCCACGACCAGGGTTTCCAGAGCGTCGGCCTTGTAGCCCATGTTCTTGTAGACATGGGGGTTGACGGTGAGCACGGGGTCCATGGCCCACAGCCAGGTGTAGCCATCGGGCGCGGAGCGCGCGACCTCGGCCGCGCCGATGTTGCCGTTGGCGCCCGGCTTGTTGTCCACGACCACGGCCTGGCCCAGCGCGGCCTGCATGGCGGCGGCCACGGGGCGCAGCGAGATGTCGGACGGGCCGGCCGGCGGATTGGGCACGACGATGCGTATGGGCCTGGCCTTGGGCCATTCCTGGGCCAGGGCGGGCGCCGCGCACAGCACGGCGGCGGTCAGGGCCACGGCGGCACGCGCCATTGCTGCGAGGGGGCTGGGCATACTTGTCTCCTTGTCGTTGTCTTGCGGCCAATGTACGCAGGCCGCAGACAATGCATCTAATCCATCATCCCTAGCGTAAACCCGAAACCGGCCCGCGAGCCCATGACCGACCTCCACCGCTGGCGCCACCCCGCCGTGCTCGACGACATGTTCCTCTACCACTTGGCGCGGCTGCAGGCGGCCGCTGGCAGCCGCGTGGTGCGCCTGTGCGAGGGCCGCTACGGCATCACGCGGCGCGAGTGGCGCATGCTCTGCCTGCTGGCCGAGGCCGGGCAGCTGCAGCCCTCGCAGCTGGCCGAGCAGGCGCAGCTGGACCGCACGCGCACCTCGCGCGCGGTCACGGCGCTGCTGGCCAAGGGGCTGTTGTGGAAAGAGAGCCAGGTGGGCGATGCGCGCCGCGCGCTGCTGCGCCTGAGCGACACGGGCCGCGCCCTGCATGCCGAGCTGTTCCCGCAGGTGCAGGCCATCAACCGCGAGCTCATGGACGCCGTGCCCGAGCCCGAGCTGCAGGCCATGGCCAGCGCCTTTGCCCGCATCCGCACGCGGGCGCGGGAGCTGGAGGCCAGCAGCCCGCCGCCCAAGGCGCCGCGCAACCGCAGGAAACCGGCAGCGCCCTGAAGCCAAGGTCCAGAAGGTCAATCACCCCTGCAGGTACACCACATGCGTGTGCGTGTACTCGTACAGGCCGTGCTTGCCGTCGGCCCCGCCCACGCCGGACTTGCGCACGCCCGCGTGGAAGCCCTGCATGGCCTCGAAGTTCTCGCGGTTGATGTAGGTCTCCCCGAAGTCGATCTCGCGCATGGCCTGCATGGCCTTGGACAGGTCGCGCGTGTACAGCGACGAGGTCAGGCCGTATTCGCAGTCGTTGGCCAGGGCGATGGCCTCGTCCAGGTCCTCCACCACCTGGATGGGCAGCACGGGGCCGAAGATTTCCTTGCGCATGATCTCCATGCCGGCATGGCAGCCGGCCAGCACCGTGGGCTGGAAGTGAAAGCCCGCGCCCAGGTCTGCGGCCTGCCCGCCCGTGACCAGTTGCGCGCCGTCGGCGATGGCCTGGCGCACCTTGGCCTGCACGCTGTCCAGGCCCTTTTGGTTGATCAGCGGGCCCATTTCCACGTCGGGCCGCGCAATCGGGTCGCCGTAGCGCGTGGCTGCCATGGCCTGGGCGATGCGGGCCGTGAACTCGTCGGCCACCTGGCGCTGCACGTAGACGCGTTCGGCGCAGTTGCAGACCTGCCCGGTGTTGGTGATGCGCGAGTCGCGGATGGCGCGCACGGCCAGGTCCAGGTCGGCATCGGCCAGCACGATGGCCGGGGCCTTGCCGCCCAGCTCCAGGTTGAGCTTGGTGATGTGGGGCGCGGCGGCTGCGGCGATGCGCTCGCCCGTGGCCACGCTGCCCGTGAAGCTGACCATGTCCACGCCCGCATGCCCGGCCAGCGCAGCGCCCGTGCCGCCCTGGCCATAGACCACGTTGAACACGCCGGCCGGCAGCTCGCACTGGGCCAGCAGCTCGGTGAAGGCATGGCAGTTGATGGGCGTTTCCTCGCTGGGCTTGATGACGATGGTGTTGCCCGTGAGCAGGGCCGGCGCCATCTTGCGGGCGATCAGGAAGAAGGGAAAGTTCCAGGGCAGGATGCCCGCGACCACGCCCAGTGGCTTGCGCAGCAAAAAGATCTGCTCGTTGGCCCGGTCGCTGGTGATGACCTCGCCCTCGATGCGGCGCGCCCATTCGGCCATGTAGTCCAGATAGTCGGCGGTGAAGTTCACCTCCACCTCGGCCAGGCCCAGGACCTTGCCCTGCTCCTCGGTGATGGTGCGCGCAATGCGCGCGGCGTTGTCGCGGATGCGGGCCGCCACGCGGCGCAGGTACTGCGCGCGCTCCACGGCCGGGCGGCGCGCCCAGGCTTTGTGGGCGCCGCGCGCAGCGGCAATGGCGCGGTCCACATCGGCCTGGCTGGACAGGGGCGAGCGCGCCAGCACCGCGCCCGTGGCGGGGTTGGTCACCTCATGCAGTTCGGCGCTGTCGGTGAAGCTGCCGGCGATGAAATTGCGCAGCACGGGAAGGGATGCCATGGAGTTCTCCTTGGGTTCAGTAGGTGCGGGATGCAGGGGCCGCCTGGTCCGTGGCTTGCGTGGCGCGATAGCGACCCAGGTTGGCCAGCGCGGCCTGGCGCAGCAGGCTGATGTCTATGCCCACGGCGATGAAGCGGCAGCCCCAGTCCGCATAGCGGCGCGCATCTTCCTCGCGCGGCGCGAGGATGCCGCAGGCCTTGCCGGCGGCCAGCGTGGCCTGGACGGTGCGGCGTATGGCCTCCTGCACCTCGCCCTGGCTGGCGTCGCCCGCATGGCCCATGCCCGTGGACAGGTCGGCCGGGCCGATGAAGACGGCGTCCACGCCCTCGACGGCCGCAATCTCGGCCGCATGGGCCACGCCCCGGGGCGACTCGATCTGCACGATCAGGCACAGCTGTTCATGCGCCGTGCGGATGTAGTCGGGCACAGCATCCCAGCGCGTGGCCCGCGTCAGGCCGCCGCCCACACCGCGCACGCCGTGGGGCGGGTAGCGCATGGCGCGCACCAGCTCGCGCGCCTGTTCGGCCGTCTCCACCATGGGCACCATCAGCGTCTGCACGCCCACGTCCAGCAGTTGCTTGATGAGCACGGTGTCGCCCTGCACGGCACGCACCACCGGGTGCGTGGCGTAGGGCGCCACGGCCTGCAGCTGGCCCAGCAGCGTGGGCACGGTGTTGGGGGCATGCTCGCCATCGACCAGCATCCAGTCGTAGCCCGTGGTGGCGATGATCTCGGCCGCATAGGGCGTGGCAAAGCCGGCCCAGATGCCGTACAGCGGCTCGGCGCGCCGCAGCGCGGCCTTGAAGGGGTTGGCAGGCAGTTGCATGGCGGGCTCCTTCAGTGCGTGTACGGGCGGTGCAGGGCGCACTCGGGATTGAGCTCCACGCCGAAGCCAGGCCTGTCCAGCGCCGACAGGCGCATGCGGCCGTTGACGGGCACGGGCTCGCCCAGCAGCTGCGGGTGGAACATGGGCACGACCTCGTCGGCCTTGGGGGCCATCATCAGGAACTCGGCAAACGGGCTGTTGTGGCGCGTGGCCACGAAGTGATAGCTGTAGACGCTGGAGCCATGCGGGATGACCAGGGCTTGGTGGGCATCGGCCAGGGCCGAGATCTTGAGCAGCTCGGTAATGCCGCCGCACCAGCCCACGTCGGGCTGGATGATGTCGCAGCAGCCCATCTCCAGCAGCTGGCGAAAGCCCCAGCGCGTGGCCTCGTGCTCGCCCGTGGTCACCAGCATGCCGGTGGGCACGTTCTTGCGCAGGGCCGCGTAGCCCCAGTAGTCGTCGGGCGGCAGGGCCTCCTCGATCCACTTGAGGCCATGGGCCTGCGCACCCTGGGCCAGGCGCGTGGCGTAGTTCACGTCCAGGCTCATCCAGCAGTCCAGCATGAGCCAGAAGTCCGGGCCCACGCGCTCGCGCATGGTGGCCAGCTCCTGCAGGTTGCGGCGCAGCCCTTCCTCGCCCTCGGCCGGGCCGTGGTGCAGCGGCATCTTGCCGCCGATGAAGCCCATCTTCTGCGCCAGGTCGGGCCGCGCGCCCGTGGCGTAGAACTGCAGCTCGTCGCGCACGGCGCCGCCCAGCAGCTGGTGCACGGGCTCGCCGCGCACCTTGCCCAGCAGGTCCCACAGCGCCAGGTCCACGCCGGAGATGGTGTTGATGACGATGCCCTTGCGGCCGTAGTACAGCGTGGACAGGTACATCTGGTCCCAGATGCGCTCGATGTCGGTGACCCGGGCGCCTTCGAGGAAACGCGCCAGGTGCTTTTCGACGATGTAGGCCGCAGGCTCGCCGCCCGTGGTCACGGCAAAGCCCACGCGCCCGGCGCTGTCCTCGATCTCCACCACCAGCGTGCCCAGCACGTTGATGCCGAAGCTGCGGCGGCTTTGCCGGTACTCGGGGTACTTGGCCATGGGCGTGGCGATGTGGTCGTCGATCCAGTGGCCGTCGGACTGGTCGTGGTAGTCGGCGCCGCCGCCCTTGAGCGTGAAGGCGCGCACCTGCTTGATGGTGGGGATCTGTGTCATGGGATGGTTCTGCTCCGTGTGCAAGTGGTTCAGGCGGCCGACGGTGCGGCCAAGGCCGGCGCCAGGCGTGCGCGCACGCCCAGCACCAGGGCCGCAGCCAGCAGCGTGGTGCCGGCCAGCAGGTACAGGCCGGCCGCCGGGGAGTGGAAAAAGCCCTCGGCCCAGTTCTTGACGATGGGGGCGATGAAACCGCCCACGGCGCCGAGGGAGTTGATGAAGGCGATGCCGCCAGCGGCCGCAGCGCCGGCCAGCGTGTTGGCGGGAAAGGTCCAGAACACGGGCTGCACGGCGATGAAGCCGGCCGCCGCCAGGCACAGCGCGGCCACACCCAGCAGGGGGCTGGAGAAACTCACCGATGCAGCCATGCCCACGGCAGCCATCACCAGCGTCAGGCTGGCGATGCCGCGCGGCTGGCCTGTTCGCTCGGCATGGCCCGGAATCCACCAGGCGGCCAGCAGCGCGCACAGCCAGGGAATGGCCGAGACCACGCCCACCAGCAGGCCCACCTTGGTGCCCAGCAGGCCCGCCACCTGGCTGGGCAGGTAGAACACCACGCCATAGACGCTGGCCTGGATCAGCAGGTAGATCAGCGCCAGGTAGAGCACGCGCGGCTGGCACAGCGCGGCCAGCAGGCTGTGGCCGTGGCTGCCCTTGGCGCGCTCTTCGCTGTCGAGGATGTCCTGCAGCAGCGCCTTGTCCTCGCGGCTGAGCCAGGTGGCGTCGGCGGGGCGGTTGTCCAGGTGGAAATACGCCCAGATGCCCACGGCCACGGCCATCAGCCCCTCCACCGCGAACAGCCACTGCCAGCCGTGCCAGCCACCCATGCCGTCCAGCTCCAGCAGCAGGCCCGACAGCGGGCTGCCGAAGATGAAGGCCAGCGGCGCGCCGAAGTAGAAAAAGCCCATGGCCTGCGCGCGGTGCGCCGCCGGGAACCAGTAGGTCAGGTACAGGATGACGCCGGGGAAGAACCCCGCCTCGGCCACGCCCAGCAAAAAGCGCAGCACGTAGAACGTGGTCTGGTCGTGGGCGAACATCATGGCCGCCGACACCAGGCCCCAGGTGACCATGATCCGGCACATCCACATGCGTGCGCCCACGCGGTGCATGATCAGGTTGCTGGGCACTTCCAGCAGCGCATAGCCTGCGAAGAACACGCCCGCGCCAAAGGCGAAGGCCGCATCGCTGATGCCGGTGTCGGCCTGGAAGGCCACCTTGGCAAAGCCCACGTTGGCCCGGTCCAGGAAGGCCATGATGTACATGAGCAGCAAAAAGGGCAGCAGGCGCCAGGAGATCCTGGCGAGCAGGGGAGCGGGGAGTTTTTTCATGACTTTCCTTGCAGGCAATGAGAGGCCATCACGCCCGGTCGTCCGGAGCGCTGAAGGCGTGCTTTGTGAAGGTGCGAGCGCGGCCGCGGCGTTGGTGCCGGCCGCGTCTGCGCGTCATGAAACAGGCGATGGGCTGTGCATGTCTTGTCTCCTGGATTGGGTCTGTTTTTTCTTGTCGCAGGGCCAATGTACGGCGCATGATCGATGCTCAACAAATCGAATTTCGGTCACATCCGATACCTTGCGCTTATGCCTGCGAATACGCCCGAATCCGCTCCGCCCGTGCTGCACCGCAGCCTGCTCAACCGTCTGCGCTACAAGCACCTGCACATGCTGGTGGCGCTGGGATCGAGCCTGAACCTGCACCGCGCATCGCTGAGCCTGGCCATGTCCCAGCCTGCGGCCACGCGCATGCTGCGCGAGATCGAGGACATGTTCGGCTGCCAGCTCTTCGAGCGCCTGCCGCGCGGCATGCGGCCCACGGCGCTGGGCGCGCAGCTGGTGCGCTTTGCCGAGGCTTCGCTCAACAGCCTGGACCGCTGCGCCGAGGACCTGGCCGCGCGCCGCCAGGGCGGCTACGGCTACCTGTCCATCGGCACCATCATGGGCGCCGCACCCGACCTGGTGATGACGGCCGTGGCGCGCATGAAGGCGCAAAGCCCGCAGCTGCGCCTGCGCATCATGGGCGACACCAGCGACCAGATCCTTCGCCTGCTGGACCAGCGCCGCATCGACATGGCCATTGCGCGGCGCAGCCCTGCGGCCCACAGCAGCAGCTACAGCTTCGAGGAACTGGGCAACGAGCGGCTGCTGGTCGTCGTGCGCAGCGGCCATCCGCTGACACGCCGGCGCAAGCTGGGCTGGCAAGAGCTTGTCGGCGACTGGCCCTGGATACTGCAGCCGGCCACCAGCCCCGCGCGCATCGCGCTCGACCAGCTGCTGCAGCGCCTGGAGCTGCCCGTGCCCGCCGACATCATCGAATGCAGCTCGGTGTACTCCATGCAGCAACTGGTGCAGCTGACCGATGCCGTGATGCTGCTGTCCGAATCCGCGCTCAAGGACTATCTGCGCATGGGCCTGGTCAGGGCTCTGCCGGTCTGCATCGACGTGCCCATGGCGCCCTTCGGCATCCTCACCCGCACCGACGACGCGCCCACGCAGGAGCAGCAGCGCTTCATCGCGCTGCTGCGTGCGCAGGCCCGGGGGCTGGCTCAGGCGGGGTGAGCCAGCACCTGCCCCATCGCGGCCTGGAACCTCGGATCGAGCATGGCGCTGACGTTGCAGCGCGACCAGCGCGAGACGGCCGAGGGATCGACATGGAAGACACGGCCCGGCGCCATGCTGAGCTTGCGCGGCACCAGTTGCTCGGCCAGCCGCAGCGAGTCCTGCACACCTGGGAAGGCCACCCACAGGTACAGGCTTTGCGGGCTGCGCGCAAAGACCTCGCAGCCGTGGGCATCGAGCCAGCCCAGCGCCTGGGCCGTGGCCTGGCCCAGCTTGTGGCGCAGGCGCACCAGGTGGCGCTCGTAGTGGCCTTCGCGCAGCATCACGTCCACCATGCGCTCGCAGTACTCGGAGCCGCTGACGTGGATCAGCGCCTTGAGGTCGGCCAGGTCGCTGGCCAGCGCATCGTTGCAGGCGATGAAGCCCACGCGCAGCGCGGCCGAGAAGGACTTGGAGAAGCTGCCGATGTAGATGGTGCGCTCCAGCTGGTCCAGCGTGGACAGGCGCACGGCCGAGGTGGGCTTGAAGTCGGCCAGCGGATCGTCCTCGACGATGAGCAGGTTGTGGCGCTCGGCCAGCTGCAGCACCTTGTAGGCCTTGGCGGCCGAGATGTCCGAGCCCGTGGGATTGTGGGCCAGCGACTGCGTGAAGAACAGGCGCGGCCGGTGCTGGGCCAGCAGTGATTCGAGCGCGGCCACGTCGGGCCCGTCGGCCAGGCGCGGCACGCCGACCACATGGGCGCCGGCCAGCCTGAGCTTGCCGAACAGCGGGTAGTAGCCGGGCTCGTCCACGAGCACGGTGGCGCCCGGCGGCACGAAGTAGCGGATGACCAGGTCCATGGCCTCGTTGGCGCCATGGGTCAGCACCAGCTGGCCCGGCGTGGCCTGCAGGCCGAAGTCACCCAGCTTGCGCACCAGGCTGTCGCGCAGCGGCGCATAGCCGTAGCGGCTGCCGTAGCGGAACAGCGATCCCAGCCCCGTGCGCACCACCTTCTGGTGGTAGCGGTCCAGCCGCATGTCGGCCAGCCATTCCACGGGCGGAAAGCCGTCGCCCACGCCCACGCAGTCGGGCTGGGTCTTGAGCTGCTCGCGCATCAGCCAGACGATGTCCATGGCGCGGCCCAGCTGGCCCGCGTCCTCATCGGTGCGCTGGGCACCGCGGCCCGAGCCCAGCACGTAAAAGCCCGAGCCCCGGCGCGGCTCCACGATGCCGCGCGAGACCAGCAGGTCGAAGGCCGAGACCACGGTGTTCTTGGCATAGCGGTGCAGCTGCGCCAGCTCGCGCAGCGAAGGCAGCTTGTCGCCGGGGCGGTACACGCCGTCGGCGATCTGCTGGCCGATCAGGTCGGCCAGCTTCTCGGCAATGGGGGCCGAGCGCCCTCTGGTGTCTGCCATGCGCCCTCCGTTCATGTTGCAGTGCGATGGTACTGTTCCCCGAAACTGTACCTTTTGAAAGCGGTACAGTTTTCCTACAGTCCGGCGACCAGAGTTTTGATTCGAGGAGATGTCTTCCATGGTTGCCGATTCGCGACTGCCCAATTTCCGCGCCCTCACACCGGCCCAGCGCCGGGATTTCCTGGCCGATGCCTGCGGCCTGTCCGATGCCGAGCGCGCCCTGCTCGCTGCCCCCGGTGCCCTGCCCCTGGCGCTGGCCGACGGCATGATCGAGAACGTGTTCGGCAGCTTCGAGCTGCCGCTGGGCGTGGCCGGCAACTTCCGCGTCAACGGCCGCGACGTGCTGGTGCCCATGGCGGTGGAGGAGCCCTCGGTGGTGGCCGCCGCCTCGTACATGGCCAAGCTGGCGCGCGAGGACGGGGGCTTTCAGACCTCAAGCACGCTGCCGCTGATGCGCGCCCAGGTCCAGGTGCTGGGCGTGACCGATCCACACGGCGCGCGCCTGGCCGTGCTGCAGGCGCGTGCGCAGATCATCGAGCGCGCCAACAGCCGCGACAAGGTGCTGATCGGCCTGGGCGGCGGCTGCAAGGACATCGAGGTCCATGTCTTCCCCGACACGCCGCGCGGCCCCATGCTGGTGGTCCACCTGATCGTGGACGTGCGCGACGCCATGGGCGCCAACACCGTCAACACCATGGCCGAATCGGTGGCGCCCCTGGTCGAGAAGATCACGGGCGGCAGCGTGCGGCTGCGCATCCTGTCCAACCTGGCCGACCTGCGGCTGGCCCGCGCCCGCGTGCGGCTCACGCCGCAGACCCTGGCCACGCAGGATCGCAGCGGCGAGGAGATCATCGAAGGCGTGCTGGACGCCTATACCTTCGCGGCCATCGACCCCTACCGCGCGGCCACGCACAACAAGGGAATCATGAACGGCATCGACCCCGTCATCGTGGCCACGGGCAACGACTGGCGCGCGGTCGAGGCCGGCGCCCATGCCTATGCCAGCCGCAGCGGCAGCTACACCTCGCTGACGCGCTGGGAAAAGGATGCCGGCGGCGCCCTGGTCGGCAGCATCGAGCTGCCCATGCCGGTGGGCCTTGTCGGCGGCGCCACCAAGACCCATCCGCTGGCACGCCTGGCGCTGAAGATCATGGACCTGCAGTCCGCCCAGCAGCTGGGCGAGATCGCCGCCGCCGTGGGCCTGGCGCAGAACCTGGGCGCCCTGCGCGCCCTGGCCACCGAAGGCATTCAGCGCGGCCACATGGCCCTGCACGCCCGCAACATCGCCCTGGTGGCCGGCGCCACGGGCGACGAGGTCGATGCCGTGGCGCGCCAGCTGGCCGCCGAGCACGACGTGCGCACCGACCGCGCGCTGGAAGTGCTGGCCGCGCTGCGCGCCAGGGCCTGACCAGCGCGCGGCCACACAAACAAAAACCCAAGGAGACACACATGACAAGCAAGGATCCCGCCGACTGGCGGCTGGCCGAGGTCTGGGGCGACACCGTGGACCTGCGCCACCTGGCCTGGGCGATTGCCATCGGCACCGGCATCAGCGTGCTGGGCTTCTACCTGGCCAGCCGCTGGCTGGTCACGGTGGTCGAGTCGCGCCAGTTGGCCCACGCCTACGCCATGCTCGCGGGCCTGGCCGGCTGCGTGATCGCCGGCGTGATCTGCGCACGCGCCTTTGCGCCCAAGCGGGAAGTGACCGAGCTGGACACCTCGAACGACCCCGAATGGCGCCGCGAAGTACTGGAGGAACTGGCGCGCCAGCCCGGAGGCCTGGGCACGGTGCAGGACCTGCCGCCCGCCGTGGTGCAGGAACTCAAGGAGCTCAAGCTCTACGAGCTGTTTGCCGACAAGGCCGGGAGGGCATGAAATGGAAGCCCTGCTGACCAATGACATCGCCGTCGCAGCCGCCATGGGACTGATAGGCGCCGTGGTGTTCGCCGCCATCGGCCTGGTCTCCGGAACGGACGAGACCACCACGCTGGCCCCGCTCACCCTGCTGGTGGTGCTGCTGGGCGTGCCACCTGCGGGCGTATTCACCTTCTTCCTGGCGGGCGCCGTGGCCAAGCACATGACGCATGCCGTGCCCACGGCGCTGCTGGGCATTCCCGGCGACACGCTGGCCACGCCGCTGCTGCAGGACGCCAACATGCTGCGCAAGCTGGGCGTGCCCCACATCGCGCTGCGCAAGATGGTCTCGGGCGGCATCGTCGCGGCCTTTGTCGCCGTGCCGCTGGCCGTGCTGTTCGCCGTGATGCTAGCGCCCTTCGGCAGCATGATCACCAAGACGGCGCCCTGGATCTTCCTGGCCGCCGCCCTCCTCATCGCCTACTTCTCGGCGGGGCGCTGGGCCTCGGTCATGCTGCTGATTCCGTTCGTGGTCGTCATCATTGCGCTGCAAAGCCTCACCGCCAAATACGAGGTCAAGCTCAGCATCAGCTACTTCCTGGGCATTGCCATCGGGCCGCTGATCGCCGACCTGTTCACCGTGATCTCGCCGGCCGGCCGCCAGCGCATGCTGCGCGACAAGGTGCGCCAGTTCAACCTGGCGCCCGACGTGAAGGGCTGGTCGGGCTACTTCCCCAACCCGCTCAAGGTGCTGGACCGCGTGCAGACGCGCTGGACCCTGGCCACGGCCACCATCTCCAGCGCCACCTTCGTCTTCAGCCCCGTGGCCATGACCGTGGTGCTGGGCGAGCTGGTGGGCTCGCGCATCAAGCATGCCTACCACCGCCTGACCACGGTGCTGAGCGCGCGCAACGGCGTGACCGAGGCCACCTACATCGCCGAGGCGCTGATCCCGCTGATCGCCTTCGGCCTGCCGCTGAGCCCCGTGGCCGCCGGCCCCGCCGCGCCGCTGTTCAACGCGCCGCCGCGCTTCACCGTCGATGCCGCCACGGGCCAGGTGAACAACCTGCACAACCTGCTCAGCCACTGGGAGTTCCTGGGCTACGGCATGCTGGCCGTGCTGCTGGCGGCCCTCGTGTCCTACCCCTTCGCCATGAACTTCGCGCGCAGCGCGGCGCTGTTCGTCTCGCGCCGGGTCAGCCACGAGGCCATCATCGCCACCTTCGTGGGCCTGATCATCGTCATCAGCGTCTGGGAAGGCCAGTTGCTGGGCCTGCTCGTGATCCTGACCATGGGCCTGCTCGGCGGCCTGCTGTCGCGCGGCTTCGGCTTCAACACCGGCGTGCAGTTCATGGGCTACTACACGGCCGTGCTGAGCGTGCCGGCGCTGGTGAAGCTGTTCTGATTTTTGCGCCGCAAGGGTCAGAACATTCTGAGATTTGGGGGCAGCGCCGCACCCGCCGCCCACAAGGTCCGAGGCCGTTGCCATACTGGGTCACCGAGGCCGCCGCACCGCTGGCGGCCTCTTCCTTTGTGTCTGGCTTTGTGTCTGTCGTTCCTGCGAGGTGCCCATGGGTCTGGCCCTGGTTCAAAGTCGTGCGCTGCTGGGGCTGGCCGCCCCGCGTGTCACCGTGGAAGTGCATCTGGCCAACGGCCTGCCGTCGTTCACGCTGGTGGGTCTGGCCGATGTCGAGGTCAAGGAAGCGCGTGAACGCGTGCGCTCGGCGCTGCTGAACTCCGGGCTGGAGTTCCCGAGCAACAAACGCATCATCGTCAACCTGGCGCCCGCCGACCTGCCCAAGGATTCGGGGCGCTTCGACCTGCCGATTGCGCTGGGCATTCTCGCGGCCAGCGGCCAGATCAATGGCGATGCGCTGGCCGACTACGAATTCGCAGGCGAGCTGTCGCTGTCGGGCGCCCTGCGGCCCGTGCGCGGCGCGCTGGCCACGGCCCTGGCCCTGCACCGCCAGCAGGACGGCGCCCGCTTGGTCCTGCCGCCGGGCAGCGCGCAGGAGGCGGCCTTCGTGCCATCGGCCCAGGTGTTCTGCGCGCACCACCTGCTGGACGTGGTGCGCCGCTTCATCACACGCTCGGCCAATGCCCTGGTGCAGACGGAGCAGGAAACGGACGATGCCTGCTGCAGCGACGAAAGCGAGGACACCGGCGAGATCGACGAAACCGACGAAACCGACGCCTTGCCGGCAGCAGGCGACACCCAGACATGCTCCGGCCCGGGCTGGCATGCGGTGCAGCCGCAGCCCGCCGCCCCAGTGCGCAGCAGCCTGGACCTGGCCGAGGTGCGCGGCCAGGCGCAGGCGCGGCGCGCGCTGGAAATCGCTGCGGCCGGAGGCCACGGCCTGCTGCTGGTGGGGCCGCCGGGCTCGGGCAAGTCCATGCTGGCCCAGCGCTTTGCCGACCTGCTGCCGCCCATGAGCGATGACGAGGCGCTGGAGGCCGCCGCCATCGCCAGCCTGGCCGGCCGCTTCACGCCGGAGCGCTGGCGCCAGCGCCCCACGGCCAGCCCGCACCACACGGCCAGCGCCGTGGCCCTGGTCGGAGGAGGCTCGCCACCGCGCCCCGGCGAGATTTCGCAGTCCCACCACGGCGTGCTCTTCCTCGATGAATTTCCCGAGTTCGCGCGCAGTGCGCTGGAGGCGCTGCGCGAGCCGCTGGAGACCGGCCAGATCACCATCGCCAGAGCCGCCCAGCGCTGCGAATTTCCCGCGCGCTTTCAGCTCGTCGCGGCCATGAATCCCTGCCCCTGCGGCCATTGGGGGTCGACGGTGCAGCGCTGCCGCTGCACGCCCGACAAGGTGGCGCGCTACCAGGCGCGCATCAGCGGCCCGCTGCTGGATCGCATCGACCTGCATGTGGAAGTTGGCGCCCTGCCCCCGCAGGAGCTGCTGGCCGCGCGCTCGGGCGAAACCAGCGAGGCCGTGCGCGAGCGCGTGGTCCAGGCCCGCGCGCTGGCCGTGCAGCGCCAGGGGAGCGCCAACCACCAGCTCCAGGGCCAGGCCCTGGACGACCACCTGGGCCTCTCGCCCGAGGCCCTGGCCTTCGCCCACAAGGCCGCCGCACGCCTGGGCTGGTCGGCCCGCAGCACCCACCGCGCGCTCAAGGTGGCGCGCACCATTGCCGACTTGGCCGGTAGCGCGGCAGTGGAGACGGGGCATGTGGCCGAGGCCATGCAGTATCGGAGGGTGTTGCGGTTGCCGTCATGAGGTTCTGCGTTGGACGCGGTTGCCTGGTTTGTTGGATCTGTTTCTGAAATTCCGAAATTTCCACTTGAATGAGACGAAGTACTCCTGAATTTCGGAATATTGGAAATTGTTTTGAAAGTTCCCGAAGAAATCCTAGAATTTCGGAATATCAGAAATAAGGCCGATCCATCCATGCCGTCTTCCACGCTCATGAACGGCCCGCAGCAGGAGCCCCTGCAGCCCGCGGCCGTGGTCATCGCTGACCTGTCCGGGCTCGGCGCCCAGATCCGCGCCATGCGCAAGGCCCAGCAACTGCGCATCGATGACACGGCAGCCCTGTGTGGCGTGTCGCTGGATCTGCTCTCCCGTCTGGAGAACGGCAAGGGCGGCGTGGGCTCCGACAAGCTGCTGGCCGTACTCGACGGGCTGGGCCTGGCCATGGTCATCGCGCCCAAGCAGGACGCCCTGATGGCACGACTTCCACGGGCCTGAAGCGCACATGGCCACGCCGCCGTCGCTTTCGCTTTCGCTGTGGAACGATGTCGGCACGCACGTGGCCGATGTGACCCACGACCCGCACAACGATCTTTGGGGACTGCGGTATGCGCCTGCATGGCTGGAGCAGGAACGGCCTTTCTACCTGGCGCCCTGCCTGCCGCTGGCCGCTCCCGAAGGGGGCTACGACTCGCGCTCCATCCGGCGTTTCATCGAGAACCTGCTGCCCGAAGGCGCGGCGCTGGATGTGGTGGCCAGAAGTCAGGGCATAGGCAAGGGCAACATCTTCGGTCTGATACGCGCCCTCGGCGCCGAGACCACCGGGGCTTTCCGGTTTCAGGCCGACGGCAGCAAGCCCGATCCCCAGGCCGCCAATGCCGCTCGCCCCATATCGACAGCCGAACTCGCCCAACGCATTGCAGACCGAGACACACGCCCTTTCATCGAGTGGGATGGCAAAGTGCGCATGTCGGTGGCCGGCTACCAGGACAAGCTGCCCGTGCACGTGGAAGGCGAGAGCGTGCAGGAAGGCACCATCTTCCTTCCCGACAACGTTCCGTCCACCCACATCCTCAAACCCCAGCCGCGCGACAGCGCGATGCCGCACATGGTGGTGAACGAGCATTTCTGCATGCGCCTGGCAGCGGCCATGCGCTTGCCGGCAGCCGAGGTGCAGATGCTGCACGTGCCACAGCCGGTGCTGGCAGTCAGGCGCTTTGACCGTGTGCGGCAGGCGCCGCAAAGGCGGGTCCTGCGCACCCACATCATCGATGCATGCCAAGCGGGCGATCTGCCCGTCAGCTACAAGTACGAGCACCACATCGGCAGCGTGGGAGATGCCCGGCTATACCGCGACGGCATGAGCTTTCCCCGGCTGTTCGGTCTACTGGAGCACTCGGTGGCGAAGGCTGCGGACAAGCTGGCAATGATCCGATGGGCGCTGTTCCAGATACTGATCGGCAATGGCGACGCACATGGCAAGAACTTCTCCTTCCACGTGCTGCCGCAGGGCCTGGCGACCGCACCCTGGTACGACCTCGTCAGCGTAGCCCAGTATCCCGATGTGTCCCAGGACCTGGCCATGGCCTTCGGCGACTGCTTTGCGCTGGAGGAACTCACACCCTTCGAGTTTGCGCATTTCGCGCACCTGTGTGCGATAGACCGCAGGCTGCTCGCACGTGAAGCCCAGCGCATGGCCAAGGCAGCCCCTGTTGCGGCGGCCAAGGTTCTGCGCGAATCGCCTTACACGCCAGAAGAACACGCCTTCGCCCAGCGCATCGCCGCCTATGCGACCACCCAGGCCCAAAGACTGGTGGACATCGCCCAGAAGGCAGCAGCATTGCCTTCCGACCTGTTCTGAGTTTCAGGCAGACGCTGCCGGGACGGCTTCCATGCCCAGGGCCTCTTCGCCCTGCACACCCTCGATCCCCAACACCTCCACGCACGCATGCAGCGCAGGCGACCAGCCCTGGCGCGCGGGCACGACGAACCAGGTTTCCACGCGGGCGACTTCCTGGGCGAGTGCGCCGGGCAGGGCCGTGATGTGCACGCCGAAGCGGTGCTGCTGGGCCTGGACCACGCTGCGCGGCAGCAGGCCATAGCCCATGCCGGCGGCCACGCAGCCGAGGATGGCGTCCAGCGATCCCATTTCCATGATGCGTGCCGCCACGCCGCGCGCGGCCAGCAGCAGTTCGATGCGCTGGCGGTAGCTGCAGCCCTGGCGGAAGGCCAGGAAGGGCACGGCGCTGAGCTGGGCGGCATCGGGAAAGCGCGGCAGCGCGAAGGCGGTGACCAGCACCAGCTCCTCCTCGAAGACGCGCCAGCCCTGCAGGCGGGACTGGGGCGGCATGCCCGAGACGAAGGCGCAGTCCAGGCGCCCGGCAAGCAGGTCGGCCAGCAGCTCGGCCGTGGTGGCCGTGCGCAGCTCCAGGTCCAGGCCGGGCTGGGCCTGGTGCAGGCGCGCCAGCAGCGGCGGCAGGCGCAGCGCGGCCGTGGTTTCCATGGAGCCTATGCGCAGCGCGCCGGCGGCCCGGGAGCTGCCCTGCAGCAGGGCCAGCGCCTCGTCATGGTCGGCCAGCATGCGCCGCGCGTATTGCTCCAGCAGGCGGCCGGCAGGCGTGGCGTGCACGGGCGCGCTGCGCTCCAGCAGTTGCACGCCGGCCTCGTCCTCGAGCTTTTTCACATGGGCCGTCACGTTGGACTGCACGGTGTGCAGTTGCTGGGCGGCGGCGCCGAAGCTGCCGCTGTCGCAGACGGCCAGGAACATGCGCAGGGACTTCAGTTGCATCGCGGCTCCAGTGACATCCATCTTCAATCGAGATTGACGCCATCATTTTGAATCATTGGACATGATGGGCGGCAGCGCCTAATGTATGCCCATCCTCCCCGCATGGCGCCCACTCCGTGATCCAACGCAACGAAACTTCCCTGCTGCTGACCGGCTTCATGGCCACGCTCAGCGGCGTCGGCCTGGCGCGCTTTGCCTACACGGCGCTGATGCCGCAGATGGTGCATGCCGGCTGGTTCAGCGGCGAGCAGGTGGCTTACCTGGGCGCGGCCAACCTGCTGGGCTATCTGATCGGTGCGCTGGCCGCCGCGCCGCTGGCCGAACGCCTGGGCGCGCTGCGCGTGCTGCTGTGGTGCTGGGTGGCCCTGGCGCTGAGCTTTGCGGCCTGCGCCTGGCCGCTGCCCATGCCCTGGTTCTTTGCCTGGCGCTGCATCTCGGGCATTGGCGGCGCCATCCTGATGGTGCTGGGCCCCTCCGTGGCCCTGGCGGCCACCCCCCTGCAGCGGCGTGCGGCCCTGGGGCCGCTGATGTTCTGCGGCATAGGCGCCGGCGCCCTGCTGTCGGCCACGCTGATACCGCTGCTGGCGCGGCAGAGCCTGGGCGCCGTCTGGTGGGCGCTGGCGGCGGTCTGCGCCTGGGCCGGCTGGCTGGGCTGGCGCCATGTGCGGCGGCTGCCGGCGCCTGCGCCCATTGCCATCACGCCCCATGCCCGGCCCGTGCCCGCCGCCCCCCTGTGGACGCTGCCCGTGGTGCTGGTGATGCTGGCCTATATGACGGACGCCTTCGGCTTTGTGCCGCACACGGTGTTCTGGGTGGACTACCTGGCGCGCGAGCTGCAGTTGGGCGATGCCTACGCCTCCACGCAGTGGGCCGTGTTCGGCCTGGGCGCCATTGCCGGGCCGCTGGTGGCCTCGCTGTGCGCCACGCGCTTTGGCTGGTGGGGCACGACCACGGGCGCCTATGCGGTCAAGACCCTGGCCATTGCCATGCCGCTGTTCTGGGTGGGATTTGCGGGGCATGCGACCTCGTCCTTCCTGGTGGGCGCCCTGTCGCCGGGCATGGCGGCCATCACCTCGGGCTACCTGATGCAGCTGATCGGCCCCGCGCAGCACAAGCGCATGTGGGGCTATGCCACGGCGGCCTTTGCGCTGATGCAGGCCGTGTCGGGGTATTTCATGGCCTGGAGCTATGCGGGCCTGGGCTCGTACCAGCGCCTGTTCGTCATCGGCAGCGTGTCGCTGCTGCTGGGCACGCTGATGATCGCCGCCAGCCGCGCCAGCGCGCGCCGGCAGGCTGCCGCATGAGTGCGCGGATTCGAGACAGGAAACAAGGAGTCGTATGAGCACCGAAAAGACCGCGTGGATGGCCCGCCTGGGCATGCGCCATCCCATCATCCAGGCCCCCATGGCCGGCACGTCCACGCCCGCGCTGGCGGCAGCCGTCACCGAGGCCGGCGGCCTGGGCTCGCTGGGCATTGGCGCCAGCGGCACGGAGCAGGCACGCCAGCAGATCGTGCAGACGCGCGCGCTGACCTCGGGCGCCTTCAACGTGAACCTGTTCTGCCACCGGCCGGCCCGGGCCGATGCGCAGCGCGAGGCCGCCTGGCTGGCCCATCTGGCGCCCGAGTTCGCGCGCTTCGGCGCCAAGCCGCCGGCCGGCCTGAACGAGATCTACGCCACCGCCGTCGGCAACGCGGCGCTGCAGGCCATGCTGCTGCAGGAGCGGCCTGCCGTGGTGAGCTTTCATTTCGGGCTGCCTGAGCAGGGCTTCATCGACGCGCTGCGCGCGGCCGGCGTCGTGACCCTGGCCAGCGCCACGTCGCTGGACGAGGCGCGCCAGGTGGAGCAGGCCGGTGTCGATGCCATCGTGGCCCAGGGCGTGGAGGCCGGGGGGCACCGCGGCACGTTCGATCCCGCGCAGGACCGCATGATGGGCACCTTCGCCCTGGTGCGCGTGCTGGCGCGCAACACGGCCCTGCCCGTAATCGCGGCCGGCGGCATCATGGATGGCGAAGGCATTGCGGCCGCGCTGGGCCTGGGCGCCTGTGCGGCGCAGCTGGGCACGGCCTTCATCCTCTGCCCTGAATCGTCCGCCAGCCCCGCCTTCCGTGCCGAGCTGCGCAGCGAACGCGCCCACCACACAGGCATCACCGCCGCCATCTCGGGCCGGCCGGCGCGCGGCATGGTCAACCGGCTGCATGCGCTGGGCGCCAGCCATGGCCAGCCCCTGCCCGACTATCCGCGCGTCTACGACGCAGGCAAGGCCCTGCACCAGGCGGCGTCCGCCCAAGGCAGCTCCGACTACGCAGCCCACTGGGCCGGCCAGGGTGCGCCGCTGGCGCGCGAGATGCCGGCCGCTGCGCTGGTGCAAACGCTGGCCGGCGAATTGGCGAGTGCTCAGGCAGGCCGCTAGAGCGTGTTATCCACTAAAGTGCCGCCAGCCCCTGCTCCAGGTCGGCGATGAGGTCGCGCGGCGACTCCAGGCCGATGTGCAGGCGCACCACGGGCCCGCGCGCACTCCAGTCGGTGACGCTGCGCGCATGCGCCATGTGCGCGGCCGTCGCCAGGCTTTCGTAGCCGCCCCAGGAGGCGCCGATGCCGAAGAGGCGCAGGCCGTCGATGAAGCGGTCCACGGCGGCCTCGGCGGTGCCGGGCTGCAGCTCCAGCGACACCAGGCCGTTCGTGCCCTGGCAGTCGCGCAGCCACAGCGCATGGCCGGGATGCGTGGGCAGCGCGGGGCAGAACACGGTGGCCACGGCCGGGTGCTGCTGCAGCCAGTGCGCCACCTCCAGCGCATGCGCCTCGTGCATCTGCAACCGTGCGGCCAGCGAGCGCATGCCGCGCAGCACCAGCCAGGCATCGTCGGGGCTGACCGCCATGCCGAAGGCATCGCAGCGCGCCGCCAGCGGCTCCCAGGCGGCCTCGGTGGTGGCCACGGTGCCCATCATCACGTCGGAGTGGCCCGACAGGTACTTGGTGGCTGCCATCACCGAGACATCGGCCCCCAGCGCCAGCGGCCGGTACTGGCAGCCCGACCCCCAGGTGTTGTCGGCCACGACCAGGGCGCCGCGCGCATGGGCCATGGCCGCCAGCGCGGGCAGGTCGCACATCTCGTAGACCAGGGAGCCCGGGCATTCGGCATAGACCATGCGGGTGTTGGGGCGCATGCGCGCCTGGGCGTCGCTGCCATCGGCCGCGAAGAAGTCGTACTCGATGCCGTAGGGCCGCAGCCATTGCCCGGCCAGGTGGCGCACAGGCTGGTAGGCGCTGTCGGTCAGCAGCACATGGTCGCCGGGGCGCAGGTAGCTGAGCAGGGCCATGCCGATGGCCGCCAGGCCGGTGGGCAGCAGCCGCGTGCGGTGGGCGCCTTCCAGCTCGCTGACGGCGTCTTCCAGCGCAAAGCCGGTGGGCGTGCCGCGCGCACCGTAGCTGAAGATGCGCTCGCCGGCGCGGCGCTCGCGCATCTCGCGCTGCTGTGCCGTGCTCTCGAACAGCACGGTGCTGGCGCGCACCAGGGGCGGGTTGACGGCCGTGCCGCCCGCATAGGCCGGGCGCTTGCCCGCATGCAGCAGCCGGGTCTGCAGGTCCAGCGCGGGGGCGCCAGGGGCCGATGAGCCAGGCAAGGGGGCGTGTTCGGCAGCCATCAGTCGATCTTCGCGCCCGAGAGCTTGACCACGCGCGACCAGCGCTCCATGTCCTGGCGCAGCTGGGCGGCAAAGGCCTCGGGCGTATTGGCCACGACTTCGCTGCCGCCATCGACGACCAGCTTGGTCACTTCCGGCAGTTGCAGGGTGCGCACGATGGCGTCGTGCAAGAAGGCCACGCGCTCGGGCGGCGTGCCGGCGGGTGCGAAGAAGCCGTACCAGTCCTCGAAGCGCGCATTGCGCAGGCCCAGTTCCTCCAGCGTGGGCACCTTGCCGAACACGCCGATGCGGCGCGGGCTGGTGACGGCCAACGCACGCACCTGGCCCGCCTGGATCATGCCGGCCACGGACGAGGTGGAGGTGATCAGCACATCGACCTGCTGGCCCAGCAGATCGTTGATGGCCGGCCCCGCGCCCTTGTAGGGCACATGGGTCATGGGCACGCCGTTTTCCTTGGACAGCACCACGCCCACCAGGTGCGACAGCGTGCCGTTGCCGGGCGTGGCATAGGTGACGCGGCCCGGCTCGCCCTTGCTGCGCGCCACCAGGTCGGCAAAGCTCTTGAGGGGCGAGGCCGAGGCCACCACGATGGCCAGCGGCGCCGCGTTGATCTGCGTGATGGGCACGAAGTTCTTGAGCGGATCGAAGCCCGGCGCGCTGTAGAGCGCGGGGTTCACCGCCATCAGCGAGACCTGGCCCGTGAGCACGGTGTAGCCGTCGGGCTTGGCCTCGGCCACGGCCTTGGCGCCGATGTTGCCGCCTGCACCGCCCCGGTTTTCCACCACGGAGGGCTGGCCCGTGGCCTCGGTCAGGCGCGTGGTGACCCAGCGTGTGCTGGCGTCGTTGCCGCCGCCCGGCGGGAAGGGCGAGATGAAGCGGATCGGCTGGGCCGGATAGCCGTTGCGCGCAGCCAGCGGCTCGGCCGTGGCCTGCGAGAGCATGGCCAGGGCCGCGAGGCTGGCGGCCAGCATCCTGGCCAGGTTGAGGATTGCGAACATGTCTTGTCTCCTGTCGTTATGTGATCTGATTTATGTCGCTCTACGGCAAGTCAGCGATATATGGCGCTGCCTTTGCAACTGACGTGACTTTGGCCAGGGGCACCAAGCAAGGGCCGCCCCCGCAGCGAGGGTGCCGTCCCCCTCCCGCGCAGCGAGAGAGAGGGGGAAGCGGCGAAGCCGCTCAGGGGGAGCTTCATGCACTCGGCAGGCGGAAGGCGGCCAGTTCCTGCGCGTCCAGTTGGGGCACCAGGCCCGTCTCCCAGGCCAGGTAGCGGCGTGCCGCTTCCTTGTTGCCATCGTGGCGGTCGTGCACGAAGAACAGGTAGTCGATGCACTCGGCGTCGGTGGGGCTGTCGGGCGTGGCCTGCACCGGCAGGCCGGCCTGCTGCCATGCGGCCAGGCCGCCTTCGAGCAGCAGCGGCGCGGCGCCCTGCAGCTCCAGCGCGGCCCATTGCGCCATGCCGGGCTCGTCGGCCACCAGCACGATCTGGCGCGTCTCGCCGGCCAGATCGCTGGCAAGACACGGGCGGATGGACCAGCGGGCCCCGGCGATGTGGCCTGCGCGGTACTTCATGCCCGCGCGCAGATCGACCACGGCCACCTCGCCCTGGCGCATGCGCTCATGCAGGGCCTGCGCCGTGATGCCTGCCAGTGCGGGGGCCTGGGGCAGCTGGGCCGGTGCCAGGTCCAGGCCGCTGTGCAGGCCGCCCCGCAGCACGCAGGCGTCATGGCCGAGCTGGCGCAGCCAGCTGGCCACCACGGGGGCGCGCACGCCATCGCTGTCGAACAGCACCAGGCGCGCACCGCGCACGCCCACGTACTGGTCGCCGGCCTGCATGAGCTGGCCGCCGGGCGTGTGCTGGGCACCGGGCAGCGAACCGGCCTTGAATTCCTCGGGCGTGCGCACATCGCACAGGAACAGCGTGCGCGCAGCATCCTGGCTCCAGGTGCGCACGGTGTCGGCATCGACCTCGGGCACGTCGAAGCGTTCGGCCAGGGCGCGGGCCTGGGCCTGCAGCGCGCTGCTGGCCGAGTCGTCGCCATAGCGCTGCGTTCCGCCGTGCTCCAGCGGCAGGTCGGCCAGGTACCAGCCCTGGGTGCCGTTCTCCAGCGCGTAGACGGGGTTGGGAATGCCCAGGTTGATCAAGGTCTGCGCGCCGATGATGGAGCGCGTGCGGCCCGCGCAATTGACCACGATGGGCGTGGCCGCATCGGGCACCAGGCGGCTCACGCGCAGCGCCAGCTCGCCATTGGGGCAGCAGATGGCGCCGGGGATGTTCATCTTGTGGAACTCGGAGACGGGCCGGCCGTCCAGCACCACCAGGGGCAGGCCCGCCGCCTGGCGCGCCGCCAGCTGCTGGGCCGTGATGCGCGGCGTGCCGTAGGCGTGTTCGGCCAGTTCGCCAAAGGTCTTGGAAGGCAGGTTCACGCCGGCGAACAGCGTGTAGCCCGCAGCGCTCCAGGCCTTGGCACCGCCTTCGAGCACGGCGACCCGGGTGTAGCCCAGGGCTTCGAGGCGGCGCGCGGCGCGCTCGGCCACGCCCGCGCTGGCATCGCCCTCGCCACCGTCGTAGGTGACGACGCGCACCTGCCTGCGCGGCACCAGGCGGGGCACATCCAGCTCCAGCCGGCTGTAGGGCAGGGGCGTGGCGTAGAACAGGTGCGACTCGCCGTACTGGCCGTGCTCGCGCACGTCGAGCAGCGCGATCTCCTGGCCGTCGTGCAGCCAGGATTTTAGGGTGTGGGCGTCAATGGATGCGGTCATTGCATGCGGTCCGGGAAAAAGATCGGCAAGGAATTTCGGGCAAAGCCCTTCCACGCGCGCCCCGTGGGGCGCGCTGCGGCATGGACAGTGAAAAGGCAGGAAGCGGGAGGTAGCGGCCGGGAGGCCGGGGCTCAGCGGCGCGTCTGCACGCCGATGGCCATGGTCTGGCAGGTGCCGGTGGCCAGGTCGTAGCTGGTGCGCTCGTTGAGCGTCTCCAGCGCGCGGCCGTACATGTGCAGGTGGCGGATGACCTGATCGCCCTGGATCTCCACGGAGTGGATGTCCTCGGGCATGAGGGCGATGCCCTGGCCTGGCGCCACCACCACGAGTTCCGTCTCGCGCAGCGTGCCCTTGCCGGGGACGGAGCCGTCGTCGGTGCGCTCGTAGACGCGGTTGTGCTCCGTGCCTTCCACGGCGGCAATGCAGGCCCAGGTCGTGTGGTTGTGCGGCACGATGCGCTTGCCCGGGCGCATGACGTTGAGGTACAGCGCATAGCTCTGGTCGGCGTCCTCGGCGATCAGGTAGCGCGCCTGGTGCTCGCCCTCTTCGGGTGCGGCGTAGTCGGCCTGCTGCCAGAAGTCGCGGCGCGCGGCCAGGCCCAGCAGTTGCTGGAGCACGGCGTCCAGGCTGGCGCGCGTGGCCGCGTCCTCGCCAATGGCCTGCTTCATGCTGTCGATGGCTGCTGCCACTGCGGCGCTGCGCTGTTCGGTGATGGTGTTGTTGTTGGTGGTGGTGGTGGTGTTCAAAGGGGGCTCCTTGTCGTCGTTGAAGTCCACTGTAGTGAGGCGCCCGGCCCGCAACAATCCACGCATGCCCAATAAATACTTCAATAAAATTGAAGTATGGAGACGCTTGACCTGGACCTGCTGCGCACCCTGGCCGCCATTGCCAGCCACGACAGCTTTGCCGCCGCCGCCGTGCAGATGGGGCGCACGCAATCGGCCATCACCCAGCAGATGCAGCGGCTGGAGGAGAAGATCGGCCACGCGCTGTTCGAGAAGCAGGGCCGGCAAAAACGCCTCACCGACCACGGCCAGCGCCTGCTGGGCTATGCGCGCCACATGCTGGCCATCCACGACGAGGCGCTGCGCAACCTGCAGCACCGCCAGGTGCAGGGCCTGGTGCGCATTGGCGCGCCCCACGACGCGGCCGACAACATGCTGCCGCCCGTGCTGCAGGAGATCGCGCTGAACTTTCCGGCCATGCAGATCGACATCCATGTGGGGCGCAGCCCGTTCCTGATGGAGTCGCTCAAGCAGGGCGAGCTGGACCTGGCCATCTCCAACCGGGAGGATGAGGGCTTCGAGGGCTTTGCCCTGCGCTCCACACCCACCGTGTGGCTGTGCGGCGCGGGCTATGCCCATGACCCGGGCAAGCCCGTGCCCCTGGTCATGGCCGACGGGCCCAGCATCTTCAGGCGCCTGGGCTGCGATGCGCTGGATGCGGCCGGCATTGCCTGGACGCCGCGCCACACCTGCACCAGCCTGGTGGGCATACGCGCGGCGCTGCGCGCCGGCCTGGGCGTGACGGCACGCGGCGTGGAGCAGCTCGACCCGGGCCTGCGCGTGCTGGGCGCGGGCGACGGCATGCCGCCGCTGCCGGACCTGGTCTACCGCCTGTACATCCGCAGCCATGTGATCAGCCCCGTGACACGCCAGATCTTCGAGAACCTGCAGGCCCGCATGCGCCAGCCGGCGGGCTGAGCGCCGGGGCGCTTGGCGCGCGGCAGCGCTGGATGTGGCGGCGCACTTGACTGCACCGCTTGTAATGGGACTTATTCTCAAATAACATCCGCGCCACCGCCGCCCCCTCTGCCGGCGTTTTCGAGCCTTTCCAGGCCCCGTGCCATGCCATCTCCCACTCTTGCCCGCACCCATGACTGGTTCCGTGACTGGTTCCGTGACTACGGGCCGCTGATCTCCCGCATCCTCGCCGCGCTGTTTGGCGGCTACGCCGTGGCGGCGCTGGCCAGCGTGGCCGTGCTGGCCCTGCCCGCAGACCGCACGCAGGCGGCGATCTCGGGCACCTTGCTGAGCTTTGCCGTCTACGCGGGCGCGGTGATCTGGGTGTTTGCCGTGCGCAGCGCCTGGCGCGCCTGGGCCGGGCTGCTGGTCGCCGCCCTGGTGCTGGCGCCCGTCGCATGGTGGACCTGGGGCAAGGGGCTGGGCGCATGAGCACGAACACCACGGACACCACGAACACGGCCGGCAAGCCCACCAAGCCCGCGAAAGCCGCCAAGCCCGGGAAAGCTGCCAAGGCGCCCGGCATCCGCCAGACCATGTCCGACCTGCACACCTGGGTCGGCCTGCTGCTGGGCTGGTTCCTCTACGCCATGTTCCTCACGGGCACGGTGAGCTATTTCAGGAACGAGATCACGCAGTGGATGCAGCCCGAGCAGCCGCACCAGAGCCAGGCGAGCGAGCCCGCGCTCGTGGCCCAGCGTGTGGGTGACGCCATGGCGCGCCTGGCACCGCAAAGCCCTCGGTGGCTGATCAACCTGCCCGATGAACGCAGCACGGTCGCCACGGTGTTCTGGAGCCCTCCCGAAGGCCAGGACAAGCGCCGCTTCGAGAACGGCCGCTTCGACCCGGCCACCGGCACGCGCCTCGAAGGCCCGGTGCGCGAGACGCGTGGCGGCGAGTTCTTCTACCGCTTCCACTTCCAGTTCCACTACATGCCCGTGCTCTGGGGCCGCTATCTGGCGGGGCTGTGCGCCATGTTCATGCTGGTGGCCATCGTCAGCGGGGTGATCACGCACAAGAAGATCTTTGCCGACTTCTTCACCTTCCGCTGGGGCAAGGGCCAGCGCTCCTGGCTGGACGCGCACAACGCGCTGTCGGTGCTGGGCCTGCCCTTTCACCTGATGATCACGTACACCGGGCTGGTGACCCTGGCCCTGATGTACATGCCCTGGGCCAATCTGGCCACGACCATGACGCCCGAGCAACGCGTGGTGGCCGGCCAGCAGCTCAGCGCCTTTGTTCCCGCAGGCAAGCCCTCGGGCCAGGCCGCGCCCCTGGCACCGCTGGCCGACATGGTTCGCCAGGCCGAGCAGCGCTGGGGCGCGGGCCAGGTGGAACGCCTGAACGTCAACCTGCCCGGCGATGCCAATGCGCGCGTGACCGCCATCCGCGGCGAGAACGGCCGCGTCTCCATCAGCCCGCAGTTCATGATGTTCGACGGCGTCAGCGGCCAGCTGCTGCAGGCACAGGACAGCGTGGGCGCCGCCGCCGAGACGCGCGGCGTGCTCTATGCGCTGCACATGGGCCGCTTCGGCGACCTGCCCACGCGCTGGCTGTACTTCATCGTCAGCCTTGCGGGCACGGCCATGGTGGGAACGGGACTGGTGCTGTGGAACGTGAAGCGGCGCAGCAAGCTGCCCGACCCGGAAAGGCCGCATTTCGGGTTCCGGCTCGTGGAGCGGCTGAACATCGCCACCATCGCCGGCCTGTCCATCGGCATGGCCGGCATGCTCTGGGCCAATCGCCTGCTGCCGGTGGAGATGGCGCAGCGCGCCGAGTGGGAGGTGCACGCCATGTTCATCGCCTGGGGCGCCACCCTGTTCTGGGCACTGGGCCGGCCCGCCAAGCGGGCCTGGATCGAGTTGCTGTGGGCCGGCGCCGCCGCCCTGGCCCTGCTGCCCGTGGTCAACGCGCTGACCACGGATCGCGGCCTCTTGGCCAGCCTGCGCGCGGGCGACTGGGTGTTCGCCGGCATGGACCTCATGCTGCTGGCCCTGGCCGCACTGCATGCCCATCTGGCCCTGCGCACCCAGCGCCACCAGCCCAAGGCCAAACCGGTGCGCGCCGCCCGGCCCGCGCCCAAGGCAGCCACTGCAGCAGCCGCCACGGCAGTGGCCGCCACGGCAGCGGCCGCCGCAGCGGAGACCAGCGCATGAGCATGGCCCATCTGTTCTGTCAGCTGCTGGCCCTGGGCGCCTTCGCCTGCCTGGCCCTGGCCATGGACCGCCACCAGAGCGACCTGTTCGGCAAGGAACTGCCACCCGCCCGCACCCGGCGCCTGCGCGCAGCCGGCTGGGTGCTGCTGGCGCTGTCGCTGTGGGCGGCGCTGCAGGTGGAGCCCTGGTCGCTGGGGCTGGTGGCCTGGTTCGGCCACATCGCCGCCGCAGCGGCCATCGTGCTGCTGTCCATGGTGGCGCGCGAGCGCCTGCGCTGACGGCCCTCCCGGCACCTTCAGAGAAACATGCCGCCCGAGGCCTCGATGCGCTGGCCCTGCACCCAGCCCATGCCGGGCTGCAGCAGGGCGGCCATCACGGGGCCGATGTCGTCGGGCTGGCCCACGCGGCCCAGCGCCGTCTGGCTGGCCAGGGCGGCGCCCATCTGCGCATCGTCGCGCACACGGCCACCGCCAAAATCCGTGGCGATCGCGCCCGGCGCCACCGTGTTGACGCGAATGCCGCGCGCCCCCAGTTCGCGCGCAAGGTAGCGCGTCAGCACCTCCACTCCGCCCTTCATGGATGCATAGGCCGCATAGCCCGGCTGGGTGAAGCGCGTGAGCCCGCTGGACAGATGGATGATGCTGCCGCCATCGCGCAGCAGGGGCAGCAGGTGCTGGCTCAGGAAGAACGGCGCCTTCAGGTGGATGGCGACCAATTCATCGAACTGCGCCTCGGTGGTGGTGGCGAATGGCGCGTTGATGCCGATGCCGGCGTTGTGCACCAGCGCATCAAGGCGGTCGGCCTGCCAGGTATCGGCCAGCGCCTGGCGCACGCGGGCCGCAAAGTCCGCAAAGCCCGCGCTGCGCGCCACGTCCAGCTGCAGGGCGGCGGCCCGCCCGCCCAGCGCCTCGATGGCGGCCACGGCGGCCTGGGCCTCGTCGGCACGCTCACGGTAGGTCAGCACCACGTCCAGGCCCTGGCGCGCCAGGTGCCCGGCCGTATTGCGGCCCAGGCCGCGGCTGCCGCCCGTGATGAGGACGATGCGGCGGGCGGCAGGGGAAGAAGCGGTCGAAGGAGAAGCTGTCATGGCGGACCTCGTTAGATGGTTTGCAATGACAGCGACTGTATTGAAGGTCGATTTTTGGATAAATTGGCTGTTTCTGATTTATTTGTTCGCCTCATGCAAACAATCAAGCTTCTGGAGCAGATGCAGATCTTCAGCCGCGTGGCCGAGATGGCCAGCTTCACGCGTGCGGCCGACAGCATGGGTTTGCCCAAGGCCAGCGTCTCCCAGGCCGTGCAGCAACTGGAGGCGCGGCTGGGCACGCGGCTGCTGCACCGGACCACGCGGCGCGTGCAGCTCACCCAGGACGGCCAGGCCTGCTACGAACGCTGCCAGGACCTGCTGGCCGACGTGGACGAGTTCCAGGGCCAGTTCCAGCAGGCCGGCGACGCGCCGCTGCAGGGCAAGGTCCGGCTGGACATGACCACCGGCCTGGCGCGCCACGTCGTCATGCCCTTGCTGCCGCAACTGCTGCAAAGCCATCCGGCGCTGGAGCTGGAGCTGAGCTGCACCGAGCGCCGCGTGGACCTGGTGCGCGAAGGCTTTGATTGCGTGCTGCGCCTGGGCCCCGTGGACGAGCCCGGCCTGGTGGCACGCCCTCTGGGCCTGGTGGCGCTGGCCACCTGCGCCAGCCCCGGCTATGTCCAGGCCCACGGGCTGCCCGCCACGCTGCAGGATCTGGGCGGTCACCGGCTGGTGCACTACCAGCGCACGCTGGGCGCGCGGCCGCTGGGCTTCGAGTACGAGGAGGATGGCCAGCCCCGGTACCTGCCGATGGCGGGCGCGCTCACCGTGAACAACGCCGAGGCGTATCTCGCGGCCTGCCAGGCCGGCCTGGGCCTGATCCAGGTTCCGCGCCTGGCCGTGCAGCCGCTGCTGGACGCAGGGGAACTGGTCGAGGTGCTGCCCCGCCACCCGCCGCCGCCCATGCCGCTGTACCTGATCTACGCCCAGCGCCGCCAATTGCCGCGCCGCGTGCGCGTGCTCATGGATTGGCTGGCCGAAGCGGTCCTGCCCTGGACGCTTGGCGCTGGCCCGGCCGAAAAGCCCTAGCGAGCGCTGCAGCGATTCAGCCAGCGTCATTTTGCTTATCACTAATCCGTATCAAGACAAAGGTTCGCGCCTGCCCCTTTTGACGCCATTTACCGGACAATAGCGACCTTGCCCCGGTCACCGGCCGCCACGAAGCAGCGGCAACGCGCACACCGCGCCTGCCCCCTGTGCTTCCCGCCACCGCGTGCCTGAATGGCACTGACCTCTCATTGCAACGTCCCGGCGGGCACTGCCTGCCCCGAATTCACCGTATTGCCAACATGAGTGCTTTTCTTGAAGAACGCGTGCTGTCCGTCCACCACTGGACCGACCGCCTTTTCTCCTTCACCACCACCCGTGACACCGCGCTGCGCTTTTCCAACGGCCATTTCACGATGATCGGGCTGAAGGTCGACGGCAAGAACCTGCTGCGTGCCTACTCCATCGCCAGCCCCAACTACGAGGAGCACCTCGAGTTCCTGTCGATCAAGGTGCCCGACGGTCCGCTGACCTCGCGCCTGCAGAACATCCAGGTCGGCGACACCATCCTCGTCGGCAAGAAGCCCACGGGCACGCTGCTGATCGACTACCTGCTGCCCGGCAAGAACCTGTACCTGATCGGCACCGGCACGGGCCTGGCCCCCTGGCTGGCCGTGGCCCGCGACCCCGAGACCTACGAGCGCTACGAGAAGGTCGTCGTCGTGCACGGCGTGCGCCACGCCAGCGAGCTGGCCTACCAGGAGCTGTTCGAGAAGGAACTGCCCGAGCATGAATTCCTCGGCGAGATCGTCAAGGACAAGCTGGTCTACTACCCCACCGTGACGCGCGAGCCCTTCCGCAACCAGGGCCGCATCTCCAACCAGATCACGGCCGGCACCTTCCCGCAGAACATCGGCCTGCCCGAGCTCAATCCCGAGACCGACCGCGTCATGCTGTGCGGCAGCCCCGCCATGCTGAACGAACTCAAGGAGCTGCTGGAGCACCGCGGCTTCAAGGAAGGCAACACCACCACGCCCGGCGACTTCGTGGTCGAGCGCGCCTTCGTCGAGAAGTAAAGCCCACGACACCCCGCGGCGGGGCGGCTGCCGATAATCGGCGCATGCCGCCCTCCCGCACCCCGCCGCCCCAGCCCGGCGACGATGACCGCAACTTCATCGTCGCCCTGGCGCGCGGCCTTGATGTCCTGTCCTGCTTTCGCTCCGGCGAAAAGCTGCTGGGCAACCAGGACATCGCCAGGCGCTGCGGACTGCCCAGGTCCACGGTTTCGCGCCTCACGCACACACTGACCACGCTGGGCTACCTCATCCACGTGCCCGAAGAGGGCAAATACCGCCTGGGCACAGCCACGCTGGCCCTGGGCAGCGCCATGCTCTCGCGCCTGGACGTGCGCCAGATCGCGCGCCCGCTGATGCAAAAGCTGGCCGCCACCACCGATGCCGAGGTGGCCCTGGCCGCACGCGACCGGCACAACATGGTCTACATCGAGCACTGCCCCAGCGCGCGCTTCACGCACCGCGACCTGGACATGGGCTCGCGCATCCCCCTGGCCACCACGGCCGTGGGCCGCGCCTGGCTGGCCGCCAGCCCCGCATCCGAGCGCCAGCGCGCGCTGGACTACCTGCAATCGCACGCCCCCGAGCAATGGGCCGCCGCCCAGGCCCAGTTGCCGCTATGGCCCGGCGCCAGCACCCATCCGCAACCCTGGCTGTCGTGCTCGTTCGGCGACTGGCAGCCCGAGGTCAACGCCATCGCCCTGGCCTTCTCGCCGGGGCGTGGCCTGCCGCTGATGGCCGTCAGCCTGGGCGGGCCCTCGCGCTTTGTCACGGCCGATGCGCTGCGCCAGGACGGCGTGCCTGCGCTGCAGCGCATGGTGCGGCGGCTGCAGCAGGACATAGACCGCGCCTGACCGCAGACCGGGCCTGGCCGGCTGTCCCGCAGGCGCCCGCACAGTACCCGCACAGTAGCCAAGACGACAGCGCGCGCCGCCCTGGCGCCCTAGCATGGAGGGCGTTGCTCAACCATCAGGAAACCAAGGCAGGAGACACCCAGCATGAGCGTGAAAGCACTGTTCAACCTCACCGGCAAGACCGCCCTCATCACCGGAGGCTCGCGCGGCCTGGGCCTGCAGATGGCCGAGGCGCTGGGCGAGATGGGCGCCCGCCTCGCCATCACGGCGCGCAAGTCCGACGAACTGGCCGAAGCCAAGGCCCACCTGCAGGGCCTGGGCTACCAGGTCGAGACCTTCACCAACGACCTGCAGAAGTTCGACACCATCCCCGCCCTGGTCGACGACGTGCTGACACGCTGCGGCGACATCGACATCCTCGTCAACAACGCCGGCGCCACCTGGGGCGCCAAGGCCGAGGAATACCCGGACGAGGCCTGGAACAAGGTCATGAACCTCAACGTCTCGGCGCCCTTCTTCCTCACCCGCGAAGTGGCCAGGCGCGTGATGATCCCCAAGGGCCAGGGCAACGTGATCATCACGGCCTCGGTCGCGGCCTTCAAGGGCACGCCGCCCGGCATGAACACCGTGGCCTACAACACCTCCAAGGCGGCCGCCGTTCACCTGGCACGCACCCTGGCCTCGGAATGGGGCCACTACGGCATCCGCGTCAACTCCATCTGCCCGGGCTTTTTCCCCAGCAAGCTGGCCAACGGCCTCATCGACAAGCTCGGCGACCAGCTCATCGCCCGCGCCCCGCTGCGCCGCATCGGCGGCGAGGAGGACCTCAAGGGCGCCGTGGTCTACCTGGCGTCCGATGCGTCTCGGCACATGACGGGGCAGGCGTTGGTGCTGGATGGTGGAGCGAGCTTGTTGTAAGGCGCATCGCGCTGACCACAGAGGAGCGCCGAGGCGCTCCTTTTTGTTTCAATAAAAGCCTTTGTATGCCAAGGCCGAGCAAACAAACTCCTGCCCAAGGACATCCGAAGGAGTTGACCATGGTGAAGTCCCTGAAGGCCCTGCAGGCCATGGACACGGAAAAGCTGGCCCAGGCCATCGAGGCCGACGCGGGCGAGGCGGTTCCCGGCCTGCGTCAGGCGCTGCAAGAGGCCAAGACAGGCCAGTTTGCCGCCGTGCACACGCCCGAGCAGATTGCCGCGCGCAAACGGGGCCGCCCGCAAGGCTCGGTCAAGGCAGATGCCAAGATCGCCACCAACATTCGCTTCGACCCCGACGTACTGCAAGCGCTCAAGGCCACCGGCCAGGGCTGGCAAACACGCGTCAACGAACTGCTGCGCGCGGACATCGAATCCGGGCGCCTCAAGCGCAGCCTCTGAGACGCGGCCGGACACGAAGGCACGGCCGCGCTCAATAGCTTTACCTGCTCCCCACCGTCATCACCGCCTCGATCTTGCCGTCGCGCACAGCGGCGCCGCGTTCCGTGGTCAACGTGCCGCCGCGCTCATCCACGCCCTTGACGCCGCCCGGGTTCACGTCGGGGCGCAGGGATTTGTAGGCTTCGTCCAGCTTGGCGTGGATGGCCTTGGTGTCCGAGGCCGAGCCGGCCAGCTGCATGGCCTTGACGGTGGCGTGCACGGCCGTGTAGTTCCACTGCGCCTCCGAGCCGGGGATGCGGCCCGGGTAGACCTTGCCGAAGCGTTCGACGAAGGCCTTGTTCTCGGGCTTGGTGTCCTCGGAGACGGGCATGACGCCGATGGCGCCTTCCAGCGGCGCATAGCCGCCGACCACGCGGGCCATTTCGTCGAGCTTGGCCTGGTCCATGACCACGAAGCCACCCTTGAAGCCCAGCTCGCGCGCCTGCTTGACGACCAGGGCCGTGGGCTCGGAGGCACCGCCCACGAAGAGCACGTCGGGCTTCTCGGCCAGGGCCTTGCTCACGCCGCTGTAGAAGTCGGTGGCGCGGTTGTAGCTCATGGCGTTCTCGGCCACCACGGTGCCGCCCAGCTTTTCCCAGCCGGGCTTGAAGGCGGCGACCCAGGCCTTGGCGTAGTCGTGGTCGGCGCCCACCAGGGCCACCTTCTTGCCGAAGCGGCCCATCACGTACTTGGAGAACGGGTCGATGTACGAGGTGAACTCGGGCGGGATGCGCAGGGTCAGCTTGTTGCCCCGGTTGGTGATCTGCGGCACCGAGCTGTAGGCCAGCACGATGAAGTTGCTGCGCTCGTTGGTGGTCTGCAGCGCGAAGATGCCGCCCGAATGCGGCACCAGGATGGCCGCCGTCTTGTGCTGCTGCACCAGGCGCTGGGCATTGATCGCGGTCTCGGACGGGTTGTACTTGTCGTCCAGCGGCACGATCTCGATCTTGACCTTCTTGCCACCGATCTCGGGAGCTGCGGCATTGATCTCGGAGACGGCCATCTGCATGCCGTCGAGCACGTTCTTGCCGTACTGGGCAGCGCCGCCCGACAGCGGGCCGGAGTAGCCGATCTTGACCACCTCCTGCGCCAATGCAGGGCCGGCGGCGGCCACGGCGGCGCAGGCCAGGGCCAGCGTGCCCACCCTGCGGCGGGTCAATGGTGCGAATGCTGTCATGTCTGTCTCCTTGGATAGTGAAGAACGAATCGCTGCTGACGCAACGCATAAATCCGGCGCAGCCCAGACCAGGGACGCCGAGCAAGGGCCGCCCCGCAGCGAGGGCGTCGTCCCCCTCCCTCGCGAAGCGAGAGAGAGGGGGAAGCCGCGCAGCGGCTCAGGGGGTGCAGTGTCATCTCATGCGCCGATGTACGCCTTGCGGATGGAGTCGTCGGCCAGCAGCTCGGCCGGCTTGCCCTCGCGCACGATGCGGCCGCTTTCCATCACATAGGCGCGGTGCGCGATCTTCAGCGCCGCATAGGCGTTCTGCTCGGCCAGCAGCACGGTGGTGCCAGCGGCGTTGATGCGCTGTATGGCCTCGAACATCTGCTTGATGACCAGGGGCGCCAGGCCCAGCGAGGGCTCGTCCAGCAGCAGGGCCTGGGGCCGGCCCATCATGGCGCGGCCGATGGCCACCATCTGCTGCTGGCCGCCCGACAGCGAGCCGGCCGGGTCGTGCTGCTTCTCGCGCAGGATGGGAAACAGCTCCATCACCTCCTGCAGCGTCTTCTGGCTGGGGCCGGGGTCGCGGCGGTGCACGTAGGCGCCCAGCTGCAGGTTGCGCAGCACCGACATCTGGGGGAACAGCTTGCGCCCCTCGGGGCACTGCACCACGCCGGACTGCACGATGGCCGAGGGCTTGCTGCCAGCCAGCTCCCTGCCATTCCAGACGATGGAGCCGCCAGCGGCCTTGTGGATGCCGCTGGCCGTGAGGAACAGCGAACTCTTGCCCGCGCCGTTGGCGCCCAGCAGCACCACCAGCTCGCCGCGGTCGGCATGCAGGCTGACCCCGTCCAGCGCCAGGAAGCTGCCGTAGCGCAGCGACACGTTCTCAAACTTCAGCATGCTCGCTCCCCAGGTAGGCATCGATGACGGCGGGGTTGCGGCGTATTTCCTCGGGCGTGCCCTCGGCGATCTTCTCGCCGTAGCTGAGCACCAGGATCTTGTCGGCCAGGCTCATGATCATGCCCATCTTGTGCTCGATCAGCGCCACCGTGATGCCGTGGCGCACCAGCTTGCGGATCAGCTCGGCCAGGCCCTCGGTCTCCTCGGGGTTGACGCCGCCGGCAGGCTCGTCGAGCAGCATCAGCTTGGGGTCGGTGGCCAGGGCCAGCGCGAAGGCCACGCGCTTGCGCTCCTCCTGCGTGATGTCGCCCGCAATGCGGCCAGCCACATGCGACAGGCCCACGAAGTCCAGCGCGTCGCGCGCCTTTTCGCGGCACACGCGCTCTTCCTCGCGCAGGCGGCTGGAGCCGCGCAGCACGTCCCACAGGCCTGAGCGCGTGCGCAGCCGGTGGCCCACGATGAGGTTGTCCAGCACCGTGGCGCGGTCGAACAGCGCCGTGGTCTGGAAGGTGCGCGCCACGCCCAGTTTCGCCACCTGGTCGGTGCGCAGCGAGGTCACGTCCTGGCCGTTGAAGGTGATGGTGCCCGAGGTGGGCTTGTGCACGCAGCTGATCAGGTTGAAGAACGTGGTCTTGCCCGCACCGTTGGGGCCGATGATGGCGTTGATGCGGCCTTCCTCGATCACGGTGCTGACATCGCTCACGGCGGCCAGCCCGCCGAAGGTCTTGGTCAGGTGGTCAATCTTGAGCATGCGGCTTGCCCTCCTTGGCATTGCGGCGCGCGCGCCATGCGGTGAAGCTGCCCACCACGCCGTAGGGCATGAAGATCACCAGCATCACGAGAATCGGGCCGAAGACGATGAAGCGGTACTCCTGCAGGAACTGCAGGTACTGCGTGATCCAGGGCATGCCGATGGCGCCCAGCAGCGGCCCCAGCACCGTGCCCATGCCGCCGACCATGGCGAAGATCATCATGTCGAAGGTGTGGTGCACGCCGGCCATGTCGGGACCGATGAAGCGCACGAAGCCGGCGTACAGGCCGCCCGCCACGCCCGCGTAGACCACGCTCAGCATGAAGGCCAGCACCTTGTTGCGCATGAGGTTGATGCCCAGCGCCTCGGCCAGCTCGTCGCTGTTGCGGATGGCCATGAAGGTGCGGCCCAGCAGCGACCGGACGATGCGCCGCATCACCCAGACCGAGGCCACGAGGAAGGCCAGCACCAGGTAGTACAGCGCCAGCGGCGACTCGAAGCTCAGCGCGCCCAGGGCCTCGGGCGCGGGGATGCCCATGATGCCCACCGTGCCGTGGGTCAGGCCCTCCCACTTCTCGATCACGAGGAACATGATGTAGCCCACGCACAGCGTGAAGATCGAGAAGTAGTGCCCCTTCAGGCGCAGCGAGACGATGCCGATCAGGTAGCCCAGCACCGCGCACACCACGCCCGACATCACCAGCCCGCCCCAGAACGGCCAGCCATGGTCCACCGTGAGGATGCCCACGGTATAGGCGCCCGCGGCCATGAAGCCTGCGTGCGCCAGATTGAGCTGGCCCGTGTAGCCCGTGATCAGGTTCAGGCCCAGCGTGGCGATGGCGAAGATGTAGGCCGTGCTCATCACCGTGAGGTGGTAGTCGTTGCCCGCCAGCCAGGGGAAGGCGATGCCGGCGGCCAGCAGCAGGCCCCAGGCAACGCGGGAGTCGATGAATCCGTTCATTCAATGACTCCTCTTGGCGAACAGGCCCTGCGGGCGCAGCGACAGGATCACCACCAGCAGCACGAAGGCGATGATGTCCTTGTAGTCGGTGGAGATGTAGTAGGCGCCGAAGCTCTCGGCAAAGCCGATGATCAGCCCGCCCAGCACGGCGCCCGGGATGCTGCCCATGCCGCCCAGGATGATGATCACGAAGGCCTTGGTAATGACCAGGTGGCCCATGGCCGGATAGACCAGGTTGATGGGCGCATACAGCGTGGCCGCCACGGCCGCGAGCACGCCCGAGATGGCAAAGGTCAGCATGGACACGCGGTTGGCGTCGATGCCCACCATGGATGCGCCTTCTCGGTTCTGCGCCATGGCGATGATGGTCGCGCCCGTGATGGTGCGCGTCAGGAACAGGTGCAGGGCCACCATCAGCGCAAAGGCCGCGCCGATGATCAGCAGGCGCTGCGCGGGCGCCGTGATGCCGCCCATCTCCACGATGGAGGTGTAGGGCGTGGGCATGCGCTGGAAGTCCGCGCCCCACAGCGCCTGAGCGCCCGCCTCCAGGAACAGCAGCAGCCCGATGGAGGCGATCTTGGGATGCAGGGGCGAGGCCTTGCGCAGCGGATGGAAGATCAACCGCTCGCTGACGATGCCCAGCACCGCCACCGCGACGGCTGCGGTCAGCATGGCCGCCCAGTAGCCCCAGCTCCAGGCCACCATGGCCTGGAAGGCCACGAAGGCGCCGATCATGTAGAAGCCGCCGTGCGCGAAATTGGGCACGTGCAGGATGCCGTAGACCAGGGTCAGGCCCAGGGCCACCAGGCCGTAGATGCCGCCCAGGGTCAGGCCGTTGAGCACTTGCTGCAGAAAAACGTCCATTCAACGCCTCCTGCGGAAAGGCGCGGCTCGGCGCCCGGCCAGGGTCTGTGCTTGCATTGTCTTGTCTCCTTTGCATGGCCGGCCGGCGCGGCGCGACAACGCATGCGGCAGACAGGCAAGGCCAGCTTAGGAGGGGGGCGGCGCCACGATCAACCCGAAGATTCCGCACAGCGGAATTCACCTGGGAAACCCCGAGACCCTCAGGCCCCCGCCAGTAACCTAGATGACAGCCGCGCTCAGATGGACAGGGCCGGCAAGTTGGCGGGCAGGCCCTGCATGGAGCGCTGCGTGTGCTCGGCCACGAAGTCCAGGAAGCTGCGCACGCGCGCCGGCATGAACTTGCGCGTGGGCAAGGTGGCGTAGAGCGTGAAATGGCCCGTGGTCCATTCGGGCAACACATGGCGCAGGCGGCCCGAGCGCAGGTGGCGCGCGATCAGGTCCAGCGGCTGGGTGCTGATGCCCGCGCCGTCCAGCGTGGCACGCAGCAGCGTGCCGGTGTGGTTGGCCACCAGCACGGGCTGCACGGCCACCTCGGCCTCGCCCGCGTTGCCATCGAGCCGGCGCAGGCGCAGCACGTCGGAGCGGCCCTGGGCGCGGCGGCGCAGCAGGCACTGGTGGCCCGCCAGATCCTCGGGCACGGCGGGCACGCCATGGGCGTCCAGGTACTCGGGCGAGGCGCAGGCCAGGCCGCAGGTGGTGACGATGGGCCGCGCCACCACGTTGCCGTCATAGCCCTCCTCGGCGTTGAGGAAGGTGATGTCGTACTCGCCCACGGCGGCCTCGCTGGCCGACTCCACGAAGACCTCGATGCAGATGCGCGGGTGCAGCCGGTGGAAGTCCGCCACCAGCGGCGCCAGCACATGCTCGGCAAACACGGGCGGCGTGAGCACGCGCACGGCGCCCGACAGCTCCAGCGTGTGCGCCTGCGCCAGGCTGAAGGCATCCTCCACATCGGCCAGGATGCCGCGCACGCGCTCCAGATAGGCCTCGCCGGCCTCGGTCAGCGACACGCTGCGCGTGGTGCGCTGCAGCAGCCGCGTGCCCAGGTGCTGCTCCAGGTCGGCCACCAGGCGCGTGACCGTGGGCACGGACATGTCCAGGCGACGCGCCGCCGCCGAAAACCCGGCCTCGTCGGCCACGGTCTGAAACACCCGCATGGTCTGCAATCGGTCCATGTTGTCCTTGGCCCCGGGCCTCGGTGCCCGGGGACTTTCGCTGCATTGTTCCACTCCCAAACGCCCTGCGCCGCGGCTTTGCGGGCCGCGGCGCAGGCGTTCATCTTCGTCGAAATGCAGCCGCTCAGCCCTTGCCGTCCGAAGTGTCCCTGGCCTGCGCTGGACCGGCGGGCGGCGCCCAGCGGATGGGGTGGGTGAAGCGCACCTCGGCGTCGCTGAAGGCCTTGGCCGTGGCGGCCGACAGCAGCAGGATGGCCGACGAGAAATAGATCCACATCAACAGCACCACCAGCGAACCCGCCGCGCCATAGGCCGAGACCACGGCCGCCGTGGACAGATACCAGGCCAGGGCCTGCTTGCCCAGCGTGAACAGCAGGGCACCGACGATGGCGCCGAAGATGAGATAGCGCAGCCGGGGCTTGGGGCCGCTGCCGATGCGCATCAGCCCCACGAAGAGCAGCACGGCGATGCCGAAGGACACGCATTCGTTGATCAGGCTGATCAGCGGCCCCAGCGGCTGCATCTGCAGCTTGGTGCCTGCCCAGTTGGTGATCAGCTGGATGGCCGTGGACAGGGCCATGGACACCAGCAGCAAGAAGCCCAGCGCCAGCACATAGGTCAGGCCGCGCAGCCGCAGCGCGGCCATGCGCCACCACACGGCCTTGGGCGGCGGTGGCTCGCCGTTCGAGGTCCAGAGCTTTTCCAGCGCGGACTGCAGCTCCACGAACACACCCGTGGCGCCGGACATCAGCAGGATGAAGCCGAACAGCGAGGCCAGCCGCCCCTCGTCGGGCCGCTGGGCGCTTTCCAGCGCGCCGCGCACCACCTGGGCGCCGCGCTCGCCGATCACGTCCTGCACCTGGTCGATCAACTGGTGTTCCACATAGCTGCGGTCCACCCACCAGCCCAGCAGGCCGACCAGCAGCAGCAGCAGCGGCGCCAGGCTCAGGATGCCGTAGAAGGACATGGCCGCGCTCATGCGCAGGCCATCGGCGTCCAGCCACAGCTGCACGGCATTCCACATGGCGCGCAGCGGGTTCAGCTCCATCAGGCGCTGCAGGCGTGCGGACCAAGGCGAGGCGGGGGGAGTTTCCGGGGTATCTGAGGGCATGGCCCTCATTGTGCAGAGCGGCAGCCCCCCGCCCTGTCAGCCTGTGCCGACAGGGTGGGAGGAGCCGCCCGGCAGCACTCAGGCCGCGCCGCGCGCCTCCACGTACAGCGCATAGATGGAATGGCTGCTGGCCATGAACAGGCGGTTGTTCTTCGATCCGCCAAAACACAGGTTGGCGCAGCGCTCGGGCAGGCGGATATGGCCTATGGGCTTGCCTGCGGGGTTGAAGACCATGACCCCGTCCAGCTCGGCTGCCTGTGCCCCAGGCGCGCCGTTGCTGCCCCAGCCGCACCACAGATTGCCGAACTCGTCGCACTTGATGCCGTCCAGCGCGCCCGGCCCGTTCGCATCGATGTGCAGGCGCTTGTTGGACAGCCGCCCGCCCTCGCCCACGTCATAGGCCCAGACCACGCGATGGGGCTGGTGGCGCGACTCGACCACATACAGCCGCTTTTCGTCGGGCGAAAAGCACAGTCCGTTGGGACCGGCCAGGTCGGTGAGCACGGCGTCCAGCCGGCCGCTGGCCGGATCGATGCGGTAGACGGACTGCGGCAGCTCGGCCTGGGCCTTGTCGCCCTCCCAGTGCCCGCCGATGCCGAACGGAGGATCGGTGAACCAGATGCCGCCGTCGCGCGCGCAGACGATGTCGTTGGGCGAATTCAGACTCTTGCCGCCAAAGCCATCGGCCAGCACGGTGATGGAGCCGTCGTACTCGGTGCGCGTGACGCGGCGCGTCAGGTGCTCGCAGGCCAGCAGCCGGCCCTGGCGGTCGCGCGCCAGGCCGTTGGAGAAGTTGGCAGGGCTGCGGAACACGCCGACCTGGCCGGTGGTCTCGTCCCAGCGCAGCATGCGGTTGTTGGGAATGTCGGAAAACAGCAGGTAGCGGCCGTCCGCCACCCACACCGGCCCCTCGACCCAGCGAAAGCCCGTGGCGATCTGCTCCACGCTGCTGCTGTAGATGCGGTAGCGCGCGAACTCGGGGTCCAGCACCTGCACCGAGGGATCGGGATAGCGCTGCTGGGGCTTGAACTCGAAGGCCTGCGCGCTGGCGGCGCCGGCCACCGTGGCCAGCGCGCCCGCCACAAAGCTGCGGCGCGTGGCGGCGCCGCCGGAATGGCAATGGGCATCCATGGCTTGTCTCCTGTGCTCAGGTCACGGGGGCGGGGTTGAACAGCACCAATTGATTGGCCAGCTTCCAGTGCTCGGCCCAGGTCTTCCTGCGGCCGCTGGCCACGTCCAGCATCAGGCGGAACATCTCCCAGCCCACGTCCTCGATGCTGGCCTGGCCTTCGGCGATGCGGCCCGCGTTCACGTCCATCAGGTCATGCCAGCGCCGCGCCAGGTCGCTGCGCGTGGCCACCTTGATCACGGGCACCTGGGCCAGGCCGTAGGGCGTGCCCCGGCCCGTGGTGAACACATGCAGGTTCATGCCGGCGGCCAGTTGCAGCGTGCCGCAGATGAAATCGCTGGCCGGCGTGGCCGCATAGACCAGGCCGCTTTGGATGCCCCGGTCGGCCAGACGCTGGCCCGGCGACAGCACGCCGGTGATGGGCGCCGTGCCGCTCTTGATGATGGAGCCCATCGCCTTCTCGACGATGTTGGACAGGCCGCCCTTCTTGTTGCCCGGCGTGGTGTTGGCGCTGCGGTCCACGCGGCCCTTGTCCAGGTAGGCGTCGTACCAGGCCATCTCCTCGATCATGGCCTGGGCCACCTCGGGGCTGGAGGCGCGCGAGGTGAGCTGGTCGATGCCGTCGCGCACCTCGGTCACCTCGCTGAACATCACGGTGGCGCCTGCGCGCACCAGCAAATCGGTGCAAAAGCCCACGGCCGGGTTGGCCGTGACGCCGCTGAACGCATCGCTGCCGCCGCACTGCACGCCCACCACCAGGGCGCTGGCCGGCACGGTCTCGCGCCGGCGCGCGTTCAGCCGCTCCAGATGCACCCTGGCGCTGCCCATGATGGAGTCCACCATGGACATGAAGCCCACATGCGCCTCGTCCTGCAGGCAGACCACGTCCAGCGCGGGCTCGCGCTCATCGACGATGGGGAAGGACCCCGGCGGCAGCAGCCGCTCGGGCTGCAGCTTCTCGCAGCCCAGGCTCACCACCATCACCTCGCCGCCAAAATTCGGGTTGTGGCTGATGTTGCGCAGCGTGCGCTGCGGAATCTCGGCGCCCACGGCATCGATGGCCACGCCGCAGCCATAGCTGTGCTCCAGGCCCACCACATCGTCCACATTCGGATAGCGCGGCAGCAGCTCGGCCTTGATGCGGCCCACCGCGAAATCCAGCACCCCGGCCACGCACTGCACCGTCGTGGTGATGGCCAGGATATTGCGCGTGCCCACCGTGCCATCGGCATTGCGGTAGCCCTCGAAGGTGTAGCCCGTCAGCGGCGGCAGCTCGGGCGGCTGCACCGTGGCGATCGGCAACCCCTCAAGAGACAGCGCCCCCGGCATGCGCAGCAGCCGCTCATGCACCCAGCTGCCCGCGGCAATGGCCTGCAGCGCATAGCCGATCACCACGTTGTAGCGGCGCACCTCGCCGCCCTCGGCAATGTCCACCAGCGCCACCTTGTGCGCCTGCGGCACCTTGTCGACCAGCACCAGCCCCCCGGGCATCACCGTGCCCGCAGGCAACCCCCCGTCATTGGCCACGATGGCCACGTTGTCGGCCGGATGCATGCGGATGGAAAGAGGAAGTGGGGTACTCATGGCAATGTCTCAATTTTCTAAAGGGCTGGCACTACAGCAGTAAAGCAGCTGGCACAGCCCACGCAACCGGCGCGGCCCAAAGCGAGGGACACCAAGCAAGGGCAGCCCCGCAGCGAGGGTGTCGTCCCCCTCCGCGAAGCGAGAAGGGGGAAGGCGCGAAGCGCCTCAGGGGGTCACTCTGCCTTTATTCCAGCAGCCTTGATCACCTTCCCCCACTTGACCACCTCGGCCTTCTGGTACTCGCCCAGCTCGGCCGGCGTCATCTGCGAGGGCAGCATGCCGAAGTTCTTCAGGCGCGCCTGCACCTCGGGCGTGGCGACGATCTTCATGATCTCCGCATGCAGCCGGTCCACGATGGGCTTGGGCGTGCCTGCGGGCGCGAACACCGCCTGCCACGATCCCATGTCGAAGCCCTTCTCGCCGGCCTCGGCGATGGTGGGCACATCGGGCAGCGACTCCAGGCGCTTGGCGCTGGTAACGGCAATGGGACGCAGCTTGCCGGCCTGCACGTGGGGGCCGACGACCAGGGCGGTGTCGAACATCATGTCCACCTGGCCGCCGATCACGTCCTGCACGGCCGGGCCGCTGCCCTTGTAGGGCACGTGGGTGAACTTCACGCCCGTCTGGTAGCCCAGCAGCTCCAGCGCCATGTGGTTGGAGGTGCCGCTGCCCGGCGAGGCCGAGGTCAGGCCGCCCGCCGCCGCCTTGGCCTTGCTGGCGGCCAGCACGTCGGCCAGCGTCTTGTAGGGGCTGGAGGCCGGCACCACCAGCACCAGCGGGCCCGAGCCCAGCATGGCCACCGGCGTGAAGGACTTGACCGGGTCGTAGTCCAGCTTGGCGTACAGGCTCACATTGATGGCGTGCGAGCTGATGGTGCCGCCCAGGATGGTGTAGCCATCGGCCGGTGCGCGCGCCGCAATGGCCGAGCCCACGCTGCCGCCTGCGCCGCCCTTGTTCTCGATCACCACGGGCGTGCCCAGGGCCTTGCTCAGCGGCTGGGCGATCACGCGCGCCAGCGTATCGGTATTGCCGCCAGGCGGGAACGGCACCAGGTAGGTGATGGGCTTGCCCGTGGGCCAGTTGCCCTGCGCGGCGGCGGGCATGGCGGCCAGGGCCGTGCCCAGCAGCAGGGCGCTGGCGAGGGAATGTTGGATGAGTGTGCGGCGTTGCATGGTGCTTGTCTCCGGGAAGGGCTTGTCGTTGGAATGGTGTGAAAGCGGGTTCAGAAGCGCGGCTGGTGGCCGGTGAACGCGGGGTCGTACTTGCGCATCTGCCCCAGGTCGTCGCGGTTGCGGATGCCGCAGTGCAGGTAGTTGTCGTGCAGGCGGGCCAGGGCCTCGCGGTCCAGCCGCACACCCAGGCCGGGCGCCGTGGGCACGCGCAGGCTGCCCTGCTCGAACTGCAGCCGGCCGCCCTCGACGACTTCCTCGTCCTGCCAGGGGTAGTGCGTGTCGCAGGCATAGGTCAGCAGGGGCACGCTGGCGCACAGGTGCGTCATGGCCACCAGGCTCACGCCCAGGTGCGAGTTGCTGTGCATGGACAGGCCCAGGTCGAAGGTGCGGCACAGCGTGGACAGGCGCTGGGTGGCGCGCAGCCCGCCCCAGTAGTGGTGGTCGCTGAGCACGATCTTCACGGGGCAGCCCATGTCGGCGTTGCGGCGGAACTCGGCAAAGTCCGTCACCACCATGTTGGTGGCCAGCGGCACATCGCACTCGCGTGCCACGGCGGCCATGCCGTCCAGGCCCGGCGCCGGGTCCTCGTAGTACTCGAGCACGCCCTGCAGCTGCTGCACGATCTTCAGGCTGGTCTCCACCGTCCAGTTGCCATTGGGATCGATGCGCAGCGGCGTGCCCGGAAAGGCATCGGCCAGCGCCAGGATGCCGGCCGCCTCCTGCTCGGGCGGCAGCGCGCCGGCCTTGAGCTTGATGCTCTGGAAGCCGTACTGCGCAATCATGCGCCGCGCCTGCTCCACCAGCTGCTGCGGCGCCAGGGCCTCGCCCCAGGCGTCGGGCGAAGAATCTGGTCCATAGGGCCTGTCGATGTGCTCGGCGTACTTGTAGAACAGGTAGGCCGAGAACGGCACGCTGTCGCGCGCCGCGCCGCCCAGCAGGTCCACGATGGGGGCACCCGCCATCTGGCCCTGCAGGTCCAGCATGGCGACCTCGAAGGCGCTGACCACCTTGGCCACGGTCTTGGACACATGCGTGCCCGGCGCCAGCGACACCTGCTGGCCCAGGAATTCGGAGGCCGTCAGCGCAGGCGGCGCCACCAGGGCCGCGACGCGGACCTCCATCTCGTTGAGCGCCCAGGGCGACAGCCCCACCAGCGCGGGCGCGGCCTTGGCCAGCGCATCGAGCATGGGCTGGTCGCCATAGCTTTCGTTGATGCCGACCAGGCCCGAGGCCGTCTCGATCTCGATGATGGAACGCAGCGCCCAGGGCTCGTGGATGCCGGCCGCATTGAGCAGCGGCGGATCGCGGAAGGCAATGGGCGTGATGCGTATGTGGCGGATCGCGTGGATCGCGTGGGTGGTGCTCATCTGGAATGCGGGTTCAGGAGGATCAAAAAAACTCGATGGCGCGGACGTCTTGTGATACGTTGTCGTACAACTTGGAGCGATTATGATCAGCACCATGGAAAGTTCGGCAAAGGGATTTCCCGCATCACCCCCAACGATCGAGCTTCCCCTGCGAGGAAAGTCCGGTCGCAGCGGCCGCAATCTGGCCGCCCTGCTGTTCGACGAGTTCGCGAGCAAGATCCGCAACGGCCTGCTGGCCGAAGGCGAGAAGCTGCCCACGGAGTCGTCGCTGGTGCAGACCTACGAAGTCAGCCGCACCGTGGTGCGCGAGGCGCTGTCGCGCCTGCAGGCCTCGGGCCTGGTGGAGACGCGCCACGGCATAGGCACCTTCGTGCGCGCCGCCCAGCCCGCATCCACGCTGATGCTCAATGCCGACGAGCTGACGGCCGCCGTGGACGTGATGGCCGTGCTGGAGCTGCGCATCAGCCTGGAGACCGAAAGCGCCGGCCTGGCCGCGCTGCGCCGCAGCCCCGAGCAGCTGCAGGGCATACGCATGGCGCTGCAGGCCTTCGAAATCGCCTTTGCGCGCGGCGAGGACACGGTGGCCCATGACCTGGCCTTCCACACCCAGATCGCCGAGGCCACGGGCAACCGCTACTTCGGCGACATCCTGCGGCACTTCGGCGCCCAGCTGATTCCGCGCACGCGCATCGCCTCCATCCACCAGCCCCAGCGCGACCCCGATTACCTGCGCCGCGTCAACCGCGAGCATGAGGAAATCCTCGCCGCCATCGAGCGCCAGGATGCCGACTCGGCCCGCGCGGCCATGCGCATCCACCTGACCAACAGCCGCGAACGCCTGCGCCTGGCGCAAAAGACCAGCGCCGCCTGAGTGCCCCCATGGGCCTTTCGGGGCCCATGGCTTTGCCACGGGAATTCAGACAACCAAGGGAAAACCCTTTATCACTGCTCGCAGATCTCGGTTAAAAATCGGCTTCAGTTGTACGACAACTGACAACATTAAACCCGGAGACAAGAGCATGACCCTGAGCCGAAAGCAGTTCCTGCGCGCCGCTGGCGCCACCGCCCTCGTGGCCTCCGGCGCCGGTGCGCTGGCCCAGAGCAACTGGCCCACGCGCCCGCTGCGCCTGGTGGTGCCCTACCCGCCGGGCGGCAGCTCGGACATCATTGCGCGCGCCATCGGCCCGCTGCTGTCGGCAGAACTCAAGCAGCCCGTGGTCATCGAGAACAAGCCCGGCGCCAACGGCAACCTGGGCGCCGACATGGTGGCCAAGGCCCAGCCCGACGGCCACACGCTGATGCTGTGCGACCTGGGTGCGCTGGCCATCTCGCCCTCGCTCTACACCAAGCTGTCCTTCGACCTGTCCCGGGACCTGCGCGGCACGGCCATGCTGGCCTACTCGCCCCACCTGCTGGTGGTCCATCCTTCGGTGCCGGCCAACAACCTGCAGGAGCTGGTGGCCCTGTCCAAGAAGGAAGACCTGAGCTTTGCCGTCACCGCCACGGGCAGCGCCCCGCACCTGGCCGGCGTGGAACTGGCGCGCGCCACGGGCGCCCGCTGGGAATACGTGCCCTACAAGGGCGGCGTGCAGTCCATCCAGGACACGGTGGCAGGCCAGACCCAGGTGCTGATGAACGGCATGCTGGCCACCTACCCCCATGTGCAAAGCGGCAAGCTCAAGCTGCTGGGCCTGTCCAAGGGCACGCGCATGCCGCTGGCCGCCAACGTGCCCACCATCGCCGAGCAGGGCGTGCCCGGCTTCGAGACCGGCACCTGGCAAGGCGTGGTCGTTCCGGCCAAGACGCCCGAGGCCGTGGTCCAGCGCCTGCATGAGGCCCTGATCACCGCCATCCGATCGCCCGAGGTGCGCGCCCGCCTCACGGGCCAGGGCGCCGAGGTCGTGACCATGAACCCCGCCGAGACCGCGCGCTTCCTGACCACCGAGCGCCAGCGCTGGCAAAAAGTGGTTCAAACAGCCGGTTTGAAGCTCGACTGATTCCACCCTTTTTTCTTTCTTCCCCACCCTTATTCCCGAGAGCACCATGACCCCCCAAGACCTCAAAGACGTGATGAGTTCCGGCCTGCTGTCCTTCCCCGTGACGGACTTCGACAGCAACGGCAACTTCAATGCCAAGGGCTATGCGGCCCGCCTCGAATGGCTGGCCCCCTACGGCGCCAGCGCGCTGTTCGCGGCAGGCGGCACGGGCGAGTACTTCTCGCTGTACGGCGAGGAATACGGCCAGATCATCAAGACCGCCGTGGACACCTGCCGCGGCAAGGTGCCCATCATCGCGGGCGCCGGCGGCCCCACGCGCACGGCGATTGCCCATGCCCAGGAAGCGGAGCGCCTGGGCGCCCACGGCGTCCTGCTGCTGCCCCACTACCTGACCGAAGCCGGCCAGGAAGGCCTGATCGCCCATGTGGAGCAGGTCTGCAAGAGCGTGAAGTTCGGCGTCATCGTCTACAACCGCGACCGCACCCGCTTCACGCCCGAATCGCTGGCCATCCTGGCCGAGCGCTGCCCCAACCTGGTGGGCTTCAAGGACGGCATGGGCAACATCGAGACCATGTCCGCCATCTTCATGAAGATGGGCGACCGCTTCGCCTACCTGGGCGGCCTGCCCACGGCCGAGGTCTATGCGGCCGCCTACAAGGCCCTGGGCACGCCGGTGTACTCCTCGGCCGTCTTCAACTTCATCCCCAAGACGGCGATGGCGTTCTACGAAGCCGTGCGCACCGACGACATGGCCACGCAGCACAAGCTGCTCAAGGAATTCTTCATGCCCTACCTGAAGATCCGCAACCGCGTCGAAGGCTACGGCGTGAGCATCATCAAGGCCGGCGCCAAGCTGGTCGGCCACGACGCAGGCCCCGTGCGCGCCCCGCTGACGGACCTCAAGCCCTCCGAGCTGGAAGAGCTCAAGGCCCTGATCGACAAGCTCGGCCCGCAATAAGCCACAAGACCGGACGCAGGGGCCAGTCCGGCCCTTGCGCCCCCCAGGAGACAAGAACATGAAGAAGATTCTGATCACGCTGGGTGCCGCACTGGCCCTCACGGCGCAGGCGGCCGGCAGCTTTCCGGACAAGGCCGTCAACATCATCGTGCCCTTCCCGGCCGGCGGCTCCACCGACACCGTGGCGCGCGCCATGGCCCTGAGCATGGGCGAGCAGCTGGGCAAGCCCTTCGTGGTGGAAAACCGCCCGGGCGCCACCGGCACCATCGGCGCGGGCGCCGTCAAGCGCGCACCGGCCGATGGCTACACCCTGCTGGTGGCCTCGCTGGGCCCCTTCGTGGTCACGCCGCACCTGGTCAAGAACGTGCCCTATGACGCAGGCAAGGACTTCGACTACATCACCATCCCCGTGCAGGCGCCCAACGTGCTCGTGGCCAGCCCCGCGCAGAAGGCCCGCACCGTGGCCGAGGTCATCGCCGCGCTCAAGGCCAACCCCGGCAAGATCAGTTTCGCGAGTTCGGGCAACGGCTCCTCGGACCATCTGTCGGCCGAGCTGTTCTGGCAGCAAAGCGGCACCGAAGGCATGCACGTTCCCTACAAGGGCGGCGCCCCGGCCATCACCGACCTGATCGGCGGCCAGGTGGACTTCTCGTTCCAGAACGTCAACGCCGTGCTGCCCCATCTGCGCAGCGGCAAGCTGCATGCGATCGCCGTGACCGGCAGCCAGCGCTCGCCCGTGCTGCCCGATGTGCCCACGCTGGCCGAGGCCGGCGTCAAGGGCGCCGAGGTCTACTCCTGGCAAGGCCTGGCCGCCCCCAAGGGCCTGCCCGCCGATGTGAAGGCCAAGCTGGCCAAGGCCGCCATCGCCTCCGTGCAGCAGCCCGACATCCGCAAGCGCTTCGTGGAGCAGGGCCTGGAGATCGTGGGCAACACGCCCGAGGAATTCACGCGCTACCAGGCCCAGGAGTCGGAGCGCTGGAAGCAGCTGATCCAGACCCGAAAAATCACCGCTGATTGAGCTAGAAACAACGGGCCGGCCCCAGGGCCGTTCCCGCTGGCCTGCGCACCGCAGGCCCTTTTCACCGGGGCTTCCAGCCCCCGCAAGTTCCAAGGATTCCAAGGCATGGCGACCTCCCGTCCACGCGTTCTCCAGTTCGGCAAGATGCCGCTGCCCCAGCTCGATGCCGAGCTGGCCCAGGCCTATGAGGTGACGCTGCTGTCCGAGCAGCCCGACCGCGAGCGCTTTCTCGCCGAGCACGGGGCGCAGTTCGAATACCTGGTCACCTCGGCCGCCATGGGCGTGCCCGCGAGCGTGGTGCAGGCCCTGCCCAGGCTGCGCTTCGTGAGCAGCTTCGGCGTGGGCTTTGACGCGCTGGACCGCGAGTCCCTGCTGCGCCAGGGCGCCCGCGTGGGCTACACGCCCGGCGTGCTGGACGACTGCGTGGCCGACATGGCCTTTGCGCTGCTGCTGGATGCGGCGCGTGGCCTGAGCGAGTCCGACCGCTTCGTGCGCCGGGGCGACTGGAGCCGAGGCCGCTTCGGCATCCGCACGCGCGCCAGCGGCAAGCGCCTGGGCATCTTCGGCATGGGCCGCATCGGCTCCACCGTGGCGCGCCGCGCGGCCGGTTTCGACATGGAGGTGGCCTATCACAACCGCCGCCCGGTCGAGGGATCGCCACACCTCTACCAGCCCTCGCTGCTGGAGCTGGCGCGCTGGGCCGACTTCCTCGTCATCACGGCCGCAGGCGGCGACGGCACGCAGCACCTGGTCAACGCCGAGGTGCTGGACGCGCTGGGGCCGCAGGGCTTTCTGATCAACGTGGCACGCGGCAGCGTGGTCGACGAGGCCGCCCTGGTCCAGGCCCTGCAGCAGGGCCGCATCGCGGGCGCGGGCCTGGATGTGTTCGAGGACGAGCCACGCCCCCATGCCGAGCTGCTGTCGCAGGACAACGTGGTGCTGGCGCCCCACATCGCCAGCGGCACGCACGAAACCCGCCGCGCCATGGCCGACCTCGTGCTGCGCAACCTGGCGCAGTTCATCGCCACGGGCCGGCCCGAGGCCGAGGTGCCATGGTCCGCCGCGCAGCAGGCGGCCACCGCCGCCGCATAGCCGTTTTTTCCCAGAGACCGATCCAAACGATCCAAGAGCACGCCATGTCCTCCACCCCGACCATCACCGAGATCGAAGTCATTCCCGTCGCCGGCCGCGACGGCATGCTCATGAACCTCAGCGGCGCGCATGCGCCCTACTTCACGCGCAACATCGTGCTCATCCACGACAGCGCGGGCCACACCGGTGTGGGCGAGGTGCCTGGCGGCGAAGGCATACGCCAGGCGCTGGAGGACAGCAAGGCGCTGCTCATCGGCCAGTCCGTGGGCAACCACCTCAAGCTGCTGCAGAACCTGCAGCAGGCCCTGGCCGGGCGCGACACGGGTGGGCGCGGCCTGCAGACCTTCGATCTGCGCATTGCCGTGCATGCCGTCACCGCCGTGGAGTCGGCCCTGCTGGACCTGCTGGGCCAGCACCTGGGCGTGCCCGTGGCAGCCCTGCTGGGCGAAGGCCAGCAGCGCGACCGCGTGGAGATGCTGGGCTACCTGTTCTTCACCGGCCCCACCGACAAGACCGACCTGCCCTACGTCCAGCCCGGCGAAGACCAAAGCGGCACCGACGACTGGACGCAGGTGCGCCACATGACCGCCATGGACCCGGCCGCCATCGTGCGCCAGGCCGAGGCGGCGCACGCGCGCTACGGCTTCAACGACTTCAAGCTCAAGGGCGGCGTGCTGGCCGGCGAGCAGGAGGTGGAGGCCGTCACCGCGCTGGCCAGGCGCTTCCCGCAGGCGCGCGTCACGCTGGACCCCAACGGTGGCTGGCTGCTCAAGGACGCCATCCGCCTCATGCGCGACATGCACGGCGTGCTCGCCTATGCCGAAGATCCCTGCGGCGCCGAGAACGGCTTCTCGGGCCGCGAAGTCATGGCCGAATTCCGCCGCGCCACCGGCCTGCCCACGGCCACCAACATGATCGCCACCGACTGGCGCCAGATGGTGCATGCGCTGTCGCTGCAGTCCGTGGACATCCCCCTTGCCGACCCGCATTTCTGGACCATGGCCGGCTCCGTGCGCGTGGGCCAGACCTGCCGCGACTGGGGCCTGACCTGGGGCTCGCACTCCAACAACCACTTCGACATCTCGCTGGCCATGTTCACCCACGTGGCCGCCGCCGTGCCCGGCAAGGTCACGGCCATCGACACGCACTGGATCTGGCAGGACGGCCAGTACCTCACCCAGAACCCGCTGCAGATCAAGGGCGGCTTCGTCGAGGTGCCCAAGACCCCGGGCCTGGGCGTCACCGTGGACCGCGCCGCGCTGCAGCGCGCCAACGCCCTGTACCTGGAGCACGGCCTGGGCGCGCGCAATGACGCCATGGCCATGCAGTACCTGATTCCCGGCTGGACCTTCGACAACAAGCGCCCCTGCATGGTCCGCTGACCCCTTCCTTCCGTTACCCCTTTCCCGGAGCACCTCATGTCCCGCTACGACAACCTCATCAACGGCCAATGGAAGGCCGCCGACGGCTACAGCGCCAACACCAACCCCAGCGACCTGTCCGATGTGATCGGCGAGTACGCCCAGGGCAATGCCGCCGATGTGGAAGCCGCCATCGCCGCGGCAGCCGCGGCCTTTCCCGCCTGGAGCACCTCGGGCATCCAGGCCCGCCACGACGCCCTGGACAGGATCGGCAACGAAATCCTGGCCCGCAAGGAAGAGCTGGGCGACCTGCTGGCGCGCGAGGAAGGCAAGACCCGCCCCGAAGCCATTGGCGAAGTCGGCCGCGCAGGCCAGATCTTCAAGTTCTTCGCGGGTGAATGCCTGCGCCTGGCCGGCGAGACCCTGCCATCCGTGCGCCCCGGCATCGGCGTGGAAATCACGCGCGAGCCCGTCGGCGTGGTGGGCCTGATCACGCCGTGGAACTTCCCCATCGCCATTCCCGCCTGGAAGATCGCCCCGGCCCTGGCCTTCGGCAACTGCGTGGTCCTGAAGCCCGCCGACCTCGTGCCCGGCAGCGCCTGGGCGCTGGCCGACATCATTCACCGCTCGGGCATTCCGGCCGGCGTCTTCAACCTCGTCATGGGCCCGGGCCGCGTCATCGGTGATGCCCTGGTGCGCCACAGCGACGTGGCCGCCATCAGCTTCACCGGCTCCGTCGGCGTGGGCCGCGGCATTGCCCGCGCCTGCGTGGAAAGCGGCAAGAAGGTGCAGCTGGAGATGGGCGGCAAGAACCCGCAGATCGTGCTGGACGACGCCGACCTCACCCAGGCCGTGGAGCTGTCCGCGCAAAGCGGCTTCTACTCCACGGGCCAGCGCTGCACGGCATCGAGCCGCCTCATCGTCACCGACAGGATCTACCCCGCCTTCATCGAGGCCCTGCAGGCCCGCATGGCCAGGATCAAGGTGGGCGACGCCCGCGCCGCAGGCACCGACATGGGCCCCGTGGTCAGCCAGGCCCAGCTGGAGCAGGACCTGAGCTACGTGGAAATCGCCAAGGCCGAAGGCGCCGTGCTGGCTGCCGGCGGCGCTGCCGCCGCCTGCCACACCGGCAGCGGCAACAAGGGCTACTACATGGCGCCCACCCTGTTCGTGGACACCGCCGCCGCCATGCGCATCAACCGCGAGGAAGTCTTCGGCCCCGTGGCCAGCGTCATCCGCGTCAAGGACTACGAGGAAGCCCTGGCCGTGGCCAACGACACGCCCTTCGGCCTGGCCGCAGGCATTGCCACCACCAGCCTCAAGCACGCCACCCACTTCAAGCGCCACAGCCAGGCCGGCATGGTCATGGTCAACCTGCCCACGGCCGGCGTGGACTACCACGTGCCCTTCGGCGGCCGCAAGGGCAGCAGCTACGGCCCGCGCGAACAGGGCCGCTATGCGCAGGAGTTCTATACGACGGTGAAGACCGCCTACACGCTGGCCTGAACAGCATCCGGCTGACGAGAAAAAAGCACCTTTCGAGGTGCTTTTTCATTGGGCGGATTCCGGGTGTCAGCAGCCCGGGGCGCCCTGGCAAGCGGACCAGCGAATCAGCGCTGGAACGCCGCCGCAGCAGCCGCCATTCGCCGCAGATACGCCGGGTCTTCCTGCAGGCAATGCACGTGGTTGACCTCATCCTCCACCAGTTCCTCCATCCGCTGCGCAGCCCCGCAAATGGCCTGCAGCGCATTGGCCACCACCTCCAGATTGCGGTAGCCCTCGGGCCGCTCCAGCCAGGCCAGCGCCAGCTGGCCCAGCGAGTACACCTCGCTGCTGCCCTGCAGCGTCAGCCGGCCGATTTCGGTCACGGCATGGCTCAACTGCTGCGGCGTGGGCTGGGTCAGGGTTGTGGAAGCGGTACTCATGGCGCGACCCCTCCCATGGCAGGGACGCCTGGACGGCGCGCACACTGGATGGAGAAGGCCGAGAGAAAAACGGCGTACATGGTTTCGTGCTCCTTGCTGAGATCGAACCCACCGACCCGTGTTCTTACGCACAGACAGGTGGACGGGATGTTAAGAACACAGAGCAAGCCGTGCGGACGCCCTTGCGGGTAGCCCCATCCCGCCCAAAACCGCATGGACGAGCGGGCGCTATGCCCACTCTTTCCGAGTGATCAGACGTGACAAGGCCTCGCTAACGGGGAGGCAGCGCCGCTTACTCTAAAGGTGTTCTTACGCACCAGCCCCTGAACAGGGGGCCGCCGCAATGATAGAGGCATTCAGGACCGCAAGCGCCCCGAAGCCCCAGGCCGAGCGCAGCGAAGGCCCGCACCCACTCCCCGTATGTCCGCGCCTGCGCCGTGGCGGTTGCGGGGTTGCAGTCCTGCCGAAGGACAGGACTGCTTCGTCATCTGACTCGCCGTGATTGTTTGAACGTAGCGCGCAGCGCGAAGTGAGTTTCACGGCGAACCCCGCAACCGCCACGGCGCAGGTGGCCCCGCAGCGAAGCGAAGGGGTCGCGGACATCCGGGTCGCCTTCTTTGATCTGACCTTTCTTGGCGAATCAAGAAAGGGCAGTCGGCTGCCGGGCCGAGACCCGGCCTCGAAAAACAACCACCCGGCAGGGGCAAAAAATGCACCTAAGCCAAAAGCAAACAAGGTGGGCGGGAGTCAAGACCATGTGCAAGGCATGCGGACGCCCTCACGGGCAGCCCCATCCCGCCCCAAACCCAAAGACAGCCAGGCCCCCAAAAGCCCCAGCCATCAAACCCCGGCCAAGGATGGCAGCTCCCGCATCACTTCAGAAAATCACTTCAGAAAAACAGCACCCTCACCCAAGGCGCCACCACCACATTCAACGCCCCCGCAATCATCATCACCAACGAAGCAACCACCGCCTGCACATCCCCGAACTGCCGCGCCTTCGCCACCCCGCTGCCATGCGCGGCACCCCCCAGAATGGCGCCCGCAGCCAGCTTGCTGCGCACGTGCGGCAGCAGCCGCAGGATGGTCTCGCCCATGAGCATGCCGCTGACGCCCGTGAGCAGCACGAACAGCGCGGCCAGGTCGGTGGGCCCGCCCAGCACGCGCTCGGCCTCGATGGCGAAGGGGGTGGTCACCGAGCGCACGGCCAGGCCCTTTTGCAGGTCCACGGGCAGTCCGAAGGCCTGTGCGAACCAGATGGTGGTGGCAATGGACACGCCACTGGCCACGAGCACGCCGGTGGCGATCGACATCCAGTGCTTGCGCAGCAAGTGGCGGTTTTCGTGCAGGGGCAGCGCAAAGGCCACCGTGGTGGGGCCCAGCAGCCAGACCAGCCAGTGCGTCTGGGCGATGTACTGCGGGTAGCGCACATGGGTCGGCAGCGCCAGCGCGATCAGCACCATGGGCGTGGCGACGATGGGCATGAGCAGCGGATGCGGATGGCGGCGGTACACGCGCTTGTTGGCCGCATAGCAGGCCAGCGTGGCCAGCAGCGACAGCAGGCCGATGGCCTGGTCGGACATGGCGTTCACTCCTGCTCCCTGTGCAGCCCGGCGCGCGTGGAGCGGCGCCGGGCCAGCCACAGCTCCAGCCGGTAGACGCGGTCCACGGCCAGCGCCGTGGCGGCCATCACGCAGGCCGTGCTGGCCACGATGACGCCCAGGATGCGCAGGCCCTGGTGCTGGATCAGGTCGGTGTATTCGGTGACGACCAGCATGGCGGGCACGAAGAACAGCAGCATCTCGGCCAGCAGCCAGTTGGTGCCGCCCTGCAGCCAGCGCGCCTTGACCAGCCCGCTGAACAGGCCCGTGGCCAGCAGCGCGAAGCCGATCAGCCCGGCCGGCATGCCCCAGCCGAAATGGGCGCGCACGGCCTCCATGGCCACCCACAGCGCACTGAGCAGCCCCACCTGCAGCACGCCGCGCAGCAGCGGCCAGCAGCGGTGCAGCAGACCCTGAAACACCTGCGGCCGCAGGACGGGCATGGCGGAAATCTTTGACATGGGGCAATCCTAGGGTTTGCACTCAGATTCGTAAAATGAATAATCTCCATTTTTCCCATGCATAAAAGGAATCCTCATGGACCTGCGCGCGCTGCGCTACTTTGTCGAGGTGGTGCGCTGCAACAGCTTCACGCGTGCGGCCGAGGCGCTGCATGTGACCCAGCCCACCATCAGCAAGATGGTGCGGGCGCTGGAGGAGGAGCTGGGCGGCCCGCTGCTGCTGCGCGAGGGGCGCGGTGTGCAACTGACCGACGCGGGCCAGGTGGTCCATGCGCGCGGCCTGCAGGTGCTGGAGCAGTCACGCCAGCTGCTGCAGGAAGTGGCCGAGGTGGACGGCATTGCGCGCGGCAGCCTGAGCGTGGGCATCATGCCCACGGCCGGGCACTACATGGCGCCCGTGATCGCGCGCTTTCAGCAACTGCATCCGGGCGTGGAACTGCATGTGCAGGAGCAGGGCGCACGCGCCCAGCGCCAGCTGCTGCTGGACGGCAAGCTGGACATGGCGCTGGGCCTGCACGGCGCGGGCGAGGCGGGTGGCGACCTGGCCGGAGAGGGCCTGGAGTACTGCACCATCGCCCACCAGAAGACACGCGTGGCCTTTGCCGCGCACGAGGTGCCCGACCCGGACGCCCCCGTGCACTGGAGCGAGCTGGCCCGGCGGCCCTTTGTGTTCTACACCTCGGACTTCGCCCTGCACCAGGCCGTGCTGGAGCATTGCGCGGCGGCAGGCTTCAGCCCACAGGTGCGGCTGCAGACGCGCTACTGGGACTTCATCGGCGACCTGGTGGCAGAAGGCGTGGGCGTGGCCGTGATGTTCGAGCATGTGATCGCGCGGTTCGACCCCCGGCGCGTGTCCAGCCGCCCGCTGGTGGGGCCTGAACTGCACTGGGACGTGGTGCAGCTGTGGCGCAGCGGCTATCTGTCACGCGCGGCGAGGGCCTGGCTGGAGTGCGTGCGCGCGGTCTATCCCGACGACAATCGCTGAGTCCATGCAACCCAGAAAACGCCCTCCCTCGCGCTCCTTTGCGGGCCCATCCCGGCGCCTGCAGACCGCCTTCGCCGACAGGCCCGACACCGGCCCCTCACGCCTGCTGTGCTTCAACAAGCCCTACGGCGTACTCAGCCAGTTCACCCCCGAGGGCCGCTGGCGTGGCCTCAAGGAATACATCGACGTGCCGGGCGTGCATGCGGCAGGCCGGCTCGACGCCGACAGCGAAGGACTGCTGCTGCTGACCAATGACGGCCCGCTGCAGGCGCGCATCGCCGATCCGCGCTTCAAGATGGAGAAGACCTACTGGGTACAGGTCGAGGGCCTGCCCGACGAGGCCGCGCTGCAGGCCCTGCGCCAGGGCGTGCAGCTCAACGACGGCATGACGCTGCCCGCGCAGGCGCGCCGGCTGGAGCCGCCGCCCGTGCTGTGGCAGCGCGACCCGCCCATCCGCGTGCGCCAGAACATTCCCGATTGCTGGATCGAACTGGTCATCCGCGAAGGCCGCAACCGCCAGGTGCGCCGCATGACGGCGGCCATTGGCCACCCCACGCTGCGGCTGGTGCGCGCAGCCATCGGGCCCTACACGCTGGACGGCCTGGAGCCCGGCCAGTGGAAGGACGTGGAGCCCGCCTAAGGCTCCGGATTGTCGGTAGGTGCCACAGCCTGCCAGCGCTGCAGGCCGAGCCACGGACGAAAGCGCCGCGCCTCGCCCACTTCCACCCGCTCCACACTGCCGGCCAGCAGCGGCCACAGGCGCTGCAATTGCGCCGAGCGCTGCTGCGTGCAGCGCCGCGCGCGGGCCAGCAGCTCGCTGCCCTGGCCCAGCAGGCGCGACAGCTCGCGCAGGCGTGGCGGCGGCAGGCATTGGGCGCTGGCCAGCATCAGCCAGGACGGTGCCTGGCCCGCCTGGGCGGGGCCGCTGGCGGCGAACTGCTCCAGCAAAGCGACATGGGCACTGAGCAGGGGCGCGGGCGGCTTCTCGGCCAGCATGATCTCCAGCAGCCTGCCCTCGATGCGCCAGCGGGCGGGCACCACGGCATGCTCTACCGAGTTGCCGAAGCGCGTGGACTGGCGATGGCGGACGGCACGGCTGCCCTGCTCCAGCAAGGGCTGCAGCAGTTCGGCCAGGGCCTGCTCGCGCTGCGCCGTGGGCGCTTCGGCCAGCGTGATGCGCAGCGGCACGGCCTCGTAGCCGCGCAGCTGGTCGCGCCAGGCCATCCAGCCCGCCGTGTCGGGGCCGCCCAGCAGCAGGGCGAGGAAGGCGCCCAGGCCGGCCATGGCCGAGCCGGTCCACCAGGACACCGGCACAGGCTGCCGCCCGGCGATCAGCCAGCCCGTCAACCAGACCAGCGCCCCCGCGCAGGTGGCCGCCAGCAGGCCCATGCCGAAGGCGAGGAAGGGCGCGCCGTCGAGCCGGTCGGGCAGCAGCACCAGCATGGCCACGCAGGCCGCGCCGGCGCACAGCGCAACGGCCCACCAGCCCGCCACGGGCAGGGTGCGCGCGGTGCGGCCCATGAGACCCGAGAGACCCGTACGGCCAGCCAGTGTCAGTAGCAGCAGGGCCACCACCGCGCCAGCGGTCAGCGCAATGAACAGGGGCGCAAACACCCACAGCGCCAGCAGCCCGAGGACCGCCGATACCGCAAGCGACAGCGCCAGCATGCTCAGGCCTTCTTGAGGAACTCCGACTTGAGCAGCATGGAGCCCAGTTCGGTCTTGCAGTCCACGTTGTGGCCGTCGGCGCCATCGACCAGGCGGATGCCCTTGATCTTGCTGCCCTTCTTGAGCACGGTGGACGAGCCCTTGACCTTGAGGTCCTTGACCAGGATCACGGCATCGCCGTCGGCCAGCGCATTGCCGTTGGCGTCGCGCACGATGCCGTCGCCAGCGGCGGCTTCGCCGGCCTCTTCTTCGGCCTGCATGGGCCATTCGAAGGCGCAGTCGGGGCAGATGTAGCTGGTGGCGTCGGGATAGGTGTTTTCAAGGCCGCACTGGGGGCAGGCGGGAGTAGTCTGGGGCATGGGATGGACAGATTCGGTGAAGACAAAGGGGCGCGGCGGGCGCGCCGTACCTGGCAATTGTCGCCCCTGCCCCCACGCGCTGGCCTTGGCAAACCCGAGCGGGTTGCTGCGCCGAGCGCTGCGCGCCCAGCCCTGGTTCAGAGCGACGTGCCCATCTTGCGCAGGAAGCGTTCGCAGGCATCGAGCTGGGCCAGCTCGACGAACTCGTCGGGCTTGTGCGCCTGCTCGATGGAGCCGGGGCCGCAAACCACGGTGGGGATGCCGGCGTTGTGGAACAGGCCGGCCTCGGTGCCGTAGGCCACCTTGCGCTTTTCCTGGTCGGCGGTCAGCGCGCGCACCAGCTGGGTGATGGCGGCTTCTTCCGAGGCTTCCAGCGCGGGCGCGCTGGCGCCGGTCTCGATCTCGATGCGCGCGTCGGCGAACTCGGCGCGCATGCGCGGCAGCAGTTCGTCGCGCACATAGGACTCGACCTGGGCCTGGATGCCATCCACCGACATGCCGGGCAGGTTGCGGAATTCATAGGCGAATTCGCACAGCTCGGGGATGGTGTTGACCGCGATGCCACCCTGGATCTGGTTGGTGGTCATGGTGGTGAACGGCACGTCGAAGAATTCGTCGTAGGGGCCGTGCGCCTTGAAGTGGTCGGCGATGTCGCGGATGCGGCAGATCAGCCGCGCCGCGTATTCGATGGCATTGCTACCGCGCGGCGTGAGCGACGAGTGCGCTGCCTTGCCGTGCACGCGGCAGCGGTAGAGGTTGATGCCCTTGTGCGCCACCACCACCTGCATGCTGGTGGGCTCGCCGACCACGCAGCCGTCGAAGCGCGCGCCCTCGGCCTTGAGCTGGTTGATCATCACGGGTGCGCCCGCGCAGCCGATTTCCTCGTCGTACGAGAAGGCCAGGTGCACGGGCCTGGCGCGCTGCGTGGCCAGGAATTCGGGCACCAGCGCCAGCGAGGCGGCGATGAAGCCCTTCATGTCGCAGCTGCCGCGACCATACAGGCGCCCGCCCTTTTCGGTGAGCGCAAAGGGGTTGGTGCTCCACTGCTGGCCATCGACCGGGACCACGTCGGTATGGCCGGACAGCACGATGCCACCCTGCGTTTCGCCGTTGTGGGCCGGCAAAGTGGCGAAGAGATTGGCCTTGGCGCCGTCCGGAGAGTGGAACAATCGGGCACTCACGCCCAGCGTGGCCAACTCATCGCGTACACACTCGATCAGCGCCAGGTTGGAGTTGCGGCTGGTGGTGTCGAATGCGACCAGTGTTTCCAGCCAGTCGCGGGTGTTTTTCCAGGTAGTCATGTGGTTCCATCTGCGCCATGGCCTGCGCCGCCCTTCGTGGACGACGCAGGCCATGGCATAGGCATTGCATATGGCGAAGCAGTGTACGCCCGGGTTGCGGCCCGGGCAGGCACGCCGACCCATGCCCCGGGCGTGACTGCCGTCTTTTCAATCCCTTTTCGGAAATGGACCCTGCTTTGACCAAGCAAACCGTCTCGACCCGCAACATCGTGGCTGCCGTCATCGGCAACGCGCTGGAGTGGTATGACTTCCTGGTGTTCGCCTTCATGACACCCATCGTCGCCAAGCTGTTCTTTCCCAGCAATCCCGACAATCCGGACGACAACATCAACCGCATCCTGATGACCACGGCCGTGTTCGGCGTGGGCTTCTTCATGCGGCCCGTGGGCGGCATCCTGCTGGGCCTGTACGGGGACCGCAAGGGCCGCAAGGCGGCCATGGTGATGGTGACGGGCCTGATGGCGGTGGCGATCGCGCTGATCACGCTGGCGCCCACCTATGCAGCGGTGGGCATCCTGGCGCCGCTGTTCATCGTGCTGGCACGGCTGCTGCAGGGCTTTGCGGCCGGCGGCGAGTTCGGCACGTCCACGGCACTGCTGATCGAGCTGGCACCGCCCGGCAAGCGCGGCTTCTATGGCTCCTGGCAGATGGCCGGCCAGATGCTGGCCCTGCTGATCGGCGCGGCCACGGGCACGCTGATCACCGAGATCTTCACCGAGGAGGAGCTGATGGCCTGGGCCTGGCGCGTGCCCTTCGCCGTGGGCCTGCTGATCGTTCCCGTGGCGCTGTACATCCGCCGCCATGTGGAGGAGCCCGAGGTCTTCAAGGAAATGCAGGCCGCTCAGGCCAGCGGCAAGGCGCGCCAGATCGGCATCATGGAGATGCTGCGCACGCATGCGCGCGAGACGCTGGTGGGCATGGGCCTGGTGGTCACGGCCACGGTGTCCATCTACATCACCTTCACCTATCTGGTGACCTATGCCACGGTGACGCTGAAGCTGCCCATGCGCGATGCCTTCATGGTGCAGATGGCCGGCGCCGCGCTGATGGTGGTGATCATGCCGTTCTTCGGCGCCCTGTCGGACCGCGTGGGCCGCCGCATGCTGACCATCGGCTCGCTGATCGGCTACCTGGTGGTGCTCTACCCGCTGTATGCCTGGCTGACGGACGGCCCCACGGTGCAGAAGCTGCTGATCACCCAGCTGGTGGTCTGCGTGTTCGTGGCCGTGTTCTTCGGCGTGTTCAGCACGGTGATGGCCGAGCTGTTCCCGCCCCAGGTGCGTTCGGCCGGCATGTCCATGGCCTACAACGTGGCGGTGATGATCTTCGGCGGCTTCGCGCAGTTCATCGTGACCTGGCTGATCCGCTCCACGGGCTCGCCCATGGCGCCGGCCTTCTATGTGATGTTCGGCGTGACGCTGGGCCTGTTCGCGGCCTTCTTCATCAAGGACCGCGCGATGGAGCGCAACCTGCGCTGATCCCGGTGCGGTGCGCAAGGCACCGCGCCCGCGCATGCCGCGCATACCCCGCATGCCCCGCCACGGGGCCTGCGCCCCGCACGCGCACCCGCCTGCGCACCATGCGCGGGCATGACGGCCACCCGCCCTGCACCACGGCGGGGAGGCCCGCCCGCATCGGCGGATTTCATGCAGAAAAAGTCAGGGCTGATGCTCTCTGGAGTGCCGCAAATCTGCAGGGAATACCCTCTGCTGGCACGCGTTTCGCTTGTCTACATTCTTGCATGCAAGTTGTAAATCCACTTGCATACAAGATTCCACAACTTGCGAAAGACGACTATGCGCCGCTTTGCCAGATCACTGTTCGGACAGGTGGTGATCGCACTCATCCTGGGTGTGCTCGCCGGAATATTGGCCCCTGAATGGGCCGTGAAGCTCAAGCCCCTGGGCGATGGCTTCATCAAGCTCATCAAGATGATCATTCCCGTGCTGGTGTTCTGCGTGGTGGTGCACGGCATCGCGGGCGCAGGCGACCTCAAGCGCGTGGGCCGGGTCGGCGTCAAGTCGCTGATCTACTTCGAGGTGCTGACCACCATCGCCCTGGTGCTGGGCCTGGTGCTGGCCTTCGTGTTCCAGCCCGGCGCGGGCATGAACGTGGACCCGAGCAAGCTCGACGCCTCGGCCATGAGCGCCTACGCCAGCAACGCCGACAAGCTGACCAGTGGCGGCACGGTGGACTTCCTGATGAAGCTCATCCCCACCACCGTGGTGCAGGCCTTTGCCACGGGCGACGTGCTGCAGGTGCTGCTGTTCGCCGTGCTGTTCGGCTGCGCGCTGACCATGCTGGGCGAGCGCGGCGCGCCCGTGCATGCGCTGATCGACACGCTGTCGAACGTGCTGTTCAAGATCATGGGCATCCTCATCAAGCTGGCGCCGCTGGGCGTGCTGGGTGCGATCTCGTTCACCGTGGGCCAGTACGGCATAGGCTCGCTCAAGCAGCTGGGCATGCTGGTGCTGCTGTTCTACGTGGCGGTGATCTTCTTCGTCTTCGTGGTGCTGGGGCTGGTGATGCGCTTTTCGGGCTTCAGCCTGATCAAGCTGCTGCGCTACCTGCGCGAGGAGCTGATGGTGGTCTTCGCCACCACCTCCTCGGACAGCGTGCTGCCCCAGATCATGGCCAAGCTGCGCAACATGGGCGTGCGCGACTCCACCGTGGGCCTGGTGATTCCCACGGGCTACTCGTTCAACCTGGACGCCTTTTCCATCTACATCACGCTGGCGGCCGTGTTCATCGCCCAGGCCACGAACACGCCCATCGGCATGGCCGACCTGCTGACCATCCTGGCGATTGCGCTGGTGACCTCCAAGGGCGCCCACGGCGTGCCGGGCTCGGCCATCGTGGTGCTGGCGGCCACGCTGCATGCGATTCCGGCCATCCCCGCCATCGGCCTGGTGCTGGTGCTGTCGGTGGACTGGTTCATGGGCATTGCCCGCGCGCTGGGCAACCTGATCGGCAACTGCGTGGCCACCGTGGCCATCGCCGCCTGGGAAGGTGACATCGACCGCGAGCGCGCCCATGCCGTGCTCAACGGCCTGGCCGACAATCAGGGGCCCGACGCCGAGCCCTCCGGCGCCGCCGCCGTCCCCGCAACCGTGACTTCTGCCCACCCTGCAACGCAATGACACCTGTAAGCCCCCAGCACATTGCCGAGCGCGTCGTCGAAGCCATCCTGGCCCAGAAACTGGCGCCCGGCGAACGGCTGGGGGAGCAGGAGCTGGCCGACAACTTCGCGGTCAGCCGCACCATGGTGCGCGAGGCGCTGATGCAGCTGCAGGCGCGCGGCTTCGTGCAGGTGCAGCCCCGGCGCGGCTGGTACGTGGTCCAGCCCTCGGCCGAGGAGGCGCAGGACGCCTTCGCGGCGCGCCGCATCATCGAGACCGGCATCCTGGGCGAGGCCGGCCGCCCGATGCAAAGCGTGATCGGCCAGCTGCGCCGCCACATCGCCCAGGAGCAGGACGCCATTGCCGGCGCCGACGCGGCCACGCGCGCCTTCCTGCTGGCCGACTTCCACGTCTGCCTGGCCGAGCAGATGGGCCACCGCCTGCTGGCGCTCACCCTGCGCGACCTCACGGCGCGCACCACGCTGGCGGCCACATTGTTCCAGTCCACGCACAGCGCCAGCCAGTCCTGCGCCGAGCACGAGCGCATCGTCGAGGCGCTGGAGCGCGGCGACACCGAGGGCGCCAAGGCCCTGCTGCTGGAGCACATCGGCACGGTGGAGCGCTCGCTGGAGATCCGCCCGCCCGAGGCGCCCGACGCCAGCGACCGCCTGCGCGCCACGCTGGCGCCCCTGTTCGGGGGATAACCCTGTGTCGGAGGGTCGGCAAATTTCCACCGACCGTCGCTAAAACGCCAATCTGGGTCATACGGGACGCACTGTCATGGTGCCGACACGGCTGACTGCATACGCTGCTGAGTTGGCGCATTGCGCGCCGTTCATCAACCCACCACTGCTTCGGATATGACCCAACGTCCTATGTCCTTTTCCCGCACTCCCCTGCTCGCGTCCCTGTGCGCGGCTGCAGTCCTCACGGCCTGCGGCGGTGACGGCGGCTCGTTCTACCTCACGCTCGACGGAAAGCAGCCCCAGGTGATCGCCCACCGCGGCTTCTCGGGCAAGTTCCCGGAGCAGACGCGCATGGCCTACGAGGCCGCCGCCGATGCAGGCGCGGACATGCTTGAACTCGACATGCACATGACGAAGGACTGCCAGCTGGTCGCCCGCCACAACGCCTGGCTCAGCGACAGCACCAACGTGGCCGACGTGGCCAAGACCAATGCCGAAGTGGCACGCCGCCAGCGCACTGCGGCCGGCGTGCTGGTCAACGTGAAGTACCCGGCCATCCCAGCCAACGGCCCGGCCCAGTACCTGAGCGACCAGTTGGACGCCAACGATCCCAAGTCCGTGCTCAAGGCCCTGGTGGTCGATGGCGAGGACCACCGCAACGACTGGTCCATCAGCGACTTCACGCTGCAGGAGCTGCGCAGCTGGCTGACCGGCACCATCCTGGACAACCGCAGCGAGCGCCCCACCGAGTGGAACGGCAAGCTGCCCCTGATCAGCGCCCAGGACGTGCTGGACATCGCCGCCGCCAAGAGCAAGGCCCTGGGCCGCACCATCCCCGTCTACGCCGAGACCAAGAACCCCTACTGGAACAACCAGCAGGCGATCGCCAACGGCTGCGGCGCGCCCGGTTCGCGCCCGTTTGAAGACGCGGTGATCAAGCTGCTGGACCAGAACAAGCTCAACGCCAAGGATTCGCCCATCTACATCCAGAGCTTCGACCCGGCCAGCCTCAAGTACCTGCGCCAGGCCGGCATGAAGGCCAAGGGCGTGCAGCTGATCGACGGCAACGACTTCAGCCTGCGCGACGGCTCCATGGTCTACATCACCAACGATGAGTGGACCTTCATCAGCGGCCGCCCCTACAGCTGGACCCTGGCCGGCGACGCCCGCACCTTCGCCGCCATGCTCACGCCCGCAGGCCTGGCCGACATCAAGACCTATGCCGACGGCATCGGCCCCTGGAAGCCCCAGGTCCTGGCCCACTCCGTCGTGCCCTACAAGGACGGCGCCGGCCTCAAGGACGTGAACACCGTCAAGGACACGGGCCTGATCCGCGACGCCCACAAGGCCGGCCTGATCGTGCACAGCTTCACCTTCCGCAACGAGCCGGGCCGCCTGGCCGGCCTGTACAAGGGCGACCCCGTGCAGGAATACCTGACCTACTACCGCCTGGGCATCGACGGCGTGTTCACCGACTTCACGGACACGGCCGTTGCGGCGCGCAAGGCGTACAACAAGGAAATCGGGCTCTGAAACTCCCATCCCGCTGACCCATGACAAGGCGCCTCGTGCGCCTTGTTTTTTTGGACTCTGGCAGTGGGCATATTCAGGCGATCTCATCCATGGCAATCAGGTATACCTGAATGCGATTGCAGCGAATTGGTATACAAGATCGTTACAGCATGTCGCAAAAACACTTTCCCTCCAACTTGCCTCCGAGGCAATAAGCGCATTAAGCTGCCCCGATCTCTGATCCAGATGAAGCTTATGAATCTGGATGGCATCAAACCGTGGCTACCGAGAAACTCGATTGATGCGACTTTAGAAAATTGGAGGGACCGTTTGTGATACCAGATATGGAGTTTGATGGGCAGAAGCTGACATGGAATGGCTCCGGTAGCTTCAAGGCAACAACAGGACTTCCAGGTTTTCAGATGCCAGAAAATCAGTGCATCAAAGACAGCGGACCAATTCCGGAGGGGGTGTACAAGGTGCTCGTCACCGATCGTGGGGCGGCGAAGGACGACGGTGCGGGAAGATGCAACCTGTCTCCCGGATGGGGAGTCCAGACGATTCCACGCGGAGCTGCCGCCGGAAGCTGCGAAGCCTATTGGGCAAACTGGGGGCAGAACCGGGCGCGGATGGAGCCCGCCGACACTCAAACGCGCATCGCTTGCAACCCCGTCCGCAGCGGCTTTTATCTGCATGATTCAACCAAAGGCTTCAGCCACGGATGTATTGAGGTTGAGCATAGATTCTTCCCGATTCTTCGGTCGAAGGCGAAGTCCAGTTCACGTAGCTATTTCATCCTGAAAGTCAATTACGTCCCGGCAAGAGTGACAAACGGAGGCACACGTGCATAGCATGGCTCGATTTTTAATATGGTCTGCCTTGTTTGGCGGATCCGCCTTTGCCGCCCATGCCGACCAGATAACGTTTCAGAACGATCTTTCAGCCTGCGTGTCGATCACGGCGACGAAGACTTCCACAGAGTCCAATGTGGTGTGGGCGAACACCCGTGTTCAACTGCGCAAATCGATTGGCGAGTGCGGATGCCTTTCGGCTCTGGCGACCTACACGAGCAGCGTGAACCGAGGGGGCGTCCGGCAGGTACTGCAGGAAGGCCTGATCGACCTGGGCAGCGGGGGAGAGAGAAAACTCGTCCTTGCGACCGATCCGGCCCTGGTCGCCAACAAGGAGGTGCGGGTTCGGCTGGCGTGCACCGGGCCCTTGTAGGGCATCCTGGCTCCTGCAGCATCGGCGCGCTTGAACGCTCAGCCGGATCACATCTTCTGATCGACTGCCTGCGCCGCTGGCGCGCCCTGTCCGCTATTCCAGTCAAAGATGAATGCCTTTGTCCAAAATAGCGAAAAATCGCACGCCTGACCGGCGTAGCCAAGCCAGCGGTCAACCCAATATCAGGCGAGATTCGGCGCCAACAGCCTGCGCAGCTCCTCGATGTCCATGCCCCGGCGCGCGGCCATGTCGGCGAGCTGGTCCTCGCCGATCTCGCCGACGTTGAAGTAGACGGAGTCGGGGTGGCCGATGTAGAAGCCGCTGACGCTGGAGGCCGGGTTCATGGCCAGGCTTTCGGTCAGCGTCATGCCGATCTCGTCGGCCTTGAGCACGGCGAACAGGTCGGTCTTGGCGCTGTGGTCGGGGCAGGCCGGGTAGCCGGGCGCGGGGCGCACGCCCTTGTACTGTTCCTTGATCAGCGCTTCGTTGCTGAGGTCCTCGTCGGGCGCATAGCCCCATAGGTCCTTGCGCACGCGCTGGTGCAGGCATTCGGCGAAGGCCTCGGCCAGGCGGTCGGCCAGGGCCTTGAACATGATGCCGGAGTAGTCGTCCAGCGCGTCTTCGAACTCCTTGTCCTTCTTCTCGGCGCCGATGCCGGCCGTGACGGCGAACAGGCCCGCGTAGTCCTGGATGCCCGATTCCTTGGTGGCCACGAAGTCGGACAGGCAGCGGCTGGGGCGCATCACGGGCTGGCCATCCGGGCCTTCCACCATCTGCTTTTCGGTCTGCTGGCGCATGCCGTACCAGGTCATCAGCACCTGGCTGCGGGACTCGTCGGCATAGAACTCGATGTCATCGCCCACGCGGTTGGCAGGGAACAGGCCGATGGCGCCGTTGGCCTGCAGCCAGCGGCCTTCGATGATCTTCTTGAGCATGGCCTGGCCGTCGGCCAGCACCTGGCGGGCCTGCACGCCCACGATCTCGTCGTCGAGGATGGCCGGGTAGGGGCCTGCCAGGTCCCAGGTCTGGAAGAACGGGCCCCAGTCGATGTATTCGGCGATCTCGGCCAGGTCGAAGTTGCGGAACACGCGGCGGCCCAGGGCGCGCGGCGCCACGGGAGCCTGGGAAAAGTCCACGGGCGTGGCGTTGGCGCGGGCCTTTGCCAGAGGCCACAGCGGTGTCTTCTTCTTGTTGGCGTGCTGGGTGCGGACCTTGTCGTAGTCGGCCTGGATCTCGGCCAGGTAGTTGCCCTTGTTCTCGCCCAGCAGGCTCTGGGCCACGCTGACGCTGCGCGAGGCATCGGGCACGTAGACCACGGGGCCTTCGTACTTGGGCGCGATCTTGACGGCGGTGTGCACGCGCGAGCAGGTGGCACCGCCGATCAGCAGCGGAATCTTCTTGATGCGGAAGTAGTCGTCCTTGTGCATCTCGCCGGCGACGTATTGCATCTCTTCGAGGCTGGGCGTGATCAGGCCCGACAGGCCGATGATGTCCGCGCCCTCGGCCTTGGCCCGGGCCAGGATCTCATGGCAGGGCACCATCACGCCCATGTTGATGACCTCGAAGTTGTTGCACTGCAGGACCACGGTGACGATGTTCTTGCCGATGTCGTGCACGTCGCCCTTGACGGTGGCGATGACGATCTTGCCCTTGCTGGACACGTCCAGACCCGCCGCTTCCTGCTGGCGCTTTTCCTCTTCGATGTAGGGCACGAGGTGGGCCACGGCCTGCTTCATCACGCGCGCCGACTTGACCACCTGGGGCAGGAACATCTTGCCGGCGCCGAACAGGTCGCCCACGATGTTCATGCCGTCCATGAGCGGGCCTTCGATCACGTGCAGCGGGCGACCACCGCCCTGCACCACGATCTGCTGGTAGGCCTCTTCGGTGTCGGTGACGATGAAGTCGGTGATGCCGTGCACCAGGGCGTGCGACAGGCGCTCGCCCACGGTCTTCGGGTTCTCGGGCGTGCCGCGCCATTCGAGCTTCTTGCTGTCGTCCTTGGCAGCGCCCTTGGCGGCGTCGGCAATCTCCAGCAGGCGCTCGGCGGCGTCAGGGCGGCGGTTGAGCACCACGTCTTCCACGCGCTCGCGCAGCTGGGGCTCCAGGTCGTCATAGACGCCGACCATGCCGGCGTTGACGATGCCCATGTCCATGCCCGCCGAGATGGCGTGGTACAGGAACACGGTGTGGATGGCCTCGCGCACAGGGTCGTTGCCGCGGAAGCTGAAGCTCACGTTGGAGACACCGCCCGAGACCTTGGCGCCGGGCAGATTCTTCTTGATCCAGCGCACGGCCTCGATGAAGTCCACGGCGTAGTTGTCGTGCTCCTCGATGCCGGTGGCCACGGCGAAGATGTTGGGGTCGAAGACGATGTCCTCGGGCGGGAAGCCCACCTCGTCCACCAGGATGCGGTAGGCGCGCTCGCAGATCTCGATCTTGCGCTGGTAGGTGTCGGCCTGGCCCTTCTCGTCGAAGGCCATGACCACGGCGGCCGCGCCGTAGCGCCTGATCAGCCGGGCCTGGCGCTTGAATTCATCCAGGCCTTCCTTCATGGAGATGGAGTTGACGATGCCCTTGCCCTGCAGGCAGCGCAGTCCGGCCTCGATAACTTCCCACTTGGAGCTGTCCACCATGACCGGCACCTTGGCGATGTCGGGCTCGGAGGCGATGAGGTTCAGGAAGCGCACCATGGCGGCCTTGCTGTCCAGCATGGCCTCGTCCATGTTCACGTCGATGACCTGGGCGCCGTTTTCCACCTGCTGGCGTGCCACGGACAGCGCTTCCTCGTACTGCTCGTTGAGGATCATGCGCGCAAAGGCCTTGGAGCCCGTGACGTTGGTGCGCTCGCCCACGTTGACGAACAGCGTGCCCTCGCCGATGGAGACAGGCTCCAGGCCCGACAGACGCATGGGAGGGGGAGTGAAAGAGGACGACATCAAGCTCACCTGCAAAAACGGCATGGCAACAGGTGAGCGTCGTTGGCACCGTGGGCGCGGTCCGGCCGGGAACCTGCACCTGGCCCAAGCCTGACGCGGCACGCGATCCGGTGTACGGATGGGCGGGTGCCGCGCTGCAACGCTCCTCGGGCCAAAGCCCGGGATTCTACGGCGGCTGGCGGCGGCCTGCAGTGCGGGTTTTACGCCCGCATTCGGGGCAGGCCTGCACAAAGCCATGCGGCACTGCACCAAAGCGCGGCAGCGCGGGCCGCCGGCGCTGCCTTCGGGGCGGATTGTCGATACCCCATCGCCCCGGATTCTTTGCAGCGCCTGAGGACAACGCTCCTTTTTTTGCATCTGGCACGCAATTCGCTATCTGCTGGATACGTGGTCTGACCAGTCAGGCCAAAACCCTCCACCCGCGCCAGCCCATGCAAAGCATTCCGATCTCGATGGCCCAGACGCTGCAGCAGCACATCCTGAGCGGCCACTATCCCGGCGGCAGCCAGCTGCCGCCGCAGCGCGAGCTGGCCCGGCAGCTGGGCATCAGCCGCGCTTCGCTGCGCGAGGCGCTGTCCATGCTGGAGGCCCTGGGCCTGGTCGAGATCCAGCCGGGCAAGGGCGTGCGCATCAACGGCCCGCACAGCGGCCGTGCACGCATGCACCGCGCCTACGCCACCCCGGCGCTGGGCACGCTTTCGCCGCGCCAGCTGATCGAGCTGCGCCTGGTGCTGGAGCCGGGCTGGGCCGCGCTGGCGGCCGTGCGCGCCGACGACAGCGGCCTGCGCCAGCTGCAATGGACCCAGTCCCAGCTGGCCCACGCCCTCGCCCGCAGCGACCTGCTGGCCGCCGCCGACGCCGACCTGCAGTTCCACCTGCTGCTGGCCCAGCTGTCGGGCAACCCGGGCCTGGTGGCCATGGCGCGTCAGCTGGAGCTGGCCATCAGCCACAGCCTGCGCCTGCCCTTTGCCTGGAGCGGCGCCGACGACCAGCCCGTGCGCGAGCACGACGCCATCGTGCAGGCCGTCTGCGCGGGCGATGCGCCGGGTGCCGCGGGCGCCATGCGCGCCCACCTGCTGTCGGCCGCCAGGCGCAGCGGCATCGATCTCGACACGCCGGACAACGCGGCGGCGTCCGACGCGACGGCGCCCGACGCAACGGCGCCCGATACATCTGCGCCCGACCCTGACCCGCTTTCCTTTCGCCTCACCCCACCTTCCGAAGGAGCTTTCGCATGACTTCCCCCCTGACAACCCGCCGCGCATTCATCCGCACCGCCCTGGCGGCCGCCACCCTGGCCGCTGCCGGCCTGGGCGGCGCAGCCCATGCCGACATGCTGGCCAACATCCAGAAGGCCGGCGTGCTGCGCGTGGCGATTCCGCAGGACTTCCCGCCCTTCGGCTCGCTGGGCACCGACCTGAAGCTGCAGGGCTATGACATCGACATGGCGGCCCTGGTCGCCCAGGAGTTGGGCGTGAAGGTGGAGCTGGTGCCCGTGACCAGCACCAACCGCATTCCCTTCCTGACCACGGGCAAGGCCGACATCGTCATCTCCAGCCTGGGCAAGAACGCCGAGCGCGCCAAGGTGATCGACTTCACCCAGGCCTATGCGCCCTTCCCCAAGAGCGTCTACGGCCCCAAGGACGTGAGCATCAAGGCCCCTGCCGACCTGGCCGGCAAGACCGTGGGCGTGACGCGCGGCTCCACCGAGGACCTGGCCCTCACGCAGGTGGCGCCGGCCTCGGCCACCATCAAGCGCTACGAGGACAACAACGCCACCGCGCAAAGCTATCTGACGGGCCAGGTGCAGTTGGTGACGCTGGGCAACATCGTGGCCAACGCCGTCAACGAGCGCACCAGGCTGCGCCAGCTGGACGTGAAGTTCGCGGTCGAGGACACGCCCTGCTACATCGGCGTGGCCAAGGGCGAGCCGGCGCTGCTGCAGAAGGTGGACGCCATCATCACCAAGCTCAAGGCCGACGGCCGCCTGACCGGCCTGTCCCAGCGCTGGATGAAGATGCCGCTGCCCGCCACCCTGTAACCGCTGCGCCCCTGTTCCCGGAAATCCTTCCATGGCCTATCAATTCGACTTCGGCGCCGTGTTCGACTACAGCGGCCTGCTGGCACAGGGCGCAGGCTTCACGCTGGCGCTGACGGCGGCGGGCGCCGTGCTGGGCGGCGCCATCGGCGTGGCCGGCGGCGTCAGCCGCGCCTGGCGCATTGCGCCGCTGCACTGGCTGTTCAAGGTGTACGTGGAGGGCATACGCAACACGCCCTTCCTGGTGCAGCTGATGTTCGTGTTCTTCGGCCTGCCTTCGCTGGGCGTGCAGATCAACGAATGGCAGGCCTGCCTGCTGACCACGGTGATCAACCTGGGCGCCTACATCACAGAGATCGTGCGCGCCGGCATCCAGGAGACGCAGCGCGGCCAGCTGGAAGCCGCTGGCGCGCTGGGCATGGGCCGCTGGGCGCTCTTCCGCCATGTGGTGCTGCGCCCTGCGCTGCAGCGGGTCTGGCCCTCGCTGAGCAGCCAGATCGTGATCGTGATGCTGGGCACCTCGGTGGTCTCGCAGATCGCCGCCCAGGACCTGACGTTTGCGGCCAACTTCATCCAGTCGCGCAACTTCCGCGCGTTCGAGACCTACCTGGTGGTGACGGCGGCGTACTTCGTGTTGGCCCTGGCACTGCGCCAGTTGCTGGCCTGGATAGGCCAGCGCTTCGTGGTGGGCCGCCGCACGCCACGTGCAGCCCGGCCCGCTGCACCCGCTGCACCTGCGACCACTGCCGGAGACGCCGCATGATTGCCGACATTCCCCTGCTGCCCATCCTGGCCAAGCTGGCCGAGGGCCTGCTGGCCACGCTGGCGCTGTCGCTGCTGGCCTTCGTGCTGGGCGGCGCCACCGGATTGCTGGTGCTGTTCGCCCGCGTGGGCCGCAGCCAGAACCTGCGCCGCCTGGCCAAGGCCTATATCCAGGCCTTCCAGAACACGCCGCTGCTGATGCAGATGTTCATCGTGTTCTTCGGCTCGTCCATGGCCGGCCTGGACATCTCGCCCTGGACGGCGGCCGCCATCGGCCTGACGCTGTACACCAGCGCCTACCTGGCCGAGGTCTGGCGCGGCTGCGTGGAGTCCATCCCCAGCGGCCAGTGGGAAGCCTCGTCCAGCCTGGCCATGGGCTACCTGCAGCAGATGCGCCATGTGGTGCTGCCGCAGGCGCTGCGCCTGTCGATAGCGCCCACGGTCGGCTTCTCGGTACAGATCATCAAGGGCACGGCGGTGGCCTCGATCATCGGCTTCAGCGAGCTGACCAAGCTCGGCTCCATGCTGGCCAACGCCACCTTCCAGCCCTTCCTCATCTACGGCCTGGTCGCCGCAGGCTACTTCCTGCTGTGCTGGCCCCTGTCCCTCTACGCATCCCATCTGGAGAAGAAACTCTATGCCGCTCGTTGATGTGCGCGCCGTTCACAAGCATTACGGCAACAACCATGTGCTCAAGGGCGTGGACCTGAGCGTGGACAGCGGCCAGGTGGTCGCCATCATCGGCCGCAGCGGCTCGGGCAAGAGCACGCTGCTGCGCTCCATCAACGGGCTGGAGGCCATCCAGTCCGGCCAGATCGTGGTGGACGACGCCGTGCTCAAGGGCTCGGAGGGCAGCGCGCCCTCGCCCGCCCAGCTGCGCGCGCTGCGCCTGAACGTGGGCATGGTGTTCCAGCAGTTCAACCTGTTCCCCCACCTGACGGCGGGCGAGAACGTGGCCCTGTCGCCCACCGTGGTCAAGGGCGTGAAAAAACCCGAGGCGGCGGCGCTGGCGCGCCAGATGCTGGCCAAGGTCGGCCTGGGCGACAAGTACGACAGCTACCCCGACCAGCTCAGCGGCGGCCAGCAGCAGCGCGTGGCGATTGCTCGCGCGCTGGCCATGCAGCCCAAGGTGCTGCTGTGCGACGAGATCACCTCGGCCCTGGACCCGGAGCTGGTCAACGAGGTGCTGGCCGTGGTCAAGCAGCTCGCCGCCGAGGGCATGACGCTGATCATGGTCACGCACGAGATGCGCTTTGCCCGCGACGTGGGCGACCAGCTGGTGTTCATGCACCAGGGCCTGATCCACGAAAGCGGCCCGGCCAAGCAGCTGTTCGCCAACCCGCAGACGCCGGAGCTGGCCGGCTTCATCGGCGCCGTGCACTGAGCGGTACGCCCAGGCAGGACAAAGGCCCGCATCGCGGGCCTTTGTCATTGGTGCGGCGCAGGGTCCGCTGTCAGTGGCTGATCATCCAGGGCCGCTTGGTCGGGAAGGTCTTGGCGCCGTTGGGCGCCGTGACCGTGGAGCCGCGCTTGCTGGCGCCGCTGCAGCAGCCGCAGCCCGAAGGGTGGCGCATGCGCGCGTAGCTGCCCTCGGCCACATCGCGTGAGCGCCTGGGCTCGTGCCGGGCGCGCTCGTTGGTGTCATGGGCGCGGCGCTGTTCGGGGCTGGTGCAGGCCAGGCGCGGCGCGCTGACGAAGACGCGGGGCGAGGCCGCCTCGCAGCTGGGGCAGGGCGCGGGCTCGTTGCGCTGCGAGAGGCTGCGCAGCGCGTCGAAGCCGCCGCATGCGGTGCAGTGGTAGTCATAGGTGGGCATGGGCGGCCTCTGGCGGATGGTGGATGGCGGGTGTCGTATGCCGGGCTTACTTGTCCTGGGCGATGGGCAGATCCACCCCGCCCGTGATGATCTTCTGTGGTCCCTCGGCCGTGGGATTGATGTCGAAGTCGAAGATCTCCGTGGGCAGCCACAGCGTGGCGCAGGCATTGGGCACGTCCACCACGCCGCTGATGTGGCCCTGCACGGGCGCCGTGCCCAGCAGCGAGTAGGCCTGGGCGCCGCTGTAGCCGAATTTCTTCAGGTACTCGATGGCGTTCAGGCAGGCCTGGCGGTAGGCCACGGTCACGTCCAGGTAGTGCTGCTTGCCCTTTTCGTCCACCGAGATGCCTTCGAAGATCAGGTAGTCCTTGTAGTTGGGCGTCATGGGGCTGGGCTTGAAGATGGGGTTCTTGATGCCGTACTTGGCCATGCCGCCCTTGATCAGCGAGACCTTCATGTGCACCCAGCCGGCCATCTCGATGGCGCCGCAGAAGGTGATCTCGCCATCGCCCTGGCTGAAGTGCAGGTCGCCCACGCTCAGGCCCGCGCCGTCCACGTAGACGGGGAAGAACACGCGCGAGCCGCGCGAGAGGTCCTTGATGTCGCAGTTGCCGCCGTGCTCGCGCGGCGGCACGGTGCGTGCGCCTTCGGCGGCGGCCTTGTCGCGGGCCTCGCCCTGCATCTGGCCCATGTGGGCGGTGGTGGCGTTGGGCGGGTTGGCCAGGCCGGGAATGCGGTCGGGGTCGGTGGCGATGAGGCCGGTCTCGCGCTCGTTCCAGCTGGCCAGCATCTTGGGGTCGGGCAGGCAGCCGATCAGGCCCGGGTGGATGAGGCCTGCGAAGTTGACGCCGGGGATGTGGCGGCTCTTGGTGAACATGCCGTGGAAGTCCCAGATGGACTTCTGGGCCAGCGGGAAATGCTCGTCCAGGAAGCCGCCGCCATTTTGCTTGGAGAAAAAGCCGTTGAAGCCCCAGAGGCTGTCGTCGCGCGCGCCGATGTCCAGCAGGTCCACCACCAGCAGGTCGCCGGGCTCGGCGCCCTTGACGCCCACGGGGCCGGACAGGAAGTGGACGGTGGACAGGTCCACGTCGCGCACGTCTTCGGCGCTGTCGTCGTTCTTGATGGCGCCGCCGGTCCAGTCATAGGTCTCCAGCTTGAACTCCGCGCCCGGCTCCACCCAGACCGCCATGGGGATGTCGGGATGCCAGCGGTTGTGCACCTGCGGGTTGTCGTAGGGGGACTGGTTGAGATCGACCTTGATCAGGGTTTCGGCCATGGTGTGCTCCTTGCGATGGCAGTGGGAAAAAATGGATCAGACGGAGAGGTAGGACTTGATGCGCTGCTCGTCGGTATCGGCACGCGCGGTTTCATGTACCAATCTCCCGCCCTCGATGACGAACAGCCGGTCGGCCACATCCATGGCGAAGGAAAGCACCTGCTCGCTGACCACGATGGTGATGCGGCGCAGCTTGCGGATCTCGTTGAGCGCCTTGGCGATGTCCTTGATGATGGAAGGCTGGATGCCCTCGGTGGGCTCGTCCAGCAGCAGCACCTTGGGGTCGGTGACCAGGGCGCGCGCAATGGCCAGCTGCTGCTGCTGCCCGCCCGAAAGGTTGCCGCCCTTGCGCCGGCGCATGTCCCAGAGCACGGGGAACAGGGCGTAGATGTCGTCGGGCACCTGGCGCGTCTTCGCGTTCTCCAGGCCCGTCTGTATGTTCTCTTCCACGGTCAGCGTGGGGAAGATCATGCGGCCCTGGGGCACGTAGGCAATGCCCTTGGCCACGCGCCGGAAGCTCTCGTCCTTCGTGACGTCCTGGCCGGCCACGGTGATCTGGCCGCTCTTGGCGGGCATGACGCCCATCAGGCTTTTGAACAGCGTGGTCTTGCCCATGCCGTTGCGGCCCATGATGGCCACGGTTTCGTTCTCGCGGCCCTCGAAGCTGATGCCGTGCAGCGCCTCGCTCTGGCCATAGGCCACGTACAGATCCTTGACTTGCAGCATGTGAATTCCTTGTGCGTGCCTCAGTGGCCGAGGTAGACGTCGATGACCTTGGGGTCGGCCTGCACCTTGTCCATGGGACCCTCGGCGAGGATCTTTCCCTGGTGCATGACGGTGACCTTGTGCGCGATGCGTGCCACGAACTCCATGTCGTGCTCGATGACGATGACGGAGCGGTTCTTGCAGATGCGCTGCAGCAGCTCGGCCGTCAGTTCGCGCTCGCGGGCGCTCATGCCGGCGATGGGCTCGTCCAGCATCAGCAACTCGGGCTCCTGCATGAGCAGCATGCCGATCTCCAGCCACTGCTTCTGGCCGTGGCTGAGCAGGCCGGCCTCGGTGTCCAGGCGCTCGTCCAGGCCGATGTCGGCGGCCACGGCCTGCACGCGATCGCGCACCGCCTCCGTGCACTTGAAGGCCAGCGCGCCGAAGACCGAGCGGCCTTGCGGGTAGGAGACCTCCAGGTTCTGGAAGACCGACAGGTTCTCGTAGATGGACGGTGTCTGGAACTTGCGCCCGATCCCCAGGCGCACGCGCTTGTGCTCGGCCATGCGCGTGAGTTCCTCGTTCTTGAACTTGATGCTGCCGGCCGTGGCGCGGGTCTTGCCGCAGATCAGGTCCAGCAGCGTGGTCTTGCCCGCGCCGTTGGGACCGATGATGACGCGCAGCTCGTTCTTGTCGATGTACAGGTTCAGCGCGTCGATGGCCTTGAAGCCGTCGAAGGAGACCGTCAGGTCTTCCACGGCCAGCGTGAAGTCGGTATTGCTCATGGTGTGCTCCCGCTGTGGTTCAGGCGCCCTGGCGGCCCATGCCTTCGGACAGGGCGGACGTGGGCTTGGTGGCGGCCGGGGCCGGGGCAGGTGCTGCCTGGGCTCCCTGCGCTGCGGCAGGTGCCGTGCCCTTGCGGCGGCTGTTCCACCACGGAACGATGCGGCTTTCCCACAGGCCGGCCAGCCCCATCGGGAAGGCCATGGTCACGCCGATGAACAGGCCCGCCATGAGGAACAGCCACAGGTCCGGGAAGCTCTCCGAGAAATAGGTCTTGCCCGCGTTGACCAGCAGCGTGCCGTACACGGCGCCCACCAGGCTCATGCGCCCGCCCACGGCGGCGTAGATGACCATCTCGATGGAGGGCACGATACCCACGAAGCTGGGCGACATGAAGCCCACCTGCAGCGTGAACATGGCGCCGCCTATGCCCGACAGCGCAGCGGCCAGGCAGAACACGAAGACCTTGAAGTTGGCCACGTCGTAGCCGGAAAAGCGCACGCGGTCTTCCTTGTCGCGCATGGCCAGCAGCAGGGTGCCCACCTTGCCCGTCTGTATCCAGCGGCACAGCACGATGGCGCCGATCAGCAGGGCCACGCAGACGTAGTAGAGGATGTACTTGGCGCTGTCCGTGCGCGTGTCCCAGCCCCACAGGGTCTTGAGGTCGGTCATGCCGTTGACGCCGCCCGTGTAGCCCTGCTGGCCGATGATGAGCACGGTGACGATCAGCGCCACGGCCTGCGTGATGATGGCGAAGTACACCCCGCCCACGCGGCGCTTGAACATGGCGAAGCTGATGAGCCAGGCCAGCAGCGTGGGCACGGCGATGACGGCGGCCAGCGAGAACGGCAGGCTCTTGAAGGGCAGCCAGAACGAGGGCAGCTCGGTCAGCTGGTTCCAGTCCATGAAGTCGGGGATGCCGGGCGTGGACTGGATCTTGGTGCTGATGGGGTCGGACGCCTCCAGCTTCAGGAACATGGCCATGGCGTAGCCGCCCAGGCCGAAGAACACGCCCTGGCCCAGGCTGAGCACGCCGCCATAGCCCCAGACCATGACCAGGCCGATGGCGACGAAGGCATAGGTCAGGTACTTGCCGACCAGGTTGAGGCGGAAGATGTCCAGCGCCAGGGGCAGCACCACCGCCAGCAGGACGGTGAGCAGCACCAGGCTGGCGAGCTGGTAGCGCTGTATCCAGGCTTTGAGGGCTTGCATGGAATGACTCCGGTGAACTCAGGGGAAATCGGGGGAACGCGGGGAATTCGTGGACAGGGCCGGCGCCGGGATCAGCGCCGCACCTTGGAAGCGAACAGGCCCTGGGGACGCAGCATCAGGATGAAGACGATCAGCGACAGCGTGATCACCTTGGCCATGGAGCCCGCGAGGAAGAACTCGGTGATGGACTGCGTCTGCGCAATGCCGAAGGCCGAGACCACGGTGCCCAGCAGGCTGGCCGCGCCGCCGAAGGTGACCACCAGGAAGGCGTCCACGATGTACAGCGAGCCCGAGGTGGGGCCGGTGGATCCGATGGTGGTGAAGGCCGCGCCCGCCACGCCTGCGATGCCGCAGCCGATGGCAAAGGTCAGGCGGTCGGTCTTCTTGGTGTCGATGCCGATGGCATTGGCCATCACGCGGTTGCTGACCGTGGCACGCACGCGCAGGCCCCAGCGGCTCTTGTGCAGCGCGATCAGCACGCCGGCCGTGACCACTGCGGTCAGCGCCAGCACGAACAGGCCGTTGATGGGAATGTCCAGCCCCTCGGCCGGCGCCCACGAGCCCATCAGCCAGTCAGGCAGGGTGGGGCTGACTTCCTTGGGGCCGATGAAGGTGCGAAAGCACTGCTGCAGCGCCAGGCTCACGCCCCAGGTGGCCAGCAGCGTGTCCAGCGGGCGCTTGTAGAGGTGGCGGATCAGCCCCCACTCCACCAGCCAGCCGGCCGCGAAGGCGAACAAGAAGGCGGCCACGATGGCCAGCGGGAAGTAGTAGGGCATGAGCTCGGGCGCGTGCTGCGCCGTGAGCGTGGAGCCCAGGTAGATGGTATAGGCGCCAATGGTCATGAACTCGCCATGCGCCATGTTGATCACGCCCATCTGGCCAAAGATGATGGCCAGGCCCAGGCCCATCAGCAGCAGCACGGCGAACAGGCTCAGCCCCGCGAAGCCCTGCATCAGGCCGATGTTCATCATGTCGGAAAAACTCATGGTGCTGCTCCTGCGCGCAAGCCAATCGGGAGAGGGGGAAACGGTTCACGCGGCGGCCCGCCCACCAGGCCGCAGGCCGCCACGCATCACCTGCCTGAACGGATCAGGACTTACTGGTAACCCTTGGGGAAGGGATCGGGTTTGATCAATTCCGGAGATTCCGAGACCACCTTGAACGTGCCGTCCGGCTGCCCCACGGCAATGCGCGACTTGCTCCACAGGTGGTGGTTGGCGTCCACCTTCACGTAGCCTTCGGGCGCGGTCTTGAGCTCCAGCCCCGGCGATGCGGCCACCACCTTGTCCACGTCGAAGCTCTTGGCCTTTTCCACGGCGGCCTTCCACAGCCAGGGGCCCAGGTAGCCGGCCTGGGTGACGTCGCCGATGACGGCATTGGGGCCGTACTTGGCCTTGAAGGCGGCCACGAACTTCTTGTTGTTCTCGTTGTCCAGCGTCTGGAAGTACTTCATCGAGGAGTAGAAACCCGTGAAGTTCTCGCCGCCCACGCCGGTCATCTCGTCCTCGGTCACCGACAGCGTGACCAGCAATTGCTTGTCACCCGTGATGCCCGCGGCTTTGAGCGCCTTGTAGAAGGCCACGTTGGAGCCGCCCACCACGGCCACGAAGATGCAGTCCGGCTTTTGCAGCTTGATCTTGTTGACCAGCGAGCCGAAGTTGGTGCTGCCCAGCGGGTAGTACTCCTCGCCGACGACCTTGCCCTTCTGGAAGTTCTCGATGTGCTTGCGCGCGATCTTCATGGAGGTGCGCGGCCAGATGTAGTCCGAGCCGATCAGGAAGAAGGTCTTGGCCTTCTTCTCGGCCTTGGCCCAGTCCAGGCTGTACAGGATCTGCTGCGTGGCTTCCTGGCCCGTGTAGATCACGTTCTTGGACTGCTCCAGGCCTTCGTAGAAGGTGGGGTAGTACAGCAGGCCGTTTTCCTTCTCGAACACGGGCAGCACGGCCTTGCGCGAGGCGCTGGTCCAGCAGCCGAAGACGGCGGCGCAGCGGTCGTTGATGAGCAGTTTCTTGGACTTCTCGGCGAAGGTGGGCCAGTCGGAGGCGCCGTCTTCCTTGATCACGCGGATCTTGCGGCCCAGGATGCCGCCCATGGCGTTGATCTGGTCGATGGCCAGTTGCTCGGCCTGGATGGAGCCGGTCTCGGAGATCGCCATGGTGCCCGTGGCCGAGTGCAGCTGGCCCACGACGACTTCGGTGTCGGTCACGGCCAGCTTGGTGGTGTTGACCTGGGCCGTGGGCTGGGCGAAGGACCAGGCCGGCAGCCCGGCCACCGAGGCGGCGCCAAGCGCCTGCAGGACGCGGCGGCGGCCCATTTCCGTGCCGGGGGAACCAGGTGTGCGGGGGTCGGAGGGGTGGCTCATGGTGACTCTCCTGTAAGGATCGGTTGGGTGATCTGCAAGTGGCTGAAAACTGGCGTTGCGGTTACGGCTTGTTTCCGCGCTGGGTCCAAGATTAGGAAGAACCCTTGAAACCGCCCATACGTCAATTGACGTAGCCATCTGCGTACGCACCCCGCGCACTCCTCTTGAAAGCCGCGCCAGCATTGGCCCCGCACGTTTCTTGCTAGACCTGGGAATGCACTCCGCACCCCCGCCCGACAGCCCCGCCAGCACCTCGCCCGCGCCGCAGACCATCTTCCGGTTCCGGCGCGAATACAACGCCTGGGTGGCCGACGAGACCATGGAGGACTACGCGCTGCGCTACACGCCGCGCAGCTTCCGGCGCTGGAGCGAGTTCCGCGTGGCCAACACGGCCTTCGGCTCGCTGTCCTTCCTGGCGCTGGAGGCGATCGGCGGCGCCATTGCGCTGAACTACGGCTTTGCCAACGCCATGTGGGCCATCGTCACCGTGGGCCTGGTGATCTTCCTGACGGGGCTGCCCATCGCCGTCTGCGCCGCGCGCTACGGGCTGGACATGGACCTGCTGACGCGGGGCGCGGGCTTCGGCTACCTGGGCTCGACCATCACCTCGCTGATCTACGCCGTCTTCACCTTCATCTTCTTCGCGCTGGAGGCGGCCATCATGGCGCTGGCCCTGCAGCTGGTGGTGGACTGGCCGCTGCAGTGGTGCTATGCGCTGTCGGCCCTGGTGGTGCTGCCGCTGGCCATGCGCGGCATCACGCTGATCTCGCGCCTGCAGGCCTGGACGCAGCCGCTGTGGCTGTTCCTGCTGGTGCTGCCCTTCGTGTGGATGGCGCTGTCCCAGCCCCAGCTGTACCGCGACTTCGCCAGCCTCACCGGCCTGCGCTCGGGCAGCAGCCAGTTCGATCCGCTGATGTTCGGCGCGGCGGCGGCCGTGATCTTCGCGCTGGTGGTGCAGATCGGCGAGCAGGTGGACTTCCTGCGCTTTCTGCCGCCGCGCACCCGGGCCAACCGCCTGCGCTGGTGGGGCGCGGTGCTGGTGGCCGGGCCGGGCTGGGCCGTGATGGGCATGCTCAAGATGGCGGGCGGCGCGTTTCTCGCCTTCGCGGCCATGCAGCTGGAGGGGGTGGACGCCTCGCGCGCGGCCGAGCCCACGCAGATGTTCCTGGTGGGCTTCCAGCAGGTGCTGCAGGCCCTGGGCCTGCCGGGGCTGGCCGTGGCGGTGACCGTGGTCTTCGTGGTCATCTCGCAGGTCAAGATCAACGTGACCAATGCCTACGCGGGGTCGCTTGCCTGGTCCAACTTCTTCGCGCGCATCACGCGCAGCCATCCGGGGCGCGTGGTCTGGATGGTGTTCAACGTGGTCATCGCCACCTTGCTGATGACGCTGGGCGTGTTCGGCGCGCTGGAGAAGGTGCTGACCATCTACAGCAACGTGGCCATCGCCTGGGTGGGCGCGCTGGTGGCCGACCTGGTCATCAACAAGCCGCTGGGACTGAGCCCGCCGGGCATCGAGTTCCGCCGCGCCCATCTGTACGACTTCAATCCCGTGGGCCCGGGCGCCATGCTGCTGGCCGCCGCCGTGGCCTGCTGCGCCTATGCGGGCCTGCTGGGCGAGACGGCGGCCGCGTTCTCGCCCTTCATCGCGCTGGCGCTGTCCATGCTGCTGTCGCCGCTGCTGGCCTGGCTGACGGGCGGGCGCTACTACCTGGCGCGGCCCGCAGGCAACCTGTGGAAGCCCGGCGAGACCGTGCGCTGCGCCGTCTGCCAGAAGCATTTCGAATCCGAGGACATGGCGCACTGCCCCGCCTACGGCGCGCCCATCTGCTCGCTGTGCTGCTCGCTGGAGTCGCGCTGCCATGACCGCTGCAAGACCGGATCGCGCGCGGGCGAGCAATTGCATGCGCTGGCCTCGGCCCTGCTGCCGCCGCGCTGGGCGACCAAGGTGAACTTCCGCGCGGGCCAGTACCTGGTGGTGATGCTGTCGCTGTGCGCGGTGACGGCCTTCATGGTGGGCGTGGTCTACATGCAGGAAAGCCTGCAGGCAGGCAGCGTCGATGGCGGCGCGCTGCGCATCCCCTTCCTCAAGGTCTTCGCGCTGCTGGCCCTGCTGTGCGCCGTGGCCGCCTGGTGGGTGGTGCTGAGCACGGACAGCCGGCGCATGGCCCAGGACGAGTCCGAGCGCCAGAACCAGCTGCTGCTGCAGGAGATCGCCGCCCACAAGCGCACCGATGCCGAGCTGCAGGCCGCCAAGGACCATGCCGAGCAGGCCAGCCAGGCCAAGACGCGCTATGTGGCCGGCATGACGCACGAGCTGCGCTCGCCGCTCAACAGCCTGCTGGGCTATACGCAGATCCTGCTCAAGAGCCCGCAGGTCGACGGCTGGGTGCGCGAGACCCTGTCCACCATGCAGCACAGCGGCCAGCACCTGCGCGCGCTGATCGACGAATCGCTGGAGCTGGCCAGCATCGAGGCCGGCCGCCTGCGCCTGGACCTCGCCCCCCTGCCCCTGCCCGCGCTGATCGACGGCATCGAGGCCATGATGCGGCCCCAGGCACAGGCCAGGGGGCTGCAGTTCTCGGTCGAGACGCTGGGCACCATGCCGCGCTGGGTGCGGGCCGACGCCAAGCGGCTGCGCCAGATCCTGATCAACCTGCTGTCCAACGCCGTGCGCTTCACCCAACGCGGCGAGGTGCGGCTGCGCATGGACTTCAGGCCCCATGTCTCGCGCATCGAGGTCATCGATACCGGCATCGGGATCGAACCGCAGGACATGGAGCGCATCTTCGTGCCTTTCGAGCGCGGCAGCGCGGGGCGGCGCGTCAGCGAGGCGGGCACGGGCCTGGGGCTGACCATCACCCACCTGCTGACCGAGCTGATGGGCGGGCAGCTCACCCTGAGCAGCACGCCCGGCGAGGGCAGCTGCTTCACCGTGCGCCTGTACCTGCCCGAGATGGCGCCCGACGCGTCCTGGGTCCCTCCGGGCGCCGCCGCCACGCTGCACACCGTCATCGGCTATCTGCCGCCCCGGCGCACCCTGCTGGTGGTGGACGACCAGCCGCTGCAGCGCCAGCTGCTGGCCGGCCTGCTGCTGCCGCTGGGCTTCGAGATCCGCGAGGCCGCCAGCGGCCGGGAGTGCCTGGAGATCGTGGAGCAAAGCCCGCCCGACCTGGTGCTGCTGGACATCAGCATGGACGACCTGGACGGCTGGCAGACCGCCGCCCTGCTGCGCGCGCGCTGGGATGCGCAGCAGCTGCCCGTGGTCTTCGTCTCGGCCAACCTGTTCGACAACGACCCGCCGCGCCTGGCCGATGCGCGCTGCCAGGGCTTCGTCGCCAAGCCCGTGACCGAGTCCGAGCTGCTGCAGGTGCTCGAGCGCGTGCTGCGGCTGGAATGGGTGCATGACAACCGCCCGCTGCTGCTGCCGGCGCCGCGTGCAGAGCAGGCAGAGGCCAAGGCAGAGGAGGCGCCGTCAGCCGCCCCCTTCCCGCCCGACCTTCGTGAAGACCTGGCCCGGCTGGCGCGCTCGGGCCAGGCCACGGCCCTGCGCGAGCGCCTGCGCCAGGCGCGCCAGCAGGCGCCCGCGCATGCCGCGCTGCTCGATGCGCTGCAGGCCTGCGCGAACCGCTTCGACTTCGATGCGCTGGCGCGCATGCTGCCGCGGCCCGAGCAAGAGGATGAAGAAGACGAAGAAAGAGAGGAGACCGATGAATGAGAACCCGCAAAGGCCACAGATGACGACCGCCGACAGCAGCAGACACCCCAGCCACCCCCCTCACAACGCCCACGTCATCCTTGTGGTGGACGACGCGCTGGACAGCCTGCGCATGCTGTGCGACGCGCTGGCCGCCGAAGGCTACGTGGTGCTCGCCGCCCGCGACGCCGACGAGGCCCTGCAGCGCTTCGCCCTCACCGTGCCCGACGGCGTGCTGCTGGACGCCGTCATGCCCGGCATGGACGGCTTCACGCTGTGCCGCACGCTCAAGGCCACGCCGGCCTGGGCCCATGTGCCCGTGGTGTTCATGACCGGCCTGTCGGACACGGACCAGATCATCCGCGGCTTTGCCAGCGGTGGCGTGGACTACGTGGTCAAGCCGCTGCGCATCCCCGAGGTGCTGGTGCGCCTGGCCACCCATGTGCGCAACGCCCGCGCCACGCGCCAGGCGCAGGAGGCCGTGGACGTGGCGGGGCTGGGCGTGGTGGTGCTCGACGGCCAGGGCCGCGTGGCCTGGCGCTCGCCCCAGGCATCGCGCTGGCTGGAGGAGGCCTTTGCGGACCAGCCCTTCCCGCTGGAGGCGGCCGGGGACTGGCTGGCCGGCGCCCGCCAGCCGGATCAGCACGGCAAAGCGGATCAGCCCGGCCAGGCGGATCAGGAGGGCCAGCCCGCCCCCCAGGATCTGGCGCTGGCCCTGGCCGATGGCCGCCAGCTGCTGGCGCGCCACATGGGCGCCAGCGGCCTGGGGGAGTCGATGGTGCTGCTCAGCCACGAGGCGCCGCAGACGCCTGCCGCGCGCCGGCTGCAGCAGGTGGCGCTCACCCCGCGCGAGACCGAGGTGCTGTCATGGCTGAGCAAGGGCAAGACCAACCGTGACATCGCCGACATCCTGGGCATGAGCCCGCGCACGGTGAACAAGCACCTGGAGCACATCTTCGAGAAACTCGGCGTGGAGACCCGCACGGCCGCCGCCGCCGTGGCCGGTCAGTTGCTGCAGGCCGGCTCGCCCTGAGCACGCGGGGCCACCGCAGCGGACGCCGAGGCCGAGGCCGGCAGGCCGAACACATGGTCGAAGCACCAGTTGAAGACATAGGTGTAGACCAGGAAGAAGACCAGCAGGCCAGCCTCCATCACCGTGGCCTCCCACAGCGTGACGCCGAACCACCAGGCCATCAGCGGGATCAGCACCATGGCCAGCCCGCCCTCGAAGCCCAGGGCGTGCACCACGCGGCGCATCACCGAGCGGCCCTTGACGCTCTGGCGCGCCTCCCATTGCTCGAACAGGTGGTTGAAGGTCAGGTTCCAGACGATGGCCAGCGTGGAGGCGGCAATCGCCATGCCGCCCGAATGCCCGGCGCTCTGGCCGATGGCCATGAACAGCAGGCTGGAGGCCGCGATGGCGATCAGTTCATACAGGGTCACGAAGACCACTTTGCGCTTGGGCCCCTGGAGGCCCTTTTTGTGTGTCTGCAAGGTCATAGGGGGCGCAGTTTATTTGTCCGGAATTGAACGTTAAAGTCAGATTCTTTCAATAAAACTGACAGGTTCCCGCCATGTCCTTCCCCGCTGACCAGGTGCCGCTGTTCCTTGCCGTGCTGGACCACGGCTCCTTTTCTGCCGCCGCACGCCGGCTGGGGCGGGTGCCCTCGGCCGTGAGCATGGCCATCGCCCAGCTGGAGGCGGAGCTGGACCTGCAGCTGTTCGACCGCAGCGGCCGCGAGCCCCGGCCCACGGCGGCGGCGCGCGCACTGGAGCCCCAGGCCCGGCTGCTGGCCGCCCAGCTGCAGCAGCTCAACCACCAGGCGCTGGCCCTGCACCAGGGACTGGAGGAGCGGCTGACCCTGGTGATCGCGCCCGAGCTGCTGTCCACGGCCTGGGCCGCGCCGCTGCAGCCGCTGGTCGAGGAATTCCCGGGGCTGGAGGTGGAGGTGCTGGTGGCCGCCCAGGTCGATGCGCTCAAGGAACTGCATTCGGGCCGCGCGCATCTGGCCCTGGTCTTCGAGCGCCCGGCCATCGACGGCCGCGAGGATTTCCAGGAGATGGGCCAGGAAACCATGGTCGCCGTGATGGCGGCCAGGCACCCGCTGGCCCGGCAACTGGGCGTGGACGGTCAGCAGCGCCTGGACGTGGGCCAGTTGGCCGGCGCGCGCCAGATCCTGCTGGCCAGCCGCGACCTGGCCCACACCGATCCGCGCTTCGTGTTCTCGCACCAGCTGTGGCGCACGGACAGCCACCTGGCAGCCCTGTCCCTGGTCTCGGCCGGCCTGGGCTGGGGGTGGCTGCCCTTCAGCGTCGCCGAGCCCCTGCTGCAAACGGGCGCGCTGCTGCGCATCCCGCTGTGCAACATCAGCAACGGCACCCAGCTGTTCGTCGACTGGGTGTGGTCCAAGGAGCGCCCGCTGGGGCTGGCGGCGCGGCGGTTCGTGGAGCAGCTGCAGGTGCCGGTGCAGTTGGAGCCCAGGTGAGGCCTGCGGCTTTCGACCTGCAGGCAAGCCCTGCGCCTACACGCGGGAAACCGGCCGGTGCTTGCCGCCTGCAGGCAGGCCTGGGATAGTTGCGCAAGCGTCCGGCCGCCTCCTTCTTCTTCTGGCTGGACATGGACCATCGAGAGGAACCCATGTTTCAAGATCACTTTGGGGGCAAGGCCCTTGTTGCACTGGCACTGGGTGCGGGACTGGCAGGCTGCGGCGGCGGGGGCGGCGGCTCCACGCCGGGCGACTCCATCACGACACAGCTGAGCCCCGCCTGCACGGGCGCCTCGTGCGGCGCGACCGACGCCACCACCTATTCCGGCCAGGGCGTCGGCGTCTGGAGCTACACCAACGCCACCGCCGCAGAGCAGCCCGTTGCCGTAGGCCTGCGCAATCTGGGCACCCGGCCCGTGACGCTGATCTATACCAACACCGGCGATGCCGCCGTGGCCCTGCCGCCCATCACGCTCACGCCGCCAGCCGCAGCGGCGCAGGGCATTGCGGCGCAACAGTCGCTGAGCGCTGCGCAGCTGGTCAACCAGATCCCCCAGCGCGTACGTGACTTCAAGCCGAGCCTGCCCGCCCCGGTTGCAGGGCAAAGCGTGCAGCCCTCGCGCGCGGTGTCGGCGGCCGTGCTGCCTGTGGGCAGCCAGCGCAGCTGGTTCGTCAACACGGAAAGCCCCACGGTCGAGACGCGCAGCGCCACGCTGCGGCGCCAGACCACCGCGCCCACGCCCACGGGCACCCGCACCATCAATCTGTGGCTGGAAGACAGCGAGTACGGCGGCGCCAAGGTCAGCGACGCCCTGCTGGACACCGTGATACAGCGCTTCGCCAGCGGGCCGGATTCCGTGCACGCCCTGGTCACGGGGCTGGCGGGCCAGCCCTGGGGACCCCAGGCCCACAGCGAGCTGATCGCGGCCGACCAGCCGATCGACATCGTGTTCGTGAACTTCACGCCCGACAGCCAGCCCTACGGCTTGCTGGGCTACTTCTGGGCCGTGAACAACTTCAAGCGCACGGCCGGCAACTCGCAGTTCCAGTACAGCAACGAATCGCTGTCGTTCTACATGGATACGGAAACGCTGTACCTGGGCGGCGCCAACGGGCTGACCACGCAGATCAGCACGCTGTCGCACGAGTTCATCCACATGATCAACTTCTACCAGCGCGGCGCGCTCAAGGGTTCGGACTACATGTTCGACACCTTCCTGGAAGAGATGTCGGCCCTGATGTCCGAGGACATCCTGGCCGAAAGACTCACACCCGGCACCAATCCCATGCGTGACGGCCGCATTACCGGCTGGATGTCCAAGCCCGGCTTCAACTGCGACCTGGCCAGTTGGGCCTCGGATGTCAACGCCACCTGCTTCGGCTACAACGTCACGGGCAGCCTGGGCGCCTATCTGCTGCGCCAGCACGGCGTGGGCTTCTACCAGCAGATGCTGAGGAACACCTCCTCGCCCGACTCGCTGCAGGTGCTCGGCAACGCCATTGCACAGGCCGGTGGCCCCTCTTTGCCCGTCACGCTGCAGCGATGGGGTGCCAACATCGCCCTGCTGCCTTCCAGCGGCCCGGCCGGCTACGGCTGGCCCGCACGCACGGACCAGGGCTTCACCCTGGTGGGCATCGACGGCCAGCGCTATGCGGCTGCACGCCGCCTGCCCGCCACCGTGCCCGCCCAGCTCGCGGCGCGCGGCCACTTCCCCTTCGTACGCCAGCCGGACGCCCAGGGCCTGTACCAGGAGCAGTTGCGCGTTCCCGCCGGCACCACCCTCACCGCCATCGTGCAATGACCGCCATGACCCAGACATCCCATACCGCAGTCGCCCGGGCCCTGCCCCTGCTGCTGGCCGGCAGCCTGTCGCTGCTGGCCACGGCCTGCGCCGCGCCACCTCCACCTCCTGCAACCGCACCGGCGCCCGCTTCGGCATCGGCCGCGCCCGCCGCGCCGGATGCCGGCCAGCCCCTGACCCTGCAAGGCCGTCTGGTGCTGCGTGGCAATGCGCCCCATGAGCAGCCCGTGCTGCAGACCGCCTCCGGCGAGACCTGGCAGCTCAAGGGCCTGAGCGCCGAGCAGGTCACGCAGTGGCAGCGGCAGAACGTGGAGGTCCGGGGCCAGCCCGGCCCCAGGCCCGCCGCTGGCGCCGCGCCTTCGATGGTGCCGCCGCAACTGCAGGTGCAGTCCATTCGCGCCCAGCCCTGACCTTCCCCGCTCACCCACCGCTCAAGCCATGGACGCCTTCAACCCTTTCTCCAGCCGCGATGCGGCCGTGCAAAAGCTCTGGGAGCAGTGGCAGCCGCGCTCCGCCAAGTCCGACAAGGACAAGCCGATCGCCCTGGCCGACTTCGACCCGGGCGCCAAGCCCTTTTCCAACGGCAACGGCAAGACCGAGGACAAGGCCGCCGTCGAGGCCCTGGCCGAAGAGATCGACGCGCTGCAGAACCTGCTGTACGCCGACCGCCGCTACAAGCTGCTGGTCGTGCTGCAGGGCACGGACACGGCGGGCAAGGACGGCACCATCCGTGGCGTCTTCGGCCGCACCAGCGCCCTGGGCGTGAACGCCGTGGGCTGGAAGGCGCCAACCGATGCGGAGCGCGCGCACGACTACCTGTGGCGCATCCACCAGCGCGTGCCGGGCGCAGGCGAGATCACGGTCTTCAACCGCAGCCACTATGAGGATGTGCTGGTGCCCGTGGTCAACGGCTGGATCACGCCCGAGCAGCAGCGCCAGCGCTTTGCCCACATCAACGACTTCGAGCGCATGCTCAGCGAGACGGGCACCGTGGTCGTCAAGTTCCTGCTGCACATCAGCGCCGACGAGCAGCGCGCGCGCCTGCAGGAGCGCCTGGACGACCCGGCCAAGCACTGGAAGTTCGACGAGAACGACATGAAGGTGCGCACGCAGTGGAAGGACTACCAGCAGGCCTACGGCCAGCTGCTGGGCGCCACGCACACGCCCTGGGCGCCCTGGACCATCGTGCCCGCGGATTCCAAGACGCACCGCAACCTCATGATCGCCACCTTGCTGCGCGAGGTGATGCGCAACCTGGACCTGCGCTTTCCCGAGGGCGATCCGGCCCTCAAGGACTACAAGATCACCTGATCACTCGATGGCCTGCCTGAAGCCTCACAGCTGCAGGCGGGCCTCGGCGATGCCGTCCAGCTCGGCCACCACCAGGTCACCGGCCTGCGCAAAGGCCAGGCCATTCCACGTGCCCGTAGTCACCACCGTGCCTGCGGGCACGCTGCCATAGCGGCGCACCAGTTCCTGCAGCCAGCCGGCCAGCAGCCACAGCGGGTCGCCCAGCGGATGCGTTCCGGTGAACGCCTGCAGAGGCGCCGCGCCCACGCGCAGCCGGCAGACCTGGGCAGACCAGTCCCGCGGCGACTCGCGTGGCAGCAGCCGCGAAGCGTCCTGCCAAGGTCCCAGCACCAGGGCGCCATGGCACAGGCCGTCGGCGGCCAGCAGCAGCGGCGGTGCCTTCAGGTGCTGGCGCCAGCGCGTATCCACCACCTCGATGGCGGCGGTGATGCCGTCGATCAGCTCCAGGCCCTCGCCGGGCTGCAGGGCGGCGGCCATCTCGGCCGTGACATCGCGGCCCAGGCGCAGGGCGATCTCGGCTTCGATGCCGCGCAGGTGCAGCGGCGCGCCGCCAGCGACCGAGGGGCTGGCCCAGACGCCTTCTTCGGGCAGCGGCGCATGGGTCAGCGGGGCATCGCGGCGCGGCGCGCCAGACTTCCAATAGCCCGGAACGCGGCCCGGTCCCTGCTGGCTGCCGGCCACGCGCCAGCCCAGGGCGGGCGCCATGGCGGCCTGCACGGCCTGTGCATCTGCGGGCGTGCGCACCACGTCGGCCCAATCGTCGGCGTCCAGCAATTCGCCGCTGTGGCGTGCCTGGAGCAGCGCATGGGCCAAGGCTGTGGGAGTGCGGGGCGTGTTCATCATGGAGCGGCTTTCCTGGAGTGCGTCGGTGGGTCTCAAGCGGCCCCGATTGTCCGCTGGACAAGGCGCTCCCAGGGTTATGCATTAAATGCATAAGGCTCTCGCTCATAAGGCGTTGGACAGCGCATAGCCCCGGGAATAAGCTCAAAACCCTCAGACAACTCTTGTGTGGAACCACCATGCAGCAACCCGCTTCGGCCGGCGTTACCAACCACGCCATCCCTTCCTACCTGCAGGCCGATCACCTCGGCCCCTGGGGCAACTACCTGCAGCAGGTCGATCGCGTCACGCCCTACCTGGGCCATCTCGCCCGCTGGGTCGAAACCCTCAAGCGCCCCAAGCGCATCCTGATCGTCGATGTGCCGATCGAGCTGGACAACGGCACCATCGCCCACTACGAAGGCTACCGCGTGCAGCACAACCTGAGCCGCGGTCCCGGCAAGGGCGGCGTGCGTTTCCACCAGGACGTGACCCTGTCCGAAGTCATGGCCCTGTCGGCCTGGATGTCGGTCAAGAACGCGGCCGTCAACGTGCCCTATGGTGGCGCCAAGGGCGGCATCCGTGTCGATCCCAAGACGCTGTCGCGCGGTGAGCTGGAGCGCCTGACGCGCCGCTACACCAGCGAGATCGGCCTGCTGATCGGCCCCTCCAAGGACATCCCCGCGCCTGACGTCAACACCAATGGCCAGATCATGGCCTGGATGATGGACACGTACTCCATGAACACCGGCGCCACCGCCACCGGCGTGGTCACGGGCAAGCCCGTGGACCTGGGCGGCTCGCTGGGCCGCGTCGAGGCCACCGGCCGCGGCGTGTTCACCGTGGGCGTGGAAGCGGCCAAGCTGACCGGCCTGTCGGTCCAGGGCGCGCGCATCGCCGTGCAGGGCTTCGGCAACGTGGGCGGCACGGCGGGCAAGCTGTTCGCCGACGTGGGCGCCAAGGTCGTGGCCGTGCAGGACCACACCGGCACCATCCACAACGCCAATGGCCTGGACGTGCCGGCCCTGCTGGCCCACGTGGCTGCCAAGGGCGGCGTGGGCGGCTTTGACGGCGCCGAGGCCATGGACGCTGCCGACTTCTGGAGCGTGGACTGCGACATCCTGATCCCCGCCGCACTGGAAGGCCAGATCACCAAGGAAAACGCCGGCAAGATCAAGGCCAAGATGGTGATCGAGGGCGCCAACGGCCCCACCACCACCGAGGCCGACGACATCCTGACCGAAAAGGGCGTGCTGGTGCTGCCCGATGTGCTGGCCAATGCCGGCGGCGTGACGGTGAGCTACTTCGAATGGGTGCAGGACTTCTCCAGCTTCTTCTGGAGCGAGGACGAGATCAACGCCCGCCTGGTGCGCATCATGCAGGACGCCTTCGCGGCCATCTGGCAGGTCGCCCAGCAGCACGGCGTGACGCTGCGCACCGCCACCTTCATCGTGGCCTGCCAGCGCATCCTGCATGCGCGCGAGATGCGGGGACTGTATCCCTGATCACCCCCTGAGGCGCTGACGCGCCTTCCCCCTCTCTGCTTGCTTCGCAAGGGAGGGGGACGACACCCTCGCTGCGGGGCGGCCCTTGCTCGGTGTCCCTGACTTGGGCCGCGCCAGTTTCATGCGCTGTGCATTCTGCGAAAAAGAAAAGGCGCTTCGGCGCCTTTTTTCTTGTGGCCGCCTTTTCGGCAACGGGTTAGCACGCGTTCCAGTGGGCCTAAGCGCGGGTTTCCGAATGGCGAAGCGGATCTCCAGTCAAACCCTGGTGCCCTGGGGCCCAGGGTTTTCTATCGTTGCGGGCAGTGAACTGGAGACTGCCCATGACCGTCCGCCGCAGCCTGCTGGCCTTGCTGGCCGCTTTGCCTTTTTTCTCCCTGGCTCCTGCCGCCGCGCTGGCGGCGGCCTGGCCTGAACGCCCCATCACCATCGTGGTGCCGGCCGCCGCAGGCGGCACCACGGACATTGCCGCGCGCGTGCTGGCCGAGAAGATGGGCAAGGACCTGGGCACCTCGGTGGTGGTGGAGAACAAGGGCGGGGGCGGCGGCAGCATCGGCACGGCCCAGGTGGCGCGCGCCAGGCCCGATGGCTACACGCTGCTCATGGGCAACATCGGCCCGGTGGCCATCAATTTCAGCCTGTACAAGCAGCTCAGCTACAAGGAAAGCGATCTGCGCGGCATCACCAATGTGATCTCCGTGCCCAACATCCTCGTGGTCCATGCCGATTCGCCCGTGCGCAGCGTGCGCGAGCTGGTGGAGCTGGCCAGGACCCGGCGCCTGAACGTGTCCACCTCGGGCGTGGGCCAGTCGCCGCACATGTCCTCGGAGATGTTCCGCCAGAAGGCCGGCATCGAGGTCACGCTCGTGCCCTTTCCCGGGGCCGCGCCTGCGGTCACGGCGCTGCTGGGCCAGCAGGTGGACTACATGATCGACAACCTGCCCAGCTCCATGCCGCACATCAGGAGCGGCAAGTTCCGCGCGCTGGCCATCACCAGCGCCACGCGCTCGGCCCAGTTGCCCGAGGTGCCCACCATGACCGAGGCCGGCGTGCCCATGCAGGTCACGGCCTGGTTCGGGCTGCTGGCCCCTGCCGGCACGCCCGATGCCGTGGTCGAGCGCATCCAGCAGTCGGCCCGGCGCGCCATGCAGACGGCCGAAGTGCGCCAGCGCTTTGCCGACCTGGGCGGCGTGCCCGGTGGCGAGACACCGGCCGAGTACGACGCCTTCATCGCCCAGGAACGCAAGAGCTGGGCCCAGATCGTCAAGGCCGCAGGCCTGTCGCTGGAATAGTTCTCCCCTCCCGTCCGTCCCCCCCTCCCATGCAAGAAGACATCGCCGCCCTGCTGCGCCAGCCCTTTGGCTCGCTGCCCGAACTCGTCGCGCTGCAGGCCAGCCAGCGCCCCCGCCACACCGCCCTGGCCATGGACGGCCGCAGCCTCGACTACGCCGCGCTGCGCCTGGGCATGGACCGCGTGGCCCTGCGCCTGCAACGCCAGGGCCTGGGCCCCGGCGACGTGGTGGCCATCTGCGCGGGCAGCTCGCCCGAGTACGTGCTGGCCTTCCTGGGCGCGCTGCGCGCGGGCGTGGCCGTGGCGCCGCTGGCCCCGTCGGCCACGGCCGGCCACCTGAGCGCCATGCTGGACAACTGCGGCGCCCGGCTGGTGCTGCGCGACGCGGACACCGCCGCGCAATGGCCGCTGCAGGGCGGACAGGATCTGCAATGCGTGGCCCTGGACGGCGCTGTCGAAGCCGGCATGCCGTGGTCGCAATGGCTGGCTGCGGACGAAGCGGACCATGGCACGGCACCCACGCCCATCCACCCCCAGCCCGACTGGCCCTTCAACGTCATCTACTCCTCGGGCACCACGGGTGTGCCCAAGGGCATCGTCCAGTCCTGGGCCATGCGCTGGGCCCACGTGCAGCGCGCCATCCACAACGGCTACGGGCCCGATGCCGTCTCGCTGTGCGCCACGCCGCTGTACTCCAACACCACCCTGGTCGCGGCCCTGCCCACCCTGGGGCTGGGCGGCACCCTGGTGCTGATGCGCAAGTTCGACGCGGCGCACTACCTGGAACTGGCCGAGCGCCACCATGCCACCCACACCATGCTCGTGCCCGTGCAGTACCAGCGGCTGATGCAGTGCCCGGGGTTCGACGGCGCCGACCTGAGCCGCCTGCAGCACAAGTTCTGCACCAGCGCGCCGTTCCATCCCGCGCTCAAGGCCGAGGTGCTGCGCCGCTGGCCTGGACGGCTCATCGAGTACTACGGCATGACCGAAGGCGGCGTGCGCTGCGAGCTGCACTGCCATGACTTCCCCGACAAGCTGCACACCGTGGGCAGGCCGGGGCCGGGCGCCGACATCCGCTTCATCGACGAGCAGGGCCGCGAACTGCCGCCCGGCGAGCAGGGCGAGATCGTGGGCCGCTCGGCCGGGATGATGAGCGGCTACCACCGCCTGCCCGACAAGACGCAGGAGGCCGAATGGTTCGATGCCCAGGGCCTGCGCTTCATCCGCAGCGGCGACGTGGGCCGCCTGGACGAGGACGGCTTCATCGTGCTGGGTGACCGCAAGAAGGACATGATCATCACGGGCGGCTTCAACGTCTACCCGAGCGACATCGAGTCCGTGCTGCTGCAGCACCCGCAGGTGGCCGAATGCGCGGTGATCGGCGTGCCCTCCGATGCATGGGGCGAGACTCCCGTGGCCTACGCCGTGGCGCGCCCCGATGCCACGCCCTCGGCCGCCGAGCTGCGCGAATGGCTGAACGCCCGCGTGGGAAAGACCCAGCGCGTGGCCGAGCTGCGGCTGGCCGCCAGCCTGCCGCGCAGCGAGATCGGCAAAGTGCTCAAGCGCGCGCTGCGCGAGCAGTACCAGGCCGGCGCCCTGTCCTCTTCATGAAACGGAGTCCTCCCATGCCCATGCACCCACTCCCGCGCCGCCGCCTGCTGTCCTGCCTGGCCCTGGCGACCTGCGCCCTGCTGGCCCCGGCCGCCCATGCTGCCGAGGCCTGGCCTGCCAAGCCCATACAGCTGGTCATTCCCTACCCGCCCGGCGGCAGTGCCGACCTGCTGGGCCGCCCGCTGGCCGTGCAACTGCAGCAGCAGCTGGGCCAGCCCGTGGTGCTGGAATACAAGCCCGGTGCGGGCGGCACGCTGGCCTCGCAATACGTGGCGCGCGCCAGGCCCGATGGCTACACCGTGCTCATGGTGCTGGCTGCCCATGCCATCAACGACAGCCTCTATCCCAAGCTGCCCTACGACACCCGCCGCGACTTCGCGCCCGTGTCTTTGGTGGCCAACCTGCCCATGGTGGTTGCGGCCAGCAGCAAGCTGCCGGCAAAGAACATCCAGGAACTCATCCAGGCCGCCAAGGCCAACCCCGGCAAGCTCACCTTCGGCTCGGCGGGCAACGGCAACACGGGGCATCTTGCGGCCGAGTACTTCGGCTCCATGGCAGGCGTGCGCATGACCCATGTGCCCTACAAGGGCAGCGCGGGCGTGGTCAACGCCATGCTGGCCGGCGACATCGACCTGACCTTCGACAGCATCTCCACCTCCATGCCCCACATCCGCAGCGGGCGCATGCACGCGCTGGCCGTCACCAGCCCGCAGCGCTCGGCGCTGGCGCCCGAGGTGGCCACCATCCAGGAGCAGGGCATCGCAGGCTTCGACGTGACCGGCTGGTACGCCGTCATCGCGCCGGCCGGCACGCCCGCCGAAGCCACCCAGCGCCTGAGCCGCGAGATCGCCTCCGCCCTGCGCCAGCCCGCGCTGCAGGCCCAGCTGGCCGCCGGCGGCTACGAGCCCGTGGGCTCCACGCCCGAGGCGCTGCAGGCGCATATCGACAAGGAAATCACGCGCTGGGCCACTGTCGTCAAATCGACAGGTGCACGTGTGGATTGAGTCATGCCGATGCGATGATTGCCCGCATGAACACACCCATCAAAGACCACCCGGCCAACCCCTTCGAAGGCGAGGCGCCCGGCATCCTCTTCGGCCTGCCCATGCCCATGGCCCGCGCCATGAAGCTCAGCGGTGAACGCATCGGCGAGGACCGCGCCCAGATCCGCATGGGCTTTCAACCGGATCAGGCCAACAGCCGCGGCGACGTGCACGGCGGCGCCATCGCCTCGCTGCTGGACTGCGCCCTGGCCTCGGCCTGCCGCTCGCATGACCCCACGGCCTTCGGCGTGGCCACCATCGATCTCACGCTGCACTACGTCTCGGCCGGCAGCGGTGATCTCATCGCCACCGCCCACTGCGAGCGGCGCGGCCGCTCCATCAGCTTCGCGCGCGGCGAAGTTCGTTCCGAGGATGGCACCCTGGTGGCCCTGGCCACCGGCACCTTCAAGCTGATGGCGCGTGGCGGGGCTCAGGCCTGAGGCGCAAGGTGTCAGTCCCTGACCAGAGCGTTTTGGCCATGACCTGCATCCGTGCCATGGTCTTGCGGCCCATTTCCGTGCTTTGTTTGGCATGGGGTCTCGGCACATCGGTCTGTGCGCACGCCGACACCCGGTTGACACGCCCGACGGCAGACTCTCAGCGGTTGATCATCGAGAACAACAACCTGACGGCGCAGGCATTCTTTTCGGCTTACATGAGCAAGGAAGTGCCGGAAAGAAGGTATGCAGAGATGTACCTGCTCGGCGTTCTCGACGCCACGGAAGGCCGGGCCTGGTGTGACTACCGGCACCTCAAGACCATCACTCTGGCAGAGGTGCTGCACAGCAGTTTGCGAAGCATGGATGCCAGACAGCGCGCAACTCGGGCTGCCCACGTCATCACCGATATTCTTGCCAAACAGTTTCCCTGCCAAGCTGGGCCTCAATGAAACCCTCCCGCGTGAGGCCGAAAATCCGGCGCTTGGTGCTGACCATCGGCCTGACAGGCGCAGCACTGGCGCAGGCAGCCGCTGACGCAGGGCTTGTGGGCCTGCTGGATGCACGCCGACCCGATTCCGCCAACCTGTCATCGGAAGAACCACGGCCATCAACAGCCCCACGGCCTTACATCCGTCTCTTGCCCGAGCCCAGCCAGACACCCGAATGCTGCGTCACCGCAGGCCAACCGGCGGAAAGCGGCATCCTGCGCTACCAGGGCAAAAAGGACACGGAGGCCGTTGCAGCGGCTGCACGTGCGGCGTTGTTCATGCCGCCCGTCGCCGAGGGATTCATTGGCCTGCAACTGGCCGAGGGTGCGAGAGTCCGGGTGCTGGGTCCGCAGCGCCTGCTTGTCTGGTGGCCGGATCGGCCGAGGCTGACGCGGGTGGATCACTGCCTATCCCGCGAAGGCCTGCATGTGCAGTGGCGTGAGCAGGTGGCGAGTGGAAGATGGGCAAGCGCGCAGCACTACTACCTGCCGCTGGGCATGGACGTGGAGCCCAACTGCTCCCCATCTGCCCAATAGCGCGCGCCGGGTCTTGCCCCCAGATCGCGGCGCGCACAAGGAAAGCGCATGCCGCGCTTTCCTTTTCACTCAAGCGGTCAGAGCCGCTTTTCCTTGGCCTCGATCAGCTTTTGCATCAGTTCGCAGACCTGCCTGGCCTGCTCCTGCGTGATGTCGATGTTCTCGATCACCGAGCGCTTGAACTGGATGCCGTTGACTGCGCCGCTGTTCTCGATGAAGCCCAGCGTCAGGGTGCGGTTCAGGAAGTAGATGACGGCGGCGATGCCCCAGCCGATCAGCATGACCACCAGGCCTGCAAAGAAGCTCTGGGCCATCATGGACCCGCCCATGAACAGGGACAGGGCACCGATGCCCAGCGCCGTCTTCCAGGGCTTGTGATAGCCGTAGTAGGTGGAGCAGATGCCCTGCAGCGGGATCAGGCGCGACTGGGTGCCCGACAGCGAGGCGCTGCTGAACTCCAGGCGCTCGCTGCCCACGCGGATGGTGGTGGTGGGATCGATGTTGACCTTGGACAGGATCCAGGCGACCAGGCCGCCTTCGCGGCCTGTGATGGCAATGTGGTTGCCCTTGTCGTCTATGGGTTGCTCGCTGGCCTTCCAGGCCTTGATGACCAATGCACTCACGGTAATACCCTCTCTTGAATGTTTGAGAAACCACGGGCTGTCCCGTCATGGCATTGCACCACCGGGGCCGCCTGAGGAGGGGCGATTACAGCACAGGGCATGAGTGCAGCCTTGGGCAACCAAGGCCGCTGTGCGCCATCAACCGGGTTGCACCCCCGCCGCCTGCAGCAGCCGCCCCCAGACCGGAGCCTCTTGCGCCCAGGCCTTGCCGAAGCGCTGAGGGCTGTCGTCATCGACAGGGACGAAACCGGCGGCGATGATGCGGGCCGTGCCTTCGCGGCTGGCCACGGCGCGGTTGGAGATCTCGCCCCATTGCCGCGTGAGGTCGGCCGGCAGGCCCCTGGGGCCGGCGATGGCCAGCCAGCCGGACAGTTCCATGGCCTCGTGGCGGTAGCCGGCCTCGGCAAAGGTGGGCACCTCGGGCAGCAGGGGCACGCGGCGCGTGCCGGTGACGGCCAGGGCGCGCAGCTTGCCTGCATCGATGTGGGGCTTGAGCGTGAGCAGGCTGCCCATGCCGATGGGGATGCGTCCGCCCAGCATGTCCTGCACCATCAGCGCCTCGCCCCGGTAGGCCGCATGCGCCATGCCGGCACCGGCCATGTCGCTGAGCACGGCGCAGGCCAGGTGGCCGTGCGAGCCTATGCCGTAGGAGCCATATGAGAGCTTGCCCGCGTTGGCCTGGGCCCAGGCCATGAATTCGCGCAGGTTGGTGGCGGGCACGTCGGCCGTGACCACCAGGGCGATGGGCGCCATGCACACGCGCGACAGGGGCGTGAGGTCGGTCAGCGGGTCGTAGGCGGTCTTCTTGTAGAGGTATTTGTTGGTGAGCATGGTGGAGGTGGTGCCCAGCAGCAGGGTGAGCCCGTCGGGCGCGGAGCGGACCACCATCTCGCCGCCGATCAGTCCAGCCGCGCCGGGCTTGTTGTCCACCACCACGGTCTGGCCCAGCTGCTGGGCCATGCGCTCGCCCAGGATGCGCGCAATCACGTCGGTGGCGCCGCCCGCCGCAAAGGGCACGACGATGCGCACGGGCCGCGTGGCAAAGCCGGCCTGCGCCAGCACGCTGGCGGGCCCTGCCGCCGCGGCGCCGGCCGCCAGGGCCAGCGCCTGGCGCCGATTCAATCGGTTGTTCAGTCTGTCATTCAGTCGGTCATTCAATTGGCCGTTGAATCCGCTGTTCGATGCCGTCCCCGAGATCACTGCCATCACACGCTCCTTTGCCTGGGTGCCTCCATGGGTGGAGACACCGGATCAAGAAACCGCCGTCTCGAAATCAATCGAGTTGGCCAAGCGTATTCGAGGCGAATGGATTCACCATCAGGGAAATCATTGGACTGCTTGCACAATAATCAGAAAACTCCGAGTGCAAAACGGACTTTTCGTCTCATTTTATCAAGATCGTGCTGCAGATCTCTGTTGCGCCCAGGCATGGCGCAGCAGCACCTGTTCGGCCTGCTTGAGCACAGGCGCATCGACCATGCGGCCGTCCAGCACGCAGACGCCGCCTCCGGCCTCGGCCAGGGCCTGGCGCAGGCGCTGCGCGTGGGCCACGGCCGCTGCATCGGGGTCGAATACGGCGTGCAGGGGCTGGACCTGGGCCGGGTGGATGCACAGCTTGCCGCCAAAGCCCATGCGCCGCGCGCGTGCCGCGTCCTGGGCCAGGCGTTCAGGGTTGCGCGTGTCCACCGTCACGCCGTCCACGGCCGCGCCGATGCCGGCGCGGCGCGAGGCCAGGACCAGGGCCATGCGCATGGGTAGCAGCTCTTCCTCGCCCTGCTCGCAGGCCATGCCCGCATCGACCTGGAAGTCCAGGTGGCCGAAGGCCAGGCGCACCACCTGGGGCGCGGCAGCCAGGGCGTCGGCCGCGTCCAGGCCGGCTACGCTTTCGATGAGGGGCAGCACGGCTGCCCGTGCGCCGGCAGCCTGGGCCACCGCATGCAGGGTCTGGGCGCGCTCGGCCTTGGAGACCATGGCGCCGGCCACGCCCTGCTCCACCAGCTGCGCCAGCGCGCGCAGGTCATCCGCATGCCAGGGCGTGCCTTCGGCGTTGATGCGCACCAGCAGGCGGGCACGGGCCGGGCCTTCCAGCGCACCCACGGCCTGGGCCAGCGCCTGGCGGGCGCCGTCCTTGTCGGCCGGGGCCACGGCGTCCTCCCAGTCGGCGATGACCATGTCGGCGCCGCTGTCCAGGGCCTTGCCCAGGCGCTCGGGCCGCGTGGCGGGGACGAAGAGAAAGGAAGTGGCCTGTCGCGCCAGATCGTGCATGCGGATGTCCTTGGGAGAGCGGTTTATTCGGCCGAGACGCCTGCGGCCTTGATGACCTTGTCCCAGCGCGCCACCTCGGCCTGCAGGTGGGTGCGCAGGCCTTCCGGCGTGGCCTTGTCGGGCGTGACCAGGTCGGAGCTGAGTTCGGCGATGCGTTTCTTGACGTTCTCGTCCTTGATGGCCACGTTCAGCGCCTTGTTGATGGCCATGACCACGTCCTTGGGCGTGCCCTTGGGCGCGTACATGCCGTGCCAGACCTTGACGTCGAAGCCCTTGAGGCCCTGCTCGTCCAGCGTGGGGATGTCGGGCAGCGAGGACAGGCGCTTGGGCGTGGTCACGCCGAAGACCTTGGCGCGCTGGCCGTCCTTGATCACGGGCACGGTCTGCGTGGTCTGGTCGCACAGCAGGTCCACCTGGCCGCCCATGAGGTCGTTCATGGCCGGGCCTGCGCCCTTGTAGGGCACGGTGGTGAGCTTGACGCCCGCCTGGTGCATGAACAGCATGCCGCACAGCTGGGAGACGGCGCCGATGCCGGCATTGGCCAGCGAGACCTTCTCCTGGTTCTTCTTCACGTAGTCCAGCAGCTCGGCGAAGTTGTTGGCCGGGAAGTCCTTGCGCGACAGCAGGGTCATGGGCACGTCCAGCACCTGGCCGATGTACTCGAAGTCCTTGAGCGGGTCATAGGGCAGCTTCTTGTACAGCGCAGGCGCCGTGGCCATGCCCATGTGGTGGATGAGGATGGTGTAGCCGTCGGCCTTGGCCTTGGCCACGCGGTTGGGCGCAATGGTGCCGCCCGCTCCCACGGTGTTCTCGACCAGCACGCTCTGGCCCAGCACCTGGCCCATGGGCACGGCCAGCAGGCGCGCCACCACATCGGTGGGGCCGCCAGCGCTGTAGGGCACGACAAGGACGACGGGCTTCTCGGGCCAGGCCGCGGCCAGGGCGCCGGTGGTCGCCCCGCCGGCGGCAAGGGCGCAGGCGGCGGCCGCTGCGTAAACGAGGCGGCGGCGGAAAGAAGTGGTGCGTTGCATGGTTTGTCTCCTGTGCACTTTGGTGGAAGCGGGAGGCGCTCTGTGGCGGCGCCTTTCCCATGGATTCGCCGGCCGGGGCCGGCGCGAAAACTCAGTCAAGAACTCAGTCAAGCAGGCGCTGCACGCGCGGCCAGTGCGCGATCTGCCACAGCCGCGCTACGGCGGCCTGTGCGGGGTCGTCCTGCAGGGCACCGCCATAGGCGATCAGGCGCAGCGCCTTGGCCGTGATCTCCTCGCGCGACAGCGTGTTGCCCGGATCGCCCTTGGGCTCTTCCACGCGGCCGTGCAGCGTGCGGCCATCGGTGGTGAGCACGGTGACCTTGCCGATCCAGCGCTGCGGGTAGGCGGCATCGACCTCGGGGTCCAGCACCATGCCCACCTTCTCGCGCAGGGCCACGGTGGTGGCGGCCAGGTATTCGTTGTCGAACTCGTCCAGGCCCGCATGGCCGTGGCGCGCGGCCAGCGCCAGCACCGTGCCCATGGAGAACTTGCTCTGGTGCACCGTGCCGGGATCGACCACGGGGCCCAGCACGTCGATGGCGCCCTGGTGCACGTGGCAGGTGACCTGCGCCAGGTCGGCGGGGGCCAGGCCGTGGTCCTGCATGACCTGCAGCAGCGCGTCGGCGGCCGGGTGCGTGTGGCGGCAGGAGGCATGCCATTTGAACGAGGTCTCGGCCGTGGCCCAGCGCGTGCCGATGCCGTCCGTGAGGCGCGTGGGATCGGCGTCCGTGGACATGCCTGCCGCCAGGCCCTGCGGCCCGGTGAAGATGTCCTGCGCACCGGTGAATCCGTCCCGGGCCAGGTAGGCCGACATCAGGCCCGCAGCGGCCGCATGCGCCGTGTGCAGCTGCTTGCTGTCGGCGCCCGTGCGCAGGAACTCCCACAGCCCTGCCGACTGCGTGCCGGCCGAGCCGAAGGCATGCTGCATCTGCGCAGGCGTGAGGCCCAGCAGCCGGCCCACGGCGGCCGCAGCGGCCAGGGTGCCGGCCGTGGCCGTGGTGTGGAAGATGCGGTAGTGGCTGCGGCCCAGGAACTCGCCCACGCGGATGCCGACCTCATAGCCGGCCACGCAGGCGGCCATGAGCTCGGCGCCGCTGGCGCCGATGCTCTGTGCCACGGCCAGCGCGGGCGGGAAGACCACGGCGGCGGGGTGGAAGACCGAGCCGTTGTGCACATCGTCCTGCTCGGCCACATGCGAGGCCGCGGCATTGGCCAGGGCCGCCATCATGGGCGAGGTGGTGTCGGCACTGCCCAGGATCTCGCTAGGCCCCTGCGCCGGTCCCTGGGACAGCGCAAAGCGCGTGATGCTCTGCACGGGGCGCGCGCCCTGGCCTGCCAGCACGGAGCCGAACCAGTCCACCCAGAGGTCTTCGGCGCGCTGCTGAACGGCGGCGGGAACGTCGTCCCAGCGCAGCGAGGCAGCGAATTGGGCCAGCGGATGGATGCTCACTTGGGTGTCGTTTTTCATGGGTTGGGTCTCCGGCGCATTCTTGGGCATGCGCCCTGGTTTCAGGGGGCGGTTTTTCCCGGGGTCGGGCACAGGGCGGCTATGCGCTCGGCGCTCCAGCCCAGCTCGGCCAGGATGGCGGCGCTGTGCTCGCCCACGGCGGGCACGGCCTCCATGCGGTAGTCGAAGGCGCTGTTGGCGCCGGGCGGCAGCAGGGCCTGCACCGGACCGGCCGGCGTGTCCACGCTGCACCAACGCTGGCGTGCGGCCAGCTGGGGATGGGCCCACAGGCCGGCCATGTCGTTGACGCGCGCATTGGCAATGCCGGCCGCATCCAGCCGCTGCACCACCTGTGCGGCATCGAGCGCGTTGAACACGCCCAGGATCAGCGCGCGCAGCTCCTCGCGGTTGGCGTTGCGGCGCGCGTTGCTGTCGAAGCGCGCGTCTGCAGCCAGCGCGGGCTGCAGCAGCACCTGTTCACAAAAGAGCTTCCACTCGCGTTCGTTTTGCAGGCCCAGCATCACCGTCCCACCGTCACCGGCCTCGAAAGGCCCGTAGGGATAGATGCTGGCGTGCGAGGCGCCGGTGCGCGGCGGCGGCGGCGCGCCGTCGAAGGCGTAGTACATGGGGTAACCCATCCACTCGCCCAGCGCCTCCAGCATGGACACGTCGATGTGGCTGCCCTCGCCCGTGCGCCCGCGCAGCAGCAGGGCCGACAGGATGTTGGTGTAGGCGTACATTCCGGCCGCGATGTCGGCCACCGAGATGCCGGCCTTGGACGGCACCTCGGGCGTGCCCGTGACCGAGAGAAAGCCCGCCTCGCTCTGGATCAGCAGGTCGTAGGCCTTCTTGTCGCGGTAGGGGCCGTCAGCGCCGTAGCCGCTGATGTCGCAGACGATGAGGCGCGGAAAGCGCTCGCGCAGCGCCGCGTAGGACAGGCCCATGCGCGCGGCCGCGCCGGGCGCCAGGTTCTGCACCAGCACGTCGGCACCCTCCAGCAGCTGCAGCAGCGCCTGCATGGCCTCGTCCTGCTTAAGGTCCAGAGCCAGGCTCTGCTTGCTGCGGTTGATCCAGGTGAAGTGCGAGGACTGGCCCTGCACGCGCTGGTCATAGCCGCGCGCAAAGTCGCCGCTGCCGGGCCGCTCGACCTTGATCACGCGCGCGCCCAGGTCGGCCAGCTGGCGCGTGCAAAACGGTGCGGCCACCGCATGTTCCAGCGAGACGACGGTGGTGCCGTCCAGGGGCCTCAGGCGTTGCTGTGTCATGCGCGAGCCTTCAGAAAGAACGCGGCAGACCAAGGATGTGCTCGGCCACGTAGGAATAGATCAGGTTCGTGGAGATCGGCGCCACCTGGTACAGGCGCGTCTCGCGGAACTTGCGCTCCACGTCGTATTCGCAGGCAAAGCCGAAGCCGCCGTGGAACTGGATGCAGGCATTGGCCGCCTCCCAGCTGGCCTTGGCCGCCAGGTACTTGGCCATGTTGGCCTGGGCGCCCATGGCCTGGTTGGCGTCGAACATCTCGCAGGCCTTCCAGCGCATGAGGTTGGCGGCCTCGACCTCGATGAAGGCATCGGCAATCGGGAACTGCACGCCCTGGTTCTGGCCGATGGGGCGGCCGAACACATTGCGGTCGCGCACGTAGTTGGTCACGCGGTCCAGGAACCAGTAGCCGTCGCCAATGCATTCGGCCGCAATCAGCGTGCGCTCGGCATTGAGGCCGTCCAGGATGTACTTGAAGCCCTTGCCTTCCTCGCCGATCAGGTTCTCCTCGGGGATTTCCAGGTTCTCGAAGAACAGCTCGTTGGTCTCGTGGTTGACCATGTTGGGGATGGGGCGTACGGTCAGGCCGCTCTTCTGGGCCTCGGCCAGGTCCACCATGAAGATGGACATGCCCTCGCTCTTTTTCTTCACCTCGGCCAGCGGCGTGGTGCGCGCCAGCAGGATCATCCAGTCACTGTGCTGCACGCGGCTGATCCAGACCTTCTGGCCGTTGACCACGTAGCGGCCATCCTTCTTGACGGCGCTGGTCTTGATCTTGGTGGTGTCCGTGCCCGTGGTGGGCTCGGTCACGCCCATGGACTGCAGGCGCCATTCGCCCGAGGCGATGCGCGGCAGGTACTTCTCCTTTTGCGCCTGCGAGCCGTGGCGCAGCAGCGTGCCCATGTTGTACATCTGGCCGTGGCAGGCGCCCGAGTTGCCGCCGCAGCGGTTGATCTCTTCCATGATCACGCTGGCCTCGGTCAGGCCCAGGCCCGAGCCGCCGTACTCCTGCGGGATCAGCGCGGCCAGCCAGCCGGCCTTGGTCAGCGCGTCCACGAAGGTCTCGGGATAGGCGCGCTGCTCGTCGATCTTGCGGAAATACTCGTCAGGGAACTCGGCGCACAGCGCACGGATGGCGTCGCGGATTTCGGGGAAATTGTTGGAAAGCGTGTGTTCGATCATGGTGGTCTCAAGGCTCGGTGTTCAGGGGTCTCAGGCCAGGGTGGCTTTTCCGGTCATGGTCAGCCAGCCTTCGTGGTCCTGGGCCCAGAGTTCAATGGTCTTGCCGTCCGCAGAAGGCTTGCCGTGCACGCTGAAGGCATGCAGGTCGAAGGTGGGGCGCACGGCCTTGAACTCGAAGGACAGCACCTGCGCCTGGGGCAGCTCGCGGCGCAGCAGGTCCAGCAGCAGCGTGGCGATCAGCGGGCCGTGCACGATCAGGCCCGGATAGCCCTCCACGCCCGTGACGTAGCGGCGGTCGTAGTGGATGCGGTGGCCGTTGAAGGTCAGGGCCGAGTAGCGGAACAGCAGCACGTCGTCGGGAACGATGGTGCGCGACCAGGTTTGCTGGCCGTCCAGCGGCGGCTTCTGGGGCGTGGGCGCGGGATCGCCGGGCTGGGCAGCGGCGCGGTAGACGATGTCGTGCTCCTCGGTCAGCGCCAGGCCCTGGTCGTTGCTGTAGGCATGCTCGACCAGCACGAACAGCAGCTCGCCCGAGCGGCCGCTCTTGTGGCTGACCGAGCCGATGGTGGAGCGGCGCTGCACCTTCTGGCCCACCTGCAGCGCGTTGCCTGCCTCCCAGCGCAGGCGCCCGCCGGCCCACATGCGGCGCGGCAGCGGCACGGGCGGCAGAAAGCCGCCACGGCGCGGGTGGCCGTCGGGGCCGAGCTCGCTTTGGCGTGCATGGGGCAGGAAGTACATCCAGTGCCACAGCGGCGGCAGCGCCGTGCCGTCGGCGGGCTCAGGGTCTTCCCGGTCCAGCGTGGCCGACAGCGCGGCCACGGGCGCGGCCGTGATGCTGTCTGCCAGGGTTTCGCTGCGGCCCTGCCAGGACTGAAGGTGCGCCAGCGCGGCGGCGTCGAGGGTGTCGGTAGCTTGCTTGTCTGTCATGGCCGCCATGGTCGGTGCAAGCGCGGCGGCCCGCAATCCGCGTTTTCTTAAGCAAGCCTTTGGCCGCGCTGAAGGCTGGGCCGGCGCGGCCTGCCCGCCCCTGCTTTCATTCCCGCGAAGTCCGCCCTTGTGATTGGCGAATGGCGCGGTGCGGCGTTTGCCGGCATCCTTGGTCCCGACTTCTTTCCAACGAACACTGAACGGGGACGACAGGCCATGGCGCAGAAAATGATGCAGGACAAGGTAGTGGTGGTGACGGGTGCCGGCGGCGGCATCGGGCGCGACATGGCGCTGGCCATGGCGGCCGAGGGCGCCAAGGTGGTGGTCAACGACATAGGCACCTCCACCACGGGCGAGGGCACGGACGCCGGCCCGGCGCAGAAGGTGGTCGATGAGATCAAGGCCGCAGGCGGCCAGGCCGTGGCCAACACCGACAGCGTGGCCGAGGCCGCCAGCGCGGGCCGCATCGTGCAGTGCGCCGTGGACAGCTTCGGCCGCATCGACGGCGTGGTCAACAACGCCGGCATCCTGCGCGACCGGTTCTTCCACAAGATGAGCCTGGACGAGTGGGACGCCGTCATCAAGGTCCACCTGTACGGCAGCTACTACATGAGCCGCGCGGCCGCCAACCATTTCAAGGAGCAGGAAAGCGGCGCCTTCGTGCACATGACCTCGACCTCGGGCCTGATCGGCAACCTGGGCCAGGCCAACTACAGCGCGGCCAAGCTGGGGCTGACGGCCCTGTCCAAGTCCATTGCGCTGGACATGCAGAAGTTCAACGTGCGCTCCAACTGCATCGCGCCGTTCGCCTGGAGCCGCATGATCGGCTCCATCCCCACCGACACGCCCGAGCAGCAGGCGCGCGTGGCCAAGATCCAGCAGATGACGCCCAACAAGATCGCCCCGCTGGCCGTCTACCTGCTGTCCGACGCGGCCCGCGACGTGAACGCCCAGGTCTTCGCCGTGCGCAACAACGAGATCTTCGTCATGAGCCAGCCGCGCCCGCTGCGCTCGGTGCACCGCAGCGAGGGCTGGTCGCCCCAGTTCATTGCCGAGCACGGCATGCCTGCGCTCAAGGCATCGTTCGTCCCCCTGGACCGCTCGGCAGATGTCTTCAGCTGGGATCCTGTCTAGAAAAGCACCCCCTGAGCGGCTGCGCCGCTTCCCCCTCTCTCGCTTCGCGGGAGGGGGACGGCGCCCTCGCCGCGAGGCGGCTCTTGCTCGGCGCCCCTGGGTTGGGGTGCGCCGGTTTTGAAGGCTGTTGGTATTGCGCCAGCGCAATCAATTACCGAGATGACCCGTTCCATGACCATTCGCTATGACCACCTGAAACAGCGCCCCTTCGAGCCCGTGCGCCAGCACTATGGCGAGCGCGACACCATGCTCTATGCATTGAGCCTGGGCCTGGGCAGCGATCCGCTGTGCGCCGACGCCCTGCCCTTTTTCTACGAAGGGGCGCCCGGCGGGCTGCGCGCCCTGCCCTCGCAGGCCGTGGTGCTGGGCTACCCGGGCTTCTGGGCGCGCGAGGCCGATACGGGCATCGACTGGGTGAAGCTGCTGCATGGCGAGCAGCGCATGCGGCTGCACCGCCCGCTGCCGGCCAGCGCCGACGTGGTGGGCCACAACCGCATCACGCACCTGACGGACAAGGGTGAGGGCAAGGGCGCCATCATGGTCACCGAGCGGCGCCTGGAGACCGCCGGCGGCGAGCTGCTGGCCACCGTGCAGCAGGTCAGCTTTCTGCGCGGCGATGGCGGCTACAGCCTGCTGGACGGCGGCCAGCCAAGCGACGCGCCCCTGGCGCCGCTGCGCCCCACGCCGGAGGACCGCGCGCCCGACTTCACCGACACCCAGGCCATACGCCCTGAGGCCGCGCTGCTGTACCGCCTGATGGGCGACTACAACCCGCTGCATGCCGACCCGGCCGTGGCGCGCAAGGCCGGCTTCGAGCGGCCCATCCTGCATGGCCTGGCCAGCTACGGTCTGGTGGCCCATGCCGTGCTGCGCCAATGCGGCGACCGCAATCCCGCGCGCCTGAAGGCGCTGGATGTGCGCTTCACCGCGCCCGTCTATCCTGGCGAAACCCTGGTCACCGAGATCTGGCGCACGCCCGATCAGCCCTGCCAGCTGCAACTGCGCGCCCGCGTGCTCGAACGTGACAAGGTCGTTCTGAGCCACGGCTACGCCGAACTCGCCTGATGCACGGCGGCCTCGCAAGAGGCCGCTCCTTCCCCCTGCCCTGGAGTTCCCATGAACACCTCCCCCGTATTGACCTCCGTCCAGGACGGCATAGGCACGATCACGCTGAACCGGCCCGAGGCCCGCAACGCGCTCAACCAGGCCATGCGCCCGGCCCTGGCCGCCGCCGTGGCGCAGATGCGCGATGACGCGCAGGTGCACACCGTCATCCTCACGGGCGCGGGCGGCGCCTTCTGCTCGGGCGGCGACATCAGCCAGATGATGGATGCCAGCCAGGCCGGCCTGCCCTGGCGCCAGCGCATGCGCAGCCTGCACCAGTGGTTCCCCGAGCTGGTCAACCTCGAAAAACCCGTGATCGCCGCCGTGGACGGCCCGGCCTTCGGCGCGGGCCTGAGCCTGGCGCTGGCCGCCGACTTCGTGCTGTGCACGCGGCGCGCGAAGTTCTGCGCCGTGTTCGGCCGCATCGGCCTGGTGCCCGACCTGGGCGCCATGCACATGCTGCCGCGCATCGTGGGCCTGCAAAAGGCCAAGGAGCTGGTCTTCACCGCGCGCACCGTGCAGGCCGAGGAAGCCAGGTCGCTGGGCATGGTCTACGAGATCGTGGAAGACGGCGAGGCCCTGCAGGCCGCCGCCGTGGCGCTGGCGCGGCGCTTCGGCGAGGCATCCACGGCCGCCATCGGCATGGCCAAGACGGCCATGAACCAGGCCTTCGAGCTGGACGCACGCGCCATGGCCGAGCTGGAAGCCTATGCCCAGACGATGTGCCGTGGCTCCGACTACCACCAGGAGGCGGTGCAGCGCTTCAAGGACAAGCAGCCCACGCGCTTCGACTGGGACCGCGCGCCATGAGCGTGCTGTCGCCGGACGCCCTGCAAGAAAGGCTGCAGGCCCTGATCCGCCCCGGCGACACCCTGTGGTGGGGCCAGGCCACGGCCGAGCCGCTGACGCTCACGCGCGCCGTGGTCGCGCACCGCCATGCACTGGCCCGGCACGGTGGCCAGGGCCGGCTGCGCGTCTTCGTGGGCATGGGCGCATCGGACACGCTGCAACCGGCGCATGCCGACGCCATCGACTTCTTCGGCTACGCGGCCGGCGGCCCCCACCGCGCGCTAGCCCAGGCCGGCGTGCTGGACATCCTGCCCAGTCACTACTCCCACCTGCCCGGCCTGATCGACGAGGGCCTGCTGCCTGCCGACGTGGTGCTGCTCCAGGTCTCGCCACCCGATGCACAAGGCCGCTACAGCCTGGGCCTGGTCCATGAATACCTGCCGGCCGCCATACGCAAGGCGCGCGTGCTGATCGGCGAGGTCAACCCCGCCATTCCGTGGACGCACGGCAGCCTGCACCTGCAGGCCGGCGACTTCGCCCTGCTGGTCGATGCCGAACACCCTCCGCTGGACCAGGCGCGCAGCGCGCCCGGCCCTGCCGAGCAGGCCATTGCCGGCCATGTGGCCGCCCTCATCGAAGACGGCGCCACGCTGCAGGTGGGCGTGGGCAACCTGCCCGAGGCCGTGCTCGCCGCCCTGCACGGCCACCGCGACCTGGGCCTGCACAGCGGCGCCGTGGGCGACGGCATTGCAGCCCTGGCCGAAGCCGGCGTGCTGACCCACGCGCGCAAGAGCCAGGACCGCGGCGTGGGCATCGGCGGCATCCTCATGGGCGGCGAATCGCTCAGGCGCTGGGCACACCGCAACCCCGCCCTGCAACTGCGCGAGACGCGCTACACGCACGATCCCGAGGTGCTGGCCGCCAGCCACAGGCTGGCCGCCATCAATTCGGCGGTGGAGGTGGACCTCACGGGCCAGATCAACTCCGAGGTGGCGGGCGGCGTCTACGTGGGCGCCGTGGGGGGCGCCGTGGACTTTCTGCGCGGCGCGGCACGCAGCCGCGGCGGCCTGCCCATCATCGCCCTGTCCGCCACGGCCAGGGGGGCCACGCGCATCGTTGCGCGGCTGTCCGGCCCCGTCAGCACGCCGCGCAGCGATGCCGGCCTCATCGTCACCGAACACGGCGTGGCCGACCTGCGCGGCCAGACGCTGTCGCGCCGCGTGAAACGGCTGATCGACATCGCGGCGCCGGAGCACCGCGCCGACCTGGAACAACAGGCACACACCCTGCTGCGCCAATGCGGCGCAGCCTTTTCCTGATCCACTGATCCACTGATTCCCAAGGAGACAACACCATGCGCAGAGCCGCCATCGTCACCCCCCTTCGCACGCCCGTGGGCACCTTCGGCGGCAGCCTGCGGCCGGTATCGGTCGAGGAGCTGGCCGCCACCACGGTGCGCGCCGTGGTCGAGAAAAGCGGCATCGACCCCGCACGCATCGACGACGTGGTCTTCGCCCAGTCCTACGCCAGCAGCGAGACGCCCTGCGTGGGCCGCTGGGCCGCGCTGCAGGCCGGCCTGCCGGTGACGGTGCCGGGCATGCAGCTGGACCGGCGCTGCGGCGGCGGCCTGCAGGCCGTGGCCACGGCGGCCATGATGGTGCAAAGCGGCGCCGCCGACGTGGTGATCGCAGGCGGCGTGGAGAGCATGAGCAACATCGAGTACTACAGCACCGACATGCGCTGGGGTGCGCGCTCGGGCAATGTGCGCTTCTACGACCGCCTGGACCGCGGCCGCGAGCGCTCCCAGCCCGTGGAGCGCTTCGGCAAGATCTCGGGAATGATCGAGACCGCCGAGAACCTGGCGCGCGACTACGGCATCAGCCGCGAGGCAGCCGACGCCTATGCCGTGCGCAGCCACCAGCGCGCCGCCGCCGCCTGGGAGGCGGGCCGCTTCGCCGACGAGATCGTCCCCGTCAAGGTGCCCCAGCGCAAGGGCGACCCCGTGCTGTTCACGCGCGACGAGGGCTTTCGCGCCGACGCCACCACCGACAGCATGGGCAAGCTGCGCGTGCTCATGCCCAATGGAACGGTCACGGCCGGCAACGCCAGCCAGCAGAACGACGCCAGCGCCGCCTGCCTGATCGTGGCCGAGGACAAGCTGGCCGAACTGGGCCTCACCCCCATGGCCACCCTGGTGGGCTGGGCCGCCGCAGGCTGCGAGCCCTCGCACATGGGCATAGGCCCCGTGCCCGCCGTCAAGAAACTGCTGGCACGCCTGAACCTCACGCTGGACCAGATGGACCTGGTCGAACTCAACGAAGCCTTTGCCTGCCAGGTGCTGTCCGTGCTCAAGGGCTGGGAGTGGAACGACCAGGGCGCCATCGACCACAAGCTCAACGTCAACGGCTCTGGCATCTCCCTGGGCCACCCCATCGGCGCCACCGGCGTGCGCATCCTGGCCACCCTGCTGCACGAACTGGAGCGCCGCAAGGGCCGCTATGGGCTGGAGACCATGTGCATAGGCGGCGGCCAGGGGATTGCGGCGGTGTTCGAGCGGGTGTGAGGAACCAGTCATGTCGACACGTCCAGTGAATCTGAGCCAGCAACAACATCGAATCGTTGAAGCTCAGACCCAAGCGACCAAGCTGGAAGCGCTACGGCAAGCGGCTATGCGGGGGTGGGCGGATGTCGCCTCGGGTCACTACGTTGACGTGCCGCATGAAGACTTTGACCTCTTTATCGCGGATCTGGGAAGGCAGGCAGCCAGCCGAATCAAGGCTGGTGCCTGACGGCGGTCTCCTCAATCCGCCCGCGCCCCCGAAGCCTTCACGATCTCTTCCCACTTGCGGGCTTCGGCCTGGATGTAGCGCGCGAACTCGGCGGGCGTGGAGCCCACGGGCTCGGCGCCCAGGCGGCGGTATTGCGCGGCGATCTGGGGTTCGGCAAGCACGCGGCGGGACTCGGTCCACAGTTTCTGCACCACGTCCTGGGGCGTGTTCTTCGGCGCCCACAGTCCGTACCAGGTGCTGGTGCGAAAGCCCGGCATGCCGGCCTCTTCCATGGTGGGCACATCGGGCAGGGAGGACGAGCGACTGGCCGAGGTGACGGCCAGCGCACGCAGCCGGCCCGAGGCGATGAAGGGCATGGCCGAGGGCATGGAGTCGAACATGAGCTGGATCTGCCCGCCCATCAGGTCGGTCAGGGCCGGCGAGCTGCCCTTGTAGGGCACATGCTGCATCTGCGCGCCGGTCTTCAGGCGGAACAGCTCGCCCGACAGGTGCTGTGACGACGCATTGCCGGCCGAGCCGAAGTTCACCTGCCCGGGATGGGCCTTGGCCCAGGCGATCAGCTCCTGCACATTGCGCACCGGAAGCTGGCTGCCCACGACCAGCACCAGGGGCACATCGACCAGCTGCGTGACCGGCTCGAAATCGCGGAAGGCGTCGTAGGGCGCGCTGGCATAGACGTAGGGGTTGATGACGTGGATGGAGGCGTTGACCAGCAGCGTGTAGCCGTCGGCCGGCGCCTTGGCCACCAGGGCCGCGCCGACCATGCCGCTGGCGCCGGCCTTGTTGTCCACGACCAGCGGCTGGCCCAGCGCCTCGCCCAGCCGCGTGGTGACCACGCGCCCGACCACGTCGGTAGGCCCGCCCGGTGGATAGGGCACGACGACGCGGATGGGCGCCTTGGGATAGCCCTGGGCCCCGGCGGATGGCTGCGCGCCTGCGGTTCTCCATGCGGCCAGCGCCGCCGCGGCGCCCAGCAGGGTGCGGCGGGAAAGCGCGGGGCCTGTGCGTTGCGTTGTCATACCTTGTCTCCTTGAATGGCGAGTGCGAGCTTGCCGGTCACGTTGCGGCCGTGCAGCGCATCCAGCGCAGCCGGCAGTTCATGCATTTCATAGACCTGGCTGACCTGGGGATGGATGCATCCCCGGGCAGCCCAGTCGAGCAGCGTGGCAATGACGGGCTGCAGCTGCGCCGCGAAGGCCTGGCGCTCATCGGCCGGCGTCCAGCCGATGTAGCGGCCGTAGAAGAAGCCGTGCAGCGTGAGGTTCTTGACCAGGGCCAGGTTCATGGGCACGGCGGGAATGGCGCCGCTGGCAAAGCCCACGCTCAGCAGTTGCGCGTTCTGCGCGGCCGCGCGCAGTGCCTGCAGCAAGAGATCGCCCCCCACGGGGTCGAAGACCAGGGAGGCGCCCCGGCCCTGGGTTGCCTGCTTGACCTGGGCGGCCAGGTCCTGCGGGGTGACTGCCTGGTGCGCGCCACGGCGCAGCGCATCGGCGCGCTTGGCCTCGGTGCTGGCGCAGGCGATGACCTGCACGCCGGGCGTCTGCCGGGCCACTTCCACCGCCGCGGCGCCCACGCCGGACCCGGCGCCCAGCACCAGCACCACATCGCCTTCCTGCAGGCGCGCGCGCCAGTGCAGGGCCGTGTAGGCCGTGCCGTAGGACAGGGGAATGGGCAGGGCCTGCAGCCAGGGCGTGCCCGCAGGCAGGCGGTAGACGGTGGATGCATGCACCACCGTCTCCTGCGCAAAGGCACCCCAGTCGGCAATGAAGGCCACGGCATCGCCGGGCTGCAGGTGCTGCACCGCGCTGCCGCATTCCAGCACGCGCCCCACGCCTTCGGTGCCGGGCACGAAGGGCAGCGGCGGGCGCCGCTGGTAGCGGCCCTCGATCAGCAGGCCCGTGGCGTGGCTGACGTTGGCGTAGGCCACGGCAATCCGCGCCTGGTGCGCGCCCAGGGGCTGGCCGGGCCGGTCCATGGACTGCAGGCTGACCACCTCGTGCGGCGCGCCGAATTGATGGCAGACCAGGGCCTGCATGGAGGTGTCCAGGGATGTGTCCGGAGAGGGGGGTGTGAACGTGGATGTGGAAGCGCTCATGCCATGACCTCCTGCGCGCACTGGTGAACCACGCCGCTGGCCATCCATTGCTCCATCTCCTGCGGCGTGCAGCCGGCCTCGGCCAGGATCTGGCGCGTGTGCTCGCCCGTGCGCGGCGCGGCGCCAAGGGATGCACCGCAGGCTGCTGCGTCTGCCGGCCAGGGTGATGCCGCATACAGCAGCGGCCCGAACCCGGGCTGCGCCAGCGTGGCGAACGATGCGCGGTGCACGGCCTGGGGATGCGCCACCACGTCGGCCAGCGTGCGCACGCCCGCATGCAGGGCGCCCTGCGCCGCCAGGCGCTGCTCCCAGTGGGCGCGCGGCTGCTGCGCCAGCAAGGCCTGCAGCCCGGCATGCAGGACATGGCGGTGGGCCATGCGGCCCGCATTGGAGGCAAAGCGCTCGTCCTGCAGCCAGTGCGGCAGGTCCAGCGCGCGGCACAGCCGCTCGAACTGGTCGTTGTTCAGGGCCAGCACGGTGATGAAGCCATCGGCCGTGGCGAACACGCCGTTGGGGGCGCTCACGCCTTCGGCGGGCAGGCCGCCGCGCAGCGTGTCTTCGGCCAGCACCGTGGATTGCAGGGCACAGCAGACCTCGAACAGGTTCAGCTCCACATGGCGTCCGCGCCCGCTGCGCGCCTTGCCCAGCAGGGCCGCCGTGCAGGCCTGTGCGGCGTAGACGCCGGCCGCGATGTCGGCCAGCAGCAGGCCCACGCGCTGGGGCTGGCCCTGCGCGTCGCGGTTGCTGGTCATCAGCCCCGTGTCCGCCTGCATGACGGAGTCGGTGGCGGGCCGGTCCGCATACGGCCCCGTGGGTCCGTAGCCGCTGATGGAGACGTACACCGGGTCCAGGCCGGCCGCGCGCAGGCTGTCGTAGTCCACGCCCATGCGCTGCACGACCTGGGGGCGGAAGTTCTGCACCACGATGTCGGCCTCGCGCGCCAGCCGCAGCAGCAGCGCGCGCCCCTGGGCCTGGCGCGCATCGACGGCAATGCTGCGCTTGCCCGCGTTGTAGGTGGCAGACAGGCTGCTGTGCCCGTTTCGCGAGATGCCCACGTGGCGCGCCCAGTCGCCTTCGGGCGGATCGACCTTGATCACCTCGGCGCCCTGGCGCGACAGCAGGTGGGTGCAGTAGGGGCCGGCCACGCCCTGGCTCAGATCGAGCACACGGTAGTGCGCCAGGGGCGCCGGCGGCGCGGTTTGCAAAGCTTCTTGGTTCACGGTCTGCGGCCTTTCGCCATGGTTTCCTCCATGCTAGGGAGGCAGGGCAGGCGCCACAATCCTCGCCAGCAGGCCAGGCCTGGTGACTCCCGATCAACAATGGCCGGCCCCGGCCCCGCAAAGAATGCCGAGATGGACCTGAACCTGTGCCGCGTCTTCATCGACATCGCCGAGGCCAAGAGCCTCACGCGGGCGGCCGAGCGCGGCGGCATGACGCGCTCCAACGTCTCGCGCCGGCTGCGTGCGCTGGAGACCGAGATGGGTGCGCAGCTGCTGCGCCGCACCACGCGCAATGTGGAGCTCACCCAGGCCGGCCAGCTGCTGTACCGGCGCTGCCTGGCCATGATGGAGGAGCTGCAGCGCGCCCGCGATGCCATCCACCAGTTGCGCTCCACCGTGAGCGGCGAGGTGGGCGTGCGCGTGCCCACCGGCTTCGGGCATTTCTATCTCAAGCCGCTGATCCTGGGCTTTTGCCGGGAGCATCCCGACATCCGCCTGCGCCTGCTGATCAACGACCAGATGGCCGACCTCGTGGCCTCCAAGGTCGATCTGGCGGTGCAGATCACCTCCGCGCCGCTGGACGATCTGGTGGCCACGCGGCTGTGCGATGTGCGCTGGAACTTCGTGGCCACGCCCGCCTGCCTGCAGGCGCTGGAGCAGTCGCTGGGCCGGCCCCTGCGCGCGCCTGCCGACCTGCTGCAGGCCCGCCTCATCCTGCCGCTGGCCATGGGCGGCAGGCTGGCCTGGCTTACAGGCAGCGGCGACGATGGCGTCTCCGCTGCCCTCGATGTGCTGCCCTCGCTGCAATCGGGCGACTACCGCCTGCTGTACGACGCCGTGCTGGACGGCCTGGGCCTGGCCCTGCTCCCGGACTACGTGACCTCGGCCGCACTGGCCGGCGGCACCCTGGTGGCCGTGCTGGACCAGGTGGTGTTCTCCGGCCTGGGCAATGCCATGTACCTGGTGCGCATGCCCGACCGCCAGCCCACCATGGCGGCCCGCGCCTTCCAGCAGTTCCTGCGCGAGGCCATCGTCACCGCCGCGCCCAGCTGGCAGGCGGGCGCCGAAGAGGCGGGCGCGGACCTGTCTTCCTAGGACGTCCTAACAGCCGGCAAACCCCGGCTTAGGCAAAAGCAGATTCCCAAGAAGCGCCTGCGTGCGCACCATTGCCTGCATGTCCGGCGCAGACCGGGCGCGCCGCCGTGCAGGCCACGGCAGCGCTTCATTCATTTTTTGCAGGAGACATGCACATGCCCGCCCAACACCGCCGCAAGGCCCTGGCCACCCTGGCCCATGCCCCGCTTCTGGCGTCCCTGGTGGCCGCCCTAGCCACCCTCCCCGCCGCCGCGCAGGACGCGCAGCCCGTGCGCCTCATCGTGGGCTACTCGGCCGGCGGCCCCGTGGACCAGGGCGCCCGCCTGCTCAGCGTGGCGCTGACCAAGGAGCTGGGCGCCTCGGTGGTGGTGGAGAACAAGCCCGGCGCCAACGCCACCATGGCCGGCAGCGAGGTCGTGCGCGCCAGGCCCGATGGCCTCACGCTGTGGTTCGCGGCCAGCCCCACCATCACCATCAGCCCCAACGTGATGAGCAAGATGTCCTTCGACCCGGCCCGTGACCTCACGCCCGTGGCGCCCGTGCTCAGCTACTACAACGTGCTGGTGGTCAACAACAACGAGCCCTACAAGACCACGGCCGAGCTCGTGGCCTATGCCAAGGCCCATCCGCAAAAGCTCAACTACGGCTCGGCCGGCGTGGGCGGCTCCAACCACCTGGGCGCGCTGCTGTTCGCGCGGCGCAGCGGCATCGAGATGAACCACATCCCCTACAAGGGCAACGCACCGGCCATGACCGACGTGATCGGCGGCCAGCTGAGCATGATGCTGGACATCATCAGCACCGCCAGCACCTACATCCAGAGCGGCAAGGTGCGCGCCGTGGCCGTGACCTCGCCGCAGCGCAATGCCTCGCTGCCCGATGTGCCCACCTTTGCCGAGTCCGGCATCGAAGGCCTCAAGGGCTTCGACGTGGGCGGCTGGTATGGCGTCTACGGCCCCAAGGGCATGTCGCCCGAACTCGTGGCCCGCCTGAACAAGTCCATCAACGCCGCCCTGGCCCAGCCGGAGCTGCGCAAGCGCCTCAAGGAACTGGGCTACGAAGAGTGGACCGGCGCCCCCCAGAAACTGGCCGAGCGCGGTGCCAAGGAGCGCGCGATGTGGGCCACCGTCACGCAAGGCATTGTGGTGGACTGAGGGATACGCGGAGCATGAATCAACGAATACACCATCTGCTGGACCGCTGGCTGGCCGAAGCGCCGCAGCGTCCCTTCATCCACCTGCCCGACGGCAGCAGCCTGAGCTTTGCCGACCTGGGCGCGCTGGCGGACACGGCCGAGGCCGAGTTGCGCGCGCTGCAGGTGCGGCCCGGCGACCGCGTGCTGGTCGTGGCCGAGAACTGCCCCGAGCATGCGGCGCTGATCCTGGCCTGCAGCCGCGTGGGCGCCTGGTCCTGCGGCGTGAACGCGCGCATGGCGCCTGGCGAGATCGATGCCTTTGCGGCCAAGGCCGATGCGCGCGTGGTGTATTTCACCTCGGCCGCATCGGACAGCGCCAGCGGCCACGCACGGCGCTTTGGCGCAGGCGACTCGGCCCTGGCCGGCATGCAGCACAGCCCCGTGCGCGCGCAGGCCGTGGCCGAATCCGGCGCGCTGCAGGACGAGGTGGCAGCGCTGATCTTCACCTCGGGCACCACGGGCACGCCCAAGGGCGTGATGGTGGGGCATGACGCGCTGACGCTGTTCGCGCGCGTCTCGGCCGCATCGCGCGGCCTGGGTCCGCAGGACCGCAGCTACGCCTTCGTGCCCATGACCCACATCTTCGGGCTGGGCACGGTGCTGCTGGCCTCGCTGCATGCGGGCGCGCAGATGGTGATGCGCCCGCAGTTCGACCCCGCCGATCTTCTGGGAGCGCTGGCCCGCCACGGCATCTCCCAGCTGCAGGGGCCGCCTGCGCTGTACGCGCGCCTGCTGGCCTATCTGCAGGAGCAGGGCATTGCCCACCCGCAGGCGCCTGCGCTGCGCTATGTCTATACCGGCGCCGGCCCGCTGGACCTGACGCTGAAAAAGCGCGTGGAGGCCGCCTTCGGCCGGGCGCTGCACCATGGCTACGGCCTGTCGGAATACGCAGGGTCGGTCCACCTCACACGACAGGGCGAGCAGCGGCCCGACACCAGCGCGGGCTACGTGGTGGAAGGCGCCGAGGTGCGCGCCGTGGACCCGGCCACGGGCCGCAGCCTGCCGGTGGGCGAGCGCGGCGAGCTGTGGATACGCGGGCGCGGCCTGATGCACGGCTACTTCCGCGATGACCAGGCCACGGCCGCCGTGATGCGCGAGGGCGGCTGGTACGCCAGCGGCGACCTGGGCGAGCTGCATGCCGACGGCGCGCTCTTCGTGGTGGGGCGGCTCAAGGAAATGATCATCCGCTCGGGCTTCAACGTCTATCCGGCAGAGGTGGAACTGGCGCTCAACGAGCTGCCCGGCGTGCAGCGCAGCGCCGTGGTCGGGCGGCCCGAGGGCGATGGCAACGAGGAGGTCATCGCCTTTGTCGAGCTGCAGCCCGGCGCCACGCTGGACAGCGCCGCAGCACGCTCCCACCTGCGCGAACGGCTGGCGCCCTACAAGCTGCCCGCCCGCATCGTGCCCCTGTCCGAGCTGCCCACCAGCCCCAACGGCAAGGTGCTCAAGCGCCTGCTGCAGGAACAGGCGCTGCGCGTTTCCTGAGCCCGGGCCGCCCAGCAGTTGCGCCGGCCACCGCTGCCGGTGCAACCTTTGCCTTGCCCTGCCCCTTCCCTGCCCCAAGCCCGGATGTGCGCACGCGCCACTGCCTTCCGGAACCGGCCTCTGCAGCATGGATGCAACACCCCTACATTGCGCATCCGCAGGCCTTGCACCCCATTCATCATGATGTAAAACTATGGCACTCAATGTTTCAATAGTTTTGACAAATTCCGTATTTTTTCGCCTGCCTTGGCCTTGGCTGCAGTTACCGGATCCATCGTGAGATGCATCCCGGCGTGTCGGCCCGGATCTGCACAGGGCATGCATCCTCTCCCCCGCAACCCTATGAATCAAGCCCATGAAAAGAATCCTCAGCCTGTTTCTCGGAGGTATTTTCCTGGTCGCTGCCAGCCTGGTTCATGCGGCCTGGCCAGACCGGCAGATCACGCTGGTTGTACCTTTCCCGGCAGGCGGTGGCACTGATGTCGTGGGGCGCATCATCGCCAAGGAGCTTGCACAACGCCTGCGCGTCAACGTGGTGGTGGAAAACCGCCCTGGCGCCTCGGGCAACATCGGCGCGCGCCAGGTCTCCAAGGCCCGTCCCGATGGATATACGCTGCTGATCTGCACCACGGCCCAGACCATCTCGGGCGCGCTGTACACGCAGGCCGGGTATGACGTGGTCAACGACCTGGAAGCCATCTCCACCATCAACGACAGTCCCCTGGTGCTCATCACACGCCCGGGCCTGCAGCTGTCGTCGGTGCAGGACCTGATCGAGCTGGCGCGGCGCAGCCCCGGCAAGCTGACCTATGCCACGCCGGGCTATGGCAGCGCGGGCCACATGGCGGCCGAGGCCCTGAGCCTGGCCGCCGACATACGCATGCTGCACATCCCCTACCAGGGCGCCGCGCCCATGATGGCCGACCTGGTCAGCGGCCAGGTCGATATCGCCTTCGACCTGCTGATCACGGCCAAGCAGTATGTGAGCCAGGGCAAGGTCAATCGCGTGGGCGTGGCCACGCGCGAGCGCTCGCCCCTCATGCCCGACTGGCAGACGCTCAGCGAGCAAAGCCCGGCCCGGCTCGGCAATTTCAACGAGACCGCATGGAATGTGCTCATGGCACCCAAGGGCACGCCGGCCGCGATAGTGAACGCCATCAATGCACAGATGAAAAATATCCTGGCCGATGAAAAGGTGCAGCGCAAATTCATGGAGCTTGGCAGCATTCCCCTTTGGAAATCCGTGGGCGGCACCAAGGCATTCGTATCCGACGACGCCAGAAAATGGAGAAAGGTGGTCAGTGATGCCGGCATCGCGAAAATCTGAAATACCCCCTTCGCCGCAGAAACTGGCAGGGCCCGATGTCAATGCGCTGCACGAATTGCTCAATGCGCTGAAAAAGCACGGCATCGACATCCCCTTCGAGCGGCTGGGCCCCATCCTGGCGGAGCACCAGCTGCTGATGGAGCACCGCGGCCTCGTCAACGAACTGGCGCATGAGGCGGGTCCCTCGCACATCCACACCACCATTTCCCGTCAGAGCAACCATGCGCGGCAGTCCTGAACTTTCCATACGGCAGATGGCCAGCGCGCTGCGCGCCGGCAAGACCACCTCGGAGCTGCTGACCCGGTCGGCGCTGGGACGCATCCGCGCCATGGACATCGACATCCATGCCTTCACCAATCTCGATGCCAGCGGTGCCATGGAGGCTGCGCGCAGCGCAGACATGGCACGCGCCGAAAGCGCCGACCTGCCGCTGCTCCACGGCATTGCCGTGGCCATCAAGGACGTCTACGACGTGGCCGGCCTGCCGACCACCTGCCAGTCCTGGCTGAGCCTGGACTATGTGCCCGAGGAGGATTCCACGCCGGTGCGGCGCCTGCGCGATGCCGGCGCCGTCATCCTGGGCAAGCTGGCAACGCACGAGTTCGCCATCGGCGCGCCCAGCCCCGACCTGCCCTTTCCCGCGGCCCGCAATCCCTGGGACCTGGCCCATATCCCGGGCGGATCGTCATCGGGCTCGGGCGCCGCCATTGCGGCGGGCTTCACGCGGCTGGCCCTGGGCACCTGCACGGGCGGCTCCATCCTCATACCGGCCGCATGGTGCGGCGCCGTGGGGCTGAAACCCACCTACGGCCGCGTCTCCAAGCACGGCGTGTTTCCGCTGGCCTGGACGCTGGACCACTGCGGCCCGCTGTCGCGCAGCGTGGAGGATGCGGCCATCGCGCTGCAGGTGCTGGCCGGTCACGACCCGCTGGACCCGGCCAGCTCCACCGAACCCGTGGACGACTACTGCACGGGGCTTGAGCAGGGCGTGAAGGGCCTGACCATCGGCGTGCCGCAGGACCACTTCCAGTCGTCGCCCCAGGCGTCGCCCACGTTCCTGTCGGCCTTCGACCGCACGGCCGCGCTGCTGGCCGAGGCCGGCGCCCGTCCCATCCACGTGAGCCTGCCCCACAGCCAGCAGTTCCTGGCGGCCGGCCGCGTCATCCTCAGTGCCGAGATGTTCACCATCCATGCGCAGGACCTGCGCTCGCGCCCGCTGGACTATGGCGAGCTCACGGCGGCGCGGCTGCTGCTGGGCGCCACCGTGTCCTCGGAGGACTACCTGAACGCCCTGCGCGTGCGCCGCATGCTGGCGGCCCGCGTGGACGCGGCACTGGACCGCTGCGACGTGCTGCTGACCGCCATCACCCTGGATACGGCGCCGCGCTTCGATCCCATGCCGCATTTCCGCCACTGGCCGGTGCAGACCCATGCCTTCAACGTGACCGGGCACCCGGCCATCAGCGTGCCGGTCGGCCTGTCGCCGCAAGGCCTGCCGCTGGCCGTGCAGGTGGTGGGTCGCTACTTCGACGAGGCCCGCATCCTGCAGGTGGCCCGTGCCATCGAGCGGCTGACCGGCTGGGAAAACCAGCTGCTGCCCGACGGCACCTGACCGCCGTGCTTGGCTTGGACACAGCCGCAGCAGCAGCCCCGGTCCGCGCTGATCAGCCTGACCTCAGGCATCCATGCGGATGATCTGGCGTATGGCCTCGCCACGCGCCAGGCGGTCGAAGCCCTCGTTGATCTGGTCCAGCGTCAGGTGGCCGGTGACCAGGCGGTCCACGGGCAGCCTGCCGGCCGCATGCAGGGCCAGGTAGCGGTCGATGTCGCGGCGCGGCACGCAGCTGCCCATGTAGCAGCCCTTGAGCGTGCGCTCCTCGGCCACCAGGTGCCAGACCGGCAGGCTGATCGCCTGGGCGCTGGAAGGCAGGCCCGCCGTCACGGTCTGGCCGCCGCGCCGCGTGATGCGGTAGGCCATCTCCAGTGCCTTGGCCGATCCCACCATCTCGAAGGCATGGTCCACGCCGCCGCCTGTCAGCTCGCGCACCTGCTTGACGGCATCCTCGTCGCCAGCGTTGACGATATCGGTGGCGCCGAATTCGCGCGCCATGGCCAGCTTGTCGGCATTGAGGTCCACGGCCACCACGCGGGCCGCGCCCGCCGCCGCCGCGCCCATCACCGAGGACAGGCCCACGCCGCCCAGCCCCACCACGGCCACGCTCTGGCCGGGGCTCACTCTGGCGGTATTGGCCACCGCGCCCACGCCGGTCATCACGGCGCAGCCGAACAGCGCGGCCAGCTCCAGCGGCACCGACTTGTCGATGCGGTGCACGCCGCGGCGCGAGAGCACGGCATGCTCGGCAAAGGCCGAGACGCCGACGAAGTGCGAGATGGGCTGGCCATTGCGCGACAGCCGCCTGGCGCCCGACAGCAGGGTGCCCGCCACGCCGGCCTGGCCTGCGGGCTCGCACAGCACGGGCCGGCCTTCGGCGCAGGGCTGGCAGTTGCCGCAGCCGGGCACGAAGAGCATGACCACGTGGTCGCCCACCTCCAGGTCGGTCACACCCTCGCCCAGCGCCTGGATCACGCCTGCGGCCTCGTGGCCGAGCACGATGGGCGTGTCGCGCGGACGGTCGCCGTTGATGATGGACAGGTCGGAGTGGCACACGCCTGCGGCGGCCACCTTGACCAGCACCTCGCCGGGGCCGGGCGGCGCCAGGTCCACCTCCCAGATCTCCAGCGGGCGGCTGTCGGCATAGGGCGCGGCTGCGCCCGTTCTCGTGAGTACGGCGGCGCGTGTCTTCATGATGTCTTCACCAGCTTGCAGCTGCTCTTGGACAGCGGGCGGAAGGCCTCGTCACCGGGGATGGTGGAGAGCACCTTGTAGTAGTCCCAGGGGTATCTGGATTCCTCGGGCTTCTTGATATGCACAAGGTACATGTCGTGCACCATGCGGCCGTCCTCGCGCACCTTGCCGTTCTGGGCGAAGAAGTCCTCGATGGGCATCTGCTTGAGCTGGCGCGCCACCGCGTTGCCGTCGTCGCCCCTGGTGGCCTGCACGGCCTTGAGGTAGTTGGTGACGGCCGAGTAGGCGCCCGCATGGATCATGGAGGGCATCTTCTTCATCTTCTCGAAGAAGCGCCGCGACCAGGCGCGCGTGGCCTCGGTGCGGTCCCAGTAAAAGCCCGTGGTCAGCACCATGCCCTGGCCGTAGCGCAGGCCCAGCGCATGCACGTCGTTGATGAACAGCAGGCTGGGCACCAGGGTCTGCCTGGGCGCGATGCCGAACTCGTGCGCGGCCTTGATCGCGTTGACCGTGTCGCTGGTGGCATTGGCCAGGTTGATCACCGAGGCCTTGGACGCCTGGGCCTGCAGCAGGAAGGACGAGAAATCACTGGCGTTGAGCGGATGGAAGGTGGTGCCCACCAGCTTGCCACCGCCTTCCTTGAGGAAGTCGGTCACGTTGGCCGTCATGGCCTTGCCGAAGGCATAGTCCACGCCCAGGATGAACCAGTCCTTCTTGCCCTGGGCCAGGATGCCGCGCACCGCGCCATTGGCCAGCGCATAGCTGTCGTAGGTGTAGTGGATGGCCGTGGGCGCGCAGTGCTCGTTGGTGAGGATGTCCGAGGCGCCGCCGGTGTTGATCACCATCTTGCCGCGCTCGCGCGCCAGGTTGTTGACGGCGATGGCGACGGCCGTGTTGTTGATGTCCACGATCAGGTCCACGCCGTCGCGGTCGAACCAGGTGCGCGCATGGGTGGCGCCCACGTCGGCCTTGTTCTGGTGGTCGGCCCAGACCACCTCGATCTTCTTGCCCAGCACCTGGCCGCCGAAGTCGGCCACGGCCATCTTCGCGGCCTCGACGGAGCCGCGCCCCGCCGTGTCCGCGTACAGGCCCGACATGTCGCTGAGCACTCCGATGCGCACCACATCGTCCGATATCTGCTGCGCCTGCGCCGCCGCCGTCCACAGCAGGCCGGCGCCCAGCGCGCAGCCGGCAGCGCGCGCCTTGGTCAAGCCGCCTCGCATCAAGCCTTTCCGCATATCCGTCTCCTTGTCTCGGGGTTGTTTTTCTGGATACCGGAGGCAAGCCTAAGCAGGCCATAGCGGCCCGGCTATGCGCGATTGCGAAAGGCGGGGTTGCAGCGCTGCGAAGCCGGGTTTGTCCCGACTCCGGCCCGCCGCCGCGCTCAGTCCGCCTGGATGCCGGCCACCTTGACCACCTGGGCCCATTTGCGCAGCTCGCTGCTCAGGCGCTCGCGCATCTGCTGCTGGGTGCCGGGGTCGGCCTCGGCGCCCGCCGTCAGCAGGCGCTGGCGCACGGCGGCATCGCGCAGCGCGGTGTTGAAGTCGGCGTTGATGCGCGCCAGCACGGCGGGCGGTGTGCGGGCCGGCGCAAACAGCGCGGCCCAGGAATAGGCCTCGTACTCGGGCAGGCCCGACTCGGCAATGGTGGGCACCTCGGGCAGCATGGCCGAGCGCTGGCGGCTGGCCACGCCCAGCACCTTGATGCGGCCGGACTTGATGTGCTGCAGCGCGCTGGGCGCATCGGCAAACATCAGCTGCACCTGGCCGCCCAGCAGGTCGTTCATGGCCGGCGCGCTGCCCTTGTAGGGAATGTGCTGCAGCTTGATGCCTGCATGCATGTTGAAAAGCTCGCCAGCCAGGTGCGTGCCGCCGCCATTGCCCGAGGAGCCGAAGCTCAGGCCATTGCCGGACTTGGCCAGCGCGATCAGCTCGCGCACATTGCTGGCGGGCACCGAGGGATGGGCCACCAGGAAGACCGGGAACATGGCCGCAAAGCTCACGGGCGCGAAGTCGCGCTCTATGTCGTAGGTCATCTTCGGCTGCAGCGCCGGGTTCACCGCATGGTGGATGGAGCCCACGAACAGCGTGTAGCCGTCGGCAGGCTCCTTGGCCGCAAGGGCCGCGCCCACCATGCCGCCGGCGCCCGCACGGTTGTCCACCAGGTTGGGCTGCTGCCAGATCTCGCCCAGCTTCTGGGTGAAGGCGCGCGCCGTGGTGTCCACGGGACCGCCGGGCGGAAAGGGCACGATGAAGCGCACGGGCCGCGTGGGCCAGGCATCGGCCGCATGGGCCACCCGGGCTGCGGGAAGCAGGCTGCTGGCAGCCAGCGCGCCGCCGGCGGACAGCAGGCGGCGGCGCTGCGACGAAAAGGAAGACGGGCAAGAGGATGGGAGGGAAGACGGGGGCATGGCGAAACTCCGGGCAACGGGCGGCGGCTTGCCGCGCGGCCCATTCTGGGCAAGCCGGCCTGCGCCGTGTTTCGCGAATGTGGAAGGCGCGCTTCCAGGGCTCCCAAGCGGTGGAAACCCTGGGAAGCGGCCCACTCCGATGCAGCCTAGTGGCTGATCATCCAGGGCCGCCGCGAGGGCGCGGACTTTGCGCCGTTGGGTGCCGTCACCGTGGCGCTGCGCCGCCCCGATCCGCAGCAGCCGCAGCCTGCCGGGTGCTTGAAGCGCGCATAGCCATGGTCATAGTCGCGCGAGCTGGCGGGCTCGTGGCGCGCGCGCTCGTTGGTGTCCATGGCGCGGCGCGTGCCGTCGGCCATCAGCGCCAGCCGGGGCGCGGCGGCCAGCACGCGCGCGGACGCCGTGCCGCAGCCGGGGCAGGCCGCGGGCTCGTCGCGCAGGCGCAGCGGCCGCAGGGCCTCGAAGCCGCCGCATTGCACGCAGTCATAGTCGTAGGTGGGCATGGGCGGACTCCTTGGCGTCAGCGCAGGTCGGGGGACAGGGGCATGTCGATGCTGCCGTCGAACTGGACGACCGGCCCTGCGGCGTTGGGGTTGATGTCGAAGTCGAAGATGCCCGTGGGCAGCCACAGCGTGGCGCAGGAGTTGGGCACGTCCACCACGCCGCTGATATGGCCCTGCACGGGCGCCGTGCCCAGGATGGAATACGCCTGGGCGCCGCTGTAGCCGAATTTCTTCAGGTATTCGATGGCGTTCAGGCAGGCCTGGCGGTAGGCCACGTTGACATCCAGGTAGTGCTGCCTGCCGCTCTCGTCCACCGAGATGCCCTCGAAGATCAGGTAGTCGTCATAGCGCGGCGTGATGGGGCTGGGCTTGAAGATGGGGTTCTTGATGCCGTACTTGGCCATGCCGCCCTTGATCAGCGAGACCTTCATGTGCACCCAGCCCGCCATCTCGATGGCGCCGCAGAAGGTGATCTCGCCATCGCCCTGGCTGAAGTGCAGGTCGCCCACGCTCAGGCCGGCGCCATCCACATAGACGGGGAAGAACACCTTGGCGCCGCGCGACAGATCCTTGATGTCGCAGTTGCCGCCGTGCTCGCGCGGCGGCACGGTGCGCGCGCCTTCGGCGGCGGCCTTGTCGCGGGCCTCGCCGCGCATCTGGCCCATGTGGGCCGTGCCGGCCGACGGCGGGTTGGCCAGGCCGGGCACGCGGTCGGGGTCGGTGGCGATGAGGGCGCGCTCGCGCTCGTTCCACATCTCCAGCATGGGCCGGTCAGGCAGGCAGCCGATGAGGCCGGGATGGATGAGGCCGGGGAAGTTCACGCCCGGGATATGGCGCGAGCTGGTGAACATGCCCTTGAAGTCCCAGATCGATTTCTGGGCCGAGGGGAAATGGTCGGTCAGGAAGCCGCCGCCATTGTTTTTGGAGAAAAAGCCGTTGAAGCCCCAGAGGCTGTCGGGCTTGGCGCCTATGTCCAGCAGGTCCACCACCAGCAGGTCGCCGGGCTGGGCGCCCTTCACGCCCACGGGTCCGGACAGGTAGTGCACCGTGGTCAGGTCGATGTCGCGCACATCGTCGGCGCTGTCGTTGTTCTTGATGAAGCCGCCGGTCCAGTCGTAGGTCTCCAGGATGAAGTCGTCGCCGGGCTGGACCCAGCAGGCCATGGGAATGTCCGGGTGCCAGCGGTTGTGGACTCTTTCGTTGTCGGTGGGCGGGCGGTTCAGGTCCACCTTGATCAGCGTATCCGTCATGTGCAAAAACCTCCTGGGTGGGTGGGGATCGACAGCGGAGAACGGGCCGGGGTGCGGCGCGCCATTGCCGGCCTTCCTGTGGCGCCACGCTGTGCCAAAGCAGCGGCGCGCCCTCGGTGCGCCGGCAGGCGGCGCAGGGCGGGTATGAAGAAAAGGCCGGGAATGCATAAACACCATAGCAGCCGTGCCCGCCGGCCCGCCTAGGCAGCAACCCTGGGTTGACAGCCGGGCGCCGGCACTGGTGAAGCCACCCTTCCAGATTGGCGAATTGAAGCGGCCCCGCGATGCGGGCATGCTGGCGGACAGCCGCTGCGCCCGCGTGCCGGGTGCAGCGCCAAGAACACCGAGAACGGAGACACCGCCCATGCACCTGAGCGCACAGACCCACTACCAGGCCGAACTCGATGCCGGCCGCTTCTGCATACAGCAGTGCACGCAATGCACGCGCCATGTCTTCACCCCGCGCGAGCTGTGCCCGCACTGCGGCGCCAGCCCGCTGCGCTGGGTGCGCGCCAGCGGCCAGGGCACGGTCTACTCCACCAGCACCGTCGCGCGCAAGAGCGATGCCGGTGGCGACTACAACGTGGCCCTGATCGACCTGGACGAAGGCGTGCGCATGATGGGCCGCGTCGAAGGCATTGCGCCGGCCGACGTGCGCATAGGCCAGCGCGTGAGCGCCCATGTGGCGAGCAAGGACGGACGCGGCCTGGTGCTGTTCCAGCCCGCGCTCGGACAGGCGGCACAGGGATCGCAGGGAGGTGCAGCATGAGCGCCCGCATCCCCCAATCCACCCTGGACGCCGCCGCCGTGAACCGCCCGCTGCGCGGGCGCGTGGCCATTGCCGGCGCCGCCACCTATGGCTGCGGCGAGGCACCCGGCATGGACGACATGACCCTGCTGGTGCGCGCCGCCCATGCGGCCGTGGCCGATGCGGGCCTGACCATGCAGGACATCGACGGCCTGGCCACCTGCAGCGTCAACGCCAGCATGTGGACCATGCCCGTGATCGAGCACCTGGGCATCAACCCCACCTATGTGGACGGCACGATGATCGGCGGCAGCAGCTTCATCGCCCACCTGCTGCCCGCCATCCGCGCGCTGGAGGCCGGCCAGTGCAAGGCCGTGCTGGTGTGCTACGGCAGCGCCCAGCGCTCGGCCACCTTCGGCCGCAAGGAAGGCCAGGCGGCGCGGCGTTTCCTGGACCCGCAGCCCTACGAGTTCCCCTACGAGCCCGTGCTGCCCGTGACCGCCTATGCGCTGGCGGCCGCGCGCCACATGCACGAGTTCGGCACCACGCGCGAGCAACTGGCCGAGGTGGCCGTGGCCGCGCGTGCCTGGGCCCAGCTCAACCCCGAAGCCTTCATGCGCGACCCGCTGACCATCGAGGACGTGCTCTCGGCCCGCCCCATCGCCAGCCCCTTGAGCGTGCGCGACTGCTGCCTGGTGACGGACGGCGCGGGCGCCATCGTGCTGGTGCGCGGCGAGCGCGCCCGCGACCTGCCGCGCCCCCCCGTCTACGTGCTGGGCAATGCCACCGCCATCTGGAACCGCCAGATCTCCTGCATGCCCGACCTGACCACCACGGCCGCCGCGCAGTCTGGCGCCCAGGCCTTTGCCATGGCCGGGCTCACCGCTGCCGACATGGACATGGCCCAGGTCTACGACGCCTTCACCATCAACACCCTGCTGTTCCTGGAGGACCTGGGCTTTTGCGCCAAGGGCGAGGGCGGCGCCTTCGTGTCCAAGGGCGGCATCGCGCCCGGCGGGCGGCTGGCCGTCAACACCAACGGCGGCGGCCTGTCCTGCGTGCACCCGGGCATGTACGGCATCTTTGCGCTGATCGAGGCCGTGCGCCAGCTGCGCGGCGAGGCCGGCCAGCGCCAGCTGGGACGCCACCGCACGGCCGTGGTCCATGGCAATGGCGGCACGCTATCCAGCCAATCCACGGCGGTGCTGGGAACCGCCGAAACCCTCTGAACCGCACAGGAAGCACACCGCAATGATCCGCGACCAAGAAACCCTCGAAGCCCTGCTGGACAGCGTGCGCCGATTTGTGCGCGAGCGCCTGGTGCCCGCCGAGAACGAAGTGGCCGAGACCGACGAAATTCCCGAGTCCATCGTGCAGGAGATGCGCAACCTGGGCCTGTTCGGCATGACCATCCCCGAGCAGTTCGGCGGGCTGGAGCTGACCATGGAGGAAGAGGTGCGCGTGCTCTTCGAGCTGTGCCAGACCGCGCCGGCCTTCCGCTCGGTGATCGGCACGACCGTGGGCATAGGCTCGCAGGGCATCCTCATCGACGGCACGCCCGAGCAGCAGGCGGCCTGGCTGCCCAAGCTGGCCACGGGCGAGATCATGGCCTCGTTCGCGCTGACCGAGCCCGAGGCGGGCTCGGACGCGGCCTCGCTGCGCACCACCGCCATCAGGGATGGGGACCACTACGTGGTCAACGGCAACAAGCGCTTCATCACCAACGCGCCGCATGCGGGCATGTTCACGCTGATGGCGCGCACCGACCCGGCCAACAAGGGCGCGGGCGGCGTCTCGGCCTTCATCGTGGATGCGAAGTCGCCAGGCATCAGCTTCGGCAAGAACGACGTGAAGATGGGCCAGAAGGGCGCTCACACCTGCGACGTGTTCTTCGACAACGTGCGCGTGCCGGCGGCCAACCTCATCGGCCTGAAGGAAGGCCAGGGCTTCAAGACCGCCATGAAGGTGCTGGACAAGGGCCGCATCCACATCGCGGCCGTGAGCGTGGGCGTGGCGCAGCGCATCCTGCGCGACGCGCTGAACTATGCGCTGGAGCGCAAGCAGTTCGGCCAGCCCATCTGCGAGTTCCAGCTGGTGCAGGCCATGCTGGCCGACAGCCAGGCCGAGCTGTATGCGGCCGAGTGCATGGTGATCGACGCCGCGCGCCGCCGCGACGAGGGCCGCAACGTCTCCACCGAGGCCTCGTGCTGCAAGATGTTCGCCACCGAGATGGTGGGCCGCGTGGCCGACCGCGCCGTGCAGATCCTGGGCGGCTCGGGCTACCTGGCCGAGTTCGGCATCGAGCGCTTCTACCGCGACGTGCGGCTGTTCCGCCTGTACGAAGGCACGACACGGATCCAGCAGGTCATCATCGCGCGCAACATGGTGCGCGAGGCGCGCGCCGCATGAGCGCACCGGCCCCCGACCGCAATGCCTTCATGCGGCTGATCGGCGCCTCGCAGGTGCCCGCGCCGCCCGGCAAGGTCCATGTGCGCCTGCCCCACATGCGCGAGGAACTGCTCAACCAGCTGCCCGCCGCGCATGGCGGCGTGCTCATGACGCTGCTGGACTCCGTGATGTCGCGCGCCGCGGGCGAGCTGCCCGGTGCGCCATCGCAGACCGCCGTGACGGTGGAGATGAGCAGCCGCTTCCACCGCCCGGGCAAGGGCGCGCTGCTGGCCGAAGGCTGGGTGGTGCACGCCAGCCGCAGCCTGTGCAGCTGCGCGGCGCAATTGCTGGACGAGGACGGCAAGCTGGTGGCCACGGCCACCGGCACCTTCAAATACTGGCTGGCACCGACCACGCTGGACCGGGACACGGCCCAGGCCGACTGAACGGGCGGCTGTCGGCGGGCTGCTGTTGGCCGGCCGCTACTCCAGCGTGAGCCGGCCCTGTGCGTCGGCCACCAGCAGCTCCACCAGCTCCTGGGCGAAGGACGGCAGGGCCTCCAGGCTGCGCACGCAGATCTGCATCTCGCGCACCGACCAGGCATCGGACAGCGGCACGATGGCGATGTCCATGGAATGCGCATGGCGGCTGGCGGCCGATTCGGGCAGCACGCCCACGCCCACGCCGGACTCGATCATGCGGCAGGCCGTCTCGAAGTTGCCCACCTGGATGCGCTGCTTGATGGGCCGGTGCAACTGGTCGCTGGCCTGGCGCAGGAAGGCATGGATGGCGCTGGATTCGTGCAGGCCCACATGGTCCAGGTCCAGCGTGTCGGCAAAGGCCATCTGCATCTCGCCATCGAGCGCATGGCCGCGCGGCACGACCAGCACCAGGCGGTCGCGGCGGTAGGGCAGGGTCTCCAGGTTCTCGGTGCGCACCAGGCCGGCGACGATGCCGATGTCGGTCTGCCCCTCGGTCACGGCACGCACGATGTCGTGCGACAGGCGCTCGCGCAGGTCGATGTTCACGTCGGGATTGCGGCGCAGGTAGTGGCGCAGCACGGGCGGCAGGAACTCGCCCAGCGAGGTGGTGTTGGCAAACACCCGCACATGGCCCTTGATGCCGCGCACGTACTCCTGCATGTCGCCGCGCAGGTGCTCGATCTGGCCCAGCACCATGCGCGCATGGGTGACGAAGGCCTGGCCCGGCGGCGTCAGCGTCACGCCCTGGCTGGTGCGGTACAGCAGCTTGGTGCCGATGCTCTCTTCCAGGTTCTTGATGCGGGTGCTGGCCGCCGGCAGGGAGATGAAGGAAAGTTCCGCGCCACGCGTCATGCTGTTGGCGTCGGCGATGTGCACCATAAGGCGCAGATCCACAAGATCGAAATGCATGGCCATCCGGCATTGTAGAAAGCCGCAGGCTCCGGCACTGAGCCGCGCGCGTCAGTACAAACCGCAGTGCCGGCCCGTGCGCGAACGCGCGCTTTCACAAATGCGAAGCCGCAGCAGGCCCGCGCGCCGTAGCATGGGCCCATCTGCCCGGGATAGCCGCCTCAGTCCATGAACCACACAGAAACCCCCTCCCCCAGCCCCATCCACAACACGGCCACCCAGACCGCAGGAGCGCTGGGCCATCTGCGCGTGCTCGACCTCTCGCGCGTGCTGGCCGGCCCCTGGTGCACCCAGAACCTGGCCGACATGGGGGCCGACGTGATCAAGATCGAAAAGCCCGGCGAGGGCGACGACACGCGCCACTGGGGCCCGCCCTTCTTCCCCGATGCGCAAGGCAATCCCTCGGACAACGCCGTGTACTTCGCGGCCTGCAACCGTAACAAGCGATCGATCACCGTGGACATGTCCACGGCCGAGGGCCAGCAGCTGATCCGCGAGCTGGCCATGCAAAGCGATGTGGTGGTGGAGAACTTCAAGACCGGAGGCCTCAAGCGCTACGGCCTGGACTACGCCTCGCTGAGCGCGCTGAACCCGCGCCTGATCTACTGCTCGGTCACGGGCTTCGGACAGACCGGGCCCTATGCGCCGCGCGCCGGCTACGACCTGCTGGTGCAGGCCATGAGCGGCCTCATGAGCATCACGGGCCGCGCCGACAGCGAGCCCGGCGGCGGCCCGCTGCGCGTGGGCGTGGCCGTGATCGACCTGTTCACCGGCATGTATGCGACCACGGCCATCCTGGGCGCCGTGGAGGCGCGCCACCACACGGGGCGGGGCCAGCACATCGACATGGCCTTGCTGGACGTAGCCATGGCCGTGCTGGCCAACCAGGGCGCGGGCTTCCTGAACACCGGCCATGTGCCGGGCCGCCAGGGCAACACCCACCCCAGCGTCGTGCCCTACCAGGACTTCCCCACGGCCGACGGCCGCATGCTGCTGGCCATCGGCAACGACGGCCAGTTCGCGCGCTTTTGCGGGGCGGCCGGCGTGGACTGGGCGCGCGACGAGCGCTTTGCCACCAATGCCGGCCGCGTCATCCACCGCGACGCGCTGATCCCGCTGATGTCCGATCTCACGCGCGGCCGGCCCACGGCCGAGTGGATCGCGCTGCTGGAGGACAAGGCCGTGCCCTGCGGCCCCATCAACCACATCGGCCAGGCCTTCGACGATGCCCAGGTGCGCGCGCGCGGCCTGCGCGTGGAGCAGGAGCGCTATCCGGGCGCCACGCCGCCTGCGGGCGAGACCATCAACCGCGTGGTGACCACGGCCAGCCCGCTGCGCCTGTCGGACACGCCCACCACGCTGCGCCATGCGCCGCCGGCCCTGGGCCAGCACACGGACGAGGTGCTGCGCGAGCGCCTGGGCCTGGATGCGCAGCAGCTGCAGGCCCTGCGCGTCAAGGGCGTGGTCTGAGCGACTGGCGACAGGCCCAGGGCGCCTTGGTGCGCTGAAGTTTCCGATGCCTTGAAACCGGCCGTCCGCAGACGCGGATGGCTGGGCTGCGGGCCTGCAAACGGCTTTTAGGACACGTCCTATCCAAAATCAGATGGCGGGCATCCTCATCCTCAGACGGTGCGGAAATAATTCCCACCACAGATGCAGATAGCCACTTTTTCCCTGTCCGAAGTCCCTAGGACAACTACCCGCAATGCCCGCCCCCAGCGCGCGGCAGCCGCCGCCGAACGCCTGGCTGCAGCGGGTATCCGCGTGCCAAACGGTGCAGGCGGACGGTTCGCAATCCCCTGCATCTTCCCCGCTGCTGCGGCATGCCCGCGAAGCGCCCGCCGCAGCGCAGGCGCACGGACAGGGCCTGCGCCATGAGGCCCCGCATCAAGGGCCGCATCTGCCGGACCTCGGGCTGGTTCCCCCCCTGAGCGGGCACTGCGGGCCTCGTTTTCTCTTTCGCTGATACCCGTTCCACCTTGCTCTGCACGGCAGGCAAGGTGCGCCCTGCTGCACGCCTTTTTCCCCCTTGCCGTTCAAGGGACACGCCTACAGGACTTCGCCATGCAAGCCTTTCGCAATCTCAAGATCTCCTCCAAGCTGCTGCTGGCCTTCGTGGCCGTCCTGGCGCTGACCACCTTCGTGGGCCTCTATGCCGTGCTGCAGCTCAGCCGGATCAACCAGGCGTCCATCGATATCGCCACGCGCTGGATGCCTTCATCACGCATGTTGCTCGACATCCGCGCCACCACGGCCCGCTACCGCGTCAACGAGCTGCAGTACCTGATATCCACCAGCGAGCAGGACATCGGTGCCTTCGACAGGATCATGGGCGAGCTGTGGAAGAAGACCCAGACCAGCTACGACAACTACGCCAGCTTCATCAGCTCCGCGCCGGAGAAGGCCGCCTACGACGAACTGGGCCGGCTGCGCAACGAGTACGCCAAGGAGCACGCCATGGTCATGGCCCTGGCGCGCAATGGCCGCAAGGACGAAGCCCTGGTGCTGGCCCAGGGCGAATCGCTGGAGCTGAGCCGACGCCTGTATGACCAGATCGACCGCATGGTGCAGATCGACCATGAAGGCGGACAGCAGGCCAACGACCATGCCAACGCCCTCTACCGCAGCGCACGCATCTGGGTGGTCGGCCTGCTGGGAGCCAGCATTTTGCTGGGGCTGGCCCTGGCGCTCACGCTGGCGCGCATCGTGGCGCGTCCGCTGAACGAGGCCCTGGGCGTGGCCCAGGCCGTGGCCGAAGGCGACCTGACGCGCCGCATCCAGGCCACCACCACCGACGAAACAGGCCAGCTGCTGCACGCACTGCACCGCATGGACCAGAGCCTCATCCACATCGTCCGGCAGGTGCGCAATGGCACGGACTCGATCGCCACGGCCTCCTGCCAGATCGCCTCGGGCAACAACGATCTATCGGTGCGCACCGAGCACCAGGCCAGCTCGCTGGAAGAAACCGCTGCCTCCATGGAGCAGCTCACCGTCACGGTGCGTCAGAACACCGACAACGCGCGCCAGGCCAACCAGCTGGCGGCCTCGGCCTCGGCCGTCGCCCAGCAAGGCGGCGAGGTGGTCTCCCAGGTGGTGGACACCATGGGCGCCATCCATGCCTCCTCGCGCAAGATCGCCGACATCATCGGCGTGATCGACGCCATCGCCTTTCAGACCAACATCCTCGCGCTCAACGCGGCCGTGGAAGCCGCGCGTGCCGGCGAGCAGGGCCGTGGGTTTGCCGTGGTGGCTGCCGAAGTGCGCGCCCTGGCGCGGCGCTGCGCCGATGCGGCCAAGGAGATCAAGCTGCTCATCGAGGACTCCAACGGCAAGGTCAGCACCGGATCGGCCCTGGTGGCGCAGGCCGGCCAGACCATGCAGAACATCGTCAGCAGCGTGCGCAACGTGACCGACATCATGGGAGAGATCACGGCCGCCAGCGTCGAGCAGACGGCGGGCCTGGAGCAGATCAACCAGGCCATCTCGCAGATGGACCAGGTCACCCAGCAGAACGCCGCCCTGGTCGAGGAAGCCGCCGCCGCCGCCCATTCCCTGCAGGAGCAGGCCTATGGCCTGCAGCAGGCCGTGAGCGTCTTCAAGCTGGAGCAAGGCCTGGAACTCACCGCCCTGCCCGCCACCCCTCAGCCCATGCCGGCTCCAGGCCTGGCCAGGATCGCCAGCGCTGCCCAGTCAGGCCGCTGGGAAGCGCATTGATCAGAAGGAATGGGCCATGCCCACGCCGAAGGCCGTGCGCGAGCTCTGGTTCTCGTAGCGCTGGTGTCCCAGGCTGGTGTAGAGCATGGTGCGCTTGGACAGCGCGTACTCGGCGCCCAGCGACAGCATGTTGTTGGTATCGCGGTCCAGCCGCTGGCGTGCATAGCTGGCCTTGAGCGTGGTCGCCCCGATGCCGTAGGTGGCGCCCAGCGAGACCATGCGCGACTTGTCGGGCCCCGTGCCGGGCGTGCCCGACTTGCTGCGGTCATAGGCCAGCATCACCGCTGCCGTGCCGATGCGGTACTTGCCGCCCATGTACAGGTCGGTGTCGCCGCTGCCGTTGCGCTCGTGCGCCAGCATGGCCGCCACTGCGCCCTGGTCGTAGTTGACCGACACCGAGCGCGCACGGCCCTGGCGGCCCGGCGCCTCGGTGCGCTCGGGCGAGGCGCTCAGGTGCAGCGAAAAGCCGCCGAACTTGGGCGAATCGTAGAACACGCCGTTGGACATGCGGCCGTACTCGGGCGAGCCGTTGTTGCTGGCGCGGTCGGTCGGCGTCAGGTAGTGGGCCATGTGCCAGGCGGGCGAGGCGATGCGGTTGAAGTTGCCCCAGGGGTCGAACTGCCACTCCTGGCTCCACATGGCGCTGAGCGCGCGGCCCAGGCGCAGATGGCCCCAGCTGCCCTGCAGGCCCACGGTGGACTCGTCATGCCAGAAGGGCTTCTTCGGATAGTCCTCGGTCAGGCCCGTGTCCAGGTCGAAGCGCGTGCTCAGCCGGAAGGTGGCCTTCAGGCCACCGCCCAGGTCCTCGAAACCGGCAATCGCCAGGTTGCTGCGCTGAATCGTGCCCAGCTTGCTGGTCTTGTCGAAATCCCGGAACACGCCAGCGTCGAGATAACCGCTGATGGTGACGTTGGAGCCTGTGGCAGATGACTGGGCAGCCACCGGCAGGGCAGCCGCAACGGCGAGAGAAGCAAGGGTCAAGCGGGAGGTACAACGCATCCTGAACGGGTTCCTGGAAATGAAAGATGGCACAACACCGGCGCGGCCCGGGGGCATGCGCAAACGGCGACGGGGGTTGCCACGACAGAGGTGGCTGGAAGGTGCGCGGCGGGCTGGTGGCTTGCAGCGACTTGGAGGCAGCCAGGATGCAGATCGCAGCATGATCGCTGCACATTCATTGCACATCCCGGCCAAAGACGTCATCCGCGCAGATGGCGAACGACAGCCGGCATTATGAAAGCTGGGGCCGGCGATGGCCACGCCACCGTCAGGCCCGGTCAGTTTCGTAGCGTGGCGGCCCCGGGACGGGGTCAGGTCGTCAGCGGCTGCGCTCGGTGCGCGACACGTCCCAGAGACGGTTCATCTCGCTGCAAAAAGGCTGGGCGCAGGGTGCGCGGCCCTCGTACTGGCAGCCTTCGGTGGTGCAGAAATGCGACTGGTGCTCGAAGGCGCGGCGCTCGCGCGGCAAGGCGCCCGAGGCCTGGGCCGCCGCCATGTGCAGCCAGGGATCGTTGCGCTGCTGCAGCATCTGCTGCACCTCCTGCGCAAGCGCAGGCGACAGCGAAGCCACCGAGGCCAGGCCGGCCGGCGTCGCCATGGCGCCACCCGGCTGGCGCAGCGGCTGCAGCTCCAGCAGCAGCAGGGCGCTGGTGCGCAGCGCATCGGCGCCACGCGGCTGCACCACCACGGCCACCGGCCCCGAGGCCAGCGATTGCAGCGAGGCATCCAGCGGCAGGCGCAGGCCCGGCTCCGCGGCCTGGGCGCCCGCCAAGGGCAGCGCAGCGCCCGCAGGCAGGGCCGCAGCCGCCGTGAAAAGGGCCGCACCCGGCGCGGAAGCCGATGCGGCCGCCAGCGCCATGGCCGCGCCCTGCGCCTGGGCCCAGGCCTGGGGCACCTGCAGGCTCAGCGTGAAGCCGCGCTCGCCCTGGGGCGTCAGCAGCGTGCCCTGCTGCACCCACCAGCTTTGCAGCGCGGGCAGGGTCTGGGTTGGGCCGCCTGCAACACCTCCAGGCGCGCTGGCACCGGCCTGCGGCGCCAGCCCCGATCCGGCCAGCAGCGCATCCACCACCTTGGCCTTGGCGGCTGCCACGGCCAGCGTCACTGCGGCAGCAGAGGGCTGCAGGGAGGCTGCGGCCTGCAGTGCAGGCGAGGAAGATGTCGCCTGCGGCGCAGCGCCGGCCTGGGCAGAGGCCGATGTCCCCGTCTGCGGACTCTGGGACGACTGCGCTTGCCCTCCGGCCGCCGCTGTACCTGCCGCTGTACCTGCCGCTGCACCAGCTGTCGTGCCGGCGGCCAGCGCCTGCAGCAAGGCCGCCGAACCCGGCTGGGCTGCCAGCAGCTGCAGGGCCTGGCCCTGCTGAGTACCTACCTGGGCCAGCAAGGCCTCCAGCAGCCGGCCCAGCGCCTCGGACACGCCGCTGGCCGGCCACTGCGGCGCGGGCGCGCCGGGGCTGGACTGGACCTGGCGCGCCAGCTGGGCCACCAATTGCTCGAAGGCCTGCAGGCGCAGGCTTTGCAGCATCTCGGGCGACCAGCGCACGGCCGTGGCCGCTGGCGGCGTGACGGGAATGGAGGGTGACGCGGATGACGCGGGTGGAGCGGGGGAAGTGGGTGACGCGGGGGAAGCCGGCGCCACCGCAGCGGACGGAGCCTGTGGCGCCACCGGCGCACCAGCGGCCGGGCCGGGCACAGGCGCCGCCACTGGCAGCGGCAGCCCTGCGGCAGGGGACGGGACGGGCGGCAGCGGCGAACTCATGTCAGAGGCTCCGCCCGGGCCATCAGGCCGATTCCGGGTAGAACAGGCGGCGCGTGGGCGTGCTGCCCACGGCCTTGGCGATGGCGCCGATGTGGTCCGGCGTGGTGCCGCAGCAGCCGCCCACGATGTTGACCAGGCCTTCGGACGCGAATTCGTGCACCAGGCGGCTGGTGACCTCGGGCGTCTCGTCAAAGCCCGTGTCGCTCATGGGATTGGGCAGGCCGGCGTTGGGGTAGCAGCTGATGAAGGTCTCGGGCGCGGCCTTGTTCAGTTCCTGGACGTAGGGGCGCATCAGCGCCGCGCCCAGCGCGCAGTTCAGGCCGATGGACAGCGGGTTGGCATGGCGCACGCTGTGCCAGAAGGCCGTCACCGTCTGCCCGGACAGGATGCGGCCCGAGGCATCGGTCACCGTGCCGCTGATCATGATGGGCAGGCATTCGCCGCTTTGCTCGAAGGCCTCGTCCACCGCGAACAGCGCGGCCTTGGCGTTGAGCGTGTCGAAGATGGTCTCGACCAGGATGACGTCGGCGCCGCCCTCGATCAGCGCCAGCGTCTGCTCCAGGTAGGCCTGGCGCAGCTGCTCGAAATTCACGTTGCGCGCGCCCGGATCGTTCACGTCGGGGCTGATGCTGGCCGTCTTGGGCGTGGGGCCCAGGGCACCGGCCACGTAGCGCGGATGGCCGGGCGTGCTGTACTTGTCGCAGGCCGCGCGGGCCAGCTGGGCGCTCTTGAGATTCATCTCGCGCGCCAGATCGGCCATGTGGTAGTCGTCCTGCGCAATCGTGGTCGCGCCGAAGGTATTGGTCTCGATCAGGTCGGCGCCGGCGGCCAGGTACTTGTCGTGGATGTCGCGGATCACGTCGGGGCGGGTGAGCGACAGCAGCTCGTTGTTGCCCTTGACGTCATGCGGGAAGTCCTTGAAGCGGTCGCCCACGCTGCCGGGGCCCGTGTAGCCCTGGCCCCGGTACTGGGCCTCTCCCAGCTTGAAGCGCTGGATCATGGTGCCCATGGCGCCGTCAAGAATGACGAGGCGCTTGGCAAGGATGGCGGGAAGCTCTTTGGCGCGGGTGTACTGGGGCAGGCTCATGGGCAGCGATTGTAGGAACTCCGGGGCGGCCGTGCCGGGCACGAGGATTCCCCCAGAAAAACGGCCTGCGCCCCAAACAAGAGGCGCGACCTATGAAACTAGCGCACCCCCACGCCAGAGACACCGAGGAAGGGCCTATGCCGGCCGCGCCGCCCCGCACCGAGGGTGTCGTCCCCCTCCCGCGTAGCGAGAGAGGGGGAAGCGGCGCAGCCGCTCAGGGGGTGCTAACCATTTCAGGTGCAGACAGAGACGACTTGCGCCGGCTGGCGGCTCAGGCTCACATACACATGGCCCACGCCGCTGTCGAAATATGCGGCCTCGTGGCGGCCCAGCTCCACCGATTCGCCGTTCTCGAACAGGATGCGCACCCGGCCCGAGAGCACCATCACGAACTCCTGGCCCGCATGGCGGATGGTCTCCGAGAATTCCCCGGCCTCGCGCGCATTGATCACGGCCACCAGGGGCTGCATCTTCTTGCCCGGGAAGGCGCCGCACAGCACGCTGTAGAGGTACTGGTCGGTCTCGTAGCGCTGCACGTCCTCGAAGCAGTCCTTGACCACGGTGGGCGTATCGCCGGCCGCCTGCTGGGCGTCCCCGACCATGAACAGCCGCGTCATGTCGATGTCCAGCGCGTTGCCCAGCATGAGCACCTTCTCGTAACTCAGCGCGATCTGGCCGCGCTCGGCCTTGGAGATGGTGGACACGGCCAGCCCGCTGCTTTCGGCCACCTGCTGCAGCGTCAGGCCGCGCTCCTTGCGCGCCTTGCGCAGCTTGGCGCCCACTTCGTGCTTGCCCGCAGGCATGGCGGCGGCCGTGCGGGCGCCCGGCAGCACGGCGGCGAGGACCTGGTCCGGCGTGGGGAGAGTGCTGGACCTGGGGCTGGACCTGGGGCTGGATCTGGTGCGGGGGCTGGGCATGAAGCGGGCGATCGGGGCTGGCGACCGCCCGATTCTAGGGTCAGGCCCGGCCGTCAGGCGCCGCGCAGGCCGGCCCCGGGCGCCTGCCTGCGGCCCATGCGCAGCCAGCCCACCAGCGCGCAGGCCATGAGGGCGAAGCCGATGTAGCCATAGACCGGGTAGACCATGCCCACCAGCGTGATGAAGCCCGCGAAGCTGCCGCCCAGGGCCAGCACGCCCGCCACGCCCGTTCCCCAGCGAAAACGCGGCGTGCCGGCCGGCAGGATGCGGGCCACGAAGGCATAGAGCATGCCCACGGCCGTGTTGAGGATCATGCCGAAGATGACCAGCGACATCAGGTGCCCCAGCCAGGGCGAGATCTGCGTGGCCAGCGAGAGCATGGGCATGGACAGACCGCCCAGCGTGTCCATGCGCCAGTACATCGCGGCCGCGATCATCAGCATCAGCAGGCCCAGCAGCAGCCCGCCCGCCACGCCGCCCCACAGCGCCACGCGGCGCGAGCTGGCCTGCCCGCCCATGATCACCAGGAAGGGCATGCCTGCCACCACGTTGTAGGAAACATAGAGCAGCGCGGCCACCAGCCAGTGGCCGGCGCCCCGGGGCTGGGAGGCGGCGGCGGCTTCCAGCGCGGCCATGTCGCCGTGGGGAGTCAGCAGCACGTAGCCGGCGACCACCACGGTCATGAACACCAGCAGCGGCGTGACGGCGCCGATGAAGGCGATCACCCGGCCCACGTCCAGGCAGACGATGAGCACCGTGGCCACGGTGGCCAGCACGCTGCCCCAGACCTCGGGCAGGCCCAGCCACTGGTGCAGCAGCGAGCCTGCGCCCGCCAGCATGACCACCGTGATGGCAAACAGGAAGAAGGTGATCAGCACATCGAACACCATGCCCACATGCCGGCCCAGAAGGGCCTGCACCACCTCCTTGTGCGAGCCGGCCTGCAGGCGCTGGCCCATGGTGGAGAACGCCATGGACAGGAAGACGAAGGCCAGGGCCGCCACCAGGCAGCCCGCCAGGCCGATGGCGCCAAAGCCCGCGAAGAACTGCAATATCTCCTGCCCCGAGGCGAAGCCCGCCCCGACGATGACGCCGACGAAGGCGCCGGCAATCCTGCTCACTTCCTTGAATGCACCCATGCCTGTCTCCTTGGATTGTTGTGTGTTGCGGGGGCTGAAAAGGTGAAAAAGGGATGACGGGTCAGGCCGCGAAGCGCGCCGGACTCAGCCGCAGGGCATCGACGCCCTGCGCCAGCAGCTCGGCGGGCAGCGGCTCGCGCATCAGCAGTGCGGCCGCGGCGGCCGAGGCGCCGGCCGCCGTCTGTATGCCGTAGCCGCCCTGCCCGGCCAGCCAGAAAAATCCCTCGCGCTGCGCATCCCAGCCGATCACGAAGTCGTCGTCGGGCGCAAAGCTGCGCAGCCCGGCCCAGACATGGCGCGGCCGGCGTATGCGCAGGCGGGTCAGTGTCTCGATGCGGTCTATGCCCATGGCCACGTCCAGTTCCTCGGCCACCACGTCGTGCGGCGGCACGGGATCGGCATTGGCGGGCGAGCCCAGCAGCTGGCCCGCATCGGGCTTGAAGTAGAAGCTCTCGTCCACGCCGATCACGGCAGGCCAGCCGTGGATGTCCTCGCCCTCGGGCGCGGCAAAGGTGAAGGCCGAGCGGCGCCGGGGCTCGATGCCCAGCGGCCGCGCGCCGCACAGCCGGGCCACGGCATCGGCCCAGGCGCCTGCGGCATTGACCACGGCGCGGGCGCGGACCTGTGACCCGTCCTGCAGCACCAGGGTCCACAGGCCCTGGCCATCACCATCCACCTCACGCTCGGCGCCCGACAGTTCGGCGCCGCAGCGCAGCCGCGCACCGGCACGCGCCATGCCGCGCAGAAAGCCCTGGTGCAGTTCGGCCACGTCGATGTCCATGGCGTCCAGGTCATGCACGGCGCCCACGAGCAGGCTCTCCTGCAGGCAGGGCACCAGGGCGCAGGCCTGGCGCGCGTCGATGCGCTCGGCGCGCAGGCCGTCGCGGCGGTACATGGCCAGGGCCTCGTCCAGCTGGGGTTCCTGGCCGGCCGTCCCTATGTAGAGCACGCTGCGCGGCTGCAGCAGCGCGTGTTCGCAAAAACCTTCCGGAGGCGCGCTGTAGAAGCCACGGCTGGCGCGTGTCAGCGCGCGTATCTGCGCAGTGCCGTAGCTCTCCATGAACATGGCGGCCGAGCGGCCCGTGGCGTGGTATCCGGGCTGCGGCTCGCGTTCCAGCACCAGCACCGAGGCGCCACCCCCGGCCAGCCGCCAGGCCACGGAGGCGCCGGCCATGCCGGCACCGATCACGGCGAAATCCAGAACCTGGCTTTCCATCATCCATTGCTCCATTTTTTTTCCAATGAGAAAATTATCCGATAAGAAAAAAATGAGGCAAGCCCCTGGTCCTCGTGGTTTTCACCGGGTGCGCCGGACAAGAAAAAAGGGACGGCGCCTGGCCGTCCCTTGTGGCAATGCGCGCCGCACGCTCAGGCCGGCGGCAGCTTTCCGTCCCAGCCGCCGGCCAGGGCCTGGTACAGCGCCACGGCGGCGCGCAGGCCGCGCGCACGGCTGTCGGCGGCCGCGTCCTGGGCCGCATACAGGTCGCGCTGCGCATCCAGCACTTCGTACAGGCCCACGCTGCCCAGCTGGTAGCGGCGCTGCGCCAGTTGCTCGGCACGCTGGCGCTGCTCGGCGGCCTGGGCCAGGTGGGCGTCTTCGCTGCGCGTGCGCTGCAGGCGCACAAGGGCGTTCTCCGTGTCCTCCAGCGCCAGCAGCACGGTCTGCTGGTACTGGGCCAGCGCGGCCTGGGCGCCGGCCTCGCTGGCCGCGATGCGCGCCCGCACGCGGCCCACGTCGAGAAAGGACCAGTCCACGCCCAGGAACACGCTGCTGCGGGCGCTGGCGCCCTCGAACAGCGAGCCGCCGTGCAACGCCGTGCTGCCCAGCAGGCCGCCCAGCGACAGGCGCGGGAACAGGTCGGCCGTGGCCACGCCGATGCGTGCCGTGGCCGCATGCAGCCGTGCCTCGGCCACGGCCACGTCCGGGCGCCGGCGCAGCAGGCCGGCCGGCGTGCCGGGGTCGATGGCCGGCGGCAGCTGCGGCAGGGCGGCAGGCACATCCAGCACGGCAATCAGCGCCTCGGGCACCTGGCCCGTGAGCACGGCCAACCGGTGCTGCGCCATGGCGATCTGCGCCTGCAGCGCGGGAATGCGCGAGCGCGTGGCCTCCAGCTGGGCCTGGGCGCGCGCCAGGTCGAACTCGGTGCCGCTGCCGTGCGCCAGGCGCAGCTGCACCAGGCGCAGCGTGTCCTGCTGGTTGGCCGCATTGGCCTGCGCCAAGGCCAGGCGCTGCTGCCAGCCGCGCAGGTCGGCGTAGCTGCCCGCCACCTGGGCCGCAATGGCCACCTGCAGGGCCGCCAGGTCGGCCGCATCGGCGCGCAGGTCGGCATGCCGCGCCTCGATGCTGCGCCGCACGCGGCCGAACACGTCGATCTCCCAGCTGGCGGCCAATCCGGCCGTGTAGCTGCGCTGGCTGCGCGGGCCATAGAAGGCCTCGCTCTCGCTGAGCTTTTGCTGCGTGGCCCGGCCCGACATCGTGACCGTGGGCAGCTGGTCGAAGCGGCTTTCGCGCAGCAGCGCCTGGGCACCGTCCAGCCGCGCCAGCGCCACCTGCAGGTCCTGGTTGTCGCCCAGCGCGCGCTCCACCAGTTGCGTCAGCTGCGGGTCCTGGAACTGGCGCCAGAAGGCGGCATCGGGCTCGGCCTGCGGGGTGGCCGGTGCAGGCTCGGCCCGCGCGAACTGCGCTGCGGCCCGCGGCGCCGCAGGCGCCTTGAAGTCGGGGCCGACCGCGCAGCCGCCCACCAGGGCGGCGGATGCCAGCGCCAGCGCGTGGCGGCTCAGGGACTTGCGTATCTCAGGCATGTGGGGACTCCAGGGAGGCGGGCTGGGCAGGCCCGGTGGAATGCGCAGGCGCATGCCCCGTCAGCGCGCGGCCCGAAAGCCGGCGCAGCGTGACGTAGAACACCGGCGTGAGGAACAGGCCGAACAGGGTCACGCCCAGCATTCCCGAGAACACGGTCACGCCCGTGGCCGCGCGCACCTCGCTGCCCGCGCCGCCACCGATGAGCAAAGGCACGGCCCCCGCGATGAAGGCGATCGAGGTCATGACGATGGGGCGCAGCCGCAGGCGGCAGGCCTGCAGCGCGGCATCGACGATGCCCACGCCGCGCAGCTCCAGCTCGCGCGCGAATTCCACGATCAGGATGGCGTTCTTGCAGGCCAGCCCCATCAGCACAACCAGGCCCACCTGCACGAAGACGTTGTTGTCCCCCCCGGCCAGCCAGACGCCGAACAGCGCCGCGCAGATGCACACGGGCACGATGAGGATCACGGCCAGCGGCAGCGTCCAGCTTTCGTAGAGCGCGGCCAGCACCAGGAAGACCAGCATCACGGCAATGGCGAAGACCACGGCCGCGGCGTTGCTCTGCTCCACCTGCTGGTAGCTCAGGTCGGTCCAGGCCAGCTCGATGCCGCGCGGCAGCGTGCGCTGCGCGATCTCCTGGAGCTTGGCCAGCACCTCGCCCGAGGACAGCACGCGCGGGTCGGAGTCGCCGATCAGATCGGCCGCCGGGAAGCCGTTGTAGCGCAGCACCGGGTCGGGGCCGAAGCTGGGCACCACGGTGACCATGGAGCCTATGGGCACCATCTCGCCGCGCGCATTGCGCGTGCGCAGACTGGCGATGTCCTCCACGGTCTGGCGGTGGTCCGCGTCGGCCTGCAGCATCACGCGCCAGACGCGGCCGAAGGCGTTGAAGTCGTTGACGTAGACCGATCCCAGGTAGGCCTGCAGCGTCTGGAACAGGTCGGTCAGCGCCAGGCCCTGGGCCTTGGCCTTGGTGCGGTCCACCTTGACTTCCAGCTGCGGGATGTTGGACTGGTAGCTGCTGACCGGGTAGGTCATGCCCGGCGTTTTGGCGATCTCGGCCTGGAAGGCCTGCAGCGCCTGCTGCAGCGCCGCGTAGCCCAGGCCCGCGCGGTCCTGCAGGAATAGCGAGTAGCCCGAGCCGTTGCCCAGGCCCTGGATGGGCGGGGGCATCAGCGCATAGGCGAAGCCGCCCTCGATCTGCGAGAACTTGGCGCCCAGCTCGGCATTGATGGCCTCGGCGCTGCGCGTGCGCTCGCCGAAGGGCTTGAGCATGATGTAGGCGCTGGTCAGGTTGGGCGTGGTCGTGGACTGCAGCGCGTTGAAGCCCGCGAAGGCGGCGACCATGTCCACGCCTTCCACGCTTTTGGCGGCATCGACCATCTGGCGCGTGACCGCATCCGTGCGGTTCAGCGAAGCCCCCTCGGGCAGCTTGGCGCCGCCGAACAGGTACAGCTTGTCCTGCAGCGGGATGAAGCCGCCCGGCACGGCCTGGAACAGCACGGCCGTGCCCGCCAGCAGCGCCGCATAGACCGCGAACACCAGGCCCCGGCGGCGCAGCGAATGCCCCACAGAGTTCTGGTAGCCGTGGGCGCTGCGGTCGAAGAAGCGGTTGAAGGGCCGGAAGAGCCAGCCCAGACTGCGGTCCAGCCCGCGCGCCAGCGGATCGCGCGGCGCGCCGCGCGGCTGCAGCAGCTTGGCCGCCAGCGCGGGCGACAGCGTCAGCGAGTTGATGGCCGAGATCACCGTGGAGATGGCAATCGTCACGGCGAACTGCTTGTAGAACTGCCCCGTCACGCCGCTGAGAAAGGCCATGGGCACGAAGACCGCGCACAGCACCAGGGCGATGGCGATGATGGGGCCCGAGACCTCCTTCATCGCCAGGTGGGCCGCCTCCAGGGGCGTGTGCCCTTCCTCGATATAGCGCTCCACGTTCTCCACCACCACGATGGCGTCGTCCACCACGATGCCGATGGCCAGCACCAGGCCGAACAGGGTCAGCGTGTTGATGGAGTAGCCCAGCAGGTACAGCCCCGCGAAGGTGCCGACGATGGACACGGGCACGGCCAGCAGCGGAATGATGGAGGCGCGCCAGGTCTGCAGGAAGACGATGACCACCAGCACCACGAGGATGACGGCCTCGATCAGCGTGCTCTGCACCGCCTTGATGGAGTCGCGCACGAAGACCGTGGGGTCCCAGACCGTCTCGAAGGCCACGCCCTCGGGCAGGTCCTGCGAGAGCTTGTCCATGGCCGCGTAGACCTGCTCGGCCACGCCCAGCGCATTGGCGCCGGGCGACAGGAAGATGCCCACGGCCGCCATGTTCTTCTTGTCGCTCCACGAGCGCAGCGTGTAGTCGCTGGCGCCCAGCTCGATGCGGGCCACGTCGGCCAGGCGCACGACCTGGCCGTCCGCACCGCCCTTGAGCACGATGCTGCCGAATTCCTCGGGCGTCTTCAGCCGCCCGCGCACGTTGATGGACAGCAGCTTGTCCGCGCTCTGCGGACTGGGCTGCGCGCCCAATTGCCCGGCCGAGACCTGGATGTTCTGCTCGCGGATGGCGGCAATCACCTCGGGCGCCGTGAGCTGGCGCGCGGCCACCTTGTCCGGGTCCAGCCACACGCGCATGGCGTAGTCGCCCGCGCCGTAGATGCCCACGTCGCCAATGCCCGGAATGCGTGCCAGCACGTCCTTGATCTTGAGCGTGACGTAGTTGCGCAGGTACAGCGCGTCATGCTGGCCATCCTGGGACACCAGGCCCACGTACATCAGCGGCGTGGACGACTGCTTTTGCGTGGTCACGCCGAACTGGCGCACCTCCTCGGGCAGACGGCTCTGGGCCTGGCTGACGCGGTTTTGCACGCGCACGGCGGCCGTGTCGGGATCGACGTCGGGGCGGAAGGTGGAGACCACCTGCAGGCTGCCGTCGGACGCCGCGACCGACTTCATGTACATCAGGCCTTCGACGCCGTTGATGGCCTCCTCCAGCGGCACGGCCACCGACTCGGCGACCTCCTTGGGATTGGCGCCCGGATAGGTGGCGCGCACCACCACGCTGGGCGGCACGACCTCGGGATACTCGCCCACGGGCAGCTGCGGAATCGCGACCAGCCCCACGGCGAACAGGATGATGGAGAGCACGACCGCGAAGATCGGCCGGTCTATGAAGAATTTGGAGAAGTCCATGGTGCTTCCCGGTTCACTGCGCGGCCACGGCCGGCGCCTTGGCCACCGCCGCCTGCCCATCGCCGGGCGCAGGCTTGGGGCTGATCGGCATGCCGGGGTAGTAGATGCGCTGCAGGCCGCCGACCACCAGGCTGTCGCCCGCCGCCAGCCCCTTGTCCACCACGCGCCGGCCATCGACCATGCGGCCCAGCTCCAGGTCGCGGCGCTCGGCCTTGTTGCCCTCGCCCACCACATAGACGTACTTGCGGTCCTGGTCGGTGAGCACGGCCTTGTCGTCGATCAGCAGTGTCTGCCGCTCGCCGCCCGCGCCCTGCGCGTCTTGCAGTTGCACGCGCGCGAACAGGCCCGGCGTCAGCAGGCGGTCGGGATTGGGCAGGCGGGCGCGCATGCGCACCGTGCCCGTGCCCGCGTTGAGCTGGTTGTCGGTGAAGTCCAGGCTGCCCGCATGCGGAAAGCCTTCGTCGCCGGCCAGCCCCACACGCACGGGCCGCTGCACGCCGGGCCGCCCCTTGGTGTCCTTGGCGGCCTGCTGCTGCCGCAGGAAGCTGTGCTCGTCCGCATCGAAGTAGACATACACCGGGTCCTGCGAAACCACGGTGGTCAGCACGCTCTGGTCGGCCTGGGCCAGGTTGCCCACGGTGAGCAGGGCGCGGCCCGCGCGGCCGGAGACCGGCGCGCGCACCTCGGTGAAATCCAGGTTGAGCCGGGCTGCCGCCAGCGCGGCCTCGGCAGCACGCACCTGGGCGGCGCTCTGGGCCAGGGCGCCGGCACGCGTATCGGCCTCCTCGCGCGAGACGGCATGCTCGGCCACCAGCTGGCGGGCACGCTGGTCCTGGGTGCGGGCCAGCGCGGCGCCTGCGCGCGTGCGCTCCAGCTCGGCCTCGGCGCTGGCCAGGGCGGCGCGATAGGGCCGCTGGTCGATCACGAACAGCAGCTGGCCCTTCCTGACCTCCTGCCCCTCGCTGAAGGCAATGCGCTCGATATAGCCCGACACGCGCGGGCGCAGCTGCACGGACTCCACGGCATCGATGCGGCCGTTGAACTCGTCCCAGACACGCACGCTGGCCGGCACGACCTCGCTCACCAGCACCTCGGGCGCAGGCGGCGGGCCGTCGCTGGCGTGGGCATCGCCCACGGCCTGCGGTCGGCAGCCGGCAAGCAGGGCCAGCGCCGCCAGGGCGCCTCCGAACAGGGCACGCCGCAACGGCGGCGGTGGAAGAACGGGCATGGATCGACTCTCCTTGAGGGGGATGGGCAAGGCCCTGCTGCCGGGGCTGCGGCGGGGCCGGAAAAAGGGGCGGGACCGCGGGCTCTGGAGGCCTTCCAGGCGGTTGCTCACAATGGGTTGCATTCTTCAAGTTCAAGTGAACTTGAAGTCAAGATCCGCGCGCAAAGACACCACGAAAATTGAGGACGGTTTGCCGGGGACATCGCTGGCCGGATCGGACAAGCGCAGCGGCAATTGACCAGGAACGACCTGAGAAGACCTGGACACGCGCGCACAGACGGACACACGCGCGTTGCCGTACCTGCAGGACGCCACCACTACACTGCAAGGCCATCTGACCCAGGGTGGCGGCCAGGTTTCACCAGGAACCGCCAGGTACCGCCAAAAGCCGCCGACTACCGCCGACGAACGCCGACACCCTCCATGGAAAAGCACTGGATGCCTGCCGCATGAATCTGCTTGCTCACGCCACACTGTCCCGGCCACAGGGACGCAACGAACGCATCAGCACCGTGAGGGTGCTGGCCCTGGAGATGCCGGGCGGCGACACCACGGCCACCGCCGCGCGCCATGTCGTGACCTTGCAGGTCACGCAATTGAAGGCCGGCGTCGTCGCGCAGGTCGATGACAGCACGCTCACCCCCTTGCCCCAGGCGCTGGAGCCTGCACGCCAGCGCGCGCTGGCCTACCTGCGCCAGCGCCTGGGCGCGGGCGATGTGCTGCAGTCCCATGAGGGCTTTGCGGAGCTGGATGCTGAAGCAGGCCCGGCGCCCTCCCCCGGCCCGGCCCCGGGACAGGCCACGGTGCCGCCAGGCCTGCCGGAGTCGGCCCTGCAGGCCGGCGCCATTTCCGCCCTGTGCAAACGCCTGGACGGCAGCGCCTGGCGGCTGATGCCCTCGGGCCAGCAGGCCCGGCTGGTGTGGCGGCTGGCCGAGTATGCGGACCCCGCGCGCGGCGGCGCCGCCCAGCGCCTGCTGCATGCCCAGGTTCCACGCCTGGTGGCACTGCTGGGCACGGGGGACGATCTGCTCGACTACTGCCTGGCCTACCTCATCGGGCGCCTGGGCGATGGTGGCGCGGCGGTGGCTCTGCAGGCGCTCTCGCAACGCGGCACCAGCGAGGCCACGCGCGATCTGGCGCACCAGGCCTGGCTGGCCCTGCTGGAGCCGCAGGAGCGCCAGGCGGCGCTGCAGGAGTACCAGGCGCAGTGGGCCGGAATCCCCCCACAGGAAAACGGCCCGAAAGAGGAGGGACCGCAGGCCGAACAGGCCTTCTTCCAGGCACTTGGGCCACAGGCGCTGCTGGCGGCCGATGCGCTGGGCGCCTACGACGGCGCCGTCCACCAGCAGCTGCTGGCCTGGATGGAGCGCATCCCCTTCACGCGCGCATGGTGGCCGGCCCTGCGGCGCATCCACAAGCGTGCCGAGTGGCGGCGCGACCACGCCCTGCTGGCCGTGCTGCATGCGCGCTTCGATGGCCCGCGCGACGAGGGTGCCGTCTTCAGCCGCGACACCTCGCTGTACCTGCGCCTGCGCGGCTGGCGCCAGCTGCGGCGCATGGCCTCGGCCGACCACAGCGAAAGCGCCGCCCATGCCGCAGCCCTGCTCCAGGCCATGGACCGCTGCTGCGCGGGCCTGCCTGCCTCGCGCTCCGGCCGCCTGCCCGAATCGCGCTGGCTCATCGCCGCCCGGCTGCTGCTGCCGCGCTGGCCGCAACTGCATGCCTCGGCCCGCGCCCACACCTGGTACACCGACGAGCCGCTGGACCTGCAGCAGCTGCCCGCGCAGCGCGTGGAAGGGCTTTCGTCCATGTGGGACGCCCACCCCGGGCAACTGCTGCAACTGGTGGGCCGTTCGCAGTCCACGCTGCTGCTGTGGTCGCTCACGCGCGCCCTGCAGGACCAGAAGGCCTTTCTGGACGGCCTCGATGCAGCGGCCACCGCGCCGCTGCTGCACAAAACCTATGCACCGGCGGCTGCGCTGGGCCTTCAGATCGCCCAGCAGCGCATGGTCTCGCTGACCGACGATGCGGCACGCCGGCCCTGGCTGCTGGCGCTTGCGCAATGCGGCGACGGGCCTGCCGCCAGCTACCTGGGCGCCTGGCTGTCGCGTGACCGCGCAGGCGCCGCACGCGATGCCGAACTGGTGGCCGCCCTGCTGCTGTCACCGGCCGCCAGCTCGCGCACCCAGGGCCTGGCCCTGCTGTTTTATGCCGATGGTGCAGCCGTGGCCCTGGCCTTGCTGGCGGCGCTGCCCACGCTGGACGCAGAAAGCCCCGCGCTGGCCGATATCCGCGATGCCGTGCAGGCGCTGTTCGATGGCAACGGCCCGCTGGCTGCGCAGGCCGCCAGCGTCCCGGCCCCGCCGCTGCACCGCCTGCTGGCGCACTCGGTGACGGCGCTGGTGGAAATGGCCACCGCCTGGCTGCTGGCACACCCGCTGGGCCTGCAGACCCTGCCCCCGGCGGCGTTGCGCGGGCTGCTGGAATCCGGGGAACCTGCGCGCATGGCCTGCGGCATCCGGCTCATGGGCAGCCTGGCCGATGACCTGCTGTGCGAGCAGGCCGCCATGCTGGCCGAATTCGCCGTATCGCCGCATGCCGCCTTGCGCGCAGCGGCAGCGCCCCTGGTCGAGCGCCTGGCCGGCATACCCCTCTACAACACGCGCTGCAACGCCCAGATCGCCGAACGCCTGCACGAAGTGCTGTTCCGCGCGGAAAAGGCCGAAGGCGTGCACGACGCGGCGCTGCGGCTGCTCACCGGCCCGCTGGCCGCCGTGGCCCCGGCCCGCGATGCCTCGGGCATCTGGCGCGCCCTGCAGGCGCAGGCCAAGGGCGCACAGCGCTACGGCGCCTGGGGCCTGAAGGCGCTGGACCTGCAGGCCTACACGCTGCGCCAGTGGTCCACGCTGGCCCGGCATGCCGATGCCGACGTGCGCGCCTTGAGCCGCCAGAGCATCGATGCGCGGCTCACCCCCATGGACCGGACCCTGCCCGAGCAGGCCGAACAGCTGCTGCCGCTGGCCGACGCCCTGTTTGCCGACACGCAGCAGTACGCACGCGAGATGTTCGGCCAGCGGCTGCCGGACGGCGCCCTGTCGCCGCAGCTGCTGCTCGGCTGGGTCGATCACGCCCAGCCCTGGGTGCAGGCCCTGGGCCGCCAGCGGCTCGCGCAGCACATGAGCGCGCCCGAGGCCAGCCTCTTCCTCACGCGCCTGGCCCAGCACCCCGCCACCAGCGTGCAGCTGTTCGTCACGCAATGGCTGCTCGCCCTGCCCGACGAGCCCGCGCCGCAGCGCGCGGCGCGCCTGCAGGAGCTGCAGCCCTACTTCCTGGCCGTGCTCAGCCAGGTGCACCGCGCGCGCGCCAGCAAGACGCGCGTGCTGCATTTCCTGCGCAGCCAGGTGCAGGCGCCCGAGACCGCCGCCGTGGTGGCGGCCATCTTTGCGCGGCAGGTGGTCAGCGCCAGCCATGCCGACCAGCCCGACTATGTGGCCGGGCTGCGCGACATCGTGCAACGCCATCCCCAGCTGGCGCAAAGCTTCATGCAGCCCCTGGCGGCGGAGCGGCGCGGCCAGGCCCCGTCTTCAACCTGAGCGACGCAACAAGGCACGGAGTCGATCGGACATGGAATTTCGCTATCAGTACTACGGCAGCACGCAGGTCAACGACACGGCGGCCGAGCAGGCCTTCTCCTTCGCGCCCGACCTGCTGCGCCCACCCACACGCTTCGACGGCCTGCTCCGGCGCGACGGCCCGGCCTACCTGCAGGTGCGCGAAGGGCTGTCCGCGCTGCACAGCGTGGTGGTCAGCGACCTGCGCACGCGCGGCCGCGACAAGACGGCCTACCGCGAATGGCTGCAGGAGCACGAAGCGCAAATGCTGGCCACCTTCATGGCCGACACCGGCGGCGCCCAGGCGCGCGCCAAGGAAATCAGCGCCGAACTCAAGGACCTGCGCGAGACCCGCAACCAGGTGCTCTCCCCCTTCTACAAGGCCCAGCGCAAGTACTTCGACTGGCTGTTCGTGGCCAACCGCGATGCCTGGTATGTGCTGGATCCCGTGATCACCGTGCACCCGGACCGGCTGCTGTTCGAGGCCTTCAGCCAGGACGAGTCGAGCTACTGCGCGGTCAGCATCCGGCACGAGGCCTTCGAGCATGCGGGCGAGCGCATCTGCGGCACGACCAACATCGATTACTCGGCCAGCCTCTACGAAGAATTCCAGAAGATCCGCAACTACCGGGACACGCGGCTGACGCTGGACCCGGCCGGCTTTGCCGTGCAGGTGGGCGGCGACCCCGCGCTGCGCGAGGAAAAGATCGACCTGCCCGACAGCTGGCTGCGCGGCTTCGTGCAGGTCTCCAGCGCCATGGCCCTGCCTGCCACCGTGCTGGAGCTGCACCCCATGGACCTGTTCAACATCTGCGCGCGGCTGCGTGCCCGGCGCGAGCGCCACGGCCCGCGCGCGCTGCGCTTCGAGCTGGCGCCGGGACAGCCGCCCGCCGTGGTCTTCGAGCCCTGGGAGGAGCGCCTGGCCACCCGGCGCTCGCACGTCGTCAGCGATGCCATGGGCACGGGCGGCGGCACCATCCGCCTGTGGGGGCGCCGCCGCCTGCTCACGCTGGAGCGGCTGATCTCCCAGGCCACGCGCGTGCGCGTGCACCTGCTGGGCAGCGGCATGCCCAGCTTCTGGGTGATCGAGCTGGGCCTGGTCACGGTCACGCTGGGCCTGTCGGGCTGGAGCGCCAACGACTGGGCCGCCAGCGCACGCTTTCACCTGATGGCGCCGCAGGCCGAGGTCACGCCCGCCCAGGTCGAGGCCGTGGGCCGGCAACTGCAGTCGTGCTGGCAGGCCGGCGCGCAGGATCTGGCCCAGGCCACGGGCCTGTCCCCGGCCCAGGTGCACACGGCCATGACACGCTGGATGCAGGCCGGGCGTGCGGTCTACGACCTGGACGCCGGGCGCTACGCATGGCGCGAACTGCTGCGCGAGCCGCTGACGGCGCAGCAATTGCAGCCCGCCAACCCCGAGGAGGACAAGGCGCTGGCCCTGGTGCGCGGCAAGGCCATTGCCCCGCCGCGCATCGACCGCAAGGACGGGTTCAGCCGCATCACCGGCCAGATCCCGCGCGCCGACGGCAAGCGCCTGTTCGACACCCAGCTCGAACTCGATGCCGACGAACGCCTGACCGATGCGCGCTGCAGCTGCAACCACTACCAGCAGTACCGGCTGCGCCAGGGGCCCTGCGAGCACATGATTGCGCTGCGCCTGGTGGCGCAGCCCCAGCTCGATGCCGCCCGCCAGCCGACCGGCCCGCAGATGAAGGCCGCAGGACAAGGAGAAATCGCGTGAACCGCTTCAATTGCTCTACACTGCCACGCGGAGCGACGCGCAGGCTCTTGCAATCCGGGTGGTGTTTCGCCACCCTTGTGAACTGCCGTTTCATGCACCACGGGCGCCGTTTTCACTGTGCCACCCCAGCGACGGTATGCGTTTTCCTGAGTGGCTTGCCACAAGCGAAACACGCATACCGTCGCGGGGTGGCGTCGAGCGAACAGCTCCCGTCCCGTGAGCCCTGCGGGCTCTTCGACGAGAAGCGCGTCGCTCCATTTCTTTGCCCGCCGCACAGCGGCCGGGCCCGCCTTGCCGGGGTGGCCGCATGAGCCAGCCGCAACCCACACGCGCCGAGATCTACGAGCGCATCAAGGCCTCCAGCAAACAGGAAGTCATCCTCGACGAGATGCAGCGCCTGGGCTTCTGGCCCAAGGGCGAGGGACAGCCGCAGCTGGCCGCAGCCCACATCCAGCGCGAAGGCGAGCTGCAGCGCGAACTGGCCGAGCTGCGCCAGCAGATCGCCGTGCGCCAGAACCCCGAGCGCGCATTGCGCCAGATGCGCAAGGAGCGCATGCAAAAGGCGCTGGCCCAGCGCGAGGAAACCAAACGCCGCCAGGCCCAGGAGCGCCACGACAAGGCGCTGGCCTGGCATGCGAAGCGGGCCACGCACGTGGGCTATCTGGGCCCCGGCGTCTCCGCTGCCCTGCAGGGGCCGCAGGCCGGTGAGGCACCGCCTGCTGCCGGGGAACGCCGGCAGGCCGACCCGCAAAGGCTGGCCCGGCATGGCCTGCCGGAACTTGCCGATGCGGCGCAGCTGGCCGATGCCATGGGCATCAACGTGGCCGAGCTGCGTTTCCTGGGCTTCCACCGCGAGGTGGCCCGCACCCACCACTACCACTCGTTCACCCTGCCCAAGAAGACCGGCGGCGAGCGGCTGATCTCCGCGCCCATGCCGCGCCTCAAGCGCGCGCAGTACTGGGTGCTGGACAACATCCTCGCCAAGGTGCCCGCGCACGATGCCGCGCACGGCTTCCTGGCCGGCCGCTCCATCGTGAGCAATGCCGCGCCGCATGCGGGCCACGACGTGGTCATCAACCTGGATGTGAAGGACTTCTTTCCCAGCATTGCCTTCGGCCGCATCAAGGGCGTGTTCCGGCATCTGGGCTATGGCGAGGCCATCGCCACCCTCCTGGCCCTGCTGTGCAGCGAAAACCGCGCCCAGGCCTGGCAGGTGGATGGCGAGAAGCTCTTCGTCGGCGGCAAGGCGCGCGAGCGCGTGCTGCCCCAGGGCGCGCCCACCAGCCCCATGCTCACCAACCTGCTGTGCCGCCGCCTGGACCGCCGCCTGCTGGGCCTGGCCAGGCAGCTGGGCTTTGTGTACACGCGCTATGCGGACGACCTGACCTTCTCGGCCTCGGGCGAGGCCGCGCGCGACAACGTGGGCCGGCTGCTGGGCCGCGTGCGCTGGATACTGCGCGACGAAGGCTTCACGCCCCACCCCGACAAGGAGCGCGTGATGCGCAAGGGCCGCCGCCAGGAGGTCACGGGGCTGGTGGTGAACGCGGACAAGCCCGGCGTATCGCGCGAAACGCGCAGGCGCCTGCGCGCCGCCCTGCACCGCGCCACGCAGGCCAGCGCCGGCAAGCCGGCGCACTGGCAGGGGCAGGCAGCCCAGCCCTCGCAATTGCTGGGACTGGCGCAGTTCGTGTACCAGGTCGACCCCGTGCAGGGCGGCCCGCTGCTGGGCCAGGCCCGCCAGCTCACGCGCAGCCCCATCGACCGCGCCAACGATGCCCTTCTGCAGGCCAGCCGGCAGGACCGCGCGGCAGCGCGTGCGCAGCCGCCCGCAAGCGCACAGTTCCGGCGTCTGGCCGCCAGCGGGCAGGCTCCCGCGCTGGCCAGCGGCAAGACGTGGTGGCAGCCGGCCGAGCCGGCGGCACCCGTGGTCGAGAAAACCGACCAGCAGCGGCGCGAACAGCGGCTGCAAGAGCGCGAGGCCGCACGCGCCCAGGCAGCGGCGGCCGCCCGGCCGGCCGTGGACACGCAGCAGCAGCAGCCCGCACAGGCGCCGGGCCCCGACGCACAGGCCCCTGGCCCATCGCCGATGCCCGGCCTGCTGACCTACTGGGCGCAGATCGTGATCTGCTTCTTGCTGGGCACGGTGTTCCAGGCACGCCTGATCACGCTGATCGGCATCGTGCTGGTCCTGCTCCTGCGCTACCGGCGCATACGGCGCTGGGATGTCTTTGCCGCTGCGATGGTGGTGGCCGTGCTGCTGGGCCTGGGGTTGCGGCTGTCGTGATGTTCGCGGGCCCGCAGGCCTCAGAGGCCTGCGCCGCCGCCCGCCACGGGTGCGCTGCGCAGCGCCAGGAAGCGGCGCGGCGAGGTGCCCACCGCCTTGCGGAACATGGTCACGAAGGCGGGTGCGCTCTCATAGCCCAGGGCATCTGCCACGGTCTGTATGCGCAGTCCCTCGGACAGCTTTTGCAGTGCGGTGAGCACATGCAGCTGGCGGCGCCACTGGTTGACCGTAAGCCCGGTCTCGGCCAGGAACAGCCGCGTCATGCTGCGCTCGCTCATGCCGATGCGCTGGGCCCAGTCGGCCAGCCGTGCCTGCAGCTGCGGCTGCTCGCACAGGGCGTTGGTCATGCGGCGCAGGCGCCGGTCGTGCGGCAGGGGCAGGTGCAGTCCTTCGGGCTGCGCCGCCTGGATCTCGTCGAGCAGCACCTGCATGAGCCGGCCATCGCCGCTGTCGGGCTCGTAGTCCTGCGGCAGGCCCTGCACGCGGTCCAGCAGCGCACTGAGAAAGGGCGAGACGGCCAGCGCATGGCAGGGTCCGGGCACGGGGCGCACGGCCCCTGCCTCGACAAAGACCACGTAGCCGCTGGCCGCACCGCTGCAGCTGACGCGGTGCAGCGTGCCGCCCGGAATCCAGGCGGCGCTGCGCGGCGGCACCACGCAGACGCCCGCATCGGTCTCCAGCGTGATCAGCCCCGCATGGGTGACCATGAGCTGGCTCTTGCGGTGGGCATGGAAGTTCATCCCCCAGTCGCCGGGGCCCGACCGCATGGGCAGGACGATCACGGGACGGTCCACATGGTCGGGGTCCCACCTCTCGGGCAGGACTTTGAGCAGGGCTGAATCCACGGCATTCATGGTGTTTCTCTCAGTTCATGTCAATCGGTCATCAATCGGACCCGAGCAGCTCCCGTGCACGCTGCTGCGCCTCCTCGGGGGAGGCCACCAGCAGCATGGGATAGCCCCAGGCCTTGCCGAACATCTGTGCGAAGGCCTCGGCCTCGGCGCGCTTGTGCGCATCGGGCTCGGCGTGGACCAGGGCGCGCACCAGGCTTTTGAGCTCGGGGCGGCGGGCCTTCATCCACAGCACGACCTGCTTGCGCTCCTCAGGTGAGCGCTCCTCCTGGGACATGTCGCCGTCGCTGAAGAAGACAAAGGCCTGGCCGCGGGCCAGCAGGGCCGAGAAGTCCTCCAGCAAGCGGTCCACGGGCACGGCCTTGTCGCGCTCGTAGCCCATGCGGACCAGGGGAAAGCTGCTGCTGTCGATGTACATGGAAACCTCCGGCCGATGCCATTCAATACAAATGAGACCCATTACTGTATGAATGAACGGCAGCTGCGTCATTGCAGCACTCAGCCAAAGAATTTCGCAGTCCGGCCAGGACGCTCGCATGGGCGGTACAGACCCGGTTGCCCTGTTCCTGTGCTTTCGCTCAGAATGGCCGCATTCTTCGAGTTCAAGTGAACTTGAAGTCAAGCCACAAAGGAAAGCCACCATGAAAACCGAGGATGATCCGCTGCTCAGCATCGGCGACGTGGCGCAGCGCAGCGGGGTCAAGGCCTCGGCGCTGCGCTTTTACGAGTCGCTGAACCTGATCGAGTCCGTGCGCAGCGCCAGCGGCCATCGGCGCTACCACCGCTCGTCGCTGCGGCGCATCGCCTTCGTGGTGTTCGCCCAGCGCATCGGCTTCACGCTGGAGGAGATCGCCGAGCAGCTGGCCAAGCTGCCCAGCCGCCATGTCCCCACGGGCGGGGACTGGCAGAAGATGTCGCGGGTCTGGAAGCAGCGGCTGGACGACCGCATAGGCGAGCTGCAGCGGCTCAGCGAGAGCCTGGACCAGTGCATTGGCTGCGGTTGCCTGTCACTGCGCCACTGCGTGCTGCACAACCCCGGCGACCTGTGCGCACAGAACGGCCCGGGGCCGCGCCGCTGGCTGGGCGACCCGCCGCCCGTGGCCATGGGCGGGCCCTGCCCGGGCCACTGCCACGACGAAGGCTGATCAGGACACGCGCCGTGTCGTGACGAAGTCCAGCACCGCCTGCAGCATGCGCTGCAGCGTGGGCTGGATCTGTTCGGCGCGCTCGGGAAGGTAGTCGAAGGGCAGGGCTTCCTGCATGTAGCTGCACTGCGTCATCTCCAGCTGCACGGCGTGGATGCCGGCCTCGGGCTGGCCGTAGTGGCGCGTGATGTAGCCGCCCGTGAAGCGGCCGTTGAGTATGGCGGTGTGGCCCGGCGTGGTCTGCGCAATGGCCAGCAGATGCTCGGCCAGCTCCAGCGCGCAGCTCGTGCCCTTGCCGGTGCCCAGGTTCAGGTCGGGCAGCTTGCCTTCGAAGAAGCGCGGCAGCACCGAGCGGATGGAGTGCGCATCCCACAGCGCCACGGTGCCGTGCACGGCCTTGAGGCGGTCCAGCTCGGCGCGCAGCTGTGCGTGGTACGGGCCCCAGATGGCTTCGCGGCGCGCGGCGATCTCGGCGTCCGTGGGCACATCGGCCGGGTCGGCGTACAGCGGCGTGTCGTCGAAGGTGTCCACGGGGCACAGGCCGGTGACGCTCTGGCCCGGGTAGAGGCTGGCGCCATCGGGCGGACGGTTCAGGTCCACCACATAGCGCGAATGCGTGGCCACGAGGATGGAGGCGCCCATGGCCTTGGCGAACTCGTACAGGCGCGGCAGGTGCCAGTCGGTGTCGGGCACGTGGCGGGCTTCCTCGGTCAGGCGCGCGGCGATGTCGGGCGGCACATGGGTGCCCGCATGCGGCATGGAGATCAGCAGCGGCGCCGTGCCCTGGTGGAAGACGAAGGGAGGGGGAGCGGTATCGGTCATGGTGTGATTCTGGAACGTTTCTGGCGGATTTTGCGGGCCCATGGCATGCGGGTGCCTCAGGATTGCAGGGTGGCCGCGCGGGCCGCGACAAAGCCATGGGCTGCCGCCTCGTGCAGCGCATGCCGGCCGGCCTGCACGCGGCGCTCGCCGCCCACCCACAGGCTGTGCAGGGCGCTGCTGCGGTGGCTGCCGAAGACATGGGCTGAGACCATGGCCTGCACGGGCAGGCCGGCCAGCGCCACATGGCCTGCGTCCAGCGCCAGGAAGTCGGCCTGCTGGCCCACGGCCAGCCCGGCCACGGAGCGGCCTGCGGCCTGGGCGCCGCCCTGCACGGCGGCGGTCCACAGCGCGGTGCCCACCTGCGGGTCGGAGCCGGCCAGCACGTTGCGCTGGCGCAGCGACAGGCGCTGGCTGTATTCGAGCATCAGCAGTTCCTCGGCCGCATTGACGCAGGCATGGCTGTCCGAGCCCACGCCCCAGGCGCCGCCGTGGCCCAGCCATTGCGGCATGTCGAAGATGCCATCGCCCAGGTTGGCCTCGGTGGTGGGGCAGATGCCGGCCACGGCGCCGCTGCGCGCGGCGCCCGCGTATTCACCGGGCGTCATGTGGGTGGCGTGGACCAGGCACCAGCGCGCGTCCACGGGGGCATGCTCCAGCAGCCATTGCACGGGGCGCTGGCCGCTCCAGGCCAGGCAGTCGTCCACCTCCTGGGTCTGCTCGGCAATGTGGATGTGGACGGGCGCGCGCGCGTCCAGCGCCGCAAGGCCCTCCACGGCCACGCGCAGGCTGTCGGGCGGCACGGCGCGCAGCGAGTGCGGCGCCAGGCCCAGGGCCGCGCCTTGTGCGCGCGCCTCGGGCAGCAGGCGCTGCAGCAGAGCCAGCATGTTGTCGGTGCTGCGGATGAAGCGCGCCTGGTCGGCGCGCGGCGGCTTGCCGCCGAAGCCGCTGGTCTGGTAGAGCACGGGCAGCAGGGTGATGCCCATGCCGGCCTTGCGCGCGGCGCGCAGCAGGGCCAGGGACAGCGTGGCGTCGTCGGCATAGGGCCGGCCATCCCGGTCGTGGTGCACGTAGTGGAATTCGCAGACCGAGGTGTAGCCGGCCTCCAGCATCTCCACGTACAGCCAGGTGGCGATGGCCTCCAGCGACTCGGGCGTGATGCGCGCGGCAAAGCGGTACATGAGGTCGCGCCAGCTCCAGAAGCTGTCCTGGGCCTCGGCGCGGTATTCGGTCAGGCCCGCAAAGGCGCGCTGGAAGGCATGCGAGTGCAGGTTGGGCATGCCGGGCAGCACGGGGCCGGGCGCGCGCGGCGCGCTGCCGGGCGGGGCGTCGGCCTGTACGGCCAGCAGGCGCCCTGCGCCATCCCAGCGCAGCAGCACATTGCGCGCCCAGCCCGTGGGCAGCAGCGCGTGCTCGGCGAACAGCGTGCGGCTGTCGGGTGTCGGGTCGATGCCGCTCATTGCCCGGCCTCCAGGATCTCGGCCAGCGCGCGCACGAAGCGTTCGTTGTCGGCCTCCGTACCCACGGAGACGCGGATGAAGTGCTCGAAGCCCGGCTCCTTCCAGGGCTTGGTGATGATGCCCCGGGCCAGCAGCGCCTCGTTCACGGGACCGTTGGGACGGCCGATGTCGATGAACAGGAAGTTGGCGGCCGAAGGCGCCATCCGAAGCGCGGGCAGTGCAGGCAGGGCGGCCAGCCGCTGCGCCAGCACATCGCGCAGGCGCACGGTCTCGGCCACGCCGCGCTGCATGAAGCCCTCATCGCCCCAGGCCGCCAGCGCCGCCGCCTGGGCGGCCTGGTTGACGTTGAAGGGCGTGCGCACGCGGTCCAGCAGTTGCACCAGGGCCGCGTCGCTGGCCAGGCCGTAGCCCACGCGCAGGCCTGCGAGGCCCCAGGCCTTGGAGAAGGTGCGCAGCACGATCCAGGGCATGGCGCGGCCGCGCAGCAGGGCCAGCACGTCGGGGTAGCCGTCGGCGTGCAGGGCGTACTCGTAGTAGGCCTCGTCCACCACCATCAGGGTCTGCGGCGGCGTGGCGTCCAGCAGGCGCGCGAAATCGCCGGCGCTGAACATGCAGCCCACGGGATTGGAGGGATTGGCCAGCATGGCGATCTTGGGGCCGCGCGCCAGCGCCTGGCACCAGGCATCGACATCGAAGCCCAGCGCGGGCGTCAGCTCCAGCAGCTCGACGCGGGCGCCCATCATGCGCGGGTAGATCTCGTGCAGGCCGAAGGCCGGGCGCTGGGTGAGCACGCGGTCGCCGGGCGAGAGAAACGCCTGGCACAGCATCTGCAGGATGTCCTCGGAGCCGTTGCCCACGGCAATGGCCTCGGCCGGCACGCCGGTGCGCACTGCGATGGCCGCGCGCAGCGCCGTGCATTGCGCATCGGGATAGGTGCCCACATGCAGGGCCAGGTCGGCCAGGGCGCGGGCCACGGCAGGGCTGGCGCCAAAGGGGTTCTCGTTGCTCGCCAGCCGCGCGATCTCGGTGACGCCGTAGCGCGCCCGCACGGCCTCGGAGGACAGGCCTGCGTTGTAGGGCGGCAGCGGCGGCACTTCGGGGCGTGCCAGGGTGTGGATTGCGTGGATGGCGGGAGCGTTCATAGGTCGAATACCTTGCCGGGGTTGAACAGATGCAGGGGGTCCAGCGCCTGCTTGATGGCGCGCATCACGGCCAGTTCAGCCGGCGTGCGGCTGGCGCCGAGATAGGGCTTCTTGTGCAGGCCGATGCCGTGCTCGGCCGAGACGCTGCCGCCGAACTCGCCGACCAGGTGGTACAGCGCGGCCTCGACGCCGTCGCAATCACCGTTGGCGGTGGCACCGTCCACCGAGACATGCAGGTTGCCGTCGCCCACATGGCCGAAGAACAGCGAGTGGTGGCCGGGCCAGCGCGCGTCGAACGCGGCGCGGCAGGCATCGGCGAAGCGGCCGATGTCGGCCTGGGGCAGGCTGACGTCGAAGTTGACGGGCGGATGCATGTTCGTGTTGAGCTCGGCCGGCGCCTCGCGAAGCTTCCACAGCTGGCGCGCCTGTGCCACGGACTGGGCGATGACGGCATCGGCCACCTCGCCGGCCTCCATGGCCTCGCCCAGGGCCTCTTCCACGTCGGCGCGCAGCGTGGCCTCGTCCTTGCCGTCCACATCGATCAGGGCCAGCAGCGCATGCGCCTGGCCAAAGGGCGGCTGCAGCTTCTGCCAGCGGATGGAGGCCTGGATGAAGCTGTCCCACATCAGCTCGAAGGCCGCCACGCCGTTGCCGAAGCGCGACTGCATGCGCGCGAGCACGGACAGCGCCGCATCGAAGTCCGGCACGGCCACCAGGGCCGTGGCGCGGGCCTGGGGCGCGGGGCGCAGGCGCAGCAGCACGCGCGTGACGATGCCCAGCGTGCCCTCCGAGCCGATGAAGAACTGCTTGAGGTCGTAGCCCGTGTTGTTCTTGAGCATGGGGCGCAGCATGGGCAGCACCGTGCCGTCGGCCAGCACCACCTCCAGGCCCAGCACCTGCTCGCGCATCATGCCGTGCTGCAGCACGCCGTTGCCGCCCGCATTGGTGGCCACGTTGCCGCCGATCTGGCAGCTGCCGCGCGCGCCCAGGTCCACGCCGAAGACCATGCCTGCGGCCACGGCCGCCTCCTGCACGGCCTGCAGCGTGGCGCCGGCCTGCACGGTCATCAGCGCGGTGCGCGCGTTCACGTCCTCAATGGCGTTCATGCGCTCCATGGAGACGGCCACGGCGCCCGCCACGGGCACGGCCGCCCCGGCCAGGCCCGTGAGCCCGCCCTGGGGCACGACAGGCACGCGGTGGGCCGTGCACAGGCGCATGAGCGCGCTGACCTCGTCGGTGCTGCGCGGGCGCACCAGGGCCAGCGGGCGCTGGGGCGGCGTGCCGCTCCAGTCGGTGTGGTAGCGCGCGGGCACATCGTCGCCGCGCTGCGCCACTTCGGCGCCCAGGGTGGAAATCAATTCATCGAGAAACAGTGCATGGGGCATGAGCAGGCTTTCAGTGGCTCCCCTGCCTGCGGGTCCGCACGATGCGGCCCTGGCGCACGATGGTGCAGTCCGGCTTGCTGCCGAACCAGTAGGCCAGCTCGGCCACATGGCGCACGGGCCAGAGCACGAAGTGGGCAGGACGGCCGGCCGCGATCAGGCCATGCTCGTCCTGCAGGCCCAGGGCGCGCGCGGCATGGCGGGTGATGCCCGCCAGGGCCTCGGGCACGGTGAGCCGGAACAGGGTGCAGGCCATGTTGGCCATGAGCAAAAGGCTCAGGCAGGGGGAGGTGCCCGGATTGTGATCGGTAGAGACGGCCATGGGAACGCCCGCGGCGCGCAGGCCCGCGATGGGCGGCATGTGGGTGTCGTGCAGCGTGTAGTAGGCGCCGGGCAGCAGCACGGCCACGGAACCCGCGCCGCGCATGGCGGTGATGCCGGATTCGGACAGGTGCTCGATGTGGTCGCACGACAGCGCGCCATAGCGGGCCGCGAGGGCCGCCCCCTCCATGTTCGACAGCTGCTCGGCATGCAGCTTGACGGGCAGGCCCAGGCGGCGTGCGGCCTGGAAGACCTGCTCGGTCTCGGCCAGCGAGAAGGCGATGCGCTCGCAGAACACATCGACCGCATCGACCAGGCCCTCGGCCGCCAGCGCGGGCAGCATGGTGCCGGCGACGAGGTCGATGTAGTCCTGGCTGCGCCCTGCGTACTCGGGCGGCAGCGCATGAGCGCCCAGGAAGGTGGTGCGCACGGTCACGCCCAGGGTCTGGCCCAGGCGCCGCGCCACGCGCAGCTGCTTGCGCTCGTGCTCCAGCGCCAGGCCGTAGCCCGACTTGATCTCGATGGCGCAGACGCCCTCGTCCAGCAGCTGCTGCAGGCGCGGCAGGGCCTGGGCGAACAGCTCGTCCTCGCTGGCCTCGCGCGTGGCACGCACGCTGGAGACGATGCCGCCGCCGGCGCGTGCCACCTCTTCGTAGCTGGCGCCGTCCAGGCGCATGGCGAATTCGTTGGCGCGCTCGCCGCCATAGACCAAGTGGGTGTGGCAATCGACCAGGCCCGGCGTGGCCAGCATGCCCTGGCCGTCATGGCGCGGCAGGGACGCATATGCGGGCGGCAGGGCCTGCTGCGGCCCCACCCAGGCCACGCGGCCCTGCTGCACCACGATGCAGGCATCCTCCCCGTCACCCACGGCCTGGCCGGCCTCGAACATGTCAGGCGCCAGGCGCAGGTTCTGCCAGCAGCCGTCGGCCGAAGAGGATGGAGCGAGTGCGCAAGCGGATGCAGAAGCGGGTGCGTGGGGCTCGGTCATGGAGGTGATTCCTTGGATGTCGTGGGTCGTCAGCAGGCTTGCAGCAGCACCTGCACCAGCCGCGCGTCGTCGGTCTGCGGCACCAGCTGCTGCGGGTCGGGCTGCTGCGCGCTCCACCACAGGCCCTGGCCGGGGATGAGCGCAGCGCCATCCGCCTGCCAGTTGCCCTGCAGCACCATGCACAGGCCGGCGTCGGCGCGGCCGGCGTCGGCAGCGCTGTCCAGCACCTGGACCTGCGCCCGCCACCGGCCGCGCCGCGCCATCACGTTGAAGTCGGTGGAAGTGCCGCCCAGCAGCGAGCAGCCCAGCGCCACATCGCCGGAGAAGGCAAACGGCTGCCAGCGCGCGTCCAGCACATGGTCGATGCCTTCGCCGCGCAGGTGCACGCCGTCGCCATCGAGCAGCATGATCTGCCGGTCCACGCCCGCAAAGGCCGAGAACGGGCCGGGCTGGTCGATGGTGGCCACGCTGATGCGCCAGCCGAAAGCCTCCATGCCCGCCCCGGGCGGCCAGCAGGCGATCTCGCGCGTGCTGCCGCCCCCGTTCTTCCAGGGGCTGGCGGCGATCTGGTTCAGGTCGAAACGCTGCATGGCCGTGGTGTCCTGCAAGCGGCTCACTTGACCATGGGCAGGTTCAGCTGATGGCGCTTGGCCGCAGCCACGGCGATGTCGTAGCCCGCATCCGCATGGCGCATGACGCCGGTGGCCGGATCGTTCCAGAGCACGCGGCCCAGGCGGGCGGCGGCCTCGTCCGTGCCGTCGGCCACGATGACCACGCCCGCATGCTGGGAGTAGCCCATGCCCACGCCGCCGCCGTGGTGCAGGCTGACCCAGGTGGCGCCACCTGCGGTGTTGAGCAGGGCGTTGAGCAGCGGCCAGTCGCTGACGGCGTCCGTGCCGTCCTTCATGGATTCGGTCTCGCGGTTGGGGCTGGCCACCGAGCCGCAGTCCAGGTGGTCGCGGCCGATCACGATGGGGGCCTTGAGTTCGCCGTTCTTCACCATCTCGTTGAAGGCCAGGGCCGCCTTGTGGCGCTCGCCCAGTCCCAGCCAGCAGATGCGCGCGGGCAGGCCCTGGAAGCTGATGCGCTCGCGCGCCATGTCCAGCCAGCGGTGGGTGTGCTTGTTGTCGGGGAACAGTTCCTTGATCTTGGCGTCGGTCTTGTAGATGTCCTCGGGGTCGCCGGACAGGGCCACCCAGCGGAACGGGCCCTTGCCTTCGCAAAACAGCGGGCGGATGTAGGCGGGCACGAAGCCGGGGAAATCAAAGGCGTTCTTCACGCCCTGGTCCAGGGCCACCTGGCGGATGTTGTTGCCGTAGTCCACCGTGGGAATGCCCATGGCCTGGAAGTCCAGCATGGCCTGCACGTGCTGGGCGCAGCCCTGGGCAGCGGCGGCCTTGAGCTGGGCATGGCGCGACGGATCGGCCGCGGCGGCACGCCACTCGTCCACGGTCCAGCCCACGGGCAGGTAGCCGTTGATCAGGTCATGGGCCGAGGTCTGGTCGGTCACGATGTCGGGGCGGGCGCCGCCGGCCTGGGCGCGGCGCACCAGCTCGGGCAGGATTTCGGCGGCATTGCCCAGCAGGCCGATGGAGATGGCCTCGCCCGCAGCCGTGTGCTGGGCGATGAGCTCCAGCGCGTGGTCGATGTCGCGCGCCTGCTTGTCCAGGTAGCGCGTGCGCAGGCGGAAGTCGATGCTGCTTTGCTGGCATTCGATGGCCAGCACGCAGGCGCCGGCCAGCACGCCGGCCAGGGGCTGGGCACCGCCCATGCCGCCCAGGCCCGCCGTGAGGATCCACTTGCCCGTGAGGTCGTTGTTGTAGTGCTGGCGGCCGGCCTCGACGAAGGTCTCGAACGTGCCCTGCACGATGCCCTGGGCGCCGATGTAGATCCAGCTGCCGGCCGTCATCTGGCCGTACATGAACAGGCCCTTCTGGTCGAGCTCGTTGAAGTGCTCCCAGTTGGCCCACTGGGGCACGAGGTTGGAGTTGGCCAGCAGCACGCGCGGTGCGTTCTCGTGCGTCTTGAACACGCCCACGGGCTTGCCCGACTGGATCAGCAGGGACTCGTCGGCCTCCAGCTTTTTCAGCGACTCCAGGATCTGGTCATAGCACTCCCAGTTGCGCGCCGCGCGGCCGATGCCGCCGTAGACCACCAGGGCCTTGGGGTTCTCGGCCACGTCGGGGTCCAGGTTGTTCTGCAGCATGCGGTAGGCGGCCTCGGCCAGCCAGTTCTTGCAGTGCAGTTCGCTGCCGCGCGGGGCGCGGATGACGCGGCTGGCGTCATAGCGGGGATTGGTGGCAGCCGTGGCAGCGTTGGCGTTGAGGATGGCGTCGTTGGCGTTCATGGCGATCTCCTGGATGCGGGGGGTGAGCGGTTGCGGGGTTCAGGCAGCCTGGAGGCTGGGCAGGTGGCGGACGATGGCCTGGGGCCAGTCCGTGGCAAGCGCCCACTGGCGCATGGTTTCGATGTCGGGTGCCAGGTAGCGGTCACGGTCCAGGTGCGGAACCTGGCTGCGGATCAGCGCGTACTGCGCCTCGATCAACTCGGAGCTGTTCAGGCTGCGGTCGAAGTCCATGCCCTGGGCGGCGGCCATGGCTTCCACGCCCACGATGACGGCGGTGTTGCGCGCCATCTCGCCCAGGCGCCGCGCGCCGTAGGTGGCCATGGAGACATGGTCTTCCTGGTTGGCCGAGGTGGGCAGGCTGGTGACGCTGCTGGGATGGGCCAGGCACTGGTTCTCGGCAGCCAGGGCGGCGGCCGTGACCTGGGCGATCATGAAGCCCGAGTTCACGCCGCTGTCGGCAATCAGGAAGGCCGGCAGGCCCGACAGGCCGGTGTCCAGCAGCAGGGCCATGCGGCGCTCGGAGATGGCGCCGATCTCGGCCAGGGCCAGGGCGATGATGTCGGCCGCGAAGGCCACGGGCTCGGCGTGGAAGTTGCCGCCCGAGATCACGTCGCCGTTGTCGAAGACCAGCGGGTTGTCCGAGGCGGCGTTGGCCTCGATCACCAGCACGCGGGCCGCATGGCTGAGGTTGTCCAGGCAGGCGCCCATGACCTGGGGCACGCAGCGGATGGAGTACGGGTCCTGCACGCGGCCGCAATGGGGGTGGGAGGTGTCGATGGCGCTGCCGTCCAGCAGCTCGCGCACGGCGGCGGCCACGGCGATCTGGCCAAGCTGGCCGCGCGCCTCGTGGATGCGCGCGTCGAACGGCTTGACCGAGCCCTTGATGGCCTCCAGCGTCAGGCAGCCCGCCACCAGGCCGGCCGCGAACACGCTCTCGCCCTGGAACAGGCCCACCAGGGCCAGGGCCGTGGACACCTGGGTGCCGTTGAGCAGGGCCAGCCCTTCCTTGGGGCCGAGCACGAAGGGCTCCAGGCCCAGGTGGCGCATGGCCTCGGTGCCGGACACCACCTGTCCATCGATCTTGGCCTGGCCTTCGCCGATCAGCACGCAGGCCAGGTGCGACAGCGGCGCCAGGTCGCCCGAGGCGCCCACCGAGCCCTTGGCGGGAATCACGGGCAGCACGTCGGCGTTGGCCAGGGCCAGCAGCGCGTCCACCAGCTCGGGGCGCACGCCCGAGTGGCCGCGCGCCAGGCTCACGGCCTTGGTGGCCAGCACCAGGCGCACCACGGCGTCAGGCAGCGGATCGCCCGTGCCCACGCTGTGCGACAGCACCAGGTTGCGCTGCAGCTCTGCCAGGCGGTCATGGGCGATCTTGGTGGAGGCCAGCTTGCCGAAGCCGGTGTTGATGCCATAGACGACCTGGTCCTCATCCACGATGTGCTGCACATGGGCCTGGGCGGCGCGCATGCGCTCGTAGGCGGACGCCGCCATGGACAGGCGCACGCCGCCCTGCTGGATGGCCCGCAGCTGGGCCAGGCTGACCTGGCCGGGCTGCAGCGTCAGCGCGGTGCCGGGACGGGAGGTGAGGCCGGGAGTCGTGATGGTGTTCATGGTGATGCCCTGTCGGTGTCTGGGAGGGTGTGCCGGGATGGATGTCTATGCCTGTCTATACAATATCAATCGAAGCGGAACAGCGCAAGAGCGGGAACCCCGCCTTTCAGGCCTCAGCCGTCGTGCGATCCGCCGTCGGTGCGAAAGCGGCTGCCCAGCCGGTAGCGCATGCCCGGATGCACGCAGTGCACCCAGGTCACGGGCGTGCCCAGGTACCAGGTGCGGCGCGTCAGCGTCAGGCAGGGCTGGTCAGCGTCCATCTGCAGCCAGCGCGCCTGCTCGGGCGTGGGCAGCATGGCGTCCACCACATGCTCGATCTGGTCGAAGGGCACGTTGCGCACCAGATACACCGAAGGCTGGATCAGCGAGAAGTCCTGCTCCATGAAGTCCGGCGCCATGCGCGGGTTCACATGGCGGTCTTCCAGCTGCACGGGCACGTCGTTCTCGAAATGCACGCCCTGCAGGTGGAACACCGAGCTGCCCGCAGACAGCTGCAGCGAAGCCGCCGCCTCGGGCGAGGCCGACTCGCGGCGCACGCTGATCAGCTCGAAGCGGTGGTCATGGCCGCGCTGGCGGATCTCTTCGGCGATGTTGGCGATGCGCAGCAGCGTGGACTGCGGCTTTTCCTCGGCCACGAAGGAGCCCACGCCGGCCACGCGCACGATCACGCCCTGCTCGGCCAGCTCGCGCAGCGCGCGGTTGGCCGTCATGCGGGCCACGCCGAACTCCTGCACCAGCTCCTGCTCGGACGGCACGCGCTCGCCGGCCGACAGCGAGCCATCGGCGATCTTGCGCAGCACATGGTCCTTGACCTGCTGGTACAGGGCCATGGGCACCTCCGCCGTCGTTGCGGAAAGTCGGGAAGCCGTGGAACGCGAAGACATGGTGTGGGCAGTGGTCATGGGAAAGCGTCAGTGTGCAGCAGCGGCCAGCGACTCTGCGCGAATCTCTTCGGTCAGCCGGGCTTTCAGCTCCATGAACTCGGGCGATGTCTTGACCGTGTAGTGGCGCGGATGCGGCAGGTTCACGGGGATATCGGCCTTGATGCGGCCCGGGCGCGCGCTGAACACGGCCACGCGGTTGGCCATGAAGATGGCCTCGTCGATGTCGTGGGTGACGAACATCACGGTCTTGCGCTCGGCCTCCCAGATGCCCAGCAGCAGCTCCTGCATGAGCACGCGGGTCTGGTTGTCGAGTGCGCCGAAGGGCTCGTCCATGAGCAGGATCTTGGGATCGTTGGCCAGCGCGCGCGCAATGGCCGTGCGCTGCTGCATGCCGCCCGACAGCTGCTTGGGAAAGTGGTTCTCGAAGCCGCGCAGCCCCACCTTGGCGATGAAGTAGTCGCTGCGCTCCTTTTGCAGCGCCTCGCTCACACCCTTCTCGCGCAGGCCGAAGCGGATGTTCTGGGCCACCGTCAGCCAGGGGAACAGCGTGTAGCTCTGGAACACCATGCCTCGGTCGGCGCCCGGCCCGTCCACGGCGCGGCCGTCCAGCAGCACCTGGCCCGTGGTCGGGAAATCCAGCCCCGCCGCAATGCGCAGCATGGTGGACTTGCCGCAGCCCGAAGGGCCGAGGATGGTGACGAAGTCGTTCTCGCGGACCTCGAAATCCACAGGCAGCAGGGCCTGCGTGCTCGTGCCCTTGTGGCTGGTGAAGGTGCGCGAAACACCTTGAATGGACAGCAGATTCATCACAGGGTGCTCCACTCGAACATGCGACGGTTCAGAGATTTGAAGATGAAATCGGACACCAGGCCGATGAGGCCGATCACGATGATGCCGAAGATGATCTGGCCCGTGTTCAGCAGCGCCTGGCTGTCGGTGATCATGTGGCCGATGCCCGAGGACGAGCCGATCAGCTCGGCCACGATCACATAGGTCCAGGCCCAGCCCAGCACCAGGCGCAGCGTCTCGGCAATGCCGGGCGCGGCGCCCGGGATCAGCACGCGGCGCACCACGCCGGTGTTGGAGGCGCCCAGCGTATAGGCGGCCTCCACCAGGTCCTTGCGCGCGCCGCCCACGGTGACGGCCACCATCAGCGTGATCTGGAACACCGAGCCGATGAAGATGACCAGCAGCTTCTGCGTCTCGCCCACGCCGGCCCACAGGATCAGCAGCGGGATGAAGGCCGAGGCCGGCAGGTAGCGGCAGAACGAGACGAAGGGCTCGAAGAAGGCCTCGACCGGCTTCCAGGCGCCCATGGCAATGCCCAGGGGCACGGCCACGACCGAGGCCAGGATGAAGCCGCCCATCACGCGCCATACCGTCATGCCGATGTCGTGCAGGAAGCCGTACTCGGTGAACAGCAGCACGCCCTCGCGCGCCATGGTCATGGGGCTGGCCAGGAAGGTCGGGGAGACGAAGCCGCCCAGCGTCACAGCCGCCCAGACGAGAAAGAACAGCACGAAGAAGGCCACACCCAGCACCCACTTGGCCGTGGGGCTGACGGGCTCCAGCGGCGCCATGCGGCGGCGGCGGACGGGGGCTGGCGCCGCGGCGGGAGCGGGAGCGTGCGGTGTGGCGTGGGTCATGGGCTTGTTAGCCGGCTGGACTGCGGAAGTGGATGCGGCTTGCATGGTCATCCCCTGGCGGGCTTACTGGATGAAGCTGGCGTCGTACATCACGCCATAGTTCTCGGGGATGGAGCGGATGATGCCGGCCTCCTTGAGGATCACGGCCGACTCCTTCATGAAGGGCACCAGCTCGTTGGCGAAGAATTTCTGGTTGGCTTCCTTGTCGGACCACTTCAGGTAGGAGGCCGACTTGCCGAACTGCTCGCCACCCTGCTTGACGGCCGCGCCCATGATCTCGAAGGACTTGGTCTTGTCGGCCTCGATCATGGCCACCGCATCGAAATACGACTGGGCCAGGGCCTTGGCGGCGGCCGCGTTGGCCTTGAGCCACTTGGGATCGCAGCCCACCGTGTCCATGACCATGGGGTAGTCGATGGTGGTGGCCAGGATCTTGCCCGCGGCCGGGTTGGCGCGGATGGTGGACAGGTAGGGCTCGTAGCTCATGGCCGCATCGTTCTGGCCGGCCACGAAGGCCTGGGCCGCGGGCTGGGGCTCCAGCGAGACGGTCTTCACATCCTTCATGGTCATGCCGTTCTTGTGCAGCATCCAGGCCAGGCCGAAGTACGGCGCCGTGCCCGGCGCGCTCACGGCCACGGTCTTGCCCTTGAGGTCGGCAAAGCCCTTGACGTCATTGCGCACGGCGATGCCGTCGGCGCCATAGGACTTGTCCATCTGGAAGATCTGCACGATGGGCACGCCGTTGGTGTTCCAGGCCACATGCGTCTCGATGGTGGTGGCCGCGCACTGGATGGCGCCCGAGGCCAGGGCCAGGTGGCGGTCCTTTTGCGGAATCATCTTCAGGTCCACCGCCAGGCCGTTCTTCTTGAAGATGCCGGCCTTGTCGGCCAGGGTCAGCGGCGCGAAGCCGGTCCAGCCCGACATGCCCAGGGTGATCTTGGTCTCCTGCGCGGCAGCGGGCTGCAGTGCGGCGGCAAGGCAGAGGGCGGCGGCCAGCGGCCCCAGGGGCAGGCGGCGGAACGTGGGGATCGAACTCATGTGGCACTCCTCGGTCGGGAAAGCAAGTTGGCGATGGCAGTTTCGGGGTCCGCAGGCAGACCAGTGCGGGAGCCCGAAGTGTGTTTTTGCCGACCGGACATGTATATACAGGATTACCCGGCAAACCGGTGATGGAGCGAGCATCCTGCATCTACCTGCGATCAACACGGAGAGCAACAGCAAATGCCGTGCCAACCAAGCTTGTCCATACAACCTGGGGAAAATCCCGGGTAACAGCTCACCACCGTGGTGCATGCCACGGGGCTGCGCGCCGCTACGGTGCAATCACGGCACGCGCCACCTTCAAGAACGGTGCAATCAGCGGCGAGGCATTGCCCGCCGGCACGGCCAGCACCACGCCCTGGGGGGCCACGCGGCCCCGGATGCGGCGGCAGGCCAGGCGCTGGCCATCGTGGGCGCGGTCCACCACCGGCCGCGTGGTCAGCACGCTCAGGCCGTGGCCGTTGGCCACCATGGAGCGCAGCATCTCGATGGAGGCGAACTCATGGGCCACCAGCGGCGTCACGCCGGCCTCGCGGAACAGCGACAGGAAATACTCGCGGCTGTGCGGCAGGTTGATCAGGACCAGCGGGTAGCGGGCCACCTCGGCCAGCCCCACGCTGGTCCTGGCCGCCAGCGCATGGCGCTGCGGCAGCAGCACATAGGGCGGCAGCGCCGCCACGGGCAGCAGCTCCATGCGGGGACGCGCCAGGCCCGTGTCGTACTGCAGGGCCGCATCGAGCTCGCCGCGCTCCACCTGCTGCGTGAGCGAGGCGATGTCGCCCTCCACCAGCTCCAGCGCAATGCCGGGGTGCAGGCGCTGCATCTGCGCCAGCAGGGCCGGCACCCAGCGCGCGCCCAGCGTGCTCAGAAAACCCAGGCGCAGCACGCCCGCCATCGCCGCCGTGCGCGGCCCCTGCAGGCTGCGTGCGCCGCCCAGCAGCGCCTGGGCCTCGCGGCTGCGCACCGCGCCGGCCGCCGTGAGATCCAGCCCCCTGGCATGGCGGCGCACGAACAGCGCCTCGCCCCACAGCGCCTCCAGGTCGGCAATCGCCTTGGAGATGGACGGCTGGGACACGCCGATGGCCTCGGCCGCGCGCGCCGTGCTGCCATGGCGCGAGGCGGCCACGAAATACTCCAGCTGGCGCAGGCTGATTTGAATCATCTTTTTGAATGCAGTGAATCAGGAATGAATATTTTCCATTGATTCAATCACGCGCCAGCATGCAGCCATAGACCACCCGTCCAAGGCTGCACCCATGACCAAGTCCTCCCCCCTTACCGCCCGCCCGCTGGACGGCGTGCGCATTCTCGACTTCACGCGCGTGCTGGCCGGGCCGCTGTCCACGGCCCTGCTGGCCGACCTGGGCGCCGAGGTCGTCAAGATCGAGCCGCCGCAGGGCGACGACTACCGCGCCATCGGCCCCATGAACAACGGCGAGAGCGCGCTGTTCACGGTGATGAACCGCAACAAGCAAAGCCTGGTGCTGGACCTCAAGCACCCCGAGGCCGTGGCCCTGGTCCACGAGATGGCGGCCCAGGCCGACGTGGTGGTGGAGAACTTCCGGCCCGGCGTGGCCGAGCGCCTGGGCATAGGCGCAAGCCAGTTGCGGGCGCTCAATCCGCGCCTGGTCTATGTCAGCGTCTCGGGTTTCGGCCAGACCGGGCCGCTGGCCCACCGGCCGGCCTACGACATCATCGTGCAGGCCATGAGCGGCCTCATGGAGGCCACGGGCGAGCCCGATGGCGCGCCCACCGTGGTGGGCGAGGCCGTCAGCGACGTGGTGGCCGGCCTGTTCGCCTCCTGGGCCACGCTGGCCGCGCTGCTGCAGGCCCGCGCCACGGGACAGGGCCAGCAGGTGGACGTGGCCATGTTCGACACCACGCTGAGCTTTCTGGCCACCTCGGTGGCGCGCTACCTGTTCACGGGCCGGCCCGCGCGCCGCGTAGGCAACCGCCATCCGCTGTCCGCGCCGTTCGGCGTGTACCGCGCAGGCGACGGCCACTTCGCGCTGGCCGTGCTCAACAACAAGCTGTTCGCCGCCGCCCTGCAGGCCATGGAACTGGGCAGCCTGGCCGGCGACCCGCGCTTTGCCAGCGACGAATCACGCTCGGCCCACGAACCCGCGCTGCGCGAGGCCATCGAGGCCTGGGCCGGCCGGCATGAAGTGGCGCAGGTGGTGGCCGCGCTGGATGCAGCCGGCGTGCCCGCCGCACCCATCTGGAACATTGCCCAGGCGCTGGAATCGCCCCAGAGCCAGGCACGCGGCCTGCTCGGCGCGGTGCAGGACCCGCGCCTGCCCGGCCTGCGCCTGCCCACCCAGCCCGTGCATTTCAGCGGCGCCGCACCCAACCGCGCCGAGCGCGCACCGGCCCTGGGCGAGCACACCGACGCCCTGCTCTCGCAGTGGCTGGGCCGGGGCGCCGAAGCCATTGCCGCGCTGCGCGCATCCGGTGCCCTGGGCACCGCAGCCGCGGCCCCCTCTTCCCCATCACATTGAGCGAACCTCCATGAACTTCCAACGACTGGGCACCACCGCCGACGACCACGCCATTGCCGATGCCGTGGCCCGCTTTGCCGACGACGCACTCGCCCCGCTGGCGCAGCGCATGGACGAAGAGGCACTGTCCGCCACCTGCCATGTGCCGGGCCTGTCGGCCCTGGGCGTGATGGGCATGAACCTGCCCGAGGCCCTGGGCGGCCCCGGCGTCACGCCCACGGCCATGCTGCTGTCCCTGGTGGCCATCTCGCGCGCCTGCGCGGCCACCTCGTCCATGATCGGCGCCCACTACCTGGGCACGGACGCCGTGCTCATCGGCGGCGACGATGCCCAGCGCCAGCAGTGGCTGCCGCGCTGCGCCAGCGGCGAATGGCTGGCCGCCTTTGCGCTGACCGAGCCGCGCGGCGGCTCCCACCCGGCCGACATGCGCACGCGCGCCGTGCGCGATGGGGACGACTATCTGATCACGGGCGTCAAGCACTTCATCTCCAACGCCGCCGAGGCACGCTTCATGGTGGTCTTCGCCAAGACCGACATGGATGCCGGCGCGCGCGGCGTCAGCGCCTTCATCGTGCCGCGCGATCTGCCCGGCATACAGGTCTCGGCGCCCGAAAAACTCATGGGCATCCGCGGCGGCCATGCCTTCGAGGTCTCGCTGGACGGCGTGCGCGTGCCCGCCAGCCACCGGCTGGGCGCCGAGGGCACAGGCTTCAAGACGGCGATGAAGGTGCTGGACAACAGCCGCCTGGACGTGGCGGCCACCGCCCTGGGCGTGGCCGAGGCCGCCCTGGCCGCCGCCGCGCAATGGGCCAATCAGCGCCTGGTCGGCGGCGAGCCACTGGCCACGAAACAGGGCATCCAGTGGAAGCTGGCAGACATGAAGCTGCGGCTGGAGGCCTCGTGGGCGCTGACCATGCAGGCCCTGGCCTTGCGCCAGGCCGGCCAGCCCTTCACCCAGCACTCGGCCATGGCCAAGCTCCATGCGTCCGAAATGGTGGGCTTCGTCACCGACGAGGCCCTGCAGATCCACGGCGGCTACGGCTACACGCGCGAAATGCCGCTGGAGCGCCTGGTGCGCGATGCACGCATCCTGCGCATCTACGAGGGCTCGTCCGAAGTGCAGCGCAGCATCATTGCGCGCGGGGTGCTGGGCGGCAGCTGAATGCAGCAGCGGGTGGCTAGGAGAAATCTGAAAATGGCACCCTCGCGCCCGGAAAAGGCCGTTGATGCAGAGCGGTTCAAACCCCAGGTCTTCCCTGGACCTTGCGAGGGGGCGCAAAATGGCGGCTGTTGCGGCCTCCGGGCCGCAGCGCATTTTTTGCGGGAAGCGCCCGCATCCCGCTCCCTCCCGCGCCAGCCGCCTCTGCCGAAAGAAGTCCCCGTTGTCCGCCGCGCATTCCGTCCTGCAAGCCGTGTTCGGCTACGAACAATTCCGCGGTCCGCAGGAGGCCATCGTCTCGCACGTGGTCGCCGGCGGCGATGCGCTGGTGCTCATGCCCACGGGCGGCGGCAAGAGCCTGTGCTACCAGGTGCCGGCCATCGTGCGCCAGCAGCAGGGCCACGGCGTGGCGGTGGTGGTGTCGCCGCTGATCGCGCTCATGCACGACCAGGTGGGCGCGCTGCACGAGGCCGGCGTGAGCGCCGCCTACCTGAACTCCACGCTGTCCTATGACGAGACGCAGGAAGTCGAATGGCGCCTGCAAAGCGGCGACATCACATTGCTGTATGCCGCGCCCGAGCGCCTGAACACGCCGCGCTTCCTGGGCCTGCTCGACGACCTGCATGCCCAGGGCAAGCTGTCGCTGTTCGCCATCGACGAGGCGCACTGCGTGAGCCAGTGGGGCCATGACTTCCGGCCCGAGTACCGCGCGCTGAGCGTGCTGCACGAACGCTATGCGGGCGTGCCGCGCATTGCGCTCACGGCCACGGCCGACGCACTCACGCGCGCCGACATCGTCGAGCGGCTGCAGCTGGAGAGCGCACGGCACTTCGTCAGCAGCTTCGACCGCCCCAACATCCGCTACCGCATCGCCGAGAAGAAGGACGTCAGCAACCAGCTGCTGCGCTTCATCGAGCGCGAGCACGAGGGCGAGGCCGGCGTGGTCTATTGCCAGTCGCGCAAGCGCGTGGAGGAGCTGGCCCAGACGCTGAGCCAGGCCGGCGTGCCCGCCCTGCCCTACCACGCGGGCCTGCCCTTCGAGACGCGCCAGCTGCACCAGGACCGCTTCCTGCGCGAGGACGGCATCGTCATCGTGGCCACCATCGCCTTCGGCATGGGCATCAACAAGCCCGATGTGCGCTTCGTGGCCCACGTGGACATGCCCAAGAACATCGAGGGCTACTACCAGGAAACCGGCCGCGCAGGCCGCGACGGGCTGCCCGCCGATGCCTGGATGGCCTACGGCCTGTCCGACGTGGTCAACCAGCGCCGCATGATCGACGAAAGCCCGGCCGAGGACACCTTCAAGCAGGTCATGCGCGGCAAGCTCGATGCCCTGCTGGGCCTGGCCGAGGCCACGGACTGCCGCCGCGTGCGGCTGCTGGCCTACTTCGGCGAGCAGTACGGCCTGGGCGCACCGGGAGAAGACGCAGAGACGGACCTTGAAGGCAGGCCGCTGCAGCGCGTGGCAAAGACCGCCTGCGGCAACTGCGACAACTGCATGGAGCCCCCGGCCCTGTGGGATGGCACGGACGCCGCGCGCAAGCTGCTGTCCACCATCTACCGCGTGCACGAGGCCAGCCAGCTGACCTTTGGCGCGGGCCACATCATGGACGTGCTGCGCGGCAAGGACACCGAGAAGGTGCGCCAGTACGGCCACGACAAGATCTCCACCTTCGGCCTGGGCAAGGACTACAGCGAGCCCCAGCTGCGCGGCGTGATGCGCCAGCTGCTGGCCACGGGCGCCCTGGGCCTGCACAAGATCACCAGCGAGAACAGCGGCCACAGCTTCGACACGCTGTGCCTGGCCGATGGCTCGCGCGACGTGCTGCGCGGCAACGTCCCCGTGCAGCTGCGCGAGGCCGTGGCCGCGCCGCGCACGCGCACCTCCAAGCGCGCCACCCAGCCCAACGCGGCCGCCGCCAGCCTGGGCCCCGACGCCCAGGTGCGCTTCATCAACCTCAAGGCCTGGCGCGCCGAGGTCGCGCGCGAGCACAACCTGCCCGCCTACGTCATCTTCCACGACGCCACGCTGGCCGCCATTGCCGAACGCAACCCGGCCTCGCTGGACGACCTGCAGGGCATCAGCGGCATGGGCGCCAAGAAGCTCGACGCCTATGGCGCCGAGGTGCTGCGGGTGGTGGCCACGGGTTGAGGCGCATAGCCCTCATGCACATCGCCTGGGGCTGGGCTTCACCATGAGAAAAGGCCTGCACCTCCATGGCGGCAGGCCTTTTTCGTGAAACCGGAACCCCTTACTGCGCCAGCACCCTGAAGGTCAGCGTGTAGTTGTTGCCGTACTGCGGCGCGGCGGCGCCGGCGGGGGCGTCGGCGCGGTAGCGCACCAGGGCCAGGTAGATGCCGGACTTGGGCAGGGCGTAGGAGATGCGGCCCTCGCCATCGGTGGTCAGCGCGTCCACGCTGTGCTGGCTGGCCAGGTCCATGGCCGAGCGGAAGATTTCCACCTTCTGCGCGGCCAGCGGCTTGCCGTCGTATTGCACGGTGAAGTCGAACTTCTCGCCCGCGAACAGGTCGGCGGGATGCGTGACGGGCACGATCTCCAGGCCCTTGCCTGAGGGCGCGAGCGCGGCCCGGCTGGGCTTGCCCACCGTGATGTAGGTCTCGGAGACCGACAGCGACTGGTAGTGGCTCAGCAGCCTGGCATCGGCCGGCGTGGGCGTGGCGGGATCACGCGCCGTCTCCACCTTGCCGTTGCGCTCCCACGAACGGAAGACGGCGCCCAGGCGCGGGCCGGTGCTCACGCGGTAGGTGCCCTTCTCGTCGGGCAGTTGGTGCTCGGCGACGGTGCGGGTCTTGAACTGGCGCACATCGGCCATGGGCGTGACCGAGCCGTCGGGCGCCGTCACGGTGAAGCGCGTTTCGCCAAAAGCCACTTCGGGGATGAAGAACTTGTCGGCAAAGCTGGCGTCCACGCTGATGACGGCCCGGGGCGAAGCCTCGAAGCTGGTGGGCAGCAGGTAGGGCGTATGGGCCTGGGCGGAGATGCACACGGCCGACAGCAGCGGCAGCCACCAGGCCAATCGCTTGGATGGGGTTTTGGCCATGTCCGCTCAGGGCTTCTTGACGTCGTTCTTGTCCACGACGCCATCGGCATTGACGTCGGCTTCCTTGAAGCTGCGTTCGGCGATGGCCATGTCTTCTTCCACGGTGTATTTGCCGTCGCGGTTCCTGTCCACGATGCCGAAGCGCACATGGGCCTGCTTCATGGACTGGGCATAGCGCTCGTCGGGCTGGCGGCCCGCGTATTGCTGCTTGAGGCGGGCCTCGAACTCGTCCACGTACTCCTTCTCGCTGAGCCAGCCGTCGCCATTGGTGTCGCCGGCCAGGAAGCGCTGCTTGCGCACGGTGTCGTACTCCTGGCGCGTGACCACGCCATCACGGTTGGCGTCGTAGCTGCCCATGAAGGCAGACTGGCCATGCCCGCCCGCAGGCTGGGCCGGGCCGCTGGCGGACGGTGCCGTGGGCGATGCGCAGGCGGTGAGCAGGGCCGCCAGGCCGGCAGCGGCCAGCATGCGGTGGGACAGAGAAAACTCGATCATGAAACGACTCCTGAAGTAGGCAGATACAGCGGCGGCTGCGATGGTGGTGGAGGCTTTCCGGCCGACACCGCCGCTGTAGGGAAGGCCGGCCGGCCCCTGGAGAAACTCCTCGGATCCGCGCCACGCGGCAAGTGAAGGTGGCGTGGGTGCAATGGCATGGTGCGCAGGGTGCTCAGAACGCAACGTTCATGGACACGGCGAAGGTGCGGCCCGGGTTGCTCAGCAGCTCGATGTCGCGGCGGTCGCGCGCCACGCCGGGCTGCAGGCTGCGGGTGCTGGAATAGTCCCAGTAGCGCTTGTCGCCCAGGTTGTAGATGCCGGCGTTCAGGCGCACGTTCTTTGCGACCTGCCAGTAGCCGGCCAGGTCGAAGATGGCATAGCCGGGCACGCGGAACAGCTCGGTGGTCGAGTCGGTCAGGCCGGTGCCCGCGTTCAGGTAGCTGTCGCGGTTGGTGGCCACGGCCTGCTTGCCCGCGACGAAGGTGCCGGTCAGGTTCAGGCCCCATTGCCGGGCCGGTGCGTCATAGCCCACGCCGACGATGGCCTTGCGCGGCAGCACGCTGTCCAGCGGCACATCCTTGTCGCCTGCGTAGTAGGACTTGGAGGTGCCGCGGCTGATGCCCAGCGCCCAGGTGGAGTACAGGCCCCTGGCGGCGGGCATCCACTGGCCGTGGTCCAGGCGCGCGCTGGCCTCGAAGCCGTAGATCTTTGCGCTGTCGCGGTTCTCGGCCTGGTAGATGGTGCCGATGTGGGCGGGCACGTTGACGAACAGGTCGGGACGGCCCGCGCGCAGGTAGCGCGTGTAGGCGATGAAGTCGGAGTACCTGGTATAGAAGACCGAGCTGTTGAAGGTCACGCCCGGCGTGGGCGAACCCTTGAGGCCGAAGTCGAAGGCATTGCTGCTTTCCTCCTTCAGGTTGGGGTTGCCCACCAGGGCGTACTGGCCTGCCGCGTTGTAGTTGCTGGCCATGTTCCACGAGCCGAAGATCTCGCCGGCCGAGGGCACTCGCCCGCTGCGCTTGAACTGGGCATAGGCGCTGAACGTGGGCGTGAGGTCATAGACCAGGGCCAGGCTGGGGCTGAGGATGGTGTTGCCGCGCGTGCCTCCGTAAATCTTTTCCACATCGGCGGCCGTGAGCACGCCCGAGACGAAGTTGTCCAGGTCGCGTGTCTTGATCTCCACGCGGTCCACGCGCAGCGCGGGAATCAGCGCCAGGCGGCGGCCGCCGGCCTGGAAGCTGATCTCGTCCTGCAGGAAGGCGCCGTAGCGGCGGGTGGTGGTGTCGGGCTGGGGCTTCATAACGGGCGTGCCGGTAGCGAAAACGTTCCACGGACGCTCCGTGTCCTGTGTCGATGCATTCACGCCAAAGCTCAGGCGGTGGCGGTCGATGCGCTTGTCGCCCGTGCTCGAGAAACCCCAGGTGCGCGTCTCGTTGCCCGAGACGTTGTGCACCTTGGCGCCCGTGGCCAGCGTGGTGGTGTCGGTGACGTCGTTGGTGTCCGTGTTCTGGAAGTACAGCCGCGTGTCCAGCTGGTCCACCCAGGCGCCGGCCGGTGTCCACAGGTGCTGCAGCTGCAGCGTGTTGCGACTGGTGTCGCTGTTCTGGCGCGAGCTTTCGGTGATGCTGGTGTTGGTGGTGTCCCAGCCGTGGAAGGAGGTGTCGTTCTTGCGGCGGTACAGGTCGGCCGACAGCACCAGGCGGTGGGCCGGGTTGATGCGCAGGCCGCCCTTGAGCAGCAGCGCGTTGGAGTTCCAGTCATCGGGATAGCTGTTGACGATGGCGCTGTGGTTGCGCGTCTCGTGGCCGTCGCGGCGCGAATAGGCGATCAGGCCGTCGAGGTCGCCCGAGCGGCCAGCGGCCGTGAAGCTCTCGTTCCAGGAGCGGTCGGCCGTGTCGTGGCCGATCTTGCCGCCCAGGTAGGAGGTCTTGCCGCCCACCAGGTAGTCCTCGGCGGACTTGGTGCGAAAGCCCACCGAGCCGCCGATGCCACCGGCCGCGCGCCGCGCCGTGGTGGTGCCGGAGAGGATGTCCACGGCCGAGAACATCTCGGGGTCGATGAAGTCACGGCCCACGCCGAAGGTGTTGGCGCCGACACGGCTCACATAGGGGCGCGTGGTGGCGTCGGGCATCTCGACGCCGTCCACATCCATGCCGATGCGGTTGCCCTCGATGCCGCGGATGTTGTAGCCCGTGGTGCCCGAACGGTCGAAGCTGCTGCGGTTGCGGCTGGTGCCCGAGGCCGTGCCCGGCGCGGAGACCAGGGGCTGGTAGCGCACCACGTCGGCCATGCTGCCGGCCTGCTCCAGCGCCGGGCCGCTGACGGTGGTGGAGGCGCCCGGCGTGCGCTGCACGGGCTCGGCTGCATCGACCACATCGACCTGGGCCAGCGCCTTGGTGGGAGCCTGTGCCATCAGCCGGGCCTCATCGTCCGCAGTCTGCACATGCGTTTGCGTCTGCGTCTGCGTCTGTGCCCAGGCGCCGGGCGAGGCCAGACCGATCACGGCGGCCTGCACGGCCACGGCCAGCAGGCTGGGCCGCAATACCGGCGTGCGCGAGGGATTGCGGGAGAGGGAGAGGAAAGACGAACGCGAAGACACAGCCATGGCGGGAATCGGGGAAAGAGGGTTGCTGGCTAGCTGCCGACCTGTCCGCGGAGTGCTCTTGCGAGACCATTGCTCCCCCGTGTGTGATTGTTCCTGCTGGCTTTCCGTGATTCTCCCATCAATTGATAATGATTATCATTTGTTTTGTCTCATTTACGTCACAGGGGCCGATCCAGGCTCCGCGCGGGCCTCCTCCACAAACCCCACACAAAGACTCGACAGCGCAGCAAGATTGCCCGCTCACACTGCGGCGGCTGAATATCTGGAGCCCTTTGCTGTGATCAATAACGCCCAACTTCTGGCCGACGAAGCCAAGTACTGCTCGTTCGGGGATACCGTCCACTACGTCAACCCGCCCAAGATTTTCTCGGGCTGCGAAGGCAGCTACATGTACGACGAGGCCGGCACGCCCTACCTTGATCTGCAGATGTGGTATTCGGCCGTGAACTTCGGCTACAAGAACAAGCGCCTCGAGCAGAAGATGATCGAGCAGCTGCAGACCCTGCCCCAGGTCGCCAGCCAGTACCTGCACCCCACCAAGATCGAGCTGGCCAAGTTCATCGCCCAGGATGCGGAGCGCAAGTGGGGCCATGCCGGCCGCGTGCACTTCAACGTGGGCGGCGCCCAGGCCATCGAGGACTCGCTCAAGGTCGTGCGCAATGCCAGCGGCGGCAAGAGCCTGATGTTCGCCTTCGAGGGCGGCTACCACGGCCGCACGCTGGGCGCCTCCAGCATCACCTCCAGCTACCGCTACCGCCGCCGCTACGGCCACTTCGGCGACCGCGCGCAGTTCATCCCCTTCCCCTACCCGTTCCGCCGCCCCAAGGGCATGACGTCCGAGGAGTACGCGGACTCCATCGTCCGGGAATTCGCGCGCAAGTTCGAGAACGAGTACCACGCCATCTGGGACCCCAAGACCAACCAGTGCGAGTACGCGGCCTTCTACGTGGAGCCCATCCAGGGCACGGGCGGCTACGTCGTGCCGCCGCCCAACTTCTTCAAGGGCCTCAAGAAGGTGCTGGACGACCACGGCGTGCTGATGGTGGTCGATGAAATCCAGATGGGCTTCTGGCGCACCGGCACGCTGTGGTCGGTGGAGAACTTCGGCGTCAAGCCCGACGTGCTGGTCTTCGCCAAGGCGCTGACCAACGGCCTCAACGCCCTGTCGGGCCTGTGGGCGCGCGAGGAGCTGATCAACCCCACCATCTTCCCGCCGGGATCGACGCACTCCACCTTCGCCTCCAACCCGCTGGGCACGGCCCTGGGCCTGGAAGTCATGAAGATGACCCACGAGATGGACTTCGGCCGCCAGGTGCGCGAATCGGGCGCCTACTTCCTCGAAGGCCTCAAGGAGCTGCAAAAGCGCCACAAGGAAATCGGCGACGTGGACGGCCTGGGCCTGGCGCTGCGCGCCGAGATCTGCACCGAAGACGGCTTCACGCCCAACAAGGCGCTGCTGGACAAGATGGTGGACATCGGCCTCGAAGGCGGCCTGGAATACCAGGGCCAGAAACGCGGCCTGGTGCTGGACGTGGGCGGCTACTACAAGAACGTGATCACCTTCGCGCCCTCGCTGATGATCTCGCGCCCCGAGATCGACGAAGCCATGGTCCTGCTGGACCAGTTGCTCACGAAAGCCAAGGCGGCCTGAAGGCGCGATGCCCGCAGAGCGCCTGCACAACCAGCTCGAACCCCCAGGCCTGCTCGCGCAGTTCGCGGCCCATCCTCCCGAGGGCTTCGCACTGCTGCAGGACTGGCCGGCGCCGGCCTTCACGGCGCCCTTCGATCTTCTGACCACGGCGGACGACGCGCTCAAGGCGCGTCTTTTGTCGTTGCCCGGTGGCGGCTGGCTGTCGCGCCGGCTGCGCCTGTCCACCGACTTCGTGGGCACCACGGTCAGCGAGTACGCCGTGCTGCCCATGGGCATCCCTGCCGCCCGGCAGGCTGCCGCGCTGCGCGCGCGCGCAGGCCGGCGCATGCTGACCATCGTCAAGGACCTGCCCCAGGATTCACCGCTGCTGCCGGACGCCGACAACGCCCATGCACGGGCGCTGGCGCAGGCCCTGGCCGATGCGGGCTTCATCCTGGTCGAGGGCCAGGCCCTGGCCCATGTGCCCATCGACTTCTCCAGCCTGGACGAATACCTTGCGCGCCTGTCCAGGAGCCGCCGCCAGAACCTGCGCCGCAAGCTCAGGAGCCGCGCGCAGCTGCAGGTGCAGCGCATTCCCACGGGCGCGGCCTTTGCCGATGACGTCTGCGTCGATGCCTACTACGCGCTGTTCGATGCGGTGTATGCGCAAAGCGAGATCCACTTCGACAAACTCACGCGCGATTTCTTCGCGGCCCTGCTGCGCGATGCAGGCAACGGCGGCACCGTGTTCGAGTACCGCGCGCTGCAGGACGACGGCACGCCCGGCGCGCTGCTGGGCTGGAACCTGTGCTTCGAGCACGGCGGCAAGCTGATCGACAAGTACATCGGCCTGTCCTACCCGGCCGCGCGCGAGGCCAATCTCTACTTCGTGAGCTGGATGGTCAACCTTGAATACGCCATCGAACGCGGCCTGAGCCACTACGTGGCCGGCTGGACCGACCCCGAGGTCAAGGCCCAGCTGGGCGCCAGCTTCACCTTCACGCAGCATGCGGTCTTCATCCGCAATCCGCTGCTGCGCGCACTGGGCCGGCGCTTTGCCGGCCACTTCGAAAGCGATCGCCAATGGAGCGAACAGAACTGAATGCCCAGCCGGTCGTGCTGGATGTGGATGGCTCGGTGGGGACCTTGCCCGGCGAGCTGCGCCTGCCGCTGCAGGACTGGCAGGAGCAGGTGCGCTTTGGCTGCGGCCTGCGCCGCTTTGCGCAGTTCCGCGCGGCGCTCGACGCGCAACTGCCCGCCTCGCATGGCACGGCCCTCATGGGCAGTGGCGACTTCCACCACCTGAGCTGGCCGCTGATCGAGCGCTGCATCACCGCCCAGGCCCTGTCCGCAGGCCGGCCGCTGCGCGTGGTCGTGCTGGACAACCACCCCGACAACATGCGCTTTCCCTGGGGCGTGCACTGCGGCTCCTGGGTGCGGCGCGTGGCCCTGCATCCGGCCGTCTCGCATGTGCATGTGGCCGGCATCACCTCCGGCGACATCGGCCGCGCGCACGCCTGGGAGAACTACCTCACGCCGCTGCGCGCCGGCCGCCTGAGCTACTGGAGCGCGGGCGTGGACACGGGCTGGGCACGCCGCCTGGGCGTGGATGCCGCCTTTCGCGGCTTTGCCAGCGTGGCCGACCTGTCGCGCACGCTGGCGCGCATGCTGCGCGAGCAGGCCCAGCCCACCTACCTGAGCATCGACAAGGACGTGTTCGCGCCCGAGGTGGTGCGCACCAACTGGGACCAGGGCCGCATGCAGGAAGGCGAGGCCCTGGACATCATCGGCGCGCTGGCCGGCCAGATCGTGGGCAGCGACATCACGGGCGATGTGTCCTCCTGGCGCTACACGACCTGGTGGAAGCGCTGGATGAGCGCCGGAGACGGCCAGGACACGCAGATCGACGCGCAGACGCTGGCCACCTGGCAACTGGGCCAGCATGCCTTCAACGAACGGCTGGTCGAATACATCCAGACCTGCACCAGCCCCTAGGATCCGTTCACACCCCGCACACCCCACATCCCCCACGTCCGCGCACCGCGGCCGACCGCAAGACAGGAGGCAACCCCATGATCGACCGGCTGACCGAAAGACTGCTGCAGCGCAGTTTCACACCCCTGGTGCGCGAGGGACTGCTCGAAATCTGCCTGCCCTGGGGGCGCATGCTGGCCTTCGGCGACGGCGGCCAGCCGCAGGCACGCATCCGCTTCACGGACAGGCGCGCGCTGTGGGCCCTGATGCGCGACCCGGACCTGAACCTTGGCGAGATGTTCATGCAGCAGCGCCTGGTGGTGGAGCGGGGCAGCATCTACGACGTGCTGGAGCTCGTGCTGCGCAACGCGCGCAACCTGCCCGTGCCGGCCAGCGTTCGGCTGCTCGATGCCTGGCGCATGCGGCTGCGCCCGCTGCTGCAGCACAACCGCCGCGGCAAGGCGCGCGCCAACGTGGCGCACCACTATGACCTCGACGACCGGCTCTATCGGCTCTTTCTGGATGGCGAGCGCCAGTACTCCTGCGCCTACTTCGAGCATGGCGACGAAAGCCTGGAGCAGGCCCAGCGGGCCAAGATGCGCCACATCGCCGCCAAGCTGCTCGTGGAGCCCGGCCACCGCGTGCTGGACATAGGCTGCGGCTGGGGCGGACTGTCGCGCTACCTGGCCGAGGTGGCTGGCGCGGGCCATGTGACGGGCGTGACGCTGTCCGGCGAGCAGCTGGCGGGCGCCCGCCAGCGTGCCGGCCAGTCCCCGTGCGCGGACCGACTCAGCTACCGCCTGGAAGACTACCGCGACACGCGCGGCACCTTCGACCGCATCGTCTCGGTGGGCATGTTCGAGCATGTGGGCACGCGTTTTCACGACGCCTTCTTCCGCCAGTGCCGGGAGCTGCTGTCCGACGATGGCGTGATGCTGCTGCACTTCATCGGCAACAGCGATGTGCCCGACTTCAACAATCCATGGATAGAGCGCTACATCTTCCCGGGCGGCCACATCCCGTCCCTGTCGGAGTTCACGCCGGCCATCGAACGCAGCGGCCTCGTGGTCACCGATATCGAAGTGCTGCGCCTGCACTATGCGCGCACGCTGCGGCTGTGGCGCGAGCGCTTCATGGCGCGCCGCGACGAGGCCGCCGCGCTCTACGACGAGCGCTTTTGCCGCATGTGGGAGTTCTATCTGTCCATGTCGGAAGCCGCCTTCCGCTACCAGGACATCGCCATTTTCCAGGTGCAGCTGGCACGCCGCCAGGAAGCGGTTCCGCTCACGCGCGACTATGTCGCCGAACGCAGCCAGGCCCTGCGCGGGCGCGAGCCACCGCCCGGCGCCACGACACAACCCGGCGCCACGCAGGCCGCAGCCGTCAGCCAGGCGCGGCGTGCGGCCCCTCCAGCAGACTGAGCAAGGCCTCGAAGCGCGCGTCGTCGAACCACAGGCTGTTGCCCACGGCCACCAGGCGCTGCGCCCAGTCGCGCCCCTGGTCCACCACGTCCTGGCGCGCCAGGCCCAGCACATGGTCGTAGCGGCCATAGTCGGGCAGCACATGGACGAAGGGCAGCGACAGACCCCAGCCCAGCCCCCATTGCGCGCGCAGCAGCGCATCGCGCGTGGCCGCATCGCGCAGGCGCAGCAGCAGCACGGGCCAGACGCCTTGCGCACCCGGCACGGTGTCACCCACCACCTCGATCCCATCGATGGCCGACAGCCAGGCGCCGCGCTCACGGGCCTGGCGCTGCAGTTGCTGCTGGAAATCCGCCAGCCGCGCCAGCGCGCGCCGGCCCACGCGGCGGCGCCAGGCGCCCAGTTCATGGCAGGGAATGGCGTCGTCGAAATCATCGCCGGCGGCCTGCACCCAGTCGCTGCGCGACAGCGCAGCGCGCAGGGGGCGGCCATAGGCCAGGTCCAGCCCGGCGGGGCGGTACAGCGCCGCATAGCCCAGCAGCTCCAGGCTGCGGCGCAACTCCCAGCCCCGGTCCTGGCGCACGCTGGCTGCATGTGTCTCGCGCAGTGCCTCGCGCAGCGCAGGGTCGCGCGCCAGCAGCACGCCGCCCTCGAAGGTGGTCAGGCCCTTGCCCACGGCCAGGCTGTAGAAGCCCACATCGCCCTGCCAGCCCACGGGCTCGCCGCGCAGGCGCGCGCCCAGGGCCTGGGCCGCGTCCTCCACCACCCAGGCGCCCACGGCGCGCGCGCAGTCCACGGCCGTGGCCACGTCGGCCACGCGGCCGCACAGATGCGTCGGCAGCACGGCCAGGGTGCATTCGCTGCACAGGGAGCGCAGGCGCGCGGGGTCCATGTCCAGCGTGTCGGGATGCAGATCGCACAGGCGCAGTTGCAGGCCGCAGTGCGCCACGGCCAGGGCCACCAGCGGGCAGGTATAGGCGGGGGCGATGACTTCGCTGCGGCCCGGCGCCAGGCGGCGCAGGGTCTGCAGCGCCACCATCAGCGCCGAGGTGCCCGAGCATTCAAGCTGCACGGCGGGCACGCCCAGCCATTGCGCCAGCGCCGTCGCCAGGTCCGCATCGCCCCAGGGCAGCAGGTCGGCCGCGCGCAGCGGCAGGCCCGCCGTGGGCGGCAGCACGCGTTCAGCCACGGTGCGTGCCGTGCTCGGCCGAGGCCGCCAGATGCGCGGCGCCCGCGCTGGCCGAACCCGCGCCCGGATTGCCGCCCGCATGGCCCGGCGTGTCATCGTCTGCGCCGGGCCCCTCGGCCTCCTGCGTCTCGCTGACGGCCAGGCAGGCGATGCCGGCCACGATGAACAGGCAGCCGATGATCTGGGGCATGCCTATGCGCTCGTCGAACAGCCAGTACGACAGCGCCAGCACGGAAAGAATCTCCAGGTGCGATGCCGCAAAGGCCGGGCCGATGGGCGCGCGCTTGAGCAAGGTCATCCACGAGAAAAAGGCGCCGATGTAGCCCACGAAGGCGCCATAGATCCAGGGCTGGCCGAACACGCGCGCCAGCCAGGCCGTGGAGAACTCCAGCGGCAGCGCCGCATTGCCGGCCTGCTTGAAGCTCAGCTGGGCCAGCGTGTCGAAGGCCATGAGCACCAGAAAGCCAATGAAATAGAAACGTTTCATCTCAGTTATTCACGGGGCTGCGCGCCGCCCGCATCGTATGAAACTGGCGAGCCCCAAAGCCTGGGACACCGAGGAAGGGCCGCCCCGCCCCGAGGGTGTCGTCCCCCTCCCGCGAAGCGAGAGAGGGGGAAGGCGCGAAGCGACTCAGGGGGTGCTGTTTCATCTCAATGCAGGCCCACGATGGCGACGCCTATGGACACGAGGACAATTCCGGCGACCCGCATGGGTGCCAGCTTCTCGGCAAACAGCAGCCGGCCCGCGATCATGATGGCCACGATGTTGATGGAGCCCAGCAGCACGCCCTCGGACAGCGGCACCAGCGAGAGAAAGGCCAGCCACAGCACGAACTCGGCCACGTAGCAGCCCACGCCCAGCCACAGCCAGGGCCTGGAGGCCATGAAGCGCCAGCGCGCCAGGCCGTCGAGGTCACCGGGCTGGCTGGCGGCGGCCTTGAAGGCCAGCTGGCCCCCGCTGTCCACCAGCACGTTCAGCACCCACAGCGTGATGACCAGCGGCGAGAGATCACTGCCCATGCCGTGCGGCCTCCGCAGCCCGCACCTCGCGGGGGGCGGCACCGCTGGCGATGCGCGCCACGAATTCGGTGGTGCGCGCGATCACGGTGCGGCGGTCGCGGTCTATGGTGACCATGTGGTAGCTGTTGTCCAGCAGCACCAGCTCGACATGGGCCTGGCTGGCGCCATGCACGATGTCATGGGCGTTGGCCACCGACGAGATGTCGTCGTTGCGCGCATGGATGACCAGGCAGGGCGAGCGCAGCTGGGGCAGTCGCGCCAGCACATGGGCCGAGAGGCGGCGCAGCTCGATGATGGACCACCAGGGATTGCCCGGCAGGCCGGCCGCCGCGCTGTCGCCCGAATGCATTTGCTCGACCACGCGCGCGCGCAGGGCCTCGTCCTTGATGCCGTAGGGCGGCTGCTTCATGAACACGCTGTGGCGGCCAATGCCCAGTGCGCGGAACAGCGGCAGCAAAAAGGCCAGGCGCGTGTAGAAGGGAATGCTCCAGCCGTCGTAGCGGAAGGTGGTGGACAGGGCGCAGACACCGTCCACCTTGTCGGGGTGGCGCTGGGCCACGGCCAGGGAGAGCACGGCGCCCATGGACAGGCCTCCGACCACCACATGGTCCATGTGCTGCGACAGCCGCTGCAGGCCGGCCTCCACGCTGGCCAGCCAGTCGGTCCAGCGCGTGTCCACGAGATCTTCCATGCTGCCGCAATGGCCGGCCAGCTGGACCGCATAGACGGTGAAGCCCTGCTTGTTCAGCCCCTTGGCCAGCAGGCGCATCTCGGCCGGCGTGCCCGTAAGCCCGTGCACCAGCAGCACGCCGGTGCGCGCGGCCACGCCCGTGCCGGGCATGACGAATTCATGCTCGGTCACGCAAACGTTGTCCAGCCCCGTGGCAGGCTCGCTGCGCTGAACGGCGTCGAATCCATCGGCCATGTTCATGCCAGCGCCTCCAGGCCCAGGACGACCTTGTCGAGGAGGGACGTGGCCTGCTCGAAATGCTCGAAGGGCGCATGGGCGATGCCCCGGCTTTCGCAGTGGGCGATGAGCTTGTACTTGGCCAGCACGAAATCGGCCCGTCCCGAGACGCAGAAGTCCGAGGTGCTGTCGCCCACGTAGAGCACGCGGCCGTGCAGGGCCTGCTGCTCGGCCAGGCGCTCGCACTTGCAGTTGCCGCTGGCGCGCGCGCACTGCGCGCTGGCCCAGGGGGAGTCCAGGCGCCAGCTGCGCTCGCCGGTCTGCACCAGGCGGTTGGCGATGACCTGCAGATGGCCCAGGCCATGGCGCTCCAGCACATGGCGTATGGCGTAGTCGATGCCGTCGCTGACCACCTGCACCACCATGCCGTGGGCCTGGGCGGCAGCCACGAAGCCGGCAAAGCCGGGGTCGATCTCGATGGTGTCCAGGTGGGCGCGCAGCTCGGCCTCGTCCATGTCCAGCAGCGCGACCTGGCCCTTCATGCATTCGCGCGAGCCGATCTCGCCGCGCTCCCAGGCGTCTTCCAGTTCCTGCCAGCCGGGCTTGCCGAAGCGGTTGAGCAGGGTGTCGGTCACGTCCAGCAGGCTGATCGTGCCGTCGAAGTCGCTTTGCACCATCCAGCCGGGGGCGGCGGTGTCCAGATACAGGGGAATGCGCTTATTCATGAAACTGCACCCTTACGTTTTGACCCACGCGCACGGCGGCGGCAGGAGCTTGCTCGAAGACCAGCACGCACTCGATGACACGCACCGGCCCGCGCTGCTGGTCGTCCTGCAGCCGCGCCGTGCCATAGACGGGGCTGATGCGCAGCACGCGTGCCGAGGGCAGTTGCTGCTGTGCGGCGCCATCGGCGTCCAGCGTCACCGTGGCCCGCATGCCTTCGCGCACGGCGGCGGCGAAGCTTTCATTGATTTCGGCGCGCACCTGCAGCGGGCGCTGCGGCAGGAGCACCACGGCCGGCGTGCCGGGCACGGCCTGGCTGCCCGCATGGGTGGCCAGGCGCACCACGGTGCCGGCCTCGGGCGCGCGCAGTTCCTGGCGCTTGTGCTGGGCGCGCAATTGTTCGAGCTTGCGCTGTGCCACCTGGGCCTCGGCCGCGGCCACGTCGATCTCGGCCTGGGCATCGCGCAGCGCCTGCGCGGCCTCGTCCACGTTCTGCGCATCGGCGGCGCCTTCGCGCGCTGCGGCCTGCCAGCGCGACAGGGTCTGCTTGAGCTGGGGCAGGCGCGCGGCGCGTGCCTTCTGGCGGGCCTTGGCCAGCTGGGCCTCGGACTCGGCCACCGCCAGGTCGGCCTGGCCCGTGTCGTCGGCCAGCCTCAGCAGCAACTGGCCGCGCTGCACGGACTGGCCTTCCTTGACGGACAGCTGCTGCACCACGCCGGCCACGGCGGGCGACAGGTCCAGCAGGCCGCCTTCCACCTCGATCTTGCCGCGCGCCACGGCCACGGACGCCGGGCCGTTTTGCTGCGCCTTGGCGCTGGCCTGGCCGGCATTGGCAGGCGCATCGTGCGAAGGACCGCAGCCCGCCAGCAGCGCGGCGGCGGCCAGCGCCGCAGCCAGGCCCGCAGTGGAAGCGGAAAGGCCGCTCAGTGGGTGCTTCATTCTTTTTCCTTGATGGGGCAGGACTGGCGCCAGTCGCTGCGGATGGCGCCGTCCTCCATGCCGAGCACGCGGTCGGCATGGCGCACCAGGCGCGGGTCATGGCTCACGCACAGCACGGTCGTGCCATGGTTGCGCGCCGCGCGGTGCAGGATGTCGATGACGCGCTGGCCGCTTTCGGCATCCAGCGCACTCGTGGGTTCGTCGGCAAACAGCAGCTGCGGCGCCTTGGCCATGGCGCGGGCGATGGCCACGCGCTGCTTTTCGCCGCCCGACAGTTCGGCCGGGCGCATGTGGCTGCGGTGGGACAGGCCGACCTCGTCCAGCGCCTGCTGGGCGCGGCGCAGGGCCTCGTCGCTGCGCAGGCCCATGTAGCCCAGGGGCAGCTGTACCTGCTCGATGGCCGTCAGCGCCGGGAACAGGTTGAAGCCCTGGAAGACGAAGCCCGTGTGGCGCAGGCGGAATTTCTCCAGCGCCCGCGTGCCCAGCTTGCCCAGGTCCTCGCCCAGCGCCATGGCGTGGCCGCTGTCGGGCGCCTGCAGGCCCGACATCAGCGACAGCAGCGTGCTCTTGCCGCAGCCCGAGGGCCCGGAGATCAGGCTCAGCTCGCCCGGGTACAGCGACACGGACAGGCCTTGCAGCACCTGCACGCTGACCATGCCCGACAGGAAAGACTTGCACAGGCGCACGGCCTCCAGGCTGGGTGCCGTGCGGGGCGCCGCCGTGGGCGCGGGGGAGTGGGCATTCATCACGTTCATGGGGTCTGGCCGTCTTCAGCGCAGCAGCGTGGCCGGGTCGGCACGCAGCAGGCTGCGCATGGCGCCCAGGCCCGACAGCAGGGACAGCACGGCCACCAGCACGGCGCAGGCCAGCACGGCCGATGCGTTCAGCGCCACGGGCACGCGGTAGGCCATGGCCAGGGCCAGCAATACGGCGCTGGCCAGCGCGGCCATCACAAAGCCCAGGCCGCCGATCCAGCAGGCCTGCTCGACCACCACGCGGCCCAGTGCCGCGCGGCTCACGCCCAGCGCGTTGAGCACGGCGTACTCGCGCGAGGAAGCGGCCACCACGGCCTTGAGCGACTGGCTGGTGACCACCGAGCCCACCAGGCAGACGATGACGGCCATGAACAGCACGCCCGCGCCGGCGCCCGTGTCGAACATCCAGTAGCGCTGCGAGCGCCGCGCGAATTCCCTGGCCGTCCAGGCCTCGTAGGGGCCGAAGCTGGGTGTGGGCTGGTTCAGGCGCTGCTTCACGGCCTTGGCCGAGGCGCCCGGGCGCACGCGCGCCACGAAATAGGTACTGCCCTGGCCGGGGTCGCCCGCAATCTCGCGGGCCGTGGCCAGCGAGGCCAATACGTTCACGCCGCCCAGGCCACGCAGGCCGTCCACAGCCGCCACCACCTGCACGCGGTGGTTGTTGACCCAGGCCACGCCGCCTTCGCTGGTGCCCAGGGTCTGCAGGTCGGCCCGGTCCACGATCACGGCGCCGGTCTCGCGCAGGCGCTGGCGCTGCCAGGGCTGGAGCACGTGGGAAAACAGCATGGAGGCGTCATCGGTGGCAATGCCCGACAGGTAGACCGACACGCCGCCGCCGTGCTCGCTCGCCGCGCCGCCGGCGGCCGAGTCCGAGCGCCAGTCGCCGTCCACCCAGACATAGGGCTCGACCGCCGCGACATCGGGGTCCATGCGCAAGCGCATGTCTACGTCGCGGCCGATGGTGCGGCCGAAGTTCACGCTCTGCGTGCCCGGGTAGCCGATCCACAGGTCGGCCGAGGAAGCCGTCACATACAGCGCGGCCGATCCGAAGATGCCCAGCACCAGCGCGGCCTGCATGGCCAGCAGCACGCCGGAGAAGCCCACCGCGAAGACGGAGGGAATGAAGCGGCGCCACTCGTGCACCAGCGTCTTGCGTGCCAGGGCGATCATGAGGGCGCCCCTTCTGCCTGTGGAGCCGGCCGCGCCATGCCGCTGTCGGCGTCGTCCCTGTCCTCGGCCGGCAGCGGCGCGCCGCCCAGGGCCTTGTACAGCGCCACATAGGCCAGCGCATGGGCGGCCAGGGCCGTGGTCTGCTCGCTGCGCGCCTGCAGCGCGGCGCGACGGGGCGCCAGGCCGCCGAATTCGCTGTCCAGGCCCAGCTTCAGGCGCTGGTCCTGCACGCGCTCGCGCTCGGCCAGCACCTGCTGGGTGGACTGCAGCGAGGCAATGCGCTCGCGCTGGGCGTCCAGCGCGGCCAGTGCGGACTCGACCTCGGCCACGCCGTCGAGCACGCTCTGGCGGTAGGCCTGGACGGCGGCCTGCAGCGCCAGCTCGCTGGCGTCGGCCTGCGAGCGGCGGCGGCCCCAGTCGAACAGGGGAATGTCGATCTGCGGCCCGAAGGTGGGTGCGTTGTCCTGCGTGGTGCGGTAGTTCTGGGTGATGTTGAACGAGTACAGCAGCGAGCCGCCGAGCACGAAGCGCGGGTACAGCGCGGCATGCGCTATGCCCTGCTCGGCCGCCGCGCGTTCCACGGCGGCCTGCGCCACCTGGATGTCGGGCCGCGTGCGCAGCAGGTCGGCCGGCAGGGCGGCCACGCCCAGTGCCTGGGCACCGGGCAGCGGGGCCTTCGCATCGGCCTGCAGCCACTGGGCATCGGGCCGCGTGCGGCCCAGCAAGGCGGCCAGCATGTGGGCGCTGCGGGCCTGGGTTTCGCGCAGGCTGGCACGCAAGGCGGCGCTCTGGCCGGCCTGCAGTTGCAGCTGGTGCACGGCCTCTGCCGTGCCCAGGCGCTGCTGCTGGCGCACCTGGGCCAGTTGCAGGGCACGCGCATCCAGCAGTGCCTGTTCGTCGATCAGGGCGCGCTGGCGCTGGGCCATGCGGATGTCCAGATAGCGGTGGACCACATCGGCCACCAGGGCCACGCGGGCCGCCTGCAGGCGACCCCGTGCGTCAAGCACGGAGGCGGCGGCATTGCGCTCGCCGGCCTCGCGGGCGCCGAACAGGCCCAGGTCCCAGCTCACGTCGATGCTGGCGTGGAAATACGAGTCGATGGCCGCAATGTCCTGCAGCGTGCGCGCACCGGCCGTGAACACGGGCCGGAAGGCCGAGCCGGCCGTGCCGGCCAGCAGCCGTTGCTGGCGCAGGCGCGACTGGGCCTGGGACAGGTCGAGGTTGGCGGCCAGCGCCTCCTCGACCAGGGTGTTGAGGGATTCGTCGCCCCAGGCCTTCCACCAGCCCTGCAGGTCGGGCGCTGCGGCCGAGCCAGGTGCACCCGGCGCGGCGGCGGGCAAGGGCTGCGTCCACTGCGTGGGCACCGAGCCGTCAAGCTGCGCCGGAGGCGGCGAGGAGCAACCGGCCAGCGCCAGGGCGGCGCCCAGGCACAGGCTGGAGAGGCGATGCGTCGCGGCGGCGTGGTTCACGGGATGGACAGGCGGGAGGGGATGATCGAGGGAAGGGCCGGGAAAACGAGGCCAGGGAACCATGTCCCCGGATAGCCATTGGACGCGGCCAAGCTTGCGCGAGGTTGCAGGCTTTATGGAGGAAACATGGAGAACGCGACGCCTTGCGGGAGCCTCTCTGCCCCAACCCGGGCGAGAGCCAGTTGCGGACCGCCCGATCACTGTGGACTCGGATGATTCCGAGTTTATTTTCAGAACGCTCCAATTCCAAGGCCGCATGCAGGTCAGTACATTGGCCGGATATCGCGCCCTATGCCACCTGTCCCAAGGCATTGATCCATATCTTCCAGGCTGGAGTTCACAGCATGTCTTTCACAGCCATCTTGCGCCATGGATTGGCCACGCCTCTCCTCTTGATGTTCTGTATGGCCCCTATTTCATCCTGGGCCCGTTGTTCCTCCCAGGGCTGGAATGCCCAGTTTCCGGGTTCAGCCAACACCCCCACCATCGTCAATGAAAATTATCCGATTGGCAGCGTTGTCTATTCCAGGACAATGGCTTTGCAAAATACCGGGGCCGGCAGCTACCACATTTCTTGCGACAATGATTTTTATTACATAGAAGGCATTGGAACGGAAAGCGGTGGAATATATTCCACCGCCATCCCCAGTCTGGGCATGAGAATCACGTGGGAAAGAGCCGCGCCTTATTCAGGGTCCATGCTGAAACAGGGCATATTCCATTCACTGCCAAGCAACAACATGACCATCGAGCTCGTGAAAACCGGGGAACTCACATCTGGCGGTTCCCTGAATGGCAGCTTCGCACGAATCTACTCAGGGACCAGCAATGCCCGTGACTTGCTGGCCACGGTATTCTTTTCAAGTGGCATCACCGTCAACGTCAGCAGCCGCCCCAGGCCGCCGACCTGCCGGGTGTCCACGGGCAAGATCGACGTGACCATGGCCCCCGCCCCGTTCGCCGATTTCAAGGGAATCGGGTCCGTCACGGCAGCCAAGGACTTCAGCATCGAGTTGACCTGCGCGGGAGGCGAAGCCAATACACGCCTGACCGCCTTCATCACGCTGACGGATGCCACCCAGGCCACCAATCGATCGAGCACGCTGACGCTGGCGCAAAATTCCAAGGCCCGGGGTGTCGGCATACAGGTACTGAGAAACAACGTGCCCGTGAGCTTCGGCCCCGACTCCGGCAGCCTGGGCAATGCCAACCAATGGAATGCGGGCCAGGTCGCACAGGGGCAGAACAGCCTGAAGATTCCGCTGAGCGCGCGCCTGGTGCAGACGGCCGGCAGCGTGACACCTGGCATGGCCTATGGCCGGGCGACCTTCACGATGAGCTACCAATAGCCGCTGATGGGCCCGCAGGAAATGAACAGCGCCAGCCTTGCGCGCGATTGCAGACTTCGTGGAGCCAATATGGAGGGACTGCGGCACGCAGGGCATCGCACCATAATGTGCGCCTGGCCCTGCCAGCTTTCCCATGAACTCCACAGCACAGCCAACGGCAACCACCCCCCTCGTGCTCGTCGTCGAAGACGAGCCCGCCATCGCCAGCATCCTGACGGCCTATCTCGAGCGGGACGGGCTGCGTTCGCGCATGGCCTCGGACGGCCAGGAGGCGCTGCAGCTGTTCCGCCTGCTGCGGCCCGACCTGGTGCTGCTGGACATCCACCTTCCCGGCATGGACGGCATCGACGTGCTGCGCGCCATCCGCGATGACAGCCAGACGCCCGTGATCATGGTCACGGCCCTGGCCGACGATGTGGACAAGCTGCTGGCCCTGCGCCTGGGCGCCGACGACTACGTGGTCAAGCCCTTCAATCCGCCCGAGGTCGTGGCCCGCGTGCGCGCCGTGCTGCGCCGCACCCAGGCGCGCAAGAACCCGGCGCCCGCGCCCATCCGCGTGGGGCCCATCGAGATCGACGCCGAGGCGCACAGCGCCGTGGTCTACGACAACGAGGGCCGCGCCCTGCCGCTGCCCCTGACGCTGACCGAATTCCGCCTGCTGGCCTGCCTGGCGGCCCAGCCCCGGCGCTGCTTCTCGCGCTCCCACCTGATCGAGCACTGCCTGCCCGAGAGCGATGCGCTGGAGCGCGTCATCGACTCCCATCTGTCCAAGCTGCGCCGCAAGCTGCAGCTGGCCGGCCAGGAAGGCCTGATCGAGACCGTGCGCGGCATTGGCTACCGGCTATGGCCCTGGGACTGAGGCCCAACCGCATCTGGGTGCGCTTCGGCCTGTGGATCACGGCCACCGTGCTCAGCACCATTGCCCTGCTGGCCATCGGCGTGCTGGTGTTCTCGGAGATCCAGTACCGCGACTTCTACAGCAGCCTGCCGCCGGCCGTGCAGATCGAGCTGGACGAACTCAACGCGCAGTCGCTGGAAGACAGCCCGCGCGCCATGCAGATCTACGGCCAGTACTGGACGGGCGATCTGCTGTTCGGCGAGAAATGGTCCCTGGTCATCGGCCTGCTGGTGTGCCTGCCCTTCGGGCTGGCCGTGGGCTTCTGGGTGTCTCGCCTGGTGACGCGGCCCCTGGCTTCCATGGTCGAGGTGGCCAAGCGCGTGGAGCTGGGCGACTTCAGCGCGCGCGCCCTGCCCGGCAAGGCCCATGGCGAGATGGCCGAGATGGTGGTGGCCTTCAACCGCATGATCGATTCGCTGGAGACGCTGGAGGCCGAGCGCCGCGCCACGGCGGCCTCGATCTCGCACGAGCTGCGCACGCCGCTGACCGTGCTGCAGGCGCGCCTGCATGCCATCTGCGACGGCGTCATCGCCGCAGACGACACCGAGCTGAACACGCTGCTGTTCCAGGTCGAGCACCTGGGCCGGCTGGTCGGCGACCTGCACACGCTGTCCATGGCCGATGCCGGCCAGCTGTCGCTGCAAAAGCAGCGCCTGGACCTGGCAGAACTCGTGGCCGAGACGCTGGACCACCTGCACCCCCAGCTCCTGCAGCATGGCATGCAGCTGGAGATGCACCTGCCCGCGCCCAGTGACATCGGCATGGCCGACATCCGTGCCGACGCCGACCGCATGCGCCAGATCCTCTCCAACCTCGTCAGCAACGCCATCCGCCATGCGGCCAGCGGCGCATGGCTGGGCGTGGCGCTGACGGTGGAATCCGATATCGAAGGCCGTGCCTGGGCCGTGCTGCGCATCAGCGATGCCGGCCCCGGCCTGCCCAGCGAGCTGCGCGCCCACCCCTTCCAGCGCTTTGCCCAGGTGCCCGGCAAGCGCCGCCGCGAGGGCTCGGGCCTGGGCCTGTCCATCGTCAAGGCACTGACCGTCTCCCAGGGCGGCAGCGTGGAGGCCGACGACTCCGAGCAGGGCGGTGCCCGCTTCACGCTGCGCTTTCCGCGCGTCTGATCCCGCGCCGCTGGAGGCCGCCGGGGCCGCTGCGGGGTCCGCTACGCGGACGGAGCCTGCGCCTCGCGCAGCAGCGCATGGATGGCCCAGCCCAGCGGCGCGCGCAGCTGCTGCAGCGTCTGCTGCGGCCCCAGCGCCAGCAGCGACTGCGACACCCAGCCATAGGTCAGCGTGTGCAGCAGCCGTGCCAGGGGCTGGGCCGGCGCGGGCAGTGGCGGATCGCAGTCCTGCAATGCCGTGCCCCACAGCTGTACATAGGCCTGGTAGTGGCGGCGGAAGGGCTCGGGCGCGGACACCTTGCGCTCCAGCATGAACAGCGCGGCCCACATCGGCGCCTCGCGCGCAATGCCGTCGACCAGGGTGTCCAGCAGGCGGTCCACGCGCGTGGCCAGCGGCATGCCGGCACTGTCCTGCAGCGTCTGCAGCCCCTGGGCGTGCAGGGCCTGCACCTGGCGGTGGATGCACATGGCCGCCAGCGTGTCCATGTTGCCGAAGTATTCATAGAAGGTGCCCAGGCCCACGCCGGCCACGGCGGCCACCTCGCGCACCGTGGTGCGCTCGTAGCCCTGCTCGATCACAAGCCGAACAAAGGCGTCCTGCAGCGCCTGCGATGTGGCCTGCGCGCGCGATTGCAGGGGGCGGCGCCGCACTTTGGGCGGCTGCGGCTGCTGCCGTGAAACCCGAACACCTTTGCTGGGCATTTTTCCTAGACTTTTGCGTTGAGACCAACGATCACGGAGACACGCATGAGCACCGGCCAGACATTGCAGACAGGGCACACCTGGAACACGCACGACGTCCTGAACCAGGTCGACGAACTCACCGACTTCAACCTGCTGGAGGCCGACCCTGCCCTGGCCGAGGCCCTTCAGCGCAACGGCGCCGCGCGCCACATTCCGTCGCTGTCGCGCTATGCGCAGCAGCTGGGCGAACGCGCCACCTGGGAATTGGCCGAGCAGGCCAACCGCCACACGCCCGAGCTGCACCGCTTTGACGCGCGCGGCCGCATCATCGACGCCGTGGAGTTCCATCCGAGCTGGCACACGCTGCTGGGACTATACCGGCAGCAGGGGCTGATCTCCCTGCCCTTCGAGGACAGCAGCGCGGGCCGCTGGAGCGCCTGGGCCGCAGGTTTTTACCTGCACGGCCAGGTCGAACAGGGCACGCTGTGCCCGGCCACCATGACCACGGCCGCCATCCCGCTGCTGCAAAAGGAACCGGCGCTGTGGCAGCAGCTGCAGGGCAAGCTGTTCAGCCACGAATACGATCCGCGTGACCTGCCCGTGGGCGACAAGGCATCGATGTGGCTGGGCATGGGCATGACCGAGAAGCAGGGCGGCTCCGACGTGCGCGCCAACACGACGGTGGCCATGCCGGTGCACGCCGGCGGGCGCGGCGGCGAGTACCTGTTGCGCGGCCACAAGTGGTTCTTCTCGGCACCCATGTGCGATGCCCACCTGGTGGTGGCGCGCATGGGGGAAAGCGGGGGGCAGGCCTGCTTCTACGTACCGCGCTGGCGCCCGGACGGCAGCAGGAATGCCGTGCGCGTGCAGCGCCTGAAGGACAAGGTGGGCAACCGCAGCAACTCCAGCAGCGAGGTGGAGTTCGAGGACGCCTGGGGCATCCTGATGGGCGAGGAAGGCCGGGGCATTCCCACCATCATCGAGATGGCCACCTACACCCGCCTGAACTGCGTGCTGGGCAGCGCCGCCATCCTGCGCTCGGCCACGGTGCAGGCCCTGGCCTATGCGCGCCGGCGCAGCGTCTTCGGCAAGCTGCTGGCCGAGCAGCCGCTGATGCGCACCGTGCTGGCCGATCTGGCGCTGGAAAGCGAGGCCGCGCTGCAGATCGCCATGCGCCTGGCCCAGGCCTATGAGCGTGGAGGCGACGAGGGCGATCCGTTGGAGCGCGCCTGGAAACGCATCATGACGCCAGCGGCCAAGCTCTGGGTCTGCAAGCGCGGCGTGGAGCTGACGGGCGAGGCCATGGAGGTGCTGGGCGGCAACGGCTATGTGGACACGGGCGTGATGGCGCGCCTGTTCCGCGAGGCGCCCGTGAACTCGATCTGGGAAGGCTCGGGCAACGTCATGTGCCTGGACGTGCTGCGCGCCATCTCGCGCGAGCCCGACGGCGCGCAGCTGCTGCTGCAGGACCTGATCGACACGGCGGCGGGCGAGCCCGCGTTGCTGCAGCAGGCGCAATCGCTGGCACGGCGCCTGTCCGGCCCGCCTGACCAGCTCGAGGCCCAGGCACGCCGCCTGGTGCAGGACCTGGTGCTGCTGGCCCAGGCCTGCCTGCTGCGCCGCCATGCGCCGCCCGCCATGGCCGACGGCTTCATCGCCACGCGCCTGGGGGCGCAGCAGGGCGCCATGGTGGCGGGCGCCTTCGACCCGGCAGGCCTGGACATCGCCGCCATCGTGCAGCGCGCGCTGCCCGCCTGAAGTGGCCGCCGGCCCACCACACAACAAAGCACAAGGAGACAAGACATGAACCTGCTCGACGCCTTCGACAGCGCCGTGCGCAAGACGCCCGCCAAGGCCTTTCTGCGCGACCGCGGCGCCTCCATCAGCTATGCCGACATGCAGCGGCGCTCGCAGCGCGCGGCCGCCGTGCTCCAGGCCCAGGGCGTGGGCCGGGGCGATACCGTGGCCCTGATGTGCCTGAACGCGCCGGGCTTTGTCGAAGCCCTGTTCGGCGCCTGGCGCCTGGGCGCCGCGCTGATGCCCGTCAACCACAAGCTGCAGGCGCCCGAGCTGCAGTACATCCTCGACCACGCGCAGTGCAAGGCCCTGGTGTTTGACGCCGCACTCGCGCCCGTGGTCGCCGCCGCGCCACACCCCTGCGCCCGCCTTGTGACCGAGGCGCAAGAGGCCGTCCCGGGTGTTCAGGACTGGGACACGCTGGTGGCGGCCGCCAGGCCCATGGAAGGCACGCGGCCCGCCGATGGCGACATCGCCCAGGTGCTCTACACCTCGGGCACCACGGGCCGGCCCAAGGGTTGCCTGCTGAGTCACCGCGCCGTCACGCTGGCGGCGATCACGGCCGCGCTGGGCCTGTCCATCACGCGCGAGGAACGCACGCTGATGGCCATGCCCATCTGGCACTCCTCGCCGCTCAACAACTGGTTTGGCGGCACGTTGTACATGGGCGGCACCGTGGTGCTGCTGCGCGAGTACCACCCGCAGCATTTCCTGCAGGCCGTGCAGGACGAGGGCGTGACGCTGTACTTCGGCGCGCCCGTCTCCTACTTTGCACCGCTGCAGATGCTGCCCGACTTTGCCCGCTACGACCTGAGCAGCGTGCGCGCCTGGGTCTACGGCGGCGGCCCCATCGGCGCCGACATGGCGCGCAAGCTGGCCACGGCCTACCGCAGCGACCGCTTCTACCAGGTCTACGGCATGACCGAGACCGGCCCCACGGGCACCACGCTCTACCCCGAGGAGCAGGTGGAGCGGGCCGGCTCCATCGGCCGCGTGGCCCTGCCCGGCGTGGACATGCGCGTGGTGCGCGACGACGGCGAGGATGCCGGCCCGGGCGACACCGGCGAGATCTGGCTGCGCACCGGCAGCGTGATGGACGGCTACCTGCACGACGCCCAGGCCACGGCTGCCGCCTTCGCGCCCGGCGGCTGGTACCGCACGGGCGATCTTGCGCGCCTGGACGACGCGGGCTATCTCTTCATCGTGGACCGGACCAAGGACATGGTCATCACGGGTGGCGAGAACGTGTATTCCAAGGAGGTGGAGGACGCGCTGTCGGCCCATCCCCAGGTCGCCGATGTCGCCGTCGTGGGCCGGCCCCACCCCGAATGGGGCGAGACCGTCGTCGCCCACGTGGTGACGCGCGGCGAGGCCGCGCCGGAAGCCGAGGCACTGCAGCAGTTCCTGGCCGACAGGCTGGCGCGCTACAAAATCCCGCGTGAATTCGTCTTTGCGGCCAGCCTGCCGCGCACGCCCACAGGCAAGCTGCAGAAATTCCTGCTGCGTCAGGAGCGCAGCGCCACCTGAGGCGCCGGCCTCCTGCGTGGCCTACTTCGCGGCCTTGAAATCCGACTCGCTCATGCCGCGCCGCCAGTAGGCCACGATCAGCTGCTCGTGCTTTTCCAGACCGCGCTCCTCGCGCGCCCACTGGCGCACGGCCTGGGCGGTGTCGAATTCGCCAGCGGCCCAGACGAAGCGGCTGGGGGGATGACCGGCCAACGCATCCGGCCAGCGCACGGCGCGCAGCGCGTCGATCAGCAGCGTGGTGGTGCCGGCCTCGGCAGCGCCACGGTGCAGCCAGTGCCATTGCAGGCCTTCGGGCGCCTGCACGGGCTGCTCGTCCTGCGGGCCCTGGACTTCGGCAAACACATGGCCGCGCGTGTGCGCCGGCAGGGCGGCCGCAATGCGCAGCATGGCCGGCAGGCCGGTGTCGTCGCCAGCCAGCAGCATCCAGTCGGCCGGGGTGGCCGTGCGCCCGCCGGGGCCGGTCATGCCGATGCGCTGGCCCGGCTGGGCGCGCGCGGCCCAGGCGGACCCGGGGCCGGCGTCCTCGTGCAGCACGAAGTCCACGTCCATCCATCCGTTGGCGCCGTCTTGGGCCATTCCCATCGCACGCATGGTGTACGTGCGCATGTCCAGGCGCATGTCACCCTCGGGCAGGCGCAGCAGGCCGCTGGCCGACAGCGTGGGCCATTCGGGCTCGGCCACGCCCGGCTGGGGGAACAGCAGCTTGACGTGGATGTTGGTGTCCTGCGCATAGCGCGCCATGTCGTCACAGGCAAAGCGCACGCGGCGCATGTGCGGCGTGAGATCGCGCACGGCCAGCACCCGCAGCTCGCGGAAGGCCGGCGGGCGCTGCAGCGCGGCGCCGTCACCCTCCCAGGCCAGGGAGCCGTCGGCGGCGCCCGTGGCCTCCAGCAGCAGGTGGGCCAGCATGAGCTTCATGTCCTGCAGCAGCTCCACGCCGGGCGCCGCCACCTCGGCATGGACCTGCCGGCCCTCCAGCCACAGCTGGCCCTGGCCGCCTTCGTAGTCGGCCACCCAGCGCGAGCCTTCGCGGCGCACGGTGATGTCGTGCTCCTGCATGTGCCCGACGATGGCGGCGATGGCCTCCTCGGCCCTGTCCATGCGCACCGAAGTGCGTGCCTGCAGCTGTGTCATTGACGGATGTCCTTTCGTTCGGTGATTGCAGCATCGCCCGGCGCCCGTGGGGTTTGCGCCAGCCCCGCCGACGTTTGCGCAGCGCGCCCATAAGTCCATAGGCCCATAGGCCCATAGCCCATACAGCGACCCTGGCCCTCAGAGCCTGGCGCGCACCAGCTTGGGAGAGATGCCAAAGCGGCGCTTGAAGGCCGTGGAGAAATTGGCGGCGCTGGAATAGCCGGCCGCATGCGCGACCTCGGAGACGCTGCAGCCCGTCTGCTCCAGCGCGGCCCAGGCGCGTTCCAGCCGCTGCTCGCGCCGGTACTCGTCGATGCTCGATCCGTAGGCCAGGCGGAACTGGCGCTGCAGGGCGCTGGCGCTCAGGCCGACCTCGCGCGCGATTTCGGCCAGCGGGCGGCAGCCGTCGCCGCCACTGTCCAGCAAGGCCTTGAGGCGTGCCATGCGCCGGTGTTCGCGCACGCCCAGCACGCCCGGCACGGTCTGCGCCGGGTCGGGCTCGGGCGCGTCGAGCGCCTGCACGGCCTCGTGCACCAGCTCCAGCGTGCGGCTGGCCAGCAGCAAGGGGGCAGAGCCTTCGCGCGCCAGCTGGATGATCTGCTCGGCCACCGCCACGGCGCGCGGCGATGGCTGCCAGGGTCGTATGGCCAGCAACTGCTGCTCCATCCAGTGCCGCAGCAGCGGTGGCGCGACCATGGGCAGGGCCTGGGCGGCAAACCATTGCGGCTGCACGGTGATGCTGAGCTTGCGCTCGAACTTGCCGCGCCGCCAATGCCGCATGAACATGTCGCCGGGCCGTGAATGGATGACGGCGCCGCAGGCCTGCACATGGGCACCGGCCGGGCTGGCGGGCGCCACCTGCATCTGCAGACCCTGGCTGCCGAAGGCCACGTCCACGCAGCCCTCCAGCAGCACGACCAGGTGCAGCCCCGGCACGGCCGGCGAACGCGTGCTCATGGTGCGCAGGTCGCGCGCCTCCACGCCATGCAGCCACAGGCCGGGCTGGACCTGCCAGGACTGCAGGTGCCCGGCCAGCAGCGCGTCCTCGGCCGTGACCTCGGCGTCGAGGATGCGGTAGTCGGGACCGCTGAAGTCGCAGGCACGCAGCGTGCCCCGCCCCAGCCAGCGTGGAGGGCGTGCAGGTGTTTGGACAGAGGAAAGAGCCATGGCCAGCCGGAGCGGTGCGCGCCCCAAAGACAAGAATGATTCTCATTTTAAAGATCGCTCCGGTGCGGCGCTTTCTGCGGGGAATCCATGGCGTGCCCTGCCGCGCGCCCGGGCCGCCGTGCGCCACAATGCGTGATGCTCAGCCTCCAAGACATCCAGAACGCCGCCGACCGCCTGCGCGGCGCCGTGCTCGATACGCCCTGCGTGGAATCGCGCACGCTGTCCCAGATCACGGGAGCGCAGGTCTATCTCAAGTTCGAGAACCTGCAGTTCACCGCCTCGTTCAAGGAACGCGGCGCCCTCAACAAGCTGGCCCAGCTCTCGCCCGAGGAGCGCGCACGCGGCGTGGTCGCCATGAGCGCCGGCAACCATGCCCAGGGCGTGGCCTACCACGCGCAGCGCCTGGGCGTGCGTGCCGTCATCGTCATGCCGCGCTTCACGCCGGGCGTGAAGGTGGAGCGCACGCGCGGCTTCGGCGCCGAGATCGTGCTGCACGGCGACTCCCTGGCCGAGGCGCGCCAGCATGCCTACACGCTGGCCGAGCAGCAGGGCCTGTGCTTCGTCCACCCCTATGACGACGAGCAGATCGCGGCGGGCCAGGGCACGCTGGCGCTGGAGATGCTGGCCGAGCAGCCCGACCTGGACCAGCTCATCGTGGCCATCGGCGGCGGCGGCCTGATCGCGGGCGTGGCCACGGCCGCCAAGGGACTGAACCCGGGCATCGAGATCATCGGCGTGCAGACCCAGCGCTTTCCGTCCATGTTCAATGCCGTGCGCCAGGCCGGGCTGCCCATGGGCACCTCGACCATCGCCGAGGGCATTGCCGTCACCCAGCCCGGCGCGATCACGCAGGAAGTCGTATCGCGCCTGGTGGACGACATGCTGCTGGTCGATGAAGGCGACATCGAGCAGGCCGTGCTCATGCTGCTGGAGATCGAGAAGACCCTGGTCGAGGGTGCGGGCGCCGCGGGCCTGGCCGCGCTGCTGCGCCATCCGCAGCACTTCGCGGGCAAGAAGGTGGGGCTGATCCTGTCGGGCGGCAACATCGACCCGCTGCTGCTGGCGGCCATCATCGGGCGCGGCATGGTGCGCTCCGGGCGGCTGGCGCGCATCAAGGTCAGCGCACGCGACGTGCCCGGCGTGCTGGCGCGCATCACGGCCACGGTGGCGGCGGCGGGGGCCAATATCGAGGAGGTCCACCACCAGCGCGCCTTCACCATGCTGGCCGCGCAGAGCGTGGAGATCGAGCTGGTGCTGCAGACCCGCAACAAGGCCCACATCGAAGAGGTCATCGCTGCCCTGCAGGCCGAAGGCATGCAGGTCAATGCGGCGTGATACCGCGCGCGTCATGGCTTTCCCCAGACGCGCGTGCCGCCGACACTGCCTAGAATGGTCCGAACCCCACTGCAGCCAGGAGCGCACCGCATGTCGCATGATCCCGCCGCGAACCACGCCACCGAAGCCACGGCCACCGACGACGCCACGGAGGCCGTCGTGCCCTACATCCCCGTCATCCTGCCGCTGGCCGGTGCCGTGATGATGTTCCTGCTGGCCTTCATTGCGGTGAACATGGCCTGACCAAGCCTTGCCTTCCCCCGTCAAAAGCCCCGCCCTGCGGGGCTTTTTGCTTGCCTGTTCGGCAGGCAAATCAAACATCCATATTGCATACTTTGATGCATAGAATGCATAGTTTTTGCCATTCGTTTGCTGACAAATTCGTGACCGCTCCCTAGAATCGAATCCCCAGCCGGTGCGCCGCCAGCTTCCGCCAGCGCCGCCTCGCCGCCCCGAGAAGAGCTTCCTTCGCGCGCCGACTGAACGAGAGCCCGTTTCTCAAAGTTGGCGCGGCAACAGGCGCGTCCCCTTTGAAAAACTGGTTTTTTCAATTGAAGGAAGCTCCGCGATGAACGCACCCGTCATGCAAGGCCTGAACATCCAGGCCCCTGCCTACGTCAAGAACAGCCGCCTGATCGCCTGGGTGGCCGAGATGGCCGCACTGTGCAAGCCCGCCAAGATCCATTGGTGCGACGGCTCCCAGGAAGAGTACGAGCAGCTGTGCCAGCAGCTCGTCGATGCCGGCACCTTCAAGAAGCTCGATCCCGTCAAGCGCCCCGGCAGCTACCTGGCCTGGTCCGACCCGTCCGACGTGGCACGCGTCGAGGACCGCACCTACATCTGCTCGGCCAACAAGGAAGATGCGGGCCCGACCAACAACTGGATGGCCCCGAACGAGATGCGCGCCACGCTGCAGCCGCTGTTCGACGGCTGCATGGCCGGCCGCACCATGTATGTGGTGCCTTTCTCCATGGGCCCGCTGGGCTCGCCCATCGCCCACGTGGGCGTGGAGCTGTCCGACAGCGCCTACGTGGCCGTCAACATGAAGATCATGACCCGCATGGGCCGTGCCGTGTATGACGTGATCGGCGTGGAAGGCGAGTTCGTTCCCTGCGTGCACACCGTGGGCGCGCCCCTGGCCGAAGGCGAGAAGGACCAGACCAGCTGGCCCTGCAACAAGACCAAGTACATCGTCCACTACCCCGAGACGCGCGAAATCTGGAGCTATGGCTCGGGCTACGGCGGCAACGCCCTGCTGGGCAAGAAGTGCTTTGCGCTGCGCATCGCCTCCACCATGGGCCGCGACCAGGGCTGGCTGGCCGAGCACATGCTCATCCTGGGCGTGACCAGCCCCCAGGGCAAGAAGTACCACGTGGCTGCGGCCTTCCCCAGCGCCTGCGGCAAGACCAATTTCTCGATGCTGGTGCCGCCCAAGGTCTTCGAAGGCTGGAAGGTCACCACCATCGGCGACGACATCGCCTGGATCAAGCCCCAGGCCGACGGCTCGCTGCGCGCCATCAACCCCGAAGCCGGCTACTTCGGCGTGGCCCCGGGCACGAACTACCACACCAACCCCAACTGCATGGCCAGCCTCGACAAGAACGTGATCTTCACGAACGTCGCGCTGACCGATGACAACGACGTGTGGTGGGAAGGCATGGACAAGGACACCGGCAAGCAGCCCGATCACCTGATCGACTGGCAAGGCAAGGACTGGACGCCCCAGATCGCCCGCGAGACCGGCGCCAAGGCCGCCCACCCCAATGCCCGCTTCACCGTGGCCGCGACCAACAACCCCGCGCTGGACGAAGCCTGGGACGATCCCAAGGGCGTGAAGATCGACGCCATCATCTTCGGCGGCCGCCGCTCCACCACCGTGCCGCTGGTGACCGAGGCCCGCAACTGGACCGAAGGCGTCTACATGGCCGCCACCATGGGTTCGGAAACCACGGCCGCCGCCTTCGGCGCCCAGGGCGTGGTGCGCCGCGACCCCTTCGCCATGCTGCCGTTTGCCGGCTACAACATGAGCGACTATTTCCAGCACTGGCTCACGCTGGGCGCCAAGATCGAAGGCCAGGGCGCCGTCCTGCCCAAGATCTTCACCACCAACTGGTTCCGCAAGAACGCCGACGGCAAGTTCGTCTGGCCCGGCTACGGCGAGAACATGCGCGTGCTGAAGTGGATGATCGACCGCCTCGAAGGCCAGGCACAGGGCGAGCAGACAGCCTTCGGCATTGCGCCCCAGTACGCCGAGATCAACTGGACCGGCCTGGACTTCTCCGCAGACCAGTTCGCCAGCGTGACCAGCATCGACAAGGCCGCCTGGGCCGAGGAAATGCAGCTGCACACCGAGCACTTCGACAAGCTGGCCCACAAGCTGCCCCAGGAGCTGCTGGTGACCAAGGCCGAACTAGAAAAGCGCTTGGCGGCCTGATCCGGCGCCAGCCCATGGAAAAAGCCTCGCACTGCGAGGCTTTTTTGTGGCGTTTCAACGACGCCCCCAGACAACAAAAAAGCCGCGCCTTGTGGGCAGCGGCTTTTTTGGAGGAGCGCCGCAAGGCGCCCCAGGCAGAGATCAGTTGCCTTGACGATCCATGGCGCGGGCCAGGTCGGCCATCAGGCGGGCGTCCTGCAGGGCGGCGTTCCAGATGCGCTCGTCAGCGGCGGCCTGCTGGCGGCTTTCGGTCCAGGCGCGGTAGCCGGCGCGGGCCGTCATGGCAGCGCGGCGGGCGGGAGCGGAGAACAGGGCCAGGCCCATGAAGGCGGCAACCCACAGCACCACCCAGGCGCCCAGCATGTGGCCGTCGGTCCAGTTGTGGGCGACCTCGTTGACCACCACCATCAGCGCGGCCACCAGGGCAGCGAGCAGCAGGGCGCTGGCGCCACGCTTGCCGGAGAAACGCTTGGCAGCGCTCTTGCGGTCATCGGCGGCTTGATAGACATGCACCACACCAGGGTGCTCGACACAGTAGGAGTTGTAAATGAAGTTGCTCATGGCAGATAAACCCAGTTAAATAGCCGCTTTTGACGGCGTGGCGGGCGACTAGGTGTAACTATAGGGTTTACCCTAGAGCTCTTCAAATTTATATCTTGAATCTGTAGCATTCACGCCAGTGATGACTCAGCGCCCGCCGCCATGTCTGCCCTGAACTTCCGCACACTGGATCTGAACCTGCTGCGCGTCTTCGACGAGGTGATGGCAGAGCGCAGCCTGACGCGGGCGGCCCACAAGCTGGCCATCACCCAGCCGGCCGTGAGCAACGCCCTGCGACGCCTGCGCGAGGCCCTGGGCGACGAGCTCCTGGTGCGCCAGGGCCAGGGCGTGGAGCCCACGCCGCGCGCGCTGGCGCTGTGGCCCGTGATCCGCGAGGCGCTGCAGCAACTGCAGGACACGCTGACGCCAGGCGAATTCCACCCTTCCACCGCCACCGCCACCTTTGTGCTGGCCATGGCCGACGCCACGGCCGCCACGCTGATCCCGCCCATGTTCAGCCTGCTGGAGCGCGAGGCGCCCGGCGTGGGCATCCGCGTGCTGCCGCTGACCACGCGCGACCCGCGCGGCCTGCTGGAGGCCGGCGAGGCCGACATGGCCGTGGGCTACTTCCCCGCAGCGCTGGCCGACCTGACGGCGCGCGCGCAGTCGGGCGCCCTGGTGGCCTTCGACAGCCGGCGCCTGTATGAAGGCGAGTACCTGTGCGTGATGCGCCAGGGCCATCCGCTGGCCGATGTGCCGCTGACGCTGGACAACTACTGCGCGGCGCGCCACATGCTGGTGAGCTTCTCGGGCCGCTCCTTCGGTTTCATCGACGAGGCCCTGGCCTCGCTGGGCCGCACGCGCCAGGTGGTGCTCACCGTCAACCAGTTCTTCACGGCCGGGCGCGTGGTCATGAACTCCAACCTGCTGACCATCCTGCCGCGCCACTTCGTGCCCGTGACCGGCATGGCCGACAAGCTGGTGCTGCGCGAGCTGCCCTTCGACGTGCAGCCCGTGCATGTGGATGCGCTGTGGCGCCGGCGCGGCCAGCATCCGCAGGCCTACGACTGGCTGCTGCGCACGCTCACGCGCTCGGCCGAAGCCACCTTCCCGCACACCTGAGAGCGTGTTGCGGGGGCGCGCGCCAGCGCAGGTTCTACACTTGGCCGCATGAAGATCCAGCTGCTGTCCGACCTGCACCTCGAGGCCCATCCGCATTTCATCGCCGAGCCCGCACCCGATGCCGACGTGCTGGTGCTGGCCGGCGACATAGGCTCCTACCAAAGCGGCAGCCTGCTGCAAGGCGAGCACTTCGGGCTGGAGCGCTTCTCTCCCCTGCCCCAGTACGCGGGCTGGCCCTGCCCCGTGATCTTCGTGCCGGGCAACCATGAGTACGACATGCAGGACTTCGACGCCGCCCATGCCCGCCTGCGCGCCGCCTGCGAGCGCATGGGCATGGTCTGGCTGGAGCGCGAGACCGCCGTGCTGGGCGGCGTGCGCTTCGTGGGCACCACGCTGTGGAGCGACTACGACGCCATGTCCATGCACGAAGGCGTGACCGATCTGGCCCGGCTGCTCAAGCTGCGCGAGAAGGCCTTCCGCGCCGCCAACTTCTACCTGCACAAGACCGGCGGCACGCGCGGCGGCGAGCCCTTCCTGGCCGAGCCCATGCGCGAGCAGTCGCTGGTCTGCCAGCAATGGCTGCGCCAGGCGCTGGCCCGGCCTTTCGACGGCCCCACGGTGGCCGTCACGCACTTCGCGCCCAGCCTGCGCAGCGCCGATCCGCGCTATGGCCTGGTGCCCGGCACGGCCGGCTTTTGCAATGTGCTCGACGATCTGCTGCCCTTTGCCGATCTGTGGCTGCACGGCCACCTGCATTCGCCCAGCGACTATGTGGCCGAGGGCCTGCGCGACGATGGCAGCGCCTGGCGATGTCGCGTGGTGGCCAACCCGCTGGGCTATGCACGCAAGGGCGAGCAGGAGGGCTTTTTCCCGCGCTCTACCATCGAGTTGCCGGCGCACGTGACCGCAGGGGCGGCAGAGGTGGCAGATGCGCCGGTCCGCGCTTGACCTGGATCAAGCACTCCATCCCGGCTTGGGCTTAGTCTTGGGCCATACCAAAGGAGGACTTTCATGAACATCCTGCTCGCAGTCGATGGCAGCCCCTACACCCAGAAGATGCTGGCCTATCTGACCTCGCACCCCGAGATCCTGGGCTCCGCCCACAGCTACAGCGCCATCACTGTCCAGCCCCAGCTGCCGGCCCGCGCGCGCGCCGCCCTGGGCAAGGAGGTGGTGGACGAGTACTACGCCGAGGAATCGACCAAGGTGCTGGACCCCGTGTGCAGCTACCTGGCCGAACACGGCGTGCAGGCCACGCGCCTGAGCAAGGTGGGCCCGGTCGCCGACTCCATCATCAAGGCCGCCGAGGAAGGCAAGTTCGACCTGCTGGTCATGGGCACGCATGGCCATGGCGCGCTGGGCCGCCTGGTCATGGGCTCGGTCAGCACCCAGGTGCTTGCCGGCAGCCAGGTGCCAGTGCTGCTGATCCGCTGATCCGCTGCACCGTGGACATGCGGCGCCCATAACCAGAAAAAGCAAAGCGCAGGCTTCACGGCGCAATGAACCAAAGACGGCTCCCGCGCGGGAGCCGTCTTTTTTGCATGGCAGCTTGCCGCCGTCGTGCATGGCCTGCCGTCACCGGGCTGTCACAGCCGCCTTTTACAGTCGCGCGATTTGTCACACAGGGGATGGTGAGCATGCGCATGGATACTTTGGATTGGCGGCACAAGGCGATTGCAACGGCCTGCCTGGCCCTGTGTGGCGCTGCATGGTCCGCGCCCTTCACCCCGGGCAACCTGGTGGCCTACCGCGTGGGCACAGGCACGGGCGCCCTGCCTGTGTACCTGGACGAGTACCGCGTGGACGGCACCCTGGTCCAATCGCTGCCGCTGTCAGGCGGTGCAACGCCGCTGACGGCCAGCAGCAAGGGCTCGGAAGGCCTGCTCAACCGCTCGGACAATGGCCTGTGTCTGGTGGTTCCCGGCTATGCCGTGGCCACCGGTGGCACCGAGCCCAACGGCGTCACGGCAGCGGCGGCCCAGCGCGCCGTGGCCGTGGTGGGGTTCGACTCCGACGTGAAAAGCCTGCGCCCGCTCGGCACCACGGCTTTCAGCAAGGACACCATCCGCGGTGCAGCCAGCAGCGACTGCGGCGCCGTCTGGGCCAGCGGCAAGGGTACGGCCACGGCCAACAATGGCGTCTGGCACGTGGCTGCAGACGGCACGGGCATCTCCCAACTGAACAGCAGCAATGTCCAGGGCCTGGCGGTCGCCGGCGGCCAGTTGATCGCCGCCATCAACGGCGGCTCGCTCAACCAGATCGGCACGAATTTGCCGACCACGGGCATCCAGACGGCCCTGCCCCTGGCGGGCCTGACGCCCTCCACCTACCGCGGCATCGCCTTCCTGCAACTCGATGGCGGCCCCGCCCTGGCGAACACCGTCTACGTGGCGGACAACGATGCCGGCGCCATCCGGAAATTCCGCCTCTCGATGGACGGCACCAGCTGGCAGCCCGCAGGCTCCATTGCCGGCCTGTCCAAGGTCCACGGCTTGGCCGCCTTCGATACCGGCGGCGGCAATGTGATGCTGATGGCCACCGACACCACGGGCCGCCTGTACCGCGCCTTCGATCACGGCGGCTACGCCGGCACGCTGTCGGGCACGGCCGAGTCCATCGCCGCGCCGCAGGGCGGCGTGTTCTATGGCGTGGCCTGGGCTCCGCTGGAGACCGTGCCGGCGACCGTGCCCGCCGCCCCCTCCAACCTGGCGGCCACCCCGGCCGGCAACCGCGTGACGGCCGCCTGGGACGCCGTGCCGGGCGCAGCCTACTACGTGGTGGAGCTGTCGCAGGACAGCTTTGCATCGGTAGCCTCCACGGCCGTGGCCCTGGGCAACAGCCAGGCGCTGGAAGGCCTGCAGCCCGGCAGCTATACGCTGCGCGTGCGCGCCGTCAACGGCCTCGGCGGGAGCACGGCTGCAGTGAGCGTGCCTTTCATGGCCTCGGCCCCGCCGACGGCCTCGCTGCCCGAACTGACCGCGTTTTCCGGCGTGGTCGGCGACGCCAACGACCCGCTGGCCTCGGCAGGCATCGGCTTCACGGTGCAGGATGCGGGGGGCGCTGGCGGCGTACAGGTCACTGCGCGTTCGAGCAACCAGGCCGTGGTGGCCGACGCCGGCCTGGCCGCGTCCAACCAGGCCGGCAACGCCGTGCTCAGGATCACGCCCACCGGCGTGGGCTATGCCGACATCACCGTCACGCTGACCAACGCGGGCGGCGCCTCCGTCAGCCGCACCATCAAGTACGCGGCCTCGGCCAACACCGCGGCCAACACCAGCCCGCGCTGGCTGGCCGGGCGCTCGGACGCATCGACGGCCATCGTCATCGATGCCGCCACCATGCTTGTGGGCGACGACGAGGCGCCTGCCCAGGATGCCTCGGGCAATGCGCTGCCGGCCGGCAACTCCTTCTCGGCCTATGGCCCGGCCGGCGGGCTGCCCATCAAGCCGCTGATGCTGGACAGGACCGCCCTGGGCCTGGCCGATGCCGCCGCCTGCACCGCCCCCGGCCTCACGGGCCTGGACAGCTGCAAGAGCGACGAGGAAATGGACATCGAGGCCAGCTTTGCCCTGGGCAGCCGCGTGTACGTGGCGGGCTCGCACTCCAACAACAAGAGCGGCAAGTCGCGCACCGACCGCTGGCGCCTGGCGGCGATGGATGTGACCGGCTCCGGCGCCTCCACGGCACTGACCACACGAGGCTACTACCGCTGGCTGCGCGAGGACCTGCGCAGCTGGGACGCGGCCGCGCATGACGGCCTTGCCGCCAACTACCTGGGCCTGGTGGCCAGCTCGGACGGCGGCGCCACCAAGGCGCCCGAGGCCGAGACGATGAGCGGCTTTTCCATCGAAGGCATGTCCACCAGCCCCGACGACGGCGCCGCATGGCTGGGCTTTCGCGCGCCGCTGGTGCCGGCACCGGGCGCGTCGGCCGTCACGGCCGACGACGCCACGGGCCGCACGCATGCGCTGATCGTGCCCGTGACCAACTTCGCGGCCCTGCCTGCGGCCGATGGCGGCAGCAAGGGCAGCGCCATCATGGGCCAGCCGATCCGCCTGGACCTGGGCGGCCGAGGCATCCGCGAAATCCGCAAGAACGCGGCCGGCGAGTACCTGATCATTGCCGGTCCCTCGGCCAGCGCCACGGGCACCGCGCCGCGCAACTTCCAGCTCTATTCCTGGGATGGCCGCGTGAACGGCGCAGGCCTGGCCCTGAACCTGCGCCCGCGCGCTGCCGACCTGGCCGCCATTACCGTGCCCAATACCGCCTGCTCGGCCGAAGGCATAGGCGCCATGCCGGCCAGCCTGGACGCAGGCGGCAGCGTGGACATCATCAGCGACTGCGGCGATGCCGATTTCTACGGCGATGGCACCGCGGCCAAGGACCTGCCCTATGCCGCCTGGAAAAAGGCGCGCCTGGACAGCCTGGCGGTGCCGGCGCTATCTACCGTGGCCCTGACCGCCCAGGCCGTGGACCAGACATCGGCCGTGGTCCAGGCCACCCCCAGCATGGGCGGCAGCCTGCGCGCCGTGGCCCTGCCTGCCAACGCCCCCGTCCCCAGTTGGGAACAGGTCATGGCCGGCCTGGATGCCGCCGGCCTGCCGGCCCCTGCCAGCAATACGGTCAGCACCGCAGCCGGCACGGCCGCCACGCTGTCCTTCACGGGCCTGGACCCCGCCGTGAGCTACCGCGTGCATGCGGTCAACCTGCCGGCATCGGGCACGGCCAGCGCGCCGGCTGTGCTGGCGCTGAGCAAGCCAGTGCCCATCGGCACGCAGATCGGCACGGGCAGCAATACGGCGGGCGTGAGCAACGGCACCGGCAACGTGGGTGCAGACCAGTGGCAGTTCGCCTCGAACTCGGCAGGCTTTCAGCCCGCGCCCTCGCAAAGCCCGCTGCCGGGCGACCTGCGCCTGCCCTATGGCAGCCTGAGCTTCGTGCTCATGGGCGGCACGCCGGGCTCCATGGCCACCATCCGCATGGACCTGCCTGAAGCCGCACCCGCCCAGGCCACGCTCTGGAAGTACGGCCCCACGGCCGCCACGCCCACGGCGCACTGGTATGAGCTGAGCGCCTCGGCCTACCGCTTCGCACCCGACCGCCGCTCGGTGAGCTTCGACATCACCGACGGGCAGACGGGAGACAGCGACCTGACCGTCAACGGCGTCATCGTGGACCCCGTGGCGGTGGCCGCGCCTGCGGCCCTGCCGCCCGGCGCCACGGCCACCCCCGTGCCCGGCCTGTCCACACTGGCCCAGGCGCTGCTGGCGCTGGTCCTGGGCGGCATGGCCGCACTGCGCCGCCGCCGCGGCTGACGCCAGCACCGGCCAGCCACCGCCAGCACCGGCAGCTCCCGGTACCCCCTTCAAGCCCCTGCACGGTTCGCCGCGCAGGGGCTTTTTGCTGCGGCCTGGGAAAACCCTGAATCCACCGTGTTGACGGGGCTTGTTGCAAAAACAATAATTACCACGTTAACTAAATCCACACCATGCAGATTCAGCCCTTTCTCCTGGATGACGGCCTTGCGCTGGGCACGGTCTACGGCACGCTGCTCAACCAGCAGGCCACCGTGCAGCGCCTGTCGCCGCAGTTCGACAGCGCGCCCTACAAGGCCGCTCCGCGCGCCCCCGTGCTCTACCTCAAGCCGCGCAACACCTGGGCACGCGATGGCGCTGCGGTGGCCGTGCCGGCCGATCCGGGCGAGGTCCGCGTCGATGCCAGCATCGGCCTGGTGATCGGCCGCAGCGCCACGCGCGTCAGCGAAGCAACGGCCCTGGACCATGTGGCCGGCTGGCTGATCGCCAGCGACCTCACGCTGCCGCACGAGAACTACTACCGCCCCGCCATCCGCCAGCGCTGCCGCGACGGTTTCTGCCCGCTGGGCGCTCTCGTTCGCGGCACAGGCTTTGACGCACAGGCGGCCACGCTCACGGTGTCCATCAATGGTGAACAGGTCTGGCAGCGCGGCTTTGCCGACCTGGTGCGCTCGCCCGCAAGGCTGCTGGCCGACGTGACCGAATTCATGACGCTGTCGCCCGGCGACGTGCTGCTGCTGGGCCCGGGCGAGGGCGCGCCGCTGGCGCGGCCCGGGGACCGCGTGGTCATCGAGGTGCCCGGCCTGGGCCGGCTCACGCATTCGGTGGTGGCAGAACAGGGAGCAGCAGCATGAAGCACGGACGCGTCATCTTCGAAGGACAGACCCTGCAGGTCACCGAAGGCCCGCACGGACAGGTGCAGTTGCCCGATGGCCGCCTGGTGGCGGAGACCGCCGTGCAGTGGCTGCCGCCGCTGCAGTTCGGCACGGTCTTCGCGCTGGGCCTGAACTATGCGGACCATGCCAAGGAAATCGCCTTCAACAAGGCGCCCGAGGAACCGCTGGTCTTCCTCAAGGGCCCGAACACGCTGAACGGCCACCACGGCCGCACGTACCGGCCCGCCGACGTGGCCTACATGCACTTCGAGTGCGAGCTGGGCGTGGTCATAGGCAAGACCTGCCGCAACGTGCGCCGCGAGGATGCCTACAGCGTGATCGCCGGCTACTGCACGGCCAACGACTACGCCATACGCGACTACCTGGAGAACTTCTACCGGCCCAACCTGCGCGTGAAGAACCGCGACGGCGCCACGCCCGTGGGCCCGTGGTTCGTCGATGCGGCCGATGTGCCCGACCCCATGAACCTGCGTCTGCGCAGCTGGGTCAACGGCGAGCTCAAGCAGGACGGCAGCACGCGCGACATGGTGCATGACATCCCCTCGCTGATCGCCCACCTGTCGGGCTTCATGACCCTGAACCCCGGCGACCTCATCCTCACCGGCACGCCCGACGGCGTGGCCGACTCCCGCGTGGGCGACGAGATCGTCACCGAGATCGAAGGCCTGGGCCGCCTGGTCAACACCATCGTCGGCGACGCGCCGGCCGCCTCCTGAAACCCATCGCACACGCCAAGGAATCCCCATGCGCATTGACCACCTGATCGACGGCAAGGCCGTCGCCGGCAAGGACTATTTCGAGACCGTCAACCCCGCCACCCAGGAGGTGCTGGCCGAGGTCGCCGCTGGCGGCGAGGCCGAGGTGCAGGCCGCCGTTGCCGCCGCGAAGAACGCCTTCCCGAAATGGGCCAACACGCCTGCCACCGAACGCGCCAAGCTCGTGCGCAAGCTGGGCGACCTGATCGCCCGCCATGTGCCCGAGATCGCGCAGACCGAGACCAACGACTGTGGCCAGGTCATCGCCCAGACGGGCAAGCAGCTGGTGCCGCGCGCGGCCGACAACTTCTACTACTTTGCCGAGATGTGCACGCGCGTGGACGGCCACACCTATCCCACGCCCACGCACCTGAACTACACCCTGTTCCACCCCGTGGGCGTGTGCGCGCTGATCTCGCCCTGGAACGTGCCCTTCATGACGGCCACCTGGAAGGTGGCGCCCTGCCTGGCCTTCGGCAACACGGCCGTGCTCAAGATGAGCGAGCTGTCGCCCATGACGGCCGCGCGCCTGGGCGAGCTGGCGCTGGAGGCCGGCATTCCGCCCGGCGTGCTCAACCTGGTGCACGGCTACGGCAAGGACGCGGGCGAGCCCCTGGTGCGCCACCGCGATGTGCGCGCCGTCTCGTTCACGGGCTCGACCCAGACCGGCAACCGCATCGTGCAGGCCGCCGGCCTCAAGAAGTTCAGCATGGAGCTGGGCGGCAAGAGCCCTTTCGTGATCTTTGACGACGCCGACTTCGAGCGCGCGCTGGATGCGGCCGTGTTCATGATCTTCTCCAACAACGGCGAGCGCTGCACGGCCGGCAGCCGCATCCTGGTGCAAAAGGGCATCTATGCGAAGTTCGTGGACCGCTTCGTGGAGCGCGCCAGGAAGATCACCGTGGGCGACCCGCTGGAGGAATCCACCATCGTCGGCCCCATGATCAGCGCCAGCCACCTGGCCAAGGTGCGCCACTACATCGAACTGGGCCAGAAGGAAGGCGCCAGCATGCTGTGCGGCGGCCTGGATGCGCCCGTGCTGCCCGAGCGCGTGCGCAAGGGCAACTATGTGCTGCCCACGGTGTTTGCCGACGTGGACAACCGCATGCAGATCGCCCAGGACGAGATCTTCGGCCCCGTGGCCTGCATCATCCCCTTCAGCGACGAGGCCGAGGCCGTGCGCCTGGCCAACGACATCCAGTACGGCCTGTCCAGCTACGTCTGGACCGAGAGCGTGGGCCGCGCCCACCGCGTGGCCGCCGCCATCGAGGCCGGCATGTGCTTCGTCAACAGCCAGAACGTGCGCGACCTGCGCCAGCCCTTCGGCGGCACCAAGGCCTCGGGCACGGGCCGCGAGGGCGGCAGCTGGAGCTACGAGGTCTTCTGCGAGCCCAAGAACGTGGCCGTATCGCTGGGCTCGCACCATATTCCGCACTGGGGCGTCTGAACGGGCGACCAGCGACAACGACAAAGAGAACCGAGGAGACAAGACATGCAACGCCGCCATTTCCTGCAATCCACCGCAGCCACCACGGCCGCAGCGCTGATGCTCCCGGGCCTTTCCCAGGCCCAGCCCGGTAGCCCGGCCGGCACCTGGCCTGCAAAACCGCTGCGCATCATCGTGCCCTTCACGCCGGGCGGCACCACCGACCTGGTGGCGCGCCTGGTGGGCACCGAGCTGGGCAAGTCCCTGGGCCAGCCTGTGATCGTGGAGAACAAGCCCGGCGCGGGCACGGTGATCGGCGTGGACTATGTGTCCAAGCAGCCGGCCGACGGCTACACCCTGGTGTGCGTGGCCAACAGCTTCACGGCCAACAAGACGCTGGTGAAGAACCTGCCCTACGACACCACGCGCGACCTCAAGCCCGTGGCGCTGATGGGCCTGTCCGAGCATGTGCTGGCCACCCACCCGGGCAGCGGCCTGAAGACGCTGGCCGACCTGCGCAGCCGCGCCAAGGCCAGGCCCGGCGAGCTCAGCTATGCCTCGTTCGGCAACGGCACCTCGGCCCATCTGTCGGGCGCGCTGCTGTGCCAGGAGATGGGCATCGACATGGTCCACATCCCCTACAAGGGCCAGGGCCCGGCGCTGGCCGACCTGCTGGGCGGCCAGGTGGACGTGATGTTCGGCAACTGGCCCGAGTTCCGTGGCCATGTGCAAAGCGGCAAGCTGGTGGCACTGGGCATGGCCACGCGCCAGCGCTCGCAGTTCGCTCCCCAGGTGCCCACGCTGGCCGAGCAGGGCGTGGCGCTGGAATCCAACTCCTGGCAGGGGCTGCTGGCACCCGGCGCCACGCCCGATGCGCTGGTGCAGCGCATCAACGCCGCCGTGGTCAAGGCCCTGGCCGAGCCCGCCGTGGTGGACGCCTTCGCGCGCGGCGGCATCGTCTCGCAGGCCGGCACGGCGCAGCAGTTCGCAGCCTTCGTCACCAGCGAAATCGCCAAGTACGAAGCCATCATCCGCCGCGCCAACATCACGCTGGGCTGAGGCAGACACCGGGAGCCGCCATGAGCCTGTACACCATGCAGAAATTCCTGTTCCAGCTCAACCGCGAGCCCGAGGTGCAGCGGCGCTTTGCCGAGGACCGCGCCGCGCTGCTGGCCGAGTACGCGCTGGAGCCCGAGGAGTACGAAGCCATGTTCCATGGCGACATCGGCAAGCTCTACGTGCTGGGCTGCAACGGCCAGCTGCTGATGCACTTCGCGCCGCTGCTGGGCATGCCCTGGGCCGACTACCTGCAGGCCATGCGCGACGGCGTGCAAAAGCACGGACCGGTGCGCGCGGGCGTCTACGCGATGACGACAGCCACCAACGAAAAGATCGCAGGAGTTTGAGATGAGTCTGGTATTTGCAGGCGTTTGCAGCCACGCGCCCGGCATCACGGGCCGCGCACACCTGGCCGATCCGGCCACCAGGGATGCCTTCCATGCCGCCTTCCGCGACATGGGCGCACGGCTGGAGGCGGCGCGGCCCGATGCCGTGATCGTCATCGCGGCCGAGCACTTCGCCAACTTCTTCATGAACAACATGCCGGCCTATGCCATCGGCATGGCCGACCACTACGAAGGACCCATCGAGGACCCGGCCTGGCTGGGCATAGAGCGCCACCGCATCCCCGGCAATGCCGAGCTGTCGCGGCGCCTGATCACCGAGGTCATGCAGACCGTGGACGTGGCCTTTGCCGAGGAGTGGAAGTTCGACCACGGCATCATGGTCCCGCTGCACTTTCTGACGCCGGCCTATGACAAGGACATCATCCCCGTCAACATCAACTGCCAGGGCCCGCCGCTGACGCCGCTGCACCGCGCCTGGGCCTTTGGCGAGGCCCTGCGCCGCGCCTGCGACAAGGCGCCCGAGCGCATCGCCATCGTGGGCACGGGCGGCATCTCGCACTGGCCGGCCACGCCCGACTCGGGCAAGGTCAACTGGGAATGGGACCAGCAGTTCATGGACCGCTGGTGCCGCAACGACCGGGACGCGCTGCTGTCGTACACCGACGCCGAGACCTACCGCGACGGCGGCCAGGGCGGCTTCGAGATCCGCAGCTTCATCGCCGTGGCCGCCGCCGCGCGCGGCGCGGGCCAGGTGCTGTACTGCCAGCCCATTCCCATCTTCGCCGTGAGCTGCACGGCCGCCACCATGGAGGTGGCCTGAATGCCGCACGTGGTCATCCTCTACACGGCCAGCCTGGACGCGCACACCGACATGACGCAGCTGTGCCGCGCCCTGGCCGACACCATGCTCACCGTGCGTGCCGAAGACGGCGCCCAGGTCTTTCCCACGGGCGGCACGCGCGTGCTGGCCTACCCCGCGCCGCACAGCGCCGTGGCCGATGGCGGGGCTGCAGGCCGTGCGGCCGGCGGCGATGGCGACTACGGCTTCATCTACATCAACCTGCGCATGGGCCGGGGCCGCTCGGCCGCCGTGCAGCAGCAGGCAGGCGACGCCCTGCTGGCCTGCGCGCGCCGCCATCTGCAGCCGCTGTTCGCGCAGCGCCACCTGGGCCTGACCGTGCAGGTCGATGAAAGCCCGGGCCAGGTCTACGACGGCAAGCACAGCACCCTTCATCCTCTCTTTTCCAGGCCTTGAAATGTTTTCCCAAGAACTGTTGACCCAACTGGCCCAGGAGCTCGACCGCAGCGAGAAGACGCGCGTGCAGGTCGAGCATTTCTCCAAGCGCTTTCCCGGCATGACCGTGGAGGATGGCTACCGCGTCTCGCGCGAATGGGTGCGTCTGCAGATCGCGGCGGGGCGCAAGGTGATCGGCCACAAGATCGGCCTGACCTCGCGCGCCATGCAGATATCGAGCCAGATCGACGAGCCCGACTACGGCACCCTGCTCGACAGCATGCTCTACCGCTGCACGCCGGGCCAGGTGCTGGACATCCCGGCCGCCCACTTCATCGCGCCGCGCGTGGAGGTGGAGCTGGCCTTCGTGCTCAAGGCGCCGCTGCGCGGCCCCGGCCTGCCCGGCGGCAGGGAGATCACGCTGCAGGACGTGCTGGACGCCACCGACCATGTGACGCCGGCCATCGAGATCATCGACGCGCGCATCGAGCAGTTCGACCGCCACACCAAGGCCATGCGCAAGGTCTACGACACCATCAGCGACAACGCGGCCAATGCGGGCATCGTGGTCGGCGCCGGGCAGGCTGTTCCCGGGGTGCTTGACCTGCCCTGGTGCGGCGCCATACTGCGCTGCAACGGGGTGGTCGAGGAGACCGGCCTGGCTGCCGGCGTGCAGGGCCATCCCGCCATCGGCGTGGCCTGGCTGGCCAACAAGCTCTCGCCTTGGGGCGAGGCCCTGGAGGCCGGCCAGACCGTGCTGGCCGGCTCGTTCACGCGCCCCGTGGCGGCCAAGCCTGGCGACCTGTTCGATGCCGACTACGGCCCGCTGGGCCGCCTGCAATTCCGTTTTGTCTAGGCGCCGTCGTCCCGACGCCTGCCCCGCCCCTATTGGAGATTTCCCATGCCGCTTGCACTGCGCGACCCCAGCCTGCTCAAGAACCTCTGCCTGATCGACGGCCAATGGCTGGCCGCCGACGATGGCAGCCGCATCGACGTCCACAACCCCGCCACGGGCGAAGCCGTCGGCCATGTGCCCCGCATGGGCGAGGCCGAGACGCAGCGCGCCATCGCCGCCGCCGAGCGCGCCTTCGCCCTCTGGAAGCAGCAGACCGCCGAGGCCCGCGCGCGCCTGTTGCAGCGCTGGTTCGAGCTGATGATGGAGAACCAGGAAGACCTGGCCCTGATCATGACCAGCGAGCAGGGCAAGCCCCTGGCCGAGTCGCGCGGCGAGATCGCCTACGCGGCCTCCTACGTGCAGTGGTTTGCCGAGGAAGCGCGCCGCATCTACGGCTCCACCGTGCCCGCGCCCTGGGCCGACAAGCGCATCATCGTGACCAAGGAGCCCGTGGGGGTCTGCGCCGCGATCACGCCCTGGAACTTCCCGGCCGCCATGATCACGCGCAAGGTCGCGCCGGCCCTGGCGGCGGGCTGCACCATCATCGTCAAGCCCGCGCAGCAGACACCGCTGTCGGCCCTGGCCATGGCTGAGCTGGCCCAGCGCGCCGGCATTCCCGAGGGCGTGTTCAGCGTGATCACGGGCTCCTCGCGCGCCATCGGCGGCGTGCTCACGGCCAGCATGGCCGTGCGCAAGCTGACCTTCACGGGCTCCACCGAAGTGGGCCGCGTGCTGGCCGAGCAATGCGCGCCCACGCTCAAGAAGATGTCGCTGGAGCTGGGCGGCAACGCGCCCTTCATCGTCTTCGACGACGCGGACCTCGATGCCGCCGTCGAAGGCGCCATGGCCTCCAAGTACCGCAACACCGGCCAGACCTGCGTGTGCGCCAACCGCCTGCTGGTGCAGGACGGCGTGTACGACGCCTTCATGGCCAGGCTCAAGGTCGCCGTGCAGGCCCTCAAGGTGGGCAACGGGCTGGAGGCCGGCGTGGGCCAGGGCCCGCTGATCGACCAGGCCGCCGTGGACAAGGTCGAGGAACTGGTGGCCGACGCCGTGAAGAACGGCGCCGAGGTCGTGCTGGGCGGCAAGCGCCACGCGCTGGGCGGCACCTTCTACGAGCCCACCATCCTGGCCAACGCCACGGACCGCATGCGCATCGCCAGGGAAGAGGTCTTCGGCCCCGTGGCGCCCGTGTTCCGCTTCAAGACCGAGGAAGAGGCCATCCGCATGGCCAACGACACCGAGTACGGCCTGGCTGCCTACTTCTACGCCCGCGACGTGGGCCGCGTGTGGCGCGTGGGCGAGGCGCTGGAGTACGGCATGGTGGGCATCAACAGCGGCATCATCAGCACGGCCGTGGCGCCGTTTGGCGGCGTCAAGCAGTCGGGCATGGGCCGCGAGGGCGGCGCCGCCGGCATAGAGGAATACCTGAGCACCAAGTACCTGTGCATGGGCCACTGAGGCCCGGACAATCACACCATGCAGACACCTGTGAACCGCTTCAAGGCCGCCATTGCGGCCGACCAACCCCAGATCGGCCTGTGGCTGGGCCTGGCCGACGCCTATTCGGCGGAAATCTGCGCGGGCGCCGGCTTCGACTGGCTCCTGATCGACGGCGAGCATTCGCCCAACGACACGCGCACCCTGCTGGCGCAGCTGCAGGCCATCGCGGCCTATCCCGACAGCCATGCCATTGCCCGCGTGCCCATGGGACACGGCGAGGTCGGCGAGATGCTGATCAAGCAGTACCTGGACATCGGCGTGCAGACCCTGCTCGTGCCCATGGTGGACACGGCCGAGCAGGCCGCACGCATCGTGCGCGCCGCGCGCTATCCGCAGGCCGACGGCCAGGGCGGCATCCGCGGCATGGGCGGCGCACGCGCATCGGCCTGGGGCCGGCGCGCCAACTACGCCCATGAAGCCAACGCCCAGGTCTGCGTGCTGGTGCAGGTGGAGACACGCCAGGCGCTGGCCCACCTGGACGCCATTGCCGCCACCGAGGGCGTGGACGGCGTCTTCATCGGCCCGGCCGACCTGTCGGCCTCCATGGGCCACATCGGCAACCCCGGACACCCCGAGGTGCAGGAGGCGATTGCCGACGCCATCGCGCGCATACGCCGCGCCGGCAAGGCGCCCGGCATCCTCACGCCCAACGAGGCCCTGGCGCGCAAGTACCTGGAGCTGGGCTGCACCTTCACGGCCGTGGGCCTGGACACCAGCGTGCTGGTGCAGGCCACCAGCGCGCTGGCTGCGCGCTTCAAGCAGGCAGCGGCCCCCGCGCCGAAAAGCCAGACCTATTGAGGCCCCGGCCTGACAAGGCGCCCGCAACGCCGCTCCGGGGAGGGAGCGGCGGCTGCATAGAATCCAGCCGACAGATGCTGCCGAACATGCCCCAGACCACGACCTCTTTTGCCCCCGAGCCGCTGCGCGCCTTCTCGCGCTCCCTGCCCATGGCGCTGCTGCGCGCCCGCGAGTCGGTCATGGTGCGCTTTCGGCCCATGCTGCGCGCCCATGGCCTGACCGAACAGCAGTGGCGCGTGCTGCGCGCCATGGCGGCGGTCACGCACAGGCTGCGGCCCATGGAGCTGTCGCAGGCCACCTACATCAGCATGCCCAGCCTCTCGCGCCTGCTCAAGACGCTGGAAGGCCGGCAGCTGGTGGAGCGCTCGCGCCACGCCAGCGACATGCGCGGCGCCGAGTTCGAGCTCACGGCGGCCGGCCACGCCATCGTGGCCGAGATCGCGCCGCATTCCTCCGAGACCTATGCCGAGATCGAGCGCCTAGTGGGCCATGAAGAGATCGAGCAGCTCTACGCCCTGCTCGACCAGGTCGTGCAGCGCCTGGGCGCGGCCGACGGCAGCCAGGCCGAGGAATAGCCGCCCCGGCATGCCGGTCGGGCACTGCCGGGCACAATCGCCCCATGCCGCAGCCGATTGCCGTCATCGACTTTGAAACCACGGGCATGGCGCCCGCCCAGGGCGCGCGTGCCACCGAGGTCGCCATCGTGCTGATCGAGGGCGGCCAGGTGGTGGACCGCTTCCAGAGCCTGATGCGCACGGGCGCCTGGATACCGCCCTTCATCACGCGGCTGACCGGCATCACCAATGCCATGGTCGCCGCTGCGCCGCCCGCCGAGGAGGTGATGCGCGATGCCGCCCGCTTCGTTGGCAGCGCCCCCATGGTGGCGCACAACGCGGCCTTCGACAGCAAGTTCTGGCAGTCCGAACTGGCCCTGGCCGGCGAGGCCGCGCCCCAGCCCTTTGCATGCACCGTGCTGCTGTCGCGCCGCATCTACCCGGAGGCGCCCAGCCACAGCCTGAGCCGGCTCACCGCCCACCTGGGCCTGCCCGTGGCCGAGCGTGCCCACCGGGCGCTGGCCGATGCCGAGATGGCCGCCGCCCTGCTGGCGCGCATGCAGCAGGACCTGTGCCTGCGCCACGCGCTGGCCTGGCCCGAGCATGCGCTGCTGATGCAGCTGCAGCGCTGCACGCGGGCCCGCATGACGGCCTGGCTGAACGAGAACGCCGCGCCCGCCCAGATGAGCATGGCGCTGTGAGCCGGCGCCGCGCACACAGGGCAAAGACCTCCCTGGCAGAGGCCCCATCGGCCGCTTCTGCCGGCATCCGCACCCATAATGCAAGGTTGCTGCCCGGCTCCGGGCGCCCGTCCCAAACGCTGCAGCCCTGCTGCGGCCTTGCTGCCGCCTGGTTCTTGCACCCGTGAATTCCGCACTGCCTCCCGCCGCCATGGCCGCCCTGCCTCCACAGTCCCCGTTCTCGTCGCGCGAGTTCCGCGACGCGCTGGGCCAGTTCGCCACGGGCGTAACCATCGTCACCGCACGCAGCCCGCAGGGCCATCCGGTGGGCGTCACCGTGAGCTCGTTCAACTCCGTCTCGCTCACGCCGCCGCTGGTGCTGTGGAGCATGGCGCTGTCGGCGGCCTCGCTGCCCGTGTTCCAGCATTGCTCGCACTACGCCATCCACGTGCTGTCGGCCTCGCAAAAGCCCCTGGCCGAGCTGTTCGCGCGCAAGGGCGTGGACCGCTTCGCCAACACCGCCTGGCGCAGTTCGGCCCAGGGCGTGCCGCTGCTGTCCGAAGCCACCACCGTCTTCGAGTGCCGCAACCGCCATCGCCATGAAGAAGGCGACCATGTGATCTTCATCGGCGAGGTCGAGCAGTGCAGCCACCAGGCCGGCCACACGCCGCTGCTGTACCACGCAGGCCGCATGCACACGGGCGGCCTGGGCTGAGCCCGGGGCCTGCGGCAGCACTCCCGTCGCCTCTTTCGGCGCCTCCCCCATTCCCGTTTCTTCCCGCCTCCGGGTAATCCCCGGTCCGGGAAATCGGTGTCTGCGCATATTGTATATACAGGCTTATACATCTGATCGCAGACCCATCCACAGGCTGATGAAGCCTGTGGATGCGGCAGCCATTTCACCAATGACGGGGGGAGACAGCACATGAGTTCACCATCTGCAGGCAGCCTGCACCGAGGGCTGTCGGCCCGCCATATCCGCTTCATGGCACTGGGCTCGGCCATAGGCACGGGGCTGTTCTACGGCTCGGCCAAGGCCATACAGCAGGCGGGGCCCTCGGTGCTGATCGCCTACCTGCTGGCGGGCGCGGCGGTCTACATGGTGATGCGCGCGCTGGGCGAGATGGCCGTGCACAACCCCGTGCCCGGCTCCTTCGGCCAGTACGCCAGCGACTACCTGGGGCCGTTCGCCGGCTTCGTCACGGGCTGGACCTATACCTTCGAGATGGTCATCGTCTGCCTGGCGACGTCACGGCCTTCGGCATCTACATGGGGTTCTGGTTTCCCGAGGTGCCGCGCTGGATCTGGGTGCTGTCCATCGTCTGCTTCATCGGCGCGCTCAACCTGTGCTCGGTCAAGGTGTTCGGCGAGATGGAGTTCTGGCTGTCCCTGCTCAAGGTGGCGGCCATCATCGCCATGATCGGCGGCGGCCTGGGCATCATGGTGTTCGGCTTCGGCATGGCAGCCGACCAGGCACCCACCGGCGTGCAGAACCTGTGGGTGCACGGCGGCTTCATGCCCCATGGCGTCTCGGGGCTGATCGCCTCGCTGGCGGTGGTGGTGTTCGCCTTCGGGGGCATCGAGATCATCGGCATCTCGGCCGGCGAGGCCAAGGACCCGGCGCGCGTGATCCCGCGCGCCATCAACGCCGTGCCGCTGCGCATCCTGCTGTTCTACGTGCTCACGCTGTTCGTGCTGATGAGCATCTTCCCCTGGCCGCAGATCGGCAGCCAGGGCAGCCCCTTCGTGCAGATCTTCAGCGGCCTGGGCATTTCCTCGGCCGCCACCATTCTCAACATCGTGGTGATCTCGGCGGCCGTGTCGGCCATCAACAGCGACATCTTCGGCGCCGGCCGCATGCTCTACGGCATGGCGCACCAGGGTCAGGCCCCCGCCGGCTTCGGCCGCGTCTCGCGCCATGGCGTGCCCTGGATGACGGTGGTGGTGATGGCCGTGGCGCTGCTGGCCGGCGTGGTGCTGAACTACCTGATCCCCGAGGACGTGTTCCTGCTGATCGCCTCCATCGCCACCTTCGCCACGGTCTGGGTCTGGCTGATGATCCTGCTGTCGCAGTTCGCGGCGCGCCGCCGCATGAGCCCGCAGCAGGTGGCCGCGCTGAAGTTCCCGGTCCCGCTGTGGCCCGCCGCGCCGCTGGCGGCCATCGCCTTCATGCTGCTGGTGCTGGGCGTGCTCGGCTACTTCCCCCACACCCGTGCAGCCCTGGTCGTGGGCGGCCTGTGGATCGTGCTGCTGGGCGCTGCCTACCTGTTGTGGGTGCGCCCCGCCGCCGCGCGTGCGCAGAGCGAGGCCATGCTGCCTGCGGCGGAGTGAACTGCTGCAGGCCCCCGGGTGGACAATCGACTACCGTATCCAGAAAGCCCGGGCATGCAAATCTTCCAATGGAGCGAAAGTCTTGCCGCATGCCAGCCGGACTGCGTTGGAGCCGCGATGAATCCAATGCAAGAGACTGAGCAAGCACTGTGACCAGGCCATCGGCAGCCTGGCCATCCGCAACCCTTTCAGGATTGCATGAAGCCACGGCCCCAGGCCGTGGCAGCGCTCAGCGCGAGGCGTCGGGCAGTTCGATCTTGACTTCGAGCACTTCGAGGTTTTCCTGGCGCTCCAGGTGCACCTTGATGTCGTTGACGTCGATGTCCACGTACTTGGAGATCACCGCCATCAGTTCCTTTTGCAGCGCAGGCAGGTAGTCGGGACCGCCGCCATTGCCGCCCACGCGCTCACGCGCGAGGATGATCTGCAGGCGCTCCTTGGCCACCGAGGCCGTCTTCTTCTTTTCTCCGAGCAGGAAAGAGAGCATGGACATGGCCGCTTACCTCCCCCCGAACATGCGTTTGAAGAAGCCGGGCTTTTGCGCTTCGGTGAAGCGCATGGGCTTTTCCTCGCCCAGGAAGCGTGCCACCACGTCCTGGTAGGCCTCGGCCACGTCCGAGCCCTGCATGTGCACGGCGGGGATGCCCTGGTTGGAGGCCTGCAGCACGGTTTCGGATTCGGGCACGACACCGATCAGCTCGATGCGCAGGATGTCCTGGATGTCCTCCAGCGACAGCATCTGGCCGTCCTGCACGCGGTTGGGGTTGTAGCGCGTGATCAGCAGGTGCTCCTTGACGCTCTCGCCCGCAATGGCGCGCGCGGTCTTGGAGCTGAGCATGCCCAGGATGCGGTCGGAGTCGCGCACGGAGGAGACTTCCGGGTTGGTCACGACCAGGGCCTCGTCGGCGAAGTGCATGGCGATCAGGGCGCCGCTTTCGATGCCGGCCGGCGAGTCGCAGATGATGTACTCGAAGTCCATGCCCGCCAGGTCGTCCAGGATCTTCTTGACGCCGTCCTGCGTCAGCGCATCCTTGTCACGCGTCTGGGAGGCGGCCAGCACGAAGAGGTTGTCGCACTGCTTGTCCTTGATCAGGGCCTGGTTGAGGTTGGCCTCTCCCTGGATGACGTTGATCAGGTCGTAGACCACGCGGCGCTCGCAGCCCATGATCAGGTCCAGGTTGCGCAGGCCCACGTCGAAATCGATGACGGCGGTCTTGTGCCCGCGCAATGCGAGGCCCGATGCGAAGCTGGCACTGGTGGTGGTCTTGCCCACGCCACCCTTGCCGGAGGTCACGACGACTATTTTGGCCATGTTTGCACGGTTCCTTAAAGACTGGAGAGCAAAGAAGAGGGGTCCGGTGTCATACCGGCTCGATGAGGATTTTCTCGCCGTCGAGACGCACCTTGGCGGGCTTGGCAGCCACGTCCGCCGGGAGATCGGTCTCGATTGTGCGATAGATGCCGGCAATCGACAGCAGCTGTGCTTCCATGCAGGTGCTGAAGATGCGCGCCTCGGTGTTGCCGCGCGCCCCGGCGATGGCCCTGCCGCGCAGTGGCGCGTAGACATGGACGTTGCCGTCGGCGATGACTTCGGCACCATAGCTGACCATGGCCAGCACCACGATGTCGGTGCCGCGCGCATAGACGCGCTGGCCCGAGCGCAGCGGCTTGTCCACGATGAGGGCGTCGGCCTGGGGAGCAGGCACCTCGCGCACCACCTCGATCTCGCGCACGACTTCCTGGATCTCGATCTCGGGCACCGTGGGCCGCACGGGTGCGGCCTCGGGCGCGGGCGCCAGGCCTGCGGCACGCGCCGCCTCCATCTGCGCCGGGCTGCCGCCGCGCACGGCCACGGGCACGGTGCGGTGAAAGCGCAGCGCCTCCACGAGCACGGCGAAGTCGATGGACTCCTCGGCCTCGCGCACATGGGCCAGGTCGATCAGCACGGGGTCGTTGTCGAAGAAATCCGGGTCGTCGGCCAGGCGCTGGGCCAGGTCGGCCACGAGCGCACGTACGTCGGTATCCCGCAGGGTCACGGCCACCACGGGCAGCTGCGCGCTCTTGAGGTCGAAGCTGGGGCGGGCAGTACTCGTCGTTTCAACGGCCATGGGACTGGGAGTGCGGTGGATGGGAGAGTTGCCTCTCGACGCGCAAAGTGTACTGTGTGCGCAGTACATGGGCGCCCACTCCCGCCGGGAGGCCGGCACCGGGGAGTGTCCATTTGTGTTGTGTCACACACGGCCCATGCCCCCGTGGCGGGGGCCGGGCGGGCCCGGTCACTGAAACCGGGGCTTACGCTTCTCCACGAAGGCCATCACGGCCTCGCGGTGGTCGGCGGTCTTGTGCGCCAGGGCCTGGTAGCCGGCGGACAGCTCCAGCAGCGACTCCAGCGTGCTGTGCTCGCCCTCGCGCAAGAGGCGCTTGGTCATGCGCATCACGGCGCCGGGGTTGGCGGCGATCTTGTCGGCCAGCGCGCGCGCCGTGGGCAGCAGCTGGTCGGCGGGCACGACGCGGCTGACCAGGCCACAGGCCAGGGCCTGCTGAGCGTCGATGGCCTCGCCCGTGAACGCCATCTCGGCCGCCTTGGCGCGGCCCACGGCGCGCGGCAACAGCCAGGCGCCGCCGTCCCCGGGGACGATGCCCACGCGCACGAAGCTCTCGGCAAAGGTGGCCGTCTCGCTGGCGATGCGGATGTCGCACATGCAGGTCAGGTCCAGCCCCGCGCCGATGGCCGGGCCGTTGATGGCGCAGATCACGGGCACGTCCAGCTGGGTCAGGGCACGCGGAATGCGCTGTATGCCCTGGCGGTACTCCTCGCGGATGGCGTCGGGCGTGAGCGCGTCGTCGAAGAAGCGCTGCATGTCCTTGACGTTGCCGCCCGAGCTGAAGATGGGGCCGGCGCCCGTGAGGATGACGGCCTTGACCGAGGCATCGCGCCGGATCTCGTCGCAGACCTGCACGAATTCCTCCACGGCCGTGTTGCCCGTGAGCGCATTGCGCGTCTCGGGCAGGTTCATGGTGAGGGTCCAGATGGCGCCGTCGCGCGCGATGTTCAGAAAGGGCATGGATGGGTTCCTTCGAGAGCCTGTCAGGCGGTGATATCGGCGGTGATATCGGTGGTGGAGCGGATCAGATCCAGGGTGCTGCCCGCGTGGCCATGGACCAGCGCGGCACCCGCCACGCCATGCCAGTACGACTCGGAGCCAGCCGTCTGGCGCCAGGCATGCAGGCGGCGCGTGAGCAGTTGCAGGTCGTATTCCTCGGTGAAGCCCATGGCGCCGTGGATGGCGTGGGCTGCCTCGGCCACGGCCAGCGCAGCCTGGCTGCAGCGCGCCTTGGCCACGGCCACGCGCAGCCGCTCAGGGAAGATGCCCTGCCCCGCGCAGCCCAGCCGGGCGGCCATGCGCGCGGCGAAGACATGCTCGCTCATCACCGCCAGCTGGTGCTGAATGGCCTGGAACTTGCCGATGGGGCGGCCGAACTGCTGGCGGTCATTCGCGTACTGCAGCGTGCGCTGGAACACCTCCATGAGTGCGCCCGCGAGCTGCGCCGCCACCAGGCCGGCCTGCAGCGTGCGCAGGTCCAGCCCACCCGGCAGGGCGATAGCGGGAGCAGGCGCCGCGCGGACCTGCTCGGCGCTCCAGCGCAGGTTCACGTCCAGGCAGAAGGCCGCCGGCTTGGACTGCGCCTGCGCCACGGGCAGCAGGCTCCAGCCCTGCGCATGCTGCACCAGCACGCTGTCCGCCACCGCGCCCAGGCGCACGGGTTCGCAGTGCAGGCTGCCATCCGGCTGGAGCAGGCCTTGCACCAACGCGATGGCGCCTGGTGGACGCTCCGCCCCCGCGCCCGCCAGCAGCGCGCGCGCCAGCATGGTTTCGCCCAGCGGCACGGGCAGCGCATGGGCGCCGGCCTGCGACCACACATCGAACAGCTGCGCCAGCGCCAGCCCCGCGCCGCCCGCGTGCTCAGGCACCAGGGCATCGGCAAAGCCGGCCTGCTCCAGCGATTGCCACAGCGCCCGGGGCGAACCCCCGGCCTCGATGGCGCGCACCCGCGCGGGCGTGCACTCGCCCTGCAGCAGCTGGCGTGCGGCATCGGCAAACAAATCGTCTTCCATGTCTCTCTCCATTCATGACACATGACGCCAGGCCTTGGGCGTTCCGTTTGAAACTGGCGCACCTTTAACACCAGGGACACCGAGGAAGGGCCGCCCCGCACCGAGGGTGTCGTCCCCCCCGCGAAGCGAGAGGGGGAAGACGCGCAGCGGCTCAGGGGGCGCTTCGTGTCAACGAAGCCCCAAACCACGCGCAATCATTCCGCGCAGGATGTCGCGCGTGCCGCCGCGCAGCGAATACGAAGGCGCAACCTCCGTCACGTAGTTGAGGGTGCGCAGCAGCTCCAGCGGAACCTCGGACGCCTCGCGTGCGAACAGGTCATCGGCGATGGCGGCGGGAATGGACTGCTCCAGCGTCGTGCCCAGCTCCTTGACCAGGGCCGCCTCGACGATGGGGCTTTCGCCGCGCACCAGCTTGTCCTGCACGGCCACCGACATGGCGCGCAGCGGGGCCAGCTCGGTGAACACGCGGCCGGCCAGGCGCAGCGCGCCTTCGCTGCGCTCGCCCGTTGCACGCAGCCAGGCCAGCCATTCATCGAACAGCACGATGCTGGAGAACAGCCGCTCGGGCCCGCTGCGCTCGAAGGCCAGCTCGGCCGTGACCTGCTCCCAGCCCTGGCCTTCCTGGCCGATCAGGGCGTCGGGCGGCAGCTGCACGTTGTCGAAGAAGACTTCGCAGAAATGGCTGTCGCCCGAGAGGTCGGTGATGGGCCGCACGGTCACGCCCGGCAGCGACAGGTCCACGATGACCTGGGACAGCCCCTTGTGCCGGTCACCCGCCTCGCCCGAGGTGCGCACCAGGGCAATCATGTAGTGGCAGTGGTGGGCGTTGGTGGTCCAGATCTTCTGGCCGTTGAGCACGAAGCCCTTGCCGTTCGGCACGGCGCGCGTCTTCACGCTGGCCAGGTCCGAGCCCGCGCCGGGCTCGCTCATGCCGATGCAAAAGAAGGCCTCGCCCCGGCAGATGCGCGGCAGGTAGAACCGCTTTTGCGCCTCGGTGCCGTACTTGAGGATCAGCGGGCCGCTCTGGCGGTCGGCAATCCAGTGCGAGCCCACGGGCGCGCCGCAGGCCAGGTATTCCTCCACCAGCACGTAGCGCGTGAAGGCGCTGCGCCCGCCGCCGCCGTACTCGCGCGGCAGGGTGACGCCTATCCAGCCCTTTTCGCCCAGCTGCCGGCTCAGTTCGGCGCTGTAGCCGCCCCAGGAGCGCGCACGCACATGGGGCGGCAGGCCGCTTATGGCCTGGGCGAGGAAGGCGCGCACCTCGGCGCGCAGGGCTTCGTCCTCGGCGGGGATGCGGGTCAGGGCAAGGGAATCAAGCACGCTCATTGCAGGGCTCCATGGTTGGACCCCACTCTAGGCAGCCGGTCTGTCGCAGTCCAATATTAAAAACCGAGCCACTGATACCGTTTGAATATCAGGCGGCCTGTGCCTTGGCATGCTGCGCCGCAAAGCCCACATACCAGTCCAGGCAGCCCGGGTTGGCCATGGCCTCCTTGTTGACCACCTTGTCCAGCGGCTGGCCCAGCATCAGCTTCTTGATGGGCAGCTCCTGCTTCTTGCCGCTGAGCGTGCGCGGGATTTCGGCCACCTGCACGATCTCGTCGGGCACGAAGCGCGGCGACAGGGCCTGGCGGATGGCGCCCTGCAGGCGGGCGCGCAGGGCGTCGTCCAGATCCACGCCCGGGCGCAGCACCACGAACAGCGGCATGAAGCTTTCGCGGCCCAGGTATTCGAGGTCCACGACCATGGAGTCCAGCACTTCGGGCAGGGCCTCGACGGCGCTGTAGATCTCGCTGGTGCCCATGCGCAGGCCGTGGCGGTTGATGGTGGCGTCGCTGCGGCCGTAGATGATGCAGCCGCCCTCCGGGAGGATGCGTATCCAGTCGCCGTGGCGCCAGACCGGGCCCATGGCGGCGGGGCCGTCGCCGCCGCCGGGCGCGCGGCCATGGCCGGCCGGGTACATGTCGAAGTAGCTGGACAGGTAGCGCTTGCCGTCCGCATCGCCCCACAGGTACAGCGGCATGGAGGGGATGGGCTGGGTGCAGACCAGCTCGCCCACCTCGTCGATGACGGGCTGGCCCTGCTCGTTCCAGGCCTCCACGGCCGCGCCCAGCTGGCGGCACTGCATGATGCCCGGCTGCTGGGGCAGCTCGCGGTGGCCGCCGATGAAGGCGCCCGCGAAGTCGGTGCCCCCCGAGATGTTGTTCCACCAGATGTCAGGCCGCCCCATGCCTGCGAACTGCGCCGTGCCCCAGCTTTGCACCTCGGGCGACAGCGGCGAGCCCGTGGTGCCCAGGCTGCGGATGCGCGACAGGTCGCCGCACTGGGCCAGGTCCACGCCGGCCTTCATGCAGTTGGCGTAGAAGGCCGCGCCCGAGCCGAAGCTGGTCACGCCGGTCTCGGCCGCGAAGCGCCACAGCACGCCCCAGTCGGGCCTGTCCTTGCTGCCGCCGGGGCTGCCGTCGAAGATCACGCAGGTGGTGCCGCCCAGCAGGCCCGAGACCTGGGCATTCCACATCACCCACCCCGTGGAGCTGTACCAGTGGTAGCGCTCGCCCCAGCTGTTGGGGTGGTAGCTGCAGCCCACGTCGTTGTGCAGGGCCTTGAGCTGCAGGGCCACCAGCACCATGCCGCCATGGCCGTGGACGATGGGCTTGGGCAGGCCGGTGGTGCCGCTGGAGTAGACGATCCACAGCGGGTGGTCGAAGGGCAGCCATTCGGGCTCGAAGGCCGCCGTGGCCGCGTCGTCGCGCGCCGTGACCTGGCCGTAGTCGGCGGCATCGGCCAGCCTCGCCTGCAGATCCAGGTTGGGCACAAGGACCACATGCTCCACGCTGGGCAGGCCTGCGCGCAGCTCCGCCAGCACGGCCATGCGGTCGATATCGCGCCCGGCGTAGTGCACGCCATCGACGGCGATCAGCGCCTTGGGCGCGATCTGGCGAAAACGGTCCAGCACCGCGTTGGTGCCCATGTCGGGCGCGCAGATGCTCCAGACGGCGCCCAGGCTGGCCGTGGCCAGCAGGGCGACCATGGCCTCGGGGATGTTGGGCAGGTAGGCAGCCACGCGGTCGCCGCGGCCCACGCCCTGGGCCTTCAGGTGCAGGGCCAGGGCGGCGACCTGGCGGCGCAGCTCGGGCCAGGACAGTTCGCGGTGGCGGCCCGTCTCGTTGCGGCTGACCACGGCGGGCATGCCGGCCGCATGGGCGGCATCCACATGGCGCAGCGCCTGGCGCGTGTAGTTGATCTGGGCGCCCGGAAACCACTGGGCGCCGGGCATGGTGTTGCGCTCCAGCACGGCCGTGTGCGGCGTGGGCGACTGCAGCGCGTTGTAGTCCCAGATGCTTTGCCAGAAGGCGTCCAGGTCGGTCACCGACCAGCGCCACAGCGCGTCGTAGCTGTCGAACTGCAGGCCGTGGCGCTCGCGCAGCCAGTCCTGGTACAGGCGGATCTGGGGGATGAAGGCAGGGGTATGGCTCATGACCGGCCACGGTACGCGCGCGCTGCCCGCGAGCCCAGACGGGAAAGCCACTAGCCTGGCACCTGGGCGACAAAGTCTGCGGGCCGGATCGCGTATCTGCGCACAAACACTGGGAAAAAATTTCCGCTTCACCCCACCTGCCAGAAAACAAATGCCTCTAATATCGCGCCAATTTTTTACAAGGAGCGATGCCACATGGGCCTTTTCCAATGGACGGAAAAATCCGCCAACCAGCTGCAACGGGGAGGCGTGATCGGCCCCGATGAGCGCCTGCCCTGGCCCCAGACCGGGCTGATGGGCATACAGCACGTGATCGCCATGTTCGGCTCCACCGTGCTGGCGCCCATCCTCATGGGGTTCGATCCCAACGTGGCCGTGCTCATGAGCGGCATCGGCACGCTGATCTTCTTCCTGATCACGGGCGGCAAGGTGCCCAGCTACCTGGGTTCGTCCTTTGCCTTCATCGGCGTGGTGATCGCAGCCACGGCCTATGGCGGCAAGGGCGCCAACGGCAACATCGGCGTGGCGCTGGGCGGCATCATTGCCTGCGGTGCGGTCTATGCGCTGATCGGTCTGGTGGTGCAGATGGTGGGCACGCGCTGGATCGAGCGCTTCATGCCGCCCGTGGTCACGGGCGCCGTGGTGGCCGTGATCGGGCTGAACCTGGCGGCCATCCCCGTCAAGAACATGGCGGCCAACAACTTCGAGTCGTGGATGCAGGCCCTGACCTTCGTCTGCGTGGGCCTGGTGGCCGTGTTCACGCGCGGCATGGTGCAGCGCCTGCTGATCCTGGTGGGCCTGATCGCCGCCAGCCTGCTGTACGGCCTGTTCACCAATGTGCTGGGCATGGGCAAGCCCGTGGACCTGTCGGGCGTGATCAATGCCGCCTGGTTCGGCCTGCCCCAATTCCACGCGCCCGTGTTCAGCGGCCCGGCCATGGTGCTCATCGTGCCCGTGGTCATCATCCTGGTGGCCGAGAACCTGGGCCACATCAAGGCCGTGACCGCCATGACCGGCAAGAACCTGGACCAGTACATGGGCCGGGCCTTCATCGGCGACGGCGTGGCCACCATGGTCAGCGGCGCGGCCGGCGGCACCGGCGTGACCACCTATGCCGAGAACATCGGCGTGATGGCCGCCACGCGCATCTACTCGACGGCCGTGTTCTTCGTGGCCGCCGTCCTGGCCGTGCTGCTGGGCTTCTCGCCCAAGTTCGGCGCGCTGATCCAGGCGATCCCGCTGCCCGTGATGGGCGGCGTGTCCATCGTGGTGTTCGGCCTGATCGCCGTGGCCGGCGCCAAGATCTGGGTGGACAACCGCGTGGACTTCTCGCAGAACAAGAACCTGATCGTGGCGGCCATCACCCTGATCCTGGGCACGGGCGACTTCACGCTCAAGTTCGGCGACTTCGCGCTGGGCGGCATCGGGACCGCGACTTTCGGCGCCATCATCCTGTACGCGCTGCTGGATCACGCACGCGACGATCAGCCACTGATTCACTGAATGTGAGCACACGCAAATATTCTTTGAACCTTTGACTGCGCGGCAGGGCCTTTACGGGGAAACCCGAGGGCCCCTGCCAGCGCTGCTACCATCGGTTTCCGGAGATATACCGCCCTTGCGTTCTTGCATGGGGCGGTTTTTTTTAGGCTTGCAAGCCAGCGCTGCGGCACCCTGCCGGCTGGCGCGAGCCGTCAGCCGGAGCCATAGATGTCCCTCGCAGACCGCGTACGTTTCCCAGAATTCCTTTCGCGCACCATGACGGCCGAGCAGGCCGCCGCCCTGATCCCCCACGGCGTCAACGTCGGCATGAGCGGGTTCACGGGCGCGGGCTACCCCAAGGCCCTGCCCCAGGCCATCGCCCAGCACGCCAAGAGCGAACACGCGGCCGGCCGGCCCTACAAGATCAATGTCTGGACCGGCGCCTCCACGGCCGCCGAGATGGACGGCGCCCTGGCCGAGGCCGGCGCACTGGGCCAGCGCCTGCCCTTCAACACCGACCCGACCTGCCGCGCCAGGATCAATGCCGGCGAGATCGACTTCATCGACATGCACCTGTCCCACGTGGCCCAGCATGCGTGGTTCGGCTTCCTGGGCCCCATGAGCGTGGCCGTGGTCGAGGTGCTGGGCGTGACCGAGGACGGACGCCTCATCCCCTCCACCGCCGTGGGCAACAACAAGACCTGGCTGGAGATCGCCGACAAGGTGATCCTGGAGGTCAACACCAAGCCGCCGGCCAAGATGGAAGGCATGCACGACATCTACTACGGCACGGCCATCCCGCCGCGCCGCGTGCCCATTGCCCTGACCCATGCCGATGACCGCATCGGCGAGCCCTACCTGCGCGTGGACCCGGCCAAGGTGGTCGCCGTGGTCGAGACCCACAAGGGCGACCGCGACAACGTCTTCGCCCAGCCCGACGCCAACTCCAACCTGATCGCCGCGTCCATCATCGACTTCCTCGCGCACGAGATGAAGATGGGACGCCTGCCCAAGGAGATGCTGCCCATCCAGTCGGGCGTGGGCAACGTGGCCAACGCCGTGCTGGCCGGCCTGCTGACGGGGCCGTTCGAGAACCTGCTGGGCTTCACCGAGGTGCTGCAGGACGGCATGCTGGACCTGCTGCGCGCAGGCAAGATGAGCCGCGCCTCGGCCACCTCGATCTCGCTGTCCGGCAGCGCCTACAGGGACTTCGAGGAGAACATCGACTTCTACCGCGAGCGCATCATCCTGCGCCCCCAGGAGATCAGCAACCACCCCGAGCTGGTGCGCCGGCTGGGCGTGATCGCCATGAACTCCATGATCGAGGCCGACATCTACGGCAACATCAACTCCACCCACGTCATGGGCACGGGGATGATGAACGGCATCGGCGGCTCGGGCGACTTCGCGCGCAACGGCTACCTGTCCTTCTTCGTCACGCCCTCGGTGGCCAAGGGCGGCAAGATCAGCTGCATCGTGCCCATGTGCTCGCACGTGGACCATACCGAGCACGACACGCAGATCATCGTCACCGAGCAGGGCCTGGCCGACCTGCGCGGCCTGTCGCCGCGCAAGCGCGCCCAAGTCATCATCGACCGCTGCGCCCATCCCGACTTCCGTCCCCAGCTGCAGGACTACTTCGACCGCGCCCAGCGCCAGGGCGCGCTGCACACGCCGCACATCCTGGGCGAAGCGCTGAGCTGGCACCAGCGCTTTGTCGAAACGGGCGACATGCGCGCCTGAACTGCGCAAGCGCGCCAGCGCGCCAGCGCGCAGTCTCCTGGGCTACAGGCAGCCATCGGCATGGCTGCCCGGACTGGCGTAGCATGCAAGGACGGCCCCCGGGGCCGTCTTTTTCGTTGCACCCACAGGACTTCTCCCATGCCGATCTGGAAGCGCAGCTTCACCCTTGAAGACATCACCTCGCTGAGCGCCGACACGGCCGTCTCGCACCTGGGCATCGAGTTCACCGAGATCGGTGACGACTTCCTGCGCGGCCGCGTGCACGTGGACCAGCGCACCTGCCAGCCCTACGGCATCCTGCACGGCGGCGTGAACGTGGTGCTGGCCGAAACCCTGGGCTCGGTGGCCGCGGCCTGCTCCATCCCCGAAGGCTGGCGCAGCGTGGGCCTGAACGTCTCGGCCAACCATGTGCGCGCCGCGCGCCAGGGCTGGGTCACGGGCACGGCCCGCCCCGTGCACCTGGGCCAGACCACCCATGTCTGGGCCATCGAACTGCACGACGAAACCGGCCGCCTGACCTGCACCTGCAGCCTGACCATGGCGCTGCTGCCGCCCACGCATGCGCAGAACGTCAAGCTCGCGGCGCAGCCGCCGGTGGCGGCACAGCCCTGACCGCTTGATGGACCGGGAACCGTCGCGCTCTCGGTCACGTTGCTGTCGTCCGTTGTATTTCTTCTTCAGTTATTGATAATTGCCTAATCAATACAACAGACTCCGGCATGCCCGCTCCTGGCTCCGCGCTCGAACAAGCCGTTCTGGCACTGGCCGAACAACGGCCGCTGCTGCGCGCACGCGACCTTGCCGCGCTTGGCCTGCCGACCATGGCGCTGAGCCGGCTGGTCGCGGCAGGCCGCCTTGAACGCGTTGCACGCGGCCTGTACAGCCTGCCGGGCCGGCCGCTCAGCGAGCACCGCTCGCTGGCGGAAGTGGCCCTGCGCGTACCGCAAGGGGTGGTCTGCCTGCTGTCCGCGCTGCGGGTCCACGGCATAGGAACGCAGGCACCCTTCGAGGTGTGGATGGCCATTCCCCATCACTCGCCCACGCCCCGCATAGACCAGCCTGCATTGCGCGCCATCCGCATGTCCGGTGCGGCACTGTCCGAAGGCGTGGAAACTCTGCAGATCGATGGCGTCGGTGTCGCCGTCTTCAACGCATCGAAGACCGTGGCCGATTGCTTCAAGTACCGCAACAAGATCGGCCTGGATGTGGCGTTGGAAGCACTGCGCGACGGATGGGCGCAGGGCAAGCTGACGGCCGACGCGCTCTGGCACTACGCCGCCATCGACCGCGTCAGCAATGTGATGCGCCCCTATCTCGAAAGCATCGCCGCATGAGCCGCGATATCGCAGCCTCGATCCGTGCACGTTTGAAGCAATGCGCGGACGCCCGCAGGCAGGACTTCAACCTCACGCTCACCCACTATGGCCTGGAGCGCCTGCTGTACCGCCTGTCCATCTCGCCCCATGCGGACAGCTATCTGCTCAAGGGCGCACTGCTGTTCGCCATCTGGTACGAGCAGCCGCACAGGCCGACCCGCGACGCCGATCTGCTGGGCTTTGGCCTGGACGACGTTGACTCGGCGGTGAGCGCTTTCCGCGAGATCTGCGGGATTGCCGTGGACGACGGCATTGCCTTCGATGCCGCGTCGGTGCGTGGAACCACCATCCGCAAGGAAGCCGGCTATGGCGAAGTACGGATTGACCTGCGCGCCACGCTGGACGGTGCACGCATCACGCTGCAGGTGGACATAGGCTTCGGCGATGCCGTGACACCATCGCCACAAGCCATCCGCTACCCCGTGCTGCTCGACGGCCTGCCCGCACCGCAACTGCGCAGCTACCCCAAGTACACCGTGGTGGCCGAAAAACTCCACGCGATATGCCTGCTGGGCATGGCCAATACCCGGATGAAGGACTACTTCGATCTCTGGGTGTTGATGACCGAAGGCACGCTGGACCCTGCCGAACTGCGGCGCGCCATGAAAGCGACCTTCGAGCGCCGCCAACTCGCGCTGCCCGCGGGCCTGCCTGCCGGATTGAGCGATGGTTTCAGCAGCGATGCGGCCAAGCAGGCGCAGTGGGCCGCCTTCCTGAAGAAGAACCGGCTTGAAGCGCTGGAGCTGGCCCCTGTCGTGGCAAGGCTGCGAGAGGAATTCCAGCAATGCGGCATCTTCTGATACCGCCTGGAAGTCCTCCGCCCACCACCATCTCAAACCCCCAGCAACTCCGACAGGCGCTCCGGCTGCGTCAGCAGCTCCCGCGAGTCGGCCTGCAGCGCCAGCCGGCCCTTGGCCATGACCACGGCGCGGTCGGTGTGGGCCAGGACCTTTTTGTAGTCGCGGTCCACGATCAGGGTGGAGATGCCGGTGCTGCGGATGGCGGCGATCACGCGCCAGATTTCGGCGACGACCAGGGGGGCCAGGCCTTCGGTGGCTTCGTCGAGGATGAGCAGGCGCGGGTGCGTCATCAGCGCGCGGCCTATGGACAGCATCTGCTGCTCGCCGCCAGAGAGCTGGTCGCCGCCGTTGGCCAGGCGCTCCGCGAGCCGGGGGAAGGTGTCGAGCACGCGCTCCAGCGTCCAGTGGCGCTCTCCCTGCAGGCCGGGGCGGGCGCTCATGACCAGGTTCTCGCGCACGCTGAGGTTGGGGAAGATGCCGCGCCCCTCTGGCACATAGCCAATGCCCAGCCGCGCCATGCGTTCGGGCGGTGCGCCCGTGCAGTCGCGGCCATCGGCGCGCAGGCGGCCGCGGCGCGCGGGCACATAGCCCATGAGCGTGCGGATCAGCGTGGTCTTGCCCATGCCGTTGCGCCCCAGCAGGCCCACGGCCTGGCCCGCGCCCAGCGCCAGGCTCACGCCCTGCAGGATGTGGCTGTCGCCGTAGTAGGTATGCAGCTCGTCGATGGCGAACATGGGCTCAGTCATCGTCTTCTCCCAGATACGCAGTACGGACCACGGGATCGACACGGATCTGCGCTGGCGTGCCCGTGGCCACCACGCTGCCGTTGACCATCACGGTGATGCGGTCGGCGATGCGGAACACGGCGTCCATGTCGTGCTCGACCAGCAGTACCGCATGGCCGCGCTTGAGCTCCTGCAGCAGGGCCAGCATGCGCTCGGTCTCCTCGGCGCCCATGCCGGCCAGCGGCTCGTCCAGCAGCAGCACGCGCGGGCCGGTGGCCAGGCACATGGCCACTTCAAGCTGGCGCTTGGCGCCGTGGCTCAGCGTGCCGGCCACGGCCTGGGCCTGCCCGGCCAGGCCCGCACGCTCCAGGGCCGCATGGGCCTGGCGCACGCTGGCCGCGCAGCGCTGTGCGGACAGGCCCAGCTGCCAGGGCCTGAGCGCCATCTGCGCCTGGGCCGCGAGCCGGCAGTTCTCCAGCGCCGAGAACTCGGGAAAGATGGTGGTGCGCTGGTAGCTGCGGCCCACGCCGGCACGCGCGCGCCGGGGCTGGGGCATGCGCGTGACGTCCTGGCCCGCGAGCGCAATGCGCCCCGCGCTGGCCGCCAGTTCGCCCGAGAGCATGTTGACCAGGGTGGACTTGCCCGCGCCGTTGGTGCCGATCACGGCATGGACCTCGCCCTCGTGCAGGTCCAGGTCCACGCCGCCCACGGCCGTGAGCCCGCCGAAGCGGCGCGTGAGGCCGCGCACCGAAAGCAGTGCCGCATCAGCCATGTCCGGCCTCCTTGTGGTGGACCTCGTTGTGCACTCCAGCGCGTTGCCGTGCAAGGCCCGCCAGCCCGATCAGCCCCATCAGTCCTTTCGGCAGCAGGGCCACAAGCACGATGATGGCCAGGCCCAGGCTCAGCTGCCAGTGGTCGGCCATGGGGCCGACGATGGCATGCGTGGACAGCACCTCCTTGAGCGCGATGAAGGCCACCGTGCCCAGCACGGCGCCGCGCAGCGAGCCCAGGCCGCCGAGGATGACCATCAGCAGCACCTCGCCCGAGTGGTGCCAGGACAGCAGCTCGGGGTTGACCACGGCATCGCGCACCGCCAGCAAAAAGCCTGCCACGCCGGCCAGCATGCCGGCCAGCACGAAGGCCGCGAGCTTGTACCCGTAGGTGGTGAAGCCGGCCGCACGCATGCGCTGTTCGTTGACGCGTATGCCCGCCAGCGCCGCGCCGAAGCGCGACTGGCGCAGCCCGGCCAGGAAGGCATAGACCAGCACCAGGGCCGCCAGCACCACGTAGTACTGCACGCGCGGAATTTCCATGTCGATGGCGCCCAGCGCGGGCCGGGCCATCAGGTAGATGCCATCGCTGCCACCGCCGATGCCCGTGTCGTGGACCACGAAGTAGGCCATCTGTGCGAAGGCCAGCGTCACCATGATGAAGTAGATGCCGCGCGTGCGCAGGCTCAGCAGGCCCACCAGCAGCGCATAGCCGCCCGAGGCCAGCAGCGCCCAGCCCAGCATGGCCGGCAGGCTGCCGCCCTCGTTGCCTGCGGACAGCACGGCGGCATAGGCGCCCAGGCCCATGAAGGCCGCATGCCCCAGGCTCACCAGGCCCGTGCCACCCACCAGCAGCTGCAGGCTGAGCGCGAAGATGGCCAGGATCATGGTCTTGACCACCAGGCCCGACAGATAGTCCGACCACCAGGGGCCGGCCAGCGCCAGCAGCGCCACGCAGGCCAGCGGCACGGCGCAGGCCTGCCATCGGCAGGCGCGCTGCGGCATCTCTGCGGGCTGCACAGGCTGCAGGGGCTGCACGGCGGCCGCCAGCAGGGCCGGAGAAGGATTGGATACGGCCATTGTTCAGCTCCTTTGCCCCATCAGGCCCTGGGGCCGCCCCACCAGCACCACCGCCATCAGCAGGTAGACGCTCATGCCGCTGAGCTCCTGGAAGAACAGCTTGCCGAAGGTATCGACAAAGCCCACCAGCAGCGAGGCCAGCAGCGCGCCCGTGATCGAGCCGATGCCGCCGATCACCACCACCACGAAGCAGATGATGAGCACGTTGCCGCCCATGCCCGGATAGACCGAACTCATGGGCGCGGCGATCATGCCCGCCAGTGCCGCCAGCGCCACGCCGATGGCGAAGACGATGCGGTACAGGCGCTTCACGTCGATGCCCAGGCCGCGCACCATGTCGCGGTTGCTGGCGCCCGCGCGCACCATCATTCCCAGGCGCGTGCGGTTGACCACCCAGTACAGCGCCAGCGCCACCAGCAGGCACACGCCCGAGGCGAACAGCCGGTACCACGGATAGCTCATGAGCCCGCCCAGCGAGAAGCTGCCCGACAGCCAGCCGGGCAGCGGCACGCCATGCACGTCGTTGCCCGCCAGCAGCGAGCGCAGCTCCTCGAACACCAGGATCAGCCCGAAGGTCATCAGCACCTGCTGCAGGTGCTCGCGCTCGTAGAGGTAGCTGAAGAAGGCCCACTCCAGCGCATAGCCCAGCACCACGGTCAGCGCCACGCCGGCCAGCAGCATGGTGATGAAGTGCTGGCCCAGCAGCGGGGACAGCGCAAAGGCCATGTAGGCGCCGATCATGTAGAAGCTGCCATGGGCCAGGTTGATCACGCCCATGATCCCGAAGATCAGCGTCAGGCCCGAGGCCAGCAGGAACAGCAGCAGCCCGTACTGGACGGCGTTCAGGCACTGCACGAGAAAGGTGGCAAGGTCCATGGCGATGTCCGTATGCGTGCGTATTCGTCCGTATGAGTGCGCCCCGCGCCTCACATGCGGCAGCCGCGGCCGGTATCGCCCAGGGCCTTGATGGCCACGCCCATGCGCTGGTTCTCCTTGCCCACGACCTTGCGCAGGTACATGTCCTGCACGGGGTTGTGCGACTTGCTGATGGTGAAGTCGCCGCGTGGGCTGGGGATGGTGGCCTTCTCGATGGCCTGGCGGAACTCGGCCTTCTTCGCGATGTCGCCGCCCGCCGCCTTCAGGCCCACGCCCAGCATCTGGGCGGCGTCGTAGCCCTGCACGGCATACACATCGGGCATCAGCTTGTAGGCCTGGGCATAGGCGGAGCGAAAGCGCCGGTCGCGCTCCGTGCCCAGCTCGTCGGCGTAGTGCAGCGTGGTCAGCACCCCCTGGGCGGCCTCGCCCTGGGCCTCCAGCGTGCCGTCGGTCAGAAAGCCCGAGCCGTACAGCGGGATGGTCTTGTGCAGGCCGGCCGCGTGGTAGTCCTTGACGAACTTGACGGCGCCCGCGCCCGCGAAGAAGGCAAACACCGCATCGGGCCTGGCCGCCGCGATCTCGGTCAGCAGGGCCTGGAACTCCACGTTGGGAAAGGGCACGGTGAGCTGCTTGCTGACCTTGCCGCCCTCCTTCTCGAAGCCTTCCTTGAAGGCATTGGTCATCTCCTCGCCGGCCGCGTATTTCCAGGTGATGGTCATGGCGGTTTTCTTGCCCTCCTGCCTGGCGGCCACCACGCCCATGGGATAGGAGGACTGCCAGTTGGAGAAGGACGAGCGGAAGATGTTGGGCGCGCACATGGCGCCCGTGACCGCATCGGCACCCGCATTGGGCACGATGAGCACGGTGCCGCTTTCCTTGGCCGCGCGCGCCATGGCCATGGCCACGCCCGAATGCACGGTGCCCACCAGCACATCGACCTTGTCGCGCTTGATCAGGCGGTTGACGTTGTCCGTGGCCTTGGCCGGATCGGACTCGTCATCGACCTTGAAGAACTCGATCTCGCGCCCGCCCAGCCTGCCGCCCTGCTCGTTCACGAACATGCGAAAGCCGTTTTCTATGGCCGAGCCCAGCGCCGCATAGGTGCCGCTGTAAGGCAGCATGAAGCCGACCTTGATCCTGTCCTGCGCATATGCGCCGCAGGACAGGGAGGCCGTCAGGGCGAGGACGGCCCAGTGTTTGCGATCGGTGTTCATGCGTGTCTCCTTGTGGTCGATGGGTCTTGCTTTTGTCAGGGGAATCGGAAGGGGCTGTTCAGCCGACGCTGGCCTCGCGTTCACGCAGGCGAAAGCGCTGGATCTTTCCGGTGGCGGTCTTGGGAAGTTCGTCCACGAACTCGATGAAGCGCGGGTACTTGTAGGCGGCCAGGCGCTGCTTCACGAAGGCCTTGAGTTCGGCCTCGGTGGCGCTGCAGCCGTCCTTGAGCACGACGAAGGACTTGGTCTTGAGCAGGCCGTCTGCGTCGGTCTTGCCGATCACGGCGGCCTCCAGCACGGCCGGGTGCTGCATCAGCGTGGCCTCGACCTCGAAGGGCGAGACATAGATGCCGCTGACCTTGAGCATGTCGTCGCTGCGCCCGGCATAGGTGTAGTAGCCATCGGCGTCGCGCACGTACTTGTCGCCGCTCTTGAGCCAGCCGCCCTGGAAGGTCTCGCGCGTCTTGTCGCGGTTGCCCCAGTACATGAGGGCGGCGCTGGGCCCCTGGATGAACAGGTCGCCCACCTCGCCATCGGCCACGGGGCGGCCGTCCTCGCCGCGCAGCTCCACGCGGTAGCCGTCCACGGGCTTGCCCGTGGTGCCGTAGCGGATGTCGCCGGGCCGGTTGGACAGGAAGATGTGCAGCATCTCGGTGGAGCCGATGCCGTCCACGATGTCGGCGCCGAAATGCGCCTTGAAGCGCTGGGCGATCTCGGCCGGCAGCGCCTCGCCGGCCGAGGAGCACATGCGCAGGCTGACCTGCTCGCGCGCGGGCAGCAGCGGCGAGGCCAGCATGCCCGCAAAGCCCGTGGGCGCGCCGAAGAACACCGTGGGCCGGTGCTGCACCCAGCGCGCGAAGGTGGCCTCGGGCGTGGGCCGCTCGGCCATCAGCAGCACGGTGGCGCCCACGCTCAGCGGAAAGCTCAGGGCATTGCCCAGGCCGTAGGCGAAGTAGAGCTTGGCGGCGGAAAAGCAGATGTCGCCCTCGCCCAGACCCAGCACCGGGCCGCCATAGAGTTCGGCCGTCCAGTACGGATTGGCATGCGTGTGGACCGCGCCCTTGGGCTTGCCCGTGGAGCCCGAGGAATACAGCCAGAAGCCCGGGTCATCGCCCAGCGTGGGCGCCGGTGCGGGCAGCGGCGGCTGCGCCGCCAGCCAGGGCTGCAGCGGCGCAAAGCCTGCGGCGCGCGCCGCCGCTTCGTCGCCGGCCACCCAGACATGGCGCACCTCGTTGGGCGCCCGGTCCAGCGCCTGGCGCAGCAGGGGCAGCAGCGCATCGCAGGTCAGCACGGCCTGGGCGCGGCTGTGGCCCAGCATGTAGGCGTAGTCGTCGGCCGTGAGCAAGGTGTTCACCGCCACCGGCACCACGCCCGCATACAGCGCGCCCAGAAAGGCCACGGCCCATTCATGGCGGTCGTGCATGAGCAGCAGCACGCGCTCCTCGCGGTGGATGCCCGCCGCCAGCAGGCCGCTGGCCATGCGCTGCGCCTGCTGCTGCAGCTGGCCGTAGCTCAGCGTGCCGTGGTCGTCGATGTAGGCGATCTTGCCGGGCCGCCCCTCATTGAGCGCGAACAGGTGCGCGGCGAAATTGAAGGGCTGGGTGAAGTCGATCATCGGGGTCTCCTTCGACATCGGGCATCCGGCCCGACTTGTGATCTTCCGCACAACATGCAATATTGTGCGTGCATCAGAAAGATAGTTAGAACACCACCGAGCGTCAAGCACTATATTGCATGGCTGGTGTTAACCCCGACTGTTTATCATTCACGCCCTCTTCAAGGAAACTCTATGGACCAGTTCGAGACGGCAGCCCAGTCCGCCGGGGCGGCGGATTCCCTCTCAGAAGCCCCCAGGAACCAGGTGCTGCAGGCGCTGGGCGAGCGTGTGCGCAGCCTGCGCTCGCGCCGGGGCATGACGCGGCGCGCCCTGGCGGCGGCGGCCGATGTCTCGGAGCGCCACCTGGCCAACCTCGAATACGGCACGGGCAATGTGTCGGTGCTGGTCCTGCACCATATTGCACAGGCCCTGCAATGCTCCATGGCCGAGCTGCTGGGCGACGTGACCACCACCAGCGCCGAATGGCTGCTGATCCGCGAACTGCTGGAAGGCCGCAATGAAGAGGACCTGCGCCGCGTGCGCCTGGCCGCAGGCGAGCTGCTGGGCACGGCGCCCAGCGACCGCCAGCGCCACACGCGCATCGCACTGATCGGCCTGCGCGGCGCGGGCAAGTCCACACTGGGCCGCATGCTGGCCGAGCAGCTGGGCGTGCCCTTCCTCGAACTCAACCAGGAAATCGAGCGCATTGCCGGCTGCAGCGTGCGCGCCATCCACGACCTGTACGGCGCCAACGCCTACCGCCGCTACGAGCGCCGCGCGCTGGAGGAGGCCGTGCAGATCTACAGCGACGTGGTCATCGCCACGCCGGGCGGCATCGTCTCCGACCCGGCCACCTTCAACGAACTGCTGTCGCACTGCACCACGGTCTGGCTCAAGGCCCAGCCCGAGGAGCACATGGCCCGCGTCGTGGCCCAGGGCGACACCCGCCCCATGGCCGCCAATCCCGAGGCCATGGACGATCTGCGCAGCATCCTCGAAGGCCGCGCCGGCTTCTACGCCAAGGCCGACCACGTGGTGGATACCAGCGGCCAGACGCTGGAGCAGAGCTTCGACCAGTTGAAGGCACTGTTCCTGCCCGCACGCTGAGACGGCGGCAGCAACCCACGGCATCCAGGTCCCAGGCCTGGATTTTTTTCGCCTGCACTGCTGGGGTTTACCCTGGATATCAACAAAACACGCACTATCGTGCGTGTTGTTGCGTGCATTTTTTGGATGAGTCTGCATAATTGTGCCTGCACCGTATCTGCGACTGCACTATTTTTCATCCAAGAGGCCGTCCATGCACCCGTCCAGCCCCACTGTCGATTACCGCACCGAGCCCGCCCAGTACCGCCACTGGTCGTTCACCGTCGAGGGCGCCATCGCCCGCATGCAGCTGAACATCGCCGAGGACGGCGGCATACGGCCCGGCTACAAGCTCAAGCTCAACAGCTACGACCTGGGCGTGGACATCGAGCTGCACGACGCGCTCAATCGCATCCGCTTCGAGCATCCGCAGGTGCGCACCGTCATCGTCACCAGCGGGCGCGACCGCATCTTCTGCTCGGGCGCCAACATCTTCATGCTGGGCGTGTCCAGCCATGCCTGGAAGGTGAACTTCTGCAAGTTCACGAACGAGACGCGCAACGGCATCGAGGACAGTTCGCGCCACTCGGGCCTGAAGTTCCTGGCCGCCGTCAACGGGGCCTGCGCGGGCGGCGGCTACGAGCTGGCCCTGGCCTGCGACGACATCGTGCTGATCGATGACCGCTCCTCCTCCGTCTCCCTGCCCGAGGTGCCGCTGCTGGGCGTGCTGCCCGGCACGGGCGGCCTCACGCGCGTGACCGACAAGCGCCATGTGCGCCATGACCTGGCCGACATCTTCTGCACCAGCGTGGAAGGCGTGCGCGGCCAGCGCGCCGTGGACTGGCGCCTGGTCGATGCCGTGGCCAAGCCCGCGCAGTTCGAGGCCGTGGTGGCCCAGCGCGCGCAGCGCCTGGCCGAGGGCAGCACGCGCCCCGCCAATGCGCAGGGCATCACGCTCACGCGCCTGGAACGCGAAGCCACGGACGACGCGCTGCACTACCGCCATGTCAGCGTGCAGATCGACCGCGCGCGCCGCAGCGCCACGCTGACCGTGAAGGCGCCCACGCTTGGGCAAGGCCCGCAGCCGGCCACCATCGAAGCCATCGAGCAGGCCGGCGACGCCTGGTGGCCGCTGGCCATGGGCCGCGAGCTGGACGACGCCATCCTGCACCTGCGCACCAATGAGCTGGACGTGGGCACCTGGCTGCTCAAGACCGAAGGCGATGCCGCCGCCGTGCTGGCCGCAGACGCAGCCCTGCTGGCCCACCAGGACCACTGGCTGGCGCGCGAGACGCTGGGCCTGCTGCGCCGCAGCTTTGCGCGGCTGGATGTGTCCTCGCGCACGCTGTTCGCGCTGATCGAGCCCGGCTCCTGCTTCGTGGGCATGCTGGCCGAGCTGGCCTTCGCGGCCGACCGCGCCTACATGCTGGTGCTGCCCGATGACACCGAGCGCGCCCCGCGCATCCAGCTGGACGAGTTCAATTTCGGCCTCCTGCCCCTGGTCAACGACCAGTCGCGCCTGCAGCGCCGCTTCTACGAGGAGGCCGCGCCGCTGGAGGCCGCGCGCGCCGCCACGGGCCGCGCGCTGGACGGCGACCAGGCCCTGGCCCTGGGGCTGGTCACGGCCGCGCCCGACGACATCGACTGGGACGACGAGATCCGCATCGCCATGGAAGAGCGCGCCGCCATGTCGCCCGATGCGCTCACGGGCCTGGAGGCCAACCTGCGCTTTGCCAGCCGCGAGAACATGGTCACGCGCATCTTCGGGCGCCTGTCGGCCTGGCAGAACTGGATCTTCAACCGCCCCAATGCCGTGGGCGACAAGGGCGCTCTCAAGCTCTACGGCACGGGCCAGAAGGCCGGCTTCGACTTCAACCGCGTCTGACCGCAGGCACGCCCCGAAACATCCACGGAGACCCCACCATGAGCGCCATCAACTACAGCGAGAAGATCCCCAACAACGTCAACCTCGGCGAAGACCGCACCCTGCAGCGCGCGCTGGAGAGCTGGCAGCCCAACTTCCTGAACTGGTGGGGCGACGTGGGCCCCGAAGGCTCCACCGACTACGACGTCTACCTGCGCACCGCCATCAGCGTGGACCCCCAGGGCTGGGCCCAGTTCGGCCACGTGAAGATGCGCGACTACCGCTGGGGCATCTTCCTGAACCCGGCCGAGGCCGACCGCAAGGTGCACTTCGGCGACCACGCGGGCGAGAAGGCCTGGCAGGACGTGCCCGGCGAGCACCGCGCCAACCTGCGCCGCATCATCGTCACCCAGGGCGATACCGAGCCCGCCTCGGTGGAGCAGCAGCGCCACCTGGGCCTGACCGCGCCGTCCATGTACGACCTGCGCAACCTGTTCCAGGTCAACGTGGAGGAAGGCCGCCACCTGTGGGCCATGGTCTACCTGCTGCACAAGCATTTCGGCCGCGACGGCCGCGAGGAGGCCGAGGCCCTGCTGGAGCGCCAGTCCGGCGACGAGAACAACCCGCGCATCCTGGGCGCCTTCAACGAGAAGACGCCCGACTGGCTGTCCTTCTTCATGTTCACCTACTTCACCGACCGCGACGGCAAGTTCCAGCTGGCCGCGCTGGCCGAAAGCGCCTTCGACCCGCTGGCGCGCACCACCAAGTTCATGCTGACCGAGGAGGCCCACCACATGTTCGTGGGCGAGTCCGGCGTCTCGCGCGTGCTGCAGCGCACCTGCCAGGTCATGAACGAGCTGCGCACCGACGACGTGGGCCGCCTGCGCGCGGCCGGCGTGATCGACCTGCCCACGCTGCAGCGCTACCTGAACTTCCACTACAGCGTGACCATCGACCTGTTCGGCGCCGACCAGTCCAGCAATGCCGCCACCTTCTACAGCAGCGGCCTCAAGGGCCGCTACGAGGAAGGCAAGCGCGCGGACGACCACCGCCTGCACGACCAGCACTACAAGGTGCTGGAGGTCGTGGACGGCAGGCTGCAGGAAAAGGAAGTGCCCATGCTCAACGCGCTCAACGAGGTGCTGCGCGACGACTACATCAAGGACTCCAACGCAGGCGTGGGCCGCTGGAACAAGGTCATGGAAAAGGCCGGCATCGACTTCCGCCTCACCGTGCCGCACAAGGCCTTCAACCGCCAGATCGGCGCGCTGGCCGGCGTGCGCATGAGCCCCGACGGCCGCGTGGTCAGCGAGCAGGAATGGCGCATGCGCGAGGGCGAATGGCTGCCCACGGACGCCGACCGCGCCTTCGTCGCCTCGCTCATGGGCCGCTGCGTGGAGCCGGGCCAGTTCGCGGGCTGGATCGCGCCGCCGGTCATGGGCATCAACCGCCAGCCCGTGGATTTTGAATACGTGCGCTTCAACTGAAGCGCCGCGCCAGCAGGGAGTCGCCCATGACAGTCGCCTTGGTAGAACACGGCATCCTCACGCAGCACCTGATCGACCCGGAGATCTGCATTCGCTGCAACACCTGCGAGGCCACCTGCCCCGTGGGCGCCATCACGCACGATGACCGCAACTACGTGGTCCTGGCCGAGCAGTGCAACGGCTGCATGGACTGCGTCTCGCCCTGCCCCACGGGTGCCATCGACAACTGGCGCAAGGTGCCGCTGGCAAGCGCCTATCCCGTGGCCGAGCAGCTGCTTTGGGACGAGCTGCCCGAGGAGCTGCCGCCTGAGGTGCTGGTCCAGGCACAGGACGCAGGGGATGCGTCTGCCGCCGAGGACCTGAGCCAGGCACAGGCCGTGATCGCGGCGGCCGCCACGCGCGGTGCGGATGCGTCCCGGCCCGACGACCAGGCCGATACCCAGGTGTTGCGCAGCGCCAGCTACGGCGCCACCGTGCCGCCCTGGTCAGCCGCCCATCCGTACACCAACCTGCATGGCCCCAGAAGCCCCGTCACGGCGACCGTGGTCGGCAACCTCAACTGCACGGAGGCGGGATTCGACAGCGAGACCCACCACATCGTGCTGGACTTCGGCAGCCAGCCGTTTCCCGTGCTCGAAGGCCAGTCCATCGCCGTCATCGCGCCCGGCACCGATGCCCAGGGCCGCCCGCATGTGGCGCGCCAGTACTCGGTGGCCAGTGCGCGCAATGGCGAGCGGCCTGGCTACAACAACCTGGCGCTGACCGTGAAACGCGTCACCCAGGACCACCAGGGCCGCCCCGTGCGCGGCGTGGCCAGCAACTACCTGTGCGACGCACGCATCGGCGACAGGGTCCAGGTCATAGGCCCCTTTGGCCAGTCGTTCCTGATGCCCAACCATCCCCGATCGCACATCGTGATGATCTGCACGGGCACGGGCAGCGCCCCCATGCGTGCCATGACCGAATGGCGCAGGCGGCTGCGCAGGAGCGGCAGGTTCGAGGGCGGCAAGCTCATGCTGTTCTTCGGCGCACGCACGCCGCAGGAGCTGCCCTACTTCGGCCCGCTGCAAAGCCTGCCGCGCGACTTCATCGACAACAACCTGGCCTTCTCGCGCGTGGCCGGCCAGCCCCGGCGCTACGTGCAGGACCTGCTGCGCGAACGTGCGGCCGACCTGGCGGCCCTGCTGCGCGACGACAACGCGCACTTCTACGTCTGCGGGCTCAAGAGCATGGAGGAAGGCGTGGTGCTGGCACTGCGCGACGTGGCGCAGCAAGCCGGGCTGGACTGGGAGCAGGTCGGCGCGCGCCTCAAGCGCGAAGGCCGACTGCATCTGGAGACTTATTGAATCGCCACAGGCCCATACGCATCACCGGCCAGGGCCTGGGCCAGGATCCAGGCAGGGTCCACCAGCCCGGCGCCGCGCGCCAGCGGCGACTGCGGCAGGGCCAGCGGGATCTCGGTGCAGCCCATGATCACGGGCACATCGCCATGGCGCTGCAGCAGCGGGGCCAGCACCTCGCCGAAGCAGCGCGCGGCCAGGTCCATGTCGCCCTGCTTGACGCCGTCGTAGATGCCCTGCATGAGCCGCGCGCGGCCCTGTGCATCGGGCTGCAGCGCGGTGATGCCGCACTCGGCCAGTGCCGCGTCGTACAGGCCGCTGTCGTAGGTGCCCTGCGTGGCCAGCACGATGGCCTGCTGCGCGCCGCCGGCCTGCAGGTGCAGGGCGGCCTGGCGCGCAATGTGCAGCACATGCAGCTGCGGAAACAGCGCCTGCAGCTGCCCATGCCAGGCATGGGCCGTGTTGCAGGCCAGGGCCACGCTGCGCACGCCCAGCGCCGCCATGCGGCCCACGCCCTGCAGCAGGTGCTGGGCCGGCCCCGTGGGCGACTGCGGGTCCGCGCGCAGCGCGGCGCTGCGGTCGGGCATGGGCAGCTGCACCAGCCAGTGCTCGGGATAGGCCTGGTCATGCACGGGCAGGCCCTGCTGCTGCAGGTGCGCCGTGCAGGCCTGCACGAACAGGCGCACGAAATCCGCGCCTGCGGCCGGGCCCATGCCCCCGAGAATGCCCACCGCGCGCGGGGGCTGAAGCTGCTGCTGCATGCTGCGATCCGAAATCAAAAAGCAGGTTTGTCGCTGAGGTCCTGCAGGTTTTTCTGCAATTGCTCGCTCATCGGCAGGCCCAGGGCCACGTTCCTCGGGGCAATGGGCTGCATGAACCACTTGTCATACAGCCTGGCGAACGCGCCCGACTTCATCATGTCGCCGATCACGCCATCGACCAGTTGCTTGAACTGGGGGTCGTCCTTGCGCAGCATGCAGGCATAGGGCTCGACCTGCAGCGAGTCGGCCACCACCTCGAAGTCCCCGGGGTTCTTGGCCGTGGGGATCAGGCCGAAGAGCAGGATGTCGTCCATGCCGAAGGCCGCGGCGCGGTCGTTCTCCACCAGCAGGAAGCCGTCCGCATGGTCCTTGGCCATGACGATGTTCATGCCCCAGGCCTTGTCGGCATTGGCCTTGCGCAGCACCTGCAGGTTGGTGGTTCCCGTGGTGATGGCCACGGTCTTGTCCTTGAGGTCGGCGTAGTTTTTGATGCCCGAACTCTTCTTCACCAGCAGCCGCGTGCCCGTGTAGAAATGGTTGATGGCAAAGGCCACCTCCTTGCCGCGCACCGTGTTGTTGGTGGTCGAGCCGCATTCCAGGTCGATGGTGCCGTTGGCCAGCAGCGGCATGCGGTTCTGCGAGGTCACGGCCTGCCACTGCACCTTGAGATCGGGCCGGTTCACCGCCTTCTTCACGGCCTCGGCCACGGCCTGGGACATCTCCACCGTCATGCCGATGGGCTTGCCGTTGTCCAGGTAGCTGAAGGGCACGGAGGACTCGCGGTAGGCCAGCGTGATGCGGCCGCTGTCGCGCACCTTGGCCAGCGTGTCGGCATGGGCCGCAGCCAGGCCTCCCAGGGCCAGGGCCGCGCACAGCGCGGTGGTGTGAAGTTGCATGCTTGTCTCCTCGTCTTTGGTGGATGTGCGGCCAGTGTAGGAAGGGCTGCGGCCTTTGCGGAATGACAATATCGGGCCGGTCCATGCCCGCCGGTTATGGGCTGGCCGCCTGCCCGCAGCAGCAGCCCCCGGCCATAACCTGCGTGCATGGCCCGTGTGCCAAATGCCATGGCGCAGCCTGCCGCGCGCGGCCTACAGTGCGGCTGCATGGAGAAACGATCAATGCATGTCTGCATCGTGGGCGCCGGCATCGTCGGCCTGGCAACGGCCTGGGCGCTGCAGCAGGCCGGCCACCGCATCACCGTGCTGGACCGCGCACCGGGCCCCGCCCAGGGCGCCAGCGGCGGCAATGGCGCGCAGCTGAGCTATTCCTACGTGCAGCCGCTGGCCGATCCCGGCATCTGGAAGATGCTGCCCCGCCTGCTGCTGGAAAAGGATTCGCCGCTGGCCTTCCGCCTGCGCGCCGACCCCGCGCAATGGGCCTGGGGACTGCGCTTTCTGGGCGCCTGCAATGCCCATGCCTCGGCCGAAGGCACGCGCGCCCTGCTGGCCCTGGCCGCCGAAAGCCGCCAGGCCTTCGAGTCGCTCCAGGCCGACGAAGCACTGGCCTGCGACCTGCACACGCCCGGCAAGCTGGTGCTCTACCCCACCCAGCAGGCGTTGGATGCCGCCGCGCAGCAGGTGGCACTGCAAGCGGGCCTGGGCGGTGCGCCGCAGCGCATCGTCAACGCCGCCGAAGTGTCGCGCATCGAACCCGCGCTCGCCGGCTACGCCCAGCGCATTGCAGGCGCCGTGCACACGCCCAGCGAGGCCGCCGCCGACTGCCGCCTGCTGTGCGAGCAACTGGCCGCCCGGCTCACCGCACGCGGCGCCGAACTGCGCTACGGCGTGGAGCTGCAGGGCTTCGAGCGCGAAGGCGACGCCATCACCGGCCTGCGCACCGCCGCAGGCCCGCTGCCGCTGCGCGCCGACCACTACGTGCTGGCCAGCGGCTGGGAAAGCGCGGTCCACGCGCGCCAGCTGGGCCTGCGCATTCCCGTCTACCCGCTCAAGGGCTACAGCATCACCGCCGATGCCGCCGCGCAACTGCCGCACGCCGCACCCCGGGTCAGCGTCACCGACACCGCACGCAAGGTCGTCTTCGCACGCATCGGCGAACGCCTGCGCGTGGCCGGCATGGTGGAGATCGTGGGCCGGGACACGCGCACCGACCCGCGCCGCATCGCCAGCCTGCGCCGCTCCACGCAGGAGGTCTTCGCCGACCTGCCGCTGGACGGCAACCTGCACCCCTGGACCGGCATGCGCCCCGCCACGCCCACCGGCCTGCCCCTCACCGGCCGCCAGCGCGGCGGTCCGCGCAACCTGTGGCTGCAGACAGGGCACGGCGCGCTGGGGCTGACGCTGGCGTTCGGGTCGGCGCAGAGGCTGGTGGGGCAGATGGAGGCGGACGATCTGTAGAACCCGGTCCCGCAGCCACCTATGTCATGTCGCCGCTCAATCTCCGTACGAGTTGCCAGTCGTCCTTGGACCAGCCATGTCGGGCATCCACCGACATGGCTGCGGCGCCAATCAAGGCAAGCCAACCGCTGGCCTCCACACTTCGCAACGGCTCCCATGCCGGCTGCTGGGCTATTTGCTGCCAATCCGAACCATGGCAACCAGTGCACTTTGTCAGCGTGTCATCAGGCCGGAGTGGTTCGACCGTGACCGTCCCGGGTGGCACTTCGCCCCAATCAGCGATGAGGGTCTCCAAGGAACCTGTTGGAGGCATACCACCTCGACCCAGAATCCACTTGATCAAGCGCTCCCATAGCGAGACATCGGGAGGTTGATTGCGTGAATCGACATTTTTTGCTTTGGCCCACGCATCGTGAGACATCGGATTGATGTAGGCCACCAAAATGCATCTACTGGATCCTGCTTGACAGATGGTCACTGTATCTCCGGGCTTCCACTGTCCAATCGACAAGGACGAGTTGACCGTCTCCAGGATGAATCGAGCAATCTCGGTGTTGTTCCACCCGCGCGGATCTTCCTGGGTGTCGGAGACGCCACGCCAACTCGCTGCGATGAGTAACGCGGCAAGCGCGATGATGATCACAGAGCGCCACGTTTGGGGCAGGCGCGGTGACAACGAAGTTATTTGGCTAGCCACCACAGCATCTCCTCAGCAACTCCTGGGCCATATCCCTCGCGCGTTGACGGCCCTCAGGCGGCACTCGTTGGTCGATGCTCTGAAGCAGGTTCGCTTGCGATGACACATTGCCTTTGGCCTTGGCGTCGGCATAGACATATGCCCACACCTCGGCAGGCTGCGGCTCCCCCCATGTGGGGTTACTTCTGATGGAGGCCATCGAGATCAGCGCATCGACATAGCCTTGGTCGATCAAGGCGTTGAGGTATATCAGGGTGGTGCGCCGATACTCGGCGAGGCGCTCTGGATCCGTTCTCGCATGCTCCAGACCCCGGGTCCAGTAGGCTCCGCCATAGTCCATCATGCTCTGAGGATCTCCCTGCACCGCGAGCCGGGCAGTCCACTCATCGGCCCTTGTGTATGCGTCCATCGGGAGTTGTCCGCAGCCAGGGCGCGCACTGGCCCTCTGCTCCCGAGCCAGCCGTTGCGCCATTGCGTGCCCCTTGGGATCGGAATCCGGCGGAACCAGCAGCGCCATGCGCTCATAGAGGGACGCCATCCAGCAAGGCTCCAATGCCTTGTGGAGTTTGGCGACTTCGCCGGCCTGGTCCAGCGTGACCTCGCTGCGGGCAAGCCGGTTGTACAGAATCTCCGCCGATGCATCCACGACAACGGCAGGAAACGCCTTGGCTCGAGGTGTCGTGAGGGGCGCCACCGGCACGGGCGCCGGTACGGAAGCGATCGCCGGTGGAGCGGGAGTTTCAGGTGCTGGCGCAGCAGGCCTGGAAGCTTGCGCAGGTGGCTTGGTTGCGCTCACCTGTGCATGCCTGACCTCAGGCGCTGGTTCGGCAAAAAAGATGAGCGCCAGCCCACCGGCAAAGGCAAGAGCAGCACATGCCCAGGCAACGACCTGCCAGCGCGGACGCAAAGCTCCTGAATTTCTCATGACCCTCCTTCATGACGATGCAGTTGTCAGATCCCGGGTAATGATTGTGAATAATTCTCATTAGCAAATCAATCGATCATGAGAATTCAGTTGAATTTGACAATCGATCGTGCCAATGACCACGGCGCATCAGCCGCAGTCCAGCAGGCATGCTTGTATGAACGGCCTCAACCAGCCAGCAACTCGCGCAAGGCCTTGCGCATTTCCTCGGTCATTGCACGCGCCAGCACCGACCCCGGCCGCTGGGGCAGGCTGAGTGCATTCACACCCACCGTGATGCGCGGCAGCAGGGGCACGACATGGACCTTGCGGCGGTCGGCGGCCAGGGCGGTGCAGCCGTCCATGATGGCGGCGCCCAGGCCGTACTCGGCCATGGACAGGGCTGCGTGGTAGGTCTGCACGGTGACCACGGGCGACAGGCCCACGCCGTGCTCGCGGCAGGCCTGGCCCAGGCGCATGCCCAGCGGGTCGCGCGCATCGAGAGCGACCACGGGCAGCTCGGCCAAATCCTTGAGCTCCATCCCCTCTTCGCGCACGCGCGAGGGCGGCAGCAGGCCCTTGGGCAGCACGCAGAACATGTCCACCTCGGCCAGCAGTTCATGCTCCAGCGCGGGCTGGCCCACGGAGCTGATGACGAAGCCCACGTCGGCCTCCTGCAGCAGCAGGGCCGAGACCACCTGGGGGGTGTGCAGCGCTTGCACATGGACCTGCACCTGGGGGTGGCGGCGCCGAAAGCCGGCCACGGCGCGCGGCAGCACCTCGCGGCTGAGTGCGAAGACGGTGAGCACGGTGAGCCGGTCCGCGGCTTGGCCATGGCGCAGGTTGTCGGCCAGGCGCTGGACCTCGTCGAGCTGCTCGAACAGCTTCTCGATGTGGGGGAACAGCGCCAGCGCCTCATTGGTGGGCGTGAGCCGCCCGCGTGCGCGCTGGAACAGCGCAAAGCCCAGCTGCAGCTCCGCGTGCTGCAGGGTGCGGCTGACGGCCGGCTGGGTGATGTTGATCAGCCGTGCGGCAGCGCTGACGCTGCCGGTCTGCATGACGGCATTGAAGACCTCGATGTGGCGCAGGCGCATGGGCCGTCCTAAACGCGGGATTGGCGCGGGATTGGCGCAGGTTCAGTGCAGGTTCACTCTTCGGCGGACTGCGCGCGGGCCATCCGCTCGCTCTTCCAGTAGACGTCGTCGCCGCCATCCATGCGGTTGAGCACGCGCGCCAGCACGAACAGCAGGTCCGACAGGCGGTTCAGGTACTGGCGCGGCGCGGGCCGCATGGCCTCGCCCTGCTCCAGCGCCACCACCATGCGCTCGGCGCGGCGTGCCACCGTGCGGCAGACATGGGCCTGGGCCGCGGCGCGGCTGCCGGCCGGCAGAATGAATTCCTGCAGCCGGGGCAGCTGCGCGTTGTAGTGGGCCAGCGCTTCATCGAGCTGCAGCAGAGCGTCATCCTTGAGCAGTTCATAGCCGGGAATGGACAGCTCGCCACCGAGGTTGAACAGCTGGTGCTGCACATCGACCAGCAGTTCGCGCACCTCGTCGGGCAGGGCCTCGCACAGCAGCAGGCCGATGTGGGAATTGAGCTCGTCCACATCGCCCATGGCGTGCGGGCGGCCGCTGTTCTTGGAGACGCGCGTGTTGTCGCCCAGGCCCGTGCTGCCGTCGTCTCCGGTGCGCGTGGCGATCTGTGTCAAACGGTTGCCCATGGGCGTTCTCCTTGGCGGTGCGGGGGTGGAAAGCTGGACCCGTAACGGCCCAACACCCAATTGTGCGTTACAGGCGGCACGCAAATGTTGTAGCAGGCAACAGCCGGCAAAAGTGCTGGCCCTGCTGCGCTGCAGCAGATGGAATGCAGTCATGTTCCACGTTCGACAAGGAGTTCGACACATGACCTCTCAACTGCGCAAAGTCTCTGGTTTTGAAATCCGCAGCGTGATGTTGTTCGCGGCCATTTCGCTGGGCAGCGTTGCTGCCATGGCGCAGACATCTACTCCCGCTGCGCCTCCTTCGCAGGCCTCCTTTGGAGCCGGTAGCGGCCCTGCAACTGGTGTGCAAGCCGCACCCACTCCATCGTCGGCCGGCGCCAACGACGTGCAAGCCGCATTCGACCGCGCCGACACCAACCGGGACGGCAAGCTGAGCAAGAAGGAGGCCGAGGCCCTGCCCGCCGTGAGCAGCAATTTCGCGCAGATCGATGCCGACAAGAACGGATCGCTGTCGCGCGATGAATTCAGCAAGGCTGTCCAGCCGCGCTGACACCCGGATGCCAGGCGGCTGACCCACACGGTTGGGCGGCAGGGCCGGTGGTATTCTTTCCAGTTCCCCCTGGAGAACACCGATGAACGCCCCTGTCGCCCCCGTCCGCCTGCAGCCTGACTTCGCTCAGCGCCCCATCCCCGAAGCCTTCCTCCAAGCCCTGGCCCAGCGTTTCGGCGCCCAGTGCTCCACGGCTTTGGCGGTGCGCGAACAGCACGGCCGCGACGAGGGCGCCATCCAGGCGCCCCCGCCTGCGGCCGTGGTCTTTGCCGAAAGCACGCAGGACGTGCAGGATGCGCTGAAGCTGGCCGACCAGCATGCCGTGCCGGTCATCCCCTACGGCGCTGGCTCCTCGCTCGAAGGCCATCTGCTGGCCGTCGAGGGCGGCATCAGCCTGGACCTGAGCCGCATGAACCGCATTCTCTCGGTCAACGCCGAGGACCTGACGGTCACCGTGCAGCCCGGCATCACGCGCAAGCAGCTCAACGATGCCATCAAGGACACGGGCTTCTTCTTCCCCATCGATCCTGGCGCAGATGCCTCCATCGGCGGCATGACCGCCACGCGCGCCAGCGGCACCAATGCCGTGCGCTACGGCACCATGCGCGAGAACGTGCTGGCGTTGGAACTGGTCACGGCCAGCGGCGAGCTGATGCGCACCGGCACGCGCGCCAAGAAAAGCAGCGCGGGATACGACCTCACGCGCCTGATCGTGGGCAGCGAAGGCACGCTGGGCGTGGTCACCGAGATCACGGTGCGCCTGTACCCGCTGCCCGAGGCCGTGAGCGCGGCCATCTGCTCCTTCCCCAGCATCGAGGCCGCCGTGCGCACGGTGATCCAGACCATCCAGATGGGCGTGCCGATCGCCCGCGTGGAGCTGGTGGACGTGAACTCGGTGCGCATGGTCAATGCCTACAGCAAGCTCACGCTGCGCGAGGAACCCATGCTGCTGATGGAGTTCCACGGCTCGCCCACGGGCGTCAAGGAGCAGGCCGAGATGGTGCAGGACATTGCGGGCGAGTTCGGCGGCAATGCCTTCGAATGGGCCGAGCGTCCCGAGGACCGCACGCGATTGTTCACGGCCCGCCACAACGCCTATTTCGCGGCTGTCTCCAGCCGCCCCGGCTGCCGCTGCATCACCACCGACGCCTGCGTGCCCATCAGCCGCCTGGCCGATGCACTGCTGGACTCGGTGCGCGAGGCCGACGACAGCGGCATCCCCTACTTCCTCGTCGGCCACGTGGGCGACGGCAACTTCCACTTCGGCTACCTGATCGACCCGGACAACGAGGACGAGCGCTCGCGCGCCGAGCAGCTCAACCACCAGCTGGTGTCGCGCTCCATTGCGCTGGGCGGCACCTGCACGGGCGAGCATGGCGTGGGCATCCACAAGATGGACTTCCTGCGCGAGGAAGCCGGCGACGGCGCGGTGCAGATGATGCGCTCCATCAAGCAGGCGCTGGATCCGAAGAACATCCTGAACCCCGGCAAGATCTTCAGCCTCTGAGTCCCTCCGCCGCGGCCTTCTCGCGCAGGAAGTCGATCAGCGTGGTGATGGCCCGCGTCTGGTAGTGGGACGGCATGTACAGCAGGTACTGGCGCGTGGCCAGAAAGTCCAGGCTGCCCGGCGGCAGCGGCAGGCGCTCAAGCGCGCCGCTGGCCAGTTCGGCCGCCACCATGTAGCGCGGCACAACGGCCACGCCCAGGCCCTGCAGCACGGCATCGCGCAGGAAGTGGAAGTTGGGCGACATCAGGCGCGGGCGTATGCGCAGCTCGGTGGGCCGGGCGCCGTTCATGCCCGCCGTGCGCAGCTTCTGGCCCGTGAGCGCCGAGGTGATCAGCGGCACGCGCTTGAGCGCCAGCAGCGAGTCGGGTTGGCCATGCTGCGCCAGGAACTGCGGCGTGGCGCAGGCCTCGTAGAGCACATCGCCGAGCTTGCAGGCCACCAGGCTTTCAGGCGGCTCGGTCATCACGCGCACGGCGAAGTCCACCGCGCCCTGCATCAGGTCCTCGATGTCGTTGTCGAAGATCACCTCCAGCGTGATGCCCGGATGCATGCGCATGAACTCCGTCAGCCAGCCCGACATCTGCAGCTGGCCGTAGCCGCTGGGCACGCTCAGCCGCACGGTGCCCTGCAGGCTCTGGCCCAGGCTGTCCACCGACTCGTCCGCCGCCATGGCTTCCTGGCGTATCGCGCGGCCATGGGCATACAGGCGCAGGCCCAGCTCGGTGGGCTCGACCTGGCGCGTGGTGCGGCGCAGCAGCTGCTGGCCGATCTGGCGCTCGAACTGGTTGAGCCGGTGGCTGACGTTGGCGCGGCTCATGCCCAGGCGCACGGCGGCGCGGCTCAGGTTGCCGGCTTCGATGATGTCCACCAGCAGGGACAGTCCGCCCAGATCCATTGTCAAACCTCAGTACACACAATGTCCATTTTTTAGCACGATTGTCAAAGTCCATAAACGAATGAAGAATGCGGGCCTGCCCGGGCATCACCGGCCCGTTGCGGTTTTCGTGGTTCGACAAGGTTTCGCATGAGTGCTCTCCCCTCTTCCCTGCCGCTGGACGGCGTGCGCGTCCTGGATCTTTCGCGCGTGCTGGCCGGCCCCATGTGCGCCATGGCGCTGGCCGACCTGGGCGCCGATGTCGTCAAGGTCGAGCACCCGGGCCGCGGCGACGACACGCGCGACTGGGGCGTGCGCGTGGGCCAGCGCAACACCTCCTACTTCAACAGCGCCAACCGCAACAAGCGCTCGGTCACGCTGGACCTGCAGGCCGAAGAGGGCCTGCGCATCGCACGCGAGCTGGCGGCCGACAGCGACGTGGTCATCCAGAACTTCAAGGTCGGCGGCGCCGAGAAGCTGGGGCTGGGCTACGAGCAGCTGTCGCAGCTGAACCCGCGCCTGGTGTACTGCTCCATCTCGGGCTACTCGCGCAGCGGCCCCGAGGCCACGCGGCCCGGCTACGACCTGGTGGTGCAGGGCGAGTCCGGCATCATGGCCATGAACGGCGAGCAGGGCCAGGGCCCGCTGAAGTTCGGCGTGGCCGCCGTGGACATGTTCACGGGCATGTACTCGGCCCAGGCCATCCTGGCCGCGCTCTACGAGCGCGAGCGCAGCGGGCGCGGCCGCCATGTGCAGATGGCCCTGTACGACTGCGGCCTGATGATCACCAGCTACTACGGCATGGAGGCCTTGCTCAAGGCCGGCGACCCGCCCAAGTTCGGCAACGCCCATCCGTCCATCGTGCCCTACGGCGTGTTCGAGGCGGCCGACGGCCCGCTGGTCATCACCGTGGGCAACAACGGCCAGTTCCAGCGCTTTTGCACCGACGTCATCGCCAAGCCCGAGTGGGCCGCCGACGAGCGCTTTGCCACCAATACCGCACGCTCGGCAAACCGCGAGCTGCTGATGCCGCTGGTGCAGGCCGAGCTGCTGCGCTTCACGCGCGCCCAACTGCTCGAATGCCTGACGGCCGCGCAGATTCCCTGCGGCGAGGTGCTGGGCCTGTTCGAGGCCCTGAACTCGCAGCGCACGGCCGACGCCGGCCTGCTGCACCGCTTCGAGGACAGCGAGGCCGGCAGCCAGTCCGTGCTGGCCCCGCCCTATGCGCTGGACGGCCAGCGCCTGCCCGTGCGCCGCCCGCCGCCGCACCAGGGCGAACACACCGACGAGGTGCTGCAGCAGCGCCTGGGCCTGGACGAACAGGCCCGCGCCGCACTGCGCGCCAAAAACATCATCTGAGAGCGCGCAGACGTTCCCGCCCAGACCGCTCCACGGCTCTCACTTCCACCCCTTCCCGCTTGAGGAGACATATGACTTCCACCCCCTTCCAGGCCTCGCGCCGCCAGATCCTTTCCGCCGCCTGCGCCACCGCCATCGCCACGCTGGCCCCCGCCGCCCGGGCCCAGAGCCAGTGGCCCGACAAGCTGATCAAGCTGACCGTGGCCTTCCCGCCCGGCGGCCCCACCGACACGGCCGCGCGCATCGTCGCGCAGCGCCTGACCGAGCGCCTGGGCCAGACCATCGTCATCGACAACCGCCCCGGCGCCTCGGGCTCGGTGGGCACGGCGGCCTTCATCAAGTCGCAGCCCGACGGCTACTCGCTGTCCATGTTCGGCATGCCCGCGCTGCTGGCGCCCATGCTGTTCAACAACAACCTGTACGACGTGCGCAAGGACTTCCTGCCCGTGGCCACGGTCTATGACCTGCCCATGGCCATCGTCATCAACCCGCGCGAGCTGCCAGACGTGACCAACCTGCAGCAGCTGATCGAGCATGCCAGGAAGGCCAAGCCCGCGCTGAACTACACCAGCTCGGGCACGGGCAGCTTCGGCCACCTGTCCATGGAGCAGCTCAAGGACCTGGGCGGCTTCGACATGCAGCACGTGCCCTACCGCGGCAGCGCGCCGGCCGTGACCGACCTGATCGGCGGCCAGATCGCCGTGATGTTCGCCGACGTGGTCGCGGCCCTGCCCCACATCCAGGCGGGCAAGCTGCGCGCCATTGCCGTCAGCTCGCAAAAGGCCAAGCAGCTGCTGCCCAATGTGAAGTCGGTGGCCGAGCAGGGCTTCCCCGGCTTCGACGCCGACACCTGGGGCGGCCTGATCGCCCCGCTGAACACGCCGCCCGCCGTGGTCCAGCGCCTGAACCAGGAGCTCAAGCTCATCCTGGCCGAGCCCGAGCTGCAAAAGAAGATGCTGGCCGCAGGCGCCATCGCCACCTACCAGGACGGCGCGGCCATGAAGGCGCGCCTGAACGCCGACTTCACGCGCTGGAGCAAGATCGCGAAAGACAAGAACATCTCTTCGCAGTAAAGAACACAGAGCGCCCCACGATGCGCCTTCAGGGCATGCCGCAAGGCATGCCCTTTTTTGCTTTTTGCCCCCGCCATCTGCAGAGTGCGCCAGGTTTCGCCGCCGGGCCGCCCCAAGGCGAAACGCGGCCCCCTCGGGGGGCGCCCGGCCAGGGGCAGCGGACCATGCGAAGCAGGGGAGCGTGGGGGCTACTTCGACAGATCCATGATCATGCGCGTGGCCAGGTACAGGCGCGGCACGATGGTGTTCAGCTGCACATACTCCGCATCATTGGAGTGCGCGCCGTAGCCGCTCAGGCCAAAGCCCTCGATGACCGCACCCTTGGCCTTGAGCGCCGCAAACGCCGCGTCGGTGCCGCCGCCCGTGGCCTTTTCCATCACGCTCATCTTCAGGCCCAGCTCATCGCTGTAGATGGTCTGCGCCTGTTTGGCCAGGCTGCGCGAGGCCTCGTTGGCCTCCAGCGGCGGGCGGCGCACTTCGAACTTGAGCTGCACCTTGCTGGCGTCCAGCAGCTTGTGGCCCACCTTGGCCTGCATGGCCTGCTCCAGCGCCGTGAAGTCGGCCACGCGCAGCGCGCGGGCGTCGGCCTGGGCCGTGGCCTCGGCGGGAATGACGTTGCGGTTGGTGCCGGCCTTGGCCACGGTCCAGTTGAGCTTGAGGCCGGTCTCGGGCTTGGACAGGTCCTTCATCTGCAGCAGCTGGTGCGACAGTTCGTACAGCGCGTTCACGCCGTCCTCGGGCTTGGCGCCCGCGTGCGAGGCCTTGCCCTCGACCTTGAGGTAGGCCGCGCCGATGCCGCTGGTGGCCAGGCGCACGCCGCCGTCGGTGCCGCCGCCTTCGAACGAGAAGACCGCATCCTGCTCGGCGCCCATGCGCGTGATGGTGCTGCGCGCGCCGGGCGAGCTGATTTCCTCGTCGCTGTTCATCAGCACGGTCAGCGTGCCGTAGTTGTCGAAGCCCAGCTGGCGCAGCATGGCCACGGTGTGCAGGATCAGGGCCACGCCCTGCTTGTCGTCGGCAATGCCCAGGCCGTAGGCGCGCTCGCCATCGATGCGAAACGGCTGGTCCTTGAGCATGCCGCGCAGGTAGACCGTGTCCATGTGGGCGATCAGCATGATGCGGCTGGTGCCCTTGCCCTTGAACTCGGCATGCACCATGGGGCCGATCTTCTCGGGCGTGTCGCCCAGCCGGTAGACGTCGGTGGGCTGCAGGATCTCGACCTTGCCGCCCTGCTCGCGCAGCTTGCCGGCCACGTAGTTGGCGATCTGTTCCACGCCCTCCATGTCCTTGCTGCCCGACTCGATGTGCACCAGGTCGCGCAGCGTGTCCAGCAAGGGCTGCTGGTGCTTTTGCGCCAGCGCCTGGATATCGGCCTTGGGCGCAGCCAGGGCACTGCCGGACAGGCCGGCCATGGCAAGGGCCAGCGCCAGCGGGGCGCTGCGGAACATGAGGGAAAGCGGTGCGAAGGCGGAACGCATGGACAGGTCTCCTGTGTTGAAAAAGTTGTGCCTGCACGATAGCAGGCGCCGCGCAGGGCGCACGCAATTGCCGTGCCTGTTTTGTCCATCTCACCGCCCAAAGCAAAGGCCCCGCAAGCCTTGGCTTGCGGGGCCTTGTGGGGAGCGAGACCCGGGATCAGCCCGCGCTCAGCGCCATGCCGCCCTTCTTGCTCACGCCATCTCCCACGACCACGGCCGACACCACGCTCAGCACCAGGGCAATGGCCGATCCGTAGAACACGCCGTGACTCATGCCGTGGTCCAGCATGTAGCCGAACACCGGCGCGGCCAGGCAAAAGCCCAGGTCCAGGCCCGAATACACCGTGCCGTAGACGCGACCCGTGGCGCCGGGCGGCGCGGCGCGCTTGATCAGCATGTCGCGCGATGGGCCGGCCAGGCCCGTTCCCAGGCCCGCGATGGAGGCCACGGCCACGGCCGCCATGGCCGGCAGCCAGCCCGTGCCGACCAGGAACAGCGCAACGCCCGAGCCCAGCATGCAGATGGAGATCACCTTCTCCAGCCGCTGCACGCGGCCCACGAGGAAGCCGCCGGCCAGCATGCCTGCCGCGCCGCACAGCATGTAGCCCGTGACGATCAGCGCCGTCACGCTCAGCGGCAGTCCGTACATGGACTGCATGGCGGGGCTGGCAAAGCTCTGGATGGCGCTGAGCGCGCAGGTGCTCCAGAAGAAGAACGAGAAGCACAGCCAGACCGAGGGCAGCTTCAGGAAGGCCATGGGATGCTCCTGCGGCACGGCGGCCGCAGCGGCGCGCGCCGCGGGGGCGTGGGCATCGGCGGCACGGTCGTCCAGCGCCTCGCGGTTGAGCACCATGATGGTGAGGATGACGGCGGCCAGGGCCGCGCCGCACAGGCAGGCCAGGCGCCACGAGCCCGTGGCCGTGGTGATGCCCGCCATGAACAGCGGCGCCAGCGCCCAGCCGATATTGCCCGACAGGCCGTGCACCGAGAACGCATGGCCGATGCGCTTGGCCGACACGCGCTTGTTGAGGATGGTGAAGTCCACCGGGTGGAAGGGCGCATTGCCCAGGCCCGCGAAGAAGGCTGCCAGCAGCAGCATTCCATAGCCCTGTGCCAGGCTGGCGACCACGCCCGCCACGGTGAAGCTGCCCAGCGCCGCAAACAGAATGGGGCGCGCGCCGAAGCGGTCCACGGCAAAGCCGGCCATGGCCTGTCCCACGCCGGAGACCACGAAGAACAGCGACACCATCACGCTGAGTTCGGCATAGCTGTAGCCGAACTCGGCGATCAGCCACGGGAACAGCGGCGGCAGCAGCAGGTGGAAGAAATGCGAGGAACCATGCGCCAGGCCGATCAGGCCGATGGTGCGCACATCGCTGCGCAGCGGGTCCGGAGCCACGGCGTCCGGCATGGAAGAAGAAGAGGCGGTCATGGGCCGCATCTTAGGCAGCAGCGTTTCGTCTTGTATGCGATAGTCTGCCAACTTCTATCGCAAACATGCCAAAGCCTGTCTCCACGCCCGGCACCCCTGCCCACACCCTTGCCGACACTTGTGCCGACACCCTGCCCAGCGCCTGCCCCGCAGCCGCGCTGCGGTCGGTGCGCAGGGCCCGGCCGATGGAGCCGGTGGAGGCCTTGCATCCGCACCTGTTCGTGCCCACGCCCCAGCGCCCCGTGCGCGCCAAGCAGCACCGCCTGTCGGCACGCACGCGCGTCATACCGCACAGCCACAGCTGGGCACAGATCGCCATCTCGCTGGACGGCGTGCTGCACCTGTCGGCCCCCCAGGGCACGCTGATCGCACCACCCTCCAAGGCCGTGTGGATTCCGCCCGGCCTGGTCCACGCCGTGGCCATGGTCGAGGAAGCCGATCTCGTCTCCATCTACGTGCTGCAGGACGATCCGGCCCAGGGCCCCGTACTGCCGGACCTCCCGTCCTGCGGCGTGGCCTGCAACCCGCAGGACTGGGCACGCTGCCGCGTGCTGGAGGTCTCGCCGCTGATGCGCGAGCTGATCACGGCCCTGCCCAAGCAAAGCGATGACCAGCCCGCTCCCGACGCCGCCACGCTGCAGCGCGAGCACCATCTCAGCGCCCTGCTGCTGGAAGAACTGCGCCGGGCCAGCGAAGTCCACCTTGGCGTGAACATGCCCCAGGACAAGCGGCTGCGCATGCTCTGCGAGGCCGTGGTGGCCGACCCCACCCAGCACGAGAGCCTGGCCGACTGGGCGGCAGACACCGGCGCCAGCCCGCGCACCGTGGCCCGGCTGTTCCAGCAGCAGCTGGGCTGCAGCTTCACCACCTGGCGCCAGCAAGTCGTGCTGGCCCATGGCCTGAGCCTGGCCGCGCGCGGCCTGCCCATACAGCAGATCGCCGCCGAGCTGGGCTACAGCCCCAGCGCCTTCAGCGCCATGGTGCACCGCACGGTGGGCATGCCTCCGGCACGGTTCTTCGGGCAGCAGGCCGGCTCCGCTGCCCACAGGGTCGGATCAGGCGCTGTATCGCGGCCGACCAGGGAATTACTGGGAACCATCGCCTCTTCGCGATAGCTGATCCGATATAGGGTTTGCCTAAGGCCAGCCCATGGAATAGGGCGGCGCCCTGCGTGCTCTTATGCCGCATGATCTCCACCGCCGAGTCGCGCTACAACCAGTGGGTGCGCGAGCACTACCGATTCCTGTTGCGCAGCGCCTGGGCGCTGACCGGCTCGCGCGCGCTGGCCGAGGACGTGGTGCAGGACTGCTTCACCAGCGCCTGGCGCTTTCGCCACCAGCTGCGCGAGGCCGCAATGGCGCGGGCCTGGCTGTTCCAGATCATGCGCCGCCATGCCTTCCGGCACCTTGCGCCATCGGCCCATCTGGTCAGCGATGACGAGGCGCTGGACCAGCATCCCGCCCCCACCCCCTCGCCTTCGGCGCTGGACGACCGGCTCGACGTGGTCAAGGCGCTGGCGCGCATCGCGCCCATCCACCGCGAGGTGCTGGTGCTCTATTACTTCGACGACATGCCCACGGCCCAGATGGCCGAGGCCCTGGACATTGCGCCGGGCACGGTGCTGTCGCGCCTGTCACGCGCCCGCGATGCGCTGAAGGCGGCACTGGAGCAGGCCGCCCCGGCGCCTGCTCCAGAGACTGCCAGCGTGATCCCGCTGCGCCCCACCCCGCTGCGCGCCACCCGATACCAAGGCTTGAAATGACTGCCCCGGACACGACCGACGAATCGGCCTTCGACCTGCGCGCACGCGCCGAACTGGCCCTGGCCTTCGACCCCGGACCGCACGGCGAGCCGCCCGCCCATCTGCTGCGCCACACGCCCTGGCATGCGCGCAGCGGCGTGCGCCGGCTGATTGCCGCGCTGCTGGTGGGCAGCTCGGCCGCCACGGCCGTGTTTGCCATGCGCCCGCCCGAGCTGGTGCGCGCCGCCATCGAGCACGAGTACTACGAGCGCACGCTGCGCGGCAGCTTCATGCCCGAGGCCGAGGTCGCGCGCCGCATGGACCTGCCGGCCGGCGAGAAGCTGCCCGGCTACACCCAGCTGATGCGGCCCTGCGACATCGACGGCACGCGCGCCTACCACCTGACCACCTTCTTCGAGAAGGGCGGCATCGTCACCGTGCTGGCCTTCGACCAGCCCCAGCGCCTGGCCGACGGCCAGGGCTGGTGGGCCAACATGCACTGGCAGGTCGTTCGCTCGCGCGAAGGCCGGCCGCTGGTGCTGGTGGCCCAGAAGAAACAGGCCCTGGCCGTGGCCAGCAAGGCCCTGGGCACCCCTGCCCCATGAGATGCCCCATGAGACGCCCCATGAGACGCCGCATGACACGCCCCCATGACAACCACCACGAGGAGACAACCATGAACCACTTGCCGACATCGCCCACCTCCCCCGCGCGCCGCAGCCTGCTGGCCGGCAGCGCCAGCGCACTGGCCGCCGCAGGCCTGGCCGGCCTGCACCAGGGCGCACTGGCCCAAGCCCAAGCCCAAGCCCAGGCACCCGCAGCTGCGGCAGCCCCGGTGGCCAAGCCCCTGCCCGGCTACGCGGGCTGGAAGAAGGCCGATGCCCTCATCGTCCACAGCTCCACCACCATAGAGACGCGGCGCGGCGCCTTCGGCACCAGCGTGATCACGCCCAGCGACCAGCTCTATGTGCGCAACAACCTGCCCACGCCACCCGAATCCATCGTGGCCGACCGCGATGCCTGGCAGCTGCAGGTGGAGGGCGTGCGCCAGCCCCGCAGCCTCAGCTTGCGCGAGCTCAAGTCCCTGGGACTGGAGACCGTGGCCATGGTGCTGCAGTGCTCGGGCAATGGCCGGGCCTTCTTTCCCAGCAAGCCCAGCGGCACGGCCTGGACCGTGGGTGCGGCCGGCTGCGTGATCTGGAGCGGCGTACCCGTGCGCGAGGTGGTCAAGGCCCTGGGCGGTGTGTCAGACGGCGGTCTCTACATGACGGGCACGGGCGGCGAGGTGCTGCCCGCGGGCCTGGACCCCAAGAGCGTCATCGTCGAGCGCTCGGTGCCGCTGTCGGCCATGGAAGACGCGCTGCTGGCCTGGGAGATGAACGGCGAGCCCATCCCGCTGGCCCATGGCGGGCCGCTGCGCCTGATCGTGCCCGGCTACACCGGCGTGAACAACATCAAGTACATCAAGCAGCTGGCCTTCACGCCGCGCGAGAGCGAGGCCCACATCATGTCCCACGGCTACCGCATCTCGCCGCCCGGCAGCAAGGGCGACCCGAGCCAGCCCTCGGTGCAGGAGATGAGCGTCAAGTCCTGGATCAACTCGCCCCTGCCCGAGGATGGCGGGCAGGCCGCCGGCCTGGTGCAGATCCACGGCGTGGCCTTTGGCGGCATGGACGCCGTCAAGGGCGTGGAGGTGTCCACGGACGGCGGCAAGAGCTGGCAGGCCGCGCGCCTGGTCGGCCCCGACCTGGGCAAGTACGCCTGGCGCCAGTTCGTGCTGCAGGCGCGCCTGCCCAAGGGCACGCATGTGCTGGCCAGCCGCGCCACCGACGCGCGCGGCCGGGTCCAGCCCGAGACGCGCGGTGAAAACCAGAGTGGCTACAACAACACCAGCTGGGCCGACCACGCCGTGACCGTCACCGTGGCCTGAGCACGGCCCGCGCGCCCATCCCGCCCCCCTTCCCGTCACCTCCCGCACACGGCGCCAGACCGTGGCGGGCCCGTACCCCCATTGCCATGTTCACGATGAAACACCTAGTCCACACCGCCCTGCTGGGCAGCACTTTGCTCGGCAGCGCCCTGCTGTCCGCCCCCGCCTTTGCCGATGAAGCGGCCCAGATGGCCCTGGGCAAGAAGCTGTTCGCCACGGCCACGCCCGCCTGCGCGCTGTGCCACACGCTCAAGGACGCGGGCGCCGAGGGCGCCATCGGCCCCGTGCTCGACGAGCTCAAGCCCGACGCCGCGCGCGTGGCCCGTGCCCTGCGCGACGGCATAGGCGCCATGCCCTCGTTCAAGGCCACGCTCAGCGAGGCCGATATCGCCGCGCTGTCGCTCTATGTGAGCAAGGCCAGCGCGAAGAAGTAGGCGGCACGGCCCCTCACCGGCGTTCCTGCAGTTCCCGCAGGGCCTTTTCGTAGGGCGTTTCCTCGGGCTCGGGCACATGCACCACGGCCTCGCCGGCACCGCCCAGCGGCATGCGGTAGAGCCAGAGGCTGTGGCGGCCCGGTCCCTGGCGCTGCCAGGAGGGCTCCACGCCGGGCAGCGCAAAGTCCAGGCTGACCAGCCAGGCGCCCTCAGGCAGCTCCGTGGCGGCCTTGACGGCCGCACGGCCCATGCTTTCGGGGCGCTGGAACAGGTAGACCATCTGGTAGCTGCTCCAGTCGGCCAGCCAGATGTCGGCACGGCGCACGCGGGCCCAGGGGCAGCGCAGCGCGCACAGCCAGCGCAGGGGCCAGCTCCACTCCATGCCGTTGAGTCGCGCCTGCGGGTACTGGCCGCGCAGCGCGCGCAGGCCGTCGCCCAGGCCGCAGCCGGCATCGAGCACGGCCGCGCCATCGGGCAGCGGCGCGGCATCGGCCAGGCCTTGCAGCGCATCGGTCGGCGTGGGAAACAGCGGCGCATCGCGCCAGGCGTTGAGCGGATAGACCAGGGTCAGCAGGCCCAGCGCCGCCAGCCACAGCCAGGGGCTGATGGCGGCCAGGCCGCCCGGCCCCCACAGCATCAGGCAGGACAGCGGAAAGCCCGCCGCCACGGCCAGGCGCCGCCACCAGGGCGTGGCCAGCAGGCTGGCGAGCACGCCCAAAAAACAGGCCGCCAGCCAGGCGGCCAGCGGCCCTAGGGTCGATTGCAGCGCGGCGTAGACAAGCCAGGCGCCCGCCCAGGCAAGAAGGGCCGGGGCCGGCCAGGGAAGGCGCCGCATGTCAGAGCCTCATTGCGCGACGCGCCTCCCACAGCCCATGAAACGAGCGCGACCTATGCGCCCGAAACGCCCCAAACCAGGGACAGCGAGCAAGGGCCGCCCCGCAGCGAGGCTGTCGCCGGCCGCCCGTATGCCCCCCTCCCGCAGGAGAGGGGGAAGGCGCGAAGCGACTCAGGGGATGCTGCATCTCATTGCTGTTGCAGTGCTTGCGAGGTGGCACGGTCGAGGCGGCCGGTCTGCGGCAGGCTCTGGTCGCGCTGGAACTCGCGCAGGGCGTTCTGGGTGTTCTTGCCCATGGAGCCGTCAGGCGTGCCTGCGGTGTAGCCCAGGGCATTGAGCTTTTGCTGTGCGGCGCGCAGCGACATGCCGGCGGCATTGGCGCCCGGAGCCGATGTCTGCGACGGTGCGGCACCGCCGTCCACGCCCAGGCGTCCACCGCCGCCCAGGCCCTGGCCCTTGACGGTCTGAGCCTTGTAGTTGCGCAGCGCGCGAACCATCTGGTTGTAGGCGTCCATGAAGGCGGCGGCGATCACCTTGCCTTCGGCCGTGCGTGTGTAGCCGCCCAGCGAGGCGCCGGCGGAGCCGCCGAACAGCGCGCCCATGCCGCCCCAGTCGGTCTTGGAAGACGAGCCTTCGGAAGCCGACACCTGCACGCCCGAACGGTTGTCCACCAGGGCCAGCATGACCGAGGCCTCGCGCGTCTTGGTGGCTGCAGCCAGCGCGCCGAAGATGCCGCCTGCGCGGCCGCCGATGGCGCCGCCCATGCCGCCGGCATCGCTCTGGTTGAAGATCACTTCGGGGGACAGGCCGTAGTCGGAGGCCACCATCTGGCCCTTGCCCAGGTTGCTGCCGCCGCGCATTTCGCCCGAGTCCATCAGCGCGCGTTCACGCGCCATGGCGCCCATGCCGGCCGCGCCGCGTTCCACGACGATGAAGCAGTTGGACTGCTGGATCATCAGGCGCAGCAGCTGCGAGGTGGGCGGCAGGCGGTACTGCTGGGTGAGGATGGTGTACCAGCCCGCGGTCTGGTTCTCGACCAGGGAGATGGTGCCCAGCGAGGAGTCGCAACGCTCCAGCTCGGTATTGGCGTTCTCGGCGCTGGCACCGCCTGCGGCACCCGTGGCCACGGTCTTGGCTTCGGGCGAGCCCATGCGCATGTCGGTGGTCACGCAGCCGGTCAGCGCCACGGCAGCGATGGCGGTCAGGGCAAGATACTTCTTCACGTTGTAATCCTCTTGGTCTGGTCTAGGTGAATCAGCGCCAGGGCGATGGGCGTCCACGGCCAGGCGGCGTCGCCAGCCATCGATTACACACAATTACCCCGCATAACAGCGCGCAAATATACCGGGATTCATCCTTGCGAAAAAGCGCTGCTTTGCTGGAGAACGACAGATCACAGACGGTTACAGATATTGCCATTACTCCGATGCATCACCGCGCAAACGTTCGATCAGCCCGTTGAGCGCATCGAGCGATCCGAACTGGATCGCCACTTCGCCCATTTCCTGCAGCTTGCCGCCACGGCGCACGGACTTCTTGATGCGCACTTCGACATCGGCCATCAGCAGGTCGGACAGCTCTTCTTCCACGCGCTTGATGTCGCGCGACTTGCCGTCCTTCTTTGACTTCTGGCGCACCAGGCTGAAGTCGGCGCCGATCTTCTTGACCAGGGCCTCGGCCTCGCGCACCGACAGCTTCTTGGCCGCGATCTGGTTGCCGGCCGTGATCTGGGCCGCGCGGTCCAGCGACAGCAGGGCGCGCGCATGGCCCATGTCGATGTCGCCGGCCATGAGCATGGTCTGCACCGGGTCGGCCAGGTTGAGCAGGCGCAGGATGTTGGTGGCTGCGCTGCGCGAGCGTCCCACGGCCTGGGCCGCCTGCTCGTGCGTGAGGCCGAATTCCTTGACCAGGCGCGACAGGCCCTGGGCCTCTTCCAGCGGGTTGAGGTCCTCGCGCTGGATGTTCTCGATCAGCGCCATCGCGGCGGCGGCCTCGTCGGGCACCTCGCGCACCAGCACCGGCACCTCGGCCAGGCCGGCGATGCGGGCCGCACGGAAGCGCCGCTCGCCCGCGATGATTTCGTACTTGCCGGCGTGGTCGCCCTTGGCCAGGCGGCGCACCAGGATGGGCTGCATGATGCCCTGGGCCTTGATGCTTTCGGCCAGCTCGTAGAGCGCGCCCTCGTCCATGTGGGTGCGCGGCTGGTACTGGCCAGGCACCATGACGTCGAGCTGCAGGATGCTGGGCAGGCCGGTCTCGGCCACCGGGCCGCCGCCCTCTTCCTTGTCGTGGACCTTGGGTCCGAGCAGGGCTTCCAGCCCGCGTCCCAGTCCCTTGGGTTTCTTGGTCACCATGGTGTTGTCCTTGTCAAAGCGATGCCAGCAGCGCGTGTCCGCTGTCCCAGTCGCCCAGCCCGCTGGCCGTGTTGAGATGGCCCGAAGGCCCTGCGTCGACAAAGCGTGCGCCCCAGGCATCGGCCATGGCTTGCACGCGCTGGGCGCTGCAGTAAATGTCGTTGTCGCTGCCGACCACGATGGAGGCAAACGGCAGGCGCTGCATCATCACGGGCGACCAGCCGGGCAGTTGCTCGCGCAGCTGCGGCTGCTCGGTATCGCCGGGGGCCACCAGCAGCGCGCCGCGCACCTTGCGGGCGGCCAGCGGAGAATGCGCCGCCCACCAGGCCACAAGGATGCAGCCCAGGCTGTGCGCCACCAGCACCACGGGGCGCGGGGCGTCGAGCACCGTCTCCTGCAGCCTCGCGCTCCAGTCGCCGCGCAGCGGGCGGTCCCAGTCGTTTTGCTCCAGGCGGCGGTAGCCGTGGCGCTGCTCCCAGCGGCTTTGCCAGTGATCGGCGTCCGAGTTCTGCCAGCCGGGCAGCAGCCAGACGTCCTCGGCAGTCACGTCGATTTGCATGGTCTGCTCAGCCATTTAAATAACCAATGCGCTGAGTTGCGCCTAAAGCCCATGAAACCGGCGTGGCCCAAGGCCAGTGACAGCAAGCAAGGGCCGCCCCGCAGCGAGGCTGTCGTCCCCCTCCCGCAGGAGAGGGGGAAGGCGCGAAGCGACTCAGGGGGTGTTGTGTCGAACCTTGCATGGCTCTCACATCTTCTTGATGCGGCGCACCATCTCGTGCGCGAAATCGATGAAGGCCTTGCTGCCCTTGGCGCCCGGATCGAAGACCACGCCAGGCACGCCATAGCTGGGCGCCTCGGCCAGGCGCACATTGCGCGGGATGACGGTGTCGAACACCTTGTCGCCGAAGTGCTCCTTGAGCTGGTCGCTGACCTGCTGCTGCAGCGTGGTGCGCGGATCGAACATCACGCGCAGCAGGCCGATGATCTGCAGGTCGGGGTTCATGTTGGCATGCACCTGCTTGATGGTGTTGACCAGGTCGGTCAGGCCTTCGAGCGCGAAGTACTCGCACTGCATGGGCACGACCACGCCATGGGCCGCGCACAGGCCGTTCAAGGTGAGCATGGACAGGCTGGGCGGGCAGTCCACCAGCACGAAGTCGTAGTCGGCATCGACCGCCTTGAGGGCGCCCTTCAGGCGATCGTTGCGGCGCTCCAGGGTGACCAGCTCGATCTCGGCGCCGCTGAGTTCGCGGTTGGCGCCCAGCACGTCGTAGCCCACGGCCTCGGAACGCACGGCGGCTTCCTTGACGCTGGCGTTCTCCAGCAGCACGTCGTAGACCGACAGCTCCAGCGCACGCTTGTCCACGCCCGAGCCCATGGTGGCATTGCCCTGCGGGTCCAGGTCGATCATCAGCACGCGCTGGCCGACCTTGGCCAGGCCCGCTGCAAGGTTGACGGCGGTGGTGGTCTTGCCGACCCCGCCCTTTTGATTGGCGACACAGAAGATTTTGGCCATGGTATTTACACGCTTATTTGGCGATGGCCAGCTTGAGGCCAAAACCGATCAGGAACACGCCCGCAGTCTTTTCGAGAACCCGGGAAACCGCAGGATTGGCGCGCATGCGCTCGGCCAGATGCGCGGTCAGCAGCACCACGATCAGGCAATAGAGAAAGGTCAGCGCGGCCACCGTGGCCGCCATCACCGCGAACGTGAGCAGGCCCTGGTGGCTTGCGGGATCCACGAACAGCGGGAAGAAGGCCATGTAGAACACGATGGACTTGGGGTTCATCAGGGTGATCAGGCCGGCCTGGCGAAAGTAGTGGCGCGGCTCGATGTGCAGCACGGGCTTGTCGCCGGGCTTGGCCGTGAGCATCCTGAAACCCAGCCAGCCCAGGTAGGCGGCGCCCAGCCACTGCACGGCATGGAAGGCCGTGGGATAGGAGGCCAGCAGCGCGGCAACGCCCGCCACGGCCATCCAGATCAGCACCTGGTCGGCCGCCAGCACGCCGGCGCAGGCCGCCATTCCGGCACGTATGCCGCCCTTGCCGGTGGAGGTGATCAGCGCCAGATTGCCCGGCCCCGGAATCAGCAAAAACAGAAGAATGGCAACAACGAATGCGCTGAAATCGGAGATGCCGAACATACTGACCCCTGAGCGATGAAAGCTGGGAGTTTATGCGAGGGCCATGGCCAGCGCATGTGGAACATGGCCCCGCCGCAACGCGGCAGTGTGCCATTCGGTAAAAAAATCAGGCGCAAACGCGCAGCCAGAGGATGCAGCGCTCGGCATCCAGGCCCGGCACCTTCAATGGTTCCACGTGAAACACCTGCACGTCGGCGGGCAGCGCGGCGATTTCATCGTCGGGGTGCTTGCCCTTCATGGCCAGCCAGGTGCCGCCCTCCTCCAGCGCCTGGCGCGACCAGCTGGTGAAGTCCGCCAGCGAGGCAAAGGCACGGCAGCTGATCAGCGGATAGCGCGTGGTCAGCTGCTCCACGCGGCTGTGGATGCCGCGCAGGTTGGGCAGGCGCAGCGTGGCCGCCGCCTGCTGGATGAAGGCGGCCTTCTTGCCCACCGTGTCCACGCAGTGCACGTCGATCTGCGGGCAGCAGATGGCAAACACCACGCCAGGCAGGCCGCCGCCCGAGCCCACGTCCAGCATGGCGGTGCGGCCTTCGCGCGCAGGCATCTGTGCCAGATGGCGCTGCAGCGCCGGCACGGCAGCCAGGCTGTCGAGCAGGTGATGGGTCAGCATCTCCTGCGGATCACGCACGGCCGTGAGGTTGTAGACCTTGTTCCACTTGCCCAGCAGGGCCTGGAATTCCATCAGCGTATCGATCTGGGCGGGGGTGAGGTCCAGCCCCAGCGCCTGCAGGCCGGCTTCGAGCGGAGCGCGCAGTTCCTGGCTCATGCGGATGCCTCCTCGCCCTTCGCATCAGTCACATCCGGTGCAAAGCCCCGAAAGCCGCCCTTCTTCAGATGCACCATCAGCAGCGAGATCGCCGCCGGCGTCACGCCCGACATGCGCGACGCCTGGCCCAGCGTCTCGGGCCTGTGCTTTTGCAGCGACTGGCGCACCTCGAAGGACAGGGCCGGCACCTGCATATAGTCCAGCTCGGCCGGCAGGCGCAGGTTCTCGAAGTGGGCGGCGCGCTGGACCTCGTCCTTCTGGCGGTCGATGTAGCCCGCGTACTTGGCCGCGATCTCCACCTGCTCTACCACGGAGGCGCTGAGATCGCCCAGCACGTCGGGCTGCACATCGGCCGAGGCATAGCGGCCCTCGTTCAGGCTCATCAGCTTGCCGTAGCCCACGTCGGGGCGGCGCAGCAGGTCGAACAGGTTGTACTCGCGCTCGATGGACTTGCCCAGCACACGCTCCGATTCCTCGGGCGTGACGATGCGCGGATTGACCCAGGTGGACTTCAGGCGCTCTGTTTCACGTGAAACAGCATCGCGCTTGCGGCTGAAGGCATCCCAGCGCGCATCGTCCACCAGGCCCATGGCGCGGCCCGCTTCGGTCAGGCGCATGTCGGCGTTGTCCTCGCGCAGCTGCAGCCGGAACTCGGCGCGGCTGGTGAACATGCGGTAGGGCTCGGTCACGCCCTTGGTGATCAGGTCATCGACCAGCACGCCCAGATAGGCCTCGTCGCGGCGCGGCAGCCAGGCTTCCTGGCCGCGGCACTGCAGTGCGGCGTTGAGGCCGGCGAACAGGCCCTGGGCCGCCGCTTCCTCGTAGCCCGTCGTGCCGTTGATCTGGCCGGCGAAGAACAGGCCCTGGATCTGGCGCGTCTCGAAGCTGCTCTTGAGCGAACGCGGATCGAAGTAGTCGTACTCGATGGCGTAGCCGGGGCGCAGGATGTGCGCGTTCTCCAGCCCCTTCATGCTGCGCACCAGTTCGTACTGGATGTCGAAGGGCAGGCTGGTGGAGATGCCGTTGGGATAGAACTCGTTGGTGGTCAGGCCTTCGGGCTCCAGGAAGATCTGGTGGCTTTCCTTGTCGGCAAAGCGGTTGATCTTGTCCTCGACGCTGGGGCAGTAGCGCGGGCCCACGCCCTCGATCTTGCCCGTGAACATGGGGCTGCGGTCAAAGCCGCTGCGGATGATGTCGTGCGTGCGCTCGTTGGTGTGGGTGATCCAGCAAGGCATCTGGCGCGGGTGCATGGCCGCATTGCCGATGAAGCTGAACACGGGCAGCACGCCTTCGTTGACACCGCCGGGCATGCCATCGCCGGGCTGCTCCTCGCACTGCGAGAAATCGATGCTGCGGCCATCCAGGCGCGGCGGCGTGCCGGTCTTCAGGCGCCCCTGGGGCAGCTGCAGCTCCTTGAGCCGCGACGACAGGCTGACGGCCGGCGGGTCGCCCGCGCGGCCTGCCGCGTAGTTGTTCAGGCCCACGTGGATCTTGCCGTCCAGGAAGGTGCCCGCCGTGAGCACCACGGTGCGGCTGCGAAAGCGCACTCCGACCTGGGTGACGGCGCCCACCACGCGGTCGCCCTCGACCATGAGGTCGTCCACCGCCTGCTGGAACAGCCACAGGTTGGGCTGGTTCTCCAGCATGTCGCGGATGGCGGCCTTGTAGAGAATGCGGTCGGCCTGGGCGCGCGTGGCACGCACGGCCGGGCCCTTGGAGCTGTTGAGGATGCGGAACTGTATGCCGCCGATATCGGTGGCCAGCGCCATGGCGCCGCCCAGCGCATCCACTTCCTTGACCAGATGGCCCTTGCCGATCCCGCCGATGCTGGGATTGCAGCTCATCTGGCCCAGGGTCTCGATGTTGTGGCTCAGCAGCAGCGTCCTGCAGCCCATGCGCGCAGCGGCCAGCGCGGCCTCGGTGCCGGCGTGGCCGCCACCGACCACGATCACATCAAATTCCTGTGGGTACAACATGCTTATCACTCCGGGGGCCTGCCCGGCCCAAGCCCCCGACACGGAGCACTCACGCTCCGGCGCTCATGGCAGGTGGCCCTCGTTCATGTAGCGAGGGGAACCCAGCGGGGAACCCGCGATTTTCCCACCTTTGCCGCACCAGTGCCTTGCAAGGGGTCGGCCGGCCCCGCCACCGGGCCGGCACTGCGCCGGTGTTCCACGTGAAACAGTGCGGCGAACACGTGTGCACCGCAGGATGCTGCGCGCCGCCGCCCGCAGGGCGGCCCGCTTGCAAGAAACATGTGCAGGGCCTGTGATGCAATGGCGGCCATGCAGATCCTCATCTTCGCGGGCAGTACCCGCCAACAATCGCACAACCGGCGCCTGGCCGCCGCCGCCGCCGGCATGGCGCGCGAACTGGGCGCCCAGCCCACGCTGCTGGAGCTGTCGGATTTCGACATCCCCATGTACAACGCCGACCTGGAGGCCAGCGGCACGCCGCCCGACGTGCTGCGCTTCAAGGCCGCGCTGCACAGCCACCCGGCCTGGCTGATCTGCTCGCCCGAGTACAACGGCAGCTACCCCGCCCTGCTCAAGAACGCCATCGACTGGGCTTCCAGCCCCGTGGCCGGTGATCCGGTCTGGTCCGATGGCACCCTGCCCTTTCGCGGCAAGGTCGTGGGCATGGCCAGCGCCTCGCCCGGCGGCCTGGGCGGCCTGCGGGCCCAGTCGCACCTGGCGCCGCTGCTGCTGAACCTGCAGTGCTGGCTGGCCCCCGTGAGCCACGCCGTGGGCCAGGCAGGCCAGGCATTCGACGACGCCGGCCGCCTGCAGCGGCCCCAGGACCAGCTGGGCATGAAGGCCGTGCTGGAACAGGTGCTCTGGGCTGCACAGCGCCTGTCGGCCTGAACCCTGCCGCCAGCGCGGTCCCATCATGCGCAGCCCCTGCACATGGGGTTAGCATGGGCGCTTGTCTTTCTTACCCTGATCGGAAGCCATCCACCATGAAGCTCTACTACAGCCCTGGCGCCTGCTCTCTGTCTCCCCACATCGTCCTGCACGAGGCAGGCCTGGCCTACGAGCCGGTCCTGGCCAGCACCAAGACGCACAAGCTGCAGGACGGCACGGACTACTACGGCATCAACCCGCTGGGCTATGTTCCCTTCCTCGTGCTCGACGACGGCGACACGCTGCATGAAGGCCCGGCCATCGTCCAGTACCTGGCCGACCTGGTCCCCGAGAAGAAGCTGGCGCCGGCCAACGGCACCATGGCCCGCTACCACCTTCAGGAGTGGCTGAACTTCATCGGCACCGAGCTGCACAAGGGCTTCGGCCCCCTGTTCAACCCCGCCACGCCCGACGACTACAAGCCCGTGGTGCGCCAGCGCGTGCTGGACCGCCTCAAGTGGGTGGACGGCGAGCTCAATGGCCGCGACTACCTGATGGGCGAGCAGTTCACCGTGGCCGACGCCTACCTGTTCACCGTGACGGGCTGGGCCCAGTTCGTGGGCGTGGACATCTCCGAGCTGACCAACCTCCTGGCCTACCGCGAGCGCGTGCTGGCCCGCCCTGCCGTGCAGGCCGCGATGAAGGCCGAAGGCCTGCTCAAGTAAGCAGCGCCGAGCCCGGGCTCGGCGGCACAAGGGGCCGACAAGGGGCCGGCTGGTGTGGACCAGCCGGCCCCTTATCTTTTGCGCGTGCGGATGCGCTGCTCTATCTGGGCCGCCGCAGCGCGCACCTGCTGGGCGATGCGCCGCACGCGCGCCGCCGTCATGCGCTGGGTCAGCGCGGCCACGCTGACCGCCCCCATGGCCTGGCCCATGCTGTCGCAAAAATGCGCGCCCACGGCCGTCACGCCCAGGCTCACGCGGTTCTGGATCACGGCCACGCCTGCACGGGCCGTTTCCTCGCAGGCCAGGCGCAGCCCCGCATCGGTGAGCTTGCCAAAGGCCGGCAGGGCGGGCGCCACGCGCTCGATGATGGCCTCGCGCTCCTCGGGCGCAATGGCGGCCAGCACGGCCAGCCCCCCGGCGCCCACGCCCAGCGGGCGCCGGCTGCCGACCTGCAGCACCAGCGTGCGTATGGGGAAGTCACCTTCGAGCCGGTGCAGGCACACGGCCTCGAATCCGCTGCGCACCACCAGGTAGGCCGTGTCCTCGGTTTCACGTGACAGCGCCGCCATGGCCGGCTCGCACAGGTCGCGTATGTCGTGCAGCATCGACCCGGCCAGGCCCAGCTCGAAGGCCAGCGGCCCCAGCCGGTAGCGGTGGGTCTGGGCGTCGTGCACCACCAGCCGCTCGGCAATCAGCTGCTTGAGGATGCGGTGGGCCGAAGGGTGGGGCACGCCGGATTTTTCGGCCAGTTCGCTGAGCGGGCAACCGCGCACGCCCCCGGTCGCCAGCAGCTTGAGAAAGGCCACGCCCCGCTTGAGGGAGCCGGCATCGGACGATGAGGTCATGTTCGTTTATCGGACAACTGAGTGGCGCCGCCGGGCGATTTGAAAACAATCGGAATAGCCGATCAACCACGGCCCGGCCAGGGCACGGCAAGGCCGGGCGCCACGGATTTCCGAATGATGCAACTCTCCCATCCGCCATTGCAAGACAGAATCGCCGTCGTCACCGGCGCCAGCAGCGGCATAGGCGCCGCCACGGCGCGGGCCCTGGCCCGCGAGGGCGCCACCGTCGTGATCGGCTACCACCAGGGCCGCGACCGCGCCCAGGCGCTGCGCGAGGAACTGCCGGGCAGCCACCACACGCTGCAGCTGTCGCTGCAAGACGAGGCCAGCCACGCCACCGCCGCCCAGTGGCTGCAGCAGCACCTGGGCCGGGTGGACCTGCTGGTCAACTGCGCGGGCTTCACCGAGCGCATCGCGCACGCGCAGATCGATGCGCTGGAGCCCGCTCTGTTCAACCGCATCCTGTGCGCCAACGTGGGCGGCACCTATGCCGTGACGCGGGCCCTGCTGCCGCTGCTGCGCGCCTCGCAGGACGCCGCCGTGGTCAACGTGTCCTCGGTCTCCGCCTTCACGGGCCTGGGCAGCAACATGGCCTATTGCGCCGCCAAGGCCGCGCTGGACACGCTGACGGTGTCCATGGCGCGCGCCTTCGGCCCGGTGCGCTTTCTCTGCGTCTCGCCCGCCGCCGTGGACACCGGTTTCGTGGAGGGCCGCAGCCGCCAGGAGCTGGAGAAAAAGGCCGCGCACACGCCGCTGGGCCGCGTGGTCGAGCCCGGCGATGTGGCGCAGGCCATCCTCGCCTGCGCCACGCATCTGCGCACGGCCACGGGCACGCGCATCGTGATCGACGGCGGCCACAGCCTCGGTTGAAAGAAGGCACGTCATGCTCGTCGAACAACGCACCTACACCGCCCACCCCGGCAAATGGCGGGACTACATGGCGCTCTACCAGACAGAGGGCCTGGAGCTGCAGCAGCGCATTCTGGGCCGCATGGTCGGCTACTACACCAGCGACTCGGGGCCGCTCAACCAGATCGTCCACCTGTGGGCCTATACGGACCTGAACGAGCGCGCCGAGCGCCGCGCCCGCCTGCTGGCCGAGCCACGCTGGCAGGCCTATGTGGCGCGCATGCTGCCGCTGCTGCAAAGCCAGGAATCGAAGTTCCTGGTCCCGGCCCCCTTCTTCCAGCCCCAGTGGAGCGGCTGCCAGGAGCCGCTCCACGGCGCCACAGGCCCCGCCTCCGCTTCCGGCCCCCTTTCCACCGACTGACAGGAGACATCCATGCTGTGCAAAAAGCTTCACCACGCCGCCTACCGCTGCAAGGACGCGGCCGAGACCGTGCGCTTCTATACCGAGGTGCTGGGCCTGCGCTTCACCCACGCCATGGGCGAGGACCATGTGCCCTCCACGGGCCAGTACAGCCCGCACATCCACATCTTTTTCGAGATGGAGGACGGCAGCTCCATCGCCTTCTTCGAGTGCCCCAGGGACCCGGGCCAGATGAAGGACATGGAGTCGCCGGGCTGGATACAGCACTTCGCCTTCGAGGTCGCCGACGTGGACACCGTGCTGCGCGCCCGGCAGGACCTGCTGGACCGGGGCATTGACGTGGTGGGTCCCACCAACCACGACGACTTCATCACCTCCATCTACTTCTTCGACCCTTCGGGCCACCGCCTGGAGCTGACCGCGCGCACGGCCGACGCGGCGCGCCACCAGGTCTTCGAGCAGGAGGCCATGCAGGTGCTGGCCCTGTGGAACGAGACCCACGACTGGTCGCAGCGCGAAAAGCTCTACGGCGCCCAGACCGGCTACGCACGCGCGGACCGCTAGCCGCAACGCCAGCGAAGCCTGCCAATCCAGCCAAGCCAGCCAAGCCAGCCAGGCCACTGGACACAGCCACAGCGCGCAATACAAAAAAAGGAGACATGACATGACTGCCATCACCCGACGCACGGCCCTGCTTGCAGGCGCCGCCTCACTCTCCCTTTCCACGGCCCGGGCCCAGGGCGGTTTTCCCAGCCGGCCCATTCAATTGATCCACGGCTTTGGCGCGGGCGGCAATGCCGACGTGGTGGCCCGGCTCGTGGCCCAGAAGCTGCAGGAATCGCTCAGACAGCCCGTGGTGGTGGAGATCAAGAGCGGCGCGGGCGGCTCCATTGCCAGCAACTTCGTGGCCAAGGCGGTGCCGGACGGCTACAGCCTGGTCATGCTCACGGGTGCGCACACCGTGTCGGCCGCGCTGCGCAAATCGCTGCCCTACGACGCGGTCAAGGACTTCGCCTTTGTCTCCACCGTCTCGTCCTTTCCCTTCGTGGTGGCCGTGCGTGCCGAGCATCCCGCCAGGACCCTGGCCGATCTGCTGGCCATGGCCCGCAAGGAGCCGGGACGCATCACCTTCACCTCGGTGGGCGTGGGCTCCACCCAGCACATGGCCGGTGAGCTGCTGGGCTCCACGGCAAAGGTACAGCTGCTGCACGTGCCCTACCGGGGCGGCGGCGCACCCGTGCAGGCCGTGATAGCGGGCGATGTGGACGTGCTCAGCGACACGCTGACCGTGGCCATGCCGCACATCAAGTCGGGCCGGCTGCGCGCCCTGGCCGTCACCAGCGCCCAGGCCTGGCCCACCCTGCCCGAGGTGCCGCCGGCCTCGGCCGTGCTGCCCGGCTTCGAGGTGCACTCCTGGCTGGGCCTGGCCGCGCCCGCAGGCACGCCCGCCGACGTGGTGCAAAGGCTGGCCGCCGAAGCCCACAAGGCCCTGAAGGAGCCCGACCTGCTCCAGGCCCTGGCCAGCGCCGGCAGCGCGGCCACGCCCTGCAGCCCCGAGGAGATGCGAGCCATGGTGGGCGCCGAGATCGCGCGCTGGCGCGGCGTCATCCAGCAGGTCGGCATCCCGCTGCAGGCCTGACGCCATGGACATCATCGGCCTGTGCGGCAGCCTGCGCCGCCATTCCCTGAACCGCCTGCTGCTGGAGCTGGCGGGCGAATGCCTGCCACCCCAGGCCACGATGCAGGTCTGCGACTGGCGCGCGCTGCCGCCGCTGGATGCCGACCTGCTGGCCACGGGCATGCCCGCATCCGTGCACCAGTTGCGCGAGCGCATCCGCCGTGCCGACGCCGTGGTGCTGGCCACGCCCGAGTACAACTTCTCCATTCCAGGCATGTTCAAGAATGCGCTGGACTGGATCTCGCGTGGCGACGACCAACCCTTTCGGCACAAGCCCGTGGCCCTTGTCTCGGCCTCGCCCGGCCCGCTGGGCGGGGCGCGCGTGCAGTACGAACTGCGCAAGGTATTGCAGTGCATGGAAGCCGACGTGCTGGCCCGGCCCGAGGTGTTCGTGGGCCAGGCGACGCAGAAATTCGACAGCCAGGGCCTGTGCACCGATGCCGCCACGCGCAGCTTCGTGACGGCGCAGATGCAGGCGCTGGGCCGACTCGTGGCACAGCACCGTCGCCTGCACGACAGCGCGCAAATCCCTGGCCTGCACGATTGATTCCATGGGCGTAATCTGTGCCGTACGCCGCGCCGCCCGCACGGGTGGCGCTTTTGCTTCACGCACAGAAAGCCCCGTTGCATGACCTCTCTGTTCGATCCCATACAGGCTGGCGAACTGCGCCTGCCCAACCGCATCGCCATGGCGCCGCTGACGCGCAACCGCGCACCCCAGGCCCTGCCCAACGACATCATGGTCACCTACTACGCCCAGCGCGCCAGCGCCGGCCTGCTGATCAGCGAAGGCACGGCCATCAGCCACCAGGGACAGGGCTATGCCCATGTGCCGGGCCTGTACGGCAGCGAGCAGCTCGACGGCTGGAAGCGCGTGACCGACGCCGTGCACAAGGCCGGTGGGCGCATCGTCACCCAGCTGTGGCATGTGGGCCGGGTCTCGCACACCTCGCTGCAGCCCGAAGGCCAGGCGCCCGTGGGGCCGTCCCCGGTGGCGGCCAAATCCAAGACCTATGTGATCGACGAGGACTCGGGCAAGGGCCAGTTCGTGCCCACCTCCGCGCCGCGCGCGCTCGCCCAGCACGAGCTTCCCGCCATCGTCCACAGCTTCGCCGTGGCCGCGCGCAATGCCGTGGAGACGGCCGGTTTCGACGGCGTGGAGCTGCACGGCGCCAATGGCTATCTGCTGGACCAGTTCCTCAAGACCGGCGCCAACCAGCGCGATGACGACTACGGCGGCAGCATCGAGAACCGCGCCCGCCTGCTGCTCGAATGCACGCGCGCCGCCGCCGATGCCGTGGGCGGCGGCCGCGTGGGCATCCGCCTGTCGCCCGTCACGCCGGCCAACGACATCGCCGATGCCGACCCCCAGCCGCTGTTCGAATACGTGGTGCGCCAGCTGGCGCCGCTGGGCCTGGCCTACATCCACATCATCGAAGGCGCCACCGGCGGCCCGCGTGAATTGCCCGACCGGCCCTTCGACTACGCGGCCCTCAAATCCGCCTACCGCGAGGCCGGCGGCCAGGGCGCCTGGATGGTCAACAACGGCTATGACCGCGACATGGCGCTGCGCGCCGTGGAAAACGGCCACGCCGATATCGTGGCCTTCGGCAAGGCCTTCATCTCCAACCCCGACCTGGTCCACCGCCTGCGCGACGACCTGCCGCTGAACCCCTGGAACTCCAGCCTTTTCTACGGCGGCGGCGCAGAGGGCTATATCGACTACCCGTTCGCGCGCCAGGCCTGATTTGCGGCCGCACAAACAAAAAGCGGAGTGCATCGCACTCCGCTTTTTTTATTCAGACGATCCACGTGGAGCAGGAGTCAGGCTCCTGTCCCTGCGTCCGCTATCTCAGGCGTGTTCCAGCAGCTGGGTCTCGCGCGTGTCCCGGCCAGAGGCCAGCGAGGCGCGGCCTGCAGCCGGCGCCAGGCTGGGCTGGCCCTGGGAGGGACGGCCATAGGAAGCATGCGAGCCCATGGACGCCACGGCCGCACCGGCAATGCGGAACTGGCCCACCACCTGCGCCAGGCGCGCGGCCTGCTCGCGCAGCGACTCGGCGGCGGCGGCCGATTCCTCGACCAGGGCTGCGTTCTGCTGCGTCATGCGGTCGATATCGCCCACAGCCTGGTTGACCTGGCCGATGCCGCCCGACTGCTCGCTGGAAGCCGCCGTGATCTCGCCAATGATGTCGCCCACGCGCTGCACGCTGTCCACGATTTCCTTCATGGTCTTGCCCGCGTCCTCGACCTGGCGCACGCCCACGTCCACGGCCTGCACGCTGGTCTGGATCAGCGCCTTGATCTCGCTGGCCGCCTGGGCCGAGCGCTGGGCCAGGGATCGCACCTCGGCCGCCACCACGGCAAAGCCGCGGCCCTGCTCGCCGGCGCGCGCCGCTTCCACGGCGGCGTTCAGCGCCAGGATGTTGGTCTGGAAGGCGATGGAGTCGATCAGGCCGATGATGTCGCCGATCTTGCGGCTGGAGGTCGTGATCTCCTGCATGCTGACCACCGCCTGGGCCACCACGTCGCCACCGCGCGTGGCCGTGGTCGAGGCAGAGGCCGCCAGCTGGTTGGCCAGTTGCGAGGACGATGCCGTCTGCTGCACCGTGGCCGTGAGCTGGGACAGCGAGGCCACTGTCTCCTGCACATTGCTGGCCGTCTGCTCGGTGCGCGAGGACAGGTCCTGGTTGCCCGTGGCGATCTCCTGGCTGGCCGTGGCGATGTTGCCGCTGGCGTCGCGCACCTGGGTCACCATGGAGCCCAGACTCTGCTGCATCTGGTCCAGCGCGCGCTGCAGATCGGCCACCTCGTCCTTGCCCTCCACCTTCACGCTCTGCGACAGATCGCCCTGGGCAATGGTCAGCGCCGTCTGGCGCGCCTGCACCAGGGGGCGGCAGATGGACAGCATGTTCATCAGCGTCAGCGGCACCACCACCAGCACCGTGAGCACCACGGCCGCCACGAAGATCCACTGCGTCTGCTCGGCCACGCCCTGCTCCTCCGCGGCCATGGCATCGACCTGCTGGCGCAGCAGCTGGTCGAGCTGTGCGATGAGCTTTTCGACCTCGGCCACCTCGGCCATGGCCTTGCCGCTCATGCGGTTGGCCGTGGTCGCCGTGTCATAGCCACCGGCCTCCAGCTGTCGCGCAATGTGCTCGAACTGCTGGCGGTAGCGGTCCACGCGCTCGGAGATGCCGCTGACGATGGCATCGTCGGCCGGGTCCTCGTCCTTCAGAAAGCGCTCGGCCACGGATTTCACGCGGTCAATGGCAGCCAGCCACTGGGTGTGGGCCTTGCGCACCTCTTCGGCACGCTCGTACTGGATGATCATGTCCTTTTCATGGGCGCGCACGGCACCCAGCTCGGCGCGCAACTCCACCATGTAGCCCATCTTGGCGTACGAGGTATGCATGAACTGCTGACTCATGCCATGGATGCGGAACATGCCCAGCATCCCGGCTCCGCCCAGCAGACCCAGCAGTACCAGCACCATGGCGATGGCACCCAGCATCCGCGTGCGGATCGTGAAAGCCCGCATCATTCCCAACAAGTTCATGACCGTTTTCCTCTCTGTCAGTCAAGGCGCCCGCACGGTCTCCAAATGCATAGCGCCAACGTAAATACAAATTGTTGCAGTTTGTCAGATGATCGCCAATGGCCTATGACGGTTTTTGCCTATTCACGGCTCTTTTCGATCTATCGGCCATTGCAGCGGATCATTGAGCCGGCCGACTCACATCGAATTGGGCCAAATCAACCCTTGTCCAGCCAGACGCTTGACCTTGCCATGGTGTCAGGGTTCAACATGCCGTCCATGGCTTGCGCCACTTCGGCGCGCCCCAACCAGGAGCGAGAGATGCAACATGTTTTCACCGTGCAGGGCATGACCTGCGGCCACTGCGAACGCGCCGTCACCCAGGCCGTGCAGGGCGTGGATGACCAGGCCCAGGTAAAAATCGATCGCGCCGCCCAGCGCGTGGAAGTCGACAGCAGCGCCAGCCGCGAGGCACTGGGCGCCGCCATTGCCGAAGAAGGCTACAAGGTCGCCTGAGAGACACCTCAAAGACACCCGAAGGCATCCGAAAGGCACGCACCATGTCCGCCCACCCCGCACAGCACTGGCCCGTCTCCATCGGCGAGGCCGCGCGCCGCGCCGGTGTCTCGGCGCGCATGGTGCGCCACTACGAAGCCCAGGGCCTGCTGCCGCCCATGCACCGCACGGACGGTGGCTACCGCCAGTACGCCGAGGCCGACGTGCACGCCCTGCGCTTCATCCGCCGGGGGCGCGACCTCGGCTTTTCCATGGACGAGATCGCCACCCTGCTCGGCCTGTGGCAGGACAAAAGCCGCGCCAGCAGCCAGGTCAAGGCCATCGCCCAGCGCCACATCGACGAACTGACCGAGCGCATCGCCGCCATGCAGGCCATGCAGCGCACGCTCAAGACCCTGGTGCACTGCTGCCACGGCGACGACCGGCCGGACTGCCCGATATTGGATGATCTGGCGGCGCAGGAGAGTGCGGCGCCGTAGCGTGTCTCACGGCAGGGAACGGCGCTTCAGCCGCCCGCCTTCGCACGCTTTGCAGGCTTGCCCACCTTGGGTGGCTTGGATAACTTGGGCGTATCGAGAACATCCGCCCGCCGCAACACGCCCCCCATCAAGGTATCAATGCACTGCTGCGCCACTTCCTCGGCCGAGTACTGGCCGCCAGGCTGGTACCAGCGGCCTATCCAGCTGAGTGCGCCGGCAATCACGAAGGCCGTCATCTTGGGGTCGCAGGGGGCCAGCGAGCCCTCCTGCACGCCGGCGGCCACCAGGCGGCGGAAGGCCTGGTCTATGGCGGCCTTCTGGCGGCGCAGTTCGCGGCGGCTGTCGGGGGGGACCTGTTCGTCGCCGACACGGATCAGGCACATGCCGAAGTCCATGGTGACGATGCGCGCATAGACCTGCATGCAGGCGCGCAGCTGGTCCACGGCCTGGCCGCCTGCGCGGCGCGAGGCCTCGATGCCTTCCAGCGTCATGGCCAGGCCCTGGTTCACGCACTGCAGCAGGATCTCGTCCTTGTTCTTGACGTAGTAGTACAGCGTGGGCTTGCTCACGCCCAGCCGTGCGGCGATGTCGTCCAGCGAGGTGGCGGAGAAGCCGCGCTCGTTGAACAACTGGGCGGCGGCCTGCAGCACGGCCTGGCGCTTGGCCTCGCGTTGCTGCTCGCGGTCGGGCGTGCCGCTCCAGGGCGAGTCCACGGAGGGCGCCGCACGGCCTTTGCCGGCGCGGGTTCCGGGGCTGGGGCTGGGTCGGGTCTTGGTTTCAGGGCTCGATTGCTTCATGGCGGCGGGTGCACCGGGGAAATCACCGATGCTGCATGCGGAGGGCGACAACCAGAATCTACTCCAAAGTAAACAGCCTACGCATCAGTAGGCTCCTGCCCGGCTCGACGAACCAACGCACGAGAGCGCCATGGAGACACACCCCGACGGCGGCCCGCCCGCCCCCTTGCTGCAGGTCGATGGCGTCACGCTCGCCTTTGGCGGCGTGAAGGCGCTGTCGGGCGTGGGCTTCGATGTGCAGCCCGGCTCGATCACGGCGGTGATCGGTCCCAACGGCGCGGGCAAGACGTCGCTGTTCAACACCATCTCGGGCTTTTACCGGCCCACGGGCGGCTCCATCCGCTTCCAGGGCGAGGACATCACGCGCACGCCGGCGCCGCGCCGCGCGCGGCTGGGCCTGGGGCGCAGCTTCCAGAACATTGCGCTGTTCCGGGGCATGACGGTGCTGGACAACATCAAGCTGGGCCGCCACGCCCACCTGCGCACCAACGTGCTCGACGCCCTCCTCTACCTGGGCCGCGCGCGCCGCGAGGAGGCCGAGCTGCGCCGCGACATCGAGGAGCGCATCATCGATTTCCTGGAGATAGACCACATCCGCCATGCGCCCGTGGCCGCCCTGTCCTACGGGCTGCAAAAGCGCGTGGAGATGGCTCGCGCCCTGGCCATGCAGCCGCGCATCCTGATGCTGGACGAGCCCGTGGCCGGCATGAACCGCGAGGAGACCGAGGACATGGCGCGCTTCATCCTCGATGTGCGCGCCGAATGGGGCGTGACCGTGCTCATGGTGGAGCACGACATGGGCATGGTCATGGACCTGTCCGACCATGTGGTGGTGCTCAACTTCGGCCAGGTCATCGCCCAGGGCACGCCCGCCGTGGTGCAGGCCGATCCCGAGGTGAACCGGGCCTACCTGGGCGCCGGTGATGTGGGCGAGCTGCGGCGCCGGCTGCGCGGCACGTCCACCCGGCCAGAGCCCGCCACGCCGCAGCCTGCCCTGGCACAGGAAGCCGCATGATGGACTGGGCCTACCTGTTCGAGATCGCCCTCACGGGCCTGGCCGCAGGCGGCCTGTATGCGCTGGCCGCGCTGGCCTTCGTGGTGGTCTACAAGGCCACGCGCGTGGTCAACATCGCCATCGGCGAGCTGCTGATGGTGGGCGCCTACCTGTTCTTCACCTTTGCGGCCATGTTCACGCTGCCGCTGTGGCTGGCCATTCCCGCCGCCGTGCTGGGCACGGGGCTGCTGGGCGCGCTGATCGAGCGCACGATGATCCGGCCGCTGCTGGGCGAGCCGCCGATCTCGGTGTTCATGGTCACCGTGGGCCTGGCCTCGGTGCTGGTGGGCCTGGTGGAGCTGATCTGGACGGCCGACCAGCGCCGCCTGCCCGAGTTCATGCCCACGCAGCCCGTGATGATCGGCGAGGCCTTTCTCGCGCCCAAGGTGGCCTGGGGCGCAGCCGTGGCCGTGGTCTTCATCGCGGCCGTGCTGCTGGTGTTCCGCTACTGGCGCGGCGGCGTGGCCCTGCGCGCCACGGCCAGCGACCAGGCAGCGGCCTATTCGGTGGGCATCAACGTGCCGCGCGTTTTCTCGCTGGCCTGGGTGGTGTCGGCCATGATCGCGGCGGTCTCGGGAATCATCGTCGGCTCCATCGGCGGCATCTCGTCGAGCATGGGCGTGTTCGGCCTGTCGGTGCTGGTGGTCGTCATCGTGGGCGGGCTGGACAGCGTGCTGGGCGCCCTGGTCGGCGGCCTGTTCATCGGCCTGGTGGAGGCGCTGGCCGGCGCCTACCTGGGCGGCGAGTACAAGCTGCTGGCCACCTTCATCGTGCTGGTCGTGGTGCTGATGCTCAGGCCCTACGGCCTGTTCGGCACGCACGAGATCGAGCGGCTCTAGACAGCTTCAGAAAGACGGCAGCATGCGCATAGGCACCCTCAAGGAAAGCTACATCGCCGATGCGGCGCTGTACGACTCCCGCACGCAACGCATCTGGCTGGCCATGGCCGGCGCGCTGCTGCTGCTGTTTCCCTTCATGGCCAGCGACTACTGGCTGTACCTGGCCTGCCTGGTCAGCATCAACGTGGCCGGCGCCACCGGGCTGAACATCCTCACCGGCTACACGGGCCTGGTCAGCCTGGGCCAGGCCGCCTTCATGGGACTGGGCGCCTACACGGTGGCCATCGTGCAGGCGCGCTGGGGCACGCCCGTACTGTTCAACCTGCTGGCTGGCGGCTTCGTGGCCATGCTGGGCGGCATCGTGGTGGGCCTGCCCTCGCTGCGCGTCAAGGGCCTGTACCTGGCGATTGCCACCATCGCGGCCTCGTTCATCGCCCATTTCCTGTTCGCCAACCTCAGGCTCACGGGCGGCACGGCGGGCCTGACGCTGCAGCCGGCCACGGTGTTCGGCGTGGCGCTGGACACCTCGTTCCGGCTGTACTGGGTGATCGTGCCCGTCACGCTGCTGATGCTGCTGGGCGCGGCCAACCTGTTTCGCACACGCATAGGTCGCGCCTTCATCGCCATCCGCGACCGCGACATCTCGGCCGAGGTGCTGGGCATACCGCTGCTGCGCTACAAGCTGCTGTCGTTCGGGCTGTCCTCGTTCTACGCGGGCGTGGCGGGCGGGCTGTGGGCGTACTTCTTTCGCGTGGTCACGCCCGAGAGCTTTCCCCTCTTGATGTCCATCTTCTTTCTGGCGGCCATCATCGTCGGCGGCATGGGCTCCATCCTGGGCGGCATCCTGGGCGCGGTCTTCATGACCATGGTCCCGGAGCTGCTCAAGCTCATCGTGGACCTGCTGCCCGGCGGCTCGGAGCTGGCCGTCTTCCTGTCGCCCGTGCGCACCATGGTGTTCGGGCTGCTGATCATCGTCTTTCTGGTCTTCGAGCCGCAGGGGCTCGCACAAATGTGGCGGCGCCTGCGCCGCTTCTTCCACCTGTGGCCCTTCCGCAATTGAGGCGGCGCCGCGCACGACAAGCAAAAGGAGACAAGCAATGCAGCAACACCCGACCTCCTCGCGCCGCCGCAGCCTGCTGCTGGCGGCCGGCGCCAGCCTGGCCGCACCGCTGGCCGCCCGCGCCCAGGCTGGCGGCGAAGACATCGTGATCGGCGGCTCCATCCCCATGACGGGCGTGTTCGCCTTCGCGGGCGTGGGCATCAATGCCGGCATGGGCGACTACGTGAAGATGGTCAACGAGGCCGGCGGCATCAAGGGCCGCAAGATCCGCTACGTGCCCGAGGACACGGGCTACAAGGTCGATGTCTCCGTGGCCGCGTTCAAGAAAATCACCAGCCAGAACAAGGTCAACCTCTACTACGGCGACTCCACGGGCTTTTCCAAGACCATCAACCCCGAGCTGGACCGCAACGGCGCCATCCTCATGGCGGGCGCCTCCTTCGCCACCGAGCTCAACAACCCGGCCAAGTACCCGAACCAGTTCCTCGTGGGGCCCGACTACACGGAGATGTTCGGCATCCTGCTCAAGCACATCGCCAAGGAAAAGCCGGGCGCCAAGGTGGCCTTCGTCTACTCCGACTCCGAATTCGGCCGCGACCCCATCGAGGCCAGCGAGGCGGCCGCCAAGAAGCTGGGCCTGAACGTGGTGGCCAAGCTGATGACACCGCCCGGCAGCGTGGACGTGTCCACCGAAGTCATCAAGCTGCGCCGCGCCGCGCCCGACTACACCATCTTCCACGGCTACATCCTCGCGCCCATTCCCGAGTTCATCCAGCAGGGCAAGCAGATGGGCATGACCAGCCAATGGATGGGCACCTTCTGGACCATGGACAGCTCCACCGTCATGAAGATGGGCGAGGCCGGCGACGGCTTCATGGGCGTCATGCCCTACCGCTACTACTACGACACCTCGGCCAAGGCGCCCATGCTGGACAAGATCCGCGCGCTGCGCCCCGAGTACCAGAGCACGGCCTATATCCAGGGCTTTCTGGCGGCCATGCTGTTCGTGGAATCGGCCAGGCGCTGCCTGGACGCGGGCAAGCCGCTCACCGGCCCCAACCTCAAGGCCGCGCTCAATTCCATCAAGGACTTCGACACGGGCGGACTGATCGGCGTGCCCATCACCATCAAGGGCAATTCGATTCCCGTGGGCCGCGTCTACAAGGCGGACATGAAGGCGCAGAAGATGCTGCCCGCCTCTGACTGGATCGCACTTTGACCGTCGTCCGAACAGACGCCCGCACATGACCGAGCAGCCCACGGACAAGGTCCTCGAAATCAACAACATCGAGGTCATCTACAACAAGGTCGTGCAGGCCCTGCGGGGCTTGTCGCTGGCCGTGCCGCGCGGCCAGATCGTGGCGCTGCTGGGCAGCAACGGCGCGGGCAAGAGCACCACGCTCAAGGCCGTCTCGGGGCTGCTGGCGCTGGAGGACGGCCTGCTGGCCAGCGGCAGCGTGCGCTACAACGGCCAGTCCACCGCGCAGTACGCGCCCCAGCAGCTGGTGCGCCTGGGGCTGTCGCATGTGATGGAGGGCCGGCGCGTGTTCGAGGACCTCACGGTGGAGGAAAACCTCGTGGCCGCCACCTACGCGCTCACGGGCCGCAATCAAGTCAAGCCCGACTTCGACCTGGTCTACAGCTACTTCCCGCGCCTGCATGAGCGACGCAAAGGCCTGGCCGGCTACCTGTCGGGCGGCGAGCAGCAGATGCTGGCCATTGGCCGCGCGCTGATCGCCCAGCCCCAGCTCATGCTGCTGGACGAGCCCTCGCTGGGTCTGGCTCCGAAGCTGGTGGAGGACATCTTCACCATCATCGCGCGCATCAATGCCGAGCGCGGCACCTCCATGCTGCTGGTCGAGCAGAACGCCACCGTGGCCCTGGCCGTGGCGCACAGCGGCTACATCATGGAGAACGGCAAGATCGTCATCGACGGCCCGGCCGAACGCCTGGCCCAGGATGCCGACGTGCGCGAGTTCTACCTGGGCATGGGTGGTGGCGGCGAGGCAAAAAGTTTTCGCGACCTGAAGCACTACAAGCGCCGCAAGCGCTGGTTGTCATGAAGCACCCCCTGAGTCGCTTCGCGCCTTCCCCCTCTCTCTCGCTTCGCGAGGGAGGGGGACAGCACCCTCGGTGCGGGGCGGCCCTTCCTCGGTGCTCCCGTGTGGGGGCACGCCAGTGTCACAGGCAGCGCGATGGGTCATTGATATGAAGAACCTTCCCGAACTCACCCTGCCCCAGATGCTGGCCGAACGCGCGCGCAGCGATGCCCTGCGCGTGGCCATACGGCAAAAGGACTTCGGCATCTGGAAGCCCACCAGCTGGGCGCGCTACCACGAGCGTGCCAGCCACTTCGGGCTGGGCCTGGCGCAGCTGGGCCTGCCGCCAGGCGGCCACATGGGCGTGATCTCCGAGAACCGCATCGAGTGGGTGCTGGCCCAGATGGGCGCGGGCCTGATCGGCGCCATCACCGTGGGCGTGTACCCCACCAGCCCCACGCCCGAAGTCGCCTACGTGGCGGGCCATGCCGATGTGGACATCATGGTCTGCGAGGACCAGGAGCAGACCGACAAGCTGCTGGCCGCCCTGCCCCAGCTGCCGCGCCTGAAGAAGATCATCGTCATGGAGACCAAGGGCCTGCGCAGCTTCGCGCCGGAGGTCCGCGCCCTGATCGCCACCTTCGACGAGGTCGAGCGCCTGGGCGCCCAGGCCGCCAGCCGCGCCCCCATCGAACAGGCGCTGGCACGCCAGACGCTGGATGACGTGGGGCTGATGATCTACACCTCAGGCTCCACCGGCAAGCCCAAGGGCGCCATGATCACCTACCGCAACATCCGCGGCGTGGTGCCCGGCATTGCCGAGCGGCTGGGGCTGGACGGCGGCACTCGCCACCTGTCCTACCTGCCGCTGTGCCACGTGGCCGAGCAGATGCTGACCAGCTTCGTGCCCGTCTACCTGGGCTCGCAGGTGCACTTTGGCGAGTCCATCCGCACGGTGCAGGAAGACCTGCGCGAAGTGGCGCCCAACATGTTCCTGGGCGTGCCGCGCATCTGGGAAAAGCTGCATGCGGCCATCAGCATCAAGATGCAGGAGACCGGGCCGCTGCGCCGCGCGCTCTACCGGCGCGCCATGGCGGCCTGCGCGCCGCTGGCCGAAAAGCCCCGCAGGCAGTGGAGCCTGGCCGAGCGCCTGGCCTGGGCGGCCAGCTACTGGAGCGTGCTGCGCGCGCTGCAGAACTTCATCGGCCTGCGCGAGGCGCGCGTGGCGCTCACCGGCGCCGCGCCCATACCGCCCGACGTGGTCCGCTTTTTCCGCACGCTGGGCGTGCCGCTGATCGAGGTCTACGGGCTGACCGAATCCACGGGCATGGTTACCGGCCACCGCCTGGACGACGTGGCCGTGGGCAGCGTGGGCGTGGCCACCGAAGGCGTGCAGTGGCGCATCGCCAGCCATGGCGGCCAGCCCGGTGACGAAGGCGACGGCAGCGGCGAGCTCCTGATCAAGGGCGACATGGTCTTCGCGGGCTACTACAAGAACCCAGAGGCCACGGCGCAAAGCCTGCAGGACGGCTGGCTGCACACGGGCGACGTGGTGCGCGTGCAGGGCGGCCAGCTGCGCATCGTGGACCGCCTCAAGGACATCATGATCACCGCCGGCGGCAAGAACCTCACGCCCTCGGAGATCGAGAACACCATGAAGGCCAGCCCCTTCATCAAGGAGTGCATCGTCGTGGCCGAAGGCCGCAAGTTCGTGGGCGCGCTGGTGCAGATCGACTACGAGACGGTGGGCCAATGGGCCCAGGCGCGGCGCATTCCCTTCACGCATTTCCGCTCCCTGGCCGAGATGGCCGAGGTACGCGCGCTGATCGATGCCGAGATCGCGCAGGGCAATGCGCGCCTGGCCCAGGTCTCGCATGTGCGGCGCTTCCACCTGCTGACCAAGGAGCTGGACCACGACGATGGCGAAGTCACGGCCACGATGAAGGTGCGCCGCTCGTCCATCTACAAGACCTACGCCGCCGAAATCGACGCCCTGTACCACTGATCCGCTCCCATGACCGACACGCAAGACACCCCGCTGCTGCTGCACCGCGAAGGCGCCATCGCCACGCTGACCTTCCACCGCCCCGCCGCCCTCAACGCCATCGACGTGCCCATGGCGCTGGCACTGCGCGACGCCGTGCGCACCCTGGCCCAGGACCGCGCGCTGCGCTGCGTGGTGCTGGAAGGCGCGGGCCGCGCCTTCATGGCGGGCGGCGACCTGGACACGCTGGCCGCCGACCCCGTGCGCGGCGCGGCCGAGCTGCTGGCGCCGCTCAACGAGGCCGTGGCGCTGCTGGGCCAGCTCGATGCACCCGTCATCGCCAAGGTGCACGGCGCGGCGGCAGGCGCAGGCCTGTCGCTGATGCTGCAGGCCGACTTCGTCTACGCGGCCGAGGGCACACGCTTCAACCTGGCCTACATCAACCTGGGCGCCAGCTGCGACGTGGGAGCCTCCTGGGCACTGCCGCGCATCGTGGGCCTGCGCAACGCGCTGGAGATCGCCATGCTGGGCGAGACCCTGGACTGCGCCCAAGCGCAGCGCCTGAGCCTCATCAACCGCGTCCTGCCGCCCGCCGAACTCGACGCCGCCGTGCAGCAGCTGGCCCAGCGCCTGGCCGCCGGCCCCACGGTGGCGCTGGGCCATATGCGCCGCCTCATGCGCGCGGGCCTGGACCGCAGCCTGCGCGACCAGCTGGCCGCCGAGGCCTGCGCCTTCGACGCCTGTGCGCGCACGGCCGACCTGCCGCGCGGCATTGCGGCGTTCCACGCCAAGCAGACGCCGCAATTCGAGGGACGTTGACCTGCGCCCGGAACTGACGCCGAGGCGGCTGCGCTGCCTGCCGCCTGCCCGGCACAATGCACTCCATCCCCCGTGTTCATCGCTTCGAGGAGCTTCACCATGACCCCACGCGACGTCTTCGTCGTCGGCACTGCGCGCACCGCCATCGGCACCTTCGGCGGCAGCCTCAAGGACGTACCCAACACCCAGCTGGCCACCACGGCCGTCAAGGCGGCCATCGAGCGCGCGGGCCTGGCGCCCGACGCCATCGGCCACGTGGTCATGGGCAATGTCATCCCCACCGATACCAAGGACGCCTACCTCTCGCGCGTGGCCGCCATCGATGCGGGCTGCCCCATCGAGACGCCGGCCTTCAACGTCAACCGGCTGTGCGGCTCCGGCCTGCAGGCCATCGTCTCTGCCGCCCAGGCCATTGCGCTGGGCGACTGCGACGTGGCCATCGGCGGCGGCAGCGAGTCCATGAGCCGCGGCCCCTACTTCGACCAGGCCGCCCGCTGGGGCGCGCGCATGGGCGACGCCAAGAGCATCGACTACATGCTGGGCATCCTGCACGACCCCTGGCAGAAGATGCACATGGGCATCACGGCCGAAAACGTGGCCGAGCGCTACCACATCAGCCGCGAAATGCAGGACGAACTGGCGGCAGCCAGCCACCAGCGCGCGGCCGCTGCCATTGCGGCAGGCCACTTCAAGGAGCAGATCGTTCCCGTGGAGATCGCCACGCGCAAGGGCGTCGTGGTCTTCGATACCGACGAGCATGTGCGTGCAAGCACCACCATCGAATTGCTGTCCACCATGAAGCCCGCGTTCCGCAAGGAAGGCGGCAGCGTGACGGCCGGCAATGCCTCGGGCATCAACGACGGCGCCGCCGCCGTGGCCCTGGCCGCAGGCGATCGCGTGGCGGCCCTGGGACTGAAGCCGCTGGCGCGCCTGGTGGGCTACGCCCATGCCGGCGTGGACCCCGCCTACATGGGCATAGGCCCCGTGCCGGCCACGCAGAAGGTGCTGCAGCGCACGGGCCTGAAGATTGCAGACATGGACGTGATCGAGGCCAACGAGGCCTTCGCGGCCCAGGCCTGCGCCGTGATCCAGCAGCTGGGCATGGACCCGGCCAAGGTCAACCCCAACGGCTCGGGCATCTCGCTGGGCCACCCGGTCGGCGCCACGGGCGCCATCATCACCACCAAGGCCATCGCCGAGCTGCAGCGCACGGGCGGCCGCTATGCGCTGGTGACCATGTGCATTGGTGGCGGCCAAGGGATCTCGGCCATCTTTGAAAGAGTCTGAGCGCCGCCTGGGCGTGGCGATGTTTCACATGAAACATCGCCACCGCAGCCGCCTGCCGGCCTAGAAAGGCGCTTCTTCAGGCGCCGTATCCACGGGCGCCAGGGCCGGCCCCGTCAGCGCACCACGGCCCGATGCCGCTGCACGCGGTGCCGCTGGTGTCGCTTGTGTCGCTGTAGGAGTCTGGGCAGCGGGTGTCTGCAGCGATGCCGGCAGATCCTGGCCCAGGCCCGTGCGCCCTTCCCCGCCCAGCGCCTCGATCAGATCGGGGATGAGCTTGGACAGCTCGCCCGTGGCAATCGCCACATCGGCATCGAAGCCGCCGTCGTCCTGCGACTGGCCTTCCATCACGGCATCGAGCAGCGCGATCTTGCGGAGCTGCAGACCCTCGGTCAGCACGAAGCTCACGCGGTCATCCCAAGTCAGCGCCAGGCGCGTGGGCAGCTTGCCGTGCTCGATATGCTGGCGCACCTCGTCGATGTCCAGCGGATGGCGCGCATAGCGCACCACGGCCTTGGATTCGTCGGCGGCCTTGAGCTCGCATTCGCGGTCAATCGAGAAGCCGGCCGGGCTTTCCTGCGTGGTCAGCCAGTGCGCCATGGCGGCCTGGGCGCTGGTCTGCGTATCGACCAGGGCCAGCGCAAAGCCTGTGAGGCCCTCCACCAGCGAGCTGACCACCTCGTCGGCGCGCGCCTGGCTGCCGGTGTCCAGCACCAGGGTGCGGGCCTGCGGGTCCAGCCAGACCCACATGGCGCCCTGCTTGGTGAAGGCCATGGGCAGCAGGTCCAGCTTGGCCTCGTCCTTGAGTTCCTTCTTTTCCTTCTTGCCGGGCTTGCGGCCTTCGGTGGCCTCGATGTGGGCAGCCTTTTCGTTGACGCGGCGGTTGAGCACGCTGGCCGGCAGCATCTTGGCCTCGGTCATGAAGCGCATCACCCACTGATTGGCCACGGACTCGGCCAGCGGGCCATGGGGCTCGCCGCGCGGCGGCACCCAGCCGGCGCTGCGCTCCTGCGTGGCGCCGCACTCGGCAAACGGGCTCTTGCCCAGGGCTTCTTCAAGCTGCTGCAAATCGCCCTGCCAGCTCTCGGCAATGCGATAGACGATCATGTTTTTGAACATAGCGAACCTTTGCTCGGACGGACTGCGGCTGCGCCGCAGCAGGGGTGTGCAACACCGGGCTGCGCCGCCTCCATCCAGAGGGAGAAAACAGAAAAAACAGCAGGGGCGCCATGCCTTGGCGCCCCGCCCGGTCATTGTGCATGCCTGGCACCGGACGGCGCTGCACAAGCTTGTCAATTCTTTACAAGCCGTGCGCAAAACCTCACTGCCCCGATACATCGGACGACCACACTTCAATCATCCGCTGCACAGGGCTCGCCAAGTGCCTTGACGGCGGCCTTCAGTCACCCTCTCCAGAAAGGATTTTGGAATGACCACCACCTTCCGCCGCACCCTCGCCAGCGCCGCCGCTGCCACCGCCTTGCTGGCATCGTTCGCCCTGCCCTCGTACGCCCAGACCGCCGCGGCGGCAGCCCCCGCCGCCGCCGCTACCACCACAGCGCCCAAGCCCGATCGCGCCATGCACAAGCACGGCGACCGCATGGAGCACATGCAGCAGCGCATCGCCAAGCTCAAGGCCGACCTCAAGCTCACGCCGGCCCAGGAAACCGCATGGAACACCTATGCGGCCACCTTCAAGCCCGGCGAGCGTCCCCAGCGCATGGAGCGCGAGGACTTCGCCAAGCTGACCACGCCCCAGCGCATCGACAAGATGCGTGAAATGCGCGCCCAGCGCGCGGCCGACGCCGATCGCCGCGGCGAAGCCACCAAGGCCTTCTACGCCCAGCTGGATGCCAGCCAGCAAAAGACCTTCGATGCCGCCACGCTGCACAAGGGCCACCCCGGCCACCACGGCATGGACCACGGCCCGCGCCATGACCACAAGAGCGGCCAGGCCCGCCCTGCCCCGGCACCCGCCCAGTAAGCAGCCACCTGGCCTTCCCGCCACCAGCGGGCAGCCGGATTGCTCGCGCCAGCCCTTGCACGGACGCCTTGTCAGGCAGCCGACAGTGCAAGGGCTTTTTTGCTGACTCCCCGATCTTCCCCGGACTGCCTAGAGTGGAACAGGCACAGCATTGTGTGCTGCCCCGGAGAAGATCATGGCCCCCAAAAACACTCAAACGACGCCATCCAGCTGCCAGAACCACGCAACGGCGCGCAAAAATCCACCAGAACGTTCAGGGCGACCACAGCGACCAGGACGACCCGCAAGTTTTGCCGCCGTGCTGCTGGCCGGTGCAGCGGCCGTCCTGCCCCTGGCGGCGCAGGCGCAGTCCACGCCGGAATCCTCCCCTTCCATGTACCTGCAATACGGCGCGGCCGAGCACAGTGCCGACAGCTGGACCGTGGGCGTCACCGTGCCCTGGCGCAACTGGCGCCATGCGCTGTGGGGCGGCCAGCTCAGCGGCTACTGGGATGTCTGGGGCGCCCGCTGGTCGGCACCGCTGGAGGGTCGCGATCGCGGCACCTGGGTCATCGGCGTGAATCCCACCGTGCGCTGGCGCCCCAGCAACGGGCAGTCGCCCTGGTTTGCAGAAACCGGCGTGGGCCTGAGCTGGGCGCTGAACCGTCGCTACGTCACGGACGAGAAGGAATTCCCCACGCGCTACAACTTCGCCACCCATATCGGCGTGGGCTACCTGTTTGGCAGCCAGGGCCAGCATGAGCTGGTGCTGCGGCTGGAGCACCATTCCAACGCAGGCATCAAGAAACCCAACCCCGGCGAAAACTTCCTGCAGCTGCGCTACGCCCACCATTTCTGATCACGGTTGCGGATCCCGGCAAGACCACCTTAGAGGTGGTCTTTTTTTGTCCTCAGCCGCCCTGTGGAAAAACCTGGGCATAAAAATCTCGTAAATCCATGCTTATCCACAAGGAGGATGCGCCATGGAAAGTTGTGCCCAAAACGGGTGCAGCAGCGAAGCTGCATCCACCACAGGGTTTGAAGTGTCTTAAGATGTTGATTTTTATAAGATAAATTCAGTTATCAACAATTAAGCGCTTCACTTACTACTACTACTAATTAAAAAATAAGAGAGATAGGAATAACAGCCAAGGGCGGTTTTTCACAGCGGCAAGACCGTTCGGGATAAAAAAGGCAGCCGGTTCGTCAGGAAAAACGGCCTGTCAACAGGTCACAGCACTGCCAGACCATGTGCTCATCCATGTCTGGCAAGCCTTCTTTTCATCTGGATAAACCGAAAAATCCTTATAGATCAATAACTTGAAGTTCAATAAAGGAAAAAATGCACCTCGCACAAAACTGTGGATAGATGAAGACCAACTCAACAGTTATCCACAGAAAAAATCGAAACAGGCAAACTATCCCCGTTCGGGAGACACCGGGAACAGGGCTTTGATCACATGTTTTTCAATCGGGCAAGACATTGTTTTTTTTGAGGAATAGTGAGTTATCCACAGAGATGTCATGCCTCTACTACTACGACTATTCTTTATAAGAAGATCAAAGAACAACCGAAGGCGAAGTCACGCGGGAAGCGAAGGCCGAACGGTTTTTCAAAAAAAACAGACGTGCCAGGTTGTCTGGAGCCTGGGCATGTCCAGACGAGGGACTGCTCCAGCGAAATTGGCGCGCCTGTGTTCAAAAAAATTCCGGATCGGCTCGCGCGCCATGGCCGTATGCATGAAGACGCACGAAGACAAGACTTCCTCGCGGCCTCGCAGGAACGCTGTGGAACGGGCGCTTTTCCACAACGGGCTGTGCACTGGACGTGGAAGACTTCAGGAAAACGCGGTTTGCCAAGCGGACGCAAGCGGATGCGCCAGAGGCAGTGTTCGGCCATTCAAAAAAATTCAACCCCTTGTTGCCGGCCTGCAAGAGGACTGCGCATCCAGATCAGGAGCAGCAGATCCAGTCCAGGCAAGGGCAATCACGAAAAGTGATGGCTGCTGGCGCACCAGGGCAAGAGGACGTGAATCAGCCCGAGCGCTTCAGCGGCCTGCAGAGGACCGTGGAGGCTTGGCAGCTGTCAGGCCCTGGGTTGCCCGCGCAGGCGCGTCCTGGGCGTTCTGCAGGCCTGTTGGCGGGGTATGTGGGCGGGTACGGCCGGGCCGGGGAGCAGGCACGGTCTGCGAGATCCAGCGGTATCCAGCGGGATCCGGGACCGTGCTGCAGAGGGCATGTAGGGAGATGCGGGAGCCGGGAAATACGGTTGCCCACAGGCTGTGTGCAAGTGGCCTGTGGGCAATCGGCAGGCTCGCTGATTGAAAAAATCAGCCGTGATCAATGACTTGCGTATGCAGGGGAATGCAGTGGCGACAGGGCGCAGCCTGTTTTTCGCATGCTTTCCACAGGGTCCGGCTCAGCGTGCCGGGCGGCGCTGCAAGGCAAAGGGCGGCAGGCCCTTGAGCAACTGCTGGCCATAGCTGGTGTTCACCAGGCGCCGGTCATAGCAATACACATGGGCCTGGTCTTCCTCGGTGCGTATGGCGCGGCCCACCCACTGGGCCAGGCGGATCGCCGTGGCCGGCACCACCAGCTCATTGAAGGGGTTGCGGCCGCTGCTGCGCAGCCATTCGGCCCGGGCCTCGCCCACGGGGTCATCGGGCGGGGCAAAGGGCAGCTTGGTGATGAACAGGGACTCGCACAGCGCGCCGGGCAGGTCCAGGCCCTCGCCGAAGGACTGCATGCCGAAGATGATGGAGGGCTCGCCCATCTCCACGGCGTCGCGGTGGCGGGCCAGCAGCAGGGCGCGGGGCATGGCCGTCTGCACCAGCACCTGCGAGCGCATGGCCGTGGACAGCGCATCCACCGCCAGGCGCATCTGCTCGCGCGAGGTGAACAGCACCAGGGCGCCGGCCTGCACGTGGGACAGGTCGCCCAGCAGCGCGTCCACCATCTCCTGGGTGAAGCGGGCGGCCTCCTTGGGGTCGGCCACGGTTTCGCGCGCCACCAGGGTGCCCTGGCGCGCGTAGTCGAAGGGGCTGGGCACTTCCAGCGTGGTCACGGCCGCATCGTCGTGCAGGCCTGCCTCGCGCAAAAAGAAGTCGAATTGTCCACAGCTGGTCAGGGTGGCCGACGTGAGCACGGCACCGCGCACCTGGGACCACAGATGGTGGCGCAGCGTGGCTCCGGGCAGGATGGGGCTGGCATGGGCCTTGACCACGATGTACTCGCCATCTGTCTCCAACGTGAACCATTTGGCATTGGGAACGCGGCTGCTGTCGTCATCCTGCGCTGGCTGCTGCATCAGCAGCTGGGCCGTGTCATAGACGGATTCCAGGCGGGGAGCCAGTGCGCCAACCTGTGCATAAGCTGTAGACAGCCTGCGTGCTTCCTCTGGATTGTCCTTGATGGCGGCGCGCAGTGCCTTGGAGATGGCACGCAGCGCATCCAGAAAGCTGTTGGCATGGTGGGCGGCCTTGCCCAGAGGCTCCAGCAGGGGCTCGGGCAGCATGCCGCGCGGTGCGCGCACCCGCGCCGGCCCCCAGCTGTCCTTTTGCGACTTGAGCGTATCGCCGTACAGCTCCATCACCAGGCGCGCCAGTTCCTGCAGCTGCTGGCGCAACTGGCTGGCATGGCTGGGCAGATCGGCCAGTTCCTCCACTTCGACCAGGGTATTCACGCGCAGGGCGCGGCTGGTCAGCTTGTCTATCCAGCCCAGGCGGCTCAGGTCCATCTCGCCGGCGAATTGGCCCAGCGCCGTGGCGGGCAGATGGTGGGCTTCGTCCAGCACCAGCAGGCAGTTGTCCAGCTCGGGCAGCAGCCGCGCGCCCAGGGAGGACAGCAGCAGATCGTGGTTGGCCACGATGACCTGGGCGGCCACCAGGTCCTTGCGGCGCTCGTAGTAGACGCAGTTGCTGAAGGCCGGGCAGTGCTTGCCGGTGCAGGACGAGGATTCGGCCGCCACGGGGCTCCAGGCCTCGGCCTCGGGCGGGGTCTCCAGAGAGTCGCGGTCGCCGTCCCAGGCCTGGGACGCCAGCGCATTGGCCATGCTTTTGTAGAACTGCATGCGCGCCTCCAGCTCCTGGGCCGGGCGTGCCACGCGGCTTTGGGCCTGCGCCTTTTCTTCGGCGAACAGATCGTCCAGATCCTCGTCCTGGGCCTCGCCGGTGCTGGCCAGCCGCTCCAGCTTGAGCTTGCAGACAAAGCGGCCCCGCCCCTTGGCCAGCGCGAATTTGAAGGGCTGCTCCAGCTGCTGGGCCAGCGCGGGCAGATCCTTGTTCACCAGCTGTTCCTGCAGGGCGACGGTGGCCGTGGAAATCAGCACCCGGGTGCCGCGCGCCAGCGCCATCGAAATGGCGGGAATGCTGTACGCCAGCGATTTGCCCACCCCCGTTCCGGCCTGCACCACGGCAATGGACCGGGTGGGCTCCGGTGCGCCCTCATCGATTTTTCCCAGCTGGGCCTGGCTGAAGGTCTGCGCGATCTGGGCCGCCATTTTTCGCTGCCCCTCACGATTTCGGAACCCTGGGATGGCCCCGACCACGTCATCAAAGGATTTCAGGGCCTGATCAGCCCATTTTTTTTCATGCATTTCGGCGTGTTTTGACCAGATGGATCATCTTGGTCCATCTGTTTATAAAGATTCGTACAGTGATATGTATTAAATAAGATGCGAAATCTTATGAAATACAGCGCACAAAGCGCGTTTTTCGTATGCCGTACAGCCTACAAGCTGCCCGTCATATGGATCACTGAACCCGCCAATCGCATGTGTGCACAGGTGGGTATCGGTCACCGGGATGGACATCTGTCCACCGGCTGTTCCTGGATTGTTCCCATGGCCGTTGATGGCCATGCGCGTGGCCGCATCCACAGTCTTGCCCACAGCGGCCAGGGCGTTCGGCCTGTGATCAATCCTGTGTGCATGTTGTTGGCATGCTTGTGGATTGATTGGGTGATTGTCGCCATTCACCGTTGATTTGCAACGGGTTTTTCATGGATTCAGATTTCCCGCGATTTCCAGAAGATGGTGGAAGTTGTCACCACTGTGGAAAACAGGGCCTGTGCAGATCTTTGGCTTTGCAGAGCGCGTTTTTCCCCGGGATATCCACAGGTCTGCGGCCGCTGCGGCTGGGGCCCTGGTGCACCGCAGGCGGCAGGTCCGCAGCGGCGCAGCGGCGCAGCGGATCGCGCTGGTTCTCGAAAAAGCCCAGGCGATCCCTGCCGGGGAGCAGCCCCGGGCGCCGGCCCAGGTACGCGAATGTCTTACCAAACGGTAATGAAGGCTTCACGCACGCAGGAAGATGCGTTTTCTAGCATCTGTTTCATCTCAGGAGACAAGGGTCGGCTCGCTGCAGTCCCTGCGCTCCAGGCATGGATTGAAGGGGCAAGAATGATCAAGACATTTGCGGGCCTGCCCAAGGCAGCCCGGTTTCCGGCGGCATCGGCATGCGCTGTCATCGCCGTGGCCTGCCTTGTGGCGGGCTGCGATGCATCCAAGGCATCGGCACAGAACGAACCTGCCGCGCAGGCGCCCGCGCCGGCCGGCGTGGTGCGGGTCAAGCCCGAGTCGCTGAAGATGCTGGACATTGCCGTGGTGGCCGATCCGCAGGGCACGCAAATGGCCTGGGCGCCCGCACGCGTTGCCTTTGCCGAGGACCGCGTGGCCACCGTCTCGGTGCCGCTGGCCGCGCGCGTGGTGTCGGTTCGTGCCCACGTGGGTGACATCGTCAAGGCCGGCGACGAGCTGGCCACCCTGGTCAGCCCCGAGGCGCTGCGCGTGCGCTACGAGGTGGAAGCTGCCCGCAGCGCGCATGACGTGGCAACCGTGGAAGTGCGGCGCCAGCAGACCATGGTGGACAAGGGCGTGGGCGTGGAAGTGGATCTGCGTGCGGCCCAGGCCAAGCTGCGCGAGTCGGCCCAGGAGCTGGCGCGTGCCCAGGGCACGTCGGCGCTGCTGGGGCAAGGCGGTGGCGACCGGCTGGTGCTGCGTGCGCCGCGCGCCGGCGTGGTGGCCGAGCGCAAGGCCGTGGTCGGCGCCTCGGTCGAGCCCAGCGGCGAGCTGTTCCTGATCGGCGATCCCGCCGCCATGAACGTGGTGGCCGATGTCTTTGAAAGCGATCTGCCCGGCATCCGCCTGGGCAGTGCCGTGCAGGTCGATGTGCCGCAGCTGCCCAAGCCCCTGACCGGCACGGTGCGCCACCTGGGCGCCACGCTGGACAAGGAGTCGCGCCGCGCCTCCGTCATCGTGCAGCTCGATGCGCAAAACCCCGTGCTGCGTTCCGGCATGCAGGCGCGCGTGGGCCTGCAGGTCTCCAACGAGCACGAGATGCTGATCCCCGTGACGGCCGTGCTCATCAAGGATGAAAGCCGCAGCATCGTCTTCGTGCAGACCGGCGAGCAGCAGTTCGAGGCCCGCACCGTGGTGCTGGGCCGGCCCTCGCGCGGCATGGTGCCCGTGGTGTCGGGCCTGAAGTCGGGTGAAAAGATCGTCGTGCGCGGTGGCCTGCTGCTCGACGGCGCAGCCAGCCAGCTGCTCTGATCGCGGCCAGGAGACTCATCAATGCTGCGTTCCCTGATAGCGTTTGTGGTGCACCGGCGGCTCGTCGCCCTGTGTGCCACCCTGATCATCGCCATCTATGGCGTGTACTCATACCTGCACACGGCCATCGAGGCCTATCCCGATGTGACCAATGTGCAGGTCGGCGTGATTGCCCAGGCGCCGGGCCTGGCCCCCGAGGAGGTGGAGCGCCAGATCACCCAGCCGCTGGAGCGCGAGCTCAACGGCACGCCGGGCCTGGTGTCGCTGCGCTCGGAGAGCTACTTCGGCCTGGCCATGATCAACCTCGTCTTCAATGACGATGCCGACAGTTTCCATGCGCGCGCCGAGGTGTCGCAGCGCCTGCCCCAGGCCAATTTGCCCGATGGTGTCACGCCCGAGATGGCGCCTGACTACACGCCGCTGGGCAAGATCTTCTACTACCGCTTGAAGAGCGACCGCCACACGCTGGCGCAGCTGCGCACCGAGCAGGAATGGCGCGTGGTGCGCGTGCTCAAGCAGGTGCAGGGCGTGGCCGACGTGGTCAGCATCGGCGGCTTCGTCAAGGAGTTCCACGTCGAGGTGGATCCAGAGAAGCTGTATGCGCTGGGCCTGTCGCTGGAAGACGTGAGCGATGCCCTGTCCAAGTCCAACCGCAACGTGGGCGGCGGCCTGATGCGCCGCGGCGAGCAGTCGCTGATCATCCGAGGCATCGGCCTGCTGCGCACGCCGCAGGAGATCCAGGGCGTGGTGGTGGCCATGCGCGGCAGCGCGCCCGTGACCATTGGCGACGTGGCGCGCGTGGTGCAGTCGCACACGCCGCGCCAGGGCTCGGTGGGCATGGACGATGCCGACGACGTGGTCCAGGGCATCGTGCTGCTCAAGCGCGGCGAGAACCCCTCGGTGGTGCTGGACCAGATCCATGCCAAGGTGGCCGCGCTCAATGACGGCGGCCTGCCCGAGGGCATGCACATGGAGACCAACTACGACCGCTCCGACCTGGTCGGCCACACGCTGGGCACGGTGCAGCACAACCTGCTGTTCGGCGCCACGCTGATCGTGGGCGTGCTGTGGCTGTTCCTGCGCAGCCTGCGCGGCTCGCTGATCGTGGCCACGGTGATCCCGCTGTCGCTGCTGGTGGCCTTCATCGGCCTGCACCTGCTGGGCATGCCGGCCAACCTGATCTCCATGGGCGCCATCGACTTCGGCATCATGGTGGACGGCGCCGTGGTGCTGGCCGAAAACATCATCCGCAACGCCCGCATGCGCAAGCCGCAGACGCAGGCGGACATGCGCCACATCATCATCGACTCGGCCGTGGCCGTGGCCAAGCCCACGCTGTTCGCCATGGCCATCGTGATCGCGGCGCTGATCCCCGTGTTCTCGCTGGAAAGCATCGAGGGCCGCATCTTCCGTCCGCTGGCCATGACCTACAGCTTCGCGCTGCTGGGTGCCCTGGTCTTCGCCATGGGCCTGGTGCCGGCGCTGTGCGCGCTGTTCCTCAAGCCCCAGCACGTGATGGTGGAAGAGCCCAAGATCTTCGACCGCGCCCACCACGGCTACCAGCACTGGATTGCCAAGGTGCTGGACGCAGGCCGCCGCCGCGCCATGATCGTCATCGCCTCGCTGGCCATTCTGGTGGCTGCCGGCGTGTCGGCCGCCTGGCTGGGCACGGAATTCCTGCCCGAACTCGATGAGGGCGATGCCTATGTGCTGGTGCAGATGCCCGCATCGATCTCGCTGGAAAAGGGCCAGGAAGTGCTGCGCGACGTGCGCCTGCGCCTGAAGACCTTCCCCGAGGTGATCACCGTCACCACCGAGCAGGGCCGGCCCGAGTCCGGCACCGACAACGAGACGCTGAATCTGGCCAAGGTGCTGGTGCGCCTGAAGGGCCACGGCGAATGGCGCAAGGGCCTGACCAAGCCCCAGCTCATCGAGCAGATGCGCGCCACGCTGAGTGAGATTCCGGGCGTGTCGTTCAACTTCGCCCAGCCCATCCGCGACAGCGTGGAGGAATCGACGTCCGGCGCGCGCGGCCAGGTGGTGCTCAAGGTCTTCGGCCCCGACATTCCGCAGCTGCGCTCCATCCTGCAGCAGACCGTGGACCTGGTGAAGGACATCGACGGCGTGGTCGATCTGGGCCTGTACCGCGATGCGCCTGCACCCCAGGTCCACGTGGAGTTCGACCGCCAGTCGCTGGCGCGCCAGGGCATTGCCATGGAGACCGCGCAAAAGACGCTGGAGGCGGCACTGGCCGGCAACATCTCCACCACGCTGTGGGAGGGCGAGTACCCCGTGCCCGTGCGCGTGCGCCTGCCCTATGTGGACCGCATGGACGAGGAGCGCATCCGCAACATCGCCATCCCCCTGCCCAACGGCGGCTCGGTGCCGCTGCATTCGGTGGGCCAGGTCGCCATCAAGATCGGCAACTCCTCCATCTTCCGCGAAGGCAATGCGCGCTACATGGCGCTCAAGTTCAACGTGGAAGGCCGCGACATCGGCTCCGTGGTCAAGGACACGCTGGCCACGTTCAAGAAGAACGTGAAGATCCCCGAGGGCTACCAGGCCGTCTGGGGCGGCGAGTGGGAGAACCAGCAGCGCGCCGCTGCACGCCTGAAGATCGTGGTGCCGCTGTCGCTGATCATCGTCTACGCCCTGCTGTTCGGCGCGCTGGGCCAGGCGCGCAGCGCGGGCATCATCTTGCTGTGCGCGCCCTTCACCATGGTGGGCGGCATCGCGGCCCTGCACTTTGCGGGCATCGAGCTGTCCATCAGCGCGGCCATCGGCTTCATCGCGCTGCTGGGACAGGTGGCGCTGGCCGGCCTGCTGGTGATCTCGGCCGTGGAGGAGCTGCGACGGCAGGGCATGCCCATGATGCAGGCCCTGGTTGAGGGCGCTGCCGAGCGCATGCGCTCCATCGTGCTCGTGGCGCTGCTGGCGCTGCTGGGCCTGCTGCCCATGGCGCTGTCCACGGGCGTGGGCAGCGAGACGCAAAAGCCCTTCGCCTCCGTGATCGTGGGCGGCATGGTGGTGCTGCCCCTGGTGGCCCTGGTGCTGCTGCCCGTGCTCTATGCGCTGCTGGGCCCCAAGAACATGTTGACGCAGGAAGAACTCGATGAAAAAGAGTGATAGCCCCCTGAGCGGCTTCGCCGCTTCCCCCTCTCGCTTCGCGGGGGGGACGACGCCCTCGCCGCGAGGCGGCTCTTGCTCGGCGTCCCTGGCTTTTGGTCGCGCCGGTTTTGCAGGCAGCGCCCGTTATCGGGCCCTGTTTGTGGCTGTGGCGCTGTGCTGCGGGGCGGGTTCTGCGCTTGCGCAGCAGGCTGTGCCCGCTGTGCCGGCCATCACTGCGGCGCCTGCCTCCGAGGTGGCTCCGGCGGCTGCGCCGCAGCAGCCGGTGGGGATGCAGGAGTATCTGCAGATGGTGGTGCGCAATCAGCCCCAGCTGGCGGCGCAGCGGCTGCAGATCGGGATTGCGCAGGCGGACAGCCGCACGGCGGCGGCGTTTCCCAATCCCACGGCGTCGTACAGCAGCAAGCCGGGCGAGAAGCAGTGGGGCATCGAGCAGCCGCTGCCCATCTTCGGCCAGCGGCGTTTGCGCATGGAGAACGCGCGCAAGGGCGAGACGGCGGCGCGTGCCAATGTCGAGGTGGCCGTGGCCACCACGCTCAACGATGCAGCCACGGCCTTCATCGACCTGCTGATGACGCAGCAGCGCCTGAAGGTCTGGGAAGAGGCGCAGGAGGCGCTGAACGGCGCAGGCAATATCGTGCGCGGCCAGATCGAGGCCGGCGCGCGCAGCCGCTATGACGGCGCACGCCTGAGCCTGCAGCAGGCCCAGATGGCCATGCAGGTCAGCCAGGCCCAGTCGGACTGGCAGGACGCCGCCTCGCACGCCGCCGCCCTGGCCGCCCTGCCCCAATGGGCGCCGCGCGCCACAGGCAGCCTGCAGGCCGTGCCCGTGGGCCAGCTGCTCAACGAGCAAGAGCTGTGGGAAGCTGCGCGCCAGCGCCTGCCGGTCCTGGTCGCTGCCCAGGCCGAGCTGGACCAGTTGCGCCACAAGGTCGAGCTGGAACGCCGCGAAGCCCTGCCCACGCCCAGCGTGAGCGTGGCGCGCGTGCGCAACCGGCTTGACGGCAACTACAACCAGATCGGCGTGTCGGTGGAGCTGCCGCTGTTCGACCGCCGCGAAGGCCCCATCGCCCGAGCCCAGGTCGAGGCCGAACAGGCCCAGCTGCGCTACGACGCCGCGCTGATCGAGGCGCGCACCGAGCTGCAGCGCGCCATCAAGCAACTGAAGCTGCGCCGCGATGCCGTGCGCGCCTACGAAAAGCAGGGCCTGGCCCAGATCGCGCCGCTCAACCAGATGGCCCAGGACGCCTACAAGCTGGGCCAGGGCTCCATCCTGGAGCTGATCGATTCGCTGGGATCGATCAACGAGCACCGCCTGGAGCACCTGGACCTGGTCAAGGAAATGATGCTGGCCGAGTGGCAGGTGCGCGTGGCCAGCGGCGATCTGCCGATGTGGGCAGCGCCCTGAGGCGCTTGACGCCCTTCCCCTCCTGCTGTGCGGGAGGGGCGGTCGGACCCTGGGTGGCACCCCCGGTGTGCCTGGTCCGGATCACGCCAGTTTCATGCGGTGCGATGCCGCGCAGCGCAGCCCAAGGCTGAAAAGAGGTGGTAAACATGCCGGCATCCCCACCGATCTCGGCGGAGTCTGGCGCGCCGTATAGTGTCTGCCTCAGTTTCGAGTCAGGCCCTGCCGCCCGCATGTACCGCTATCTCATCATCGAAGACGACGCGCTGAACGCGCGCTACATCGCCGAAGGCCTGCGCCAGCAGGGCGCGCAGGTGGCGGTGTGCAGCGATGGTGTGCAGGGCATCGCCATGGCCGTGGGCGAGAGCTGGGATGTGATCATCCTCGACCGCATGCTGCCCAACGGCTTCGACGGCCTGCAGATCCTGCAGACGCTGCGCTCCATGGGCAAGCAGACGCCGGTGCTGGTGCTCAGCGCCCTGTCGGCCACGGACGAGCGCGTGCGCGGCCTCAAGGCCGGCTGCGACGACTACCTGACCAAGCCCTTTGCCTTCTCCGAACTCTCGGCGCGCCTGGAGGCCCTGGTGCGCCGCGCCCAGATCCCGGCCCCTGCGCGCGAGATGCGCCTGGCCGACCTGCGGCTGAACCTGCTCACGCGCAGCGCCGAGCGCGCAGGCCAGCCGCTGGCGCTGCAGCCGCGCGAGTTCCGCCTGCTGGCCTTTCTGATGCAGCATGCGCACCAGATCGTCACGCGCACCATGCTGCTGGAGTCGGTGTGGGACTACCGGTTCGACCCGCAGACCAATGTCATCGACGTGCACATCAGCCGCCTGCGCGGCAAGGTGGACAAGGGCTTCGAGCCCGCGCTGATCCACACCGTGCGCGGCGTGGGCTACAGCCTGTCGGACCGCCCGCAGGACCTGCCGCAGGTGGCCTGACCCGATGTCGCTGGCCAAGCCCTGGAGCTCCACGGCCTTCCGGCTGGCGCTGACCTACGGCGTGCTGCTGGTGCTGACCATGTCCATCGTGCTGTCGGTGTTCTACGTGCAGACCGTGGGCGTGCTGCGCATGCGAACCGATCGCCAGGCCGAGAACCACATGCGCCGCCTGGTCGAGCACCGCGACAAGTACGGCGAGCCCGCGCTGGAGGCCGAGATCCAGCAGACCCTGCTGGACGGCGTCAACACCGATACGGAAATCCTCATCCTCATGGATGGCGAGGGCAACCCCATCATCGGCAATGCCGACGTGGTGCCGGCGCGCCGGCTCACCGAGATGGGCGTGCGCGACCTCAAAGTGCGGCGCAATGGCAAGATCATCGCCGGCCGCGTGGCCGTGGCCCAGCTGTCCGACGGCAAGCTGCTGGCCGTGGGCAGCGACATGCAGGTGCAAAGCGATGTGGAGGAGCTGTTCGGCCGCGCAAGCCTGCTGGCCGGCCTGGTGGCCCTGGGCATGGCCGTGCTGGGCGCCGGGGCCTTCCGGCGCGTGGTGGAAGAGCGTGCCGCCGACATCCGCAGCACCATGGCGCGCGTGGCCACGGGCGACCTGCGCCAGCGCATTCCGGTCACGCGCCGCGACGATGAGTTCACGCTGCTCAACCGCGACATCAACACCATGCTGGACCGGCTGGAGCTGTTGATGGACGGCATACGCCACGTCTCCAACACCATCGCCCACAACCTGCGCACGCCGCTGACGCGCATCCTGCTGCGCCTGCGCAATGCCCAGCAGGCCACGCCCGAGGAAAAGAACGAGACGCTGGCGCTGGTGGCCCAGGAAGTGGCCGAGCTGGGCGTGGTGTTCGACAAGCTGCTGCAGATCGCCGAAGTGGAAAGCGGCGCCAGCCGCAAGAACTTCGCGCCCGTGGACCTGCGCGCCCTGCTGGTCGACGTGGTGGAGTTCTACGAGCCCCTGGTCGAGGACGCGGGCGGCGTGCTGCGCCTGGATGTCGAGGGCATGCCCATGGCGCTGGGTGACGGCGACCTGCTGGCCAGTGCCGTGGCCAACCTCGTGGACAACGCCATCAAGTACGGATCATTGCCCGACAGCGACCACGGTGCCGACATGCAGCTGCGCGCGGGCGTGGCCCACGAGCACGGCATGGACGGCGGCGCCTGGGGCGTGGAAATCATCGTGCAGGACCGCGGCCCCGGCGTGGACGCGCAAACGCGCGAGAAGATGAGCACCCGCTTTTACCGCGCCGAATCGGACCGCGAAGGCTATGGCCTGGGCCTGGCCAGCGTGCTGGCCATCGTGCAGCTGCACGGCGGCAAGCTGGGCTTCGAGAACATGCATCCGGGCCTGCAGGCGCGCATCTGGCTGCCGGGGTTGCCTGGCAACTCCCCCTGAGCGGCTTACGCCGCTTCCCCCTCTCTACCCGCTTCGCGGGGGAGGGGGACGACACCCTCGGTGCGGGACGGCCCTTCCTCGGCGTCCCTGGCCTGGGTTGTGCCAGTTTCAAGCGCTTTTGGCTATTGCTGGAACTTGCAGGAGTTGAAAGTCTTGAGCAACAGCTGCTGTCAGCGGTCCTTGTGACCGTAGGCGCAAAAGCCGGGCTTGGGGCCCTTCTTGGGGTGCAGGCGACAGGTTTCGGGCCGCTTGTCGTATACCGTGCAGCGCCGCGACTGGGCATCCAGAAAATTGCAATCCCCGCTGGCGCGCCGCGCCATGGTGAAGATGTTGTGCTTGGGGTTGTAGTGGTCGATCAGCCGCATCTTCATCAACCGCTTGGCGATGAGCTTGGGCTCCACGTTGTCCACCTCGAACGGATCCACCAGCTCCAGTCGCACCAGATCGGGCAGCTGCACCTCCAGCGGCATGGTGCAGCAGTTGGCCGCACAGCTGTCGCACATGCCGGGCTTGTATTTGCTCCAGGAGTCGAGGCGGTCGACGTCGACGATGCTGATGGGGGATCTCATGGTGGGGGGATGGGCGTGTGCAGGGCCGCTATTTTTCGTCAGAAAGCCCGGCGGCGGTTGCCGCGCCGGCGTAGCCAAGCGAGGGGGCGGGTCTTTGGGGGACGCTGCCCCTGCATCCATCCCCTGGCCTTCAGGCCGGCCGCTTCCTCAACAGGTATTTCTGAAACCCGTCCGACACCCGCTCGTCGCGCTGGTTCAGCACCTCGGTGGCCAGGGTCAGTACGCCCGTGGTGTTGCCGGGCTTGAGCTCGGACACCGTCAGCGTGCAGTACAGCGTGTCGCCCACATAGACGGGGGCCAGGAAGCGGCTGCCCTGCTCCAGGAAGCCCTTGAGCGATTCCTCGACCATGTGCGGGAACAGGCCGGCGCCCGCCGCCGTCTGTATGGCCACCTGGTAGCCGTGGGCCAGCATATGGGGCATGCCGCGCGCGCGGCAGTACTCCACGTCGTAGTGCACGGGATGGTTGTCGCCGCTGGCCAGCTGGAAGGCGGCGAACAGGGCATCGGTCATGGTGCGCGATGGCAGGGCGAAGACCTCGCCCAGCGCGAAGTCTTCAAAATAGCGCTGGGCGCACAGGGATGGGTGGCGTGGCATGGCGACTCTCCTCAGTTCGCGCTCATGTGGGCGGCGCGGGCGACCTTGCCCCATTTGTCCAGCTCCTGCTTGAGGAAGGCGGCCAGCGCCTGGGGGCGGGGCTGCTTTTCCAGCACCAGGCCCATGTCGTAGGCCTTTTTCTGCAGCCCGGCATCGTCCACCGTGGCCTGCAGGCTGGACTGCAGGCGGGCAATCAGCGCTGGCGGCGTGCCTGCGGGGGCGAACACGGCGTTCCAGGTATAGGCCTCGTAGCCGGGCACCTGCTCGGCAATGGCAGGCGTGTCGGGTGTCTGCGGCAGGCGCTGGGCCATGGTGGTGGCCAGCAGGCGCACCGTGCCCGCCTTGACCTGGGCCAGGCCCGTGGGAGCGCTGTCCAGCATGAAGGCCAGGTGCCCGCCGATGAGGTCCTGTATGGCTGGCGCACTGCCCCGGTAGGGCACATGCTGGGCCCGGGTGCCCGCCATCAGGTTCAGCAGCTCCGCACCCAGGTGCGGAGCGCTGCCCACGCCCGCCGATGCATAGCTGACCTGGCCGGGCCGCGCCCGCAGATAGGCCAGGAAATCCGGCAGGCTTTGCACGGGCAGCCGCTTGTCGACCACCAGCACCAGCGGCGCCCTGGCGAGCAGTCCCACAGGCGCGAAGTCTTCCTCCGTGCGGTAGCCCAGCTTGTCGTGGATGTAGGGATTGACGGCATGCGCCACCGTGGTCAGCAGCAGGGTGTAGCCGTCAGGGGCTGCCTTGGCAACCGCCTCCGTGCCCACCAGGGTGCCGGCACCCGTGCGGTTCTCGATCACCACGGGCGTGCCCAGCTTCTGGCTCCAGACATCGGCCATGGCGCGGCCGAAGGTGTCGGTGGGGCCGCCTGCCGCATAGGGAATCACCAGCTTGATGGGGCGCGCAGGATAGTCCTGCGATGCGGCCGCGCCGGCGGCCAGAAGCAGGGCGGTGAGAAGGGTTTGGCGTCTTGCCGTCTTGAAGTCCATAATTTTCTCCGTTGTCTCCTGGCGCCGACTATAGAAATGCGCGGCCAATGCGGCCAGTCGAATCATTGATAGGGCGGTTAGAAACCGTCTAACACCAAGGAAATGCTCCCGGCGGGCATGCAACGGATGCGATATGAATTGACGGATCTCAGGGTTTTCCTTGCCATTGCCCAGGCCAAAAGCCTCAGCGCAGGCGCGGCCGAAATGCATTTGACGGCGCCATCGGCCAGCTACCGGCTCAAGAATCTGGAGCAGGCCATGGGTGCATCGCTGTTTGAAAGAACGTCCAAAGGCATGGTGCTGACCCCGGCGGGAATGACGGTCAAGAAATACGCCGATTCCATTTTCGGCAGCGTGGACCGCTTGCACGGAGAAATGCAAAGACACATCAACGGAATATCGGGCCATATCCGCGTCTTTGCCAACAGCAGCACGCTGACGGGAATCGCGCCCGTGCTCAGCCGCTATCTGGCCCATTATCCGAACGTCAATGTGGACCTGGAGGAGCGCCTGAGCGAAGACACGGTGCGCGCCGTGCTCGACGGCAATGCCGACGTGGGCCTGGTGGCCGGCCAGATCGATCTGCATGGCCTGCATGCCATCACCTATGGCCACGATGAACTGGTGTTTGTGGTGCCCGCTGGCCACCCCTTGGCCGCCAGCAGCAGGGTGCCGCTGGAAACCGCGCTGACCTACGACCTGGTCTCGATCGGCCGCAAGACCAGCAACTTCCTCTACCTCCAAGGCATGGCCTCCAGGCTGGGCATGAATCCCAGGGTACGTGTGCACGCACCAACATTCGAGGCCGTGCTGCAGTGCGTGCAGGAAGGCGTGGGCATTGCGCTGGTGCCACGCTCCATTGCCCGGCCGGCGCTGCAGGCGCACAGGCTGGCCGCCGTGGGCCTGGACGAGGCCTGGGCGCAGCGCGAGCAGAAGGTGGTCACGCGCGAACCCGAAACCCTGCCCGCCTATGCCCGCGATTTCGTGGCCTATGTGGCGGCCCAGCCTTTGCCCGAGGAAGGCGCCGTGCAGGAATCCCTGCCTTAGAAGATTTGAAATTCTGCTTAGAAAATGCCGACTGGCTGGGTGATGGTCGCACTTCTAGAATGCGGCGAATCGAATATTCGCCTCGTTCAAGAAAATGCAGACACGCCCATTGGATGGTTTGACGGTATTGGCCATGGAACACGCCGTGGCAGGGCCTTTTGCCAGCCGGCAGCTGGCGGACCTGGGTGCCAGGGTCATCAAGCTGGAGCGATTACCCGATGGGGATTTTGCACGGGGCTATGACGACAAGGTCCATGGTGAATCATCCTTTTTTGTCTGGGCCAATCGGGGAAAGCAAAGCCTGGCCGCAGATATCAAGACCGCCGAAGGGCAGCATATCGTCGGGAAAATACTGGAAAACGCCGATATCCTGATCCAGAACCTGGCCCCGGGTGCCATGCAGAGAATGGGCATGGATTTCGACAGCCTGCATGAGAAATATCCGCGTCTCATCGTCTGCGATATATCGGGCTATGGCGAAGGCGGCCCGCTCAGCGACAAAAAGGCCTACGACCTGCTGATCCAGGCGGTAGCCGGCCTGATCTCGGTCACGGGCACGCCCGACCAGCCCGCACGCGTGGGCATTTCCATCGCCGACATCGCGGCCGCCATGTATGCCTACTCGGGCATCCTGTCTGCGCTGTTGCAGCGCGCCCGCACAGGCCGGGGCCTGCGCGTGGAGGTTTCCATGCTGGAGGCGCTGGCCGAATGGATGTCCTACCCGCTGAACTTCGCCCACTACGGCGGCACGGCGCCTGCGCGCAGCGGGCTGACCCATCCTTCCATCGCGCCCTATGGCCAGTACACGGCCGGTGACGGCCAGAGCCTGATCTTCGGCCTGCAGAACGACCGCGAATGGCACAGCTTCTGCATCCATGTGCTGCAGCAGCCTGCGCTGGCGCAGGACGCGCGCTTTGCCACCAACCTGCAGCGCGTGGCGCACCGCGCGGAACTCGATGCGGTGATCGCATCCGTGCTGGCCCACCTGAGCCGCGAACAGGCCATGCAGCGCCTGGATGCAGGCGGCATCGCCAACGCGCCGCTCAACGACATGCACGCGGTCTGGAACCATCCGCAATTGCAGGCGCGCCAACGCTGGCGCGAAGTCGCCACGCCCGCCGGCAACATCCAGGCCCTGCTGCCCCCGGCCACGCTATCGGATGCCGAAGCCGCCATGGGCGCCGTGCCCGCGCTGGGCGAGCATACGCAGGCGCTGTGGGATGAGTTTGGCGGGCAGGCTCGAGGCTGGCTAGAGTGATGCCCGATGGGTCCAGGCGGGCGATGGTGGTTGAACTACGGCACCCATTCCAGAGTGGCGAACTCGACCGCTTCCTTGGTTGTCATCGGCTCTCTTGAGAGGGACGAAGAGGGCCGCGCTCAGGCCGAGAGCGCTGCGCGCAAGCGCTCGATTCTTCGCCGCCGCTCGGCGCGTGCTTCGAGTGCCTGCGCCATATCGACTTCGACAAAGCGTGCCTTGTGGTTTGGCTGCATCTGGGCGATGAGATCCATGTCGGCGCTGATGACGGTGCCCACCATCGCGTAGCCGCCGCCCGAGACCGCATCACGGTGCAGGATGATCGGTTCGCGTCCGCCCGGCACCTGGATGGAACCGTATGGGTAGCCCGCATCGACGATGTTCGACGGGTCGTCACCCGCGCCGAATGGCGGCGTGCGCTCGTGGAACTTCAGCGGCGTGCCGTTCTTGTAGCGGTAGCCGATGCGGTCGGCCTCGGAACCGACGGTCCAGGTGTCGGCAAAGAAGCTTTGCACCGACACCTCCTGCAGTCGGTGGAAGTAGATGCCCGGCAGCACACGCAGGACCACTTCCTTGTCGAGCACCGGCAGCAATGCGGCCTGCACCGTGCGACCCGCGCGGGCGGTGGCGGACGGTACTCCCACGGGCAGTCTGTCGCCGGCCAGCAGCTTGCGTCCGTTGAAGCCGCCGAATGCGCCCAAGCTGTAGGTCGAGCGGCTGCCCAGCACCACCGGCACGTCGATGCCGCCGGCCACGGCGATGCACATGCGCGCGCCGAGCTTCATGAAGTCGAAGCCGAGCCTGTCGCCGGCCTGCACCGCGAATGCAGTATTGCGTGGCACCTCATTGACGTTGAGCTTGATCTTCGCGTCGGCGCCGGTCACGGCCACCAGCGCGGGCGCGTCGAACTGCAGCTCGGGCCCGAGCAGCGTGCTTTCGATGACGGCCGCACCTTCGTCGTTGCCGACCAGCAGGTTTGCGAGCACCAGGCTTTGCTGGTCGAGCGCACCCGACAGCGGAATGCCCAGGTGGTAGTAGCCGGGGCGGCCGGCGTCCTGCACGCTGGTCGCGAGGCCGGGCTTGAGCACTTCAATCGCCATGGAGCACTTTCAGGAGCTGTTGGTTGTAGCCGCCCGGGTCGGCCAGGAAATCGTTGAGCGAGAACGACACTGGCGCGATGCGCAGCGCGTAGGTGCCGGCCTCGACCTGCGCGATCTGGCGGTCGTACTCGGCGCGGTCAATGGGCTTGTACTTGACGATGTCGCCGGGCTGGAAGAACACCATCAGCTCCTTCAGGTAGGACAGCCGTTGCGCCGGGTCGAAGATGGGCGCGGGCGTGACACCGAACATCTGGTAGCCGCCCGCACCACGCACCGAGTAGATGCAGCTGAAGCAACCGCCGTGGCCCAGCGTGAGCCTGGGCGTGTCGGTGCGCGGGCTCAGGTATTTGGGCACCTGGATCTGGCGCTGGCGCTCGACCATCTGGAACAGAAAGGGCAGGCCGGCCACGAAGCCGACCATCGACACGAACCAGGGCGCCGACGAGTGCGCCTCGATGAAGGCCTCGACCGAGACGTGGCCGTTGATGCGCGCCGCGTACTCGATGTCGGTGCCCGACGGGTCCTGGTGCCGCTCGCGAAAGCGCATCAGCGTCTCGTGCGTCCACGGGTCGTTGTAGAGCACGGGAATCTCGACGATGCGCGTCTGCATCTGCAGGTCGGCATCGCCCAGGCCCGCTTCGATGTCTTTGAGCGTGGCGAGCAGTGCGTCGGGCGCGATCGCATCGGGATCGAAGCGCACGAGGTAGGCGGCGTTGGCCGGACAGATCTCGGTCACGCCCGTGATCTCGCCCGCCTGTGCGCGGCGGCGCAGCTCATTGCAGATGGCCATGCCCTTGAAGAACGCGGGCAGCGACATCTCTTCGCTGATCTCGACGAACAGGTGCTCGTCGCCGCCGAAGCTGTAGCGGGCCTGGGTGGGGAGGGTGCTGGCAGCGGTCATGCGGTCACCTCCGCAAGTGGGGCGGGTGCGTCGGCCAGCGGATTCAACGCCAGCCAGGTTTCGAGAAAGCCCGTGTGGAATGCGGCCTGCGCCACGCCCGCGTCCTCGCACAGTGCGCGGTGCAGCGGGATCGTGGTGTGGATGCCTTCGACCTGCAGCTCGTCGAGCGCGCGCCGCATGCGGGCCAGTGCACCGGCGCGATCGGTGTCGTGCACGATCAGCTTGCCCAGCAGCGAGTCGTAGTACGCCGGCACGGTGCAGCCGGGGAACAGCATGGTGTCGAAGCGCACGCCGGGGCCGCCCGGCACCACGAGCTGCGACACGAGGCCCGGGCTGGGCATGAAGTTCTTCGCGGCGTTCTCGGCGTTGATGCGCACTTCGATGGCCGCGCCGGTCAGCCGGATGTCTTCCTGCTGCAGGCGCAGCGGCTGGCCCAGCGCGATGCGCAGCATCTCCTTCACGAGGTCGATGCCGGTGATCATCTCGGTGACGGGGTGCTCGACCTGGATGCGCGTGTTCATCTCGATGAAGAAGAACTCGCGCGTGTCGTCGTCGTACAGGTATTCGAGCGTGCCCGCGCCGCGGTAGGCCACGGCATGGGCCAGCCGCAGCGCCGATTCGCACAGCGCCGCGCGCGTGGCCTCGCTGATGGCGGCCGAGGGCGCTTCTTCCCACACTTTCTGGCGGCGTCGCTGCAGCGAGCATTCGCGCTCGAAGCAGTGAACCACGCGCTGGCCGTCGCCCAGGATCTGCACCTCGATGTGGCGCGCCTGGCGGATGAAGCGTTCGAGGTACACCTCGCCGTTGCCGAAAGCGGCCTGCGCCTCCGCCGTGGCGGTGGCGAACTGCTGGCGCAGCTCGGCTTCGTCGTGCGCCACGCGAATGCCGCGCCCGCCCCCGCCGGCCGAGGCCTTGATCATGATGGGGTAGCCGATGTCCTTTGCCACCGCAACGGCGGTGTCGGCATCTGTCACTGCCCCCACGCTGCCGGGCACGGTGGGCACGCCGGCCTTCATGGCCGCGGCGCGCGCGGCGGCCTTGTCGCCCATGGTGCGGATCGCGTGCGGTGTCGGGCCGACGAACACCAGACCCGCGCCCTCGATGCGCTCGGCGAACGCGGCGTTCTCCGACAGGAAACCGTAGCCCGGATGCACGGCGCCGGCGCCGCTGTCGGCTGCCGCTTCAAGAATGGCGTCTACGCTCAGATAGCTCCTGGTGGCATGCGCCGGGCCAATGCGCACGGCTTCGTCGGCCATGCGCACCGCGAGGCTTTGCGCGTCAGCGTCGCTGTAGACGGCGACGGTCTTGAGGCCCAGTTCCTTCGCGGCGCGGATGATGCGCACCGCGATCTCGCCGCGGTTGGCGATGAGCAGCTTGTCGAATGCGGCGGTCATGGTCCGGGCCTCACGCCGTTTCGATGACGGCCAGCGCTTGGCCAGGATCGACGGGTTCGCCGTTCTCCACGGCAAAGCCCCGCAGCCGTCCTGCCACGTCGGCCGTGACTTCGCTGAACTGCTTCATCACCTCGACCAGGCCGATCACATCGCCCACGGCCACGGTGTCGCCTTCGGCCTTGAATGGCGGCGCGTCAGGCGCCGAACGGCGGTAGAAGGTGCCCGGCAGCGGGCTCAGGACTTCATGGGTAGCGGGCATCGATGCACTCCTGGAAAGCGGGAACAGGAACGAAAGCGGGAAGAACGGAAAACTCAAGGCTGCGCCGGCGCAGCCGCACCGGCAAAACCTGCAACTTCGATGCCGTGCTTGGCCAGTGCTCGGCGCGTGGCCTGCACGAGCGCCAGCGCGCCGGGCGTGTCGCTGTGGATGCAGACCGAGTCGAAGCCGATCGCCAGGTCCTGGCCTTCGACCGTGCGCACCACGCCTTCGGTACAGGCGCGCAGCACCTTGGCGGCCACGGCCTCGGGGTCGAGCGCGCCGACGCGGCGGGTGAAGACGATGGAGCCGCTCAGGTCGTAGTCGCGGTCGGCATAGAACTCGCGCGCCACGGGCTGGCCCAATTCGCACGCCACCTGGAAGGTGACGGACGATTCCATGCAGAACAGGCGCAGCGTCGGTTCGATCTGCTGCAGGGCCGTGACGAGTGCGCGCGACAGCGCCTCGTCGCGCGCCGCATGCATGTAGAGCGCGCCGTGCGGCTTGATGTGCTGCAGCGTCATGCCGGCCAGCCGCGCGAATTCGCGCAGCGCGCCGAGCTGGTAGACCATGTCGTTCACCAGCTCGTCGGCCGGTGCATTGATATGGCGGCGCCCGAAGCCCACGAGGTCGCGAAAGCCCGGGTGCGCGCCGATGCCCACGCCGTTTTCCCGGGCCAACAACACCGTCTTGCGCATGATGTTCGGATCACCCGCATGAAAGCCTGTGGCGATATTGGCCGAGCTGATCAACGGCATCAATTCCTGGTCCACACCATCGCCGATGGCCCATGGACCGAAGCTTTCGCCCATGTCGGAGTTCAGATCAATCAGCGTCTTCTTCACGTTTTTGCCTTGTGTTGTTGGCACGGCCAGATGGCAGCAATGCGGGACAAGGTGAAGATTAGTGAGCTGAAAATCGGCTGAAAAGCATTATTTACAGGCGATGCGATATCTGAAAAACAGATACTCCGACTGCCTGCAATGAACGCTACCCTGCAGATCAGTGAATACTCGGTATCGGATTTGCGCGCGCTGGCATGTAATTTTTGAGAGATAAGTAAATACCCCAGGAAGGCCGCACCATGTCTCTGACCCTTCGCCAGCTCAAGTACTTCACGGCGGTGGCCGAAGTGGGGCGCATCTCACATGCGGCACTGCAACTCAACATCTCGCAATCGGCGGTGACCACGGCAGTCCGGGAGCTGGAGGAAATGCTGGGGCAGCAGCTGTTTGAGCGACAGCCTCATGGCGTGGAGCTGACCCGGGCCGGACGGCGGTTTCTGAGCCATGCCTATGCCGTGCTCTCGGCTGCAGACGAGGCGATCCGCATGCCGCATGAGGGAGTGAATGTCGAGGGGACGCTGACCATTGCCGCCACCTACACGGTGCTCGGCTACTTCTTGCCCCATCACCTTCAGCGTTTCGAGCAATTGCATCCGCAGATCAAGGTCAAGGTGCACGAGGTAGTGCGTGAAGCCATTGAGGAGGGGCTGATCACGCAGCAATACGACATGGGAGTACTGCTCACCTCCAATGTGGTGCTGCGCGAGCTGTCGCTCGAGACATTCTTTGGCTCGCAACGCCGACTGTGGGTGCCGGCCAAGCATGCGCTGCTCGAAAAGGCGGAAGTCACGCTGGCCGATGTGGCTGCCGAGCCCTACATCCTGCTCACCGTGGACGAGGCTGCGGGCACTGCAATGAAATATTGGAGCAAGACGCCGTACCAACCTCAGATCAGGCTGCGCACGAGCTCTGTAGAAGCAGTGCGCAGCACCGTGGCGAATGGCCTTGGCGTGACCGTTCTCTCGGATATGGTTTATCGACCTTGGTCGCTGGAGGGAAAGCGCATTGAAACCATCAGTCTGCGCGACGCCGTGCCAACGATGAACATCGGGCTTGGGTGGAAGCAAGGCATCGAATTTTCCCCAGCGATGACGGCGTTTCGCGATTACTTTCGGCAGTTGTTTCTCGAGCCGGTCGTGCATCAAGGCAGAAGAAGGCCCGGCGGTTGATGTCGTTGGTTGGACATGCCCGTTTCTGCATTCAGCAAAACGGCTTGCTCCGAATTTCTCGCGCATGCGAATGCATCAATTGAGGCATCACTTCATGGCCCGGGTGAAGAATGCCGCCGATTCTCGGATCGATCGACATTCTCTTTCAGCCTTTGTTTTGCACGCTTGATCTGGCGATGCGCTGGTGCCCGGGTATCAGGGGGCATGCTGATCCCGGGCTTTGCGTTGCTGTTGGCGCCATGCTGTGCAATCCAATGCCGCACTGCAGGGTCAACAGCTCGATGGCGACGTCGAAGGTTCTACGAGATGGATGAAACCTGCGCCATCACACGTCGATATTGCCCGCCCGCAGCGCATTCGTCTCGATGAATTCCCGGCGTGGCTCCACTTCATCGCCCATGAGCATGGTGAACACGCGGTCGGCCTCGATGGCGTCGCCGATCTGCACCTGCAGCAGGCTGCGGACGGTGGGGTCCATTGTGGTTTCCCACAGCTGCTCGGGGTTCATTTCGCCCAGGCCCTTGTAGCGCTGGCGGGCCGTGGTGCGTTCGGCCTCGTGCAGCAGCCATTGCATGGCCTGGCGGAAGTCGCCGGCCTTGTCGCTCTTGGCCTTTTCGCCTTCGCCACGCGTGACCTTGGCGCCTTCGCCCAGCAGGCCGTTGAAGTTCTGGGCTTCGTCGGCCAGCGCGGCGTAGTCGTGGCTGCGCACGAACTCCTGGGTGAGGATGGAGCTCTTGATGTTGCCGTGGTGGTGGCGGCTGATGCGCAGCACGGGCTTTTCGGAGACTGGATCGATTTCGGCCGTGACCTCGGCGGGCACGCCCGTGGTGGTCAACTCGCGCAGCTTGGCCTCCAGGATGGGGGCACAGGCCTGTGCCGCCTCGATGCTGTCCAGCGTGATCTGCACGCCGTCGGCGATGGCGCGCAGGGCCTCGGCATCCATGAAGTTGGACAGACGGTCGATGACGGTCTCGGCAGCCAGGTGCATGTTGGCCAGCTTGGCCAGTTCCTCGCCGTCCAGCGTGCGCGGGTTGGCACCGCCGGTGCTGACGCTGGCGTTCATCAGCGCGATGCGCAGCAGGTACTGGTTGAGCGCGGGGCCGTCCTTGATGTACAGCTCTTCCTTGCCGTTCTTGACCTTGTACAGCGGCGGCTGGGCGATGTAGATGTGGCCGCGCTCGACCAGGTCCGGCATCTGGCGGTAGAAGAAGGTCAGCAGCAGGGTGCGGATGTGGGCGCCGTCCACGTCCGCGTCGGTCATGATGATGATGCGGTGGTAGCGCAGCTTGTTGGGGTCGAAGTCGTCGCTGCCGCTCTTGCCCGATTCGGCCGTGGCCTTGCCGATGCCGGTGCCCAGGGCCGTGATCAGGGTGACGATTTCGTTGCTGGTCAGCAGCTTTTCGTAGCGGGCCTTTTCCACGTTCAGGATCTTGCCGCGCAGCGGCAGGATGGCCTGGAACTTGCGGTCGCGCCCTTGCTTGGCGGAGCCGCCGGCGGAGTCACCCTCGACGATGTAGATCTCGCACAGCGCCGGGTCTTTTTCCTGGCAGTCGGCCAGCTTGCCGGGCAGGCCCATGCCGTCGAGCACGCCCTTGCGGCGCGTCATCTCGCGGGCCTTGCGCGCGGCCTCGCGGGCACGCGCGGCATCGACGATCTTGCTGCACAGGATCTTGGCGTCGTTGGGCTTTTCTTCCAGGTAGTCGGTCAGCGCCTTGGCGACGATGTCCTCCACGGGCGCGCGCACTTCGCTGGAGACCAGCTTGTCCTTGGTCTGGCTGCTGAACTTGGGTTCGGGCACCTTGACGGACAGCACGCAGCACAGGCCTTCGCGCATGTCGTCGCCGCTGACCTCGACCTTGGCCTTCTTGGCCAGTTCGTTCTGCTCGATGTACTTGCCGATCACGCGCGTCATGGCGGCGCGCAGGCCCGTCAGGTGGGTGCCGCCGTCGCGTTGCGGGATGTTGTTGGTGAAGCACAGCACCTGCTCGGCATAGCTGTCGTTCCACTGCATGGCGACTTCGACGCCGATCTCGGTGCCGGGGATGCCGCCGTAGCTTTCCGCAGGACGCGTGCCGTTGGCGTGGAAGGCCGTGGGATGCAGCACCTTCTTGTTGGCGTTGATGAACTGCACGAATCCCATGACGCCGCCGGCGCCGGAGAAGTCGTCTTCGCGGCCGTCGCGCTCGTCCTTGAGGCGGATGCGCACGCCGTTGTTCAGGAAGGACAGTTCGCGCAGGCGCTTGGCCAGGATCTCGTAGCGGAACTCATGGTTCTGCGTGAAGATTTCCGTGTCGGGCAGGAAGTGGACCTTGGTGCCGCGCTTGTCGCTCTTGCCGACCACGCGCATGGGCGAGACCTCGACGCCGTCCACGATCTCGATCGGGCGGTTCTGCACGTGGCCGCGCGAGAAGTCGATTTCGTAGACCTCGCCATCGCGGCGCACGTTGAGCTTGAGCCAGATGGACAGCGCGTTCACGCAGGACACGCCCACGCCGTGCAGGCCGCCCGAGACCTTGTAGCTGTTCTGGTTGAACTTGCCGCCCGCGTGCAGTTCGGTGAGGGCGATCTCGGCCGCCGAGCGCTTGGGCTCGTGCTTGTCGTCCATCTTCACGCGCGTGGGGATGCCGCGGCCGTTGTCGATGACGGACAGGGAGCCATCGGCATGGATGGTGACCAGGATGTCGTCGCAGTAGCCGGCCAGGGCTTCGTCGATGGAGTTGTCCACCACTTCGAAGACCAGGTGGTGCAGGCCCGTGCCATCGGAGGTATCGCCGATGTACATGCCGGGGCGCTTGCGCACGGCCTCCAGGCCTTCGAGGATCTGGATCGCGCCTTCGCCATAGCCGCTGGAGTCTGAGCCTTCGGGGGCAATGGTCTGGTTTTCTGGCTTGTTCTCGTCGGTCATGGAAGGCCCTGGGGTAGTTCCGTCGGAAGCTGTCGCTTCGCTTGAAAATGTTCGATTCGGCCGCTGGCGCGGTGCGTAGGGACGCGCGCTGCGGGCTACGAGTCGGGTAGGGTGGTTGCGCGCCTTGCACCGGCTTGTGCCACCGGGCGGCGGGTGCAGGGGCTGCGCAATGTGTCAGGCATCGGTGTCGTGTGGCGCGCGGTCAGATGCGCATGGGCATCACGACGTACTTGAAGCTGTCGTTCTCGGGGATGGTCAGCAGGGCCGAGCTGTTGCCGTCCTGCAGGTCGATCCTGATCATGTCCTGGCTCATGTTGGACAGGGCGTCGATCAGGTAGGTGACGTTGAAGCCGATCTCGATGGTGTCGCCACCGTAGTCGATGTCCAGCTCGTCCATGGCCTCTTCCTGCTCGGCGTTGTTGGACGCCACGCGCAAGGTGCCGGGCTCCACCGTCAGGCGCACGCCCTTGAACTTGTCGCTGGTCATGATGGCCGTGCGCTGCAGGCTTGCCAGCAGCGGGGCGCGGCCCAGGGTCACGCTGTTGGTATGGTTGCGCGGGATGACACGGTTGTAGTCGGGGAACTTGCCCTCGACCAGCTTGGTCACGAACTCCATGCCGCCGAAGGTGAACTTGGCCTGGTTGTTGGCGAACTGCATCTCGATGTGGGGCTGGTTCTCGCCACCGGCATCCGACAGCAGGCGCTGCAGCTCCAGCACGGTCTTGCGCGGCAGGATCACTTCCTGCTTGGGCACTTCCACGTCCAGCTGGCTGCTTGCGAACGCCAGGCGGTGGCCGTCGGTGGCCACCAGGGACAGCTGCTTGCCCTCGGCCACGAACAGGATGCCGTTGAGGTAGTAGCGGATGTCCTGCACGGCCATGGCGAAGGAGACCTGGCCCAGCAGGTCCTTGAGCACCTTCTGCGGCACGCTGAACGAAGGGCCGAAGGCCGCAGCCTCCTGAACCAGCGGGAAGTCCTCGGCCGGCAGGGTCTGCAGCGTGAAGCGGCTCTTGCCGCCCTTGAGCACCATCTTGGCCTGCTGGGTCTCCAGGCTCACGGTCTGGTCGCCGGGCATGGTCTTGAGGATGTCGATCAGCTTGCGCGCGCCCACGGTGGTGGTGAAGTCGCCGGTGTCGCCGCCGAGCTCGGCGGTGGTGCGGATCTGGATTTCCAGGTCGCTGGTGGTCAGCTGCAATGCGTTGCCGGTCTTCTTGATCAGCACGTTGGCCAGGATGGGCAACGTGTGGCGGCGTTCGACGATGCCGGACACCGATTGCAGGACCGCGAGAACTTTGTCTTGTGTGGCTTTCAGGACGATCATGTCAACCTCTGATTTAAGGATGCGGGTCTCGGTAGGAGCGGCGGCTCACAAATGAGCCCCCTCTTGCCGCTCGAATCCCCCATTTTGCCGCGTACATACGACCAGAACGGGGGAGTTTTCATCAACCTTTGAGAGTTTGCTCCAGCACGTGCAGCTGCTGGTTCAGCTCGGTCAGTTGCTGGCGTTCGCCGGCGATCTTGCGCACCGCGTGCAGCACGGTGGTGTGGTCGCGCCCGCCGAACAGCTCGCCGATCTCGGGCAGGCTCTTCTGGGTCAATTCCTTGGCCAGGTACATGGCAATCTGGCGCGGCCGGGCGATGCTGGCCGGGCGCTTCTTGCTGTACATGTCGGCCACCTTGATCTTGTAGTAGTCGGCCACCGTCTTCTGGATGTTCTCCACACTGATCTGGCGGTTCTGGATGGACAGCAGATCACGCAGGGCCTCGCGGGCCAGCTGGATGGAGACTTCCTTCTGGTTGAAGCGCGAATAGGCCAGGATCTTGCGCAGCGCGCCTTCGAGCTCGCGCACGTTGGAGCGCACGTTCTTGGCCACGAAGAAGGCGACTTCCTCGGGCATCTCGGCGTTCTCGGCGCGGGCCTTGTTGATCAGGATGGCCACGCGCATCTCCAGCTCGGGCGGCTCGATGGCCACCGTCAGCCCGGAGTCGAAGCGCGATACCAGCCGCTCGTGGATGTTCGCCAGACCCTTGGGATAGGTGTCCGAGGTCATCACGATGTGGCTCTTCTTGGCCAGCAGCGCCTCGAAGGCGTTGAAGAACTCCTCCTGCGTGCGGTCCTTGTTGGCGAAGAACTGCACGTCGTCGATCAGCAGCAGATCCAGCGAGTGGTAACGCTCCTTGAATTCGTCAAAGGTGCGGCGCTGGTAGGCCTTGACCACATCCGAGACGAACTGCTCGGCATGGATGTAGAGAACTTTGGCGTCGGGCTTGTCGGCCAGCAGCTTGTTGCCCACGGCATGCACCAGGTGGGTCTTGCCCAGGCCCACGCCGCCGTAGATGAACAGCGGGTTGTACAGGTGTCCGGGCGAGCCCGCCACATGCATGGCGGCCGAGCGTGCCATGCGGTTGGCCGTACCTTCCACCAGGGTCTCGAAGGTCAGCGCGGCGTTCAGGCGCGTGCGAAAGACGGGCGCTGCCGCGTCTTCGCTGGTGACCGTGGGCACCGAGGTGACGATGGTTTCCGGTGGGGCCGAGCGCTCGCTGGAGGAGGGGCGGACGTAAGTCCGCACAACGCTTTCCCGCTGAGCAAGTGCCAACTCAAGCGTCACCGGCTGGCCATAGAGCGACTCCAGCATGGCCGAGATGCGGCCTGCATATTGGGCGCGGATCCAGTCGAGCTTGAAGCGGTTGGCCACGTAGACGGTGACTTTGGAGAAGTCTTCGGCGACGTGCGCGGTCAGGGGCTTGATCCAGGTGTTGAACTGCTGTTCGGGCATTTCCTGCCCCAGTTGCTCAACGCAGACTTGCCACAGGCCCTGGCCTGCATCGTTCGTAGGTTCCTCTGTCATTGTCGAAGTCTAGTT